>CAWKOB010000020.1:0-839902 GCA_963851135.1 uncultured Acidobacteriota bacterium | reverse complement strand
GACATCATTGCTCCAGAACTGATTGCAATGAACTGGAACGCGGCATCTCTTGCAATGGTTGTCATCGACGGGATTGCAGTTGCGATCGTCACAACCTCGCAGATCGACACCTGAAAACTGATAATTGACAACCGCGAACTATCGCTGTCCTGGCCTGAAAACGCACGCCCCGGCCACAATCTCCGCCCGCCACATCTCTTTGTCTGCCGGTTGTTCCGTCGCCCCCATGATCAGCACCCCGTCCGGCGCCAGCAGCCGATGCGCCTCCGCCATCACCGCCCGCCGCACCTGCGGCCCGAAGTAAAGCATCACGTTGCGCATCAGGATCACGTCGAATCGCTGGCTGAAAGGCAGCGGAACATCGCACAGGTTCATCTGCCGGAATCTGCACATTGCGCGAATTTCCGGCTTCACCACCCAGCTCTCGCCTGCTCGCTCGAAATATTGCGCCAGATATCGCGCCGGCAACCCGCGATTCACCTCGATGCGTTCGTAAACTCCAGCCGCTGCGCGTTCCACCATGTTCTTTGCGATGTCGCTTCCCTCCACCTGAATCTTCCATCCCGCCAGCAGCGGAAAATTCTCGCGGATCAGCATGGCCACGCTGTACGTCTCCTGCCCGGCGGAACAGGCCGCGCTCCACAATCGCAACGTCCGGGTTTTATGCCGCGCTGCAATCAGCTCCGGCAGCAGCTCTGTCCGTAACAGTTCGAATGGCCGGCGGTCGCGGAAAAAACTCGTCTCATTCACGGTCATGGACTTCGGCCACCGCCTCTTCAAGCTGCGTGTCCCGCGTTCGGCGCATGAACTCCACAAGCTCGCGCACATCGCGCAATCCGCGCTTCTGCGCCAGCGTCGTCAGCTTGGACTCGAACACGAAATCCCGCGCAGGATCCAGTACGTTTCGCGACTGACCCAGCACCACCCGCCGCAGGTATGCGTAATCCGCGCTCGATCCATGATTTGCCAAGGTCAAACCACCGCGTCCCGAAGCTTCTGCGCCTCGTTCCATCTTCCGCTGACCATCCGAACCAGCTCTGACGCCATCTGATCCAGCGCCAAGATCCGGTTCGCCAGACCCGCCTGCACCACCGCGCCCGGCATTCCCCACACCGTGCTGCTGGCCTCATCCTGCGCCAGCACTGTTCCGCCCGCCTCGCGCAGCGCCCGGCAACCTGCCAACCCGTCCGATCCCATTCCCGTCAGCACCACGGCTACCGTGCCGGCACCGTACAGCGCAGCGCAGGACCGGAACAGTACGTCCACCGATGGCCGGCAGTGGTTTTCCGGCGCCTTTCTCGTCAGGTGCTGCTTCGCCGTTCCGGCGCTGTCGCACTGCACATCCAGGTGCCAGTCGCCGCGCGCAATCACCACCTCTCCGGCGCGCACCACCGCCCCTTCCGCGGCTTCGCAAACCCGGATTTGGCAAGCGCCGTTCAGCCGTTCCGCCAGAGAGCGCGTAAATAGCTCGGGCATATGCTGCACCACGAGCACCGGAAGCGGGAAATAGCTTGGCAAACCCGGTAATACGCGTTCCAGCGCGGCCGGGCCGCCGGTGGAAACGCCGATCGCAATAATCCCCGGAGCCGGCTCCATCGCTGCCGGCGCCGCCTGCAAAGGCGCCAACGCCGCACGCCTGACTTCCCGTTGCCGTCGCGTCAGCGCAACGATTTTCGGCAATAGTTCCGCCTTCAGCGTTTCCATCGCCTGTTCGCGGCTGGCCGATTGCGCAGGCTTGGCCACGTAATCTGCGCGGCTCCGCCTGCCAGGGCTTCGATCGTCACGCGCGCGCCGCGCTGCGTCAACGCGCTGCACATGATTACCGGCAGCCGGCTGCCTTGCGCCTGCAAGCGGCGCAAAGCCTCCATCCCGTCCATCACTGGCATCTCAATATCCAAAAGCATCAGGTCCGGCTTGACCGTTGCCACCGCCTCCAGCGCATCTGCGCCATTGGCCGCGGTCCCCGCCACTTCAAGCTGCGAATCAGCCGATATCACCGACCGCAACAGACTTCGCATCACCACGGAGTCGTCCACGATCAATACCCGCGTCCGCGCTGTCACCCCGCCACCCGCTCCAATCCCATCAGCCCCAGCTTTTCCCTGAGCGCATCCGCGTCGAAAGGCTTTATCAGAAATTCGTTCGCGCCTGCCTCCAGCGCCTGCGCAATGCACTCGCTCTCCTCCGCCGTGGTCACCATCAGAATCTTCAGTTCGGTCATCCCTTCCTGTCGCACCAGCGCAATCATCTCCGGCCCGCTCATACCAGGCATGTTCCAGTCCACAAGCATCAGGTCAAACGCCCCACACGACCGCAATCGCTTCATTCCCTCCTCGGCGTCAATCACTTCCTCGCATTCCATGCACTCCCCTTCCAGCATCTTCCTGAGATGAATCCGTGAAAACCGTGAGTCGTCCACAATCAGCGCTCGCACGCATTGCTCCTTCGTTGCTCAACTGGCTCGCGCCAGCTTCATCGGATCCAGTTGCTCCGGGTCCAGCATCGCCATCAATCCCTGCGTCAGCTTGTAGGCGCCATTGAAGATCGCCTTCCTGTTCTCCGCCATCGTCGAAGGGTTGGGCTCATAGTTCTCTTCTGAGAGCCGCAGCACTTCCACCACCGCATCCACCAGCAACCCAAAGCATCCTCCGGCGCCTTCCATCACCAGCAGATCCTGCGCCCCATCGCGCGGCGGCATCTCCAAAACCCGGCGCAGGCTTACCGTCGTCAGCACGTCGCCGCGGTAGTGCACCAGCCCGCCCACAAATCCCGGCGCCAGCGGTACCGGCTGCGGCCGCACCTTGCCCATGATCTCCAGGATCGGCCGGATCGGAATGCCCAACAGCCGCTCGCCCAGCCGCACGCTGCACACCTGCCGCAGCCCATCCTCGGCCTTTCTTTGCTGCTTCGTTTCCATTCCCTCACCCGCTCAATTCAATAACGCAAAACTGTTCTCCGGATCTGGGACCTTCCCCTCTTCGCCATCGCCGTCCGAGTGCAACATGCGCACTACCTTGTCCTTCATCAGCCTCACCCCGGCTGAGCGAACGCCCGTGCCCGCGTCGAACAACTCCCCGCCCGCAGCCACATCCAGCACGTGGGAAACCGCGATCCCCGCCTGTCTGCCGTCGTCGTGGCTTACCACCACCACCGGGATTGTCACATCCTTCCGAGCGCTCTCCAGCAGGCCTCCCGGATCCTCCACCGGCAGCAGTTGTCCCCTCAGGTTCAACACCGGCCGCCTGTCCACGTACTCGATCCGCTGCAATGGAATCTGCTCGATGCGCAACACCTTCTTGAGCGGCACCGCCGCGCTCTGTCCCCCCGCCTCCACCAGCAGGTACTCCATCTTCTCCGCTTGCCCGGCGCTCTCGTCTTCCGTCGCGCTGGCCTCGTCTTCTTCCCGCAGTCGCACTCCCGCCCGAGCCGCAATCGCAGTCGGATCCAGGATCAGCGCCAGGTCGGCGCTGCCCAACACCGTCGCTCCCGAGTACAACCCGATCTCCTTCAGCACCTGGCTCAGGGGTTTCACCACAATCTCTTCCGGATCGGCCAGCCCATCCACCACCAGCCCATAGCGCCTCCCATCCGCGTCCAGCACGGCGATGAACAGATCCGAATCCTCGCTCCCGCTCCCGGTCCCCGGCGCCAGCATGCGATCCAGGAACACCAGCGGAAGCAACTGCCCCCGCAAACGATAGAGGGGCGCATTCTCCATCCACTCGATTTCCGCTCTAACCTGCTCCGCCGGCACGTGCACCAGTTCCAGCAGCGCTCCCTGGGGAACAGCAAAGCTCTGTCCCAGGCTGCGCACAATCAACGCCGGAATAATTGCCAGCGTCAGCGGGATCCGCAGCCGCAGCGTGGTCCCCTTGCCCACCCGCGACTCGATCTCCACCTTGCCTCCGATCCTCTCCACGTTTGTGCGCACCACATCCATCCCCACGCCTCGCCCGCTCACGTTCGTCACCTGCGCCGCGGTCGAGAATCCGGGCACGAAGATCAGTTGCAGCAACTCCCGTTCCGTCATCGATGCGGCACGCTCGGCCGTCACTACGCTCCGTTCGATCGCCTTCTGCCGGATCCGCTCTACGGAAATTCCCGCGCCGTCGTCGGAAATCTCCACGATTACGTGGCTGCCTTCCTGCGCCGCCCGCACCTTCAGCGTTCCCATCGGCTCCTTGCCCGCCGCCGCGCGCACCTCCGGCGCTTCGATCCCGTGATCCATGGCGTTCCGCACCGCATGCATCAGCGGATCTTTGATCGCCTCCAGCAGGCTCTTGTCCAGTTCCGTGTCCCGCCCCTCGCACGCAAGCTGCACCTGCTTCTTCAAGACCTGGGAAAGATCGCGCACCATTCGCGGCAGTTTTGAAAACACGTTCTCCACCGGCTGCATCCGCGCCTTCATCACGCTTTCCCTCAGGTCCGCCGTCACCATGTCCAAACGCCGCCCCAGCTGCGTCATCCGTGGATCCGCGGCCGTCGCCTGCAGCACCTGGTTGCGCGTCAACACCAGCTCGCCCACCAGGTTCATCATCTGGTTCAACAGGTGCACATCCACGCGCAAAGTGCTTTCGGCCGCACTCGACGTCCCCGCCGCTGCCTCCGCCGGCTCAGTTTCCTTATTCGTGCCACGCTTCTCTGCCGCTCGCGCTTGTGCTACAGCCTCCGGCACCGGCGCGCGCGTCGCCTGTTCACACGCCGCATCCGCAAGCACTGCCACCGCGGCCTTTCGCCGGCTCCGCGGTTGCGCCAGCCGCTTTCTGGGCCGCTTTCGCCTTGATTCGCCTGGTCCCGCTCGCCGCTTCGGCTTCTCCGCCTGCAGCTTCGCGAGCGTTCCAATCAGCTCCCCGTCTTCCGCCGAGCCGGCCTCGCCGCCGTCGTCTCCGTCTGCCTCAATCGCCCACAATATCCCGCGCAGCCGGTCCAGCAGCTCCAGCAGCCCCGTGATCATCTCCGCGTTCGCCTTCAGCTTTCCGTCGCGCAGCAATCCCAGAAGGTTCTCGCCCGCATGCGCCAGCTTCTCCAGCCGCCCGAACCCCAGAAAACCCGTCGTTCCCTTGATGGTGTGCACCGCGCGAAAGATCTCCCCGAGCAGCCCCGCATCCTCCGGCCTGCCTTCCAGCTCCGTGAGGCAGTGCTCCATCCGGTCCAGCCCTTCCTGGCTCTCGATCAGGAACTCCCGAATCAGATCGTCCATCGGCACACATCCCGCAGGCCCGCCATCGCTTTCGCTGACCCGCAAGGCTCCCGCATTGGTTATCGGTGAATCAGGGCCATCCTTGAGACGCATGGGCGGCCACAGAGGCTTTGTCAGTTCTCGCATAGAACCGTTTGCACCGTCCGTTTCCGAACATCCGGTTGCGATTCCGCACATCCCAATCCACCTGCCGGACCCAAACCCTCACTCTCCGAGCACCAGGTTTGGCACCCAAAATGCTTCCATTTCGGCAGTTCTGCCATCATCATTTGGTTGTTCAGGGACGAAGGAGACGCGCTTGTGATCCACTTCCTTCCTGTTGTTCGGTTCTCCCTCCGTAGATATCGCCGCACTCCGGGCCCGGCTCTCGCTGCTGTCCTGACTCTCGCCCTCGGCATCGGCGCCAATACCGCCATCTTCTCGCTCGTTGACGGCGTAACCCTCCGGCCGCTCTCCATTTCCGATCCCGCGCACCTGCTCAGCCTCGCCAGCGTCAAGGAGCATGTAGCAGCCGACTCGGAGCGCGATACAACTTCCTCGTTCGCCGAGTACCAGGACATCCGCACCGGCATCCCCGCCTTCGCCGACGTTGCCGGCGTGGACCATCGCGGAGTCGCCCTCAAAACCGCCGACGGCATCCAGCTCCTCACCGCCGAGGTCGTCACCGACAACTTCTTCGCGTTCATGGGCGCGCGCCCCGAGCTAGGCCGTCTGCCCACTGAATGGGAACTGGCTCACACGCAAAGCCCCGTTATCGTCCTTAGCCACGCTACCTGGAGGCGCGTCTTCGGCGGCGATCCCACCGTCATCGGCCGCACCGTAATCGCCACCGGCGGTTCCGCAACCATCGTCGCAGTCACCCCCGCCGCTTTCCGCGGCGTCGAGCGCATCATGGACCCGCAGGTCTACGTTCCCCGCTCCACCTGGGACGCGTGGTTCCACGAGGACCGAAGCAACCCGCGTTCATTCCGCAACTATGATCTCTATGCGCGCCTGCGTCCCGGCGCAACCCTCGATCAGGCCCGCGCGCAGCTCCAGTCGCTCGGTGCGAGCCTCGCCTCCCGGTTCCCCCAGACCAATCACGGCCGCACCTTTTCGGCCGCATGGGAGCAGAATTCCCAGTTCTCGCAATTCAAAATCCTGTCCATCCTGCTCCTCGCTCTCGGCGCTGCAGTACTTCTCATCGCCTGCGTCAACATTGCCAACCTGCTGCTGGCCATCAATGACGCCCGCCGCCGCGAGATCGCCATGCGCACCGCCCTCGGCGCCATGCGCGGCAACCTCGTTGCCCAACTGGTCACCGAATACGCCCTGCTCGCCGTCGCCGGTATCGCGTCTGCCCTCACCCTCGCCCAATGGCTGATCTCTGCGGTCCCAGCATTCATCCCCAATGTCGGCTTTCCCCTCAGCCCCGACTTCCGCATCGACTTCCGCGTCATGACCGTAGCCATCGTTGCCGGCGCGCTTTCCGTCCTCGTCTGCGGCGTCATCCCCGCCCTCGTCTCCACGCGCACCTCGCCGCTTGAGGCCATGCGCGACCGCTCGCCTCCCGCGGCGGTTCCGCATGCCCGCGCGCAAAATCTTCGTCATCGCCCAGGTCGCCGTCTCCATGGCGCTGCTCGTCGTCACCGGCCTTGTTTGTCCGCTCCCTCCTTCGCATCGAGTCCACTGACCTCGGCTTCAGCTCCCGCCAGAACGCCGCCATTCTCGAATTGTCCGTCAATTCGCGACGGCCCCCAGCGCCAGGTCGAGCTCTCCGCCATCGCTGCCCGCGTCCGCGCACTCCCCGGCGTCAAAGATGCCACCGTCTCGCGCGTTGTCCCGTTCTCGCTGGTTGGCGGCGGAGCCACCAGGTCGTCCTTGCTCCCGGCGAGCCCGCCACCGATACCGCCGGCACGTCCGTCTGGTTCAACCAGGTCGATAACGACTACTTCCACGTCATGGGAGTCCCGATGCTGCGCGGCCGCGCCTTCGGCTCTGTCGATACGCCCGCCTCCATGCGCGTGATTATCGTCAACCAGACCTTCGCTAAACGCCTCTTCGGCTCCATTGACGTCATCGGCCGCCATCTGCGCCTCGGCCGCAAAGATTCCGCCGACGTCGAAGTCGTCGGCGTCACCGCAGACGGCAAATACAGCGACATCGGCGAGTCCCGCAGCCCTATCTCTATCTCCCGCTCGCCCAGGAAGCCTGGTCCGACATGACCCTGACGGCCACCACTGCCGCCGATCCACGCTCCCTCCTTCCCGCCATGCGCAGCACCGTCCGCGCTGTCGACCCCGGCATCATCGTCATCGGCGGTGAAACCCTCACCGACCACATGCGCCTGGCCACCTACGCCAACCGCGCCGCCGCATGGCTCACAGCATCACTGGGAGCGCTCGGACTGCTGCTAACCCTTATCGGCCTCTACGGCGTCATCGCCTACTCCGTCTCGCGCCGCACCCATGAAATCGGCATTCGTATCGCCCTCGGCGCGCGCCGCGCCAACATTGGCGCCGCCGTGCTCGGCGACGGTCTCCGCCTGATCCTTCGTCGGCATGGTGCTGGGAATCGCAACAGCGTTCTTCGCCGGCCGCAGCATGAGCAGCTTGCTCTATGGCGTACGTCCCACCGATCCGATGGAGCCTCGCCGCCGTCGCGGCCCTCATGCTCGCCATCTCCACCGCCGCCCTGCTCATTCCTACACACCGCGCTCTCCACATCGAGCCCGCCGCGGCCCTCCGCGAAGAGTAGTAGCTGCTTGATCCCTGATCCCCGACCCCTGTGTTAGCCTCATAGGTTCATGAGCAACGGCACGCCAATCGAACCCGCACTCGAGCCACTCATCGCCGCTGCGCACGCCGTCACCGCCAATTCCTACTCGCCTTACTCCAGCTTCCGCGTCGGTGCTGCACTCGAGCTCACCAACGGCGCCATCGTCACCGGCACCAATGTCGAGAATGTCAGCTATGGCCTGACCATCTGCGCCGAGGCCGCCGCCATCGCGCGCGCCGTTGCCGAGTACGGCCCCTCGATGCGCATCCGCGCCGTCGCCGTCACCAACCTCAATAACGCGCCAAGCCCGCCCTGCGGTGCATGCCGCCAGCTGCTCGCCGAGTTCATCGAGCCCGATGCGCCGGTCGCCTTTCCCGCAGAGGACGGACTCGCGCACCATGCCTTTCCGCGAACTGCTGCCCCTGGCCTTCAACATGCAGCATTCAACTGAGGCGCACGACCATGCGATCCTGATCCCGCAACGCACCCATCCACATGGTCGACCTGATCCGCCGCAAGCGCGACGGCGGCACCCTCGACGCGCGCGAGATCGCCTTCATCGTCGACGGCGCAGCGCGCGGCACCATCCCCGCTCGAGCAGCTCGCCGCATGGCTCATGGCTGCCTGCATCCGCGGCCTCACCGCTCGACGAAACCCGCGCCCTCACCCTCGCCATGCGCGACTCCGGCGAGCGCTTCCTCCCTCGCCGCCTCGGCAAGACCGCCGTCGACAAGCACTCCACCGGCGGCGTCGGCGACAAAACCAGCTTCCTCGTCGCGCCCATCGCCGCCGCCTGCGGCCTCGCCGTGCCCATGATCAGCGGCCGCGCGCCTCGGCCACACCGGCGGGACGCTGGACAAACTGGAATCCATTCCCGGCTACCGCACCGCGCTCTCACTGGCCGAATTCGAATCCGTCCTCGCGCGCTGCGGCGCTTCCATCGTCAGCCAGACGCCGGCCCTGGTTCCCGCCGACCGCGTGCTCTATGCCCTCCGCGACCGCACCGGCACGGTCGAAAGCCCCGGCCTCATCTGCGCCTCCATCCTCAGCAAAAAACTTGCCGCCGGCCTCGACGCCCTGGTTCTCGACGTAAAGACCGGCTCCGGCGCATTCCTGCGCAAGCCCGAGGACGCCGAATATCTCGCCGCCTGATGGTGGCCACGGCCGAAGCCGCCGGAACCCGCACCGTCGCCCTGCTCACCGACATGGGCCAGCCTCTCGGCCGCACCGCCGGCAACTGGATCGAGCTGGCCGAGTCGCGTCGAGCTTCTCCGCGGCCAGCGCCCGCCGACAGAGCGAAGACCTGCGCGAGCTCTCGCTGATTCTCGCCGGCTGGATGATCCACCTCGGCGGCAAGGCCGCCACTCCCGAAGCCGGCTTCATGCTCGCCGAAGCCGCGCTCGCACGACGGCTCCGCCCTCGCCGTCTTCTTCAAAATGGTCGAAGCCCAGGGCGGCGACCTCTCCGTCTTCGACAATCCCGCAGCCTTCCACAAACCCGGCGCAACGCATGTGCTCGAAGCCTGGGAAGCCGGCTTACATCGCCGCCATGGACACCACCGCCCTCGGCTGGGCCGTGCAGCGCACCGGCGCAGGCCGCGAGAAGGCCGGCGAGCCCGTCGATCCCCACGCCGGCATCGACTTCCACGCCCGCCGCGGCGCACGCGTCGAGAACGGCCAGCCCCTCGCCACCGCTCTACGCCACCAACGCCGCGCATCTCGCCGAGCCGATCGGCCTCCTCAAGCCAGCAATCGTCATTCTCCGATCGCCCCGCCGCCGATGCCTCCGCTGGTCAGCCGCATCTTCACCCGCGAATCCGCTGAAGCCCATCTCGCCATGCTGTAAGGTAACGGATAGTTATCAGTGCTACAGTGATCCAGTCGATCAGGCGTCGTGAGCCTCCGCGCACTGCTCGGCGTCAAGCCACGTTCAGCCTGATTCGACTGCCTGCACTTTTCACTCGATCCACTGATCACTGAGCACTGACCGCTTCTGGGAGGCACTTTGGATCGCTTCACCGGAATCCTGGGCATTCTCGCCGTTCTCGCTGCCGCCTGGCTGTTCTCCACCGACCGCCGCCGCATCCGCTGGCGCACCGTCGCCTGGGGCCTCGGCCTGCAGCTCTGCTTCGCCTTCCTGGTGCTGCGCTTCGGCTTCGGCCAGCTCGCCATGCGCCTGCGCCGGCGACGCCGTCACCCAGATGCTCTCTGCCACCTTCGCCGGCACCCAGGTCCTCTTCGGCGAGCTCGGCCTGCCCAACTCCGGCGCCTTCGGCCGCGTCATCTCGCCCAACTCCGGCGCCATCTTCGCCTTCCAGGTTCTGCCCACCATCATCTTCATCTCCGCCTTCTTCGCCGTGCTTTACCACATCGGCCTCATGCAGCATATCATCCGCGCTCTTCGCCTGGATCATGCTCAAAACCATGCGCATCTCCGGCGCTGAATCCATGAACGTGGCCGCCAGCATCTTCATGGGCCAGACCGAAGCCCCGCTCACCATCCGCCCGTTCCTCTCCGAGCGCCACGCGCTCCGAGCTCATGTGCATCATGACCAGCGGCATGGCCCACGTCTCCGGCGGCATCATGGCCATGTATATCGCCCAGGGCATTGAAGCGCGCCACCTGCTCGCAGCCGTCATCATGACCTCGCCCGGCACCATCCTCATCGCCAAGATGCTCGTCCCTGAAACCGAAATCCCCGACACCGAAGGCAAGGTCATCATCCCCAAGGACGAGTTGCACAAGGAAGAAAACCTCATCGGCGCCATCGCCCGCGGCACCATCGACGGCGGCAAGCTCGCCCTGAACGTGGCCATCATGCTGATCAGCTTCCTCGCCCTGGTCGCGCTGCTCGACATGATGCTCGCCTGGGTTCACGGCGGCATGCCCTGGGTTCCCGGCTCGCTCGGCCAGATCCTCGGCTATCGTCTTCTGCGCCCGTCGCCTGGCTCATCGGCGTTCCCTGGCACGACTGCTCGGCCATCGGCAACCTGCTCGGCACCCGCATGGCGCTCAACGAAGTTATCGCCTACATCGCCCTCGGCGCGCACAAGGCCACGCTAGCCCCGCGCAGCTTCACCATCGCCACGTTTGCGCTATGCGGCTTCGCCAACCTAGGATCCATAGGCATGCAGATCGGCGGCATCGGCGCATTAGTTCCCGAGCGCAGAAACGACTTAGCCAAGTTAGGAGTCAGAGCCATGTTAGCCGGCACCATGGCTAACTTGATCAGCGCCTCCATCGCCGGCATGTTTCTGGGATGAATGAATGTCCAGCGCACAAGCAGTCTGCCCGGCTTCCCATCCAGGTTGACACCTTTTGCGAAACGGATGGGGAGCCCGAACCTCAGCCGCCAACTTCCCTCCGCACTCCCTTCACCCGGTAAAACACCGTCAGCGCCGTCACGCTCCCGCACGTCAGCAGGCTCGCCGCCATCCCCAATATCAGCGACCAGTCGTGCTGATACACCCCGTGCACAATCCCGATCGCCTGCAGCACGCTGAACCCGCCAAACGTGATCAGCGAAATCCCCTCATCTGTCTTCTTGCGCCACACCGCCGCCACCTGCGGCACAAACAACAGAGCATTGAACCCCAGCCCCAGCCCAAAAATCACAGCGACAATTTCCTTCACCTGCATCGCACCCCAACTCCGGCTCACGCCTCGCACAGCACTCTTCATCCTCTCATCCGGCTCTGCCAGAGCATTCGGTTGCTTTAAGCTCACGATATTCCCGCGTACGCCTCCAGCGCTTTACGATCGGAAATGATCATTGTCGATCCTCGTGATTCCAGCAGTTCCCGGGATTTGAAGTCACAAAAGAGTCGAGAGACCGTCTCGCGAGAGACACCGATGCACTCGCCGATCTCCGAATGAGTGAGCGCGCAGAACAGGCGTGTCCCGCCCTCCGCCTGCGGGGCCACGGCACACTGGTCCAGCAGGAACCAGACCAGCTTTGCCGATGCCGTCACCGCCAGGCCGAGTCTTCGCACCTGCTCGCATGCCCGGGCACGTTCCAGGCAGAGCTCGCGTGCCAGGTTCACGTAGGCCGAAGGATGGCGCCTCAGGAACCCATGAAAGTCCGCACTTGCCATCGACGCGATCCTGCACGGGGAAGCTGTCTCTGCGGTAATATCGTACCGGCATCCGGAAAACACAGAAGCAAGCCCCAGCGTTTCTCCAGGACAGGCGATCCCGAGGATCACTCGCCTGCCCGCGCTCGAATTCAAGGAGAGCTTCACCTGTCCCGTCAACAAAAAGAGGACAAAATCGGGCGCTTGTTTCTCAACAAACAGAGTGGTGCTGGGTGGGCAGTCGAAAGAGTGTCCGAAGGGATTCAAGCTCAACGCGTTCTTCCGGTGACAATCGCTCACTGAAATCGCCCGTTCTCGCGGCACCTGAGACGTGGCCCCGACCCGATTCAGCGGTGCTTCTCATCGAATTCTCTCCCTCGGTTTTGAAGTGTTCCGCGACGACAGCATCTGTCACGTGCGCTCGTCCTTGAGCAGATGGAGCGGCGGCCTTTCCTCTTGCTCGCATAGCTGCGCTATCGCGTGCGCTTTTACTCGTTTGGCCAATAGCGCTCCAATGACCTCGAGGAAATCGTCCCGGTCGTTGCGGAGAGTCGCGTCCGCAAAACTGTCGTCGTCGCAGGCAGAGTCCGTGACGCAAACCACCGGTGTCCGCGAGCCGGAAGTTCGAATCAAGAAAGTCAGCCTTTCCCGGCTCTCGACGGGAATGGAATGATCCAGAAGAATCAGATCGAAATCGCCATCCCTTAATTGAACAATCGCATCTCTGATCGATCTCACAGAAGTGATCTGGTACCCAGCAAGTTGCCAGACTGACCCTTGACTTGCCAGAACTGACGGCTCCACTCCCACAGCGAGGACGACGACTAAGGGCATGAAGATCTCCGAATTTGGCAGACGTGCCCTGCGTGCCTTGGGAAAGAGCAGGGTTATCCACTTTTAAACTGATTTTTCGGCGGCGGTTGTCCTATATTGCTCAGCTTTCTTTTATTGTTGCTATCGCTGGGCTCGCCTGGCCAAACCCGCTAGTCTCCGAACCGCGCTGCTAACCGTGCCTTCGCCCTAGCCGCTTCTTCTTCGCGATTGCGCCTGGGCGCGGCGGTCTCCAGCGACTCCAGCAGCCGCGCCGAGGCCGCGGCAACCTCTTCCACCGCCCGCGCAAATGCCCCCTCATTTGCCTTTGACGGTTTCTGGAACCCGCTGATCTTCCTCACATACTGAAGTGACGCCTTCAGTATCTCCTCCTCCGTCACCGGCGGATCGAAGTTGAAAAGCATTTTGATATTCCGGCACATCCGAAACGCCCCCTTGTCCTATCCTCGATTACCGCATTCCCGTCCCTTTGTCCAATCCCCCTCGTTTCCCGTCTCAACGATTGCGCCATTTTCGCAGCAAAACGACCTCCGATCTGAAATCTGCCAATAGTTACAGTTTGTGGAAATCGTTGTAATACTCTGACTAAAATTTAGAACAAAATTTTGTCAAAATCATCCTGGTTCTTTAGGGAGTAAGATGGCATCAGAGTGGGAGAAAAGGCCCGACGGTCGACCGCTGGGCCTTTTTCTTGCCCGCATTCCGAGCTTTTCATCCGAAATGGCACCCTCAGCCGGTTGGCGTCCGCAACCAGCCTGGGTCTGAATTGGGTGTACGCAAAGGAGCCGTCATGTCCGCCTTATTGCAGCGGAAAGTCAGCCTGGAAACACGCGTGCAATCTAGTGCAGTTTCAGCATGTAATTCCATGAATCCATTGGACATCGCCGTTTTTTTCTTTTACGCGTGCCTCGGCTTGCCCCGCCGCCACGGCCTCCGCGTCCCGGCCCGTCATTCCTGCGGTTCACCCATCGTCAAATTCAGTGCAATTTTTGCACCTATCCCGCAGAATCCGCTGGAGATCGCCGTTTTTATTTTGCGCGCTTTACCCCAGAATCGCTACGCCGTTGTCATCCACCGGCGGCTTCACCACCGGGGTCTCTTCTTTCTTTACGTAAGCAATCTTGCCCGCCTCGATTTCGTCCTGGGCGATCTTGCAAGCCTTGGATGAATGCGTCGGAACCAGCGCTGCAGAGCCGTTCTGCAATTGGCGGGCTCGCCGCGCCGCGACTAGAACCTTGCGGTAGTTCGAGTCAAACTCCGTCTCAATCTTCATCAGGATCCTCGCTAAAGTTCAACTGCTGCTGCTCCGGGGGACTGCCAATCCCAAACGCTTCCAGAACCGGCTTCAACCGCTCCTGCGAATTGGACTGGCGACAGGCCGCTGCAACTTCAAGCACACGGCGCGAGTTTAATGGGATCGTCTCGCTATTGCGGTAGTATCGCTCAGCCAGGACAATCGCTTCAAGCTGGGCTACCGCCCGGTCAAGAATGTCGTTGATGAGGATGTAGGTGTAATCGCGATAATTCTCTATTTCCTTGCTGGCCTCAGAGAGCCTCCGGTAGAGTTCGGACTCGTTCATCTGGCCCTCGGCGCGGAAGCGGTTGCGCAGGCGAGTGCGCAACGCCTTGGGGGTGGGCGGCAGAACGAAGATGCTGACCGCCTCGGGCATGGATTTGCGCACCTGCGCGGCTCCCTGCACGTCGATATCGAGGAGAAGGTCGTGGCCCTGGCGGCGAGCGTCTTCGAGCGACGACTTTGCGGTGCCGTAAAGATTGCTGAAGACTTCAGCGTGCTCCAGGAATGCGCCTTCCGCGATCATGGATTCGAACTGCTCGCGGGTGGTGAAGCGATACTCGCGGCCGTCTTCTTCAGACCCGCGCGGCGCGCGCGTGGTCCAGGAGATGGAGAAGTCGATGCCGGTGACCTGCTTGCGCAGCTCATTGACCAGCGTGCTTTTGCCGGAGCCCGAAGGCGCGGAGATGATGAAGAGGATTCCCGCCACGTTTTGTCTTTTCCTCGCTGTTGGCTGTTAGCTATTAGCTTTTAGCTGTTGCGGCAAATTGCCGTGGAGCTAAAAGCTAATAGCTTAGGGCTAAAAGATGCTTTCATTCGACGTTCTGAATCTGTTCGCGGGTTTTTTCGATTTCAGATTTCATAGCCAGTCCCAGCTCGGTGATGCGCGTGCCCTTGCCGGCCACGCCACCGGTTTTTGAAAGCAGTGTGTTGGCCTCCCGGTTCATCTCCTGGAGAAGAAAATCCAGCTTCTTGCCCACTTCGCCGCCGGCGATGAGCAGCTCGCGGAAGTGGCCGATGTGTGTGGCCATGCGCGCCAGTTCTTCGGCAATGTCACTGCGGTCGACGAGCACAGCCACTTCCTCCAGAACTCGCTGGCGGGTGAAGTCCGCGCCGACCGCGGCCGTCAGCCGCTGCGTAAGGCGTTCCTGGTAACGCTGCTCCACTTCGGACCGCAACTCGGCGACGCCCTGCACGGCTTCCGCAAGCCGATCGAGCGAGGCGTGCAGGATCGTTTCCAGTGCTTCGCCTTCGCGGGCTCGCATGGTCTTCAACTGGCCGAGCAGCGGGCCCATCTCGCGGAGCACGCTCTCACTCAGCGCGGCCGGATCTTCGTCACTGCGATTGTCGGCCTGCAAAGCACCGGGCAGGCGAAGGATAGCGTTCAAGTCCGGCTGGCCGGTAAGCGCATGCTCTTCGCGCGCGGCGTGGAAAGCGGTGAGATAAGCCGCCATCAGATCGCGGTTGTATCCAGCCGCCTGCTGGCCGGTGCGCTCCACGCTGAGCAACAGGTCTACGTGGCCGCGAACGAGACTCTCCTTGAGCATTCGGCGCAGCTCCATTTCGAGCGCGTCGAGGCCGGAAGGCATGCGCAACTGAAGGTCAAGGAAGCGATGATTCACGCTTTTGAGGCTGAGGGTGTAGCCGAGTTGCTCGTTGACCCGCGCCTGCACACGGGCAAAGCCGGTCATGGAATAGATAGGCATGGTGCTACTCCTCATCCTCGAGCCAGATGGCGGGTTCAAGCTGCAGTTCGAGTTGTGGCGTTTCCGGTTCCAGTTGTCCCATTTCGCGTTCGACCAGGGCGTCGTTCTCCGCCGGGTCCATGAACTGGAGCTGGTAGAGGCGGCGGTAGGTAGGCGACGTGGTGAGCAACTCGTCATGGGAGCCGATGGCGGTGATGCGTCCGTCTTCGAGCACGGCGATGCGGGTGGCGCGACGCACGGTGCTGAGGCGGTGGGCGATGACGATGACGGTGCGGTTCTGCATCAGGTTGGCCAGCGCCGCCTGGACCAGAGATTCGCTCTCGGCGTCGAGGGCCGAGGTGGCCTCGTCGAGGATGAGGATGGGAGAGTTCTTGAGGATGGCGCGGGCGATGGCGAGGCGCTGGCGCTCACCGCCGGACAGACGAAAGCCCTTCTCGCCGATGACGGTGTCATAGCCCTGGGGCATGCGCTGGATGAAGTCGTGAGCCAGGGCGTCCCGCGCGGCCTGTTCCACCAGCTCGAATTTGGCCTCGGGCTGGCCGTAAGCAATGTTGTTGCGAACGGTGTCGTTGAACAGGATGGTCTCCTGGGAGACCTGGGCGACCTGACGACGCAGCGAGGCCAGGCTTAGGTCGCGCAGGTCGACGCCGTCGATGAGAATCCTGCCCGAGGTCACGTCAAAGAAGCGGGGAACGAGATTGGCGATGGTGGTCTTCCCTGCTCCGCTGGGGCCGACGAGAGCCAGGACCTCTCCAGCTGCGACATCGAGGTCGATGTTGTGGAGGATCTCGTGCTCGCCTTCTTCGTTGGAATAGGAGAAGCCCACATCTTCAAATCGCAGGAATGACCGGAAACCGGCGAGCGTTCGCGGGCGCGCGGCCTCTTTCACGTCGTCGCGATGCTCGAGGAAGCCGAAGATGGAGCCGGAGGCGCCCATGGCCTGCTGGAAGCTGTTGTAGAAGTACGCGAATTTGCGGACTGGATCGTACAGCTTGAAGAGCAGGATGATGAATGCTGCGAACAGGCCCATGGTCATGCGGCCATGATTGATCTGGTCGCGGCCGATCCACAGGAACATGGCAATGGCAATGGCGCCGATGGTGTCCATGAGCGGAGAGCTGATGGACTGGATGCGTACACTGCGCAGGTTGGCCTTGAACAGGCGGCGGGCTGCCGAGCGGAAGCGGAGGATCTCCCACAGCTCGGTGTTAAAGGCCTTGACGATGCGATGGCCGGTGACGGTTTCGTGGAGGATGTTCTGGATTTCCGCCAGCTTGTCCTGGCCGGTGCGGGTGCGGGTGCGCACTTCGTGGCCGATTTTGCGCGAGGAGGTGATGACCACCGGTACAAACAGGAGCAGCGACCAACTGAGCTCGCCCCCGAGGCGAATGACGAAGACGATGCCCACAAGAAAGGTGAAGAACTGTTGCAGGAACTCGCCGATGACGGAGCTTACCGCGAACTGCACCCGGTCCACATCGTTGATGAGCGTTGAGAGGATGGTTCCGGTGGCGTGCTTGTGAAAGAAGCTGGCGGACCGGCGCATGGTGGCTTCGTAGAGGTGATTGCGCAGGTCAGTGATCAAGCCGAAGCCGGCATAGTTCACCAGGTAGGTGCCGAGATAATCGCACAAGCCCTTGACGACGGTGGAGAGGATGAGGAAGACCGCTACGACGGTCCACGCATTGTGAATGTGGATGGAATGAGGAATCAGCGCGCGGAGATCGAAATGCCACTTTGAATTCTTGAGGCCAAGGAGAATAGGACCTTCGGGCGCGTCGGGGCGCAGCACCTGGTCAAAGATGGGCTGGAAGAGAAGGGTGCGAAAAGTGTCAAGCGCGCCCACGGCGGCCAGCAGAATGACCCCGGGCAGCCAGGTGAACCAGTAGGGCAGCCCGAACCGCAACAATCCCCAAACACGCTTCATGCCTGGGAGACCACCTTAACGCAATTTGGCGGCCTGCACGGCACAGTTCGGCTGCATGGTTCCATCTCCATATTGTAATCGTTTAGATTTCGCGCCGGCCCTACGGGGTAGGGGCCGCTATTTTTTGCCCCCATTCCCGGGACTTCGTCCTGAGCTATTCTCGTGGCATCCCTCCGGGGCGACTTGGGAACACCGTGCTGGTGGCAATCCATGCACTTGATCCAATGGACGTTGTGAGCACTCTTGGGATTGGCGAAGGTGGTGTCCATCTTCTCCACGTCCAGGCCGCAATTGGACATCTGCGGGTGGCAGGTCTGCGCAGGACGCCCGGGCGCTTTCATTGTGGCCGGCGTGGCAGGCCAGGCAACTGAGGCCTTCATGAACGCCCATGGGCGTGCGGTCGTCGCCGGAGCCGACCTGCGGTCCCCATGATTGGCGGCGGCAGGGTGCGGCTTCAGGCTATCGCGGCGCATGGCACTGGTAGCAGACGCCTGGCGCGGGTCCGGGCTCATCTTGACCGGCGCGGGCGCCATCGTGCAGTTCGGGAATGGCGAGGACGGCGGCGGCGAAGTGCATGCTCTCGCGGCGATCGAAGAAGGCCAGCGAAGTCGTGCACCGGCTGGCCGGCCACGGAGATGCGCGCTTCGCGGCTTGGCTTGCAGGCGGCCCTTCGCGATGCATCTGGTGACACGCCAGACAAGGCATGGCGGGCTCGATTGGCCAGATCGGCGGGCTTCAGATGCCAGGGACCGTTGCGTGTTCTGCGGGCTGAACCAGGTCGCGGATGCCGCCCTCGAAGTGCATGCCGTGGCAGCGCAGGCAATCGTCCATCGAGCAGCGTTGTGGTGTTGTGCTTCGTGTCGAGGAAGATGCGGCCGTAGGTGGCGCTGTGCGGTCCGGCCTGCCAGGCGGCGTACTCCTGCTGGTGGCAGCTCTGGCAGTTCGGCATCATGGTCGAGCACATCCGACTCGCGGAGCCGGATCGCTCTCGGCAGGTCGCCGATGAGGTGCGACCCGGACGTGGCGCAGCTTGGTGCGACGAGCGCTCGGCGTCGTGGCAGTCGTGCAGCCGCACGTTGCGATGCGGAGAGCCATGCCACGCTGATCGTAGCGCCTGCATCTCGTGGCAGCCGGCGCAGCCGTTGCCCGTGCCGCGATCGTAGTAGTAGCGCGACGCGCCGGAAGTGCCAGCGACAGCCAAGCGACCGCCACGAGAGCGACGGCGATAGCCGCAAACTTCAGAATTCGCTTCATGACCGCAACCTCGTGCCCTTCCAGTTGCGGACCAGCGCTCCGAAGCGCGGTAGGCGTTCGGCCATGATGGTCAGCGCCGGATTGAAGCCGCCGTTGGTGACGTGCACGCTGGCGTCGATCACGTAGACGTTATCCACGTCGTGCAGCTGGCAGTCGCGGTTGACCACCGAGGTCTTCGGATCGTTGCCCATGCGGCAGGTGCCGGCCTGGTGCTGGCCGCCGCTCAGACCGTGTCGGCCGGCAGGCCATCGGCGAGGTCTGGACCGCGCCGGCCTCCTTCAGCCACGCCTCGGCCTTGCCGGCCATGAACGTCGCCGATTTCGAGGGTGTGCGGATGGCGTTGCCCGGAGAGCCGCGCCACGGGAATGCCCCAGTGGTCCTTCACCTCGGGATCCACCTGCACGCGCGCATCGAACAGCGGCATCTCCTGCACCGGGCCCATGACCGACGATGGTGCGCCTGTAGCCACTGGCGCATGAATTCCTTGTGCCCCTGGCCCCAGCGCGGCGCGCCCGGCGGCGAGCACGGTCGATCATGTGAATGGGCAGGCGGATGAACTCGTTGGCCAGCATGCCGCCGCCGCACCAGGCCCGGGATTGCCGTGGTTGTAATCGCAGATGGCGATGGAGGCGCCGGGGCCCAGGTCGTCGTAGGTCTCGTAATCGAAACAGCCCGACGGCGCCGGAGTAGGTGTGGCCCTGCAGATTGCGGCCCACCCAGTCGTGGCGATTGCCCGAGCCCGTGCGGGAAACAGCCGGCGCTTGGAGTTCAGCAGCAGGCGCGGCGGATTCGATGGCGCCGCCGGAGACGATCACCAGGTCGGCGGTCTGCTCCTGCAAGCGGTCGTTGGCGTCGAAGTAGGCCACGCCGCGGGCGCGGCCCGCGGTCGTCGAGCAGGATCTCGCTGCACCATGCATTCGGTGCGCAGTTCGCAGTTGCCGGTGGCCAGCGCCGTGGGGATCACGGTGTTGTGCGTGCCGTTCTTGGCGTTCACTTCGCAGGCGAAGCCCACGCACCAGCGGCAGCGCATGCAGGCGCCGCGGCCGTTGTAGGGCACGGTGTTGCGCAGCATGGGAATGTCGAAACGGGTGCAGTCCCAGCCGCTTGGCGGCCGGCTCGCAGAATTCCGTGCTCGCGGTTGGGCGGCAGCGGCGGCATGGGCAGCGGCTTGCGGCGCGGGCCTTTGAAAGGTGTTGCCCGAATCGTCGCCCGAGACGCCCATTTCCCATTCGGCCTTCTCGTAGTAGGGCTCCAGGTCGGCGTAGGAGATGGGCCAGTCTTCGAGCGTGCTGCCCTGCCGGCGCGCCGTAGGTGGAGCGCATGCGGAAATCCTTCTCCATGTAGCGCCAGGCCTGCGCGCCGTAGCTGAACGTTCCGCCGCCCACGCAGGCGGCGTTGTTCTGGTAGCCGCCTTCGCTGGGCAGCGACGATGTGGTCTCGCCCTTGCGCATCCACCAACACGCGCGGATTGCGGTCGTCGTCCGGGCCGAAGGCATTGCCCAGACGGTGGTGCGCTGATTGCGCAGATCGTCCTTGCGGCAATCGGCGGCGGTGTACCATTTGCCGCGCTCGAGCAGCACCACGCTCAGGCCCGCGACGGCCAAGCTCCTTGGCCACGACGCCGCCGGCCGCGCCCGCGCCGACCACGACCGCATTCACGCGCTTCATGAAGGCGAGCCTTTTGCTCAGGTCGTATTGGGCGCGGCCACGCAGCGGCGGCTCGGCCAGGCCGAGCATCCGCCAACTTACGGCGTCACGATTGCCGCCGTGGCGCGGCGCGCCGTAGTAGCCCTGCATGGTGTGGCGGCGAAGGAGCTCAAAAAACACCGGTTGGCTGCGTTCGAGTGCGCTGGCGAGCTCAAGCTGCTGCGGGGGCGTGCTGTGGGCGGCGTCAACGCCGAAGTGCGAGTGGCAGAGTTCCTCGGCCGCTCGGATGCCGTCATGATAAGCGCGGCGATGGCGGCGATAAGGGCCGCCTAGCTGGCGGTCAATGTAAGTGACGGCGCCGGCCTCAGAGGCGGAAGGAAAATCGTCTGCGGGAATGATTTGGCCGCAGAGCGCTGCCAGGGCGGCGGCTTGGTCCTCGGTGAAGGAGCTCCAGCGGCTGCGGCTGGTCAGACATCCCGAAAGAGCGGCGGCACCGGCTGCGGCGGTGCCGGCCAGAAGCTCGCGCCGGTTGAACACTCGCGCCCTCAATCCCCGCGTGCCCGCAGATGACGAGTAGCTAAGCGCATAGCAGGCATGCGAATCGCCACCTATGCTCGGCGACGGACGGCGCGCCTGTCCGTGATGCCAGTCACGGACCGGCTGGCAATCGGCATAGGGGGGAGAGTCGCCTCTCCTCCCCTGCCACACCACCGGACAAGCGGGTCCGCATCCGGCGGTTCGAGGAGTTGAGGTCAACAGAGACGGGGGATGCCCAGTTGATCGGCCCAGCTTAGATCGAGGACTCCGTTCAGCGGTGTGCCGCTGTTGCGCCACAAGCGGCGCATATTGCCTGCCACCATCAGCGCAACATCCGGCCTTGCACCCCTTGCCCGAAGCTCTCGATATGCGGTCGTGCCACGCCGCCATTGCTTCAGTTGGATGGCCCGCATCCGGTGGCGTATCCACTGATCCAGTTCGCGCCAGACCCTTGGAGTTTCCGCCTTCCCGAAGTAAGCCTTCCAACCCAGCACATAACTGCGTAGTCGTTCCACCACCTGTTGCAGACTGCGCTCCGCCCGAGCGCCAGGTCAGTTTCCTCACCCGTGCCTTGAACGCAGTCATCGCCTTGTCAGCCACTCGGCGTTTGATCTTGCCGCCTGCGGCCACCCAGAAGCTGTACCCCAGGAACTTGCGCTGGAACACGCTGGCCACCGCGCTCTTGGCTTCATTCACCTTGAGACGCAAACGGCCATAGAGTTTCAGCAGCAGGGCCATCACCCGCTTGCCCGCGCGGCGGCTGCGAACATATACATTCGCATCGTCGGCGTAACGCACGAAGCAGTGGCCCCTTCGTTCCAGTTCCTTGTCCACCTCGTCCAGCAGGACGTTGGCCAGCAGCGGAGACAACGGACCGCCTTGCGGCGTCCCCTCGCTGCGTGCCATCAACACCCCGCCATCCATGATGCCGCTGGTCAGATACGCCCGCACCAGCCGGATCACTCCGGCGTCGGCAACGCGTTTCCGCAAGCGGTCGATCAGGATGTCGTGGTTGACCCGGTCGAAGAACTTCTCCAGGTCCACGTCCACTACGACGCGCCGCCCCGACTGCACATACGCTTGAGCCGCATGCACGGCTTGATGCGCACTGCGTCCCGGTCGGAACCCGTAGCTGTGCTGGCTGAAGGTGGGATCAAGCAGGGGTTGCAGCACCTGCAACAGTGCCTGCTGTATCAGCCGATCCGTCACCGTCGGGATGCCCAGCTCACGCTGGCCTCCATCCGGCTTGGGGATCGTGACTCGTCGCACCGGCTGTGGCCGGTACGTCCCCCGCAGCAGTTGTTCGCGGATCGCAGGCCACTCCCACATCAGACGCTGCGCCGTCTCGTCGATCCCAAGACCGTCGATCCCGCCAGCGCCCTTGTTGGCCCGCACCCGCTTCCATGCCTGCTGCATGTTTTCTCTGGCCAGAACTGCGGCAAGCAGTCCCGGCCCTGTGTCCTCCGGTTCAAGACGCGGGCGCAGGGCTTCGTCGCTGCCCGCCTCAGACAGGGCTTCACCCTGCCCCTTGGCGGACCGCTCCGCTTCCGCGGACATCTGACGCAATGCCCTCCGCATCGTCATGGCGGATTCCACTCCTCCTCGTTCGGCCCTTCACCCGCCTCGCGACGAGCTGTCGGGTCGGAGGTGGCGCAACAGATTTCGTTGCTGGCCACCGTCCGCCGCTCAAACTGCACGTGCGGTTTTCCCGCATGCAGCTTTCACGAAGATTCAACGATTCGAGGATGCAAGAGAAGGAATTAATCCGACCAGATTCACAAGCCCATACTCCCCGAAGAGCGTGGCTGTCGGTAGTTGTTTCCAACCACAGTTACGCCAACGCTTGAACCGATGCGACCAGATGCGTCGCACGATCCATCGGTCAAGTTGGTTGAAGAGCTTCCGAACGTGTGCACGTTTGTAGTACTCGCCCCAACCTCGCAAGAGCGGGTTCAACGCTTCGATCAACTGCTCGGTCGCCAGAGGCACCCGACGCTTCGTACGCTGCCGCACTTGATCTTTGAAGTGCCGGATCGATTTCTCGCGCGGGTAGGCATACAGCCCGCCCGGGCGTGCCTGGCTGCGGATCTTATTCGCAGGAAGATAAAGCCCCTTCCCGCGCTTGATCTTATAGCCGAGGAACTCGAAACCGTACCGGACATGAACGATCCGCGTCTTTTGCGGATGCAACTCCACGCCCAGTTGCTTCAGGATGCGGCCAGCAGCGTCTATAGCGGCTCGCGCTTCTGCAGCGGACTTGCAGGTGACTACCCAATCGTCCGCGTACCTCGTCAACTGATATCCCTTGCGCCGCATCTCCCGATCAAACGGCGTCAGGAGGATGTTGCTGAGTAAGGGTGAAGCTACCCCGCCTTGAGGGGTCCCGCGCTCGGTTAGAAAGAGCCGCCCTTTCCCATAGCTTCCCGCCTTGAGCATTGCCTCAATGAGGCGCAGCACACGGCCGTCAGCTATCTGTTGGGCCACAAGGGTCAGAAGCTTCTCATGATCCACCGACCCAAAAAAGTCTTTCAGGTCCGCATCCACGATCCACTCGTTGCCACTGTCGATCTCTTTCCAGACTTTGCGCAAGGCATCCTTCGTCGATCGCCCTTGCCGGTATCCATAATTGGCGTCATCGAATACCGGCTCGAAGATCGGCTCCAGCCGATTGAGCAGCGCTTGCTGGCACACCCGATCATAGATCGTCGGAATGCCGAGCCCGCGAAACTCTCCCGGTTTGCCCATCTTTGGGATTTGTACCTGCCGCACAGGTTGCGGTCGATAGGTTCCTTCTTTCAGTTCGCTTTGTAACCGGTCCAAGTTCTTGTCCAGTTGTTCGGCAAAACCTTCCAGAGTTTGCCCATCGATTCCTCCGCTGCCCCGGTTGGCGTTTACTCTTTCCCAAGCCATCTCCAGGTTCTTCCGCTTGTACACTTTGTCGATTAATGAATGGACCTTCTTTGCTCCTGCCGGGTTGATCCAGTCCGCCAGTCTCCTCGGGCGCGGATGTACGGGTTTTTCACTCATGGAACTGATCCTCCTCCCCACCCTTACTCACTGGTCTCATCTCTCTTCCCAGCCATCTTTGTCGGCCGACTTCCCCAACCCATTTCTGTCGCCGGTCGCCCGGTCACATGGCTTTCGCCATGCTTCTGGTACTTTTCGGCCGTCCGACTACTGACAGTGGCATCGCTCCCCATTTCGCTCACGCTTATAGGTCTGCTTACTCCGGTGCCACCCGGAGACCCTGTCAGTCCTCCTGAGGTCACGCACTGTTCTTCCGTACCGTGCCGTCCGCAAACACCTTGGTGCGGTGGGTGAATGAGAACGCCTTCGCCTCCATAGTGCAGGCTCGACCTTGTCCCACCTTTGGCCGACCGGTTCATCGGCGGGGCAGCCCCCATCGATTACGGCCCGGTACTTCTCCTCATGCCCTTCGGATTCCACCTCGCGATGGACACCCTGCCCTCCGCAGTGCCAATCTCGCGCTGCGGCCAGCGAGTCGTTACTCCCGCTTTTGGATATGGCACCCCTCATCTGAGTGCCAGAGGGACTTCAACCCTCCTGAACAATGTGCTGCTCAGCGCACACTATGCCCGCTGCTGACTTCTGCCGCACGGTCAGTGTGGATCGCTCCACTCTCAGTCCCGGTTCCGGGACATGCAGCAGACCTCCCGAGGTAAGTTCAACCGCCTTCAACGCGCAACCGCCGAATTTACAACCAGAACCCTTGATGGATATGGACTTCGCGGTCCTTTGCCCGCTCGTCCGGCGCCGTATGCCTCATATCCGGTTCTTGTTCCTCGGCCCCCAGCTTCGCTCCACGCTTCCTCCCCACACTCGGTCACCCTCATGCAGTTGCGCTTCACTTCACTCCCTGTGTCCAGCTTGTGACGGGCCTTGCACCCGTAAGAGTGCGCCCATGCTGGGCGCACCAAACAAAAACGGCGCGGCAGGGTAAGCCGCGCCGCTTCGAACTATATGTAGGTTAGTTGGAGGAGGAGGAGATGGATGGGGCCTGGAGGTTGAGGTGGCTGTTCAGCGAGAAGATAAGCACCGTTCCCGGTTCCAAGGTTGCCTGGGGATGATCCATGAGCAGGTGCACGGTGATGGCGCCGCCGCCGATGATTCCGCCGGCAAGCGCGCCAACGGGTCCGCCAATGATGGCGCCGGTAACGGCGCCGGCGCCCACGCCAGCGCCATACTCAACGCCGTCCCTCTTGAATCGCGAGCCCGCGGCGATGGTGCCTTCGCTGCCGACATGGGTGTTGGAACCGGGCGTACCGGTCACTTGCGCGTCCAGGCGGTACCTTGATCCATCGGCCAGAACCACCCAGTCAGGGCGCAGGCGCATGGTGCCGTGACCGCCGGGGCTGCCGCTGGAGACTTCGACTACGCGGCCGTCAATCTCAGAGCCGGCGGGGATCAACACCTGGCCGTCCTGCAATACGTCAGAGGCTACGCTGGCGCGGAACTCGTCGCCTCGCTTGCTTTGCGTAGTGGAAAGCCGGGTGAGCAGATGCACGCGGATCATGGCGCCTGGGGGCAGCTCGCCGGGCGCAGCCGGATTGGGATGCACGATGTCGCCGTCGGGATCGGGGGCCTCTCGCGAGGAGAAACCGGGCGCGAGGGCGGCTGAGGATGGCGCCACCGCAACAATGCCGTCGTCATTTCCAGCTGCGTCGGAATTGGGATCGTTTGCGCGGGAATTCATCGGTGCGGGATGCGGTGGTGCCGACTGGGCAGGCTGGGCCGATGCGGGTTCCCCCAGCAGCTTGCCTGCGCGAGGCTTAGCCGGGGGCGGAGTGGGCTGGTCGGGCTGATCTGGCTGCGTCGCATCAATGGTGTTATCTGCCGGGGGATGGGAGACGCCCTGGTAAGGATCAGATGGCGAAGGCTGCTGCGGATCCTGCTGCGCGCTGAGGGAAGCGCAGACGGCAGCTATGAAAACACACGTCAGAATGGACCGATACATGGAAACTCCTTCAGGCGGGCGCAACTCCACTTATCCATTTGGACCCAGCTTTGGGCGGAAAGTTGTCTTCGGACAGCGGGGAACCCAGTAACACCTCTCCTAAGCTCCAGCGTATCGCGGGGTTGAGGGTAGTCAGAGGGTCGGCCGGGCGAGGAGTGCCTTGGGGGGTACGAATCTTATTGGATAACCCAGTGCAACGCACCTGGGGCAATTTGGACTGGCGTTTGCGAGGCGCAGACCGCCTGTGACCGCCGCCACAGGGGCTTGCGGGGACCACTTTGCTAGAATCCCCTTGGCAACATTCGCTTTTATTTAGGGGACGGAGACTTGAGTGCGCAGCGAGCAGGAGCTTCTGACAACCATTCAGAATGCCGCCGGTGAAGCTCTTGCCGTGGATCGCCGTCCCCAATTGAACGACCGGCTGCACCACCGCATTGCGAGGACAGAAATGACCGAGATTGTTAGTATCCGTGCGCGCGAAGTACTAGATTCGCGCGGCAACCCGACCGTGGAAGCCGATGTGATTCTGGAAAGCGGCGCACAGGGCCGCGCCATTGTTCCTTCCGGCGCATCCACCGGCGAGCTTGAGGCTGTGGAGCTCCGTGACGGCGACAAGAGCCACTACATGGGCAAGGGCGTGCTGCACGCGGTGGAGAACGTGGAGAGCGTGATCGCGCCCGAGTTGGAAGGCATGGACGCGGCCAACCAGCGGCTGATCGACTCGACGATGATCGCGCTGGACGGCACGGCGAACAAGAGCAAGCTGGGCGCCAACGCGATCCTGGCAGTCTCCATGGCGACGGCGCGCGCAGTGGCGCAGACGCTGGAGATTCCGCTGTACCGGTACCTGGGCGGCGTGAACGCCTGCATCCTGCCCACGCCGATGCTGAACGTGCTGAACGGCGGCGCGCATGCCGACTCGAATGTGGACTTTCAGGAGTTCATGATCATGCCGGTGGGCGCGGAGCGATTCAGCGATGCGCTGCGCTGGGCAGCAGAGACGTTCCACACCCTGAAGAGCGTGCTGAAGAAGAAGGGCTACAACACTGCCGTAGGCGACGAAGGCGGCTTTGCGCCTTCGCTGAAGTCAAACGACGAGGCTGTGGAGCTGATCCTGGAAGCGATTGAGCAGGCCGGGTACAAGCCCGGCGAGCAGATTGCCATCGCGCTCGATCCGGCGTCCAGCGAATTTTACGACACGGAAAAGAAGAAGTACGTTTTCAAGAAGGGCGACAAGAGCGAGCGGTCCAGCGAACAGATGGTGGAGTTCTACGAGAACTGGATTCGGCAGTATCCCGATTGTCTCGCTGGAAGACGGCCTGGCCGAGGACGACTGGGAGGGCTGGAAGATCCTCACCGACAAGCTCGGCAGCCGCATCCAGCTTGTGGGCGACGACATCTTCTGCACCAACATCAAGCTGCTGCAACGCGGCATTGAAGAGGGCGTGGCCAACTCCATTCTGATCAAAGTGAACCAGATTGGCACGCTGACGGAGACGCTGGAGGCGATCGAGCTGGGCCGCCGGTATGGTTATACGGCTGTGATCTCGCACCGCAGCGGCGAGACCGAGGATACGTTCATCGCCGACCTGGCGGTGGCCACGGGCGTGGGCCAGATCAAGACCGGATCGGTGAGCCGCACGGATCGCATTGCCAAGTACAACCAGCTTCTGCGGATCGAGGAAGAGCTGGGTTCGGGCGCGGCGTTCCTGGGGCTGGAAGGCTTGAACTACAACGACTAGCGCCGGGTGGCTCAGTGGGATGAAGTATGGGGCGAAGTGCCGGGAACGGTGCATCGCCCCATTTCGCTGGAATGCGTTTTATGCTGGCCGAGGGAGAGTAAAGCCATCAGGGGCTAAACCCCATAGCCCTTTTATTTGAGCGGCCTGCGGCACGACTGAAGTCGCGCCCTGACACGAATCTAATCCTTGCTCGGGTCCGCCACGCGGCCGAGGAATAGGATGCTGCCCGATTTCATGTCGCGGATCAGGAACAGGAAGGGATGATCGGCGTTGAAAATGATGGGCGGCGCCTCCATTCTCATCGCCGACGCCGCGGTCATAATGATGGAGGTTGCTGCGGCAGCCTCAGTGCCGGTTTCATTCACGTCGACGAATGCCTTGTGAATAGCCGCGGATATCTTCAGTCCGGAGTGGGGGGACATGGCGGAGAAATCGGCCTGATTGGTGAATGCCTGGGGCATGCCCATCGCGGCCAGAGTCCGGCTGAGCTCGAACTGCTGGGTCATGGTGAAGCGCGGCAGGCTGAGAATCACCCGGTTCTGCGAAATGGAAATTCTGCATCCACTGGCTGAAGGCCGCAGCGGTGAAGGATCGCTCGAGCGCGGCCAGGCCGTCGATTTGCTTCGGCAGCAGGATCACCATGGAAAGATCGTTGCCCTGGTAGGGCAGCTCGATGGCCTGGAACGTACCGCCGTCGAGGTATTGTAACCGCCGGTGCGGTGCATGAAGGCGGCCTGCACGGATTGCGCCGGGCTGACGTGGAACGCGTCCGGCGCGTGTCGCGCCGGCTGGAACGGATTGGACCCAACTGCCTTTGAAGTAGATGGCGTTGGTGAGAACGAGGCGGGTGATTGGCGTGATGGAACCGGGACCGAGCATGTCCTTGATCTTGTCGTTGGTCTGCTTTTCGATCCATTGATTGATGTCGCCGCGCACGGCATCGGGAGCCGCACGGAAATTGACCAGGTGAAAGCCGGCGGCGTAATCGGATCTGGACAAGCGAGAGGAAGCGCGGGCGGAAGTTTTCGCCCTGCTGCGCCCAGAGCGCGTCGGCAACGTGCAATTCGTAACCGGAGTGAGCGGATTCATCTGGCTGAGCAGCTCGCCCATGGCCGGATGCAGGCGATCCGGCGGAAGGGTGAAATGGAAGACTTGAGCCATCTGGCTTGCGGTATCACCCGACGCGCCGGCATAGGTCATGGCGAACGCCGTAGAAATGCTTTCCGGAGAAAAGAAAAGATTGCCGGGCTGCGTGCGCAGATGGGCGTAGAGATCGGCGGCGAACAGGTTGCTGCCGCGGACGGCCTGAGCCTGATCGGCGGCAGAAGCGGCTGGGGCGTGCGCGGAGGCTGCGGCGCGGCGTGGATTGCGCCGCTGGTCGCTAATGACGAAGAACGCGCAAAGCAGGAGCTTCATGGGAGCTCTCCTTTCCAGTCGCGCGGGCGTTTCCGATTGTAGACGCTCCAGTGCGAGCAGACGCCTACTCCGGTATTGACGCGGATTGGGGATAAATGACGCGGTGCAGAATGCGGGCAGGCGCTGCTTGGGTCAGCCGCCGACGTCTGTGGTGGCGACGGACCGGCGTGCATTAGCCGCAGAAGGACTGGAACCAGCGGCTGACGTAGACCTGCGCGTGGGCTTCGCCGCAATAGTGGCGCGCGCCTTTGGCGTCGGCGGCTTCCTTGGTCCACTTGAAGATGGTCAGTTGGGCATCGCTGCAATGGATCACAATCCAGTGCGCGGGGGCTTCGCTCTCTTCGCCGCAGATTTCACATCGATAAATGGTGTCGATCATTTTTCAGCCTCCTGAAAACAGCTTTTAGCTATTAGCATTTAGCTCCTAGCTGCCGGCCGGTAGCTTGTAGCCGGCAGCGTTTCCTGTTCCCATGTTCCCTGTTATTCCAGCATTTGCAGATCCAGCGGCGGTTCGAGGAGGTAGCTCGCCTGCTGAATACTTTCCAGCGCGCGCTTCAGCGCCGAGGATTTGCACGGTTCCACGGTAACAACAAACGGCAGCGAGTGCTGCGGATAGCCCGCCTTCTGCACGATGGCGCGAATGTTGATGCGCTCGCGGGCCAGCGCGCCGGTGATTTCGGCAACGATGCCGGGACGGTCGTTGACGAGGAAGCGGATGTAGTGGGGGACCTCGAATTCGGCGGCGATGCTGGCCTTGGCGCTGGGCAGCTCAACGCGGCGCGAGCCGTGCGCCAGCGCCATCAGGTCGCTGACGACGGCAACGGCGGTGGGATGGCCGCCGGCGCCGTGGCCGCTGAAGACCACGTCGCCGCCGTAGTGGCCGCTGAGGATGACCATATTCTCAGTGTCGCGCGACCAGGCTAGAGGCGACTTGAGGTCCACCAGCGTGGGACCGACGGCAGCAGCGACTACGCCCAGGGTGGTTTCCGCGCGAGACACCTGGCGGATGGTGCAGCCGAGGTCGCGCGCGTAGCTGAAGTCGATGGCGGTAACTTCCGTGATGGGCCGGGGGACGATGGCTTCTGGATCGACTTCGACGCGCAGGGCGAGGCGCATGAGAATGGCGAGCTTGGCGCGCGCGTCGAAGCCGCCAACGTCTTCAGTCGGGTCAGCTTCGGCGTAACCCTTAGCCTGCGCGGCAGCGAGGACGGTAGCGTACTCGGCGCCCTGCTCCATACGGCTGAGGATGAAATTGCAGGTGCCGTTGAGGATGCCCTGGATGCGCTCAATGCGGTCGCCGGCCATGCCCTGCTCCAGGCCGGGGATGACGGGAATGCCGCCGGCGACAGCCGCACCGTACTTTAGATGGCCGCCGCGAGCCGCGGCCAGGCGCTCGAGTTCCACGCCGTGAAAGGCGATGAGTTTCTTGTTGGCGGTGACAACGCTTTTGCCGGCGTCGAGAGCCTTGCGCACCCATGTGGCGGCCGGATCGAGACCGCCGGCGAGTTCGACGATTACGTCGACATCGGAGGCGAGGACGGCATCGGAATCTTCAGACCACTCGACGGAAGGGCCGATCCATCCGACGCGCTTGCGGGCCACGTTGCGATTGAAGACGTGAGTGAGGGCGAGGCCTTCGGGCTTTGACTCGGCCAGGATGCGCGCGACGGAGCTACCCACGGTTCCGAATCCAAAGATGGCGATGCGCAAAGGCTTTACGCCCCGCGCCTCCTCGATGGTTGCTTGATGCGCCTCAGACACAGCCGATTCCCCTTGAATGAATGCATTGAAGAAAAAATACAGCGATGCCCCGATGATACCTGAGCTAGGGGTATCGGACGGTAAAGAAGGAACGGTTTCAGCGCGCCGTGGAATCTCAATTTGCTGTGGGAAGCTTTATGGCATCCTCTACGACGACCATTTCAACATCGCTCTTTCGGCTTTCAATTTTCAGGCCAAGCTGATCTTCGAGAGCTCTCTTCCATGCAGTAAATCCATCGATTCCCAATTCGGGGCGCATATCCACGCCGAAATCGTAAATGCCTTGCAGTCCTGTCTTATCCAGAACGGGAATCTCGGAACCTCCGGCCCGGACCGGCACATTGGGATTGTCAGCCGCAGGAATGGATAACTGGACGGCCAGTAAGTCGGCAAACTGGCGCATATCCCCGTGAAAGTGGAAGCCGGAGCCCGGAGTTGCCGCGGCTCCCGGCGCCAATGGATGAATTTCCAGGCCCTTCTGGCTGACGGTCAATTCGTATACGCGCATCGGGCGAGTTTCGCTATGCACCTTCAGTCGGAAGCGGCTGGAGAGAAGGCTGCGCAGCATAAGGGACACCTGTTGCCTGCTCGCGCCCTCAGGCATTCGCGCAACAATGTCGTATTCATTACGATCGAGCCAGGGCGGTCCCAGGATCTGATCGAGCTGGCAGTTCCACGCTTCCGCAATCAGACGCTTCAGGGTAACGTTTCGGCCGGTAAATCCATCCGGTGTATAGAAAATCTGGTTGTTGTAGTCGGGGCCGACCTCTTGTTGGCTGGGCCTGACGGAAGCGACATCGAAGGATGGTTGCGTGGGAGGCGGGACGAGGTTGTCGGCGATTTTCTCGAGTGCCGGTATCATCGCATCTCCATCCGGCGATCCCCACTTGCCATCCTGCTGCACCATGAAGATGAAGATTCTGCCGATAGCGGTGTCGATGTCCATCTCATTTTTGTCGGCGCCGCCGTGGCCGAAGCCGGTTTTGGAAATCCCCCAGCCAAAGCCGTAATCGTGTTTCTCCATTCCGCCGTTTTCCACGCTGGTCATGGCGTGGAGCGAGGCTGGCGATATGTATCGCTTCCCATTCAGTGTGCCGCCATTCAGAATCATCTGGCAGAACTTCGACACATCGGCCGCGGTGGAGAAAAGGCCGCCGGCGGGCATGGGGAAGCGGTGCTGGCGGTCGCTGAGCGGATAAGTGAGTTGGCTGATGGGGACTCGCACAAGGTCTTTTGTGCCGGCATCAACGTGTAGGCTTGCGCCAGCCGAGCCAGTTGGTCCGCGTTAGGCCAGAACGTTGTGTCCTTCATTCCCAGAAGATCGAACAGCCGCTCCTGCATGAACTTTTCGTACGGCATGCCGGTCACCACTTCAATGATCCGGCCGGCGGTGTCGATGCCCTCGTTGGAATAACTCCAGCTTGTTCCCGGCTGAAACAGCAACGGCTCCGCGGCAAAACTAAGCACCGAATCCTTCAGCGATAACGTGTCGAGCGCACCGGGCTGAACCGCGGACTTGAAGCGCAGGCCGCCGGTGTGGCTCAGAATCTCGCGGATCAGAATCGGATGGATTGCGGGAACCGACTGGGAAGACGCAGATCGAGCAGCCAGCGCATCCTTCGATGCCTCCTTCCGCTTTGACCATCTGACCGTGGAATTCGGGCAGATACTTCTCCACCGGATCGTCGAGGCTGACCTTGCCTTCATCCACCAGCATCATGAACGCGGTGACGGTCATGGGCTTTGACGTGGAGGCGATCCAGAACATCGCGTTCGCCGGCATTGGCGCCTTGGCTGCGAGGTCGCGATAGCCCACCGGCTGCAGATAAACGATGCGGTCCCGCGTGGCGACCAGAGTGACGGCACCGGCAAGCGTGTGGTCATCGATCCGCGGCTGAAGGTAAGACTGGATTGCATCGGGATGTTGGGAATTGGCCGTTGCTTGCGCGAATGCCGAAATGCCGCCGAGGGCCACCAGAACTGCAATCAGTTTATTGGCGAGCGGAACGCCCCTACGAATCTCCGGTCAATTTCCTGATTGAACTTTCATCTTGCCCCCGGTTTTCGGAACTGGATGGATGAATCTTTCGCAGGATACTCCCGGCGCCGTTTGAACGTCGTCAGGGAAGTTCGTTGCGTTGCCTGGGTGTCATTCCCAGGAGCGCTACTTGCCCAGGTTGGAATTGAGAAAGCTCAAAACTGTCTTGCCGTACAAATCCGGGGCGGTGGCGAACGTCGTATCGTGCTCGGCGCCGGGGATGATGAGAAGGGGAGCTAGTGCCGGCGAGAGCGGCCTGGACCTGGCGCGCCTGCACCGTGGGAACAATCCAGTCTTTGTCGCCGGAGATCAGCAGCACTGGAATGCGAACCTGCGCGGCGGCGGGGAGAACATTGACGAGATCGGTGCCCAGGTAGACTCCGGTGCGGAGATAGAAGACGAGCGCGACGGCGGTCGGAATGCCCGGCAGTCGCCCGACCTCAAATGCTGCGCGAAGCCAGATGGGAGTCTTCGCGTCGTGAACGAAATGGCGATCGATATTGCTGAACACTGCCGCGCCACTGGGAAAGGGTCCGTCCAGGACCACGGCGACGACGTCGGATGAATTCGCCGCGGCGAGCAGTGACGCGGCTGCCCCCATGGAAACTCCCAGAAGCGCAATCGGCCCGTGCTCTCCTCGCGAGCGCACATAACGGATGGCGCCGAGCACATCGCGCGCTTCCAAGTATCCGCCCGAGACGTACTGGGCAGCGCTCTCTCCGTGGCCGCGAAGGTCGAGCGCAAGGACGTTGTAGCCGCCATGCACCAGAAACATAGAACGCGGCAACATCACCTGACGAGTGTGGTCGACGCCGTGCGCGATAATCACAGTTCCGCGCGCGTTGCCGTCGGCCGGGAGCCACCACGCCTTCAGCGCGATTCTATCTGTGGACTGAAGAGAGACGGTTTCGCCCTTAAGGCCAAAGTCCGCCGGCCCGCGGTTTATGCCGCGCCAGCGGGGGTTCTCGCCTATCAGCGGCGACGTGCTCACGTAACCGATGACGGCGTAGAAGAAAACAACGGCGGCGCCCAGCAGCGCGGCCCAACGCAATACCCGGCGAAGACGGACTCGCGTTTGCACAGCAGCGCCTAGTTTGACACCTGGAGGTTTCGGCATCGCGAACCTCTCGCCTGTTTAGACACCGAGCCAATGAGAAGTGTTCCCAAGGAGCGGCCTAATCGGTTTCTCACATTTCGACGATAACGGTTCCGAAGTATCGCCCTTCCGCAACCCGTTCGAGAGTCTCCGGAGCTCGGTCGAGGCCATTCACCGTCACGTGCGGGAAGACAATGCCGCCCGACCTGAGCCAGTTGCCGAATCTTTGCGTCCATTCGTGGCGGGCATCCGGATCGTCGTCGGCGCTGTAGCCGCACAGAGTCAGCTTCTTCAGCAAAATGGCGAAGGAATCGAGCGTGACAGGCGCGGTTCGACCCGAGCCTTCCGGTGCTAGTTGGCCGGATAGGGCGCCGAGGACAACGATGCGAGCGCCTTCCCGGGCCGCGCCGATTGCCGCTTCTAACTGCTCTCCACCCACATTGTCGATGATGAGATCAAGTCCGTCGGGCGCAACGTCAGCAAGTTGCTGGGCGATGGTCGCCGAACCGCGGAGGACTGTTGCGTCATAACCCAGCTCCCGTCTGAGCCGGTCCGCTTTCTCCGGCGATCCGGTACTGCCAATTACCCGTCCGGCGCCGAGGAGCCGGGCTATCTGGCCGGCCATGGAACCGATAGCTCCCGCCGCGCTGGTGATGAAGACCGTGTCTCCTGGCCGAACGTGGGCGGCGCGTGTCAGTGCGGCATACGCGGTCCAACCCTGGGAAAGATGGGCGGCCAGCACCGGCAGGTCGTTTTCAATGCGCATGCAGGCAAGAATGGGAAATGCAGCGTATTCGCGCCATCCGAAATGGTGCAGCACAAGATCTCCGGCGGCGAGCTGACTATCCGCCGGCGCGGAAATCACCTCCCCAATGCTCTCTTCCGCCAGGAGATCGCCGGGGCGCAGCGCGGGGAACGGAACGCCTTCAACATCCTCTGCGCCCTCGCTGATCATCATGCGCAAAGAGGCTGATGCACGGGTGTAGCGGTTGCGAACCAGGACCTGATTTCCGGCACGCTCCGGCACAGGTACGTCTGCCACTTCAAAATCACCGGCTTGAGGCAGTCCGCGCGGCCGCGTTTTTAGCCTGAGCGCGCGGCAACTTTGGGGAATTGACATCATTTCATTTTCTCCTTCACAAATGTGAGCAAGATGTTTATATTTTGACCGGAGATCGGCTCATGTCTACTCGCATTCGCAAAAGGGCCCATGAGATGCGGAAAGTGCCGTCACAAGAGCGTTCCCGTGCGACTGTGGATGCTATCGTGGATGCGGCAACTCACGTTCTGGGCCGCCGGGGCTGGGCAAAGTTCACCACCAACGAAGTGGCGGGCGTCGCAGGCGCCAGTATCGGGTCGCTGTACCAGTATTTCCCGAACAAACTCTCACTCATCGAAGCGATCCGACGCCGTCATTTCGAAAGCGTCATCGCCGTCCTCGAAGAAGCATGCGCCGAGCCGGGGGAATCGAGCGTGGACTGTCTGATTCAGGGCATGCTCCGCATACACAACTCCAACCCATCCCTGCACAAAGCGCTGCTGGAAGATGCGCCACGGTTCCGGACAGGGTCCGCAATGCACGAGAAATTCGAAAAGGAATATCTGGAGGGCTATTGCCGGTTTGTTGCAAAACATGTAAGCGTCCGTAAGACTGTCTCCCATCGCGTGGTCGCGCAGGTCCTGGCTGGGGCGATTGAGGGGACGGTGCACTACGCCGCGACGCACGGTTTCTCTCAGGTTCCAACCTTCAAAAGAGAGATCGCGTGCATGGTCGAGTCCTATTTGAGTGCTTGAAACCAGCCGGACGCGCCCAGCGGCCCCTTGCAGGTTAGCTTTCCGAGCCGGTTGGATCGGCAGATTTGGCGCGGCCACGCCCTTTGGCAAGGCGCGCCAGCACAGCTTGCTCGCGCAGGACTTGCTTGAGTGGACGTGCGGGCGTGCCGTAGAGTACGGTGCCAGGCTCGGCACTTGCGGTTTTGCCGTTAAACACACCGGACTGGCCGCCAAGAATGACGCCCGGAGCCACGTGAGCGTGATCCCCGAGACCGACCTGGCCGGCGAGCACCGCGCCCTTTCCCACGGAGCTGGAGCCGGAGATGCCGGTGAGCGCAACCAGGATCACATCCTCACCGATGTCGCAGTTGTGGCCGACGTGAACGAGGTTGTCGATCTTGACCCCGCGTCGGATGCGGGTTTCAGCCAGCGCCCCGCGGTCGATGGTGGAGTTGGCGCCGATTTCGACTTCGTCCTCGATGACCAACGTTCCCTGCTGCGGAAACTGTGTGTAGGCGCCGGTGGCGGGATTGCGGACGTAGCCGAAGCCGTCGGCTCCGAGCACCGCGCCGGCATGGACCACGACCCAGTTGCCGAGCGTGGTGCCGGGGTAAAGTACGGCGCGGGGATAGATGTGGCAGTAGTCGCCGATGCGGACGCCGCGGCCGATGACCGCGCCGGCCTCAATGCGGGTGCGGGCGCCGATGCGGGAGTTGTCTTCAATGACGGCGCAGGGGCCGATGGTGATATCGTCGCCGAGCTTGACGTGGGCGCCGATGGCGGCGGAGGGATGACGCCCGTGACGGCCATCGGAGGCTTGAGAAGCTTGCCGGCGCGGGCGAACCAGAGGCGGGGCTGCGGACTCTCAACGACACATTTTGTGGCGGAATAGGTGATGCCGAGGCTCGGACGCAGGACAACTACGCCGGCATTACTCGCGAGGGCCTCGGCAGCGGCGCGGGCGTCCTCGGCGAAGGCAATATCGGTTGGGCCGGCCTGGGCGGGCGAGCTGACGCCACGCAGGCGGTGGTCCAGGCTGCCCTGGACCAATGCGCCGCCGAGGCGTTCGATGAGATCGCTGAGTTTCATTCGCATACAAGATTACGTCAGGGGATGCGGAAATCGTGGTGTGAATCAGCCGATCCCACCCATTCGCAAAGGGCGCGTATGGATGGGGCACAATTCTATCCGTTCAGTACAGGCTAGGTTCCCCCGGTGGCCGGGTCTTCCAACGGCGATGGATCCAGAGCCACTGATCGGGATAGCGGCGTATCCAGGACTCGAGCACATCATTGCATTGCTGCGTGGCGGCCAGGATGTCGGCTTCGCGATCCCCGGTGCGGGCAAAGTCTAGCTCGGGACCGAAGTGCAGCACGTACTGCCGCTCCTTCTCTTCCCACAGGCAGAAGCCGGGCAGGACGGCGGCGCCGGTGCGGAGGGCTACGCGAGCCAGGCCCGAGGCGGTGCAAGCCGGGATGCCGAAGAACTTCACAAACTCGCCCTGCGGCGGGGTCATGTTGGTGTCCATGAGGATGCCGACGGCGCCGCCGCGGCGCATGGCGTGGAGCAGGCCGCGGGCGAAGTCGTCCTTGTGCAGGACCTGGTTGCCGTGGAGGCAGCGGATGGAGTTGACGAAGTCGTCCAGTGGGCGGTTATCGAGGCGGCGGATGACCATTCCCATGGGATGGCCCATAAGCGAGTGGTAGAAGCTGGAGAGCTCCCACGCGCCCAGGTGGCCGGTAAGCACAAGGACGCCTTTGCCGCGGGCCTGGGCGGCGAGGAAATGCTCGATGCCCTCGGTGTGGATCCAGCCGCGGGTGTTCTCGGGGGTGTAGCGGGGCATGCGGCAGAACTCGACGAGCTGCCAGCCCAGGTTGCGGAAGAGGCGGCGGAGGATTCTCTCTCTGGCATGGGGCGAGAGCTCGGGGAAAGCCAGCTCAAGGTTGCGCCGGCCGACGCGGCGCAGGCGCACCAGCGCAAGATACATCGATGCAGTGATCAGGCGCACCACGACACGGGCTATCGGTCGCGGCAGGCGGCCGAGCAGGCGCGCCACCGCTGTTACCAGCCAGTACTCGATCCTCTCCCACATGGTCAGGGCAAAGGACAAGTGTAGAGCAGAGGAGCGGGTCGGCGCAGTCACGGCCATCCACGTAGCCGATTCAGAAAAGCGCGAACCGGCGAACGAGGGACGCCCGGCGTTTTGTTGCCAAGGCTCCAACATGGGAGACCTGGGGCTTAACGCATTTTTGGGCGAGCTTACTTGCCGTGCCTGGCGGCGACGAAGTATTGCGCCACGCCGCGGACGAAGGGTACGGCGCCCACGGGCACGCCAACCTGGCCCTTGAGGATTTCTTCGAAGCGATCTTCGTGGCCGTAGTAGGTGGTGGTGTCATCCTGGTTCTGGCTCACGGAGGTGCCATCGAGATCGATACCGGCGAAGAGGCCTTTGGAGCGGGAGTAGGTGAGCAACTCGGCGTTCATTTTCCAGTCGGTGGCAGCCTGGCCGTTACGGCCCACCGGGCCCGCGGAGGCGGCGGCATCGGCGCCGATCTTGAATTTGTTCTTGAGCAGGTCCTGGAAGCCCCGATCGTTGACCGCAATCAGGACCAGATCAGTGGACTGCGCGCCGAGTTGAAGACCCCACGACCCGCCGGCCATGCGGATAAACACGGGCGCGCTCCAGCCATGGCCGGTGCGGCAGGTGACCACGCCCTGGCCATATTGCCCGCCAAAAACGAAGGCGGCCTTCTTGAGCCCCGGCACCACGCCCACGCAGGTGGCGCGGGCCAGAATGTTGGAGGGAATGCTGCGATCCTGCGCGTTCATGATCTGGTCCAGCACCGTTTTGGCGGCATCAATGCGGGCCTGGAGATCGTCGCGGGAAGAAGCCGCGAAGACTGCGCCGGGAGCAAGCGCAGCGATGCAGAGGGAGATAATCCATTTCTTCATTTTGAATCCTTTCCGGAGTTGATGGAGAGATTGGGGCAAATGGGTCAGGACCGGGGAGCCCGCAGAGACAGCCTACCGCATCCGGCGCGGGCGGGGGTACGGTTGGTACCCAAATCATCAACACGGGCCGACGAGTGTAGAAGCTGGACTGGGATGGGGGGACGGCTGCGGAGGGTAACAAAAGCAAATCACAGAAAAAAGAGGAGTTCCATGGCGACGAGCGTCAGGGAACTCCTTTCCCCAGATCTGCGTTGTTTCTGGGACAAGTGTGATGTGGTTGGGGATTTCCAACAAGAGTACGGAAGGACAATGGTTTTTAGTAACCTATGGGCACGCACAAAGGTAATAGAGATAACCAGCGATAGGTCATTACCGGCTTGAGCGTGCGCCCAAAAGCGAGCGATTGATGGCCTGCATGGTCAGCTCGACGCGGCTGTCGGCGCCGAGCTTGCGCTTCATGCGGGCCACATGGGCCTTCACGGTGCGTTCCTCGATCCCGAGCTGGACGGCGATTTCGCGATTGGACTTGGCCAACAGGATCAGTTGGAGGACCTGGAGTTCGCGGTCAGTAAGCAGGGGCACGGCACTCAGTGTGCTGTTCTGAGGGACACCGAGGAGGCGGTCAATTAGGCGGGAAAGGAGGCGGCGCGGAGCCCAGATCGATCCGCTGACCACAACGTCGATAGCCTGGCGGATGGTCCCGGGGCCGGCATCCGAATCGAGATATGCCCGCGCACCGGCGACCACGGCTTTCAAGACCAGTTCGTCGTCATTCTTGGGACCGATAACAATCTGGCGGAGGCCGGGACGGGCTCGTCTCACATTGTCAAGTAACTCGAAACCGCCGGAGGTCGAGTTCAGGTCTACGACGAGATAGTCTACGTCCGGATTGGCAATCAGTTCTGCAAGCGTGCCGACTACCGGCGAGAGTTTGGGCCGGTTCGGCTGTGGCATTTCTTCGAAAGCCATGGTAAGCCCTTCCAGCCGGATGGGCTCGCCGGCCAGAAGGCCGATGTGGATAGCTTGCAGATTCTCGCTTACGGGCAATTCGAGCCCCCTTGGGAAATTCGAGCAGATTCTCAAGACGAGGTGCGGTTGAGTGCCTTTCCAGGCTCCTGTTGCAATCCTCACGCCGGGAGCTTTCGCCGGGCGGTCTCCAGCTTGCCTCCAGGAGAAGCGATGAAGCTGCCCCACTAACTCGCAACGCCCGAAGCACCGATTGGCTGAGGTTCTACTCCGCTATATTCCCATCGCGGGGTAAAACATCACTTATAACTCGAACTTGACCATTGATGAACATGTCGAGAGTTCTTCCGTCAACAACTCCAACAAGGAGTTAGTTCGATCATGCCACACCAAACAGGCTGGTACGCCAAAAGCGGCGTGGTGCGCCGACTGCTCATCGCTCCGATTTGGTCCTCCGATTGGCAAGCGCTTGCTGCTCCAGTGTGTAAACCTGCGGTGAAAGTCTCATCTTACGGGAAAATCCGGCAAAGCCTGTGAAGAACGTGCCCCCGGTTGAGGAAAACACACGAAAGTGGGGGTCCGAGGGCCCCGCCGGGGTGAAAGACTGGCTTCAAAGACGGCCAAAACCCTGGTGGACCAGATTTCCGCTGTTTTACAAATGGCGCAAAACCTGTAGTATCACTAGGGTAGAGTTGTTGGGAGAAGTTCAAACCATCGGTCGAGCGAGGTTCCCCTTTGATTAAGCAGGACATCGTGCATCAGGTGATTGAACGAACTGGCCTGCCTCGGACCAAGGCGGAGGCGGCGGTGGATACGGTCTTCGAGGGTCTGAAACAGGCCCTGGCGGCCGGCGAGCGCATCGAGCTGCGCGGCTTCGGTGTGTTCAGCGTGCGCGCGCGCAAAACCGGCATCGGCCGCAATCCGCGCACCGGCACTGAGGTCAGCATCACGCCGGGCAAAGCAGTCCGATTCAAGCCGGGCAAGGACTTGCACGCGCTGGACGGCAACGCCGCCAGTGCGCAGAACACCACCAGCGCGGAATAAGCCAGGCTGCCTCCGCACCGGGTTCTGCGGCGCATCGGCGCGGAGTGTGTCGCGGAGCGCTTCGGCAACGCGGAGGCGGGAAACTGCTTGAGAATCGGGCCTCCCGAGCGGCCATTTCGCTCGACTGCCCCGCGCTAACTCCGCTAGCTGCCGCTCACATCAGCCTCTGCGCATCCACATCCACCACCACATTGCGCCGCGGCACATTGGCCGCATCCGCGCGTGGGCCAGCATCCCTCGCAGCGCCGCGTTCAGAGCCTTGCGCGAGGCTGCCTTCAAGATCAAATGAAAACGGTAGATGTTTTTGATGCGCGCCAGCGGCGCCGTGCACGGGCCCAGCACGCGCACGCCTTCGGGCGCGGCCTTCTGAAACCACTTGCCCAGCTCCGCTGACCAGGCGGCCGCTTCCTCCAGCTTTGCCGACTGCACCAGCACGTTGGCCAGCACGCCGAACGGCGGATAGTGCATCCAGCGCCGGTACTTGAGCTCGCGCTCGGCAAAGCTCAAGTAATCGTGCTGGGTTGCCGCCATAATCGCATAGTGATCCGGATAATACGTCTGCACCACCACGCGCCCGGGCAACTCGCCGCGGCCGGCGCGCCCGCTCACCTGCGTCATCAACTGGAACACACGTTCCGCAGCGCGGAAATCCGGCATGCTCAGCGCGTGATCGCAGCCCACCACGCCCACCAGGGTTACGCCATGAATGTCGTGCCCTTTCGCGATCATCTGTGTGCCCACCAGCAAATTGATCTCGCCGGCATGCAGACGCGCCAGCAGGCGTCCCAGGTCGTACCGGCCGCGCACCGTATCGCGATCCATGCGCCCGATGCGTGCCGCGGGAAAAATCTCCTGCAAGCGCTCCTCGCCCTGCTGCGAGCCGGCGCCGAGATAATAAAGATGCTCGCTCCCGCACTTGGGACAGCAGTCCGGCACCGTGCGCCGATAGCCGCAATAATGGCATTCAAGCCGCTGGCCTTCGCGCGCAATTTCCTCTTCGCCAACCGCTTTGTGATGGGTGAGGACGATGGCGCAGTTCACGCATTCCAGCTTGGCTCCGCATGCGCGGCACATCACCACAAAGCTGTACCCGCGCCGGTTGAGCAGAATCAGCACCTGCTCGCCGCGATCGAGCGCGAGCTGTGTCTGCTCAATCAGCGAGCGCGAGAACAGGCTCTCCTGCCCCGTCTGCTTGAACTCGGTGCGCATGTCCACCAGCTCAACCTCGGGCAGCGGCCGGTTCATCACGCGCTGTTTCATCTCGATGCGCGTGTACTTGCCCCGGGCCCGTCTGCGCATCGAGTTCTGCCAGCTTTCCAGCGACGGGGTGGCCGAGCCCAGCACCACCAGCGCGTCTGACAGCTTTGCCCGCATCACAGCCACGTCGCGGGCGTTGTAGCGCGGCGTCTCCTCCTGCTTGTAGCTTTGGTCGTGCTCTTCGTCCACCAGAATCAGGCCAAGGTTCGGCGCGGGGGCAAAAACGGCCGAACGCGTTCCCACCACGATTGGCGCTTCGCCGCCCCGGATCCTCCGCCACTGCTCGCTGCGCTCCTCCGGCGTCAGCGCCGAGTGCAGTAGCGCCACCTTGTTGCCGAAGGCCGCGTCCAGCAGGCCGACGGTCTGCGGCGTCAGCCCAATCTCCGGCACCAGCAGGATGGCCGACATGCCCCGATCGAGCGCGCGCTGCATGGCGGCAAGATAGACTGCCGTCTTGCCCGATCCCGTGACGCCGTAAAGCAGAAACGCGCGGAACTGTCCCAGCGACGAGGCGATCGACGCCAGCGCGTCCACCTGCGGCTCGTTCAGCCTGTCCGGCGCCGCGCACGGCTCAATGCCGCCCATCCGGAACGCCGCGGGGCGCTCGTCAATGCGCACAAGGCCCCGCCGCACCAGGGTTTGCAGCGTGGAATGCAGCAGCCCCTTGGCGCGCAATTCTGTCAACGGCGTCTCGCCGCCGCACGCCGCCAGCTCCGCCAGGATCGCCTGCTGCTTCGCGGTCAGCGCCGGAATCCGCGCCTCCGGCACCAGCACCGCGAATCGCTCCATCCGCCGGGCATCGCGTTCCACGGCCGAAGTCTCGCGCGCAATCCACTTCTTCCGCAGCAGGGATGCCAGCACCGGCAGCCCCGCTGACGTTGCGGAGCGTAGCGTGGATACCTTCACCGGCTCTCCCGCCGCCAGCCGCTGCAACACGCGGTATTGCAAGTCGAGCTCTTCGCGCGAGAGCTTTCCGCGCTCCGTGCCACGTCCGGTTCCGCGCCCTTCCCCATCCAGGCTCCCGGCCAGCGTATCGCGGCCCAGGTCCGTGATGCGGTAGTAGACCGTCCGCTTCACCTCGGCCGACAGCGGGAGCATCCCCCGCAACACTTCGCCCAGCGGAGCAAGATAGTAGCTGGCCATCCACTCGCCCAGTTTCAACAGGCCTTCATTCAACAGCGGCTCGCCGTCCTCTTCGTCGAGCACGGCTTCGAGGTAGCGCACTTCGTATTCTGCCGATTTTCCGGCCGGCTTCCCGGAAGCTGTGTCGCCGGGGCTACTGTCGGATTCGGGCGAGCCGATCCGCTGCCCTGGCCCACCCCCACCACGATCCCGATCAGCTTCTCGTTCCGGAACGGCGCAATCACCCGCGACCCGCGCACCACCCGCTGCCCACCGCGCAAAGCGTAGGTGAATGTGCGGTCCAGCGGGACCGGTAACGCGACTTCGCAAGTCTCATCCATGTGCGGCAATCCTCAGTGTAGGAGATTCGGGCGCACCTCCTCGCACCGCCGTCACCGCACTTCAATCTCTTCCGTTACAATTCTCCACGTGAAGCCCAAACCTTCTGCTGCCACGCCTCCGTCCCGTAAGGCCGCCACCGGCCGCGGCCCCATCACCATGGCAATTGATGTGGGCGGCTCCGGCCTGAAAGCCATGCTGCTCGACCCCCACGGTCACCCAGTGAGCGAGCGCGAGCGCATTCCCACTCCCGCCATCCCCACGCCGCGCGCCTGTATCCTCCGTTTGGACAAGCTCAAGGCGGCGCTGCCGCGGTTCGACCGCGTCTCCATCGGTTTTCCCGGAGTCATCAAGCGCGGCACCGTCTGGACCGCCGTCAATCTGCATCCCGGATGGGTCGGCTTCCCGCTCCAGCAGCAGCTTGAGAAGCGCTGGCACAAGCCTGTCCGCGTCGCCAACGATGCCTGCATTCAGGGCTACGGCGCCATCAAGGGCGTGGGTCTGGAAATGGTAATTACGCTGGGCACCGGCATGGGCTCGTGTCTCTTCACAGGCGGCCGCCTCTTCCCGCTCGAGCTCGGCCACCACCCCTGGAAAAAGTTCACTTACGAGGACTACATCGGCCGCCGGGGCCTGGACAAATACGGCAAGAAGCGCTGGAACAAGTACCTCCTCGAAGCGATTCACCAGACCGCCGCAACCTTCAACTGGGACCATCTCTACCTCGGCGGCGGCAACACCAAGAAGATCGATTTCGAGCTTCCAGCGCACGTCAGCATCGTCTCCAACGAGACCGGGCTGTTCGGCGGCGTGGCCCTCTGGCGCGACGAAACCCTCAGCAGCAAGCGCCGGTAGGGACGGGCCGGCGAGAAATGACCACCCGACCAGCCGTCGACTCAAGTTCGCGCCTGCGCTCCACCGTGCTTTTCGCCCGCTGGTTCGGCGCCCTGGCCTCTATCGCATTCACCCTCCATGCCGGCCGACACAACCGCTCTGCTCTGCTTGTCGCGCTCTTCGCGGGCTGGACCCTCCTACCCTACTTCGGCTTGATCGCTGCCGATCGCCTCGCCGCCCGCGCCCGCCGCGACATTGCCTCCGCCATCCGCGCCGCCACCATCCTGCTGGCGCTGGCTCCGCCCGGCATCTACGCCGCCGCTTCAATCCTCACACCCGGATCCACTGCCACGTTCGCGTTCCTCGCCGTCCCCGCTGCCTCCTGGCTGGGAATCGCCACGCTTCTGATCGCCGCCCGCATTCAATCAAAATAAAAGACCGGCGCAATCTGCACCGGCCCACGAACGATTCCTTGTCCCTTTGTCCCTCAGGCCCCGTCTTCTGTTCCCTGTTCCCTATTCCCTGTTCCCAGCTTCTTCAGGCCGAGCTCGCGCATCGCAATCTGCAGATCGGCCCAAGCCTCTTTCTTCTGCCGCGGATCCCGCAGCAAAAACGCCGGATGGTAGGTCACGATCAGCTTGGCACCGCGGAACTGGTGCACGCGTCCCCGCAGCCCGGCTAACGGCTGCCGCTGGCCCATCAGGTACGTCGCCGCCGTGGCGCCCAGCGCCACAAGAACTTCCGGCCGTACCACTTCAATCTGCTTATTCAGGAACTGGACGCAGGTGTTCGCCTCCTCCGGCTCCGGCGTGCGATTCCCCGGCGGGCGGCACTTCACAATGTTGGCGATGTAGACTTCCTCGCGCTTCAGCCCCATCGCCCCAATCATGTTGTTCAAGAGCTGCCCCGCGCGCCCCACAAAGGGCAGCCCCTGCGCGTCCTCGTCGGCGCCCGGCCCTTCGCCCACAAACATCAGCCGCGCATCCGGGCTCCCGTCGGCAAATACGATGGTGTGCCGGCCCTTGTGCAGCGCACACCGCGTGCACTCCCCAATATCCTCCTGAATCACCCTCAGCGCTTCAACTTTATTCATCCCTGTGTCGTCATCCTGAGCGGAGCCACCCGCGCGTTTTGCCGGCGGCGGAGTCGAGGGACCCGCATTACCGCCGTCGCCAGCCCCAACCGCAACGTTCCCATCGAAAACCTGTGTTGGCTGCGAAACCTCTACCGGCCTCCGGTACAAATCCCCAATCCCCAGCTCGCGATAAAACCGCACGCGCGCCGCCAGCGCCTCCCGCATCTCCGCCGTTAATCCCGCCATTTCGCTTATTCCACAATTATCTTCTGCCGCGCGTTCAAGCTCTGCTTCAGCACTTCGTCTTGCGCCGACTCGCCCTCAAATTCCAACATCAGCGGCTTCGGCCTGCGCAGCGCCAGCACCTCGTCCAGAATGCGGTCCGCCAGCTTCCGCTTCGGCATCCGCGGCATCTCCACGGCCGTCTGCACCGTCAGAAACGTCACCGCATTCTCGTCCGCATCCATGCCCACGCCGTCGCGCGACACATCATTCACCACAATTGCGTCGGCGCCTTTCTTCAGCAGTTTGGCGCGCCCGCTCTCCATGATGTTCGCGGTTTCCGCGGCAAATCCCACAATCAGCTGTCCCGGACGCCGCCGCCGCACCACCTCCGCCAGGATGTCCTCCGTGGGCTCAAACTCCACCGTAATGGGCCCCGTGCGCTTCAGCTTTTCTCCGCTCACAACCACGGGCCGGTAATCCGCCACCGCCGCGCACTTCACAATCATCGTGGCCTCGGCCATTCGCTCCAGCACCGCTGCCCGCATCTCGTCGGCTGTAGTCACCTTCACTGTGTCCACCCGCGCCGGCGGATACAGCGCCGTTGGCCCGCTCACCAGCACAACGCGTGCCCCGCGCGCCTGCGCTGCCTCCGCGATCGCATATCCCATCTTCCCGCTCGACCGGTTCCCCAAATACCGCACCGGGTCCAGTGCCTCCCGCGTTCCCCCTGCCGTCACCAGCACCAGCTCGCCGGCCAGGTCGTACCGCCGTCCCAGCGCGTCCAGCACCGCCTCGGCAATTGCCTCCGGCTCCGCCATCCGGCCCGCGCCCACCATCCCGCATGCCAGGTCGCCGGTCCCCGGCTCAATCACTCGCACGCCACGCTGCCGCAGCGTCTCCATATTGGCCTGCGTCGCCGGGTGCTCCCACATGTTCACATTCATCGCCGGAGCCACCAGCACCTGCGCCGGAGTCGCCAGGTACATCGTAGTCAAAAAATCGTCTGCAATCCCATGCGCGAACTTCGCCAGCACATTCGCCGTCGCCGGGCACACCACCAGCGCCTCCGCCCATTGCGCCTCGCCTATGTGCTCAATTGAAGAGCCGTTTCCCTCGGCGTCTCCGGCGTCCTCCCAGAGGCTGGTGATCACCTTGTGTCCGGAAAGCGCCGCAAATGTGAGTGCCTGCACAAACTTGCAAGCTGCCTCGGTCATCACCACGTGAACCTCGGCTCCCTGGCGCTGCAACTCCCGCACCACCTCCGCAGCCTTGTACGCGGCAATCCCTCCCGACACCCCAACCATTACCCGCATACTCAGAATTCTATTCCAGCATCCAGATATCAGCCGGAACTCGCGGATTGATCGGCCACAGCTTGTTTTGAAACCCGGTTTCGACAGATCAGAGCACGCCTCATCCGATCCGCGTTTTCTTGCGGAATGGACCGGTGCTCGCTGTTTTTTAATTTCGCTCTCTTGCCCGCGTTGCAGCGTCGCGGTCGCCGCACGAACCTCGGCCGGCGAAAACAGGATTTTAAGAAAATGACAGGGAAGATAAGCAGGCAGCCCTGCGAACACACCTACGCGGCCGCGCAGGTGTTCTGGACCGGCGCCCCATCCTTGGCCATGAGGATGGGCGCCAGCCCTACCACCGTGAGTATCTCCGCGACATGCGCGGAGACATTGCAGACTGTAAACGCGTGCCCCGACTGGAGAGCATCCGAGTAGAGAGTGATAAGCGCAGCGATGCCGGCGGCGTCAATGCGTTCGATTTTGCCCAGATCGAGCGCAACGCTCTGTCGCTGCACCAAGGGAGTAAACAGCGCTATGAGACGCTGTTCGGCGCCGCGCACGAGTTCGGTAAAGCCAGCCGGCTCGACCACGAACATTTCATCGGGCCGGCAGTAACTTGAATTCATAAGAACCTCCAATCCATTTCCCCGCATCCCGAATGGTGAAAGCCATTCGCACCGCGCTGCATTTTGTTTTGCACGCGGCGGGCCAAATGGCCATGCCGGGGAAATATGCTCAAAGCAGAGGGGATAAGCAATTGCATCGGCAAATCCCCGTGGTGTACCCCTGTCCGTTTGCGTGCTCGCTGTCCGCATTCGGACATTCCCTGTTACGCAGAAAGGAGCTCCGGCGTTCCATGGATTCGAACGGAAAACAGTCACCGGCTCTCCTTAGTTACAACGGCGTTCGCGCGCTTTCGGTTAACGTTGGATTTACAGAAGCAGGTGTAGTGGCGCTCCCGCACGCAGAGGAAGCGCGCGATGCAAATAGGTTTATTACCTGGATAGATGCTGGAAACGCCGGAGAGATGCAATATCTTAGGCGCGCGAACGAGCAAGGCCAATTGGTGCGCGCGCGTGTGGCCATTCCCTTCCCGTGGGCGCGCTCGGCAATTGTTTGCATGGCAAACTACAACAGCGCGCAACCGAAGTCGACCGGCAAGGCGCCTCGCGATGCGGGATGGATCGCTCGCTACGCCTGGACCGGCCGCCCATCCACTCATCCAGCCGAGCGCGGCCGGCGCGTTCCCAGCGATTACCACAAGATTCTGCTCAAGCGGCTGAAGAATCTGGAAGCGCGCCTGCATCAAGAGCATGGAGATTTCGAATCGCGCGCATACGTGGATACCGGGCCGGTGATGGAGCGCCCGCTCGCAACCGCCGCGGGCCTGGGTTGGACGGCAAAGAACACGTGCCTCATCCATCCCAGGATCGGATCATACGCATTTCTTGCCGTGCTCCTCACCTCGCTCGGCGTTGAGCCGCGCTCGAACCCGCTCACCATGCCGAATCGGTGTGGATCGTGCACGCGTTGCATTCAGGCATGCCCCACCGATGCCCTGATCGCGCCTTACCGGATGGATGCGACGCGCTGCATCTCGTACCTGACCATCGAGCATCGCGGAGCCATCGCGCCGGAGCTGATGGAAAAGATGGGCCGCCAGGTATTCGGTTGCGACATCTGCCAGGACGTGTGCCCCTGGAATCGCAAGGCGCCCATCGCGTCCGACGAGGAACTGGCGGCTCGCGAGGAACTCGTCAATCCGGCGCTGAGCTGGTTGAGTTCTCTTGACGAAGAAGCCTTCGAGCGCCAATTCAGCGGCTCCCCGGTGCGGAGGGCGCGATTCGACGGCCTGCGGCGCAACGTTGCCATCGCGATGGGGAATAGCGGACAGATGCGTTACCGGGCGCAATTGCGCGAATGGGCGCGTGCGGCAGATATAGGACTGCGCGCCGCCGCGGCTTGGGCAATCAAGAAACTGGAAGATCGGGGAAGTACCGCAGACGACCGCTGACTACCGAAACATCAGACGACCTCTGGTAGAACTTGCTCCCTTACGAAACGCGGAGGACGTTGGCCGCGCTCAGGCCCTTGGGACCCTGCTGGCATTCGAACTCTACGTTTTCGCCTTCATTCAGCGTCTTATAACCATTCTCCTGGATCGCGGAGAAATGGACAAAGACATCTTCGCCCGTAGAGCGCTGGATGAAACCGTAACCCTTGGCTCCGTTGAACCACTTCACAACACCCTGTTCCTTCATCGAGGTTCTCCTCTAAGGGTAAGGCACAGCTCAAATGCCGGCCGACTCATGGCATTTTGCAATTTCTCGCGGAGCGAAGGCATGCAAGGGGGAAGACCGATAGGCGCTCAAGAGACTGACCCTGGCGCGCCGTGCCTCAGTTATGACAGGAATTCAGATACGATGCAAGAAAAAACTATGCAGCTAGCACTCACCAATTAGTGCCATTGCGGGCAATGGAGTACTGGAAAGCCGTATCCTAGATGTACATACTTTCTTTTCAAAGATGGAGTTTTGAAAGCTGCTGCACGCTGTTGCATAGCGAGTTTGGCAGAGAGGACTTGCGATGGATAACGTCTCAAATTCCGGTACGAATACGGAGCCGGAAGACGGAACTCCGGTGCCGGAGGCGAATCCGGAATGGTGGCAACGGCCGGTGCGCTAACTCCCCTTCCGCAGGATGGGAGCGCACCCGCCGAGCCGCCTGCGTCCGCGCGCGATCCCAATGTGCCCGTGCAACAGACCAAATGGTTCCGGCTGCGGCAGAACGGCACGGCCATGGCGCGGTACCTGCTGGACAGCGAAGTGCACACCTATGCCTTCAGCGTGGCCGCCAACGCGATCCTTTCCTTCATTCCCCTCGCGGTTTTGATGTACACGCTGGCTCTCTCGGTTTTTCATTCGCAGGCCATGGCCGGCGTGGTCAACGACATGGTGAATTACTTTCTGCCCTCGGTGACCAAGCAGCCGAACTGGCTGGCCAGCAACCTGGAGTTTGCCGCAACGCTGTCTTCGCGCCACGGCGTGCAGGCGCTCTCGCTGCTGATGATCCTGATCTCCTGCACGGGCATTTTTCTGCCGCTTGAAGTGGCGCTGAACCAGGCATGGGGCGTGCGCAAGAGCCGCAATTACCTGTTCAACCAGGCCATCGCCTTCGGGCTGGCCATCTGGATGGTGGTGCTGGGCATGACGGCGATGCTGTTGAGCGCGGGGCAGCGGCAGATCCTGGCGTTCCTGTTCTTCCATCACACGGATAACGGGTTCTGTGATGGACGTTCGGCGATCAATTATGTGTGGCTGGCGCTGTGCACGGGCGTGGCGTCCATCCTGTTCTTCTTTTCGATTTACTGGATTCTGCCTAACTGCAAGGTTCCGGCAAAGTCGGTGATGCGGTCGTCGATTGCGACGGGAGTGGTGTGGCTGTGGCGTGAGGATCCTGTTTGTGGACCTGCTGCCGCACCTGGACCTGAAGTCGCTCTACGGGCCGTTTTCCGTGTCGGTGGGGCTGCTGTTCTGGGGTTATATTTCGGGGCTGATTTTGTTTGCGGGGGCACAGGTGAGCGTGGCCAGGATCGGGGCAGCAAGATTGCGGAAGTCGGCGACTACTTCACGTTGAACGACTTCACCGCAATGGCATTCGGGCCGCGGCCTGCGGGCAGCATGGTGAAAAGCGAGCGGGTCGAGGTGCGGACCACCGCCACGTCGCCGGAGCGCGAATCCACCACAAACAGCAGATGGCCGGCGGCCGAAAATGCCATGGCGGAAGGGTCCGTCGCCGACATGGATGCCGAGCCGGAGCCGCTTGCCGTCGTCGATGGCATAGACAGTGACCCATTGCGAGTGAAAGTTGGCCACGTAGAGCAGCGAGTTGTCGGCGGAGACGATGCCGGCGACGGGCGTCGTCGCCCATCAGGTAGGCGCCGCCCACTTCGTCGGTGGTGGTATACGACCTCGCTGACGGTGTCGGAGAGCGAATTGGAGACGAAGATCTCGCCGCCATCGGGCTTGAGAGCCAGTTGGACGGGCGCGCGGCCCACGTCCATGAAGCCTTCGAGGCGATCCGGGCCGCCGGGATTGAACTTGGAATCGGCCAGCGCGATCGCCATGACCTGGTGGCCGGCGGAGCAGGCCACGAAAGCCTTGGACGAATCGGGCAGGATGACGGCATCGCCGGCGCCGGGACAGTCCTGCGAAGATGGCGCGGACGCGGCGCGTTTGGGGGCTCGATGCGATGGTGACGGAGTTGCCGCCGCGGTTGGGGACCACCAGGCTCTTGCCATCAGGCGAAAGCAGCGCCTCCGCCGGCTGCTCGCCCATGCCGATTTGCGCGACTTCGCGCCGGGCGGCGAGATCGACGATGGAGACGGAGTTGGAGCCGGAGTTGGCGACGTAAGCGAGCTTGCCGTCGGCGTCCACACTGACAGAGACCGGCTGGCGGTGCAGCGGAATGACCGCGGCGATCGCGTTCTTCTCCGCGTCCATGCACCACAGCGAGCCCTGACCGCCGGGAGTGCCGGAGTCGACGACGTAGACCTCGTTGCGCGTGGGGCTGGCGGCAACGGCCACGGGATTCGAGTCCGACCGGGATCTCGCGATCGAGGCGCATGTTGACCACGTCGAGCACGCTGACGGTGCCGCTCCCGCCGTTGGTCACGTAGGCGAATTCGCGGTAGTTGGGCGGGTACTGGGGAAAGTCGCTCGAACGGCAGCCGGTGAGGAGCGCAGAATCAGGAGAATCGCCGGCATCGCACAGGACCCAGAATCGAGGCACGCCCAACCCCGTCGACCAGGCCTCTCGCCAGAGGCCGCGAACCTTGGATGCGGCACGAGTTCTGTTCGAACGCGCTTACTTGATGCGTCCGTCATGGGCTCCAGTTGCGGATTCGATGTGGATGCCGCGGGGGAGCATGCGGTGGACCACCGGCGCAATCTGCTCGATCTCGCTCATCATGGTTTCAAACTGCTCGGGGTAGATGGATTGCGGGCCGTCCGAGAGCGCTTTTTCGGGCTGGTGATGCACTTCGACCATCACGCCGTCGGCGCCCACCGCGACCGCGGCGCGGGCCATGGGCAGCACCTTGTCGCGCTTGCCGGTTCCGTGGCTGGGATCGACCAGGATGGGCAGGTGGCTGAGCCGCTGCACCGCGGGCACGATGCTCAGGTCGAGGGTGTTGCGGGTGTGGTCGGCGAAGGTGCGCACGCCGCGCTCGCACAGGATCACCTCGTAGTTGCCCTCGCTCATGATGTACTCGGCGGCCATCAAAAACTCATCCAGAGTGGCGCTCATGCCGCGCTTCAGCAGAACCGGCTTGCGCAGCCGGCCGGCATGCTTGAGCAGGGAAAAGTTCTGCATGTTGCGCGCGCCGATCTGGATCACGTCGGCCCATTCGGCGACCAGTTCCAGGGTTTCGTTGTCGATGGCCTCGGTGACGATGCGCAGGCCGAAGCGGTCGCGGATCTCGGCCATGATTTTGCAGCGCCTCCACGCCCAGTCCCTGGAAGGCATAGGGCGAAGTGCGCGGCTTGTAAGCGCCGCCGCGGAAAAACTGCGCGCCGGCCGCGGCTACGCTGCTCGGCAATGGCGAAGGCCTGCTCGCGGCTCTCAATCGAGCACGGACCGGCGATGATGGCCAGATTGCGGCCGCCAATGGCCGCGTCGGTGCCCTCGAAGCGGATAACCGTGTCCTCTTCCTTCACGTCGCGGCTGGCTAGTTTGTAGGGCTTGCTGACGCGGATGACTTCGGCGACGCCGGAGAGCTCTTCGATGTTGCCGCGATCGACTTCACCCTGGTTGCCGGTGATGCCGATAGCGGTCCGCTGGGCGCCGGGCATGGGATGCGCGCGGTAGCCCAATTGTTCAATGGCGTCGCAAACTGCCTGGATTTGCTCCGGCGTCGCGTGCGCCTTCATGACTACGAGCATGGGAGGCCCTCAAACCTTGAGTGTACCGGTTGGAGGGCCTGAAGGGCAATGAATTGAGGGAACCAAGGCAACCAATTGCGGCCAGCCGGTACCTCAGGCTTGGGTAACGGCTTCTCCGACAGTGAAACCGGATGAAACATCAACGCAGATCGGGGAGCAGCTCTGAGGAAAGGCGCAAACTTACTCGGCTGTTCGATGGTGTCGGTTGGTGGCTGCAACAATTGCGGGAGCCAAGACCATACCTACAAATGCCAGGGCAATCAGAAGGTCATGCATTGGAGGGATCTCCCGGCGACCCTCGTCTGAAGCTCAGGCTCGCCTATCCGGGCAGGAAACTGGTCCTTGCCACACTTGAATCATCGCCAATGGCCGATCTTCCTTGAATCCCCAAAGAGCGGATAGTAATAGGAATGGCAGTTGGATGGGATATGACACAAAGGTTGTATAACTGGCTCAAAAGTCCCGGAATAACTGGATACTGACTCGTGCCCAATATGAGTTAATGACTGCTCGGTGACTGTTCCGATTCGATGCAGTACGATCGCGCACGCGACCGAAGCGGGCTTTTTAGCTCTATTTGCCGGCGCCGCGCTCCACCGCAAGCCACTTCAGGCCCAACCATGCCAGGTAGCCCAGCTGAATGGCCCAGGTGATGGCGTAAGCCGCCTGCCGGAACATGTGATTGAGTTGGGCCACGATGGCATCGTGATTCGCAGCGCTGAGCGCCGGTTCTTGAGGGCTGGCAAGAACCAGGTAACCCACCCGCACAAAGAGGACGGCTGAGAAAAGGGCGAGCAGAATGAAGAAGTATCTTTTTCATGTTGTTTGCCTCATTTTTCGAATTCCAACGCTTAAGCCCTGAAGCGCTTCCTGGGCCTGGCGTTCGGCCACCCTCTGGCTTCGCCGTTCGACGTGGTAGCGCAGGATGAGAATCAGAATGCCCCACGCGAACCATGCCAGTATGTTCCAGAGCAGCGGCACCGCCATCGACTTGGCCATGCCCGATCCTTCGCTGCCGCCAAATACCGGGCCGGGATGCTGGGTGCGCCACCAGCGGTTCGACATGTACACGATGGGGACGTCGAGCGCGCCGAAGATGCCCAGCACGGCGGCCAGGGTCTGCATCTGCGGCCCGGCGGCGAACCGGCGCAGCAGCAGATAGCTTACATAAATCAGCCATAAAACCAGGGTTGTGGTCAGGCGGGGGTCCCAGGCCCACCACATGCCCCAGGCGCGGCGTCCCCACAGCGGCCCGGTGGTCAGGCCCACGGTGCAGAACACCACACCGATCTCCGCGCCGGCAAGAGCCCAGGCATCGGCCATCTGTGCGCGCTCAGGCTGGCTGCGCCGGAAGGCGAGAAAGCAGATGGAGCCGGCCAGGCTTACGGCAAAAGCGAAGAAATGCCGTGGCGAACGACGGCACGTGGTAGTAAATGATGCGGAAGATCTCGCCCTGCATGGCGTCTTCAGGCGCGACGTAGATGGCCTGGTAGTAACCCCAGGCAAGAAGCGCGACCACGATTACGGCATAGAGGATGATGGAAAGTTTTTTCATGGGCGTGTTCCGTTCCGGGTTGAATCTAGGGAAGCAGCCGAGACACATTCAGTGTACGTCCGGAGCAGGTAGGTCTCCATCCTGAGGTGGATGGAGTGACGTAAATCACTCCCGTGGTCTGGCGTGGTTCGGTCCGTGAATGGAGTGTTCGACGGCATCAAGTCGAACGTCACCGATCCTGGACCACTTCCGCCAGCCGCTGGGCGCGCCAGATGGCCCCGTCAATTCCCTTGATCTCCTCGCTTCGGATGGGCATCCGGGGCGCGGCGGCACGCAAGCCGGTGAAGAACCCCTCCGCGCACCAGCCGCGATTTGCCGATTACGCTGCCGATCCAGGCCACGGGAACCTCTTCCGTCAAGCGATGCTTGCGGCGGAGCTTCTCACGAACCAGCAGGACCAGCCCGACCAGGTCCGCGGCGGCCTGTTTCAGGACTCCCAGCGCCACCGGATCGCCCTCTTCGGCCAGCTTGTCGATAGCCGGGGCCAGCGCGGCAAAATCCGGCTGCGGGCGTGCCATCGCCGATGTTGATCAACTCGTCGAGGTCCGTGGCGCCCCAGATCTGGCCCACTACGCCGAGCACCCGCGAAGGCTCTTCGCGATCGTGTGCGTTCAGTGCGCGGCGAATCGCATGCAGGCCGATCCAGTAACCGGAGCCCTCGTCGCCCAGGCGCGAACTCCAGCCGCCGGCGGTTTCGCGGCCGCCGTCGGGCGCGCGGCCAATGGTGTTGGTGCCGGTTCCGGCAATCTGCAGTATGCCCGCGCCGCCGCGGAAAGCCGCATCGAGCGCGATGATCTCGTCGCCGACTATTTCATGCCGCTCTACAGCGAAATCGGCGCAGACGGCGCCGATCCACTCGCGCACCCCGGGCATGGCCGCGCTGGCCACGCCTACGCAGGCAGCGCGCACTGTCGACGCCGGCCTGCTTGTACACCTCGGCCAGCAAAGCGCGCAGGTTCTCTTCGGCAGCCGCTGCGCCCACGCGCAGCCGCTTGATGGAGCCTGCCTCGGCAAACGCCAGCACTTCATCGCCGTTCACGATGGAGGCGCGGGTGCGCGTGCCTCCGCCATCAATCCCCAGGACTACTGCGCTCATTGGTTCCTTTTTCGCTCCGATCAGTGGCTCAGGCTTGTTATTCGCAATTCTCAATTCACTTTACAACCGGTCCGGCAAATCCTCAGCTTGCAAGTTTGCCTTATCGGACCGCCCATACAGCTCTTCCCAAGCGGATCGAAGGACCCATGCTTCCACGGGAGACCTATGCTTCCACGGGCGCGGAGGGCGGAAGTTGCGCCTCGAATTGCTTCAAATCCCAATAATCCCGCCACGCGGTGATTTTTCCATTGCGGAGCTCGAATATTCCCATACAAGGAACGCTCACCCGCTCATTTCCCACCAGGAAGTGGTCCACGCGTTCGGTCATAACCACGTCGCGGTCCGCAACAATGTAACGAATCTCCCATGGCAACGCCTTCATACTCGCAGCGCCGCGCTGCAAGGTATCTCGAATGGCATCCCGTCCTTGAATGGGACGCCAGGGCGAGTTCCACCATGTCGCATCTTCGTCAAAGTAGCTCGCGAATTCATCTGGATCGGCGCGTACGCAGGCGTCGATGAAGTTACGGATGAGCAGAATGCTCTCGGCGTTATTCATTTAAATGGAGCTCCTTTGGGGACGAATATCTCTTACGGTTGCCGGTCGCTGCTTCCCCGCTCTTTCTCTTCCGGCGCAACGCTCCCGTTATCCCGCAGGGTTCCGGCCAGAATATTCAAATCCCCATCGTTCTTCGCCGTCGTCAGCCCGAGAATATGCGCCATCCACGGGTAAAGATTCACGTTCTCAAACGGGTGAACCGTCTTGCCGGGCGCGATGTCCGGCCCCTCGGCAAAAAAGATGGCCTTCATCTCCGGCACAATTTGCGGATCGAAGCCGTGGTTGCCTTTTGCCGGCGGCTCGTCCGGCTGGCCCGCCGCCGGCTTTTCCGCACGGATGGCATACGGCCCCGTGGCCACAATCACCGGATCCCCTTCCCGCGCGTTGCTGTTGTAGTGCAGCCCGGCGGGCACGTCTTTCCTGCGATACACCTTGAACTCCGCAGCCTGGTGCTTCAGCTCGTTGTAGAGCTTCGCGCGATCCTCTTCGTTCTTGCCATAAAGAAGCTGGCCCGCCGTTTCGAACTTCGACAAGTCCGCGTAATCCGCCAGCGTTATCCACGGCGGATCGATCTCGGCCATGCCATGATCGCTGACCACGACCAGATCGATCGGTAGGCCAGTCTTGTCCAGCGCTGCCTTCAGCCTGCCCACCATCGCATCCATTTTTAAGTACCGCGGCGCGGGTCTGCGGGCGCGTCGGGACCGTACCGATGTCCCGCCTCGTCCGTGTCACTCAAGTAGATGGCGACAAAGTGCGGGCGCTCTGCCGCAGGCTTTTTCAGCAGCGCGACGGCCTCCCGAATGCGCGCCTGCTCGGCGGCCTCGGTATACTCCGCTTCGGCGTAGCCCAGGTACCAGGTGGGGCGCTTGCCGGCGATCTGAGCCTCCGATCCCGGCCAGAACAAGGCACGCGGTCCGCATTCCCTGGCTCTCGGCAAGCTCCACAGCGGCACGCCACCATACCAGCTTCCATCGGCCACGGTCTCCTTCGGCGAATACCGCGCCTGCCGCGCCGGGTCGTAAAACGTGTTGGCGACGATGCCGTGATGCTCGGGATAGAGTCCAGTCACGATGCTGATGTGGTTGGGATAAGTGACCGAGGGAAAGCTCGGAAGCATGCCATCGGGCGCCCACGCTCCCTCCCGGCCGATGGCCATCAAATGGTGTGCGCCGTCCCGTTTGGCGTAGTCCCATCGAAAGCCGTCGAGCGACACAAGAACCAGGTAGTGTGCCTTCTGGGCGGCGGCCGAGTTGGCGCCGTTCTCAACGTGCACCAATGGAATCGCCGGACCCGCTCCAGGCTGCGCCCGCGCCACCAGCGCCAGGCCCAACACCGCCGTCCCCAGCACCACGCGCCAGCAGACTCGCAACTGCATTGAAATACCTCCGGATCAGCTTACCCCAGGGACGCGCCGTCGGTTGTGAAGATAGCCGCCCAGGCGCTCATCGCCAGGCATCTAAAGTTGTGAGAGCTTCACCGCCGGCTGCAAAGCGCCGGCGATTCCAGCCCGGCACTGCCGTTACTGCCCGGATCCGCCTGCAGGATCAAGCAGCCGTCAGGCCCATTAGGAGTCCGATGGACGGCACCGGCACGAACCGCATTCTGTATCGGCTGTGGTTCATGGTTGTTGGAGTAGTGGTCATTGCCGTCCTTTTCCTGGCCAAGGTGCTGTTCCTGCCGTTGGCCTTTGCCATCCTGTTCGCATTTCTTCTGTTTCCCATGGTTGTCTGGCTGGAGCACATCCGGCTTCCTCGCACGCTGGCCGCGCTCATTGTGATTCTCGGCTTTTTCGCCCTGCTTTGCGCAGGTACCTCGCTCCTGTTCTCCCAGCTTGTCGGCATTGCCAACGATCTGCCCACGTATCGCGCCAACATTCAACAGAAACTGGCAGCCATCAATGCTCCCAGCAATTCGGCGTTCAGCCGCGCCCGCCAGGAAGTGGAACGCATCGGCGGCGAAATCGGGCTTGCCAATGTCCTTCCCGGATCGTTCGCGTTCCTCAATCCCAATCAATCCAAGCCCCTCGGCGAGAGCCCCCAGCATCCGGTTCAGGTACGCGAGGTGTCGCGGGAGTCAGCAAGTCTCGGAGAGCTGGGGGGTGCCGTCGAGCCGCTTGTCACCGCGCTGCTCACGGTGGTTTTCACCTTCTTCGTCATGCTCCAGCGGGAAGACCTCCGCAACCGGCTCATTCGTCTCAGCGGCGATCGCAACCTGACCCTGGTCACAGAAGCCATGGACGACGCCAGCAGGCGCATTAGCCGTTACTTTGCGCTCCTGCTCACGGTCAATACCATTTACGGCCTCATCATTTTCGGCGCCCTTGCCGCACTTGGCCTGCCGCATGCCTTGCTCTTCGGCGCCCTTGCCGGCATATTGCGCTTCATCCCTTACCTTGGGCCGCCCGTCGCCACGGCTCTGCCCACGTTGCTCTCCCTGGCCGTATTTCACGGTTGGGAGAAGTCTCTCATCGTCATCGGCATCTTCGCGCTGCCATGAAATCGTCACCGCCAATTACGCCGAGCCGCGTATTTACGGCAAGCACACCGGGCTCTCCTCCCTGGCGATTCTGGTGGCGGCAGCCTTCTGGACTCTTCTCTGGGGACCCGTCGGCCTCCTGCTTTCTGTCCCCCTCACCGTGTGCCTCGTGGTTATGGGCCGCCACGTGCCCGCGCTCGATTTTCTCACCGTCATGCTCGGCGACCAGCCTCCCATGCCCGCATGGGCCTGCTTTTACCAGCGCATGCTGGCCCGCGACGAGCGCGAAGCCGGCGGAATCCTTGAGTCCTGCGCCAACAACAAGCCGCTTCCCGATGTGTACGACTCCGTGCTCGATCCCCGCTCTGATCATGGCGGAGGAAGATCGCCTGCACCGGGACCTGGATGAATCCACGGTTGCACTTCATCCGCCGCAACGTGCGCGACATTGTGGAGGAGCTTGGATACCGCGAGAATCGCGGTGCCGACGGCGACGCGCATCAACCGGTCACTCCGCGCCCCGCGGCCCGGCTCGCCCACACTGAAGGTCATGTGCATACCCGTACGCGACGAAAACGACCCGCTCGCCGCCTTGATGCTGGCCCAGGCCCTCGACGACGGATTTATTCACGCCTTCTCCATGCCGCACGGCCGCCTAGAGGATGCGGTGGAAACCGCCATCCGCGAAAACCCTGACATCGTCTTCCTTACCGGCCTGCCGCCTTTCGGCTTCGCGCGCGCCCACCGCATTTTCGCGGCATCCGTGCCCGCTCACCCAAAATCCGCATCATGGTCGGTATCTGGAACTACGCGCTGAGCGCGAGCCGAAGCGGCGGAGAAGATCGGCGCTAAGGACGAAGTCCGCGTCTTCACGCGGACTCTGGCAGATGCGGTTGCCGAGATCCGCGCCCTGGCGGAAAGCAATTCTCCGGCCGCCGAAGCGCCAGGCCACAGCTCCTCCACAGCACAACCAGACCGCTGCCTGAATCGCAAACAGTGCGCAGGACAAAAAAATCCGCTTGACGGCTCACCCATCTTATGTGTTACCGTCAGTAACACTATGGCAAGTAACACTGAATCCGACCACGATCCCGGCGAGCTCGGCCAGCTCGAACGCGACATCCTTTCCATTGTCTGGCGACTGCGGCAATGTGACCGCCGAGCAGGTCCGCGAAGAAATTGACCGGCCGCTCAAAGACTCCACCATTCGCACCGTCCTGCGCCGCCTGGAAGAGAAGGGCTACCTGGCGCACGAGCTGGACAACCGCACCTTCGTCTACAGCCCCGCGGAATCCCCCCAGCGCGTGGCCGGCCGCGCCGTCAAGCGCATCATGGACTGGTTCTGCGAGGGCTCGGTGGAAGCGCTGTTGGTGGGCATGGTCGATTCCAAGGTTCTGGGCCGCGAAGAGCTGCGCCGACTGGCCGAACGCATCGCCAAGGCGCAGAAATCGCCCAAGAAGGAGGCAAAATGATTCCCGCTGCATCGTTTCTGGCTTCGCTGGAAATGCCGCCGCTCGCTCGCTGTTGCTCGCCGGAGCGGTCGGCTGCGGCTTATGGGCTCTGCGCGTGCGCAACGTGGTGGCGCAAAAAGCCGCATGGATCCTGGTGCTGGCCGCCAGCCTGGCCATGCCCGTGGTGGCGCGCTGGGCTGCGCAGCTCCCATGGCTTCCTGACAAAGATACCTTCGTGGTGCCGGCCCCGTTGTGGTCCCGCATCGTCCACGCCAACGTCGCCGGCCGTCTCCATCACCGCCAGAGCCTACGTCACGCCGCGCATACGGATGCCGAATCGCAGCCGCGGAATCGCCGTGGAACCGTCGCGCCGCCGGCCCGTTCGCACGAGTTGAGCCGCTTCCCCGCCCCGTCCATCGCTCACACCATAAGTGACACCGACGCCGCAGCTCCCACTGCGCCTCCACGCCATTGCTTGTAGCGGCATTCGCGATCGCGCTGGCCTGGCCAAACCTGGCGCAACGCGCTGCTTCTGCTCTACCTCGCCGTCTGCAGGCGTGCTGCTGTTTCGGATTTGCTTTGGCGCATGGGCCGCGCTCGTCTGTGGTGGAGCGCGAACCGGCCCGGCTCGCCAGTCTCCCACTGCCGGCGTTCGCGTCCGCAGCAGCCGCGCCATCGCTTCGCCGGTCACCGTGGCCGCCGGCATCGTCTTGCCCGCCGACTACGCCGGCTGGGACACGGAAAAACTCCGCATCGTGCTCGCGCATGAAAGCTCCCATGTCCGCCAGCGCGACTTCTTCCTTCAACTTGCCGCTTCCCTCTACATCGCCCTCTTCTGGTTTAACCCGCTGGGGTGGTGGCTCAAGCGCAAACTCACTGACCTGAGCGAAACCATCAGCGATGGCGCCGCGGTGAACCAGGCCGCCAGCCACGCTTCCTACGCCCAGGTCCTGCTCGAATTCGCGGCGCTTCCGCGCCCCATCACCATAGGAGTCGCCATGGCACATCGCGGTCATCTCCGGTCACGCATTGAACATCTTTTGAACGAGAACAATTTCCGCCAGGCCTTCAGTGGAGGCCGCATGCGCCTTGCCGCAGCCGTGCTCCTGGTTCCGGTGGCGCTGTTTGCGGCTACGGCCATGGTGCGGGTGCATGCCGCCGCCCAGCAGACGCCGCTCCGGCCACGGCTCCGGTTCCGGCGCCCGCGCCGGCCCAGACCACGCCTGCGCCGCCGCCGCGCCCGTTCACACGCCAGCCTCCCGCCGCCGGTTCCACCATTGTGCCGGATGGCGCGCCGCCCATGCCCCCTCCGCCGATGCCACCTCCCGGCGATGACAATTTCAGTCGGTCCCGGTTCCAGCTTTGGCCCTGGCGTCATCTGCCGAGATCGCCGGGCGATGGCTCCGGGTAGCCCCCGAGCGCTGGAGTCAAGCGACGCGCAAGGCCTGGGCCGCAATATGGCAGGCGCGCGCGCTGCTGCAAGCGCATATGGCGAAAAACATGGCCTCAACAGCAAGAACTTCCTCCGCGACTCCATGGCTTCTTTAACGACGGCAACTCCTACGCCTACGTGACGGGCCAGGGAGAAAACGGCATCCACTATTCCGGGAACTGGTATGACGGCTCCCGCGACGAGATCGACAAGGCGCGCAAAGTTGCCCACGGCGACTTCCTCTGGTTTGAGCGCGACGGCAAATCTTACGTGATCGACGACCCGTCAACCCTGGCCTCAGCTCAAGCCCATGCAGGATCAGATGGACGAGCTGGGCAAGCAGCAGGAAGCCCTCGGCAAGCAGCAGGAAGAACTGGGCAAGAAGCAGGAAGAGCTCGGCAAGCAGATGGAGAGTAAAGGTTCCCACCCCCGATATGTACAAGGAGCTGGCAAAGCTCCAGGCCGTGCAGTCAAAGCTCTCCGCAATTCAGGGTAAAGACGCGTCGCAGCAACAGCTAGGGGAAATCAGAGCGAACTGGCGAAGTTCAAGGCCAGCTCGGAGCTTTGCAGGGCCAGATGGGAGGCCGCGAGGGCGATTTAGGCGGCAAGATGGGTGAGCTCGGCGGACAGCAGGGCAAGCTGGGTGCTCAACAAGGCCGCCTGGGCGCGCAACAAGGCCGCATCGCCAGGGAAATGGACGGCAAGGTCCTTACCATCATTGACGATAGCCTGAAAGACGGCAAAGCGCGCCCTGTGCAGTAGCTATCAACTGTCTGGGTAAACAGTCCGGGCGCTCCATCCTAACCGCGTTCTTTGCGGTTAGGGTGGGACGCAATGCCGCATGGATTGAGTCAGCAAATCGCCGCCTCAAAACCTCGTCGTCAGCCGAACCATTCCGCTTCGCGGCGGTCCGATCGCATTCCCTGAGAACAATCCGCCAAAATCCATAACATCCAGCACGTTGTTCAGGTTCTGCCCGTCCGCCTGAAGCTGCACATTTACCCGCTCCGATTTGTAAACATCGGCGCCGGCGGAGGCGTTTACCTCGAGCGCAGGATCGACGCGCCCGCGATTGAAGTTGATCCGGCCCACCACTTGCTGCCCATACTCCTTCAGCACCGTCGACGGCGTCCCGTCGAATTCGAACGGAAGCCCGGTGTCGTATTGAATTCCACCCGCTACCCAGAAGCGCGGATGCAACTCATAGCGCACGCGTCCGCGCACCGTGTTGCGCTGATCCTGCGAATCCGGAAAATGCCCGGAGAGTTGCGTCTCCGCCTGGGTCGCGTTGTCACCCAGAAACAGCCCGCCGGTCACCGGATTCCACGCATTGCCCACTTCGTAGGAGTAGCTGAGAAAGCCGGAAAACTTTCCCCATACCGGCACATCCAGCTTGCCCTCGGCGCCATAAATAATCGCTTTCCGGAACGCGATGGGAAAGCTGATCGTCGTATTGTCGATCTGGTCATCGTCGGCGTAATTGTCCACAACCCGCCGGAAATAATTGATCCCAGCCTTGCCTTGCCTTGCAACCCTTGCGTCAACCCGCCTTCGAAGTAATCGCCCACTGAGGGTTCCACCGGCAACCGCAAAAACGTGGTGGGGACCAGTGATTCAACCTGCGCCGAACTCGACAGCAGTATGTTCTCAAACGACGGCGTCTGAAACACGCGGTCGTAGGAGAAGTGCAGCACCGAGTCGCTGCCTGGAAAATACCGCGAGATCGCAAGTCGCGGTTCCACTGCCTGCTTGTTCATCAGCAACTGATAGTGGTCCCAGCGAAGCCCTGCGTTCATTGACCATTTGCCCAAGTGAACCAGGTCCTCAACAAACGCCGCCTGCTCCAGTTCGGCTCTCTCTCCCGTGAACGCGAAGTGAAGCGGCGTCCCGACGTCGAACTGCGTCGGATCCGTGATGACGTAGCTCGTAGTTTTCGTGCACGAGATTTGTTGTCCGATTCCACTCCGGCTTTCCACTCGCTTCGCCCGCGATCGGCAATGATCACGGCCTTGAAGTAGCCATCGCGGAACCAGTTGTGCTGAAACACCTCAATCGGCGTCGACTGCGCATTGGAACTGAAATCTCTCGCCGTGTTCCGCACCATCCCCGCCAGCCTCGCCAGCGTCTTCGCTGAAAAAGTGTGTTCATAGAAAGCGGTTCCCATGGTCTCTATGTTGTCTGCCGTTTGTCGCTGGCCCGCGGCCTGCTGTACCTGCTCATTGGGTATGTCGTAGCGCGACAAGGTCATGGCGCACGTCACTCTCATGCGGTCGCTTTCGGTCAGGTCGCGCTCATATCCGCCGGTGAAATCGCCAACCGTTCCCGTGTTGGAGAAATTCTGCGGAACCACCGGATTCAGGTAGTGCCCGGTCATGCTTCCGCCGGCGCTGCCGCTCAAAGTGTTCCTGCCCGCTGTGTATTGGCCTCTCGCAAAGGCGCTTCCGGTATCGAAACTTCCGCCCGCCAGCACCACATCGCCGTGAAGACCAGGTTGGCTATTCTCCACCGTGTTTACTTCAACCACTCCGCCCATCTTCCTGCCGTATTCGGCCGGTATCCCCGCTGTGTAAATGCTCAGCGACTGAATATCGTCCGCTTCAATCTCCGGCCCGAAGCTCGGCGAGCGGTTGTCGGTCAACGGAATGCCATCCACCACATACTGCGTCTGGTATTCAGAACCGCGCGGATGAAGCACCGCGTTCCCTTCATACAGCCATCCCGGCTGCGAATTTACAATATCCTGCACCGATCGACCTGGAATCGAGCTCAGACGATGCTGAAGAAACGACGAGCCCACCTCATCCACATTGCCGGCCTGCTCGGGATCGATCAGGGTCTTCGCCGCCTCCACCTTCACACTCTGTTGCACTGCGGCTAGCTGCAGCGCAATCGAGTGCTTGATCGGAATCGATGAGCGGACCGCAATCGTCTCCGCCATCGGCGCGAATCCATTTTGCTCAATGTCCAGGCGGTAAATCCCATACGGAAGCCTCGCCACGTCCAGGAACCCCTGCTTGTCCGTAGCAAGATTCACGCTGTATTGGTTGGCCCGGCTGAGCAGATGAACCGTTGCCGGCATGCCGCGGCCCGACGGATCCACCACATGGAGCCGCAATTCCCCACTGTTGCTCTGGCACAATGCAGGCAGCGTCCAAAGCAACACGATAAGGAGGAGGTGGGGTTTCAAAAGCATTGACACACAAATCCTGGCAACTTCGTTCATCTCTTATCGAGCCCAAGCTGGAAGCCTCATTTCGCTCGACATCCCGCTTTTTTAATCTTCGCGCATCGTGGACTCCTATGTCCCATTGCCCCTGCTTTTACAATCGGTAAGATGACTCAACCCACCCACGCGCAACAATTGCTCTCGCTCCTGGCCCGGCCCAGCTTCCGGCTGGGACAGTTCAAGCTGTCGTCCGGAGGGACTAGCGACTACTACATCGATTGCCGGATCACCACGCTCCATGCGGAAGGCGGCCGGCTGACGGGGCTGGCGATCCTGGATTTGCTCGAGCAGCGCGGAATCGGGGTCGAGGCAGTGGGCGGACTTACGCTGGGCGCCGATCCGATCGTGTCGAACGTGGCCACGGCTAGCGCTTGGCGGGCGCTAAGAACACCGCGGCGCCGCTCGATTCATGGGTTCCTGGTGCGCAAGGCGGAGAAAGCGCATGGAACCGGGCGGAGGATCGAAGGTTTTTGCCGCGAAGGAGCGCGGGTGGTGATTGTGGATGATGTGTGCACCACCGGAGCCTCGACGATCGCGGCGATTGAGGCTGCGCGGGAAGCGGGAATGGTGGTGGCCGCCGTGGTCTGCATTGTGGAGCGCGAGGAGGCAAACGGACGGCCGGCGGTGGAAGCCGCCGCGCAGGGAGCGCCGTTTCTGCGGCTGTTCACGGCCAGCGACGTGCGGGCGGAGCATGTGAGGCAGCGATGCCAGGGAGTGAGCGATTTGCGCAGTCTACGGCGCCCTCAGCAGCGGGACTGCGGGACGCATCCCGCCCTGGTCCCCAGTTCCTGCGACATATTGCAGTCATATAGTTCATCCGTCACAGCCTCGGCTCTAACCTGTGTGAAACAATGCACGGATGGTAACCCTTCCCAGGATCATTCAGGGCGGCATGGGCGTGGGCGTCTCCAACTGGAGGCTGGCGCGCGCCGTGTCGACGTACCGGGCAGCTCGGGGTGGTTTCCGGAACGGCCCTGGACCAGGTGTTTGTGCGGCGGCTCGCGGATGGCGACCTGGGCGGGCACATGCGGCGGGCGCTGGATTCGTTTCCCTTCCCCGAGATGGCGCGGCGGCTATGGAATGAATATTTTGTCTCCGGAGGCAAGGCTGCGGACGCACCCTATCCGGCGACGCCGATGCATCAGTTGCGGGAACCGAGGAAGCTGATCGAGCTGTGCCTGGCAGCGAATTTTGCGGAGGTGTTCCTGGCGCGGGAGGGCCACAGGAACCCGGTGGGAATCAATTTTCTGGAGAAGGTGCAGCTTCCGCACCTGGCGTCGATCTACGGGGCGATGCTGGCGGGAGTGGGGTATGTGCTGATGGGGGCGGGGATTCCGCTGCACATTCCTGGGGTTCTGGACGCGCTGGTGGCGCAATGGCTGGCGGAGTACAAGCTATCGGTAACGGGCGCGGTTGCGGGGCAGGGAGAAGACGCGATCATGCGGCTGGACCCGGCGGAGTATGCCGAGGGACCGCTGACGCCGCTGATGCGGCCGCGGTTTGTGGCGATTGTCTCGTCGCACACGCTGGCGGCAACGCTGCTGCGGCGGGCCAACGGGAAAGTGGATGGATTCGTGGTGGAGGGTCCGACGGCCGGCGGCCACAATGCGCCTCCGCGGGGCAAGCTGCAATTGAACGAGTCGGGCGAGCCGATGTACGGCGAACGGGACAGCGTGGATACGGCGGGATTCCGCGCGCTGGGGGTGCCGTTCTGGCTGGCAGGCGGGCTACGCCAGCAACGCCAAGCTGGAAGAGGCGCTGAGCGAGGGCGCGGCGGGCGTACAGGTGGGGACGGCATTTGCGTTCAGCCGGGAGTCGGCGCTGAGGGACGACCTGAAATCGAAGTTGCTGGCGCAGGCCAAGGCGGAGGAACGCCCGCGTGTTTACCGATCCGCTGGCGTCGCCGACCGGGTTTCCGTTCAAGGTGGCGCAGGTGGAAGGCAGCCTGTCAGACGCGGAGACGTATGCGGCGCGGACGCGGGTGTGCGACCTGGGATTTCTGCGCGAGGCCTACGCGCAGGAGGATGGCGGGATTGGGTACCGGTGTCCGGCGGAGCCGGTAAGCTGCTATACGGCTAAGGGCGGACTGCCGGAGGCGACGGAAGGGCGGAAGTGCCTGTGCAATGCGCTGCTGGCCAACATCGGGCTGGCCCAGGTTCGGGCGAACGGGGCGGTGGAGGCTCGCGCTGGTGACGCTGGGAGACGATTTGAACATCGTGCGGCGCTTCCTGCCGGCGGAAGGAACGAGTTACGGGGCGGCGGATGTGGTTCGGGCGATTCTTGGGCAGCGGGAAGAGGCGAGAGTTGAGGAAGTGGAGCACGAAGATCGCACATTTCTCCTCGATGACGCTGTAACCAGGATGCGGCGCGCACAAAGTGAAGGGCAGCCTTGTGGGGCTGCCCTTCCCATTCCCAGGAGACTGATGGTTGGTCCCGGACGCTGGTGTGTCCGGGATTGCCGGATTAGTGAGCCGGCCGGCGCGCTGGAGCGCGACGGCCGGCGGCGGGCTTTTTGGATTCGGCGGGAATCACCTGACCGTCACTGAGCACGATCTCGGCAGCCTGCGAAGTGGTGGATGTGGCCGGAACCTGGCGATAGGCGCTGTAGGTACCGACGAGCTCGGCCGCACCGGGGTGGTGGTGAAGTCGGAGCCGACGGCCGGGAGGTCCTTGCAGGATGCCGGATCCTTCATGTTGACGATGAAGTCCGCCACCTTGGCAGCCTTGGCGTCCTCAGTGACGGCCATCTTGATGGTGGGCACGAGCCCGACGATGGAGATGCGGCGGATATGCGCGCCCTCGCTTATCGAGCAAGCGCTCAGCTTGTCGTCGGGAGTGATGCTGTTGGTGATGAAGTCCTTGCCGGCGGCTGCTTCTTCGCCCTGCGGGAAAGCGCTGCAAGCCGGCGGCGACTTGAGCTGCTCCGTGAACTCCTCGGCCTTGGGACGACCGACGACCGTAATGCTGATCTTCGCGCTGGTGGCGTTGGCCTCAAGCACGGTTCCGGGAACCTGGGTCTGCTGGCCCTGGAGTACGGCCCACATGGCGTCCGCATCGGCCTTGGCGCCCATGGCCAGGACGGTTTCCTTGTCAGCGAGAGCGAGGGTCTTGGGATCGGTGGTCTGGAGCAGATTGTGGATCGTTTCCTGGGGGCTGGGAGCCGGAGCAAGAGTCCAGCCGGCGGGCGGGTACGAGGGAGCCTGCGCCTGCGCTTGAGCTGATCGAGTCCATCGAGCTTGCCGTGGTACTTCTTGTAGTAATACTCGAGACTGGGTTCGATCTGGGCTCTTATATTGCGCGGGCGCGAAATCCCAGACGCGGGAATAGAGCCAGCAGGCACAGGGGTAGGTTCTGGGCCGAGCCGGGCATTGATGTAGGCCTGGGCGAGCAGCAGGCGTGTCCTGGTCAGGCCGGCGGTCTTGCTCTGCTCGTCGTTGTACATCTTCAACTCGTCCGAATATGCCGTGCTGCGCGCCCTTGTAGTCCTTTTTGGAGATTACGTCGTCCATGCGCAATGGCGGAGCGGAAGACAGGGAAAGCGCCCGCGGTCAAGTTTCTGCCATCTCGTCCTGGGACTCGGCAGCGGGCTTGGTAACCTGGAGGCCCTTCTGAGCCAGGGCCGCGGCGTCGTCGCAGGTTTGGGCATCGCTGGTCTTGCCGCACTGGGCCTTCTTGATGGCCACGGAGAAATAGATGGCTTCAAGATTATTCGGGTCCACCTGAAGCAGCCGGGTAGCGGCGCTGAGGGCGCCGTCCTGGTCTCCGGCGGCCTGGTAGGCCTCCATCATCTGTTGCAGCACCGTCTGCTTGGCCAGGCTCTGAGGGTACTTGCTTGAGGAACGTCCTCGCCCGCGTCGGCCTTGGCCTTGGGACTCTGTCTGGGTGCTGAACATCTCGTAGGCGTTGTACTCGGCAGGATCCTGGATCGAGAGCGTTTTCTGATCCTGCTGGGCTAGCAAGGTGGGCGCCAACACGAGGCCAATGCTCGCCAGCGCCATCATGGACGCGAAGACTAACTTCTTCATTCAGTGCTCCTGGGAAAAATCGAAATCGGAATTGGAATCATTTGTCAAGCATGCGATGGCCCGAAAGCCACCAGTTCGAGCATTTGCGGCCCACCGCCCCCGCGCGGGTGTGTAAGCGTTGCCACGGCTACCGTTTCAGTGTTGGAAGGATTATAGAAACCCCCGCCGCCCCTGACAAGCAAAGTCGAACAGGGAACGGGATACCGCGACCGACCGGCCCGGAGCAGGCACCAGTCGGAATTGTATCCTGTCGATCCGGCCGCGGCGCTTTTCACGAGACCAGCAAACCCATTTTCCCCCGGCCTTTGCGATGAGTGCCGGATTTCCGTCCTCTGGAACAGCGCGACCTCGTTCCGCGGCCCCGCACCGGCTCTACCGGCTCAGACACCGCAGCCCCCGGAACTGCTCCATCAAGGTTGGATGCACGCCAATAAGGAGTGTCACCCGAATCCGGGCGGTGGGATTTTGGAGAGCTGGCTCTTGCGTTCTCCTGGTTGTGAGCTTTGCGAACGCGGAAATCGGGTTAAAATCCGGCCATATGCGATATTCGCTTCTGCTGACATCGGCGCTTGCCGCATGGCTGGAGCTTGCAGCTCTGGCGCAAATGAGCGGTCCGATCATGGATAAGAGCCTTAGCCAGATCGAGGTGAACCGCGACCGCATGGCCTGGGCCAGCCCGGAGTCGGTCCTCAATGGCCTCAGGTCCAGTGACGAAAAGGCGCGGCTGGCGGCATTTCATTCCATGGGTTTTGCGGATCGGGAGATTTATCAGCAACTTTGGTCGCAGGGGACACCGGCGACTGTGATCGGGAAGCGTCTCCTGTTGCCGGGCCAGGTTCGCCTGGACTACGCGGCACTGGGCGAGACCGGGGAGAAGCAGGCAATCCTCTCTGCTTTCATCGCCGATGCCCAGATTGCTGCCCTGGCGGTTGCCGTGCCAACCGAACATGGCTGGACCCGCGTTGCTTTTTTCGATTGCTGGTGCAAGTACGATATGGGTCCGGACCCGCTTTCGGAGCTTGTGCAGATTCAGAGTGCGCCGTGGGACAGCCGCTGGCCGGAACCGCGGCCGTTCGAACTCGTGGTGCGTGCGAGTGGCGGCGGGACTGGCCTTTATACTCAGACGGAAGCGCGATTCCGTGTGCAAAGAGGCGAACTGGTGGAAGTGGCGTTGTTCACCAGGCGGCATCGGAATTGCGGCACCCGCGATCCGGACGGCAAATTCAGGTGCTCAATGGAGCAGCGCTGGTTCCACACCACTGACCTTCAGCAGGGGCCCGGCGCGGTCCTTGTGAGCGCGCAAGGAAAGTACGCATCGGAAGGTCAGCCGAAGGCATTTTGGGATCTTTGGGAGTTGCAGGTTCAGGAGCTTCACACGATTCAATGCAGGAGTTACCTCTGGGATCGGCGAGCCTTCCGATACAAGGAAGTGAGCGAGGCAACGAGCCTCTGCACCCCGGTCAAGGCGCAATAGCGAAGTTGCGGGCGGACTCTGCGGTCGCGCACGGAAGCGATTTGGGCCATTGTTGCGGATTTGCGAAGGGCCACCGGACGCGGAAGTTTGCGCCAGTCAACATGAGTTGCATCGGACCGTCACTGAGAAGTACGAGCTTGCGCTCGCCGCGGGAGTTGCGCCGGGCACGGTAGCGCCGTTGATGGTATAGGTGTAGGTTCCAGGAGTCATCGCATCCCCTCCGCTTTGGACGCAACCAGCAAGTCCGGCAACGAATGACAAGCAGACAGCCATGATGAGTACGCGGATCGGCCTGAAGAGCAAGCTCCCGAATCGCAGCCGAAGCAAGCCAAGACCCAAAAAGATGGAGGCCATGAGCGGCACGGAGGATACCGGCTGCCGGGGCGACCGCGAACGACTCGTGGTCTGCGGGGTGACCCAGGGAGGATAGAAGGCGATGGTACCGGAGGCCGAGCCTTTCGCGAGGACATCGACATATTGGGTGGGGTGGCTGCACTGGGGGAGCACATCGAAGGGCAGCAGATTCGGGTTCGGCTCCTGGCAGTAGACACCGACTTTCCCCGCAAATCCGTTGGTTGAGGTCACAGTGAATTGCGCGGACGCGGTTCCCTGGTCGTCGATGGTCACGTTGGTGGATGAAATGGTGAAGCCGGGAGAAGAAGAAGCAGAGAGTATGCCCGGCAAGCCGAATGCTATGAAACACGCGACGATGCGCGGTCTTGCCAAAGAGAGAATCATGCGTAAGTTCGATCTCCCAATCTGATTTTCGCTGCTATCGGATTAGACTGACCGGACGGCGCATCGGTAATTGCGGAAGGGCCTCTAACGCAGGATCACCGCTCCGGCATTCGCGGCAGCGAGCGCCAGCGGCTTGAAAATCCGGCAATCACCATCAAAATCGCAAGACGGGCCCGGTGGAGATGCGCGGGTTGCTATTGACAATGTCGTTGGTGTGGTTATGGTCGTTGGTTCCGAAACCATTGAAAAACCAGTCGAAGTTGACACGCCAGGAGAGGCGGCCGGAGATCGGATAGTCGAGTCCGGCTCCGGCTGCGCCAATGGGAATGCTCTGAGAACTGGTTTGCGCCACCACTTCGGTGGTGGCGAACATTATGCCTCCCAGGCCGTGCACGTAGACGCGCGAGCGGCCCAGGCTGCCGGAGAATTCGGGACCTCCCGCGAGGGAGTAAATCCGCGGCTTAAGGCTGCCGTTCGATTGGTAATGCCCGGAAAAATCGCCGACAATGCCGATCCTGTGAGATAGGACGTGTGGAACGGAGATAGCGGAATCCCAGCCGGGCATGCCGCCGGAAACGGGATTCAGCTGAGTGTGCGCATAGCTGCGGAAGAAATAAGAAAAGCCTCCGAACAGAACAGGCCCGGGGCCCGACGAACCTGTGTCGGGTGCAACCTGGGCGCATAGGAGCGGGGAAGCGCAGAGAGCGGCAAGCAGAAGGGCGAAGGCGGTACGAGTCATTCCGTCACCTCGATGAATGGAATTCCAAGCCACTTCGACACGACACAGAAAACGGCCTTACAGGCGCAGGGAACAAGTCAGGTAGATTCGGATCCTGCTTCGTTCGACCCACACTATGCGCAATGGTAAGCGAAGGATCATCCTGGCCGCGGAAGATGACCATCTCTTCATGCGATGCTTGGGGAATAGCACGTCCCATCAGGTTCGCGGCCCTTACTTCACCATCACCGCTCCGGCGATGGCGGCGGCGAGCGCCAGCGGCATGGCCACCGCGCCCACTTTCAGGAAGCTCAAGAAGCTGACATGCACGCCTTCGCGGCGCAGCGCGATGAGCCAGAGGATGGTGGCGAGCGAGCCCGTTGCGGAGAGGTTCGGCCCCAGGTCCACTGCGATGAGAACGGCATGAGAAATCAAACCGTGTGCGTCCATCAGCCGCAAGGTGCTGCCGGCGATCAGGCCCAGGGGCAGGTTGTTGACCAGGTTGTTCCCCACGCCCACAACGGCAGCGGCCAGAAACGCGCCGGCGCCGCCGGGCAGCTGCTCGGCGCGTATCAGAAGGCGCGCGGCGAGCTGCATCGCGCCAACCTGGTTCATGGCCTCCACCAGCACAAAAAGGCCGGCCACCAGCAGCAGGACGCTCCAGGCGATTGGTCGCGCAATGCGTAACGGGTTGGTGCGGGTGGCCACCGTCACTACCGCAGCGATGACCAGCGCGGAGATGCAGGTGGGCAGGCCGAGGTCCCTGCCCAAAGCTGAAGCGGCAAGCAGCACGCCGGCGGTGATGAAGACTCCGGAGAGCACAAGCTTGCCGGCCGGGGTAAAGGCTGGATGCTGCTGATGGTCCGGCAAGGCGCATCCCAGGTCGCGACGGAAATACCAGTGCAGCACCAGGTACGTAACGGCGATGGACAGCACCGAGGGCAAGCCGAAGGCGGCCATCCATTGGGCCAGCGGCGGCATGTGCGCCCGGTACACCACTAGGTTGGCGGGGTTGGAGATGGGCAGCACGAATGACGCTGCGTTGGCGATCATGGCGCAGGCGAACAGGTGGGGCAAGGGCTCGGCGCGCGACCGGCGCACGGCACTGAGCACGGCGGGCGTAAGCACAACGGCCGTGGCATCGTTCGAAAGGAACACGGTGACCAGAATTCCCACGGCATAGACAAGCGTGAACAGGCGCGCGCAGGAGCCCCGCGCGTGCTCCACGGCTACAGAGGAAACCCAGTCAAAAACGCCGTAATAGCGGGCCAGCTCAGCGAGCAGCATCATGCCGGTGAGAAAGAGATAGACGTCCGTTCCTTCGGCAACAGCGTGGCCGGCGAGACGCAGCGGGATGAGGCGCAGTGCGATCAGCAGCACCGCGCCGGAGCCGATCCACCAGACTTCCGGTGATTCCGCGCGGCCGCAGCAGCATCAGCAGGATGCTGGCAAGCACGATGGCAATCAGAAGCAGATGCACTAGGGAAATGGCGTAGCTCACAGTTCGCAGTTCACAGTTCGCAGTTTACAGTTTGCGGTTAACGCCGGTGCCGGGAAACAGCCGGCCAGTTTGACGCTGCTCCCGAGGCAATGAAAAACTCTCCCCATGCGCTACAGCGGCAGAGTGGAATATGCGGACGCCCGCAAAATGCGAACCCGCAATAAGACCTATTACCGGTTCCTGCACTGGCCCATCTGGATCTGGGTGTTTTTTCTTGCGCCGGGGCCGCTGACGTTTTCGCTTTTCGCGCATGGGTTCAGCGTGGCGAATTCGATCTGGCTTGCTGTGGTGCTGTTGGGCACAGGCATTGCGGGATACTTTGGGCAGATGCCGGGCGTGGAACCGGCGCCCTACATCATCCGCTTTGACGAAGACAAGCCCAACCCGCTCTACCGGAAGGTTTGCTACACGTTTGCGTGGAACGCGGTGCTGAATTTCGCGCTGCTGAACCTGGCCGGGCTGGTCATCGCAACGATGACGGGCGTTTGGACCATGAAGCAGCTGTATCAGTACGTCTACCTGCCGCTGGGCGCGGTGATCCTGCTGCTGGGCGCGGCTGGGCTGCTTCCGCGCGTGGGGCGCTCAACCAGGAACGAGGGCACGGAGCGGCGCTACTTCTACGGTTCCGTTTGGGCGGTGACAACGGCGCAAACAATCCTGCTGGTCCTGTGGAAGACCATTCCGGCCCCGAATCTCCACACGCGCGGGGGATCGGCAATCGAGCTGGTGGTGTACATGGGCGCGCTGGCAGCGATGGGAGTAGCGGCGTGGCAGGGCGCGCTGCCGCGGACGCGGCCCATCCTCCCCGGCGAGGCGGTCATCGACTAGCTGGCGGGCGATCTAAATCATGGCTGCCAGTTCGGCAATCTCGGAGCAGATTTGTTGGCGCAATTCCGGAGGATCCAGGACGAAGGCTCGCTTGCCGAATCCCATCACCACGTAGCGCGCCTGTTCCAGATCATCGAACTCGGCGCGAATGGCTAGCCAACCGGGTGCCTCGATTTCCCGCTTCTCATCCACCCGCGTCACCTTGCAGCGCTCACCAAGGCGCCGTGCTTGCTCTTCCGCCAGCAAAAGAGTTACCGGATAGTGTCCGCGCTGGCGCAGCAGGGATTCGGTGGACCGTTTCCAGTACTCCGCCAGGTTGAAGCGCGCCGGCCGTTTGAAACCGCCAGCCAGCACCGTCACTGCTTTCATGCGCGAGATGCGAAACGTGCGCATGCCCTTGGCCGTGTTCGCCACCATGTACCAGCTTGTGCCCTTCACTACCAGGCCGAGCGGATCCACCGTGCGCACGCTCTTCTCTCCATCGGCGCGCACGTAATCGAACGACAGCTTGCGCTCGCGCGCCACCGCGTCCTGCAGCTGGGGAAGGACGGAAAGATCCTCGCCCGTATCCCACCAGCCGGCGGGATCGATGTGCAGGCGCTGGCGGGCGGCCGCAGCTTGCTCCCGCAGGGGCGCCGGCAGCGCGGCCACCAGCTTGTTCAGCGCGCTTTCCGCCGCTGCCCGCAACCTCGGGTGGCCGAGTGCGCGGGGTTGCGCCATCAACAGCGCCTGCAGCTCTGCCTCATCCAGGCCGGGCACTCGCGTCTGCCAGCCTTTCTCAAGCTCCCATCCGCCTTGCGCGCCGCGCAGCGCCACCACGGGCACCCGCGCCGCGCTCAGCGCTTCCAGATCGCGATGAACGGTGCGCTGCGACACCTCCAGGCGCTCCGCCAGCTCCCGCTCCGTAGCCCGCCCCCTGGCCTGGAGAAGCAGCAGCACCGAAAGCAGCCGGTCGGACTTCATTCTGGAATCGTCTTCCTCACTTTTTCACAATAACTTTTCAATTATGACATCGATTGTCATATATGACCCGCCACAATCGTTTCGTGGAGAGATAACCATGAATCCGAGCACGGTGCACCTGTTTGTGTTCGACGGCATGGCGGACTGGGAAGCCGCGTTCGCCATAGCGTCCATCCAGAACCCGCAGTTTCAGCTGCGGCCGGGCCGGTATCGAATCCAGACCGTCGCCCGAAGCCTGGCTCCGGTTAAGACGATGGGCGGCGTGCGCATCCTGCCCGACGTGACCACCGACGAGGTTTGCCCGGCTGCCAGCAGCCTGTTGCTTCTTCCTGGCGGGCCGTTGTGGGAGAGCGGCGGCAACCTGGAAGCGCTGGAACGCGCGCTTGCCTTTGTGGACGCAGGGGTGCCGGTAGCGGCCATTTGCGCGGCCACGCTGGCGCTTGCCCGCACCGGCCTGCTGGATGACCGCTTGCACGCCAGCAACGACGCCGCTTACCTGGCTGCCAGCGGATATCGGGGCCGGCAGCTTTATCGCAACGTTCCGGCCATCACCGACGGCAACCTGATCACGGCTTCCGGATTGGCGCCGCTGGAATTCGCTTATGAGATTTCGCGCCTGCTCGATCTCTATTCGCCGCCAACGCTGGAGGCCTGGTACACACTCTACAAACACGGCAATGCGGCCAAATTCTATGAGATGGCCGCGCCCGCGGCATAGCCTGCCGGATAATCTGCAGGTCGGCGATTTCCGCCTGAAGCTTTAACCGCCTCTACTTCTGAACCGGCTTGTATCCCGATTCTCCCGCCTTTTTGGCGATCTCCATGCCCTCGTCGATGCTGAACAGCGGCGTGGTCTTCGTACTCTTCAACGAGCCTCCCGCAGCTGCGGCCACTGCGAAGGAAGCCGCGGAGACGTTATCGGGCATGTCCACGATCAGCACCACGTCCTGATCGCCAAACGACATCCAGGACCCGATCAGCTTTCCGCCGAGGCTCTTCACCGTTTTGCGAATCACTTCGGTGCGGTTTTGCGGGTTTTTCACGAGCGCAGCCAGCGCCTCAGACGTATAGGAAGCTTGCAGCAGATAACTGGGCATAGTGGTTTACCTTTCAATTGCAGTTTTGGGAACGGGGAAATAGCCGCCTGAGTATACACTTCGCCCTGCCTTGGTGGCCCGTGTTTTCCTTTTTGCGCCCGGGACGAGCCGCGCCCAGCGATTCAGAGGGGCCGCGCATCGGGAAGGGGCTCAAGACGAGCCGGGCCGCCAGCCCACCTGCTAAACTCTCAACCGTGATGTCCCTTGCAAGTGTGTGGGTTGGAGTCATTTCGTATTTTCTTGGGTCGATTCCCACCGGATACCTGCTGGTGCGCGTCTTCCGCAAGCAGGACATCCGCACCGTGGGCAGCGGGAATATCGGAACCACAAACGTCATTCGCTCTGGGAGCAAGGGCCTGGGCGCGGCCACGTTCGCCCTGGATGCCGGCAAAGGCGCGGCGGCCGTACTGCTGGGAGCATACGTGTTTGCGCCGCTGCTGCCGGCCTGGCCGCAGCGCAATGTGGAGGCGCTGGCGGCACTGTGCGCAGTGCTGGGGCACATGTTCTCCATCTGGCTGGGATTCAAGGGCGGCAGAGGCGTGGCTACGGGATTTGGCGTGTTCCTGGTGGCGGCGCCGTGGGCGGCGCTGGCAGCCATCACAGTATTTGCGTTGGTCACGGGACTGACGCGATACGTTTCGCTCGGCTCGATCCTCGGCGCAGCCAGCTTTCCGGTCTTCGCGTGGCTTACGGTGCGCGGGGACAGGCCGGCGTTCTTTATTGCCGTGCAATTCGCGGTGGCGCTCCTCATCATCGTCAAGCATCATCCCAACATTCGCCGGCTGATCAGCGGCACCGAGCACCGGTTTGGAGCGGCCAAAACTGCATGACAGTCATACCGATTTCGCCGCGCATCGTGGTGCTGGGCGCCGGCGCCTGGGGAACAGCTCTGGCGCTTTCGCTGGCGCGCAACGGGCGTCATGTAACCCTGTGGGCATTCACTCCGGAGCTGGCCAAAGCGATCGACGAGGCCAGGGAGAACCTGCAGTTTCTGCCCGGGTTCCTTTTGCCGAATGCGGTTGCGGTTACGGGCGACGACGCGGCCGTGGCCCACGCCGACATCCTTTTTTCCGTTATCCCGTCGGAGTTCCTGCACGCCACCATGGCGCGCCTGCGCGGCCACATGCACGCGGGCCAAATCCTGGTCAGCGCCACCAAGGGCCTTGAGGTCGGCACCAACCTGCGCATGACCCAGGTGATCGCGAACACGCTGGCCGAGGCCGCGCTCACCGATGTTCCCGTGGGAGCACTGAGCGGGCCCAGCTTTGCCAAGGAAGTGGCGGAGGGCCAGCCCACGGTGGTCACTGTGGCATTCTTGGATCACGCGGTGGCGGCGCTTGTGCAGCGCGAGGTTTCCTCGGAGACGCTGCGCTTGTACACGTCGTCGGATGTGGTCGGCGTGGAGCTGGGAGGCGCGCTCAAGAATGTGATCGCAATTGCGGCCGGGGTTGCGGCGGGCGTGGGGCTGGGCCACAACTCCGCGGCCGGACTGATGACGCGCGGGATTGCGGAGATTACGCGGCTGGCTGTGGCGTGCGGCGCGCGCCGGGAGACCCTGTCAGGTCTCTCCGGCCTGGGCGACCTGGTGCTCACCTGCACCGGCTCCCTGAGCCGGAACCGCACCGTGGGCATGGAGCTGGGCCATGGGCGCGGCCTCAAGGAGATCCTGGAATCGCTGGGCGGAAAAGTGGCCGAAGGCGTATTGACGACCCGCGCCGCCCTGGAACTGGCCCGGCAGCATCGCGTGGAGATGCCGATTGCCGAGCAGATGCAGCTGATCCTGGAGAAGGGCAAAGACCCCCGCGAGGCCATCCGCGACCTGATGCTGCGGCCGGGGAAGCACGAGCACTGAAGGCAGCAAGTCAGCCGGTCGGCAAGTCGGCGAGTCAGCTAAAGCGGCGCTTCTCGAAGGAGTCGCCCATCACGACTTCCATACTGCCCAGCCGAGCGCCGCGGCCACGATGATTCCCAATCCCACAGCTTTGCCAGAAATCTTCCGAGCTTCAACTTTCCGCGCCTGTTTGGTGTCGCGCACGTGCTCGGGGCGGACGCCAATTCCGATGCCATACCCCAGCGCGCGATGAATACCTGGAATGCGGGTGATGACTTTGGCCTGCCACGGCGCCTGAATGGGGCCGGGATTCTTGAAAATGCGCGCCATGCCGTTGTGAGCGCGCAGTTGCACCGCCTGGATCACCTTTGCCGGAAACGCGCGCCGCCGTTGCAACGCTTCCAGATCCTGCTCCGTGAGCCGCCGCTCGCGCAGCGGCGCGGCCAGCAGATTGGCCGCGGCCACGGCGTCCTGAACAGCAAGGTTGACGCCCACGCCCCCCGCGGGCGACATGGCGTGCGCCGCGTCGCCGATGCAGAGCAGGCCGGGCCGGTGCCAGCGCCGCAGCCGGTTGATTTGCACGGTCAGTATTTTGATCTGGTCCCAACCGGTGACCTCATTCACGCGGTCGCCGAGATAAGGCGCAATGCAGCGGATAGTGGCGCGAAAATCATCGATCCCGCGCTCCTTGATAGCGTCGTAAGAGCCCTTGGCAATCATGAGACCGCACTGGAAATAGGCTGAGCGATTGATGAGGATAAGCATCTTGCCGTAGTTCACGTTGCCCAATACCTCGCCGGGGTCGTCCGGACGGCGGCTGATGCGGAACCACAGCACGTCGATGGGCACGCCGTAATCGATCAGCTCCAGGCGCGCCGCGGGGCGGGTGATGGAGTGGCGGCCGTCGCAGCCCGCCACCAGGTCCGCGCCAATCCGCACCTCTCTGCCCTGGTTCTGAGCCACCACTCCGATGACGCGGCCGTTTTCCTCCGTCAGGCCGGTGGCCTCGTGTCCCATCAACAAACGGAACGCGGCGAATTCCTTCGCCCGGCCGGAGAGGAAATTCAGGAAATCCCATTGCGGCATGAGAGCAACGAACTTGCATGCGGCGGGAACATGGCTGAAATCGGCAACAGGAAGATGCGTGCCTCCAATGAAGACGCCGGCGGTTCGCACCTCCTGGTGAGGCACCTTCAAAAAGTCATCGAGCAGCCCCAGCTCGCTGAGCACCTCGAGAGTGGAGGGATGCACCGTGTCGCCGCGGAAGTCGCGGAAAAAGTCCCCGTGCTTTTCCAAAACCGTGACGTCAACGCCGGCGCGGGCAAGCAAGTAGCCGAGCATGATGCCGGCCGGACCTCCGCCAACCACACAACAGGTTGTCTCCTGATTCGAAATATCCATGCCGGCATTTCCTCCGTCGGGGAATCGGTTCGCTTGCCACGAGACCGCGCGTCCGAGGGCGCGCACTTGCCATCTCAATGGATGCATACGGGCGGAGAGCCGAGGCGGTTACATGTGTGGTTTCTTCATTAAAGCGGGCTCGAATGGAAGTGCCGGACGCCCGGCCTATACTGGAGAGCGGAAAACCGGGGCCCACAAGAGCTCCGATGGAAGGAGCAATGAGGATGAACGAGATCAGCCGGCGCAGTTTTCTTGCCACCGCCGCCATGAGTGTTGCCGCCACCAAATTGAGGGCGCAGGGAACCGCGCAAGTCACATTGCAGATCCCCACCGAGGCAAACGGGCCGCACATGCCCCAGGACTACATCGGGCTTTCGTACGAGGTGCAGCAGCTTCTCGATCCGACATTCTTTTCCGCCGGGAACACAGGATTGATCCATGAATTCAAAGCCCTGAGCGCTCATGGCGTGTTGCGCCTGGGCGGCAACACCAGCGAGTACGAGTGGTGGAAGCCTACGCCGGACGCAAAGGAGCCCGAACATCCGCAGGTGCGCGAAGTGGTGGGCCAGCCCAAGGCGCAGTATTACCCGGTAACGGCAGAAGCCGTCCGCAACCTGGCCGGCTTCCTGCGGTCAACCGGCTGGACCTGTCTCTACGGGATCGGCATGGGCACCAATACGCCCGAGCATGCGGCCGCAGAGGCGGAGTACGTTGCCAAGACGCTGGGCAGCCGCCTGCAATACTTCCAGATCGGCAACGAAGTGGACCTGTTCGGCAGCCATCTGCGCGATCCCCAGACGTGGAACGCGAAGGAGTACCTTGACCAGTGGATGGCGATGGCGCAGGCGGTGGCGAAAGCGGTGCCGGAAGCGCGATTCGGCATGCCCGACGTGGCCGGAAATATTTCCTGGCTGACCGAGATTGCCGCGATGTGGCCGTCCATCGAGAATCCTCCGCACGTCACCACGCTGACTCACCACTACTACTTCGGCGGGCCGGCAACGAATCCCAATGTGAACATCCCCAACCTGCTGAAGCCCGAGACCATGGCGCGCGTGCAGAAGACGGCGGACATAGCCACCGCCGCCGCGGACAAGATGGGCGCGCGCGTGCGCATGACCGAGGGCAACACCTGCTATCGCGGAGGCAAGCCGGGCGTCTCTGATGTGTTTGCGGCTGCGCTGTGGTCGGCCGACTACTCTCTGCTGCTCGCCAGCAACAACTACTCCGGCGTGAACCTGCACGGCGGAACCGGCAAGTCGGTGGCGAATTCGGTGGGCGGATTCCTGCCCGGCGACGTCATGCTGAAGGACGGTGGCGCCACGCCGGAACAGATTGCCACCCATCCCCACCCGTTCTACACGCCGATTGCCACCTTCGGCAGACAAATACATGCTGGAGCCGGTGGGTTATGGGCTGAAATATGCGGGCGCGCTGTGCGGGGCAACGCTGGTGAAGGCCGACCTGACCAGCCAGATCCAGGCAACCGGCGTGGATGCGACGGTCTACGCGGCCAAGCTGCCGGACGGAGCAACAACGGTGGTAATCCTCAACAAGGACGCGGAGCGCGATCTGGAACTCACGCTCGACTTCGGCTTCGGCAAGAGCGGCGCGGTGGAGATTGAGACCCTGAAAGCGCCGGCGCTGGACGCACGCGATGCGCATATCGCGCGCGAGGCCAGGCACGGCGCGCTGAAGCAGGGCAAATATGCTGTGACGGCGCCGCATGCATCGGGCACGCGAGTAACGGTGCAGCGGATGGGAGCCGGGGCTGTGGCCAGTAGCTCGATAGCGTGTCAGCTACCAGCTACCGGCTCAGCGATTCAGATCTTTCGCGAAGAAACGCAATCACGTGATCGGCGTGGACTACGCCGACCATCCGGCCCTGCGCATCCACCACCGGCAGGGCATGCAGATTGTACTTGTCGAAGAGCTCCGCCAGCTCGATCTGCCGGGTGTCTGCGGGGCAGGAAAGCACGCGCGGCTCGGCCAGCACGCTCAGCGCGCCTCCGGCTGCGCCATCACCAGGCGCGCCAGCGACACCGCGCCGCGCAGCACGCGCTTCTCGTCCAGCAGGTAGATTTCGGTGATGGATTCAGGATCGCCGTCGAATGCGCGTAATGCCTGCACCGCCTGCGCCACCGTCGAATCCGCGCCCACAAATACAAAGTCGGTGGTCATCGAGCCGGCGGCGGAGTTTTCGTCGAACTCGAGCAACTCCTCCACCTCGTGCCGCTCTTCGGGCTCCATCTCCTCCAGGATGGCGTCCGATTGTTCCTCCGTCAGCTCGGCCAGCAGGTCGGCGGCCGCGCCGGGATCCATCTCCTCCACAATGTCGGCGATTCTCTCTTCGTCCAGCTTCTCCAGCAGCGACTTCTGCATCCTCGGCTCGACTTCCTCCAGCGTCTCCGCTGCCACTTCTTCGTCCAGCGAGGTGAACACGGCATCGCGCTCGGCTGGCGGCAGATCCTCAAGGATGTCGGCCAGGTCGGAGGGATGCATGTCGGCTAGGCGCTCGTAGGCAATGCGCAGCTTCACCCGCCGCGCGGGATCCACTTCGATCACGTCCACAAACTGCCAGGGAATAATCTTGGCCCGTGAAGCGGCGGGAGAGCGCCTCAAGCTGCGCCCGAGGCAGCAGGCCCTTAAAGACGCGCCGCAGCGCTCCGCGCAGGCCCACTTCCACTTCCGCCACGCGCAGCAGGTGTGCGGAGCCGTGTCCCATCCACTCCAGGTCAACGTCGTTTACGCGCACCACTTTGCGTCCATGCACGTCGATAATCTGCCGGTCGATAAGGTCCTGCTGCAGGAAGATGAAATTGCCGTCATCCTGCAGCGGCGTCATGGCCTCGGGCGTGCGCAGCTCCAGCGTTCCCGCCGGCGTTTCCATCACCTCCTGCGAAGGCACAAGGAAGCGCCCGGTGCGCGTCTTCAGCACCAGGCCGGCAACTTTGCCCGCGTCCGGTCCGGTAGCCACGGCGATGTCTTTAAGCCGCCCGCGCAAAGGCCCTTGCGTCGGTCACAGGCATGCCCAGCAGGGCGGTAAGGCTCACGCGGGTTGGGGCGCCGTTGTCCATCACGAAGAGTGTAGCCGGTCAGGGCACGAAAAGGGCGCGCGTCCTGTCCCTGAAACTCGCAATGAAAACGCCGCCGTCATCCTTTGAAGCGTAGTTTGCCCATAATTCGTTTCATAAAAGGGCCGTCATCCTGAGCGGAGTTTGCCGCGTTTTTTGCGGCAAACGGAGTCGAAGGCTTCCACTGATTTCCCAAAGGACCTGCATTTTCGCGGCACGGATCTTCTCAGAACTTCCGGCCCAGGACCGCGCCTCGTCTTGACACAATCCCTTCCAGCCATGAAACTTCCGAACAAGGCTCCACCACATGCGCGGCCGTCTCCAAATACGGTCCGCCATCAGATCACCAGCGGGGTTTTGAAGATCGATTGAGCGGACCAAACAGCAGGACGGCAGACCATCTCGCTCAACTCCACCATGGAGAGCGTCGGCGAGGTCGAATCCATAGCAGAGAAGCTGGCGGGGCAGGCGGGGCTGGACGAGGACGAATCCTTCCGCGTCACCATGGCCGTGCGCGAGGCGGCCGTCAACGCCGTTCTCCACGGCAACGAATACGACCCCGCCAAATGCATCACCGCCAGTTTTGAGAACACCGGCAAATCCCTCGTCTTCATCATCAGCGACCAGGGCCGCGGTGTCGATCCCGACACCCTGCCCGATCCCCGTGACCCGGAAAACCTTCTCCGCGGAACCGGCCGCGGCATCTTCCTCATCCGCTCCTTTATGGATGAGGTACACTTTCGTCAACTGCATCCTGGAACCGAGCTGACGCTGGTCAAATATCTGGCGCCGCCGGGCGAATCGCAATAGGCGCCGCGGACACGCGAGCCGTCACCCGTGGCATCTCCGCTGCGGCCCCTGCCCGGTAAAAGGTGCTATAACCGTAATACCCGAAAAAGGAGGAATTTCCTGTGGCTTTGACTATTGCTTCCCGTGAAGTGGACGGCGTTACCGTTCTGGACCTGAGCGGGCGGATCACCCTGGGCGAGGGCAGTGTGCAGTTGCGCGAGGCCGTCCGTGACCTCATCAGCAAGGGTTCCCACAATATCCTGCTGAACATGGGCGACGTGAATTACATTGACAGCTCCGGCCTGGGCGAGCTCGTGAGCGCCTTCACCACCGCCAAGAACCAGGGCGCAGCCGTCAAGCTCTTGAACCTGACCAAAAGGTCAAGGATGTTCTCCAGCTAACCAAGCTTTACACCGTCTTCGACGTCTACGAGGACGAGGCCAGCGGCATCGCATCCTTCAAGTAATCCGGAATTGCATTCGGCGTCAAAGCAAAGGCCGTCCCCAGCGGGATGGCCTTTGCTTTTTGGAAAAGCGCTTTGTATCAGGGCACGACTCAAATGCCCATAGAAAACATGTAAGTTATTGAATCTAAATGTAGAACATATCCAATAAGCCCAAATCGTTAGCACAAATCAGCACAGATTTGGCAGCGAAGGCACGTGCCAACCCCAGCCGAAACTTCCCCATCGGCAACCACTCGACCCGAATACAATGATCAGGTTCCTTTTGATTGATAAAGACCTGTTTATGAGTATCCGTTTGCCATATCAGCGGGTTCTGCCATCTGTCTTGGTGTTTGTCGCGCTGATCACGTCGAGTGCTGCGGTCTTTTTCCGCGCCCGGGCGCAAAAGCTTGCTACCCAGAATCAGAAACTCCTCGATGAAATCCGTGACATTCAGTCGCCCGAAGCCCTGCACACAGCCGCGCAGTGGAATCGGCCCAGTATCCTTCTGGACGGCCCGATTGCTGAAAAGACCGCGCTGAGCCTCTTCTGGTTCGGCGATATGGAGAGCCACTTCAGGAATCCGATTGATTTCTTTGTCGTACCTGACGCCGACCACAGATTGCACAAAGTGGAACTTATCGATTTCATCAAGGACGACCAAGCCAATGTGTTTGTCTCTGCAGGGGAGATGAAACGCATCTTGGGTGGGCTAAAGTCTCTCGGCCTGCGTTGGACAGACTTGCCCAGGAGGGAAGTACTCAAGAGCGCGAATCACCGGGGTGGCACCAACATGTTGGACATCACCTTGCTCGGTTCTGACGCCACTGGCGAAGCCCATATCCGCATCGCGCAGATGTGCGATCTGCTTGGCCGGCTGGATTCAACGATGCCGACCCCGCACATACTTTGGCAGTTCCGCGCGTTTCGATGGGACAACGGATGCGAAATCCGTGGCTATGACAATTCCACAATTCCCGCTGTGTAGAGAATGGATCACCGGCGACTCTGAACTTTGCAATCCATTTGCCTCTCAGGGCGCGGCCCGACTCGCGTCTCGTGATCTGGCTCCCGCGAAGTTTCCCCATCCGACGACCCGCGCGCAACCTGTGAGGTTTTGGAAGCGGAATCGGGACCTGCCCCGAATCCTTACCGTTGGAACCCATGCCGGAAGGATCGCGAGTTTTGGCAGCAGGGCTATATTGAATCCTAGCGAGTCGGCAAAATGGAAATTCCGGCTCCATGGAACGAGGATTCGCGGAGATGGCTTTTCTAAAATGGATTGCGTTCGGTGTCCTGGCCCTCATGGCAACCTCCCATTGTTCGGCGCAACAAAAGTTTCCTTTGCGCTCTGGCGAATGGGCAGCCACAACCCCCAGCCCCACTGCGGGGCAGGAGCCTACGGTTCTCCTCTACTGTCTGAATGACGAAATGTGGACCAAGGCCCTGACGCAGGATCCACACTGCACCGTAACCCAACTCAGCGTCACTTCCAGTGGCGCAACTTACCTTATGGACTGTCAGTTGAGAGTCTTCGCGATGAAGGGCAACGTCGTGATGAGATTTGATGGCATGGATCACATGACCGCTAAAGCCTCGATCGACATGACCCTCAACGGAAAAACTACCAGTTCGGTGACGAATTCGGACTATCGCTGGAAGAACGCCAGTTGCAGCCCAAACGACTTGAACATGAGGCCAAAAAGGGGAAAATAGAGGGCCGCTTCCGTCTGCACGGGACGTCGGGTTACAGAAAAGGAACCCGGACGCTCAATGCCACTTACGGGCCGCACTTTGTATCAGGGCACGACTTCAGTCGTGCCGCTGACCGCAAACAAAAGACTCCGGCCACAATTGGAAAACAACAGGGGGCTGGTTTCCCTCAAATCGATCATCGGCCGCGTTGGCCCAGAGTTACAATTGCCTTCCACGAGAATGAGGACGAAATTCCTAAGAGCTTACGGCGTCTTGCTTGCGGCGATTCTCACTACCAGTGCCTTCGGTCAAAGCCTCGCCTGCAAGCAGAAGAGCTTCCCCGTGAAAGTCAACGGCGGCGAGAGTTTCAAACATGGCATTGGAGCGGGACTGGAACTGGCCTTGGACCCCTACAAAGACCATGGAGGATGGTCTTTACGTGTTTCGCCAGTCGGATCAGATGTCGACTGGAGTTACCCCGTAAACCTTCCTCTTGATGGAGAAGCACAGGTCCTCGGTTCGGGCTGGGGAGCCACAGCCAGCGAGCGGCTCAGTGGCACAAAAAGCCTCAGTTTTGTCCTCAACACGTCGGATTTTATGCGCTACTCGAAATTGGCAGAGGATGCTCTCCATTCGTCCGCGCCCTCAGCCGCTGGCGACTTCATTGATCTGCTTAAAAGGGGGATATTCGGCTCGGTCGCTCTGAGCCACTTTCGGCTCCAGACCGATGGCTCTCCGAACTCAATCAAGTGGGTCACTTTCATCGCGCGAATTACCGTCCCGGAATCTTTTGAAGATCAGGCTGGTTGGCGACCGTCTCGATGCGACACCGAACCATAGCTCCAAAGCTGGAGAGAGATCGCTTTCCTCTGCACGGTTGAATCACCGCCGATGCGGAAGTCTCGGCTCCAGGAATCTGCGACCCGTTCCGAAGCATGCCGCCATTGTAGGGCGCGGGGTAGGCGCGGCGAAGAAGAAAGGCCATCCCGCGCGGGATGGCCTTTGCCTGATTGCAAGTGTAGCGCCGGCCTCCCGGCCCACGCCCCGGCCAAACTCGGCCTACTGCCTGTTCCCTACTCCCTGCATTTAGAACTTCACCTGCGGCGCCTGCCGCGAAGCCTCGCTGGCCTGGAAGTAAGCGCTGTTCCGGCGGAATCCCAGGATGTTGGCCCAGACGCTGTTGGGGAACTGCTCGATAAACGTGTTGTAGGCCTGGACCGATTCGTTATAGTACCGCCGCGAAACTGAGATGCGGTTTTCCGTGCCCGACAGCTCATCCTGCAGGCGCATGAACTGGTCGCTGGAGCGCAATTGGGGATAGTTTTCCGTCAGCAGCAGCAGCCGCCCGATGGCGCCGTCAAGCTGATTATTGGCTGCGATTTTGGCCGCCGGACCCTGTGCGTTCAACATTCCTGCCCGTGCGTTGGCAATATCGCCAAACACCGTGCTCTCCTCCTTGGTAAACCCCTTCACCGTCTCCACCAGGTTGGGAATCAGGTCGGCGCGGCGCTGCAGATTCACATCCACATCCGACCACTTCGAGTTGACATTCTCCTGCAACTGAACCATCTGGTTCTGCGCGCTCTTGAAGCTGCCATATACAAACAGCCCGGCCAAAACAATCACCGCGATCACAACCAGAAACACCATCGATCCACGACGCATACAGTCCGTTCTCCTCCGGCCCTCTCAGGCCCCATTTGTCCTCCGCCTCGGCGGATCCCTTAGTCCCTGATTCCCTTATTCCCTGGGTCCCTTACGTTCCTGGGTCCCTGCTCCTCTGTTCCCTGTTCCCTGCTCTTACCAGCTTCCCCCAGCTCCGCCGCCGCCAAACCCTCCGCCGCCGAAGCCGCCAAATCCACCACCGCCTCCACCGCCGCCGCCGCCCCAACCGCCGCCGCTGCCCCAGCTTCCGCCGCCCCAGCCGCCGCCGCGCCAGTTATTGAACAGCATGGCGCCGAACAGCAGCCGCGATATCCACGACCCGCCAAAAAGCAGGAAGAAAATGATGAAAAAGATAAGTCTGCCGAGAGGAAAGCCGCGATGCACGGTTTGCGGGGCAGCCTGTTCCACGGGCGCCTGGTCCTCCAGCGTAACGTGGGCATCCTGCGCAATCACCTGCGCAATCGAGCCCACCGCCTGCAGCACCGCATCGTCATAATTGCCTTGGCGCAGGTAGACGCGCATCTCCCGGCCGATATCGCCCACCTTGCCATCCGGCAGGATGCCTTCAAGTCCGTACCCAACGTCAATGCGGTACTGGTGATCGTCCACGGCCAGCAGCAGCAGCACGCCGCGATCCGTGCCCTTCTTGCCCACGTGCCATTTGTTTTCGAGCTCGTTGGCCCAGTCGGCCGCGTCTTCCCCGTTCAAATTATGTACGGTGACCACAGCCACCTGCGCATTGGCCGCCGTGTGGTCCAGTTCGCCGCAAATCCCATCAATCCGCGCAATAGCATCCGGCGTAAGCACATGCCCCAAGTCGCTCACGTAGTCGGTGGGGTTGGGGAGGTCCTGGACGCGCTCGGCGGAGGCCCAAACGGCACAAAAGAGGAGGGTTGCCACCAATGCCAGCCGCAAGCCCGCCGCCGCCAATCGATTGAGCGTGTTCACGCTAACTATTGTACGGGGCGGGGCGGGGGCAGGTTCCCTGGCGAGCGAAACCGGAGCAAACGCAATAGACTTAATGCGATGAACGAAAATCAGGCTGCGACTCCCCCGACAGCACCCCAGAAGCAACTCGAAACCAGCTACACGGCGTCACCCTCAGCGACGACTACGCCTGGCTGCGCGATAAGGACAATCCCGAAACCATCGCCTACCTGGAAGCCGAGAACGCTTACGCCGAAGCCGTAATGGCGCCCAGGCCGCGCTGCGCGAGCAGCTCTACAACGAGATGCTCAGCCACATCAAGCAAACCGACGTCTCCGTGCCCTACCGCGACGGCCAGTACTGGTATTACTCCCGCACCGAGGAGGGCAAGCAGTACGCCATCAGTTGCCGCAAGACTCGGGCTCGCGTCCGGCCCGCTCGACAACGCGCCGGAGGAAGTGCTGCTCGACGGCAACGTCATGGCCGAGGGTCACCCGTTCTTCGCCATCGGCGCCGTGGACATGAGCGACGACGGCCGCTGGCTGGCCTACACCGTGGACTACACCGGCTTCCGCCAATACACGCTGTACATCAAGGATCTGGAGACCGGCGAAACCCTCCCGGGACGGTGGAGCGCGTGGGCTCCGTGGTCTGGGCCGCCGACAATTTCAACCTCTTCTACACCGTCGAAGACGAGGAGCAGAAGCGCCAGTTCCAGCTCTGGCGGCACATGCGCGGCACGCCGTACGCCGGCGACGTGCTCGTCTACCAGGACGACGACGAGCGCTTCAACCTGGCGCGCGGGGCGCACGCGCGACGGCCAGTTCCTGGTGATGGAGTCGGCCAGCCACACCACCACCGAGTGCTGGTTTCTGCCCGCCGGCGATCCCGACGGGCAAGTTCACCGTCATCGCTCCGCGCGAGGACGAACACGAGTACTCGCGTCGATCATCGCGGCGGCCTCTGGTTCATCCGCACCAACGACCGCGGCCGCAACTTCCGCCTGGTTACCGCGCCCGTGATCGCGCCGCAGCGCGAGAACTGGGTCGAGCGTATCCCGCACCGCGACGACGTGATGCTGGAAGACGTCGATCTTTTCAACCGCTTCTTTATCGCCTGCGAGCGCGAAGACGGCCTGCCGCGGCTGCGCCTGTGGAGGTTCGCAGGCGACACGGCCGAGGCCGAGCACCTGCGGCGAGATTGCCTTCCCCGAGCCCGCCTACAGCGCCCATCCGCACATCAACCGCGATCTTCGATACGCGCAACGTTCCGCTACGCCTACCAGTCGCTGGTGACGCCGAGTTCGGTTTTCGAATACGACTTCGGCACCGGCGAATCCACGCTGCTCAAGCAGGTGGAGGTTCCCGGCGGCTTCGACCGCACCCTCTATGCCAGCGAGCGCGTCACACGCCACGGCGCCGGACGGCGTCGCAGGTGCCGATCTCGCTCGTCTATCGCAAGAGACGACACAGCGCGAGCCGGGCAAGAATCCGCTCTATGTTTACGGCTACGGCTCGTATGGCTACTCGCTGCCGCTGGGCTTCAGCTCCAACCGGCTCAGCCTGCTCGACCGCGGCGTGGTGATGGCCTATGCGCACATCCGCGGCGGCGGCGACCTGGGCAAGCCCTGGCACGACGCCGGCAAGATGCTGGTGAAGCGCAATACCTTCACCGACTTCATCGCCGCCGTGGAGCACCTGACCGCCAGCGGCTATGGCGATCCGGCGCGCGTGGCCATCGAAGGCGGCTCGGCCGGCGGGCTGCTGATGGGCGCGGTCGTCAACATGCGGCCCGATCTGTTCCGCGCCGTCCTTCGCATGTGCCGTTTGTGGACGTGATGAACACCATGCTCGACGCTTCGCTGCCGCTCACCGTGCCGGAGTACGAGGAGTGGGGCAATCCGAACGAGGAAGAGTATTTCCGCTACATGCTGAGTTACTCGCCTTATGATAACTTGAAGGCGGCGAGTTATCCGGCCATGTTAGTCAAGACCTGCCTCAACGACAGCCAGGTAATGTACTGGGAGCCGGCCAAGTATGTGGCCAAACTGCGCACGCTGAAGACCGATAACAATCCGCTGCTGCTGGTGACTAACATGAAGGCCGGGCACGGCGGCGCCAGCGGCCGCTATGACTATCTGAAGGAGATCGCGTTCGATTACGCGTTCCTGCTGAGGGAACTGGGAATTGTGGTAGAGTGATCGCGACGTTCAATCCGGTCCTCAGGTCCTTATATGCTGCGCGCGTTCGCCGTGTTTCTATCGCTGGCTGGATTCGCAATTGGCGCAATTTCACAACAAAGCGAGCCTGTGCCCGACGCTGACGGTTATTACTCGCCGGGAAATGGCGTCGAGCCCCCAAAAATCGTCCATCCTTTTCCAGCGGCATATCCCAGCGACCCTCGGCTTGCCGGACTTAAATATAGCCGCATAGTGGCTGCGACCATTGACGCAAACGGCAAGCTGGTCGATGTCCATCTCGTCTCGCCCAATCCCGGGCCATTCGATGCTTCGGCCCTCGCCACCGTTCGGAACTTTGAATTTGAGCCCGCAATGCTTCATCGAACTCCCGTTCCAGCAAGAGTTGAAATCTGGGTCCCCTTCGTGCCCGGTCAGAAGCGCGCCGTTCCCGAGATCATGCCACTTCATCTGGTGGAATACGGCAAAGAAAACAGGCCCCCGGTTCCACTGGTTACGCCAGAGGCGAAATTCTCAGATGAAGCGCGAGCCGCTGGGCTCCAGGGCGTTGTGTTGGTCGCAGCTCTGGTAACCGAACGAGGCGAAGTCGAAGATATTCGGGTGATCAGGCCATTGGGCAAAGGGCTGGATGAGAAAGCCATCGAGGCCGTGCGGCAATACAGATTCTTTCCGGCGCTTCGATGGGGTATCCCGGTGCCCGCAAACGATAACAATTGAAGTTAATTTCCGGCTCTATAGCCGCAACCCGACTTAGCTCAGCCGTGACCCATGCGCCCACAGCCCCAGTGCCGGGTTCGCAATAAAGAAGATATCTTCCCCATCCACCCGGTTATACCCTGATGTAACTTCGCCGGATCATACTTACTCAACATCGCGCCTAACTCGCCGTACGCGAACCCGACGCCTTCGATCTCTTCGCGCGTCAGCTTGCCGGGGCACCAGGTGATGCGTGAACCTTCCCTCGCGACGAGCGCGTGAATCAGATGCGCCGCCGCGCTTAGCTCGCCGGCGAGGTCCGCGTTTTTTTCCACCGCATCGAGCGTGGCCGGAGTGCCGCGATAGCCGTACTTGCGGATCAGCTCGTCGATGCGCTTGTCTTCGCCGAACTCCTTACGCCCGGAGCAAGAATGATAAGTTCCGCGCCGTCGGCCAGCGCCATCCGCGTGCGATAGACTGCCTTGTTGCCGATCCATGTGGAGTGATACTCGTGCGGATCGAGATAGACGACGGCCTTGCGGATCGGCTCATCGACTAACTCGAAGTTTACTTTCACGCTCAGCTCCGCCGCGCGCAAGAAAGCACTCCTCGTTATCGCCGATAAACAGGCCGCGGACGGCGAGCTCACCGTCGGCCTTGCGCCCGACCACGGTATGCACATAGACGATCGGGATCTGGCGCAGGAAATGCTCCGCTGGCGTAGTTCAACACCGCGCGGACGGGGTTCTCGGCCTTGCCCATGATGCGCTCCATGCCGTAGACCGCGCCCAGGTAGTGGCTGCGGTTGATGCCGTCGCGCCCGCCGGTGCCGATGAGGATGTTCTTGTTGTAATTGGCCATGCCGATTACTTCATGCGGCACCACCTGGCCGATGGAGAGCACGAGATCGAAACCATCCTCGACGATGTGCCGGTTGACCTGCGCCGGCCATGCATAATGCAGCTTGCCCTCGGAGACGCTCTCGATAAACTCCGCCGGAACCTCGCCCAGCGTTACCGGGTCCGTGCGCCAGTTGTGAACGAGGAAAAGCTCCTGCGGCACGTCACCGAACATCTGCGCGATCTGGTCCGGGCGCATGGGAGTGTGAGTGCCAAGCGCGGGCAGCACGGCCTTGAGCCGGTCGCCGTAGTAGCGCCAGACGCACTGGGTGAGGAACCCGGCCTGCGAATAGAACCGGGTCATGTCCGGCGGCACCGCGAGCACGCGCTCGCGCGGCCCCAGGCGATCGAGCGCGCCGGCCAAAAGCTGTTCCAGCTCCGGCGGCGACAGTTCCCGGTCCACCCCGCCCTCTGCGCAGTAAAGGCTCATTTGCCCGGTTCCTCTGTTTCATTATTCCTCCGGGAGGGGTAATTGTGGAACCATTGTGGCCGTTCGCGCACACTGGCTAAAGCCCGGATCTTTTGTTTCATGCGCTGCTCGGCGTCCGCCACGACGGAAAGTTGCCCTGATACAAAGCGACTTTCGGGGAAATGCCCGAGTCCGGGTGGAAGGCCCGCGGCTAAAGCCGCCCGGAGGCCTTTTATGCGTCTCTTTAGCGGCCTGAAGGCCGCTGCTCCTTCCGCGTTGGAGTGAGGCAGGATCGCACTATGAGCATGAATCCTTTGATGTTTTGGACCCCCTGGGTCTAAAGCCCCAATTCGTTGAAGTAGCGTTCATCGGCACGGCTGAAGCCGTGCACTTTCAAAGCAGCACTTGGAAATGTAAACAACGTCTTGAAACTTCACAGCTAAAGCCCAAGTTTTTTGTTTGCGGTTATCGGCGGGACTAAAGTCCCGCCCTGACGCGTTCTCTTCTAGACGGCCGTTCGTTTTTCACCAAGCTGTGAAGCCGTGCCCTGATACAGAGCCTTGCACCTGCCCCGCTACTGAAAAATTTCTTGTTAGCGCGGGAAACTCGGGACAACTTGCGGCGCCCGGGGTGCATCGAACCCCACTCAGAGCATTCCCCTGACCGTGCACCGCGACTCGTGAAATTACCCGCGCTTGGGCTTTTTTGAGGGATTCACGATCGGGGCTTGCCTCAGTTTTCTGAATAGCTTGCGCGCAGGAGCAGCATCAAGATGGCTACTTCAATTGAGCAGCCTGGCCTCGGCCAAGACGATCCGAATCACCCTCCCCTTGAACAATCCAATGGCAACGGACTGGCCGAACCCGAGTACCTTGCGGCCATTCTTGAGTGCCTGCAGACGATGAAGGACGGCAACTTCAGCGTGCGCCTGCCGGTTACGTGGAGCGGGATGGCGGGCAAGATTGCCGACACCTTTAATGAGATTGTGATCGCCAATGAGCAGATGGCGCAGGAGCTGAAGCGCGCGGGGCAGGCCGTGGGCAAGGAGGGCCGCACCCGAGAGCGCATCCGCTTTGAGCGGCACCGCGGCGCGTGGGACGAGATGGAAGTGTCAGTGAACACGCTGATTGAGGACCTGCTGCGGCCGACCAACGAGGTGACGCGCGCGATTGCCGCCGTGGCGCAGGGGAATCTGACGCAGACGGTGCGGCTGGATGTGGACGGGCGGCCGCTGGAAGGCGAATTTCTGCGGTCGGCGAACATTGTGAACACGATGATTCAGCAGCTGGGGGTGTTTACTTCGGAAGTGACGCGCGTGGCGCGCGAAGTGGGCACCGAAGGCAAGTTGGGCGGGCAGGCTGTGGTGCCGGGCGTGGCTGGAACGTGGAAGGATTTGACGGATTCTGTCAACGCGATGGCGTCGAATTTGACTAGCCAGGTGCGCAATATTGCGGAGGTGACTACGGCGGTGGCGTCGGGCGACCTTTCGCGCAAGATTACGGTGGACGTGCGCGGCGAGATTCTGCAGCTGAAGGAAGCCATCAACACGATGGTGGATCAGCTGCGGTCGTTTGCTTCGGAAGTGACGCGCGTGGCGCGCGAAGTGGGCACGGAAGGCAAACTGGGTGGACAGGCGGTGGTGCCGGGCGTGGCCGGTACCTGGAAGGACTTGACGGACTCGGTCAACGCCATGGCGTCGAATTTGACTAGCCAGGTGCGAAACATTGCTGAAGTGACGATTGCGGTGGCGCGCGGCGACCTTTCCCGGAAGATCACGGTGGACGTGAAGGGCGAAATCCTGGAGCTGAAAGACACCATTAATACGATGGTGGACCAGCTGAACGCATTCGCCGGCGAGGTGACCCGCGTGGCTCGCGAAGTGGGCACGGAAGGCAAGCTCGGCGGCCAAGCCAACGTGCCCGGCGTGGCGGGTACCTGGAAAGACCTTACCGACAACGTGAATTTTATGGCCGGCAACCTCACCGGCCAGGTGCGCAACATTGCTGAAGTGGCAACCGCCATCGCCAACGGAGACTTGAGCCGCAAGATCACGGTGGACGTGCGCGGCGAGATTCTGCAGCTGAAAGAAACGCTGAACACGATGGTGGATCAGCTCAACCGTTTCGCCGGCGAAGTGACTCGTGTCGCTCGCGAAGTGGGAACGGAAGGGCGTCTCGGCGGGCAGGCCAACGTACCCGGCGTGGCGGGAACGTGGAAGGACTTGACTGACTCAGTCAATTCCATGGCCGGCAACCTTACCGCGCAGGTTCGCAACATTGCCGAAGTTACCACTGCCGTGGCGCGTGGCGATTTGTCGCGCAAGATCACGGTGGACGTGAAGGGCGAGATTCTGGAGCTGAAGAACACTATTAATACGATGGTGGACCAGCTCAACGCCTTCGCCGGCGAAGTGACCCGCGTGGCTCGCGAAGTGGGGACCGAGGGCCGTCTCGGCGGTCAGGCCGTGGTGCCGGGCGTGGCCGGAACGTGGAAGGACCTTACCGACAACGTCAACTTCATGGCGTCGAACCTCACGGGCCAAGTCCGCAACATCGCTGAAGTGGCCACAGCCGTGGCCCGCGGCGACCTCTCGCGCAAGATCACCGTGGACGTGAAGGGCGAAATCCTGGAGCTGAAAAACACCCTGAACACCATGGTGGACCAGCTCAACGCCTTCGCCGGCGAAGTGACCCGCGTGGCCCGCGAGGTGGGCAACGACGGCAAGCTCGGCGGCCAGGCCGTCGTGCCTGACGTGGCCGGCACCTGGAAAGACTTGACCGACTCAGTCAACTCCATGGCTTCCAACCTCACCGGCCAGGTGAGAAACATCGCCGAAGTGGCTACCGCGATCGCCAACGGCGATCTCTCAAAGAAAATCACCGTCAACGTCTCCGGCGAAATCCTGCTGCTGAAGGAAACCATCAACACCATGGTGGACCAGCTCAACCGGTTCGCCGGCGAAGTGACCCGCGTGGCCCGCGAAGTGGGCGCCGAAGGCCGCCTCGGCGGACAGGCCAATGTGCCCGGAGCTTCGGGAACGTGGAAGGACCTTACCGACTCGGTCAACTCCATGGCCGGCAACCTGACCGCGCAGGTCCGCAACATTGCGGAAGTGACAACGGCCGTGGCCCGCGGCGACCTCTCGCGCAAGATCACCGTGGACGTGAAGGGGGAAATTCTCGAGCTCAAGAACACCATCAACACCATGGTGGACCAGCTCAACGCCTTCGCCGGCGAAGTGACGCGCGTGGCCCGCGAAGTGGGAACCGACGGCAAGCTTGGCGGCCAGGCGCAGGTGCCCGGCGTGGCGGGCACGTGGAAAGACCTTACTGACTCGGTCAACTTCATGGCCGGCAACCTCACCGCGCAAGTGCGAAACATCGCCGAAGTGGCAACCGCCATCGCCAACGGCGATTTGAGCCGCAAGATCACCGTGGACGTCCGCGGCGAAATCCTTCAGCTGAAGGAAACGCTGAACACCATGGTGGAGCAGCTTCGCTCCTTCGCCGCTGAAGTGACTCGCGTGGCGCGCGAAGTCGGCACCGAAGGCAAGCTTGGTGGCCAGGCCAATGTGCCTGGCGTGGCCGGCACATGGAAGGACTTGACCGACTCAGTAAACGCCATGGCGGGCAACCTCACGGCGCAAGTGCGCAACATCGCTGAAGTCACAACCGCCGTGGCCCGAGGCGACTTGAGCCGCAAGATCACGGTGGACGTGAAGGGCGAAATCCTGGAGCTCAAAGATACCATCAACACCATGGTGGACCAGCTCAACGCCTTCGCCGCCGAAGTGACGCGCGTGGCCCGCGAAGTGGGCACCGAGGGCAAGCTCGGCGGCCAGGCGCAGGTACCCGGCGTGGCCGGAACCTGGAAGGACCTCACCGACAACGTGAACGTGATGGCGGCCAACCTGACCGAGCAGGTGCGCGGCATTGTGAAGGTGGTGACCGCCGTGGCTAACGGCGTGCTGACGCAGAAGCTGACTGTGAACGCAAAGGGCGAAGTGGCCACGCTGGCCGAGACCATCAACAATATGACGGACACGCTGGCCACTTTTGCCGACCAGGTGACCACGGTGGCTCGCGAAGTCGGCGTGGAAGGCCGTTTAGGCGGCCAAGCCAACGTGCCCGGCGCCGCCGGCACCTGGAAGGACCTTACCGGCAACGTGAACCTGCTGGCCGATAACCTGACCAACCAGGTGCGCGCCATTGCCGAAGTGGCAACCGCCGTTACCAAGGGCGACCTGACGCGGTCGATTCAGGTGGAAGCCCGCGGAGAACTGGCGGAGCTAAAGGACAACATCAATACGATGATTGACAACCTTCGCCTGACCACCGACCGCAACACGGAGCAGGACTGGCTGAAGACCAACCTGGCCCGCTTCACCGGCATGTTGCAGGGGCAGCGCGACCTGGCCACTGTGGGCCGCATGCTGCTCTCCGAGCTGGCGCCGCTGGTCAACGCGCAGCAGGGCGTCATCTACCAGATGGAGTCCGACTCCTCCGCCCAGCGCGAAGGCACACTCCTTCTTTTGTCAACCTACGCCAATAACCCCGAGGGCCACCTGACTGAGATTCGCCTCGGCGAAGGCCTCATCGGCCAGTGCGCGGTGGAGAAGCGCCGCCTGCTGATCACGGAATTGCCGAAGAAGACGGCGCCCATCCGCAGCGGCCTTTTCAAAGCCGTTCCCAAGAACGTTATCGTGCTCCCGGTTCTGTTTGAGGACCGCGTGAAGGCCGTCATCGAGCTGGCCAGCCTGAGCGCCTTTACGCCTTCGCAACTGGCCTTCCTCGATCAGCTCACCTCCTCCATTGGGATCGTGCTCAACTCCATTGAAGCCACTATGCAGACGGAAGGCCTGCTGAAGCAGTCGCAGCAGCTTGCCACCGAACTGCAGACCCAGCAGAAGGAACTGCAGGGAACCAACGAGCAGCTGGCGCAGAAGGCTCAGCAGCTGGCCGAGCAGAACTACGAAGTGGAGCGCAAGAACCAGGAAATCGAGCAGGCGCGGAGGGCTCTGGAAGAAAAGGCCCGCGAGCTCGCTCTCACCTCCAAGTACAAGTCGGAATTCCTGGCCAACATGTCGCACGAGCTGCGCACTCCGCTCAACTCCATCCTGGTGCTGGGGCAGCAGCTGGCGGAAAACCCCGACGGCTCGCTCTCGCCCAAGCAAGTCGAGTTCGCCCGCACCATTCACGCCGCGGGAACCGACCTGCTCAACCTCATCTCCGACATTCTTGATCTCTCCAAGATCGAGTCGGGCACGGTGTCGATCGAGGCCGAAGAGATCTTCTTCGGGGCGCTGCTGGAAACGGTGGCGCGGCCGTTCCGCCACGAGGCAGAGAATCGCAAGCTCAGCTTCGAAGTCTCCGGCGATCCGGCGCTCGGCCGCAGCCTTGTCACGGATTCGAAGCGCCTGCAGCAGGTGCTGAAGAACCTGCTTTCCAACGCCTTCAAGTTCACGGACCAGGGCAGCGTAAAACTCTCCGTCACCTCCGTCACCGGCGGCTGGAGCCCCGATCACCCCATTCTTTCCGGCGCGGGCTCCGTGATCGCGTTCAAGGTTTCCGACACCGGCATCGGGATCGCTCCGGAGAAACAGCGCATCATCTTTGAGGCCTTCCAACAGGCCGATGCAGGGACCAGCCGCAAGTACGGCGGAACCGGTCTGGGCCTGGCCATCAGCCGCGAGCTGGCCAACCTCCTGGGCGGAGAGATCCAGCTCCGCTCCACTCCTGGCGCCGGCAGCACTTTCACGCTCTTCCTCCCCCAGACCTACGTTGGGGCCACCAACGCAGCAGCCCTCATCAAGCCGGAGAAGTCCGGCTACCAACCGCAGTTGCCGCAGACGCCGGTCTTTATTGCCGCTGCCGCCGTCACCGAGCAGGAATCCCGCATCGATGACGACCGCCGCAACATCATGGAGGGCGACGCCGTCCTTCTCATTGTGGAGGACGATGCCCATTATGCCCGCGTCCTCTGCGACCTCTCCCGCGACAAGGGCTTCAAGGTTCTGTGCGCTTTGACCGGCGCCGAAGCCCTCTCGCTGGCGCGCGAATATAACCCCACCGCAATCTCCCTCGATGTGTTCCTGCCCGACATGCTGGGCTGGACCATCCTGAACCACCTGAAGCAGGATCCGCACACCCGCCACATCCCGGTGCAGATGCTGACCCTTGACGAAGACCGCCATCACGGGTTGTCTCGCGGCGCATTCTCTTTCGTGACCAAGCCCACTTCCACCGACGAGCTGGATGAGGCCCTGACGCGGATCTGGGACTACTCGCAGCCGCGCCGCAAGCGCCTGCTGGTGGTTGAGGACAATCCCGCGGAGCAGATGTCGATCCGCGCGCTGCTCGACCACAAGGACATCGACATCGACACCGTCGACAACGGAAAGGACGCGCTGGAATCGCTCGAGTCCGGCAAGTACGACTGCGCCGTGCTCGACCTGCGGCTGCCGGATATGACCGGATTCGAGGTCCTCGAGAAGATGCGCGACACGCCTTCGCTGCACGACATGCCCGTGATTGTGTTCACGGGCCGCGACCTTACCGCGGAAGAAGACACGCAACTGCACACCCTGGCGCGCAGCGTGGTGGTGAAGGATGTGGAGTCGCCCGAGCGGCTGCTGGATGAAACCGCGCTGTTCCTGCACCGCGTGATCTCCGACCTGCCCGAGGAAAAGCAGCGCATGCTCGACCGCCTGCACAAATCCGACGATGCGCTGATCGATCGCAAGGTGCTGGTGGTGGACGATGACGTGCGCAACATTTTCGCCCTCTCCAGCGTGCTGGAACGCCGCGGCATGCACGTGGTTACCGCGGGCACCGGGCGCGAAGCCATCCACATTATTGAGAACACGCCGGACCTGGCGATCGTGCTGATGGACATCATGATGCCGGAGATGGACGGATACGAAACCATGCAGGTGATCCGCCAGAATGCATCACTTCGCCGGCTTCCCATCATCGCGCTTACGGCGAAGGCCATGAAAGGCGACCGCGAAAAATGCCTGGAGGCGGGCGCCAGCGAATACCTGGCCAAGCCCGTGAACACGGAACAACTGCTGTCGGCGCTGCGCATGTGGCTGCACCGGTAGTGCGCAGCACGAGCTATTAGCTGTTAGCGTTTAGCCGTTAGCTAATAGCTAACAGCTAATAGCCAAGAGCTGAAAAGGGGCCCCGATCATGAAGGCCGATGAGAAGGTGAACATCCTGATGGTCGACGACCAGCCGGCAAAGCTGCTGAGCTACGAGGTCATCCTTGCCGATCTGGGTGAAAACCTGATCAAAGCCACCACGGCCAAAGAAGCGCTCAACATCCTGCTGAAGACCGATGTGGGAGTGGTGCTGATGGACGTGAGCATGCCCGACCTCGACGGCTTCGAGCTCGCCGATGTCATTCGCCAGCACCCACGGTTTCAGAAGACGGCTATCATTTTCATTTCCGGCGTGCACTTGACAGATGCCGACAAGATCCAGGGGTACAAATCCGGCGCTGTCGATTACATTTCTGTTCCCGTCGTTCCCGAGGTTCTTCGCGCCAAGATCAGCATCTTCGTGGAACTGCACCGCAAGACCCGGCAGCTGGAAGCACTGAATACCGAGCTGGAACGCCGCGTGGCCGAACGAACGGAAGAACTGCGCACGCGCGCCGACCTGCTCGACCTGGCCACTGAGGCCATCCTGGTCCGCGACCTGGAGGGCCAGATCATCTTCTGGAGCACGGGCGCGGAAACCCTCTATGGCTGGACCCGCGAGGAAGCCGTCGGCCAGGACATGCACAAGCTTCTGCATACCATCTTCCCCACGTCGCGCGAGGAAATCGAGAGCCTGTTAAGGGAGCAGAAGTGCTGGCAGGGCAATCTGACGCAGAAGACGCGTTCCGGCGCCGAGATTGTCGTCTCCTGCCGCAAAACCATGAATCATGAGGGCAATGCCATTCTTGAGGTGAACCGCGACATCACCCAGCAGCTTCAGGCCGAGGAAGCGCTGCGCGAAACCGAAAAGCTCGCCGCCATGGGCCGCGTGGCCGGCATCATCGCCCACGAAATCAACAATCCGCTAGCCGCCATCACCAACACTCTCTACCTGGTGCGCAACCATCCCTCCCTCGACGACACCGCGCGCCACTTCGCCGATGTCGCCGAGCAGGAACTGCAGCGCGTCTCCCATATCACACGCCAGACCCTCAGTTTCTATCGCGAATCCAAGCAGCCCATCGCAGTCAGCCTGCCGGAGATGCTCGATGACGTGCTCGAGCTTCAGGATCGCACCCTGGCCAAGAACCGCATCCGCCTGAGCAAGCGCTACCTGGTCACGCCGGTGGTGCAGGGCTTCCCTGTGGAGCTGCGCCAGGTGTTTCTCAACCTGATCGGCAACGCCATCCAGGCCATGCCCGACGGCGGCACTTTGGGCGTCCACCTACGCGAGGTGACGGATTGGACCGGCAATCGCCGCGGCACGGCCATCTCCGTGATTGACACCGGCATCGGCATCCATCCCGAGGACGTTCGGCGACTCTTCCAGCCGTTCTTCTCCACCAAATCCACCAAAGGCACCGGCCTCGGCCTGTGGATCAGCAAGGGCATTGTGCAGAAATACGACGGCACCCTGACCTGCCGCACCCTCCACAGTCCGCGCGGAAACGTGACCTGCTTCCGGGTCTTCCTGCCGGTCACCGTAACCGCCTGCCCGCCTCGCACGCAGCCGCCGAACCGCCGCGCCAGACGCAGCCGGCAGAACCCCTAGCCCAGCGCCCTGCCATGCAGCCCACCACCTAGCCTTGCGATGAAAGCCGTCATCCCGATACTAAATTCACCCTTTGCCCCAGGGAAATCCGCGAAAATGGGTCATTCCGACAGCGGTACCTAAGGCCCCGGCAACCGGGCCGGTCCCCGTTCCCTCGGTCGCTCGGTCCCCCCCTTCCATTCCCTTGGTTTCGAGCCCGCAAAACCGTACCATAGAGACACAGGCTCCGTGCGCGACCCGCTGCGATCCAGTTCTTTTCTGGCGCAGCGCGGACCATTCTGTCCATGCGGTTGAAAACAAAACTCGTTCTGGCCATCACCGCCTTGGTGTTGCTGATCTCGGGCCTGCTGTCATTCGTCTATGTCTCCCAGCTGCTGCACGCGGCCGTGCAGCAGACCTACGACACCAATCGCATGGTGGCCGACCAGGTGCGGTACGCGCTTCAGAACGCGCTGCAGACGGGCCTGCAGGATCGCGAGGTGGACCCCAACCAGCCGCAGCAGTTGCGGGACCTGGCCCGCGAGGCGGTGCGCAACAACCCATCGCTGCAGGCGGTGGTCACCAGCGTCAACCGCTATTCGCTCACCGTCTACGACATCAACATTGCCGACTTCGCTGGCCAGACCCTGCTCAGCACCAACCCCGACAATGAGGACAAGCCGGCGCCGCTGCGGCCCAACTACAGCCAGCTTTTGAACGCCGATCCCATCGAGCTGATGCTCAAAGTGTTCGGCCCGCCCACGGTGTTTGAGATTGTGGAGCCGCTGGAGCGCAATGGCGCGCCCTTTGCCACCGTGCATGTGGGCGCGCGAACCACCCTGCTCCGCGCCGTGTATGCGCCCTGGCTGGAAGAGGCGTTCACGCTGATGGGGTTTGCGCTGGGTACGGCGCTGCTGGTTGCCCTGCTGCTCTCCAATCTTGCCCTCCGTCCTCTGGAAGAGATCAGCATGCAGCTCGATTACTGGAACCCCAACATCGAGGAACTGGTGCAGGAAGACGAAGAGGCGCAGCCGCGGCAGGACACCGCCAAGAGAGTGTCGTACCAGATCGAGCGTATCGGGCAGAGAATCCGCAATGTCGAGGAGGTGTTCAGCGCCCTCAAGGAGAATCTGGACCAGATCCTTTCCAACCTTCAGGATGGCATTCTTCTGTTCACGCGGGACGCGCGCGCCGTGCTGGTTTCAGAGGCCGCCCGGCGGTTCCTTCAGCTCGATCGCGGCCGCGTGCTGGGGCTGGATGCCTCCGAGCTCTTCGACCGCTCCACCATCCTCGGCCGGACACTGCGGGACGCATTCCAGAAGCGGGCGCCGCTGGTCAAGGAGGAGATCCGCACTGAGAACGGACGGCGGATTCAGGCCTCAGTGGATTTCATCCAGGACGATCAGACGCGGCAGGGGCTGGGAGCGCTGGTTACGCTGCGCGACCTTGACTCAATGGAGCGGATCGAATCGGAGCTGGAAGTCTCGCGAAGGATGTCGGCCATCGGGCGGCTGACCTCCGGCGTGGCGCACGAGGTGAAGAACCCGATTAACGCCATCGTGGTGCACCTGGAGCTGCTGAAGAACAAGCTGGAAGGGGCCAGTCCTTCGGCCACCCGGCACCTGGACGTGATTGAGATGGAAATCAAGCGGCTGGATCGGGTGGTACAGACGCTGGTGGATTTCTCCCGGCCGGTGGAATTGCAGTTGCACGAAGGGGACTTGCGTGGAGTGATCGGCGACGTGCTGGCGCTGTCGGCCGAAGAGCTTTCCACCCGCGGAGTCAGCGTGCACAGCCAGCTTCCCCCTGAGCCGGTGATGGTAAACGTGGATGTGGACATGATGAAGCAGGCGGCGCTGAACGTGATCCAGAACGGCGCCCAGGCCATGCCGGAGGGCGGACGCCTGGACGTCATCCTCGATTGCGAGGGCAATTTCGCCGTCCTGAGGATCCTGGACGAAGGCGTCGGGATTGGGGAGGAAATCCGGGAAAAGATATTCGATCTGTACTTTACAACCAAGGCGGAAGGCAGCGGGATTGGGCTGGCCATGACCTACCGCATCTTGCAGTTGCATCACGGCAGCGTGGAAGTACAATCGAGGCAGGACCGGGGCACCGAGTTCCGGTTTCGTATTCCGCTCTCGGCGAACTGGGGACGCCGGCATCTTCAGCCGGCCGTGTACGGGAAAGAAAAGGGGATGGGGGAATGATTTCGCGCACAGCACGTGTCGCGTTGGTGCTGGTTTTGGCGCTGACGGCGTGCCATAACAAAAACCAGGTGCAGAACCAGCCCCCCCTGGCTCCGCCCATTTTAGACACCCCGCCTCCGCCACCGGAAAAGGCGCCAATCAATCTGCCGCCGCCTGTCATTACCGTTCCCCAGCCGCAACAACCCGCCGAGCAGGTGAAGCTAGCCCCTCCAACGCCGCCGCCCAAGCCCAAGCATCACAAGCCCAAGCCCACTGATCAGAAGAGCACCGAAGTAGCAGAGAACAACGCCCCGCCGCAGGTGAGCGCGGAAGGCAACTTTTCGCCCATGGAGTCAGCGGACGTGCGCAAGCAGACCTCCGACTCCCTTGCGGATATCGAGAAAGGACTGAACGCGATCACACGCAATCTGAACGACCAGGAGCAGAAGACCCGCGACCAGATCCGAGAGTTCCTGAAGCAGGCCAAGACCGCGCTGGCCTCCGGCGACGTGGACGGAGCGCATACGCTGGCTGTCAAAGCCAAGGTGCTTCTGGGCGAACTGAATCAATAGGGGAATAGGGGATTAAGGGAATCGGGGAATAAACTCTCCACTGTCACCGAAACTTCTTCACAGCCCGTTTGCGTTTCCTCAGCGCGGATAAAGACGAAAATCGCGCACGGCGATTCGCGGGCCGCGGAATACGCCTTCCGTCTCCGGCAACAGCATCAGCGTGATTCCGTCGAAATGGCGGAGTTGCCCCTGCTGCGGCAGCTTGAAACGGAGCGTCTCCAACGGAGCCTGGTCCGGATCGCCGGTATAGATGCGCTGGCGGCCGGCGTAGATCTGCTGGCGGGGCAAACTCGAATCCTCCAGAATCAATGCCATCCCAATCACACCCAGGTTGTGATCGCGATTCTCAATTTCCACGTCGATCTTGCCGCAACGCGCCAGTGGAATACTTGAAGCCAGCCGTTGGCGCGCTTCCATCACGATGGGAACCGAGTTGTTGGCTTCAATGCGTCACGCCGAGCGGCGAGCCGCGCGCGTGGTGCGCATCGGGGCCCGGGCGCTGATCGGGCGGCTGGACATACCAGTAAGGACCGTCAAACTCGACCACCAGCGGCTGGCGTGTTCCCGGCGCAAGCGGGCCGTTCTGGAGCGGCATCGGGGCTACGATCTGCTTCTTTTCCGGATAAGGCCAGAGGATGACGCTGTCATAGCCGCCGAGGCCGTGCGCAGCGGACTTGGCCGCTGCTTTCTCGGCGCCGTTTTTCTCGCCCTCTAGCGCTTGCGCTGTCGCTTCCGCCATCAAGCGATTGCGGTGCGAAACCCCGCTCATCAGCGCCCACGCGGTGATCAGGACCGCAGGCATGGCGAGAATTGCGAGGCGGAATGCTGCCCGGAAGATCTCGTGCGATCGCGACTCCCTCCGCTGCACCGTCCGCCGCCAGCCCACCAGGAATGCGGCCAGCCCCAACGTGCATGCTTGCGCCCAGATAAGAATGAGTGGCGATCGAATACCCGCCGGCATAGATGGACAACGCGATGAGCATGCCGCTGCCCTCCGATCGCGGACGAAGAAACGGATCGGCGAACAGCTCTGCTTCTTCATATCGCCCGAATGCGAACGATGGCCGCGCGTACGCAAGGTCCATGGGAACCTGGCGCAGTCCTGCGGCCAGGGCAAATGCGGCGATGACCGCAACCAAGGCAGTCAGCAATGTGACCTGCTCATATAGAGGACGATGGCCGCGGGTACCCAGATCCATCCGGCCGCGCTGACCAGTGCGAACAGGCGGAAGTCTATAGGCGCGGCGTCGCGATACGGGCTCGCCGGATTGTTCCAGTAGACCCACGCGCCGGCGCTGCCCGCGACGGCTCCCAAAGCCACGTAGATGGCGGCTCTCAGCAACAGAGAAGAGAGGCTGGGCGCATGGGACTCGGGCAGGCGGCAGAGCACAATGCCGCAGATGAGCGCGTTCATCAGGCCGGCCGCCACCACGAAGACGAAGAAGCGGCGGGAAGCCGATGGAGCCTCTGCGTCTATGGCGTCGAACCGGTCCAGGAGCCGCCGGTGGCGAGAGATTCCCGCGGCAGCGAGGTGGAGGCGCGGAGCCATGCGCCACATGGCCGCCACCATGGTGAGCAAGTAAGGAATTCGGATAATGATGGCCCACGGCGGGCATCCGTGATTTCACCCAGGATAGTGAGCGTGCGGCGGTCGATCACAAGCCCTGGGAAGGTTACGAGGTTCATGACCACGAAGGTGGCAAAGTGGGCCGGGAGAAAGACGACCGGAGCCAGCAAGAGTGCCTGGCGGACCCGTTTGCGTTCAAGGCGCGAGGCGAAGCGGGCTTGCCAAGCCGCGAAGAGGAGTATCCCAGCCCAGACGAATGCAACGTTGAGGATGATCCACACGCCGAAGTTGGCCAGCGTGGAAAAGGGCCAGTCCATGCGCCAGAGCGATCCGAAGACATTGGAGCTGTTTTCAGTGCGGTCGACGAAGACGACCCAGCCGGGCGCGAGCATGGACCAGAGGAGCGCGAAGACCAGCATGCTGCGGCGACGGCCCAGGTACTTGGCCCAGGCAGTACCCACGGCCGCCGCGGCCTGGCGCCAGTACCACGCATCGGATCGGCCGGCGCGGTAATGTTCTTCCAGGTCGCCCGCCACTGCCTCGTCGCGCTCCGCCGGCGGAATCAGATGCTCCAGCATCCATTGGCCAGCCTCGGAGGTTCCATGCGCGCCATCCGGTCTCCCCTGCCCTACACCCGTTTCAGATCAGGCAACGCCTGCCACAGCCTCGTGAGCACGCGGCGGGTCTCCTGCGCCTGCCGCAAGCCTTCCCTTGTCACCCGGAAAAATCGTTTGGCCTTGCCGCCACGCTCTGGAGTGGGATCGCCGAGACTGGATGTGACCAGACCCTTCGCCTCCAGACGTTCCAGCGCCGCATAAACGGTGCCCACGCTCACGCTTCGCCCGCGCTCCATCTCCAAACGGCGCGCGATGGGCACACCGTAGGCGTCGTCGCCAAGCTGGATGACGGCGAGAAGGAGCAGGAGTTCGAGTTCGCCCAGATAAGCGCGGCCGTTCATTAGTTCAATAATAGAGAAGAAATGGTGCGCGTCAATCGGGAACCGGGCCGCGATCCGGAATTCATTCCACGCGCAGGGCCTTCACCGGGTCGATCGACGACGCGCGGCGTGCTGGAATCAAGCCGGCGATGCACGCCGCCACGGCCAGGACGCCGATGGCTCCGGCCAGCACGACGGCGTTGACGGTGGTGATTTCATAAAGCTGCGACTTGATGTAGCGCACCGAGAACCAGGCGATGGGCGCGCCGATGGCGAGGCCGATGAGCGCCTGGAAGAGAGCGCCGCGCATGACCATGGCGATGACGCGTGAGCGGCGAGCGCCGAGGGCCATGCGGATGCCAATCTCGGAAGTACGGCGGACGACCCCGTAAGAGGTGACGCCGTAAAGGCCAAGCGTGGCCAGCAGCAGGGCCAATGCGCCGAAGATGCCGGTGAGGCGTGCGACAACTCGTTCCGGCATAAATTCATCGGCAATCTGCTGCTTGAATGTCTGAAATTTTACGACGCTCAGGTTGGGGTTGATGGAGGCAAGCGTGCGCGACGCGAGTTTCTCCATGTTGTTGATGGGCCTGGTGGTCTGGATGACCAGCGTGCCGGCGTAGAGAGAGCGATCTTGGTCGATGGGCTCCTTTGCGCTCGCAGGCCGCTGCGTGATGGGGACGAAGTACATGGCGTGGTTCTCCCAGCGGACGGAAGTGTAGGTGGTGTTCTCCACCACGCCGACGATTTCGTAATCGCGCCGGAGTTTCGCCGCCCATGCGGTGGCCGATGGGGTTTTCGCCTTGTTTGAAGAACTGCTTGACGAACTCCTGGTTGACCACGGCGACTGGCGGCGCGGTCAAGGTGTCACGCGGGGTGAAGCCCCGACCCATGAGACGCGGGTGCCCACGGAGGCGAAGTACTCGGCGTTCGTTTTTACGAAGGAGGACCTGCCTGTCGGGATCGGTTTTGCCCTGAATGTGGATGGTGTTCTACCAGTTGTTCCCCTCCATGGGCGTATAGATGGAGATGCCGATATTGACGTCGCCGGGCAGCGCGTGGAACCGCGACTCGATGGTGCGGTAAAGCTGTTCCACCTGCGACGGGCGATAGCCGGCGGCCTGCGGATTGATGTGGACGATGTAGCGGTCGCGGGTGTCGAGGTGCATGTCGACCGCCTGGAGCTTGTTAAGGCTCTGAGCAAAGAGACCGGCGGCCACCAGCAGAACCAGCGACAGCGCCGCCTGCATCACCACCAGGCTGCGCTGCACCATGGATGCGCTACCGCTCGCCGTCCTGGTGCTGGTGCGCAGGGCGTCGGCAGGCTGAGTCTGGGAGGCGATCCATGCGGGCGCAAGACCGAAGAGAATTCCGGTGACCAACGACAGGGCGAGGGCGAATCCCACAACCGGCAGCGCCGGGGAGGCATCGATGGGAATACGCTCTTCTCCAGAGAACACCATGGCCAGCAGCAGGCCGGCTCCGGCATAGGAGACGATGAGGCTGGCCACACCGCCAAACACCGCGAGGAGCATACTTTCAGTGAGCAGTTGGCGGATGACTCGCAGGCGGCGCGCGCCCAGAGCGGTACGCACACAGATTTCCTGGCGACGGCCGGCGCTGCGCACCAGCATCAGGTTGGCCACATTGGCGCAAGCCAGCAGCAGGACCATGAATGCAATACACTCCAGGATGGTGAGGGGAGTTTTGGCGCCCTCCTGCATGTGGCGAATGCCGGCGCCTCCGGGAGTTAGCACGACGTGCACGCGGTTGAGAAAGGGCTTGTTCTTGGCCAGAGAGAATTCCTCAAACGTGGCGAACTGCTGGCGCAGGAGCGCGCTGGCCTTGTCCTGCAGCGCGGGCAGCGAGACACCGGGTTTGACGCGCCCCACGAGGAAGGCCCATTCGGCTTCCGGTTCGTCGTAGTAGGGCGCGCTCATGACGGCCTTCATCGCGGTCATGGGTAGGTAGAACGCGGGAGGAGCTTCGCCGATGCGATCGCCGAAGTAATCCTTGGGCGCGATACCGATGATGGTGACCGGCCTGGTATTGACCTGGAACGTGCTGCCGATGACTGATGGGTCTCCCGCATAATGGCGCAGCCAGGTGTCATAACTCATGACCGCGGTGTAGGGCGCGCCCTCGGTGTCGTCAGAGTCGGAAAAGAATCGGCCGGCCCGGGGGTTGAGGCCAAAGGCGCGGAAGTAATTGCCGGACACGAATTCGCCTTTATACGGGCGAGCGACGTCCTGCGAACCCTCGCGGCGGACGATGAGCGACTCGTCGCCGGATTGCATGGCCGCCAATTCTTCGAACTCGGGGAGACTTTTGCGGAGCAGATTGTAGCTGGCGGTAGAGAAGATCGGGTAATCGCCGTCGTCCTGGACGCCGCTCATGACACAACAGTACGGACGATCGCCGAGGCGAATGAGGGTGTCAGGGTTGGTGACAGGGAGATTGCTGAGCAGGATGGAATGGATGAGGGTGAAGATGGCGGCGTTGGCGCCAATGCCGAGAGCCAGGGTGAGGATGACGGTGAGGGTGAGCCCTGGAGTCTTGCGCAATTGCCGCAACGCGAACACGAGGTCCTGAAAAAAGCCTTTCATTTTCAGTCTCCGCGGTGGTTATTGAGTCATTATGCAGCAACCGAGGGACCAATCGGGAGCTGATTGTAACCGGCGGCGGAACAGCGAGTTGGCAGATGGGTGGGGATTGGGCGCGATGCAGAATCGTTCACGGGTAGCAAAACGTGTCCGGAATCGGACAGGGCAGATCGATCTCTTTGTTCCTTGTCCGTTTGCCTGGCGTCGCTGTCTTTAGCGCTCGCCCCAGCTCAGCTTGGAGCGCAGGGCCTCAAAGAAGCCGCCATCCTTCAGCCTCACCAGGTTGACGGTGTGAGGCGAGCGATGGCATCGAACCTCGTCGCCAAGCTCGAGTTCGACCGCAAGCTGGCCATCGACGGTGAGCAAGGCCAGGTTGGGAATGCCCTCGACGCGCACCGTGAGCCAGGCATCGCCGCGAACGACGATGGGACGCAGGGTGAGCAGGTGCGGGCAGATGGGCGTCACCACCATTGCGTCCACGTCGGGCGTGCAGGATGGGCCCGTTGGCGGCGAGCGAGTAGGCGGTCGAGCCGGTGGGCGTGGCAACTATAACGCCGTCGGCGCGGAAGCGGGCCACCAGCTTGCCTTCGAGCTCAACGGCGAACTCGCCCATGCGCGCAATCTCGCCCTTGGTGAGGACGATGTCGTTGAGCGCGTCGAACGTGGCGTGGATGCACGCCGCCGCGCCAGAGCTCGGCCCGCAGCATGGCGCGCTGCTCGATCAGATGGCAATTGGCGCACCAGCCTTCCAGCGTGGGATAAAGTTCGGCCAGGCGCACCTCGGTGAGGAAGCCCAGCGTGCCCAGGTTCACGCTCAGGATGGGCGTGCCGGTGGCGGCAAAGATGCGCGAAGCCGCCAGCAGGGTGCCGTCGCCGCCGAGAACGATGACCAGCGCCGGGTTTGTGCTTGGGCAGCTCGGCGCGCGGAACGGTCGGCGCGCCGGCGGCGTACGCAGCGCTTTCCGCGTCCAGCACCGGCGAGAAGCCGTGCTCGCGCAGCCACGCGACGAGCTCCGGCAGCAGCCGCGCCAGCTCTTCCTTCTGGGGCTTGGAGACGATGGCGACCGTAGGTCATGCGGGATCAGTGTAATAGATAGGGGTCCGGGGTCGGAGATCAGTAAATACGTGAAAGAGTGAAGAAGTGGAGAAGTGAAGAAGTGAAAGAGTGAAGGAGTGAAAGAGTGAAGAGGTGAAAGAGTGAATCAACGGAGCGTTTCCAGATCTGCTGGCAACGCTAAGTCGCTAGCTCCGTTTGCCGCACAGCAGAAACTCCCGATTCCCTTCCGCGCCGGTGATGGGAGAATCGATGACGCCGACGATCTGCCAGCTCTGCTCAACCAAACATGCGGCCACGCGATCGACAGCCAGCTTGTGCGCTTCCGGATCGCGCACGATTCCGCCTTTGCCCACGTGCTCGCGGCCGGCCTCGAACTGCGGCTTGACCAGCACGACAGCTTCGCGCAGCGCTGGCGCGGCGGCCAGCACCGGCGGCAGAACCAGCGTGGCCGAAATAAACGACACATCCATCACCAGCAGCGTCAGCTCCGGCGGTCCGGCGAGCGAGCCCGGCTCCAGCATGCGCGCATTCGTCCGTTCCATCAGGCGCACGCGCGGGTCGGTGCGCAGTTTCATGGCGATCTGCCCAAATCCGGTATCGACGGCGGTAACGTGCGCGGCGCCACGCTGCAGCAGGCAATCGGTAAATCCGCCGGTGGAAGCGCCGACGTCGAGGCAGGCGCGGCCGGCGACATCGATCTGCCAGTGCTCCAGCGCCGCGGCCAGCTTGAGCCCGCCGCGGCTGACGTAAGGCAGGTCGCCGCCCAGCAGGCGAATCGGCGCATCGGCGCGGAACGGCAGAGCCGGGCTTGTCGATCTTCTGCTCGCTCACCAGCACACGGCCGGCCAGGATCAGCGCGCGGGCGCGCTCACGGCTCTGGGCCAGGCCGCGATCCACGAGCAGCACGATCGAGGCGTTGCTTGGTGGCGCATATTCCCTAGCGTAATCGTTCCAGCCCTCAGTCTCAGCGTCACTTTCCAGCCACCTGTCGCAGCCAGAGCACGCCACAGCAAAGGCCCTTCCACCGGCCGGAGTGGCCCTTTCGCTTCGATGCCCATACGCTAGATAGTGGGAAGAGCGGAACAACTGGCCGCCGTGATGGAGGCCGCGGGCAGCGTAGTCAGCGGCTGATAGCACGGCTCGCCGTAGCCGGGCTTGCGGCTGTTCACCTGGCGTTCCCGCTGGAGCCATTCTGGCGTGGTGGTGCGCACGTCGATGATGTTGCCCTGCACCAGCACGTTGGCATCGATGATGTCCTGGTCGGTGCGGATGATGGTCAAGTAGGGGCTGTCCGGCGACGCCGCGTAGACCTTGCCGTAAAGCGAGTTCTGGGTAGACACCACGGTGCGCGGATGGCCGTTGACGGCAACCGTCTTCTCCAGCGTGTGGCTGGAAAGATTCGACGATGCTGACGGTTCCGTCGGCCTGGTTGGCCGTGTAGGCGCGGCTGCCATCGTCAGAGCACGGTCACGCTGGCCGGATTGGTTCCCACGGGAATGGTGTAGGTGGTCCCGAATGTCGGGCTGTCGTTGCCGTACTCGTCCAGGCTCACGTCGATCACGCTGATGGTGCTGCCGTCGTAATTCGCCACGATGAGCTGAGCGCGTGGTCGGCGTTGTACTCGGCGTAAACCGGGCCGGCGATAGCCGTCATGCCCGTGGTTCCGTTCGGCGGCGTGATGCCCGTGGCCGTCACCGCCGACGTCGACAGCGGCAGCGTGGGATGGCAGGTGACCAGCTGTCCGCTCTGGTTCAGGAACGGAGTGCAGGCATCCAGCTTGTTGTCCGCGCTGTTGATCACGGTGATGGTGTCGTCGCCCCGGTTCAGCACAAAGAGGCGCTGGCCGTCGTGGTCTCGATGCCGTAGACCGGGCACTGGCCCAGGGGAATGCTGCGCGGAGACGGTGTCGTTGGTCTGCTCCACCGCGTCGGCCACGCCCACCGCGGTAACGGTGCGCGGCGAAACGTTGCAGGCCACGCCGGTGCTGACTCGGTGATGTTCTGGCTGATGACGTAATCGCGCTCCCCGACGGTGCTGGGACCGAGCGATCTGGATCGGCGTGGGCGCAACGGGAATGGCCAGCTTGAAGGTGGCCGGAAAGCCGCTGAGGACGTCGGCAACGTTGCCGTCCAGGTCCGCCGCCCACAGTCCGCCGGAGGGCGAAAACAGGTTCACGATCTTGGCCGTGGTGGGCAGCGTGGTGTACTGGACGTTCTTGTCCTGCAGCTGCGGCTGAACGGAAAATTGGTGATGGTTCCGTCGCTGTTGACGGTGTAGCCGTTGGAACCGGTCTCGTCCGCGGAAAAAGCAATGGGGCCCGGGACCGATGGTCGCCTGCGCCACGATGGTATCGCCGGAGTAGTCAATGATGGTGGCCACGCCGGGCGTGGTCGGCCCGGTGGAGGAGACCACCGCCACCAGCGAGTTCGGCTGCGGCGCGGGCCCGGTTGGGTTGATCGGGGTGATGACGGGCCGATAGCCGTTCCCGCAGCCGGCGACGAAGGCTGCAACGGCGAAAAGCAGCGCCTGCCTGCGCCAACCGCGCACGCGCCTGGCCTGAACGCAATACAAAAAGACTCATTCAGATTCGATCCTGCTTACTCAGGTGATTGTAAATCAGGCGGGCGGGCGAGCCGCAGCCGCCGAATAGCCGATGGGGGTACACGGATTTAGACGCGGACGTAGGCCGATTTGGCGTGAAGAGACGGATCGAGTGAAGCAGCGACGAAGTGAAGGAGTGAAGACGAGCTGTCCACTTCACATCTTTCACTTCATTCACTTCTTCACTTTTTCATGTTTCACCGGCGCCTCACTGGCCCACAATTTCCACAATGGCCGAATCGGGCTCGGACCATGCCGCGGCGCCATCGTGGGTGAATTTCTGTTCCGCATCGTTCCAGTGCATCCGGGTGACGGAGCCGGCGCCGTTCTCATACGCGTAGGTGGTGCCGTCGTCGTTGAACAGCGTGAATTCCGCATCGGCGCCGGGATAGACGCGCACCTTCACGATCGACTGCTTTTCGTGGGTGCTTTCCACCTGGGAGCCCAGCGGAACGATCGATCCGGCGCGGACAAAAAGCGGAATGGTGTCGATGGGCGCGGCCGCCGTGATCGTCTGGCCGCCCTTGAAGCGCTCGCCGGTCCAGTAGTTGTACCAGTCGGCGCCGGCGGGCAGATACACCTCGCGGCTGGTCGCGCCCTGCTCCGTCACCGGCGCCACCAGGAACGCCGGCCCCAACATGTACTCATCGCGCAGATCGGCCACCTTGGGATCGTTGGGAAAGTCCAGGGGCAGCGCGCGCATGAACGGCGCGCCGGTCAGCCAGGTGTGGTAGCCGAGCGAGTAGATGTAGGGCATCAGCTCATAGCGCAGGCGCAGATACTTCTCGAGGATCGGCTCGGCCTGCTTGCCGTAGCACCAGACCTCGTTTTGCGGGCGGCTGCCGTGCGTGCGCATGATGGGCAGGAACGTGGCGTACTCAAACCAGCGCGTGTAGAGCTCGGGATAATCGTCGTAGCCGCCCACTTCAGCGCGCGCGTCGGAGGGATCGAGCAGCGGCGGATGCGCGGGATGATGCACGCGCGGCAGATCACTGCCAGCCGCCGGTGTCGTTGGACCAATAGGTGAGGCCCGAGGCCGCGAAATCGAGGCCGGTGGGAATCTGTCGCCGCAGCGTGTCCCACGTGGGGTAAATGTCCGACGACCAGAAGATGGCGCCGTTCGCTTGCGCGCCGATGTAGGCATCGCGCGAGAGAATCAGCGCGCGCTTGTCGGGCTCGTCCTTGCGGAAGCCGTCGTAGAGCGCCTTGGTGTGGAAGATACGGATAGACGTTGAAGTACTCGGTGCCGGGGCCGACGTAGAGGAACGCGCCGTTGGGCGGCAGGTCGGGCTCGGTCTCGTCGGCCCAAAGCGAATCGAACCCCTAGCGAGAGGATGTTGTCGTGGATCGTGTTCCAGTACCACTTGGCGGCGTCGGGATTGGTGGTGTCGATGTCGGAGCCGGCGCGGTCGTAGGGCAGGCCGTTGCTCGGGCGTGCCGTCGGCCAGGTGCTCAAACCAGCCGTTGCTGTTGATGAAGTCGTAGTAGCGATCGTCGGGCGTGAAGCGCGGCCACACGCTGATCATGGTCTCGAAGCCCATCTGGTGCAGCTTCTCGTTCATCGCCTTCGGGATCGGGCCAGTACTTCGGGTCCATATCCATCTGGCCCATTTTTGTGTAGTAGAACCAGTCGACGACCAGCACATCGGCGGGCAGATGGCGCTCGCGGTAGCCATTGGCCACGGCCATCAACTCATCCTGGCTGGAATAGCGCTGCTTGCACTGGATGTAGCCGTATGCCGCCTTGGGCAGCATGTGCGTGGGGCCGGTCAGCAGCTTGTAGCCGGCGTAGATTTCGTCGTCGTCTTTGCCGGCGATCACGAAATAGGAGACGCGGTTGCCGGCTTCGGACTCCCACTTGCGTCTGCTGGTTGAACCCGGCCTCGATGGTCGTCTTCGAGGGGTTATCCCACAGCACGCCGTAGCCTTTATTGGTGATCATGAAGCGGCACGCAGGTGCTGGGCGCGGCGGCAGCCAGGTAGTCGTTCCAGCAGCGCACGGTGTGGCCGCGATGATCGAGAAAGCCTTCCTGGTTCTGGCCCAGACCGTAGTAGTGCTCGTCGTCGGGCGAGGCGAACGTGGCGCCCACGACGAACGACGGCGGATCGGTGGGGCGGAAATCATTGGCGAGCGGCGCGGTGCCGTCCTTGTGGTTGTATTGGGCCTGCTCCCAGCCTTCCATATCCAGCAGCTGTTTGCCGTCCGGCGTCCAGATGGAGATGTTGGCCCAAGGCGCGGAGCCGCGAAAGTATTTCGAGGTACCGGTGGTGCCGAACAGCTCCTTCGGCGGCTCGCCTTTGGCGCGATGAATCACGGCGACCATCCGATCGGACTTGTAAACGTCCTGCGCCGGAGATTCGTGCGCGGTCCAGCCGGTCGCGTCGGGCTTGGCGATGATGCCGTAACCGGGCGCAGCCTTGGCCGCCGCATCATCCATGCTGAGCGTGACGCGCAGAATGTTGGGCGCGTAGGGCTCCAGCACGATGGTTTCGCCGCCGCCGGTGAGGACCAGGCGCTGAGAGGGTCCCTGGGCAGAGGCGCCGAGCGCAAAACCTATGCGGAAAGAGTACAAGGAGCGCCGAATACGGTTTCATGGCAACTCCATCGAGCCAAAGGGATGAGAATTGCTGGCGCAATGAGTGTAAATCGCGAGGGTGAAGAGGGCTGGTGTAAAACGATTCAGCTTGCCATTCAAAGATGGAGGCGAAAGGAAGAACGACCCCGAGATATTAGCGCGGTTCAGAACCTGTTCCAGGAACCAATACGTTAGGCAGAATCTTCAATTCGCCCGCGTAGCGATGACAATTCGTATAGGTGGCAAACATGCGGCCCGTGTCGTCCGGGTCATGCGCCTCGAACCGCGAAGGCAGCCAGAATGTCTGGTCTCCGAGCTTCTGTGGCGCATAATCGATGCCGCCGAAATAGACTCCGTTGCCATCTATCGCAGCTTCCGGCGCGATGGTCCGCTCGGTGTGAAGAATGCGCCCGGTTTCGGGATCCGCGATCACGATCCTGTGAAAGCCTGCTGGAACTTTCTCGCATGAGGGACTTGTGAGCCTCGTCTTAAGCGTCATCTCCAACCGGACGGTATGGCCATTCTCCCCTGAATTGACACCGCAAACAAAGCACTCCCTCTGCTCCCATCTCTTGAAGCCAACAAGTCCTGCAAAGCCGCCCTCGACAATGAAAGGCAGATAGGACATTTGAAAGTTCCGGCGGGGACGGCGACCGTCGACGGTCTTAATCTCACGCTTCTCAAGGAAAGGATTGTAAGGATCGTCAGTGCGAACCTCGCGAAGAACCGACTGAATCTTCACCTCCCTTTTGATCCTGCCTTTTCTGTTCACATCCTGTGACGTGATCTTCTCATCGCAGGACAAGGACGGGAGCGTTGCCTGGTACTGCTTGGCGTACGCATTAAGACGATCGAGGAGAGTATCCAGCGAGGGAAGCTGCTGGCACCCTGCCACTGCAGGGTAGAGGAGGATCGCCAGCGCAATGAAAGGTTTCATCCGGCTTTCCGCTCAGATTACAACAAGGCAATGAGCATGAGCCGCTACTATAGTTTCGTGAGCCGAACGAACCTCGCGTGGCAATCGAAGCTGGTCCTTCTCCTGGTGCTGCCGTGGATCGCGGTGGAAGTCGCTTTGCTGGCGCAGGACTGGTTCGCGACCGATGCGCGCGTGGCGGCATGGGTGGTGGGGCTGAGCGCGGCGCTCGGTCTGCTGGCGTGGATGGCGCGCGCCGCCACGCCGGCCGCGGCGGCCACCGGCTCCGTGCTCACCGCTAGCCTGATGTTTTCGACCGCCGGCGAACCGTTCGCGGCGTGGCGCACCGCGTTGGTCCCGGTGCTGGTTCTTCTGGTGATCACCTCGGCAGCCACTCGCTTTGGCCGCGCGCGCAAAGAGCGCCTGGGCACGGCAGAGACGCGCCATGGCCGCGTGGCGGCGCAGGTGGCGGCCAACCTCGGCATCGCCGCGCTGGCGGCTACCCGAATTGTCCAGATGGGGCTGGGCGATGGGCTGGCGCTTCCCTACTCTCCCACGCTGCCGCTGTTTACAGTGGCGCTGGCCGCGCTGGCTGAAGCCGCCGCGGACACCATCTCCTCGGAGATCGGCCAGGTCCTTGGCGGCCGGCCCTTCATGCTGACAACGTGGCGCAGGGTTGATGCCGGAACCGACGGCGCCATCAGTCTGGCCGGCACCGCGGCGGGCGTGCTGGCGGCTGGAATTGTGAGCGCAGCCGGCATGCTGGCGTTACACGGCGGCGCGGCCATGCTGGCGGTAAGCTGGGCCGGCGGCGTATTCGGATTATTCTTCGACTCCCTGCTCGGCGCCACGCTCGAACGCCGCGGATGGCTCAACAACGATGCGGTGAATTTCCTTTCGACGGCGAGCGCGGCGGTGTTTGCGGTGGTCATGCTAATGCACTTCAGATAATGCCGATGAAAATCGTATCCAAGGCCAGAATTTCGATCACACTCAACGCGAGGCTCCTGCGCGATGTGAATCGGACCGCGCGCCAGACGAAGCAAAGAAGTTCCTCGCTCATCCGCGAGGCTCTTCGGGAGCATCTGGTGAGGTCGGATGTGCGAGAACAGGAACGGCGGGTGCGCGAAGCATACGCAAAGCAGCCTCAGACCGAGGAGGAACTATCCCTGTGCGACGCCGAGATGGCGGGCCTCCTGAGTAACGACTCCCCGCTCCGCAGGCCATCCGCTTAACCACACTCTTGTATCATCGTTAAGGCCCTTTCGCGCGCATCGCATCGTGCAGGGGCCTTGACAGGAAGACGATGAAAACCGGCATTATCGGCCTGCCGCAGGTAGGCAAGACCTCGTTATTCAAGATTCTGACCAAGGCAAAACTGGAGGAGCGCGGCTACTCCAACCCGCGCGAGGCGCACATTGGCGTGGCCCGCGTTCCCGACGAGCGCCTGGACAAGCTCTCCGCGCTCTACTCGCCCAAGAAAACCACCTACGCCAGCGTGGAATACGTGGACGTGGCGGCCATCGGGCAGGAGGCGCTGAAGGAAACCGCCTTCCTCACCAGCCTGCGCAACGTGGACGCGCTCATCCACGTGCTGCGCGCGTTTGAGGACGACTCCATCCCGCACGTCGGCCCCATCGATCCGCTGCGCGACATCAAGAGCGTCGAGTTCGACCTGATGATCAGCGACCTGACCCAGGTGGAAAAGCGCCTGGAGCGCGTGGAAAAGGACCTGAAGAAGGGCCGCACCAGCGAGCTGGAACGCGAACAGGCCCTGCTGCTGCGCTCCAAGGAGGCTCTCGAAAAGGAGCTGCCGCTGCGCGAGCTGGAGATGACGCCGGAAGAGAAGAAGCTCATCAAGGGCTTCATGTTTCTTTCGCAAAAGCCGATTCTATATGCGGTTAACATTGGCGAAAGCACGACGCTGGGCGACGACCTGGATGCTGCGGTGAGCCGCTACAAGCTGGAGGAAGTGGCGCACCGGCCCAACGCCGGCGCGACCGCCATCTGCGGCAAGGTGGAAGCCGAGCTGGCGGAGATGGACGACGCGGAGGCGGCGGATTTCCTGGGCAGCTACGGCCTGCATGAGAGCGGCCTGGTGCGGCTGATCCGCAAGAGCTACGAGCTGCTGGGCCTCATCAGCTTTTTTACTGCCGGCGAGGACGAGTGCCGCGCGTGGACCGTGCCCGTGGGCTCGAAGGCGCCGCAGGCAGCCGGCGCCATCCACACCGACCTCGAGCACCACTTCATCCGCGCCGAGACCATTCGCTGGGATGCGCTGCTCGATGCGGGCTCGGAAGCTGCGGCGCGAGCCCGGGGAACGCTGCGTCTCGAAGGCAAGGAGTACATGGTGCAGGATGGCGATGTGCTGCACATCCGGCATAGCGGGTAAACCAGTGGTCAGTGGTCAAAGCGGTGCTTTCACTGACAACTGACCACTGATCACTGACCACTTTTATGCTCAAGCTCTCCATCATTCTCGGTATCGTCGCTGCTCTGGCCGATGTGGCCGGCGGGCTGGTGCTGGTGCGCGCGCGCGGTATCGAGCGCTACCTGCGCTACTTTGTCGCGCTGGGCGCCGGCTTCCTGATGGCCGTCGCTGTGCTGGAGATGACTCCGGAGAGCGTGCGCCTCAGCCCGCGCCTGGGCCCGATCCTCATCATGGTCGGCTACTGCGTGGTGCACCTGCTGGAGCACACCATCAACGCCCATTTCCACTACGGCGAAGAGACGCATCACGACGAGTTCGTCTCGCGGCACACGGGCTACTCGGTGCTGACCGGCCTCAGCGTGCACGCGCTCTTCGACGGCATCGCTATTGGCTCGGGCTTCGTGGTCTCCAATGGGCTCGGCTGGCTCATCTTCCTCGCCATCCTGCTGCATAAAGCGCCGGAAGGCTTCACCATGGCCTCGGTCATGCTGGCCAGCGGTCGCAGCCGGACCGTAGCATTCGGCGCCGCCGTGGCCCTGGCCGTGGCTACGCTGGCCGGCGTCCTTGTCATCGAGCTCGCGCCCCAATGGCTGCCCTATGGCCTGCCCGTATCCGCGGGCGTAGCGCTTTATGTTGGCGCCAGCGACCTGGTGCCCGAGGTCAATCGCGAGCCCGGCATTCGCATGGCACTGGTGTTTTTCCTCGGAGTAGGCATGTTCCTGCTGATGCGCTCATTGCTGCCTGCTGTTTGAGGGATGCGCGTCGCACCTGTAGTGGGCGTATCGCTGGCCAACGAGAACCAATTTGATTCAGCTTACGTTAGACCTCATCTGCCCGCACCATTCTCAAGCGAGGCAAATGCCCACGCTCGCCATCTGCCCCGTACTTTCCCCATTACGTCCGAGAACCCGCGCCGTCGTATCATAAACAAGAGATCTAAGCCCGAATGATCAACAACAAAAAGGTGGTTGCCGTGCTCCCCGCCTACAACGCGGAGAAGACCCTGGAGCGCACGGTCAATGAGATTCCGCTCACCGTGGACGCGGTCATCCTGGTCGACGACCACAGCACCGACGAGACCGCGGCCCTGGCGCGCAGGCTCGGCCTTCAGGTCCGTATCCACGACCGCAACCGCGGCTACGGCGGCAACCAGAAGACCTGCTACGCGGCCGCGCTCGAAGCCGGCGCCGACGTGGTGGTCATGCTCCACCCCGACTACCAGTATTCGCCGCTGCTGGTCGAGCCCATGGCCAGCATGATCGCCTTCGGCGTCTATGACATCGTCCTCGGCTCGCGCATCCTGGGCGGCGGCGCGCTCAGCGGCGGCATGCCGGTCTACAAATACATCTCCAACCGCTTGCTCACGTTGTTTGAGAACGTCATGCTCGGCGCCAAGCTCTCCGAGTACCACACCGGCTTCCGCGCCTTACAGCCGCGAGCTGCTGCTCAGCTGCCGCTCGACGCCAACTCCGACGACTTCATCTTCGACAACCAGTTTCTGGCGCAGTGCATTTACATGGGCGCGCGCATCGGCGAGCTCTCCTGCCCCACGCGCTACTTCCCTGAAGCCTCGTCCATTAATGTGCGCCGCAGCATGATTTACGGCCTGGGCGTGCTCGGCACCACCTGGGAATGCTGGCTGGCCAAGCGCGGAATCCGCACCTCGCCGCGTTATCGGTTCTGCGCCACAAGCACTCTCCGCCCAGCCCGCCGTCATGGCCGAAGAGCCCAGTGAACCGAAAAACAGCTTACAGCTCTCGGCTAAGACTTGCGTAAAGGCCAAGAGCCTCTAGCATCCCAAGCTGAAAGCTAAGCTAAAGCTTGTCTTCTACGGGATCCGGCACACCATCACCGACATCGTTCCGGTACGGACAATCGAGCCCCGCGGGATCACGCTGACGCAGAATCACCCAGCCGGCGCCGAACTCCTTCTTGAGCCGCTCGAAATCCGCCGTCCCAAACCCGTCAATCCCGGTCTGCGCCTTCACCTGCGCATTCCACGAGTCGCCGATGTAGGGGAACATCTCCACCACCCCGCCGTCCTTCAGCCCATCGGCAAGCTGGCTGCGCTGGGCAATGGCGCGGAATCCATTCTCGTCTTCGCCCGGAATCGACATGTAGTACGGATCGAGCGCAAATATCGCATCCTCGGGCGTGTTCTGCCGGACCCACACAAATGCCTGCGCCCAGGGGTTGCGCGGCTGCACCCCCGGCAACTCAACGTGCCGGCTGGCCGGGAACAGCGCCCGCTGCGCGTAGGCCATGCCGCCGGCCAGGGGCAGAAACAGCGCCACCCACCGCCACGCCTTGTTGCGCAGAACAAACTCGCCCAGCAGGCCGCCACCGAACAACAACATCACGACGTAAATCAGTTGCAGGCTGCGCATGGGCTGAAGCAGCGCCAGAACTTCCAGCCGCCGCGGAATCGAAACCACCAGGCCCACCACCAGGTAAATGGCTCCGTAGATCGCCATGCCGCGCGACAGCAGTTCGAAGCTGCGCATCTTGCGCGCGCGCCCCACACGACTGAAGAGCCAGAAAATCACCAGCGGCGCCACCGCGCCGATCAGCTCATACCATGTCCAGTGCGTCAGCAACTGGTACCGGTGTGACAGCATTACCTTGTCGTACGCATGGTCAGGGGCGTCCAGCAAGCCTCCAATCGGCTGGAAAAGCAGCACCGCGGGAACCGCCATGTCCCGTTGCGGCGTCCCGGCTGCCATTACCTCTTCCCGGCCCCATTGCCGCTGCCGCGCCGGCCAGCGATCCATCACCACCATCACCACGCAGAACGACGCGGCAAAGGCCGCCATCAGGGGATGGACGGAGGCGGCGAAAACCAGAAACAGCACGGCCTGAACGTATTTCCGCTCCATCACCTTCAGCACCGCGAACACCTGCGCAAACGCGATGATGTTGCGCGGATTCAGGAACGGGTCCATCAGGTAAAGCGCCGTGCCCGCCACCGGCATGGTGAAAAGCGCCGCAACCAGCACCACGCCCGCCCAGCAGGCCCGGCGATCGCTGAAAACATGGCGCATCAGCTTCCAGCACGCCAGCAGGAACAGAAAGAAACTGGCCGCCTGCCAAAGTAGGAGCGCCCACGGCAGCGGCATATGAAACAGCCGCACCGTCCAGGCAATGAGTTGCGGAAACAACGTCAGATCGGCGTGAAGCCCAAAGTACTCAGTGCCGACGGGAAAAAGATGCGGATGCAGGACCTTCTCGATTCCCGGCAAATAAGTCTCCGCGTCTTCTGAGAACGGATGATAGCCGTGAATGACGAAAGCGGCAGCGGCGAGCGCACCGAGGCCGAGAATTTCCTTCCCTCTGAATCTCACTTCAAGCGACTCCCCACCCAGACGCAAAAAACGGTCACGCGCTGCCTTCAGCGTTGCATACCCATTTGATTGTACAGTGTGAGAAGGCCCGCAAATATCCCGCGCCGGTACAAGAATCGCTCCCATGGCGGCTCAGCCGCGGGAAACCCGTTCCGCCCCGCTGTCGTATAGTCCACAATGAACACCATTCCATGAAACCCGATCCATCGCCGTTCCGGAGGCGGCGGCATGCTTAATCTCACTCAGCGGCTGGTGCTCGGATGCGCGGCGCTCGCCGGCCTGACCGTCTGGCTTGCCGTGGCGGCGCATCGGCCGCTGGCCGCCGCGGGACACCCTTCCTGGCTCCGGCCCTGGCCGTCGCGGCCATCGTTGCCGCCGCCATTACCCTCTTCGCTGTCCTGCGGCCCATCCATACCCTGGCGCGCGATACCCACCGGATCGCGGAGGGCAACCTGGAGCACCGCTCCGCCTGGATCAGCCGCGACAGCTTTGGCGTCATCGCCGCCGAACTGAACCGCATTGCCGTTCGTCTGCGCGACCTGCGCGAATCCGAAGCCGGACGCCGCCAGATGGAGTTTCAGCTCTCCGACGCCGTGCTCCAGTCCATCTTTGAGCCCATCATCGTCACCGACGCCAAAGGCCACATCCTCAAGGTGAACCAGGCCGCCGCCGAACTCCTGGGCCAGAGCGCCACCGACCGCATGGCCCTCACCAATACGCCCGGCGGCGGCAAGATTCTCTCCGCCATCCGCGACGCCGTGGCCATGCAGAAAGCCGTCGCCGGCGAAGGCGAGGCCGCCCTGCTGCCCATGCGCTATCGGCAAGGCCGGACCGCAGCTATCGCCTGCGCACCACGCCCATGCGCGACTCCGATGGCCGCCTGCTGGGCGCCGTCACCACTCTCGAAGACGTCACCTCGCTGCAGGCCACCGACCGCTTCAAAACCCAGTTCATCGCCGTCGCCAGCCGCAGGCTGCGCGATCCGCTGCTGCAGCTCCGCCGCGGCCTCTATGCCCTCGGCCACGGCTTCGCCGGCGAGCTCAGCCCGCTGCAGTCTGATCTCGTCTCCGCCGCCGCGAGGACTCGCAAAAGCTCGACGACCTCATGGCCGACCTCATCGAAGTCGCCGAAATCGACACCGGCAAGCGCGAGCTCAAGCTGGAACACCTCCTGCCGCTCACGCTCTCTGCGCGAGGCCGAGGACCGCTTCGCCGACCAGGCCGCCGAAAAACGCATCCGCATCGAAATCCAGGCCTTCGCCGACCTCTCCTTCGTCCAGCGCCGATCGCCGCGCCGCCCGCTCCATCCTCGACAACCTGCTCTCCAATGCCATTCGCTTACACCCCGCCGGACGGCGAAATCCTGCTCGCCGCCGAAGAGATGAAGAACTTCGTCCAGTTCACCGTGCGCGACTCCGGCCGCGGCATTGAGGCCGATCGCCTCAGCACCATCTTCGACCGCTTCAAGCCTACTCCGACCAGGGCACGGGCCTGGGCCTCGCCCTGGTGCGCCGCCTGGTCGAGTCCCTCGGCGGCCAGATCGCCGTCGAGAGCCGTCTCGGCCACGGCACCACCTTCCGCTTCACCCTTCCCGTGGCCACCGTGGATGCCGATCCGCCATCCCGTGGAGGTCGGCTGAGCCATGGCGGAGATTGAAGCTCGAACGCCGCGAGGAACCGGGCCGCCTGCGCATCTACATCGGCGCCGCGCCCGGCGTGGGCAAAACCTACACCATGCTCAACGATGCCTACAACATGAAGCATCAGCAGGGCATCGACGTCGTCATCGGCCTGGTGGAACCGCACGGGCGCAAGGAAACCGCCGACCCGCATTCGCGATCTCGAAATCATTCCCCAGCGCGTCATCCCCTATCGCGGCGTCGAGCTGAAGGAGATGGACGTGGACGCCATCCTCGCCCGCCATCCCCACACCGTGGTCGTCGACGAGCTGGCCCACACCAACGTCCCCGGCAGCAAGAACCGCAAACGCTACGAAGACGTGCTGGAGCTGCTCGAGGCCGGCATCAACGTGATGACCGCCGTCAACATCCAGCACCTTGAAACGCTCAACGACGCCGTCAACCGCTCCGCCAACACCGTCATCCGCGAAACCGTCCCCGACAACTTCTTCAAGCGCGCCGACGAAGTGGTCAACGTGGACGTCACCGTCGACGAGCTGCGCATCGCGCCTCCGCCAGGGCAAAATCTACGCCCCGGAAAAGGTCGAGCAGTCGCTGGCCAACTTCTTCCGCAAGGGCAACCTGAACCTGCTGCGCGAGCTCTCCCTGCGCACCACTGCCGAGCAGGTCAGCACCCGCGCCTCGGAGTACCGCCGCACCCAGGGCCTGGAACAGGCGCCCATCCCGGAGAAGGTCATGGTCTGCCTCAGCACCCGCCCCGGCACTGAGCGCCTCATCCGCGTTGGCGCGCGCATCGCCGGCCGCCTGGCCACCAACTGGTACGCCGTCTACGTCACCCGCCCCGACGACGACAAAGGCCATGGCGACCCCGAAGCCCACCAGCGCCTGGAAGAGTACCAGCGCATGGCCCGCGATCTCGGCGCCAAGGTCGTCAACCTCACCGACAAAAACGTCTCCGACGCGCTCATCCGCTTCGCCCAGCAGGAGAGCATCTCCCACGTCGTCTTCGGCCAGTCCGCCCGCTCCCGCTTGGACATCCTCCTGCGCGGCTCCGTCCTCAACCGCTTTCTCAGCGAAGTCCGCGACGTCACCGTCCAGGTCGTCCCCATGCAGAAACCCCTGCCCGCCCGCCGCTGATCCGTACATCTCAACCGAACCCCACACCCCGTCGCGCCGTCATCCTGAGCGGAGTTTCGCGCGGCTTCATGCGCGAAACGGAGTCGAAGGCCTGCCCTGACCTTGCCGAAGGGGACCTGCATTTCGCAGCAACGCGAAGGACCCGCGGTTGTTCTTCGGCGTTGTTATCCGCAATGCTGAATATCCGCCGACAGTTCCCTGCGGCTGTCCTCCCTTCAACGACAGGTAGAATCAGGGACGTAATCTGATCGGCAATGACATCTCTTCTGAACTGGTACGAGGCGTACGAGGCGGGTCCTTCTGTCTGTGGGGGCAAAGGATACAACCTTGCCCGGCTGGCTCGCTACGGCTTTGGCGTACCGCACGGCGGAGTTCTGCCGGCAGGCGCATGGATCTCGGCGATCGGTCCGGACCTTGAGCAATTGGGACTGGAAAACACCAGAGTTGCGGTTCGGTCCAGTGCGACGGCGGAAGACTCTTCGCGGGCTTCGTTTGCGGGCATTCATCGGAGCTATCTCAATGTGCGTGGCCGCGCGGATGTGGAGCGTGCGGCCCAGGGATGTATCGACTCACTTACGACGCCCGAGGCCCAAAGCTACCGTCGACGAATGGGCTTCGCCGACGAAGAGGTACGCTGCGCGGTGGTCATCTGCGAGATGGTGGACGCACTCTGCGCGGGCGTGGCATTTTCCTGCGATCCCGCCAATGGAAGGCGCGACCTGATCCTCATCGACGCCGCGGAAGGTCTGGGGGACAGGCTGGCGCAGGGAGCGGTCAATCCGGTGCGAATGAGCTGGCGCAGGACGACGGCTGGGCTGGTGAGGGAAAGTGGTCCGACGCCTGGCACGTTGCTCCCGTCAGATCGCGAGCAGGAACTCGTTCACATTGTGGAGCGCGTGCAATGGGCTCTGGGTGAGGGCCGGAATCCCCAGGATGTCGAATGGGCATACGACGGGGAGCGCATTTGGATCCTGCAAGCGCGGCCGGTAACAGTCTTACCCCGCGCGGGATGGTCCGCGACGGCCTCACTCGCTTGCTATTGGTCGACTGCCAATCTGAAAGACAACCTCCCGGGAGTGCCATCCGAACTCTCATGGAGTTCGCTGTGCAATGGGATTTCGGAAGCGCTCTACTCGGCGCAACGAGCGGCGAAATACGAAATTCCACCGGGAATGGAACTGATTCGGCGCTTTCATGGTCGCGCATATTTCGATCTCACTGGAATGCAATGGGCATTTTACGACGCCTTCGGAATCTTGCCGGCGGATACGGTTCAAGCAATCGGCGGGTCGCAGCCGCAGATTCCGGTTCCCAAAAATCCGCTTGGTGGTCAAGAGGGACGGCGAAGGCGCCTCGCCAGATTGCGACTGGTCAGGCAGCTCTGGGCATTTCGAGGCAAGGGACGGGCGGCTCTGAAGAGCGCCCTCGCGTACCAGCGTCAACTGCGGGAAGTTGATCGGAGCCAGGCTTCACGCGACGATCTGAGATGCAGGTTCGAGCAGATTGAAGAACTGCAACGGCGCCGTTTAGAGCTGGCCGGGCTCGCTAACAGCAGCCCGGGGCCATGGCGGCTGGCGCTCGATGCGCTCTTGCCAGATGCCGACCTGATTGCGCGGCTGCAGACCGGAGCAGGAGGAGTAGCCTCCGCGGAGACGGGCTATCGCCTGTGCGACGTGGCGCAAGGCAAAGCCTCGATAGAGGAATTCATCGAAGAATTCGGCCATCACACGGCGCATGAAGGCGAGTTTCTCAATCCGCGTTGGGCAGAAGATCGCTCCTGGATTCTTCGAACAGTTGGAAATCCTGCGCGCGAATCCGCAGAAAGCCGGTCTCAGAGAAAACGCCGCGGAAAGCCGCCGGTCCGCGGAAGCGGAATTGAAACGGCGATTCGGCTGGCGGGCACCGCTATTGCTTTGGCTGGTGCGACGATACCGCGCAGCGATGGCGGACCGGGAGGCAGCGAAATCGGCATTGATCTGTATGATGCTGCCGGTGCGGCGCATCGTGCTCGAGATTGGGCGGCGCCTTGTGGCGGAGGGCAAACTCGATGCGCCCGAGCAGGTCATGCACTTCGCGTTCAGCGATGTGACTTGCTGGCTGCGCGGATACTGGGACGGCGACGGAGCGCGGGAACTGGCCACGGATCGGATCGTGCGGCGCGAATCATGGCTCCGAGAGACCGCGCCGGACCTTATTACCGAAGAGCCGGACGGCCGAATAACTGTGCCCTCGGCGCAGACGTCGTCTGCTGCTGGGAGCGATACGTGGAGCGGTTTGGGAGTGTCGCCCGGCAGCGCCGTGGGCGTAGCCAGGATTCTTCGCCATCCCGGCGAGTCCGGGCGCCTGCAATTTGGTGATGTCTTGGTCGCTCCCTCGACGGACCCTGGCTGGACGCCGCTACTACAACGGGCTGCAGCAATCGTGGTGGAGACAGGAGGATTTCTGAGCCATGGTTCTATTGTGGCTCGGGAGTTTGGGATTCCGGCTGTAGCCAACATACCGGGGATTCTCGGAGCTCTTCGGGACGGGGAACGGATCGAAGTCGATGGCTCCAATGGACTGGTAATGCGGTTAGAGTCCCGCAGGTCGTAAGCGGAAAGCTGAAGCTGCGGACTCGGGTCAGTGCACTTTCGGTTTGAGGTTTGGGATTTCAGGTTCTTCACTGAGCCGCGACATTCTTGACAGTTCCGTATTGCGGGTTCTTCCACAGCACGCCTTTATATTCCATGAAGTCGGCAGTTCCTTGCGCAACTTCGCTTCCGTAATACCGTTCCACCACATGCAGGGCCAGATCGATTCCGGAACTCAGGCCTCCCGCGGTGGCAACTTTGCCATTATCGACGTAGCGCAGCCCGGTGACGAATTGCACTGCGGAATACTTCTTTTGGAAGTCCTCCAAAAACATGTGGTGAGTAGTTGCTCTTTGATGGTCGAGCAGGCCATCGGCAGCGAGCATTGAGGCACCCGTGCACACCGACATCGTTAAGTCCGCCGTCTTGGCGTTTTCCAGCAGCCATTTCTTTTGCGCCTCGGTTCGGCCGTCCTGTGCGGGAACCACGATCACCTGGGGTCTGGGGGCATTCTCGAAGGTGAAGTTGGGAACGATCTGAAGACCCTCGGCCGAGATCGCTTTCTGCGAGTCGGAAACGGTGTACACGTTGAAGGGCATGACCATGTCGTCCACGGCCCCGCGCCAGGGCCGGCCATCGTGAGTGAGCATGGTATCGGCAAATACTTCCCAGGGTCCTGCGAGATCGATCAGAGCAGTGTTATCGGAAATGATGAAAGCGACGTTGATCGCTCCCTTGGCCGGCGGCTTGAGGATGCGCAGCTGGGTAGAGCTGGATTGCGCATTTGCCTGGTGGAAGTGGCTAACCGCGGCGAGCCCGACGCACAGCGCGATGAGAGCGGAAACCATGCGGATTCCTTTGGTCATTGGTGGACCTCCTGCGTGAAGAGTTTGCGAACAGAACCAGCTTATGGCTAAACTGGAATGTCTTAAATGACAATTATCCGGCTTTTTAAGACATTTCGAAGACGGCGTGCATCCATGATCTACCGCTCCGTCCAGGCACACAAATGAAGCCAAGACACATCGCGATCCTGGGATATGACGATCTCATCGGCCTGGACCTGGTGGGGCCGATGGAGGCGTTTGCAAGCGCGCACGTGAACTCGCCAAAGGCAGGCAGGGAAGCTTGTTATCGAGCTAACCATAGCCGCGCTGGAGGCGAAAACATTTCGCTCCGAATTCGGGCTCACGATCACGGCGGAAAAGAGCCTCTTCGACATTCGCGATGTGGACACATTCCTCATTCCCGGCGGCAGAGGCTTGCGCGAGTCCGAATGGCCAACCGAGGCTTACCGCCTGGTTGCAGAAGAACGCGGGCTCGATTCGGCGGATCGCGTCGATTTGCACGGGAATCTATGGCCTCGCGCCGTCGGGATTGTTGAACGGCCGAAAGGTCGCGACGCACTGGAGGTTCGCTGCGGATTTGGCGAAGCGTTATCCGGCGCTGAAGGTGAATTCCGGCTCGCTTTACGTAAGGGATGGGAAATTCTGGACCGCCGCGGGAGTGACGGCGGGCATCGATCTTTCGCTGGCCCTGATCGAGGACGACTTCGGCTCGGAGGTAGCGCTTTCGGTCGCGCGCGAACTGGTCGTGTACATGAAGAGATCTGGAGGGCAGGAGCAGTATTCAGAGCCGCTGCAAGTTTCAAGTGCAATCGCGTGGTCGCTTTGCGGATCTTTTGCCGTGGATGCTGGCACACCTGGAGCAGGATCTTTCGGTCGAGGCACTTGCAGCGCAAGTTTCGTTGTGCCCACGGCAGTTTTCGCGGCGCTTTACCCAAGAGTTTGGGAGTAGCCCGGCTTCGTTTGTGCGGCGACTGCGGCTGGACGAAGCGCGGCGGCGCCTTTCCGCGCCGGAGTGTACGGTGGAGGGCGTAGCGTGCTCGGTGGGATTCAGCGACGGCGATAATTTCCGGCGCGCCTTCGAGCGGTCCTTCGGAATTGCTCCCGAGCGCGTATCGAGGACGGTTTGCGGCGAGACACTGATAACAGCGCTGAAAGTATCGGCAAGGAAGAATTCGATATCTAGTCTCATGGCCTGATAAAAGCAGTCGAACCCTCTCACTGCTTCTTCTTGAATTTGTGCGAGTTTTGAGCTCACCGGCAGTGCAGGGACAATTCGATTTCCTCCCAAACTGCCCATGGTCGCGCCTGAACCACTCAGGCCATCCGAGTCCCTCTGTCCTCCGCCCCGGCGGATCACTCGTTTTCCCTGTTCCTGTTCCCTGTTCTCTGTTCCCTGTCTCTCGTGATCCCCGGCACAGAAGCCCCCCTTCTTTCGTGGGAACATAGCTCTTGGATCCGCCTTTCCGGGCGGATTCCGCCGTTTAGGGGAGGAAGAAAACCATACCCCCTATCCAACGTCTGGCATCCGGCAAGCAAGAATGCCTGTGCGCAACTCCGGGCTCGCGGCCACTCCCACGGCAGAGCCTTGCGCAGCATGGCGGATCGGTGGCTCAAAGTACTCACCTCCATGCTCTCAAACAGAACTCTCTTCGATCCCCAACGAAGGGCCGCTTGATGCTGCGGCTCCTCGGCCCCCCGACCGGCGGCCGGGTCCCTACTGCCTAACACTTGACAAAGGGTAGGAAGTCCTCCCCTCCAAAGGTAACCATGCTGCTGGAAAAGCACCGTCCTCCCCACTAGAAGAAGCGCCGCAGAATCCCCCCCCCCTACTCACCGGTAACATTACTTAAGTAATGTTTATACGTAACGAATTGCAGGCTCATGCACGCTTGTTCCCTCGGTCCCTTGCTCCCTTGTTCCCTCGGTCCCCGTCTCACTCGCAGAACACCCGCACCTTGGTCTGGTTCCCGTCCTTGCCGTCCACGTCCACCATCAGGTCCTCGAGTTGATCGATAATCTCCTCCAGGTTCTCCGGCTTGATCTGCGACAGCGTGATGGGCACCCCGTGCTTGTTCAGCGCCTCGTCGAACTGCCCGTGGGCCTGCTGCGGGATCAGCGCAGCCAGGCGCACGCCCGCGCGCAGCAACTGCATGGGAACGCGCACGTTCACGGTGGTGGTGCCTTTCATTCCGGTCGAAGATTCGTCGGCTTCCACCATCACGCGCAAGTACTTGGCTCGCGTCTTCACTGGCGAGCCATTGTCACCGCGAGTAGCCCCCGCAAACTCTCCGGCCGCCGTGCCCGGCCCCGGATCGAGAGCGGCCAACAGCCGTTCCGCCTCATCGGCCGTGAGCTTGCCTTTGGCCAGCATCTCCAGGATTTGTCTCCGATTCTCGTTCATCTCAAGCCTCCCGTTTGCTTCAAAATCTCGATCGCCCCATGGTGCAGCGCCGCGCCCCATCCCATCGCCAGCGCATGCGCCAGGTGGCCGATTCCAGGACCAAGCCATTGCAGGAACCCCTGCCCCAGCCAAAGGCCGGCAAGCCCCGCAGCGATCCAAAGCACCTCGTGGTCCCCGGTCCAGGTCGCCATCAGCCGCTCCGCCTCGCCGGCGGTAATGCGGCCGCTGGCAAGCAGCGATAAAATCATGCGCCGTTCCTGTCTCATGACATCCCTCCAGCGTCACAGAATCCGCACATAAATATGCTTGCCTTCCGCCGTCACCCGAACCTCGGTTCCCGGCAGCGCGCAAAGAACTCTCCAGAACGCCGCCAGCAGCCGCCACATTTGGTATCCGGCGCCGATGCAGACTGCCCACAACACCAGTAGCGCGGCCAGGATCAACGGCGACAGCAGGATGGCAATAATCCACAGGAGAAACAACGGAACAGGTATCGGCGGATACCATCCGCGCGCCGCCTGAATGCGAATCACCGCCAGATTCGGAATCATTACCTGCCTCCCTGCTTTGCTCTTCAGCCCTCAGCTTTGTCCCTAAGTCCCCTATTCCCTGTCACTTCAGCGATTCGAGTTCCTTGATAGCCTCATCCGCCGAAATCTCACCCTGGTTCAGCCGCTCCAGCACCTCCGCCCGCGAAGGCGATGGGTTGGTTTCAATGAACTCAAGCAGGCCCCCGATTCGATTAAGCCTAGCCTTTACCGTTGGATAGCTCACTCCGAAGGTCTGCTCCATCTCCTTGATGGAACCGTGGGAGCGGATAAACGCTGTCACGAAGATCTGATCTTCAAGGCTGAGCCGCGCCAGTTGCGGCAGGGCGAACGCGCCTTCCACGGCGATTCCCTTCTCCGGCAGGCGAACGCGCTCTACCACTAGGCCGGTCCCCTGTGCGATGCGGAGCAGTTCCTGCCAATCGGAAACGGGTTTGGATTCGTCTTCCATCAATCTAAGGACAACTATGATTCAATTTATTAAGTTTGTCAATATATTTTATTGATTTTTATTAGTTTCCCGGAAGATAGAGCTACGAAATTTCGCTTCTCTGGGAAGAGTGAGAACGACAACACAAGAAGAAACTGCGCAAGATGATAGGGTTACGGCAAAACAGCGCAGCCGAATCAGCGAAAAAGCGCGGCGGGGCGAAGGCGGTGCCTCGCAAACATTTGCCGCCCCCTCACCCCCGATTCGATGGTGAGAACCGAGGAGTTTATGGGACGGTGAACGGACGCAGGCCGTCTTCAGGGAACAGGCCCGTAGGCGCGGTCACAGCGGAAGGCTGCGAGCGGAACATGTAGTGAATGGAGAACCCGGCGGAGACGAAGTTGTAATTGCGGGTGTCGTTGCCGGAGACGAAGAAGCCCGCGAACCAGTGTGGAGTGATCTGGTAAGCTCCCCGGGCGCGGATATCCCAGTTGGCGCTGACGCTAGTGAGCGCGGGCAGTTCCACATTGTTCAGCGCGATCTCGATGGCCTTCTCGTCCGCAAGCGGGAACAGCGGTGTGGCATCCTGCTGGAACGCCTGGATGCCGAGGCCGCCTACGACCTCATAGTGCCAATGGGTCTGATAGTGGCCCTCCCAGGTGAGGGGCACATTGGCCAGGAAGTAGAACTGCGGGCTGAAGTATCCGCCATTACCGAAGGTGAAGGCTTCCTCGTTCCTGTTGTAGTGCATGCCGAAGAAGTTGCCGCCCAGGCTCAAAGTGCCGTATTCGGGGTAGGACTTTGACGCGCCAGTAAGCGCCGGCATTGCCGTCGATGCGGTAGTTGTCTTTGACGTTGTAGCCCTCGTCCCCTTGAGCGCCGACGCCGACGTAGTAGCCGGACAGGGCGTCGCCGCGGGAGAATTCAACGGTACCCTGATTGGCGACCACGCCACCCCAGGCAAATCCGGGAAAACTCAACGAAGCGGTGCCGGGGTCGCGCAGGCCAGAGTAGGAGAGCTGCGAATCCTTGATGGAGTCGCGGCTGAAGGCGAAAGTGAAAGGGCCATTGGCGGGACGGAACGAGGCGCGCGCGGTCCAGTTGGACACCAGGAATTCCAGCGGCGTGTAGCCGAATGAAGCCGCGAACGTGGGAGTTATGAGTTGGCCTTCAAGGGCAACACCGGCGGCGTTCTGCTGCGGCGGAGGCGAAAACGTGGTGGTGGAAGCGGAGGGGCCGGTATTGGTTGCCGTCCCCAGCGGCTGAGGGATGGATACCAGCGATCGGCCGGTGGAGGTGAATTCCTCGACGCTGATGGTGCTGCTGCCGTCGGCCTGGCCGGAGTCGAGAAAGACAGGCGTGGCTACGACGGCGACGCGAGCGTGAGCGCCCAGCGGGGCTGACGCCTCAAATGGTGCTTCCAGGGCTGCGAGCTGGTCATATCCGGGGCTGCCGCTGCGGTAATTGACGATGCCGGCGCCGCCCAGCCAGCCGCTGTATCCGCTTTCCAAGGCCTGCAATTGCTGTTCGGCTTCCTGGCGCGGGTCAATGGGGCGTGGGGAGCGCTGCACGCGAACCCAGGGGCCACGCAACGGAGGCAGATTCTGTTGCTGGAGATCTTCGTCGGTCGCGCCGGGGGCATTCTCCTGTGCAGGGGTCTCCCCGGCCGGCTGTGCTTCCTGAACCGGAGACTCAGCGGGATTCTGCTCAGAGGGAGCAGTGACCAGCGTGGGGACAGTTTCCGTGGCAGGGGCGACCGGCGCCGTAGATTTCTTTTTGCGATGACGCCTGATTGAGGAAGGCGGAGGCGCCGCCTGCGTGGAGGCGGCCTGTCCCGAGTTCGGTTGCGCAGCCGAGGGCGTTTGCGCGGAATACGCGCCGGTGGCGGCTTCCTTGGCTGAAGGTGTGTACTGCGCATCTTCGAGGATCGGAACCGTGCCGTTGAGGATAGGCTCTACGGAAGCGACTTCAGGCTGAGCGTGCTGGCCGGGCCCGAGTACGGGCACGTTCTTGAGCTGCCGGATCTGGACGTCACCCGGGTTCAACTGCGCGTCGGTATCCTGCTGGGCAAACTGCGCCTGCACGGCGGCGACCTGACCGCCCATGGGCTGGGAAGAAAGACGCAAGGCGGGATGAACCAGCGTTTGCTGCGTCGCCGGCGCGGAATGTTTAGGAGCGTCTTCCGCGGCCGGCGGAGGGATATAAACGCGCTGCTTGAGAGATGGCGACGCAGCCCTGCCGGGCGGCGAATCGGCGTCGGTGCTGGTGATGAATTCTTCTGTGGGCGGGAGTTGCACTTGCCCCGTATAGCCGGCTGCAGACTGCGGGTGGTTTGTCTTGCGCGCAGAGGGCGAGGTTAATCCCGAGACGCCGGCCTGGGGCACGGGAATCTGGGTCGTGGTGGGGATGGAGGGCTCGGCGCTCTGCGGTGGTGTGGCGCCTGGCGCGCCATTGACCGGCAGACGTCCCGCGTAGGGATCGGGGCCATAGGCAGGTAGAGGCGGCAGGGTCACGGTTTTGCGAATGCTGCCGCCGGGGTAGTCGGGATTGAGCAGCATCTGAAGATCGCCGGCCGTGATTTGCTTGTGCTCCGTGTTGTCCTGATCGGGATAGTCGAGATCGTGAGCCAGCCTGTCAGTGGGCGAGTTGGCCGGCATGGCCTTGAGCGCGGCGCGCCAGTAATCGGCGGCGCGTTCATTGTCGCCGCGCGCCTGCTCAAACTTGGCAGCCATACCGAGAATCCGGTAATCGTTGGGATAGCGGCTGAGGGCCATGCGAAGCCATGTCTCGGCCGTGGTGCGATCGTTCGAGGCTAGCGCAGCGCCGATGGCTCCCTGGAATTGGTCGGGGGCGGCGTTCTGAATCGGGAGCTTCTTGTAAAGTTCGAGCGACTGCCGAATCTGACCCGCGTGCAAGTAGCCTGCGGCCAGGATCCATTTCACCTGGAGGTTCTCAGGAAACGACAGCGCGGCCGCCTCCAGGATCTCCACTGCCCGCTCATTATCGTTGCGGTCAATGGCGGCCCCGGCGCGGCGCACCGCCCAGTTGGCCCAGATGGTCTGAATGGTCTCGCGCTGATCGGCGGTCAGGTCGGATCGCCAGCCCAACTGCATCAGCGAAGGATAAAGCCCGCGGTCATTGCCGGTGTTGTAGAGCAGCCACGCGTCCTGAATGGCGAGATTCGGCGGCATGGCCTGGCGCTGACCGGCGTAATAGCGCCGCACCCGGTCCATGTAGACCAAGGCGTTGGCGGTATCGCCGGCCGAGGAATAGATGCTGGCCTCGGTTTCAACAAAGCCGGGATCCTTCTCCAGCTGCTTGCGCACATCGGGCGGAATATAGCCAAGTTCCTCGAACGCCTCACCGGTGTGGCCGGTGGCCTGGAGGGTTGCAACCAGGCCTTTCCATGCATCCTGACGGTCAGGATGCGCGGTAAGGACCCGGCGGTAAATGGCGTATGCCTTGTCGGTATCGCCGCGCTGGAGATAGATGCCGGCCAGCTGCATTTCCAATTGCATGCTGGGGTGGCCGCCCGCGGCCGTGTCCAGCCGAACCGACCGCTCCAGCATGCTCTGGGCAATCTCAAGCTGATTGGACTGCTGATAGATGGAACCGAGCATGGCGAGGAAGTTGGGGTCGTTGAGCGCGGTTTCGTAGGACGCGGGAGGCATTCGCTCCACGTCATTCAGGGCCTGTGAATCCTGTCCGAGCTGATGATGCGCGCTTACCAGGCCCATCCAGGCGGAGATATTGCTGGGGTCTTCCTTGAGAATCTGGGTATACATCTCCGCGGCCTGGCTGAAGCGGTCGGCCGTCATCAGGATGCCCGCGTACTGGAGGCGGGTGTCCTCCTTCAGCTTCAGGCCGTTATCGGGGAATGGGAGCGCGAGCGCCTGGGCCAGCACCTTCTGCGCATCAGCGGAGCGGCCTTCCGATTGATAGATGGTGGCCAGCGTTCGCAGGTACTCGGGATCGCGAACCATGCTGGCGCGCACGTGAGGAGGAAACCGTTTGGCGAGGTCGAGCGCCTGTTCATTCTTGCCGTCGCGCGCATAGCTGATGAAAAGGCCGCGCCAGGCATCGGAGTCGGTCGGCCGCGCCTTGACCAGCTCGGCGTAAATGCCGGAGGCCTGTTGGAACTGATCTTCCTTGAGCATGAGGCCGGCCAGGCCGTTGAGGGCCTCGGGATTGTTGGGGCGCATGACCAGCGCTGCGCGGTACTTTTCTGTCGCCACGTCGAATTGGTTGGCATCAACGGCCTGGGAAGCCTCCGCCATGGTGAACCAGAATCGGGAAGTCGCGAGGGCCGTCTCGATGATGGCCGTTTTGGTGCCGTTCTGTTCGGCCTGGGTCAGATAGCTGATGGCTCCGCCGAAGTTCTGTTGCTGCATGCGCAGGAAGCCCATGCCTGCTGCGGCGGGCCCGTCGTTGGGTTTTGCCTGCAGAATCGCGGTGAAGCGCTTTTCGGCGTCGTCGAGACGCCGCGCGTTGAGAGCGGCATAAGCCGCGCGCTCGTCGGGGGTGCGCGCCAGACCTGAGTTCATCCGCGCCAGCTTGGCCTGGTCTTCGTTCAGGCGCCGGGCAATTTCTCTATCTTCAGGATGTGCTCGAAGGTAGGCGCGCAGCTCCGGAGCAGTGGCCGGATTGGCGGAATTCCAGATGAGAGCCTGACGAAGAGCATCGCGCGCGTCCGGATCGAGAGGATGCTGCGCGAGGATATGGATGCCCTCGGAACGGGTCCGCGGATCATAAGTAAGCATGCGGCCCAGCTCGATGGCATAACGCGGGTCGCCGGAATTACGCTGCACGAGGGCACGAAGACCGGCGATGGCTTGCTCCTTGCCGCCGATCGCACCATAGAGGGTCTGGTAATAACCGAGCGCAATATCGCCGTCGGGCGGATGATCGCCGTAAAGCTGGCGATAGATGTTCATTGCCTCATCGTTCTTGCCCTGGCGGGCCAGCTCGCCGGCATGGCGCAATTGGCTGTTTTGATCGTGACCGGTGGGAACAGCCTCGATCTGGGAAATGGCCGGATCATTGGGATTGATGGCGCGAAGTTTTTCGAGGGCCTGGTCGGACTCCCGGATGTTGCCGCTCAACTTGTAATCCCGGGCCAGGCCGGCCAGCGCCTCAGTGTTCTTCGGATCGGAGAGCAGGATCTGCTGCCATAGCTGGATCGCCATGTCGGGGCGTCCCCGAGCCTCCAGAGCGCGGGCGTTGGCAACCAGCACCTGACGCGTGTGCTCGGCATCGGAAGGCTTGTCCGATTTCTGCGCCGAGCCAACGTTGCGCCACGATCACCAGGCACACCGCAACCACCGATACCCTTGCCGCCAGTTTGCGTAGAGTTGTCATTACCTTGTCCACTCCACCTTGAGTTCTCCGTGCGGTCCAAAACGAAACCTTTCATCAAGGAAGCCGGTTGCGAACAGAACCAGGTTCTGGTCGTAGTAGGCCGGATCCTTTCCGTAAAGGCCGCTTGCGGTATCGAGCTTTTGACTCACTTCGATTCTTTGCTGCGCCGCGGGCCGCGCCAGGTCAGGCGATGACCACAAATACGGCAGAAGCGCTGCGGAAAAGCCCACCGGCCCCGGCTTCGACTGCGGAATTCCGTCAGCGCTGACTTTTTCCGGCGGCGCACTGTGCTGTGCCAGGTAACTCCCCATGGCCGGCACGGCGGCCATCAACTCGGCTCTCTCTCCATCGTCTGTGTCGGTCATGCCCGCCCAGAGATACACGCGGATGGCGTCGTAGCTGCCCACCGGCGTCCCGGGTGGGACTGGAGAGGGAGAGACTTGAGCCTGGGATTGAGCCGCGGGCGCCAGTGCGGTCCCTGTGGCCGGATCCGTGCGATGAGCGGTGCTGGGCTTGGAGGCTGTTGCATGCGGTTGCGCCGCAGTTGCCGTTGGCGGATGCGCCGATGCGTAAATGAGCGCGGAAACGGGGGCGGGAACGGGCGTGAAGCCGGTATCAGCCTGGTAGTTCACCCAATCCATGGCGAATCCACGGCGAGAGCTCTCCCGCAGAAGAGGCGGAATATTCAGCGCGATTGCGCCCCACGGTCCCTGCGGATCGATGGCATCGAAGCGCTTGAAGAGGAAGAGCGGCACATAGCTCGGATTCAGGGTCCACGTATCGCCGTGCACAAATTGTTCCTTTGCACCCGGCATCAGCATGGGTCCGAAACCCGGAATATCCGCCACTTCCTGCTTCGCGATCAGGTTCATCATTTGGCGCCCCAGCGATGCGTACGCCTGGTTGTTCCACAGGCGCCCGGCTTCCACCAGCGTGAATGCCATCCAGCAGTCGGCATCGGCTGCGGAACCGGCATCCAAAAGCTTCCACTCGCCCGATTGTGCCCGTCCCCAGAGCCACCCGGGCAGATGATCAGCAAGGTTGCCGCCGGCGAGGTTTTTCTGGGTCCAGCCCAGCAAGCGATCGAAGCGCGCACGATCGTTTTCGGCCAACGCGAAGAACATCGCGTACGACTGGCCCTCTGACGTGGTGCGATCGCCGGCATTGCGATCGATGACCCTCCCTTGTTCGTCGATGAATCGGTTTGCATACGCATCCCACAACGACCACGGCCCCTGACCACAGCCGCCGCTGGCCGCTGCAACCACGAAGAGCCCGATAAGGGCGCAGGGTGGAATGAACCGCGACACACGAAGGTTCACAGGTCCGCTGGCCCCGACTTCTTTGCGGCGTCTAATAAAGCCTATACAGCATTTGCCCCCGGAATTTTAGGGGTTTTATCGGGTTTTGCCCCGTGTTTTCCACCGATTTACCGGTTTTCCACACCGCCGCCTTGCCGCCCGCCCGGCCAAGTACCCCAGACCTGCCGGGAAGGTGCAGCGGTCACACAGGATCGTTTATCAATCGAGCATTTTAAGACGCGCTCTTGCCCTCATCCGCAGCCAATTGCGCAACCAGACAGCGAACAGGAACGCCAGCAGAACAACCACCACCGCTGCCAGCCACGGCACCTGCTTGAACCAAAGCGTCAGGCGCGTCCACCAGGGGAGCAGCCCGACGTGATACACATTTGCGCCCACGCGGAACGACTGAAAGCGCGTGCCCAGCAGCATCGACACGGAGCCCTGAATATCGCTGGCCTGCTGGACATAAAGGAACGTCTGCATGAAGGGCGCAAAAGTGGGAGCGTCCTTGAGGTGAATGGCGACCACGCTGCTGCCGGAGGAGTAAGGCGATTCAATCCCCTCGATAACCGCGTCCGGCGTAGAATTGGCGACCAGTTCGCCGGAATCGATGTGATCGGGATTCGTCACCTTCCACCACGCATGGTGCAGAGGTGCAAAGAAGCCCTCGGTATCGTTCACTTGTACCCGTCCGGATTGCATTGAAACCGGAAGGTTTTTGCCGAGCTTGTCGAAGCCCGGCTGGTCGTCGCCGGTGCCGATCACCAGGAAATCGGCGTCATTGCCGGCACGCAGCGCCTCAGGACCAGCCACCGTTACGCGCAGCGCAGGATAGCCCGTCTGTCGCCCGAAGTGGCCCATGAGCGTGACAAAGGTCTCAATCTCCTCGGGAGTGGGGTTGGGCGGCAGCACCACCGTGGTGTTATGCAGATCGGGATAGCGCGTGAAGGGGAATCCGGCATTGGCGAAGAGCTCCAGGTTGGGCATCGGCGCCCAATGGGGATATCCACGCAGATCCAGGTAGGTATCGCGCACGATGGAGCCCTGGATATTGATGGGAGTCGTATCCGTGCAGAAATCGCGTTTCTTCAACTGGAAAGTGAAGTCGAAGGCGAGCGAGTTTGAGAACGGCCGCAGGTTGACCACGGGTACGGCGATTTCGGCCGATTCCTGCTTGGAGACCTCCTGGCCAGGAATCAGCGGCACCGAACCCAGATAGGCGCCGTTGATGCGCACCTGCATGCTGGAGATGTTGCCGATGGGAATCGAATTGTAGCGGTAGGAGATATGCAGCACCGAATTCGGCCGGTCGGTGAAGTAGACGTCCGGCGGAATGCGGAAGAAGGTATTCAGCGACGCCGAGCCGTCTCCCTGCAGCTCGTCGGATTTGGCATAGTCCCATAGCGCAATTCTTTGATCGGTCCGCGCCCAGCGCGGCGCGCTGTCGGCCGGTTGCTTTGCCGGCAGCGTCAACCCTGTGATGCTGACGTCGGGACCGGCAAGCAGGTCGCTATGCAGAGCCACGGCCTGCGCCGCCACCACCAACTGGTCGGGATCGCTTCCCGCAAGGATCAGAACCTTGCCGTACGGATCCGAGGGGTTGGTGCGAACAGCAACTGTGGGGCTCCCGCCGGTTGCCACATTAAGTCCTGCGGGCAAGGCCGAGGAACCATCGCTGACCAGGATCACGTTGCCCTGGGGAATGGTTCCGATCGAAACCGGGAATCGCACCGGCCGGCCATCGGAGATCATGCCGAAGTAGCTGGTCACGATGCCCGCCGCCTGAATCGATTTGGGGGACGGAGCCGAGGCAAACACCACCGGCACGCTCAGCGGCTGCACCACCGCGGGATCGAGAAACGGCAGAGGAAGCCGCTTGAGATCGTCGGTCAGGGGCAGCAGATCCCCCTGGATATCGAAGTAAGTGCTGGCGTGCACCCGCGACCATAGAGTTGTATTCGCCGGGTCCTCGCACTCCAGCACGTAGTGGCCAATGAACTCCATGGTGAACGAATTGTTGTGCACCAGTAATTCCGCCGGGATATTGAAATCGGCCGACATGGGCTCGCTGCGGCTTCCACCCTGGCCGTTGGGCGTGGGCTCGATAGTGGCAAAAAGCGTGCCGTTCAACATCAGCTTGATATGGCTCAAGGCGGGCAACAGGCTGGGCGAAAACGCGTAATCGACGTGAATTTTAGCCGCGCGCGGCACGTGAATTTCCGGCAGCGTGAAGTAAATGGTGTGCGCGCTGTCGATGCCGTGCAGGTCGATCTGGTCGGAACCCGTATCGGCCAGGCTGAACACGTCGTGGAACTGGTCGGCCTTGAGAGCAGCGGCCGGAAGCGCATGTTTGCCGGCTGCCGCGAGGGCCTGGCGTCCGGCGGCGTTGGTCTCGGGCTGCGCATGCAGGCGCGGCGCAGCCGCTCCACCCAGCAGAACCGCGATCGCCAGCATGGCGGAGGTGGTGGCGGGCAGCCGTTCCACCTTTTTCCTGGAGCTCTTCTGGGAGCCGAACAGGCTCTGGAAAGTGGACTTGAGTCCGTGCATCGAGATCTGGAAAATGCGCCCCAGACTACGCAGGACGTCGTCGCTTTCGCGTGCCTCGCCCCAACCCAGCCAGGAGTCCGCTCGTGAGTAGAGAACCATGGTCAGCGCTTCCTGTTCAACAATGCTCATGTTTTCAAATTTCACGCGCAGCACGGTGCCGTCTGAGGACACCACCTGGCCGCGCAGATCGCTGCTTCCAACGGGCATGGGGAAGACCAGCTGCAATTCGGTTTGGGCGGGCAGATCCAGTGCTTCGCTGAAGCGGATGCTGGAGCCGCCGGAGGAAATATCGATGGTCTCGCCGGCAACTTCGGTCCCGTCCGGCAGGCGCGCAATCACCGGCGTCACCAGCGCGATGCGCACCGTGGTCCGCAACTGCCTCAGTTCGCGGGCCACCGCCGTGGTCACGCCCAGAATGATCACGTTGAAAACGCTCCACAGCACGTTCATCAGCACCGTGCCGCGATGGTCCGCATCCCACCAGATGAAGCGCGGGATCGCAATCAGTAATCCGATCAGGTTGAAGATGAGCAGGATGAGAAACGGCTGCGCGATCCGGGTGTCGAAGAACGTCCGCTTGACCACGCCGCCCTTGGCGGTCACGTTGAACTTGCCCAGCCGGGGATTGATAAGCGCCAGCACGGTGGGCAGCAGGATGTAAGGCGAGAGCACGGTCTCGTAAATTTCGTTCCAGAATGAGTGCCGGTGCTCCCCCTGAATGCGCGAGTTGGTCACGTTGGAAAGGATCAGGTGAGGCAGGGCATAAGCCAGGATGGCCGCCCAGTAGCCGGGGATGTTGGTGTGGGACAGGATGAGGTAGATGAGCGGAGCCGTGAGGAAGACCAGGCGCGGAATCGCATAGAGGAAGTGCGCCATGGCGTTGAAGTAGCACAACCGTTGCGGGAAGCGGAGGCCGGGAGCAAACAGCGGATTCTCGATGCGCAGAATCTGCACCATGCCGCGCGCCCAGCGCATGCGCTGACCCACGTGGGCGGAAAGCCGCTCCGTGGCCAGCCCCGCCGCCTGGGGAATGTTGATGTAGGCGGTGCCCCATCCGTGCATCTGCATGCGCAGCGATGTGTGGGCGTCTTCGGTGACGGTCTCTACGGCAATGCCGCCGATCTCATCCAGTGCCTCGCGTCGCAGCACCGCGCACGATCCGCAGAAGAAAGTCGAGTTCCAGAAGTCGTTGCCGTCCTGCACCACGCCGTAAAACAGCTCGCCTTCATTGGGAATAATGCGGAACTGCTGCAGGTTGCGCTCGAACGGATCGGGCGAATAGAAATGGTGCGGCGTCTGCAGCATGGCCAGCTTGGGATCGCGCAGGAACCAGCCCATGGTCATCTGCAGAAAGCTGCGCGTGGGCACGTGGTCGCTGTCGAAGATGGCCACGAAGGGCGAATCCATGGTCCCCAGCGCGGCGTTGATGTTGCCCGCCTTGGCATGGGCATTGTCGTCGCGGGTCTTGTATCCGAGGCCGGCCTCGAAAGCAAACTGGCGGAACTCCTCACGGCGTCCGTCATCGAGAATGTAGACGTGCAGTTTGTCCGCGGGCCAGTCCATGTTGAGCGCGCCGAGCGAGGTGTAACGCACCACCTCCAGCGGCTCGTTGTAAGTGGGAATCAGGACGTCTACGTGCGGCCATTCGTTTTCGTCGTCTGGAAGCACGACGGGAGCGCGGCGCAGCGGCCAGATGGTCTGGAAGTATCCCAGGAAGAGAATGACGAAAGCGTAGGATTCGGCCAGGAGTAGACAGACGATAAAGAAAGCGTCTATCGCGCCCCAGTGATTGGCCGGATCGCGGAAAAACTGGATGGTAGTCGAGACGCGCCAATAGCCGTAACGGAAGGTACAGAACATCGACATCATCATCAGCGTCAGCGTGATGAGGTACGAGTCGGAGCTGCGCGCCAGCGCCAGGGCCATCAACAGAGTGAGAAGACCGCAGACGGCCTGCTGGGGCCAGCTCATCGGCAGCACGGCAAGGAAGTAAAAGGCCACTGCCGCAACCAGGATAAAGAGGAGGCGAATCAGGCGGGTGAGGATGTTCTCTCCCGCGCCGATCTCCTGCCACACATTGTTCGCCGTCATCGCTCACTCCAACGCACGCCACGGAACCCCAGCGAGGCCGGCGCAGCAAGGCTCTTGACCCACCCGGCGAGAGTGCCGAAATCTTCCGCCACCGTCGAGTTGGGCGCATAGTCCACCACCGTCATGCCCTCTGCAAGCGCTTCGCTGACTGCCGGAGCCCGGCGCAGCGCGAACGGCAACAGCCGCTCGCCTAACTGCTCGCGCATCACCTCGCGCACGTCCAGATGAAGAGGAAGAGATGGATCGAACTGGTTCAACAGGTAATAGGGCAGAATCGCGTGGCCGGGAATGCCGGCGTTGCGCTGGAAAAATGCGTCGATGGAGCTGACGCTCACCACCGAGCTCATGTCCGGAAGCAGCGGGACAAGGACCGTGGGGCTCATGCGCAGCACTCGGCGAGTGGTGGTGCCGGACGCCGTGGCCAGGTCGATTACGATGCGGCTTGCGTTGTTGCTGTTGCGGGCCACTTCAACGGCCAGCGTCTCCTGCGGCGCGTTCTCAGGCCCCAGGGTTTCGGTGTCCAGCGTCAGCATCTGGATGGGCGCGTCGCCGCTGTTACCCGGCGGCGTGAAAGTGCGCAATACGCCGGGGCGCTGTTCGCGCGCGCCAAAAAAGAAGGGCAGCAGTCCGTAGACAGAAGTGTCGACCAAGAGCACGCGCTCGCCGCGGGAGGAAAGCGTGCGTCCCAGCGTGGCTACCAGGCTGGTTTTGCCCGCTCCGCCGGCCAGCGAGAATACCGCCAGCACCGGCGCTCTGGAGGGCCTTGTGCGGGCAATGGTTCAGGTTGCGCGGCCGCAGGCGTAAACAAGCCCTTGAGTGCGAACCAGCGCGAGGCAAGGCGGTCGCGCGAGCCCTGCAGTGTGTTCTCCGGGGCCTGCGCCAATGGCGCTCCGCTTATCTCGCTGCGTTCCGTGGCCAGCCATGCCGGAAGCGTACCCGTCTCGCGCGTCTCGCCGGCCCAGCCTGTACTTTGCAAATCCCGCCCCTGCATCGGCGCTGCCATCGGATACGGTTGCGAAGGATAAATCGATTGCTGCGGAGCCGCAGCGTCAAAGCCAGTTGAATACGGCGCCTGCGGCGGATAACCCTGCGCATATTGCGCTGCCTGCCAGGCTGCCTGCTGGGCGGCAAGTTGCGCCCGCTCTGCACGCTCTGCGTTCTCCCTGGCCGCGGCCAGCGCCTCGCGCTCCACCTCAACTGAGTACGCCCCGGTGGCCTCCTGCGCACGACGGCGCTCCGCCTCCATGGCCTCCTGCACCCGCTGCCGAGCCATTGCCCGCCATTGCGCCCGAGACGCCGAAAAATCCCGATACTTGGCTCCGTGCAGGTTCGCCCACGAGTACAAACTCGCTACGTCTTCAGGCGTCTCGTCCGGATCGGTCACCCCTCTACGGTCTGTCATCTGTCACCCTTTTTCCTGGAACAAGCTCCCCCGGCGCTCTCTTTCAGCACCAGGAATAAAGCCCGAATCCGGCTTGGACTTTCCGTCTGACGTGGTGTCTCGCACCACGAATCCTAGTTGTCCGCTAGTGCCAAAACAATAACACTTGCAACGTTACTCTGATACCACTTTGGGGGGAGGATTTTGGGGACTGTTTGCGCTAGATTGGCACTTCTACGGGATTTATGGCGCAAAAGAAATCAGGGAATCCACGCGAAAGTAATTCATAGTAACTATTACTTTGATCTAAACGTCTGGCGCGCTTTCGATGATCTTCTCACGACGCCCCCATGCTTCCACGGCCGCGCCCCCATGCTCCCCACGCCCCGCGCGGGTTGAATCCGCACTGTGGTAATTTGGAATTAGCGGCCTTGATCGAGCTCGTAGCTCAGTTGGTAGAGCAACGCCCTTTTAAGGCGTGGGTCCTGGGTTCGAATCCCAGCGAGCTCACCACCCTCCCGGCCGCGTCCCCTTCAACAGCGTTGCTGGCTTCGATGCGGATGCATCACTCCCCGTGCCCGCCGCAGTGCATCACGCCCAGAAACTTCGTCCACGGCCCCACGGCTTCGCGGTACTGAAATGCCATCACGCGGGAAATCTGGTGCAGATGGGTCAGATCGTGTGCCGCCCACGCCGCCAGCAACTCGCTCAGCGTCACCGGTCCCAGCGCCGGGTGCGTGCCGCGCCGCTCCAGATCCGCCGGGCTTAGTGCCATCGCGCGCAATTCGTCCAGGCTGTCGGCCCGCAGCCGCGCAAACTCGTCCAGAAGCTCGGCCACTGGCTTTCCCTGCATCGCCTGGCGCTGGCCCAGCCGGTCGAACGGCGGAAACGGCCGCGCCTCGCCGAACTCCAGCAGGTGCTTCACCCGCGGCATCCAGTCCGTCCGTTCGCAATGCGACAGGTGCGCCACGATCTCCCGCGCATTCCACGTGTCGCCGCCCTCATTGCGCTCCGTCCACTCCGCCGGAAGGCCGCGCAACAGCTCATCCAACGCCCCCGGAGTCCGCTCCAGCAGCGCCATCGTGTGGTCGAGATTGGGATTCATTAGTGAGCTCTCAGTGTATTCTTCAGTTGTCATAGGTCAGCTGTCAACCGTCAGCCCTCAGCTGTCAGTGAATAGCTGAGGGCTGAGAGCCGAGGCTGCTGATCGCTCCCTCGTTCCCTGCTTTTACGCCGGCACGCAAATCTCTGTAATCAGTTCCGCCTCCGGCGTCGAGCGCGGATCGTTCACGTAGTTCTCGATGTTCCAGCCGTCGCGCACCGCAATTCCCTGCTCTTTCACCATCTCCATCACGCGTCCCGTGGCCGGCCCAAGCTGCGAGTACGGTCCCGTCAGCACGAACTTGGCATAGCGCCCGCCCTCGAACTTCTCGTAACTGAGCCCCTTCGGCAGCTCCGACGGCGGCGCTTCCAGGGCAAACCCCGCGCGATACGTGCCCGTGGTCATCTTGTACAGGCTCATGTAGCCGGTGATCTTGTTGTGCTCCAGCAGCGCGGGAACCAGAGCATGCGCCTCTCCCCACGCGGCCGGCGCGTTCTGCATAAACGGCCCGACCTTCTCAACAAAAACGTAATACGTTTCCGGCCAGTGGATGTATTCGGGTTCGTGGGTCAGGTTCATCGCGGCCTCTCTTCAGAGCTTGATTGGATGCGCGCCGCGGTGTCAATGGCCTGCAGGCTGGTTAGTGCGAACCTGCGGAGCCGGCGTTCCGTCGGACCAGTGGTCCACCCAGACCATCATGATCGTCATCCGCTCTTCAGGATCATTCGCCGCGATAACCGGCGAGCCCGCCACATTGCCTCCCCAGCTTCTCTGCCGCATCGCCCGGAATAAACCACATTAGGTGCGGATGCCAGTTCTTCACGCTATCGTTCAAGTACTGCTGCTTCGACATCATGTAGCACATCGCGCCCGGCTCCGGCGCCGGCAGCTCCTCGCTGTCGAGCGCCGCCGTGACCGCCTGTGCGATCTCCGCTTTCGACTTTCCCGCAAGCACCAGTTTGGCCTTCATCTGCACCAGGGGCATATCGGTCCGCGCGGCCGCAGCATTCAAGCAGATCGGCGATCGGTTTTTGGGATTCCAGAACACAGAATTGTCCGTGGCGGCGGCGAATCCTCGCTCCACCAGGCAGACAAACCCATTCCCGCCCTTCACTGCCGTGGTATATCCATCCCGCCCCAGCACCAGCACTTCGGCGTCGTCGGAGATGGATTTCGGAGCAGCCGTGCGCGCCAGGGCGATCTCCGCATCGCGATCGGCCATCAGATATTGGTCAATCGGCGCCATCGTCGGATATGCACCTTTGGCCTCCTGCGCCGGCGCTTGCCACGCCGCAGCCAGCGTGACCGCCAGCGCCAGGCTCGACAGCGCGATCGTCATGAGAGAAGTCCGCTTCGTTTTCACTGGTTTCTCCTTATGTTGTGAGGATTTTCCCATTAAGGAATGCGGCGGCCTCTGGATTTCGCTGTGCCGCTCTCTCGGTAGATACGTTGATATCAATATAATTTGCCCGTGTCAATCTTTATTGGGCAGATTCTGACCCGGAGACCTCGCGGAGACCTCGGCAGGGCTGCTCTGAGTGGCCCTACTGGACCGCTTTGTCCGCCAGGGCGACAGCGGCTTTCAGTTTTTGTTCGGCGGCTTTCGCTTGCTGATCGAGTTCGCGGAAGACAGCGTACTGAGCCGCAGTGGGACGCGCGTAGGCGACCTCGACGTCCGCCGCCAGGTATGCCAGATGGCCGTGCAGCTTCGACCTCCTGCATCGTGTCGCCCTCGCTGGAGCGGATCTTCATCTGCACTTCGCTGTCGATGACCGAATTCAGCGCGTCCAGCGCGCCGGCCGCCTGGGCCTCGGTCAGGCTGTGCGCGGAGACTGCCTTTTTGAGCTTGTCCCGTGCGGCAATCGCGGCATTCACTTCCCCATTCAGGGCATTCACATCCGCCTGGATCTGCTGCGTCAGCGCCAGGCGCGCGGCCAGGTCCTCCGCGGTCGCATGCAGCCGCGGATCAAGCGCGATCGGGAAAGTCTGGCGGGATTTTTCTCCGCCATAATCGAGCACAACCGTATACGTGCCGGGTACGGCCATGGGACCGTTGGTGGAGTAGTCCAGTCCTCCCGCGGCTTCCGGCGAATGGTAGCCATTTACCTCCACCGAGGGCGGGTAGCGCAGGTCCCACTGGAACTTGTTCATGCCCGGCTCAACGGCGGTCAGCTTTGCCACAGCTCTCCTGCGTCTGCTCAATGGCGCTCTCCGCGCTGTGATCCGGTTCGGGCTTGCCGGCTTCCTCGTCGGCCTTCTCTTTTTTCTGTTCTTCGGTTTCAAGATGCAGGGTGAAGCTGCGCACCAGCTTTCCCGCGGCATCTTCAAACGTCAGCGTGGCCGGCGTCTTGCCGTCGTAATTGGCGGGAACCCGGAAGAACACAGTGGCCCCGAAAGGCGGATTGTCGCCGGCGTTCGGCTCCATTTCGTCCGGGTCCTCGGGCGCGCCGTAGGCGTGGGTGAGCCACGCCTTCTCCGGCGCGAAAACGTAGCCGCTGCCGGCGGCCACTGAGGCTTGCTCGTCAACTGCTCCAGCAGGGCCAGGTTGTCCAGCACCCAGAAGGCGCGGCCGTGCGTCGCCGCAACCACGTCGCCCTGGCGCGTGTCGATGGCGATGTCGCGCACCTCGGCGGGCGGCAGGTTCAGCGTGAGCGGCTGCCAGTGCGCGGCCCCGTCAAAGCTGACGTAGACCGTGCTGAAGGTTCCCAGGAACAACAGGCTGGGGTCGCTGGGGTCCTGGCGGATGTTGAACGCAAACTCGTTGTCGGGCAGCCCGGCGGTAATCGCGGTCCAGTGCTTGCCCAGGTCCGTGGTCTCGTAAACGTAGGGCCGGAGATCGTCCCACATGTAGCGCCATGCGGTCAGATATGCGGTCGCCTTGTCGCTATGCGAGGGCTCGATAGAGCTGATGGCGCACTCGGCCGGCAGATCCGGCGGAGTGACTAACTGCCAGCTCTTGCCGCCGTTGGTGGTTACGTGAACCAGGCCGTCGTCGGAGCCGGCCCATAAAAGATTGCCATCGAGCGGCGAAACCGCGAGCGCATAAACTTCGGGATAGATTTCGGCGCCGGTCTGATCCAGATCGACGGGGCCTCCGCTGGGGATTTCGGTTTCAGGCTTGTTACGCGTTAAATCCGGCGAGATGCGCGACCAGGTCATGCCGTAGTCGTCGCTTTTGAACACATTTTGCGCGGAGATAAACATCTCCTTGGGGTTGGCCGGCGAGAACAGGATGGGATGCGTCCACCCGAATCGGTACTCGTTCTCCGCGGACGAAGCGCCGCTGCGATAGAGCGGCCACGGGCTGACGCTCTGGAGCTGGCCGGTGGGCTCGTCCAATTTCACAAAGATGCTGTAGTAGCCGCTGCCGTAAGTGATGTTGGGACTGCCCGGCTGGGGCACGACGAACGTGCTTTCTCCAAACGCCACGGTCTTCCAGTCGCCCACCGGAATGGAGCCGTTGGGATCGGCGCTCGGTCCTTCATACGCGCCTTCGTCCTGCTGCGCTCCGTAGATGTGAAAGGGAAACTGGTCGTCGAGATTGACGTGGTAAAACTGCCCGGTGGGCTGGTTGTGATCGAAGCTCCAGGTCTTGCCGCCGTCAGTGGAGACGGTGGCGCCGCCGTCGTTGCCTTCGAGCAGGATCCGCGTGTCGTTGGGATTAATCCATAGCGCGTGGTTGTCGCCGTGCGGCGTGTGCAGCTTGGTAAAGGTCTTGCCTCCGTCGTGCGAAACCCACAGCGAGTCCACCTGCGGCGCGTAGACCGTGTTGGGCATCTTTGGGGTCGGCAAAAATGGCCATGTAATAGAAGCCCCGCTGCCGGAGCTTCATCTCGTTATTGACCATCTTCCACGTGGCGCCGGCGTCGTCTGAGCGGAAGACGCCGCCCTCCTTGGCCTGAACAATGGCATACACCGTATCCGGCTGGCTGGCCGCAAGAGAGACGCCGATGCGCCCCAGAATTCCCTGCGGAAGTCCGGGATTGTGGGTCAGGTTGGTCCAGTTCTCGCCGCCGTCGGTGGTTTTATACAGCCCGCTTCCCGGCCCGCCGCTGATCAGCCCCCACGGCATGCGCTGCGCCTGCCACATGGTGGCGTAGAGCAGGTCCGGATGGTTGGGATCCATCACCAGGTCGATGGCTCCCGTCTTGTCGTCCACAAACAGAATCTTCTTCCAGCTCTTGCCGCCGTCGCTGGACTTGTATACGCCGCGATCGGCGCCGGCGACGAAGACGTGCCCCATGGAGGATGCGTAGACCACGTTGGGGTCCTTCGGGCTCACCACGATCTCGCTGATCGATTGCGTTTCGCGCAGCCCCGCGTACTGCCACGTCTCGCCCGCGTCGGTGGATTTGTAAACTCCGTCGCCGGGAATCATGTCGTTGCGAATATCGTCCTCGCCCGTGCCCACGTAGATTGTCGAAGGATCGGACGGCGCCACCGCGATGGCGCCGATGCTGGAACTTGGGCCGGGCAGCTTCTTGTCGGAGATGTTCTCCCACTTGATGCCTTCGTCCGTGCTCTTCCACACCCCGCCGCCGACCGCCCCGGCATAGAACAGGTTGGCGTTTCCGGGAACCCCGGCCACGGTGACCACGCGGCCGCCGATATACGGCCCCACCGAGCGCCACTTGAGCTGGCTCATCAGGTCCTGCGGCGTCACCGGCCCTGTCTCCTGCGACGCGGCCAGCGCGGGAAGCAATCCGGCAAGGACAAAAATGGAAAGCACGCGGACAGTTGCGAGAGCGAAGACACGTCGCATCATTTCGATTCCTCTGAATGAGTTGTTTCTTGCGACCCCTGGAGAGTCGAATCATAACACCGCAAATGCAGCCGTCAGCCGCTCAGCCCTCAGCCCTCAGCCAGGCCTGGAGCCGATCCCTACTCCCTGTTCCCCTATTCCCTGTTCCCTGCTTCCCGTTCCCTGCCTCTACGCCGTCGGCTTCTCCGGCGCCGGCATCGTGGCCAGGTACAGCCGCGCAAACTCCGCGCCGTACTCCTCCAGCAGATCCTTCACCCGCTCCGCTTGCGTCGAGCGCACAATCAGCCCCGCGTGGTGATGCTTCTTCATCCGGTAGACGATCTCCGGCGCGGAAAACTGGCTGGTATCGGGCTCCGCCGTATGCGCCAGGCAAAGCACGCTCCCCGCATACTCCTCGTAGTTCGCCGGCAGCTCGTAGCGAACTCCGCGCAGGTCGCTCACCTCAATCCGCGCCCACTCCCGCCACAGGTTGATCCCCGTCGCCGCCTCGCACCAGGTCCACAATAAACGCCCCGCCCACGCGCGCCGCGATCTCCAGAAAGTAGTTGCGCGCCATCCGCATGCGCGCGGATGTACTCCGCGTGGGTGACGCCGCGGACCATTCCCAGCGCCGGCGCCAGGCGCGCATTCAGTTCCGTCAGCTCCTGCCATTCGCGGCTCCCGCGGTCCACGGTGCGCGTGGTAAACACGCCGCCCTCGTGCATCACCTGCATCGGCGGCCGCCCGTACTGGTGCACTCCTGAAAACACCACCCGGCCGTCGCTCACAATCGAGTCCACGTGGAAAATGTCGCCGGGCACAAACTGCTCCAGCAGGAAATGGCTCTGGCGGTCGCCCAGCTCGTCCAGCGCGCGCCAAAGCTGCTCCGGCTCCTCAATCTTGCGGATGCCCAGCGCCGAAGCTTCCGCGCGCGGCTTCAGCAGCCACGGCGGCGCAACCCGCCCCATGTACTCGCGCAGCTCGTCGTAATTCAGCACCGGGCAGAATTCCGGCGTAAGAAATCCTGCCTCGCGCGCCCTTTTGCGCATGGCCAGCTTGTCGCGATAGAACGCCGTGGTGCTCAGGTTCATCCCCGGCATGCGCCAATGCTCCCGCACCGCCGCCGCGGTCTCCTGGTCAAATTCGTCCAGCGCCACCACGCGATCGAACCGCCGCCCCCGCGCCATCCAGCTCACCGTGTTCAGAATCTGTTCCCGGCCAAGGTCCGCAGGCATCAGCGCCACGTCTTCCAGTGCTTCGCGCGGCCAGTCGGCATCGCGCAGCTTCTCCACCGTCAGCAGCGTCGGCCGCACTCCCATGGCCGCGCACTGGCGCATGAAATCCTGCCCCTTCTCATAGGTGGAGATCAAAAGAATCCGCTCTGCCGCGTCGCTCATTCTCACTCTCCCCATTCGCTCGATTTGGACCGCCGGACCAGCATAGTTCTACCATAGACCCTGTTACAGCATGAGTCTGGGCGCGCTACACTAAAGCCCAACCTCATCCAATCGGGAGCCGGGCATCCCATGCGGCGGACTTGGATCAAAAACGCGGCAGCCTGCGTCGTCATGGGCGTCATCGCTGCTGCCGTCACCTTCAACATCGAGCGCATCTCCGCCCATTCTTCCAACCTTATCGAGCGCTGGCTCCAGACCATCGCATTCACCCTAGTCGTTCCCGGCCTGCTTGCCGACTTCTTGGCCGGCAGGTCGGGACACAACCTCTCCTTATGGATGGTTGCGTCCTGCAACTTCCTTTTCTGGCTCGCCTTCGCAGGGCTGTTCAGTTTCCTGCTCAACATACTCCGCCAGCAAATCCGTCTCCTGGCTTCGCGCCTCTGATGCTCTCTGCCAACTCCATCACCGACCTCCACGACCGGCTCACGGCTCTCTGGCACACCAAGCCAGGCGCCGAGCCGCCGCAGCCGGACCCGTTCCTCTCCCTCGTTGCCGGCCAGCACCACGCCAATTTCGACCTGTGGCACATTGAGGACGAGGCCCGCCGCCCCGGCGCACCCGACGCCGAAATCGCCGCCGTAAAGCGGGGCATCGATCGCGCCAATCAGCTTCGCAACGATCTCGCCGAGCAGCTCGACGAGGCCCTCCTCCAGCACCTTGCCGCGCGCGGCCTCCCCAACAGCGCTGCCCCGCTCCATTCCGAATCGCCCGGTCTCATCATCGACCGGCTCTCCATCCTCGCCCTGAAGATCTATCACACCCGGGAAGAAGCCCTTCGCGCCGGCGCGCCCCAGGGACACACGCAACGGAACCAGGAGCGCCTTGAGGTGCTCAATGAGCAGCGCAAGGATCTGGCCGAATGCCTCAACCACCTGTGGAGCGACACCCTGGCCGGCGCCCGCCGGTTCAAGCTCTACCGCCAGTTGAAGATGTACAACGACCCAGCCCTGAACCCCGCCATCTACGGGCGTTCCTGAACTCGGATCAGACTACTTAAACTTGGAGCAGACTACTTAACTGACGGTGCCCCCGGTCCCTAGCATTTGGGGACCGGGGAGGTGGAGGACGAGAGGCGGAAGACGGTACCCCGGTCTCCAGCATTTGGGGACCGGGGAAGCGGAAGACGGTGCCCCCGGTCCCGAGCTTTTGGGGACCGGGGCCGTGGAGGATCGCGGTCCGTAATCCCGCATCCACTCAGGCAACTGCCAGCCTCGTTGCCCCGCTGTCCATTCCGACTCGATCTCAACTGTCCCCGCCAACCCGGTGGCGTAATGGCGAAAGCTCGACCATTTCCAATCCTCCAGCTTCGCCACCAGCCCTCGGGGTACGGGGTTGCGATGGATGTAGCGCAGTTTCTCAATGAACTTGGCGTGCGTCGGGACGTTGAAATCGTAATAATGAGCCTGCCAGAAGGGCCTTTCGCCGCTACGCAGGCAGACGGATAGCTTGAGACCCTTGATGGCCTCTGATAAGAGTGCGCGCCTGGGCTCGTTGACCAGCAGGTGTAGGTGCTCCGGCATGACCACGTAGCCGCCGACCGCAAAGAGATAGCGGCGGCGGATTCGTTCCAGGGCATCCTCAAACAGTTCCATCGCCGCCACTGATGCCAGGTAAATTCGACACTGGTAACAACGGAAAGTGAGAAAGTGGTATTCCCCGGTTCGCTGATGCCGGTTGTGTTGGCCTTTCATTCGCTCCAGAGGATACGCCCGTTCGGAAGACGATGGCGGTGACGGCCACCATCATAGGGGCCAGCCTGCTTAGCCGACGGTCCCCCGGCGCCGGAATCGAACCGCGGTCACCGGCAGCAATGTACATTAAATGACGGCAGCAAAGCCCGTAACCGCACCCCGGGAGCCCGCCGCCATGCCCCCACCATTGACGCGAAGTAGGCCCATGCGTATAAAGTTGCCCTGAGCGCATGATTTGCGTGGAAAGCGTCTCCTGTGTCGCGCACAGCGCTTCCGCTCTTATCGTGCCTCGATTTGAGATAACGATGCCACCAAGCAAACCCGCGGTATCGAGCCGCAAGAAACCCGTTGCCGCCCCCAAGGCCAGGCCCGCTGCACTGCCTGAAAGCGGACCCGCGTTCACGCAATACCAGGCCGCCGTCCACCTGGTGCAGCAGGGAAAGTACGACAAGGCGCTGGCTGCCCTGGAAAAACTGCTGCCCATTGCGCCGCCGCATATCGCCGAGCGCTCCCGCATGTACCTGGCCACCTGCCGGCGTCAGCTTGAGCATTCATCGCTCTCCTTCGCCTCTCCTGAGGAACGCTGCGACTACGCCGTCTCCCAGCTGAACCAGGGCCTCTATGAGGAAGCCCGCGAGCATTTCAATGCCATCATCGCCGCCCATCCCAAGGCCGATTACGCCTACTACGGCATGGCCGTCCTCGATAGCATCACCGGCCGCAGCCACGATTGCCTCGCCAACCTCTCCCGCGCCATTGAACTCAATTCAAGGAGCCGCCTCCAGGCCCGCTCTGACAACGATTTCCTGAATATGCTCGACGATCCCCGCTTTACCGAACTGCTGTACCCGGAACTCCCCTGATGTATCAGGCTCCTTGGTAAACTCTGGTTACGCGGAGTGGATTTTGCAAAAGGGCCGGTCTCTAGGTTTCGAAGTCGAAGAGAACGTAAAGCCTCTGCGGGTGGTTGCTCTCGGCGGCGGCACAGGGTTGTCCACCCTGTTGCGCGGGTTGTGCCGCCACGTTGCCCCTCCCCATCAGCCTCTGGATCTCCAGGCTGCCATCTCTGACCTCGCCGCGGTCGTCTGCGTTACTGACGATGGCGGATCCTCCGGGCGATTGCGCAAAGGCTTCAACATGCTCGCCCCCGGCGACCTGCGCAACTGCATGGTCGCGCTCAGCGAGGAAGGCGACCTGCTCGCCCGCCTCTTTGACCATCGCTTCCGCGCCGGCGCTTCCCTTGAAGGTCACAACTTCGGCAACCTCTTCGTCGCCGCCCTCACTGAGATTACCGGCGACTTTGCCCACGCCATCCAGCTCGCCTCCAAAATCCTCGCCACCCGCGGCAAAATCTATCCCGCCACCACCACCAATGCCACCCTCATCGCGCGCATGGACGACGGCTCGCTGGTTCGCGGCGAAACCAACATCAACGCTACCCAGCGGCACATTGAAGAGCTGATGCTCGATCCGCCAGACGCCGCCGCCCTCCCTGAAACCCTGGAAGCGATTGAGCACGCCGATCTCATCACTGTGGGTCCCGGCTCCCTCTACACTTCGCTCATTGCCAATCTCCTGGTCCAGGGCATTCCCTCCGCATTGGCAAAAGCGGCCGGCATCCGCGTGTTTATCTGTAACCTCATGACCGAGGCCAACGAAAGCCTTGGCCTGGCCGCCTCCGAACATATCGAGCGCATTTACGAGCACACCCGCGCGCCCATCTTCGACTATGCCCTCATCAACACCTCTCGCTTCAATCCCGATACCCTGGCCCGCTACGCCGCCGAGGACGCTTCCCCCATCGAGGCCGATATCGAGCGCATTGAGAATATGGGCGTCCACTGCATCGTCGGCGATTTTGCCGTGGAAGGCGACGTGGTGCGCCACGCCGCCTCACGAGTTACCGGCGCCCTGCTGGCCCTCGGCAACACCCGCGCCGCCCACCGCCGCTGACGCCAGAAAAGCCGGGCGCTGTGCCCCGTTCATCGCAGTTTCATCGCGATGAACGGGCGGAGGGAGCAGCAGCCTTCAGGCTGCTGAAGAGACGCATAAGAATCCGGGCGGCTTGAGCCGCGGGCCCTTCACTTGAGAAAGAACGCGGCCGTCATCCTGAGCGAAGTTTGCCGCGCTTTTTGCGGCAAACGCAGTCGAAGGACCTGCATTTCCCGCCGCCTGAGGATGCGACGCACTTCTGGGGTGCCACACCACGCCCATCGTGCGAAACCGCAGACTTACCGCCGCGACGCATTCCCTCGCCGATCGCGAATGAGCCGGCGCGCCCGGCCGACCCGCCCCTCGCCGCGCATGGAAGCCCCCACCGCAGGTTTGCCCGCCTCTGCATCCGCGGGAGGCGGCGTGTTCACCAGCCACAATACTCCCTTGTGCATCACCGGCATCGAGTAGTTTTCAAAATGCAGCGTGTAGGAGCCTTCCGGCAGGTCCGCCGGCGCTTGAATCACCACTGGCTCGCTGTAGGTAAACTGTTCGGCCATGCGCGACGGGCTCCGCTTGGCCATCAACTCGCATCCCGCTTCGCGGCCCATTCCCTTCAGCCTGCCTGTCAAAAGCACATTCAGGTGCATGCCCCATCCATTTCGGATCAGAAAGCCAACGCCAAAAACACCAATGGAGCGGAGGATCGCCCCGCATCGGAACACCGCTTGGTCACCTCAATGAAGTCCACATACCTCACGTGGACTCACATCGATGATGACCCCGATGCCGAGCATAAGTTGCCCAGGCGACATAAGAGCAAGGAATTTCTCAGCGGTACCTTCCCCGTTAGCTCCATCATCGGCCGGCAGGGGAAGATCGTCAGTCCATCGCCATGCTGAGCTGGTGGCGCACATCGGCGCCGCGCACCCAGAAGATTACGTCGGTGGCGATGTTGGAGGCGTGATCGGCAATCCGCTCCAGCGATCGCGCCACAAACAGCCCGTTCATGGCTTGCTGCGTGTTCCGGGGCTGCTTCTGGATCAGGTCCAGCAGATCGGCGTGGGCGCGCCGGTTCATGCGGTCCACTTCATCATCCATCTCCCGCACGTGGTCGGCTATCTGGGCATCGCCTTCAATCAACGACTGGATGGCGGAACGGATCATGTTCGCCGTGCATTCGCCCATGACCGCAAAGTCCACCGGCAGTTCCACTGGCCCGATCTCCAGCGCCTCCCGGGTGCGGCGAGCAATCGCCACCGACTGGTCTCCAATCCGCTCCAGATCGCCGTTAATCTTGATGACCGCAAGAATGAACCTCAAATCAATTGCCATGGGCTGCTCCTTGGCCAGCAGCTCGTAGGCCATCTCATCCAGCTCCCGCTGGGTGGTGTTGATCGCGGTCTCGTTCTGGCGGACATACTGGCAGAGGCCGGCATCGCGCTGCAGGTAGGCGTCCACGGCCGTTTCCACTGTCTGCTGCGACAGGGCGGCCATGGCCAGGATCTTGTCCTTCAGCTCGGCAAGTTGCAGTTGAAAATGAATACGCGGCACGGCGCAGATTTCCTCTCTAATGATTGTGCATCAGGTAATGTTACGAACCCGCGAAAATCCGCACCAGGCATCACCAAGGTCACGTCTCAATCCCCTGGAAAAGTCCCCAGACTCCCCTTTACACACGTACTTAGACGCGCCGGGGCTCACGCGGCTTCAGCATTCATGTCCTACGATCGTTGTAAATGGCAGACAATGACGCAAATCACTCTATATTGATCGTGGACCCCGCCGCGCATTCAGCCATCCCATTGTTTGGTTGGTACTAAATCCAGGTCCCCTCCCCAAAGAATCGGCCCGCCGGAGGTTCGCCAGCGGGCCGAATCAATCGATACAAGAAGAACTTGTCCGGATCAGAAGTCCATGCGCAGCGCTACCTGGCCGGTGCGGTTGCCGCCCTGGCCCTGGGGCAGTGCGGTATTCAAAACGCCAAAGCGTGGAAGGTTCCCCAAGGTTCAGCGCCGGCGGCGCGTAGTTGGTGTGGTTGATCACGTTGGTAAACGTCGCTTCGAAGCGAACATGCACGCGCTCGCCAACATTGAAGCGTTTGGCCAGACCCGCGTCCACGTCGATCATGCCGGGCCCCTCAAGGATACCCACGCCGCAGGTCCCAAAACGGCCGGCATCCGCTGGCGGCAGAGCGAAGGCGCTCAGGTTGTAGTAGCTCGCTGGCGAGCGATGGCTGGGGATGGGATTGCCGACGCAGTCAGGACGCGCAATGGCCCCGCCGGTGGCTTCGCTCGATCAAATTGGTGTTCGATTGATCGTCGGACGGCGGCATGGTGGGCGTGAGCCACTGACCCGTCTGCATGGTCGTTACCGTGCTCAGGTTCCAGCCTCCGATCGACTGGATTCAGGAATCCCGGTCCCGCGAAAGTTTTTCCCTTTCCGAACGGCAGTTGGTAGGTGCCTGTCACCATGAAGCGTTGGCGCGGGCGTCGCCACCACGTTGCCGCGGTCGGACTTTATGTGAAAACGGTCGGCAATTTCCGAGGCATAGGGCTCCTCGCTCGCGTATACACTTGGCGCGTCGCTGCCTTGCGCATCGCTGATATTTTTCGTGAAAGTGTAGTTCGCCTGGAACGCGAGCCCATGCCCCTCTTTATGGGTGACTTCCGCTATGCCCGACTCATAGTTTTGAGTGCCGTTGCTGAACGACTCCATCAACAGGAGCCAGTTCTGGAAGGGCGAACGAGGATCGACGACCGAATATCCGTTGTTGGGAACGGTGTAGGGCGTGGTGCTGGCCGGAATCTGGTTGTTGTCTACGGTGATGGGAAGATGGTAGGCGCCCTGGCCGGTGTAGCTCACCTTGACCACCGTGTTGGGCGTCAGCTCCCGTTCCAAGGTCAAGTTCCATTGTGCCGACGAAGGATCCTTCCAGTGGGGATCGTTTGCCTCCTCGAAATCGCCGCCGCCTATAGCTGCCGCCGCGTTCGGGAGGGGAGGTGTTGGGAAACTGGAAGAAGCCGGAACAGCCGTCGGTGACGGCATTGTTGTAGGTGAGCAGGTCAGAGAGGGCGATGATGCCGCTGTTGAAAGACATGGGCCCAAGGGTCGTCATGGTATAGATGCCAAAGCCGGCGCGAATGACCGTCTTGTCGTTGTTGAAGGGACGCCAGGCGAAGCTGACGCGCGGATCATAATCACGCCAGTTCCAATCCCGAAGGCCTTGAGGAAGCCCGGCCTGGCTTGCCGTTTCAACGTTCGAACACGGTAACGGGCTCCCGGTGTTAAGCGAACATGCGTTGAATCCCTGAAGAAAGCCCGTGTTGATCTGCTGGAGGAGCGAATTGTTGGCGATAAAGTCAGGGAACTTGTCCGGAACGACGACGGTCAAGTTATTCCCCGACGTAAGATAGGTAGCGATATCGCCATTGCTTTCCACAAACGGCGGAAGCAGTTCCCACCGCAATCCGAAATTGACCGTGAGATGCCTGTTTACCTGCCAGGTATCTTGACCGTAAACGCCCCAGTGGACACTGCGCGCATCCATTTGCGGGCCAATGACCGCGAAGTAAGACGGGCTTGGCATCCCAAGCAGAAAATCGCCAAAAGAGTAGCCGGTGCAGGCTGCCGCTGAAGGTGAATTGGCCAAAGTCGTCAGAGGGCGCGAAGTACATCACGGCATTGAAATGCTCTCTGCGAGCATCGAATCCAAACCGAAGCGTGTGCTTGCCGAAGACCTTGGTGACATTGTCGGTGAATTGCATATTCCCCGAGATGGTTGTTCCAACCTTGTCCTGCCCGATGTTGGTTACGGAGCCGTCGGCGAAATTGAAGGTCGGGAAGGCATCGGCCGTGGGATGCGCGGCGATGCCTACTGGATGATCGAAGTTCAGCCCGAGTTGGGAAATGGCTGTGGCCCCCTGGATCGGGAAGCTGTCGTTCTCGTTGTAATTGGCGAACCCGAAACGGAATTCGTTCACCAGCGTGGGAGTGATCGCATAGTTGTAGGAAGCCACCATGCTGCGATTTTGCTCGATGGCCCCGACATTGGGCAGAAAATTGTTGGCGGGGGCAAAGACGCCGGCGCTGTTGGACTCGCTATAGAACGCGTTCTTGAAGCTGTAGCGCACGTAGACCTGCTGCTTTGAACTGAAATTGTGATCGACGCGGGCATCGAAGCCGTCGGAGTTCGAGGGGTTCGGCACCAGGGCCAGATAGTTGTAAGACGGGTTGCCCAGTTGGCGTTGGGCAACGGATAGTAGTTCAACAAAGCCAGAGCCACCGGATTGATGCAGGCCTGGCACGATCCGGCGCGGGATGGTGTTGTTGGGGAAAGGCGCGCCCGTGAACGGGTTGCATCACAGCTCCGGCTCCCAGGGACTGCACCAGGTCGTTCAGGTTGCCGGCCCTGTCCGCCGCCGACGGCACAAGAAGCTCCTCGGGATAAGATTGGGTCTTACGATTTCCCTCGTAATCGGCGAAGAAGAACGTCTTGTCGCGCCCGTTGTACAGCCTGGGGATGGTCACCGGCCCCCCAATACTTCCGCCGAAGGTGTTAAAGGTCCGGGGAGCCTTGAGGGGGAAATTCAGAACGGTAGCATCCAGAGCGCTGTTCTGGAAATATTCGAACGCACTGCCATGCAGTTTATTGGTTCCACTCTTTGTGGTGAAGGTTACGTCGCCCATCTGGGCGAACTCCGCATTGTTGTCGAACGCCGTCACTTTCATCTCGTCGATGCTTTCGAGCGATGGATAGGTGTCCTGCAGCGCGCCGTTGAAACGCATGTTGGCCGTGGAAATTCCATCCACCGAGAAGCCCGTCTGCGACGACGTCGCACCCCCGACCGCGATATTCCCCTGCGAGTCCCTCGTTACCTCGGGAGATACAGCCAGAGCCGCCAGAGGACTGCTCGACACGGACCGGGAGTTGAGCGGCAATTGAGTGATGTCCAGGTTCGAAAGCGTATGGTTGAGGGTTCCATTTTCGGTATTCATCAGCGCCGCATCGGCGCTGACTTCCACGGTGGTGGATCCTGCGGTCACGCTCAGCGTGACCGGAAGGCGGAGTTCCTGGCGGGCTTCCAGCGTGGCCGAAGAAACCACGGAATCGGTGAATCCGTCTTTATGCACCGTGACTTTGTAATGGCCGGCCTTCAGATTTTCGAATGACAAACTCGCCGCTCGAGCCGGAAGTGGTGGTGCGCTCTTCGTTCTCATCGAGCGAATGCACGGTGATCGATCGCATCCTGAACGGCGGCGCCGGTGGTGTCCTGCACGGTTCCGCGAATGGAGCCAAATGTGGACTGGCCAAATGCCGTAGCGGCGCACAGCACGAACATCGCCAGAGCACCAACCACCTGCAAAACTGAATTCCGCGATAGCCGGACCCCACGGGATTGAAGATCGTGAGGGTGCTCGATGCGCCGCATCCCGCGCCTTCTGCGAGCGCGGATGAATGCGTAAGTGTGCGCTGCGTGTATGACCCGACCTCCATCGGTGTTCATTTGCATCTCCTCTTTCCGCTGCCACGGCGTGGCAACAGGTTCAGGCCGGTTGGGGATGATTTGCGCGGGCGGAACATACCGCCAGAGGTCGATCCATCCTCGCGCGACAAGATGTTGGAATTCTGGAACCGGACTGATTTCAATGTTGCGGTGGAACGAATCAGGTTCGCATGAACATGCCGTGAGCAGGCCGTAGAGAATCTGTAAGGAAGACGTAAACATGGTTGCGGCCGCTGCGGCCACGGGATGGCGAAGAGCAAAGTTGCTGACTTGGTCCCGGCTGCCAAGGTAGTCACCCGCACGCGGCGGTGCACTCGCCGCGCTGAATTTGTAACGGTAACTCGCCCGGTGCAAAGGTAATTGCTTCTCTGCGGAGTTATTCACTTAGGAAGCCACTGCTCTCCTGTCGAGTGACTTAGATCACCGCGCGAGTTATGGCTTCGAGTCATACTCGGATAACTCTGCTTCTGCCGAGAGAGCTATCTCCCCGGTTACTCCGCCGCGGCGGACGAGGGACTGGGGGCACCCTCAATAGAGGAGAGGCCGGTGGCTAATGGCGGCCTGGCTTCCTCGGCGCCCGCATTGAAGGAGGACACGTCCATGGCTCGCAATGGTCCATCTGTATCCTGGTCAGCCAGCGCCATACTTCAGGGGCTGGCGGAGAAGGTTGAGCGCGATCTTCGGCTGGCCCACGACTCCATTGGTCACTCAAGCAACCTGGGCGAAGCCAGCCAGCAGGTTTGGATCCGCATCTTCGATACTTACCAGCCGGAGCGGTACCGGGCGCGCTAGGCCACGGTGATGGCCGATGAGGGGCCGGGGAAACTGGACTTTGGGTGCTGCGCATCGGTGGGGACGTTCGGATGCGGGGGGCGGAAGCGACCGCATTCGAGTTGGATCCACAAGCGCCCGGCACTGTTCTGATAGAGCTGATGGCGCGCCTGCAGGGGTGCGGCACGGCCCCGGCGATTGATTACCGCGCCTACGGGAAGTGGATGGTCGAGAAGGGCGCGGAAACGATCTGACTGCGATCGACCCACTGTCATCTGGTGCGTATCTTGCGTATGGCAGGAGAAGCCAGGCGGGATGCTACTATTCCTGAATGTTCAATTTCGGAAATCCGAAAACACCGGGCCAATGGATTGGTCATATCTTCGTCGCGATCATCGCGCTTTTTCTAATCTGGTGGATGTTTCGGCTATTTGTTCTTTGATGGTCATTACGGCGATACTGCCGCGATAAAAAGGGCACAGCCCGGTGGCGGATCGAGCCCCTTCACCTGCAACTGACGACTGAGTTAGTGATTCCGCCGGTACTGGCCCCGCCGCGACGGCAGAGTATCCACGTCGTCGGAGTTCTCCCAGACTCGTGGCGATTTGACCGGTGTTTTCGGCTGTTTCGCAGCCTTCTCGTGCTCCGTGGTTTCCGCCTGGAAGCGCGGCGGAATGATCTCCGGACGCGCCGTCACGGAATCGCCGGGAAGATTGCCGCTCGGGTCGGGGCTGGCCGGCTGGGCCTGGATGGCGCGCTCCGGCACAGGCGCCCTTGGTGGCCGCGCATCGCTCTGGGCCTCGGCTTTGCGCTGTTCCACTTCGTGGTGAAGGGTCTGGATCCCCAGCGACACAAGAAGATTGCGCAACCCGCTCAGGCGATTGGCGGCGGAATACAAGGCTTCATCCTGTTCTGTGATGGGCTCGGCGGGGGCGGCCGCGGGAATCTCCACCGCGGCTTCCGGAGTCACGGACGCCGGCTCAGGCTCCGAGGCAGGCGCATGGGCCGTTGATGGCTGTTCCAATGGCGCGGCCAGTTCCTCCCACCACTCCTTCAGCGGCTCGCGGAACGCCCCCGCCTGCTTCATTTGTTCAAATGGATCGGGGCGGCGCGGTTGCGTCCCCAGGCTATCCGCAAACGCGGCGGCCTGCTCTTCCACCGGCACGGCAGCGTCCGCAGCTTCAGCCTCCGACCGCAGCAGTTCCCGCCACGCAACCGGCACCTCTTCCCCGGTGAGCGGAGCAGATTGCTGGCCGCCCAGGATCACCTGGACGCCTTCACGGCCTCGTGCCGGCTTCGCGGGTACGGCCTTCCAACTTTGAGCCTGGCTCGGCTCCGGATCCGGCATTCGAATCGCGTCCGCCGGTGGCGGCTGGACGGGCGCTCGAAAGGTCTCAAAATCCGGTTGAATCCGCTCCTCAGAAGGCCCGCGCTCCGTGGTCTCCGCCGCGAAGAACGGCGATTCAGAGAAGTGCGCGGAGGGTTCGAGAGACTCCTCGAGGAAAGCCGCATTCGCCGTATCGGTTACGGATTCTCCGGTGGCGCGAAAATCTGATGGAATCAAAACGGCGTCTTCGGAACCGAAGACGGGCGTGGGTTCCTGAAGGAAAGGATCGCTGCCGAGGTCGGCAGATTCGTCCTCGTAAGCCGTGGGCGCCTCTGCGGCAAACTGCGCACGAATGCGCGCATTTACCTCTGCTTCCCAGGGAAGGAAGCCGTCAGCTCCTTCAGCCCATGGCTCGATGGGGGACATTTCGCGCCGCACGCTGCCGGCGGCCGCATTTTCTCCCTTCTCCGATTGCATGAAGCTCTCCGTTTCCCAGCTCCCGGGCGCATCGGCAAAACTAACCCGCGGGGCAGGTTCTCCCAAATCCGGCTGGTTCACCAACATCGTCTCACGAGCTGGTACAAATTCCCTCTCGTTCGTTTCATCGTCCGCCCGCCACTCCGCGTGCGCAGGCCATTTGGCCGGCTCGGAAGCAGCTCTGGGGTGCGCGGCCGGGCGCTCCGCAGCCTCCGCGGCGGGAGCAGAACTCCGCGAACGCTTGCGCTCGAATGCCCGCGCCTGAGCTTTCAAATGCTTTTCAACCGCGTGCACAGAGCCGCGAAACGCAGGATTGCCCTTCTCCATGGAAATGCGATTGAGCACAAACCCCACTGCCGATACGTCGAGCCGCTCCAGGGTCTGCGCCACCTCCCGCAACTGCGCCTTGGTGGTGGTCCCGGACTCGATGACGACGATGGCCGAATCGACGAAGCGGGCAAGGTATTCCGTCTCGCCGGAAATGAGCAAGGGGGCGGTATCGGTGACCACGATGGTGTCGCGGTTGGCCCCGGTCATCCGCCGCAGCAGAGCTGTGGAACGGCTGCCACGCGGCACGTGCACCAGATCGCTTCCGGGATCGATGTTCTCTTCGGACGATGCGCCTATGGCATCCACCAGCGCGGTGGAGCGGCCCATTGCCTGGAGCATGGTGCTGACGCGCGTGGATACCGTGGTGGTGCCGGCTCCGGGCGCCACGCCGGTAAAGATGCAACTGTTGAGGTGCCCTTGCTGATGCGCATGCTCCACCGCCGCCGCCAGCCTGAGCATGTACTCCTCCGCAACGCCGGTGCCGACCTCGTAGAGATCGGGAAGCAGAGCCATGGGGGCAAACCCCAGCACCCGCTCCACGTCCGCGGCAATGTAGACGCGGGGGTCGAGATTGTGGGCAATAAGTGCCGCTGCCAGGGCAAAGATGATTCCCGCCAGCAACACGATGAGCGCGTTGCGGTAGACTTTCTTGCGGTCGGCGTGCAGCGGCGCGATGGCCGGAGCCGACAGATAGACGGCTCCCGGCGCCGCATTATCGATGGTCAGGTTGCGGTATTGCTCGTCTACCGTGGTAAAGCGGGCTTGCAGGCGGGCGATATCAGTGGCCAGATCGTTGGCGCGCTGCAGGCGCGGAGTGGCGCTGCCGGCGGCGCTGGTCAACTGCGCAAGCTGCGCATTCAGGCGATTTTCCACGCCCGACGTGCGCTCCAGATCGGTCTTCAGCTTTTGCTCAATCTGCTGGGCGGCCTTGGCGCGCAGGTCCTTGCTCATGGCATCGAGGGAACTGTTGATCTTGGCCAGCTCCTGCGCATCCTGCTTGTAGAGCGGGTGCTGAGGAGTCAGGTTGGCCATCTGCGAAATCAGGTCGGAGCGGCGCTTGTTGAGCGCCGTCTTCATGCTGATCAGCCCAGGATCGGCCGCGACGATCTCATCCGCGGCTGCGTCCAGCGCAGCTGAGGACAGCCCGCCGCCGGCCGTGGCCATCAGCTTCGCCGCGGCTTCGTCATTGTCAGTGCGCGCCTTTACCAATTCCGTACGGATGGCCGAAATCTGGTCGTCGTACGGATCGGGCGTGGCCGTCCCCACCGCGGCGACTCCCAGCTGCTTATTCAGCGAGTCCTGCTCGGCGCGGTCGCTGGCCAGCTCTTTCATCACCCGGTCGCGTTCCTCACCCAGCAGCGCGATCCGCTGCGTATCGCCGGAGCGCAGCTCTTTGGTTGCGCTGTCAATGAAGCTCTCGGCCACGGCATTGGCCATCTGCGCCGCTTCATCCGCGCTGCCCGCGGTCGCCGTAATGGCAATCTGGTATCCGGTGCTGACCCGGTCCACCAGGAGATTGCCGCCCAGCCGGTCGGCGGCCGCCTGTTCGCTCTCTTTGGCTCCCTGAAAACCGGGAATCCGCCGCACCGCTCCCGCCAGCACGTCTTCGCGGGTCACGTTATGAATCTGCTGCTGGATGTACGACTCGTAGGTATTTGCGTCGTAGGGCCAGCTTTCCTGTTGCGGTGAGTTGTCCAGCAGTTGCGGCGTCGAGCTGGACGTACACCAGGCTTTCCGCCTTGTAGGTGTGCCATCGCCGCGCCAGGTAGGCTCCCGAAAGCACCAGCGCGGTAAGAAAGATTCCCAGCGCCAGCCCGCGGTGCATTTCCAGCGCGCGCAGCAGATCGAAGTGGAAAAAGGTCTGCTCCGGATTCACCGCCGGCATGCGGCGGATGGGATTGGCCTCGGCGGCCGCGCCTCTCATTGGCCCCCGCGGAGGTTCCTCGTACGGAGCCAGCTCGCGCATGCTCTTCATAGCGCTCCGTTCACGGCCGCCAGCGTGGCCAGCTCGGCAAAGGGACTCAGACTGCGACATGTACCAAGTGAAGCGGTAAAACCCGCTCTGGGGAACGAAAATGATGTCGCCTGGCTTCAGCGTAATTTCCAGCGTCTTGGCGGGATTCATCAGGTCATTAAACTCAATGGTCCGCTTGGTTCCGGTGGAGGGATCGACAATGACGATCTTGGGATGGCCACCCGCCTTTTCAGTGACTCCGCCGGCATCCGCCAGCACCTTGGGCAGGGTGGAATTCGACAGCAGCGCGCACCGCGCCCGGATGGTTCACTTCGCCGAGCACCGACACGAACCGTTCCCTGGGATCGGGAACATAAATCACGTCGTCGCGCCGCAGCCTGCAGATCGGCAAGCGGGCTCCCGGAATCGATCAGCGAGCGCAACTGCACCGTCATGACCTGGCCGCTGCCACGATAAATCGTGCACTGGTCGGGAATCTGCGGACGCTTGTCAGGGCCCATCGTGGGCAAGCCGCCGCGGGTAATCGCCTCCAGCAGCGTAGGGCTCCCGTCGAACGTAACCGGCCCCGGATGATCCACCGCGCCCAGCACCAGCACGCGGTTGGCGGTGTATTTGGTCACCGTAATCATTGCGCTCAGGTTGGAGTAGTACGCCGACAGCACCTCTTCCACTTTGCTCGCGGCCTGCTCCCTGGTCAGGTTGGCCACCATCACTTCACCGGCCACCGGCAGGGTAATGCGGCCGTCGGGCCCCACAACCAGCTTGGCCTGCAACTCCGGCCGGCCGGAAAAATCGATGGTGATCTCGTCGCCGCGGCCCAGCCGATATTCCTCGTCGGCCGCAGGCTCAAACTTCCTCAGCGCCTCCATCGGGTTGGGCTTCAGTTGTGGATCGGGAGGCTGCTGCGGTTCGGCGGCGGCCGGCGCGGAAGCCTGCGGCGCGCGGCGATGCCCGCCTGTGCCGCGCACACGCCCGCCATTGCCGCCAGGAATAGAAAAACCACAGAAATCGAAGAGAACCGGTTCATGTTTCCGCTCTTCCGCCTCTTCCCCATCTCCCAGCGATGGAGCCGGCCGGTTTCGGCGCCAGAAGCGCAGCACAATCCGGCTCGATGGCAACGTGGTTCCCATTGTTCTGGGTCTGACCCTTATCCCCTGCATCCCTCGTTTCCCGTGGCCGGCGACACGGCTGGGTCACCTGCTGTGGGCAAAAAAGGAAAAGATGCTCTCGCCGTACAGGCTAAGTCACTGGAATCGAAACCTCTATCCCACAAACAGGGGGGAAAGCCGCCTCCCCGCTTGGTAACCAGGCGAAACATCTTGCAAAAGGCTGAGGCAAGTGAAAGCAATTCAATAAGTTAAGCTATAACGCCGGACCGTTCTCCTTCCGCCGGCAATGGTTACCCTTCCAACGCAGGTTCACCGTGCCCCGCCATAGCATTTGGCGGCGTTAAACACCAGCGGACTCGCCGGTCCGCCGTCCGATCCGCCCATGATCTTGGTATAGCAGGTTTGCGCAGGATTTCCAGCACTATGTGCCGCCGGGCCCGCCGCTGCTTTCACATCCGGACCAATCGCCGGATATGGCAGCGAACCCCACCAGGCCGGCTTTGCTGGCGAGATAAAACGAAGCCGGCAGCGTCCGGCTCACGTTGTTGAGCCAATCCGTCCGTCCCGTCATGTTGATGAAGTTGCCGTTGACCACATCCGTGCGCGACGTACCCGCCGCATGGCACGGCGGGACGCCTCCGCCGCACCCATCGCCCTGCCCGTCGTCGTTCTCGCTTCCATAGCCGAAAGAAATTGCCGTCGCCGTCTCATAAGTGCGGTGCGCCGGGAACTCGATGGTAGCAACTTGCGGGACCGGACCGCCCGGCGTGCGCAGCGACTGCATCTGCGCACTGCCCAGCACATTGCCCACCAGGTTGTTGCGCGTGGCCACGTAGGAAAGCTGGACGGCGCGCGCGGCCTGGAATGCAAATGCCCATTTGCTGCCCGCGCAGTTCACCGTGGCCGCGCCCTCGCAGCGGCGCACATACGCGGCTGGTGCCCACCACCCAGTTGCGGAACGTCGTGGTCTCGCTGGAACTGCCCCAGACCGAATCCGCGTAAATGGACCCCAGCACGTTGCCCTCGATCAGGTTGAACTGCGGGTGGGAGCCGTGAAAATCGATGCTTCCCATCACCACGTTGGGCGAGCCCGCGTCGAATTCGCCCATCATGTAGTTGTACGCAATCACATTTCCGGCCGCGCCCCACTCCAGCATCACCGAGTCATGCAGTGCGCTCCATGATGTTGTTCTCCACCAGCGACGCGCGTGGTCTTCAGCGCCAAGTCAATGTCGGAGTCGTGCGCGCCGGGCGCGTGCCGGTACGCGTTGGAGAAGTAGCTGTCGCGGATCTCGTCGTGGAATCCCCAGTGCACGTCGACGTGATCGCCATCGGCGTAATTGGATTCCACGCCCTTGATCCAGCAGTACGCGCACATGGAGAGCTTGAAGTTGGTGTCGTACCCGGTATTGTTGGCGCGCACCTGCAAGTCTTCCACGCCGGCGAAGCTGGCCGCCATGTCAAACGGAACCGCCACGGGCTAGTGCGTGTAAGTCGCCGTAGAGTGCCGGCGAGATGCTGGCGGTGGCGCCGCTGATCGCCGTTACGGCCACAATCTGCCCGCGCGCCATGCTGCCGTCGCGAGTCCAGCCGCCATCACACCAATTGCAGTTTCCGCCGCTTCCCGCCGCGGTCACAAACGCCGGGTCGTTCTTTTCCGCGATGACCAGAAACTTTCCCGGCGCGACTCCGGTTGGCGATTCCAATTCGATTTGTGCGGCGCCCGCCCTTGCTGCGCCCATTTTTACGCGAGCGCCGAACGCGCCGCTCCCGTTCCCCATGGCGATCACGGCCTCACCCGCTCCGGTTGCGGCGAGGATGGTTCGGTCTGCGCCCGCACCGCGCAGCGTTACGTTGGCGGGTATGTGGATGGTTCCGGCAACGGTGAACGTGCCGGCTGCGAGCAGCACGACCTGACCTGGAGGACACGCAGCCAGGGCCGCATTGATGCTGGTTACCGTGGCTGTTGCGGTGAGCCGGACGCACACCGTTGTTCGCTGGGGAATTCCGCCCACTCCCGCTGACGACCAGTCGATGGCGCGGTTCGCATCCAGAAAGGGCTTCCAGGGCTGCGCTGAGGCAAGCGCCGGAATCAACGTCCCCACCAGCGCCAGTGCCCAGGCGCATCGCCTCACAGCGCCCATCTGCCTTTTGCGGAAAATCGGGGTTTCATCTTTATTCAAGGCTGCGTCGCGGAACTTCGGCAAGTCTTAATAGTAACTCCGCATGGGCGCGGTCTAAGGAAGCCCGGGGCAACTGCGACCCCATGCGCTTTTATGCGCTGGCCTCGTCGGCGACGGTGCTTCGCTTTCCCACCAGCCGGTCCACCAGCGCAAAATACTCCTGCCGTTTTACGTCCCAGTTATTCGCGGCGATGAAGTCGTCGCCCGCTTGCCGCAAAGCCGCCACCCGCTCCGGCGATTGCATCAGATTCACGATCTTTCGCGCGAGGTCTTCCGCATTGCCCGACTCAAAGAACTCCACTAGGTTGTCGTTGAAATAGAACTCGTCGATGGGCGTGCGCGAGGCGATCACCGGCACACCCATGGCCATGAATTCCATAATCTTGGTGCTGAAGGCAATGCTGCCAAAGCCCTCGCCGCGCTTGGGCACCACGCCGGCATCGATGGTCTCCATGGCCTTCGCCACCTGCTCCAGCGACACTGTGCCCCTCATCGTCACCATATCCTCAAGCTTGCGTTCGCAGATGAGCCGGTGCAGGTTCTCGCGCTCCGCGCCGTCGCCGATGATGAGAAAGTGCAAGCCCGGCGCTTTGTCACGCGCCAACGCCATCGCTTCCACGGCGACGTCTACGCCTTGATGCCGGTTCAGCGTCCCGGGATAGCACACGGTGAATCCTGCGCGTGTTTTGGGCGCCTGCTTGCGGCCGGGAAAGAGCCGCCGGTCGGGGTAATTCAGCACCACCGTACATTTTTCCGGGCGCACGCTGCGCCTGCGAAGCACCGCTCTTTCCACCATGTGGTTGACCACGATCACGTAGTCCACATAGGCAATCGAAATCCGTTCCACAAGCGCCAGCAGACGAAACATGAAGGACCGCTCGCCGATTTTGAATTTGCTGTCGTAAAACTCCGGGGTGATCTCGTGCATGTCGAGGATCACGCGCGCTCCCATCAGCCGCGGAACCAGAGTGGCGAACACTTCGAAATCCGGCAGATTGTGGACGTGGATCAGCGCGTAGGGCGAACGGAGCTGGTTGGCAGCAAGAAACCATGCCGTGCGGAAAAAGAAGAAGAGCATTTTGATCAGGTAGCTGAGCGGACCGCCCTCATTGCGCACGCGCGTTTGCAGGCGGAACACGCGCACGCCTTCGATGACTTCCTTGCGCGGCTGCCCGGGAAGTCCAATGGAGAGCGCATCCACCTTGTCGCCGCGGCGGGCCAGCGCCTCGGCGTAACGGCGCACGCGGTTATCGGTCTCGTAAAACGAGTACGCCACCATGCAAATTCTCATTGCTCTATTGTCCTCGGGGGGCTGATACCGGCGTCGCGCATGTCGGCGTAATTGTCCCTTCTATCAACACATCAAAGAGCACCCGGGGCTGACAATGCCACCTCGTGCGGGCAATTCTCCCTCGTAAGTGGTAAGCGGCAGCGCCAATCGGCGCGGGCAATTCTGCGATTTTCAAACTACGAACTAGGAACTTCAACGTTGCTGCGTTTTCGTACCCGCAAATCTTTCAGCAACCTGGCTGCGGTCCGCAACGGCGCCGCGCCGCCATGGAGGGTCACCACTCCCGCAAAGTAAAGCACACCAAACTCCAGCGTCACAAAAGCGATCCGCAGCGCCGCTCCGCGCGCTCCGGGCAGTTGATCCAACCCCGGCAAGCGTTCAAGGACGATGTACGAGACCGCCGCTGCCGCCAGCGCCGCCGCAATATAGCGCCAGACCACGGCGATCACCGGGCCCACGCCCAGCCCGATCGGCCGCCCCGCATACCAGATGGCGGGCAGGGTGAGCAACCAGAACGACACGCACCACGCCACCGCAACCCCCTGGGGGCCCCACGGCAAGCCGGCAATGAACAGCGAAATGGTAACCACCCACTCAAAAATGCCCCAGCGCAGCCAGCGGTCCGCGTGTCCCAGCGAAACGTGGATCCAACCATGCACACCGTTCACCATCATGATGCCGATGGCCGGCGCGAAAAATGTGAAGATCAAGCCCGCGGTGCCCCAGTTCGGTCCCAGCAGCAAGCGGATGATGTCTTTGCCGATCAGCGTGAAATCTCCCGCGAGCCCCATGCCCAGGAAGGCAAGCATGCCGGTGGCTCCCAGCAGGTAGCTCAGGAACTGAGGCCGGTCGTCGCGCACCCGACTCAGCGCCGATACCGCAACGTTCGAATTCGCTGAGACGATCTGCGACATCGGCATCGCGAACAGGTCGTACGCCTTCTTGTAGTAGCCCAGCGGATTGGCTCCAAAGCGCCAGCCCACCAGCACATTGTCAAAGTTGCGCACAAAGTAATTCACGCTGTATCGGGTGCTGATGTGCACGGCAAAAATCAGCGTCTGGCGGGTGCCGGACCGCCGTTGCGGAAGCCCGGGAAGCCACGGACACAGCAGCAATATGCCGATGAAGGTGCTCAGGTACAGCGCGCATTGTCCCATCACCAGCGCCCAGTAGCCCCAGCCCGCGAATCCAAAAGCGATGGACGCAATCACCGACACCGCCCGCGCCACAAGGTCGTTCTTGGCCAGCGCAGGAAACCGCATCGCCCGCCGCAGCAGCGAAGCGTGAATGCACGGCGCCTGGCTGAGCAGGATCGTCACCGAAAGCGCCATCGTGATCCCCGCCACCTCCGGCTCGTGGTAGAAACGCGCCAACAGCGGCGCCGCGCCGGCGAATACTCCGGCCAGCAGCACCCCCAGCCCCATGTTGATCCAGAACAGGTTGTTCGCCAGCGCGCGGTCAATATCCTGGCGCTGCAGGATGGAATCGATAAATCCATTGGGCGTGGCGTTGGTCAGCAGCAGGCTGAATGTAACCACCATTGCCACCAGGCCGAAATCTCGCGGCACCAGGAGGCGCGCCAGCACCACCGTGGCCACCATCTGGATGGCAATGCCGGTCGCGCCGGAGAAAATATTCATGCCCGCGCCGCGAACAGCCAGGCTGCGCAACGCAGTTCCCCCCGGCGGCACCGCCGGCGCAAACGCGCCGTTTGCGTCAAACGGCTTCACAGCATCCCGCCCAATTCCATCTTCTTTCAGCCGGGGAAAAAGCCACTCCCAGCGTTGCCCGCGTGTCCATCTCGATAGACCCTAATACAGCACCCGAACTTCCTTGCGCTGCCGCTCCTGCTCCCGGGCCAGCGCAGGCAGCTTCTGCGCCGCCAGTTCCAGCCCCGCCGGAATCGCCATTACCCCCAGGAGAAACCCGGTCCAATCCGGGCTCATCATGCGGAATCCCGCCTCGGTGAATCCGAAAACGATGGCCGCCGTCAGCAGCGCCAACCGCAGGCAGCCCGCCTCCGCGTCGCGCCGATAGAGTTCCAGGCCGTAGCGGTAACCGGTCACCATCATCGTGCCCAGCAGCGCAATCCCCACCCAACCCAGGTTGAGATACAGCTCCAGGTAGCCGTCATGCGCCTCCTGGATTCCCTGTTGGCTCATCGACCACACCGACTGCATGCGGTTGCCCATCCAGAAGCTCTCGAATCCCTCGCCCACGATCGGGTTGCTGTGCTGTGCCAGCACGGCCCGCCAGATCGTCGTCCTTCCCGTCAGCGATGGATTGCGCCCGAGCTCTTTCACCATTTCGCCACCAGAATCGAGGAATAGTGCGAATCCGGCTATCCCGATGGTGCCGACAATCAGCGCCAACAACACGCCGCGGCGACGATGCATCCACGGGGTCGACGCCGCCGCCAGCACCATCCCGCCCAGCACCAGCGACGAGAACGATGTCATTGAATCCGCTCGTAACACCAGGCCGACCGCCAGCAGAAGATTTACGCCATGGACAAAAATGTGCCGCTTGCGATCGGGATCTTCGCCGTGCTGCCAGGCACCAATCAGCGACCACAGCGACACCACCCCGCACGCCATGCAGGTGATGCCCAGCAGGTTCTTGAACGTCGCCACGCCGGTGTACATGGTCACTTTATCGATGGGATCGAAATTTGTCCCGAGCGACGGGTAAAAGAGGATGAAGAGCACACTGAGCGGAAGCAGCACCGAGGCGACCACGGTGTACATGCGCCGGATGGCCGCCTCGTGATCCTCCTCGGTCAGAATCACCAGGATCACCACCAGGTCGCCCAGAGACTTGATCCAGCGCTTGAACCCGACTGCCGGGTCATCCGACCACGAAAGGCTGACCGCGGTGTAGAAAAAGAACAGCAGAACCGGCCAGTTCGCCTTCAGCAGCGCCTTCAGCCGCAGCATCCGCCGGTTCACCACCAGCAAACCCAGTATCAGCAGCAGTGCATAAAGAGACGCATCCAGGGGACTGCCCTCCGAGTACCGCTGCATGTAATCGCCGCCCCCGGCATGCATCCATTGCGTCACCGGCCGCGAGCAGATGACGGCGAACCACACAATAGGGATCGCCATCGCCCACGACACGCGCGAGTTCCGCTCCCGGCTCCAGCGGAGCAGCAGCACTATGAATGCAAGCGTGATGACGGTGGCGATCAGTTTCATGCCGTGTCCACAAACAGCCGGTGAAAATACTCGAGCGTAAGCAACTGGTTGATGGTCGGGGTGTGGTTGGCCGTCCCCTTCAAGTGCTCTTCCACAGCCGACTCTACGGCCTTCGCGTTCAGGTAAGGCCGCAGCAGGGTGCGCCGGTCCAGCAGTACTTCCCTCACATAACCAGCCAGCTCTTCCCGGTACCACCGGGAGAAATGGGTAAACTTGTGCATCCCCACGAAGTGCTTTTCTAATTGTCTACCCAGCAGCCAACGGTCCGTCCACGCCAGCCATTGCGGGTCCCCATGCTCAAAGGCATATTCGGCTCGCATGGTCCCGCGATGGAACAGGTACCAGAATGCCGTGGCCGCCTTCCCGCCCCTGCCCGCGTATCCCAGGTCGGTACGGATGCGCCCCAGGCGCGCGTTTCCGTCCTGGATCATCCGCACCCGCACGTCGTTGGTCGGGTAAACCCTCCCCCGGGCCCTGTACGAGGTCTGGATCACCTGGTTGTCCAAAAACGGCGAGCGCATCTCGATCTGCGATCCTTCCAGCGCCTGATGCCCGTGGAAGAACCAGGAAATCTGCCGCATCGCCGCCTGCTCCGGCCTCAGTTGCCCCATTGTCCGCGTATAGGTCTGGCCTGCTGCTTCCACTTCATGCAGGAAATCCCTGCTGAACACACCATGGGGTGGTGGCGAGGGATGAAAGACCACCCAGTGCCGTATCATCTCGTCGCCGTAGTTCCCCGTCATCCGCACCGGCGCAATCTCCCGTGCCTTGCGGTTCACGTACAGTCCGAAGCACCGCATGACGCTCGCCAAGCCTTCGGCCAAATACACCGTCCGCTCCGCATGATACGGAAAGCGATCCAAAAACTCCTGCCCCAATGGAATCACCTGGTGTGGCTGCCCGCATTCCCGCGCGATCCTGCGGGCAATGCGCACATCGCGCGATTCCCGCTGCGCCCCTGCAAAGGTGTAACAGGGCAGCGAGCCGGCCTCCGGCCGATGCCACGCCATGATGATGCGCGTATCCAGCCCGCCGGTCAGCGACATCCCGATGCGCCCGGTGTCGCGGAAATAGCGGGGAAGGTTGCCCACAATCGCGTCCCGCATGGCCCGGTAATATTCCTCGCCCTCCAGCTCGCTCTGCTCTTCCCACTCCCGGTGCGAAAAATACTGCCCCTTCGTCTCCAGCGCGCCGTTGCGGAAGCTCCATGCCGCGGCCCAGGGCAAAATGCCGATCCCTTCAAACAGCGTGCGATCCTCCAGCACGCAACCGCAGCTCACCAGCTCGCCCAGCGCCTTCGCGCTCGCCCGGCGCAGCTCCGGCCTCACCGCCAGCAGCGCCTTGGCTTCCGCCGCAAAGTAGAACGCGTCTTCGGCCTCGTGGACGTAGAGCCGCCGCGCCGCATAGCGATCGTTAAACAGCATCGCCGCGGCCCGCGCCCGATCCACCAGCAATCCGTGAAACTGGCCGTTAACTCCCGCGGGAAACGCGCCATCTTCTTCCGCGGCATGGATCAGGTGCGCCAGCGCGCCTTCCCCAACCTGGTGTCCCCGCCCCCGCAGCCGCTCCGCTGTCCCCGGCGGGGGGAAATCGCTCCCCGAAAACACCAGCATTTTGTCCCCGGTTTCGTTGGTCTGCGGCATTGGTCCGCGGCAGGGGTCTTCGAGCTCCACCCACCCCACGTAGATGCCCAGTTCCGCATCCGTCCATGTGCCGGAAACATAAAACGGCTCATGGCGCATGGCTGCCACCATTCGCCTTAGCTCGTCCGTGGCCTGCTCTCGCGGCCGCTTTGTGATGATCCCTGCGATTCCTGGCATGGCCGCCTTCTCAGGCCTCCGCCTTTGCCGGCGCATGCCTCCACTGGTACCAGTCCGCGCGCAGCCCGCGAAGCTTGTTGGCTAGTCCGTCCGGAAGCCGATCGACAAAGCTCCGGTGCAGGCCCAGCCGCAACGCCAATGTTCCCCATGGCGTCAGCGGTACCCAGTAGCGCGGCACGTCCACCCGCTTGAACCCCGTCTTATCCTTGAATTCCGATAAATTGTCTTTCGGCCTGCTGCCCCACGCATAATGATCGTAAAGCAGGTTCTGCACCCCGTGCCGCTCGCAGATCTTCACCCCCTCGCACACCAGCGCGTTAGTCGGCGCTTTGTCCCGGTGTGCCAGCTTCGAAAGGATATTCATGAGCCCGCCCTGCACCTTCTGGTCGTCCCATACCACTTTGATGAACCCGATCAGCTTGCCCTCAAAATACGCGCCCGCAAACGCCGAGCAGTCCGGGAAGGTGGCTTCCTCCCGGTATACGGTCTCCAGGCTCTTGCCGTAGTGGGGATATGGCCGCCCCTGCCGCAGCGGCGACTCGTTGTAAATCTCCCAGATGCCCTGCACCAGCTCGTCGCCGAACTCCACCTCGCGCAGTTCGACTCCTTTCTTTTCCGCCTGCCGCGCGCGGTTGCGGGCCACGCTCTGGATCTGGTCCTTGAAATAGGCTTCGAACGTGGTCACGGGAATGACCGCATAGTTGTCCCATTCCATCCGATAGGGATAACGCCGCTCGGAAACGTTCACGCGCTCCACGAACGTCAACAGATCCGGCCGGTCCCGCCTCTTGCGAAGCGTGGCGACGAATGCCTCCGGATCGGGAAGAAAGCAATAGCCGTCCGCATCCATGCGCGCGATCCGCAGCCCCCGCCCGGTTACATTCAAATCCTGATTCATTACCTGCATCCGCATCCCAGCTCCCTCGCCTCAAAAACGGCGAGCAGTCTCCTGCGCACAATCCTTTGTCGGGATTTCCCTCTGAATGGAACCCTAGCATACGCGAAACCAGCGGTGGAATAACCGGTTAGGGGGAGGCGAAACCCCCGCCTAACCACGCTTGACTTCCCGTGTCCAAAGTCCAAGAGTATGTGTGAACTCAGCAAGCTGCCCTGTAGGTCCGAACGCGCCGGCATCCAGACCCTCATCCGCTTCGGGCTTTCTGTGGCGGGATTCCGGGAGTACGACATGGCAAAGATGTTCGATTGGCTGCTGCTTGTCTGTTTGGCGGTGCCGGTTTTTGCGGCGGATCCCTCGGCCCCCAGCCGTGTTTCCGTTGAGCAGCTCGAACACCTGCTGTCCGGCGCGAAATCCAAAACCGACGGCGACGTGGCCAGGCAGATCTCCGCCCTGGAGCTGACCGAGCGCCTGGGCGCAGCCCGCTATCAGCAGTTGAAAGACCTTTTGCCCGGCGAAAAGTCCCGGCAGGCCCTTCTGGCGCTCGCCGACTCTTCCTCGTTCCTTGAGCCTCCCGCCTCCGACATTCCCGCCACCGCCGCGCCCGGACTGGCCGAGCAACGGCGTATGCTGCGCTCACCGTCGGCTATCTTGGCAAGACCCTTCCCCTGCTGCCCGATCTGTTTGCCACTCGCGACACCCAGCGCTTTGAGAGCCGCGCCGCCTGCCTGCCGACATCGCCGGCGAGAATCCCCTGCGCGCCAATGGACCGACTCCGCAGTCACGGTCTTCTACCGCGAGGGCCAGGAATTTGTGGATACCAGCGCATTGGCGCATGGCAAGAAGCAATCGCCGGACAAGGGCCTGACCACCTGGGGCGAGTTCGGCCCCATCCTCGGCATCGTGGTCATGGACGCGGCCCACAGCCACCTTGCCTGGAGCCATTGGGAGCTAGGCTCGAGCGGAGCCCTGGCCGTATTCCGTTACTCCGTCCCCAAGGAAAAATCGCACTACGACGTCCGTTTCTGCTGCGTCATCCAGGCAGCACGGCTTTGAGCTCAGCGTTCTCTCCCAGCGCGCCGGCTATCACGGTGAGATCGCTCATCGATCCCGATAACGGAACCATCCTGCGCATCTCGTTGATCGCCGATCTCGACCCCGGCAATCCCATCGAGCACGCGTCGATCCTCGTCGAATACGGCCCCCAGGACATCGGAGGCAAAACCTTCATCTGTCCCGTTCGCGGCATCGCCCTCGCCCAGGGACCCGATCTTGAAATCCCTGAATGACGCCATGGCGCAGCGCCATCAGACCGGCATCGAGCACCTGCAGCCTTCCATCGAAAAAGCAAGCCTTCAGGCGGTGGTTCACGCATGCCGGAGCAAATCCTCCTCAACGACGTGATCTTCCGCGCAATATCACCTCTATCTTGTCGCAGTCGCGCATCCTTTCTGAGAAAGAGGCCAAAGCGGCCACAGAGGCCGCTGCCTCCGCTCCCACGCCCGCACCGGTGCCCTCCATTGACAACGCCAGGCCGCTCGAAGAAGTGGCTTTCGCCGCAATGCTCCCCCTCCGTCGTTTCCGGGACCTCGAGAATCTCGCCTCCAATGCTCCACCCGCGCCCCTCAACGCTCTCAGCCGTCGTCCATTCCGGAGATCTTCGTCACCCCGGCCTTCAGCCTTCCCCAAACGCCCACCATCTCTGTGGCAAGCGCTTCTGCCGGTATCCCCACCTTCCGCATCAATGCCCGCATCGTCGATGTGCCCCTGGTTGCGCTCGACAAAAAGGGCCTGCCGCTTGACCGATCTAAAGCCCGACGATCTTGAAGTCTTCGACAACGGCGTGAAAGTGGATGTGCGCTCCTTTGTGCAGGCCCAACTCGGCTGCCCCGGGCAGTCCGCCGCGACGCGCCATCCTCCGGCCGCCAATCCAGCCGGAATTCTCCAACCGCGAAACCGTTGCCGCCAAAACCGCCGCCCGTGAGATCCCAGACACGCTCATCCTGCTGATCGACGACACCCTCTCCATGGGCGATCTCTCCAATGTCCGCGAACAGATGGAGGACGTTTCTCAAGAAGCTCCACGACAACGATCGCGCAGCCATTTACATCATGCGCAGAGGCGGGTTCCAGATCCTTCAGGTCACCAGCACCGACCATCAGCTCATCGCCACGCACGCTTGCCAAGTGGACGCCGGCCGCCGACAGCCTCATGCTCGGCCAGGAGCAGGAAGCCCGCAATCGCCAGACAGATGGACTACGGTCCACAACACCGAAGATCTGCTCGCGGTCAACGGCAACATGGTCTATGGATCGCTCAAGCCGGACACGCAGTCCCAGGATCCCAAGCTCCGCGAGCTCGGCGATCGTCCCGGCTCTGACGCGCTCGTCCACCCTCATGCTGGTGGCCCATTATCTTTCCGCCATCCCGGGGCACAAGAACCTGGTCTGGATCGCCAGCGATAACGTCCTGGCCGACTGGAATTACTCCGCAATCAATATCGCAGAAGGGCGACCGCAACATCGAGCCCGCCGCGCTGCGCGTGCAGGAGGCGATGAACGACGCCCACGTCAGCGTCTATCCTCTGGACGCCTCCCGCCTCGAAGGCGGCATGATCAGCGCCAGCCAGGCCAGCCATGAACGTGCAGTTGAATCCCACCGCCACCGCAAATCAACTTGGCGTGAACCCCGGATCGGCGGGCGCAGGCGGGCATGCGGGTTTGCCAGCGGACGGCACGTAAGGGCAGCCGATCCCGCATTGTCCGCCGGCCCGGACATCGACACCTGCAACAACGACTCTGCGATCCCGGCAGGATGAGCGCTCAGATGCACGCAGGACATGCTCTCCATCCAGGGCGTCTACCGTGAGATTGCCGACGCCACCGGCGGCCAGGCCTTCCGCCGCGCTTCCGACATCGTCACCGAGCTCAACCACGTGGCCGACGACGGCCGCGCCACCTACCTGCTCAGCTTTGCCCCCTCCGCCGCCGCCGACAACAAATATCACCTCGATCACCGTCAAGGTTCCGGGCAAAAAGAAAGTCACCCTCCGTTACCGCACCGGGTTCTTCTACCGCGAAGAGCCTTCCACCATCAAGGACCGCTTCAAGGACGCCGCCCTGCAGCCGGCGGATGCAACCGATATCGGCGTCATTGCCAATGTCATACCAGGTTCAAAGGGCCACACCGTCAAACTCGGCATCGCCGCCACCGATCTCGAGATCGCCCAAAACGACTCGCTCCGGACCGATAAAGTGGATGTCTTCCTGGTTGAGCGCGAGGTCTCCGGCATGAAGGCGCAGATCACCGGCCAGACGATGAATCTCCGCCTCCTGCCCGGCTCCTACAAGAAGTATCTGAAGGAAGACATTCCCTTCGACCAGGCGATTGAAGTAGCGCCAGGCGTCGGGTCGGTACGCATCGTAGTCCTCGGTGGGGGCTCCGGCCGCATGGGCTCGGTCACGATTCCGGCAGACGTGCTGGGCAAGAGCTCCTGACAGCCCGCCAGCCTCACGTCACGTCAGCTACAAGCCGTGCGCCGCAAGCCCGCGCAGCGGCGCAGAGTAGCCCCAGGCGCAAGCCTGTGGTCCGATCCGCGCAACAACGCCGCAAGCCCGCGTAGCGGGCGCAAGACGCTAGCCCCAGGCGCAAGCCTGGGGGTGGTCCGATCCGCGCAACAACGCCGCAAGCCCGCGCAGCGGGCGCAAGACGCTAGCCCCAGGCGCAAGCCTGGGGGTGGTCCGATCCGCGCAACAACGCCGCAAGCCCGCGCAGCGGGCGCAAGAGGGTAGCCCCAGGCGCAAGCCTGGGGGTGGTCCGATCCGCGCAACAACACCGCAAGCCCGCGCAGCGGGCGCAAGACGCTAGCCCCAGGCGCAAGCCTGGGGGTGTTCCGATCCGCGCAACAACGCCGCAAGCCCGCGTAGCGGGCGCAAGACGCTAGCCCCAGGCGCAAGCCTCGGGGTGGTCCGATCCGCGCAACAACACCACAGCCCGCGCAGCGGCGCAAGACGCTAGCCCCAGGCGCAAGCCTGGTGGTCCGATCCGCGCAACAACGCCGCAAGCCCGCGTAGCGGGCGCAAGAGGTAGCCCCAGGCGCAAGCCTGGGGGTGGTCTGGGGTATAAAGGACGGGTTCGGACCCTAGCCCCGGAGGGGCGTAAGAATGGCCCACACCTTCACCAACCTGCTCACGCACGTCGTATTCTCCACCTCCGGCCGCACGCCGTTTCTAAACGACGAAATTCGACCTTCCATGCACGCATATCTCGGCGGAATCCTGCGCGAATTGCATGCTACTCCGATTGCGATATTGATACGCCTCCCGGCCGATCTTGCTGTCGCGAATTGCCTTCGGGTGGTCAAGGCGAACTCTTCTCGGTGGGCAAAAGAGAAGTGGCCCGAACGACCGTTGTTTGCCTGGCAAGGCGGGTACGGAGCATTCAGCGTGAGTGAATCCAGGCGGGGAGCGGTGATCGGTTACATTCAGGACCAGGCGCGGCATCATAGCCGAATTTCGTTTCAGGACGAATTCCTCAAACTATTGAAAAACCATGGCGTGGAGTTCGACGAACGGTATCTCTGGCAATAATTTTCGCGCCCGCTGCGCTCTTCATTCCCCATATCGGAAGTTCGCCGGTCCGTGACCGTCTTTCCCTGCTTCATCGGGCTCTCAACCGTCGAAACTAACTAGCCACCCGCTGCTACACCGATAACTTTGCACCATTTCTGCGACATTCCGTGCGCCGCCCCGCTCGCTGTCAAGCCCCACGGTCTGTGGAAAACTCATCCGCACCCGCATGAACACTGGTCGAAATAAATTTGTCCCTGATCATCAGTATTAGATATTCAATCTGCTATGCTTTAGACAGTAGCAGAAAGAACGCCCGCGATTCATCGCGGGCGTTCTCGTTTTTGGACTCGGTAAAGGAGAACGACCCATGCACGCAGAAAAACGCACCGCTCCGCCCCACTCATATCGGCTCTACCCTCAGGAATGGGCCTCGCCGCGTCACGAGTCCTCTTGTTCCACTCGTTCCATCGGCCCCTTGGTCCCTTGTTCTGTTCCCTTCCCCACCGTCCGAAAACGGACGCTAATCTGTGCACTTTTCGCTCGCATCATGAACAATCCATTTGACATCCTCGTTTTTATTTTCGCACTTTTCCGCCGTTTCCCCAGCTTCCGCAGTCCCCTGGCCCCCGAATCCCGCCGTCACCGCGGAACTCCGCGCAATTGTGTGCACTTTGAGGGCGTAAGTCGATCAATCCGCAAGACATCGCCGTTTTTTATTTTGCGGTATTTTCGAGCCGCTCGACGATTTGCGGCGCTAGCTGACTTACGTTGCCGGCGCCGAGGGTCAGGATCAGGTCGCCTTCGGCCGCTACTGCCGTTGCCGCTTCGATGGCGGCGGGGAAGTCGGCTACGAAACGGACCTTCGGGCCCTCAATCCGCTCGACCAGCCGCTCCGCCGTGACGCCGGGGATGGGCTGCTCACTGGCAGCATAGATGGGCAGCACGAACACCGAATCGGCATCGGTGAATGCGGTGGCAAACCGGTCCATCAGGTCGGCGGTGCGGGTGTAGCGGTGGGGCTGGAAGACCACGTGGATGCGCTTGAAACCGCACTCGCGCGCCGCCGCCAGGGTGGCCTTGATCTCAGTGGGGTGGTGGCCGTAGTCGTCCACCACGGAGACGCCGCGCGCCTTGCCGCGAAGCTGGAAGCGGCGATCCACGCCGCGGAAGTTGCGGATGCCGGCGGCGATGCTGTCAGCAGGCACCGCAAGCTGGTGGGCGATGGCGACGGCAGCAGTGGCGTTGAGCACGTTATGGCGCCCGGGCACGTGCAGCTCAAACGGGCCGAGGGTTCCGGATGTGGCGGTCACCTGGAAGCGCGAGGAGCAGCTTGCGTCGCCGGGCAGCGGCTGCAGGCGGTAGTCGGCCTCGCGCGCCGTGCCGTAAGTGAAGACACGGCGCTTTGCGCGGGGCAGGATGGCGGCAAGCTCCGGGTTGTCAATGCATGCGGTGACGGCGCCGTAGAACGGCACGCGATCCATGAAAGCAAGGAAGCAGTTCTCCACGTCTTCCATGTCGGCGTAGCAGTCCATATGCTCGCGGTCGAGGTTGGTGACGACGGCGAGAATGGGCGAGAGCTTGAGGAAGCTGCGGTCGCTCTCATCGGCCTCGGCCACCAGGTACTGCGTGGTGCCGAGGCGGGCGTTGGAGCCGAGCGCGTCCACGCGGCCACCGACCACGACGGTGGGATCCAGATCGCCGGCGGCGAGCACAGAGGCCACCATGGAGGTGGTGGTGGTTTTGCCGTGCATGCCGGCGATGGCGATACCGTACTTGAGACGCATGAGCTCGGCCAGCATCTCCGCACGCTGGATGACGGGGATTTTGCGGGTATGCGCCTCCACCACCTCAGGATTGTCCTGGCCGACGGCAGAGCTGGTTACGACCACGGTTGCGCCGGCGATGTGGGCGGCGTCGTGGCCCTCGTAAATGACGGCGCCGAGCTTGGCCAGACGGTCGGTGATGGGGCCGCGGCGGAGGTCAGAGCCGGAGACGCGCATGTTCTGGTTGAGCAGGATTTCAGCGATGCCGCTCATGCCGATGCCGCCGATTCCGATGAAGTGGGCGTGCTGAGAAGTAGCGAACATGGCAGGGATTCAGGGTATCAGTTCGCAGTTGCCAGTTGTCAGTTGCAGTGGTCAGCGGACTGAGCAAGGAGTCGAGGGTCCGACTCCGGGTTCGTGCCCTGAGATCTAGCGGAGTTTTAACTCCGCGTAGCATCGTCAACCGGTAGAATGCAATGCGGCAGCTGGCTTTGGTCGGGCCGTGATTCGGTGTGGACGTTGCGCGCAGTGCCAGGAGGAGAAATGAAGTTTGGATCGGAGGGTGGAGTTCGGCTATCGGTGTACCTGCTGGTGGCCGGTTTCGTCGTGTTCGGGCTGGGCACGGGCGCTTCCGCACAAAAGACCGCTGCCGCAAAGCCAAAGCAGGAGACGAAATCCAGGCAAGAGATGATCGCCAACCTGCGCGCGCATATTCATCACGTGTTTGTGATCTACCAGGAGAACCGCTCCTTCGACTCGTACTTCGGCACCTTTCCCGGCGCAGACAATCTGGCCACAGCGGAGGCGAGAGCGCATGGCTTCCGCCAATGGGACGCAATCGGCAAGGAATGGATTACGCCATTCCTGCTGAACGCCTCCGATACGCTGGATGCGGACCACTCGCGCGACGCGCTGTTTGCCAAGAGCGACGGCGGGCGCATGGATAAATTCGTGAACTGGGAGGAGGAGAACCTGGTGGGGGCATCGGGCGCCAGCCCCGGATTTGCGCGCCAGGTGGGAATGCTGACCATGGCGCACGAGGACTGCAACACGATTCCGTTCCTGTGGATGTACGCGCACCGGTTTGCGCTCTACGACCACATTTTCCAGGCGATGTATGGGCCTTCGACGCCAGGCAATATCGACCTGATTGCGGGGCAGACAGGGCAGTCGCAAGCGGCGCGGCATCCCGAGGAGAAATTCTCTTCGACTTTTGCGACCGGCGACCCGGTGGTGAACGACGCGGAGCCTGATTTTGGCCCTTACGCGTTCGCGGACCAGGCTCACGGCTCCATTCAGCTCGACCAGAAGTACGCGACGCTGATGCTCTCACTCAGCGGGCGCGACGCAAAGCAAGCGACAGTGGACGCCGACGACGTGAAGGACGATATCGGCGAGCTGTCGCGGCTGAACAAGCAGGCTGTCTCCTGGGGGTGGTACCAGGAGGGATTCGGGAATGGCCAAGGCAACGATCATCCGGCCTACATTCCCCACCATAACGCGCCGCAGTATTTTGGATACATTCGCCAGAACCCGTCGCTGTGGAGCGGCGAGCACGATCTGCTGGATTTCTTCGAAGCGATGGGGAAAGAATCGCTGCCCGACAAGAGCGTGGTGTTCGTGAAGGGCGGAATGCTGAATCCGTTTGGGTGGAAGCCCGCCAATCCGCTGGCGGTGAACTCGCTGGGCGACGACGACCATCCCGGATACGCAGATTCGCAGCTTTCGGAATCGCTGGTGGCGAAGGTTGTGAATACGATTGCGCGCAGCCCCTACTGGAAGGACTCGGCGATCATCATCCTGTGGGACGACTCGGAGGGCTTTTACGACCACGTTCCGCCACCGCAGTTTGAAGAATGCCCGGACAAGCACCCGTGCGGGGACGGGCCGAGGGTGCCGCTGATCCTGATTTCTCCGTATGCGAAGTCAGGCGGGATTGTCGCGGACCCCGGCGACCACGTTTCATTTGCGAAGTTCCTCGACGTGCTTTTCGACCTTCCCGCGCTGGCTTCGCTACCCGATGAGAAGCCATATTTGCCCGAGGGCCCGCGCGATGCGAACCCGCGGCTCACCGATCTGCTGGGCGGATTCGACGCGGCGCGGCTTGCCGGAACCAAAGCTCCCATTGCGGCAGCAACCGCGGAGATCCCCGAGACGCAAGTGAATCATTTTCCGCCGGCCATGACCTGCAAGGACACCGGCGTGACCCCGGTGGCGGTTCCGGGAACGTCGGCGGGGCTGCCGAAAGGGTTTTTGAACCCGATGCCTTAAAGGCAGGGAACGGGGATCATTGTTCGCTGTCGGGAAGCGTGTAGTCGAGATCGTAAAAGTGCTGGCCGTTTTCGATGCGGATGGTGAAGGCGCCGGAGATGCCCGTGAGCTCGCCTGTGCCGGAGCCGGGAACGACAATGACCTGCATGTTGGGGCCGCGCGCGTCCATGGTGGCGAAATGCTGGAGCGCAAAGCCGCCCGAACGGCCACTGAGGACGCCGATGATCATCTCGATGGCGACATAGCCGGCTGCGCCCTGTTTGGGATTGCCGCCGGAAAACATCTCGCCATGTGTTGTAGCTTCGAGGTCGCCGTGGATCTGCTTGTTGATGGTGAAGCGGGCGAGGCCCTCGGCGGGCGCGGGCGGGAGCGGGCGGACATCGACGGTGAAAGTGCCGTGAGCTTTTGGCATGAGCGGGTCCTCTGCTGAGGGGATTGTACGGCAGGCGTCCGGTGAAAAGGGAGCAAGTGAAGGAGTGAAAAAGTGAACGCGTGAAACACCGGAGCCGCAAAAAGTTGCGGGGATTTATTTTCGCCGGGGGCCGCAACCTTCTTCCGCGGTTGCGGTTAGAGCGGACATAAGCGGCGGGCCCTGAGCCACCCCGGCGGAAGCCGGGAAAAAGAGCTCAGGAAGCCGGGCCGGAGGCAAGCCCTGAGCGGAAAGGCATGGGGCGAGTGGAAGGAGGAGTTATGAAGAACGCAGGGAAATGGATGCTGGGTGCGGCAGTGGCTGTGGGTGCTTTGGGAATGGTGGCAACGCCGGCAAAGGCAGCGGAGATTGGGATCTACGTTGGCGGCCCGGCAGCCTATGTTCCTCCCTGCCCCGGACCGGGGTATGCGTGGGTGGCAGGCTACTATGCCAACGGCTACTGGGTGCCGGGACGCTGGAACTTTGTGGGCGTGCACGATCGCTTTTACGAGGGGCGCCGGGACGTGGTGGTTCGCGACGGATACCGCGACCGTGCCCGGGACTTGGACCGTGATCGCGACCGGGATCATTTCCGCGACCGCCGGTAAGCCCTGAAGACGGGCGGCGGGGAGAAACGGCCCTGGCAAAACTGCCGGGGCCGTTTCCGTTCAGGGCGTAAGATTCCAATCAGGCAGAGTCCGGCAGGGTGGGGAATCGTGAAACGAACCGCAACTTTTGCCTGCGGGAGTTGTTCTAATAAGTGGAAACCGGCAATGGACCTGAAAAACCTTGGCCGGAGGTGCTGAAAGCGCGGTAGCATCGCGGACCGACCCCAGCAAAACGGGACCGGGCAGCACAAGGAGGTAGTTATGAAGGGTTTGCGTTGGGTTTTGCTGGCTGCGCTGTTGGTGTTGCCGTTCTCCATGAAGGCCAATGCCCAGGTAGGGATTGGCGTGGGGATCGGGCCGGTGGTTGCGGCGCCCTACGGCGGGTATTACGGACCGCCGGACTGCGAATGGGGCTATTACTCTTATTATCCTTACTCTTGCGCGCCCTACGGGTATTACGGGCCTGACTGGTTCGCGGACGGCGTGTTCATCGGCGTCGGGCCGTGGTACGGCTGGGGCCGCGGATACGGCTACGGTCGAGGATTCGGATACGGCCGGGGCTATGGCTACGGTCGCGGATACGGATATGGCCGAAGCGGCTACGCACGGGGCGGCGCTAACGGATATCGCGGCGCTTATGGCGGCGGGTATTCACGAGGCGGCGCGGCCGGATATCGCGGCGGGTACGCGAGGCCTGGCGGCGTGGGTGGCGGACGCGTGGGCGGAGGCTTCCGCGGCGCGGCCGGTGGAGGGTTCCGCGGTGCTGCTGCGGGCGGATTCCACGGCGGCGGCGGATTCCATGGCGGCGGAGGCGGCTCCCATGGGGGCGGCGGCGGACGCCGGTAAGGAACGAAGTTGAACCGGGCGCTTGAGGTCCGGAACGAAAGGGCTCATCTGCATTGGCAGGTGGGCCTTTTTTGTTGCGATTGTGCGACCTACATCACAGCCAGCTGAAGGTGTAAGGAGGCACAATGCGAACCGGCGCCAATAAGGAGGCTGACCATGCCGGCCGAAACTCCAGAGGTGTGCGACGAGCTCTACGCACGCCACCTGAATGCGAAACACTTCGATTCCCTTGCGGCACTCTACGAGCCGAACGGGAGCCACGTAAGGCAAGACGGCACTGCGGCGCATGGGCACTATGCGCTGCTGCAGGATTTCAGACAACTTGCCGCCAAGGAGCCTGAGCTTCACGTGCGCGTGAGGAAGATTTTGCATGCGGGCGAGGACCTGGCCGTGATCTACGATCACTGGACACTTTTCACGAATGGACCTGGCGGCGTGCGCATGCAGACGAACGGGAAGGGCGTGCACGTCGTCCGGCGACAGGCGGAGGGCGGGTGGTTGTTCGCGGCCACGGATTTGACGAACTGCGCTTGGTGAGTTTTTTCGCGGATGCCTGGACGGTAAGATGGCTGCGTGGACGCAACTGCCTGGCTGCTCGATTCTGACCCCGCAATCCGCTGGCAGGCCATGCGCGATCTAACCGGCGCACCGCCGGCAGCAGTCGCCGCAGAGCGCGCCCGCGTGGCGCACGAAGGGCTTGGCGCGCAGATTCTCGGCCGCCAGGAAGCCGACGGCGCGTGGCGGCGTGGCAGCGCCCGAAGCTGGTTGACGACTCTTTTCACAATGCAACTATTGCGAGCAACGGGCGTGGACCCTGTTGAACCCGCAGTGGATGCGGCGGTGGCGCGGCTCGAGGCAAACCTGCGCTGGAACAATCAACCGTGGTGGGACTTGCGACCGGCACAATTCGGCGGCAACTTGTACTTCGATGGCGAAGTGGAGCCGTGCATCAACGGAGGCGTGCTCGCGCTTGGCGGATACTTCGGACGGCCTTCCCAGAGCCTCGCGAGCCGTCTGCTGAGCGAGCAGCTCGACGATGGCGGATGGAATTGCGAGGCGCCGAAGAGCAATCGGTCGTCTTTCCATACCACGATCTGCGTGCTGGAAGGGCTGTTCGAATACGAGCGGGCCGCGGGAGGCGCGCCGGAGATCGCGCGGGCGAGACAGCGCGGCGAGAAATACCTGCTGGAGCGGAATTTGTACCGGCGACGCACCACCGGCGAGGTCGCCAACCCAGAGTTTCTGGAACTCGCGTTCCCGCCGCGGTATCACTATGACGTTCTTCGCGCGCTCGACTACTTTCGGGGCGCCGGCGCCCTGCCAGACCAGCGAATGAGCGAAGCTGTGCGCCTGATCGAGAGCAAACGGCAGAGCGACGGCCGTTGGCTTCTCGATCGCGCGTATGGCGAGGCGCTGGCTTTGCCGTTGGGGGAAGCGGTGGGCGAGCCAAGCCGCTGGTGTACGCTGCGCGCGTTGCGCGTGATTCGCTGGTTCCATGCCCAGGAGCCCGAGATCACCAGCGAGTGATCAGCGAGTGCCAAGCGCGGCGAGGCGGTCGGCGATGCGCTGGGCGGCGTCAGGGTGGGCCTGGGTGCGCGCGGCGGCGGACATCTGGGCCAGCCTGGCGGGCTCGCGAAGCAGGACAATAAGGGCGTCGCGGAGGGTGGAGGGCGTGGCAAGCTCGGGTTCTTCCAGCATGACAGCGGCGCCGGCCTTGACCAGTTCTTCCGCGTTGCGCTTCTGGTGATTGTCGGCTGCGGCAGCGAAAGGGACGAGGAGCGAAGGCTTGCCGGCGGCGGCGAGCTCGGCTACGGTGGATCCGCCGGAGCGGGCCATGACCAGGTGCGCTGCGGCGAAGCGGGCGGGCATGTCATCGAGGAACGGCTGAACCTGCCAGCGGGCGGGGTTGGCGCCGGAGTCGTAATAGGCGGATTCTGTGGACTCGAGGTGACGGGCGCCGCATTGGTGCAGGATGGTGAGGCCGGGAACCGCATCGAGAAGCGCGGAGACGATTTTGAAGAGGGTCTGATTGAAGATGCGCGCGCCCTGCGAGCCACCGAAGATGAGGAGGTGCGGCGGGGCGTCGGGCGGCGGAGCGGGGATGGAGAAGAACTCCGCGCGGACGGGGATGCCGGTGACTTCGGCGTTGCGGAAGTAGTGCATGGCGGCGGGGAAGTTGACCGCGGCGGCAGCGACGCGCTTGCCGATGAGGCGATTGGCGAGGCCGGGCATGGCGTTGGGCTCGAAGGCCATCAACGGAATGCCTAAGGTGAGCGCGGCAGCGCTGGCGGGGCCGGAGGCGTAGCCGCCAACGCTTAGAACGGCGCCGGGACGGAATCGGCGCAGGATGCGGCGACAGGCGAAGATGGCTGCGGGCAGGCCGATGGCGGTGCGGAGCCTGGTGAGGAGCGAGACGTTTTTGAGCTGGCCTACCTGGATGAACTCGAGGCGGAAGCCGGCGGCGGGGACGAGCTTGCTTTCCAGACCGCGGGGAGTGCCGACGAAGAGGATTTCGGCGTGGTGGCGCTCGACCAGGGCGCGGGCGACGGCGAGAGCGGGGATGATGTGGCCGCCGGTGCCGCCGCCGGCGATCAGGATGCGGGGGTTGGGCAAAGTGGTCCTTTCGGATTGATCTTAATTGTGCAGGCCGGGCGTGATGCGGTCAGGCAACGAGAGAAGTTCGACGTCCTTGGCTGCGCGGGTCGGGAGACCCGCGCTACTGCCGACCGGGAGGTTGATTACATGACAGGGTCGGCTCCTTCAGCTGAGTAGACTGATGGCTGCGAAACGACCAGGGACTCGGGAGAAGGAGCCGAACATGGTGATTATAGGTTGCGACTTTCATCCCCGGTTTCAGCAGGTCGCATTTGTGGACAAGGAAACGGGCGAGTACGGAGAACGGCGGTTGTTGCATCCGGAGGAGGCGGAGAAGTTTTATCGCGGGTTGGCAGGCAAGCCGGTGCGGGTAGGGGTCGAAGCCACGGGGAGCTTCCGCTGGTTTCGGCGGCTGCTGGCGGAGCTGGGCCATGAGTTTGTGCTGGGCGACGCGGCGGCGATTCGAGCGTCGTTTGTGCGCAAGCAGAAGACCGACAAGCGGGATGCGCGGCATATTTTGCAATTGCTTGTGGAGGACCGGTTTCCCGCGGTCTGGCAGCTTTCCGTGGCGGAGGATGAGCTGCGGCAGCTATTGGTGCATCGCTGCCGGATGGTGCGCATGGCCACACGCGTGCACAACCAGCTGGATGCGATGGCCAAGAGCGAGGGCATGGCGACGGCGCGGGGCAAGAAGGGACTGGAGGAAGTGGCCCGGTTGCCCTTGGCCGGCTGGCATGCCGTCGAGCGGCAGGATCTGCTGGAAGTGCTGGGGCTGCTGGAGCGGCGGGTGCGGGCACTGGACGAGGCGGTGCGCACGGCCGCGGAACGGAACCAGGCGGCGGCGCTGCTGATGACGCAACCGGGAGTGGGTCCGGTAGTGTCGCTGGCTTTCGTTCTGGCCATCGGGGACTGGCGGCGGTTTGCTCGCGGCAAGAAGGTGGCCAGCTACCTGGGACTGATTCCAGCCGAGGAGTCGAGCGGGCAGCGGCGGCGGCTGGGGCACGTTTCCAAGCAGGGCAACAGCATGGTGCGCTGGCTGCTGGTGCAGGCCGCGATGCACGCCCAGCGCCAGGATCCGAGCTGGCATCGGCAGTACGTGCGGCTGTCGATGACAAAGCATCATGGGGTGGCCAAGCTGGCTATCGCGCACAAGTTGGCGGTGCGGCTGTATTGGATGTTGCGCTCCGGCGAGCACTACAGCCAGGTGCGGGAGCGCGGTTCGCATGCGGGGCAGTCCGTGTAGCGTCGTGGCGCAAAAGCCGAGAGGTTGATTGGACACCCCGCCTCTCTTCCCAGGGGGAGAGAGTTTGAACAGGCAATCATGGGGCACCACCGGACCGAATACATGGGTGATCGAACCTGAGTCGTTCGATCGAAAGTGATTGAGAACCAACATGCGAGCCCAGGGCCGTTTCGCAAAGCAAGACCGGTTTCCAGCCATGGTTCGAATCTCAGAAAGTACGTCCGAGATTCGAACCAAGTTCAATGGTGGCCGTGGCCGGGGCGGTGTCAAGGGTCGAGATGAACGCCAAAGTACGGCGCCCTTGACATCGCCCCGACCACCACGGGAAGCTGCGCGCTGTTTGCAGTTGACAGGGGTGAACGCTGTCATACACGGCGCTACAAATGACTCAATCCACCTTGCGGGAGATGTTGAGCAGGACGCCGATGCTGGCCAGGGTGATGAAGATCGACGTTCCGCCCGACGAGATGAGCGGGAGCGGGATGCCCTTGGTGGGGACGAGGCTCAAGACCACGCTGATGTTGAAGAAGGCCTGAAGCAGAATGGCAGTGGTGATGCCGAAGGCGAGAATGCGGGCGAAGGGATCCTGGGCGCGAAAGGCCACGCGGAGGCCGCGAACGGCGAACACGATGAACAGGGCCACGATGATGATGGCGCCGATGAAGCCGAGTTCCTCGCCGATGTTGGCGAAGATGAAGTCGGTTTGCGCTTCGGGGAGGTAAAAGAGCTTCTGCATGCCCTCCATATAGCCGCGGCCGGAGAGGCCGCCGGAGCCGACGGCGATCAGCGACTGGTTGATGTGGAAGCCGGCGCCCAGGGAATCTGCGCCGGGATGGAGAAAGGCGAGCATGCGGGCGCGGCGCCAGGGGACCAGCAAAAGCAGGGCTCCGAGGGGCGGGAGCGATGCGGCGATGCCGGCGAGGAGCCATTTCCAATCCATGCCGGCCAGCACCAGGATCATGGCGGTAACGCCGGCGAGGACGAGCGCGGTGCCGAGGTCGGGCTGCTTGACGATGAGCAGGATGAAGATGAGCGGGATGACAATGGACCGGAGCAGGGTGTTCTTCCAGTCGCGCATCTGTTCCAGGCGGGTGTGCAGGAACCAGGCGAGAAACAGGATGAGGACGGGCTTGGCCAGCTCGGATGGCTGGAAGCTGAAGAATCCGCCGAAGCGGATCCAGCGGTGAGTGGCGTGGGAGTTGCGGAAGAAGAAGACCATCACCAGCAGGACGGTCGTGACGGAGATGGCGGAATAGACGAAGCGGGGCGAGTTGTAGTGCTCGTAGTTGACGCGCATTAGCACGCACATGACGAGCACGCCGGCCAGCGCCCATCCGGCCTGTCGAGCGACGTCGATGTAAGGGGAGTGGTAACGCGCTTCAGAAACGACGGCGGAGGCGGAGAAGACCATGGCCAGGCCCACGGCGACGAGCACCATGGTGGTGAAGAATATCCACTTGTCGACGCCTACGAGTTTTGCCATACGCCTGCGGTGATGATTTCACGCTTCGGGTGTGAAAAAGAGCAGGCGTGAGCGCGAGTGAATCAAGGTGGTCAAGTGAGAGAGGCAGGGAACAGGGATCAGGGAACAGGGAGTAGGGGGTGGGCGCCCGGAGAAGCAGATTCCCTGTCGAGAATGACAGAAAGAAAAGCAAATGCAGATTCTTCGCTATGCTCGGGAGATTCCTTACGAGGAATGACAGACGAGAAAAACAAATGCAAGAGCCGCCGATTGATCAGGAGCGGGCGCCATCGGCGACCTGGGGAAGGCCGCGGAAGCGAGGGGCGTCGGCGACAAGTTCCTTGAAGACACGGCCGCGATGTTCGTAATTCTCAAACTGATCAAAGCTGGAGCAGGCCGGCGCCAGGAGCACAACGTCTCCTGGATGGGCGGCGGCGGTGGCTTCGGCAACGGCTTTTTCCAGGGTTTCGCAGGAGCGAATGGGCACCACGCCGCGCAGGTGCGACTCAATCTTCTGGGCGGCCGAACCGATGGTGTAAACGGCGCGAACGCGCTGGCGGAGCAGCGGCGCCAGTTCCGTGTAGTCGGAGTTTTTGTCCTTGCCGCCGAGGATGAGATGGATGCCGGAGGGAAATGCGGCGATGGCCTTGGCGGTGGCATCCACGTTGGTGGCCTTGGAGTCGTTGTAGAACTCGACGCCGTTGACGGTGGCGACGTATTCCAGGCGATGCTCGACAGCGCGGAATTTCTCGATAGCGCGGCGCACGGCGGCGACGGGGCAGCCGGCGAGACGCGCGGAGCACACGGCGGCAAGCACATTCTCAACGTTATGAGAGCCCTTGAGGGGGATGCCGCTCAAGGGGATGATGGGCTCCGGCGGTGCGGATTTCGAGTCGCGGTAGAAGATTTCGCCGTTCTCAACCCATGCGCCCTCGAGGACCGGGTGTTCCATGGAGAACCAGTAGACGCGGGCGCTGGAGCGCGATGCGGCAGCAGCGGTGCGCGGGTTGTCGGCGTTCAGGACCAGACAATCCTGCTCGGTCTGCGCCTCAAAAATTCGCTCCTTGGCCAGGGCGTAGTTCTCGAAGGTGCCGTGGCGATCGAGGTGGTCTGGGGTGATGTTGAGGATGACGGCAATGGCGGGATGAAACTCAAGAATGCTCTCAAGCTGGAAGCTGGAAACTTCAAGGACTGACCAGGTTTTGTCGGTGCTTTCATCAATAAGTGCGACGACCGGTACGCCGATGTTGCCGCCGACCAGGGTTGGAAATCCGGCTTCCTTGAGGATGTCGCCCACCAGCGTTGTGGTGGTGGTTTTGCCGTTGGAGCCGGTGATGGCCAGGAGTTTGCCCTTGATAAAGCGGGCTGCGAGTTCGAGCTCGCCGATGATGGGCAGGCCGAAGTTGCGAACCTGGGCCAGCTCGGGAGTGTCGAGGGGGACGCCGGGGCTGACGACAATGAGGTCCTGGCGGCGGAAGGTGAGCAAGCCGTGACCGCCGGCTTCAACGTTGATGCCAGCTTCAAGCAGGCCGGGAATGTCCTTGGCCAGGGCCTCGTCGCTGCGGATATCGGAGACGGTAACCTGCGCGCCGCGGCGGCGGAGAAAAAGCGCAGCGGCCAGGCCGGATTTTCCCAGCCCGACAACCAGCACTTTCTTCCCTTTGAGGTCCATCATGTTCAGTTCTCAGTTTTCAGTTGCCAATTGTCAGTTGTTTGCCTTCAGCCCTCAGCCATCAGCCTTCAGCTCTTAGCGGTTAGCCTCTGTTTGCTGTTCGATGCTTCCATTCTATTTTGCACCTTTGGCCCTTTGGGGCGCTTTCGAGCTAGCGCAATTTGAGAGTGGTGAGTGCAAACAATGCAAACACCAGCGCCAGAATCCAGAACCGTACAATAACTTTCGATTCGCTCCAGCCGAGCTGCTCGAAATGGTGGTGCAGCGGGGCCATTTTGAAGATGCGTTTTTTGCGCAGTTTATAGCTTCCCACCTGGAGCATTACGGAGAGCGCCTCAAGGACAAAGATGCCGCCGATGAAGGGCAGCAGCAGCTCCTGGCGAATGATGATGGCCACGGTGCCAATGGCGCCGCCGAGGGCGAGCGAGCCGACGTCGCCCATGAAAATTTCGGCGGGGTGGGCGTTGTACCAGAGGAAACCGATGGAGGCGCCGACCATGGAACCGCAGAAGACGGTGACCTCACTAACGTTGGGCATGCGCTGGAGCTCAAGATAGTCGGCGAAGACCACGTGGCCGCTGACGTAGGTGAGCACGGTGAGCGCTCCGGCAGCGATGATGGTGCAGCCGATGGCGAGGCCGTCAAGGCCGTCAGTAAGGTTGACCGCGTTGGAGGAGCCCATAAGGACGAAGACAACAAATGCGACAAAGGGCAGGAAGGCCAGGTATCCGAGATGGGGAACTTGCAGGGGCCAGTGCCAGAGCAGATCGGGGCGCAGGCTTTTGATGAAGGGGACAGAAAGCTGCACGGAGAACATCTTGAACTGCTGGAGCACGGCGAGGGCAGCGGCGACGACGACGGCGGCGATTCCCTGCCCCAGCAGCTTGGCGCGAGCAGTGAGGCCGAGGTTGCGGCGCCGGATCACTTTGATGTAGTCGTCAGCAAAACCGACGGCGCCAAAGGCCAGCGTGGAGAAGACGCAGATCCAGACGAATGGGTTGGAGGGATCGGACCAGAGCACCGTGGGCAACAGGATGGCGATGACGATGAGCACGCCGCCCATGGTGGGCGTGCCGGTCTTTTTCTGATGGGACTTGGGGCCGTCTTCCCGTATGTATTGGCCGATCTGGAACTCGCGCAGTTTTTGAATGACGTACGGGCCGATGACCAGGGCGATCAACATCGCCGTGCCGGTAGCAAATGCGGTGCGGAACGTTAAATAGCGGAATATGCGAAAGGAATGGAAGAACGGGTACAGCTTTTGATAGAGCAGCCAGTAAAGCAAGTGGCCTCCAGAGCCGGCATGAGGCGGGATTCGCCTTATTTTAGTTCACAGCTCGCGGTTCACAAATTTAGTTCACAGTTCGTAGCTCACAGTTCGCAGAATTCCGTTCGCACTCCACTATGCAACTGACTAGCCAGGGGCTGTGAACTGCGAACTGTGAACTAAGAACTAGATGCGATGCGCTGGCCCGATTAAGCGATAAAAGATGGCGAACCAGCTCAGGAAAAGGCAGGCGAGGCCCACGCAATCGAATTTGACTTTGGTGATCCAGCGGAGATCGCTGCGGAACCAGATGCGGATGGCGGAGAGGACGGCGAAGAAGCTGAGAAGAATGGCGAGGCCGGTGACCCAGTTGATGACGGCGAACCACGGGAACCAGGCCGGCGTGGGTGGCAGCATGTCGTTGCCCTCGATAACAAAAAACACGAGTATAGTGCAGAGGAAAAGGAACCATACCCAGGCCGCAGAACGGGGGCCGAAAGTGAGCCAGATGGTGCCGGGCTGGGGTTCAAGCGTCGGGCGCCGCCGAAAAAACAGGCGGCGGCCGAGGCGAATGATACTGGTGATGAACACTAGCCCCAGTATGCCCAGACAGGTGAACAAAGCGGGGACGGTCCACTTGTTATTGGCGTACCAGGGGACGCGCTCGAACTGGATGCCGGGGAACATCATGGCGACGCGCACCACGCGGCCAGAGCTGTCGCGAATGGCGAAGACGCGGTCCTGGTCATCCTGCGCCTGCCACAGATCGTTGCCGATGAGCTTGAACTTTTCCTGATGGCCGCGCAGGTCGTCGAGACCGCCGATGGTGAGCACGTTGTCCTTGTCCAGGGCGGCCGTGGTCTGATCGGTGATGCCCAGGAGGCGGAGCTTGGTGGAGTCGGCGCGGCGGGTGCTCTGGTAGCGGCCGGCGATGTCGCGGAAGTTGCCGGTAGGCTTGGCGAGGAAGGTGACGGCGGGCGAATCGGGAAAGTAGCGGTCGGAGAAGAAGTCAATGATCTCGGGGCGTGGCTTGGCGCCGCCGCCGGAGGAATTGTAGGAGACAAATAAGATGACCTTCTGCGTGGGCTCGACGAAGAACAGCGAATGGAAGGCGATGAGGTCGCCCTCATGGCCGATCCAGTGCAGGCTGTTGCGCCAATCCTGGTAGAAGCCCATGCAGATGGGAGGCATCTGCGGGCTGGCCTGATATTGCGGCGTCCACATCTTGGCAAGGGTCTCTGGCTTGAGGATGGCCCCGCCGTCGAGAGATCCTCCATTTAACAGCGACTGGCCGAAGCGGCCCATGTCCGCAGCGGTGGTAGAGAGACCGCCCGCACCGTATGGGGCCACAAACTCGAAGCCAACCGGCGGCTTGGTGGTGTCGCCGCGGTAGCCCTCGGATACAAATGGTGTGAGTGACTTCGGGACCGGCTGATAGAAGGTGGAGTGGGTCATTTTCAGCGGCGCGAAGATATGCTCCTGGACGTACTGCGCGAAGGGCTCGCCGCTCGCGCGCTGCACAATGTAACTGGCCAGAGAAACCCCGTAATTGGAATAGGCCGGAACCTGGCCCGGCGGGAACAGCCGTCGCGGCTGGTTGGCAATGAGGTAATCGCGAAGGCTGGGAACTTTCTTCGCGTCCAGGATGATGATGTCGTTCAAGACCTCTTCGAATCCCCCCGTATGCGTCATCAGGTTGCGCAGGGTAATGGGCTTTTGGAACGCGGGCTTGATCCGGAAGTCGAGATACTGGTTGACATCGGTGTCCAGATTGAGCTTGCCCTGCTCCACGAGCTGCATGACCGAAACCCAGGTAAACAGCTTGGAGATGGATGCGATGCGAAACATCGTGTTTGCCGGGTCAACGGGCTTCCTTGTCTTGACGTCGGCAAAGCCATAGCCCTTCTGGAAAACGATGTTGCCGTCCTTCATCACCAGCACTGTGGCGCCGGCAATGTCGCTGCGCTCAAGCTGCAGCGGAAAAACACCATCGAAGAAAGCCTGAAGATCGTCGGCGGTGAGCGGATGCGCCTGGCCGGCAATGCCGGGAACTGGCGCGGCGGCCAGCGGCTGGGCCGGAGGAACGGCTACTGGGGTCTTGGGTGCCGTGGGCGCCTGGGCCGCGGTTCCGAATGCAGCCGCAATGACCGCGGCCAGGATTGCGCAGGATAAGCTTCGCATGAGGACGTCTCCGCCGTGGAGTACACACAGGCCAAAGGATCGTCCTAAAGTGTCTCGTTCGGAAGGGGATATTGGCAAGGGCGGCGAGGGCTGCAGCCGGCAAGCAGAGTGCCGCCAATCTGGCCTTCGTCACGTCTACTCAGATGGGTTAACGGAATCAGCCCGGTTTCCTGAAGCCGAACCGGACCGGGATGCCTGGGATGGGCAGAACCAAAGGTACCAAGTCATGTTCATCCGACCTTGACGGGCCTCTTTTCATCGGCCTAGACTCACTGGGTTTGTGCTCGTTCCAGGTGAAAGGGGCTGGATTTGCCCCGAACCCAGGTAAAGAGCCGTCTAACCTGTATTGTGCCTCCGCCGAAAGAGCGGAGAAATCCTGCTGCGTGTTCAACTTGCCGTCAGATCCATTAAGGCGGCGGCGCCGGCAGGGGAAAGAAGGGAGTAGGAAACTGTATGGCTGTCTTAACCCCGACCGTGACTTTGGACCAGGAGATTAATCCTTGGGAGGCGCAAAGCGCCCGGTTCGAATTCGCGGCACGCAAGCTGAATCTGGATGAAGGGCTCTGGAAGGTGTTGAGCTCGCCCTCGCGCGAGGTAATTGTGCACTTTCCGGTGACGATGGATGGCGGGCGAATTGAGATGTTCACGGGTTACCGCGTGCAGCACTCTCAGGCGCGCGGACCGGCCAAAGGCGGCCTCCGCTACGCCCCCGACGTGACCCTGGACGAAGTGCGGGCCTTGGCAAGCTGGATGACATGGAAATGCGCAGTGGTGAATATCCCCTTTGGCGGCGCCAAGGGCGGCATCATCTGCAACCCGAAGAAGATGAGCCAGGGCGAACTGGAGCGAATGACGCGCCGGTACACGTCGGAGATTATCGAGTTCATCGGACCGGAAAAGGATGTGCCGGCGCCCGACGTGAACACCAACGAGCAGACCATGGCGTGGATCATGGACACCTATTCCATGCACATGCGGCAGACCGTGACCAGCGTGGTGACGGGCAAGCCTCTCACCCTCGGCGGCTCGCGAGGGCGCCTCGAAGCAACCGGCCGCGGCGTGATGGTGGTCTGCAATGAGAGCCTGAACTACCTGAAGATGCCCATCGACGGCTGCCGGGTTATCATTCAAGGCTTCGGCAACGTGGGCTCGAACGCGGCGCGGCTTATGATGGAGCACGGCTACAAGATTGTCGGCATCGCGGAGAAAGACGGCGGCCTGTATAATCCCAACGGCATCGACATCCACGCGCTGCTGGATTTCCGCTACCGCAACAACACGCTGCTGGGCTACAAGGGCGCCGAAGCCATGCCCAGCGACGAACTGATCACTACCGATTGCGAAATCCTGATCCCGGCGGCGACCGAGAACGTGATCACCAGCCGCAACGCGGATAAGCTGAAGGCGCGCATCGTTGTGGAGGGTGCCAACGGCCCCACCACCGCGGTCGCCGACGAAATCCTGGCCGACAAGCGCATCTTCATCGTGCCCGACATCCTGGCCAACGCCGGCGGCGTGACGGCCAGCTACTTTGAGTGGGTGCAGGACCGGCAGGGCTACTTCTGGAAGGAAGCCATAGTCAACGAGCAGTTGGAGACGATCCTGCGCGACAGCTTTGAGGACGTAATCCGCTACGCCGAGGCGCACAACGTGAACAACCGCATCGCGGCGTACATGCTGGCCATCGATCGGGTGGCATTCACCATCAAGCAGCGCGGGATTTACGCGTAAAGCAGTGGTTGGTGACCAGTGAAGCAGTGAAAAAGTGAAGAGATGAAGAAGTTAAACGGGTGAGCTCTCGCGGGCTCGCCCGTTTTGTTTTTTAAACGCTGTTGCATAACCGGAAGCGAGGCGCGGGCGTCAGTTTGGCAGAGGGAATGGAAGGAACTCTCCGCCATGAACCGCTTTCGCCGCTTGCAACCAATAATCGCCTTCCTGCTGATGCCGCTTGCCATGGTGCCGGCTGAATGCTATGCCGGGCCCAGGGGCGGCAATCCGCTTACGACTCAGGACAGAATAGTGAAGCTCGGCGTGGGACGTTGGATCTGCGTGGATGAGAAGAACGGCATCACCCTCGTGGGCAGGATCACTGGAATTGGAGACCAGTCGTTTGGAATGCAATTGCACAATTATCCCGAGATCACAGACGTGCGTTACGCCGACGTTGTCCGCGTGCGTGGCTTGGGATTGACGGGCAAAGGCGCGTTTGCGCTTATCGGCGTGACCGTTGGCGGAGCGGTGGCTGCCGGGCTGATCATGCATCATGAGTTCGAGGCTAACAAGCCAACACTACCGATGCAGCCCGTCAGCGGTCTTCCCCAGCCTTAAATCAGGCGGTAAAGTCGCACACAAGGATGGTGAGATCGTCTTCTTGCTGCGGCGCCCAGGCCTGCACAGATTTAACAATCTCCATCGCAGCGTCTTTGGGAGCTACGGCTGCGCTCGATTGGACCGCTTCCATCAGCGCTGCTTCGCCAAAGATCTGGCCTGCGCCATTCCTTGCCTCCACCATGCCATCGGTATAGAGGACAAACCGATCGCCGGCTGCGATCGGCAACGTCTGCTCACTGTATTCGATGTCGTCAACAGCGGCCAGCAGCAATCCGTTTTCCGCTACTTCGCTTACTTCGCCTCCGCGCAGCAACAGCATGGCGGGGTGCCCAGCGGCCGCATACCGCAGTTCGCCCTTCTCCGCATCCAGGCTGGCATAGGCTGCCGTCACATATTGGCCCTGGGTGTTGCCGAACAGTGCCCGGTTCATTCCGGTCAGCAACAGGCCGGGCCGGGCTGCCTGCTCGCGTTGCGAGATGGCCGCCATCTTCACCATGGACGCGATCAGCGCCGCCGGGACCCCGTGCCCGGAGACATCCGCGATCAGCAACCCGGCACAGTGCTGGCCGGCGACGACAAAGTCATAGAAATCGCCGGCGACCGACGTCATGGGCACATAAAGCGCGGCAACATGGAATGCGGAAGAGCCGGGAAATTCTCCAGGCAGAAGAGAGAGCTGGATGCTGCGCGCCAGCGACAGCTCCTGCTGGATCTCGTTGAGTTGCTCTTCGCGCCGCATGGTGCGCCTTGCCGCGACGTATCCCAGAGTGGCCAACAGCACGGCAAACCCGTAGGGTTCAAGGTCGGCGTCCAGCCATCTGGCGCCGCCGAGGTTGTCCCATAGCGCAAGGACTGCAAAGCACAGTAACCCCCACCGTAGCACAATGAAGTCCCGGTCGCTCGAACCTCGCCGGTAAGCAAGGAAAAGGACCCATAGTAGAGCGAGGATCACGATGATGTTGTTGATGGTGTGGAGGAGCGGAATCGAGATCCCGAACACCGCCAGGATCGCCATTCCCGTAAACACCGTAGCCAGAATTACGGTCACGATCTTTCCGCGGCGGGGCATGAGGCCGGCAGCCTGAAAGAAGAAAAATGCGGGCACCGGAACCACAAATGTGACGGCCCTGTGAATGCGATGAAACAGCTCGGCATGGGATAGGGCGAGGCCGAGGATATCGGTTTCGAGCCACAGGCGGTCGCCGTAGAAATGGGCGAATACCGCCAGCCAGACCAGCAGCGCGTTGAAGCGGCGGCGGACCAGGCAGAATCCAAGGCAGATGAGTGCAACAGTGTTAAACGCCGAACCCAGAAACAAGGCAGGCTCGTCATGATGAAACATGCGCAGCACTTCCTGCGCTGTCAATGGCGCCTGGGCAAGGAACATGCAACTGCATCGTACAACATACGAGGGATAGCAACCGCGCGAATAAGGGAGCGGGCGCTGCTGTTCCAGTGCGATAATGAAGCAGACCGGATCTTGCTGAACCTCCGGCTACAGGCTGTGTGTGAACCTGCCCAACTCCATCACGATGAGCCGGATCGTCATGATCCCGCTCTTGCTGTGGATCCTGTCGACGCACTTCCCTTGGCAGGCAGGCGCGGAGCAGGAGGTGCTGGCGTCGCTGCTTTTTGTGCTGGCGTCGATCACCGACGGGGTGGACGGCTACCTGGCGCGCAAACGCGGACAGATCACCACGATGGGCATGCTGCTGGACCCGCTGGCCGATAAGATCCTGGTCACGTCAGCGTTCATTGCCCTGGTGGCTTACGAGCCGCAGGTGATCAAAGTGTGGATCGCCGTGGTGATTATCGGCCGCGAGTTCCTCATCTCCGGGCTGCGTTCGATCGCCGCCTCGGAAGGGTTCACCATCCAGGCCAGCGACTTGGGCAAGTTGAAGACGGTGCTGCAGATCGTCTCCGTGGTGTCGGCCATCCTGGCGCATCACTGGTTCCAATGGCAGTTCGGCTGGCTCATCATCCCGGTCAAGTGGACGGCCATCACCGCGATTTACTTCACCGCCGCTGTTTCGATCATTTCGGCAGTGGATTATTTTGTGGGCTTCTGGAAACAGATCGACCACGCGTCGAAGGATCGGCGCAACTCCTTCGTACTGAGCCGGAACAAGGGAACGCAGCGGGCGAATTAGGCGCTTTTGCTGAGGAATCTACTGCCGCTGGGGCCCCGGGCTGCCGTCATCCCCACGGCGATCGATGACTCGAAAATCCCTTGGGACTTCAAAGAACGCCGGATCAGGCTCGGACGTGGAAAGCTCCCTTACCGTAAAAACCTGCTTCCCGGTTTGCGGGTTATCCACCAGCGATCTGAGGTTGATGTCGAGTAGCGGGGAGAACCAGAATTCCCGCGTGACCGTCATTTCCTTGTCGTTGCCCATGGCGTCCGGATTGAACGTGATCACCTCCCGGTATCCGTGCGTGCCGAGTCCCTGGAGGGTGCCCTCGCCGAGATCGTCTTCCTGGCGATAGCCCTTGCCGTCGGGAAGCGGTCCGGATGTTCCCTGCCGAGGCTGGTATTGCGTGGTGGTCGTGAGGCGGTACGGCAAGAGTTCGCACACTTTTCTGCTGGGTGAGCAGTTATACCAGGTGTGCTGTTCCGGATCGGTGATCTGGAAGACGGTGATCTTCGATTCCGCATCTCCGCCTTTGGGCACCAGCGTTTTGCGCTCCTGGAAGATGCGGCCGCGACTGTCGCGGATAATGTGGCGCTCGTTAATGAGGGTGAACGTGCCTCCATTGGTCATGGCCCTTGACCACTCCGCGCCCAGCTTGAGGTCAAAGGGAGCGCCGGCTTTGGGCGGGATGAAGATGCTTTCCATGGGGCCGACGCCGCTGGGATCGGCGCCGCCATCCGCGAATTTGACAACCGGCTGCTTCTCTGGAGGATTCTGGGCCAAAGCGGCGGGGACTAGCGCCAGGCAGAAAAGACCGAGAATGCACATGCGGAATTGCATCGAGACCTCACGCGATGAAAGCGAGTATAGCCCGGGCAATGGATGATTGGCCCCCATAATATGACGAATGGTGGGATAAAGTCGGCAGAAACACCACAGGCTCCGGTGATCACTCCGGAGCCTGCGACGCAAAACCATTTCCAGTACGAAGTTTCGAAACGAGCTCCTACATCATGGCGTGCACGGGCTCGGGGATGCGTACGACCGGCGCGCCTGGAGGCACCGGGGCATGCACTGCTGGAATCGGCGTGCCGCGGGTGAGGCGATGGACAAAGTGATACGGTGGCCACGGCCCTGAGAGCTGCATCTGGCAGTCGCGCAGCGTGGCGCTGGTGGTGGCAAACTTGTTCAGATAGCGCTCCACGCACTTGCGGTCAATCAGGTGGGCGATATCGAGCAACATCTTGCCGTTCTCCGTGAGGCGGCAGCTAACTTCTTCATCCATCGGGTTGAAGAGCCGATGCATCTGGAAGCTGACCGCCCTGGCCCGTGTCTGGCGCTCTCGCTGCCGCACGGCGTTTTCGCGCAGGTTGGTCAGGTATTCGCGCCCCACGCCCTCGGCGGGAATGAGCTTGGCCAGCTCTTTTCCGCAGAAGTCGTCCACGAAAATCTTGATGTGCATCTCCGTCTTGCCGCGGAGTTTATTGATATTGCTCTGGAACTGGCGCTGGTTGGAACGAATCGACTTGCGCAGCGATTCGTCGTCGTTGAAGACGGTCCCAAAGCGGAAGGGCAGGACGGTGGAGTGCTGAAAACAGTCCGCGATGACCCTGGCATGATCCATGCCGGCCTTCTGATTCAGGTTTTCAGTGGGATTGTGCTCGGAAACGATTATGGCAAGGTCACTGGCGGGATAGAGGAAAACTTGATTTCCACTGACGCCAAGGACGGTTTCTAAAGGTACTGGTTTGCGATGTCTGGCTAATTCTGGAAAGGCTTGTTTTTCACCAATGCAGTAGGCATACCATGCCATCTTGGAACACTCCCTGCGGCGCCGGTAAGCGCAGCTTTGTGTGGAACTCCCGAATCCCGGGGTTAAACTGCATGCTGGCGTACAGCCGAATTCAAATTGTGATACGCCCGGTCGAACTACGACGAATACTAGTCCCGCCCAAATGCGACTGGCAAGGACCGTAATCACGTCTCATAAAAAAGGAAGCTTTGGAGTGTGAATTCGTGTTGGTAGCACTGCAAGGATGATTGGGCGGATGGAAAAATCAGAGAACAGCCTGTAGAGACTTCGTAGAACGGGACACCGGGCCGGCTTTCTACTCCCTTTTCCCTACTCCCTACTCCCTGCTCCCTGCTCCCTGCTCCCTGTCTTTTAGACTTTGGCATGCAGGCTGGGCCATTCCGGCTTCCTATGTTCCAGGAATGCCCGCACTCCCTCGCGGAAGTCCTCGGCGGAACGTTGCTCCGCATTCACCTCGATGGCGGCCTCCAGTTCCCGGTCGAGCCGCTGGCGGGAATGCTCGGCAAGTAGCCGTTTCACCTGCTGCATCGCCTGGGGACTGTTATTCAGCAGGCATTGCGCCAGCGCCCTTGCAGACTGCATCAGTTCTTCGGCAGCGACAATCTGGGTAATCAGCCCCAGTTCGAAGGCCTCCTGTGCTTTCATGGTGCGGCCGGAAAGCAGCAACTCGCGGGTGCGAAGCTCCCCCATCTGGCGAAGCAGAAACGAAGCGGCAATGGCCGGCACAAACCCAAGTTTGACTTCGGTATAGCCGAATTTGGCTTCCGGCACGGCCAGGGTGAAGTCAGGAATAGTGGCCAGGCTCATGCCGCCGGCCAAGGCCGCACCGTTGACGGCGGCGATCACAGGCTTGGGGAATTCATAAAGGGCGCGCAGCGCGCGGGCCATGTTCTCGGAATCGCGGCGGTTTTCTTCCGGCGTACGAGCGTTCATGGTGGCAATGTGCTCCATATCGAGCCCGGCGCAGAAAGACGGGCCGGCCCCGGTAAGGATGACCACGCCGCAATCGCAGGTTTCGGCGTCCTTGAGCGCGTGGGCCAGCTCCTCGATCAGCAAGGGACAGAGCGCATTGCGCTTGTCCGGCCGGTTCAGAGTGATGGTTTTGACGCCGTTTTCCGAATGGGTAAGAATATGGCGAAACTGGCTCATGGCCCTCTCCGTTCAACCGAAACACACCGGGGCGAAGCCTATCGTAGCGCAAATCTGGCCGCATGTGTAAGTGGGCTGCATCGCGGAATCCTGATGCGCCTGACAGAGAGTAGAAGCGCTCCACCAGCGCGAGAGGCGGCGGAGCTCCTCCTGTTCCGATTCCAGGGTTTGCCGATCCCCCGGCGCTGCAAAATCGAGCGCATAAATCCGGCATGGGCGTGTCATCCTTGAGGAACAGCATGAAGCGACCGAAATCACGCGATGAGTTGCAAAAGGGGGCTTTGAAGACCGTCCCTCGCTGGACCATTGTCGTGTTTCTGCTCGCCGCCTTTTTCATCTTCGCGAGTTTCGGATTCGTATTCGACGGGATGAACTTGGGACGTCAGCCCGCCCTGAGTCTTGCTCTGTCTGTTGTGATCATCGCGTTGTTCGCGACATGCTACTCCGTCGCGGGCATCACCCTCCGCCAACGGTTCTGGATTCCGTCAGTTCCGCTCTTCATCCTCGAGAACGTTTGCCTGGTGCTGTTGCACAAATGGCTGCCAGACGCTCCGCCGCCTACCCATCTCGATTGGGTCGGGCTCACCCGCTTTCACAACCGGTTCCTCTTTGACGGAGTAGCTGAGGTCATTTCCGTCGTCCTCGGCTACTCCGGTTTTGTCGTGGTCGCGGTTTTCGAGGCGCGCCGCCGCCTCCGGCTTGAGCTCGATAAAGCTGCCCTGGACACCGAATTGGCTGCCGCCCGCGAAATCCAGAGGCTCATGGTGCCCGATGAGCTGCCGCCCACTCCCGGGTACTCCATCGAGAGCATCTACCGTCCCGCCGCACAGGTCGGCGGAGATTTCTATCAGGTCATCCCGCTCGGCGGCGGCCAAACCCTTGTCGTCGTCGGCGACGTCAGCGGCAAAGGGCTCAGCGCCGCCATGATCGTCTCCATGCTCATTGGCATGCTGCACACTATCAGCCGGATCAGCCAGGATCCCGCGCAGATTCTGGCCGAACTCAACTGCAGGCTTTTCGAACGCAAGCACGGAGGTTTTATCACTAGCCTGGCAGTGCGCCTCGATCCCTCTGGGCGCGTCCTGCTCGCCAACGCCGGTCATCTGGCGCCGTGGCTCAACGGCGCCGAAGTCGCATTCGCTGGGTCCCTGCCGCTTAGTATTGTTGCTTCCGCCGCTCCGGAGCAAATCACGCTCGAGATGCGGCCTGGCGATCGTCTCACCCTGATTACAGATGGGGTGATCGAGGCTCGCGATGCGCAGGGAGCCCTGTTCGGATTCGATCGTACTCAGGCCATCATGCGCCAGCACGCATCCCCGCTCGTCCTCGCCGAAGCCGCAATTCATCACGGGCAGGAGGATGACCTTACCGTGATCTCCATCCTCCGCACAGCCTGAGGGAACTGCGATTCAACAGGGAGCGCCCGATTCGGTCAGGGGTTCCGAATCTCATTATTGCCCTTGCCGTTATCTGATCCGTTCAGTATTCGAATCGAGAATTGCCTGAGCTCTCGCTGGGGCTGAGATCGTCAAGTAAGTCAGAGGATGTAAGGCACCAGGGCGGCGGTCTGTCGGGCATAGGCGGCATACGTCTCCCCAAACTGGGAGCGCATCCATTGCTCCTCCATGCGGAGCTTGACCCAGAGCGCCAGGAAAATTAGGGCGAAAGCGATGAATCCCCGCACCTGGGCAATTGCAATCGCCATGCCGAGAAACCCGGCCAGAGTGCCGGTGTAGATGGGGTGGCGAACCGCGGCATAGGGACCGGAGGCGATCAGCTCGTGGCCCTGCTTAATGGTCACAGAGCGGCTCCAGTTTCTGCCCAGGTGCTCGCGCGCCCAGACGGCAAACAAAAGGCCAGCGATGGTGACCCCAGCTCCCAGCCAGAAGGATCGAAGTCCAGACTGCCAGAGCGGAAGGTAAAGCCAGCGCAGCGGGATGCGGGGCATCGCGAGGAGGAGGAGGATCGCGATCAGGTAGGCGAGGACGCGGAGGATGCGTGAGACCGCGGGCTCGAGACGCTGAGTGGTCTTGGTATTGCCGGCTTTGACGTTCCAATAGACGAGGAAAGCGATCCAGACCACGGGAAAGAAAGATTCGTAGAACCAAAGCATTCAGGACCTCCAGAGTGCCGAAGGTGCTTGCGCAGGTGAGTGAGGGGAAGTCCCAGGACACGCACCACTTTCCAGGACTTATCCAGCAATTCTACGCGACATTATCCCGCAAAAATCCGCTCGGAGCCCGGGCGTTCGGGGCACGCTGTGGCCTGCCGGCAGTCGCCTTCTTGCTATGCCGCCGCAAGGAATGGTCAGGGAGGATTCGCTTTCCTTAGGAATTGCCTCGGCCCAATTTATAGCCCGAGGTCTCCGGCGCGCCCCTTCATGGCCTTAATGCAGAAGGCAATGTGCGCATCCAGATCGACTCCAAGCTCGGCCGCGCCCTGAATCACGTCCTGGCGATTGACGCCGCGGGCAAAAGCCTTGTCCTTCATCTTCTTTTTCACGCTGGGAACCTCGACATCGGCGATGGCCTTTGTGGGCTTGACCAGAGCGCAGGCGGTGAGAAATCCGGCCAGCTCGTCACAGGCAAAGAGGACCTTGTCCAGGTGAGTAACGCGAGGCGTGCCCGAGTATTCCGCGTGACCCAGAATGGCGGTGCGCAGCTCCTGCGGCCAACCCTGGCTCTCCAGCTCGCGAACCCCCACAAACGGGTGTTCCTCGCGCGTGGGGTGGCGCTCATAGTCGAAATCGTGCAACAGCGCGGTGGTCGAGTAGAGATTGACGAGCGCCTCGCGTTCGGCTCCGGCCAATCCCAGGCGGTCGGCTTCCGTTTCTCCATAAGCCACCACGCAGGCCTCCACGGCCAGAGCGTGCTTGCGGAGGCTTTCGCTCGCTGTCCATTCCCGTAGAAGGGTAAGCGCCTGCTCGCGCCCGTATCGGGTTGCACCACTCATTTTTTCTCCGTGTTGCTCAACTTGGTTCGTGCTTTTCCGAGTTTTTCCGGGTATGATGGGTGAAATTTAGGTCTGAGCCTAAATTTCTACTTGACAATTATGGTTCCCTCCCCCGACAGTAGCACATATCGTGGTGCAACCGAGCACCCCGGAAGGCACGCTCTGGCCCTCCGCACACAACCGATGGCGACTACTTTGGTGAGCTTTGACTCTCGCGAAGTTGTCCACTGCGAACATTGCACTCTGGTGCAGTTTCGCACCCGCAACTCCCTTTGCCGCCGCTGCCACAAACCCCTTGACATTGAAGAACCGGTAGCGCTCGGTCCGGTGCCCGTGCCGGATCCCCGCCAGCAGCCAGCCATGGAAGCTGGGATGCGGGTGGCCACCCAAGTTCGGGAACTCCGCCGCGCCCGCCACTTGAGCCAGCGCCAGCTTGCCGGCCGGATGCAGGTGCCGCGAACCTACATCTCCAAAATCGAAAATGGCAAGGCCATTCCCACTCTGGGGTCGCTGGAGCGGCTGGCCAACGCGCTGGAAGTGGGGATGTCGCAACTGGTGCGGGATGCGCGAAGCCTCAGGGAAGAGGAAGTCGAAGCCATCCTGTCCGATCCCTTCCTGGGCGAACTGGCTTCCCTGCTGCCGCGGCTGAATTCATTGCAGCGGACGATGCTCTACGGCGCCCTTCGGGAAAAGGCATTGGTCCCAGGGCAGCGGCGGACGGCGTAGAGCCAGCCGTCAGCCCTCCTCGGCGATTGCCAGGGGGTGACGCGGCTTGTATAGGCCAATCCTGCTGCCACCGGGCAGCGGGATCGATGTCACGGAACCCCAGCGGGCTTGGTGCACGGCGCCGCACGTTACACCCTTGGCTTCGAGCGTGGCGATCATCTGCGTAAGGTCGCGGCACATCAGGTAGATGCTGGTGGTTGCGAGTCCCTCCCCGTCTTCGAGGCCTGTGCCGGGATGAACGGCCATCTCGGCTGGTGGCAGGCGGAAGATGAGCCAGCCTTCGCCGGCGTCGACGGAAGGCATTTCGAGTACGTCGCACAGGAATGCGCGGTCGGCCTCGGCATTCCGGCTGAAAAGCAAAAATGTGTGCCCAAAAACATGACAGGATTGTAATAGAGGGCCGCGCGGTCGACGGATTCACCGGATGAAATGCCAGTGAGGCGCGTCGTTGCCGAGGCACACGCAGTGTGCTAGGGTCGAAATGAATCGAAGAATGGGTGCCGGCAACCATACTTTAGAGCGCCCAGGAAGATTCGCCGCTCCTCGCCGAAGCGAGGGCGATACACTAGACGGGCGTCTTTCCCGGTGTCGCGAATCGGATAGCGGACGCCGGACTTAGAAGGTGGATTCTTTGCACTCTGCAGGCAGATTGCGCATTCACGAGCTGACGCCGGAAGAGCGCGCGGTTTACGCGACCCTGAAACCCGAGAGTCTGCCCCAGCACGTAGCCATCATTATGGACGGCAACGGGCGCTGGGCGGGCAGCCGCTCCTTGAAGCGATTCCTGGGCCATCAGCAGGGCGCAAAAAGCGTGCAACTGGTCACAGAGACAGCATCGCGGATCGGACTTCCCTGGCTGACGCTTTACGCCTTTTCTCTCGAAAACAACCTGCGCCGGCCCCGCGCCGAAGTCAGCTTCCTGATGCGGCTCCTCAAAAGCTACCTGGAAGGCAACGTCCAGCGCATGATGGACAACAATGTACGCATCCGCTACATCGGCCGAACCCGCGAGCTGCCGCCCGAGGTGCAGGACAAAATGGATTGGGCCGCGGAAACCACCGCGCGCAACACCGGAACCACGCTCACGCTGGCGCTCAATTACGGCGGGCGCTCTGAGATGGTGGACGCATTCCGCGCGCTGGCCATGGAGATGCGCCACAAGCATATCCCGCCGGAGCGCATCGGCGAAGAAGACATCCACCGCCATCTCTACACCTCGCACATGCCCGATCCCGACCTGCTCATCCGCACCTCCGGCGAGATGCGCATCTCCAATTACCTGTTGTGGCAGATTGCGTACACCGAGATCTACGTCACCGACCGGCTGTGGCCCGACTTCCGCGGCATCCACCTGCTGGAGGCAATTGCGGATTTCCAGCAGCGGGAGCGGCGCTTCGGCGGCCTCAGCGACGGGGTTGGCGAAGTGGACGAAGAAGCCGAGCACGCCAAGATCGCCGTGAGTTGAGCGCCAGCAGCCGTCAGCTTTCAGCCGACAGCTAAGACGTCGAGCTGAAAGCTGATGGCTAAAAGCTAACGGCTAAGAGCTAATAGCTAGCAGTTAGTAGCTAGCAGCTGACGTAAACGAAGACGCCGGCAGTCTCTCTCCATTGAACAAATTGCACTGCGGGCTGTTGGCCCATCCGTAGCGAATGGCTACCGGAGCGGGCACATCCGGGCTGGACGCAACCAGCGTATCGCCTTCAATGCGCGCCTGCGCTGCCACGAATTTGCCGTCTCGCCCGGCCACTTCCACGCCAGTAACGTTGCCGCCCTTGGCGTTCAGGCCCTTCCCATGATCGAAGCACGCCCGAATCGCACTGCCCTCGGACGTCGCCTCGCGGAACATTGGTCCGGAGTACTCCAGCGACGTTTCGCCATAGGTGAGCGCGCGTGCCGCCAGCGCCAGCCGGTGACCAACGTCAACCTTGTCGGTCGGATGCACGTCATCCGGGTTGCCGATGTCGATGGTGACAGCCATCGCGGTATTGCGCAGCCCCAGCGTTTCCACCTGCTGCTGGCGCAGCGCGGCCCAGTCCTCCAGCGGCGTGGACTTGAAATTGAAGATCTGCACGTAAAGGAACGGGATCGGTCCGATCGCCCACTCGCGGCGCCAATCCTCAATCAGCGTGCGCATGATGCGGTTGTAAAGCGGCCAGCGCTCCAGCGCGCTATTGCTCTCGCCCTGGTACCAGATCACGCCGCGAATCCCCATCGGCGTGAGTGGCGCAATCATGCCGTTCCACAGGTTGCCGGGACCCCAGCTCTCCAGCGGCGGATGCCAAGGAAATTGCGGAATGGGCTTGCCCTGCGCTTTCGCTTCAGCCTGCTGGCGCTGCTCGTCGCGGACCTCCGCCGCCGCGTCGGCGCCGTGGTCCAGCATCTTGCCCCGCGAGGCAAACAGCGGGTTAAGTCCGGCGTCTTCACCCAGCGCGGTCAACCGCACCCACGATTCGGCAACGGTCCCGCCCCACGTGGAATCGATCACTCCGACCGGCACGTGCTCGCGCCGCTCGATCTCGCGCGCAAAGTACCAGGCGACCGCGGAAAAATCCTTCGCGCTGTCCGGGGTAGACGGTTTCCAGCCGTCCGTGTCCACATCTTCCTCGGCGTAGTCGGCGGCTTTCTTGTTCACCATCAGCAGGCGGATGCGTTCGTTACCGGCATGGGGAATGTCCTCAGCCGCGGTAGCCGCGCGGCTCAAGGGAAACTCCATGTTGGATTGGCCCGAAGCCAGCCAGATATCGCCAACCAGGATGTCGTGGATCACAATTGTTTCTATCGGAGGAAAGGCACCCGCACTCGCGCCGCCCGTCCGCACCTCCTGTAATTCCATTTCAAATGGGCCGCCGGCCGTCCCCGGCTTAAAATACACGCTCCAGTGTCCCAGCGTATCCGTGACCGCGTCTCGGTCCTCTCCGCGAAAGCGCACGAAGATCTGATCGCCCGGCGCGGCCTTGCCCCACACATGCACGGGAACATCGCGTTCCACCACCATGTGATCGGAGAGCACGCGCGGTAGAGTGAGTCGAGTCACCTGGGCCGAAGCGGCCGCCACGGCAGCGAAGACAAAGAGCAACAGAAGTCGATAACGCAAGAGCATCCTCCACGGGCACAAAGAGCCCTGGGCGCAGGGCCGTGCGGATTCTACCGGAACTTCTTTCCGGAAAGCAAAACGCTATCAGAAATAGACTGGGATCGTCACAACGTGGAAAACTCGCCCGCGACAATTTGCCTTGAGCCGGGTCCAAAACTAGGAAGACACTCAGTTTGTGGCATATGCGGCCATGTGGCCCCGGTTAACTCTGCCGGTCATCTCGGGGCAGGCCGTGCAATCGTCATCCAACCCTAACGAGGTATGCGGCATACTGCTATTGCAGACCTGATCTCCGGGAGAAGTCTGATGCGGTCGACACGCAACAGGGAAATTCTGCTTGGTCTGGCGCTGTTGATGTTCACCCTTCCCGTTTGTTGCCGGGCCCAGGCCGCGCTCCTCATGGAGGAGCCGTACGGATTCTTCGGCACGCTGAATCCGACCGGCCATACTGCCATTTACTTCGCGCGCATATGCGCCGAGACTCCCATCGAGCTGCGTCCCTGCCGGCCCGGCGAGCTAGGTTCGGTCATCTCCCGTTATCAGGGCATCGCGGGCTACGACTGGGTGGCCATGCCGCTCATTCCCTATCTATATTCCGTGGAGGATCCGGCCGACGTGCCGGACCATGTGAATCGCGACACGGTGATGCGGCTGCGCAATCGCTATCACGAGCAGCACATGGGCAGCCTGGTCGCCCACGTGTTTGAAGGCAATCTTGTGCGAGGCGGCTGGACCCAACTCTTCGGTGTGGCCTACGAGCGGCGTATCTACGCCTTCCGGTTCGACACCACCCAGGCGCAGGACTTGCGCCTGATGGCGATGCTCAACGACCGCGCCAACCATTCGCACTTCAACCTGATTTACTCCAACTGCGCCGACTTTGCGCGCGGCATCATGAACCACTACTTCCCGCGCACCTTCCGCCGGACCATCTTTCCTGATGCGGGCATGACCACCCCACGGCAGATCACTTACAAGCTGGTGAAGTACTCCAAAAAGCACTCCGGCACGGATCTTGAGGTCTTCGAGGTCCCCCAGGTGCCGGGCTACAGGCGCATGAGCCATCCCAACAAAAGCGTAGCGGCGTCGCTTGTCACCACCGGCTACGCGGTGCCGCTGACCATCATGAATCCTTACCTGGCGGGCGCCATCTTTGTCGATTACCTGGTGCGTGGTCGCTATCCGCTGATTCCCAGGCATCCGGATGTGCTTGGCCCCGAGCAGATGGCCGCATTGACACAAGGGGATGCGACGCGTCAAAATCCCGCAGACGCCGGCAATCGGCCTGGCATGGCTATGAACCCGTCGCGACCCGGCTTCGCCGGCGCGGACACCCCGGCGATGAAAGCGATCGTGGACACACATGAGTAAGACCCAAGTCCCGCAAAATCTGAAGAATCACGGCAGACTTCACATCCCGTTCCACGTGATCACGTTTTTTATACTGATCGCCAACCTCGTCTTCGCTATCGGGCACGATGTCCGCCACTTCGGCATCTGGAATAGCTGGCTGATTGTGCTCTCGGTGGTGGTCTTCATCCCGTTCTTCCTCATCCGGGTTTACCCGATCAAAGTGCAGGACCGCGTCATCCGGCTGGAGGAGCGGCTACGGCTCCAGACGCTGGCCCCGGCTGAATGGCACCCGCAGATTTACCGGCTTACTGAGGACCAGCTTGTCGGCTTGCGCTTCGCCGCCGATGACGAGGTTGTGGAACTGGCGAAGAAGGCGCTTGAGGAGAATCTGAACCGCAAGCAAATCAAGCAGCGCATCCGGAGCTGGCGCCCCGACACCTGGCGCGTGTAAGCCGGATGGTATGAGCGCCGGAACCGCCCAGCGCGTCTCATAAGCACGCCGGACGCAGTGCGATCGGCGGAATTGAATGAGGCGTAGAATCGTGCTATGAAACATGCGGCTGCGGTCGCGGCACTGTTTGCCCTGCTGGCCTTGCCGGCCACGGCGCAGCACGGTGGTGCGCGAGGCGGTTCCGGCGGCCACGCTTCTGGCGGCTTCGCGGGACACGCAGGCGGGTTTGCCGGTCACGCTGGCGGCGGTTTTGCTTCCCAGCATTTCGGCGGTTTTCAATCGCACGGCCCAGGTTTTGCGCCGCGTTTCGGCGGCTTTGCTCCACGCTATGGCGGCTATGCGCAGCGTGGCTTTGCGCCGCGCGGATTCGCAGGACCCGGCCGAACCGGCTATGCGCCCCACGTCGGCGCCGGAATGAACCACATTCCCTATCACGGCAACGCGTACGCCGCCAACGGTCTTAATCGCTACGGCGGTGACCGCGATGGTCATCTCCACGGCCGAAGGCCCTATTACAACGGTTTCAACGGTCTCCCCTACGCGTATAACTACGGGGCGTACCCGTATTATCCCTACGACATCGATCCGTGGCTCTTCGCGCCTGACTGGAGTGACGACTCGGATCAGTCTGCGCAGAATGACTACGGCGGCAACGTCCCCGCGCCTTATCCGGATTACGGTGAGTCAGCATACGGCGAGCCCGGCCCTGAATATGACCAGCCTGCGCCGCAAGGCTACGCGCAGCAGCCCTATCCGCAGACCGGCTCCGTACCCTACCCGTCGCAGGATGTGCCGGGTTCCTCGCCGCGCCAGCCTTACACCGGCGAATCCGCTGCTCCTGGCCCGCAGCAGGCTCTCACCCTCATCTTCAACAACGGCCAGCCACCGGAAACGGTCTACAACTACATGTTGACCGCAAACACGCTGACCGTGCTCGACGCGCAATACCAGCAGATTCCCGTGAGCCAGATCGACCTGCCCGCGACCGTTACGGCCAACCGCGCCCAGGGCATCAACTTCCAGGTGCCAAACGCCACTAACTGACCCGCGGGGACGCCTTCTACTCCTTACTCCCTGTTCCCTGTTCCCTTTTCCCTGTTCCCTGCTCCCCAGTCGTCTCCGCGTCCAGCTCGTGCTCCTCGCGATAGTGTTCAGCCGGCATCTTCCCGTCCCACCATGCCGTGTTCATGGGGTAGATGTCGGGATCGAATATCACCTGGTAAAAGTGCCAGACCAGAATGGCAAGCGTGGCCAGAATGGCTTCGTAGAAGTGCACCGCGGTGGCCACATCCACCCACCAGCGCGCCAGCACATCGCCCACCCACACCTTGGCCCAGAGCATGATCCCGGTCAGGCCCATCAGCGCCGTGCCCCACACCAGCGCCCAGTATTCGGCCTTTTCGGCATAGTTAAAGCGGCCGAACTTCGGCTTCTCGCGGCGCAGCCCCAGGTAATAGAGCATGGCGTGGAAGGCATCCGTAGCGTCGCGCGGTCCCGGCGCAATGTCGCACAGGAAACGGCGTCCCTCCCGTGCCGCGGCCACGTAGAAGACGTGATAGATGCCCGCCGCAATCAGCGCCACGCCCGCCACGCGGTGCACGATGCTGCGCAAGTGCTCGCTCAGCCCCAGCACGTGCGCAAACCACGAATCCGGATACTTGAGCGCAAATCCGGTGAGCACCAGCACGATGAAGCTCGCCAGCAAAATGAGATGCTGCCAGCGCTGATTCGGCGTCATCCGCGTCACCGTAACCGTGTGCGCGCGCCGGCGCGCGGCCAGCTTGCTGCGCCAAATGATCGCATTGTGCAGGAACATGCCGCCGATGACCAGAAGAATCAGCGGAATGTAAATGAGCCGCACCCAGCGCACCACTTCGGAATCGATATCGTGCCCGGCGCCGCCCGCGAGATGGACCCGCGTCAGCGTGAACTTCCGCGTGACCCCCTTGTGGCACTTGCCGCAGGTGGCCTCAAGATTGGCGTGGTTGATGCTCGAACGCGGATCGCTGGAGGGCAGAATGTCATGCACGCCATGACAACTGGAGCAGTTGGCCGCAACCACTGACCCGCCCTCCGTGGCCAGCCCGTGATAGCTGTCCATGTAGCTGGAGACGCGCTGGCCGGGCACGCCGAACTCCTGCGAAAGACGCACCCCTTCGTGGCAGCGCGCACAAATGTCGCGCGACAGATTGCGCTCCGCCACCGGCCCATTCGGATCGGCATGCGCCTTGATGGTGTGAATGCCGTGACAGTCGGTGCAGACCGGTGCAAGCCCGTTTCCGCGCGCAATTCCCTGCCCGTGAATGCTGGCCATGAATGTCTGTTGAATCGCCGCGTGGCACTTGCCACACGTCGCCGGCACGTTGAACTTGTAAATGGGCGATTGCTGATCGTTGGCCGGCAGAACCTGGTGCGAACCATGGCAATCCGTGCAAACTGCCGCTTTGGTTGACCCGTTCTCCACCGCGCGCCCGTGCACGCTCTGCTGGTAGGAAAGAAACGGCTGCGCGCTTTCGCCGTTCGATTCCATCAGGAACTTCTGCCCGTGGCAGCGCCCGCAAGTGGCCGGAATATTCACGTGACTCACCGGCGAATGCGCGTCGTCCACGGCCAGTATTTCGTGCGCCGCCCCATGACAGTCGCCGCAGGTGGCCGCCGGCATCTTCGCCGCGGTCAGCTTTGCGTGCGTGCTGTGCGCCCATGCCGCCTGCGCATCCGCGTGGCAATCCGCGCATGCCACCTTCTTGGGCGGCGTATCGTGCGCCAGGCTCTTCACATCCTTGTGGCAATCCACGCACCCAAACATGCTGCCGTGGATCGACGATCGCAGCTTTTTCTCGTCCACGAACAAGCTGACTTGCTTGCCGTTCACGTCCTCCGTCAGGGTGGCGTCGCCATGGCATGCCAGGCAGTCCCGATCCTTGAGCTTGTGTTGCGCCGGGAGGCTGCAGCAGATGAAGGGAAGACAGAGAACAATGCTTCGTATCAGAAAATGCCTGGCCGCGTTCACGCAATCACCATGCGACTCTGCGCAAAATGCCGCAGTGACTCGTATCACAAACAGGAAAACCCGCCAAATGCGCGGGGAGAAGCTACTTGGGCGATAAAGCAAAACCGAATCGAGGGTCAACCTGTTAGAACTGCCCCGCATCTAGTCCCGATGAATCCCTGCATAGGTATTGCAGGGGAAACAAGACTCGGGCCATGGAAGCGATTCCTATCGGTGGAAGAGATAAATAGATCCTCCAGGGAGTAGAAAATGATGCGTATCTTAGCCTTAGCCGGACTGGCGACAGTCCTGGCCCTTCCCGTTGCCCTTACAGCACAGACACAGAGCTCAGCCGAGTCACCCTACACGTTCAATCATGGCGAGGTGACGGCATTCGGCAATTACTTCCGCTTCAATCCGTCAGGCAGCGCCCATAGCACCAACTTCGTCGGCGTCGGCGGCCTAGCGGGGTTCAACTTGCATCCCAACGTCGCCATCGAAGGCGAGATGAGCTACGACTTTGAACGGAACTACACCTCGGTGTCGGGAACCCCCGGCAGCTTCGGCGGCACCAGCACCACGGTCGTGAGCAGAGTGCGGCCAATCAGCGGCCTGTTCGGCCCCAAGTTCCAGCTCGGCACCAGCAGCCCCGTCCGCTTGTTCGTCACCGGTAAAGCCGGGTTCCTTGACCTGACCGCCGGCAACGCCAGCCCTTCAACCAGCTCCTTCGGTAACTCGTTCAGCTCGTTCGGCGGCAATTCCACACATTTTGCGGTCTACCCTGGCGGCGGCCTTGAAATGTTCTTCGGGCCCCTCGGCATCCGCGCCGAAGCAGGCGACGAGATCTACTGGTACAACGGCAACACGTATAACAACCTGCGCGTGGCAGTTGGGCCCAGCTTCCGGTTCTAAGCTGACAGCAGAGCTGCGGCAGTTAGCCGCGCGACACTGACCAATGGGAGTACCAATGGGAGTGCGGAAGGGCGGCAGCGTACGTCGCGCCGGCCTTCTGCGCCTCTTTCTCGCCCCTTCCGTCGTTCGCCATCAATTTTGGATGCAACACGTCCCAGGTAATGATTACGCCCATTAGGGCGATCTCAACAAAGGCAATGATAAATAGCAGAAACATCGTGGCCCCTTTCTGTTGCGCGGCAGCTTCCTGTGGTTGGAACATCCCCGGAGCTGCCGTCGTTTCGGCGAATTTTCGGGCTCGCCGAATTGCCCTGTGCATAGAGTGCGATTGAAAATGCATCCCTTCACGGGTTTTGTGCTGCAAAAGATCGGTTCCGATCTACCTCGCGACCCTCCGCATCGCATAAAAATCAATTGAAGCTTTCCTCGCGTCCGGCCAGTCGCGACCTCGCGCGTTCCTATCCGAAGTACGCCGTCAGCGTCAGCACCAGCAGCAGCAGCCCGAACGCGATGGCGACGGTCCCCGCGATCCGTGAGAAGTTTACGAACCACCGCTGCGGCTTCTCGCTAACTTTCCCTTCCAGCTTCCCTTCCCGCTGGAGGCGCTGATATTCGAGCGGCCTCTTGTGCCGAAATTCCTCTTCGCTCTCCACTCCGGTAAAGATCACCATGTCCATGGGAAAGCTGTCCGGCCTCAGGTGCGTGTTCACAAAATGAATGGCGAAAATGAACAGGATCGCCAGCAGGCCTTCCTCGCTGTGGATGATCAGCGCCGCGTTCAACGCCCATCCGGGCAGGAAGTGCGCAAAGAACGGAGCAAACCACATCGCGTAGCCGGAAAAGCCGATCACGATCATGCCCCAGAAGACCGCCCAGTAATCGAACTTTTCCCAGTAGGCGTAGCGCTCGAACTTCGGCTTGGGCCCGAGACCGACGAACCACCGCATGTGGTTGAAAATATCCTTCACGTCCTTCCAGTTGGCCACCATTGACGTGACGCCCCAGAAGATGCCTTTCTCGTGATGCAGCGCCCGCTGCGCAAGATCCTTCACGTGCACCAGGAATGCGATGGTAAGCGCCAGCGCGCAGAACTTGTGAAAGAACAGGATGGCGCCGAATCCGCCCACCGCGCGCGCCAGCCCCCTCGCCCACATGCTCTCACTGAAGCGCAGCGGCAACCCCGTTGCCGCCAGGCCAAGAAACGTCGAGAACAACACCGCGTGCAAGGTGCGCTGCGCGGAGCTGAATCGGGTAAAGTAGCGGCCTTCAGGCGCCGCTGTCGCTTTCGGCTCTGCGGCCGTTTGTGGCTCAGGCATGGTGGTTTCTCCCCGCCGAGTTCTTCCTGACCTGGTCAAGCCGCGACCGGACCAGCCACAGGATGGTATGAAGGATGAAGAAAGTCAGCACGCTGATCAGCAGCACATTCATGAACAGGCGTATGAAGTAGAGCGCCGGATTCAGCTTGCGGTCATGCGCGTTGGCGTGCGGCTGATACTGCACAAAACTCAGGTTGGCGCCGGCATGGCAGCGCCCGCACGTGGTCACCAGGTTGGCCTTTGAAACAGGCGAAGCGGGGTCCGACGCGGGCAGAATCTTGTGCGCGCCGTGGCAATCCCAACAACGCGCTGTCTCCACGTAGCCGCCCAGCGAGCCGAGTTGAGAGTGGAACGTATCGCGGTACGTGGAAAGCTTGTCGGTGTGGCACGAGCCGCAGATCGGCGTCGACTGCATGCGGAACTCCGACTCCGTGGGCTGAAGGATGGCATGAGCCGTATGGCAATCGGTACAGACCGGCGCCTTCATCTTGCCCGCCGCGATAGCCTTGCCGTGCGCGCCGAGTTGGTAATCGTCGTTGATCTTGGCGTGGCAGGTGCCGCACGTTTTGGGAATGTTGGCCTTGAATGTCGCGCTGGCCGGGTCGGTATGGCTCTTGATGTCGTGCGAGCCGTGGCAGCTTTGGCAATTCGCCGCCACCAGCAGCCCTTCCTTGCTCAGCGCAAACCCGTGAATCGAATCGATGTAATGCGGGTAAACGCTGGCCAGCCCGTGTTTCTGCCCCATGCCGTTGTTGCCATGGCACCGCCCGCATGTCGCCGGGATGTTCAGCGGATATACTGCCGACCGCGCATCGGTCTTGGGAAAAATCGCATGCGCGTCGCCGTGGCAGCTTGTGCACGGATGCTCTTTCGAATCCGCGTGCACGCTGCCCTTCAACGCGCTTGCCTGATCGGCGTGACAGGTGGAGCACTCCACCTTCGCCGGATGATCCGGATGCGGATACGCCTTGATATCCGCGTGGCAATCGCCGCACTGCAGGCTGCCGTGAATGCTCGCGTGAAACTTGTCGCCATCCACGCCGATCTTGTGCCCCGAGCCATCGGTCATCGTCTGGTCAGCGTGGCAAGCCAGGCAATCGGTCTGCGCTGCAGCCGTCGCCACACCCAACCCTAGCAACAATCCCAACGCCCCCAATCGCAGGGCCAGCGCAAGCAATGGCGTGATGCCCGGAATCCGCACCCAGCGCACGTTCGCGTTTCCGGGATGAGTTTCGGGCGGGCCAACTCGCGGCCCCGTGGCTGGGCTCGATTCTTGTTGCGCGGCTTCCGCCATTCTGCCGTCTTCTTTCTCCGGGCGCGATTTCCGGCCAGCTCACATCCCCAGCGGAAATGCGGCAGGATTAGAGTCTCCAAATGTGAGAAGACTCCCAACAGCGATGTCCAAACAGTGACTCCCATCACAATCCGTTGTATCCGTTGACCAAACGACGCCCAAGCACTTGCGATCCATCTCACACTTGAACGTCAGCAAAACACCGAAATTGTGAGCGCAAACATCACCGTGTCCCAATTCCATACAGCCTGCGGATCGGGCGTCCGAAAATGGACAACCCACCAACAAAACGAACGCTCAGGGCCCAATCGCATCCGTCTCCGGTTCGTGGAACTCGCTCAAAAATCAGCATCTTGCAGCGCTCTTCCGATTGGAAGCGCGGTTGCACGCAGCTTGCATGGCCCTCCCCCATTTCCGTTCCCTTCGGAGGCAATCCATGCTCGATCTGCGAATCCCCAGGGCCTCGCTCCAGCGCCTGGCGCAAATCGCACGCTTTTGCGCGCTCGCGGCAATCGCCGCCGTCCTCGCTCCCGCATTTGGCCGTGCCTGGCAGCAGCCTCCCACAGCAGTCCCGGCTCCGCAGGCATACCCGCTCACTGACGCCGCGGCGCTTTCCGTCATCGGCGGCAAAGCCGAACCCGCCGAGTATCTCGGCCGCAAAGCCGTCCGCCTCACCGCGAGAGAAGACAGCGACATCTTCGGATTCGTCAACGGGTCAGCCATCCAGGACGGCATCATCGACGTTGATATCGCCGTCAAAATCACCACGCCGCCCGGTGTGCACATGCCCGGATTCACCGGCATCGCATTCCGTGCCCGCCCTGATGGCTCCCATTACGACATGTTCTATCTGCGTCCGCGCAACGCCCAGTCCGACGATCAGGCCATGCATTCACTCCGTCCAGTACATCGCCAAGCCCGGCTACGACTGGTACCTGCTGCGCCGCCAGTGGCCGTGGATCTACGAATCCTGGGCCGACTTGAAGCCCGAAACCTGGACCCACGTCCGCATCGACCTCCACGGCCGCACCGCACGCCTGTTTCTAAACGGCTCCGATTCTCCCAGCCTGATTGTGAATGGCCTCAAGGGCGAAGACCTCTCCGGCGGCGTGGCGTTGTGGGGCTATCCGGACGAGGAGTCCTACTTCTCCAATCTCCGCGTAACTCCCCAGAAACCAGAGCCCATCCACAACGGCAGCGACGCGTCTGGCTCATGGCACGTCACGTTCGGCAGCGATTACGGCCGCTATCAAGGTACGCTGGAACTCCACCGCGAAGGATCGGCGCTCACTGGAATCTGGACCGGCGACTTCGGCTCCAGCCTTCCCGTCACCGGCACCTGGCGCGACGGCTACGTCGAGCTCTCATTTACCGCGAACTGGCCGAAAGAGTACGGCAAGCCCGAAACCGTCCCCATCCCCGCCGCACTTGCCGGCTGGATCGACGGCGACAACGCCGCGGGCCGCATGAAGGTAGAAGCCCGCGCCGATGGCCCCTGGACCGCGAAGCGCAGGCCATAGTGCAAGAATCGCCCGATAACGAAATTCGTGCAACCAGCACAAAGCCGAGAGCTGAAGGCTCGGGTTAAGCACGTAAAAGACCCCGAAGTCCAAAAGCTGAGCTAACCCTCACCGCTCAACCTTCTTGCCCGAGCCAAGCTTGTTGATGAGGGACGCGAGCATCTTGGAAACCTCCACGCACAATTTCTCCGACGCACGCGATTCCGCGCCGTCACCGAGCCCCAACTTGCCGGCCACGAACATTTGCGTTCTCAACTCGAACAGCGAGCCTTGCGCCAGACCCAGAAACTGGCGGAATTCCGATGGGTTCAACCTTCCGCGTCCCTCGGCAATATCGCTCGCGACGGATACGCTCGCCCGTCGCATCTGCGAAGTCAAGCCGAACACTTCCTCCTTAGGAAAATGGCGAGTGAGTTTATAGATCGACACCGTCAATTCGACGGCTCTATTCCACACGATCAAGTCGTGAATATCCTGAGGCACTTTGCCGCCTTCCCTGCAATCAGGCAGTTCATTCCTGCAAACAACGGAACCCCGAACGGTACAGCAGAAGGGCGAACACCGGGCAGCAAGCAGCTGAGGGCTGACGGCTGAGGGCTGGCCTCCGGCGCTACGTGATGCCAATCACAGGCTAACGTCCCTCCACTCAAGCACAATAGGCGCGCTGCTGGAGGAACCCCCTATGGCTACGGCTGCGCTTTCCGGCGTCAGTTCCATGCTTACGCTCCCCACGGACGCCATCCGCCAATTGCAATGGCGTTTTGCCGACCGCTTTGACCTGCAAATGCTGGTGCAGAGCGCTCGCGGCGTGGCGCGTACCACGGTTGCCCGCCTGGTCGCCGCCGGCGAGCGCAACACCCACGAGTGGACCCCGCTCAAGGAAGAAATGCTGGAGGCGTTCGACTGCGCCGGACTCAGCGCCATCTTCATGGAGCCGGATCAGGGCGGCTTTATCGCCGGCCCCAAAAACCTGGCCCTCGCGCTGGCGGCATTTGAGCTTGCCTGGGTTGACGGCGGCGCAGCCACGGCCAGCCTCGCCGGCTTCCTCGCGCTCTCGCCCATCCATGAGCGCGGCACTCCGGAGCAGGTGCAGCACTATATGTCGCTGGCCACTCCGCCTCAGCCTGGTGAAGACCGCACTCCCCTTCGCGGCGCATTCTGCCTCACCGAGCCCATCCCCTATGTCGGCGTCGATACCGGCATGCTCGGCGGCAAGGTCCGCGTCATCAAGTGGATCGACGGCGAAGAGCCCTGGCTTCAAGTGGACAAGCGTGGCCGCTTCATCACCAACATCGCCACCGCCAACTTCGTCACCGCCGCCGTCAACTCTGACGATCCCCGCATCAAGGGCACCTGCGTCATCATCCTTGAAGAGACCGACGAAGGCACTTTCGAGCGCGGCACCGCAACCAAGAAGCTGGTGCATCAGCTCTCTTCCACCGGCGACCCCGTCTTCAACCTCAAGGTCCCGGCCAGCCGGATCGTCGGCGGCTACACCGTGAAGGACGGCGTCATCGTTCCCAACTTCACTCACAGCGAAATCATCGAGGCTGTCTTCCGCCGCACCCGCGTCACCGTGGGCCTCATGACCGCGGCCAAGCTGCTCTCCGCCGTCGAACCCGTCATCCGCTATCAGCGCTCGCGCTTCCGCGGCGCGGAGGGCGCGCGCCCCGGCACCATTCGCTACCAGCAGGGCATCCAGCAGCGCGAAGATGCGCTGCATCGCCTCGTCGATGTGTGGGCCTGCGGCGAAGCAGCCTCCTCGCTCGGCTTTGCCGCCGCTCGCCTCTTTGACGAGCTCGATCCGCTTGAGGAACAGAAATCACTTATCCTCCTCGGCCGCGGCATCTCCGGCGGCCGCGCCGAAATCAAAGCCCTTCGCGAGTCCGAGCTCCGCGCCATCGAGCTTCTCGGCCTTCGCGCCAACGATCCCCGCCGCGCCGAGCTGGAATCCGACCCCCTCGTCCACTTCGCGCTCAAAGACGCCGAAGCCAACGTCCTCTGCCCCGCCACCAAGCTCTGGAACACCGGCCACGGCGTCAACATGATGCGGGAAGCCGTCAGCCTCATGGGCGGCTACGGCATCACCGAGGATTGCCCCGGCTTCCTCGCTTCGAAGTGGATGGACGCTCAGCTCGAGGCCACCTACGAGGGCCCTGAAGCCGTGCAGCGCCGCCAGCTCACCGTCACCATGACCACCGACGTCTTCCTGGCTCTATTCCGCGCGTGGACATCGCAGATGCGCCGCATCGCCTCCACTCGCCCCGGCACCGGCGCATGCACCCTCGCCTCCGCCATGCAGATGTGGCTCTGGACCCTCAACCACCTCCAGAGCTCCACCGACCCTGACGGCAGCAAGCTCTATCACACCCAGCGCCAGGGCGTTACCTTCGCCATGGCCGACTCGCTCTGCTGGCTGCTCGCCTCGCGCTGCCAGATCCTCGACGTGCTCGAGCTTGAAGCCCGCGGCGCCGGCGACACCGCCCTCACCGAGCTTCTCCCCGGCACCGTACAGTTCCTCAGCGACCTTTGCCACGTGCAGGCGGCCAAGACTGCAGGCGAGGTCAGCCGCATCTCCGCCGAGCTCGTCTTCGGATACAAGCGCCATCCCTCCTGGAACGACGCCGGTTGCAGCGAGTGCTTCTCCGCCAACGAGATTGAGGAATTGGAAGAAACCATGCCCGGCATCACCGCTATGGTGCTGGATGTCCTCAAGGCCGACGGCAGCCATCCTGAGAAAGCCGGCCCCTGCGCTGCCTGTGGCCGCGAGAGCGACTTCCTGAACCTGCAGAGCAAGCTCAGCCGCTGCCTCAGCGGATCGCGCCTGGCCAAGGACCGCGCCGCTGAAACCGTCTCCACCGTCATGATTCCCGAAGCCCTGGACTACCCGCAATGAGGCCGCAATGACACCTATGCGAGGTCCGCAATGAACGCACTCAGCCAAGCCGACGGATTGGGCGAAGACCTTCGCCAGACCATGGACGTTGACATCGCCTGCGCGGGCTTCGGCCCCGCCATGGGCGGATTTCTGCACACCCTCACCCGCGCCTGGAGCCAGAATCCCTCCGATCCCGTTTTCGAGAGCGCCGCCGCGCCAGGCATGCCGCTGCAGGTGGTCTGCTACGAGCGCGCCGACGATCTTGCCGCTGCCGTCAGTGGTGTGGTCACCCGAGCGCGCGGCATCCGCTCCAGCTTCCCTGATTTCAAAGCGGAGGAAATCCCCCTCGCCACCGAGATCCGCCACGAGCGCGTTCTTTACCTCCTCGATCCCATCGGCGCCAGCCGCCGCTCCTTCAGTCTGCGCATCGCCGACACGCTACTCCGCACCCTGGGCCGCGCAGCCGGCGTCCGCGACCATGCATTCGCCCTGCCCTGGATTCCCGCCTTCCTGCACAAGCGCGGTGGCCTGCTGCTTTCACTGGGCCAATTCAATCAGTGGGTCGCATCCCAGATTCTTTCCGACGGCTTCGTGCAAATCTGGCCCGGCACGCCTGTCGCCGAGCCGCTCTTCACCGATCGCGCCGTCGCCGGCCTCCGCCTGTCTGATCAGGGCGTAAGCAAGCAGGGCGCGCCCGCCGAGGGCTACCTGCCCGGCATGGACGTACAGGCGCGGCTCACAGTTGTCGGCGACGGCGCGGTCGGCGCAATCGGCCAGGCCATCGACGAAATTCTCGGTACGCCCAAAGGCCACGCCCGCCGCGACTGGGCCCTCGGCATGAAGTTCCTCATCGAGCTGCCGGACCCGTCTTCCGCCTCAACCAGCGAGTCCACAGAGCCCCCCCTCGAACCCGGCACCATCTGGCACACCATCGGCTATCCCGAGCCGGAGATCTTCGGCTTTCTCTACACCCATCCCGATCGCCTCGTCTCCGTTGGCATCGTCGTCCCCTCGTGGATGCACGATCCCTCGCGCACCGCCTATCGCTATCTGCAGCACTTCATCCAGCATCCCGCGCTGTGGCGCTATCTCAAGAACGGCACCCTGCGCTCCTGGGGCGCAAAATCGCTCGAAGAGTCCGGCCGCCACGGCGAGCCATTCCTTTATGGCGACGGCTTCGCCCGCATCGGCGAGGGCTCCGGCTCCACCAATCTCCTCACCAACTCCGGCGTGGACGAAGCCTGGACCACCGGCGTGCAGCTTGGCGAAGCCGTCGTCGAGCTGTTGCGCGCAGGCAAGCCCTTCACCGCCGAAAACCTCGACGCCACCTATGGCGCACGCCGCCGCGCAAGCTGGGTGGAACACGGCGCCCGCGAAGCGGAGAACTCCCGCATTGGCTTCCACAAGGGAACCGTCCGCGGGCTCATCGGCATCGCCCTGGCCGGCCTCACCCATGGACGCATTTCGCTCGGCGGCAGCGCGCCCCCTCCTTGGGAACAGATTCGCCGCGCCCGCTCAGCCGACATGCTCACTCGCCGCGCCGCCGCCGAGCTCGCCGTGCAAGACGGCCGCCCCTTCCACGACGCCCTGCTCAGCGCCCGCGGCTGGCCGGAGATCTCCTTCGACGGCCGCCTGCTCGTCACCCACCAGGACGCATTGCTCATGGGCGGCAAAGTCCAGGCCGCGCCCGGATTCGCCGATCACGTCCACTTCCGCGACCTCACCGTTTGCGCCGAGTGCGAAGACAAAACCTGCATCGCCATGTGCTCCGGCCAGGCCATCACGCTCGGCGCCAATGGACTGCCCACCTTCGAGCGCGAAAAATGCGTCCACTGCGGCGCATGCATCTGGAATTGCTCCCACTCCCACGACGGCGAGCACGGCAACATAGAATTCCGCGCCGGCTCAGGCGGCCTGCACTCGGCGGAAAACTAGCCGGGGAGCCGGTAGCTCGTAGCCAGTAGCCAGATTGCTTGACGAGATGCATTAAGGAAGACACAAATGGCGCAAGATTACCGGGAGTTGATGGTGTGGCAGAGAGCAATTGATCTATCGGTGCTCATCTACAAAATCACTGACTCATTCCCGAGGAACGAAGTCTATGGATTGACCTCTCAAATGCCTCGTGCAGGAATTTCCATCGCGAGCAACATCGCTGAGGGGCGCGGAAGGCTGAACGCCCGTGAATTCCGTCAATTCCTCGGTATTGCCCGAGGTTCTACCTGCGAGTTGCTGACTCAGTTACACGTGTCGAAACTGCTCGGTTACGGCTCCGAACATTCGATCACCGAAGCTGAAGCCCGCAGCAACGAAATCTCCAAAATGCTTCTTGCATTTATGCAGAAACTCGTAGCAGCCGAGAATCCGCCACCAAAATCCCGCAGGTAGTGAACGCAAGTTTTACAAAGTACCAGCTACAAGCTACAGGCTACTGGCTACTGGCTACTGGCTACAGGCCCAGAAGGGATTGAATGTCCAACGCTCTCCACATAATCGTCTGCGCAGGAATCGTTCCAGATCCACTGCAAACACTCGAACCGGTCACAAACGCGAACGGCCCGGTGTTAAAGAACGAATCCGTTCTCCCCGCCATCCTCGACCCCTGGGCTGCCAGCGCTCTCTACGAAGCTGCGAATCTGGCCGCGAAGAATCCCGGCACCAAGCTCTGGCTCGCGTCCATGGCTCCCAAAGCCAAGCTCCAGCAAGTAATGATGACCATCGCCCAGAAGGCCGCGTTCGAACTCGTGGCCGTCGACGGTCCCGCTTCCGGCTTTGCCGACGCGCATTCCACCGCCGCCATCCTCGCCGAATCCATCGCCGCCATCCCTGGCCTCGACCGCAGCAAACTCCTGCTCTTCGGCGGATGGGAGTCGGCCAGCCGCGGCGCCGGCGTCACCCTCCAGCTCATCGGCGAGCGCCTCGGCATCACCGACCAGTTCCAGGGTGTAGATCAGATCGACCTTCGCCCCGACGGCTCCTTCGAAGTGTTGGAACGCGTCGAAGGCGGACGTCACCAGGCCAGCATTTGTGTCGGGCCTCCCGCCGTCCTCGGATGGGCCACCGGCAACCTGTCCGAGCCGCGCAACAATCCGCAGATCGGCATGGCCAACATGCGAACCGTCATGCCCGCGCTGCAACGCGCCAAACCCGCAACCCTCGCCGACAACGGCCTCACTTACGTCTCCGCGACCTTGCCCAAGCAGCAGCGCGAAACCCGCGTGGTCAAAGACCTCAGCCCCGACGAAATCGCCAACGAACTCGTCGCCTGGATCAACGCCGGTTAGCAGACGGCGCAACCACCAGCCCGCAAAGCGGGCGCAAGACGCTAGCCCCAGGCGCAAGCCTGGGGATAACAGGTCGGATTCGATGACCAGCCCCCGGAGGGGGCGTAAGAATGGCGCACACGTTTACGAATCTCCTCACCCACGCCGTCTTCTCCACCTCTGAGCGCAGACCGTTTCTCTCTGACCTGATTCGCGCGGACCTCCATGCATACATCGGCGGGATTCTGCGGGAAATGGATGCCACTCCAATCATCATCGGCGGAGCCGCGGACCACGTTCACCTACTGATCCGCCTGCCCGCCCCACTAGCCATCGCCGATTGCTTGCGCGTTGTAAAAACCAACTCTTCCCGGTGGGTCAAGGAGCGATGGACCCAACAGCGCCTCTTTGCCTGGCAGAGCGGGTACGGAGCATTCAGCGTCAGCGAGTCCAGTCGCCAAACCGTAATCCGCTATATCGGAAACCAGCAGCGGCACCATCAACGCTTCTCATACCAACACGAGTTCCTGGCCTTGTTAGCCCGGCATGGAGTGGCCTATGACGAACGAAATATTTGGCACTGACACCAGCCCGCAAAGCGGGCGCAAGACGCTAGCCCCAGGCGTAAGCCTGGGGGAAACCATCGGCAGCAACAACCAGCCCGCAAAGCGGGCGTAAGACGCTAGCCCCAGGCGTAAGCCTGGGGAGCAACAGGACACAGAACCCATGGAATCCATCCTCGTACTAACTCACACCGACGAAACCAACGCGCTGACCAAACCCTCTCTCGAGGCCGTCACCGCCGGCAAGGAGCTCGCCGCCAGGCTCGACGCAGAGCTGACCATTGGAATCGTGGCGAAACACGCGACCGCCCCGGCCGCACACCTGGCAGGCGCAACCAAGCGGGTACTCGCAGTCCAGGGCGAGGCCTTCGCCCAGCCGCGCTTTGCTTCCGATGCCGCCGCTTGCGAGGCCCTCTGCCGCGCCACGCTCGCCACCATCGTCGTCGCTCCGCACAGCTCGCGCTTTGCCCGCGTGATGGCTGCCGTCGCATATCGCGTCGGCGGAGCCATCGATACTCACGTGACCGCGATCGGCGGAACGGTGAACATTCAGGCCTCGCGCTGGTTCTACCGCCAGCGCATTGAGTCCGTCCTCACGCGCGACAAGCGCCCATGGTTCCTCCTGCTCGATCCGGGCACAAACGCCGCCTTCACCAGCGATGAGTCGCAGCCTCAACCGGAGGAGATTGCCGTTACCGCCGTGTTGCCGGAGCTGCGCACCCAGGTCATCGGGTTGAAAGCAGCGGAGACCAGCACCCAAACCATCCGCCCCGACGCCAAACTCCTCTTCGTCGCCGGCGCCGGCTGGACCCGCAAACAATCTGATGGCCAGACCCACGCCGCTGAAGCCGCCAGCCTCATCCTCGGCTTCATCAATGCCTCCGGCGCATCGCTCGGCAGCAGCAAATCGCTCGTCGACCAGGGCAGCGACGGCCAGCCCGTGCTTCCCTTCCTCACTCACATGAACCAGGTCGGCCAAACCGGTTCCACGCCGCGCCACCCCAAGGGCCTTTCCACCTGCTGCCACGGCGAGGAGCCCCACGTCGTCGGCTGGCGCTTCATCTCTGAGCGCCGCGCCATCTCCCTCGACCCCAACTGCGGCTGGACCCGCGGCAAAGCCGACGTGGTCTACATCGCCGACGCCTTCAAGGTAATGGCAAAAGTGAACGAGCTGCTGGCGGGTTAGCGCAGCGTGCCAGAAGCGAGTAGCCGGTAGCTAAGGCCTGGGAATTGTAAGCCACAAGCTAACGGCTGACGGCTGATGGCTGATGGCTGACGTCTTCCCTGCTATCCTGAAACATGAACCAGCTCTTCCTCGATTGCGACGGCGTTCTCGCTGACTTCGACCACGCAGCCAGGCAAATCTTCGCCATGGAATCGCAGGAAGCCGAGGATCTTCTCGGCTCCGAAGAGTTCTGGCGCCGCATCCGTACCAGCGGCATGTTCTACCGCGATCTTCCCCTGCTCCCCGATGCGCTCGAGCTCTACCGCGCCGTCGAGCACCTCAATCCCATCATCCTCACCGGCTGCCCGCGCGGTGGCTGGTCGGAGCCGCAGAAAGTCGCCTGGGCCGAGCAGCACTTCCCCGGCGTTCACGTCATCACCTGCGCCTCCCGCGACAAGGTCCTGCACATGAGGCACACCGGCGACGTCCTCGTGGACGACTTCACCAAGTACCAGAAAATCTGGGAGCAGGCCGGCGGCATCTTCGTCCATCACACCTCGGCGCGCCAGTCCATCCACAAACTTCGCAAGCTCGGCTTCGATGTCAGGGAACCGGATGCCCTCTAAATAAACTCCTGCGATTTCCTGTCTCCTCCACCCGGAACCGCCGTGCCCCATCCTAGCGCCTTCTTTTTGGCGCAAGGGTGGGAAACCACGAATGCTGGGTATACCCGGATTGGATTCCGTCTAAATAAACTCCCGCCGCGCGATGTTCAGCTTTTTTATCTTCGAATTCAGCGTGGTGCGTTTCAGCCCCAGCCGATCCGCCGCGCCGCCCGGCCCGCCGATGATCCCCTTGCACTCGCGCAGCACCCTCAAAATGTGCTCGCGCTCCGCCGAGTGCAGCGTTACCGTCTCTTCGCCCTCTGGCTCGTCGTCCTCCAGCGGCATTTCCAGCTCCGCCAGCGGCACGTACAGCACCGGCCCTCGCGTCAGGATTACCGCCCGCTCCAGCAGATTCTCCAGCTCCCTGATATTCCCCGGCCACTTCCATTCCGTCAGCGCATCCATGGTCGCATCCGGAATCGTCTCGATCGCCTTGCCCATCCGCCGGCTGTGCGCCGCCACAAAATGCCGCACCAGCACCGGAATGTCCTTCTTTCGCTCCCGCAGCGGCGGCGCAAGAATCGGAAACACCTTCAGCCGGTAATAGAGATCCGCCCGGAAACTCTTTTCCTCCACCATCTTCGCCAGGTCGCGATTGGTCGCCGCAATCAGCCGCACATTCACCGCGATCGCCCGCGTCCCGCCCAGCCGCTCAATCTCCCGCTCCTGCAGCGCCCGCAGCAGCTTCGGCTGCAGTTCCAGCGGCATCTCCCCCACCTCGTCCAGAAACAGCGTCCCCTCGTGCGCCAGCTCCAGCCGCCCCATCTTGCGCGCAATCGCCCCCGTAAACGCGCCCTTCTCGTGCCCAAACAGCTCGCTCTCCAGCAGCGCCGCCGGAATCGCCGCGCAGTTCAGCTTGATAAATGTCCGGTCGCTGCGCCCGCTCAACCGGTGGATCGCCCGCGCCAGCAGCTCCTTGCCCGTCCCCGTCTCCCCCTGGATCAGCACCGTCGCGTCCGTCGGCGCCACCGTCTCAATCTGGCTCAGCACCCGCTTCAGCCCCGAGCTCTCCCCCACAATGTCCTCGAACTGGTGCTCCACGTTGATCTCGTCTTCCAGGTACTGCTTCTCCTGGTTCAACCGGTCCCTCAGGTCCGTCACCTGCCGGAACGCCACCGCGTTCTTTACCGCCATCGCCATCTGGTCGGCGAACTCCGCCAGCACCTCCGCTTCCCGCGCTCCAAACGCCCCTTCCATCCGGCTCGCCACCGCCAGCGCCCCAATCGCCTCGCCGCGATACACCAGCGGAACCCACAATCCCGACCGCATCCCGATTCCCGTCAAATGCTCCATCGTCCCTGCGCCAAAAGCCGCATCCGGCATCCGCTCCAAAATCACCGGCTCGCGCATCCGGTACGCCGTCCCCGTCGGCGATCCTGCCACCGGCACGCGCAAATCCATCCGCCGCAGTCCCTTCTCGTCCCGCCCCAAAAACTGCACCGTCATCGCATCGTGCGCCTCGTCGTACATCCCCAGCGTCGCCGCGTCGTGCGGAATCACCTCGGCAATACTCGCTGAAAACGCCTCCAGCAGCTTGCGCACATCCATGTTTTCCAACAGCGCCGCGCTCAACTGCAGCATCACCGCTTCTTCTGCTCGCTTGCGGTCCGTGTGGTCCCGCGTCACCTTGGCAAATCCCGTTAGCTGCCCCGTATCATCCCGGATCGCCGTCAGCACGCTCTGCGCCCAGAACCGCGATCCGTCCTTGCGCACCCGCCAGCCTTCTTCTTCAAACGTCCCCCGCTCCGCTGCCTGCCCCAGCATCTCCCGCGCATGTCCCCGGTCCTGATCCCGCTGCTCGAAAAATCGCGAAAAGTTCTTCCCCAAAATCTCGTCCGCGCTATACCCGTGAATCCGCTCGCCCCCGCGATTCCACGTCACCACGTGCCCCTCCCCGTCCAGCATGTAGATCGCGTAATCGTGCACCGCTTCGATAATCGACCGCAGTTGCAGGTCCTGCCGCCGCAGCTCTTCCTGCGCCGCCCGCTGCTCCGTGGTGTCCCGCACAAAGCTGATCGTCACCGGCCCCGCTGCCGTTCCAATCGGCCGCAGCATAATGTCCACCGGGAATTCCGTGCCGTCCTTGCGCAGCGCAAACAGCTTCTGGCTCGCGCCCATCTGCCGCGTCCGCGGATGTGCATTGAAATTTTCGCGATGGCTGGGATGACGCCCCCGGAACCGCTCCGGCACCAGGCTCTCAATCGCCATTCCCGTCAGGTCCGCCCGGGTGTAGCCGAACAGCTCCGTGGCGCGTGGATTCGCCTCGCGGATCACCCCCGACGCATCCGTCACAAAGATCGCGTCCGGCGAAATCGCAAAGTGATTCTCGATCGCGATGCGCGCAAACTCGGCCCGATCCTGCCGAGCCTGCTCCGCCGCGTCCGGCTCCGGGGAATTAGAGGCCCGCATAACTAGGGGTTTACCCTAGGCGAAACAATACCCCCTCCCACCCATCCCCCGCAATCCACTCCAACCGCCGTCATCCTCACCAGGGCCAGACGCCAGGAAACAATACCTGCCCAACCGCATAGCGAATGGATTAGTATCCAGGAACTTCCCAATCCACGGAAGCACGCCCAAGGAGGCGAGAATTTGATGAAGCTCCGTTCTGGTTCCATTGCCCCCCTCTGCCTGTTGTTGACAGGACTAGCCTTCACCCCGGCGCCGGCGGCGCTCGCACAGCACGAAGCAGGACAGGCCCAGGCCCCAGCAAATACCTCTACCTCTCCAATGTGGAACTGAAACCCGAACAAGGCGGCGCGTACGCCAAGCTTGAAGCCGATGAAGTTGCAGCACTGCGCGCAGCCAATGCGCCCAGCCATTACCTGGCCATGTCGCCCATCACAGGCGGCACCAATGTTCTCTACATGCATGGCTTTGACTCGTTCGCCCAGATGCAGAAAGATCACGACGACACCGCGGCCATGTCCAAACTCCAGGAAACACTGGCAACGGACAATGCCCAGGAAGCCTCTCTGGTCGCTGCCCGTCACGCCAGCATCTACTCCTTTGAGAAGGACCTCAGCCTCAACGCTACGGTCGACCTGCCAAAGATGCGCTTCATGCGCATCCTTCTCTTCCACGTCCGCTCTGGACACGACCAGGAGTTCCGCCACCTGGTCAAGGTCTATATCAAGTCCTATCAATCCGCTCTTCCTGAGGCGCGCTGGGCAATGTTCCAGAAGATGTACGGCGTGGGTAGCGACAACACCTACATCCTCGTGACCCCGTTTGAAAACCTCTCTTACGTGGACGACATGCAGGCGAGCGGCAAGAAGTTCACCGAGGCCGTGGGCGAAGACCTCATGCAGATGCTGGAGAACGGCGGATCGTCCTCGGTCGAATCCTCCGAGAGCGACCTGTTCGCGTTCAGCCCCAAGGTCAGCTACGCTCCCGATTCGTGGATTACCGCGTCTCCGGATTTCTGGGGCAGCAAGTAACCGGGCCAACCACCACATCCAGAGTCGAGAAGGCCCATCCCGAGGGATCCTGGGGATGGGGCTTCTTGTCTGCCCCTGCGCCTTTGCTCTTGCTTTTCCGGTCTGGCGGGTGGCCACGATCCCCATGCCCCGTCCAAACCACAATGCGGGTGCCCCAGGTCTCGCCCTTGAGACCTGGGATCGGAGAACGCCGCGCGCTCCGGGCCAATAGGACTTTGCCCCGTTCATCGCAGCATCATCGCGATGAGCGGGCGGGCACGTCTTCGCGGCCTGCTGATTAACCCACTCCCCGGATAGAACGGAACGCGTCAGGGCACGACTTCACAGTTTGGTGAAAAAGTCCCAAGTCAGTCACTTTTTCTCCACCGTGAGTTGGGTTAAGAAGATGGTATGCGTGGCGACGACAAACAGCAGGCATCGATGTTCAGTTACGTGACGATGGAGCAACGGATACCGGCCAACCACCCGATGCGTCGGATAGGTGCGATGGCGGATCGGGCGCTGGAGACGATGGATGCCGTTTTCGCCGGTCTTTATTCCGAGACGGGCCGGCCGTCGATAGCTCCGGAGCGTTTGCTGCGGGCGCAGTTGCTGATGATTCTGTATTCGGTTCGCTCGGAGCGGCAGTTGATGGAGCAGATCGACTTCAACATTTTGTATCGCTGGTTTGTGGGCCTGGAGATGGACGAAGCGGTGTGGGATACGAAGGTGTTCAGCAAGAATCGGGAGCGTCTTATCGCCGGTGAGGCGAGCCGACAGTTGCTGCTGGCGGTGATCGACCAGGCCCGGGGCCAGCAGTTGTTGAGCGAGGAACACTTCACCGTGGATGGAACGTTGTTGCAAGCCTGGGCCAATCGTCGCAGCTTGAAGGAGAAGCCCGATCCACCGGATCGTGGCACTGGCACACGCGGCCGCAAGCTGCTGCGCGATACGCATGAGTCAACTACGGACCCGGATGCGCGGCTTTACAGGAAAAACAGTTCCGGCGCGGTGGTGCCGAGCTATCTGGGGCACGTGATCACGGAGAACCGCAACGGCCTGGTGGTGGCGGCCATGGCCAGCGAGGCAGGCAACGCAGCCGAACGACAGGCAGCGCTGAAGATGTTGAAGGGGCTGAAGCGAAAAGAGGACATGACGCTGGGGGCCGACAAGAGCTATCAGCAAGAGCAGTTCGTCGAAGGGCTGCGCCGGCAAAAGATCAAGCCTCACGTGGCCGAGTACGGGCCCAACCCGAAGTGGCGCAACTGGCTGACGGAGGAGGAACGCAGCGATCCGGGCCTGGTCGTGAGCCAGAAGAAACGCAAGCTGGTGGAGAAGGTGTTCGGCTGGATGAAGCAGGACAAGCTGCGCCAGATCAAGTTACGCGGCCTGCGGCGCGTGGGCTGGCTGTTTCAACTAGCCGCAGCGGCGCATAATCTGCTGCGCATGAGCAAACTGATCCCGATTCCGGCGCAGGCCTGAGCAGGGAGACGTGTCTCTTCTGGCCGCAAAGGAGGCCAAAAGAGACGAACAGCAACCCCAACAATCCGCCTATGCGGCGGCCAAAATCCCCGGCACGGAAAAATAGCGACTGGAACCGCAAGTTTTTCACCAAGCTGTTTAGTCGTGCCGATAACCGCAAAAAAAGGATCTGGGCTTTAGCCCCTGCGTGGGGAAGGATCCGCGCGATGAGCGGGCGGCGCACTTGCCCCTGCTTTTCTCGTCTGCAATTCCCGCAGGGAATCCGCGAATCGTTCCCTGCGCCGCGCGTCCCCCGCCAACCCCGCTTCTGCGCCACCAACCCAAAGCCCGCGCCAACCACCTCATCCCAGAAGACTGCGGCGTTTTTCAGGAGTCATCCGTGGAAGATGCACATAACGTGCGCTCAATGAGTATGTTGGCCTGCACGCAACATTTGAAGGGGAAAACTTCAGAAGGCCTATAGTGCCGAAGAGCGACACGAAATTCTTGCCAATTCTGAATCGCTGTGAAAACCTTCGGAAACATGGCTCCGCTCAGGTCGATAGTCTTTAAGCCCGTCCGGGCACCCTTTGCCGCGTTTTTGGCGGTTGCTCCGTACTGTTTCGCGCAGGCTCCAGTGCGTGTTGAGAAAGCGTCCGCGCATTCTCGCTCGACCGGGACCGTGAATTCGCGGTCTTGTTCGATGGTCACTGGCGCCCTCATCCCGACGACAAGGCGAGCGGGTCCGATCCCGATTTCGACGATTCCACCTCGCCCCTTCCGCTATCCGATTGGCCCACTCATGGATTCGGGGAGCGGCCTTCCGTCTTCTGGATGCGGGATACCGTTCCGGGAGCCCATTTCAGTGCCGACGTTGGAGAGAACAATCCTGCCATGATGCTTGTGCTCGCATGGGTAACAACAAATGAACCGTTCATTCACCTGCTCTTTCCGCCGCAGTCGCTGGCCGAACAAGTGCGCAACGCTCCTATGCTGATCTACAGCGTACTTTTCTTTTCGCTGACGGGCGCCTATCTCGCACTTTGGCGGACGGCGACAGACTTTCGCGTCTTTCGCAACATGGGTTTTTACCTGTTGCTCGTGGGTATTCAGGTCCTCACCATTTACCTCGGCGGCAATTCCTACCAGTGGGCACTGATCGACCTCACCTCTCCCTTCATCGTAATGATTGCCGGGGAAGCGATGCGCGTGCCCCATCGGCGGTGGACGCTGCTGGTCTGGCCTCTGTGCCTACTCGCCTTCTTCGCCGGCTGGTTTCCGGCTTTCCGCACTCTGCGGTACCGAGGAGGCGGGATCGATATCACGGAGATCTTTCTCTGTATTCTTACGTACCAGGGATTTCGCCATGGCCAAAAACGCGACCGGCAAATCGCTGCCGCCTTTGTTCTTCTGATTCTTGTACGCTCGACGGTTTCCCCCTTTTTAAGATCGATTACACATCTGCCGCTGGACATCGATGTGGGTTCCTGGCGCTGGCATCTGAATCCGGCTGCGCTGATTCTGGTGGCGCTGGCCACGCTGGCAGTTTATGTTCGCGATTTGATCGGGGATCGCCGCGAAAAGCGGCGCCTGGCGGCGGAACTGGATGCTGCGCGCAGTGTGCAGCAAGTCCTTATCCCGGAAGAGATCCCCAGCTTAGCTGGGTTCGCAGTCCAGAGGATCTACAGGCCAGCGGGCGAGGTGGGAGGAGACTTCTTCCAGATTTTTCCGGTCAAGGATGGAGGAGTGCTGGTCGTGATGGGCGACGTGAGCGGCAAAGGCCTGCCTGCGGCGATGACCGTATCGCTGCTGGTGGGCACGGTGCGAACTCTGGTGCACTATACGCAAAGCCCCGGCGAAATCCTCGCCGCGATGAACCATCGGATGCTGCACCGCAACGGGGGTGGATTTACGACCTGTGTGGCGCTGCGCGCCGAACTCGATGGAACGCTGACTGTGGCAAATGCGGGCCACCTTGCGCCATATCTTGGCGGCCAGGAGATTCCGCTTGAGAATGGATTGCCCTTGGGTCTCTCGGCGGATGCGGAATATGCGGAGTCAATTTTTACGATGGCGGATGGACAGCAACTGACGCTGGTGACCGACGGCGTGGTTGAGGCCCGGGATCCGAGCGGCGCCTTGTTTGGGTTTGAGCGCACGGCGGCCTACAGCATGGAGTCAGCCGAGGCAATTGGCGATGCTGCTCAGAGATTCGGCCAGGAGGACGATATCAGCATCATCTGCTTGACGCTGACATTGATCCTGGCGCCTTCTTCAGGTTGAACGGAAAGCATCCAGTTCCGGATAGATGACAATTCGCCGAGTCATTCGCTGAATAAGAATTACTTCTCGAATGTCGGCTTCGCGGAAGAAACGACGAACGAACGCCTGAACGGAAGGCAACCGGGCCCCGCCTTTCCACCCTGCTCCATACTCCCTGTTCCCTACTCCCCGTTCCCTGTTCCCTACTCCCTGTTCCCTACTCCCTGTTCCCTGTTCCCTGTCTCCTCCCCTTCCGCTCCCTCTCTTCCAGGTCCCGCTTGATCTTCTCGATCGTCATCCTGCCCATGTCGTACCGGCCAATATCGTCGATCAGCTTCTGCACCCCCGGCGAGTTCGGCGGCCTCGAAACAACCCCTTCTCCGCTCACCGGTTCGTCTGTTCGCAGCCCCAGTCTTTCCTGTTCCCGCCTGTTCCGCTCCTCCTCGTCCTTCTGAAACATCTCCGACGTCCAGTTCCTCCTGTCCCGCATTCGGATCCGCTCCACTTCCTTCTTGTACTGCTCCATGTACTCCTTGGTCTCCTTCTCCCGCACGCTCCGCGTCTTCCGCGGAGACCCCTTCCGCCGTTCCACCAGCTCCGCCACCGTCCCCCGTTCCGGCACAATCGCGTACACCAGCTTGCACTCCATCGCCCCCGCCAGCGCCTCCAGCTCCCCAATCGTCACGTTTCCCGCCTTCTCCGACCCCTCCGCCCGGTAAATCGTCGACCGGTTCAGCTGCGTTTCATCCGCCAGGAACTCGAGCGAAATCCTCAGCGCCCGCCGTATATCTCTCGCCCACTCCCGCGTCCGGTAGCGCCGCGCCGCCCTCTGGAACCACTTCGCCTCGCCATCCAGCTCCGCCACCAGCGTCGCCCGCTTCTTCCCGTCGATCGGTCCGCCCAAAATCCACCCCCAAAAATGTCCCGCCCGGCGCCCGGCGCCTGCCCAAATCTGTTCCCGCCCGTGTCACCATTTCACCCCCCTTCCTTCGCTACATTCGGTGAGCCAGATCACACCCCGTCATCCCACCCGTCGCTGCCCCGCCCAAAACAACCCCGCTCAACCCACCCCGGATCGTCTCAGACGGGTGAAACATCTCCCCCCGGATCGTCTCAGACGGGTGCAACAACTACCCCCGGATCGTCTCATGCTATTTTCGCCCCATATTCGCCTTTGGCGCGCTATAATGCTCCTCATGGATTTCCAGCTTGTCACCCAGTACAAGCCCCGCGGCGACCAGCCCCGCGCCATCGACGAACTCGTCCAGGGCCTCCACGCCGGCGAGCAACATCAAGTATTGCTTGGAGTTACAGGCTCCGGCAAAACCTTCACCATGGCCAAGGTCATTGAGCGCGTCAATCGCCCCGCCCTCATCCTCGCTCATAACAAAACACTTGCGGCCCAGCTCTACCACGAGTTCAAGCAGTTCTTCCCCTCCAACGCAGTCGAGTATTTTGTAAGCTACTATGACTATTACCAACCGGAAGCTTATATACCCGCTGGCGACCTCTATATTGAGAAGGAAGCTACCATCAATGAGGAATTGGATAAGCTGCGGCTTTCGGCTACGCGGTCGCTGTTTGAGCGGCGGGATGCTATCATCGTCAGCTCCGTCTCCTGCATCTACGGCCTCGGCTCGCCGGAAGCCTACTACGGCATGTTGCTCCTGCTTGAAAAAGGCCAGCGCATCTCCCGCAAGGACATCACCCGCCGCCTGGTCGAAATCCTCTACGAGCGCAACGACACCGACTTCCGCCGCGGAACTTTTCGAGTTAGGGGAGATATCATCGAAGTCTTCCCCACTTACGACGAGTCAGCCTACCGTATCGAGCTCTTCGGCGACGAAATCGAGTCGCTCTCCCAAATCGATCCGCTCTTCGGAACCGTCCGTCAGAAATACTCCCGCCTGCCCATCTACCCCAAGTCCCATTACGTAGTCCAGCCCGAGCGCAAGTCGCAGGCTGTCCAGTCCATCATCGACGAGCTGGCCGAGTGGGTGCCGCGGCTCGAATCTGAAGGCCGCATGGTGGAGGCGCAGCGCGTGAACCAGCGCACACGGTTCGACCTCGAAATGATCAAGTCGATGGGCTACTGCCACGGCATCGAGAACTACTCGCGCCACTTCTCCGGCCGGCTGCCCGGCGAGCCGCCGCCCACGCTGCTCGACTACTTCCCCAGGGACTACATCCTCTTCGTGGACGAGTCCCACGCGACGATTCCTCAAGTGCACGGCATGTGGCACGGCGACCGCAGCCGCAAGCAGAACCTGGTCGATTACGGCTTCCGCCTGCCCTCCGCCATGGACAACCGCCCGCTCAAGTTCGACGAGTTTGAGACGCGGGTGCACCAGACCATCTATGTTTCGGCCACGCCGGGGCCGTATGAGCTGACGCGGTCGGCGGGAGTGGTGATCGAGCAGGTGATCCGGCCCACGGGCCTCGTGGATCCGGAGGTGGAGATAAGGCCGGTGAAGGGGCAGATCGACGATCTGCTGGCCGAGATCCGCGACCGGGCCAAGCGCAATGAGCGGGTGCTTGTGACCACGCTGACCAAGCGCATGGCTGAGGACCTGGCCGGCTACTACACCGAGGTCGGCGTGAGGTGCCGCTACATGCACTCAGAGATCGAAACGCTGGAGCGGGTGAAGCTGCTGGCCGGGCTGAGGAAGGGCGAGTTCGACGTGCTCATCGGCATCAACTTACTCCGCGAAGGCCTCGACCTGCCCGAAGTCTCGTTAGTCGCCATCCTCGACGCCGACAAGGAAGGCTTCCTGCGCAGCGCGGGCTCATTAATCCAGACCATCGGCCGCGCGGCGCGGCATATTGAAGGCCGCGCCATTCTGTACGCCGACCGGATCACGGACTCCATGCGCCGCGCGATCGACGAAACCGACCGCCGGCGCACCGTGCAGCGCGCCTACAACGAGGAGCACGGCATCATCCCGCAGTCCATCATCAACAAAATGGACATGGGATTAGCCCACATCCTGAAGGCCGAATACGGCGAGATCAGCGAAGAAGAAATCCAGGGCGTGCCCGAATTCAAGTCCGCCGAAGAAGTGGACGCCTTCATCGCCAAGTTGGAAACCGAGATGCGGGAGTCAGCGAAGAAGTTCGAATTCGAGAAGGCTGCGAAGCTCCGCGACCAAATCAAAGAACTCCGCGACAAAGAGTTCCTATTCGGCTAGACGCAACGCTTTAGCGTCCGAGGCCAACAGCTGTTGATTCCAAACCGGGCACGATAGGCATGGCCACTCCAAAACGGGCCGGCTTTTCAGAAATGCCCGGGGAGGCGAACAGTTCATGAACTAGCATGAATGACGAGAGAGAATCGTGGGAGACAGCCAAATCTCAACCCGCATCATGCCACGCATTCAGCAGCCCTTTCTGATTCCGCCAGCGGCCACTCGTCCGCTCGTTTCGGAACCAAAAGGAGTTGTCTATACGAAACGCTGGGTGGTAGACCTGCTACTTGACCTGGCAGGTTACACTTCTGCAAGCAATCTGATCGATTCCGTTGCAATAGAGCCTGCGGCTGGCGACGGTGCATTCCTCGGGCCGATGATTGAGCGCCTGCTCGATTCGTGCCAGCGGCTGGGGCAATCGGTTAGTGCCTGCAAGAATTCGCTCATCGCCTACGAGTTGAATGAAGCGAGCGCTCAAATTGCCCGAAATTTGGCGAATTCCATCCTAGTGCAGCGAAATGTGCCGCCCTCAATAGCCGAAGAACTTGCCACGGGATGGGTGCGGACAGGCGACTACTTGTTCGAAAATCCGGATATTTCGGCCGATTTTGTCATCGGCAATCCCCCTTATGTGCGCCTCGAGGAGATTCCCCTAGAGACGGCCCTCCTCTACCGGGAAAGCTATCCAACAATGCGTGGGCGCGCCGATCTTTATGTCGCTTTTTTCGAGGCGGCATTGCGGCAACTGAAGGAGGGCGGTGTGTGCGCCTTTATCTGCGCTGACAGATGGATGCGCAACCAGTACGGAGCAGAGTTACGCGAATTCGTAACGGCTGACTATGCCCTAGATGTAGTGATCGAGATGCACGATGCAAATGCGTTCCATGAGGAAGTAGACGCTTACCCTGCAATCACAGTGATTCGTCGCGGCAAACAAGCTGCCGTTCTTGTCGCGAGTGCCGGTCCTGAACTTGAATTTCTCCCACACTGCGAAATGGCGGCTACTCTGTGCGCCAGGGCTAATGGAAATGGCGCGGGATCCTCTCCTGGCTTACGCATTGCAAAGGTTGATACATGGTTTCAGGGCAATGCGCCTTGGGCCTGCAGCTCGCCGGAGCAACTTGCGCTACTGCGCAGGTTGGAGGACAAATTCTCGCCGCTGGAGACAAACGCGAGAGTGGGAATCGGCGTGGCAACCGGCAACGATCGCCTGTTCATCACGAAAGATCGTGACTTGGTAGAACCGTCACGAATGCTTAGGCTGGCACTCGCAAAGGATATCAGCGAAGGAAGGATGCAGTGGTCAGGACATTATCTAGTCGATCCATGGGACTCCACTGGCCTAATAAACCTGAGTGAGTTCCCGCGCCTACGTGAGTATTTCGAGACCCACGCCGCGGCACTCAAGGCGCGGCATACTGCGGCTAAGCGCGTGAACGGATGGTACAAAACAATTGATCGAGTCACGCACTCTCTTGCCGAGAGGCCCAAGCTCTACATTGCGGATATTAAAGAGACATTCGAGCCAGTGCTCGACGAGGGACAGACTTATCCGCACCATAACTTGTACTTTGTAGAGTCCGCCAGTTGGGATTTGGAGGTGCTTGGCGCACTCTTGATGTCAGCCGTGGGTCAGTTTTTCATCGCCGCCTACGGGGTTCGAATGCGCGGCGGGTATTTCAGGTTCCAGGCACAGTATCTCCGTCGCATCCGAGTTCCCTCACCTGATATGCTTTCCAGCACCCAAAATGATGGGTTGCGAGACGCGTTCCGGAGACGCGACAAACGCCGTGCAACGGAGCTGGCATTGCCCATCTATGGGATCGACGAAGGCGAGATGGAGAGAGCCCTTGGATACTGAGAAGCGGTTACAACATGCCGTTCAGAGCTACTGGGACGCGAGAGCAAAGAACCGAGAAAAGCAGGTCAAGTCGGGAAAGATCGACGCGGGCACGCGCGGCGAGGTAACGGGCGGGACCCAAATGGGCGCGCTTGAGATCCTTGTTGCCGATATTCTGTGCGACGCCGGTTTGGAGAAATTGGACGTGCGCACTAGAACTGCTCTCGAACTGCCCGGATACTTCAGGGCAACGAAAAAATGGGACCTGATTGTGGTTTCCGAAAGCAAGTTAGTCCTTGCAATGGAGTTTAAGTCTCAAGCCGGGAAATCAATCGGCAACAACGTAAATAACCGATCAGAAGAAGCCGTCGGAAGCGCGAAGGATATCTGGACGGCTTACAGAGAGGGTAGATTCGGGCACTCCGCAACCCCGTTCTTGGGCTACTTCTTCCTTCTGGAGGATCGCGAAAATGTGAAGAAGCCCGTTCAAAACAAAGAGCCGTATTTCTCCGTAGACCCAGTGTTTCGCGGAGATGAGAGCGGAGCCAACAAAGGACAAATGCGGTACAAAGGCGTCGCTTACAGCAAGCGCTATGAACTTCTCTGCAGGAGACTGGTTCTGGAGCGGTTGTACACTTCAGCGTGCTTCATTTTGGCGACAAACTCACAGAAAACAACAATCACCCAACCTGCCGATGATCTCGCATTCGGACGATTTGAAGCGGCGCTGCGCGGCCATGTATTGACCTTTATCGGAAGCCGCAGAAAAGGTTAGGCCTTGGCGGGCCGACCCAGGTCTCGGGACGCCAATCCCCCCACCAACTTTGGGTGCCCCACATCTCCCGCCTTTGGAGATGTGGGATAGATAGCTCAACTGCCCGGCGGTTGGCCCGCTCATCGCTTCCGGCTGTTGGAGCTGCTTCAATGGGCCCGGGCCCAAAGCCTGGGCCCGGTTTGTCGGCTTGGTCGGGGTGCGAGCGGAGAGCAGCTACAGATCCTTCGCGCCGCTTGCGCCATTTCGTGGGCCAGGCGTGCGGCGCTTCAGGATGGCACATTTGGGAAGGGCGGACGAGGAGGTTAGCCTAAGCATGCACGCGCTAGACCGCCTGAGTCGATAACTCCCGCGAGGATTCCCGCCGGCTGTGCCACGGCCTGCCGGTGGACCAGATACCTGCCTGAAGACGGACAAACGCGTTCTGATCCAGGAATTCGAGCTCGTAGATGCCGTCAGGAAGGCGCTCCTCGGAGCGTTGAACCGCGCAGTGCGAGTAGACCCCCGGAGAATTCAGCCCTGAGACGTCCACGGGGAACGAGACCAGGCATCGGGTTTCGAAGCCGTTGCGGAGGAGGGTCCCGGCCACAACCGCGGAATCGCAGATGGAGTTGGCGTCCTTCATCGTAGTAGCCAACCCAGCATGCGGGAACCTGCGTTCGTCCGTCTGTGATTTAAATCACAAGATTGGAGGAGTGGCCCACCCCTCCCGTATCCGCCATCACATCCCCATCCCCGGAACCCAGGTACACTCAATTCATCAGTCGTACCGCGCCCGCATCCTGTGCGGGCGTTGGCATTTCAGGGGCAGACAGCGCCATGATCGCACCCACAACACGGCCCACAATCCCCGCGGAGATCCCCGCCCACTCGGGTACTCTAACGGTAACCTTTGCCGCTGCGTCTGTTACTCAGAAAATAAATACCCCCCTCCCCCCTTCCCATCCATTTCTTCCCCATCCGGCAAACCCTGCAATTGTGTGCAGTTTTGTGGCTTAGATACAACAATCCAATGGACATCGCCGTTTTTATTTCCGCTCGTAAACGGTACGGCCGTCGAAGATGGTCAGGTCGACGTTGGTGTGCTCGATGGCTTCAGGCGGAATGGTGAAGATGTCATCTGAAAGCACGACCAGGTCGGCGAGCTTGCCCGGCTCGATGGAGCCTTTCACCTTCTCCTGATGCTCGGCGAAGGCGGAGCCCATGGTGTAAGCGTAGACGGCCTGGGCCACGGTGATGCGCTGTTCCGGGCCCCAGCCGTTGGGATTCTTGCCGTCGAGGGTGCGGCGGGTGGCGGCAGCGTAGATGCCGAGGACGGGATCGAGCGGGGCTACGGGCCAGTCAGAACCGAAGGCGAGCGTTGCGCCGGCATCGAGAAGAGAGCGCCAGGCATAACTGGTCTTGATGCGCTCGGGGCCGAGGAGGGTTTCGGCCCAGCGGCCGTCGTCGATGGCGTGGTAAGGCTGCATGGAGGCGATGACGTGGAGCTGGCCAAAGCGGGCGATGTCGGCGGCGTGGAGATGCTGCGCGTGCTCGATGCGCAGGCGGCGGTCGGCGGGGCCGTCGTCGTGCTCGAGGCGCGCGTAGAGGTCGAGAATGGTGCGGTTGGCGCGGTCGCCGATGGCGTGGATGGAGATTTGGAGGCCGGCTTTGTCGGCGCCGTGGAGCATGGCGTAAAACTGGTCGGGATGCTGGAGGTCGGCGCTGGAGATGCCGCTGTAGCCGGGATGATTGGCGAAGGGCTCGTCCATCCAGGCGGTTTCAGAGCCGAGCGCGCCGTCGGCGAATTCCTTGAGGTTGCCGAGGCGGAGGCTGGCGTTGCCGAAGGGCGCGACGACGCCGAGATCGGCGAGAGTCTTCCAGTCGCGCAGGGGCATGGACTCGTAAATGCGGACGGTGAGACGGCCTTCGCGGGCGAATTTTTGAAACTCGCGGAAGTTGGCGGGCTGGGTGGGATCGTCGGGGGTGTCGGCCATGTTCTGCACGCTGGTGACGCCGTGGCGGGCGGCCTCGCGCATGGCGGCTTCCATTTCGCGGTCTTCTTCCTGCTGAGTGGGCGGCGGGATGATGCGCTCGACCAGCGCAGTGGCAGCGTCTTTGAGGATGCCGGTGGGATTGCCGTCGTGGTCGCGGTCGATTTCGCCGCCGGGAGGGTTGGGGGTGTTGCGATCGATGCCGGCGAGCTTGAGGGCGAGCGAGTTGGCGAGGGCCATGTGGCCGTCGATGCGCCAGAGGAACGCGGGATGGCCGCCACAGGCGGCGTCGATTAGCTGGCGATCGGGCGGGTTCGGAGGATTCCAGTTTTGATGATCCCAGGCGCCTCCGCGAATCCAGGCGCCGGCGGGGAGGGTTTTGGCGTAGCTGGCGATGCGGTCGCGAAAGTCGGGCTGGCTGGTGGAGTCGCGGAGTTGGACGGCGATGAGGGAACCGCCGCCATCTAAGAAGTGCACGTGCGCGTCATTGAAGCCGGGCAGAAGCAGGCGGCCGGCGAGGTCGATGGTGCGGGTGCCAGGGCCGGCGAGCTTGCGGATGTCCTCGTTGCTGCCGACGGCGAGGATGGTGTTGCCGTCGAGGGCCACGGCCTGCGCGACGGGTTGGGCGGGATTGACCGTCCAAACCTTGCCGTTGACGAGGATCATGGTTGCCTCCTTTGCCCAGGCGTGCGAGCGGGCGGTCAACATGCACAGGATGAGCACGGCTAAGGACCATTGCAATCGAAACCGGTTGAGCATCATTCCAGAAGCGTCCCCCATGCGGCACATGCCGCAACTCACAGAATAAAGCGATTTGATGGGGTGCCGGTTTCCGATGGGGAACCAACCAGGGCGAGGAGGTGGCCATCTCAACAACATGGGTAGTTATATTTTTGACTAAAGAAATAGATACCGCAGGGGGGCGGGAGCGAATCTTCCGGTCCATCCTGGTTGCCGACGACGACCCGTTTCGCGCCTTTGCGCGATGCGCCGCGCTGGAGAGGACGTTTTACGGCGTGACCCGCGCCGCAAGCGCGACCGAAGCCTTCATCAAGCTGGAGCAGACGGCCTTTGTGGCAAACCTGGCTTTGGTGATCGCAGGGCTGAACCTGCCGGGAATGGCAGGGCCGGCCTTTGTGAGCGAGCTTAGCCGCCGACTGCCGCACACGCTGATCCTGGCCCTTGGCCGTCCGGGTGAGAGTGAGCAGGACTATCCCGGCAGTAATGTGCACTTTCTTCCCGAGCAGGCAAACCCGTCGGAGATCGTGGACACGGCGGTGAAGATGCTGTCGCACGCGCGGGCGGCGTAAGAAACAGGGAACGAGGGATCAGGGAACAGGGATCAGGGGAGAGGGATGCCCCGCGGCATTGTTGATTTCTCGTTTGGGCATAAGAAAGGCCACCCAGTGAAGGATGGCCTTTCCGTGAGGCAGGAAACGGGTTCAGTTGATGACGATGATGGTCTGGCCGGAGCAGGCAAAGGTCACGCCCTCGCCGTTGCCGTAGTACGTGTCGGCTCCGGTGGAACCGAGCAGCGCACCGGCGGCGGGGTAGTTGGAGGGGCTGTTGTAGGCAAAGCCGCCGACGCTGCCTGCGGATTTGGAGGCTGGCACCATCTGCATGGCGACAACCGCCGTGCCTGTCTTCACGCATTTGACGGTGAAGCCTTCGGCGTCCCACCAGTTTCCGCTGCCCATCTGGTGCGGGTTGGCCACGGTGAAGGGTCCGAGGGATGTACCGTTCGGGAACGGGTCCGTGCCGCCGTCTGCGGCGGACAGGGCCATGGAATCCACCTGCACAACGTCGGAGCCGGAGAGCACCACGATGGACCACCCGCCGTTATCGTAGGGAGCCTCGCTAGACTGTGCAGGCCATCCGCCAAGAGGTTCGCTGTAGCCGACCACGGGGTTCCCGTTCTCATCGGTCGGGAAGGCCGCATAGTGGTAGGTTCCGTCCGCGTCCAGCGGCCCCGGAAACGTGGAGCAATCGGTGGTGTCTTCGAGGTTGCAGAGATACCCGGCTTCAAGGACGCCGCCCAAGGTCAGAGTCAGGTCGTTGTTGGCGGGAGGTTTGGGGGTGGTGAAGCTGGGCGTCTGGCCCTCCGCCATCACGTAGCCGTCATTGGTCGCGAGACAGGGATCGGGACCCACGCACGGGCCGTTGGTTTGGACGACGCCGAATTTGTAGGACTTTCCTGCGATGGTGTTGAGTGTGGCGGTGACCGAGAGGGTTGTGCCGGTCAGCGAAGAGGCCCACGAGATGGTGCTGCCATCGCTGGCGGTTGCCGTGCCGGTCAAGTCTCCGGCGGGAATGGTGGGAGCCGTGGCGTCGGTCCAGTCGATGAGGCTCAGGTCCAGCGTCATCACTAGCTGGCTGTTGAGATAGCCGTAGATGTCGCCGTTGGCATAAGTATCAATAAAGTCCGCGCGCGGATGCAAGCCACGGCGCGAAGCGAAGCGGCCCGGAAACTGGCTACCGGGTTTATGCAGCGCAATGCCGAAGGTGACGGCGCTGGTTCCCGGAGGGCCTTGTTGCTGGGTGACGGTTTTGGTTGTTACTCCGCCGCATCCAATACACAGAACGAACGGCACGATCAGGGCAAAGGTTCCAATGAATTTCAGGATCTTCAAGGAATTGTCTCCTTTTGTTTCCAGGTGAACAGGCGTAGTCCGGCAGAACCGGGAGGTTACCGGGGGATCCGCTCGTCGCGGCTCTCATGAGATCGCGGGCGCGGCTCTTGGGGGAGAGGCTGTGAGATTGGTAAGACGGCGATGATGGTTGCAGCCTTGATTCGTCGCGTCAGTGACCGCCATCACGTCAATGGGAACCTGGATTCGATTCGCCGATTGGCGTCTCTTAAGAACGGTCCTCCGGCGCTGTCAAAGCCGGCATTTCCTTGCTCCGGGAAACCCGGGCTTCCGGCAGGTGAATTCCATGCGGCGCTTATCCTCTGAATGGTCAAGAATTCTTGCCGATGTAACGCATAGACACCAGCTTCAGGAGCATCTATGCGTAACGCCCATATTCTGTTGTTTCTGGCTTGCATCTCCCCTTTATTGCTTGGGGAAACCCCGGACGCGCCACTGGCTGCGGATCCTGTGGCGCCAATCGTCAAGAGCGCCGCATTGGTGAGGGTGAATAGTGGAGAACAGGCAGGCCCGAACTATCGAAAGATGGTGATCGCAGGTTTCATGCTCGACTCTGCAGCGCGCGCGCTCGACGCCTATTCGACTCATCGCGCTCTTCAACCGAAGGGCAACGAGGAAATGTTTCTTCCCAGCGCGATCGCCAAGAGCCAACCCTCCCTCTATGGTTACAGCGCATCGGTCGTACTGTCTGAATACCTGGGGTACAGGTTCTTGGCTGCGCACCACCACGAGAAGATCGCGCGCTGGCTGCCCTACGTCGATTCCGTGGTCGTGCTGCCGTATGCGATCCATAACCTCGTACTCAGCTCCCAGGGGCAGTAGCGTCCTGGCAAGAATTTCAGCCCTCAGCCCTCAGCCGTTAGCTTTTAGCTATTAGCTTTTAGCCCGTTGTCCTTTGGGCCTTTGCGGCCCACACTCGCCAGGCGTTTCGGGTTTGGTCGGTCGATCGCTTGTTTTTTCTGTTCCCTGATCGCTGTTTTCCGCCTCCTCCGATGGTGTGAGGCAAATCACATGCAGAAAGCCTAAGATAATAAAGAATGAACCTGCTGGCTGGTTCCCTGGTTTAATTGGCCCGCGACGTTTCCTCTGGAGCTCAAATGGCAACACTTGGCAGTTTTGCCCTTCTGATTGCGCTTGCTCTGGCCGCGTACAACCTGTTTGCCGGAGCGGTGGCGCTGCGGCTGCTGGCTACCGGACAGCCCGCACGCGTTCCCCCGGAGCGGCTGGCGGAGACGGCGCGCCGCGCGGGAATCGCCGGATTCATCGCTGTCTCCGCGGCTGCATTCGCCCTCATCTATTCCGTTTTTACCAACGATTTTTCCATCACTTACATCCTGGAACACTCGAACCGCGCCTTGCCGGGTCCGTACAAGTTTTCGGCGCTGTGGAGCGGGCAGGAGGGCTCGCTGCTGTTGTGGGCGTGGCTGCTGGGCGCGTACGGATTTGTGCTGCGGCTGAGGCACAAGACCGACGTGAAGCTCTACGCCTATGCCGGGACCATTTTGGCGGGCATCCAGATGTTCTTCCTGGCGCTGATCAACTTTGCCGCGCCGCCATTCTCGCTGCTGAAGGGCGCTATTCCGGCGGACGGCAACGGGCTCAATCCCCTGCTGCAATATCCCGAGATGGTGATTCATCCGCCGATGCTGTACCTGGGCTACGTGGGCTTTTCAGTGCCGTTTGCCTTCGGGCTGGGCGCGCTGATGATGCGCTATCCGGGCGAGAAGTGGATCAAGATTACGCGCAGCTGGACCATGGTGACGTGGCTGTTCCTGACCTGCGGGATTTTCCTGGGCATGCACTGGGCGTACGCGGTGCTGGGCTGGGGCGGCTACTGGGGCTGGGACCCGGTGGAGAACGCCAGCTTTATGCCTTGGCTGACGGGCACGGCCTTTCTGCACTCGGTGATGATGCAGGAGAAAAAAGGCATGATGAAGAGCTGGAACGTGTGGCTGATTTTTTCCACGTTCCTGCTGACGCTGCTGGGAACGCTTCTGACGAGGGCCGGACTGGTGAGCAGCGTGCACGCGTTCGCGCAGTCGTCCATCGGCATGTGGTTTTACGTCTTCATGCTGACCGTGCTGGCGGTGTGCATCTTTACTTACGTGCTGCAGCGCGGCCATCTGAAGACCGAGCACTCGATTGAATCGCTGGTGAGCCGCGAATCGAGTTTCCTGTTCAACAACCTGCTGCTGCTGACGGCGTGCTTCGTGATCCTGTGGGGAACGCTGTTCCCTATTATCAGCGAGTACGTGGAGGGCACCAAGGTGACGGTGGGCGCGCCGTGGTACAACACGGTGGCGATTCCGGTGGGGCTGTTCCTGCTGTTTCTTACCGGTGTTGGCCCGCTGCTGCCGTGGAGGTCCACCTCGCTCAAGGCCATCAAGCGCAATTTCATTGTTCCCGTGATTGCGCTGTGGGCGACGGTGATTGTGGCCTACATTGCCGGCGACCGGCCGTGGCACGACGGCGCATTCGACCGCGGAGCATTTTATGCGCTGGTGGGATTTGGCGTGGGCGCGGCGGTGTTTGCTGCGATCACGTCGGAGTTCCTGCGCGGCGGAGGCGTGATTGCGCGGCAGACCGATAAAAACCTGTTCGCCGCCATGGTGCTGCTGACGCGGCGCAACACGCGGCGCTACGGCGGCTACATTATCCACATTGGAGTGGTGCTGGTGGTTATCGGCTTGTGCGGGGCGGCTTTCAATCGCAGCCAGGAAGAGGAGATGTCGCTCAACAGCAAGCTCGCCATTGGGCCGTATACCTTGCAGGAGATCGGGGCCAGCGACGACTCGAACGCGAACTACGATTCGTCATTCGCAATTCTCGACGTGTACAAGGGCGACAAAAAGGAATTTCAGATTACGCCGGAGCGGCGGTTGTATCACGCCAGCAATCAGCCGCAGACGATGGTCGCGATCCACTCCACGCCGGAGTGGGACTTGTACGTGGTGTTTGAAGGGACGAATCCGGACACCGGGCAGCCGATCATCAAGGCATTCCTGAACCCGCTGGTGAGCTGGTTGTGGATTGGGGTCGTCCTGATGGTGCTGGGGACGTTTATCGCGCTGGTGCCGAGCATCCAGCCCTCCACTGCGGCGTCAAAGGCGGCTGCGGATAGAGTGGCGCCGGAGGTTGTTGCGGGAGGCCGGTCATGAAGTTTCGCGCCGATTTCGCTTTCTGGATCAAGGGCGCGCAGGCGCTTCTGCTGGCGGTGGCCGTGTGCTTCAGCCTGGGCGCGTCGTCGGGCAGCGGGACGCGCATCAACGGATTGAGTCATCGCCTGATGTGCACCTGCGGCTGCTCGCAACTGCTGGGCGAGTGCGATCACTACGGCTGTCCCGATCGCGACAAGGAGCTGGCCGAGCTAACCACCGGGATCAACGCCGGAAAGACGGACCAGCAGATTCTTGACCAATTCGTATCGGAGTACGGCGTGGTGGTGCTGTCCGCGCCGCCCAAGCACGGCTTCGACCTGGTGGCGTGGATTGCGCCTTTGGCCGTGTTTCTGGCGGCGCTGCTGGGAACCATACTTCTGGTGCGGAAATGGGGCGTGAGCAAGGGCAGGCTGGCACATGCTGGTGAAGTCCCCAGCACTCCCGAGATGGACGCGATCAAGGAACAAATTCGCCGGGAGACCGGCGGCGATGGAGGTTATTGAGCCATGAGCGAAACCGAGGGCCTGCTGGCCGGCTGCCTGCTGCTGATTGCGCTGTTTCTTTACACTTTCTGGCCGGAGCACGGGGCTGACCAGACAGAGAAGTCGCAGCTCGAGTTTCTGCTGGAGCGCAAAGAACAGCTCTACGAGAACCTGCGCGATTTGAGTTTTGAGTATCGCGCCGGGAAGTACCCGGAAGAGGATTACCGGACGCAACAGGCGCTGCTGGAGAATGAGACGGCGCGGCTGCTGGCGGAGATTGAGCATTTGCAGAGGGCGTGAAATAGCGGGGCTGGCGGAGTTAGCGGAGCTAGCGGCGCCAGGACGACAAGCCAACATTAAGCTGAAACAAAGAACAGGATTCAACGACAAACATGAGATCGACAAAACTTGCTTTCTTTCTTGCTGCACTCTGCTTTCTTCTCTCCGGCGCCGCGGCGCACGCAGCCAGCGTGTCCGGCACCGTGACCAACAAGACCACCGGCAAGCCCTCGGCGGGCGACAAGGTGGAGCTGGTGGACGTGCAGGCGGGGATGGCCGCGGTGTCTACGGCAACCACTGACGGCAAAGGCCACTACACGTTGAACGAGCCGGGCGCGGGGCCGTACCTGATCCGCGCGACCCACGAGGGCGCGGGATACTTTATTGCCGCTCCGCAGGGCGGCGGACCGGGCGATATCGGCGTGTACGATGCGGCCGCCAAGGTGAACGGCATTTCCGTGGAGGCCGAGATTTACCAGGTGGAAACGCAGAACGACCAGCTTTCCGTCAGCATTTCGTGGGTGGTGCACAACGCCAGCTCGCCCAAGTTGACGGAGTTCAGCAACAGCACTTTTGAATTTGCGCTGCCGACGGACGCGGTGTTCGATGGTGCACAGGCCACGCGCCCAAGCGGGCTGCCTACCATGGCCGTGCCCAAAGAGCTGGGCAAGGGACACTACGCGTTCAACGTGCCCATTGAGCCGGACCAGGACGGAAAGAGCACCGAATTCCAGATTGGCTTCCACGTGCCGTACTCCGGCAAGTACACCATTAAGCCAAGCATTCTTATACCCGTGGACAACCTGGCGGTGGAACTGCCGAAGAGCATGAGCTTCGCGCCGGGGTCGGGCGCTAGCTTTCAATCCATTCCGCAAGATCCTTCGCTCAACACCTACCTGCTGAAGAATGTGACGCCGGGCAAGGCGGCGGATTTTACCGTGTCAGGCACGGGCGCGATGCCGCGCGAGCAGCAACAGCAGGAGCCAGGCGCACAACAGGCCCCGCAGCAAGGACCGGGCGGCGGCATCGGCGAACCTATCAATACGCCTGATCCGCTGAGCAAGTACAAGTGGTGGATTCTGGGCGGGCTGGCGCTGCTGCTGGCCGCGGCTGCGGCGTTTTTGTTGCGGCGTCCGCCGATGCCGGTTGCTGCGGCGGCGGGCGTGCCGGGCGCTGTGGCTGTGGCGCAGGCTGTTCCTGTTGTGCATGCCGCACCGGTGACGCCGGTGGCAAAGAACTCCGCGCTGCTGAGTGTGCTCAAGGAGGAGCTGTTCTCGCTCGAAAGCGAGAAGATCTCCGGGACCATTACGGCGGAAGAGTACGCGGAGCAGAAGGCGGCGCTGGAGACGGTGCTGAAGCGGGCGCTCAAGCGGGGATAGTCATCTCAAACTCCAAAGCGTGCGTCAGGATTCAGTTGGCGGGATCGACGGGATTCTTGACGCGCGCGCAGTTCTCTGGTCTACTTCCTTTAACGTCAATGCAGCTTAACCGCGCCAATGCGATGTTGTTTGCAATGGAGAGCGGAGTTGCGCAGATTCCCGCCATTCGAATTAGCGGCGACAACGAGTGCGGGAAGATGAGCCTGACGTAAGAGATCAAGAGCAGCAAAAGCAACACAGGCCACCACCCGCACCAGCGGCTGGTGGCTTTTCACATTTTCAGGGGAAATAACGGCATGTACATTCCAAAGTTCAATCGTGTGGAAGACCGCGCGCTGCTGCTGGAGGCGATGAGGCGCTACTCGTTCGCCATCCTGTTTGGGCCGGTGGGCGCGGCGAACGGCGCCACGGCTACGCATCTGCCGTTGCTGGTGAAGGACGAGGGCGAGCACGGGCAGTTGGAAGGCCACTTCGCGCGCGCCAACCCGCATTGGGAGGAGCTGGCGGGGCGCGAGACGCTGGTCGTGTTCCCCGGCCCGCACGCCTACGTCTCGCCGCGGAACTATGTGGAGGAGCTTTCCGTTCCAACGTGGAATTACATTGCAATTCACTCGTACGGCACGCTGGAACTGGTGGAAGGCGAAGACGAAAAGCGTCGGCTGGTTGAGGAGTTGATCGCGCGGCACGAGCCGGCATACGGGGACCGCTGGCGCGCGATGCCGGAGGGTTTCCGTCGCACCATGCTGGCCGGCATCATGGGATTCCGCATTCCCATTGCACGCGTTGAAGGCAAATTCAAACTGAGCCAGAACCGCGCCGAGCAGGAGAGACGCAACGTGCGCGTGACCGAGACTGCGGGTTCCGACGACGAGCGCGAGCTGGCGGGATGGATGGAAAGACTGATGGAGTGATCCGGGGCGCGGCCCCCGGGGGCTGAAGCCCAACGGCTTCTCTTAGGACATTTGGCGTACGGACTAAAGTCCGTACCCTTCAGTAAAGGCAGGGACAAATGAGCGTACATCGAGCACCACGGGTGGAACTATTCGACACCAGTCTTCGCGACGGCATGCAGCAGCCGAATCTCGAAATCTCCGTCCCCAATGCGCTCAAGCTGCTGCAGCGCATGGGCGCGTTCGGCGTGCATTATGCGGAGATCGGCTTTGCCGGCGCTTACCAGTTTGTGGAGCAACTGACAAAAGCCGCGGAGGACGTTGAGACTGGCGCGATGAAGCTGGCGCTGTTTGGGCGCACGCGCGGGCGCGGAACCCGCGTGGCAGACTGGCCCGACGCGCGTTTTATGGTGGAGCGCAAGCGCCGCGTGCCGGTGGCCGTGGTGGTGGTGAAGTCGCGGCTGCTGGATGTGGAGCGGTCGCTCGAAACCACTCCCGAAGAGAACCTGGCAATGGCGCGCGAAACCATCGCTTACCTCGAGGACAAGGGCCTGGAAGTGATGGTGGACCTGGAGCACGCCCTGGACGCAGCCTGTGGACGGCGCGAGATGGGCGCGGCGTGCGATCCGGATTATGCGCGACGGACACTTGAGTATCTCGACAGTCTGGTGCGGCAATGCGCGGAGCAGCGCGTGAGCAGGATCGTGCTGTGCGACACCACGGGAGGGGCGAGCCCGGAAGAGGTGAGCGCAACTATCGCGCGGATGGTGCGCGACTTTCCTGCAGCACTGTTCGGCTTCCACGGGCACACCGATCGCGGCCTGGGCGTGGCCAATGCGCGCGCGGCGGTGCTGGCCGGCGCGGTGCAGATCCAGGGAACGCTGGTGGGCACGGGCGAGCGCTGCGGCAATGTGAACTTGACCACGGTGATCGGCGGGATGCAACTTCGCGGCGAAGCGGAGTTTGTGCCGGAAGAATCACTGAAGGGGCTTGTTGGCCTGGCGCAGGCGTCCTACGACGCATTCTCGCTCGATGTGCCGCATGGCGCGCCTATTGCCGGGCAGGGCGCATTCGGCACGTGGGCAGGCATGCATGGATCGAGCGAGCGCAAGAATCCCGGCGCGTATTTGTGGTGCGATCCGGCGCGCGTGGGGGCGTCGCCGGCCATCGGCGTCAACGCGCAGTCGGGCCGCGCCAACGTGATGATGCTCTCCGAGGCGCTGGGTGTGGGCCTGAACGCGGCGGAGGCCCAGGAGCTACTGGACACGAATCCGGCCATGGTGGAGGGCGGCGGCTTCACGGCCAGCGAGGAATCGTTCCGGCTGGCGTGCATGCGCGTGCTGCGGACGCTGCCGGAGTTCTTCACGGTGCGCACCTGGCGGGTGATGGACGAGTCTGACGAGGCCGGCACGCGCTTTGTGCAGGCGTTTATGTCATTGGGGCTGGGCAACGGAACCATTGTGACCACGCGGGCCGAGGGCGCCGGCCCGGTGGATGCGTTGACGCGGGCGATGCGCAAGGAATTGGAGAAATGGCATCCGGCGCTGAAGCGGATGCACCTGGGCCGCTTCAGCGTGACTGCGCTGGACGTTTCCGCGCACGACTCGGCCGCGCATGTGCGCGTGACCGTGAGCTTCCAGGCCGCGGGGCACGAGCCCTGGGTGACGGCCGGCGTCAGCAGCGACTTGAACCAGGCCGCGCTGATGGCTATTGTGGATGGGTTTCAATCGTGGCTGTTGCAGCACCCCACCGGCCTGGATGAGCAATTTGTCGTGACCGAGCCGGAACGCGCCCCCACGTCCTGACCTCGCGAGTACCATAGGAAGCGACCCGCGCTTGATTTCGATGGGAGGAAAGCTCCATGCGCCGTGCAGTCAATCAATGGTGTGTCTTGTTCGCACTCCTTCTGTTGGCCGTTGCTCCGGCCATGGCACAGACCTCATGGCGCAACAAGGTCGAACGGGCCCTGCCCCTGATGGGCCACCGTAACTGGATTCTCATCGTCGACTCCGCCTACCCGCTGCAGGCCTCGGCCGGCGTCGAAACCATCGAGACCGGCGCTGACCAGGTTGAAGTGACCCGCTTTGTTCTGGACGCAATCCAGCACTCGATAGCCGTCCGGCCCGACATTCTGATGGATGCGGAGCTGCCCTTCGTCCCGGAATCGGATGCGCCCGGCGTGACCGCCTATCGCGCTGCCATTGGCAAGCTTCTGGCCCGAATCCCGGTCGAATCGGTCCCTCACGAGCAGCTGATCGGGCGTGTCGACGAGGCTGGACGCACCATGCATGTACTCGTCCTCAAAACCACGATGACGGTTCCGTATTCCTCGGTGTTTGTTCGTCTTAACTGCAAGTATTGGAGCGACGATGCCGAGGCGCGACTGCGCCGTAAAATGGCCGATGCGAAGCGGTAAGTTCTACAACCTACGTGACCTTGGCTTCATGTTGCCCTCTGCTATACTTTTAGAGGTTCACCTTGCGGAGGTGGCGAAATTGGCAGACGCACAAGCTTGAGGTGCTTGCGCCGCAAGGCATAGGGGTTCAAGTCCCCTCCTCCGCACCAAGATTCCCGCGCCCGAGTGGCCGGAAAGTAGTGTTGAAGATGCAGATTCTGTTCTATTTCATCGTGGTAGTGCACATCCTTGTGTGCCTTTTCCTCATCGGCGTGGTTTTGATCCAGCAGGGCCGCTCGGCCGACCTGGCCGGCGCGTTTGGCGGACAGGGCTCGCAGACGGCGTTCGGGCCCCGCGCAGCCGCAAATTTGATGACGCGACTCACTACCTGGTCGGCCATCATCTTCATGATCACCTCGCTGAGCCTGACCATCCTTTACGTGCGCGGCAGCGGCAGCCACGTCAAGTCAGTACTTTCCGGCACCACTTCCGCGCCGGCATCGACTCCGGCAAAGTCCGGCAAATAGCATCGTTTCGCGGTTTGGCACCCAACGGCAGGCTTCGGCCTGCCGTTCGTCATTCGGGGCGCGTTTCGCCTGCACGGAATAACATCTGATACACTCAGTTCCTCGCCGACCTCCACCAGGAGCGGGAATCGCGACATCGGCGACGATCGCTGAAGCCTCCGTGTAGCCGGTTAGCGGCCCAGGACCCGCAGAAGCGGGGAAGGCAAAAGACCGAAAGATCGTCGGCGCGCCGCCCGGGCGCTTCCCAAGTCGTTTGAAAGCCACATCAGTTTGGATGCGACGTGACCTCCAGGCACTCAGTCATGTCCAGGTCGAATCCAAGGGCCAAAATCCAACGAATGGAGAAAAGGACAATGTCGACACAGACAACGCACGGTACCGGAACCAAAGAGCATCTCGCGATTAACACGCCTCCGATTGTTTCCGAGCAGGAGTGGGAAGCAGCGCGCCAGCAGTTACTCGCGAAAGAGAAGGCCCTGACCCACTCTCGTGACGCGCTGGCCGCGGAGCGCAGGCGGATGCCATGGATGGCGGTAGAAAAGAAGTACGAGTTCGACGGTCCCAAAGGCAAGGTAAGCCTGCTGGATTTGTTCGAGGGCCGCCGTCAATTGATTGTCTATCGCGCCTTTTTCGAGCCCGGGGTTTTCGGCTGGCCTGAACACGCCTGCCGCGGCTGCTCTTTGGGCGCCGATCAGGTGGCGCACCTGGCCCATTTGAACGCTCGCGACACCACGCTGGCGTGGGCCTCGCGCGCCCCGCAGGAAGACATTGCGCGCCTGAAAGCGCGAATGGGCTGGGAGATGCCCTGGTACACCATGACCGATAGCTTCGACGTGGACTTTGGCGTGGACCAGTGGCACGGCCATAACGTGTTCATCCGCGACGGCGACAAGGTGTTCCGCACATATTTCATCAACAGCCGCGGTGACGAGGCGATGGGTTCCACCTGGAGCTACCTCGATATCACGGCGCTGGGCCGGCAGGAGGCCTGGGAGGATTCGCCCGATGGCTACCCGCAGACCCCGCCATACAAATGGTGGAACTGGCACGACAACTACGAGGCCGAAACCGAAACTCACCCGCTGTGGCTCGATATCCTGACCGACCCTGCGGGAGCCGCTATTCGCAGGCGCGAAGCGGAGGGGAAAGCATGCGGCTGCGAATGAGCCTCACGCCTCGCCAACGTCGCCCTCGGCACTGAGGAAATTCCTGAATTGCGCGACCCGTCCCCTTGACCGCGCTCGCCGGCAATGAAAGTTTCTGTTGACTCAATTTTCTGTTAGATATATCTGCTGGCCGACGGGGTTCCCCGCCGATACACCCGCTGAGAAGCTACAGGCATCAGCTTTCCGAAACACCGGCGTGCGCAAGGGGCGGCATGTTGTGCCGGTTTCCACCCTGCGGGCTTAGGCCGGCCAGACCAAAAAACCGGAGACCATTTTTGCCCTCGCTCTTTGCCGCATACATTGCTTCGTCGGCATGCCGCATCAGTGTTGGAACGTCGGTCCCCCCTTCGGGATAAATCACCACACCGATGCTCAACGTGATCTCCACTTTTGTCTGATCGATGGAAAGTGGATTTGCCGCGGCAGCTACCATCTTGCTGGCGATAAACCCGGCTTCGGCGGGATCGCGAAGCTCGGTGAGAAGAACAAGAAACTCATCGCCGCCAATGCGAGCCACTGTATCGGTCAGCCGAACACATTCGCTGAGCCGGCGTGCCATTTCGCACAGTAAACGATCGCCCGCGTGATGACCCAACTCATCGTTGACAGCCTTGAATCCATCCAAGTCCGCCATCAGCACGCCCAGATGGGTACCGTTCCGATCCGCGGTTTCCAGCGCCATTCGCAGCCGTTCGTTCAGGAGAACGCGATTGGGCAGACCGGTAAGCGCATCGTGTTCTGAAAGGAACCGGAGCCGTTCCCTGCTTTCGTGCAGCTCGGAAGTGCGCTGCTTGACGCTGTGGCGCAAAACGATGATCCAAGCGAACGCGCCAAGAACGATGAGACAGACAACGGCAAAGCTCACCACTGCGTGTTCGGGCGTCCACCAGGACGGGGCATGAAGAACGGCGATGTCATCGGCCGACCGCAACAGGATGCGGACCGACTCGGGCTGCACCTTGCCATTTCCCAGGCTGATGCTCCATGCATCCACTTGAACGCTGCAGATGCCGGTGACGCGCAGCAGGCTCCCATCCCGCCAAGCGTGCGGCCCTTCCGCCAATGCCTCTTTGGAGATCATGGCGGGAATCAGCACCCCGCCCGCGTTCAGCATCACCTTCGGTTCCGCGGCGGCAAGATCCTGGCCGATCAATTCCGCATCGAACTGGATCAGCCGGCCGTCGAGGCTGTCGTCGATTTCCTGGTTTCCTGCAATCCGCACCGGCGGATCGGGAAGTGGCGCGCCGCCGCGCGAGGCGCGAAAGCTCGCCTCCTCCAGTGTCGGCTTGAACGCATCCACCGAGGGAAATCCCACGACCGCAACCGGCGTGCCCAATGCCATCCTGGTCTTCTGGCGTGTTTCCATGCAGAGGGCGTCCGCTCCGGACTGGATGCAGATCATTCTCCCAGGCCAATCCAGAGTCAGCGCGCCCTCCAGGTGAACTCGATGGGAAAGGCTCGGACTAGCCGAGACACGGAACATGTCCGAAATCCGCATCGCCGGCAATTCAAAGGGATCGTCGGGCGCGGCGCGGATGACGCGGATCTGACGAAGCGAGGGGAAAAACGCGTGAACGCCAACCATCTGGCGGCGCGCGTTGAAAACCGGAGACGTGTTGGCTACCAACCGTATTTGCGAATCGATCAGCGCCTCGTAATTGGCTCCCGGCTCAACCACGGAAGCGGCAGGAAACGAGCGCCCGTTGGATTCAATTTCGAGAGCCACCGTGCCGGTCCCGTAATGCACGGCGCGAACCAGGCCTTGCACTTCAATCCAATCGCAATCGTAGACTCCGGAAAAAAGGTCTTGGCTGCTGACCTTGCGGGGCGCGGGAAGTCTCGATTTTCCGATCACCAGGACTTCGCTGGCATCCACGATGGAGGCATAATCTCCCGGGCCGGTTACGCCCGAGATGTCCACCAGATCCCCGCTTTGAAGCGGCAAGATGGGCCGGTGAGGGATCGAGACAAACACGCAGCCCGATCGGTCACATACGAAAATGGCGCCCCGCCTCGGATCAATATAGGGATCGTAGTAAGTGAGCACCGCGCGAAGGTGAACAGGGTACTTGCTCACGGCTTGATCCGGGGGCAGGCTATGAACTGCGCGCGCGGTAATCAGGGAGATTGGGCGCGGCGGAAAAGCATTCGCCAGGATAACAGAACAGGCCAGGCCGGCTCCCAACCAAAGAAGGTGCGCGCGGAACCGCCGCCGGAACTGCATCCATTGACTCCCTCTGTCCCGATCATCGGACGAAACGCGGCCAGGCCTTTGTGATGACCGGCACTCCGCCGCGTGAAGTGTAATTCTTTCATCGGCATATTGGTATGGCGCAATTAGGGGATTTTATGGCTGGGCCTCGCCGGGCGTGCCAGGAACTCCCTTTCAGTAGGCCGGGTGGAACGGTGATCGACGATTCTCTTGACAATCATATCTTCCAGATATATCTTTCAGCTAATGGAGCTCTCGCGCACATCCTATGTCGTCCTCGGAATGCTCGCCATCGCCGGCGAGCGCTCCGGCTACGACATTCGAAAGGCCATTGAAACCAGCGTGGGCTACTTCTGGGGCGAAAGCTACGGCCAAATCTATCCGGCGTTGAAGCAGTTAGCCGGCCAAGGTCTGATCGAAGCGGGCGGCGAACCGGGGAAACAGCGGCGCCAGGCGTACTGCATCACCGCCGCCGGCCGCGCGGTCCTGCGCGACTGGCTCGCGGCTCCGTTCCAAAACGATCCCCCGCGAAACGAATTCCTGCTCAAGCTGTTCTTCGGCGCGGAGGCCGACCCGAGCGTGGCGATCGCGCATATCCAGGAGCTGGAGCGGCGCAATACCGAGGCTTTACGCGCGATGAAGCAAATCGAGACCCTAGCGCCCAAAGTCAACGCCGGTGAGCCCGGTCTGAAGTACTGGATGCTCACCCTCCGCCTCGGCGTGGCCATGACGCGGGCTGCGCTGGATTGGGGCAAGGAAGCGCTGGCCGAACTGGAAGCAGACGGCCACGGCAGCGGCACAACTGCAAGCCCCGCATCAACCCGTCTTCCCCCATCACATTTGAGAAAGGCACGACGTGACGCAATTTGAATTGAAGGTCCGGCAGGGATTCGGGTGGCTGGTTCTTGCAGCTTTTGTGTGCGGCTTTTTCTGGAGCCCGGTGGGCGCATGGACCGGGCCGATTCTCGGCGTCTGGTTTGTAGGCACGCAGCGGATCCGCGCCGGTTTCTTGTGGATTCTCGCGATCGGGTTTGTTCCCGCAGCCGTGCGCCACTGGCGAATGCTGGGAGCACACGACGGCCTGGGCGCCGTTCTCCTTCTAGCGGCAGCCGTGATCGGCGTGCTCCCGTTTCTTGTTCATCGGCTGGCGAACACCCGCCTCAATGGAATCGCCTGGACCTTGCCGTTTCCTTTGGCAAGTTTGGCGCTCGCATGGGCCGTCCCGCACTGGTTGGCGCCACTCAGTGCCGGCGCATTTCGCTCGTCGCTCGCTGTCTTTGAGCCCGTCGAAGCCTTAAACGCCGCCGGCGCGCTTCGCGTTTTCGGCGTGGCATGGTTTGCGGCTATGGTGGTCTGCCTGTGGGACCGCGAATTTCGCCTTTCCGGACTGCTCCGGCCTTTCGCGGCCCGACCGCGGCCGTGGGATCAGCGCATGGATACGATCGCATTGCTGCGCAGCCCCGAAAGCGGCTCTCCTGTTCAGCTGGCCGGCGAAGGCAGCAACCTCCATCTTGAAAGCACCGCCGGCGAAGTCTTCCCCATGCGCAACGGAATGCCGGTCTTCCTCCGTCCGCGAGACCTTACCGGCATGAATCGCAAGTACAACAAGCTTTACGAGACCATTGGCGGCTTCTACGACGATTCGCAGCGGGTGATCATGGCGCTCGGCGGCTTGGACCGCGATGTCTACGTGATGGGCTACCTGGACTTGCTCGGGGTCAAGCCGGGCGATGCCGTGCTCGAAACATCCGTCGGCACCGGGCTGAATTTCAAGTACCTGCCGCGCCAGATTCGCCGCTTCGGCCTCGATCTTTCCCGCGAAATGCTGCTGCGCTGCCAGGCGAACCTGCGCCGCTGGGATATGCAGGCCGATCTCTTTGTGGGCAATGCCGAGGCGCTGCCCTTCGCCGACGAGAGCTTCGACGTGGTCTTTCACGTGGGCGGCATCAATTTCTTCTCCGACCGCGCCGCCGCCATCCGCGAGATGATTCGCGTGGCCAGGCCCGGGAGCCTGCTGCTGATCGCCGACGAGACCGAAGAGCACGTCAAGGCCGCCTACGAGAACATCCCTTACGCGCGCGAGTTCTACAAAGGGCGCGAAGACGCTGTGAGCGTTCCCGTCGACCTGGTTCCCGCGGAGATGGAAGAGGTTCACGCGAAGATCCTGGAGATTGCTGGAAAGAAACGCTTCTATGCCCTCACATTCCGCAAGCCGCGCGTTGCGGCGCGGGAGCTGGCGGTTGTGTCCGGCGCAGAGGCAGCCCGCCCTACAATGAAGGCATGATTCTGGAGACATTTCCTGTCGGGCCGCTGGCTTGCAACTGCACCATCCTGGGCGACGAGGAGGCCGGCGAGGCCATCGTCATCGACCCGGGAGACGAAGTCAGCCGCATTGAGCGAAGGCTCGGGGAACTGCGGCTCAAGCTGAAGCAGATTCTCGTTACCCACGGGCACATCGATCACGTGGGCGGAGCGCTGAAGCTGAAGCGGCTGACGGGCGCGCCCATTCTTCTGAACGAGAACGACCTGCCGCTGCTGAAGATGATGAACGAGCAGGCGGCGTGGGTAGGAGTGCGCACGCCCGAAGTAGCGCCGCCGGACGTGAGCCTGGAGGAAGGGCAAAAGGTGGGGCTGGAGCGCTACCCGGCCCAGGTGCTGCACACGCCCGGTCACACGCAGGGATCCGTGTGCCTGCATTTCGCCCCGATGAAGTTGCTGCTTGCCGGAGACACGCTGTTTGCCGGCAGCATTGGACGCACCGATCTTCCCGGCGGTGACGGACGGCAGATTATCGAATCGATCGAAACTCGGCTGATGGCGCTGCCGGATGAAACGCGGGTGATTCCCGGACACGGCGAGGAGACGACGATTGGAGCGGAGCGGGAAAGCAATCCGTTTCTGCGCGCAAAACAGTGACGAAAGTATTGTAAGTAACCTATTTTATTTCATAAATTTATACGAACAATATGAAGCTAAACTTGAGCTAGTCCTTCAGATTTGTTAGGTTCCTGATTCGTTCCCAAAAAGTTAATCAGCGCCTCCATACCCGTTTGAAATTCGCATACAGGCGCGAGCAGGCTCAGGACCAGCCAACCTGAGGCGGGCAGTCCGAAAAAGTAGCCAGGATGGACCCAGACCCCGCATTCGAGCAGCATGCGGACGGTGACTTCATCCGGCCGCAGAGCGGGAATGCGCAGCACGGCGTACCAGCCGCCCTCGCAGTCCAGGCGACGGAGTGCTGAGCGCGCCACGAGTCGGCGGTCCAGTTCGGCCAGGTTGGCCCCGACCCGCTCCTGGATCTGCCGCTGGATGCCATGGCGTCCGGAGAGCCACGCGGGCAAGGCCCATTGCACCGGAGCGTTCATGGAGAGGAACGTGTCGGCGATGATCTCCAGGCGGTCCAGAGCCAGGTTGCGTTGGGGGTGCGGCCCGGCTGCGACGATCCAGGCGGCCTTCATCTGCGGCAAACCGGCAATCTTGCTCAAGCCGCTGACTACGAAGACCGGAACGTCTTCAAGGCCGGTGGTGAATGTCGGAATCGGGGCCGGTCCGGCCTGGATCCCACCCATCGGCGATAAAGCTGCCGATGGATGGGGCACGGTTGGAAATGGGTAATCCAGGAATACCTCGTCGACGATGAGCGACAGATCGTGCTCGCGGCACAGACGGGCGAGTTCCCTGCCCTCCCAGGCCTTGGTGAAGTGGCCGGTGGGGTTGTTGGGATGAACCAGCACGATAGCGCGCGTCTGGGGCGTGATGGCGCGGCGGAATCCCTCCGGGTCGATCTGCCAGCCGTAGTCGTAGACCAGCGGTGCCGGCTTGAGGCGAACGTCGTCGAGGGTGGCGAGGAAGTCAAACAGCGGATAGCCCGGCTGAGGAACCAGGATCTCGTCTCCGGGGTCGCAGAGCAGGCGGAACAGAAAGCTGTAGGCCTCGCTGGTGCTGGTGGTCAGGATGACCTGTTCGGGAGAGACTGCGGTGCCGTGATCGGCGTAGTAGGCGCAGACGGCCTGGCGCGCGAGGAGCAGGCCGCGCGGATTGGGATCGTAGTCGAGGGCGGCGGGATTGTCGAGGGCCGCGAGTGTTTCGGGCGGGTAGCGGAAGCCGCAGCGGGTGGGGTTGGAGGCGGTGAGGTCGGCGATGGGAAGGCCGGCCTTGAGGCGTGCGCGATGGGCGCGGGCGAGTTCCGTCTCCTCGGTGTTCCAGGCTGTGCGTTGAGAAAAGCGCATGATCTTCCATGGTAGCGCCGTGCCCTCGCGGCCAACCGCGGCGATCCGAAATGCCAGAATGGAAGAAGTGCACAGCGAGGGAGCGGGAGGACAATTGGGACTGCGGGCGGTGATCTTCGATTACGGGATGGTGTTGACCGGCGAGCCGGATGCGGAGGCACATGACGCGATGGTGCGCATAACGGGGCTGGACGTGGAGCGGTTCGAGACGCTCTACTGGGTTGATCGGCACGCGTACGACGAGGGCAAGCTGAGCGGGGTTACGTTCTGGGAGAAGTTTGCGCGGGAGAGCGGGCTTGCGCTCACGGCCGGCGACCTGGCCGAACTGAACCGGCTGGACGCGCGCATGTGGACCACCGAGAATCCCGCGATGGTGAAGTGGCAGCAGCAGTTGAAGGCGCGCGGGCTGCGCACGGCAATCCTATCCAACATGGGCGATTCGGTACTGGAAAGCATTCTGGTCGCGTTCCCGTGGATCCAGAATTTCGATGTGCTGGTGTGGAGCTTTCAGCTTGGGATAGCCAAGCCCGATCCGGCGATTTACCGGCACACGCTGGAGCGGCTGGGCACGCGGGCTGAGGAGACGCTGTTTGTGGATGACAGACGCGTGAATGTGGAGATGGCGCGGGCGCTGGGCCTGGCTGCGATCGAGTTCACCACGGCGGAGCGGGTGCGGCAGGAGCTGGTCGCCATGAGATTCGAGGGCGAACTGCCCCTGCCGTAAGTCAGGAGTCAGGTGACAGGGGCATGCACGCCCGCTCATCGCGAAGAAACTGCGTTGAACGGGACACAGCTCGGCTTGTGATACAGCTCAGTTGGTAATGCAGCTCGGTACTTGGCCCAGCTCAGTAGGTTACGGTTTTTTCCAGGGGTAGTTCGCGGGAGGAACTGCCGACGTGGAGGACGTAGTTGCCGGGGATCAATTTCCACGAGTCCGAAGCTTCGTCGTAGATGGAAAGCATTTCGCGGCTGACCGGAACCGAGACCTGCTTCGATTCGCCGGGAGCGAGGTCAACCTTGGTCCAGCCCACCAGGCGGTTGGGCGGCTCGACGGCGGCGGCGGGCAGGCTGGCGTAGACTTGAGCCGTTTCCATCCCGGCGCGCTTGCCGGTGTTTTTCACGGTGAAAGAGACGGTGGTGGTTTCGCCGGGAGTGACGGAGAGGCCGGAGTAGGCGAAGGTGGTGTAAGAGAGGCCGAAGCCGAAGGGGAACAGGACAGGTTTGTGCTCGGCGTCGTACCACTTGTAGCCGACCTTCAGGCCTTCATCGTAATGCACGTCGAAGTCGGGGCCGATTCCCATAGCCATTCCGATGATGACGGGCGCGCCGGCGAGCCTGGGCACGGGGTGCTCGGCGTCGGCCTTGGGCGGGGCGAGATGGATGGGATGAGGAATATCGGCTTCGCTCCTGGGGAACGTGAGCGGGAGATGGCCAGAGGGGTTCACGTCGCCGAAGAGGATGTTGGCGATTGCTTCCGCTCCGCGAATGCCGGGGTACCAGGCTTCAAGGACTGCCGGGACCTGGTCGATCCATGGCATGAGGACAGCGCCGCCAGTTTCAAGCACCACGATGGTGTGGGGATTGGCCGCGGTTACTGCCTCAATGAGCGCGTCCTGATTGCCGGGGAGTGAGAGATTTGGCAGGTCCATGCCTTCAGAGGCGTGCTGGGTGACGAAGACGATGGCGACCTGCGATTTTTTGGCAAGGGCGGCGGCGGATGCGAGGTCGCTCCCGGGATCGAACTGGACATCTGCGCGCGACGCCTTTGCTTCAATGCCCTTGAGCGGCGCGGAGCGGTGATAGACCTCCAGCAGCATAAAGGCGGTAAATGGATTTGCGGCGATCCCCGGCGGAGGCGGAACGGCGTTGCCGCCGGCAGGCGAGACCTGCGACGAACCGCCGCCTGAGATGACGCCAACGTCGGCGTGGCCGCTGATGACGGCGATGGACTTGATGGAAGCGGCGTTGAGCGGGAGCAGGTTCGATGAGTTTTTCAGGAGCACCGCGCCGCGCTCTTCGGTTTTCTGGGCGATTCGGAAGCCCTCCATGACGTTGGGCGACTCGGGCTGGGGCGGATCGTCGACGATGCCGGAGTCGAACATGGTGCGCAGAACGCGGTGCACCATGTCATTGAGGCGGTCCGTGGGGATTTGGCCGTCTTCGACGGCTTTCTTGAGCGGCGCGCCGAAGGAGTCGTTGCCGGGCATCTCCACGTCGAGGCCAGCCATGGCCGCGGGCACTGTGCTTTGGGTCCCGCCCCAGTCGGAGACGACGAAACCCTTGAAACCCCAATCCTTTTTGAGCACGCCTAGGGTGTAGGGATTTTCGCAGGCGTAAGTGCCGTTGATCTTGTTGTAAGAGCACATGAAAGCGCCGGCGCCGGAATCACGGAGCGCGATTTTGAAGGCGAGGAGGTCGGTTTCGCGCATGGCGCGCTTGGAGATGATGGAGTTGGCTACGATGCGGCCGGAATCCTGGTCGTTGACCGCGTAATGCTTGAGGTCGGTCACGATGTGCAAGGCCTTTTCGGCTTTCAGCTCGGAACCGGCCAGGGTGCCGGCGAGCAGCGGATCCTCGCCTTTGTACTCGAAGATGCGGCCATTGCGGGGCTCGCGAGTAAGGTTGATGCCGGAGCCGAGGGACATGTTGAAGCCCATGGCGCGCATCTCGTGGCCGATCTGAGTGCCGATCTGATAGGAGAGCGCAGGATCCCATGCAGAGGCCATGGATTCACCGGAGGGGAATGCGGTGGCGTAGCGGCCGGTGCTTCCGACGCCGGAGATGCCCTGGTTGGAGTCGGTCATCTGCAGGTCGGGGATGCCGAGGCGCGGGATGCCGGGAATGAACTCAAAGAGCATAATGGCGCGTGTCAGGGGACCGGACTCGGGCTTTGGCCCCATGAACACCTGCCATCCGGGGCCATGCAGGAGCTGGATCTTTTCGTCGAGGGTCATCTGCTGGATGACCATGTCGGCGCGCTGGTCGGGCGAGAGATTCTTATCGGACCATGGGTAGTGTTTGGGAGCTCCCATGCCCGGGAACTGGGCAAAGGCTGTGGCGGTAATGAGAAGCGAGGAGACAAGTACCAGGAAGAAAGCGAGGCGACGGTTCATAGAAGGACTGCCTTTCTGGCGAACGGGTGGACAGTCCTTTATAAACCAGAAAACTCAGGCGCGGTCGGAGGCAATGAGTGTGACCAGCAGGCGCGGGTGAGGACACCCGCGCTACAGCTGGCCGGGAGGCTGATTACATGACAGCGTCGGCTCCTTCAGCTGAGTAGACTGATGGCTGCGAAACGACCAGGGACTCGGGAGAAGGAGCCGAACATGGTGATTATAGGTTGCGACTTTCATCCCCGGTTTCAGCAGGTCGCATTTGTGGACAAGGAAACGGGCGAGTACGGAGAACGGCGGTTGTTGCATCCGGAGGAGGCGGAGAAGTTTTATCGCGGGTTGGCAGGCAAGCCGGTGCGGGTAGGGGTCGAAGCCACGGGGAGCTTCCGCTGGTTTCGGCGGCTGCTGGCGGAGCTGGGCCATGAGTTTGTGCTGGGCGACGCGGCGGCGATTCGAGCGTCGTTTGTGCGCAAGCAGAAGACCGACAAGCGGGATGCGCGGCATATTTTGCAATTGCTTGTGGAGGACCGGTTTCCCGCGGTCTGGCAGCTTTCCGTGGCGGAGGATGAGCTGCGGCAGCTATTGGTGCATCGCTGCCGGATGGTGCGCATGGCCACACGCGTGCACAACCAGCTGGATGCGATGGCCAAGAGCGAGGGCATGGCGACGGCGCGGGGCAAGAAGGGACTGGAGGAAGTGGCCCGGTTGCCCTTGGCCGGCTGGCATGCCGTCGAGCGGCAGGATCTGCTGGAAGTGCTGGGGCTGCTGGAGCGGCGGGTGCGGGCACTGGACGAGGCGGTGCGCACGGCCGCGGAACGGAACCAGGCGGCGGCGCTGCTGATGACGCAACCGGGAGTGGGTCCGGTAGTGTCGCTGGCTTTCGTTCTGGCCATCGGGGACTGGCGGCGGTTTGCTCGCGGCAAGAAGGTGGCCAGCTACCTGGGACTGATTCCAGCCGAGGAGTCGAGCGGGCAGCGGCGGCGGCTGGGGCACGTTTCCAAGCAGGGCAACAGCATGGTGCGCTGGCTGCTGGTGCAGGCCGCGATGCACGCCCAGCGCCAGGATCCGAGCTGGCATCGGCAGTACGTGCGGCTGTCGATGACAAAGCATCATGGGGTGGCCAAGCTGGCTATCGCGCACAAGTTGGCGGTGCGGCTGTATTGGATGTTGCGCTCCGGCGAGCACTACAGCCAGGTGCGGGAGCGCGGTTCGCATGCGGGGCAGTCCGTGTAGCGTCGTGGCGCAAAAGCCGAGAGGTTGATTGGACACCCCGCCTCTCTTCCCAGGGGGAGAGAGTTTGAACAGGCAATCATGGGGCACCACCGGACCGAATACATGGGTGATCGAACCTGAGTCGTTCGATCGAAAGTGATTGAGAACCAACATGCGAGCCCAGGGCCGTTTCGCAAAGCAAGACCGGTTTCCAGCCATGGTTCGAATCTCAGAAAGTACGTCCGAGATTCGAACCAAGTTCAATGGTGGCCGTGGCCGGGGCGGTGTCAAGGGTCGAGATGAACGCCAAAGTACGGCGCCCTTGACATCGCCCCGACCACCACGGGAAGCTGCGCGCTGTTTGCAGTTGACAGGGGTGAACGCTGTCATACACGGCGCTACAGGGGCCATCTCGATCAGTAGAGGCGGAAGTTGACTTCGACGGTGATCATAACGGGGACAGGGATGTGGCCGTCCTTCATGGCCGGCTTGAACTTGTACTTGCGGACGGCTTCCATCGCTTTTTCGTCGAGGCCCATGCCGAGGGGGCGGACCACGCGGGGGTTCTGGGGATTGCCCTGAGCATCGACAATGAGGGAGATGAGGACCACGCCCTGGTACTTGGCGCGGCGGGCCTCGTCGGAGAACTCGGCTTCAGGGGTGATGAGAGCGATGGGGGCGGAGATGCCGCCGCCGACGCGATAGACGCCGCCGCCGGTGTTGCCGCCGTAACCGGGGCCGTAGCCATTGCCGGTGCCGGAGCCGATTCCGCCGCCGGAGCCGGTGCCCATGCCGCCGCCGGAACCCTGGCCGTCGGAGAGAACCACGTTTTGCCCGCTGTGGACGCCGAAGTTCGCCATCATGGGGTTGTCAGGCAGCTTGATGTTCTGCTGCACGTTGATGGCGGGAGTGAAGGCTAGCTTGGGGTGGTCGAGAATGGGCACCATGGGCGGCACGATGGGATCCTTCATGCGCGGGGGCAGTTTGCCCTTGGTGGGATCCACCATGTCATGCGATCCGCCGCCACCGCCGCCGCCGGCAAGGTTGGCCTGCTTGGGGGCCATGTAGGTACCCACATTTATGTCAGTGGCGTCGAGCTTGGGTTTTTCGATTGCCTTGATGACCTGGCGGGCGCCGATGATCAGGATGATGGCCAGGATGGCGCCGTTGATGAAGGTGGCAGAGCCTACGGCCCAGGGGTTGGTCTTGAACGCCATGCGGTCGATGACCGGGATGGGCGTGGAGGTGAGCTCGAGGGGCGGGAGCTTGGGCGGGAAGAAGACATCGCGGATGCTCTCGTAGAGTTCCCTCCAAAGGGGCTTTTCGTCGAAAGCCTTGCCGAGAAACGAATCGAGCTCGTGGCCCTCGATGGTGGGCAGGGCGGCTGGCGCTGAGGTGGCAGACTGGGTCATAGTGGTGTTGCCGTCTTGGGTGGCGGCGCTCAAGCCCATTCCTTCCCGGGACCGGAGGGCAGGGTCGCCTGGGTCCAATACTTCATTATGACGGAACGGATCGAATTCTGTCCTGCCTGAGCGGGCGCCGGAAGTAGCCGAGGTAGCCGTTGGGTCAACGGGCGAACTCATAGGGTGACCTAACTCCAGAATCTCATATTCGGCGGCCGCGCTGTCTTCCATACACAATAGACGAGAGATGAGATCAGTTGTTACCTGAAAAAAGTTGCCTGTTCGCCGGTTACACTGGAGGGGAACGCCCTACCAGGAACAATGGAGAAACGATGCCCGCAGCGCCGGAATTGAAGGCGACCCTGAACCTGCCGCAAACGGCCTTCCCGATGAAGGCCAACCTGCCTCAAAATGAACCACTTCGCCTGGCTCGCTGGGCCCAGATGGGCCTCTTTGACGAGCTGCGGAAGGCGGGCAAGGGCCGGCCCTCGTACATTCTCCACGACGGTCCTCCCTACGCCAACGGGCCCATTCACCTGGGGCACGCGCTGAACAAGGGCCTGAAAGACTTCGTCGTGAAGTCCAGGACGATGGCTGGGTTCGATGCTCCCTACGTACCGGGCTACGACTGCCACGGGCTGCCTATCGAGATCAAAGTGGACGAGCAACTGGGCCGCAAGAAGCTGAAAATGCCGGCCACTCAAGTCTTGGATGCATGCCGGGAGTACGCGCAGAAGTTTGTTGACCTGCAAACGGCGCAATTTGAGCGGATCGGGGTGTTTGGGCGGTGGGCTACACCCTACAAGACAATGAGCCGGGAGTACGAGGCGCGGACCCTGGAGGCGTTTTACGGGTTCCTGGAGAAGGGATTTGTTTACCGTGGTTTACGGCCGGTGTACTGGTGCACCCACGACCGGACGGCGCTGGCGGATGCGGAGATCGAGTACGAGCAGCACAACAGCCCGTCGATCTATGTCCGGTACAGGATGACGTCAGACGCGAGCGCGCTGGATCCGGCGCTGGCCGGGCGCGAGGTGTACACGATCATCTGGACGACGACGCCGTGGACGATTCCGGCTTCTATGGCAGTGGCGTTTCATTCGGATTTCGATTACGTTGCGCTGGAAGCTGGGGGTGAAGGCGGTGCGCCCGGTCCGGTTTACATTGTGGCGGCGGAGCTTGCCGGCCAGGTGATTGCAGCATGCAAGCTGGAGGACGCACGGGAGATTGCGCGATTCAAGGGTGCGCGGATGGAGCGGACGACGTTTCAACACCCGTTTCTGGATCGTTCGATCCTGGGAGTGCTTGGCACTTATGTGACGGCGGACACGGGCACGGGCGCGGTGCACACGGCGCCTTCGCACGGCGCGGACGACTTTTACACCGGGCAGAAGTACGGGATCGAGGTAAAGACGCGGGTGGACGAGGAGGGACGGCTGCACGTGGACGAGGCGGCCTGGCCAATGGCTACGCCCCCGCCTTACGAGGGGCTGACGGTGTGGAAAGCCAACCCGGTGATTGTGGCGCTGCTGCATGAGCGCGGCGCGCTGATGGCCGCCGGCAACCTGGAGCACAGCTATCCGCACTGCTGGCGCTGCCACAGCCCGGTGATTTTTCGCGCTACGGAGCAGTGGTTTATCTCGCTGGACAAGACGGTCGAGCGGAAGGACGGATCGGAGACGACGTTCCGGCAGTTGACGATTGAAGAGATCGACAAGGTGGTGTGGGATCCGGCGTGGGGCAAGGAGCGGATCACCAACATGATGGCGACGCGGCCGGACTGGTGCATCAGCCGGCAGCGGATCTGGGGCGTGCCCATTGCGGTGTTTATGTGCGAGGGCTGCAACCAGCCGATCAACGACGCGGAACTGAACAGGAAGATTGTGGACCTGTTTGAGCGCGAGGGCGCCGAGGCGTGGCACAAGGCGGTGGTGCACGGCAGAACTAAAATCACAGCGATAGAAATGGCCTCAGAAGCCAACATTGACCCAAAAAGATTCCGCCAAGCCATGCGGGATGCAAATCTCACTTGGCACGACCCGTTCGAGCGCTGGACGGTTGAAATTGACGGCCAAGAGTACCAAGATATGCGCCGCGTCTTGTACGGCCTCAGCACGGAAGGGGTCAAGTTAGGAACCGATATATCATCTTTGCTCCCGGCTGACATCAAGTGCGCGCACTGCGGAGGGACGCGCTTTCGCAAGGAGACCGACATTCTGGACGTGTGGTTCGACTCCGGCGCGAGCTGGTTTGCGGTGTGCGAGACGGACTCTGACCTGAAGGGACCTTACGCGCGCTTTCAGCACGGCGAAAACGTGCCGGTGTTGTATCTGGAAGGCGGCGACCAGCACCGGGGATGGTTCCACTCGGCGCTGCTGACCAGTGTGGCGCTGCGCGGCATCTCGCCCTATTCGCATTGCAACACGGTGGGCTGGACGCTGGACGAGCAGGGGCGGGCAATGTCGAAGTCGCTGGGCAACGGCGTGGACCCGGTGGACATTGCCGAGCGCATGGGCGGCGAAATTGTGCGCCTGTGGGTGGCGTCGATTGACTACCGCGAGGACATGGCGGCGAGCGAAAACCTGATGGCGCGGTGCGCGGAGATCTACCGCAAAATCCGCAACACGTTCCGGTTCCTGCTGGGAAATTTGAACGGATTCGATCCGGCGAAGGATGCGGTTCCCGAGGCGCAGCTGCTGCCGCTGGACCGCTACATGCTGGCGCGGACGCGGGAGCTGACGGAGAAGATCCTGGCGTGGTACGACGCGTTTGAATTCCATCGCGTGTACCACGCGGTGAATGAGTTCGCGATTGTGGATTTGAGCTCGTTTTACCTGGACGTGCTGAAGGACCGCATGTACACGTTTGCGCCGACATCGGCTGCGAGAAGGTCCGCACAGACGGTGCTTTGGAAGATTGCGGAGGCGCTGGTGCGGCTGGTTGCGCCGATTCTTTCGTTCACGGCGGATGAGGTGTGGGAATACTTGCCGGTGGTGGAGGGACGCGAGAAGAGCGTGCATTTGGCGCTGTTCCCGCGGCCGGAGGAAGTGTTTTCAGAAAATCCTGCGTTCGAGATCGATAAATGGAGAGCCCTCTTCGCATTGCGGGAGGGTGTACTCCGCTCGCTCGAAGACCTTCGCCAAAAAAAGGTCATCGGCAAGGCCTTAGAAGCAGACGTGGAACTCTACGCAAACGGTGTCATGCTCGACCTCCTTCGTGATGTCGGGCCGAGTTGGAAAGAACTCCTTAATGTCTCGGACGTTCGCTTGCATTTGCATAGTGAACCAAATTCGGGTGAGATCCGCGGACCGGAAGGCGGATCTCGTGTGGCCGTAAACATTGCGAGCCTTCAGGCGTTTGTGCTGCCGGCCAGCGGCCACAAGTGCGCGCGCTGCTGGAATTTCATGCCTCACGTCTCCAACTACGGCGTTTGGGCGAATGTTTGCGACCGCTGCCAGGACGCGCTGCGTGAGATGCACATTGATCCTCCTCATGCGGAGGATGCGGCTTGAGTCTGTCTGCGCCGAAGAAGCTCCCATATCTGCTGCTGATCTCCGCGGCAATTTTTGCGCTGGACCGTTGGACCAAGACATGGGTGACGCACCACATCCAATACGGCGGGGCGATTCCCGTGTGGGATCACGTGCTGCGGATTACGCATTGGACCAACGGAGGCATGGCGTTTTCGCTGTTTGCCTATACGGCGCGGCCTGAAGCAGTGCGCTGGGCGCTGGTTTGCTTCGCGTCGCTGGCGGCGATTGCGGTTCTGATCGCGATGGTGCGGATGGGCAGCCGGATCAGCGTGACCACAGTGGCGCTGGCGTTGATCCTGGCCGGCGCGGCAGGCAACGTGCACGACCGCGTGCGCTACGGCGAGGTGACGGACTTTATTGAGGTGCACATCTTCGGTTATCACTGGCCGGACTTCAATGTGGCGGACTCGTCAGTGGTGACAGGGGCGTGCCTGCTGGTGCTGGCGTCGTTGCGCGAAGGAAGGAAAGACAGCCTCTAGCCCCTAGCTGTTAGCTCTTAGGTTCGTTCGCGTACGCATGACGCCTAGCCAGACAATCAGAAGCGCTCCCAGCGCAAAGATCACTTTGCCAATCAGGACGGCGGGGCCGGGCTTGCCGACGATTTGCGGCTGAATGAAGCTGTGCCACGCATAGGCAAGGGCGGCGGCCGCGCCGAGAGCAAGCACCTGGAGCGATCCCCACTTTTTTTCCGCGGACCAGCGCAAAGCGAGGACGAGAAAGATTGCGTCCACGGCGAGCAGGGATACGAATGCCCACCACCCGCTTCGCGGATTGATGAGAAGCGCCGACGAAGCCGCAACCAGGGCGCACCCGCCCGCAGTCCATGGACCGGGCGCGAGACCGCTCCTCGGATTCCTCCGTATTGGGATGAGGAGCGCGGCACAAACGAATGCCGCGATGAGCACTCCGCCGATGGCGAACTGGAACGGCTTGGCCAGGAAGTGATCCTGCCGCCAGCCGATCAAGGTGCTTGCAACCAGACCGAACGCGAAGACGATGCACACGATGACGCAGCCGATGCGCCCAAGCCACGGGCGATGCGCGCGGTTCGGGAACAGCCCTTCGGCGAGCACGATTGGCGTGGCGATGCTCCACACGGGATGGACATTGAGCATCCAGAGCGTCCACCATGCGCCCATGCCGAGTGCGGGGATGTAGCCGGCATTGAGCAGGCCCATGTGCAGGTGAAGGTAATCGGGATTGAAGAGGGATTGGGTGGTGAACGCTTCTTCGAGGATGGCGTAAGCGCCGCCGAGGAGCAGGATGGAGGGCCATCCGCGGCCGGTGGCGCGGACGATTTCGCGGATGAGCAGCGCGCCGGCGCCGTACATGGGAGCGAGGACGATGAGTGCGGGAAGAAGCGTGATGGGCAGATCGCCGAGCAAGTACTCGGCCACCAGCGGAGCGAGGAAAAAGAGAAAGATCGCCGGCCCGAGGTTGGAGACGCGCGGTCTCGCGATGATGGGAGCGTTCATGGCAGACCCCTATTCCTTTCGATTCGCAATTGTACAAGCCGGTCAAAAAAAAGAAGACCGATGGGACCGCAGCGGAAGGGGCATTGCACGGGTGCGTCTACACTATTTGAGGCTGTGCCGCGGAAGCTATAGCGTGGCGCAACGGGTGCGCATCATCACCAATCTGAATTCAACGAGGATCGAATGAGAACAGGCGGTTCTGCTTCCCTGCCGCGCAAGGTTTGTGGCTTTGCGGCGGTTTTGTCGTGTCTTCTTGCGCTTCCCTTCCCGCAGGCGCGCGCGCAGCGGCTGAGCGGCGATGCGCTGCCGACGCACTACGACCTGAAGCTGACGCCGGACCTGAAGACGGCGACGTTCGCAGGCGTGGAGACGATCGACGTGGTGCTTAAAGTTGCGAGCAAATCGATCACGCTGAACTCGCTGGAGATCGAGTACCAAAGTGTGACGGTGACGGCCGCGGGCAAGACGCAGACGGCCATGGTGACGAGCGACAAGGAGAAGGAGCAGACCACGTTCACGGTTCCGGATGAGATTCCGGCGGGGCACGCGGTGCTGAACATCCGGTATACGGGCATCCTGAATAACGAGCTGCGCGGGTTTTATCTTTCCAAGACCAAGCGGCGCGACTATGCGGTGACGCAATTTGAGTCGACCGACGCGCGGCGGGCATTTCCCAGTTTCGACGAGCCGGCGATGAAGGCGACGTTTACGGTAACGCTGGTGATCGACAAAGGTGACACCGCGATTTCGAACACCGAGATTGCCAGCGACACGCCGGGGCCGGGCCCCAGTTCGGGTCCAGCCAAGCACACCATCAAGTTCGAAGAGACACCGAAGATGTCGACCTACTTGCTGGCATTCCTGGTGGGCGACTTCAAATGCGCGAACGCGGTCGAGGACGGGGTAAAGCTGGGCGTGTGCGCCACCCCGGACAAGATGGATTTGACGGCGTATGCGCTGGACGTGGCCAAGTTCACGCTGCACTACTACGACAACTATTTCGGCATTCATTTTCCGCTGAAGAAGCTGGACATGATTGGGATTCCCGACTTTGAGGCGGGGGCGATGGAGAACTTCGGCGCCATTACGTATCGCGAGACGGCGCTGCTGATCGATCCAAAGACGGCGACTATCGGCGCAAAGAAAAATGCGGCTGAGGATATTACGCACGAGATGGCGCACCAGTGGTTCGGCGACCTGGTGACGATGCAGTGGTGGAACAACACCTGGCTGAACGAGGGCTTTGCCACGTGGATGTCATCCAAGCCGGTGGCAGCGATGCATCCGGAGTGGAACATCGCGCAGGACGACGCCCAAGGCCTGGACGGCACCATGAACTATGACGCGCAGCCGACCACGCGGGCGATCCGGGCCACGGCGAACACGCGCGCACAGATTGAGCAGATGTTCGACGCCATCAGTTATGGCAAAGCCGGCGCGGTGCTGAACATGGTGGAGAACTACGAAGGCAGAGAGACGTTCCGCCAGGGCGTGCACAAGTACCTGACCGAGCATGAATACGGAAATGCGACGGCGGAGGACTTTTGGGGCGCGCAAACCGCGGTGAGTCACAAGCCGGTGGACAAGATCATGGACAGCCTGATCACGGAGCCGGGCGTGCCGCTGCTGACATTTGGCGAGCCGGGGAACGGGACGGTGAGCGTAGAGCAGCGGCGGTTTTACCTGAGCCCCAGCATCAAGGTGGATGAGGCGCAGAAGTGGACGCTGCCGGTTTGTTTCAAGACCGCCGGCGGGCAGGACTGCGATGTGCTAACTCCGGACGCGACCAGCCTGAAGGTTCCCTCGGGCGGGCTGTTCTTTGCCAATGCGGGCGGAGTGGGCTATTACCGCGCCAGCTATCCGGCGGACAAGTACGCGGCGCTGGTGGCTAGCGTGGAAACGGGACTGAAGCCGGCGGAGCGCATCAGCCTGATTGGCGACGAGTGGGCCAAGGTGCGGGCGAATAAGGCGACGGTGGGAGACTATCTGAACCTGGTAGCGGCGGTGAAAGCGGACCCCAACGCGCCGGTGATCGGATCGGCACTGGGCGGAGTGAGTGCGATCTACCAGCGCGTGGCAGCCACGGAGCAGGAGAAAACAGTGATTTCCAACTGGCTGCGGACAACATTCTCGGCGGAGTACGCGAAGTTGGGGCCGCCAGAGGCGAGCGATACGCCGGACAAGAAGGAGCTGCGGGCGGAGCTTTTCGGAGTGCTGGGCTACTACGCGAAGGATCCAGCAGTACTGAAGGATGCACGCGAATTGGCGCAGGGGTTCCTGGACAATCCGGGGTCGGTGGATCCCACGCTGGGGCAGACGGCGCTGGCGATTGCGGCGCGGAACGGGGATGCGGCGCTATTCGACAAGCTCCAGCAGGTGTACGAGACGTCGGCGAATCCGGAGCTATCGGAGACGGCGCTGCAACTGCTCGCGGAGTTTGAGAATCCGGCGCTGGAGGAGCGCTCGCTGGAGTATGCCACCACCAGCAAGGTTCGCAACCAGGATGCGGCGTATCAATTTGCCATTGCGCTGCAAGTTGACGCCACGCGGGAGCGGGCATGGGATTTTGTGAAATCGCATTGGGACCAGGTGCACGCGCTGCTGACGCCGGAAGTTGGCGGCGCGCTGGTGGGTTCAACCGGCGCGTTCTGCTCGGAGGCGGCGCGCGACGACGTGCAACAGTTCTTCGCGGCACATCCGGTGGCCTCGGCAGACCAGGCGCTGAAGCACTCGATTGAGCAGATCAACGGGTGCATGGAGTTCCGGCGGCTGCAACAGGGGAACTTACGCGCGTGGATCGAAAAGCAGTAGCCAATCGTGATTCGTAAGTCGTTGTCCGTGGTTTGCGGATCGTGAAAACGACGGGCGGCGCGTGGCGCGCCGCCCGTCATTTTTTCCGGACTGCCTCTAATTCTCGGGGATCGAAGGCGGAGGCGGGGATTTTTTCGCGGTGAGGGTTGCGCCCCAGCTTCCGTCGGAAGTGCCGAAGGTGAAGTCGATCTGGCCGGGTGAGATCTTGCCGGTGTAATTCAGGGTGTAGGTCTGGCCCTGGTAGTCGGTGTTGATCCAGAAGGTGACGGTGTTGCCATCGATCTTGCCGTTGTGGATCTGGATGGGAGCCGCGCCCATGCCTCCGAGATTGCCGGTGACGGTAGCGCCGTTGCATTGGAAGTTGAACGTAACCGGAAGACTATTGCCGTTGAACTCGAAATCGCCCGCCCAGATGCCGGAGACATCCGGCGTGGCGGGAACAGCGGCAGGGGCAGCGGGTGCAGTTGCGGGCGAGGGCGCGGCGGCGGGCGCGCCTTCGCGTTTAACGGTCAGCGTTGTGTCCCAGGAGCCATCGTCGGTGCCGAAGGTGAAGTCGATCTGGTCGCCTGCGATCTTGCCGGTAAAGACCAGCTTGTAGGTCTGGCCCTCGTAGTCGGTGTTGGCCCAAAAGGTGACGGCGTCGGCGGCGATTTTGCCCTCGTGAATGTCAACGGGCGTGGTGGGAAGGCCCTCGATGGTTCCGGTGAGCGTGGCGCCATCGGCCTTCAGGTTGACGGTCACCGGGATGCTTTGGCCATTGAAGTCGAATGCGCCCTTCCAGGCGCCGGACAAATCGGCCGCATGGGCGGGAAGCATCATGCCGGCAAAAGCGAATAACGGAATCAAGCGAATTGCAGCTTTCATCCTGAACGGTCTCCTTCTGAGATCAACTGCCGAGTGTAGCATTTTGAGCTCGCGCGAATCGAATTGCGTTGGGTGCGCTCACCGGCCACTCGGTCGCCGGATTGGACAGGCAAAAGGCCTCCCGGGGTTGCGAGAGGCCTTCGGCTTGCATCTTTGTGCAGGGTAAAATCGCGCTCAGTCAGTGTGACCGGTGCCAGGCGTGGCCGAGTAGAGCGCAGTCAGGGTGGCTTGGCCCAGGACCTGGCCGTTCTCGCCCGCCGCGATCAGCGACTGGTAAAGGGTCTCGGCGTTCGCCGGAAAGTTGGCGCTCCCGGGCAGGTTCAACGTGGTGCTAAGCGCGTACACGGTAAAGACGTAGTGGTGAACTTCCGGCGCGTATCCGGCCGGAGGACAGGGACCGTCGTATTCCTGGCCGTAGTAGAAGTCGTTATAGATCTGCGAACCGTAGGGACTTCCGGCCGCTCCTGCATTTTGGGGCAAGCCGGTCACGTAGCCGGCAATGTTGTACAAGCCCCAGTGGGTGAACGCGGCCGTAGTGTCATAAAGGACGACCGCAAAGGAGCGTGTGCCCCGGGGCGCCCCCGTCCAATAGAGTTGGGGCGATTCATCCAGCCCAGCGGCGCCGCTGGCAGTGCAAGAGTTCACGCCATTGGTTGAGTTGTTCAGGATCATTGACAGTGGCGGCGTACCATCTTGCGAAAAAGCCGTGCTGTGGAGTTGGAATCCATCCTGCGCCATGGCGATCGAAGCCAGCAGCGCACATGCGGCGGCGAGTGAAAGCAGCTTGCTCCTGGTGAATCTCATCGTAACCTCCAAATTTAGCGTGAATCGACTTGCCCAACCCACTCTCGCCAGAGCCGGAACCCAAGTCAAGCGAAAAAACGATGACACCCAGGTATCGAAAGGACAACGACCAAAGTTATGTATCGGAAGGTTGAGGCGCGCTCGGATACGATCGAATCATGGCCAGAATTGCGCCCGGACAGACGCTGCTGATCGACGCTGACGACACGCTGTGGGAGAACAATGTCTATTTTGAACGCGCCATCGCCGCGTTCATCAGCTACCTGAATCACCATGCGTACTCGCCGCACGAAGTGCGCGCGCAGCTCAACGCGGTGGAGCGCGAAACGATTCTGTCATACGGCTACGGTTTGTCCAGTTTCGCGCGGTCGCTGGAGACATGTTTTGAGCGGTTGAGCGCGGAGCCGGTGACGGAACCGAAGCGGGAACGGATTCGCACGCTGTCCCAGGCCATTGCGGACCAGGAAATCGAGTTGTTGCCGGGAGTGGCCGAGACTTTGGCGGACCTCGCCAAGCGGCACCGGCTCATCCTGATGACCAAGGGCAACCATGCCGAGCAGGCGGATAAACTGGCGCGCTCCGGAGTGGCGCAGTTTTTCTCCGCGGTGGAGATTGTGAAGGAAAAGGACCGGGGAGCGTACCGCGCGGTGGTCGCGCGCCACGAGCTGAAGCCGCATACGAGTTGGATGATCGGCAACAGCCCCAAGAGCGACATCAATCCGGCGCTGGAGGCAGGACTGCACGCTGTGTTTCTGTTCCACAAGGACACGTGGGTGCTGGAGCACGCGGAGGTTGCCCAGCCGCCCGCCGATCAGAAGCTGATCGAGCTGGATGGCTTCGCAAAACTGGCGGAGATCTTCTGACTCGATTTGCCGGAAAAAAACAACATTGGGCTGATATTCTTCCCACCATGAAGACGCTGCTTCGATCGCTGCTCTACCTGGCGCTCATTGTGTGGTTAGGCGCCGAGGTTTTCTTCCCCGTAGTCGCCGCCGTCACGTTCATGACCGTGCCGGATACGCACCTGGCGGGCACCGTGGTCGGCCAGGCGCTGCGGATTCTTCACTCAATGGGCTTGGTGGCCGGAGTGGTGGCGCTCATCCTGCTGGCGCTGGCGCCGGCGTGGAACATTTATCGATCGAAGCTTGTTCTGGCGCCGATGGTGCTGCTGGTGGTGATGATTGCCTGCACCGCGTACTCGCAGTGGGGCATCATTCCGGCCATGGAACGCGACCGCATCGCCGCCGGCGGGGCCATCAACACCCAGGATCGCGCCAATCCGCTGGTTGCCGACTTCAACCGCCTGCACAACCGCAGCACGCTGGTGGAGGAAACGGTTCTGTTGCTTGGCGTGGCCACCGTGGTGCTGGTAGCGTACGCGGAATCGACTCGAGCGGCCTGATCGCGTCACAGCGGCGGCTCCGCGTAATTCGTCCTCCCGATGCCCTACACTGCTGTTTCGGAGGGTTTCCCTGTGCGAGTGGGTTTAATGACGCGCGAATACCCGCCCTATGTCTACGGCGGAGCCGGTGTGCATGTGGAATACCTGAGCCGCGAACTGGCGAGGAAGATCGAAGTGGAAGTACATTGCTGGGGCGATCAGCGATCCGACCATGGCAAACTGCACGTGCGCGGCGCCGAACCCTGGGCACTGATCAGCGAAGGCACGCAGGCCAAGTTCAAAACCGCTCTCGAAACCATGAGCCTGAACCTGGCGCAGATGGTTTCAATCGCGCACATCGACATCGTCCACACCCACACGTGGTATGTTTCGATGGCCGGATTCCTGGCGAAAAAGCTTTTCGGCATCCCGTTTGTCATGACCACGCACAGCCTGGAACCGCTGCGCGCGTGGAAGGCTGAACAGCTCGGCAGCGGCTACGCTATGAGCTCGTGGATCGAGTCCACGGCCATCCACGATGCCGATGCCATCGTTGCCGTGTCGCAAGGAACCAGGGACGACATTCTGGCCGCCTATCCCGACGTGGACCCCGCGCGCATTCACGTGATCTACAACGGCATCGATCCGGACCAGTACACCAAGACCAGCGACACCGCGGCGCTGCGCACCTACGGCGTCGATCCCGCCATTCCTTACGTGCTCTTCGTCGGCCGCATTACAAGGCAAAAGGGCGTCACGCATTTAGTCGACGCCATCCGCTACCTCCCTCGCGAAACGCAGGTGGTGTTGTGCGCGGGCGCGCCGGACACGCCGGAGATCGCCGCCGAGTTGCGCCGGAAAATTGACGATGTCCGCGCCTTTAATCCACGCGTCGTCTGGATTGAAAAGATGGTCACGAAAGAGGAGACCATCCAGCTCTACTCGAATTGCGCCGTCTTCTGCTGCCCATCGGTCTATGAGCCATTCGGCATCATCAACCTTGAGGCCATGGCCTGCTCGGCGCCAGTGGTTGCCAGCGCCACCGGCGGCATTCTTGAAGTCGTTGTCGACGGTGAAACCGGCTGGCTTGTGCCGTTCGAGCAGGACCCAGTCACGCGCTTCCCTTCCCAGCCGGACGCCTTTGCGCGCGCGCTGGCCAATCGCATTGCCGACCTGTTGTCCGATGCGGAAAAGGCGCGGCACTTTGGCCAGGCCGGCCGCAAGCGCGTGGAAGAACACTTCGCGTGGTCGGCCATCGCCGAACAGACCATCGCGCTGTACCGAGAGCTCATAGCGAGATCGGCATCCAGATAGCTTGTCGCCCTAAGCATTGATTTTGAGACATGGGAAACGGAGACAGCCGGCTCCTGGCCCAGGCGCTTACGCCGCCGTCCATCCTCCATCGATCGCCATGCACGCCCCGCTGACAAACGCTGCTTCATCCGACGCCAGATACCGCACCAGCCACGCGACTTCTTCCGGCCGGCCCAGACGCCCCACAGGCTGCCGCGCCCGCAATTGCTCGCGTACCTCTTCCTTGTTCTCTTTGTGGAATTTGTCCAGGTAGCCTTCGACAAACGGCGTTTCCACGGTGCCCGGGCACACGGCGTTCACGCGCAAGGTCCTGGGGTATTCCACCGCAAGCTGCCGCGTCATGGCGATCACCGCGCCCTTGGTGGTGCAGTAGGCAAAGCGCTGCTTGATCCCCACCTGCCCCGCCACCGACGCAATGTTAACGATGGCGCCCACCCGCTCTCCCTGTTGTGCGGCCAGCAACAGCGGCAAAAATGCCCGCGTCACCAGGTACACGCCGCGCACGTTCACGTTCAGCAGCCGGTCAAGGTCCGCCGGCTCGGTCTTCTCAATCGAACCCACATGCCCGATGCCCGCGTTATTCACCAGCAGATCCAGCCGGTCCATCTGCGCGCGCGCGGCGGCAATCGATTCCGCATTGGTCACGTCCAGTCGCACGGCCCGCGCCGAGCCCATCAGTTCGCCCGCAAGCATCTCTGCCGCGTCCAGGTTGATGTCGGCAATCCACACAAACGCCCCCGCCCGCGCCAGTTCCCGCGCTGTGCATTCGCCAATCCCGCTGGCCGCGCCGGTAATCAGCGCATGCCGCCCCTCCAGCCGGAACGGCTGCCCCTTCCCTGTTCCCGATTCCATCACTGTGGTCATTCCCGTTCGCTCTCTCGCGGCGTCCATCTGCCGCGCCCCATCCAGCATAGCCCGTCGATTTGCGCCTCTATTGCCCACCTGCACCATTCCGGCATTTCACTCCCCGGTGCGGATGAACGATACTGGTACGTTGCCTATCGCACGCCGAAGGGAGAACCTCCAGGTGGCTCTTCTTGACGAGGACAGGCTCTTTCCTGCAGACGACCGCTCGCGGGCCATTGCGCGCCGTCTCTATGAGGGCATCCGTGCGCTGCCCATCATCAGCCCGCATGGCCACACCCAGGCATCCTGGTTCGCGCGCAACCAGCCCTTCCCCGATCCGGTCAAACTTTTCGTCCAGCCCGACCACTATGTCTTCCGCATGCTCTACAGCCAGGGCGTCACCCTGGAGGAGCTCGAGATTGGCGAGGACGAGATCGAAGAGCCGCGCGAGGTCTGGCGCATCTTCTCGAGCCATTACCACCTCTTCCGCGGCACCCCCACGCGCCTCTGGCTCGACTACGCCTTTGAGAAACTTTTCGGCCTGACCGAACGCCTCAGCGAACGCACCGCCGAACACTTCTACGACACCATCGCGCAGAAACTCGCCACGCCGGAGTTCCTGCCGCGCGCCCTCTACGAACGTTTCGGCATTGAGGTGCTGGCCACAACCGATTCGCCGCTGGACATGCTCGCCGACCACGAAGCCATCCGGCTCTCCGGCTGGAAAGGCCGCATCCTGCCCACCTTCCGTCCCGATCCGGTGGTCGATCCGCAGTATCCCGGCTTCCTTGACCACGTCAGCGCGCTCGGAGCGCTCACCGGCGAGGACACCCTCACCTGGCGCGGCTACCTCAGGGCGCTCGCCGATCGCCGCGCTTACTTCAAAGAGATGGGCGCCACCGCAACCGATCACGGCCATCCCACCGCGTTTACCGCCGACCTGAGCGAGACCAGCGCCGCCACACTTTTTGAGCAGGTCGTCAAAGGTACAGCCTACGCCGCCGACCTCGAAATCTTCCGCGGCCAGATGCTCACCGAGATGGCGCGAATGAGCCTGGAAGACGGCCTGGTGATGCAGATTCATCCCGGCTCGGTGCGCAATCACAACCCCAGGCTCTACGCCCGCTACGGCCAGAACATGGGCGCCGACATCCCCGCGCCCACGAATTATGTGGAAGGCCTGCGCCCCTTGCTGAATCGCTTCGGCAATGAGCGCGACCTCACCATCATCCTGTTCACGCTGGATGAAACCACCTATGGCCGCGAGCTGGCGCCGCTCGCCGGCCATTATCCTTGCCTGCGCCTCGGCCCGCCGTGGTGGTTCTTTGACAGTCCCGAAGGCATGCGCCGTTTCCGCGAGCTGACCACGGAAACCGCGGGCTTTTACAACACCGTCGGCTTCAACGACGACACCCGCGCGTTCCTGTCCATCCCCGCGCGCCATGACGTAGCCCGCCGTTCCGATGCCGCCTTCCTCGCTCGCCTCGTCGCCGAAGGCCGCCTGGAAATGGACGAAGCCGAAGAGCTGGCCCGCGAGCTGACCGTGGGCCTGGTGCGCAAGGCGTACAAGCTGGCGTGAAAACAGTGAAGAAGTGAAAAAGTGATGGAGTAAACAGCGGCGGCCTCTTTTCACCTCTTCACTCATTCACTCTTTCACTCCTTCACCAACACTGGCTCCTATTGGCTGAGCATGGCTCATTCGGAAAAGGAGAGATTCGAAAATGAACTGGATGCGATTCGCTGCACTCGTAATCGGCGCCGGCATCGCAACGTCGCTAACAGATTGGCTTTTCGCCGGAGACTGGATCCATCGACGGTTTACCTATCCTGAGGTTTGGCGTACAGGCGCTGAGGGAAAGGCGATTGCTTTAACCAGCCCACTCCCGTTCCTTACTTGCGCGATTTTTGCCCTCACCGCGCTTCAGTTCAACCACCACTCCACGCGCAACAACTTCACGCTCGCTGCGGAAATATGGCTGATCGGTCCGTTGCCTCTTATCCTCACGAATGCGGCTTTTATGAAGCTCCACCGCGTATTTGTGGCGTTCCAGGCTCTCGGGTGGCTTGTGAAGTTACTCATTGCTGCAGCCGCATTGAGCCTGGTCTCTGGGTAGACTTCGCCTCGCCTCCCAACGTGCCGAGATCAACGGGTGGCATCTTTGGGGACATAACCGGACAGCATGAGCATTCTTAAGTGAATGACGACATAAGGACGCACAGACTGACCCGCACCACCCGTCTCGACCGGAGAGAGTGCAAAAAGCGGATGGCTGACCGTGGGCCTGGCGCAGAGAGAGTACAAACTCGAATAGCTTGTGTTATTAGCTCACAAGAACGGATTAATCACGCGAAGATCGCCGAATCGTTGACCATTCTGCAGGTCTTCCGTGTAAAGCACTTCGCACCCGCTCTGGATTGCCGCCGCCACGATCAGAGCGTCATACCAGGCGATCATGTGCCTGTCGAAAACCCTCAGAGTCTCTGCATAGAGGGCCAGCGACGATTGAACCCTGAGCAAAGGACGAAACACGGTAGCCAGATACCGATCGGCCATTGATGCACTCATCGGCTGCTTGAAGCGACGAAGTGCAACATTGAAAAACTCCTGAACTACCTGGTAGCTGACCACAGCCTTCTCTGACTTGAGAGCCATTCGGATAAGCTCCTCGGCCTTCCGGGCCTTTTCAGGCGCACTCCCATCCATGGAGTAGATAAAGATATTCGTGTCCAGGAAGAATCTAACGCTCATTCATTTCTTCCCGCGAGAAATGCCTGCCGGCATTCACCGATCGCAGCTCTCCCATCAGCGCATCGAAGCTTTGCACGTCGCCATCGCCCGCTATGTAATGTTCCAGCCACTCTCGGAATGCTGCGTTGAGGGTGCGACGTTGCCGCTTCGCAACGGAACGAGCCTTTTCGATCAGATCTTCATCCGCGCTCAATGTGATGTTCTTCATACGAAAATAGTGTACACGATATTCGTGTCCTATCGCCACCCCGCCTGCCTGGCTTCACCGGCTGCTGATGCCAACATAAAATGAAACTGAGGTACCTCGTGCACCGTCCCGCAATTCCCGCGCTGCTTTTTGCCTGCGCGCTCTCTGTTTTGGCCCAGAATCCTCCCGGCACCACCATCCCCGATGCAAGCCCCGGCTCACCCGGCCTTGACCCCGCCGTAGCCGCCGCCGAAGCCGCCATCGTCAAGTCCGACTGGACAACTGCGGAATCAAAGCTCGCTCCATTCCTCGTTTCACACCCCAACGACGCCCGCGCTCTCTTTGACGCCGGCTACGCCTCCGACGCCGATAACAAGCCAGACCAGGCCGAAGCCTTCTACAGCCGCGCCGTCCAGGCCGATCCCAATTCCTTTGAGTCGCAACTTGCCTTCGGCTTGCTGCTCGCTCGCGAGAACAAACTGGACGACGCCCGCTCCCACCTGGAGGCCGCCACGCAGCTTGATCCCGGCCCGGCCGGCCCCGCAACAAAGGCGCGCGCCTGGCGCGCCATGGCGCAGATTGACCGCCGCACCGACCCATCTGAGGCCTCGAACGACCTGCTCGAAGCCCTCAAACTCTCGCCCGAAACGCCGGAGGACACGCTGCTGGCCGCGGAACTGGCCGAACAGACCGGCCAACTGGATGCTGCGGAAAAGGCCTATCGCCGCGTACTTGCGGAAGACCCGAAGAACACCGATGCCGCCGCCGGCCTCGGCCACATTCTCCTGGTGCACAAGCAATACGCCGAAGCCGAAACCCTTCTCCGCGCCGCCCTGGCCCAGAAGCCCGATGACCCCGTTCTCACCGCGCAGCTTGCCGCAGCCCTGGCCGGCCAGGATAAGAACGAGGCGCTGCCGCTGCTCCAAAAACTCCACGACGTGCACCCGCAGGACGAGAACATCACCCGGATGATGGCTCAAATGTTGTCGGAGACGGGCAAGCCAGCCGAGTCTGACCAGCTCTATACCCAGCTCATTGCCGCCCACCCCGGCGACGCCGGGCTTTATACCGCTCACGGGGAGAATCTAGTTAGGCAACAGAAGAATCAGGAAGCGTTTGCGGCCTTCTCACGCGCTACTGAGATGGATGCCGCCGACGCCGACGCCTGGAGCGGCCTGGCATTTGCAGCGTCGAAGGTCGGGCAGCCTTCCATCGCGCTGCATGCTCTTACCATGCGGTCAAAGTATCTTCCGGAAAGTGCCTCTACATACTTTCTTTGGGCCACATCTTACGATACGTTGCACGACCGGAACGCGGCCATCACGTATTATCACCACTTCCTGGAGGCATCGGCTGGCAAGTTCCCGGATCAGGAATGGCAAGCCCAGCAGCGTCTTCTCCTGCTTGAGAAGAAGCCATAAGCGGGCGATGATTTAGGTACATCGGAGCCCCCTGACGTAGTAACGAGCTAGAGGTAACGGGCAAGCGGGCTTTTCGCTTGCATATTGCTTTAAAAGCTCCTATAGTCTCGGCCCAAGAGTGCATTAGATTACCGGAGTTGAATTGGGATCGGCATTTGGACTGTTTCTGTCCGGAAAAGATGCCAAGGCACCGGGGAAGATGCCCAATCAGCACCGGAAACATTGGCGAACCGCGATTGCGGAGGTTCGTATGCGTATTACCCCGACGGTATTGATTCTCTTCACTGCACTCTCCATCCCTGCCTGCGCCGCGTCTTTCGACGACAGCAAGATCCCGGACGAGCAAATGATCAGCGCACTGGAGCAGCGCGCCGCCACCGCTCCCGCCAAGGAGCAGTGCTTCCTCTATGCTGTGCTGGTTCGCGATATGGTGGAAGTCAGCGCCCAGCAGTACCAGGCCGGCGACGTGGCCAAGGCCAACAGTTTGCTCCAAAGAGCGCAGATGTTCACCCACAAGCTGCACGCCGCCCTTGCCGTCAACGATAGGAAGCTCAAGGACGCGCAGATTATCCTTCGCCGAGCCGCCTTCCGGCTCACTGAACTGCTGCACTCCTCGGATTACGACGACCGCCCCTTGATGCAGCAGACCCTGGCGCAGGTGAACGAGGTCCAGGTCGACACCATGATGCAGGTGTTCAAGAAGTAGTGAACGGAGACCATCGGCCCCTCAAGTCCGCCGTTCCCCGTTCCCTGCCTTTGTTCTCTGTTCTCTGTCCTCTGTTCCCTGTTCCCTGTTCCCTGTTCTCTGTTCTCTTACAATCAACCCATGTTCACCGGCATCATTGAGCAAACCGGCACGCTTGTCAGGGTAGAGCCGCGGGGAGGCGTGCACCGCATCACTGTTGAGGCCCCTGGCATCGCCGACCGCCTGCGCGAGGGCGATTCGCTCGCCGTCTCCGGCGTGTGCCTCACCGCGCTTGATCCCGATCCGGTTTACTTCCACGCAGACCTGGCCCGGGAGACGCTCGACCGCACCTCGCTTGGAAACCTGGCGCCCGGCTCCAAGGTCAATCTGGAACTGCCCACGGCAGCCGGCAGCCCGCTAGGCGGCCACGTAGTCCAGGGCCACGTGGACGGTGCCGGGACGCTGGCTGCGCTCGACCCAGTTGCCGATACTTCCAGCCCAGATTTCGACCGCCAGACCACTGACTGGACCCTTAAAGTTACAGTTCCGGAAAACCTCCGTAAGTGGATGGTTATAAAAGGTTCTGTGGCCATCGAAGGGATCAGCCTCACGATCGCTGGAATCGATGGGGACGGCATTTCCATCGCCATCCTGCCCTTGACATACTGGCGCACCAATCTCTGCCAGCTCATGCCAGGAGCACCGCTCAATATTGAGGCCGACGTCCTGGTCAAGCTGGCCCTCCGGCAGCTGCAAGATCGCGCCAGCAGTGCCTCCGAGCTGACCGAGAGCTGGCTGGTCGCCAACGGCTACTGAAGCAACCTGGTCCCAGCCCCTGGCAGCGGAACCCTCCTCGTGAGACAATCGACGGCAGTCTTTTCCCCTTCCCAAATCTCTCCTTCGAGGAACGACATCCGATGCCAAATGCCACCACCGCCGCCAAGACTCTGACTCTGGAAGTGGAACATAAGGGCAGCCAGGCCATAGTCCACTGCCAGGGCCGCCTGGTGTCAGAAACCGGCACCATCCTTTATACGAAGGTCCGCGAACTCGTTCCGCCCAGCAATTGCATCGTGCTCGACCTCACCGGCGTTGCCTTTGTGGACAGCATGGGTCTGGGCACGCTGGTCCGCATCTACGTCTTCTGCAAGTCCAATGGAGTGACCCTCCAGCTCGTCAACCTGGGCAAGCAGATTCGCGAACTGCTCGGCCTCACCAATCTTATGTCGGTATTCGCCGACATGTGCGAGCACGGCATCACGCCGCGATTCTGAGCGGCAGCGGGCCCTGGCGCGCGTAGGCTCAAGCCGAAAGTCCGGCGATGCGCACTATTCGAGATTTCGGCCTGAAGATCGCCCCTGCCCAGCGCGAGTACTACCGTTACACCGGCCCTTCCGCAGATGTGGAACGGCGCGGGGCCGGTTCTTCGCGCCCCGAGCAGGCCTGGATGCGCCGCGTCAAGACACCAAAAGAGGCTGCCGTGCCTTCCGGCATCCCTCCAGAAAGAAACTGACCGGGCTTTGCCACGGCTTTTGGTCTCAAACCGGCATAACAGCATTTCTGTGCCTTGCAAATTTGCTATACTAGCGACTAGTCAATTGACTGGTCATTTATATGCAGACGATTCAAGCATCCGAAGCCAAGACCCACTTCCTCCGCATCCTCGACGAGGTCGAGCGCGGAAGCACCATCATCGTCACCCGCCGCGGCAAGCCCGTGGCCCGCATCAGCCCTGAGCCCGAAATCGACCGCGAAAAAGTACGCCGGGCGATGGACGCCATGCGCTCGCTGCGCCTGGCAGAACCGCCTCTGACGGTAGAGGAGATTCTGTCGGCTCGCGACGAGGGCCGTTCCTGATGCCGTTCGTGCTCGACGCCTCCGCCACGTTCAGCTGGGCATCGCCGGATGAGCAGAACCCTATGGCTCTGCGCGCCAGGGAGTTGCTGATAACGCTTGAGGAGAATGCCCTGGTCCCGGCACTCTGGTGGTTTGAGGTTCGCAACATTCTCATCGTCAATGAACGCCGCGGGCGGATTACCCCGGCCAAATCCGCTCTTTTTCTCGAGCAGCTTGCCATCTTCCCCATCTCCATCGTTCCGGATCTCGATAGCCCCTTCCTGCTTGATCTCGCCCGCAGCCACAAACTCACGGCCTACGACGCCGCTTATCTTGCTCTGGCTATTGCAAAACACCTGCCGCTCGCCACCCTCGACAAAACCCTCGCGTCGGCAGCCACATCCGCCGGTGTCGCGCTTCTCGCATAACGGCGCGGCGCGGACCTTCACCCTACCGGTTCCCAGCCGGTTTCGTCCTTCGCCGGCGAACGCTCCGCCGACAATCAGCGTCTATTCTTGTTGCAGGCGCTGTTACCCTTGAATCGGAAAGACTTGTAAAGGACCCTCGGGCCAGGCGCGCGCCGGCCCGGCACTCAAAATCGCATGGCAGAATTCGTCATCAAACTGGGGGATGAACGCGGCCGCATACAGGAGCAGGTGCAGACCGCCGCGACTGCCGAGGAGTTGCGCGCCCGCTTCACCCACGCCGGCTATCACGTCTTTTCCGTCAGGGTGCGCAGCGGCTTCAAGGGTCTCTCCCGCCGCAAGGTCAAGCTCGAGCCGTTCCTGGTTTTCAACCAGCAGTTTCTTACTCTCATCCGCGCCGGCCTGCCCATCCTCGGCTCCATCCAGATGCTGGCGAAGACGCAGAAGGACCCCCGCTTCGCCGCCCAGCTCGACGACATCTCCAACCGCGTCAAAACCGGTGAATCGCTGTCCGCCGCTTTTGAGGCGCAGACCGGCTTCCCACTCATGTACACCACCACCCTGCTGGCCGGCGAACGCTCCGGCAACCTGCAGGAAGCTGCCTGGATCGCTACGTCAGTTTCCAGCGCATCTCTCTCACCTTCCGCAAGAAGCTGGTCACGTCGCTCATCTATCCTTCGGTGCTGGTTGTGCTGGTGAGCTGCCTGATGATCTTCATGTTCACGGTGGTCATTCCGCAGTTCGCCCAACTCTATGACCAGCTCGGCAGCAAGCTCCCCGTCCTCACCACGGATCTGCTCCGCTTTGGCAAATGGCTCCAGCACAGCCTGATTTACCTAGTGCCCGCGCTGCTCCTCGCCGCCTTCGCCGGGTGGCGCTTTTTCGTCACCGATCGCGGCCGCGACGCCTTCGACGGTTTCCGCACCCGCTTCCCCGTCCTGGGCAAAATCTGGGTGAAGTACCAGGTGGCTCTATTCGCGCGCACTCTTTCCACGCTGCTCACCGGCGGCCTGCCGCTGGTGCCTTCGCTCGAAACCGCAGGGCGCTCCATTTCCTCGCGCCGCGTCTCCAGAGCCATCCTTTCCTCCATCACCACGGTGCGCGAGGGGAAAAGCCTGGCCGACTCGCTCATCACCACCAAAGTCATCCCCGATCTGGCCGCCGAGATGATCGCCGTCGGCGAACAGACCGGCGCGCTGCCGGCCATGCTCAACTCCGTATCCGAATTCTATGAAGAGGACGTCGCCACTTCACTGGCCGCGGCCCTGGCTCTGATTGAGCCCGCCATCCTTATCGTGATGGGCGTGGTCGTGGTCTTTATTCTCATCTCACTCTATCTGCCCATTTTCTCCATGGGCCAGGCCCCGACGGGAGGCGCGTAACTATGGCCGATACTGTGCTCGCAATTCCGCTTCCGAATTCCCAGGACGAGCGCGCCACCGCCGAGCAGCTCGCGCGCCGCTACCGCGCCGACTTTGTAGACCTGAAGAACTTCCGCATCCAGCACGAACTTCTCCGCACCGTGCCGGTGGAGCTGATGTTCCGCTACAACTTCGTCCCCATTGAGCAGCAGGCGGACGCGCTCATCATCGCCGTCTCCGATCCCTCCCAGCTCATGGTCCTGGACGAGATTGCCGGACTGCTCGGCCATCGCGTCATCACCCGCGTGGCCATGCTCTCGCAGATCACCGACCTGCTGAAGAAAACCGAACAGTCGCAGCGAGTTCTGGACGAAGCCAGCGAAGGGCTCACTTTCGACGTCCTCTCCGGCGACGATAATGCCGACGAGAACATTTCCATCGAGAAGCTCACCCGCGAGGAAGACATCAGCCCCATCATCCGCCTCGTGGACACCACCATCTTTACCGCCCTCGAGCGCCGCGCCTCCGACATCCACATCGAGACCCTCGACGACTCCGTCATCGTCAAGTACCGCATTGACGGCGTGCTGCAGATGGCCATGGCGCCCATCGCGCGCGAGCACCACCAGACCATCCTCTCCCGCATCAAGATTATGAGCGAGCTCGACATTGCCGAGCGCCGCGTGCCCCAGGACGGCCGTTTCCGCGTCCGCTACAAGGGGCGCCTTATCGACTTCCGAGTCTCCATTATGCCCACCGTGCACGGCGAAAACGCTGTCCTCCGCGTGCTGGACAAGGAATCGATGAGCGAGAAGTTCAAAAAGCTCACCCTCGATGTCGTAGGCTTCGCCGACGCCGACCTCAAGCGCTTCCGCCGCTACATTCGCGAGCCCTACGGCATGGTGCTGGTGACCGGCCCCACCGGCTCCGGCAAAACCACCACGCTCTACGCCGCCCTCAATGAGATCAAGTCCGACGAAGACAAGATCATCACCATTGAGGATCCGGTCGAATATCAGATTCGCGGCATCACCCAGATTCCGGTCAACGAGAAGAAGGGACTCACCTTCGCGCGCGGCCTGCGCTCCATCCTCCGCCACGACCCCGACAAGATTCTCGTGGGAGAAATCCGCGACCAGGAGACCGCGCAGATCGCCATCAACTCCGCGCTCACGGGCCACCTGGTCTTCACCACGGTTCACGCCAACAACGTGGTGGACGTGCTCGGCCGCTTCCTCAACATGGGCGTCGAGGCCTACAACTTCGTCTCCGCGCTCAACTGCATCCTGGCCCAGCGCCTTGTCCGCACGGTTTGCGAGTACTGTGCCCGCACCGTCCACTACGATGACGAAGCTCTCCTCGTCGCCGGCCTCGACCCCGCTGAGTGGCGTAACTTCGACTTCCGCGAGGGCACCGGCTGCATGGAGTGCGGCGGCACCGGCTATCGCGGCCGCACCGCCATTCACGAGCTGCTCGACTTGACCGACCCCATCCGCGAAATCATTCTGGAGAAGAAGCCCACGTCCGAGATTCGCAAGCTGGCGCAGAAAGAAGGAATGTCGTTCCTCCGCGAATCGGCGCTTGACCGAGTCCGCCGCGGCCTGACCACCATTAAGGAGATCAACAAGGTCACCTTCATCGAGGCCTCGCGATGAGCCGATCGCGTTTCACTTTTTCACTCGTTCACTTTTTCACTCGTTGGTCAATTGACCGAAAAAATCAACGGGACCGTCAATGACGCCGCTCAACCTCAAACTTCCGAAGCCGAAATTCGCGACCACGGTCGCCCGCCCGCACACGGCGGTCGAGCTCACGCCTGAAGGAGCGCTCGCCGCCACGCTGCCATCGGCCGGCGCCGCGCCCGTTTACGCCTTCGCTCCTCTGCCTGCGGGAGCATTCGTCCCCGGCATTGCGGAGGCCAACATCCAAGCGCCGGATGCCGTCGCCGAAGCCCTCCGCGCCGCACTGGATCAGGTCCAACCGAAGAAGCGCTCCGTTTCGCTGATCCTGCCCGATACCACCGCCCGCGTCTTCGTCCTCGATTTCGATTCCCTTCCCGCCAAGCTCGAGGAAGCCATTTCCGTCCTCCGCTTCCGCCTGCGCAAGATGGTGCCCTTCGATGTGGAGCATGCCGCCATCAGCTATCAGGTCCTGACCCAGAACAGTTCCTCGGCGGCCGCGGGCTCGCTCAAGGCACTGGTCACCGTCATGCCCGGCGCCACGCTGGCCGAGTACGAGACCGCTGTCCGCGCCGCTGGTTACGAGCCCGGCGCAGTGCTGCCCTCCAGCCTGGCCACACTGGCTGGAATTGACTCCATCGAAGCCGTCCTCGCCGCGAATCTCACCAGCGCCGCCCTCACCACCTCCATCACCTTGGGCAACGATCTCCTGCTCTACCGCACCATCGAGCTGCCCGCCGATAATGCGGCGCGCGTGGATGAAGTGCAGCGCAGTATCGCCGTGGCCGCTGCCTGGTTTGAAGACAAGCTGCAAGTTGCCGCGCGCCGACTTCACTATGCCGGCGCGGTCCCGGCCTCTGAATTCGCCGGCGCCATTGCCTTCACCGGCCTGGACGTGGTCGAAATTGCGCCAACGCCCTCCACCGGCGCCACCACAGCGGCCGGCCCCATCGGATTCGCTGGCGTCTCCGGCGCGCTTGCGGGGGTGGCCTGAGCCATGCGCGTATCCGTCAATCTCGCCACCCGGCCCTTTGCCAACCTTGGCCCCACGCTGCGCCGCCTGCGCATCGCCATGGGTTCGCTCGCCGTGGTTATCCTCGGCCTCTGGCTGGGCCTCCATCTCCTCCACGGGCGCGCGGACAAGGTGCGGGCCCAGGAGCGCACTCTCGACGTGGACATCAACCGGTACGACCACGAGCAGCAGGGCTATCGCAGCCTTGTGGCCCAGCCGCAGAACGCCGCCGTCATCGATCAGGCCGGCGCGCTCAACGCCCTGATTGACAAGAAGGCCTTCTCCTGGACGCTGGCCATGGAGGATCTTGAAACCGTTCTGCCCGGCGGCGTCCAGGTGACTACGCTGGAGCCGATCGTCGACAAAAAGGACGGCCACGTTGCGGTTCATATGCGCGTGGTGGGACCGCGCGACAGGGCGGTCGATCTGGTCGCCAACCTCGAGCATTCCCGCCGCTTCCTTCAGCCGCGGATCATCGGAGAATCCGCTGAAGCCACAACCAGCGCCAACCCCAACCAGCAGCTGGAGCCGGTCAGCGCCTCCAACCGAGAGAACTTCGACCTTCTTGCCGACTACAATCCGGCCACGGCCGCCGAACAGGAAGCGGCGCGAAAAAGGCGGCACGCTGAACAAGGCGCCGAAGCAGATCAGAACCTGCCCGCGACGCGCACCAATCGGGCCGCGCCCGCTCGCGTTATGAGGCCAGGTCCGGCCGCCCAGCGCCAGCGCGACGTCCCCAGCGGGCCGCGTTCCATCCCTCCCAACCCGCTCCCGGGGGGTCCGCAATGACTGCCAAAACCACCACCTGGCGCGAAAACCTTACTTCGCCGCTCACCTGGCATTACGTCGGATTCGCGATCCTGCTCGTGGCCGCTATCGCCATGGGCACGCGCTTTGGCCTCGACTGGGCCGCCATCAGCGCCCACACTCACGACACCATCCTCGATCGCCAGATCCGGCTGCACGCGCTCAAGGCGGAAACCGAGCCGCTGCGCGGCCTCGACAAGCGTCTCCTGACCACCAGCGACGAAATCAAGACTTTTTACGCAACCCGCATCCCCGCCAACTACTCCACTATCGCCACGCAGATCGGAAATCTCGAGGTAGCTTCGGGGGTCCGCCTCACCGGCGTGCGTTACGCGCAGCGCGCCCCCGCCAACAACCTGTCTGAAATCGTGATCGACGCGGGCATCACCGGCGAGTACCCGCAAATCATGAAGTTCATCAACTCCATTGAGCGCGACAAGATCTTCTTCGTCATCACCGGCATGGCCCTCACTGGCCAACAGGCTGGCGCGGTCAATCTGCGTCTCGAAATGTCTACTTGGCTGCGCCCGGCCGATGCCGCTGCCAGCGGAATCCCTCAGGCGCAGGAACCAGGCCAGCAACAGGAAGCGGTTCCGGCCGGAACTCCGGGCGAGGAGGGCCAGCCGCAATGAAAGTCGGAACCGAAGACAAGAAGAAGGTCATCATCGTCGCGGTGCTGTTCGCCATCATTGTCCCGGCGGCCATCTGGGAGGTGTACGGCTATTTTGCCTCGCCCAGCCAGCCGCCGCGCCCCGCAGCCGTTGCCACAACGCCGCGCACCCGGGTCGCGCCCGTCAATCAAGCCTCCGTTCCGGCGGATAATGCTCCAGCAGCCCCTGAAGCCGAACGCGTCGGCGGCATGGTGATCGACCCAACGTTGCACCTGGAAAAGCTGGCGCAGAGTGAGGAAGTGGAATACGAAGGCACGGGACGCAACATCTTTTCCGCTGAATCCGCGCCGGTGGAGATTCCCAAGGCGCTCGCCAGCGCTCGCGCCAATGGACCTGAAGTGGTGGTGCCGCAGGGCGCGCCGCCTCCGCCACAGGCCCCCAGCATCGATCTCAAATACTTTGGCTACGAGCGTGGCAAAGATGAGCCCATCAGGGCTTTCCTCATCCACGGCGAAGACATCTTCATGGCCCACCAGGGCGACGTTGTTGATCACCGCTACAGCGTCGGCAACATCTCCCCCGGTAGCATCGAGATCACCGATCTGGCTTACAACAACACCCAGACCCTGCCGCTGAGCCCGGACTGAAGACGAGCCGTCAGCCCTTAGCCCTCAGCCTCAGCCCTCAGCCCTCAGCCCTCAGCCCTCAGCCGTCAGCCGTCAGCCCTCAGCCCTCAGCCCTCAGCCGTCAGCCGTCAGCCCTCAGCCCTCAGCCCTCAGCCCTCAGCCCTCAGCCGTCAGCTTTCAGATTTCAGCCCTCAGCTCTTGGCCGTTCGGGCCATTTTTGTATTCCCATGCCGTCGGCATCCGTGCTTTAAGCTGAAAGCTGACGGCTGAAAGCTGATGGCTGCCTTTAGGAGCGTTCCGCTCCCCTCCCACGTCCAATACTTCAGTGGCCCTCCACCCGCCAATACGCGACCGCAAGCCTTCTGAGGACGGCTTCATCCTGCTGGCGGTGCTCATCCTGCTGGCTTTGTTCCTCATCGCCATGGCCGCGGCCGCGCCCAGAATCGCCGCTGACATCCAGCGCGACCGCGACGTGGAGACCATGCACCGCGGCAAGCAGTACGTGCGCGCCATCCAGCTCTATTACCGCAAGTTCCATGCTTACCCACCCAATCTGGACGCCCTCGTCAAAACCAACAACATCCGTTTTCTGCGTAAGAAGTACATTGACCCAACCACCGGCAAGGCGGACTGGAAGCCGATCATGATGTGCCAGAACAAGACCCCGATGGCCATGGGCTTCTTTGGCCAGCCGCTGGGAGCCGCGAGCGGCTGCGGGGTAGTTGGCGGCGCAATTCCCGGCGGCGGGACGGGCCTGCCCGGGAACCCGCTCCAGGGCGGAGCTGGAACCACGGGCACAACTGGAAGCATATTCAGCAACTCCCCGACCGGCGGAGGCAGCATCTTCTCGAACCCGACCACAGGCGGCGGCACCGGAACCACGCCCACCGGAACCAGCGGCGCTGGCACCGGCGACCAGTCCGGCACTGGCAGCTCTGGTGGCACGGACGCTAACGGCAACCCCACTGAGGGCCAGACAACCTTCGGCGGCGGAGGCATCGTCGGCGTATCGCCTGCCAGCCCGAAAAAGTCGATTTACGTTTTCAAAAAGAAGGACCACTACAACCAGTGGGAGTTTCTTTATAGCCCGCTGCAGGACATGCAGCAGCAGATGGGCGCCGGCGGCCAGCCTGGCGGAGGCGTAGGTCAGCCCGGCACAGGCCAACCTGGCACCGGGTTTGGTGGCCAGAATCCCGGCGGCTTCGGCTCGGGCGGCAATGGCGGCACAACACCAATACAGCCGACGCCGATGCCATCGCCCAATCCGCAATAGCTTTGCCGCCCGAGCTTGCCAGCATTTCCTGTGGAAATGTGGAAAACTCGGCACAAATCAAAATCCGGCGAGCTCAAGAATCGCATTAACTTTGTTGTTTCTGTTGGTTACCCTGTGGGAATCCAGCCGCGATGCGGACCTCGTAATGATGGGCTTCGTTCTCGATGCGCGAGAGCAGCTCTCTGGCTTCCGGTTCGAAGACGGGCACGGTGTAGTTCTCGCCGGCGAAGCGCTGGACGGCCTCAATTGAGTCGAAGTAGTTGATGACGACGAATTCGGACTCGTGGGCAAGATCGCGGCGGAGTATTTCCACACCGCGATGGCCGTCGATGGCACTGAGCTGAGGAATCACCTTCTGCTTGAGGAAGTTCTCGTAAGCATCTGCGTTGAATGGAGTTGTCCAACCGCGCCAGGTGCGTGCGATCATGCGCTTCCCTCCATGCTGTCTGGGATCTACAGACCAAGTAGAGAAATGCCTTCTTGGGTGGCCGCGGCTCGTAATTGACGATCGAGGGTTGCCAGGGGAATGGATCGCCGGAGGGCCAGTTCAAGATACGAGGCATCGTACGCAGTCAGATTGTGCTTTCCAGCCAGCCGAATTGTCGCTCCCCATGCGTGCAGCGAGGTGTCAGGATCCTCACGAATCGGAAGTCGGGCCAGGTCCGCAAGGGTGGAATCGAGAAACGCTGCGTCACCTCGGCCTCGGCGAATGCCCACTGAGAGTGCGTTGGCCACTTCGAGCCTCCAAATCCCAGGAACCCACGCGCCGTCCGTGACCAAGGCTCGAAGAGCTTCGCCGACTGCTGGCGTGTTCTCGTCGCTGTACGCCCAGGCGAGGGTGACGGAGCTGTCCACTACGATACTCATGGACGGCCTTCGTCGCGGTCGGCTTTGACTGCCTCCCAGGAAAAGCTCGTGCCCGCAAATTGCGCGGCGCGCTTGCGGATGCGATCGGCGGCAGCCTGCGCCTGTTCGCGATCGATCCCGCCGTGGCTGGGAACTAATCGAGCAACAATCTTGCCGTGGCGCGTGATCTCGATCTCCTCGCCCTGCTGAACGCGATCGAGAAGTGCGCCAAGAGTGTTTTTGGCTTCAAAGGCTCCGACCTGCATGGGATTCCGCTCCAATCAATCTAGCTTAAGCTAGTCCAGTATAGATCCAATCTAACGAACCAAACTCCCGGTACAATGAAAACGTGAGCAAAGTCACTCGACCCACGGCGCCCACCGTGGGCTTTATTTCGTTAGGCTGCCCCAAGAACCTGGTCGACTCGGAAGTCATGATGGGGCTTCTGGACCAGGCCGGGGCGCGGCTGACGGGACGGCCCGAAGAGGCCGAGATCCTGGTGGTGAACACCTGCAGCTTTATCGACACGGCCAAGCAGGAATCCGTGGACACCATCCTGGAGATGGCGCGGCATAAGACCGAAGGCCGGGCGAAGAAGCTGATCGTGACCGGATGCCTGGTGGAGCGGTACCGCAACGAGATTCAGAAGAACATCCCGGAAGTGGACGCGGTGGTCGGCACGGGCGAGCTGGAATCGATTCTGGATGCGGCAGGAATGGCGCCGGCGGCAAAGCCGGTGTCGCCGTTCAATATTCTGACCGGCGCGGCGGCGGCGCGGGCCGGACAGGAATCGCTGGCGGGGACCCACAAGGAGACGACATTCCGCGCAGAGGGCGATGCACGCGAGCGGCAGGGGCGGTTCACGCGCGAGGAATGGCAAGGCGCGGCGCATTTGCTTCCGACGTATCTTTACGACGAGAACACCCCGCGGCTGCTTTCGACCGGGCGCACGTCGGCCTACGTCAAGATTGCAGAAGGCTGCGACCATCCATGCACCTTCTGCGTGATCCCGAATTTGCGCGGAAAGTTTCGCTCGCGGCGGTTTGAATCGGTGATAGCTGAGGCGCGGCGGCTTGTTGGCAGCGGCGTCGGCGAGATCACGCTGATCGGGCAGGACACGACCTGCTACGGCGAGGACCTGGGGCTGAAAGACGGGCTCGCCGCTCTGCTGGACGAGCTGGCTAAGATTGAGGGACTGCGGTGGCTGCGGTTCCTCTACGCCTATCCGAACCGGATCACGGGGCGGCTGCTGGAAACGATCGCGCAACACGACAATATTTGCAAGTACCTGGACCTGCCGCTGCAGCACGCGTCGCCGGCGGTGCTGAAGGCGATGAAGCGCGGCGCCGGCGCGGGCATCTTCCTCAAGACGCTGGACAAGGTTCGAGCGGCGGTTCCGGGCATCGCGCTGCGCACGTCGTTCATTGTTGGGTTCCCTGGCGAGACTGACGCGGACGTTGCGGTGCTGGAGGATTTTGTGAAGGAAGCCCGCTTCGATTGGCTGGGCGTGTTCAGCTACTCGGATGAGGAGGGCTCGGGCGCGCACGGCTTTGCGAGCAAGGTACCGAAGCGGACCATTGAGGCGCGGCGGAAGCGGCTGATGAGGCTGCAACAAGGGATCAGCAAGCGCGCCAAACAGGAGTGGGTGGGGCGCGAGCTGGTGCTGCTGGCCGAGGGCGAGAGCGACGAGACGCCGTTGCTGTGGGAGGGACGGACCGAGTTTCACGCGCCGGAGATCGACGGCAAGGTCTACATGAACGATTTTGGGCCGCTGGAGGTGCTGGAGGCGGGGCGATTCTATCGCGCGGAGATCACCGAGGCGCACGAGTACGACGTGGTGGCGCGGGTGGTGAGCGAGGCGCTGTAGAGCTTGCAGATTCGTGCATCCAATTCAGCCCATCCTCGGCACGGCTGAAGGCCATGCCCTTCCAAAGCATTGAGGCGAGCGTAGGGCAGGTGGCCGCGCGCTAGGATAGTTCTGACGGTTGTTGAGATGGCTCCGAAGAAAAAATCCGCGAATGTGTTGCGCTGCCCCGCTTGCGGCATGCTGGTGAGCAAGAAGGACGAAGACTTCCCGTTCTGCAGCGACCGCTGCCGGAAGATCGACCTGGGGAAGTGGGCGATGGGCGTGTACAAAATCAGCTCGCCGGTGCTGGATCCGGAGGTGCTGGAGGATTTGGGCGGGCTGGCCGGCGGCGAGGACAAAGGCATGGATCGTGAGTAGTCCTATGAGCAGCGAAACCGCTCCCGACACGCGCCGCACAGCCTGGGCGTGGACGGTGGCCACGTTCTTTGGATCCGGTCTGCTGAAACCGGCGCCGGGAACGTGGGGATCGCTGGCAGCCTTGCTGCTGTGGGCGGCATTTGCCTGGGTGGTGCAGCCCTCCGCATTTGCGCTGAACGCGGCGCTGGTTGGCGGCATCGTGGTGGTGATTGCGCTGGGCGTGCCGGCGGCGACAATCACCGAGCGGGAGAGCGGGGGGCACGATCCGGGATTTGTAGTGATCGACGAAGTGGCGGGGCAGTGGATTGCGCTGCTGGGCTGTCCGCTGGACTGGCAGCATGCGCTCATCGCGCTCGTCCTTTTCCGGCTGCTGGACGTGACCAAGCCGCCGCCGGCGCGGCAACTGGAGCGGCTGCCGGAGGGCTGGGGCATCGTCTTCGACGACGTTGCCGCAGGGTTGTATGCTTGGGGTGTAGCCGCGTTGTTGCGCTTGTGGTTTTGAAGCTTAGGATGCCGCGCATTCGATCCCAATCCGCCCCGGAGACCGCGGCTGAACCGCGCATTGACGACATTGCGCCGGCGGCGGCGCTGCCTGGCGGCGAGATAGAACTGACGGGCGCCAACCTGGGCCCGGGGAATGACGGCGCTCCCACGGTGCTGGTGGGCATTGCGGAAGCGCACGTGACCATGAGCCGGCCCACGCGGCTGGCGTTTCAGACGCCGCAGCTCGCATCCACGGGAATGGTTGAAGTCCGCAGCGGGAAGAGCGTGAGCAATCAGGTTCCGCTGCGCATAGCGCGGGAGCTGAACTCCGGACTGCACCCGGTGACGAGCCCGGCGGTGAGCCGGTCGGGAATGATCTACGCGACGATCTCCGGGCCGCGCGGCAAGGCCACGCCGGTCTCCGTGGTGCGCATTAGCCCGGACGGGCGCGGCACGCCGTTTGTGGAAGGAATCATGAACGCGACGGGGTTGGCATTCAATGCCGACGGGGATTTGTTTGTGACCTCGCGCGCGGAGGGGACGGTGTACCGCGTGGATGCGGCGGGAGAGCACACGGTATATGCAGAAGGCATGGGCGTGGCCACCGGCGCGGTGTTTGACGGCAAGGGCAACCTCTACGTGGGCGATCGCAGCGGGACCATTTTCAAGATCAATCCGGAGCGCAAGATTTTTGTGCATGCCACACTGGAGCCGAGCGTGAGCGCCTATCACATGGCGGTGAACAACACGGGGACGCTGTTTGTGACGGCGCCGACGATCTCGTCGAACGACGCAGTGTGGAGGATCGAGCCGGACGGGGATACGCAGGTGTGGTTTCGCGGGTTGGGGCGGCCGCAGGGACTGGCGGTTGCGCGCGACGGCAGCGTGTACGTAGCGGCATGCCTGACGGGGCGGCGGGGGATTGTGCGCATCACGCAGATGGGCGAGGCGAGCCTGGCGCTGGCGGGCTACAACCTGGTGGGGATTGCGTTTTCGCCGCTCGGGACCGCGGTGCTGGCCACCAATCAAGCCGTTTATGATGTGGATTTGGGAATCGAAGGGCAGAGGCTATTTTAGCTACGAGCTGTCAGCTTTCAGCGGTCAGCCCTCAGCTGCCCGAGCCCCTGCGATGTCCTTGACCTATCGGATCGAGAATTGCAATGTTGCTGGTCAACCTGGTCGAGCTGAAGGCTGATAGCTGAGGGCTGATAGCTGCTTTTATGAGATCGGAAATCATCGCCATCGGCTCCGAGATGCTTACGCCGCACCGGCACGATACCAACTCCCTTTTCCTTACGGAGATGCTGAATGCCATCGGGGTGACGGTGGCGTTCAAGACCGTGGTCGGGGACCGGCAGAAGGATCTGGTGAACGCCATCCGCGGCGCGCTCTCGCGAACCGACATTGTGATTTTGATGGGCGGGCTGGGTCCGACCGAGGACGACATGACGCGCGAAGCCGTGGCCGAGGCGCTGGGGCTCAAGCTGAAGCGCGACGCTGCGCAGGTGGCGGCGCTGCACGCGCGCGCTGCCATGTGGCGCTTTCCCATGCCCGATAACAATCTGAAGCAAGCGGACGTGATCCAGGGTGCGACGATATTGCCCAACCCGAACGGCAGCGCGCCGGGGCAGTGGCTTGACGTGACCTACGAGGGCTACCGGAAGCTGGTGATGCTGATTCCCGGGCCGCCGGGCGAGTGCAAGCCGCTGTTTGAAGAACAGTGCATGCCGCTGGTAAAGGCCATTGCGCCGCAGCGATTTATTGCCACGCGCACGCTGAAGGCGGCCATGATCGGGGAGTCGCAGGCGGACAAACTGCTGGCGCCCGTTTACACCGCGTACACGGACGTGGAGACGACCATCCTGGCGCACAACGGGGACATCCAGCTCAGCCTGATCTGCGCCAAGAAGACGCTGGAAGCAGCCGAACAGCGCGTGAATGAGTTGGCCGGCAAGATGGAAGAGGTGCTGGACGACTGGCTCTACTCCTCGGAGGGCGAGTCGCTGGAGCAGATCGTGCTCTACTACCTGGGCCTGCGGCAGGCAACGTTGGCCACGGCGGAAAGCTGCACCGGGGGGCTGGTGGCGGAGCGCATCACGTCGGTTCCGGGGAGTTCGCGGTCGTTCCTGGGCGGCGCGGTGGTGTACTCCGACAAGCTGAAGACGGAATACGCAGGCGTGCCGGCGGAGCTGATTGAGAAACACGGCGCAGTGAGCGAAGAAGTGGCGCGGGCGTTGGCGGCGGGGATTCGCGAGCGCACCGGCGCGACCCTCGGGCTAGGGGTTACGGGAATTGCGGGGCCGGGCGGTGGTACGGAGGCCAAGCCGGTGGGGCTGGTTTACATTGCGGTGAGCGACGCGCAGAATACCGACGTGCTGCAGCGGAACTTTCGCGGACCGCGCGATCGGGTGCGGCAATGGACGGCGCAGCAGGCGCTGGATTTGGTGCGACGAAGGCTGATGTAAGTCGGTCGATAGCTCGCCCCGGGGGCGATTGTACAAAAAGATACAAATATCAATACTTGTACAAATTTGTACAAGTCGATAGGATTGTCATCATGGATGGCAAGAACTACTCCGTCATTACCGCCGACGTTGTGGACTCCCGGACGATCGCGGCATTCCCGCGTGAGCGAGATCGCAGGCTTCGGCAAGTTTCACGCCTGCACCTTGGCCAGCGTCTGGTTCTATCGGCTTATGCGATTACAGCCTGGGACGAGTTCCAGGCCGTCCTGAGGAAGCCCGAATTCATCGCTCGCGTAATATTGGACCTCCGCCGCCACTTTCATCCTCTTGAATTGCGGATTGCCATCGGAATAGGCGCTGCGAGCGGCGTGCATAAGAGGCCAATCAATATTCATGCTGGCGGAGAAGCATTCGAACTAGCGAGGGCAGCGGCCGATCGGCTAAAAGTAGGATCGACGAAATACCGCGCCCTGACATACTTTGAAACGCGCAACCCAGTGTTCAACACGATTGCAAATACCATTTATCGTCTACATGACGCCCTTCTTGAAAAGACAACGGAAAAGCAGTGGGCGGCTATTAATATGCAAATGCAAACCGGGCGATTAGATGAAACCGCCAGGAAGCTACAATTGGATATCTCTACAGTTTCACGCAATCTGAGGCGATCGTACTATTGGCAATTTGCTGAAACTGTCGCCTCGATGGAAGAGATCGTAAAAGCCTACTTCTGATTTGTACGATTTTGTACAAATCGGGAAAGTTGGACGATTGTATGCAACTTCCTCAAATTGTGCTTTTGAGCCTGCTGCTGGCGCACTTGCTTGGCGATTTTCCGCTGCAGATTGAGTGGATTGCGAAAAACAAGGGACGGCGCATATGGCCACATCTTTGTCATGGCCTGATCCATTACGCGACCGCGTGGTTCTGTCTGGCCTTATTCAGCCAGCTCTCTCCCTTGTCGTTTTATCGCCAGATCGTTGTCGTCGGATACCTCGGCGCGCATTTGCTGACCGACTGGCTCAGATGCCGCCTGGTTTTGCACAAGGTTCTGAAAGACTCAGGAAAGTGCTTCCTTCTTGACCAGTTCGTGCACGCCCTGCTTATTGCCACTGCCGCAGTAATGCTAACGCATAGCAGTTTTTCAGCAATGGCTTACGGCATACAGCTCTCTCAGTCCGCAAGAATGCGCATTCTTGAAACGGCCACGATCTATGTGGCGGTGATTTTTGGCGGAGGGTATCTCATCCGCATTCTCACAAGAAGCTTTGCAGTTCCCGGAAGCGATGAAACACCGGCTCAATTGGCGAATGCCGGGCTTTATGTAGGCTGGATTGAGAGATTCCTTGTGATTACATTGATCCTTATGCAATCTCCGGTCCTTGTCGGACTTATTCTTACGGGCAAGTCCATCGCGCGTTTTCCGGAATTCAAAGAAGCCCGATTCGCCGAATACTTTCTGATTGGAACGCTTCTGAGCATCTCCTTATCGGTGCTCGGTGGCGTGCTTCTCTTAGAGCTACTTTATGGAACGGCATCCCTGAAGTAATGTTTCTCCGGACCGTCCCAATACGAGCATGGGTCGAGAGTCGTCTGGATCGCCGAAGTGCGGCACGCACCGGTCGGGTTGCATGCCGCCCTGGATGTGACGATATTCAGTCGGTAGCTTCTTCGGTTACGGTGGCGCCGCCCATGGAGGCCAGCACCGCCGAGATCTTCACCACCTTGTGCGTGTCCTTGGCGATCCAGACGGTTTTCTTGTCCGCGCCGCCGTCGGCTGAGGTTGTTTCCACTTTCCAGGCGTCAAAGGTGCCCGCGGGGACGGTGACGCTTTCCGCGCCCGTCACCTTCAGCTGCACCAGTTTCACTTTCTGCTTTTCCAGGTCGAAATTACGGAAGGTGATGGTGTAGCCGTCGGCGAGCGGCAGGCATGCAACAAGACTGTCGCTGGCGGCGTCATCGGCAAAAAGCGGTCCGCCGAGGTCTACACTGATGGGCCGATCCGCGCCATTCATGCTCATTTTGCCAACGGCCTTGTTGCCGGCAAAGTCCACATCGATGCTGACCGGGCCCTGCTGAATACTGCGCTTCTGAAGAAGCAGGGTGACCTTTTCCAGCGTGGACTTGTCGGTGGCAGTGCCCTGTGGCGTGTCCATCACATCGGCGGCGGTCCAGGACCCGCCCGCGTCCGCGACGGTGGTGGTGACCTTTATCTTCATTTGCTGGCCGCCCATGGAAATGGTGACGTCAAAGTGGTGCGTGCCCGGTGTAAGATCGAAGCCCGGTTTGGGTACGCCGATTGCGCCGGCATCGATTTTGGGCGCGAGCACAACCGTCTTTGGATCGACGGTGATCTCCTTGAGGCGAGCCATCTCCTCAGGCGAACCTCCCTGTTGATAGCGCCCGCCGAGATGGTCAGCGAGGAACTCCTCCGATGCCGCCATGAGCGCCAGCATGTTCACCGGGCGGGCAAAGCCGTGGCCCTCGTCGGGAGCCAGGATGTATTCGACCGGGAAGCCGCGGTCGCGGAGCGCAATGACAATCTGCTCGGCCTCGCGGCGGTTGACGCGGGGATCGTTGGCGCCCTGCGCCACCAGCAGGGGCGTTTTGATGTGGTTGGCGGAGTTGAGCGGCGATGCCGCTGCCAGCAATGCCCTGCCCTCCGGCGTACCGGGATCGCCCATGCGCACGGCAAACATCTTGCGAATGGACTCCCAATACGGCGGGATCGATTCGACCAGGCTGATCAGTTGCGACGGTCCGCAAACGTCCACGGCCGCAGCGTAAGTGTCCGGAGTGAAAGCGACGCCGGCCAGCGTGGCGTAACCGCCGTAGGAGCCGCCCAGAATACCCACGCGCTTGGGATCGGCGATTCCCTGCTCCGTCATGTACTTGACTCCCCAGGTGATGTCGTCCTGCATCTTCTTGCCCCACTCCAGGTTCCCGGCGTCGAGGAACTTCCGTCCGTATCCGGTAGACCCGCGGAAATTGGGCATGAGCACGGCGTAGCCGCGGTTGGCGAAGAATTGCGCCAGCGGATTGTAGCCCCACTCGTCGCGTCCCCACGGGCCACCGTGCGGAATCACCAGCGCGGGCAGGTTCCTGGCCGGCACGCCTTTGGGCAGCATGAGGTAAGCGGGGATCTCCAGGCCGTCCGACGAGCGGTAGGTAACGGATTTCATCGCTGCCAGGCTGGAGCGCGGGATGTTCTCCCAGATATTGAATTGCGGCGTGATTTTGCGCCCTTTGCGTTCGAAGAGGAAGAACTCGCCGGGTTCGATGTCGGCGCTGGCGCGAACCAGCCACTCCTGCTCGTCCCTGGTGCTGGAAACAACAGCAATCTCCTTGCCCTCGTATTTCTTTTCCAGCCAGCGATAGTCGTCGCCGTAGGACTTGTCGCGGAAATAGGTCTTGGTTCTGGCGTCGGTGTACCAGGTTTCGATGAGCTCGTCGTTGGTCTGGTTAAAGAGGGCGCCCCCAAAATCCACCTTGTGCAGCGGGTCGGACTCAACTAGCGTAGTGCTGCCGGTGGAGGGATCGAGCAGCAGGAGCGAGACGAGGTCGGTTCCCTTGTTGCTCTCGATATAGACCTTGCTGTTGTCGGGCAGGAAGTGCAGCGGACTGCATGTCTCAAAAACGTTGCAGGAGTAAATGGGCGTGAGCTTATCGGGATCGACGCGCAGGATCTCGGTGTCGCCATTCTCGGCGTTGCGGATGGCCAGGCGGAGCTGGTCCCTGTTGTCGAAGCTCCAGCCGGTGATGCGGTCGGTGTTCTTGCGTAGCAAGGTCTTCTCGCCGGTAGAGATTATTAGTTTGTACAGGTCGTGCCAGGCTTTGTCGCGATCGTTGATGCCGACATGGAGCGCGTCGGGCTCGCTGCGGGGCGCGGCAAACAGCTCCACGCGCACGCCCTTCAATCCGGTCAAGTCGCGGGAGGGCGGAGCATCGGCGCCGGCCGCGGGTTGGGCCGCGGGATCGACTGCGTAGACGTTGTAGTTCTCATCGCCGTCATGATCCTTCACGTAGACGATGTTCTTGCTGTCGCGGGTCCACAAATAGCTAGCCACTGGGCGCTTGTTCTCCGTAGTCATCAGGCGCGCGGCGCTGAAGGGCTCGCCGACGGCTTTCACGTAGATGTTGCGCGTCTCATGCCATGGCTTGAGGAAGGCCAGGTAGTGTCCGTCGGGCGAGATCTGTGCGCCGGCAATTTCTGGATCGCCGAAGATCAGGTCGCGGTCGATGATGGGCGGAAGGCCGGCGGCGGATTTTGCGGGAGCAGCGACCATGGGAACCGAAAACAGGACGCAAAACAAGCTGAGCACAGCTTTGTTCATGGAGCGATCTTCCTTTCTCTTACCGGGGCAGAAGCAGGTTTGGCGACGGAATGGGAGGTTGATCGGAGGTCAGTGGTATTGTCCTCCCGCAGGTACGCGGGAGACAAGCGGGCGGTTCCGGGCTGGCGGCATTTGTATGCTCGATTAACAGTCAACCGCGGATTCCGGTTAACAGGCGGGAACGCAAGCTGCCGTGCGAACTGGGGAGGTCCATCGAACTAAACTTCGTGACATGGCGTTCCTGCGGAAGTAGAATCCAGTCGCTCGTTACTGCTTTGTTATTCCCCAGTCATCCTGCAAGGAACTATAAACCGCAGTCCCGTTTCAAGGGGGTCTGCGAGCTGGAAGGGTACAAAGATGAATGACTCTTCAAAGCGCGATCCAATCGAAATTGGAACCTATTCTGCCTCAGATGCCGAAGAGATGACAAAGCTGCTGGCCGATGTCTTTCCACGGCACGACCCCCTCGCCGTGGCGCCCGGAGTGACTTCTGCAGATTTCGAGCCATTCGTTCGGACACTTTTGCCGCAGGCCGCCGAAGACGGTTTGACGATGGTGGCGCGGATTGCAGAAACAGGCGAGATGGTGGGCGCGATGTTGACGAATGATCCGGCGCGAGAGAGGAGCGAGGGCATGGAGACATTGAGTGAGAAATTCGGACCGATAGGAAGCATCCTTGGCGAGCTGGTTGCAACCTACCGGGCAGGCCGGAAACCCCGTCCAGGGGAGATGCTCCACCTCTACCTTCTGGGGGTGTCAGACTCCGTGGCCGGGAAGGGCGTGGCGCAGGAACTGGTTGCAGCGAGCATTGAAAACGGCGCACGCAGAGGTTTCACGGTTGCGATTGCCGAAGCCACTAACCCAACTTCTCAGCACATCTTTCGCAAGCTGGGTTTCGTCGAACGCAATCGGATTTCTTACCGAGATCACGTCTTCAATGGGCGGCATGTATTCGAAAGCATTGCAGCGTATGGCGGGCCCATCCTGATGGAGAAGATGTTGACCGCCCCGGATCGGGAATGAACACGAATTCTGCGGGGATGGGATGAGCAACCGGTTGATATTGAGGCGTCCGGTTGTGCTCAACCGGGCCGCTTCTCAGTCCTCTACCTGGATGGCTCCGATGACTTCCGGAATTTGAGGGTCGGCACGGAAGGTTTTGCGATCGAACTTTGAGAGCAACCTCCAGGCCAGCAAACAAGTTCCGATGCAGATGGATGCATCGAGGGTAAAGCTGCCGGCGATTCCGTGGGCAGCGTAGACGTGTCCATCGGCGAGCATCATGTAGGTGATGGGGATATTGGTGGCGGCGGTGAGAAAGCTGAAAGTCGTGGCCGCAAGTGGATTGTCGGGGCCGATGGCCTCGAAGACGATTCCAATCTGGACTGAGAAGGAGACAGCCTGGAAGAGGAACTCACCAAACAGGGCCAGGGCGAATGTACCTGTTGTATGCGGCAGAACGATCAGGCTCAGGGTAAAGATGCTGCCCACAATGCCGTTGCCGAGGTAAAAGGCGCGGAGAGGCACACGCCTGGCGACAATGGGGAAAAGCGCACAGCCAACGATTCCGGGAATGAAGGCGCCGATGCCGCCCGCGATGCTTATGGCTTCGGCAGAGGCGTGAAAGTCGCCGCCAAGGCCGCCGAGGAGATTTGTAAGCGCAAACGAGCTGCACGGCGACAAAAAAAGCAACAGCACGATCGCGACTTCGCGGCGACGGAGAAGAGAGAATATCTCGCGACTAAACTGAACGAAGCTTTCACCGGCAAGGCGGCCGTCTGGGCCGGGAGCCGGAACGAACGCGAAGATCGTCGCGGGAAGAAATACGATCACTCCGACGACAATTGCAGCCAGGACTATGGGGAGATGGCGTACGACCTGCCCGCCGAGCATGGAGGTGACCCCGACGCCGGAAATCAGCGAGATGTTCACCCATTTGCTGAGAAGATTCTTGTCCTTGTGTTCTGTGATGTTTGAGAACCAGCCTCCCATCGCAGCGCTGGAAAGGTTGGCAGCCGCCGTAGCGATGACCATGGCGATTTCGAGCAGGAGCAGGTGATGCAAGCTCAGAATCGCAGCTCCAGTGAAGATGGCGCTCACGGCAGCCAACACGGACGCATACCAGCGGCGGCTGAAGCGCACGTCGAGCATGGGAGCGAATAGGACGCTCCAGAAGTTAGGAGAAAATGCCACTGCCGTCAGGGCAGCGATTTGCGACTCAGGAACGTGCTCGGCGGCCAGCAACTGGGGCAGCGCAAAGAGCACAATGCCATTGCTGAATCCCATGGTGGCATTGCTCATGCCCATTATCCAAACGGGAGGAGTTCGGCGATTGGATATCAAGCGGACCTCTCGAGAGATCAAACTCTTGGCGAATTACGAGGAAGCATCGCAATGGTTGCATGGCGAATCGTGAGATAGCAATGGGAATTATGTCCGGAAATGGCATTGTCCGGGGCGATGCTGGCGGCGCCTCTTTAACCCGCTGCATTGCCCCGGACCGATCAGTAGATCGTATTTAAACGGCTCCCATTTCCTTTTCCCTCGGTGGCAGAGCCGACACTTCCAGCATCCGCAGTTTGAAGGGAATTCCGGCGACGATTCCGGCCACGCTGGGCACCACCAGGAACAGCCATACCTGCTGCAGGGCTTTGCCGCCGACGAAAAGCGCCGGACCGAGGCTGCGGGCGGGATTGACGCTGACGCCGGTGATGTGGATGCCGAAGATATGAATGACCACCAGGGTGATGCCGATGGCCAGGCCGGCAATCTCCACAGGGGCGGGCTCCTGCGTGGAGCCGAGGATGACCAGCACGAAGATGAGCGTGGCCACGAACTCAAACAGGATGGCCGATGTCATGCTGTAGCCGCCCTGGTAGCCGGGGCCCATCCATCCTGGCCCAGGCCGCTGGCGGCAATGTTGTAGCCCCCGCTGACTCCGCTCACCAGGACGTAGAGAACCGCGGAGGCAAAGATTGCACCGGCAAACTGGCCGATCCAGTAGCCGATCATGTCCTTGAACGACATGCGGCCGGCAGACCAGAATCCGAGGCTGACGGCCGGATTGATGTGGCATCCCGAAATGGGGCCGATGCCGTACGCGGCTGCGACCAGGCCGAATCCGAAGGCAAAAGCGATGCCGAGAATGCCGACTTTGTCGCCGGCAACCACGGCCGTTCCACAGCCAAAGAGCACCAGGATAAAGGTGCCGATTGCTTCCGCAAAATATTTCTTCATGGTTTCTCCTTCATTTGAATTGGAGCGCGCCCGATCGCGCGAGAGGGAAACACACGGGCCCCGGGGGAGAGAGCTGCTGCGCTTGTCCGCTACTTTCAGAGTGGACCGGGCGCCACGGCAATATGCGCAACGGAGTCTTTCAGACCGCGCGCCTCCGGTCAAGCACATTTCTCACCACTTACGCCGCCCCCTCGACAAACGCGGCCACTAGCCTGCATCCTCAGCATAAGGCGCCATCTAACCGTGGAAGGGAAACTTGCGCCCGGCCCGAGATCATGACAGATAGCGAAACCATCCCACGCCCCAAGCTGGAGCGCCGGCCCGAACTGGACGCGCTGCGCGGGCTGTTCCTTGTGTGGATGGTTCTGACGCACCTGCCCACCTGGTATAGCGACCTGGTAAACCAGCCGCTGGGCTTTGTGACTTCAGCCGAGGGGTTTGTGTTTATCTCCGCGCTGTTGGTCGGGCGCCTCTATATTCGCGACCTGGTGGAGGATCCGGCCGACGTCCGCTCCCGGCTGTGGAAGCGCACGCTGAAGATTTACGGCTACCACCTGGTGATGCTTGCGTTCGCCTTCACGGTGGGCGCCGAGGTGGCTATCCACACGCACAAGGCGGCAGTGACAAACCTGCTGAATTTCTATCTGGCGCATCCACTGGTAGCCATTGCCGGTTCCGTGCTGCTGCTGTATTGCCCTCCGTTGTTCGACATCCTGCCCATGTACGTCACCTTCCTCTTCCTAACGCCGCTGGTGCTGTGGGCCGCGGTGAAATGGGGCTGGAAGTGGATCCTGGCGGCCAGTTGCCTGGTGTGGGTGATGGCGCAGTTCGGCTTGCGCGACCTGGTGCACAACTGGATTGTGACCGTCACCCACCTGCATATCCCCCTGCAGGAAACCGGGGCGTTCAATCTTTTTGCATGGCAGGCGGTGTGGGTGGTGGGGCTCTGGCTGGGCGCGCGCTCGGCCATGGACAGGGTTCCGCTAAACCGGATTCCGGGCTGGCTGGCTGCAATGGCGGGCGCGGTCTGCGTCGCATTCATCGGGATTCGTTTTGGCTGGCTGGGTCCGCACCTGACGGTGCAGGCGCTGGGCATGAAGCTGGACAAGTGGCAGATCGGCTGGGTACGTGTCATCAATCTCACCGCGTTCTTGATCTGCGCGTACTGGTCGCGAAAGTATCTGTTCAAGCTCATTCATCGCGAGCCGTTCCTGACCCTGGGCATGGCATCCCTGCGTGTGTTCTGCGCGCATATTGTGTTTGTGTTTCTCGGCCTGCTGATGCTGTATGGAGATTTTGACTCCGACGGTCTGGACCAGCTCCACGGCATTCCGGCCACCGTGCTGCTGATATGCACCTTCACGGCGCTTATCGTCCTGGCGCGGCAGGAGGTGCGAAGGAAGAGGGCGCAGAAGGAGCGGAGATTGGCAGCCGGACAGATGCCGCGCCGCGCTGAGGAATCGCAGGAAGAGCTGGCGCAAACAGGGACCTAGCCAGGACGCAATGGAGCATGACGGGCCCTGAAAAGCCAATCGGTCCACGATTCCCACAAACTTTCTCTCTCCGGCTGCGGCTATTCCAATTACATTGAAATCATTCATTAACATTTGCGTACCCGGACCACGGGCTGCGGTCCGCACATCTTCCAATCAGAGGGATGAGGGATGCAGAAGACTTCCCCCGGGCGCATGGTTCGCCGGGCTCTGGCTCTACTTGCCGTGTACGTGCTGGCAACCGCCGGCGCAAGCGCACAATCTACATTCGCCTCCATCGTGGGCACCGTGCACGACGCCTCGGGCGCTCTGCTGGTGGGGGCGCAGGTCACGCTGACGGACGCCGGCACCAACTCCCAGCGCAACGCCGTGACTGATTCCGCCGGCAACTACGCGTTTGCCAACATCGAACCCGGACTTTACCAGGTGTCCATCGCCGCCGCGGGTTTTCAGCCGCAGCAGATCCCCGCCATTTCCCTGACCGCGCGCGAGGTTCGCCGGGTAGATGCCAACCTTGCGGTAGGAGCGGCGACGACCACGATCGAGATCGACGACCCTCCGGAGGTGATCAACACGGAAACTCCGGCCATTGCGCAAACCAAGGTGGGCGAGGAGCTGACGCAGTTGCCCATCGCCATCTACTCGCGCTCCACGGGATCAACCAGCCCCATCTCGACCCTCACCACCGAAGCCGGCGTGCAGACCGACGACAGCGGCCAACTGGCCGTGATGGGCACAACGGCGGCGCTGCTCTCGGTCACCATCGATGGCATCTCCAGCGTCGGCGTGGAATACTCCGGCCCGGTCAACGAGATGTTCCCGTCGTTCAACTCCATTGAGGAGATTCAGATCAGCGAGTCGAATAACAATGCCGAGTTCTCCGGCGTGGCCGACATCACTACCGTTTCCAAAGCCGGCACCGTTCATTATCACGGCGGCATATTTGAGAACAACGAGAACACGGTCTACAACGCCGGCGATCCCTTCGCCCTCTCCAAGCCGCGCATCGTCATGAACGACTTCGGCGGCACTCTCGGCGGCCCGCTCCGCCTTCCACGCCGCGGCGCAGGTACGGAGCAGTCGTTTTTCTTCATCAGCTACGAAGGCTTGCGCCTGCCTCGCGAGACCCCGATTGTGCTCAGCGTTCCCTCCACAGACATGCGCAAGGGCAACGTGGCCGCATACCTGGCTGGGCAGGGAGTTTCCGCCATCTACCAGCCCGATGGCGTGACTCCGATCGACCCCAACAATGTGCCCGTAAGCCCAATCTCCGCGGCGCTGCTCCAGCGCCTAATGCCGGCGCCGAACTACGGCCCCGCCGGCTCCTACGCCAACAACTACCAGACCAACTTTCCATCGCCCATCGGTTCCAACCAGGGGGACGTGCGGCTCGACCACAGCTTCTCGGCGCGGCAATCGCTGTTCGCGCGTTTCTCCTACAAGAATCGCCAGGTGACGACGGCGCCCTCAGCCACCTGCGTGTTTACGTATTGCGCGGAGGCCGGCAGCCCGCTGCAGGGCGCCTACAACACGCCGGAGATCGACGAGGGCCTCACCTTTGCCCACAACTTCGTCCTGAGCCCGCAAATGCTGAACGAGTTCCGCGGCGGCTTCAACGCGCAGCACACGTCGGAGACCGAGAGCTACTCGACCGCATCGCTACTGCAGCAGACCGGCATCTCCGTTCCGCAGCCGGACCTCCAGTGGTCTGAGGCGCCGCAGGTGCTCATCAACGGGTTCATGTCCACGGGAGCGGGGAATCCCGGCACCCAGCGCGGCCAGATCGTTCAACTCCTCGATAACTTCTCCTGGATCCGGGGCAAGCACAGCTTCAAGTTCGGCGCCGACTTCAAGCGCATCAGCGATCACGACGACAACGTCTTCGGCAACTACCGCTCCGGCTGGTATGTCTTTGACGGCAGCTCGCAGGTGGGCGCGAACATCGGCGACCCCTACACCGCGTTCCTGCTCGGCTATCCCGACTACACCGAAGTGAGCACCACCAACAAGCCGGCCATGGACGGCCTCGGCTACTCTTACGCGTACTTTGCCCAGGACGACTGGAACGCGACACCGCAACTCACCCTCAGCCTGGGCTTGCGATACGAGCTGCATCCGCCCATTCGGGAGCAGCACGGAAATACCGCGTTCTTCCAGCCGGACTACGACGGCGCGGGCACCGATGGCTCAACCGTTCGTGGCGCCGTCTTGGTTCCCGACCGGGCCGCGCTCGCTTTCACGTCCAGCGACTTTGCCGCCGCCATCGCGCCCACGCCGATCATGACCGCGGCTCAGGCTCACATCCCCAGCGGCCTTCACTTCACCGATCACACCGACTGGGGTCCGCGCCTCGGTTTTGCCTGGCGTCCATTCCAAAACGACAAGACGGTTTTCCGCGGCGGATGGGGCCGTTTCATCGAGTCGCCGCTGGGCTTCTCGCTCGTCGCTGGATGGGCCGTCCACGCCAGCTACGTGGGCACGTACAACCAGGACTTCCAATCGGACGGTGTCACTCCCCTACTCTCGTTCTCCAATCCGTTCAACACGGCGGCGGGCAGCGCCACCGGAACTGCCGGGTTCTATTACGCATTTCCCATCCACTACAAAGACCCGTCCGTGCAGCAGTGGAACACTACCTTCGAGCAGGATCTGGGCCACGGTGTGGGCATGCGCCTCTCCTATGCCGGAAGCCACGGGCAGAACCTCGAAGCGATGGTCGATCTGAACCAGGTCGCCGCCAATCCCCTGGGCTACAACAACACTGACACCGCGCCGCCCGCCACCGGCTCCTGCATCGTCGATGATGGCTCGCTGGTCTCCGATCACCGTCCGTATCCCTGCTGGAGCATCCTGCAAAGCGTGGTTAACGCCGCGGAAAGCAATTACAACAGCGGGACCGCGGAAGTGTCGAAGCATGGCGGCCCAGGCCTCAGCTTCGACGCCAGCTACACCTGGACGCGCGATCTCTCCGACGCCGGCGGCGCTACGCCCAGTGCATTCGCCGTGGCCGGTGGCAGCTACCTCACCGACCGCTTCCATCCCGGCCTTGATTACGGCAACGTGATCTACGACCGGCGGCACCGCTTCCTGGCGACTTACCTCTATGACCTTCCATTTGGCACCGGGCAGCGATGGCTCAATCACGGCACGATGGTGAATTGGCTGGCAGGAAACTGGCAGCTCGGCGGCGTCACCATTCTTCAGTCCGGGCCGTTCCTCACGCCCTACCAGCAATCGGTGGATCCGGCCAACACCAACATCCTCACTACCGTTGGCCAGGCTCGCCCCGACCAGCTCGCAAACGTCTCGCCGTACGCGTCCTCGCGCACCACGACGCAGTGGCTCAATCCAAGTGCGTTTCCGTATCAGGATCTGGCCTCAGACTACGGCACCCCCAACCAGATCGGCATTGGGCGGTTCGGCAATGCGCCCGTGGGCGGCGTTGTGGGTCCCGGCACAATAGCCTTTTCGCTTTCCGCCACCAAGGCCATTTCCCTCACAGAGCATGCCAAGATGCTGCTTGGCCTGGAGGGCGCCAACGTCTTCAATCACCGCAATTACGAGCCGCCAAACATGCAGGTGGATTCGAGCGGCTTTGGCAGCATCACAGCGCTGCAGACTGCCGAGGGCGCCGGCCCGCGCAGCCTGGAGCTGGTCGGCCGCATCAACTTCTGAGTCCGGGCGTCAGCTTTCAGCCTTCGGTTCTCCCAGGGTACTTCGCACCGACTATTTTCCTGACGGCTGACCGCTGAAGGCTCGCTCCGGCCAAATTCACACAACGTTTGCAATCTATTTGCCCAAATGCAGTAATCTGTAGCCGGTTCCGTGCGGCCAGGAGCACCCGAATCCAAACGGCCGCCGGCGAGAGGCAGACCGGTTGAGCCAATCCGTTTTTGTGCTGGAAGACGACGCCGATATTTCAAGGCTTGTGCAGCATCACCTGGAGGCCGCAGGTTTTTCTGTCCGGCCGTATCTTACCCCCACTAATCTGATTCCCGACGCCGAGCGTCAGCCGCCGGCCCTGTTTCTCCTGGACATCATGGTGCCGGGCGGCGACGGTCTTGATGTATGCCGCCGTCTGCGCACAAACCTCTCGCTTTCCACCATTCCCATTATTTTCCTGACCGCGCGCGCCAGCGAAAACGACCGGGTTCTGGGCCTGGAGCTGGGCGCGGACGATTACATTACCAAACCCTTTGCTACCCGCGAACTGGTGGCGCGCGTCAAGGCGGTGCTGCGCCGGTTTGAGCGGCCTACGTCGCCCTCGGTCATTCGCTTTGAAGAGGTGGTGATTGACGCCAACTCAATGCAACTGACGGTGCGCGGGCAGCTCACCACCACCACCGCCACCGAGTTCCGGCTGCTCGACTACCTGGCCCGGCATCCAGGGCGCGTCTACAGCCGGGACCATCTTCTGGACGCGGTCTGGGGCGACGCCCGCTTTGTGACCCCGCGCTCGGTCGACGTGTATGTGCGGCGAATCCGCGAGAAGATCGAAGTGGACCCGGAGAACCCGCGATATCTGAAGACCGTCCGGGGAGCCGGCTACCGGTTCGAAATCCCCAAAGGCGAGTAGCCGCGCAGGCCAGCAGGGACCCAATCTATCCTTATTGCGGCGACCGCATGACAGGCGGTGCCTTCCTGAATTCCCGGCCAGGGGGAGACCTGGCAAATGGAGCGCGAGCCCACCATGGGAGCAGATCAACCGTGACCCGCAAAGTGTTCACCAGGCTGCTCGGCCTGTTTGTACTGCTGCTGGCCTTTCACACGGCGGTCATGGAGATCGTGTTCCGCCACATGGCCCGGCATTCGGCCGGAGAAACGCTCTCCCGCATCGGCCAGGAGGCACTGTGGTCGGGCGTCATCGCGCTGCTGGTGGCGCTGCCGGTCGCCGCCTGGGTCTCCATCGGCATCATGAACCGGCTGCAGCGTATTGTCGCGTTTGCGCGGCGCATTGCCGAGGGCGACTTGAGCGCGCGGCTGGAGCGCTCCGATTCCGACGAACTTGCAGCGATGGAATCAGCTCTGAACCAGACTGCCGAACGCCTTGGCAGCAGCTTTGCCGAGATTGAAAGCGGCCGCCAGGAGCTGGCCGCGATGTTGGACTCCATGCAGGAGGCGGTGGTCGCCGTCACTGCGGAGGGCCAGGTGCGCTGGTCGAACAGCGTGATGCAGCGGATGGCAGGTATGCAGATTCGCGCCGGGCGTCCTTTGGCTCATTCAATGCGCGATCCAGACCTGCTGGCCTGCATCAAGGGCGCGCTCGAGACCGGCGAAGTCAAGACGGGCCGCGCCAGCTCGCTGGCGCCGGGACGTGTTTTCGAGGTAAACGCCGCGCCACTGCCCTCCGGCGGCGCGCTGGCGGTGCTCCACGACGTTACCCGCGTCGAGACTGCAGAGCGCTCTCGCCGCGACTTCATCGCCAACGTGAGCCACGAGCTGCGAACGCCGCTCACCTCCATCCAGGGCTACGTGGAGACGCTGCTTGAGGAGCCTGCACCCACCGGCGAGACCAGCCGCGAGTTCCTTGCCGTCATCCAGAAGAGCGCGCGGAGAATGAGCCGTCTTACCGAGGACCTGCTGGCGCTGGCCGGTGTGGAGAGCCCCGACTACAAGCTTGCCTTGCAGCCCACCAGCGCCAGCGCGCTGCTGCAAGACGCCATCGAGTCATTGGGCGGCATTGTGGCCGATGCGGGAATGGAACTGGAAAACGCCGGTGCACCCAACGCGCAGGTGCTGGCCGATCCCGACGCCATGAACCAGGTCTTCGGCAACCTGATTGAGAACGCCATCAAATACGGGCGCAGCGGCGGCAAGCTGCGCGTTGCCGCGCGGCTGACGGAAGACGCGGTCGAATTCCAGGTACAAGATTTCGGCCCCGGAATCGCCTCGGAACATCTGGACCGCATCTTTGAGCGCTTCTACCGCGTGGATAAGGCGCGCTCGCGGGAGTTGGGCGGCACCGGACTAGGCCTCGCCATCATGAAGCACGTGGTGCAGGCTCATGGCGGCAGGGTGCGCGCGGAAAGCGAACTCGGCTCCGGGGTGACGTTCTACTTCACGCTGCCTGTGACGCAGGTGCCCTTGGTGGAGTAGATACCGCGCCCGATGGCGAAGAACAGAATCATCCTCCCGAACAGAATTCGTCCAATTTGACAACCCAGGTAAACAACTCCCGTTTGCAGTAATGCAAACATGCATTACAATGGATAAAGAAGGGATGACTTTGATGGCAACGCTTTCCGTCACTTCGAGAGGGCAGGTCACGTTCCGGAAGGAAGTACTGCAGCATCTTGGCGTCAAGCCAGGCGAAAAAATCGAATTGGAATTGCTGCCCAACGGACAGGGCATCGTCCGCGCCGCGCGGCCGACCGGATCAATCGACCGGTTTATCGGGATGCTTGCGGGAAAGACGAAGAAAGTGGCCACCATTGAAGAAATCAATGAGGCTGCTCGCAAGGGATGGGCCGGCGAACGATGAGAATCACTGCCGACACCAACATTCTGGTTCGTGCCGTTGTACGCGATAATCCTAAACAGGCTGCGGCGGCGTCTAAGGCGTTACGCGAATCCGACATCGTCGCCGTAACGCTTTCCTGCCTGTGCGAGTTCGTTTGGGTGTTAGGTCGGGTTTACAAATTCCGAAACGACGTGATCGCTTCGGCGATAGAGACGCTCCTGGCTTCCAGCAACATTCAAGCGGATCGACAGGCGGTGGGTGTTGGTCTCTCAGTCCTCAAATCGGGCGGCGATTTTGCCGACGGAATTATCGCGCACGAAGGGCGCTGGCTCGGCGGGGAGACATTCGTGTCCTTTGACAAACAGGCCGTTTCATTGATTACCGCCCTGGGAGAACGCGCTCGCCTATTGGCATGAATCCAACGATTCTGCCGGCGTCGTACAATGGGCTGTTTTCGAAATGACGTAAACTCCGAGGCTCCGGTGAACACCACTTGTGCGCGTTTCGCTCTTTTTGCTTCGCTGCTCTTTCTTGCCGTTCCATTCCTCTCCGCCCAGCCCGAGCGTCCGCCCGCCGTTCCGCTCATCGCCCACGACCCCTACTTCAGCATCTGGTCGTTCACAAACAAGCTTACCGATAGCAACACCGTGCACTGGACCGGCAAGAGCCAGCCCATTCACGGTCTGGTGCGCATCGACGGCAAGCCGTACCGCTTCATGGGCGCGGACCCTGAGGACTTGCCGGCGATGGAGCAGACCGCACTGCGCGTCACGCCCACGCACACCTTCTATGACTTCGCGGCCGATGGCGTGAAGCTCACCGTCACCTTCTTTACGCCCGCGCTGCCGCACGATCTGGACGCGCTGTCGCGGCCGGTCACCTACCTCACGCTGACCGCGAGCGCTTCCGACGAACACGATGTCCAGGTGATGTTCGACGTCGATCCCATCATTGCCGTCAACACCTCCGATGAGCCGGTCACCTGGGGACGCTTGCATGCGTCCGGCACGACAGTGTTGAGCGTGGGATCCCGCGACCAACCTGTGCTGAACCGTGCCGGCGACGATGTCCGCATCGACTGGGGATATTTTCATCTCGCTTTTGCCGACAGCGAAGGGGCGATGGTGGCATTTTCCGATAAGGCCCTCCAAGGTTTTGCCCAATACGGCGTCTTGCCCGAAGACGAAGACCAGATGGACATGCCCTTATCACCGCGCGCCGGAGCCGCGCATCTTGCGCTCCAGTTTCCGCTGGGCCGATTGACAGCGCCGGAGACGCGCCACGTGATGTTGGCATACACCGAGCCATTCAACATTGAGTACCTGAACCGGAAACTGCGGCCATATTGGAAGCGCAATGGGCAAACAGTGGCGGAGATGCTGGCGGAAGCCGAGCGCGACTACCCTGACCTGGAAAAGCGCGGCGAGGCGTTTGACCACGACCTGACCGCAGATCTGGAGCAAGCCGGCGGACCGGCCTACACGCAGCTTGCCACGCTGGCCTACCGCCAGACGCTGGCCGCGCACGGCTTCGCCGCCGACATCGACGGCACGCCCATGCTTTTTCCCAAGGAGAACTTTTCCAACGGCTGCATCTCCACCGTGGACGTGCTCTACCCCTCGGCGCCGTTCTTCCTGTTCTTCAATCCCGAACTACTGGAGGCGCAGCTCAAACCGGTGATGGAGTATGCCGCGCTGCCGCGCTGGAAGTGGCCCTTTGCGCCGCACGACCTCGGCACCTATCCTCTCGCCAACGGCCAGGTCTACGGCGGCGGCGAACGCACCGAAGACGACCAGATGCCGGTCGAGGAAACCGGAAACCTGCTCATCCTGGTAACCGCGATGGAGCGCGAGCTGGGCAACTGGGACTTCGCGCGCCAGTATTGGCCGCAGTTCCAGAAATGGGCCGAATACCTGCGCGAGAAAGGCCTCGATCCGGCCAATCAGCTTTCGACCGACGACTTTGCCGGTCACCTGGCCCACAATGCGAATCTATCCATCAAGGCCATAGAGGGCCTGGCAGCCTTTGCCGAGATGGCCAGCGGGCTGCGCCATCAGGACGTCGCGGAAGATTACGGAAAGCTCGCCCACGGCATGGCCACCAAATGGCAGACCATGGCTGCCGATGGCGACCACTACAAGCTGGCCTTCGACAAGCCAGGAACGTGGAGTCAAAAGTACAACCTGGTATGGGACCAGATCCTGGGCCTCAACCTGTTCTCCCCAGAGGTGCGCGAAGCAGAGATCGCTTTCTATCTAAAGCGCTTGAACCGCTTCGGCCTGCCGCTGGACAACCGCGCAGCGTATACCAAACTCGACTGGGAGACGTGGACGGCGACCCTCGCCAGCCGTCCCGCGGACTGGAACGCGCTGATGACGCCGATTGGCCGCTGGATCAACCAGGGGCCGAGCCGCGTGCCCCTCACCGACTGGTACGACACCGTCACCGGTAAACAGGAGGGTTTCCAGGCGCGGTCGGTGGTTGGCGGGGTCTATATCAAGATGCTTGCCGACCCACAGCTTGCCCAAAAATGGCGCGTATCCGGTGGAAAATAGGTCCGTTTGTTTCCACTCTGTAAGCTCCCTTTCAACTGTTCGTAACATTCAGGTTGGAGAATCGCTTACGGCAGTCAATCTGCGAGGGAGTGATACGTGAAAAAGACGATTCTTGCCATTTGCTTGTTGATGTTCGCAGGCGCTGGCGCCGTTCAGGCGCAGAAGCTTACGGGAGCGGGGTCAACCTTCGACTACCCCATTTTCTCCAAGTGGTTTACTGAGTACAGCGCGGCGCACCCCGGCGTTGAAGTCAATTATCAGTCCATCGGCTCGGGCGGCGGCATTGCGCAAGTCACCAAAGGAGTGGTCGACTTTGGCGCCTCCGACATGCCCATGACCGAACAGCAACTGGCTGCGGCGCCGGTCAAGCTGCTCAATATCCCTCTTGTGCTGGGCGCGGACGTGCCCGCCTACAACGTGCCGGGCGTGGGCAACCTGCAGTTCAGCGGCGAAACTCTGGCGGACATCTATCTGGGCAAGGTCACCAACTGGAATTCCCCGGAGATCGCCAAGGACAATCCGGGCGTCAAGTTCCCCGACCAGAAGATCACTGTTGTGCACCGCTCGGAAGGCAGCGGCACCACGTTCATTTGGACCGACTACCTGAGCAAAGTGAGCAAGGAATGGGCGAGCGGTCCGGGCAAGGGCACGTCGATCGGCTGGCCTGTGGGCATCGGCGCCAAGGGCAATGAGAACGTCGCCAGCATGGTGCGCCAGATTCCCGGCGCCATCGGCTACATCGAGTTGATCTACGCCCTGCAGAACCACATCGACTTCGGCGCGGTAAAAAACTCCGACGGCAAGTATCTGAAGGCTTCTATCGAAGGCGTGAGCGCGGCGGCCGCCACCATCAAAATGCCTGACGACTATCGCGTGTCTATCACCAACGCGCCGGGCGCTGACGCCTATCCCATCTCCAGCTTTTCCTGGATAATCGTCCCGGAGAAGCCCTTCCATCCTGAGAATGAAAAGACGCTGAAGGACCTGCTGAGCTGGGTTATAAAGTCGGGCGAGGCCCAGGCCTCTCAGCTTTCCTACGCGCCGCTGCCGCAAAACGTGGCGGACAAAGTGCTGAACACCATCTACTCGCTGCCCAACTAAAGCACGCGCAAAAGGCGTTGGAAACCATCCACAGCATCCATCCTTAACTCCGCACTGCAACCTGCCGGTCCGGTAGTCCGGACCGGCGTTTTGTTGAGTCATTACAGCCGGCACATAAATCGCATCCACCCATCGGGTTGCGCCGTCCAATGCGTATGCCAGATCAGGAAGCAGACCAAAGGGCAGCCGCGATGGCCGCCCTGCCGGAAGAATTCGCGGTCTTGCTCGACAACCCTATATGGCATTCGCTCCGCACAGAGCATTCGGCCCTCGCACTCGGCAACGGACTTGCGCGGCGGTATCCATCGCACATCGGGCCGCTCGCGGGGATCCCCGCACACCGCGAAGAGAATTACCGAGCGCTGGTTGCGTTTGCTCCTGAAGACGTAGTTGTGCTGTTCTCGCTGGAGCCGTACCGCGCGCCGGAAGGCTGGACCGAGCTGCGCATGCTGGACATTGTGCAGATGGTGCGGTCGCCGGAGTTGGCCGATGGACAGAGTTCCTCGCCGGTTCCGGACGAAACAAAAATGCGCCGCCTGACTGCGAACGATGCGCCCGCGATGGTGGCTCTCGCCGAGTTGACCGAGCCGGGTCCATTCCGCCTGCGCACCCTGGAACTGGGCGGCTTCTATGGAATCTTCGAGGGCAACCGGCTCGTCGCCATGGCGGGTCGGCGCATGCACCTGCCCGGACTGATTGAAGTGAGCGGAGTGTGCACGCATCCCGACGCGCGCGGCCGGGGTTACGCGCGGCTGCTCATGACCCGCGTGATCGACGAGATCGAGCGCGAAGGTAAGACGGCATTCCTGCACGCGCTTAAGGACAATCCCGCGATCCGCATTTATGAGCGGCTCGGATTCAGCTGGCGGCAGACATTCCGGTGTGGAGTATTCAAGCCGGCCTGACGTGGGGTTGGCGAAGCCGCGCGGCGCGTGCCCGATCGTCTATGCTCGTAACGGCAAATGCCCGCGAAACCTAAACTCGGCCAGAACTTCCTTCACGATGCCGGCGCCATCCGGCGCATTGTGGCCGCGCTCGGCGATATTGCCGACGAAACCGTGGTCGAAATCGGCTCCGGCAACGGCGCCATAACGGGCGTTCTGGCCCATCGCGCAGCGCGGTTGATCGCCATCGAGCTTGACCGCGAGCTTGCAGTCCGGCTGCGTGCGGTCGTCGACTCGGAACGCGTCTCCATCCTGGAACAGGACGTGTTGCAGTTCGACTTCGCGGCAGCAGCGAAGGCCGCTGGTCGAAAACTTGTAGTCGCCGGAAACCTGCCCTACTACATCACGTCGCCCATTCTGCTACACCTGGCCCAGAGCCACGCCGCGCTCAATCGCGCCGTGCTGATGGTGCAGCGCGAAGTGGCAGAGCGAGTCGCGGCTGTTCCCGGCTCCCGCGATTACGGACTGCTCACCGTGACCGCGCAGATGTACGGAACAGTGGAATCGCTGTTTACGCTGCCCCCAGATGCGTTTTCGCCGCCGCCCCAGGTGCACTCCACCGTCTTCCGCTGGCGGTTGGCGCCGCGCTTTGCCTCGCTCAACGTTGGCGAGCACGAGTTCCTGGCGTTTGCGCGAAAAGCATTTGCCCAGAAACGCAAAACTCTGGCCAACAACCTGCGCGCAGCTGGATACGCGCCAACCCAGGTCCGCGATGCGCTGGCCACAGCTGCAATCGAGCCATTCGCCCGCGCCGAAACGCTTTCGCTGGAAGCCCTGGCAAGCGTTTTTCACGGTTTATCGGATTTCACGCAAAGCTGAAGGGCCGCTCAATGAGCGGCCCTTCGGTCCCTGCGCGGACTTGCACCCCTGCGTCAGAATCGCAGCGCCGGCATGCCTTGTTCGAGGAACAGGTACCGGTCGCGCACCATATCCGGGCTCGACGTGATGGTCGTGTTCAAGTGGATCAGCGGATAGCCGTCGTCGTTGTACTTGGGCCAGTGCGGAACACCCTCCCCGTTGGGATCGCCGTTCTTGGCGAAGTTGGTCCAGTAGGTCATCATCGCTTCGCTCAATGTGCGGTCTTCCGGCCGCACGTTGAAACCGGGGCGCGTGTCCAGCGTGCCGAAGACGTACTCGATGTCGTCCGAGTGGAAGGCGAACGTGCCCGGGTGGAACTTGCTCGGAGTGGCCGCCAGCTCAAAGTGGTAGCGATAGACGGGCGAGTCTCCGGTCTTGCGATGAGCCTCAAGCCAGCGCCATGTGCCCATGGCGATGAATTGGTCGCTGCCGAAGTCGATGGCGGAGCGGAGCGCCTGCGCATCGGTGTCGCCGGGATAGAGCTTGAGGAATTCCGCCGCGCGATCGCCAAAATTCTTGTCGGCAAATTCCTTCCACTGCGCCACGGTCATTCCGCGCATGCCAAAGAAGCTGCCTTCGTCGGCGTTCCAGCCGGCCAGCAGCGGGATGTGAGCCTGTTTGCCCGAGGCGTAGGTTGCGTCCACGCTCTCGGTCAGGAACTTCCCGTCGAGGTCGGGCGGAAAGCCGGTCCGCTTCACCCCGGCGAGAATGGTCTGCGTGGGCAGCGCGCGAAGCGCGGCCAGCGAGGTGACATTGAGCGACGCGACCCACTTGTCGTCCTTCTTGGTGCGATCGGCCAGCGTGTCCATGTTCATCGGGCCGCTGCCGACTGCGCCGCCTGATTCGCCAATGCCCTTGGCAATGAGAGGCTGCGCCGAGGGCGCCGCCATCAAGGTGCTCACGGCAAACGAGCCGGCGCTCTCGCCGAAGATGGTCACGTTGTTGGGATCGCCGCCGAAGTTCTTAATGTTGTCCTTCACCCACTGCAGGCCGGCAACCATGTCCATCAGGCCGTAGTTCCCTGCACTGCCGCCCTGCTCCTTGGCCAGGTCAGAGGTGGCAAGGAAGCCGAAGACGCCAAGACGGTAGTTGATGGTCACCAGGACCACCCCTTTGAGGGGCATAAAGTCGCCGTTGTGGCGCGGCTCGTCGCCGGAGCCGCCGGAGTAGCCGCCGCCGTGAATCCAGTACATCACCGGCAGCTTGGCGTTTTTGTCCGCGGTTGCGGGCGCGTAGACGTTGAGGAAGAGGCAGTCTTCGCTGCCGCCCTTCACGTCGTCCTGGAAGATCATGTCGGGAAAGACGAGGTTCTGCGCGCAGTGGGCGCCGAAGTTGGTCCCGTCGCGCTCGCCCTTCCATTTGGCTGCGGGCTCGGGCGCCTTCCAGCGCAGATCGCCCACTGGCGGCGCGGCGTAGGGGATGCCCAGCCAGGCGCGGACCTTGCCGTCGTTGATGGTCTTGCCATGCACTTTGCCGTCGACGGTCTTGACGGTCAGCGGATCGGCGGAAGCCGTAATGGAGAGAGCCAGAAAGGCCGCAGCGGCCAGAGCGCACGCAGCCTTGGAAACGGAAAACATCATCGAAATCCTCCGGTGATAACGATAAAGGGACGAAACGGGAAACGGAGGAGTTTCAGGTTACAAAATCATGCGATGGCTGTAATCAAGATTTGCGAATCGAGGATCGAGAGGAGGGCTCCAACACAAGGAAGGATCGTTCGGGGTCTTGAAGGAACTCCATAATGCGGATTGCCTGAGACCGTAATATCTCTTCGGCCATTGAACTGGGATAGTCGCAAGCCCGAAGCCAAATCACTTTGGGTGGAGGGCCTGACCGCGTTGCCAACTCATAGAAATCGGCATCGGCTGATACGACGCAGAACTCGTTCTTCTTTGCGAAAGCCCAGATTTCGGTGTCTGGAGCCTGCAGTAATCCAAGAGAACTCACGTGGGCAGAACCGGGGAACAAATCCAGAATCCGCGGAATGAGGCGGCGAGACAGGTTGTCGTCGAAGAGGAGCTTCACAGCGCGACGCGACGCCCCACGCGGGAGGCGAAATCAAAGACTGCTGGAAAATCAGCGGGCTCAAGCTCGGGATAGTCGGCAAGGATTTGCTCTTGCGTCATTCCCGCTGCAAGCCAGCCCAAAACATCCCACACGGTAATGCGCAGACCGCGAATGCAGGGTTGGCCAGAGCGCTTGCCAATTTCGACAGTGATACGGTCGTCCATCCAATTGTCATGATACGCCGGACGGCATTCAACTTCACACGATTTCCGCTGCCAACAGGTCGGCAATGGTTTCGCGGCGGCGGATCAGGCGCGCGTGGTTGCCTTCGACTAACACTTCGGCGGGGCGCAAGCGCGAGTTGTAGTTGCTGGCCTGCGCCATGCCGTAAGCGCCGGCGTCGAGCAGCGCAATCAGGTCACCGGGTTGAACCGGCGCGAGCTTGCGGTCGCGGGCGAAGAAGTCGCCGGTTTCGCAGACTGGACCCACAACATCGACAATGCGGGCGCGGCCGGGGCGCGGTTTGACGGGAACAATCTCGTGGTGCGCCTGATAGAGCGCGGGGCGAATGAGGTCGTTCATGGCGGCGTCGACGATGACGAAGGTCTTGCGGCCGTTCTGCTTCACATTGAGCACGCGCGTGACCAGTGCGCCGGCCTGGGCGACGAGGAAGCGGCCGGGCTCTAGGAGCAGGCGGCCTTCGAAGCCGGCGAGCGCGCGGCTGACCGCGGCAGCGTAGTCACGAACGCGGGCGGGGGGATTGGAGGAGCGGCCGTGATACTCGATACCGAGGCCGCCGCCGGCGTCGATGGAGCGGATCTCGATCCCGTCGCGGCCAAGCTGGCGAACGAGTTTGTGTACGCGTTCGAGCGCGGCGCCGAAAGGGTCTGCGGAGCGGATCTGCGAGCCGATGTGCACGCTGATGCCGTGAGCTTCGAGCCATTTGTGTTTTGCGGCGAGGCGATAGAGCGCGGCGGCGTGGCGGATGTCGATGCCGAATTTATGCTCGCGCAGGCCGGTGGAAATATAAGGATGCGTTTCGGCGAACACATCTGGGTTGACGCGAAGAGCAAAACGAGCCTTCCGCTTGAGCTTTGCGGCGCGCGCGGCGAGCAGATCGAGCTCGGCTTCGCTCTCCACGTTGAATTCGAGAATGCCGGCTTCAAGCGCGTGGTCGATCTCGGCCTCAGTCTTGCCCACGCCGGAGAAGACGACGCGATCGATGGCTTCGGGCGCTGCGGCAACGACGCGGTCGAGCTCGCCGCCGGAGACAATGTCAAAGCCGGCGCCGTGAGCGGCGAGCAGCTTGAGAATCGCCAGCGACGAATTGGCCTTTACGGCATAGCAGACCAGGTGATCGCGACCCGCGAGCGCGTCATGAAAGAGCTTGAGGCGTTCGAGGATGGCATCGGCGGAGTAGACGTAGAGCGGCGTTCCGTACTCGCGGGCGAGGGATTCAAGCGAGACGCCGCCGCAATGGAGCGGCGCACCGGCGCGCGGATGCTGGAAAGGTCGAGGCGAGCTGGCGGATATGCGCGGCACTCATCTGAGTTTACCGGAGTTAGCGGAGTTGGCGGAGTTCGCGGGGTTGGCGGAGTTCGCGGGTCGTTCCCAGGTCTCAAAATCGAGACTTAGGGCACCCAATTTGTTGCAGCAATTAGAGCGAGGTGATGGTTACGTTGCCGTCGTGGGTGTGGATGGTGAATGGCGGGCCGCCGGCATTGAGGCGGCCGCGGATCTGGTGGCCTTCGCCACGGGAGTCGTAGCCGTTCATCACCAGGGGCAGATCGCAGTTGATGTGGCCGTCGCCGGTGTGGATATCGAGGTCCGCGGCGAGGTTCTTGGGCACGCGAATGACGACGCGGCCATCGGAGGCTTCGACGCTGGAGGCGGAGGTGAGCTGGGAGCCGTCGTTCAGGTTGAGCTCGAGGCTGCCGTCGGAAGTACGAACCTGGACGCCGGTGAAGCGGCCGTCAAGGTGCACGCTGCCGTCAGAGGAGTGCGACTCGAGAGTACCGGTGGCGTTGCGGACGCGAATGGAGCCGTCGCTGGCTTCGATGCGGAGCGAGCCGCTGACGTCGGAGACGTCCATGGCGCCGTCGCTGGTGTGGAGTTGGAGACCGCCTTGCACTCCGGAGACACTGAGCGCGCCGTCGGCGGTGCGAGCTTCCAGATCGAGCGCGGCCGGAGTTTCGATGGTGACGTGCGGGCCATGATGGTTGCCGAATTCGATATGGAAGCCGAAGCTGGACTTCTCATGGAGCTGGAAGTTGACGGTGTTGCCGGACTGGAACTCGCTCAGGTTGTAATCGGAGGCGTGGCGCTCATTCCACTCGATGCGAATGCTGATTTGGTGGCAATCGCCGCAGGAGCGGACCTCAGCGGAGGTATCGCCGGTGGAAAAGGTGAGGGAGGGTTTGCCGGAAACCGGATAAGTCTTTTGCCAATCGGCGTCGGCGCGGGCGGTAAGTGGCAGCGCGGCGAAGGAGATGACGGCGAGGGCGAGGGCGGATGCGCGCAGGGATGGCATGGGAGCTTCCTCTGAGGGGATTGTACGTTGGACGGAACGGGATGGTTCCCTTTGGCCAAGCGGGGACGACGCGCTCGGGCCGCCCGTTCATCGCGCCGTTCCTTCGCTCCGCTCAGGAGCGATGAACTGAGCACGGTTCGGTCTGCGGGGTTAGCGGAGCTAGGGTGGGATTCTGGTGGGTGATTTTTATCACCTGCATATCGCGGATTTTCGCTGGTGGTTCGCCTTTTTGTTCCGTTTTGGGAATGAGGTGGGGGTAGGGGGGTGGGTATTCTCTCGCCCGATGGGCCGTTTGCAGGCGCCGGCTCGATGCTGGCATGGATGGATGGGATGGTGGGCTCAGGGGTTTCCTGGTTCGGTTCCGTTGGCTGGGCGGGGTCCGGCGCGGGAGTCGACGGGATATCTTGAACAGCCGGGGCGGGGCCGGATTCTGGCTGGATGTCGCTCGCTTGGGGCGGCTCGGGACTGGGCGAGTCCTTGGCAGGATGGACTGCGGGCTGGGACGAGCGGGAAAGGCCAGTGAGCGCGACCTGGGCGACGTAGTCGAGCCTGGCGCCCTCTTTATCCTCGAACGCACCGAGGAGCATGCCCTCAGCCACGGCGGCGATGAAGCCGCGGATATTTGCCTCGCTGGTAAGAAATGGCATGGCGTGGCGGTAGGCCTTGGCGGCGGCTTCAACTTCCTCCCAGTCTTCGCTCCCTTTTTCTTTTGACAGGGAGATGGTGCGATTCCAGGCTTCGCAGCAGCGTTTTACGGCAAGAAAAGAGGCCCCAAAAGGGCCTTCAGAAGAAGACGCAGGCATAACTTTTACCTCTGATTCAATTGTGCGCTTTTTGGTACTTAAGACTGCAGAGGTAAGCGAGCAAAAGTTACTTTAGATTGATCTTGGATTATATGTTTGATTTCATTGTATTTGATGGAGTTTTTTGGGAGGTTTTCCACAGCTATGTAGAATACTATGGACTTGACAAGGTTGGTCGGCAGGACGATTTTGCACTGGTTTTGGTGCACATTGGTTCCCAGAGGCTGTGAACAGGGTGGTGTGCGAGCATCCGAGGGTCCGGCCCAAAGGCCTGCGCTCTTGTGGACGCTGCGTTCAGGGCCTCAAAAGCCCTCTCGTTAACCTCCAGATTCAGGGGTCTGAACAGGCTGCCGCAAAATGCCGTAGTGGGCTCATTTCGCGCGATAGGCGTAGCAGGGGCTAAAGCCCAGGCCTATATTTTCAAGCGTTGATCGGCCCGGCTAAAGCCGTGCCCTTGTTACAAAGCCTACCCGTTGGAGTTTCTTCCGCAAGCTGTGAAGGCCCCTGCTCCTTCCGTTCCCCAGATCGTCCTTCCCTGGCGACAGAAAAAAGTTGCGATGGATGGGGCACGGGGCAGCGGTTCCGATTCATTCGTTGGGCAGAACCGCGAAGGGCCCTGGCTTTCGTCGCCGGAGATAGCGGCAAACGCAGTCTGCCCCATGACAGCCTTGCGCGGATCCCAGCGCGGAAACGCGAGCTCCGGCATGGGCGTGGCCTGGAAGAGCTTTTTGCAATGACGGGCGGTCCAGCGCGCCCATTTCTTGCTTTTCTTGCGGCGGGCGCTGTCGGTGGAGATGCCGGTGCCGGCGTACATCTGGCGGTAGAGCTTGGAGAGGAAGGCGAAGGCGATGCGGGACTTGAAGTTGGGGGTGCAGGCGGATCGCTCCCAGATGGAGCGCCAGTTATAGAACCGATCCCACACCTTCTGGGTGCGCTCGCGGATCTCCTCGGAGCTCATGGTGGGATGCGGAGTGAACATTTTGGGGCGGATTTCAGTGGGGATCATCCAGTAGCGAGTGATGGGGACGCCAGCCACCATGGTGGGGTTCTGCGACTGCTCCTTTTCCCAGCGGACGAAATCCACGGTGCCGGGAAAAGGCGTCATCATGACGAACTGGGCAAAGGTGACGCCGGCTTTCAGGGCCATGTTTACGGTGGCGTCGAAGGTGGCCGGACGATCGGTGGGCAGGCCGAAGATGAACGAGCCGAGCACGTGCACGCCGTGGCTCTTGAATGTCTGAAGCTGTTTGGCCAGCGCGTCGCCGGAGCAGTTCCAATCTTTGAAGACGGCTTTGAGGCCTTCCGGCGTAACCGCCTCGACGCCCACCAGCGCGCCCTTGATGTTGGCATTGCGCATGGCGTCGAGATACGTGCCGTCTTCTCCCGCCTCCATGGTGATCTGGGTGAAGAAGACCATGTCCTTGGGCAGCCTGGCCAGCTCTTCCATCAGTTGAAAGCGCTCGGCGCGGATGGCGTTCAATTCATCGAGTTTGGAGAAATTCTTCTGTTCGCGGGCCTGGCGCAGGTCGGTAAGGGTGACGGGATAAAAGTTGTCGTCGGCCAGCGCGATGAAGCGGAATCCGAGACGCCGCAGAGTGACGATCTCGTCGATCACGCTTTGGAATTTTCGCTGCCGGGGCTTCTGGCCGTCGGTGCGCCACACGCTGCAGAAGGAGCAGTGCTTGGGACATCCGCGGATGGTCTGCACGGAAGCCCACATGTATCTGCGCGGGTCAATGAGATCCCAGCGCGCCGCCAGGAACTGGCTACCCTCAATGCGGCCGCCTTCGTAGACGGGGCTGGGATTACCGGCCAGGCAGTCGGCAACCACGCGGCTCCAGACCACGTCGCCGTCGCCCTTGACGATGGCATGGGCTTCTCCTCGCTGCAGCGCTTCCTCAGGGAACAGAGTGGCATGAATGCCGCCATACACGACCCAGGCGCCGCGGCTGCGCGCCATTTTGCCGACGGCATAACCGCGAAGGGCGTTGCCGGTGTGGACGCTGATACCCACGATGTCGCCGGGCTGGATGGTTTCGGGAACGATCTGCCCCAGTGACTCATCCACCAGAATGGGGTCGCCCACGGAATCGGGCGTGGCCGCGGCGAGAACGAATAACCAGCGGGGGGTTATGACAGCCGTGCCAAAGGAATTATCGCTTGGATTAACCAGGTGGACGCTCAGTTTGTCCAGCTCTCTCGTGCCATGAAATGGCAGGTGCGAGTACGGTGGATTGAAAGAGCGTCGATGCGAATGGGCGAGATTGCCCACTGACGGGGGCCTGCAGGCGTTCCGCAAAATTATACGCGCTGCGCCGGAGAGGAAACAACTGGGGAGATTCCCAGTGAAGGCTTGCAAAAGCGGGAAGGGCGTGTTTCACAAAGAGCAGCAGGCGGCGAGAATTGCTTCTCTCAAGGGCTAAACAGGCTGCGGCGCTTCGAGCCTGGCAGAGGCTAAATCCCCGGTGCTCTTTGCAAGCTCTTGTGGCCCGGCTGAAGCCGTGCCCTTGTTACAAAGCATCTGACTTGTGAGTTTTTCTGCAACCTGTAAAGCCCGCATTCATTTTGCGATCTTTGCGGCACGGATAAATCCGTGTCCTTTGAAAACTGTGACAGGCAAGTCAAATTATCCGGCTGCATTCCTCGACAGGGATGGGGACCTGCTCGACAATTTCGAGGCCGAAGCCTTCTAACGCGGGGATGTGCATGGGGGTGTTGGAAAGGAGGCGGATGCGCTGGATGCCGAGGTCGGAGAGGATCTGGCCACCGAGGCCGATGGCGCGGAGGATGCGGCCGGAACGGTCCTGGGCGGCCTCGCGGGCGCGAAGCTCGCCATGAAGGATGAGGCGGCCGGGCTGCTCGGGATCGACATCGCCGGGCGCAACCACGCCGCCGGGGGCGAAGGCGGCGTGAATCGATTCCGATGCGAGTGGCGCGTGGTCGATGGCGAAGCCGCGGGAGGTGTTGTGCAGGTAGAGCAGCGCTCCGCAGCCTTCTTCGGCGATCATGCGCATGGAGTGGTCGAGGATTTCGCGGCAGTGGCAGTCGGCGCCGAAGATGTCGCCGGCGGTGCAGCGGGTGTGGACGCGGACGAGCACGGGATGGGTGCAGGGGGGGCGGTAGTCCGGAGCGCCGGGCAGGCCTGCGGAGGCGCCGGTGAAGGCCGGACAGCCGCCCGGGCAGAGGTCGCCACGAACCAGGGCGAGGTGGCTCTCGCCGCCATTGACCTCGGACTCGTAGGCGATCATGCGGAACTCGCCGTAGCGGGTTTGAATGCGAGCCTCGCCGGCGCGGACGATGTAGCGCTCGTGGCGGAGGCGGTAACGGATGAGCTCGGCGACGGTGAGTATGAGCAGTCCGTGCTCGCGGCAGAAGGGGATGAGGTCAGGGATGCGGGCCATTTCGCCATCGTCGCGCATGACTTCGCAGATGACGCCGGCGGGGGTGAGACCGGCCATGCGGGCGAGGTCGACAGAGGCCTCGGTTTGGCCGGCACGGACGAGGACGCCGCCGCGGCGGGCGCGGAGAGGAAAAATGTGGCCGGGGCGGGCGAGGTCGGAGGCGGTGGATTTGGGATCGATGGCGACGCGGATGGTGTGGGCGCGATCGGCGGCGGAGATGCCGGTGGTGACGCCTTCGCGCGCCTCAATGGTTTCAGTGAAGGCGGTGCCGAAGCGCGAGGAATTCTGCTGCGTCATGGGGAAGAGACGCAGGTGGTCGGCGCGCTCCTCGGTAAGCGAGAGGCAGATGAGGCCGCGGCCATAGCGGGCCATGAAGTTGATGGCCTCAGGGGTGACGAACTCGGCGGCGAGGGTAAGGTCGCCTTCGTTCTCGCGATCCTGATCGTCGACGACAACGACCATGCGGCCGGCGCGGATCTGGTCGAGAGCGCCGGGAACGTCGGTGAAGGGAGGCTTGGGAATGCGGGGCGGATTGGGCATACGGCGTTAAGTCGCCCTTCTATTCTCGCCCATGGCAAGGCGGAGGGCAAAGACAGCCCGCTCCGATGCTAGAATCTTCCCGTTCCCAATGGGTGACAGGGGGGTTTCCGATGAAACGCGCAATTTGCGTTGAATTAGCGTTCGGGTCCGCCCTAGGAATGCTGGCGGGATGCGGCGGCGGTTCGGGAGGGGGCACCGGCGGCGGCGGCGGGCCGGTAAGCATCAGTTCGATCTCAGGCCCCGGCCACATGCAGATCGGCGTCAACTCGCCGAGCGCGTACGTCTTTTCAGCCACGGTGAGCGGCAGCAGCGACACTTCAGTGACGTGGACGGTGAGCGACTCGACCCTGGCAACGATCGGCGCAACCACGGGCGTCGCCACACCTTCCGTCGCAAACACGGGCGTTGTGACCATTACCGCGACTGCCAACGCAGATACAACGAAACGATCCACGCTGCAGGTGAAGATCGTGGATTGGATTCTGGCTGGCCAGATTGTGGATGAGGAGGGGCTTGCGGTGGGGCTTGCGGTCGAACTCATGAACAGCGATGGGACCAACCCCGTTACCCTGATTCCGTTCACGATTTTCCCGGAAAGTGGATACGGCAACTGCGTCTGGGCGTATGACCACCTGAGTTTTGCATGCACGCCGACGTATTCCTCCTCGGGATCTCCTCCTGACCAACTTGTGATCTTCAAGACCGATGGCACCGAGGCCGGGACGGAGCAGGCTGCAGTGATCGACCTTGCCGCATTGGGCTTTGCGAACACTCTTGGCAGCTTCCACTACTCTCCGGATGGATCGAAGCTTGTGTTCGAAGGTTCAACGACGGGCTCAGGACTTGTTGTGGCAGGAACCTATTTGGTTGCGGCGAGCGGCGAGTCTGCGCCGGTTCTTCTTGCCTCTGACCCATCGGGAGACGATGTGGTGGAGGGGAGCCCCCGGTTTACTCCGGATGGGACTGAGATTCTTTACTCGCAGGGCGGCACGGTCTGGATCATGAATGCCGACGGGTCCAAGCAGCGCCAGTTGTTGGGCACCACATCGGAGAACGCGGAGTTTTCGCCCGACATGAAGACGCTCTTCTATACCACGAACAAAGGGGTCTACCGGGCGAACGCCGACGGCAGCGATGCAGTGAATATCGCCAGCCCCTCGTACGCGTTTGAGGGACTATCTCCCAACGGGCAATCCATCCTGCTGGTGGCTGTAGGGACAGTAGACTCGAATACAGTTTTCATCGCGAATTCCGATGGGGGAAGTCTGAAGGGATTGGACGGCACCGGCTGGGCTTCGTGGTGAAGAGCCTATTGCAGACAACAAAGGCGCCGCCCGAAGGCAGCGCCTTTGCAAAGTGGTCGGAAGAAGGCCTACAACGTCGACTCGATCTCAAAGCCCCATGCTTCAAGGAGGGCCTCGGGGATGTACTTGGAATTCTTGTTGCGACGAGCCCACTCACGAAGACGGGTCGACCGGATGTACTGGTCCGGGGTGAGCTTGAACTCCTTGACGATTTGTTCAAAGGAGGTCACTGTGGGCACAACGGGGCCAATGGGCTCCGGCTTGCCCCAATTCGGATTTCCACGACGCTTTGCCATTTTTTGTCCTTCAGATGTGGGTAAATTTGCTGCAAACAGCCTGGGATGTGCGTTTGGGGGTCGCTCTGAAAGGTCCCGAGGCTCAATCACTTGTGCTATTTTAAGGGATTTTTCTTCAAAAATCAATAGCAAACTGACACAAAATTGCGGCAAATGGTAGAGTTTTGGGAAGGTTGAATTAGAAACTAAACTATTTATTTTAAATAGTTTACGTTGATTCTACTGGGAGAGGCCCGACGGTGAATTTGGCGATGAACGGGCGAAGGTGGGAGCATGTTTCCATGTGGAAAAAGTGGAGATTTGCTGCACTGGGAGTGGTGCTGGCGCTTTGCACCCTGCGAGCCCGGGCGGTGGAATTGCGGGTGAGCCGCGAGGCGCTGGAGCGGACGCTGCGGCAACAACTCTTCAGCGGGCCCAGCGGCCGTTTCTACCTGAAGGGCACGACACAAAGTGCCTGCTTTGTGTATGTTGAGGATCCCCAGGTGAGCTTTAAAGATGGCCGGATCCTGGTCCAAGTGAAAACCCACGCGCGGATCGGCAAGCCTGTGCGCGGGGCGTGCCTGGGGATTTCGGTATCGCCCAAATCGGAAGTTTCTCTGGCCCCGGATGGCGAAGGGGAGACGTTGGGCTTTCACGATGCGCGGCTGGAGCGTGTGATCGAGCAGAGGGAGTTGAACTTTCTGCTGACGCCGTTTCTGAGCCACACGGTTCCGACGAACATGAAAGTGAATGCGGCGGAACTGTTGCGGAAGGCGCTGGCGGGATCGACGGCGAGTTCGGGGTACAAGGTGACGCTGGAGCGGCTGAAGATCGTTTCGGTCCAGATTGATGGGGATGACCTGATGGTGGAGGCGGACGGCGGGTTGAGCGTGCAGTAGGGGAGTTAGCAAGACGGCGATTATGTTGCGCGGCGGTCTCCGGGGGCCTAGTCTTATGCGTACGGCGAAAACGAGGTGAATGCATGAGGTTCGACGTCAAAGCTTTGGCCCTGTCGTGCGCGATCCTGTGGGGAGCAGCAGTGCTGCTGGTCGCGCTGGTGAATCTGGCAAACGGGACCTACGGGGGGCATTTTCTGGAATTGCTTTCCTCGTGGTATCCGGGCTATCACGCGGCGCGGACCGTTGCCCAGGTGGCGATGGTGACGCTCTACGCGGTTGTGGACGGGCTGATTGGGGGCGCAATCCTCGGTTGGCTCTACAACAGTCTGGCGAAAGGCTAAGGGCGGTCTGGGGAAAGATAACGCGAGCGAGCGGCGCCGGATTGGCGAGGCTGGTATAGTTTTCTTTCCGCGGAAACGTTTTCCCTAGCTGCTCGCGAGTGCGAACGGCCAGAGTTCCGCGGCTGAGGACTGCGAACGATGGCGATTGTGGCGGGAGTGGATTTTGGGACGTTGAGTGTGCGGGTGTCGATTCTGGACACGGAGCGGGGGCGGGTGGGATCGGCGGTAGAAGAGTACCCGTTGCACCGGAAGCATGACGATCCGGACTACGCGACGCAGGCGCATGGGGACCAGATGCGGGCACTGGCGGCGGCTACGCGGAAGGCTGTGTCAGTGGCGGGAATCAGCGGCGAGCAGGTGGAGGCGATTGCGCTCGACACCACCGGATCGAGCGTGGTGCCGGTGGACGCGCGAATGGAGCCGCTGGACGACTATTACCTATGGTGCGATCACCGCGCCAAGAAGGAAGCGCAGCAGATCACGGAGCTGGCGCACCGAGACAAGCTGGAGGCGATCGACTGGTGCGGAGGCGTGTACTCGCACGAATGGGGATTTGCCAAGCTGCTGCATTGGCTGCGGAATAACCCGGAGAAGCGCGAGCGGTTTGCCTCGGCGTTTGAGCACTGCGACATGGTGGCGGCAACTTTGTGCGGAATCAGCGACCCGAAGAACGTGAAGCGCAGCGTATGCGCCATGGGTCACAAGTGGATGTGGAACCCGAAATGGGGAGGGCTGCCGGCGCAGGAGTTTCTCTCAAAACTGGACCCGCTGTTTGAAGGCATACGCGAAAAGCTGGACGGCGACTTCAAGACCAGCGATGCGATTGCGGGGCACTTGTGCGCGCAGTGGGCCGGCGAGCTGGGATTGCGCGCGGGGATTCCCGTTCCGGTGGGCGCATTCGATGCGCACTGGGATGCGCTGGGCGCGGGCTGCCGCGAAGGCGACGTGGTGAACGTGGTGGGCACGTCGACTTGCATCGTCGCCATGGCGAAGAAGGCAGAGCTTGTGCCCGGAGTGTGCGGGGTGGTGCCGGGCAGCGTGCATCCGCAATACACGGGGATTGAAGCGGGATTGTCGGCCACGGGAGATATTTTTGAGGCGATTGCGCGGCGCGCGGGAATGAAAGTGGCCGAGCTGTCAAAGGGGCTCGAGAGCTATAGAGCCGGGCAGACGGGGCTGCTGCGCATGAGCTGGGACAATGGCGACCGGACGGTGCTGGTGAATCCGGAGCTGGGCGGAGTGACGCTGGGCTGGAACCTGGTGCACACGGCGCAGGACGAGCTGTTTGCGGCGATTGAGGGCACGGCGTTCCACACGCGCATCATTTTGGAACGCATGGCGGAACACGGAGTGCGGGTGGATCGCGTGATCAACGGCGGAGGCATTCCGCAGAACAACGCGGTGCTGAACCGGGTGTACGCGAATGTGTTGAACAAGCCGGTGTTGGTTCCGTCGGGCATGCCGACGAGCCTGGGGTCGGGAATTTTTGCGGCGCTGGCGGCGGGCGCATTCAAGACGGTGGAAGAGGCGCAGGACGCGATGTGCCTGGGGTACGCGACGATTGAGCCGGATGCGGGAGCGGCGGCGGTGTACGAGGAGCTTTATCCGATTTATCGGAAGCTGTATTTTGGACTGGGTGCGCGCGCGGCTGCGCCGGTGGCGCTGGGCGATGTGCTGCCGGAGTTGAGGCGAATTGCGGAGAGGCAACGGAGCTAGCGGCGCTGGCGGGGTTAGCGGAGCTCATGGGCCGACAAAGAGGCCGCGGCGAGTACACTGGATCGCGTTGAATTGAGGGGAAGATTCATGCGGTCTATTTTTGTGTCTTGTTTCGGGCTGGTTGGAATTCTGGCGCTTTCCGCAATTGGGGCGCGCGCACAGCAGTTGAGCGCGTATGACTCGGTGGACACATTTATTGGCACTGCGGGCGGCGGGAACACGTTCCCGGGCGCGACGCTGCCGTTCGGCATGGTGCAGTGGAGTCCGGACACCAACCACGATGCGTGGTACGACTACGGCGATAAGTCGATCCTTGGATTCAGCCTGACGCACATCAGCGGGGCGGGCTGCTCGCTCTACGGCGATTTTGCGGTGCTGCCGACGCTGGAAGAGCTCACGACAAGTCCGGGCAAGGACTTTGGGCCGTATGCCGCGGTGTTTGAACACAGCAAGGAAGAGGCGCATCCGGGATACTACGCAGTGACGCTCAAGAATGGCGTGCGCGTGGAGATCACGGTGGCCGAGCGCGCCGGGCTTGCGCGATTCACGTTTCCGGCGGGCGTGCCGGCGCGGTTGCTGGTGAATGCCGGATCAAGCGCGGAGTCGCTTCCTCCGGGCTCGCAGGATTACAACCATAACGGCATTACTCTAAGCGGCAGCGACTCCTTCAGCGCGTTTTCCCGTGCCGGACATTTCTGCAGCTCCGACTCGCATTACAAGATCTACGCGATGGGCAAGTTTAACAAGCCTTTTGTAAAAACGGCGGCATGGCAGGATGACGCAGTAATGCGCGATGGGAAATCGGCCGAGGGACGGCGTTCCGGAGCGTGGGTTGACTTCGGCCAGGCACACGAAGTCCTGCTGAAGATCGGCGTTTCGTTTGTGGGCGAGGAGGGGGCGCGCAACAACCTGGAGAAGGAAATTCCCGAGTGGGAATTTGACGCGGTCCGCGCAAAGGCAAAGGCTACGTGGACGGAATTACTGGACCGCTCCGCGGTTGAAGGCGGTACGGAGGATCAGCGAAGGACCTTTTATACCGGGGTGTATCACTCGTTTCTTTCGCCGAATATTTTCAGCGACGAGGATGGCCGATACATCGGGTTCGACGACAAAGTGCACTCGCTTGCCGGCTCGCGGCAACAGGCGCAATACGCCAATTTCTCCGATTGGGATATTTATCGCAACACGGTCGAGTGGCAGGCGCTGTTTTTCCCGGAGCGCGCGTCGGACATGGACCAGTCGCTGGTGAACGACGCGGAACAGAGTGGACAGCTTCCGCGGTGGGAAGCGGCCAACGACGTGACCTACGTGATGGGCGGCGATTCGCCTGCGCCGGTGATTGCGTCGTCGTACGCGTTTGGCGCACGGAGCTTCAATGCGGAGACCGCGTTGAAGTACATGGTGAAGGCTGCCACGGAGACGGAGAATAATCTCGAGCGCCCGTTGCTGGCGGACTATCTGAAGCTCGGCTACATTCCGGTGGACAAGGACTCGATCGATTGCTCGCGCACGCTGGAGTACGCCAGCGACGACTTCGCCATTTCGCAGATGGCCAAGGCGCTTGGTCATGAGGACATTGCCGCGCGCTTCCTGAAACAGTCAGGGGCCTGGAAGAACCTGCTGGATCCGGAGACTCACTGGATCCGGCCGCGCAACAGCGATGGCTCGTGGCTCGCGGGGTTCGATCCGGAGCACTCGTTGCCGAAGCGGGACAACGCGCCGGTGTCCTCAGACCAGCTTGGTTTTGAAGAGGGCAACACGTGGCAATACAGCTTCATGGTGCCGTTCGACTTCCCTGCCCTGTTCCAGGCGATGGGCGGCGAGCAGACCGTGATTCCGCGGCTGGACAGGTTTTTTGTGAAGCTGCGCTGCTGGGGCCAGCCCTGCTACAACATTGAGAACGAGCCGGACTTTGTAGTTCCCTACGCGTACATTTGGGCGGGCCAGCCGTGGAAGACGCAGGAAGTAGTGACTCGCATCGCGCAGGATACGTTCAAGGCAGCACCGGACGGCATTCCGGGCAATGACGATTTGGGCGCAACTTCAGGCGTTTACGTATGGGATGCGCTGGGGATGTACCCGGCGGTGCCCGGCGTGGGCGGAATGGCGCTGGGCACGCCGATGTTTGACCGCGCCACTCTGAAACTGGCAGGTGGTCGAACCCTGATCATCTCGCGGCGTGGAAAGGGCATTTACGTTTCAGGAGTGGAGTTACACGGCGCACCCTACGCGAGCGACTGGCTGCCGGTAATGCGGCTGCGCAGTGGCGAGAATCACCTCGTATTCGTCATGCAAGAAACGCCGGACATGCGGCGTGGAAGCGCGGCAGCGGATCGGCCGCCGAATTTCCGCTGAACTGTTAGGAACCGCGAGAACCTGAATGCGCTTTCCCACGAACGCCTTCGGTTCGTTTGGGAATCGTGCTGGCGCTCTCTCTCCGATCGAATCCAGTTCAAACGAGAGAATCGCAAATACGCTATTTTGATTTCGGTTTGCGATTTCGCAGAAAGAGAAGGGCTCCAGCCATGCCAGCCTTCATCAGCGACAGCCCACCGCTGCCCACAATTTCTCCCGGATCTGGAGATTCCCGGTACCATCCGAGTGGGCGGTGAAACAACCGGCGCACAAGAAACCGGACAAGGTTCTTACGATGATGAGGGTACTCCGAGAATAGAATCAGCCAATAAGCAAAGGAGTTCCGCGCTTCGAGAACTACATCGGCGCACCTTTGAGACGTATGAACGACCACAGCATCCGGCACGTGGGCGGCTCGATTTCCGCGGTACACAAGTCTCACGAATGCGTGATGCTCTTCCATGCCCTCCAGCGGAGCTCCTCGCCCCATTCGCTCATCGAACACCGTCCAGCCTGTGCACCGGTCTCTGCGAATTGCCATGTTGGTGCCGATGCCCAAGCCTCCGTAGGCTGCAATTTCAAACCAATCGGGATCCGAATTATTGAGGATGCCGCACATTTCGTTCTTATGATTGGGGAGATGAGCACTTGATTCGATGACCGCACCGGTCACAAGTCCGATCTGGGGATTTATAAAGGGCTCGAGGAGAGCCCCGAGCCATTTCTGTTCGGGAAAGGCATCATCATCCAGGTAAATGACAATAGCGGAATGGCTTTCTCGCATTCCCCGATTCCGCGCATGGCTCAATCCCTTTATGGATTCGATAATATAGGTTGCGCCAAATTCATGCGAGACACTTTCCGTCTCTTTGTTTCCGGCAGTGTTATCGATGACTAGTACTTCATCCGGAGCCCGTTCCAAACAAGAGATTGCATCGAGACAACCCCTCAACTCGACAGGCCGGTTGCGCGTGCAAATGACGATGGTTGCCGTCAAATCGGGGCTCTTCGACACGAGCGGATGCACCTTTTCGGTAGAGATCATTGATTCCTGGCGTGTATCGGCTCGCGGACTCCAGTCCAACTCCGGCGTTTCTAAACTTCTAGCCATTTTAGCATCCTGTAGTGAGCATTCCGATTCATTAGGTCGAAGGGCCCCGGCAGTGGGAGCGATGAATTCGCGGTTTTCAGACATGAGGATCGTGATGAAGAAACTCTCAGGAGAGCAAGAAACTGGTCCGGACTGCGAGGGAGGAGTTAGCGGTTGTCCAGTGTTCCCTATATCGGAGCGGCTGATTCGATTTTTCGGCGCGACGGGTCTATTCGTCGACGGGGCTGACGCAGACCACTTTCGGGCGAGCCACGGTGCGGTCGCGCATAACTTCAAAGATTCCGTTCCGCGCCTTTGTTGAACGAATGCCTCAAAGAAATCTAAAACAACCCACCTTGATGTTCACTGGCGTCCCTCAGTCCTTCCAAATCTCCCTTTCACGCAGCAATGTTGCGTACATACCACTGATAAGCATCCCTTAAGCCCGTATCAAAGTTTGTGCGGGCAGTCCAACCCAAATTCGTCAATCGGCTCACATCCATGACTTTGCGTGGCATTCCGTCAGGCTTTGACTGGTCAAAAGTGAACGATCCGTTCCATCCGACGATCCTGGCGATGCGCTCGGCGAGATCAAGGATCGTCATATCGCGGCCGGTACCCACATTCAACGCCATTTCCCCGGAATAGTTCTTAATTACGAAGACACAGGCATCGGCCAAATCTCCAGAGAAAAGAAACTCTCGGCGCGGCGTGCCCGTTCCCCACAGTTCCACTGTGTTGCAGCCAGCGACCTTGGCTGCGTGGATCTTCATGATGAGTGCGGCAACAACATGTCCGCCCTGCGCATCGTAGCGGTCCCCTGGCCCATACAGGTTGGTCGGCATAACTGCAACAAAGTCGCTTCCGTATTCACGCCGATACGCTTGGCAGAGCTTGATACCGGCGATCTTGGCGATAGCGTACCATTCGTTCGTCGGCTCAAGTGGCCCCGTGAGCAGCGCCTCTTCCTTCATTGGCTGAACAGCGTCGCGTGGATAGATGCAGGATGAGCCCAAGAAGAGCAGCTTGGCGACTCCTGAAATTGAGGAAGCATGTATGATGTTCGTCTCGATGACGAGATTCTCGTGAAGGAATTGGGCGGGATGCGTTGCATTGGCGAAGATACCGCCGACCTTCGCGGCAGCCACAAAAACAACGTCGATCCGATTCTCCGCTATCCAGTTATTTACATCTGCCTGGCACAGCAAGTCTAACTCGGACCGGGAGACGGTCACTAGTTCGCAATTCTCAGTTTGTAGCCGCTTGAGGATCGCCGAACCTGCCATTCCACGGTGGCCCGCCACCCACACGCGGCGACCGGCAAGCTCAAATCTGCTCACGGCCGACCTCTCGTGTCTCCGACTCCTGCTTGATAACCTTCAAATCCGACTCGAGCATCTCATGGACTAGATCCCGGAATGAGGTTGTATGTTCCCATCCGAGCACCCGATACGCTTTCGATGGATCGCCAAGCAATTCATCCACCTCAGTTGGCCGGAAGTAGCGGCTGTCCACGCGCACAACGACTTTTCCATTGGAGGCGTCTACGCCGACTTCGTCCACTCCGTTCCCGCGCCATTCGATGGTTCGGCCAATGCCGGCGAACGAAGTCTCAACAAACTCACGGACGCTGTGGTGCTTTCCGGTCGCAAGAACATAGTCGCCCGGTTGTTCCTGCTGAACGATGCGCCACATTCCCTCAACGTAGTCCCGAGCGTGTCCCCAGTCACGCTTAGCATCCAGGTTGCCGATATAAAGCACATCCTGGATGCCGTGATGAATGGCGGCCACCGCGCGGGTGATCTTTCGTGTGACAAAGGTTTCTCCGCGGATCGGACTTTCATGATTGAAGAGAATGCCGTTGGAGGCGTGCATGGCATAAGCTTCCCGATAATTCACCGTGATCCAGTAAGCATATAATTTAGCCACGCCGTACGGACTTCGAGGATAAAAAGGCGTTGTTTCGCGCTGCGGAACTTCCTGAACCTTGCCGTACAATTCGGACGTCGATGCCTGATAAAAGCGGGTCTTACTCACCAGCCCCAGTATGCGAATAGCCTCCAGGATGCGCAGAGCTCCAAGTGCATCTGCATTTGCCGTATACTCTGGCGTTTCAAAACTGACCTGCACGTGGCTCTGCGCAGCAAGGTTGTATATCTCGTCTGGCTGTATGGACTGAATAATGCGGATCAGATTCGTCGCATCCGTCATATCTCCGTAGTGAAGGTGCATTCCGCCTTCGGAGAAATGCGGATCTTGATACACCTCATCTATCCGTGCCGTATTGAATGACGAGGAACGTCTCTTTATGCCATGGACCAGGTACCCCTTTGTCAATAGCAGCCTTGTTAGATATGCGCCATCCTGGCCAGTAATTCCCGTTATTAGAGCAACCCTTCCCATTCTATTTCCTCCAGATAGCTCATGTCGTAATTCGGCGAGGTTGAGATACAACAAGCCCTGAACGGGCGTTTCCGGCGGCCAGAGAACTCTGAATTGCCGAGAGGTCGTTGGCGAAACATGTGCCTATCTCCAATGCTCTTTGGTAACATTAACTGTCTGGGAGCGGGCTGCCCCGGAACAGTACACCGCTCTGCTCGCGTCTGGCGTATAACTCGGCGCCCCCCGGTTGAATTGCGTGTAGGCCCAGCAGAAACATTGGACTTTTAGAGCCTAACAAGATGATCCACCAGTATGGCCGTCTATTGATTGCGCATTTTCCCAGGTAAGAATTGAAGCTCTAGTTCACGGTCAGCATTACGACAACCGCCGGCGCTGGGGTGATGGCGGGATTACCCTTACCTGTCACCGTGAACGTGTAGCTACCGGCCGGAGTTCCGAGGCTGCCACCACCTCCGCCATTGCCGCTGCTACTACTTCGACCACCACAGGCACCGAGACCGCCGAGAACGGCCATGACCACCACTAGGCCGAGAAAACTACGCCAGGTACGCCGCTGGGTTGGAATACCCATAAACAAAAGCAGAGCAAATGCCGTTCCGCCAGCGGCCGCCGCCCATCCTGGGCGGTCGAGGCTGGACGTGCTTTCCGCCGTAGTATCGAAGGCGATCGTAACAGTGCCGCTGGCGTTTCCATTTGTGATAGTGACCGGGGAACCCGAAGTGACCGAGCAAGTGGGAAGATCCTGAGCTCCGGACGGACTATTCGTAAGAATACAACTGAGCGATACCGAACCCGAGTAGCTTGGATTGGCGCTCACGGTGACGTTCGCGACCGTGTCGGTCCCCGGGCTCACCGTGGAAGGATTGGTTGTTGTCAGCGAGTAAGGTGGGTTCACGGTGATGGTTTCCTCGCCCGATCCACTGGCATAGATGGCATCACCGCTGTAGCTCACGCCGAGGGTAATGTTTCCGGCGGTGGTGAGTTGGTTGGCCCGAATGCTGATCGTTGCGCTGCCTGAAGCCAGCGTCGTAGCTGGTGAAGAAAATCCGCCACCAGTCAGCGTAACGGTGCCGGTAGGAATTGGGCCTGCGCCCGCAACGGTGATGGCGACTGTTTCAGGCTGCGATGAAACGAAGGTTCCGTTGTTTGCCGGCTTCAGGGATACGGAAACGGCGGATAGCCTCACCGTTACCGTGCCGGTGGCCGCGGCTCCTGAATAGATTGAGTCACCGCTGTAGCTGAAGGAATATGCATCGGTGGAGACCGGCAACACACCTGCGGGAATGGTGATGGCCGCAGCGCCATCGGAGAGATCCACTGGACCCGATGCATACCCGCCAATGGTGAGCGCGGCTGTGCCCGTGGGTATTGGACCCGCGGCTCCCCCGGTGACGGTGACCAAGACTTGAAACAACTGCGTAGTTGTAATTCTCGAAGAAGGGGTCGTCACCGTCACCAACGGAGTCAACTTACTTACCGCGACCGAACCTGTCCCCGCTGCGGCGTTAAAGATTGGCGAACTGGTTGCGTTCGGTGTGTAGGTTGCCTTCAAGGTGTCGGTGCCCGCAGCCAAGACCCCGGCCGGAATCCGGATGGTCGCCGAGCCGCTCGTCAGCGTTACCGCCGACGACGTGTACCCACCCCCGCTCAGCATTACGGTGCCGGTGGGCAAAGGCGCGACAGTGCCGCCGCTCACTGCCAAGGTGACTGTCATCTCCTGGACCGTCGTGATGCTCGTTGACGACGGCGTCACCGTCACCGACGGAGTCAGCTTACTTACCGCGACTGAACCTGTCCCCGCTGCGAGGTTAAAGATTGGCGAACTGGTCGCGCCCGGTGTGTAGGTTGCCTTCAGGGTGTCGGTGCCCGCAGTCAAGACCCCGGCCGGAATCCGGATGTTCGCCGAGCCGCTCGTCAGCGTTACCGCCGATGATGTGTACCCACCCCCACTGAGCACGACGGTGCCGGTGGGCACAGGCGCGCCAATGCCGCCGCTCACCGCCAAGGTGACTGTCACCTCCTGGATCGTCGTGATGCTCGTTGACGACGGCGTCACCGTCACCGACGGAGTCAGCTTACTTACCGCGACTGAACCTGTCCCCGCTGCGGCGCTAAAGATTGGCGAACTGGTCGCGTCTGGCGTGTAGGCTGCTGTCAGGGTGTCAGATCCCGCGGCCAAGACCCCAGCCGGAATCCGATTCGTTGCCGAGCCGCTCGTCAGAGTTACGGTCGAAGATGTGTACCCACCCCCGCTAAGCACCACGGTGCCGGTGGGCACAGGCGCGCCAGTGCCGCCGCTCACTGCCAAGGTGACTGTCATTTCCTGGATCGTCGTGATGCTCGTTGACGACGGCGTCACCATCACCGACGGAATCACCTTGCTTACTGCGACCGAACCTGTCCCCGCTGCGCCGTTATAGATTGGCGAACTGTCCGTGTCCGGTATATAGGTTGCCGTCAGGGTATCGGTGCCGAGCGCGAGCGACCCTGCAGGAACGGTGATGGTGGCGCTGCCTCCGATCAACGGTGTCGACGCAGAGACATATCCACCGCCCAGCCACACCGAACCCCATTCGCCAACGTACTTGTAGGGAGCGTTGTTTTCCGGCTCCCAATCTCCGTACAACGCATTGATCTGCGTGATATCCGGATCGGTAATCACAGGCGAAGGAATTCCACTGGGTGGAATTACCTGCAACGTCCCCGCGGCCTGATTGATCATCATCTGCACCGTATATTCGCTGGTGCAATCCACCGCGAGGTTCTCGGTGCCTTCAAGCAGGGTTGTGCCGACGCCATTGACCTCCTTCGTCAGCCACCACGAGGTTGGCCCTATTCCAATTTCAATAACATTACTGTAGTCGTGAAATGCGATCATCCCCACCGAAGTATACGAAGGGTCATAAGTCCCCGATGCGGACGGGCACATGCGGATGGTGCCGCCCACCGTGGTGACGGGCTGGGGGGTTCCTCCTACCGATGTTGTATTCGGCAACATGGCAGTCATGGTGCCAAGCTGATCCGGCGGGGCATTGTTGATTAAATGATTCCCCTCAATGACACCGTTCCCGCCGACGCTCCAAACGGAGTTACCGGATTGAGCGGTCTTCCCATTTAAGAGTGTGCCATCCGGGTATTGGAAAGTGTCATAAATCATGGGCGCCGGGTTGTTGCTCATCAGCGTCACCAGCCCGGTAGGCGCGGGATTGCCTGCAGTGCCAGCCACCGTTATCCGCACAGTGACTGCCTGGGAAATCGCAACGTTGGCAGGAGACACTGCGACCGTTATCGCAGGGGTAGCCAGGGGCAAAGGCGTAACCCGCACCGTCGCCGATCCCGAGCTGCTGTTATAAGTCGTTGCGCTATTGGTGTCCGGAGTGTACGCTGCCGTCAGTGTATCGGTGCCCGCCGCGAGCGATCCCGCAGGCACATTGATCGCTGCGCTGCCTCCGCTCAAAGCCACGCTGCCCGACGAGTATCCTCCGCCACTCAATAACACTGTTCCAGTGGCTACAGGATTACCGCTCCCGCCGCTGATTGTGACCGTCGCCGTAAGCACCTGCGCCGTCGTGATCACCGAAGGCGATGGTGTCACCGTCACGCCAGGAGTCATCGGGGTGGCGCGCAGCGCCGTGGGAGCAGAGGTGCTGGCCATGAAGTTGGTATCGCCCGGGTAGCTGGCGACAACCTGGTGAGGGCCCGAACCGGAGGGAGAGATCCCGCTGACGGTTGCCGTTGCCGTCTCCGTCAACTGCGACAAAAACGCGGTCACAGTCCCACCATCCTGATTGACCACTACAAAATCCGTCACCCCGTCGCCGTTCAGATCCGCTGCGGCGATGGATACTGGCGTGCCGTTAAACAGCACAGGACTCCCAGCCGCTTGCGTGAACACGTTGTTCCCGTTGCCTAGATCAACGATGATCGAGTCGGAGCCCGCATTCGAAATCGCCACATCGGAAAAACCATCTCCATTGAAGTCTCCGATTGCAATGGAGGACGAGTTGACGCCGGCTGCGGTATTAGCCACATAGAAAGTTCCGTCGCCCTCGCCGTTCACTATCCCTGCGTTGTTACCGAGCCAGTTGGCAACTGCCAGATCGAGAATGCCGTTGGAATGAAAATCTCCAACCGCGAGGGCAACAGGGTCGTCGAGGCCTCCAACTGTGGCTGTCTGTGTAAAGGCCCCATCCCCCTTGCCCTGCAGGATTATCACCCAGTTGTTCTCACTCACAACCGCCAAATCCGCAATGCCGTCGCCGTTGAAATCCGCCGTAGCCAACGCATAGGGATAAGGGAGGGATACCGGGCTGTCAGGCGCCTGGGCAAAGGTGCCGTCGCCATTGCCCAAAAAGATCGTTACGGTGCCGGTGCCGGTGGTATCTGCAGGAGTCGCAACAATCGCCAGATCTGCGATTCCGTCTCCGTTAAAGTCACCCGTCACCAGCGATATCGGATATTCCGGCAGTGGAATTGAGCTGTTCGCTGCTTCAGTGAATGTGCCGTTCCCGTTCCCCAATAAAATGGTGACCGATTGGCTCGTGTAATTGGCCACGGCCAGATCGGTATCGCCGTCTCCATTGAAATCGCCCACCGCAATCGCCCAGGGAGCTTCACCTACGGCAATCGGACTGCCCGCCGCCGGCTGGAAGGTTCCATTGCCCTTGCCCAGCAAAATACTCGCCGTTCCATCGCCGGAGTTGGCAACTGCCAGATCCGGAATGCCGTCATTATTAAAATCACCAATTGCAATCGATTCCGGATAGCTACCCACTGGAGAATTCGAAGCTCTCAGCCATCCCAAGCCTGCCGTGCCCGCTCCCAGCGCAGACGTGCCCAGTACCGCGTTCCCGTTGCTCGCATCCAGAAAGGAAACCGTTCCCGTCGGCGCCGTTCCGCTTCCCAATCCCACTACCGTCGCCATCAGCGAATAGCTGCCCGCACTCCCGCTTTGGACGATCGTTGACGTTGTGGGATAGTGTCCGGTCACATCCAGCGGAACAGAGCTGGAACTGCTCGTCGCATAACTCCTGGTCCCCAGAAATACGGCTTGATAGATGTGGCTTCCAATTCCCGGAATCAATGTAAATGAAGCCGTCCCCGCAGGAGTCAATTGCGCCAATCCCAAGAGGTGAATACCCGTACAATATGGCGCCGATGCATCGCAGAATTCCACCTGACCCGGGCTCACCGCCGCGCTTCCCGCCCTGACCGCAGCGCTCAGTTTCACCGCGGTTCCCGAAGACACCGTAGACTGCTCAATACCCCCGGAAATGATGGTCAGGGTCGTCGTCGTCGCTGATTGCGCCGTACAAACAGCAGCCATCCCTCCGGCCATAAATATCATTAGCGCCCGGCTCGACCACAAACTAACGGGTCTCAATTTCATTGCCGTTCCTTCGTACTTCTTCGTTCTCTTGTTCATTTTTTACGACACTATTCAGAATCACAGATAGATTGCCGGCAAGTCAGTTTCATTTAAGAACTGGTCGGCACTGGCACAAAGCAGTGTCCGACGACCAGTAGCTGGCATTCCGGCTTAAGAGAATTGATGTTCCATTTAACGTTGAGAGCACTGCCGCCCCGTGGGTCATCCACGCATTTCTCCCGACAAGAAACGAGGTTCACACTTCAAATGTCGGTGCCGTGATTCGCGGAGCCTTCGCAATTCGTTTCATGACCTCGCTTTCGTTACGCACGAAGAGTGTGTTACCCGAGGCTGTCTTCTTCTCGACGAGCCTGCGAAGTTGTCTGCTCAAAGGATCGAATGCGTACGCGCCAAACCCGAACTCCGCCATCCTTTCGCAAATAGAATCCTCATTGAAGCCATATTGACGACCCATGCCAATCATTTCGATCAGGACCGAATGAAGCGAAGAGTTACTGAGAACAGACCTTGCGCCTTCGAGCACTGCTGTTTCGAATCCCTCCGCATCAATTTTCAGAAAAGTGGGCGCCTGTCCAGACAAGACCGAGTCAAGCGTACGTACCGGAACCGTGATGGAATCTCGAACAACCTCATGATTCAGAACGACGCGGTTCCCCGGACCGTCCTTGCTTGTGAAGGTGAGCTCCCCGTTTGAATCAGCCACTCCAATGTTCAAGGCCGTGACGCGGGAGGACAAGTGGTTGATGTCCAGGTTATCTTTCAATCCTTTGAAGGTGGCAGGCACTGGTTCAAAACAGTACCCGCGCGCGCCTCTTGCCCCACATGCGAGTATCGTGTATGATCCGACGTTCGCTCCAACATCAACGAACAGGTCTTCCGGGGTCATGACATAAAGCAGGTAAGACATATCTTCAAATTCATGTAATCCACAGTAAACATTTGAAGTCATTCCGAGATCACCTGTTCGAATTATGGCCCGCGTTCCCGCCACCCAGTCAAAGACAACAGAGCCAGGCACCAGGCGGCTGCCAACCTGCCACTTCAAATATCTCAGTAACGCACGGGATTTTCTGCTCCTATTCGTTGGATGATTCACCACGAACTTCAAGAAGCGAATATACGCCAACGGATCAAACATCAGTGTCCCTTCCTAACCCGTTCTCTCATCCGGTGATGGCTGGAGCTTCTTAGGTCTGTTATGTTAGTCAGCCGTACTCGTGCCCGTAGTAACGTGGAAAACGTTCTACCAGCCTTATGGTCGTCGCCGCTCTCTCTTACTTCCCTGTTCTCTCGATCTTTTATGCGGCACTATTTGGGATCACGAATGGTCTGGCGGTAGGTTTGTGCTGTTCAGGAGCTTGTCGGCACTGTGGAACCAGCTTCTCGATGTATTCGATCCAATCACATCCGCTAGCGACACCTTCGGGGCATCTCTTCCGGTGCGATTACTCCACAATCAGCGTGACTACACCTGAATTCCTTATCTGTTGTCCATTCAACGGATAGGGTGTAAAACTTCCTCCGCCACCCCCACATCCGGTGCTGGTCCACGCAACAACGATAACCCCCAAGCAAACGAATGACGAAATGCGCTCGATCACGGTCTTGTTCGCCCTCACTAACAGCGGGAGAAGGAGAATTGGAAGAAATATCCACGCTGATGCGGCTCCCACGATAGTCTCCGAAAAGACGATCGTGATCTGATATGCACCAGCAGAAGTTGAAGAGGCGGTGGTGACGGTCACGGTACCGGCTGTCGAAGAATAGCTGCAACTCGCTCCGCTGGGAAGGTTTAAACACATCACCGAAACGTTCGTCGCCGAGGAGGGCAGCACCACGGAATAACTGGCGTTTTTACCGGGAGAAACAGTTGCCGTGTCAGTGACGAACTTCGGCGGCGCGATTCCGGACCTCGCAGTATCAATTTCAAAGCTTTGTGCATCGGAAATGCCACCGCCGGGCGCGGGGGATTGCACTGTAATCAAAACAACCCCAGCTACTAGTATATCCGAACCACTAATTTGTGCCGTGAGCGTGCTTGCACTTACTACTTTGGTGGAAAGGGCGGTTGCGCCCCAATAGATGAGGGAGTTACTTGCAAATCCCGTTCCATTTACCATAAGTGTGAAGGCGGCTGATCCGGCACTTAGGAATGCCGGCGAGAGGCTTTTAATGACCGGCAACGGACTAACCGCTGTCACTTCCACGGTGGCCCTGCCGGAGTTGCCGTTATAGATTGGCGAACTGTCCGTGTCCGGTATATAGGTTGCCGTCAGGGTATCGGTGCCGAGCGCGAGCGACCCTGCAGGAACGGTGATGGTGGCGCTGCCTCCGATCAACGGTGTCGACGCAGAGACATATCCACCGCCCAGCCACACCGAACCCCATTCGCCAACGTACTTGTAGGGAGCGTTGTTTTCCGGCTCCCAATCTCCGTACAACGCATTGATCTGCGTGATATCCGGATCGGTAATCACAGGCGAAGGAATTCCACTGGGTGGAATTACCTGCAACGTCCCCGCGGCCTGATTGATCATCATCTGCACCGTATATTCGCTGGTGCAATCCACCGCGAGGTTCTCGGTGCCTTCAAGCAGGGTTGTGCCGACGCCATTGACCTCCTTCGTCAGCCACCACGAGGTTGGCCCTATTCCAATTTCAATAACATTACTGTAGTCGTGAAATGCGATCATCCCCACCGAAGTATACGAAGGGTCATAAGTCCCCGATGCGGACGGGCACATGCGGATGGTGCCGCCCACCGTGGTGACGGGCTGGGGGGTTCCTCCTACCGATGTTGTATTCGGCAACATGGCAGTCATGGTGCCAAGCTGATCCGGCGGGGCATTGTTGATTAAATGATTCCCCTCAATGACACCGTTCCCGCCGACGCTCCAAACGGAGTTACCGGATTGAGCGGTCTTCCCATTTAAGAGTGTGCCATCCGGGTATTGGAAAGTGTCATAAATCATGGGCGCCGGGTTGTTGCTCATCAGCGTCACCAGCCCGGTAGGCGCGGGGTTGCCTGCAGTGCCAGCCACCGTTATCCGCACAGTGACTGCCTGGGAAATCGCAACGTTGGCAGGAGACACTGCGACCGTTATCGCAGGGGTAGCCAGGGGCAAAGGCGTAACCCGCACCGTCGCCGATCCCGAGCTGCTGTTATAAGTCGTTGCGCTATTGGTGTCCGGAGTGTACGCTGCCGTCAGTGTATCGGTGCCCGCCGCGAGCGATCCCGCAGGCACATTGATCGCTGCGCTGCCTCCGCTCAAAGCCACGCTGCCCGACGAGTATCCTCCGCCACTCAATAACACTGTTCCAGTGGCTACAGGATTACCGCTCCCGCCGCTGATTGTGACCGTCGCCGTAAGCACCTGCGCCGTCGTGATCACCGAAGGCGATGGTGTCACCGTCACGCCAGGAGTCATCGGGGTGGCGCGCAGCGCCGTGGGAGCAGAGGTGCTGGCCATGAAGTTGGTATCGCCCGGGTAGCTGGCGACAACCTGGTGAAGGCCCGAACCGGAGGGAGAGATCCCGCTGACGGTTGCCGTTGCCGTCTCCGTCAACTGCGACAAAAACGCGGTCACAGTCCCACCATCCTGATTGACCACTACAAAATCCGTCACCCCGTCGCCGTTCAGATCCGCTGCGGCGATGGATACTGGCGTGCCGTTAAACAGCACAGGACTCCCAGCCGCTTGCGTGAACACGTTGTTCCCGTTGCCTAGATCAACGATGATCGAGTCGGAGCCCGCATTCGAAATCGCCACATCGGAAAAACCATCTCCATTGAAGTCTCCGATTGCAATGGAGGACGAGTTGACGCCGGCTGCGGTATTAGCCACATAGAAAGTTCCGTCGCCCTCGCCGTTCACTATCCCTGCGTTGTTACCGAGCCAGTTGGCAACTGCCAGATCGAGAATGCCGTTGGAATGAAAATCTCCAACCGCGAGGGCAACAGGGTCGTCGAGGCCTCCAACTGTGGCTGTCTGTGTAAAGGCCCCATCCCCCTTGCCCTGCAGGATTATCACCCAGTTGTTCTCACTCACAACCGCCAAATCCGCAATGCCGTCGCCGTTGAAATCCGCCGTAGCCAACGCATAGGGATAAGGGAGGGATACCGGGCTGTCAGGCGCCTGGGCAAAGGTGCCGTCGCCATTGCCCAAAAAGATCGTTACGGTGCCGGTGCCGGTGGTATCTGCAGGAGTCGCAACAATCGCCAGATCTGCGATTCCGTCTCCGTTAAAGTCACCCGTCACCAGCGATATCGGATATTCCGGCAGTGGAATTGAGCTGTTCGCTGCTTCAGTGAATGTGCCGTTCCCGTTCCCCAATAAAATGGTGACCGATTGGCTCGTGTAATTGGCCACGGCCAGATCGGTATCGCCGTCTCCATTGAAATCGCCCACCGCAATCGCCCAGGGAGCTTCACCTACGGCAATCGGACTGCCCGCCGCCGGCTGGAAGGTTCCATTGCCCTTGCCCAGCAAAATACTCGCCGTTCCATCGCCGGAGTTGGCAACTGCCAGATCCGGAATGCCGTCATTATTAAAATCACCAATTGCAATCGATTCCGGATAGCTACCCACTGGAGAATTCGAAGCTCTCAGCCATCCCAAGCCTGCCGTGCCCGCTCCCAGCGCAGACGTGCCCAGTACCGCGTTCCCGTTGCTCGCATCCAGAAAGGAAACCGTTCCCGTCGGCGCCGTTCCGCTTCCCAATCCCACTACCGTCGCCATCAGCGAATAGCTGCCCGCACTCCCGCTTTGGACGATCGTTGACGTTGTGGGATAGTGTCCGGTCACATCCAGCGGAACAGAGCTGGAACTGCTCGTCGCATAACTCCTGGTCCCCAGAAATACGGCTTGATAGATGTGGCTTCCAATTCCCGGAATCAATGTAAATGAAGCCGTCCCCGCAGGAGTCAATTGCGCCAATCCCAAGAGGTGAATACCCGTACAATATGGCGCCGATGCATCGCAGAATTCCACCTGACCCGGGCTCACCGCCGCGCTTCCCGCCCTGACCGCAGCGCTCAGTTTCACCGCGGTTCCCGAAGACACCGTAGACTGCTCAATACCCCCGGAAATGATGGTCAGGGTCGTCGTCGTCGCTGATTGCGCCGTGACAGTCGCCGCCACTCCTCCCATAAGCAACAGTGGAAGTAGACGCCGTGACCAGAAACCCCTCAAGGCTATGACCACGCTGTCTAATTCCTTCCTGTTCAATTGCATTCGATCGAAATACAACATTCGGCGCTTGCGATCACAATTGGATTTGGGGGACTTCTGTTTCTTTCAAGAACTGCTCGGCGGACGCATACTTATGGCCGACGATAAGAAGTTGGGATTCCGTCAGCTCCGCCGCGGAGGATACAAGCAGCCTGGACAGATGCGGAATCATCTTTTCGATGTACACCTTGTTGGATCCCGTCACGTTCGCCAGCAACACGTTCGGATCGTAGATCTTCAGGTGATATCCCTTGCCCAAGAGCATCTCGGCCAATTCAACAAAAGGGCTCTCTCTCAAGTCGTCGGTATTGGACTTGAACGCTAAACCTATCAATCCGATGTTTCTAACATTCCGCTGCACCACTTGAGCAAAGGCCCGCTGAATCACGCACTGATTGCTCGGAAGTAACGAGCTTATCAGTGGAAGCTCTACGTCGCTCATCTTGGCCGCAAAAGTGAGCGCTCGCACATCCTTTGGCAAACAGGAACCACCAAAAGCAAACCCCGGCAGCAGATATCGCTGGGAGATATTCAGTTTTGTATCCTTACAAAAGACGGACATTACATTGCGGCCATCGATGTTCAAGCCTTTGCATAGTGCACCGATTTCGTTCGCAAATGTAGCCTTCAGCGCATGAAAGGCATTGCTAGCATATTTGACAAGGAGGGCTTCCTTCGGAGCCACAACAACAATCGGAGCCGAGATCTGCCGATACAACTCGCGGAGCTTCTTCTCTACCCGATCATCGGCCACCCCGAGCAAGGTGAACGGGGGGTTTGCAAAATCGGCAATTGCAGAGCCCTCTCGGAGAAACTCCGGGTTCGCGCACAGGTCGATTCGGCCGGGAGCTTCGGCTTCGAACACCTCACGGCAGCGGTCAAACACCGTTGGTAAAATGCTGCTCCGTATTACAACGATCTGTTTCTGGTTGGCCGCCAGAGCTTGGGCAATTTGCGTGCAGGCGCGAATCAAGTGCAAGGCATCAATATCCCCGTTTGCACGGCTTGGAGTTGCAACTGCGACAAGAGTAAGCTCGCTCCTTGTCATTGCCTCGCGGAGATCGCACGTTGCATGCAATTTGCCTGCTTTGCGCGTACGCCCAATCAACTCGCTTAGGTCAGGTTCGACAATTGGCGCTTTCCCATCATTAATAGTCCGCACTTTCTCGGCGTTTATGTCGACTCCCCAAACGCTGTTGCCCGCAGCGGCCAGGCATGCTGCGGACACTGTCCCAACATAACCCATGCCGACTATCGTGATCTCCATCAACTTGTCTCCACGCGTATCATGATCCTCCCGCCGACAGTGCTCTTGTGTATCCTTGAAAGGCAGAATCACCCCACTAATTCATAAAAAAGAGGCGACCTGATTCTTCTCCGCGCTTGAGTGAAAACAACCGGAACGTGTTAAAGAGTGCCCTCTTTCACTCAACCTGATTCGTGATGGCCTGCACACCTTGGTCAAGGAGGCGGATGAACTCACACAGCGTTTCCAGCAGCTCCTGCGGAATATCAAGGCGCAGACGTGCGGTGATCCCGCACCGCATTTTGTCATCGCGCTGCGAAGTCTCCAGGCTCGTCCCTTTTCCAATCTTCGAATGCCTGCACGAATGAATAATGCGGAACATAATGCAGGTCGCGCAGCACCTTCGGGTCAACTGAAGTCGAGCGGAAGAGTTTTCGCACTCGAACAGGATTTACAGAAGTTTCGATTCCGAACAGTTTGGCGAGAAATGAGACGGGATAGGAGACGCCAAGCAGCGCCGCTCGCGGGAAGTTGAGCGGCCTCCTGCGGTGAATTCCGGCGGCGAAGCGGATGTTCGTGACGAACTCCTCCATGGTTGGAACCGGGTTTATGGAGAAATTGAGCAGGAGGAAAGAATCTCCGGTTCTGTCGAGGTGGTCGAGTCCGAACTGGAACACGTGGCAAAGTTCCTTGACGTAGCCCCCCGCCTTGCGAGTCTTCTGATTGCCAACGTAAACGAAGTAGCCGCGGACGACACTTCGAACAAGACGTGTGACATTCCCGCCTTCTCCAGGCCCGAAGACAACGCCGGGACGCAGAATGAGTAGTTTGTGACCAGGAGATGCAGCCAGCCATGCAAGGTGTATTTTCTCGGCGGCTAGTTTCGAACCGCCGTAAGGCGTTTCGGGGGCTGGCAGCGAGTCTTCGTCTTTCATCTCTTCGGAAGTGCCGTAAGGCGAAATGCTACTCGTAAAGACTATTCGCGGACAACCTACGCGACGGGCAAATTCTGTTACATGCTCGGCGCCCTTGATGTTTGTTTCGTAGTACTCGTTCGGTTGGTGACCTGGTTCGCGGTGGACTGCAGCCAAGTTGACGACCAAGCCCACGGCCCGAGGCATACTTTCATCCGGAATCGGGTGCCGCACATTGATGGCGCGGTATTCGACCGTACCCTTGGCAGTTGCCTCATTTAAGAGGCTTGCGTACGGCGCCGTGCGCGGCGGCGCCAGATCGGCGAGAATGATACGGCGCGCTGGGTTTTCCTTTAGAAGGTGCTGAGTAAGGTGCGTTCCGATGAAACCGGTACCACCGAAGATTACGACGGATTCGAACGCTTGCATCCTTATCTAAGCTCCCCTGAGTTTAGCCGGCATCAATGGACCGAAATGCCAGATTCTTCTCGAAAAGAATCCTCATGCGTCACACGGAGCGCCGCGGCCTCCCCATCCAGAGACGTCATAAAATCCTTCTCGAGCTTTAAGAAGTGCGCCTCCCAGGTCCACTGTTGCAAAACGTAGTCGCGTCCGTTTTTGCCGAGTTGTTCCGAGAGACGTGGGTTTTCGAGCAATTCAAGAATACTGGAAACGAATTCGTCTGGGCTATTGGCTTCGAGAAAATGCTGTCCTGGAATGGCCCCGATGCCCTCGTTGGCAATGGTTGTTGCTACAACTGATTTACCGCAGGCGAAGTATTCAATGAGTTTGTTTTGCATGCCGCCTGCTGCGAGCATGGGGTTAATGCAGACGGCGGCAGAACGAATGTTCATCCCAACATCTGCGACGGTGCCGGTGACAAATATACCCCTGACTCCGTGAAGCCGCTTCACGTTCGGCAACGGATCGCAACCTTGGATGACCAACTCAGCTGAGGGAATGCGCGTCCGTATCCGATCCCAACAGTTCTCTGTGAACCACAAAACCGCCTGAATATTTGGTGCGTATTGCATGTTGCCAGAGAACACAAGGCGGTTGGGCACAATGTCTGAAGAAACAGCCGGACGGAATCGTCTCACATCGGTGCCGTGCGCGCAAAAGATCCAGTTGCCAATCTCCGCTACCTTGCGAATCCGGCACTCTTCCCTAATCGCTTCCAAATCACTCCGCCCGATCAGCGCCGAGCGAGTGAAACGCGCCCAAATGGTGCTCTCGTAGCGGCGCATGAGTTTCAGTTCGAAACCGTAGATTGCCTTTTTGATGAAACTCTTAGAATTCTGATAAATGCGGCAGGTGTTGAGCATTTGAGAGAGTTGCATGGCGAGGAACGTTGCAACCGGCCGCCCCACACGCTTCGAGATTTGCGCAGCATCAAGAGCCACTTCTATAACTTCCGCGGAGCGCAGGTAATAAACATAGACGATGTCGTACTTGCCTTCGAGAACACCTTTGCGCACATCCCGATTCAATTTGCGGTTGGTAAAGATGCCAACCTGCATGGGAAGGCCGCGGAAAAGCCCGCGCAGGATACCGGCTGCTTTCAAGAACTTACCGTGACGATAAATATTCACAGTCCGACAGGCTTCATGGAGCCAGCGCAGTTGTTCTTCGCCAGGATTTCCATCTACATCCAGAGTAAAGAAATCTACTTCGTGTCCCCGCGCTGCAAGGAAGCTAAGCAGATGAGCCACCGTAAGCTGATCGCCGCGCATCATTGGAAACGGCATGCGACTGTAGACAAAGGCGATGTGCAGCTTCCGTTCGGCTGGGCCCACTTCCATCCGCTTGGGGAGTATATGGTTGAATCGAGACGTCAGCATGCCAGAGGATTACTCCTCACGATCAGAGCAGAGGGGAGTGGAGCAAGGTTGAAATGCTCTACATCCGTACTGGCTGAGGAATGGACCGTGATCGCAAGGTGAGCGAAATCAGATGCCTCCGTGCATTGAAAGCTCCAGGATGTGCATTGTTGTTCCGAGGGAGCAAGGAGATATCCGAATCGCGCCGGCAGCGAGCATGAAGCATATAACTCGACGACCGGATTAGGAAACGCCGTTCCGAATTCCGGCGCATACCACCCCTGCACCGGTTCCGTTTGACCTTGTATCCGCTTGACTCCGGCTCCCGAACCCATATTCTCAAGCATAGGATACAGCCCCATCCCACGCGCTGGAGACCGTGCTACGACAAATTGATTGTTTACGTGACACTCAATACCGGGAGCAAAATGAATTAAGCTTTGAATCGTGTGATTTCCCGTACCAAAGACCTCATCGACAACCACCCATCGGCGATTCGGCAGGGCGGCGATAAAGCGGCGATGAGGCGTAGGCTGTCTTTGTCCCGCAAATCCGCTGTGCGAACCAACAAAAATGGCGGATGAATTCTGTTGCGAATAAGTGTAACCCAACAGCCGCGTCCTCTGACCGACGCGAAACGAAGCCCAAATCTCGGATTGCTCGGCTCCATCAACAGAAACTGTATTGTGCGCCCGTGTGCTGCGCCAGAAGTCCCGCCATGGTCCCGCTTCATATTCCTGAACGCCGGAGTCTACGATGAACCTTTCGCGCGCAATCGAGAGTTCATAACTGAACAGGCTGCAATGACCATGGGCGGGAAGATGATCCGGGCCCATGGGCTTGCCATCGACAATCAACTTGTCGCCTTCCTGACCATTACACAGGCTGAAGTATCCGGTTGAGGCCAGAGAGGACTGGCTAGCGCTCAAATTCGAAGCACTCGCCGCGGGTCCGGTCGGTACCTGAACGAGGCTGCTGAATGGCCCGGGAGCAGTACCAGACCATCTGCCAGAAACTTCCAACAGATGCTCCGCGGCAGCGAGGATATCAAGTGGCTCGTAAGCAACCCCGAACGCTGCATCCGCGAAGAGGGAGATCTTGCCGTCTGGGTGAAGCATAGTGAAAAGAAAATCCGCCACCAGAATTAACTTGTCCCGAACCCTAGTCGGCGTCTGCTGCCCTTCCAAATGCAGAAGATGGATTACTTCCAGGTAGTCCTGCAAAACAATTGCCTGGTACATTGGGCTACGTTCGTATTGCCCGCCATCTTCCAGAATTTGATCCTCGAGACCATCCCACAGCAGGCGAAGCCCCTTCTCTCGCCAGCGTGCGCCGACAGTATTTCCCCAAAAAACGCCGGCAAAGAAGAGAGCCTTGCCATTCGCAAGAAGGTGATTACCCGACAAATCAACTTCAAGATGATCTTCAAGGTAGCGCGCTTGTTGAAAAAGACTCTGAGTCCAGAGTTTGCGAAAACCGCCTCCATCCCAGTTGAACGCATAGGAGGCGAGGCTGCCGGCTTGCAACCAATTCACGATTCTGCGTGAAACTGGATAGGAATGCCAGCCGACCCCGATGCCAACCGGATTGGACTTAATCCAATCATCAATGAGCTTGTTGAGTGTGTTTGCCGCCTGCTCGTCATTGCGCCACTTCGCCAGGACGCCGAGCTCAAGAGCGTAGTCGAAGTAGTGCAGATTATAGCGCCATAAACGCGTGGAGCCGGAAGGGTTCCAATCAACTGGAAATCCTAACTTCCGTTGCCGGTTCAGCAGAATAAAATCGCCGCGTTCAAGCCGTTCCGCGCTCTCTCGCAACTGGTGCTCGTTGTGCCGAAACTCGGTTGTCAGCGGTTGAAATAATCGCGTGTGGCCGTTGGGTTCCTCCCCAACCCGAACTGTGTATCGCCGCCTATTCATCGACGGGAATCTTCGAGTGACTTGTGATTCTATGTTGTATCGGATGCGGTGTATCAATTGCGATGGCAGATAATGCCTGGCGGTACGCAAATACAATCCGAACACTAGAACTCCCCCGCGGGATACATGAGCTCCTCGAGCATCTGCAGGGATATTTCCTGCGGACGTCCATTCCGCAGGGACTCGACGGCCAGCAGGGTGCTCAGTGTCGTTTGGAAATAATCTTCAGGATTGACCGGCGGTATCCCACCTCGCACGGCGTTAACAAATGCTTTCAGCTCGTCTGCGTGTCCCTTGTCTTGCTTGAGCCAGCTTTTCTGGCGCTTCCGTACTCCCTTGCCAACCAATTCCAGGGTGCGGAAATCGTCAAGCGCGACAATAGTGCCCTCGGAGAACACCTCAAGCCGCTCCTTTGGAAAGCCGGCGTTCCCTTGCGCCGTATACACGAGCGTACCTATGGAGCCATCGGCAAAATGCAATGCCAACGATACGTTTTCTGCATCCGTTAGACCACTGTCAGGATCGGAGATTGAGGATGCAAATACCTGTGTGGGCCAACTGTCAGTCAAGTAGCAAAGGACATCGACGAAGTGCCCGCATTCGCCGACGATCCGGCCTCCGCCCTGTTCGGGATCAAGTTGCCAATCGTCGGCCGGAAGAGGGCCTGCATTGACCCGATACGTCGCCACAAGGGGCTTGCCCCGCCCCAGCAGGAATCGTTTCATCTCCCGGACAAAGGGAGAAAAGCGGCGATTGAACCCTACCATCAAGACACGCCCGGGATTACGGTGCACCGCTTCCTGAACCTGTTTCAACTGCTCCAGACTGACCGCAAGCGGTTTTTCGACGAGTACATGCTTCCCCGCATCCATGGCCTTGCAGACAAGATTGGCGTGGCTGTCGGGACGCGAACAAATCAACACGCAATCCACCTTTTCGGAGTTCAGCAATTCGTCCACGTCGGAGGTGCAGAATTCAAATTTCCATTTGTCCCCCACGCTGCGCGCCGTCAGTCCTCGCTGAGAGCAAATACCTCGAAGCACGATGCCCTGTTGCCCGCGGAGAGCGGGAAGCAACACTCCGGTGCCAAAGCCGCCCGCGCCGATCATCCCAATACCCACCTCTCCGCCAGCAGCGGGCGTCACGCTTGGGATGTCGAACGATTTTTGCAAGCGCACGACGCGCGAGTCGGCAGGGTCGGTCTCGGGATACGCGAGCAACACACCCAAGTACCGCTCCTTGCCAGCGAGAATCATTTCGTACGCATCGAGAGCCATATCAATGGGAAACTCATGAGTGACGAATGGCTTTACTGAGAGCTTTCGCTGAGAAATAAGGCTGATAACCGCTTCCATGTTCCGGTTCTCCGTCCAGCGGACGTATCCGGCCGGATAATCGTTCCCCTTCTCTTCATAGTTGCGGTCATATCTTCCCGGACCATACGACCGCGACATAGTGAGCGTAAGTTCCTTTTCGTAATAGAGCTTACGAGGCACATTCATGCCAATTTGTCCGACGACGACGATTCGAGCGCGATCCCGGCCAAGCTGACCTGCCATATAAAGGGGCTCGCTGGAAGACGTAGCCGCCGTGATCAAAACGACATCTGCACCTCGGCCTTCCGATAACCTGTGGCACGCCGCCAATTGTTCCGTTGGCTCTGAACTTGCTTCATCTGCACCGAAGTCGCGGGCCATTCTGCATTTTGCGGGGTCCAAGTCCACGCCCACAACCTTGCACCCGTTTGCCTTTAGCAACTGTACTGACAGTAAACCGACGAGCCCCAGGCCAATTACGGCAACAACCTCGTCCAAGGCCACGCAACCAGCTCGAACTCCCTGAAGCGCGATTGCGGCAAGCGTGGTGAATGCGGCCTCCTTTAAATCGATCGAATCCGGAACGGGAACACAGAGGCTCCTGGGAACATAGACCAATTCGGCGTGATTTGCATACCCGACCCCGGCGCATGCCACTCTCATCCCGACGCGGAGTCCCTTGACCTCGGAGCCGACTGCCAGGACCACTCCAGCGCTGCTGTAGCCGAGAGTCGAATCGGTGGAAAGCCGCACCATCGCCTTGCTGTAAGCAGAAAGGAAGCCTTCCGTCCGGGCTTTGTCGAGGACTTTGCGAACCAGGTCGGGACGTGACCGAGCCTTCTCTATCAGGCTCTTCCGGGCCATCTCCACCATGCTCCGCTCGGTTCCTGCACTGATCAGTGAATACGCGGTGCGAACAAGAACACCTTTAGACTGAAGTTGCGGCGCAGGGGTGTCACGAACCGACATGTCACCGGACTTATAGTTTTGAATCACCTGCTTCATTTTTAGAAAACTCCAGAGCTTGGTTCGGTTTTTCTCTTCGCTATAACCAGCCCGAGCCCACCCACAAATTCAGAAGCGGTAAGAAACCTCAGCGGTCGCACTCGCTCGACTGGGCCCTCAAAGTATTGCCGGGAACCAACTGCCCGAAAGTTGGCCTGTTCCAAAAGATCCTGGAACTGCGGCCATGTCCAGGTATGCTTTTGTGCGCCAAGATGCAGATTCCGATGCTGAAAGGGAGCGCGAAAAATGCTTCTCGAATTCGCAAAGCTAATGATGAGAGTTCCGGAAGAACTCAATACTGATTGAAAAGCCCTGAGCAAACGTACGGGATCCGAGGAGTACTCGATCACACTGGAGCAAATAACTCCGTCAAATTGTTCACTATTGGGGATGTCAAATTCAGAGGTAATGGTCTCAAACTTCAGTGACAGTTTCTCAAGAGACTGGTGCATTGCAATTGCGACCATCTCAGGCGATGGATCGAGCCCTAGCAGGCGGAAACCGCTCTTCGCCAGAATCCGAGAAATTCTTCCGGGGCCACAGCCAAAATCTAGGACGTAGCCGGCGGGGCGAATCTCAGTCAAGGCAGCATTGAGGAAGAGCTCGCCGCGCCGGTACTTTCTTCCTTCAATTTGAGAATCTGCTATGGCAGCGAACTTAGATGCCGTAATGTCGAAAACCGTTGGGATATTCTGCATTGAAGTACTTCCAAGCACCATTGCGTTGACTCGTTTGCAACTTGGCCCATTTTAAGGCCCCACCGTCGGAATGGCTAAGTTGTCGATGCCTCGACGACTCTCAACGAGGTTAACTTTGCCGGTTTGAAAAAAGAAGGCCAGAGGACCTTCAAACAACGCCACTCTGGTTTGTCAATACGCACTTTCTCTTGGAGCTTTGAATTTCAATCCGAATGAATTGCAATCGCTTTGGTCCCATACAGCGGGAACACGTCAGACGGAGGTTGCGTCCGATGTACAATACCTTCGATCGTATTGGAAACCTTAATTCCAGTTTCGTGAAGTGAGTAACGATCTGCTAGCGTGCGCCCGCAAGCTCCCATTGCCGATCTGCGCGCCGGGTCGCCTATCAGATAGTTGATTGCGGAAGCGAAGGCCTCAGGTTTCCGGGGTAGCGCAATTCCTGCACCACTGTCGGCAATCTCTCCTGAGTAGCTGATCGTTTCGCTTACGACAACCGGAAGGCCGCATGCCATTGCCTCAAACACTGAGAACCCAAAGTTCTCCGCTTGCGATGGCAGCGTATACACATCCGCGTCGGCAAAGGCCTCAAGTCGCATCTGTGCATCCGCGTTGCCAGTCACTACCGTCTGCTCTGCGATACCTGCAGATTTGATCCATGCCTGTACTTTCCGACCAAAGGATGGAGGATCAGGCGGGCCAACGATTGCCAGCCGGACATCTGGCCGTTGCTCAATGACCAGGCGCATCGCATCAATAAGTAGATCCAATCCCTTCACTGCGTGTAGGCGGGCTAGAAACAGGACTAGCGGGCCCGTACTTCCGCCGAGAAAACGCCGGCGAAAGCAGCCCCTCTCTGGAAGGTTTTTGAATTCGTCAGCGGAAAACCCGTCAGGAACAATAACAGAGAGTTGCGGCAGTTTCAAATCCGCAGTTCCTGCGCGCTCTTCCACTGAGGAGTAAAAGATAACCGCAGCATCACGCACAATGCGATCTGCAATGAACCAATTGTAAATCTTCTTCTTTCGGACGCTGATTCCGCGTTGGATTGGAGACAACACTCCGTGAGGCCGGATTCCATATGGCCTGTGGTACAACCGGGCTAACAAGTACCCCGCAAATACTGGAAAGGTGTATAGCGAGTGCAAAGAAACAAAGTCAGCGTTACGTACAATCCTGCTGAATCTCCAGAGAATGGAGACGTTCACCAACCAACGCGACCATGGCTTTACGCAAATGACGCCAAACGTCCCGTTTCCCTCGCGCCGCCCCATTGCATCCTCGGAATCGGCAACAACGTACTTTTCCTTTCCTGGAGGTATGCACCCAGCCAACACCAGCACGACCTCGTGCCCCGTAGCAGCAGTGCTGGCGAGAATTGTAGGGACGGACACAATCCCCACATATTCACCGCGAGCGCCTTCCGAAAAACCCACTAATCTCATCCTGTTATCCCCGTTGTCATTTGGTGCGAGTAACTTTAATCATCTACACGATCATTTCCTTATCATGAACGATCAGCGCTGTTCTTGGCGAATGAGGATGAGGATGCAACCAGAAGCTTGAGTCGAATCTGCTGCTTTCTGATTCACTCAGAGCGACCACAGTATTTCGGCATTGTTCTGTCAGCTTCATCGAAGAACATGGCGCTCGCCCGGTAGGTTCTCAATTCTGATTCTTGGCTGAACTGAACAAGTATGTTCGATCGTCAGAGTAGCGTGGCTCGACCTCGCCTCCTTCGGGTACAATCGGAGCTCCAGGCAAGGCGTAGCCGAGAGACCGCAAGAGACCGAGGATTTTTTCTCGAGATACTCCCTTGTGAAGTTCCAGAAACAGCTTTGGTCGATGGACTCTCACCGTCTCCGCCATCCCCTCCAGAACATGGACTTCCATGCCTTGCACGTCGACCTTCAGACCGTCGATGTGCAAGTCACTTCCGGCAATCCGAGGCCAAAGCCAATCCAGCCTGGAATTCACAAATGGCTCCCGAAAACCCGCAGTTTCACTAAGAGTGCTATCAATCATGCCTCGAACAGTCGACAGACTATCAATGCACACGTCATTACAGTTCGAAAGCGCAACAGGGACCACGGTCAACTGCGAAAGTCCATTGAGCGCTCGTGTGCGAGAAATACACCCCGCTGTAGCCACCATCGGCTCGAATGCGAAGACCCGGCCACTACGCCCAACTAGCATTGATAGAGAAATGGCCGTGTATCCATAATGCGCACCGACATCGAGCCAGGTTTCTCCCCGTCCGACAACATTTGCGAAATGGCCGAGTAATGCGCGTTCTGTGCGACCCAAAATCGCTGCTGGATAGTCATGCCATGACGTAACGATCTTGGCCCCCCGCAAGGGACCCGTGATGATTCTATGTGGCTTAACTGAAATGGGGAGGAATCGTCTGACTGCCCATTTCAATTTCTCATTCATAACTTACTCGCCTCTACCGTCGTTGCCTCTGTCTGATTGTCGTCCACGCCGAACTCCAGTTTCATTGTTCGGATCTTTCAAGCTAAACGACTACCGGCCGAAGGTCGGTAGCTTGGGTTGCAACTGAAAGACACCTTGCGGTTGATGCCGGCTAAAGCGCTTGTGGTTCGGCATCTCGCTATTGCAATGGTTCTTTGCTTCTCGCTGCAAGTCAATCTTCTACTGGTAACTCTTATCCGCCATGTCATAAGAACGGATACTGCAAAATGTTGCCTTACTGCGAAGCCTTAGAACCTGTGGCGGACGCTAAACTTCACGGTGGGGAGCGGCGCCATCGGATCACTCAGAGTTCCCTCCTGATCTCAAATTGGGACCGGAAGCCCGGGTTCGCATCTCGTCAGCCACGGCATCTATTATTGTTACCAGCGGGGTTGATGGCCGGTATCCTATTAGGCTCTCTAGTTTCGCTAATGAAGGAACGCGACGTGCCATATCCTCGAATCCTGGCCCGTACGCTTCTTCGTAGGGTATGCGGATAACTTCTGACTGTGAGTGTAATCGGCTGCATATGATATTAGCCAGTTCATTAATAGACACCTCATTGTCATTTCCAATGTTGATAATCTCTCCAATAGTCTTTTCATTCTGAACAATGCGAAATAGCGCTTCAACAACATCAAGCACATAACTGAAACAACGGGATTGCGAACCGTCCCCGTAGACTGTAATCGGCTCGTCGCACAATGCCTGCCGAACGAATCTGGGCAGCACCATGCCATAGCGCGCTGTCTGCCTCGGCCCGACAGTATTGAAGAGGCGGACTACCGTGACGGGCACCCGCTTCTCAACAACGTAGGCAAGCGCCAGGAATTCATCCAGAGCCTTTGAGCATGCATAGCTCCACCTCCCGGCGTTACTCGGGCCTAGCACGAGATCGGCGTCTTCAAAAAAGGGAAGCTTATTGCTCTTCCCGTACACCTCAGATGTGGACGCTATGACTACGCGTTTCCCCTTCTTAGCCGAAGCTTTTAACACCACCTCGGTGCCATGAACATTTGTTTCAATCGTCTTTACAGGGCTTTCAACAACTAGTCGTACACCTACTGCGGCAGCCAGATGAAAGACGACATCGCACCAGTCCACCCACTCCGCTACTGTAGATGCTCGAAACACCGAGTCAACGGTGTAATTAAACCCAGCCATCCCCTTCAAATGTGCGATGTTGTCGATGGATCCTGTGGATAGGTCGTCAATTACCGCAACGGAGTGTCCCTCTTTCAAGAAACGCTCCGCAAGGTGCGACCCTATGAACCCCGCGCCACCAGTGATTAGTATTTTCATTCCATTCTTCCTCCCATTCGTAAGTGTGCTGACCCGCCCTCGTTCTCTCATCCAGCGATCCTGTCCTCCCGTTCAAATTACGAGAGAACTGCAATTGCCTGGCTGACTCTCCCGGGCGGGTGTCACGACGACGACAACGCTAACGACCGGCTCTCAAGAATTGTATCGGCCCATCGCGCCGGCGTAAATTGTTTCGAAAGTTGATGACTGGCACGGGACATAGCGTCGAGCCGCTCGTCGCTGAGGTCGCTGATATAAGACATTAGGGCAGACATCCCGTCTACATCGCGGTTCTTAAAGATGAAGCCATTGTAGTTACTCTGAACCAGGTGGGCCGTCGCACCAACGTTCTCCGATGCCAGAATCAATAACCCTGCAGAGGCAGCTTCGTGAAGAGCAATCGACCAGTTTTCAAGGGTGCTAGGCAGGATCAAACATCCGGCTGACGCCAGCTTCTCAGTCAAGTGTTCTGGCTGTATAAACCCCTCGAGGTGAATTCCGAGACGGCCCTTCAATTGAGACTCCAACGGGCCAGTGCCGCAACAAATAAGAGGCCAAGGATTCCGTGCTCTGCTGCGGTAGGACTCATAAGCTTTTGTCAACTGATCCAGGCCTTTGCATTCCACAAACCTTCCTACAAAAAGAAATGCGCGTGGCACAGGACGTCCCGCGTTCACGCGCATAATATGTACTTGTTCAATCGTCGGTTGATCACAAGAATAGATGCCGCGAAGAATATTACGTTGTTCGAATCCCAACCTTTTTGCAAATGCAACCTGTGGTTCTCCCGGAAGCCAGATCGCGTCTGCAAGCGGCTGCACATACCACGGAGCGATGAGAGCTCCCATGCGCTGTTTCGGCGTTGCTCGCCAAGCATTATCCATTGCCAACACCCGAAAAGCCTTCTTGGCAAGCATTCTGGAAATCCGGCGATATGCGGGAATATTCCAACTGCTAAAGACCAATATCTCGGGGTCGAACGCGCGGACCCTCGCTGCTAGGAGGTCAGCATCGTCCGCCGATCGAAATCGAAAACGATCCTGTATCCAAGTAAACTGACTGTCATCAAAAGGTGCTTGGGGCGGGGCAAGCGATTGATCGCACACAAACAACTGCACGCCATCACGGCTCGCAAGCTCTTTCAGGCAAGCATTAAGATATCCCGACAAACAGCTCCAGAGAACAGCTATCCTCATACACCCTCTCTCCTTTCGCCAGGGGATCGCAGCCATTGCCAGGAACGAAGCGGTACTTTTTCACACTTATAAAGAAGTCGAACGCACTCATCGATTAAACACCAGTCTCTGCCCATGATCTGTCGAAAAATGCGCCTGCAATCCTTCAGGTATGCATCCTCAAATCTCGGGGACCCAGAAATCGCTCCATTGTGTACTCGGAAGCATCCAAGGTCTGCGTTCATATAGCCGAGTACATTGCCCATTCTTAAGAGCGAAATGAGCAGTTCACCGTCCCAAGAGGTACGATTCTCGATATTGAATCCCTTCGAGCTTCGGAACGCCTCACTACGAAAAAAGGTGGATTGCTGTAGCCAGCGTGTTCCACCATAGAGCAACCTGCGCACCGTAAAATCTGTAGTCTTAACGTGGCGCCTTACACGCCTGTCGGTATCCACGATATATCCATTTCCCATTAGAATGCTGCATTTCGGATTGGAGTCAAAGAACTCGGCAACATGTCGCAGAGAGCCCGGCATTAAAAGGTCGTCGGCATTTATGAATCCGAAAATATCGCCTGTAGCCTCTGCAAATCCACGATTCAGTCCATCCGCAGCGCCCCGATCGGGCTCCAGGATAACTGTCGAGATTCGAGAGCGATATCGTTCGATAAGGTCACGGCTGCCGTCCGTCGACCCTGGGTCGACAACAATGTATTCAACGTCCGGATAGTCTTGCGTAATGATAGACAAGATAGCTTGTTCAAGGAAAATCGCCTGGTTGAATGAGACGGTGACAATGCTGATACGTGTCATTGATAACCCACTCGTGCAGCGCTGCCTCGATCGGCAGTTTTGGGGCGTTTGGTCCAGACAACTGTGTCTGGGTGCAAGGTTCTAAGAAACCCTTGCAGAGGATGCCACGGTGCTCTCAGGCAATGCAGCAGCCCTGGAACCGCTCTGCGGTTTCCGCACCCCGGCTCTGATCGCATCTGTTGGAGCGCGCAATGCCATGCTCATGCAGGTTATGAGAAGAACGATGTAAAACGGAGTGATGATTCGCATTTCCGCCCCGTACGGAGAAAACCAAGCAGTCCCACAACGTCTCGAATCCAGCAAATGCCGCAAAGGGAAGCATCGGCACGCCAGATGGATACACACGCATCAGCGCCCTGGCAACTAGAACAAATACCCCTGACCAAAAGATCGCTCCGAGAATTCCGGCATTCACCCACGCGCCAAGGATATACGAGTGTGTTGGTATGTAACCCTCTTTAAATGCATCAGGATCCATCTCCTCTCTGACGTTATAACCCATTAATGCCAACGCGCGCTTTTCCAGAAACACATATATCCGATCCCGCGCCCATGAGCCGTGACCAAGTATCGGCGATGCATAGATCGCCGGGATCGAGGCGAATACCTCAACGCGGCCACCGAGAAGGATTCCGTACTTACCGCCGGAGTCAAGTTTATACTTATCTCGGGCTTGTTCCCCCAGCATGCCAGCTTTCGCGGCATAGCTGTAAGCCCAAACCATTCCGATGGCGCCGATCACAAGCGTTGCGGCGATTGCCGCGATGGCGCCAACTTTCAGTTTGACTCCCCGAGCTGCCCTCTTGCGCAAAAAGTGAGAAGTAAAAAGGTAAAAAGCGGCAGCCAAACAGAACCCCCCATTGCTGCGAGATCCCATAACAATGTTGATGATACCGACGGCCGTGGCCAGAATGGCCGGCCAGTGTCCGCGGCAGTTCTTGTGCGAAGCAATAAGAAACACCGCCCAGCACACTGGAACTGCGAAGCCAAACTTCCAAGGGTCGTCTTGCATGTTTTTGCTGGGACTGATCCAAAAACTAAGCAGGCTCCCTATAACCAATCCCCATCCATAAATCGCCATGCGCCTCGGCTTTTGATACAGGATCGAAAAGAACACCGCGAAGTTGACCAGCGTCAAGCCAATGTTGCTCCATCCGCGAGCATAATCGGCAAATGCGGAGTGCCTTACCACATCCGTCACAACCTGCGAAACAAGCCAAAGCAAACCTGACGCTATGATCCATTTCGCTCGTGGAGCCTTAAGCTTGATTTTTCCTCTGAAGCCCAGATAAAGAAAGACAACTATGAGCAGGATGTCCGAACCGCTCATAGTTCCAATCATGTGAAGCTGAATGAATTCCAGAAATGGAATGATGAAGGCCAAAACGTCATAGGAATCAACTCCCCTGACCTGCTTCTTCCCCGGCGCCCAAACGGCGCGTTCTGGGTGGCCCGAAGCGATAGTCATTTCAGACTCCCGCCGCCGAAGCACCTTGCGATTCCATATCTCGACATATAGCTCAATGCTCAGAGATTCGTTAGAACAGGCGAAAGTATCGTTTCAAAATGGGAATCTCGGTCCAATGCGGCGGAGCAGGGGTGGTATTGTTCCTCTTAACTTGTTTACTCGTCTCCGCGAACCCCTTCTGCGTTACTCGAGCATGAATGCGGCTTGCTCTCGCCCCAAGAACCTGTCGAAATTCGCCGCAATGCGGCGAATCTCGACAAGTTCCTAAGGGATCACCCTCACGTTGTAGACGCCCGCGCTCGGAGTCCCGCCCAGCGCGCTGCACACCTTCACAGTAACTTCTCCGGTCGCGCTCACATAGCCATTCCAGGACATCCCGTCTCCGGGGTAGGTGCCCGGAGCAACGATGACAGCCATAGTCGTCTTCGCCCCAGCAACGGCAGCCGAACCGCTAGTGCATTTCCCCGCGCCGATAGCTGCGCCTCCGATCGAACCCGTGGTGGCTGCAAGGGGAGCAATGCTGGTTCCATTAATCTCGAACGCCTTTCCCGCCGGAATATTGATGTTCCCGCTTCCGTCATCGAGTGTGCTGTTTGTGGTTTGAACCTTCCCGGTCGCGGTATTGATGAACAGGCGGGTCGTGCCTGAGTTGCTGTTGAAATAGAAACCCTTTCCCGCTAGATCTCGCGGCGCCGTAAACGTCATCCCGTTGCCGAACCAGGAGGAAACAATTGATCCCGTGTAGGTGACTCCGCCGAAGACGTCTTGCAGGATGATTCCCGCCCCGCTGTTCCCGTTGGTGGGGTTTTCAATGGTCAGGCCGGTCAGCGTGCCCGAGCCCGACGAAGTGGCCGTCCCCGCTTGGCTAATTGAAAACGGATCGGAGAAGTCGTTGATGTAGGAGCCGGATATTGAATTCCGGTTCGTGAAGTGGTTGTTGTATGCATTCGGGCCTATGGTACCCAACTGCGAGTTTGTGATGACCACAGCATAGGGGATCGCCGTCGTATTGTACGTCTCAAGGAGGTTGTTCCCAATGTAGAACCCGTCGAGGCCGTTTGCCTTGATGCAGGGGTTTTGATTGGAGGAAGCGTTAAGGTAGTTGCCCACGATCGTTATATAAGGCCAGCCTTGGACGATTTCGATGGCATAGCCGACGTCACCCTCGATGTCGTTGTGATCGATTAGCGTCTGACCCGATCCAGTCGCGTTCAAGCGGATTCCGTCGTAGAAGCTATCGTTGATTTTGTTCCCGGAGATTTTTCCGCCGCCTGAGCTTTCGATGTTAATTCCGGCAGTAAGCCCACCGGTACTAGTCACACTAAAGGTCCGAGACCCACCTTCGAAGTAGTTGTCGCTCACGATCCAGTCACCGTAGTCCGGATGGGCGGTGTTCTGAATGTAGACTCCGTATCGGACAAAGTTCTGAATATAGGACCCTCGTAACCACCATGCCTGGCCCACACCGACGTGCAGGTCGTCGTAGAACCCGTTAACCGAAATCGAATCAAAGCTGATTCGCTGCGTCGAATACGAGGAGTTTGTAAATACCGCAGCTCCGCTAGTAGGAGTCGAGGAAGACGTGTTTGTGAGTGCCAGGTCCCTGAAGATGCCAACCTTTGCTGTAACTGTAAACAATGTCGACGTAGGACTCGTGTCCACAATCATGGAACCAAACTGTGATTGGTCCTCCGATGCCTCGCCCGCTCCCACTACTTCGGTCGGGTTCACAATCGTGAAGCCTCCGGTCGTGATGTACTCGCCCGGCGGAAAGTACAGGACGCCGCCGGTCGCGGGGATTGCCTTAATCGCGGCCGTGATTGCGGCCGTATCATTGGTGACGCCGTCTCCCTTAGCCCCGAATGCTTTCACATTTACCGGGGAAATACCATCGCCCTCAAGGACTGTCGTACCCACCCGTATGCTCGACCCAGATTGGTAAACTATCGAATCCCCAATGGTGTTCGCCCCCGTCCAAGCGGGAAGGTATCCCGAGGTCCCCTGGCCTTCGATGGCGGCTTGCGCCTGGCTTGTTGCAGCGCCTGATGCTGAAGGAGCATCCTTCGCTGAAGATTCAGTGACCGGCTCGCCTATAGCGCCGGCTTGCAGAAATGCCGAAGGGGGAAGGCCCCCCAACGTCGTCGCATCGCCCGCCTTCAATGCGTAGGGAACGCTCAGCAGCATGACGCGCGGCTCTTCGGGGCCACCCGCAATGCTCACTCCAAGCCACCGTGCTTCGACGCGACTGAAAATCTCCTGCGGGACCCCGGTGGTAAGTGAGGAACCGATTTGCACCGCGTAATGGCCGTTTGCATCGGGGTGTAAATCCTGAGTTTCGGACCACAGCTGGGGCCCGCCTTGCTGGTCCGCGTAGAGTGAGAACATTGCCTGAACGGTCTCTGCAATCGGCTTTCCGCTGGAGTCGTGGAGCGTACCTGAAAACGGAATGAAACGGGGCGGCGCAACCACTCCGTCCGGATCATCCGAGTAAGTTGACGGTGATTGCGAGGCAGCCCTTGATTGTGGAAGAACTGCGAGTACCAGGAGAAAGCAAAAACATCGACCAACGCGCCAGACCATAGCTAGCAACCCTCTTTTCTCCCCGTCCCTTGTTTCCCGGGGTGCGTAATGTGGGATTTCTGTTGTGGTTTCTAGAATGCAGTCATTACAGATGTCGAATCAGCTTTGGCCCCGTACGACCAAACGAAGAAATGCGCACCCGGAGGAATATCGTTGAGGAAGCCGCTGCAATCGCAAATGCTGTTGCCGCTTCCTGTACCGTGATTTGTTTCATAAACGAGGCGATCGCTATGAGAACTGCCGCATTAACCGCAAGCTGGATGCCCGTCGAGTAAGCACAATCCCGGGCTCTACCGAGGCCGATCAGCATGTAATAGGCCGACGATCCAAGGAGGCTCGCAAATGCGCCGATCAGAGCAATCCGAAATGTACTTGGAAGTAGGGGATTAAAGCTCTTATGGAGCCAGACATGAAGCAAAGGATTCATCAGGATCATAAGTACAACAAAAGTTGGCAGCGCGACGCCAATAACTATAAGAAAAGATTTCCGGTCAATTGCATTGACGCGCTGATGTATACCTTGGCTATTCTTGACGCGGAAGCTGCTCACCTCAGGCATCATGGGCCTGAATGCGGCATCAAATAGGCTTCTCACTCTCATGCTGCCGGTCAAGCACATGTCGTTCACCGCAACTGCCTCAAGTCCTGCGTAACGGGAAAGCATAAGCCGCGTGAAGGGCAAAAGCATGACGGAAAAGGATCCGCTTGCCAGAATCCATCCCCCCGTGCCGAGCAGCTGCCGAACCTTGTGGCGGCTCATGTGGGTGCGCGCCAGGAGCGGAATCGGCATCATTCGTTGTACCTGAACAAAGGAAACCACCTGCGCAGTCACATAGCCGCAGAACGCCCCCAGCAACATGCCGCGGAGCTCAAAGCCTATACAGAGGAAAAGAGCCGAGAAGGAGACCACGAGGATCTGAACAAGCGTTTCGTTATAGCTGCCGCGGTCCAACCGTCCTAATCCGCCCAGCGCGGAATTGAACGTAGAGAACAGCAGGACGAGCAACGACAGCAACGCAACATATGGAAGCAGCGTGAATACAGCCGTTGCGTCGGCGCCGCTCAGCTTGAACCAAACCAGGACACTGTGCCGCAAAACTGTAGTGATCCCTACAAATACGAGACCTAAGACCAGGATGATTCCGCAGCCTAAGTTGATATAGGTTCTTACGCCCTCCCAGTCCCGCCGGCTGTGATCCTCCGCAACGAGCTTCATAAGCGCCCAGGGAATTCCGAGGTTGCCAAGTTGCGCTACGGAAATGATCACGCTCAGGACAAGCCAAAGGCCATAACGATGGTACCCGAGATAGTGCAGGTAAATGGGGTAGGACAGGATGCTTACACACATCCCGACCAACGCCATCGCTGAGCCGGCCCCCATGTTTCTGTTGAGCTGGGAGCCGCGCATTCTTGAAAGCAGGTGGAACAAGACGGCTTTGAGATTCCAGCGTCTGCCCCTTAGTCGGTTGTCGGGTGCGGCAAGAACCGGCTCGTTGGGCGGTTGCGCCGTTACGGATGCCGCCGCATCCAATAGGTTGCTCAAATCCGAATCCTTCTCTCTTGAACTATTCTTCGCGAGCGCGGCGTCCGCGATCGTCCTGCCTCTATGACCGCACTCTATTACGCTTCAGCTGCGGATTGGCGCCGGCGCCGCAACCTGCGGACAGCGCCGGCAACATCCTTGATCAGTTTCTTTGTCTCTGAGGCGGGATCCATTCCTTCCCAGTAGTTCATGACGAAAACAACAACGCATGCCACCAGGAACGACAGAGCGGTTCCAATCATTAAAATAAGCCTTCTGTTCGGACCGGACTTTCGCTCGGGAACGTTAGCGGCATCCAGGACCCGAACCGTTGGAATTTGCTTGGCCTCTTCGACCTTTGCAATCTCGTACTCCTTGGTCAGCGTTTCCCAAACCACTTCGTCTACGCGTACCTTCCGCTCCAGGTCGTAAAAGGTGAGCCCCAGTGCCGGTAATTGGCTGGCCGAAGGATAAGGCGAACTGCTCGCGTCCGGTGCCGTTCCCTTCGCATTGGTGAGGCCGCCGAGCACATCGATCTGCTGCTCCAACTCGGCATTGCGCGCTTCCATGGCCTTTACTCTGGAATTATCGGCCGAATATGTTTGCTCCAGCGCTGCAAGCTGGCTGCGGCCATCGATCAGTTCCCCCTGCAGCCTAAGGCCGGCCTCCACCATCGATCTTCCCTGTGCCTGAATATCGATTGCCTTGTTCTTGGTCGAGAACTGACTTAACATCTTTGACGACGCGTCAAGATCCTGCTTAATGTCCTTAACTCGCCCTTCCAGAAAAACCCGCTCCTTGTGTGCCGAGGAAGTGGAATCGTCGGTCACGACACGGTTTAGCTCCGTGATGTAGCCTTCAGCCAGTTGCGCAGCAAACTGTGGGCTGCGCGCATTCACACTCACCGTGATGATCCCGCTTTTTTCATCCTGCTCGACATCCGTACTCGCAGTCAGCGCTTTGCGCGCATCCAACATGGTGCGCGCCTTGAAGTATTGCAACAAGCCAAACCGCGTCACTAGGGTGTCCTGAACATTCCTGCTCTTCAGGATTGCAACAAAAAGATCGCCGTTGGTACCAAGTCCCAGCATTTCATCCGTGATGCTGGAGTTCGGATTGTTCGAAAGCATGCTCATGAGGCTGCCAAAGGAAGAAGTGTTCCCCGGAGGCATGAACGAGGTGGTGGAGGTATAGAAATTCGGCCCCAAAAGCGCGTTGAGCAAGCTCAGCAGGATTCCAATCGCCATGATAGATATAACTATCCTGCGACGTTCCCAGATCGAGCGTGCGTAGCGGACAACACTTACGCTAACCGCATCGCCCTCTTCTTCCCCGAGAGCAAAGTCGTCTTCATTCGGTTGGAGCAAGGTTTCGGTGCTGCTCGACGCGATTCTAGACTCGTCCATTGTGAACAACCGCCCTTAAGTGTGATCCAGTTGAGCGTCTCTGCCCACGGAAACGTCCGCTGAAGGCGAAAGACGATACGGCAAAGGAAACGACCTGCCTGAAGCCCCGAAGGCTTGTCGCGCACAGCAGGAGGGCATGCCGGCGTTCGCGCTGAAACCCTTTCTCCCACCGCTGCAAATTACGTGAACCTCGATCCGTGAATCCATCTGGTGCCCGTTCTTGCTTGCGTCTCGCGCCGCATGCGTGCTTTCCATTGCTGCAGGGCCCATGCATCGCTTGAGAAGTCTCCCAACGCTTCAGAAGGCAAGCCGCGAATTCGCCTTTGTCGATCTCGGGAAGCTTGGATGGTTTTGGTGAAGAATCCGCGACGGCTGAAAATTGGACCCACCTGCTCAAGGTCAGAAGGCGCCCACTGCGGCACCCGTAATCGCTACCGACGACATGACCTGGGCGGTCGCGAGCAAGTTCCGCCACAGCATGGAGCCACCGATCGCCTTTTCCGGAACAACAATCGAGTCTCCTGCATGAATGCGCACATTCAGCTCACCCCCATTGAACAACCTGCTCGATTGAGCCACCACTTCGCCATTGGCGCGTATCACTAGTATGTGCTTCTTATCGCCGAAATCTGTCACACCGCCGGCTCTCTGCAGGTACCATTTGGCATCCTTCCCCGGCTCGAAGAAAAGCCCCCCGGCATTGTAGACCTGTCCGCTTATGACCACGACGTCCGGACGTTTCGGAATCGAGATCCTGTCCCCTGCCCTTACAACAATATCGGCCGGAGTATTCGCCCAACTCGCAATATCCTCGGAGATTCTGATCACAAGACGGCCCTCCGCCGGGTGGCTGCGCAACGATGTAATCGCTTCCTGCTGTTGCTGACGCATGGCCTGCAGCGTATCCTGCTGGTTCTGCATTGTCTCCCCCGAGCCGGACTTTATCATCGGTGTCTCTGACTCAATGCGCCGAATCATTTGGTCACGGTTGCTCTCCTCCAGTTCGCGAACATCTACCCGATCCAGGATCGCGCCTTCGGGGAAGGCGTCCGTACGAAATCCTCCCGCGCGCTTCAAAACCGAACTCAGCCGTTCTCCCTCCTCAACAGCGTATGTTCCTGCAAATTCAACTTCCCCGGTAACGGCGATCGATGCCCCGATGTCCTGCCATCCCGTCAGCTCGCGAATGCCCAACACGTCGCCTGGTTCCAGGGCAATGTTGGCCTCTTTATCGCCCCCCATCGCATCTCCAATTTGAATAATATGGTCCTTCACAAGCACTCGTTGTCCGTTCTCGATCGTATAGCTCGAAAGATCGGCTTCCTTGCGATACGCTCCGCGCTTGAAGCCGCCTGCCATGCGCACAAGATCAGCCGCTGTCATTCCCTTTGACATCGGGTATCGGCCGGGACGAAGCACCTGGCCGGAAATCTTCACCATCGGAGCATCGACCTCGTAGCGGCCAAAAATGCGCACCACGTCGAACGGCTGCAATGGCGTCGCGTCATTTCCCGCGAGAATGTCCGGCAAATTCAGGATAAGCGTCTCGGGCCGGAAGTCAGGCGCCATCAAACGAACCAATTCAGCGTGGTCTGAGGGCTCCGGCATCACATCCTGATAGGAACGCACCAGATCGCCAACCGTCATCCCTTCCTTGTAAGGGTACGCGCCGGGGCGAAAGACATGTCCTTCCAGGTAAACCTTCTGCCTGTTGTAAGGCAGGATTGGTGAAATCAGAACGTCGTCTCCATCCTGCACCTGGAAGGACGACAAGGCTTTCACCAGTCCCGCGGGGTCGCTCGGAAGTTGAAGATCAAGCATTGCTCGGCGCTCATGAGCCACCACGCGCCGCACGTGAATCTCGTTCAGGCTGGCTGTAACCAGGGGACCTCCGGCGAGGTCCAGTACCTGGTTGAGCGTCGTTTCTCCGTGCAGCTCGTAGATGGCAGGCCGCCGTACATAGCCTCTTACCGTCACCTGCGGGCCTGCAGGCGGAACCAGGATGGTATCCCCAGGTTGCAAGCGGCCAGGATCGCCGCGAAGCCCCTTCAGCAGGAAGTCGTATAGGTCAAACTCCTTCACCAGGTCGCCGCCCCGATATTGGCGCAGGATTCGCAAAGATCCGCGAGAGGTTGGACCACCTGCCAGGTAGAGTGCGTTCAACGGAGTTGATAGCGCGCTCAAATCGTATGCGCCGGGTTGTTGAACATCGCCTACAACGTACACGCGAACGGTCCGCACCCGGCCCATCGAGAGCTCTACATGTTCGTTCTGAAACTGGCTGTTGAGAGCGGACTGTATCGCTCTCTGGGCACTGGCAATCGTAAGTCCCGTCACTGCGATGGCGCCTGCCTCGGGCAGGCTGATCTGGCCCTGGCGATCGATCATCTGTTCGATGCGCGCCGACTGCCCGCCCCACATGTTGACCATGATGCTGTCGCCCGGTCCAAGAACATAGTCCGGTCCTACCGGAACGTCCATCGGTAACTCGTCGGCATTTCCCGCTCCGATGAAGAAAGCATCGCTTCCAAAACGCTTGGGCGGGATGCCGAACCCATTGGGAACCATTTGGTTCAAATCCCGCACCGAAGGGAGATCGCAATAGGGTATGCCTCCATAAAGTCTTGGGGCATCGGGGGGATTGGAATAAAAATCAAGGTTGCGTTCTCTTGCAGCTTCAGTCCGAATGCGGTTCGCTTCCGCCTCGGAATATATGTAGCGTTGTTGAGGCCCTTGAGTGCCTTGAGTCCCTTGAGCTCCTTGAGAACCGCCAAGGCTACCTTCCGGATTGAAAAAACGATAGACCTGATTTGCGTCCTGCGTAACGGTGGGATTGGGCGCCTCCCCGGAATTCCTGGGAGTGGGCTCCGCGCCAGGATTCTGATTGAGCTGGTTCGTGCCGGCAGCGGCGTTCGCATTGGCTGCCTCCGCCGCGGAAGTATACGGATAACCTTCGTTGTACGGGTAGCGTTGGTTCGGGTTTATGACCGTATTAGGATTGTCCTCCTCCTGAATCGGAGTCATCTCCGCCTGGATCGGTATGGCTGGACAGGCCGAGAGGAAATCCGGATTCGCCAAAAGCTCCGTCGGCTGTGGCACGGCAGGTTTTGTCGTCGGGGTAGTTCTTTGAGGACCATTCGCTCTGCCCACCGGCTGCGGGCCAATCAACCCGGCGTTCGGTCTCTGCCCTTGCGAGAATCCGTTTTGCCAGGGAAGCTGGCCGCCCACGGTGCCGTTTCCTGCACCATTCGAGCCCTGGGGGCATTGGATCCCAGTACCCGGTCCGCACGATGTTTGACCGTTGCCGGATTGCGACGAGTCAGCCGCCGACCCGCTGCTCTGGTCATCATCTCCACCGCCTCCTGCCTGTGCTCTGCTCATCGCCGGCAGCGCTCCGGCAATCAGTACCATTGCAAGAATCATTGCCAGGGGAACCCTGCAGAAATGGGGGCGCCGAGACTTGGCGATCGCGAGCTTTGTTTCCTGAATAGCCACGTTTCTCCTGTGATACATCTGAAACCCAAAATGATTTGAAAATCTGCGCACTGCAAGAGCAATCTTCGGATCAATGCAGATCGAGCTTCCGCCGTGGATACCATGTCACCTGCACTCTTGTTGACGTGACCGTCTGGTCACCAGGCAAGTACACGGGCGCTTTCCAATGCTCCCAAGTGAATCTCCCGCTGACGGCAAAATCCTTTTCGATCCGCTTTTCCACCTCGACGCCAACATCGCTTAGCGTCGTACCACCTGGAATAAAGTCCTTTGCGGCCTTTTGCGTGCGTGCCGTCAGCTGGATCCATTCGTTCCCGCTCAGGTGGTACGTCATCCACGCCTGTCCGCCCTTGTCCTCGCGTCCAATCCAGTCCCCAAAAAGCTGCCCTTCGTTGGTGTACCCCTGGCGCTCAATAGCTTCCCAATACATGAATTGGCCATGGTTACTGGTTGAAACCGGTGGATCGGTTGTGGCGGCCTCGACACGCAGATCGAGACTCGGCAACCCCGGTATCCGGGCCAGAAATAGACCGGGGCGCCATGCCGCGCGGCGGGGGGCATCGATAGGCGATATGTCGTCGTGAACTTCTCCGTCGGCGTACAACGTGATCCAGTTCCGTAGATACGGAATTCGATAGGAGAAATCCGCCGCCCCAAATCGTGCCCCTGGATCATCCCGGGAATACTTCACAGCCGCCGTGGGAGCCGAAATGCTGAAGAAGCTTTTGAGGAACGTGTGCAAGGTTACCGGGGCGTGGCCCTCGCCCCCGAAAAACGCCGTGCGCTCAAACCCAAACTCCAGGTTGGGCGTCGGCTTGAAACTGATCTTCTCCACATGGACCCACGGATTGTCCGGGCTGATCACGTTCGGCTGCGTTGACGATCCCGGTGTATAGAGGGGGTTCGGCATCAGCGTGTGCCCGCCTAGCTCGCCGACCAGAAAATCATAGCGGAAGGGGCCCGTAACCTGTGAGAGCAGGGGAATCTGCAGCGGCTCAATCCGGTTGATGTGGAACGCATAGATGTTCTCTGCATTGTTCGAGTAGGCCAGGCTCCCGCCCTCGCCCGGGCCCAGCCACTCGTCCTGCTTCCCGAAAGAGATAACATTGTTTGCCATCTGGGTCGAGAGATACGCTTCGAGAAACCGCCCCTGGGTAATCCCGCCGATCGGTCCTCCCGGAATCGTAGCCTGGCCGCTGTACGCCAGATTGGTAACTGGATTGACCGTCAAGTCCCCTGCCGCAAGGGTCTGATAAAGACTGGCCGAGTAGCCCGTTGCCGACGGTGCGTCCTCGAACTCGCCGCGCAAATACAGCGTAAACGGACCAAAAAGCGCGTACCCGCTGGCGCCGGAATACTCGTTGAAGCCACTCTCATAAGGGCGGCCGTAGTCGTTCACGATCGTCGAGCCGAGATGAAAGCTGTCGCGCAAGGGTGTTCCGCTGATGCCCTCCGCCGTCGTGTAAACGGAGTCGACATGCACCGCAGCCACATGCCCCACGCACGTGACGGCTGTCTTGCGAGCCAACTCGCGCCTCAGTGCGTTGTAGAGTTCCCGCGCTTCGTCCGTGAGCGGCCCTGGTCCCGCATCGTCGATATCGGCTTGGCTATCATCCAGCACTTGGCTCAAACTCGCCCTCGTCCATGGACGAACGCCGAGATATACGCTGCCGGCGTAGCCCAGCGAATAGAGCCGCCACACCGCCGGATAGATCCAACTATCAACCGGAATGAAGGGCGAACCCAAGGCAAAATTTGCGCAACCCGAAGCCACACCGCCGGAGTCAACATTGCTGCCAGCCCCTTGTCCTTGCACAAACCGGGCAGCCGACAGGCTCGCCAAAATGAAGGAGAGGCAAAGAAACCGCCTTATGCGGCGAAGGGACACCAGTTTGCTCCAGTAACTGCCAGCGGATCGATCGTCTTTTACCACGTGTCTGTCGCCGGGGCCAGCGCATCGATCCAAAACCGGCTCAATGCTCTTATGGTGTCCCGGTTGGTCGAATGAGGCGCTCCGTTGCCATCATTGAGTTCCAGGAGCATAGGATGCATCCATGCCGTCGCCACAATCGCGGCAGTGATCAGCGTCGGTTCCAACGTCCTTAGCTTGCATTCCTCAATGTGCATGGCAAGATACTGATTGACCGCTGCCAGTATAGGCTTAAGTGATTCGCGGCAAACCTCCCTTGCTTTCGAACGCCTCTCAAGGAAGGCCACTGCCATCAGCGGCAACAGGTCCGGATTGAGAACCGTCGCGTCGACCACCTGGGCCAGGAACCGCGGCAAAACCACCTCCGGACCGGCGTCGGCTTCTATGTCTTTGAGCAAGTCGGCATGCAACTCCCAATCGGCCAGGCTTGATCGGAGAGCCGTCCAGAACAGATTCTCTTTACTTTCAAAGTGCCGGAACAAGGTGTTTTCGCTGATTCCAGCCACACGGGCGATCTCGCGCGTACTCGTCCCATGATAGCCCTGGCGCGCGAAGAGCCGTGCCGCCGCGTGAGCTATCTTATGATCCCGTTCCTTGTGCTTGATCGATCCAGTCATATTTCGTAGCTGCCCATGATCGGCAGCATTCTGCATTGCTTACAGCAAGGCGCGCTGCGCTTTCCGTCCCGGGGGACGGTCTTCGATTGGAGGAAACGTGAGCGGGGAACCCATCACGAACCACCAGACCGCTGCTACCGCTTGCATGTGGGTGAGGTGGTGCAAATATGTTTTAACTTGACGGCTGCGCACCGGTCGCGGAGCTTGCCGGCTGCACGCGCGTTTAATTTACGCCGGACCTGCCGGATTCTCATCTCTGTTCGGAGTTCAAATGCTCTGGAGCCGCGGAACCGGCTCCAGATAACATGCATCAATCTCGACGGCTACACACCGTTGAATCATTTCCACGCTCAGGATGAAGCGCAGCTTGTCGTTCTTCCGTGTCAGGGTGCCTTCCACGCCGCGCATGGAGCCATCCTTGATGCGCACCCGCTCGCCCACCACCAACTCCCGGTAGGGCTCCGCCTTTCCGCAGCATAAGTCGGAACGCAAAAACTCGATGGTCGCGTCGGGAATGGGAACTGGACCTCGACTGTTGCCCACCACTCGCACGACTCCCGGACAACCGAAAATCCGGCGTCGCTCCGTGCGGCCGATGCGAACAAATAGGTACGACGGAAAAAGCGGCAGGTCCAGCCTCACCTGCTGCCGGTTTTTCCATCGCCGCACGGTCGGATAGGTGGGTAGGTAGGATTCGATTTCCCGGAGCGTAAGATGTGCCGTAACCGACTTTTCGTTCTGCGGCAATGTGTAAAGCGCGTACCATTGCTGCGCGGCATCCGCCCCATCCGATCCTAGATATATCGAGCTACTAACAGAGGGAACGAAACTAGATAAACCGGCCGGGAAATGGCCCATCCTGAGTCTCCAGCACTGCTGCCGGCTCCCGGCAGCTCAGCAAATCGAAACAACCGGCGCCTTTGTGGCCTGGGCGCTATCATTCCATTCCAGGCAAAAGAGTACAAGGCTTCGCCCAGCCGACTTAGCAAAGGCCCTGACCTGGCTAAGCCAAATTCTTCTGGTCCGCTACAAAAAAACAGGAAAAACTTCCCAAAATCTGCAATCCACACACGCGGCTTGAAGCATCTAGACGGTCGCCTCTGGGAAGCGATCTGATTGAGTGGTGACGAACTTGAGATGAGTGTAAGCGGTCACTGCATATTCCGCAAGGCTTTTCCGGTGGATTCTTCATAATTATTTTTCGATGTGACTCAAAATGAGACAGTTACGCCAAAAAACAGTACCATCGGCATGTCGCTCTTCAACCGGTTGTGTCGCTCGCCAAAGGACGTAACTGCTGTCGGTGGTCACAATCGGCAGCGCTCCTCGCCCTCAGCATCAATGGCAAAGCCGCTTCAGAATGCCAGAGGCAATCCAGCCCCTGCGGTTCCCTCACCCCGATGCCGGCGCCACGTTTGCAGAATACTCCACCAGCGAGCCTCCAACCAGCTCCAGCAGCAATTGGGCTGCATGCCCACCGGGCAAAACCGGACGGGGTGCTTGCTGGCGGTGTGTCCTGATCAGCCAGCGAAAGAGGAAGTGCACCCTTCCCATGGTGCGGTGGAACGTCCGCCGTCTCATGCATAATATTCATTGGAAGGTTCGCGCACGGCAAGGGCGTCAATGAGCTGGCGGAAGCTTGCGGGCAATGCGGGAAGGGGTCGAGGGATTCCTGCCCCTTGTCGGATTGCAACCTCCGTTCCTCGGATAAGAGATTATGTTTCAATTTGATTGGGCATCGCCCTCGCTCTGGTCGCAGGAAGCAGCGAGTCCGAGTAGAGATCCATCGAATCCGCAGGGTTCGATTCAGGGCGCCATGTTCATCCAGTGGCAGGAGCACTGTATTGAGTGCACCGTCCCTTACTGCTTCAGCACCTGCAATCTTTACGTCCAGCGGCGCGATCGCAAATGTGCCCGCTTGGTCTACGGCATGATGCGCAATCCTGGCTTCGCCGGCCTGCTCAACGCCGGCGCCGACCTCCGATTCCGCCGTTGGGGCAAAATCGAGGCTGCCCTCACCGGAAATTACGTATCGCTTGCGGGCATACGCTTCTTCGACAGAGCCGACCGCGTCGTCACCGCCCTCGTGAATGGCATCGGAAACGTGCTGGCTCCCCTCAATCCCAAGCGGCGAGTCAATGGGGCGTTGATCTACTACCGCGATCGCATTATCGAACGAATTGGCAGGCCGGGAGCCGCCTACGACACATTCCTGATGGAATGCTTTTCCTTTGAGCAGCAGCCTTTCCGGATGATCGTTGAACTGCGCAAACAGGGCATCACCACCTATCGGGAAAGCGTTGAGCTTGTACCGGGCAGCAATCGGATTAATCTCAATATCCCGCTCCCGCGGAAGTTTCGTGCTCGAGACGAATATCTCTTCATGCTCTATCCGGACGCCGACCAGGAGGTCCGTGTCGTTTTCTCCTGGCTTGATTTCGTCGTGCTGCGGCCACATGCTCAACTTCCGGCCGCTTCCGAACCGGTTGTAGCCGCGGCCCCTGCTCCGGAGAGTCCGGCTGCAACAGTCAAATGCGTCGCATGGGACCTCGACAACACCCTCTGGAAAGGCACCCTGATTGAGGAGGACGCCAACGCATTGGTCGCGCGTCCTGAAGTGGTACGTCTGATTCGCGCCTTCGATGAGCGCGGCATCCTCCAAACCGTGGTCAGCAAGAACAATCACGACGAGGCCATGGACGTGCTCACGCGCCTCGGCCTGAACCAGTATTTCCTTTATCCCGCCATCAATTGGGGCAGCAAGAGCAGCAACCTGAAGCAAATCGCCGACCGCCTCAACATCAATATCGACACCTTTGCCATGATTGACGATTCCATCTTCGAGCGTCATGAGGTTGCGGCTGCCTTGCCGATGGTGCGCGTTTTCCCTGAGCAGAATCTGGAGTCGCTTCTGGCGCGCCCGGAGTTCGATGTTCCGGTTACGGAGACCAGCCGCATGCGCCGCGGCTCCTACCAAACTGAAATCGCGCGCGAAGCGGTTCGCGAGCAGTTCGGTTCCGATTATCTCAACTACCTGCGATCCTGCCAGCTCAAGCTCCGCGTCTTCCGGCCTGAAACGGAAGCCGAGATGGAACGATGCCATGAACTCATTCAGCGATCGAACCAGCTCAACCTCTCGGCTCGCCGCTATACACGGGAGGAGTTCCGCGCCCTCCTCGCCGATCCGGGCGTGCTCTGCGTCGGTTTCGATTGCACTGACAAGTTCGGCTCTTACGGGATCGTTGGATTCTCCAGCATTCGGCTCGACCGGCAAGAGCCCGCTGTCCAGGACTTCGTTCTCTCCTGTCGCGTCGCTCAGAAACATGTCGAACACGCCTTCTTCGGTTGGCTTGCGGAGCGCATGCACCAGCAGGGTGCTCGGCGCCTCTTGCTCGACCTGGTCTTAACCAAACGCAACGGGCCCCTGGTCAAGGTCTTCGATGAATTGCCCTTCGTCCGCGAAAGCACGGATGAGCACGGCCTCCTGCTGGCGATGGACCTGGCAGTCAAACCAGACCGGGATACGGTCGTCTCCCTCGACGATTCCGCGATTTCCTATCCAGTGGCATCATGAAGATCATCATCAATGCCGATGACCTCGGACTCAGCGCGGCGGTGAACGACGCCATCTTCGCTCTGATGGAAGAAGGGCGCATTACCTCGGCTACGCTCATGGCCAATGCGCCCGCCGCCGAAGAAGCCGCGCAGCGTCTTGCCAGGCTACCCGGCTGCTCGTTTGGAGTTCATCTTGTGGGCACGGAACTCCGGCCGCTATCTTCGCATCCCGGCCTTGCTCCGCTGCTCAACGAAAAAGGCGAGTTCGCAGGAAATTTGCGCCGCATTTCCATCACTCCCGCGATTGCCAATGGCATCTTTGCCGAGTGGTGCGCACAGATTGACCGCGCCATGGCGCTTGGCGTCCCCGTCAGTCACATTGATTCGCATCATCATTCCCACACCGAGCCCCGGCTGTTTCGCGTCGTCAAGCAAATTCAGAAAAAGTACGGCATCCGCAAGGTGCGTCAAACCATGAATCTGTACGATCCCGGTAAAGAACCGCCTGCACAGCAGCGAGTCGCCAAACAAATATGGAATTTCGCCTTGAAGTATTATGTCCCGACCACCACAACCAAAGGCTTCACCACCTTTGACACCTTCCACCGGCTGGCCGCGGCGGGACACAGCCTGCCCGACACTCTAGAGTTGATGGTCCACCCTGGCGCAGAGATATTCGCCCCAGAAACAGCCCTGCTGCGCACGAGCTGGAAACAGGAATTGGCCCCTGAAGCGCATCTGATCAATTACAACCAGCTTTAGAGCTGTTTCAGGGTAGCTGTATCCCGCTACGATGCGTTGGGCACGATCATGTAGCGCTGGCCTCCCGGCCGGCTGTGGCGCAGCCTGCCCTGAGAGCGCAGCCGAAGGGCCCTCGTCCGCGCTCAGATACCTTCCCTGCTGGAACTCACCAACTCAGGAACTGCTTTAAACCGTCTTCTCGCCGAAAGCTCGGCTACGGAAGAAACAACTTCATTCAATCGGAGACCTGGCATTACGCTTGGCCCGGCGGCTGTTGTCATCAGACCGATGCCGGCGGCTCGTTCGCGGGGACGGCCAGCAGCGAGCCTGCACCCAACTCCAGCAACAAATGGGCTGCATGCTCTCCCAGCAGGTCTGGGTCGGTGGTCGCTCGCGGTGCATGATGATGAATGCGGATCGCCTCGCCAGTCGCGGGATCGGCGACCACGCCGAAGATTTCCATAACATCGCCGGCTGCCGTGGCCCGGCAGTGAATTCCAATGGGCACTTGGCAGCCGCCGCCTAAAGCCGCCAGTGCGGCGCGCTCTGCCGTGACCGCATAACGCGTGCCGGGATGGTCAAGGAATGCAAGAGCAGCAATGGTGGCGTTGTCGTCGCGGCGGGTTTCAATCCCCAAAGATCCCTGGCCCGCGGCAGGACAAAAATCGGACGGGTCAAGCCGTTCGCGGATCCAGTCTGTGCGTCCCAGGCGGTCGAGGCCCGCAGCCGCCAGAAGAATCGCATCCACCTGGCCCTCGCCAAGCTTGCGCAGGCGCGTGTCTACGTTGCCGCGAAACTCCTCCGCCTGGATGTCCGGCCGCAGCGCCTTGAGTTGGGCGCGCCGGCGTTGGCTGCTGGTGCCCACGCGCGCCCCTTGGGGCAACTCGGCCAGGCGGGCGTAATGGACGGAGACAAGAACATCGCGCGGATCGACCCGCGGCGGAGTTGCCGCCAGCACGAATGCCTCGGGCAGTTCCGTGGGCAAGTCCTTCAGCGAATGAACCGCGAGATCGACTACTCCGGCCGCTAGCGCCTCCTCGATCTCCTTGGTGAACATTCCCTTGGATCCGACCTGGGCAAACGTGACCTCCTGAAGACGGTCGCCGGTGGTCTTGATGATTTCGATCTCGACTTCATGACCCTGCGTGCGCAGCAAATGCGCAATGTGATTGGCCTGCCACAAGGCAAGTTGCGATCCGCGGCTGCCGATACGGAGGTTCATCGCCGGCCCGCCAGATTTGCCGTTGCCGGAGGTTCAGCAGCCTCATTCAGGTTCTGGGCCGGCGCGGGATCGGGCACCGGCTCCGGACCGGCGGAAACAGATGGCAGCGACCACGTTTCGCACAGTGCGCCCATCCGCGCGGCGTTGTTCTCGCGGGCGGCCTGTTTCAGCGCCTGCATCGGAGGATGAAGAAGCTTGTTCACGAGTCCTCGAGTGAGAGCTTCGACGGCAGCGGCCTGCTCCGGCGTGAGCGGTCCCAGGCGGCCCTGGATCCGCCGCAGCTCAGCCTGCCGAAGCTCCTCTGCCTGGTGCTGGAGCGCCACGATTGCTGGCGCCACATTGACCGCGCGCCGCCGTCCGTCGAAGCGCTCAACTTCCGCGCCGATAAGCGCCTCGGCATCGCCGGCGGAGCGGCTGCGCTCCGCAATGTGCGCCGCCGCCACCTGTTGCAGGTCGTCGATGTCGTAGACAAACAAGCCCTCAACTTCGTTGGCCGCCGGATCCACGTCTCTGGGAACGGCAATATTGATAAAGAACATGGGGCGGTTCTTGCGGGCGTGCAGGAAGGCGCGTCCATGCTCGGGGCGGAAGATATGGTGCGGCGCGCCGGTCGATGTGATCACGATATCGGCTTCGGCGGCGTGCTCGTAAAGTTGCTCGAAGGGAATCACGCGGCCGTTGAAGGGCTCGGCCATGCGCCGCGCCCGCTCCATGGTGCGGTTGGTCACGAGAATCGTTCCCGCGCCCTGTTGCACCAGGTGCCGCGCAGCCAGTTCGCTCATCTTGCCCGCGCCCACCAGGAACACCGTGCGTCCGTTCAGCGAGCCGAAGATTTTTCGCGCCAGATCCACCGCGACCGAGGCGATCGAAACAGAACTGGAGCCGATTTCGGTCTCTGTGCGCACGCGCTTGGCCGCGGAAAATGCGCTCTGCATCAGGTGCTCGAGCTCGGACCCGACCGTGCCCGCAGCTCGCGCTACGGAAAAGGCTTCCTTCACCTGTCCCAGGATCTGCGGCTCGCCAACCACCATGGAGTCAAGGCTGGAGGCAACGCGGAAAATGTGGCTGACTGCTTGCTTGTCGCGGTGCCGATAGATGTGCGAGGTGAGGACCGAAGCATCCAGTCCGAACTGGTTGCAAAGGAACGAACTGAGATCGGTCTGGTCCGAGTCGAGGGTCGCGATCAGCTCCACGCGATTGCAGGTGGAGACGATCATGCACTCCGCCACGCCGGGAACACTGGCCAGCGCGCGCGTCACTTCGGGCAGTTCGTCACGCCCGATGGCAATGCGCTCCCTCAGCTCGATGGGAGCGGTCTTGTGGTTCACGCCCAGCACGGTCAGCGTCATGGGGCACCGTACCTGTGAACCTGGCTGAAGGTGTTGGCCGCCCAAACCGCCAGCATCACCAGAAATACCAGGCCGGAGAGATAGGCGGCCTTGCGGCCGCGCAGGCCCGAACGGCTGCGCCACACCAGAAGCAGCACGTAGGAAATCCACATCACAAACGAAGCCAGGATCTTGGGATCGCGGAAGTAGGCCGCGCCAAGGTCCGTTTCCTGAACCAGAACCGAGCCAATCACCAGGCCCACCGTCATGCAGGGAAAGCCGAACAGCAGCGTGGCGTGGGCAATGCGCTCCAGCGTGTCCAGCGGCGGCAGCCAGTCCATCGACGCCCACCACGACGTCTCGCTCGGCTTCCGCTTGCTCTTGATGCGGCGTTCCTTCATCAGGTAGAGACCGGAAGCCAGGATACTGAATCCAAGCGCAGCATAAGCCGCCATCAGCGAAAGCACGTGAGCAACAAGCCAGCTCATGCGAACGCCGTAGGACGGAAAAACGTACTTCTGCATGCCCAGCGAGGGAATAAAGACGATGAAGAACGTGATGGGCAGCGCAAAGACGCCAAACGACATGGCGCCGTAGAGCCACCAGACCAGGAAGAAAAGACCCGCCACGACGAGACCGAGGAGCGACTCGACCTCGCGCACGCCCACCGGCAACCAGCGGTGTGCCAGCGCCAGCATTTCCACCACCGAGACAAAGTGGAAGAATACCGCCAGACCGCCCAGGTGGACGCAGGTAGCCTTCCAGCGTTCCTTGTTCTGCAGAACGGCGGGAAAGACCGCGATGCTCGCCCCCGCGTACAGCACCGCCGCGACTCTAAGCCAAAATAAAACCATTCCGTTGTTTACGTTAAGACCTAACCGATCAGTATACTGTGATCCAAATCACGCAGGGATCGACCGAATGGCCTAAGCTGCCTATGATCGTCAAAGTGCGCGGCTGCGCGCAAGTTAACCAACGTACAGGAGATGCGGGCGATGTTGAAGCGGATGTGCGGAATGGCGCTATTGGCGGCCGCTGTGGCTGTGGCCGGGGCAGAGACAAAGGACCATGCAAAGTGGGTGGGAACTGTCACTTCACCCATAAAGTGGCAGTGAAGAGGAAGCACAAAGTGGCAGTGGCGATTGGGAAGTCGTTGCTTTTGGGTACTCGCTCTCCGAGGGAGCCAGATCACTTAGACCCATAAAGTGGCAGTCCGTGCAGCTGGGAAGCAAAAAGTGGCAGTGAGTTCCGCTACTAGCGAGAGGTGCCCGGTATCAAAAAGATTAACACTGGCTTCAACGTATAGGTGTAATATAGCACATGTACGATGAACAGGAACGAAACACCTGACGAGGTCCGGAAGTGGTTCCTGAGTGCGCTGGAGCAAATCTGGCCAGTTGCGCTCGGTTCGGTTTCCCTGCGCAAGAGCCCCTGCATTCGCGAGAACTGCCCTGCATGCCGAACAGGCGTCGGCCACAGCAGCTACGCACTTTCGGGCTATCGCGGGGAGGATCGCTTTTCGATTTACGTTCCAGATGAACTGGCGCCAGATATTGAAAAGGCCGTGGAAAATGGCCGGAAGATCCAGGATCTCATGAAAGAGGCCGGTCTTCGCTACTTGCGCGCACGTAAAGGTACGAAGAGATCGGTTCCTCCGAAGCATAGTCATTAAACCCGTGGCGTTGATTTTCAGCCCGGCCGAGGACTCTTCCGGGTGATGCTCGGCACTCCATGCGGAGGGCTACGCCAATGTTCCAACCCGATGACTTGTCTATATATTTCCAAAGGCTGGGTCTTGCCGAGCGCGCCCACGCGGTGATCAACCAGATTCGATTATGCGGTCCATCGCGCAGAGTCGGCGGCGGTCGAGCAAACGTGACTGGGCGTTATCCCAGCCGGAAAATGGGCGTGACCATTCAATTCGAGAGCCATCGCGTGGAACTCGCCGGCATCTACGAAATGGAGCACGATGAATGCGTTCTTGAATACTACGACCAGCCTCCTGCTATCAAACTTGACTACGAAAGCGCAAATGGGAATCGGCTCGGCGTGTATCACACGCCAGACTTCTTTGTGCTTCGTAACACGGAAGCAGGGTGGGAGGAGTGGAAGACCAAAGAAGAACTCAAGCGTCTGAGCGAACGAAATCCGAATCGGTATTGCCCTGGCAATAACGACACATGGTTATGCCCGCCTGGTCGTCGATACGCGGAAAATCTTGGTCTCTATTACCGGGTGCGGTCGTCGGCGGAGATCAACGTAACGCAACAGCGAAATCTTCAATTTCTGGAGGACTATCTTCGCTGCGACAGAGGCACTACCGTTATTGAGAACCAGGATTTCGCGGTCGCATGCGTCGCGGCGCTTCCGGGGTTGACGCTGGATTCGCTGTTGCAGATGACCCAAGGGAGACTTTCCCCTGACTGTGTTTTCACGCTGATCGCTACTGGCACCCTCCACGTAGATCTCTGTGCCGCCCCGCTCGTGGAGCCATCACGGGTGCACGTTTTCCCGTACTGCACAGCTGCAGAGGATGCGCCTCGCGGGAAAAATTCTCCGCTCTTCTCATCTACGATGGCACGGTTTCATGGTGGCAGCAGAATCGCTTGGGATGGACGCACTTGGGAAGTGGGAAATGTGGGCGAAAACGCCGTCGGTCTGATTTCCTCTGACCAAGGTCTTGTCGAACTGCCGGTGGGCGCACTTGAGCGGTTGCTCTCAGAAGGGCGGGTGCATCTCCTCCCGGATTCTCGGAATCCTGAGCTTGTTTGTGCGGTGCGTGACCGCTTGGTTGCTGCCAGTGCGGACGATCTGCGAACTGCGACCAATCGACATGGCATCGTCGTCGAGTATCTTGAGAGCGGCAATTTACCCGCATCCACGGTAGCCCCTGCGAGAACCTTGTTCCGCTGGGTTGCGCGGTTTCGCCGCGCAGAATCTGCTTTTGGCTGTGGGTTCGCCGGATTGCTTCCGCAGTCCCGTGGCCGCGGAAACCGCAACTCTAAGCTCCCGGAATCGTCCCTCCGGCTGATGCAGGAGCACATCGAGACGGACTATGAGGCGCTCACGCAAAAGACCAAATACGCCTCTTGGGCTACGCTCAAGCTGGCCTGTGAGGCTGCGGGCGCGCCGACACCCAGCTACAAGACATTTTGCCGAGCCATACACCGGCGCCCAATCCTCGATCAAACCCTGAAACGAAAAGGCCGCCGTGCTGCCTATCGATTTGAGGTGATTTATTGGACGCTTGACTTGCAGGCGCCAAGGCACGGAGACCGGTCTTTCGAGATTGGCCATATAGACCATACGGAACTCGATATAGAACTTCGGTGCAGATCAACGGGGCAGAACCTCGGTCGCCCTTGGATGACGCTCCTGCTGGACGCATACTCACGACGGATTCTTGGATTGTGGTTGACGTTCGATCCGCCCAGCTATCGATCCTGCATGATGGTGATTCGAGATTGTGTCCGGCGGCATTCGCGGCTACCACAGGTTCTGGTCGTGGACGGTGGCCGTGAGTTTGACAGCGTGTACTTTGAGAGCCTGCTTGCGCGATATGAACTCACAAAAAAGACCCGCCCCCCCGCGAAGGCAAGATTCGGATCCGTTCTCGAGCGTCTGTTCGGAACTTGCAACAGTCAGTTCATCCACAACCTCGGTGGCAACACCCAGATCACGCGTGAAGTGCGACAGGTTACAGTTTCGGTCGACCCGAAGCGGCTCGCGACGTGGAGCCTAGCGGACCTGAATACGAAGTTGACTGAGTATCTGTTCGACGTATATGACCAGATGAATCACCCGGCACTGGGGCAGAGCCCGCGGGACGCATTTGTCAGAGGCCGTGAAACCAGCGGTCTGCGCTTGCATCGCATGATTCCGTTCGACCAGGATTTCCTGCTTTCCACGATGCCCAGCACTCCGAAGGGAACGGCGAAAGTAAGTCCTGGGCGGGGGATCAAGATCCATCAGGTCTATTACTGGTCGGACGCTTTCCGCGATCCCGACCTCGAATTCGCTCAAGTGCCCGTTCGCTACGATCCGTTCGATGCCGGAAAGGCATGTGCATTCTGCCGAAACCGCTGGGTTGAATGCCACTCCGAGCAATACATGGTTCTGCGCGGGCGCTCAGAGCGGGAGATCATGCTTGCTACCGCAGAACTTCGCAGGCAGCATGGTCTGCATTCAAAGCAACGGTTCAGAATCACCGCAAAGGCTCTCGCATCTTTCCTCCAGTCGGTTGGAGACCAGGAAGACGTAATGTTGCAGCGGATACGCGACCGAGAAGACGCGGTCGCGAGAATGGGGGAAGGGCAAGTTGATTCTGTCAATGAGGCTCCGTTCGACGCGGTCTGCGAACCGGAGTCGGCCCCAATTCCAGCAGACGCCGTCGAAATCTACGGAGCGCTGTGATGCCCGCCGCGGCCGCTGTTCCCGCCATCGATCCGACACATGCCGACGAAAAGCTGGCGCAGCGATTTCGCGCTGTCACCATCGCCCATCCAAAGATGCTCGCTGCCAAGCAGCGGCTGATGGAGTTTCTTTCGGATGCTCCACGGAATTCCGTGATCTTTGTACTCGGGCCTACCGGCGTAGGCAAGAGCACGCTGCGCATAAAGGTCGAGAGCGAGATCAAATCAGCTTTGGCTGAGGAACTGCAAAGCGATATCGGCCGTTTGCCTGTAGTCAGCCTTGAGGCGGAAGCGCCGGATACCGGCATCTTCTGTTGGCGGGATCATTTCAAAAGGCTTCTCAATGCAATGCGGGAACCGCTGATCGAATGCAAGCTCGACCGAAGAGGAAGGCTATCTGCACGCGGAAAGCTACCATCTCAGTTCGAGTGCGGCCCGCGAGCATCGGGATCGGATTATCAGTATTCTGTTGAACAGGCGATTCGATACCGCCGACCGGCGGCCGTGCTCATCGATGAAGCCCAGCATCTGTCGAAGATGAGTTCTGGCCGACGCCTCATCGATCAACTCGATGTGATCAAGTCGATCGCCAACCACACTGCCACTCCTCATGTTCTGATTGGCACGTACGACCTGCTTGCCTTTCGTAACCTGAACGGGCAATTGAGTCGGCGCAGCCTCACGATACATCTTGGCCGATACCGTGCGGATCAGCCGGGTGAAGCCGCGATCTTCGTTAACGTTGTTCGTTCCTTCGGCGCGCATCTTCCGCTGAAGAGCCAAGACGAATTCACAAAGGAGTGGAAATTGCTCTACGAGCGAAGTATTGGCTGCGTGGGCATTCTGAAGGACTGGCTTGTCCAGGCGCTATCGATGACGCTCCGCCGCGGAGGGCAGTACCTGGAACGACGCGATCTCGAGGCCACTGCGCTATCTGTAAACCAGTGCGAGAAGATTCTGGCGGAGTGCATCGAAGGAGAAATGCAGATTGAGGAATCTGAGGAGAGCCGGATGTTCCTGCGGGTTCGGCTGGGGCTTGAAGGGGATGGGGCACGAGGAAGCGCGAAGCCAACAGCCACAGTGGAGCATGTGCAGCATGCTTATGGAATAAAGAGCCGTCCGGGTCAGCGGCGACCGATGCGGGACCCTATCGGAAGGGAGGCCGTTCTTCATGGCGCCTGAGGAACTCTATGAGACATGGCATCTGGATGGCTGGCCGGACATTCCTGAACGGAGCCGTTTCTATCCCTTACTCCCGATCGGGATCGGCACTCCTGACGTTGAAAGCCTGACAGGGTATGTGGCGAGATTGGCGGAAGCGCATGTGCTTTCTGTTGGAGATATGGTTGGGCGGGATCCTGTCAGCGCTTTGTGCGGCGGCCTGCCGCGCCGAGCACGGTGGCTCCGCCAGACACGCTCCAAGGGGCACGCCTTTCACGCATATTCGTATGCGATTAATGGAACCGCGCGTACTGCGCAGAGTTGGGTGAGGACATTCAAAAGAATTACCCGCGTGAGCAGTATGAAGTTGCTCACTTTGCTGCCGCTGAGATTGACGCTCTCCGATATGTCTTTGTTCAGGCGGCACCGGGCCTGGTGCCCGCATTGCTACGAAGAGGATCTGAGGAACGGGGTTGCATATGAGCGGTTGTTGTGGTCGCTTCAGACGGTAACCGTCTGCCCGAAGCATACCGTGCCCCTTGAACATGAATGTCCATTTTGCAATTGCGCACTGCCGCCTCTTTCAGTGCGTTCACGGCCAGGACACTGTTCGGCATGCGGCGACTGGTTGGGACGAAAGAAATCAGCGGCAAGTGCTTTCAGTGAAATGGGCGAAGATCAGTTCGAGTTCTACAAGGCACCCGCAGTGGGAGACCTACTTGCTGGCTTGAACTACGGAGGGCGAGTTCAGGTGGCGAGGTTCCGAAGGAATCTTCGTACTTGCATTCGTCGGCTGACTGCGGGAAACGGGGACGCATTTGCAGAAATCACGCATACGCCCCGAACAACTCTTCGCACCTGGCTGAACGTCGGGCTGCCGCGGCTGGACGTCCTACTTCACTTCGCATTTTATCTCGGCATTTCCGTGAAGGATCTCCTGATGAGCCGCAGCCTCCCTGAAGCGGACTGGGCAGAAGTCAAGTCGCGCATTCCAAATAATGAACGCAATGCAAAATGCTACCGGACCTCGGAAACAGTGCGGAAACTTCTGGAAGCCGCATTACAGGATGACGATTGCCCGAGCGTTCCAGAGTTGGCGAAGCAGTTGGGGTACAAACGGTCTGAACGGTTGCGCCAGGTCAGCCCCGATATTTGCCACCGTCTTACCAAACGGCACCGTGCATGTCACCGGACACACTGGTGGAGAGAACCCGGAGCGAAACGAATCGCCGAGTTGGAGCACATCCGCTCACTGCTCGAACAATCACTGCGGCGGGACCCACCAATATCGGTGCGCCGGATAGCAACGCAACTCGGATACAGCGGCGGCAACGCGGGCTTCATCGTTCGATGCTTTCCCGATCTCTGTCGGTCGATTAGAAAAAGGCTCGAAGAGCGGAAAGCGCGGAGAAAAGAAGAAGTCCGGCGCATTGTGAGTGCTGCGATCTCTGAGCAGCCTCCGCCGACCCTGCATGAGTTGAGCCAACGCTTCGGATTTCAAACTTCAACGACACTGCGCGCTGGGGCGCCTGACTTGGCTGACCTGCTCTTGAAAAGGCGCGCGGAATACGCCGCGGAGAAGGAAGAACTACTACGCGAAGCATTGAGCCGTGTCCTCCAAGAAAATCCGGCTCCCTCTTTGAACAGCGTTGCTCGGCGGCTTCAGCGCTCGGCCGCATTCCTGAGAGAGCATCATATTGATTTGTGCCACGCGATTGCATCTCGCTGCTTGCAGCAGAGGAAACTTCCGGCCCGAAATCGCCGGAAATCTTCCGACGACGTGCTCCAATCACAGAAAGCGACTCTCTCATTTCCGGAGACTGCTTACTCAGGCTTTGTGTCCGCCTGTGAAGTGAGCGCTTCCGCGTAGTATCCCGGCCGGTAGCGAAGGTGCACGCCCGGACGTGAAACGCGAATGCGAATTGTGTGAAATGAACCGTCCACACGGAAATTCTTCGGTGTATAAGTCAACAAGTAACCCGCACGAGAATCTTCCAAAGCCTGACGCATTAGCGACGACAAATCGTTGTTGTTAAAGAAGGCTCTTCCGCCCGTGTCCGCCGCGAATCTTTGCATCGTAGAAATATTGATGATGGCGTTCGGGTTCGACGACAATCCTCGTGCGTCGATGGGATAGACGCGTAATCCGGCGGAACTCAATTCACGCGCAGTCTGCTGCTCTTGGTCGTAATAGGAGTCGTTGTCAAGTGCGTCGTCTCGCCCGCGGACTAGCAGTGGAAACGCGCTCGACACCCAGAGAAGATCCTTTTGCCCCGGAATTGGCTTTGCGACTTGTGCAATCGCCGAAAGCGCATCAAAGGTTTGTAATATCCTGCGTCGAAGATAGAACCGCGACTCAAAACCTGCGGCTATCTCCCGGGAATGCGTCAGATTCGAGAAAGCTGCCAAATTTGAATAGGAGACCGCAGCTGAATATGGGCTGTCCGAGGAAGACACAGTCCCTCGATTTGGAGGGGGAACTGACAAGTTGCGCAGAGCCGCGCGAAGTTCTTCAGCATTAGACGTAAAATCATGCAGGAGATAAAGCCGATTGCTCAAAGCAAAGAGCGCAGTTCGTTCTCCGGGCGGCGAGTAATCAAGAAGGTGCTCCACCGCTCGTCGCGCGTATACTTGGTCGCTCCATGCTGTGTTGAGAGCATCGAGAAGAATGATCGAGAAATGGGGATATTGATCAGCTACTGGGGAAATCGCAAGCTGCGACGGGCCCGATGTGACGTTTGATGTGGCCGAAGTGACTCCCATACGTTCGAAGCTGAGGACGGTTTGCGATTTGCCGTTATCAAAGAGGCGCAGTTCGGAAGGGCGGAGATCTTTCACCTTGGAACCGTCGGAACGGGTTGCAACAATCGGAACGAGGACAACCTCTGTCGACGTGCGAATCGTGGGTACCGATTGTGTGGAGGATTGTCCTTGCACTACGCTGGTAGCTGTAAATAGAGCGGCGTGCCACAGAATTCGCCCTCTCATGCGACTCACCCCTTGTTGTTACGTCGAGCGGCGAAGCTCGTCCGGCTCCGCTGCTATTATGGTACGGATCAAGCAGCGGAGTCGAGCAAGATGCTCAATGTGGTTGAAAACTCCAGGCAGGCCTTGCATCACGCGATACGTCACGCTTGGCGTCGGCCGGGTTTCACTGCGCTCGTAGCCACAATTCTGGGTCTTGGTATCGGGGCAAACACAGCGATCTATAGCCTCGTTGAGGCCGCATTATTCCCTCCCTTTGCAGTGCATGATCCTGCGCGCCTTGTGGGCGTGTACACCAGCGGTGCGAACGGCGCGGGATACAGTTCAGTCTCTTATCCAGATTACGTATTTTTTCGCGACCATAACACCGTGTTTTCGGGCGTGATGGCCTACGCCAATATCCGTCTGCGATGGACAAAAGACGACAGGACCACATTTCCATGGGCCACGATCGCGACGAGCAACTACTTCTCGGTGCTCGGTGTGCGTCCAGCTATAGGACGGCTTTTCTCGCCTGGGTCGGATGACGCTGGAGGGGCCTCGGCAGTCGTCGTTGTGAGTAACGAGTTTTGGAAGCAGCAATTGGCGTCGCGACTTAACGTTGTTGGTGAACCCCTGATTCTCAACAATCATCCATTTGTGATTATCGGGGTTCTTCCAAAAGACTTTGAAGGTGTCGATCTTGCCTGGGGAGGGGTTCCCGATATTTGGGTCCCGATGTCGATGCAATCCGTTGCTCTGCCCGCTACCGAGAGGATGAACGTTCTGGAGTCCAGGGAAGCGCGAGCGTTTCTCGTAATGGGGAGACTGAAAGAAGCTGTAGGCTTGGCGCAGGCCAAGGCCGAGATGCGACTCATGGCGCGGCAACTTGAGCAATCCTATCCGGTAGCTGATAAAGGTCGAACTGCATTTGTGCTCCCTGCCGACGAAGCGAGGATGTGGCCAGGCTGGCGCGAATCCGTGGTTCACGTGCTGCTCTTGTTGGGTACGGCGGTAGGGTTTGTGCTGCTGGTTGCATGTGCCAACGTTGCTAACCTACTTCTCACGAGGGCCGTAGCGCGAGAGCGGGAGATCGCTCTTCAGCTTGCATTAGGTGGTAGCCGTGAAAGAGTCGTATTTCAACTGCTGGTGGAGGGCGTTGTTCTTTCGTTCATTGGCGCGACGATGGGGTTACTCTTTGCACGCTTGTTGATCAGGATTCTCCCGTCACCTCAACTGAGCCCGCAGATGCATATGAACCTGACTCTCAGGCTTGATTATCGTGTATTCCTAGTCACACTTCTTTTGTCGCTGCTGACTGCTTTCATCTTCGCCTTGTTGCCGGCCTTTACAGCCTCGCAGGTTGACTTGGCGGAGGCGCTTAAGGGAGGCCGCGACGCCGCCTCAGGAAGAACACGCGGTGGCAGAATTCGGCGCGCGATCATCACCATCGAGGTTGCTTTTGCTTTCTTGTCACTCGTTGGCGGGGGCCTCTTCGTGCGAAGTTTGCTTCATTTGGAGGGAGAAAAGACGGGTTTTGACACAAAGAACGTACTTGCTGCAACGATGTTTTTGCCTCCCCAACGGTATTCTCCTGCCCAGATCTCGCAATTCTATGCTCAGTTGTTGAATAATGTGTCACGCTCCCAAGGCATCGATGCAGTCTGTATCACGGAATTCCGCCCGTTGGAGACCCTCCGTAAGACCAGGCGCATCCTGTCGGTGGGGCAACAAGGAGGAGCATCCGAATCTGGGATTACCGTCCAAAGCGACGACATTTCGGCGGGGTACTTCCAAACCCTCCAAGTTCCAATGCTGCGCGGGCGAGATTTCAGGCAAGAGGACAATGCAGAGGCACCGCCGGTCGTAATCGTTAACCAAACTCTGGCTCGGCATCTTTGGCCGCACGGAGATCCAATTGGGAAAACATTGAACCTGCAGGGAGACGTTAAGCCATACCAGGTGATTGGCGTTGCCGCCGACATCAAATACCACACGGTGTGGGAGGTGCCACAACCTTATATATACCTTTCCTTGGCGCAGCAATATGACCCGGAGGTGAGCCTTTTGGTCCGGACCGCTGGAAGTCCGTTGGATTTTCTCCCTATAGTCCGAAAACAGATCGGAATGCTCGATCAAGCAGTACCGCTCTTCGATATAGAACCACTGAACGAGCAAGTCGTGAATTCACTATCTCAGCCGCGAGTGATCGCGAGAATACTCACATTATTTGGCTTCTTGGCTTTGATCCTGGCCGCGGCAGGAATCTACAGCGTCGTTGCCTACTCGGTAAAACAACGGACCCATGAGATTGGAATTCGAATGGCGCTCGGGGCTCGGAAATACGACGTTCTCCGCATGGTCATCGCCGAAGGATTCAGGCTTACGTTGATTGGCGTAGCCGTCGGTGTCGCAAGCGCACTCGCCTCAGCGCGCCTGTTGTCGAGCGTGCTTTACGGTGTCCAACCAACCGACCTGCTGACGTTTGCACTCGTCTCGTTGCTGCTTATCGTCATTGCAGTGCTGGCAAGTTATGTTGCGAGTCGCAGAGCAACAAATGTAAATCCCACCGTCGCACTGCGATACGAATAGCCTAATAAGTTTGAACATATGCCGACGCCCGCAGCCAAACTAATCTTGGAATCTCGCGAGGCGTAAGGATTCCACTGAGGATCCCGCTCTCTTGTGACCCTGAGAGTCGAAAGGCCTGAGAACCATAAGGTGGCAGCGACTGCCAGTTTATGGGTTAAATCACAGGAACGTGGGCCACTTCGCCGATGGCTACGGACGGCGGATGGGGCGTAAAGCTGTTTGCCAACACTACGTTGCGGGAGATTGTGCATATCTCGAACGGCGGCGCGCAAGTGCGGGTGCGGTTCACCAACGCCTATGGCGCCGATCCGCTGAAGCTGAGCGATGCACATGTGGCTGTAAGCGCAGGGGATGGAGCGATTGCGGCAGGCACGGACCACGCGCTGACGTTCGGTGGCGCGACGAGCGTGCGCATCCCGCCGGGCGCGGAGATGTACTCGGATCCTGTGGACATGACGGTGACGCCGCTTGCCGATCTTGCCATCAGCTTTTATTTGCCGGCGCAGATCATGGGCGCGGAGACCTTTCACGACTTTGCCGACCAGGATAACTATTTGATAGAAGGAGACTTAACAGGAGCGGCCAGCCTGAGCGCACCGACCGTGATCCACTCGTGGTACTTCCTGGACGGCGTGGATGTGCCGGCGAGGGAGGGGTCGCGGGCGATTGTGGCGCTGGGCGACTCGATCACGGATGGGGCACACTCCACGGCCAACTCCAATAGCCGCTGGCCTGACGTTCTAGCCGCCAAGTTGAAGCAGGAGCATGGTTTGGAGAACGTGGCGGTGCTGAACCAGGGGATCGGCGGCAACCGCGTGCTCAACGACGATTATGGACCGAGCGCACTGGCGCGGCTGGACCGCGATGTGCTGGCGCAGGATGGCGCGAAGTATGTTGTTGTGCTGGAAGGGATTAACGACATTGGCCGCTTCCACCGCGCACAGGGGCCAGAGGACGATTTCACGCCGCAGCAGATGGAGCTGGCCTTTACCGAGATTGTGGAAGCCGCGCACGAGCATGGTCTGAAAGCCTACGGCGCGACGCTAACTCCTTATGGTGGAGCGGGTTACTGGAGCGAGAAGGGCGAGCAGGTGCGCGAGGCGGTAAACCAGTGGATCCGGACCAGCGGCGTGTTTGACGGAGTGATCGATTTCGATGAAATCACACGCGACCCACAGAATCTCAATATGTTCAATCCGCTGTATGACTCAGGCGACCATCTGCACCCGAACGATGCGGGTTACAAGGCGATGGCGGACGGGATCGACCTGAAGCTGTTCCGGTGATTTGCAGATGCCGCGGCGTGATCTCGATCACAAAAACGATGAGACGATCCGGGGGTAGTTGTTGCACCCGTCTGAGACGATCCGGGGGGAGATGTTGCACCCGTCTGAGACGATCCGAGGGGGGTTGCAGGGGTATTGATCCGCCGATCGGGCCGATGCGGGGCCAGATGGTCCGCCGGCGTGAGACGGACGGATTGGGCGGCGTGCCGTTCCGGCGGCGATCAGGATAGTCTGTGAAGCAGCGTGATCCGAGATGATCAATCCGTATCTGGGCCGCAGGCGCTATCTGAGCCGCAGGCGCTGGCGGAGCCGGAGGTGCAGGCCGAACCGGAGGGCCAGGGCGATCTGCTTCCCTTGGCCGCCTCATCCGAAGTGTCTCCCGCGCCGGCTGAAAAACCTTCTGAGCAAACGCCTTTTATGCGGCAGTGGACGGCGGCCAAACGGGAGAATCCCGATGCGCTGCTGTTCTTCCGCATGGGGGATTTTTACGAGCTGTTTTACGACGATGCAGTGACCGCGAGCCGGGAGCTGCAGCTAACGCTGACGGCGCGGGACCGGGAGCGGCAAGTGCCGATGTGCGGGGTGCCGTACCACGCGGTGGAGTCGTATTTGACGCGGCTTTTGCGGAAGGGTTTCCGCATCGCCATCTGCGAGCAGATGGAGGATCCCAAGCTCACCAAGAAGATTGTGAAGCGCGAGGTGATCCGGGTGTTGTCGCCGGGGACGGCGATGGACGCGGCGCTGGGACAGGAGCAGAACAATTTTCTGGCGGCGTATTTTGAGGCGGGCTTAGAGAAGCATCCCTCAGGGGCTAAAGCCCAGGGATTCCAGGGTGGCCTCGTCGGCACGGCTGAAGCCGTGCCCTTTCAAAGCGGAAAAGACCTGACCAGCATGGAGCAGGCCTCCCATCCCACCCTAACCGCAAAGGGCGCGGTTAGGATGGGGCACCCCCCCTCTTCTTCATCGGGGGACAAAATGTACGGGCTAAAGCCCGTACCCTTCAAAACTGCGGTGGCGCTGCTGGATGTTTCTACGGGGGAGTTTCGGACGGCGGAGTTTGCCGGGCCTGCGGCGCGGGCGCAGGCTGTGGACGCGATTCTGATGGCGGGAGCTAGTGAGGTGCTGCTGGCGACGTCTGCGGAGATTCCCGCGGGGCTGGAGCGGGTGGCGGCGCGGACGCGCGTGGAGGATTGGGTGTGGACGCGCGATTTTGCCGCGCCGCTGGTGGAGCGGCAACTGAAGGTGAAGTCGCTGGAGGGGTTCGGGCTCACCGGGCACGCTGGAGCGGCTATCGCCGCTGGCGCGGTGCTGCACTACGTGCGCACGACGCAGAAGAACGAGGCGCTGCACATCGACTCACTGAAGTTCCAGGAGCACTCAGATGCGCTGGAGCTGGACCAGGTGACGGTACGCAACCTGGAGCTGGTGGAACCGCTGTTTGCCGGGCAGGATGACCGCGCGACGCTGTTCCACACCCTGGATGGGTGCCTGACTCCGATGGGCAAGCGGCTTCTGCGGGGGACAATTTTGCGGCCGCTGGTGAATCGCGATGCCATTGAAGCGCGCTACGAGGCGGTGGCCGAAGCAACAGGCGACCTGATGCGGAGAGAGGAGATCCGGCGGGCGTTTAGCGGGATTCTCGATCTGGAGCGGCTGCTGGCGCGGTTGAGCCTGGACTCGGCCGGTCCGCGTGATGTGAGGGCGCTGGCGAGCAGTTTGGCGCGGCTGCCGGGATTGCGCGCTGCGCTTGACGCGATGCGCGCGCCGCAGTGGCGCGAGGTTGCCGCGCGGATGGACACGCTGGTGGATGTGACGGCGAGAGTAGCGACGACGCTGGTGGCCGAGCCTCCGCTGACGATGGTTGACGGCGGGGCGATTGCGGCGGGCGTGGATGCGGAGCTGGACGAGCTGCGGACGATTTCGACTACGGGACGGCAGCAAATTGCCGCCATTGAGGAGCGCGAGCGGCAGCGGACCGGGATCGGATCGCTGAAGGTGCGGTTCAACTCGGTGTTCGGGTACTACATCGAGATTACGAAGGCGAACCTGGGGATGGCGCCGGCGGACTACGAGCGCAAGCAGACGCTGGTGAATGCGGAGCGGTTTACCACGCCAGAGCTGAAGGAATACGAAGTCAAGATTTTGACCGCGCACGACCGGGCCATCGAGATTGAGAAGCGGATTTTCGCGGAGCTGCGGCGGTTTGTGCTGGACGCGGCGGGGCGGATCCGGCGCGCAGCAATGGCGACAGCGGAAGCAGACCTGCTGGCTTGTTTTGCGCATCTGGCGGCGGGGCGGCGGTACGTGCGGCCGAAGCTGGACGAAGAGCCGGTGCTGGAGGCTGTGGCGGCGCGGCATCCGGTGATTGAGCAGTGGATGGAGGAGACGCGCGAAGGACGATTCATTGCCAATGACATTTTTCTGAGCGCGGGCGACGAGGGGCCGAGCTTACTGCTTATAACTGGTCCTAACATGGGAGGCAAGAGCACTTACCTGCGGACCGCGGCGATGCTGGTGCTGATGGCGCAGATGGGATGCTTTGTGCCGGCGGAAAGTTTGCGGCTCGGAATCGCCGACCGCATCTACACGCGGATTGGGGCGAGCGACAACGTGGCGCGGGGGCGGTCGACGTTCATGGTGGAGATGACGGAGACGGCGACGATTTTGAATACGGCGTCGCGGCAATCGCTGATTTTGCTGGATGAGATGGGACGGGGAACGGCGACGTTCGACGGGCTGAGTTTGGCGTGGGCGACGGTGGAATATTTACATGCAGAGACGGGCGCGAGAACGCTTTTTGCGACGCACTACCACGAGCTGACCTTGCTCGCGGAGAAACTGCCGCGGGTGCGCAACCTGCGCGTGGGGGTGAAGGAAGGCGCGGCGGGAATTGTGTTTCTGCATACGATTGAACCGGGCGCGGCGAGCAAGAGTTACGGGATCGATGTAGCCAAGCTGGCGGGGCTGCCGCCGGCGGTGATTGAGCGAGCGCGACATGTGCTGCGGCAGCACGAGAAGCAGGAACGGCGGAGCGTGCAGGTTGAGACGGAACCGGAGCCGATGCAGATGGCGATCTTCACGCCGTTGTCGCAGAGGATTGTGGACCGGATTGAGGAAGTGGATGTGAATGCGCTGACTCCGCTGCAGGCGCTGAATTTGCTGGAGGAGTTGAAGGGGGAGTTGAAGGGCGGCAGCTAGCGATTAGCTCTTAGCTATTAGCTCTTAGCCATTAGCTATTAGCTCTTAGCTTTTGGCTCGTGGACAGTAGCTGAGAGTCGTTCGCTAACAGCTAATAGCTAATGGCTAATAGCTGGTCAGTTAGAGGGTGGAGTGCTCATGACGGAAAGTTTGCGGCGGGCGGCGGGAAGTTTGCTGGTGGTTGGGCTGGGTGGCACGGAGCTGACCGGCCTGGAGCGCGCGTGGCTGCGCCTGGTGCGGCCGGGGGGGGTGATCCTGTTCCGGCGCAACATTGTGAATGCGGAACAGACGCGGGCGCTGCTGGAAGAGGCCGCGGGGCTGGGCGCGGCGCATGCGGTGTGCTGCGTGGATGTGGAAGGCGGGACGGTGAACCGGCTGCGGGATGCGCTGGCGCCGATGCCTTCGGCGCAGGCGGTGTGTTCGGCTTCGGTTCCCAGTGCCCCAAGTGCGAGGGACCCTTCGGCAGGCTCAGGGCAGGCTCTGGGGCACCCAATTGTGGAGGAACGGGCGAGGGAGCGGACCACGCTGGCGCGGAAGCATGGGGAGCTGGTGGCGCGGGCGGTGAAGGCATTCGGGTTTAACACCACGCTGGCGCCGGTGGTGGATTTGGTGCTGCCGGAGTCAGTGGAGGTGATGGGGACACGGGCGCCGGCGGCGGACCCGGAGCAGGTGACGGAATTTGCGCGGGAGTTTCTTGCCGGGCTTGAGGCGCAGGGCGTGGCTGGTTGCGGGAAACATTTCCCGGGATTGGGCGGCGCGGAAGGCGATACACATTTTGTGACGCCGGCGATTCATCGAACCTGGAAGCAGGTTTGGGAAGAGGATGTGGCGCCGTATCGCGCGCTGCATGCGGCGATGCCGATGATCATGACCAATCATGCGGCGTTTCCGGAGACGCGGGGCGGCATGACGCCGGCGAGCGCGTCCCGGTTCTGGATCGCGAAGGTGCTGCGGGAGCGGATCGGGTACAGGGGAATCGTTCTTTCCGACGATTTGGAGATGGGCGGGATTCTGAAGTTTCTTACGGTGGAAGAGGCAGCGGTGGAGGCGGTGCGGGTGGGCACCGATTTGCTGGAGATCTGCCATAGTGCGGAGCTGATCCTGCGCAGTTTTGAAGCGCTGATCAGCGAGGCGGAGCGTTCGGCGGCGTTCCGAAAGCTGCTGGTGGAGCGGGCGCGGAGCTGCGAACGCAAGCGGGCGCGGCTCTATGTGGGCGGAGTGGCGAGGGCACTGACAGCGAAGCAACTGGAGAAGCTGAGGGACGAGATCGGGCGGTTCCGCGAGCAGGTTGCGGCGATTGCGAGCGCACAGGAAGTGGAGGCGCGGGCTACTTCGCCGGCGGAGCGGACATGACGGGGCCGGATATGACGGGGCGGGCGATGACGGTGGCCGGAGTGATGAGCGGGACTTCGGCGGATGGGATCGATGTGGCGCTGGTGCGGATTGGGGCTGGTGTCAACACAAGCCAATCCCACCCTAACGCAAAAAGCCGCGTTAGGATGGGGCACCCGGACCGTGGTGGGATGGGGAGCCTCGGATTGGACAGGCCGGGGCTGACGCTGATTGCACATGAGGCGTTTCCTTACCCTGCTGGGCTGCGGCGGGCGGTGCTTGGGGCGATGAATGCGGAGCGCACTTCGACGGCGGAGCTGGCGCGGCTGAACTGGCGGCTGGGGATGGAGTATGCGCGGGCGGTGCGGGCTACGGCGGAAAAGCATGGGGCAAAGATTGACTTGATCGGGTGCCACGGGCAGACGCTGTATCACCAGGGAATGGCTGCGGCGTATGCAGGGCGGAGTTTTGTTTGCACGTGGCAGGCGGGCGAGCCGGCGCTGCTGGCGGCGGAGATGGGCGTGCCGGTGGTGGGGAATTTTCGGCCGGCGGATATGGCGGCGGGTGGGCAGGGCGCGCCGCTGGTGCCGCTGCTGGACTATGTGCTGTTTGCCGATGGCGAGTGCGGGCGGGTGCTGCAGAACATTGGCGGGATTGCGAATTTGACGGCGATTCCGGCGGGCGCGGGGCCGGAGGGGGTGGTGGCGTTCGATACCGGGCCGGGGAACATGGTGATGGACTGGCTGGCGGGGGAGCTGCTGGGCAAGCGGTTCGATCGCGATGGAAGTGCGGCGGCGCGGGGCGCGGTGATCGCGGAGGTGGTGGCGAAGGAGTTGCGGAATCCGTTCTACAGGCGTCGGCCGCCGAAGAGCGCGGGGCGGGAGGAGTTTGGCGCGGAGTATGCGGTGCGGTTTTTGAAGGAGTGCCGGCGATACAGCACGAAGGCGGAGGACGCGCTGGCTACGGCTACAGCGCTGACGGCTTCGACCATCGGGCAGAGTTACGTGCGGTTTGTGGCGCCTGGGATGAAGAGCGGGCAGGTTGATTACATTGTTTCCGGTGGCGGGGCGCGGAATGGCGCGTTGATGACGATGCTGCGCATGTGGCTGGAGCCGCTGGGATGCGCGGTGGGGGAGATTGGCGAGTTCGGCATTCCGGCGGAGGCCAAGGAGGCGGTGGCGTTTGCGCTGCTGGCGTGGATGACGTGGAACGGCAGGCCGGGGAATGTGCCCGCGGCGACGGGGGCGCGGTGGGCGGTGGTGCTGGGGTCGGTGACGCATGGGTAGTTTGTGCGCGGACGCCCACCCATCGCGCGATGAAACTGCGCGATGGATGGGGCACAGCGCGGCGCCAAAGAAGGTCTTCTTCGACAAGTCAGGTTCTACAGACACGACAAGCAGATTCCCGGCGGGAATGACAGAAAGAAAAGCAAGAGCAAAGGCAAACAACTGGCGTTCGCGAAGTCTGGCGACGGTGTATTTTTTGCTGGCAGCTGCGCTTGTCATGCTGGCTGGCTGCCACGGCGCGCGGCGCGATCCCAACACGCTGGTGTTTTTGATTGAGACGAGCCCTACGAGTCTCGATCCACGGGTGGGGACGGACGCGCGGTCGGAGCATTTGCAGGAGCTGCTGTTCGACGGACTGGTGGCGCGGGATGCGACGTTCCATTTCAAGCCGGCGCTGGCAACATCCTGGGACCAGCCGGACCCGAAGACCCTGGTCTTTCATCTGCGCGAGGGAGTGCGATTTCAGGATGGGCGGCCGATGACGGCGCGCGACGTGGTGTGGAGCATCCAGTCGATGCGGGACGGGACGGTGATCTCGCCTAAAGCGGCTACGTATGCATCGATTGACACCATTGAGGCGACGGACGCACACACGGTGACGATGCAACTGAAGAAGACGGACAATTTTCTGTTGACGAATCTCTCTACCGGGGCGCTGGGAATTATCCCGTACGGGAGCGGGCGCGAGTTCTGGCGGCATCCGGTGGGGACGGGGCCGTTCCGGTTCGTGAGCCAGCAGATCGATCAGGATGTAGTGGTGGAGCGGAATCCGCTGAGCTGGGCCGGTGTGCCGAAGATCGAGCGAGTGCGTTTTGCGGTGGTACCGGATGCGATTACGCAGGCGCTGGAGCTGGAGAAGGGCTCAGGCGATGTATTGATCAACTTTCTGCCCATGGACGCGCTGCCCGTGCTGGAGAAGCGGCCGAACCTGGCGGTGGATGACACCCCTGGGACGGCGGTGCAGTACCTGGCGTTCAATGTGCAGGACGCGCTTTTGAAAGATGCGAGGGTCCGGCAGGCGATTTCCTGCGCGATTGACCGTACGCTGCTGATCAAAACGCTGTTGGACGGTCGAGCGCGGCCTGCCGAAAGCCTGCTGCCGCCGAATCACTGGGCGTATTCGGATACGGGGCCACATTTCGACTACGATCCGGCGCGAGCAGAGAGGCTTCTGGATGAAGCGGGCTATCGGCGCAGCGCGGGCGGAGTGCGGTTCCATCTGACGATGAAGACCAGTTCGGCCGATGAAACGCGCCTGCTGGCGGCGGCGCTTGAACAGCAACTGGCGAAGGTGGGAATCGCGCTGGACTTACGCAGCTATGAGTTTGCGTCGTTCTATGCCGACATTTTGCGAGGCGCGTTTCAGATGTACTCGCTGCAGTGGGTGGGCGGCAACGAGCAGCCGGACATTTTCAGCTATGTCTATTCCACGGCGCGGTGGTCGCCGCATGGGGCCAACCGCAGCCACTACTCGAATGCGCGGCTGGACTGGCTGCTGGACGACGCGGCTGCTAGCCCGGATCAGCAACGGCGAAAGGCCGACTATGCCGAGGCGCAGGCGATTTTGGCGCGGGAGCTGCCATCGATCAACTTGTGGTACCGGGACACGGTGGTGGTCCACAACCGGCGGCTGACGCACGTTGAGCCAACGCCTTCGGGAAGCTTTTCGTTTCTGGAGACGGCAGAGCTGGAGCCTTGAGGCTGCGTTGAGCCCACCCTAGCCGCAGAGAACGAATATGCGGCGCCCGTCCCAGAGGGTTACCCGACGCCCAGGTGGGCAGCCGAAATCTACCTGATCCCCGAAAGCGATTCCGGGTGGCCGGAACCTTAAGCGCGGCTTAAGGAAGGATCCCGCCGGTTGCGCCGAAGTGATTGAATCCGCAGGCAGTTTTGGTAAATGGTACGTTCGCCGCCGAGGCCGAGGCAAACGTCGTCCTTTTGCCGCCATCATTCGTCTACCCGAATGACGACGGCTTTTTCCCCCGAAGGTCGAGCTCTGCAAGAGGAACGATGACGCATACGATGAAAATTGGAAGCCCGTGGATGAGGATTTGGCGGCTGGCGGCACTGGCCATCGTGGTTCCGGCCATGGCTTTGGCGCAGGCGCCGCGGTTTATCGGTTCGGTCACGGCGATCAGCGGGAACGCCCTGACGGTGAAGACCGACGCGGGCGAACAGCGGCAGGTGACGATTCCGGACAACGCAAACATCCGTCGCCTTGAGCCGGGCCAGAAGCTGAGCGAGGCCACGGCGATCAAAGTGACCGACCTCGCGGTAGGCGACCGGGTGCTGGTGCAACTGGATCCCAATGTCTCCACGCCGGTGGCCGCGATGATCGTGGCCATGAAGAAGGCCGACGTAGTGCAGAAACAGGAGCAGGAACAGCAAGCGTGGCAACGCGGCGTGTCGGGACTGGTGAAGAGCGCGGATCCTGCCAGCGGCACCATCCTGTTGACCACCGGCGCAGGTCCGTTGACGAAGACGGTCACTGTGATTACGACCAAATCGACAGAACTGCTGCGTTACAGTCCGGACTCGGTTCGATTTGCGGACGCAAAGCCGGGGCCTTTTGACGCGATCAAGCCTGGGGACCAGCTGAGAGTACGTGGGACCAAGAACGCCGATGGCAGCCAGATTGCCGCGGATGCGGTGGTTTCCGGCACCTTCCGCAATGTGGCGGGACTGATTACACAGGTGGACCCGGCGAATTCGACGATTGTGGTTAAGGACCTGATCACCAAGAAGCCGGTTACGATCCATGTGGCGGCGGACGTGCAGATGCGGCGACTGCCGGAGCGCATGGCGCAGATGCTTGCCATGGTGCTGAAGGGGAACATGCCCGGGGGGATGGTTGCAGCGCGCGGCGGGAACGGCGGCGGCCAATCGCGCGGACAGAGCGGCGGGGCCGGTGGACAAGGCCGTCCTGGCGGTCCCGGTGGCGGAGGCCCACCCGATATGCAGCGAATGCTGAGCTTTGCACCGGCAATCAAGCTGAGCGATCTGAACAAGGGCGAAGCGGTGATGCTGGTGGCGACACAGGGAACCGCGGACGTGAACGCCGTGACTCTGCTGGCCGGAGTGGAACCTTTGCTGGAGGCACCGGAGGCAGCCAACCTGCTCTCCGGCTGGAGCATGGGAGGCGGAGGCGCGGAGGCAGCGGCGGGTGGCACTCAATGAGCATTTGCTCCGCGATTTGAAGAAATATCAAAAGAGAAGAGGCACACGTGCACTTGAGATTTCATTGATTTTTTCCTCTAGTGATTGCCGGAGTGCTGAGCGCGGCGATTGCGGCACAGGCGCAGTCTCCGGCGGCACTGGTGGCAAGCCCCACAGCGCAAGCTGAAGGAGGCGCGGCCAATGCCAACGCCACACTGCACGGCCACGTGGCCGACCCGACCGGCGCGCTGATTCCCGGCGCCAAAGTCACCATTCTTACCGCGGATGGCAAGACAGTTGCCAGTGTCAAAGCGGATTCCGCAGGCTCCTACGATGTGCGCGGGCTGAAGCCGGGCGGCTACGTGGTGCGTGCCGAGTTCAAGGGTTTCGCGCCGTTCGATTCGCCCGTGATCGTTCTGGGACCGGGACAGATCAAGCGCGTGGATATCTCCATGGCCATCGCCACCGCGCAGCAGAACGTGGAGGTGACGGACGAGACCAACCAGGTGAACACGGAAGCCGGCGGCAACGTGAGCGCGATTGTGCTGAAGGGCAAGGACCTGGACGCGCTTTCCGACGATCCGGACGAGTTGCAGAGCGAACTGCAGGCGCTGGCCGGTCCCTCGGCGGGGCCGAATGGCGGACAGATTTACATTGACGGTTTCTCTGGCGGGCAGCTTCCACCCAAGTCGGCGATCCGGGAGATCCGGATCAATCAAAATCCGTTCTCAGCCGAATTTGACAAGCTGGGATACGGGCGCATCGAGATCTTCACCAAGCCGGGCACAGACAAGCTGCATGGCCAGGCCTTCATCATGGGCAACGACAACACATTCAATACGGGCAACCCATTTATCCAGAACATCCCTTCTTACTACAGCTACATGTTCAACGGCACGGTGAGCGGCGCCATCAACAAAAATGCGTCGTTCTTTATCAGCGGCGAGCGCCGCCATATCGGCAACGACAATACCTGGTTGATTCCCGACGCGGTACTTCCCAGCGGCTCGGGTTACATCGTAGTGCCGCAATACGGCGTGGCTACGCTGAACACGCGCATCCGCAGCAATATCTCGGCGCGGTTCGACATTCAAATGGGCAAGAAGAATACGCTGACGGCGCGTTACGGTTTCTGGTCAGAGGGCGAGCAGGGCGACCTGAGCGCAGGGTCGCTGCCCACGGCATCGGAGCACGAGAACAACACCGATCACACGGTGCAGATGAGCGATTCCTATGTGATCAACGATCACACGGTGAACGAGTCGCGGTTTCAGTACGACAGGTCCAACGACAACATCTATCCCGATTCGACAGCGCGCTCGGTCACCGTGATGGGAGATTTTACGACCGGCGGCTATCCCTCGCAGGAAAGTCACGATCACACCACGCGACTCGAGTTCTGGAACATCACCACCATGAGCCACGGGCCGCATGCCATCAAGTTCGGCACGCGCATGCGCGACTACCGCGACGCGAACTTCACCAGCCAGAATTACAATGGCACATTCCGGTTTGCGAATTTCAACGACTATCTGCAGATGGAGAACGGTCTGGCGGCGGGCCAAAGCTACGCCTCGCTATTCGCGAAGGGTTATGGGCCGATTGAAGGAAGCTACACCACGGGACCACTGTCGGCTCTTGCCAACACCTTTGACTCGGCCCTGTTCGCCGAGGACGATTGGAAGGTGAATCCGCGGTTCACGTTTTCAGGCGGCGTGCGCTGGGAGACGCAGAACCACATCGCGGACCACAACGACTGGGCTCCGCGCGTCTCCCTGGCTTACGCGCTGGACGGCGGCAAGGGAAAGCCGAGCAAGACGGTGCTGCGCGCCGGCTTTGGCACGTTCTACGACCGCCTTGGCGTGAACGATCTGCTGACCATCCACCACCTGGATGTGCAGAACAAGGTGGTGCTGGAGTCGCCCGACTGCGTGGGTACGGCGAGGTCGGTGGAGATGCTGAACTTGAGCACCTGCCAGAGCACAGGGGCGTCCAGCAACCAGGCAATACCAGAACGGTACCTGGTGGCCCCGCACTATCACTCTCCTTACACGGAACAGGCGGGCATTGGGCTGGAACGGCAATTGACCAAGACCACCAACATGACGGTGACGTTCCTGCACTCGTTTGGACCGCATCAGATGGTGACGATCAACGCCAACCAGGTGAATGGGGAGGGTCTGTTCCCGTACAATCCAGCCGGCGGATTCGATTACGAATACGATCCCGAGGGGATTTTCAAAGAGAACCAGATTATCGCCAGCATCAACTCGCAACTGACCAAGCGCTTGAGCGTGGTCGGCTTTTACACGGGAGGCTGGGCCAACAGCGACGGAGGCGCGGGGTCGAACATATCCAACGCCTATAACATCAGCCAGGACTACGGCCCGGCGACGTTCAACTCCCGCAACCAGATTTTTGCCATGGGCAACTACCTGGGCCCGTGGGGACTGCGCTTCAATCCGTTCCTGATCGCGAACTCGGGCAAGCCGTTTAACATTGTTTTGCAAACCGATCCAGTTAACAACTTCTTCAATCAACGGCCAACTTATGCGAGCTCGGCGACGCTTCCAGGGGACGCAGTGAACACGCCGTGGGGCACGATGGACATCGACCCGCAGCCGGGCGAGCGACTGGTACCGGCCAACCTGGGTGTGGGACCGGCGGCGGTGGCCGTGAACCTGCGCATCAGCCGGGGATTCGCTTTCGGACCTGAAACAAGCGGCCCGGCCAGGGGACAAGGCGGCCCCTGGGGTGGTGGCGGCGGCGGACGCCGCGGCGGGCCTCCGGGCGGCGGCCTTGGACCGGGCGGACTTGGCGGCGGGCCAGGCGCGATGCGGGGAATGTGGGGAGCCCCGCCGAACCGCAAGTACAACCTGACCTTCAGCGCGCAAGCCTTGAACCTGTTTAACGATATCGATTACGGCGGACCTAACGGCACCATTGGATCACCGGATTTCCTGCGTTCCACCACGCTGGCGGGCGGAATTTTCAGCTCGGGTTCGGCGGCGCGGCGCATCTTCCTCCAGGCAACATTCTCATTTTGAATTGACGGTGAGACGGACACGCTGGCCTGAGCATTCTGCACCGGCCGCTGTGTTTTTAGTTCGCAGCGGCGCCGTTTCTCCGCGATGCGAGAACCCGCTGGTAGAGCGCCTTCCATTGTGCGGCGCTCTCCTCGATGGTGAATCGCGTCAGAATTCGCTGGCGCGCCGCGAAGCCCTGAGATTGGCGGTTTTCGGATGGTTCGCGCATCAGTTTCAGCATGGCTGCGGCAAGTGCGTCTGGATTGCCGGTGGGAATGATTTCGCCGCACTCGCCGGCCAGCTCCCGCACGCCGCCGACATCGGTGGCCACAAAGGGCTTCTCCATCGCCATGGCTTCGCCGAGCGCGAGGGGTAAGCCCTCCCAAGCAGAAGAAAGGACAAATCCGTCGGCCTGATCGAGGAGCGCGGGGATATCGCGACGTAAACCGAGCCAACGAATGCAGGCCTCGATGCCGCTGGCTTGGGCCAGTTGGTGGAGCGCCTCGGAGTATTCGCACTTCCCTTCTCCGGCAATCCAAAGCCGCGCGTCGGGCGCTGCCGCATGAACCTGGGCGAAGGCTCTGAGAAGGTTGGGATAGTCCTTGGCCGGCGCGATACGGCCAACCGCAAGCCAGATGAATTCTGCATCCAATCCGGCTCGATCGCGCTCGCGGATCCTCCGCTTGGGTTGCGGAGTGAATTCGGAGCAATCGATGCCGTTGGCGATGACCGAGCACTTGGCCCGCGGCAGAATGCGGCGGCGAATGGCCTCCTCCGCGGCTGCCTGGCTCACAGCGGCCGTGTGGTCGTTCAGTGGGTCTGTAACGCGGAGTGCAAGCCTTCGCATTGCGCCACCCTCGTAGATGTTATGGATGGTAGAAATCACGCGGGCGCGCGGTAGAAGGAGGCGCAGCGAACGGGCCAGCATGTTGCCATGAAAATTGTTGCTGTGAATGACGTCTGGCCGGAAGGCGCGGATTGCCCTGGCGGCACGGACCAGCGCGCCCGGCAGAGAAGCGGGGTTCCGGCGGAAAACGAGGTGACGAACGGGAACGGCAGTCGGCAATTCATCCGCGGCGGGATCCCGCAGTGCAAAGATCTCCACCACGTGGCCGCAAGCGGCCATGAATGCTGCAAGCGCGGCGATCTGCCGTTCCGCGCCGCCGATGGCGAGCGTGTTGATAACGTACGCGATCCTCATGGCGGATCGCCGCATGAACGGCGAGTGCGACGATGATAGCTCGCGAAAGCGCGCGCGTGTTGTGACGCGTGACCGTGCGGATCACACCGCGCCTTGTCCCGGGTCAGAACGCATGGGCGCCATACGCCGCGCCAGGAGCCAATCCAGGGAGAAAAGGCCGGGGCCGAGAATGAGAATCAGCAGCGCCGCAAGCCAGTCGTTGTAGGCGCTCGCCGCCTGAAACTTGTCGGGGTCAGAGAGGACGGACAGGAAGGCATCCTTCTCCGCGGCCAGGAAGGCGACCGTCATGTTCAGGAACAACACCAGCGAGACCAGGCGCGTGCCCAGGCCGGCGAAGAACAGCGCGCCGCCGATAAGTTCCACCAGTCCGACGAAGATCGCCGTCGCATGGGGCGCGGGAAGGCTGAGAGTAGTGAAGAAATCCGTAACCTTGTCGAGATGTGTGAGCTTGCCGTATCCGTCCTGGCAGAGCTGCCAGCCCCAGTAGAGCCGGATGGCGAGCAGCAGCGGGCTTTGCAGGCGGTTGAGAATCGCGGTTGCGCCGCCGTACGCGTCGCGCAAGAAGCGCATCATCGTTCTGGCTTCCTTTCATTGTTCGGAGATGAGCGATTCGAGGTCGGGCGCACAGATCCAGCCCAGTTCGGCCCAGGAGGTGAACCAGCGGCGGACCAGAGTTGCGCGACGTTCGGCGGAAAGCGAGGTAAAGGCAAAACCCGCGTCGAGCGCTGCTCCTAACCGCTCGCCGGCGCGAATTGCACAGAGGGTCCGATATTCCCCGCACGTCAGCCGCCGGTAATAGACCGAGAAATCCAGCCGATGGGCCGCTACCCAGATCGGGCGCAGGCGCATGCGCGGGAGCGGAGCCGGAGCTTCCGCGGTTTCTTCATGTTTCATGCCCGCCTCGCCCAACTGGCGCTTTTCGCGATTGTGCAACGAGACTACCAGCGTGTCGGCAGGATAGTTGAGCGCGAGAAGCTGCACGTGCGGCTGGAGAACCAGCCGTGAATCCGCATCGAGGACAGCGATCTGATCCAGGGTGAACGGCTCGCGTTCCGCGCTGTCGAATGCCTCGACGAACGCCCATTCAACGCGGGCAACGTCGACCGCGAGCGCATGGCGCCGCCCGGCAAATTGAGGATGGCCGGCAAGCCACTCCACCAGACGCGAACCCAGGTTGCGCAGCGTGAACGAGCGGCTGGGATGCGCGGCGAGATACGCAACAGATAGCGTTGCGAAGGCGTGGCTTCCCACCACTGCGCGCAACGAGGGAAAATCTTCCTCCAACGCACCGAGCACGCGAAACCAGTACTGGCGGTTGTAGATCTCCAGGCGCTCGACGGAAGTGAGGCGGCTGTTGGGCGCCACAAACGAAGCGGCAACCTTCTCCATGGCGCGGCCGTCGGCAGAATGCGAACGCATGCCGTCGTCCGCGGTCAGCGGCATAATAATGGCGGCGGCCATTTCGCGCTGAAGATCCTCAAGAAGCATTGGCTCTGCCATTATGCCGCTCCTTGAATTGCCGGGGCTGATGCTGGATCGCACGCATGCAAGTATCGCTCGGCCTTTTTTGCTTCGGCGTGAACCTCATCGAAGCTGGGAATATGATCGTCCCACTCCAGTAGCGTCGGAGTGGGGCCGCAACGCTCGATGGCGCGCGCATACAGCGCCCAGACCGGATCGATGACGGGATGATCGTGCGTATCGAGAATGTATTTCTCGTACTTGGAGTGGCCGGCAATGTGAATCTGGGCCACGCGCTCCGCCGGTACTGCGTTCACGTAGTCCATGGGATTGAACTCGTGGTTCATGGCGGAAACATAAATGTTGTTCACGTCCAGCAGGATGCCGCAGTCGGCACGCTCCACGACCTCGGCAAGGAACTCCCACTCGGTCATTTGAGAACCGGTAAACGCCGCATAGGAACTGACGTTTTCCACGATGAGGGGAATCTCCAGGAAATCCTGCACCGCGCGGACGCGCTCAACGGTGCGGGCGACCGCCTCCCAGGTGTAGGGAAGGGGCAGCAGGTCGTGGGTGTAGGTGCCGTCCACCGAGCCCCAGCAGAGATGATCGCTGAGCCATGGGGTATTGGTGCGGCGGACCAGTTGCTTCAGGCGTCGCAGGTGCTCCGGGTCGGGCGCGGTCACGGAACCGAAGTACATGGAGACGCCGTGCTGCACCACCCGGTATTGCTCCAGGATGCGGTCCAGGTTGGCCATGGCGCGCCCTGAATCCACCATGAAGTTTTCGCTGATGATCTCAAACCAGTCCACCAGAGGCTTGCGCGAAAAGATGTGCTGGTAGTGCGGAATGCGGAGACCGATTCCGACGCCGTGGTTCGAGTATGCATTGAAACGATTGGGCATTTTCGCAGTGTTCAGTGATCAGTAGTCAGTGAACAGTGGTTAGCGGTCTGAGACCACAATAGGCAGAAAGAGCGACGAGAACGGCCGACCTTATCGAGCCTTATTGATCACTGACCACTGACCACTGTTCCCTATCTCTTACGCCAGCTTCGGCATCTTGGAGCCGTCAGTAGCGCAGCCGCCCTTGCCCTTGCAGCTGTTCTTGCCTTTGCAGCCATTGTCGCTGCTCTTGCAGCCGCCTTCGCCCTTACAGTCGTTCTTGCCCTTACAGGAGTGCTTGGGCGCCTTGGCGGACGTGTAGCGCAATCCGGCGTTCGCCGCCTTCACGGTGGGGTTGTTGGTGTTGGCGTTGTTAGTGGTCTGCGCCGCAACGGCGGTGCCGCACATCATTCCGGACAGAGCCGCTGTAAGCAGCAGCGTATTCACATTCTTCATGATCGACCTCATTGGTGGTTGGGGCGGATTGGGTCCGCGGGTGGGGGCCATGCAGGAATTGCGCCCAGGGGAAATGCCTGCCTCAAACCGCTGTTCCGCACATGAGAGTGCGAACCAAGTCCGAAGGTTACAGGCCCGGGGGCAGGAAAGGAAATGAAAATCTTTCAAACGGTCTCCCCGTACGATGGCTGGGAAGGTGAAAACGTTGGACAGGAAACCGGCGATGTACCCTTAAAAAACGGAGCGACGAATGCCTATCGAATCCACCAGCCGCGGGCTGCGAGTTTTGAGCCGCTGCAGTTTTCTTTTTGCTCTGCTCCAGAGCCTGTGCACCGCCGTGCTTACCATGAGCGGAATCCGTGTAGCCATCGGGCTCACGGCTCTGGCTGCCGCCTCAGGAATCTACGCGCCGGCTACGGGCTGGCACCAGGACGCGATCCGCATTCCCATGCTGATCATCGCGGCAGTGGGAGCGGTGATCAATCTCGCCGTCCTCTTCTGGATCTGGCATTTGCGCGCGCGGCCTTCGGCGCAATGGCGCCGGCGAGAGCTCACGGCGAAGGAGAAGCGATCTGAGCGCGTCCAGGTGGTGCTTGCCATCGTCACGCTGGTTCTGGTCGGGCTGGAAACCTGGACCCATCCGATGGTCCATCGCAAAGGCCCGCCGCCTCAGGCTCAGACTTCGCGGCAGTCGATGGCGCAGTCCGAAGTCCTCGGGCGATTCCGCGCGCAATTGGACTAATGGGGCAAAGCTCTGGAATTCGTACTGAAATGCGGTAAATCTTACCAATGCCTGGTATCTGACCGGCTGTAGCGTGGGGTCAAACGTCGCCCATGCTGCGCTCGATTCTTCCGTGGTCCAAACGCAGTGATTGCGGCCTCGCCCCGGGGCACTCGATCTGAGCGGGAAGAAGAACCCGCAGCTCAGCCGCTAAAGACTTTGCTCCCATTCCCCCGCGCGTGTCAAGCGGAAAGGAGTTACAAAGGCCGAGTGTCTTTTGGTCACGTTTGCGGTCGCTGCAATAAATCGGCGGCAATTCCCGGTCTACCGGCGAGCACCTTTTCCCCGGTTTCTCAGAACGTGACTGATGGCAGCCACGCCCCCGCGGGCTCGTTGTAGAGTCCCATGCTCATCAGGGTCATCGGCTGCACCATGCGCAGTCCGTTTTTGAGACTCCAGCGCAACAGTGCCGCATTCCGCGTGGGAACCAGGACGCCCGGGCCGCCAAATCCCTCCGCCGACGCGATCAGCGCCTGCAGGTCCACGTTCGTCTCCGCCGTCGCGTGCCCGAAGAACGCCAGATCAGAGGCGTAGCCGGTGATGCGCCCGCCCCGCTCCACCACGCGCGCGCTTCCGGTTTCGATTCCATGCGCCAGCTCGCCGCCGCGGCCAAACCCGTGCACCCTCCGCGACAGCTCGTTGCAAATGTCGAGGTCTGTCGCCGCCGCCGGCCTGACCTGGCACCCGGCGAGGCTGCGTTCTCGCGTCTTGCCCTGCAGGCACGCCAGCGGCTCGCGCACATCGAACCCCAGCGAAGCGTACAGCGACATGGACCGGGTGTGAAATGCCGCCTGCACCAGCCGCACGCCGGGCGCACCGCGTTCCCATGCCCGCTTGATGACTGCCTGCATCAGCTTGTGCCCCACGCCCGCGTTCTGCACCTCAAGGTCCACCGTGATCGGCCCCACTCCCCGAATCGCCGACCGCTCGTCCAGCACATTGCTGCCCACGATCCGCCCGTCAACCTCCGCCACAACCGAGTAAAACAACTCGGTGTGCGCGAAGATCCAGGTCAACAGTCCCACTGTCACCTCGGGCGCGGGAAAGTCGCATGGGAAGCCGTGCCGCGCATTGATGGTGGAAAAAGCTTCAAAGCAGATGCGGCCACAGGCCTCACCGTCCTGGGGCCGGGCCGGGCGAATGGTCACTACGGGCTGAGTTGTTGTCGCCATCAACGTCCTCCATTTTCCTTGGGGGAGAATACCAGCCCCGCTAACTCGCCGGCGCCATCAAGATCGGCGCCTGCTTGCCATGCGTCGCATACAAGTACCATGCCAGCCATGCCGGCGTGGTCCAGAGAAAGTAAGGAGTTTTGATTTCGACTCCGGACAAGAGTTCGAAGAGCGCGGCTGCCGCGAAAATGGCGATCGGAATCAGGGAACGGCCGCGAGCTTCCGCACGGTAGACCCCCGCGAGCACGGCGGGAAGCAGTATGCATTCGTCGGTGAAGAAGCCGTACGGAGTGCAGACCGCGGCTACGAGCAAAATAAGCAGGCCTTGATTGTTCCAATCCCACCAATGGCGGCGAGTCCAGAAGTACCACGCGGACCAGGCGGAAGCGAGAGCGATAGGCACGAACTGAATCCACGTGCTGTGCGGGCTTATGGCAAACCGCAGCATCACACTCAGTGCCGGGATACGCTCAACGGTAGCCTCGCCACCGCGCATGAATGCGACATATTGGGCGAGGGCGTGCGCGTCGAGGAGCAAAGCGATGGCCAACGCGGTACCTATGGCAGCGAGGAATCCCACGGCGACGCGGTACCTTCGTCCGATGACGATCCAGAGTACAAGTGGAATGACAAGCGGCACGAACAGGTGGGGCTTAAGGGCGCAGAGAGACAAAGCTATGCCAGACACCGCGGGGCGAGTCCTCTCGAAAGCGACAAACGAGACCACTCCCAGCAGCAAGAGAATCCCGAATTGGCCCGCCATGAGGCACGCCAGCGCGGGGGCAAATCCGATCGCCATCAGATGGTAGGAGGTGGTCGGGCAACCGTGCATCCGCCAAATAAGCCAGATGGACGCGCCCATCGAGACGATGAGCAGGGCCAGCCAGACGATTAGGCCCGCTTTCGGGCTGAGAAAGCCGAGGGGCGCGACCAATGGCAGAGCCACGGGTGGATTACGCATGACCAGGACGAGCGCGTTGGGATCGCGGCCGACACTCACTTCGAGGGCTCGCACCGTTACGGGGTCATAAGGGTTCTGGCCGATATCGGCGAGCTTGCCGGCGGCCCAGTAGGAGATAAAATCTCGTTGCGCTGCGTTGTGGTTGCTCAGGCCCATCCCGTAGAGCGTAACGATGTATGCAGCTCCGGCAAGAACGATCGCGGCCGCGGCAAGTTTGCGCCCCGGAGATTGATTAACCTCACCGGCGGCTACCGATTTGGTTTGGCGTTCAGCAGCAAGTGCGCCTAACTTCGCAGGGTCTTGCGCCGGGATCATGTCCCCGATTGTACCGCGAGGTCTTGCGGGCTGAATGTACTTTGTTAATGCGCCAGGGATGTAACGGCGCCGCCTTTACCTCCTTGGTTATCCCTTGATCTTCGCTTTTCTGATATTCTCCGCCCAACGTGGCCGACATTCCAACACTCAAGCGCGGCATCCGCTTTCGCGACCTTACGCTGTTCTACGTCGCGGGCAGCCTCAGTATGCGCTGGGCGGCAACTGCCGCCGCCGGCGGCCCCAGCAGCCTGGTCATCTGGATTGCCGCGCTACTCTGCTTCTTTATTCCCCTGGCCGGCAGCGTGATGGAGCTGTCGTCGCGCTACCCGGCAGAAGGCGGGCTCTACGTCTGGACGCAGCGCGCCTTCGGGGATGGAGCCGGATTTCTGGCGGCGTGGACGTACTGGATGAGCAATCTGCCGTATTTTCCCGGCGTGCTTTACTTCGGCGCCGCATCTGCTCTGGTTGCGTTCGGCGAACACGGCAGCGCATTCGGCGCGAGCCGGGTTTATTTCATCCTTTTCGCCGCTCTTGCCATTGCGCTCATCACCCTCTTGAACATTCGCGGAGTGGACGCGGGTAAGTGGCTGAATAACATTACCGCGATGGGCGGGGTTCTCCCACTCATACTGCTCATCGTGTTGGGCGCGGTGTCGTGGGCGCACTTCGGTTCGGCAACTCAATTCAGCGTGGCCAGCATGACTCCACACTGGTCGGTGAAGAACGCCATCTTCTGGTCCACCATCTTCTTCGCCTTTGTGGGCGTGGAGGCCGGCTCTTTCATGGGCGACGAGATCGAGAATCCTCGCCGCGTCATTCCCCTGGCGCTCCTGGCCGGAGGCGCCATCACCACCTTCGGCTACGTGTGCGGTACAGCAGCATTGCTGGTGGCGCTGCCGGGCAAAGCCGTCAGCGGACCGGACGGCATTGTCGCCGGCCTGCGCGCGTTGTGCGGACAAGTCGGACTGGAATGGCTGCTGCCGGCAACAGCGCTCCTCGTCGCACTGAATGCGCTGGGTGGGGCTTCGGCGTTTCTTTCGTCCACCTCGCGATTGCCTTTCGTGGCCGGCATCGATCACTACCTGCCGCCAGTCTTCGGATCCATTCATCCGCGATACCGAACGCCTTGGGTCTCTATCGGGTTTTACGGTTTCGCCAGCATCCTCGTAGCGCTCTTGGGCCAAGCCGGCACCACGGTACGCGGCGCCTACGACGTTCTGGTCAGCATGGCCGTTCTGGTCACGTTTTTGCCTTTTCTGTTTATCTTTGCGTCGATCATCCGACTGCAGCGCGAACCAGCCGGACCTGAGGTGCGGCGCGTTCCCGGAGGCAAGCCTGTGGCCATCGCATTCGGCGTGCTGGGGATGATCAGCACACTAGTCACCATCGGCCTGTCCGCGATTCCGTCCGACGACGATCCCAACAAACCGCTCGCCGTACTCAAGGTCGTGGGCAGTGCGGCGGTTGTGGTGGCGCTTGGAATCGGGGTCTATCTGATCGGGCGCTACAAGAGCGGGCGGTTGCATTCCCAAAAAGCGTCGGCCAGAACATGACCGCCCAAGGCCGCTAATCCTGGCCCGCACAGGCTTGAACCCTTCTGACCCATTTCGTCACGTTGTAATTTCGCAGCCGGCGATGAAGACGCGCGGGCGTGCAGGCGCAGCGATGAAATATGCGAGATCGCGGTAATCGGTAAATTCGTGGATCAGAAAATCGGCCTGCTTGCCCGCTTCGAGCGAGCCGATCTCCGCACTGAGGCCAAGCGAATATGCGGCGTTGATGGTTGCGGCGGTCAGTGCTTCGGCGGGCGAGAGGCGCATCTGAAGGCAGGCCAGCGACAATATGAACGGCATGGATGCAACTGGCGATGAGCCCGGATTGAAGTCGGTAGCGAGAACGATGGCGAGGCCGAGCTCGATCATTCGCCGCGCAGGCGGATACTGCGCGCGGCTCAGCGCGAATACCGACCCCGGAAGCAGAACAGGTTGCACGCCCGCGGCTTTCAGCTGAAGCAGGGTTTCGTCGGTTACAGTTTCCAGATGATCGGCGGTTGCTGCGCCGAGCTCGGCGGCGAGCGCCGCGCCGGTGCCGGGGCGGAACTGCTCGGCGTGGAGGCGCAGGCTGAGACCGTGCCGCTTGGCGGCGGTGAGGACCGCGCGGCACTCGTCCACGGTAAAGGCGTGGTCGTCGCAGAAGGCGTCGCAATAGCGGGCGAGATGCTCGCGGGCGACTTCGGGGATGAGCTCGTCGGACAGAAAGCGGACGTAATCGGCGCGGCGATCGGCGAACTCCGGCGGAACGGTGTGCGCGGCCAGCAGCGTGGGAATGACGCCGGTTGGGCCTTCTTCGTTCAGGCGCTGGATCACGCGGAGCATGCGCAGCTCGGTTTCGCGGTCGAGGCCGTAGCCGGATTTGGCTTCCAGCGTTGTTGTCCCGCCGCGCAGCATCCAGTCGCGGTGGCGGCGGGCGGCGGCGAAGAGCTCGTCTTCCGTGGCGGCGCGGGTGAGCCGCACGGTTCGCAGGATGCCGCCGCCGGACGCGGCAATCTGCTGGTAAGTGACGCCGGCGATGCGCTGCTCAAATTCCTCGGCGCGGTTGCCGGCAAAGACCAGATGCGTGTGGGCGTCAATGAATCCGGGTGAGACGCAGCGGCCCTGCGCGTCGATGATGGTTGCGCCGGCTGGAATACGCGCGCGGATCGCCACTTCCGATCCAGTTGCGGCGATGCGGCCGTCCTCGATGAGCAGCGCAGCATTCTCGATGACGGCGAGATCGCGAAGCTCTGCGCCTGGGCGCGGGCGCGCTGGGCCGGCGAGGGTGACAAGCTGGCCGATGTTGACGATGGCGATGGTCATGTACGCGTTCAAGAGGCGAGCGGCCGATGCGATTCAATCCCGGGGATCCAGTGGGTCTGATTTCGCGCTCAGTTTCTGCTCGACTTCGCAGCCTCCAATTGTTTCTACAGGAATGTACCAGTGTTGGGGTCTTTTCGGATCGTAGTGGATGGTCATCTTCTTGTCGACCATTGCTCTGATCAGGCTATCTCCGCGATCCCCCGTCGCCCGAAGTGCAAAGCGGCCTGAGAACTGCCGCTTGCCGACCACATAGGAAAATGTGAAACAGGGAAGGTCAACGGCATTGAGTCGGTTCCCGACACTGTCAAATTCCGCGGATTGAATCGTGGACTCGACGATCGGCCAGTATCTAGCTTCTTTTACGCGTTTGCTTATCCACAAGCTAAGAACGGCAAGCACAGCGGCGACGGAGAATCCGACGATCAAAACGACGAGTGTTGTACCGTCCACGCTTACTCCGTCGCCATGGGAATACGAATGCCCTTTTCGCGAGCGGTCTGTTGCGCAAGTTCGTAGCCGGCGTCGGCGTGCCGCGCCACGCCGATGCCGGGATCGTTGTTGAGCACGCGATGGATACGCTGGGCGGCGCTGACTGTGCCATCGGCTACGGTGACCTGGCCCGCGTGTAGCGCGTAGCCCATGCCCACGCCGCCGCCGTGATGGAAGCTGACCCAGCTTGCTCCGCTGACCGCGTTCAGTGCGAAGTTAAGCAGAGGCCAATCCGCAATTGCATCAGAGCCGTCGAGCATCTTTTCGGTCTCGCGATACGGGCTGGCAACGGAGCCGGTGTCGAGGTGGTCGCGCCCGATTGCGATGGGCGCGGAGATTTCGCCTTTGCGCACAAGATCGTTCATCGCCTCGCCCATCTTGGCGCGATCACCGTAGCCTAGCCAGCAGATACGCGCTGGCAGGCCCTGGAAGGCGAAACGGCCGCGGGCCAGCCTCAGCCACTTCGTCAGAATTTCGTTGTCGGGGAAGAGCTCGAGTGCCAGCTCGTCGGTGCGGTCAATGTCCTTGGGATCGCCGGAGAGCGCGATCCAGCGGAACGGCCCTTGTCCGGTGCAGAAGAGCGGGCGTATGTACTCGGGGACAAAACCGGGGATGAGAAACGCGTCCACCGCGCCGGCATCGAAGGCGAAGCGGCGGATGTTGTTGCCGTAGTCGAATGCGACGGCGCCCGCATGCTGGAGGGCGAGCATGGCGTTGACGTGGACCACCATGGAGGCTGTAGATCGACGGACGTATTCCTCGGGATCGCGCTGGCGCAGCTCGGCTGCTTCAATCACCGAGAACCCTTGCGGCACGTAGCCATTCAGCGGATCGTGGGCGCTGGTCTGGTCGGTGATCACGTCCACCTGCACGCCGCGGCGAACGATTTCCGGCAATACATCGGCGCAGTTGCCCACAAGGCCCACGGACAGCGCGCGGCCTTCCCGGCAGGCGGCCGCGCAGAGCGAGAGCGCCTCGTCCAGCGATTCGGTTATTGTGTCGCAGTAGCGGGTGTCGAGTCGGCGCTGGATTCGCGTGCGGTCCACCTCGATACACAAGACAACGCCGTCATTCAACGTGACGGACAAGGGCTGCGCGCCGCCCATGCCGCCCATGCCGCCGGTAACCACGAGCTTGCCTTTGAGCGAGCCGCCGAAATGCCGCTCGGCCAGCGACGCAAAGGTCTGAAACGTGCCTTGCAGAATGCCCTGCGTACCGATGTAAATCCAGCTTCCCGCGGTCATCTGTCCGAACATGATGAGGCCCTTCTTGTCGAGCTCGTGGAAGTGCTCCCAGTTGGCCCACTTGCCCACCAGGTTGGAGTTAGCGATGATGACGCGCGGGGCAAGGTCATGAGTGGGAAAGACGCCGACGGGCTTGCCGGACTGGATCAGCAGCGTCTCTTCATTGCCCAGGCGCTGAAGCTCGCGCACTATGGCGTGGTAGCAGTCCCAGTTGCGCGCGGCCTTGCCGATGCCGCCGTAAACCACGAGGTCTGCCGGTCGCTCGCCCACTTCCGGGTCCAGGTTATTCATAAGGCAGCGGAGGGCGGCTTCCTGTTGCCAGCCCTTGCAATGGAGTTGGGTGCCGCGGAAGGCGCGGATGGTCGGAGCTGCTGCGGTGGTGGTCATGGGAACTCCTAACAGATGACGATAGCGCCGGGAGGTTGGGTTGGGCCAGAGGGGAAGATAAAGCGGCTTGCAGCCGGGACACGGGCGAGATGCATCCAACCGGAGCATGAAGCTTGTGTTGCTTGCGACAGCAGGAATTGTGGTGTTGGCGGGATGCCAGCAGAGGCAGCAGCCGACGCCGGACCAGATCCGGCAGGATACTGCAAAGGCTACGCACGACGCAGTTCAAGATGCGAAGGCCGTCGGGCAGGGCGTGGTAGACGGGCTGAAGAAGTCGAAGACAGTTAACATCAATGCGGCTTCGGCGGACCAGCTCAAGGAGCTGCCGGGAATTGACGATGCACGGGCGAGGCGAATCATCGCTAACCGGCCGTATGACGACGCAGATGACCTGTTGAAGAAGGCCGTGGTGCCGCAGGCCGAGTACGACCGGATCAGCGGGCAGGTGGTGGCGAGGTAGTCTCGCCGGAGTGGCCGTTGATTTATCCTTTTGCTCGTGCCAAACACAATAGTTGAATGCGTACCGAACTTCTCAGAAGGCCACGACAAGGCAAAGGTGGATGCGATTGTCGAGGCGATGAAGATGCCCGGCGTCTACCTCCTGGACCGCGAGATGGACGCCGACCACAACCGCTGCGTGATTACGCTGGTGGGGGAGCGCGAGGCCATCCAGGAAGCGGCGATCCGCGGGGTGGGCAAGGCGGCGGAGCTAATCGACCTTACCGTGCACCAGGGCGCGCATCCGCGCATGGGCGCTGCCGACGTGGTGCCGTTCATCCCCATTGAGGGCGTCACCATTGAGGACTGCGTGGCCATGGCGCGCCACGTGGGTGCGGAAATTGCGAAGCGGTTCGGGATTCCGGTGTACTTGTACGAGGCGGCGGCCACGCGGCCTGAGCGGACGAACCTCGAGAACATCCGCCGCGGCCAATTCGAAGGGATCCGCGACGAAATCGCGACCAACCCTGCGCGGCTGCCGGATTTCGGCGAGCCGCGCGTGCATCCGACGGCGGGGGCAACGGTAGTGGGCGCGCGGAAGTTCCTGATCGCGTACAACGTCTTCCTGAGCACGGCCGACGTCGAGATTGCGAAGAAAATTGCCAAGGCAGTGCGCTTCTCCACCGGCGGCCTGCGCTTTGTGAAGGGCGCGGGATTCCTGGTTCGCGGGCAGGCCCAGGTCTCCATGAATCTGACGGATTTTGACCAGACGCCGATTCATCGTGTCTTCGAATTCGTGAAGCGCGAGGCAGCCCGGTACGGCGCGATTCCGACCTCGAGCGAGATCGTCGGCTTGATCCCCAAGGCCGCGCTGGAACAGGCGGCGGAGTGGTTCCTTCAAGTGGAGAATTTCGATTCCTCGCTGATCCTGGAGAACCGGCTGGCAGGCGTGATGAGCGGAAAGATGGCGGTGGGCGGATTGCGGTCTGGAGTCGAGCCGTTCATCGAACAGCTTGCCGCGCCGACGGCTACGCCCGGTGGCGGGAGCGCGGCGGCGGCGGCGGGAGCGATGGCCGCGGGGCTGGCCGGCATGGTGGCTTCCATGTCGCGCGGCAAAAAGGCTTATGTGCAATACGAGAGCCAATTGAGCGACGCGATCGCGCGGCTGGCGATCTTGCGCGAGGAACTGAAGGCGGCGATTGATGCGGATGCCGAGTCGTACAACACAGTGATGAAGGCTTACAAAGCGGCGAAGGAGTCAGCGGAAGGCGGACAACTCATTAACGCCGCGCTCAAAGAGGCGACCAGCGTCCCGCTGAGCGTAGCGGAGCGCGCGGCTGAGATCGCCAGGATGGTGGAGAAGTTGCGGCCGATTACGAATCCGAACATGGCATCGGACTTGACCACGGCGACGGCGCTGTCGCGGGCGGCACTGGAGGGTGCTCTGGCAAACGTGGAGATCAACCTGGGCTCGATGAAACCGGCAACCGAGGAAGATGACTCATTTATAAGTGGGACGAAGGCGCTGGCTGAGAAGCTGAAGGGGAATATCTGAGGAGGTGAAGGACCGGGCCGCAGATGCGGGCTCCAATTCCCTCCAGGATGGGTTTGATAGAGCAAGGAAACAGCATGCGGAGGCGCATGTCAAGCGATTTTCTTGAGGGCGCGCATGGAAAATGCCCGCGAATTCCAATGGCAAGACCTGCTCAGTTCAGCCTTAGATCAAGTATGCTTTCTGCAATGGTAGAAACCAGCCCATAGAGGTGCTGAGTGCCAAGCGGAAGACGCGTTACTTTTGCTGTATTTGCTGTTCTGTTTTTAGCCGCAACCACACAAGCGAGATTGACGGGCGAGAGCCAACAGAAGCAGGCGTTCGTCCGGCTGGACCGGGTTACCGCTTCCCGGGCGATGCCCAACGGAATCGAGATTCACTCAGGCTCCGCGCTGATGCAGATTACCGCATTGCGCGACGACGTCCTACGCGTGCGTGTCGGGCCCGCGGGCCAGCTTCTGGAAGACGCATCCTGGGCTGTGCTTGCGGAAGCGCGTCAATCGGCCGTTCCGGTGACGCAGGATAACAGCAATACATCGGTCGGCTTCAAAACCGCCAAGCTGCGTGTTGCCATCCATCGCGATCCACTTGCGCTCCAGGTCACGGACCTGGCCGGACATGTGATTGCAGAGAATTATCCCGGACGGCCGATCGAGTATCACGGGACTTCGTTCCGCGTGTACATGAATTCGCCGGAGGATGAGCATTACTTTGGCTTGGGCGACAAGCCCGGTCCGCTGGATCGGCGCAATGAGGCCTTCTCAGACTGGAACACCGACGCGTTCGGCTGGCAGGAATCCACCGACCCGATTTACAAGTCGATCCCATATTTCATTACCCTGCGCAACGGCATTGCCGCAGGCATCTTCCTGGATAACACCTGGCGCACCAGCTTCGATTTCGACAAGGAGTATCGCGACGCGTATTCGTTTGGAGCGCCCAACGGTCCGCTCGATTACTACATTCTGTTTGGGCCCGAGCCAAAGCAAGTTGTCGAGACGTGGGCGTGGCTCACAGGCAAAACGCCGCTGCCTCCGCTTTGGACGCTGGGCTACCAACAGTCGCGTTACAGCTACTACCCCGAGACGGAAGTGCGAAGAATCGCCGCCAAGCTGCGCAGTGAACGCATCCCCGCCGACGTGATCTGGCTCGATATCGATTACCAGTACAAGAATCGTCCCTTCACCGTGGATCCGGAGCGGTTTCCGCATTTCGAGCAGATGGTCCAGGAACTGAAGGCCGAGCACCTCAAAACAGTCGTCATCACCGACCTGCACATCGCCGATGTGCCCAACGCGGGCTACAAGCCTTACGACGAGGGCAAGGCAGGCGACCACTTCGTCAAGAATCCTGACGGATCCACTTATGTTGGCGAGGTCTGGCCCGGCAAGTCTGTCTTCCCGGATTTCACCCAGCAGCAATCGCGCGAGTGGTGGGGAACGCTGTACGCGGATTTTGTGAAGGACGGCGTGGCCGGGTTCTGGAACGACATGGACGAACCTGCCATCTTCGGTGTTCCATCCAAGACGATGCCGGATGATGTGGTGCACCGCATCGAGGAACCTGGGTTCGCCACTCGCACTGCGACGCACCTGGAAATTCATAACATCTTCGGGATGGAGAACAGTCGCGGCACCTTCAAGGGGCTGTTGAAGCTCGTGCCGGACAAACGGCCGTTCGTCATGACGCGGGCAAGCTATGCCGGCGGGCAGCGCTATGCCGCCACGTGGACCGGCGACAATTCGAGCACGTGGAACCATCTGCGCCAATCCATTCCGCAACTGCTGAATCTGGGGTTGAGCGGGTTCGCCATGAGCGGCGCGGATGTTGGTGGGTTTGCGGGTTCGCCGCAGCCTGAACTGCTGACCCGCTGGCTTGAAGTGGCGGCTTTCGAGCCCATTGACCGCGACCACTCCGCCAAAGGGACTGCACCGCAGGAACCTTGGGAGAATGGCACGCCCGAGGACCTCGAAATCCGCCGGCGCTACATTGAGGAACGCTACCGTCTGATGCCGTATCTGTACACAACAGCGGAGGAGATGAGCCGCACCGGACTGCCCATCATGCGGCCGCTGTTTCTGGATTTTCCCGAAGCGATCAGCAATGGCACGGTCGATCCGACAACACAAAACGAGTTCATGCTGGGCCCGGACCTTCTGATTGCCCAAAGCCCTTATCCCGACGAGATGGACGATTACTTCGTCAGTTTGCCGCCGGTCGGCTGGTATGACTACTGGTCCGGCGCCAAGGTCGAAGGCGGCATGCCGCACAAGGCAATTGACAATAGCGATGCGCCCCCCGGAGTTCAGGAAACGCACAATCTGGACACGCTGCCGGTTTTTGTGCGCGCCGGCGCCATCGTGCCGGAGCAGCCACTGGTCCAAAGCACCGACGAAAAGCCTCAAGGTCCGCTGACGCTCCGTATTTATCCGCCGGTAGCGCCGGGCAAGGACTGCAGCGGCAGCCTGTACCTCGATGACGGCGATTCCTTCGCATTCCGGCAGGGACAGTTTCTGCGCGAAGAGTTCACCTGCCGGCTCACGGCGCAGGGGATCATCGTGATGGTGAATCCACCGGAAGGCAGCTTCACGCCGTGGTGGAAGCTATTCGAGGTTGACGTATACGGAGCGACCAGGCCGGCCACCGAAGCCAGTTACACCACTCTCGACAGCACAAAAGGAATGGCAATTTCGACTGCATACGACGCCGAGCATCACCGGATATCGGCGCTGGTCCCCGATTCAGCCAAGGGGCTGGAACTGCAGTTGACCTACTGAGTCGCCGGCGGTGCTGCGGGGTTGGCCTACCTGACTAACTCCCGCTAAGCGCCAACGCTGATACCCTTGAAGCATGAAATTCGGCGTCCTCGTCTTTCCCGGCTCCAATTGCGACCACGACACCTTCAACGTTATCGAGACCATCGCCCACCAGCCGGTCACGTTCCTGTGGCATGACTCGGCGGACCTCGAGGGCGTGGACGCGGTGCTGGTTCCGGGCGGCTTCGCCTACGGCGACTACCTGCGCACCGGGGCCATCGCTCGCTTCTCGCCCGTCATGGGCGCAGTGCAGAAATTCGCCGCGAGCGGTGGCCTGGTGCTCGGCATTTGCAATGGGTTCCAGATCCTGACCGAAGCCGGTCTTCTACCCGGCGCGCTGATGCGCAACGCGGGGCTCAAGTACATCTGCAAGCAAGTGCACTTGCGCACGGAAACGGCTGACAGCCCCTTCACCAACGAGCTCATCAAAGGCGAAGTGTTGCAGATCCCCATCGGCCATATGGAGGGCAATTATTTCTGCACGCCGGAGGAGTTGAAGCGTCTTGAAGCAGAAGACCGAGTCGCCTTCCGCTATTCCACGCCGGAAGGTGCAATCACGCCGGCAGCGAATCCCAACGGCTCTCACGCAAACGTCGCCGGAATACTCAATGAAGGGCGCAATGTCCTCGGCATGATGCCGCATCCAGACCGCTCCAGCGAGAGGATCCTCGGCTCATCGGATGGCTGGAAGATATTTGCGTCGATGGTAAACGTACTGGCAGCGAGGTAAGCCTCAACGCCTCACAACGTCAACATTCCCTACCCCTGACAACTCCGCCGCCCCGCCCTGCCATCCAAGTAATGGTCGCATTCTCAACCAGAGGCGGCCACATTTTTGCGCTTCGTTCTCATCCCGCCTTCCCTATTGTCCCGGCCTTGTTCCTATCTCCAAATTAAGGAAGCACTCCGAATGAAACGAGCACTATGCATGTCCCTATTCGCCTTGCTGGGCTTGGTGCCCTTCAAGCCGGCGCTCGCCCAGGTGGCTATCAGCGTGAATTTCGCGCCTCCCGCGCTCCCCGTCTACGCACAGCCGCAGTGCCCTGAAGACGGCTACTTATGGGTTCCGGGTTACTGGGCCTGGGACGCCGACTACAGCGACTACTATTGGGTTCCCGGCACCTGGGTTCCTGCTCCCGAGCCGGGCTACCTGTGGACCCCGCCCTGGTGGGGCTGGAACAATGGCGCCTACGTGTTCAACCAGGGCTACTGGGCGCCTCAGGTCGGCTTTTATGGCGGCGTCGACTACGGCTTCGGCTACTTCGGCCACGGCTTCGGTGGAGGCCGCTGGCAGAACAACCACTTCTACTACAACACCGCCGTGGTGAACGTGAACACGACCGTGATCCGCAATGTCTACGTGAATAAGACGGTGATCGTGAATAACAACGTTCACGTGAGCTTCAACGGCGGCCAGGGCGGCATCCAGGCTCGGCCCACGCAACAGGAAGAGGCAGTTGCGCGCATGCGGCATGTACCCCCACCGGCTGCGCAGGAGCAACGCATTCAGATGGCGCGTTCCAATCCCCAGTTCCGCGCCAGCGCCAATCACGGAAGGCCCCCCGTCGCGGCAACTGCGCGACCCACTGACTTCAAAGGCAGCGGCGCAGTGGCTGCCAGGGCAGCCGGCGCTCCGTACCATCCACCGGCAAACAAGCCGGCTCCGCGAACCACCAATGCGCGGCCCGGAAACGAACCCACCCGCTCCGCTAAGCAGCCCGCGGCTCGCCCTGAAAACCACGCGTCTCCAGCGCGACCTGAAACCCACGCGGCCCCGGCGCGACCCGAAACCCACGCGTCTCCAACGCGACCCGCACCAGAAGAGCGCCGAGCTCCTGCTGCAAAAAAGCAGCCGCAGGAACGCCCGACAACCAGGCCTGAGACTATTTCGCGCCCAACGGAGAGAGCAGAACATCCCGCTCCGGAAAGCCGGCCGGCGCCAAAAACAGAGCCGAGGCGACCGGCGGAGAAGCCCGCACCCAGGCCAAAACCGGAATCGAAGCCGAAACCGGAAGAGAAGAAAGAGCCCCGATAGACGAATTCTCGGTCAGCGCTCACGAAAATCCCCGGCAGATTTTATGCTCGCCGGGGATTCGTGTTTTAGCGCGATAGACTCGCCATTAACTGGAGCGGCCATCCTGCGTTGAAGTCCCACCAGCCGAGAATCTGGAGCCGGACGCCCGGCAAAACTAGAGTCCCAGCCCGCCATCCACTGTGAGAATCTGGCCGGTGATGAACTCCGCAGCCGAGGCGAAGAACAGCACCGCCTGGGCAACATCCTCCGCCGTTCCGTTGCGGCGCATCGGCGTCTTGGCGGCAAAGCGCGCCGCCCTCTCCTGAGCCACGGCCGATTCCTCTTCCAACTCCACCCAGCCCGGGGCCACGCAGTTCACGGCCACTTCCGGCGCCCAAGCCTTGGCCATGGTCTTGGTGAGCATGTGCAGCGCCGCTTTGCTGGCGCAGTAATGCGCGTGGCCGGCCCACGACTCCAGTCCGCCTAGCGAGCCCAGATTGACGATTCGGCCCCGCGCCACTCGCAGGTGCGGCAACGCCTCCCGCGAAACCAAAAACGGCCCGCGCACATTGGTTTCGAACACCGCGTCCCATGCAGCAAGCGTCAACTGCTCCAGCGGCGCCGTTTCAAACACCGCCGCATTATTCACCAGGATGTCGAGTCGGCCTTGGTACTTCACGGCGGCTTCCACAGCGGCGCGCACTGAAACCTCGGAACGCACATCGCACGCTACCGCATGCGCCCGCCGCCCCAGCTGCTCCACCGCATCCACCGTTTCTACGGCCTCGTCAGCAGAGCGGCGATAAGTAATGGTCACATCCGCGCCGGACTGCGCAAGAGCCAGTGCAATCGCCCGCCCGATCCGCCTGGCGCCGCCAGTCACAAGCGCGGATTTGCCGGAAAGGTTCATAGTCGGCAGCTCGTAGTTCGAAGTTTTCAGTTGTCAATTTCCAGTTGTGGAGATCGGATGTCAGGATCCGGACAATTCCGTCACTACTGCGGCTTGTCCTGGGGATTCTGCTTCTGCTGATCGTTCTGATCCTTCTTGTCGTCCGGGTGCTGCTTGTAAATCGAGTACTGCTCCCCGGGACGCTTCATCCGCACCGCGATAGCCAGGTGGCTCTTATCGATCGTGTACTCCTTGCCGTAGGTCTGAAAGCCATGGGCGATGATCTGCAATTGAATTGTGTCGCCGATCGGAATCACGTCGAGGGCGGTTTTGCCATCCTCATCGGTTTTCAGCTCCATGTCGCCCTCATCCTTGTCATTCTTCATGGGATGAAAGACCACGGCAGCGTTCTCGATCGGCTTGCCCGAGGCGTTGTTGAGCACCGTGACTTCAATGCGGGCAGTGGGCGGCGGAGGCTTGTACTTGCGGCCCCGGCTGTCCTGGGCGGACAGCGAAAGACCGGCGGATACCAACCCAAACAGGGTCAGAACGGCGACGAATAAGAAGAAAAACCGGCGACTCATGGAGATTATTGTAATCTGGGTGTCCGCCTTTCGGCATGGGGCTGGCAAGGTTCGCAAGCGGACTGCCCCGGCAGCGCCGCATCGAATTCGAACCGAAATGTCGAGTCGCGCCGGGTACGATTAACATCTGTCCTGCAATCTCTGCCATCACATGAGAGAACACCATTGCCAGCGGAGAGAGCCGATCTGACGTCGCCTTTTCCCGATCGCCGACCGCCTTTGCCCGTCACAATACTATTGCGCTCACTAAATATGAGCTAATTGCGCTAATATTTTGCACCGTGGGCCTTGACAAAGTAGACACAGTTTGACTATCGTTAGCAATTGGAAGGCTAGAGTGCTAGCAATGGGTCGGCTGGACTGCTGGTCCGATCAACGCAAGTGGCTCTTCTTCCGCAAGTTTCTGGTTCCAATCCATCTTAAAACCCCGCGGCCAGGCCTGCACGGCCTTCCGCGTATGAAGGAGAAGCGAAGCAATGGCAGCAACCTCTGTGAAAACCAGCTTTACCCCGCTTCACGATCGCATCCTCGTCCGCCGTCTCGAAGAGGGTGAAACGGTCCGTGGTGGCATCATCATCCCCGACACCGCCAAGGAAAAACCCCAGGAAGGCGAAGTCATCTCCGTGGGCAAGGGCAAGTCAAACGACGAAGGCAAGGTGTTCCCGCTCGACGTCAAGACCGGCGACCGCGTCCTTTTCGGCAAGTACTCGGGCACCGAAATCAAGATCGACGGCGAAGAGTTCCTGATCATGCGCGAGGAAGAAGTCCTCGGCATCGTCAAGAAATAAGCTCTCAGCTATCAGCCGTCAGCTTTCAGTAGGGCCCGCCGGTTGTGAGGCCGTGAGGACTGATTGCTGAGCTGGAAATTTCAGATAGCTGATGATCGACAACGAATTGCTGACAGCTGAGAGCTGAAGGCTGGCAACTTTCTTCAGGAGAGAACAATGGCAAAGCAGATTTTGCACGGTGAAGAATCCCGACAGGCGATCTTGCGCGGCGTCAACACGCTGGCGGACGCGGTCAAGGCGACGCTCGGCCCCAAGGGCCGCAACGTCGTTATCGAGAAGAAGTTTGGTTCGCCCACCATCACCAAGGACGGCGTGACGGTGGCCAAGGAGATCGAGCTGAAAGACCCGATGGAGAACGTCGGCGCGCAGCTCGTCAAGGAAGTTGCCTCCAAGACCAGTGACGTTGCCGGCGACGGAACGACTACCGCAACCGTACTGGCCCAGGCCATCTTCCGCGAAGGCGTGAAGACGGTTGCGGCCGGCGCCAACCCCACCGCCCTCAAGCGCGGCATCGACAAGGCTGTCGCCGCCGTGATCGGCACCCGTGACAAGGACGGCAAGTGGACCGAAGGCGGCGCCCTGGGCAAGCTTTCCAAGCCCGTGGATGAGGGTTCCGTGGCCCAGGTCGGCGCGATTTCGGCCAACGGCGACCAGGAGATCGGCGACATCATCGCCCATGCGGTCAAGGTTGTGGGCAAGGACGGCGTCATTACCATTGAAGAGTCGAAGACCATGCACACTGGTCTGGAAACCGTGGACGGCATGCAGTTCGACCGCGGCTACCTGAGCCCCTACTTCGTCACCGATGCGGAGCGCCTGGAAGCCGTTCTCGAAGATCCTTACATCCTGATCTACGAGAAAAAGATCAGTGCCATGAAGGATCTGCTGCCCTTGCTGGAGCAGGTGGCCCGCAGCGGCAAGCCCCTTCTGATCATCGCTGAGGACGTGGAAGGCGAGGCGCTGGCCACACTGGTGGTGAACAAGCTGCGCGGCACCCTGAACGTCTGCGCGGTCAAGGCTCCCGGCTTCGGCGACCGCCGCAAGGCCATGTTGGGCGATATTGCCATCCTCACCGGCGGCAAGGCCATCACCGAAGACCTCGGCATTAAGCTCGAAGGCGTCAAGCTGGAAGATCTCGGCAGCGCCAAGCGCATCACCATCGACAAGGACAACACCACCATCGTCGACGGCGCCGGCAAGTCCAGTGACATCGACGGCCGCGTCAAGGAAATCCGCAGCCAGATTGAGAAGACCACCTCCGACTACGACAAGGAGAAGCTGCAGGAGCGGCTGGCCAAGCTGGTCGGCGGCGTGGCCATCATTAAGGTGGGCGCAGCCACTGAGACCGAGCTGAAGGAGAAGAAGGCTCGCGTTGAGGATGCTCTGCACGCCACCCGCGCGGCAGTCGAGGAAGGCATTGTTCCCGGCGGCGGCGTCGCCCTGGTGCGCGCCATCCCCGCGGTCGCAGCGCTGCTCAAGACGCTCGAAGGCGACGAGAAGATCGGTGCCCAGATCGTCCTCCGCTCGCTCGAAGAGCCGCTGCGCCAGATCGTCGCCAACGCCGGCGAAGAGGGTGCGGTGGTCGTGGCCAAGGTGCTCGACTCCAAGGAGCCCCACTACGGCTACAACGCCCTGACCGGCAAGTTCGAGGACCTGGTAAAGTCCGGCGTCATTGACCCCACCAAGGTCACCCGTACTGCCCTCATGAACGCGGCTTCCATCGCCGGACTGCTCCTCACCACCGAAGCCCTGGTGGTGGAGCTTCCCGAGCCCAAGTCGGCCCCGGCCGGCGGCGGCCACGGCGGCGGCATGGACGGCATGTACTAAACAGCAGGGAGTAGGGAAAAGGGAGTGGGGAGTAGAAAACCCGCTCCCTTCCCTGCCCTGAACACTTCAAAGTGGAACGAACTTCAAGGCCTCCAGCTTCGGCTGGAGGCCTCCTTCTTTTTTGTGGAACTTCCATCGCGGATTTAACCTGAAGTGGTAAATGGTTCCCAGCAGATGGCAAAGCAACAAGGCCAACTCGTCCTCACCCCCGGCCCGCGGCTGCGTACCGCGATGGTGCTGGCCATTGTTGCCGACATCGTCCAGATAGCCGTCCTCCCCTTCTTCGTCGAGGGCGCCGCCTCGCCCGCCGACGATCTGCTCGACCTGGGCATGACCGGCGTGCTCAGCTGGCTGCTCGGCTGGCACTGGGAGTTCCTGCCCTCGGCGCTCGCCAAGCTCGTCCCCGGCGTCGACCTCGTTCCCCTTTGGACCCTCGCCGTCGCCAATGTCTATCGCAAATCGAAGGCCCTCGCCGCCGCCGCAGAGCACGCCCGCAACGCCAATCCCTAATAGCGAGATGTCAGTGGTCAGCCTACAGTTCACCCACGTCTGCCGGCTTCCAGCCCGCGCCGCTGTGACGGCCGCGACAGCCACACCGGCCCCTGTGACAGATACTTAAGCTATGAAGGAGCTTCCAGCCGAAGCTCCTTTCCACGTTTGAGGGGAAATAAGTACCCCCCTTTTTGCTAGCAATGCTAGCAGTGCTAGCACAGGGACCAAACGATGGCGACCATCACAAATTCGCAATCCCGACGAAACGCATCGGCCCAACCCGGTCCCGCTCGCCCTGATGTGACGGCCGCCACAACCATCCAGGCTCGTCCGGCACACACTCAAGCTGGAAGGAGCTCCAACCGGAGCTCCTTTCCCCGTTTGAGGGGAGAATAAACACCCCCCTCCCCCCTTTTTGCATGCATTGCATGCACTGCATGCACTGCTGGCACCGGCTCCCGACCACCTGGCAAGCAGCCAGGAGCCCGATGCTTGTTTGTCCATCACAAGCGTTTGTGATTCGCCTCACATACAGTCCCTCCCTAGCCCGCGCTACTCTTGCCCCGACTGATGATCTGGATCACCTGAGCCTGCGCGGGCTCTCCCCCGCCGCGCAGCCTCAAGAAGATGGGGCAGGATGAAATTCCTGAAAGATTCTGGACACCTTTTCCGTTTCGCGGGCCTCTTCGTCATCGCCTTCCTGGTGTTCTGGGCGATCCGAGGGTATGTGATCCCGCCCACATTTGGGAAGTACGGTCACTACCGCGCTGCCGCCATCACTGAAATCGGCCAGCTCCCTGTGCATTACGCTGGCCACCAGGCCTGCGAGGCCTGCCACTCCGATATCGCCGACACCAAGAACGCCGGCAAACACGCGCACGTGAACTGCGAGGCCTGCCATGGACCACAGGAAAAGCACGCCGAGGATCCCGGCAGCGTGACCCCCGCCAAGCTCGACACCGCAACGCTCTGCGTGCGCTGCCATTCGTTCTCCGCGGCGCGGCCCAAGAACTTCCCCCAGGTAAACGCTGCCGATCACTCCAACGGCATGCCCTGCGAGACCTGCCATCAACCGCACTCGCCGGCAATCGGTGCCGCCACAACGGCGAAGGGAGGCGCAAAATGACCATGAACCGTCGCCATTTCCTCATCCTCATGCCCGCCGCGGCCATTGCCTGGAAGGCCGTGCTGGCCGGCACCCCAGAGTCCGCGCCCAATTACAACATCTCCGACCACTGGTGGGGCATGCTCATCGACATTCCCAAGTGCATCGGCTGCGGCAACTGCGTACGCGCCTGCGCGGCTGAAAACGACGTCCCCGACGGCCACTTCCGCACCTGGGTGGAGCGCTACCACGTCACCGACACCGACATGACCAACCCCCAGGTCATCTCGCCCGACGGCGGCAAAGAGGGCTTTCCGGCTGTCGCGGCGGATCCAGAAGATCCGGGCAAGTACTTTTTCGTGCCCAAGATGTGCAACCACTGCGCCGATTCGCCCTGCACCCAGGTTTGTCCCGTCGGCGCAACCTTTATCAGCCCCGACGGCGTGGTGCTGATCGATCCCAAGTACTGCCTGGGTTGCGCCTACTGCGTGCAGGCCTGCCCCTACGGATGCCGCTACATCCATCCAACGAAAAAGGTGGCCGACAAGTGCACGCTGTGCTACCACCGCATCACCAAGGGGCTCACCACCGCGTGCTGCGAGGCCTGCCCCACCGGTGCACGGCAACTGGCCGACTTGAAAAACCCCAACGACCCGATTCACGAATTCTTGAAGACGCATCCCGTGCAGGTGCTCAAGCCGCAGATGGCCACCGGCGCCAAGGCGTACTACTACGGGCTCGATGGATCGGTGCGGTAAGAAAGGCAGCCATTAGCTTTCAGCCTTTAGCTCTTAGCTGTTCGGCGCGATGGTACGGCGGCGGGAGCGAGCAAGCAAGGAGCTAATAGCTAAAAGCTAAGAGCTAGGAGCTGGTTTTATGAGCGGCGTGGAAGGTTACATGTATCCCAACGAAATCACGCTTTACTGGAGCGTGCTGATCGTTTTGTACCCCTACATCACGGGCCTGGTGGCGGGCGCCTTCATTCTGGCCTCGCTGGAACGGGTGTTCCGCGTGGAAGCGGTCAAGCCCACCTACCGCCTGGCGCTGCTCACCGCGCTGGCCTTCCTCCTCGACGCGCCGCTGCCCCTGCAGCTGCACCTGGGCCATCCCGAGCGCTCGCCGGAGATGTACTTTACGCCCCACGCCACCTCCGCCATGGCCATGTTCGGCTACGTATATCTCTGGTACCTGATGGCGGTGCTGGTGTTCGAGATTTGGCTGGATTACCGAAGGGAAATCGTGCTTCGCTCGCAGGAAACCAAGGGCCTGCTGCGAATTATCTACAAGATCATGACGCTCGGTTCCACCAACATCAGCGAGCGCGCTCTCCACATCGACGAAAAAGTGGGCTGGGTGGTGACGCTGATCGGCATTCCTTCGGCTTTCCTGCTGCACGGCTACGTCGGGTTCATCTTCGGATCCATCAAGGCCAACCCGTGGTGGTCGTCGCCGCTCATGCCGGTGGTCTTCATCTTCTCCGCCATGGTTTCGGGGGTGGCCGCGGTAATGCTGCTTTATATGGGCCTGACCAAACTGCGCAAGCAGCCCATCGACATGCGCTGCGTGGACACCGTCGCCATGTACATGTTCTACATCTTCATCATCGACTTCAGCCTGGAGATGCTGGACCTGGTTCACCGTATCTACGAGGCCGACGAGTCGTTCCGCAGCCTGGACTTCATGGTGCACACCAGGCTTTTCTTCTCCCAAATCGTGCTCCAGATTCTCATCGGCACGATGGTGCCCATGGTGCTGCTGTTCATCACTCAGGTTTGGAAGCACAGCCTCTCTGAGCTCGCCCGCAAGCGCATTTACGTCTTTTGCGGTTCGCTGATTCTGATTAGCGTCTTCGCCATGCGCTGGAACGTGGTCATCGGCGGCCAATTGTTCTCGAAGAGCTTCCTTGGCTACACCACCTACAAAATGGCGCTGGCTACGCGCGAAGGATTGTTGGCGGCCATTGGCCTAACCATCCTGCCGCTTCTCTTCCTGTGGGTGCTGGTCAAATTGCTTCCGCCCTGGGGGGAAAACCAAGCGCCCGCCCACTCGGGAGACTAGCAAACCGGGGGTAAGGCATGAATGCCCGTCCGGACTCGCTCGACCTGATTGCCGCCCGGCTTGAGGGCCTGGAACGTCGCGTCCAGGCTCTTGAGCGCTCCTCGCCGAAAACTGCCGGGAATGCGGCTTCGTCTCTCCCTGCGGATATTCCAGTTGCAGCCTGGCCCGAGCCCCTGCCCCAATTCACCAGTGCGTTTCCAGTGCTGGGCAGCGCGCTGCTGGGTATCGCCGGCGCGTATCTGCTGCGCGCCGTTTCCGGCGCTAGCCTGTTGCCTCGCACGGTCGTGGCCTTCATCGCCGCCCTGTACGCCGCCGCGTGGCTCTTTGCCGCTGCCCGCGCCGCTCTCCGCCGCAAGCTCACCGGCGCGTTCTATACCGCCGTCTCCATTCTCATTCTGGCGCCCATGTTGTGGGAGATGACCATCCGGTTCAACGCCATGCGGGGAACCATAGCGGCGGTCATCCTGGCTCTCTATGTTGCGCTAGCGGCCATTTTAGGGTTGTGGCGCCGCACGGCCGTAGTTTTTTCCGTCGCATTCGCGGGCTCTGCCATCGCTGCGATGGCGCTTTCAATCGCCACTCACCGGATGCCGGAGTTCACTTTTCTGCTGCTTGCCATGCTGATCGTATGCGAGTTAGGCCAGCGAAAGCTGGATCTGCGCGGCATACGCCTGATGGTCGCCCTCACGGCCGACCTGGCCGTCTGGACGCTACTTCTGATTTACCGGCTCGCGCCGGCAAACCGGACGGACTATCCTTCGATCCCCATCACCCTCCTCCTCGCAGCGCCGGTTCTGCTGTTTGTTTTGGAGCTGGTGATGCTTGGACGCCGGATATGGCTGCGCGGCGAACCGATTCCGGTGCTCGCGGCCACACAAGGAATGATCGCCTTCGGGCTGGTTGCCGCGGCGCTGTCCTGGCTTACTCCGGGTTCCGCCCGAACGGTCCTTGGCGTCTCGTGCGTCATCCTTGCCGCCGCTTGTTATGCCGTCGCGTATGGTCCCGTCCGCCGCAACGGGCAGCACCGCAACTTTCGCATCCTGAGTGTATGGGCCGCATGCCTGTTTCTTGGCGCGGTTTTAATGCTGCCCTCCAGCCCGGTGGCGTCGGTTGCTCTCGCAATCGGCGCGGTCGCCGCCACTTTCTTGGCAAACCGGATGTCGTCATTGACGCTGGAACTCCAGGCAGTCTTGTTCTTGCTGGTCGCCGCAGGCGCCTCCGGCCTTGCCACTTGGGCAGCCCAAGCCCTTGCAGGTGCGCCGCCCGCAATGCCCGGCGCAGCCGCGCTAACCGTAGCTGCATGCGCCGTGCTGGCCTATCTGTCGGCCGCTGAAAAGAAAGGTGAGGATTGGCGCGGGCAGACGTTGCACCTGGCCGCGGCGCTGCTCACCGCTTTCTCCGTGGCCGCCTTCCTCGCCATCGCCGGCTTTGATCTCATCAGGCTGGTTCTGGCGCCGGAGGCGTTCCACGTGGCCCTCATTCGAACCGTTGCCCTGTGCTCGCTCGCATTTGGACTCGCTGTTGCAGGAGCTCGTCTGGGACGAACAGCCATGGTCCGCGCGGCTTATGCGGCCGTCGCTTTTGTAGCGGCGAAACTCGTCTTCGAGGACCTGCGCCACGGTCACCTGGAGTTTACCGCGGCATCCATCTTCTTGGTGGCGTTGACCTTAATTGCCGTTCCCCGCCTTACCAGGGGACGAAGAGACGGTTTGAAAGAGCATTGAGCGGCGCAACCGGCAGCGTGAGGAAGTAAAACGCACGGTGTATTGCCGCGCCGGAAAATGGCTTTCTGCGCAGCACGATCATTGCAGGCCAGCCGCGGTCCCCGGCCAGCCCGGAATCCTCGCCCTTGCGGGAGCCGGACCTGCCATCCCGCTGCGCTGCCGGGTTCAACCAGCTCGCTTTGTCGTTGAATCGAGCGGCCGCTCGTCCCCGCTCAAGCGCTAATGAGCATCGGCTTGGGCACCGGCACCGGCACCGGGCGCGGCGGAGCCTGCTGATGGAGCCAACCGGCGGCCAGCCAAGCGCGGGGAACAGAAAACTGGCTCCAGCCGCAGTCGAGGCAGATGTGAACGTCCGGGGAAGGCGTCATAGGCGGATGGCTGAGGGTTCGCGGCCCATTGCGGTACAACCGGATTTCCGCGGGCACGGTGGTGAAAAAGTCTGATTTGCAGTTTGGGCAGGACACGGTAGGTTCACTCTCCTTGCATGGGGGATGGGAGTCCTGTGGAAAAGCCCAATTTAACCATAAAGATGAACGACTTGCAACTAAATATGTAGGAAGAATGCCCCAAAAGTGGAGCATGTTACGGATGGGGGGATACGGGCTTGGCAGGCGGGGTGCTCAGAATGTGCCCGCTCCGCTTCCCTTCCAGCCGGGAGTCCTGCCCTTGCGGCATTCGCACCTATGGTGCACACCGACCCGCCGGACTGCCGGGTCCATCCGGCTCGCCAAGCCGTTGATTCTGGGAGTATCCGGGCCAACGGCTCAGGCCATAACCAGGACAGGCTTGGGCGTCGGCTGCGGCGCAGATTGCGGCCGGAGCCATCCCGCCGCAAGCCAGCTTCGCGGTACGGAGAACTCGCACCAACCGCAATCCAGGCAGATGCAAATGTCTGGAGACGGAGTGACGGGAGGATGGCTGAGCGTGCGCGGCCGATTACGATAGAGGCGGATTTCAGCCGGAACGGTGGCGAGAGCTTCAGAGCGGCATTTAGGACAAGTCACGGTTCTACCTCTGCCAGACTGCATTGGGAGATGGCAGATCGCTGGGGTGGCCTCAATGTAGCGCGATAGGATGCACGAATCAACAGAAGAATTCCAAAGTCACCACCTGAAGTGTGACTTTAGTGTTAGCCAGGTACTGCCTCTCTCTGGAAAGCTAAAATCCCGCCTCCCACGCACTTCCAAGGACCACATCCGTCACGAACCGCCGGCCCGTTCCAGCGTAGCAATGTCGATCTTCACCATTTGCAACATTGCCTCAAAGGCCTTGGGGTTCTTGATCAGTTCCGGCAGGCTCGCGGGAGTGATCTGCCAGTACATGCCAAACTTGTCTTTCAGCCATCCACATTGAATTTCGGCGCCTCCGGCCGCCAGCTTCGACCAGTACTCGTCCACCTCCTGCTGCGAGTCACAGCGCACCGCGAGGGAGACAGCCTGCGTAAAAGGAAAGCCGGGCCCTCCGTTCAGTGCGGTGAATCACTGCCCATCCAGGTCAAAAGCGATGGTCAGCACGGTTCCGGCCCGCCCGCTGGGGTCGTCCACCTTGCGGCGCAGGACGTCCAGCATCCGCGAGTTCCGGAAAACGGTGAGATAGAAATTGACCGCCTCCTCGGCGTCCGAATCGAACCAGAGGAAGGGCGTGATGCGGGGGAAGGTCTCAAACGCGCTCATGGTGTTCCCCTTTAAATGAGGCTCGGCTCAATGTATGCAGCCGCAGCCACAGCTATCAAATAAAGAGGGCCGGGGTCAAACCCCGGCCCATCTCAGTTGCAGGTTGCCGAAAGTCAGAAAGTAACGTGAAATCCCATCGTGACAGCGCGGTTGCCGCCGATGGTCCCCGTCACCGAGCCAAAGTTGGCGGCGTTGTTCGGGCAGCTTGAAGTGTTTGCGATGGTTAAAGGAGAAATTGTGCAAGTGCCCTGCGGCGGGTTCAGCGAAAGCGTCAGGGGAAGCTGCGTTGATTTCCCTTTACCTGTTGAATAGGGAATCTGGTCCAGGTTGGCCAAGGCGGTCTGTTGATCCGTCGAACTGCTGGAAGTCACAACCTGGCCGTATCCAAGGTAGCTGCGATACTGGTTGCAATTCGTGGATCCGCCATATTGTTGAATCGCAGCGGCCGCGCATCCGTTATTCTGACGAATCTGCGCTTGATCCTGCGGTATATCCAGGCTAGTTGTATTAGTGATGTTGAAGATGTTGAACTCATACTGCGCCTTGATTTTTTCCGTAATCCTGAATCCCTTGCGGAAGGAGATATCGAGACGCTTCTGAGGAGATTGCCGAAAGATGTTCCGCTGCCCCTGATTGAAGCCCGTTTCGTAGATATCGGTTGGATGGCTGCCGGTGGAAACCGGAATTCCATTGGTCCCCGGCGCCAGGTAGTTGATGGCGATCTGCGAAGGATCGATGGCCGGGATGTAGCTGCCGCCCGAATTGCGTGTGGCGCCCTTATTCCCGGTCAAGGCGGTCTTTGGATGCTTGGGATCTTTGATGCCGAGTATGGGATTCATCAAAGTGGGATAGTTGCCGAAGTTAATGCTTCCCACCGCGCCGTAGAACTCGTAGAGCGAGTAGGGTTCGCCGCTCTGCAGGATTCCGGTTCCGGTAAGATGCCAGTTGTTTGCGATAAAGGAGGCGACGTTGTTGCTCTTGACCGCATTGGGAATATCCACCTGGAAGTTTCCGGTAAACACATGAGTTCGGTCAAAGTCCGAGGAAGCCCAGGAATCGTGCAGTCGGGTCGGATTGTCACCGGTGAAGAAGAGGCCAATATCGCTTTGCTCGTCGAGGGAGTGACTCCACGTGTAGCTGGCGCCAAGTGCGAAGTTTTGCGAAAGGCGTTTTTCGAGATGCGCATCGAGCGCGTCGTATGCCGAAACACCAACGGTCTTGAAGGCAGATGAATTGGGGCTGTAGCCCACGAAAGGCGCACGGAAGTCGGTGTTGCCGGAGTCAGCCGTAGCCCAAGGCTCCTCTGGAATCGGGCAGTAGTCGTACCCGCAATTGGGATTGGTGTAGTCCATCACTTCCATGCCGTACGAGGAAGTTTCGCCCCAGATCGGATGAGCGGAGGTGGCGATGCCCGGCTCATTGAATGGAATCGGAATCACCGAGTGGCGGCCACGGTTCCCCGTGTAGCCGAGAGTGGCTGCTACAGTGTTCGCTGGCTGCCACTGCACATTGAGCGCGTAGTTTATCGTGTACGGCAAAACGTTGTCCTTGTCGTAGTAGCCAAATGGAATGGTTGGGGTGCAAAGCGTGTATCCTTCCTGACTCTGCCAGCCACTGCAATTCTTGCCGAATTGTGCGTAATAGGAGTTGAGTCCTGTGGGAGATCCGGTCATTTCGTTCAACTGATCTTGCAAGACCTGAACCATTGCGCCCGGATTTGAGCTCGGCGCCACATAGCTGCCACCTAGATTCTGTCCGGGGGTACTGAAGGCAAGATCGCCCATCGGATTCTCAAGTGTCAGGCCGCCGCTATTCGCCTTTGTACCTTGATCCGAAAGGCCATTGGCTACGCTGGCCAGCGGCGCGGATTCAGTTACGCCAAAAGGGCCGCCGATCGACCCTCCCGCGGGCTGGGAGAGATACGACATGAGTTCGCCACGGTCGAAATACATGCCCGCGCCGCCGCTGATTACGACTTTGTTGTTAAACCTCTGGGGAGTCCAAGCGAAGCCGACGCGCGGCGAGATGCCCCATTGACGCCCGTTCAGTGTTGAAGCCGAAACCCCCGGCGTCGGGTTTTGCTTGTTGTTCCCAGCGACGATGAATCCGGAGTGATTTACCACGAATCCGGTGGTGGAGGTGCCGGTGACGTTGTACGCGGTCGGGCTAAAGTTGAACATATCGCCGTACTTTTCCGTCATGCCGCCGTGGTAGTCATAACGAATGCCACCCGTGATGCTCAAATTGCTCTTCGCTTGCCACTTGTCCTGAACGTAGCTGCTAATCTCATTTGTCCGATAATAGCGATCCGCATTGTTACGATGTGCAGTCTCATCGATGCTTTCGAAAGCAATGGAACTGTGCACGATCCCCTGCAGGAAATTATCAAAACCGCTGACTTTGACCTGGGCATGGCCGGTGCGGTTATCGGTAATGTTCAACTGCGTATAGCTGTAACCGCCGCCGGCGATGATAGTGTGCTTGCCCACGGTCAAGATCACATTGGTGGATGGATTAAGGCGGTTCTGATAATAACCCATGTCCACAAAGGCGCCGGGCACTCCAGCCGGTCCAATATTGAGACTTGGAGAGTATTGGTCATAGTATCCAAAATTGCCGATCGCCAAACCGGGCAGCATATTTGCTAGCAAGCCGGTTGTCTGCGCGTCCCCAACTCCAAGGGTCCCACCAGCAGCATTCTGTACATAGTTGCTGAAGGAGCCCATGCGGACAAATCCGAGGCGCTGCTCCCAATTCAGCTTCTGACCGATGGAGATGGTGTTTCCCAGCGAGAAGACCTGCGCGCCGTTGTGCGCGGTGACGGGGAATCCGGGCACATCCGAGTAGCCGAAGGGACGTGTAACTGGCGCGTTTTGATAAAAGTACTTCGCCGATACCCGATCCGTCGCGGTGGCGTCGTAGTCGAGCGAGATGTTGGCCTGGTCCGTTCTCAGGCGCGAAGTTCCGATCAGGATGACATTGGGCACGCCATATGCATAAGGCGCGCTGGATTGAGCGGAAGGAATCACATAGGAACCATCTGCGAGTTTGGCATTCAAAAGAGCCGAAGCGACGGGATCGATTGAGCTTGGCGGCGTCCATCCCGGCCCCCCCCAGCTCACATCGGCTGCCTGAAGGCCGCCGACGCTGCGGTCGTTGGTCAAGCCGCTGGGGACGGTCATCTCAGAGAGCCCTGTCGCGTTGTCTTCATTCACTCCGCGCTGGTAGGCGAAGAAGAGGAAGAGCTTATTGGTCTTAATGGGACCACCGACTGTGACGCCCGAGTCCCAGCGGCGAAGCCATGGATTTACGAGTGATTTGGGAAAGACTCCAATGCCATTCTGCGTGAGCTGATAGGACTGGTTGAAGAAGTAGGGCGAGGCGTTCATCAAGTTGTTGGCGTACATGCCATAGAACTGGCCATGCCAGGTATTGGTACCGGTGGACGTGTTCACGTCAATCTGCGCGCCGCTGGTCGCGCCCTGCTGGGCATCGTACATTGAGGTGTTCACGCGAAGTTCCTGCATGAATTCCGGCGGAGGCGAAGGCAGGCTGTTGCCGTTCGACCCGTAGACCGACGTGCCCACTGAGAACGATCCGCCCACTGTTGGCGCGCTGCCGATATTGAAGTTGTAGCGCTGCGAACTGTCGCCGCTGGAGCTCTTGCCGTTGAACAGGTTGGTTGAGTCGACGCCGTTCACCTGAAAGGTATTCGAAGTGTCCCGTTGCCCGTTGGCCCAAATGGGCTGATTGCCAATACCGGCATTCGAATCCAGGTTTGACAGCAACTCCGCATTTACGCCCGGCGACAGCACCGCCGCCTGCGTAAAGCTGCCCGTGGCCAGCGGCGTCATGTCGATCTGCGCGCTGTCGAGTGTGTAGCCGTTGGTCGCATCGGTGGCGTTCAGCAACGGGTTCGCCGTCACCTCAACGGATTCCGACGCGCGCCCCACCTTCAGCGAGGCATTTACTGTCCGGGCTTCCGCCTCCTGAACGTGGATGCCGTCCACTGTGGTCGTATCGAATCCTTCGTGCGCCACTTTCACCGTATAGTTGCCGACCGGAAGATTGAAAATCTGGTAAAAACCCGTGCCCTGGGTGGTCGTGGTGCGCGTGACGCCAATGGCGGATGCCGTAACAGTGACTGTAGCGCCGGGTATGGCTGCCCCGCTCGGATCCAGTACCGTGCCGTTGATCGAGCCCAGTGTCTGTTGCGCAGAAATGGGTGGCAGAAACAAAAAAGCGGCGGCAAGCGCCAGACCGCTGTTGGCGACACTCCTCCAAAATCGATTCATAAACTCCCTCGCGGAATTTCCAAATTCGTTCTAGTGTTTGGCTTCAAGATGCAGGGGTAGCAAAAGTTCGTGTGGGCCCATAGAACTTATCCGACAGAGCAAAAATAGACGGTATATGAATAGTGTGTAACGCGGACGTGATATCGCAAGGTTAAAAGGCGTTGCATTTCCGCGAGAAAAGTGGATTTGCTGTGGAAAACCGCGAAGTCATTGCACCCGCGGCAACAAAGCCGGCCGGGAGCACCAGAAATGGTGCTTTTTCCACACCCGGAAAACGAACGATAGCCCCAATAGCTGACGCGAGCCCTACGAGTGCAATAAGAAAGAGAAGAGCAAACGCCACGACGCAAGCAACGGCATGACCGGGCCGTTCCATTCCGCGAAGATAGCGCTCGCGTCGTTTTTGGTCAGCACCTTTGTTTTGCCGACAGTTGTATCCAATGGGATGCGAAGTCGGGCTAGTTTCTCCGGACTGGCCGGCTTGCTGACTCCCGGACTAGCTCCGCTCTCGCCGCTGTCTCATCAGATCTTCCGCCGCCAGCCTCCACTCCGGAAACTCAAAATCGAATCCCGCCTCCATCAGACGCCGCGGCTCGACCCATCGGCTCTTCAACACCAGTTCCGTTTCCGTGCGCATCAACAGAGCGCCCAGCTCCAGCAAAGGCGCCGGCGCGGGAATTCCGTTCGGCATTCCCGCCGCTTCCCGCAGCTCCGCCATGAACTCCCGATTTGGCAGCGCGCCAGGCGCCGTAATATTCACCGGCCCGTCCAGGTCGTCGCGCTCTATCAGGAACTCCACCGCCCTTGCGAAATCCAGTTCGTGAATCCACGACACCATCTGCCGGCCGTTTCCCTGCGTGCCTCCCAGGCTCAGCCGCACCAGCTTCAGCAGCACGCTGAATGCCCCTCCGCTATCCGGCCCCATCACGATGCTCGTCCGCAACGCCACCTTGCGCACTCCCGGCGTGTACGACGCAAAAAACGCCGCCTCCCATTCCAGCGCCACGCGCACGGGAAAATCCCATTTCCGCGGTGCCCGCTTCTGCGGCGATATCATTTCTCCGCCGCCGATCTCGCCCAACTCCTCGTCCATCGGCCGGTCGGTTGCGTGCCGGTAGATATTGGCCGCCGACGCATTCAGCCACATTCGGGGCGGGTCGTGCAATCCCGCGATCACTCGGCCCAGCAAGCGCGTCGAGCGCACCCGCGAGTGCAGGATCGCCTCCCGGTTCTTCGCCGTGTAGCGGCAGTTGATGCCCCGTCCGGTCAGATTGATGCAGACGTCCGCGCCCTCCAGCATTTCGGTCCACTCGCCCACGTGTTGGCCGTCCCATTGAACCGTCTGCCATTCCGCCGCAAATGGGCCTCGCGTCAGCACCGTCACCTGGTGGCCGCGGGCCTGGAAATACCGCGCCAGCGCGGTTCCAATCTGCCCGCTTCCACCTGGGATCACGATGCGCAGCTGCCGTTCCGGCAGATTGAAGAGCATGCCAACAGCATGACAGATGCGCGCCGGATCTGGTTTTGCTCCGCTAAATCCGCTAGCTCCGCTCTTTTCCCTCCAAGCGGCTCCCACGTCGCCTCCCAAGACGAATCGAATAGTGGCGTTAAAGTCTGCAACGTGGCGGCCCGCCATCCTCCGCCAGCGCGGCGAGCCGCACCCGTTCCCGCTATTCGGGTTCCGAACCGGCAACCTGGCGCATGTGGATGCTGGCAACCGGATTCAACTGTCACGAGCCGCTCCAAATGACCCATCCGCTGAGACGGAGGAACATACGCCAAAAAGCGTATTGCGCTCTTGGCAGTCCTTGGAAAGAATGAATCCGCCTGGTCATGCCGGAGGGCCGATGTATGAGAATGGTCTCCGCCGCTACAACATTCAAGACGCTTGGCCTCACGCGCCGCGAGGCCGACGTTCTCCTCTGGATCTCGCGCGGACAAACTAATGCCGAGATTGGCGCGAGCCTTTCCATAAGTCCTCGCACGGTGAAGAAACATCTTGAGCACGTATATCGGAAGCTGGGCGTAAAGACCCGTCTTGCCGCGGCGGTGCGCGCGGGAGAAGTGCGCCTGGCCGGTTCGCGGGGGGTGCGCAGGCACACCGTTGCAGAGCTTGCAGGGCAGCCGAAAAATCATCGGGTTAACTCCGCGATTCATACGCCACAAGGCGTATTGCGCCACAGTAGCCGAAGCACAAGAATAATCGCGTCGACGAAACGGATATTACCAAGCGCCGGATTAAACCATAAATAGATATTGGCGTAGCGCAGCGCTCCCCGTCCCTTCGCAAGTCACTGCGAGAGGACGGGGAGCTACGCGTTGCAAAGCCATCCGCATTCGAAGTATTAACCGGATGGTCACTATGTGATCCAAATCATAGTCTGGGCACGTGGTCCTCGCGTACTCTCGATCATGCGATGTGTTGATCGCGCAGGCCGCTACGGGATCGCCCGTGACCGAGCCTGCGCATATTCAGCACCTGTTCGCATCGTATAAATGACAAATAGACGCCATCTTTTTTCTTTCCGTCCGATCCGAGCTGCGAAGCGCGAATTCAGGAATTCCGCTTCCCTCGTGGGTGCGGCTGCATCGTTCTCACTTGTTTTGGTTCCCGTTCTGGCGCTGAATCTCGCTGTTTTCGGACAAAACTCTCCGCCAGCGCCAAGCGGCCAGCCAAGTCCCGCGCAGCAGCCGGCTTCCATACCTCAATCCATGAACGGCATGGCCAGCGGCGCCCCTGCGCCAGCCCAGTTCGACACCCAGCATCGCCCCATCACCGCCGGCGGATTCGTCAAAACCGGCCCCATCGTCTTCATGAACATCGCTGCTCAAGCCGGCCTCACCAAATGGCATCACACCGCGGGCGTACCGGAAAAGCGCCTCATCCTCGAAGCCAAAGGCCCCGGCGTCTGCCTGCTGGACTACGACAATGACGGCTGGCTCGATATCTACCTGGTCAACGGCTCCAGCTATGAAGCCCTGGCAGGCAAAGCCGCCGCTCCCCACGCAGCGCTCTTCCACAACAATCATGACGGCACCTTTACCGACGTGACCGTGAAGGCCGGCGTGACCAACGACCGCTGGGGTTATGGCTGCGCTGTGGGCGACTACAACAACGACGGCTGGCCCGACCTCTACGTCACCAACAACGGCAAGAATCGTCTCTACCGCAATAATGGCGACGGCACCTTTACCGATGTCGCCGAATCCGCCGGCTTGACCGTCGGCACCTGGTCCACCGGCGCCACCTTCGGCGATTACGACGGCGACGGCCGCCTCGACCTCTTCGTCGACGGCTATGCCAGAATCGACCTCAACAACCCTCCCGTTTCCCGATCCAAGGCCGTCGGCTATGCACCCTGCGTCTATCGCGGCGTTGACGTCATGTGCGGCCCGCGCGGCCTGCCCGGCGAGCACGATCATCTCTTCCACAACAACGGCGACGGCACCTTCACCGACGTGAGCAAAAAGCTCGGCGTAGACGATCCCGCTGGATACTACGGCCTCGGCGTTCTATTTGCCGACGTAAACAACGACGGTAAGCCCGATCTCCTCGTAGCCAACGACACCTCTCCCAACTACCTCTACATCAACAAGGGCGACGGCACATTCGAAGAAGACGGCTACATGAGCGGCTATGCCCTCAATAAAGACGGCCGCGAGGTCGCCAACATGGGTATTGCCGCCGGCGATTACGAGAACAACGGCCATCTCTCCATCGTGAACACCGACTTCGCCGACGACTACAACGTCCTCTTTCAGAATGATGGCGCCGGCAACTTCACTGACGTTTCCTGGCAGGCGGGAATCGCAGCCTCCTCAGTCCCCTTTGTCAGCTTTGCCGATGGCTTCCTCGACTACGACAACGACGGCTGGAAAGACCTGCTCATCGTCAACGGCCACGTCTATCCTCAGGTAGACCAGCATCCCGATTGGGGCGACAGTTACGCGCAGCGCACCTTGCTCTACCACAACCTGCATAACGGAAAGTTCGATCTCGTCCCCGCCGTCGAAGGCACCGGACTCGCCGTCGTCATCGTCGGCCGCGGCGCGGCATTCGGCGACATCTTCAACGACGGCAAAATCGACGTCGTCATCAACGTCATGGACGGCGTTCCGGTTCTCTTGCGCAACGTGAACCCCGATCACCATCATTGGGTGGAGCTGAAATTGATCGGAGGGCCCAAGAGCCCGCGCGACGCGGTCGGAGCAACGGTTTACCTCAAGGCCGCCGGAATGCGCCAGCGCGCCGACGTTCTCAGCGGCGGCAGCTATCTCTCCTCTAATGACATGCGCGTTCACTTCGGCCTGGCCGACTCAACCACTGTTGACGACCTCGAGATCCACTGGCCCAGCAGCGCCGTTGAGCACCTCAAGCTTCCGTCTGTCGACCGCATCTTCACCGTGGAAGAAGGCAAGGGCATCGTCGGCGAATTGTGCACCACCTGTGCGACAGCCAACCAACAGGCCGCCAAAAAGAAATGAGATACTGGACCGCTTTCGTAACCTGGATCTGCAAGGGCACGAGCTCACAGCTCGCTGAAAACGGCTTTTGAAAGCGGCAAGGTGTATGGGCACGACCTCAGCCGTGCCGAAAGTCTCGCCAATTGGGTTGGGGCTTTAGCCCCCGAGGTTATTGAAGACATGAACTCCAGCGACGCACCTGCTCGACTCTCTGCCCGCGTAAACTCATCGTGTTTCGCCTGCGGCATGGAGAATCCGCGCGGTCTCCATCTCCTATTCGCAAAAGGCGAACGCGGGGAAATGTGGGCGTATTGGACTCCAGATCGCACCGCGGAGGGGTTTGACGGCATCGTCCATGGCGGCCTTGTCAGTACCGTCCTCGATGAGTCCATGGCCAAAGCGGTCGCCGCGTCGGGAGCGGAAGCACTCACCGCGGAACTCAGGGTGCGATTCCGGCGTCCTGTCGCCGCCGGAGCCGCTCTGCGCGTCTGCGGATGGATAACCGAGACAAACAAGCGCATGATTCGCACAGAGGCGGCTCTGGAGGATTGCGACGGCGCCGAACTCGCGCACGCCTGGGCCACGTTTCTGGTTCTCAAATGAGCAGAAGCACCGGCGTCACCAACAGTGCGGGCGTCCTTCGCCCTGCCCTGGACGGGACACGGTTGCCACTATCTCGGATGCCCGCCGCTCGGGTGGCCGCTGCTCCTGTGTCCAGGTAGCGCGTGTTCATTGGCGGGGGGATGATCCTCTTTCACCACGTGGCCTCTGCCATCTCTCGCTTCGTTGCCGTGGAAGTTGTTGTTTGGCTCTTCTCCGCGCCCGGGCATCGGTCCTCTGTAACCGTGACGAGGGTCAAAGCGGTTATCCACATGGCCGGAAAAATGCGCAGGGCCATGGAACCAGCGGCCGGCTCCAATAAACACGCCGCCAACAAACCAATCGGGCCCATAGTAGCCATAGGGCGCGCAGTCGTATGGAGGGTAGGAGAAATAACCATACGGGCACACCGGCTCTACTCCAATGTTGACTTCAACCTGGGCTGATGCCGTAGGCGCACAGCACAACAGGCCCAGGATGAGAGTTGCGAAAACATAAGCTGAAACTTTGGACATGGTTCCTCCACTTTCGGCTTTGCCGGAATTTCCATTTCGCTCTAAGAGCCACGTCAGTATATCGCCCGTTGCTGAAACCTGGGAAAAAGGAAGATGCTGACCATCCGCCGACTCCGCTGCCTTACTCCTTAGCCGCCATAAGATCGTTTTCCACATGCCGCATCGCCACTTGATCGGGCAGCCGCTTAAAGTCCCACTTCTCGTCGTCCTCCTCCTCGGAGATGGTGTGGAAGATCAGGGCGTGGCCGTGGATGTGTACGTGCGTTTGGGTGATCTGCCAAACACCGTCACCCGTATCGCGCCGCTCCGCGTCGAAAGTCCCGCCCGCGTCGAGCTCACCCAGCAGTCCGCCGAAGATTTTCACGTTCTGGATGAGCTTGCCCTTGATGCTGGCGATGCGCATTGCCCGCGTATTCACGCGCATCTCGCCTTCCATCGCGGCGAATACTTTTGACTCCAGATCCGGCGGCTTGAAGTTGGGGTTCGGTTGGAAATGCAACAGCACCTCATCGCCGTTTTCGCCTTCGCGTGTCCACAGGAATGCATTCGGCAGAAGCTCCAGCATCTCCGTCGCCTGACGGTCGTCGTGAGCCTCGTTCTTGCGCCGCTTCGCCTGCAGGCTGAGATTATCCAGAAAGGCATTCACCTGCTGTTGTTGCTGCTCGGGGGTAATCTTGAGCCCGTTGATCTGTACCACCCTCGTAAGGTTGCCATTGCTGGTCTCCGCCACCCACTGCCGCACATAGTGGCCAGGCTTCAGGTCGCCTTCCAGAAACAGCCAATGCGAGTGATCGGCGTCGTCCTGCTTGAGCTCGTTGTTCACGGCCCGCTGCACAAACTCGACGGTGCTCTCCGCCTCCGCCGCGGCGGTCCACTGCCCCAGCAGTACCGCCCCAAGCAGCCAGCCGCTCACTCCGCGCATGATCGTTCCAGTCCCTCCCGGATATCTTTAGCCCCAGTCCGACATCCACTTGGATGCGTTCCCGCCCCGTAACGGGGAGGCGCTTCCAAGCCCCGTAGTTTTCGCGCAAAACTGAACTGAATCACTTTTGGCGCAAATCCGCACCTCAGCGTTCGCGTACTTGCCTCGTTCGCATCCAATTCGGGGAAGCATGGCCGCGGATTCCACATCCACTTTACAATGGACACCCAAGTGGCACGTACCCGTCAGGTTCGCGCCTCAAAAGGAGAAAGCTCCATGCCACCTTCCCCACTCTCCGAAGCGGGAATCGTCTCCCGCCTCAACTCCCTGCCCTCCTGGCGCCGCGAAGGCAGCGAGATCACCCGAACTTTCGCGTTGCCCGACTTCCGCGCGGCCCTCGCTTTCGTCAACAAAACAGGAGACTTGGCCGAAGCTGCGGGTCACCATCCGGACATCGACATCCGCTACAACAAGGTGCGCCTGGCGCTAACCACGCACGATGCAGGCGGCCTCTCCGCCAAAGACTTTGACCTGGCCGAAAAAATCAACGGCCTCTGAGACTTACACGGGCTCCAGGTGGGCTGTGAAGTGGCGAAGAAACGGCGCCTCGTAGGTCAGCCGCATTCCGCGTATCCGCTCCCGGTTTTTCCAGACTTCCAGAATCACTTCGACGAGATAGTCCACGTGGCTTTGGGTATAGACCCGCCGCGGGATCGCCAGCCGCACCAGGTCCATTTGCGCAGCCCCGGCAAACATCAGCGTTCCAATCTCGACCGACCGCACGCCGCCTTCGAGATAAAGCTCACAGGCGAGCGCGACACCCGGAAACTGGTTGGAAGGAATATGAGGCAGGAATCCGCGCGCGTCCAGGTAAATTGCGTGGCCGCCCGGCGGCTGCACAATCGGCACGCCGGCCGCGGCCACATGGTTTCCCAGGTAAGCCGTCGACGCGATCCGGTAACGGAGATAATCCTCTTCTAGCGCTTCCTGCACACCCACGGCAATGGCTTCCAGGTCCCGGCCGGCCAGGCCGCCGTAGGTCGGGTAGCCCTCAGTCAGGATCAGCAGGTCCTTCTCCTGTTGCGCCAGCAGATCGTCGTTTGTGCACAGAAAGCCGCCGATATTGGCCATGCCATCCTTCTTGGCGGACATGGTGCAGCCATCGCCCAGCGCAAACATCTCGCGCGCAATCTCCTTGGGCGACTTCTCCGCGTAGCCGGCCTCGCGCAGTTTGATGAACCAGGCGTTTTCCGCAAAACGGCAGGCGTCAAAGTAGAGCGGAATGCCGTGGCGGCGGCAAATGGCACTCACCTGGCGCGCATTTTCCATGGAAACGGGCTGGCCTCCGCCGGAATTGTTCGTCACCGTCAGCATCACCAGCGGAATGCGTTCGCGGCCCACGCGGGCGATCAGCGCTTCCAGGGTGCCCACGTCCATGTTGCCCTTGAACGGATGCTGCACCGCCGGCTGCTTGCCTTCCGGGATGACGAGATCGACCGCCTCCGCCCCGGTGAATTCCACGTTGGCGCGAGTGGTATCGAAGTGGGTGTTATTGGGAACAACGTCGCCTTTTTTTGAAGTCACGCCGAAGAGGATGCGCTCGGCGGCGCGGCCCTGGTGCGTGGGGATCACGTGCTTGTAACCGAAAATGTCCTGGATGGAGTTCTTGAAGCGGACAAAGCTGGGGCTTCCCGCGTAGCTTTCGTCGCCCTCCATGATGGCGGCCCACTGATGCGTGGACATTGCGCCGGTGCCGGAGTCGGTCAGCAGGTCGATGAGCACGTCGTCGGCCGGGAGCAGAAACAGGTTATAATTCGCAGCCTTTAGGAGCTCTTCCCGTTGCGCGCGCGTGGTCCAGCGAATCGGCTCGACGCTCTTGATACGGAATGGTTCGATGATGGTCTTGATCGGCATGAAGGTCCGAGGGAATTCTACGGTACCGGGCCGAAGTGACGAGCCGGGAGTGACGAGCCAGGCCCGCTCGGCGTGAGGAGCGTGCGCCGGAACTCTCCAGGCGTCGGCAACCTCAGCGCGCGTAGATATAGGTGCCGCAGAGATTGGCATTGCCGCCGGAGATGGCTTCAAAGGTGAGCGTGGGCAACTCCGTGCCGGAGAAGAAGGCCACTTGGAGGGATTTGCCGTTCACGTAGGTGGCCATCCATTGCGTGTCGTCGCTGCCGCACAGCGTGTTGCGATGCACGAATTGCGTCGGTGCCGGAATCAACAAGCGGTAGAAGTTGCCCACCGGGCCGGCGTTCTGGTCGGCGGCAAAAACTGCACTTAACTCGGCAGGAGTCAGAGCGCGAATTGTGGCCAGCGGAAACGAACGCATGTTGATCGTCACTTTGCCGTCTTTGATAACGATGTCGCCGGTGACGGCGTTGGTGGTCTGGCTGGCCGAGTACCACATTCCCTTGTCCTGGTTCTGCGCCACGGCTGAAATGGAGCAGGCAAGGACGAGCGTGGCGGCGAGCAGGAGAATCTTCATGACTCTAGGATGGCATTCCTTACGCAGCACAGGCAATTGGGCGCGGTGTGGATGAGCCGTCAGCCCTCAGCCAATAGCCGTCAGCTATGATGCTGACTGACTCGGTTCGCGTGGAACAGATGGAGCGTGAGCGTGGAAGGATTTCGCAGGGAGTTCCTCAAGATGGCGGGCTTGGGCGTTGCAGGCGGAGCAACGGCGCTGCTGCGCAATCCTGCCGCCGCCGCGCAGCAAATGGGAACCGCGGAGACCGGAAGGCAGCCGGTGTATTACGACGTGCGGCGGTTTGGAGCAAAGGGTGACGGATCCACAATTGACTCGCCGGCGATCAACACAGCGATCGAGACTGCAGGCAACTCAGGCGGCGGGACGGTGGTATTTCCCGCGGGCGTGTACGCCAGCTACTCGATCCACCTGATGAGCAAGGTGGCGCTTTACCTGGAGCAGGGCGCGACGATTCTGGCGGCGCCCACGCCCTACAACGGCATGCCGAGCGGCGGTTACGACGAAGCCGAACCACAGGGCGCGTGGGAGCCTTACCAGGACTACGGACACAACCATTGGCACAACTCGCTGCTCTGGGGCGAGAACATCGCGGATTTCGGCATCTTTGGGCCGGGGCTGATCTGGGGCAAGGGGCTCAGCCGCGGTCACGACGAAACCGCGCTGCCCAACACTCTGGCCAAAGGCGTGGGCAACAAGGCCATCGCGCTCAAGAATTGCCGCAATGGCATCCTGAGCGATTTCTCCATCCTTCAGGGCGGGTGGTTCGGCATCCTGGCCACGGGCGTTGACAACCTCACCATCGACAACCTGAAAATCGACACCAACCGCGACGGCGTGGACATCGACTGCTGCCGCAACGTGCGCGTCTCCAATTGCACGGTGAATTCGCCCTGGGACGACGCCATTGTGCCCAAAAGTTCCTATGCGCTGGGCGAGGCGCGGGCGACGGAGAACGTGACCATCTCCAATTGTTTTGTGACCGGCGGGTACGAATTGGGCAGCGTGCTCGACGGGACTTGGAAGGAGATGAAGCGCAATGGTGGCTGGGGCACCGGGCGCATCAAGTTCGGAACGGAGTCGAACGGCGGGTTCAAAAACATCACGGTGGCGAACTGCGTTTTTGATAAGTGCCACGGCTTTGCGCTGGAGACCGTGGACGGCGCCATTTTTGAGGACATCGCTATTACCGGCATCACCATGCGCGACGTGGTGGCGCCGTTTTTCCTGCGGCTGGGGGCACGGCTGCGCGGTCCCAGGCCGCAGACGGTTCCGGGCAGGCTGAAGCGTGTGCTGATCTCGAATGTGACCAGCTCCAATGCGGCCATGTTGCCATCGATTATTGCGGGCATCGCGGACCACCCGGTGGAAGACGTCAAAATCAGCGACGTCTATCTGGAGCAGGTGGGCGGCGGCGGGCCGGAAATGGCGGCGCTAAGTCCAGAGGACAAGACGAACGCCTACCCCGAGCCAACAATGTTCGGGCAGTTGCCTGCCACCGGCTTCTACATGCGGCACGCGAAGAACGTGGAGCTGACCAACGTGGAGATTGCCACCGTGACTCCCGATGCGCGGCCGGCGTTTCATCTCGAAGATGTCGAGAGCGCTGACTTATTCCGCCTGCGGATGCCGCAGGCAAGCGGACAGATTCAGCTGAAGAACGTATCGGACTTCCGCGTCTTCGGATGCGCCCATTATCCCGATGCGAGAGTGGAGCAGGCAGAGGAGAAAACGGTTTAGGGAACGGTATTTCTCGCCGTTGTAGCGCGGCCTCCTGGCCGGCTGTGGCCACGATTTTCATATCAACATATCATGATACGACGGTAGAGTAGGTCATTCTACCCTGAGGCTCAATATCAATACATCATGATACGTTGATATGTTTCTGGAATTGTTTTGCGTTTTATCAAAATCTCTCTAGTCTTAGCACCCGGCCGCACAATTTGATTCCTTCAGAGCTTCTCGCGGAAGTAAGGCAGGCAGAGTTCCAGACCCTCGCGAAGCGCCACCTTGGGCTCCCATCCCAGCAAGGCCTTCGCTTTGGCGATATCGGGGCGGCGGCGGGCTGGATCGTCTTCGAGCGCGGGCTCATAACGCAGCGGGCTGGAGGAGCCGGTGACTTCAAGCACGGTCTGTGCGCACTCCAACACGGTGAATTCAGATGGGTTACCGATATTCACGGGCAGGTGCTCATTGGCGCGCGCCAGGCGCACAATGCCCTCAATCAGGTCGCTCACGTAGCAGAAGCTGCGCGTCTGCGATCCGTCTCCATAGATGGTGAGGGGCACGCCGCGCAGCGCCTGCATCATGAAATTGGAGATCACGCGGCCGTCCTCGGGATTGAGCCGCGGACCGTAAGTGTTGAAAATGCGGACAATATGCGTGTTGACGTTGCGATACCGGAAGTAAGCGGTGACAAGCGACTCGGCATAGCGCTTGCTTTCGTCATACACGGACCGAGGCCCGATGGGATTGACGTTACCCCAGTACGATTCGGACTGGGGATGGTCGAGGGGGTCTCCGTAGCACTCCGAGGTGGAAGCTTGTAAAAAGCCCGCGTTGTATTTTTCGGCGATCCGGAGCGCGTTTTCCGCGCCCATCGAGCCGACGCGAAGAGTCTCAATCCCAAGCCGCATATATTGCGGGGGGCTGGCCGGGGAAGCGAAATTGAAAACGAAGTCGACGGGACCCGGATCGAAGGGCTCGCAAATGTCGCGTTGATCGAAAGCGAACGCTGGCTCGTGGCGGAGGTGGGCCAGGTTTTCCAGGTCGCCGGTGTAGAGATTGTCGACGCCGAGGACGGTATGCCCCTCGGCTAGGAGGCGATCGACGAGATGGGAACCAAGGAAGCCGGCGGCGCCGGTAACAAGGACACGAGTCTTCAAGTGGCGAGTGCTCCCAACTACGCTGCTTCTGTGATTCTAGACGAGCCGAGGGACCGGAGACTATGGTCTGGAGATCAAGAGTTTGGAGTAGATTTCAGCGTTGCGGCCGCGGGCGTAGTAATGGTCCTCATGGCCACGGTGGGTAAACCCGTGGGCGCCATATAGGCGGATAGCGGGTTCGTTGGTGGATTCCACGTGCAGCCAGATGAGTGTGGCGCCGGCCGCGAGAGCGGAAGTCTCGTCTCGGCGCAGCAACTCGGAGGCTATGCCGCGGCGGCGGAATGCGGGAGCGACTTCGATGGTCTGGATATAGGCGACGCGGCCAGCCGGGGCCTCGCCGTACCACTCGACGACGGTGAAGCCGGCGATCTCGGAATCCTCTTCGGCTACCCAGGTTGCCGAATTCGCGCTGGCGATAAGGCGCTGCATGTAGACCCGGCTGTAACGAATGGGCGGCTGGAAACAGATTTCTTCGATGGCGTAGAGGGCGGGAAAGTCGGCGGGTTTATAGGGGCGGTAGAGCATGGTGACGGAGCGGAGCTAGCGGAATTCGCGGGCTCGCGGAGCTAGATTACAGCCTCGCAGTTTCCCAAGTCTCAAAGTCGAGGTCCTTCGCTCCGCCGAGGACAGGCTGTGGGGCACCGGTATTTCTTCCCACCCTAACCGCATAAAGCCGCGGTTAGGATGGGGCACCCATGTTGGTACGAACGGCGCTAGACCTTGGCTTCGAGGTCGGAGATGACGTCGAAGAAGCGCTGGTCGAGGCGGCGGTTCTGGGCGATGGCATCCTTGATGGGAATGTCGGTGATGTCGATGCCGTGAAGGACGGCGATTCGGCCCCACTTTTCCTGGTGGACCATGTCAATGGCATGGAGGCCGTAGCGCTGGCCGAGGAGGCGGTCGTATGCAGTGGGGACGCCGCCGCGCTGGGTGTGGCCCAGATTGACGCTGCGCGTCTCAAACCCGGTCTTCTTCTCAATCAGTTCAGCGAGAGCTTCGGCGATGCCGGAAAGACGGACGTGGCCGAAGGCGTCGACGTCCTTGGAGCCGGTGACCTGGCCGATTTCGGGCAGATGACATCCCTCGGCGACGACCACCACGCCGTAGTGTTTGCCGTGATCGTAGTTGTACTTGAGCAGGGCGCAGACGTGGTCGATGTCGATGTCCTTTTCGGGGACGAGGACAACGTGGGCGCCGCCGGCAATGCCGGAGGCCATGGCGATCCACCCGGCGTCGCGGCCCATGACTTCGACCACGATGACGCGGTTGTGCGAGTCGGCGGTGGTGTGGATACGGTCGACGGCCTCGGTGGCGATCATGACAGCGGTGTCATAGCCGAAAGTGGCATCGGTGCCGCTGATGTCGTTGTCGATGGTTTTGGGGACGCCGACGGCGTGGATGCCGTTCTCGGCCAGGAACTGGGTGACCGATTGAGTGTCGTCGCCGCCGAGGGCAATGAGGGCGTCGATTTTATTGGCTTTCAGTACTTCCTGCACCTTATCGATGCCGCCGGGAATTTTCTTGACGTTGGTGCGGGAAGAGTGAAGGATGGTGCCGCCGCGGAGCTGGATGCCGTCAGTGTTTTCGAGGGTCAAAGGAATGAAGTTGTTGTCGAGGACGCCGCGCCAGCCGTTCAAGAAGCCGATAAACTCGTCGCCGTAGTGGTTGATGCCCTTTTTCACCGCTGCGTAGATGACCGCATTCAATCCGGGGCAGTCGCCGCCGCCGGTCAATAAAGCTACTCGCATGAAAGGTCTCCTGAGGTGTCAGTGTTCAGTGGTCAGTGGTCAGAGATTGGTTTTCAGTGGCAGGTCCGCGACCGCTGTGCTCTGTGCCGTGCGCCGGGTTCGACGCCTTATACAGTTTACTCCTCGGCTGTAAAGGAAAAAGCGTGAGCGTGATCACGCGTTAGCAGGGCTGCTGCACTACACGCGGCTCCGCGAGTGCCATTTTCGGCATGGCAAATTCGACGCGGATCATGCTCGCGCTATCGCTGCATGGTGTAGGTGGAGTTGGGAACTGTGGCCTTCACCTGTTCGGGCGTAGGCAGCTGAGAACGGTCCCAGCCGCCGCCGAGCGACTCGACGAGGGTGACGGCGGAGAGCATCTGCTCCACCTGGAGCGTGTTCAGCGAATTCTGGGCACCGAGCAGTGTGGTCTGGGCAATGGTGACGTCGACAAACGGGTCCACACCGGTCTGGTAGCGCTGCATTTCCATGTCGAGGTATTGTTGCGAGGACTTTACGGCTTCCTGCTGCTGAACGATCTGCCGCGAGTAATTGCGGGTGGCGACGAGCGAGTCCTCCACCTGCTGGAAGGCGGCGAGGCAGGTCTGGCGATAGGTGGCCACGTCGGCGTTGTATTCGGCCTCGTACTGGTGCAGCTCGGCGCGGTAGAGCCAGCCGTTGAAGATGGTCTCGCTGATGCTGGGTCCCAGGGACCAGAAGCGGCTGGGCCAATCGAAGAGATGGGTGAGGGTGGAGCTTTCATAGCCGCCGCTGGCGCCGAGGGTGACGCTGGGGAAAAACGCGCCGTAGCCGATGCCGATGGTGGCATTGGCCTCGGCGAGGGTACGCTCAGCGGCAGCGATGTCAGGCCGGCGCTCAAAGAGCTGCGATGGCACGCCGGTGGGGATGGGCGGGGGCGTGTAGACGAGAGGCCGCACGGGAATGGAGAAGCCGGTGGCCACTTTGCCGGTGAGCATGGCGATGGCGTGCTCGTACTGGGCGCGGAGCAGGCCCACGTTGATAGCGGAAGTCTGCGCGGACTGGAGCGTGGTCCTGGCTTCAACCACGGAGATATAGTCGCCGGTGCCGGCGTCATAGGCGCCCTGGGCGGCGTCGAGCGCGGCCTGATCGGCTTTCACGGTCTGGTCAAGGATGGTCTGCAGCATGTCCTGGCCGCGAATTTCGAAGTAGGTTTGGGCAAGGGTGGCCTGCTCGGTGAGTTTTTCGCCTTCGAGGTCGGCGGCGCTGACCTGGGAGGCGTATTCGGCGGAGCGGACCTGGTTGCGGATCTTGCCGAAGAGGTCGGGCGTCCAGGATATGGAGAGGGGAGCCGACCAGAGCGTGGAGGTGGCGCCGGTGTTGGCCGTGGACGAATTGCGCAGGTTGCCGGAGGAGCGAGAACGGTTGAAGGAGGGGCCGACGCCGATGGTGGGCCAGTACTGGGAACGGGCTTCGGCGATGACGGCGCGGGCGGCCATGTAGTTCTCAAACGAGACCTTGATGTTCTGGTTATTTATATTGAGCTGGTCTTCCAGGGCGTTGAGCTCGGGCTCATGGAAGATCTCCCACCAGTTGCCGCGGATCATGGCGTCCTGCGGGCTGGCGACTTTCCAGCCGGGCTGGTCCTGGAAGTTGACGGAGGACTCCTTGTAATTGGGGGCAGTGACTTGGGGCGCGGTGGGGGCGTGGTATTTGGGGCCGACGTTGCAGCCGGCGAGCAAAAGCAGGGACAGAGGGACAAAGGGACAAAGGGAAAAGATGCGGCTTCGACGGGAGGGAACTGGCCGCGCCTTGGCACGGCTGAAGCCGCGCCCCTTCAAAACGGCGGCGCCGCCGTCCCTACGGGACTCCGTGGTCGCTTTTTGTATTCCGGATTCCCCACGCTGAAGCGCGGGGCTAGCAAATGCTGCGCCTACGGCGCGGTCAAGCGCGGCGCCGGATGCGGCGGCGCGGGTCGGGAGACCCGCGCGACAGCCGGCCGGGAGGCCGGCGCTACTTGATGCGGGAGCGGCGGAACTTGCTGTTATACGAATTGAAATGGAGATCTTCATGGTGATTCTCGTATTCATGAGGCGGCCTCCACGGGCTGGTGGAGTGGGTCGCGCGATCTGCCCAGCGCGCGCAGGCGCAGGCGGTCCATCGTCAGGTAGACCACGGGAGTGGTGTAGAGGGTAAGGAGCTGGGAGAGGAGCAGGCCGCCGACGATGGTGATGCCGAGGGGGCGGCGCATCTCAGAGCCGGTGCCGGTGCCGAAAGCGAGCGGAAGCGCGCCCATGATGGCAGCGGTGGTGGTCATCATGATGGGGCGGAAGCGGAGCATGCAGGCTTCAAAGATGGCGTCGTAGCTGCTTTTGCCCTCCGTGCGCTCGGCCATGAGGGCAAAGTCGATCATCATGATGGCGTTTTTCTTGACGATGCCGATGAGGAGGATGATGCCGATGATGGAGATGACGTTGAGATCGATCTGGAAGAGCATGAGGGCGAGCATGGCGCCGACCGAAGCCGAAGGCAGAGTGGAGATGATGGTAAGAGGGTGGATAAGGCTTTCATAGAGGATGCCGAGGACGATGAAGACGGCGAGCAGCGCGGTGATGACGAGGTATTTCTCGCTGGAGAGCGACTGCTGGTAGGCCTGGGCGGTGCCGGCAAAAAAGCCGTGGACGGTGGAGGGCATGCCCAGGTTCTGTTCCATCTGGGAGATCTCGCGGGTGGCGTCGGAGAGCGAAAAGCCGTTGCCCAGGTTGAAGGAGACGGTGACAGACGGGAACAGGCCAGTGTGGTTTACCTGCAGCGGCGTGGTGTTGGTTTGCGCGGTCATGGTGGTAAAGAGCGGTGAAACCGTGTTGACGCCCGGGCCGGAGTTGCGCGCGGTCTTGAGGTAGATATCGTTGAGGCCGGAGGGATCCTGCCAATACTTGGGCGCAACCTCCATGACCACGTAGTACTGGTTGAGCTGGGTGTAGATGACGGAGACCTCGGATTCGCCGAAGGCGCTATAAAGAGCCGAGTCGAGGCCCTGCGAGGTCAGGCCGAGGCGGGCGGCGGTGACGCGGTCGTAGTGGAGCAGTTCCTCGAGCCCTCCGTTTTGCTGATCGGAGTTCACGTCTTCGAGGCCGGGGAGCTTGCGCATGTTGGCCATCAGGATAGGTCCCCAGCGAGCGAGGCTTTCAACGCTTTCGGTTTGAATCGTGTACTGGTAGAGGGCGTTTCCACCGCGGCCGCCGATGCGGATGTCCTGCGCCGGTTGGAGGAACGTGGAGGCAATGGGCAGACGGTTGAACTTGGGACGCATGCGGTTGATGACGTCCATGGCGGAGGTTGTGCGGAAGGCGCAGTTGGGGCCTTCCTTGCAGTGCTTGTCGAACGGGCTGGCAAGGGGCTTGAGCGACATGTAGACGAAGCCGCCGTTGGAGGAGCCGCGGCCGCCGGTGTAGGCATTGACGTGGAGGACCGCGGGGTCGGCCTTGATGATGTCCACGATCTTCTGCATGGAGAAGTTCATGAAGGGGAAGGACGCGTCCTGCGGTCCCTGGACGCCGCCGAAGATGGCGCCGGTGTCCTGCTGGGGGAAGAAGCCCTTGGGGATGCGGATGATGACGACCACGTTGAGGGCGATGGTAAGGGCGAGGACGATAAGGGTGAGGCCCCAGTTGTCGAGCACCCAGCGCAGCGATCCGCGATAAAGGGAAATGATGAAGTTGAAGCCCTTTTCGCTGACCCGGTAGAACCAGTTGTGGCGCTCATATTCTTTTTGCGCCTTGAACAGGTGGGCGCACATGGTGGGAGTGGTGGTGAGGGAGACCACCATGGAGACCAGGATGGCGGTGGAAAGTACGACGGCGAATTCACGGAAAAGCCGGCCGACAATGCCGCCCATCATGAGGATGGGGATAAAGACGGCGATCAGCGACATGCTGATGGAGAAGACAGTGAATCCGATTTCGCGGGCGCCGCGGAAGCTGGCGGCGTAAGGCTCCATGCCCGCCTCAAGATGGCGGGTGATGTTTTCCATGACCACGATGGCGTCGTCGACGACGAAGCCGGTGGCGACGGTGAGGGCCATGAGCGAGAGGTTGTCGAGCGAATAGCCGCAGAGGTACATGACGGCGAAGGTGCCGATGAGGGATACGGGCACCGCGACGGCGGGAATGAGCGTAGCGCGGGGGCTGCGCAGGAAGATGAAGACTACGAGCACCACCAGGATGACGGAACCGATCAGGGTGCGTTCGACGGTGAAAACCGAGGCGCGGATGGTGGTGGTGCGGTCCATGACAAGTGTCGTCTTGATGCCGCTGGGCATGGCGGCCTCAAGGAACGGCAGTTGCGCCTTGATGCGGTCCACCGTGTCAATGATGTTGGCGTTGGGCTGGCGGAAGATGATGACGGAGACAGAGCGGACGCCGTCGGTGTAGCCGGCGGTGCGGAGCGCCTGGGCGCCGTCGTAGACGTAGGCAACATCGGAGAGGCGGACGGCGGCGCCGTTGTGGTAGCCGACGATGAGCGGCTGGTAGTCAGAGGCGTGGGAGATCTGGTCGTTGGTGAGGATGTCGTACTGGCGACGCCCGTCGATGAGCTGGCCGCGCGGCTCGTGAGCGTTCTGGAGACTCAGGATGCCCTGGACATTGCCGAGGGTGAGGCCGAAGCTTTCAAGCTTCTTAGGGTCGATTTCGACGCGGACCGAAGGCGTGGCGCCGCCGCCGGCGAAGACCTGGCCGACGCCATTGATCTGAGAAAGCTTCTGGGTGAGGATGGTCGAGGCGAGGTCGTAGACCTTGGTGATGTCGTATTTATCCGAGGTGAGGCCGAGAATCATGATGGGCGCATCGGCCGGGTTTACCTTGCGGTACGAGGGGTTGGAGGGAATGTTGATGGGTAGATAAGTGCGCGCAGCGTTAATGGCGGACTGGACGTCGCGGGCGGCGCCGTCGATATTGCGGCTGAGGTCGAACTGGAGGGTGATTCCGGTGCTGCCGAGGGAGCTGGAGGAGGTCATCTCGGTTACGCCGGCGATATGAGTGAACTGGCGCTCCAGGGGCGTAGCCACAGATGCGGCCATGATATCCGCGCTGGCCCCGGGCAGGCTGGCGTTAACGCTGATGGTAGGGAAGTCCACCTGGGGCAGCGGCGAAACCGGGAGCACGGTGAACGCAGCTGCGCCCGCGATGGCCACCGCCACGGTGAGCAGCGTGGTGGCCACGGGGCGGCGGATGAATGGAGACGAGATGTTCATGCAGGCTCGGCTCCGGCAGGCGGGGGCTGGTTGCGCGGGGCCGTGTGCGAGAGCCTGCGGCCGGTGACACGAAGCCCAAGCTTGTCAAAGAAGATGTAAATGACCGGAGTGGTGTAGAGAGTGAGGATTTGCGAGAGCAGCAGTCCGCCGACCATGCAGATGCCGAGCGGCCGGCGGAGCTCGGAGCCAAGGCCGGTGCCGACGGCGAGCGGAATTCCGCCCAGCAATGCGGCCATGGTGGTCATCATGATGGGCCGGAAGCGCAGCAGGCTGGCTTCGTAGATGGCCTCGGTAGAGTCTTTGCCGCGCTCGCGCTCGGCTTCGAGAGCGAAATCGACAATCAGAATGCCGTTCTTTTTCACGATTCCGATGAGAAGGATGATGCCGATGATGGCGACAACGCTGAGGTCCTCATGGAAAATCATGAGCGCGAGCAGCGCGCCCACGCCGGCCGAGGGCAAGGTGGACAGGATGGTAATGGGATGGATAAAGCTCTCATACAGCACGCCGAGCACGATGTAGACGGTTACGAGGGCGGCGAGGATGAGCAGGGCCTCGTTGGAGAGCGAGTTGTGGAACGAAGCGGCGGTGCCCTGGAAATCGGCCTGAAGCGAGGCGGGGAAGTTCATCTTCTTCGCCGCGTCGTCGATTTTGCTGATGGCGGTACCGAGGGAGGCATTCGGGGCCAGGTTGAAGGAGACGGTGACGGAGGGGAACTGGCCCTGGTGATTGATGGATAGTAGCTCCGTGGTGGGTTCCATGTGGGTGAAGGCGCTGAGCGGGATGGCGTTGGCGCCGACGCTGGAGACAGTTGTATTGGGGGTGGTGCCGGCGGTGACGCCGGCCGAAGAGGAGGAGCCAGTGGTGGAATTGGCGCCCGCAAGCACGGTACCGGCGTTGGTGAGGACCGCAGACGATGGCGTGTATTTGACCGAAGCGGTGAGGGCGTTGGTTCCGGCGGCGGCGGATGCGGAAGCGGCAAACGATGTGGAAGCTCCGGCTCCGGTGGCGCCGGACGAGGCATTGCCCTGAATGTAAAGGGAACCGAGCGCGGTGGGATTCTGCTGCCATTGGGGCGCGGTCTCGAGCACGACGTGGTACTGGTTGGTCTGCGTGTAGAGGGTGTTGATCTCGCGCTGGCCGTAGGCGTCGTAGAGGGTGTTGTCGATGGTGGTCGGGGCGATGCCGAGGCGCGAGGCGGTGACGCGGTCGATAACGAGCTGGATGGCGCGAGCGCCGGTCTGCTGGTCGGTGGCCACGTCCTCGAGCTCGGGCATCTTCTGGAGCTGGGCCACGAACTTGTCGCTCCACGTGTTGAGCTCGTCGGGGTCGGGATCCTCGAGAGTGTACTGGTACTGGGTGCGGCTGATGCGGTCATCCACGGTGATGTCCTGCACAGGCTGCATGTAGAGGCGCATGCCCGGCACCTGGGCGAGGCTCTGCTGTAAACGGCGGATGACGTCGGAGGCGCTCATGTGGCGTTGGTCGAGCGGCTTGAGGTTGATGGAGATCCGGCCGCTGTTGAGCGTGGTGTTGATGCCGTCGGCTCCGATGAACGAGGAGAGGCTTTCCACCGCCGGGTCCTGAAGGATGATGCGAGCCAGTTCCTGCTGCTTGCTGGCCATATCTGAGAAGGAGATGGACTGGTTGGCCTGGCTGATTGCCTGGATGACGCCTGTGTCCTGCACCGGGAAGAAGCCCTTGGGAATGAAGATGTAGAGGACGACGGTAAGCACGAGGGTGGCGAGAGCGACAAGCAGCGTGACGGTCTGGAAGCGGAGGACGACCTTCAGGGTGCGGCCGTAGAAAGCGATCAGGCGGTTGAACATGTCCTCCGACCAGCGGTAGAAACGAGTCTGCTGCTGGCGCGGGTCGTGGCGCAGGATGCGCGCGCACATCATGGGCGTGAGGGTAAGGGAGACGACTGCTGAAATGACGATGGTGACCGCCAGAGTGACGGCGAACTCGCGAAAGAGGCGGCCGACAACATCGCCCATGAAGAGCAGGGGGATGAGGACGGCGATCAGCGAGACGGTCAGCGAGACGATGGTGAAGCCAATCTGGCCGGAGCCGGTGAGGGCAGCCTGCAGGGGCGGCATGCCCTCTTCCAGATAGCGCGAGATGTTCTCGATCATCACGATGGCGTCGTCGACCACGAAGCCGGTGGAGATGGTGAGCGCCATCAGGGAGAGGTTGTCGAGCGAGAACCCCAGCAGGAACATGACGGCAAAGGTTCCGATGAGCGAAAGCGGAACCGCAACGCTGGGGATGATGGTGGCGGAAAGATTGCGCAGGAACAGGAAGATCACCATCACTACCAGGCCGACGGTGAGCATCAGCTCGAATTCGACGTCATTGACCGAGGACTGGATGCTGGTGGTCATGTCGGTCATGGTGGTGACGCGGATGGAAGCGGGCAGATCGGCCTCGAGCTGGGGCAGTATTTGCTGGATACGGCGGACAACGGTAATGGTGTTGGCGCCGGGCTGGCGCTGGATGTTGACGATGACCGCAGGCGTCTGGTTCATCCAGGCGGCCTGTTTGGTGTTTTCCACGCCGTTGACGACGTTGGCTACGTCCTTGACCAGGACGGGCGCGCCGTTGGAATAGGAGACGACGATGTCCTTGTAGCCCTCGGCACTGGTGATCTGGTCATTGGCGTCGATCTGGTAGTCCTGGCGGGGGCCGTCAAAGTTGCCCTTGGCGGAGTTGACGCTGGCCTGGACCAGGGCGGAGCGGATGTCCTCCATGTTGAGGCCGTACGAGGAGAGCTGGACAGGGTTGACCTGAATGCGTACGGCGGGCTTCTGGCCGCCGCTGATGGAAACAAGCCCGACGCCGGCGAGCTGGGAGATGCGCGGCGCCAGTCGGGTATCCACCAGGTCCTCCACCTGCGAAAGGGGCATGGAATCGGAAGTAATGGCGAGGGTAAGGACGGGGGCGTCGGCGGGGTTGGTCTTGTTGTAGACCGGCGGCGTGGGCAGGTCTGAGGGGAGAAAGGTCTGCGATGCATTCATCGCCGACTGGACTTCCTCTTCGGCAACGTCGAGGCCGAGCGACAGGTTGAATTGGAGCACGATGACGGAAACACCGCCGGCGCTGGTGGAAGTCATCTGGCCCAGGCCCTGCATCTCGCCGAACTGGCGTTCCAGCGGGGCGGTAATCGTAGTGGCCACCACGTCAGGGCTGGCCCCGGGATAGAAGGTAAGCACCTGGATGGTCGGGTAGTCGACTTCAGGCAGCGCCGAAACCGGCAACTGCACAAAAGCGACGACGCCGACGAGCAGGATGGCGGCCATCAGCAGCGAGGTGGCGACGGGCCGCAGAATAAATGGCCGGGACGGATTCATGGGGCATTGCTCGCGGAGGTTTCAGACGTGCTGGGTAGCTTGATTTTGGAGATGGTGATTTCGGAGCCGCTCTGCAGCTTCTCAAAGCTCGAATCGCAGACGGCATTGTCCGCAGCCAGACCCGTAACCGCAGTGTTGCCGTTGTCAGTGATGCCGGACTTGACGTTATGCTGAATGGCCTTGCAGCTTCCGTGGGCGACGCATTGCTTGTCCGCGTCGGTGACCGGTTGATTGGTCTTGGCATTGACGATCAGGTAGACGAAATCCTGGCTGCCGTTGTGCTGGATGGCCGAGGAGGGGATGAGAATCTGATTCTTCGAGCGTGCGCACCAGAAGGCGCGTATTGACGAACTGGTTGGGGAACAGCGCGCCGTCGCGGTTGTCGAACTGGGCGCGGAGCTTGACCGTGCCGGTGACGGTGTCGATCTGGTTGTCAACGGCGGTGAGCTTGCCGACGGCCAGCTGGCTGGAATTGCTGTGATCGTCGGCTTCGACCTTGAGGGTCTTGCCGGCGCGCACCTGCTTCATCACCTCGGGCAGGCTGTCTTCCGCCAGGGTGAAGACAACCGTGATGGGCTGAACCTGGGCGACGGCGACCAGTGTGGTGGTGGAGTTGGCGGTAACCAGGTTGCCGGGATCGACCAGGCGCAGGCCGACGCGGCCGTCAAACGGCGAAACAATGTGGCAGAATCCGACCTGGATCTGGTCGTACTGGACGGTGCCTTGGTCGTTCTTGACCGTGCCCTGTTCCTGTAGAACCAGTTTCTCCTGGTCTTCGAGGGTCTGGCGAGGAATGGCGTTCTTTGACCAGGCGACCTTGTACCGGTCGAGGTCCATCTGGGCTTCGGCAAGCATGTTTTGGTCGCGCTCGAGAATGCCCTGGGCCTGCACGAGGGTGGCTTCATAGGGCCGCGCATCGATGTCGACCAGCGGGTCCCCCTTGTGGACGATCTGCCCCTCCTGGTAGTGGATCGCGGTGATGACGCCAGTCACTTGAGCGGTGATGGAGTCGAAGTGGACGGGCGTGACGGTGCCGATGGCGGTGAGATAAACACCGATGTTGCCAGCATGCGCCGTGGCCGTGGTCACGGGCACCACGCCAACAAAGCGGCCGCGGCCGCCCCCCTGGGTGGCCGCCTGGCTCTTCTGCTCGTGGTGCCATGCCCAGTAGAAGAGAAGGGCGAAAGCTGCCAGCACCACCACCCATACCCAGCGGTGGCGGCGCTTGTGGACAGTGGTCGGCGAATCCACGGCAGAGGATCTCGCCAGGTTCTCATGCGGAGCAGGTGTGTTCGGTTCCATTGTGTTTCCTGATCTCGTTCTTTTCAATTGCAGCTATGGAGCGATCGGCGGCCCGCGACGGAAGCGAGCAAAAGGGCCGGATCGCACAGTTTATCATCGGCCGAAAACCCTTGGCATGAACGCGAAATGGCCCTCGGAATTCAGCGAGTGGCGCATACCTGCGCTTGCGATTCGAGGGCGGAAAGCCCGGATCGCCAATGCCATTTTGATTGACGTGGGCGATACCCCGTTAGTTGCAGAATCGGGACAAGTTGGAGCGCGCGCAAAGTGGCTCAGGCGGCAGGCGCAATCGGATATTGAGACTGAGACTGGCTTTCCTGGGAAGGAGCAACGGAGGCGATGCGCGCTTCCACCATGGGAGCCTCACCCGGAGCCCAATAGTACGTAAGAGCGAAGGACGACGCGATAAACGCGGCCGCCAGGGTCCAGCCCACAATGCGGGCAATCGCGGCGACCGCAGTGGTGAGTGCCGGCCCAAAGATGCCGTGGGCCCAATGCGCAATGAAATCGCACCCGAACATACATGCGAGGCACGGGTTAGCGGTAAAGACGAGGACCACGGTCAGGCCGATGGCCTGAATTCGTGCCTTAATATAAGAGCGGCGGTCGGAAATCCCGTAAACATGATCCTGCGTTTCCTGGACAGCGGAAATGCCCATTGAAGCGGACCAGAGGGCGGCAAGCAGGCCAAAGGTGATCTTGCCCGAGCTGGCATGCGCGGTGGTCAGGTTGAAGGTCTTGAGCACCATGTGGGAGGCCGAGGACGGAAACACGAGCGCGAGGTACGCGAGTCGTGGTCCGGAGGTTCAACCAGCCGCCCCGTTTCCAATCTGCTGCGGGCTCGGCCGGCCGGAAGTCAAACCAACCAAATCGTGAGTGCATCTGAGCGGTAGTGGAAATCCGGGAGGCGTGGGCGCGCTTGATAACGCTGTCGAAAGGCCGGCCTCGCAGCGGTCGGGGCGCGGAATTGGCCCTGACCGTGCTGGGCATGGTCCTGTGCGGGAACGCAGCCGCGCAGCAGACGACTCAGACGGCGCCGATACCGCCAGCCGCGCAGGAGCGATCCACCCCACCGGATCCCACCACGCCGCCATCGGTGGAAGAGATGTTTTCATCCTACGAGGGACAGATAGTTGCTTCCATTGGGATCGCAGGACAACCGGCGTTGCAGACATCGCAGTTCGCTGAAGAGTTCAAGCAAAAGACCGGGGAGCCGTTTTCAAAGGACAAGGTAGACCAGACCGCGGCCGCGCTGAAAGCTGCGGGCAAGGGAAAGTTCACGGACGTGCGCACTCACGTAACCGCGGAAGCCAATGGCGTTCATGTCCAATTCATTCTGGAGCCCGCTTATTACTTTGGCATCTTTGCTTTTCCCGGCGCGACGGAGTTCCCTTATTCCCACCTCATCCAGGTTTCCAACTATCCCGTGCAAGCGCCGTACGACGCGGCGGAAGTGGAAAGCGATCGCCGGGCTCTGGTGCAGTTCTTTCACGAGGAAGGATATTTTGAGGCGCAGGTGCGCTCTGAAGTTGTCCCCGACGAGCAGCACACGATCGCCAGCATTTCTTTTGTCACCCAACTGGGGCGCAAGGCGAAATTCGGGGATGTGGGCATAACGGGCGTGCCCCCGAACCAGCAACATGACCTGGATACCAGTTTGCAATCTTTGTGGGCGCGATTCCGCGACTCGGCGTTGCGCCCGGGCAAGGCCTATCACCACTCCACCCTGACGCATGCAGACAATTATTTGCAGAAGCAGTTGGCGGATTGGGGATACCTGGGCGCCAAGGTGGCGCTCGCCGGCGCCGAGTACCACGGCAGCACCAATCGCGCTGACATTCACTTCAACATTGATGAGGGGCCCAAAACCCGCGTCAACATTACCGGCGGGCACGTGTGGAGCTGGGACAGGAAATCGCTGCTGCCCATGTACCAGGGCGTAGGCGTGGACCAGGAGACGGTGCAGGAAGGCGCCGATGCGCTGACTTCGTACTTCCAGGGCAAGGGCTACTTCGATGTGAAGGTGGACACGAAGCTGACCAGCGGGGCGAATGGCGATACCGTGCTCTATCAGATTGCCCGCGACAACAAGGAGAAGGTTGCCTCTGTAAGCCTGAAGGGAAATGAAAAACTGAAATCCTCAGAGCTGACGCCGCGCCTTGCGGTGGAGAAGAAGCATTTCCTCTCTGCGGGAAATTTCAGCAACAAGCTGGTCGAAACCAGCGAGGACAACCTGACGGCCTTTTACAAGTCGGAAGGATTTTCGAGTGTGACAGTTGCCTCGAAGGTGGTCCGGCAGGGGAAATTAATTGATGTTTCCTTTGCGGTGACGGAGGGCCCGCGAGATATTGTCGCATCGTTGAAGGTGGAAGGCGCAATCAGTTTTCCGGCCACTGACTACGCGCCGCACGGCCTGAAGGTGCAGGCTGGCCAGCCGTACTCTGCGGCCAATGTGGCTGCGGATCGCACCACCATCGTGGCCAATTACCTGCGGGCCGGCTTTCTGAAGGCGAGCTTCCGCGAGACGGCGAGCCAGGTGTCAAAGAGCGAACCCCATCGCATCGAGGTGGTGTACCACATTTCCGAAGGGCCGCAGGTGCGCACCGGCGATGTGCTGACGTTGGGTCGCGTGCACACGCAGCAGCGGCTCATCGACAACGATGTTTCCGCCATCAAGCCCGAGCAGCCACTCAGGGAAACGGACCTGCTGTCGACGGGATCCAAACTGTATGACCACACCGGCGTCTTCGATTGGGCAGAGATCGACCCCAAGCGGCAGATCACGACACAGTCCATGGAAGACGTGCTGGTGAAGGTGCACGAGGCTCCGCGCAACAGCCTCACCTACGGAATCGGGTTTGAGATCATCAACCGCGGCGGCAGCATTCCCAGCGGCACGGTGGCGCTGCCCAACCTGCCGCCTGTGGGTTTGCCTTCGAACTTCACCACCAGCCAGAAAACCTTCTGGGGGCCGCGGGGCACGTTTGAATACACGCGCAACAATGTGCTCGGTAAAGGCGCGTCGCTCTCGTTCACGGCCTTTGCCGGCCGCCTGGACCAGCGCGCAGCCGCGTTTTACATCGATCCGGCGTGGCGCTGGTCGCCATGGAAAGCGACCGCCTCGATTTCTTACGAGAAGAACGAACAGAACCCTATCTTTTCCTCCCAGCAGGAGGAGGCCTCGGAACAGTTCCAGCGCGCGGTTCTTGGGGACAAGAAGAACATCCTGTTTTTGCAATATGACTATTCGCACACCAACATCACCCACGTGCTGATTCCGGCGCTGGTGCCAACGCCCGACTTGAACGTCCGGCTTTCCACGGAAACCGTGAACCTGACCCGCGATACCCGCGACGATCCGCTGAACGAACATCGCGGCATGCTCGGCTCGGCAGAGGTGGACTTCAACACCACCAAGCTCGGATCCAACGTGGACTTTGCCAAGTTCAACGGGCAGGCCGCGTTCTACAAAACCAAGTGGGACAACATCGTCTGGGCCGGCAGCGTCCGCATCGGGCTGGCGCAGCCGTTTGCCGGCAGCTTTGTGCCGTTAAGCGAAGCATTCTTCACCGGCGGCGGCAACTCTCTGCGCGGTTTTCCGCTGGACGGCGCGGGACCACAGCGGCAGGTGCAGATATGCAGCAGCGGCTCCAGCACCGCGTGCTCGTTCATCCAGGTACCGGCCGGCGGCAACGAGATGCTGATCCTCAACTCCGAGGCCCGCATCCCGCTGCCGTTCAAAAAAGGGCTGCGCATTGTGCCGTTTTATGATGGCGGTAATGTCTTCCCCTCCGTCGGCTTCCACGATTTCACATCGCTTTACTCAAACAACGTGGGGCTGGGGCTGCGCTACGATACGCCGATCGGACCGATCCGCTTCGATATTGGACAGAACCTTAACCCCGTCAGCGGCGTCAAATCGACGCAATACTTTATTGGCATTGGTCAGGCATTCTGAAAGAGGGGCCCATTCGATGAGCTCGGCGCATAGCTTTCTTCAACCCGATCCTTCGTCCGATCCCAGGCCGCAGCACCGGCGGCATCATTGGGGACGCATTTTCGGCTGGATCGCCGGCATCTTCGTTCTGCTGATTGCTCTGGCGGTGAGCGGGGTCGCAATCCTGCTCCACAACCAGCGATTCCACAACTATCTCTTGGCTAAGGTCGACAGCGTCGCCAGTCAGAAGCTGAACACTCAGGTAGCGCTGGAGAATTTCACCCTGCATTTCTCACCGCTCAGCCTGGACGTCTACGGCCTGACCGTGCACGGCGCCAGCCCCTATCCGAACCCGCCCATCCTCCAGCTTCAGCACGCTCACGTGGGTGTGCGCATCGTGAGCCTGCTGAACATGAGGTGGTATTTCTCCACCGTGCAGCTTGACCACCCCGTGGTGCAGGTGCTGGTGGATAAGCACGGCGTCTCCAACATCCCCACGCCGCCGCCGAGTAATTCCAAGAGCAACACCAGCATCTTCGATCTGGACATTCGCCGCACCATCCTCGACCGGGGCGAGGTCTATTGGAACGCGAAGGCGCAGCCACTCTCCGCGGATCTTCATGACGTCGAGTTCCGCGCTGGATTTATGCCGGCCAACAAGTTGTACTCGGGCTCGCTCGAATACACCCAGGGCCGTGTGGTCTACGGCGCCTTTGCGCCGTTCGTTCACGACTTCGCTGCGCGATTCGATTACAGTCCGACCACGTTTCAATTGGATCGCGCGGAGATCTCCAGCGGCGCGACCAAAATTTATCTGGCGGCAACCGCGAAGAATTTCAGCCAACCGATCGTCGACGCAAAGTACGACGTTACGATTGACGCCGGGCAAATGAGGCGGCTGATGCACAATGCGACGCTTCCGGTGGGCCTGCTGCACCTGCGCGGATCGGCGGCATACCAGAACATTCCTGGCAAACCGGTCATGGAGACTTCAGTGCTGAGCGGCGAAGTGACCAGCCCGCAGCTCGTAGTCAAGACCGCAAAAATGCAGGCTGCGATCGCGAACCTCGCGGCGCACTACTCGGTGGCCCACGGGGATGCCAGGTTGATCGACCTGCGTGCGGGCCTGTTGGGCGGCGAAGTAACCGCGCAGGGAACGGTGACCCAGCTCGGCGGCGCGCATTCGCATTCCCAGTTCACAGCCTCGCTGCGCCGGGTTTCCCTCGCCGCGGCCAATCGTCTTGCGGCTAAACATGGCGCGGCGCCGGTAGAGCTGGCCGGGGTGCTCAATGCGGACGCAAAAGCCGCATGGGGAAACACCATAGCCGACATGGTGGCGAACGTGGACGCAAACATCCACGGAAGCGCCGCACCGAAGAGTGCCGCCGCGCAGGCGGCCCAGGAGAGCTCGTCCGCGCCGGCCACGGTGCCCATCGACAGCGAGATTCACGCCACCTACAATGGCGCGCGCAAGGAAATTGCACTCACCGAAAGCTATCTGCGCACCACCCAGACTTCGCTGACCATGAACGGAACCGTGAGTCAGCACAGCAGTCTGGCCATTCGCCTCCAGGCCAATGATCTCGCCGAAGTGTCGACCATAATTGACATGTTCCGGCCGCCCGCGCAAGGACGGCAGCCGCTCCAGCTTGCCGGATCGGCGACATTCCAGGGAAACGTGCTGGGATCTACATCGGCGCCGCAGCTCACCGGGCAGCTTTCGGCATCGCATCTCGAAGTGAACGGGACGGCCTGGAAGGTGTTTCGCGCCGGCGTCGACGCCAGCCCTTCGCAGGCGGCGCTGCGCAACGCGGAACTCGATCCGGAGCCGAAAGGCCACATCGCGCTGAACGCAAGCGCGACGCTGAATAAATGGGCTTTCAGCAAAACCAGTCCAGTCAACGTGGATCTGAATGCATCGCAGCTTGATCTTGCCAGTCTGGAAAAAATGGCCGGCCAGACCTACCCCATAACCGGCACGTTGAACACACACGTCGCTGCGCACGGATCGCTGTTGAATCCGATAGGCAACGGAACCCTGGCCATAACGGACGCCAGCGCATACGACCAGCCGATCACGGCGCTTCGAGTCAAGTTCGGGGGAACCGGCGACCAGGCGCAGGCGAATCTCCTGCTCCGCACGCCCGCAGGCAACGTGAACGCCAACGTGACCGTGCGCCCGAACGAGAAAACCTACACCGCCCAGCTCACCTCGCCGGGAATCACCATTCAAAAACTCGCAATGGTGCAGACAGAAGATCTGCAAGCTGAAGGCGTGGTGGAAGTGAATGCGAGCGGCCAGGGGAGCTTCAGCAATCCGCAGCTCAGCGCCAGCTTGCGCATTCCCCAGCTCACGGTCCAGGGGCAAACCGCGGCCAACATCACACTGAATGCCGATGTTGCCAATCACGCTGCGGATGCAACGCTTGATTCTTCGGCGCTCAAAACCCAGCTCCAGGCCAAGGCCCACGTCGAGCTCACCGGTGACTACGAGACCGACGCCACGCTCAACACCAAAGGGATTCCGCTGCAGCCCATCGTGGAGATGTTCTCGCCCGACAATGCAGAGTCTCTTACCGGCCAAACGGAGCTGCATGCCACCGTGCATGGCCCGCTCAAGAACATGTCCGCGCTGCAAGCGCACATCACCATTCCCTATCTCAATGTTGCCTACAACAACACCATCCAGCTTGCCTCCGCCGCGCCCATAACGGCTGACTACAAAGACCACATGCTCACCCTCCAGCACGGGGCCATTCGCGGCACCGATACAAACATCGAGTTCCAGGGGTCGATTCCGGTGGGCGTTCAGGCGCCCATGTCGCTGCTGCTTCAGGGCAACGTGAACCTCGCGCTGATCCAGCTCTTCGATCCCTCCGCGCGCACCTCCGGAGAAGTGCGGTTCAACATCAACTCCAACGGCGTCCAACCGGGGAAGAACCTGGGCGGCGAAATCGACATCGTGAACGCAAATTATGCGGCGAGCAATCTGCCCGTGGGCCTCACCAATGGAAACGGCGTGCTCACCCTGAGCCCAGACCGAATCGACATCAAGTCGTTCCAGGGAAACGTAGGCGGCGGCCAGGTGATCGCATCCGGAGGCGTCACCTACCGGCCATCGATGCGCTTCGATCTCGGTCTCGAGGCCAAAGGTATCCGGATGCTCTATCCGCAAGGGATGCGCGAGGGCATCAATGCCAATATCCGACTGGCCGGCACTACGACGAATGCGCTGCTGGCCGGGAACGTGGACCTGACCGATCTGTCCTTTACTCCCGCCTTCCAGCTCACTAGATTCGTTGGGCAATTTTCCAGCGGCGTCCAGGCGCCGCCGTCAATGGGGATGACGCAGAACATCCGGCTGAACCTGAACGTACACTCCAGCAACAACATCAACCTGGTTAGCCAGACTCTCAGTGTGAATGGCTCGGCCAATCTGCAGGTGCGGGGCACAGCGGCGGACCCCGTGATTCTGGGCCGCGTGGATCTGACCGGCGGCGACGTGATCCTGAACGGCAATCGCTTCGTCCTCACCGGCGGCGCCATCCAGTTCGTCAATCCCTCCGTGACCCAGCCGGTGGTGAACGTGACCATCACCACGTCCATCCAGCAGTACAACATCACCATGCGTTTCCAGGGCCCGGCGGATCAGCTCAACACGCAGTACACTTCAGATCCCTCGCTGCCGCAGGCCGATATCATCCACCTGCTGGCGTTCGGGCAGACCACCGAAGCAGCCGCCAACTCGCCCGCCGTGCCCGCCAATCAGCAGGCAGAGTCTCTGATTGCCTCGCAGGTCTCCAGCCAGGTCACCGGGCGCATCGCGCGTGCGGCCGGCATCTCCCAGCTTTCCATCAGCCCGGTGCTGGGCAATACCGCAACCCAGGGAGCTGGAGCCAATATCACCATCCAGCAGCGCGTCACCGGCAACCTGTTCGTCACGTTTTCCACCAACACGGCCAACACCCAGAGCGAAGTGATCCAGGGCCAATACAAGATCTCGCCCAAGGTGTCCTTGAGCGCCACGCGCGATCCCAACGGAGGTTTCGCCTTCGACACCCTTATCAAGAAAACCTACTGATCCCGCCTTTGCCGCAGGCGGGCTTCACACATCGCGCGGCATGTCGCGATGGATGGCTTTCACCTCGTACCCGGATTCCGCCAATCGCCGGCTCATCTCTTCGGCCATCATCACGCTGCGATGCTGCCCACCCGTGCATCCGAATCCGATGGTCAGGTAGCTCTTCCCTTCCTCCACGTAATGCGGCAACAGGTAAAGCAGCAGGTTAGTCAGCCGGTCCAGAAATTCAATGGTTTGGGGAAAACTCGCCACGTATGCCGCAACCTTCGGATCCCTCCCGGTCAACTTGCGAAACTCCGCCACAAAATGCGGATTGGGCAAGAACCGCACGTCGAATACCAGATCCGCATCGAGCGGCACTCCGTTTTTGTAACCGAAGCTGAGACACGACACCAGGAGCCGATTTGCCTGCTCCTCCTGGCCGAAGCGCGCCTGAATACGGGCTCGCAGCTCGTGAACATTGAGGTCGGAAGTATCGATGAGTGTGTCGGCCACATTGCGGATGGGGTCGAGTAATTGCCGCTCTTCCACAATGGACCGCGCAACCGTCTCCGACTTGCGCAGCGGATGAGGGCGGCGGGTTTCGGAGTAGCGCCGAACCAGCACGGCGTCCTGCGCATCCAGAAAAACCACCCGCGTATGCAGAACCCTCCTGACGTCCTTCAGCAGCTCGGGCAGCTGGTCCAGCGTCGGCCCCTCGCGCACATCCACCACGATGACCGCGCTTAGGATTTCGCGCGATTTCCCCACCAGCCGGGCAAAATCCGGCAGCAGTTCCAGGGGAAGATTATCCACCGCGTGATACCCCAAATCCTCGAACGCCTTGAGGGCAGAGGCCTTCCCTGCCCCGGAGATGCCGGTGACAATCACCAACTCCTTTGAGGAAGAGTTCCCTTCCATTTGGGCAGTAAGAGCCGGCCCCTCTTTGGGACTTGAGGACATGCGCTCATCGTACACCGAATCCGGCGCTATTCGTCCGAAAGTGCCATGATTCGCCCTGACACTGGGGCCGCGCCCACCCCGTTCGCAATGCCCCTTCTGCAGGTTTCAAAAAAAACTTGACATGTAACCAAATGGTTCCCTATGGTGAATACGGAACCAAACAGTTCCCTATTTGCGATGGATGAAGACGCGGTTTTTCGAGCCCTGGCGGACGCAAGCCGCCGAAAGCTCCTTGACAGGCTTCGCCAGCGAGGCGGACAGACGCTGGGCGAACTCTGCGAGGGACTGGAGATGACACGTCAGGCGGTAGCGAAGCATCTGGCCATTCTGAAGCAAGCAAACCTGGTCTCATGGGAGCGCGAAGGCCGGGAGAGGCTGCATTTCATCAACGTGGTGCCGATCAACGAGATCGCCGAACGCTGGATCAGCAAATTCGAGCACCCGCGCCTGAACGCGCTCTCGAAATTGAAAAGAAGCCTGGAGGAGAAACATGGGGAGTGAATCGGCGCAAAGCAGCTTTGTCTATGTCACCTTCATCCGCACTACGCCGGAGAAGCTTTGGTCCGCGCTGACGACTGCGGAATTCATGAAGGAATACTGGTTCGGCATGCAAATCCAAACGGAATGGAAGGCGGGAGCGGCGTGGCAAATGGTCTTCCCCGACGGTCGGGTCGCAGATACAGGAGAAGTACTCGAGGTCGATCCGCCCAGGCGCATTCGGCTCAAGTGGCGCAACGAATTCAGGCCGGAGCTGAAGGCCGAGGGTTTTACATTCTGCACCATCGAGATCGAGCCCTACGGCAACGCGGTGCGGCTTTCCATCTCGCACACGATCGAGTGTGCGGAGTCGAAGTTCATTCAGGCTGTCTCCGGTGGATGGCCGAAGATTCTCTCCAACCTGAAGTCTCTGCTCGAAACGGGCCAGGTCGTCCTGACCCAGAAATAACACCATGCTCGTTTAAACCGCGGGAATCTGACGGACGCGAAAGGTACGGCATACCCGCACAGGAGCAGTGTGCCTCCGATTCAAAGCTCCGCTGGAAGACGCGAATACGCAAAAGGAGAAATGATGAAACTCTTGATACCAACGCTTTTTCTCGCTCTGGGACCCTTGACGTTTCCTCTGAGTGCCCAGAACGCGCCATCCGCAATTCTCAGCCTGGCCGGCTCCGGCCGCGCCGTTCGCGTCGAGGGCAACGTCAATGCTCCCCTGGCTGAAGTATGGCGCGTCTTCACCACATCGCAAGGCGCCGAGGAGTTCTTCGCTCAAAAGGCGAACATCGGGCTCGCCATCGGCGGCCCATACGAGATCCAGTTCGACCCGAACGACGTGCGATTTGGCACCAAGGGCCTCAAGATCCTCAGCTACGCACCCGAAGAGATGATTTCGTTTCAGTGGAACGCCCCACCGGACATGCCCGAAGTGCGAAATAGCGGAACCTGGGTCGTGGTCGAGTTGCGGCCCGTGGACGCCTACACCACTCACGTAACCATTACCCATCTCGGCTGGAAGGAGGGCCCGGAGTGGGACCGGGCCTATGCCCATTTTCAGCAGGGTTGGAGCGAGCTGATGACCCGGCTCGAGAAACGATTCACCGACGGCCCGGTTGACTGGACCAGGCAGCCCATGATGTATCGGAGATCTGGAGCGCGGAAATAATCGGTTCCGGCGGGCGCAGCGCGGAGCGCCTGGTTTCCCAAAGTCCCGGTATGGGGACCTCGGGGTCCGGGACGTCAGTCCCCTGCGGCGCGGGCGCGGCTGCGTTCCATCGCCTGCAGCGCCTCGGCCGGGTCCAGCGCGCCGCCAAGCAGGTATCCCTGGCCCAGCTCCACTCCAAGTTGGTGCAACGCCAGCGCCTGCTCGCGGGTCTCGATGCCTTGTGCCAGCACTCCCGTTCCCGTGGAGCGGCATACGTGAATCAGCGATTCCAGCAGCGCCACCTGGCTGCCTCTGCCCGTAGCGCCCGCGGTCAACTTCGTGTCCAGCTTCACCATCGCAATGGGCAGGCGAAGCAAATGATTGAGGGGAGCAAGATTGGCGCCGAAATTATCCAGCGCCACCCTCGCCCCGGAATCCACAATCCTCTGCACGATCGCCAGCGAGCGGTCCGCATTCAGATTCAGAACCAACTCCGGAACTTCAAACATCAACCGCGAAGTATGAATCCCGCTGTCCGCAGCTGCTTTCCTTAACTGCTCCACCAATTCTTCGTGATAAAACTGCCGCTCCGTCAAATTGATGTTCAGCCCGATCCTGTTTCCTGGGATCGCTTGATCCCATGCAGCAATCTGGAGGCACGCCGCCTCCATGGTTTCGCGATTGAGACTGATGGAAAGCCCTGTATTTTCCGCCACTGGCAATAACTCGCGAAAACTTTCGAGCGTGCCGTCGGCGCGGCGCCAGCGTAACAGCGCCTCAAAACCCTCCACGTGGCCGGTCGCCAGGCGGAAGATGGGCTGGTAGCGGAGTTCAAACTCGCGCGCGGAGACCACGCGGCGCAGCTCCGTCTCTCTCTCCTGCCGGCTGGAAACATTCGCTTCCAGGGGCGCGTCGTAAATGGCAAAGCGGTGGCCGCCTTCCTGCTTGGCCCGGTACATTGCCATGTCGGCGTCGCGAACCAGCTGATCGGCGTCGTCGTGTCCTTCGCCCGCCATGGCCGCGCCGATGCTCACTTCCGTCTCCACACGATTCCCCAGCACCTCGAACGGCCGATGCAACTCCTCCAGGATCCGCTCCGCCAGTGCCTCAAGGTCTCTTATCGTGGGCACGTTCTCCACCACCACCGCAAACTCGTCCCCGCCCAGCCGCGCCGCCGTGTCCTCAGGCCGCAACGCGGCGCTCAGCCGCTCCGCCACCGCCACCAGCAATATGTCTCCGGCCGCATGGCCCAGGCTGTCGTTCAGGGCCTTGAAGCCGTCCAGGTCGAGAAACATCACTGCGCATCCGCGTTCCCGATGCCGGTCCCTGCGGTTCAGGGCCAGCTTCAGCCGGTCCAGAAACAGGGCGCGGTTGGGCAATCCCGTCAGCACGTCGTGCATGGCATCGTGCTGCAGCTTGCTCTCCATTTCCTTGCGCTGCCCGACGTCGCGAAATGTGAGCACGTAGCCTGCCTTGTCTCCACCCACCAGCAGCGGCGCCGCCTGCACGGAAACATCCACCAGCTCGCCCGCCTTGTTCATGCGCACCGTTTCCAGTGAGACGCGCCCCTGTTCATCCACCAGCCGTTGCAGCATCGCGTGCTCGCTCCGCCGCGTCTCCGGCACAATAAAGTCGCCCAGGTCGGCCCCGCTCAACTCGTCCACGGTATAGCCGAACATGAGGGTGAATGCCGGATTCGTGTACAGGACCTTCCATCCGTGCAGAATTGCCACGCCTTCCGGAATGCTGGCCAGGACGTCTTCCATCAGGCGCGACTTGGGCGCGCGCTCCCGGTCGGAAGCCTGTGCCACAATCACGGCCTGGCGCAGATCGGGATCCAGAATGCTGTAAGTCCCCTCAACGGCGATCATGCGACCGCCCTTGCCCGCCAGGGTGGCGTGAAACGGACTGCCACGGTGGCTGCCTGTGAGCGCCGTGCGTGGCTCCGCGGTGCCCGGAAACAGACCCCACAACACGTCCTCGACGGGCCGCTCCGCCCACTCGCCTTCCACTCCCAGCGTGCGCAGGGCTTCCGCGTTGGCAAACACAATAAGGCCCTGGTGCTCCAGAAACACAAGCACAGGAAGAGCGTCCAGGACTGCGCGTTGCATCCCGGACTCCGAGTTTTCAGGCAGATTCAATCCGGACTCGCTCCCAGCAAGCGCCGCCATGCGCCCCCTCCTCAACCGTTCTTTAGCGGCTTTGCTGATTTCCCCCGGGCCGGGCAATCCAGTCTTCACTGGCCGGCCCATCCCTTTGTCAGCCCTTCCGCAAATCGGCGCCGGAGGGCGAACTGCGATCCCCCGCCATTCGATGTAATGTGATTGCATCGTACGGCTTTACGCAACCGATCTGCTATCCCTCAAAGCGGGTAGATGGTGCTACGAAGGTCCCGTGTTATCTTCACTTTCCCGGTCCAGTCAAAGCCATTTGCGCCAGTTCCAGAATGGGAAACAGGGGAAAGGGAATCGGCCCCGAAAAAGGGACGCAAATTCAGGTTCCCCGCCCAGCTTCAGGAAATTTCCACCAGCTCCATCTGGCCGTCCCGGCGGCGATGCAGCACAAACAGCTCGCCGGCAGGATTGCGAAAAACCAGCAGATCCCGGTCGCGGAATTCCGCTTCCTTCACCGCCTCCTCCAGCGTCATGGGACGCATCGCAATGGCTTCCCCGCTCTTCACCACGTGCGGTTCCACCACCGTCCGCCGCGCCGGAAACGAGTGCACCGCGATCGACGCCCCCTGCCGCGCTTTCCCCTGCGACGTTCCATCGCCGGAGGACGCATCCTGCGCCGGTCGCACCTTGGGCCGCGTCACCGGCGGTAATTGCGGCGACTTCTCTTCTGTGGGAAGCCGCTTGCGCGTCAAATGGCGATCCCGGTAGCGCAGAGCCTGCTGCTCGGCATGCGCCAGCGCTTCCCGCAACGCCGACTCCTGCGTGTCGGCCTCTCCCCGTGCGGCAATGGTGTGCATCCGCGCCTTCACCGTTAGCTCGGCTATGTGCAAATGGCGCTGGGTGCGGAACGTGATGGCGGCGCTCGCGGTCTTGCCCAGAAGGCGGGCAATACGGTTCATTCCTTCCTCGGCCTGTTCCCGCAGAGCCTTGGGGATCCTTACTTGCCTGGCGGTTAACTCCACTTCCATGGTCAGTCCTCCGCTCTTCCGTATCTCCCGGGTCGATTCTCCGGTCTCAAGAATTCGGATTCTATAGCATTTCTGCTGTCCCTGTTTAGACGCGTTGCCGGAAAGAGAGATGCATGGGAGCTTGAGGGCGGGCAAAAACCATTGCGGACTTGACTCCAAACTGAGGCCGCCTGAACGCCTAGTCCCGCTTCCGCCGCTGGTGCGTCGAAGGAATGTTCATGTCCTCGCGATACTTGGCCACCGTCCGCCGCGTCAGCTGGATGCCCTGCGACTGCAGCAAAGCCGCAATCTGATCGTCGGTCAGCGGATGCTTCGCGTCCTCGTCCTCAATCAGCTTCCGCACCTTGCGCTTCAGCACCAGCAGCGGCGTATCTGCGCCCTCGGGGCCGTTCGAGCCCTCACTGAAGAAGAACCGCAGCTCGATAACCCCCTGCGGCGTGTGCGCGTACTTGTTGGCCACCGCCCGGCTGATCGTTGACGGATGCACCCCAATCTCCTCCGCCACTTCCTTGATCATCATCGGCCGCAGCGCCTCAATGCCCTGGTCCAGAAAATCCTGCTGCCGCCGCACAATCACTTCGCAGGTCCGCAGAATGGTGCTTTTCCGCTGCGCGATATTCCGCATCAGTTGCAGCGCCGACCGGAACCGCTCCTTCACGTAGTCCTTCACTTCGCGGTCCGTGTTCTGGTTCACCAGCATCCGCCGGTAGTGCCGGCTCAGGCGAAGGCTGGGCAAGTCTTCCTCGTTCATCGTCACAACCCACTCGCCCCCGCGCTTCACAAACACCACGTCCGGCTCGATCAGCCGCGTCTGTTCCCGGTTGTACAACCGCCCCGGCCGCGGATCCAGCGTCCGAATAAACTCCACCGCCGCATGCGCCTCGTCCACGCTGGCGTGCACCGCCTTCGATAGATCCTTCACGTCCCGCTTCTGCAGCAGGCCCAGATGCCCTTCCACGATTTGCGCCGCCACTTCCATGGCCCGGCGCCTGTGCTCCAGTTCAGCCTCGGCCGCGGCGTGGAGGCTGCCTTGCGCTTCCATATCCGGATCCGGCTCCTCCGCGTGCCGGCGCGCATAAAGCTGGCTGAACTCGTGCTGCTGCGCCGCAATCTGGATCAGAAGGCACTCGCGCAGATCGCGCGCCCCCACCCCCGCCGGATCCATGTGTTGCACCAGATCGATGGCTCGCTGCACCACCTCCCGCGCCGCAACCAATGCCGCGCCGTCTTCCCCCGCGCCGGCTCCGTTGCCAGATGCCGCTGCCTTCGCCTTACGCACCACGCTCAGCTCATGGTACGACGCCGTCAGCTCATCTTCCGTTGCCGCCAGGTAGCCGTCTTCGTCCAGGTTGCCGATCACAAACTCCGCCACCGTCGCCAGCTCCGCCTCCAGCGTCAGAGCCCCCAACTGCCACGCCATGTGATCGGATAGAGTCGTCGGCTGCGAAAGAAAGTTCTCAAACGAGGGCTTTTCACTGTCTTCGTATTCCTGCTGCGTGCGATAGCCGGGATCGAGATATTCCTGGAAATAGGAGCCAAAATCCACTTCGTCAAACGGATCCTTGGCCGCCTTCTCCGGCAGCGCCTCCGCCCCGTGCTCCGCGCTCCCGTCGGCCCTCGCTCCAGCCGCCGGTCCAGGATTTCCTCTTTCTCGGCCACCTGGTCCAGCATCGGAACTGTCTCGTCAATCTCCTCCAGGACGGGATTCTCCACCATCTCGGCATCGATCATCTCCTTCAGTTCCAGCTTGTTGAGCGCAAGTACGCTCACCATCTGCATCAGGCCCGGCGTAAGGACCTGGCGTTGCGCCACTCTCAGATTCAATTTGGGCTGCAACAACGGCATGTGGAGATTCCCGTGTGGACTGCTTCAAGTGTACTGGAGCAGAATTATGCTCCACGCGGAAAACGTCCTCAAGATGCCCAATGGTTCCCCATTCGAACCGGAATCGTCCGATTCCGTCCGTCTGGCGTAGGATGCCGCAGGAGCCCCCTGCGGATTACCCGCGTGAAGAATTACCTCCTCCGGCCGCGCCTGCCCCAGGAATTTGTAGCGCCGGACTCGAGAGTTTGTAGCGCCGGACTCCCGGCCCGGGGTCCCCGGCGACAGGTCTTCGTCGCGGGGGTGGCGATCGGCTGTAGCGGGGATCCTCCCGGTCCCCGTCCCAAGTGCCACCCGCCCAACCCCCGCCCTAACTCAGTGAAAAACCTTCCCCCAGATAAATCCGCCGCACTTCGGGGTTGTTTCCCAGCTCGTGTGGTGTACCGGACATGAAGATCTTTCCCTCCGCAATAATGTACGCGCGGTCGGTCACGCTCAGCGTCTCGCGCACGTTGTGGTCGGTGATCAGGATCCCGATCCCGCTCGCCTTCAGGTCGAAGATGATCTTCTGCAGCTCCAGAACGGCAATGGGGTCGATGCCGCTGAACGGCTCATCCAGCAAAATGAACTTCGGCTGGATACACAGCGAGCGGGCGATCTCAACCCTCCGCCGCTCGCCCCCGGAAAGAGCGTACCCGCGCGTGGTGCGAATGTGGCTCAGGTTGAGCTGGTTGATCAGCCGTTCCGCCCGCCGCCGCCGCTCCCGGTAGCTCAACGGCTGGCCCTCCAGCACCGCCAGGATGTTCTCCTCCACCGTCAGCTTGCGAAATACCGACGGCTCCTGCGGCAGATAGCTGATCCCGTAGTTCCGCGCGCGCAGGTACATGGGCACGCGGGTAATGTCGGAGTCATTCACCAGCACCCGCCCCGTCTCCGGAACCAGCAGTCCCACGATGATGTAGAAGCTGGTTGTCTTGCCCGCGCCGTTGGGGCCCAGCAGCCCCACCACCTCGCCCTGGGAGATCCGCAGATCGACCCCACGCACCACCTGCCGGCCTTTGTACGACTTGCCGATTCCCTCGGCGATCAGTGTTTCCATTCGTTCACAAGTTCCAACGTCCGGGGACCCAGTTCTCGGCCCAGAGACCCGCGAATCCGCGCTGACTTGCCGACTCGCTGACCTGCTGACTCGCTACCGCGGCGCCACCGTCTCCGTCTGCGTCTTCCGGCCCCTGCCTTCGATACTGACGCTATCATCGCGGCTATTGAAAATCAAAGCGTTGCCGGTCACCGTCCCCCGCACCGCGTCGGTCAGCTTCGGCGGCGTCTCCGCCGTTCCCGTCAGCACATACTCCCCGCTATCACTCGTATAGACGAGCTTCTCGCCCGTTCCTCGACGCCCCTCGGAAGTAATCACCACATGTCCGTTCGCCGTCATGCGGTCCACTTGCCCGGCGCGCCCATCCGGCCCGGCACGTTTGCCCGGCGGCAGCAGCGTGAGCTCCGCTTCGCTCGATCGCACCGTGGCTCCTTCCGCTTGCGCCACAACTCCTCCCGCGCCATCCCCGCTCAACTCCGCCTTCCGTTCCGCCGCCGAGTAATTCAGCTCGCCTGCCTGCACCCGCACCACCTCAGGCGTCGCCGCCTCACTCCCGTTTGTCTTCCTGCTTCGCTCAGGATGGGCTGCGCTCAGCAGCACCAGGTTCACCGGCTGCGCCGCGCCGCCGTGCGCCACCAGCGTCTGCTGCGCCCGGTCCAGCACAATCACCGGCGCTGAAACCGAATTGGCTCCCTGCCACAGCCGCGCCTCCGCCAACGACTTTTCGCGAGACAGGCCTTTCTTGCGTCGCGAGTCTCCGGCGGTTCCCCAGAACGTCGCCTCATCCGTCGCCCGCCGCATCTCGGCCTCCGCCGCAATCACGTGCGTCGGCTCATCGCCTCCCAGCCCAACTCCGCCTGGCGCCGCAGCCGCTCCGGATGCGGCCTGCTCGCCATTGCCCATCCACGTCGCTTTCACATTCCCGCGCGCAAACGCATCCCCGCTCCCCTGCGACACATCCACCGTGTCTGCCGTCACCACCAGTCCGCTCTCTTCGATCCTTGGGCTCACAGTCAAATGCAGCCACTGCCTCGCGCCGTCGTAAACCGCATGGCCTGAGGTTCCCCGCAACTGCGTCGCCGCTTGTTTCCCCCTGGCGGGTTCCTGCTCCGTCATCACCACGTGTCCATCAATCACCGCCGATCGGATCGATTGTTCGCCCTCTTCGGAACCCCTCGGCTTTCCCGCCGCCTGCACAAACTGCACCTCGAGCCGGTCTCCTGAAGTCGCCTCCTGCGTCCCGGTCGCGGTCGTCTGCTCCAGGCTGGCGTGGCCCACGCCTTTAAGCTCCTCCAGTTGCTGTCCCGCCCCGAAAATCCCCGTCACGTCCTCCGCTGTCATGCGCGACGGAGCCGCCGCTCCGCCCGGCCGTTGCGTCAGCCCCGTAATCACCACCCCGCCGGTCCCGTGTACTTGTTTCATCTCCGTGCGGCCATTTTCCGTGCGAAACTCCACGTCTGCCACCGGCGAGCGCCAGTCGCGCACCACGCGCGCCCCTCCGGCGCCATCCTGCTCGCTGTGCAGGTTCACGCCTCGCTCCAGGTGAGCCTGCCGCAGGTCGCCCTTCGGCGAAAACTTCACGTCAACCGTCGGCGCGCTCCCCGTTTCCTGCCGTTCCCCGCTCGCTGACGTCATGGTCACGCCGCCCTCGAGCCTGCCCTGCTGTGGCTGGTTCTGCTGGTTGAATTCAATCGAGCCGGTCGGCGCAGCAATCCTGGAGCGCGTCGCCGTCGTCATCGCAAATCCATCCTGCGCGTCCAGCCGCACCGCCGAGCCATCCTGCCGGAAAAGTATCTGCGCCCGCCCCGCTTTCGCCTCCCCGCCGCGGTAGTCCGCCGCCGCCACCCGCAGATCGCACGTAAGCTGGTCCCGGTCGAACTCCGCATGCTCGGCGTGGATCGCCACATTCTCCGCGCCGCGCCGCGCGTTCAATTCCACCGCCTGCCCCAGCACCAAGGTCCCCGCATCGGAGTTGAATTCCGCGCCTTTCGCGCTGCCGCTGCCCTGCGCCGTGGAAAACTCCACCCGCTCGGCCGTCGTCGCCGTGCCCGTATCGGAATCGAACGTCAGCCCGCTGGTCTTTACGTCGATCTGCCCCTTCTCCACCGACTGCGCCGCCGCTTTTGCCGGCTTGTTCAACTTGTGCAACGGCGTCGCCGGCGTCTTGGCCTTCGCAGGCTTAGCCCCCCGCATCCCTTCGGCCACCGCCGCCGTCGCCGTTGGCCGCATGATCAAAATCTCCACCGGCCCCGCCGCAATCGCCTTCTTCGTCCCCGGATCCCACTCGAACTGCCCGCCCCGGATCCTGTCCGCCGTCTCCCCGTCCTTGCCGTACAGTTCGATATCCACGTCGTCCAACAGCGCGCGACCATTTGCCTTCAGCCGCACCATCCTCGACGCGTGAATCTTGAACTCCGTGTGCGCGCCGTGCGTCCGAACCAGCGTCCAGTTCTTCTCGTCCACCTGGATGTTTACGCCCAGCCGCTTGGGCAAGTCGCGCAGGTTGAGCCGGCTGCGCAGGTGCGCCAACACCAGAAAGCCGGCCAGCGCCACCACCAGCGCCCCACCCGCCAGCAGCACCAGCGTTCGCATCCGTTCAATGCTCAGGCGCACTGGCTCAATTCCTTTGCCCGCCCGGCAGCTCGGCCAGCCGCTGGGCCAGCCGCTGCGCCAGGCTCTCGCCCAGTTCGCTCCATAACAGCCGCGCCGTCGCCCCTGAGGCCTTCTCCACCGCCGCCGTCAGGTCCACAAGCTGGCGCACGTTCTCCGCCACGTGCAGCACCGCCGCCGCGTCCAGTTCCGCCCCTTCTTCCAGAAACGGCGCGTCCGACCCAAAGTCAATCCGGATGTGCCCTTCCTGCTCGAACGCCCCCTCGTCAAACAGCGGCCCATACCCCGTCACCCGCACCAGCCGCGTAGCCCGCGCCCATCGCGCGCCACTCTGCAAACTGCGCTTCTCCTCATCATTTCTCTTCAAAAAACGGCTGTCATCCTGAGCGGAGCGAAGGACCTGCATTTGCTCTTCAGCCGCGCCTGCCTCATCACCGGTCCCCGCTCCCTCCAGTTCCCATAAACTCCACCCAATCTGAAACTCGTACGCGTAATCCTCATGCAGCAGCTCCAGCGCCTCCTGGACCGCAGCCCGCGGCTCCGCCCCCACCACCGGCGTCTCGCCCGGCCCCACGGCTGCAACCGCACGCCCCCAAACCCGCTGCAACACCGGCGCTTCCTGCCAGCTCACCGGCCACACCGTGGCCGCGTACACCCGCGCCTCGCCCCCATGCCGCACAAACTCCCCCAGCACCGCCGCCAGTTTGTCCGCAAGCCCCGCAAGCCGCAGATTCGGGTACCACAAGCTCAAATAAAGCGCATCTGCCATCTCTATCGATTTTAGACGTCCACCGGCGCGCCTCGCTCCCTTGCTCCCAGTTCCGCCGAACTACACTGATGGCGTATGCCGCGCGCCCTCATAACCGCGTTCGCTCTCTTCGCCATTCCCTGCTCCGCCCAGTGGCAGCTCCAAACCTCCAACACGACCGCCGACCTGCGCGGCATCCACAGCGTCGGCAACGGCGTGGCCTGGGCCTCAGGCACCAACGGCACCGTCCTGCGCACCGAAGACGGCGGCTACGTCTGGCAAACCTGCGCCATCCCGCCCGGCGCCGAGAAGTTAGACTTCCGCGGCATCCAGGCATTCGACGCCAACACCGCGATCGTGATGTCCTCGGGCAAAGGCGATCTCTCCCGCCTCTACAAAACCACCGACGGCTGCCACACCTGGAAGCTGGTATTCACTAACCCCGACAAGGACGGCTTTTGGGACGCAATCAAATTAGTGAAGGACACGCGCTTCCGTGAACCGCGCGGAATTCTCATCGGCGATCCAGTTAACGGTAGGTTTTCGATCTTTCAAACATCCGATGCGGGCCTGACCTGGAAACGATGGGGAGGGCTAGACGTTATGGACGGGGGCCACTACAAAGAGCATCAAGCTAAAGCCATGGGCGGCGAGGCGCTATTCGCGGCAAGCAATGAAACCCTATTGATTTGGGACGGAGCTTCATTTGCCTTTGTAACGGGGGGCCTATACGGCGCCAGCTTTCTCTACACGGACGATGGCAGATGGTGCGATGAGCTAGGCGGAAACTGCAACATCAGCTTCCCTCGGGTCAAGCTACCTATGCTCCCTTCCGGCCTCAGCTCGGGCGCATTTGCGACCGCATGCAAAGACCCATGCCCATTCTTTCCGCTTAAGCTGATGGTCGTTGGCGGCGATTACGAACGCCCAGATAAAACGGAAGGAACCGCAGTGTTCATATCAAGCAGGGATGGTGCTCACGTCCCGTTTACTTCATACTTTGACGTCGTCAAGCCGTCCACCCCGCCCCACGGCTACCGCAGCGCGGTCGCTTACGACCCAAACCTAAAGCTCTGGATCACCGTAGGCCCTAACGGCACCGACGTCTCCACCGACGACGGCCGCAACTGGCGCGCCATCCATCCCAGCGCCGCCCTGCGCGAGTCGCCCGACGCCGACCGCAACTGGAACGCCCTCTCGCTCCCCTTCGTAGTAGGCCCAAAAGGCCGAATCGGCAAGCTGGACCCCGCCGCGCCAGGCAATTGAGGCCACCGCACGCATTCACCTCTGCGCGCAACAATACAAAGCTGTCATCCTGAGCGCAGCGAAGGACCTGCATCTGCCTTTAGCGCAGCCAGCTACGAATTCATCCTGTCCAGCGCACGCCGATAGTCCGCCGGTTCCAAGTCGTACCATTCGCGGCCAATGTCAAGCCATCCGGGATTCGATTCCTCAATGAGCGCGAGCTTCCTGTTACGCAGCCAGCCCTTCAATACTTTCTCGCGCGCAATGGCATTGGTCACTTCCTCGAACCGCTCGAACCACACCAGCCGGTCACAGTTGTAGCGAGCCGTGAAGCCGTCATGTTCCCGCCATTTGTGTTGGAAGACGCGCTTTTGAAGGTTGCCCATCACGCCGATGTACAGGGTGCGGCTACGGCCGGCCATGATGTAAGTGAAGTAGCAGCCTTCATGCATGGCGCGCATCAGAGCGCATAAACGAGACCGACTGCGGTGATACTAGCCAGGAAAAGCAACTGCAGATCCGTCGCTCCCCTCAGGATGCCACCCGAGCTTGAGCTGAAAGCTGAGAGCTGAAAGCTCAAGGCCGCCCCTAAACCGCAGGCTCCGTCCGCGTCTCCACCGCCGCCACCCGTACCCGCGGCCTCATCAGCGCAAACCCCACTCGGAAAATCCAGTAAGCCATCAGCACGCCAAACGCCATCGACCCTACCGCCGCGCACACCAGCATCAACAAGTCCATACCGTTCCACCTGAAATTAAAGCAGTCCCAATCAGCGCCAACAAAAACAGCGTTTCCCGCCGTGCTCCTGGCGTGCGCGGATGCTACGGCGCCTGCGGCAATTCTCGCAGACTTTCTGTTTCGTTGACCCTTGATTCTATTGACCACTAGAATACCCCTGAGGTGTCGATTCCAGCAGCTTTCGAGCAAACTTTAGTGCTGCGCGTCACACGGCCTTCCCAAAATAGCCCCATTCCCATGTCCATCACTCACATTTCGGTACGCGGCGCTCGCCAGCACAACCTCCAGGACATCAGCGTCCGCATTCCCCGCAACACCCTCACCGTCGTCACCGGACTCAGCGGCTCGGGCAAAAGCTCCCTCGCCTTTGACACCATTTACGCCGAAGGCCAGCGCCGTTACGTCGAAACCCTCTCCGCCTACGCCCGCCAGTTCCTCGACCAGATCGAGCGCCCCGACGTGGACTCCATTGAAGGGCTCTCGCCGGCCATCTCCATCGAGCAGAAAACCACCAGCCGCAGCCCCCGCTCCACCGTCGGCACCATCACCGAAATCTACGACTATCTCCGCCTCCTCTACGCCAGCGTGGGCACGCCGCACTGCCCCAACTGCGGCCGGCCCATCGCCCGCCAAACCGCCGAACAGATTGTGCAGCGCATCCTCGAGGTTGGCCGCGGCGAGCGCGTCACCGTCATGGCCCCCGTGGTCCGCGGCCGCAAGGGAGAATTCAAAGACCTGCTCGATCAATTCGACACCCAGGGATTCCGCGTCCGCATCGATGGTGAAATGCAGGATCTGTCGGAGCCCATCCAGCTTGACCGCCGCAAAAACCACACCATCGAAGCCATCGTCGACCGCATCCTGCTGAAACCAACAACGCCCGAGCCCACCACAACTGCGGGTGCCCCATCCTTGGGGACAGCCCCACCGTCCCCAAGGGTGGGAGCGACCGATCCCCACTCACCCCCCAAACCCTCCCTCGAAAAGCGTCTCGAATCCGCCGTAGTCCGCGCCCTCCAGATGGCCAACGGCCTCGTCCTTGTCGCCTTTACCGGCGGCCAGGAACAGCTCTTCTCCTCCTCCATGGCCTGTCCCGACTGCGGCCTCGACGTCCCCAAACTCGAGCCGCGCAGCTTCAGCTTCAACTCCGCCTTCGGTGCCTGCCCGGAGTGCCACGGCCTCGGCTCCATGTACGATCTCGACCCGGCCAAGGTCATCACCGACTGGTCCAAGCCCCTGCTCGATGGCGGCCTCGGCCCCGGCTCCGCCTCGCAATACCTGCTCAAGCTCATCAACCTGGCCGCACAGCGGTACTCCATCGACTTAAAGAAACCCTTTGAGGATTTACCCGCAAACCATCAGAGAATATTGGTTTACGGACCACCCAAAGGCGAAACCTCGCGCACCGGTTTCCACGGCATCCTCGCTTACCTCCGCGACACCATTGAGGAGGCCCGCAGCGACGGCTATCGCGAGTACATGATGAACTTCATGTCGGCCACGCCCTGCCCCGCCTGCCGCGGCAAGCGCCTGCGCCCCGAATCGCTCGCCGTCAAAATCAACGGCCTCTCCATCGCCGACTTCACCGCCCTCAGCCTGCACCGCGCCCTCCAGGCCGCTTACGAGTTCCACTTCACCGCCCGCGAGGCGCTGGTCGCCGACCGCATCCGCCGCGAGATCATCGAGCGCCTCGAGTTCCTCTGCGCCGTCGGCCTCAATTACCTCTCGCTCGACCGCAGCGCCGCCACTCTCTCCGGCGGCGAAGGCCAGCGCATCCGCCTCGCCACCCAGATCGGCTCCCGCCTCCGCGGCGTGCTCTACGTGCTTGATGAGCCGTCGATCGGCCTGCACCAGCGCGACAACAACCGGCTCATTCAGGCTCTCGAAAAGCTCCGCGACCTCGGCAACACCGTCCTCGTAGTCGAGCACGATGAGGACACCATTCGCCACGCCGATTACGTCGTCGATCTCGGCCCCGGCGCCGGCCGCCTCGGCGGCAAAGTCGTCGCAGAAGGCACGCCCGGCCAGATCATGCAGTGCCCGCAGTCGCTCACCGGAAAATACCTCTCCGGCGCCATCGGCATGGTCAATCGGCCCGAGCCGCGCGCGCTCACGGGAAAATGGCTCAAGGTGACCGGCGCGCGCGAGCACAATCTCCAGGACATCGATATCCGCATCCCATTAGGTGTCATGACCGTGGTTACCGGCGTCTCAGGCAGCGGCAAAAGCACGCTCATCAACGACATCCTTTACAAATCGTTGGCCAAACAGATCTACGGCTCGCGCGAGGAGCCCGGTGCGCATGAGGCGCTCGAAGGCGCCGCCCAGCTTGACAAGGTCATCCGCATTGACCAGTCGCCCATCGGCCGCACCCCGCGCTCCAATCCCGCCACCTACACCCAGGTCTTCTCGCCCATCCGCGATCTCTTCGCCCAGCTCCCCGAGGCCCGCGAGCGCGGATACAAGCCCGGCCGCTTCAGCTTCAACGTGGCCGGAGGCCGCTGCGAGGCCTGCGAAGGCGACGGGCAGAAGCGCATTGAGATGAACTTCATGCCCGATGTCTACGTCCAATGTGAAGTGTGCAACGGGCGACGCTACAACCAGGAAACGCTGGCCGTGAAGTTCCACGGCTACTCCATTGCCGACATCCTCGAGCTGACCATTGAGGACGCGCTGCCGGTGCTGGCCGACGTGCCCACCATCAAGCAGAAGCTGCAAACCCTGGTCGATGTCGGCCTGGGTTACGTGCACCTGGGCCAGTCCGCCACCACGCTCAGTGGCGGCGAAGCGCAACGCATGAAGCTGGCGCGCGAGCTTTCCAAGCGCCAGACCGGCCGCACCCTCTATCTGCTCGACGAGCCCACCACCGGCCTGCACTTCGACGACGTGCGTAAGCTGCTTGAGGTCCTGCATCGCCTCACCGACCTCGGCAACTCCGTCATCATCATTGAGCACAACCTGGACGTGATCCGCAACGGGGACTGGATCGTCGATCTGGGCCCCGAGGGCGGCGAAAACGGCGGCAGGCTGGTGGCGGAAGGCCGTCCCGCCCGCGTGGCCCAGACCGAGGGCTCGTTCACCGGCCAGTTCCTGCGCCGCTACTATTCCAGCGCCAAGGGCCGCCTGGAACAGCTCCATACCGAGCCCGAGCCCGGCGAAAACGACACTTCTACAAGTTGTCATCCTGAGGAGCCGAACGCAGGCGACGAAGTGACCTGCAGTTGCTTCCAGGACAGCTCGCTTTGTGACAAAGGTTTCTTCCTCACCGAGCGCAAGCATCAGCAAGAGATCTTCTGCGCGCAGAAAGCCGGTGCGCGCATGAGCACGCTTCCCGATCCGCGACCGGACGATCCCGACGGCCAGCTCGAAACGGACCAGCCAACCACGCCTCTGGATGACCCATCATCGCCGGGTGCTTCATCGGCGCCGGAGCTGCAATGGGATCGCCCGCAACCGGACCCGGATTTCCCCGGGCAATCACCCTCCGACGAACTTCCCTTCATCCCCTACGCCTCGCAGCCCTTCCAGCCCCCGCGCTTCCCCAACGTCCTCGATCTTCTCCTGGTCGCCCTCCTGCTCGGGCTCAGCTTTATCTGCGCCGGAGGAGTCACAGCCCTGGCCCTCCACTTCCACCTCTTCGGCGTCACCACGGTCCAGGACGCGCTCACTGACATCCACTACACCCTCGGCAGCCAGGTGGCCTGGTACTGCTTCACGTTTCTGGGCTGTCTGCTCATCTTTCCCCGCATCTGGCATACCGGATTCTTCCGCGGCGTGGAGTGGCGCTCCCACGCGGCATTCCGGCTGCGGTGGAAGCTGTTCAGCGCTGCCTTTGCCTGCTTCATCCTCGCCATTGTCGACGGCGTCCTGATGCCCGGCCCCAAGGAAGCGCCCATCGACGAGGTCTTCAAGCTGCCCGGCGCGGCGTCGCTGCTGTTCCTGTTCGGCATCACCCTGGCCCCGTTCTTTGAGGAGCTGGGCTTCCGTGGCTTCCTGCTGCCCGCGCTCTGCACCGCGTGGGACTGGACCATCGAGCACTTCGAACACTTGCCGCCGCGCCAGCCGGACGCCGAAGGCAAGACCCGCTGGTCCCTGTCGGCCATGGTCGCGGGGAGTGTGCTGACGTCTATCCCCTTTGCCCTGATGCACGGCGAGCAGACCGGCTACTCCCTGGGACCGTTCCTGCTGCTGGTTTGCGTCAGCCTGGTGCTGTGCTGGGTGCGGCTCAGCACGCGGTCGCTCGCCGCCAGCACCATGGTCCACGCCAGCTACAACCTGCTGCTGTTCGCCACCATGGCCGTGGCCAGCGGCGGCTTCCGGCATCTGGACAAGATGTGACGGCTGGGAACCGGGGGCGCACGCAAATAAAAAACGGCGATGTCTTATGGAATGATCAGGTTAAGCCACAAAAGTGCACACAATTGCGCGCCATTGTTGCCGGGGTTTCCGGGGTTCCTTCGGGCTGGGCTGCTACCTGCATTGCTGAAGTCCCTTTGCGGCTTCTATGAGACGGCTGGTTGAGTCAAGGTGTTTTTGTTTTTCCTTTGTCGGCATGTTTTTGCATTTGCAGTTGCAGTTGTCTTTGGGATTCATCTCGGGCTTCTATCCGCACTCGTAGTGAGCCGCTGTGGGCTCGGTGCCTGTTGGGACCCGATGGTGATGAATGGGTGCTGCTATCTAAAGCGCGGCCTTTGACGGCCAAGCCGCTGAACGCAGTCACCCGGACACGAGATTGATTTGCCTGAAACACCGGTTGGTAAGCCTGTTTTTCCTGGTTGCGGTTTCCGAACCTGGTTCAAGCTGCGGTTGCGTTGGTTGCGGTTTGGGGGAAGGGTTGGAAGGGCCGGCCGCTGCGCCACATGCTGTGCAGCATCACCGCCAGTTTTCGGGCCACCGCCACGATGGCTCGTTTTTTGCCGCGCTTGCCACCCGTAGACGCCAGCTTCAAGCCCCAGCGGCGCAGTGCCGAGTCGGGGCCGAAGCGGCCCAGGATGTATTGAGCCGACTGCACCAGCAGGCTGCGCAGATAACTGTCGCCGGCTTTGGAGATGCGTCGCTGCGGGTCCGACTCGCCGGACTGGCTTTGCCCGGGACGCAGGCCCAGGAAGGCGCCCGCGGAGCGATTGCGGGCCGCATCCGGCCGGTCCAGTGTGAGCACATAGGCGGCGGCGACCACCGGTCCCACACCCGGCGTTGTGCGCAGGACTCGGATCTCCGGATATTTGGCGGCCAGTTTTTCGATCTGCCGATCCATGCTGGCGATCTGCCGGTTCAGCAGCGCGATCTGGCTGAGCAGCGGAAACGTTGCTGCCTTGAGCGCCGGTGGAATGGACGCCCGCACGCGGACGGGAAGCGATTCGGTGGAGCAGGCCGGCAGACGAGAGCCGGCGCTCTTGACCAGGCCGCGCAATGCGTTCACCATCATGGTCCGCGCGCGCACCAGCGTGGCCCGCGCCTGGATCAGGTTCAGGTCTTGCTGCCGCTCCAGGCGGCGGTGCTGGACCGGCGACAGCAGCCTGGGATCGTGGGCGGCAAAGCGGGCCAGCAGCTCGGCGTCGTTGCGGTCGTTCTTCGATTGGCTGGCGGTGATGGCGGGAATCTTGCGCGCGTTGGCTACGATCACCTGGTGGCCCAGCGCCTGGAGCAACCGGCTGACCCAGGGCGAGTGGGTGCCGCACTCCAGCGCGATCCGCTGGCGCGGCTCGCCCTCGAAATGCCGGCGAAATGCGGTCTCGGTGCTCTGGATGCGCCCTTCCTCGACCACTTCGCATTCCTCGTTCAACAAACAGTAGCGGCTGTACCGGTCGCCCAGATCCAAACCCACCGTTATCGCCGGCGTGTCCTTCGCCGCTTGCCTCTGCTCCACCACTTTGCTAACCTTCTTCATCGGCTGGTCTCCTCCTAGCACCTTGAGTGCGTGCGGTCAGCTTAGCTGTTCCGCGAGACCAGCCGTCTCATCCCATCTAAAACGCCTACGCCCGCCGAGTGGCGGGCGTAAATCAACTGATGGGTTTACTCTAGCCCGGATTCCTGGGCGATGGATGTGACGGCGAATACAGGTGGGCAGCGGAGCTAGCGGAGTTAGCGGGGCTAGCGGAACTGGGGCCGAAGGTGGTGGGGAGCCCTGCGAGGTTACCTTTGGAGGGGAGGGGGTCGCCTCAGAATGGCACTTGGCGGGAAGCGGATACCGGGATGCGGGACACGTGCGGCATTAGCGGAGTGAGCGGAGTCCTGGTGGTTACCTTTGGGCTGGGGGGGGTGGATGGGCTCGCTTGCAGAAACCTGGGCCTGGTGCTGGAATCCGCCAGGAGCTCACGCGGTCATTCCGACCTTAACGCTACCAATGGACTGATCCGCGACGCGCGCAGGGCGGGCACGTAGCCGGCAATTGCGGCCACCGCCAGCAGGGTTACGGCCATGCCGATGTAGGTTGCGGCGTCCCATGGCGAGGTGGCGTAAAGGAGCGACGCCACGAGGCGCGCCGTCAGAATGGAAACCGCCGCGCCCAGCACCACCCCCACACTGGCAAGCCGCAGCGTATTCATGAGCACGCGTCTCCGCACCTGCGCGGCGCTCTCGCCCAGGGCCATGCGGATTCCGATCTCCTGCGTTTGCCGCGTCACCCCGTAGGAAATGACGCCGTAAATCCCCAGCGCCGCCAGCAGCACTCCCAGCCCGGCAAACACCACCACCAGCATCATGAAAAACCGCCGCGGCGAGTTGGCGTGGTCCACCAGCATCTCGATCGGCTTGAACTCCGCCGCAGGCTGCTGGGGATTTGCCTGGCGCAGCAAGCTCATCACGCTTGTGGCCAGTTGCGCCGGCGGCAGCGTGGTGCGCACGACCAGTTGCGGCGTGCCGCCAAAGGCCTGCGCCCACGGATAGTAAATCTGCCATCCGTTCTCGCCCTCGACGCTCTCGGTGTGCACATCCTCGGCCACGCCCACGATTTGCAACCCGGCTTTGCTGCCGTCATCGAGGAGGTGCCCCACGGGATCGTTGTTGGGCCAGTGAGCATAGGGGGCAAGAAAATTCGCGTATCCCTTGTCGATAATCACCACGTTCTGCGTGTCGGCGCGGTCGCTCCAAGTGAAGTCGCGCCCGCGAACAGCCGTTCCCAGCGCCCGCAGATAGCCTGGGGAAACGACGTAGACCAGCGGCCCGGACACGTGCAGGTTGTCCGGCCGTTTGACACCCTTGGGAAACGGCAATCCCCACGACCGGTTCCCCGATAGCGGCAGATAATCGGATATCCCCGCGGCCTCCACGCCCGGCAGCGCGCTCACCCGCTCCAGCAACGGTTGGAAATAGGCGCTTCGCGCCGCCAGGATCTTTCCCCCCGCATCCGGCGCCTTGCTTTTCGCGAGCGCCGGAGGGTCGTCATAGTCCACCGTCACTGCGGCCGCGCGCTCCGGCTGGAACCCCAGGTCTACGTCCAGAACTTTGAGAAAACTCCGCAACAGCAGCCCCGCGCCCACCAGCAGCATGCAGGCCAATGCCACTTCGCTGACTACGAGCACCGAACGCAGCCGTTCGTGTTTGCGGCTCTGTCCCGAACCCGCACCCGAGTCCTTCAGCGCCTCCTGCAGATTGCCCGCCGCGATGCGCAGTCCGGGAACGAGGCCGAACAGCATGGCAGAGGCTACGGCGATCAGCAGCGTCCATCCCAGAGCCTCGCCATCAATGTGCAACTGGCTCAGCAGCGGCATGGCAATGGCTCCCTGCTGCCGCAGCCATGCAACCACCGTGGCTGCCAACAACAGACCGAATACTGCGCCCGCACCGGAAAGCACCAGGCTCTCCGTCAGCAACTGCCGCACAATCCGGCCGCGCCCCGCGCCCAGCGCACCGCGCATGGCAAACTCCTTTGACCGCGCCGTGGCCCGAGCCAGCAGCAGGTTCGACAAATTCACGCACGCAATCAGCAGGATCATTCCCACGGCCGACCAAAGGACGGTAAGCGATTGCCGCAGCCGTCCGGTTACATAATTCTTCAGCGGCACCGGCACCACCGCATCCTTGTAATCTTTCCCGCAGCCGTTGGGATAGCGGTTATTCCAGCACATGAACTTCTCGGCCGCCTTTGCATCCCAAACCGCCTGGCCCAGGGTCACGCCCGGCTTCATTCGCCCGATCATGGTGATGATGTTGCCCCAGTCGCGCGGCGGCCCGTAGAGATCCAGTGGCGTCAGCGCGTCCACCTTCGTTCCTGGAGCAAATACGGCCCCGAAATCGAAGGTCTTGGGCAGGACGCCGATCACCGTTGTCTGCGTGCCATTGATGTCGAACGCCTTGCCTACGATATTGGGATCGGCGTTGAACTGCCGATGCCACCACGCATCCGTCAACACAATCACCGGAGCGGCGCCGTTGCGCCCATCCTCATCGCGGAACAGCCGCCCCATCTCCGGCTGCACCCCGAGCACGTTGAAGAAATTGGCGATCACGTCGATGCTCGTCGCCGGCTCCGGCGTGCCGTTACCGATCTGCAACTTGAGGTTGCCGGGACTTGAAAACGCAAAGTATCCCGTCACGTCCTGATACGACCGGCTGGCCCGGCGAAACTCGTCGTAAGCGTCGGTGGAATACGTGGCGCAACTTAGCCCGCACTTGGCCGGCGGAGGCGCAATCCAAACCAGCTCCTGCGCATGGGGAAACGGGAGCGGACGCAGCATCAACGTATTGACCACGCTGAACACGGCGACGTTGGCGCCGATACCCAGCGCGAGGATCAGCACCGCAACCACTGTGAATCCCGGATCGCGCAACAGCTTGCGCACTGTGTACTTGAGGTCCTGGACCAGAATGTCGATCTGCATAAGTCCCCGCGCCTCCCTTTGTTTTTCCCGTGCCTGCTGCACTCCGCCAAACCGCATCAGCGCCAGTCGCCGCGCCTCTGCCGGCGCAACGCCGTGCTCAATGTACTCGTCGATGGCGAGCTGCAAGTTGGCTGCGAGCTCCGCCTCGAGCTCGGCGTCCAGCGCCTTTTTCGCAAAGAACGCCCAAACGCGCCGCCGCAGCCGCTTCATCCCGCTCATGCCTTGCCGGGCTCCTCGTCCGCGGCGGCGTCCATGGCAAACATTCGGTCCATTACGCCGGTGAGCCGCTGCCAGTGGCGCGCATCCTCGGCCAGACGGGTTCGGCCGTCTTCAGTAATGGAATAGAACTTCGCCTTGCGGTTGTTTCCGGAGACGCCCCACTCCGAAGCGATCCAGCCGCGCTGCTCCAGGCGCACCAGAGATGCGTAAATTGTTCCCTGGTTGAGCAGAAGCTGGTTGCCGCTGACCTGCTCGATGCGCCGGGCAATTCCGTAGCCATGCAGCGATCCCATTGCCGCCAGCGTCTGCAGGACCATTAAATCCAGGGTCCCTTGGAGCAAATCCAATTTCGAATCGGCCAACCTGGCCCTCCTGTGGTACGGCCACATTAGTATGCCATGTTTCATGTGGTTGCGCCACAGGAGATTTTGCCGCTCGATTTTGTAGTTTTCAGGCGGGCTTTCATCCGCTCGTTTTGGAGGCGGGTGCGGGCCTGGACGCCCGCGCCACAGCCGGTCAGCCACCCCAGCGACTGAGACCTGTCGCTGGGGACCCGGTCGGGAGACCGGCGCTACCTCGCTTCCCTGCTTGGTTGCAACAGGCCGCGGCGGCGGAGCTCGGCGAGGACGCGCTCCACTTTCCAGTCGAGTGCGCCGGTGCCGTCTACTACCAGGTCGGCGTTGGATTTGGTGGGGCGGACCCACTGGATGCTGGCGGGACGCACGGTGGCTTCATATTGGCGGCGGACGGACTCCGGGGTGCGGCCGCGGTCGGTCACGTCGCGCTTGAGGCGGCGCTCAAAGCAGACATCGTCGGGCGCTTCCATATAGATGCGCAGGTGATAGTGGGGCAGGATCTCAGGGTAAGCGAGGGCGAAGATGCCTTCGACGAGGACGAGCGCGCCGGGGGTGACGGTTTCCGTTTGGCCGGGGATGCGGGAGTGGGTGGAGAAGTCGTAGAGCGGGCGCTGAATGGCTTGGCCGCGGGCGAGGGCGGCGATGTGCGCGGCGAGGAGCGGGCTTTCGATCATGGCCGGATCGTCAAAGTTCTGAAGCGGGCGCTGGGAAGGCGGCAGGTGGGAGAGGTCGCGGTAGTAGTGGTCGAGGGGGAAGTGGAGGCCGGATAGCTCCCGCGCGAGCTCGATGGCGAGGGTGGTTTTGCCGGAGCCGGAGCAGCCGGCGAAGCCCAGGATGACGGGTGGGAACGGCAGCAGTGCAGGAGCCGGGTTTGAGGTCATGGCGCCTCCGCCTCGTCAATGGCGGCGGCGATGCGCGGGGCGAGGCGGGTGAGGATGGCAGCGAGCTGATGCTCGACCTTGCGGCCGGCTTCGAAGACTTCTTCGTGGCTGAGTAGGGAGCTGCCGAGGCCGGCGGCGATGTTGGTGACGCAGGAGATGCCGAGGATTTCGACGCCCATGTGGCGGGCGACGATGGTTTCCGGCACGGTGGACATGCCGACGAGGGTGGCGCCGAGGGTGCGGAAGGCGCGGATTTCGGCGGGGGTTTCAAAGCTGGGGCCGGGGGTGGCGAGGTAAACGCCTTCAGCGAGCTCGCCGAGGCCCTCTTCGACGGCGGCGGCACGGGCGAGGCGGCGCAGGCGGAGGGAGTAGGCCTCCGTCATATCGAAAAAGCGCAGGCCGGCAGAGTGAATGGAAGCGAAGCGCGGCTCGTTGGGGCCAGTGAGCGGGTTCCAGCCCATGAAGTTGATGTGATCGGCGAGAAGGACGAGTTGGCCGATGCTGTAGCCGTCTTTAATGCCGCCGGCGGCGTTGGTGAGGACGGCGGCGCAGATGCCGAGAGCGCCGAGCACGCGCATGGGGAAGGTGACCTGGGCGGGAGTGTATCCCTCGTAGAAATGGACGCGGCCCTGCATGACGATGACGGGGGTGCCCGAAAGCGTGCCGGCGACGATGCGGCCGGTGTGGCCTTCGACGGTGGATTGGGGAAAGTTGGGAATCTCAGAGTAGGGGACGTGGATGGGGTCGGCGACGGCGTCTGCCACGGCGCCCAGGCCGGAGCCGAGGACGATGGCGAGGCGTGGGGCGAGGCTGCCGAGGCGGGTGCGCAGGAAGGCGGCGGCGGCTTGGACTTGGTCGTAGTAGGAAAGTGCCATTGGAAATACTTTAAGGCAGGGAACAAGGGATCAAGGTGCCAAGGGAACAAGAAAGCGAGGGAACGAGGGGCCGGCTACTAGGGTTGGGGCTGGAAGGAGGTGTTGGCGGAGGTCTGGCTTGCCGGCTGCTGGCGACGGAAGAAGGCTTGGTCGAGAGCATGGTCGATGCGCTGCTGAAAACGCTGGCGATGGGGAACGGTGCGCTGGGCGCAGGCTTGAGGGACGTTGGCCATTTGGCGGATGAAGTTGCGGTACCCCGCGGAGCCGGGGTGGAGCGTGGCCCAGTAGCTTTTGCGGGTCAGTAGGGGCTGGTGGAGGTCAATGAGCTGGTTGTGCAGGATGTTGATGCCGCAGAGCAGATTATTGCGCGGATTCAGGATGGATTTGTCAGGGTCGTGGGCGGGCAGGCCTTTGTCGAGTTGCCAGTCGAAGTTGCAGCCGTAGCGGCCGGAGTCCTGATATTTGAGCTGGAGGAGGCCTTCCTGGCGCGAGATGTGGTGGGTGATGGGGTCGATGATAGCTACGGCAGGCTGGGTGTGGCGAACGTCGGCGGTGGGTTTGAGGCTGGCTTCAGCGCCGGCCAGCGCCTGGAAGAAGTAGGCCCAGAAGGAGCGCTTGTCAGCGTTGGACAGGAGATTAAAGCGAGGGCAGAACGGCTTGACCGCGTGGTCGACATCGGCGGAGAGGAGTTCTGGGGGCAAATTTTCTTCGATGAGGACGTCCCACTCGGGGTTCCAGGGATCGTCGCCCTGGAGCTCGACTTTCTGGACGGCGATGGGGGTGGGCGGCGCGGGCTTGATGCCGGTGGGGGCGACAGGGCCCGGCGGAACCGGAACCGGGGGCACCACCGCAGCGTGGAGCTCGCCGCGGGCGCCGGTCAGCGAAAGCGGCTGCAAGCTGGCGAAGGCCGTTAGCGGCTGGGACGGGGCGGCGATGGCCGGTGGTTCGGCGGAGCCGGTTTGCGGCTGGGTGGCCGGGACGTGCCGATCCGGAGCGGACTGCTGGGCGTGGGCCGGCACAAGGACCACAGCAAAGGTAAGTGCCCAAAGTACCGGTTTGGTAAAGAGCGTGCGCACCAGATTTCTGATGCGACGGGATTTCAAAAGAGTTGCGCCGGGCAAAAGCTTGAAAGGGTATTCAACGCAAGTTTTATTGAGAATAATAGGGTTGCGTTTTGCTGGGGAAGCCCGACGCAGGGCACGAAGGCGGGCGCAGATGCGCACTCTGGAGAGCAAGTTGCTTGCAGATTCAGGCTCGCTGAGGAGGACGCGTGGAGAAAGTGCGTCCGTTGGCGAAAGTCTGAATTTCCAGGTCAACGCTGGCTATCTCGGCGCCACAATCGCGGTACTGACTGCGGGTGCACTGGCAGAGCTCAGTGAAGCGGATATGGCCGGCCTGGCTGAGTTCGACTCCGGCGGCTATGAGGACGCTGTAAATGTCGACGCAGGCCTGGCGCTCGAACTCGAAGAGCATGGTGACGGTTCCGGCGTCGCTTGCGCCGCGGCTGAGGGCCCAGCCGCCGCAGGCGAGGATGGCACCGGTGAGGGTGCAGACCAGGCGCGAGGGCTCAATCTGCGAGACGGCCTTCATCTCCATCGCCCATGGTATTGTGGGTGGCTGCACGTTCGGCAGGTTGGGCACGATGAACCTCACTCCGCGTTTATCGGTGGGGGCGGAACGATCATGACTTCTGTTGCGGAGTCGAACGGTGATTGACTTTGTTTGGAACAGGCGGCGGGGAATGGCGCCGGAGAAGAAATGCAGGGGTAATTTGAGAGGAGCAGGGACCGAGGGACCGAGGGAACAAGGGACCGAGAGAACAACGGACCGAGGGGGCAAAGCGAGGGGGCGGGAGCGACGGAGGTAAGCTAATCATCATGATCGTCGGCATGGGCATCGATGCGGTGGAGATCGAGCGTATTGAACAGGCAATCGATCGATACGGCCAAAGGTTTCTGAACCGGGTGTTCACGGCTGGGGAACAGGAGTACTGCCGGCGGAAGAGGAGTTCGGCAGAGAGTTTTGCCGGACGGTTTGCCGCCAAGGAGGCGGGGGCCAAGGCGCTGGGGACCGGAATCAGCCACGGCGTGACGTGGACGGAAATTGAGGTAGTGCGGGAGCGGAGCGGCCGGCCGACGATGAAGTTTCACGGGCGGGCGGCGGAGGTTGCAGCGCGGCTGGGAGTGGGGAATGCGTCGCTTTCATTGACACATACAACGGCGCTGGCGATGGCCAGCGTAGTGCTGGAAGGCAAGTGACGGAAAGGCAGGGAGTAGGGAGTAGGACAGGAGACTGGGGATCGGCGGTCTGAGAGGGCTAAGTGACTGAGGGTTTTAGGCGGCGCGACGGAATGCTATGCTCAGGTCAATGCGGTTGAGCCGTCCGCAATAGGAGAATCGTGCCAAACCGGAAAGAGATCAGATGGGCACAACTGAAAGTCGGCATCCTGGTGCTGGTGGGCCTGGCCATTCTGGTTGGACTCATCTTCCTGATGTCGGGCTCGACCGGGGGACTTTTCGCCCGCAAGCTATTTCTGCGCTCCTACTTTGACAATGCTGCAGGTTTGAAGGCCGGCGCGCCGGTGACGCTGGAGGGCGTGACGATTGGGAACGTGCGCCACATTCGCGTGGTGCCCTCGCACAACCCCAATCCGGTACAAGTGACGATGGAGGTGGGAGCGGATGCCCTTCCCGGGCTGCACACCGACTCGACCACGTCGATTGAGCAGGCAGGGGTGCTGGGCGACAGTTTCGTGGATATTCAATCAACGAAGGCGACCGGTCCGCCGCCGGCAAGTGGCGCGGAGCTGGCATCGCGCGATGTGCCCAGCATTCAGCAGGTGGTGGATACGAGCCAGGATGCATTGCAGCAAGTGAGCGGGACGATTAAGAAGGTGGACATCGCGCTGGACACGCTGAACTCGAAGCGGGGGACGGCGGGAGAGCTGATGAACGATCCGGAGCTTTACCGGCATCTTACGCAAGTGGCGAGCAACCTGGAGACAGTGACGCAACGGCTGGCGAACGGGTCAGGGACCCTGGGCAAGCTGATGACCGACGACAGCATGTACAACAAGCTGAATGCTACGGTGGACCGGCTGGACACCATCTCCGAGTCGATTGCGGCGGGCCACGGAACGGTGGGCAAGCTGCTGCACGACGAGACTCTCTACAACAACTTTGACGAGGCGGTGAAAAACACCAATGCGCTGGTGAAGGGGATCAACGAGGGCAAGGGCGCGATGGGCAAGGTGGTAGCGGACCAGGCATTCGCGGACAAGCTGAACAGCACGCTGACCAACCTGGACGCCATCGTGAAGGGATTGAACGAGGGCAAAGGCACGCTGGGCCAGTTGATGCAGAACCGGTCGCTCTACGACCACAGCGACCAGACGATGGAACAGACGCGGGATCTGCTGAAGGCGATCCGTGAAAATCCGAAGAAGTATTTTGTGATCCGGTTGAAGATGTTTTAACGACAGTGGACAGTGGACTGTGATTAGTGGTCGGCCGTTTACCGTCAAACTGAGTTTCTACCAGAACCTGGCTAAAAGAGGTCGCGTAGGGGAGATTACCGGAGGTCATCCTGTGAGAGCAAGGCTGATGCTTGCGGCGGTGGTGTGCCTGATGGCGGCCGCTTCCCTTCCCCTGTGGGTGCGAACGGCGCGAGTGGCGCATGCGGCGGCGGCAGACTCGCCGAGCTACGCGGCCAATGGAGACATGCTGCCGCTGACGCATTACCGCGAGTGGATTTATCTGAGTTCGGGCATCGACATGAGCTACACGGCCAAACCCGCGGGCATGACGATGTTCGACAACGTGTTTGTGAATCCGGAGGCGTACCGGAGTTTTGTGGCGACGGGGACGTGGCCGGACAAGACGGTGCTTGCGCTGGAGGTGCGGGAGGCGAAGTCGAAGGGATCGATCAACCAGAGCGGGCATTTTCAGGGCGAAGGACTGATGGGGTTCGAGGTGCACGTGAAGGATGAGGCGCGGTTCAAGGGCGGGTGGGCGTTCTTCGATTTTGACTCGCCGGAGAAGAACGGTACGCTGATCCCTAGCGGAGCGCCGTGTTACTCGTGCCACCAGGCGCATGGCGCGGTGGAAACGACGTTCGTGCAGTTTTACCCGACGCTGCTGCCCATCGCGCGGGAGAAGAAGACAGCTTCTAGCTTTTAGCTTTCAGCTTTCAGCTTTTAGCTCCCGGCATCGGGCTTGTTGCTTTCACCAGCTAGTTGAAAGCTGACGGCTGAGGGCTGACGGCTCTTCCCTATGAACTGAGAACTGTGGATTATGAACTTCGCCGAGTAGAATTTGCGGTGGAGGCGGAAGCGTTTTCTGGAGTGTGCCGCCGCGGAGGAGACAAATGAAGCTGAGCCGGAGGAGTTTTCTGGGCGGGGCGGCGGCCGCGGGCGCGGCGGTGGTGGTGGCGGGACCGAAGAGCGCGCTGGGGCAGAGCGGTGCGAAGAGTTCAGGCGCGGCCGTGGACGTGGCTACGAAGGACCTGACCAATTCTGCGGTGGCCAAGGTGCAGTGGAGAGCGGAGCCGTTCGCCATGTCCGATGTGCGGCTGCTGCCCAGCTTCTGGAAAGAGACGATGGAGCTGAACCGCAGCTACCTCTATTCCCTTCCCAACGACCGGCTGGCCCACAACTTCCGGGTGACGGCGGGGATCGCGTCGGATGCCGATCCGCTGGGCGGCTGGGAACGCCCGGACTGCGAGCTGCGCGGGCACTACATCGGACATTATCTTTCCGCCTGCGCGATGCTCCACGGGAGCACGGGCGATGAGTTTATCCGCGCCAAGGCGGACGAGCTGGTGGGGATGCTGGCCGCGTGCCAGGCCAAGGACGGCTACCTGAGCGCGTTTCCTACGGAAGAGTTCGACCGGCTGCGGGAGTTCAAGGACGTGTGGGCGCCGTTCTACACCTATCACAAGATCATGGCGGGCATGATCGACATGTATGAGCACACTGGGAACCGGCAGGCGCTGGAGATTGCCGAGGGCATGGCGGGCTGGGCGGCGGCGTTTTCGCAACCGTTCAACGACGCGGACTGGCAGAAGGTGCTGCTGGTGGAGCAGGGCGGAATGATGGAGTCCGCGTACAACCTGTACGGGATTACGGGAGACGAGAAATATCGCGAGCTGGCGATGCGGTTCGAGCATAGGAAGATTCTGGATCCGTTGGCCCGGGGCGAGGACATGCTGGCCGAGAATCACGCCAACACCAACATCCCCAAGGTAATTGGAGCGGCGCGGGGATATGAGCTGACGGGCGACGAGCGGCTGCGGGCGATCAGTGAAAACTTCTATCGCTTGGTGACCGAGCACCACGTGTATTGCACCGGCGGGACGAGCGACGGCGAGTTGTGGCGGACGCCCGATGCAATTTCAAAGCAGCTTGGGCCGGATGCGGAGGAGTGCTGCTGCAGCTACAACATGATGAAGCTGACGCGGCATCTGTATGGGCAGAATCCGGATGCGAAGTTTTTCGATTACTACGAGCGGCTGCTCTACAACGTGCGCTACGGGACGCAGGACCGCAATGGGATGCTGATGTATTACGTGTCGATGAAGCCGGGCGAGTACAAGACATTTGGCACGCCGCTGGACAGCTTCTGGTGCTGCACGGGGACGGGGAGCGAGGAGTACACCAAGCTGAACGACTCGATTTACTGGCATGACGAGAAGACGGTGTTCGTGAACCTCTACATTCCGTCGCGGCTGGAGTGGAAGGAGCGCGGGCTTAAAGTTCGGATGGAGACGAAACTGCCGGCAGAGGAGCGCGTGACGCTGACCGTTGAGAGCGCGCCCAGTAGTTCGACCGCATTGAAGCTGCGCATTCCCTATTGGGCGGCGAAGGATGTGGTGGTGGCGGTCAACGGCAAGGCGATTGGGGTGACGCCGACGGCGTCAAGTTATGTGACATTACAACGGGATTGGAAGACCGGCGACATGGTGACAGTGGATCTGCCGCTGGTGCTGCACTTGGACACTGCGCCGGACGACAAGACGGTGCAGGCGGCGATGTACGGGCCGCTGGTGCTGGCCGCGCGGATGGGAGACGAGGGGCTGACGACGCGCATGATTTATGCGGGGCCGGGGCCGCAGTGGGGCGATGACGGGTACGCGATGCCGGTGGTGGATCTGCGGCCGGTGCGGCGGCCGGGCGGGACAGTGGCGGACCAGCCGGCGGGACAGAATCCTTCAGAGAGCGGCGTGTGGTTTGAGCGCGTGGAGGGATCGCGAGAGTATCCGCTGACGTTCCGGACGAAAGGGCGCGGGCCGGTGCATACGCTGGTGCCGCTGAACCGGATCATGGATGAGCGGTATTCGGTGTATATGAAGGTGGAGACGGCGTAGCGAGTTCGCAGTTCACAGCTGAGGAAAGCTTGTAGCTTGTAGCTCGTCGGATGGGTCATCTGCTTTCCTGCGCAAGATCCGGCTTCTGGCTACAAGGTACTGGCTCAATACGCGTGCAGTTCAAGAATTGCCTTTAGTATCCTCTCCGGCTGGGGCAGGATCGCGTCCTCCAGCACGGGCTGGTAGGCCACGAACGTGTCCATGCCTGCTACGCGCTTGACCGGCGCGTCCAGGTCCTCGAAGAGCTCGTCGGCGATGCGGGCGGCCAGCTCGGCGCCGTAGCCCCAGCTCAGCATGTCCTCATGCGCGACCAACACGCGGCTGGTTTTGCGGACGGATTCGGCGATCGCTTCCCAGTCGTATGGGTTCAGCGTGCGCAGGTCGAGGACTTCTACGTGAATGTCGTGGTTGCGCTCGGCGGTTTGGGCGGCCTGCAGGGCGCGGGGGACGACTGCGCCGTAGGTGATGAGCGTGAGGTCGGTTCCCGGACGCACGACGCGCGCTTTGCCGAAGGGGATGGCGAAATCGGGGCCGGGATAGGGGGCGCGGCCGTAGGTCTCGCGATAAAGGCGCTTGTGCTCGAAGAACATGACCGGATCGTCGCAGCGGATGGCGGTGCGGAGCAGGCCATTGGCGTCGAGGGCGTTGGACGGCATGACGACGCGCAGGCCGGGGATGTGAGTGAAGATGCTTTCGCCGGACTGGGAGTGATAGATGGCACCGCCGGTCAGGTAGCCGCCAATGGGGACGCGAATGACGACGGGCGAAGCCCATGCGCCATTGGAGCGCCAGCGCATGAGGGCGAGCTCGTTGCGGATCTGGTGCATGGCGGGCCAGATGTAGTCGAAGAACTGGATTTCGACCACCGGCTTCATGCCGCGGAGGGCGTAGCCAATGGCGCGGCCGACAATGTTGGCCTCAGCGAGCGGTGAGTTGAATACGCGCTCCGAGCCGAACTCGGTTTGCAGGCCAGCGGTGAGCTTGAAGACGCCGCCTTTGCCTTTGACCTCCTTGAGCGCAGGCTCACGGCTGACGTCGGCAACGTCTTCGCCGTAGACGACGATGCGCTGGTCGCGGCGCATCTCGTCGTGCAGGCAGGCGTTAATGAGGTCGGCCATGGTCTTGGGAGCGGTGCCCTTGGAGGACTTGGATTTTCCCTCACCCGAGCCTGGTTCTTCGGTCGCGAAAGCGCTGCTGGTGGGGTCGAGATGGGCCGAGTAGACGTGGTGAGGTATGGTGTCGAGCGACGGCAGCGGCGCCCCCAGCGCGGCTTCGGCTGCCTCGGCCACTTCTTGGTCAATCTGCTGCTCGAGCTCGTTGATCTGCTCCGCGGTGAGGATGTTTTGGCGGAGCAGACGCATCTGCATGCGGCTGATGGGGTCGCGGAGGGCGTCGGCTTCGCGCTCCTGGGCGGAGCGGTAAAGCTTGTCGTCGTCGGAAAGCGAGTGCGAGTAGGGCCGGATGCAGTGGCCGTGGACGAATGCCGGACCCTGGCCGGCGCGGCAGTAGCGGGCTGCATTCTGGAAAGCACGCAGGCAAGCCTCGGCGTCGGTGCCGTCGATTTCCTGAAAATGGAAGTTGGGGAAGTTGGCCACCAGGCGGGAAATGTTTCCGCCGGGCGTGTTCACTTCAACAGGAACGCTGATGGCGTAGCCATTGTCTTCAATCAGGAAGATGACGGGTAGCTTCTGGTTGGAAGCGGTGTTGAGCGCTTCCCAGAACTCGCCTTCAGAGGTGGAACCTTCGCCGATGCACGCCAGCGCGACCTCATCGCCGTGGAACTCGACGTCGTGGAAGGCGCGGTAGTCCATGGGCATGTTCGGCTTTTGCGCGGCCTCGGGATGCTGGCTGAAGTAGCGGCCGGCTTCAGCGCAACCGACGGCGTGAAGCATCTGCGTGGCAGTGGAGGATGAGGTGCTGACGATGTGAAGTAAGCGGGAACTCCAGTGATTGGGCATCTGGCGCCCGCCGCTGGAGGGGTCAGTGGCGGCGCCGACGGCCTGGAGAAACATGTCGGTGGCGGAGAGGCCGAGGGCCAGCGAAAGGGCGCGGTCGCGATAGTAGGGGAAGAACCAGTCGTAGCCGGGCCGCAGAGCCAGCGCCGCGCCAACCTGGAGGGCTTCGTGGCCGGCACCGTTCACCTGGAAGAAAATCTTCTGCTGCCGCTTGAGCATGATCTCGCGATCGTCGATCCGGCGGGAGGTGTACATCAGCCGGTAGATGTCGATCATGGTTTGCGGATTGAGAGGACCCTCTGAAGCGATGATCTCGGTATCGCGCAGATTTGAAACCGCCAAGTTCATGAGCCGTTCACTCCAATTAGGATCCCCGCCGAAAGCGCCAAAGCGGTCAACCGTGTCCTCTCGCCCCCCAAACTGGATGGCAGAACTACCGCATCGGTTGCGCCGGCCACATGGTTGCGAGCTGTGGAAGCCATCGTCCGGTTATGCGAACCGGGAAACCAATGGAGATTGTACCAACCCGGCAGGCGGTCCGGCATAGCCTTGAAGTGGGGGTGTGGTGCTGGCCCGCGGAGATCACCGGCTCAGCGGGGAGGCTGCAAAGGGACATAGGGGTTGGCGGGCAGAGGCATTCCGATGGCATAAGCCATTTTCTCGCGGACAGTTTTGGCCAGCTTCGCAATCTCGTCAGCTTTGCGCAGCCGTTCGGTCAGGCTCATGGAGGAGTTGCCGGAATTGGCGTCGGCGTTGAGCTCGCGGGCAAGTTGGAGGATCCTGTCCGTATCGGTGACGATAGCCTTCTGACGCTCGATATTCAGCATCTTTACCTGGCGGGTTTCGATGGTGAGGTGCCCTGAAGCCGAGGGAGGGGTCCAGTACCTGCGGACGCGCAATGGGAGGCCCTCGGCGCCGGGCAACTGCGCAATCATGGGAGCACCAAGCAACAACGCCGCGGCCAGGACGGAGCGGCTTATGCGCGGACATACCCCGCCGGGAAGCTTGTCCTGCGGATTGGGGAACAAAATCGACATCCAAGGTCTCCGGCTGGCTATCCCAGTTCAATCGGCGCCGACGGTGAGTTTCATCTTGACTTGCACGTTGTGGGCAAGGCGCCCGATTTCCTCGGCTTTGCGCAAGGCGCTGAGCGAAAGGGCGTCCTGGGGAGCCATATTGATCTCGGCCTTCAGTTCGGAGGCGAGCTTCAGGATCAGGGCGCTATCGGAATCGAGCTGGCGCAAGCGTTCCGTGTTGGCAGCTTCAAAGCTGGCGCGCTTTGCCTGGGCCTCGCTCATGAGCATGCGGGCGTTGGCATCGAGCATCTGATCTCTGTTGTCGACCAGTTGCGACATTTGCTGGCGAAACGCGTCGCTGGGAGCGACGGTCGTGCTGGACGCGCCGCTGTTCTGCGCCGTCCCGGTGAGAGCCGGCATGACGGCCAGACAGGCGAAGGCGAATCTCCAACGAGCTTTGAGGAAACGCCTGCTTGGCGGGGCGAGCCAGTCTGTTGCAGTCGCACTGGGCCATAACTTCATGGAGAGCTCACCTCAACTTGCCCCCACGATAAGTTGCATCTTATCTTTCACATCCTTGGCCAGCTTCTCAATGGTCTCGGCCCTGCGGATGTCGTCGTCGGAGTGGCTATCCTTGCCGGTCTTGGTCACTTCGGCCTTGAGCTCGGTGGCCAATTGCAGCAGGAGTGCCGCGTCGTCGGCAATCTGCCGCTTGCGCTCGAGGTTGGCGGCCTCGAAGTTGCGCTTTTTCGCCTGCTCCTGGTTCATGGTCATGATGTCGTTGGCGTCAGGAGTGCGGGTGTTGCTTCCGATGGGATAAGTCCCCAACGGAACCTGCCCGAAGGCGCGCGGCACAGCCACAGCCGCGAGCAGCGCGCAGACGCCCATGGCGTAACGGAACCATGAGCAGCGAATTCGATTGAGATGAAACGGCATGGTGAGCCTCCGTTCTGGGGTTCCCTGTTGGAGAGCTTCAGCTTGCTCCCGCAGTCAGCTTCATTTTCTGTGTGACGCTCTTGGCCAGCTTCTCGATGGAGTCGGCTTTGCGGATGACCTTCAGCGAGAGCGTATCCTTGTCGGTTTTGTCCACTTCGGACTTCAGTTCGGTGGCGAGCTGAAGCAATTTGGCTGCTTCGTCGGCAATCTGCTTCTTTCGCGCGGCATTGGCAGCGTCGAGCTTGGCTTGCTTGGACTGCGGCTGGTGCTGCTGCATCTGGGCGTTAGCATCTGGCGCGCGAACGGGATCGGGCGGAATGGCAGTCGCAGGACGGGGCTGGCTGGTTGCCCCTGGGTCCGGTGCGGATTGCGGTTGTTGGGTCAGCGCCAGAGTTGCCGTGAGAGCGGCGAGGCCAATCAGGGCGGCAAAGGCGCGTAAGCGGTGAGAACGGGCGGCGTCGCGCCGAACACGGCTTTGCGGCGCGTGCGGTGGCGGCAATTTCGGCATGGCGATCCTCCTTCAATCCAGTGCAATCAGCCGCTAGCTTCCGCCAACGGTCAGCTTCATTTTGACCTGAACATCGCGGGCCAGGCGTTCAATGTCCTGGGCCTTGCGGACGGTGCTGAGCGAGAGCGTGCCCTGCGAAGTTTTCTCCACTTCGGCTTTCAGTTCGCCGGCAAGCTTGAGCAGCAGGGCGCTGTCAGCATCGAGCTGGCGCTTGCGTTCGGCGTTGACCGCCTCGAAGTGGTTCTTCCGCGCCTGCTGCTGTTGCATCTGCATCAGGGTGTTAGGGTCAACGTTGTATCTCGCAGCCTCGGCGGCAACATTGGGGCAGGGCTGGGAAGTGCAGGGGTTGGCTTGCCCAGCCGTTTGCGACAGCCCCGGAATGGGGATGGCGGCAAGCAGTGCGATAAGACTAAATCGGGCGAGCGTGCGCGGCCGGAGAGCTGATGGAATCGGAAGAGGCGTACGGCCATGCATGGAGGAACCCTCCTAAATGAAGACTGGGGAAACCAGCGGAACGCGCGAATCAGGAGGACGTTCACGATCATTCTCCCACGCGGGGAGGCGAAAAGCGAGATGATCCCGAGTTATTCTTCTGCGGGATGCGAAGGCCGCCGGGAGCTTGATCCTGTGGTGCATGCCTGGATTGATCGGGCGAGGAGCATCCGCCGGAGTGAGGAACAGCCTCTGGGCTTACAAAAGCGCTCGCGAACCTGCTAAAGCGCAAGGCGGTGTGCGGAAAAGGCCGGCCCCCTTTGCACAATATAGATTGAGAAAAGGGGGAACCGGGATGCATGGATTGGCGGCAATGGCCCTGCGCAGTGGAATTTTTGCCGAGGGCCGGTTCATGGGCAAAGTGCTGGACGAGTGGATCGGGGACACGCAGGAGTTTGTCCGCGTCAAGCTACCGCACCTCATCATGGTGGCGATCATTGCGATGGTGCTGGCGCGGCTGCTGCGGCTGATCACCTCGCGCATGATCCGCATTGCGGAACGGCACGCCGCCGGCCCGGCGCGCGTGGCGCAGGTGCGAACCCTTGCCGGGGTGGTGCGGACCACCGGGCTCGCCGTCATCGCCGCCATCGTGGGCCTGCAGTTTCTGGCGGCGGTGGGCGTAAACCTGGCGCCGCTGCTGGCATCGGCTGGCATTGCCGGCGTGGCCATCGGACTGGCGGCCCAGAACATCGTCAAGGACGTGCTGAACGGGAGCCTGATCCTGATGGAGGATCAGTTCAACGTGGGCGACGTGGTGACCCTGGCCGGGCTGACCGGCACGGTGGAGGCGATGAGCCTGCGCAAAACCACGGTGCGCGGCGGCGATGGCACTCTGTACGTGATTCCCAACTCGAACATCACCACCGTGGCCAACCAGAGCGCGGACTTCAGCGTGGCCACCGTGAACGTGAGCGTGGACTTCTCCGCCGATCCCAACCAGGTGATGGAGATCCTGAGCCGCGTTGGCAACGAGGTGCGGAATTTGCCGGAGTTTAAAGAGCTGTTCCTGGCCGAGCCGCAGATCCTGGGCGTTGATTCGGTGAAGGGATCGCAGTTGATATTTCCCGTGGTTTTCAAGACCCGGGCGCAAAAGCAGTACGGACCGGTGCGGGAGTTTCAGCGGCGAGTGCGCCTGGCTCTCGAAGAAAATCATCTGCTGCCGGGCGATCCGATGCGGGTGTTCAACGCGTTTGGCGCGGAGGGTCATGCATCCGCAGCCAGGACGCCGGCAGAACATGAAGCGCCGGAGCCGGCCAGGCCGGATCCGACCACGCTCAAGCCGCAGGAGACGAATCCGTTTACGGGCGAATGAAAACAGGGGTCAGACAAACAGGCGACAGGGGAACGAGCGGTCAAAGCTCGCGCGCCTTCTCGATGGCATGCAATACGGCGCGCGCCTTGTTCATGGATTCGTGGTACTCGGTCTCCGGCACGGAGTCAGCCACAATGCCCGCGCCGGCCTGGATGCTTCCCTTGCCGTCGCGGACCGTGAGAGAACGGATGGCAATGCAGGAATCCAGATTGCCGGAAAAATCGGCATAAAGGACGGCGCCTCCGTAGGTGCCGCGCCGCGCCGGCTCCAGCTCTTCGATGATCTCCATGGCGCGGACCTTGGGCGCGCCGGAAAGCGTGCCGGCTGGAAAACAGGCGCGGAGCGCGTCCACCGCGGTCAACTCGGGACGCAGGCGGCCTGCAATGCTGCTGACGATGTGCATGATGTGGCTGTAACGCTCGACAAACATGAGGCGATCGACCGTGACTGATCCGTACTCGCTGACGCGGCCCACGTCGTTGCGGCCCAGATCCACCAGCATCACGTGCTCGGCGCGCTCCTTCTCATCGTGCAGCATCTCCTCGGCCAGGGCGATGTCTTCCTTCTCAGTGGCTCCGCGCGGGCGACTGCCGGCAATGGGCCGGTACTCGATATTGCGGCCATGCACGCGTACCAGAAGCTCGGGCGAGCTGCCTGCCATCTCGATTTTCAATGGCGGCGCCGCTTTTCGTTTTTGGACTGGCTTCCCGGCCACGCCCAGCGGACCATCCGTGGCAAACCGCAAAAAGTACATATAGGGGCTGGGATTGACCGTGCGCAGCGCGCGGTACACCTGGAAGGTATCCACGCCGGGATCGACGTCGAAGCGCTGCGAAATGACCGCCTGAAAAATGTCGCCTGCGGCAATGTACTCGCGGGTGCGTTGGACGGCGGCCATGTAATCGCGCTTGCGGATGCGGTGCTCCACCTTGAGCTTGCCCGTGGTTCTGGGAGCGCGGATGCGCGGCAGCGGCTGCACGATGTGCTTTTGCAGGCGGGCGAGGCGGCGGACGGCGCGATCATATGCTGCAGCAGGCGAATGGAGCGTGACGTCCGCGGTGACCACCATCCAGATCTGCTTGCGGACGTGGTCGAAGGCGAGAACCTCGTCAAAGAACAGCAGGCAGGCGTCGGGATCACCGAGTTCGTCGGCGGCGGTGCTGGGCAGGCGCTCGATCTGGCGGACCGCGTCATAGGCAAAAAAGCCGACGGCGCCGGCGGTGAACGGCGGCAAGCCGGGCAGGCGCGCGGGCTTGTGGCCGCCGAGCGCGTCGCGCAGCGCAGCAAAAACGTCGCCTTCAACATGCGTGGTGCGGCGGCCCTCCGTGATGGTCAGCGACCGGCCACGGGCAACGATGCGCTTGTAGGGCGCCAGGCCGATGAAGGTGTAGCGGCCCACCTGCTCGCCACCTTCCACCGATTCCAGCAGAAAGCACTCCCGCGCCGACCACGCCGCGCGCAGGAACGCGGAAACCGGCGTCTCCAGATCGGCGGTCACCGTGCAGCACACAGGGACCAGCGTGTGCTCGCGCGCAAGCTTGAGGAACTCCTGGCGGCTGGGATGGGCGGATCGTTCAGCGGAGGTCACAGACCCAGTGTAAAGGGTGCATAACCGGAAAGAGAGCATGCGCTTGGATGCTGCTTTGTAGCCCGGTTCGGAGCTGTGGTTACCCTCATCGCCCGCCGCATTTCCCGAGCTTTGGGACAGCGCGGGTCTCAGAGTAGAGTCGGAGAAGAGATACTGCAATGGAACGGTTGATTCTCTTTGATTCGCCTGAATTGGTCGATGCCGTTCGCGTTTGGTCCGGATGGGGGCAGTTCAGTTGGCCGAACCGCGACGAATCACGACTGAGGTCGAAGCTTGGAGTCGCAGATGCAGATAGGTTGTTGCCCGTCATCAAGGAACTCGAGCAGGACTTTTACTCGTCGGAAGCGCAATTAAAGACAAGTGACCTAGCTGAAATGGGGAAGCTTGCTAAGCTCCAGTTCCAGCGGTTGCACCCGGACGTAGCTGAGGATATCGCATGTGTCTTTGAGTGGTGCTATACGTTCGACTTCAAGTGAGCTCAACTAGCGGATGGGCAGTTCGAATCTGGCTCCTGCCTGTGAAACAGCCCCTAATTGCGCTTAGAAACACCGTCAGCGCTTCTGCTCCGCGCCCAACGCTTTGGTTGCGATCTCAATTGCGCGCTCCAGACCCACCCTGCGCGAGCTTTTCACCAGCACCAGGTCGCCTTTGCGAAGGTTTTTGCCCAGCCAATGCCCGGCGGCTTCGGCGTCGGGCAAATAGAGCGCGGCGACGCCGACCGCGACGACCAGGAGCCGAGCGGGCTGGAAGTGGCCATCGGAGAGCTCAACAAGGCTGTGGACGAGATGCCGCGGCGGCTGGAGAAGTTAAAGAAGAGCGGCCTGAAGAAGCTGTCGCGCAGCGACGAGGATGCGCGTTTTCTGCGCCAGCGCGGGCAGAAGTTCCTGCTTGGCTATTCGGCGGAGATCGCGGTCTCGGACGATCACCGGATCGTGGCCCAGCGGGTGACCCAGAACGAGGCCGACAACGGTTCGCTGGGGCCCATGGTGGATGCGGTGGAGAAACGCTGCGGGGCGCCGCCGGGCGCGGTCCTGGCCGACAGCGGATTCTTTTCCATCGACAACCTGAAGCACATGGAACAGCGCAACATCGATGCTTACGTACCCGATTCGAACATGGCGCGAGCTATAAACCTGGGGGTGCGCTGCCGCACCCGGGCCAAGGCTGCGGCGCACCGCCGCATGCGCGCCAAGCTGCGAAGTCCGGACGGAAAGGCCGCCTACGCGCGGCGCAAGGCGGTGGTCGAGCCGGTCTTGGGAGTTCTCAAACAACAACGTGGAATGAGACAGTTTCGCACCCGTGGATTGGACAAAGCCGGAAACGAATTCACCCTGGCCACCATGGCCTACAACATCACCAGGCTGTACGCCCAGCGTGCAGCCTGAAATCACACTCAACCAACCAGGAAAGCCTCGTTAAAAGCAAATGGCCGCGAAAAACCACAGAACCAAATGTGTTCTCACGCGGACACTAAAGCCCCTGAGGGGCGTCCTTTTCAGGACTCGCGGCCATCTATGCAACCAGATCCTGGCTCGGACGGGATATCCCGGCGCTGTCCAGCCCATAAATAAAATCAATGCAGACTCAGCAACGCACCAAACCGACACCACCTGCCTCCGTAATCACCTCCCGCCATCATGTAAAATCACTCGCACTGCCGGCCTTCCAACCAAACGCGAATTCTTTTAGGTGGTTGACGCAAGAATCGCGCGTTGGATCGTCAGCGGCTCGGAGCGATTGTCTTGTTCGAGAGTCTTCGGCCATTTCGGCGTCAGGACATTCTGCGCGACATCCGCGCAGGCGTTACCCTCGCCGCCATGAATATTCCCCAGGTCCTCGGTTACACGCGGATAGCGGGAATGCCAGTGGTTTCCGGCATCTACACCCTGTTGGCGCCCTTGACCGCTTTCGCCGTAATCGGATCCTCGCGATACCTGGTCGTGGCGGCGGATTCGGCAACGGCGGCGATCCTGGCCAGCGGACTGGCGGGCAAGGCTCCCATGGCCAGCCCCGCATGGGTAACTTTGGCCGGTTATGTTGCCCTGCTCACCGGGATATTCCTGCTCCTGGCCCGGCTCTTTCGCCTCGGATTCATTGCCGATTTCCTCTCCCAAACCGTTTTGGTCGGCTTCCTCACCGGAGTCGGCTTTCAGGTGGGCATCGCGGTGTTGCGGGAAACACTGGGCCTGCCCATCCAATCCCGGCGAACCATTGGGCAGCTTGTCGAAGTCCTGCGGGAGTTGACCGCGATCCATCTTCCCGTGCTCCTCGTCTCGGGAGCAGTGCTGTGCCTGGTGCTGGCCCTTCGCTATCTGGCGCCGAACCTGCCCGGGGCATTGATCGCAGTCGTTGGCGCAATCGCCGCCAGCGCGATATGGGGCTTCTCGGCCCACGGAATTCCCACCATCGGCGCTGTCACCGGCGGCCTGCCCCATCCCAGCCTGGTACTGCTGCCGTGGCGGCAGATCTTCGCCCTGGTTCCGGTGGCCGGGTCCTGCGCCATCATGATCATCACCCAGAGCGCGGCCACGGCGCGCGTCTATGCCCTCCGCCATGACCAGCAGCTCGACGAAAATCGCGATCTGATGGGCCTTTCCGCGGCCAACCTGGCGGCAGCGTTCACTGGAGCCTTCGTGGTCAACGGCAGTCCCACCCAAACCTCCATGGTTGAGACCGCGGGCGGCCGAAGCCAGAAGGCGCAGCTCGCCACCTCCGCGGTCGTCCTCTGCGTCCTGCTGTTTCTTACCCGCCCGCTCCAGTATCTTCCTCAGTGCGTGCTGGGCGCGCTTGTCCTGCTGGTCGCCATCCATCTCATCGACGTGCGCGGCCTGCTGGCCATGCGTCGCGAAAGTCCCGGCGAGTTTTCCGTAGCCATCCTCACCGCAATCACGGTGGTGGCTGTCGGCGTGGAAGCCGGCATCCTCCTCGCCATGGCCCTGTCCCTGATGCGCATTGTGCGCCACAGTTATCGCCCCCACACCGGCGTCATTCAGCTCGAAAACGGTAATGTCTGGAAGGTCGCTCCCGTCGCTCCCGGAGTGGTCACTGAGCGCGGTCTGGTGCTTTATCGCTTCGGCTCTTCGCTTTTTTACGCCAACGCCAACCGCTTTGCCGAGGAGGTGCAGCTTCTGGCCGGCCAAAAGTCTTCGCAGGTTCGATGGATCGTCGTCGATGCCGAAGCCATCACCCAGATCGACTACTCCGCATCTCGCGTAATCGCTCAGCTCAACAAAGAATTGAGCGATAGCGGCGTGGCTCTGGGATTCGCCAGGATGCCGCCCGACACCCTCGCCGATTTTCGCCGCCATCACCTCGCCGAGTGTATTCCGCCATCGCGAATCTTCAACCGCCTGCACGACGCTCTGAGTGCATTTCAAAAGGAAGCACCCGCGCCGCCGGATCCCCAGGGCCATCCGTGAAGATCCTCGCGGCGGCTATTTCTTTTGTTTTGGCGCGGAACTCCAGTGATAAATGAACTCAACGTATCCGAAGTTCATGTTTGTGCCAGTGGGATAGATCGCCGCAACCACGGTCTTTCCCTGGGCATAGCCATAATAGAAATCGAGATTGATGTTCTTGGTAGCCGCCCAGTCTGCGCTGATGTCGGGAACGGATGCAAACGAGGTGTGGCCGTTTCCCGGGTGGCCGGAGAATCCGAAGACCTTGTTGTCGAAAGCGCCTCCACCCGCGTACCACAAATCCTTTCCGGAAGTAAGCTGCAACCAGTGCAGATCGGACCGGAGGGTAACTTGCTTCATCGGTTTATCGATAACCTGCACAAAATCGTCAGTGCTGTTCATCAAGTTATAGAACGGCAGCCGAGCATAAAGGCGCGGCGTGGTTAGCATCTGGAAGAACGTGTTATGCGTGCCGTCGTTTGGGTTATTATCGCCGGTAGCACGGAACCAGCCGCCCCGCACCCATGGCGCCGCGGACTGTTTCCCGAAGCGGTATCCCGCTTCTAGAGCTGCTGCTCCGGATTGCTGATTCTGAGAACCCCAGCGCCCATTCTGCAGTGCGCCCCAGAAAAGAAAATCAAACTGGCCCGCCCCCGCGGGAATCACAGCCGTGAAGTTACCGCCGTAGGTGCCAATCCGGATATTCGCATGATCTGCCGCGCGCACCGCCAGGGGGCGGTTATCCGTTTTGGTGATTCCCGTACGTCCGTCGTGGTAACCAATGGCGAATACACGCCAAAGTGCGTGCTCCCGCGCTTCCGGATGAGTTAGAGCCAGGTACTGAACGTCGACGTTAAGCTCTGGATTGCCGTTCATGTTGAAGACGCCCTGATCGCTTCGGGCTGCCATCGCTGTAAGGTTCCAGCCGCCGAACTGCAGGTGCCCATCCAAACCGTCGAAGCTGCGTTGTGCATTGGTGAAGCCGAAGTTGCTGATAAAGCGATTGGACACGCGGTTGGCTTGCAACCACTTGAGCGTAGGATTTGCGGGTTTTGTCTCTTCCCCGTCAAAAAACTCAAATCGGCCCACACGCAGGTTTTTGTCTTCGCCATCGATGCGCGCCCATCCCTGCTTGAAGAAAGCAGCGGCGGGATAGGAATTATTGCCGTTCGATGCATAGTAGGTCCCGCCCAATCCCAGCTGGCTCTGCGCGGTCACAGGGGAAACGGCATTGTCGGGCGCGTCCAGAACACTGGGCTGCGAGAGTTCGAGTTCCCAGTCCCATCCATGCAGACGCTGCGTCATTCCCAACCGCTGCAAGGTCTGCACGTAGGCATAGCTGTTGTCATAAGGCGGGGCTGCGAACCATTGCCACGCATCCATGCGGGTGCGGTCGTAGACGAAGACACTTACCGGAGACTTGCCTGCGGATTGTGCCACTACGCCAGGAACAACCAACGTAATGACAGTAAGCAGGGAAAGGTAAGTGAGGATTAAGAAACGGCGCGCGCAACCGGCGCCTGTCTGGAAGAGATTCATCAGCGGCCTTGACCTCCATGTGGGGAACGGAACCCGTGGGCGCTTTGCGCCTCGTTTTCTTTGGGAATCACACCTTGCACTGTCGCGCAGGCGCGGAATCTCCGGCCTGCGCAACGGGAAAGAGCCAAGGTTATTGCTGAGTGTCGTTGTTTCGCGCACGCCCGCGCTTCGCCCAATCGGTGGGAGCGTAACTCCACCTTTGGATGGAGTTATCTCTGGAGAAATCGCTTACTGCTCCTCCATCACTCTCCGTACGGCACCCAGATGTTCTTCACCTGGGTCGCGTGCTGCAAAAACCATCGTCCTTCGGCCTGCGCGCGGTCGAACCAATCGTATTCGTGCCCGTCGTTGGTCCAAACCTGCTTCATGTTCCCCGTCGACGCAGCCCGCACCATCGCCGCTTCCTCGTCCGAGCGGAAGCACCAGATCGCCTCGATGCCGTCATGTTCGGCCAGCGTTTTGCCCAACTCCGCTGGCCGTCCCGCCACCAGGTTCACCACCCCCGCGGGCACGTCGCTCGTATCCAGCAGTTGATACAGGTCGCCAATAATCAGCGGGTACCGTTCGGACGGCACCGCAACCACGGTGTTCCCCATCGCCATCGCCGGCAGCACCAGCGACAGCAGCCCCAGCAACGGCGCTTCACTGGGCGCAAGAATGCCCACCGCGCCCACCGCCTCCGGCATCGCAATCGTAATATTCCGCCCCGGCGGATGATGCACCACACCCTCGTATTTATCGGCCCACGCAGCGTAAGAAAAAATGCGCTCGATGGCAAAATTAGTTTCCGCCGCAGCGCGTTCCTCGCCCACTGCCGCAGCCAACCCATGCGCCATTTCATCGCGTCGCTGGATCATGTTTTCCGCCATGTAGAAGATCACCTGCGCCCGCGCATGCGCCGTCGTCCGCGCCCATCCGGCCGCAGCCCGCGCCGCTTCCACCGCGTTGCGGATATCCTTGCGATTCCCCAGCGGCGCCTCGCCCAGCATCTGCCCGTCTCTTCCGTAAACCGCAAACGAGTAACCCGAATCCGGCCGCGCCTGTTTCCCGCCAATGTATTGCTTCACCGTGCGGTCAATCGCCGCGCCTGCCGCGGTCATTCCATCCTCTTCGTCCGGAGCTTCGATGCGCGCAGCCTTTGCCGGCGCAGCGGCAAGCGAGTGCAGCCACTTCGGCGTCAGATACTCCAGCATCCCCTCGCGCCCGCCTTCGCGCCCGTAGCCCGATTCGCGATAGCCTCCAAACCCGCACGCCGCGTCAAACTGGTTGGTCGAGTTCACCCACACCACTCCAGCCTTCACCTGCGCCGCCAGGTCCAGCGCCACATTAATGTTCTCGCTCCAGATGCTCGCCGCCAGCCCGTACACCGTGTTGTTCGCCAGCTCCACCGCTTCCGCTGGAGTGCGAAAAGTCATCCCCACCAGCACCGGTCCAAAAATTTCTTCCTGCACCACCGTGGCCGCCGGATGCACGTCGGTCAGCAGTGTCGGCGGATAGAAGCAGCCTTTCTCCGGCAGCGGATTCTTCGGCTGCCAGCACTGCGCGCCTTCGGCCACGCCCGCATCCACCATCTTGCGGATCGTCTCCAGTTGCACCGGCGAAACAATTGCGCCAATGTCGATGGCCTTATCCAGCGGCGGCCCCACGCGCAACGTCTCCATGCGCGCCCGCACCTTGGCGTAAAGTGTCTCCGCCACGCGTTCCTGCACCAGCAAGCGCGAACCGGCGCAGCACACCTGTCCCTGGTTGAACCAGATAGCGTCCACCAGTCCTTCCACGGCCGAGTCAAGATCGGCATCGTCGAAAACCACAAACGGCGATTTGCCGCCCAGCTCCAGCGAGAGTTTTTTAGTCGAATTTGCGGTTGCCTTGCGGATCACGCGCCCAATCTCTGTCGAGCCTGTGAAGGCAACCTTGTCGATTCCCGGATGCTCCACTAGCGCCTGGCCGTTTTGCGCATTGCAGGTCAGCACGTTCAGCACGCCCGGCGGCAATCCGGCTTCCATGGCCAGCTCGGCAAATGCCAGCGCGGTCAGCGGCGTGTACTTGGCCGGCTTAATCACCACCGTATTCCCGGCCGCCAGCGCCGGCGCAACCTTCCACGCGAACATCAGCAGCGGAAAATTCCACGGAATAATCTGCCCCACAACCCCGCAAGCGGTATAGCCGGGAAACTCCGAATCGAGCAACTGCGCCCACCCTGCGTGATGGTAGAAATGGCGCGCCACCAGCGGAATATCGATATCGCGGCTCTCGCGGATGGGCTTGCCGTTGTCCATCGTCTCCAGCACCGCCAGCCGCCGCGAGTGCTTCTGCACCAGCCGCGCCAGCGCATAGAGGTAGCGCGCTCGTTCGTGTCCGCTCAGCGCCTGCCATGCCGGAAAAGCTCTCCGCGCCGCAGCCACGGCAGCATCCACGTCATCCTTGCCGCCCAGCGCAACCTCGGCAATCGCCTCGCCCGTCGATGGATCGCTGGTGGTCGTGTACTCGCCGCTCAGCGGCCGTGTCCACGCTCCTCCAATGAACTCCTCAAACCGGCGATGATGCCGCTCCAGCCATGACACCGCTTCCTTAGGATCTTCCGGCGCGGCGCCATATTCCATCGTGTAGAACTTCTCGGCAATGCTCATCGCCTCTCCTTCTGAGAAAATCATCCACTCGACCAATACGGCCCAACACATGAAACGGTGTGGGCTACATAGCGATGTCGGTCCGCTGGGGTCGCTTTGTGTATTTAGCACGTGACGGATGGCGCGGCGCGCCGCCCTTCGTGGTTCCGATGCAGTAAAACTGAACCGCGCTCAGCGACCGGAGTAGTCGAACATGTTCCATAAGCTCAATCTTCCGTGCCAGTGCCGTCGGTTGGCCACCCCAAGCGGCAACGATCAAATCCGCGCGCTTGATCCATCTCAATAAGAAGGCCTTGTTTTCGACGTCCATCCCACGCCGCGGCGGCAACCGACTCGGGTCGGTGGAGACAATGGGGATCAGGTTCGTAATGACCGCTCTCGTAAATCCCCATCGGCGGCCAAATTCAACACATTTGCATACCGTTCGGTCATCCTCGAACTCGTCCGCCACCGAGGGATTTAGCATGATGAAGTTCACAGTCAGGAGCTTCTTGGAAAGGCCGCTCGTCTCGCCAATCACGGATGAGATTGAACCTTCTTTTGCGGTCTTTCGAGAACTTAGCGTCTCGCCTCACTTGCCCTACCTCCCAAACTTGAATTGCACCTTAGTCCTTGTGGCAACAGGCTTGTCGCCCATCATCGCGGGAGCAAAGTTCCAGGTCCGCAGCGTTTCAATCGCTCTCTGGTTGAGCTCGGCGCTAAGAGTGCTGCTGTCCACCTCGATGTCTTGTGGCGATCCATCCACCTCTACAACGAACGACAGGACTATGGACGCGGGCGGCCCGCGCCAACTATTCTGCTCGTCCATCACGTGCTGTTCTAAGACGCGAGACGGCCAAACCTCGCCCCCAACGGGATAAATCGGCGAGGGAGAAGCGGGCTTTACCGGCTTGAATGGCGGAGGAACAGGCGCAAATCCCAGATTACAGGCAGTCAAATCGACAATCTCTCCGTCGGCGTACCGGAGTTCAGTTAAATGCACCGTCACAAAGCCCAACGTTGGGTAGACAGTCAAAAGGGGGCCGCCGTTTCCCGGGAAATAGAGGGCACGTTCATCGCCTGGGTTGGCGTTCAAGAGCACGTTATCGTATCGGTCAAGCACGATGGTATTCCAATCGTTACGCGGGTTGTTAGTCGCCCCAATTTCAAAAGACATCGCCGCGATACCGCGGCTGCTCGTGTTCCTGACCCGCAGGTCGAGGGCCATTTTCGATTCCGGACGCCAGCCTTCCACTCCAGGCGTATAAATGCGAAACGAATACACCAGGGGCGTGATTTGCCTCGCTTCCGCGGGGCACTCCGTGTGGACCGCCTGCGTCCTCACGCTCTGGCTCAATGCCGATATTGGCATGATGGCAAACATGACGAGGGAGAATTTGTACATGGGTTGCCTTCTTTCACGTGCGCACCTTGCGGGCGCCCTACCTCTCGACCTTGAGACCTGGGACCGGCAATCGCCACGTACCAAACCCCACGATCACAGAAGCTACGCAATCGGATGCCGATAAGCCGCCGAATACCGTCCCGTCGCATGATGCTCCAGTTGCCGCTCGATATCGCCCAGCATTCCGCTCGCGCCGATGCGAAACAGCGACGGCTCCAGCCACGGCCGCCCCAGCTCGTCTTTCATCATCGCCAGCCAATCCAGCGACTGCTTCGCCGTGCGGATCCCGCCCGCCGGCTTGAACCCCACCGCCATCCCCGTCCGCTCCGCGTATTCGCGGATCGCGCGCACCATCACCAGCGAAACCGGCAGCGTCGCATTCACGCTCTCCTTGCCCGTCGACGTCTTGATAAAATCCGCGCCCGCCATCATCGCCACCCAACTGGCCCGCGCCACGTTGCGCAGCGTCATCAGGTCGCCGGTGCCGAGGATCGCTTTCATGTGCACCGGCCCGCAGGTCTCTTTGAATGCGGCCACCTCGTCGTACAACGCCTGCCACTCGCCGTTGAAAACATGCGCGCGCGTAATCACAATGTCGATCTCGGAAGCGCCGGCCTCGATCGATCGCCGAATCTCCTCCACCCGTTCCGCCAGCGGTGACAAGCCCGCCGGGAAACCGGCCGAAACCGCTGCCACCGGAATCCCCGACCCTTCCAGCGCCTTCACCGCCGTCTCCACAAACGTGTGATAAACGCATACCGCGCCAACCTTCAGGCCCAGTTCTTCAATCCCCAGGCTCTCCACCAGCTGGCGTTGCAGCGGGTTGCGCGCCTTTGCGCAAAGCCGTTTCACTCGCTCCGCAGAATCGTCTCCCGAGAGCGTGGTCAGGTCCATGCAGGCAATGGCCCGCAGCAGCCACGCCGCCTGGTTCTCCTTCTTCACCGTCCGCCGCGCCGTATGCGTAGCCGCGCGTCGCTCCACGGCGCTGGTGTTCACCCGCACCTCTTCCACCCAGTCCAGATTCAGCGCGATGCGCCGGTTCGCTTCCAGCAGCCGCCCGCGCAGAGTCACCGGCACAGGAGAGGTAGCCGCCATCAATATCGCCTGTTGAGGAGCCATAGAATTTCCCTCAAAGTAGAGTGAATAGTGTAAACAAATGCCCTGCAGTTGCTCTTGTCTTTGCCCTTGCTCTTGCCTTTGCCCTTGCTCTTGCCTTTGCCCTTGCTTTTCTTTCTGTCATTCCCTCAGGGAATCTGCTTTTGCCCTTGCTTTTGCCCTTGCTTTTTCGGCCCCGCCTTCACCCCCGCGCAACGCAGCCGAGAGGAATCTGTTCCCTGTTCCCTTTTCCCTTTTCCCTTTTCCCTTTTCCCTTTTCCCTGTTCCCTGCTTCTAAAGCACCCTCCGCAGCCAATGCCCGGTATGCGAGTGAAGATTCTCCGCAATTTCCTCCGGCGTGCCCTCGGCCACAATCCGTCCGCCGCCCTCGCCGCCCTCCGGTCCCAGATCGATCACCCAGTCCGCGCTCTTGATCACGTCCAGGTTGTGCTCGATCACCACTAGCGACCCGCCCCCGTCAATCAGCTTCTTGAACGCCGTCAGCAGCTTTGACACGTCGTCGAAGTGCAATCCCGTGGTCGGCTCGTCCAGGATGTAGAGCACCCGGCTGGCCTGGCTCGGCATGGCATTCGCGTTGGCGCTCCGCACCGCCGTCAGGTGCGCCGCCAGCTTCACCCGCTGCGCCTCCCCGCCGCTCAGCGTGGTGGCCGATTGCCCCAGCCGCAGGTACCCCAGCCCCACCTCATCCAGAACTGCCAGCTTTTCCAGCAGCCGCTGATGCCCGGCAAAAAACCGCAGCGCCTCCTTCACCGTCATCTGCAGCACTTCGTGGATGTTCTTGTTCTTGTAGTGCACCTCCAGGATCCGCGCCTGGTAGCGCGTCCCGCCGCAGTCCTCGCACGGCAGCTCCACATCCGCCAGGAACTGCATCTCCACCGTAACCGTCCCGTCCCCCTCGCACGTGTTGCACCGCCCCCCCGGCACGTTAAAGCTGAAATGCCCCGGCGTAAGCCCCATCCGCTTCGCCTCCCCCTGCGCAGAAAAGATCTCCCGAACCAAGTCAAACCCCTTCAAATAAGTTATGGGGTTGGAGCGGGGCGTCCGCCCTATCGGGGTTTGGTCTACCAGGACTACGTTGTTGAGGCGGTCGGCGCCGGTCAGGGATTTGAAGAGGCCGGTGGGGTCTACGCCGTCGGATTGGCCGAGCCTCGCCACGGCTCGGTAGAGGGCCTGGTGGACCAGGGTGGATTTGCCGGAGCCGGAGACGCCGGTGATGGCCACCAGCATCCCCAGGGGGATTTCCACGTCGATTCCGCGGAGGTTATTGGCGAATGCGCCCTTCAGCACCAGCTTCTCGCGGCCCGGCTGACGCCGGCGGGTGGGCACCGGAATGCTGATCTGACCCGATAAATACTTGCCTGTCAGCGAGCTGGGATTGGCCTCGATTTCGGCCAGAACGCCCTCGGCGAGCACTTTGCCGCCAAACTCGCCTGCGCCGGGCCCCAAGTCCAGCAGGTGATCGGCCGAGCGCAGCACGTCGGCATCGTGCTCGACTACGACAATTGTGTTGCCCAGGTCGCGGAGATCCTTCAATATCCTGATGAGCCGGTCCGTGTCGCGCGAATGCAGGCCGATCGACGGCTCATCCAGCACGTAGAGCGCGCCCACAAGCTGCGAACCGAGCGACGTGGCCAACTGAATCCGCTGGGCCTCGCCGCCAGAGAGCGTGGAAGTGAGCCGGTCCAGGGTGAGGTACTCCAACCCCACTGCATCCAGAAACTTAAGCCGCTGCTGGACTTCTTTCAGGATGTCGCCGGCAATCTCCTCCTGCATCGGAGTCAGTGTCAGCCGCTCGAAAAACTCCTTGGCATGCCCTATGGACAGCGCGGTGGCCTGGCAGATGTTCAGCGCTCCGTCGATCGGAGTCGTGATCCGGACGGCGCGTGCCTCGGCCCGCAGGCGCTGCCCGCGACACTCCGGGCACTCGGCGTAGCCGCGGTACTTGGAGAGCATCACCCGGACGTGAAGCTTGTACTTTTTGCGCTCCATCTGGGCAAAGAAGCCCCATACGCCCTCGAAGGTGCCCTTGCCGCGCAGGACCGTCTCGCGCTGGTCTTCCTTCAGCTCCCGCCAGGGCACATCGAGCGGCACGGCGAGCGCGGCCGCCTGCTTTTTCAGCTCGGTAAACCAGTTTCGGTATTTCGGCCGGTTCCAGGGATCGATGGCGCCGTCATTCAGGCTCAGGCCCTTGTCCGGAATGACCAGGTTCAAGTCGAAATCGACGGTGTTTCCGAATCCCTGACAGCGTGGGCATGCGCCGAACGGATTGTTGAAACTGAACAGGCGCGGTTCGGGCTCGCGGCCAGGGCGATGGCAGCTTACGCACTCGAATGCGGCGGAAAAGCGATGGCGGGCGCGCTCGGCAGGCTCTTCTTCGCCACGAGGGACTTCCTCGAAGATGACTTCGCCGGCCTCGCGGTAGGCGATTTCGGCCGCATCGACGATGCGGGCGCGGTTTTCGGCGTCGACGACGATGCGGTCCACGAGAACGAAGACGGGCAGGGTGAAGTCGATTTCCAGCAGCGACTCCGGCGTGGAAAACTCGAAGATGCGGCCAAGCTGGTAGAGGCGATTGAACCCGCCCCCGCGCAACTCCCCCAGGCGCGCCTTGAGCGAATCGGTCATGGGGGAATCGGCTTCGGCCTTGGCCGCAGCATTGGTGGCGGCTTTGGCGGCGGCTTTGGTCCGGCGCGCAGGCTTTTCCGGCTGCGCCGATGCCGGGGCCTCGTGCTTTACCGGAAAGAGCACGTTGACGCGCGTGCCCTGGCCCAGCGCCGCCACCGCTTCCGCAATCTCGTCCATGGAGTCGCGGCGGACCAGGCCGTCGCAGTAAGTGCAATGCACGGTGCCGCAGCGCGCGTAGAGGAGGCGCAGGTAGTCGTAGATTTCAGTGGCCGTGGCCACCGTGGAGCGGGGGTTGCGGGTGGTGTTTTTCTGCTTGATGGCGATGGCGGGGGCGAGACCGTCGATCTCGTCCACGTCGGGCTTTTCAATGCGCTCCAGGAATTGGCGGGCGTAGGCGGAGAGCGATTCGACATAGCGGCGCTGGCCCTCGGCGTAGATGGTGTCGAAGGCGAGGGAGGATTTGCCCGAGCCGGAGACGCCGCTGACCACGGTGAGCTTGCCGTGGGGAATCTCGCAGGAGATGTTTTTGAGGTTATGGGTGCGCGCGCCGCGGATCACGATCGCTTCATTGGCGGTGAGGGTGGAGGTTCGGTCTGGTGGGGCGAGGATCGCGTCGCTCACGGGGGAATCCGGTTGAGGGTATCGGCCGGCACGCGTGTGCGGTCCGCGGGAGGGCCGGCGCAGGGTGGGCCGGTATTGATTATAGTGAACAGTGGTCAGTGGACAGTGAACAGAGGGCCCGCGGTGAGGCGGGCAGCGCCGATTTCCCGGGGCAGCCGTTGGTTGCGGTTAGGGTTGTTTGCCGATGGCCGGGGCAGCCGGGCCGGCTTCCGGGTCGCATTGCGGTCTTTGAATTACCCATTTCTTGAGAAGAGCGGGGACTCCTGAGAGAATTCGAATCCATCCTGGGTTTGCCAGCCGTAAGAGAGCGGGATTCCGTACCTCCGAAGCGTCTTGAGAAAGGTTCTGTCATCTTCGGTTGGCTTGCAATCTAGATCTGGCATCCATTGGTCGTAGGTGACTCTCTCTGGATGGTGGTTGTACTCCAATATCTGACCCAGTGCCTCCCGTATCGCAGGTTTAGGATCGCCGGTATAGGCAATCTTGAACTCAACCGGCGCGCTTTGCTTTCCAATCCGAAAGTTAACATTGATGTTCCGACGCTCGACCTTGCATGTGATGTCATGGTTCGATGTCAACCATCCTTTGAAAGCATTGCAAAGTTTGACGTGTCTGCGATCTATTTTCCTGATTGATTCGGCGGTGTATCGTGTGTAAGCGGACTCTTCTAGCTGCCGGAGATGGATTTCTTCTTCGTCGTCATCTCCCTTGGCACCAGCCCGTCCACCCGGCTTGGAGTTAGGGATAGGGTCCCCGTTGATGCCGGCTCGAATCAGATGCTTGATCCTGGCGACCTCCGATGGATTCAGTTCAAGCACAGTGGTTTGTGTCGCGTAGGTTCCCGGATAAGGGATGTCCATGAGCTTGCCCCACTCCACGTTGATTTGATGACACCATGGGTGGCCGTCATCGTCCGCGATCGGAGTCTTGCCTACAAAGCGATAAGCCCGCGAGCCATCTGGCCCTTTGACACGGCCGACGCACACGATGCGTGACGGTGACTCTGCAACATAGATAACATCGCCGCCACGAATGCGCCACGCGACCTTTCGCAGACTTCCGCTCTGAGCAGGCTCAAGATCGCTCCATTGCGGCGGAGGATCGTCCTCGCTAAAATCAGTCAGGTTGACGTCTTCGACGGGCGTGTAGTGGATTGCCGCTACGCCCTCGGCGCGGCATTTCTCAAACATGGGGTAGCCATGCCATCCCATTCGCATTCGCCAATACTTCATGGGGATTCCGCCTTATTCAGATTGGATAGCTTCAATTTGGCGCTAATTGTAACAGTGTCGGGTGTCGGGGCCCCTCGCTTTTGGGGGCCTGGGGCGGCTAAAGCCGGGTGGAGATTGGCGGCGATTCCGGGGCCTGAAGCCCCGGCTCCTTCCGTTTTGCGGGTCGGCGGCGCGGCCGTGGGGGCCGTCATCGCGTCCCTACGGGACGCGGCGATTGTTTTGTTGGCGGCTTTCCCCGGGTGGCGTCCGCCGCTGGCGCGGCGGACTCTACCCGGGGCTATTCTCGCGGCATCCTTACGGGATGCTGTTTGTTGCTGCGCGGGCCCGGGTGCTCTTTGCCTTTGCGCGGGCCGGGGTGCTTTTTGGCGCTGCGCGGGCCGGGCCGGGGGATGCGGGATTGGAGTGTCATTTCGAAAAGATAGTGGGGCCCTCGTTGTCATACTTCTTTACGGTTTTCGTAGACTTCCCGGCGGCATCGTTGGCCACCTGCTCGATTCTCTTCTTCTCGGCGGCGTTCTCCGCCGTTACTTCTTCCGGCTTGGCGGCTTCCGTTTGTTCAAATTGCTCCGGCATGACGATCCTCCTACTCTCACACTACGCCCACTTCCGGCAGACGTCCGATCAATTTTGCTCTCCCGCATTATCCCCCATGAGCACGGCGATGGCCCGCGCACCGGGACGGCGAGTCTATTGACGGAGCGAACACAGCCTGGCGTGCCATTGTCTTTGCTACTCTTTGTTTGTGGATGAAAAGGCGCAGATTGCCGAGGACAAAATGCAAATTCATCTGAATCCGGTGATTACGCGGCGAGTGGGAGTGGTGCTGCTTGCGATTGGGGCGCTGGGGATGCTGGCGAGACACTACATGACGGCGCTGAAGACCATGGCTCATGGCAACGTGGCCGATTTCGGTTTCGGGCTGCTGGTGGGATTGGGGCTTGCGCTCTCAATGGTGACGGAATGGCGCGACCGGGAAGAGGAAGCGGTTTCGATCCGGCCGAAGTAGAGTTTTCCTTTGGCCGCCGTCGCCGGGTGGGCCGCAAAAGCAGATTCCCTGCTGATTGTATAAACCGAAAGGCTCCTTTTCGGTCCAGCTTTAGACTTCGGTTGTTTGGAGACCAGGCCTTGAGCGGGAGCAAAGGAGCCTTATGAGGATTGTAGGTTGTGATTTTCATCCCGGTTTCCAGCAAGTGGCGATTTTGGATATTTCCACCGGGAGGTGCGGGAGTTGAAGCTGATCCATGCCGGCGGCGAGGCGGAGCGGTTCTACCGGGAACTGGAAGCACCGGTGCAGGTGGCCTGGAATCGGTGGGCAACACGTTGTGGTTCGAGCGGCTGATGGGGCAGTTGGGCCATGAGCTGTGGATCGGAAATGCGGGTCAGATCCGAGCCAGCTATGTACGACGGCAGAAGACGGACCGGCGGGATGCGGGGCACATTCTGCGCTTGCTGGTGGAGAAGCGGTTTCCGCGGATCTGGGTGCCGTCGGGCCTGGAGCGGGATCAGTGGCAGCTGTTGCTGCATCGGCACTGTCTGGTGCGGATGCGGACGCAGGTGAAGACGGAGTTGCAGCATCTGTCGATGAACCAAGGGATGCAGCAGAAGCGCCACCTGTGGAGCGTTCGGGGGAAGGCTGACTTTGAAAACCTTCCCCTGGACGGCTGGACAGCGCGGCGGCGGCGCGATCAGCTGGCGGTGCGGCTTTACTGGATGCTTCGCACCCAGACGCTGTATCGCCCGGTTCCCAACGAGAGCTGCCCGAGTCATTCCCTGGTCGGCTGAGGCCGGACCGTCCTGCTAAGTGGGCACCCTCGCATCCGGCAGGGGCCGGATGTTCGCACAAAGAATCATGGCCGAAGTTAGTGGCCGCATTGATGGCTGGCAGAAACCGATTCCACCAAAAGTGATTCGCAGAGGACTCGCGTGAAGCCCTGGTCTCCAAACACCTGGCTCACTCGACCTGCTCCGCGCAGGCGCACGCCGTCCTTTGCCCTTGACAACGCCTTTCGGTTTATCGAGGAATGACAGAAAGAAAAGCGAGGGCAAAGACAAAGGCAAGGGGCACCCGTTTGTTGTGATGGAGCTTATCTCCGGGTGCCAAATCTTACCGGGATCGGAGAAGCCATTATGATGAATTCATAAGAACTGAAAGATCGGACCATTGAAAAGAATTGCGATTCTCGGGTCGACCGGTTCCATCGGACAAAGCACGCTTTCCATCGTGGAACAGTTCCCGGAGCGTTACGCGGTGGCCACGCTGGCTGCCGGGCGGAACGTCGATGAGGCGTTCGCGCAAGCGGCGCGCTGGCGTCCGCGCATGGTTTCGCTGGCCACCGAGGAGCTGGCCGCCCAGCTCACGGCCAAGCTGAAGAATGCCGGGATCGGCGGCATCGACGTGGTTCACGGAACCGAAGGCACGGTGGCCTGTTCGACCCATCCGGAGGCGGACTTTGTCGTGTCGGCCATCGTGGGCGTGGCGGGCCTGGAAGCGACGCACGCGGCAATCCTGGCCGGCAAGCCGGTTGGCCTGGCCAACAAGGAATGCATGGTGGCTGCGGGCGAAATCCTCACCCGCGCGGCGCGAGAGCGCAATGTGCCCATCCTGCCCATCGACAGCGAGCACAACGCTGTGCACCAGTGCATGCGGGTGGGGCAGCACAATGAAGTGAAGACCATCTGGCTGACAGCTTCCGGTGGACCGTTCCGGCAGACGCCGCTAAAGGAATTCGCGGCCATCACGCCGGAACAGGCGCTGAAGCATCCCACATGGGTGATGGGACGCCGCATCACAATTGATTCGGCGACCATGCTGAACAAGGGCCTCGAAGTCATCGAGGCCTGCCGGCTGTTCGACGTGCCGCCCAGCAAGGTGCGGGTGACGGTGCATCCGCAATCCACGGTGCACTCGCTGGTGGAGTACGTGGACGGGTCCATCCTGGCGCAGATCTCGGTGACCGACATGCGCTTGCCGATCCTCTACGCGTTGGCTTACCCGGAGCGGCCGCAATCGAGCCTGACCTTCGACCTCGCGGCGCTGCGGCATCTCGATTTCGAAGAGCCGGATTTTGAGCGCTTCCCTTGCCTGCGCCTTTCGTTTGAAGCCGCGGAAAAGGGCGGGGCGCATTGCATCGCGCTGAACGCGGCCGACGAGGTAGCCGTGGAAGCGTTTCTGGCCCGCCGCATCGCCTTCACCGGAATCCCGGATACAATTGAACGAGTGCTTGCTTCCACGCCAGAGGCGCATCCGGCCACCATTGCCGAGGTGCTCGAGGCCGACCGCGAGGCGCGGCAAAGGGCGCGCGCGCTGGTGGGTTAGACGGAGCAAGCCAAAGGATTTTGCGCACAAAGGTGCGGCGTCAGGAGTCTATGCAGGATCTTCATGCAGTAGTGGTTGCCATCATCGCATTCATCATCCTCATCGGGGTGATGGTGGTGGTGCATGAATTCGGTCACTTCGCGGTAGCCAAGCTTTGCGGCGTGCGGGTGGAATCGTTTTCGGTCGGGTTCGGGCCGCGGCTTTTCGGCATCAAGTACGGCGACACGGATTACAAGGTTTGCCTTTTGCCGATTGGCGGCTACGTCAAAATGACCGGCGAGCTGGCGGAACAGAATCTCCAGGTGCCCGGAAAGCCCGTAGCGCAGCAGATTGCGGAACGCGTCGTGAAGGCGGACGCGAGTGACGTCGAGGAACCGCTGGCCGATGACCCCGGCTCATTTACCGCGCATCCGCGCTGGCAGCGCGTCCTGATCGGGCTCGCTGGTCCAATAGCCAATTTCATTCTCGCTTTCGTGCTGATGTTCTTCTATTACCACTGGATCAACGAAGTGCCCCAGTATGAGGTCCACTCGACCACGGTGGAGTGGGTGGTGCCGGCATCGGATGCGGCCAAAGCAGGGCTGCAGCCGGGCGACGTGATCAAGCGCTTCGATGGGGTAGAGAACCCCGACTGGAACGCAGTTGGCAACCACGCCGAGATGAACCTGAACCAGACGGTGCCGGTCACGGTAGACCGCAACGGGCAGCAGGTCGAGCTCCGGCTTCATGTTCCGCCGGTGCCCAAGGGCGCAGACGAAATCGATTTCAGCGACGTCGGCATCCTGCCGCAGTTCATGCCGGGCCCCATCGGCGTGCACGACGTGCAGGCGGGATCGCCCGCGCAGAAGTCGGGATTGCAGGCCGGCGACAAAATTGACTCGGTGGATGGACATCCCTTCCATACCGTCTCCACCTTGCTCGCGTATATGGCTGCGAATCCGGGCAAGCAGCTCACCCTGGGCATTCTTCGCCACGGACAACAACTTACCCTGCTGGCCACGCCCACAATGATGTACGGCCGCGGCAAGTCGCAGCCTGAGGACACCGGATGGAAGCTCGGCTTCGAGGCGGATGTGACTCCGGTTCGCGACAACCCGCTTTCGTTGCGAAAGTCCATTGCCCAGTCCAGCGATTTCTGCGCGGGGAATTCCACCCTGATCATGGAAGTGCTGGGGCGGCTGTTCACGCGCCAGGTGGCAGTTTCGCAGCTCTCCGGACCGGTGGGCATCGCCCGCATGGCCGGGCAGGCGGCGGAGATGAACGGCTGGTTTCCCAAGTTCGGGCTGGCCTCGGCCATCAGCATCAACCTGGGCATCCTGAACCTGCTGCCGTTTCCCATCCTGGACGGCGGAATGATCCTGCTGCTGCTGATTGAGAGCGTGCTCCGCCATGACATCAGCATCAACATCAAGGAGCGGATCTACCAGGCGGCATTCGTGGTGCTGGTAGTGTTCTTCGCCTTCATCATCTTCAGCGATGTGACCAAGCTGCCGCTGTTCAATCACGTCAGGCCGTGACCGAGTTGTCAGTGGTCAGTTGTTCTGATGTTCAAGGCCGGTAGCTCGTAGCCTGTAGCCGGTAGCTCACCGGCCTTAGCTACAAGCTACCGGTTACAAGCTACCGGCGCCGTCTCTACTTCGAATGCCCGTGATTACCCGCCAGCGCGTCCGCTATGCCGAAACCGACCAGATGGGCATTGTCTACTATGCCAACTACCTGGTGTGGTTTGAGATTGGCCGCGTGGAGCTGCTGCGCTCGCTGGGCCTGGCTTATAGCCAGATGGAAAAGGATCACAAGCTGATTCTTCCGGTGGTGGAGGCCAACTGCCGCTATCGCGCGCCGGCGCGGTACGACGACGAGATCCTGATTGAGACACGGCCGGCGCTGCTGCGCGGGTCGGTACTCAAGTTCGCTTATCGCATCCTGCGCAACGGCACCGAGGGCGCGACGCCGCAGCTCCTGGCAGAGGGCGAGACAGTGCACGTGGTCTGCGACGAGGACATGAAGAAGCAGCCGTTGCCACACGAGTATGCTGTGGCCTTGCGCAAGTTGATGGAATAGAGCCGTCAGCCCTCAGCCGTCAGCCCTCAGTTCATGGCCCCGCCCGTTCATCGTTCGCCGCGGCGAACGATGAACGGGACACAGTCCCCGGGCCTGGGATTCGGAATTCGCTCGAGGGCCGTTTTCCTACGCCGCCAGCTTGTACACGCGCAGCCGGTGGCCGTCGGGGTCGAGTGCCACAAACGTGTAGCCGAACTCCATCCGCGTGGGCTTTTGCGCCACCACAATGCCTTCCCCGGTCCACTGGGCAAAGCGTTCGTCCACCTCGGCATCGCTCTCCTCGGCAAAGACAAGCTCCACCGGTCCTGGCGCGCCCTCAGCCGGAGGATCGACCTCGTCGCGTTTCCACAATCCCAGCTTGAGCCCGCTGGGGAGCACGAACATGGACCATCCGGGCGACGACTGCACCGGCTTGGCGCCTGTGATTTTTGCGTAGAACGCCGCGCTGCGCAGCGCATCGGCAACGTAGAGATTCACAAAATTGAGATTCGCCATGGGGAATTCTCCTTCGCATGATTTGGATTTGCCGCCACTTTCAAACTGCGGCTAATGCGAAGGTAGGCTGAGGGTGTGTCAGATTCTGTCAGCAGTGCTGCTGACGGATTTCTGCTCCGGTACCGCGCGCCGCCGAGATGCCGAGGGCGCTATCCCCATCTGCGTCTGCCACTCCTGCAGCAGGGCTGTGCGGCTGCGCGGATATCCTTCGCCGAGGGTGAACTCGCGAATGCGGTCGGTGCGGAAGTGCCGGTAGCCCTGGCGCAGCTCGCACCATGCAACCAGAAGGAGAGAGCGGTCAAACCAGGCCAGAGCGAACGGCCACACGGCGCGGCGGGTCTCGTCGCCGCTCAAATCCACGTAGTGCATCTGCACCTTGCGCTGCATGCGAATTGCCTTGCGCAGCAGCGCCAGCTTGCGGTCCGGCATCGGCTTGTCGCGTGCCGGCCCGATCATGAGCCCGGACGATGCGATCTCCTGACGCAACTCGGCGGGAAGTATCGATTCGATCTTGGCCAGCAGGTCCTGGGCTGCCGCCTGCAGGTCCTCGTCGCCGTTGCGGCTAACCCAGCGCGAGCCCAGCACCAGGGCTTCAATCTCCTCCTGCGTCAACATCAGCGGAGGCAGCAGGAACCCCGGACGGAGCAGATAGCCGACGCCGGGGGAGCCATCGATGTGAGCGCCCTGGGCGGTCAGCGCGGCAATGTCACGGTAGAGAGTGCGCAGGCTTACGCCGAGCTCCGCCGAAAGGTGGTTGCCGGTAACCGGGTAGCGATGGCGGCGCAGCGTCTGCAGAAGGTGAAGAAGACGTTCGGCCTTGGCCAGCGATTTCATGGGAGAACTAGAGCCACAGCGAATCCATCATATCCTCGCGCGCCTACGGTAGGTATGGCGGTCGCGGAGAGGCGTGGATTGGCTGCTACCAGCTCAAGAAATTGCCGCACGCCGCGCACATGCGGGTCGCGGGTTTTCGCGTTGAGGATTTTGCCATTGCGGACCACGTTGTCGGCGATGATTACGGTGCCGGGGTGGGAGAGCTTTAGCGACAAGTCAAGATACTCAGGCATGCGCTCCTTGTCGGCGTCGATAAAGATGAGGTCGAACGGAGGCGATTTAGCTTCGTGCATGGCGCGCAACGATTCCGAGGCCGGTCCGATGCGGACCTCGATGCGATGCGATAGTCCGGCGGATTGAAAGTTGGCGTGCGCAATTTCGGCATGGCGTGGCTCCAATTCCAGGGTGATGACCTTGCCGCCCTCCGGAAGGGCTCGCGCCATCCAGATGGTGGAGTAGCCGCCGAGGGTGCCGATTTCGAGAGCGCGGCGTGCGCCGGAGATGCGGATCATCAACTCCAGGAACTTTCCCAGGAGCGGCGGAACGTCAATGGAGGGCAGGCCTGTGTCGCGATTGACCTCGAGCGCGCGCTTGAGGGCGGCATCTTCGGGAGCCAGAATTTCGCCGAGGTAGCGGTCTACCTCGGTCCAGGATTTCTGCATGGGGAACTCCGGGGAAGTTTATTTTTCGCGGGCGACAACGAAATCCGGTACCCAGAGCAGCGCGCGCTTGAAGTCGGAGTCGGGCATTGACTTGAGCGCCTGCCGCGACTGCTCGGCGTAACGATCGGCAACGTTCATGGCATAGGAAACGGAGCCGTTGCGCACCAGGACGTCCTTGATCTGCTGGCGGCTGACGTTTTCAAAGCTGCGGTCATCCAGCACCCGCTGGATAATTTGCCGGTCAGCGGCGGTGCCGTGATCGAAAGAATGGATGACGGCAAGGGTGGCCTTGCCCTCGCGCAGATCGCTGGCAACCGGCTTGCCCAGCACCTCTTCGGTCGCGGTCAGGTCGAGCACGTCATCGACGATCTGGAACGCAAGTCCCACGGTGCGGCCGTAAGTGCCGACGGCAGTTTCCTCGGCTTCGGTCACGCCGGCAAGCACTGCTCCCAGGCGCATGGAAACGGAAAACAGGCATGCGGTCTTGCGGAAAATCAAATCGTAGTATTCGGCTTCGCTGACAGCCTTGCCCAGTTTTTGAATCTGCAGGAGTTCGCCCTCGACCATCTGCTGAGTGAGGCCGATGAGGAGGTCAAGCACGCGCAGGTTCTGTTCTTCCAGCGCGACCCGGAAGGCCTGCATGTAAAGCCAGTCCCCGGCGAGCACGCATTTCTCGTTGCCCCAGGTGGTATTGGCGGAAGGGCGTCCACGGCGCGTATCAGCACCGTCGATAATGTCGTCGTGCACCAGCGTGGCCGAGTGCACCATCTCCACCACGGTGCCCAGGCGAATGGCGCTGGGACCGGCATAGCCCAGCATGTGCGCCGAGAGCAACAGGAGCGAGGGGCGGATGCGTTTGCCTCCGCTTTCGCGCAGGTATTCGGCGATCTCGGTAATGGTGCTGACGCCGGAGGCAGCGTCGCGGCCCAATTCCTGCTCGATGGCCACGAGGTCGTCCCGCAGCAGGTCAAAAACCTCTCTCGCCGTCGCTATCGCCAGTGTGCTCAAATCAGTTCGTTCCTGGTTTTTCGCTCGCGCAGGGCCGGAGCGTTCCTGGAGTTGCTGTCGCTCCATCATATTCAATTGGTCCGGTAATTGGTAAATTGCAAATCGACGCCGAGGTCGCGGCCGCGCAGCAGCGCGATGATGGTCTGCAGGTCGTCGCGGTCCTTGCCCGATATGCGGACGGTGTCGCCCTGGATGCTGGCCTGGACCTTCTTTTTGGATTCCTTCACGAGGCGCACGATCTCTTTCGCCTTTTCCGTGGGAATGCCCATCTGCAGGCTGATTTTCTGGCGCACGCTGGAGCCGGCTGCCGGTTCCACTTTCGCATAGGTCAGGTTCTTGAGCGAGACGCCGCGCTTGACCAGCTTCTGGCCGAGGATCTCTTTCACCGCTTCCAGCTTGTACTCATCCTTCGAGGCCAGTTGAATCTCCTTTTCGGCTTCGGCCAGGTTGATCTCGGACTTTGAATCCTTCAGATCGAAGCGCTGGCGAATCTCCTTCAGGGCCTGGTCGATGGCGTTGCGAACTTCCTGTATATCGACCTTGCTGACAATGTCGAACGAATTATCCTGCGCCATGAATTCCCTCGCTTGCCGGCCGCGCGCCATGCGCCGGACGTGCCTTCCAGCTGGACGTACCTTCTATCAGTCTCCCACGTTTTGGGGGAGGGGCGGTCATGCATTCTGATGCAGATGGAGGCCAAACAGGCGCGCAAAGTTTGCGGTGGTGGCGCTGGCAAGTTCCTTAGGAGTAATGGCTTGCAGGGCGGCGAGGGTTTCGGCGGTGTGCAGCACCATGACTGGTTCGTTGCGTTTGCCGCGCATGGGGCCTGGGGGTAGCCAGGGAGCGTCGGTCTCGACTAAAAGGCTCGAAAGGGGGAGGCGGGAGGCCACGTCGCGGAGCGTTTGGGCCTTTGGATAGCTCAAGTTACCGGCAAAGGAGACCAGGAACCCGAGATCGAGCGAGCGCGCGGCCTGCTGCCAGCCGCTGGTAAAGCAATGCATGATGCCGCCCAGGCCGGTGTGCCGCCAATGCTGGTCGAGAACGACGAAGAGATCGTCCCAGGCGTCGGCGGATTCATTGGTTCCACGGCAATGGATAAGGATGGGGCGCTTGCGGGCGGCGGCGACTTCAAGCTGGCGGATCAGGCCGGCGCGCTGAACGTCGTGGGGCGCGCCCTCGTGGTAGTAATCGAGCCCGATTTCGCCGCAGGCGATTACTTCCGGCTCGGAGAGAAGCTGGTCGAGCTTGGCGATGGCTACGTCGTCGGCGTCCGGCGTGTTGTGGGGGTAGATGCCGGCGCTGGAGAAGAGCTGCGGCATGCCCGGCTTGCCGTTGAACTCGCGGCAAATATCGAGGGCCCGGTGCATTTCAGACGGCCCCTCGCCGATGCCAATGGCGAGCACGGCACCCACTCCCGCGGCCGTGCAGCGCTGCAGCATTTCGGCGCGGTCGCCGTCGTAGCGAGGACTGTCGAGGTGGGCGTGGGAATCGATGAGCAAGCGGGACTCCTGGTTGCATTCAGAAAGCGACAGGAGCAAGCCGCGCTCCTGTTTCATTTTACGAAAGGCAGCGAGGCGCTTTTTCCGGCGAGAGCTGAAAAATGCTCCGTGTTAACCTGATCGCCATGGTGAACCTGAAGGCGCGCCCAAAATCGCCGCGGCTGACGCCGTTTATCAAGTCACTGCACTATCACGAGACGGAGCTTGCCGGGGGGCTGGAGCGCATTATGCCGAACGGGCAGGCGCACCTGATGGTAAATCTTGCGGAGGATGCGTTCCGCACCTACGATCGCGCGCGTCCGGAGAAGACAATGCGCCGCAGCGGCGCGATTCTGGCCGGACCTCATTCGCAATCCACGATCCTTGACGCCGCACAGATGCGCCGGCTGGCAGCGGTTGAGTTCCGGCCTGGCGGCGCGGGCCATTTTCTCGGAGTTCCGGCGAGCGAGGCCGGCAACCAGGTCCTGAATCTGGACGATGTGTGGCGCTCCGGGGGCGCCACGCTGCGCGAGCGGCTGCTGGAGGCGCGCTCGCCCGAGGAGCGGTTCGCGATTTTGGAGGAGGCGCTAATCGCTCACCTGGACCGGGAGTTTGACCCGGCGGTTGCACGGGCCATCGCGGCGCTGGAGCGTGGCATGCGGGTTTCAGAAGCCGCATCGCGGCTGGGGCTGCTGCCGCGCACGCTGGAGCGCCGCTTTACCGCGAAGGTCGGGCTTACTCCGAAGCGCTACGCACGGGTGCGGCGTTTGCAGCGGGTGATGCGCGCAATCCGCAACTCACCGGATTGCGACTGGAGTTCGCTGGCGGCACAGCACGGCTACTGCGATCAGTCGCACCTGGTGCACGACTTCAGGGAGCTGGCGGACATTACGCCTTCCGCGTACAAGCCGCAATCGCTCGCGCGCAATAACCACGTTCCTGTCGCTTCGGAATGACGTTTTTTTACAATACAGGCCGCCGGACTTTCGCCTATGCTCATCGTTGAACGGTGAATCCCTTTCCCTGGAGTTCCCAGATGAATTTCAACCGGTCGGTTCCGGCAAGTACGGTCCTGCCCCACGTGCGGTATCGCGATCTTGCGCGGGCGATTGCGTGGCTGGAGCGCGCGTTTGGATTTGCGGAGCACTACCGTCACGGGGATCCGTTGAGCGGCGCGCAGTTGAGCCTGGGCAAGGCGTTCCTCATGGTGAAGCAGGCCGGGGCAGAGAGCCAGTCGCCGCGGCAGCTTGGGTTTGGTACGCAAAGCCTGACGGTTTTTGTCGACGACGTGGAGGCTCATTACGAGCACGCGAAGGCGGCAGGCGCAGTGATTCGCGAGGAGCCGCACGAAACTGTTTACGGGGAATTTCAGTATGCGGCCGAAGATATCGAGGGGCATCACTGGCTGTTTTCGCGGCACGCGAAGGACCTGGATCCGGCGCAATGGGGAGCTACGGTGTCGCGGCAAGCGATGGAGCCGGCGCGCATTGCGCCCATGCTGAGCGTGAGGCGGGGTAAGGCGGCTCTGGATTTTTACAAAGCGGCTTTCGGCGCGCGTGTGCTTTCCTACATTGAATCTCCGGATGGCGAGATTGTGGCCGAGCTGGGGGTGGAGGAAGCGCGGTTCTGGATTGCGGATGAGTCGCCGGAGAACAAGAATTTCAGCCCGGAAACGCTGGGCGGCGGCACGGTGCGGATGGTGCTGGTGGTTGGCGATCCGGACGCCGTTTTTCAACGGGCGCTGGAGGCGGGCGGCGGAGCCGTGTGGCCGGTTGAGGACCAGCACTACGGGTGGCGCGTGGGGCGGCTGGTGGATCCCTTTGGACACCATTGGGAGATTGGAAAGCCGCTGCGATGAGTGGTTTCGGAGCACAGATGAAGAAGCGGCCGATTGGCGTGGTTGTGGTGGCCATTCTGCTAGTGCTGGGAGGCGGCGCGGGGCTGGCCGGCGACTTGATGAATTCTTCTTCGCTTTCCGCCAACCACTTCGAGTCCGTATGGATCGCTGCTGTTAACGTACTCGGGATTGTCGCTGGAGTATTCCTGTTCCGGGGCTTCAACTGGGCACGCTGGCTGGCGATTGCATGGATGGCGTTCCATGTTGCGATCAGCTTTTTGAATTCTTGGCAGCAGGCGGCGATGCACGGGGTGATTCTGGTGCTGATTGTGTGGATCTTGTTTCAGCGGGAGGCTCGGGCATTCTTTGGCGCGCCGCGGGCTGCGGGGTAGCACAGATTTGTCGTGGCTTTGCGCGAGCTTGGCCAATACGCGGCGCCGATGACCGGGCCTAAAGGCCTGCCGTTGATCGGCAGTATTCAGGGGCCTGAACAGGCTGCGGAAAAACTCGATTGCGCAGCCATGAAGGCAGCAAAACATCCCTCAGCGGCTTCTATGAGACGGCTGGTTGAGTCAAGGTGTTTTTGTTTTTCCTTTGTCGGCATGTTTTTGCATTTGCAGTTGCAGTTGTCTTTGGGATTCATCTCGGGCTTCTATCCGCACTCGTAGTGAGCCGCTGTGGGCTCGGTGCCTGTTGGGACCCGATGGTGATGAATGGGTGCTGCTATCTAAAGCGCGGCCTTTGACGGCCAAGCCGCTGAACGCAGTCACCCGGACACGAGATTGATTTGCCTGAAACACCGGTTGGTAAGCCTGTTTTTCCTGGTTGCGGTTTCCGAACCTGGTTCAAGCTGCGGTTGCGTTGGTTGCGGTTTGGGGGAAGGGTTGGAAGGGCCGGCCGCTGCGCCACATGCTGTGCAGCATCACCGCCAGTTTTCGGGCCACCGCCACGATGGCTCGTTTTTTGCCGCGCTTGCCACCCGTAGACGCCAGCTTCAAGCCCCAGCGGCGCAGTGCCGAGTCGGGGCCGAAGCGGCCCAGGATGTATTGAGCCGACTGCACCAGCAGGCTGCGCAGATAACTGTCGCCGGCTTTGGAGATGCGTCGCTGCGGGTCCGACTCGCCGGACTGGCTTTGCCCGGGACGCAGGCCCAGGAAGGCGCCCGCGGAGCGATTGCGGGCCGCATCCGGCCGGTCCAGTGTGAGCACATAGGCGGCGGCGACCACCGGTCCCACCCCCGGCGTTGTGCGCAGGACTCGGATCTCCGGATATTTGGCGGCCAGTTTTTCGATCTGCCGATCCATGCTGGCGATCTGCCGGTTCAGCAGCGCGATCTGGCTGAGCAGCGGAAACGTTGCTGCCTTGAGCGCCGGTGGAATGGACGCCCGCACGCGGACGGGAAGCGATTCGGTGGAGCAGGCCGGCAGACGAGAGCCGGCGCTCTTGACCAGGCCGCGCAATGCGTTCACCATCATGGTCCGCGCGCGCACCAGCGTGGCCCGCGCCTGGATCAGGTTCAGGTCTTGCTGCCGCTCCAGGCGGCGGTGCTGGACCGGCGACAGCAGCCTGGGATCGTGGGCGGCAAAGCGGGCCAGCAGCTCGGCGTCGTTGCGGTCGTTCTTCGATTGGCTGGCGGTGATGGCGGGAATCTTGCGCGCGTTGGCTACGATCACCTGGTGGCCCAGCGCCTGGAGCAACCGGCTGACCCAGGGCGAGTGGGTGCCGCACTCCAGCGCGATCCGCTGGCGCGGCTCGCCCTCGAAATGCCGGCGAAATGCGGTCTCGGTGCTCTGGATGCGCCCTTCCTCGACCACTTCGCATTCCTCGTTCAACAAACAGTAGCGGCTGTACCGGTCGCCCAGATCCAAACCCACCGTTATCGCCGGCGTGTCCTTCGCCGCTTGCCTCTGCTCCACCACTTTGCTAACCTTCTTCATCGGCTGGTCTCCTCCTAGCACCTTGAGTGCGTGCGGTCAGCTTAGCTGTTCCGCGAGACCAGCCGTCTCATCCCATCTAAAGCCGGGCCCGATTTATTGGCTTTATTGGCACGACTGAAGTCGTGCCCCTTCAAAACTCCTCCAGAAATAAGTTTTTCCGCAGCCTGTGAAGGCCCCTGCTCCTTCCGTGCCGGCGCGAGTATGCGGCGTTTTCGGCACGACTGAAGTCGTGCCCTGATACAAAGCGGCGCGCGGATGAGTCCTTACGCAGTTTGTTGGCCGAAAAGCAGATTCCCTGCGGGGAATGACAGAAAGAAAAGCAAGAACAAGAGCAAAAGCAAAAGCAAGAGCAAAGACAAAAGCAGATTCCCTGCGGGGAATGACAGAAAGAAAAGCAAGGACAAAAGCAAGAGCAGAAAGAAAAGCGAGGGCGCTTTGGGAGTGGCCCGGCCTTTGCTTTGGGCCCACCCACCCTAAGCGCAAAGAACGCGCTTAGGATGGGGCACCCGCTTGCTGGGGGCGCCCATTTCCTGGTGGTGCGGGCTTTTGAAAACCCACTCATCGTTCGCCGCGGCGAACGATGAGTGGGGCACAGTTCATTCGTTGAGCTGATCTATTTTTCTGCTTCGCCGATGAATTTCTCGAGATCGGCGTGGAGCTTTCCCAGCGCTTCAACGTTGAGATAGATCATGTGGCCTGACGGATAGTAGCCGAACTCAACGTTCTTGCGCAGTTCCGGTGGAAGCGCCATGTGGTCGAGGTCGAACTCGGTGAGGAAAAACGGCGTGGCGAGGTCAAAGTAGCCGTTGGCGGAGAACACCTTGAGGTGCGGGTTCTTGCGCATGGCGCTGGCCAGATCGGCGGCCACATCGGGCTGCGGCTGCTCGCCGCCGGGTCCGCCGAATCCGCCTCCGCTTGTCGGCCGATGATGGAAATCCCACTGGAACATGCCATACGCCGTGGGCCGGTACATATCGGTGCTGTGATAGTCGAGTTGAGTCTCAAGGTAATTGTGAATAGCCGCGACGAATGCGCCGGAAATGCCGGTGTCGGAAGGATCGTAGCTGGGGTTTTCGCCGGCCGCGTCCACGTCCTCGCCTTCAAAGCGCATGTCGTAGCGGCCGAGGGTCAAGCGATCGTCGCGCATGATCTCCTTGCGGAAACGCGTGGGCGAGATGCGCAGGTTGGCTTCTTTCACGTAATCCACGCTGAGGCCGGTGAAGTGACTGACCTGCTTGGCGACAGAATCCAGTTCTTCGGGCGAGAGCTTGTCGCCCTGGAACAGCGCGTGCGCGTAGTCGCCTCCGGCAAACTCGCGCGCCTGCTGGACCCAGGCGGAAACATCGGCCGGCTTGTTGGGCACCTTGTTGTAGTACCAGGCGGCGGCGGCGTAACTGGGCAGGTTGCCGATGTACACCGTGTCGTAACCGAGCGTGCGCACGCCGTAATTCAGGATGGAGGAGATGAGCACGATGCCGTTCAACTGGATGCCGTCGTTGCCCAGCATGTCAGAAAGTCCGGCGGAGCGGGTGGTGCCGTAGGACTCGCCGATGAGGAACTTGGGCGAATTCCAGCGCTCATTCACGGTCAAGTACCGGCTGATGAATCGGTCGAAGGCGCGCAGATCATTGTCCACGCCGGTGAGTTCCTTTGGCGTACCCTTGCCCACGGCGCGGGAGTAGCCGGTGAGCGGCGCGTCAATGAAGACGAGGTCGGTCTTGTCCAGGAGCGAATACTGGTTGGGGACGAGATCGAACGGCGGGCCGGCGGTGGCCTTGGGGCTGTCGGTTTGAATGCGCACGGGCGAGAACGAGCCCATGTGCAGCCACAGCGTGGACGAACCGGGGCCGCCGTTGTAAAGGAACGCTACCGGGCGCGATTGCGGCTCGGCGCCATCCAGCGTGTAGGCGACATAGAAAATGCTGCCGTAGGGTTTGTCTTCCTCGTCGCGAATGAGGAGCGTGCCCGCGGTGGCCGTGTACTTGAGCGACTTGCCGCCGAGCGTCAGTTCGTGGTGAGTTACGGACGAACGCTCCGGTGGAATGGGCGCATTTTCATTTGGCTTTTGCTCGCCGCCCTCGGCCGGCTGGGTGCGCGCAGGCTCAGGATTGCGCGTGTTCTCCTGGTTGCGCGCCTCCGGATTCTGTTGTTCGCGGTTGCGCTGCTCCTGAGCTCCGGCACAAGGCAGCAAAAGCAGGAATGTGCCTGCGGCAGCTCCACAAAAAATCAACCTCTTGAGTGTTTTCATCTCAGACGGCCTCCATGAAAAAACCAATATACACTTGCGGGCGCGTGGGAATTGCGCGCGACGGCGGAGATTTAGTGGCGGCCGGTCTGCGGCATCATGCCCAGACCACGCAGCCATGTTTCCAGCAACACGGGCCACTGATCGAGCGAGGGATCGCCCGTTCCGAAGCCGGACCCGTGATGACCGTGCATGAAGATGTGCGCTTCAACGGGCACGCCCGCCTTTACTTCCGCATCGAAAAAGCGCAGGCCCTGCTCGACGGGGACGGTTTCGTCGTCGGTGGTGTGGTACCAGAATGTGGGCGGCGTTTCTTTGCTGACGAACAGATCGGGGGAGTAGGCGGTGCGAAGCGCTTCGCAGCGGTCCATCACGTTGAACAGCTTGCAGTAGCTGAGGTGCGAAGTGTCGCTGGAGATGGCGCCGATCCAGGGATAACCGAGGACCAGGAAATCGGGGCGGCTGGAGGCGCGATCGATGGAATCGTCGGCGTCAGGGTTGCCGGGAACCGATTGCACGGATGCGAGAGCCGCGAGGTGGCCGCCGGCGGAAAAGCCGATGATGCCGATGCGATTGGGCTCAATGTGGTAATCGGCGGCGCGGGCGCGAACCAGTTGCATGGCGCGGCGCGCATCGAGCAGGGGCACGGGCAGGAGGTAACCATTGGAGCTGAGCCGGTACTGGAGCACGAAGGCGCGAAAGCCGCGGGTGGTAAACCAATCCGCGACTTCGCGGCCCTCGAGAATGGCGGCGAGCATGGCGTAGGAACCGCCGGGGAGGATGACGATGGCGGAGCCGTTGGCCTGGCCGGGCTGGGGATCGAAGATGGTCAAGGTGGGGATGTCCGCGCAGGAGTCGCCCTTGGCCTGCGGCGCTGGGCCCTGCCACAAGCGGATGGTCTGAATGCCGAGCCAGGCATTGTCATCGCCCGCGTTGGCGCAAGGCATTTTCTGTGCCCAAACGGATGCTCCGCTGAGCAAGACTGCTACGAGCACGACCCAGAATTGTTTCATTTGCGCCTTGGAAATCACCGGACAATTGTATGACACACGGCGCTGGCAAAGCGCAGGAAAGCGACTGCTCAGGTGATAGCATCGAAGATGGAAGAGAATGCAAACTAAGAAGCTGAAAATCATACCTTTGGGTGGACTGGGCGAGTTCGGGATGAACTGCCTCGCCTTGCAATGGGAAGACCACATTATCGTGATCGACGCGGGCCTGATGTTCCCCGAGAGCGAATTGCTGGGCGTGGATATCGTGGTACCCGACATTACATTCCTGGTGGAGAACCGGCAGCTGGTAAAGGCCATCATCCTGACCCACGGCCACGAAGATCATATCGGGGGCCTGCCGTGGATCCTGAGCGAGCTGAAAGTTCCGGTGTACGGGACGGAGTTCACGCTTGCCTTTGTGGAGGGGAAGCTCGAAGAGCATCACCTGCTGGACGAGACCCACCTGATTGAGATCGAGCCGAAGAAGAAGTTCACCATCGGGCCGTTCACCATCGAGCCGATTCGCGTGACCCATTCGCTGGTGGATTGCGTGGCCCTGGCCATCGATACGCCGGTGGGGGTGATCATCCACACGGGCGACTTCAAGATCGATTTGTCGCCGCTGGACGACGAGGCATTTGATCTGCACACGTTTGCGGAGTACGGCAAGCGCGGGGTGCTGGCGCTGCTGCAGGACTCGACCAACGTGGAGCGGCACGGCTATACGCCATCCGAGCGCGCGGTGCGGCCGCGGCTGGACGAGATTTTTTCCCGCGCGCGCAAAAAGCTGTTCTTCGCATGCTTCTCGTCGTCCATTTATCGGATCCGGATTGCGATGGAGCTGGCGCGCGAACACAAGCGCAAAGTGTGCATCATCGGGCGGTCGATGGTGGAGAGCACAGAGATTGCGCAGGACCTGGGTTACCTGGAGGTGCCGACGGGCCTGGTGATCAATCCCAGCCAGATGAAGGACTTCGGGGTTGACCAGGTGATGGTGCTGATCAGCGGCACGCAGGGCGAGCCCATGAGCGCGCTGAGCCGCGCCGCGGTGGACAACCACAAGCACGCGCGGATCGAGAAGGGCGACACGGTCATCCTGAGCTCGCGCATTATTCCCGGGAATGAGAAAAGCATTTTCCGGGTGATCGATCACCTTTACCGGCGCGATGCGAATGTGATCTACGACGACGGCTCGCATGGGCTGATCCACGTAAGCGGGCACGGCAGCCAGGAGGAGATGCGGCTGCTGATCAACCTGGTAAAGCCGAAGTTCTTTATCCCAGTGCACGGCGATTATCGTTACCTGCGGCGCCACGCGCAGGTGGCGATGGAGACCGGAGCGGTGGAGCACGCCATCGTAATCGAGGACGGGGACGTGCTGGAGCTGGACAAGGACGACGCGCGCAAGATGGACAAGGTGACGGCAGGACGCGTGCTGATCGATTCGGGTTCGTCGATTGACGTGGTGGAAGACCTGGTGATTCGCGACCGGCGCATCCTGAGCGAAGACGGGCTGGTGCTGGCGGTGCTGGCCATCAACAAGCGCACCGGTGTGGTGGAGCGCGCGCCGGAGGTGGTGGTGCGCGGCTTTGGCGGCGCGGATATCACGGAAGAGGCTCGCCAGGCGGTGATGCGCACGTTGGACGGCCTGAGCGGCGAGCAGAAGACCGACTACGGCATGGTGAAGGAAAAGGTACGCGTGGAGCTGAAGCGGATGATCCAGAAGAGCACCGGACGGCGGCCGCTGGTGATGCCGGTAATCATGGAGATTTGAGGCTCTACAGGATGTTGCGATTGGGCTAGTTGCAGAGCCGGGAAAACAGAACAACCTGCGTTGAGCAAGCTGATCGCGAAGCGATGAAACTGCGTTTTGCAATTGCATCTGAGGCGGATGCGCCGGCTCTGGCTGCGCTTCACCGCGCTGCCTCAGAGGACCTGACCCGCCGCTTCGGCCAGGGGTTCTGGTCGTCACCGCCATCGGAACGCGGCCTGCTGGTAGAACTTCGCCGGCCCAAATTCTCGCATACGCTGATCGCGCATAGCGGAAGTCGTCTTGCCGGCACTCTTCGCCTGGCCACAAAGAAGCCGTGGGCCATCGACACCGCGTACTTCACTGCGGCGACCCGTCCGCTGTATCTCACTGGGATGGCCGTTCATCCCGATCTCCAGCGCCTGGGCGTTGGCCGCATCCTGATGCAAGAGGCTGAAGCCCATGCCCGGGCCTGGCCCGCCGACGCAATCCGCCTGGATGCTTTCGACAATGCAGCAGGAGCCGGACCCTTTTACGCAAAATGCGGATACCGCGAAGTGGCGCACGCGATCTACAAGAAAGATCCGCTGATCTATTTCGAGCTTGTCCTGACCGCGACCCGGTAAAATCCACCAATGCGCCGCTTCCCTGCAATCCTTGCCCTCGCCGCATGTGCCGTTGTTCCAACCCTTCGCGCACAGTCCGCCAATCCTCCCGCGACGACCGCCGCCTGCCCACCCACTACCACGCTCGACGAATTGATCAAGGCGGTAGACAGCGCGGTGAGCGGCCCTGCGAATAAGGACCGTACCTGCTTTCGCGCCTTATTCACGACCGATGCCCGGCTGATCCCGATTCGTATCGGCGTCGACGGCACCGCAACGCCGCGGATTCTCACGGTGCAGGATTGGATTGATGCCGTAGCCAAGCGCGGTTCGGCAGAGTTCTACGAGCACCAGATCAAGGTGCAGTCGGAGTCATGGGCGCACCTGGCGCATCTTTGGAGCACTTACACCACCAGCGAGACGCCGGACGGCAAGCCGATCGATCGCGGCATCAATTCGATTCAGGCCGTCTACGATGGCAAGCAGTGGCACGTGATCGAGATCGTGTGGCAAGCGGAGACGGCCACGGAGCCGGTTCCGCAGAAATACCTGCCTTGAATCCACGAAGTAACGAAGAGGCGGCAAGCCGTGAAAATGAGTTTGGAACCAGGCGCAGAAACGGAGGCGCGGATTCGTGCGGAGGCGGCTTGCCTTAACGTTAGTCCGGCGGCGTACACACAGGAATTCATTCGCATATATCTTGCAGCATCTGAGGCCGGTCACGCGGATCCCGGTGCAGAGGCGCGCCGCTTAGTCCGCGAGGCGTGTCGCAATCTTGAATCCTATACTTGCGGGATGGGAGATCAATTGGTTTCCATCGAAGAAATCCGTGCGGCGGCGCGGCGGATCGCCGGCGTCGCAGTGAAGACGCCGCTGGTGCGAGCGCCGTTTGAGGGTGTGGGCGGGCAGGTCTGGCTGAAGGCCGAGAGCCTGCAGCCAATCGGGAGCTTCAAGCTGCGCGGCGCGGCGAACAAGATTCTGCAGCTTTCGCGGGAAGAGATCAGGCGCGGCGTGATTACCTATTCGAGCGGCAATCACGCGCAGGGCGTGGCCTACGCGGCGCGCGAAGTCGGCGCAAGGGCTGTGATCGTAATGCCGCGGAACGCGCCGGCCATCAAGCGAGCCGCGACGCTGGCCCTGGGCGCCGAGGTGGTGGATGTGGGCGTGGCTTCCAGCGAGCGGCTGGCCAAGTGCGAAGAGCTGGTGCGCGAGCACGGTTACGTAGTTGTGCCGCCCTACGATGACGAGCAGGTGATCGCCGGGCAGGGGACGTGCGGACTGGAGATTGTGGAGGAGCTCAAGGACGTGGACCTGGTGCTTTCGCCGGTGTCAGGCGGGGGGCTGCTGAGCGGCGTGGCTACAGCCGTGAAGCTGCTGCGTCCCGAGGTCAAGGTGTTCGGCATTGAGCCGGAGCTGGCCGGAGATTCTGCGGAGAGCTTCCGCGCGGGGAAGATTGTGACCTGGGAGGCGGAGCTGACCAGCCGGACGATTTGCGACGGTTTGCGCACGCAGAGCCTGGGCGAGCAGAACTTCGCGCACATTCAAAAGTATGTGGATGGGATTGTGACGGTAACGGAGGCGGAGATTCGCGCGGCCATGCGGGCAATTGTGGCCACGGCGCGGCTGGTGCCCGAGCCCAGCGGCGCAGTGACGACGGCGGCGCTGCTGTTTCACGCGGCGGAACTGCCGCCATACCGCAAGGCGGTGGCCATCCTGAGCGGCGGCAATGCGGACCCGATGCTGTTGGCCGAGGTGCTCACGGAAAGCACATCCTAGCGTCGTTTGAACTATGATGCCGTTGATGAGAAACCGCGCTTTGGTCTTTCGCGTAGCCCTGATTGCCGCCGTGCCGGCGCTGATTGCGTTGCCGCTGAGCGCGCAGAAGCCCAGGAACCAGCAGGAGAAGCCGATCGCCGGGCCGCGCGCGACGCCGCTGCAAGTAACGTGGCTGTACGTGTCGCCGGACAAGGGGAGCCAGAAGCTGGACCGGGTGCAGATTGGCCGCGAGATGGTGGTGGCGGAGCGGAGCAGCCCGTGGTTGCGCGTCTTTGCCAACACCGATATCGAGGAAGTCCATGACCAGGCCGACGTGCCGGAGGTTGGCGAGGAGGAAAAGCCGCCCATCTCGGGATGGGTTGAGGCGCGCGGGATTGTGGAGGAATCGACGCCCAATGGCGACCAGGTGATCATGGGCGAGGCGGAGAACCAGGAGGCGCTGGCCAGCGATCCTCGCGGACCCGCGCATGCCGCCCAGAACGCGCGATACCTTTACCGGCGCCTGGTGGAGATGTTTCCCAACTCGCCGCTGGCGGCGGCGGCGGCGTGGCGGGCCGCCGACATCGAGTGGCAGGTTCAGAGGGCAGATGCCTCCTCGCGGCCTTCGGCCAAGGAACGCGATCCTTATATGCGCGACCTGATGGACGAGGACGACATGAGGCGCGTGATCAAGGATTTTCCGCACACCCCGCAAGCGGACCTGGCGGCGTTCGAGTTGCTGGACAACAAGATGTGCGGCGACTGGCAGGGCCAGGAGAAATGTCCGGAACGGGAGTCGGAGGTGTACGAAAAATACGCTAACGAACACCCGGATGGCCCTAGGACGGCGAAGGCTCTCTACGAAGCGGCTTACCGGCAATGCGTGCTGGTGGACATGTACCATGCCGACAAGAACGACAAGAAGTCCGGCGAGGCAAAGGACCGCGCGCATGCCCTGGCAGCCCGCCTGAAAGAGAAGTATCCGCAGTCGGACGACACTTCCCGGGCCACGGATCTTGTATTCAAGATCGACCAGGGGATACCGGTTTACGGAATCGACCAGCAGTAGTTTCTCTGGCGGATTACTTTCAGCAAGCCTCCGCAGCCATTCTTCGGCTCCGGGCGAAGTCTTATGGCCTTATGATCGAAAGTGACAGTGAAGCAATCCAGGGGCCACTGATACCGGCGTAACCGGAGGCGATTTGAACGTCTACCTCATTTCCATCATTTTGGGCATAGTGGAAGGCCTGACCGAGTTTCTGCCCGTCAGCTCCACCGCGCATCTGCGCATCGTGGAGGCGCTGCTGCAGCTACCCATGAGCGAGACCACTTGTTCGCTTGGCGGCTCAGCGGACTGCCTGCACGCAGTGGCGTACTGGAAGATGTACACGATTGTGATTCAGGCGGGGGCGATCCTGGCGCTGCTGTTGCTGTACCTGTCACGAATCATCGAGTTTCTGCGCACGTTTCCGCGTGGAGACCGCGGCGACCGCAACTTTATTACGCATCCGATTTCGCTCACTATTCTGGCTTTCGGTTGCACGTCGGTGCTGGCTCTGGCGTTCAAGAAGTGGAGCGACCGCAACCTGGAAAGCCTGACGGTAATTGCGATCGCGCTGGTGGTGGGCGGCGTCATCATGTGGATTGTGGACGCACGGTCCACTCGTTTCGAACCGAACACGATTCATGTAGAGGAGATCGGGTTGGCCCAGGCGCTTTGGATCGGCATCTGCCAGTCTCTCTCCGCCATCTTCCCGGGCACGTCCCGATCGATGTCGACCATTGCGGCGGGGCAGATGGCAGGCATGGACCGGCCGACGGCACTGGAGTTCAGCTTCCTGCTTTCGATTCCGACGATGCTGGCCGCAACGGGGTATGACCTTTGGAAAGAGGTACTGCATCCCGGCAAGGCGGCTTTGGCTGCGGGCACGGCGGCCGGGCAGGTATTCATGACCAGCCAGTTGTGGATCGTGCTGGCGATCGGATTCGTGGTTTCGTTCATCGTGGCCTATGGCGTAGTGGAGTGGTTCCTTGCCTGGGTGCGCAAGCATGGATTCACGATATTCGCGATTTATCGCATCCTGCTGGGAGTGACGCTGCTGATCCTGATTTGGCGGGGCGTGAACATCCTGGGCGGGTAACCCGCCGTCATCGGCCGGGCGGATTCATCGGGGGTCCACAGCATGGTTCCCCCGGACTTGTTTTCGATCATTCCGGCCTCGTCGCCCCAGATAATAAGGGCTGCTCTGGGATTCTTTGTCGCACCTCTGAGTCTTGTTCACAGCAGGTTGCGGTGAGCCTGGCGGCGGAGGCGGCATTGGCATGATCAAGCCGATTCAGATTGCTCTAGCGCCCACGCGGAATCGCCCCTTGAACGTGTTCTTTGGGGTGGTGCTTGGGCTTGCTTCTCTACTGCTACTACTTGCGCTGGCCACCTATCACGCGACCGATCCTTCTCTGAACACCTCCACAGACCCGGGCACGCCGTTGGCGTTTGGCAACTGGGTGGGTCCGATCGGCGCGTATACAGGCGACCTGATCCTGCAGACGCTGGGCTTGACCGCATTCTTCCTGCCGCTTTGGATGGCCGCAGTTGCTTGGGGATGGATGCGCTCGCGATGGGCCGGTTCGGGCTGGCTTCGCGCCATGGGAGCGGTGCTGGCGCTGGTGTTTCTTCCCGCGCTCATTGGCATGCTTCCGTGGCACTTTGAGTGGATGCACGCGGTGCCTGTGGAAGGCGTGGCGGGGCGGCTGATGGCCGGACTGCTGGTGGCATGGCTCAACCGGCAGGGAGCGTGGCTGGTGTCTGGGGTGCTGGCTGCGGCGGGGACGTACTTTGCCATGGCGATGAGCTTCCGCGCGATTCTGGACTGGCTGGAAGACCGCTGGGAGCGGATGCAGAGCTGGCACGAACGTTGGCGGAACTGGCGCGAAGAACGCGCGGAGATGCGGGCCGAACTCGAACTGATTGAGGACGAGCAAAAGCATCCTGGGCCGGCGCAGCGGATTTTTTCGGGGGCGATGGAGGCGGCGGAAGCGGATACCGGCTTGCGCCAACCGAGCCGATTCGCCGCGTTCTTTGGACGGCGGGCGAAGACAGCAGAGCGGAACCTGGTGGATGAAGTTCCGGCTTTTCAACGGGTGGTGGAGCGGGCGGACGCGACGGCGCCGCAAACGCCAGTCGCAATGACGGAGCCATTGGGGCGCAGCAGCATCTGGGAGCGGACACCCGAACCGGACAAGGCGCGTACGCAGCCGGTTCCCTTCCCGGCGCCGGCTGCGGTTGGAGTTCGACCGGAGACAGCCATTCCGGTGGAGGCGAGGCGCACTGCCGCGGCGGAGCCGCGACAAATTGCCCACGCTGCCCAGCCGCCTGTCCCGGCAGAGATCGCCATCCACGAGCGCGCCGATGCCGACGTGAAAACCGTTACCATGACGCCGAAGAATGTGAGCGGGTTCAAGCTTCCATCGAGCACCTTGCTCGCAGCGGGGGGCGTGGTGAGCGCCGTTCGCGAGGACGAACTGCGCGAGGAAGCGCGAGTGCTGGTGGAGAAATGCGCGGAGTTCGACGTGCGTGGGCAGGTGGTGCAGATCAATCCCGGCCCCATGGTGACCACTTATGAATTCAAGCCGGAGGCGGGCGTCAAGTACTCCCGCGTGACCGGCCTGGCTGACGATTTGTGCCTGGCGATGAGGGCGGAAAGCATTCTGATCGAGCGCATGGCGGGCAAGAGCACGGTCGGGATCCAGGTGCCCAATCACGAGCGGGAAACCATCCATTTGCGCGACGTGCTCGAATCGGAGACTTTTGCCAAGGCGAAGGCGCGGCTGACGCTGGCCATGGGCAAGGACATCAACGGGCGTATTGTGACCGCAGACCTGGCATCGATGCCGCACGTGCTGATTGCCGGCTCGACGGGATCGGGAAAATCCGTGGCCATCAACGCCATGATCATGAGCCTGCTGTTCCGCACCACCCCGGCGCAGGTGAGGCTGATCCTGGTGGATCCCAAGCGCGTGGAACTGGGCATGTACGAGGGCGTGCCCCACCTTTTCACGCCCATCATCACGGAGCCGAAGCTGGCGGCCAACGCTCTGCGCAACGCGGTGCGCGAGATGGAGCGCCGGCTGAAGCTGCTGGCATCCCGAAGCGTGCGCAATATCGATCAATACAACAAGCTGTTTGAGGGCGCGATGCCATCGCTCTTCGATGAAGGCGAAGCCGAGGAGCCTCTGCCCTACATTGTGATCATCATCGACGAGCTTGCCGACCTGATGATGCTGGACCGGGCCAACGTGGAGGAATCGGTGACCCGGCTGGCGCAGATGGCGCGGGCGGTGGGAATCCACTTGATTCTGGCCACGCAGCGGCCCAGCGTGGACGTGATCACCGGGCTGATCAAGGCGAACATTCCCACCCGTATAAGTTTCCGGCTGGCGACCAAGGTGGATTCGCGCACGATTATGGATACCAATGGCGCGGAGGCGCTGCTGGGACGGGGCGACATGCTTTTCCTTCCACCCGGCACCAGCCGCCTGATGCGCCTGCACGCGCCCTATGTGAGCGAAAAGGAAACCGCAGCGGTGGTCGATTTCTGGAAGAAGCAGGGCCAAGCCGAGTACGTGGAAGGCTTTCTGGAATCGCCTCGCGAGGACCGTGCCGCGACGGATGGCGAAAGCGGCGACGAGAATGAAGACGACCCCATGTTCGACGATGCGGTCCGGCTGGTTTTCGAGTTTGGCAAGGCTTCTACATCGCTCCTGCAGCGGCGGCTGAGGATCGGCTATGGCCGCGCTGCGCACCTGATCGACTTGATGGAACGGGACGGGCTGGTTGGCCGCGCCGACGGATCCCGTCCCCGCGAATTACTCAAGGCTCCAAACTGGCTTCATGAAGTAAACTCGAACGAATAACCAAGGAGAAAGTATGTCCAACGCCAATATCATCCGGGTTGTCGCCGGCGTTCTGTTCCTGATCGTGCTGGTGTGGCTGATCCAACGCCGTCGCACCCGGACGAAGTAACCGAAAACGAGCGGCGCACTCCCCCGGCGCCGTTTTTTCGCTCCTGGGCTGTGTGGCGATTGGCGAGTTTGCGCCAGTCTAATGTTGAGTTGTGTTTTCCCGGTTGAATCCAGACGGGAATCCGCATCGAGGGGCTGTATCCCGTCATTCATCAAGGATGCTTTCCCGCTTTTGGAGTGTTTGCCGCCGCTTCAACCAACCTGTACTCTCATTCGCTGCGAATATCGTAAGATACTGGCATTCTGCATCTTATCCTTTGAAGTGTCGGCAGCGAATGGGACACTAGAAAAATGCTGGGAATCGGCAAAGGCCGCAGACTTTTCACGATTCTGCTCATCGACGACGATATGGTGAGCCGGGAAGTGACAGCAACTGTGCTGACTATGAACGGGTATACCGTTCATACAGCGAGCAGTGGGGGCGAGGCACTGTCTCAGCTCGATTCGCAGGCTTGTAATCCGGAACTGATTCTGATGGATGCGCAAATGCCCGGCCTGAGCGGCGCCGAGCTGGCGGAGGCGCTTCGCGCCCGGAGCCAGGCCCCTTTGTATATCGTCAGCGGCAGCGAAGTCCCGGCAGAACTTCTCGAACGGACGGATGGCTTTCTGCTCAAACCATTCGGGCCCGAGGCCCTGGAGCGGATTCTGGACAAGCATGACCCTGTGATTCACGAACAACCGCCTACCGACCTTCCCGCCGTGAATCCGAAGACCATGGCCGACTTTCGTACCATGATGTCGGAATCTGCGGTGCACGCCATTTACGACGCGGTGACCGCCGACCTGGAACGGCGGTATTCAACCCTGCAATCCGCCATCGAGCGGCACGACTCCAAGGAGATTCACATCATCGGGCACTCCATCAAGGGCGGATGCGGCATGGCGGGCGCTGTGGAAGCTGCCCGGATTGGAGAGCTGCTGGAGAGCGGGGGTGACGATTTAGAGTACAGCCAGTCGCTCCTGCCACATTTCCAAACCGCCATCGCAAATCTCAAGCGTATGCTGGAGGCGGAGTTTACGCCGCAAGGAAGCAAGCCTGTAGGCTGAGATGTGCAGACCGCGCCGGCGCAGATGAGGCGCTTTGTGGCAAAGCCGGCGCCCTAATGAGTATGGAGGGTTATCCATCCCGTGGAACGACCGATTCGCATTGTTCTTGCTGACGACCATCCTGTAGTCCGGATCGGCGTGCGTAACATGCTCTCTGAAACTGACGGCTTTGAAGTGGTAGGAGAAGCCGCCGACGGCGATGAGGCTATCACGCAGACGGTGGAGCAGCAGCCCGACATCCTCCTTCTGGATCTGTTGATGCCGCGCCTGCCAGGGTTGGAAGCCATGCGCGCCATTATGCAGGGCTCGCCGACGGTCAAGATCATGCTGTTGACCTCGACCATCACCACCCAGCAGATCATCGAAGCGCTGCACATCGGCGCTCGCGGAATCGTGCTGAAAGACGCGCTGGCAGCCCATCTGCAGACCTCCATCAAAACAGTTTTTGCAGGCGATTACTGGATTGGCGGCAAGCGAGTGGTGAACCTGGTATCCGCACTCCATGACCTGATGCAGCAGGCCGCGGTGCCACAGCGCAAAACGTTTGGCCTGACCCCGCGCGAACTTGAGGTCGTCGGCTCCATCGTGGAAGGCTGCAGCAACCGAGACATCGCCAAGCAGTTCGGCCTGAGCGAGGAAACCGTCAAACGGCATTTATCCAACATCTTTGACAAGACCGGTGTTTCCACGCGGCTGGAACTTGCGTTGTTCGCCATCGCGCATCAGCTCGTCACGCCGCAGTAGGGCGATCAGCGGCCGCCCTCGCAATTCGCACAGCCTTTGCCGGCCTTCTCTCCTTCCGGATCCAACAATTGCGGACCGGGCCCGAGCCCTCCCAGCTCATCCCATGGATTGCGCAGCGGGCAGACGCCGAGGGAAAGGCAACCGCAGCCAATGCAGCCGTCCAGTTGATCCCGCAACCCCACCAGCCGACGAATTCGCCGGTCGAGATCTGCGCGCCACATCCGGGAAAGTCTTTTCCAATCCGCGGCGGTCGGCGTGCGTTCGTCCGGCAAGGTTTTGAGCGCGTCTCGAATCGCCGCAAGCGAGATTCCAGCGCGCTGCGCCACGCGGATAACCGCGATGCGACGCAGCACTTCGCGCGCATACCGCCGTTGATTTCCCTGGTTTCTCCAGCTCCGGATGAGGCCTTCCGCCTCATAAAAGTGGAGGGTTGAGACGGCAACGCCGCTTCGCGCCGCCACCTCACCCACGCTCAGAACCGTCAGGCATTTCGTCTTTTCGAGATTGTTCATTGCCCGCCTCTTGACCTCAAGCTTACTTGAGGTTGTACGCTTTCTTCAGTGGAGATGGCAAATCAGGAGACCCGCATGACCGATCCAATACACCTCGCTCTCATCTACGGAAGCACCAGGCCTGGGCGCTTCTGCGACGTGGTGGCCGCCTGGGCCGCCGAACAGGTTCGCGCCTCCGGCAAGTTTTCGCTCGACCTGATCGACCCCGCGGAGATTCTTCCCGGGCTGACTGCCCCGCAAGGCGAGGGCGCTGCATCTCCCAACTTGTGGCAGAGAATGGCCGCTGCGGAGGCCTTCCTCGTGGTCACGCCCGAGTACAACCACGGCTATCCCGCGCCGCTCAAGACGCTCATTGATTCCGTGGGAAAGGAATGGCACGCGAAGCCGGTTGCGTTCGTCTCCTATGGCGGCGTTTCCGGAGGCCTGCGCGCGGTGGAACAGCTTCGGCTGGTCTTTGCGGAGTTACACGCGGTTACGATTCGCGATTCGGTGAGCTTTGCCGGGGCCTGGGAGCAGTTTGACAGCTCGGGCCGTCTGCTGCAGCCGGACCGGCCCAATCAGTCCATGGCCGCCATGCTCCGGCGCCTGCATTGGTGGGCGGTGGCGCTACGCAATGCGAGGACCGAAAGGCCGTATGCGGAGGCCGCTTGATCAGGTTTTTCCGGTCTCGCTTTTTTCGTCCAGCGGATGGGGGAGAAATTGTGCTTCCAACCGGTCCAGCAATTCGCCTGTTGCATCGCAGACACCCGTGTGCACGGGCGAGGGCTGGATGATGGTTGAGCGAGGCGATGTGAGCCAGTGGAAGCGCTCGCCGAGGGACAGTGTGGCGATCGGACCCGCGCTTGCATCTCCCAGACAAATGCGTTCCACCGCGCGCAGATGGGACTCAACCAAGGCTACGTCCGCATCCGGCCACAGCGCTCTGAGCCGTGCCTCAACCAGCCGGATGCGCGCGGCGAGAAAGCGCTTCTGAGGGCAGTAGACGACGATGCCGGCGTTGATAAACTCCTGCCGCTCCACACGCGGCACCACGCGCAACAGAGCATAGTCAAACGAGGCGGGTGCGTGCATCGAGCGCCTCCTGAACAAACGTGTGCGCCTGCTTCAGGCGCTGGTTGAAGAACTGCATGTAAGCCTGGCGTCGTTCTGCCGCGGTCATCTCGCCGGGAATCGCATCCAGCCAATCGTCGGGAACCGCGGCGACAATGCTCGCCAGTACTTCCGGTGTCAGCTCTTGCCGCCCTGCCGCATCGGCCTTTGCGATATCTGCTGCCCAGCGCAGGAGGATGTGCTGCTGAATCTGATGGAACGGCGATCCGGCACGGTCCGGCATGGTGGCCCAATCGTGGTGGAAATAGAGAGCGGCGCCGTGATCGATGGGGTAGAGCTTGCGATGCCATATAAGCAGGTTCGGATTGCGCGGGGTGCGGTCGACATTCTGGGTGAACGCGTCGAACCACACCACCATGGAAGCTTCGTCCGCGTCCGCCTTGTCCGCGGCCGCGGGATCGAACATGACGGAGCCGGGGAGATAGTCGAGCGCGAGGTTCAGCCCCGCGCTTGCCCTGAGCAGTTGGCGAATCTCGTAATCGGGCTCATTGCGTCCCAGCGCGGGATCGATTTCAGCGAAGACAATCTCCGGCACACGCAGTCCGATGGCGCGCCCGATCTCGCCGGCGATCAGCTCCGCAATCAGGGCCAGCACGCCCTGCCCCGCGCCCCGGAATTTGACCACGTAGAGGCCGAGGTCGTCGCCTTCTACAATGGCGGGCAGGGATCCGCCTTCGCGCAGGGGCACAACATAACGCGTCGCTCGGATGGTTCGTAGCATCGAAGAATCAGTTTACGGGCTCTGGGGCCGGAATCAGTAAGCGCAACAAGGAGCGTGGATGAAGATTGGGTTTCTTGGTTTGGGCAAGATGGGTGCGCCCATGGGGCAACGGCTGATTGCCGCCGGGCACGAATTGTCCGTGTGGAACCGGACCGAAGGCCGAACAAAACCGCTGATTCACGAGGGTGCGATTGCAGCGGCAACGCCGGCGGAGGCGGAACTGGGCGCCGAGGCCGTGATCACGATGCTGTTTGACGATGAGGCGAACGAGGAAGTGCTGTTTGGCCCCAACGGATTGATGGATGCGATGAGCCCAGGCATGCTTCACATCGCGTGCAGCACCATCAGCGTAGCCCTGAGCGAACGGCTCACTGCGGAGCACAAACGGCGGGGCATCGATTTTGTCGCGGCTCCGGTGTTCGGGCGGCCGAATGTGGCCGAAGCAGGCAAGTTATGGATCGTCATGGCCGGGAAGGAAAGTGCCGTCAACCGCGCCCGCCCCGTGCTCGAGCCGCTCGCGCGCGGCATCTCAGTGGTGGGTGCGCGGCCCAGCCAGGCTCACGCACTCAAGCTGGGCGGCAATTTCCTGATCAGCGCCATGATTCATTCGCTGGGCGAGGCGTTTGTTTACGCAGCGGCGCAGGGAATCGATCCCGAAGTCTTCTTCGAGACCGTGAACAGCGCGCTCTTCCAGTCGCCGTTTTACGCGGCGTATGCAAAAGTGATGCTCAATCCGCCGGAGCATCCCGGAGCTACTATTGACCTGGGCGCAAAGGATCTCCGCCTGCTGCGCGAGGCAGCCGCTGCCGCGGGCGCGCGGCTTAGCCTGGCTGAGAGCCTGGCTGAAGTCTTCGAACAAGCCAAACAAGCCGGCCTTTCCGGCGAAGACTGGGCCGTTGGTCAGTACAAAATGGCGCAAAAACGCGGCCACATTCGGGCCAACGGCTGATGGCTGCGGGCTGTCGGCTTCGAGCCATCGTATCGGCAATCACGCATTCCCATTCGCTGATCCGCTAGGATATTGCCATGAGTTTTGAAGGGAAGATCGTCTTCGTCACCGGAGCCAGCGGAGGAATCGGCGCTGCAACCGCGCTGGCCTTTGCATCCGAGCGTGCGCGACTGCTTCTGGCTGCGCGGCGCCCTGGCAAGCTGGCTGAAATCGCATCGCAGGCGCTGGAACGAGGCGCTGAATCGGTCTACTCCATCGACCTGGACGTGCGCGATTGCCGCGCGGTGCAGAACGCCATTGATAGCCTGCCGCCCGAATGGGCCGAAATCGACATCCTGGTGAATAACGCCGGCCTCTCCCGCGGCCTGGACAAGCTCTATATGGGCCGCGTGGAAGACTGGGAAGAAATGATCGATACGAACGTGAAAGGACTGCTGTACGTAACTCGCGCCGTGGTGCCGGGCATGATTGTGCGCGGACGCGGCCACGTCATCAATCTAGGCTCGACCGCGGGCGAACTCACATATCCCAATGGCGCTGTGTACTGCGCCACCAAGGCAGCGGAACGGTCCATCAATGACGGCCTGCGGCAGGACGTGCTGGGCACGGCCGTTCGCGTGACCAGCGTCGATCCGGGGATGGTGGAGACAGACTTCTCGCTTGTCCGCTTCCACGGCGACAATGAGCGCGCAGCGAAAGTCTACAAGGGCATCAAGCCGCTAACGGCCGGAGACGTGGCCGAGGTGATTGTGTGGGCGGCCAGCCGCCCGCCGCACGTCAACATCGCGCGCGTGCTGATGACGCCGGTGCAGCAAGCCAATTCGCTGTTGTTCCATCGGGAAGAATAGACCGGGCGCCGCACGACGCGAGGCGAGACCGCGCCTGCACTTAGCCGCGCAGCACGGCCGGCGGCGGTTGCGCCGCGGAAAGCTGTGCGAAGATCTCATCCGGCAATTGAAGTGACGCCGCGGCGACATTCTGTTCCAGATGCTGCACGTTGGCCGTTCCGGGAATGGGCAGGATATTCCCGGCTCGCTTCAGCAGCCAGGTCAATCCCACTTGCATGGGCGTCGCGTTCAACTGCTTTGCCGCGCGATCCAGCGTCTCGTGGGCGAAGCGCATCTGGCCCATGGGCGCCCAGGGCATAAAGCCGATACCTTGCTGCCGGCAATAGTCGACGACAAAGTCCCACTCTCGATCGGCGAAGCTGTATCGATTCTGAACCGACACAATGGGAACAATGCGGCGAGCCCGCTCGACGTATTCGAGAGCAACGTTGGAGAGCGCTACGTGACGGATCTTGCCTTGCTCCTGGTGGCGCGCGAGCCGCTCCATGGATGCGTCAAACGAGACGGCCGGATCGGGCACGTGAAGCTGATACACGTCGATCCGCTCCAGCCGCAGCCGCTTCAGGCTGCCCTCCAATGCGCGCGTCAGATGGTCGGGGCTTGCGTTGTGTATCCATTGGCCCGGACCAACGCGCTCCCATCCGCCCTTGGTGGCAATCACCACGCCCGCGGGATACGGATAAAGCGCCTCCGCGATGAGTTCTTCAGAGACGTACGGACCGTACGAGTCGGCCGTGTCAATGAGATTCACGCCCAGCTCCACCGCGCGCCGCAGCACGGCCAATGCAGCAGGCTTGTCTTCCGGAGGCCCCCAGATCCCTTTGCCGGTAATGCGCATGGCGCCATAGCCGAGCCGGTTTACGGTCAGGTCGCCACCCAGCGTGAAGGTGCCGGCCGCAGCGGCGGCAGTGGATTGCGTTGTGCTCATTGATTCAACTCCTTGTTGCAAAGGATTGAAGTGGGATGGAAGCTTCGGGCCTTTCGCGCCTGCCTGAATTGATGCCCGGCGCTGCTATTCGGATTCCAGGCTTACAAATCGCGCCAGTTTGGTCCAAAGCCTAGATCCGCCACCAGCGGCACCTTCAGCTTGACCACGCTTTCCATCTCCTCGCGCACCAGCTTTGCAATTTCATCTTTCTCCTCATCGGGAACTTCAAAAAGCAGTTCGTCGTGCACCTGAAGCACCATGCGCGTTTTCAAGTTGCGCTCGCGAAGCGTGCGATCGAGCGCAATCATGGCCAGCTTGATCAGGTCTGCTGCCGTTCCCTGCAGCGGAGTGTTCACTGCGGTGCGCTCGGCGAACCCCCGTTGATTGGGATTGCGGCTTTCGATGTCGGGGATGGGCCGCATCCGCCCGAACATGGTGCGCACGCTGCCGGTTTTGCGCGTCTCCGCCAGCGTGTTCTGAATGAACGCCTGGACGCCCTGGTAGCGCGCGAAATAGCGTTCGATGTACGCCTTCGCCTCGACCTGCGGGATACCCAACTGCGCCGCCAATCCGAATGGCGAGATGCCGTAAACAATGCCAAAGTTTACAGCCTTGGCCCGGCCGCGGGTCTCCTTGTCCATGGTGTCCGCGGGAACGCCGAACACCTCGCTGGCCGTCAGCGTGTGAATATCTTCACCGTTCTGGTAGGCGCGCACCAGCAGCGGATCGCCGCTGAAATGCGCCAGCAGGCGCAATTCGATCTGCGAATAATCCGCGGAGAGAAGTTGCGTTCCCGACGAGGCCGTGAATGCCGCGCGAATCTCCCTTCCCAGTTCGGTGCGGATGGGGATGTTCTGGAGATTCGGATTGATGGACGACAACCGTCCGGTAGCCGTAGCCGCGGCCTGGAACGTTGTATGAACGCGCGAATCGGCATCGGCCATGAGCGGCAGTTGATCAATGTAAGTGGACTTGAGCTTGGACAGATGCCGGTATTCCAGCACCAGCCGCGGAACCTCGTGCTTTTCCGCCAACGTCTCCAGCACGTCCTGCGCCGTCGAGATGGTCTTGCCTTTGCCGTACTTCATCGGCGCGGGCAGCCCCATGCGCGTGAACAGCACCACTCCTAGCTGCTTCGGCGAGTTGATGTTGAACCGTTCGCCGGCCAGCTCGAAGATGCGCTCGCCCACGCGTTCGATCTCCGCGGCGAAGCGCGTGGAGAGCCCTTGCAGCACGTCTTTGTCGATGCGCACGCCCGCCTGCTCCATGCGATAGAGGACCGGCGCAAGCAAAAGGTCGATGTCGGTGTAAACGCTGGTCACCTGACATTCTTCGGCATGCGCGCGCAATGCCGGGACCAGCGCCCGCACAATAGCCGCACCCGCAGTGAGCGATGCCGGCGGCGCATGGCCGTTGCGGGCGGCAACATCCGCCAGCGATTGCGTGGAGTGCGTGGGGTTCAGCGCATACGAGAGCAGCATGATGTCGTCAATGGGACCGGCGAGATCCACGCCCATGCCGTGCAAAGCGTGCAGCGCCGCTTTCGCATCGTGCGTCTGCTTCGCTACGGACGGATCTTCCAAAAGCTTCCGCAGGTCGTCATCGAGCGGCAGAGATAGAGCAATCCCAGGCTCGGCACAAACGCCCACCAGCGAGCTCGGCTTCCGGTCGGCGGCTTCGGCAAGGTCGAGTAACGACATCGTCGTTGGCGCCGCGGCCTCTTCCTCTTCGGCGGCAGGCCGCGCCGTGGCCGTTTCAAGTGCCAGCGCGAAGCCGTTCCGGCGTGCGGCCGCAAAGAAAGCTTCGCGTTGTTCGGCGCTCGGTTCCACAATAAGCTCGAATTTTACGCCGTCTTCCGCGGGCGCAAGCTCCTTCAGCATCGACGTAAACTCAAGCTCGGTGAACAGCTCCCGGCACGCTTCCAGATCGGGTTCCTGCGTCTCCATCGCCGCCAGATCGAGCTCGAGTGGCACATTGCAGTCGATGGTGACTAGCTCCTTGGATAGGAGCACGGCATCGCGGTTCTGTTCCAGCGACTCACGATAGCTTTTGCGCTTCACCTCGGCGGCGCGGTCGAGCACGGCCTCCACGCTGCCGAATTCCTTGATCAAATCAACGCTGCCTTTGTCGCCGATGCCGGGCGCGCCGGGAATGTTATCGATGGTGTCACCGCGCAACGCCATCACATCCACTACCTTCTCCGGCGGTACACCCAGCACTTCAGTCACCTTGCTCGCGTCAAGGACCAGGTTGTCTTTCTGCGGGTTGAGCACCTTCACGCGCTCATTCACAAGCTGCATCATGTCCTTGTCGCCGGAGACGATGAACACATCGTGGCCGCGCTCAGCGGCACGGCACGAGAGCGTTCCAATCACGTCATCGGCCTCGAATCCCTCTGCTTCCAGGATCGGAATTCGAAATACTTCCAGGGAGCGACGAATGAACGGAATCTGCCGGCGAAGATCCTCGGGCATGGCCTCGCGCTTGGCCTTGTAGCCCTCGTATCCGACCTCTTCAAAGCACTTGGTCTTTCCATTCCACTTGCGCAGGGTGCCGATGGCCAGCGCACGGTCATCGCGGAAGACCTTTCCGCTGACGTCAAACACAGCTGCAAAAAAGTGCGGCGAGAAATCCTGGCGCAGCTTTTTGATCATGTTCACGAACACATAGGTGGCTGCGGTGGGCAAGCCGGAGCGCGTGGACATGGGCCGCGATCGCTGCATCGCGTGATACGCGCGGAATATGAAGGACATTGCGTCAAGCAGGAAGACGGGCGGCTTTGCTTGGTCGGGCACGGGTAGAGTTTAGCAGCCGCGACGACGAAGGCTCGACAGCGGACGCTTACATCAGGCAATGAACATGCAATCGCCGTAACTGTAAAAGCGATAGCGCTTCTCGACGGCATGTCGATATGCCGCCAGAACGGGCTCGCGGCCGGCGAACGCGCTCACCAACATCAGCAGGCTCGATTGCGGAAGGTGGAAGTTGGTGAGCAAAGCGCTGGCGAGATGGAATTGGAAGCCCGGCGAAATGAAAATCTCCGTCGATCCCGAGTGCGGGACCAACGGCCCGCCGCCCGCTTCAAGCGCGTCCGCCGCGGCGGATTCCAGCGTGCGCACCACCGTTGTCCCAACGGCAACGATCCGCCGGCCCTCCCGCGCGGCGCGATTGATGGCATCGGCCGCATCCTCGCTGAGCGTGTACCGCTCGCGATGCAGGCGCACCTCATCCACCCGCTCCACTCGCAGCGGGGCAAACGTCCCCAGGCCGACATGCAACGTAATCCGCGCTGCCTCGACGCCCATTTCCTTGAGGCGCGCAAGCATCTCCGGCGTGAAGTGCAGTCCCGCGGTAGGCGCGGCAACCGAACCGCGCTCCTCGGAGTACACCGTCTGGTAGCGCTCGCGGTCCGCTGCGGTATCGTCGCGATGAATGTAGGGCGGCAGCGGAATATGGCCGATGCGTTCGAGACTCGCGTAGAAATCGTCCACAGGCTCGAATCTGAGAAGCCGCTCGCCGTACGGTCCTCGCTCCAGCACCTCGGCTCGCAGCTCGATTGATCCGCTTGGCGCTGGAAAAACGAGGATCTCCCCGATGGCAACCTTGCGCCCGGGCCGCACAAGAGCACGCCACTGATTCTCGCCCGCCGGCTCGGTCAGCATCACCTCTATGCGCCCCGTTGGCCTTTCCTTCTCGCGCCGCAGGGTGCGCCGCGCGTAAAGCCGCGCCGGAATCACGCGGCTGTCGTTCAGCACCAGCAAATCTCCCGCACGCAGGAAAGACAGTAGATCGGTAAACATAGCGTCGCGCAGAAGCCCCGAAACGCGATCAACCACCAGCATTCTGCTGAGGCCCCGCTCTTCCGGCGGCTGCTGCGCAATCAGTTCCTCGGGCAGTTCATAATCAAAATCCGCCACCCGCAGATCGTTGCCTTCACTCATGCCTGCCCCAGGTGTTTCAATGCCCGCATCCGCGCGCGCTCCAGCGCCGCGTTCAACTCCGCCCGTTTTGACTCCATCTCTCCATTCGATAGCTCAGAGGACACGCGCGTCCATTGCGCCCAGCTCACTACGATGCGTGTAAACGGCTTGGGCACCAGGAAGTGATCCCAGGATTTGACGACCCACGCCCGCTCCGGCTGAAAATGAAAAGCACCGATGGGCGCGCCTGTCATCTGCGCCAGTTTAATCGGTCCCATCTTTGTCTGGTAGATCGGCCCCCGCGGCCCATCGGCGGTAAAAATCGCCGGCCGCTCGCGTTCAACCACCCGCTGGAGGCCACGTAATCCTTCGCCGCCCGCTCGTGAGCTGGAGCCGCGCACCGCGTCGAAGCCGAAGAGGCGCAATGTTCGAGTGATCAGCTCGCCGTCAAAGCTGCGGCTTATAAGGATCACGGCATGGGTGCGGCGGTAATAGAGCGCGGTGGGAAGCACACATTGGTGCCAGAAGCAGTAGATTTCACCGCCGGCTTTCTCTCCGAAACGAACCGGAACCACGCCGTCCTCGTTAATCACCTCGTAGCGCCAGGTGAATCCGACGATCCAGAGCAGCGCCCACACCAGGCGTGGCACAATCGCCAATGCGATGCGCTGCCCAAGCGTAAACCTGTTGCTGGTCTCTTCGGTCACTGCCCCGATTTTAGCTGTACCGCAGCCAACGGAGGAGCTCAGGAATGGTGGCGCGTTTGCCGTACATCAGGATGCCAACGCGATATAACCGCGACGAAACCCACAGAACCGCCCAGATGCTCAGCACCATGATGGCCATCGACGCTGCAATCTGCCATGCGGGCGGGAACTCGGAACCCATGCGCAACATCATGATAATCGGCGCCGTGGCCGGGAAGAGCGACGCTGCAATCGAGAGCACCGAGTCTGGATTGTTAACCACCAGCACGATGAGCGCGAACGAGAGCCAGATGGGCAGCGCAGCCAGCGGCGTATACATCTGCAGTTCCTGCTCCGTCTCGCACGATGCCGCCAGGCCCGCGAAGAGCGATGCGTAAAGCAGGTAGCCAAGCAGGAAGTAGATGGCGAAGAAAAAACCTTCCGTCCAGGAAAAGTGAAGGGAGAGCTTCGCCGAGAGGATCTGTGCCGTAAACGCGCCGGCAATGGCCGCGGCCGCCACAAACCAGATGGCGATCTGCGTCAGACCCACGGCACCTACGCCGATCAGCTTGCCCGCCAGCAGATCGCTTGGCTTTGCCGTAGCCAGCATGACCTCAAAAATCCGCGACGTCTTCTCCTGGATGATCGACCGCGCCACGTTCATGCCGTAGATCATCGTGGTCATGGAAAGCAGGAACGCCATCACGTAGCCCTTCCAAAACGAACTCATGGCGTTGCTCTTCAGTTCCCTGCCCTGCTTGTCGATCTGCCGGGTGTCGACATCCACATCCTTGAGCAGCGCATCGATGTTTCCGGCCTGGATTCCGGAGGCGGTAAGCCGGCGGCGCACCAGGGCGCGATTCAACGCGGTGCTGAGAAGCTCATCGGTGATGAAGTCGCCAGACGATTGCGATTCGTAAACGGCCGTCGGCGGCTGGCCCCGGAAGCCTCAACCCAAAGGAAGCCGTCGATACCACCAGTGCGGACGCGATTGATCAACTGCGAGCGATCGCCCGGCCCCACTGGCGCAAGCACATCGATGGTGGAGTTGGTTTCGTTATGCGCCAGAAGCTGTGTCCGGACTTCACCGGCCAATCCTGCGTCGTTGGAGGCGATCACAATGTGCTTGCCTCCCGTGGCTCCGCGGCTGGCCATGATCATGATGAAGATAACCACCGCAAATAGCGCCGGAACAAGGATCGTGGTCACCTTGAACGCCCGTCCGCGAATCTGTTCCAGATACTCGCGCCTGGCCACCAGCAGCAGATTACGCATCAGCCTTGCCTCCCACCGTCTGAATAAAGATCTCCTCAAGGGAGGGTTCCACCAGCTCAAAGCGAAAGATGGTAGCGACGGCCGCAGCTTCATGCAAGAGCTTCTGCGCGTTACCGTGCGGATGCAGGCGAATCTCCGCATGGCCGGAAAAGTTTTTGGCTTCCGCAATCTCCGCGCTTTTTAAGAACGAGGGATCTCCTTCAAACTCAACCACCACCCGATTGCGTTCGTAACGCGACTTGATCTCCCGCATTTTCCCTGAAAGCACGGCCTCGCCCTTGTTGATCAAGCAGATCGAGTCGCACAGCTTCTCCACCTGGTCCATGCGATGCGTTGAAAAAATGATCGCCTTGCCTTGTTCCTTGAGCTGGATCAGGGTGCGTTCCAGCAGCGTCGCGTTCACGGGATCGAGCCCGGTAAACGGCTCATCCATCACAATCAGTCCGGGATCGTGCAGCAGCGATGAGATGAATTGGATTTTCTGCTGCATGCCCTTGGAGAGCTCTTCGGTCTTCTTGCCCAGCGAATCTGCAATCTCCAGCCGCTCGGCCCAATTCGTCGACCTCTTGCGCGATTCCTGTGCGTCCAGGCCATGCATCTGCCCGAAAAAGACAAGCTGATCGAGCACCTTCATCTTCTTGTAGAGCCCGCGCTCTTCGGGCAGATAGCCCACGCGATCCAGGCTTTTTCGCTCGAATGGCTTGCCAAACAAGATCACACGGCCTGAATCCGGCATCGTGATGCCCATCATCATCCGGATAGAACTGGTCTTGCCGGCGCCGTTCGGTCCCAACAGGCCGAACATCTGCCCCGCTTCAATTGAGAAGCTAAGCTCGTGCACGGCAACCTTGCTCTCGTAGGCCTTGGTTACGCCTGCAAGCTCGACAACAGGCATGAATTCTCCGTCGACAACAATTTCAAATCAATTCGAATCCGGGAAAAGTATGTGAGAAGTGTAGCAGAGGACTACACACAAACTCCCTTGTTGCTTGGGGTACGCATGTAACGCGAAATTGGTTCCTTCTGAGTAAGTTAGCCCCTAGCACGCAACGGCCGCCTGCCCGGCTTCGCCACCCTTCTGCGTCCGCGCTACACTGAATCCTGGCATGGTCTTCGTTCTCGACAACTACGACTCCTTCACCTACAACCTCGTCCAGTACCTGGGCGAGCTGGGCGCGGAAGTCGAGGTCCGACGCAACGACGAGTTGACAGTGGATGAAGTCGAGGCCCTCCATCCCAACCGCATCCTGCTCTCGCCGGGGCCCTGCACGCCGGCAGAGGCCGGCATCCTGGTACCACTCATCCGCCACATGGCCGGTTCGCCGCGGCGAACGCCCATCCTCGGCGTCTGCCTGGGTCACCAGGCCATCGGCGAAGCCTTCGGTGGCGACGTGGTTCGCGCTGCTCATCTCATGCATGGCAAAACCAGCTCCATCGCCCACGACGGCAAAGGCGTGTTCACCGGTCTGCCGTCGCCGCTCACCTGCACCCGTTATCACTCGCTGATTGTGGATGAGAAGACGCTCCCGCGAGAGCTCGCCGTCACCGCCCGCACCGTGGAGAACGGCGGCGGCTCGGTCATCATGGGCCTTCGTCATCGCACTCTGCCCGTGGAAGGCGTCCAGTTCCATCCTGAAAGCGTACTCACCGAAGGCGGCCGCCAGATGATCCGCAACTTCCTGGAAATGGCGTAATGAGGTTTCTCTGCCCGCGGCCGGCCAGGCTGCTTCTCTTCGGAATACTCGCAGCCTCGTGCATCCCTGGCACGTCACGCGCGCAGGAAACTCCGGCTCAAACCAGCCCCATCGCCATCGTCCCGCTGAACACCTCAGACACCGTAAGCGGCGCCATCCTGGTCACCGCCGGTACAGCCTCTATCCAGACTCACGGGGCCATCACCTCCGGCTCCGAGATCACTCCCGTAATACTGCCCCGCCGCGGCACGCTGCGCGTGTGCCCGTCCACCACAGTGAATCTCGCCGCCGACACCAGCGTCCCCGCTGGCGAAACTCCCGGCCTCATGATGGCCCTTGACCACGGTGCAGTGGAAGCCAGCTACGCCGCCGGCCGCAACTCCGATGTCCTCCTCACCCCCGATTTCCGCATTCTCATCGGCGGGCCTGGCGCGGTGGATGTAAAAGTTCGTCTGGGGGACCACGGCGACACTTGCGTGGACAACCCCGGCGCGAACGCACCGTACGTCCTCGTCAGCAGCGTCTTTGAAGGCGGAGCCTATCGCGTCCAGCCCGGCCAGCGCGTCATGTTCCAGCATGGCAGCCTCAAGGAAGTCGTGGACCAGGAGAAAGAACCGTGCGGCTGTCCGTCCGCGCCGCGCCCCGGCACCAACGATTTCCCGCTCGCAGAAAGCGCCGGCCTTTCACCGCACCCGCCGCCCGTCCAGCCGCAAACGGAGCCGGACAACTCCGCCAGCCACACCGCAATTGATGCGCCGCTGGTTTATCAAGCGCCCACTCCTGCGAAGCCCGTCGCTGAGGCTGCTGCCGCGCCTACGCCCGCCACGCAGGTTGCGAAAGCTACACCGACTCCCACGCCGGCAAAGCAGCACCGTAACTTCTTCCGCCGGATGGGCTCATTTTTCCGCCGCATCTTCGGCGCTGACCAGAGCTGAGACATCCTGCTCCCTACCGTCTACTCCCGGCCTTCCAACGCAGCCAGCAACGCCTCCGCATCGGTAACCGGGGGCAGGCATGTCCTCCCGCGGCACACAATTGCCCAAACGCTCGCCCCTTCCGGCGCCGGAACATTCACTAGCATTTGCTCCAGCTCCTCCGGTACCCCGCCCGGCACGATTCGGAACGGCCCAATCCGCATCACCGTCTTCTGCACCCCGAATCGCGCCACCGCCGTCGCCTCCAGCCGCGCCGCCTCCGGCCCCGAGCCCACAATCACCACCTGCACCGGATCCAGCAATAGCCGCTCCAAAGCCAGCCCGTAGCTGCCCGCATACAACCCGAAATGCTCCACGATCCCCGCGAACGACTCCAGCGTGTCCTCCGCGATCTCGCGAAACTCCTTCCGTCCGGAAAGCGCTTCCAGCCGCAGCAATGCCGATGCTGCCGTCGCATTTCCCGCCGGCGTGGGCGAGTCCTGCAACGGCTTGCGCCGAGCCGTCAGCGCGCCCAGCTTTTCTTCCCCCACGCCCGCGGCGGTGTCGTAGAACGCTCCCGCTTCACGGTCGTAGAAGCGCGTAATCATCGCGTCAGCCAAAACCGTTGCCGCGTGGTAGAACTCCATCCGTCCGCTCGCCAGCCATCCATCAATGCACGCCTGCACGGTGAATGCATAATCGTCCAAAGTCCCCGGAACGCGTTCCTGCTCGTTCCCGCCAGCCTTCTCTGGATACGCAATCACGTGATACAGCAGATCCGCACCGCCCCACGCCTCCACCAGCAGCCGCCGCAGGGTCAGCAACGCAAACTCCTTCGCATCCTCCAGGCGGAGCACTCGCGCCGCTTCCAGATACGCCGTCACCGCCATCGCGTTCCAGCCCGTGTACAGCGTGCGATCGATGAACGGCGTCTTCCGCTCCATCCGCGCCGCCAGCAGCTTGCTTTTTGCCGCGGCCAGCAGCTTGGCCAACTCCTCCAGCGGAATCCCCACTTGCGCCGCCACTTGCTCGCGCGTGTACGGAACGTGCAGCACATTCTTGGCCGGGTTGTGATGCATGTCCCCCAGTTCGCCGATGTCGTAGTACCGCGATGCTGCTTCCAACTCCTCGCGCGTCAGCACCGCGCGCGCTTCTTCCAGCGTCCAGGTAAAGTAATCGCCGTCATCGTCCAGATCGATATCCGCATCCTGCGACGCATAGAATCCGCCACGCTCCCTGTCCGTCATGGTCCCGTCAAGCCAGCCCATGATCTCCAGCGCAACCGTCTTGAAGTCCTCCCGCACGTAGCTCTGGAACCCGTGCACGTAGTTCCGCAGCAGCTCCGTGTTGTCGTAGAGCATCTTCTCGAAGTGCGGCACCACCCAGCGCTCATCCACCGAGTAGCGATGGAATCCGCCGGCAAGCTGGTCATAAACGCCGCCCCGCGCCATCTTCTCCAGCGTCACCAGAAACGCATCCTGCGCGGCGTCGTTGTCGCGATCCATGGCCAGCTCCAGCAGCAGGTCCAGCGCCCCCGGGTGGGGAAACTTGGGCTGCGACCCGAACCCTCCATTGTGCGCATCGAACTGCGAAAGCGCCGATCCGGCAATCTTGTCCACCAGCGCCAGCGTCAGCTCGCCGCCCCGCCCACTGAAGCTCTCGTTGTGCTCCACCGCGGCCATCACGCTCTCGGCCGACTCCAGCGCCTCTTCCCGCCGCTCCTTCCAAACCTGCGCCATGGTCATCAGCACCCGCCCGAACCCCGGCCGCCCGTAGCGGTCATCGCGCGGAAAATACGTTCCCCCGAAATATGGCCGCCCATCGGGAGTCAGAAACGCCGTCAGCGGCCATCCACCCTGCCCGCTGATGGATTGCACCGCGGCCTGGTAGCGCGTGTCCACGTCCGGCCGCTCGTCCCGGTCCACCTTCACCGCAACGTAATGCTCGTTGATGACTTTTGCCAGCTTCGGATCTTCGTAGGATTCCCGGTCCATCACGTGGCACCAGTGGCACCACACCGCGCCAATGTCCAGCAGGATGGGCTTGTCCTCCTCGCGCGCCCGCGCAAACGCCTCCTCGCCCCACGGATGCCACTCCACGGGCTGATGCTGCGCCGATCTGAGATAAGAAGAACCGGCCTGCCCCAGCCGATTAGGCGCGCCGCCGCTTTCCGTTGCTGTCTTGCTCATTCCCCCGAGCATAAACGCCTGCCCAGCACACCGGAAAGGGCCACGGTCGTTAGAAATAATCGGGGTGCCCATCCTAACCGCGCTTTCTACGGTCAGGGTGGGATCGGTACTGTGCCCCTTTCATCGTTCGCCGCGGCGAACGATGAGCGGGCATGCCCACTCGCTGACTTGCTTCCTACCCCAGCGCCGCGATCTCCGCCTCGATTGCCTTCAGCGCCGCCTCCAGCGCCGCTCTCCGCCCCGCATTCGACGTCCGCTGCCCCAGGATGTTTGCCCGCTGCAGCTCCAGCGACTGGCGCCGCCGCGCCTGCTTCAACCGTTCGTCTTCCGCCGTTCTCCGCGCTTCTCCGCTCTTCGACATGACCCTCCCTGGATCCGGCCCGGCCTGCTCCCGCCCGGCCATTTGTTCTTCCACCGATTTACTTTCCCATCCTCTAGCCATATCTTCATTTTATCGGCCCTCATGCGGCTCGCGGCTCGCCAATGGAGTAGGCTTTTTAAGTGGGCCTGCCGTTGCCCGCGGCTGGAACCTAGGAGTGTGCATGCACGTCTGGCAAATTTCATCCTTTGGCATTGAATCTCTTGAATTCACTGAACGCCCCGAACCCGAGGCCGGCCCCGGTCAGGTCATTGTCCGCGTCCACGCCATCTCCTTCAACTACCGCGACCTCATGATGGTGAAGGGCCTCTACAACCCCAAGCTCAAGTTGCCCCGCATTCCCTGCTCCGATGGCGCCGGCGAAATCGTCGCCGTCGGCGACGGCGTCACCCAGTGGAAGCAGGGCGATCGGGTCGCCGGCACCTTCATGCAGAACTGGATGGATGGCCCCGCCACGCCGGAAAAGATCAAGGGCGCCCTCGGCGGCGATATCGACGGCATGCTCGCCCAGTTCGTCGTCCTGGGTGAAAACGGCGTCGTTGCCATTCCTGACCACCTCAGCTACCAGGAAGCAGCGACCCTGCCCTGCGCCGCCGTCACCGCCTGGAACGCGCTCGCCATCTGCGATCTCAAGCCCGGCTCATCCGTCCTCATCCAGGGCACAGGAGGCGTTTCGCTCTTCGCCCTTCAGTTCGCCCGCCTGCGCGGCGCCAAGGTGCTCGGCATCTCCTCCAGCAATGAAAAGCTCGCCCGCGCCTTCGACCTCGGCCTCGATGCCGGCGTCAATTACAACGATGTCCCCGAATGGGACCGCTGGGCCACTGAGCAAACCGGCGAGGGCGTTGACCTCGTCGTCGAAGTCGGCGGCGCCAGCACCCTTCCCCGCTCCCTACGCGCCTTGCGCATGGGCGGCGTCATCGCCCAGATCGGCGTCCTCACCGGATCCGCTACCTCTGAGCCCATCGCTCTGCCCACCGTCTTGCACAAACAGGCGCGAATCCAGGGCCTTTACGTCGGCTCCCGACAGGACTTTATCGACATGAACAAGGCCATCAGCCTTACCCAGCTCCGCCCCGTCGGCGAAGATTTCCCCTGGTCCCATGCCCGCCAGGTCCTCGTCCGCATGGAGGAGGCCACCCATTTCGGCAAGCTGGTAATGTCCGTCTCCTAAAGGCAGAGAAAAGGGACAAGGGGACAGGGATTAGAAGGCGCCTCCCTGGTCCCTTGTCCCTTTTTCTTTGACTTTACGCCGCCTTCGGCGCCAGGACTGCGCGCACACTCGTCACCGGCACGCTCTCGAGTGCGCTCTTCGTGCCCACTCGCAGAACCTCCAGCCGCCCCTTCTCACGGTCCACTTCCACCACCACGTATTCGCCCTTGCGCCCCGACACCCAAACATGCTCGCCCACGCTGATCGCGCATTCACCGGCGGTGCCGGGTTCCGTGGTTTTGTATTTAAGGCCCAACTGCATTCCCACCTATGCCGGTTCTCATGGCTTCGATGGAACCCACTTGAGAAAACGTTGCACCGCGTTCAAATCCTTCGAGATCCTGGGACGCGCCCGGCGAATCACGAATCATGAATCACGAGCCGCGGTCCATCAGTACCGCAGGCTCAATCCAGTCCCGAAAACCGATCGCGCCTTCAGATTCACCGGCACAAGCACCGGCCCGCCCGCGGTCGGAATCGCTGTAGTCCCGATCATCCCCGCCACCTGACCTATGCCCGCGTCGAACGCAAAATGCGGATGGTCCTTCTGCGTGATGCGCACTGCGTAGTCCATCGTAGTGGGAATATGCCCCCGGCTCCCCGGCGGAACCAGGATCAGGTTCAGGTTCTTCGCCGTCGCCGGCTCCTGCGTGAACCCAACCGCCGGCACAATCGCCGTCTTGAAAGGTGCCCGGAATCGGAATCCCCAGCCCCCCGAACAGCCTCCCGCCAAAACGCGTCGACTGACCGCCAAGTCCGTAGATGGTCGCGTTGGTGGCCTTCCAGCCCAGGTTCGCCAGGAACGGGAACGGCGGATGCAGCCAGGTCTTGGTGGCCACCACGTAAATGTCCCCGTTGGTATAGCTCTTCAGCACCCCGGTTAACTCCTGGTCCAGCGCGCCGGTAACAAACTTGTCGCCCGTCCGCACCACGAACCCGGCGGCCACTCCCGGCACCGGTGCGTGCCACTGCCCGTCCTTGATCGCCACTCCCTTCCCGTTAAACACATTCATGCCCGCAAAATGCCACAGGCTGCTGAATAGCGCGCTATCCCCTTCCGTGTGCACCACGCGCGTGTAGCCTGCCTCGGCGCGGTTGGCCAGGCCCTCCTCAATCGAGAACGTGTGGATATTCCCGATCACTTGATCCGCGTCGATAAAGTGATAGCCGACAGCGGGGTGCGAGAAGACGTGGCCCTTATCGGTGTAGACCGCGTAGGCGGTGGGAGTGATAAATCCACCGGTTTGGCCTTCCAGGGTAAGATTCTGGGCGCCCAGCCGCGCTCCTGCCATCAGGCTCAGCGCGACGAAAAGAAAAACGAAGCGAAAGACACAAATGGGTTTCACAAGTGCTCCAATCCGGCGCCTGGCGGACCGGAGGGGGAGCGGACGCAAAAGGCCAGTGATTCAGGATTTTTTCATCTTTTAACACAAACAAAGCTGGCTTGTCTCCGTTAGCCGTCACAGACGCGAATGGTAGACTCCAGCCATGCCGCGGGGAGTGTTCATCACGTTCGAGGGCCTCGATGGCTCCGGCAAGACCACGCAGCTGAAGCACTTGGAGGCGTGGATGCGAAAGCATGGCCAGGATCCGCTGGTCATCCGCCAGCCCGGCGGCACGGCCACCGGCGACCGCATTCGCGAGCTGCTCCTTGACTCCCGCTCCGCCGGCATCGCGCCCATGGCCGAGATGGCCCTCATGTTCGCCGATCGCGCCCAGGCCATCGCCGAGGTCATCGAGCCCGCGCTTGCCTCCGGCCGCGTCGTTCTATGCGACCGCTGGACCGACTCCACTGAGGCTTACCAGGGCGGCGGCCGCCAGCTCGGCTCCCAGGTGGTTCTTGAGCTCCATCGCCTCATCTGCGGCGGCTTGCAGCCCGGCCTAACCGTGCTCCTGCTGCCGTCGCTCAAAACCAGCCTGGCCCGCGCCCGCCGCCGCAATGACAACACCGCCCAAAAGAACGGCCCCGACGAAAACCGATTCGAGCGCGAAAAAGATGCCTTCTACGCCCGTGTCTGGCAGAAATACCGCGATATTGCCGCCCGAGACGCCCACCGCGTCATCGCGATTGAAGGCGACCTCTCCATCGACGAAGTCCAGGAGCAGATCGTCGAAGCCGTTTCAATGCGCCTCACCAGCCACAGCCAGCAACAGGGCAAATAGCCCCGCCAGTCTGCCTTCTCGGTCCCTTGGTCCCTCGGGTCCCTTGTTCCCTAGCTGTATCCAAGCACCGGATGCGGCGCATACGGCTCCTCCAGCGCCTTCCCTTCTTCCGCCGTCAGCTTCAAATCCAGGGCCGCCACCGCATCCACCAGGTGATGCGGCTTGGTCGCACCCACAATCGGCGCTGTCACCGCGGGCTTGCCGAGCAGCCACGCCAGCGCCACCGTCGCCATCGCCGCCCCGCGCTTCTCCGCAATCTCCTTCAGGCGCTCCACCACCCGCCGGTCGTCCTCCTCCGTCCGCGAGTACATGATGTTGCCGAACTTGTCCGTCTCCAGCCGCTTCGTCTGCTCCGATTTCCACGGCCGCGCCAGCCGTCCCCGCGCCAGCGGGCTCCACGGCAGCATACCGATCCCTTCCGCCACGCACAGCCTCTGCATCTCCCGCTCTTCCTCGCGGTAGAGCAGGTTGTAGTGGTTCTGCATGGAGACAAACCGCGTCCATCCGCGCAGGTCCGCCAGGTAAAGCGACTTGGCAAACTGCCAGGCGTACATCGAGCTGGCCCCGACGTACCGCACCTTGCCCGCCTTCACCGAGTCATGCAACGCCTCCAGAGTCTCTTCAATCGGCGTCTCGTAGTCCCAGCGGTGAATCTGGTAAAGGTCCACGTAATCGGTCTTCAGCCGCTTCAGGCTCTCGTCCAGCTCAAACACAATCTCCTTGCGCGAGAGCCCCTTCCCGTTCGGCTCCTCCCGCATCATCGCGTTTGCCTTGGTGGCAATCACCACCGCCTCGCGCCGCGCGTTCGCCTTCAGGAAATTGCCCAGCACTCGCTCGCTGTCCCCGCTGGAGTACACGTTGGCGGTATCGAAAAAGTTGATGCCGAGATCGAGCGCCTGCCGGAAATAGGGCTCGCTCCCCTTTTCGTCCAGCGCCCATGCTTGCCGCCCAGGCTTCAGCTCGCCCGTAGCCGGCGACCCGTAAGTCATGCACCCCAGGCAAATGCGCGATACTTTAAGCCCGGTCCTGCCCAGATTCACGTATTCCATTTCCATCTCCTCATGCAGAAGCTTATAGCTGGGAGCCAGACGCTAGAAGCTCGTCATAGATCCTCCGTGTCTCCTCGCCGAAGCACACAAACAGCACTTCCCCCACGCCCGTCCCTTCGATAGCGTCGCGCACCGTCTGAATGGCGATCTTCGCCGCGGGTTCCGATGGGAACCCGTAGACGCCGGTGCTGATCGCGGGAAAGGCAATCGACTTTGCTCCGTGCTCGTGCGCCAGCTCCAGGCACCTCCGGTAGCAGCCGGCCAGCAACGCGTCTTCGCCGTGGCCGCCGCCATGCCACACCGGGCCCACGGCGTGAAACACCCACTTTGCCGGCAGCCGGAAGCCTGGCGTGGCTTTGGCGTCGCCTGTCTCGCACCCGTGCAGCTTGCGGCAGGCCTCCACGAGCTCCGGTCCGGCAGCCCGGTGGATGGCCCCGTCCACGCCGCCGCCGCCGAGCAAAGACGTGTTAGCCGCATTGACGATCGCATCCACCTTGAGCTTTGTAATGTCGCCTGAGACAGCCTTCAGTTCCGCCATGGCTAAGCCTCCCCGGTCAAGGCTACGCCAGCGCGGCTATTTGGGGCGAGTGGAGCAAATAAAAAAACGGCGATGTTATTTTGAATCAGATATATGGACACTATTTCTGCACGCATTTGGTTCGCCGTTCGTTCGCCGGAAGAGAGCGAAACCGGCGGTTTTGGCGGGGCCAGGTGGTTACCTTTGGTGGGGAGGGGGGCGCGCTTGGAGAGGTTGGTTTCGCCTGATTTTCGCTGGCTGGACAGCCGTGGCCGCGGGGATTGCGGGATTCGCGGAGCATTATGGTTACCATTGGGGGGGAGGGGGGAAGTAACTATTGCTGTAACAGATGGAGTGGAGGAAATTACCAGTTGAGAACCTTTCTGGATGGAGTCCTGCGCGGGGTTTTGCGGCCGGATTGTGGCGGCGATCATGGTGCGGATTCCTCCTTTTCCCCAAAACGCCTGTGCCCGCCGAGTGGCGGGCACAGTTCAACCGATGAAGCCAGTGTAAGGCGGCGGGCGGTTGGGCGCTGTGACGGCGGATACGGAGGTAAGTCTGCATCCGGGGCCAAAGCGTGGACCGTCAAACGCCCATTAGAGCAGTTCCTGGGTTGTTGTGTACTAGCCGGGAATGCATCGGAGCACGAACGACGGCCCTTCGGCTACGCTCTCAGGGCAGGCTGCGCCACAGCCGGCCGGGAGGCCGGCGCTACACGCTGTTACGGGACTCCCGTAGCAGGATACAGTTACCCGGAATGGAGAATTCATGAGCGTACGCCTCCTGGGGTGTGGAATTTTGAACCTTCAATAGGAGCAGAAGAGAACGTGGAGCATGCAGTTCTGGCCGCCGTTCTGCGTACATTGCGCGACGGCTTCTTGCTGGGCGTCTCTCGGTTGCGCGGAGGTGGCCCAGCCGACAAAGCTGCGATCGGCGGCGAGCGCTCCGCACTGTTTGTTGAAAACGGCCCGCAAAACGCACGCCCTGCCGCGCTGGGAGCAGGCATCCATGGCGTCCTTCCCGGCCAGGGAGCGGTCGTCCTTCCCCGATGCGTATCCCGCCTGCATATCGGGCGCGCTGTAGGCGATGGCGCCCCAGGAAACGGCGTGAGGCTGCGGAGGAGGATTGGTCCGGGTCACCTGGGTCCCGTTGAGAAACGAACATGCCGAGAGGTCGCTGAGGCATGTACCCCAGTGCTGCTGGCAAACCGCGGTCGCATTTGCTTCGGCCTGTTTCCTGGTGTTGCCCGTCGCCGACTCAAAGTGCTGCGCGCCTTTGGCCACCGCCAGGGCGGCGCAAGTGTCCTGGAACTGGTAAACGACCTTGCAGTTGCTGCCGTACCTGCCGCACGAGGCGATGGCGCTTTGGCCGGCCGCCGCCCAGTTGCCCTTGTTCCAGGAGATGCCCTCGGCTCCGCGCGCGCCGAACGCGATGGCGCCATAGGGCGTGGGCAAGTTCGGGAACTGCTTTTCGCACTTGCCGCCGCAACTCTCGCGGCATCCCCAAGCCTGGTCCGCGGGGCCCAAATCGCACGTATTGAAGCAGCTGTTTAGACATTGGTTAAAGTCGCGTCCCTGTCCGAACGTGAGTTGCGATGTGAACACGAGAGCGATGCCAAACAGGCCGAAGGTACGCCAGGGTCTCATTCATGCCTCCGATTGGTTTTGCCGGCTGGCGCCGTCTTGGTCCCTTGTCCCTTCTCCCTTGTCCCAGTCTTACCACTGCACTCCGGGATAGAGGCTGGGCCAGCGGTTCACGTGGTACTGGTCCGCCCCTGGAGTCGTCGCCTGCCATACGGGTTGCCATGTGCCCGGCGTCAGCTCCTGGATCAGTCCGCCGTTGGTGGTCTTGGCGCCCGCAAAGTCGATCTCGAAGTCGCCATTGGCGAGTTGGGCCGAGTTGCCGCCAAAGTAGCTGAAATCATTGGGCCCCGGCTCATAGTGGCTGAGCATGGTGGCGGTCATGTTGTTCTCGTTGATCTCCAGCACCGGCACGGTGGAGTAGCAGGTGGGCGGCAGGGGCGGCTTGAAGGGGTTGCAGATCACCTGCCCTGTTGGGTAGGTGCGGTCGTTGCCGTTGTCCATCAAGGTCAGCTTGAAGTCGCCGGTGGTGTTGGGCGTGACGTAGTTCATCCCGTGCTGGGCGTAGAACCAGTCGGTGGGGTCGGTGGCGTTCACGAGCTTAAAGTCGCCCTGGTAGCCGAGCTTCCACATAATGTCGCCCGAGCCGGTCCCGTCCTGGAAATTGATCTTGACGATCCAGTTCTGATGGCGGATGGAGAGCAGCAGGTTGTGGTCGTCGCTGGAGTAGAGCATGGCGTTCGAGTGCGTCCAGTCGGCGAAGTTCATGGGGTGGCGGTTGACGTCGAGGTGGTCGAAGGTGTTCCAGACCCAGTCGGGATTGCCGTTGGGGTCGACGTCGACGATGGCGTCCCCGAGGACGGCCACGTTGCCGCCCTGGCCTCCCAGGTTCGCGTAGCCCTTGGAATAGCAGGTGAGCACCACCCAGTGGCCGTTGGGGAGAACCAGCACGTCGTGGTGGAAGCTTTTGAACTGGTAGGGATTGCCCTGGGCGTCGTGGAGGCTGGGATCCGCGAGGAGGGCCTTGTTGAGCTGGGTCATGGTGAGGGAGCGGACGGTGTTGCCGGCCAGGTCGATCTCGCGAATCTCGTTGATGAGGTTCCCCTGCTGGCTGGGGAAATCGAGCGAGGAGAGGAAGGAGATGGTCATGATGAGGTCGCCGCTGGGCAGCAACTGCACGCCCTGCACGATATCGGCATTGGTGTGGGTGTAGCTGTAGGTCCAGATGACGTTGCCCTGGAGGTCGGTGGCGAAGGCCTGCGCGAAGGTGGGCGGATTGACGGTATTCCACATCTCGATGCCCGGCTGCGGAGTGCCGTTGGCGGCGATCTTGATTGTGGGAGTGATGGGAGGCTGGCCGGTGGCGCAGGTCTGGTCGGCGTCGTTGAAGACGGCGCCATCCTGGAGCACCACGTGTCCGCGCATGTGGTAAGTGGTGTTGCCCAGCATGCCGGCCACCCATAGCTGCACCTGGCCGCCGGTGTTGACGCCGTTGGTGGTTGTGGTGGGGACTTGCCAGGTGTTGAAGCCGTAGTTGGTGCTGGTGCCGAACTGAACGGATGCTTCGCCCGGCGCGGGCAGGTAGACGGTGTACTGGGCCACCTGAGGATTCCCGGTGACGGTGGGGCAGGCGATCTGGCCAGGCTGGATGACGGAGACGATGGCGGTAGCGTAGTCCTTTGTGTTGGCGGCGAGGGCGGCTGTTACAGTTACGTTCTCGCTCTGCGAGATGGAGGCGGGCGCGGTGTAATTGCCGGTCTGGTCAACGGAGCCGCCGCCGGATACGGACCACTGGATGGTGCCCCCATTGGAGTTAGAGGCAGAGAACTGGAGGCTTTGGCCGGGCGCGACGGCGGCAACATTTGGAGAAATGGTGACGGTGCCAGTGGTGACCGGGGTGGGTGGTGGAGGCGGAGGCTTGGGCGGGTTGCTGTCGCCGGTGATGACGATGTTGGCGCAACCGGCAAGAAAAAGCAGGGCAAGAAGGACGGCAGGTATCGCCAGGAACGGCTGACACCTGCTGAAGAGACGGCAGGCAAACCCGCGATCGGGGGCTGGGGAAGTGCGCATCGATAACCTTGACGGAATTATTGGCTAGAGGTTGCGTTGCCACCCTGCGACGAAGACCTGCCGCCGGGGACCCAGGTTGGGGAAGTTTGCGCGATCCGTCTAAAGGATGGTCGGCTCTGCGCGGACCTTATGGCAAAATTGTACGCTCCGGTGATGGCTGGGCGGCGAGGCACGGAAGCCCCTGCCGTGTGTGGATGCTGGTTTTCTGGCACGGGATGCCGGGTGTCACGCTCCGAGAAATGCGTGGGTGCCGTGGGTAATGGCGGCGCCGGCGCGAAGCGCAGCCGCGATGGTGACCACTTCGGCGATTTCGGGATCGGTGGCGCCTGCTTTGCGGGCGTTGCCGGTGTGGATATCGATGCAGTAGGGGCACTGCGTGGTGAAGGCTACGGCGAGGGCCATCAGTTCCTTGTACTTGACGGGGATGGCGCCATCGGCCATGGCGGCTTTGTCAAAAGCCCAGAAGGCCTGCATGGCGGCGGGGGCGTTGGCTTCAATGGTCTTGAGTTTTGCGAGATTGGTCTTGCTGTACACGTGGACCTCCTGAGATCCCAAAGGTTCGCTTATTGTAGCCGACGGCCTGGATCTGCCCGATGGGAATTGTGCCTTCTCATCGACTTTCCCGGCTTCCGTTGCTTTAGGCAATGGCGTAACCTTGGTGCAGGAGAGGATGCGATGGCGGTGCTCGATTGGTCGCAGTGCGAAGCTGTTGAGAGCGTTCCGGGGAAGATGAGCGGAGCGTGGGTATTGCGCGGCACCCGCATGCCGGTGCAGACAGTGTTTGCAAATCTGGAGGCCGGCATGTCGGTCAAGGAGATCACGGAAGTCTTCGACGTGAAGGCGGAAGAGATTGAAGCCGTGCTCCATTTTGTTACCGAGAGCCTGGATAGAAAGCCTGTACTCGCGGGATGAAAGTGCTGTTCGACAATGGCACTCCGAATCCAATTGCGGGCAGCCTGGTCGGCCACGAAGTGACTTTTGCGCGCGGAATTGGCTGGCATGAGTTGGAGAACGGCGAACTCATTCTGGCTGCCGAGCAAGCCGGATTCGAAGTGCTGTTGAGCACCGATAAAAACATTCGTTATCAGCAGAATCTTGAGGGGCGCAAGATCGCGCTGGTTATCCTCGGGAACTCCCAGTGGCCGATTGTGCAGATGCATCTCGAAAGAGTCGTTGCCGCTGTGAATAGTTGCGCGCCGGGCAGCTACATCGAAGTTGAAATTCCCATGGCAAGCAAGCGAAGCCAGCGGTGACGCCCAACTGGCACGGAGCCTGAATGGAAAAACTCAGCCTTCTTCGGCTTCGCGCAGCTTGGCTATTACGGTAAAGTCTTCGAGGGTAGTGGTGTCGCCCTTGATTTCGCCGTGAGTGGCTAGATCGCGGAGCAGACGGCGCATGATCTTGCCGCTACGAGTCTTGGGCAGAGCCTCGGTGAAGCGGATGTCGTCAGGGCGGGCGAGGGAGCCGATCTCCTTTGAGACCCACTTCCTGAGCTCGTCCTTCAATTCGTTGGTGGGCTGGTTGCCGCTCTCCAAAGTGACAAAGGCGGCGATGGCCTGGCCTTTCAGGTCGTCAGGGCGGCCTACGACGGCGGCTTCCGCAACTTTGGGGTGAGCCACAAGCGCCGATTCGACCTCCATGGTGCCCAGGCGGTGGCCGCTGACGTTGATGACGTCGTCCACGCGGCCCATGAGCCAGAAGTAGCCGTCGGCATCCTGACGCGCGCCGTCGCCGGTAAAGTAGCAGCCGGGAACGTCGGACCAGTAAGTCTTCTTGAAGCGTTCGGGATCGCCATAGACGGTGCGGGCCATGGAGGGCCAGGGCTTGCGGATGATGAGCAGGCCACCGTGACCGGCGGGAACGGAGTGGAAGTTGCCTTCGGCGTCAGGGCGCGTGACCACTTCGGGCTGAATGCCGAAGAACGGGCGCGTGGCGGAGCCGGGCTTGGTGGCGACGGCGCCGGGGATGGGCGAGATCATGATGGCGCCGGTTTCCGTTTGCCACCAGGTGTCGACGATGGGACAGCGGTTGTGGCCGATCTTCTCGCGGTACCACATCCAGGCCTCGGGGTTGATGGGCTCGCCGACGGTGCCAAGCAGGCGCAGCGAGTCGAGCTTGTGCTTTTCCACGTGTTCACCGCCCCACTTGATAAAGGCGCGTATGGCGGTGGGCGCGGTGTAGAAGATGGTGACGCGGTGGTCGTCGATGATCTTCCAGAAGCGCGAGAAATCGGGGAAATTGGGCGCGCCCTCGTACATCAGGACGGTGGCGCCGTTTTGCATGGGGCCATAGACGACATAAGAGTGGCCGGTGACCCAGCCGATGTCGGCCGAGCACCAGTAGATGTCGTCGTCGCGGAGGTCGAAGACGTACTTCGAAGTGAGGTAGGTGCCGACGGCATAGCCGCCGGTGGTGTGGACCAGGCCCTTGGGCTTGCCGGTGGTGCCGGAGGTGTAGAGGATGTAGAGCGGATCTTCGGAGTCGAGGTGCTCGGCGGGGCACTCAGTGGGCGCGTTGGCCACGATGTTGTGCCACCACCAGTCGCGGCCCGCGACCATGGTGACGGACGCGCCGGAGCGCTGGTAGACGATGACGTGCTTGACGGTAGGGCAGGCGGACATGGCCTCGTCCACGGTGCGCTTAAGCTGGACATGATTGCCGCGGCGATAGCTGGTGTCCTGGGTGATGACGGCCACGCAGCCGGCGTCGTTGACGCGGTCGGCGATGGCGTTGGCGGCGAATCCGCCGAAGATGACGGAGTGAACCGCGCCGATGCGGGCGCAGGCGAGCAGGGCAATGGCGAGCTCGGGGGTCATGCCCATATAAATGGCGACGCGGTCGCCCTTGCGAATGCCGAGTGCCTTGAGCGCGTTGGCGAATTTCTGCACTTCGGCGAGGACTTCAGCGTAGGTGAGGCGGCGGATCTCGCCGGGCTCGCCTTCCCAGATGATGGCGGTTTTGTCGGCGCGGGAGCCCAGGACGTGGCGGTCGAGGCAGTTATAGGAGAGATTCATCTGGCCGCCGACAAACCATTTGGCCCAGGGCAGGTTCCACTCTAGGACCTTGTCCCACGGCTTGAACCAGTGGAGTTCTTTGGCGGCCTCGGCCCAGAAGGCTTCAGGATCCTCAATAGAGCGCTTGTAGAGGGCCTCGTACTCCTCCAGGCTCTTGATGTGCGCGCGGCGGCTGAATTCAGGCGGCGGGGGGAAGACGCGGTCTTCGCGCAGGGTTGAATCGAGGTCCTGATTCGCAGTGGCAATCACGGCGGGGATGTTCGAAGACATTTGAGGCGTCCTTGGTGAAGGAAACTGGCGCGGATCGGAAGCCAAGCGCGCGGGCTGCGGGAGGAAACAGCCGTGTGGAGAAAACTTTATCGGGGCAGGGGCAGTAAGAGCAAGTGACGCGTTCAGTTGTCAGTGGTCAGTGGCGCGGGGCTGTCCGGCCTGACAAGCGCACGCTTGCCTCAGCGTCCTCCGTCTGGATCCGCTTTAGTCGAATGCAATGGACAGCCGCGACCAGCACCCAGGAGCAGTTCGAGAGGATGATCAGGCGGTCGGCCCAACCGTCCAGCGCCAGCACTCCGGGAGGAAGCACCTTAGGCGCGTGCTGCGGCAGGTGCCCGCCGGTGGCGCGCATCATCTGCAGGGTCATCACTACCAGCGTCACAATGAGGAGCACGATGCTGATCCAGTTCAGGTGGGCGAGCAAATAGAGCGGCTTGCGGACAGCCTGCCAGGAATCTAAGTGAGCCAGCGCGGCGGTGACCAGGAAACCGGCAATGGGAAAACTGAGGACCCCGAGCAGACCCGCGACACTGTGGCCGACGGGATGGTTGATGTCAAAGTAAGAGGCCAATGTGGAGCCGAGTCCGGAGACTCCGAGCAGGACAAGGCCTGCTTTGCCGGACCCCGTCTGGATGCAAGGCAGGAGAGCCGCGGCGAGCGACCAGATGCCGATGCCCCAGGTGAGGAACATGAGCGAGAGCACCCAGCCATAGTGGCCAAAGGCATACTCGCTGACCATGCGCCAGGAGGGAGCGAACTCCGGGCTGAGGACGTGAAGTGCGGCGAGAGAAATGAGCGCGGCGACCGTGGCCAGTATGGAGAGCCAGGCAGCGGCCGCGCTGCCGGTGGGCTTTTCGGGGCGGATTTCGATCGAGGCGGTCACGGATAGGTTGATATTAACTTACATGAAGAAGTGTCAAGGGATTTTTTAGGGCGCGCAAGTTAGGAGTCTCTCCGGAGCCTGCTAGAACCGGTACACGATGCCGATGTCGGCGCGGGCGTTCCAGCGACGGTGCGGCGAGTAGCCAAGTTGCGGCGAATTGTTGGTGAGCGAGAAGGAGGAGCCGATGTCGTCGCCTCCGGCGCGGACGGCCCAATGCGGGGCGAGGTCGTGCTGTATGCCCGCGCCGACGCCGCCGGCAAAGGAGACTCTTGGAGTCATGCTCTCGCCGCCGGTGTGCTCGCCGCCCATCATGCCACGGAAATAGACCGTCCAGTTCTCAAAGATGGTGCCATGAACCTCAGGCCCGCCCAGCACCATGCTGACGGAAGGATTGCCGGGATTGCCGGAAGCGTAGGAGGTGGGATAGAAGCCGCCATCGATGGTGAGCGCGAAAAAGCGGCCCCAGTTCCGGCTCAGGTCGACGTTGCCGCCGATGAGCCCATAGCGCGACTGGTTGACCTGGTTGAGGCTGGTGTAACCAAAGCCCGCGAAGATGGAGTATTTCTGAAAATTAGGATTGACAGCCGGCCTTTTATTTTCCAGGGAAACCTGGGCCGAAGCCGTCATCGCCAAGCACGCGGCAGCGGCCGCGAACAACCAACACTTCCTCTTCAATGGGTAATTCTCCTCTTCCGCGGTGCACATGCGGGTTTGCCGCCGGCGGCAGCCGGGGGAACCCAGAATTGATCCGGTACCTTCATAGACTATCCTTTACCCCCACGTTCGATGAAGTCCGGGGGGCAGAGATCACGGCGAAGCTGCCTCCACGGGTTGGGGAAGCGGAACCACGCCTCCGGCTGGTGCATTGATTGTGACGGACTCGCCGCCGCGAAGGTAGCGCGCGATCACGGTCCGGTCCTGCCAATCGAGATTCCAGCCGTCGATAGCGACGACGGTGTAGCGGCCGGGAGGGACGTTGGCGAGAGAAAAGCTGCCGTCGGAGTCGGACTGATCGCGACGGACTAGCGACGGCCAGGCGGCCGGATCGCGTGGCACCAGAACGATCATGGCGCCTGGCGCTGGCTTGCCGCCTCTGCGGGCGAAGCCGGTGATCCGCGCCTGCGAACGGGAGAGGGTTACGGCGAGGGTCAATGGCTGATCGCGCACGGTGATCTGGTTGCCGGCGATCGGAGTTCCCTGGACGGCTATCGATAAGGCAAATGCTCCTCCGGGGCCCATGGTCACAGCTGCCAAGGTCCAGGTTCCGGGCGGGGCATCGAAGTGGAATCGGCCTGTCACAAGCTGGCTGAACATCCCCATGCCTCCGCCATCCTGGCGGGTGAGCGATAAGCCTACATTGGGGGGCTCGGCACCGTCGGCCATGCGCACGGAGCCATCGACAGGCTGCGAGGGTACGCCGGAAGCAGGGTTGATCTCCATGCTGGAGGTGGCATCCAGTTCCATGGTGCGGGGAGGGTTGGTAAGAGTGACCTGGTAATGACCCGGGGGCAGGCCGCTGACGTCCCACGGACCGCGTCCGACGGACTCGATATTGAGAGCCATGGAGACGTGGGTGCCGAAGAGAGACTGCTGCACCTGAATGCCCGGCCCGTTGTCATTCTGGCGCGGGCGGGGAATGGTGAGGTGAAGCGCCGGGACGGCATGGAGCGAGATGTCGGCCTCAGTCCGGGAGCCGGCGTCCACCTGGAGCGGCGTAGCCGCGGCCTCGTCGGTGGTGGAGTCGAAGAAGGTGATGGGATAAGCGACGTCGAGCGTGTTGCCGGCTGACTGGGGCTGCGGCCCGAGTCCGTTCATGGCGTACCAGGGCCGCGCAGGCACGGCGATGACGTACTCGCCGGCGGGAAGATCGCTGATCTCGTAGGCGCCGGTGTCGTCAGTGCCGGTGCCTCCCGCCTGAACTGGGGAACGCGAGGGCGCAGCGGGATCGCGGCGAAAGAGCATCACCTGGGCGTGTTCCTCGGGATCGCCGCCATCGCCGGTGATGGTACCGTAGATGACCGCGCCTGGCGCGAGCTTGAAAACGAGATGGCCGGTATCCTGGTCCGCACCGGTGACGATGGCGGTGTTGAAGGACTCTTCGTGCTCGTCGTAGTAGGCGGTGCGATAACCGCGGCGGGATGCGCTGAGGGGGTATTTGCCGGCGGCGAGGCCGGTGATGGCAAATCTGCCCTCGGCATCGGTGATGGTGGTTGCGACCACGCCATTGTCTTCGTTAGAGAGGGCGCTCACGGTGGCGCGCGGAACGGGAGCGCCGGTGAGTGAATTTACCAGGCGCCCGGCGATGCGATAGCCCGCAGCGGGCTGCGATTGCGCTTGCGCCGCGAGGGCCGTGAGCAGCAGCGCGAAAGCCGCCGCGATGGCGCTGCCAAGCCGGGCCGGATTGGTCATGGCGCGGGGACCTCGAGAACGAGCGACGCATTGTCTCCGGGCGAAAGCGTCACCGTTTGCCCTTGCAGGTTGAGCGCGGCCATGGCGGCGGGATCGCGAAATGGGAGCTGGCGCGGCGCGGTCAAGGCGTAGACATGATAGGCGCCGGGCGTGAGGCGGTCGTCGGTGGCAGACCTGGAATAGGCGGGTTGCAGAACGTGTTGCCGCTGATCAACGGTGGAGTCGAAATCGGGAACGACGTAAACGTAGATCATGGGCAACTCGCCGGATGCGAGGGGTGCAATCTGCTCGGGAAGGACGACGCGGAGCGAAGCGCAGTCGTCGCGGAGGGTAAGGGTGAGCGGCGCCGTTGATCCATTTGCGCCAACCACCAGGGGCTCGCGAGCCAAATTGGCGCCGCCGGCGGTGAAGGAAGACTCGCACAATCCTGCCTGAGCGATTGTGGCGTGAAGCCAGTACGAGCCCGGCGCCAGGGGCTGGGTCTCCAACGTGCCCGGCACGTTGCCTTGTGCGAATTGGGTGGACATGGGGTATGGCGCGTCCGCTCCGGCCAGCGAGGCGCTGATGAAGACTCCCGCTCCATTTCCATTTTCCTGCTGCGGCGGCGCGTTGCCGGAGCGATTGACGATCACCTCCAGCGGATTGGCGCTGTCCGGCCCCAATGCGACCCGCAGGTTGGTGATGGCGTGACCAGCTACGGAGACATCGGCCTGGCCGGAGAGAAAATTCTTGAGGTTGGTGACGATTCCGCCGCTGCTGTTGACGAAAGGCTTCGATGGTCCGAATGCGGTCACGCGCAGGGTGTAGTCGCCATCGGGCAACAGGGCCTGCACGGTGTGGGAGCGGGCGTCGTATTCGGCGTGGTAGGGCGATGCGTTCCCGTGGGTGTCGAGCACTTCAGGATTGAGACCGCTCATGGCGACCGTCATGCCGGTTCCGTTCCCCGAAGCCCCCGTCAGGATGTGAAGGCGGGTCCCGCCGTCAAGGGTTTCAAGACCCGGCCCGGATACGAGGGCCCGCACAAGGTGAAACTGCTCTTGCTTGAGCGCGAAATTGGCCTGCGCGGTCTCCCCCGCGACAACGTGGATCAGGGCAGCGGCGGACAGGCTGCGCGCATCGGGATAAAACACGCGTGGGTAGCCGGTGCGGACTGGGGTCCGATTGCCGACCAGATTGAAGAGACCTCCTCCACCTCCGTCGATGGAAGGTTCGACCGCCAGCGTATAAGCCCCATCTGCGAGACCGCCGAAGCGGAAAGCTCCGTCGGCATTCGATGCAGCGGAGCCCACAACCTGCCATTGCAGGCGGCCTTCCGAAACTGACTGCTTGAACAACTCGAGGCGAAGCCCCTCTGCCGGCTCTCCGGTGGAAAGCTCGATCTGGCCGCGGATGGCGTCGAGCGGGCGCATGGAGAATTCCAGATCGGGCATGTCCGCGGTGATGGTGACGGCATGCGGCATGCCATGAATGTTCATGCCAGTGGCTGATTCGTCTCCGTGTCCCGAGATGTCTTCAAAACCGGGCTTGGTCAAATCTATCGGTAGGGTGCCGCCGGCGGAAACGCCGGGGATTTCAAAGCGGCCATCGCCATCGGTGAGCACGCCCTTTCCGTACTGGCTCTCAATGGACACCAGGACGCGCGGCAGCGGCTCGCCGGTGACGGCATTCTTCACCACTCCGTGAACGGTGGCCAGCGGCCCCGCTGGCGCAGGCGCATCGTCGGAATCTGGCGGCGAAGACTGGGCATGCGCCACGGCCAGCGGCAAAGCGAGCAGCCACGCAGCCACGCAAACGCGCGCCATGCGCCGCTTCCATGAGGGAAACTTTGCGGAGCCAGATTTGAGGGGAACAACCACCTTCCAATTGTGACGGATGGAGGGGGAGAAAGGAATCCCGCGTGCGCCGGGAAAATCAGCGATCCATGTACCAGGGAATGTTGATGACGACGATGCGGCGATTGCCGCGGACGAGGAGGATGACTTTTAGCAGGTCGGCGCGGCGATTGTGGAGCAGGTTCTCCCACCAATGGCGCACCACCAGTTCCGGCACCAGCACGCAGACTTTGCGATACTCGGTTTCGCGCTCCACGCTGAGGACATAATCTACCAGCGGCTGCAAGACATATCGGTAAGGAGACTTCAGGCTCACAAGTTTTGGGATAGGATCGTGGGCGGATCGCAGAGGCGCGGCCACGCGCTGGTCCCACTCCTGGCTGAAGGTGTCGGGCTGGTCGGCGACTTGCACGTGGACGCAGCGGATGTCGTCGGAGATGGAGAGCGCGAAGCAGAGCGCCTTTTCCGATACGCGGCTCCAGCGATCGACGGGCAGCACCACGATGGGCTTTTTGATTTCGGCAACAGCAATGGGCCGGTCGAGATCGATCTGATGGGCCACGCGGCGATAGTGGCGATTGACCGCGCGCATCAAGACGATCATGAGGATTACCAGGAGCGCAGTGATCCAGGCGCCCTCAACGAACTTGGCCACAAGCACCACCAGGGTGGTGATGCCGGTGGCGACGGCGCCGAGCCCGTTTACCAGCATGCGGCCGGTGTTGCCGCGGCGCTTCCAGTGCATCACCATTCCCGCCTGCGAAAGCGTGAATGCCATGAATGCGCCGATGGCATAGAGGGGAATGAGCCGGTCTGTTACGCCGCCGAAAACGATGAGCAGTATGGCGGTGAGCGCCACCAGCACATAGATGCCCCACGAATAAAGCAGACGCCGCCCGCGGAGAAGGAAGATGTGGGGCATGTAGTTATTGAGTGCGATGGCGCGGGTGAGGCGGGGAAAATCAGCGAACGCGGTGTTGGCGGAAAGCGCGAGGACGAGCAGGACCGAAGCGATGGTGAGGTAATAAAACCATCCGTGGCCCATCACCGCCCGGGTCAGCATGGAGAGCACGCTCTCGTAACCGGGTCCGTTGGGAAGGGTGGCGGCAATACGGTAAGCGCGGCAGAGGAGCGCGATGCCCGCCAGCAGAATGGCCAGCAGGGTGATGATGATGGTGAGGGTGATCTTGGCGTTTTTGCGGGTGGGATCGCGAAACGCCATCACGCCATTCGAGACAGCTTCAACGCCGGTCATGGCAGTGCAGCCGGAAGAGAAGACTTTCAGGAGCAGCCACCATCCGGCGAAGGCAGCGGAGGCGGCGGGAATTGCCGGCAGCGGAGTGAGCGGATGGGGATGTCCTCCGGCGTGGAGGACCTGAAACGCGCCCACAATAATGACGATGAGCAACGTGCCCGTGAACAGGTAGGTGGGGATCATGAAGACCACGCCGGTGTCGTGCACGCCGCGCATATTCACGATGGTAAGAATGACGAGCACGCCCAGGCACAACCCCAGGGTGTGCGGCTGGAACGAAGGCGCGGCGGAGATGAGCGCGCCCACGCCGGCAGAGATGCCCACGGCGGCAGTGAGGATGTAGTCGATCATGAGCGCCGCGGCCGCCAGCAAACCGGCATTCGCGCCCAGGTTCTCAGTGGCCACGGTGTAGGAGCCGCCGCCCTGTGGATAGGCCTCGATGGTCTGGCGGTAGCTGAAGTAGACAATGGCTAGCAGAATGATGATGGCCAGGCTGACGGGAACGATGTAATGGACGCCGGCCAAGCCGAGGGGGATGAGCAGCGTGAGCGCGGCTTCAGGGCCGTACGCGGCAGAACTCAAGGCATCCAGGCCGAAGATGGGAATGCCCGCGATGGGGCCGATGTGCTCGGCGCGCTCCTCACTGGTAGCGAGCGGCCGGCCAAAGAGCAAGTTGAGTGACTTGGTGAGGACAGGCATGCGTTTTCACTGCGTGCGGCTGGAACGAATGGGGGAACCGTTCACCGCATTGTCTCACGCGCTCGATGAATGAGCGGCAAACACGGTCGAGGTTCCAGCGCAAGTGGATGCGGAGAATCGGCGACGCTGCGGCGCCATTTATAACTTGGGGCTGGGTGGTCCCACTGTGTTGCCGCTGGGCAGCGTAAACAGGAAGCGGCTGCCGCGTCCCAGTGCGCTCTCCGCCCAGATGCGGCCGCCATGCTGCTCCACAATGCTGCGGCACAACGCCAATCCCAGGCCAGTACCGCCCATGGCGCGCGAATCGGAGGAGTCGCCCTGCTGGAAGCGATTGAAAATATGCTCCAGTTTCTCCGGCGCGATGCCCTGCCCGTGGTCCTCGACGGCAAAGCAGACCTCGCTCTGGCTTGCCGGCTGCGCGCTCAGCCGGATCATGGCCTCCGGCGGCGAGAACTTGATGGCGTTGTTCACCAGCTCGTTCAGCACCTGGAGCATGCGGTCTTCGTCGGCCAACACCAGCGCGGGCACGGCCTCAATGCGCAGCCGCAAGCGGGCATTGCTGGCGGCCATCTGCGCAATATCCGCGGCGCGGCGCAGCAACTCCACCGCATCCACGGGAACGCGCCGGAGCGGCAGCCGTCCCTTCTCCACCTTGTCGAAATCCAGGATGTCGTTCACCAGGCGCACCAGCCGGTCGCAGTTCACGATGGCCATTTCCACCATCTGCCGCTGCTTCTCCGGCCGCTTTTCCAGCGTCCCTGAAGAGAGCAGCCCGAGCGAGGCGCGCAGCGAGGTCAGCGGGGTGCGCAGCTCGTGGCTCACGGTGGAAATAAACTCGTCCTTCATTTTTTCCAGACGCCGGCGCTCGCTGATGTCCTGGAAGGCAACCACCATGCCGGTTACCCGGCCATCCTCGAAGAGCGGGGTGGCCGTGTATTCCACCGGAAAGGAGCTGCCGTCGGCGCGCCAGAAAACCTCGTCGTGCATGCGCACCATCTCCTGCCGCCGCATGCCCTGCAAAATGGGACTGGTGACGCGTGAGTAGGGTGTCCCGTCGGAGTGACTGTGGTGGATGACCTCATGCAAGTCGCGCCCGGTAAGCTGCCCGGGCTGGTAGCCCAGGGCGCGGGCGCCGGCTTCGTTGATAAAGGTCAGCCGGCCTTCCAGATCAATGCCGCAGATGCCGTCGCCCACCGCCTCCAGGATCAGCTCGCGCTGGCGTGTGGCCCTGTGTAGCGCCTCTTCGGCCTCGTGCTGTTCGGTCACGTCCACGCCATGATTCAGCACAAACGGCCGCTCGTCGTTCAGGTCCACCCGGCGGCTGCGGAACGCAATGCGGCGGTAAACGCCGTCTCTGCGCCGCACCGGGATCGCCCCCTGCCACTCGTCCTTGGTCTCCAGCGCGCGCAGGCACTCCTGGAAAGTGGCTGCGCCGGCTGCGTCCAGCATCTCCGTCACGGAGCGGCCCATCAGGTCTTCCGAGCGATAGCCCAGCGTCTCCGCAGTGAACGCATTGAGCGAGGTCAGACGGCCTTCCATGGTGCAGGTGAACACGAAGCCCAGCGATCCCTCGACCATTTCGCGGTAACGGGCCTCACTGGAGAGCAGCGCCCGTTCCGCCTCCCGCTGTTCGGTCACGTCCCGGCCGCTGATGATCAGGTACTGGATCTCGCCGCTGGGTCCCTGCAACGGGCGAATGGTCCAGCTAACGCGCCGCGAAGGCCCGCCGCGGATTCGCCATGCCGTCTCATGCGGCCCCGAAACATGTCCTTCCGAGGCTTCGTGAAGCGTGCCGGCTGCCCATTTTTGATCCTGCGCTTCCAGCACCTCCTCCACAAACGAACGGCCCGTGGAATCGGCCAGGCTCAGGCCCGTCAGTTGCGCGCAACTCTCGTTGAAGCGCACCACGCGCCCAGCCGTGTCCAGCACCGCCACCAGCGCAGGAATGGAATCCAGCGTGGCCGCCACAAAGCACCGCTCCACGGCCAGCGCCCGCTCCGTCCGCTGCCGCGCCCGCAGTGCCTGCTCCTGGCTGCGCAAGCGGCTGTAAAGCTCCAGGCGCGTCATCACCTGGCGGCCAAGGACTTCCAAAAGCGTCAGGTGCTCGGGCCGGAACTGGCCTGGCTGGCGCGCCAGAACCGCCAGGGTCCCCACCACTTGATGTCTCTCTGAGAGAAGCGGCACGCCCGCGTACGACCGGCAGCGCTCTCCGCCCGGAATCTCAATCCCTTCCGGCGAAAAGCGGCTATCCTCGGCCGCATCCCGAACCAAAAGTGGAGCGCCGCTCTTGACGACCCATTGGCATGCAGATGCGGTGTGCGGCTGGTCCGCCGCAGAAAAACCAAATCGCGATTTAAACCAAAGCCGGTTGGACTCGATCCATCCGATGTACGCGTAATCGGCCAGGCTCAACATCGCTGCCAGTTCGGTCAGCTCATCCAGCGCAGGATCGGGGTTGCGATCGAAGACATCGAGCTCCGGCCGCGAGATCGTTCTTGCGTGCTCCGCCTGCTGATAAGTCTCAGTTGTTCCCATGAATTGTCGCGTACCCGTACCCACTCAGTATCGGAGAGAACGAGGCGCTTGACTCTGACACAAAAGGGGCAATTCGAGCCTGTTTTCCACTACAACCGACGTAACGCGATGAGGTGCCCACGGTGCACTATCGCAAGTTACCACGGAATGCTTTAGTAACATCCCTCGCTGCGGTCCGTGCGAACGGAATAGCAGTAACTACCCTGATTCGCTCATTCTCCCGTCGGAACTTTGCAGCATGCGCCGGCGTCTGCGGGCTCGTTGGCGCCGGCATCCAGCACCACCTTCCACGTGCCGTCCTTTTCCCTGCGCCAAATCGTCATATAGCGTCCGGAGGTCTTCACGGGGTTTCCGTTTGCATCCGTGCTGCTGCCCTCGTAGTGGCCCCAGGTGTAGCCCATGTCGCCCGAGGGCCCCATCATTCCGTCCGTCGGCGTCCATGTGAGTTGGTAATCCTTCGGCGACCACGTTGCCGACTTTTCAATGGCTACCTTGCCCACCAGCGGCGCCACGCCGTTGCCCAACGCCACGCCATCGTCGGCAAACCACGATGCGAAACCGGCGCCGCCCTTTTCCGCCACGTCTTTCGCGAATTGCGCCTCCAGCTGAAACAGAAGCGCCTTTCCGGACGTCATCGTCGGATCGGAAAACGGGTTCGGCGCCGAGGTTGCCGGAGCCGGCTCCAGCATCTGTCCTCGCGCCGGGCCGGCGGCAACTGCCAGGGCAGTCAATATTGCGCAGAATAGGGCGGATTTGTGTCCGTGGTTCACTTCAGGCCCCTCGATTGGCTCTTCCCTTCCATGTTAGACCGCGTGGAGCAGCCGTCAGCCATCAGCGCCGGACGCACGGGATCGAGCTGAGGGCTGAGGGCTGAGGGCTGATGGCTGATGGCTGGCTTCTCCGTTACACTTTCTCACGATGACTCGCTACCGGCCGCTGGCTCTCGGATGGATTGCGTTTGCGGGATTGCTGTCTGCCGCGATCCGCGCTCAGGCGCCTGCCGATCCGCTGCATCAAGGTTTCCTGAACCCACCGCCCGACGCGCGCCCGATGATGCGCTGGTGGTGGTTCGGCCCCGCGGTCACCCGGCCGGAGCTGGCCCGCGAGCTGAGGATCATGCGCGGCGCGGGAATTGGCGGCGTTGAGATCCAGCCGGTGTACCCCATGTCTCTGGACGATCCTGCGAAGGGCATTCGCAACCTGCGCTACTTGTCGCCGGAGTTCCTCGATGCGGTATCGTTTGCCAACCGCACCGCGCGCTCGCTCGGGCTTCGCGTCGACATCACGCTGGGCAGCGGCTGGCCCTACGGGGGGCCGGGGACGACACCTAAGTTGTCTGCGTACGGCCTCGGCGTCAGCGCCGATCCAATCTCCGGCAACAGATCGTTTCCGCCGCCGCCCACCACATCAGCCGACATATTCATCGCCGAATTCGCCGTCAACGGCACTGAACACCACTTTGATCCGGCTTCCGCTCGGCGCATCGACCTCACTGGATTTGTCGCGCCGCCCGGCACTACCACTGTGCTCTACTTCGTCGCCGGCCCCACCGGCCAGGAGGTCAAGCGCGCTGCGTTCGGCGCGGAGGGCAGCGTCCTCGACCATTTCTCCCGCCCCGCCATCGACGAGCACCTGCGCGACGTGGGAGAGCCGTTGCTTTCCGCGTTTGGTTCGCACCCGCCCTACTCCGTTTTCTCTGACTCGCTGGAAGTGGAAGGCGCGGACTGGACGCAGAAACTGCCCGAGGAATTCCTCAAGCGCCGCGGCTACGACCTCATCCCGCACCTGCCAGAGCTTCTGGCCGGCGGAACGCCTGAAGCTGACGCCGTCCGCCACGACTGGGGCAAAACGCTCTCTGAGCTTATCCGCGAGAATTACCTCGCGCCCATCACCGAATTCGCCGCGGCGCATCACACGCTCTTCCGCTCGCAGACTTATGGCGATCCGGCGGTCACGCTGGCCGACGAAGCCACGCCCAACCTCATCGAAGGCGAAGGAATGCAGTGGCGCCAGTTTTCCTATTGCCGCTGGGCCACGTCCGCGGCGCATCTCTACGGCCGCAATGTCGTCTCCGCCGAGACATGGACCTGGCTGCACTCGCCCGCGTTCCGCGCCACGCCGCTCGACATCAAGGCCGAAGCCGACCGCATGTTCCTGCTGGGCGTGAACCAGTTTGTCGGCCACGGCTGGCCCTATTCGCCGCCCTCCGCGGGCGAACCCGGCTGGGCCTTTTACGCCGCCGCGGTCTTCAATGAGCACAATCCGTGGTTCCCGATCCTGCCGAAGATCATGAAGTACCTGACGCGCGTGAGCTGGCTTCTGCGCCAGGGTAAGCCCGACAACGATGTCGCTATCCTGCTGCCCGAGGACGACGCGCAGGCCGCCTTCACGCCCGGCCACGTCTCGGTCACCGATGAGATGAGCCGCCGTATCACGCCCGAGCTTATGTCCGCGATACTCGACGCCGGCTACAACGTGGACTTCATCGATGCGGCGACCATCGACAAGCTGGGCGCGATTCCGTACCCGATCTTGGTTATCCCGCCAACAGACCGCATTTCGCTCAGCACGGCGAAATTGCTTTACCGTCACTGCTCCGATCTTCACATCATCGGACTTGGCAAAATGCCGACTCTTGCTCCAGGCCTTCTCGACCAAAAGGACTCACCCCAGGTCGCCAACGTCATCGGCCACATCTTCCAGGGCGCGGAATGCCGCGGTCAGCAGCTTGATTCGATCGCAGATCTTGGAGCCACCCTGCACAAGGCGTTGCCGCCCGACCTCGACGCCACCGGCCAAACCGCCGGCCTGGGCTTCATTCATCGCAAACTCGCGGACCGCGACGTTTATTTCGTCGCCAACACGGGCAATCAGCCAGTGAATGCGCAGGTGCGCTTCCGCGCGCGACGCAGTTGGGTACAGGCATGGGATCCGGACGGCGGGGAGGTTCTCCTTGATCTGCGGATGGGCGCGGGGCAAAGGATTCCCATGCACCTTGCGCCCTACGGGTCGCGCATATTCGTGCTGCGTTCCTCCGCGCTTCCCAGAACTGCCGGCAATCCTCCGGTTCCGGCAGCAATCGCGGAGCCAATCGAGGACCTGAACAACGGCTGGCGCATTCGCTTCAGAGGCGAGGGAAGATCGCAACCCCTCGATCCCCTCACTTCATGGACCGGGCTTCCCGGGCGCCGGTTTTACTCGGGCGATGCCACCTACACGCGGACCTTCACTATGACGAGCGTGGACGCAAAGACCGAATACTGGCTCGACTTCGGCGCCGGCACGCCCGTCTCCGACGACCGCCCCGCCAACGCCGACGGCATGCACGCGCTGCTCGACCCGCCCATTCGCGAGGCGGCCATCGTGTTCGTGAATGGCCGCCGCGCCGGAGCGTTGTGGCACCCGCCTTACCGGCTCGATGTCGCGCCTTATGTCCGCCCCGGCACAAACCGCATCGAGGTCCGCGTGTTCAACACGGCCATCAACGAGCTCGCCGGCCAGCCGCCACGCGATCTGATCGCCCTCCGCGCGAAATACGGCACACGATTCGAGCCCCAGGACCTGGATCGGATTCACCCCATCCCCTCCGGGCTGCTCGGGCCCGTTCGCCTTCTGGCATCTCCTGCTCCGTAACTGTCACTCCTTCCGAGCGCCAGGCAAGGCGCTGGCCTCTCGAGGAAAACGTGAGACAGATCACTCGAACTTCATATCAACATATCAAGATGCGACGATAATATCGTTGCAACAACCAATTCGCGTCCCTACCGACATATCATGATATGTTGATGCGTTTTCTGAGCCTGTCCCGGCCCCATCCGGCAACCTTCGGTGACGGCCCGGGATCGAAAAATCGCCGCTGGTAGCCAAAGCTCGAGGCTGTTCTTCACGCTGGTGAATCTCGCAAATTGATATACTGTTGGCTGCCGAACCGGTGAAGGAGCCCCTGTCGCGCCGGGGCTTTTTTTCTTGGCTTTGTGCACCGCAAGTTGCGGAGAAAGAACTACATGGGAGCACTGCTCGAGTCAATCCAGTCCCCCGCTGATCTCAAGCGCCTTAACTTCGCGCAAATGACGCAACTGGCTGAGGAGATTCGCGAATTCCTCATCCAGACGCTTTCCAAGACCGGCGGCCATCTGGGCCCCAACCTGGGCGTGGTGGAGCTGACGCTGGCCATGCATTACGTCTTCAACTCCCCCAATGACAAGTTCGTATTCGACGTCAGCCACCAGGCTTACATCCATAAAATCCTGACCGGGCGGCGGGAGCGGCTCGACACCATCCGGCAGCCCGGCGGCCTCAACGGTTTCATGCTGCGCAGCGAGAGCGAATATGACTGCTACGGCGCCGGTCATGCCGGGACCGCGCTCTCCGCCGCGCTGGGCATGGCGGTGGCGCGCGATATGGCCGGGGGGACGGAAAACGTGATTGCCGTTGCCGGCGACGCAGCCTTCACCAACGGCATCTCGTTTGAGGCGCTCAACAATATTGGCGAACAGACCAAGCGCCTCATCATCGTCCTCAACGATAACGAGTGGTCCATCGATCGCAATGTCGGCGCCATCGCCCGCTATTTTCACCGCATCGTCACCAACGAGCACTATCAGCATCTGCACGATTTCTCCCGGCGAGTGGTGCAGAAGATTGCCGGCGACACGGCCGTCAAGGTGATCCGCCGCGCCGAGGAAGCCGCCAAGGGCATGCTGTGGCCCTCCATGTTGTTTGAGGAGTTCGGGCTCGAATACTTCGGCCCCATCGACGGCCACAACCTGCCGCTGCTGGTGGAGACCTTCAAGTTTCTCAAGAATCTCGATCACCCAATCCTGCTGCACGTTCTTACGCAGAAAGGCCGCGGTTTTCAGCCGGCGCTGGACCTGCAGAAGAAGTTTCACGGGCTGGGACCGTACGATCCCGAGACCGGCAAGACGTCAGCCGCGGGCCAGCAGACCTGGTCGGAGGCTTTTGCCAACAGCCTGTCCGACCTGGCCAACCAGGATTCGCGCATTGTGGCCATCACCGCCGCCATGCCCAACGGCACCGGCCTCGATCATTTCCGGCCGCAACATCCCAAGCGCTATTTCGACGTGGGCATTGCCGAAGAGCATGCCGTGATCTTCGCGGCGGGAATGGCCACGTGCGGCTTTCGCCCGGTGTGCGCCATTTACTCCACATTCCTCCAGCGCGCCTTTGATCCCATCGTTCACGATGTGGCGCTGCAAAAGCTGCCGGTTTTGTTCTGCATGGATCGCGCCGGGCTCTCCGGCGATGACGGCCCCACGCACCACGGCCTCTTCGACATTGCCTACCTGCGCGGCATTCCGGGGATGGTGCTGATGGCGCCTGCCGATGAGGACGAACTGGCGGACATGATGAAGACCGCGCTCACTCTGCCCGGTCCCAGCGCCATCCGCTATCCGCGCGGCGCGGTTCCCGGCGTGGAGCGCAAACCGACAGCCGAGGCCCTGCCCATCGGCAAGGCGCGCGTGCTCGCCGAGGGCTCCGACGTGGCCATCCTCGGCCTTGGGCACATGCTGCCGCTGGCGAAGGAATTGGCCGCGCGGCTTGAGTCCGAAGGGTATTCCGCCGCCGTCATCAATCCCCGATTCATCAAACCTCTGGATACCGCAACCCTGGAGCATTATGCTCGCCGCGTGGCCGCATTCGTCACTTTCGAGGATGCCGTCCGCATGGGAGGCTTCGGCACCGCGGTCATGGAGGCGCTGGAGGAAATGGGGTCGAATCTACCCGTCGTCCGCATAGGCTGGCCCGACCAGTTCATCGAGCATGGAAAAGTGGATGCTCTGCGGCAGAAGTACGGCCTTACGGTTGACGATGCCTACCGTCAGGTGGTTCCGCTGCTTTCGCGCCGCCAGCGGCGGACGCTGGTAGCGAGCTAATCCAGCCGTGAATTTGTTCCGCATCTCCGCATGCGAAAATGCATTAAAGACCATTGCCAGCATGCGACCTCACCCAATCTTCCTGTCGATCCTTGCCGGAGCGCAGCTTTGCGCTGCGGCATTCGCATCGCAGGCCCCGGTCTCGCCTTCTCCGCTGGTGCTGACCGGCGGCACCGTGGTCGACGTGACCAACTGGGGCCGCTCCGCCAACGACCTGACCAACGCCGCCGTGATCCTGCAGGGAGACCGGATCACCGATGTTGGTCCCGCGTCCACGGTGCAGATTCCCAAGGGCGCTCGCGTCATCGACTGCACCGGCAAATACATCATTCCTGGCCTGGTGGACGGATTCGAGGGAATGAACAGCCAGGGCGAGGCCAGCGCCAATCTCTACATGGGCGTGACCACCGCCGTGGTCAGCTCCGACAGTCATCGCGGTCACATCGATTTGGCCGTGAATCCCGCGCCGCACCTTTACCTGCTGGATTCGGTGGGCACCACCGATGACTGGAGCCTGCTGATCGGTCACAGCGGCTGGACCTCGACGCTGCGGGTTCTGGGCCGCCCCACGGAACTGAGCCCGGAGGAGACGCAGCAGCAGCTAGCCGATACCGCCAAACTGGGCACAAAGGCTGTATACCTCGGCCATTACCTGACCGCGGTGAACACGCAGTGGATCATCGCGCGGGCCCACGAGATGGGACTGGTCACGTACGGCGAATTTGTCGCCACGCCTTATCGTGTGGGCATCGAGGGCGGCGTCGATGCGCTGCTGCACATGGGCCGCTACGAGCTTGGGCTGATTCCCAACGAACTGCAGCAACCCCTGGTGGACGATCCCGAAGGCCCCCCGGCCACAACCGCATACGATTATTCCGAACGCCTGCCGACCTCCGACATCCACGTGGGGCAATACGCGCGGTTCATCGCTGCGCATCACACCGCGCTGATGCCCACGTTCGCCATGTACTACCTCCGGCTGCCGGACCATCGCGACCTTTGGAAGGAGCCCGCCGCGGCCCTGGTGAATCCGGCGCGCATGTTCAATTCGCCGGACAGCAAGGGCGAGATGGTATATCCCTTGCCGGCATGGGTGCGGCACCTGCCGCTGATCGCGCAGAGATACGAAGAAGAAAGCCTTGGCAAGAAAGCGGACCAGGCGGCGCTGCGGCTGTGGCGCCTGAACCAGGCCATGTTCCCTGCCTATCCGCACTATCTGGCCGGCTCCGGTGCGCCGGTGGATGGTTCGTTCCCAGGCGTCTCGCTTCACGTGGAACTTGAAATGCTGGTGCGGCTGGGACTGACGCCGCGCGAGGCGCTGGCCGCGGCAACAAATAATTATGCGCTTCAGTTTCACTGGACCGAGCTGGGCCAGGTGGCGCCGGGACGCCGCGCCGACGTGCTGGTGGTGGACGGCGATCCCACCGTCAACATCTGGAACGCGCGGCGGATTTCGACGCTGATCCTGGGCGGCAACGTGATCGATCGGGAAAGCCTGCTGAAGCAGCAGTGACACCGTGGCCACGCAATAGATAAAACCGGCGAAATCGGTGCTGCTTGACGAGGTTTCGGTTTGACGGAAACCTAAGAGCCGGGCCGGCCACTGAATGTGGCCGGCGCCAGTCCGCCGGTTAGCCCATGTCCCTATGGGTTGTCGCCCAGTGCGCCGGCAGAAGTAGAGGATGAGTCGGACAAACCGGCCTATGCAGCAGTCACATCCACGTTCCAGGGCGGGTCAGATGTGCCGGATCCCGTGCCATTCCAAACCAGGTCCGGTGAAATCTTTTTCTGGGCGGATGCAAACGGAATCGCGAACAGAATGATGGCAAGAACCGCAGAGCGTGCAACGGCAACTGAAAGGCCCATGATTTGGCTCCCAACAACCAGGTGTCAATCGTTTCGCCTTTGACGATGGACGGGCGCGCGGCCCCAGCGTGGCGGTTCGCGCTTTTTCTATGGGGGCAGCGCGCCCTTTGCATACAGAGAAACAGATCGGCTTCGAATGAGAGAGCTTTAATGCCCAAAGTAACGAAACAAGGAACAGGCGCGAGCGATCGGAAACCCGCTAAAGGGATTGCGCGTTGGTGAGATTTGCGATTGGAAGATGCGATCAAGTTCGTCTGGCGGCTTGCCGGCTGGCGGCGGCGAGGGCTTCCGGCAGGCGCTGCTGGCGATACGCGAACGACTCCTGAAGCTGGCTCCAGACCCTGGCCGCGGCGAGCGCGCCGAGGATGCCGGAAGGGAGTGCGTAATCGATTGCGTCCGTGACCACGGTCCCTGCGGCCTGGTCGCGGCTCTCGGCGGCGATGCCGTGGCGATGGCGAAAAGAAGCAAAGGGTCCGCGCAATTGCTCATCGGTGAAGTGGCTGAACCACTCGAATTCGACGATGCGGGTGGTCCAGCTGAGGCGCGGAAACCACGGAACCGGGACGAGGCTGATGAGGATCTCAGAGCCCGTGCCGGCGGCGATGCTTTGATAGCGGCGTGAAGGCTCGGCAACCACGGGCCGCGGCAGAGGCGGCGTGAGGCGAATGTCTTCAACGCGCAGCTTCAGATGGGGAGGCATGAGGTGAGGCAGGTTATGCGGGTTGGCGAAAAAGGCGAAGACCAGCTCCACTGGGTACGGAACCCATTGCGACATTTCAAAGTGGCGCGTCATCGCGACCATCGTATCGCCTCCGGCGCATCTCGGCCAGCAGCGCTGGCAGACTCGGGCGATCGTCGATGCCGCGCCGCAGAGCCTTCAGAGCGCCGTTTCGCAAGTTCACGTAAAATGAGTTTAAGGTTCACTTGCGCTCTCTCCCCCCATCATGAAGGGCACGCCCTCCCATCCCGCGCCCAAACGCCGTCGTCACGCCGGACTGGTGGTCATTGCCGCCTACAAGCTGGTCGGGGCTGTGCTCCTGTTCGCCCTCGGCATCGGCGCGCTCAGGCTGGTGCACAAGGATATCGATGACGTGGTGTGGCACGCTCTGGTTGAGGTGCTTCATCGCAACCCTGAGTCCCGCATGGTTAACTTCATCTTTGAGAAGGCGGAGTTGCTGAACGATCCGCTGCTGAAGCGGATTGGGTTTGGAGCCTTCTGCTATGCGGGATTGGGAGTGCTTGAGGCCGTGGGGCTTTACCTGGAGAAGGTGTGGGGCGAGTTCCTGACCCTGGCCATTACCGGCTCCTTCCTGCCTCTTGAGCTGGACGAGGTGGTCCGGCGAGTAACCTGGCTGCGCGTGGGCCTTCTCGCCGTGAACGTGGCGGTAGTGGTTTACCTGCTCTGGGTGATTGGCGAAAAGGCAGCGGAGCGGGCCCGGCGCCGGCACGCAATAGCCAATCAGCATCAGCCGCAATAGGGAAAACTAGCTCGTCAGCGTTCCGGAAAAGCCGCGGATGAACCATTTCCCTTCGCGCAAAATCCAGTACTCGCCGACGGCCATATGGTAGCGGGCAAAGTCCGGCGTTTCGATATCGGCGAAGTAGGTGACGAGGGCGGCGTCCGCCGCCACCGGGACTACCCGAAATTCAGACAGACCGTAGCCGGCAATCGGCTGCTCCGCCATTTGTTGCGCGCTGGACCCGCCGGCGCGGCGGGTCCCATCCGGACAAAACGCGGTGAAGCCATCCATGAGCACAGCGTCGTTCGCGGGCGCGTCCTGATTCTTCCACGCTTCCCACTGGGCGTTGAGCCGGGAATGAATCGCGTGGGTCCACTCAGAAAGGTATGGAAGCGGCGTTGATTCCATGTTGCTCCTTTTGATGAGGGGAATTCTTGCGCTCTCTATTCGCCTTTTGTTCGCTATACGCTCTGCCGGACGTGGCCGCAAGCCTGATCTGCCGTGCGAGGACCAAAGCAGTAAACACAAGATGTTGTGGTGGGTCTCAGTTGCTTACCCAAGGAGACTGCTTCTTTCCAAAGCGGCCGGGTGAGTGGAAAAGAAGGGATAGATTCCTGTGTCGCAGGGGCAGGAAGTGGTCTATGATGGGTCCGAAGTGGAGTACAGAGGTCAAAAAGTGAGCTCAGTGGTCAAAATTCACTGATCTCGATGGCAGTTTCACCTCAAATGCCCCCACCTTCGCTGAAGTTTCAGGACGAGGACCAGCAAACGTGTTTCGCGGCAATCATCCCGCCAAGGTGGACGAGAAGGGCAGGCTCAAGCTGCCGTCCGCCTTCAAGGCCCTGGTGGATGCCGCTAGTGTAACGCAGTTTTACGTGACCGGCGTGGACGGAGAGAGTGCACAAGTATGGCCCCTCCCCGAGTGGGAAAAGCGGGAGGCGGAGCTGGGGACGCTGAGCGCGTTGCAGCCGGTTTTGAAAAAGTACCTCGCCATGACCAGCTACTACGGCCAGCAGGTGGAGATGGACGCACAAGGGCGCATCCTGCTGCCGCAGATTCTGCGCACCAAGGCCGGGCTGGACGACGAAGAAGCGGTGGTGCTGGGGATGGGGCAATACCTGGAGCTGCACAACCGCAAGAGGTTTGAAGCCAAGGCAGATGTCGAAAAGTTGACCGACGAAGACATGCAGAAACTGGCGCAGCTTTTGGGCGGGAAGGTTTAGGGCTGTCTGCGCAGCGGCGCAGCATTCTGCGCCAGGGCGCGCAGGACACCGGGTCCCCAAGGGGGCGGACATGACGCGGACTGAACAACGCCATGTGCCGGTGCTTTTGACAGAAGCGTTCGAGTATCTGGCAGTCCGGCCGGGCGCCACGGTGGTGGATTGCACGGTGGGACTGGGCGGGCACTCGGAAGCGATCGTCCGGCGGCTGGGAGCCGCGGGGAAGCTGATCGGGTTCGATCGGGACCCGGAGGCGATACAGCTGGCCCGGAAACGGCTGGATCGGGTTTGCCGGGAGCTGGGAAGCGAAGCGCCGGCAGTGGAACTGATCGGCGAGGCATTCAGCGCGGTGGCAGAGCATGTGGCGGCCGGGAGCGCGGATGGAGTGCTGGCGGACTTTGGAGTGAGCAGCCTGCAACTGGATGAGGCAGCGCGCGGATTTAGTTTTTCGGCGGACGGCCCTTTGGACATGCGGATGGATCCGCGCCAGGAGCTTACCGCCGCACAAGTGGTAAATGAGGCGAGCGAGCGCGAGCTTGCAGACCTGATCTATCAATTCTCAGAGGAAAGGAGATCGCGGAGAATCGCCAGAGCCATCGTCAAGGGGCGACCCGTGACCACGACGGCGCAGTTAGCGCGGATTGTGGCCACGGCCGCCCCGGCGATGAAGAGCGACAGGATTCACCCGGCAACAAGAACGTTTCAAGGACTGAGGATTTACCTGAACCGGGAATTGGACGAAATCAAGGCGCTGCTGGAGGCCGCACCCAAGTTGCTGAAGCCCTCCGGACGATTTGTAGCCATCAGCTTTCATTCTTTAGAAGACCGGCTGGTAAAGGACAGTTTGCGGGACGGCGCGCGGGCAGGGATCTGGACGATGTTGACGAAGAAGCCGGTGACGGCGGGCGAAGACGAGATGCGGCAGAACCCGCGATCGCGCAGCGCAAAGATGAGAGCGGCGGAAAGGACAGTTTTTAGCTCTTAGCCTTTAGCTCTTAGCTGGCTTCCCGAGGCAGAAGGCGAATCAGGCTTTTCAAGGACTTAGTGGCAACGCAAAAGGGGCGGGTTCAAAAGATCGAGCTAAGGGCTAACAGCTAAAAGCTAGGAGAACGACATGGCGGCAGCAGCGACAACGATGTTCGAGGTGGGGCGGACCTGGAGCGCGCGACTAGCGGAGCGGAACGCGGACCTGCTGGCGGCTCAGCCGATGCGGCGCCGCGGCGTGCGCACGCCGGAGTTCTACTTCAGCAAGCATTTTGACAATAGCCGGCTGGTAAAGGCGCCCGATCCCGCGCGAGTGCGCGAGATGCGGGTATTTTCGGCCGCTGTCACCATGCTGTTCTCGCTCATCATGATCTACGGCCTGCAGCACTTCAGCGCCATCGAGCAATCGTACCGCGTAGAGGCGGAAAAGCAGGCGGTTGAACAGTTGCGCGAGGATAACCGGCAATTGCGGCTCAAGGAGGCGGAGTTGACCGAGCCGGCGCGCATCGACGGCATGGCGCGGCAGCTTGGACTGGAGGCGCCGCAGCCGGGTCAGGTGGTGCATCCTACCACGCTGCCTGACGCCTCGGGTGCAACGCTCGCCGCAGCGACTCCACCGGCAATGCGAGCACAGTAAGGCAGGCAATAAGCAACTTCCCCCGGAGCCAACCGGCCATGCAGGCCACATCCATTCGCAACCACGCCCGCAACCGCAACAACCTACCGCGCGCCATGCCTATGCAGCTGGCGCGCTTCTGGCTTATCTGCCTCTTTTTCCTGGTTTGGGCAGGCGCCATTTCGGGGCGGTTGTTCTGGCTCCAGATCGTGCGCCACCAGGAGTTCGTTGACCGGGCGCAGAAGCAGCAGCAGCGCACGTTTGAAGTTGCGCCGCGGCGGGGAGTCCTGTACGACCGGAACCTGCACGAGCTGGCCATGACGGTGCAGGTAAATTCAATTTACGCGGTTCCCACGGAGATCGAAGACAAGGCGGCCGCGGCAAAAACGCTTTCGGCCATCGTGCATCGGGATCCTGACGACACGCGAACCACCGCTCCGCAGATCCAGGAACGGCTGCAAGAGGGACGGGAATTTGCCTGGGTGGCGCGCAAGGTGCCTGACGCCATCGCCGCACAGGTAAAGGCCCTGAACATGAAGGGCATCTACTTCCAGAAGGAATACCAGCGGTTTTACCCCGACAACCAGATCGCGGCCCAGGTGCTGGGCTACGTCGGGACGGACGACACCGGGCTGGGGGGACTGGAAGAAAAATTCGAGCCGCGATTACATGGAGTTTCCGGGCGGATGTACACCGCCATGGATGCGCGGCGCAAGGTGCTGGGTTCCACTGAGCGCGAGCCCGAGCCGGGACAGAACCTGCAGCTCACCATCGACGAAAACATCCAGTTCATGGCCGAGCAGGCGCTCGATCACGCGATGGAACGTACCGGCGCCCTGAACGGAACGGTGGTGGTGCAGGATGTGCACACAGGCCAGATCCTGGCGTTGGCCATACGGCCTACATTTAACCCCAACGATTTCCGGCACACCACCCCTTCGCTCCTGCGCGATCACGCGGTGAGCGATGTGTACGAACCGGGATCGACATTCAAGCTGGTAGCATATTCGGCGGCCATCGACCAAGGACTGGTGAAGCCGGACGACATGGTGGATTGTCAGGGCGGGCAGATCACGATTGCCGGGCGCGTGATCCACGACAATCAGGGCGAACACTTCCACGTAATTCCGGTCCACGAGGCGCTCGAACAGTCGAGCGACGTGGGCGCCATCAAGATGGCGTTGAAGGTGGGCCCGGACAAGCTCTACCAGTACATCCGCGCGTTTGGTTTTGGATCGAAACCAGGCGTGGAGCTACCCGGAGAGACGCGCGGCTTGCTGCGGCCGGTGAACAAGTGGGGACCATCGTCGATTGGATCGATCGCAATCGGGCAGGAGATTGCGGTTACGCCATTACAGCTGGTTTCCATGGTGTCGACCATTGCCAATGGCGGCGTTTACCTGCCGCCGCACGTGCTGATGCCCGGACAGTTGACTGCCAACCCCAAGGACTCCGCGCCGATGGAGGCGCATGCGTTCAAGCTGGACGAGGACTTGCCAAATCCGCTCCCCGCCGGCGCGCACCGGGTCATCTCCACAATTGCCGCCGCGGAAATGCGCAAAATGATGGAAGACGTGGTGCTCTACGGGAGCGGCAGGCCGGCGCAGCTCAACGGGTACTCGGCGGGTGGCAAAACGGGCACGGCGCAGAAAGTGGACCCGGTTACCCACCTCTACTCCAAGACCATGCACATCGCATCGTTCGCGGGAATTGCTCCGGTGAATAACCCCGTGATCGCCGTGGCGGTGGTCATCGACACGCCCAGAAAAGGGGGGTCGTATTACGGGACCGCGGTATCGGCGCCTGTATTCGCTGAGGTGGCGCAGGAGATCCTTGAATACATGGGCGTACGGCACGACGAGGAAGTCAGGCCGGCGAAGACCAGCACGCCGATGGATTACGCGCGCGAGGACGATCGCCAGAACGATGCCGATATCAGCCAACTCTATGCGGCTGTGAACGACCTGCCCAGCGACGACCCGCTACGCACCGAGCAGGCGCAACCGGCTGCGCAGCCGGAGAAGCCTGGTCCTGCGGCAGCGTCATCGCAACCGGCAATTCCCTCCCCTGCCTCGGAGCGCGCAACCGCTCCAGACCCTGCTGCCCAAACAGCGTCGGCTCGGCAAGTGGTGAGGGACGTGGGCAAGCAGGTCCACGTGCCTTCTTTTGCGGGGATGTCGATCCGGCAGGTGATTGAGACGGCAGCCGGCGCCGGGCTTGAAGTGACGGTGGCGGGCAATGGCACGGTGCGCGAGCAGGCCCCCGCGCCGGGCACGCTGGTGTCGCCGGGAACCCGGGTTGTTGTACGCGGGACGCGTTAACACCAGAGCCTGGATTCCGCTCGAGCCCTGAAACTCAGAAAATGCGATAGCCGACGCCTGCGCTGACCCCATACGGAAGAAGAGCGGTGTTGTTCAGCCATGTCGGCCAGTCCTGGTATTCGAAATCACCGCGGATGGTCAGCCTGCGGTTCAGGTGGTAATCCACTGTGCCTCCGAATGCCAGCGCGGTAAAGTTGCCATATCCGTAACCATACGGAAAGGTCATCTTGCCCACGCCGATGAGCGCCTTGCCAAAGACTTCGGTCTTTTTGCCTATTTGCACCACAGGCACGCGCGGCCCGACCAGGTAATTGCTTTCCTTCTCGCCGTCCGTCTGGTTCCAATAGAGCCAGCGGCCTTCCCCCTCCACTTGAACCCAGTGCCGGAAGCGCACGTCCACAAACGCGCCCGCGCCAACAAGCTTATCGTTGTTATCGTCGGATTCGAATCCCGAAGCGAATCCTCCGGCAGTGATGGACGTGCGCGGTCCGCTGGCGTCTGAAGCAGCCTGCGCCCGAGCGAATTGCGCGCCCATTAGCAGAAGCACGGAAACTGAACACAAAATAAGAGCAGCTTGTTTCATTGGCTATTTGCCTACCTTCGATCGAATGATGGTGGCGTCATTATTTACGACGACCGTTCGCGCATACAAAGATGGCCGGGGAAACTCCTCGGCCATCCTCCTCAGACCCCCCGGATTCATCTCAACTGCGGTGCAGTGGGAGTCTGCTGTTGGGCTGAAGTATCCTGGTTGGCCGGCTGCGTACTCGTCTGCGGCGACGGCTGGCCGGAAGTACCCTGGGGAGCGGCAGCAGCCGGGGCCTGCTGATTGCCGTTCGCCGGGGGATTGTTCGGGTCGCCCGCAGGCGCTGCCGGCTGCTGGCCTGGGGGGGGGCCGGCTGCGCGTCCTTGGCATCGTACCGCTGCAGCTTGAAGTACAACGGGGTGACTTCCAGCGGCATCTTGTCGCGTGGGTTCATGGGCGCGTACAACTTGTCGTTGAGCATGTGCACGCGATCGTCCCATGGATCGGTCTTCAACCAGCTTCCCAGCGGAAACGCCGGAATCTGCGTCAGATCGTCCCAGTTGATCTTCGGCGCCTCGTGCGCCAGTGCCAGCATCCAGGGGGTTCCGTCCGGACGCAGCAGACTGTCGCCCAGTTTCGGCGTGTTCAGGGCGCGCAGCGCCTTGCCACGATCCGCCAGTTGCTCCCAGTACAGCCCCGCAGTCGGCAACTGGTCCTTGTACATTGAGCTCTCCAGATACGTCATGGCCCGCTTCACGGCTTCTTCGTTGTCGTGGTCCGAGTGGTACATGTCGATGCGCTGGAAGGTCGTCTCATCGGGGAACAGCAGACGGTCGTTGAAGGCGTAACGCGTATCGATGTGATGCCCCATCACAATGTGCGCCAGTTCCATCGCGATAATCGACGCGAAGGCCGGCTCAACCGGCATGGAGTCGATAAGCCCCTTGCTCAACAGGATTGTGTTCCCCACTGTGGTAGCTTCCACGGTGTCCATCAGCATCACGCGGCAGCGGATCGGACTGGTAAACGCCAGGTTGTTGGGCACAGCCAGGTTGGTGACGATCTGCTCCAGCACCTTCTCCTCATAGCCGCCCGGCGTCGCCGGGGCCACCAGACCAGCCTGGGTCAGGCGGTCCAGCACGTTGTCCTCAGCCTGCCTTACCCACAACCGCTGCGCCTGCAGCGGGCTTATGTCCTGCGTGTCGTCGCTCTTGTCCTCGGCATCATCCACCTTCACGCTGACGTTTTCGCTCTCCCGCGTAGGCAACTTCAGGCTGTAGCCCCAGAAATGCGTCTGGGCCTTCAAACCTGCCTTCTTGTCGCCCTCGGTGCGTTGCGACTCCTCCACGTAGATCGCAACCGGCAGCCAGATGTCCGGCTGAACATTCATGCGCCAACTGTCGAAGTGAAAGTAGTACTTGGAAGAGTCTTCATTCTTCGACGGCGTAAAGGTTCCGTTGAACCGCACAATGTTCCCGCCATCGTCCTCAATCCAGATGCGCCCGTAAAAGCGGCCCTGGCCGGAAACCTTCGGGTGCACGTCGAACACCCACGTCCGCACCGACCCCAGAAACTCCCGCCGAACATAGCTGAACACGTAGTGCTGCTGGTCGAATCCGGTGGGATCGACGAACATCATTTCCGTAAAACCAAGCGGATTGTAGGTGAACTTCTTGTCCAGTCCCAGGGCCTTGCTCAGCCCCATGATCGAACCAATCGAGTTCTTGAAGAACCCCTTCTGCTTGGCGTCGCGCGGCTGATAGGCCTTATCGAAAAAGCCCTTGCCGAAATCCACCCGGCTCAGCATGTAGGTGTCGCTGACCGGCACTTCGTACAGCTTCACGTCGGGGCGCGTGTCCTGGATATAGGTCTCCACTAGCGGAGTCCGCTGTCCAATCTCCTTGATCAGCACTTTCTCCCGGGCAATCGCGCGCTGCACCAGCGCCGACTGTTCCGGCGTTAGTTGGTGTGCCGTTTCGTACTTCGGCTGTTTCTTTGCGAAAGCCGTTGTCGCGCAAAGGGCAGTTATGAGGAAGTAGAGGACAGTCTTCCGAAACTTCATGTCAAGCTCCTGCTCTGGTCGTTCTGTTGCGGTTTGCATAGTCTCGGCAACCCGCGGCTGAATCCAGCTCATTCCCTTCAATTTCAATGTTAAGCCAATTGGAACGTGATGGTGATGTTGGTTGTCAGGTCCACGGGCTGCCCGTTCTTGGTGGCCGGCCGGAACCGGATCTGTTGCGCCACCTTGCGCGCCTCTTCGTCCAGCCCATGGCCCAGTCCGTGTACCAGACCCTGGATAATGACCTGGCCGCCGGCGGTAAAGGTTACCCGCAGCACCACGTCGCCCTGCACCCGGAGTTGCCGTGCTTCCGCCGTGTACTGCACCGGCGGCTTTGAGATCACTTCAAGCTGCGTGAAGTGCGGCACCGCATCTACCGCCGGAGTGGCTACCGCTGCTTTCTCCATTTTGGGGATTGCCACCGAGGCCACAGTTCCACCGCCATACGTATTTCCCGTGCCGGTCGCTCCAGGAATTCCAGCGGATGCCACTTTGCCTACGGTTCCGGCGTTCGAACCAGCACGGGTGCCGTTTCCGATTCCGGTCGAGCCCACAACGCCTTTGGGGGCAGTCACCGCCCCCCTCATCCCGCCATACGGGTTCCCGATCGCCGCCACCGTTGCTGGACGCGAAGCGTTGGGATTCGGCATCACGCCGAAGGTCTCGCCCAAGTGCACCGGCTTGGTGGAAGGATGATTGTTCGGCGTCTGCGCCGGGGCTGCTGCTGTGAGCGCGGCCTTGGGTTGAGGCGCCAGAATAATCGCCGGCTTGGCTTGCTTCATCACCGGCAGCGCTGTCTTCGCTTCCATCACCAGCGGCTTGGTCTCCGGCTTCGGCTCCGGTTTGGGCAAATTGATCTTGGGGGCCTCCAGCTTCGCCACATCTGGCGGCTTGGGCGGTTCTATCTTCGGTGGTGGCGTAATCTTCACCTTCACCGGCTCAGGCGGCTTGGTCGGAAAAATCAACTGCGTCTGCTCAAACTGGTGCTGCTGGATTGCCTTCTTTGCCGTCATTCCTATGTACAGAATGATGGCCAGGATGGTCAGGTTCACAAGCGCACTGGTCGCAAACGAAGCCGGACTTCTCTCAGGCTCGGGAAGCAAGCCGAAGTTGGCTCGAATCGGATAGGATGTGGCCGACATCATTTACATTCCTCGTCGAAATCGATAATGCCTACGGCGTATTCATGGCCCAAGTCCGGCTTGTCCAGCCTAATGCAAGCAATTACTGTGTGTGACTTCCTGCATGGCGGGAATGAGTCGAGCCCGGGTACATCTTGATCGCCCGATCCTCATTACCCCCCGTCAATCGCATGGGGGAAACGGGAATTCTGTTGTCGTTATTGTAGTTGATTTGCTCTCCCGCTCGACTCCCGAAATAGTTGTAGGTATACCCTGCGCACTTGGGTGATGCGTGGATTCGCAAGGCACTCTCAAAAGCCATCTCTGCTCCGTTCCTTACCGGACATCCGAAGCATTCAAAAGTTCCGAAGAGAAGGAAGTTGTCTGTCGATCCCATTGGCAGGGTCGCCGTCTTATGACGGTCTTCAGTCCCAAAGGCATCCGCCCGTTGAGTCCTGCCTGTTTGCTTTAATAGACACAGACTAACCCAATTTCGTTCAATTTTGAGAAAGGAATTTTTTGTGAAGACTTTAGTCACCGGTGGAGCAGGTTACATTGGGTGCACGGTTGCGAAACTGCTCCTCGAAAGGGGCCATCGGCCAGTGGTTGTGGATAATCTTTGCCATGGCCACCGCGAACTGGTGCCGGCGGAGGCGGAATTTGTGGCCGGTGACGTCGCCGACAGGTCCCTCATTGAGGGACTTTTTCGTTCCGCTGCGCGCCAGGGAGCGCCCTTTGAAGCCGTGATGCATTTCGCGGCCTTCATTGAGGCCGGCGAGTCCATGTCGAAGCCGGAAATCTTTTTCCGCAACAATACAGCCGCCACCCTTGGCCTGCTTGAGGCCATGCTCGCCTGTGGGCCCCGCAAGTTCGTCTTCTCTTCCACAGCCGCTGTCTACGGGGAACCGGAAACTGTCCCCATCCTCGAAGACGCCCGCCTCAATCCCACCAATGCTTATGGCGAATCCAAGTTGCTGGTTGAGCGCATGTTGGAATGGTTTCATCGCATTCATCGCATGCGCTTCGCCTCGCTTCGCTACTTCAATGTGGCCGGCGCACCCGAGGGACCCGGCGGCGTCACCAGCGGCGAGGCCCACGAACCCGAGTCCCATCTCATTCCGCTCATTCTCGATGTGGCTCTCGGCCGCCGCTCCGCCATCCGCATCTACGGCAACGACTATCCCACTCCCGACGGCACCTGCATCCGCGACTACATTCACGTTTCCGATCTGGCCGACGCCCATCTCCTCGCCTTGGATGGACTTGAATCCATCCCTCGCATGATTCTCAATCTCGGCAACGGCCGGGGATTCAGCGTGCAGGAAGTCATTGATTCGGCACGGCGCGTCACCGGCCATCCCATTCCGGCAGAGATCCATCCCCGGCGTCCTGGCGATCCGGCCGTCCTCGTTGCAAGCTCTGAAAAAGCCATCCGCGAGTTGGGCTGGAAGCCCCGCTACAACCGGCTCGACGACATTCTCCGCACCGCCTGGGCCTGGCACCAGAAACGCTACCAGTCCTAGCCGCACTTTCGGCTGTCACGCAGACTCGGCGGCGCTCGCAGCGTATTTGTTTTTGCGGCTAGGGTGTATGGGATGCGCTTACTTCCATCGGATGTCGAGACTTTTGGCCCAGAGAAGAAAGTCCCTAAGACGGAAAACAAAACAAGGCACGACCTTCCGGTCGCGCCCTGCCTTGTTTCGAGCTGCGTTTCCACAGCCGCTGCTTATTCGCCGGCGCCTTCCACAGCCTTAGTCTGGGACACGGTCCAGTCCGGCGCGCCGACCTTGAACCGCGCAAAGCGCCGCACCGTGATGTTCTCGCCCAGCTTGCCCACCTTCTGCGCAATCAGCTCCTTGATGCTGATGGACTGTTCCTTGATGAAAGGCTGCTCCAGCAGGCAAACCTCCTCGTAGAACTTCGCCATCTTGCCGTCCACGATCTTCTCGATCACAGGCGCCGGTTTGCCCGTCGCTGCGGCCTGCGCGCGATAGATCTCCTTCTCGCGCTCCAGGTCTGAGGCGGTAACGTCCTCCGGCTTGATGTAGCGCGGATCGCTGGCCGCGATGTGCATCGCGATATCCTTCATCAGCTCCTGGAAGTCCTCGGTGCGGGCCACGAAATCGCTCTCGCAGTTGATTTCCACCAGCACGCCGATCTTGCCGCCCGCGTGAATATAGTGGCCCACGGCGCCTTCGTTGGTGGAGCGCGCCGCTTTCTTCTGTGCGCTGGCCACGCCGCGCTTGCGCAGCACCACAAAAGCTTCTTCCATGTTTCCCTTGGTCTCCTGCAGCGCCTTCAGGCAGTCGCCCATCGGCGCGCCGGACTTCTCCCGCAGTTCCTTTACCAGCTTTGCATCAATCTTCTCGCTCACAGTCGTCATCTCTCTTTTTCCAATCTCTTCTTTGAAATTCTCTCTTGCCTCTTGCCGCAAGGCATAAATAAAGCGTGGCACGGGTTGCGCGCCACGCTTTTCCTCATGCACGCGCTGGTGCGCAGAATGTTTAGTCGCCGCCTTCGGCCGCCTCAGCCTCTTCCAGAAGGGCCGCCACCGCCGCCGGAGCCTTGCGGATCCCGCCGCCCAGGGCCGCCTCCAGATCCACTTCCTCGGTCGAGGCCGCCTCGATGGGCACACCCTCTTCGGCCACAGCCTCGGGCGCTTCTTCCTGGAACGCCTTGTCGCCCACCAGGTTCAGGCCCTCGGCCGCCGCATCGGCAATCTTCGAGGTAAACAGCCGGATCGCGCGCAGCGCATCGTCGTTGCCCGGAATCACATAATCCACCACCGTGGGATCGCAGTTGGTGTCAACCACCGCAACCACCGGAATGCCCAGCTTGCGCGCTTCCTTCACCGCGATGCCTTCGTTGTTTGAGTCCACCACAAACAACGCGTCCGGCAGGCGCTTCATGTTCTTGATGCCGGCCAGGTTCGCTTGCAGGTGCTTGCGCTCCCGCTCCAGCCGTATTACTTCCTTCTTGGTCAGCAGGTCGTAGCGGCCGTCGCTCGCCATCTCGTCCAGTTCCTGAAGGCGCTTTACACTCTTCTGCACCGTCACCCAGTTGGTCAGCAGCCCACCCAGCCATCGCTGGTTGATATACGGCATGCTGGCGCGTGTCGCCTCCTCGGCCACCGCGTCCTGCGCCTGTCGCTTGGTGCCGACAAACAGGATCGTTTTGCCGCCCGAGCACAGTTCGGTAACGAATTTCGACGCGTCTTTGAACAGCTTCAGCGTCTTCTGCAGGTCGATGATGTAAATACCGTTGCGTTCGCCAAAGATATACTCCTTCATCTTCGGATTCCAGCGCTTGGTCTGATGCCCGAAGTGGACTCCCGCTTCGAGCAGCTCCTTCATGGTGATGGTCGCCAAGACTCCTCCTCATTGAATTGCATCCGGGTGGTCGATGCCGGCGCCCGGATTTAGGCCCGCCAAAGCGGGAAAGTGAAAAACCAGCCATCAGCTGTTAGCCCTTAGCACTTAGCTTCTTCCTGCCGCCATCGCTGCATCGGAAAGCCAAAGCAGCCCAACCTGAGGAGAAAAAGCTAACAGCTAAAAGCTAAGAGCTAACAGCTCGCAAGCGCTCTAGCGCTTGCTGAACTGGAACCTCTTGCGGGCGCCCTTCTGCCCGTACTTCTTGCGTTCTTTCTGGCGCGCGTCGCGGGTCAGCAGCCCTTCCGCCTTCAGCGTCTTGCGCAGTTCCGGGTTGAACTCGATCAGCGCGCGCGCCACGCCCATCTTCACCGCGTCGGCCTGCGCCGCCACCCCGCCGCTCTTGACGGTGGTCACAACGTCGAAGTTCGAAACCATCTCAACCACCACGAGCGTCCGCTTGGCCGCCACGCGCTGCTGCTCGGTGACGAAATACTCTTCGAACTTTTTGCCGTTGACCTTCCACTCGCCCGTGCCCGGACGCAGAAAAACGCGCGCAATCGCCGCCTTCCGCCGTCCCGTGCCGTAATACTGAACCAGATCTGCCATTCTCTCCCCTAGCTCTCAGCCGTCAGCTATCAGCCGTCAGCTCACATTTGCCAAACTCGGGCTTCCTCGCCTTTCCTCCGGTGCCTCAGCAACAAAGCTGAAAGCTGACGGCTGAAAGCTGAAAGCTGCATTTACTTCGTCGCCGGCATCTGCGCCGCGTGCGGGTGCTTGTCCCCGCGGTACACCTTCAGCTTCGTGCCCATCTGCCGGCCGATCTTGTTCTTCGGCAGCATGCCCTTGATCGCCTCTTCCAGTACCTTCTCCGGCTTGCGGTTGATCAGCCGCGTAAACGACTCCTCGCGCAGTCCGCCGGGAAACCCGGTATAGCGCCGATACATCTTCTTCTCGCTTTTCAGCCCGGTCAGCTTTACCTTCTCCGCGTTGATCACAATCACATGGTCGCCCATGTCGATGTAGGGGACATACTTCGGATTCAGCTTGCCGCTCAGCACATCGGCGGCCCTCGTGGCCAGCCGGCCTACGGTCTGGCCCGCGGCATCCATCACGTACCACTTGCGGTCAATGTTCTTGCCGCTGGGAACAAAGGTCGACATCTCTCTCCTGCCTCGCTCTGGCCGCTACCGGCCGACTGCCCGCAATGGGCCGAAAAACTCCACGCAAAACGCGCTTTCCCGCCCGTCACGCGCGGGAATAAAAACTCTTGACACTCTCCCAAACCTGTTCGGGTGAGGATTGCGGCATTCGCCCTCGTTGGGCTCCTGGCTCTGCTGGAAAGGATTGCTGACCGCCAACAGAAGGTGGCCTGCGCCGGCGGTCTCCCCTTCAGGGGTTCTTCCGGCCGGGTCCGGAACCGTGGTCACAGACCCCAGGCGCAACACCGCGCAAGGACTCCAGAATACGCGATTTAGAAGGCGGAGTCAACGAATTGTCTGGGCAATCTTGAGCAGCTACTTCCGGGTCAGCCGCAGTTCGATCATCAGCCGCTCATTCCCCTTATCGTCAATCAGGTAATGGCGATGGACCAGCACCCGTCCGCCATCTTCAAGATGCGCGCGGGCCACGGTTTTACGCCCAGGATCATCGGGATCGAGAGCCGTAGCCCACAGCACGATGTTCTTGCCGTCGAACGTGCCGTCGCTCTGGCGAATCGACATCGTCGTCTGCCGCGAATCGAACCAAACCGTTGTGAAGCGATTCGTCTTGGAATCGAAGCCGGAGATTCCGGTGCCGCTACCCTTGGTTCCGTCAGAATTGAAGAACGTAAAGTCCGATTCCAGAAACTTGCCTTCCTGCACCATATATTGCCGGCATGTCCCCTTCGTTACCCTCGGCTCCCCTTTCACTGGAAAAAACGTCTTCACCACATCCCAGTTGCCCACAAATTGCGCCAGCAGCTTTTGACCGGCTCCGGGTGCGTTCGGCGGCTCGTACTGGTTGTGTGTTTGCTGCGCGGCTGCCAGAGTGGAAATCAGCAAACCAGCCGCGGCGGGAATTAGCGCAGTGGCAATGATCCATTTCCTCATAGCACGCGATGGTAAGCGAAAAACCCACGCAGTGCCCAGCTTTCACCTCAGTCTTTCTGGAGAATCGTTACACGGTGCAGCGAGTGTCCTGAGTCGATAAAAGCTTAAGCTGAAGTGCTGTCATCCCGAGCCAAGAGTGCGGTCATCCTAAGCGGACCGTGCCGCGTTTCCTACGGACGCCGGGAGGAGACCTCACTGCCGACAAAGACCCTTGCTTATCGAACCGGCTCTGCAAATACTGAAGTTTCCACTTCAGTATCGGTTCTGAACCGTCTGTTTAGCAGCCCGAATACTAAAGCAGCAAGTTCAGTATTCGCGGGAAAAAACCGCCTCAGGCACCCATCCGGCCCGACCAGGCGGTCAAAACTACCATTAGCCTTCCAGCTGCACCAGCCCACTGGCCGGCATCACCGGCGGAATAGCGTCCATGGGAAAGCCCAGCCGCTTCCACTCGTCGTAGCCGCCCCGCAGAGGCCGCACCCGCTCCACCCCTAAACGGTGCAGTTTCAAGGCAGTATGAGCTGCGGTCTCCTCGTTGGGGCAGGTGCAGTAGAGGATTACATCGCGGTCCCGCGGAATCTCGTGCGCCCGGATTGCCAGCTCGTCCGGCGCAAAACGCAGCGCCCCCGGCAGCGTGAACGGGTCAGTCAACTGCTCCAGCGGATGGCGCAGGTCCACGATGTAGACTTCCTCTCCCGCATCCAACTGATTCCGCAGCTCTTCCGGCTCCAGCCGCGACCGGACCAACTGCTGCAGCAGCATCCGCCGCCGGTAAATGCGCCCGGCCAGCACCGCCATGATGGCCGCCAGCAGCAGCGCGCCGGAGAACCGCGCCACCCACGCCAGCAAGTGCGGGTTGTGCTTCAACGCGTCCCCGAAGATGCGCCCGGCGGCGAGCAGCGTGCCCACCCAGATCGCCGAGCCCATGCAGTCGAAGAGCAGGAACTCGGCGTACGCCATGCCGTTCTGGCCCGCAATCGGCGAGGTGAGCGACGCCAGCCCCGGAACAAACTTCCCCAGCAGCAGCGTGGCATGCCGCCGTTTGCCAAAGGAGAGTTGGGTCCGTTTTACGCACGCGGTCGGCTCCAGCGACAGCCGGCACAGGACGTTCAGCACCCTCCGCCCGTAGCGCCGCCCGACAAAGAACCAGCAGGAATCCGAGATCAGGCAGGCGGTCACGCCCGCCGCCAGCGCTAACGCGAAGCTGAGCTGGTGCTCGGCGGAGAGCGCTCCGGCTGCCAGCAGAGCCGGCGTAGCCGGTAGCGGCACGCCCACCTGCTCCACCAGCACCCACACGAAGAGCAGCAGGTAGCCGTACACCAACAAAATGTGAGTGGGCAGCGCCATCGATCTCTTACCTCAATTCGAGTGTCCCACAATGCTCGCCGGCGCAAAAGGCCTGAGCTTCGCAGAGTGCCTCAAGCTATCCGATGTGGCCCAGAGCAATCGGGTGCAGAAAAGGCGCAAGCCGCGCGGCCGTGTTCCAATGGAGCGGCCAGTCGACAGCGGCTTTCGCGCCGGACTAGTCTGGAGTCTTAAATGCGCATCGGGATCGATGACAACAGCGCCGGAGAGGGCGGTGGCGAAGGCGCATACGCAGCGGTGACGCTCGATGGCGGCGTGGCGGCGTGGATGGCGCGCGTAGACGCGGACGTGGCGCTATGGGAGCCGGAGCGGCTGCGCGCACGCATGGATGCGCTGGATGAACTGGACGCCTTGATCGCGGACTCGCGCGCGATGCGGATCGAATCGCTGTTTGCGCGTGCGGTGGCGTTGCGGGAAAAGCTGGAAGCAGCGAACGGCGCGGCCTATGCGGCGATTCGCGATGAGGTGCGCGGGGCCGGGGGCGCGGAGTGCCTGCGGAAGTGGATCGCGCGGTGTTCCGAAACTGAAGCGCCGCAACCGGGGCTTGGCTACGACCACCTGGACGAGCTGATCCCCGGAGTTCTTGGGCTCAAAGAGCCGGTCAGTGAGGCAGTGCTGGCGCCGGAGATGGTGTTCTATCAGCCCACGCCCGCGCGGCACATTTTGGAGATGATCCGGGCGAGCGAGCTCGGCGAAGACGATGTGCTCATCGATCTCGGATCGGGATTAGGGCATGTGCCCATGCTGGCGTCGATCCTGACCGGTGCGAGGGCAATTGGGATTGAAGTGGATGCCGCGTACGTGCACTACGCGCGGGAATGCGCGGCGAGCCTGGAACTGGAGCGAGTGACGTTTGTTGAGGCAGACGCCCGCGAGGCCGATCTGAGCGCCGGGACGGTGTTCCACCTTTACACGCCGTTTACGGGCGGAATGATGCGCGCGGTGCTGGATCGGCTGCGGAACGAGGGGGAACGGCGCGCAATTCGCGTTTGCACGCTGGGGCCTTGCGCCGGGGTGGTGGCTGCGGAGACGTGGCTGGAAGCGGCGACACTGGTGGATGGGGACAGGGTGAGTTGTTTCCGCTCCGTTAATCCTTGAGGGTCTGAGGCTCGGCGACGATGGCCTGTGGCGTGGGCCGGGAGGCCCACGCCACAGCCGGCCAGGAGGCCGGCGCTACTTACTCTACGGATGCGCTCTTATTTTGTAACCGTCAGCTCGGCGTGGAGGGTTGCGGTGGAGTCGCCGCCGGCCCACACGTCGAACGTGGATGGCTCGACGGCCCAGACTTTTGTTTGCGGGCTCCAGAACTCGAGCTCGTTTGTGCCCAGCGAGAAGGTAAGCGTTTTGGTTTCGCCGGGTTGGAGCGTGACGCGCTTGAAGCCCTTAAGCTGGCGCACGGGCCGCGACGCCGAGCCGTAGCGCTGGTGGATGTAAACCTGCGCCACTTCGTCGCCGGGAACTGAGCCGGTGTTGGTGACGTCAACGGAAACCTCGGTGCTGCCTGCGGTAGCGATGCTCGAATGGCTCAGCTTCAGGTTCGCGAACGTGAACGTGGTGTAACTCAGGCCGTAGCCAAAGGGATACAGCGGCTTCGAGTTCATATCCCAGTAGCGAGAGGTGAAGTTGGGCGCGTCCTCGGGCTCGTGAGTGAGGTTGTGGTTGTAGTAGAGCGGCTCGCTTCCGGCAACGCGCGGCCAACTTACGGGCAGCTTGCCGCCGGGGTTCACGTCGCCGAAGAGCACGTCGGCCACGGCGTCGCCGCCCTTAGTGCCGGGATACCATGCTTCAAGAATCGCGGGAATGTGCGCGGAGGCCCAGCGAATGTCGAGCGGGCGGCCGTTCTCAAGCACGAGCACGATGGGCTTGCCCGATGCGACCGCAGCCTGCAGCATTAGCGGCTGAATGCCGGGCAGATCGAGGGTGGCGCGGGAGGCGTTCTCGCTGCTCATGGTGGCCAGCTCGCCCATCACGGCGACGACTATGTCGGCATCGGCGATGGCGTGGTTCTCCTGCTTGATGGCGTCGGCGATCTCGGCATCGGTGGCCGGCGGCGGGGGCTTTTTGCCCTGGATCTGATCGAATAGCGACGCGTAGAGCGTGGTGGGCGTGGGGCCGGGAACGAACGTTATTTGCGCATCGGGCAGACGCCTTTTGAGCGCGGCCAGCACGGTGACGGGATGGCTTTTGCTGCCTCCGCCGAAGAGGCCTTCCACGGTCCAGCCGCCTTCGATATCGCGAGTGGAGTCGCCGAGCGGGCCGATGACCGCAATCTTCTTGACGGACGTGGACAGCGGCAGGGTGTGGTTGTCGTTCTTAAGCAGCACCATGGAGCGGCCGGCCAGCTTGCGCTCGAGCGCGAGGCCCTCGGGACGATCGAGCACGGCGTCGACCTTTGACGTATCCACGTAGGGGTGGTCGAAGAGGCCGAGCTGGTATTTGACGCGCAGGATGGGCAGCACGGCGGCGTCGATTTCGGCCTCGCTGACTTTGCCTTCCTTCACCAGGCCGGCCAGGTTGTGGGTGAAGGTCTGGCTGGCCATGTCCATGTCGAGACCAGCGTGAACGGCCTTGTACGCGGCGTCAGCGGGGTCCTTGGCGTAGCCGTGGGTCTGCAAACTAGCGACAGCGAACGCATCCGACACCACGAAGCCTTTGAAGCCCCACTCGTTGCGGAGAATGTCAGTGAGCAGCCAGCGATTGCCGCTGGCGGGGACATCGTTCAGGTCCATGTACGCGGACATGAAGCTGCCCGCGCCGGCCTGCTCGGCGGCGTGAAATGGCTTGAGGTACACGTTGCGGAAAAGTTCTTCGGGGATGTAGCTGGAGTCGTAGTCGCGGCCGCCGTCGGCGGCGCCATAGCCGGCGTAATGCTTGACGCATGCGACCACGGAGTCGGGACCGAGCGCGGCGCCCTGGAATCCGCGAACCTGCGCGCGGGCCATGGCGGAGCCGAGATACGGGTCTTCGCCCGCGCCCTCGACAATGCGGCCCCAGCGGGCGTCGCGGGCAATGTCGACCATGGGGGTGAAGGTCCACTGGATGCCGGTAGCGCGCGCGTCTTCAGCGGCCCAATGCTGCGCCTGCTCTTCGACAGACGGATCCCACGATGAGGCCATGGCCAGCGGCACCGGGAACACCGTGCGGTAGCCGTGGATCACATCGAAACCGAAGAGGATGGGAATGTGCAGGCGCGATTTGTCGACGGCGATGTGCTGGAGCCGGTTGATCTGGTTCGGGTCAATGAGCCAGAGGATAGACCCGACGCGGCCCTGGGCGATGAGGTCGTCGGGCTTTTCCGAGCCGAGCATAGGCATCTGCACGCCAGAGGACTGGTTCATCTGGCCGATCTTTTCGTCGAGCGTCATCTGCTGGAGCAGGGCGCGGGCCTTCTGGTCGGCTTGTTGAAAGGTGAGGGATTGGGCGGCGGCCTGGCTCAGAGAAGAACAGACTGGGAAGGCAGCAATTAGAAGAAGAGCAAACGTTCTTTTCTGGGACATGATGGGATTCCCTTCGGGATGACAGACGAGGATACCGGGCTGCGCAGGTTCCTGTCATTTCCGCCGGTTTCGCATCTAAAGTAGTAATTGGTTATGCGGATTAGAACTACAGGCCGCCCTGGGAGTCTGCTTTCCTTTGTTGGGACCGTAGGTGCGATTGTGTCTGCGGCTTCCGGCATTGGCGCATACGGCGCGGGCTCGGCATTTGCGGCCGCGTCCGGTCAGCCGCCCCCAGTGGGCCATTATGGGTGCTACTCCGCGCCGGTGCCGACACCCCATGGCCCCGGGTACGGCAGCAGCATCTACCGAAACCGCGTGGCGGAAGGCGATGTGTGGATTGATAGCGATCATGAATACGCCGGCCCCAACTTTAAGAACGATCTGGGAACGTACGTGATGGAAGGCAGGACGCTGGTGGCCAAGTCAGGGGCTTTCGCGCCTCCCGGTCACAAAACCCGCATTACTTTCACCCCTGCGCAAGGCAACGACAAGGCCTCGCTCTACATTGTCTATTACGATGACAAGGGCCAGCCGAGCAGAGGATCCGAATGCGTTTGGTCGGACCCGTTGCAATAGGAAGACCAGGGCGCTCCTCCGCTCACCGCCGGGCTAACTGGACCCAATTCTCAAGGAAACACACCCGTCAGCTCTGGTCCAGCCGCGCCATCACCCGCTCCACCAGCGCGTCGAGGTCAACCGCGGGTTTGTGCCCCGCGGGCGGCTCCGGCGTTTCCCACGCGAGCCGCGCGTCAGGCAGGCCGAGGCGGCGCTTGATGGCGAGGATCTCTTCCAGTTTGCCGCCGGGGATGGGCGCGAGCGGCCGGCCAAGCTGTTGCGCAATGAGCCAGGTCTTCGAATAGGCTTCGAGGATTTCCACCAGCCACTCGGCGTGCATTACGGAGTCAGACCAGCAGACCACGCCGTGATTCGAAAGCAGGATGGTGTTGTGGTCCTGGACGAAGGGCAGGATGGTTTCCGCGAAAGCCTGCGTACCCGGTGTCTCGTAGGGCGCGACGGCTACCGGTCCGATGAAGATCTCGAACTCCGACAGGTAGCCGTTGGGCGGAGCCGAGCCGGTGATGGCGAAGGCCGTGGCGTTGGGCGGATGGCAGTGGACGACGGCGCGGGCTCGCGGGTTGGCGCGATAGATGGCGAGGTGCAGGAGCAGTTCGCTGGTGCGGAGGCGGTCGCCGGCCAGGATGTTGCCGGCCAAATCGGTGAGGCAGATGTCGGCGGGCTGCAGGTCGCCCTTGCTGATCATGGTGGGCGTGCAGAGGACGTAGCTGGAGTTGAGGCGCGCACTGATGTTGCCGCCGTTGCCGTCGACGTACTGGCGCTGCCACAGCTTTCGTCCAGCGGCGATGATCTCGTCGCGGAGGGCCCCGGCCTCAAAAGAGTTGACGGCGGCGGAGGGCGAAATCTCCTGGCGCTGCGGCGCGCGCATCACTTCCAGCGCGGCCTGCACTATCTCACGCAAGCGGGCGGCGTCGATGGCGTCGCTGATCGGGGATATCGGCATGGATGGCCTCGGCATCCCGCATCGGCGGGAGGCTGACCTTATGTTGACGCGAATTGGGCCTGAGGGAACGTGATACGGATCACGTGACTGCGCCTCGCGTTAGCAGTTTCTAGCTCCGCTGACTCCTCTGACTCCGCTAGCTCCGCTATCTCGGCGGCTCGTAGGGCTCGACCGTGAGCAGATTGGAGAGAATGCCGCGCTCCTGGGGCGTGAACTGGCTCTGGTAGCGGGCCGAGTTCAGCACGATGCCGCGCTGGTCCGGAGGCACGGAGCGCAGATCGCGAAAGGCGTTGGTCATCACGGCCTGGCGTTCGGGTGGCAAGGCCCATCCAGTCGCGCATGGAGCGGTTCACCTGCATGCGCTGTTCCGGCGAGAGCCGCTCCAGGTTCTCAGCACGCGCCAGGCGGCGCTGTTGCTGCTCCGGATTGAGCGAGTGCACCTGGTTGAACTGGCGCATCAGGCGCTGCTGCTCGCCCGGGGGCAGGCGCCTGAAGCTGGGATCGTTGCGCAGCATCTGCTCCTGATTGGCCACGGGCACATTGCGGTGCGCGTCCAGCCACGATTGCAGGTGGCCGGGGGGCGCGTAGTTGGGCGGCCGGTAGCCGGGATAAGCCGGTCGCGGGCCTCCTGGGGCGGGATACCCCGGCGCGGAGTAGCGTGGCGGCGCCGGCCTTTGCGCATTGCCGTAGGGGGCGCGGGACGCGCCGTAAGCGGGCGCCGGCCGCGATGCGTTGGGGTAAGGCCGCTGACCACGCTGCACATTGGGACGGCCCTGCGGACGCGCCGCTCTTGGAGGCCGATACTGCTGCCGGGGAGCCGGCCGCGATTGCTCGCGCCGCTGTCCCTGAGCAAGGCCAACGGGCAGACACAATGCCGCCAGCGCCGCAGCACACGCTGCCCGGCGCAATGCCGTCATCTTTCGTCCGCCCGTCATGGTCTCCTCACGTCCCTGCTGCCTGAAGTTTCCTCGCCTGCCTGCTTCAGTTCTCGTCGCCGGAGATCGACTCCAGTTGATCGAGAAGCTGCGCGTTGTTGTCCAGGATCTGAAGATCGTTTACCACCGCTGTCTTCTGCGGCACGGCCGGTGGGGCCTGCCAGTAAAAATCCAGATAGGTGCCGCCGCCCAGCAGCAACATCATCGTCAGCGCCATCGCCGCAATTGGCCGCATGTGGCTATGCGCGCCCAACAGCATCCTGGTTCTCAGCTTTTCCATGATGCGCGCCGGCCAATGCGCGGGCCCAGCCGCCTTTTCCTCCCGCAGACGCGCCTCAAACCGGGTCATGAAGTACGGATTGGGCTTGGGCGCCTCCCACGCGTCCATTGCCGCCACGGTGGCACGCAGCGCTTCCAGCTCACTGCGGCAGCCGTCACACCCGTCCACGTGCGCCTTTACCTTTGCCGGCACGTTCTCCGGATCCAGCAGCAGGTCCTGGAACCTGGTCTCCATTCCCGCGCAGATGTTCGTGTTCCGTTTCATTTTGACCACCCCGATTCCTCAAAAAACCCTTGTCCCCGCACCCGTTTCGCTCCCTCAAACAAAGTCTTTCAGCCGCTCCCGCAGCGTCTGGTACGCCCGGAACAGCAGCGACTTGGTGGCCGACTCGCTCAGCTTCAGCACCTCGCCGATCTGCCGGTAATCCAGCCCCTGGTACTTGTGCATCAGCACCGCCGTGCGCTGCCTTTCAGGGAGCGCCATCACGTGCTTGCTGATCGCCGCCATCCGCTCGTCGCGCAGCAACTTCTGCTCCACGTTCATCTCGTCGTCGGCGATCTCCGGCGTCGTCCCCGTCTCCTCGTCGGGCACATCCAGGTAGACGTTCTGCGCCGTCCGCTCATATTTGGTGTCTCGCGCGTGGTTTACCGCCAGATTGGTGGCGATGCGATACAGCCAAGTCGTAAATTTTGCTTCCGCCCGGTAGCTCTCCCGGCTCCGGTACACCCGCAGGAACACCTCCTGCGCCAGTTCTTCGGCCACCGCCTGGTTGTGCACCATCCGGTAAAGAAAGCTGATCATCGGACGGTGGTATCTCTCCACCAGGTAATTGAACCCCGCCTCGTCTCCGGCGGCGACGCGCAGCATGATGGCGGCGTCGCTTTTGGGATCGAGCGCCGCCGAGCCCGGCTGCGCCGCAATCTTTTCCCCCGGTTGCGGCGGAGTTGGAAGGGTCTCCGGCAACGCGCCCATCGCCGGTCTGTCCAGGACGAGTGTCGCCATATCCTCATCGACCCCATCCCCGCCGTTTTGTTGCGTTTCCCCGTTGTTTTCATCCGGCGGATTCTGCCCTCCGGCATGCGCGCGGCGGTGCGGCTGCCCGGCGCCGTTGCCGCCCGACCCTTTGGGGCCGGATGCGGCTGAAAAGGCGTTCCTCGGGGTGGCGGCCGGCAGCTCGCCCTGGAAACGTACTCCGATGCCTTCGCCGGGGCCGTCCGGGGTGCCAGAACCGCGGCCCGATGAGCCCTCGGCGGACACAAATCCAAGCCAGAATCCCGACTCTTCCCCCTCGGGAAAGGCCGCGCCGCCGCCTTCGGAAACAAGATCGGCCGGGGACCGGAATTGCCTGAATCGAAACATGGTTGTCCGCTCAGAGTGCGCGCCCGGTTACCTTCAATCGAGGGTTTGGCGGTTTCCCGGGGCCAATGTTACTCTAACCTACGGGAACCCCCTCCGGCACTTGTCGCCGGTACCGTTTTTCTTCAGGGCGCATAACTCAGCGGTAGAGTGCCATCTTCACACGGTGGAAGTCGTAGGTTCGAATCCTACTGCGCCCACCATAGTGGGTCCTTCCCTTCGCTCAGGATTTCGCCTGCGGGCTCCGACGCTCGCAACCCGGCTCAAGTTCGAATCCTACTGCGCCCACCAAAGCGGGTCCTTCCCTTTGCTCAGGATTTCGCCTGCGGGCTCCGACGCCCGCAAATATCGGCTTTTGCAGAGCAGCCTGCCGTCCCATCCCGGACCAAATGTGTCCGATAATGAACATATTCGCCCAGAAGTGAACAGAAGGGCTCCTCGATATGAGGTAAACCCATTGATTCCGGGCAACTTTGTCTCGAAATGATTTGGCCGGGCAAATGCCGGTTCCATTACGATGTGCGGGGCCGGCGCGCCGGGTAGGCGCATACCATTCCTGGAGGATCGCAATGCCTGCCAGCTTGAAATTTGCAAAGTGGAAACTTTGTGCCACGGCGGTGGTTTCCTTTGCCTGCGGATCGGTCATCACCGCCCACTTTGCCCGTGTCCAAGAGGTGAAGGCCGATAGTCATCGTGTCTTCGAGTTGATGGTTTATCACACCGAGCCAGGCAAGGTGCCCGCGCTCGAATCTGTCTTCAAGGATGTATCGAAATTGCAGGCAGAACACGGCCTCAAAACCGTCGGCTATTGGGTTCCGAATGATGACTCGGGCGCCTGGAAGGACACGTTTGTTTACCTTATCGCCCATCCCAGCCAGGAGGATGCTCAAAAAAACTGGGACGCACTACACGCCGATCCGGCATTTCTCCCTTACCGGCAAGCTGCGATTCCTTTGATCAAGCAGGTGAACGGCGTGTTCGAAGTCGAAGAAGTGTTCATGCGGCCGACAGACTTTTCCGCAATGCAGTAGATGCAGGTGCCCGGCAAAGATAGCTAAATGTCTTGGTAGCGTTGAGGAATCGGCCCGAGCAGGCTTGCCGCTATTGCTTCCCGCAGAGCGGAATCTGGTCGCCGGCGGTCGTCTGCGTGTCGAGCTGGTTGGCGGTTCCGTCGACCGGGAAGGTCGGATCATCCGCCCTGGCTGGAGCCGCGGGCTGCGGGGGCACGGCGTAGCACGCTTTTCCCGTGGTGGTGTCCAGCACCAACGGGTAGCCGAAATAGGACACGTAATGATGCGCGGGGCGTTGGCGACCAACGAGAAATCCGCCACAGGCCAGCACAGCCACAGCAATCACAACTGCCCATGGCGGCAAGCTGAGCGGCCGGCGAGCGACGCCGATAACGCGGCTCATGCTGCGGGATACGGAAGCCGGGACAAGGGACTTTTGATCGGCTGGTTTGGCGGGCATGGTTAGCGCGGGCATGCAACTCCTGAATCATGGAGCCCCTGAAACCGAAGGCCTTGTCGTGCGGAAGAGCCCATGCGGGAAGGGGCAGAAGTTTCGGGCTTTGTGTCGAGAATAGCAAAATCGGAGTTCAGTGTCAGGTGACTAATGTCACTCGACGGCGATGGAAGAACAAGCGCTGCATAACGATGGATGACGGAGCTGAAGACGGACAATGGAGCACAAAAACCCGGAAAAGCTATCATGGACCGCATGGCGAACAAAGTACGTTGGGGAGTATTAAGCACGGCGGCAATCGGCGTAAAGAAAGTGATTCCCGCCATGCAGCTGGGGCAATATTCGGTGGTGACGGCGATCGCGTCTCGCGACCTGGAACGGGCGAAGTCTGCGGCCGCACAGCTCGGAATCGAGAAGGCTTACGGCTCCTATGAGGAGTTGCTCTCCGATCCGGAGATCGGCGCCATCTACAATCCCCTGCCGAATCAACTTCATATCCCGTGGACCGCGAAAGCTGCCGAGGCCGGCAAGCACGTGCTGTGCGAGAAACCGCTGAGCATGACGGTTGCCGAGGCCGAGAGCCTGCTTCCGGTGCAGGCGCGGACGGGGGTGAAAATCGGCGAAGCCTTTATGATTCGCAGCTTTACGCAATGGCTCAGGACCGAAGAACTGCTGCGGTCGGGGCGCATCGGCGAGCTGAGGGCGGTGATGGCGTGGTTCAGCTACTTCAACGTGGACCCGAAGAACATCCGCAACCAGGTGGAATCGGGCGGCGGCGCGCTCTACGACATCGGCTGCTATTGCATTCAGGCCGCGCGCACAGGGTTTGGCGCGGAACCGAAGCGCGTGGTGGGCCTGATCGAGCGGGATCCGGCGTTTGGGACCGACCGGCTGACCTCGGCGCTGCTCGAGTTCGAGCACGGCCACGCCATCTTCACCGTCAGCATGCAGACAGTTCCCTACCAGCGCGTGCACTTTGTGGGCACCAAGGGCCGGATCGAGATCGAAATTCCGTTCAACGCGCCTCCGGACCGGCCCACGCGGTTGTGGGTGGACGAAACCGGCGACCTCACCGGCAGCGGCATCCGGATGGAGGAGTTTCCCACGGCGGACCAGTACACCATGCAAGGGGACGCGTTTTCGCGGGCGATTCTCGAGGGCGGCGATGTGCCGGTGACGCTGGAAATGGGCATCGCGAATATGCGCGTGATTGAAGCGATATTCCGATCGGCGGAGTCGGGCGCTTGGGTCACAATGAGCGGAACTTAGCATTTGCCATCGGCCTCACTCGGGGCCGAGAATCCTCGACACCAGCTCGGCGTTTTCCCTGATCTCGTCCTTGTAGCGCGGGTAGACGCCGATATAGACCCCGTCGTTGGGCTTGATGCTCTGAAACGCGGTGCGGAAGGCCGCAGCAACCTGGTCGCCTTCAATGCGCCCGGCGGCAAGAATCTTGAAGGCAAAGCATGGCTTCCGGGTCTGGCGCATCACGGCAAACATGCGCGCCGGATCGGATTGCACGTAAATCTCGCGCGGCATCTCTGCGATCTGGCCGTTGAGCGTCTGTTTCCATTCGGCCTCCGTACGTGTGCGGTTGTAAACGCAGCCGGCGTAGAAGTCGATGTCCCAGCCCTGTTCCTCGACCATTGCGATGACTTCGGGCTTGTGGGTGCCCACTCCGACCATCACACCGAGATCGCGGACGCGCTTGCACCATTCGCGCTCGGCGGCCATGGTTCCGTTGCGAAAGGCGAGGTCGACTTCTTCGCCGCGGCGTTGCAAGGCCAGCGGCTTCAGGTTCTTGACGAGGGCGGTTTCATCGTCATGCGCCGTGACCTGGATGATAAGGTGCATCCGTCCGCCTTCGGACTCAAAGCGAGCCAGATCCTGCGGGGCGCGGCCGATATTGACGTAGTTGAAGGCATTGATGCCGAATGCGCTGGCGCGATGCAGGGTTTCGCATACCTGGTCCTGGGTGTACCACTCGGCCATGGAGTGGGCGAAATTTGAGTTGTAGTGCGCAAACCCGTAGAGCGGATTGACGCCCAGCACCAGCCGGCTGATCTGGGCCGGGCCGAACCTCATGCGCGGGACCTGAACGGTTGCCGGCGCCGTGGAGGGCGGCGCAGGCGCGGCCTGTGACTGAAGCATTCGCGGCCCGGCTGCGAAACCCGCGGCCAATGCGGCACCAGACTGCAGAAACTGACGGCGCGATTTGGACATGACAATACATTCGGCTCGCGCTGAGCCCTGCGCTGTGAACCGTGTCACAAACGAACGGGCTCGGCAATTCATGGCCGCGCAGAGCTCGGAGACAACTGTTTCCTTGTTCGGATTCTCTCGGATGTGAGCAGAATCACAAACGGCCGTGTTAAGGCCTGGGGTAGACTGCAAAGGTCATTCCCTGGAAAGTCCCGATGCAAGTTAATCAAAACTCACTAAGCAAATCGCGCGGAGAAGACCGGCCCCTGCTGGAGCTCTCCGTCGGCGATCTGCTGACGCGGACCGCGGAGCGCTTCCCGGACCGGCCAGCAATCATCTCGCGCCACCAGGGCGCGCGCATGACCTGGGCCGAATTGAGCCATGCGGCCGACCGCGTAGCGCGTGGCCTGTGGTCGCTGGGCATCCGCGAAGGCGACCGCGTGGGGCTATGGTCCACCAACTGCATTGAGTGGATCCTGATGCACATGGGCTGCGCCCGCGCCGGGGCCTCGCTGGTGAACGTCAACCCGGCGTATCGCTCGCACGAGCTGCAGTACACGCTGGTGCGGTCGCACATGAAGGCGCTGTTCCTGTGGCACAAGGACAAGCATGCCGACTACGAGGAGATCTTGGGACGCGCGCGGCACGGGCACGAGTTGGCGCTGGAACATGTGATCTACTTCGATGCGCCGGAGTGGCCGGCGCTGCTCGATGCCGACGGCCGCTTGCCGGATAGTGTTTCCGTGAATGACATCGCCAATATCCAGTACACCAGCGGAACCACCGGGAGCCCCAAGGGCGTGATGCTGACCCATCACAACGTGGTGAACAACGGCCAGTTCCTGGCGCAGGGATTTCATTACACGGAGAAGGATGCGATCGTTGTCCCGGTGCCGCTGTTCCACTGCTTCGGCTGCGTCATCGGCACCATGAGCGCGGTTAACTCGGGCGCAGCCATCATCCTGCCCAACTGGACGTTCGATGCCAGGGCAACGCTGGAGGCCGTGCATCACGAGCGCGCAACCAGCGTCTACGGCGTCCCCGCGATGTACGTGGCCGAATTCGGCCTCCCGAACTTTACCGAATACGACTTGACCAGCCTGCGAACCGGCATGATGAGCGGCGCGCCTTGCCCCATCGAGCTGATGAAACGCGTCCTGAATGAAATGCACATCCGCGAGCTGGTCATCGCCTACGGGCAAACGGAAACCTCGCCAGTGGTGACGATGAGCGATGCGGCGGACACCATTGAGGTGAGGGTGAATACAGTGGGCCGCGCCATGCCGCAGACGGGAATCAGGGTGATTTCGGCTGTTACCGGCGAGACACTGCCGCGCGGCGAGCAGGGTGAGATCTGCGTCGACGGATATGCGCTGATGAAGGGCTACGACGGCGATCCGGAAGGCACGGCGCAGGTGATCCGCGAAGACGGCTGGCTGCGCACGGGCGATCTGGGCGTGATGCGGGAAGACAGCTGCCTGCGCATCACGGGACGCTCGCGCGACGTGATCATCCGCGGCGGCGAAAACATCTACCCGCGCGAGGTTGAAGAATTCCTGTACGAGCATCCCAAAGTGGGCGAAGCGCAGGTTGTCGGCATTCCGGATGCGCGGCTGGGCGAGATCGTGGTGGCGTGGGTGCGGCTCCGGCCCGGCGTGGAAGCTACTGAACAAGAGATGCGTGCGTGGTGCGAGGGCCAAATCGCTTATTACAAAATCCCCGCATACATCCGGTTCGTCACGGATTTTCCGGCCACGCTTTCCGGAAAGATCCAGAAGTACAAGATTCGCGAGTTCGAAATTGAGGCGCGCGGGCTTGAAGATGTGGCCCGAACCGCGACGGCATAGCCGGAATCGGCCTTGGTCAAACACACTCGCGTATCATCGGGTTGACCATTCTCGCCAGGATCCATCCATGAAGAAGCTTCTGCTCTGCCTGCTGTTTCCGCTCCTGTTGCCTGTAGCGCATGGCGCGCCGCGAACTGTCCGCCTGGCCATCTGCCAAATTCTGGTAATCGACTCCGACCGCGACGGCAATTTCCGGCGCATCGAGTACGCGCTGGAACAGCCCGAGGCGCATCACGCCGACATAGCCATCTTTCCCGAGTCGTCCATCCTCGGATGGGAAAATCCCGACGCGCACCGCATGGCCACGCCCATCCCCGGCGCCGACAGCGATCGCATCGCCGAGCTGGCGAGAGACCACCACATATCATGATCGCGATCGGATTGGACGAGAAGGACGGCGACAAGCTGTACGATTCCGCCATCCTGGTGGACAAGACCGGCAAGCTCCTGTGGAAGCATCGCAAGATCAATGTGCTGCCGGAGCTGATGACTCCGCCCTACGCGCAGGGGCGGCCCGAAGACATCGGCGTGGTTGATACCGAGTTCGGCCGTATTGCCGTGCTGATCTGCGCCGACACCTTCACCGATGCTTTTGTGAACCGCATGAAGGAGCTCAAGCCGGACCTGATGCTGGTGCCATACGGCTGGGCCGCGCCGGATGATCAGTGGCCGCAGCATTCCAAGGTCCTCGAAGCTCTGGTGAAAACGCGCGCGGCGCAGGTCCGGTGCCCGATGGCCGGCGTGGACCTGGTGGGTGAGATGACCCACGGGCCCTGGGCCGGGCAGACCTACGGCGGATCAAGCTTCGTAGCCGACGGAACCGGCAAGATCCTGCTTACGCTGAAAGATCGCGATACGGATTTTCGCGTGATCGACGTCGGGGCAGGATCGCTGGCGCGATGAGGAAAATCAGAGGACTGTTGAACGAGCGCGGCGGTTCGTGCGGCTTTGCCCGCCACGCTCGAACGGCGCAGAGCTGGAACCGGCTCTACTGGCCTTCCTTGGCGCGAGTAGCCGTGAACTCACTGGCGGGGCGATCGCCCATCTGGCGGGTGAACTTGATGCTGTCGCCGTCTACTTTGCCGCTGTAGTTAATCGTGATGTCATTGCCATTAAAGCTGAGCTTCTGCGTGAACGAGATGTTATCTCCGTCCACTTTGCCGTCGGTGATGTCGGTGTCGCCTCGCGGCGTGGTGATGGTGCCGGTGAGAGCCGCGCCGTCCACCTTGAAGGTGAAGGTGAGCTGCTGATCGCCGCGGGGCGTAGTCACGGTTCCGGTCCATTTGCCGCTGACATCGGCGGCCAACGCGGTGATGGCGCCGAAGCTGACGAAGAGAAGCGCGAGGGCAAGTTTTCTGAGCATTGTTGAGGAACCTCCATTGCGTGTTTCGGTGAATGGGTTGACAGAGCCGGTCCCATCACACGGTATAGACGACGCATGGACCGCGCCAGAAGACGCGGCGAGCGCGGAAAACCCTGGAATCATTGCGCTGGCGCAGCTGGCCCCGGCGGTTGCGGCAGCCCGGCCTCGGCGGCCGGGGGCAGCGTGTGCGTGCTCCACCAGTGATCGATGAGCCGGTCCCACCGATCGCCGCGCCCGATCCAGAGCTGCGCGGCGCGGTCAAACTGCTCCATATTATTCGGCAGCCAGTAGGGACGGTTGTCGCGTAGCCACGCCTCGCGGTACAGCGCGCCGATCAGGGTGTAGCCGTTGCGAATGTCCTGGAGCTTGCCGTTGTTGGAGCCGATGGTTTCGAGCAGGTCCTCCACCTCGTCCCAGTTCTTTTTGTCGGATGCGAGCGATTGCGCGCGGGCATAGAGCGAGACGGCTTCGTCCGCGGCCTGGAACTTCAGCCCCATGGCATCGATGCGTCGCGCGCCCAGTTCCAGCGCGTCGAGCGCCTCGGGGTTGGTCAACTCGCGTTGATCCGCGGCTGCCGCCGCGCGAGCCTGATCCAACAAAGTGATGACACGCTCCGCGTGTAGACGAACCTCAGAAAGTACAGGCCGGATCTTTGTCGCCACGGCCTGGCCATCGGGCGAAAACGGATCGGCCCAATAAAGACTGTCCTCGGCATCCTGAAGACCGGCGCCCTTCAGAGCCATCTGCGCGGCCATCATCTCACGCTGCGCGTCGTCGACCTTGCCGGTCGGGTCGTTGTGAAATGCCTGCCCATACGAGGCAATGAACGCGTCATCTGAAATCGCCGCGGGCTGCCACGACGCGGCCGCGCCAAACAGCACGCCGAACCAGTTCATGTCGAAGATACCCTCGCCGTCGTCGTTCCATACCGTATTCAACATGCCAGTGGCGCCCAGCTTCTGCCCGTCGCGCACAAAGTTGCCGATGTTGCCCATGGCCTCGTTGTTGTTGGGGTACATGTGGCTCCAGTTGTTCACCCCGGGAGCCACCCATGTCTCCAGTCCTGCCTTGGTGAACGGGACAATTTGGCCGGCGAAATCGGGCTTGGCGTCGTACTCCCAGGGCACCGCGATCATGTCCTTGGGCAGCGTGGGCACCAGGTCGGGCGAGTTGACGGCGATATCGCCCCAGAACAACAGCCGCTTGTGTTCCGGCGCAAGCGTGTCATGAATGCGCGCCAGGAAGTCCAGGTAGACCTTGCCCAATCCCTGCTGCTGCACCTGCTCGTGGGTCCGGCCCAGTCCCAGATCCGCCGTCTCGTCGGCGCCGATATGCGCATATGGCGCGGGAAACACTTGCGCCAGTTCATGGAACCAGCTTGCGATCAGCGGCAGCGTGCCGGGATCGCCGGGCGCCAGCACCGCACCGTGCGGCGTTTCGCCCAGCGGCGAATACAGCTCGTATTTGAGCACGTTGTGCAAATGCCCGAATGACTCCTGCTCGGGTATGACCGTGATGTGATACTGCGCGGCGTAGGCGACGAGCTCGCGCGCTTCGTCCGGCGTCATGGCGCCGCCAGGAAATGCCGCGACAGGAGTGCCGGAGTAGGCGAAGGTGTTTTCAAAGTATGGCGAGAAGATGTTGTACTTGAACGCCGCCAGGGTGCGGATCTCGCGCTTGAGGAATTCCATGTTGGGCAGCGGCCCGCGCGACCAGTCATCGGAGAGGCCGCGATGGGGCATGGCAGGCCAGTCGCGAATGGTGGGCACAAGCAACTCGGTGTCCTTGCCCGAGCCGCGCACCAGCTGCTTCACGGTCTGCGCGCCATAAAAGAGCCCCGCAGAAGTTTCGGCAACCACCGCGAGGCCGTGATCGCCGTCGGGAACGATCGCGTAGCCTTCGTCGTGCATCGCCGGATCAAAGGCGAGGTGACTGTGCCCGAGCAGTTCTTTCCCCAGCGGCTCATCGGCGCGTTCGAGGCGAATAAACGCGCGATCCTCGCCTTCGGTATGTGTCGCGTCAGATTTCAGTGCTCCGCGCAAGTCCTCGGCGGTGAATTCATCTTCCTTGTCTCGCAGGGGAAGGATGCCAATCCCCGCGCCTTCGGTGCGCACGGCCTTTACTGCGCTGCACTCGCGAACGGCGGGAATGACATGAAGATCGGCGCATGTCGCAGGTTGGTTCCCGGGCTGTGCCGTCAGAGGAACTGCGAAGAATGAGACCGCAAACAAAATACGAGAAAGCTGAATACGCATGAGCCCCTCACCGATTTCAGATTCGGAGAAAGCCTAATGCATCGGCTTTCGACTTGTACACAGTGAGGCCGAATTGCGGCAAGGTTCTATCGCAAACTCCGCAGCGCCGGATACAGCTTCCGCCAGCGCTCGTAGCCGGCTTTGTATGCGGCCAAATCGGCGGCGTCCGGCTCAATGCGCACGGCCACTTCGATCGCCTGCGCGCAAGCCTCGTCGAGATTGGCCCAATGCTTCGCCCCCACGCCTGCCATCAAAGCGCAGCCAAACGCCCCGCCTTCTTCCGCAGTCAGAATTTCCACCGCATGCGCGTAAACTCCGGCCTGAATGCGACGCCAAAGCGTGCCCCGCGCGCCGCCGCCGCCCAGGCGGATTCCCTTCACCGGAATCCCAAGCTGCGCAAACAGCGTAAACGTGTCCTGGAGCGAATAGGCAACGCCCTCCAGCACTGCGCGCGTAAAATGCGCGGCGGTGTGAATGGTGCTGATGCCCGCAAACGCCGCCCTTACCTCCGGGTCAAGGTGCGGCGTGCGCTCGCCCAGCAGGTACGGCGCCCATTCCAGGCCCTCGCTGCCCGCGGGAACCTTGGCCGCCGCCTCGCTCAGCGCGTCGTAGCTCTGGCCGGCAAAAAACGTGTTGCGAAGCCACTGCAGACTCAGGCCCGCCGACTGCGTCACGCCCATCACGTGCCACAAGCCGGGAACCGCGTGGCAGAAGGTGTGCAGCCGGCCCTTGGGATCCCTGGTAGGCTCGGCCGTGGCCGCAAACACCACGCCCGAAGTCCCAATGGTAGCCGAGACCGACCCCGGCTGCAGAATGCCCATTCCCACCGCGCCGGCGCCCTGGTCGCCCGCTCCGGCAACCACCGGCGTGCCGGCGGCCAGCCCCGTAAGCCCCGCGGCCTTCTCGCTGATCTTCGCGCAGACCTCCGGCGATTCGTACACCTTCGGCAGCCACTCCAGCGGAATTCCTGCGGCCTCCGCAACTTCTTTCGACCAGCGCCGGTGAGTCACGTCCAGCAGCAGCGTGCCCGACGCTTCCTGCACGTCGATGGCGAACTCGCCGGTGAGCCGGTAGCGCACATAATCCTTGGGGCACATGATGTGGCGAATCTTTGAGAAAATCTCCGGCTCGTGCTCCTTCACCCACAGCACCTTGGTCAGCGTGAAGTTGGGCAACGCCGGGTTGCAGGTAAGCTCGATCAGTTTCTCGTAGCCGATCTTCTGGTGCAGCCAGTCGCATTCCGGCTGCGTACGCGTATCGCACCAGATGAGCGACGGCCGCAGCACCGCGCCGGCTTCGTCTAGCAGAACCGCTCCGTGCATCTGGCCAGTCAGGCCGATGGCGGCGATAGGCTCATGCGGCTGGGGCGCGGCGGCAATGGCTGCCGGGATGGCCTCCTGCGCGGCGCGCCACCAGTCCTCGGGATCCTGCTCCGCCCATCCCGGATGCGGCGTGCGGAACGGCGCGTGCTCGCTGGAAGCGCCGGCGATCAGCTTCCCATTGCCATCCACGATGACGGCGCGCGTGCCGCCCGTACCCACATCCATTCCCAGGAACCACATTGCGCTCTTCTCCTCTAAATCGCTTTTCTTAGGCGAATCGAGCATAGCACCGAGGCCCGCTGCGGGAACAGCGGACGGGCGCGGCTGCGGACCGGTCCGGCTGGCTTTCGGCATCGTCCGTTCCCCGTCGGCTCGTCGAACTTTTTCCGCAATCCCTACGTACTATCCTCAGCAACGCAAAACCTTCTCGCAACCGTCCGCAGTACGCCGGATCCAGGCACGAACAGGAGGCTCGGCATGACGCTCTTCATCAATCATCTTAAGCAGGTCCTTCGCCGTCTGGCGCGCGCCCCGTTGTTCACCACCATCACGCTCATCACATTGGCGGTGGGCATCGGCGCCAACACCGTCGTCTTCAGCGTTGTCGATGGCGTGTTGCTCAAGCCTCTCCCCTATCCGAACTCCGATCGGCTCATCGGCATCTGGCACAGTGCTCCCGGTGTGAATCTGCCCGTCATTAACATGGCCGCCTTCATGTACTTCACCTATCGCGAGCAGAACACCACGTTCCAGGACATCGGCGCCTATAACATCGATTCCTACGCTGTGACAGGCATGGGCCAACCCGACAAAGTGCCCGCAATGGACGTTACCGACGGCACCCTGCCCCTCCTGGGAGTCAAGCCGATTTTGGGCAGGCTCTTCACGCGCCAGGAAGACTCGCCCAGCGGACCCGAGACCGCGATCCTCTCCTACGGCTACTGGAAACGCCATTTTGGCGGAAGCAAAACCATCATTGGCGGCGCTATTACCATCGACGGCACGGCGCACGAAATCATCGGAGTTCTTCCCCGGGACTTTCAATTTCTTGACGAGAAGGCCGACCTGTACCTGCCCATGCGCCTTGATCGCAGCAAGACCCAACTCGGCAACTTCAATTTCCAGGCGCTGGCGCGGCTCAAGCCCGGAGTCACTCTCGAGCAGGCCAATACCGACGTGGCCCGCATGATTCCCATCGCCATTCACAGCTTTCCTGCTCCTCAGGGATTCTCCACGGCCGTTTTTGAATCGGCAAAGTTCCAGCCCACCCTGCATACCCTCAAGAACGTCGTCGTGGGCGACGTGGGCAAGGTGCTCTGGGTGCTTCTGGGCTCCATTGTCGTGGTGCTGCTGGTGGCCTGCGCCAATGTAGCCAACCTGCTTCTCGTCCGCGTGGAAGGCCGCCGCCAGGAGCTCGCTATCCGCTCGGCTCTGGGCGCCGGACGTGGGCAGATCGTGGCCGGAATCCTCATTGAAAGCGTGGTGCTGAGCCTGGCGGGGAGCCTGATCGGCCTGGGCCTGGCGTTCGGCGCTCTCCGCCTCATTGTGGCCGCCGAGCCCGCCGGCCTGCCGCGCCTCCACGAAATCGGCATCAACCTGCCCGTTCTCCTTTTCGCCCTCGCCATAACTCTGTTTGTGGCCTTCGTCATCGGCATGATCCCGGTCTTCAAATACTCCGGCGTGCGCATGAGCACCGGACTGCGCGAAGCCGGTCGCGGCAACAGCCAGGGGCGTGAGCGCCATCGCGCGCGCAAGACCCTCGTTGTGGTGCAGGTGGCGCTGGCCCTGGTCCTGCTCATTTGCTCCGGCCTCATGATCCGCACCTTCCGCGCGCTGGTTAAGGTCTCTCCCGGCTTCACCGATCCCAATTCACTCATGTCGTTCGGCATTTACATCCCGAATACACGAATCCCCGATACCGAGAAGCAACGCGTGCTGCGCATGCAGCAGGCTATCGCGGACAAGCTCAGCGCCATTCCCGGCGTCCAGTCCGTGGCCATCACCACCGGCGTGCCCTTGAGCGGAGAGATGAACTTCAATCCCGTGGCTGCCCAGGACCACTCCTACAAGGAAGGCGAGCTGCCCCCCATTCGCCGCTTTCGCTACATCGGTCCCGGGGTCTTTTCCACATTCGGCGCGCCTCTCGTCGCCGGCCGCGACTTCACCTGGGACGAAGAGTTTCAGAAGCGCCCCGTCGCCATCATCAGCGACAACTTTGCGCGCGAGTACTGGGGATCACCGCAGAACGCGCTGGGCAAGATGATCCGCGAAGCCCCCGGCGAACAGTGGCATCAGATCGTCGGCGTGGCGCGCAACGTATACGACGATGGATTGGACAAGCCACCTTCGGTCGTCGCCTACTGGCCGCTCTATCAGGACCAGTTCAACGGCAACAAGGAGATGATGCGGCGCTACGTTAGTTTTGTCGTCCGCTCGCCCCGCGCCGGCTCCTCTGCATTCGTCGGCGAAATCCAGCGCGCGGTGTGGTCGGTCAATTCCGATCTCCCGCTCGACGGGACCACTACGCTCGGCGAGCTCTACAGCAAATCCATGGCGCGAACGTCCTTCACCCTGGTTATCCTCTGCATAGCCGGCGGCATGTCGCTGCTGCTCGGCATCGTGGGCATCTACGGCGTCATAGCATTTGCCGTGGCGCAACGCACGCGGGAGATCGGCATCCGGATGGCTCTGGGTGCGCGCCGCGAGGCGCTCACCGGCATGTTTGTGCGCCAGGGGCTTTTGCTTACCTTGATTGGCCTGGCTGCGGGCCTCGCAGTGGCGTTCGCTTGCGGCCGCTTCCTGCGCTCCATCTTGTTCGGCGTTAGCCCGCTGGATCCATGGACCTACGCCATCGCGGCGCTCGGCATCGTGGCCATCTCGTGGATCGCCTCCTACCTGCCTTCGCGCCGGGCAGCGGTGGTAAATCCAGTGAACGCGCTACGAGCGGAGTGACTTCGCCCCTGCGCATAGCGAGTCCATACCGCCATTCAGGACGCCGCCGCGCAGTGTGACCAATGGCACAGGCAGCGGGCCTCCCTCCCGGCGAAAATGAACTCGACAGGGTCGGCGTACACTCGATTCATGCCGGCCGGGAGTGAACATCTGATGAGCGATCTTGCCCCTCTTGCTGAAGCCGTTGCCGTGGACCCCCTGGTGGGCCATCCGCCGGACTTCCACGTTTTTCATCAATTTCTGGAACGCTGTAAGAACCTTCCCGCCATTACCACCGCCGTAGTGTGGCCGATGTCAGAGGTTGCGCTGCGCGGCGCGGTTGAGGCTGCCCAGGCCGGCCTCATTGAGCCCACGCTGATCGGCGATGGACGACAAATGAAGGAACTCGCCGCCAAAACCCACCTCGATCTCTCCAGCTACTCGATTCTCCAGGCGGACGACGAGTCCAAGGCTGCCGAGCTCGCCGTGGTCATGTGCCGGGCTGGCAACGCCCAGGCGCTCATGAAGGGCAGCCTGCACACCGACGAGCTGCTCAAGCCCGCCATGGCCCGCGACACCGGCCTCCGCACCGCCCGCCGCATCAGCCACGTCTTCATCATGGATACGCCGGCCTATGCGCGGACCCTGCTCATCACCGACGCCGCCATCAATATCACGCCAGAGCTCGAGGACAAGGTCCACATCGTCCAGAACGCCATCGACCTGGCCCATGCGCTGGGGATTCCCGAGCCCAAGGTGGCCCTCCTCTCCGCCATCGAGACGGTCAACCCCAAGATCAAATCCACGCTGGACGCGGCCGCCCTGTGCAAGATGGCCGAGCGCGGACAAATCACGGGCGGCATCCTGGATGGTCCTCTGGCCTTCGATACCGCCGTCAGCGCGCGCGCCGCGGCCATCAAAAAGCTGCAGTCGCCGGTTACCGGCCTGGCCGACATCCTGGTGGTGCCCGACCTCGAAAGCGGCAACATGCTGGCCAAGCAGCTTGAGTACCTGGGCGGCGCGCAACTCGCCGGCATCGTCCTCGGCGCTCGCGTGCCCACCATCCTTACCAGCCGCGCGGATTCCGCTGAAACCCGCCTCACCAGTTGCGCCGTGGCTGTCTTGCTCCACTACGCGGCCCATCCCGCGCTCAAGGTCTAGCCGAAAGCGGCTCCGTTAACCCGGAGCCGCTGGAAGCATTTTGCATTTGGCTGCCTCTCCCCTCCCTAAGGAACCGCGCACGCCATCGCGCAGCCCTTATCCCTTGTCTTTTTCCCTTCTTCCCTACTCCCTGCTTCTCATCAGCTTCCGCAGCGGCTCGTTGTCCGCGTACACGCGCCACTCCGCCCGTTTCGAGTACTTTGGTAACCCCCGTCTTGACAGCCCTCAAAGACTATGGCAGATTTCTTGATTATTCAGCCGTTATCCGGAACCCGTGTGTAAGAGGCCGGTTTCCCCATCCAATTGAAATCCCCAGAAGAGGTCAAAGCTTTGGAGACAGCGAAGCGAGGGCATCGGGGACGCTGCCTTTGGTTTTTCCACTTGCTCGGTCTATCCCTGCTTGCAGCCGGATGCGGTAGCATCGGCGGCGGCAACTCAGGGGGAAATGGAGGCGGCGGAAACAGCACGCCCCCCATATCCGTCTCTTTCTCCAGCAATGGCCCATGGGCCGTCGGCGAAACTGGCGCGAAATTCAACGTGGTCGTAAACAATACAAGCGGCTCAACCATTACTCTGGCCGGCCTCGGTGCGCAGGTTAGCTTTCCCAATCTTCAGCAATTCGTGGTGACCGCTGAGTCGGGCAACGGTTGGACCTGCGGCGCAAACAACAACTGCTCCCGGACTGACAACCTCGCCGCCGGGGCAAGCTACCCCGCCATTACCGTCGTCGGCAATCCCCAGGGGGGACTAGGGACTTTCTCGCTAGGCGTGGCCGTTCAGCTCAGCACGCCGGATAATGGAAGCGGCACGGGAATGTGGAATTTCAGTTTCTCCGTACCCATTGCAGCGGCCAGTCTGAGCATCGCGAAGAGCCACTCGGGCAACTTCACTCAGGGGCAGCAGGATGCTGAGTACACCATCGCGGTGTCGAACGCCTCCAACGCCGCACCTACGTCGGGGACCGTCACCGTGACCGAGAATCCACCCTCAGGGCTCTCTCTCTTCTCCCTTTCGGGCACGGGCTGGACATGCAGTGGTTCCAAGTGCAGCCGCGGGGACGCGCTCGCGTCCGGCAGCAGCTATCCGGCCATCACCGCCGCCGTAACTGTCGCGGCGAGTGCCACATCTCCGCAAGCGAATCAGGTGTCCGTTTCGGGCGGAGGCAGCAGTAGTGCATCTGCGTCCGACTCCACCACGATTGAGACCAATGCCGCCATCAACAACGGCCCGACGCTCACAGGAATAAGTCCCACATCAGGGCCGCCGCTGACGTTGCTGTCACTCTCCGGGAGTTTCGACCCTTCTAATACCCTGTGGGTCAATTTCACCGCGCAAGGAGGATACTCGGTCAGCATTCCGGCTATCGGCGTGACACCCACCTCTGCCGCAGTTGCCGTGCCCGTCTTCCAGAACGGAAGCGGATCTCTTTTCAACGGCGCAGTTTCCATCCAGGCGCTCACTGCAAGCGGAGGGAAAACGGGCTCCGTTTCTTTCAGCTTGACCGGGCTCCCGCCCGCTTCGCCGCTCCCTTCGGGCACACTTACGTTGGGATTTCTTCAAGGCGAAGTCAGCGCACTGCAAAGCTTCCGTCAAAGCATTCAGGGGACCGCTACAGATACGGCAGACTTCGAAACCGCCTACAACGACTCCGTGAATGCAGCGGGCAGCCTTACCACCGCCATCCAGTCGCTGATGAACGGAGCTGGGAGCGTCGACATTGCTACGTTCAACGGAAACACTGTCACTGTTACACCGTCAGATCTGTCCAGCGCCGATGCCCTGCTCCTGAATGAAGTGAAACTTAGCTCTCAACTTGCAGGTTCCGCTCAATTGTCGCCGGCCGCTGTCTTCTCGGCAGATACCTCTGCAGCCACAATCCAGCAGTCTGCGGCCGATCTTTACACCCTCGGCTCGACGACTGGATCGAGCGCATCCTCCATTGCGACCGCGACGGCAAATTTCATCGGCGCCTCGAGCAATGTAGGCGATTCGAACTTTAATGGAAACACCAATTCGTGGGTCAGCGCCGGATTCGGTGTCGGACAGTTCGTCGAGTGCGCTGCGTGTGGTTCTTCCACCATCGATGGAAGCGTCTACTCCTCCTATCTTTTCTATGCGGCGCTGGTCGACCAGGAGTCGGTTACCAGCGACTTATCCGCCGATCCGTTGATCGGGGGCGCATTCAACAACGAGAACCAGATGCTGCAGGAACCAAACACCGTGCCCCTCGGCGGCCCGGCCGGGAACCTGAATAAGGGTGCGGGCGAACTGCAGAAGAACGCATCCAAATCCTTCTGCTCGAAGGCGCCCTGCGGAGTGTATGGAACGACGATCCAATTGTTCGTTCAGGACAACGCCCTTCCTCCCTCCGTCTCGAGCGTTCAGGTTTGTGCAACCTATCCGGGCCAGACCTATGACAACTGCGGGCCCGCCAATGTCGGATTTGGAGTGAACCAGCCTGGCGGCATCGTCATTTGGGCAAACCCGGGAACCGTGTATACCCTCACCCTTCCGCCCCAGCCTGCGACTGCGTACTGTTTTAAAATTCAGGACGGGACGGGGATGGCAGGCACCAATAACCCCGTTGCAATTATCGATTGCAACTAGCTTCACTGAGAGCAGGGGCCTGTCTGGGCGGGAACGTTGGTAGCTCGGAATTCGTTCCCTGGTATCCTCGGTCCCTGTCTCTAAAGCACTTTCCCCTTCGCAGCGCCCAGCCCGAACAGCGGCCCGGCCAGCGGCGACAGGATCGCCAGGATGATCACCGGGATACCGATGACCATGCCCAAACCGGTGAGGCACAGCATGATGCCGAAGATGAGCGCGATGGGTGCAGCGATGATGCCGAAGAACGCTCCGGTAAAGGCGCCGGACACAGGAGCCGCTTCGCGCTCCTCCGCGACGGGCGCCACGACGGGCTCGGATCGTTCAATATGCGCGCCGCAACGGGAACAGAAGACAAAGGTTGAGGCGAGAAGCTCGCCGCATTTGGAACAGTGGACGTCCATGGCCGGTCCCTCCCTGATGGGTTAGCCATGCTACGCCCGCCGCAGGACGGAAGATGTGCGCGGGCGCACAAGGCAGGCTGCGGAGAGAAGCATCCCTGTTCCTGCTCAGCGCAGCGAGCGGTAGAGCACATCCGCCAGGTGCGCGCCGCCAAGTGCCAGCTGCCGCTCCACGGCCGGCTGCACTGCGGCAACGTAGCCGGTGCCGGCCGTCTCATGCCTTGCGAAGTATGTATCGGACGTGGTCCCGCAGGAGTTGGAAGCAGTCACCGTGCCAACCGGAGCGATCGGCGGCTGAAGATCGGGGTAAGCCAGCGTGCGCGCCACGCCGTGCGCCTGGTTTGCCCACGCCACCAGATCGACCGGCGCATTCTCCGACCCACGGATCAGGGCGGCATCATCGCCCGCGAGGCCCTGGGCAAATGCGCTTACCTCGGCCGGTGCGGCCGAGGACTTGCGGTCAATCCCGCCGGCTAGCTCCACCAGCTCGGTGTCCCATACCCCATGCAAATTGGGCCCGTAGCTGCCGTTCGGCCGCTCCTCTGCCTTGTGGTTGAGGAAGCTTACCGGCACGCAGTTGCCGCCGCGATCGTTGTTGTCTTCCTCGTGCAGCGGCTGGTGCATGTCGCCGACCAGGTGCAGCACCCAAAGCAGGGCGGTGCTGCGCTGGGCATCGGGGCGAGTCTTGTCGCCCAGGATGGCGATCTGCTGCTCCAGCGCCTGGATGACGCAGCCCTCGGCGCAGTACTGGCCTTTGGTGCCGCTCTCCAGCAAGAGGGGAATGTCCCAGTAGTGCCACGGGCCGGTCGAGGGATCCACCACGCGATGATCGTCGGCCCAGGTGGCCCAGAAGGCCATCGGATCCAGGTTCAGGTCGCCGCAGTAGCGGTGCGGGTAGTTGCGATCCTGGAGCGCCAGCAACCGCTCCACCTCGGGTAGGACCGCGGTGCGATGCTGCGCGTCCAGCTTCCCGAGCTCCTGGTGGGCGATCAGGGCCACAATCTCATGGCCGGAGCAGCCCCACGCCCATGCGGGCGCTGCGGATGTGAACGCAAGGATGAGGGCGGCGGGGAGGAAGAACAGCTTGCGCATCGGCACTCCTGGATGGGGTCAAGGCCACTGTATCACCGGCGGAGGGGGAGCGGAAATGCGCAGAAAAAAACGGCGATGTCTATTGGAATGTTGTGGATGCGAGCAAAATCTGCACACATATGTCGCTGGGTCTCAAGGGCTTGCTACTTCGCCTGGTTACCTTTGGGGGGGAGGGGGGTAGCTTGGGAGCTGCGGTCCGGCTGGGGGAGAGTGTGCCCGGCTGCGCCTCGGCTTTTTTGAATTCGCTGACTAACACCGTGTTGCGCTCCGATCCATGGTCTCTCGGTCCGTAGCTCGACTGGGGAGGGTGGCGCCACGGGCTTTGGTTCGATACTTTAGTCAGATAATATCATATAATCTTAATTTATAAAGATAAATATGTTCCGGAGATCGCTGGGCGGGGCTGCGAGAGAGACAGGTCCGTCGGCTGCGCAGCGCGATGTGGCGACGCTGCTGGCTCGGGATGACGGCCCCGGCTATGCTCCCCAAGTTTTCCGGTATTGCTCGATCGTCTGCCGTTGATTGCGCGCCCAATCGGCGTCGGAATTGCACAACGCCTCGGCGTCGTCCAGGATCTGTCTGGCTCGCGCCTGATCCACGTTGTGAACCAATGCGGCGTACAACAGAGTGGCATAGGCCTTCTGCTGCCCGCTCTGCGCGTTTTCGATGGCCTGCCGCGCCGCGCCGTCAATGGCCGGGTCGAGGTAGCCTTTGAGGCTTGCCAGCACTCCCACTTTGGCCAACAGGATGCTCGGCATTAGATTGGGGCCGGCCTGGCCGTACGCCTGCTTCAGCAGCTCCGACGCACGTTCCTGATGCAGCGCACTGATTTCAGCTTGCGCCGCGGCAAAGAGCGCCGCCGCCTCAGTGTTGGGGTCCTGCGCGTCCTGGTAGCTCTGAATGAATCCCGCCATCGCTCCTGCGTTGTCGTGAACACTCAGATTCTCCGCCGCCTCAGAGAACTCCAGCAAGGACCGAACCGAGTTTTTCCCGTATTCGCTGATCTGACCCAAGTGCTGAACTTCCCGGTAAGCCGCCCACAGCTTGCTGTGCGCTTCGCTCCAGTTCCCCGAGTGCATCAGGGTCACGCCGTCGATTAGATCCCGGTCCGCGCCGGAGAAAATTTTCCCGCCGCCGGTCGGTCCCGCGCGAAGCGCCGCTTCTTCCAAGCTGACTTCGGGAACGCTTCCCAGATCAATGATAGTTAAAACACCTTTCAGCACAGACAGTGCGCAGTCCACATTCTTTTTTCGGTAGGCCATATCGACGTTGCATGGAACCGCCTGGGTCATGACAACGACGGGCAGACCCGGAGGGGGAGGCGCAGGCAAGACCCGGGATTCCGGATCGATGTCGCCGGGTGCGGGCGATGGCGACGTCGAGAGAGAAGATGGCATCGGCGTTGTGACCGGCGCCGAGGTAGTCAGCGTTATCGGCGCCGTTGCCGAAACGGATTCGGTGGCCAACGACGGCATGGGCACGCGCATGGGCGGGGGCATCTGCGCGGGCACGGGAAGGTCCTGCGCCGCCGCCGTCAGGGCCAGGGTGGTGAGCCATAACGCGAATACGACCCTTTTCATGGCAACCTCCGCCTTCTCCGCCGGGAGTCAGCGCGAAGCGATGACTTCATTCGCAGAAGAGCTGGAATATTCTAGCTCGATTCTTCAGAAAGTCCTGCCTTACGAAGGTGGTATGCGCCAGGAATCAAACGGCTGCGGAGACGCGGCGGCGGCGGCGATCGCGCCAGGCCAGGAGGGGACGCGCGAGCAGCAGCGCCGCCACCGCGATGGTGAACGGAAGCGGCAGCAGGACGCCGGTCTTGACCTGCCACCAGTAATGAATGACTCCGCAGGTGACGGCAAGATAAATGAGGCTGTGCAGGCGATTCCATTGCTTGCCGCCGAGCTTGCGGATGGCCCAGGTGGTGGAGGTGAGGGCAAGCGGAAGGAGCAGAAGGTACGCGGCAACGCCCATGGTGATGAAGCGGCGCTTGGCAATGTCATCGGCCATGGCCTGGAGGCTGAACCCGGAATAGAGGGCTACGTAAGTGAGCATGTGCACGGTGGCATAGAAGAAGGCGAAGAGGCCGAGCAGGCGGCGAAAGCGGATGAGCCAGCCCAGGCGAGGCACGATGCGGCGCACCGGCGAGATGGCCAGGGTGATGGTGAGCAGCATCAACGTGGTGTAGCCGGTGGTGAGGGCGATGTGGGAAGTGGGATCGGGACCAAGGCCGTTGGGCACCAGAGCGCCGCGGACCAGGAGCGCGATGGGCCAGAGGCAGGCGATCCAGACGAGGACTTTCAACAGGATCAGGACCGGACGTTTCATCCGCGCGCGCTCGCATTTCTGCGCTGGGAGGTGGCGGCCGATTTGGAAGCGCTTTTGGCCTTTTGCTCCGTTCGGCGCGGCCGCTGCTTCTCAGAAATCGCCTTGACGATCAGTCGATGCTCGGCGTTCAGAGGAAATGCGACTTTGGCTCGGGCCACGGCTTCCGCCATCAGCGTCCGCATTGCGGGTTCGTCGAGCGACTCCGCCGAGGGCAGCACCACGTGCTTGGCCACGTTGCCGCTACCTTGCAGAAGCTCCTCCGGATCGGGCACTCCATTGGCCTGGAGAAAGAACAAGCTGACCCAGCGCGGGTAGAGCGCGATGGAAAAGATAGCTTCAGAGGTTCGATCGGCGGGCGAGTAACCGATGGCTAGCGCGTTGTAGTTGTCGTAGACCAGTTCGAGCGCTGTGGGATAGAGCGCCCGCATCCTGGCGCGGACGGCGCGCGCGAGCTTGCCGATTTCGGGAGTGTATTTGCCAATGAACGATTCGAGCTGTCTTTCAGCGTCCGCCACGCGGGCCTCACTCTAAAAAGGATTTGAGGATTGGGAATCAAAAGTCCTTCAGCAGATTCATTCCCGTATACAGCGAGGCCACCTGATCGCCGTAGCCGTTGAACATGAGGGTGGTGCGGCGTTGCTCATAGAACGGCAGGCCGATGCGGCGCTCCGTTTTCTGGCTCCAACGGGGATGATCGCGGTTGGGATTCACGTTGGAGTAGAAGCCGTACTCGTTGGCTGCCTGGTCATTCCAGGTGGTGTGCGGCTGCTTATCGACGAAGCGGATGGTGACGATGGATTTGGCCGACTTGAATCCGTACTTCCACGGAATTACGACGCGCACGGGCGCGCCATCCTGGTTGGGCAGCTCCTGGCCGTAAAGGCCGAAGGTGAGCAGGGTGAGCGGATGCTTGGCCTCATCCATGCGCAGGCCTTCGGAATAGGGCCAGAAGATGGTGGTTTCGTCCGCCCATTTTTCTTCCACATGACGATCGTAGTAGGAGAGGAACTGGACGTATTTTGCCTTGCTGAGCGGCTCGCACTGATTGATGAACTCGGAGAGCGAATAGCCGACCCAGGGAATGACCATGCTCCAGGCTTCCACGCAGCGATGACGGTAGACGCGGTCTTCGAGAGGGCGCAGCTTGAGCAACGTGTCGATGTCGACGGTTTTCTCCTTCTTGACCAGGCCCTCCACTTTCACCGTCCATGGACGAGTGGGGAGCACGCCGGCGTTGCGCGCGGGATCGTCCTTGTTGACGCCGAACTCGTAATAGTTGTTGTAGTGGGTGATGTCGTCGAAGCTGGTGAGTTGCTCGCCGGTGGTGGTCAGGGGACTCTTGACCGTCTGGAGCTTGGCGCTGTCAGCGAGGGCGCGGGTGCTGGGATCGACCAGATCGGCGATGCGATTGATGCCGAGAGCGACGCCGCCGGCGATGAGGGTTCCGGCCGCTGCGCCGCGCATGAACTTGCGGCGGTTCATGTAAATCTCTTTGGGCGTGATGGATGAGGAGGGTATGTCAGACGGTTTGCGGATCAGCATGGCGACCTCAGGGAAGAACCCAGCAACCATTAGACACGAAATGTTCGATGGCGTTACAGGATTTCGGTTTTATGAGGTGGAAACGGTTGCGGCGTTCTGGAAGGGCCATTGACGGAGCCGCCAGGCACGAAAGCCGTAGATGAGCGTGCCGGAAACGCCGATGGCCGCAGCAACTGCGAAGCCCTGCAATGCGTGCACGCGATAGATGAGGAGAAAAATGAAGCCGGCGATGGCGGCGAGAGGCGGAAGCGGGTAGAGCGGCATGCGGAAGGGTCGATTGAGTTCCGGGCGCTGGACGCGAAGGACGATGACGCCGATCTGCTGGAAGAGGAATTGCAGCAGGATCCGCGTGATGACGAGCATGGTGATGACCTGGGCGAGGGTGAAGAAACAGAAGACGGAGGCAACTAATCCGAGCGCGATGAGCGAGCGATGGGGAATGTGGTGGCGGGGATGGACGGCGGCGAGGAAGCGGAAGTAGTTGCCGTCGCGCGCTGCGGCGTAGGGGACGCGCGAGTAACCGAGCAGGAGCGAAAAGACGGAGGCGAAGGCCGTCCACACTACGAGAGCGGCCATGACGCGACCAGCCCAGGTGCCGAACGCGGACTGGGCGATCTCTGCCACAAGTTGAAGATGCGCCGCGTTGGTTGCGGCGTGCTTTGCGCGGGCGGCAGCGGCGGCTGCGGCGGGCAGCGCGGCCATATTCATGGCGACGTACATGGCGGAGACGAAGAGAACGGAGAGCAGGATGGCGCGGGGAATAGTTTTCTCCGGCTGGCGAACTTCGCTGCCGAGGAAAGTGATGTTGTAGTAGCCCCAGTAATCGTAAGTGGTGATGAGCGTGGCCTGGGCCAGTCCGGCCGCGGCGAGCGCGACGGAGTAAGCCGGCGCGGCGGGCATGTGCCATCCGCTGCGGGCAAAGCCGGAGACGATGACGCCGGCGATGGCGGTAAGCACGCCGGCAAACAGAATCCACGCCAGGCGGGTAACGGCGCTGAGGTTGCGGTAGAGAAGCATCATGACCAGCAGGCATGTTGCCGCCGCGGCAAAGTTGGCATAGTGCAGCGCGGGCAGTGAGGCGATAGGAGCTGACTCCAAGCCGGGCCAGAACCAGGCCAGGAAGCTGGACAAGCCGATGCAGCCGGATGCGATGGAGAGCGGAGCGGAGAAGCTGAGCTGCCAGACGTAAATGAAGCTGAGCCAGTTACCGGCGCGGTCAGGGCCATAGATTTCGCGCAGAAACGCGTAGGAGCCTCCGGCGCGCGGGAACGCTGCGCCCAGCTCCGCCCACACCAGGCCGTCGGCAACGGCGATGGCCGCGCCCAACAACCATGCCCATACGGAGAGGCGGACGCCCGCCGCGGCGATGACCAGGGGCAGAGTGATGAACGGTCCCACGCCGATCATCTCCAGCATGTTGAACAGCACGGCGGAGCGCAGGCCGAGGCGGCGTTCCAGGTGCGCGGTGCCGGCGGATGCGGACGGTGCGGTCATGGGAGGATTGTGTTCTTTGGATAGCACTCTGGCGGATTGTACACTGGCGGCAACCATGTTCACGGCTTCCAAGACCAATTCAAAGTCCACAACCACTTCGGCGATTCTCGGTATAGCTGCGATTGTTGCCGCCGTCGCCGCTCCGTTCTCACTTTGCGCGCAGGCGCCCGATCCGTCGACCGTCTCGTTCGACGAGCCTACATCGATCGCACTTGGGCTGCCGGAAGACCGCGGCAACGACGAGCTGGAGCAGTCGCTCAAGAAGCTGCACACCACGGCCAGCGTGATGATGATCGTGGCTCATCCCGATGACGAAGACGGGCCGCTGCTGACCTACCTGAGCCGCGGACTGGGCGCGCGGGCCACGCTCTACACGCTCACTCGGGGCGAGGGCGGCCAGAACGTGATGAACGCGGACGAAAACGATGCGCTGGGGCTGATCCGCACTAACGAATTGCTGAAGTCCGACCAGTACTCGGGCGCCAACGAACTTTGGGGCACGCAGGTTGACTTTGGATTTTCGAAGACCATGGAAGAAGCCTTTGCGCAATGGGGACACGAGCGCGTGCTCTACGACGCCGTTCTGGCGGTGCGGCGCGCGAGGCCGCAGGTCATCGTGGCCACGTTTGTGGGCGCGGTGAGCGACGGGCATGGACAGCACCAGGTCTCAGGGGAGATTGCGCAGGAGGTTTTCAAGGCTGCGGGCGACCCCACGGTTTTTCCCGATCAGCTTAAGAACGGCCTTACTCCATGGCAGCCGCTCGCGGTGTACGGGATGATTCCGTTTGCGCCCATTTCGGGCGGGCGCATGTTTGACTACGCCACGGGCAAATCGGCGCCGGCGGAGTTTCACAATTACGTTACCGGCGAGATCCTCCACGGCGAGGTTTCGACCGATGCAACGATTCCCACCGGCGATCGCGATGCGCAGCTCGGACTGAGCTACACGCAAATTTCGCGAGAAGGCTGGGGCATGCAGAAGTCGCAGAACGGCGGAGCGAATCCGGTTCTCAGCGGCCCCTCGGAAGCGCGCTATCATCTGTGGGCAGTAGTGGACAGCAGCAAGCAGAAGGCTGGCGAAGGCTCGGTTTCGGGCGGACTGTTCGACAATGGCAAGGTCGACATCGATACGTCTCTTGTGGCTCTGGCGCGGCTTGCGGGCGACAATCCTCCGGCGTGGCTGAGCGACAATCTCGGGATGATCGCGCAGCGTTTGGCTCAATTCGATGCTGGCCGCCGCGGCCAGACACCGATCGAGGCAGCGCACGCGCTGACTGCCGCTTACGGCCTCACGCTCGATTTGCGCAGACAGATTGATGCCAATGACAGCCTCACTTCCGTGGCCAAGGCAAGCCTTCTGTTTGAGCTCGACGCCAAGATCGGGGAGTTCCAGGCGGCCTTGCGCGAGTTGCTGGGGCTGGATCTGGTTGCGTTTCGAACCAACGAGTCTGGAATCTCCGGCGGTGGGTTCCGCGGCAACTCTGCTGACGAAACCGCCTCCAGTGTTTCGCCGGGCGAAGCGTTCAAAGTACGGATTCATGTTTCGGGCCTCAGCCCGGATGTGCGCCTGATGAGGAGCTGGTTCGAGAGCCCCTATGGCGGACCGTGGAAGCAGGGCGAACCTCTTGCCGCGGTTGGCGCGGGGCTGGCGTCCGACGCCATCTTCAGCCTCACGGTTCCTGAGAACGCCGAGCCTACACGACCGTATTTCACGCGGCCGGACATCGAACAGCCGTATTACAACGTTTCCAATCCAGCCTGGCGCGGGCGATCTTTTGCTCCGTGGCCGGTGAGCGCATGGGTCGAGGTCACCTTTGATGGACGCGCCATCCGCGTGGGCGAAGTGGTGCAGACGCTGCAACGCGAAATGGGACGGGGCGGTTATTACCAGCCGCTCGTTGTCACTCCGGCAATCGGTGTAAGCGTCTCGCCGGAAGCGCGCATTCTTCCCCTTGACGGCAGTGCTCTTCCCGTACGCGTTACCGTGCACACACTGGGGACAGCGGACGGAACCGTAACTCTGAAGCTGCCAGAGGGCTGGCATTCCGATCCCGCCGAAGCCCGATTCCATCGCACGGGCGCGGGCGACACCGAGCCAATGCTCTTCTCTGTCAGCCCGGCCGACCACAAAGATGGAGAGTTCAAGATCGAAGCCATTGCCCAGTCAGGAGGCAAGGCGTACTCGAGCGGATGGCGCAGCGTAGGCTACGCCGGCCTGCGCCCCTACAACTTGTATAAGGATGCGGAGCTTAAAACGCGCCGCGTCGACGTGAAGCTTGCGCCCGGATTGCGCATTGCCTACGTCATGGGTCCCGGCGACCTTGTCCCCGAAGCCATCGAGGCCATGGGCGCGGTGCCGCATCTCGTTTCCGACGAAGAGCTGGCTTCCGCCGATCTCTCCGCATGGAACGTGATCGTGGTCGGAATTCGCGCATACTCCACGCGTCCCAAGCTTGCTGCCGCCGAACCGCGGCTGGCAGAGTATGTCCGCAACGGCGGCACACTTGTTGTCCAGTACCAGAGTTCGGATTTCCCTGCTCCCCTGCCGCTCAGTTTTTCGCGCTTCCCTGAGCGCGTAGTGGATGAGCAGGCCCCGGTGAAGCTGCTGGCACCGGATAATTCCCTGCTCACCGGGCCCAATCGCATCACGCCAGCGGATTTCAACGGCTGGGTGGAAGAGCGCGGGCACTCGTTTATGTCCACCTGGGATTCCAGTTATACAGCCCTGACCGAAACCGCCGATCCCGGACAGGACCCCCAGCGCGGAGGCCTGTTAGTGGCTCATCCCGGCAAGGGGACTTATATATATGTTGCGTATGCGCTCTATCGCCAGCTTCCGGAGTTAGTGCCGGGCGCATATCGAATCCTGGCGAACTTGCTCAGCGCTGGAGCGAAAGATACTGCATCCGGGCAGGCGAAATGAAGGTTGCGCGGGTGCGGCGGCACCCGCGCCCGCGCAATCCACAGCCGCAATTATGAATGTGCGATTAAATTGGCGAGCCAATCCTCTTACTTGCCTCTAAGTGTCTTTGTTATGAGTGTCTGCGCTATCTTTAAAAACCTGTAAATTCGTTAAATATTCATCGTTTTCTGCGAGTCTTTGACTTGGAACCAAGCCAGAGATTGCCCCGCATCCGCGGCGTTACCGTAAGGGCTCCAAGTGTCAATGAATCTTTCGGACAAGGCAAGCTCCAAATGCCGCGCTGAAATTGCGGCTGGGAGCGGCTCTTGCGCCGAACGAGAGCAGACAAACCCAACAGATTCGTTTGAGGAGAAGAGAGGCCCAATGAACTTGCGAATGAAAGCAGCTGCCGCAATCGTACTGGCAGCGTGTGTCGTTAGCTCGAATGCATACGCGGGCGATCCACCCGCAAAGAAGCACCCCCACAGGGCGGCTGCTCCCAAAGGGCCGACGGTGGAGGAACAGATCGAGACACTGCGGCAACAGCTCCAGAGCCAGCAGGGTCAGATTGACTCCTTGAAAACCGATCTAACCACGAAAGACGAGCAGTTGAAGCAGGCACAACAGCAAGCTGCCGATGCACAGGCCGCAGCCACCAAGGCACAGCAGGATGCCGCGGCGCAGGAACAGGCCACCTCGCAGAACATGTCCGCCGTTTCAACGCTGCAGTCAACGGTGACTGACCTGAAGGCGAACCAGGCCACGCTGGTAACCAACATGTCTGACGAGTCCGCCAGGATCAAGAAGGAGATTGAAAACCCTGACGTGCTGCACTTCAAGGGCGCGACCATCTCGTTCAGCGGCAGCTTCCTGGCGGGTGAAACCGACTGGCGCGAGGGCGCCACGGGCGGCGGGCTCAACACCCCGTTCACCGGCGTTCCGCTGCAAAACTCCGACGATGCGCAGATCAGCGAGTTTGGCGGCAGCGGCCGTCAGTCGCGCTTGGCCATTCGAGCGGTCGGCAAGTTGCCCGACTGGACCATGACCGGCTACTACGAGGCTGACTGGCTGGGCACCGGCATCACTTCCAACAACAACCAGAGCAACAGTTATGTGATGCGGCAGCGGCAAATGTGGGCCGACGCCAAGACCAACGGCGGCTGGGACTTCTCCGGCGGCCAGGGATGGTCGCTGGCGGCGGAAACCACCCAGGGTCTGACCCGTGGCACCGAAATTCTGCCGGCCACCATCGATCCCCAGTACGAACCCGGCTTTGTGTGGACGCGCCAATACAGCTTCCGCATCAGCAAGAGTGCCGCCAACAAATTCTTCATCGGCGCATCGGCTGAAAATGCCGAGACTCTGAACCCGGCCGGCAGCGGCCTGCCTACCAACCTGCTCATCGGTTCGGCTGGCGCCGGCGGCGGCCTCTACAACGCAACTGCCAACTACTCCTTCAACGAGACCCCCGACTTCGTTGCCAAGATCGCGCTGGAACCCGGATGGGGCCACTGGGAGATCTTCGGCATTGAGCGCAACTTCCGCGACCGTATTTACCCGAATGAGGTTTGTACGACCTCGACCAGCGGCACCACCACTTGTACCAATTCCACCGGGGCATTTAACGATTCGATTCCCGGCGCGGGCATCGGCGGAGGCTTCAGGGTTCCGATGGCGAACAAGAAGCTCTCCATCGGCCTGAAGGGTCTATGGGGCAAGGGCATGGGACGCTACGGCTCCTCCACCATCGCCGACATCACCCTCCGGCCCGACGCCGAGATCGACCCGCTGAAGGCCTTCTCCGCGCTGAGCACCGTTGAGCTCAACCCCAACAAGCGCCTTTCAATCTACTTCAACTACGGTGGCGATTATGTCTACCGCGACTATGTGGGCAAGGAGGGCTATGGGTCTCCGCTCGCCAACATGTCCGGCTGCCATACCGAACCCGCCCCGGGGAACGGCGGCGCAGGCGCATACGGCGGCGGCGGCACCGGCTTCAATCCCGCCACTCCCTCCAGCTGCGGCAACCAGAACAAGGATGTCCAGGAGTTCACCGCCGGCTACTGGTACAACATCTACAGCGGTCCCCAGGGCAGGTTGCGCTACGGCCTGCAATACAGTCGCATTGAGCGCGATATCTGGTCCGGCGCCGGTGGGACCACTAACCCCGGCGGCGGTGCCAATGGCGTGGACAACATGTTCTTTACGTCGTTCCGTTACTACCTGCCGTAAACCACCTGCTGTATGAATTGCAGCAAAAAGGGCAGCCCCTCACGGGCTGCCCTTTCGCTTTACTCTGCTGAAGAATCCGGTGCAATTCCAGGGGAACCGTTGTTACTGTACGCGAGGCTCTCCGGTCGACAGGAATGCCATTCCATCCCAGCTCCGGCCGGAAGCCAGCGCTTCGCGCAGCCGTTCGGGATTGGGGCCGCTTGCAGCTACAGCAGCGCGCAGAATCGTGAGCGCCGAGGCCGGATCGGTGGCCGCAGGCAGCCGAAAAATCCAAGGGATATTGGTCGACGTCAGCGCTTTGTCGTCGCTCAAAGCGATGACGGGAACAAATGCTTTGAGAGCAAGCTGCTCCGCCAGGTGCGCTGAATCGCGATCCAGCGCAACAATTACCAACGCGTGCTGGTCCTTCAATCCGCGCACTAACTGAGTGGAAGCCGCGCCCCAGTTCTGATTGCTATCTATGGGCACAATCTGCCACGGGATTTGCCCGTGAGAAGTGTTCAACGCCGCGCGAACGGCGGCGGAGTCGGCTACGTCGCCCGCTCGCGGACCGAACAGGATTATCTTCACAGGGCCGGGGGGCAAATCCGGCAGATGTGGGCCGAGATAGGTAACCGGGTCCTCGCCGACACGCGCGTATGGCTCCTCAGGCGCGGGGATGGCGGCTCGCGGTTGCGGCATTTTGTCCATCGTCGCCACACGGTATGTGATGGCACCGTTCTGAACCGTGCCCAGATACATTGGGCTGACGTTCTTATTATTGGGATCGAAGACCATGTGGCTGGTGACACCGTCGTATTGGTACACCTGGTCGAGGGCGTCCTGAATACGCGCGCGATTCAACCCGGCCTTGCAGATGGAGTCCAACAGCACGTTCATGGCGTCGAAGGCCAGCGCGGTAAACTGCTCCGGCTTGGTTCCGTACCGCGCTTCATAGCGCCGCTGAAACGCGAGCCAGCGCGGATCGCGACGCGATGGATCGTACGGGAAGACAGCCTCGAATCCCTCCGCGGCCGGTCCGGCCTGAGCCAGCAGATCGTCGCCCAGAGTGCGATAGGCGCCGAATACCCGCTGCTTCATGCCCATCGCACGCATCTCTTTGAGGATTTCCGCAGCGTCCTGTTCGTCGCCCCAGAGTACGATCGCGTTGACCCGCGAATCGCGGATGATACGCATCTGCCGGCGAAAGTCCGTGTCGCCGGGCAGATATTTCTGCTCAATGACAACGGGATGCCCGAGGCGGATCGCCGCGTCGCGGAACTTTTCCGCGGCCATTCGGCCATAGCGGTTATTCACGCGCAGCAGCGCCGCGCGCTTCAACCCCAGGTCCGTAAAAATGCGGCGGGCCAGAGTGTAGGCCTGCACGCGATCGTCCTGAATGTCAGTGAAGTACCAGGGAATGTAGGTTTCCGGCACCGTGGGATCGGTGGATGCCGAGTTGACAATGGGAAACTCCGCCTTCAAAGCCAGGCGGAGAATCATGTGGGTCGACTCCGAACTGATGGAGCCAAAAACGCCCCAGACTTTTTCGTCGTACACCATTTTCACGGCTTCATCGAGGGGCGCGCCCCAGATGGCCGAATCGGTGGGCCGTCGTTCGCCGCCTTCCGCGCCGAACTGCCAGTTGGTGTAATCGTCATGCACCATCAGCCGGAACGGTTTGCCGCCATAGCCGCCGCGCACATTGGCTTCGTCCACTGCCATCTGCGCGCCGTTGAGCATACGCAGCCCGAACACCTGGTCTGCCTGTCCGGCGATGGGGCCAAGGAATCCGATCCGCACCTCCTTCACGTTTTTGGGATCGGGAATGTCCCGTGCCGCGCCGGCGTAGATGTTGGGATGAGTGTAGTTCTGGTAGTACGGTTTTACGTAATGCTCGTACGGCTCCAGGTCCTGTGGCGTTCCCGCGTACGGCGTCACTTCGCGATCCGGCGGCGGGCCCGGTGGGTGCGCGCCACATTCGCACGGATGCGCGGCCTGCCCCCACGCCAAAGCGCCGCCCACGATTGCGACGGCGCACGTTCCCGCCAACGAACCCAGGTTGACCTTCACGGGACTACTCCTTGCTGGCGCTGGCCTTTTCCGTCAGGAACATTACGATGGCCTCGATTTCGATCAACAGTTCCGGCCGGCACAAATGCGCCTGGATTCCCGTGGACGCCGGAAGCGGATCGAGCCCCTGTTCCATGAAGAACTTGGTGCGATCCTCGTTGAAGACGTCGTAATCGCGGTCGATGTCGCGGAGGTAGCACGAGGTGCGCACCACGTCGTGCCAGGTGCAGCCCTCGCTCGTCAGAAGTCCCGTGATGTTCTCGAACGTTCGCCGCAATTGCGCGCGGAAATCGCCGATATGTACGCTCCTTCCATTTTCGTCGATCGAGGCAGTTCCGGAAATCAGCAGGATGGTCAGCCCGTTGAGGTCGATGCGCATTCCGCGCGAAAACGAGCTCGGCCTGGCATAGGCGTAGGCTTCATTCAGCACGCCCAGGTTGGTGATGGCGCGCTTGGCTATAGGCGCGTGCGCGATGGTCTCCAAAACTTCAGCAAATGAATTCATGTTGGATTGCTCCTTATGGTCCTTTGGGGTTCTCAAGAATTCCGTGACTTAATCCCTTGGCCGTCGCCACCCAGATGTCTTTTCCCTGGAAGTCGATGCCGAGGATGTAATTGTGAGCCGGCGCCGTGCTGACAATTACCGGGCTTTCATCTCCCTGCGCGTCTCGCACCAGCATCTCCGGCTTGCCGTCAGTGAGCGATGGCCGGTACACGGCCCAGTTGGTACCGTCGTAATAGGCCAGGCCCTTGTCCGTGCAAAACCATGCGCGATTCGCGTCCACGCCCTTCACATAGTTGGTGAAGTTCGATGGCAGCCCGCTGTCCTTGGTCATAAAGTTGTGCCAGTAGCGGCCGTCATAGTGGCTGTCGCCGAAATAGGTGGCGGCCCATACCACACCATCGACGTAGCTGACCGAACTGGTGATGTCGTGGATCAGGCCCTGATCTTTCATCACCACCACTTCGGTTTCGCCGTCCGGGTCCTTGTACATGTCCCAGCCGCCGGTTTTCTGCGTGTACTCAAGCAGCCCGCTGCCCCACACCGCGAAGTACACCTTGTCAGGAGCGGCAGAGACGCCGTAGACCCAGATCTCCCGCATGGGCGAATTGCGCTCGTTCCACAGCGACCACTCTCCGGTGCGGGTGTTCAGCCGGCAGGCGCCGGCCGCTGTCGCCACCCAGACGTTGTCTCCCTCCACGGAGACTCCATAGACCACATTGTTGCTGAGGCCAGAATTGAGTTGCGTGTAGGTGTCGATGCGCCCGGCGGAAATGCGGCTCAACCCGCCCATGGTTCCCGCCCAGACCGAATCCGTGCGCTTATCCAAAGCCAGTGACAGCACCGCCTGTTGCGCGAGGCCGTCGGCTACCGTGTACACCTTCCAGTGGCCGCTCACGTATTCTGCAAGCCCGTCGTCGGTGCCGGCCCAGATGCGGTCGCCATCCACCAGGACCGAATAAACATGGTCGTTGGGGAGCCCGTTGGCCGTGGTGAAGTTTTCAAAACGGAATCGCGGCGCAGCGGCCAGGGCCTTCCGCATGGCTGCATCCGTTGCCGCCGCACGCAAGCTTCGCACAGGCGTGGCCGGGTTTGCGGCAGCGTGCTTTTGAGGCGCGCCCGCCGCGCATGCGCACGCGGCAGCCAGAAACCATGCGGCGATTGGGAGCCTTCTCATCGCGTCCTCAAGTACTCAATCAAGTCGTTGAGCTCGTCCTTGGTCAGGTCGTTAGTGCGCCCGTGCTTGTCGTTGGGGTTGAACACGGTCCAGATTTCTTCCAGCGTCTTTGCCGATCCGTCGTGCAGGTACGGCGCGGTCAGCGCAATGTTGACCAACTGCGGCGTGTCAAGCAGTCCCGAGTTATCCGTTGCCTTTTTCGTTCCCACGTCGAAGGACTTCTGGCTTGTCCCTTTCGGTCCGCTGTGACAGTAAGAGCAGCGATTCTCGAGAGGAATTGGCTGGCCAAGCTTGTCGGTGGCGCGCTCGAACAGCTTCTTGCCGCGCTCCTGCGCCGGCGTCAACTGGCCGTTGGGCAAACGCCAACGGTTGGGCCGCAGGGGAATGCTGCGGATATACGTAACCAGATCGGTCAGCGTCAGGTCATCGTAGTTTTCCGAGCGCCAGAAGTACATCTCCGTCCGCGGTCCGCATTCGGTTGGTAGATTCGGATTCTTGCCATTCCACTTGAATGGTTCCGTTCCACGCAGGTCTTCGATCAGCCGGTTGTCCACGATGTCGCGTCCAAAGCCGTCGGGTTCGAGGTCCCACGTCAGCCCGTCGAAAGTTGAATCGATGTGGCAATTCGCGCAGCCGATTTGGCCTTGGAACGAATAGCGCGATGTGTAGAACGTCTGCTCGCCGTGGCGCAGGACGGATATTTTGGCGGGCGTCGCCAACTGGATCGTGTTCACGACACGGTCGCTGCGCGCGTCGATTACGCTGATGGTGTCGTCAAGCCGGTTGGCCACCAGCACCTTGCCACCGTCCGGAGTGAAAACCACGCCGCGCGGGTCGTGCCCTACCGGTATGCGAGAGAGGACGTAATTCGCACTCGCGGCCAGGTCCTCCGCATTGGATCCAGGGTGCGTGCGCGCAAACCGGAGCAGCCTTGCTGTATCGATGGCGAGGACCGCTTCGGAGCCTTCGCAACTTACGAAGATCCGCGACATGTCCGGCGAGATGGCGACGCCGAAGGGCCGAGACGCGTAGCGATCGAGCTCGTCCAGCGGCACTTCAACCGGTCTACCTACGTCGGGGCCAAAAAGCGTGAGCGTATCGGCAAACGCGCCGCCATGCTCCAGGCCCGCAAGCGGAACCAGGTTCTTTGGGTGCATATCCGCCATCACGCCGAGCCGGCTGTCGCGCGAAATGGCCACGTGAAACTCGTGCGCCAATCCATTCACGCGAATGCGATCGACGACTACCGCGCGCCCAGCGTCGATGACCGTGATCTCGGCATGCGGAATCCCGCGGTCGCCGCCCATCGTATCTCCCGTGTTCGGGTTGGGATAGATGTGGGTCACGTATTCGCGGTTTCCGTCAGGCGATGCAGCGATGTAGCTGGCGCCCCGTCCTGCTTCCAACCGCTTTTCCTCCAAGCCGGTTTTCGCATCCAGAACCGCAATATCATCCGAAATCCGGTTGGGCACGAATAAAAACCTGCCGCTCGAATCCTCTGCCACGCTTGACGGCTCGGCGCCAACATTCCATGTCGCATTGACCGCAAGTGTGCGTGCGTCTATGACAGAAATCGTATCGTCCCAGGAATTGGCGACAAAGAGCCGCGCGCCATCCTGCGAAAGCGACAGCCCGCGAGGCACGTGACCCACCGGAATTCTCTTGATGGTGTCGTAGCCGTGCTGGGGATTCAGCACGCGAATCTCGTCACTGCCCTGGCACAGCACATAAAGCCGTGCGCCATCGCGAGAGAAGACCATCTCCACGGGAGATGCGTAGACAAGGTGTTCCCCGGTCAGAGGAGGCCGTACCACGGACTCGCGTGACTCGCCTCCTGCGGCCGCGATCACGGCAATCGCGGCAGCGGCAGCCATGGCAACCGCCAGTACCCGCGCGTTTTGCCGCCAGGTCACTTCGGCTCCTCCACGGTCACCACGCGGTCCACCGCAAGCTTCTCCAGGGTTTGCACCTTGCCGCTGGGCCAATGCACCACCAGCTTGTCCACACTGGTCGCCGGGCCCAATCCGAAGTGAAGCCGGGCATCATTCTGCGAGAGGTATCCCGATGAGGCCACGCGCTCTTCCATCCAGCGTTTGCCGCCGGCGAAGACTTCCACTCTGGCGCCGATCCCATCGCGATTGCTCTTTGCGGCGTCCGATCCAACCGTTTGGCTTCGATCGCCCGGACGCATCGCGCCCACCAGCTTGATTCCCAACCAATGGCCTGTACTCTGCGAGATGTTGTGCACCAGAGTGCCCTTCGCGTCCAGGTTCACTACGAACGCATCGACTTTGCCGTCGTTGTCGTAGTCGGCGAAGCATGCTCCGCGCGCGACGGTGCGTTTGCTCAGCACGTCGCCCGCACCATTCGATACATCCTCATACCGGTCGTTTCCGAGGCCGCGAAACAGCGAATGTTCCTGCGGGATCATGTGAATCAGTCCGCCGTGGAAGATGAGGATGTCGAGGAAGCCGTCGTTATCGAAGTCGTACACGCCCGATCCCCAACTCACGTATTGCGCGTTCGCCTGGGATACGCCGTTCGATGCGCCCTCGTCTTCGAAGCCCTGTTTGCCCGCGTTGTGCAGATAGCGGTTATAGCGACCGTCCGACACCCAAAGGTCGAGCGCGCCGCGGCCATCGAAATCCGCGAACACCGGGCCCATCGAGGACGTGGATTCGCCGTTCTGCCCGAATGCCGTGCCCGTGTCGCTGGCAATTTCCTCGAAGGTTCCATCGTGTTTGTTGTGGAACAGGAAATTCTCCGTGCGGTCGTTGGCCACATAAATGTCGTCCCAGCCGTCGCTGTCGAAATCGGCAGCTGTGACCCCCATGGTGCGGCCTACATACGCCGCAATCCCAGACTTCTCGGAAACATCGGTGAAGGTGCCGTCGCAGTTGTTGTGAAAAAGCTTGTTGGTCTCGCCCTCGTAATCCAGCGGCCCGGGATAATTGTCGGCCGCGTAATACGCGCGATATTTCGGATCGAACTTCACATAGCGGCCCACGAACAAATCCACGCATCCGTCCCGGTCGTAATCGAGCCAGGTTGAGGAGATCGACCAGCCGTCCACCTTGATGCCGGCCTTCGCGGTCACATCGGTAAAGTGGCCGTTTCCGTCGTTGTGATAGAGGATGGTCTTGCCGTATCCGGTCACCAACAGGTCGACAAATCCGTCATTATCGTAGTCCGCCGCCGTCACCGCGACTGCATACATATCGGGATCGAGTCCGGACTGCTCCGTTACATCCGTGAATGTTCCGTCGCCGTTATTGCGATAGAGATGATTGTGAGGTGGTGGATTCGGCTTCACTGCCAGCGGATAGGGATGCATGGAGTCGTCCAGAGGCCTGCCGTTTACGACAAAGAGCGAAGGCCGGCCGGAGTTGTTGTAGTCGAGCCAGACACAACCCGCCCCGGTACCTTCCAGCAGCGACCCAAGCTGCCGCGATCCGATACTGTGTACGAAATTGACGCCCGCCTTGTCGCTGGCATCCTCAAACTGGATCTTCGACGCATGCGATTGGTCAGCAGGCTTCTTTGCCGCCGCGGGAGCGCCCTGCGCGGCGCCCAACTGCACTGTCGCGGCAAGAATGAGCAGTCCAATTCCGCTAAGGAGCTTCACTCAGTGGCCCTCCGCATTCGGCTGTGCGCTGGATCCGCGAAGATCGACGGGCGTGGTGTTGTGCAACAACACCTCAGGCACGCGATTCTCCGCGGCCCGCTCCGGCCCCGTATGGCAGCCGACGCATATTCGCTGTTCGCCGCGTCGCGCCCAGAACCATCCCCGCTCCTGTCGCAAAACGGCGCCATGTGCGTCCAGCAGCGCGAAGCGAATCGGCCGATCCGCCGGCGTCTCGACAAAGAACGAGCCATCTGCCTCAACCGGCGCTGTACCCAACTCGGTGGATTTGCCTGTCTCATCCAACGCCTGCACGCGCACCGCGACCGGCGGCGCCTTCAACGCACCCTCGCGCAAAAGCCTCGCGTCGAGCGCAAGCAGATTTGAGTAATTCCAGTCATGCAGTGCGGAGGGATGCTTATTGGGGCGCTGTCTCGGCGCGAGGATCGCCGCCTCGACCAGGTCTTCGCCCGGGCGCGCATATACGGTACGCAATTCCGTCGATCCCGGCTTCCAGATTTTGACCGAGTAGTTCGCGTTCGCATTCGGCCGCGCACTCAGCAGCCACTCTCCCGAATCCAGCTCCGAAATCTCACCCGAGTATTCTGCCTGCGGCGCAGCTACATGCATCTCTTGCGCTGACGGCGAAGTGAATCGCGCCAGGCTGGCGCCATGCGTGTACACCACGTCGCCTGAAGCGAATTGGTGGCCGCCCCAGCGCGCTGCGCCGTGGTCGCAGCGATACGACTCCACTCCGGATCCATCCGAGTACACCAGGAACATCTCCGGGGTCTTTCCCTCGCCCAGCGGAAACTCTGATTCAAAAAGAATCCGGCCGTCCGCGAGCACGTCATCGGGCAATGCGCTTCCGGGCGTGTAGCTGAGCGGCAGCGCATTGGATCCATCGAGCCCCGCGGCTTCCAATTGGAATCCTTGGTGTTCACGCTGCGCAAACACCATCCGATCGCCGGGCAGATACATCGGCCTCACGGCGTCCGTTGGACCTCCCATCACCTTCCGCAGTGAATGATCGCTCAGGGTAAGCTCCCAGATGGCCCACGGATCGCTCTCCGACTTTTTCCCGGCAAACAATACACGTTGCCCATCGAAAGAAACATTCGCATCGGCGGTGGCCGCAAAACCACCCACCAGTGGGGCCGCATCGCCGTTCTGGATCAGCAACAGTTGAGCGCCCTGCGGAAAGCGCTCGCCGCCGCGCAGCCCCGCCAGTTCGTCATAGGCGGGCGCGGCAGTCACAATCACCGGAATGTTCAGTTTGCGATTTGCAGGCGCGCCAAACCCGCAAAGGAGCAAGGCCAGCAGGGGGAAATAAGCCGCTCGTCTGCGGTGGAGTCGATTCATCCCACGGTCTCCATCGCGCGCGTGTCGTCGCTGGCGAACTTGGATGCAGCCCGCAGGGCGATGTAGGGGTCCAGCGACGCCATCATCTCGTCAAACTCCATGAAGCTGAGCGTCTGCTCCGCATCGCTCCACGCTTTGTCAGGATTCGGATGGACTTCCACAATCAATCCGTCCGCACCGGCGGCTACCGCGACACGCGAGAGCACGGGCACCAGTTGGCGGTCGCCGGAAGCGTGGCTCGGGTCGGCAATTATGGGCAGATGCGAAATCTGCTTGATGAGCGCGATTGCGCCCGCGTCAAACGTGTTGCGCAGCGCCGTCTCAAAGGTGCGAATGCCCCGCTCGCACAGAATGACGTTGGGGTTGCCGTTTTCGAGAACAAACTGGGCGGCGCGCAGGAAATCCGCGATCGTCGCCACCATGCCGCGCTTCAGCAGGATTGGCTTGCCCGAGCGCGCTGCCGCCTCCAGCAACGCATAATTCTCCATGCTGCGAGAACCAATCTGCAGAATGTCCGCGTATTCGGCCACCAGCGGCACGTCGCACTCGCTCATCGCTTCGGTCACGATGGCAAGCCCGGTCTCCTGGCGCGCATGAGCCAACATCTTCAGCCCTTTGAGCCCGAGACCCTGAAATGAGTAAGGAGAACTGCGCGGCTTGAATGCACCTCCACGAAGGATGCGCGCGCCCGCGCGGCGCACATGATGGGCTGTCGCCATCAGCTGGAGGTCGCTTTCAACCGAGCACGGACCCGCGAAAGTGACGAAGTCGTCTCCGCCGATCTCGATGTCCAGCACCGGGACGATAGTCTGCTCACGCCCGGGGCCCTTCAGAACATCAGGAGAATCCGCAAAATGGTCGTGCCACTTGGATCGCACGCCTTCTGCTCCGTTCTCGCCTCCTGCAACACATCGGGGAAACTCCAGCGTACCTCCGCCGCTCATCCCGCGCCTCCATCCAAAGTTGGAGATGCGGGAAGCAAGCCCAGCCGCATCAGCCTCATTCGGTTCTACTGGCGCGTCGAAACGATTGTCTGTGACGGATGAACTTGACCTGTGGGGTCCACTTTGGCTCGGCCTCTTCTAAACGGAAGCATCAGAAGGAGCTTGGGGCGATTGGTGTGCCATCTCCGGCGCGCGAAACCCGAAGGCCGCGTCGATCACTGCGGCGATTGCCAGCGCAACTTCATCTTCGAACGGCCGGGCCGCAACTTGCACCCCGATGGGCAGACCTTCCGCCGACCGGCCCACGGGCACTACCGCTGCCGGCGCGCCCAGTACGTTGAACCACTGCGTGTATCGCACCGCATCCAGGTATTCCACGATTTCGCCGTCCACGGTCCACACACGTTCGCCATGCTTCCATGCCGGCACGCTGGCCACGGGACACAGCAGCACCGGCACTTCGCGCATTTCTTCCAGCATCTTCGAGCGGAGCAGGTCCATTTCGGCCCACGCATTCAGCAGCTCGGTCGCGGTCAACTCGCCAGTATTTTCCGCGATCTGAAGAAACTCCCGGAAAATCGGACTCAGCCGCTCCCGCTTGCCGCGGATGGTCGGCTCATAAAACATGGCGCCGCATTGCACAAAGAATGTCCACCACAGCTTGCGCAGTGGCTCGAGCGTGCGCGGCCGGAATGGTTCGACCGTGAAGCCGGCTTCTCGCAATGCCTGCGCCGCCGCGTGCAGAGCTGCGCGTGTCTCCGACGTCACCGGCGTCAGGCCATCGTCTTCAAAGAATCCGATCCGCAGTTTTCGCAACTCGTCAAGATCAACCTCGTGAAGACTCACCGGCGGGCTCGCCGGATCCTGCTCATCCTGTCCGCTCAACGCACGGAACATCATCGACACGTCATCGATCGTCCGCGCCAGGGGCCCAATTGCTCCCAGGGTCGAAAACGGCCCGACGCACGGCGGCATGTGTCCTCGCCCAGGCACGCGTCCTGGCGTCGGCTTCAGGCTGCAAATCCCCGTGAAATGTGCCGGTACGCGAACCGAGCCGCCGCTGTCTGACCCTAGCCCGGCCGCCGACATCCCCGCAGCAATCGCGGCCGACTCGCCGCCGCTCGAACCTCCCGGCGTCCGCTCCAGGTCCCAGGGATTCGCCGTCCGCCCGTGCAGCAGGTTCGCTGTCTCGTAGGCCATGAGAAACTCGGGGCAATTTGTCGTGCCCAGAATCAGCGCGCCGGCCGCCTGCAGCCGCGCCACCACCACCGCATCCTCGCTTGGGCAATCGCCCTCATTCAGCAGGCTGCCAATCTCGCACTTGAATCCCGCAGTCGCGATTGAAGACTTTACCGTGACCGGCAGACCGCCCAGCGGTCCCGAAGGACCGCCGCCCAAATCCATTTGGCGCGCTCGATCCAGTACTCGTTCCGCGTTGAAATCGGCAAATACATTCAGCGCTGGATTGAGTCGCTCGATCTGTCGGATGTGCGCCTCGGCCAGCTCCACTACGCTTATCTGTTTGGCCACCAGCAGCTCCAGTTGGCGCACCGCCGGCATCAGTACCAGCTCTTCCATTTCCAGTCCTCTCGGTGGTCGGGCATCCCCATCCGCGCGCTCCACGCTCATGGTTGTCCCGCGCCGGGCTTCACACTGGTATCCTGCGCCGGAGTCGAAACCATCTGGTGATAATCGAAGCGGTACGACCCCACCGGATTCCCGGACACCCAACGCGTATTCCAGTCCAGCCTGTACTTGAGCGCGCTGTCGCCATCCGGAAATTTCTCCGTCGCCGGATAGGGATAGCTGGTCATGGCATGGAATGGCAATTGCGCCACCGTGAATGGCGACGCATCCCACCAGTCCATGTCTTTCACGTAGCCGTTGGCGTAAAAGAAGTAGTCGCGCTTCCATCCCGCGGGCAGAGCCGGCAGCTTTGCCGAATCGAACTCCGCCGCAATTTCCTCGCCGCTGCCGAAGATCACGTAGTGGTCGTCAATCGCCTTCAACAGCGGCGTCACGTCGCCGAATCGCGTGTATTCGCCCCGCTCGCGCTGGAACTGCCCGGTCAGGCTCACGCGATCGTAGTCGTAATCCAGGTCGCCGGGACTCGCGCCCTTAATCTGCGTCGGATACCCGCGGAAATGCAGCGTCGCCAACGTGAGCGGAACTTCGCTCGTCCGCGCCTGCGCATTCGCGCTTTGGTCTATCAGCACCTGGTCCCAGAAAATTTCCAGATTCGTCATCAGCCGGATGCGCCGCACGCCCGCCGGCACTTTTCCCGTCAGGTCCACCACTATCGTCCGCTCCAGCCCCGCCGGGAATCCCGCTTCGCCCGTGATCTTGCGCCAGCTGCCGTCAGGCAACTGCGCTTCCACATACGGCGCAATCGGCTTGATCCCCGCCTGCCACGCCGCGTACAGCGATGTGGCGCTGAAATAATTCACATAGCCCGTCATCAGCAGCCGCAACGGGGACTTCGCGCCCAGCGGGCCCAGATCGAGTGTGAGGGCATGGAGATTGGCAAACCCGTCGTATTGCGTCGGCGTAAATCCGCTGGCAAACTTATGATCGCGCGCCGTCAGTTCGCCCAGCACATCGTGGCCCTCGCCATCCCACGCGCCCACCGGCAGCCGCGCATCTTCTGATGCAACTACTTTGCCCGATGCAAACGGCGGATCGTCAAGGAATTTTTCGTCCGGATTCACTTCCACGTTCGCGGGATGATCTACCGCAACCAGCCGCAACTGATCGACGTAGTTCACTTCCTCCATTGGCTCAATGAACCGGATGCTCAGCTTCCCGTTCACCGGTTTCAGTTGCTCGCCCTCAACCTTGATCCACTCCTGAGGATGCGGAATGTTGCGCCGCTTCGGCGTGAACCAGTGCCCCACCACCGCCGCGCCGATCACATCGGTCACCAGCCGGTACTTGTGCCCATCCCACGCAAACAGCACCGGGCACGAGCTGCCCCGCCGGTCCGCTTCCTTCATCGCGATGGTCTCGCGTCCATCCTTCAGCGGCGGCAGATCGATCTCATCCTGCAAAATCCCCGTCGGCCACAAAATACGCAGCAAGTCGATTTCAGGCGCATCGCCCAGGCCGACGAGAAGCTGCGGCGCCGACTGCGTCTGATATCCCACCGCGCCCGCAAGCTCCCACTTCTGCCAGTACCCGTTGGCGAAAATCTCGACCTTGGCGCCCAGCCCTGTCTTGTTATCCGCCAGTCCGGTCAGATCCAGCCGCACAAAGTGATTCTTGTTCGCGCCAATATTGCGCAGAAACACCGGCGCCGCGCCCTCCTGGGTCACAATCAGGTCCATCGCGCCGTCGCCATCCACATCTGCCGCAATCAGCCCGCGCGGATTGTGAAGTTGTAGCCCATCCAGACCTAGCGCATGGCTCACGTCCTCGAACGTCCCATCGCCGCGATTGCGCAGCACGCGCACTTCGGGTCCCTTCGCGGTATCCACAATTGCCGCCAGGTCAATCCATCCGTCGTTGTCGATGTCTACCGGCGTGACGCCCCAGCCACGCACAGCGCCTTCAATCGGCAGCGGGACGCGCTCGAATCGCCGACCGGCATTCGACGGTCCCGGCACATTACGCCACAACGTCAATCCCGGCGCGCCCGCATGCGTTACTGCAATATCCATCCAACCGTCTTTGTTGTAATCGAGCACCGCGATGCCCGTCGTCGGCGGCAGCTTCTCGCCTTTATATAGCGGCTGCGTCGGGTACTTGCCCTCGCGCGGATTGATGAAGATCGTCGGTGAAGCGCTTTCGCCTGTAGTCACCAGGTCCACCGCGCGATCGTTGTTGAAGTCAGTCAGTATCGCGGCCTCGGTTTGTCCGCTACCGCCCAGCCCCGTCGGCTCCGTCCAATCTGTAAACATGCTGTTCCCGTTGTTTCGCCACAGCACGTTCGGCGCGCCCCCGGCTTTCAGCGGCGTCCCGGTGATGAAAAGATCTAGATCGCCATCATGGTCGTAATCCACAAACGTGATCCCGGATGGCTTGTTGCGGGCCGCGATGCCGGATGCGGCAGTAACTTCTTCGAACTTCCCTTTGCCCAAATTCCGAAAAAGCAAAACGCGGTCGTCGAGCGCAACGGCCAGATCGTTGAGCCCGTCGCTGTCAAAGTCGCCCACCGCACATGCAACCGCGTGGCCGCTCGCCTTCAATCCCGCGGCCGCCGCATCCATCTCTTCGTACGCGCCGGCGGAAGAGCGATGGAGAATGCCGATGGCCTGCTCTCCTGCGCGCATCAACACAAGGTCCTGCTGACCGGATCCGGTAACGTCAAGCATGCAGGCCCCACCGGTATTGGCCGCATTCGCTTCTTCGCCTGCCATGCTCTCCGCCACCAGCTTCACCGGGATCATCGCCTTCACCCGAGTCTCCGGCTCCACAATCGGCGTCACCGTGGAGTAATGCCCCTGTTCCCCATACGCCAGCCCGATCGGCGAGGAAATCTTGGTACTGGTCATGTGCTGGAAAACCCGGAAGTGTTCCCGCGCGTCCTGCGTGTCCCCGCTGCGCTGCAAGGCGCGCGCCAGCTGAAACTCCGCCGAAGCGTGCAGAGGGTTCACCTTCAGCGCCTCGCGAAGAGTCTCCATCGCCTTGCCATACTCTTTCAGCTCGCTGTAACACGCGCCCTCAAAGTAGTACGAGTCTGCGTCCCGCGGTTCCAGCTTCACCGCTGTCTGAAAACTCTTCAGCGCCTCATCTAGTTCGTTGTCCGAGTGCTGGGCCAGGCCCAGGTTGTACCACGCCTGGGCACTCTTCGGATCGAGCACAATTCCCTTTTCTAAGGCGGCCTTTGCTGCATCAATCTTCTCCAGGGTCAGCAGCGCGATACCCTCGTTGATCGACGGCTGCGCCAGCTCCGGATCAGCCTTCATGGCGTCGGCAAACGATTCCACCGCTTTTTCGGTGAACTGCTGGCCCATCTGCGCCACGCCGCGATTGTTCAGCTTCACCGCGTCGTCATAGTCGGCCTTCTGCGCGCTCGCTTGCCATGCCGCCATCATCAGCACCAGCCCGAAAAGCACGCCGCTCCGCATAGCTCGCTTCGCCACTCGTTCTCCCATCAACCTTTTTCCGTAAGTTTTTTAGACGGAACTATCCAGTGTATGCGAGCGCCGCCGCACCTCCACCAAACGGTGGATAAAGGAATGCAGAAAGCGAAAGGGCCGCTCCAATTCTTCGGAGCGGCCCTCATTACTCGCGGAATCTCGAACCGATTAGTGCGCCGCAACAGACGGCCGCGTATCCAGTTTGCCGCTGGCGTAGCCCTTGATCATCTCGCTGATCGGGAGCGGCGCGTAATCCTTGCCGTGTCCGGCCTGCCCGAACTGCTGCATCCGCGCCGCCACAACTTTCTTCATGGCCTCGCGCGCGGGCTTCATGTAGTCGCGCGGATCGAACTTCTCCGGCGTCTCCCACAGCACTTTACGGATGGCGCCCGTTATGGCCAGCCGATTGTCGGTGTCCACGTTGATCTTGCGCACGCCGTTCTTGATGCCGAGCTGAATCTCTTCCACGGGCACGCCCCAGGTTTGCTTCAGCTTGCCGCCGTATTGGTTGATGATGTCCTGCAGCTCCTTGGGCACCGAGCTCGAACCGTGCATCACCAGGTGCGTAAACGGCAGCCGGCGATGGATTTCGATCAGCACGTCCATCTTGAGCACGGAGCCGTCGGGCTTCTTGCTGAACTTATAGGCGCCGTGGCTGGTGCCGATCGCCAAGGCCAGCGCATCCACGCCGGTGCGCTCGGCAAACTCCACTGCCTGGTCGGGATCGGTAATGTGCTCCAGGCCCGTGCCGCCCGCGCCGTGCCCATCTTCCACGCCGCCCAGCACGCCAATCTCGCCCTCCACCGTGATGCCGCGTTCGTGCGCGTAGTCCACCACGCGCCGCGTCACATCCACGTTCTCTTCAAAAGTGGTGGGCGTCTTGCCGTCTTCCTTCAGCGAGCCGTCCATCATCACCGAGGTGAACCCCAGCGCGATGGCCGATTTGCAGGTGTCAAAGCTGTTGCCGTGGTCCTGGTGCATGGCCAGCGGAATGCCGGGGTGCAATTCGGCAGCGGCCAGAATCAGATGATAAAGATAGCGGTCTTCGGCAAACTGACGCGCGCCGCGGCTAGCCTGGATGATGACCGGCGAGTTGGTCTCCTCGGCCGCGGCCATAATGGCCTGGATCTGTTCCATATCGTTGACGTTAAAGGCGCCGACGCCATAACCGCCCTTGGCGGCTTCGTCGAGGAGCTGCCGCATTGATACCAGTGGCATAAAAAGTTCTCCTTTTCTGCGGTTTCAGCCGCGCAAAAGGGCCCACAGCAACCCAGCGGCGGAACTGCAATCCTCCTTATGGTAGCAGAGGTTGGCAAGCAAAAAGTGTGCCGGCGAACACTCAGGCGATAGCTGGACCGTATCGGCATCGCCTCCCAAAAGCGCTCTCCCATCCGATTTTCCCTTATCCCCTATCCCTTGTACTTAGCTCCCTCGTTCCGTTAGTCCCTTGTTCTCTTGGTCCCTGCCTTGGAATAATCGCCCAGTGACCCCATCCGCTCACGCGCACGACCTCTTCCTCCTGGGCTGCGTCGCCGCCACGGTCTTCGCGCTCCTGCTCCTTATCACCAAGGTGCGCCTTCATGCCGCGATTGCGCTTGCCCTGGCCGCGTTCGGGCTCGGCATCGGCTCTGGCATGACCCTGAAGCAGGTCCCGCTCAGCTTTACCGCCGGCGTGGGCAACATGATGGGCCACATCGCCATCATCCTCGGCCTTGGCGCCATCCTCGGCTGCCTGCTGGCCCGCTCCGGAGGCGCGCAGGCGCTGGGCAGCGCCATCGTGGACAACACCGGGCCGCGCGGCATGCCCTTCGCGCTCATGGGCCTCGGCATCGTGGTCGGCATGCCCGTCTTCTTTGAGGTGGGCCTGGTCCTGCTCATGCCCATCATCGCTGCGGCGGCAAAGCGCGCGGGCAAGCCGCCCATTCTCGCTGGCCTGCCTCTGCTTGCCGGCCTCTCCATCGTTCATGGCACCTTGCCGCCGCATCCGGCGGCCATGCTGGCGGCCACGGAATATCACGCCGACCTCGGCCGGACCATCGTCCTGGGCCTGATCATCGGCATTCCCTCCGCCATCCTCGCCGGCCCCTGCGTGGAGTGGGCCCTAACCTGGCTACGCCGCCGCCGCGGAACCCTCGAAGCACTCAACAAGGAACAAGCAGTATTCGGCGGCGCTGCCATGGCCGCCCCGCGCGAGCCTGGCGCGCGCAACGCAAACGTCCCCCCTCCCGCAGGCCCCGTTCGCGCCGCCTGCGCCGTCCTTCTGCCCATCGCGCTCATCTTCCTCGGCAGTTGGTCTGACTCTCTTGCCGCGCCCGGCAGCTCCGCCAACAACTTCATGCGCTTCATCGGCAGCCCTGACGTGGCCTTGCTCATCGCAGTGCTTGTCGCCCTGTTCACGTTGGGTCCGCGCCTGCAAACCGGCCGTCATCATGGCGCGGAAATGCTGCGTCAACTGACGGCGGAATCCTTTGAGCCCATCGCCAACGTCATGGTCATCCTGGCCGCAGCCGGCGGGCTCAGCGGCGTGCTCAAGGACTCCGGCGCCGCGGGCGCAACGGTGAGTCTCGCCCTCGGCGCGCACATGCCGCCATTGGTGCTCGCTTGGTTGCTCGCCGCCGTGGTGCGCGTCTCCATGGGCTCAGCCACGGTGGCCATGGCCATTTCCGCTGGCGTACTGGCGCCCATGGCCGCCCACGCAGGGGTCTCGCCGGAACTCCTCGTCATCGCCACCGGAACCGGATCGCTTATGCTCTCGCACGTAAACGACCCCGGCTTCTGGATGATCCAGTCGTTCTTCGAACTCGAAGTAAAGGAGACGCTGGCCACCTGGTCGGTGCTGGAAACCGTCCTAAGTTCCGCCGGATTGGTTTTCACGCTGGTGGCTTCCGCGTTCGTCCACTAAACTGGATCCAGAGGGTTTGTAATCGTTGCTAAGCGTCTTGCGTCAGGGCGCGACCGGTTACACGACAACAGCCGAGCTTTCTTGGTCCCTTGTTCCCTCGGTCCCTGCCTCACAGCGACTGCACAGGCACCAGCGTCAAATCGTCCACCAGCCCGACTTCCTTCTGCACAAAGGGCTCGCCGTAGAGCACGCCCGCCAACAGCCCGTAATGCCGCGCCTCCGCAAACGTCCGCTCGCGAATCTCCTCTTCCGGCACAAACAGCGCGCTGCCCGCCTGCTGGTTTGCATACTGCGAGCGATACGCCATCAGCGCCGCGTGGCGCTGTTCGATAAACGGCGTGATATCGACAATGAAACTGGGCCGCACGTCGGCATAGAGGCTCGCGTAAACAATCTTGAAAGGCCGGAACAGCTCCGCGCCGGTGTCGATCCGCGCCAGCCCCGACAAAAAGCATGCCTCATACCCAAGCGAGGCCACAATGGCGTGATCCGGATGCCGCGCCTGCCAGTAAGGCAGGATCACCACCCGCGGCCTCAGTTCTCTGAGCACGCGCACAATCTTCAGCCGGTTCTCAAAGGTATTGGCGATCGCACCATCGGGCAGGTCGAGCGCGTCTCTCCAGCCTGCGCCCAGTATTCGCGCCGCTTCTTCGGCCTCTCGCGCCCGTTCCTCGGCGCTTCCGCGCGTGCCCGCTTCGCCCCGCGTAAGGTCAAGGATGGCTGTGCATAATCCGCGCGCGGCAGCCCGCAGCAGCGTCCCCCCGCACGTCTGTTCCACATCGTCACGGTGCGCCGCAATGGCCAGCACGTCGGCGCGAAACTCGGCAGTCGCAGTCACCAGATCAGATTAAGCCACGCACCCCTGGCTCCGCTGTCACCGCTAGTACACGGTGTTATTCGCGTCGGTGAGCCCGTCCATGTACGCCACGTCGTAGGCCGTTCCGGTCACCGTTACGTAGAAGTTATTCAGCGCCGTGCCATCCGTAGTGGTGTAAATGTGCACCTGCCCGCCCTCGGCCGTGTAGATCTTGTGCAGCCCGGTGCAATCGGCGATGCCAGTGGCGTCGCCCAGGAAGGGCTCGATTTTCATCACCTTACTCGTAGCGGTGTTGTACATCGTCAGGCAGCCATAGGGCAGGCCTTTGGCATACCGCTCGCCGTTGGTGCACTTCTGCATGCCGATCCACAGCGTATCGTCGTCGGCCTCGATGATCCGGCTCATCGCGCCCGGCTGTCCGTCGCTGATCGACACCGGGCTGCCCGCCGCTTTATTGGTCAGGTTCACCACCGTCAGGTTGCCCGTAAACAGCCCGTCCGCCAGCAGCTTCTGCCCCACCACGTACATCGTCGTGCTATCGATGAGCGCATTGCTGGCGCCGCCGGGAATGGGAATGTTGGGAACCGTCCCCGCCACCGGAAATCTGCCCGATTGCAGATTCTCCTGGAAAATCATGGACCCAGTGGGTAGCAGCGAAATCGACGACGCCGTTCCCCCGCATTCGGCGCCGCAGTTCAGCACGTAGGCAATGCTGCCATCGACGGAAAACAACGCCTTGATCGGCCGGTCGAAAACCAGCGGCGCGCCGTAGTACATGCCGTATTGGTCCACCTCATCCGGGCTCTGCACCTGGAAAAGGCACCACGTTGGGTCATTCAGCGGCTCGCAATCCACCGCGGCTTTGGGCCAGGTGGTCGGACCTCCGGAAAACGAAAGCGTCTCGGAGGTGTTCAGCTCCAGGCCGTAGTAGGCATAATTCGAGTTCTGCGCGAACGCCAGGAACACCGTGCCGCCCGGGTTCACGCTCACGCGGTATACGTTGGGGAGGCTCAGCTCGGCACTACCGCTCGTGCTTGCGTTAATGATTGTGACCACGTTGGCAGTCTGGCTGGCAGCGATCACGAAGCTCTGGTTGCGCGTCATGAAAATGCTCGACGACGGCCCCGGAAGTCCCGACTGACCCGAGCCCGCGGACTCCTTCGCGTAGCTGATCGTGTTAAAGCTGCCGTCCCCCGATCCGTACACCACCCCGATCTGCTCCTCCGGCATGTTCTGGATGGTGATGGGCAATGATCCGCTGTACCCGCTGATCGAGAAGGTCTTGGAAGGATTGTTGTACTGGAACCGCACGTCGTAGTGTGCGTCCATGATCTGGAGCGATCCCCTCGCCAGCGCTCCCGGGTTCTGAATCGCCACCAGCACGCGATTGACCAGCCCGCTGGGCGGCAAAACGCGCCCCGCAAAGTAGTACGTGCCGCCACATCCCGCCAGAATGATGGAGACGGCCAGGGCCGCGGCGGTGCTCAACCAAAGACTGCTCTTGTTCAAAATCCCTACCCTCGTCCGGATGTGCCCAACAGGTCAGCGCGGCATTTCTGCGGGGAGGCTGAACCCCCGGCGCGCGTGGCCGAATCCCATCCCCGATCCTCTTGTTTTGACTACCGAAGTATAACAGGCTTGGCCCTTAAATCCTTTAGAACCAAACTCCCAAGCCGCCTTCGCCAGGAAGGCATTTCCGCTCGGAACCGTTCCTGCTGCAACCGTCTGAATCAGGTACTGTCGGAGTTCATTGTACATGCCGTGGCGTGGCCTCCGGCCGTTGTGCGCCTTCAATCCCACACTGCGCAAACGAATGCGATGGACCGTGCTGAAATGGACGCGCGAGCCACCGTAAAGCGAGCACCCTACCACTCCGCCTGCGCCTTTCGCGCTTCCTCGTTTCTCTAGCTGACCAGCGCATCGGCTAGCCCCAGGTGCCGATCCAGCGTCTCAATTCCCAGATCCAGCTCCTCTTTGCTCACGATCAGCGGCGGCGCGATCACAAAGTGGCTCACCCACGACTGCTGCGCCACCCCATCGCCCATCATCTTCGCCGCAATCTGGTCCACCACCAGCGCCTTGCCTTCCACCTTGTCGCGCATGGTGTTGAACGGCTCCCTGGTCTTTCTGTCCTTCACCAGCTCCACGGCGAAGAACAGCCCCATGCCGCGCACGTCGCCCACTGAAGCGTGCTTCTCCTTCAGCGCTTCCAGCTTCTGCCGCACATAAGGCTCCAGCTCGGCGGCGCGCTCCACCAGCTTCAGCCGCTGCATCTCCTCAATGGTGGCCACCGCCGGCCCCAGCGTGATGGGGTGCGCCTCGTAGGTGTGCCCGTGCGAAAAATAGTGGTCCTCAAAGTAATCCGCGATCTTCTTCGTCGTTGCGCACAGCCCCAGCGGAACATACGCCGACGTGATTCCCTTGGCCGTGGTCAGAATGTCGGGCTTCACGTCCCAATGGTCCATGCAGAACCAGCGTCCGGTGCGGCCCCATCCGGTCATCACCTCGTCGGCGATCAGCAACACCCCGTGCCGGTCGCAAATCTCGCGCAGCTTCGGCATGTACTCGGGCGGCGGAACCAGCACTCCGTTGGTGCCCACGATCGGCTCCACGATCACCGCCGCCACATCGCTCTCGTTCTCGATCATGTGCTCAATGTAATCGGCGCAGGCAATGCCGCAGCCCGGATAGGCGTGGCCGATGGGACACTTGTAGCAGTTGGTTTCGGGCGCAAACACCACGTTGCCGATTTTGCCTGCCGGCTCCATCGCCCACCGCCGCGGATCGCCCGTGGCCGCAATCGATCCCGCAGTCGAACCGTGATACGAGCGATACCGCGAGATGATCTTGTTCTTTCCCGTTACCATGCGCGCAATTTTGAACGCGGCCTCGTTGGCTTCAGTGCCGCTCGTAGCAAAGAAAAACTTTTCAATGCCCGCCGGCAGAACCTCCTTGAGCTTGGCGCTCAGCCGCGCGCGAGCGGTGGTGGCAAATACAGGCCCCACAAACGCCAGTTCCCTCGCCTGCTCGGCAATGGCCTCCACCACGCGCGCATTCTTGTGCCCAAGATTCACGCACATAAGCTGCGCAGAGAAATCGAGGTAACGCTTGCCGCTAGCATCGGTAAACCAGCATCCCTCTGCATCGACAACGTGCAGCGGCTTCCACGATTTCTGAAAGCGCCAGGTGCCGTAGTTGGTTTCGCGTGTCAAGGTTGAGATTTGGTCGGCGGCCAAGGTTGGCTGGACGGTTTGGCTCATGGAGCACCTCGCATAATGCTGTCGAAACCATGCTAAGACATAAAGCCCTGCGCGAGCTTGCGGGATACAATCCAGAGAAAGTCTCCCCGACTGCGAGGTCCGGGACCCAGCTTCCGAGTTGCCGCGTCCCACGAATTGAACCTGCTTTGCTCGCGGCGCGTGACGTTCAGGAGGACACTTTGGAACCGATGAACGCGCCCAGCGCCTGGCACACCACTCCGCTGAAGTCGAAGATCCTTTTTCTACTGGCTGTGTTCTTCGTGTTTGTGGGCATTGCCATTGCCAACGACGTGATCGATGTGGGCCGCACGTCGCCGCAGCGCTTCGCGGCTTCAGCACTCATCAATAGCGTGTTTGCCGTCTGTTATGCCGCGTCCGGCATCATTCTGCGGCGCAAGGCCTGGAAAGTTTTCATCCCGCTGTTCCTCGTCGAGTTCGCCTCCATGGGAATGCTGGGACACTTTTATCCCGACGCGCCCGAGGCCACCCATCTGGATGCCGCTGCGACGGCGGCTTTGCGCTCCCGGATCGCGATGGACGGAGAGGGAATCATTTTGTCGGTGTTGCTGGGCTATGTCGGATTCGTGTGGGTATCGGTCAGCGAAGGCAAGCGGTACATAAGGATCCAAACAGACAAGGCGCAGCTCGAAGGTGAGATGGCGGCGGCGCATGAAGTGCAGCGGGTAATGGTCCCCGAGTCGCTGCCGGCCGTCGACGGGTACGCCATCGAGAGCGTGTACCGGCCCGCCGCCGAGGTGGGCGGCGACTTTTTTCAGGTGATTCCGCTGGCCAGCGGGCGCACCCTGGTGGTGATCGGAGACGTGAGCGGCAAGGGCCTGCGCGCGGCCATGATCGTGTCGCTGATCGTGGGCATGCTGCGCACGGTGACCGACTTCACCGAGGAGCCAGGGGAGATCCTGGCCGAACTGAACCGGCGCCTCCACGGCCGGACTCAGGGAGCGTTCGCCACGTGCCTGGCGGTGCGCCTGGAAGATGAGGGACGACTCACGCTGGCCAATGCCGGGCACATCCCGCCTTATTTGAACGGAATGGAATTTCCCTTTGCCGGATCGCTGCCGCTCGGCCTTGTGGATAACTCCGAGTACGAGCAGGTCGAGCTTGAAATAGGGGTGGGGGATCGCGTAGTGCTGGTCACGGACGGGATTGCCGAAGCGCGCAACAAGCAGAAGGAACTGCTCGGCTTCTCGCGCGTGGAGGGCCTGCTGCAGGAGGGAGCGACAGCGAAGAGCGTGGCAGAAGTCGCCCAGCAGCATGGCCAGGAAGACGACCTGACGGTAATCGGGATAGCGCGGAGCGCGTGAGGGCGGCGGGACCGCGAAATCGGCGCGCTCTCAATATGTTCCACGTGGAGCATTTTTACTAAATTGTTTATTTACAGTTATTTAACTAAATACCAACAGAATTAAAGTGCAAAAGTCACGTGATTTAAATCGCATTGAGCTGAAATTGCGGTCAGTAGGTCAGAGCCCCAGGTGGTGGTGTGGTCGACGCTGACTCCCACCCTACGCACGGCGATGCTGGGCGCAGGATGGGGCACCCAAGCGGAGCCTACGTAAATCCAATGCGTAAATTCAGAACCGATGACCGGCACCCGCCGCCCGATCGCGAGTGTCCATCTGCCTGACAGATGGACACTTCGGCCTTACCTAAGGCTCATCACAACGTCTGTAGAATTGAGACGAATAGAGGATCCTGCTTGATGGTTCGAACCGTGTTCGGCATCGTCCTTTTCTTGAGCACTGGCCTTCTCGCGATCAGCCAGGCCATCGATTCCCAAGGATCTCCGACGATCCGTCTTTACCTTCCGCCAGGCATTCCTTCGAACAGCGTCCAGATCAACTACTTCATGACAGGTCCATTCGGCGGATATGGAGGTTTCGTGACTCCGGAAAGCGGCCGGTCCGCTTATGAGATCGTGGCGGCCGTAGATGGGAAGCCCGCAGAGAGGCTAAAGCTGATCGCCTATGCGCCCCGATGCCAGATCGAAACCCTCGATATCCAGGTGCAAAGCCTGACAATTTCGCAGCAGCTATTGTGCGTCCCTCTCGCGGAGAAGATCTTGCATGGACACATCACGCCTGCCCCGATCACGGAGCAGCCTATTGAAGTTGAGGTAACTTACCTGGCGACGTGGGATCACCGCTTCTTCGGAATAGCCGATGGGATGGTCACTGCGATTCGCCTCACAAGCGCGATTCCAGATCGGAACGGTGAATTCGAGGTCACGCTGCCTGACTTCAGCGCCCAGGCAAACCTCGGTGAAGCGGAATTCAATTTTACTCTCAGGGAAACCAAGACCAGAAACATCATCGCCTTCCTCAGCCCTGCAGACGATGCTCGTGGCCCTCAAGGACTAAAGGTTGAGGCTTCGTATCCCCCGCTCATTCGATTTTCATCATTGCCGCGGTAGCACTTTGCTATCAACTCACCCGCGCCCACAATGGTGAAACGGTAAAGTTCAGAAGCTTTCACCAAGAACACGGTGGTGGCCGGATTGATGGTGACACCCACCCCATGCAAAAAGCCCCGGCCGGAGCCGGGGCTTTTTTGCGAGAGATCACCAAGATCAGTTGCTGAAGAGGAGTACCCCGGCGGCCTTCTCCTCGGTACCGCCGCCTTCTTCGGCGCTGACCGGGCGATAGAAGAGCTGGTTGGCGTCGAGGTAGACCTCAAGGAACGCGGGACGCTCGGCGATGTGACCGGCAATGAGCGCCTCAGAGAGCGGGTCTTCAACGTAGCGCTGGAGAGCGCGGCGGAGCGGACGAGCCCCGTAGGTGCGGTCGACCAGCGTCTTTTCGAGGATCCACTTCTTGGCCTCTTCGGTGACGGAGATGGTGATGGCCTTCTGCGCCAGGTTGAGGTTGAGCTGCTGTACGAGCAGTTCGACGATCTGGAGCAGGTCGGCGTCGTTGAGCGACTGGAAGAGGATGACCTCGTCGAGGCGGTTGAGAAACTCGGGGTTGAAGGTTTTCTTCACCTCGTTCTTGACCAGCTCCTCCACCTTTTCGCTGACCAGGTCGTCGCGATCGGATTGGAAGCCGAGGCCCGACTTCTTCTGCAGGTGGCGGGCGCCGATGTTCGAGGTCATGATGAGGATGGTGTTCTTGAAGTCGACGGTGTTGCCGAGGCCATCGGTCAACTGGCCGTCTTCAAAGACCTGCAGGAGCAGGTTGAACACATCGGGATGCGCCTTCTCGATTTCGTCGAGGAGGACGACGGAGTAAGGCGAACGCTTGACGCGCTCCGTGAGCTGGCCGCCTTCCTCGTAGCCCACGTATCCTGGAGGCGAGCCGATGAGCTTGGAGACGGAGTGCTTCTCCATGAACTCCGACATGTCAAAGCGGATCAGGGCCTTGTCCGAGCCGAAGAGGAAGTTGGCGAGGGTGCGGGCCATCTCCGTTTTGCCCACGCCGGTGGGGCCGAGGAATAAAAAGCTCCCAATAGGCCGGTGCGGCGACTTGAGCCCTGCACGGGAGCGGCGGATGGCTCGCGCCAGGGCGCTGATGGCCTTGTCCTGCGAGATGACGCGCTTGTGCAGCTCTTCTTCGACGCGGAGGAGCTTCTGGGTTTCTTCTTCCTTGATGCTGGTGACGGGAACGCCGGTCCAGCGGCTGACCACGTCCTCAATGTCCTCGCGGCCGACGATGCCGGCGGCGGAGTCGTCGAGGTGGTACTTGTCGCGAAGGGCGCGCAGGTTTTCGCGCTCCTTGCGCTCCTCGTCGGAGTAGAAGCGAGCCTTTTCGAACTCGTGGTTGGCGATGGCCGAGTCCATGCGGTGGACGATGAACTTGATGCGCTTCTGAACCTCGGTAATCTCCTCAGGCAGCGAAGTCTGGCGGAGCTTGACGCGTGCGCCGGCCTCGTCGATGAGGTCGATGGCCTTATCGGGCAGGAAGCGGTCGGGGATGTAGCGGTTGGAGTGGAGGACCGAGAACTCGATGGCCGCATCGGTGTAGCTGACGGCGTGGAATTTCTCATAGCGGTCCTTGATGCCCATGATGATCTTGATCGCGTCCGCTTCATTGGGCGGCGGGACCTTGACGGCCTGGAAGCGGCGTTCCAGGGAGCGGTCCTTTTCGATTGATTTCCGATACTCGGCCGGGGTGGTGGCGCCGATGCACTGGATTTCGCCGCGGCTGAGCGCGGGCTTGAGGATGTTGGCGGCGTCGAGCGAGCCCTCGGCGGAGCCCGCGCCAACCAGCGTGTGCAGCTCATCGATAAAGATGATGGAATTCTGATTCTCCATCAGCTCTTTCATGATGGTCTTGAGGCGTTCTTCAAACTGGCCGCGGTACTTGGTGCCGGCGACGATGAGGGAAAGATCGAGGCCGAGGACGCGCTTGTCGGCGAGGAAGGTTGGGACTTCGCCATCGGCAATGCGCTGGGCCAGGCCTTCGACGATGGCGGTTTTGCCCACGCCGGGCTCGCCGATGAGCACGGGATTGTTTTTGGTGCGGCGGCAGAGGATCTGGATGACGCGTTCGAGCTCGCCGTCGCGGCCGACCAGGGGATCGAGCTGGCCGTCCATGGCGGCCTGGGTCAAGTCGCGGGAGAACTCGGCCAGGAGGCTGGACTCGCGCTGGCGCTGCTGCGTGGGGGCTTTCTCCTGGGTGACGCGGGCGAGCTCATCGCGAATCTGGGCGAGCTTGAGGCCGCGCTCCTGGAGAATCTCCGAGGCGAAGCATTTTTCTTCGCGCAGGAGGCCAAGGAGCAGGTGCTCGGTGCCGATGTGCTTGTGGCCCAGGCGCTCGGCTTCTTCAGCGGCGTAGGCCAGGACACGCTTGCACTCATTGGATAAGGGAAGATCAACGGATGTGGAGACCTTCTCGCGAATGGTTGTGTGGGCTTCAATCTGCTTGCGAATGGACTCAACCGAGGCATGCGAGCGCAGAAAACGGTTGGTGAGGGCCTTGTCTTCGCGCAGAAGTCCGAGCAGCAGATGCTCGGTTTCGATATAGGGCGAACCAAACTGGCTGGCCTCATAGCGCGCGAAGAAGATTACCCGCCTTGCCTTCTCCGTGTAGCGTTCGAACATGGTGATCTCCCTGGCTCGGGTGTCGGCTGAAGTGGCCGTCCGGTAAACCAGGAGAGAGGTTCCTGTTTCCGGATTCGGCCCGGCAACCGCGCCGAGCGAAACCTCGCCGCCCGAGGCCACTAATCAACGCGCCTGCCTCGGAACAGCTAATTGGGATGGTTCCGGAAGGTTCTCCCGAGCGCCCGCGGGATCAAAAGTTGCTATCCCTGGGGCTTCCATCCACTTTTACCGGCCTGGCGGGGTTTGAATCCAGGCCACTACCCCCTACCGTTATGAGACTCGTTCCGCAGCCGGAACGCTACTTTATTCGGACCCGAAATCGGGGTGAAGGTTGCTGGTTGCGGTGGACGAGGCGACGAGTGTGCCGTGCACGAGGCGCAGCATCCGGGAACAGCGCTGGGCCAAATCCATGTTGTGAGTGACCACGATCGAAGTGAGGCCGTGATCCCGGTGAACGCGCTGAATGAGGTCAAAGACGTGGTGGGCGGTGGACTCGTCCAGGTCGCCGGTGGGTTCGTCGGCAAGGAGCAGCCGAGGGTTATTGACAAGAGCGCGGGCCAGGGCTACGCGCTGCTGTTCTCCGCCGGAGAGCTCGCCGGGGCGATGATCGCGGCGGTCTTCCAGGCTTACTTCGCGGAGCCAGTTGGCCGCCAGTTCTGAGGCTTCCCGCCTGGCCATGCCACGTGCCAGCAACGGCATGGCGACATTTTCCTGCGCCGTAAACTCAGGCAGCAGATAGTGGAACTGCCACACGTAGCCGATTTCGCGATTGCGGAAGGCCGCGGCCTGCCGGGGAGTGAGCGATGCCACGTTGGTTGAGGCGCAGTATACCGTTCCGGCGGAAGGACGATCAAGTGTTCCCAGAATGTGTAAAAGTGTGCTTTTTCCAGAGCCGGACTGGCCGGTGATGGCCACCAGTTCGCCGGGAGCAATTTGAAGATCGAGATCTTTGAAGAGGGTAAGCGGGCCGCGGGCGGTGGAATAGGTTTTTTCCAGGCCCGTGACCGTGACCATCGGCTCGTCAGCAGGCCGCGTTTCGGTTACCCGCGAGGTGCGGGAAACCTGTGCGGCAGCCGCTGAAAGCATTTCGGTCATCCGTACACCCTATTTTACCGTGCCGTAACGGGCGCGGTATCCCCCGGAGGCGGCAGACGCGGCCTCTGGGGTGGAAATGATGGTCCCATGGCTCGTGGCGGATGACTGCGTCATTCGTCACACATGATTGGATGCACATAAGGCGGAACTTAGAGCGCGCTGGCCAGGGATGGGGACGTTTTGGGAGTTTGTGCGGGCGGAAACTTCTCATCGGGCGACGGTCAGAAGAGGATTTTGGCGGGCGAGGCGATCCACGCATCCATGCTGGCGAGGGCTTCCTCAAGCAGAAGCTGGGCGACCGGGATGGTGCGGTGCTGGATGGGTTTGCGGAGCTCGTCATAGAGGAATGCATCGTCGAAGCCGGCGCGGGCGGCGTCGGCGGCCGAGCAGCCGAAGTAAATGGCATCGATGCGCGCCCAGTAGGCGGCGGAAAGGCACATGGGGCATGGCTCGCAACTGGTGTAAAGGTGGCAGCCGCGCAGCGAGAAAGTATTGAGCGCCTTGCAGGCGGCGCGAATGGCGTTGACTTCAGCGTGGGCGGTGGGATCGTTGGTTGCGGTAACGGCATTGGCGCCCTCGCCCATGATGCGGCCGTCCTTGACAATCACTGCTCCGAACGGGCCGCCGCGATTGCCGAGGACGTTCTGGGTGGCGAGCTCGATCGCGCGGCGCAGGTGATGGGGATGGGGGGAGCCGGATAAGGTCATTTGTCCATTCCTCTCTCTTTGAGGCGTTCGAGGTCGGCAGGGGAATCGATGTCGATTTCGCCGCCTGCGAACGGTACTTCCACGATGGGGCACTGCAAGTCGGCGAGAATGCCGCGCGCGCCCTTGTCTCCGGCGAGGGCGAGCAGGCGCGGGAACAATGCCCGCGGAAAAATGGCCGGAATGCCGCGCACGCCGCCGTAGGTGGACGCGATGGCGGCTGTTTCCGAGCTGGCGTGAAAGTCTTCGATCAGGTCGCGGATGTGGTCGGCGCTCAGGCGCGGCTGGTCGCAGACCAGGAGGATGGCGCCGGGCGCATCCGGGACGCATGAAAGCAGCGAGCGAATGCCGGCGCGCAATGAGCTGGCCATCCCCTCCTGCCAATCCGGATTCAATACCGTGACTACGTCGTTCAACAACACGGATGCGGAGATTTCATGCGCATAGGCTCCGAGGATTACCAGCACGGGGCCGGCGCCGGCGTGGCGTGCGGCGTGGATGGTGCGCGCGAGCAAGGTTTCGCCGTCCACTTGCAGCAGTTGCTTGGGGCGGCCAAGGCGGCGGCTGGCGCCCGCGGCCAGGATGATGGCGGGAACGGCCATGGGATGAGTGTAGAAGGTGATGGGAGGCAGGCACCTGGGGACCAAAGAGAAGCTACGGCTGCGCTTCCGTGTCCGGCTGCAGAACAATCAGAAGAATAATCCCGCACACGGCAAAGGTGCGAAAGGCTTCCTGCTGGCCGTTCCACGCCGGCGATTGCCACATCTCGAACCACTCGCCCCCAACGATCAGAAACGCGAAGAGCCACATAAGGAGCGAAACAGTGAGGGCCACAATGGGGATGCGCTTTGCCAAATTGAATGCGGCTGCGGGCAGGCGGAGAGCGCGAAGCAGGTTGATCGCGCCCCACCACAGAAGGATGGCGCTGAACGCTTCCCAGGCGATGATGGCGACGTAAAAGGCGAGATGGATGGATGGAGATGCGATGGCGCGGCCGTGAAGGTGGCTGAAGGAGAAGGTGGAGTCCATAGTGAGTACGTGGCGGACGAACTGGTAGTTGACATCGAAGTCGGTAAGGTTGTCGAGCACGATGAGCGTGTAGTTGCCGGCGATGGCGGCGATGAGCGCGATTTTTGCCAGACGCGTGATCATGAGCTTTCCATCCTTTCACGGCGCAGGTAGAAGCTGGAGCGCCCCTGCGGAGTTATGAGAAGCAACATTCCTGAGCGATGGGTCATTTCCTACAATACGCACATGGCCGTCCTGGGAACCATTCGCACTTTGCGCAGCGCGCTGGCAAACAAGCTCACCGATCCTGTGCGCCTGGCCCAGAAGGCGCTGGCCAACGCCAACTCCAATCCATCCCGCAACACCTATCTGTGGCGGGACCCGGCGTGGACGCTCGCGGAGGCGGAGCGCGCCAACGACATGCCGGACGCCCAGGAAGGAGCTTTCGGCGACGGGCGCGACGCGCTGTGGGGATTGCCGGTTTCCGTCAAGGATTGTTTCGATCTGGCAGGGGCTCCGACGACATGCGGTACGAAGTTCTACGGCGACTTGAACGGTGTGGCGAAGCACGATTCCTGGGTGGTGGAGCAGTTGCGCCGGCGCGGAGCCGTTATCACCGGCAAGACGCATCTGCATGCGCTGGCATATGGGATTACCGGAGAAAATCCTGAATTTGGAGACTGCATTCAGCCGGGCACGAGCGATTCGCTGACCGGCGGGTCATCGTCGGGGGCCTGCGCAAGCGTTCTGGAGGGTTCGGCCGTGGCCGCCATCGGCACGGATACGGGAGGCTCGGTGCGCGTGCCTGCTGCGCTGTGTGGGCTGGCCGGATATCGCGCCTCGCTGGGGCGCGGCAACTGGCGCGGCGCCGCACACCTGGCGGAATCCTTCGACACCCTCGGCTGGCTGTTCGCCGATCTGGAAGAAGCGCCGCTGCTGGGCAGCTTCTTCGCGCACCAGGAAAAGAGTCCAGAAGACGCGCGGGCGTTGACGCGGTTTGCGACTGTGCCTGAAGGCTTTCTCCACGATTGCGAGCCCGAGATTATGGCCTGTTACCGGCAGACGATCGCTGAGTTTGAGGCGCTGGGATTGCGGCGAGCCGCGATTGAGGTTGACTGGTGGGAGGATGCGCGCGATATCTTTGCGCCAATTCAAGCTTCCGAGGCGGCTGCGCTGCATCGTGGCCACTTCGAGCATTTTGAGGCGCCGATCCGGGAGCGGCTGGAGTGGGGAGCGAGCAAGACCGGGGAAGAGATTGCGGGATTGCGGCGCCGGCATGCGGAGTTCCGTTCGCGCATGGATGAGCTGTTTGAGAAACACGAAGTGATCCTGCTGCCGGCCGCGCCGGTGGCAGTGCTGCGGGCGGGCGCGGACCACGGCCAGACGCGGCCACGGCTGCTGCGCTACACGGCTCCGTTCAGCCTGGCCGGAGTTCCCGCGGTCACCATTCCGTGCCGGCCGGGCGGAATGCAACTGGCTTCTGCGCGGGAACGGGATGAGGATCTGCTGCAGTTTGCCGCGGTGGTGGGCGCGCACCGCAAAGCTGTGGCGGCGAATCATTCCTGATCCTTAAATCTGCGAGGCGGTCAGCGGACTCAGGACGAGATTGGTGATGTTGTCCACGATGGGCTCGAAGGCGTAGCGCGGATCGGCGGAGAGCTTCTTCCAGTTTGGATCGTTGCGGAACGCGTTCCACTTGGCGTCCATGTCTGCAAGGTCGGTGACGCACAGCATGTAAGTGAGGCAGGGCATGCGCGTGCCGATGAGCATGTCGCCGAAGAAGATGGGCTGGAATCCGGCGGACTGGAAGATGGCGAATTCGCCGGAGTGAAACATCTCCACTTTGCGCACGTGGTCGCGAAAGCTGGGGCTCTCATAGGTGCGCAACTGGAAGATCCGTTTGCCATGGGCCAGCGGAGGCTGCGGAGGAGTGACACGCGGCCAACCTTCGAAAGCGGCGAGCAGAGAGGATTCAACGCGGACAAACGCCTGCGCGTTGGCCGGAGCGCTCCAGAAGGGATCGGCGGCCTTGAGGAATTCCGCATCGTGAGCCAGGTCGAGGTCGAGCGTGGCCAGCGCCTCGATGGAGGGCGACGGAATCAGCACGTAAGTGACGGGTGTTTCAGGGCCGATATCGAGATGGAATGCGCCCACCGGCCCCATACCGCGGCGCGCCAGGGCGGGAATGAGCGCATCACCGATGTAGCGTTCCGTGAGCGCCACCTGGGGGCCAGACTGGAGAATGTATCGGCGCAGTTGATAAAACTCGCGGCTGCCTTTCGCCGGAGTTTGCGCGGCTGAGGCGCGCGCGAGTGCGGCTGCGGATGTGGCCAGGGATGCGGCTAGAAAGGCGCGACGTTGCATGGAAGCCTCCGGGAGAGATTCTAAGCGGTGCTAGTCCTCGCCGATGTCCTCATTCCAAATCTCGGGATGGTGGGCGATGAAATCGGCGAGCAGTTCGCGACATTCCTGGCGGTCGAGGTCAATCACCGTCACTCCATTTTCGCGGAGCCACTCAATGCCGCCGGCGAAGGTGCGGCTTTCCCCCACGACCACCGCGCCGATGCGGAACTGGCGCACCAAGCCGCTGCAATACCAGCACGGGGCAAGCGTGGTGACCATGATCATTTCGCGGTAGCTGCGCTGTCGGCCGGCGCGGCGGAACGCATCGGTTTCGCCGTGAATGCTGGGGTCGCCTTGCTGCACGCGGCGGTTGCGGCCGCGGCTTACCAGTTGGCCGCTCCGCGTGAAAAGCGCCGCGCCGATGGGAATGCCGCCTTCCGCAAATCCGGCGCGGGCTTCTTCCAGGGCTATGTCCAACATGCGTTCGAAATGTTCTCTTCCGAGCGATTCGATGGTCATCTTCAGCATCCTTACTTACGGCGATAGGAGGTGTCGATTGCCGTGATTCTTCACCGGCCTTCCAATCTTAAGAAATGTAAAGAATGCCGCCCGTCTCATCAATTTTAGCGGGAATATATCACTGGTGGATAAGGACTTAATGGCGATTCGCGCAAGCTTCCGGAGGCATTTCGAGCGTCTTGACTTGAAGCGCGCACTAAGGAGTACGTTGATGGTATGCGAGACGCAGGATACACGATCCGGACCATGGCTGAGCGTTGCGATATGACGACGCACACGCTGCGCTACTACGAGCGCGTAGGACTGATACAACCGGTGGGACGGGCTCGCAATGGCCACCGCCGCTACTCCGACGCCGACGAGGCGTGGCTCAAGTTTCTCCACTGCATGCGGGCGACGAACATGCCGATCCGGGAGATGCAGCGCTATGCGGTGCTGCGGGAACGCGGGACGGATACGTCGATCGAGCGGCGCAGGATTCTGGAGGAGCACCAGGCCACCATCGCGGAGCAGATTGCGGCCTTGGAGAAGGCGCATGCGTTGCTCACGCACAAAATCGCGAATTACCGCAAGATCGAGGAGCGGATTCGTGTCCCTAACACGGTCGCGGTGGAAGCGGATCGCGCGATGGCGGCGGCGGGCTAAATCTGGTTCTACCTGTCTGTCGCCGCACTGCGTGAAGACGCCGGCAGGCGATTTGGATCAGATCAAAAACGAGCATTTTAAGCCGTTGCCAGGATGGAGTAGCATAACGGCACGGCGCTTCGACCGGCGTTGAAGCCGAAGCAAGATTCTGGCCCCTTCGTTCCCCGGCATGCCGTTCCCCATTCCAATCCGGTTGAGCCGGATCGGCTCTGCGGCAGGCCTCGAATCGGCCATGAAAAAAGCGAACCAGCAGCATCCTGCCCAAGGAGGTCAAAACCATGGCGGAAGCACCAACCCTGCGCTCTAAACTATTGCGCGGCCGCGATATAAATCCAGAGAACGGGAAAGCGGAGCCGGAAGAGGAACGTCAGTCCATCGATCTGGAGCCACTCGATGCGGACGCGAAAGGATTCTTCAGCCGGCGCAGCTTTCTTTCCGGGCTGGGCGCCACCGGATTGCTTGCCGGCGCGGCGCCGCTGGTTCATGCCGCTCCCGCGATGGATGAAGCCGCGCAGGAATCGCCTGCGGCAGTGGAAACGGCTGATGTAACGCTGCGCGTGAACGGCAAGGAATACGCGCTGCGCGGACTGGATACGCGGGCCACGCTGCTGGACACGCTGCGGGAGCGCATCCAACTGACCGGGACGAAGAAGGGCTGCGATCACGGCCAGTGCGGCGCGTGCACGGTGCACGTGAATGGGCGTCGCGTGAACAGCTGCCTGTCGTTCGCGGTGATGCACGAAGGCGACGAGATTACCACCATCGAGGGCATCGGCCAGCCGGACAACATGCACGCCATGCAGGCCGCTTTTGTTGAGCACGACGGCTACCAGTGCGGCTACTGCACCAGCGGGCAGATCATGAGCGCGGTGGCGCTGCTGAAGGAGCCGGTCGGGCCGGCGGACGAGGACATCAAGCAGGCCATGGCGGGAAACATCTGCCGTTGCGGCGCCTACAAAAACATTGTGGCGGCGGTGCGCCAGGTGCGCCAGGCCCGCGCCTAGCCGGGGGAAGGAGCGGAGACATGCAGACCTTCAGTTACACAAAAGCTGCGAGCATTGACAAGGCGCTGGCGCAGGCGAACGGCGCCAAGTTCCTCGCCGGGGGCACCACGCTGGTGGACCTGATGAAGCTGGAAGTGGAGAAACCATCGGGGCTGGTGGACATCAACCTGCTTCCGCTGGACAAAATTGAGCCCACTCCATCGGGCGGGCTGCGCATCGGCGCCATGGTGCGCAACTCAGATCTGGCGTGGAACGCCGAAGTGGAGAAGAATTACGCGGTTCTGTCGCAGGCGCTGCTATCGGGCGCGTCGCCGCAGTTGCGCAACATGGCCACCACCGGCGGCAACCTGCTGCAGCGGACACGTTGCGTCTACTTTCGCGAGCCCAGCGCGGGCACTCCAGGCGGCTATGGGTGCAACAAGCGGACACCCGGTTCCGGCTGCGCGGCCATGGATGGGTTTAACCGCATGCATGCCGTGCTGGGCACGAGCGACCACTGCATTGCCACTCATCCTTCCGACATGTGCGTGGCTATGGCGGCTCTGGAAGCCGTGATTCACACCGAGGGACCGAAGGGAAAGCGCACGATTGCGTTTGCGGATTTTCACAAGCTGCCCGGTGACACGCCGCAGATTGAAAATGCGCTGGAGCCTGGCGAGCTGGTGACCTATGTGGAGCTGCCGAAACCGGTGCCCGGCGCGAAAAGCGTCTATCTTAAGCTGCGCGACCGCGCCAGTTATGAGTTTGCGCTGGCCTCCGCCGCGGTTGTGGCGAAGGTTGAGGGCGGGCATCTGCACTACATCCGCGTGGCCATGGGCGGCGTGGGCACCAAGCCGTGGCGTTCCCACGAGGCCGAAGCCGCGTTGCTGGGCAAGCCCGCCAACGCAGAGCATTTCCGTAAAGCTGCTGAAGCTGCGCTGGCCGGCGCAAAGCCGCACACGGATAACGCGTTCAAGATCGAGCTGGCGAAGCGCTGCGTGGTGCGTTCGCTGAAGATGGCGACTGCCTGATCACTCGCGCGGCCCCGCAAGGGCATGCGAAGCAACCAGATCGCCAACCGCAGGAGGTTTTCATGGCGACAACACAGATTCCCCAGGGCGAAGCAATCATCGGCGCAGCTGTTCCACGCATCGACGGGCCGCTGAAGACGACGGGCACGGCGCGCTACTCGCTCGATCGCAGCTTTCCCAATCTCGCCCACGGTGTGCTGGTGCAAAGCACCATCGGCAAAGGCCGCATTCGCTCGCTCGATGCCAGCGCCGCGGAAAAAATGCCGGGCGTACTGCTGGTACTTCATCACGGGAATTTGCAGAATGTGTATCGCACCATTCCGCGCGAGCAGGACGGCAGCATGGCCGAGAGCCGGCCTCCGTTTTTCGACGACCAGATCTACTACTGGGGTCAATATGTGGCCGCGGTGGTGGCGGAGACGCTGGAGCAGGCACAGGCTGCGGCCGCGGCCATCCGGGTTGAATACGATGCCGAAACACCCGACGTGCGCACGGACCTGAGCGCAGGTTATGACGGGGGGCGCGATGGCAGTTGGAAGCGCGGCGATCCGGACCAGGCGCTGAGTTCTGCTCCTGTGGTCATTGATGAAACTTACGTCACGCCCATTGAAACGCACAATCCAATGGAGATGCACAGTACGGTCGCCGTCTGGGATGGCGACGACGTGACCCTGTATGACGGTAGCCAGGGGGTGGTGTCGCATCGCACAACCATGTCGGAGGTGCTCGGAGTCCCGCGGGGTAACGTGCGCACCATTTCGCGTTTCATCGGCTCGGGATTCGGCGGCAAGCTCTCTCCCTGGCCGCAATGCACGGTTGCGGCGGCTGCGGCGCGCCAGCTGAATCGCCCGGTCAAGCTGAGCGTGGACCGGCGCATGATGTTCACCGGAGTGGGCCATCGGCCGCGCACGCAGCAGCGAATTCGCCTGGGGGCAACGCAGGACGGCAAACTGACGGCAATTCGCCAGGATTTCTACACCGAAACATCATTGCTGGATGATTTTGTGGAACACTGCGGCGAGCAGACGCCGTTCCTGTATAGCTGTCCCAATCTCGTGGTCACCACTGCGATGGTTCGCCGCGGCGTGGGCGCTCCTGCGCCCATGCGCGGACCGGGCGCGGTCCCCGGGCTCTTTGCTGTGGAATCGGCGATGAACGAGCTGGCGGTGAAGCTGAACATGGACCCGGTGGAACTCCGCTTGAAGAACGACGCGGAGCGCGACGAGGGCAGGAACCTGCCGTTCAGCTCGCGCCACTGGAAGGAGTGCCTGACCACGGGCGCAGAAAAGATCGGGTGGAAGAACCGCACGCCTGGCGTCGGCTCGATGCGCCGCGACGGCAAGATCGTTGGCCTTGGAGTTGGCGGCGCTTCCTGGGCGGCTGCGCGCATTCCGTGCAGCGCCACGTTCGAGTTTTGCCCCAACGGCCGTGTTTGTGTCCGCTGCGCCACGCAGGACATCGGCACCGGGACCTACACGTTGTTCGCGCAAGTGGCACACGCCAAAACCGGGGTGCCGCTCGATCGAATCGATGTATTCCTCGGCGACACCGAATTGCCCGACGGCCCGACGTCCGGCGGTTCCATGGTGACGAGCGCCATGCTGCCGGCCGCCACCAGCGCCACGGACCAGGCAGTTACCCGGCTCCTACACGTGGCCGCGCTCACGCCGGGTTCGCCATTCCATGGCGCGCATCCGGATTCGCTCACCGTGGCGGAGGGCCGTGTGGTGAAGAAGCCGGGCCAGCCGCAAGTTGTAGGAGCGGCCTATCACGGGGGTGAGGACGTTGCTGCAAACGGCCTGCCGTTTGAGGAAGTGCTGCGCCTGGCCGACGTTGGCTCAATTACCGGGTCCGGCCGCACCCTTCCTTCCTTTGAGGATCCCAAGGCGAAGCAGTATTCCCTGCACTCGTTCGGCTGCCATTTTGCTGAGATTGAGTTCGAGCCCGACATCGCGCGAGTTCGGGTAAGCCGCATCGTTTCGGTTTTCGATTGCGGCCGCATCATCAATACGAAGGCCGGCGCCAACCAGATTCTTGGAGCGGCCATTATGGGCGTGGGGATGTCGCTGCTGGAGGAGACGATTCACGATTCCCGCACCGGCCAGCCGATCAACGGCAGCTTCGCGGATTATCTTGTGGCCACCTGTGCCGATGCGCCCGATATCGATGTGATCTTCCTCGATTATCCCGACACCATCGTGAACGAGTACGGGGCGCGCGGAATTGGCGAGATCGGATTAGCGGGGGTGGCTCCAGCCATTGCCGACGCGGTGTATCACGCAAGCGGGGTTCGCGTGCGCGACCTGCCGATTCGCATCGAAGACCTTCTGCAGTCGAAGATCACAGAAGTTTAGATCGGCCGGCGTTGAACAGAGCGGGCAGGCGCTCGCATCTTTTTCTGTCAAATCCCGCTAGAATCTATTCAGGAGCTTCATGAGCGACCTTGAACAGATCCTCTCCCTATGGCGCGAGCTGGAAAACGCGGGAACGGATTATGTGCTGGCGACGATCGTCGCCGTCGAGGGCTCCAATTACCGCCGCCCCGGCGCGCGCATGCTGCTGGCCCCTGACGGTCGCCGCGCCGGCACTGTTAGCGGCGGCTGCCTTGAGGCCGAAGTGGCGCGCCGCGCCTGGTGGCTCACGGAAAATGGTCCCGCAGTCGGACGCTACTCCACTCTGGAGGACGATGGCGATATGCCTTATGGCTCCGGCTGCGGAGGCGTTGTCTTCATCCTGCTGGAGCGGCGCGGCACCGCAAACTCTTCGCTTGCAGTTCTCGACCAAACGTTCCAGGCGCGCCGGCCGCTGGCAATTGCAACCGTCATCGAAGGCGCACACATCGGCGAACGGGCGATTCTTGCGGTAGAAGATGAAGCGGAGAAGCAGGACGGCACTCATTCCATGCGCCAACTCGCATCCTGGCGCGCCGATCTCGGCCAGCTTGCGCGCTCCGCGCTCGAACGCCGCCAATCCGGTGAAGAGCGCATCTCGATCGATGGCCAGCTTACCCGAGTCTGGGTTGAGTATCGTCCCGCACGTACCGGTCTCTGGATTTTCGGCGCGGGCGACGACGCCAAGCCGCTGCTCCAGTTCGCGCGCGAACTCGGCTGGCGGGTTGCCATCGCCGACGGGCGCGCGCATCTAGCAACGGAATCCCGCTTCCCCGCCGCGCAGCAGGTTACCACGCTCAGCATTGCCGATCTGCCGCACGCTTCGCCGTCATCGCTCGATCTGCGCGCCAGCGACGCCGCCGTCCTGATGACGCACAGCTTTGAGCAGGATGCGAGAATTCTTGCGCTTTTGCTGTCACAACTTGCGGAGCAGCGGCCGGCCTACATCGGCGTGCTTGGCCCGCAGCACCGAACTCGCGAGTTGCTGAAGGAGGTTGCTCGCCTGATGGGCATTGTTCCCAGCGCAGAACTAGTTGGCCGCTGGCTCGACGAGATTCACGCCCCCATGGGTTTGGACCTGGGCGCGGAAGCTCCCGCTCCCGTCGCCCTGTCCATTCTCGCCGAGATCCACAAGGCGCTCCAGCAGACGAGCGCGCTCCCTCTCAACATGGTCCGCGCCACGCGACTGGAAGCCGTTCCTCACGGGTGAGAGGAGTTGTCCTCGAACTTGTAGCCGCGCCCGGGCACATAATCCGCCTTCAGCAGCCCATCGCGGTAGTCAATGTGCAGCGTGAGCAGGGTAAGAGTATTGTTGCCCAGGAATCCGGCAACATCTAATCCATCGATCCTCGAAGCCATCGATGTATCCATAATGGGTACACCATTGAGCTTCTGTCCCACGTGGGCAAAGTTGATGGACACCTTTTCCGCGAATATTTGACCGTGCTCCCCCGTGATCTTGGTTACGTCATTCGCGGCGGATGCCGATATCGCGGTGAACGGCATTTGATCGTCGAGCACAAACAGCTTGATAGTTGCCGCGCTCAAAGCAGTGGGTAGAAGAAGGTCTTGGCCAACACGGTAATACTGCGTGTAGTCCTTCATCTCCGGCGCAATGGACCGGTCCTCTGGGGCGCCGGCCACCGGGTTCCAATCCGCGGCGATCGTCACCAACTCCGGCGTGGGCACGGACGCGACGGGACGCGCAGGTAGCTGCGCAAGTCCAAGCGTCCTCATGGGGAAATCCACCGTGACCATGAAATCCGCAAACACGTCCATGCCGATATAACCCGCCCCATCGTCGAACGGACCGCTTGAGTCAATCACATTGACTTCGCAATCCTTGAACTCAAGGCCGCCGATCTTCACCGAATCCGCCAAGGCAGTGTAGCTGGACTTCGCCATCGCCCCGGGACCGGCGCCCATCCCAGGCGCAGCAATCTGCGTCATTCCGCCTCCCCGTCCTCCTGATGGCTGGAATGTGGATCCGCCTGCGGCCATCTCGGTTGACGCCGGTTCCGGCGCGGCATTCGTTTCCAGTGTTCCAATGCGCTTCAATCCCGCGTGTTCCGCGGCAGGTCGATATACGGTCAACCCCTGACCGCGCGTATCGATCTGCAACCTTGTGGACGCTCCGTTCAGCCCAATTTCCAGTCCATAGGCGCGCGTGTGTCCCGCATATCCGGCCAGCCGGATGAACGGAATCTCCGCCGATGGTCCGCCTGAAACCAGCTTGCACTCGTGCCCCGCCTGGTCCCTGATCAGCTTAAGACGGTCCAACTCCAATTTCAGTTCGCCCTGCTGCATGGAGCCGATCTCGTTCGGCGCGGCAAGGAACGCCTCCAGCTCCGAAGCGCGCTGCGCCGGCGGCAGGGTCTGGATCCACGCCAGCTTGATCTCTGGATCGTCGGGATCGAAATCGTGCGCCAGCGTGTACTGCTGCTTTGCCGTCGCATAGCGCGCTTCCGCCTCCAGCAGCCGGGCATAGAGCAGCCGCGTCCGGCCGTTGCATGGGTCCAGCTTGTACGACTCGATGACCGTGGGCTCGACATTCCACAGCTCGCCCTTCGCGTACTCCACCTCTCCCCGAGCCGTAACCAGCGCCGCCGATTTGGGCGATGCCTTCAGGGCATTCGCCACTTCCACGGCCGCTGAGTCCAACAACTGCTCGCGCACCAGGGCATGAATCAGCCCCAGCTCTGAATCACCGTCTCCCGGCCGCTTTGCCAGTTCGGCCTTGTACAAATCTTCCGCCTTGGCCAAGTCGCTCCGAAACATGGCCTTGTCCGCATCCGTGGGCGTCCTGTGTTTCGCCACCGTGCAGGTAAGTCCACGCACTTGCGTTCCGGCGCAACCCAGTGTCAACAATGCGATCGCGCACTTCGTCGCCATGCGAAACGCCCACTGCCTCCCGCGAAACATGCGCATAAAATCCTCGTGGATTCCGGATCCTGCTGCAACAGCGATTCACCACGGAGCAGCCCGGATTTTCTTGGAACTCTGAGTTTTAGACGATTCTCACGCCGCTCAGGCCGCGAGATTCCGAATCCGGCGTCTGAACGCCCCGGCCGGCTGCCGCAAGTGCCTCTGTTTTGCCTCGGTTTGGCCGGCGCGAGCCGTCAGCCGATTTCGCGCCTGCCCGCGAACCCACTCACGGCCGTCGCCTACAATCGGGGCATGCTTCTTTCCCCTTCCAGCCTGGATGAGCTGAACGCCCGCATTGTCGAGTGCGGCCTGTGCACGCGCCTGCGCGAGCATTGCACGAATGTTGCCACGATTCGTCGCCGCAAGTGGGCCGATTGGGAATACTGGGGCCGTCCCGTACCGTCTTTCGGCGATCCGCGCGCCCGCATCCTCGTCCTCGGACTCGCGCCCGGCGCGCACGGTTCCAATCGTACCGGCCGCCCCTTTACCGGCGATGGATCAGGCGATTTCCTGTTTCCCGTTCTTTACCAGGCAGGCTTTGCGTCGCAGCCTCGCGCTCTCTCCCGCGACGATGGCATGCGCCTCAGCGATTTGTGGATCACCGCGGTGGCGCGCTGCGCTCCGCCTGGCAATAAGCCCACTCCCGAAGAGCTCCGCAACTGCGCGCCCTGGCTGGACCAGGAAATGCGCCTGCTCAAAAACCTCCGCGTCGTGGTCTGCCTCGGCCGCATCGCCTTCGACGGCCTGCTGGCCTGGGCGCTGCGCAGTGGAATCCTCTCCTCGCGCTCCGGCTACAGCTTCGGACACGGACTCGAGTACCATTTGCCCAATGGCCTTCGGGTACTCACCAGCTATCATCCATCCCTGCAGAACACCAATACGGGCAAGTTGACCAAGCCCATGTTCCTGAAAGTTTTCCGGCGAGCCCGTAAATTGGCAGAACGTGGCCGCTCTGCGAACAAGGGAGGCACAACATGAAGGTTAACCAAATCATTCCGGCAGCCCTGCTGCTGGTCACCGCAGGAGTCTTCGCACAAACCATGACACTCGATCATTGGACGCCGGCCCAGCTTCTCGAACGGGCACAACACCTCAAACAGCTTGCGGCGCAAGGCGACGGCTCCGCAAGCGAAACGCTGGACAAGTATCCGCGCCACTTCACCATGCTGGCCTTCCGCAATCGAAGCGGCGGCGGCGAGCTCCACCAGAACTACGCGGACCTGTTTTACATCCTCGACGGGCATGCCACCATCGTCTCCGGCGGGCAGGTGGAAAACCCGAAGATTACAGCCCCGGGCGAAGTCCGCGGCACCGACGTCATGGGCGGCGCAAAGCAGGAGGTCGCGGCCGGCGATGTGGTGCACATCCCGGCGGGCGTGCCTCACCAGATGCTTGTACCCCAGGGCGGCACTGTCACTTACTTTGTGGTCAAGATTCAAGAGAAGGATTAGGCGCCAAGGATGCAAATGGAGCGGGAGACCGGGATCGAACCGGCGACATTCAGCTTGGGAAGCTGACGTTCTGCCACTGAACTACTCCCGCCATTTAGAATCAACTATTTAAGTGATTGACCGTCGCTTACTAGCCAACTTACTAGCCATTTTGCTACAATTTGAACCGGAAGCAGGGACCCCTACGGACCCCAAATTCCCCTTCCGGCGCGAGCACGATTGCGTTTTGGCTAGTAAACATGGCTGATCAAATCGGGCGAAAAACCCACCTTAAGAAGTATCTCTCGCACAACGGCAAATGGCAATTTTTTCCCGTCGCCAAGGTCAACGGAAAGCCGAAGCCGGAACTCGTCATGATCGAGGGAAAGCCGCGGCGCTCGACCACCGGCACCTTTTACCTCCAGTGGCGTGAGAACGGCGTGCGTCGCACGCGCCCGGTCGGAACGTCGCCGCGCGAAGCGCTGGACGCGTGGCAGCTCCAGACCGGCATCCTCGCCGGCGAGATCGAAGCGCCGGAAGAAGAGCCATCTGCCGCGTCCACCTCGACGACGATTCGCGCCGCAGTTGAGAGCTACCTCGCCGAGGTGAAGGCCACAAAAGGCGATGCCACCTGGCGCGCCTACTCGGCCGACCTCGCATGGTTCCAGAAGGTCTCGAAAAAGCATTATGTGGACCAGCTCGGACGCTCCGACGCGATGAAATTATTTGCTGCGGGCCGGGAAGAGGATCTCAATCAGAAGACCATCAACAAGCGGGTCATCGTGATGCTTCAGGCCATGCGCCGGGCCGGGGCAAACATCCAACTTCACAAGGGCGATTGGCCGCGGACTGTCGATAAGCGTGTCGAGATCTACGAGCCCGAAGAGATCAACAAATTCTTTGCGGCGTGCGATGCCGAGGAGCGGCTGGTCTTTCAGATGTTCCTCTGTTCCGGATTCCGCTCCCGCGAGCTGTCGTGCCTGACTTGGGAGGATGTGAACTGGAAGTCCGGCACCCTGAGCGTCCGGCCCAAGCCGGAATTTGGATTCACGCCCAAGAGCTACGAGGAGCGTGCCGTCCCGATTCCATCGGCGCTGCTGGAGGTGCTGCGGACACGCTGGAAGAAGCACCAGGACTCGGTGCTGGTCTTCCCGACTCCTCCACACCCGAAACGGAAAAATTATGGCGGTGAGAAGCCCGACGCGCACCTGCTCGAACTGGGGAAAGAGATTGCCCACCGGGCTGAACTGAATTGCAAGCGGTGCAAGACCCAACAGGGAAAATGCAGCGACGGACCCTTTTGCCAGAAGTTCTACCTGCACAAGTGGCGGCACACCTTCGCCACGCAAATGCTCCAGTCCGGCGTGGACATCAAGACCCTGCAGACGCTGCTCGGCCACAAGAACATCGCGACCACGGAGAAGTACCTGAAGTCGCTTCGGTCGGATGATCTGCGGCACAAGGTGGAGGCATCGACGCTGGCAGCGATGCTCTAATCGAACCCGCTTCTGTCGTGGTTGAGCAGGGTAAGATGTTAATGCTTACCTTTTAAACGCTCCTATGAACCGATTTCATGAAGCCTTCTATTGCCGTCAATTCGCCAGTCGTCGTAATTGAGCAGGCGGCGGAAGAAGCGGAACTGACCGTCGTGATCGAGAACGTCGATGCGCGTGAGATCGGCGAGCTGGCGCACGAACGCCTGCACGCGCTGTTCCAGTTGCACGAGGTCATGCTCGATCTGCACCTGCAGCAGCGTCTTCATGCCATTGTTAATGAACTGCGCCTTCAGCTCGGCCAGGGCGCCGGCCGGGTCACGGAAAAGCCTTCCGAGCGCGGCCCGAACCCCGGTCTTCGAGCGTGCGCCCTCAAGCAGAACGCAGTAATAGATTTCGATCTCGAACAGCTTGTCAGCCTTGGCTTCGAAGTGTTGCTGGCGGAAGTCTTGCGATTCTTGCACAATGGGGTTTTTGTACCGGGCAAATGGGATTTCCGGCCGATTCGACTTGAAGAGATACTGGTAGACATGGAAGCTGGGGCCAAAGGACTTGAGCGCGCCTTCGAGGCGCTTCACCGCGTACTCCTGTTCGCCGTGGTCGAGACTCTCGTAGTCCACGCCGGCGACGCGCAGCACTATGCCGAGGTCGCCGCTCTTGGTCAGAAACGTCGTCTCGTTCCAGAAGCCGTACAGGTTGATGTGGTCCGAGAGCGTGGCGGCGTCTTTCCACGTCTTGGTGACCTTATCGAGGCGCAACATCAGAGCACCTCCACGCGCGGTATGCTCTGCTTTGCCGCGTCGTAGCGGGTCTTGTACCGCTCGGATTTCGCAAGGATGCGGAGAAACGCTGGATCGGTGTTCGTCACCCAATGGCCGAACGCGAATCCGCCGATGAAGACGGCTACTCCGGCGAGCAGGCTGTTGAAAAGGTTGAACGCCCCCACCGCGCCGACGCATACGAAATAGAACAGCGTTCGCTCGACGCCCAGGTACGTGAGGGGCTTGTGCAGGCTTTTGTAGACCCGGTTCCTCCGGCGGGTTGTCGTGTGTGTCTGCATCGCTGCCCCTCACACTCGAAAGATCGAACGGTTGCAGTTGTAGCTCTGGGATGGTCCACGTTCAGATGCCCCAAAGCCAGCTCAGGACGTTGACGGCCATCACGGCGATGCCCGTTCCGGCCGCCACGCCGGCGAGCGTTTTCTTCGCGCCGGGCTCTCCGTGGGCGAACTGGTAGCCACCAATCACGATGGCGATCAGGCTGGCGACCTTGGCGACGGTGCCAGTGAAGAGGGTTTGCAGGTTGGTAAATCCGGTATCGAATGGAGAACCGCTCTGCGCGAGCGCCGGAGCGGGAAAGAGAACCAGCAGGACGAAGAGGGTGACGGATTGGCGGATTTGGCGCAGCCATCGCCATGAGGCGAGGCGGCGCCGTGGAATGGGCGGGGAAAGGGCGTTCATTGGGCACCTCCAGCGGCCCGTGCTGGGCCGTGTTATGCCGAAACTCTGCTCCGGAATGTCCACTTGCGTCCAATGACAAACGCAGCCTTTGTGATGACGCCAGTGCATCACTTTGCGAGGGATTCAAAGTCAAAAGTAGCGCCCGCCGCTTTCTGCCGTCGAAAATAGCTTTTCGCGTTATTTGCGATTATCATAGAGATCGAAAATAACGCGGTCCGCAGTTTTCGTTCTACCCCCTATGAGCAAGCATCCAAATATTCCCGGCAAGAAGGTCACGCAAGGCGCGTATTCAGCCTTTGTCCCTGCGCCGCTGCCGCCGGCGCTCGAATGGACGCCGCGGCTCATCGGCGTGCTCTCCGAGGCGGACCGGCTCATCGGCAGGCTTGCCGGGGAGGGTGGGCGGTTGCCCAATCCTCACGTTCTGATGCGCCCATTCGTGCGCCGCGAGGCTGTTCTGTCCAGCAAGATCGAAGGCACCCAAGCCACGCTTGGGGAGTTGCTAGCCGCCGAAGCCGGGGCAGTTGTCGAACGCAGCCCGGAGGATCTCCGTGAGGTCGGCAATTATGTGGTGGCTCTCGAACACGGTATCCTCCGCCTCAGGAAACTCCCGCTTTCCGTCCGCCTGATCCGGGAGTTACACGAAAAGCTGATGGAAGGTGTGAGAGGACAGCACGCAGCACCGGGGTTGTTCCGGAGAACGCAGAACTGGATCGGCAAGCCCGGCAGCACGCCGGCAACAGCAACCTTCATTCCGCCTCCTCCCGGCGAAGTAGAGTCGTGCCTCGCGGGTTGGGAGAAATTCATTCATGAGTCGAACCTCCCCCCGCTGGTGACCATTGCGCTCGCCCATTATCAATTCGAGGCCATCCATCCGTTTCTCGACGGTAACGGCCGTGTGGGGCGCCTGCTCATCACGCTCTTCCTGATCGAACGGAAGATTCTTCCGACCCCGCTCCTCTACCTTTCTGCATTCTTTGAAGCCTCCCGGCGTGACTATTACGAGGGCCTTCGCGGGGTCAGCGAACGAGGCGCCTGGGAGGACTGGCTGGAGTATTTTCTGCAGGGGATTGCCCGCATGTCGGAAGATGCGTTGAACCGCGCGACTCGCATCAACGATCTGTTGGCAGAGTGGCGAGGCCAACTAGCCGGGCGCCCGACCAATACCCCACTGCGCGTGCTTGACCTGCTGGCCGCTAATCCCTTCCTCACCATCACTGGTGCCGCCACCCAACTCAAGCTCGCCTTTACGACCGCGCAGCGTGCAATCGAGCGCCTAGAGCACAACGGAATTGTTCAAGCGGTCTCAGACGCGAAGCGTGACCGGGTTTACTGCGCACGGGCACTCCTCGAAATTCTGGAGGAGCCTGCTCACATTGTTTCGTCGAATGCGGAATGATTCCGATTTCCGCGGAAGTGACCGCGACGGCTCTGAAATATGTTCTGGCGCGGCAGGTCGAAGCCGCTATGAAGGAGAAGCAACTTCCCAAAGCGGAAATGACGGGGCGATTGGCGTACGAGCCAGGGCCCTCGTGACCGGCTGCCCGATCCCGAGTACGAAGCCGTGACCATCAGCACGTTGCGTAAGCGGCGCTGGTCGTAGGACGGGAACTCCGGCTTGAGCTCGTGTAGAAGTAAGAGCGCCTAGAAACTCGGTTTGGCGATCTTGCATCATTCCAGAAATACTCCGGGACCTTTGGGCATCGGAAAGTGCGCGTTTGACTGATTCCTTACCGTCCTTAGATGCTTAGAAGCCCAGCGTACGTAGCACGTGCCGGATGGCCTCAGCGCTCGTATGCAGGCCGGCTTCCTCGGACGCATTCATCGGCACTGGCAGCAAGCCCTCCACGCCCCGGAGACCCACAATCGACGGCACCGAGAGGCAAATGTTGCTAATGCCTCGATAGTCAGTCAGCAGGGAGCTCACCGGCAGCACGCGTCCCTCGTTCCATAGGATCGCTTCCAGAATCGTAGCCACGGCCAGGCCCACCGCGTAGTTCGTCGCGCCCTTGCCTTGAATGATCCTATAAGCCGCCGTGCGCACGCTTTCGAAGATCTCTTGCTCCTCCTGCGTGCTTAGCACTCCATGGCCCGGCATATGCCAGCCCTGCACCGGAACATTGCCGATGCTCGCGCTCGACCACAAAGGAATCTCGCTGTCGCCATGTTCACCGGCAATGTAGGCATGCACGTTCTGCACCGCAACGGCACAACGCTGGGCAATGAGGAACCGGAAGCGAGAGCTATCCAGCACCGTGCCGCTTCCCAGAACTCGTCGACTTTCCAGTCCGCTGAGTTTCAAAGCTACGTAGGTGAGCACGTCCACAGGGTTGGTTACCATCAGCAACGTCGCATGCGGCGCGACGCGCAGGAGGTCGGGTATCAGCTTGCGGCAGATCGCGGTATTTGTCTCGGCCAGTTCAACGCGCGTCTGCCCTGGCTTCTGCTTTGCGCCTGCGGTTACCACGACTACGTCGGACCGCTCAAGCACGTTCAAGTCATCGGAACCGTCGACCTTTGCCATCGGCACAAACATCAGCCCGTGGTTCAGGTCCAGTACCTCGGCCTCCACTTTTGTCTTTGCTAGGTCAAACAGGCTGATGTGCTTGCCTACACCGCGCACCATGCAAGCGTAGGCAATCGTCGCCCCTACGCTGCCGGCACCCACGATCCCAATTTTTCCCGGCAGCTTGCCCATCGTCCCGACCTCTATCTGAAAGTTAGTATTACCTTAGCCGAGTGGCAGCGACTTAAGTCGCTTGGCACTAGATTCTCAAAAGAACGTCAAGACTAGACCAGGCTCACGCCACACTGGTTGCACAATCCCGATGAGACCCAGGGATTCTCCCTTCCGGTCTCAAATAAGGTGGTGATGAGCCTCCGCGGGTCTCCCAAATCGCTCCATCCGATATCGCCGAGGCTGGCGACAGAGAGTCCTTCCGTATTCGCCGACAATACCACTTTTGAAAAATCGGCTATAGGAAGCCTTTCGTAGAAAGACTCCATCAGCTCGGCTTCCATTCCGAGGTCAGGTTGCGTCAGGATCGATCCAAAGTCGCGATAGATAGCGGGAGCCGTTTGCCGAATCATCTTTAGGAAAGCGCTGGCATGGCCAATCATGACGAATGTATTCCAGAGACAACCTTGATCTAACAGGCTTTGAGCTATCTCATACGAGGGCTTTTCCCAAAAGCGCTTCACACGCGTTGGTCGATTGTCAAAGGGGCGCGCAACAGGAGTCTCGGGCTCGATCCATCCGTATTCGGTCTCCGGTCGATTAGCCAATGCTCCCATGAGGATTGTGTCCTGTGGGTTGCATTCCGCGAGCTCATAGCCCGAAGTGATCCCCGCAACGAACTTCTCTTCATGAGTGTAATAGTGATCCGATGGGAAGAATGCGACCAAAGCATGCTCATCGAGCTGAACACTGCGTAGCAAGCTCCAGAGAATAGCTGGGAGTGTTCCCCGATTGCCCGGCTGCGCGACCTTTTGGATCTCGGGGACTTTCGCAAGTTCTTCCTGATAGAACGGCTCGTGGGCCTTATTTAATACAAACAGAGTTCGGTTAGGATCGACCGTTCCTGCGATTCTGAGTTGAGTTTGGGCAAGAAGCGTTTTTCCATCCAGCAGCGGACAGAATTGCTTCGGCCGGTCGTCGTCCGACACGAGATGGGTCAAGGGCCTGAGGCGGTTTCCGTCGCCCCCTGCCAAAATCACCGCCCAACGATGCTTTTCATTTCCTCTCCTTCGCATTTGAGTTCCTCCTTTTGAAAATGCCACAAGGCGCTTCTGCTCGATTCAACCTGAGCCGCTGATCAACCTGGATCGATTCTTGTCGCGAATCGTGACGAACACAATGAGCCGTCTGTCACTGATTGTGGAACACCTGTCATGTGCTCATAGAATGTCCGGCCCGCAGCAACGAAGTGGTTTTCTGTTGTCTTCAACTGTGCTTTGTCTTACTTTCAAGAAACTGCTTGAGTGCGATGGCGTTGTTGTATTGCGTGTCATGCGCGCTGAATACTAAGGTCACTCGGTCGTGTCGAGCCCGAGCGAGTAGCGACTCCCAGGCAGTAGGATGCTTCTCCAGTTCTCGAAAATATCGCTCACGGAACTCATCCCACTTTGTTGGATCGTGATTAAACCATCGCCGCAGCTCCGCACTCGGTGCGACGTCCTTAAGCCATCTTTCGAGCGCCAGGTTTTCCTTCTTGATACCTCGCGGCCAGAGGCGCTCAACCAGGAAACGGACTCCGTCTTCTTCAGTTCCGGCTTCGTATGCTCGCTTAACCCGAATCATCTCACCTATCCCTTCGCGGTGTGGATGGCCTGAGTAGGCTGCGTGTCCGCGGATTTGTTAATTGACCATCGACTAACCGTAGAGTGCTCCGGAGATTTGCAAAGTTCGACTGAAGAGAACATTGTTTTCCAGATGGACCTCCTGGCGGATCTCCCCGTCCAACCCCTTCAGCTTCTCGCAAATCTCTCGGTAGGAAGGACACGATGTGACGGTGGCGTTGTAGTCTTCTGTAACGTCCTGAACTCTGGACAGGAGATCCCCTACCGCACCGTGCTCATGCGTCATGTGTTCCAAATCATTGCGTACGCTGTCCAGGTGGACTGTCGCGAAACTGCTGCCCACATAGGCCAGTTCAAGTTCTCGAATCTTCGGAAACAGTATCTGCGCTTCCTCCGCAAAATGCGACGTAACGTCACGCGCAAGCGTTTCAGAAAGCTGAGCGACGTGGATTGCGCTGGGATGTTCCCGGAGATGGCACGACCTCACCGTACGAGCCAGGTGTTGGATACGCGGGAGATCTTGTTGCACCAAAACCCTGCGGGTCCGAAGCAGCTTTCCCATTAGTGCTTCCAGGATTGGGTCTGCCCACGGAGCTTTTGTTGTGCTGTTCGCGTCGGCTACGCGATTCAATTCGCTGAGAACTCCATTCACGGGCAACCCCAGGTATCCGCAGGTTGCTTCAACCGTTTCTTCTCCATGGCAGCAGTATTGAATTCCAAGTTGCTCGAACACTTCGATTGTTGAAGGTTGGCGTCCAGCTATTTCACCGATTGTCTGTTTGGCGTTGATCATATTTGTCACCCGAACTCAGATTAGGTAGGCTACCATTCTGTCGCAGGGACTTTAGTCACTGGCTGGCATTATTCGCAGCGACAAGTGATCCAGAACGGATTTGCATCGTGAGAAATTCACCTGAATAAATTAGTTCGGGCGAGGTCAATGATTTCGTCGCCGCGGCCATTCAGAATGGCCCTGATCATATAGAGGTTGAAATCGACAATCTGGTCCAGTTTGAGAGAAGGTGGCATCGCCAACTCCTGCCTGTTCACCGCAATGTCAACCAGAGCCGGACCATCATGGGCCATCGCCTGCTCAAGCGCCGGACGGACCTCTTCTGGATCGTCAACATGCAGGGCGAACAATCCCGCCCCCTGCGCAATCTTCGCGAAATCGGGATTGACCAGGTCTGTACCATGCTTCAGAAAGCCTGTCGCCTTCATCTCAAGTTCAACAAACCCCAGGGAACCATTGTTGAAGACGACAACTTTCACAGGCAATTTCAGTTGCCGCAACGAGAGAAGATCCCCCATCAGCATAGAAAAGCCGCCGTCGCCGGAGAGCGTAACAACCTGACGACCTGGATGAGAGATCTGAGCTCCAATGGCCTGCGGCAACGCGTTTGCCATCGATCCGTGGTTAAAGGAGCTTAATAAGCGCCGGCGGCCATTCATGCCCAGGTAACGCGCCGCCCAAATCACGGGTGTCCCGACATCCACGGTAAATATTGTGTCGTCGGCAGCGACTTCATTGAGGATTTTGGCGACGTATTGGGGATGAATGGGGCGCTGACCGGGTTTCCCAGTCGCCAGATCGTCGAGTCCTTTGCGCGCTTCGCGGTAGTGATTGCGACAGGCATCAAGGTAGGTGCTGTCGGTTTTCTGATTGATACGCGGAAGCAATGCGGAGAGAGTCTCCGCAATGCCTCCTGCGACACCGAGGTCCAAGTGGCTGCGCCTTCCCAGTTGCTCCTCGCGGATATCGACCTGCAGAATGCGCGCATTCTTGGGGTAGAACTGCTGGTAGGGGAAATCAGTTCCCAACATCAGGAGCGCATCACAGTTCATCATGGCGTGATAGCCCGAGGAGAATCCTAGGAGGCCGGTCATGCCCACGTCGTAGGGATTATCGTACTCGACGAATTCTTTTCCCCGCATGGCATGCACGATTGGCGCCTGGAGCTTCGCTGCTAACTGGATCAGCTCATCATGAGCACCTGCGCAACCTGCGCCTGCCAGGATTGTGACTCGCGTTGCGCGATTGAGTTCGACCGCCAGCTGATCCAACTCTTCTGGACGGGGGACAATGTGCGGCTGAGCATTCGTGAAGTTAACGCGACGATCGTCACTTTCCGCATTCAATAATGCGATATCGCCAGGCAGAACAACCACGGCTACGCCGCGCTTTGCGAGAGCCGTCTGGATCGCGATTTCGAGCGTGCGCGGCATCTGAGTAGGGCTTGAGACCAACTCACAGAAATGGCTGCACTCCTTAAACAGGTATTCAGGGTGAGTTTCCTGGAAGTATCCGCTGCCGATTTCCTGCGACGGTATTTGTGCGGCAATGGCCAGGACCGGCACACGGCTTCGATGGGCATCGTAGAGTCCATTGATGAGATGGAGGTTGCCCGGACCACAGCTGCCGGCGCAGACGGCAAGTTTTCCAGTTAATGCAGCTTCAGATCCTGCCGCGAAGGCAGCGGTTTCTTCGTGCCGCACGCCCACCCACTCGATTCCGTTGCGCCTTCGTACAGAATCCGTGATGCCGTTGAGGGAATCACCGGCAACGCCATAAATACGTTCCACACCTGCAGCCGCAAGAACCTCTACAAACAACTCTGCGATTTTCTTTGCCACTCCTGGCCCCTCTCGGATTCTCGATTTGTCGACCGGATTCTGCGTTGGACAATCTCCGTAAACATCATCCATTCAGTCGCAAAGCGTTGCTCTGTCCTGTAGATGCAGGGTCAGCACAGACGATGCACCTTGTCAGTCGACCCGCACAGAAGGTGTGAGGGGTTATTCAGAGCAACCAAAGACGCTTATGTGACGATTGTCGCAGCAATGAATGGACCCTGGAGAAGTACAACTGTCCCGGCTTCCGTTACAACCAGACCATTCAAAGCGTGTTCGCAGAGGCATAGGCTCAATGCAATCCAATGCGAGATCTTCCTTCGCAATGAGACAAATTAGATGAAGGTGCTTAATGAGCGCATTTGAAAAGAATCGCCACGTAGCCACTAGTCACGAAAGTATGACTCGCCTACCGGAACTCGCGAACGAGGTCATCCGAAAGAACCTCACCGACGAGTTGGAGAAACTGAAAGATGCCGAATCATGGCAACGCGAAACCGGCCGGAGTTCGGAGACTATCGTGAAGTATCCGGAATTTCGCATCGTCCTTATACGGATGAAGCCGGGAAGCTACATGAGCCACCACCGCGCCGAAGGTCCGATCTCTGTGCATGCAGTTTTGGGGAGGATCAGAGTGCATCTTCCCGACGATCGGATGGAGGAACTTGTTCCTGGAGACCTCCTCGCTATTGAGCGCGGACTTGAACACGATGTTGAAGCACTTGAAGAGTGCGCGTTTCTGCTCACCATTGCCTGGCCTGGAGAGACGGCTCCCGATCATGCATAAAACGCGTCCGGAGGCTCAAGCGGCGGTGGCAGGAATCAATGGCTGAAGTCACGATCATCGTGGACGGAAGGAAGATCAAGGCAGGTTCAGGCTCTCTGCTCATTGATGTATGCAAGCGGGCAGGGATTGAGATCCCGTCGTTCTGCTATTACCCAGGCCTCACTCTCCAGGGCGCTTGCCGCATGTGTCTGGTAGAGATCGCGAGAACGCCAAAGTTGCAGACGGCATGTACAACAGCCGTGGCTGAGGGCATGCTCGTCACAACGGACAGCCCAACAGTCCGACAGAGCCGGAAGGCGATGTTAGAGTTTGTTCTGCAGAATCACCCTCTCGATTGCCCGGTTTGCGATGCGGGCGGTCAATGCGAACTTCAGGATGCCACCTACACCTACGGAGCGGCGGAGTCGCGTTTGGTGGACATAAAGAATCATCGCGATGAGCAGCAATGGTCCCCGATCGTGTACTTCGATAGACCGCGGTGCATCATGTGCTACCGCTGCGTCCGAGTATGCGGAGAAGGAATGGACGTATGGGCATTGGGAATCGCCAACCGAAACTCGTCCCAGTTGATTGTGCCCAACAAGGACGAGCACCTGGAGTGTGAGGAATGCGGGATGTGCATTGATATCTGCCCTGTCGGCGCACTCACCTCCGGCCCGTACCGATATAAAACACGCCCCTGGGAGATGAAGCACACCTCGACGATCTGCACACATTGCGGAGACGGATGTACAACCACACTTGGTACCCGCCCGGTTGAAGGCCGAATGACCATCATGCGCGGGACAAACCGTGACAAAGGCGGGATCAACGGAGACTTCCTCTGCATAAAGGGTCGTTATGCGTTCGATTTTGTGGATCATGCCGAACGGCTGACCTCACCTTTGATGAAAATCGACGGAGCCCTGAAACCGGTCTCTTGGGACAGAGCATTGTCAGAGGCGGCGAAGAGGTTAGACGCTGCCCGCAAGATTCCAGGCACGATTGGAGTGATCGGCTCGAATCACGCCACGAACGAAGAGAACTACATCCTTCAAAAAGTCGCGAGAACCTTGTTGAACACGAACAACATCGACCACAGGCGAACGGCGGATTACCCCCGCTTCTTTTCGGCGCTTCGCAAGTACGGAGGATCAACGGCGAGCATGGCAGACGTATTAAAATCGCCGGCCATTCTTTTGATTGGAGGGGATCCAACCTACCAGCATCCATTGATCGCGTGGCAGATTCGCAACAATGTTCGCCTTGATCGTGCACATCTCTACATCATCAACTCCCGTCAGATCAAACTCTGTCGGCAGGCTAAACAATTCATCAGCGTGCCGAATGGATGTGAAGGAGAAACCGTCCGTTTGTTGGCATCCGGTTCTGAGCCTCCTGTCGATTCCGCTCTCCGCTCGATTTGGGATCAGCTGAAAGGAATGGCGATTGCGCTTCACGGCGAAGACAGGACGGTGATTGTCTTCGGCTCCGAATTGCAGGACCAGGACATCGAAAACATAGTCAAATTTGGCACTAATCTTCCGCAGGCAAAGTTCATCTGTCTGAGCGACGGTGCCAACTCCCACGGCGCAGCCGATATGGGACTATCCCCCGATCTGCTTCCCGGCTATGAAACAGACCGCAAACGCTGGAGCGAGGCGTGGGGTATGGCCATTCCCGAGAAGCCAGGAATGAACCTCTTGCAAATGGTAGAGGGAGCGCAATCTGGACTCTTACCTGTTCTTTATGTCGTTGGCTCGGACCCCGTCAAAGACTATGAAGTCGACGTTGGCGCGTTTCGGAACACGTATGTGATCGTTGAGGATCTTTTCCTTACGCCCACGGCGGCTGTGGCTGATCTTGTACTTCCAACTTCATCGCCTTACGAGAAATCGGGGACCTTTACAAATACCTGCGGTGACTTGCAGGTCGTCCGAAAGGCGGCCGATTGTATGGGGCCAAGTAGCGACCTTGCGATCATCTTGCGATTGGCTGAGCACCTGGGCGCCGATGTCGCAGCGTATCGGGGGAATGGCCCTGGAGTCCGCGGGGAGTTTGGAGACTCGAGAGGAGCTCAGTGTGGAGAGGCGGATCGACAGGCGGTGTGGATGAGCGCTCATGGAGCTAACCTGCGCATCAGCAGCTTCGATCCTGATTCTGTACTCAGGGAGATTCAGAACTTGCTTCCAAATTACCGGGTGCCACACGTCTCCTTTCTAAACAACGCACCTTGCCCCCTGAATGCCGGAGAGACTGTCCAGGCCGCAGCCCTGATCAAGCCCTATGGGGATGACCTCTTCTCTTCAGAGGCGTTCGGCCGATATTCGGCGAACCTGAACTCGGTAATAGAACGCAACCTGACCTTGCCCTACGAGTCCGAGATCGATCCCGAGTAAATTTGTGTGGGCCTTCAGGGTCCGGAGCATGGACTGTACTTCGCTTCCATTGTCCCAGCGGAACCCAGGAGACACTAATATGTGAACATGCTGGAAGCGGAACTGTTCGCCTTTCTCGAAAATACAGCGGACGCAGTCTTTGCCGTCCGGGAAACGGGCGAGATTTGTTTCTGGAATCATGCTGCAGAAACGCTCTTTGGCCATGCCGCGGAGGAGGTACTCGGGAGGACCTGCTTGGATGTCCTGCACGGGATTGGGGCTTTGGGTACAGATGTCTGTCATGAAGGTTGTGCTGCGTTGCGATGTGCCAAACCCGCGAATCAAATACCGAACTTCGATCTGAATGTGATTACACGCAATGAGGACCGGATCTGGGTCAACCTTTCGTCAATTTCTTTTCTGAACCGGCGGACTGGCAGATCGCTCCTTGTTCATCTTGTACGTGACATCAGTGCGCAAAAGAAACGCGAAGAGGTTTTCGGCCGCATGTTCGCAATTTCCAGAGAAGTGGCCAATCTGGAAGACGCCGTCACTGGGGCGGCGCCGGTTGCGCCTCTCTCTTCGCAGGAGCTTGAAATTCTTAGGATGTTCTCGGTGGGGGCCACTGCCACGAGAATTGCCAAAGTACTTGGTATCAGCCCACAGACGCTTCGGAATCATCTTCACCATATTAACCAGAAATTACGGACGCATAATCGACTTGAGGCGGTGATGCATGCCCTACAGCGCCGCCTTATCTGAATTAGCTGATCGTGACACAAGCTCGCGCGCCGAACCGCGCAAGAGAATTGACGGTTGCACTGGCGAGTTCCACGCCGTGACATTTGTCTCTCCGGAAGGTACAAACGAACTATTGTGACGAACGCCTGTACCTTTGACACTGTCGTCAGATCCGAAAGATGAACCCGCAAAGCCCTCATCGGAAGGTTCTGCAAACAGCGTCTATGCAACGGAGTTACTGAAAACCCCTCGGCGACTAAAGAAGTCAATCCCGGCTATTGGGCGTGAGGTCCATGTTCCTTTTGACAGCGCAGATGAGGCGATGCATCATTTCACAGACAACCGCTTCCGATTCTGGATTCGCGTGTCTCTTCAGATTGATTCAACCCAGTTGTTCTATTGGCAATCGCCACGATCCGTCTTGAGGCTTAAGTCCCTCCCCAAACCCAACGCCTGTTCCAGAATCTGGCTCCGGAGGCTCAATGCATACTGGTGATAAACGGCCACTCATGGTCTCCAACGGATGGATCCAGGCGGCTGTGATCGTGGTGCTCATTGGATTCTGCATTATGGGTGTTCTCACGTATTACACCTATAACGATGAGCCTCCCATTCCGCAAAATGTAAAAGCTGTAGACGGTGCCGTGCTTTTCACTCACGATGACATCGCGGCCGGGCAGCGCATATTCCTAGAGAACGGCCTAATGGAATACGGGTCCATCTTCGGGCATGGAGCCTATCTAGGTCCGGATTTCACGGCGCAGTACCTTCACCGCGCTGCGCTCTCCAGCATGACTTTCTATGGTGCGGCAGGTCCCGATACGGCGACAAGGATGACCATAGAAGATTTCAAAACAAACAGGTATGACGCGGCGACCGGCACACTTATCTATTCACAAGCACAGGCCAATGCATTTGAACAATGCAGGAACTACTACGCTTCTTTCTTTGGAAATCCCACAACAAGGTTTGGTCTCCGCCCGAATGCAATTCGCGATCCGGAGAAGATTAGACAACTCACTGCCTTTTTCAGTTGGTCTGCCTGGGCGGCCTCCACGGCCCGCCCCGGACATTCATATTCCTACACCAATAATTGGCCTCCCGAGCCGCTAGTGGGGAATCATTTGACGGCGGATGCCATTGTGTGGAGTATGCTCTCGCTCGCGGCACTGCTTGGCGGCATTGGTTTACTTTTCGGAACGTTTGGGCGGTGGAACATTCTTGGATGGCATGGGCGAGAACAGCAGAGCATGTCCTTTCGAGCCCCAGATGACGTCATACTGACTCCTGCGCAAAATGCGTGCGCATGGTTTTTCTTCGTCATGGCAGCGCTCTTCCTGATCCAGACTCTTTGCGGAGCAGCTTCGGAGCATTACCGGGCTGACATTCAGAATTTCTTCGGAGTCAATCTTGCCGTGCTTCTGCCTTTCAATATCGTCCGAACATGGCATGTACAGTTAGCGATCTTCTGGGTAGCTACTTCATTTCTCGCGGCGGGTATCTTCCTCGCCCCGATGATTGCCGGACGAGAACCGCGTGGACAAAAGACGCTCGCGTATGGCTTGCTGGGCGCCCTTGTCATCGTCGTAGTCGGGAGTTTGCTCGGCGAATTCGCCGGCATTCAGGGATTCATTCACAATGTTTGGTTCGGTGATCAGGGTTTTGAATATCTTGACCTCGGCCGCATTTGGCAGATTCTGCTTACGATCGGATTGTTCTTTTGGGTCTTGATCCTGTTCCGGGGCCTGCGCGGAAGACTTGATTCCGAGCATTTTGGGAACATGCCGTGGCTGTTTTTCTTTTCCGCTCTTTCAATTCCCGCATTCTATGGCATTGGCCTGCTGGCTAGCCCTGGTCAAAACTTCACCACAACGGATTTTTGGAGATTCTGGGTCGTTCATCTCTGGGTCGAAGACTTCCTTGAGCTATTCACCACCATTCTTGTGGCGTACATCTTCGTGTTGCTGGGCGTAGTTCACGAACGAACTGCACTGAGGATGATCTATCTCGACCTTATTTTGTACTCCGCGGGCGGTATCGTAGGTACCATGCATCATCTGTACTTCTCCGGCGAGCCCGCGCTCCATATGGCCCTGGGCGCTTTCTTCTCTGCGGCCGAAGTGATACCGCTGACCTTTTTGACGGTGGAGGCATGGAGTTTTCTACAATTGGGTACGACCCAGCAGGCGAAGGGTAAGACCCCGTTCCCGCACTACTGGGCTGTGATGTTTTTGGCAGCGGTCGGCTTCTGGAATTTTCTGGGCGCAGGAGTCTTTGGTTTTCTCATCAACCTGCCTGTCATTTCCTATTATGAGATCGGTACGGCTTTGACTGCAAATCACGCACATGCTGCAATGATGGGCGTCTATGGAATGCTGTCAATCGGATTGGCTCTTTTTTGCCTGCGTTACATTATTCCGCAAAAACATTGGTCGGATCGAGCCGCACGCATCAGCTTCTGGTCTTTGAATCTCGGCTTGGCATGGATGGTCTTCGCCACCCTCTTTCCACTGGGAATTCTGCAACTCTATCACTCCATCACAGTGAGTTACTATGATGCCCGCACATTGAATTACATCGGAAACAGAACCAACGCTGTACTCGAGTGGATGCGCATGCCTGGCGACATCGTTTTCATCGTGGGAGGCATTCTGCCTGTTGTTTATCTCTCCGTGCTGGGCATCCGCTACATGAAGACAGGCACATCCACAGAAGAGCCGAAAGACATACTCTTTACCGATGTCGTTGCGCAAGCAGGGGAGCGTTGAGCCGTGCATGGTGTGTCAATCGAGTTCATACTGATGCTGGGCTACGCTGTTTTTCTGGGAGTGGTCGCTCTTCTATTAGAATTCGCAGCACGTCACGCGCATCGACGGTCGTTAAGTATCAGCACAACCGGATTCACCTATCACCCAGACAAGGACATGTGGAGATGTCCGGAGTTCCAGCACTTGTTCCCGGTCTTTGTGGATCACGCAAAGGGGTCTGTAATCTATCGGGCTCCAGCCTCTGCTTGCAATGCCTGCAGATGTAAAACGGATTGCACTGATTCAAACAATGGACGTGAGATTGAACGCAAGAATACAGGCGAGCTGCAATTCGGAATGCAGCGATTTCATCGCGCAATGTCGATAACGTTACTTGTGCTGGCCACCCTGATCCTAGTTGTCGAGCTTTTTCGAGATGACGCAGTTTACCCGCGGGTTGTGCTTGCCTCAGTCCTCACGGTGTTCTGTGTGGTCATACTACGGTTCTCGAAGGCATTATCTAACAGAGATGAGGGAGCCTAAACAGCGTCGTCGCCGCAGCATCAATTCAATCTCCATGCAACCAACGAGCTCAACGCGGTGCCTTTGATCGAACCAGTCCTGCCTTGAAAATGCTTCAGCTGTCACACCGCACCCTACGGCGCATACACGAAGGAGAAATCCATGGATTATACATTTCTAGCAGACCTGCACAAGGAGTCAGCGCCACCAGAAGACGGAATCCTGAGCCGAATACTGCACAAAGACGAAAAGGTGAACATCACGTTGTTTGGCTTCTCGGCGGGTCAGGAACTCTCCGCTCATTCAGCCCCGACGCCCGCCATCCTTTATTTTCTCGATGGAGACGCTGAAGTCTTGTTGGGCAAGGATAAAGTCAACGCCAGGCCAGGCTCGTTTGTGTACATGCCCCCGATGTTGACCCACGGCATCTCGGCGAAATCTCCAGTCAGAATGCTGCTCGTTCAGATAAAGGCTGGAACGAATTGACTCTCATGAGGACTTGCAAACTCGTCACTCTCGAAATCTCCCGCCCAGAACTGTCTGAGGTAGTAACCAGGATTCCAGGTTCAACTACCGCGAAAACAGAAGCGCAGGTTAGTCGCAAAACGCGCGGGTTCTAGCCGCAGAAGATTGGTTGGTAAAAGATGCGTGTGCAGCACTCGCAAATTATTGCTTCTGCGTGTCAAAGACACATCACTGCCACCGCAAAGCGATGAGTTATTTGCGGGCCATGCCATCGATCACAAGCGCGTCTGCGAATCGCGTCAGATATTCGGCAACAGGTCGAAATACTCTTCATCTTCGTTGCTGCCGCCTTCACCTTTGCCAACAAGTTTTTCCGATTCCACAAACTCGATGCGTTCGATCCACTTCACCATTTTGTAGCCGAGCTGATTTTCCACTCGCAGTCGAAGCGGAGCGCCGTAGGTGGTGGGCAGGGGCTGTCCGTTCATTCCGTAGGCAAGCATGCACTCAGGCTTCATGGCGTTGTAGAGGCTCTGCGTGTCGTAGTAATGGCCACCAAGGGGTGCGGGGCCAAAAGAATGAAAGACGATTGTGGCCGCGCCAGGTTTGGGCCGGACATGCTCGATTAGTTTGCGCAGGGGAACGCCATTCCACTGCGCGATGCCGCTCCAGCCCTGGATGCAGTGGTGCATGGTGATCGTCTCTTCCTCGCCCAGCACGCGCAAGTCATCCAGCGAAAGTTCGACCGGGTTCTCGACCATGCCGCCAATTCTCAGGCGGTAGTCTTTGAAGCCGCCGGACGCGAGTAGCTTCCAGTCGTCTCGTACTGGGAGCTTGCCGTTGGGCCAGAAGTAGGGAGAAATCTGGTCTTTCGTATACCGCTGTTGTGGCGCGAGGCGATCAAGCGTCAGCAGCTTGACTGGCTCTGTGAGAGTTTTTGAAACATGCTGCAGGCCGCGCGGAAAATACCACGAGATGTAGTGGGCCACTACCCACGAGAGAATGACCAGAGCCAGGCCGATGAAACCAAGAACCATCCCGTTGGGGCTGGTATTATCCACGCCGAGCACGATGTGGTTCATGTTGCGGCGAAAGCCGGTAAGTACCACCAGCGTGACGTGGACGGCGATGAAGAGCACAAACCCGATCAGCACAAGGAAATGGATTGAGCGCGCTCCCTGGCGACCACGAAAGATGCGGACATAACGGGGAAAGCGGTTCACGAGCGCCGGCGACATGGCCATACCGGTCAGGATCGCGAGGGGCGCCATGATGAAGATCGTGGCAAAGTAGGCGAGTTGCTGCAGTGCGTTGTAGCCGTAAAAGCCGTTCGGTTCATGCGGCAGATGGAAGTTGGCATAGTACACGAAGGTGTTCCATGCCTGTACGAATATTCCCCACGAGGTGGGCACCAGGCGCTCCCACTGGTTGCTTGTGAGCAGTCCCGAAACGAAGAAAAAACCCGTAAGTACAAAGCCGTAGACATTGAGAAAATGCCAGCATCGCCCGATGCCAATGGAGTGGCTGTATCCGGGCAAACCGACGACGGGAGAGATGTAGCGATTATCGTCCTTGGCAGTCCACAGACGGTCTTTGGGTACCTTCAGTGGCGTAAATCGAATCCACTCGCTGCCCGGCGTGCAGCCATCGTTAAAGTAGAGCCGCGGATGATCCATCAGGATCGACAGGCCGCTGCGGATCAGCATGAAGATGAAAAACATGTTAAAGAAGTGGCACCATCGAATCCACGCCGGAAAACCGTGCGGACCGGTCACGGTATCGGGTATGGCCGCGGGATTGAGCGCGATATAAGGGAACCCCCACAATCTGGCTTGGACCCAGGCCAGACTGAGGGGAATCAGCACGAGCACGGCGAGCAGGATTAAGGCCGACGGTCGAATCCAAATCCTGAATCTTCGGTCAGCCGGATAGTAGACGGCGCGTTCAGCATCTGTAAGGGGAATCATGGTCGCCTCGGGGAACGGGGGTCGGTGCGCAGCCAAATTATAGAACTGCTGGGTCAGACTAATGATCCACGACAGCTACAACGCGGTCAATGTTTGTCCCTAGGCACAGCCCTCGTCGAGTTCGATGGCGCGCGGGAAGAGAATATTATTCTCAAGATGCACGTGCTGGTGCAGATCCTTCTCGAACTCTTCGAGCGCCTGGTAAAAACCGCGATAAGTGGGGCATGCGCCTTCAGGCGGTGTGAATCCACCGCTCAGCGCGCGCATACGAGCCAAGGCATCGCCGGCAGCGTCGTGTTCGGCGATCATGATACGGATGGGATTGCGCACGGCGCCGAAACATCCCAACGGGCGCGGGCCGCAACTGGCCAGGTTGCGTTCGAGGTTGGTGATGAACGGAAACAGCACCATTTCTTCTTTGCTCAAGTGCTGCAGCAGCTCTTCCCCAAGCGACCCAATGAGTTGCCGAATCTGTTCAAGCTCGGGATGCGTCGTTCCATGGCGAGACACGACCTTTTGCGCCAACATTTCAAGCCGGGGCAGCTCGGCACGGATGTAAGCGTGATGCGTTTCGACGATGTGCCCACAAATGGTTTCAAGGTTCGCCTGCGTCCAGTCGCGAGTTGATTCGCCGCCGACAGTGATGGCTTCCTGAATGGCGTCGAGAACGGCTTTGGGTTCAATGGAGCGCTCCTGACAGGCTTCAGCGAGCGGCTTGCGGCCCCCGCAGCAATAGTCGATGCCGAAGTGTTCGAAGACGCGTATCGAAGCGGGCTGCTCCAGGGCGATGTCGCGGACGGTGGTTTGAGGTGTAGCCATGTTGAATCTCCTGAAGCCGAAGTTACGCGGATGCGAGCGGACATGCTGCGACTAAAGTCACTCCATGGGCCTGGTTCGTTAGAATATTGCCCATGCCCGATCAAGGAAATGTCATTTCCGCGCTTGGCGCGACTTCACTCTTCTCGAACCTTTCGCCGGAAGAGCTGCGACTGCTGGGTGGTCACGCCGTGCGCAAGAGCTACACGCAGGGTGAGCTGCTCTTTTCTGAAGGCGACGCGTGCAGGGGGCTACACATTATCGTTAGCGGCAAGCTGCGTATCTTCAAGAGCTCAACCAGCGGGCGTGAGCAGGTGCTGGCGGTCGAAGGCCCCGGCGGTTCAGTGGCGGAGCTGCCCATTTTCGACGGCGCCCCTTATCCCGCATCTGTCAGTGCCGTCGAGGACTCGCAGATCCTTTTTATTTCCCGCGACGATTTTCGCAGCTTTTGCCTTGCTCATCCCGAGGTGGCGCTCAAGATGCTGGCAGTCGTTGGCGCGCGGCTGCGTCGCCTGGTGGGGATCATCGAGGAACTCTCGTTCGCCACGGTGCGGCAGCGGCTCGCATCCGTGCTGGTTCGCCTGGCGCAGTCCGAGGGAAAGCGCACCGAGATGGGCGTTGAGATTCAGTTGCCGGGCACTCATCAGGAACTGGCCCACCAGCTCGGCACGGTGCGTGAGCTGGTCTCGCGCAATCTGATGCGCCTCCAGGCGGAGGGCCTCGTGCAGGTCGAAGCGCGCAACATCACGGTCCTCGACTTACCCGGACTGACCGCAATTCTCGACAACAATTCGTAAGTCTTTTCGACGGCGCGCGACTAAAGTCACTGCGCTCGGGACACGCCGGCTTCTACGCTTGATCTTGTAAGCGGAGACGAGCAATGGCGACCACGCTAATTGAGAGTGAAGTTGTTCATGGCAGCACGGCAACGGAGCGCCTTGCGGCGGTTGCCTCCGAGCGCCGTAAAAGCCTGCTGTTCCGCCTGTGGATCGCAACCGGCATCTTCTTTATGGTGCTGCCGGGCACGATTCTGGGATTTACAAACCTGCTGCTGATCAGCGCGCATCATGGGCTAGGCGGTTTGTCGCCGGCGTGGATTCAGGCGCATGGGCACTCGCAGGTTTTCGGCTGGATTGGCAGTTTCGTGCTGGGCATCGGCTTTTATTCACAGCCGCTAACCCGCGCCAACCGCGGCCGTCTGCCGATTGTGTGCTGGGGCTTGTGGGCTGCGGGGCTCATGCTGCACTGGCTGGCAGGCGCCTACCTGTGGCAATGGCGCGTCACGCTGCCGCTTTCAGGTGTGCTGGAGCTGGCGGCGATTCTGTTGTTTCTTTACGCTGCCAGCCAGCACAAGCTGCCCGAGCATGCCGGCGAGAAACTCGCGCCGAAGGCCAAACCACGCATCGAGCCGTGGATGCAAACGGTATTGGTCAGCAATGCCGCGCTGTTCCTGGCCATCGCTATCAATTTTGCAATCGAGGTGCGGCTGGCCCTTGCGGGACTGACGCCGGCGGTGCTCCACGGTTTCGACCAGCGCTATCTGGTGCTGCTGGGCTGGGGATTTCTTGCGCCTTTGGTGTGGGGATTCAGCGCACGCTGGTTGCCAATCTTTCTGGGTGTGAAACCGGTGCGCGGCCGGATGCTGCAATACGCTGTCGTAGTCGATGTCGTTGGCGTCATCCTGGGCATGGCAGGGCAGACCGTGCCGGCGACATTCTTGCTCGCCACTGCCGCGATTCTTGCCGCGATCGCCATGCGCGTGTTCTCCGCGCCCGAGCGGCCGGCGAAGACCATCGGAATCCACTCCAGCTTTCCGATTTTTCTGCGGGTTGCGTACGCCTGGTCGATCCTGGCTTCGCTGCTGGGAATTTGGGCCTCGCTGGCCGATGTGCACGGCGGCATCTGGGGTGGTTCGCGCCATGCGCTCACTGTCGGTTTCGCGGCCATGATGGTCATGACCGTGGGGCCACGTATCTTGCCGCACTTTGCCGGCGTGCGTGCGTTGTGGAGCCGCAGGCTGATGTTCGCAACTCTCCTCTTGCTACTGGCTGGCTGCACCCTGCGCGTGAGCATGGAGCCGCTTGCCTACGAAGGTGTCGCGCAGTTTGCCTGGAAAGTTCTGCCGATTTCAGGCTGCCTGGAGCTGAGCGCCGTACTGCTGTTTGCTCTGCAACTCATCATGACCTTTACGCGCGGGCAAAGCATCTTTCCCGAACTCAAATAAGCGATCCCTACGCTGGGCTCCTGCGCCGGATCCGTCATTCGGCAGCAACCTTGTCGTGTGAATTAAATCACATGGGGTCTGACTTTCAACATGCAGGATGAAAAAGTGAATTGGCTCCTCAGCCTGTGACAAAAGTTCCTGCATTACTCCATTGTTCCCGCTAGCTTGGCATTGATGAACGCCGTTGCAGCACTGCAACACCGCATTTCTGAATGAGGAGGACTCATGTCCTATAGACGTTATTGGGTGGCGCTGGCCATCGTTCTTGTGGCATCGTTTGCCGTTTTAGGAGGTGTGGGACGGGAAATGATCAGCCAAGCGCCGCCGCTGCCGGATGTATATACGGCCAGCGGCCAGCTTCTTTTCACCGGGTCTCAAATCACCGACGGACAGAACGTGTGGCAGTCGATCGGTGGGCAGGAGATCGGCACCGTATGGGGTCACGGCGCATATGTGGCGCCTGACTGGACCGCCGACTGGCTGCATCGCGAGAGCCTGATCCTTCTGGACACATGGGCGCGGGATGAGGGTGCGGCAAGCTTCGCGACGTCGAGTCTCGATCAGCAGGCAGTTCTCAAAGCGCGTCTCATTCGCGAGATGCGCCGCAACACTTACGATGCTGCGACAAACCGTGTCATCGTCAGCGACGACGTGGCCACTGCCTTCCACCAGCTTGAGGCTTATTATGCAAATGTCTTTGGCGCCGGTCGTACAGAGTATGCCATTCCGCAGGGCGCGCTGACCGACCCCGTTAGGCAGCAGAAGATGGCCGCGTTCTTCTGGTGGTCGGCGTGGGCCGCGCACACTGAGCGCCCAGGTTCAAGCATTACCTACACCAACAACTGGCCGCACGAGGCACTGGTGGCGAATCAGCCTCCGTCTTCGGCCGTGTTGTGGAGCATTTTGAGCTTTGTGCTTCTTCTCGCCGGCATTGGCGGACTCGTCTGGTGGTACGCCTCGCAGGAGAAGCCCGATTTTCACCCCGCGTTTCCCAAGAAGGATCCGTTCCTGAGCATGAAAGCGACGCCCAGCCAGCGCGCGACCATGAAGTACTTCTTCGTCGTGGTAGCGTTATGGGGCGTGCAAATCCTCATGGGCGTGCTCACGGCGCACTACGGCGTCGAGGGAGGCGGGTTCTACGGAATTCCTCTCGACAAAATCCTGCCCTATGCCATTACCCGCACCTGGCATGTGCAGCTCGCCATCCTGTGGATTGCGACATCGTGGCTCGCCACCGGCCTTTACGTTGGCCCCGCCGTCAGCGGCTACGAGCCAAAAGGGCAGCGCCTGGGCGTAAATGTACTTTTCGGCGCGCTGGTGCTGGTGGTTGCGGGTTCGCTCGCCGGCGAGTGGATGGGCATCGAGCAGAAACTCGGCAACCTGTGGTTCTGGTTCGGCGATCAGGGTTATGCCTATCTCGATCTCGGCCGCTTCTGGCAGATTCTGCTCTTCGTCGGGCTCGTGCTCTGGCTCTTCCTGATGTTTCGCGCGCTCAAGCCCGCCCTGATGCGCAAAGATGAGAGTCAGCCGCTGATGGTCATGTTCCTTATTTCCAGCATTGCGATTCCGCTGTTCTATGCAGCCGGGCTCATGTATGGGCAGCGCAGCGAACTGGTTACCGCCGAATACTGGCGCTGGTGGGTGGTTCACCTTTGGGTTGAAGGCTTCTTCGAGGTATTCGCCACGGTGGTCATCGCATTTTTGTTCACTCGGCTTAATCTGCTTGAGATCCGCTCGGCCACGCGCGCTGTGCTTTTCTCAACCACGATTTTCCTGTCCGGAGGCATCATCGGCACGTTTCACCACCTTTATTTCGCAGGGTCCACTCCGGCAGTCATCGCACTGGGTGCGGTGTTCAGTGCTCTCGAAGTAGTACCGCTGACGCTGGTCGGGTTTGAAGCCTGGGAAAACATCCGCATTGCGCGCGGCAAGAGCGAGGCGCCTTGGGTGGCCAACTACAAATGGCCCATCTACTTCTTCGTTGCCGTCGCATTCTGGAATATGGTGGGCGCCGGGCTGTTTGGCTTCCTCATCAATCCGCCGGTGGCGCTCTATTACATGCAGGGGTTGAACCTGACTCCGCTGCATGGCCATACCGCACTCTTCGGCGTCTACGGCATGTTGGGTCTGGGTCTCACTCTCTTCTGCATGCGCGCCTTACGGCCGGGTGTCCAGTGGAAGGAGCGCCCGCTCCAATGGGCATTCTGGCTACTTAATATCGGGCTGGCCATGATGGCCATGCTGAGCATGTTCCCCATCGGCATACTACAGGCGATTGCATCCATTCAACACGGAACCTGGTACGCACGTTCGGCCGAGTTCCTGCAAACGCCGACGATGCAGACGTTCCGCTGGATGCGCGTTCCCGGCGATATTCTCTTCGCCGCGGGCGCCGCAATTCTGGGGCTATTTGTCATCGGCCTCCTTACCGGCCACTCCTACCAGAAACACCAGGACACCAACACTCCGGTTGAGGAGAGGGAGCATGTGCTGGTGGCCGGGGACTGAACCGGGACAAGTGCAGGGCCTATGCGGCGGGACGCTCCTGGTCCCGCCGTTTTTTCCCCGACAAAGAATGTGACTTAAGTCGCTGTTCGGGCATAGCCCTCTCCCATAGGCTGCGGTCAGAAGGAAAACAGGAATGGCTACGCAGATCGTAGAGACATTGGTATCGCCGGCCCCGAAGAAGAAGCTGGTGCGCCGCGTGCTCCAGGACCGCTCGCAACGGATCAGGCACACAGTACAGTGGGCATTTGTGGTGCTGAACGCATGGCTGGGCGTGCAGTTTTATCTGTGGGTGCGCTATTTTGAGCGCGGCGGTCAGGGACTCTCTGTGCCGCGGCCGCCGGGCGTCGAAGGCTGGCTGCCCATTGCGGGATTGATGAATCTGAAGTATTTCGTGTCGACGGGCGAGGTTCCGGCGATTCATCCGGCGGCGATGTTTTTGCTGATGGCGTTTCTCGCGATCAGCTTGCTGATGAAAAAGGCATTCTGCTCATGGCTGTGCCCGGTCGGCACGCTGTCTGAAAATCTGTGGAACGTCGGCCGGAAGATTTTCAGAAAGAATGTGCGAGCACCGAGATGGCTGGATATTCCCCTGCGTGGACTCAAGTATCTGCTGCTGGGCTTCTTTGCCTTCTTTATTGCATCCATGTCTGCACAGGATTTGGGTGGGTTCATGCAGAGCCCGTATGCGCTCGTTGCCGACGTTAAGATGCTCAACTTCTTCCGGGACATGGGCGTGACGGCGGCTATAGTTCTGCTCGCGCTGGTATTGCTCTCGGCCGTCATTCAGAATTTCTGGTGCCGCTACTTGTGCCCCTACGGCGCGCTCAGGGGTCTGGTGTCCCTGCTCAGTCCGGTCAAGATAAGGCGCGATCAAGAGGCGTGCATCGATTGCGGCAAATGCTCACGGGCGTGCCCGTCGCACCTGCCGGTGGACAAGCTGGTGCAGATACGGTCCGTGGAGTGCACGGCTTGTTTGGAGTGCGTGGCTTCGTGTCCGGCGGAACACGCGCTGCAGTTTGCGGTGGTTCCGCGGAAGTCTGCGGAGGCGCCGAATCGGTGGAGAGGGCGCGCCGTAGGCCCTTGGCAGCCGCGGCGGCGGTTTTGGTGCTGTTCCTGGGTACAGTGAGCATCGCGAAGGCAACAGGGCACTGGCAGACGCATTTGCCGCGCGAGATGTACATGGAACTGGTAACGCACGCGAATGAGTGGACACACTGAGAAAGCACGCGAGGATTGCGGTCTTCCTGGCATGGCCTGGAAGCGAGTAAGCGAAACGGTACTCTGCCGTTTCACTTTCTTCTGGCCTGAAATTCTAAACCGATGGCTGCAATCGCCGTCTTGTCGAGCACTTGGGCTGCATGTGGGAAAACGGTGGATTCTTCCAAACGGATGTGCTCGGCATAGATTCGCTTTAGCTCTGCCGTTGAGGAAAGCAGATCCTGCTGTTCGCTGCCGCCAAGGGCGGAGGAATCAATCCATTTGCGAAACAGCACTTCAACTTGCTGATGCAGGTCTCCGGTGCGGCGATGATCGTTTTCAAGATCAGCGAGGTGAGCTTGCGAACCATCGGGCTGCGCGGCGCGCAACCGAGGAAAGAGCGACTCTTCCTCGTCGGCGTTATGGCGCAGACCGCCCTCTTGAAAGTAATGAAGGGCCGCGGTGACGGCGGCCGATTCTTCTTCGTTGAGCGAGCGACCAGAGGCCTGCGCCGGGACGATGCAGAGGATGTGAAGGAATCGCTCGATGCGCCGATGGCAGTCCGCGAGCATCCCGAGGGGATCGTCGAATCCGCTGTCGGGCTTTGCGCCGATTTGTATGGCCATGTTTGCGCCTCCAGAAAGATTGCTCTCTCAGATTAGATGAGGAAGGTGTCTCCGCGGTGCATAGGGCGCTGGACGATCAGGCGCCCTGCAGGACGTGCAGTGTGGTGGCCGTGCGAACCGCCGGTGGAGGCACGACGTAGCCCTTGGGAATGTAAGAGCAGCAGGCTTCTTCAGCCAGTGGGTCGCCGGTGAGGGCGTAAGCGCGAGCGCGTGAGCCCCCGCAAATCTCCTTGAATTCGCAGGCGCCGCATTTGCCTTCGAGCTGAGCAATGTCGCGCAGGCTGCGGAAGAGCGGCGAGTCGCGATAAATGGAAGCGAGCGGCTGGCGGCGAATGTTGCCGGCGGTGAGCGGCAGGAATCCGCTGGGAAATACCTCGCCGGTATGCGAGATGAACACGAAGCCTTTACCGTCATTCAGGCCTCGCGGCGCACGCCCAATGGAATCGGCCATTTTGTCCGGAACCGGGCCTGCGAGTAAGCCGGCTTTGCGCTCCACAACTCTCTGCTGCAACATGTATCGCCGGTAATGCTGCGCCTCGGTGGTCTTGATGTCGAAGCTCGCGGTCTTTGAAAGACGATAAATCCGCGCGAAGACCTGCTCGAATTCCTCGGCACTGAGCAGATCGTCAAGTTTCCCGCGCCCGGTGGGCACGAGAAAGAATACGCTCCACAAGGCAATGCGGAGGCTCTCGACCAGTTCTGCGATGTCGTCCATTTCCGCGATGTTGCGGCGGCTGAAAGTAGTGTTGATCTGCGCCGGCAAGCCCGCTTCATTGGCCCAGCGAACCGCGTTGAGCGTCCGCGCAAAAGAGCCGGCCATGCCGCGAAATGCGTCGTGCGTCTGGGCGCTGGCGCCGTCGAGGCTTACTGCCAGGCGCGCTAGTCCGGTGTCTTTCAGCCGAAGGACGACTTCGCGTGTGAGTAGCGGCGTGGCGCTGGGAGTGAGCGAAACGCGGACGCCCACTTTGCGGGCGTGCGCGATGAGTTCAAACAGGTCAGGCCGTTTGATCGGATCGCCGCCGGTGAGCACGAAAACCGGCACTTTCAGCGCGGCAATCTGATCGATGAGTCCTTGCCCTCGTTGGTGCTGAGTTCCATGGGATGGCGCAGCGGTTGCGCAGCCGCCCTGCAATGCACGCAAGCCAGGTCGCAGGCCTGCGTCACTTCCCAAATGGCGAGAAATGGCCGCTCGTTGAAATCGACGGTCTGAATCTGCGGGTTCATGAATCCATCAGAACCGAACGGACGCCGAAGCGCAGTGACCAAAGTCGCAGGCTGAAAGCAGAGAGCGACTGAAGCGCTCAGGCAATTGGTGCTTTGGGCGAGGGGGCACAGGCCATAGCAGGTGAACTTTGGCTTGAGTTCGTGTATCAGAACAGCAGCCTCTAACGTAGTGTGTCCACCCAAATCATTCAGGCCCGCGGCATAAGGTTCTGCCCCTCAACACATGACCGTTTACTAGCCATTTCAAGAGGTGGCTAGTAATTGGAGGCCACCATTTCCTTCAGTGGTCACCTGTGACATTCCATTGTCAGACTTGAGCAAAATACCACTGATTCTTACTAGCCATTTTTACTAGCCACACGCTCAAAATCACCAAAAAGTGTGCAAATTGTGCCACCTCTGCGCACGCTTGACAAGGTTCGCGCAATCACGCGTATATCGATGATTGTTATGGATTTATTTCGATTGAAAGAAGGTTAACCGAAGGAAGGTCGCGGAAATAAAGGCTGAAGCTGACGTTCTGCCACTGAACTACTCCCGCCATTTAGAATCAGCTATTTGCACCTAAGACAATTGAACTCTTCCGCAGAAAACCTGCGAGCCCATCCCGAACATTCAACCATTATAAGCGGTGGGCGGGCGTAATGCTTCGCAAGCAGGACCGCCTCGCGGCGAACTTCGCGTCAACAAGTTTGGGGTGAATTCGGATGGATCAGTGTCTGATTAGGCACACCTAGCGCGACGATGGGGAGGACAAGTCTTCGGTGTAATCGCATTCCATCTCTGCACATTCCCATGTCTCGACCTTCATCACGTGATCGACTTCAGCCAGATAGAGTGTCCCCTCGCAAATGGGACACTGCCGGGAAGATGAGCGCGTTGCATCAAACTGTCCTGCCACAAAATCGGAATAGCCGAGAGCGTCGCAGAAGACGCGATTACAATCGCGCCTCTCGCACTGGTGGAACGACTGAGTTTCTTCCGCGGGCGGCTCTTCAAGCATCACTCGCCGCATAGGACAATGGTGGAGATCACACAGAGGAGAGAATTCTGCCTTTGAATGATGGTTCATGGTTCCTCCCTGCAAGGAATTCCACTTGGCCAACCACCATGAAGCGAAATGTCAGGACTGGACGTGGGGGCAATGAGCCGAGTTTAGCCAGGCGCGCCGCTTTGTTCCGCAGCGCGGAAAGACCGCGGCAGATCCGATCGATTGAATTCAACTCCATCGGCAACCAACCGCCGTGCCGTTTCCGCCAAGGTTGCCCGTTTCGAGAGCAATTTGTTCTTGGCGCCCTCGCGATCGGCCGTCGAAGCAAACTCAACGTACCCCTCCAGATAAGCAAGTTTGCGATCGTAAAGATCAATTTCCTGATGGAGCGATCTGAGGAAATATTTGTCGTGCGGCACTTCTTTCTTCATCGGCACTTCTTTTTTCATCCGGAACTCCTCCCAGAAAACTGGAGCGGTGGAACTTTTGCGCGTTTGAGCGGCAATGAATAGGGGAGTCCCCGTTCGGTACCGCTGCCATGGAACGACAACGCCGGTGAATCCAACATCAGCGAATGCCCCGTGAAGGGATTGATCCGCAGGCTACCCCATTGCCTGAAACCGAGGGGGAGAGCCGTATCCATGCCGCTCGAAACATAACGACTATCGACCTCTGCCGAAGCCACCACGCCGGTCGCCGCCGCCAGAGCTGGACTTCCGGCTCTGAAAGCAGGTCTGGCAGTACACCGGACGGTCGCCCCGGGGCTCGAATGGCACCGTGGTTTGTTGTCCGCAGCCAGAACAGATCACAGATGTCCCCTGCGTTGAACCACGTTGGTATCCGCCTCCTCCACCGCCGCCGGCTTGCTCGTTCTTCTTGGCCTGGCGGCATGGCTTGCAGCGCTTCGGCGAAGAGTAGCCGCGTTCGCGGAAAAACTCCTGGTCCTCGGCCGTAAACGTGAATGACTGCCCGCAATCACTGCACATGAGTTGTTGATCTTGAGCCATATTTCCCTTTCGTCCTTGCTTCAGTTATCTGCTGCGTTGGATGTCTTGCTTCGTTTGCTCATGATTGCGGTCGATTGGACCGGCGCAAAATCCGTTGAACTCTTTTCACATGCTTCGGTGGATCGCAAGGTCAAATGAACTGCCATTTAGTGGCATGATGCGAGTTCAACACTGTTTCGGAAGCGGAAAAGCAATTCGGAGTACGTCGGCGCCACCGGGGAGACCCCGGAATCGGATGAGGAGCAAACCCGCTGCCGTCAACGAGTGTTGAAATCCTCAAGCGAAATCGGCGCGAACCAGGAAATGGTCGAAGACTGCCTCTGCGCGGCGACTCTTTGCATCAGACAACGCGGACGTTTTCTGCCTGCCATCCCTTCGGCCCTTTTACCACGTCGAACTCAACCGCCTGGCCCTCCTGAAGCGAACGAAATCCCTCGCTCTTGATGGAGGAGTAATGCACAAACACGTCTTCGCCGTTGGCACGGCTCAGAAAGCCGAATCCCTTGGCATCGTTAAACCACTTCACTGTTCCCTGTTCCATAACTCTTCCTTCGCTGGGTGATGTATCGCTGAACTCAATTGGAATTGATTGCACGTTAAGCAGGAAGGCAGAACAGGCAAGAACGCCAGGTCGGATTCGACGATCGGCCTTTAGTGTACCACTTTTTTGAGGCATTTTCCGGGATAAGACCGGAATTCAGGCTCCTCGGAACCGATCCGGGTGAGGTGATCTGACGGTTCCCACGACTTGCGGTTGATTCGATACTGATTAGGTGAAACCCCCAAAAAAGCGTATGCTGACCACAGAGGAATTCAGTAGGATTTTCTCCTCTTTTCAGCCCTCCTCATCCTCGTGTTTCCGGCGCAGAACTCGATAAGAACCAAGCCTGCTCGAACGGACTACACCAAGACGAGCCCGGCTCCGTAGCACACGCACGATTACCGGGAATTGGGGCGCCCATGCGATCTGAACTGGTGTATTCCGCTGGACTTAAAATCGAGAATCGCTTCTTGTTGTCCGCCACTGTGATGCGCGCCGTGCGCATGTTTCACGTCAACTCCGGCAGGACTGAAGACACCCTGAATCGTGTCTTCTCCGAGGTGGCTGATGGCCGCTATGGCGACACCAAATTGCCGGAAATCACTCCTCCTCCTCCCATCGACCCGCTTATCGTTCCGCTGATCTGATCGACGTTGCTCTCTCGCACCCTCAACCGCTCCGGAACCCCGCATGGACCGGCCAAGCTGGTTGAGCGCTATCTCTGTGAATCCTCAGCTATGAATGAAGCAGAACTGCCCGCCGAAGCGGGCAGTTAGCGTTGAGCAGTTAGTTCCGCGAATAGCGCCTACGCGGCGTTGTCGCGTGCTGCACCTGTATTGACGCCGCGCACTGTAAAGTGCCTCATCTGAATCGAAAGCGCGCGCTCAATCTTGCGCAGGTCGTTGCGCTCGGCACGCCCGGCAAAGGTTGAAGCGATCCCCCTGGCCGATGCGCGGCCGGTGCGGCCCACGCGATGCACAAAATCCTCGGCCACTTTGGGCATATCGAAATTGACCACGTGGGCCACATTGGCCACATTGATGCCGCGCGCAGCAACGTCGGTGGCCACAAGCACACGGTGCCGGCCCTCGGTAAAGTCGCGCAGCGCCGAGTTGCGTTGCGATTGCGAACGGTCGCCGTGAATCTGGATGGCCGCATGGCCGGAGCGTGCCAGCCGCCGCGCCACCCGGTCGGCGCCGTGCTTGGTGCGCACAAACACCAGGAAGCTGCCAGTCTCGGCGCCAAGCAAGTGCTCCAGAAGCTCCTGCTTCTTGTCCGCCTCCACGCTGAAGGCGCGCAGTTCCACGTTCTCGGCCGGCTTCATCGTCGAGCCGACTTCGATGCGCACTGGGTTTTTGAGATAGTTACGCGCCACTTCCTTGACTTTGCCTTCCAGCGTGGCCGAGTAGCAAAGCGTCTGGCGTTCCTTTGGAATCATGGAAGCGATGCGGCGGATGGCCGGTTCAAAGCCCATATCGAGCATCCGATCGACTTCGTCAAGCACCAGGATCTTCACCTGGTCGAGGCGAACTAGCCGGCGCTTGAGATAGTCCTCCAGGCGGCCGGGAGTGGCAACGATAAGGCGCACGCCGCGCCGAAGGGCTTCGAGCTGCGGACGCTCATTCATGCCGCCGACTACCAGCGCAACCGGGTAAGCGGGGCTGGGCCGGACAGCCTTGAAGGCCTGTTCGACCTGCATGGCCAGCTCACGCGTGGGCAGAAGGATGAGAGCCTGCGCTCCGCGCCCTTCCATCCGCTGCGAATCCGGCTGCAACAGCATTTCCACAATGGGAATGAGGAAGCTGAGGGTCTTGCCGGTTCCGGTCTGCGCCGTGGCCAGCACGTCGCGGCCTTCCAGCGCGGGAGGAATTGCCCCCGCCTGCACCGGCGTGGGAGTTTCGAACTGGTTGGCTTTGAGCCGGGCCAGCAATGCATTTGATATTGAAAACTGTGAAAACTGAGTCGTCAAAATAGACAATCTTTCTAGAGGTTCCGCGAGCCTCGATCTCATTGAGGCCTGCAAACGGAACCGGACACAAGAGGCGCAGGCCCATCCATGGGCGCTAGCCTTCTCAAAAAATGTGCGTAAGGAAGAACCGGAAACGTCCCTGGGACTGGCGGCAGGCAATCAAAAGAATGTCCGCGCCACGGAACTGACCCACGCAAAACGCCTGTCGGCACGCTGCCGATCGGCACCCTTTTGTCACGCAATGGAATGCGCGGAACCGGATCGATTGCCGACTTGCTCTGAAGCGGCAGTTCGCTCAGTCTTCCTGGTCCATTCTAGACACCAGGATCTGAGTCCCCGGAGAACACAAGGGTCACGCTGTCTGGGCTTGGGGAAATCTGTGCAAGGCAGAGTTGCCTTCAGAGGCAAAACGCCGCTCCCGACCAAATCACTGAGCGCAAACCCAGTATAGCATGCTGGCGCATTTCCCGCGCGGATGGGGAGCGGCGAAGCTTGAGAATCAAGTACTTCCGATCGCGCCGAGCCCCTTCGGATCGCCTGCGCTTCGCGAACGCAAATTCAGGAAAACGCGCCACAGTCTCTATCGAATCCACTTGGGGCGGCGATGCTCCGTACACTTATGCCGGATAAATGCGTCCTCGGTCGCTTTGGAAGGCACATCCGGTATCACTTCAAGCTGCCGCACGAACGGTTGCGACCACGCACAATCGGAGCATCGCCAATTTGGCGATTGCCTTGTGGGCGATAGCAGTGTTCGCGTAGTTTCCGTAGTAGTTTCCGTAATACCTTCAACTCTACGCTCATTTCCTGCACCGAGCCTGCGCAGTCCGTAAGAATCGGAAGATAGAGTCCATTCGCGAGTGCGCCTCGATTACCGGCTGGACCCTGGAAATAGCTACCTGTCTGCTTCCCACGCACGATCGTTTTTCCGCGTATGCTGAAGGTGCATCCCGTTTTTCTCTTCTCGCCTTCGGCATTCCAGGTTTAGCTCCAGACGAGCGTCCTCATGAAACAGCACTCCGCTCTTTGCCCAACTTAGGTCCATGCTCTGAGGACGGAGTCACGCGATGATGTATGCAGTCGTTTCTCAGAACGAAGGTTCCCGTTGAATCATGCCGCCAGAATCTGGCCGAATTGGCTACCGCGCGTGTTGTGGTTCCGGCACGTTTGCCCTTGCTGCGAATCGGTCCAATTCAAATCAGGGGAGATGCATGCGCTGGACCAACTTTGCGCCATGTTCGCCCTTCGCCCGGTTCGCTGCAAATTCTGCTGGCGACGCTACTACTGGTTTTCGATTCGAGCCGTGGAATAAGCGCCCTCCAGCCGGATGGCGCATGGCAAGTTGTGGCACAATGAGCACAGGCGCAGGCATCGCCGGATTGGTTCTCAAGGGACGAGTATGGCAACTTCTCAGCAGCAGCGCGGATGGTTGAGGCTGGCCTTTGCGGCCGTGGCTTTCGCCCTGTTGGTGACGCAGGTCCCCAATGAGCGCCTGGGTTCGGCCAGGGCCGCGGCTTGCATCGCCTTGGCGCCCGCTTCGGGCTCGCCCGCGTTCGCTGCGCGCTGGACCAGGTGGGAGTGGCCGGCAGTAAGCCACCGCACCGGTGCCGACTGCGTGGCATGGGCGGCGATTCTTCCCGTCTTCTTTGTCGGCCTGGCAGCTCCGCCCACGCTCATTCGCGTCAGCCCGGCTAGCGCCGGACTGCATCCCGCTGTGCCCGGTCTCGTTCCCCTCTTCCAGCGTCCTCCTCCCGCGCAAACTCTGTAGCTGCATTGCGATTCGGTGGGCTCTGCAGATTACGGCAAAAACTCATGAATATGCGGAACCTCTCGAGGCGTTCTCCTTGTTCCTCATGATCTTCCCGTATCGTTGTGGCCCTCCACATCGCGTGGCTTCCTTTCGAGCCCATGCATAGGCCCCGTACCACCGCGCAATCGGGCCTCGAAATGTTCGCGGGACGCGACAACCCTTAAACTGGTAGATGGAGATTCGCGTGAATTTTGAGAAAGTGTTAACAAAGATCTTCGGCACTTCGAACGAGCGCGTCATCAAGAAGCTGGTGCCGATGATAGCCGGGATCAGCGTGCTGGAGCCGGAGATGCAAAAGCTCTCTGACGCTGAGCTGATGGCCAGGACGGCGGATTTCAAGGCCCGGTTTGCGGCGCGCCTCGATGGGCTCACCGATCTCGAGGAAATCAAGAAAGCGGAACGCGAGGCACTCGACGAAATCCTGCCCGAGGCCTTCGCCGTGGTTCGCGAAGCGGGCTGGCGCACCGTCAAAATGCGCCACTTCGACGTGCAGTTGATCGGTGGCATGGTCCTGCACCAGGGCAAGATATCGGAAATGAAGACCGGCGAAGGCAAAACCCTGGTGGCGACGCTTTCCTGCTACCTCAACGCCCTCGCCGGCAAGGGCGTCCACGTGGTCACGGTCAACGACTACCTGGCCAAGCGCGACGCCGAGTGGATGGGCAAAATTTACGAGTTCCTCGGCCTCACCGTGGGCGTCATCGTCCACGACCTCAGCGACGACGAACGGCGCAAGGCCTACGCCGCTGACATCACCTACGGCACCAACAATGAGTTCGGTTTCGATTACCTGCGCGACAACATGAAGTTCGATATCAAGGACTGCGTGCAGCGCGGCCATTACTACGCCATCGTCGATGAAGTGGACTCCATCCTGATCGACGAGGCGCGCACTCCGCTCATCATCTCCGGCCCTACGGACCAGACCACGGACAAGTACCAGCGGGTGAAAGGCATCATCCCCAAGCTCGTGCTGGGCGAGGAGACGGAAACGCTGGAGGGCAAGACCTTCACTGGCGACTTCGTGGTCGACGAAAAGCAGCGCACCATCGGCGTCACCGACGAGGGCTGGATCACCATCGAGAAGGCGCTGGGCATTGACAACATCGCCGACACCGAGAACTGGGACTTGAAGCACTACGTGGAAACCGCCATCAAGGCCCACGCTCTCTACAAGCGCGATGTGGACTACGTGGTGAAGGACGGCGAAGTCATCATCGTGGACACGTTCACCGGCCGCCTTATGCCGGGCCGCCGCTGGTCCGACGGCCTGCACCAGTCCATTGAGGCCAAGGAGGGCGTCAGCGTTCGCAAGGAAGACCAGACCCTCGCCACCATTACCTTCCAGAATTACTTCCGCCTCTACCAGAAGTTGAGCGGCATGACCGGCACCGCGGAAACGGAAGCCGCCGAGTTCGAAAAGATTTACAAACTGGAGATCGTCGTCATCCCCACCAACAAGCCCCTCCTCCGGCTTGAGAACCCTGACGTGGTGTACCGCACCGAGAAGGAGAAGTTCAAGGCAGTCGCCACCAACATCTCCGAACTGCATGAGAGTGGTCAGCCGGTGCTGGTGGGCACCACGTCCATCGAGAAGTCGGAGCGCCTGAGCGCCATCCTCCAGCGCAAGGGCGTCCGCCACGTGGTCCTCAACGCCAAGTTCCACGAGCGCGAAGCGGAAATTGTGGCGCAGGCGGGCCGCCTCGGCATGGTCACCATCGCCACCAACATGGCCGGCCGCGGAACCGACATTCTCCTCGGCGGCAATGCCGACTTCACCACCCGCCAGGAGCTGGTCAAAAAGAGCCATGCCCGCGCGCTCGGCCCCGGCGAAGGCAAAATCTATCCCATCGCGCCTCCCGGCTTCCTGCGCTTCTATTACCAGGGCCAGGAGTTCGAGGTCTCCGAGAGCGACTGGGCCGAGGTCAACATCGTCCACGCCACCGCGGCCAACGCCGAGCACGATCAAGTCACCGCGGTCGGCGGCCTCTTCATCCTGGGCACGGAACGGCACGAGTCGCGGCGCATCGATAACCAGTTGCGTGGCCGCGCCGGCCGCCAGGGCGATCCCGGCGCCTCGCGCTTCTACCTCTCGCTTGAAGACGACCTCATGCGCATCTACGCCAAGAACTGGGTGGGCGGCCTGCTCTACAAGGCCATGGAAGAGGACATTCCCATCGAGTCGCGCATGGTCTCCAAGCAGATTGAGACCGCGCAGAAGGCCGTCGAAGCGCAGAACTTCGAGAGCCGCAAGCACCTGCTCGAGTACGACGACGTGATGAACAAGCAGCGCGAGGCCGTCTACGGACTCCGCCGCCAGTTGCTCGAGGGCGTGGACCAGCGCGAGCTCATCCTCGAAGATTACGTCGGCGGCATCCTCTCCACCACCCTCGACGAGTTCGCGCCGGAAAACAAGCACGCCGAACAGTGGAACATCAAGGGCTTGGAAGAACGCGTCATGGGGCAGTTCGGCATCAGCTTGTCCGCGTCGGGAATCAAGCCATTGGGGATGAGCCGCCACGAGCTCGGCGACGACATCTTTGAGCATCTCAAGAGCGAGTACCAGGCCAAGGAGAAGATTCTCGGCGCTGAAACCATGCGCTACCACGAGCGCATGGTCATGCTCAGCGTCATCGACGGCCTGTGGAAGGACCACCTGCTGGAGATGGACCACCTGAAGGAAGGCATCGGGCTGCGCGGGTATGCGCAGCAGGATCCGCTGGTGGCCTACAAAAGAGAATCCTTCGACATGTTCGAAGCCATGATGTTGAAGTTCCAGGAAGACACCGTGCGCTTCCTCTTCCGCATGCAGATCATCGGAGCCGACGGCCAGCCGATACAAACCGCGCCCCAGCCCCGGCGCGAAGTTCCCAAGGCGCCGCCGGTGGCCAGCGCCGCCCATCCGCTCACCGGCGGCAACGGCGCCCCGCGCGAAGTTACCATCCACACCCGCGCGCCGCAAACCACCATCGATGCCCTCGAAAAGGAGTTCGCCAAGAAGAAGCAGCGGGAGCTCGCCGTGGCCAGCATGGCCGGCGGATCCTCTTCTTCCAGCCAGCCTTCCCAGCGCCGCACCGGCGAGAAAGTGGGCCGCAACGACCCCTGCCCCTGCGGCTCCGGCAAAAAATACAAAAGATGCCACGGGACCGAATTCTAAAGATATCGATTAGACATTATCGTAAAGATCGGTGTGTTTTCGGCAAGGTTGCGTGACGCGATTCAGCTTGCCTTGTTAAGTTGAACCAGCCGGCGAGGGCGGCTGATATTGAGGCACACGATCTCATCGTCTATTGCCGAACCAATTGTGCAACTTCAACGGGAACTGGAGCAATTCCGAGGTAGCCATGCGCATCGGACCAGTCTGCCGGAGTCACTCTGGCAGTCGGCGGTGGAATTGGCGCGGGAGCACGGCCTGTATTCGGTTGCCCATCCGCTGCGGCTGGACTATGTGCAGTTGAAGAAACGTGTGGGCGGAGTTGTGCGCATTGGGAGCAAAGTTACGAAAGGTCCGAGGAAGGCAGGGGCGCCGGCATTCGTCGAGCTGATCGGTGCGCGTGCGGCGGCATCGGAGTGCGTGATCGAGTTCGAGTCTGCGCTTGGCGGCAAAATGCGCATTCAGTGGAGGGGCGCGGCCGGCCCGGATTGGACAAGCTTTCTCCGCGCGTGGCGGGAATCGGAGCGATGATCCATAGCACGGCGCAAATGCGCGTGCTGGTGGCGATCGAGGCTGTCGACGGACGCAAGGGCATAGACAGTCTTGTACGGGTTTGCCGGGAGAAACTCTGTGAAGACGCGATGACTGGCTGTGTTTTTATTTTCAGAAGCCGCGGGGGAACCTCGATACGTCTGCTCGGCTACGATGGCCAAGGTTACCGGCTGGCGCAAAAGCGACTGTCGCAAGGCAGATTCCGGTGGTGGCCGGAATCGAACTCACAGGCCAAGGCGCTCGAGGCTTATGAGGCGCAGTTGCCGATGGCAGCCGGATAACAACGCGACACCGTCCCCTGGTCATGGCCGCAATGGAGCAGAGGCGTTTGGTGGCGCCCGGAAGGTGGATATCAAGCACCGGAAGTTGACGCACGGCGACCGCTATCCGGAGTGTGGAAAGGGCAACGTCTACGGGCAGAAAGAGCCGAAGGTACTTGGTTCGGATGGTTGGTCAGGCGCCGCTCGCGGCTACGGTTTACTCGCTCGAGCGGCTGCGTTGCGGTGGCTGCGGACAGGTGTTCACGGCACAGGAACCGGAAGGAGTGGGAACGGAGAAGTCCGATGAAACGGCTGCGGCAATGATCGCCCAACTCGAGTACGGTGCCGGGACGCCGTTCAACCGGCTGGAACAACTGGAAAGCCAGTTGGGCATCCAGCTGCCGGCGGCCACGCAGTGGGAGATCGTCGAGGAAGCTGCGCAGGTGATTAAGCCGGCACGAGATGAGTTGATCCGGCAGGCGGCGCAGGGCACGGTGGTCCATAACGATGACACCAGCATGCGCGTGCTCATGCTGAAACGCGATCCGGCCGACGAGCGCACGGGCGTGTTCACCAGCGGCATCGTGTCTGTCGGTGAGGGGCACAAGATCGCGCTTTACTTCACTGGAGGCCGTCATGCCGGCGAGAACCTCGCAGAGGTGTTGAAGCAACGAAGTGCGGAGTTGCCGAGCCCGATCCAGATGTGCGATGCGCTGTCGCGCAACGTTCCGAAGCTGCGTGCGGGCGTGGAGATCCTGCTGGCTAACTGCCTCGCGCACGGACGCAGGCCATTCGTGGATGTGGCGGAGAACTTCCCCGGCGAATGCCGTTATGTGCTGGAGATGCTGGGCCGGGTGTATGGTCACGATGCCGAAGCGCGCGAGCAAGGCCTGACGCCGGAAGAGCGGTGGCGGCTTCATCGGCAGCGCAGCCGGTCGGTGATGGACAGCCTGCATGCCTGGCTGGAGACGCAGTTAGCCGAACGAAAAACAGAACCGAACTCCGGGCTGGGTCAGGCTATCTCGTATCTGTTGCGGCACTGGCAGCCCTTGACGTTGTTCCTCCGCAAAGCCAGGGCCCCGCTTGATAACAACATCGTCGAGAGATCACTGAAACGTGCGGTTTTACATCGAAAGAACGCACTGTTCTATCGCATCCTGCATGGTGCCGAGGTCGGTGACCTGTTCATGAGCTTGATCCATACTTGCCAGTTGTGCGGCGCCAACTCCTTCGACTGTCCGATCGAACTACAACGCCATGCCAAAGAACTGGCTGCCTGCCCCGCGGAATGGATGCCCTGGAACTATCGCGAGACGCTGACACGAACTCTTCCCGATCCCGCTTCGAGTTATGATGAATCCCCGATGGCCTAAAAGGATAGTCTGCGGCCATGCGCGGGGAGCATCGTGAAATACCCGTAAAACAAGGGTCCGCCGTCAAGAAATCCGGAAAGGTTTTTGGCCAGGGGCAAAAGAACGCCAAAATGGTTCGCGCCGCCCTTTATGCCCGGGTCTCCACTCAGGATCGGCAAACCCTGCCGATGCAGGATCATGCCATGCGGGAATATGCCGCCCGGCGCGGCTGGGCCATCGCAATGCAGGTGAAAGAGGTCGGCTCCGGTGCATTACAGCGGCAACGGCGCGAGAAGTTGATAGTAGCGGCGCGCCGCCGCGAAATTGATGTGGTCCTGATGTGGCGGCTGGACCGCTGGGGAAGATCGGTAACCGACCTGCTGGCCACTCTGCAGGAGTTGGAACACCTCGGTGTCGGCTTCGTGTCGCTGACCGAGGCGCTAGACCTGACCACTCCGGCGGGTCGTGCAATGGCCGCGCTGCTGGCCGTGTTCGCCGCCTTCGACCGCGAGATCCTTGGGGAACGCGTGCGGGCCGGTCTCGCCCATGCCCGCCAGAACGGAAAGCGGTTGGGCCGACCCGCAACCGCAGCTATGCATGCCGATAGGGTCCGCAAACTATGCAGCTCCGGGCTGAGCAAATCCGAGATCGCCCGCCGCCTCAATATCGGTCGCACTTCCTTGCGACGTATCCTGGACAGGAGAACCCAAGCATGAACAGCACCCCAATAGAGTTCCACAAAATCTGGATCGACCAATGCGCGGCAACCGAAGGTATCCGCGAGAGGTTCGGCTTGGAGGAAGCGCTGAACTATCTGATCGGCGAGAAACTCTTCTCCTTCCTGCACGCAACTGAGCGCGATCCACTGTTCGCTGCCGAGGAGCCTGCCTTCATCGGTGAAATCCGGCGGCTGTTTACAGCCCAGGAGATCCACGACTATCTCGATCGCCTGGAACAAACAAGATATCCGGCTCCTCAAGACGTTGATCTTGAACCAGACCTCGACGAAGACCTTGAAGAGGAGGAAGACTGGCTGGAAAACCCCGTAATGGGCGCGGAGGAACTGCTCCGGTACTCCCGTGCCCGCGAGCTTCTTCAGATATAGGAAAATGGCCAAAGCACGACGGAATGACGATCGGGAAAATCGCATCTCCGAGGAAATCATCGTGGATGCTTATGGGCCGGAAGAATAGGCCATGAGTTGGTATTACTACCTTGAAGACAAGATCCAGTTCCCGTTCCATGCACAATGCCTCGCTTCCGTACCAACCTCGCCGCTGCGAAAAGGGGACTCTGTCGAGATCGGAAAGATGGCGCCTGAAGATAGCTGCTCGACTGACATGCTCGTGATGACCCGCTGGAACAATCGAAATATCGCCGTGCCACTCTATCAGCTAAAGGCTATCGGCGTGGATGAATCAACCACTCAGGCCATCGAAGACTGGCACTACTGGGTCGCCCAAGGTAACTGCTTCTGACTTACGCACCTCTGCCGAAACCTCACGATGGATTGCGACAGGCCTATCCAACTCCCAGGGCCGCAGTCTCGGCGGTCCCAAGCCACAAGCGCTGGAACTCCTCAACCGGTAGCGGGCGGCTGAAGAGGAAGCCTTGATAGGCATGGCAGCCCTGCTTGGCCAGGCAGTCCCGTTGCTCTTCGGTTTCTACGCCCTCGGCGACGACCGACAACCCCATCGCCCGGCCAAGAGAGATAACAGCCTGCACAATGGCGCCGCTGCAGATATCCACCATGAGGTCGCGCACAAACGACCTGTCGATCTTCAACTGGTCCAGGGGCAGACGCTTGAGGTAGGAGAGCGACGAATAGCCGGTGCCGAAGTCGTCCAGGGATAATCGCACCCCAAGTAATTTGAGTGCCTGCATTTTGGCGATCGTTTCCTCGGCATCGTCCAACAAAAGGCTCTCGGTAAGTTCCAGGGTGAGCCGATGAGGGCTCGCCCCGGTGCGATCGAGGGCCGAGACCACCTCCTGCACAAAGTCCGGCTCGCGAAATTGCCGGGCGCTGATGTTGATCGAGATTGAGGTACCCTGGCCCCGCTTTCCCCAAGCCGCGATCCTGGCGCAAGCGGTCTCCAGAACCCAATTTCCCAGGGGCACAATGAGCCCTGTCGCCTCGGCGAGTGAGATGAACTCGTCGGGCGAAAGCAGGCCGCGCCGGGGATGATTCCAATGCAGAAGGGCTTCGGCCCCAATCAGGCAATTGCGATCGACTTGAGGCTGGTAGAAAAGAACAAACTCGTTGGCTTTGATTCCGCGGCGAAGTTCATCCTCGAGGGTGGCGCGCGCAACCACGGCAGTCTGCAGGGCTGGGGCAAAGAGGCGGAAGGTATTCCGGCCGGCAGCTTTGGCCTGATACATCGCAATATCCGCCTGCTGCATAACCTCATTGGGGGTCTCGCGACGGTCCCCGAAGATCGTGATGCCGATGCTGGCGCTGCTGAGGCATTGTCGGCCGTCGAGCCAGTAAGGCTGCTCCAGTGATGCGAGGACCTTCTTGGCGACCGTCTCAGCCTTGGCTGCGGCATCCTCGGGGATCTGGCTCAGGTCTTCGAGTATGATCAGGAATTCGTCTCCCCCCAGACGCGCGACCGTGTCGGTCTCGCGGACGCAAAGTCTCAGCCGGATCGCGGATTCTTGCAGCAGGAGGTCGCCGGTTTGGTGGCCCAGCGTATCGTTGAGGTTTTTGAAGTTGTCAAGATCGACAAACAAGAGAGCCTGTTTGTACCGGTGGCGGGAGCTGGCGGATAGGGCCTGGCGCAGCCGGTCCTCAAAAAGGCGGCGATTGGGCAGGCCGGTCAGGGGATCGTAGAAGGCCAGGCTCCGGATCTCGTCCTGCGCGGCCTTGGCATTGGTGATGTCCTGCGTCACGGAGAGCACGCAGGCAACCCCGGCATGCTCGAAGAGCGATGCTGACATCAGCCCCCAGAAAACCTCCCCGTTTTTCTTCCGGAACTGGATCTCATCGCGGAAGGTTCCGTCGCGGCGAAGCGCCTCGGCCATCCGGGCCCGCTCGGACTTATCGGCCCAGATCTCAAGTTCGAGCGAGGTTCTTCCAACCACCTCTTCGCGTTCGTATCCCGTGATCTCGAGGAAAGTGTTGTTAACGTCGAAGTACATTCCATCCTCGAGGCGATTGATGTTGACTGCATTGTGGCTGGTTTGAAAAGCTGCGCGGTAGCGCGCTTCGCTCTCCGTCAGCGCTTCCTGGGTTGCGGACAGGCGCTCCTCGGCGGCCTTCGACTCGGTAATGTCCCGGACCAGACTCAGGATGCAGGACACATCCTCGATCTCAATCACCGAAGCCGAAATGAGTACCCAGATGAGCTGCCCATCCTTTCTCCGGTACCGTGTCAATTGGTCGCGGATATAGGGTTTGCGCGACAACCTCAGGGCAATATCCTGGCGAAGTTCCGGTTCCACCCAGAAGTTCAGTTCGAGCGACGTCCGGCCAATCATTTCCTCGCGCTCGTAACCCATCATGTCGAGATAGGCCTTGTTCACATCGATGAATCTGCCATCGCTCAGGCGGCTGATGCAGATGCCATCCTGGCTGGTCTGAAACGCGGTGCGGTAGCGCGTTTCGCTCTCCCTCAGCGCTTCCTGGGTTGCGCACAGGCGCTCCTCGGCGGCCTTTTGGACATTGATGTCTTCCACCAAGGCGATGGAATGGAGTGGGCGCCCTTCGCCATCGCGTTGCATGGATACGGTGACCCTGGCCCAGGTCGTGCTTCCATCCTTACGGAGATAGCGCTTTTCCAGACATGCCGTGGCTAGCTCTCCGCTCCAGATTTGCCGGATGAACTGCATGCGTCCGGGTGCATCCTCTGGGACAGTAATCTGCTCGACCGTCAGGCCCGGCATCTCCTCCGGAAGGTAACCGAGCATTGCGGCAAAGCGCGCATTGCAGCGGAGGAGTTTGCCGTCCCGGCCGGTGTGCACAATGCCGATGGCAGCCTGTTCAAAGGTGGCGCGATACTGTTCCTCGCTGGCCCGCAGTTGCAACTCGGCCCGCTTACGCGCGGTAATGTCCTGGATGGTTCCACGCATCCGCAGGGGTTGTCCCTGGGTTCCAAATTCCAGCCGTCCCAGACCGTGCACCCAGCGCTCTTCCCGATCGGTTTGCCTCACGATCCGGTATTCCTTGTTGAAAGGCTGCTTCTTGCCCAGGACCTCCTCGGCGAAATAGGCGGTCATCGTGGCCTGCTCGGAGGGATGGATCAGGACCGTCCATCCGGGCAAAGAGCGTTGGTATTCCCTGCCGATTCCGAAGATCTCGTCCAGGATCTCCGAACTGGTCCATGTGCCGGTCGGAATGTCCAGGACATAGCTGCCGAGGCCGGCAATTCTCTGCGCCTCGTGAAGGGACTCGGCGCTCTCGCGCAGTTTCTGCTCCGCACGTATCCGTCCGGTGACGTCGTGGACAATGGACAGCAGGAGTTGCGTGCCCTCGATATGAATGGGCGAAGAATAGACTTCCACATCCCGGACCTGGCCGTCGGCAAGCCGATGGCGAAACTGGAAAAAGCTCCGCTCTTCGCAGATCGCCCGATCGCGTTCCTGCGCGACCTCTTCCGACGGCAGGGCATTGATGCGGGCGATGGACATGCCGATCAACTGGTCGAGGGCATAGCCGTAATACTTTGAAGCGGCTCGATTGGCGGCATGGATAATTCCATTGGCAGGCTCCACAAGCAACATCACCGAGGCGTTCTCGGCAAAAAAACTGCGTAAGCGGCCCTCGCTGTCCGCCAGTGCCTGGGCGGCCTGCCTGGGTTCGGTGATGTCTTCAATAAAGCCTTCGTTGATAGTGGATATCCCGTCCTCGGCCAGAACCGTTCGGCAATTGAGTGAGACCCAGATCGTCGATCCGTCCTTGCGCCTGAACTGGCACTCGAAACCGGCCACGACGCCCCGCTCGTCGAGCAGCCGGAGGAATCTTTCACGCTCCTCCGGGTCGACCCATATATCGTGGGCCGAGTCTTTGACCAATGCGGCGACTTCTTCGGGGGAGGCATAACCCAGCATCCTTGCCAGAGCAGGGTTCGTCAGCAGGCTCCGGCCCTGGAGGGTGGTCCGGAACATGCCTTCTATCGCTCCGTTGAAGATGTCGCGATAACTTCTCTCGGCATCCCGCAATGCTTTCTCCACCGCCTTGCGCTCGGTAATGTCCTTGCCGAAGACGGAGACGCCGGTGGCTTTGCCCTCGACCAGGATTGGGTTGAGGGTCAACTCCAATGTACGGCCGTCGGCAAGGAAAAACTCGGTCTGAAAAGAGCCCTTGGCAAACGCACGGCTATATAGCGGAGCCAACAGCTCCACGCTTTCCGGCGGGACCACGTCTTTCGGGCTCATCCCCAATGTGGGCCTAACCCCAAAAGCGGCTTCCATATGCTGGCACAACGAGGTATTGAAGGCGATCAGGCGATGATCGAGGTCTACGGCCCAGATGAGGTCGTCGGTGCTCTCGATCAGAGCCGAGAGGTTGGCTTCAGCCTGACTGCTCATTTCAACCGTTCCGGGGCCCGACGGCGCCTTGTTCGGTAAAGCGGAAACTCCCCGTTACTGCATTTCGTCGACGTGATGGTCGATCTTATCCCTGCCAAGGTCGCAGCACGACGCTCCTGCTCTTCCAAAGAAGATACCTCTTTCATCGGTCCGAGAGGCGGCTCCCTTTAACAGAGAGCGCGAAAATGGGAGGATTTGAATGCAAGTGTATGCCGGGTCCGTGGTTTTGTGTGCACATTCTCCAGAAAAGCGGCAATCTTGCACCCTTGTGCGCGCTCACCCAAAGATCCCTTGGCCCTTATTGGAGACCGGCTGCAAATCGCGCCTGAAGAGTAACGGATGGCGGAGATGGCCTCTGCCGGCGCGCACTCTTCGGGCGTTTTAAAGCCCAAAATGGCGGCCAGGCGAAGAACGTCGCGGGTAGGGGCGGTTGACGGTAACAGACCTATGCGCCCATCGAAAAGGTTCCGGGCGAACAGCAGGGAATCCGGAAACTGCCTCTAAACAGCACTTTCCCCGTGGTCAAGGTTCCAGCCTCGCCTCAAACCGCCGGTTGAATCGGATCAGCGCCACCCACATCCCCTCGTCCGCGCCCTTCCACACCAGCGTTCCCCCCAGCCGCAGCGCGATTGCTTCCGGCGGCAGATCGCGATGCAGCCCGAAAAACCGCTCGTCCAGCCCGCGCCCCAGCGAGAGCAGCGGCGGCGGGTCGTACTTGGTCGAAAACACCAGCGCCACGGAGTATCGTCCCGGATCCTCCGCGGCGCGATCGATCTGCGCCGAGGAAAAATCATCGATTGCAAACACGTCCCACGGCTGCTTCACGTAACCCAGTTCCGGCTTGGTCAGCTCGTCGGTGACTGGCCACGCCGAAAGCACGGTCGCGCCCGAATATCGTGCCTTGAGCTGCGCAATGCCCGCCTGTTCCAGTCGGATCGCGTGCGCGTAAGCCAGGTTGTCTTCCGGCGCAAATCCGTATGGTGGATTGATGAAGATGCCGGCCGCGAATGCCCCCGCGGATACCACCGCCAGCGCGTGCCACCAGCGCACCCGCTGCTGAAACGTTGACACCGCCACCACCAGCACCAGCGGATACATGGGCAGCAGATACCGGCACAGGAGCGCGCCTCCCAGCACGCTGAACAGCACCGCGTTCCCCAGCAGCAGAATCAAAATCCGCCAACGCACGGCGGGCGCAATGCCGCGGCGCGCGCGGCCCTCCGCGTCCGTGCGCGGGTTCAACATCAGCGCCGCTAGCGTAAGCAGAACCGGCACAAACATATTCATGTGCGCGGTCAGGTGGAGGAGGCGGTGCGCAAATGCGGCCAGGATGCGCACCGGCGTCAGCGTCGCCTCGGCGTTGTAACGCAGAAACTCGGGATTGCCGAATAGAAATCCGGTTTTGTAGTAGCTCCAGGCGTACCAGCCGGCCAAAGGAAGCACCGAGCTTGCCAGCCACGCGGCCTCGCGCCCCAGCCGCGCGCGTGCCGGTCCATCGGCCCGGAAAGCTTGCACGGCGTAGATGCCGGCCAGCATAAGCGGCACCGCGATGGCCGTCTCCTTTGACAGGGCCGCCGCCCAGAACCACGCCGCCGCCGCCCGGGGATTGCGGTTGCTCTCGGGCAGCGCGTACGCCAGGCCCCACAGCGTGCACGCGGCGGCAAAAATGTCGGCATGGGCCAGCGTGCTCTGCGCAAACCAGATGGGATAGATCGCGGTTAGCACCACCGTCCAGAACGCCACGGCCCCGGAGTCCGTGATGCGCCGCGCCAGCCGCCACACCCCCAGCAGTCCCAATGAAGCCACCATCAGCACCGCCTCCCGCGTCACCTCCGGGTAAAACCCTGAGAGCTTCCACCACAGCGCCAGGTAAATGCTGGGCAGCGGCGGATGTGCATTGCTAACCGTAGACAAGGGACTCAGCGACCCCGTGCGAAAAAAGTCCCACGCGGCCGGAATGTAGTACCCCGCCTCATCCCACCAGTAAGGGAGGCGGAGGAGGGTGAAATGGGTGACATAGAGGGCGGCAAAGATGACCGGGAATATCATCCACAGGGGGAAGGGCGCATCCATTCGCGGCACATAGTGCCATGGCGAACGTGGGGGAGGCGGGCTGGAATGGCGCATTGCGGGAGGCCGGTCGAGCTGGATCTTCAATGGACGGGACCCTGCGGAAAGGTGTGGGTCTGGGGCTCCAATGCGAGGGGTCCGAACGCCTGCTCGTATTGGGCGACGTTCTGACCCAGCACATTCCAAAGGGCTTTTGCCTGCTGCGGGCTGAGGTAGATGGCCTGGTGGTTATGGATGGTGACTTTTTCCGGGGACTCGCTGGAGGCCAGGCCGAAGACGAGCTGGAAGTCCCAGACGCTGACGCGCACCTGCACGCTGTTGGCATAGGATTCGCGGTAATCAGGCGCCTGGGTAAGGGTCAACTGCGGCTGCTGCGGGTTGGGATTCATGATGAACCCAGATTACTCCGCCGCGCAGGCAGGGAGCGGCACGACAAGCCTGCTGCCAGGCGCTGGGACCAGGAGATGCGGAAATGGCCGGAATTCGTGAGCCCTGTTGGCGGGGTGGTCCCAGGGGCTGGCAGGACCCGTGTTGTCGAAGCCCCGGGGTTCCCGGACACCGGTCACTCACCCAGGATGCGCAATGGGTTGGTCACCGTCCACTGTCCGCCCCTAACCGGTTTTCCGCAAGTAAAGCCTCGTAGACGCAGCAGCAATCGCGAAGGGACGAGCCCGAACGCTACCACTCTCTGGCCCCGCACGCCCAGCCGTTGGCGAGCTTTGAATAGGATGTCCCTGACGCCTCGACGAGAATGGAGTGATAGGTGTCATCGCCCTGATACGAGTTGGTTTTGAAGTGGAAGAGAGTGACGCCCTTCTTCCCGATTTTCGGGAACTCTGTCGCCGACACTTCGCCCCAATGATTGGTTGCGCCCGCCTGTCCATCTTTTTCTTCACGGAATTGCACGAGGATCTCGATTTCGGCCGGCTCCTCCCGGGACCCGGAAACCCAGCTGAACTGGACGGGGCCATTGACTGACTGGCGGATGAGATCGTCTTTCAGTTCCGGTTTCCACCGCTGGGGACAGGAGTCCAGATTCTCCGTGCCGGAGGGTTGCGCGGGGGCAATGCAAATCACGTTCCACGCCATGCGGAACGTGCCCTGCATGCCGTTTCGGTAAGCGGGCGAACAATCGGAGGAATGCCCAGCCCAGGCAGCGGTGGACATGGCTGCGCAGAGGGCCACAGTTGGAATAATCTCCCGGAGCAATTTCATCGATGCCGACTCTCCTTCTACAAGGGTCTTAATCGGCTGACATGTCCTCTACATCGGCCTGCGGCCAGGGCAGGAAGAGCAGCAGCAGGTCCGGGTTCCGAATCGGTCTCAATTCGGAAACGAAACGAATGGCGTTGGTGGGATGATTTTGGGACGGGAATGGCCCAGCAACATATCCTGAGTCGCAATGGGAAAACGCTGGCTACGAATGCCGGGAGATTGTCCACTTGAAGCGCCGCATGCTCAATCGGGGGGCTTGGTCTTTCAAACGGAGGAGCGGTACGCAGGGCTTGAATCTAAAGGATTTCTATCGACAATTGGTGCGAAAGGAGGGACTCGAACCCTCATGGGTTTCCCCGCCAGATCCTAAGTCTGGTGCGTCTGCCAATTCCGCCACTTTCGCGCGCAATATTTTCGACTACCTATGCTATTTTTCCTTGCTCGCAGTTTTGCCGGTCACCGATCCAGTCCCCACTGCTTCCGGCAAAACCGACCTGTCCATCGCCGCTTATGTGTGCTCCGGGGCATGGTGAGGATAGCGCATGGTCCTCTGTAATTGTACTGTGACCCACGAGTTGGGCGGCCGTGCGAATATCGACGCCGGCCATCGCCAGACGCGATGCAATGGCCGGCGGTGCCAATGGCAAGCCAGGCCATCTCCCTACACAAAACAAAGCCGGCAAAAGCCGCTGCGTACCATTGAACATGGAATGTCGCCATTTTTGATGTTCTTCCTGTAAGGCCGGCAAATCCGGTGCTGGCGTGGCCGCCGGGGTAGCTGCCTTCGGCGTTGGAGCCGAGCCAGTTAAGCCAGATTAGTGCCTGGCGTGGACAACATGAACGCCAAGGTGTCCGGGCGCGAGTCCTTGCACGGCGCGGCCGAACCTGGACGCAATCTCCTGGAAACTAATGTCTTCGATGGCAGAAAATCCGTGCGCGCGAAGAGTCGCCACCATGCCAGCCGGCTGGAAACGGCTGTCCGAACGTTCCTCAATTCTCTCAAGTTGTCCGGCCCGCTCCTTTTCTAATTGCCTTACCTCGTCTGAGGACGCCTGGGGAGGTTCCATGTAGTCGAACACCACCTCCGAGTTCTGGATTGACGCCATGTAGTCCAGAGTGCTGCCGATAGCGTCCTGGGTCAGATAGGGCACAACCCCGAGCCAGGTGAAAAACGCAGGCGAGCTCTCTAGAAAGCCTTGGGCGGTGAGCTTCTCTCCCACATCGTCGCGCTCGAAATCGACGGGCACGAAAACAAGCCATGGCGGAAGCGCGATTTGAGCTTCGGCCAGGCGCTCGATTTTCCACGCCTGCGTGGCGGGGTGGTCCACCTCATAGATACGGATCTCCAGCGCGCTGTGGGGATTGCGGAGAGCGAAAGTGTCGAGTCCGGCGCCAAGGATGACGACCTGCCGAACGCCTCCTTCGACAGCTCTCGACAAGGCATCTTCCGCAATCCGGCTTCGCGCGGCGGTGATCAGACGCCCAATGCTGGCCAGTGGGTGTTGGTTCGCAAATTGAAGCACGTCCTTTTCGTCTTCGCGCAGAATCTTCATGGCAAATGGGTCATTGAGGATTGCGCCATGATCGAGCACCTGATGCGCAGCTCGTTGCCGGGCGATCATCTGGGCTGTGCGGCTAGGCTCATTGGGCTTCATGTTCGAGGCCTCCGGTCTCATTCATGGCCGATCGCACGAGTTGCGGTGTGCGCGACTGACGCCGCGAACACCCATATCTTCCGCTCAATTGAGTTACCTCCGGAAAGCGGTACCAAGCGATTGGGAGTTGCCGCAGATATTAGCACGGTGGGCATTTCGCGCGGCAGGATATGGCAACAGTAGCAGTTCGATATTTGCGGGGATCCATCCCAGACACTCCGAGAGATGAGCCGCCAAGGATAGTTTAAGGAGAATGCGGTATGGACGAATGGGAAGAGCCACCACAAATCCTGCAATGTAGACTGTGCCGTGTACGGGTGCGAGGAGAGATTGGCCATGAGCGCAACGGATTTGAATCTGGATCACATGCTGGATGTGGCGTGGGTGCGGTCGCATTTTCCGTCGCTCGAGTTGCAGGTGGACGGCCAGAGTGCAGCTTTTCTGGACGGTCCCGCGGGTACACAGGTTCCCGCCCAGGTGATTGCGGCAATCCAGAACTACCTGGTGAATTCGAATGCCAATAGCGGCGGCGAATTCCTGACCAGCAAACGCAGCGACGAGATGATTGCCCAGACACGCGCGGCCATGGCGGATTTCTTTCATTGCGACGCGGACGAGGTTGTTTTTGGCCCGAACATGACCACTCTTACCTTCGCACTGTCGCGGGCGATTGGGCGGGAATTGGGGCCGGGCGACGAGATTCTCCTGACCGTCCTGGACCATGACGCCAACTTCTCTCCGTGGAAGGCGCTGGAAGAAAAAGGAGTGACGATCCGGGTGGCCGATATCCGCGAAGAGGACTGCACGCTGGATCTCGATGACCTCAAGAACAAGTTGAGCGAGAGAACACGGCTGGTGGCTGTGGGCTACGCGTCGAATTCCGTGGGGACCATCAATCCGGTGGGAGAGATCACCGGCCTGGCCCATGCTGCGGGCGCAATGGCATTTGTGGACGCGGTGCACTACGCACCTCATGGTCCGCTGGACGTGAGAGAGCTCGATTGGATTTCCTGGTCTGCTCCCCGTACAAATTTTTCGGTCCGCACATGGGCACGCTGTTCGGGAAGCGGGAGCATCTGGATCGATTCCGGCCCTACAAGGTGCGGCCATCGCACGATGAGAACCCCGACAGATGGGAAACCGGCACGCAAACTCACGAGTTGATCGCCGGAATCGGCGCGGCTGTGGAGTATATCGCGAACGTGGGGCGGCACAGCGAACCATCGGTGGGGACGCGGCGGCAGGCGCTGGCAGCGGCTTACCGCACCACGGTGGCTTACGAGCGCCGCCTGATTACGCACCTGATCGAGGGCCTGGAGACAATTCCGGGCGTACGCATTTACGGGATCACCGATCCCACGCGATTTGAAGAACGCTGCTCGACGCTCTCGCTGCGCATCGGAGAGCATTCCCCGCAGACGATTGCCCAGTTCCTGGCCACGCGCGGGCTCTTCACCTGGAACGGGAATTACTACGCGATCAATTTGACGGAGCGTCTTGGTGTGGAGCAGAAGGGCGGAATGCTGCGCATCGGCCTGGTGCATTACAACACTGTGGAAGAGGTGGAGCGGCTGCTCGATGCGCTGAGGGATTTTGTTGTGAAATGACGAAAAGCATTTCTTAGCTGGTGTGGCGTCCCGGAAGTTCGTCGCATCCTTGAGCAGCCGAAATGCAGGTCCCCTTCGGCGAGCTCAGGGGAGGCTTTCGACTACGTTTGCCGCTCAACCACCCCACGGACGAAGACCTTTCCACGTTGACAGGCATAACATTACATAGCAGTGCAGTTAGTTACACCTTTCTTCCGCTACATGCTGTGCGGTTGTTCCCTGCGGACGCCCCCTAAAAAACACGGCCGGCAAAGATGGGGCAGAAGGCCACAATAGACGGCGCTGGAAGCCTCTAGGCGCTACCCTGTTGCCCGATGACACTGAGAGGTACTGGCGTGGTCCTGCGCCGTCGGCGCGGCTCGGGGCGATGGCCTGAGAAGAATCCCAATGAGAGGCTTCGTATCCCACGTCACAGACTCCTCCCGAGTTGCGTGCGAGTATCCCAGACACTCAATTCAAATAGAGAAAGGTTCGCATGAAGATTATCTCTTGCAGTGCCGTGACTGCGGCACTGTTCCTTATTCCTGGTCTTAGTTTTGCCACGAGTACAAAAACCTACAAGCATGCCTCCGAGTATCAGATAGCCGTTCTGGACCAGAATCTTCGTGTAGATACTGGGAGCGACGTAACCCTAGCCAAGACCACGACAGATGCAAAACTTGGTGGTGGTGGCCAAGGCATTCACCTTCTGCATACTGACGCCGGAGATTACCGCGTAGAGGCTCCGATCAACAAAGGTTTGTCGATCTTGTCAGCAATGGGCTCGAACGCCTACCACCCCGCACAGACTTTTCACAACAAGTGGTTTATGGACAACGTGCAACCTGGCACGAAGGTTCTGTTTGCCTCGGAATGTGCGAAGCCGAGCAAGAAACATCCCAATGATACGGTTCGCTGCACCTTCTGGTTTCCCGACCCGGATAGCACCGATCACGAATATGCAACGCAGGGAGACTTCACACCATTAGCAGCCGGGAATGGAAGTAATACACAGAAGACCGCCAACACTCTTTGCGGTACCGGCAGGCTAAAACCGGACGTGGAAGCTCAACTCTGCGGCGGAACGCCAGCTCCGGCAGCAGCCCCTGCACCTGCCCCAGCTCTTGCTCCCATTCCGGCTCCTGCACCAGCTCCTCAGCAGCGGTAGAGGATCAGCGGCGACAGTACGCGTGCGGACCCCGGAGAAAACCGGCAGACTCCGCTCAGGATGATGGCAGCAATATTGTTGCGAACTTTTGGGACGGGGCACTAGCTTGGATTGCGCTCAAGTGCATGGGACCGTTGTTGACCGTTGACTTTGCCCTCAGTGTGGAGTTAGCGTTGATTTCGGTGCCCGAGGCACATCATGCGGGTCCGTCGGCTGCGTAGCGCGATGGTGCCGCGCTGCTCCGCTCGGGATGACGGCCGGTTAGTTGTTGAATTGGCTGTGTTGTTTCCCACCCTAACCGCAAAGAACGCGGTTAGGATGGGGCACCCTGGTTGGTGGTGCGGGCTTCCCAAATACAGATCCGGACGCGAATCCGGAGCTACTCTGCTGGCACAATCGGCAGCAGGACGGCGCTTGGCGCGTGCGCGCCGTGCTCCACTGAGATGGTCTCCGCACGAAAGTCTTCCGGCCTGGCAAAGAAGATGTTGGGCACAAACGTTTGCGGGTTGCGGTCATAGAGCGGAAACAACGATGATTGCACCTGCACCATGATCCTGTGTCCCGGTTCGAAGACGTAGTTCACGGTGGGCAGGCGGAAGCGGTACTCCTCGACTGCGCCGGCCGGAATCGCCTCAGGATTCTCGAAGCTCTTCCGGTACCGTCCCCTGAAGATGTCCATGCTGATGGGCAGCTCGTAACCAGCCAGATCCGATTGCTGCGCATACGTTGACGGATAAACATCGATAATCTTGACCACGACGTCCATGTCCGTTCCCGACGTCTTCTCAAACAGGTCGGCAATCGGCGCGCCCTCTACGCGAACTGCATGGTCCAGCACAGGAGTTTCATAACTCAGGACATCGGTGCGCGTGCCCATCGGACGCTGATCCTGAACCAGCCACGTCCTCCAGCGATCGCCCCCGTTCTCCGCAATGGGCGGCGTGAGATATGGCACCGGCTTGGCGGGATCGGAGACGTAGCTGTCCTCGCCACTTTGTGGCTTCTCCAGCGCGAGGCCGTAGTTGGCTTGGAGATACATCGGAGTGAGGTGCTTCTCGTCCGCGCCGGGCCAGTCCGCAAACTTGTCCCACCGATTCTCCGATGGGTTGTAGATCATCACCTGCGCCATGGGCTCGGCCGGCTTGCGGTTTTTCAAATACTTGTCGAAAAACGGAATCAGCACGTCGCGACGGAAGTCCGCCGCCGTATCGCCCTTCCACTTCAGCGGTCCTAGCGTGTACGCGGAGCCGTTGACCTGGCTGTGGTACCAGGGGCCCATCACGAGATGGTTGTTGGCCTCATGTCCGGCCGCCTTCAGCGCCTCCCAGGTGTGGATGGCGCCATACATGTCCTCTTGGTCCCAGAGTCCCTGCAGCCATACTGTGGGCACATTTGCGGGTTTTGCGGCCACAAGCTTGTCCAGCGCCTGCAACTGCCAGAAGGTGTCATAGGCCGGATGCGCCGAGAGCCGGTTCCACCAGGGTAACTGCTTGAAGCCGTGCACAACGGCCCAGTTACCCGCAGTTACAGCATCGAGAAAAGTCTTATAGTCGTCGTCGCCGGGACGGGGCACGCTGGCGCCCGCGCCGCGTTCGCTGGATTGCTCCGTGAAGTAGTCCAGGTTGACCTGCCGGAACGCGCCGTAGTGGAACCAGTCGTCGCCCATCCAGCCGTCGATCATGGGGCTTTCCGGCGCGGCAACTTTCATGGCGGGATGCGGCCCTAGGAGGGCCATGGTCACCGTCCAGCCATCGTAGGACGAGCCGATCATGCCGACGCGACCGTTCGACTCGGGCACGTTTTTCACCAGCCAGTCGATGGTGTCGTAAGCATCGGTGGTGTCATCGGTCTTGGTCGGATTCAGAGGACCGATGGGCGGGCGCGTCATTACATAATCTCCCTCCGAGCCGTACTTGCCGCGAATGTCCTGGTCCACGATGATGTAGCCGTCGTCCACCCACTCGCGCTGCGCTTGCCATACCGCGTCGCGCATCTGAGGCTTGTCTGAGGAAAAGCCGCTGGCGTTGTACGGCGTGCGCTCCAGCAGCATCGGCAACCCCTTGGCTGCATTGGGCACAAAGATCACCGTGTGCAGCTTTACCCCATCGCGCATGGGAATCATCACATCGCGCTTTTCGTAGTTATAGCCCGGGTGCCGCTCTTCCCATTTGGCGGGAATGTCGCTGCCCGTCTGCACCATGTCGGGGGTTGCGCCGGCCGATTGAGCAAAGGACAAACCAGCCGGCCCGCAAAGAGCCGCGGCGAGAATCAGAGTTGTGAGCGAAGCAAGTGTAGTGCGCATTGTTTCTATCTTGCCACGGCGCGCCGCGGTTACTGGCGGTTGGCCGGATTCTCTTCGAGCCGGTAAAAGGCCGCGCAGTTGTTGCCCAGGATCGCGTCCTTTTCCGCAGCCGACAACTCCTCGATGGAATCGAGGACAATTTGCATCGTGGAGCGATAGTCCGCCGATAGCGTGCACACGGGCCAGTCCGAACCGATCATGAGCCGGGCCGGGCCAAAAGCTTGGAGAATTGTATCGAGGTACGGCCGAAAGTCTTCCTGTTGCCATTGCCGCCATTTTGCTTCCGTGACCATCCCGGACAGCTTGCAATGCACGTTGGCCAGCTCGGCCAATGCGCGAACGTCCTTGTTCCACGGCTCCATTGCGCACTCCGCAATCAGCGGCTTGGCGATGTGATCGAGCACGAACCTCTGCGTAGGAAACCGGCGCGCGAACGAAGCCGCCGCGCGCAGATGCCGCGGATGAATCAGGATGTCGTAAGCCAGCCCGAACTCGCTGAGCAGCGCGATGCCGCGGCAAAAGTCAGGCCGGAGAAGGAACTCGTCGTCGGGTTCGTCCTGAACTGCATGCCGGATGCCTGCCAGCTTGCGGCTCGCCGACAACTGCTCGAGGCGCCGCCGGGCATCGGGCGAGCACAGGTCAACCCACCCCACCACTCCGCGAACGAACTCATTGGCTTCGGCCATTTCGAGCAGCCAGCGTGTTTCTTCAATGCTGTGCCGCGCCTGCACCGCAATGGATCCATCGAACCCGATTCCCTCCAGCAGCGGCTTCAGATCGCCGGAGAGAAAATCGCGCTTCAGCGGCGCCATGGCGTCCGTGATCCAGGCGTAATCCTCAGCGTTGTAGTGCCAGAAATGCTGGTGTGCGTCGATTCGCATTTTGGTCCGTGGTTCGTAGTTCGTGGTTCGTGGCCTCAAAGCCTGAGCTTTCCGTGTCGGGAAGCGCCACGAAACTTCGACTGTCCCGGCGCCCGCAATTATATTGCTCCTATGCTCTCCCGATGCCTCTGCGCTGCTGCCGCTGCTGCAGCTTGCCTGGCCGGCTCTACTGCTCTGGCTCAGTCGGCTCTGCCTCCCATTACTCTCGACGAATACTTCAATTCCACCTCCATCAATTCCGCGGCGCTATCGCCCGACGGTTCAACCGCCGTCATCGCCACCGAAGCGCCGGACTGGAAGAACAGCTCTTTCCGTGACGATCTGTGGCTCTCCGGCGCGGCGGGGGATCTGCGCCCGCTCACGCAAGGGGGCAGCGAAAGTAGCCCGCAGTGGAGCCCGGACGGCCAGTGGATCGCCTTTGTCAGCGATCGCGCACTGCCCGGAGAATCCGCCGGGCCAGAGGGCACGCCGGGCGACGATGCCAAGGCCAGCCGCATCTGGAGCATCTCTGTTCATGGGGGCGAAGCCCTGCCGCTCTACCCGCAGAAACTCGATGTGCACTCGTTCGCGTGGTCGGCGGATGGCTCGGCAATTTACTACTCCGTAACCGAGCCGCTCTCGCAGTCGCAGCAGGACGAGCAAAAAGAGCAATGGAAGGACGTGATCCGGTGGCGGGAGCAGAATCGCGGCGACCTGCTGCTGAAACAGGCCGTTGGGCCGGCGCTGGCCGCAGCCGTGGCGGTTCCGCCGCCGCAACATGGCAACAAAAAGGAGGCGCCGAGCGACAAGCCTGAATTGCCCGCCGGCGCCGAGACCATTGCGCGAAGCGTGTTCGGGATTGGCGAGATTGCACCGTCGCCCGACGGCAAGACCATCGCGTTTCTGACCCAGCCTGTGCACCATCGCGAGGAGAATCCCGACAATTACGAGATCTACCTGGTGGGCTCTGGTGGAGGCGAGGTGCGCCGCCTGACCAACAATCAGGCGCTCGAATCCGGCTTGCGCTGGACGCCGGATAGCCGCACGCTCGACTTCATCGTTACCGCGGCGTCGGGCTCGCTGGAAGACCCTTATCGCGACGTGCAGGGCCGTCTCTACCGCATCGACCCGGAATCAGGCAAGGTGGAGCGGCTCGGCGCGTCCTTCGACGGGTCCTGGGAGCAGTTCTCGCTGCTGCCGGACGGCCGCGAACTTGCGCTTGGCCTCAAAGGCACGGAGGAACAGCTCTACCTCGTCAACGGCGCTCAGGCGGAAAAGCTTCCCGGCCGCGCCGGCAGCTACGCAGGCCTGGCTACTGCGCTTCACTCCAACGCCATTCTGGTGCGCCACTCCACCATCAACGATCCCACTCAACTCTATCGCGCTTCGGACCCCATCCATCCCGATCAGCTCGCCGCGCTCACCAGCTTCAATCCCGTTTTTGCCCAGCGCGCGCAGCCGGAGTGGCAGGCTTACACCTGGACCGCCGGCGACGGCGTCAAAGTAGAAGGCGTGCTTATTTATCCGCCTGGAAAGGAGGGCACGAAACACCTGCGCATGCTCACCCTCATCCACGGTGGCCCGGCCGACGCCGACGGCAACCGCTTCGGCGCCGACTGGTACGACTGGGCCACGCTGGCCGCGGCCAACGGCTGGCTGGTCTTCCGTCCCAACTACCGCGGGTCCTCGGGATACGGCGACGAGTTCATGCTCGAGATTGAGCCGCATCTGGTGTCGAAGCCCGGCCGCGACATCCTGGAAGGCGTGGACGCGCTGGTCAAGGAGGGCATCGCCGATCCCGATCACCTGGCCATCGGCGGCTACAGCTACGGCGGCTACATGACCAACTGGCTCATCACCCAGACCACGCGCTTTCGCTCCGCCGTGACCGGCGCGGGCGCGGTGGAGCACGCCGCCAACTGGGGCAACGACGACGAAACCTGGGACGATGCGTGGTACCTGGGCGGCATGCCGTGGGACGATCCGGACCTCTACCAGAGCGAGGCCGCGCTGTTCCGCTTTAACAAGGTGAAAACGCCGACCCACATGGTGCAGGGCGGGGCCGATATCCGCGTAAGTTACCTGGAGGGCGTGACCATGGAACGGGCGCTCGAAGCGCTCGGGATTGCGCACACGTTCCTCGTTTTTCCGGGCGAGGGCCATGGCCTGGGCAAAAACCCATGGCACGGGTACATCAAAGTTCGCGAGGAGCTGAAGTGGCTGGAGAAATATGATGGAAAGTAGGCCGTCGCGGGGCCCAGGGCAAGGTTTACGGAAGCCCGGGCACCTTCCTGGCGCATCTTGAGGAAGGAACGGCTTGCGGAAGCCATTATGAGCACCGTCGAACAACCCCAGCATGTGGGCGCCGAGAGGCATCGGCACGCGTCGTTTGAGCAGACGCTGCTCAGCGCCCGCCGCACCATGGTGCTCAGCGAAATCCTGAAGATCGCGCTGGACAGTTTCCGCACCAGCAAAGTCCGATTCCTGCTTACGGCGCTGGGCATGGTCATCGGCACCGCATCCGTCATCCTGGTGGTGACCATAGGGCTCACCGGCAAGCAATTCATCCTGGCCGAGATCCAGAAGATCGGCACCAATGAAATCGAGCTGGAGTACGCCGGCGGCGGCGCATCGGGCACCGAGGGTGTCGTCTACAACGATTTCCTCACCCGCCAGGACGAGAAGACCGTGGATGAGCAGTTGCCCGGCATCCTGTATTCCTCGCCGGTAGTGGAGATGCATGAACGCATCAGTTTCGGCGGCGGAGTGGTGAAGGACACGCTGGTCCTGGGCGTGGCTCCGGATTACCAGTACATTCGCAACCTGCTGGTGCCCTATGGCCGATTCTTCGATCAGATCGACGAAGACCGCCACGTTTTTTGCGCCGATGTAACCGAGACCTTCGCGCGAGAGCGATACGGCAGCGATGATGCGGCGGTGGGGCAGGTATTCGAGATCAGCGGCATTCCTTTCACCATCGTCGGCGTTTTCAAGGAGAGCGTGACCGACTTCGGCGAATCGGAGATCGCCGATCAAACCATCCTGATTCCCGGCTCCGTGGCCACCTACTTCCAAAACACTGAAAACGTGAAGCAGATTTACTTCTCCATGCGCAGCATGGAAGAGGTGCCTGACGCGGCCAAGGAGATTGTCCGCATCGTCCACGCGCGGCATCGCCCCAACTCCGTTTACAAGACGCAGGGCCTGCGCGAGGTCCTTGACATGGCGCGCAAAATCGCCAACATCATCACCGCGGTCCTGGTGCTGGTGGCAGCGGTCACGCTGGCGGTTGGCGGCGTGGGCATTATGAACATCATGCTGGCCACGGTCCGTTCCCGAATTCGCGAGATCGGCATCCGCAAGGCGTTGGGCGCCACCCGCCGCGAGATCAAGCTGCAATTCCTGGCCGAGGCAGTCATCATCTCCCTCTCCGGCGGAATTGTGGGCACGCTTGTCGGCCTCATGCTGCCGCTTTCCGTCCGCTTCTTCACCGACTACACCCTGCCTATCTCCCCCTGGTCGATCATCATCGCGCTGGCCTCGGCCATGTTTGTGGGCATCGTATTCGGCACCGTGCCCGCCACCCGCGCCGCGCAGTTGGACCCCGTGGAATCGCTCAAATATGAATGAGCCCGAACACCAGCCCGCGCCGCCCGATGACAACGACGCCGACAAGGCGCCGCGCGGGGTCAACCTCGCCCTCATCTACGGCGTTATGCTGGTGGCATTGCTCATCGCCATCGGCCTGGCGACTATGATTGTCCTTCCGTTCTATCACCGGCGTTAATCGCGAATCATCCATTCACGAGCGAGACTGCTTCCCGACGCTCGTATAGGAATCCCACTGCTGAGGTGTCCGGCGCCATGACCCAAGCCAGAATCAATGCAATCTCTCCGTTCTTCATCGTCAGCAACGTGCAGCAGACGGTCGCGTTCTACTGCGAGACGCTCGGATTTGAGGCGGACTATCTGGACCCGAAGGACGATCCCTTCTTTGCCATCGTTCGTCGCGATGGAGCGATGGTTTTCCTCAAATCCCATCAGGGGCTTGACCCCACTCCGAACTCATCCCGTCATCCCTGGATCCGGTGGGATGCCTACGTCTCCGTTCCCGATCCCGATTCGCTTGCGGCCGAGTTCAACGCAAGTGGAGTGACGTTCGACAAGCCGCTGGGGAATACATCGGAGAATCTGCGCGGCTTCGACGTGCGCGATCCAGACGGCTACGTGCTGTTTTTCGGGCGGCCGAACTGATCCGCTGCTTGAGGCCTCAGGCGCGTGCCTCGCCGGATTCTACTGCGCGAACAATCTTCTCGGTGTCATACACGCAGCCGCCCCACACGCCGCCGCTGGCGTGCACCAGCGCTGCCCACAGGCGCGTGTCGTCGGGCATCGATGGATGCGGCGCAAGATCGCCGCGCGGTGCGCGCTTGCTCAACAGTCGCGCTCCCTCCGCCGCATCGAACCGCCGCCCCTCCGCATCGCCAATCAGGTTTACTATGCCGGTCAGCCGCTCGCGATCGATCACGATCTCGATCCAGTCGCCATCGCGCACTTTGCCCACCGGCCCGCCTGCCAGCGCTTCCGGAGAGACGTGCCCGATGCACGCTCCGGTCGACACCCCGCTGAAGCGCGCATCGGTGATCACCGCGACATGCTTGCAGTGCGGCAGCATCTTCAGCGCCGAGGTCACCTGGTATGTTTCCGGCATGCCCGCGCCTTTTGGCCCGCAGCAGATCAGCACTACAACGTCACCCTGCGCCACACGCCCCGATTTGATGGCCTCGATGGCTGCTTCTTCCGTAGTGAATACCTTCGCCGGCCCGCTGTGTCGGTACATTTTTTTGTCGTCTATCAGCGACGGATCTATCGCCGTACTCTTGATGACCGACCCCTCCGGCGCAAGATTCCCCATCGGGAAACAGACCGTCGGCGTCAAGCCGCGTGCCCGCGCCCGGTCCGCATTCATAATCACGTCCTCGGGATCAATTCCGTCCACGCGCCTGAGTTCCTCGCTTAGTGCACGCCGCCGTTCGCTCTGCTCCCACCAGTCCAGGCATGCGTCAAGGTTTTCGCCACTGACCGTGCGCACGCCGGTATCCAGCAGCCCCGCCTGCCGCAGATGCAGCATCGCCTCCGGCACGCCGCCGGCCAGGAACACCTGCACCGTTGCGAACCCGCGCGGCCCGTTTGGCAGCGCATCCACCAGGCGCGGAGTCTGCCGGTTCACCTCGGCCCAATCCTGCACCGTCGGCCGGCGCAGCCCGGCGTGGAAGGCGATCGCCGGCAGGTGAATCAGCAGGTTCGTCGACCCCCCAAACGCCGCGTGCACCACCATCGCATTGCGCACCGCCGCATCCGTTAGCACGTCGCGCGCGCCCATGCTCAACTCATGCAGGCGAATCAGCGCCCGCGCTGACCTCCGCGCCGCGTCCAGCCAGATTGCGTGCCCCGATGGCGCCAGCGCCGTGTGCGGCAGCGATAACCCTAACGCCTCGCCTACCACCTGCGACGTAGCCGCCGTTCCCAGAAACTGGCACCCTCCGCCCGGCGACGCGCACGCGCGGCAACCCACCTCCGCCGCGTACTCCAGCGTGATCTGCTGCTGCGCAAAGCGTGCCCCGATAGTCTGTACCTTCCCGGCATCCTCGCCTTCGTCGGGCAGCAGCGTCACACCTCCCGGCACCAGTACCGCCGGCATCGCGCCGCTCGAGGCCAGCGCCATCATCATCGCCGGCAACCCCTTGTCGCACGTCGCCACGCCCAGCACGCCCTTGCGCGTGGGCAGCGACCGCATCAGACGCCGCAGCACCATCGCCGCATCGTTGCGATACGCCAGCGAATCCATCATCCCCGTGGTGCCCTGGGTGCGCCCGTCGCACGGGTCCGTGCACGCGCCGGCAAACGGCACCGCGTGCAACGCCTTCAGTTCGCGCGCGGCTTCGGCCACCAGTAGGCCAACTTCCCAATGTCCCGAATGGAAGCCCAGCGCAATCGGCGTTCCGTCTTCCGCGCGCAAGCCGCCGTGTGTGCTCAGGATCAGAAACTCGGGATCCCGCAGCCGCGCCGGGTCCCATCCCATTCCCGCATTCTGCGTCAACCCAAACAGATTTCCTGAGGGCGCATTGCGCAGCATCTCCGCGGTAATAGGCAGCGCGCCCGCCGGCCCGCGCGCATGCGTCGCCACGCGATAGAGCTCCGCGTCCTCCGGCTCCAGTATTGACTTGAATTCGATTCCCATCTTCGCTACTTTCCGCCCTGCGCGCCCGGAGCCATTGCCACCGCCACCAGCGAGTCCGCGCAACCGTAATAAAGGAACCACTTGTCATGGAAGTACACCAGCCCCTCGGCAAACGTGGTTCCCGCCGCGTACTGCCCCGTCTTCTCATAGGGAAGTTCCGGCTTGAGAACCGGCGCATCGGTCTGCGCAATCCTTCGTATCGGATCGTCCGGGTCGAACAGCGCCTCGCCCGCCGCGTACGCGTTCGGTCCCAGCGCTTTATCGCCGCCCTTGGGCGCGTTCTTGCCGTTGTAAATCACGACAATTCCTTTATCTGTCTCCACCGGCGGCGGCCCCGTCTCCGGAAACGAGCTGTCGAAATGCCCCGGCCGGGCTTTGAGCACCTCCACCGGATTGCCGTCCGCGCCCTCCAGCGGCGTCCAGTGGGTCGCGTCATCCGACATGGCAATGTGAATCGCGCCTTCGCCCCAGTACATCCAGTACCGGTCATCGATCCTGGCCGCGATCAGTCTTCCCTTTTGCGGGTCCAGCCGCGTCACAATCCCCGCCGACTTGTACTTCAGTTCCGCATACTTCCCGCCCGCCGCCAATGCAAACGCCGGCCCGTGCTTGGTCCAGTGTTCCAGGTCCTTCGACGTCGCAATCCCCACCGAATACGTCATCCGGTTCCACTGCGTATAGGTCAGCACGTAGGTGCCGTCTTCCAGTTCCACAATGCGCGGATCTTCCACGCCGCCCGGCCACTCCCGTGATTTCTGGCTATCTTCCGCCGGATAAAACACCGGCTCCGGCGCCCCGGTGAAATGAATTCCGTCCGCGCTCTCCGCCAGTCCCAGCCGCGACGTGTGCCCACCGATCTCCATTGCGCCGGTGTCGTCCTCGGCCCGGTAGAGCACGTAGACCTTCCCTTCGCGCACTATTGCCGCCGGATTGAACGTGTGCAGCGCCTCCCAGTGCACCGGCTCCTTCGCGATGGGATCCTCGAAGGTGGACTGCGGCAGCGGAGCAATCACCGGATTCCCGCTCGCCGGTCGCGTAAACGGACCGATTGCCCACGGCGGCAGCCCTTGCGCCTGCAGCACCGCCACCGAGATCGCCGCCAATGCGCTCAATGCCAAAACTCGCAGGTGCTTCATTCCCATCCCCTCTGATTGCAATGCCACACTAGACCCGCTGACTTGCCGATTTGTTGACCTGCCGGCTCGATGAAACATAAAAGCTCAGCGCCGCATCTCCCTGCTGCAACAATCGCGTTCGCTCCAGCGCTCCGTACGTGCCCTGCAACGTGTCCTTCCGCCGGTGCTCCGCAATGACCACGGCGCCAGGATTTAGCAACGGGGCGGAGTTTCCGCCTAGCGACCCCAGCGTCTTCTCGTACTCGCCCTCCGCGTCGTACGGCGGATCGAGAAATATAACGTCGAACGGAACTCCCGCCGCGCGCCGCAAAAACGCCGCCACACTCTCCGCCCGCACCTCCGCGCCATCCCTCAGCCCCAGGCCAGCCAGATTCCCGCGCAACACCTTCAGCGCCGCCGCCGCCCGCTCCACAAACAACACCCGCGCCGCCCCGCGGCTCATCGCCTCTATCCCCACCGCTCCCGATCCCGCGTATAAATCCAGCAGCGCCGCTCCCTCAATCCGGGCGGCAATCACATTGAACAGCGTCTCTCGCAGCCGGTCGCTCGTCGGCCGCGTCTTCAGCCCCGGCGGCGCCTCAAACCGCCGCGAGCGCAGGCTTCCCGCAATGATGCGCATCGCCCCTCAGAATACTCTCCCCCTACACTCTTCCCCTGCCCGCGGCCCCCTGACCCTCTACAATAGCTCCATGCGAGGCTGGTCTGTCCCCCTGGGCCGTTGGTTGGGCGTGGAACTGCGTGTGCACACGTTCTTCCTGCTCCTCGCGGTGGTGTGCATCGGCCTCGGCGCATCCTCCGGCGGCGAACTCTCCAAAACCCGCGGCCTCGCCCTGTTCTTTATCCTCGCCGCTGCCGTCCTCGTTCGTGAAATCGCCCGCATCCTCGTCGCCGCCTGGTACGGCATCCGCCTGCGCGCCATCCTCCTGCTCCCCATTGGGGGCATGTTCGCTTATGCCACTCCGGAAAGCCAGGAGCTCGCCACCAGCGGATCCGGCCAGATCGCTCTGGCTGCCGCCGGACCCATCGCCAACCTGGCCACCGCTGTCGTCCTCGCCGCCTTCATCACCGGGGCCGGCGGCCAGTGGGATGTCTTCACCCATCCCTACATCACGTCCACCCACCTGCTCCGCAGTATGGTCTGGATGATGGCCGGCCTCGGCGTCCTCCACCTCCTGCCCGCGTATCCCCTCGATTGCGGCCGCATCCTGCGCAGCCGCTTTGCCCGCTCCCATGGCGCTGCCCCCGCAAGCCGCGCCGCCACCGGCATGGGTCAACTCCTCGCTCTCGCCCTCATGATCGGCGGCCTGCTGCTGCACAGTTACTGGCTCGTTATCGCCGGCTTCTTCATCATGATCGGCGCGCAGATTGAAGACCAGGGCGTCTTCTTCCAGTCCGTCGTCGACACTGTCCGCATGCGCGAGGTCATGCTCACCGACTTCGCCACGCTCTCGCCCTCCGACACGCTGGCCGACGCGCTCACTCGTTGCGTCCACTCCCTCCAGGAAGACTTCCCCGTGGTCCGCGGCCCCAACCTGGTCGGCATTGTCTCCCGCCAGCGCATCGTTGACGCGCTGCGCTCGGACGGCAACGGCTATGTCCAGTCCGTCATGTCCCGCGCCTTCCAGGTCGCCCGCCCTGAGGACACGCTCGGCACCACCATCCGCCGCCTCACCGCCGGCCGCGGCCTCTCCCTCATCCCCGTCACCGAAAGCGGCCGCGTCGTCGGCATCGTTAGCGTGCAGAACCTCATGAGCTCCATGTCGCTCCTCTCCGAACAGCGCCGCTATGAACGCGAAGAAGCCTCGGAATAACTTCGACATGTCCGACGATGCAGAATCACCGCTCGCCGCCGGCCTCTATCTCGTTGCCACGCCCATCGGCAACCTCGCCGACATCACCCTTCGCGCCCTCGACGTCCTCCGCCGCGCCGGCCGCATCTGCTGCGAAGACACCCGCCACACCCAGAAGCTCCTCAATCACTACTCCATTTCCACCCGCACTGAGAGCCTGCACGAGCACAACGAGTTCGCACGCGTCCCTGCATTGATCGAAGAGTTAGGGCGCGGCAGCGCCATCGCGCTGGTCACTGACGCCGGCATGCCCGGCATCAGCGACCCCGGCATGCTCCTAGCCCGCGCCGCCATCGCCGCCGGCATCCCCGTCATCTCCATCCCCGGCGCCAACGCCGCCCTCAGCGCGCTCGTCGCCAGCGGCCTGCCCGCAGCCGAGTTCACCTTCCTTGGCTTCCTGCCGGAAAAAGCCGGTCAGCGCCGCACCCGCCTTGAAGCACTAGCCGCCCAGGCCGGCGCCGAACCGCGGACTCTCATCTTCTACGAGGCGCCCCACCGCATCCTTGACACGCTGGCCGATCTTGAATCGGTCTTCGGCCCCGAACTCGCCGTCGTCCTCGCTCGCGAACTCACCAAGGCTCACGAAGAATTCCTCCGCGGCTCCGTCACCCAAGTCCGCGCCGACCTCGCATCCCGCGATCGCATCCGTGGCGAAATCACCCTCCTCATCCAGGCGCCGTCTGCCCCCATCCCGGGCGCTCCGGGCCCCTCGCACTCAGAGGTCCAGAACTCCATAGCCGACCGCATCGCCCGCCTTCAAACTGAGACCGGAATCGACGAGAAGGAAGCCCTCAAGCGCCTCGCCCGCGAGCTGCACCGTTCCAAAAGCGACCTCTACCGTGAATTACAGCGCCAGCGCGCCCGCCGCAAATCCTGACCGGTGCTCTGATTTCGTCGAAGAATCAACCCGCCGGCGGCTCACCCTCCGACTCACGACCCGCCTCCGTGATCTCCTCGATCACAAACAAGAGCTGTTCCCGCTTGCGCTCGCTCAGATCCACAAACCGGATTCCCGCCGTAAAGCGGTCGTGCAGCGACTGCACCACCCCAGGGAGCCGGAAGGGCAGCCCGTCCAGCAGAAACTCTACTTCCACACGCCGGTAAATCCCCACCGGAAATTTCTCCGCAAAGCGGATCCGGCAACCGCCCAAGCTCACATCCAGAATCCGCCCGCACACATTTGCGCGGACATCCAGCAGGACAACTGTCGCCGTTGAGTCCACCCCGTGACGCTGCACCTGCCGGCGTTCCCGACCCGAGGGTCCGGCCTGCCCTGGCACGGCCGCCGAGTTCGCAGCCGCCGGGTTGCCCGCCGGCGCGCCTGGATTCGTCGCCGCCTCCGCAACTCGAGCATCCGTCCCGGCTTCGCTGGCCGCAAAGCACGCCAGCCGCTGCGCGGCCTTCTCTGCTTCACACAGCTCCTTCCGCGACGACTTCAACCTCTCCTCAGCCTCCCGCTTTTCCCGCGCCGCCTGCTCCGCATCCGCCCGCAAAGCCGCCTCGCGCGCTGCCTTGACTTCCAATTCCTCCGTCCGTTGCTGCACCAGCTCCCGCGCCGCCTTCAACGCCTCGTCCGCGCGCAGCCGCTCCGCCTGCCCGGCTCGCCACCCCTCCGCCAGCTCCCCCAGCGCCTCCACCAGCTCCGCCTCGCGGCGCGGGCTCACTTCGCGAAACGCCACCCCAACCTCTCGCGCTCGTCCCGTCCATTCCGTCACTCCGCTCAGCCGGAACGCGTTCCCCGCGATGCGGAACACCAGCTCCACCCGCGCACCCGCGTCCACGCGGATCTCCGCATCGGTCCGTACACGGCAGCCATCAAGGCACAAGTCGATCAGCGTGCAGTGCGTCGCGCTGCCCACGTGCCCCTGCAGCAGCGTGGCTTTCTCGTTTACGGGGATACGCGCGGATAGCCGGCGTTCGGCTTCTGCCGTCAGCGGCTGCGGCTGGCTCTCCACTCCGTCACCTCAGGAGGAGCACATTCCAGCGCCGCCAGCAATCCTGCGCACATCGTGTTCTCGCGTCACCCCACCGAAAACTCCGTGCGCCAAATGCCCTTCAGTGCCCGTCGCCCAGCTCCCCCGGTCGCGCCGCCTGCTCCGGCTGGGCCTCGCGGCCCTTCAGCCGGTCGTACAAATACAAGTCGCTCGTCGTCCCCAGCGACTCGTTGTACAAGCCCAGCGCCCCAGTAAGCTGGTTCAGCTCCTCGGTAAATGCGTGGATGGTTTGCAATTCGACTGCCGTCGCCGGCAATTCATGTTGGGAAGTCTTAATAAACTTCTGGTACCCCCGGTCCAACAGCCGCGCAATCTCCCCCCGCACCACCAGCCCCGGCGTCACCGCCAGCCGCGCGCCCCCGCTGTCCCAGCGATCGTCGGTCACCCCCGGCACCACCACCGCCGCCACGCCTGCCTTGGTTGCGCGCATTCCGCCCGGCGCGCAACCATCCGGCGTCACATCGAACCCGTGGCCCCTAAGCTCGTCCAGCATCTCCTCAAAGTTCCTGTCCCGCTTCTTTCGCGCCATGTTTGCGCCCCGTTTCTGAGAGGATAAAGACAGTGCAGGCAAGTTTCCCCCACTCCTCATCATAGCCGTATTTCCACCGCTTCCCTTGGAAGCGGCGGCCCAAGGATCCAAGCGCCATTCGCATGACCACTTCCTCGTTCCTTAAGCCCGGCTCCCTCGTCCTCGACCGCATCGGCAACACGCCCCTCCTGCGCCTGGAGCGCCTCGTCCGCGGCCTCCCCGGCGTCACCATCCTCGGCAAAGCCGAGTGGGCCAATCCCGGCGGCAGCGTCAAAGACCGCGCCGCCGCCTCCATTCTCAGCGACGCCCTCAGCCGCGGCCTCCTCGCCCCAGGCAAAACCATCCTCGACGCCACCAGCGGCAACACCGGCATAGCCTTCGCCATGCTCGGTGCCGCGCTTGGCTTCCCTGTCCACCTGGCCATGCCCGGCAGCGTCTCCCCCGAACGCAAGCGCATCCTCCAGGCCTACGGCGCCACCATCGACTGGACCGACCCCGATCTCGGCTCCGACGGCGCCATCCGCCGCGCCCGCGAGATCGCCGCCGCCTCCCCTGACCGCTTCTTCTACGCCGACCAGTACTCCAACCCCGCCAATCCGCTGGCCCACTACCGCACCACCGCACCCGAAATCTGGACCCAGACCGAGGGCCGCATCACTCACTTTATTGCCGCCCTCGGCACCTCCGGCACCTTCATGGGCACAACCCGCCGCCTGCGCGAATTCAACCCCAAAATCCAGGCCATAAGCGTCCAGCCCGACTCGCCCTTCCACGGCCTCGAAGGCCTCAAGCACATGCCCTCGGCGCTGGTTCCCGCCATCTACGATCCCTCCCTGGCCGACCGCAACCTCGAGATCGCCACAGAATCCGCATACGACATGGTCCGCCGTATGGCCCGCGAAGAGGGAGTGCTCATCGGCATCTCCGCCGGAGCCGCGCTCGCCGCGGCGCTTCAGGTCGCGGGCGAAGAACACGCCGCCGACCGCCAAGCCGTTATCGTCGCCATTCTGCCCGATTCCGCCGAAAAATATTTGAGCGAGCGCTTCTGGGACGAAGACGCCTGGTCCTGGTCCATCTGAGATTATCGGTTGTCAGTTCGCAGTTCCACGAACCCGCCGAGATCGAATCTCGTGAGCTAAGACTGGCACCCGGGGACTTAGGGCGCTCCCGCGACGAGGCATCGAAATACCCATCGCGAATTGACATCGAGCCACGTCCGGAGTAGCATTCGCGCTTACCTCCCTCATCACATGCGGCTGTTCCGAATCGCAGTAAATGGGCGATTTCCTGGAAAGCACCTAAGCCGAAGCCTGTCCAGGCGTCCATCTCCCGGGCCCTCAACCCTGTTTCGACACTCCCAAAGGAGATTGTTCATGAACTGTTCTGCTTGTGGAAAATCGAATTCCGATGGCGTTTCATTCTGCGAATTTTGCGGCGCGGATTTGCGGTCCGGATCGAATTCAAACAGCGGGCCTGCGGCGGCCAGGACCATGCCCGCACAGCCGGTTCCTCCTTCAGCGGCCCAAGTTGCGCAAATGGGGAAATCGCTCGTCGGTTCCATGTCGCTTGGTGAGAAATTCATTGGCGTGGGAACGATTGCCGCCGTGCTCGGCTTCTTCATGCCTTGGGTTTCTACGTCCGGACTCGATAATCTTCCCGCCGGGATATTTGGCAATTTGGGGCGCGAAGCGAGCCATTTGAGCATTTCCGGCGTCGACGCTGCCAAAGTGGTGGGGTCCGTCTATTTCATCCTCTTGGCTGGAATTGCGTCGGGAGTCTTGTTCTACTTCTCCCGAAAGGCGCAGCACGCGCAGAAGCTGCTCATCTCCGGCTTTCAGGTAATGATCGGATCGCTCTTCGGACCATTGCTTATCGGCTTTCTGCTCTTCATCCCGATGATCCAGTCTGTGGCCGGATTCGGATTCTGGCTGTTGGGACTCGGATTCTGTTCCATCACTGCCGGCGGGCTGATCTCCATCGCGGCATTGGCAAAGACGGTGCGTTGAACCTGCTACGAGAGCGAGGAATTCGATGTTTTGTCCAAATTGTGGAAGTGAAGTTACGGAAGGACGCAGGTTCTGCGGCAAGTGCGGCGGGCAGTTGCGCGCAACATCAGGAAGCGTAGCAGCGGTGCAGAACGTTCCTGAGAGCCCAGCAGAGGTTGTCGCTCCGGTCTCGAGGCCGCCTCTTTCAATGCGCCAGAAACTCACCTACGCGCTGGTCGCGCTCCTGGCGGTTCTGGGCGGCGTCGGGTGGTGGTGGTTTCATCGGCCTGCGCCGCCTTACAAGGTGCAGGATCCAGGGATTTATCCGTTTCTTGGGCTGAGTGCGGATGGAAAAACTCAAAAGTGGGGTTTCATCGACGCCGACGGCAAAGTCCTTGCGCAGCCTGCGTGGGATGGGATTAGCAGCGGGACAATACTGAATCGGCCAGTCGCCTTCAATGAAGGCCTTTGCGGAGTCCAAAAGGACGGCAAATGGGGCTACATCGATGCGAGTGGGCAGTTGGCGATTCCCAATCAATTTGATTCAGCCGCCCCATTCGTAGATGGGCTTGCAAGGGTCAACCTCGGGAATCAAGTCGGATTCGTCGACAAGACCGGCAAATACGCGATCAATCCGCAATTCTCTCAAGCTGGCGACTTCCACGATGGCCTGGCGGCTGCGCTCGGTGATGGCGGCTGGGGATTCATTAACAGGGCAGGAGCTTATGCGATCAAACCCCGCTTCCAAGCTGTTTCGGTGGATGGATTCTCGAATGGGCTGGCCGGCGCTTGTCAGGGCGAGTGTGGGTACATTGACCGCAGCGGGATATTCGCAATTAAGCCGCAATTCAACTCCGTGAATGATTTCTCTGAAGGCCTTGCAGCGGTTAATTTGAACGGTAAGTGGGGTTTCATCAACACTTCCGGAAAGATCGTCATTAACCCTCAATTCGACCAGGCGACAATGTTCTCGGGTGGGCTCGCGGTCGTGTCCGTTTCAGGGAATCAAGGCACCATTGACAAGCAAGGCAAATACGTCGTGAATCCAGGCCAATTCAAGATCCAAATAACGGAAAACGACCTGCAGACCGTCACAAGCAGCGACGGCATGGGACTGATCGCGAGGGACGGCAAGTGGGTTGTGAAGCCGTCCAAGGCTCTCACTGGCGTTGGAACTATCTTCGGCAAGGTGTTCCAGGGCTTAGTCGGCGGGCAATGGGTGCCGATTTCCATTGCGGGCAAAGTACTGGCCGGCCCCTACAAGGGCACGATGCTGGATACACTGGCGCAGGATATCCAGAACGAGAACAGCGCGCTCGGATCGGTACGTGCCTTGATCGCAGCGGAGGCGAGCTATTCAGCCGCATATCCGGCGATAGGCTTCACGGCCTCTCTCGACAAGCTGGGGCCGGCCACAGGCACACCGGATGAAAACCACGCAGGCATGATTGCAGCCGACCTGGCCACGGGAACCAAAGACGGCTACCAGTTCACCGTCACCATTCCCGCCGGAACCTCGACCGGGGGAACCAACTTCACCTATTTCCTCGTTGCCAAGCCTGCCGGTGGTTCCGCGGGCCGAACCTTCTGCGCCGATTCTTCTGGAACGGTCCATTTTGCCTTGCAGGGGGAGGATTGTACGGTAACGTCTCCGACGCTTTGAAGCCGACTTCTCCCGGGCGGCGGGGACTTGGCTTCCACACGATCCCGGTAGAGGAACCATTCCCTCGGCAGGGATATCAGCGAATCGTGGTCGTTGCCGGGCGAAATTCAGGAGGGTGCTTCATGAAGATCAGGCAGCTTTTCCTTATCTCGCATCGCCCGCACGGCTTTGGGGATGCGTGTCTCTTAATCTTTCTCGCGGCCGCGATCCTTTGTTGGCCCCTGTGTGCCACAGGGCAGCAGCCGGTCGTCCCTAAACTGACACTCGCCCAGGTTGAACAGTTAGTCGCGCACGGCGTGCCGGATTCGACATTGAGCAGCCAAATCCAAAAACGCGGACTGGCATTTACACCCTCACCGACCATCGTCGAATCGCTGCGCGCCAAGGGCGCCGGTCCTTTAACCCTGGCGGTAATCGAAGCGCCCCTTGCGCACACAGAAACTCCTGGACGCACTACGTCGAGCGTGGCTGCAAACCCGCAGCAATCCAAGCGATTGGACGCTGAAGGACTTCGCTTTTTGTCTGGTCCGCGCCCTGACTTGAACAGTGCAAAGCGAGCTTTTGAGCAGGCAGTTCAACTAGACCCAAATAATATTCAGGCCCTGAATAATCTAGGCTATGTGGATGGGAAGCTCGGAAACTATAGCTCCGCAGAAGCGATTTTAATCAAAGTCATCGATCTGGCGCCGACGCGAAGAGTCGCGCAGGGGAATCTCGGGGAAGTTCAGGCAAAACTCGGCAAGACACAAGAGGCCTCCAAGCACTTCTGTCAGTACGTTCGTCTGTTCGATTCGCTGGAGCGAGGAAAGTCCATTCTGATGCGAGCATTCAATGATCCGGACCCAAAGGTTCAGTCGGCAGTGAGTCTCACTTTGGCGAACTGCAACTGAAGGGCTAGCGGCCCACGTCCCCACATTTGAAAAAACACTGATCGGGGAGCTCCTGGTCCCTTGTCCGCCGCGGCGGAGGAACCCGGGATCGGGACCGGAGCGCAGAGCCTGCATCCAGGCAAAGCGCAGATGAGAGGGGGGCCCCTGCCCAAAGGTAACCACCCAGGCTCCACTCGCTCCCTTAATACCACTAATGTACTGCATTTCGGTACGTCATCCCACAAAAACGCCGATTTCAGGCGACCCCCTCCCCACCAAAGGTAACCTCGCAGCCTCTCCTGCCGCCTCTGGCCCCGGCTTCTCTAACTCCGCTAACCGCGCTAGCTCCGCTAACCCCGCTGCGTCTCGCGTATCCGCCATCACATCCAAAGTTCCGGCATCCGGACTAAAGTAAATCCATGAGTAAGATTGCGCCCGCACCAAGTGCGGGCGTTCGCATTTCCGGCCAGCTCTCAAGCCATCCCATGGAGGACCGGCCCACACACACCCGCGCCCTTTTGTCCTTTGTCCCTTTGTCCCTTGTCCCTGCCTTCTTCCCGCCGGAACCAGCCTGCAGATTCTGTGCACTTATAGGGGATAACTCCATCAATCCACACGACATCGCCGTTTTTAATTTCGCGCGAAAACGCCCCCAGCGGCTCGTGCTCTACCATGGATGCAATGTCGAAGCTGCTCATTTCGCGCCCCGTCTACGACTCCATCCGCGCCCACGGCGAGCAGACCTACCCCCACGAGTGCTGCGGCGCGCTGCTGGGACGCTCCACTCCCGGAGGCTGGCGCGTGACTCAGGCCGTTCGCGCGGCCAACACCCGCACCGACTCCGCCCATAACCGCTACAGCATCGATCCCAGCGAGCTGGTCCGCATCCAGCGCGACGCCGTGCGCCAGGGCCTCGACATTGCCGGCTTCTACCACTCCCATCCCGATCACCCAGCACAGTGGTCGCAGACCGACTTTGCCGAAGCCCACTGGATCGGCTGCGCCTACGTCATCACCGAGGTGGCTCAAGGCCGCGCCGCGCAAACCAATTCGTTTCTGCTGGCTGGAACTACCGAGGAAGACAAAAGCTTCGAGGTGCAGACCATCGAGATTGAGCCGGCTTCGATATCCTGATTCCAACCGCAGTCTGCCAGCATCGAACAAGCGAGGTCATCTACAGGCATGGTTATCCTGATTCCCACACCGCTGCGTCCCTTTCTCGACGGCCAGGACCGCATCGAGGTCAGCGCCCCCAGCGTCTCCGGCGCTCTGGAAGCGCTCACCCTGGACCGCCCCGAGCTGCGCAAGCACCTCTTCACCCCCGAGGGCCGCGTGCGCGCCTTTGTTAACCTGTATTTGAACGACGAGGACGTGCGCTATCTTCCCCAGCAGGAGGCCACCGCCGTCACTAAATCGGACACGCTGTCCATCATTCCGTCCATCGCCGGCGGGGGCTATTAGCTCACAGCGTTCCACCATCCGCCTTAGCTTCGAACTACGAACTGTGAACTGAGAACTCATAATGCCCATTGCCGTTGAACCAGCCCAGCTTCCCGAGCTCACCACCGACGAGCTTTCCCGTTACTCGCGCCACCTCATCCTGCCGGAAGTGGGCATGGAGGGCCAACAGCGCCTCAAGGCCGCCAAGGTCCTCTGCGTCGGTACTGGCGGCCTGGGCTCGCCGCTGGCCTTCTACCTGGCCGCGGCCGGCATCGGCACCCTGGGCCTGGTCGACTTCGATGTGGTGGACGCTTCCAACCTCCAGCGCCAGATCATCCACTCCACCAAGGACATTGGCCGCAAGAAGCTGGATTCCGCCGAGGAAAAGCTGACCGCGCTGAACCCCGCGCTGAACGTGGTGAAGCACGAAACCATGCTCTCCTCGGCCAACGCGCTCGGCATCCTGAAGGATTACGACATCGTCGCCGACGGAACCGACAACTTCCCCACGCGCTACCTGGTGAACGATGCCTGCGTGCTCACGGGCAAGCCCAACGTGTACGGTTCCATCTTCCGCTTCGAGGGCCAGTGCAGCGTGTTCGCCACCGAGCAGGGCCCGTGCTACCGCTGCCTTTATCCCGAGCCACCGCCGCCCGGCCTGGTGCCGAGCTGCGCCGAGGGCGGCGTGCTGGGTATCCTGCCTGGCCTGGTGGGCGTGATGCAGGCAACCGAGGTGATCAAGCTCATCCTGGGCAAAGGCGAGTCCCTCATCGGCCGTCTGCTGCTGGTGGACGCGCTCAACATGCGCTTCCGCGAGCTGAAGCTGCGCAAGAATCTCGCCTGCCCCGTTTGCGGCGAGAACCCCACCATCCACGAGCTCATCGACTATCAGCAGTTCTGCGGCATCGTGCCTGAATCGAAAGAGAACGCGAACATGAAGAACGGCATACCTCAAATCACCGTGCAGGAACTCAAGCAGCGCATAGACTCGGGCGAAGACGTGCAGCTCATCGACGTGCGCGAGCCCTACGAATTCCAGATCGCTCAGATCGGCGGCAAGCTGATCCCGCAGAACGACGTGCCCAATCGCCTCAACGAGATCGATCCGAGCCGCGAGGTGATCGTCCACTGCCGCTCCGGCGCGCGCTCGCAGCACATCGCCGAGTACCTGAAGCAGCAGGGCTATCCGCGCGTGGCCAATGTGGCCGGTGGCATTCTGGCTTGGAGCGAGCACATCGACCCGAAGGTTCAGAAGTACTGAGCCAAGAACTCGGATTGATACCGAATGACGATCGACTCTTTCACCCTCACCGGCGATTCGATTCGGCTGGATCCGCTCGGTCCGGATCACGCGGCGGGCATGGTGGCCGCAGCGGCAGAGGATCCATCCCTCTACTGCTGGACCTTCGTGCCCCACGACATGGATGCCGCGGCCACTTATATTGATACGGCCCTCGAATGGCAGCGGGCCGGAACCGCCGTCCCGTTCGCGATCCTCCGCACTGCCGACGGCACCGTGATCGGCTCGACGCGCTATTTCAAGATAGAACACTTTGAGTGGCCCGACGGTCACGAGCGCCATGGCCGCAGCGCTCCCGACGTGTGCGAAATCGGCTACACGTGGTTCGCCGGCGCGGCCATCCGCACCCGCACCAACACCGAGGCAAAGTACCTGATGCTGCGGCACGCGTTCGAGCAATGGGGCGTGCTGCGCGTGAGCCTGCAAACCGACCTGAGAAATCTCCGCTCCCAGGCAGCCATCGAGCGCCTTGGCGCCAAAAAGGAAGGCGTGCTGCGGGCGCAGCGGATGGGCGCAGATAATGCGCCACGCGATTCGGTGCGCTACTCCATCCTGGCTTCAGAGTGGCCGGATGTGCGCGCCCGGCTTCTGGGATTCCTCAACCCGTAGCGCCGCGTTGATCCGGTGACGGAGGCAGCGGCAATTAGCCGGCGTTTGCCCCGGCCCGCTCTGGTCGGTTCGCGGGTTTCTGCGCCATCGCGCACAACCATCCCCGCTGCCGCTCTTCGTAGATCTCGACGTTTTCAAATCCCGCCGCCAGGAAGAGCGCCCGATGATCGTCAATGCTCAAGCGCGACGAGCCCAGCAGCTTCATCACCGGCCCCAGAATCGCATCGTTGCGCGCGCCCTTGTAGTTCTCCGCAACCACCATCAGCCGGCCGCCGGGTTTCAGCACCCGGAGAATCTCCTTCATATCGCCGGGCAGGTCGGGCCAGTAGTACTGCGTCTCGACGGCTGTAACCACGTCGAACATCTGGCCGGGAAACGGCAGTTGCTCCACCGAACCCTGCTGCACATGCACGCGGGCTTCCGCGATCCGCTTGCGGTTGTGCGCGCGCGATGCCGCCACGCTTCCGGCGGCATGGTCAATCCCGTAAACCTGCGCCGCTCGCGCCGCCAGCTTCTCGATCGTGCGCCCGCCGCCACAGCCTATGTCCAGCGCCGTAGCTTCCTCCGGAATTTCCAGATGCGTGAACGCCCAATCCGTCAGCGCCGCGTGGCTCCCGTTCATCAACCAGGCAAAGAACCGCCCTGCAAAGCGGTCCGGTTTCTTGACCTGGCGGCCAAGATAGATGGCAACACACAGCGCGACGGTGTAGCGCAGGGCAAGCAGGTAGGGTGAAAGATGCAAAGACCAGCTCCACTTTCGAGTGGATCCCGTATGGTTGTGGCAACCATAGTGGACCGCTAGGAATAATATCGGCGATTGCTATGCCAATTCTAGTGTTGTGTTTGAGAAACGCAAGCTCACTCACTGTTTTCACCCGCTCGGTTCCCCTATCCTGAAGTGTGCACCCGGAACGCGCCACTGCCGAAGAACTGTCCCAGCAGGGACTCGATCTGCTGGCCTCCGGCCGGCCTGAGGAGGCTGCCCGCGCCTTTCGAGCGGCCATCGCCGCCGACGAGCACTACCACGAGGCGCATCACGGCCTGGTGCGCGCCCTGCGCGACGCCGGACAGCTGGAGCATTCCGTTGGCGCGGCGCTGGCCCTGACCGCGCTCACGCCCGAAGACCCGCTGGCTCACACCGCGCTCTCCATTTCATTGCAGACCGCCGGCCACATTCCCGAGGCCGAGGCTGCCGCCGGCCGCGCCCGGATCCTCGAGTGGAAGCAGCAGCTCAACGCGCCGCCGGAGCCCAAACCCGAGACTGGCCCAAATCCCGATCCGGATCGGCAATGAAGCGCGTCCTGCAGCCGAGCCCCAGGCGCGGCACGCGCGAGCCCAGCCCGGCCCGCCGCGTCCGGCGCATGCACGACCTGTTGCTCGCTGCTTACGGGCCGCAATCCTGGTGGCCTGCCGAGACTCCATTCGAGGTGATCCTTGGCGCCTACCTGACGCAAAACACCGCGTGGAAAGCGGTCGAGCTCTCTCTGGCCAACCTGCGCGCCGCCTCTGCCCTCACCATCGAAGGCCTGCGCGCGCTCCCCCTCGAACGGCTCCAGGAGCTCATCCGTCCTTCGGGATTCATCACGCGCAAGGCGCCTGCGCTCAAGGCGTTCCTCGCCATGCTGGACGCGGAGTTTGCGGGGTCGCTGGACCGGCTGGCCGCGCTGCCAACCCCGTTGCTGCGCCAGCGGCTGCTGGCGCTGCCGGGCGTGGGACCGGAGACTGCTGACGCCATTCTGCTTTACGCGCTTGGCCACACTGTTCCGGTAGCGGACGAGTATCTGCGCCGTATTGCCGAGCGGCATGAGCTCATGACGCCGCCACCGGGGCGCAACCGGCACGGCTATGATGCGCTGGTCGAGCTCACCGCGAAGGCCTTTGCCTCCGATCCGGACACCCACAAAGCGCAGCTATTCAACGAGTTTCACGCGCTGACCGTGGCCGTGGGCAAGGCGCATTGCCGGCGCGTGGCCCAGTGCGACGGCTGCCCGCTGGCCGGGGATTTGGCCGGGAGTGAGGGAGCAAGGGAACAAGGGAGCTGAGGCGACGGCCAGTGGGCCTACACGGGCCTGGAATGATTCAATTGCTTATGCCCGGTAGCGGTGCTCTTCTTCTTCTTGTTTTCGCCAGCGCGGTGGTGGTGGTGCTGCTGGTGCTTTTGCAGCTCACGCGGCTGGGATTCCTGGTTCGATCCACGATCCCGGACCGGCCGCGGCGGCGCATGTTCCTGGCGTCAGTTTCCTTCGTGATCACATTTGTAGGCGTGCGCCTGATGGTGATGCTGATCCTGCGCAACCAGGGCCCGTTTGGATGGGTAATGGTGAAGGGTCACCACATCCATCACTTGGTGTGGGGCATCCTGATCCTGCTGCTAGTGGGTTACGGGTGGCTGCTGGACCTGGGGCGGTCGCACTCGCCGACGTCGATCCTCCTCAGCAGGCTGATGAGCGTGAGCTACGGGGTAGGAGCGGCGCTGACGCTGGACGAGTTTGCGCTGTGGCTGGACCTGGAGCCGGACGCGTATTGGACCCGGCAAGGGCGGCTCAGCGTGGACGCGGTGATCCTGTTTGGGGGGCTGCTGGCAATGGGAGCGTGGGGCGCGCCGTTTTTCCGCGGGCTGCACCGGATGTGGACGCACCGCGGGCTGCTGCGGCGAGACGTGGAGCACGATATTGGCCTGCCTATTCGGCGCGCGCGGTTGCTTCATCCGCGTAGATGGCGTCGACGACCGCGGCGTAACGCTGATTGATGACACGGCGCTTGAGCTTCATGGACGGAGTCAGCTCGCCGGTGTCCTGCGACCACTCATCGGCAACGAGGCGGAATCGTTTGATGGTCTCGAAGTTGGCCAGTCCGGTGTTGACTTCGCGGATGAGAGCGGCGTAGAGATCGACGACGCGGTGGTCTGCGACGAGCGCGGCGCGGGTGCGGGCAGCAATGTGGTGGGCGCGAGCCCATGCTTCAAGGGCGGCAAAGTTGGGGGAGATGAGCGCGGCGATGAACTTGTGCTTGTCGCCGACGAGCGCGACCTGGGCAACGAACATGCTGGTCTTGAGCTTGTTCTCGATGGGTTGGGGAGCGACGAGCTTTCCGCCGGAGGTCTTTAGCAGTTCCTTTTTGCGATCGGTGATGTAGAGGAATCCATCGGCGTCGATGTGGCCGATGTCGCCGGTGCGGAACCAGCCTTCGCTGTCGAAGCACTCGGCGTTGGCGGCCGGCTTGTGCCAATAGCCGCCGAAGATGAAGGGACCGCGAACCAGGAGCTCGCCATCCTCGGCGAATTTGAGCTCGACATTGGGGAGGGGCTTGCCTACCGAGCCCATGCGCTGGGCGATGCCGGAGTTGATGGCAATTACGGGGGAAGTTTCGGTGAGGCCGTAGCCCTCCCAGACAGCCATGCCGGCGGAGGCGAACCAACGGGCGGTATCGATGCCGAGGGGCGCGCCGCCGGACATGAAGATTCGGACGCGGCCGCCGAATGCGTCCTTGACCTTGGTGTAGACCAACGTATCGGAGAGCTTCCAGAGAGCGGACGAGGGCTTCTTGTCGGCGTAGACGGTTTGCGCGTGATGGGCGCCGAGGGCGACGGCGCGCGCCAGAAGGCGCTTGCGGACGGGGGAAAGGCCGGCACGGCGCTCCACTTCCTGGCGGATCTTCTCGTAAACGCGGGGAACGCCGACGAAGACGGTGGGACGAATCTCGCGCATGGCCAGGGGAAGCATGTCGAACTGGCCGCAATAGACCACCTGGGCTCCGCGAGCGAACATGACGAAATCGAGGGCGCGGGCGGTGATGTGGGAGAGAGGAAGAAACGAGATGCAAACGTCGGAGGGGCCGATGTCGAAGTCGCGCGCGGCGAAGTTCTGGTTGGCGGCGATGTTGCCATGGGTGAGCATGACGCCCTTTGGTTCGCCGGTGGTGCCGGAGGTGTAGATGAGGGTGGCGAGATCGGCGGGGTTGACGGAGCGGACGAGCTGGTCGAAGGACTGGTCGCGCTGGGCGCCGAGGGAGTCGGCGCCGGCAAGGACGCGGGCAAACGGGATAGCGTCCGCGGGCGCGTCGTCGGAATCCATGATGAGGATGCGCTCAAGGGGAGTTTGGGCGCAAACGGAGTCAAGTTTCTCGAATTGCTGGCGGGTGGAGACGATAGCGGTTCGGCAGCCTGCATCCTGAAGCAGGACGGCAATCTGCTCGCCGGTGAGGGTGGGATAGATGGGGACGTTGACGGCGCCGATGGCAAGGACGGCAAAGTCGCTGACGGACCACTCCCAGCGGTTCTCAGAGATGATGGCGATGCGGTCGCCGTGCTTGTGGCCCCAGCCTTTGAGGGCCGTGGCGAGGGCGCGGACACGCTGATAGATCTGGTCAGACGAGATGGGGTGCCACACGGCCAGCGCGTTCTGCCAGAGCACGGCGCGGGGATTTCCGGCCGAAGCTACGCGAAAGAACAGGTCATTGACGGTCTGGATGGGCGGGATTTCGTTCATGGATTTCGGACGTCCGGAGAGGGATAGAAATTCGGACCTACGAGAGTGTAACAGCCGCCGGGGTGAGGGGTCAGGGATCCGGGTTCGGGGGGAGGAGAGAAAAGCTGATCGGGGTTGGCGTGCAAGTTCTGTGGATCGTATCGGATGGTGGGATTTCCTGTCGCAGTGTGCTTCTCATCACAGCGGCCCCCCTAAGGCGAAGAAGAGACTCACGGTAGCGGTTTCCTACTTCGCGCAGACGCGCTTGAGAGGCTTTGAAGAATGACTGACAAGAAAATGGTGATCATGGATGGGAACGAGGCGGCCGCCTCGGTTGCCTACCAGCTATCCGAAGTTGTGGCCATCTACCCCATCACGCCCTCTTCCCCAATGGCCGAGTGGGCCGACCAGTGGCGCTCGGAAGGCAAGACGAACATTTGGGGCGCGCTGCCGGTGGTGGAGGAGTTGCAGAGCGAGGGCGGAGCGGCGGGCGCGCTGCACGGAGCCTTGCAGGCGGGAGCGTTCGCGACCACGTTTACGGCGTCGCAGGGCCTGCTGCTGATGATCCCCAACATGTTCAAGATTGCCGGCGAACTGACGCCGGCGACAATGCACGTGACGGCGCGCACGCTCGCCACGCACGCCCTATCGATCTTCGGCGACCACTCCGACGTGATGGCGTGCCGGTCGACGGGATGGGCGATGCTGGCGTCAAACAGCGTGCAGGAAGCGGCGGATCTGGCGCTGATTGCGCAGGTGGCGACGCTGGAAACCCGCATTCCATTTATTCACTTCTTTGACGGGTTCCGCACCTCACATGAAGTGGGCAAGATCTTACCCATTGATGACGAGACAATTCGCGCCATGGTGGACGACAAGTACATTATCCAGTTCCGGCAGAACGCGCTCAGCCCGGACCGGCCGGTGCTGCGCGGCTCGGCGCAGAATCCGGATGTGTTTTTCCAGGCTCGTGAGGCATGCAGCCCGTTCCACCAGGCAGTGCCGGGGATCGTGCAGTCGGTGATGGACCGCTTTGCGGTGGAGACGGGGCGGGGATACCGGTTGTTCGACTACTGCGGCGCGCCCGATGCGGAGCGCGTGATGGTGATGATGGGCTCGGGCGCTGAGGCGGCGGAAGAGGCCGTGGATGCTCTGAACCGCAGCGGCGAAAAGCTAGGCCTGTTGAAAGTGCGGCTGTACCGGCCGTTCGATGGCGCGGCACTGATCAACGCGCTGCCGAAGACGGTGAAGGCGATTGCCGTGCTGGACCGTTGCAAGGAGCCGGGCGCCACGGGCGAGCCGCTCTACATAGACGTGGTGACGGTGCTGGCGGAAAAGGCCGAGAAGCTGCCGTTTGCCAAGCCGGTTTTGATTGGCGGGCGCTACGGGCTATCGTCCAAGGAATTTACTCCGGCGATGGTCAAGGGGATCTTCGACGAGTTGAAAAAGGATGCGCCGAAGAATCACTTCACCATCGGCATTGAGGATGACGTAAGCAACTCCAGCCTGACCTACGATCCGGCATTCTCCACCGAGGATCCGCGCACAGTGCGGGCTCTGTTCTACGGGCTGGGCTCCGACGGAACGGTGGGCGCAAACAAGAACTCGATCAAGATTATCGGCACGGAAACCGACAATTACGCCCAGGGATATTTTGTCTACGACTCGAAGAAGTCGGGGTCGATGACCACCTCGCACCTGCGCTTTGGGCCCACGCCGATCCACTCGACTTACCTGATCACGAACGCAAGCTTTGTGGCGTGTCACAATTTCAGCTTCCTGGAAAAGATGGACGTACTGGAAGCGGCCATGCCGGGGTCGGTGTTCCTGCTCAACTCGCCATATGCGGCGGCGGAGGTTTGGGATCATCTGCCGAAGACGATTCAGGATCAGATTCTGCGCAAGAAGATCGACTTCTACGTGATCGACGGCTACACGGTGGCTCGGGACACGGGGATGGGTACCCGCATCAACACCATCATGCAGACGTGCTTCTTTGCCATCAGCGGCGTGCTGCCGCGCGAGGAAGCGATCGCGCAGATCAAGAAGGCGATCAAGAAGACCTATGGCAAGCGCGGCGAATCCGTAGTGCAAAAGAACTTTGCCGCGGTGGATCATGCGCTGGCCCACCTGGAAAAAGTGACGGTGCCGCAGGCGGTTTCGTCGGACTTTGACATCACCGGCTCGCTTTCGTCCAAAGCGCCGCGATTTGTGCACGACGTGCTGGGCCAGATTGCCAGCGGCAAGGGCGATCTGCTTCCGGTAAGCGCATTGCCAGCAGGCGGAGCATTTCCGACGGGCACGGCGCAGTGGGAAAAGCGCAACATTGCGCAGTTTATTCCGGTGTGGGACAAAGAACTGTGCATCCAGTGCGGCAAGTGCGTGATGGTGTGTCCGCACGCGGTGATTCGGGCCAAGGTGTACAGCGCGGATGTGGCGGCCGACGCGCCCGCGAACTTTGCGTGGGCCAAGCCGAAGTGGAGGGGCATGGAGCAGGAGCGCTATACGCTGCAGGTGGCGCCGGAAGACTGCACCGGATGCGGCGTGTGCGTGGAGATTTGCCCGGTGAAGAGCAAAAGCGACGCCAGCCACAAGGCCATTAACATGGCGCCCCAGGCTCCCCTGCGCGAGCAGGAGCGGGAGAACTGGGAGTTCTTCCTCGGTTTGCCGGAGGTGGACCGGGCCAAGCTCTCACATAGCCAGGTGAAGGACCTGCAACTGTTGCAGCCGTTGTTTGAGTTCAGCGGCGCGTGCGCGGGTTGCGGCGAGACGGCTTACATCAAGCTGCTGACGCAACTTTTCGGGGACCGGCTCTATATTGCCAATGCAACCGGATGCTCGTCGATCTACGGCGGCAACTTGCCCACCACTCCGTACAGCCAGAATGTGCAGGGACGCGGACCGACCTGGGCCAACTCGCTGTTCGAGGACAACGCCGAATTCGGATTTGGCATGCGGGTAGCTCTGGACCAGCAGAAGGCGTTTGCCGAGACGCTGCTGAAGCGCGTGGCGCCTTTGGCTGGAGACGAGCTGGTGACGGCGCTGCTCACGGGCGGGCAAAGCACTGAACCCGAGATCAACGCGCAGCGCGAGCGGGTGAAGATCCTGAGAGAGAAGCTGGAGGAAAGCGATACCTCCGATGCAGCCAACCTGCTGGCCATTGCCGATACGCTGGTGCGCAAGAGCGTGTGGATTCTGGGCGGAGACGGTTGGGCGTTCGACATCGGCTTCGGCGGTCTCGATCACGTGCTGGGCTCGGGCAAGAACGTGAACGTGCTGGTGCTGGACACCGAAGTGTATTCGAATACCGGCGGCCAGGCCTCAAAGGCCACGCCGCGTGGCGCGGTGGCCAAGTTTGCCGCGAGCGGAAAAGGAAACAGCCGCAAAGACCTGGCCATGGAGGCGGTGAGTTACGGAAGCGTGTACGTAGCGCAGGTGGCGTTGGGCGCCAATGACACGCACACTATCAAGGCGTTCCAGGAAGCGGAGGCGCATCCGGGACCGTCGCTCATTATTGCCTACGCGAGCTGCATTGCGCACGGCTACGACCTGGTGCATGGGCTGGAGCAGCAGAAACTGGCTGTACAGGCGGGCTACTGGCCGCTGATGCGCTACAACCCTGGGCTGCGCGAGACGGGCAAGAATCCGTTCCAGTTGGACTCCAAGGCGCCGTCGATCCGGCTGAAAGATTATGCCTATCGCGAGGCGCGCTACACCATGCTGGCGCGCAGCAATCCGCAACTGGCCGAGGAACTGCTGAAGGATGCGCAGGACGATGTGGAGCGCCAGTGGCGCGTTTACTCGGCCCGCGCAGCCATGGCGGGGCGCGGCGAGACCCCGCATATCGCACCACCGGAGAAGGCCGCGGAGCCGGAGCCGGTGAGAGCCGGAGGAGCCCATGATTGACCTTAGTACGCATTACCTAGGGCTGAAACTTAGCGGGCCTGTGGTGGTTTCCTCTACTCCGCTTTCGGAGTCGCTGGACAACGTGCGCCGGATGGAAGACGCCGGCGCATCGGCAATCGTCCTCACGTCGCTCTTTGAGGAACAGCTGGCGCTCGAATCGCATGGGCTCGACGAGGACCTTTCGCGCGGCACCGAGTCGACGCCCGAGTCGCTTGATTATCTTCCCGACTTGCCCGATTACCGCATGACGCAAGAGGTATATCTGGAATACCTGCGCCAGGCAAAGAATGCCGTGCACATTCCCATAATGGCAAGCCTGAACGGCGCCAGCGCCGGTGGATGGGTGCACTACGCGCATGAGATAGAACAGGCGGGCGCGGACGCAATCGAGCTGAACACCTATGCGCTGGCAACGGACCGCAGCCAGACCTCGCGGGAGCTGGAATTGCAGTTGCTCGACCTGGTGGAGAACGTCTGCCGCGCGGTCAAGATTCCGGTCGCGGTAAAGCTATCGCAATCGTTCACCAGCATTCCGCACCTGGTAGCGTGCCTTGAAGACGCGGGGGCAAATGGGGTGGCGCTATTCAACCGCTTCTATCAGCCCGATTTCGACGTGGAGGCGCTGGAGGTGAGGCCGACCCTGCATCTCTCCGCGCCCTCTGAACTGCTGCCCCGGCTGCACTGGGCGGCGATCCTCTACGGGCGGACCAACGTGGACATTGCCATCACCGGCGGCGTGCACTCTGCCGAAGACATTCTCAAGGCCATCATGGCAGGCGGCAGCGTAGCCATGATGTGCTCGGCGCTGCATATTCACGGCATCGAACACATTGGGCGGGTGCTGGCCGACCTGCGCTACTGGCTGGAGAGGCGCGAATACACGTCGCTGAGCGGAACCCGCGGATGCCTGAGCCGGAGAAGCGTGCCGGACACTTCGGCGTTCGATCGCGGAAATTACATCAAGACGCTCAGTTCGTATCACCTGCGGCCGACGGTGGGCGCGTTCTAGAAGCAGCTGTTAGATCTTAGCTCTCAATCTCCGGGGGTTGGCAGAAAGCGCTGCGGTGTCTATGATTCCTTCGAAGCGCGAGAGGAATCATCCATGAGTCGAAATATCCGCCAGGTGTTTGTGTGCGCCGCAGCGCTGGCTTGCGTGGCAACCTGTGCCGCGCAAGCGCCGGCGCATTACGAGCCCACGCTGGAATCGCTCAACCAGCATCCATTGCCGCAATGGTACGCCGGCGCCAAGCTCGGCATCTTCATTCACTGGGGCTTGTACTCGGTGCCGGGATGGGCGCCGCTGAGCCATCCCGAGCACGACTTCAGTTCGGCCGACTACATCAAGTACAACCCGTACGCGGAGTGGTACCTGAACGTGATGCGCATTCCCGGCTCGCCCACCGAGGCTTATCACCGCGAGCACTACGGCGCCAACTTTGGCTACTACGACTTCGCGCCCATCTTCAATCGCGAGTCGAAGAAGTGGAACCCGGACGCGATGGCTGCGGTATACAAGATGGCCGGGGCGCGCTACGTGGTGCTGACCAGCAAGCATCACGAGGGGTTCACGCTATGGCCCAGCACAACACCCAACCCCAGCCCCAGTCTCCGGCCGGACCAACTGCATGCTGCGCGCGACATCGTGGGCGAGCTTACGGCTGCGGTACGCAAACAGGGCATGAAGATGGGGCTCTATTACTCCGGCGGATACGACTGGACATTCAACGACGGGCCGATTGAAACGGCGATGGATTACGATGCCGTTAAGCCGGAGACCCAGGCTTACGGCGACTATGCCTTCGCGCAGATCCACGAGCTGATCGGGAAGTACAAGCCGGACCTGCTGTGGAACGACATCGACTGGCCGAAGACGGGCCGTCCGCTGCAGGTGGAAGCCGATTACTACAACGCCGTGCCCGATGGCGTAATCGACGATCGCTTCGGCATCAAGCACTCGGATTTCACGTCGCCGGAATACGCCAAGCTGGACAAGATCAGCGAGAAGAAGTGGGAGGAATGCCGCGGGCTAGGCCGGTCGTTCGGCTATAACCGCGCCGAGGGCGAGAAGGAGACGATCGCGCCGGCCGATTTGATCGCGCTGCTGGTTGACATCGTGAGCAAGAATGGAAACCTGCTGCTGGACGTGGGCCCGGAGGCGGACGGAACCATTGCTCCGGTGCAGATGGAACGGCTGAAGGCGCTGGGCGCGTGGCTGAAACAGAACGGCGAAGCCATCTACGGCACCACGCCGTGGACGCACGCTGAAGGCAAGAGCGCCGAGGGCGACGATCTGCGGTTTACGCGCAAGGGCGACGATTTGTACGTGACGGTGCTGGGGAAGCCGAAGGCGGCAATGTTGACAGTTCCTGATCTTCCGTTTAAATCCGGCGCGGCTGTCACGCAACTCGGCGGTTCCGCCGCGCTGAAGACCAGCGAGGATGCAGCCGGCACGCGCATCGAGCTTCCCGCGCAGCTTGAGGGAGATTACGCGTATTCGTTCAAGGTTGCCGGCTATGTGCGTTGATCGGGAGAATTGGGCTGCGGGTTAGGCCAACTGCTGCACCACCGCGCGCCCCAGCATCTGGCGGGCGCTCACCAGGGCATCTTCCACCGGCGCGCTGAATTCCTCGCCGAGTTCAGTGGAGCCGGCGCCGACGGTAAGCAGCAGCGCCCGCTTCGGTAAGGAGCCGTAAAGATCTCTCGCCAAGGCGAGCAACTCCGGCGCACCCACAGCGTGAGTGCCCGGCACGGCCTCCCCGGAAGAAGCCGAGACGTCGTCGAGCCGAACCGATCCGGGAGCGGATTCGAGCGAGCAATCGATGAAGACGACTGCATCGGCCGCGGCGACATCCTCGGCCAGCTCCGGCGTCCACTGCTGGCGGGCGATGACGCGCACGCCTGGCTCCGAACAAAGGCGCCGCTCAGCCCATGCACACAGCCATGGCCCCACCCCATCGTCGCCGCGAAGCGAATTGCCGCATCCGAGGATGAGGCATCGAGCTCTGATTGGCTGCATGCGGCAATCCTACGCTAGCGCACGACCTTGTCAACAACCTCCCCGTCCGAGGAGATGAGAGTGACGGCCAGCGGCATCTGCCCGAACGCGTGCGAAGAGCAGCTCAGGCAAGGGTCGAAGGTGCGCACCACTGCCTCAATGCGGTTCAGCATGCCATCGGTAAACTTGCCGTCCTTCACGTAAGCTCTCGCCGCCTGGAGCACCCCCAGGTTCATGGCCTTGTTGTTCTGGCCGGTGGCGATGACCAGGTTGGCCCAGGTGATTTTACCGTTGTCGTCCACCTTGTAATGATGATGGAGCGTGCCCCGCGGCGCCTCGGCTTGGCCTGCGCCCTCCAGCCGGTTCACGCCCGCAGTGGCGCGCACATGGGTTTCGAGGATACGCGGATCGGCCAGGATCTGCTCGATCTTTTCGATCCCGTACAGAATCTCAATCAGCCGCGCGTGATGATAATGGAAGGAGCTCTCGACCGGACCGGCCGCCAGTTGCTTGAATGCCGGCAACTCGGCATCGGCCTGGGGCGTTCCCAGGCTCTTGGCAATGTTCAGCCGGGCCAGCGGACCGACGCGGTAGGATCCCTCCGGGTAGCCGAGCGGTTTGTAGTAAGCAAACTTGGTGTAGCTATACGGTTCCACCGCCTCGCCAATCGCTTCAGTGAAGCGCGTGGCGGTCATGCCGTCCTCCACCACGGCTCCGGATGGATCGATGAGGCGCAGCGCGCCATCGGTGAATTCGATGGAATCGTCCTCGTTCACCAGGCTCATGTAATTGGATGGGAAGTTGGCAAAGACTTCCATTTCGGCATGGAACTGATCGGCAATTTGCTTGTACGCCTCGAGCGCCAGCTTCGCTCCTGCGTAGGCCTCGGGCAACATGGCCAGAATCTGGTCGCGTGTGGCCGCGCTGAGCGGTTCGGTGACCCCGCCCGGCACCACCCAGCCGGGATGGATGCGCTTGCCCGCCAGCAGTTCGATGATGTGCTGGCCGAATCTTCTCAGCCCCACGCCGGCGCGGCCGAGGTCAGGTTTGGCCGCGGCCACGCCGAAAATGTGGCGCACCTTGGGATCGGCTTCCATTCCCAGAAGCAGGTCCGGAGAGGCCAGGTAAAAGAAGCTCAGCGCGTGCGACTGCACCATTTGCGCCAGGTTCAAGAGCCGGCGCAGTTGCGCAGCCGTGTGCGGGATGCGCACGCTCATGATGGCCTCGCACGCCTTGGCCGAGGCGATCAGGTGCGATACCGGGCAGATGCCGCAGATGCGCGCCATCAGGGCGGGCATTTCATAAAACGGCCGGCCCTCGCTGAATCGCTCAAAGCCACGCACCTGGGTCACGTGGAAATGCGCGTCCGCAACTTTGCCCTGGGGGTCGAGCTGGATGGTGATCTTGCCGTGGCCTTCCAGCCGCGTAACGGGATCGATGAGGATGGTCTGGCTCATGGTCAGGCTCCGAACCGGGTCAGCGCCGGAATATCGAGCGGCTCACCTGTGACAATGGCGGTCAAGGCCGCGTAAAAGGTGTCGGCTGATGGAGGGCAGCCGGGCAGAAAAATGTCCACGTTCACGAATTCGTGAATGGGGCGAACGATCTTCAGTAGCCGCGGCACAACGATGCAGGGAATCTGCGGCTGCGCGGATACATTCTCAATGTAAGCGCGGTTGAGGATGGCCTCCGGCCCAATGGGATTGCGCATGGAAGGCACGTTGCCGGTGATGGCGCAATCGCCCATCGCCACCAGCGTCTTGGTGTGCGCGCGTATCTTCCGGATCTTGTGCTCATCGTCGACGCTTGCCACCGCGCCTTCCACCAGCGCGATATCCACGTGGTCGGGAAACTCCTTGGCATCCACCAAGGGGCTGTAGACCACCTCGACCAGTTCGGCGAGCTCGAGAATGCGCTCGTCCAGATCGAGAAACGACATGTGGCAGCCGGAACAACCGTCGAGCCACACCGTAGCCAGTTTCAGCTTGCTCATTGCGCCTCCCTCATCACTTTCAGGTAAGGAAGAAAGTCGGGATACTTGGGATGCTCATCGCCGATCTTGTTCTTGTCAAACAAGGCGCCGGTCGGGCACACCTGCACGCATTTTCCGCAGCGCGTGCATGCCGACTCGCCCCAAGGCTGGTGCAGGTCCGAAATCAGCACCGAATCGATGCCGCGGCCCATCACGTCCCATATATGGGCGCCCTCCACCTCGGCGCACACGCGCACGCAGCGCGTGCACAGGATGCAGCGGTTGTGATCCAGGGTGAACCGCTCGTGCGAGGCGTCGACGGGCAGCTCCGGATTGCGATAGGGAAGACGGACGTGGGTCACACCCTGCTTTTGCGCCAGGGTCTGAAGCTCGCAGTGGTTGTTGGCGACGCATACCGAGCAGACGTGATTGCGTTCGGCAAACAGCATCTCCAGGATCATGCGCCGGTGCCGCTTCAGCCGCTCCGATTGCGTGGTGACTTCCATGCCCTCGTAAATCGCTGTGACGCAGGCCGGCATCAGCTTGTTGCTGCCTTTGACTTCGACCACGCAGATCCGGCACGCGCCCACGTCGCGAAGACCGTCCAGGTGGCAAAGGGTGGGAATCTCTATGCCGTGCTCGGTGGCGACTTCAAGGATGGTCTGCCCGCGCCGCGCGCTGACCTCCTGTTCGTCGATCACCAGAGTTTTGACTTCCGCTGTGTCGCTCATGCCAGCACCTCTCCAGGCTGGGCGGCCGCCGCCGCTGTCATATCGCAAACGCCGGCCGGGCAGCGCTTGTGCACGATGTGGTCGATGTACTCGTTGCGGAAGTACTTCAGCGTGCTGAGCACGGGATTGGGCGCCGTCTGCCCCAACCCGCACAGGCTTGTGCTCTTTACGGTATCGCAGAGCTCTTCAAGCATCTCCAGGTCGGCCGGCTCGGCCTCGCCCCGGCAGATGCGGGTCAGCAGCGTGTACATCTGGGCGGTTCCGGCTCGGCACGGGATGCACTTGCCGCAGGACTCGGTCATGCAGAACTCGACGAAGAACCGCGCCACATTCACCATGCACGACGTATCGTCCATCACGATCATGCCGCCCGATCCCATGATGGATCCGGCCGCCATGAGGGCGTCGTAGCTGACGCCAAGATCCAGCATGGACGCGGGAATGCAGCCGCCCGAAGGCCCGCCGGTCTGGACGGCCTTGAGCTGATGGCCGCCGGGAACCCCGCCCCCGATCACCTCGATGATCTCGCGCAGCTTGATACCCAGGGGCACTTCAATCAGGCCCGTGTTCTTGATGCGGCCGGTGAGGGCAAACACCTTTGTCCCCTTGCTGCGCTCCGAACCCATGTTGAAAAACCATTTGCCGCCGTTGCGGATAATGGGGGAGACGTTGGCGTAAGTTTCCACATTGTTGATCAAGGTGGGCTTGCCCCAGAGCCCGCTGACCGCCGGATAGGGCGGCCGCGGCTTGGGCGTGCCGCGCCGGCCCTCAATGGAGGCCAGCAGCGCGGTCTCTTCGCCGCACACAAACGCGCCCGCGCCCAGGCGGATCTCCACATCGAAGTCGAACATGGTGCCGCCGATGCCGTTGCCCAGCAGTCCGCGCCGGCGCGCCTCGCGCAACGCCGTGGTCAGGCGGCTCACCGCAACCGGATATTCGGCACGAACGTAGATGTAGCCCTTGGACGCGCCCACCGCGTAAGCCGCTATTGCCATTCCTTCAATGACGCGATGGGGATCGCCTTCCATGACGCTGCGATCCATGAACGCGCCGGGGTCGCCTTCGTCGCCATTGCAAACCACGTACTTCAGGTCGCCGCCGGCCTTGGCCACCGTGCTCCACTTCAATCCGGTGGGATAGCCGCCGCCGCCGCGCCCGCGCAACCCGCTCTCGGTTATGCGATGAACCACGCCGCCAGGGGTCATTTCCACCAGCGCCGTCATCAACGCCTTGTATCCGTCGCGGGCAATGTAATCGTCAATCTTCTCCGGGTCAATGTGACCCGCATTCTCGAGAACCACGCGGACCTGCTTGTCGAAGTGCTCGTTCAAGTCGCATTGCAGCGATGCCACCGGCCCGCTTCCCAGGCCCAAAACAATCGCCTGCGCGTCGCCCGGGCGAACGCGATGGTACAGCGTCTCGTCGGGATCCACGCGCACCAGCGGCCCGGAGGAACACGGCCCCATGCAGCCGGTCTTGCGCACCAGCACCTTTTTGCCGGAAGCCTCCGCCGCCACCGCCAGCGCGTCGCGAAGCGCGCCCGCACCCTGGCTGGCGCAGGCCAGGTCCATGCAGACGTTCACCTCGTAATCCTGGCGCGCGTTTTCCTGCTGCACGCTCCTGGCGATTTGTTCCAGTTCCTCGAGGGTCATTCCACTTCCCACCTTTCCAGCTGCGTCAGCAGTTGCGCCCCGCCCATCTCTCCGCTTACAACGCCATCGCACAGCGCCACGGGCGCGCGGCTGCACGCGCCCACGCACCGTGCGGTCATCAGGCTGATGTTGCCATCCTTCGTGGTCTGGCCCGGCTTCACTCCCAGCCGCTCTTCGGCCGCGACGATCAGCCGGTCGGAGCCCTTGATGTAGCACGCCGTCCCGGCGCAGATCGTCACCGTATGCCGGCCGGGCGGTTTGAGGCTGAAGTAGTGGTAAAACGTCGCCACCCCGTACGCCTGGCTCAAAGGCACTCGCAGTGTCTGCGCCACAAACCGGATCGCCTGGTCATCCAGGTAGCCGAATGACGACTGAACCGTGTGTAGCGTCTCAATCAGCGCCTGACGGGCGAATCCGTTCTTGCGCATGGTCCCGTTGACGATCTTCCATCGCTTGTCGTCGCTCGGTAGGGGGGGCGGAGTAAAGGCGGGCACGTTTCCTCCAACCGCGGCTGGGGATCCGGCAGCCGGAATGACTGCCACTGACTAGCCGCTGTCCACTCCGTTTATAGGCTCAGAACAACACAACTGACGGTGACACCTGTCACGCTTGAAAGTCATTCCCGGGAATCGTTGAAAGAGTTTCAGTTGGGGACGGGAAGCGAGCCCTGAGAAGGTTCTGCACCGGCCATTTTCATCGCGCGTGACCTTCCACACGTGCGGATTTGTTCCCTTTGCCCGGCGCGTAATCAGGATCACCGGAGCTCGCGTTCATCGGAAGAGGCCTTGCGTTCGCGATAGAACGGCCTGCCAATTTGAGTCTGCTTATTGAATTCGCTTCAGCCAAGCTGCGGCAAGCGGCTGGAGATGCCCAGCAGAAAGATCAGTCCAATGCCAAAGCTGTACACGGCCCCGGTCCAGGCGATGGCGTGATAAAACCGCGGATGAAACGCGCCGCTCTTGAATGCGCCGCCGAGCGAAGCGGTCATGAGGCCGTTCATGGCCACCAGCCCGAGGCAAAACGCCGCCAGGCCCATCAACCCGTTCCCCGTTCCGCCCAGGCTCTTGGCCAGGAAGAACAGCGCCAGCTGGCTGGGAGTCTCGGCGCCGATCCCGTGCAGCATGCCGATGGCAAACACCGATTTGCCCGTGTAGAGCCATTGGAAGCGCTCGGGCCGGGGCGCGCCGGCGTTCCACAACCTGCGCACCCGCCAAGCCGCCCACAGCAGCCCGTTGATCCCGATTGCCAGCCGGCTCTCAATGCGGCCATGCGCATGCCCGTGAGCGTCCTTGCGCAGGATCCCGGCCACCACTCCGATGCCAAGTACGATCAGGGTGAGCCCGATCAGGCGCTCGGTCCAGTGATCCAATCCTTCGGGCAGTCCCACGCGCATTTCCAGCACCATAACGCCCAAAGCCGCCACCATGAACGCGTGTCCCAGGGCGTAGGTCACGCCCAGCCGCAGCCCGCTGCGCCAGTTGCGCTGCACCGCTGTAATATCGGAGATGGCCGCTAGATGGTCGTAGTCGAAGCCATGGCGCAGGCCCAGCAGAAGGCAGGACCCCAGCGCGGCATCGAGTCGCCAATCCCCCGGAAACAGCGTCATTTGAGAAGTATAGAGCAGCCTTGCCTCAACCAGGAGCGTCATCCGTCACTCAAGATGGGCCGACCGCAGTTCCCCGTTCGCCGCTTTTCTATCCCAGGAACCCTCAATCCCGGTCTTCTACTCCCTGCTCCCTATTCCCTATTCCCTGCCTTCTGCGTAACGGCGTATCCCGTGTATTCGATCTCCATTCGCGTCGGCCCCAGCAGCATGCTCGAGACCGTTGCCGAAACATGCGTCGCCATGGGAAAGCCGTCCACTTCGGCGTAGTTGCGCACCACTTGCGCCGGCCCGGTCAGGATCGACGCGCTCTTATTTGCAACGCCCTCCAGTCGCACGATGTCCCCCGTCCGCTCCTCCACCCAGATCCGCCCCTTGAACAGATACTCCGCATTGTGCCGCGGCACAATCTTCACCAGAAAACAGTCGCGCCCATTCGCGGCTTCCCTGCCCTCGACCGCCATCTCGTAATTGGCCGACGTGATCAGTTCCTGCCTGCGGTTCGCCGGCTCATTCAACGATTTTTCGTTCTCGAGCGCGCGTTCCAGCACTTCTTTGCGTAGCAACGCCGGCCCGCTTTCGCTCAGAATCTGGTAGTTCTTGCCCGCGCCCTTGGTATATGTCGTCTGCACGCTCATCTCGGCCGCCGGATGGGCATCCCCGTTGCGGAACACCGTGTAGTGCTCCGTGACCCTGTAGCCAAGCACGTTGTTGTCGCGGTGCAACACAGAGCGATCGATCCCCTGGATCACGGCGGCGCTGTCGATCTCTTGCGCTGCAATCATTTGCGCGCAAAAACCGGTCAAGAGCAGGACGGAGATCGTTCGGAGAAATGCGGCGAGCGGCCGACAGGTCACAAACATGATGGGTCAATCGCAGTCTATCAACGCCGGCCGCCGATCGGATCTTGCGTGCAAAAACAAAGCCCCAGTTCCGCTGCCTGGCGCAGCAGAACCGGAGCTTCGGTTGAGTCAGATCTGCGCGGAAGCCTCTTACTTCTGTGCCTCTGCGTCAGCCTTGGCGCTGCGCACCGCTGCCAGAAATGCATGCGCCGACGCCGGCGGAGGCACCTGGCCCGTCAGCACGGAGCGATATGTTGCGCCAGACCCGTAAACCGCGTCCATGGAGTCCTGGTCCGGATGCACTACCGCGCCACTCAATGTCAATCCCGCAAATACACCCTTGGCACGGGAGTAGGTCAGAATCTCGGCATTCATCTTCCAATCGGTATCCGCCGATGCATGACGCCCCACCGGCCCCGCGGCCGCCGACGCATTTGCCCCTATCTTGAACCTGCTGTTCAGCAATTCGTCCATGCCCTTCTGGTTCTGGAAGACCATCACCAGGTCAACGCCTTCCACGCCGATCTGCAAGCCCCAGCTTCCGCCTTCAATGCTGAAGAACGCCGGCGCGCTCCATCCATGGTCCGTGCGGCAAGTGGCCACGCCGCGTCCGCCTTCGGCCCCGAACACAAATCCGCCCTTTACCATGTGTGGCACCACCGCCACGCACTTTGCGTGGTCCAGCACTTCCTCCGGAATGCCCTTGTCCGGCGTCGCCATAATCTGGTGCAGCACATCGGCCGCATTCTGCAACCGGTCGGTCGCGGTGTCTTTCGGAGTATCCGCCGCCCACAACATGCTGGCTGCTCCCAGCAGTGCAACCAAAACGATCACTTGTCTCTTCATAAATCCACTCTCCTCACGTTGACCTAAAAGGGGAAACTGTCCCTGTACCGGTCTCAATCCCGCCAAAGCACTCGGCAGCCCCGGGCGCTTCACGCGCTTTCGCTGCTATAGGTTTAAATGGCTCCGCCGTTCAATTGGTTGCTCGCTGACAGGTTGCCAAAAGGTGCGGCGCCCGATTCAAGCTGCCGCAAATCAATTAAATGGGAACGCGCTACGATATGCTGACCTTCATGGAAGGGTTGCCCAGATGAGTGCCAGCGCCGGTTCCCAGCCGGTCCGCCGCGCGGTGCGCGTCCAAGGCGTCGTTCAAGGCGTCGGCTTTCGTCCCTTCGTCTATCGCCTGGCTATCGAACTCCAGCTTGCCGGCAACATCGGCAATGACACCGCCGGCGTGACCATCGAAATCGAAGGCGAGCCGGAGCGCGTCGCCGATTTCCTCCGTCGCCTCCGCGCTGAAGCTCCGCCCATCTCGCGCATCGATTCCGTCGCCGTGGAAGAACTGCCGCCCATCGGCGTCACCGGCTTCTACATCGTCCACAGCCAAGTCCTCGGCCAGGTTTCCACCGGCATCCCCGCAGATGCCGCCACCTGCGCCGACTGCCTGCGCGAACTCTTCGACCCCAACGACCGCCGCTACCGCTATCCCTTCCTGAACTGCACCAACTGCGGACCGCGTTTCACCATCACGCGCCGCATTCCGTATGACCGCCCGCAAACTTCCATGGCCGTCTTCCCCATGTGCCCGGCATGCCAGGCCGAGTACGACGACCCGCTCAATCGCCGCTTTCACGCCCAGCCCAATGCCTGCTGGACCTGCGGCCCGCGCGTATGGCTTGCCGGCGCCGACGGCTCTGAAGTCGCATCGCCGGATCCTATCGCCCTATGCATTCAGAATCTTCTCGCCGGGCAGATCATGGCGATCAAGGGCATCGGCGGTTTCCATCTTGCCGTAGACGCAACCAATGAAGAGGCCATCGCGCGTCTGCGCCAACGCAAACATCGCTACGGCAAGCCGCTCGCCGTCATGGTCCGCGATCTCGATGCGGCGCGCGAGCTTTGCGAGCTGACCGATGCCGAAACAGACCTGCTCCAGACTTCAGCCCGTCCCATCGTTCTCGCTCGCGCCCGCGCCGGCAACGGAATCGCATCCTCGGTCGCACCGGGCATTCCCTGGCTCGGCATCTATCTGCCTTATGCGCCGCTCCAGTATCTCCTCTTCGCCGACGCCAGAGTCCGCGCCCTGGTGATGACCAGCGCCAACCTGAGTGAAGAGCCCATCGCAATCGATAACGACGAAGCCCGCACGCGACTGGGCCGGATTGCCGACGCATTCCTCATGCACAACCGCGACATCCTTCAGCGCTGCGACGATTCGGTCGCTGCCATCGTCGATGGCGCACCACAACTTCTTCGCCGTGCCCGCGGCTATGTTCCGCTCGGCATCGATCTGCCTTTCGAAGCGCCGCCTCTGCTCGCCGTAGGCGGCCACCTCAAGAATGTGTTCGCCCTGGCCCGCGGCCGTTTCGTTTACCAGAGCCAGCACCTCGGCGACCTGGAAAACTTGACTGGCCTCGATTTCTTCACCGAGTCTCAAGCCCACCTGATGCGCACTTTCGAGATCGAGCCGCAAACAGTCGTCCACGATCTGCATCCCGGCTACCTCTCCACCTCCTGGGCAAAGCAATGGGCGGCTGAGCGCAACCTGCCCACCATCGCCGTTCAGCATCATCACGCCCACATCGCCGCGTGCATGGCAGAGCACGCCATCGAAGGTCCGGTTATCGGCCTCTCGCTCGACGGTACCGGCTACGGAACCGACGGCCGCATCTGGGGCGGCGAAGTCCTCATCGCGCGTTTAGACCGTTTCGAGCGATGGGCCCACCTCGCCTACGTTCCCATGCCCGGCGGCGATGCCGCCGTGCGTGAGCCTTGGCGCATGGCGTTTTCGCACCTGCTCGCCGCGGGATTCTCTGAAAACGAAGCAAGAGAGCTGACCGGCGCATCGGAACGCGAAGCAAATCTGCTCTCGCGCATGATCGAGCGCAAGCTGAATTCTCCACTTACCTCCAGCCTCGGCCGGCTGTTTGATGCTGCTGCCGCCGTCATTCTCAAACGCGGCGTCGTTGATTACGAAGCCCAGGCCGCCATCGAGCTGGAGGGCTGCGCCGTTGATGAGGACGACGACGTGGGCCGCCGCGAATACACGCTCGAGCTGTGGGAAGGCGGAAAACCCGATGGTCCCAACGTGATGCGGACGGACCGGATGTGGAAGACCCTCCTGAGCGATCTGCGATGCGGCGAGGATCCAAGCCGCGTCGCCGCCCGCTTTCACGCCGGAGTGGCGGAGGGATTTATCAATGCCGCCGCCAACGCACGGATTGAGACAGGGATCAACTGCGTTGCCTTGTCCGGCGGATGCCTCCACAATCGCCGCTTGGCGCGGCTGCTGCGAACAGGACTCGAAGAAGAAGGATTCCAGGTGTTTCAACATCGCAAGGTCAGTCCCGGCGATGGCGGCATCAGCTACGGCCAAGCCCTAGTAGCCGCCTCCATCCTCAATCATCGACGCCGCTGACTTACTGACTCGCTGGCTCGCTGAGCAATTCCGCTATCCCGAAATCTTCACCAGTTCCCGCGCCTCATCTCGCGGCCCCAGAATCGAAATCCGCGGTAGCCGTCCCCGCACCATCGCCACTTCATCGCAGCGGCTCAGCCGCGGGCAGTTCTGGCAGTCCTTGAAGATCTTATCCGGCAAATCTGCCTTATCTTCCACGGTGCGGAATCCGTGTTTGAAGAAGAAATCCGGAATGCGTGTGAACAGGCACACCGACTGGATTCCGTGCTCCTCGGCCTCTTCAATCAACGCGCTCAGGATGCGCCCGCCCGCGCCCTGTCCCTTGGCCTCCGGCTTCACAACAATTGACCGCACCTCACACAAGTGCGGTCCGTAAAGATGCAGCGCGCCGCAGCCCAGAAACACGCCCCCATCCGACTCCGCCACGGTAAAGTCGCGAATGTTTTCGCAGATCTCCGCAAAGCTCCGCCGCAGTAACGTCCCGTCGCTCGAGAGCGAATTCACCAGGTCGTAAATGTTCGAGGCGTCCTGGAGACGCGCGTTACGCACCTGCATGGCTCGCCTCCTCAACGCGCGCCGCTGCCTCTGCGCTACACTTGCCCGCCAGCGCCTGCACTCGCTTCTCGGCGGCAGCCACCGCTTCGCGCACGCGATGCCGCGCCGTCCCCCCGAGCACATCGTGGCAATCCAGCGTCGCCTCCATCGTGATTGCCGCGAAGAAATCGCTCTCGAATTCCGCCCCGAACTGCTTCAGCTCTTCCAGCTTCAAGTCGCCCAGCTCGCAGCCCTTGTCCAGGCAGTACCGCACCGCGTTCCCGATCTTCTCGTGCGCCTTGCGGAACGGCACGCCCTTGTGCACCAGGTAGGTCGCCGCCGCCATCGCATTCAGAAAGCCGGTCTCGCAGGCCGCACGCATCCGCACGGTATTGAACTTCAGCGCTCGGGTAAACGCGGCCAGCAGCCCCAGCATTCTCTGCATCTCGCCCGCAGCCGCAAACACCGGCTCCTGCGTCTCCTGCATGTCTTTGTTGTAGGCCAGCGGCAAGCCTTTCAGCAGCAGCGTCACCGCTTCCGCCGCGCCATGGATCCGCCCAACTTTCCCCCGCACCAGCTCCGTCAAATCCGGATTCTTCTTCTGCGGCATCGCGCTCGAACCCGTGGAAAACTCCTCCGGCAATTCCACAAATCCAAACTCCGCCGTCGCAAACAGCGTCATCTCCTCCGCAAACCGGCTCGCGTGCAGCGCCAGCACCGTCAGCGCCTGCAGAAATTCCAGCACAAAGTCGCGATCGCTGGTCGCATCCATGCTGTTCGCCGTTGGGGCCTCAAAGTCCAGCTCCCGCGTCGCAATCGTCCGGTCCAGCTTCAGCGTCGCCCCGGCAACCGCCCCCGATCCAAGCGGGCACATATTCAGCCGCGCCCGGCAATCCTCCAGCCGCGATGCGTCCCGCAGCAGCATCTCCACGTACGCCAGCAGCCAGTGCGCCACCAGCACCGGCTCCGCACGCTGCAGATGCGTGTAGCTCGGCATCACCGCTTCGCCCGCACTCTTCGCCTTTTCCACCAGCGCGCCAGCCCATGCGGCAATCTTCGCCACCAGTTCATTGATCTGCGCACGAATGAATAGCCGCAGGTCGGTCGCAATCTGCTCGTTCCGGCTGCGTCCCGTATGCAGCTTTAGCCCCAAATCGCCCACCGCCCCCTTCAGCCGCAGCTCCACAAAGTGATGAATGTCCTCAGCCTGCGCATCCCGCGCCACTTCCGCGCTCCGGCCAGCGTAGCTCTCGCCAATTCCCTCGAGCGCATCCATAATCCGCGCGCGCTCCTCCGCCGTCAGGATTCCCGCAGCCTCCAGAGCCAGCGCATGCGCGCAGCTAGCGGCCAGTTCCGCGTGCAGCAGCTGCCAGTCGAACGGAAGCGACCGCTGCCACGCATCGAACGTCGCGTCCGGCGCCGCGCGAAACCGCCCGGCCCACATCTTCCCCGAATTCTGGTCTTTTGAACTCAACTCAGTTGCCCAATCCCTCACCATCAAGCTAAGAGCTAATAGCTAAAGGCTGAAAGCCTCCACATTCGCCAGCCCGCCCAGCAACAGCAGCAGCAACGCCTTCTGCGCGTGCATGCGGTTTTCCGCCTGGTCAAACACAATGGACTGCGGCCCATCCAGCACCGCGTCCGAAACTTCCGCGTTGCGCCGTGCCGGCAGGCAATGCATGAACACTGCATTCTCATGCGCCTTCGCCATCAGCGCCTCGTTCACCTGGAACGGCCGGAAGATCGGCGCGCGCTTGGTCGACTCGTGCTCCATGCCCATGCTGACGCATACGTCGGTGTAAATCGCGTCCGCGCCCTCGGCCGCCGCGTGGGGATCCTGCATCAGCCGGACCTCGCACCCATTCGCTTCCGCAATCTCCCTCGCCTTGGTCACAATCTCGATGTCCGGCGAGTACCCGCGCGGCGTCGCCACCGTCACATTCGCGCCCATCTGCGCTCCGGTCAGCATCAACGAGTGGCACACGTTGTTCCCGTCGCCAAGGTACGTAAAGTTGAGCCCCGCCACCGTCCCGAAGTGCTCCTGCAGCGTCATAAAGTCCGCTAGCGCCTGGCACGGATGCTCAAAATCCGACAGCGCATTGATCACCGGCACCTTCGCGTTCGCCGCCATCTCCGTGATGGTGTCGTGTGCGTACGTCCGCAGCACCATCACGTCCACCCAGCGCTCCACGTTGCGGGCCACGTCGGCAATCGCCTCGCGCTCGCCCAGCGGCGAATTGGTCTGGTCAAAAAAAATCGCGTTCCCGCCCAGCGTGTTGATGCCCGCCTCAAAGCTCAGGCGCGTGCGCAGGCTGGCCTTTTCGAACATCAGCACCATTTGCTTCGCGTCCAGCGCATGCCGGTACGCCCGCGGATTGCGCTTCACCTCGTGCCCCAGCTTCAAAGTCGCACGCACTTCCGCGCTTGACAAATCCGCCACCGAGCACAAATCCTCGCCCGCCAGCCGCGCCGCCGCGCCCAGGATGTCGTTGTCGTTATGCACCGGAATCTCCGGCGCACGCCGTTCCGCGATCGCTCTGCTAGCCAAGTTCACCTCCCGCGGCTTTTGCATTCTGCCAGGCTGCCGCGCCGTGTTCGCTCAAAATTTCGCCCAGCGCCGCAATGGCCGTATCCACATGCCCGCGCTCCAAAATATACGGCGGCAGGAACCGCAGCGTCGTATCGCTGGTGACGTTGATAATGATCTTCCGCTTCAGCATCTCCGCGCCCACGCGCTTCGCCAGTTCCGCAGAATCCAGCTCCGCGCCGATCATCAGGCCCTTACCCCGCACGTCGACAATCGCCTCATGCTTGCGCGCCAGCCCGCGCAGCGCATCCATGAAGCACGCGCCCACTTTCTCCGCATGCTTCAGCAACCCATCCCGCTCCAGCGTGTCAATCACCGCGATCGCCACCGCGCAAGCCAGCGGTCCGCCGCCGAACGTCGTCCCGTGCATCCCCGCATGGATGGCCCGCGCCGCTTCTTCGTTACACAGCACCGCTCCCAGCGGCACACCGCCGGCCAGCGGTTTCGCCAGCGTGGTCACGTCCGGCTGAATTCCGTAATGCTGGTATGCGCACCATTTCCCCGTCCGGCCCATGCCCGCCTGAATCTCATCCACCATCAGCAGCGCACCGGTTCCGCTCGTCAGCGCCCGCGCCTCCGCAAAAAACTCCGGCGTCACCGGCCGAACGCCCCCTTCGCCCTGTATCGCCTCCAGCACAATCGCGCACACGTCACTCGAGAACTTCGCCCGCAAATCCTCCACGTCGTTGAAGCGCACAAATTCCACGCCCGGCATCACCGGAGCAAACGGCTCGCGATACTTCGCCTTGTGCGTCGTCGCCACTGACCCGAACGTCCGCCCATGGAAGCTTCCTTCGAGCGCCAGGAACTTCGTCCCAACCTGCTTGCCTTCGCTGCGCAGCAGGCCCGCATGAGCCCGCGCCAGCTTCAGCGCGCCTTCCCACGCCTCGGTGCCCGTATTGGCAAAAAACACGCGGTCCATCCCGGTGCGCTCCGTCAGCCGCAACGCCAATTCCGCCTGTCCCTCGTGGAAAAACAGGTTCGACGTGTGAATCAACTTACGGCTCTGCCGCGCAATCGCATCTTCGATCGCCGGGTGCCCGTAGCCCAGCGCGTTGACTCCAATGCCGCTCAACAAGTCGAGATATCGCTCGCCCTGCTCGTCGATCAGGTACACGCCCTCGCCGCCCGTAAACAGCAGCGGGTTGCGATCGTAGGTTTTCAGCAGCAGCTTGTCCTCAACCGCGCGAATCTGCTCCAGCTTCGTCATCCCTCGCTCTCCTCAATGCCGGTTCGTTCCTCGTCCCTCGGTCCCTGCCTTTAAGCCACCATCACTTCTGTCCCGTGCGCCACCCGCGCGCTGCACAGGTCGGGCAAAACTCCGGCCGCATCCGCCGGCAATATCCTCACTCTTTTCACGCCGTTCAGCAGCGCCTCGCGGCACGCGCCCAGCTTGGGCAGCATACCGCCCGAAATAATCGCGCTCTTCGCCATCTCCGCAATCTGGTCGATCGAGAGCCACCGCATTACCTCGCCGTCCGCGCCGCGAACGCCCGGTACGTCCGTCAAAAACACCAGCGCATCTGCATGGCAGGCAATCGCGCACGCCGCCGCCATCTCGTCCGCATTCACGTTGTAGTACTCGCCGTCAAACCCCAGCGCCATCGACGCCAGCACCGGCACGCCACCCAGGTTCCAGATCGCTTCAATCCATCGCGGATCGCTCGCCGCAATCTCGCCCACATATCCCAAATCCGGCGCCGTTCTCTTCTTGCGGGCGCGAAACACCAGCCCATCCCCGCCCGTCATTCCAATCGCGGGCTGCCCTACCGCGCCCAGCGCCGCCACCAGCCCCTTGTTCACCTGCCCGCCCAGCACCATCAGCGCCGCGTCGCGCGTCTCCGCATCGGTCACGCGCAGGCCGTTGATGAATTCGCTCGTCTTCCCCAGCGTCTTCAGCATCCGCGTCAGTTGCGCACCGCCGCCGTGCACCACCGCCACTTTGTTACCGTCCCGCGCCAGTTCTGCAATCGCGCGCACGCTGCCTTCCTTCAATGCCGGGTCTTCCAGTCCGGCCCCGCCCAGCTTCACCACGTACTTCATTCCAGGCCCTCCGCTTCGTCCCAGCCCAGCATCACGTTCGCGTTCTCCACCGCCTGCCCTGCGGCGCCCTTCAGCAGATTGTCCAGGCAGCTCACAATCACCGCCCGCTTTCCATCCCGCGCCAGCTCGAATCCGATATCGATGTAGTTGGTCCGCACCACGTGCTGTATCTGCGGCAGCCCGCTCTCGTGCACCCGCACCATCGGACAATGCGCGAAAAACTTCCGGTACGCCTCCAGCACGCTCGCCCGCGTCTGCGCTTCTTTGAACCGCACATACATGGTCGATAAAATGCCGCGCGGAATCGGCAAAAGGTGCGGCGTAAAAATAATCTCGTCCGCCTCCAGTCCTATCTGCTCCAGCAGTTCGCCCATGTGCCGGTGCTTGAACACCGCGTACGCTGAAAAATTGTCGGCCGCGTACATAAAGTGCGTCTTCGGCGTCGGAGCCTTCCCCGCCCCGCTCACTCCGCTCTTCGCGTCCGCAATAATCCCGTGCTCCACGTCAATCAGCCTCGCCGCCACCAGCGGCCGCAGCGCCAGGATTACCGAAGTCGCATAGCAGCCGGGGTTGGCCACCAGCCGCGCCCCGCGAATCGCGTCCCGGTGCAGCTCGGGCATTCCGTACACCGCCTCCTCCTGCACCGCGGCGGCCACGGGCGATCCCTCGTCCTCAAACTGGTACACCGCGCGATTCGCCGCTTCCTCAAGCCTCCACGCCCCGCTCAGGTCCACGACCCTCATCCCGCGCTTCAGCGCAATCGGCGCCCACTCCCGCGACTGCTCGTGCGGCGTGGCCAGGAAAAGAACCTGCACATCGAGGTCCGTCAGCAATTCCCAGCTGAACGGCTGCAGCAGCAGCTTCCCGCTTCCCTTGCTGTCGTTCAACTCCGGATGAATCTCGCCCAGCGGCACGCCGCCCTTGGCCGCGGCCTTCTCGTCAAGCCGCCCCGTAAACACCGGCGGCGTCCCCTTCAGCCGGGGATGATGCAGCAGCAGCCGCGCCAGTTCCGCTCCGGCATACCCCGTCACTCCCGCCACCGCCGTCTGCACCGCTTCGCTCACTCGAATGGATCCTCGCTACCTTAGTCCCTAGTCCCTTGTCCCTTGTCCCTTAGTCCCTAGTCCCTTAGTCCCTGTCTTTCCGTTCCCTGCTTTACTCCAGCATCGCCCGCAGCCGCGCTTCCACTTCCGTTGCGTGCCGCGCGTCATGGCATATCACCAGCACCGTATCGTCACCCGCCAGTGTTCCCACCACCTCTGGCCATCCCTCATGGTCCAGCGCCGCCGCCACCGGCTGCGCTCCGCCCATCACCGTTCGCAAAATCACCTGGTTCATCGCGCGGGTCGCGCGCATCCCAAAGCTGTCCAGCACTTCCTTCACCGACGGCGGTCCGTCGTCTTCCTCAACCGCACTGCCATGCCCATTTCCATTCGGCAACACATATCCCGCAGGTCCCTTCGAGAGGCGCAGCTCGTGAATGTCGCGCGACAGCGTCGCCTGCGTCACCGCAATCCCGCGCCGCCGCAGCTTCCGCCGCAGCTCGTCCTGGTTCGTCACCTCCGAGTGCCGCACCAGATCCCGTATCGCGCTCTGCCGTTCGGTCTTCATTCGTTCCTGCATCGCTTTCCAACAATCGAAAAGCGCGGCTCAACAACGCCGCGCCATGCATAAATATACAACGGATTGCATAACTATGCAATGCGCGTTTTCAAAGTTTTGCTCTTAACTTTTCGTATTCCGGGACGGCCCCATCCCTAATCACCTTCCCGCTTGCGTTCACCGCCGTTAAGTAGCAAAATCGTTGGTGAAGATCTACTCCTACGTGGGTCTTCATGGCGTACCTTCCTCCTATCCTTCTGTGTGCCTTGAGCACGTATCAGGAAGCTACGCCCCTTTTCATCCCATCTGAACCTCCGCTCACTCGCCGACTCGCTGACTCGCTGACTCGCTGAAGAGTGCTACAACATTCCCATGACCCCCGACACCTTCCGCGCCAGCCTCAGCGATCCCGCCCCGCCCGCCGGCCTCCCCGCTACGCTTGAAGCCCTCTGGTGGGACGCCAAAGACGACTGGGCCCAGGCCCACTCGCTCATCGACGAGCTCGAATCAAAAGACGGAATGGCCGTCCACGCCTACCTCCATCGCAAGGAAGGCGCCGACTGGAACGCCGACTACTGGTACAACCGCGCCGGCCGCCAATTCCACCACCCCAACCTCCCCGACGAGTGGTCCGCCCTGGTCGATCATCTTTGCTCCTAGTGCATCCAAAATGCCCATAAAGAAGCCGCCGTCATCCTGGGCTCCAAACGGAATCGAAATCCTGCCCTGGGCCTGCCCAGGGGGCCCTGCATTTCACCATGTAATTCCCAAAAAGGAACTTAGCCACGGCAGCTCAAGCACACCGTCAAATCCGCCATATTCCGTGATCTAAGTCACATCCTCCCGAAAGATCCACTGCTAAAAACATTCCAGCACTCCGATAAGAAGTGCAGCAGGGTCCGCAGTGGCCACAGCTTCCGGTAGCCCCTGCGGGGAGGCTTCCTTCATGTCTTCCTCACGCATTTGCAACTCAGACCAATTCGGTCGTATACTTAAGTCCGACCATTACGGTCGCATTTCGAGGGTCCTTCCTTTCCGGCGGCCCTCTGGAGTTCGGCGGGTGAGCGTGCTCAGTGAATTAACAGTCGGCCAAAGCGGCGTAGTCGTCGCCCTTGACCTCCCAGAATCCGTCCAGAACCACCTGATGCACATGGGCTTCGTCCCCAATGCCCTGGTCACCGCCATTCGTCGTGCCCCCGCCGGCGACCCCACCGTTTACTCCGTCGATGGCCTGCAGATCGCCCTCCGCCGCGAGACCGCCAACGCCATCCGCGTCAAGAACGCCGAGCCCGAAGTCGCCCGCAACTCCGCGGCTCTCGAGCCCCTTGCCGAGGCCGCTCGATGAATCCCTGCTGCGAGGTCCCGGTCTTCGAGCCGCCCCAGGCGTCCGCCCCCGGCGCCCTCCGCACCGTTGTCCTCATCGGGCCGCCTAATTCGGGCAAGTCCACCCTTTTCAATCGCCTCACCGGCCTCCGCCAGAAGGTGGCCAACTATCCCGGCGTCACCGTCGAGCAGCGCATGGGCCCCATGGCCGGCGTCCACCGCGACGACCTCACCCTAATCGACCTGCCCGGCGTCTACTCCCTCACCCCATACTCTGAAGACGCCCGCGTCGCCGTCGACGTGCTCAAGGGCAAGATGCCCGGCACGCCTCGCCCTGACGCCGTCCTCCTCGTCCTCGACTCGCTCCATCTCACTCGCCAGCTCATGCTGGCCGCCCCCGTCCTCGCCCTCGGCCTGCCCACCCTGGTCCTGCTCAATATGAGCGACCTCATGCACTCCCGCGGCGGTGCCGTCGACTCCCTCAAGCTAGCTCGCGAGCTCGGCGCCCCCGTCGCCCAGATCAGCGCCACCCAGGGCGCCGGCCTCGACGCCGTTCCCCTCTTTCTCAACCAGTGTGCCCTCCCCCAAACCGCCCAGAAAGCCGAACAGCACCTCACCCTCCCCGTCCTTGGCAACGCCGCCAGCACCCACTCCTGGGCCGCCCAGGTCAGCCGCCGTACCGGATACCGCGCGCCCCTCTCCGCCGAATCCAGCCGAAAGCTCGACTCCATCCTCCTCCATCGCTTCTGGGGACCGCTGCTCTTTCTCGTCGTCGTCGTCGGCGTATTTGAAGTCGTCTTCGCCATCGGCCAGCCGCTCTCTGACGGCTTTGGCGAAATCCTCAACAACCTCGGCAAACTCGCGGTCCCGCTCCTGCCCATCGGCTGGCTCCAGTCGCTCGTCCTCGACGGCATCTGGAAAGGCATCTCTTCGGTCCTGGTCTTCCTCCCCCAGATCCTCCTTTTGTTCCTCTTCATAGGCGTGCTCGAGGACTCCGGCTACCTCGCCCGCGCCGCCCTCATCGCCGACCGCGTCATGCGCACCGTCGGCCTCAACGGCAAAGCCTTCATCCCCCTGCTCTCGGCCTACGCCTGCGCCGTCCCCGCCATCATGGCCACCCGCACCATTGAGAACCGCCGCGACCGCATCGCCACCATCCTGGTCACCCCCTTCATGACCTGCTCCGCGCGCCTGCCCGTTTACATGCTCCTCATCGCAGCCTTCGTCCCGCGTCGCGCTTTTCTCCACGGCTTCCTCGGCCTGCAGACGCTCACCATGCTCGGCCTCTACCTGGCCGGCTTCGTCGCCGCCATGACCACCGCCCACCTGCTCAAAAGCTCCATCCTCAAGTCCAGCGAGACCCCCTTCATCCTCGAGCTCCCCCAGTACCGCATGCCCACCCTGCGTTCTCTGGTCATGCGCCTGGTCGACCGCGCCCGCATCTTCCTTCGCCAGGCCGGAACCGTAATCCTCGCCGTCACCATGGCCCTCTGGGTGCTCGCTCACCTGCCCATCCTGCACACCGCGCAAGGCGCCTGGTCCGCACCGGAGCTCGCATACAGCATCATCGGACGCCTCGGCCACTTCATCGAGCCCGTCATCGCACCCCTCGGCTTCAACTGGAAGATCGGTATCGGCCTAATCTCCAGCGTCCTCGCCCGCGAAGTCATGGTCTCCACCATGGGCACCCTCTACGGCGCCGACCCCTCCACCCAGTCCCTCAGCCTCCAGTCCGCCCTCCACCACGACATGACCCTGGGCGGCGCGCTAGCGTTAATGATCTTCTTCGCCTTCGCCATGCAGTGCACCTCCACCATGGCCGTAGTAAGGCGCGAGACCAACAGTTGGAAGTGGCCCGCCCTGCAGTTCAGTTACATGCTCGTGTTAGCCTACGTCGCCGCCTTCGTGGTCAACCACGTAGTGATGGCCTTCGACCATTAACTCCCCCGAAATCCGGAGTTGCGTCCCAATTCCCCGCAGTTTCATTGTCCGCGTGTCGGATCAAGATAGCCTTCTAGGTCCCCTGAATAGATCGATGACTCGTTCCCCACTCGGAAAACTCCTCCAGAATTCTATTGACATCGACGATAACTACCTGCTAAGTCTGTTTCCGCACGACTGAAGCATCTCGACTGCAGTACTTTTCTTCCCCGCTCCGCGGTCGGCCCCCTCAAGAACTGCCATCCAATTGGAACATCGGAGCTGCCGCAGTCGTGAGGCCAAACACTCCTTCTGATCAATACGCACAGTCGCCAAACGTGTACGGCGTTGGTGTAGGCACCGGAGGCGGCTCGGTGGAGATAACCGGCGGAGGGTGCCAATCCGGCGGCAGCGGCGGACCGATAAATGTTGAGAACCCATCGTTCTCTATCTCATATAGCTCGTATATCCCGGTCGACCACGTGCAGGTCGCCGCGGACGGTTGCACATACGAAGGGCACTCTCCCGACTACATCTACATGGGCGATGCGGGGCGCGGCACGTCTAGCGACCTACGAAACCATAAATATGGCTCCCGCAGGACAGACGGCCTCAGGCTTTTACCCGATCTGCGGCCCGACCAGACAATACGCATATGGATCGCCGGCGAATGGCTCAACCCTTTCGGCGGCAGACGAGGACAATATCGCCTCCGATTGCCACCTATGGAATGCCACAGACACGGCTTCTTCCTCCGGATTTACGCACTCTGAGACCTACAGTACGGACCAGGGCCAGGAGCTATTTACAGGATCGGCCGGCAACCCGCTTGAATCAGCGGCAGGGCCGATCACCTGGAACATGAGAGTCCTAATTAACATCAGCAACCCCTCGGCACCGACGGCAACCGTCAATTACAACCACACGTGCTACCCATCGCACCAGGTCCTTGTAAATGGCGCGACTGTCTACTCGTACACGCCCCGCTACGACACATTCGCCTACATCGCCGCGTGCCTGGCAGGCACCAACAAGGTCTCGGGACAGACATCCGCAATTTCAATCCCTAACCCGTAAGGAGCACCCTCGAATGCGCATGGGTCCGATTTTCGCCCCTGTCATCCTTTTGTCTATCTCTGCGATTTCCTGGCCTCAAACCCAGCGGGACTCAGCGCAGCTTCCGGGATTCATGCGCCGGGTTATCGAAGACGCTCACACCGGGAGGTATCCGAGCGCCGAAGAAACCGCCGAGGCGTTCGATAGAATCCCTTCGGCTGCGGCTGCGACACTCGTGGCTGCCAATCCCGAGATCCAGACAGCCCTTGAAAGCCATGATCCCACACTCGAACGCATCGGAATCGTCGCCGTCTACTGCATCGACCAGCGCTCCGACAGTTTGGAACTGGTCCGGCCTCTCATATCGAGCTTGCTCGCGCTTCTGCACGATCCCGACCCCCAAGTGGCCGCGCTTGCGGCGAGATCGGTCTTTTCGGTGAAGCCAGCGGCCCCCCACGACGTTCTTGACCCCATGGTAGATTTCCTGAATGGTCCCTCATCGCAGAACGCAGCCGGAGCGACCATAGTCTTCGGCTTGATCAGGCTCGAACCAGACAACGAATCCGTCCAGAACGCAATCGTGCGGTTTTTGCGACGCCCTGATCTGCCAGTCGCTGTGCGGATCGACTGTATCAACGCCTTGGCAGTGCCCGGACTGGCCGAGCAACAAATCATCGATCAGATCGGGTCGGATTCACTAAATATCCGAAATAGCGAAGTACAGCTCGCGGCGATGCGCGCCATTGCCGTAATGGGACCGCTGGCAGCGCAGTCCGTCAGGCCAATCCTCAATACGATCTCGAAAGATGGCACCCAGGAACCCAAGGTCAGAGAAACCGCTCGGAGACTCGCAAGCCAAAGTTCAAAATGAGGGTGGGCGGGGAGGTGAGCAGGCGGCCCCGACCCCCGCGCCCCCTCAAAACCGCCGGGGTGCCAGCCTAAGGGCCCCTCGCCCTCAGCTGCCGGGGCAGGAGGCTGCTCCCCAAGCGCGTCTGGCCCGTGCCCCGGGGCCCCGTTGTCGGGACCCGGGATGCACCGAAGCCTGCTGCGCCCCGGACGGTGCTCTACGACACTGATTTCCTTCTTATCTATCTCCTATCCTCCCTTCCATGCCTTCAGGCCTTCATTGAATATCAGAAGGGCGGCGGCCTCCACTTCATCACCTTCAGCTGTTACCACCGGCTCAAGAATCTGGATACGCCTGCCGCGCGCAACCTGTTTGAAAACGCGCTCGAAACCATGCGCGACGTTATCGGCTGGCGGCGCTGGCCTACGTCGCCATGCCCGAACACGTCCATCTTCTTCTCAGTGAGCCGGTTCGCGGAAGCCTTGCCAAGGCCATCCAGGCCCTCAAGCTTTCCGTTGCGGTACGCAAGCGCCGAACGTCCCTTCTGGCTGGCGCGCTACTTCGACGGAGACATCCACGAGGAGAGGGTCTGTTCTGAAGTGATCCGCTATATTCATCGAAACCCCGGGGTCCCCGCGGACAGGTCTTCGTCCGTGGGGTGGAAGCCCGTGGCGCGCGGTCTGGTCCGCAGGCCCGAAGACTGGCCCTGGTCGAGCTTCCGGCACTATGCCACGGGGGAACGGGGAACCGTCGAGATCGAGTCGTTCTGGACGGCCTGGAAACGACAAAACGAGACACTGGTTCCGGTTCGCTCACCTACTCCACCCGCCGCCGTGTCTCCCGGGTCCCAACACCGGGGACCCGGGGCACCCAAACATCGTCGAAAGAACGGATAATAAAGGCCCAGGGCCACCCACCTCAGGCAATGGAAAATGACTATGCTCTGTTAACCGCCAACCTCAAGGATTTTGATGGTCCCCGGATTACGAGTAAGTTGTCCGTGAAGACTGGGACTGCCGGCATCCCCGGTCCCCAAAGGCGAGGAACCGGGGGCACCCGCATCCTGGGGTGGGAATTTCACCGGGACCGGGGTTACCCACAGCTTGATAAGATTCCTCTGAGACCAGGGCCGCCCGCCAAAGGTCTACCGAGATGGGGGCCACCGCATGACCGTTACATTGAGATGCTTTTTAGCTTCTCTTTGATGTTTTTCCGCCGCGCGTTAATGAATTCGACAAAGTGATCCAACTCATAATCAGGCAGCATCGGAATCGAATGTCGTGCCTTGAACTGTGCATCACGTGTATTTAGCCACCCGTCAAACGCTGCGGCATTTTTTTCCATGTTTTCCTTGTTCGTAAGCAATTGAAGGTTGGCAATCGTGTTGAAGTGTTTTTGGTACGACGCGATGACATCAGCACCATACCCTTTGGAATTCAGGCTTCGCGCTGTAAATTCCGACTTCGGGAAAATGTGGTCCTCGTGATATGTGCTGTCCTTCCAGTCCCTGCCAGGGTAAAGGAGCGACAAGATCAGGTAGCTGTACTTGGCACCATACTGGGTGGCTAGGAGATTGTCGATTTCCGTTTCAGAAAAGCCGGGCTCAATGTTGAGTCTCTTGTTGATGGCTTCATAAGGGAACACCAATAGGTCCGTTTGTTCGTTGATCACGTCCTGAAGGTTCTTCAACGTGGTGTCGGATGAGCTTCCAAATGCGTTCTTGAGCAAAACAATCGCAAGCCACTTCTCTATCGATAGTTGATTTCGAACATCTGCCTGCTGGGTTGATTCGACGAAATTCTTCTTCCCCAACCGACTTAAGTACAGCGCAATCGGGAGCAGCGCTAATGTAGAAACTAGGTTTCTGTCGCTAAAGCCAAACCTGCTGATCAAGCTAATTGTCGTATGAATGTTTGTCTTGATGAGTTCCCAATTATCCTCGATTTTCTCTAGGTTTGGTTTTGTGAAATTCTTCACTTTATACTGAATCGGAAGTCCATGCGTCAAATAAAGTGCGCCCTTCAGCACAAAGTCTTTTCCGAGGTTGTATCCCGCTCCGATGGCGTTAATATCGTCCGTGAAATCATGAATTTGGTCGCGTGCGTTGAGACTTTTCCATTTAGCCGTGGCTGTGGAGAGCAGGATGTCGCTGTACTCCAGCTTTTTCCCCCCTGTATTCGCGCGAATGAAGACTTCAACTACTTTGTCATAGTCATCCGACCGCTCTTCAAAAAAGTTGATCAACCGCTCCGTAAATAATTTACTGTGCAGATTCTCTAGCAACTCAACAGCATTATCAATGAGCAATTGATCGCATCCAGCGAGCCGATCACGAATGTCCTTTCGGGCCAGAGCGGCTGAGTTAAAGTTCAAAATATCCCCCACCAGATACCAATACTGCGGGTTCGGGTTTTTGGGGTTAGATGTGGCGCTTTCCCGGAAGACAAACTCGTACGTTAGTTCCTCTGGATTGTCACTGCGCTCCGGCTTCTTAAACAGGTTGAGGTAGAGGCGTGTATGTTTCCAGTTGTAATAAAAAAACCGATACGACCCCTTGAGTCCAAGATAGAGCGATGTAAGCCGCTGCTGTCCGTCCAGAACAAGGTAAATGTCTTGGTTGATTCCGGCCACGTTGGCCTCTTCGTTGTGCGGATTCTCCTTGTCGAAGTCGCTAAAGAATTTGTACGCGGTCCAAAGGTTTTTATTTTCCTCCCGGATCTTCCAAAACAAAAACGATCCTATGGGGTAGTCGCCCATAATGGAATCAAACAGCTTTTCGATGCCTTCGTGGTCCCACACATATTCGCGCTGGATCGCTGGCAAGAAGGTCGTTCGATTGATGTAATCGAGAATCACCTCGCTGATGGTTTTGGGGATATAGCTCACGGATTCCTCTGAGTTGCACGTGTTTCCGAAATGATTAGCGCAGCATTTGGCAGAGATAATTCAGATACTCTTTCCTTTGTAGCTGTGAGGTTATACCCCACGGGCACGAACGCGCCAGCACCGGGCAGGTGGCCCAGGTCCCGGGCGGTTGATTTCGCCACCGATGATCGCGTGCCCCGGGTCCCCGTTGTTGGGACCCGGGATGCGCCGAGGCTTGGTGCGCCCCTGGAAACCGGGGACAGACGGGATGTTTCCCCCTTCTCGATCTAGGATGCGGGTGACCCTTTACTCGTGTTCAAGCACTCTTAGCCAATGAACGCATCACAAATTCAGGGTCGGCAGCTATGACGATAAGAAGCGCGCGCGCAGCGGCTTCCGGCTGGCGACGGCCAGACTCCCAATGACGAACTGCATCCACCGACAATCCAAAACGATCCGCGAAACGCCCTTGGCTCATGCGCAGGCGCTTACGCAGACCTCGCACGTCCACGGTCTCCGGCAGAGTCACCTTGTAACCCTTGCGCTCACCTTCCATGTAGGCGCGGGCTTCAGCCGTTCCATGTGCCATCTCTTCAAATAATTTGCTCATCGCTTCCCCCTGTAATCGGCGAAGAAACTCTTCGCCATCTTGGCCAGGGCATTCTGCTCGGCCTTGCTCAAATTGCCCTTCTCCGATTTGGCGTACACGGTAATGAGGAAGATCGGAAGATCCTCGGCGCCGTAGAGATAAACCACCCGCGCGCCGCCGCGTTTTCCCATCCCTGAACGTGCAAAGCGCAGCTTGCGATATCCTCCTGTGCCGGGCATCAGGTCTCCGGCCTCCGGGTAAGCGGCGATGGTTCGCACAATCTCTTCCCGGTCCGCTTCGCTATAGATGACTCCGGCGGCCCTCAGATACATCGGTGTTTCGACCACCGTCCACATAGAAAAACTCTATGCCAATGGCATATACCGGTCAACCATTCTCTCAGCCGTGACCGCCATCACCCTTGTCAGCCTTCGTCGAATTATTATCTTTACATACTAATATAATCTTCTAATAATAGACTCATATCACGAACCAAGGCCCGCGGCACTGCCCATTCCCCAGTAGCGCTCCGGACCCGAGGATCAAGATCGGAGTCGAGCACCCATGTTGCAGAGCCAGGGGAAAAACCAGAAATCGGCCCGCAGTGGCCGGCCGGAGCCCCCGCGCCAAGGTGCTCTCGCCCCACGCCCAGGATCCCCGCGAACAGGCCTTCGTTCGTGGGGTGGCCTACCCCCCTCCCCTCCAAAGGTAACCATTCCAACCTCCACAACCCCGCCATCGCGCCAGACCGCGTCCAACCCGCGAACTTGGCAAATCGCGCCAACTCCATCGCGCAGCCAACAAAGAGCGTACACAAAGTGTGCAGAAATCGCGCCCATCTCGCTGATTATGCATCACATCCCCGTTTTTATTTGCACCGTGATTTGGCCCACACCGCCAGAACAGGGCGTCCGGATCAGCGCACCCCCCTCCCCACCAAAGGTAACCTCGCAGCCTTTCCTGCCGCCTCCGGCCCCGGCTCCGCTAACACCGCTAGCTCCGCCCACCCCGCTGCACACCCGTATCCTCCGTCACATCCAGCGCCCGCGCATCCGGGCTAGAGTAAATCCATCGTTCGAATTGCGCCCGCCACTTGGCGGGCGTCGTCGTTTATACCCAGGGGAGCCCGGAAATGCAGACCGCAAACCAGCCCGAAGCAAATCCGGAAGCCCCGGCAGCCAAAGTGCGCAATTGAGTGCACTTTGAGGGCGCAACTCGATCATTCGATAAGACATCGCCGTTTTTTTGTTTTCGCACTTTGAGCCATCGCGCAGTATGGCCGGGGCAGGAGCTTCGGGTCTTCGGGTAGCCCCAAGAGCCATGCATGACTGCTTTCACTGCTACTGGTTCTTCGTAGAACCCCACCGCGAAATCCCGCTATGATACTGCTTTGCCGCGAAAGTTCTGTCCATCTGCGGCGAACGACGGCGAAGTTCCCCATGTTTGTTGCGCGAAGGCGCTCCGCCGGTCACAAGGGAGGAAAACCGAATGCTGACACGACGCGAATTCATGGATACGCTCGCGGTGGGAACCGCGGGCCTGGCCATTGCATCCACGGCCAAAAGTTACTCGCAAATCCTGGGCGCGAATGACCGCCTCAACTTTGCCGTCATCGGCCTGCACGGCCGCGCCGGCGCCCACCTCTCGTCGCTCAAGGCAAACAAGGCCAATGCGCGCATCACTCACGTGTGCGACGTGGACTTGAACACCCTGAACAAGTTCGCCGCCGCCACCGCGCAGCAGATGGGCGAAACTCCGAAGGCAGAGCAGGACTTCCGCGACGTCCTGGCGGCGAAAGAGGTGGACGCCATCACCATCGCCACCCCCGACCACTGGCACGCGCCCATGGCCATCCTCGGCCTCAAAGCCGGCAAGCACGTTTACGTGGAAAAGCCCTGCAGCCACAATCCCGCCGAAGGCGCGCTGCTGCTCCAGGCCGTGCAGAAGTACGGCAAGAAGGTGCAGATGGGCACCCAGCAGCGCTCCTCCCCGCACACCATTGAGATCGTCGACAAGATCCACAACGGCCTCATCGGCCGCGCCTACTACGCCAAGGCGTGGTATTCCAACGTGCGCAAGTCCATCGGCTTCGGCAAACCCGCGCCGGTCCCGCCGCAGCTCGATTGGGACCTGTGGCAAGGCCCCGCGCCGCGCCAGCAATACAAAGACAACGTCCAGCCCTACAACTGGCACTGGTTCAAAATCTGGGGCACGGGCGAGACGCTGAACAACGGCACCCACGAGGTGGATGTGGCGCGCTGGGCGCTGGACGTGGATTATCCCCAGACCGTCAGCGCGCGCGGCGGCCGCTACCAGTGGAAGGACGACTGGCAGTTTTACGACACGCTCCTTACCAACTTCACTTATCCCGACAAAATGATCGATTGGGAGTGCAAGAGCTGCCAGGGCATGAAGTTCTTCGGCCGCGACCGCGGCACCACCATCATGGGCACAGAAGGCACGGTGCTCGTTGATCGCGACGGCTACGAAATCTACGACTGGAAAGGCAAAATGACGGATGAGTTCCGGGTGCAGAAGCAGGCCACTTCCTCGAGCGACCTGGTCGGCGCCGATTCGATGACCGATGCGCACTTCGCCAACTTCATCGCCGCCATCAAAACCGGCGAAAAGCTGCACGCGCCCATTGCAATAGGCAACCTGTCCGTAACCATGCTGCAGTTATCGAACATCGCCTGGGAAATGAACAGCGTGCTGAACCTCGACACCGCCGACGGCAAAATCCTGCACGATCCGGAGGCAATGAAGCATTGGGCCCGCAGCTACGAAAAAGGCTGGGAGCCAACGGTGTGATAAAGCAGCTCTCAGCTCTCAGCTTTCAGCATCGATGCTTATTGCCAGAAGACCTTGCTGATGGCTGAAAGCTGAAGGCTGATAGCCTGCTTCAGGGAGTTATCCATGAGTCTGTCTCGACGTAATTTCCTTCGCACTTCCGCACTCTCCGCCGTGGCCGGTGCGATGCCTGCAATCGCCCAGCCGCGCGCCGAAACCGGCAAGCCCTCGCCAATCAACCTCGGCATCTGCAGCTACACCTTCCGCAACTTCACCCGCGACCAAATGATCCCGTACCTCAAACAGCTCCGCATCGACGAACTCAATGCCAAGGACGCCAAGGACCATCTGCCAATGGACCCGCAACAGGAGGCCGCGGCCGTCGCCGACTACAAGGCCAACGGCATCCGTCTGCACGCGGCCGGCGCCATTTACTTCCGCCAGAACACCGACGACGCCATCCGCGCCCAGTTCGAATATGTGAAGCGTGCGGGGATCCCGGTCATCGTAGCCGGCGACCCCACGCCGGAGACCCTGCCCCGCATCGAGAAGTTCGTCCAGCAGTACGACATCAAGATCGCCATCCACAACCACGGTCCCGAGGACAAGCTGTGGCCCAGCCCGCTCGACATTCTCAAAGACATCCGGGGCATGGACCCGCGCATCGGCTGCTGCATCGACGTGGGCCACACCGTGCGCGCCGGCACCGACGTCGTCGAGGCCATCCATCGCGTAGGCCCGCGCCTCTTTGACATGCACATGAAGGACCTCACCAGCTTCACTGACAAGGAGAGCCAGGTGGCCGTCGGCGAAGGCAAAATGCCGGTGCGCGAAATCTTTCAGGCGCTCATCGCCATCCGCTATCCGGGCTTCGTGGACCTCGAATACGAAGTCCACCCCGACGACCCCATGCCCGGCGTGATTGCCAGCATCGCCTACATGCGCGGCGTACTCACCGGCATGGGCTATCAGGCGTAGCAACGACGACAGAGCCGTGCCTCGTTCCTCGCTCCTGACCCAGAGGGGACTTGAAGGGGAAGGATCCGCGCGATGAGCGTCCGGTAGGGACAGCGCGATAATAGCCCCTGCCTCGCTCGCTGAGCGATTTAAGCCGATTTCGGTAGTTTTTCCGCAGCCTGTTCAGGCCCGGCCCCAGAGCCTCTCCTCGAGCGAAGCGAAGCATCTAGATCTGGGAGACCACGAAACCACAAGAGCCCAAAACCGCCGCAGCCCGAAGCGAAGCATCTCGACCTGGGAGACCACGAAACCACGAGAGCCCAAAACCGCCGCAGCCCGCTTCAGCGGGCAAAAGAAGCTAGCCCCAGGCGCAAGCCTGGGGGAACAGTGGCATAAACGGTCCCCTAGCCCGCTTCAGCGGGCGCAAGACGTTAGCCCCAGGCGTAAGCCTGGGGTAAGCGTGGCATCAACGGTCCCCTAGCCCGCTTCAGCGGGCGCAAGACGTTAGCCCCAGGCGTAAGCCTGGGGGAACCGTGGCATAAACGGTCCCCTAGCCCGCTTCAGCGGGCGCAAGACGTTAGCCCCAGGCGCAAGCCTGGGGGAACCGTGGCATAAACCGTCCCCGCAGCCCGCTTCAGCGGGCAAAAGAAGCTAGCCCCAGGGCGCAAGCCTGGGGGAACCGTGGCATAAACGGTCCCCTAGCCCACTCCAGCGGGCGCAAGACGTTAGCCCCAGGCGTAAGCCTGGGGGAACCGTGGCATAAACGGTCCCCTAGCCCGCTTCAGCGGGCAAAAGAATCTAGCCCCAGGCGTAAGCCTGGGGGAACCGTGGCATCAACGGTCCCCCTAGCCCGCTTCAGCGGGCGCAAGACGTTAGCCCCAGCCGTAAGCCTGGGGTAAGAGTGGCATCAACGGTCCCGCAGCCCGCTTCAGCGGGCGCAAGACGTTAGCCCCAGGCGTAAGCCTGGGGGAACCGCGGCATAAACCGTCCCCGCAGCCCGCTTCAGCGGGCAAAAGACGTTAGCCCCAGGCGTAAGCCTGGGGGAACCGTGGCATAAACGGTCCCCTAGCCCGCTTCAGCGGGCGAAAGAAGCTAGCCCCAGGCGCAAGCCTGGGGGAACCGTGGCATAAACGGTCCCCGCAGCCCGCTTCAGCGGGCGCAAGAAGCTAGCCCCAGGCGTAAGCCTGGGGTAAGCGGACGCAGAGCCATCCCAGCCCCCGAACGGGGGCGTAAGAACCCCCGAAGCCAAACCCGCCCAAAACCCGCCCTCATTTCTGCACCATTATCAGTGCAAATCCCCAACCCGCTCCCACTAAGTCAATACCAACGACCTGTTGAAATCGCTATACAATAAACAAAACAATAGAGAAAAAGTTTTTTCCAAAAACAGCAGTATTAAATATTTAAAGGAGTATCATTCTAATAGGCGGGTAAACTGCGAAGCCGCAGCCATCCCGCACAGCCTTTTCTTGAAGGGCACGGCCACAAGCCGTGCCCTTCCTGTTTTCCAGCCAGAAAACCCCGCGCGAATCCTGTGCACTTTGAGGGCGTAAATCCCTCAATCTGCTAAACATCCTCGTTTTTTATTTCGCACCACGAATGGAGAAAACCATGCCAGACCAGGAACAACAACAACAAACCCCCGACGTCTACACCGAAACCATCGAACGCTGCGCCGCAGCCTACCACCGCGTCCGCGCCGAGCTGAAAAAGGACGCCATCTATTTCGAGGACCAGGAAAACAATCACAAGGCCTTCCTCGCCTTCGCGGCCGAGCTGCCCGTCCTCCGCGACCCCGACTCCTTCCAGCTCTATGTCGCCTGCATCGGCAAGGCCGCGGGCATCGGCGCCATCGACATAGTCGACGTCGGCCGCTTCTGCCACATCGCGCAAACCGCCATGTCCATCTGGAAGCTAGCCAACCTGACCATCCCAGCCGTCCAGGAAAAGGAGCGCGCCTCAAAAAGAAGGAGAAACTAGCCCAGAAACAGGCCACCCCCCTCCCCTCCAAAGGTAACCATTCCCAGGTCCCAACCAGACAGCTCAGGTCGGCGACGCGCTCCAATACGCCCTCGCCCATCTGCCAAGGTTTGAGGTGCAAAAGCAGCATTTCCAGGCACTTAGAAACCGGGGCATGATCCTCCCCTGCGACCGCGAGCTGCGCGACAACCCCCTGGCCGCTCTTCATTTCTGCCGCATGAACGAGGAACTAATCCGCCAGGATGTCCTGGCCAGCATTGAGCCCAGCTCCAAAGCCGGCCCCAACCCCGCGCCCGAACAGTCAACGGCCTCCCAGCAAGCCGCCTGACCAGGTTTCAGGCAAGAAAATCAGGCAGATTCGCCCCGGAAACACCCCAATCCGGCCAACAGCGAACCGCCCCCAATACCACTCAAGCGACATCCACGCCCAAAGACAAATCCGCGTACATAAATCAAAATAAACATGTTACATAACGATTCGCATACTACAGGCTGACGGCTAACGGCTAACGGCTGACGGCTAACGGCTAACGGCTAACGGCTAACGGCTAACGGCTAACGGCTAACGGCTATCCTTCAGAAGGAAACATCCGCGGGCTCGGTCACCCGCAGTACGCTCTGGTCGCCGGTCATCTGTTTCCACGCCGCGCGGATGGCGTCGATCCTGGCGCGGTTCTCGGCCGAATCGGGATATAAAAGGATGAGCATCTTGGAGCGCAGGCGTTCCGGCTCGGCCTCGCCCTTGCTCAGCCATTGGCCGTAGACGTCCACCACGCTCAAGCCGGAGGGAAACCGCGGCGTCACCTCGCGGTCGAGGAACTCACGCCATTTCTGCTCGCTCACGCCCTGCTCGGGCTTACCGGCCGGTCCCAGTCCGAAGTAGAGCTTCGTATCCAGCCAGCCTTGCGTCCTGCCGGGATGACTCGCATCGCCCTGCAAGGCGGGTGCAGCGGGTGGATTGGTGACGGGACTGCGGGCGGGTACACAACCGCTGAGCAAGGCGGCGAGCGCTATGGAGAGCCACCGCCCGCGCAGTCGCATCCCTGGCTACTGCTCCACTTCCACACCGCGCCAGAACGCCACCAACCCCTTGATTTTGCGCGCGGCGGGCTTTGGATCGGGGTAATACCAGGCAGCGTCAGGGTTTTCCTGGCCGTCGATCAACAGGCTCATGTAACGGGCCTGGCCCTTCCAGGGGCAGGTGGAGGTGGTGCTGGAGGGCCGGAAATACTCGCGTTTCAGGCTGGTTTCGGGGAAGTAGACGTTCCCTTCCACGGTTTCCGTTACATCGCTTTCGGCAATCACCTTGCCGTTCCAAACTGCTCTTGCCATGGGAGTTCCGCTCTGAAAAAGAGAACAAGACCCTGCCTGTGCCGCGTCAGAAATCGCCGGCGGGCAGTGGCTCGATACGACAGTAACAGAGTTTCCCCCCTCTGGCGAGGGCGGATGCGGCTTAAAGTCCCGCGGGGAACCTACTTTGCGTCGGCAATCGAATCGATGTGAAGGGTTTTGGTGTTCTTGTCTTCGGTGGCCGAGATGGTGACGTGGGCGCCATAGTAGGCGGCCTTCACCGCGTCCGGATTGTCGATCTTCCACACTTCCTTCTTGGCTTGATCCACAAACACCGGCTGCATGCCTCCCTCGATACACTTCTTCACGCAAGCGGCGCCCGAGCCGGCGTGCTTGGCGCCGCACATGGAGTCGGAGATCCAGCCGTTGATCTTTGAGGCGTCCGCAGCCTGTACAGCAACCGCGCAAAACGAAGCTGCCAAAACCAGCGTAGCGAGAATGCGTTTCACTTCAGACCTCCGGGATGGGGATGTCGAGTCCGTCTACCATCATGCTCTCGGCAAAGGGCTTTGGGCAAGACGAGGTTGCCGCCCGCTACGGCGTGTGGCCTGAACTGGCGGATTGCGCATCCAGCGCTCTTGCCTGGGCCCGCTCGGATTCGGCTTCCCCGGTTTTGCCTTGCTTTGCCAGCGCATCGGCCAACTCGCGATGCGCTTCGGCGTACTTGGGATCGAATGTCACGGCGTTGCGGAATTCGACGATTGCATCATCCACCTTCCCCGCGGTCAGCAACGACTTGCCGGAGTTGGTCGCCACTTCCGCTCGCTGGCGGTTCATGTGCGCACGCATCAGGTCCGCCGCCACTTTGCGCTCTTGTGCAGCTTCCTCCATATTGCCTTGCTTGATCAGCACATTGGCCAGCAGCAGGTGCGGATCGGATTGGACGGGAAGCTGCTCAACGGCGTTACGCAGCGCGGCGGCGGCCTCCGGCAGCTTGTCCAGCTTCAAATAGATGCTACCCAGCGTTGACCATCCATCCCCGTTTTGGCTGTGCAGCTTGAGCGAAGCTTCGAGCTCCTTGGCGGCTTCGCTATAGCGTGCCGTCTGGTCGTAGAGGAGCCCAAGCACATACGGCGCTTCATAGCCTGAAGGGTCGAGCTTTTCCGCGGCCTCGAGCTGCGGAATGGCGTCAGCGGCATCGTCCTGCAGCTTGTATGCAACGCCGAGATCGTAATGCGCCTTGGGGGAATCGGGAGCAAGCGCAAGCGCGACGCGCAGTTCCGTCACCGCGCTGGCCACCTGGTCCACCTGGATGTACGCGGCGGCCAGGTCCTGATGCGCAGTGAGACTCTTCGGATCGAGTGCAATGGCCCGCTGCAAATACTGCAGCGCGTCCTGCGCGCGATGAAGCTGACTCAACGCCAGGCCCAGGTTGACCAGCGCGGCAGTGTTATTCGGCTCCGCCTCCACAACCCTCTTCAGCAGATCTGCGGCCTCTGAAACACTATTGGTGCGCTGATATACCAGCGCCAGTGCATACGCCGCCGTAGTGGAACGTGGATCGGCACGGATTGCCTGCTCCAGGATGGGCTCTGCCTTGTCATCGTGTCCGGCATCGGCCAGCGCTTTGCCTGCGAGCGCCGCAATCTGCGCATTGTCGGGAGCCAGCGCGGCAGCCTCGGTCCATTCCGCGGCGGGATCTCCCTTCTGCTCGGCCTGGAGCACAAAGCCGAGGTGCAGGTGGGCTTCGGCAAGGTTGGGTTGCGCGCGCAGTGCTGCTTCGAATTCCTCCTCGGCGCGCGGCCAATCCTGCCGCTGCGCATAAAGCGATCCCAAATCATCGTGGATCTGCGGGGATGCGCCGGGCAGAGCAGCAACCCGGATCATATGCGCGATAGCGCTATCCGTGTTGCCCGCAGCTGCGAGCGATTTCGCATAGAGTACTTCCAATTCGGAGGGCAGTAAGGACCGGCGAGTCCGTGCCGCGGCTTCTGCCTTGGCGAACCATGGCAGTGCCTTGGCGTATTCTCCAGATTCCGCATATGCGACCGCCAGGTTGAGCTGGGCTACATCGTCGCCAGGCTTCAGGCCCAATGCCTTTTCCAATTCCCGAATGGCTGCGGCCCATTCCCCTTCGCGGACCAGGACCGCTCCGAGCGCGCTGTGCCCCAGCTCGACCTGCGGCTCCAACCGGACTACCGATTCGAACTGCGCCTCCGCCGTCTTCAGATCGTTGCTGTTGAGCGCGGCAACGCCGGCACGGTAATCGCTGTCAGCTTGTCGAAGTGTGCTTGACGGCTGCTGAGCGGCAACCAGCCAGCACGCTCCGCCCAAGCAGAGCAATACACAAACACTGAGACAGATCGACCGCATGGAGAAACGCAACGCTGTCATTGTATGACATGCCTGGTCCGGATTCACTCAGTCAGCTTTTTTCAACACGGGCCTTGATGTCTGCATACGCAGCCTCAATTAGCTTGGTGATCGCCGCGGGATCCGTGGTTGTTCCCGAACTCAGCTTCGCGTGACGCATTCGCGTGCCGCTACCTTGCAATAGACCGGCGGGATCGGGCAGCCTCGCGCCCTGAAAAAATCCCACATTAACGTGGGCGGTAAATACATTGACATAGGCGAAGGGCACATCCCCGAAACACGCAATGGGACAACCATCATGGAGGAGCTCGCGGACCTCGTCCCCGCAGCTCCGCATCACCTCAAACCAGCGTCGCGCGATGGCGCCCAATTCTCCTGAATGCGCTTTCATCCACGCGTCAATCGCGGAATCGCGTTCTTGAACGCAATTGAGCCGGAACAATTCCGCCGTTATTCCCTTACCCGTACCCACCATCCCGTCCCCACAAAAAACAGCCTAAGTTAAATCCAAAACGAAACTCAATGGATGCCGACCTGGTGATGAACGCTTTCGATCAGCTCGGCTGAGTCAAAGCCAATGCCATTCTTGAAGACAGTCTCAACGTTTTCCATGTCGGCGATATGCTTCGAAGGGTCGCCTTTGATGAGAACGATGTCGGCTTGCTTGCCGGCGGCTAGGGTGCCGATCTGGTCCTGGCGGCCCAGGAAAATCGCGCCGTTTTCCGTGCCGATCTGGATGGCCTGCTCAGGTGTAAAGCCGGCCTCGACTAACAGCTCGATCTCGCGCTGGTCGCCGAAGCCGGGGAGGGTACAACCATTGCCGGTGGGATCAGGGCCGGCGAGAAGCAGGCCGCCGGCGCGCGCAAACGCGAGCTCGAAGTCCATCTCCTTGCGAAAGAGCGCGGTGTAGGGCGAGTTGAGTGGGATGCGCGCGCGGGCGATGAGATAGCTCTCCGCGGATTCAGGAGTCATGGCGTCGAGAGTGCGCTGCTGGAGCTGCGGGCGGCCGGGAACGGAGCACTCGAAGACAGGCAGCGTGGATGTAACCGAAACGTGGTGGGAGATGAGGTCTTGAATAAGCTTGGTTACCTCAGGGCCGTTGACGTCGATGTTTTCCCACGAGGCGGCGCCGCGCGGCGGGCACTTGTCTGCTTCCTTGCCGGAAACGAACTCGGTATCAGTAAAAATGGGGCCGTGCTCGAAGTCGTCAATGCCGAGTGAGATGGCCTCAGGCCAGGTCACGGAGCATAAGTGGCCGGTGAGCTTGAGGTGGTGGGCGTGGGCGGCGTCAATAGCGGCCGCAAGCTCGGCGCGGGAAATGTGCATGTAGGCCTTGAAGGAAGTCATGCCTTCGGCGGCCCAGTAGTCAACCATGCGGGTTGCATCATCAGGACCGGTCAGCTCGTGCATCTGCGCAAAGATGGTGGGCGCGCCTTCAAGGTACGGAGCGGTGGCATCGAGCGCAGGCCCGGGCATCAGGCCGGCGTCGATGCGGTTCTTGACCATTAGGTCGGTGTAGGGCTCAAGGCTGCCGGTGGTACGCATGGTGGTTACGCCGGCGGCCAGGTAAAGGCGAGGCGCGGTGTAGGGGATCTCCGCGACGAATAGGCCTGGCTCAGGGATGTGGCCGTTCACAATCTGAAACGAGGCCGAATCGGTGTAATAGAGGTGGTCATGCATGCCCACAAGGCCGGGAATGACGGTGTAGCCGGAGCGGTCGAGGACCTGTGCGCCGGCGGGGATGGACGCGGACGCCGCTGGCCCGATGGATTGAATCTTGCCGTCGGCAACCACAACGGCCTGGTCGTCGCGGGCAGCCGCGCCGGTGCCGTCAATCACCCGGACATGGTTTAGAACGAAAACAGGCGCGTGGACGGAGATGAGGTCGTCAAGCGGCCCTCGATTTGACTGGGCGGAGGCGAGCGTAATGGCGAAAACGGCGCAGGAGAGAAGCAACGCAACAAGGGGAAGCGGGCGCATGGTGGTAAGAATACGAGCGCGGGGCCGGCCGGTGAAAGCATTTTATGACCGGCGGGAATCAATCTCAGGCCATCACTCCCACTCGATGGTGCCGGGCGGTTTTGACGTGACGTCGTAAACAACGCGGTTGATGCCGCGGACCTCGTTCACGATGCGGTTAGAGACGCGTTTAAGCACGTCGTAGGGGAGCGGGGTCCAGTCGGCGGTCATTCCGTCTTCTGAGTGTACGGCGCGAATAGCGGCGGTATAGGCGTAGGTGCGCTGGTCCCCCATGACGCCGACGCTCATCACGGGGAGCAGGACGGCAAAGCTCTGCCAGATCTTGGTATATAGGCCCGCGGACTTGATTTCGCTGACTACGATCTCGTCGGCTTCCTGGAGGAGGGCGACGCGGTCAGGGGTGACTTCGCCGAGGATGCGAACGGCAAGGCCCGGGCCCGGAAACGGCTGGCGGCTGAGAATCTCCTCCGGCATGCCCATGTCGCGGCCGATGCGGCGGACCTCGTCCTTGAAGAGGTCGCGCAGGGGCTCAATGAGCTTGAGCTTCATGGTTTCCGGCAGGCCGCCCACGTTGTGGTGGCTCTTGATGGTCTGACTTGGGCCCTTCACACTGGAGGACTCGATGACGTCGGGGTAGAGCGTGCCCTGCACCAGCCAGTCGACACCGCCGGTCTCGCCAGCGATGCGCGCGGCTTCATCGTCAAAGACGGCGATGAACTCGTTGCCGATGATTTTGCGCTTCTTCTCGGGATCGGTGACGCCGGCGAGCTTGGAAAGGAAGCGCTGGCTGGCGTCGACGGCGACAAGGTTGAGACCAAGGCGGTCGCGGAGATTCTTCTGAACGTTCTGGAACTCGTTCTTGCGCAGCACCCCGTTGTTGACGAAGACGCAGGTGAGCTGCGGACCGATAGCCTTGTGGACGAGCATGGCCGCAACCGAGGAATCGACGCCGCCTGAGAGCGCGCAAATCACGTGATCGCCCCCGACCTTTTGCCGGATCTGGGAAACGGTGGTTTCAACAAAGTGCGCCGGCGTCCAATCGCCCCTGGCCCCGCAGATATTGAAAACGAAGTTGCGGATGAGATCGCGGCCGAGCGGGGTGTGATGGACCTCGGGATGGAACTGCACAGCCCAAATGCGGCGGTCGTTGTTGGCGATGCCGGCGAGGGCATTCACGCTGACCGCGGTGCGATGGAAACCAGTTGGAAGCTGTTCGGTTTCGTCGCCGTGGCTCATCCAGACCGCGAGGGTATGCGGCAACCCGGCAAAGAGCGGATTGGCGGTGTCTTCAATGGTCACTTCGGCGTGGCCGTATTCGCGCTTGGTCCCGGGGCGGATCTTCCCCCCGAGGTGATGGACGATGAAGTGGAGACCATAGCAGACGCCGAGAGTGGGGAGGCCGAGCTCGAGCACCTTCGGGTCCGCGGGCGGCGCGTCGGAGTCATAGACCGACGAAGGGCCGCCGGAGAGGATGACGCCGATGGGCTCATAGCTCTGGATTTCGCCCAGTGGAGCGGTGCAGGGCAGGACCACGGAGAAGACGTTGAGCTCGCGGATGCGGCGCGCGATGAGCTGCGTATACTGCGAGCCGAAGTCGAGAATAACGATTGTCTGGGTGTCCACCTAACAGTGTGGCAGGCGACGGATAGGGATGTAAAGGCCGAGTCTCTTCCAACACAAGATGAGCCTGAAGGAGCGGATGGATTCCAACGCAAGATGAGCCTGAAGGAGTAAGGCATGCTGGGGATTGAACATCCGCGTGTATCAGGCAGAGAAGTTGAGCATGGAGGAGATCCGCCGGTTTGTTGAAGCCAGCGAGGGTCTCCAGTTCCAGGGCAGGCATCGGGCCGAGGTGTACGGCTGGATGGAGCAGGTCCTGGTAGGGCAGCAGTACGCGACGCAGGGCAAGGCGGCGCGCGGGCTGTTGCGGCGCTACATGGAGAAGATGACGGGGCTGAGCCGGGCGCAGGTGACACGGCTGATCACCCGCTACATGGCCCTGGGTCGGGTGCCGGTGACCCGTTATCGGCGGCATCGCTTCCCGGCGCACTACACGCGCGGAGACGCGGAGCTGCTGGCCCAGGTCGACGAGGCGCATGACACGCTGGGCGGGCCGGCCACGCGGCGCATCCTGGAACGCGAGTATGGGGTGTTTGGCAAGCAGGCGTTTGAGCGGCTGTCAGCGATCTCCGTCGCCCATCTCTACAACCTGCGCAAAAGCAGCCGTTACCGGGAGCCGCTGCGCAGCTACACCAGGACTCGTCCCGTCACCGTGTCCATCGGCGAGCGGCGCCGGCCCGATCCTTTGGGCCAGCCCGGCTTCCTACGCGTTGATACCGTGCATCAGGGAGACCGGCCCGACGCCAAGGGTGTCTACCACATCAACGCCGTCGATGAGGTCACTCAGTGGCAAGTCGTGGCGGCCACGCCGCGCATTGCGGAGACGTTTTTAGAGCCGGTGCTGGAGGCCATGCTGCGCCAGTTCCCCTTTCCCATCCAGGGCTTTCACTCCGACAACGGAAGCGAGTTCCTCAACAAAACCGTAGCCCGGCTGCTCGACAAGCTGCGCATCGAGCAGACCAAGAGCCGGCCCCGCCACTCCAACGACAACGGCCTGGTAGAGACCAAGAACGGCTCCATCATCCGCAAGCACATCGGCTACGGATACATCGACGCCACCCACGCCGAGCGGCTCAGCGGATTCTATCGCGACTTCCTCAACCCCTATCTGAACTATCATCGGCCCTGCGCACAGCCCGATGTCTCCACCGACCCCAAGGGCCGTAAGCGCATCCGCTACAGCCGCTATCAAACCCCACTGGAGACCCTCTTGGAAATGCACAACCCAGTCCAATACCTGCGCCCAGGGTTAAGCCTCAATGCCCTCAAACGCGTTGCCGCCGCACACAGTGACACCGAAGCCGCAATGCTCATGCAACAGGCCAAAGCAAAGCTCTTCGACCAACTCCGGCTCGGCGCATGAACCGGCCGCGGCGTAGGGAGGAAATGTGGAAATCGATAAAGCTGATTTCCACATTCCCTCCCTACCGGCTGCGACTGCTATCTTCCTCTTCATCCATACAGAAAGGAACCCCCAAAAGCCGCCCTTACCTTCTGCATCCTTCAGGCTCATCTTTCGATTGGAAAAGACTACGACGGTGCGGAAGCGGCACGGGGGGCGAAGATTTATTGGCCTTCCTCATAAGTGGGGAACGGCTCCGGCCAGGGACTTGTGGGCATGCCGTTGAGCGTCACCAGGTCGGCCTGAACTTCAGCCCAACGCTGCGGGTCTCTCTTGGTTGTGATAGGAAGGTCCGGATCGGAGTAATAACTCTCGATCGCCTCTTTGATTCCCATGGGGACCGGCACATGCGGCTGCCGAGTGAGCTTGTGGAGCAGAGATGCGAATGTCGAGTCAGTGAGGGGATAGCCTCCAGGCTGCACCACTCGGCCGGTGTCCAGATCGCGGTTCGGCAGGGGATGGTGGGGATCGCGCGAGATCACGGGCAGGATGCTGTCAGGAAGCGACGGCGCGCCCGGGGGCGATTCCTCGCCCCTCGCGGCTATTGGAGTAAAACGGCGCAGGGCGCGGCGAAATTCCGCCACAGAAACAACTACGCTGTGGACGTAATCCGCCTCGGTGCTTTGCGTGGGCCCCTTCACGTCGACCAGCTTGAGCGGCCCCACTTTGGGCAGGATGAAGATCAGTCCTGCCAATGTCCAGGTCCCAATGCCGGCATGGCGCCGGTACTTGTCCCAGTCGTTTTCCTGGTCCATGGCGCCGACCTCCGCATGCAGGTCCTGCGCCTCGGGCGTGTCGGCATCGGGCGGTTCATGGTGACGATGAATCAAGGTGAGGGCATAGGCGATGCGCGGAATAAACGCGCGCACCGCGAATTGATAAGCGCCTGCGTTCACCCACTGCCGCCGGTGGCCCGTGAACTTATTGGATAGTCCATAAGTCTGGTAGAAGGCCAGCGACAATTGCTGCGTGGGCACCCTCAGCCCGATTTGGCGGAGGTAGCGGACGGGCGCCATACGATGATGCGCGATTTCGTCGATGTCGAATGCGAATTCTGTCTGGACGTGCTGGTGCTCGCCTTCGGCATAGTTGACCGAATGGCCGTATTTGCGCTCGAGCTTGTGAAACTCCACCGGTACGGCAAGGTTGGTGGCCAGCGCATGCCCGTAGGAGTCGCCGATGTAATGCGAAAGAGCTCCGACGGCAAACGCAAGCTCATTGGCATTGCGGGCGTCGCGGAAGAGATACACGACAAAATCGCCGGAGCGCACGTAATGAGTAAGGTTGCTGAACGACATCTGGCCAAAGGGGTAGTAGCCGATGTCCTGGATGACGCAGCCGCCGTAGGCGTAGGCTCGGGCTTCTTCCAGCTGTGCCTTGGTCAGGTTGGGATAGCGGCTGAGCAGCAGGGGAACAATGGAGTCGTCCCAGGTGAGGTCGATTAGTTGCTCGTGCGTAAGCAGGGAATAGGAAAACGCTGGGAGAGCGCAAATGAGGAGCAGCAGGCGTATCGCCCATCGAGCCACGGTGGATCTGGCCATAAGGAAATAGATGCGCAAAGGGGTTGGGCAGGTAACGAAATCCGGGCCCGGAAAGCAGCCGCGGGAAGGACCGCGTGGGGGTTTGGTGTGCTATCTGGAGGTGACGACCGCATATCCAATAGCGATAACCACGGCCGAAACGATGTTCGCTAGAAGAACAGCCAAAAACACCTTTCCAAAAGTGAGCGGCATGGCAGTGGCCGTGGCCTCTTTCACGTCGCGAATGCGCCTTTCGCGGCGCTGCTGCTCCTCGACCTGCGACGCATCTAGCTGCGCCGTCGTTCCCGCCTGACTCGCCGGAGAAGAGACTTCCATGACTTCCTCCTTGCGCGGAGGAGTATAGCACCGTTACCGCCGCGAGCAATTTCCTAAACCGGCGTGGCGGGGCCGGGGACTCCTGCATGAGTTCCAGGGCTTCGGGCGTCGTCAACCGCCGCTTTCAGCCCAAGTTGCTAAGATCGCTCACATCCGGTCGAATTCGCCTAAAGAGCATATACTCCTGAGCATGCTCAGATCGGAAGTTTCCGACGCGGCGTTCGACGCTGCTGTCGGCGATATCGTGGCGAAATATGGGTGCGATAAGCATTTTTATGCAAAGATTGCCGGGGCAAGTCACCCAAATGCAAACGGCTCGTCGCGGACTCAGGCCATCGCGCATTGCCGTCCGATCGACCTGCTTGAGCTTCGTCCCGAGCCGGAGAACCCCTTCGATTCAAACGCAATCGCGGTTCTGAGGCAAGATGGCGGGGAGCAGCTTGGCTATCTGGAAGCTCGGCTTGCCGAGGAGGTAAGCTGGGACCTGCGCTCAGACCGTGCTGCGTGGATGGTCGTGTTCCGGCACGCTGACCACCACCCGGAGACCGGCCGGGTCGTAGGCGCAGTGATCTACATTCTGAGACTCCCGAGTGACCCGGACGAGTCGCGATGATGAAATTGCGATATTCTCCTGACTCTTGGTGGCAGAGAGGGACTCGAACCCCCGACTTCCTGCTTGTAAGACGGATTGAGAGTTATCCTCTCACTGTCTGCTAGTTACTGCAACAGCCGCAGAATCACGGGTTTCTGGCCTTCGCCAGCCGCCCGTGATTTCTGCGAACATCTCCAAATTCCTTTGTAGACTACCCGCAATTTTCACCGCAGTATTTTGAGCACAGCCGGAGGCGATAGACTTACCGCGCCACGTTTGTATAGATCGGAGGATCATCAGAAATGGCAGCACAGGAGAAGCATTACATCGAACCAGGCGATATTCTGTCACTCCGCTTCGATTGCAAACATGAACAGTGTGGCGCAACGCTCTCTCTGCCGGTGGTCGAAGATGTGGCAACCCACCTTTTGACATGCCCGAAATGCAATGGGAAATGGGTTGCGGACGTGAACAGTGCTAACGCACACGCGATTCGTGCGTTTGAAAGGGCGATAGCTGGCCTGAAAGCCGATTTCCATTTTCGGGTCTATCTTGAGATTGCATCGGACTCCATTCCAGCCGGTAAGAAATCGGGCCAATGACGCCAGAAAGCGCCCCACATTTGCCCTCTGGCGCATCGCTGCGAACCGGACAGGGGTATTGCATGGCGGAATCGCGCCGTGTCCGATGCTCACTCTCCCTTGAATTGCGCCCGGTCAAGCGGGACAGCGGGAAGAACATCCGCGCATGGCCCCGTCGTGGGCGCGATTGCCGTAGCGTCAAAGGTCGGTGTCTGTCCCTGACTGGCTGTCTCGGGCATCGGCTGCCAGTCATTTTGCGGGATGGGTTGATTGTGCGTGCTGGCGAATCCTGCCGCCGTCTGCTGGCCTGCGTTCTTCATGGTGTCTGTCACTGTGCTGCTCCTGTCGGCGTTGATGGTGGATGGTGTGCAGCGCGCGCCGCGAGTTTCGCTCCGCATCTCCGGGTAGCATCGGCCAGACGCGCATCCCTGAGAACGGGCAGACGCGGGCTGTGTCCCTCCGTCCTGGCTTTTACGGTTTCCTGCCACGGCACATCGAAACCGTCTTCATGGCAAATCCAGGGGGAGCGCAGACCATGTTCCAAACAGGCCGGACTCGTTATGACAATGCCGTTGACGGGCTTGTGTTGATTCGGACAGATGCAACCGCTTTTTACCGGCATCGGTTCAACTGCCCCATTGCGCGTTCGCTGTTTGGCTTCCCTGAGAACCGCGAAAACATCCATGTTCCACTCCCTCTGAAAAAGTGGGGACGGGATAAGTCGTCCCCTGGGCAAGAGACAATGGGCAGGAGAAAACCCCATTGACGGCGGGATACGCGCCCGCCCGCCCAAACCATCAGCGCGCGGCTGGCCTCCGGGTGCGCGGATCGGACGGGATGCCGCCGCCCGTTGTGAGCACCAGCGTTGCACCGTTCAAACGCGGTTCCTGCCAAGGGGAAGATCCCGCTGGCGTGGGTTTCATCGCGGCGAGTGTTCGGCCACATGCGGTAACGCGCTCCCGTGCCGCGCCTTCCTGCCAGCTCACACCTTCCAGAACCTTTGCCGCCGCGCGTCGTTCCGATTGCAGCCTTACCAGCTCGCTCCCCACATCTCCGTATTCGCGCTCTGCGTCCTGCTGTTCCTGCTGGGCGCGCTCTAAACTTGCTTTCCATTCGCTCTCCTGATTCCGGTCGGTGGAGTAGGGATGCGATTGGTCGAAGCGCCGCATCCTGTCCGGCCTGTTAGCCAAGATCATGTCAATCTGCTGCTTCGCCCCGGTACGGCGCGTGGAAGCCTGATAGAAAACGTGCTGCCGTGCGTTCACCTGCGAATCGAGATCGTCATAGGCTGTCTGCGCCTCAACACACTGCCGGTATAGCTCGCCGTGCGCGGCCTCGGCCTGGGTAAGTTCCTGCTCCGCAATGCGAATCTGTTCCGCCTCAAGTTCCGCGCGCAACTCATCCGCCCTGCTCCTGGCCGCTGCTACGTCTACAGTCGTTTCCGTGTCCATGTTTTCTCTCCTGTCGTTTCAGTTCGGGCTAGGTTTCGCGCGGGCTGGCTGCAAGCGCCTGGGCCAGCTCCCACAATCTGTCCGGCCCGCTTGTGGCTGTCGCGTCCAGCATGATTCGCGCCCGCTCCGATGGCCGCCCAAGAGCGCAATCGAGAAACGTCAGCATCCGCTCATTCTTGGGAAGAGTCGCTCGCTTTCCGTCTGCGAGTAGGTAAGTGTCCAGAGTTACGCCTAGCTTTGCCTCAAGATTCGTTAAGCGCGCCCGAAAATCGTTCACTCGCATGGCGTCTCCGTGTACAGCGGTCCAGGATTGCGCAGAATCTCCCACGCCGCAGTCAAAAGCGGGCCGGTTCCGGCAGGCAGTGATTCCATGCGCGCCAGAGAATCGGCCTCTCGGTCCATAACGTGAGCGGGCGCGGTTTCACCGTGCGTTCGGCTGTAAGTGCGCCTCATCGCGCAGTCCATCAGCGCCGCCTCATCAACAGTGGAGACGCGGGTTTCGAGTTTCAGAATCCGGTTTTCGATGGTGGCTAACTTCATTTCTGGACGCTCCTTTCCAATCTGTCGAGACGTTCGCTTAGGTCTTCAAGTTCACTCGCGCGCAGAGCAAATTCCAAGATTGTGCGGGACGCGCTTACCTTGACACTCGCCGGAGTCTCTTTGTCGTCGCGTATCTGCTCCAATGCGGCAATGCTGGCGATCATTCCCGAGCGCAGCCGTGTCGTTGCTGTCTGTACCAGCGCCCGCTTTGCCGCGTTCCACTTGCCGATAAACTCTTCCTGAGTCAGCCATGCTTGCAAAGTCCGCCCGGTGATTCCGGCCCGCTGTGCGGCGGCCTCAATGGTCGGCTCAGTCATCAGCGCCGCAATCGCCAGTTCATGCAACCGGGCTTTGCCGTCTTGCTTTGCCACTTTCAACTCCTATCAACTCGCTTCGTTTGTCCGGCCCGCATCAGCGCCGCAATATCGACCCATTGCGATGTGTGCGATGACCCGTTCGCCGTCCCTGGCGATCACCGTCCCTTGAATCTCTGGCGAGTCGATGCGGACCACGCGGCTTCCAACCTTCATCGCTCCCCCTCGGGCTGAAACCAGCTCGCCGTTTCCTCTGCGATCCGGTCCGCTTCGTCGTAGTCTTCGCCTTCAATCGCGTCTGCCCACATCTGCGCGGCCAGCCTGCGCAATCGAGATTCGGCCAGCATGTCGCGGATTTGCTCATGCGCGGCATTGCTCAGTGGTTCCACGCGAACGTGGTCAAGGTTCAATGCCATTTCGCCTCCACACATCCTGATTTCTGCTGGGTAAGCAGCAATGCACAGGTCTTTCCCTGCTGTGGTTTCATGCACATAGCTCCATGCCTTGTGAAAATTGCGGGGACTTTTCCGGGGAGTCCGGGCCAGTTTCGCTCTGACTCTCCGCTTCCATCAGGCTTTCCGGCCTGTGCCGCCCTTCATAGTCCAGGTCATGCCAGATCACCACGGCGCGGTTTCGTTCCATGCTTCGCACGGTCCCCGGCTGGCCGAAGGGACAGACCCGGAGAAACACTTTGGAACCGACCGCAATCATGCCCGCCGCCTTCCGGCATTGCGCCGCTTCGCTGCTTTGGGGGATGCGGGCGCCCCGCTGGCCTCTGGCGCGGCCTGGGCGCGCTCCTGGGCTTCGCTGTCTTCCCCGAGCATCAGCCCGCAGACAAGCCCGTCCGTGGTCACGGCGAAGCCCTCCGCCAGTAATTCCGCTGTGAAGGCCCGCCGTGACTCCGGCAAGGCCCGCCCTTGGGCCGCGCACCATCGGGCAAGGTCAAGGTAGAGCGCCCCGACTCCGCCCCATGCCCGGTCACGGTAGACGCATCGCGCCAGCATCCAAAGCCCGAGCGCGTCACTCTCGGGAGTGGCGTCCGGCTCTGCCCGGCTTTGCAGCAATGCGACTATCTCGGGCTTGTACGCGCGCAGAGAGTCCACCAGGGGCAATGCGGCCTCGCCCGGCTCAATCACCAGCTTTTCGCCTTCGATGGTGAGCCGTCCGCCGCGCGCCTCGACAATGCGGATGAGTTCCTGTGCTTCGTTCACAGTTCGACCCTCCGAAGGTTTTGAGCTGCCCTGGCCTTGCCAGCTTCGAGCCATGCTTTCGCGTCCAAGGCCGCACTATTCGCGGAATTGGCTGTGTTCGTATCTTTCGTATCTGCATTGCCAAGGTGCTCACCATCCTGTTCACACAAAGACTTTTGAGCGTCTTGGGAATATAAAGGACTTGCTTGAGCGCCTTGGGCTTTTTGAGCGTCTTCCAAGGTGCTCAAATTTGCCAAGGTGCTCAACTGTTTTGTGTGAGCATCTTGGGGAACATCGTGAGCGCCTTGGGGCGGATCGGGGAGCGCCCACAACCAAGCGCCGCGCACTGTGGCCTTGAAAGAGCGAACCCGGAGAGCGTCTTTTGCCCGGCGGAGCGTTGCGAAGGATATTCCGGCGGCCTCCGCTTTCTTCCGGCACTCCGGCTGTTCTTTACTGCCATCGGAAAGAAAATCGTGCAGCCATTCGCGGGCATCTTCGACGGCGCTCCGCTCCTCTGTGTTGGACGGCGCTTCCAACATCTGCCCGGCAGTGATTTCGCTCCGGCCAGTCCATGCAAATCGGCCTTCATGGTCGATTGAGTAACCGAGCGTTGGCCCGTATGCTCCGAGATTCGATTTGATGTGGACCAAGGCGCGGGCTTCGGGATCATCAGGCAGCGAACCCGCCAACATCTCAGAACGCACCGCGCCGGTTAAATCAATCGAACCCAGACCGCGATGAATTGCTTTCCCGCCGTTCGCCTTCGACAGATGCCGCAAGAGGAGAATTGCGCAACGGTGCTTTTCCGCCAGCTTCGCCAGACCATCAAGTACAGGCCGCGTCTCGTTTGAGCGATGCAGGTCTACGGTCGCACCTAGATACGATTGGATCGGGTCAACGATAACCAGTCTTGCCCGCGTCTTTTCCAAGGCCGCGTCTAAAACAGACACATCGGAAAGACTGACTGCGCCTTGGATGGATTCTCCGTCTTCCGTCCGAACCGTTCCGCGTAACAGGTGAAAGCGCGAAGCATCACCGCCCAATGAATCGAATCGCGGGCGGATAACTTCGGCGGGCGCGTTCTCGACACTCATGTACAGAACATTGATAGGCGCGCATCGCTCACCGTCTGGCGTCCGGCCCATGGTGAATGCAGCCGCAATCGCAAGCGCGATGAACGTCTTTCCTGCTCCTGGGTCACCGGACAACATGGAGAGCATCCCAAGCGCCAGATACAGCGCCCACAACCAATCGACGGCGCGCGGCGCTATCGTCCCGAGACAGACAAGATCGGGCTGCTGCTCCTCTGGCATTGTCCCAGCCGGATACCGGCGCATGAGATCGCCAACAATGCGCTCAAGTTTCGTGTCGTCATGTGGCGGGTTGAAAGTTTGATTCAATCCCCGGAGAGCTGCCAGAATCCCGCCAGCGGGGATGCCTTGCGAATGTAGCTTCCCCGCCAACGAAACCAGAATCGGCGTTCTCTGGCCCCGTCCTATCGTGTGCGGGCTTGCCTGTCCCGTGGTCGCTGGCATTGCCTGGCGCGCCATCAATCGTTCAATCACCCATGCGGGCGCGTCTGCGATTGCCACATCAGGATCAATGAAGCGGTATTGCGTCCCGCTCGCATGGACAGACGGCGGACACACAACAAATCCGCCCGTGCCTCTCACGTCGATGTGCGGGCCGATTCTGCCCGATTGATCGTTGTGAATATCTACACCAGACGGCATCCGAAAATAACGATGCGCGCCCCCATCCGCTCGCCCCGTGGTCACCGTGAGCGAATCGGGCAGCGTCAAGCCTTGCCGCTCTAGCTCTGCTGTGGATGCCCGGCCCGCTGCGCCGTCCACATCGACCACAAAGAAACCGCTTGGCTGGCCGGTCGCCACTCCCCAATTACAGCCCGGATATTCCCGCGCCCATGCCTCCAGCACTTCCAGGTCATTCGATGCCCGGCCCGGCCAGTCCGCAATCAATGGCAGCTTGCCGCCTGTCTTCACTGGAAACAACTTCCAGCCGCGCCGCGCGGACACGATGATTTCATGGGGTAGCGTGTTCACCTCGCGCCCTCCCGCGTGGGAAACAGCAAGGCAGGGGTAGGCATCCCACACAAAGCAAACAGGCAGTCCGTTTTGAACGGATGGGATGCGGTGGATTTTGCGGGTACCGCATTCACGGGCGCGCCTCCTGGGCGGGGACGGCACCCCGTTCGATGATTTCGGTTACTGTCTCAGGCTTGAAGCGGATCGCTCGCCCCACGCGCACAAAAGGCACTCGCCGGGTCCATGTCCACTGGCGGATGGTCTTTGCAGACAGGCCAAGAGCCGCCGCAAATTCCTCAGTGGTCAACAGACCGCGATCCGTTCGGGGATTCGCTTGTATTCCCATTTGCTCTCCTTTTCATACCCACGCTACATTCAATGCAGGAGAGCCGTCTATCTAATTCATTTGCACTCACGTTCCATTGCGTGCTATATGTAATTGCATGACACCGAAACCCCAATTCAAAACGATGCGTGAATGGAGCACGCCGGAAGGTCGTCTCCACGGCGTCTGTGATGTGCTGAACGCAGAAAAGGACACCGAACGCGGGCGGGAACTTGTCGGCCTGCTCAAAGAATGGATGGACGCGCCCTCGCTTCATGCGATGCTGCAAAACAATGTCGCTATAGGGGCGGACTTACACCACGCCGTGATGCAGCCTTTCTTCGTCGCGGGCAAGAAACACAAATACGGTTTCTACCAGGTCATTCCAGACGGCCCGAACGAGCACGATCCCCACTCGTTTACGGTCTGGATGTTCGCAAATCTAGTTACGAATCCGCTGTGCGAAAAGCTCGCCGGGCCATGCGCGCGTTGCGGAAATTACTACATCAAAAGGCGGGCATCGCAGACCGTCTATTGCTCTCGAAGATGCGGCAACGCGGCAACTGCCGTAGCAAGGACTCGTGAACGGATCGAAACCGAACGGAAAGATAAACTGCGCCGCGCCAAAACAGCAATTCGTGAATGGCGAAGCGCGAAGACGCAAGAGGACTGGAAACATTGGGTCGCAAGGCGGGCCAGTGTTGACCTTAGATTCTTAACCCAAGCGGTCACAAAACATGACATTGTGGCCCCAAAGAAAGGACGGTAAACCACATGGCAATCTATCGACCGAAAGGCAGCAAGGTTTGGGTCATGGACTTCATGTTTCACTCGCAGCGCATCCGCGAGACTACGGGGATGAGTTCAAAGACGCGGGCGAAAGAAGTCTACGAGAAACGCAAACAATCACTGAAAGACGGGACCGCTGGCATCCGCAGACTGGCGCGCCCCGACTTGCTCTCCACTGCCGCCGCAGAGTGGCAGAAAGCCAAACAACTCAAATGGTCCCCGAAAATGGCCTCTATCGTGCAGTACAGCATCGGCCACTTGCTGCCGGTCCTGGGCAGGAAATTGCTTGTGGACATTGAGGCGCGGGACATTCAGAAGTATCAGACCGCGCGCCTTGCCGAAGGCGCATCGAACCGGACGGTAAACATCGAAGTAGGGATGCTCCGCCAGATCATGCGCAAGTATGGTTCCTGGGCGCGCATTCAATCCGATGTGACCATGCTTCCCGAAAGACAAGATGCCGGATGCGCGCTCACTCCCGAACAAGAGACCATGCTGTTACTCGAATGCGGGCGATCCGTGTCCCGCGCCTTGCTGCCCTTCGTTACGCTGGCCCTCGAAACCGGCGCGCGATACAACACAATCCGCACCCTGCAATGGGGCAACATCGACTTTGTGAATCGCGGCCTCAAGTTCGGCAAAGACAAGACAGCATCGGGGACGGGCCGGACAATCCCCTTGAATCTGCGGGCAATCGAAACCTTGAAGTTTTGGGCGCAAGAGTTCCCCAACCGGCAACCGGCGCATTACGTCTTTCCAACGGAGAAGTATGGCCTTCATGGAACCGAAGGGACATTCGGCGGGACTGTCCAGGTCTACGAGTACGACGCGGAAAAGCCCGTGGGAACCATTCAATCCGCCTGGCAGTCAGCCAAGAGACGGACACAGCGCCATTGCCCCAACTGCGGAGACGGGACTCTGATCGACCGTGAGAAACCGGCAACCGGGTTTGAATGCGAAGCCTGCCATTTTGAGACGGCGAACCTGCCCGCCGCTCTGACCCGGCTTCGCTTCCACGACTTGCGACACAGCGCCGTCTCTCGCATGATTGCCGCGCGCATTCCCATTCCCATCATCGCCAAAGTGGTTGGATGGTCCCCGAGCACAATGGCGAAGATGGCAGCGCGCTATGGTCACTTTGGAATTGAGGAGCTGCGCAGCGCGGTCGAATCCATCAGTTCCACCGCAAAGCCGGATATTGCGGCGGGGTACCCGCAAAATCCACCGCAGTCAGTAAGTGAACCGAAGGCCAACATACAGTAAGTTATTGATTTATTTG
>CAWKOB010000019.1:0-486503 GCA_963851135.1 uncultured Acidobacteriota bacterium | reverse complement strand
CTGGCAGACGCAGCGGACTCAAAATCCGCCGAGGGAAACCTCGTGGGGGTTCGACCCCCCCTCCCGGCACCAATACTGTCAACGTTTTACGGAATCAACGTATCTTCGGATGCGTTTTTCTGTGCCCAAACTGTGCCCAAAGCCCAGAGTGTGTCTTGGCTGCGCGATGGCTTGATAGTAGCGAGCTGTCAAGCAGCAGTACGGCTGACGCCGTCGCGTCGGCCAATCCGATCGAGTAACTGATCGTATGGAGCCGTCCATCTATAATTTGGAAATCTCAAAGGAACATATGAGCGTTCAAGCGCAACCTGAGCGAAGGGCCTAGCCGGATATCTGGGATGGAGGAGAGGCAATGATCTACCGAACGGCGATTCTGAGCACCATCTTGTTGGCGAGCATGGGCTTCACAATCCCAGCCGAGGCCGGTATTAGCAACATCCAGATTGTCAAAGGCACATGCGGTTCTTCTAGCAACACTGCCGAAGGGCCGCTCGGCAATGACCTGACAAAGCAGCAGTCGCGGTTCTACTGCGACTCTGCCGCAATCACATTTTTTGACGACTATGCAGGCCATGTGCTGATTGACTTCTCACAAAAGGAATCCAACCATTCTTTGATCCTCGGCTTTGCTGGCCAAGTCGAAACTCGCCAGCCTGGAGATGATGGAACCATGATGCAGGTCTCCAGCGTTTACTTGGGAACTGGGAAGGCGAGGACGCCAAGCGAAGGATGGTGCAAGCTGTTTTTTAAGAACCAGCAGCTATCGGGAATTGGTTGCGGCATGAAAGTGGACGAGAGCGGTCGGCGAACGGTTGCGGTTGTGTCTTTCGATGCTATGCCGGGACAGGTCTTTCAATTGAAACCTAGATCAGATGGCACGATCAATAATGCTCCGCAAAGAGCTACTCCACCGAGCAAGTCTGAGATGGGTGTTGATGGTTTGGCAGGAGCCTCAACTGACGACACCCGGAAGGCGGTTCCGAGCGATGGTCGGCAGAACGATCTTGTCGTATCGATGACTTTGACGCATCTTCCCGGCGACAAGATTGAGGCAAGTACCAATCTGCCGGACGGGACAAAGCTGCAAGCGTCCCTCCAACCACCGTTGGCAACATGTCGCCCGAACTGTGGATACGTGTGGGAACGTGATCTCAGGGTTGTCGGCGGGAAATTCACGATTGGGCCGTTCGGATCGAATCTGGCTGTTGGCACGTATACCCTGGTGATAACGTCGCCGCTCGCTGAGCTCCAGCCGAAAAGCGTCCAAGTGGTAATCGGGGCTCACGGCGAGCATCTAAAGGGGCAATTCACAAAGGCAGAGATTGTGCCCGGCGTGGGGCCGACATTTTATCTCAAGGCTTCAATCGGGATGGTTGCGTCGAATGCCCAGCAAAATAGTCCGGTCGCCTCCGAGCCTACCAAGCCACTGCTCAACAAGGAACAAGGAATAGTCACTCTCCCGAACGGGAATAAGCTCGAGACCCTAGCCGATGGGACGGTTTGGGCAGTTCTGCATCCGCTCGACCAATTGCTCGCTATTCAGGTCACAGACGCGATGCCTACTGTCTCAGTCTTTCGAACTACGATTATTATTAATCTTCCCGAGAGCGATATTGTGAATGCGCCGCAATCTGAGCGAATACAGATTGAAGGTGAATGCCAATCTAGGCCTATAACATTTGGGGCGTTCTACCATATGCGGATAAAAATGGGGGAGGGTTGCCTGATGCGGATTCAGCGACAGGGCCCGAAGGTGTTGTCCATAAAGTGATGCCGAATACCCCTATTTGGTATGTGTTTGATACAGCCTGCAAAAAGCCATAGAGAATCGGTTTTAATCGCTACTACCACTTCAGGGTAGTTAAGAAACAAGGCCCAAGATACGCGGACTGATGTAGGAGACCGAATGGCCCGTGACCCGAAAGGGCTCCATTCATATGGCCGGATGGCCAGATTGGGAGGATGGCAATGGCGACAGTAATCGCTGATAAGGTGCGACAGAGAATGCGAGAAAGAGATTTCGGGGAAACAGATCTAGTTAGCTAATGTCGTAGGCAGTTTTGATCCGAGTTCGTACCAAGAGCCAACAGCACAACCAGATCGGCGTATCTTCTCGGAAGCTTATTTGTGGCTTGGATTGATTTGTGGTTCTGGCATACACGCCTATTGGGCGATCCCGGAGAGTCGTCCCCGTTTCAAACGAGGAATTTCTAGTCTCAAGTAGCGAACTCCCGTAGGTAATGCGCTCATTATCGTCAGGTTCGTTTGCATCCATCTGTGGAAGTGAAAGCAGCTTGCCAGTACGCATTACGTATCCATAGTCAGCGAGTCGTATCGGGTGATCGCATAAATTGACCACATGCAGGAATTCGCCCGGGGTAATCTGCGGATCGATCAGCCCGCACACGACTCTGATTCTGTCCGACTTCTCGCGGTACTTCCACCACAGATTTAGGATGCCCGCGACGGCGCCGCCGCCCGGGTTCGGAGTTTGCACCGTGATCGCAGTAGTGCCCGAAGACGCGATGTCGCTGGATGGAACCTGCGACGTGAGCTGCGTCGCGCTAATGTAAGTCGTCGTCCGCGCCGTCGAGCCCCAGTACACCGTCGAGCCGGAGATGAATCCTGTTCCGGTTATCGTCAGCGTGAAGGCTGCCCCACCCGAGTTGGCAATGGCCGGCGACAAGCTGCTCAGAACCGGAACCGGATTAGCGGGAAGGTTGATGGTGTACGCCGCCGAGCCTACTGCGCTGTTGGTGTAGCCGCTGGCTGCGGCGATCGCTTCAATCGTCTCCGACGACGACACCGTAATCGACCCGCTATAAACGGTCGAGCTGCTGGTCGGCGCGGTTCCGTTGGTGGTGTAGTAAATTGTCGCGCCCGATGTCGTGTCCGAGATGGTCACCGACTGGGCCGCCGTGTAGGTTCCGGCCACGGGCGAGAACGTCGGCGTAGCCGCGACCGGAATGTTGATGACGTACGCCGCCGAGCTCAGCCCGCTGGTGTTGTAGCCAAGGACGGCAATGGCCTGGATGGTCTCAGAGGAGGAGACCGCGATCGGACCGCTATAGACGGCGGAACTCGTTGTTGGCGTATCTCCGTTAGTTGTGTAGTAGATCTTGGCCCCTGTCGAGGCATCGCTGATGGTCACCTGCTGCGTGCCAGTGTAGCTTCCCGCTGCAGGCGAGAACGTCGGCGTGGCTACGGCTGGAGCAACTTCGCGAATATTCTCGTTATCCGTGTCCGCAATGATGATGTCGCCGCTGGAGTCGAATGCGATGCCCGCGCAATACCACAGTCCGGCGTTGGTCGGCGGGCCGCCATCTCCCCAGTATCCGATGTAGCCGTCGCCGACTACGGTAGAAATGTTTCCGGTGGCGGCAGAGACCTCGCGAACGCCGTAGCTCGATACGTAGACATCGCCCTGGGCGTCGGCAGCGAGGAATCCTGGAATCATTTGGGCGTTCAGGGCAGGGCCTCCATCTCCGGTTTCGCCGTACTGCCCGCTGCCCGCGATGGTGGCGATGTCTCCCGTGGTCTTGGTAACCTTCCGGATTTTGTTGGATTGATCCGCGATGTAAAGGTTGCCGGCCGAATTCACAGCCACCGTTTACGGATATTCGAGGGTCGCGGAGGTCGCCAGCCCGCCGTCGCCGGCATCGCCAAATGTTTTCGGCGTTCCCGCGACAGTGCTGATGATTCCGGTTCGCAGATTGACCATGCGCACAATGCTGTTACTCGAGTCCGCGATATAGATGTTGCCCTGGGCATCGATGGCCAGACCCATGGGAAGGGCGAGTTCCGCGCTCGTGGCGGCTCCATTGTCTCCGCTATATCCGCCGGTACCGTTTCCCGCAAACGTGGTAATTAACCCAGTGGAGGCGTTGATCACCCGCACCCGGTTGTTATACGTATCCGCGACATAGATATTTCCCGAAGAGTCCACCGCGATACCGGAGTTGTTCGTGAACTCGAACTCGGCATCGCCCGCCTGCTCGCCATCTCCGGCGTAACCGTAGTGACCGTTGCCTGCAAAAAGTGTGGCCTTCCCCGTGGCCGCGGAGATCTTGAAGACTGCCGGGTAGTTCCCGCACGTATCGATCGCGTAGATATCGTTCGAGCTATCCAGAGCCACGCCTCCGAAGCATCCTGCATTTGGGAGGCCGACGGTGCTCTCCGAGGTGGCGATGGTGGAGATCACCGTCGATGGCGCCGGGGTGATGGTGTAGGCGGCGATGGCCGGTGCGCTGGCCACATAACCCGGCGCAAGGGCGATCGCATTCAGCGTGGACGATATCGTGGTCTATGTCGGCCTGACCCTCAGCGGTTTAAAAGCGCGGTTCGATCAATACTGGAGAGGACATAAAGGCCAAAGGACCAGCTCGCGCATCAAGGGGCGCATCTCGCAGACGCTAAGCGAAGGCAAGAAAATCAAAGTTCTTGTCGCCACCCCCGAGCCATCGGAATGGCAGGAACTCCCGGTGAACATGGCGGCGTGACTAGAAGTGGGACTCATCGAGATGATCCGCCCGTCATGGAACATCAGGGGAGCCGGATGAGCGAAGAAAGCCTCATTACCGGCTCTTCCCTTAGAAGCGGTGTTGTTGACGATAGCGTCCTTTATCGTTCGCAACCTGGATTGAGAAGCCAACTACTTGTCCGGAAAGCCGGTTATACGGCAACTTGCCGAAGACATACATCGACATGATTCGGGGGCAATGAGCGCTAAGGCCTGTTAACCGGCCAATCTCTGCCCATTTTCAGGTGTGGTCGTGTGAGGCGCTTCAATGCCGATCGTCATGGTTTTTGACGACCAGTGATCTTATGCGTCCGATCAGAATTCCGACTTCAGCTGGCGCGGTGCAGAGCGGCCTACCATGGGTTCGTCTACCTGGTGCCCAATTCGTCGACTCTGTTGCCGTCCTTCCCTGCAGGAACCCCCGCGTTGGTCACCGGGGCCACAGATGGAGGCAAAACTGAACACGCTTGCTCAAGCTGGAGTAAGAAGAAACCGGCTGAAGAATAATACAACACGCCTCTCACCTGCACCAGATCAGGCGATTTGCGATTGTCGGCATAAACGGACGTTGGCCGGTTATCCCCCTGTTCTCGTCAGTTGAGAACGCATCGGCGACACGGACCCGGAAAAACCGCACGGCGCCGCGATTTTCCTGGGGTTGGAAACCAGACCATTCTATACTTAGGCGTTTTCCCCGCTACGCAGATCTCCGGGCTCCAGAAATGGAATCTCGCCGCGCGGTTGATTCATGCCCCTTTCAAGCAAAGGAGATTTCCAGTGAAGCGTCGTGATTTGCTCAAGAACGCAGCATTCGTGCTTCCAGCAGCAGGTTTTCCAGCGGCAGGGTTCGAGGCTTTTGCTCTCGGCCAGAGTGCTGCGCTTCCGCAAACTGGCGGGATACATCCGGTGGAAGCGGGACAAGACCGGTTTGGGGAGACGCACTCGCTGGGATACAGCACGATTCTGTTTAAGGCGGTGCCACGCGAGACCAATGGCGGCTTACTGATGATTGAACACAAGAACCTGATGAAGGGTGGACCTCCACGGCACTTCCATTTCCATCAGGAAGAGTGGTTCTACGTGATGGAGGGCGAGGTGCTGTTTCAGGTTGGCGACAGCCGGACGACATTGCGTGCGGGGGAATCGATCCTGGGGCCGCGCGGGATTCCGCATGCTTTTTCCGGGGTGGGCCAGAAACCGGCGCACATGTTGATTGCGTTTACTCCCGCGGGGAAGATGGAGGAGTTCTTCCGCTATGTGGCGGTGCCGAACGGGCCGAAGATGGACGCAGAAGTATTTGCGCGGTACGAGATGCAATATGTTGGGCCGCCGCTAGTGGCATAGTTGCCCGCTATGCCGCAGGATGCCGCGTGTGCATGCCCTCGCCATTAAATCGGCTTTGGAAATTGTGGAACTCCGTGCGGCCGAGTTCCGTGGCCGCCGTGCCCGGCCTGGTTCTGTCTCTCGTGCCAGCGCACGATGCTGACGCAGCCCTCCTCCCGGCATGACTGAAGCTCGGACAATGAGCATCCCATTCTCGACGAACGCATGATCGTCGAGGCGCTCGTCGACCGAAAACCAGGGTTCTGAGCCAATGACCGCCGATGGGGAAGTTACAAAACGTTCCCCTATACTTCGCCGTCTGCGACGCGGAATGCAGTCCGCTCACGAACGCCACGACTGATTATGAAAATAGCAATGGCTCGTTTGCGAGATCCGCATCGCGGAAGTTGCTGAGACCGACACCCACGAGGCGAAATCTCCTACCCGGTTCATTGGGAACTCGCTCCAGAAGCGATAGCGCGATCTCGGTCAGATCGTCGCACGAGTTTGGCGGCGAGGCCGGAGTAAGGCTTCGCGTCCGTATCTGGAAATCAGCCGTCTTGAGCTTCAGCACCACAGTTCGCGCGATGCGCGGCTCCTTGCGCGAAGCCGTCCACGCCTTCTCGGCCATGCGGCGGATCATCGGCGCGGTTTCACTCAACAGCACATCCTCTTCGAAAGTGTCTTCAGCGGAGATCGACTGAACAGGCCGGTTCGATACAACCGGGGTCTCGTCGATGCCTCTCGCAAGCTCATAAAGCCGCTGCCCGTAGCGTCCAAATTGAAGCTGAAGTTCATCAATTGACCGGTTGCGCACATCGCCCACCGTGCGCATTCCGAGTCGCGCCAGCTTCTGCTCGGTCACTCGCCCGACGCCGGGAATTCTGCCAACCGGCAACGGAGTGAGAAAATCCACTACTTCGTCGGGCCGAATCACGAACAATCCGTCCGGCTTGCGCCAATCGGACGCGATCTTGGCCAGGAACTTGTTTGGCGCCACGCCGGCCGAGGCGGTCAGTTGCAGTTCTTCGCGAATTTCGCGGCGAATGGCGATCGCCACCTTCGTTGCCGTGGGAAGGCCCATCTTGTTGTCTGTCACGTCGAGGTACGCTTCATCGAGTGAGAGCGGCTCGATCCGGTCCGTGTAGCGCAGGAAGATCTCGCGCACGGAGCGGGAGACCGCGCGATAGCGGGGAAAATCGGGAGGAACGAAAACACCCTCGGGGCAGAGCCGTTCCGCGTTGCTGGCCGCCATGGCCGAGCGGACTCCGTACCGCCGTGCTTCATAGGAGGCGGCGCAGACCACAGAACGTTTCCCCCGCCATGCCACGATGACCGGCTTGCCGCGCAACTCGGGATGGTCCCGTTGCTCGACCGAGGAGTAGAACGCGTCCATGTCGGCGTGTACGATTTTGCGGTCAATCATTCTGAACGTAACCTACTGCTCCAGCCGCGAAGACGTTTGTGCGCATTGATTGTGCCCAGATTGTGCCTGAAGATGTGGGTTCTGGCGATTTGAGCGATTTTGGCGAATTTGGAATCAGTAACTTACGTATTATCGACAGCGGCTAGAATTCGACCCCCTGCCGGCACCATACGTAAAGCGATTTTCATTCCGCAGCGTACGCAAGCTAAAAATCCAGATCCGGTACATCTCCGACAGGCTCGGGCTGGCGCAGGGACATCCTTCGATGTTTTTACACCACCGCGTTTTGCGCTATGACGGCTTTGTACCACTCGGCGCTGAGCTTGGGCGTGCGCTTGAGGGTTTTGTAGTCGACGAAATGGAGGCCGAAGCGCTTGGAGTAGCCGTCGAGCCACTCGAAGTTGTCGAGCAGGCTCCAGCAGAAGTAGCCCCGGGCGGGGTAGCCTTCGGCGACGGCGCGATGGAGCTGGGTGAGGTGATTGCGGAGGTACATGATGCGGTCGGTGTCGTAGATGTGGCCGTCGGGGGCGAGGACGTCGGATGAGGAGGTCCCGTTCTCGGTGATGTACATGGCGGGCGGATGCCAGAGGTCGCAGACGTTGCGTATTCCCCAGTAGAGACACTCGGGGCCGAGGGCGATCCACGGCGACCACATGTGCGGATAGGACTGGGGCGCGTCGATGGTGGCATAGCCCAAGGGGGCAGAGGAGTCGGCGCGGACGTATTGCGGGGTGTAGATGTTGACGCCGACGAAATCGAGGCGGCTGCCGATGGCCTGCATGTCGCCGGGCTGGATTTTGGGCGCATTGACGCCTTCGTGCTGCAGATATTCGTCGGGGTATTTGCCTTCGAGCACGGTGGTGAGGAAGGGCGCGTTCTCAAACCGGGTGGCGCGCTGCGCGGCCTGGATGTGTTCCGGGGTCTCAATGATGGGGCAGCAGACAGTGGCGTTTTCCGCGAGGCCGACCAGGGTGCCGGAGGGAGTATTGGCGCGGATGGCCTGGACGGCGAGGCCGTGGGCGAGGATGGCGAGGTGACGCACCTGGTTGGCCTCGGCTGGGTGGAGCTTGAGTCCAGGAGCGAACGCACCCCAGCGATAGCCGAGATCGGTGAAGCATACGAATTCGTTGGTGGTCATCCAGTGGCGGACGCGGTCGCCGAAGTGTTTTGTGGTGAAGGCGGCATAGTCGGCGAAGGCGCTGGCAGTATCGCGGTTCTGCCAGCCGCCCGGCAGCGCGGCGGGCGTGTCCCAGTGGAAGAGGGTGATGTAAGGCGTGATGTTGGCGGCCAGCAGCTCGTCAATGACCCGGCTGTAGTAGTCGATGCCGGCGGGATTGGGAGCCCCCGTGCCCTGGGGGAAGATCCGCGACCAGGAGATGGACATGCGGTAGGCCTGGACGCCGAGGTTCTTCAGGAGTTGCACGTCTTCCTTATAGCGGTGATAGGTGTCGTCGGCCACATCGCCGGTATCGCCGTTGTGGGTTTTGCCGGGGGTGTGGGCAAAGACATCCCAGAGCGAAGGGCCGCGGCCGCCGTCGCGCGCGCCGCCCTCCACCTGGTAAGCGGCGGTGGCGCAGCCCCACTGGAATCCGGAAGGGTAGCGCAGGCTTGCGGCAGCAGGATTGGGCTGGCCAAAGGAGAAGTTGGGCAGGGACAGACCCGAGGCCGCGGCGGCCGCGGTTGCGGCTGCCGATTTGCCGAACAGGCGGCGCGTGATTTTTCTCATTAGGCCTCTAGGGAAAACGCCTATGGAATGTACAAAGACGTTTTAGCAGACAGGACGAGAGAGCGGCAAGGGAAGGCTGGAAGAGCGAGTCAGCAAGCTAGCGAGTCAGTAGGACGGAGCGCGGCCAAGAGAAAGGGCAGGCGTTGGCTCACGCCCGCCCTTATGAGGCAGTGGACGGTTATTCCGCGGCCGGGGTGAAGCGATCCTCCCCTCAGAGGCGGTGGGGCGAAAATTGAATTATCGTCCCGTTCGCCGAGGCACAAAAGATGTGGTTCTCCCCGTCTACAGCCAGCCCAACCGGATTCGTGCAGCTACCGACGGTTGATTGCGTATAGTTCCCTGGCGAATTCAAAGTCAGCTTGTAGATCTCGGAGTGTGCGTAGTCCGATACATACAAGTTGCCCGAGGGATCAACCTGCGCCTCATTCAGCGGGCTGCTGCCTAGTCCTGTCACAGAGATGACGCGCCGGCTATAGCTACCCGCGGAGTAAACCTCCTCCAGAATCTCCGGTGCTGGAGAGGTGGTGGGAATATAGACGTTGTTATTGCTATCCGCGGAGACTTCCCATCCGAAACCTGCAACAGTATCGATTTCTGAATTATTTCCCCATCCGCACTGGTTGGGATTGCCGAACTGGCATTCTTTAATAAACATCCAGAGTGTGCTGTCGTACGTGTTGACTGCAAAGACCATGTTTCCGGAGGAGTTCGCCCCGATCGGCCCCGGTCTCCAGTCGTAGCCGTTTGTGTATCCCGTAACGTACCGTGATGGGACCGGAAGCTCGTAGGTTGTCTGGGAGTTGCTGGGGTTAGTTGCAATGACCATGCCGAGACAGCAGGCCTGATTGCCAAAGCCAGGTGGCGTCTCGATCGCATATCCGGTCCACCAGACCAGACCATTTCCGTCCAATGATAGCGGACCTTGTGAGTAGTTATTCCCGCTATAAACCGAGGGACCTTCTATCGTTGACGCCGTATAGGTGCCACCATTTCCAAGTGTTTCTTTCTTGATCGCCGAAGCGTTTATTTCGGCGAAGTAGATATCGTCGTTGCTATCGACGGCCAGGGGCAAATTCGCCGAGCTAAGCCATAGCGAGCTAGACGGCGAGGTTGTGATTGGTAGTGTTTTCCACGTGTAGCCCTGCGCGGCCAGGTTCAGGTCCAAAATACCGGCAAACGCAAGGGTGGCAAGGATCGCGAGAGCCTTTGTGGGAGATCCGACCCTGGCTTGGACCAGACTTTGGCGGACGGCAAGCTTCATTTTTCGGTAAATGACACTCCTGGCCATATAGGGCTTTCCTCCATTTGGTTGGCATGGCATGGCTGGTCAAATTGTGGGCTCATGCGGTACGCTCCAGCGGGCCGCTGGTGGTGGCCTTCATCTAGCTCGGCGCCAGAAGCCTTTCAATGCCGGAGATAGTACGGCATGTGACCTGGGTGACTGTCAATGTGAAAATCGGTAACTCGTCGGAGAGCGAATCTGCACTTGAGCTATCAGGGAGTTTTTGACAGGGTTTAGACGGTGGCGCAACGATCTAGGCGCGAACGAGCGCCACGAAGAATCTTCTCCATGGCGCTCGCTTGTTTTGGGAGGTCCATCATCGCGTGATGGCTAAACCTGACCCAATTAGTCAATCACAAATGTGAAGGTCGTGGGTGGCGCCGCTATGCTCGAATTGGTCGAGTCAGTTGCCGTGATGGTTCCGGTGTAAGTACCCTTTGGTGGATCGGACGGCCCGCTGGTGGAGCTCGAGGAGCTGCCGCAAGCGGAGATAAACATTCCGGCGGCAGCCAGAGCCAGCACCACGACAAGGTTGCGGAAGAGGCGCGAGCGGCGGCCGAGGAAGCCGGCCAGCACCAGGCCGGCCAGCGCCATCGCGGGCGGAAGCGGGCCAGGGCCCGGGGCGGACTGAGTCTTCTTCGCGACGCGATTATGCATGAGATCGCGCAGGAGGTGAGCGCCCGGCTGCATTGCGCCGCCGGAGTTGCACGGCGAGGTGGCGGCGTCGGTATAGAGCGTGAGGGTTACAGAGCCCGGCCGGTTGCCGGCAATCTGCACCACGCCGAGGCCTCCCACATCTGCCTGAGAGAAGCCGGCGCAGAGGTTGGAGAGGGCGCTGTCCTGGCTGCCGAAGTCGATATTGACATTGACCGTGCCGGTGTAGCCGCCGGAGGGAGTGACGGTAACGGTCTCGGTGCCGGAGTTGCCCTGGGCTACGGTCAGCGTCGAGGGAGTTGGCACGGCTTTAATGCTTCCCTTACCGGAGCTGACAACTGCGATATTTACCGAGCCGACGCCGGTGGATGCAGCGTAAGTGGAATTACCGGAGTATTGCGCCGTGATGGAGTGGGCGCCGGCGGTGGCGAAGCTTGCGGTGTAGGCGAGCGTGCCGTTGGTGAGGGTCTGGTTGCTTACGGTGGTGCCGCCGCAGGTTGTGTCGCCGCCGTTGTTGCTGGTGCAAATTCCTACGTCGACCTGGAGAGTAACGGAGCCGCTGGTGACGGGATTGCCGCTATCGTCGGTGACGGTGATGGTGAAGACGTCGTTCTTGTTCACATCGGGTGCGGCATTGGCGGGCGAGACCGAGACGTTGGTGCCGATGAGGGTGCTGGTGCTGGGGGGCCACACGCCCGAGGCTGCAAGTTTGGCCAGATTCACGGAGCCGAGGCCGGTCACTTCGTCATAGCCGGTTCCGGCGGGGAAACCCTCGGTGCCGCTGCAATTCACCGTCACATCGCAGTCGTTGTTGCCTGAGGTCACGTCGTGGAAGGCCGCGGCGTAAGTTGTCTTGTTGGCGGCCAGCGAGTAGAGGGTGGCATTGATCTCGCCCGCGCCCGTGGTGTACTTGCCGTTCTGGTTGAGCAGGGCCACCATGCCGGCAAAGATGGGCGTGCCGAAGCTGGTGCCGCCGGCGACGGTAACGTCCTCGGTGGAACTGTCGCGGAAGCCGCTGTTACAACTGGCCTGCTGCGGGGTACTGCCGGAGGTGTTCCACGCGCTCGTGTCGCTGGTGCAGTAGAGATAACCGGGCAGACTCGGCGAGGCGTAGAAGGCAACGTCGGGCACCAGGCGATGGCCGCTGCTGGGATTGGTCTCGCCGGTGGCGGTGAAATAAGTGGATTGGAAGCTGGGCTGGGCGACAAGGGTGCTGGCGCCGCCGCCGCTGGAACTGAGGCAGGGATTCGCAGCGCTGCAACCTCCGAAGGAGCTGTTTAGGCTGTCGTCATTCCAGGCCACTTCCGGGATGTACTGCTTGACGGAGCTGACCAGGTCGTTACTGGAGCTGGGATTCGACGAATTGTAGTTCGAATTCCAGTACGTGGAAAAATCCGCGCCCGGATTTCCGGTGGTTGGGTCGACGCCGTCGGCCGCAGTGATTTCCGTACCGCCGACGGCGGTAACGTAAGCGCTGGAGGCCGGATAGTTGACGGCCAGGCTCTCCTGCGTCGCCGTAGAGGTTATATCGGTGTCGCCGTAGCATGACGTCGAGCCCTGGTCGCCGGAGGCAGCGAGAACGGTTTGGCCCTGAGCCGCGGCCTGCTTGTACATGGCCTCCTGGCTGGTGAAGTAGGAGCCCGGCACACCTGGGTCGAGTTCGCAAACCGAGTAGCTCATGCTGACGATGTTGCCGATGCCCTCGTCAATGGCGTACGCGGTGGCGTCGAAGGTGCCGTAGTTGGAGCTGCTGCCAACGTAGACAAAGACGATATTGGCGCCGGGCGCGATGGCTCCGGACCATTCGAGATCGAGATCGGATTCCGATTCGTCGCCGGAGGAGACGGCAGAGTCGCCGGTTCCGGGGACCAGCACCAGGTTGGGGTCCTTCTTGCCGAGGTTTGACGCGGCTTCGAAATTCTCGATATCGGAGAGGGAGACGGCGGATTGGCCCATGATGGCGATGGTCTGGCCGGCGCCGTTGACACCCGCGCTATAGAGCGGGCCGATGTCATAGGCGGTGACAATATCCGGCGGGGCGAAAAAGACTTCGCCGCTGACGCCTGAAGTAAAGGCCTTGTGCGGGATAACGTGGTCGGCGTGGGGGCGGAAGTCCGAAAGGTTGTGAATGTCGGCGACCACCCCGGCGATGGCCGAGGGCACCGAGAGCGCGGTGGAGGGTGCAAAGTGCTTTTGGCCGTTCACCTGGAAGAAGTGCATCTGGGTGGCGAAGGCCGATTCCACCTGGCTCGCGGTGCCGGAGAAATGAATTGCGGTATGGCTGCGATTGGCGCCATCGACCGTGAAGCCCTGCTGCTGGAGCCAGCTCTCAACCTTATCGACGTCGGACTGGGCGACGCCGAAGCGCGCGGCGAACTGGTCCGGAGTGAGCCAGTGGTGATAGAGGGGCGAGGAGGGATTCTGCTGCGCCTGGATGAGGGCGTCGAGCGCGGCTTCCTGCTGGGGGGAGCGATTGAAGCGCAGCGTGATTCCACTGATGGGCGTGTTCGAGGGCATGCGGCCGAGATCGGTGGCGACGCGCGCAAGCGCGGTTTGGGAACCGGGGATGGGGGAGAGCCGGGAGGAATCGATCTCAGATTGAATGCGGGCCGTTGGGGTTTGCGCAGCCAGCATGGCGGCAGCCAGCACCATCGGCGCAGCGGCCGCGAAAATCCGGAGGGGCCGGTACGGGAGTAAGGGATTCATGATCTTCATGATGTATTCCTTGTGTCGTGCACGAGTCGAAAGTCCCGAGTAAGGGGCATCAACGGGGGCGAGATTCGAGCCTTAGCGCGGGGAACGGAGCCAGGCGCCAAAGCGAAGCGGAAGGATCAAATGAAAACGCCTGCGTCTTTTGGATCGGGGGATTATTTCAAATTCGACATCTCCCCGGACAGCCCATGGGTGTCATCTTGCATAGACTCCGAAAGCCGGGCAAAGTTGTGATGCCGAGGTCATAAAAAGCCGCCAGATACAGTGGCGGAAACCGCGTATCGTTAGATGGAAAAAACTGCCGGAAGGTTAGCAGAACTCAGGCGGGCTGGTCTTCGTCACATGCACAGCCGTCCAGGGGAGCGAGGCGAAGGTCGGGCCGAGTAGGGCAGGGTGGCAGGTAGCCGGGGCTGCGCCAAGCGATGGCGAGCTTTTCCCGGCTCAGGATCTTGCGGAGTTGATTGCGCGCATGGTCGGCCCAGGGACCATTGCGGTCAATGCGGAGATAGATGCGCCAGTGGCGGAGCGCCTGGCGGAGTTCGCCCTTGCGCTCCAGGGCAAGGGCGAGGTTGTAATGCGCGTCGGCATAGCCGGGCGAGAGCGAGACCGCCTGGCGGTACGCTGCGATGGACTCTTCCATGCGATTCAGCTCGTCCAGCACGTTGCCAAGATCGAAGAAGGCCAGCACGTAGTCCGGATCCTCCTCGCTGGCGCGGCGGTAAAGCTCTTCGGCGCGCTCGAACTGGCGCAGATGGAAGTAAATGGTGCCGAGATTAATGTAGGCGGCGGCGTAGGCGGGATCGGAGGCCACGATCACGTTATAGATATCGATGGCGCGCTGCTTGTTGCCGCTCTCCTCGGCCTGCACGGCGCCGAGGAAGAGATCCTGGAGGCGGCGCTGGAATTCGCCGGGGCGGCGGAGCGGCTCCGGTTCTCTCCTGGCATCCTTTTGCCCGGCGCGGTCGAAGTCAAAGAGCAACTGGCGGCGGATGGGGTCAACCATGGCGCCGTGATGGCGGAAGGCGATGCGGGTGGTGCCGGTGCGCACGACGGTGGCTTCCAGCAGCGGATTGGCCATGCCGGCCACCGCTTTCATGGCCAGGATGGAGTGGCGGATGGAGGCCGCGGGCACGTCTTCTTCGCGCAGCGAACGGAGCGTGCGCAACTGGCCAAGGTCCTGGAAAGTGTAGTCCTGGTGGGAAGGAATCAGGCCAGCTCGCTCCCACCCCTGCAACTGGCGGGAACTGATCTGGAGGATCCGCAACACATCCTGGCGGCTAAAGCTGCTCACTGACGATGGGCTCCTAGGCGTACCCGGTGAAAGCGCTTCCGCTCGTGATTATGCCAAGAATACAAGTGGATAAGCAGACCGTAACTCAAAGCTCAATAAAAAGGCGTGGATAAGGAGTACCTGATCTGGTTCCTGCGGGAATGGGAAGCGGCGGGAACTCGAGCGCGGGAGGGATGGAGCCGACGATCGGACTTGAACCGATGACCTGCTGATTACGAATCAGCTGCTCTACCAACTGAGCTACGTCGGCGCGCTCTTCGATTGTAACGTTCGAGCCGATCTGGGTAAAGTTCGGGCTTGGCCGCGGTGATGCGGGCGATGATGGGCGATCTGGCTTCTGCCGCGCGCTGAGGAGAGCTATACTCCGGCCATGCAGGAAAGCCCCGACCAGGAGTGGCGCCGGCTGGGCAAGCACTACGCCGGAATGTACGACGAAGAGCTGCTGGAACTGGCGCGCGATTACAAAAGTCTGACCGAAACGGCGCAGCAGGTGCTGCGCGACGAGATGAAGAAGCGCGGGCTAGGCGAGCCAATGGCGCCGCGGGTGAAAATGCCAGCGAAGCCCCCGGGCTGGCAACGGAGCGAGCCGCCGCCGGAACGCCCGCGCGCTATGCGCCGGGCGGAGGCAGCAGCGCCGGACCCCCGCGCGGAACAAGATCGGCTTCGATTCGCGGCCCATTACGTAACGTGCGCCGATGAAGACCTCATCGACCTTGCGGACGATGTGGAAAGCTTGACTGCCGGCGCGCAGCTCGCGCTGGGGCAGGAACTGGAGAAGCGCGGGCTGGGCTCGGCGGGAGCGATTCCGAAAGAGGGGGATGGGGAAGAGAGCGACGCATTGGCGCGGGCCGAAGCGCGTATGGGCGCGGTAGCGGATGATTCTGACGAGGAGAGTGAATCCAGCGGGCCTTCCGAATACACGTGGAAGGTGGCCCTGGGCGAGTACGACACTCGAGCAGAAGCCTCGCAGCGTATAGAGATGCTGCGCCGCGCGGGGATCGAAAGCTGGTTTGCGGACCCGTATGCTCAGTCTTCGACGTTCCGCATCACCGTGGCCGCCGATCAACTGGAGGAAGCGCAGCACGTGATCGCGCACCCGGTGCCGGCGGAGATCGTCGAGCAATCGCAAGTGGCTGTTCCGGAGTTCGAAATGCCCCGCTGTCCGCGATGCCGCGCGGCCGATCCGGTCCTGATCAACACCGAACCCGTCAATAAATGGCTGTGCGAATCCTGCGAACACGAGTGGAGCGATCCGGATGCGGCGGACCCCGTTGGGTGACGGGAAAGGCAGCCCGAAAAAACGGAAAGAGCTGCCCGGCAACAGGGCAGCTCTTCCTTAGGGAGAATAGTTCCAACGGAGGCAAAGCCATCAGAACTTTCTGGCTGCATAGTAGGTTCCGGTCATCCGGGTGTCAAGGAGAATTCTGAATAATTTAACCAGTTTATTTTCTATTATTTACGGACAAACCAGCGCAACGTCAGGAGCGACGTTTTTCGCTGTATATTCTCCTTTTTAGTTCCTTGTTTTCTTGGGTTTCTGCCCTGTTTTCTTCGATTTATGCCTAGTTTTCCACAAGACTCGGCGGCAACATTAACCCTTCGGATGCCCGCCGGCGGACTCCACATCCCGGCCCGAGATAAACCCCGCCAGATCCAGGCTGATGAACTCGGCTTCGTACATTGAGGAAATCGGCTTGCCTCTGGCCATGCGATACAGCGCCCTGCCCCCGCCGAGGAAAAATCCGAGCAAAATGGCGGCGAGAGAGCCGATCACGACCAGGCTGGCGATGCCGAGCAGGAGCTGGCCCGTCTTGCGCACTTCCGATTCGGTAGGCTGAGGAACGGAGACAAGATCGGCCTCGTAATGGACGCTTTCGAGGAGGCGATGGCTTTCGTCGGGGATAGCATCGCCGGAGATGATGGCGACGATGGGGCCGCTGCGGCGCACTTCAAGCGAGGCCTGATCGGAATCTGCGAGCGGCTTGGGGAACGCCGGCTGCGCCTTGCTTCCCGCCTGGATGTAGGCGCGGATTTTTGGCTCCATGGCTTCGGCCATTTGCGGAGTGGGATAGTCGATGAGCGTAAGGGTGGCCGGTCCCGACGATAAAGAGTAGCTTGCGGTCACAGTTTCGGCGCCGCGATCGAAGCCGACCAAGTCCGATGGGAGCACGCCGCCGGAGCCGGCATAACCGGCCGGACCAAGCGCGTAGTGCATGGTCTGCTTATCGAGCGAGCGCTGGGGCAGATTCGCCAGGATGGGCGGCGGTTGCGCGCTGGCGCCTTGGCTGGGCGGAATCTGGCCGGCAAGCTCGCGCAGCTCCGCGGCCGACATGGGGCCAACGTGCGAAAAGTTGGCGTCCACCATGATGTTGCCGCGCCAGAACAGCACGCGATTGTTGTCAGAGGCTGCGCCGGTGTCGATCTCCTCGCGGGGCCAGCCGTCGTGGCGATAAAAGGTGTACGCGCCATAGGCGCCGCTCAGGTCGCCGAACCGCAGCAGGCGCACGAAGAGCGTTTCGCCCTCGCGTTTATAGGTGGCCTGGAGTCCGTTCTCGAATCCGTATTCTTTCAGGGCCGCGGCGTTGGCGCTGTCGGCTTGCGAGACGTCATTGAGGTTGGTTGGAGTGCCCGCCATCTCCCATCCAGAGAAATCCTGCGGCAAAGGCGGACGCGGCAGGGAGATGATGACCGCGTTCTTTGGTTTGGGCCTAGAGGCAGGTTTCTGTTGCGCCGCGGCCGGCATAATGAGAGCCGACGCGGCAAGAATGGTGGCGGCAAAACGCATGAACTTCTCCAACTTACAGGGTACAGGCTCCCGCGCAAGCGCGCGCAGCCGAACCCTATTCAGTTGGACACTGCGAGAGGGCGAAAGGTTCCTGGAGTTGCGCGCAGGCGAAATAGAAGGCAGAAACCAACGATCTGATTGCGGCGTTATGCCGGTCCCGCGGCTGCGGCGGGCGCAATGGGCGGATAGAGCACATCGCCCAGCGGCTGGTAGCGTGCGCCGTAAAACACCAGCGCGTAGTTGCGGATGGCGATGGAAAGAGGTCCTCCGAAGCAGATGGCCAGCATCAGACCGGCGACAGCCATTGCCAGCCCCGCCACAACCTGAAGGAATATCCCGATGGGAGTGGCGCCGGCCGAAGACGCGTGCACCATCGCCACGAAGACTCCGAGCGAGCCGAAAACAATCACGATGGGAATGATGAGCAGGATGAAGATGCCGATCATGGCCAGGAAGGGCAGCAGAATCCGCAGCACCGCATAGAGCAGGAACGCGCCCTTCTCGGCGACGACACGATCCCACACCGCGCCCCAGGCTTCGCCGGCGGACGCGTTCTCCAGGGCGAAGTGGGGCAGCATGAAGTCGCGCATGACCACGTCCAGTGCGATTCCAAGCAGAGCCAGACCGAGGAGGACGGGCAGAAGTTGAATGAACATGCCGATCATGACCCCGAAATCGACGTGGTTGCCGGCCTGAGTTTCGCGGAAGAGATGAATGAGCCCGGAGACGAAGGGCGCGAGCGCCGCCACGGCGACGGCCAGGAAGGCGATGCCGATGACGATGCTGAACAGAAAGAAACGCCACGCCTGTTCGCGGTAGCGGCGCCAGCCGGGAGTGAGGAGACGCGATTGGTGAATGAGGCATTCAAAGAGCGCGAAGCGCAGCCGCACGATGACGTAGAACACTACGATGCCAACGATGAGGGCAAGAATACCCACCGCGATCAACAGGGGGATAAGTTCGAATGGCAGAGAGTTCATCACGTGGGGAGCGATGGTGGTCGGCCCATGGCGGCCGGGATTGTTCATGCGGAAGTTGCCCGACGCGCCCTCAGTGAGCACGGCAACGGCGCAGAGCTTGAGGAAGGTTCCCCAGCGGAACGGCCGGAACAGCAGCGAGGCGGTGCGATTGAGCGCGGGCGAGATGGCCTCAGGTGCGGTAAGGAATTGCATGGCGTTCCTCCTACGACGGGCCAGCGTACCACACAACCGTCAGGACCCGATGTGCAAAGACGTTGTGTTGTTCTGGCCTGAGGTGCGAGGCGCCGGCGCAGACCCTCGTGCGGCGAACCAAGCGTCAAAGGCGTCCAGCGCGCGCGCGCATTGCAACCGGTGCCGCTCCTTTTTGTCTCGCACCTTCTTACGCAATTCCTCTTCGAGCGGTTCCAGCAGATCAAAGGTGATGTTCGCGGGCTGGAAGTGCTTGGGATCGGCGTGTGTGATGTAGTTCACAAGCGAACCCAGCGCAGTTGCGCGTGGAACCGGCGCTGGCTCCTCGCCTCGCGCGAGCGAGGCCGCATAAAAGCCTGCCAGCAGGCCCGTGGCAATCGACTCAGTGTAACCCTCCACGCCAGAGATCTGTCCCGCGAACAGGATCGAGGGCTGCGTCCTGAGCCGAAGCAGTTCGTCCAGCAGCGCCGGGGCGCAGATGTAAGTGTTGCGATGGATCTGGCCGTAGCGCGGGAAGCGCGCATTTTCGAGACCGGGAATGAGGCGCAGCACGCGGGCCTGGTCGCCCCATTTCAGATGGTTTTGGAACCCAACCAGGTTATAGCTGTCCGCGCGCAGATTCTCCTTGCGCAACTGCACCACCGCCCAGGGGTTTTTGCCGGTGCGCGGATCACGCAGGCCCACCGGCTTCATGGGCCCAAAGCGCAGCGTGTCGCGGCCGCGCCGGGCCAGCACTTCGATGGGAAGGCAGCTTTCGAAATAGTCGAGCTTCTCCCATTCCTTCTCTTCGGCCGGCTCGGCGGCGAGCAGCGCATCCAGGAACCGGTCGTACTCCTCGCGAGTAAACGGACAATTGATATAGTCGGCCGTGCCCTTGTCCCAGCGCGCGGCAAAATACACGCGCTCCATGTCAATCGTGTCCGCATCCACGATGGGCGAGATGGAGTCATAGAACGCCAGGTGGCCGGAGCCGGTGATGCGCTGGATCTCGCGGCTGAGCGCGTCGGAAGTGAGCGGCCCCGTGGCAATGATGGTGAGGCCGGAATCGGCTTCCAGGCTGGTCACTTCTTCGCGGATAACGCGGATCCGCGGCTCGGCCGCAATCGCCTCCGAGATGCGCCGCGAGAATTCCACGCGATCCACGGCCAGCGCGTGGCCGGCCGGCACGGCAGTTTCATCGGCCAGACGCAGCAACGGTGAACCAGCCCTCCGCATCTCCTGCTTCAGCAGCCACGGCGCGGTGTTGGGCGACTCGCTTTTGAGCGAATTGGAGCAGACCAGCTCTCCGAAATCGGTGGTCTGGTGCGCTGGGGTCAGGCGCGGGTTGCCGTCCACCAGGGCGCGCATCTCGTAGAGTTCCACTTCGCAGCCCAAGCGCGCCGCGGTCAGAGCCGCTTCCGGGCCGGCCAGGCCGCCGCCGATGACCCGGATCTTCACGGCTGTCCCGTCCTCTCGTCTGCGTTCTGGTAAAAGGGTGGAACATCGCCGTCTTCGGCCCCTGGCCCCGCCAGGCGGCGCAGCGCTTCCCCGCTCACGCGCACGTTGCGCCACGTGTCCATGAACTCCGCCCCCAGGCCGCGGTAGAACTCGATGGCCGGCTCATTCCAGTCAAGGACCTGCCACTTGAGGCGAGCGCAACCCTCCTCCAGGGCGATTTCCGCCAGCCGCTTGAGCAGAGCCTTCCCGATGCCGCGCCCGCGCAGCGGCGGATCGACGAACACGTCCTCCAAGTAGATTCCGGGGCGCCCCAGCCACGTCGAGTAGTCGTAAAAATAGAGGGCAAACCCCGCTGGCGCGCCATCCCACTCGGCCATCAGGCACTGGAAATAAGGTTTCGGGCCAAAACCATGGCGCAGCAGGTCGTCCTCGGTCGCCGCCACGGCGTCCGGTTCGCGTTCAAACATGGCCAGATCGCGGATAAACTTCAGCATCTGCTTTAAATCCGCGGGCGTAGCCGGTCGGATCGTCAATCCCATACACTTATTTTATGGGTGTGATCCGCGCCACAACCGAGAGGCGGGCGCGAGTCTTAGCATGGATTCCGGAATTGCACCGGACGCAGCAGCACATCGCGAGCTCAACCGCGGCCAGTCCAGCGCGGCTCAGAAACGGCTTCGGCAACGCTCTTCCGGGCCCCGCCCTTGTCTTGACCGTTGGATTGGTTTAACTTTGGCTGTGCTGGACGCGTGAACCGGCAGGAGCTTTTCTGCCTGTGGCGTCCCTCGCCCCGCCGGGATTGTCTGAGCGGGGACGGATTGAGGAACTTTAGATTCTGCGAGCGCGCGGGCTTTTGCTTCGCGCCGCTCCCAAGGAGAAGAAAGATCATGAAACGCATCCTTCCACTGTGGCTCGGCCTTCTGGCATTTGCCGCGATGCCCGCGCTGGCGCAGCAAGGCGCTCCCACGGGCAAGATCCACGGACAGGTCACTAACCCCACGGGCGCCCCGCAATCCACGGGTACAGTTACGGTCCAAAAAATTACGCGCGCCGCTGCCGGCCCCGGTCTGGCCGCGGAGACTCAGGACCAGGCGGTCTTTAAATTGGACAGCAATGGCGAGTTTAGCGGCGACGTTCCCCCTGGAACTTACAAGCTGATTTACCGCGCGACCGACACCCCGCCGGATAAGGAGGTGGATCACCTGGACAACGTGGTGGTCACCGTCGGCCAAACCACCGAGGCGAACATTGACATGTCGCGTCCGGAATATGTGGCCAATCTTCCGGAAGACGAGAAGAAACAGCTCGAGGAGATGAGGAAGCACAATTCTGAAGCGCTCAAGGCCAATGAGGTCATCAAGCACCTCAATTCCGATCTCAAGGCCGTGTCCGATGACTTGCGCGATGCCGACGGGGCCCAGGCTGCCGCCGAACAGCAGCTCGGCGCCGGCGCTACCAAGCAGGCAATCGACGCCAAGGTAGATGAGATCAAGACCGCCAAGTACTCGGATGCGGAAAGGTTGATGACCCAGGACACGGCAGCCAAGCCGGATGCCGCCATCCTTTGGGCGCGCCTCGGCCAGGCCCAGGATGGACTGAAAAAGTATTCCGATGCCGAGGCGTCGTTCAAGAAGGCGCTGGATCAGGAGAATGCCTCAAAGAAGCCGCAGCCCGAAGTTCAGGGTCTGGCACAGAGCGGGCTGGGCGAGGCGCTGGCGCGCGAGGGTAAGACGGATGAAGCCACGGCCGCCTTCGATGCAGCCGCCAAAATCAACCCTCCGCAGGCCGAGTTCTACCTGAAGAACGAGACTGTGATCTTCTTCCAACAGGGCAACGCCGCCGCCCAGGCGACCGCCGCCGATAAAGCAATTGCCGCCGACACCAATTCCGACGATCCGAACCTCGCCGTCGTTTATTACTTGAAGGGCCAGGCACTTGTTGGCAACGCAACCATGGCGCCCGATCCAAAGAACCCCAAGTTGCAGATCATCGTTTTGCCCCCGGGCTGTGCCGAAGCCTACCAGAAGTATCTGGAGCTGGCGCCGAACGGCCCCTATTCCACAGACGCCAAGGGCATTCTTGCCCAGGCCGGACAAACGATCAGCACCTCCTATAAGGCCAGCAAGAAGAAGTAGCCGGTCACCTTGCTCCGTGCGCAAAGGGCGTCCAGATGGACGCCCTTTGCATTTCCGCAGCTTGGATCGCACGGTCTCATTGTCATTTCGTCCCTGAGTCCCGGAACTTTCCCCGAGCGGAGCTTCTCCCTTCTTCCTACTCCCTACTCCCTTCTCCCTTCTCCCTTCTCCCTTCTCCCTTAGAATGATTCCCATGCCCGCTCGCTTGCCCGGTTATGCGGAAGCCTCCACGCTTGTCGCCGAACGCGCGGCGCAGCTGGCCGAACCCAGGCCGCGCACCGAACAGGCTGCCTTGAGCGCGTCGCTCCACCGGGTCCTTGCCCTGCCGGTTCGCGCTGACCGCGATTTGCCCTCATTTCCGCGCTCTACCCGCGACGGCTATGCTTGCCGTGCCGCTGAAGCGAATGCCCACGCCCTGCTCGCCATCGCGGGCTCTATCCGCGCCGGCGATCCGCCTGCCGGCCCGCGGCCGCCGGGCGCGGCATGGGAGATCATGACCGGCGCGGCGGTTCCAGCCGGGGCGGATGCCGTAGTCATGCTGGAGCACGTGGAGCATGGGGATGGCAAAATTCGACTTTCTTCAGACCGCTCCGTTGAGCCCGGCGAGAACATCGTCCCGGCCGGCGCCGAAGCACGAGCCGGCGACGAATTGATCCCTGCGGGCACGCGCCTCGGCCCATCTCGCATCGCCGCGGCGGCAGCCTGCGGTTATGCCATGGTCAGCGTCTTTGCCCTGCCGCGTGTCGCCATTCTCACCACCGGCGACGAGCTTGTTGCGGTGGATCGAGCGCCCGCGCCAGGCCAAATCCGCAACTCCAATGCATCCATGCTGGCCGCGCTGGTCGCCCAGGCCGGCGGCGAGCCCTGGATACTGCCTCCCGCCAAAGACGATGCGCAGCAGATCGAATCTGCGCTTCGTCATGCGCTTTCGGCCGACCTCCTGCTCATCTCCGGCGGCGTCTCCGCCGGCAAGTTCGATCTTGTAGAGCCGGCCCTCGCCTGCCTGGGCACGCGCTTTCACTTCACCGGCGTGCGGATCCAGCCCGGCAAGCCGCTCGTCTTTTGCGAAATCCCGCGCCCGCACGCGCCGGCGCTGCCTGCCTTCGGCCTGCCCGGCAATCCCATTTCGTCTGCGGCCACGTTCCTGCTCTTCGCCGCGCCTGTCCTGGCGGCCCTGGCCGGCGACAACCGGAAACTCCCGCGCTTTCACCAGGCCACAGTCGCGCGCGACATCAAAGGCCGGCCCGATCTCACCCGCTTCGTCCCCGCTTCCTCCACTTTTGCTGAAGGCCAAACGCTCGTCACTCCGGTCGGTTCGCAAGGCTCAGGCGATCTCGCCGCCTTTGCCCGCGCCGACTGCTTCGTCATGATTCCCGAAGGGCTTGACCGGCTACCCGCCGGCTCGCCCGCCAGCATTCTGCGCATCTGAGGAGTCCCATGTCCCAAACGCCAAAGCTTTCTCACTACGACGCCGCGGGCCACGCATCAATGGTCGACGTCAGCGGGAAACAACCGGGGCGCCGCACAGCCGTCGCCTCGGCCTTCGTTGACCTCTCGCCCGCTGTCCTGGCCGCGTTGCCTCAGAACCCCAAAGGCGATCCACTCGAGGTCGCGCGCTTTGCCGGCATTCAGGCCGCCAAACGCACTGCCGAGCTTATCCCCATGTGCCATCCGCTCCCGCTCACCCACGTCGAAGTCGAAGCGCGCATTGAGGGTACAGGCGTGCGCATCACGGCCACCGCCACCACCGTTGGCCCAACCGGCGTTGAGATGGAAGCTCTGACTGGCGCCGCCGTAGCCGCCCTCACCGTGTATGACATGACCAAGGCCCTTGACAAAGCCATCGTCATCCGCAACATTCAGCTGGAATCGAAGACCGGCGGCAAGTCCGGTGACTACGCCCGTGAAGGCATCCCCGTCTGATCACTTTTCGCGTCGCTCCAAGCCGGAGTCTTCACTTCCCGGTATAATCAAGGAGCGTCGGAGAGATGGCCGAGTGGCTGAAGGCGGCGGTTTGCTAAACCGTTGTACGGTCAAAAGCTGTACCGGGGGTTCGAATCCCCCTCTCTCCGCCAGCTTGTCGAGAAAAACCCAATAAGCCGATAAATATTTGTTATTAAAAGGCTTACGAAAGACTATAGAAGTCTCTATCCTCTTTCTAATACCCAGGTTTTACCCCTTTTCTTCCTGCTTTTCGAGCTAAATCGAGCTAAATTCCGGAAACGAGGAGCGCCGTTGACCATCCCAGCGTCCGCTCCAGTCGGTTGCCGTCGAGTTCCCCCTTTAAGGTGAGTTGCGCCGCTACCTGCCGTTTCGAGGTCTTCCTCGGGCGACCTGACCAACTCGTCACAAACCAGCAGCGCGATGGGGGCCGCTCATGTCCGACCCGAACGCCCACATGCCGAGAATCAACAAGGGCAACGTTCCTTTGCCACGGGCGAAAACTCAAAACGCAAACCGGCGCTGAAGCGGCATCATCGTGCGCAGCGTCGAACAGGCGTCCGGTCGCCGCAGCGCCGCCCAGTTCGTTGAAATACTTGGGACTGACAGAAAAAGCACGGGCGCGCTTTTCGTTCTGAGTGGCCGTGACAGACGGGCTGAAGATGGCTTCGCGTCGCATTCCGGAGGGGCGTATAGTTGTCTGGATTCTCCACTCGACTTCTTTTGATCGCCGTTCTTCATCAGCTTGGGCGCAAGAAGATCCGCCTGACCAGTTGGCCCGGTCCCGATGGGAAAGCGGCTCCCGCGAGCAACGTACTGCCGCGTCAGCAGCTCGATAATCCCCGGGCAGGGGTGAGTTCAGCGTGTGCTTAGCGAGATCGAGACCTGGCTTTTGGCCATAAGAGTGGAGTAGCACTTGCGGGATAGAATCGGGGTTGCATTGGCGAGAATAAGATGCTGGAACAAAGCAAAAAGTGTAAGCCGGGCAGTTAGGTTGATCCTCACTGGTACGTTAGTGGCTTTTGCGATACACAGACTCGGTGCACAGGCCGAGGTGACGAACGAGCAAACCCCGCGAGCCCCGGTGGCTACGCAGCAATCCATTGAAGAATTGAACTACCTGGGCGGCGAGGCTGCGATGCCTCCGTTTTCAGACAGTCTTATTGATCCCAATTCGGAGTTTCGGCAGATGCTGCTGCGGAAGGGCATGGCCTTTCGTGTGATCACGGGGATGGAGTACACACAGAACACGCTAGATGCGCCGGTGACTGCCGATGCACAGGTGTACGTGGGGCAGCGGCCATTTGAAACCTCTTTTGTGCAGCCGATTCTGGCTTGGGACATGAGCCAGTTGCACGTGGGCCATGCGCAGTTGTACATGGGCGGGGTATGGAACTGGGCAAGTTGGGAACCTGCGGGGCCAAAATCGCTGCAGTTGTGGGCCCTGTATTTCTACAAGGAATTCGGCGAGGACCGCGTGGAGGTGAAAGCGGGCTATATCGCCAACAATATGAATTTTGTGGGGCTGTTTGTAGGCGGATCGACGGCGACGGGAGCGCAGGGTGTTTACGCGGTGTTGCCCTACGAAGCGGGCATGTCGTATTTCCCGCTGACTGCGCCTTCGTTCAATGTGCGATTGCGCGGACCGAAGCACACCTACATCAAATCAGCAGCGCAAAGGAGCGTTGACCCCAGGGGCGGACCGGAGGAAGTGGCCCGCAATCGCAGCGGATTCCGGTTTATCCCGTATGGGGACAAGGTTGTGCTCATCAATGAAGGCGGATATTTGCGGGCGGCCGATAAAGATACGCGCCAGACATGGTTGCGCACCGGATATATCAAGAATGCTTCGCATTATTCGAATGAAGCTACTGGACGGCCGGAGACAGGCGATTTTTGTGCTTACGCGCTGATGGATGGCCAACTGATTCAGGCAGACCGCGAACATCCGCAGCAGGGCATCTATGCCGGGGGATCGTGGATGACGGCGCCGCAGTCCAGGAATGCGTATTCGCGGTATTACGAGGCAAGGATGTACGACGAGGCTCCGTTCCGATCGCGGCCGAACGATGTGCTCTCGGCTGTCGCATCGCGTACCGGGTACAGCAGCGTATCCTCCGATGCTCTTTTATCGCAGGGCAAAACTATCTGGCGTGCAAGCACGACGCTCACGGGAAGTTATTCGCTGCGCATCGCGCGCGGCGACTACTTGAGCATGGGGATCGGCTATGACTTCGGACCTGCGATCACCCCTCACGTTCCCAGCGCACTTAACCTGATCGCGAACTGGACGCTCTTTTTTTAGCGGCCTCAGTCCGCGGCGCAAAAACGGTTATGCAATCCACGACTGCAGCGCGTCCGTGAGCGCTTCGATCGGAATCGGCTCGGTGACACCTTGCAAAGCGAAATCGGGAGGCGCAACCACGTAGGCTTCGGCGATGCTCCCGGCGACACAGACGCACACCGTTGATTGCCGGTATTCCTCATAATGTATGGCTGACAACCAGATGTAGGGCGCCAGAATTTGAGCGTCGACCGCACTTCCTGGGTTGTCGTCAACTGCCGGAACAGGGTTGACCGTGTCGGGATTCTCAAATACGGCCACGCCCGTGAACGGCTTGGGTTTGCTGCGTACGGCGAATCTTGCCGCCAGAAATCGAGGACGCGCCCGCCGCAGGGCTTCCGACGCAGCCCATTCCACAAAGGAATTGCCGAAGATTACGGCTCCGTTGCCGCCGAGATACACGGCGCGAATAAACTCCCGCACCGCCGGGTACGCGGCAACCTCCGCCGGGCACCAGACGGTCACATCCAGCTTGCGCAAATGATCGTAGACCGAGTCTGCATCCGACAGGTTTTTGCGCATGGTATTCATTTCGTGCGAAAAACTTTCCCGATATGCATCCAGCCTTGTGTAGCTCAAAAGTATGCCGTTCGAAGGCACGATGGACGGCGCGGCGGCAAGGCAGGCATCCACCAAGCCGCTGGCTCCGTCGATGACCCACAGCTCCGCGGACGAGTCTCCAGTGGATGCATTCGGCGGTCCGCCGGCTGTGGCCGCATGGGCGATTAAACCCGCGAATGCGCCATCCAGTCCCCCATTCTTCGACTGCGACGCCGGAATCTGCAACTTAATCCGCTTGCCCATTCCATGCCAATGCCGCCACGCATCTGCCTCGTCCACGGGAAGCGATGGCGGAATGTCCAGCACAATCGCGCGATTGCGGGGCTTGCTGGGCAGGCCGGAAGCTTGCATCTGATAGCGATCGGCAGCGTCAAAAATCTCCTGCACCGCCTTGCGCCATTCCTGAAAGCGCGGCGACCGGGCCAATTCAGATGAGTTCTGGATGGTCTGTTCTTCGGTGGAAAAGTGCCATTGCCGCACGCCCATTTGGTCTTCAAGGCGATTCAGATCGCGGAAGAGCGCAGCGGATTGATCGGGACTGCGGCTATCTAAATAAAGGATGAGTCTCTCTGTTGACCGTCTTTCGTTGGGGAACAGGAAATTCCAATCGCGCAGTTGTTGATTGAGAAATGGAAGAATGGTTACCGGCAACCGGTTGAGAACGCCACGCCGGAGCGCTTGCTCGAGTTTCTCCGGCAACTGAGTTGACGCTTCCATGGTTCTCTCCTTCAGGCGAGCCAACCCTCATCGCCTTCAAAGGCGAAGCTCCGGCAGGCTTATTCCTTGCGACTCCAGCGAGCGGCAGCCTAGCAAGTTGGCCAGAGTGGGACAGAGATCGACCTGGCGGATTGGCCGGTCCACAATTGCGGGCTTGCCGATGGCGGCGCCCAAAGCCATTACCCAGGTGTCGCGCGTGGAGTCCTCATTGGCGCGGTGATTGAAAAATCCGTTGGTCGAAGATCCGTCGGGGTCGCGGCCGAACTCGGGAAGGATAAGGAAGGTGGTCTTGTCCCGGTACTCGGGATTGCTCTGGATCTCCTGCCAAAGCTGGTAAGCGAGCCGGTCCGCCGTCTTGATCCCGCCCAGGTGCATCGCGTAAGAACCAAAGTGCGCCGCTTCGACATCGGAAAATACGGTCACCAGCAGGTTGGGAGCAAACTTGCGCATAATTTCCCGGGTCATGAAGAACGTGAGTTCATCGCCCGATGTCGGTCCCCCGCCGTGAACAAAGCCGGCAATGGCAGCCTCGATGCTGGCGCGCACGCGAGGATCGAGCTGATCTGCCGCATCGAATACGTTCCAGCCGAGTCCCTCATAATTGCTCCCGGCCATGGCGGTCTCAAGCTCGGCCTCAACCTTGTTGCGATCGGCCATATCTGCGCTGCGGCCGCTGCGCATTGCGCTGACAATAGCCATGAGCATGAGTTGCTTGGGAAAAACAACATTCGCCCCGTATTGCGGTCCGTAGTTCGATGCGGAGCTTGCGCCAATGCGGCTAGTAAGCGCCTTGTTGCTGGCCACAACCCACGCGTCGCCCGCATCGGCACGCGCGCTTTTGCGGTACTGTTCAAACAGCGTGGGAGTGGACGGGGCCTGGTTGCCCCAGTCGTCCACTCGTTGCCAGTTGCCGGTGAGAATGCTGGAGATGGCGTTGAAATGGGCAGTGACGCCCTCGTTACGCGCATGCAGATAGAGCACCGAGTTCGGTCCAAGGTCCGAAACCAGGTGAGGAATATACTGCAGTCCTTCCGGCGAGAAGCTTTCCGCTCGGCGAATGCCACCGATGATGGCGACGACCACCTTATGCGCGGATCCGGCCGCCTGCCGGTTCCGCGCCGCATGCGCTTCAGGAAGCATGGCTTGCGCGATGAGCAGGCCGGCTGCGCTCAGAAACCTGCGCCGGGAAGTGTCTGAGGGTAACTGATTGCCCGCTGACAGCGTGGCGGGCAAGCCCGCGACACTGAGTACGCTTCTCTCCATCGCTACGCCTCCTCAGGGATCAATTCCCGAGGGTCCAGCCGCACACCGGATCTTCGATTAAAAGTGAACCAATTATAGGCGCAGAATGGGGGCCGAGCAACGCTCGCTCTTCCGAGGGCTAACTCAAGGCCAGATGGAGGAGCTTGCGAAGGTCGATGGGCGAGGTGGATTCGACTCCGTGAGGCAGAGCGGGCGAAACCGTGATGGCCTGCTGGTGATCTTCAAACCAGGCGAGGAAGACCGATTGCGGCGCTCCCGGCAGGCGCTGCTGGTTGATCCAGTGATAATAGGCGCCCATATCCGCGTCCACGAGCGATCCGGCCGGATCCAGCCCCGGGCTTCCGGCCGCGTCCGAGAGCAGTTCATTCATGGGGCGCTGGCGCTGGCGCGGCGCAAAGCGGACCAGCAAAGTGAGAGGTTGCGCCCTCCGCAACGCTTCGCGAGCTGTCCATTGGGCGAACGCGGTGCTGAATATCTGGGTACCGGAGCCTTCGGTAAATAGCTTCACCTGGAACCGGTCCAGAACCGGATCGCCCGCCTTGTTCATTCCGAGATCGGAAGGCTTTAACTCTGCGAGGTAGGTGCGCAATTCTTCAGGCCCCATGCCGGGACGCTGAATTTCCGCCTGCATTTTCTTGAGCAGCGTGGCGCGGGCGGCCGCGAGAGCTCCATAGGAAACAGAGGTTAAGACGGGACTGTGTTCGGCCGGCTCGCCGCCATCCACATACCAATGTCCATAGGGAATGGGGTGAGCATTTGCGCGCGCGCCAACTGCATTGAGCAAAATCGACAGTCCGTCTTCGGGGTTGACCTGGCTGAAGTAGGTCCCATGCGCGCGGAGATCGCGAAAGAGATGCGCATCGTAGCTGGCCACTCCCTTCCCGACGATTGCAATCCCAAGTCTTTGGACTGGCGGCTGACTGGGCGGCGCCGCTGCCATCAATCGCGCGCCATACGCCCTCGCGGTTTCGCCAAAGGCGTCCTGCTGACCGGTCGTCCACAAATAAGCGGATTCCCGTTCCACGAACTGCGCGGGCCGATTCACCCAGTCGAAGTTCTTAAGCGCCGGGGCGAGACTTATGTTGACGAATCCACGAAACCAATCATTGAAACTCGCGCCGGAAAGAGAACCGAGCACCGTCAATTCTCTTTCGATTGCAGTTCGTTCAGTTGGAAATTTGAAATCGTAATCGATCGCCTCACGCAGCAGATTCGGCACGAAACTCAATGGCAGCCTACGGATCGTTTCCAAGTGCACGAGGATCAGCTTTCGCGCCTGCGGCGGGTAGCCGGCAAAATCTTCGGGTTGGAGATGGGAAGGCTGCATGCGGCCTACAACAATTCCTTAATCGGCTTGCCCTGCGCCATCTGCGGCGAGAAGCCCATGATCGCGCCGAGGCTGGGCACCAGATCAATCGATTGCATTGGCTGGTCGTAGATGACTCCCTGGCGCACACCCTTGCCGAGAGCCATCATCCAGGTGGTGCGGCTGGCTGCGTCGCCGGTGCGATGATGTTGAAATCCATTTCCTCCCTCGTCGTAGTCCGCGTCGCGGCCAAAATCGGGGAGAACGAAGAGGGTTGTGTTGTCCTTGTATTCTGGCTCGCTCTGGACCGCGGCCCAGAGTTCCGCGCACAACCGGTCGGTGCGCCTGATTCCGTCAATATAGAGGGAAAATGCGCCGGAATGCGCAATGTCGATGTCGTGCATGGTGATCCAAAGAAGACTCGGCGCCTCCTGCCGCATGAGACGTTTCGCAATGTATACCGACAATTCGTCCGGGCTCGAGAGCGTGCGGGCGTGCGCCGTAAAGTCATCCACCGAGAGGCGCAGAATCTGGTCCAACTGCTTGAGTTCGAATTCGCCGCCCTGCAAATCCGGCGTGTACAGGGGGTTCTCGTAATTGTCGCGGACCAGATGATCCAGGTTGAGTCCCGAACCGGAGGTCGCCGCCGTCAACAAATGCTTGGGCAGGATGACGGTGGCTCCCAGCCCGGGGCCATAGGATCGACAGTTGCTCTCGCCAATACGATTGAAGCCATTGCTCGGAGCAACCACCCAGGCATCGGAAGGCGGACGCCGCAAGTCCTTGCGAAAATACTCAAAGACCGTTGGATGATCCGGTGGAACGGCGGCAAAATTGTTGAATGCTTCGTAAACTCCGGTGGCTAGGCTCGCGGTGGCCACGTAATGCCCCAGGATGCCAAGATTGGTGACGTGAGTAAAGAAGCTGGATTGCGGAGCAAGCTCATTCAGAAGGTGAGGAATATTTTCCTGCCCTTCGGGGGCAAAGGTTTCCTGGTCTCGCGCGCCACCGCCAAACGTAATCACGATAACTTTCCGTTTCCGCTGTGTTCTTTCCCCATAGGCGAAAGGACTGGCGCTGGAAACGGCCGAGCCCAGGGCAACACCCGTTGCCCTGCGCAAGAAATCACGTCTGCTCAAGCTCTGGCGTCGCGAGATTTCGTGAGGGCTCAGCGAGCTGTCGGCCAATCCGCCGATCAATGAACTCGTGCTTTGAAAAACTTCACTCATGTTTTTGGTCTAAGCGCTCAAGCCTTCCGGTACACACTCCACGCAATTGCACAGCCGGAGCTTCGGCAACTTCGGACTTGCACTTACGATGGCTTCCAAGCCTGAATCACTGCTTGCCGGAATCCGGCGACTTTGCCGAATACACAAACTGCTTTACATCTGCTCGTTGTTTGTCAACCTCCGCCAAATGTTCGGAGCGCAGTTTCTGGTAAACCGCAAACTCCTGTTGCGCCTTGTCTTTTTGACCCACGTGTACATAATCCGTTCCCAGCCGGTAATGGGCATCGGACAGTCCGGGGTTCAGGGCAAGAGCGCGTTCGTACTCGGGAATCGATTGTTCGTATAAGTGCTGATCCGCATAAAGATCGCCCAGCTGCAAGTGGGCTTCGGGAAGCCGATCATTCAGGGCAATTGCTTTCTTCAGCAAGGTCTCGATTGGTTGCAATTCCGGGGAAGACGCCTGAGAACGCCGGCCCTTCCACAAGCTGAGCGCGTAGTAATACTGCGCCAGAGCATTTTGAGGCTCGCTTTCGGCATATCGGCGGAATGCCTGGATCACCTCATCGGCGCGATTGGGAGAGCTGTCATAAGCCTTGGAGAGAAAGTAGTAGCAGCGCGGATCGCTCGGCGTCAAGGCGGCCGCGTTTAGCAGCGCTTTGACCGCATCGTCAAACTTATCGCGTGAATAGAGGGATAGCCCCAGTCCGATTTGCAGGCGCGCGGAATTCGGGTAGCGCGCCACCGCAGCTTGAAAAATGGCGATTGCGGGGTCGTAAGTTGCATGCAAGAGGGCCTCGCTTCCCCAGTCAAACAGGTTTTCCTCCGTCGGATCCAAATGCGCGGCGATCGCGTATTCATTTGCCGCATCGACGAACTTGTCCTGCTTTTCATCGATTTGCGCAAGCAGGTTGTGCAATTCGCCCTTATTCCTCTCTCCTAATAGTTTTTCAACAATTTGCCGCGCCTCGTCCAGCCGCCCAAGCAGAAGGTCGGCCATCGCCAGGTCGTAGCTGTTGTCGTACGCATCTGGTTTAACGCCATAGGCCGATTTGAGAAGAGGCAGCGCATCGGCGACCCGCCCGGATTGGATATAGAACTCGCCCAGATCATGATTGGCATCGTAGCTCGCGGGTTCCAGTTGCAGTGCTCTGCGGAATTGCTGGCCGGCAAGATCCGCGTTGCCGGATTGGAGCAGGATGGCGCCCAGGTTGGTACGCCCCGCAGCCGAGCCGGGCTTCAATTGAACCGCAAGCTTAAGCTGACCCAATGCCTTCGCATTCTCCGACATTGAAGCATAAGTGAGCCCCAGGAGTTCGTGCACTTCAAAACTTTTTGCAGCGAAGGGAAGGACGGCTTCCAGCCGATGAGCGGCGTCCGCGTATCGACCCGCCTCGTAATCAGCCACCGCCGACCGATAGATGGCATCGAGTTTCTGCCTGGGTGCGTCCTGAGCGCAGAGAAGCGCGGTGCAGCCGGATACGGCAAGCAATACCGACCACCCGAGCCGAGACACTTTGCTCACACCTTGTCTCCCAGTCCTCCGCTTGAGCAAGGCGCCCTCAAGAAGAACACCCCGATACGGCACCCGCGAAACGTGCCGAACCGGGGTGTTGTCATCTTAACCCATCACTTGTGAACCGCACCTGCTCATTCAGGCATTGTTCACAGAGCTAGTAATAGAGCTTCAGAGCAAATTGGATCTGCCTCGGAGCGTTAGGATTGTCGCGCGTCGATCCGATGGCTCCGAAGGTACTGCTGGTGTAGTCGCCCGAACCGCCGACCGCAACCACTCCGTTGCCGCCGAAGTTTGGGGCGTTGAAGTTGGGATGGTTGGTGATGTTGAAAAACTCCGAGCGGAAGACAAGGTTGAACCTCTCGGTCAACGGGAAATTCTTGAACAAAGAGAAATCGAGCTTGCGGTATCCCGGTCCGGGGATCTGCCCCGGTGTGCTGCCCAGCGCCGCGGCCCCGTTCAAAGGAAGGCAATTGGGCGCCGATCCTGTAATCGGGGTGAGTGCTCCGGGTGTTCCACCCAACTGGCACGCTTGCGAAATTGCAGACGGGTTTCCGATCCAGAAAGGTCCGTGATAGCCGCCCTGTGTTTCGGTCTTGATTCCCAGCTTCGGGTTTTGGCCGGGCACGAGAATGTCGTCGCAGCCCAAACCCGAGGTTGTGCCGGTGTGGCAGCCAAAGTTGATGGGCTGCCCCCCTTGTAGAGGCAACAACCAGTTGGTGGACCAGCCTCCGAGGACCTGATTGGCAACGCCTCCCCGGTTCATGAATTGCCTGTTCTTGCCGAAGGGCAAGTCGTAGCTGCCGCTGAAATGAACGACGTTGCGGAGATCGAAGTTGGCCAAGGAATAATCGAACTTGGGGCCGAGGCCGGGGACGGCGTACGCCCGGAGTCCGCCCGTGCTGCCGCCGTTTAGCAGGTCGCCGGCGTCGGACAAGGCCTTCGACCAGGTCCAATCGAGCAGGAAGGTTAGCCCATGGGAGAATTGTTGCTGCAACTTGGTTTGCAGGGCGTGATACGAACTGGTTCCGTAGGTCGCCTGGTAACTGCCGCCGCCGAAATCCGGGAAGGGATAACAACTTAATTCCCCGGGGTGGGTGCCTACGGAGTAGTTTCCATACGGGCAGCCAGGGCCGGTACTGATGCCGGCAGGTAATATCTGTGGCACGTTCTGGTAACCGACGCCGCCCTGCAGATCGGCGTCGTGCGTGTACACATACGCCGCCGTGGCCGCTATCGTTGGAGTGATGGAGTATTCGAGGGTAACGTTAGCGCTGTATGTGCGCGGTGTCTGGTAGTCGTACTGCAGACCTTGCAGCCCGAGACCCAGAGCATTGACCGCATTGGGCGTCAGCGGGATGCAGGAGAAGCCGGACTCGAGCGAGGCGGTGCCTCCCGGGCCGGAAGTGGAGCAGCCTGCAAACGGAGTGTTGTAACTGACCGGCGCGACCTGCGAAACAATTGAAGAATGCGGGTCGGCAGGGTTCCCGTGCACGGAAGGATTGAAGTTGAACTGGAAGGGATAGTTCTCGCCAATGTTTGGACCGTATCCCTGATTTTCAAACGAATTGTAGAACAGGCCAAAGCCGCCGCGCCCTACGAGCTTCCGGGTAACCTGGTAGTCGAGGCCAAGACGGGGAGCGAAGTTCTCCTTTTGGGTCTGCAAGAGCCCTTGCCCGTATCGATTGGTCTCGTCGAGCGAGATGCCATCGGCCGCCAGAAGATTGACCAGGCCCCAGCATCCCACTCCTTGACAGGTGCCTGAGCCTGTGCCCGCGCCTGTGGACAGGGAGCGAACGTCTTTTCCGCTGGCGGGAAGGATAAAGGTCGGATTGCCAATCCCCGACGCCGGCAGGGGGATGGGAACGAAGTTTGCCTGGCCACCGTTTTGCTCGTTGATCGGACCGAAGAAATCCCAACGGACGCCGAGATTCAAGGTCAGCTTAGGAGTCATCTTCCAGTCGTCTTCGAAGTAGCTGGCAAAGTACATTTTCTCGTCGTAGGTTTTGCCGATGTTGGAGGCGTAGACGCTGTCGGCTCCGCCGGAATAGCTGAAGCCGTTTGGATTTGGGTTACCGCCAATCGTTGTGGGCGCCGCCACGGGAGGCAGCAGCATCTGGGCGATGCCGCCGTTGGTGCTTCCCTGATTGGGGATATCAGTAAAGTTGCTGGAGTAGTCCCATGCGCCGCGCGACCAGGCAGGCTGCAAAGTGGAGAACTTCACGTGCTGGTACTCGACGCCCATTTTGAAGCTGTGCTTGCCGTAGATGCGCGTGAAGTCGTCGGTGACCTGGATGGTAGCGGTGGCTTCGTCGGAAGGCAGGTAATTGTTGCTTCCCAGATTGGTGAGGTTGCCGATGTAGAAGTCGGGCAAGCCGCCGTTTTCAGCCACCTGGGGAATATCCTGTATGCCATACTGCGCAGGAACCCCCATCTGGCTGCCTACCGGTCCGTAGCGCGTGGTGTGCAGGTGAGCAAATCCGGCCCGGACCTGGTTGACAACGTTGGGGCTGAATACGTGGGTGTACGCCGCAACCATCTGGGCCGCTTTCGCAGTCTGAACGCCCTGCTGGAAGGCACCGCCGTCGGCTACGCCTGCAAATGGTCCGGGAATGAACTGGGGGTCGTCGGAATAGCTGAAGCGGCCGAAGACCTGGTTATTGTCGTTGGGGTTGAAGTCAACGCGCGTATCGAATTCGTTGGAGTGTTCAAACAGGGCGGGGCTGTCCTGATAGGTGCTTTCGGGAGCGCTGCCTGCATTCGGCGCCGGATAGAGCTGGAGCAGCTTGACGGCGTTGGGATCGACGCGGCCGGCCGGCAGCTTGTTGAGGTCGGGGCAGGCAGCAAGGGTAACGTTCGTGGTTCCCGGTCCGCATATGCTGCTGAACGGATCGCGCACATAGCCGTCGGCACCGGAACTGTTGGTCAGGTGCGACACCGGATCGACGGCTCCGGCAGCCACGAACCGGGTGGAGCCCGGATCGAGGATGGTGCCGCGTTGGATGGAGCGGCCGAGGATGTCGGTCCTGGCGGCTCCCGCCTGCTGGGTCAGGATGTCCTGGAGGTTTTGGAAGCTGCTGTTCCGCTCATTCATGGTGGGCACGGAACTGGTGAACGACGTACCCTGCACACGGCGCTTTCCTTCGTAATCGCCGAAGAAAAAGACCTTGTTCTTGATAATCGGGCCGCCAAAGGTTCCACCGAACTGATTGAGACGGTATTCGCCCTTTATTGGAGTCGTAGAGTTGTCCTCGAACCAATCGGCAGCGTCAAGTTTGTCGTTGCGGAAGAACTCCCATACGTCCCCATGGAGCGAATTGGTGCCGGATTTGACAGTGGCGTTCAACACCGCGCCAGCGGCGCGGCCCAACTGCGCGCTGTAATCCCCGGTTTCCACTTTGAATTCCTGAATGGCGTCAATGGGGGGCAGGATGACGTAGTTGGTGCCGTTGAGGAAGTCCACGTTGTCCGAGTTGTTGTCGACGCCGTCAAGGAGGTAGTTGTTCTGCGCGGGGCGCTCGCCATTTGCGGAGAAGGCGCCCGACGCCGCATTGCCCCGCGTGTCCGCCTGCGGGGTCTGCATGCCCGCGCCAAGCTGCGCCAGAAAGGTGAAATTGCGGCCATTGAGGGGCAGAGCATTCACTTCCTGCTGGTCGATGACCTGCCCCACCGAGGCTTCCTCAGTTTGCAACAAGGGAGGCGCCGAGGTCACTTCTACGGTTTCTGTGGCCGCGCCAGCCTTCATCGTGACGTTCACCTGAAGCGCCTGCGCCACTTGAACGGTAAGGTTGGATTGCGTGGTGGTCTCAAAACCCTTGCCCGCGACGCTGATGGTGTAGTGTCCGATGCGCACGGGCGAAAACGTGTAGCCGCCCGTAGCATTCGTTCGCGTTTGCAACTTGATGCCCTGATCGGTATTGACCAGGGTGACCTGCGCACCCGGTATAAGGGCTCCGGTTGTATCGGTTACCGTGCCGGTAATCGAACCTTCATCCACCTGCCCGAATGCAAAGTGATTCGGAAGCAGAATGAAGAACACGCATGAGAAGGCCGCATAACAGAACGCCCTCCGCAGACTCATTGATTTGCGATCACGTAGCATCCGAATACCCTCCAGCAAAATTAATCATTAGACCGGTTTGTCGCTGCCCAGAAGGTTGATACGGCCCCACAGAAAACTGCGCACTTGGAGTTCATTACTGCGTTGTTGTAAACGCTTTCATGATTCGCGCGAAAGCCTATTCCATTCGCCAGACTTTTGTCAATCTAAAAGTTGAGAGAAGATTCGACCACTTGGCGGACGCGATGCGGCTCGAGTATTAGTCTGTCCACCAGGACCAGCCAAACTATTGATGTTTTAAGGGTTAGCTTCTACTCTCCACCGAGATGGCCGGGCTGGATCAGGCGGGCACCCCGTCAGAGCGCGCGATTCTGGCCGCTAATTGGTGCTGCGCCCGCTTATCTCACTTCCCTGCTCTTCTGGGGTCGCTGGTGGTTGGAAAAAAATGAAGTCTCTGCCGGTGCTATGATACGGGAATCTTTCCCATTCCAGGGACTCTCGAAATGTCGTCGCGCCCCAAGGACGGAAACAAATACCGTACTCGCCGGGAAATCCTGAAGGGAATGGCATTGGCACCGGTCGCCCTTCGTGCAGCACCCCTGTTTGCCGGCCCGCTCCTGACCGGTCCTTTCACTTCGAAGCTGCAAGGGGGCGTTGATTTTACAGATCTTCGCCTGACACCCCAGTATCCCTCCAAATCTCCGCTCGCGGATATTCTTACGCTCGCAACCCCGGGTTCCGACGGCTATATCACGGAGAAGTATGCCGACGAAATCGGAATCGTACTGAAGAATTGGGGCAGCGCACTCAAGTCAGATCCCGCCGCGCTGGCTGTCCTGTCCAGATCGCTGGATGAATCAATTGAGGCTTCAAATCTTGTAGCGGACTCGGAGAGTGTGCTTCGCTCCGCCTACGGTATCCAGACGGTCAGACGGCAATTCACGTCCGATCTTGTACGCGGCCGGGAGCGCTTTTTGGAGAACCTGCGTAGCTGGCTGGCGAAGCCGCTCCAGATCGAAACCGCAGAATTTGAGATTTACGGCATCCAACAGATCGCCGATACCCCGCTTGCAGTGCGTACGGATATCCGCTATGACATCGTCTCTGCACGAAGCGGTATGCGCAAGGAAGAGCGAGTAGGCTCATGGCGCACCGAATGGATTCGTGATGGGTTAGGCGCCTGGCAGGCGCGAAGCTGGAAGGCCGATCAGGAGTCGATCGCCACCACAACAGGTCCAGTCTTTATCGATGTCACTGCACAGGCCCTGGGCGGAGCTGATTGCTATCGCCGGCAACTGGCCCACGGAGCCGATTATTGGCGCACCGTACTCGACGGAGCAGTCGGCACAGACGTCTACTGCAACAATGGCGTTGCGGTGGGTGACTTCGATAATGACGGCTGGGATGACTTCTACATTTGCCAGCCCGCGGGCTTGCCCAACCGGCTTCTTCGTAATCGTGGAGATGGCACATTTGAAGATGTGACGGAAAAGGCGGGCCTTGGCATTCTCGACAACACCGCCTGCGCGCTCTTTGCGGATTTCGAAAACAAAGGCCTCCAGGATCTTCTGGTTGTCTGCGGAACCGGGCCGCTTCTCTATTTGAACCAGGGAAACGGAACTTTTCGCCGGAAGCGTGATGCATTCCGGTTTGCGCGCCAGCCACAGGGCACATTTACCCATGCCGCAATCGCCGACTACGATCGCGACGGCAGGCTAGACGTCTACTTTTGCATGTACATGTACTATCTGGGACTGGACCAATATCACTATCCGATTCCCTACTACGACGCCCGGAATGGCCCGCCAAACTGCCTTTTTCACAACGAGGGCAACGCGACGTTCGTCGAAGCGACCGAAGCCGCCGGCCTGAACCGGGAGAACGACCGCTACACTTTCTCGTGCGCCTGGGGCGACGCCTACGGCAACGGCTTGCCCGATTTGTTTGTGTCCAATGACTTTGGGACGTCGCAGCTTTATCGCAACAACGGCGATGGCACGTTTACCGACGTTTCCGCCGAGGCGGGCGTGGAAGGGGTCGGCGCCGGCATGAGCTGCTGCTGGTGCGATTTCGACAACGACTGCCGCCAGGATGTCTACGTTCCCAGCATGTGGGAGGCGGCCGGACAAAGGGTCTCCGGGCAAGAACAGTTTCACGCCGCGGCGCCAGAACGAATCCGAGGGCTCTATCGCCGCCACGCGCGGGGCAACGCCCTCTATCGCAATTTGGGAAACGGAGCCTTCGAGAATGTCGGGCACCATGCTGGCGTGGAAATGGGCCGCTGGTCCTGGTCCGCGGATTTCTTCGACTTTGACCTCGACGGCTATTCCGACCTCTATATATCGAACGGCTATCTCTCGGGACCGGAGAAATATGATCTAGCAAGCTTCTTCTGGAGGCAGGTTGTGGCTAAGTCTCCAGAGGATGCGAACGCGGCGCCGGCATACGAGCGGGGATGGAATGCGATCAACGAATTAGTGCGCTCCGACCGTACCTGGCACGGTTACGCGCGCAATGTTCTATGTGCCAACAACCACGACGGCACTTTCACTGAGATATCCGGACCAGCAGGGTTGGATTTTGCCGAGGACGGCCGAAGCTTCGCCCTGGCGGATATCGACCGTGACGGGCGTCTGGAAGTGATTCTGAAAAACCGCAACGCCCCGCAAATTCGCATCCTGCACAACGCGATGCAAGAGATCGGGGATGCGGTTTCGTTTCAACTGCGGGGAACAAGAAGCAATCGCGATGCAGTCGGCGCATCGGTCACGGTTGAAACCGGCGATCTTCGCCAAACCAAATTCCGCCAGGCTGGAACCGGATTCCTGGCCCAGCACAGCAAGGAATTGTTCTTTGGCCTGGGATCGCCTGGGGGCAAAATTCGCGCCACCATTCGATGGCCCAACGGCCTGGTGGAGCAGTTTGACGATATCCCCGCGAATCACCGTATTCAGATCGAGGAAGGCTCCAGCCGCTTCAACGCCGTGCGTTTTGCCTCTTCGCCCGCCGCCTACGCGGAGGCGGGCCCGCCGCCTGCACCGGAAAGCCTTCCGCAAGTGGTCGAAACGTGGCTTGTGGAACCCCTGAAAGCGCCCGATTTCTCGTTGCCCGATACAAAAGAGAACCTGCACGATCTCAAATCGTATCGTGGCAGTTTTGTGCTTCTGCACTTCTGGTCCGCAGCAAGTGCGCAGTGCCGCCAGCAACTCGATCTATTCCAGCAACACTACGCGGCGCTGGCCGCGGCTTCGCTGGTCCCGCTTGCCGTCAACGTTGATGGCGGCGACGATCTTCCCGCGGCCCGTTCGCTGGCCAACAGCGAGCGGTTCTCTTATCCGATCCTTTTCGCGCCGGCCGAAACTGCCGGCATTTACAACCTTATTTATCGCCATTCGTTCGACCGGCGCAGAGATCTTCCTTTGCCGATGTGTTTCCTGCTCGATCGCGAAGGCATGATCGTGAAGGTCTATCAAGGCGCCGTTGTGGCGAATCAGGTGCTCGAAGACCTGAAATCCATCCCAGCAACTGTCGCCGAACGGTTCCGCAAGGCGCTCCCTTTTGAGGGGCAGCTCATACAGGATGCATTTCAGCGCAACGACTTCACCTATGGCGTGGCGATGTTCCAGCACGGCTATCTGGACCAGGCTGCGGCATCGTTTCTCGAGGTGGTGGCAGACCGACCAGATAAAGCCCCGGATGCGTACTACAATCTCGGCACTCTCCGGCTTGGACAGAAGGATTTCACACAGGCTCGTGAATACCTTGAGAAGTGTCTTCAACTGCGGCCCGATTACCCTGAAGCGTGGAACAACCTGGGCATGCTGGCCGCGCAGTCGGGCAATGCGGACGAGGCCATTCGGGATTTCCGGAACTCGCTTGCGCAACGCCCCCAATATGCGACCGCGCTCCTCAATCTGGGCAACGTTTATCGCCGCCAGCGGGATTTTGAGAACGCGCGGAAATGCTTCGACAAGGCCATCCGTATTCAGCCGGATAATCCTGAAGTGAATTACAGTTTCGGCATGCTCTATGCGCAACAGGGACAACTGGAACAGGCCTCCGAATATCTTGAAAAAGCGATTGCCCTGCGTCCCAACGATGCGGAAGCACTGAACAACCTCGGCGTTCTCTTCGTCAGAGCTCAGAGTTTTGGGCAAGCGGAGGAGCAATTCAAAGCCGGCATCCGCGTAGCGCCGGATTACGATCAGCCTTACCTGAACCTGGCGCGTCTCTATGTCATGCAAAACGACCGGCAAGGGGCGCGCGACGTACTCGTTGAACTGCTGCGCGTCCAGCCAGGCAATGCCGCGGCAAAACAAGCTTTGGGGATGCTGCAATGACACTCTTCCCGGGAACCTGGGCGGCCATCGAATACGAGCTACGCGCAATTTCCATAGAGTGGAAAGGCAGAGCTGCTCGGCGATGCTCAAGATCCATACGGGCTCTCCTGGCGGCTACAATCCTTCTCACTCCGAGCGGCTTCGCTCTGCAGTCTCAATCGAACGGCGGAGTCGACTTCCAGCAGGCCGAAGCGCTGTTTCAGCAAAACCGTTTGGTGGAAGCACGTGCTCTCGTTTTACGAGGGCTCCTCGCCGATCCCTCGAGCCCTAGGGGCTATACCCTGCTGGGAATGATCGAAGCCAGCCAGCAGGAATACACCGACGCTGCCACGGCATTTGAAAAAGCACTCGCGATTGAACCCACTTCGATCAAGGCGCACACCAACCTGGGCAACGTTTATGTGGCCGAAAAGAAATTCGACTTGGCCGAAAAGGAATTCCGCACCGTGGTTCGCCTTGCGCCGCATGACCGCGACGGAAACTACAACCTGGGCGTAGTTCTGCTGGCCAAGGGATCGCCCGCGGCAGCGATAAGTTATCTGGAACGCGTGCAACCGCCCGACCAGCCTGCACAGTTCAACCTGATCCGCGCGATGCTGGAGAGCAAGCACGTTGAAGAGGGTCTGCGCCTGGCCAATCAGCTCTCCACGCAGCAGAAGAACAGCGTCCGAGTACATTTTTCACTGGGCATCCTAATGGCCTCGGAAGGACAGTTCAAAAGAGCGCAATTTGAGCTGGAACAAGCCGACGCCCTGCAGCCGGATACATTTGAGATTATCTACAATCTTGGCCAGGTTCTGCTCCGCGAGGGGCAAAACCCGCAGGCTGAATTGGCTTTGAGCCGGGCGCTCAAACTGCAGCCGGACTCGGTTGAAACGCTCTATTTGCTTGCCCATGCCGAATCCAACGTGTCGCGCCCCCTCGATGCGCTCGATCACCTCATGCGAGCGCATAAACTGGCGCCCGACAATGTGGATGTGATCTTCATGATGGCGCAGGTCAGCATGTCGCAGAATTATTTTGAAGATGCGATCCCGCTGCTGGAATCCGGCCTGAAGATTGCACCGCAGCGGGCCGATCTACTGGCCGCGCTCGGCGAAAGCTATTTCATGGCGGGCAAGGTCGACAAGGCAATCGATGTCTTCAACCAGCTCCGCGACGTCGATAAGAGCGCCCGCTCGTATGCCTTTCTGGGCCTCTCCTACCGCAATCTCGGGCGTTTCGACGAAGCCAAAACATACTTCCAGGAGGGTCTACGGCTCGATCCTCACAGCGCCTCGTGCTCCTATAATCTCGGCTTCATCGCCGAGCGCCAGGGGAGCGCCGCCGAGGCAGAATCCTATTTTCAAAAAGCGCTTGAGGCCAATCCGAATTTCCCTGACGCTCTTATCGAGCTGGCGAATCTTCGCATCGCCGCCAAGCGCTATGTGGATGCCGAAACTTATCTCCGGCGGTATGTGAAGGTCAGCACAGATCCTGCCAACGGTTATTACAAACTGGCGATGGTGGAGAGAAGCCTGCATGAGATGACGGCTGCCGACCGCGACCTGGATGTGTTCAAATCCCTTTCCAAAAACACCTCCAACGGCCCCTATCCTTACCAGCATCTTTTCGATTATCTCGATCATCGCGCAACGCTCACCGAGCCTGCGCGCACCGATCTGGACCTTGCCGACCTGACTGATGAGATCAAGCGGCATCCGGATCAGCCGGAAGATTTATATATGCTGGCGGAAGCGTATTTGAAAGCGGGACGGATTGAAGATGCGCGAAGCACGATCGCCCAGCTCGATCAGGCCAGTTCCGGCGACTTTCGCACCCTTGCCGGCGTCGGCGTGTTACTCGCTCACTATCGCCTGTATGACGACGCCATAACCCATTTTCAAGAAGCGTTGAAGGCCTCTCCCGATTCCGATGACGTGAAATTCGACCTTGCCGACGCATACTTTCGCAAACGAATGTACAGCCAGGCGCTCGAGATAGCCCGCACCGTGTCGGCAGGGGGCCAGAAGGACGATGCTTACCTCTCGCTACTGGGCGATATTTATGCGCACATGGAAGATACCGACCGGGCGGCGGAGATCTTTCGCGATGCGGTTGCGCGCAATCCCGATAACGATCAATACTATCTCTCGCTCGCTTTGATTCAACTGCGGCAGAACGATGTTGCCGCCGCGAAAGCCACCCTGCTGAAAGGTCAATCCCGCGTACCTGGATCGGGAAAACTCTTTTGGGGATTGGGACTTGTTTCTGTGCTCGAGAACCACATCCCCGAAGCTGCTCAACAGTTCGAGCGCGCAGTGGAACTGCTGCCGGAGTGGTCTGGCGGCTATGCCACGCTGGGGGTCTTTTATTTTCAATGTGGACAGGTCGCGAAATCCCGAGAGGTGCTGGGCCGATACAAAGAAAGCAGCGCGACCCGCGACTTGGATGTGAGCGGGATCGAACAGGTACTCAATCAATCGTCTCAAATCGCTTCAGCGGGCGATACGCCCGGGAACATCGAAAACAAGACCCAGTTTCTCCAGTTCGCGCTGGCGGTTGCAGACAGAAGCCTATGAGAATGGCCCGGTTTCAAAGTTCTGCTTCGACGGCTCGGCTCCGGATTGGAGTTTTGCTTTTCGCCATGTTCGCGGTTTTGCTCGCGAAAACGATTTGGGCGCAAGCGCCGTCGCACTCCCGCGAAGACTCGGTTCGCGTCCAATTCACTGACATCCGCAAGGCCGCGGGAATCACCTTCGTTCAGGATTCTGCTGAATCCGATCAGAAATACTATCTCGAAACCATGGGCAGCGGGGTCGCCTGGCTTGACTACAATCAGGACGGCTTGATGGATCTCTATTTCGTGCAGAGCGGCGCAACCAGCGCTTATAAGCCCTCGCATCCCTTGCGGTCTGCGCTCTATCGCAACAACGGAGATGGAACCTTTACCGACGTCACCGAAAAAGCCGGCGTGGGCGGCGAAGGCCATTTCGGTCAAGGCGTCGCGGTCGGGGACTACAACAACGACGGTTACCCGGACATGTTCGTGACCGGCTATGGCCGCGCCATTCTTTATCACAACAACGGGGACGGAACCTTCACCGATGTGACCGAAAAGGCCGGCGTTGCCGACGCGGGCCAGTGGTCAACCAGCGCTGCATGGGTCGATTACGACAAGGATGGATGGCTCGACCTGGTGGTATTGAATTATCTCCAATGGACACCTGAGAACAATCCCTGGTGCGGCGAGCGTACCCCCGGTTACCGTTCCTACTGCACTCCGAACGATTACCACGGCGAGCGAATCAGAATCTACCACAATAATCACGACGGAACTTTTACCGACGTCAGCGACAAGACGGGAGTGGGCAAACCGGAAGCCAAGGGGATGGGTGTTGTCACCGCGGACCTGAATAATGACGGCTGGCCCGACATTGTTATCGCCAACGACACCTGGCCCAATTTCTACTTTCAGAACAACCGCGACGGCACGTTTTCAGACGACTCGCTGATCTCCGGCCTGGCGGCCAGCGAAGACGGCCGCTACGAGGCCGGAATGGGGATCGATGCGGCGGACGTGGACGGCGATGGGTTCATGGACGTGTACATCACCCATCTCGATTTCGAGTTAAATCGGCTCTATCACAACAATGGCGACGGCACCTTTACCGACGTAACCTACAGCTCCGGAATCGGCAACAAGGCCATCCTGTTGAGCGGTGTCGCAACTAAGTTTATCGACTACGACAACGACGGCTGGCCCGATATTGTGCAGGCCAACGGCGCCATGCTCGACAACATCGCCCTCTACCACAGCGCAATCCAGTACAAAGAGCCGCTGCTGATGTTTCACAATCTTGGCCGCGGAAAATTCGAAAAGGCTTCGGAAACGCTGGGCAGTGACTTTATGCGTCCGATTGCTGGCCGCGGCCTTGCCACCGCCGATTTTTTCAATGATGGAGCAGTCGGTCTGGCCGTGGTTTGCCGCGGCGATTATCCCGAAATTTTGCGTAACGTCGGCGGTAATCGGAATCACTGGCTAGAAATTCTTCTCATTGGCACAAAGTCGAACCGTGACGGCATCGGTTCCACCCTCAAACTCAACGCACAGGGCTTCGTGCGCGTGGAACAAGCCAAGGGTGGATCGAGCTACATGTCGGCAAGCGACCCGCGAATTCACTTCGGCCTCGGCAAGCGGACTAAGATTGATTCCTTTGTCATTACCTGGCCGAGCGGCCACGTCGACAAGCTGACCGATGTTCCCATCGACCGCATCGTCGCCATTAAAGAGGGCGTCGGCATAGTGCCGCATCCGTTTCCGAAGGTGACGCCGCGATGAATCGACGTCTGCCTCGGGAGTTTTCTGCTCAAAGCATGTTCCCGGTCTTCGCGACCACGAACTCAAATCTCTATAGATATAATGAGCCCATCCCATGACTCTGCCTCGCAGGCAATTCCTCGGTTCTTCGCTCATCGCTTTGGGCGGTACCCTCCTCGATGCCCTTGCCACTCCTATCTGGAAATGGAGAAATCCGGTCGTGGTCCGAGCGGCCACGGACACAACCGCCGCGTCTCCGGTCCAGTATTTCGACGTAGCCCAGCAGGCCGGATTGCATATCCCCAATGTGTGGGGCGGAGTCGACCACAAACGTCTCATCATCGAGACCAAGGGCAGCGGCATCGCCTTTTTTGATTACGACAACGACGGCTGGCTCGACATCTACCTCACCAATGGGAGCCGTCTGGATGAGCATTGGCCTCCAGGCCAGGCCCCCACAACGCATCTGTACAAAAACAATCGTGACGGCACATTCACCGATGTTTCGGAGAAATCGGGAATTGCTAGATCCGGCTGGCAAACCGGAGTCTGCGTAGGCGACTACGACAACGACGGTTGGGACGACCTGTTTTGTACTTTTTGGGGACGAAACATCCTCTTCCACAACAACGGCGACGGCACGTTCACCGACGCAACGCGCAAGGCCGGTCTCTACCAGGAAAAAGGGCGCTGGGGAACCGGATGCACGTTCTTCGATTACGACCGCGATGGCCACCTCGATCTCTTTGTCTGCAACTTTGTGAAACTTGACCCAGACAAACCACCGTCGCTCGATGACATGACTTTCTGCCAGTGGAAGGGCATTCCGACCATGTGCGGTCCGCGCGGGCTTCCCGGCGACACCAATATCCTCTACCACAACAACGGCGACGGGACCTTCACCGATGTATCCGAAAAGGCCGGTATCCTCAAGCCGGGTCCGCGCTATTCCATCACGTCTGTCGCCTACGACTTTGACAACGATGGCTGGCCCGATGTTTACGTGGCCGTCGATTCGGAGCCGAGCATCCTGTTCAAGAACAATCACGACGGCACCTTTACCGACGTTGCCGTGATGGAAGGATGCGCTTACAACGACGATGGCCACGAGCAGGCCGGCATGGGGATCGGTGTGGCTGACTACGATTGTGACGGCTGGCTCGATATCTTCAAAACGAATTTCGCCGATGATACCTGCGATCTCTATCACAACAATGGCGACGGAACTTTCAGCGATCTTTCTTTCAGCTCCGGAGTCGGCATCAACAACAGTCTCGTGGCCTGGGGTTGCGGTTTTGCGGATTTCGACAACGACGGTTGGCCCGACATCATCCAGGTCAATGGACATGTTTATCCCGAGGTGGACCACTACACCATCGGCGAGCAATTTAAAAATCCGCGTATCGTCTACAAGAACTTGGGCAACGGTCACTTCAGCGACGTCTCCAAGCAGATGGGGCCGGGTATCAGTGCCCGCTTCTCAAGCCGGGGCGCGGCCTTTGGGGACTACGACAACGATGGCGGCATCGACGTCCTCGTCAACAACATGAACGATCTGCCGTCGCTGCTGCACAATGTTGGCGGGAATAAGCAGAACTGGATCAAAATCAAGCTGCTTGGCACAAAGTGCAATCGAACAGCCATTGGTGCGCGCGTGCGCGTGGTCGTGGGCAAGCATGCCCAGATCGACGAAGTACATAGCGGCGGAAGCGTCATGTCCCAAAGCGACCTCCGGCTGCATTTCGGAATAGGCCGTGCAGACACCGTCGACCTGATCGAAGTGAAATGGCCGACCACCCATGCGATCGAGCGCTTCACCGGAACCAGGGCCAATCAGATTCTCACCATTTGCGAGGGCAGGGGAATCGTTTCCACGTTCAAGCCGCCCAAGCCGACTAAATCCTGATGGACCTTCGAAGCGAGTAAGAACCGCCTGCGGAGATATTTACGCCGCCGATCGCACCTTGAAGTTTATTGAAAAGCCAGCGCCTCTAACGGGTCTGCTGCTTGCCGGCGTGGTTCGGCAAAACCACCAGGAACTGCTTCACCGCCTCGCGCTGACGTTGGATTTCCGCGGCTTGCTCCCTGGCGATTGCGTCGTGGAGTTGAAACTGTTCTTTGGCTTTCGCTTCTTCCCCAACCCGTCCATACGCGACCCCCAGCCGGTAGTGCGCTTCGCTCAGATCTGGATCGGCTTCGATCGCCTTCACATAAAGTCCGATGGCCTGTTCCCATTGTTCTTGACTTGCGCTCAGGTTCCCCAGTTGCAAATATCCGTCAGCACATTTGGGATCGAGCGTCACTGCCGCGGTCAGCATCGCGTGCACTCTCTCCATGAGCTGAGGATCTCTGCCCGCGCCCTGCTGTTTCCATAGGGCCATCGCGTAGTAATAGTTCGCCAGGGAATTTGTGGGCTGCAGCTTTTCGAATCGGGCCAGCTTTTCCACCACGCAAGGTAGCGGACTGGGCGCCGCAACCTCTATCTTGCCCATGAACAGGTACGGCTCCGGGCTGCCGGGAGCCTGATCGGACGCCCGGCAGAGATCCAGCGCGGCTTCGTCGTACATTGCGCTGGCAAACAGCGCCGCTCCACGCGCGGTCAGCATGCGCGCGGAATCCGGATAAAGCCTGGTGCCTTCGTCAAAGACCTCTTTTGCCTGCCAAATGGCGCGATGAAAGAGTAGTTCCGAGCCCCACGCAAAATAGTGATCCTCGCTCGGATTTTCGCTTGCCGCTTCTTGAAATTCGCGCACCGCCAACAGGGGATCCCCCAGCTTTTCGTCGATTTCACCTTCCATACTGTGCAGGTTTGGGCTGGGACGGCGCGCCAACAGCCGGCCTACGTGCTCGCGCGCCGCTGCAGTGTCGCCGGCCATTTTGAGCGCTTGCGCCAATTCATATTCGTTGTCGTAATTTGCGGGGTCTGCCCGGTACGCGGCCTCGAACGGCGGGATTGCCTCTTCATACCTGCCCGCCTGGAAATAGAACCGGCCCAGCAGTGAATTCGCTTCGAAGCCTTGGGGATCTTTCTCGATAGCGGCACGCAACGCGTTTTCCGATTCCTTGAGTTCGCCTCCGCTCGGCAGAGTAGCCGATGCAGGTTGCATCTCGCCGGATTTCAGGTTCACGACTTGCCGGGTGATCGCTTCACTGGCGCGTAGAATCGAGTCCGATCCGTGTCCTCCCGCAGCCGTCCAGTCGGTCACAGCGGCGATGGCAAAATCGGGTTTGTCGGCGAACTGCATCGCCTGGCTCGTATCTCGCTGCGCCAATGCCGATGCCGGTGTGCCTGTTCCACTCAGCACCAGGTTGATGAGCGGCTGTTCGCCCGGCGCCAATACGCTGACCGCAGCTGTCGCACGGGATCCTCCCGAGCTTGCCGTTAATGTAAATACACCCGTCACGATATCGGCAAATGTGAAGCGTCCTGCTGCATCAGTGGCTGTCTCACGAGATACTGTCGAGTTCTTTGCTGTCAGAATGACGCGAGCATCCCCCACTGCTCTCCCGCTGCTGTCACTCACCATTCCGTGCAGGATCGCGGGCCTTCCCTGCGCCGCCTCTTGCGCAGGTGCTACAGGGGCCAGCACGAGCATCACGGCCAAGCCGCATGGCGATGCAAACGTCATACCCCGGAAGAACCGGGTTGCGATAGTACTCCGCAGACCCCGTAGATCCCTCATCGATAAAAGCGAGACTATCAATTTACAACCCCCTCCGGCTTACCTCGACCAAACTCGTATGAACAACCCTCCTCGTTCATAGAGGCCGTTGGCTCGCCGGGATTGTCAAACCGATTGTACGACTGCCGCAAAGAACAGGAATAACATCCTCCGCGAGAAGGAAGGAATGACGGCTCAATTTCTTTCGAGGGCTCTAAAATCCGGCTCAACCGAACGGCCGGCCACGGATCTGACTCGCCTTTTCCCTTCTCTGCTTTCTCAGGAACAAATGCGAAATCTTTCCACGTTGATTCGGGCATCGGAGCGGCCCACAAGTAGTGCATGCGATTTGGTTCAGACCATCGAGCCACGGTTTCCGTGTCTCTACCAGGAGACAAGCAGGTGCAGCCCGAGATCAGGAACGATGGGTAAGGGGGTGTGTCCAGTTGGGTGATCCAGGGAGTCGCATCTTCGAGAAGCTGACTCAAACGAGATGGCGTTCAGAGTGGCGGGAGCAACGGCTTTCAAAGAAGCGGCCAAAAAGCCAGCCTGCTGCATGAAACTGCCAACTGCCCCGACGCCGCGCCGGCTTTCCTAAAATCGCGCCTCCGCTCGTAACGCCTGCTTGCGATTCCTACACTTCCTGTCGAAGGTTGGGACGCAGCGTGAGCGAATCGTCGCCATTCAGTTTCTGCTGGCAGGCCCAGCGGACGGGATAGCGCATTTCCTTCACCTCAATTTCAGCTTTGAGCTTCAGTCCCTTCCATTGGGTTCCCTTCGGCAGCACGAACTGCGCTTGCCGTATCTTTCCGGGCAGAGGATAGCCGGCATCCAGACACCCGCTCTGCAGCGGTTTACCGTCTTCGCTCTCGACCGTAACCCGCAGCACTCCGGGAACGCCGGCAATACCATCGTTGGCGAACCCGACAATCAATCCGAGATAGCCATCATCCTCATAGCTCCAGATCATCGTCGGCCGCACTCGATAGCCGATGCGGCGATTGATACGGTCGAACCACTCCGGATAAGCCTGGTAGTAATCGGCCAGATTGCGGGCGCCGATCCGGTGAAAGTTCCATAGAGACCAGTAATTGGCTCCCACATTGATCACGTGCGCCATCACATTTTCAGCAGGCGACACCCCCTCCTGTGTGGCCGCGGGGCCGGGAGGCTTGCCCGGCAGTGCCTGTTCGAGCAGCGCCGCGATCCACGGCGGCCGATTGCTCAGCGCTTCAATCTGCTCGTTCTCAATGAAGATCGTATCGCTGCGAATCCAGTTGTTGCTGCGAACCGTGCGGTCGAGCATCTCAGAATTGCCGACCCGGCTATAGTCGGGCTGGGTGTTGGTCAGCAATGGTGTCTTCGTGAAATGCTCCAGCTGGACTTCGAGCATGCGGATCCAGGTTCGCTCGGCCGTCTGGTAATCCGGGAATGGGTTATTGCTGAAGGGCCACGTATGTCCTTCGCCCCAGAAACCGTACATGAAGGTGTCGATGAACTCGATGGAAGGGTTGCCGTTGAACTCGGCGGCCAGCAATCCGACCAGCTCGCCAAATGCCTGCTGAAAAATAGGATCGTCAAACCGCGGCTGATAGCGGGAGTTGGGGTTTTTCAGGTAACGTTCTGCCGATACCCGGCTTTCGTTGTTGCTGAGCACGAGATCCACTTTGGGAACTCTGTTGAGAACAAAATCGGGCAGCGCCGGTTCCTGCGTATAGTCCGGAGCACTCATCTGAATGCGCATTCCCACCCGCTTGTCGTACTTTCGCGCCAGCTCGAACACCAGCTTCAGGTACTCCGGCATCTCCAGGCGGCCGGGGCGCGGCTGCACTTCGCGCCAGGTGGGCCGGATATAGAGCTGCTGTCCCAGGGGAAATCGAACCAGGTCTTCGATGGCCTGAGGAATGTTGCCGGATTTGATCTCGTCCGTGCCCATGTCGGCCGTGATGTAGGTGATCAGGCCTTTGCCATAGTTCGGCGCCGCATCTTGCGACGGGGTGGTGGTCATCACAACTTCGTCGCCGGGGATGACGGCGTCCGGAGGATATTGCGGAAATGGCCCTTGATTGAGGCGATCGGTGACCGGAGGGCCGGAGCCGAAGTTATATTCTCCCCAGTTGTGAGCAGGCACGAATCCCCGGGCCTTACCCATTCCAAGATCCGCAACAGCGGCCAGGGCGGCCCCGTTTTTCAGAAATTCTCTGCGCCGCATCGAGGTATTTCTCCTTTTGTTCTGGTACAGGATTTCAGCGCAGCACAGTCCGCTGCCCGCGCAGGCGGCTCATACGCTGTGGTAGAGGATCAGGCGCCGGAGCCGCAGAGACCGGCACAGCCCCGGTGCGGGTGTCTGGCTGCCTGGTTCTCGGGCGGAAGCGGAAGTTTGCACAGCGGACTCCTTTCCGGCCTACACGTGAGCTGCCCGATGCAAGCTAGTGACATCGATTCCGTATTATTATTCTTCCTTACGGATTGCGGCAATATGTCTGACGCGGAATAACGGATACGGTCGAGTCCCGAATCGGCGCTGCACAGGAACCAACTCTGCAATTCCCTGAAGTGCTGCCATTTCCACGGTGCCATGGGAAAGGCAGAGGCTTGACACCGGTCCTGCCTTATTCTAGCCTCTCGCTCGTAATAGAAATAAAACGAAATACGCGTCTGCGACGATTAGGAGAGACTGTGAGGGAATTAGTCGTGAAGGGGACCAAGAGCTTCTTTTACCTGACGATTGCCTGTCTTGCAGCACCCGCTCTTCAGTTGCAAGGCCAGCAGCGCGGGCTCGCTGTCTCGGTAGATCCCCGCGGAGACTATGCGATCGCGTTGCCGGGAACCGAAAATCCAGTGCTGATTTCCGGTGTCGCAGCCAAAGTTAATGGCCAGTGGGAGCACTCTGCCGACTACCCCAGGCATACGGTGGACAGGACAGTGGCGGAGGGCTACCTGGGAAAGGCCGATCGGTGGCAAGTGGTCTTTTCGGGCCTGGCGGGCCGGCCCGATCTTGTTTATCAGCTGCGCGCCTACCAATCGGCGCCGTTCGCAGATCTGCAGGTGACGGTGCGCAACCAGACGGGGCAAACAGTCCGGGTGGAGAGCCTGCGCGGCATTGAAGCAGAGGGGAATGGCGTGCCGACGCTGGGTGGAACGGCCGCGGCCGATCGTGTGCTATCCGACAGCTTCAGCGAAGATCGGCCGGCGATGCAGATTCACGATCTGGGCGAAGCCAAAAACCAGATGCACCGGGCCGTCGGCAGCCAACTGATTTATAACCGGACGAGCCGGCAAAGCTTGTTCGTCGGCGCCCTGACGTCGGATCGATTCCTCACAATTTTGCGGCTGTACGTCGGCGGAGCCGGAGTTGCGAGCCGGATTACGCGGTATGAAGTCGACTCGACCGGAACGACGGAGATGGAAAAGGAGAACTCGCTGGAGACGTCTCCCGCAACGGATCGGGTGGAGCTCAGCCTGCCGGTTCCGCCGGGGGCTACACTCTCGTCCGAGACTCTGGCCATGAGCGCCGGCGCCGACTACCACGCTCAACTGGAGACCTATGGATCGCTCATTGGCCGGATCCACCACGCCCGCCTTTCGGCGCCGCCGCTTATGGGATGGTGGAGCTGGACCGCGTACTACTTTGGCCTCAACGAGGGAGCCGCGCTCACCAACGCGCAATGGGAAGCGGAACATCTGAAGCCCTTCGGCTACGACGTGTTTCATATCGATGAGGGATACCAGTACGCCCGCGGCGAATATGTAACCCCGAATGCTCCTGTGTTCCCGCACGGCCTGTCTGCTATGGAGTACAAGATTCGCGGACTCGGTCTGACGCCCGGTATCTGGACCGCCCCTTTCGAAGTCTCCGAGCGGTCTTCGGTCTACGCGCAGCACCGCGACTGGCTGGTGAAGAATGCGCAGGGCCAGCCCATCCATGCCGGAAGCGTGGTGGACGGCAAGGATCGGCTGTACATCCTCGATACCACCAACCCCGGCGCGCAGGCGTATCTGCGGGAGACATACACGAAGCTCGTCCACGATTGGGGAATTCATTACATCAAGCTCGATTTCATGGATGACAGCGCCATCGAGGGCTACTACTACAGGCCGCGCACGACGGCCATGGAGGCGCAGCGCATCGGGCTCGAGGCGATCCGCCAGGCGGTGGGCAACCAGGTCTATCTCGATAAAGACGGCAGCGCCATGCTGAATCCCGTGGGGTACGTGGATTACGGCCGCATCTCGCAGGACACCGGGCACAGTTTTGGCGCCAGCCGCGACGCGGCCACCGGCATTGCCGCGCGCTACTACATGAATCGCAACTTTTTCGTGGCCGATCCGGATGCCTTCACCGTCTCCACCCAGCGGATCAGCGACCAATCGTGGCACGAAGGAAAACAGCCGCTCACACTGGAGGAAGCCCGCGTGTCGATGGCGCTGGCCGCGGTATCCGGGGGAATGCTCGAGATTGGCGACAATCTGCCCTCGCTCCAGGGGTCGCCGGATCGTATTTCGCTCATCGAGAACCGCGATCTGATCGATATGGTGCGGCTCGGCAAGGCGTCGGTCCCGCTCGATCTGATGAGCTATGCAGCCTCCGATGGGCAGCCGAGCCTGTTTTACCTCAGGGAATCGCCGCATCGGAGCGTCCTGACAGCCTTTAACTGGACCGAAGAGCCTCGTACCAGGACGATCCGGCTCGCCGATCTGGGTCTGGCGCCAACGGGGCAGTTTACGGTCACAGATATCTTCGATCGGAAAGAAGTGGATTTTCCGTCAGGGTTGTTGTCCTTCGTCCAACCGGCACACTCGGTGCGGATATTCAAAGTGGCCGACCGCAGCGTGCCCGCTGAAGCGCCGGCCATCGCCCCGGACTGCCCGGCGACGGCAACCGCAGGAGAGGCCGTCCGCTTTTCTGCGCGAGACGAAGGCGCATCGCCGGCACTTTCACTGCAGTGGAAATTTGGAGACGGGGTCCAGTTGGACGGCGCACAGGTCAGTCACGCCTGGACGGAACCGGGGGATTACAAGGTGCGGGTCGCGGCCACCGGATTGGACGAGACACGCAGCGAGAAGGAATGCACCGTGCATGTCGCCGGCTATCTTCCGTCGGTCTTTGCTCCGGCGCAGAACCGAAGATACAAAGCGCAGTAGTGCTCCGATTATTGACCGCCGCTGGCCATCGCGCAGGATTCAAACCAGCACGACTTCGATGTTCTGCGCCCGCAGAGCATCTGCGGTCTCCACTGCAAGATCCCGGTCCGTGATCACGCAGTGGACGGCCGAGGTCGGCACAATGCGGGAGAGACTGCGGCGCTTGAACTTGGTCGAGTCGCAGACGGCAACCACGCGGCGCGCGGCTTTGACCATCGCACGGTTGACGCGGGACTCGAGAAAATTCGGAGTCGTCAGTCCGACTTCCAGATCGAAGCCGTCGACTCCCAGAAAAAGGATGTCGGAGTGCATTTCCTGGAGCACATCTTCAGCCAGCGGTCCCACCAGCGAAAAGGAATTCTTGCGCAGGCTCCCCCCCACCAGGATCACTTCCAAATTGGTGCTGGCCAGTTCGGTCGCGATATTTACGGCGTTTGTAATGATGGTGAGCTGGGAGAACCGCCTCAGTTCGTGGGCAATGGCTGAAGTCGTGGTGCCGGAATCGAGCATCACGCATTGCCCCTCCTCCACCATCTTTGCCGCCGCCGCCGCGATGCGCTGCTTTTCCTGGGAATGCTGCCTCTGCTTTTCCTTGAGCGAGGGGTCGAACAAAGCGCTTGACTGAATGCGGAGCGCGCCGCCGTGAGTTCGCTGCAACAAGCCTTTGGATTGCAGGTATTCGAGGTCCTTGCGGATGGTGATCTGCGATGTGCCGAGACTGCGCGAAAGTTCTCCCACCAGAACACGTCCGTGGTTTTGGATGAGAGAGAGAATATGCTGCCGGCGTTCGTCGATGAGAAGCTGGCCCGGCTCGGAGGAAGGAGTGTCTACGGTTCGCACCATGGTTTCGTCTGCTTTCCTTCGGAAGGGTACACCAAACCCTAAACAGAGTCACTTGGCCCAAGCTGCTTCGCAGCAATATTTGAAATCTGTTGGTGTTTTCCAGACGCTGAAAGTGGCCGCCTGCCATCGGGATTGGATGGTGTTTGCCCTGCATTAGAAATCAATGGTAATAATACGGAAGCATTCAATGAATGCCGGTCTGCGTGACCGGCGGCCCAAATGTCTGATTTCGAAATCACTATCGCGGGCGAGGTCAATCTGGATCTCATCCTCTACGGCCTTGAAGAATCCCTTCCCCTCGACCGCGAGATTCTCGCCTCGAACTTCGAAATGACGCTGGGCAGTTCCTCCGCCATTTTGGCGCACAATCTGGCCGTCCTCGGCAGGCGTGTCGGCTTTATCACCCGCTTCGGCTCCGATCCCATGGGCGCAATCGCGATGGAGCGGCTGGCGGAAAGTGGTGTCGACCTTTCCCGCTGTACCCAGGGTGACGCGAACGCAAAGACAGGAGTTACGATCCTTCTGCCGCATGGCCGATCCCGTCGGATTCTGACCTATCCAGGCATCATGTTTGCGATGACGGTCGCCGGTCTGGACGTCGACTACTTGGCTTCAGCGCGGCATTTCCATCTTTCTTCGCTGTTCCTGCAGAGAGGCTTGCACGCGGGATTACCGGGCCTGTTTCGAGAGTTGAAACGACGAGGATTGACGCTGTCGCTGGATACCAACGATGATCCGGAGGACCGCTGGGACGGTGTTCTGTGGGAGCTACTGCCGTATGTGGATCTTTTGCTGCCCAACGAAAATGAAATCTGCCGGATCGCGCGGCGTGACTCGGTCGAAGAGGCCCTCGACGCCCTGTGGGCCAAGGCCCGCTCATCGCGGTCAAGTGCGGTCGCCGCGGGGCTTTGGTCCAGCAGGGCGAGAAGCGCTTCGCTGTTCCCGGAATCGCCGTTGAACCCGTCGACACCGTTGGGGCCGGTGACAGCTTCAATGCAGGGTTTCTGACAGCCTGGCTGGGCGGGGCTCCAGCGGAACAATGCGCCTTAGCCGGCAACATAACCGGCGCTCTCTCGACGCAAAGGCCAGGCGGGACGGAAGCTTTCCGTGACCGGCGGCTCTTCGGCGAGTTTCTTGGGCGCCATCCGCTGCCTCAGGGCGTCAGCGTCCCATAGGCTACGCAGCAAGGCTGAAAACAAGGATGAACATCTCCCGTTTGGACAGACATCTCATGGCTCAGAGCGGGTGGTTGCGGCAGCCAGTTCGCGGGGGTGATCATCTGTCTGCCGATAGGCGCAACGACTAAATCTTGACTTCATCGTAATTTCGAATTCTAATGATATATTCCGTTTTGTTACGACCGGCTTATTGCACATCTCCGCGCCTGGAGCCACGGCCGGAAGGAGACTGAAGAGTGGATCCGTTATCAGCATTGCTATGTCGGAGCGCTGCCGAAAAGGCTGATCGCGGACTGGAACACACGCCGCACGAAATTGCCCAGCAGCCTGGAACCTGGATCACGACGTTTGACCGTTTGCAGGCCCGCCAGAAGGAATTGCAGAGCTTCCTGGCCGAAGCCGGGGTTAAAAGCGCGCCGGAGGAGAGGCCCACGGTTTTCCTGATTGGGGCAGGCACGTCGGATTACATCGGCCGGTCGCTGCACCATCTGTTGCGGACGCAGTGGCAATGCGAAGTCATTCCGGTAGCCAGCACGAGTCTGCTGACTGACTTTCCGGAATATCTGCTGCGGGACAAACGCTATTTGTGGCTGTCTTTCTCCCGGTCTGGCGACAGTCCCGAGGGAGTCGCGGTTCTGGAACGCGCGCTGGCTGAATATCCGAAGATTGCCCACATTCTGATCACCTGCAACGCTAGTGGACGCATGAGCCAGGCCGTGCATGGGCGCGCCAACTGCTTCTCGATCGTGCTGGATGACGCGACCAATGACCGCGGTCTGGCCATGACCAGCTCGTTTACGAATATGGTGCTCGCCGGCCAGATTCTCGCGCACACCTGGACCCTTGGGGAATACGAATCAATTCTCCGGGCGCTGATCAGCGGAGCGGAAGGATTCCTGCCCAGGGCTGCAACGCTGGCTTCTGAGTTGGCCGGCGCCGGCTATATGCGGACTTGCTTTGTGGGGTCGAGCGTCCTGGCCGGCACTGCGCGGGAATGTGCATTGAAGCTGCTTGAGCTCACAGCAGGCAAAGTGCAGACAATGACACAGACGACGCTGGCGCTGCGGCATGGTCCCATGGCGGCGCTGGACCGCGACACGCTTTTCGTCAGTCTGGTTTCCAGCCAACCGCAGCGGCGGCGGTACGAAGTGGACCTGTTGCGCGAAGTCGGCAGCAAGGAACTGGCCGGCGTGCGGGTTGCCGTGGCATCCGATCCGGACCGGTTGCGGGCCGATGCCGAACATGTGCTCACGCCGGGAAGCAACGACCCGATTCCGGATCTGTATAGGCCGGTTCTCGACGTGATCTTTGGACAGTTGCTGGGCCTGTTTGTCTCGATCCAATGCGGGCTGAAACCCGACGTTCCCAGCCCTAACGGCGCCATCAGCCGCGTGGTGCAGAAAGTCGACATTTACTGAGAGCGGCTTCGGCGCCCGGCGCCTGCATACACTTGCCCACCCGCAAGGAGAGCGAAGATGTCCGGTTATCTTACTGAGCTTGCGCAATCCCGCGGCGGGCTGCATCGGCGCGGGATCTATTCCGTGTGCTCGGCCCACCCGTGGGTTCTGGAGGCTGCCATGCACGCGCATGTCTCCGCGCCAGGCCCCCTGTTGATTGAAGCCACCTGCAATCAGGTGAACCAGTTTGGCGGTTACACCGGAATGAAGCCGGCAGATTTCCGCGACTTGGTCGATCGCCTTGCCGCCAGGGCCGGTTTCCCGCGGGAACGAATCCTGCTCGGAGGCGATCACCTCGGTCCGTTTCCGTGGCAGCATCTCGCAGCAAAAGCAGCGATGGACAACGCCTGTGACCTGGTGCGGCTATTCGTGCGCGAGGGCTACACCAAGATCCATCTGGATGCCAGCATGCCGTGTTCGGACGATCCGCGGCCTCTGCCCGATGCGGCGATCGCCGAGCGGGCAGCCCGGCTGTGCGCCGCCGCGGAATCTGTCTCCGGGAGCGGCCGGGTGGTCTACATCGTCGGCACTGAAGTGCCCACTCCCGGAGGCGCGGTGGATGCCCTGGAGATGCAGGTGACAGACGTCGAAGCCGCCGAGGCAGCGCTCGGTCTGCACCGGGAAGCTTTTGCCGCGGCGGGAGTGGCCTCCGCATCGGACCGTGTCGTAGCTCTGGTCGTGCAGCCGGGGGTGGAGTTCGGCCATGAGAGCGTGGAGGATTATCAGCCGGAGAAAGCGCGGAAATTGACAGCCATGCTCGATTGCCACACGGGTCTGATGTTCGAGGCGCACTCCACCGATTATCAGACGCCGGAGAGTCTGGCCGCCCTGGTACGGGATGGCTTTGCGATTCTGAAGGTGGGCCCGGCGCTCACCTATGCCATGCGTCAGGCGCTCTTCGCGCTCGAGGCGATTGAAGAGGAGTGTTTTCCGCCGGGACAGCGCTCTCTGGTGCAGGATCGTGTCGAGTCGGCCATGCTCGCCCATCCGGAGCAGTGGCAGAAGCACTATGTTGGAACACCGCAGTTGCAGCGGCGGCTTCGCAAGTGCAGTTACAGCGATCGCATTCGATATTTCTGGACCGAGCCAGCGGTGGAGCGGGCCGTGAACCAGCTCATGGAGAATCTCAAGGGCATCGAGATTCCAGAAACTCTGCTGAGCGATTTTCTGCCCCGCCAATACAGCAAAGTTCGTAGCGGAGAAATTCCGAAACTGCCGCTGCCGCTGATCTTCGACGCGATTGGGGATGCCCTTGCGCCGTACATCGATGCCTGTCAACCGGCATCGGCGACGCAGGCCAGGTGAAGGCCGGCTCCTGCCAACCCCCCGGACGTAGATCGGAGTTGTCCTCGCCTGGTTCGGCGCTTCGCCACCAGCGCCCGCGCTCCTCAGAGAGTCGATCCACGCGTTGGTCCACGCTTGCCGCTGTGGTTCAGAACCACGCGATCGCCCCCCGCTCCAGCGCAGGCAGGTCAAACTCGACTGTGGTACCGGAAACCTTCCCTTTTACCTCGGTTGTGGTTCCCAGGAAGGGCAGCAGAAGCAGCCTGCGCCCCTGACGCGCACTCACTTCAATCCGGATGCCCCGCTGCACGACCGGTGTTTCGTTCTGCCCCGCCTGCAGACCGGAGAAATTTGCAAAGAACAAATAAGTGCGGCCCCCGATGCGCGCCTCGTGTACAACCACGTTGGCAGGCGCTTTCACCGTCACATCGGAGCCGCTGGCGATGGCGTGCAGAAGATCCGGTTCGCTCGCCGGATCGGAACCATAGAAATCCTTTTGCGCCTGGTCGAGGTACTTGAGTTCCGGGCGGTCGGGGAAACGAGCCGCCGTTGTCAGCGAGTTCAGACGGTCATCGGCCTTTCCGGTTAGCACCACATGAACTCCGCGTGCGGCCAGGCTGCGTATCGTAGCTACCTCATCATTGTTCAGAACGCGCACATCCGGCAGCACCAGAACTTTGCCATCGAACTTTTCCAACGTCCGCTGTGTCACAACGCGGAATTGCACATGGTTTTCGAGCAGCATCAGCAGTACGCCCCTATATGCGGCGACAAATTCCCGCGGGTAATAATTTCTCGTCGTATCGGAGAAATAGACGCCGGTTGCACCCACCGGGTGCCGCAGTGCGCCGAAGATGTCTTCATGGGCCGCGATCCAGTGGAAGATTTCGGTGCGTGCCGGCATGTCGTTCGAGCCCGACATCACATGACCGCGCGCGTCCCACACGTTGGCTCCAGCCATCAGCTCGGAATCGGCCAGCGTCAGCATCGCTTCGCGCGGCTCCACGTGCGGTACACCATCCCACGAATAGTTCAGAATCCACGTAGGCTTCTCGTCTGCAAAGGCCCTGAAGGTGCGCATGCCAATCTGGTACATAAACCAGTCGAAGGGGCTGCGCGAAGCCGCCGTGTGATCGTCGCCGTCGCCAAACTCGTACTCGTGCGCAATCGCATCCACGATCGGGTAGAGCTGGTAGACATCCGCGCCAACGCGCGGAACAGCCTCTTCGATTCCCGGATAAATCTCCGGAATCAGGGCGATTTTTGGGTTGACTGCCACGGCATTCCGCCGGATTTCGGCGAGAAAATCGTCGATCGTCCGGATCCGGAAATCGATCCACTTCCGAAAACCCGGATCGTCGGGATCGCCGAGGCGAATGTCCTTGCGCGCATCCAGCCCGGTTTGTCTGCGGAAGGCGGCCACGGTAGCATCGTCAAAGCTGGCCCAGCTATCCTCCCATCCGGTGAAGTGCGTCATCCAGTACGGTATGTCCACATAAATTCCGTCAATGCTGGTGGCGGCAATCTGCCGGATGCGCTGCATATAGATCTTCCGCCACGGCTCGGCGTAGGGACTGACCCATACATCTTCCTCGCCCGGCTGAATCCAGAAGGCCGACTTCGACCCAAACACGGCCGGCTCGCCGATGATCTTTCTTTGCAGCCAGTCGGGATGTTCTTTCGCCAGCGTATGGGGCCCGTCGGCATCCTTTGAAATGCACTCCAGCCCTGCTACGTAGACGAATGCCTTATTCCCCGCGCGATGCGCAGCCGTGGCCACGCGTTGGATAGCTTCCAGCTTCTCCGTGGGATCGAGCAGGCTCTCGTAGCGACCGGGAATGTCGTTGTCGACTTCGATGCCAAACACACGGCTGGCCCCGGCCTCCTGCACAATCTGGTCTGCATTCGTCGGCGTCAGGGGATACGCGGCGATCCGCACCTTGCGCATCCACGCACGGCTGGGCCCGTCGAACTGCTGGGCAGGCAGAACTGCAATGCAGAACGATCCAAACGCAGCGAGAAGGGCAAAAGAACGAACGGATGCGACCGGGAAAGGCATGGCAGATTCCTGTGTCTTGAACGGTACGAGGGTGGCGGGGCCAGCGCCGCCCCGCCCTCGGTCAGAACTGATATCTGGCGCCGAACTGCAGATGTCGGGGAATGTATCCCGCCGCCGTTGAGCTGACGTTGCCGAAGGTATCATCCCCGTATCCGAAATCCGGAAACGCAAAGCGCGGCGTGTTGGTGAAGTTGAACAGGTCCACGTGAAACTCCAGGTGGCCTTCGCGCGGCAGAGTTGCTGACTTCATGAACGAAACATCGAAGCTCCGGATGCTGTCGCCGCGGATGTCTGAAAAGTATCGCGGCGCATTGCCGGCCTGTTGATCGCCCGGATCGGCGAAGCAACTCGAGTTGAGATATGGCTGCTGAGTGTATGCCGCATTGTGCATGCTGATTCCTGTCCTCACATGCGAGCACACCACGTCGGGCCGCTGGTTGCCGTCGGTCAGCCGCGGGTTGCCCATGGCGATCGGCATGGGCGTTCCGGTCTGGTAGGTCATCAGCGTCGATCCCTGCCAACCGCCGACAATATCATCGAGCACGCGGTTCATGTTCGCCCCGATCAGCTTTCCCCGCCCGATCGGAGAGTCAGCCACTACTGCTGCCACCAGGCGATTGGTGGCGTCGTTCGCGCTGATCGACCACTCTGCCTTCAGATTGTCCAGCTCCTGCGGATTGCCCGTATCCAGATACCCCACGAAGGCATTGAATCCGACCGAAGAATCGTCCTCGGCTTTCGACCAGGTGTAGTTGCCCTCAAACGATAGATACTGGCTCTCGCGCTTCTGGAAACGCACCTGCAGCGAGTTGTACCAGGAGTCAGCCGCCAGCTTTGGCAATCCAGAGAAAACTCCGTCAAACTGTGGATACGGCCGAAGCAGATTGATCAGCGGGATCTGCGCATCGCCATAGCGAGATTCAGGCTCGTTGAACATGGCGCTGGACCCGCTGAACATCTGCTGAAACGGATTGTCGACCAGCGCATTCAGATCGTCGCTCGTATACTGCCGTCGGACACTCGACGAGATGTAGTTGCGATTGCTTGTGCTGCTATAGCCGCCCCACGGCAGGTGCGTCGAGCGGTTTGCCGAGTAATCGATTCCCAGCACCACCTTCCAGGGAAACGCCTGCTGGATGCCCAGGTTCCACTGGTAGATCTCCGCGTTACGCGCCGGCTCCAGGTCCAGATTGTTGCCGTCGCTCAGGCCCCAGTCCGCCAGCTTTCCGTATTTTGTTCCCTCCGGCTTCTCAATCCCGGCCGGAAACGGATTCTCAAGCGTGGCATAGCGCGTCTGGAAACTGTCTTTGGTGAAGAACACCGAAGGGCTGGCGGCGAAGGCCGGTCCCGCGTACTGGAAATTGGTCGCCACATTCAGGCCGTAATAGATCCCCGCGCCGCCGCGCACAATCGTGTCCGGCCTCACTTGCCAGGCGAAGCCCAGACGCGGCGCCACGTTGTTGCGGTCCACGGCAAGGGTCCGCATGTTGCTGCCCGCGAAGACGGTGGTTCCCTCGAGGTCATTGCTCAGGCCCGCAATGGCGACCCCGCTGCTTCCCGTGAAATCGCTGAACTGGTTGTAATTGTGACGCTCTGTATACGGAGTGCTCCACTCGTATCGCACCCCCAGGCTGAGCGTCAACGCCGGCGTGACATGCCAACTGTCTTCGGCAAAGAATGCGGTCTCGCGCGACATGTCCGCCACCGCAGGCTGAACGTTGATCCCGCCCGTGTCGCCGTACCCGATCAGCATGTTGGCGAAGGAGTTCCCCTGCACCCCGCCCTGGGTGTCATACGGCGTCGAAGCCGTCACCGTGGGATCGAAGCTGAAGTACCCCGTCGGATAATTTGGCTGATCGAAGTTGTTGTAGAAAATCCGCTGCTCGCCGCCGAATTTGAAGTTGTGTACCCCATGGGTCCAGGAAAAACTACTGGAGTAATCCAGCAGTGTATGGGCAAATTGGGTGTCCACACAGCACTGGCTGAATAGCGGCGTGAATCGTGAATAATCGCCATAGTCGTTGGGCAGAATCGCCGGCATCCGCGTAACCCCGTTGGCCTCGTTCAAATAGGTTGGAAATCCGATGCTGGTGGGGTTTGGTGTTTTCGAATATGACGGCTGCGAGACGCGATCGATGCCAAAGCGGCTCACCCAGAGCGTATTCGCCGTCGGGGAAAACGTGTATTCCAGTCCGTCGTTATAAAACGCTCCCTTGTAATTGATCCCGTCATTGAAGATGTCGTCGCTAAATACGCTCGGCGTGTTTCCATCGTTGTGCTGATAGCTGTAGCGCGCATTCAGTCGCGCTCGGGAGCCGAAGTTCTCGTCAATCTTGACGTCGAACTGCTGGCTGTACGAGGCCGCCAGCACCACATCGCGGTAATTGTTGGTTCCGATTCCCGGGTCGCCCGCGGTTTTCGGCTCGGGATACAACTTTAGCAGCGCCTGGCCCACCTGGTCCCATTCGCTCTGCGGAATTTTGTTGTCCTTATAGGCCGGCCGGTTACCATTCGCATCCGGCTGGAACGGATCGAAGATCTGGTTCAGCACCAGGTTCCCGTTGTCGTCGTAGGCCATCGTCTTTGAGAAGTCTCCTTGCCGCTCCAGATCCGTCGGAACCGTGGCCACAATGTTCACCGGCTCCAGGTCGCGCACAATCGAGAGATCCCCGAAAAAGAACGTCTTGTCCTTGCGGACGGGACCGCCCAGCGTGAACCCGTACTGATCCTGCTGGTGGTCCGGCACCGGCCCCGTGTTGAAGAAATCCCGCGCATCGAACGCAGACCGCTGCCCATACCACCAGCCGCTGCCGTGGAACTCGTTGGTGCCCGACTTCATCACTGTGTTCACCACAGTGCCGCCGTTGTTGCCATATTCCGCGGAGAAGCTGTTGTTCTCGACCTTGAATTCCTGCAGCGCCTCGACCGACGGCTGATAGTAGACGTTCGTCGTGCCGCCCTCGCCCTGCTCGGGTGCGCTCAACAGGTTCCCGTCCAAGCGGATGTCCGCAGTCGAATTCCGCTGCCCGTTGGATACGAAATTCGTCCCGCTGGGATAGGAATCCTGCGTGCCCGAACCGGTGGTTTCGGTCACCCCTCCCGCCAAAAACGTCAGTCCGAAGGAATCCCGATTTATCAGCGGGATCTGCACCAGATATTTGCTGCTCACATCCGTGCCCAGCGTGGCGTCCTCGGAATCGAGAAGCACCGGAATAGCACTCACGGTAAGAGTGGTCGACGCCGACGCAGGCCGCAGCGTCGTATTCAGCCTTGCTTGCTGGTTCACCGTCAAAGAGATATTGTCCTGCTCAACGCTCCCAAATCCGGGCGCATCGACCAGCATTTTATAAACCGCGGGCGGCAGCGCGCGAAAGTTATACTCACCTTTCTCGTCCGTCACTGCCCTGCGCACAATATTGGTCCCCACGTCGGTCAGGGTCACCTGCGCGCCCACTATCACCGCCCCAGTTGAGTCGCTGATCGTACCCGTCAACACTGCTTCGTTTGTGGATTGCCCACTGGCAGGCAATATGCCGATCAGGATCACCGCCAGGGCTATACAGGCCAAAGACCAGATTTTGCGCATATCACCTCCGGAGCGATGCAGTACGAAACATTGTGTTCATTTCTTATTATTTCGTATTGAATCCTTTTAGCTCGATTCGGCGGTGATGTCAAGAAAGGAGTTGAGGAAGGAAATTGAGGAACCGGGATTTTCTCTGCCATAAAATCTCTGAGTGTTTCGCCTCGCACATGCCTCGGGGCTCTAATTCGGACTTCAGGGAGCACGATGGACAAACTCTGTAAAGTACTCATTCGTGATTTAGCCTACTCAACCCTGTATCGTGCTTCCCGGTGCAATTTGCGTTCAATCACTATTCCGGCAACGCATATTGGCCTTCCATATGGAATTGGCCGCTGACAACTGGCGCTCCGGTTTCCGGCTGCCCTCCACCGATGCTGATGGTGTAATCCCCTTGCGCGATGATCGGATTGCCGTCCTCGGTCACCATGCCCAGGTCCCGCGGCTTCAGCTCGAAATGAACCTTCTGGCTTGCGCCGGGATCGAGATGGATGCGCTCAAATCCGCGCAGCGCGATGCGGGGCGCACCCTTCACCGGCGGGAACTTCAGATAAAGCTGCACCACCTCATCTCCCGCCACCTTGCCGGTATTGGTGACGGTCACATCGGCGCCAACGGGTTGTCCCGCAGCCACAGTTTGCGCAGGCACGTTGAGGCCACTGTAGCCAAACGTCGTGTAACTGAGTCCGTAGCCAAACGGATAAAGCGGCTTGCCGGTGAAGTAGCGATAGGTCCGGTTCGCCATTCCGTAATCCTCAAAATTCGGCAACTGATTCACGCCGGTGTAGAACGTGACCGGCAGCCGGCCGGCGGGGTTGTTCTTCCCGCTCAGGGTTTCAGCCACCGCCGAGCCGCCTTCTTCGCCGGGATACCACGCTTCAAGAACGGCGTTGGCATGCTGGTTGATCCAGTTGACAGCCAGTGCGCTCCCATTCATGAGAACGACGGCGAGTGGCTTGCCTGTAGCGGCCACGGCTTCCACCAGGTCTTCTTCCGGTTGAGGAAGATCGATGCTGGTGCGGTCACCACCGAGGAAGCCCGGTTCGCTGACCGGCATTTCCTCGCCTTCAAGGCGGCTGGTGATGCCGACGACGGCGATCACGACATCTGCGTTTTTCGCGGCGGCGATGGCTTCCGGCGAAGGCGCGCGGTTCACCTTTTCCCAAATCAGTTCCGCGTGCGGTTTGCCGTTGGTGCTTCCGTACGCGATTTCCAACACGACCTTATGCCCTTTCTCAAGGTGTACGCGACCAACGCCCGCTGCAAGCCCGCCTCCGCGGCCGAACGCTACTGCTACCTGCTTGCCGTCAACCGTCAACCTTCCGAATCCTTCGCAGCGAATGCCCAGGTTGTAGTCGCCCGATTCGGCGGGGGTGAGGAATCCCGACCATTGCACGCCGAAAGTCTTTCTGCTGGCGACCTCGGGCGGCAAGTTGCTGTCGGTCAGCTTGACGTTGGCCTCAGTGCGGCTGGCAATCGGCGTCGTGCTCGCTCCCGGCATTGGACGCCCGCGCATCATGCCTTCGTTGTAGTCGGCCTTCAGGCCGGCCTTACCGTCCGGAGTGGTCAGCAGAGCGTCCGGCACCGGAGTTCCATCTGTGCGCAGAAACTGCGTGCCGGGGACGAAGTTAATGGTTGCGTTGGGGAATTCGGCCTTGAGGCCGTCCAGGATGGAGACAATGTGCGTTGGCTGCCCGGCATAGTTTCCCAGCAGCGGCCCGGTCTGGTCGGCAAGCGGTCCAACGACTGCGATCTTCTTGATTCCCGGTTTCAGGGGAAGAAGGCCGTCGTTCTTCAGCAGGACCATGGACTCATTCGCCAGCTTTCGCGCCTCGGCGCGATGTTCCGCGCTGTCAAGCTCCTTCTCGTCGATCTTTGTATAGGGAACCATGTCCGGAGGATCGAACATGCCGAGCTTGATCCGTGCGGTGAACAGGCGAATGAGCGCGGTGTCGAGGTCGCTTTCAGGGAGATATCCCTGCTGCACCGCGTCAATATAGGCCTGGTCGACCGGCTCCCCGAATCGCGAAGTAAAAGTCACGCACTCGTTGTCCATGCCGCGCAACACTGAGATGGCCACGCCCTGCGCCTGGGTTGGACGGTAGCGATGGTTGGCGGCGACGTCCCTCACCGCGTCGCAGTCTGAGACCACATACCCCTGGAAACCCCATTTGCCGCGCAACTGATCCTCCAGCAAGTACTGATTCGCGCACGCCGGCTGGCCGTTGATTGCGTTGTAAGCGCACATGATCGATCCGGCCTTGCCTTCCACAATGGCAGCGCGGAATGCGGGCTCGTAGGTATCCACCTCGTCGTGCTTGCTCACGTCCACATCCGCAAAGTGGCGCGTCGGTTCCGGTCCGCTATGGACGTCATAGTGTTTCGGCGTGGCAATGGTCAGGTAGTATCTGGGGTCGTTGCCCTGCATTCCGGTCACGTAAGCAACTCCCATGCGGCCGGTGAGGAACGGATCTTCGCCGTAGGTCTCCTGGCCGCGGCCCCAGCGCGGATCGCGAAAAATGTTCAGGTTGGGAGCCCAGAAATCCAAGCCTCCCATGATGCCGGTGTGTCCTTCGCGCTGGTTTTGCACATGCTTGATGCGTCCCTCGATGCCGATCTGGCCCGCCATGGTGTGAATGCCTGGCGCATCGAAGGTTGCGGCAAGACCGATCGGCTCCGGATACTCGGTCACGCCCTGGTTGATCACCCCGTGCAGTGCCTCACTCCACCATTGGTACGCGGGAATGTTGAGCCGCGGAACCGCCGCCGAGTTGTTCTGCATCTCTGAGGCCTTTTCCGCCAGGGTCATGCGGCGTACCAGGTCGGTGGCGCGCTGCTCGGGTGAAAGCTGCGGATTCATATAGGGAAGATTCGCGGAATCTTGGGCAACTGCGGATTGCGCAACTGAGCTCAAGAGAAGCGCTCCCGTACCCGCAAGAATGCACTCGACAATTCGCGTCACGCGGTTTTTCATACTTTTCTCCGGTTGAATTCTACCAATGCTCGATTGTGGTGCCGATCAGGCTGGCGAAAAGCACTGCATTACGGTGCGGGCGCGATTGAATCCGGGCTCATATTGAAATGATCGCGAAGGAACTGCCGGGCGTGGGTCGCGTCCGGCGAGCTGTCGTTCGGCAAAAGCTCCAGGAACCGCAGGTACGCTTCCCCGGCCCCGTCCACATCCTGTTCGGCTTCCTGCTCCTTGGCTCTCTCGTAGACCTTGTGCGGAAGCTGTTCTACGCTCCGCCGCACCGCAGCCACCAGCGAAGCGCCGGCGTCGTTCTCCACCGCCGTCAGAAACTCGGCCTGGTCCACCTCGGCGCCCATTTCCTTGATTCCGGTGGTGTCCTCCGGCTTCACGTTTTCCAGCACCGTGTACGTCTTCGGCTCCTCCGTGTTGATCGCCACCATGGGCTCGCTGCTGAAGGAATCGAAAACCTTGAACTGCATCGCAATGGAACCCGTCAACGTCACCGTCTTCTTGATGTAGGTGTAGGGCCGGATAATGTTCTCCGTTACCATCTTCGGCGTTGCATCCAGCGCCACATGGGCGGCTTCCACGTTCTTCTCCGCCGCCGCAGCGGAACGCTCCAGGTCCTTCACCTGGCGTTTATTGCTCTTGGCCTGCGCCCCCTGGAGTGACGCCTGCGCAGTGGCCAGGTCCATATTTGCTTTTTCATAGGCGCGGTTGGCTTTGTTCCAGTCCTCGCTTGTAACCTCCCGCGTCCCCATCAGATACCGCGACTCCACCGTCTCCGCCTTTGAGTCCACTCCCAAGCGGTGAACCAGAAGGTTGCCTTCGATCTGATAGTCCGGCGGATAGTCCGGCGGATTGGCTGGGTGATTGGCTGGCTGATTGGCTGGATCGACGGGCGTCGGTTCTCCTGCCCGAACCACCTTTACCGGAATCTTGAAGTTTTCCAGGCCGGCGCTGACCGCGTTCTCCAGTTGGCGGGCGAATCCGGCTCCCTCGCTCCGCGAGGTCTGATCCCGGAACTGCTCCTGAATCAGCAGTTTCGACCGGATAGTGTGCGCAGGCTCCGCCGCCGTCATGGCGGCCCGCACCGCGTTCCGATTGCTGGCCCGGTAAGAGGCTGCCTCCGAGAGGTAGGTCCAGCCCAGTTCCGTCCCCGATCCCAACGGCCTGGCCAGGAACCGGTTGGCCTGGTCAAGAAGATAGGCGCTCAGCTCATCTCCCAGATGGTCCATACGGCCATGGAACGATTCGTCTCCGCTGAGCTTGTATGCCTTTGACAGGTAGTTGTATGCCTGTTCGATCGCCTTTTCGTCGGCCAGGCTGCGCATTGGCTCGTGGGCCTGGCGAAGCTCCCTGGCGGCCTGGGAACAGCGCTGAATGTAAGCCGGCTGCAACCGATTCAGATCGTCCGCGACCAGCTTGCGTTGCGAGTCCGGAAGCTGGTCCAGCAGCTCGTACGCCTTCAGGATGTCCTTTAGCTGCTCATAGGAGGCGCTCTGGGCCTGCATAATCTGGGCAGCCACCTTGTCCTGGGCAGTCTTCAACTGCGCGCGCGCATTGTCCAGCAGGCTGCGCTCTTCCGGCGTGCTTTTAGCTTTTTCCGCTTTCTCAAATTCCGCAATCGCCGTTCCCCAGCTGGGCAGGTCCTCGGCCCGCTTGCCGGCTTCAACGTGGTAGTTGTAATCCGCGTCGATGATGGCGGCAATGCGCGGCTCTTCTCCGGCAAACGAGCGGTAAGGATCGATCGCGGTGAGCGCCTGGTCGTACTGCCTGGCGTTTGCCGACGATTCCGCCTGCCGCATCGCGTCCTCCAACGCATCGTAGGCCCTCATCACGTCGCCCAGAACGGCGTTGCCGCTCTTCGTAATCCCAATCCCGTTTGCTATTTCCGCCAGTCTCCTGGCCGTTCCCAGGTGTCCGTACCCCGCGGCGCCTCCCTTCATGGCTGCAAGGTATGCATCCAGTTCGTTCCGGCTCTTGTCCACAATCGCCCCAAGCGAGGCCTCCACGCCCTCATTCAGCTTCTTCACTTCCGGCGCGTCGGGAGCTGCCGCCATAGCCTGCTCCGCGAACGTCCGAGCCAATTTGAGGCTGCTATAGTCCGGCGCGGATGATGCCGCGGTCCTGGTGTAGCTGTCGAGCGCCTTCTGCCCGGCTTGCGCATAGAGCCCGGCCAGGCGGATCTTGGCGTCGCCCACGTGTTTTGCGGCGGGATACTTCTGCAGGTATGCCTGCCATCCGGCTATGTCTGAGGCCCGAACCGCGAGCAGATACTCGGCAAGCTCCTGGTCCGGCTCTACTACAAACACCAGCTTGACGCCGGGGCCGATCTGTTGCACGTTCTGGGCGGGCTCTCCCTGCAGCACTGCCTGGTCTGCCAACTCGGCTGGCGTGAGGGAGGCGCCGCGAACGTATTTCGCGTTCATGGGGACCACGATTACGGTCTTCCCATCTGTCCCTGTGTACCGCAGCACGCCGTCCGCGCCCCGCTCCAGCATGCCGCCAGCGCTCATGGCGATCTGGTTCAATTTGTCATAGGAGTCATGGTTTATCGGCGTGTCAGACGTGCCCGCGACTCGCATTTCTATCTTGCCCGAAACCAGCACATTGGTGAGCTGCACGTATGCGGCTCCGCCAGGCCCGTCAAGGATCTCGATTGCGGTGAGCCCCGCTTCCTTGGCTCGGCCGATGCCGTTCGAAACTACCAGACACACCAGGAACGCTGCCGCTGTGCGCAACCCTCTACCTATGCCTGCAGCCTTTGTCATAACTTGAGAGTGCGATGTCATGATTCCCCCGGAGCGGACTTCCTGCGTAGATAAGGAAAGGGCTTTATGGACTGGCGGCGGTGCCTACTGCAAAGCATAAAGCCCCTGCACCGGCCAATGGGGGGTATTGACGCACAAATTGAGGGCTTAGCGGGGCCCGAGATTTCCGCTAATCTACCACCTTCATAGAGGCAACGGCAATTTGAATATCCGCACCTTCGCACTGCGGTATCGGCGTCCCATCCTGGTCAGAATGCAGGCGAACAGGCTCCTTTCCGGGGAGGTGTTCGAAAGCGCACTCGCCAGCCAGATTGGGGCCAGCGGCGAACTGTTTGGCGTTTACCGCTTGGTCGGGCATACTAAATTGCTGCCCGGTTACACCGTTTTCCCGTCTATGCATTCGATCACCCAATGGTTTCTTCTGGCCGTCGCCGCTCTCGCGGCCGCTACGCTGGCTGCCGTCACCGGCTTTGGCGGCGCGGCCGTCCTGCTTCCCGTGCTCGTCCTCATCTTCGGGGCGCGCGCCGCCGTGCCCATCCTCACCGTGGCGCAGTTGATCGGCAACGGCAGCCGGGTGTGGTTCAATCGCCGCGAACTGGATTGGCGCGTGGTGGGCTGGTTCGCTCTGGGAGGAGTGCCTTTGGCGCTTCTCGGCGGCTATTTGTTCGCGGTGGCGCCGCTCCATTTTCTGGTTCGGCTTCTGGGCGCGTTTCTTCTGCTGGTGGTGGTCTGGCGTCACGCGCGACCCCAGCGCCCGGCCCGGTTTGCCGCGCCGTGGTTTGCGGCGATCGGCGCCGGATCCAGCTTCCTTTCCGCACTGCTGGGCAGCGTGGGACCCATCATGGCGCCATTCTTCCTCGCATTTGGCCTGGTGAAGGGCGCTTACATCGGCACTGAGGCCATGTCGACCGTGGTGATGCACGTAACCAAGCTGGTTGCCTATCGGCAGACTTCGATCCTGACCGGCCCCGATGTTGTGTCCGGACTGGCGCTCGGCCCTCTCATGATTTTTGGATCGCTTCTGGGCAAGCGCGTTGTCGATCGCCTGCCCGAACGCGTGTTTGTCTTCCTTATTGAGGCAGTGCTGGTCGCGGCCGGGCTGCTGTTTCTTATTCGGGGGCAGTAGGGCAGGGACCAAGGGACCGAGGGAACGAGGGACCAAGTGGCCGAGGGCGTAACGGGGCGCAGCGTGGGGTATTCTCCAAGGATGGTTCGAGTTTCGATCTTCTATCCGTCGCGGCCGGGCAGCCGTTTCGACGCGGACTACTACCTGAACACGCACATGCCGCTGGTGCTGGGGCTGCTGGGTGCGGCGGTGAAAGCGGTTTCGGTGGAGATGGGCGTCTACGGCGGGATGCCGGAGCAGGCGCCGCCGTTCACTGCAATCTGCGCCTTTACCTGCGAAAGCGTGGAGGCATTCACGGCGGCGTTTCTTCCCAATGCTGATGTGCTGCAAGGCGACATCCCCAACTACACCGACATTGAGCCGATGATCCAGGTGAGCGAGATACGGATGGCGCAGTAGCAGGACTAAAAGTTCCCCACTAGCCGGACCAATGCCCGGAATCCGCATGCTGAAAATTCGTCAAAAACACGAGCAGAGGCCATTACAATTGCGTGCAATCGGAGGTCAACGAATGAGCAAATTTGCAAATATCACGGAAACTGTCGGCAACACTCCGGTTGTGCGCATCAATCGGCTGGCGCCCCCGGAGGTGAACCTGTATGTGAAGGTGGAGGCGTTCAACCCGCTGGGATCGGTGAAGGACCGGCTGGCCCTGGGCGTGATTGAAGAGGCGGAGCGGACGGGCAAGCTGAAATCGGGGCAGACCGTGGTGGAGGCAACCAGCGGGAACACCGGAATCGGACTGGCCATGGTGTGCGCGGCGAAGGGCTACCCCCTGGTGGTGACGATGGCCGAGCCCTTCAGCATCGAGCGCCGCAAGCTGATGCGGTTTCTGGGCGCAAAGGTCGTAATCACGCCGGCTGCGGCAAGAGCCGTAGGAATGGTGAAGAAGACCGTTGAGCTGGCCGAGAAACACGGATGGTACTACACCCAGCAGTTCGAGAATGAAGCCAATGCGGACATGCACACGCGTACTACGGCGCAGGAGATCCTGAGGGATTTCAAGGACGAGCGGTTGGACTATTGGGTCACCGGATTCGGCACCGGGGGCACGCTGAAGGGCGTGGCGCGCGTGCTCGCCAAGGAGCGGCCGGAGACAAAAATCGTGGTCTGTGAGCCGGACGACGCGCCAATGCTTTCGAGCGGGATTGAGCAGCAGCGCAACCAGGACGGGACGCCGAGCGCTGGACATCCCAGCTGGAAGCCTCATCCGTTGCAGGGCTGGAGTCCGGATTTCGTGGCAAAACTCGCAGGCGACGCCATGGCATCGAAGGCGGTGAGCCAGGTTCTTCGGATTACCAACGCCGATGCGATGCGCTGCAGCAAGGAGCTGGCGAAGAAGGAAGGCATCTTTGTCGGCATCACCTCCGGGGCCACGTTCGCGGGGGCGCTCGAAGTGGCGGCGAAGGCGCCCAAGGGAGCGACCATCCTGTGCATGCTGCCGGACACAGGCGAGCGCTACCTGAGCACTCCACTGTTTGCGGACGTGTCGGCGGACATGAATGAGGAGGAGTGGGAGATCGCTCGTTCCACGCCCGGATGCATCCTGGAAACGCCGAAATAATGCCGGAGAGCGAGATGCAGGCAGAACGGCGGCCAAGGTAACGGCAGAGCCTTGTTCTCAGTGAGAGCAGGCGCGCGATAGAATTCACGGAATGACTTCACCCAATTTGATTGGCAGGTACGAGATCCTGGAGGAGCTGGGGCACGGCGCTATGGGCAGCGTGCTGAAGGCGCACGACCCGGCGATGGGCCGGACGGTGGCGGTGAAGACGATTCTGACGTCGGCGCTGGAGAGCCATCAGGGCGAGGAGTACCGGATGCGGTTCTATCGGGAGGCGCGGGCGGCGGGGAGCCTGGCGCATCCGGGGATTGTGCCGGTATTCGACGTGGGCGAGCACGAGGGGACGCCGTACCTGGTGATGGAGTACGTGGAGGGGCGGACGCTGGCGGCGGCCATGCGCAGCGGGGAGCGGTTCACGCTGGACCGCATTTGCGACCTGGGGCAGCAGATCGCCCAGGGGCTGGGGTACGCGCATCGCAAGGGCGTGATCCATCGCGACATCAAGCCGGCGAACATTCTGATGACGGCGCCGGAGGCGTACGGGAGCGAGCGGCCGCGGATTACCGATTTCGGAGTGGCCAAGCTGACGGCGGGCGAGGTGACCACCACAGGACAGTTGCTGGGGACGCCGGCATTCATGCCGCCGGAGCAGTTTACGGGGGCGACGGTGGATGGGCGCGCGGACCTGTTTTCGCTGGGAGTGATCCTGTACGCGCTGGCCACGGGGGAACAGCCGTTTCCCGGCGAGACGATGACGGCGGTGTCGTACAAGGTGGTGCACACGGAACCGGTGCCGCCGGCGCGGTTCAACCCAGCCATGCCTCCGGAGCTGGAGGCGGTGATATTGAAGTGCCTGGCAAAGAGTCCGGCACAACGATTCCAGACGGGGGAAGAACTTGCCGGCGCACTGGCAGCGTTGCGGGGCGCGCCCGATTCGACGGTGATGCGGACGGCGACGGCGACTGCGGGCGGCGATGCGGAGGCGACGCTGGACGGGAGTTTGCCTGCCATGTCAGTGCGGCAGACGGCGCCGGTTGGCGGGATGGCTGCGCCGATGAAGACGGCAGCTCCGCCGGTGACGGCGCCCAAGGGCGCAATGGGGCCAGTGGCGTGGGGGATGACGGCGGCAGCCGTGGTAGCGCTGGGGTTGGGCGGGGGGTGGTTTGCGCGGCACCGGAGCGTTGCGGCAGAGCCGGCAGTGCAACAGAGCGGAGCGGCGGCTTCGGCTATGGCGACGGGGACGCCCGGTGTGGCGGCTGTTGCGGCGCCCAAGCCGGCGGCGGCGGTTCCGGCTGAGGCTGTTTCGGCGGCGGCGGATGCGCCCAGGCCGAGGGCAGCGGCGACCGTAGGGTTCGACCCGATGAAGCTGGACGCAAAGACAAACGCGAAGCTGAAGATCGAATTGAGCAAGATTCCCGACGGGACGCCGTTCACGGTGGAGATGAACCGGAAGGTGTTTCTGAACGGCGTGGCGGGAAACAAGAGCACGTTTGAGAACGCGTATGTGCCGCCTGGGGTGCAGAAGTTCCGAGTGGTGGTGAAGGCCGCGGGGGAGCGGAAGGCGTCGAACATTGTCAGCGGCGAGTTCAAGGCGAAGAAGCGGAAGACGCTGAAGATCGAGCTGGAAAAGCCGGGGGCGGCGCAGGGGTCGAAGGTGATTGTAGAGCTGAAGTGAGAGGGACGAACCCTCCGTGAGGGCGAAGGCGCCTGTTTTTGGGGGATTGAATGGTCGGGACGGGCAGATTTGAACTGCCGACCCCTCGCACCCCAAGCGAGTGCTCTACCAGGCTGAGCCACGTCCCGACACGATTGAGCCGGCCCAGGGATGAGCCGGCTGTGGGGTCTTGAACAAGTTTACACCAGAGGCGGGAGCTCGACGGGATGTTGGCTTCCCTCCCATATCCCTCCGCCACGGCGGACGAGAGACCCTTCGAAACCTCTCATGGCAAGCCGTGGGGCACCCGGGGGAAGGTCAGTGCGATGGAGGGACGTACTCGCTGGGCAGGGCGGAGCCGGAACCGAAGAAGAAATCCTCCATCTGCTCCACGAGGAACTGCTGCGCCTGCGGAGTCCAGGGCTGGAGGCGGTACTCGTTCAGCAGCATTTTCTGGCGGTTGAGCCACTCGTCCCAGGCTTCCCTGGAGACGTTCTTGTAGATCTTCTGGCCGAATTCGGAATCGAAGGGAGGCTCGTCCAGGCCTTCCATCTCGCGCTTGTTGCGGACGCAAAACACCATGTGCGGCATGCGGGATTCTCTCTCCTGTCAGGTTCCATTGTAAGGGAACGCCCTGTGAGTGCCGGTAGAGGGCCGGCGGTTTTGCCGCGCGCGGCACGGCGTGGAATTCTCTTGACAACAGGATGGAAACAGCGGTTTTCTGTTGGTGTTTGTGCCCCCGGGACCCGAGGGTCGCGCTTTCGCGATGAAGTTTACTCCCGATGCGGTTCGGCGACTGTGCGAACGACCTATAGCGCCTTGATCCATAAACCGCAAAGGAGCTTCCATGCCCGAACAATTTGAGCAAATCCCACCAGCCCCGCAGGCGCAACCCGGCGGATTGAGCGAGAACGCCACCAGCGCCCTAGCCTACATCACCTTTATCCCGGCGATCATCTTTTTGGCGATGCCTCCTTACAACCAGAGCGCCAAAGTCCGATTTCATTGCTGGCAGTCGATCTTCCTGGCGATCGCCGTGATCGTGATAGAGGTCGCAATCAGGATCTCGCTCATCATCCCGGGATTGATACTGATTATGGCCCCTATCGCGATGATCATTTGGCTGGCGCTCTTCGTCCTCTGGCTCATCGTGGTGCTGAACGCGCTGAATGGGAAGATCTTCAGGATTCCAATCATCGCGGACTTTGCGGCCAAGCAAAGCGGGATGTAGCCGGATTCAGCATTCAAACGACAGCGGTCAGCGGCGCTTGCCGCGGCCGAATTTGTTGCGCACCTTCGACGGACTGCTGCGCGGCTGCTCGCGGCGGGTTTTTTTCCCCTTGGCGGGCGGCTTGGCCGGACGTTTGCCGGTGAGAGGGATACCTTCCTCGACGAGCGAAAACTGCAATCGGCGCTCCTGGTGGAGGATGCGGTCGAGGATGACCTGGACGCGGTCGCCGGCCCGGAAGCGGCGGCCATGGCGTTCGCCCGCGATCTCATGCGTATTTTCGCGGAAGGTGTAGCGGTCGTCGCGCAGTGTGTCAATGGGGACCAAACCTTCCACGAAGAGATCGGTCAATTCGACGAAGAGGCCATATTTGGCGGGATTGAGGACGAGGGCGGCGAACTCCTCACCCACGCGGTCCTCCATGAAGCGGACCTTCTTCCACTCCACCAGCTCGCGTTCGGCTTCGGCGGCGCGGCGCTCGGTGAGGCTGGTTTCTTCTCCTATCTGGGCGAGCTCGGATTCGGGGATGGGAGGTTCGATGAGGGTTGGGTTTCCCTTCCCAGGATTCAAGATCGAGGCCCGAGGCGCCCGCCTGGATATTTGAATTCCGGAAAGGGCTTCGTGGGGATGTGTCCAGGGCGAATCGAGCCTGCCCTTTGCGATTGCCCCGCGGCCGCTGACGCCGGCGCGCAGAAGATGCTTTGTGATGCGGTGAACGATGAGGTCGGGATAGCGGCGAATGGGCGAGGTGAAATGGGTGTAGGTGGGCGCGGCCAGGGCAAAGTGGCCTTCGTTGATCTCTGAGTAGCGCGCCTGCTGCAAGCTGCGCAGCATTAAGTAGCTGAGGATGCGCTCTTCGGGCTTGCTTTCGATTTTCTTGGCCAGCTTCTGGTACATGCGCGGGGTGACGGCGATGTCTTCGGGGATCTCGACTTCACGCGCGCGGCGGCCGCTGCGCGGGGCTTCGCGGCGGTCTCCGCGGGTCTGGATGCGCTTTACCGGAAGCGCCCCGAGGCCGAGCGAGTAGCCGAAGCTGGCGGCGAGCTCTTCAAACTGGACCACGCGGCGCGGGTCCGGCTTCTCATGGATGCGGTAAAGCGAAGGGACGCCGAGGTCTTCAAGCCAGGTGGCGACGCACTCGTTGGCAGCGAGCATGAACTCCTCAATGAGGCGGTTGGCCCAGGTGCGCTCGGCGCGGGTGATGCCGCGCATCTGGCCGTTTTCGTCGAACTGGATCACGGGCTCGGGCAGGTCGAAGTCAATGCTGCCGCGCTCCTCGCGGCGCTGGTTCATCCGCATGGCGAGCTTCTGCATGAGCTCGAAATCGCCAGCGAGCTCTGGATACTGCCCGCGCATCTCCTCATCGCCTTCCAGGATGAGATGGACTTTGGTGTAGGTCATGCGCGCGGCCGAGGAGATGACGCCCTCGACGATTTCGAAGGACTGCAAGTTGGCGTCGCGGTCAAGCTGCATGATGCAGCTCAGGACGAGGCGGTCTTCGCCGGGCCGCAGCGAACAGATGCCGGTCGAGAGCTCCTGCGGGAGCATGGGAATGGCGCGGTCGGGGAAGTAGACGCTGGTGCCGCGGAGGCGGGCTTCCAAATCGAGATCGGTGCCGGGACGGACGTATTCAGCCACGTCGGCGATGTGGACCTGGAGCTCGAAGGAGCCCTCTGGACGCTGCTCAACGAGGACGGCGTCGTCGAAGTCGCGCGCGGTTTCGCCGTCGATGGTGACGATGGGCAGGGCGCGGAAATCACGGCGGCTGGCGGCTTCGGCGGGATCGAGATAGGCGATGGCGCGAGCTTCCTGAAGCACACCCGGCGGAAAGATGCGCGGGAGCTGGTGCTTGCGGATCATCATCTCGACATCGACGCCGAAGTCGTCAGGATGGCCGAGGATCTCAATAATTCGGCCCATTGCAGGCCGCGTGGGGGTGGGCCAGGAGGTGATTTCGACGTCGACGATGAGGCCTTCCAGATCCTCGTAATCCGAACGGGCGCGGGATTCTTCGCCGAGGACGCGGTGCGGCGAGGCCTGCTCCGGCGCGGGAGGGATTTCATCGCCGGCGCGGATGAGGATGGGCTCGCGCATGCGCTCGTCAAAGGGGACGACGGTGTGGTGCGGCTGGCGATCGCCGCGAGAATAGTGAAATGTGCCGACCACGGTCGCGTTGCGGCGGGTGAGGATGCGGGCAACGCGGCCGAGGCGCCGGCCGTCGGCGCGCGGAGGCGCAAGCTCGACCAGGACCTGGTCGCCCTGCATGGCGCCGTTGATCTCGTCGGGGGGAATGAATACATCGTCTTCCAACCCGCGTGCAGGGGCCGCGTCCTTGTTGGTTTGGCGGGGGTTGGGGCGGACGAAACCGTAGCCGTCGCGATGGAGGTCGAGGCGGCCGGCGATGAGATTGTCGCGGGAGCTTCCGCTGGCTGAGTTGCGATTGGGGATGGTCCAGACGCCGCGGTCCAGTTGCAGAAGGTCGCCGCGCGCGGTAATGCGGGCAAGTTGCTCAAGGAGCAGGCGGCGCTCGCGGCCGCCGCCCAAGCCCAGTTCGCGCACCAGTTGCTTGTAACCGGCTTTGGAACCGGGGGAGCGGGCGATGACTGCGAGAAGAGCGCGGTCGTCCATAAGAACTAGGGTATAGGGAGTAGGGAGAAGGGAGTAGAAGGCAGGGACCAGGAGATTGAGGGAGCGAGGAAGCGAAAAACCGAAACGGACGCACCCTGGTTTAGGGGAGACTCAGGGCGGGGGCACGATGAGGTGTACCGAATGGCTCTGGCACGCGCGCGACGGCTGTGCGAGAATCCAAGGCAACGATTCATTTGGGTTGCCGCCCGCGTTTTGTTTTGCGGGCGGCAAGCGGAGATCGCGCAGCGCGTTTGTTCGGGCGCGTGCGGCGCGGTTCCGGCGACTGTTTCATTGGACTGGCCTCGGAAAGGGACAACTCATGTGGAACAAGAGAGCGAATGCGGTGAGCGAAGCCGATACGTCTTTATCTTCTGAGCCGGTGCGGCCGGCAGCGGCCGTGACGGCGGCCGAATCGATGCGGCCGAGGGCAGCGGTTCCGGATCAGGGCACGATTGGCAAGGGTGTGGTGGTGAAAGGCGATGTGACGGGCTCGGACCCGCTTTTTGTCGACGGGAGGGTGGAGGGCATCATCAACATTCCGGGCGAACGGGTTACGGTGGGCAAGAACGGGACGGTGGTGGGCGGGACGGCAGGGGACGCGGCCTGCATCACTGCGCGGGAGATCGTAATTCTGGGCACGGTGACCGGCAACATTGCCGCGGGCGAGCGGGTGGACGTCCGGGCAGCGGGGTCGCTGACCGGCAATATCGCCACGGCGCGGGTGAGCATCGAAGACGGGGCGTACTTCCGCGGCGGCATCGACATCCGGCGCGAGGATCCGAAGACCGTTCCGGCCCCGATGCAAATTGTGGAGGAGCAGCCGGCGCAGCCGGTTTAGCGCCTGACAGCACTTTTGTAATAGGGCGACACAGCGGACGATTCGACCTAGGTTGTGCGAGAATTGAGGCAATGCAGTCTTGCTATTTTGGCCTTGATATGCGGGCCGGTTGCATTAACCGCCGCAGGCGCGCGCCCAGCTTGATTAAATAAAATGGCGACGGCCGCGGACGATCGACCTTCGCCCTTGCGAGCAAGAGAAACTCCCCCTGTGGAAAGGAATTGACTGAAGCCTATGTGGAAACCGAACCAACCCGAGTCCCCCGTATCGAACCCCACCCCCCCCGAGCCGGCGCGTCCGGCGCCGCCGTCCTCGGCGTTGGAGTCGGCCAGCCGGGCCGGCGTGAGCACAGCAGGCGATCAAGCCTCCATCAGCAAGGGCCTGTTTATCAAGGGCGAAATTTCCGGATCGGAATCGCTGTACATCGACGGCAAAGTGGAAGGCAGCATTCTGCTCAACGGCAACCGCGTCACGGTGGGCCGCAACGGCCACGTGGCGGCCAGCATCACCGCGCGCGAAGTGGTGGTCCTGGGCAAAGTGCGCGGCAATGTAACGGCTACGGATCGCGTGGATATCCGCGCCGAGGGCGCGCTTACCGGCGACGTGGCGGCAGCGCGAATCAGCATTGAGGATGGCGCGTTCTTCAAGGGCGGCATCGACATCCGCAAGCCGGAATCGAAGCAGGGGGCGGGAACACCCGCGTCAAGCGCGGCCGCGGAGACGCCGAAGCCGGTTCACGCATAGGAAGAATTTACGTCGGGAAAATGCAGCAGACCTCGCCACCGGGCGAGGTCTGTGCATTTTTCGGCAAGAGTTGCAACTCTGCGAGCCCATTCGATTTTCGCTTTTTCATCGCCAACTAGTGACCTGTAAACGCATCAACATATCATGATGTCTTGATAATTGCATAAAAAAATGTATATGCACTCTCCCGTCTTATCATGATATGTTGATGCGTTTTTTGCACCGTTTTTGCGTCATCCCCGCTTGAGGCGGCGCATGGCTACGCGGGGCAGCGCGGAGCCGGAGCGCTCCAGGACAACCTTGGCGATCAGGAACCAGAGCAGCGATCCCAGGGCCAGAATGATGAGATCGCGGGCGCGGCTGGTGGCAAGGTTGAGACGTAGAACTCGCGCGGCCAGATCGACCAGAAAAGTAAACACGAACCAGACCGCAGCGCCGGCAAAGACGCCGGCCAGCAGGCAGCGGCCTATCTCTCGAAAGTCGAGGCTGGCCAAGGAAACCATGCGCCTCTGATGCAGGAGCGCGGCGAGAACGATGGTCTGCATGGCGATGCCGGTGTCGGAGGCGAAGGCAAGGCCCATGGCGCCGTGGCCGCGATAGAGCGCACCGTAGATGGGCCACGAGACGACGGTGACGATGGTGCCGGCGATCATGGGCAGAAGCGTGTTGCCGGCGGCGTAAAACGCGCGCGAGTAAATTGCCTGGGCGGACCAGAGAAACATGGAGAGGCAGAAGACGACGAAGTACTCGGCGCAGGTGCGGGCATCGTCGCCGGAGAAGTGTCCACCGCGGTAGATGAGGGTGACGAGCGGAACGGCGAGCGCGATGAGGCCGGATGCGGCAAGGAGGCCGAGCGAGGCCACGCGGGAAACGGAGTCGGCGACGCCGGTGGCAAACTCGAATTTCTGTCCCTTGGCCCAGAGGCTGGCGAAGAACGGCATGGACGCCACGCCTGCAGCCTGCGCCAGAACGGCCATGGGCGCGGTGAAGAGGCGCTTGGCGTAGGTCATCAGCGCGATGGCGCCGCTGGTCGAGGAGGCGAAGTGGTTGATGATCCAGGTGTCCGCAGTGACCAGCGAGACGCCGATCATAAGCGGCAATGAGAGTTTGACCCACTCGTGCAGGCCGGGGTCGTGCCAATCGAGGATGGGGCGATAGCGCGCTCCGGCGCGGTGGGCAAAGAAAGCATTGAGCAGGAAAGGTCCGACGATGGTTCCAGCCACCGTGCCCCAGGCCAGGGAAGAGACTCCAAGGCGGTGCACAAGAAAAATGCCGCCAAAGATGGTGCCCATGTTATAGATCAGCGGGGCGATGGCCTGGATGGTGAACTGCTTGCGCACCAGGAGCACGGCGCCATAGACGCCGCCGCCGAAAAAGAAGAGTTGCGCGGGAAGCAGGATGCGCGTCAGATGCACGCAGAGAGCGGCTTTGGAAGCGTCAAAGCCGTTGAACCACCAGTGCACGAACCACGGGGCGACGGCCTCGGCGATAAGGATGGCCGTGCCCAAAACGAGAAACATGGTGTTGAGGATGACCGACAGCGAGCGCTGTCCCTCGGCTTCGCGGCCTTCACTCTGGTAGCGGGTGAGAATGGTGACAAAGGTGATGGAAGCCGCGCCGCCCACCAGGAAATAGGCGACCATGTCGGGGAGCTGGAAAGCAGCCAGAAACGCATCCGCCTGCATACCGCGCCCGAAGACCCACGCGATGTACATATTGCGCAGCATGCCGAAGATGCTGGACAAGGCCGTGGAGATCATGAGGATGACGGTGGCGGAGAACGCGGAATGGGCGTGAGTGGGCCGCAGGGCGCGAAACAGGCGGGACAAGCGCGAGGCTGGGGATGAGGGGTTCACTCATTGGTGATTCTAATGGCAGCCATCAGCCTTCAGCTGTCAGCCGTCAGCTCCGACTGTCAGAATGCCGGCAGCCGGTAGCTTGTAGCTTGTAGCTAAAAGCTGAGGGCTGAAGGCTGACGGCTGTATTCTTGGTGCGCGGGGGTTCAAGATGAGGCGATGGGTTGCGCTGGCGGTGTTGGCGGCGAGTGCGGGTGCGGTAGGACAGGCTATTCGCGGGCGGGACGGGATCACGCTGCCCGCGCCGCCGGACGTCAACAAGATCCCGGTGACGGACGACTATTTCGGCACCAAGCTGACCGATGACTACCGCTGGCTGGAAGACGCGAACAGCCCCGCGACGCGCGAATTTATCGAAGAGGAGAACTCCTACACCAACCAATATATGCAGCAGGCAAAGATCCGGCCGCAGATCCAGGACGACCTGGACACACTCGAAAACGTTTCGCAATGGTCGCTGCCCGTCGAGCGAAACGGGAGTTATTTCTTCCGCAAGCGCATTGCCGGCGAGGGACAGATGTCCATCTATGTGCGCCACGGCTGGACCGGCAAGGACGAACGCCTGATCGATCCGGCGCAGTTAAGCCGCGACCAGAATATGTCGATCACGCTGGCCGATGTGTCGCGCGACGGCTCAATGATCGCGTACGGGGTGCGTTCCGGAGGCGCCGACGAGACCGCCATCCGCATTTTCAATGTGAAGACCGGCAAATCGCTCGAGGATGAGCTGCCCGCGGGACTTTATCGCAGCGTCAACTTCACTCCCGACGGGACCGGCATCTATTACTGCCGGCAAACGCGCAAGGGCACGCTGATGTACCTGCACGAGTTCGGGAAGCGGGTTGACCAGGACGAGTTGATCTTCGGCCGGGAGTTTCGCGGCGAGGAACTGGGGCCCATCGACTTGTTCCATGCCAGCATCACTGCGGACTGGCGTTACCTGGTCATCACCATTGACCGCGGCGTGCCGGCGAAGCGGGTGGACATCGTGTACCGCGACCTGGAGCACCCGGGACCGTTCAGCATTCTCACCTGGGACATCGACGCGCGCTTCTCGGCCATTTACGCGAGTGGGCAATGGTACGTAATGACGGACTACCACGCGCCCAACGGCTGCATCCTGCGCGCCGATCCGGGCGGCATCATGCCCGATGTCTGGGACAAAATCGTGCCCGAAGGCCCCGACGTGATCGAGAACTTTTCCATCGTCGGCAGCCGTCTTTACGTGCAGCGCCTCAAGGACGTGAAGTCCGAAATCACTGCCTACACTCTCGCGGGCAAGCCGGTTGGCACAATCGATTTCGATGTAATGGGCGTAGCCTCCGGTGTCGTGGGAAAGCCGGGCGATCGCTACGGGTTCCTGAGCTTCGAATCGTTCATCCAGCCGCCTACGCTGTATCGCATCGACACGACGACCAACAAGCGCGAGATCTTCGCCCAGCCCAAGGTGGCGTTCGACACAGGTGAATTCCAACTGAAGCAGGTGTTCTTCAAGTCAAGAGACGGCACCCGCGTGCCCATGTTCATCGCGGGCAAGAAGGATTTGAAGCAGGACGGAACCGAGCGGCTGCTGATGACCGGGTATGGCGGTTTCAACCTGAGCATGACTCCGCGCTGGAATCCCGCGTGGGCGTGGTGGATGGCTCAGGGCGGCTGGTTTGCCGAGCCCAACATGCGCGGCGGCGGCGAATACGGCGAGAAGTGGCACGAATCGGGGATGTTTGAAAAGAAGCAGAACGTGTTTGACGACTGGTTTGCGGCGGCCCGCTACTTGATCGACAACAAATACACCTCGCCGGAGCACTTTGCCATCACTGGCCGGTCGAACGGCGGGCTGCTGATGGGCGCGTCGATGATCCAGCATCCGGAGCTGTTTTCAGCCATCGTGTGCGGGTTCCCGCTGCTGGATATGCTGCGTTATCAGAAGTTCGAGCAGGGGCCGCAGTGGACCACCGAGTATGGCTCGGCGGAGAACGAAAAACAATTCTTTTATCTGCTGAAGTATTCGCCGTACCAGAACGTGAAGCCGGGCACGAAGTATCCGGCGATCCTGTTCTTCACTGGGGACAGCGACACGCGGGTAGATCCGCTGCATGCGCGCAAGATGACAGCAGCAATGCAGGCGGCGTCAACCAGCGGGCGGCCGATCCTGCTGCATTGCGGGCTGAAAAACGGACACTCGGAAGGCGTCAGCGTGGAGCAGCAGGTGGAGGACGACGCGGATCAGCTCACGTTTCTGTGGACGGAGACGGGGCCTCAAAACCATGCGCACAGCACGAGACCGTAGCGAGCGGCGGGGAAGATATCGCACCGCGGCGGTTTCAGGGTTCTTCCCGGGCGGAATTGCGCCTGGTCACGGACGAATCGTGCAAGTCTGTTGATCGTCAGTGATGCGAAACGAGACAGAAAAGTGGATTGATTAAGAGGAATCTGAATGCCTCCGTTACCAGGAGGCGCTGTTCCTGCGTAACCTCATACAACAGCACGTAGAACCGATAACCAGAATGCAGGAGAGAATCCTAAAAGGATTGGCGTCTGTCGTTGGGCCGATCGAGGCCGGCGGGCGGAAGAGAGGTTCCGTGGCGACACTCAACTCGGTGATGCAGGCGAGCGAGGAGGCTTTCAGCGGGGAATTGGCCCGATTGTCAGCACTCAGCGCGGCGGGGATTCTGGACACGGAGCCGGAGCCGGCTTATGACGCCGTCACGCGACTGACGGCCGAGCATTTTGGAGCGGACACGGCGGTGATCGGGTTTGCCGACGAGACCCGGTACTGGGTGAAATCGCACTGGGGCAGTTCCATCCGCGAGCGCCCGCGGCGCTGTTCCATTTTCGACATCATGCTCAAGAGCGGCAAAGTGGTGGAGATCCCTCACCTGGTTGCATGCGAGGAGTTCGAAGGCACCTGCGTTCCGGGCAAAACTCACGAGTTCACATTCGGCGCAGCGGCGCCGGTGCGCATCGCCGACGGGCGCATCGTGGGCTCGCTGACGATTTTCAACGTGCATCCGCGGCCGCCGCTTACCGCGGAGCAAGTGAAGACTCTGGAATCCATGGCCGACATGGTGAGCAACCTGGTAGAGCTGCGGCGTTTGCGGAAAACCATCACCCGGCAGCAGACGCGGCGCACGCGCAGCGAAGACCCGAAGGCGCAGAACGGCGAATGGCCGCGCAGCACCGATCTGCACCGCGCGCTCGAACGGCGCGAATTCATTCTCTACTACCAGCCCGAAGTGGACCTGGCCACGCGCAGGATTGCCGGCCTCGAAGCCCTGATCCGCTGGCAGCATCCCGATCGCGGCCTGGTGCCGCCCATGGACTTCATCCCTGTCGCCGAAGAATCCGGCATGATTTTGCCCATCGGAGACTGGGGCCTTGCCGAAGCCTGCCGCCAGATCCAGCTCTGGAAGCAGGAGGATCCGCGTCACGCCTCGCTGCGCGTTTGCGTCAACCTTTCGGCGCGGCAGTTTCTACGCGAAGGGCTGGCCGATCACGTGGAGTCGCTGCTGGAGCAAACGGGAACATCCAGCCGCCAGCTTGGCCTGGAGATGACGGAATCGAGCCTCATCCCCAACGTCAACACCGCGCTGGAAGTGCTGGGCGGCCTGCACACGCTGGGCATTTCGCTGTCCATGGACGACTTCGGGACCGGCTACAGCTCGCTCAGCCACCTTCACTCGTTCCCCTTCGATGTGCTCAAGATCGATCGATCCTTTATCGGCCGCATGACCGAAAACGACCAGGCGCAGCAGATTGTGCGCACGATTGTGGAGCTGGCGCGCGTGCTGGGCATGGACGTGGTGGCGGAAGGAATTGAAACGCGCGAGCAGTACCGGCTGCTTCGCCAGATGGGCTGCCGGTACGGGCAGGGCTTTCTTTTTGCCAAGCCCCTGCCGGCGTCGGACGTCAGCGAGCTGTTGCGGCTGCCGGGGCGCGTGCTGCCCGATCCCGAACGCGTGCCCGTTGCTGCCGTGGCTTAGGCGCACGCGCCGTGTAAATACGCTCTCAAGCAAGGCCTCAGCCCTTAACCGTCCGCTCCAACATGGCAATCGAAGCGGAAGGCTGCCTACTCCGACCGCAGCGCCTCGGCTGCATTCACGCGTGCGGCGCGCGCGGCCGGCACCGCGGATGCGATGACGGCCGCGCTCAGGATCACCAACGCCGCCCCGGCGAAGGCCAAGGCTCCGGGCTGATCGATCGCGGCAATGGAATGATTGATGGCGCGGGTCACCACAAAGCCTATCGCCAGCCCCGCAGCCACGCCGATGCCGGCCATGACGACTCCCTCCTTGAGCACGCCAGCCAGGATGTTGCGCGGCAGCGCGCCCAGCGCCATGCGGATGCCGAATTCGCGGGTGCGGCTGCTGACTGAGAATGCGAGCACGCCGGCCACGCCCACGATGGAGATCAGCAGCGCCACGGCGGCGAATCCGCCAAACACAATCGCATTCAGGCGGTCGGGCGAAAGAACTTCCGCGCGCACATCGCCCAGCGTGGCCGCTTTCTCCACCGGCTGGTCGCTCGACATCTTGTGAATGGCCTGCGTAATGCCGGGCACCAGCGCGTACGCGTCTTGATGGGCGCGCACAAATAGGCGGCCACCCGCCCATTCCTGGTCGATGGGCTGGTAAATGGTCATGGCCGGCTCGGGGACGATGTTCTCGTCGTCGATGTCGGGTACCACGGCGATGATGCGGCGCGGCTCGGGACTAATGCCGATAAACTTGATCACGCCATCGGTCCACCACATCTTTCGGTTTACCGCGTCCTGGCCCGGATAGAGCTCATTGGCCAGGCTCTTGCTGATGATTACCACCCGCTCGCTGCCATTCTTGTCGCCGTCGTTAAAGTCGCGGCCTGCCAGGATAGGCATACCCATAGTGCTAAAGAAACCCGGCCCGACCGAGCGGAACTGCGCCCGAAAATCCTGCCCGTCAGGCCGATGCGCTCCTTGCGCGGCAAAGCTGAAGCTGATGCTCCTTTCGCGGGTGTCGCGCCAGGGAACGCTGAAGCCCTCTGACACGTTCGCCACCCCAGGCAGCGCGGCCACGCGGCGCTGGATTTCGCGGTAAAACTCGCTCACCTGCTGCGGCGTTTTGCCGTAGGACATGATCGGCAGATTGATGGCGAGGACGCGCGCGGAGTCAAAGGGCGGCCGCATCTGCTCCAGTGTGAACAGCGTTTTCATCAGCACGCATGCGCCGGTCAGCAGCAGGAAGGATGCGGTGATCTGGGCAACGGCAAACATGCGCAGGCGGCGGGTGCCCGAGCCGGCCACGCGCGCGCCGCGGCCGTTGAGCCCTCCCTGCGTGCCAGTGGCGGAGGGCAGCCGCGGGATAAAGGCGAGGAACACGGCGGCAACCAGGGCCAGCGCCACGCCAAACCAGACCAGGCTGAAGTCAAGATGCAGGCCTTGGGCGCGCACGGTGAAACGCGCCGCATAGCGCCCCAGCACGGCAACCATGGGAATAGCGAGCAGGATCGCAGCCAGGGTGCCGCTTGCGCAGAGCACCAGGCTCTCGGCCAGCAGCGATCGGCGCAACGCCGCCGTGCTCGCGCCAAGCGCCGAACGGGTTGCCAGCTCGGATTCGCGCCGCACCGTGCGCGCCAGCACCAGGTTGGCCACGTTGGAACTGGCAATGACGAACAGCAGTCCCGATGCGGCAAAGAGCAGCCACAGGACGGTGTCGGCGCGCGCGTTGATCTGTTCGTGCAGCCGCGTTACGTCAATCTGGAAGTGGTCCTCGGGCTTGTACACCTCAGGATGCGCCGCCTTCATGGCGCCGTAAACGGTGTTGAGTTCGGAGCGCGCGGCTTCAAGCGTCGCACCCGGCGCCAGGCGCGCAAACACCTCCGTCATGCGGTGCTCGCGTCCTTGCACCATGGTGGCCGAGAGATGATGCGGGCTGGTGACCACGTTGGCGATGATCTCAGTGGCCACAGGATAAGGCACGGTCGGTTCCAGCACGCCAATCACGGTTGCGCCCCGCGCCCCGCTGTAGCTTTCCAGGCGCACCACCTTCCCGATCACGCTGGGGTCGGAATGCAACTCGCTGCGCCAGAACCCGTAAGTGAGCACGATGGCGCCAGCGGCGTTGGGGCCGTCGTCCTTGGGCTGGAGCAGCCGGCCGAGAACGGGATGCAGCCCCATAACGTCAAAGTAGTTTCCGTCCACTACGCCCGCAGGAATTTCGCGCGGCGTTCCCAGGCCCACCACGGTGAAGTCGATCTCAGAGAACGTGCCCAGCTTGGTGATGGTCTTCAGATTCGCGCCAATGTCGTTAATCTCGGGAATGGAGAACGTGGCGTTATCCTGCCCGATGCCGGGCGCGCTCTGGTGAAGATAAAGCAGGCGGCTCTCGTCGCGGTTGTTGAGCGGGCGCAGCAGCACCGCGCGCACCACGCTGAAGATGGCTGCGTTGGCGCCAATGCCGAGCGCCAGAGTGAGCGCCACGGTGAACCATAGCGTGGGAACGCGGGCGAGTGAGCGAACGGCAATCTTCAAATCATGAAGGAAAAGCATTTCGACCTCCACGGGGAACTGGGGATTTTGCGGCCTGCTCCTTGAAATTCCAGCATGCCACAACAATTGGTCGTTTGGCACCAAGCCAAATCGACTTTTCGGCGTACTTTTTTAAAAAAAATTCGCGCCAGCTCGCCGATCCTCTGCCCAGGCAGGCGCACTAGCTTGACAGATACGTTGATATCAACTAATCTGATCCCGTGTCAAGTCCCGAATTGTGCCCTTACGAAACCACACTCCTCGTTCGGGACTCCTGTTTGTGCCTGCACGTGCAGCGCGCGGCCCGCGCCCTGGCGCGCCGCTATGACGAGGCCCTGCGCCCCTTTGAGCTGACTAACGGGCAATTCTCGCTGCTGATGGCGCTCAACCGGCCGGAACCGCCGCCGATGGCGCCGGTTGCCAACTTGCTCGCCATGGATCGCACCACCCTTACGGCGGCACTGAAGCCGCTCCAGCGCCGTGGGCTGGTGGAGATCTCGCCCGATCCCTCCGACGGCCGCAGCCGCATCCTCAAGCTCACCCGCGAAGGCCGCAGACTGCTGGCCCGCGCGGCTCCCGTGTGGCAAACCACGCAGGCCGAGGTGGAGCGGCAGATTCCCGCGGGCGCCCCGGACCAGTTGCGGCGCACGCTCAGCGCGCTGAGCTGAAGTCCGGCAGGCTCTGCGCCGTTTCCAAAATGGGAAGTCGTTCCGAAATGGGAACAGGGCTCCGTGATTTGTCGGAACTCCCTCAAGTTCCCGCTTGCGTTTCAGTATCCTTTACAACATGGGAACGGCAGCCCCAGCAGCGCCGCATCGAGCCTCGAGTTCCTTCGCGGGACTGCTTGAGGAATATGCCGCGCCTCAGCAGAAGTTCCCGCCGGCGCGCGATCTTGACGGCCTGGACGACGACGTCGTGGCGCTGAGTTACGAACATGCTTTGAAGACCCACGCGCGATACAGCCGCGAACCGGAATCCGTTCCGCAGCCATATCTCGCAACCAACGTCGCCAAGTCAACGCGGTCGATTCCGCGCGAAGAGCCGCAGGCCCTCCCCCGCACTCTCGCGCCCGCTGAACCGGCCCCCTCGTTCCGCAAGTGTGCGAGCGTCACCGTACGCCTGACCGCGGAGGAAAATGACCGGATGAGAATCCGCGCGGCCGAGGCCGACCTTACCATCTCCGCCTACCTGCGCTCGTGCGCGTTTGAGATGGAGAGCCTGCGCGCCCAGGTCAAGGAAGCCCTGGCGCGGATGCGCGCAGCCGAAGAACGGCCTCGTGCCCGGCATCGTTTCTGGCTGTTCCGATTCCTGCGCCGGGCCCCGAAGCCGCCGCAATTTCCGGTGGCGCAGGACTCGAACGGAGCATGATTCTCCCCCGGGGCTCGCACGGCCTGTGAGAGTGGTTGGGGCGGCTCAAGCACCGCCCCAAAGCAAACCGCATTATGCTTAGACCTCGGAGCTTACCGGCTCGGGAACATCTTCAGCCAAAGCGTCCTCATAGGCTCGCTCGCCGAACTCGAAACTATCCAGCCCGGTCTGCTCCTCCGACTGTGTCACCTTTACGGTTGTGAAGAGGTCAATAACCTTCAACATGCCGAAGGTAAAGCCAAACGCCCACACCGAGGAGAAGACTGTGGCCGCCAGTTGTTTGAAGAAGAAAACATGGTTCCCGAATAGCAAACCATTGGTCCCGGCGGGATTGAAGCCCTTGTCGGCGAAGACTCCCAGCAGGACGATGCCGAGAAATCCGCCCACCCCGTGCACACCCCAGACGTCCAGCGCGTCGTCCCAATGCAGCTTGTTCTTCATGGCCACCGCGTAATAGCAAATCACTCCCGCGGCGATACCGATGATGACCGCCGTGGTCGGCGATACGTAGCCGGCCGCCGGTGTAATGGTAGCCAAACCCGCCACCGCGCCCGTCAGCAAGCCCAGGAAAGTGGGCTTCTTCTCGCTGAACCAGGCCACGATCAGCCAGGTAACGGCGGCAAAGGAAGCGGCCACATCGGTGTTCAGAAAGGCCGTTGCGGTTACCGCATCCACACGAAATTCGCTGCCGGAGTTGAAACCGTACCAGCCAAACCAGAGCAACCCTGTTCCCAGCGCAACCAGTGGAATACTGTGCGGTCCGCGGTCCAACACCCGCCGCCGGCCTACGTAGAGCACGCTGGCCAGAGCCGCCATGCCGGCAATATTGTGCACCACAATTCCGCCGGCGAAATCGAGCACCCCCCACTTTTGAAGGAAGCCGCCGCCCCATATCATGTGCACGAACGGGAAATAGACAAAAGTGAGCCACCCGGTGAGGAACAGCATGTAGGCCTTGAAGGTGACCCGGTTGGTAAACGCTCCGGAGATCAGCGCCGGGGTGATGATGGCGAACATCATCTGGTAAGCGACAAAGACAATCAACGGAATGGTGTCGTTGGAGGGCGCTGGGGTGCTGAGCGAGATGTTGCGCAGGAACGCATAATGCAGATCGCCAATCACCCCGTGCCAGTCGCCGCTGAAGCAGAGAGAGTAACCGTATGCGTACCAGATCACCGTGGTCCAGCCCATGGAAACAAAGCTCTGGATCATGATGGCCAGCACATTCTTGCGGCCGACAAGGCCGCCATAGAAGAAAGCCAGGCCGGGGGTCATCAGCATCACCAGGCTGGTGCACAGCAACATGAACCCCGTATTCCCTGTGTCAAGATGCAGCATTCGAGTTCCTTTCGCTACGCCGCAATCGATGGCTTGCGTAGGTGGGCCGGGAAACCGGACTGGGGGCTCAAAAAAATCTGCTGCTCCCGCAAGTGCTTTCTCGGGCCGCTGGAGACTATTCCTCCCTGGCAGCAAGGTGGTCTGTGTCCTGCCTCACATGTGGCTCGAACCCCGGATGCTTGCAGTGGAAACTGAGGGCGGCAATGAGGATCGATTTTGCTCTGAACGCCCTGGGAGATCTGCTCTTCGAGGCCAACGTCGACGCTATTTCGGCCCTTTCACTCCGCTTCCAGCACCAGGCACTTCAGGTAATCGGTCTCCGGAATATTGAGAATCACGGGATGGTCCGCCGCGGCGCCGCGGCGCTCCAGCAGGCGCACGCGCCGGTGCGCATCGGCTGCAGCCGCGGCCACAACGCCCTCAAGGTCAGCCAGCGCCACGTGGTGCGAGCAGGAGCAGGTGACCAGCAGCCCGCCGGGCCGCAGCATTTTCAGCGCGCGAAGGTTCAGCTCCTTGTAGCCGCGCAGCGCGCCCTCCACCGCGCGCTTCGATTTGGCGAACGCGGGCGGATCGAGCACGATGGCGTCGAATTTCTCTTGCGCATCGGACCAGTCGCGCAGCAGGGCGAACGCATCCGCCTCAATCCAATCCACTTCCGCGCTCATTCGTCCCCTGTTCGGAGCCAAGTTTGCTTCGGCTACCTCCAGCGACGCGCGCGAGGCGTCGATTCCCGTCACCTGCCGGCAAACCCGGGCCAAATGCAGTGCGAATCCGCCCTGGTAGGTGCACACGTCGAGGGCACGGCCGGTGGCATTCAGCCTTCGCGCCCAGTCTGCTGCCGCCACGTAATTCATGCGCTGGTCAAGAAACGCGCCGGTCTTCTGGCCGGAGTTGGCGTCGTACTGAAAGTCCAGTCCATTCAGCCGAAACACCGTGCGAGTGATGGGCGTCTTGCCGTTTGCAGCCCACAGCGGCGCCAGATCGGGCACGGAAAGCCCCTCCAGTTCGCGCATGCGCGGATCGGGCCGTTCCAGAATGGACTCGGGCGCAAGTTCCTCGCGCAGCACGCGCACGCATGCCTGCCGCACCTCGGCGGAGTCGAGTCCGCGCACCAGCAGCTGGAGAATGACGAGGCCGGCGTACTTGTCAATTACCAGCCCGGGCAGCTCGTCGGCCTCGCTGAAGCAAAGCCGGCATGCATCGGTACCCTCGCTTAGCATCGGTTTGCGCCGGGCGATGGCGGCTCGCAGGCGGCTCTCCAGCAGGCTGAGCCACTCCGCGGGGCCGATTGCCTCGCGGGCAACCAGGCGCAGCGCGATCTGCGAGCTGGGGCTCGAAAGCGCGGTGCCGAGGAGTATCCCGCGATAGTCGGCTACCGGCACCAGGGCGGGCGAATCGCCGTCCCCGGGCGGCATCGACTCCACGTCAGAGGCGTACACCCATACGTGGCCGTTGCGAAGGCGATCGGCGGCGCGGCGGCTGATGCGCACGCCGGCGGTTTTCTCAATCGGCGTTTCGCCCCGTGCCGCGGAAGGAATAACGCTGGCAGAAGAAGACGCCGAAGCCTTGGCGGCCTTCGAGGCCTTCCGCTTCGTTCGTTGTGGTTCACTCGGCCTGTTCATCTGCTCCTCCGCGAGTTGCCCCCGCCGGAGCAGATCATAGCGCCGGCATCGTCACCTGGCCTGCATGGTTTCCAGGTAGTGGGTCAGGTTACCCACCCTGAGCGCCGTCTCCTGCGACTGGGCGGGATCAATCCTATCAAAGAGATGCCCCCAGATTGGCATGGCCGCGGAACCGTGCGCCGGCAGCGAAGTGCCGAATTCGAGCACGGAGGCTATGTGCGACTCGGGGTATTTGCCGTGATTTATCCGGGCAAGTTGGGTCAGGTCTACCGGCTGTGTCTTCATGGCTTGCGCGGCGGGCCCGTGGCCGCGTCCGTCCACGCCGTGGCACGGCGCGCAGTAGCTCTGGTACATCAACTTTCCGTCAGTCGGATTGATGCGATTGACCGGGATCACGAGTTTCTTGTTGTTTGGTGCGGCAAAGGCCACGGCCAGCATGACTCCCGCGGCCATAGCTAAGAGTGAAAAGCGTTTGAGCATAAGTTCCTCGGTTCCGGATCCTGGCGCCTATCCATGACTGGCTCCAGTCCGTAGAGGACTTTACGCCCCCGCAACAGACCTACTGCTGTGATGCTCGCCACATGCAAGTGATCCCGCCAACACTGACGAACCATTCCTGCAACCGGTAGCATTTTGGGGCACATACCGCACCACTCCTCAATGCGGAAGTGCTCGTTTGTCTTGCCGCTAAACTCTCTATGCGGGACCGGGCTCTTACCTTGAAGATTGCGGGGGCGAGAGTCGGCTTGGGTAGCGCAGCAGCGAAGCGCGGGATTCCGTAGGGCTCCCAGTGCTTGAGTACGAGGGACAAGGTCAGGTCGCCTGAGGATTTGGATGTCCCCAGGCGGCCCGACAGGCGAAAAGGAGGGAAGCCGGCCTAAACCGGAGAGCCTTTCTCAGCGGGGAGGAGGTCGGTCGAGGTCACCTTGCTGTGGCGCTTGGAATCCACCTGCAACGTAACGGTCTGCTGCTTGCGCTCCCGCAGGACGATTACCGGCACAGCCCTGCCCTGGTTGGTACGGAGCGCGCGGTCCCAGTCGGCAGTGGTGGCAATCGGATCGGTGTTCACCTTGAGAATGATGTCGAAGGGCTTGAGCCCCGCGGCCGATGCTGCACTCCTGCGCGAGACCTCTTTGACCATGATGCCGGAGGCGATGCCCAGGTAATCGGCCATCTGCGAGGTCAACGGCTCAACCAGCGCGCCCACATTCAAGCTGGAGGAAAAAAACGGCAGATGCCAGGAAGGAGGCGCGTCGCCGCCACCCGATAAAATCCCCATTCCAGAGGGCGGTGGAGGAATAAGGTCGTCGCTGTCAATCTTCCGCCACACTGCCTGTTCCATTGCCTTGCGATCCACAAGCTGCACGGATACGGTCTGCTGGGCTCCGTCGCGGAGCACCACCAGGGTAACCTTCTGTCCGGCGTGCACCTCTTTCAGAATGCGGCCGAATTGCTCCGCGCCTTCGATCTTCTGCCCGTTCACTTCCAGAATCACGTCACTGACGTGCAGCACCGGGCCGGCAGGCGCGTCGTGATCGATCAGCGTCACCAAGGCGCCGTGATTATCCTTGAGCCGGAGTTTCTGCGCCGAGTCATTATCCACATCCGTGACCAGCACGCCGAGATACCCCTGGGTGTGAGATAGCAAGGGGTTCAGTTCCTCAATGACGTGACGGATGCCGCTTTGTGCGGGCGTACCCGGTGGACAGGCAAGAAGAGCCGCTGTGGCAACCAGCGCTGCTCCGAGAGTTGGCCTCAAAAGGGACTTCATTTTGTTCCTCTCCGAACATCTTTAAGCCGGCACGCGCTCTGCGGCGGGTTGGCCGGTGGGGCTCCAAACGGATTGTGCCACGGTTTTCCTTGGCGTATCCGAATTTCCTGCGGGGCGGCAGCACCCAATTCAACTCGTGCATTCCGGGCTGCCGTTTCCCCTTTTGCTACTGAATCTCCCCCACCTGGTTCAGGACCTGCCGCGATACAAGGCGGATCCTGGGGTTGCGGTCGCTGCTGGCGACCGATCGCAAAACCTGGCGCACGCTGGTATCAGCCTCCACCGGCTCCAGGATGTTGATGGCCTCGGTCCGGATGCGCGGATCCGAATCGTTCAGAAGAGCTTCCAGTACGGCGTCGCGAACGCGCAGATCCTGCGCAACATAGGGCTGCAGACCCTCCAACGCCTTCTGGCGCACGCCGGCATCGCGGTCGTAGCGCAAGGCCACCATGAGCGTGTCGCGGATGCCCGCGCCCTGGCATCCATGTCCGGCGCGGCACTCGGCGGCTAGCAGGCCCACGGAGTCGTCCCGAACCCCCGCGCTGCCCGCGCTCTCAATCGCCACCATCAGCAACTGGCGGATCGCGGGGTCATCCAGCGAGCCGCGGACCTGCTGCGGCACCAACTGGTTATAGTGCACTTCAACATATTCCGAATTGGGCTGGCGCACGATGGAGGAAACATTGGCGATTTCCCCACCGGCCGCTGAATCGGGAAGAATTCCGTTGTGCGGTTGCGCGTCCGCAGTCCGGACCTGGCCCACCTTGACGGCCCGCGCCTGCGCAATATGATATCCGCCCAGCGACCCAGCTCCGACGCCCACCAGAAGCAGGAGGCAGGCGGCAACCGGGGCGGCCTGCAGGCTGGCGGCATTGTTGCGCAGTTTCTCCAGCAGCCGCTCCAGCCAGCGCTTCGGCGGCAGCGCATCCAGGGCTTCCTCCAGCCGGATTCGCGAGCGCGCCATCAGGTTTGCATCGGGATCGTGCACCGGGAAGGTCCCGGCCAGCAGCTTCAGCGCCTGGACCTGGTCGCGCTCGTGCGCGCATTCCTGGCAGGCGGCCAGGTGTCTCTCGAGTTCGTGAGCGGCATCGTCGGGCAGCTCACCATACGCCCCCATCACGATGCTCTCGTGTGCCAATTCGCAGTTCATGTCAACGTCCTCACAGCCTCAAAAAAGTGCTTTCATCCTGCTTCTTTACCGCAGGCCCGCCAGTTGTGCCCGTAACTTCTTGGTCGCTCTGAAAAGCGTGTTTTTGGCGGTTTCTTCCGTCGTGCTTAGCATTTCTCCGATGGTTCTCAGGCGGAGACCCTGGTAGTGTTTCAGCTCAAAAACCATGCGCTCGCGCGGCGTCAGCTTTCCCAGCGCTTCCTGAATGCGCGCGCCCAGCACCTTGCGGTCCAGCTCTCTTGCGGGGTTTGAAAACGACCGCTGGTCGGAAACCGACGCCAGGATGTCGATCTCATCGCCGGAGTAATCCAGAATCACCGCCTGGTCCTCGCGGCGCGTCTTCTTGCGCCGAAGCTGGTCGAGGCACAAGTTGGTCACGATGCGGTAAATCCAGGTGTAGAAAGAGCACTCAAAGCGGAAGTTGCCGAGATACCGGTAGGCCTTCAGGAACGCTTCCTGGTAAATGTCCTCGGCATCCTGTTCGCTTCCGGTCAGGTGCAGGGCCAGGCGCAGCACCTGCTGCTCATACTGGCGTACCAGGGCGTCGAACGCCGCGCGGTTGCCTGCCTGCGCCTCCCGGATCAGTTCCATTTCCGGGGCGCGCGCCTCCGCGCGGCTCTGGCTGCGATCGGCTCCGTTGATGGCTCGCGTTACGCTCATCCCTGAGGGGGATTTTACCCCTCGGGCACGTTCCCACGGCAGCGCAATTGCCGGAGCAAGGTTGGGGGCGGGAGTGGGGCCTGCGCAGGTTGCTGCATTTGTCGCCATTCGAATCGCCGCTCCAGTTACTGCCGGGATAGTGAGTGCCGCACTGGAATGGACGGTTTTTAGGGGGATTTGTGAGCCGGTAACCGGCGCCAGCGAACCGCCTCCGCAGCTACACTAAGGTCATGGCGGGCAATCTATTTGACGACCAGCCGGGCAAAGCTGGAGACGGGCCGGACGGCTGGATTACGGCGCATTGCGACGGCGGCTCGCGGGGCAACCCGGGTCCGGCGGGGTTCGGCGCCGTGGTCACTGGGCCGGATGGGCAGGTGCTGGCGCGCTTGAGCCAGTTTCTGGGCATCCAGACGAACAACTTTGCGGAGTATTCGGGGCTGCTGGCCGCGCTGAATTGGTCGCTTGAGCAGGGGCACCGCCGGCTGAGGGTCGTCTCCGATTCCGAACTGATGGTGCAACAGATGAAGGGCCGGTACAAGGTAGCTTCGCCCTTGCTTCGCCCGCTATGGGAAGAGGCGCGGAGCCTGGCGCGGCAGCTTGAGCGCTTTGAGATTGCCCACACATTGCGCGGTGGCAACCGGGAAGCCGACCGCCTGGCCAATGAGGCAATGGATAAGGGAATGGGGAAGAAGCCGGGTGGCAGCGGAGTTAGCGGAGCTAGCGGAGTCAGAGCCAATGCCTATGAGAAGCCGCCGGCGCGGCCTGGCCAGCTCCCGGCGAAGGAGTCGAAGCTGCCGCGGCAAGTGCTTGAGGGCTTCGTGAAGGGCGGGGTGGTTCATCTGCTGGAAGGCGAGCTGCCGGATGGGATCTTCGTAAAGATCGTGAGGGAATAGCCTCTCAGCCACCTTGCTTTTCTTGGTCCCTTGATCCCTCGGTCCCTGCTTTACTCCGGCTTGCCCAGCTTGTTCTTCCATTGCTGGCCGTCGCGCTCCAGCAGCCGGTCAGCGCAGTCCGGTCCCCATGTTCCCGCAAAATAGTTGGGAAAAACTTCAGGGTTCTTCGCCGCCCACGCCTGCAGGATGGGCGTATAGAGCGACCAGTTGATCTCCACGCCGTCCCGATGGGAGAACAAGGTCTGGTCGCCGAGCATGGCGTCGAGGAGCAGGCGCTCGTAGCCGGTGGCGAGGGATTTTCCGAACGCCTGCGAGTAGTCGAAATCCATATTTACGGGGCAAACCGACATGCCGGGAGTATTGGGCACCTTGGCTCCGAAGCGCAGTGCGATGCCATCGTCGGGCTGGATGCGGATGGAAATGATGTTGGGCTGGATCTCCGCGCATGGGCCTGCCCCGGCCATGCGGTTGAAGATCAACAGCGGCGGCTGCTTGAACTGGATGGTGATTTCCGTGGCGCGCTTCTTCAGCCGTTTGCCTGCCCGCATATAAAAAGGCACGCCCGCCCAGCGCCAGTTCTCGATCTCCAGCCGCACAGCGGCGAACGTCTCCGTCCCCGACTCCGGATTCACCCGCTCCTCATCGCGGTAACCGATCACTTTTTGCCCCTCCACGACGCCCGGACCATACTGTCCGCGCACCGCATTCAACACGGGAATGCTGGGGATGGCCTGCCACACCTTCACTTTTTCGCGGCGCACCGCCTCGGCATCGAAGCTCGAGGGCGGCTCCATGCCGATGAAGCTCAGCAACTCCATCATGTGGTTCTGCACCACGTCGCGCAGCGCGCCTGCTTTCTCGTAAAACGGCCCCCGGCCCTCAATCCCGATCGTTTCCCCCGCCGTTATCTGCACATGGTCAATGTAGTTGCGGTTCCACACCGGCTCGAAGATGCCGTTGGCGAAGCGGAAAACCAAAATGTTCTGAACCGTCTCCTTGCCCAGGTAGTGATCGATGCGGAAGACCTGAAACTCGTGAAAGACGGAGTTCACCTGCGCGTTGAGCTCGCGCGCCGACTCCAGATCGTGTCCGAATGGCTTCTCGATCACCACGCCGATACGCGCGCCGTCTTCGGCTTGGCTCATGCCCTGCTTGCCCAGGTTCTCGATGATGGACGCGAAGTACTCCGGCGCGGTGGCGAGATAGAACAGCCGGTCGTTGCCGATGCCCTTCTCTTTCGCGATCCGGTCCAACTCGGTTTTCAGTCCTGCGTACCCCGCCGCATCATCGAAGCGGAGCGGGTAGTAGCTGATGTGCCTCGTGAATTCGTTGAGCTTCCCATCGTTGGCATCGATGCCGCCGAATTCGACGACACCCTCCTTCATGTCCGCGGCAAACTCGTCGCCCAGCGGACGCCGCGCCACACCCACGATGGCAAACTGTTTCGGGAGCAATCCCTGCTGCTGAAGGTGGAACAGGGAGGGCAACAGCTTGCGCTTGGTCAGATCACCGGACGCGCCAAAGATCACCATGATCCCGGGGTTGGGGATGCGCTCGTTGGCCGCGGGAACCTGATTGAGATCCTCGGGATGAACTCTCATCTGCACTGTCGTTGCCATTGTGCGCGGCCTCCTCTGGTCAACTGCCGGTTGCCTTCTTGGTCCCTTGGTCCCTCGGTCCCTAGTCCTTCTTCACCGCGTGCCCGCCAAATGCATTCCTCATGATGGCCAGCATGCGATCGGTGAAATTGTTCTCTTCGCGCGAGCGGATGCGGCGGATCAGCGACTCGGTAATCACCGGTGCGGACACATTCAGGTCGATGGCCTCGAATACCGTCCAGCGGCCCTCGCCGGAATCGGCCACGTAAGCTTCCAATCCTTCGAGCGTGGGATTCTTGCCCAGCGCATCGGCGGTCAAATCGAGCAGCCAGCTCCGCACCACGCTGCCGAAACGCCAGATCTGTGAAATCTGCGCCAGATCCAGGTTCATCTCTTCTTTCTTCTCCATGATGGTGAAACCCTCGGCATAGGCCTGCATCAGGCCGTACTCGATCCCGTTGTGCACCATCTTGACAAAGTGGCCCGCGCCCGCCGGCCCCACATGCCCCCAGCCCTTGTCCTTCGCCGGCGCCAGCGTCTCCAGGATCGGCCGCAGATACTGCACGGCTTCCTTGTCGCCACCGACCATCATGCTGTAGCCCTCTTTCAAGCCCCACACGCCTCCGCTGGTGCCCACGTCCACAAACTGGAATCCCTTCGCCGTCACTTCCTTGTAATGGCGCTGCGAATCCTTGTAATTCGAGTTACCGCCGTCGATGAGGATGTCTCCCTTATTCAACAGCGGCTCCAGCTTGGCGATAGTGTCATCCACCGGCTTGCCCTGCGGCACCATGATCCAGATCGCCTTGCGGCCGGTGAACTTCTTCGCCATGTCTTCCAGAGAAGAGACGCCGACATTGCCCGATGCGGTCAGCTTCGCCACTGCATCGGCGTTGAAGTCGAATCCGATCACCTGGTGGCCGCCCAACCGCAGCCGCTCCGCCATGTTGCCGCCCATTTTGCCCAGACCAATCAATCCCAGTTGCATCTCTCAACTCCCTTCGTCTCGTCAAAAAACATTGAGTGATTCCAAGTCGCGCCGCAGACTGTCGGCGCTGCTAAAACAAAGGCCCTTCATGCCGGCCGCCTCTGCGCCCGCCACATTCTCCTGCCGGTCATCGATGAGCAGGACCCGCTCCGCCGGCCGGCCAAGAATATCCAGGGCCCGCCGGTACATCGCCTGCTCCGGCTTGCGCAAACCCACATAACAAGAACTCAAGGTCACATCTACATACTTGCGGATTTCGAATCGCTCGAGCCGGTACTCATTGGGCTCCCGCGCTTCGTTGTTCAACGTGCCCAGCATGCACTTACGAGATGCAGCCAGTTGCTGAAGGATGCCGATCGCCCCATTGGGCAAGGGCATGGATACGGAGAAGATCGCCAACAGAAAATCCTCGTGGGTAAAGCTGCGTGGCTCGTAAAACACGGTCGCGTCCAGATACTCCCGCGCGGTGATCGCGTCGCGCTCCCAGGCATCGTACGGCTTCATGTGGCGTGCCTCAAACTCCGCATGGTCCAGATGGAAGCGGTCCAGGACCGTGAATCGTTCACAACGGTCCCAGCCGTTGGTCAGCAGCACTCCACCAACATCGAACAGAATTACGTCGAAGGGAAACATGGACTGCCGGCCTCGTAATACCGCGTTGCACAAAACTTTCTCGGAAACGGGGAAGGTTCAACTGAGAACGGACTCCTCACAGCATTCACTGACAACTGACAACTGAAAAACTGTTATTTGCTGTACTTCGCTTCGATCGCCATCACCTTGTTAAACCGCCGCTTGAATCGCGGTTCAGTGGTGATGAACTCGGCCCGAATAAATGCATCCACCACTTCGTAGGCCAGCGCCGAGCCGATAACGCGCGCGCCCAGCACGATCACGTTCATATCGTCGTGCTCCACGCCCTGGTGCGCCGAGTAGGTATCGTGACACATGCCGGCGCGAATGCCGGGGATCTTGTTCGCCGCCACGCACACGCCCACGCCCGACCCGCAAATAAGAATGCCGCGCTTCGCCTCGCCTGCGTTGATCGCTTCGCCTAACCTCTCCGCGAAATCGGGATAGTCATCGGGATTGTTGCCGCTGTACGCGCCTAAATCCACAATCTCGTGCCCCTTCTGGGTGAGGTTCGCGCGCACCTCCTCCTTCAGTGCAAATCCCGCGTGGTCGGCGCTGATGACAAGTTTCACAATCAGACCTCTCTGATGGAACAAGTGAAAGAGTGAAGGAGTGAAACGGTGAAGGCAGCTCCATCGTCGGTATCTTTCACCTTTTCACTCATTTATTTTTTCACTCATTCACTGTTTCACTCTTTCACTGCTGCTTGACCAGCTTCTTCGCTCTCTCCGCCACATTCGCGGCACTGAATCCCAGCTTCTCCAACACCGTCGGTCCCGGTGCGGAGGCGCCGAAGCGGTCCAGCCCGATGATATCGCCGTCTGTGCCCACGTATTTCCACCAGCCCAGCGGCGAGCCCGCCTCCACGGCGAGTTTGGGCACGCCTGCCGGCAGCACGCTGGCCCGGTAATCGGCACTCTGCTCGTCAAAGATCTCCCAGCTCGGCATGCTCACCACGCGCGCGCCGATGCCTTCGGCCAGCAGCAGTTTTTTGGCATCCATGCATGTCCACACCTCGGAACCGGTGCCAATAAGGATCACCTGCGCATTTTCCGCGTCGTCCAGGATGTACGCGCCTTTGCTCACGCCGCCCCACACATCCACCTTCGCCGCGTCGATGACCGGAAGATCCTGCCGTGACAAGGCGAAGAAACACGCGCCGTCGCGTGTCAGCGCCAGGCGCCAGCAGGCTGCGGTCTCATTCGCGTCCGCCGGGCGGTAGTCGGTCAAATCCGGCACCGCACGCAGCATCATCAGGTGCTCGATGGGCTGATGCGTCGGCCCGTCTTCACCCAGGCCAATCGAATCGTGCGTGAACACAAAAATGGAGTGCGTCCGCATCAAGGCCGCCAGCCGCATGGCCGGTTTGGCGTAGTCAGAGAACGTAAAGAACGTTGACCCGAACGGCGTCAATCCTCCGTGCGCCGCCACACCATTCACCGCCGCGCACATGGCAAACTCGCGCACACCAAAGAAAACGTTGCGCCCTGCGGGATCGGCGGCAAAGTGCGCGCTGTCCTTGAAGATCGTTTTGGTGGAGGCAGTCAGGTCGGCCGCGCCTCCGAAGAGCTCCGGCACCACCCCTGCGATGGCGTTCATGACGGTGTAGCCGGCATTGCGCGTGGCGATCTTCTTCTCCGTGCCGAACGACGGCAGCGCCTTCTCCCAGCCTGCCTGGCGCTTGTCCGCATCAGCCCGCTGGAACTGTTCCGCCAGCTCCGGATAATCCTTCGCATACGCGTCGAACCGCTTCTTCCACTCCGCCTCGGCTTGCTGGCCGCGATCCACCGCCGTTCGCCAGTTCTTCAGAGCGTCGTCGGGAACGTAGAAAGTCTGGTCCTCGGGAAATCCAAAAAAACGCTTCGTCGCCGCCGTGTCCGCGGCGTTCATTGCCTCGCCATGCACTTTGTTGGTTCCAGCCTTCGGGCTGCCATAGCCGATCACCGTCCGCACCGCGATCATCGACGGCTTGTCGGTGACCGCCTTCGCCGCCTCGATTGCCGCCTCGAGCGCGTTCAGATCGTTGCCGTCCTCCACCCGCTGCGTGTGCCAGTGATACGCGTCGAAACGCTCCAGCACGTCCTCGGTAAAGCTCCACTCCGTCGGCCCATCGAGAGATATCAGGTTGTCGTCGTAAAGCAGGATCAGTTTGCCCAACGAGAGCGTTCCAGCCAGGGACGCCGCCTCGTGCGACACGCCTTCCATCAGGTCGCCATCGCCGCACAACACGTAGGTGTGGTGGTCCACAACTTCATGCCCCGGCTTGTTGTACACCGCGGCCAGATGCCTCTCGGCAATGGCCAGGCCGACCCCCATCGCAAAGCCCTGGCCCAGCGGCCCCGTCGTCACTTCAACGCCGTCCGCCTCGCCCCGCTCCGGGTGTCCCGGCGTCTTCGAGTGCCACTGCCGGAACCCCTTCAGGTCGTCCATGGTCAGGTCGTAGCCGGAAAGATGGAGCGACCCGTACAGCATCGCGGAAGCGTGCCCGTTCGACAGCACAAAACGGTCGCGGTCCGCCCACTTGGAGTGCGCCGGATTGTGCTCCATCAGCTTGTGAAACAGCAGGTAGGCAATCGGCGCGCAACCCAGCGGCGCGCCTGGATGGCCGCTATTGGCCTTCTCCACCTGGTCCAACGCCAGCATCCGCAGGGTGTCGATGGAAAGCTGGTCAATCGAGATACTGGCAGGCGTGGTCGTCATGCGCAATCCTTTCCTTGGTCGTTCCCTTTGAGTAAATCCATTTACTTGGAAACGATCTCCACCGTCACATTGTATCCAAGCCAGCGGCTCGCATCCGCCCAGTGCAAGGTAAATGATAGCTGGCCACACGTTGCGCCTGGATGAATGTCCGCGGCCCAGCCGGAGCTGCCCAACCCACGGCTGGACAGGGTTCGCGTCGTCTTCCAGTCGTCGTCGCTCCACACCAACTCAAAGCGCTCCCCGTCTAGGATGCGCAGCGTATCCCCTGGTTGCACTCTCTGCACAGGCCGCCGCAAACTGTAGATTTCCAGCCCGCGGCGCACCTTCTTTCGCCCCTCCGGCGTGCAATAGCGCTCGTAGACTGGTTCCACCCGGTCAAAGACCTTCCCATCCTTCGCCGAACGCAGCAGCTTCAGGTACTCGGCGTGCGCCCAAACCAGCGGCGACGCCGAGCCCGCAGGGCCGCCCTGCCGTAGGCTGCGCTGGGGTAAATCCGGCGCATCCCACACTTGCTCCGGCAGCATGTGCCCAACGGTGGCAAACCGCTCGTAGGCGGCAATCAGCGGCGCAATATCGTGTCCCGCGGCCAGCTCGTAATGCGCGCGCTCACCCGTAAGCAGCGGCCAAACGTGCCCCTGGCCCCATCCCTTGAATGGCCCGCCGTCCGGCGTGTCCCCGTATCCGTCCCAGTTGTAACGCAGCCATCCCGGCCCCTGCGGCAGGTTGCGTTTCAGCACCGCATCCACAACCTTCAGCGAATCCACCATCAGCGGATCGTCCGCGCGCCGAACACCATACCGCACCAGCTCCAGGAACCCGCCGTCGATGATCTCCCGCGCTTCAAACGTGTCCCGCGTCCCCGGCGGCCGGTTGTTGATATGGATGGTCTCCGTCCCGCAGCTCTCGCACCAATACGCCTCGCCCTTCTCCGGCGGCCGGATGCGCATGTAGTGCCGCTTGACTTCTGGCAGCAGCACGCCATCGTTGGTCACCGTCCAGTCTTCCAGGTGCCCCTCAATCCAGTCGGCAAACTCCTCCAGAAATACTGCCAGTTCCTCCAATCCGCGCGCCCGCACGATCTCTGCCGCGCAAATCAGGGCTGAGATCCCCTGCGCCAGAGTCGATGGCGAATAGCCGGCGTTCTCTTCCCACCGTTCCTGGTGCGTAATCGGCGCCTTGTGCGCCAGGAACCCGGCCGCCCGCTCCACAAAAGGAAAAATGTCCATCTCGCCCAGCCCGTCGGCCTTCCACAATCGCCATGCCAGAACCAGCGGAAATGCAACCTCATCCAGTTGCACCCCGCTCCAGTAGGGCTCGCCGTCCACCCAGAAGTTCTGCGCAAATCCGCCGTCGGGCTGCTGGGTGCAGGCCAGGTACACCAGTGCGCGCCGCGCCGTCTCCGCTCGTCCGCAGGCCAGCAGCGCGGTCGCCGTCTGCACCATGTCGCGGGTCCACACCAGGTGGTATCCGCCCAGGTCGTCGTCGCCTTTGGCGTTGCCCCACGGAATGGAAGCCGACGCCACAAATGCACCCGAATACGTCTTGTCCTCGTGCGCCAGCAGAATGTTGTGGCTTGCCCGCATCAGCCGGCCGCCATCTTCGGCCTTCTCCGCCAGCCACTCCGGGTTGGCCGCCCGGTGCCACTGTTCGATGAACCGCTGCCGGTGTTGCGCAAACGGATACGCCAGCGAACTCACCGTCTTCTGCATCGCAGTATGCAGCGTATCCCCAATGCCGATCGCCACCGTGAACTGCAGAGCCCCCTCGCCGCCGCTGTTGCGCGCGCACCCCAGGTCCAGTTCGCCCATCAGCGCGATGTTTCCGCCCATCGCCGAGCCGAACTCCCAGTCCATCCTGAAGTTGTCTTTGAGATCCCGCCAGCCGTCGCTCTGTCCCACGTAGCCGCAACTCACCCGCGAAAACCCGCACGAGGCGCCCATGGCCAGCGACCACTCATTGCGCCATGCCGCCAGCATCTTGTATCCTGCCACGTCCACCGCGCGCCCGTTGTTCTGGGCGCCGCCGCAGTCCAGATGCGGCGCCAGTAGCGCGTACACCTTCAGCTTCCTCAGCAGGCCTTCGTTCGCCTCCAGCAAACCATGAATCAGCAGCACCGAGTGGTGCGGATCGCAGATGATCTCCTTCGTAAGTGTGTATCGGCCGTCGTGATCCTGGTTGATATACCGGACGCCCAGCGTCTCCGCGTCCAGACTCTCGAAAGTCGAATCCAGATCGCGCTTTTCCTCGTGCATAAAGCTTTCCCCATCGGTGATGAGGAACTCCATGTCGCGTACCTGAGGATGGTCGATGGTGGGGTGGTAGAGTTCGTTCACAATCCCGTGCGAGGTGGTGAACCACAGCCGGCTTGATGCCGAATAAGCCGTGCCCACAGCGTCCTTTACGCTGGACGTCCAGCGCGGTTCCATTCCAGGAGCGCCAAACGCGCCCCCATCCTGCTCCAGCCAGCGATAGAGATTCAGATTCAGATTGTTCATTTTTCGGCTCTAAGTTCGGCAGACGTCCTTTGGAAGCTCAAACCATACCACCGCATTCCCGATGCTACTGGTCAAAGATGTGTCAGCGGGATGAAAGTTACCGGATTCGTCTCACTTCTGCCCGCCGGCGTGTCGGTTGCCCGCCGGCGCGACCGCATGTTTGCGTGCCGAACGTCACCCCGCCGCACTTCCGCATAGTACGATTGGGGCGATTTCCCGGAGGGATTAGCAGATGCCGGCTACTGCCAGGATGTTTGCATTTGGCCTCCTCACTGGCGTCGTTCAATTTGGGCTGGCCATCCTTGCGTTTGGAGGGGCGAGGGCGTTTTTCAGCGATCCAGCGCTGATTGCCCTTACCCTGGTGACGCTGGCGATGATGGCCGTGGCGCCTTTCAGCAGTGGCAACCTGAGCTCTGGCGAAAAGGAGGACCGCGGCAACCGCTGGGTCTTCACCGCCTTCAGCCTGATTGCGCTTTCAAGCGCAATCGTGCCTCCCTACACCGATCGCATCGGCCTCTGGACCATCGATGGCGAGACGACGCGCTGGGTGGGCGTGGCGCTCTACACGGCCGGCAGCGTGTTGCGCTTATGGCCGGTGTTTGTGCTCGGCTCTCGATTCAGCGGACTGGTGGCCATTCAGTCCGGCCATAAGCTTCAGACTCGCGGTATCTACAGCCTGATCCGCAATCCCAGCTATCTTGGAATGATTGTCCTCATGCTGGGATGGGGACTGGCATTCCGGGGCTGGTCGGGAATTGTCATTGCTCTCCTGCTCCTGGTGCCTCTGGTTCCGCGCATCCGAGCGGAAGAGAAGCTACTTAGAGCACACTTCGGCGCGGAGTACGAGTCTTACCTCAAGCGCACCTGGCGGTTGTTGCCGCTGATTTATTGATGCGATCCTCCCCCGGGCACAGGCCTGCGGCTCCCAGGGCCTGGGATGTCAAATTCCATGATTTACGATGAGACGAGTTCACGGATTCCCTCCATAAAGCATTGAGCAAACGCATCCAACACGATGTACGGTTAGCAGGATTGATACTGGCTCTGCCCTTGCTGCTTGTGGGCCAGAACGACCGGGTGCAGGTTGCATATAACGGCCCGTCGGCAGGAGGAGTTCATACGCTGTGCATAGCCAGGCTCTGTGGCGCTGTTTCGGTGCACTCAGGCAGGTTGAACCAGGCGACCATCGAGGACCGGGAGCATAGGACAAAGCTCGAATTAGCCGAGCCGTTTGCAATTCTGGTCGACAAACTCGGCGCGTATCGCGCCTCCGATTTTGCCGTAGATCCCGCGGGCATGTCCTTTACGGAGCTGGAACCGAACGCGAACGCCTCGCGCATGGCAGAAAGGATCGCAGGGGAACAGGTCGAGGTTCCGCTGGCCTCGCGGGACGGGCTGATCAAGGCGGATTGGCGGCTCGAACTGCGCGATGGATCGAGCTACGCGCGCGAGATTCTGACCATAACTGCAAAAGATCGTGACATTCCAATCGAGCGGGTGCAGCTTGTTGACGCGGTTCTGCCCGACGCGCATGTCGCGGGCTCGGTCCCGGGCTCGCCGATAGTTGCCGGCCATTGGTTTCTTGGCTTCGAGCATCCAATGTCGCGCAGCAAGGTGACAAACGGGCGCGCAACCGCGTGGATCGATCGCGAGCTGCCGCTCCGGGCCGGCCAATCCGTCACCTATTCCGCGGTGATTGGCGTGGCGCGAACGGGCCAGATGCGCCGGGATTTCCTTACCTATCTCGAGCGCGAGCGGGCCCATCCCTACCGCACATTCCTGCACTACAACTCCTGGTACGACCTCGGATTCGGTAATACCTACGATGCTGCCGGCGCGCTCAACCGCATCGATGCCTTCGGCCACGAGCTGGTGGAAAAGCGCGGAGTGAAGCTGGATTCGTTCCTCTTCGACGATGGGTGGGACAACCACAACTCGCTCTGGAAGTTCAACAGCGGATTCCCAGACGGCTTTGCTCCAATCAAGGCCGAAGCCGAGAAATTCGGCGCCGAGCCCGGCGTGTGGATGTCGCCCTGGGGCGGCTATGGGCACGCCAAAGAAGAGCGGATCGCCTTCGGCCGCGCCGCCGGATTCGAGCTTGTGCGCGGCGGCTATGCGCTTTCGGGGCCGAAGTATTACGCGGCCTTCCGCGACGTCGCCCTGAACATGATCCGCGAGTACGGCGTGAACCAGTTCAAGTTCGACGGCACCGGCAACGTGGATTCGGTGGTGCCCGGCAGCCGGTTCGATTCCGATTTCGCCGCAGCCATCGCCCTTATCGGCGATCTGCGCGCGGCCAGGCCCAACATCTTCATCAACCTGACGACCGGCACCTGGCCTTCGCCGTTCTGGACCATGTACGCGGACTCGATCTGGCGCGGCGGCGACGACGACTCGACCGCGGGCGTGGGCCCGTACCGCGAGCGCTGGATCACCTACCGCGACGCCGACACCTATAAGCACATTGTCGAGAACGGCCCGCTATACCCGCTGAATTCGCTCATGCTCCACGGCATGATCTACGCCGCGCAGCACGAGGAACTGAGCAAGGATCCTGAGAACGACTTCCGAAACGAGATCCGTTCGTATTTCGGCACCGGCACCCAGTTGCAGGAGATGTACATCACCCCATCGCTCTTGAGCCAGCAGAACTGGGACGATCTGGCCGAGGCGGCAAAGTGGTCGCGGGCAAACGCGGAAGTGCTGAAAGATACGCACTGGGTCGGCGGCGATCCAAAGTGGCTTGAGGTGTATGGCTGGGCGGCATGGACGCCGAAAGAGGGCATCTTAACGCTACGCAATCCCAGCGACAAGCCGCAGACGATGCGGCTAAAGCTGGCCGACGTGTTCGAATTGCCGGAAAGCGCGGCGCACCGGTACCGTGCCAGAAGTCCCTGGAAGAGCGATGAGGGAAAGCCGATGATTGAACTGGATGCGCGCCAGGAGCATATTTTTGCTCTGGCACCTTTTGAAGTGCTTACTCTGGAGATGACGCCGGCAGACGCTGCGGATAAGTCCTCACACTAGAGGAAACAGGAAGGTGCGATGCAACCCACATTGCTGGTAATGGCGGCGGGGATGGGCAGCCGATATGGCGGCCTGAAGCAGATTGATCCGGTAGGCCCCAACGGAGAGACGATCATCGATTACTCGATTTACGATGCCATGCGCGCGGGCTTCGGCAAGCTGGTGTTCGTCATCCGCAAGGACATCGAGCTGCCGTTCCGGGAAACGGTCGGCGCCCGATTCGAGCGGCGTATTCCTGTGGAGTACGTCTTCCAGGAATTGGATAAGATTCCCGCGCCGTTCTCCGTCCCGGAAGGACGCACCAAGCCCTGGGGCACCACACAGGCCGTGCTCGCTGCGGCCGACACCATCCATGAACCTTTCGCGGTCATCAACGCCGACGATTTTTACGGTGCGGAAAGTTTTCGCGTGATTGCAGAGCATCTCCAGTCCGGCAGCCGGGACTATGCCATGGTGGGATTCATCCTGCGCAATACGCTTTCCGACTTCGGCTCAGTGGCGCGCGGCGTGTGCCGTGTGAACGCGGAAGGGTTTCTTGAAGGCTTGGAGGAGTTGACGAATATCGAGCGCGACGGAAGTGATGCGAAGAATACTGCGCCGGATGGGACCGTGCGCAACCTCAGCGGTGACGAGCCGGTATCGATGAACTACTGGGGCTTCACGCCGCGCATCTTCGCCGAGCTTCGCGGCCTCTTTCTCCAGTTCCTGGAACGTAACGCGACCGACCTGAAGGCGGAGTGCTATGTTCCCATGGCGGTGAATGAACTGATAGCGAAAGGCGAAGCGCGGGTGAAAGTGCTGCGCTCGCGCGATCCGTGGTTTGGCGTCACCTATCGAGAGGACCGGCCGCGGGTAATCGCCAGCATTCGCCGGCTCGTCGATGGGGGGACGTATCCGGGCGCGCTATGGCCATGAAGCAGGACAACGGGACCAGCGCGGCGGCAGAACAATTCGCGGTGAGCGGCACGTTTGTGGATGCGATCCCCTGGGGCAACGGGCACATCCACGACACTTACCGCGTGGAGTTTGACGCAGGCGGCGTCCGAGAGCATCGCGTGCTGCAGCGGATCAACACCAGGGTGTTCCCAAGGGTGCCAGAGCTGATGGAGAACGTGGCGCGCGTTACCGACCACATGGAGAAGCGCGCGGCTCAAGAGACAGATAGTGCACGGCGCGTATCGCGATTGATCGCCGCCCGGGATGGGAGCACCTGGATTCGCGACCCGCAGGGCCAGTGCTGGCGCATGTTTGGATTCATCGAAGGGGCGCGATCCGTGGATCGCGTGGAGTCGGCGGAACAATGTTTCCGGGCGGCGCAGGCCTTTGGAGCCTTCCAGCACCACCTGACAACCCTGCCTGGTCCGCGCCTGCACTACACCATTCCGGATTTTCATCACACGCCGCGGCGCTTCGCGGCGCTGGAGCAAGCGATCGCCGCCGATACTGCCGGACGCGTGCGCACCGCCAAAGTGGAGATCGAGTTCGCCCTGGCGCGCAAATCCATGACCCGCGCGCTTCTGGACGCGGGCCTGCCGGAACGCGTGACCCACAACGACACCAAGATCAACAACGTGCTGCTGGACGAGCAAACCGGCGAGGCGCTTTGCGTCATCGACCTGGACACAACCATGCCGGGCCTGGCGCTCTATGACTTCGGTGACATGGTGCGAACTGCGACCAGCCCCGCGGCGGAAGACGAGCGCGATCTTGAGAAAGTGTTCCTGCGCATCGATTATTACCAGGCCCTCGTCGAGGGCTACCTGAGCTCGGCGGGAGCATTCCTCACGGCGCGGGAACGCGAACTGCTGGCGGCTTCCGGCAAGCTGATCACATTCGAGATCGGAATCCGCTTTCTGACCGATTATCTGAACGGCGACACCTACTTCAAGGTCCACCGGGAAGGCCACAACCTTGACCGGTGCCGCACCCAGTTCCGGCTGGTTGCATCCATCGAAGACCAGCAACATCAAATGCAAGTGCTGGTCTCGCAGCCGGCATAGACCGGGCATTCAGGCGCTCGGCAGCCCGAGATTAAAATGAAATGAACGGGTCAACAAGTGCACCGGCCCGCAGCGCTCTGCAAACTGGAGAAGTTGGTATGCCTCTGATGAAGACCTCGAATCCCGCTCTCGGCGAGAACACATTCCGCAATGTTGGCGGCGGTTATGGCGGCGCCATTGACGCCACGGCGCGCATGACGCTGAACGGGACCGTGCACAAAACCGGCATCCTTCTGGTGTGCGCGTTTGCCTCGGCTGCGTGGACCTGGTACCGCTTCATGGCCACGGGCGATCCCGCCGCTGTGAGCGGGCTGATGATGCTCGGCCTCATCGGCGGCTTCATCTGCGCCATGGTGACGGTGTTCAAGAAGGAATGGTCTCCCGTGACCGCGCCGCTCTACGCGTTGCTGGAGGGGCTGGCATTGGGCGGCATCTCCGCCTTCGTCAACGTGCGCTATCCCGGCATCGCCATGGAGGCGGTGGGCATCACCTTCGGCGTGCTTTTTGCTCTGCTGCTGGCTTACAGCGCGCGCATCATCAAGGTGACGCGCAAGTTTGCGCTGGGAATTTTCGCGGCCACAGGCGGCATAATGCTCTTTTATCTGGCGCAAATGCTGCTGGGCTTCTTCCACATCCCGCTGCTGGCCTCCACCAACGGCAACGGCGCCATCGGCATCGGCTTCAGCCTGTTTGTGGCGGCCATCGCCGCGCTTAACCTGGTGCTGGACTTCGACTTCATCGAGCGCGGCGTAAACTACGGCGCCCCAAAATACATGGAGTGGTACGGCGCCTTCGGCATCATGGTCACGCTGGTGTGGCTCTACCTCGAAGTCCTTCGCCTGTTGACCAAGCTACGCAGCCGCAACTAAGCGCGATCACACCGCGTACAAATCCACATACTCGTTCACCGCCATGGCATCGAGCCGTGCCGGATCGAGCGAAATGTCCAGAATGTGCTGCTGCCGATCCTCCGCAAAACGGCGGCGCAGGTTGGTCCGGAATTTCTCAATCAGCAGCGGCATCCCTTCCTCGCGCCGCCGCCGATGCCCGATCGGGTACTCCACCGTTTCCTCAAGCACCGCGCCATCGCTCAGCTCCATGCGCAGCGAATTGGCAATCGAGCGCTTCTCCGGATCATGATAATCGCGCGTAAACTGCGGCTCTTCCACGCATGTAATCCGCGCACGCAACTCGTCAATGCGCTGGCCCCAAACGGAGTCTTTGGCCACATCGTCCTCGTAGTCCGCGGCGGTGAGGCGCCCGAAGATAAGCGGCACCGCGATCATGTACTGCACACAGTGGTCGCGGTCGGCGGGATTCGAGAGCGGCCCTTTCTTGTCGATAATGCGCCGGCACGCCTCGTGCGTTCGCACCGTGATGCGCTCGATGGCCGACGCATTCAAGCCCCGCTTCGCCAGTTCGCGGTGCAGCTTCATTGCCGCTTCCACCGCCGTCTGCGCGTGGAACTCCGCCGGGTAGCTGATTTTGAACAGCACATTCTCCATTATGTAGGAGCCGTAGGGCCGCTGGAATTTGAACTCCTGCCCGCGGAAGCTCACGTCGTAAAAGCCCCACGTCTTCGCCGTCATCGCGGAAGGATAGCCCATCTCGCCTGCGCGGGCCATCAGCGCCAGGCGCACCGCGCGGCTGGTGGCGTCGCCCGCGGCCCAGCTCTTGCGCGAGCCGGTATTGGGGGCATGCCGGTACGTGCGCAGGCTCTGCCCATCCACCCACGCCAGTGAGATCGCGGTGATGGTTTGCTCGCGCGTTAGGCCCAGCAGCCACGAAACCACCGCCGTCGACGCCACCTTCACCAGCACCACGTGATCCAGGCCGACCTTGTTGAACGAGTTTTCGAGAGCGATGCAACCCTGAATCTCGTGCGCCTTGATCATCGCCGCGAGCACGTGGCGCATGGTCAGCGGCGGTTTGCCCTGAGCACGGCTCGTGCGCGAGAGCCAGTCGGCCGTGGCCAGAATCCCGCCCAGGTTATCGGACGGATGTCCCCATTCCGCGGCGAGCCACGTGTCGTTGAAGTCCAGCCATCGGATGATGGTGCCGATGTTGAAGGCCGCCTGCACCGGGTCAAGCTGATAGCTGGTGCCGGGAACGCGCGCACCGTGCGGAACAACGGTTCCGGGCACGATGGGCCCAAGCAGCTTGGTGCAGGCGGGATATTCGAGCGCCTCCAGCCCGCAGCCCAGTGTGTCCATCAGGCACGCGCGCGCCGTCGACCACGCCAGCTCGCTCTCGATCTCAAAGTTCAGAACGTAGTCGGCAATGTCGGCAAGAACTTTGTCTGGCGCAGGACGGTCATTGCTGATGTGCGTGGACAAACGAGACTCCTTTGAAACTGAAGCTCGTAACCGGTAGCTTGTAGCTGAAATTCAGAGGCTACGGGCTACCGGCTACGAGCAGTGCTACTCCCGCTCCTCAATCGCCACAAACTCCCGCGGCTCCGGCCCGGTGTAATTGGCTGAAGGCCGGATGATCTTGCCGTCGCGGCGCTGCTCCAGCACGTGCGCGCACCAGCCCGCCGTCCGCGCAATCACAAATAGAGGCGTGAACAGATCCGTGGGCACGCCCATCGCGTGATACGTCACGGCGCTGAACCAGTCCAGGTTCGGGAACATGCGCTTGGTCTCGTGCATCGCGCTCTCGATGCGCTCGGCGATGTCGAAAAGATTCTCGGCCCCGGAGGATGGGGCGAGCCCGCGCGCGATCTCCCTGATGATCTCGTTGCGCGGATCGCTGATGGTGTACACGGGATGACCGAAGCCGATGATCACCTCGCGCTCGGCCACGCGGCGGCGGATATCCTGCTCCGCTTCGTCGGGCGTGCTGTAGCGCATCTGGATCTCCAGCGCGGCCTCATTTGCGCCACCGTGTTTGGGTCCTTTCAGCGCGCCAATGGCGCCGCTCTCGCACGAATACATATCGGAGCCGGTTCCGGCGATCACGCGCGCGGCAAACGTCGAAGCATTGAATTCATGCTCGGCGTAGAGGATCAGCGAAGCCTGCATCGCGGCAACCCACTCCGGTGAGGGTTCGTGCCCGTGCAGCTGGTACAGCAAATGGGCCGCAATCGAATCGCCGCCTTCTTCCACTTCAATGCGCCGGCCGTTGCGTGCAAAATGGTGCCAGTAGAGCAGCATGGAGCCGAGAGACGCCAGCAGCGAATCGGCGATCTGGCATGCGGCTTCCTCATTGTGGTCTGCCGCCTCGGGACAAATGCAGCCGAGCACCGACACGGCTGTACGCAGCACATCCATCGGGTGCGTGGAAGGCGGCAGAAGCTCCAGCGCCTGCTTCACCGCCGCGGGAATACTGCGCAAGTGCACCAGTTGTGTCTTGTACGCGGTCAGTTCCACGGTGTTGGGCAGCTTGCCATGGAGCAGCAGATAAGCCACTTCTTCGTACTCGCAGTGCGCGGCCAGGTCGTGGATGTCGTAGCCGCGGTAGTGCAGGTCATTTCCGGTGTGGCCCACGGTGCACAGCTCCGTGTTGCCGGCAGGGGTTCCGGAAAGCGCGACAGACTTCTTCGGCTTGAACCCAGGGAAGGCGTCGGTCTGAGTCATCGAGACGCTCCAGCGAGCTTCAAACTAACCGATGCAGCGCCGAAGTGGCAAGTGCGGACGCCTCGGTGGGGCGCTATTCGCGCTTTTTCGCAAACAGTTCGTCCAGCTTGCGCTCATACGCGTGGTAATCGAGATATCTGTAGAGGTCCGCCCGCGACTGCATCATCCCCACCACGTTCTTCTGCGTGCCCTCGGCGAGGATGGTCTCGTACACCTTCAGCGCCGCCGCATTCATGGCCCGATACGCCGCGCAGCAATAGAGAATGATATCCACCCCTGCAGCGGCCAATTCTTCGCGCGTCCACAGCGGCGTCTGCCCGAACTCTGTGATGTTGGCCAGGACCGGCACGCCCACAGCCTCGCGAAACCGCATGTACTGCCCCAGCTCCGTCACCGCTTCGGCAAAAATCATATCCGCGCCCGCCGCCACATACGCCTGCGCCCGCTCAACCGCCTGCTCCAGCCCCTCATTGGCCAGCGCATCCGTGCGCGCCATGATGACAAACGCGGGATCGGTCCGCGCATCCACCGCGGCCTTCACGCGATCCACCATCTCTTCCGTCGAAACCAGTTCCTTGCCCGGCCGGTGCCCGCAGCGCTTGGCGCCCACCTGGTCTTCCAGGTGCACCGCCGCCGCGCCCGCGTTGATCATCGACCGGATCGTGCGCGCGATGTTGAACGCCGAGCCCCATCCCGTATCGATATCCACCAGCAATGGCAGCGCCGTCGCTTCCGTGATCCGCTGAACATCCGTCAGCACATCTTCCATGGTGCTGATCCCCAGGTCCGGCACACCCAGCGAGTTGGCCGCCACTCCGCCGCCCGAAAGATACAGCGCGCGAAAGCCTACAGCCGCGGCCATGCGCGCCGTGTAGGCATTGATGGTGCCGGCCACTTGCAGCGGTTTTTCCGCCTCAACCGCGGCGCGAAAGCGCGCGCCAGGCCGTAGCGATTCGGATGGTTGCGAAGTCATGGTCTCTGCTGCTCAAGCATATCAACCCGCCGCCGCACCGGCCGCCGCATTCCCCTTCCCCGGTCCCCGGTGCGACAATCATCGGGTTGGAGCGCGAACACTTTTTCCCGCAATTGAAGGAGGAATTGGCATGAAGCGTATCTTTGTTTCCACCGTATTGCTGGCCGCAACCGCTCTGGTGGTTGCGCAAAAGGCGCCGCCGGCCAGCCCGCCGGAACAGGCCACCGTAACCCTCGCCGGCCACGCCGTCACCATCGACTACAACTCGCCCGGCGTAAAAGGCCGCGAGGGTCAAATTTTCGGCCCTGGCGGACTCATTCAGAAAACCCACAAAGAGTATCCCGTCTGGCGCGCCGGCGCCAATGCCGCCACCACCCTCACCACAGACGCCGACCTGAAGATCGGCGACGTTAATGTTCCCGCCGGCAAGTACACCCTCTTCGTCAACATTGCCGATCCCGACAATTGGGAGCTCATCATCAACAAAAAGACCGGCGAGTGGGGCCTCGCCTACGACGCCTCGCAGGACCTGGGCAAGACGCCCATGCACATGTCCAAGCCCTCTGAGATGGTCGAGCACCTCAAGTACACGCTGACCAGCACCAGCAACACGCGCGGCACCCTCACCCTGGCTTGGGAAGACCACGTGGCTTCGGTTTCCATCGAAACGAAGTAAACAAACATCCGTTCCCATCCTCGCGCTTTTTCCGGCGCGAGGATGGGAAGCGAAGGCGCTGACTCGCTGACTTGCCGGATCGCTGACTCGCTCCATCGCCGGTCCGCTAAACTAGTTTGAGAACGATTCTCCCGCGGGGTGAACCAACGTTGCCGCTGTACGGATACCGCTGCACCCAGTGCGGCCACCGCTTCGACAAAATCCAGAAGTTCAGCGACGTGCCGGAGACCGCCTGCCCCAAATGCGGCGGTGCGCTCGAGCGCCCCCTGACCGCGCCCGCGCTGCAGTTCAAAGGCGCCGGTTGGTACGTCAACGACTATGCACCCAAGCCCGCAACCGGCGGCGCCGCCGACAAAATCTCCGCTGAGGCCGCTCCCGCCGGCGAGTCCAAGACCGCTGAATCGAAACCTGCGGAGTCAAAACCGGCTCCAGCGCCGGCGGTCAGCACAGAACCAGCTAAAAGCAAAACGGAAGGAACTTAACCTTGGCAAGCGCCCTCCCGCGCAGCGCCGTCACTGCACACAGACGCAGCCTGCCGGGGCGTCGTTCCCGCCTCAGGGCGTCTTGGAATCGATGGCGCGGCCGCTCGAGTTGAGTTCGCGATAGAAGCCGAGGTCCTGATCGCGCAGCATCTTGGTGATGTAAGCGATCTGGCCATAGTGCAGCCCAAAGTGCTCCACCACCTGGTAAATCGCGCTCAAACCCGTCACGTGATAGCCCTGGATCTCAAAGGGCGCCTGCAGATCGGCATCTGTCAGGCGCGCGAGCACGGCTTCGGCGCGATCCAAGGTGCGCCCCAGCAGCTCCAGAAGCTCTTGGCGCGAGATGCCGTCTTTCGCCGCGAATTCCGCCGGCCGGTTGCGCCCGTCGTCCAGCCGCTCGAATGACGCCACCAGCCATTGCGTGACATTGCCGTTCAGGTGCAGCAGCAGATTGCCGATGCTGTTGCTGGCCGGGTTGGGACGCCACCAAATCTGTTCGTCAGTGAGCGATTCCACGCACGAGCGCATGCGCGGCCAGTATTGGTCAAAGAGCTTATCGCGCGAGAAGGCGAGGAAGGCGGAGGCGACGGTGGAATCAGGTGCGGTCATAGGAGCTGCTCCCCGACCGTATTGTTGCACCCGCGGCCGCGCTTGTTTCAGCGCAGGTCTTTGTCGAGGACGCCGAGCAGCTTGCCGCTGGAATCTGCTTCGAGGTCCCAGAACATGACGCCGGCCAGCTTGTGCGCGAGCACGTAGCGGGACTTGCCGGCAAGGGATTGCTCGTCTTCGTAGGAGACGAAGGTTTTCGTGTCAGCGTTGTACAGCCAGGGCACCTGCGACACGTTGTCCCAGTAGCGGGTGTAGCCATGGCCGATCAGGTTTGACTCGACCCAGTCGAAGTTCGTCCAACCGTTGGCGCCGGCCTTGCCCGGCTGGTAGAGGCCTTGAGCGCGGTCGGAGACGCTACTCCATGCGTGACCGTAGAACGGAACCCCAAGGACGAGCTTTTTCGCGGGCACCCCGGCGGCTTCGAACGCCTTCACAGAGGCATTCGCCGAAAGCTTGTTGGGGTCGGCGGGATTGGTGAACAGTGCGGCATGATGGCCGGTGATTAGATCGGAACCGGGCTCGTAGTAGTCGTAGGCCATCAGGTTTACGTTGTCCACGATCGCGGCCACTTGCCGCATTTCAGTGTGTTCCAGGAAGTCGTCCGACGCGCCGGCGGCGACGGTGAGAAAGAGCCGTCTGCCAGTCTTTTTCTGCGCGGCATCGAAGCGCCGGCGAAGGTCGCCGAGCAAAAGCGTGTAATTTCGCTTGTCTTCGGCGCGGTACTTGTTGCCCGCGCCGGGTTGGGCCGGGTATTCCCAGTCGACATCGAGGCCGTCGAGATTGTGCTGGGCAATAAAATCCATGACGGAGTCTATGAAGCGGGAGCGGCTCTCAGGAGTGAGAGCCATATCAGAGAATCCGCCGGAACCGAGCCAGCCGCCTACGGAGACAAGAACGGTGAGCGACGGGTTTTCGTGGCGCAGCGCAGCCACGAAGCCCAGGTTCTGGGCGTCGTTCGCGTAGCCGGGCACGATGCGGCCGTCCTTGATGAGGGCGAAGGCGTAATTGATTCGGGTGATGCTGTGGGGATCGATCTGGCCGGGTTGAATCGCCGAATTGTTGGGGAAGACGTAGGCGATGATCTGCTTCGATGGCGCGGCGGGAACAGCGGCCGCTGCGGCGGCGAGCAGAGCGGCAGTGAAAACGGAGCACAGAAAGCGCATCGGCAGACCCGCACAAAATAAGATGGCGCGGGCCTGCGTTCAGAAGCCGGCACGGCCCGCGACACCATCTTTACACGGCGGCAAGCTGCCGTTAATGGGCCAGTTCCCGTCCCCGCACCAGCGCGCGCTCGTCCAGCTCAAACCAGCGCTGGCTCTTCACCAGTTTTTTGAGCGCCGAGTCCACGCTTGCCTGCGACACCGGTTCCGCAATTTCAAGCAGCGCGCCCAGCATCACCATGTTCATGATGCGCGGATCGCCCAGCTCGTCAGCGGTGTGCGTAAACGGAACGGCAAGCGCGTGCACGCCGCTCGGAAGGCAATCCTCGGGCACGGCCTCGCCGTTATAGAGAATCCAGCCGCCGGCGGGCACGCTGGCCGCAAACTTGCGCAGCGAGGGCTCGTTCATAGCCACAAGAAAATTCGGCGATGTAACCAGTGGAGAGTCGATGGGCTCGCGCGAGAGGCGCACATGGCAGTTGGAGGTGCCGGAGCGCATCTCCGGGCCGTAAGAAGGCAGCCAGGAAACTTCGAGGCCGGCATCGAGTCCGGCCTCCGCCAGCACCTCGCCCAGCAGCAATACGCCCTGGCCGCCGAATCCGGCAACGCGCACGTGCAGGTCGATCGGCTTGGTCGCGGCGACCGCGTGTTTCTCTGGTTCGGGTTCCGCATCGCTGGAAATACCGAGGATGCGCGGAATCTCCTCGAGCGGCGGCGCGGGCGCGGCGTGCGGCAGGGCCTCGCGCGTACGATCTTTCAGCACGCCCAGCGGATAGGTCTTTTCCATTACATCGCGCACCCAGTGCTGCGCCTCCACCGGCGTCAACTTCCAGATGGTGGGGCACGGAGAAAGCACCTCGACGAGCGAGAAACCGAGCCCGCGCACTTGATTTTCCATGGCGCGATGGATGGCGCGGCTGGCCTGTGCAATCTGCTTGTTGTCGCCCAGGCCGACCCGCTCGATATAGACCGGAGCTTCAAGCGTGGCCAGCAGCTCGCTCACGCGCAACGGATAGCCTTCATTGGCGGCGCTGCGGCCGTTGGGCGTGGTGGTGCTCTTCTGGCCCAGCAGCGTGGTGGGCGCGGCCTGCCCGCCGGTCATCGAGTAAATCGCGTTGTTGACAAAGATTACGGTGATGTTTTCGCCGCGATTGGCCGCGTGCAGAATCTCCGCCGAGCCGATGGCCGACAGGTCGCCATCGCCCTGGTAGCTGACCACGATGCTATGCGGCCGCGTTCGTTTGGCCGCCGTAGCCACCGCGGGCGCGCGCCCGTGCGCGGCCTGGATGTTGCCTACGTCGAAGTAGTAATAGCCGAACACCGAGCACCCGACCGGACTGACGAGCACGGTGCGGTCCTGGATCCCGAGCTCGTCAATGGCGCGGGCCAGCATTTTGGAGATGGTGCCGTGGCCGCAGCCCGGGCAATAGTGCGTCTGGTGCTGCAGCTCGTCCTTGCGCTCGAATTTCGGGTAGAACGCGCTTGCCCTTCCCTGCGCGATCTCGTAGCCGGAAATCAGTTGCTCAGGCATTTGCCATCTCCTCCTTCTCCCGCACCAGTTCGCGCAGGTTTTGCCGGGCCAGCGAGTGTACAAACGCCATCACCTCGCCGTGGGATGGCACATTGCCGCCGCAGCGGCCCAGGAACTCCACCGGCCGGCGCCCGTTTACCGCCAGGCGCACATCGTCCACAAGCTGCCCCAGGCTCATCTCCACCACCGCAAACACCTGGGCGCGCGCCGCGGCATTGCGGAACTGCGATACCGGGAACGGATAGAGCGTGATGGGACGCAGCAGCCCCACGGGAATGCCGGCGGCGCGGGCCTCGGCGGCTACAGCCTTCAGGATGCGACCCACGATGCCGTAGCCCACCAGCACAATCTCGGCGTCTTCCATGCGCCACTCCTCGGCGCGCGGTTCCAGTTGCTCGGCCTGACGGTACTTGGCCTCCAGCTCGCGATTGTGCGTCTCCAGCTCGTCGGTGCCCATGTAAATGGAGCTGATAAGATTGCCGCGCGTCTCTCGATTGCCCGTTACCGCCCAGGCCGGCGTCTCGGCCAGCACGGCTCGCGCGGGAAACTCCACCGGCTCCATCATCTGGCCCACAAAGCCGTCCGCCATCACCATCACCGGCGTGCGATAGCGGTCGGCCAGGTCGAAAGCCAGCGCGGTCAGGTCCGCCATCTCCTGCGCCGAGTAGGGGGCCAGTACCATGGTGTGATAGCCGCCGTTGCCGCCGCCCTTCACCACCTGGTGGTAGTCGCTTTGCTCGGCGGCGATGTTGCCCAGCCCCGGCCCACCGCGCGTAATGTCGGCGATGACGCAGGGCAGCTCCGCTCCCGCCATGTAACTGATCCCCTCCTGCATCAGGCTGATCCCAGGCCCGCTCGACGAGGTCATGCATCGCACTCCGGCCGCGGAGGCGCCGTAAAGCATGTTGATGGCCGCCACTTCGCTCTCCGCCTGCAGAAACACGCCGCCGGCCTGCGGCATATAGAGCGCCGCCGTCTCGGCAATCTCGCTGGCCGGAGTGATGGGATAGCCATAAAACGCGCGGCATCCGGCCAGAATTGCGCTCTTCATCAGCGCATCGTTGCCCTTCATCAGTTGCCTGCTCATGCTCGCGCTCCTTCTGTGATCGGCGCTGCCGCCTTCGCCTGGGCCGTCGCGCGGTATACGGTAATCGCACCCGGCTCGGGGCAGGCCATGAAGCAGATCCCGCAGCCCGTGCATCCCGCGCCCGCATACTGCGCCGTGCGATAGCCGTAGTGGTTCAGGCGCTCGCTCATGCCGATCACTTTGGGCGGGCATGCCTCAATGCACAGCCCGCAGCCTTTGCACTCCGCTTCGTCCACGCGGAGCACTCCTCGATCCTTCTTTTCCGCACTCATTGCGGCTTCCTTCCCTCCGCCGTCGCCCGGGCACGACCAAACATCGTCCCACATGGCGAGGCGGCGTACCTCCATGAAGACCGAAAGTATGGTCCTACCATGTCTTGAAGAGCGGCTGTGACAGGTGTCACCCGGCAGGCGTCAGACAGCACAAAAGGCACATTCCATTCCGCCTTATGGGACAGGGGAACGCGTGGAAGCCCCGCCGCCACAGGGCTATTCCTCTTTATCGCCCCCGTATACGAGTCCCATGAACCGCTCCCGCGCCGACGCCGGAACCGCATCCTTCGGCTTGTACTCCTCACTCGGAAATGACGCCCGAATCAACCCGCGCGCAGCATCCAGATCCTCAATCGCACCCAGCGCAATCCACTGCGCGCACAGGTTACCCAGCGCCGACGCCTCCACCGGCCCCGCGCTCACTGGCAGCCCGCAGGCTTCCGCGCAAAGCTGGTTCAGCAGCCGGTTCCTGCATCCTCCGCCGAGGATCCGTATGCGCTTGAGCCGCCGGCCGGTCAGCGATTGCAGCTCCAACTTAGTTTTTTTATAGCTCAGCGCCAGGCTGTCCACGATGGTCCGCATCAGTTGCGGAACCGTCTCCGGCACTGGCTGGCGTGTCCGCGCGCACGCCTGCTGGATCGCCTCCGTCATGCTTGCGGGATTGAGGAATGCTGGGTCGTTCGGATCGACGATGCTGCGCCACGCTTCCGCTGCATCCACTTCGGCGACCAGTGCGTGGAATCCCTCCACGCCGTGCTCCTCGGATACGCGCTGCATGGGCCACATGCCGGTGATGTTCTTGAGCACGCGGTAGCGCCGCTCCAGGCCGCCCTCGTTGGTGAAGTTCATACGGAGCGCTTCAGCCGTGGCCTTGGGCGACCGGCTTTCAATTCCCATCAGCGACCACGTCCCGGAGCTGATATAAGCCTCGTCCTCACCGGCAAGAGGCGTGCCGGCCACGGCCGAAGCCGTATCGTGCGTGGCCGGCGCTATCACCCGCACCGACTGCCCGTCCAGCCTCATGGCTCCCAGCGCCGTGCCCGCATCCACCGGCGGCTGCATCAATCCGTGCGAAACTCCCGCCGCTTCCAGCAGCACCGGGTCCCACTCGCCATTCAGGCCCAGCACCTGCGTCGTGGTGGCGTTGGTGTACTCGTTGGCCATCGCGCCGCAGAAGCAGTAATGGACGTAATCCGGAATCATGAGCAGGTGGTGTGCCCGCGTAAGCCAGCCCGGCTCCTGCTCCGCGCAGGCGGCCAACTGGTAGAGCGTGTTGAAGGGCAGGAACTGTATGCCGGTGCGGGCGTAAATCGGGTCGTGGCCAAGCCGCGCGCACAGCCGCTCCATCATTCCATTTGTCCGCTTGTCGCGGTAGCAGACCGCCTGGCCCACTCGCCGGCGTTCCGCGTCCAGCAGAACGTAATCCACGCCCCAGCCATCCACGCCCACGCTTTCGAGCGGCCCTGCTGCAGCGGCCTGCTCCAGAATTTCGCGAGTGCGGCCGACGATGGCATCCATGTCCCAGCATTGGTACTTGCCGGACTCATCCACGCAAGTCGGGGTGCGGAATCGGCCGACCTCTTCGATCGCAATCCGGCCGTCGGCCAGGTCGCCCACGATCACACGACAGCTGCTCGCGCCCAGGTCCACCGCCGCCGATCGCACTGTACTCATACGCGCTTCCTGCTGAGGATCATACCGCCCGGCACAAAGCGCACTTTGCGCGCACTCCGTTGTGGCAATCGCGGCGCCGCTCTTCAATGATGGCAACTTCGGGGTGCCCCATCCTAACCGCGCATTATGCGGTTAGGGTGGGATACGATAACCTCCGGAGAAATCGCTCATGAACCGCCGCCATCTCATCGCCAGTCTCATCGCCATGCCCGCCGCCCTCGAATCGTTTTCCGCCGCAGCGCCGGAGCCGCCGGACCAGACCGATCAGTCGATTCTCGGTCCCACCGTCTTCCAGTGGGACCAGACGAAGCCGGTGAAAACCGCCACCGGCGAAGTCCGCTCGCTCTGCAAGCAGCCCACGGCCACGCTGGCGCAGCTTGAAATGCACATCACCACCCTCGATCCCGGAATGTCTTCGCACAAACCGCATCGTCACGTGAACGAGGAACTCATCGTCCTGCGCGAGGGCCACTGCGAAACGCTCTCCGATGGCAAGTGGATCAAGGTTGAGCCCGGCTCGGTGGTCTTCAACGCCTCCAACAGCCTGCACGGATTCCGCAACGTGGGGACAACGCCCGCGGTCTACACCGTCATCAATTGGAGCCCCAACCACAACGGCTGCGGGAGTGCGCCCCACAGCGCTTGAGGTGCCAATTTGTCACCTCAAGTTTGGCTCAGCCGCGGCTCGGCGGACGAAATCCGATCCTGGCCCGCAGCTTTTCCGGCGGTCGCATCAATTCGCGGATGGCGTCGAACACGCCTTTGAATTGCTTGTCGTATTTGCTCTCCATCGCGTCAAGGCGGCGGGCAAGATCGCGACGAGAAGAGAGGATTTCCCGGAGCTTGACGAAGGCGCGCATGATGGCGATGTTGACCTGGACAGCGCGTGAGCTGCGCAGTACGCTGGAAAGCATGGCCACGCCTTGCTCGGTGAATGCGTACGGCGAATACCTGCGTCCTCCTCGCCCCTCGTTTGAGGTCACAAATTGTGACCTCAAAGACGCTGCACCCGTCCGGCCTTGCAGAATTTTCAATTCCTCGTCGGTTAGCTGGAACATGAAATCACTGGGAAAGCGCTCGGCGTTTCGTCTGACGGCTTGGTTTAAGGCCTTCGTTTCAACTTCATAGAGCTCAGCCAGGTCGGCATCCAGCATCACCTTGTGGCCCCGGATGAGCAGAATGTGCCGATCGATGCGCTCCGGTGGAATGAGCAAACTTGAGGTCACAATCTGTGACTTCAAGTTTGTTGTTGATCCCTTAGCGTCAGATTTCCGCATTCATTTCACGCTTGTCGCTCCAACCGGAACTTGTTTCACAGCACCGGCAGCGGATTGGCGAACTCGGATTGCTCCTTTACATCGACCGTAGTGGCCTCGGGATGCCAGTTGCGGGGTTGAAAGATGCAGCAGGGCTCCTGGGCCAGCGGGTCGCCGGTCACGGCATAAGCGCGCGCGCGGCTGCCGCCGCAGATCTCCTTGTACTCGCAGGCGCCACATTTGCCTTCGAGTCTTCCGGTGTCGCGCAAGGCCTTGAAAATCGGCGCGTTACGGTAGATGTCGGCCAACGGGGTCTCGCGGATGTTGCCGGCGTGAATGGGCAGAAAGCCGGAAGGATAGACGTTGCCGGTATGGGAGACAAACAGGAAGCCCTTGCCATCGTTGACGCGCCGCGTGGCCCAGCCGTGGGTGCGTGTCTGGGCGTCGGCCTGCGGCGCACCCGCCTCGTACTCCGTGGGCCGGGGAACGCTGCCCGGATGCCCGTGGCCATTGCCGATCTTCCGCTCCTCCAGGTTGTGCTGCAGCAGGTAGCGGCGGTAGTGCATGGCCTCAGTAGTCTTGATCTGGAAATTCACGCGGTGGCTGAGCTCGTAGATCTTGGCGAAAACCTGCTCGAATTCCTCCCCTGACAACAGGTCGCCGAGCTGCCCGCGTCCGACCGGAACCAGGAAAAACACGTTCCACATCACGATGTTGAGGTGTTCGAACAAATTGCACAGGCCATCCAGGTCGGCGGCGTTGTGGCGGTTGATGGTGGAGTGCACCTGGATCGGCATGCCCGCCTCGCCCGCCCACTCAACGGCCTGGATGGTGCGCGCCCAGGCGCCCTCAAGGCCGCGGAATTTGTCGTGAATCTCGGGCGTCGAGCCGTCCAGCGAGATGCCCAGCCGGACCACGCCGGCTTCCTTCATCTTGAAGATGGCGTCGCGGGTCAGCAGCGGAGTGGCGGAAGGGGTGACGGCAACCTTGACGCCCTTCTGGTCGCAGTAACGGATCAGATCGTAAAGGTCAGGGCGCTTCAGCGGATCGCCGCCGGTGAAGATAAAGACGGGAACGCGCATTTCGGCAATCTGGTCGATAAGCGCTTTGCCTTCTTCGGTTGAGAGCTGGTCAGGGTGCGCGATGGGCTGGGCGGCGGCGCGGCAATGCTTGCAGGCCAGGTCACAGGATTGGGTGACCTCCCAAATGGCGACGAAGGGAGTCTCGTCATAATCGAGCCCGCCGCGGGCGGGAATGTTGTGCATCATCGGCTGCATAAGGCCTCCTCCAAGGGGAATCGACGGGCTTTGCCGAAAAAGGAGAAGCGGCGATTCCTGTCAGTGCGTCTTCAGGAGAGCAGGGGATAGGGCTGAGAATCTGTGATTTGGATCACGGGAGCAGCCGGCGGACGTCTACGAGGGGAGCGGCCACTCTTGAGAGAAACCCAGGCCTTCGCGGCGTCCGTTGCTCCAAAAGAGAACGGGAAATGAATTTTTGCGTGCCAGGCAACGCTTTTTCCTCAGATTGCGTCTTACCCGCGTGGTTTTGCCGCTATCTTTAGACGCCTTGTGATATAGCTCACCTTAACCTGTGCGGGATCGCACTGTAAGCACAAGAGAAAAACTGTCACTCTTTCTATCTACAGACGAGCCGGGGAGGCGCCTATGACAACCCCGTTGAAACCGGAGTGGAGCAAACCTTCCACCATCCTGTTTGCGTCGGAAATCCCCGCCAATGAGAAGGCATTTGCCTTCGCGATGGCCCAGGCCAGTGAGTTTGCGTCTGACCTGATCCTCTTCCACGCTTATGACACGCTGGTGATCTCCGCCTCGGAGACCTCAGGCGTGCGCTACTACGACTACGCCGCGGCCGCGCGCAGCGAAATGCAGCACCTGGAGCCACTGGCACAGCGGGCTCGCGATGCCGGAATCCGGTGCGAGGTGGTGGTACGCCCCGGACTGCCCGCGGACCAGATCCTGGCCTATACCCGGGAGCGGGCCATCGACCGGATTGTGATGGGGACGCATTCCCCCGGCCCGATCGGCAAGCTGCTGGTAGGGTCGGTGGCGGAGGCGGTGCTGCGGACCGCCATGGTGCCGGCCTTCATCGTCGGTCCGGAGGTGGTGGATGGAAGCGCTCGGAGTTTTGCCACGCGGACCATTCTGTGCGCGGCCAGCCTGCACGACTCCAGCGTGATTGCGGCGCGGTTTGCTGCCGACCTGGCGGCGCAGCACCACGCGCGGCTGATCCTGCAGCATGTCATCCGCCCGCAGGAACGGCGTCAGATTCTAGCCGGCCGCAACATTGACCAGATTGAAGGCGATTTGCTGGAGCTGATTCCCCACGATGTGCAGGTAAAAATCGAGGTACAGGCCATCGTGGTGCCCGGTGACCCAACCGAAGAACTTCTGTATCAGGCGCGCGCGCAACAGGCAGACCTGATCGTGCTGGGCGCGCATGGGGCCTCGGCTTTCGCGGCCATAACCAGGCACGGGGTGGTGTACAAGGTGCTGGCGCACTCGCATTGCCCGGTGATGACGCTTTCGCCGGCGGTGCTGGCTGCTGCCGGGGCCAAGGGAGAAGCGGTTTCGTCGGCGGAGACGTTCCTGGCCGGCGTCTTTTAATTTCAGATTCTCTCCCGAATGGGCACAGGGGCGGGCGGCGAAGAGCCGTCCGCCCCTGTGGCTTTTTGGACACACAAAAACATATCAACACATCATGATGGAACGATAATGTGCATAAAGAAATGTATATGCACTCTCCTGTCATATCATGATATGTTGATATGTTTCAGCGGCCGCCAACGGTGGCCCTGCGGGGCCGGGAATTCACACCCGTCGCTTGAGTTTTGCGGCAGGTTCGCCCGCCGCAGAGCGCGCTCACGATTCCCGCGCCCTCGCGGATGGTGTAAATGCGGTCAACCGCGGGCAGCCTGACATTCTCCTTTTGGCCTGACGGCCAGTGAATCTCGGCCGTGCCCGCGTCGGTCGAGTCGCCCAGGCCGAAATGCGGGCGCTGGTCGTTCGACGAGATAAAGCTGCCGCCGCTCATCACGTCTTCGCGCTGGCGAAGTCCGTTAGCAGTCAGGTAAACAGTGGCGCCGATGGCGTCGCGCGGGCTTTTGCGCCCGGTCTTCGGATCTTCTCCGCCAATCAGCTTCAACTCCACCCAGTGGTGGGCATCGGGATTCACGTTCTTGAGCAATACCGGCGGCCCATCGATGGGGCTGATGACGACGTCGATCTTGCCGTTGTTGAACAAATCGCCAAAGGCCGCGCCGCGGCCGGAGGTCAGCGTGGCCAGCCCCGAGCCTTTGACCGGCGCAACATAGCTGAACTTGCCGTTGCGCTCGTTGTGGAAGAGCAACACGCGCTGTTTGAATGTGGTGCCCCAGTCGTGCTGCTCCACTTCGGGGTAGACGTGGCCGTTGACCATCAAAATGTCTTTCCAGCCATCGTTGTCGTAGTCAGGAAAACCCGCGCCCCAGCCGAGGAACGGCACCGCCATCTGTGTGATGCCGGCCTCGTCGCCCACATCGCTGAAGCTGGGCGCGCCGTCTTCCACTCCATCGTTATGGTAGAGCGCCTTGAAATCGTCGGAGAAATCGGTGACCAGCAGGTCCAGCAGCCCGTTATTCATATAGTCGCCGACCGCCAATCCCATTGACGCGATCTCGCGGCCATCTTTGTTCAGCGCAAAGCCGGAGACGTAGCTCTGGTCCTCAAACGTGCCGTCGCCCTTGTTGATGTAGAGGTAATTGGGACCAGAGTCATTGGCGACGAGCAGGTCGGGGCGGCCGTCGTTATTCACGTCGACAAAAACGGTGGTGAAACCGTAGTACGCATCGGGATCGCTGACGCCCGCCTTCACGCTGACGTCGGTAAACGTGCCATCGCCGTTGTTGTGGAAGAGGTGGTCGGGCTCGCCCTTCAGGCCGCGCGGGCCGCACATCACGGGAAGGCTGTGAAGCTGGCAAAACGCGAAGGCGATGGTGCCGTCGTTGGCCAAGTGCTGATGGGCTAACTCGTAATGCAGGTAGCCGGAGACAAAAAGATCCAGCCTGCCATCGCCGTCGTAGTCGCCCCAGGTTGCGCCGTCGCTCCAGTTGCCCAGCGTCACGCCGGCTTTCTCGGCAACGTCGGTGAAGGTGCCGTCGTGGTTATTCCGGTAGAGGCGGTTCTTGCCGAAGTTGGCCACAAAAATGTCGGGCCAGCCATCGTTGTCAAAATCGCCAATGGCCACACCGAATCCCCAGCGATCATTGGTCACGCCGGCCTTCGCGGCCACGTTGGTAAAGGTTCCATCGTGGTTGTTATGGAAGAGCGCGGCGTGCGGCGGCGTGGTCTTGCCGGTGAGCGCGTCATAAGTCGAGCCATTGACGAGGTAAATGTCGAGCCAGCCGTCGTTGTCGTAATCGATGAGGCCCACGCCGGAGCCGTCGGTCTCCAGGATGTACTTTTTGGCGCTGGTGCCCATCACGTGCTGCCACGTTGCAATGCCGGAAGACTTGCTCGCATCCTCAAAGACAACGGGGCCGGAGTCAACAAAGCCGCCGGCGGTGATGGGGCGGTGCTGCGCATCGTAAACGGGGGCAAAGGTGCCGGCGGTGGCGTTGCCGCCGCTCATTCCACTCGAAGGCTGTTGCGGCTTGGGGTGCGGGGCCGGCTGCGCTTGCTGGGCGCGGATGGGACTGGAGCAGAGGACGAGCGCCAACGCGAGAGGGATCGAGGGGAAGGCGCGGAACATGAGTCGGGGAAGTCGGAACGGCAACAACGAGGCTCCTTCGAGGAGTGAGGGGAAGCGGACAGGGAAAGGATACTCGATTCAGGCCGTGTACGCGCCAATGCGAGTCTCGCGCGCGGTCAGCGCGTCGCAGGCGCGGTCCAGCTTTTCGTAGTCTGCGTCATGGTCCTTGCGGAAGGCGCGGAAGGCGTCTTCAGAGTCCCAGCGATCGATGGTGAGGTAGGCGCCGGGGATATAGGCGTCGCGGAGCAGCTCGGTGCCGCGATACGCGGGCGAGGTGCGGAAGAGCTGCGCCCAGAAGCCATCGGAGCCGTATGCGGCCTCGAATGCGGCAATGTTTTCTTCGGCGACTTCAAATTGCCAGACAACAACAAACATGATGGGCCTTGCATTCATGGTAGCGCAGAGGCGCATCGAATCGCCCGGGCGCGGCAAAAAGCTTGACTCGGTTGGTATGGCCATAAATTATGGCTATAATTGAATCCATGAAAGTAAGCACTGCCGAAGCCAAAAACAGATTCACGGAGCTGATCCGCGCCGTGGAGGCAGGAGAGGCCGTTGTGATTACCCGCCACGGAAAGCCTGTAGCGCAGCTTGCGCCGCCGCCGCCGGAGAAGGCGAAGGTTCGGCTTGGCGGATGGGAAGGCCGCATAAAGTTCCGCCCGGGCTGGGATGCGCCGATTGATCTGGACCGGTTCCTTGAAGGCGATCTGTGAGCGGCAATCTGCTCGACACCAACATTGCCCTTTTTGCCTTGGGGGCTTCAGACCGCCTCACGCGCGGCGCGAGATCGGCGATCCTTGCCGGTCCGAACATGCTCAGCGTGGTTTCGTTCTGGGAGGTGGTGTTGAAGAACATTAAGGGGCAGTTGGAGATGGATGACCCGAGGCAATGGTGGCACGATGCGCTCGATCGATTGTCGGCAACTCCGCTATTTCTTCGCCCAGAACATGTCGGCGCCGTATGTGAACTGCCACCGCACCATAGGGATCCGTTTGATCGAGTTCTCATTGCTCAGGCGATGACGGAACGGCTGGCGCTGATCACCAGCGATAGGGATATCGCCCGCTACGCATCGAGGGAACTGAAAGTCATTCGCTAAGCGGCTGCACTCATTTTCCGGAACGCCGGGTCCGCGCCAGCGCCTCAGCAAAATGCACCGCGTGCTTGTGTCCGAGCTGGTCAATCTGCTCGCGGCAACTGAAGCCGTCCGCGACAATCAGCGTGCCCGGCGCGGCATTGGCAACGGCGGGCAGAAGGTCGGCGACGGCGATCTTCTTCGACACTTCGAACTTCTCCGCCTCAAATCCGAACGGTCCAGCCATTCCGCAGCATCCAGCCTGAATCAGCTCGACCTCGGCCCCAGCCTGGCGCAGCAACGCGATCTCGTTTCCCGGGCCGCCAAAGACTGCCTTGTGATGACAGTGTCCGTGGATGAGAATATGCATGCTTGCCAGACGCCCATCGGCGGCAATGTGCCGCGCTTTGGCGGCGAGAAAGTCGGCCAGCAGCCAGGTGAGTTCGCGCAGTTTCTGCGCGCGAGGATCGTTGGGGAAAAGCTCGGGCAGTTCATCCTTGAACACGCTGGCGCAGCTTGGCTCAAGGAAGACGAACGGCATGCCGGCATCGATCTGTGGCGTCATCTCGTCCAGTACCCGCGCGAGATACGCGCGGGCTTGATCCAAGAGCCCAAAGTCGTAGAGCGGCCGGCCGCAGCAGATGTGCCGTTGCGCGGTTTGCACCTCAAAACCCGCCTCGGCAAGCAGCGCTTCCGCGGCGGCCAGAGATTGCGGGTGGTAGTAGTTGTTCCAGGTGTCGGGCCACAGCAGGACCCGCTGACCAGGCGGCTTCGTTTCGCGCGCTGATCTGGATCGCGTGTACGGCTTCGACGCGAGGCGCGGCAACTGGCGCTCGTGGGCCACACCTGCGATCCGCTTGATGAATGGGCTGGTGAGCGGCCCGGTGAGGGTGGCGTTGGTCAGCGCAGGCATCAGCGAGCCCCAGCGCGCCAGCTTGTCGGCAAATCCAAACACGTAATGATCGAGCGGATGCAGCCGGCCCTTGTAGCGCTGCGCCAAAAACTCCGCTTTGTACTGCGCCATGTCCACCTGCGCTGGGCACTCGGTTTTGCAAGCCTTGCAACTGAGGCAAAGCGAGAGCGCTTCGTCGACTGCATCGCTCGCAAATCCGTCGCTGCGCAGCTCGCCGGCCAGCATCTCCCACAGCAGATGAGCGCGGCCGCGCGTGGAATGCATCTCCTCGCCGGTGGCGCGGTAGCTGGGGCACATCACGCCGCCGTGCTCCTTGCGGCACGCGCCCACGCCCACGCAGCGCTCGGTGGCGCGCTCCATGGAGCCGTTGTCGCGGGCAAAAACGAAGTGAGTTTCCAGCTTCTCGTGATCGCCGTTTGACCGCGGCGCTTCGGTCTCCCGCGCGTAGGTGGCCGGGGTGTGACGAAGATTCTCCACTGGATCGTAGACCCGCACCGCATCAATCAGCTTGCCGGGATTCATCCTGTTGTCCGGGTCCCAGAGCGCCTTGAACTCACGGAAAGCCTCCATCAGCTCCGGGCCGAACATCTTGGGCAGCAGCACCGCGCGTGCCTGTCCGTCGCCATGCTCGCCACTGAACGACCCGCCGAATTGGATGACGAGGTCGGCGGCGCGTTCAATAAACTCGCGGAACTTTCCTATTCCCTTTGGGCTCGAGAAATCGAAGTTGATGCGCATGTGCACGCAGCCCTGGCCGTAGTGGCCGTAGAACGGGCTTCGATAACCGAATTCGTTCATCAGCTCCGTGAGCGCGCGCAGGTAGTTGCCGAGCTCGGCAGGCGGAACGGCCGCATCCTCCCAGCCCTCCCAGCGGTCCGGCTCGCCGGGCACAAACACCACCGCGCCCAGTGCCGATTCCCGCACGTACCACACGCTGGCTGCTTCCTCTGGCGTGCAGATGTGGGCGGCGGGCGCATCGGGCCACGACTGCGACGCGCGCGCAATCACTTCCGCCTTGGCGCGCGCTTCTTCCGCAGACCATGCGCCCATCTCCACCAACAAAAAGCCAACTCCGGGCGGAAGCTTGTCCAGCTGCTTTAGCGCCAGGCCCTTGCGGCGCATGAACTCGACCAGCAGATGGTCGAAACCCTCGAGGCCGATGGGCTTGTGCTCGAGAGCATGGGGAACGGCGTCGGCAGCCTTGAACGCATCGGAGAATCCCAGCACCGTGAGCACACGATGGGGCGGGCTCGCAGTCAGGTTGAGGTTTGCAGAAAGCACGTTGACGCAGGTGCCCTCAGAGCCGACCAGCGCGCGGGCCACGTGGAAGCCGCTCTCCGGAAGCAGTTCGTCCAGGTTGTAACCGGAGACACGCCGCGGAATGCGCGGGAAGCGATCGCGGACGAGAGTGGCGTAATTGTCGCGTATGCGCTTCAGGCCGGAGTAGATTTGCCCCTTGCGGCCTCCTGCGCTGAGGATAGCTTCGAGCTCGTCGTTGCTGGTGCGCCCCACGGTCATGCGCGTGCCGTCGTAGAGCACAATGTCGAGCGTTTCCACGTTGTCGACCACCTTGCCGCCCATCAGCCCATGCACGCCACAGGAGTTGTTTCCGATCATGCCGCCGAGGGTGCAGCGAGAGTGCGTCGCCGGGTCGGGCGCGTAGGTCAAGTGATGTTGTTCGGCGGCCTCGCGCAGGCGATCGAGGACGATGCCCGGCTCGACGGTAGCGAGCTTGCGTTCGGGGTCGAGCGCGCTGAGCCGGTTCATGTACTTCGAGTAATCGAAAACGACGGCGACATTGGTGCACTGGCCGGCCAGGCTGGTGCCTCCGCCGCGGGGCAGCACCGCGGCGCCGAGGGCGCGACAGGCGGCGAGCGCAGCCTCCACGTCGGCGGCGTCACGCGGCAATACTATGCCGATGGGGAGCTGACGATAGTTGGAGGAATCGGTGGCGTACAGCGCGCGCGAGCCCTTGTCGAAGCGAACTTCGCCGCGGATCACAGCCTTGAGGCGGGTTTCCAGTTCAAGGTGCGCCGCGAAGCGCTCGTGTTCGAGCGGCGCAGAATTACTGAGGATCTGAAATGTGCTCACGGGTGACATGTTAGCGCGGCCGGCGGCGCTGCGTTCATCGTGCCGGCAATCGGGCGCATGCACAGAGCTGCGCTACACTCGCAGTAACGCGCTTCGAAAAGGGGCCGGCTATGGGTTCCGCTTCCAAAATTGTGAGAAGGCTGTGCAGGATTCCACCATGGTTGTGGTTTGTGGGGATTGGCGCTCTTGAGATGGCCATTGCCTTAACAGCAGCCTATGTTGTTCACGCGCCGCTGCCGATTCTACGAATCCTGTTGCCGACCTTGGTCTTGTTCTTCGATCCCTCGCCGCCGACCTTCATGACGCTAGTTGCCGAAGGCGTAATTCTTTTTGGCGGCTCGTTTGCAATCTGGGGAATGATTGGCGTGGCTTTAGGAGCGTTGATCCGGTGGAGCGGCCGGTGGAGCGGGTCGCCGGAATAACGGCCCGGATGCACCAGTCAATCCCCTGGAACCAGTACCTTCATTGGGCGGAGAATCGCCCGTCGAACGCCGCTCAGCGCCCCGGCCACTCCTCCACCACCACGCCCAGATCGTTGAGCTTTTGAATGGCCGCTTCCACATTGCGGCGCACGGCGGCGCGATTCTTGCGGTCGGCCTCAGGCGATTCCGCCACCGCGACCACGCGGCCATAGGGCCACGCGCGTGTCGGCAGCGCCGTGATTGCCTTGGCAAGGTCGGCGGGTCGGATCTGCAGCTCCTGCCGGCGCGCCGCTTCGGGGCGCAGAAAGGTTCCCGCGGTCGCCGTGCTCGGATTGGCATCCTCCATGATCACGTGCAGGTCAAGGTAGTTGGCACTGGCGCTGATAAACGGATTCTGCCACCGGCTGGGATCGTGGATGTCGATGTAGAGGCTCTTGGTGGGCAGGGGGATTTTGGCCAGCTCGGCGCGTTGGGCGTCGCTCTCGGTGGCGTTGGCCTGGGCCTGCTGCTCGGCGCGGGCGGCGTTCTTGGCCACGCCCACAACCGCTTGTTCTTCCTTATGGCAGGCGGAGATGGACACAGCCAGCAGCACAAACAGCCAGGCAACAGGCCTGATTTTCGGGGGGTGAATCACTTTTTCAGGATAACAGGCAATCCATTCCGCGCATCCATCCGTTAGCGGGGCCGGTGTGCAGTGACTACGATTAACTTTCGACCCGATCCCGAGTGCCTGCCATTGTAGGTGCCAGTCTTCGACTCCTGCCAACTTTGGTAATTGGAGAAGATTAATTCTCCGCTGCCGCAAAGTGACAGGAAACTGCTGGAACCTCTCGCAACAGGAGAGAGCTGTGAGAATTCCCTCCCCCTTCTTCGAGCTGTCCTTTGCGGCAGCGCTACTTCCTTTCGGTGCTGCTCCCGTCCTCAGTTCTCAAACTATGACCGTCCATGGCGGAGCATTACCTGTCTCATACACCAATTCCATTTCTATGAATTCGGACTTACCATCGGGCTCCGCATCGGATCTGCCCGATGCGCCCGGCTTCTCTTCGTCAGCCCCGGCGGATTACGCGGCGCCGATCCAGCGCGGCGGAGAACCCTGGGAAGGAGAAAGACACTACGGACCTCTCTCGCGCGTCGGCATCGGGGCCGACCTGTCTCCCCTGGGCGTCGGTATCAAGTCCGCCACCATCCTGACGCGCTACTTCGATGCCCGCTTGCTCATCAACTTCTTCAACTACACTTCGGGAAAATTCGAAGTCAGTGGAATCCGCACAAATGCCACTCTGCACCTCTTTTCCGCGGGCGCTGCCCTGGATTGTTATCCGCGTAATAGCTTCTGGCGCCTGAGCACCGGCCTCATGTTGCACAATGGCAATCGCTTTTCCGCCAATGGAGTAGCTGTGCCTGGGCAGAGCTTCACCGTGAACGGCCAGAAATTCTATTCCGCCAATGCCAACGCGGTCACTGGCGCCACGCCGGTGGCCGGATCCGGGGTGCTCGGCCTGAATACGCGCCAACCGGAATTCTTCTTGAGCGGGGGATTCGGCAGATTTGTTCCCCACTCGGAGCGGCACTGGTCCTTTCCCTCGGAGTTTGGAGTCGTCTTCATGGGGTCTCCAACGGTCGACCTGACTACGTCCGGATGGGTCTGCAAGAACACCGAGGCGGGGAGTTGCAGCGATGTTTCCTCCGCCACTCCGGTCGCCACGGATTTCAACAATGCGCTCCAGGCTCAGTTGGCCAAATGGCGCCGGTCGCTCAGCTCATTTCGCGTCTATCCCATTTTTTCTTACAGCGTGGTGTACAGCTTCGACGTCCGGTAGGCCTGCCGCGCTGCCAGCGACGGCGCGCTTTCCCTCCCCTTGACACTCGACAAGAGGCTGGCTTATTCTCTTGTCGAACATCAAGGGGAGGCTCATGGCACAATCCGCCGACCTGCTGCAGGGCACGCTCGACATGCTGGTCCTCAAGGCCATCGCCAACGAACCCCAGCATGGGTGGGCCATTGCCCAGCGCATCCAGCAGGTCTCCAACAACGTGCTCCAGGTCGGCCAGGGCTCGCTCTACCCGGCGCTGCACCGGCTGGAATACAAGGGCTGGATCCGCGCCGAGTGGGGCGCGAGCGATAACAATCGCAAGGCTCGCTACTACTCGCTGACCGCCGCGGGGCGGAAGCAATTGCACGCGGAGCTCGCCAATTGGGACCGGCTCGCCGGGGCCATCAATCTTGTCATCCAGGAAATCTAAGGAGTCACTCATGCTGAGCGAATGGCTCTCACGGGCGCGATTCTTTTTTGCGGGCAAGCGGCGCGTTGAAGTGGACGACGAACTCCAATTTCACATCGATCGCCAGATCGACGCCAACCTGGCCGCCGGCATGAGCCCGAGTGAGGCGCGGCGCCAGGCGGCGCTCGCATTCGGCGGCCGCGAGCGCGCGCGGGAGCAGTGCCGGGAAGAGCGGCCTTCGTGGACGCTGGAATTGCTGTTGCGCGATCTGCGTTTTGCGCTGCGCGGACTTCTGCGCAATCCAGGTCTGGCCATAGTCGCCGTGCTCACGCTGGCTCTCGCCATTGGAGCCAACACCACGGTGTTCAGCCTGATCAGCCAGGCGTTGCTGCAAGCGTTGCCGGTCCATGATCCGCAACAATTGGTGGTGCTGAATTTTGCCGGAGATGTGGATGGTCACACGCACTCCGACGGAGGCGACCGGCCGGGGCACCGATACGAGTTTTCCTATTTGATGTATCGCGACCTGAGGGACCGGAACTCGGCTCTGAGCGGACTGGTTGCGTCCTCGCCGGTCACCGTGGGCGCCACGTGGAACAACCGCTCTGAGGCAGTGGGCGCGGAGCTGGTCAGCGGCAACTACTTCAATGTGCTCGGCGTACAACCGGCCGCGGGCAGGGTCTTCAGCGCCCGCGACGAGACCGCGCCGGGCGCGAATCCGGTTGTGGTGCTGGGTTTCGACTATTGGAAGACGCATCTGGCGGAGGCGCCGGTGGTGGGGCAGACCCTGCTGATCGACGCCACGCCGTTCACCGTGGTGGGCGTGGCCGCACCGGGATTTCACAGCGTGGTGTGGGGAAGATTGCCAGACCTTTACCTGCCGCTCACCATGCAGCGCACCATTATTCCGGAATGGAACTACCTGGGCGACCGTCGCCAATACTGGCTGACGGTGGCGGGACGGTTGAAGCCGGGAGTGACTGAGGGGCAGGCTGCTTCGTCCATGAATCCGCTGTTCCACGCGCTGCGCGAGGAAGAATTCAAGTCGCTACGCGATCAATCGGCCAAGGCGAGAAAGGACTTTGTCGACGCTTCGTATCTGCATGTGGACGAGGGAGCGATGGGATTCTCGCCCATGCGCGGTCAGATGCAGACGCCGCTGATCATCCTGATGGTGATGGTGGGGCTGGTGGTGCTGATGGCCGTGGTGAACGTGGCCAGCCTGCTGCTGGTGCGCGCGGCCAATCGCGTGCGCGAGTTCAGCGTTCGCTATGCCATGGGCGCGCGCGGCGGACAAATTGTGCGCCAGTTGCTGTGCGAGGGAATGCTGCTGGGCTTGGCCGGCGCGGCCCTGGGGCTGGCCATAGCGCCTGAGCTGCTTCGGCTGCTGTTTACATGGATGGCAGGGAAAACCAACGATGTGCCGCCCTTCAGCCCGAATCTTGACTGGAGAGTGTTCGCAATTACGTTGGGGGCCACGTTCGCGGGGAGCTTGATCTTCAGCTTGGCGCCGGCAATTCAGTTCTGGAATCCGCGGCTGGCGGACGCGCTGAAGCAGCAAACGGGGACAGGATTGGGCGGCTCGCTGCGCTTCCGCCGCACCTGCGTGGCCCTGCAAATCAGCTTCAGCCTGCTCCTGCTGCTGGGCGCGGGAATGTTTGTGCGCACCATTCAGAATCTGCGCAACGTGAATCCCGGATTTGAAACGGAGCACTTGCTGGCGTTCTATCTTGCGCCGGAGCTGTCTGGCTATCCGGAGGCGGGGGTGGCTCCGGTGGAGCAGCGGGTGCTGGATGCCCTTGCCGCCCTGCCGGGCGTCCGCGCGGTGGGCGCAACCAACGATGCGGACCTGGTGGACGATGAACGCACCGGCGATGTCTACGTAAGCGGCTACAAGCCCGCGCCCGACGAAGAGTTCGACGTGGAGCTGCCCTGGGTAAGCAACGGGTATTTGCAGACGCAGGGCGTGCCCCTGGTGGCGGGGCGGCTGTTCCAGAACTCCGATACCGCGACCTCGGAGCACGTTGCAATCGTGAACGAGAGCTTTGCGCGGCACTTTTTCCCCACCCCCCAGGCGGCGCTGGGGCATCACGTTGGCCGCCCGGATCGGCCAAAGACAGACGCAGTGATCGTGGGAGTGGTCCGCGACGTGAAACACTCCACGGTGCGCGCCCCGGCGGCGCCCACCTGCTACACGCTTTTTACGCAGGCGGAAACCGCGGCGGGCCTCACCTTCTACCTGCGCACCTGGCAGGCGCCGGAGACGGCCGCGAATGGCGTTCGCGCCGCGGTGGCGAATATTGATCCCAGGCTGATTGTGGACGGCGGACTGAGCACCCTTAACGACCGCATCGACGACGACATTATGCCGGAGCGGACGGTGGGGTTGCTGGCAGCGGTCTTCGGCCTGCTGGCGGCACTGCTGGCCGGCATCGGCCTCTACGGCATCCTCGCCTACTCCACCGCGCAGCGCACGCGCGAGATCGGCATCCGCATGGCGCTGGGCGCACGCCGCGGCAGCGTGGTCGGGCTCATCCTGCGCGAAACTCTGCTGCTGGCGGGTATCGCGGTCGCGGCCACCATCCCCATTGCGCTCCTCGGCGCGCGCGCCGTGCGCAGCCAGCTCTTCGGCGTCTCCGCGGCCGATCCGCTGGTTTACGCGGCCAGCATCCTCGCCATCTGCCTGGTGGCGGCGCTCGCCGGCTTCCTTCCCGCGCGCCGCGCCGCCGCCGTCGATCCCGCCCGGGCCCTGCGCACCGAATGAGGCACTTCCCTCTCTTTGCCGCTCTGCTATCCTGATGGGTTTACCTGCGCGTTCCACGGGCTCTGGCCCGCGCGGCGCGCTGGATTCGGGAGGCGCCTCATGCCCGAACATCGCGGGCGAAAACATCACCAGGATCGCGTAGCGGAGACGCTCAAAGAGGAGATCGGCGCCATGCTCGAGGGCGAGCTCTCCGACCCCCGCATCGCCTTCTGTTACATCAGCGAGGTGGTGCTGAACCCCGGAGCAAAATCGGCCCGCGTCTACGTTGCCGTCACTGAGACCGTCGCTGACATTGCGGTGGCCGAAACCAACACCATCGCCGGGCTCGATGCCGCCAAGGGTTACATCCGGGTCCAGCTCAAGGAGCGCATGGGCGTGCGCCATGTTCCTGACCTGGCCTTCCTCGCCGATCGTTCCGGGCGATTTCAGGCGCGCATCGACGAGCTGATGGAGCGCTCCCGCAGGCGTCAAAGAAAGGCGGCGGAGTAGTTCTTATGGGCGCGATGGATCCCAATCCCGGCGCAGACAATTCCCGCGCGCCCCGCGATCCGAAGGAAGAACGGGAGACTCCCTCCGCTACGCCCGGCTGGGTGCCGGAAAATCCCATCGCCGCCATTCTCGACGTGTTCGGCCGCGGCGAGCGCTTCCTGGTCTGCTCCCACTCGCGTCCTGACGGCGACGCCGTGGGCTCCATGCTGGCCATGGGCATGTTGCTGGAAGCCATGGGCAAGCGCGCCGACCTGGTCACCGCCGATCGCATTCCCTCCGCCTACCGCGCCCTGCCCGGCGCCGACGCCATCCGTTGCGTCATGCGCGTCCACGGCCCCTATGACGCCGCAATTCTGCTCGAGTGCGACGGCCTCGATCGCACCCGCTTGCGCGGCCTGGAATCGTTTTTCCTCGTCAACATCGATCATCACGCCACCGGCCGCGCCTATGCTCAGCTCAATTGGATCGATCGCGATGCCGCCAGCGTGGGGGAACTGGTATACCGGCTCATCAAAGCCGCCGGAGTGCACCTCACTCCCGCCATGGCGCAGTGCCTCTATACAACCATCCTTACTGACACCGGCGGCTTCTGTTACGGCGCCACCCGCGCTTCCACCTTCGCCCTGGCTGCGGAGCTCAGCCGCGCCGGTGCCGACCCCGTCCATATTGCGCAGCAGATCTATTTCTCCACGGCGATGTCCAAGCTCCTGCTGCTCGGCGCCGCTCTCACCAACCTGATGCGCGAAGGCCGCCTGGCCTGGCTCTGGGTCTCCAACCATGACATGGTGCGCACCTGCGCCGCCGAAGAGGACTGCGAGGGCATCGTCAACTACGCCATTTCCATCGCTGGCGTGGAAGCCGCGGCGTTTCTCCGCGAGCTGCCCGAGGGCCGCATCCGCATCAGCCTCCGCAGCAAGGGACGTGTGGAAGTGGCCGGTCTGGCCGCCGCAATGGGCGGCGGAGGCCATGAGAATGCCGCCGGCGTTACCCTCGACGGACCACTGCCACGCGCCCTCGAACAGGTTCTCGCCGGTCTGCGCCGCGCCCTGGAAGAAATCTCCCCGCAGCCCATGCCGGGGAATGAAAGCGGCGTCGATCCGCCCGCATAGGAAGTCAAAGGGGCGTGGCGCGAAATCCCGCGTGCATTTCTTTGGCTTCGCTCTCCTCAACACCGTCGCTCCAATCTGTTAGCCTTGTCCCTGTCGCGTGCTGCGGTCGGTTCCGCATCCGCTTTTCCGGGTGCCTGGAGTCTTGTTTCCGCAGCCAAGCCCCGCACCGGCTCGGCGAATCCGCCGAACGTGCGGCACGGAGAAGCCCTCAACGTGGAATCTGCTCTGGAACCATCCGCTCAGGATCCAGCCGCACCCCGGCCCAGTCGTCTGCCCCGGTGGTCCACCATCCGGGAAGTCACCGTCTTCACGTTGTTCGCTGTTTTCTTCATCCTCTATGGCGTCACCCCGCTGCTCGGCGGCGATGGCCTCGGCCTGGTCGGCGCCGATGAGCCCCGTTATGCCCAGATCGCTCATGAAATGCTCGACCGCTTTGACCACGCCGACATTCTCAAGGACAAGCTGAGCGCCTGCGTTACACCCTATCTTTACGGCCGCCCCTGGCTGGAGAAGCCTGCTCTCTACTACTGGCGCGCCATGTTCGTCTTCCAGGAATTCGGCGTCCACGACTGGAGCGCCCGCCTGCCCTCGGCCAGCTTTGCCTTCATCATGGTGGCGCTCATTTACCTGCACATGCGCCGTTTCCGCCCCGGCGGCCACCTCGACGCCGCCCTCATTACGGTCGCCTGCGCCGGCATCATCGGCTTCTCCCGCGGCGCATCCACTGACATGCAGATGGCCGCGCCATTCTCCATCGGCCTGCTCGGCTGGTACGCCTGGTATGAGACCGACTCCAAATTCTGGCTCTTCGACATCTACTTCTTCACCGGCGTGGCCACTTTGGCCAAGGGTCCCGTGGCGCCCTTGTTGGCCGCGGTCATCGTCTGCTCCTTTGCCGCGCTGCGCAAGGAGTGGTCCATCATCCGCCGCTCGTTCTGGTGGCCGGGCGTCCTGCTCTATCTCGCCATCGTCCTGCCCTGGTTCATTGCCGTCCAGCACCAGAACCCCACCTTCTTCCGCGAATTCCTCCTCAACCAGAACCTCCGCCGCTTCGCCACCAATCGCTACGAGCACCAGCAGCCCGTCTGGTATTACCTGGTCGTCGTCCTGCTGGCCATCTTGCCCTGGACGGTCGTCGCCCTACGCGCGCTCTGGGACGGCATCCAGACCTCGGTCGCAGAATGGCGCCTCCGCCACACCCGCAAAGGCCCGCCCAAGGTCAATCGCCCCGGCGACGCCTTCCCCGAGTTCCTCGTCCTCTGGGCCTTGATTCCCATCGTCTTCTTCACCTTTTCCCAGTCCAAGCTCCCCGGATACATTCTTCCTGCCATCCCGCCCATCACCATCCTCACCGGCGATTACCTCTTCCGCCGCCGCGCCACCGGCCTGCACCGCCTGGAGCTCGGCGGCCACGCTTTTCTCTGCGGCATCGTAACCATGGCCGCGCTCCTGCTTCCATGGTTCATTGTCCACGGCATCCAGATGCCGCCCATCCAGCCCTTCGCCGTGGCGCTGGTGGCGGCCGCAGGCGCCGCTCTGCTCATCGTCATCGTGGTCAACGGCTTCGGCGTCGCCCGCTTCCGCCTCGTCACTTCCCTGGTCCTCGTCGTCCTCATGCTCTTCGTCTACGGCGTTGGTCCGGCATTCGGCATCCCCGCCGCGCCCGGCACCAAAAAGGTCATTCATCTGCTCGACCGCTACTACTCCGCCCGACCGCTGGCCGAGCGCCTGGACGGAATCGCCCCGCCCGATGAAACCGTCGCCGTCTTCCGCGTCCGCCGCGATATCGAATACGGCCTGTCGTTTTACCGCAATCATGAAGTCGTCAACTACGACGAATCCGGCGTTCCCGATGAGCAACACCTGCTCGTCGCCCGCGTTACTGGCCGCAATGGCGTTGACCTGCACACTCCTGCCGCGCTTCAGGAATACCTGGAAGGACGTCACTATGAAGAGGTCTTCAGTTGGCCGGAGCGGGGTCTTGAAGTTTATCTCGTAGGAGCGCGCTGATACCTTAATCGTCTGCAATCCGTCAATTCCGGTTGCAGGACCTTCGCGCTCATGGCACAGTTACCCAATGAGCATTGCGGCGGTCTTGAAATAAAGGCATGAGCATGACCTCAGGTGTTTCCCTGGAAATTCTCGATCTGCGCCACTTCAACGCGCCCACGCTCCAGCCCTTGCTGGAAGCCGAAGCCGCGGTCTGGCGCGAGCACCTCCACTGGGACTACAGCGCCTCCTCGCGCCTGCTCATGCAGTATCTCGATAGCCACATGCTGCCCGGCTACGCCGCCGTAGACGCCGGCCGCATCACCGGCTACGCCTTCTGCGTTTACGAAGAGAGCAAAGCCGTCATCGGCGACGTCTTCGCCATCGAGAACGAGCCAACCCATTCGCTCGAAACCGCCTCCCCGCTCTCCAATGGAAAACCGCAAACCCCGCGCGAAATCGAGCGCACGCTCCTGTCCCACCTCTTTGAAACCCTCCAGAATTCGCCCCAGGTGGACCGCATCGAGTCGCAGCTCCTGCTCCATCCCGCCGGCGCTCTCGCCCCCGTCTTTGCCGAGGCCGGCTTCACCCTCTATCGCCGCCTGTTCATGGTCCAGACCCTGACACCGCTTCACGATCAGGCTCGTCCTGCCCTCCCCCATGAATTCGATCTGCGACCCTGGCGCGATGACGACCTGCCCGCCGCTGGCCGCCTCATCGCCGAGGCCTACGCCAACCACCCTGACAGTCTCATCAACGACCAGTACCGCTCCGCCCAGGGCTCCATGCGCTTCCTCCACAACATCGTGCGCTATGCCGGCTGCGGAGCCTTTTCCCCGCAGGTTTCGCACATCCTCATCGACCGTTCCACCCGCGAAATGGCCGGCCTTGTCCTCGGCTCTCGCGTCAGCGCCCAGAGCGGCCACGTCACTCAGCTCTGCATTCGCCCGCCGTACCGCCGCCGCGGCCTCGCCCGCATGCTTCTCCACATCGCCGCCGCCGAATTCTGGCGCCTCGGCGTCAGCGAAATCTCCCTCACCGTCACGGAAGCCAACTCCCGGGCCGTTGCGCTCTATCGGAGCGAAGCCTACGATTGCCGCCACGTCTTTGACGCCGCAGTCTGGCGCCGCGGCATCCGCGTGTGAATCCATTTGTAGCGCCGGCCTCCCGGCCGGCTGTAGCGGGGGTCTCCCGACCCCCGCGATCGCGCATCGCAATCCGCCGCCAACCTAATTCACCCGCTCCCCAATCACATCCGTGTACTTGTTCCCCGAGCCGGTATTGAACAGCACCACGCGATCTTTCGCGCTCAGGAAACCCGTGTCCAGCAGGTAGTCGTACGCAGCCGTGGCCGCCGCGCCCTCCGGCGAAAGCAGCAGGCCTTCATGGGCAGCCCAGTCGCGCAGCGAGGTAAAGATGGCGTCGTCGCTCACGGCCACCGCCGTTCCCCCCGACGCACGCACGATCTCGAGAATAAGGTAGTCGCCGTACGGCTTGGGCACGCGCAACCCCGAAGCCAGCGTGTGCGCCTCCTGCCACATCTGGCTCACCGCTTCGCCGGCCTCGAACGCCCTTACCACCGGCGCGCACCCAGCGGCCTGAATCGCGATCATCTTGGGCCGCTTCCCCGTAACCCAGCCGAGCTGTTCCATCTCCTCAAACGCCTTCCACATCCCGATCATGCCCACGCCGCCTCCGGTGGGATAAAACACCGCATCGGGATACGTCCACCCAAGTTGTTCCACGAGCTCGTAGCCCATGGTCTTTTTGCCCTCCACGCGGAATGGCTCCTTCAGCGTGGAGATGTCGAACCATCCCTCGGCGTCTTTGCGCTCCGCCACCATGCGCCCACAATCGGAGATCAGCCCATCCACCAGCGTCACATGGGCGCCGTACGCGCGGCATTCCACCTGGTTGGCTTTGGGAGTGTCGCGCGGCATAAAAATGTGCGCCTCAACCCCCGCCGCCGCCGCGTAAGCCGCCAGCGCGCCTCCGGCATTTCCCGCGGTGGGCGCTGCCAGCTTCTTCAGCCCGTAATGCCTCGCCATCGTCACAGCCAGCGCCAGCCCGCGCGCCTTGAAAGTCCCCGTTGGGTTCGCGCCCTCTTCCTTCAGCCACACGTTGGCGTGGCGGCGGCTTGCGAGCATCGGCGTCCAGCCCTCGCCCAGCGTCACCGGCTCAACGTCCGGCAGCACCTGCCGGTAGCGCCAAATCCCGCTCCAGCGCTTGTCGTCGTCAGCGCATCCAATCGTGTCCCGGTGCCTGGTCCCCTTCGCCGCGCTCAAGTCATAGCGCACATAAAGCGACCCCGCGCAGGTCGTGCACACCGTTTGCGGCGTTGCGGGATCTTGATGAACATGGCAGCGGGAACATTCCAGAAAGGCGATTCGCGGCATAGGCATAGGATAATGGAGACCTTGAACCCAGAGTCACAAACCATTCCACGCCAGCCGCACACCATCCGCGCTCTTCGCGCCTGTTTCGTCGCGGCCGTGCTGCTTTTTGTCATGGGCGTCGCGCTCTCCTTGTGGCCTGTCGCCGCGCCAACGGCGCTGGCGCTGCGCTGGATCGGTCTGGCCCTCTTCATTCCCGTAGCCTTCGAGCGACGCTCGCTGCTGGTCTGGACCTTTTGGGCGATGATCGTCGGCGTCGTCCTCGGCCTTGAAGCGCCTCACTTCGCCTCGCAGCTCCGCGTCATCGGCGATCTCTTTCTCCGCCTCGTCCGCATGATCGTCGCCCCCCTCATCTTCGGCGGCATCGTCACCGGCATCGCCGGCCATAACCAGCTCAAAGGCGTCGGCCGCGTCGCAGTCAAATCCATCGTCTTCTTTGAAGCCGTCACCACCATCGGCCTTGTCCTCGGCCTCATCGCCATCGACCTCACCCGCGCCGGCGCCGGCGTCCTGCTTCCCGCCGCGGCTGCCGCGCCCGCCGCGCATCCTGAAACCTGGCAGCAGATCCTGCTCAACATCTTCCCTGAAAACATCGCCCTGGCCGTCGCGCAGAACCAGATCCTCCAGGTTGCCGTGTTTTCGCTGCTCTTCGGCGCCGCCCTGGCCATGCTGCCGGAAGCCAAGCGCGAGCCCATGGTCAAAGTGCTCCAGTCGCTCACCGACGTCATGTTCAAGATGACCAAGATCATCATGTACATCGCGCCCCTCGCGGCCGGCGCGGCCATGGCCTACACCATCGGCAGCACCGGCCTAACGATGATCCTCCCGCTGGCAAAGCTCGTCGCCACCTACTACGGCTCAGCAGCCATCTTCGTGCTCCTCGTCCTCGCGCCTATCCTGACATTCGCGCGCATCTCGCCCGCGCGCTTTGCCCGCGCCATTGCCGAGCCCACCGCTATCGCTTTCGCCACCACCAGCTCTGAAGCGGCTCTGCCCCTCGCCATGGAGCGCATGGAGGAGTTCGGCGTCCCCCGCTGGATCGTCTCCTTCGTCGTCCCCCTCGGCTACAGCTTCAACATGACCGGCTCCAGCCTCTACCTCACCATGGCCGCCATCTTCGCCGCGCAGGCCGCGGGCATCCACCTCTCTGTCGGCGAGCAGCTAGTCATGCTGTTCACCCTCATGCTCACCAGCAAGGGCGTGGCCGGCGTGCCCCGCGCCACCCTGGTTGTCCTCATGGGCTCCGCCGCGCAGTTGCACATCCCCACCGCCGCCATCCTCGTTTTATTGGGCGTCGATACCCTGATGGACATGGGCCGCAGCGCCATGAACGTAGTCGGCAACGGCATGGCCGCCGTCGTCGTCGCCCGCTGGGAAGGCGTGCTGGCCCCTACCGCTGAACCCTAGCTCTCCATTCGCAAACTGAGCGCGGCAAACGGGCAAGCTAATGGCTAAGAGCTAAAAGCTGACAACTGACAACTGCGAACTAAGAACTACGAACTGTCTTACCGGTTCCGCAGCCACCCAGCCATCAGCGCCGCCGCCAGCAGCGCCGCGCAAAGTATCGAGCCCCATAGGATGAATTCGGTGGTCAGGTCGCCCATGTGCCCGCCGGAACTGAAGTGATCCGTCGCCATCCAAACCAGCGGCGCAAGGATGAACAGCACCACCAGCGTGGCCGCCAGCGCCAGCGAGCGGCTGCGGTTGCGGTCCGCCTTCTGGTCCTTCAGCACGCCCATTGAAGCCAACACCACGCGGCTCGTGTCGCGCGCTATCCTGCGGTCCCGGTCGGCGTCGCCCATCCGCGCCGCCAGCCCGCGAAGCGAACCCGCATCGCTGTCGGCCGGCTTGCCCGGATCGGCTGTCATCCCGCTACTCCCACTGGCGCTTCCGCGGCCACCAGCACTGGCCGGATTGCCGCCAGTCCCCGGTACAGCCGCGATTTTACCGTGGAAAGCGGCGCCCGCGTTACCGCCGCAATCTCCTGCAGCGACATGTCTTCATGAAACCGCAGCACCAGCACCTCGCGATAAACCGTATCCAGCGTCAGCAGCGCCTCAGCCACGCGCGCGCGATCCTCCACGCTCGACAAACGATCGAACGGCGTCGGCTGTCCATCGGCAATCTCGAATGTCATCGCGCGATCGTCTTCGCTGGCGCCTTCCACCAGCTCGTCCAGGCTGGCGAGTGTGCGCTTGCGCCGGAAGTCGATCACCAGGTTGCGCGCGATCGTAAACAGCCAGGTATCGAACCGCGACTTGCCATTGAACTGCCCGCCGCGCAACAGCACCCGCATCCACACTTCCTGGAACAGGTCCTCGGAGAGTTCGCGATTGCCGGTCAGGAACATCAGGTATCGCAGCAGCCGGTGCTGGTAGCGCACAATCAGCGTGTTCAGCAGTCCCGGCTCCTGCTCTTTCAAGCCCGCGGCAACGGCAAGGTTCTCCTGCCGCACCGCTTCCTGTTCGGCAGTTGCCGCCGCGCGGCCAAGGACCGCATTGCGGCTGAATATGGACTGTACGGCGAGTGTGGCCATCAAGAACATTAGATCGCAAACCCCGCGCCGCCCGCAGAAGAAACCGCCGCACTTTACAATTCTTTACTTTACATTTCGTTACAATCCGCAGGCTTGTGCACTTGTTTTTCTTTCTGTCATTCCCGCAGAGAATCTGCCTCTCCCGCCGCCCGTTCAATTACAAACGTGGGTGCCCCATCCTAAGCGCGTTCTTTGCGCTTAGGGTGGGAAGCGAACAACATCAGGCGCGGTCTTTTGCGTATCGCCGCAATGCATCCGCAATCGCCTCCTGCGTCCTCTTTTCCCGCGCTTCCGCCGTCCGGTAATAGAAGATCCCCAGCAGATGATTCCGCCGCTGCGCCGGCGTCAGCGCGCGCCAGCCCGCCTCGGCAAGCGGCTTTCGCTGAAATGCCGCGCGCAGAATCGGCGGCGGCTCCGATTCACCCTCCATCGTCAGCGCCATTCGCTCCGCCATCTCCTCCGCGCGCTTCATCCGCGACGCCGCAGACTTCGGATCGGCAACATACTTGCCAATCTCGCGTCGCCGCGCCGGCGTCAAGTGGTCGAACCATCGCCGCAACCCTGCAACGCCCTTCAGCGCCCGCACCAGCTCTTCGGGCAGCAGCGTTTCGCGTTCCTCCAGGTCCGGCTCCAGCACAATCGCCACCCGCTCGCCCTGCCGCGCGCCCGCTCCCGCCTGCATCTTCTTGTTCACCAGCAGAATGTGCCCCGCGCCCCGCGGATCGGGAAACAGCGCCGTGCGGAACGCGAACCCATTCACCGTCCCGCGCACGCGCAGCCCACGCCGCTGGGGCCAAGCCTTCTTGATGTCGAAGGGAATCCGCGCCACAGTCCACCGCAGCCGCGTCCCATCCGGCTCCAGCAGCGCGCGAAATGTCTTTGCACTTTTCGCAGGCATGAATTGCAGGCCCAGTATGGAGCTAAATCAAACCCCAACGCAAGCCCATGGCGGTTAATTCCGTTGCGCGATACTTACGGGTGGCGTTATCATGCTGACGTGATTGCAAGCTTTCACGACGCTTCAACGCGGGAACTCTGGGAGACTGGCCAATCGAAGCGCCTACCCGCCGATTTACACAGAAAGGCGCTCAAGAAGCTCTACATACTCAACGCTGCCGTGGGACTGGAGAACCTGATGATTCCGCCGGGAAACCGACTGGAAAAGCTCAAGCGAGATCGTGAGGGACAGTACAGCGTGAGAATTAATGACAAATATCGGATCTGCTTCCAATGGCGCGACGGAAATGCGCACCAGGTCGAGATCGTGGATTACCACTAAGAGGAGGCAAACTATGAAGAAATCCAAAGCCGCTATCCACCCCGGCGAGATTCTCCTCACGGAGTTCATGGAACCCCTCGGCATGACCGCCTATCGCCTCGCAAAGGAACTTCACGTCCCGCAGCCGCGCGTGCATTCGGTCGTCCGCGGCAAGCGCTCCATCTCCGCCGACACCGCCGTGCGCCTCGGCATCTACTTCAAGCTCCCCGCACAGTTTTGGATGAACCTTCAGAACGAATACGATCTGCGACTCGCCGCGTCCAACGCGCAACATCGCCACATCAAGCCCCGAGCGGCATAAATCAAAGCTCCCGTGGTACCAAATGTGGTACCATAGTCTTTGGCATCGTCGAAGAAGATCCTCGAAGGCATGCGACGCGAACCGCGCAATGTACGCTTCGCCGATCTCTTAAAGGTTTGTGTCGAGCATTTTGGCGAACCTCGGCAGAGCGGGACCAGCCACGCCGTCTTCAAGACCCCATGGCAGGGCGATCCGCGCATCAACATTCAGAACGATAGAGGCAAGGCCAAGCCATACCAGGTCAGGCAGGTCCTGCTGGCAATCGACAAGTTGAAAGGAATCGAGAGTGAAACACCGGATCAAAGCGGCTCCCCGGCGTGACCGATACACCTACCGCGTCACCTGGTCCCCGGAAGATGGAGAATATGTAGGCCTCTGCGCAGAGTTCCCCTCGCTGTCATGGCTGGCGCGCACGCCTGAAGAGGCGCTGAAGGGAATCCGCACGGTCGTGCGAGCCTCGGTCCGCGATATGGAGGCTGCGGGCGAGCCCGTCCCGACTCCGCTCGCCGTCAAGCATTACAGCGGACAATTCCGCGTGCGCATTCCGCCCGCCGTCCATCGCTCGCTGGCCATGGAAGCTGCCGAGCAGGGCATCAGCCTCAACCACCTCGCCAGCACCAAGCTCTCCTCCGGCTCCCGCTAACCCTCTAAACTAACCCAATGGAAGTCCTCTACGGCATTCACGCGGTCGAAGAAGCCCTTCGCGCCGGCCGCCGCCGTTTCGACCACGTCCTGCTCGCCCGCGAGCGCCTCGAAGCGCATCAGGCCGCCCGCCTCCAGAGCCTCGCCGCCGCCTGCCGCCAGGCCGGCGTTCGCGTCCTTGAGCAGCCGCGCGAGCAGCTCACCCAGCTCGCCGGTACCGCCGCCCACCAGGGCGTAGTCGCCCTCGTCCATCCCCAGGAATTCCTCTCCATCGAAGACCTCTTCGCCGCGCCTGCGTTCTCAAACGCCCAGCCCAGCCCGGCCCGCCTGCTCCTTGCCCTCGACGGCGTAGAAGACCCGCAAAACCTCGGCGCTCTCCTCCGCGTAGCCGACGGCGCCGGCGTCGACGGCGTTATCCTCACCGAACGCCGCTCCGCTCCGCTCTCGCCCGCCGCGGTCAAAGCCAGCGCCGGCGCAGCCGAGCACCTCCGCATCGCCCGCGTCGTCAACCTCGTCCGCGCTCTTGAAGATCTGAAAGCCCGCAACATCTGGGCCATCGGTCTCGACGAACGCGCCACCCAGGACTACGACCGCTTCGACTTCACCGGCAACTGCATCCTCGTCCTCGGCCGCGAGGGCGCCGGACTCCACGATCTCGTCCGCCGCACCTGCGACCACCTCCTGCGCATTCCCATGGCCGGCGGCGTCAGCTCGCTCAACGTTTCCGCCGCCGGCGCCGTCGTCCTCTATGAGGCTTTCCGCCAGCGCCGCGCCGCTGCCGCCGGCCTCTCCGCGACGCCCGCGTCTAAACCTCAAAAGAAGCAGAAAGGTCTCGGTTCATGAAGTTGTCCTTCGCCCTCGGGCTTTCGGCCCTGCTCGCGGCCGCAGCCTCGGTGGGCATCTCCGCCGCCGCGGCGCAAACCACCACCGCGCCCTTCCCCATCCAGCAGCAAACGCCGCCCGCACCGCCGCCCGCAAAGGGCAAGGTCATCTTCTCCCGTTCCACTGACGAGAACGGAAACACCATCTCCCAGCCCGCGCCAGCGCAGTCCGCCGCACAGCCGCAATCAGGCCCCGCGCTCACCGCCGCCGACGCCGAGCGTCAGGCCGTCACCTACACCGCGTTCGACCTCGACGTTCACCTCCGCCCCGCCGATCACCACATCGCCGTCCGCGCGCAGTTCACTGTCCGCAATAGCGGCCCCACTCCGCTCGACCATCTCCCAATCCAGGTCTCCTCTTCCCTCAACTGGGAGCAGATCCGCATCGCCGGCCCTGAATCCAATTTCCGCGACACCGCGTTCCAGCAGTCCACCGTCAACTCTGACGTGGACCACACCGGCCAGCTCCATGAGGCCGTCGTCCCCCTCGCCACTCCGCTCGCTCCCGGCGCAACTCTTCAGGTCGACGCCACCTACTCCGGCGTCATCGAGCCCAACGCCCAACGCCTCCTCGCCATCGGCACGCCTGAAAACCTCGCCCTCCACTCCGACTGGGACACCATCGACACCGCCTTCACCGGCCTCCGCGGCTTCGGCAACGTCGTCTGGTATCCCGTATCGTCCGTTCCCGCCCTGCTCGGCGATGGAGCGCGCGTCTTCGACGAAATGGGCCGGCACAAGCTCCGCCTCTCCGGCGCGCGCTTCACCCTGCGCCTCACCATCGAGTTTCCCCACGGCCAGCCGCCCACCGTCGCCGTCATCAACGGCCATCCCGCTGCCCTCAAGGTCGATGACTCCGCCTCCGACGAAGTCGCCGGCATCGCCACCGCGCAAGCCGGCCCAACCATCCTCGGCTTTGAGGCGCCCAGCCTCTTCGTCGCCATTCGCAAGCCCCACCAGGGCATCAACCTCACCGCCTGGACAACCCCCGACAACGACGCCAACGCCCAGTTCTGGTCCGACGCCGCCGGCGTGGTCACGCCATTCCTTCAGGGCTGGCTTGGCCAGAGCCCGCGCGCCCAGCTCACCCTCCTCGACCTGCCCGACCCCAGCGACGCACCCTTTGAGACCGGCGCACTGCTGGCCGCCAGCCTGCATAATCAACCTCCCGCCCAGCTTGAGGACGCCATGGCCCACGCTCTCACCCACGCCTGGATGGATTCCCCCCGCGCCTGGCTCAGCGAGGGCGTTGCCCACTTCATGGGCACCCTGTGGGTCGCGCACGAGCAGGGACGCGAGCAGGCTCTCTCCGCGCTCGAGTCCGGACGCAGCTCCCTCGCCCTCATTGAGCCGGCCAGCCCCGGCCAGGGCCCCGGACAGCCGCTCGCCCAGGCCTCCAACCCCGTCTACTACCGCACCAAGGCCGCTTTCGTCTTTTGGATGCTCCGCGACATCGCCGGCGACACCGCTCTCTCCGCCGCCCTCCGCGCCTACAACCCCGCCGCCGACCTAGGCAGCCAGAATCTCGGCAGCCCGGATTCGGGCAATCCGTCCCCCGGCAGCCAGCTCGCCGCCGCTCAGCCAGCCCCCAGCCAGTTTGAGCGCCTCCTCGAGCAAGCCGGTCCCCGCCACGACCTCGGCTGGTTCTTCGCCGACTGGATCGCCGCCGACAAGGGCCTGCCCGATCTCGCCATCCAGAGCGTTTTTCCCACCGCGCAGCAGGCAGGCACGTGGCTGGTCGCCGTCGCCGTCGCCAACTCCGGCTACGCCGCCGCCGAGGTTCCCGTCACCGTGCGCACCCTCCAGAACTCCGTTACCCAGCGGCTGCTCGTCCCCGCCCGCGGCTCCGCCACGGTGCGCGTCGTTGTCCAGGGCGCGCCCGCCCAGGTCCAGGTCAATGACGGCACCGTCCCCGAAACCGGAGAAACCGTCCACCTCGCCACCATCAACCCGCCCACCCCCGCGCCCACGATTCCGCAATAAAGGCAGCCGTCAGCCCTCAGCCCTCAGCTTGGGTGCCCCGAGGCCTGATTTTGGGACCTGGGAAGCCACAGAACTTAACGGACACGGCTTTCTTTCTGTCGTTGGGTTGGGCCGCTGACTCGCTGACTGGCTGACTCGCTGACTTGCTGACTCGCTGCTCTTAGGCCGCCTTCAACCGGAACCCGTCCGGATCCTTGCCCCGCACCTTCCGCCACCACACCTGGAAGCTGGGCACATTCACCGTCACAATGAACAGCCGCCGCAGCTTGCCCTTGGGGCACTGCAACGGCCGCACCCCGTGCCACGAGTGCTCCGTGCGCTGGAATAGCAGGCTCGCGTTGCCCCGCGGATCGAGCGACGCCGCGACCTTCAACTGGTCGAAGCTGGGCCCCGAGTGCGCCTTCCACTTCCGCTCGCTGTCCAGGATCAGGATTCGGCCGCCCCAGTCCGTGCTCCAGTCCTCTTCGGTGTTGAAGTAGAAGATGTGGGTGGCCAGCTTGCGCGCCGCGTCGCAGTGCGGGCTCACCGCGCATCCCTCCCACGCGTAGTACCACTCGAAGGTGGGGATGAATGTGTGATCGCCCAGCATCCGCCGCAGGAAGCCCTGGTAGAGGGGCCCATTCAGCTCGGCCAGGAACTCCTGCCACGGCCCGGCCACTTCCAGGCGCGGCTGCCAGTGCAGCAGGTAGCGGTCATGCGGAGCCTGTCCGTAGGCGCGCTCCACGCCCACCATCTTCTTGAACCGGTCATCGACCGCGGGCAGCGTGTCCCGCAGAGCGATTAACCCCTCTGCTGTCAGCGGGTTCTCCATGTTGACCCAGGGATACGGCTGGCGGTTCCGAAACGCCTCCGCGGACAAGCCCTCCAGGCACGCGCGACTCAGGTACTCCACTTCCACACCTCCGCCTCCGCGCAGCTAGCTTCGTGCGCGGGTCACACACCCATTCACGGGCAGCGGGGGGAAAAAATCTGTGATGGGGAGCACGGTGCAGAAATAAAAAACGGGGATGTGCTATGGAATGAGAGATATGGGAGCTATTTCTGCACACTTTGCGTTCGCCTTTTCTTTGCTGAGCGGCGGTGTGCGCGGGGCTGGGGTGGTTACCTTTGGGGGGGAGGGGGTGCCTGTTTTTGCAGCCACAGCGGGCCAAAACCGGGCTTTCCGTGGAGCCCGGGGCGGGAATTCTGGAGCTTGCGGGGCTGGGATGGTTACCTTTGGGGGGGAGGGGGGTGGCCGCGCGAGGGACGCGGCGACCCGGCCGCTGGAGCCGTTTGACGGCCCCAGGCTCGGCCTGGCGTTGTTGGCGTTGGCGGATTAACACGGGTCGTGCGCTCCGATGCTGAGCTCGGGTCCGGGAGCGCGACTGGGGAGGGTGTTGCCGCGGGCTGAGTTCGTAATATGAGTATATTGTTATCAGATTATCTTAGTTTGTCAATAGAAATATTGCGTCAGGTGAGACCACGATAGCATTTGGGCAGAAGTGTTGTGACAAGAGCCGGTTGCTCGTGTTAGTCGGATTGGGTGCAGAGGGGTTTCACCTCGCTAGGAACCTGCGGATGGACGCCGCGCACCTTTTTTCTCCGTTTGGGGCAGCGAGTTCGCACTCCCAGATCACCATAGCGTCCCACCCCATTTCGCGGAGCTGCTTAAGGGAGGCGTTGTCTCGCCTGACATTTCGATTGAGCTTTTTGTTCCAGTATTCGCTCTTGGACCGAGGCTTGCGCCCTCCTGGGCATTCTTTGTGCTGATGCCAGAAGCAGCCGTGAACGAAGATTACCTTTTTGCGATTGCCGAACACCAGGTCCGGACAACCGGGCAATTCTCTCTGGTGGAGGCGGTATCGGAAGCCTAGGCCGTAGGTGATTCTCCTGACGAGCAGTTCGGGCTTTGTGTCAACGCTCCTGATGCGGCGCATGTTTTCCGAGCGTCTCTGCGGGTCGATTGTGTCTGCCATCACGGTGCCCTTTCTTGGTGCCGCCGGTTTGTCGGGCATAAGATACAGCTAATTCAAGCTGTGTGGAATTGATCAGTTCTCAGTTTAGGTGGCGAGTGTGCGGATATCTCGAAGAGTGAGCGGCGGTAGAGGCGAATATGAGCTGAGCGGCGAAGCAGCCGGTGGCGTCAGGGCAGCCGATCTTATCGGCCTGCGGATCTTTCTGGATCTTGGAGGTGGTTGGGTTGTCGACACCGATACCCGCGCAGTCAAGCAGGGTGGGAAGCCCCGCCTGCGCCGCTTTCATAGGAGGCCCGCTTATATTCAGGTCCAGCTTCAGCTTGCTGCGGCGCTTCTAATGCCGCATCCAATCCGCTATGATCACGGACTCGCTGGAGGGTTGCCGATCCTCAGGGCGGGTCGTTATGCAATTGAACAGATCGAGGTCGCGAATGAGGTCAAAATATCCGAAGGCTCCGTATTTTTTGTGGTGGAGGAGGTTGTCCTTCGGAACCTGAGTAATCACGCGGAGGATCTTCATTTTCGAGAGCGACGGGATCGAGTCTTGGAAGTTTGGTCGCGCGCTGCGGAGTTGCCCGGCCCGATTTACCTGCTCCTTGATAAGCATCGTGAGCTCGTACGCAGCGGCGGGCCAATAATGGCAGTTGCGGAGGACGTCGTCGTCGAGTTGTCCGCGAAGATTACTGAATTTGTCGATGACTTGGGCATACTTTTCCGAAGTACAGACTCGGACATTCTCAATGACCTCACGATGGCATTGAAGCTCTCGGCTGAGCCGCCTCCTGAGTCCCTTGTTCTCCCGGGTGACATTGACCCAGACGAGACTCAGCTGAAGCGCCGCGCTGTGAAGGCTTGGAAGAGGTGGGCAAACGCGCGCGGAGCCGCTAGTGCCAGGTTCAGGCAACAGGTTCGGGAAGCTTACCGGTCGACTTGCGTTGTTTGTGGCATCCACCTGCCTTCAACGACCATGAACGCGGTGCCGGGGGTAGACGCCGCTCACATTCTCCCTTGGGCGGACTATGATCTGGATGTCGTTGCGAACGGGATCTGCTTGTGCAAGCTGCATCATTGGGCGTTTGATGAAGGCTTGATCCTCATTTTGGAAGACCGAGGCATCTACTCCATTGAGGTGCCAGAGGAAGTCGAGGAAGCACTTGGGCGGAATTATCCGAATTTCAGTCTGGCTCAGTTTGCTCAGTATGCTGGGCCTATACCAGAGCAGAGACTTCCTCGTAATCCTCATCTACGGCCGAATCCGTTGTTCCTGCAGCGGCTTGCCCAAGCCTGACGGAGGAAGATAGGTACTGCCGAATTCGTTTCGCTATCCATTCGGCTACAGGAACTGTGACAGCGTTACCAACAGCGTGGTACCTGGGTTCGTCGCAATCTCCCGCCTTGTTAAACCTCGCATCGGTGAGCGTCCAATCTTCTGGAAATCCCTGTAACCTCTCGCATTCGGCAGGGATGAGCCGCCTTACGCGACCTTGCGGGTAGGAGACATAATTCCGGCTCCAATCCGTACCGGTGTGTCGTGCTGAGCACGCGTACAGGCAATAGGCGATCCCCGCAACTATTGGCCCTCTGACAGGATCTCCAAAGCTTTTCTTAAAGGGGGAAACAGGCTTCTCCCCATTCGGTCCGCTCTCCTCAACATCCCGCGAGCCGCATTCGGACTCAAAAAGTATTTGTCCTGGACCTCGCCGGTCCCGATAGCAGCCGACAATGTAGACTCGCTGACGTGACTGGGGGACTCCAAAGTACCTGCTGTTAAGCACGCGCCAGCCCACGCTATACCCGAAGCTGGCCAGCGTTCGAATAACGATTTCGAAATCTCGCCCTCCATGGGAAGAGAGGAGGCCTGGAACGTTCTCGATGAGGAAAACTCTGGGGCGACGTTCTCCAAGTAGCCGAGCAAATTCAAAAAAGAGTCCCGATCGCTTCCCTTTAAGTCCAATTCTCGGGCCCATTCTTGCCACTGATACGTCTTGGCAGGGAAATCCTCCGGCCCAAACATCGGCATTTGGAACGTCTGCTGGACTGATTTTCTTGATGTCTTCAAACTTTGTGACATAGGGCCAATGCCTTTCAAGCACGGAACGGCAGAATGAGTCGATCTCGCATTGGAGTAGGACATCGAATCCGGCGCGCTCGAAGCCGAGATCAAACCCGCCAATTCCGCTGAAGAATGAGGCGAGACTTGGCTTATCCATCCGTTCCACCGCGCTCCGTCTTCTGCTGGTCACTGTTTGACCTCTTCCAAACCGAGGGGCAGATCAAGTTGCCCGTTCTGCACGTCGAGAAATAGCTTGTCGATGGCGAACTTCACGCAAGCAGTCTTCGTCAGGTGGCGTTCTCGGGCGAGTTCGACAAGCTTGGCGGCCTGTCGCTCTTCCAAATAGACGACGAGGGGTACTCCCTTGCGATTGCCAGTTTTGGTTCTCCCCGTCGCGTTTGATCTCTTCACCATCGATATACACGTATATACACGTCTATATCGCTTGGGTCAAGACTTAGTTTTGCGAAACGCAATGATAATATCGGCTCGCGGCCGGGAATAATGACCGCTTTATCCACCGACTGTTGATTATGCGTTCCAAATTGGATCGCCCGCTCGTTCTAGAACACACCGTTGTCCCTCTGTACTTTTGTCCTTTCTTCTGTGTCACCATGAGCAGAGGCATCCATGGCGCTGGTCGATCCCATTCCGTCTCCCGTGGTCCACGCGGACTTTGCAGCTCTCGAGTGGGAGCCGCTGGTGGCGCTGGTGGCGGGCTACGCGGCTTCGTCCACCGGGCGCGCGGCGGTTGAGGCGCTGCGGCCCTCGATGGACGCCGAGTGGATCGGTCGCGAGCATCGGCTCACCGGCGAGGTGCGGCTGCTGATCGGGGAGCAGGTGTCCGTCCCGCTGGGCGGGCTGTTCGATCCTACGCAGCTTGCGGCCAAGTCGCAGATACCGGAGGCGGCGCTCGAAGCGGCGGAGTTGCAGGCCGTGGCGCGGCTGGCGCACGACATTGCGGCATGGCAGGCGCTGATGAAGGAGCCGCCGGCAAGGCTCGCCGGCAAGCTGGATGGACTGGCCGAGCTTTCCGCGGGGCTGACCGGAAGCCTGCGGCCGCTGGCGGAGACGATCGAGCGAAAGATCCTGCCCGATGGGTCGATTGCGGACGACGCTTCGCCGGAGCTGAGCCGGCTGCGGCGGGAGCAGGAGCGGCAGCAGCGGGCGATTGAGGAGAGCCTGCGGGCGGCGCTGCGCAAGCTCGCGGCGGAGGGCTCCACGCAGGAGGAACTGATCACGATTCGAGGGGAGCGGTTCGTGATCCCGGTGCGCAGCGAGCTGAAGCGGCGCATTTCCGGAGTGATTCACGGGGCCAGCTCGAGCGGGCAGACGGTGTACGTGGAGCCGCTGGAGACGATTGAACAGAACAACGAGCTGGTGCGGCTGCTTGAGGAAGAGCAGGCGGAGATTCACCGGATTTTTGTGGGGCTGACGCGGCAGGTGGGCGCGCAGGCTGGGGCGCTGGTGGAGGGCGCGCGAGTGCTGGCCCGCCTGGACAGCCTGCTGGCGCGGGCGCGGTTCGCGCGCGACTACGACTGCATTGCGCCGGGGTTTGGGCCGGAGCTGCTGCGCCTCGAACAGGCTCGGCATCCGCTGCTGGAGCGGCATTTCCGCGCGGCTGGGGCGGCTAAGAACTCGGTTGTGGTTCCGCTGACTCTGGAGCTGACGGGCGATGCGCGCCAACTGGTGATAAGCGGGCCGAACACTGGCGGCAAAACGGTGACGCTGAAGACGACGGCGCTGCTGGCGATGATGGCGCAGGCGGGGATTCCGGTGCCGGCAACGCAGGCGGCGTTTCCAGTGTTTACGGCGTTCCTGGCGGACATCGGCGATGCGCAGTCGATTGAGGCGGAGCTGTCGACGTTTTCCGCGCACATTATGAACCTGGAGCGGCTGGCGCGATTGGCGGATGGCGGTTCGCTGGTGCTGCTGGATGAGCTGGGTTCATCGACCGATCCGGAGGAGGGCGCGGCGCTTGCGGTTGCGGTAGCGGAGTTTTTTTTGGGTGCGGGGGCGTGGACGCTGATCTCGACCCACCACACGAGCCTGAAGGTGTATGCGGCGAATACAGCGGGGGTGATGAACGCGGCAGCGGGCGTGGATGAGAAGACGATGGCGCCGAATTACCAGCTAAGGATGGGTGTGCCGGGGGCGTCGCTGGGGATTGCCACGGCGGAGCGGCTGGGGTTGAACGCGAAGATGGTGGCGGCGGCGCGGGAGCGGCTGGGATCGCAGCAGGTGGATTTGGCGCGGTTTCTGGAGCGGCTGCACGCGGAGCTGGCGACGCTGGATGAGGATCGGAAAGCGGCGCGCGCGGAGCAGTACTCGCTGAACCAGGAGCGGAAACGGCTGGAGCGCGATGGCGACGTGGAGGTGAAGAATCGCACGCGGGAGCTGGAGCAGAAGCTGGGATCGCTGCTGAAGGATTTCGAGTTTCAGATGCGGGAGAATGTGCGGGCAATCGAGGACCGGGCGGCGCAACAGAAGCTGAGCAAGGAAGCGGAGCGGCGGATTGGGCGGCTGCGGCGTGAGTTCCAGGAGAGCTTTAACCAGACGGTGGTGGCGCATCGGACGGGCGCGGACCAGGGAGACGCGAACGCGCAGCCGCACGTGCTGCGGCATGTGGCCGTGGGCGACCAGGTGCTGATCAAGGGGATGGGCAAGGTAGGCGTGGTGCAGCGCGAAGTGGAGAAGGATGTGTTTGAGGTGGCGCTGGGGCCGATCAAGATGCGGGTGAAGCGCGACGAGCTGGCGGAGGTGAGCACGGCAGCGGCGGCGAAGGCCGATCCGCTGGCGGCGGCGCGGCGGCAGACGGGCGTGCACGTGTCGGTGACGAGCGAAGGCGCGAGCGCCACGCGGATGGAAATCAACCTGATCGGGCGGACGGTGGACGAGGCGACCGAAGAGCTGGAGAAGTATTTGGACCGGGCGTTTCTGGCCGGGCTGCCGCGGGTGCGGGTGATTCACGGGCACGGCGCGGGGATTTTGCGGCGGGGTGTGCGCGAGTTTTTGAAAGGGCATCCGCACGTGGCCACGATTGCGGAGGCGCCGCAGAACGAAGGCGGGCAGGGGGCCACGCTGGTGGAGCTGCGGCAGTAGTTGACGAATAGCTACGATGTAGCTACAATTCGTAACAGTGAAGGTCCTTAAGCACCTCGAGTGAGGACCGCGGACGGCTTCCCAACCCCGAGTTGCCCAAACAGGGCGATAGTGCTGAAAAAATCCGCGTTGTTACAGCGTTTGAGCCGATTAAGCAGATCAAAGTGTTCTATTTAGCAGCGAAGGCGGAGCCGCAATGAGTGATTTCAAGCTTCCAAAGTTTGAAAATGAAGACGAAGAGGCGAAGTGGTGGTTTGAGAACCAGGAAGTCGTCTTCGCGGAATTCCAGAAGGCTGCGAAAGAGGGGCGCCTTGGGCGCGGCGGCATTCGCCATCTTTTTGCCGAGAAGGGTATTCCGTTCAAGGAGCCCAGCCCAACCCCTACCACCACTATTCGCCTCGATCCAGACGATATCGCGAAGGCGCGCGTGCAGGCGGCGGAGCGCGGGTTGCGGTATCAGACTTACCTGAAGATGATCATCCGTGAAGCTCTGCGCAACGCGGAGCAAGGGCGCAAGGCTTCGTAGCATCGAGCCGTTTCATGGTCAGAACGGGTAGTGGCGCGGTCCGGTCTGGATCGTGATCCAGCGGACGATGGTGAACTCATCGATAGCTTGTTTGCCGCCGAAGCGGCCGTAGCCAGAGGATTTGACGCCGCCGAAGGGCATCTGCGGCTCGTCGTGTACGGTGGGGCCGTTGATGTGGCAAATGCCACTCTGGACGCGGCGCGCCAGCGACCATGCGCGGGCGAAGTCGCGGCTGAAGACTGCGGCCGACAAGCCAAACTCAGTATCGTTGGCGATGCGCAGGGCGTCTTCGTCGCCATCGGCGCGAACCACGGTGACGACGGGGCCGAAGGATTCTTCTCCGTAGATGCGCATGGCGGGCGCAACGCGATCGAGGACCGTAGCCGGCATCAGCGTGCCCTCGCCCTTGCCGCCGGCCGCGAGTTGCGCGCCTTTGGCAACGGCGTCGTCCAACAAATCCGCTACGCGCTTGGCTGCGCGCTCGTCGACAATGGCGCCGAGGACGGCCGGGCCCTGCGACGGATCGCGCAGGGGCAGGTTTGCGGCTTTGGCGGAGAGGCGCTGCACGAATTCATCGGCAACCTTCGCATCGACCACGATGCGCTCGGTGGACATGCAGATCTGGCCCTGATTCATGAATGCGCCGAATGCGGCGGCGCTGACGGCTTCGTCGAGATCGGCGTCGTCGAGGACGATCATAGGTGCCTTGCCACCTAATTCGAGGAGCACGGGCTTGAGGTGGCGCGCGGCGCGCTCGGCGACGATGCGGCCAACACGGGTTGATCCGGTGAAGTTGATGTGGCGCGTGAGTGGATGATCAATGAGGGCGGCGACGATCTCGGCGGCGTCAGCCGGATGGTTGGTGAGAATGTTGACGACTCCGTCGGGGAAACCGGCTTCCTGAAAGGCGTCGCCGATGATGCGATGAACCGCGGGACAGGCCTCAGAGGCTTTGAAGACGACGGTGTTGCCGCAGGCGAGCGGGACGGCGAGGGCGCGGACTCCGAGGATGACAGGCGCGTTCCAGGGAGCGATGCCGACGCAGACGCCGAGCGGTTGGCGGACGGCCATGGCGAGATTGTCGGGAACGTCTGTGGGGATGAGCTCGCCGGAAATCTGGGTGGTGATGGAAGCGGCTTCGCGCAGCATGTTGGCGGCGAAGGCGACGTTGAAACCGGCCCAGCCCTCGGTGGCGCCGGTTTCTGCCACGAGCAGGCGCGCAAATTCGGGAATGCGTGCCATGAGGGCATCGGCGGCGCGAAGCAGAAGCTCGCGGCGACGGCCGGGGCCGGTTGCGGCCCATGAATCGAACTGCGCGGCGGCGGCTTTGACGGCTACATCCACGTCGGCGACGGATGCGGCAGCGGCGCGGGTGGCGACGGTGCGCTTGACGGGATCGATGCGGTCGAAGGTCCGGCCGCTCTGGGATGGAACGGACTTTCCAGCGATGAGAAGTTGCACTTCGTTCATGGCTGCCTCTCCTTTTGTGTTTGAGGATCGAGACTGGAATCGCCGACGACAATCACGGCATCAAGGGCAACGGCGCCGTTGTCAACGGGGTAAACGACGACGGGGTTGAGATCTATTTCCGCGATTTCAGGATGCGCCTGGATGACGGCGCCGACGGCGGCGAGGATTTGCGCGGCCGACGGAACGTTGACCGGAGGCGAGCCGCGAAATCCGCGCAAGAGTGCCGCAGAACGCAGCTTGTGCAATTCGCTTGCGATCTCTTCGGCGGAAAGATCCGACGGCAGGAGGCGCACGTCGCGAGCGGCCTCGGCAAGGACGCCGCCGAAACCAGCGAGAAGGATGGGGCCCCAATCGGGATCGTTGCGCGCGCCGAGGATTAGTTCAATACCTTTTTGCATCATGCGCTCGACGAGAACGCCTTCAAGCGCGAGGCCGGGCCGCGATGCTTGAATGTTGGCGTGCAGGGCGGCCCATGCGGCGGCAAGATCGTTCTCCGACGCGATGCCGAGGATGACGCCGCCGGCATCGCTTTTGTGAGCGAGCTCCGCGGATTGCGCCTTGAGCACTACGGGGAAGCCGATGTTGCGGGCGATTGCGATGGCCTCATCGAGATTTCTTGCGAGCCCGCCGGGCGGAATGGGAATTCCAAACTGCTCCAGGATTTGCTTGGCGCGATATTCCGCGAGAACTCCGGCATCAAGACGATTCTCCTTTTTGGGCTTGACGCGATGGGGCAAGCTGCGGAGGTGCGAATCGGCGCCGCGCGCGGTGATGCGAGCGAGCGCGCGAAGGGCGCGTTCCGGCGAGGGGAAACAGGGCACTCCGAGATGACGCAACTCGGCGATCTCCGGTGCGTTGAAGGGCGCGCCTTCATCGAGCGCGGCGAAGAGGACCGGCTTCGCGGGCTTTAACGTGCGAATGGCGTCGAGGATGGGCGGAAGCTTGAGAGCGGCGGTGGTGGGGTCAGTGAGGATGATGCAGAGGGCGACGCTTCCGAATTTTTCATCGCTGAGAACGGCGGGAAGGGTGCGGCGATAGAGGTCGGGATCGATGAGGGCCTGGGCTGTGAGGTCGAGAGGATTGGACGGCGGAATGAAAGCGGGTAGCGCAGCACGCAATGTGCTCTCCGCTTCCTGCGATAACGGCGGCAACTGCAGGCCGATGCGCTCGCACATATCGAGGGCGTGCGCTTTGAATGCGCCGGATTCAGTGAAGACGGCAGCGCCTTTCCTGGGCAACTCGCGGATGCGGATCAGGATTTGCGAGACGTCGACAAACTCTTCGAGTGTTTCGACGAGAATGACGCCGGCGCGGGTAACGATGGCGCGCATGACGTCATAGTCGCCGGCCATGGCGCCGGTGTGGGTGACGGCGGAAGCGCGCGCGCGGCTGCTGCTGCCGGGATGCAGAAGGACGATGTGCTTACTCCGCTCGCTGGCGCGCTGGGCGAGATGGAGGAAACGCTGAGGCTGGCGGAATTGCTCAACGATGAGAGCGATGACGCGCGTGTGAGGATCGTCGATCAGGTGCTCGACGAAATCCTCGACGCCATGCGAGGCTTCATTGCCGGTGGAGATGGAATAGCTGAGCCGAATGGCGTGGTGGCGCATGTTCACGGCGATGACGGCGGCGAGCGCGCCGCTCTGGGAGATGATGGCGACCCCGGGCGACTGGCTGCGCGGCTGGGGTGGCGTGACCACAAAAGTGAGGGGAATGGAATCGACATAGTTGACCATGCCGAGGCAGTTGGGACCTTCAATAAGGATGCCGTGCTCGCGGGCAAGTGCCGTGAGTTCCTGCTGCGCGTCGCGGCCGGCATCGCCACTCTCAGCAAAACCGGCGGAGAAGATGACGAGGCTGCCGAAATGCTTGCGCGCGCAGGCGCGGGCCGCGTCGAGCACCGCGCCGGCGGGGATGGCGAGCACCGCGCAGTCGATGCCGTCAGGCAGTTCGCTGATGGAACCGAGGCTGGCGTAGCCATGAATGAGCGGACGCCTGGGATTGACGAGGTAGAGCTCGCCGCTGAATGCGGCATTTTTCAGATTGAGAAAGACGCTTTCTCCGAGTGAGCCGGGCGTGGCGGAAGCGCCGACGAGAGCGACGGAGCGCGGGCGCAGGAGGCGACTGATGGGAGTGTGAGTCGCGTCGATGGGGTGAACAGGGGACAATCGCTCTCCTTGCGCCATCAACGGCGATAACTCTCAAGGCCCGGCTTGATACTTTTCTCATCCAGGAATTGATTCAGACCTTTTTCGCGGCCATGTTCGGGGTCGCGGAGTTGCGATTGATCGAATTTTGCGTAGAGGTAATCTTCGCTTTGCTCCCACGTGAGTTCGCGGCATCGCTTGAATCCGTGCTTGGCTGCGCGCAGCACGACGGGATTTTTTTGGGCGAGCTTGCGGGCAAGGGCGATGGTTTCGTCGCGCAGTTGTTCGAGAGGAACGGCACGATTGACTAAGCCCATCTCCGCTGCCTGGCGCCCGTTGAACGTCTCGCCGGTCATGATGTACTCGAGCGCTTTGCGCTGGCCTATGGTGTCGGCGATAGCTTTGCTGACGAGATTGCCGGGAGGGATGCCCCAGTTGATTTCAGAGACGCCGAAGACCGCGGTTTCAGAGGCGATGGCGAGGTCGCAGGCGACGAGCGGAGAAAAAGCGCCGCCGAAGCACCACCCGTTGACCATGGCGATGGTGGGCTTGGAATACATGCGCAGGAGCTTCCATTGCCAGGTGGACGCGTCGCGGCGGATGCGCTCCTGGACGATCTCGGGCGCCTGATCGATTTCGCGAAAATATTCTTTGAGGTCCATGCCCGCAGTCCAGGATTCGCCGGCGCCGGTGAGGACCAGCACTTTGACTGCATCGTCGAGCTCGAGCGCCAGGAGGATTTCGCACATTTCGCGGTTGAGCGTGGGACTCATGGCATTGCGTTTTTCCGGGCGATTGAAGACGACCCAGCCGATGTCCTGCTCGATCTCTACGCGAACCGTGGTCCAACGTCCTTCGTAATTTGCCATTTCGGGCGATCCTTTCTGCGAATCTCTATCTTCACGATTGTTAGCCGGTGCAGCGGTGTATTCACTCAAGGGGCAGGCCAACGTAGTTTTCGGCCAGTGAAGTTTGAGCCGCACGTGAACTCATGAGGTATTCGAGGTCGGCTTGTTGCCGCTTGTGTTCAAAGCTGGACGCATCGTCGCTGCGGTGTAGCAGCGAGGTCATCCACGAGGAGAAACGTTGCGCGTTCCAGATGCGGCGGAGGCAGGTGGCGGAGTATGCGGCGAGCTTCGACTCGTCATTGTCGTGGAACTTTGCACGAAGGGCTTCGGCAAGGTAGTGCACGTCGGCGAGGGCGAGGTTCATGCCCTTGGCGCCGGTGGGAGGCACCACGTGCGCGGCATCGCCGGCGAGGAAAAGCCGCCCGCACTGCAATGGTTCAACCACAAAGCTGCGCATGCCGGTGATGCCTTTCTGGAGGATCGGGCCCTCGGTCGGCTTCCAGCCGTCGTCGCAGCCGAGGCGCGCGTGCAGCTCAATCCAGATGCGGTCGTCGCTCCATTCGGCGAGGTTCTCGTCGGGCCTGCACTGCAAATAGAGCCGCGTGATTCGCGGCGAGCGCATGCTGTAAAGCGCGAAGCCGCGGCTGGTGTGCATGTAAAGAAGTTCCTCGCGTGAGGGCGCGGCCTCAGCAAGGACCCCGAGCCATGCAAACGGATAGATGCGTTCGTAGAGGGTGAGCGAGCCCTCGGGGAAGAACGAGCGGGATACGCCATGCGAGCCGTCGCAGCCGGCGATGATTTCACATGCGATGGAATCGACGTTGCGGGCGTTGTGGACGCGGATCGACGGCGAACCATCGCAGAAACCATGGAGAGAGATTTCGCCGCATTCGAAGCGTAGATCGCCGCCATCGGCCAGGCGGCGCGCAATCAGATCTTTCACCACTTCCTGCTGGCCGTAGACTGTGACGGCCTTGCCGGTGAGCTCGAGAAAGGGAATGCGGCGGCGCCTGCCCTCGATGCCGATTTCGATTCCTTCGTGCAGGAGGCTCTCCCGATCGAGGCGTTCGGCGACGCCGGCATCGCGCAGTATCTGGACGGTAGTGTGTTCGAGAACGCCGGCGCGAACGCGGCCCTCGCAATAAGCGCGCGATCGAGCCTCAAGCACGATGGATGAGATGCCGTGGAGATGCAGGAGGTGCGAGAGCATGAGCCCCGCCGGCCCGGCGCCCACGATTGCGACTTGTGTGGTGAATTTTGCCATGGCTTCGGTCAGCTTGCCGGATCGCGCTCGTCGAGCACCTGACGCGCGATGTGGAATGCGGAATTGGCCGCGGGGACACCGCAATAGATGCAGCATTGCAGCAGCACTTCGCGAATCTCGTCCCAAGTCACGCCGTTGTTTGCGGCGGCGCGCAGATGGAGGCGCAGTTCCTCCGGGCGATTGAGAGCGACCATCATGGCAATGGTGAGCAGGCTGCGCGTATGGCGAGGGATGCCCGGGCGCGACCAGATTTCGCCCCAGGCATAGCGGGTGATGAGATCCTGGAACTCCTCGTCGAGGGAAGTTTTTGCATCTTCCGCGCGGTTGACGTGGGCCTCGCCGAGCACGCTGCGGCGGATGCTCATGCCCGTTTTGTGGCGATCTCTTTCATCCATTGCTTTGTTCCTCTTCAAACAGAAACACGCGCAGCCCTTCAGCAAATTCCGCCGGCCGCTCCCATGCGGACAAGTGCGCCGCATCCAGCTCCAGATAGCGCGCATGATGCAGGCTTGATTGCAGTGCTCGGCCGTCGGCCGGCGGTGTGGCCGGATCGTGGGTCCCGGTTATGACAAGGCAGGGCACCTGGATGCGCGCGAGTGCGCTGCGCAGATCCGTGTCGCGCAGCACGCCGCAACAACCGATGTAGCCTTCCGGCGGAGTCCGCTCGACCATGGAACAAATCGCTTCAGCTTCTTCGGGATACTGGCGAACATATTGCGGCGTAAGCCAGCGATCGATGGTGCCGCGAGCGAGCGCGGCCATCCCTTGCGATTTGACCGAGGCGATTCGAGCGTCCCACATTTCGCGGGAGCCGATTCGCGCGGCGGTGTTGGCAAGTACCAGGCGCCCGATTCGTTCCGGGGAGTGCAATGCGAGCCAGAGGCCCACCATGCCGCCGAGCGAAAGACCGCAGAAGTGAGCGCGTTCGATGGAGAGGGCGATGAGCAGCGCGATCAGATCGCCGGCGAGCATTTCCATCGACCAGGGCAGCGGGGGTGTGCTGCTCGATCCGTGTCCGCGGGTGTCATAGCGCAGCACGCGAAAATCGTGCTCCAAAAGAGGGACAACCTTGTCCCACATGTGCAGGTCGGAGCCGAGCGAGTTGGAGAATACGAGAGTGGGAGCGGAAGCCGGACCGCTCACTTCGTAACGGATGGACACGCCATCAAGGTCAATCGCCGGCATCGGGAGCCTCCAGGGCCTGATGAATGAAGCGCGCTGCGCTGCCCAGATATTCTCGTGGATCGAGGAGGCGGTCAATTTGTGCGTCGTTGAGATGCGCGGTTACTTCGGGCATGGATTTGAGGACAACGGAAAGATGTTTTCCCTTCGCGGCGGCCTCTTGCGCAGCGGATTCCAGCAGAGAGTGTGCGGCGCTGCGGCCGAGTTTTCCGGTGAGTGCGATGACGACTGCTTCGGATTGAGTCAGGCCCAGGCGCGCGTCCAGGTTGGCTGCCATGCGAGCGGCATCCACCTCGAGGCCCTCTGCGATTTCAATGGAACGCGTGAGAGCGCAGGCAGCGAGCCGGAAGATTTCCGGAATGGTTTCCCACTCCGCCGGCCACAGGCCGAGGCCGCGCTCGTGCTCCTGCGGCATGGCTGCAAGCAGCGTGGCAACGAGGCCAGGAACGCGCGCAGCGCACGCGAGCACGGCGGCGCACGCCACTGGATTTCGTTTGTGCGGCATGGTGGAAGAGCCGCCACGGCCGGCTTGCGCGCCTTCAGATGCTTCCCCCACTTCGGCCTGCATCAGGAGGGCAATGTCGCGAGCGAATTTTCCCAGCGTGCCCAGAAGCAGCCCGAGCGATGCGGCCACCTCGACCGGATTGTCGCGATGCGAGTGCCAGGGCAGATCGGGTTCCTTGAGGTTGAGAGCGCGAGCAAGTTCCGCGGAGACTCGCGCGCCTTGCGCCCCAAGTGCCGCAAGCGTTCCCACAGCCCCGCCAAACTGCAATACCAGCGCGCGCTGAGCTGCCTGGTCAATACGCGAGCGATGACGGCGAAGCGCAGAAACGAAGCCAGCCAGCTTCAGCCCGAAAGTTGTGGGCGGTCCCGGCTGCAGCCAGGTCCGGGCAGTCATCACCGCATTTGCATGAGTGCGGGCCTGTTTTTCGAGAGCGCGGTCGAGGCGGCTGATGGAATCGACGATGAGTTGCAGCGCCTCCTGAGTTTGCAGGGCCAGCGCCGTATCGAGAACATCCTGGCTTGTAGCGCCAAGGTGGACGGCTTTCGCGGCCGCTTCATTCTCTTCTTTTACTTTTGCGGTGAGCTGATGGATGAAGGGGATGGCGATGTTGCCCGCGTTGAGCGCTTCGGATCGAAGAGAATCAAGATCGACGAATCTCGCATCCAGATGCCGCTTGACGGCGACGCTCGAACCCGCTTCCGCCAGGCCGCATTTTTCAAGCGCCGAGCTCAGCGCCGATTCGAATTGCATCATGGCGCGCAATTGATGCGACAAGGAGAAGATCTCCGTCATGGCCGGCGTGGAGAAGAGGAATTCGATGGAATCCTGGCTCATTTGATGATTCCCTTCTACCACGCGAAGAATGCAGTTTCGGATTCGCCCTGAAGGACGACGTCCCAATGATATTGGCCGGCATCCGCATCGGAAGCACGCGCAATGAGGGTGTGCCTGCGATCCGCGGGGACCTGGAGCAGGACCGGATCGCCTTCATTGCCGATTTCATCCTGGAAGTAGACGCGAGTGATGAGATGGCGCAGGAGCCCGCGGGCAAATACCAGCACAGTGAAGTGCGGAGATTGAAATTGGCCATCGCCAGGCGGCACAGGGCCGGGCTTGACGGTCGAAACGGAAAAACGTCCTTCGCTGTCGGTTGCGGCGCGGCGAAACCCAGAGGGCATGTCTGCCGGCGGTTGTGCGGAATCGGGATAGCGGCCGGAGGCATCAGCGCCCCAGAATTCAAGCATGGCGTCGGAGACCGGAGCGCCATTGCCATCGATGACACGGCCGGACAGAACGATCGAACCCACCGCAGCCGCGGTCGCTTGCTGGCGATCGATCATGTGATCGAGGCAAATGCGAAAGAATGGCCCGACGGTTTGCGAGCCGCTGGGTATCAGTCGTATCGTCATCGGTGCGTCTCCTCAAACGGCGTTTCAGAACGGCCGCGCAGCACGATATCGAACTCGTAAGCGAGGGCGTCGTGCGGCCGCGATCGTTCCATGTCGAGGCGGGACACCAGGCGCTGGCGCGCAGATGGATCGGCAATGCTGTTAAAGATGGGGTCGAGCGGCTGCAGCGGATCGCCGGGGAAATACATCTGCGTGACCAGGCGAGAGAGAATGCCGGCGCCGAACAGCGAAAAATGAATGTGCGAAGGACGCCACGCGTTGGGGTGATTGACCCACGGATACGGGCCGGGCTTAATGGTCTTGATGAGATAGCGCCCCTGATCGTCGGTGAGCAGGCGGCCGGCGCCGGAGAAGTTGGGATCCAAAGGCGCATTGTAACCATCTGCTTTATGGCGATAGCGGCCACCGGCGTTCGCCTGCCAAACTTCAATCAATGCGCCGCGCAGCGGGCGTCCATCTTCATCGAGCACGCGCCCGTGGACGAAGATGCGTTCGCCGATGGGCTCGCCGTCATGGTGTGCAGTGAGATCGTTGTCGTTGGCTTGAATCAAGCCATGACCGAATACAGGACCGGTGCGCTCGGTTAGCGTGTTGGGCAACACGATGAGCGGACAGCGAGGCGAGCGCGCGACGGAAGACAAGTACGGCGGAAAGCAGAAGTCGGGCTGGGTGGCGGGAGCTGCCGCTGCGGATGTATCGATCATCAATGACCTCCTTATATGCGCTCCATGGCGAGCGCGATGCCCTGTCCGACGCCGATGCACATGGTGGCCAGCGCGAAACGGCCGCCGAACTTTTCCAATTGATGCGCCGCCGTCATTACGAGGCGCGCGCCGCTCATGCCCAGGGGATGGCCGAGGGAGATGGCTCCGCCGGTCGAGTTGACATGCTCGGCATCGTCGGGCAAGCCGAGTTGGCGAAGACATGCGATGGCCTGGCTGGCGAAAGCTTCGTTAAGCTGAATCCAATCGAAATCCGCGATGTTCTTATTGAGCCGCGCCAGCAGCTTTTCAGTTGCCGGCACCGGACCCATGCCCATCACGCGTGGCGGCACACCGGCCACAGCTGTTCCCAGGATGCGCGCCCGCGGGCGCAAGCCGTTACGAACGCAGGCATCCTCCGAGGCGACAATCATCGCGGCAGCGCCGTCATTGATTCCCGAGGCATTGCCCGCGGTGATGGTGCCTCCGGGAAAAAGCGGCCGGAGTTGAGCCAGCTTCTCCACGGTGGTAGCGGGCCTGGGATGCTCGTCGCAGGTGACAACGGTTGCAGCTTCTCCGCGAACAGTTTCGACGGGAACAATTTCTTCGCCGAGGAATCCGCTTTCGATGGCCCGCGCGGTTCGCTGCTGGCTGCGCCAGGCAAACGCGTCCTGGGCTTCGCGGCTCACGTTCGATTCGCGCGCAACATTCTCGCCGGTCTCCGGCATGGAATTGACGCCGAACTGCTGCCGCATCTGCGGATGGATAAAGCGCCAGCCGATGGTCGTGTCATAGATTTCAGTGGAACGTTGAAACGGCGACTCCGATTTGGCGAGCACAAACGGTGCGCGCGACATTGATTCCACTCCGCCGGCGACGATCCATTCGGCCTCGCCGCATTGGATGGCACGCGCCGCAGTGGCCACCGCATCCATTCCGGACCCGCAGAGCCGGTTCACAGTGACGCCGGAGATTTGCTCAGGAATTCCTGCAAGTAGCAGCGCCATGCGGGCGACATTGCGATTGTCTTCTCCAGCCTGGTTGGCGCAACCGAGGATGACATCGTCGAGAGCGCTCCAATCTGCATGCGGATTACGCTTAATGAGCTCGCGAATTGGGATCGCCGCCAGGTCGTCCGCACGTACTTTGGCCAACGCCCCGGCATAGCGCCCGATCGGCGTGCGTACCGCGTCGCAGATAAAAGCCTCTCTCACGCTGCGTCTCCCTGCACGCCGTGGGCCGCGGCGGTACGCGCTTTGAGATCGCGTAGCACGGCGAGCTCATCGGCGGTTGGCGCAGGCGTCTGGCCGCAGTCCTGCGCGAATTGAATGGGCCAGCCGGTGTTGGCTCGAATGGTCTCGCGATCGACTCCGGGGTGCATCGTGGACACCGTAAGTTCGCGCGACGCGGGATCCGGTCGCATGATGCAAAGGTCCGTAATGACGGCGACAGGACCCTTGCCGGAAAGGCCTGCGGCCTCGCGCGAATTTCCGCCATGAAGGAAGCCGACCGAAGTGATGAAGTCGACCTTCTCCACGAAGACTCGCTTCGACTGCTTGACCACGATCAGAACTTCCTTTGCCGAAGAGCTGATCTCCGGAGCGCCGCCTGCGCCGGGGAGCCGGATTTTCGGTTTGCGGTAGGGGCCGATCACGGTGGTGTTGATGTTGGCGAAGCGATCGAGCTGTGCGGCGCCGAGGAAGCCGACGTCGATTCTTCCGCCCTGAAGCCAATAGCGAAAAATCTCCGGAGTGGAAACGACTGTGTCCGCGGTTTCCGCCAGGTCGCCGTCACCGATGGATAGAGGCAGGACGGCAGGCTTGGCGCCGATGGGCCCCGATTCATACACCAGAACCGCATCGGGGGCGTGGGTGAGGCGGGCTAGATTTGCCGCGGTGGAAGGCAAACCGATGCCGACAAAGCAGACGGATCGATTGGGCAGCATGCGTGCGGCAGCCACCGTCATCATCTCGTCGGCAGTGAAGGGAGTGCTCATTGTTTTACTGTCTGCGCCCCTTGCTTTGCTTGAAGCGCGAGACACTCGGCAAAATCGCGCGTGTTCAAAATGTATTCTTCCACCCAGGCGCTAAAGCGCGCACGATCGCGCGAGATTTCATCCCACGTCTGATAAAAACGATTGTCGCGCTGGTAATAGCCATGAGCATAAGACGGCGTGGCTCCGCGAGGCGCTTCGCACACCGCGGTGACGACCCAATGCGGCAGAATGCAGGCGTTGGGGGCGGCGTCGAGCGAGCGCACGCGTTCTTCCACTGTGACGATCGATCGTCGGGCCGCGAGCACGGCTTCCTTCTGAACGCCTACGATGCCCCAGAGCAGGACGTTTCCTTTGGCGTCGGCCTGCTGCGCGTGAATGATGGCGACGTCTGGCCTGACCGCCGGCGTGGCGGCGAGCACTTCTCCGGTGAATGGGCAGGTGAGGAAGCGAATCCGGCTGTTGACGGAGGGGAAATCCGAGCCCGTGTAGCCGCGGAATACGGCGAAGGGCAGATTGGCCGCGCCGGCCACATAAGCATTGGCCAGATCGCTGTGGCTCCGCTCCTCAATCTCCAGCGGGCAAGGCCAGCCGTTCTCGACGGCGTCGCGGAACCGGTGAAGAGAGCCTACGCCGGGATTTCCGCCCCAGGAAAAAGTGATGCGGGACGCGCATCCGGCGCCGATGAGCTGGTCATAGATCAGGTCGGGGGTCATGCGGATGAGAGACAGATTACGGCGGCGCTGGCGAATCACCTCGTGCCCGGCGGCAAAAGGAATGAGATGCGTGAATCCCTCCATCGCAATGGAATCGCCGTCGTGCACCAGCGCGGCGATTGCCCCGGAAATGTCCATCCACTCCGCCATTGTTTTCCGTTCCGTTGTGACCAGCATTATTACGCAATTGGCAATTCTTGTACAAGGTGTGCGATAATCGGTCACTCGAAAAGTAGCATGGCGCAAACGACAAATCTCGCGGAGGAGTCGAGGCTGGAAGCCACGGATGGTTTCGGAGCGCACTCTGGGAACCCCGATTTCGTGCTGTCGCTGGCGCGGGGATTGCGCGTAATTGAAGCCTTTGCGGGACACCGGGAAGGTAGAAGCATTGTGGAATTCGGGCAAGCCACCCGGCTTTCGCGCGCTTCGATCCGGCGCATTCTCCTCACCCTTGAAATGCTCGGCTACGTGGAACGCTCGCGGCAGATCTACAGGCTCAAGACCCAGGCTCTGCGCCTCGGATTCTCGTTCCTCTCCTCGTCGAGCGTGGTGGAAGCAGCCAGGCCGGTGCTGGAACGGATTACGGAAACCGCGCACGAGTCGTCGTCGATGAGCATGCTGGACGGAGGCGAGATCGTCTATGTGGCGCGTTCGGCAGCGAGCCGCGTGCTCGCCGCGGGCCTCTCCGTTGGTAGCCGCCTGCCCGCATATTGCACGTCAATGGGGCGCGTCCTTCTCGCTGCGCTGCCGGATTCCGAACTGAATGCGTACTTGCGTGGACTCAGGCCAAAGGCCTACACGGCGAAGACGATCCTGAAGATTCCCGAGTTGAGGCGAGCTATCCTGCAGGCAAGAAAGCAGGGCTATGCCATTGTGAATGGAGAATTGGAAGCGGGCCTGAGATCGGTCGCGGTTCCCGTGTACACGCGCGACAACCGCGCGGTTGCGGCCATCAATGTCGGGACTCACCTCTCCCGCGTGGATAGAAACACGCTGATGAAAGTCTGCCTGCCCGCGCTGCGGGAAGGCGCCCGGACACTGCGCGAAGTTCTGTACTGAGCGATGTGCACGAAGCGCGCAAGCCGGCTATCAAGCAGTGAGAAGGAGCAGCATGACCCCTGTATATCGCGCTGATCACGTAGGAAGTTTTCTTCGCCCGCCGGATTTGCTGGAAGCGCGAAAGAGCGGCATTGCGGCCAATGAGCTTCATGCCCTTGAGGATCGCCACATTCTGCGCGTCCTTGAAAAACAGAAAGAGCTTGGATTTGAGGTTTGCACCGACGGCGAACTGCGGCGAAGCAACTTCATGAGCGACTTTACCGATGCGGTGGAGGGTTTTGATTTTGGGGATGCCGTATCGCGCAAATGGAGCGAGGATGCAAAGGACGCGGGCGCGCAGTCGGCGCAGGTGAGCCATGTTAACGGCATCGTTACCGGCAGGCTGAGGCAGCGCGAGCCGCTGACCGGGCGCGAGCTGCCATTCCTTAAGGAACATGCCCCGGCGGCGGTGAAGATGACGCTGCCCAGCGCGACGCAATTCCCCGCCATCTCCTTCAAGTACGGCGTTACGGACGCTGCATACGCCGATCCCTATGCGCTGTTGAGCGCGATCACGGACATCATGGCGGCGGACGTGAAGGCGCTGTCATCGAGCGGCATTTCGTATTTGCAAATCGACGCTCCGCGCTACAGCTATTACCTTGACGCCAAGTGGACTGCATGGATGGAAGGTGAGCTGCGCGTCGATCCCGCGCAGATGCTCACGGCATCGCTCAATGCGGACAATGCCTGTTTTCAGGCTGCGCGGCGTCCCGGCATCACGCTCGCCATTCACCTTTGCCGCGGGAACAATCGCAGCCATTGGTACGCCGAGGGTGGATACGACGCCATTGCCGAACGGCTCTTCCATGAGCTCGCCGTGGACCGGTTCCTGCTGGAGTATGACGATGCGCGGTCCGGCAGCTTTGCGCCGTTGCGCTTCGTCCCCAAGGGAAAGACGGTGGTGCTGGGGCTCATCAGTACCAAGCACGCCGCCCTGGAGCGCAAGCAAGATGTGTTGAAGAGGATTGACGAAGCTGCCAGTGTGCTTCCGCTCGAGCAATTGGCAGTGAGCCCGCAGTGCGGCTTCGCATCCACCATGGAAGGCAATCTGTTGACGGAAGCCGACCAGTGGGCAAAGTTGAAGCTGGTGACGGAAGTTGCCCGCGAAGTGTGGGGCTGATAGTTCGGCGCCGCGTCAGATCTCCCGAGGTTACATTCTGATGACAAGCTTTGCGGGTGTTGACAGATATCATCAAGACTAGCTTTCCCGGAGGAATAGGCATGCGCAAACTGAGCTTGATTTTGATGCTGTGCTTCGCGGCAACCGCTTTTGCGGCAGGCGCGAAGAGCATTTACCAGTTCAACATGAAGGCGATTGACGGGCAGCCAGTGAAACTGAAGCATTACAAGGGCAAGGTGGTGATGGTGGTGAACGTGGCCAGCCGCTGCGGATACACTCCGCAGTACGCGGGCCTGGAGAAACTTTACGAGCAGTACAAGGACCGCGGATTTGTGATTGTGGGTGTTCCGGCAAACAACTTTGCCCAGCAGGAACCGGGGACCAACGAGGAGATCAAGAAGTTCTGCTCCACCAAATACAACGTGACGTTCCCGATGATGTCGAAAGTATCGGTGAAAGGCGACGACAAGACGCCGCTCTACCAGTACCTGACCAGTGCGGCCGACGATCCGCAGTTCGGCGGGGAGATCAAGTGGAACTTCACCAAGTTCCTGGTGGGCCGCGATGGAAAACTGGTGGCGCGTTTTGAACCGGCGATCACGCCGGACTCGACGCAGGTGAAGACGGCGATCGAGTCGGCACTCACGCAGTAAAGCATGGCTGGCGCAGTCCCATCCTAAGCGCAAAATGCGCGCTTAGGATGGGGCGCCCGCATTTGTATTGATGCTGATCAGTTAGCCATCGAGAGCGACGGCGTCTTGAGCTCATCGAGCAGTTTGTTCAGCCGCGTGAACCCAGCTTCCCGGGCGGCTTTGTTGGCGGGGTTCGCGTCGGGGGCTTCGCCGGCGCGCATAAAGCCGTGGCCCGCGCCGTCGTAGGTCACAGGATCGTAGGTTTTGCCGGCTGCTTTCATTGCGGTGATGGTTCCGGGAACGGTGGCGCCCACGCGCGAATCGTTACCGGCATAAAAGCCATAGACCGGCGCGGTGATCGACGTAACGTCAGACGGCGCGGTGCCGTAAAAAACGTAAGCGGCGCTCAGGTCCTTGCGATGCGCGGCAAAGGCGAACGACTTGGATCCGCCCCAGCAAAAGCCGACCACGGCGAGCTTGCCGTTGAATGCGGGAATTTTGCGCGCGTAGTCAGCGGCCGCGTCGAGATCGGCCAGGACGCCATCGGGATCGAGCATGGAGACGGCCTTGACTGCGTCATCCACGGTGGCGAACTCGCTGGAGCCGCCGCCCTTGGGGCCTTTGCCGCTCAACAGGTCGGGCGCGATGACGATGACGCCCTCGGCGGCCAACTCGTCGGCCATCTCCTTGGCCCAGTCGCTGAGGCCGAAGATCTCGTGAATGAGGATGACGGCGGGCGCCTTGCCCTTGACCTCGGGATAAACCACGAACGCCTGCACCGTGCGGCCGTGGTGCTTCAGGTTGACGTACTCGTGGTGTCGCGGCGAAGCGTCCAGGCGGGCTTTGGCCCAGTCCTGCGCGGGGAGCGAGAGAGCGGGCAGGAGCAGAAGGAAGACACAGAGAGCGAGGGCGCGGGGAAGCGTGCTTTTCATGCGCTACAGTCTAGCCTTGCTCCGGCGCGCTGGCAAGAAAAGTCTGTAAACGAAAACGGCCTCGGAGGATTGCCCTTCGAGGCCGATTGAAGACCATCCCGCGCTTACGCCATCGCTTCCCGCCCCATCGGCTCAAACGCAAGCTGGTTGCTCTTGCGGTCCACGTCGATACGAACATGCGAGCCGTGCAGCACCTCGCCGTCCAGGATCTTCATGGCCAGCGGGTCTTGCACCATGCGCTGCAGCGCGCGCTTCAGCGGCCGCGCGCCGTAAGCCGGGTCCCAGCCCTGCGCCAGGATCAGCGTTCGCGCCTGCTCGGTGAGCTCGAGCGAAATCTGGCGGTCTTCCAGCAGCTTCTGCAATTCGGCCAGCCGCAGGTCGAGGATCGCGCTCATCTGCGCGTGCCCAAGCGGGCGGAAGATGACCATGTCGTCGACGCGGTTCAAAAACTCCGGCCGGAAGTGCTCGCGCAGTACGCGCAGCACGCTCTCCCGCGCCATGTCGAAATCGTGTTCTGTCTTCAGCGTCTCCGCGGTGAGAAGAGCCGCGCCCAAATTCGAGGTCATGATGAGCACGGTGTTTTTGAAGTCCACGGTGCGGCCCTTCGAGTCGGTCAGCCTCCCGTCGTCCATCACCTGCAACAGCACGTTGAACACGTCCGGATGAGCCTTCTCGATTTCGTCAAACAGGATGACCGCATACGGCCGCCGCCGCACCGCCTCAGTGAGCTGGCCGCCTTCGTCGTAACCGATGTACCCCGGAGGCGCGCCGATGAGCCGCGCCACCGCGTGCTTCTCCATGTACTCGCTCATGTCGATGCGGATCATGGCCTGCTCGTCGTCGAACAAAAACTCAGCCAGCGCTCGGGCGGTTTCGGTTTTGCCCACGCCGGTGGGCCCGAGAAAAATAAACGAACCAATCGGCCGCTTGGGATCGCTGAGGCCGGCACGCGAACGCCGGATCGCGTTAGCCACCACGCGCAGCGCTTCGTCCTGCCCCACCACGCGCTCGCGCAGCCGATCCTCCATGGTGACGAGCTTCTTCACTTCGCCTTCGAGCATGCGGCTCACCGGAATGCCCGTCCACTTGCTCACAATTTTGGCGATGTCTTCCTCGTCCACTTCTTCCTTCAGCATGCGCGCCACCCCGCCGGAGCCGCTGGCGGCGGCTTCCTGCGCGCTGTTCAGCCTCTTCAGCTCCGTTTCCAATCGCGGCAGTTCGCCATATTGGATCTGCGCGGCGCGGTCGAGCTGGCCGCGGCGCGTCTGCTCCTCAGCCTCAAATCTCAGCTCCTCAACTCGCTTCTTGATTTCGCTGATTTTATTGTCGGCCTCGCGCTCTTTGCTCCAGCGCGCACGCAGCGCCGTAATCTGTTCAGTCAGGGCGGCCACCTCCCGCTCTACGACTTCCCGGCGTTCCACGCTGTTGGCATCGGTCTCGCGCTTCAATGCCGTGCGCTCAATTTCAAGCGAGGTCTTTTCGCGCTCCAGTTGGTCGATCTCCGTGGGCAGCGAGCCCTTTTGGACCGCCAGCGACGCTGCGGCTTCATCCATCAAATCGATCGCCTTGTCCGGCAGAAAGCGGTCGCTGATGTATTGATGCGAAAGCGTGGCGGCCGCCACGATCGCCGAATCCTTGATGCGGACACTGTGGTGCACTTCGTAGCGCTCCTTCAGTCCGCGCAAAATCGCAATGGTGTCCTCCACGTTGGGCTCGCCCACGTAGACAATCTGGAATCGCCGCTCCAGTGCGGCATCCTTCTCAATGTACTTGCGGTACTCGTTCAGCGTGGTGGCGCCAATCGCACGCAGTTCGCCGCGAGCCAGCGCCGGCTTCAGCATGTTGCTCGCGTCAATGGCCCCCTCAGCCGCGCCCGCGCCAACCAGCGTGTGCAGCTCATCGATAAACAGCACAACCTGCCCGTTCGATTCCTCGATCTCCTTCAGCACCGCCTTCAGCCGGTCCTCAAACTCGCCGCGGTACTTGGCCCCAGCCAGCATCGATCCCAGGTCGAGCGAGATGACCCGCTTGTCCTTCAAAATTTCCGGCACATCGCCCGAAGCAATCCGCCGCGCCAGCCCTTCCACAATCGCGGTCTTGCCCACGCCCGGCTCGCCAATCAGCACAGGATTGTTTTTGGTGCGCCGGCTCAGCACCTGGATCACCCGGCGAATCTCCTCGTCGCGCCCGATCACCGGGTCCAGCTTGCCCCTCCGCGCCAGCTCCGTCAGGTCCTTCGCGTACTTCTCCAGCGCCTGGAATTTGCCCTCGGGATTCTGGTCGGTCACCCGCTGCGAGCCGCGAACCGCGGTCAGCGCCTTCAAAATCGCGTCGTGCGTTGCGCCCAGCGCCAGCAGTGCTTGCGCTGCTGCATCGCCCTTCTGGTGCGCCACGCCCAGCAGCAGATGCTCCGTCGAAACATACTCGTCTTTAAAGTCGGCCGCTTCCTTGAACGCATGGTCGAAAACGCGGTTCAGCGCCGCGCTCAGGTTGGGCTGCGCGGAAGCCCCTGACACCCGCGGCAGCTTCTCCTCAATCGCGTGCAGGTCGCTCTCCAGCCGCTCAATGGGCACACCGATCTTACCCAGCACCGAGGGAATCACGCCCTCGCGATCCTCCACCAGCGCCAGCAGCAGATGCACCGGCAGCATCTCCGGATTGCCCAGCTCCCCGGCGCGCCGCTGCGCCTGCTCCACAGCCTGCTGCGATTTGACAGTGAGTTTTTCCCAACGAATAGCCATAGGTACTCCAGTTGTCAGTGTTCAGTGATCAATGGTCAGTAATCAGATTTTTTCGTGTACGCTCGCTCGTCGCAGCAAAATCGAAATGCGCCCTGTGGTCAGTATGAGCCGATTTGGTTGAATCCTCAAAAACTTGTGGCCAGTTGCCAGTCCCAGCGGTCGCGAGCTTTCGCTGACAGCGCGCCGGAACTGACCACTGACCACTGATCCCTGACCACTGAACTTACCGCGCCCCCACCAGCTCCGGCTCCTCTTGGCGAGTCTCGGCCTTCTGCCCGCCCGCTAAGTTCACCTTGATCTGCTTGGGCTGCGCTTCGGGCTTCTTCTGGAGTTCCAGCTTCAGCACGCCGGCGTTGTAGCTGGCGCTGATGTGCTCAGCGTCCACGGTCTGCGGCAGCGTGAAGGCACGATAAAAGCTGCCGTAGCGCCGCTCGATGCGATGGAAGTTCTCTTCCTTCTCGTCCTTCTCGAACTTGCGCTCGCCCTTCACTGTCAGCGTGTTGTTCTCCACGCGAACGTCCAGGTCCTTCTCTTCCATGCCCGGAACCTCGAGCTTGAGCACGACCTTCTGCGGGTCCTCGTAGATATCGACAGCCGGCACAAAGCTGGCCGTCGTCAACGGATTGTCGCCCTCGTTCATCTCGCGGAACAGCGAGTTCACGCGGTTCTGCAACGCCATTACTTCACGGAACGGATCCCAACGGGTGATTGTCATTTCAGTCTCCTTCAGATGCTTTTTCGGAATTCTTTGAGAGGCTCAGGACACTCACATCCGAACCCCGCCAACTCATCTGATAAAAACTATAGCACGATCGATTCATAAAATATGAGCGTTTTACGCTAATGTGTCATTTGTGCATGTAACTTATTCATTGTGAATAATTTCCATGATTACCGCCAGCCGCGCGCCGGGACCTCGCCCTGTAGCGCCGGCCTCCCGGCCTGCTGTCGCGCGGACGTCCCCGTCCGCGCCTGCCCTCCCAAAAGCGGCTTCAAGAGCAAATCAGAGCCCGCTCCCCCCAGGAATCCCCGTGCCCCATCCTTGCGCCTTTTCTCTGGCGCAAGGGTGGGAAGGTCACCACACCTGGAGCCCCGCACTAGAATGGCTGTGCCTCAATTAGGAGAGTCAGCCCCGCATGAAACCGATCCTCGTGTTCTCCGTCGCCGTCTTCGCCGTCCTCGGCTCCCTCCCCTCCCGCGCCCAGGTCAAGCAGACCCGCGACCAGATCCTCTTCTACACCTCCGAGTGGCGCGGCGACCGCTTCCCCGACGGCCGCCCCAAGCTCCCCGACTCCCTCCTCGAGCGCGCCAAAGACATGACCATCGAGGACGTCTGGGAATACCTCCGCGAGCACGGCTACCGCAACCAGTTCGAAGGCGGCTGGCAAGCCCTGCACCCTGACAAATCCTTCGCCGGCCGCGCCCTCACCGCGCAATACATGCCCACGCGCCCTGACATGCGCGCGGCCATCCTAGCCGAAGGCAAAGCCGAGGGCCGCATCCCCGACACCAACTCCTGGCCCATCGCCGAGCTCCAGAATGGCGACGTCTACGTGGCCGACGGCTTCGGCAAAATCATCGAGGGCACGCTCATCGGCTCCAACCTGGGCAACGCCGTGGCCGCGCACACCCACACCGGCTTCGTGTTCGACGCCGGCATCCGCGACCAGGAAGAGAACCGCGAGATCCCCAACTTCAACGGCTTCTACCGCGGCTACGATCCCAGCGCCTGGGCCGACATGGAGCTGACCGGCATCGACGTCCCTTTGCGCATCGGCCGCGCGGTGGTGCTGCCCGGCGACCTGGTGCTGGCCAAGCCCGAAGGCGTGCTCTTCATCCCCGCCATTTTGGCTGAAGACGCCATCAGCCACGCCGAGTTCACCGCCCTCACCGACGATTTCAACTTCGATCTCAACAAGTCCGGCGCCAACGGCGCCCAGTTTGAAGGCGGCTGGACCGCAGCCAAATACGACGCCTTCGCCAAGTGGATCGACGCGCACCCCGACAAGCTGAAGATGCCGCGCAGCGAGTTCGACGACTTACTAACCAAAGCCAAGCAGCGCGCCGAGAAATGATCTGAATAAGACACCGTTTGGTGTCGCGGCGCAACTTGCTAATCTTGCCATATGCCGCCCGAGCGGGAATGGATCGATGCTCCCCGGGGTTGGGAATGGGCCGATTTGAAGTGAGGGCGGACTTACGCTCCGCCAAAGACGAGTTCGCCCCTGAACAGCAAAACGCCCGCACACTGGCGGGCGTTTTCTTCTGTTCCCTGTTCCCTGCTCTTAGATTCCCACGCCGTATTCGTTGGCCGATTGGGACTCAGAACGAGCGTAAAAATCGTAGGGCGAACGCTTGCGCCATTTGTACATGGAACGAAGCTCGTAGCCGACATAGATGCCGATGGTGGCGACGGCCATTCCCATGGAGAACCAGCCGATCACACGCAGGGCCTTCTTATCGCTTGCCGGCTCGGATTGCGTGATGTTTTCCGGTTCGGTCGACATGGGCGAACTGCCTCCGTTCTTTTGATGATAGCGCAGATGGTCTCACGCTCGTTTACAACTTTAGACCGCGTTTGTTCAAAAATGGTTATTCAATCGCCCGAAAGTGGGACAGATGCAGCGCCTTTTCCATTTCGGGAAGAAAGCTGGCGCGTATCGAGTTCGCCGCCAGTTCGCGCAGCTCGTCGCGGCTAAAACCCTGCTCGGTATGGGCCAGCAGGTACTCATTGGCCACGTCGGAGCCGAAAAACGCCGGGTCGTCGGAGTTCAGCGTCACCAGCAATCCGCTCTCGAAGTAGCGCCGCAGCGGGTGGGCCGCAAACGAGGGACACACGCCAGTCCGCACGTTCGATGTAGGGTTCAGCTCGAGCGCAATCGCGCGCTCCCGCAGCTCCTCCATCAATGCCGGGTCTTCAATGGCGGAAAGCGCGTGCCCAATGCGCTCCGAGCCGATGGCGAGCGCTTCCCGGATTGCCTCGGGGCCCGTAGTCTCGCCGGCGTGATTGGTCAGGCGCAATCCGGCCTCACGCGCTTCGGCAAACAATTCCCGGAAAGGCTCGGAGCCCGCCTTCCGCTCGTCGCCGCCCAGTCCGATGGCCACAATCGATGGAAAACTGCGCCGCATCTCCGCCGCCTTGCGGAAGACGCGCGCCGCCTCCTCCACCGTGAAATGGCGCACCGCGTCGAAGATCCAGAAAACACTGAGCCCCAGCTCCCGCGCGGCGCGCTCCCGGGCCCGCTCCAGCCCCTCAAAGATGGGCTCAAAGCACTCCGGATCGTGGTTGCGCCACATGTAGATAACGCCAACGGAGATAAACACTTCCGCGTGCACCACCCCCTGCTCGGTCAGGCGCTCCATCATCCGCCAAGCGGCCAGCTCGTAGTCCTCCGGGGCAGTCAGCAGCCGGGTGACCGCGCGGAAGGCGTTGATGAAGCCGGTGAAATCGGTGAACCGGTAAAGCGCCTCGGCGTCCGCCAGCGGAATCGGCTGCGCATCGTGCCGCCGGCTTAATTCCACCAGCGTGGACGGGGTGATGGTGCCTTCGAGATGCAGGTGAAGCTCGGCCTTGGGCAGCCGGCGGATGAACTCCGCAACGGAGGACATAGGAGGAGTGTAGCCGACCGCTTGCGTCATGTTTGCATTCCCTGCGGGACACTCGGAAGGATCCATCTAACGCATCAACATATCATGATATGTTGATACTTGCATACTTTTATGCATATACACTCTACCGTCATATCATGATATGTTGATGCGTTTTTCGTGCCCATTGCTCCGGTCCTCAACTCCCCGGCGCTATCCTTATCCGGTTGAGGTTCTCTTATGTCATCTACCGCAACCCGCCCCCAGCTTGCCCACCTGACCGCAACTCTCGACGACCTCAAAGCCAAAGGAACTTACTTCCACCTGCGCGTCCTCGATGACCAGCAGGCCCCGGTCTGCCACTACGACGGCAAGCAGGTCATCAACCTGGCCAGCAACAACTACCTGGGGCTGGCCAACCACCCCAAACTCATCGAGGCGGCGCTGAAGGCCACACGCGAGCTGGGCGTGGGCTCAGGCGCGGTGCGCACCATCGCCGGCACCATGAAGATCCACATGGAGCTCGAGGAGAAGATTGCGCGCTTCAAAAACGTGGAGGCCTGCGTGGTGTTTCAGAGCGGGTTCGCGGCCAACGCGGGCACCGTCAGCGCCATCCTGGGCAAAGACGACTTCATTCTCTCCGACGAGCTGAACCACGCCTCCATCATCGATGGCGCACGGCTCTCGCGGGCCAAAATCAAGGTCTTCCGCCACAAGGACGTAGCCCACTGCGAGGAGTTGCTGAAGGAAATTGCCAACGAGCCGGGGCACAAGCTGGTGATCACCGATGGCGTTTTTTCGATGGACGGCGACATCGGCCCGGTGGACAAGCTGGCCCCGCTGGCGGAGAAATACGGCGCCATCATGATGGTGGACGACGCGCACGCCTCGGGCGTGCTTGGCCGCAACGGACGCGGTAGCATCGATCACTTTGGAATGCACGGGCGCGTCGACGTCCAGGTGGGCACGCTGTCGAAAGCAATCGGCGCGCTGGGCGGCTACGTGTGCGGGTCTCGGAATTTGATTGATTTTCTCTATCACCGCGCGCGGCCGTTCCTGTTCTCCACGTCGCATCCGCCGAGCGTGGCGGCCACATGCATTGCGGCGTTCGACATCCTGGAGCAGGAGCCGGAGCGCATTGACCGGCTCTGGGACAACACCCGCTACTTCCAGGGCGAGCTGCGGCGCGCCGGCTTCAACGTGGGCGGAGTGAACACGCCGGCCACGGAGACGCCCATCACGCCGGTGATCCTGGGCGAAGGGCGCGTGGCCATGGAGTTTTCGCGGGCGCTGTTTGAGGAGGGCGTGATGGGGACGGGGATCGCGTTCCCCACCGTGCCCGAAGGCAAGGCGCGCATCCGCCTCATCCTGACCAGCGAGCATACGCGCCCGCAGCTCGATCAGGCGCTGCAGACGCTCGTGCGCGTGGCCAAGCGGATGGGGATTTTGGAACGAGAGTAGAATCGTACAAAACACAAGGCCCTGGAAAGACCGGATGAGTTCGACTGCCTGGAATTGGTTGCTGGCGATCGTCGGAACTGTTGCAAGCATCGCCGGAGTTGTCTTCAGTTGGTTGGCATGGGTGCAGGCCGGAAAGGCGAAAGACGCGGCACGGGAAGCTGCCGACGCAGTTCGCACACGCAATTTATCCCATGATTTTTCCAGGTGGTCCGTGATTGCACGCGAATTGTTACAGGCGGTGCGGGAGATGCACCTTGAAAACGCCCAGCGGGCGGCGACGGATTTGCTTGGCGTTTTAGCGCATAATAAAGGCTGGCAGGCTGGCCTCAAGGGCGAGGCTTCCGCAGTCAAGGTGGACGAGGTGATCAGGCTTTTGGCTCTGGTGAACACCTATTTGACGGAAAGGGCAGTTTTCGAGGGGAAGCGGTCCAAGATCGCAGAGCACTGCCAGATCATCTTTCGCAGGCTGAACGAGATTTCCGGAACCTTCGATGCTGAGGTAGAGGGCTTATGAGCGACGCTGAACTGAATAAAGCCGCGCTGCTGATCGCAAAGCTGCTTATCCGCACGCGCGAAGGAAGAATTAAGTGGAATCATCTTGGCGGTTCGATGCTTGCGCCTGTGCTCGGCGGAGCTTGTCTCTATTCCGCCAGTCTGGAAGATAATATCGAAGCGATCATCACCGAAGACAACAAGCAGTTGGGCTTCGCGCTGTCCGGATCCCCATTCAACAGTCTCCTACCTGCTCCCACAGATAATCCGGAAGTCGCGATCAAGGCAGTGCTCGAAAATCCAAAGGCAATCGCTTTGGATCATTCATACGGCAGCGAGGAGGCTCTGAGTCCGGAAAGTATCGTTTATCGCGATCTGCGGGAGTTGATTTACCTCGCGGGAAACCCTGAGTCCGTCTCAGACGACTTACGGTACCAACAGGCCCTGACATATCTCGATAAACTGTCAGCCTAACCTCTTTATGATCGCTCATCTTCGCGGCAAGCTCATCCACAAGGAACCCGGCCAGGCCATCGTCGAGTGCGCCGGCGTGGGCTACGACGTCACCATCTCCGTGCCCACGTTTACGGCGCTGCCCTCCGTGGGCGGCGAGGCCGCGCTCTTCATCCACACCCAGGTGAGCGAGGACGCCATCGCGCTGTTCGGCTTCCTCGAGCGCCAGGAGAAGCGGCTCTTCGAACGGCTCATCACGGTGAGCGGCGTGGGGCCGAAGCTCGCGATCAAGATGTTGAGCGGGCTTTCGCCGGAGCGCACCGTGCAGGCCATCCGCGGGCAGGACCACGCGCAGCTTACGCGCATTCCCGGTGTGGGCAAAAAGCTGGCCGAGCGCTTGGTGGTGGAGCTCAAGGACAAGCTTGACGACTTTGCCGTGGCGCCCACGCAGGCAACGGTGCAGGGCGCGGCGGTGGACGATGTGCTCAGCGCGCTGACTAACCTGGGCTATCAACGCGTGGCCGCGGAGAAAGCCATTGAGCAAGCGGTGGCCAAAGACAAGTCCCTCGCCGGGGATTTCGATGGGCTCTTCCGCGGGGCTCTGAAGGTGATCCGCTAAAAACAGGATTCGCTTTCGATTCCCTGGAAGGGCACGAATCATGGTGCTCACCGGCTTGCGGGAAAGATTTCGTTCCGCACGCTGCGATACTCTTTTTTCTGCGATGGCTATGAAAAAAGCTCCTGTTCCCGCTGCCGCCGATCCCTGGTTTCGCCCTGAGGCGCTGACGTTTCTGCGTAACCTGGCCAAGCATAACGACCGCGAGTGGTTCCAACCGCGCAAGGCCCAATTTGAAGAGTCGCTGCGCGAGCCCATGCTGGCCATCGTGCGCAAAATCACGGACGCGATGCTGGACTTTGCGCCCAACCACGTGCGCCCCGCGGAGAAGTCGCTGTTTCGCATCTATCGCGACACGCGTTTCTCCAACGACAAGCGCCCCTACAAAACGCACGTGGCGGCCTGGTGGACACACACCGGACTCGACAAGACCTCCGGCGCCGGCTACTACTTTCATGTCAGCCCCAAGGAAGTGATCGTGGCCGCGGGCGCGTACATGCCGGAGAAGGAGCAACTGGCGGCGATCCGCAACTGGCTGCTCGATCACCATGCGGAATTTCGCAAGCTGCTGGCGCGCCCGGCCATCAAGAAAACGTTCAGCGAGTTCGAAGGCAACGCGCTGACGCGGCCGCCGAAGGGGTTTCCCTGCGAGCACCCCGGGATGGATTTGATCCGCTGCCGGCAATGGGGACTGGCAGCCACGCAGCCAGCGAAGATCGCGCTCGATCCAAAGTTCGCCTCGACGGTTATCCGCTATTTCAAGCTGGCCGCGCCAGTCGTGAATGCGCTGAATACGCCCATTGCGGCATCGCTGAAGCCGAAGAAGAAGGTGCTGTTTGGGTTCTAAAGACTAGGAAAATGGATCAGGGAACAGGAAACAGAAAAGCAGCGGAATGAGCGACCAACGAAGCAGCTTTCCAAAGAAAACGGCTGTTTTCGGGTCAGGATCGGTGTTTTTCCCTGAAAATCCTGCAAAAACCGGCAAATACTGTGGAAATCGGTCGTTTTTCGGTTGACTTTCCCAGGGGGAAAGCCGCATTGTGAACAACGACAGGGTTCTTTGGGACCCGCATGAATACAGGGTTTTCGTAAAGTCGTTGCCTGAAATCGAGAACCCCATGCGGCACCGCCCCGGCAGTTTGGATAGGGGCGGCGGAGACCCAGGCAACACATCGGCTGCCCCGACGGGGAGCGCGAGAAGGAGAACAGAATGGCAACTGGAATGACGAAAACGGCTCTGGCGCGGCACATGGCCGAGAAGCTCGAGCTCACCAACAAGCAGGCCGCCGCGTTCATGGACCTGCTGGCGGAAACCGCCATCAAGGAAACCAAGAAAAATGGCTTGTTTGTAATCCCCGGAATCGGCCGCCTGGTGAAGGCAGAGCGCAAGGCGCGCATCGGCCGCAACCCCCAAACCGGCGAGGCCATCAAGATCAAGGCCAAGACCGTCGTCAAGTTCCGCGTGGCCAAGGCCGCCAAGGACGTCATCGCTCCTCCGAAGAAGTAGCGGCGCGTTCCCTCAAAAAAGCAAAAGACGGGAGAGGCCCAGCGCCTCTCCCGTTTTTTTTGCCGATTTCATATTCAGGGGGCAGGAGTGGATGCTGTCTCCGTGGAGAGCGATGGCAACAGCGCCCGCACCACCAGCGACAGCCCAAAGCTGATCAGAATTGCGCGGTCCATCAGCGCGCCGTTGTAGGACCACGACAAAAATGCGAAGGCGACGAAGATGCCGATCGGAGTCAGCTCGGTCAGCAGGGCGCGGAGCCAGCGCGGGCGGGCGCCGCTCGAAGCGATCTGGCCGCGCAGGCGCGGCAGGAAGCGCGGAATCGCGCGCAGGTAATCCTGGTAGGGCTCGCCCAGGCGCGCGGCAAGAAATGCTTCCTCGCCCAACGTAAGCCGGACAATGAAGATCGTGATCAGCACGATGGAGAAGAGCGCGCCCGATGGCGGCATCAGGAACGCGAGCGCGGCGACCATGAACCACAATCCGAGATACAGCGGATTGCGCAGGTAGCGATAGGGCCCATCGGCGACCACCCCGCCTGCCTTCATGGAGAAGCTCTGCACGGTCGCCGGCCCAAGATACGCCGAGCCCCAGACGCGCAGCCCGGCGCCCAGCGCGGCCATCGCGGAAGCCAGGGCGATGACCGCGGGGACCGCAGAGGAAAAGTTCATCCATCCTGGACGGCTCAGCTCCAGCGGAAGCCACTCCAGCACCAGCCGCCGGCTGGCCGTCTCCTGCCACGGCGCCCAAAAGCCGAGCAGGATAATGGCGGTGTTGATCAACATGCGCAGACGAAACTCAAGCGCGCTTGCCCGCATGGTAAGAATCTCCTCCGGCGGATACCTTCCAAGATGAGTCTAAGGTACGACGCAGTAAGCGCACGGGTTCCAGCGCTGTGCCAGCAAGCGCAGGCTACTCGGCGCGCAGCGCAGGCTACTCGGCGCGCAGCGCCTGGCTGGGGTCCACTGATGCTGCCCGGCGCGCGGGCAGAAGCGTGGCCAACAGTGCGACCAGCAACAGCAGCAGCGTGACGGCGACGAAGCTGAGCGGGTCGTGCGGGCCGACGCCATAGAGAAGGCTCTTGAGCAGGCGCGAGAGTGCGAAGGCGGCCGCAAGCCCCACCGCGCCGCCGAATGCGACAAGGCGCACGCCTTCGCGCAGGATCAGGCGCAGAATATCGAGACGGCTGGCGCCGAGAGCCATGCGGATGCCGATCTCCTGCGTCCGCTGCGTGGCCAGGAAGGCAATGACGCCGTAGAGCCCGATGATGGCCATGGCAAGGCCGATGAAGGCGAAGAAGCCGAGCAGCGCGGTCTCGAAGCGGGGGCGGCTGGCCAGGCTGCCGATGGTTCGATTGAGGGTTTCCATCTCCACCGGCACCGTGGGGTCCAGCGAAGCGATCGCGGACCGCACCCATGGCATGATCGTGTCCGCCGGAAGAACGGAGTCGATCAACAACATCGGCACGCGCCCGCCCCAGTCGTTCACGACATCACGCCGCAGAAAATAGATTTCCGGTTCATTTTGTTCGGTGAGACCGCTGTTTTTGACGTCATCGGCCACGCCGACCACCGTGAACCAGTCACCCTTGTGGATGCCTGGTTGAATTCGCTTTCCAAGAGGATCTTCGCCGGGGAAAAGCCGGGCTGCCAACAGGCGGCTCAGTACAACCAGAGACTGAGTGGAAGCGCGGTCCTGCTCTGAGAACCCGCGGCCTCGAACAATGGGAATATCGAGCGCCCGGAAATAGTCCGGGGTAACCTTCCGGTTCACCACAGTTCCGCCCGTTCCAGGAGTCGGATGAGGGTTGTCTTCGGTCGCCAAATCAGAGTAGCGATAGTCGCCCTGCCAACCTCCGGGGGGCACGGAATCGGTAATTGCGACGGCGCGAATGCCAGGCAAGCGGCGAAGAGCCGTTTCCGCCCGAAGATAGAAATCCATCTGCTTTTGTACCGCGTCATAGCGGAACCACGGGAGAGCGATTTGCACTGTCACCACTCCCTTCGCACGGAAACCGAGGTTCTGTTCCTCGATGTTTTGAAAGCTGCGCACCAGCAGTCCTGCCCCCGAGAGAAGAATCATGCTGCAGGCAATCTGCCCGGCTACCAGACCGCGCCGCAGAATGGCGTGCCTGCCGGAGTTGGCGGCGCGCGCGGCCAGCGCAATGGAGCGGGGTTTTTCAAGAGCGGGCGCGAGGCCGAAGAATGCTCCGCAAAGGAGCGAAATCCCTACAGTGAACAGCGCGACACGAAGGTCAAGACTTGCTTTGCCAAGGAAGGGAATACTCGCAGGAGCAATCGCGATGAAGACCCGCAGCAGCCCTTCGGCCAGCGCCAACCCCGCTGCCGCGCCCGCCAGCGAAAGTAAAAGCGCCTCCGTCAGCGACTGGCGGATCAGGCGTCCCCTGCTTGCTCCCAGAGCCGACCGCACCGCCATCTCGCGTTCCCGCGCCGCGCTGCGCGCCATCATCAACCCGGCCACGTTGGCCCAGGCAATCAGCAGCATCACCAGCACCGCCCCCAACAGTATCCAGGCCGGCAGCCGCGCACTCTGCGTCTCGCGGTCGCGCAGCGAACGAATGCTCAAGTGAAAATCGCTGCGAAGCGCTGGCGGAACAAATGTTTGCCGGGTGTGCAGAAAGAGCGGCTCCATCTCGGCCCTGGCCTGGGCGATGCTCACGCCGGATTTGAGGCGGGCAAAAGTGCGCATGGGTTCGCCAAAGCCGCCATTCACTGTGTTTTGCACCGCCCGGTTCAACTGCATCGGCAGCAGCACATCGGGAGTCTCCACCGTGGGCAGTTCAAAGCCTTTGGGCAGGACCCCGATGACCCGGGTCGGCTTGCCGTCGAGATCGATCAGCCGATTCACAATGTGCGGATCGCGGTTGTAATGGTCCAGCCAGACCCCATAAGAGATGAGCGCCACGCTCGGCCCGTTGGGAAGGTCTTCGTCCGGTGAGAAGTTGCGCCCCAGCACGGGCGAAATTCCCAGCAAAGGCAGAAATCCCGCCTGCACTGGGATGCAATTGAGCTGCTGCGGATTGGCCTCAACCAGATCGCAGGCATGAAGCATGGTTCCCTGCGAGGCCATGGCCGAGAACGGTCTTTGATGATCGACCCAATCGAAGAAGAACCCGCCCATCGTGAATTCCTCCCCTTCCAGCGATTGCACGAAACCAACCGAGACGATGCGGTCGGCTTGTGCATAGGGAAGCGGGCGGAAGAGAATGTGATCGACAGCGCTGAAGACCGCGGTTGCCGCTCCAATACCAAGCGCGAGCGTCAGGACTGCCGTGACGGCGAAGACGGGATTAAGGCGGAAGCCGCGCACCGCGTAGCGGACATCCTGAAGCGTGGTCTCGAGCCACGGCAGTGTCCTGTGATCGCGATGCGCTTGCCGCGTCTGTTCTGCTCCACCCAGGCGAACCAGGGCCTGGCGGCGCGCCTCCTCACGGCTCAGGCCCGCGCGCACGCCGTCTTCCGTGTGCATCGCAATATGGTGCTCGAGTTCCGCATCGAATTCGCTTTCCTCGCGGCGCATATGCAGCGTCGCGAGGAGCCGAAGCCACAGCCTTCGCATGGTTCGCATGCCGGCCTCCGATCTAAATCCTAATCGCCGCGCAGCGCAATCACGGGATCCACGGACGCAGCCCGCCGCGCCGGAATCCACGCCGCCGCCAATGCCACCGTGGTCATCAGCAACGTCACCGCCAATAGCGTCACCGGGTCCAGCGGGCTCACGTCGAACAGGAAGCTGTGCAGCCATTTGCTCAACGCCAGCGCCCCGCCGATTCCGACGATGCATCCGCCGATGGCAAGGAACAGACTCTGCCGCACGATGCTCATCACGATTTGCCAGCGCTGCGCTCCCATTGCCAGGCGCAATCCGATTTCCCGCACGCGCCAACTCACCATATAGGCAATCAGGCTGTAAATTCCGACGGCGCCGATGAACACCGCCAGCCCGCCGAACGCGAGCAGCAGCACCGCAATCGCGCGCGGAGCGGCCACTGAGCTCGAAACCACTTCGTCCAGCGACCGCACGCGCGTGACCGGAACCAGCGAATCGATCTGCGACACCACCTGGCGCAGGCTTTCCGCGGCTTCTTCCGGCGTGCTGTGCGTGCGCAAAAGCGTGTACATCGCCGACATCTCCCGATCCGGAGTCAACGGCAGATAAACTTCATCCGTATACCCCGTGTCCAGGCTGGTATCGTGCGCGTTACCGACAACGCCAACGACGATGACTGCCTTGTCTGCGACCCAGATGGTGGGCTGCGGCTCGTCCGTTACGCTCATCAAATGCTTGCCCAACGGATTCTGGTTTGGCCACATCTCATCGGCCAGCCGCTGGTTGATGACCACGGCGTGGGAGGCTCCGGAGGCATCCTCCGCGGCCAGCAGACGGCCGCGGACCAGGTGCAGACCGATCACGTCGAAATAATCCGGAGTTACGATGCGCGAAGTTGCCATCGCGGCGCTCTGGCGCGGATCGCGCGGATGATCCTCGGCGTCGTAGAAATAGTTGTTGTCATGCCCGCTGAGCGGAAGGGCGTCGGCCAGCGCTGTCTTTTCGACGCCGCCTATTTCGCCGGACCGCTGCAGCAGCGTCTCCCAGAACGCTTCGCAGCGGCCCTTGTTCTGGTTGCCTTGGCACGCGCCGGAGTCCAGCGCAATCTCGGCGGTCACAATGTGATTGGTTTGGAAGCCGGGATCCACCTGCGACAGCTTGTAAAGGCTATGCAGCACCAGCCCCGCCGCCGTAATCACCAGCACGGAGAGCCCAATCTGCGCGATCACCAGGATGGTGGATGCGCCGAATCGCGAGCCGCCGGTCATGGAGCGCGTGCCCATGCGCAGCGTGCTCAAAAGGTTCATTGTGGCCAGCTTGAATGACGGAATGGCGCCGAACAGCAGCCCCGCCAGAACAGATGCGCCCAGCGTAAACAGCAGCTCTGTCCAGTGCAGCGAAACATCCTGGATGCGCGGCGTGTCCGCCGGAAGCAGATGCACAAACACGCGCAGGCTCCCCAGCGCCGCCGCCATACCCACCGCACCTGCAGTTACGCCCAGCACCACGCTCTCCACCAGGAGCTGCTGCATCAGGCGCGTTCCCGATGCACCCAGCGCCCCGCGAATGGCAATCTCACGTTCGCGTACATTGGAGCGCGCCAGCATCAGATTCGCCACGTTGGCGCACGCGATCAGCAGGATGAGCCCAACCGCCCCGAAAAGCAACATGAGCCGCGGACGGATGGGGCCGGTCTGCGCCTCGAGCAGCGGGATGACAGTCATGTCGTCCGCCCAAATGTCCGGCATGCGCCAGGGAAATTGTGAAACCAGCAGCGGTCGGAGCTGACGGATCTCGGCCTGGGCCTTATGAGGGCTTACGCCATTCTTCAGGCGACCGAACATATCGAGATTGAAAGCGTTCCATGGATCGTAGGGGTCATCCGCGCGGAACGAAACGGGAATCACGAACTGCGTATCGGCGTAAGGAAAGCGCACGCCCGCCGGCATCACGCCGAGAATTCGCCGCGAAACGCCATTGATGCGGATATCGCGTCCGATCACGTCAGGGTCGCCGCCGAAGTGCTGACGCCAGTACCCGTAATTCAGAACCACTTCGTGGTCCCTTCCCGCAATCGCATCTTCCGGCCGGAAAAATGATCCCGCGGCAGGGCGAATGCCCAGCGTATCCAGCGCATTCACCGTAACCGCGGCGCCGAAGACGCGCTCCGGTCGGTCCGCGTCTGACAGGTTCGATTCCGCATCCGGTCCGTAACCGGCCACGGAACTCATCGCCTGCGTGCGCTCGCCGAGGGCGCGAATCCAGCCCTTGGGAAACTCCTGCGCATGTCCCCCGGTAATGCGCACCAGCTGTTCCTGGTGGGCATAGGGCAACGGACGCAGCAGGATGGAATCGACCAGCGCAAAAATTACCGCGTTGGCGCCGATCCCCAGCGCCAGCGTCAGCACGGCGGTCAGCGTGAACCCCGGCGCCTTGCGCATTTGCCGCAGCGCAAATCGCAGGTCCCACAGGATGCCGGCCACCGTCGGCATCGCGGCCTGCTCCCGGTACGCCTGGCGCACCTGTTCGGCGCCGCCCAGGCGTACCAACGCCTTCCGGCGCGCCTCCGTGCGGCTCAGCCCCGCGCGCATGCCCGCTTCCGTGTCCATCTCCACATGCGTGTCAAGTTCCTGCTCAAGCTCCTCGCCTTTACGGCGCGAAAAAATACCACCCAGCCGACACAAAAATCCGCGCATCTTGTGCATCGGTCCCTCCTACCTGCCCGCCTCGGCTGGTTTCAAAAATCGCGCCAGGATTTCCGTGGCCTGCTCCCACTCCGCAGCGGCCTTGCGCGCCTGCTTGTGCCCGGCTTTCGTCAGCTCGTAAAACTTCGCCTTGCGATTGTTCTCGCTGGCGCCCCACCGCGAGCGGATGTACCCCTCCTGCTCCAGCTTCAGCAGCGCGGGATAAATGGTGCCGTAATTCAATTGCAACGCCGCGCCACTGGTCTGCTCAATGCGCCGCGCCAGCCCGTATCCGTGCAACGCGCCCATGGTTTCCAGCGTGCGCAGGATCATCAGCGCCAGCGTCCCCTGCCATACGTCCGTCTTTCCGCCCATCGCGCTCTCCTATGGCAAACCAATATAACTACCCTACTCCCGCTCCTATGGTCCGGCAATAGGAGGATTCCTTAAGAAATGTAAAGCCCCGCCGGCGGAGCGCCGTGTTAGCCTCGCCCTATATCCCCGGTTGAATTGAGGAGAGTCCAGCCATGCATCTTCGTCTCATCGCCTGCGCGCTCGCCTTCGCCCTGCCCGCAGCCGCGCAAAGCTCCGCTGACCTCAAGAGTTCCGTCGCAGCCGAACTGCCCTCGTTGACCGAGACCTACAAGCACCTGCACCGCAATCCGGAACTTTCGCATCACGAAGAAAATACTTCAGCCTACCTGGCCGCGCAGTTGCGCGCGCTCGGCTACACCGTCACCGAGCACATCGGCAAGTACGAGGACGGAAGCCAGGCTTACGGCATCGTGGCCATCCTCGAAAACGGCCACGGCCCGCGCCTCCTCATCCGCACCGAACTTGACGCGCTTCCCATCGTGGAAGAGACCGGCCTGGATTTCGCCTCCACGGTGCGCGCCAAAAACGACCAGGGCCAGGATGTCGGCGTAATGCACGCATGCGGGCACGACGTCCACATGACCGTGTTCCTGGGCGTCGCCAAGGAAATGGTGGAGCAAAAGGCGCAATGGCACGGCACCCTCATGCTCGTCGGACAGCCCTCTGAGGAAACCGTCGACGGCGCGCGTGCCATGCTTGCCGACGGCTTCTACCAGCGCTTCGGCCAGCCGGATTTCGTCCTCGCCGAGCACGACAATCCCGCTTACGCGGCGGGCGACATAGCCATCAAGGGCGGCCCGCTCAACGCCAGCTCCACCAGCATCGACGTCACCATGCGCGGCATCGGCGCGCACGGCTCGGCGCCGCAGAACAGCAAAGATCCGGTTTTCATGGCCGCGGAATTCGTGGTGATGGCGCAGGGCATTGTCGCCCGCCAGGTCGATCCGCAACAGCCCGCGGTGCTCACCGTGGGAACCATCCACGGCGGTTCCAAACGCAACATCATTCCCGATGAAGTCACGATGGGCCTGACGCTGCGCACGTATTCCGACAAAGTGCGCGATCAGATCGTCGAGGCCGTCCGCCGCCTAGCCAACGGCATCGCCAGCGGATACGGCGTGCCCCAGGATCGCATGCCCATCGTCACCGTGAGCAAGACCGAGTACACCCCGGTGAACGCGAACGATCCTGCGCTGGCGGAGCGGCTGCGCGCCGTTGCCGTCACTGCGCTCGGCGCCGATCACGTCGAGACCGCGCAGTCCACCATGGGATCGGAGGACGTGGGCGTCTTCTCTCTCGGCAACAGAATTCCAGAGCTCATGTACTGGCTGGGCGCGTCCGATCCCGCAAAGCTGGCGCAGTCGCGGCAAACCGGCGTCGCGCTTCCCGGCCTGCACACCGCGCACTTCGCGCCCGATTACGAGCCGGCCATCCGCACCGGCGTAACCGCCATGACCGCCATGGCGCTGGATCTGATGAAGTAGTCCGCCTACTTTGCCGGATCCACCAGCGCCCCGTACACGATCGATCTACTCAGGTACTGCAAATTCGGCTCCCCGCCGTTCATCCGCTGGATCATCCCCACAAACACAATGTCGTTCGTTGGATCGACCCAGAACCACGTTCCCGCCGCGCCATCCCACAGAAACGTGCCTTTGCCGTCCGGCAAATTCGCCTCCTGCGGGTTGTATTCGACGGCGCAGTTATAGCCGTAGCCGAACCCCGGCCGCATGCGTTGTGCACCGATGCCGAACCTCCCGCTGTCCAGGTCGGCCGCGAGATGATTCGACGTCATCAGCTTCACCGTTTCCGGTGAAAGGATGCGCTTCCCATCCAGTTCCCCGCCGTTCGCCATCATTTGCGCAAAGCGGTAGTAGTCCTCGATCGTCGACACCATGCCGCCCCCGCCTGAAGGCTCCACCGGCTGCGCTTCGTACGCATGCGGGCTCACAAACCCATGCGACTGCGCCGTCACCGTATTCGTCTCTGAGTCCCACCAGTAGTTCGTCGCGAAACGGCTACGCTTATCAGCCGGAACATAGAAGCCCGCGTCCTTCATCCCCAGGGGTTTGTAAATGTGGTCGCGGATGAAATCCGGCAGCGATTGGCCGGAGAGCTTCTCCACGATATAGCCCTCGATGTCCATCGAAAGCGAATAATTCCATTGCGTCCCCGGCTGATACAGCAGCGGAATCTTCGCCAGCCTGTCGATCATCCCCTGCAGGTTCGGCGCGTCAAACACGTTGGCGTCGCGCACCATCTTGTCCACCGGCGTGTTGCCGAAAAACCCGTAGGTGAATCCAGCCGTGTGCGACATCAGCTCCGCCATGGTCGGCGGATGCACCGGATCGGCCAGCTTCATCTTCCCGTCGGCGTCCACGCCGTCAAGCACTTTCAGGTGCGCAAACTCCGGAATGTACTTCGCAATCGGATCGCTCGGCTGCCACTTCCCTTCCTCGTACAGGATCATCATGGCCACGCCGGTCACCGGCTTGGTCATCGAGTAGTCGCGGAATATGGTGTCCTTTGTCATCGGCGCGCCCGTGGCTAGGTCGCGCATGCCGTAGGTGCGATAGTCCACGATCTTCCCGTGCCGCGCCAGCAGCGTCACTACTCCTGCCACTTCCTTCTTGTCCACCGCTTCCTGCATCGCCGCGTGGAGCCGCTCCAGCCGCTCGCTGCTGAAGCCCACGCTCTCCGGCTTCACCACCGCCAAGTCGGCCGTTCGCTGCGCGGTGTGTTTAGATTGCGGTGCCTGCTGGCCATTTGCAGCCGCAAGCGTCAACATTGCAACCAGTGCCGCCAAACCAATCGCCATCTGCCTACGCAAAAAATGAATTCTCATCATCGACTCCCTCTGCAATTCCCGCGTCGCGGTCACTTCGCCGGATCCACCAGCGCGCCATACACCACCTCGTGGCTGCGGTAGAGCAGCGGATGGTTGTCGCCGCCGCCCATGCGCTGGATCATCGCCACAAACACAATATCGTTGGTCGGATCCACCCAGAACCACGTCCCCGCCGCGCCGTCCCAGAAGAACGTCCCTTTGCCGTCCGGCAAATTCGCTTCGCCTGGATCGAACACCACCGCGCAGTTGTAGCCGTAGCCAAACCCCGGCCGCATGATGTGCTCGCCAATGCCGAATTTGCCCGTCAGAAGCTCCTTCGGCAGATGATTCGTCGTCATCAGCTTCACCGTCTCCGGCGACAGAATCCGCTTCCCGTCCAGCTCGCCGCCGTCTTTCAGCATGGTCGCAAACCGGTAGTAATCCTCCGCCGTTGACACCAGCCCGCCGGCGTCATCACCAGCGTGCCGTGGTCGTCGCGATAGTTCGTCGCAAACCGGCTGCGCTTCTCCGCCGGAACATAAAACCCCGCATCCTTCATCCCCAGCGGCGCAAAAATATGCTCGTGCATGAAGTCCGGCAGCGACTGCCCCGACAGCTTCTCCACGATGTAGCCTTCCACGTCCATCGACATCGAATACGTCCATCCCTTGCTGGGCTGATAATTCAGCGGAATGGTCGCCAGCTTGTCGATCATCTCCTGAAGGTTCTTCGACCCCAGCGGATTCTTCTCGCGATACATCGCGTCCACCGGCGGAAACCCTGACCCGTACGAAAACCCCGCCGAGTGCGACATCAGCTCGTGCAGCGTCGGCGGGTGATCCGGATCCACCAGCTTCATCTCGCCCGCAGCGTCCACGCCGTCAAACACTTTCAGGTGCGCGAACTCCGGTATGTACTTCGCAATCGGATCGTTGGGCAGCCACTTGCCTTCTTCGAACAGAATCATCATGGCCGCGCCGGTCACCGGCTTGGTCATCGAGTAGTCGCGGAAGATTGTGTCCTTGGTCATTGGCGCGCCGGTGGCCAGGTCGCGCACGCCGTAGGTGCGATATTCAACCACCTTTCCGTGCCGCGCCAAAATCGTTACCGCGCCGGCCAGGTGTTTCTGGTCGATTTCATCCTGGATCAGCGCATGCAGCCGCTCCAGCCGCTCGCTGCTGAAGCCCACGCTCTCAGGCTTCACCGGCGTCATGCTCAGCACTGCCCCAGTCATTGCCGGCGCCGCCACTTTCTTTTGGGCATTCCCGCCCAGCGCGCAAAGCGCGCACGCAACCACCCAACTCATCCAGCAGAATTTCGATCGCATCGCGGGCTCTCCCCGCCGGCTCGCGGCTTCAAGCGCGCTCGCACTCCATCGCTCGCCAACGCCGCCCGGCAACAGTCTTTTCCGTGCAGACCGTTATACCAGAGCGCCCAGCCGCAAACTCAAATCCCCGCGTACCACGAGTACCCGCCCTCCGGATCAATCGACCCCAGGCCTTTCCCAAATCTCTTAATATCGTCCGTCGCCGTCATGTGCATCACGTACTTCACGCTCTTGTAGCCCAACTGCCGCGGCAAGCGCAGCCGCAGCGGCCCTCCAAAGCCCACCGGAAGATTGCCGTCATTCATGCCATAAGTCAGCAACGTCTGCGGATGCAGTGCCTCGTTCCTGTCAATGCTCTCCCAAATCACTTTGTCGATGGCATAGTAGACCACCCAGCGCGCCTGCGGCTGCATGCCCGCAGCGCGCAGAACTTCGTGCAGCGGAGTCCCGATCCACTCCGCAATATAGGTCCATCCTTCTTCGCACCCGATCTCGGTGATCTGGCTCCGCATGGGGAAATTGCTCTTGATATCCCCCAGCGACAGCGACAGCGGCCGATCCACCATTCCATCCACCACCAGCCGCCAGTCGGCAAACCCCACGGCCTGCGAGCGCTCATACAACTTGCCTCGAGGAACCACCTCATTCGCAAACGGCGCCTTCGAAATCATGTTGCGCGGAAACTCACGCACCGCACGATTGCCCGTCAGTACTCGCTGCGTTGCATAAGTCAGCGTCTCGCCCGCCCCGTAGCATCCTCCATGATCCGGCGGAATCAGCCCGTAGCGCTTCGCAATCCGCCCCGCCGCCGCCAGCCCAGTAAGACCGCCGGCCGCAACCACTCCTGTCGTGATCAACCTGCGCCGTGAAATCTCCGTCATGAGCGCTCCTCGTCGTCCCCTGCCCGCCCCGTAATCATCCCCCGCGTGCGCCGCAGGAATCCTGAAGCCGCCACCATTGCCACGTGCACCACAAAAAACAAAACCAGCGCCCAGGTCAGAAAAAAGTGCAGCGTGCGCGCCGTCTGATGCCCTCCCAGCAGGATATCGGTCGCCGGAAACGCCCCTTCCCACGCCGGCGACATCGCCAGGCCCGTCCAGATGATCAGCGGAAACAGCACAAAAATCACCACCAGGTACGCGGTCCTCTGCAGCACGTTGTAACTGCCCGCCTCCGCCGCATCCGGCCGCTCGCGCCGCAGATAGCGCCCGATCCTCTCCCCATACGCCCGCCAGTTCCAGTCCTTCCGCTCCGGCAAAATGTCCCTGCGGAAATGCCCGTTCACCAGGCTCGCAATCCCGTACACCAGCGCCGTCAGCACCAGCACCCATGCCGCCTCAAAATGCAGATACCGGCTCCAGCCGTTTTCGTCCGGCATCACAAATTTGTAGCCCGTCGGAACCGTGTCCCGCGACGCCGGAATCGGGATCGTGAACAGCGGCTTCATGTTCACGTTCCCGGTCTCGCCCAGGTAGAAACGCGGGTGCGAAATCACAATCTCCAGCCCGCTCACCAGCAGCGCAAGAAACGACACCACCGTCAGCCAGTGCGTCACGCGCACCAGCGCAGTATGCCGGATCTTCTTCTCTTTTTTGACCTCGACGGCGGTTGACACGCGGCGAGAATAGCACAAATCGGCCAGCAACAGCCCACTTTGTTCCCAATCGGCCGTCAGCATTGTTCAGCAAATCTCATTGCGCAACCCCGCGTTCGCGCAGTACTATTCCCCGCGGAAAGCGTTTTCTTTCTGGGGAGACTCCACTATGCGCATCGCCGTTCCGTGTTCGCTCGCCGTCCTCGCCCTGGCTTCGCTCTTCGCCTCCGCGCAAACCCCCTACTCCAGCCAGGTGGCCAAGACTCCGCCCATGGGCTGGAACAGCTGGAACTACTTCTTCGGCAAGGTCACCGATAAGGACATCCGCGACTCCGCCGACCAGATCGTCGCCACCGGCATGAAAGACGCTGGCTACATCTACGTCAACATCGATGACACCTGGCAGGGCCAGCGCGACGCAAACGGCAACATCCAGGCCAACTCCAAATTCCCTGACATGAAGGCCCTCGCCGATTACGTCCATTCCAAGGGCCTCAAAATCGGCATCTACTCCGGCCCCGGCCCCAAAACCTGCGCCGGCTACGCAGGCTCTCTGGGCCACGAGGAGCAGGACGCCAAAACCTACGCCTCCTGGGGCATCGATTACCTCAAATACGATCTCTGCAGCTTCATCCCCGCGGTCATGATGAAGCAGGCCCCCAACGACCCGGCAAAGCAGATGGAGATCATGCATGCGGCCTACGACAAAATGGCCAAAGCCCTTGCCGCCACCGGCCGTCCCATCGTCTTCTCGTTCTGCCAGTACGGCTGGGACTCGGTCTGGGAGTGGGCGCCTGCCATGGGCGGCAACCTCTGGCGCACCACCGATGACATTCAGCCCAATTGGAACTCCATCTATACGCTCCTCAATGAGCAGGCGGGTCTCGCCCAATACGCCGGCCCCAGCCACTGGAACGATCCCGACATGCTCGAAGTCGGCAACGGCAGATTATCCCTGGGCGAAAATCGCGCCCACTTCTCCATGTGGGCCATGCTCTCGGCGCCGCTCCTCGCCGGCAACGACCTGCCCCACATGAAGCCTGAAATCCGCTCCATCCTCACCAACTCTGAGGTCATCGCCATCGACCAGGACCCGCTGGGCCACCAGGCCCGCCGCGTCTACTCTGAGGGCGAAGTCGACCTCTGGGTCAAGCATCTCTCCGGCGGCGCCACCGCCATCGCCGTCCTCAACGGTGGCAGCGACCGCGTCTCCACCCATCCCTTCCATCTCGACCTCGCCAAGCTCGGCCTTCACGGCCCGCTACAAGGCAAAGACCTCTGGTCCGGCAAAGACATCACCCTGACCCAGAACATGCCCCTGGAAATCAAGGGCCACGACATCCTGCTCGTCCGCATCCCCGGATCGAAATAGGAAGCAGCGCCACAAGGTAGCGCCGACCTCCCGGTCGGCTGTAGCGTGGGCCTCCGGGCCCACGCTCCTGCATCGCGCCACCACAAGATTGTCGCCGGGGACCGCAACCCGCCATCTAGTATCATCGACCCGAGTTTTCCATGAATCGATTCCGCGTTCCCTTCGCCTTCTCCATCCTGCTCGCCGGCGCATGCGCTATTGCTCAGCGCGCTCCCATTCCGCAGCAGCTCACCTTCACGCCCTACCACGCCAACGGCATCTACAAGATCGGCGAAACGGTCGGTTGGACCGTCACCCCGGGTCCGGTGACCCCCACCTATGCCTACAAGTGGACCATTCGCAGAAACAACGCCGTGGTGCTCAAAGAAGGCAAGCTCGATCTCTCTTCGGGTCGCGACAAGATCGAAATCCCCGGCAACCAGCCCGAAATGATCTACGTCGCCATTGAGCCCTACGCCGCTCTCGCCGCCTCATCGCCCGCACCCCCTGCCACCAGCTCCGCCAACAGCCAAACCAGTACACCGCAAGATGCCGCAACCACCGCCGCGGCACAGGCTGGCTCCTCAACCCGAAGCCAAGCCACCGCAGCCCCGACTCCCGCGCCGTCCTGGATCGGCGGCAACACCGGCCGCAACAACGGCCTCTACGCAGTCGGCGCTGCCGTTGCACCCACTCAAATCCCTCTCTCCACTCCCCGTCCGGCGGACTTCGACCAATTCTGGGACTCCAAGCTCGCCCAGCAGGCCGCCATCCCCATCCATCCCGTGCTCACCCCCGTCACCACCGACGTGCCCGGCGTTGAGGCCAGCATGTTTTCGCTCGATGCGCTGGGGTCGAAAGCTCATGGCTACGTGGCCAGGCCCGCCGGCGAGGGCAAGTTTCCCGCGCTCATCCAGCTTCAATATGCCGGCGTTTACGCCCTCAACCTGCACGGCGACGCCGAGCACGCCGCCCAAGGCTGGCTGGTCCTCAACGTTGACTCCCACGACAAACTCCCCTCCGATCCATCCGGCAACATCCCCAGGAATTACAACGAAGTCGGCAACACCGATCGCGAAAAATCCTATTTCCTCGATATGTACCTGCGCGATTCGCGCGTCCTCGACTACCTGGCGACGCGCCCCGACTGGGACGGCAAAACCGTGGTGCTCACCGGCGGCAGCATGGGCGGCCAGCAAAGCATCGCGCTCGCCGGACTCAGGCCCGACAAGGTGACGGCAGTCGCGGTCTGCGTCCCCGCCGGCGCGGACACCAACGGCGACCTCCATGGCCGCAAAGCCGGCTATCCGTACTGGCCTTCCGACAATCCCGATGCCATGAAAACCGCGCTCTACTTCGATACGGTCGATTTTGCTTCGCGCATCAAAGCCCCGGTCATGGCCGGCTTCGGATTCATCGACACTGTCTCTCCGCCCGCCGGAGTCTGGACCATGCTCAACCAGATTTCCGGCCCCAAAGAGCCGGTGCCCGTCATCGACTCCGAGCACGACAACTACACCTATCAGAAAATGGAGCCATGCCACGCCAGAACAGCTGAGATTCTCGATCTGCTGGTGAAGGGCGGCGTGTACACGCCGAAGGAACTTCCGCCCGATCCGCCTGCCAAGCCGTCAGCGCAGTAGCCGCGCCAAAGTTGGCGTTCCACGCCGCCAAAGCTCATTCCACCCGCAACGCCTTCACCGGGTCGATCGAAGCCGCGCGGCGCGCCGGAATGATGCCGGCGACGGCGGTTGCGAGCACCAGCACGCCGATGGCGACAGCCATCACCGTCGCCCGCGTCACCGCGATCACGCTGATATCGTCCTCCTGCCCGAAGGCCTGCGCCGCCACGGCTACTTCGGATGCGGTCGTTGCCTTCCGCAGCAGCTCCGCCACCCGTTCGAAGCCGAACAGCTTCCCATTCGCATCCTGCGCTTCTGCTACGCCGTCCGACATCAGCGTCAGGCGGTCGCCCTGCATCAGTTGGAAGCGCAGCACGGAGGGTTCGACGCTTTCAATCATGCCCAGCGGCAGTGCGCCTTCCATCGGCAGCGGTTCTCCGTTCAGATAGGGCGGCATGTGGCCGGCGTTGGCCAGCGTTACCGCGCCGTGGGCCTCAATGCGGAGGGCCAGGCAGGTGGCCTGGGCATCGCTGCGGCCCAGCAGACGCTGATTGAGCTCGCGCAGCACCACCACGGGGTCATCGCTGAACCGCGCCGCAGTCCGTATCGCCCCCACCAGCAGCGCCACCAGCATTCCCGCCTTCAGGCCTTTGCCGGTCACGTCTCCAGCCACAATCAGCACGCTGCCGTCGGTTTTATGCGGAATGATCTGGAAAAAGTCGCCGCCCACCTCGCGCGCGGGCCGGTACTCGCTCTCGATGGTGAGCCCTCGCAGCGCCAGCCGCGCCTCGGGCAGGATCACCTGCTGCACCTCCTGCGCCTGCTTCACATCCAGCGCCATCAGCCGCTGGCGCTTCACTGATTGCAACAGCCGCCGCAGCAGCAGCAGCGCGATGACCACGGCGACCAGCAGTTCCGTGAATGTGCCAAGGGTGACCTGCGCCCCGAATGGAAACCAATCCATCCGGATATGGAGAAGGTTGAGCTGCATCGTGAAGGCGCCGATCCCCCGCAATACGACGACAGGCAGAACCAGCCAGCCCTCCACTCCCTGCCGGCGAATGCCTTCGATCACCACCCACAACAGCAGGGCGAAGAAGAGCAGCCGGAGAACCAGGGAGACGGTAACGAACTGAACCGCAACCTCATGCGGGACAATCCCGAAGAAGATCTCATCACCCAGAATGTTTGAGACCATTAACAGCAGTGTGAGCCCGGCGGTGAGCCGCGGCAGCCACTGCGGACGCTCGAGACCGAACCATACCCAAAACACCATCACCCAGGCGGCGTATACCAGCGGGAGCACAAGACCGTCGATCAGCAGATTATTGACGGAGAGGCTCTGAAGTTCCGTCCAGGCGCCGATGACCTCGAGGGCGCTAAGGGCGGCAATGAGCAGGAAGAGAGCCCCCATCCACAGGTAGACGCGGTCAGAGCGGTCAAAGAGGATGAGGCTGAAGGCGACCACGGCCAGCAGGCCAAACAGCAGAGCCAGGGAAGCATCGGATGCGTAGACGCGGACCAGTTCCAGCCAGCGCATCTGGTAGCCGGTTGTCACCGCGCCCGCCTGGCCCAGCACCGGCGCCGAGTGCATGCCGCCCGCATCGGGATCGTTAACCAGCGTGTAGGGCTCCATCCAGAGCCGAAAGGTCAGGACACGCGTGGGCGCGTTGGGGCCAGTCGCGTCGCCGCGGCTCACTGGCTGCGGCAGCGGGAACATTTTGGGCTGGGTGCCGTAGATCTCTGGCTGCTTGCCGTTGAAGTCGCCGAAGTGGCCGGCCAGTTCCCCGTTATCGAAGACCTGGTAGGCGTCATCCACGTCAGCCGGTCCTGCCAGCGCCAGTTTCTGTCCGGGTTGCGCCTGCACTTGCACCCGGATGCGGTACCAGGCGTAGCCAAAGTAGCCGGGGTGTCCCTTGGCCGTCCAGCCGGGCACATAGCCTGACTGCCCACTGATCGGATCGCCGGCCCCGTTCTTCGGCGTCAGGTCCACCGTCTCCCATTTGGAGTCGTCAAAATCCGGCTCGGCCCACAGCGGCTGGCCGGTTTTTGGGTCGATGGGCGAGTCGCCGATGGTGAATTTCCACGGCCCGTAGAGCGGCACAGCCGACTGGCCCAGGGTGACGTGGGCCGTGCGGTCGGAGCCGCGGTCGGGCCGCGCCTGAGCTTGTGCACTGGGAACGGCGGCAGCCAGCAGAAATAAACACGGGAGGACACGGAGGATGGTTCGTGTCATGGCTTGACCTCGGGAAAAAGGGAAGTGACCCGGTGGCAATACTATACAAGCCTCGTGGGCGCAGACGGGCTTTTGCCCTTGCCTTTGCTTTTGCCCTTGCTTTTGCTCTTGCCCTTGCTTTTCTTTCTGTCATTCCCTCCGGGAATCTGCTTTTGCCCTTGCTTTTGCCTTTGCCCTTGCTTTTCTTTCTGTCATTCCCTCAGGGAATCTGCTTTTGCTTTTGCCCTTGCCGTTGCTCTTGCCTTTGCCCTTGCTTTTCTTTCTGTCATTCCCTCAGGGAATCTGCTTTTGCCTTTGCCCTTGCCGTTGCTCTTGCCTTTGCCCTTGCTTTTCTTTCTGTCATTCCCTCAGGGAATCTGCTTTTGCCTTTGCCCTTGCCGTTGCTCTTGCCTTTGCCCTTGCTTTTCTTTCTGTCATTCCCTCCGGGAATCTGCTTTTGCTTCTGCCCTTGCCGTTGCTCTTGCCTTTGCCCTTGCCTTTCTTTCTGTCATTCCCTCCGGGAATCTGCTTTTGTCTTTGCCCTTGCTTTTGCCTTTGCCCTTGCTCTTGCCCTTGCTTTTCCTTCTGTCATTCCCCGCAGAGAATCTCCCGTTCGAGCTGTGTCCCATCCATCGCCAGGGTGCCCCACGAATCTCGCACACTGGTCACCACATTAATGCACGTATCGGTGCTATAATTGGTGCACAGAGAGGAAATATGAGAGCTACCGTATCGCTCGACGACGATCTGTTACGAACGGCAGAAGAGTACAGCGGATTGACGGAAAGAGCGGCGTTGATTCGTGCCGCGTTAAAGTCGTTGATTGCGCGGGAAGCCGGCCGCAGGCTCCTGGCCCTGGCTGGAACCGCCCCCCAAATTGAAGACGTGCGCAGATTGCGGGTTGACGAGCAATGATTCTGGCCGACACTTCCATCTGGATCGCCATGTTTCGTACTGGCGCTTACAAGGCAGAGTTGGACACATTAATTGCCAACGACCAACTCTGCGTTCACCCCTTCCTGATTGCGGAGTTGGCGCTCGGCGCGTTGCCGGAACGCCAAAAAACGCTGATGTATCTCGACCAACTGATTTCCATCCGCCCGGTGCGGTTGCAGGATGTTCGGCACATGATCGAAACTCGGGGGCTTGCCTCGAAGGGGATCGGCTTGACGGACGCACATTTGATTGCGTCCTGCCTGGCGACTCCGGGCACCCAAATATGGACCCTTGACGGGAAACTTGGCAAAGTAGCTGAATCCCTGGGCGTCCGCACGAATCTCCCTTAGTCGGGAACACGGGTACTGTCGCGATTGGCACTAAGTTACACAACAATTTGTGGCAAGATGAGTCAGGCAGATACCCAGCTCGCAACCGATGCCCGCACCTCACGCCTTTGCCCTTGCTCTTGCCCTTGCCTTTCTTTCTGTCATTCCCTCCGGGAATCTGCTTTTCCCCCAGCCAGCTCAGCCCGGAGCCGCGCCCGAACGCGCCATCCCCCCAGAAACCCCGAAAAACCATAACATTAACCCTTTAACCATCAACGTTTTATAAAATAATTTCGCAAAAACAGCCCAAAAACCCAATGTCAAGGGGGTACCGGCCCACATCACGGTACGTCGTCCCACGACTGTCCGCAATCCCATGCTGCAAAAAGACTTGCACAACCTGCTCCGCATTCACTTTGTTCTGCAAAGTGTGCAGTCTTAAACTCCGGAAATGCTAGACTTGTCTTAACAGGTCAGAAAAGCGCCTGAGAAACGCCCGCCCATCCGGCGGGCGTTTCATTTTTGGCCCGAATTTCGAGCAGGGGGACACCATGAACACCAGCTGCAGCACAGCACCGCGCCAGACCGGAAAGTGTTCTCCTTGCCCCTCTGCTCCTTTCGTTCGCTGCACACTGTCCGAAAACGGACAATGTGTGCAGTTTTTGCCCTTAACCTGCTCAATCCATTCCACATCCTCGTTTTTTTTGAACATTTTTGCCCATCGAACCGGCTCCAACGGCCCGCGCAGTTCCAGGTCGTTGGTCCCTGGGTCCCTTGGTCGCTTTTCTCCCGGTCCCGTGTTTCTGTGCACTTTGTTGACGTAAACGACTGATCCCACAAAGGATCGCCGTTTTTTATTTTGCGCCAAACCCGAGTCACGAACCACGACTCACGATCCACGGAGAACACAACATGCGCGTCAGCCCATACGGCCTCGAACTCATCCTGCAGCACGAAGGTTTCCGCCCCACCACTTACCTTGACCCCGCCGGCATCCCCACCATCGGATACGGCCACAAGCTGCGCCCCGGCGAGTACCGTCCCAAGGGCGTCACCGAAACCTGCGCCCAGAACCTGCTTGCCCAGGATGCCGCTGCCGCCGGTCAGGCCGTGGCCCGCTACGTCCAGGCGCCGCTCACTCAGGGCCAGTTCGACGCCCTCGTCGACTTCGTCTACAACCTCGGCGCTGCCCGCCTGGCCAGCTCCACCCTGCTCCAGGAACTGAACAGCGGCAATCTGGGCGCCGCCGCCCTCGAGTTCCTCAAGTGGGACCACTGCGGCGGCCAGGAAAACTCCGGCCTGAAGGCTCGCCGCGAAGCCGAGATGCGCCTGTTTCTCAACTCCGATCCGGCCACCAGCCCCCTGCCAAAGAGCTCGCCGCACCTGGCTCCGGCAGGGAAAGTTCCGGCCATCAAAATCCCCCGGGCGCCGCGGCTGCCTCAGGGGCCTCCGCCGAGCTCGGTCACTTCCAGCCGGTCCGCGGCCGTCAGGTAGCCCTTGCGCCGGAACCAGTCCTCCATTGCGGGCTGGAGCCGGTCCAGCGGCACCCGGTATCCGGCCTCCAGCAGTCCGTCGGCGGCCGGCAGCGTGTCGTCGAAGATGGCGTCGTTGGTAAAGTTGCGCATGGCAAAGTTGTCGATCCAGCGGATGGGGCACGCGTGCCGCGCGCCTGCTTCATCCACCCGCTCCACCTTCAGCCTGCGCACGAACATGCCTCGAGTTTAGCCCCCTCCAAAGCCGGCTCCGCGGGATAGAATGGACCCCGTTCGGCAGCAATCGGCCCCGGCTGCATTTCATTCAGTTGGAAGTACCCATCGCAATCGCAAGGAGATAGTTTCCATGAGGCTTCTGCTGCAATGGCTTTTGAGCGCGCTGGCTCTCATCGTCACCGCGCATCTTGTCCCGGGGTTCTACGTGCGCAACCTGACTTCTGCGCTGGTGGCAGCGCTGGTCATCGGGCTGCTGAACGCAACCATCGGGCTGGTGCTGAAGATCCTCACCTTCCCCATCAGCATCCTCACGTTCGGGATTTTTCTGCTGGTCATCAACGGCCTGATGATCCTGGCGGCATCGAGCATCGTGCGCGGATTCCACGTTTCCGGCATGGTTCCGGCGTTCTGGGGCGCGGTGGTGCTGGCTCTGCTGGGCATGCTGTTCAAAGCCATGGCGCGGGACGCGTAGGACGCTAACGCGGCGGAAGGGATTTGGGCGGCGCGGCGGGATGGCGGCGAAGCTTGTGGAGCTTGGACGGCGGGGCGGCCGCCGGCGTAACCGCGTGGGTCAGCACGGGCTTGGCCAGCGTGTCCGGGGTGCGCATGGCCCCGGCGTTGGAGAAGCCGCCCTGCGTGCCCACGCGCGCGGGCATCACCACCACGTTGGCGGTGGGAGCTGCGGGCGTCTGGACGTGGGAGTAAATGCGCCAGCCGCCGCCGGCCACTATGCAAACGATAGCCGCCGCTGCCGCGCCGCGCAGCGCCGGGCTCAAGCTCCAGGCGCCGGGCAGCAGCGCCGTGGGCCATTCGAACAGGCGGCCGCGCGGGACGGTGCGGAGTTCCTCCTGGACGCGGTCCACCAGGCCCTGGGGCGCAGGCAGGGATGCAACCAGGCGCAGTGTCTTTTCCGCTTCAGTAACCGGGACCCTCAATCCGTTCTCTTCAGGCGATTTCATCGCAAACTCCTTGGCCGCTCCAGCAGGTCCGCCATGATGTTGCGCGCGCGGAAGAGGCGCGAGCGGATGCTGGACTCAGTGACCCCGAGGACCTGGGCGATCTCCACGCTGGACAGCTCTTCGAAAGCCGACAGCACCAGCACCTCGCGCTCCTTGGCGGGGAGGCGGTCGACCAGGCGCAGCATCTGGGTGTGATGTTGGGAGGCCGCGGCGCGATCCTCGGCGCTGAGGCCGGCGGCCGGAAGCACCCGGGCCAGGTCGCTCATGTCTTCGGTCTCAGGGCGCGTTTTGGCGCGGCGCTTGCGGTCCAGCACAATGTTCCACACGATGCGGATGAGCCACACGCGGTGATCGCGCACCTCGCCCAGCGTGGCCCGATGGCGCAGCACGCGCAGGAAGGTCTCCTGCACGGCGTCCTCGGCGTCAGCGGCGTTGCGCAAAACGGAAAATGCCACCCGGTAGAGCGTGGAGGCATACTGCTCCACCAGAGCCGCAAGCGCTTCATCGGAGGCGTGCTGGCGGGTTTCGTCGTGCACGGCGCTGTGGGCGATCTCCATCCAGGGTAGGGTGAGGGTGGCGCTCATACAGGAACCAGACGCACACCGGGGGCAAAATGCTCAGGCGTAAATGCCTGGCAGCCCCAGCACTATTATCCCGCGACCGGGCGGGAGGAACGGGTGCGCAGGGCGATTCAGCGCCTTTTCACAGTAGAGCCGGTTCGAGACCCGGCACGCGCAGAGCGGCGGGAACCAGTGCCGGCAATGCGGCGATCACGAGCGCGGACCGGGAGGTCCGCGCCACAGCCGGCCAGGAGGCCGGCGCTACGGTACGCGGTGCATTACGCATGGAGCACCTCTGCGGCGGCGAAGGTGAGGGTTAAGACGGTGATGTCGTCTTCCTGGCCGAAGGCCTGGGCGGCGGCGGCGATGGCTTCGGCGGACTGGGTGCTGATGGCCTGGGTGCGTTCGAAGCCGAAGAGCTCGCCGGTGGGGGTTTGGGCTTCGACTACGCCGTCGGAGAGGAAGGTGAGGCGGTCGTTGGGAGCGAGCTGGATGGTGGATTCGGTGTAGGTGGCGTCGGGCGCGATGCCGAGGGGCAGGCCGGATTCGAGGGGGACTTCATCGCCGTTGCGGTAGGGGGCGAGGTGGCCGGCGTTAGCGAAGGCGATGAGGCCGCCGGGCGAGACGGAGGCGCAGAGGCAGGTGGCGAACCCACCCTGCTGCCGAACCAGCAGCAGCTGATTGAGGGCGCGCAAGACAGCTGCGGGATCGGCATCGTGCATGGTGTCCAGTGCGCCGATGACTGCCGAAACGAGCATGGCGGCGCCCAATCCCTTTCCGCTCACATCGCCGACGACCACGCGGGCGACGCCGGCGATCTGCGCGGTATGGAAAAAATCGCCGCCGACTTCCTCGGCGGGCCGATAAACGGCGTGGATGCGGAGAGAAGATGCGACGTTCTGCGCCGAATGCAGGAGTAAAGACTGGACGCGCTGCGCAGCCTCCAGTTCCGCGGCGGCGCGGGCCTGCTGCCGGCTGACGCGGGTGAAGCGGAAGAACATGACGATGCCGATGGCCAGCAGAAAGAGCAGGTCGCCTATATCGGAGGACTCGATGGACAGAATTCCGATGGGAATGGGATCTCCCAGCGCAGCGATGCGTGGCCAGCCCAGATAGGCGCCGATGATACCCACATCGCTGAGGGCGATGGAAAGCATGGGCAAAAGGCTGGGCAGGATGAGCCATCCGGCTTCGCGATTTCCGCGACGATACCATGCGAGCAACATGAGGGGGAGGAGAATGGCCGCGGGGACGATCATGAGGATTTCGTCGACGTTGAAGAGCCCGCGGCTGATGAGGCCGAACCATGCCGGGAGCACCAGGAAGGCTGGGGGAACCAGCAGGACCATTTCGTAGATGCGCCACGGACGCGCGACACGCCTGTCGATGAAGCTGAAGGTGAATTCGATCTGCGCGATGGTGGAAAAGTAGACGGTGGGCACGGCGATGAACCAGTTGAGGGAAAATGGCACGGCGCCGGCAGTGGCCAGCTCGAAGGCGATTGTTCCGGCCGCGACGAGGAGGAGATTCAAGCCGAGAAACAGGTACTCGCGCCGGTCGCGCTGGTACCAGAAAAGGAGAAAAAAGGCGGCAGCGGCGAGAAAGAGAAGCAGATGGACGCCGAAGCCGGTTACGACTCGTCCGAGGCGGTCACTCTGCTCGGCCCGCTTCGCGTTTTCGATGGCGGAGGGTGTTCCCAGCAAGACGCGGAATGCGCCGCGGTCGGCGAGGAACATGGTTGGGGAGGGAACGAAGGTGCGTAGAGCAATCTCCGTGGGGCCGGTGGCGCCGATGGGCACAATCCGTGCTTTGGGGTAAGTGATGAGCAGGCTGGAGCGCAGGGCGGGTCCGGGCAGCCGGCGGCCGTTGACATAGACCTCAAGAGTGCCGTCGCCACCTGTGATCAGCAGGGCGAGGGGAGCAGGCTGCAGGGGAAGATCCACGCTGAGGCGATACCATCGCCAACCCGCGGAGTTGGCGTCCTGATTCCCGAGCGTGATGACCGGCCACCGAGCGTCGTCAAAGCCGGGCTGCGCCCAGGAAGGATTATCGCCTGCTTGCGTGCGCCATCCGCCGCTTAGAGCGAGAAATCCGTTGGGCCAGGCCTTAAGGTTTGTCGACTGGGAGAATGCCGCAGCCGCAGCGAGTGTGAAGACCAGCGCCGGGAGCATGACGAGCTTACGCATGGAGCACCTCTGCGGCGGCGAAGGTGAGGGTTAAGACGGTGATGTCGTCTTCCTGGCCGTGGGCCTGGGCGGCGGCGGCGATGGCTTCGGCGGATTGGGTGCTGATGGCCTGGGTGCGGTCGAAGCCGAAGAGCTCGCCGGTGGGGGTTTGGGCTTCGACTACGCCGTCGGAGAGGAAGGTGAGGCGGTCGTTGGGAGCGAGGCGGATGGTGGATTCAGTGTAGATGGCGTCGGGAGCGATGCCGAGGGGCAGGCCGTTGTCGATGGGGAGCTCCTGGCCGTTGCGGTAGGGGGCGAGGTGGCCGGCGTTGGCGAGGGTTAGCGCGCCGGCGGCGTCGATGCGGGCGCAGAGACAGGTGACGAAGCCGCCATCGGTGGTTGCGGCTAGTTGCGCGTTCAACCGGTCGAGGATCTTGCCGGGCGAGCCGGTTTCCTGGGCGAGCGAGCGGAGCGCGCCGAGGACCATTGTGCCGGTCATGGCGGCTTTGAGCCCCTTGCCGCTGACGTCTCCGACGACGATGAGCGTGGATCCCCCGGATTGCGGCAGCACCTGGTAGAAGTCGCCGCCCACTTCAGCGGCGGGGATGTAGGCGGCGGCGAGGGTGCAACCGGGCACGACGGGAAGCGCGAGGGGCACGAGGCGCTGCTGCACTTCGCGGGCGGCGTCGAATTCGACGCGGAGCTTGCGGCCGGCGTCCCAGGCGGCGATGGCCTGGCGGACGAGCATGGCGGTGATGGCGACGCCGGCGACGAAGAAGCCGACGATCTGGCCATCGATGGTGACGGTTCCGATGGCGATGTTGATGGGGATACCGGCTACGCGCACCAGGAGCGGGATGTTGACGAGCATGAAAGCCGCGGCAATGATGCGATTGCGGCGGGCGATGAAGAACGCCCAGAGGTTAGCTCCGAGGCAGAGGATGTTGAAGAGTGCGAGAGCGCCGTATGAACCGTGGAGGAAGGGTGGAATCCATGGGGCGGGCCGACTGGGGAGGTTGGCGATGAGTTCGGGGACGAGGTAAGCGATCCAGCAGGCGTGGGCGAGCACGCGGGAGACGCTGGAACGGATGCGATGGACGGTCCAGATGAGTTCGACCGTGACCCAGAACCCGGGAATGCGCAGGAAGAAAAAGAAGATAAGCCAGAAGAGAAACGAACTGGAGACGAGCCCCGCCTGAGTGATGACGGTCATGCCGACGTAAAGAGGCAGCGTTATAAGCCAGACGGCGTTGAGGAGGAGTTCGCGACTGCGGACTGCGGGCCACAGCGGCAGCAGCGCCAGACCGAGCAGGATGAGGAGCAGGTTGGGAACGAGCATGGGCTGCGAGGCGAGCAGGGCATCGGCGTTGTCTGCGCGGGCAGCGGTGGCCAGCACGGTGGCGCGGTCGATGGAAATTGCGATGTCACTTGTGGCGGCGCCCACCAGCAGGGCGGGCGGCGTCCATTCCCGGACGGCGACGGTTACGGTTTGGCCTGGCGGGGCGAGAACGGGATGAAGAGAAAAGGTGACGCTGCGGGGCAAGATCCGTGGGGAGGCTTGTAGCGGAAACTCGCCGAGCAGGCCGGCGGCTGTGCCGCTGACATAGATTTCGACGACGCCTATGGGGACGCCAACGTGTGCGGCGTCGACGGAGGTCTGGACCGCAAGGGGCCCGTTGAGCCCGGCAGGAACGGGGATGCGGGCGCGAACCCAGAGGAAGCCATTGGAGTTGAAGGGCGGGGCAGGAACGTGAGCATTTTCCGCGACGGGCCAGGCGGAGTCGTCGAATGCCGGATCGGCCCAGCGGGGGTTATCGCCGATGTGGTAACGGAAGACGGGCTGCGCGGCGCCGAGAGACTGGGCGGGGAAGGCGGCACAAGCGAGGATTAGAAGAGCGGCGACGACGAGCGCGGACCGGGAGGCCGGCGCTACGTTACGCGGTGCGTTACGCATGGAGTGACCTCGGCGGGGGCGAAGGTGAGGGTGAGGACGGTGATGTCGTCTTCCTGGCTGAAGGAGCGGGCTGCTTCAGCGATCGGCCAGGCGTTGTCGTCGAAGTGGGGCGCGGCCCCGGCCGTGGTTATGACGGATTGGGCGGGCAGCGCGGCGGGGAGCAGGACGGCGACGGCACACAGGATTTTATGGCGCACGGCGACCCCTGGGGAAAATGAAGTGAACCCATCGTTGCACAGGGGATGGGCGCGCGCAACGGGAATTGGCACGAGGAGGGGTTGCGATTGTGACGGATGCGCGGGTCTTGTGACCCGCGCAACAGCCGGTTTGGAAACCGGCGGTACGGGAGCTTACTGCTGCTTGCCGGAGAGTTTCTGGGAGGCGATGGTTGCGGCCATACCGTCCTTGTCCGCGTCCTTGACCTTTGCCCAGAGCAGGCGGGCCTGGTCCTGCTTGCCTTCGGCCACGTAGAGGTCGGCCAGATCGAGCTGAGCGACCGGGGCGGAAACGGTGACGGAAGGGCGGGCGATGAGTTCGTTGTAAAGGCTGACGGCCTGGGGATCGCGGCCGGTCTGGTGATAGAGCTGGGCCAGCGCCAGTTTGGCCAGGTTGGCGGTGTTGCGATTCCACGAGGCGGCGGCGGCCTTCAACTCCGTTTCCGCGGAGCCGGTCTTGCCCAAAGTCATATCGGTGACGCCGGCAAAGTAGTGCGCGCGAGCGCCCTCAGGGAGCCAGCCGTACTTCTGAACAGCGGTCTCGAACTGCTGATTGGCGGCTTTCAGGCGGTCCGTGACATTGGCGTAGGTTCCGGGTTGAACCGGAGCGCCGGGAGGGGAAAGCTGGGCGGAGTAAGTGTCTAAACCAGCACCGATGGCGTTATTGGCCGCCGAATTCTCCATGCCCCAGAAGACCACGAGCCCGACGACGAGCACCAGCGCCGAGCCGCCCCAGATGAGCCAGCGAATGACGCTGCTTCGGTTGTCAGAGACCCAACTGACGCTTCCTTTGGCAGCGAGGGCAAATTTGTCCTGTTTTAGCGCGTGACGGGTTTCAGTCTTCACGGTGGGTTCTCTTCTGTCCTTCCCTGGAAAGACTTGCAGGCAGGTTCCGTTGGCGGGAGGCACTACGACTGCAACCGTACTAGTTTAACAGGGAACAGAGAGCAGGGAGCAGGGAACAGGGAACGGGGGTGCTGTTGGGGGAAGGTTGCTTTGAGATGTCGGCGCGATGACAAATTGTTCATCAGGCTTACTCGAGGCCGGAAGGGCGCGTCCCAACAGTACAGGCCGTTTGCGGCCCGGGAGGTGGGAAAGTTTGTCGTTTATTTATCGGTTGGTTCGCTCGATGTTGGAGTTTGGGTGCATAGCAGGATTCGCAATAGCTAATTTAGCGGCACAGGCGGGGGATAGATTGCCCGAACCGCCGCAAACGCAAACCGGTGCGCAGGCGGCGGCGCAGGAGCAGAGCGGGAGTGCGCCCGCGGCGGGCGCCGCGACGATATCGGGAACGGTGCTGGACGGGAATGGAGACGTGATTCAGGGCGCGCGCGTGGAATTGTCGGAAGAGAGTGCGCCGGGAACGCCGCATGAGATCCGATCGGGGGCCACGGGGCAGTTCGAGTTTGACGATCTTGAGCCAGGCACGTACGTGGTGACGGTTTCGGGGAACGGGATGACGAAGTTTGTCTCGGAACCGATTGCGCTGAAGGCGGATGAACCGGTAGTTCTGCCGAATGTGGTGTTGAGCGTTGCGGCGGCCAGCACCACGGTGCGGGTGATGGACAAGGAGGCGGCATCGATTGCGCAGGTCGAGATCGCCGAGCAGCAGCGAGTGTTGAAGGTGTTTCCGAATTTCTATTCGAGCTTTGACTGGAACGCGCCGCCGATGATGGCCAAGCAGAAATATCGTCTGGCGACACGAACGCTGATCGATCCGGTTACCTTTCTCACCACCGGCGCGGTGGCGGGCGCGGAGCAGAACAGGAACATTTTTCCCAGTTTTGGCGGCGGCATGGAGGGCTATGCGAAGCGCTACGGAACGGCGTATCTGAACCATGCATCGGGGGAGTTTCTGACGCGGGCGATCCTGCCCTCGGTGTTTCACAGCGACCCGCGCTATTTTGTGATGGGTCAGGGAAGCACGCGGGAGCGGGTGTGGCATGCGATTGGATCGACGTTTGTGACGCGCGGGGACGATGGCGGCCGGAGAATCAATTTCCCAGAGATTCTGGGGGATTTTGGATCGGCGGGGCTTTCCAACGCCTACTACCCGGCGCAGGAACGGGGAGCAAGCCTGGTGTTGATCAACGGCTTTGGCGATCTTGGCGGGGACATTCTGGACAACCTGTTCCGGGAGTTCGTGCTGAACCGGTGGACCTCGCGGGGGAGGCGGTGAACGCGACTACGGAATGGGCAAAGAGCGGGTTGCGCGGAAAGAGTAGAGGCGAAAAGCGGATTCCCTGAGGGGGATGACAGACGAGAAAAGCAAGAGCAAAAGCACGCCCGCTCATCGCGAAAAAGCCCGGCGAGGAACGGGGCACAGCCGCCTTGCTAGGCGGCGTTCTGATGGTGGACGGTGCTGCCGGCGCTGGAAAGGAGCTGGAGGTAGCGGAGCACGTGGGCCTGGGAGAAGACGCCTTGCAGGTTTCCGGCGGCGACCACGGTGAGGAAAGGTAGTTTGGCGCGGGCCATGATTTCGAGAGCCTCGACGGCCTGCATCTGGGGAGGAACGCTGCGGATCTGGTCAAGGTGGCGCATGACGGCCTGGACGCTGGTCAGGTTCCATTCGTCTTTGGGGACGCTGCGGATTTCATCGATGGTCAGCAAGCCGGCGGGACGGTCGCCCTGCACCACGAGGAAGCAGCGGTTGGCGTTGTGCAGCAGGTATTCGTCGACGAAGTCGCGCAGGCTCAAGTAACCGGGGACGGTGGGGCAGTTGGATTCCATGAGCTCGGCGACGGTGCGGCCGCGGAGTTCGGCCAGGATGCCGGACTGGATGTAAGTGCTGCGGGCGGCATCGAGGAGAAACCAGCCGATGAAGGCGATCCAGAGGCCGCCGAAGTTTTCGCCGAAGAAGAAGCGGAAGAGGCCGTAGAGGATGAAGAGGAATGCGACGGCCTGACCGGCCTGGGAGGCCCAGCGGGTGGCGCGCTCGGCGCTGCCGCTGACGCCCCAGAGGATGGCGCGGAGGACGCGGCCGCCATCGAGGGGGAATCCGGGGATCATGTTGAAGACGGCGAGCAGGATGTTGATGTAGCCGAGCCAGAGGAGGATGGCGATGCCGATGGATGCGGGCTCAACGCCGGGATGCCATCCGGAGACATGCGCGAGGCCCAGCAGAAGACCGCCGATTCCCAGGCTGGTGAGCGGACCGACGATGGCGATCCAGAACTCCATTTTGGCGCTGGAGGCGTCGGACTCGATTTGGGAGACGCCGCCGAGGGCGAAGAGGGTGATGGCGCGGACGCGCAGGCCGTAAGACTTGGCCACGAGGGAGTGCGCCAGCTCATGCAGCAGGAGGCAGACGAAGAAGAGGACGGACGTAACCGCGGCTGCGGCCCAGGCGGCGGCCGGGCTCCAATGCGTAGGGGCGTGGCGGAAGTGGTCCGCCAGAGAGAGGGCGATGAGGAAGGCGATAAGGAACCAGGAGTAATGAAGGCCGATTTCGATGCCGGCGATGCGGCCGAGTTTGATTTGCGCGCGCACAGACTCCCCCAGGAGATTAGATGCGGCAGAGGGGCGGCGGTCGCGGCGGATGCGGAACTAAGCCGGTTGCAGCTCGGCTGTTCCGGGCGCCGGGGCCGCTGGTACCCTAGAAGCATGTATGAGAATTTCCGCGTGACCGACCGCTGGACCGGGGAAGAGCTGCAGTGCGTGTGGAAGGCGAACATTGTGGCCATTGCCACCCGGCACGCCGACGCGGTGGACATAGTCTTCAGCGTGAATGGGCGCAGCGTGACCATTGCGCTGCCGTGCACGGCATGGGTGGAGCAAAAGAAGCGCGCCGGGAAGGTGATCACCGACCAGATAGCGGTGCAGATTGCGGGGCGTTACCTGAAGCAGCTGGTGGAAGAGGGTTACGACGCGCAGCGGGATTTGTACACGATGACGGTGGCGGAGGTGCTGGCGCACCTGGACGTGGTGGTGGACGAAGCGCGGGCGCAGGGCAGCATTCCCAGCCTGCCGGTGGGCGTGGAAGCTACGGGCTGAGCGAGTCGCGAGGGGCGTCATCTTCACGGAAAAAGCTCCGGGGCTAAAGCCCTCCATTGCGCGAGGTTTTTGCGGGGGTTAAAACCCCCGCCTCCCTCCGTCAGCGTTTTTCCTAACCTCTGAACTCCCCAATGCGTCTTTCCGTAGTAGCCGCTTAGAGGTCCTCAATGCGCCTTCGCGTCTCCGCAGTTGTCGCCGCTGTTGCCGTGCCCCTTGCCTGCATGGCGCAGCATCCCGTGCCGCTGGATGCGCCATTGCCCGATCCGATGCAACTGCTGAACCGAGCCCTGGCCAACGAGAAGAAGACGGCCGCCGAGCAGGAGCGGTACGAGTGCCGGGTGACCGCCTGGAGCGCGGAGACGGATAAGAACGGCAAGATGAAGAAGCAGGAAACGGATGTCAACGAGCAGTTCTTCGTGAACGGGCAGCAGATTGAGCGCTTGCTCGAGAAGGACGGCAAGGACCTGACTGCCGAGCAGACGCGCAAGGAAGACCAGCGGGTGATGAAGGAGACGCTGAAGTATAGCGACAAGGCCAAGGCGGACAAGCAGGAAGCCAAGGACAATCAGAATGCGGTGGACGTGATCAGCGCGATGATGCTGACCAACGGGCATCGCGAACTGGTGAACGGACGCAACGTGCTTTTTTATTCCATAGTGCCAAACCCGCACTTCAAAGCGAAGAACCTGGAGCAGCACTTTGCGTCGGTGATGCAGGGCAAGGTTTCGATCGACGAGGAGAGTGGGGAGATGATCGACCTCGACGTTCATTCGGTACAGGACATAAAGATTGCGGGGGGCGTGATTGCCACGCTGCACAAGGGATTCTGGCTGCATATTCATTCCACGCCGCAAGCCGACGGGGTGTGGCTGAACGACCTGGCGGAAGGCACTGGGGATGCGCGGGCCATGCTGTTCCTGCATCCCTATTTCCGGTTCCGGCAGAAGACGGGGGACTGTCATCTTTACGACGCCACGGCGCAGCAGGTGGGGCCGGCGACGGTGGTGAAGAAGTAAGAGGCCGAATTTTGCTAGTCTGATCGGTGCCTCGCGAATCCAACCGCCGAACGCTTCCGGGACTGACCAAGGCCACCGGGTATATTGCGCATCCTTTCGACGTGGCGCACGGGGTGCGCACCAGCGGGCTGGTGGCAGGGCGGGATCTCAAAACAGAACATGCGCACTCGCGCCATGCGACGGCTTGCTACGCCGTGGCGCCGTCAGTGTTTCGCGGGATGGTGCGAAGGTGGAGGCGGACGAGGCCGGGGGCGGCTATGGCGGGGACGACTTTCATCGATGTGGGCGCGGGGATGGGCCGCGCGGTGCTGCTGGCCACGGAGCTTGGGTTTGAGCGGGTGCTGGGGGTGGAGATGCACCCGGCGCTGGCGCGGATTGCGAAGCGGAATCTGGCGCGGTGGCGGAGGGATGGGCGGGCGGGGTGTCCGGCGCGGATTGTGGAGGCCGATGCGCTGGAGTTCGAGTGGCCGGCGGGGCCGGCGGTGCTGTTTCTCTTCAATCCATTTGGCGCGGTGGTGATGCGGAGGCTGCTGCGGAGACTGGCGCGAGTGTTTGCGGGACGGCGTGGCGAACTCGACATTCTGTATGTAAACAACGAGCAGGAGGCGGAGTTTGAGGCGCGGGCGGGATTTACGCGGCTGTGGAACGGCGCGGTTTTCCGATCGCGCGAAGATGCCGCGGCGGACCGGCGGATCCTGCTGAGCCAGCCGGATGGGGAGTATGCGGCGCCGGCGCATGAAGACTGCACGATATGGAGATGGGGTGGAACAGGGAACAGGGAACAGAAAGACAGGGATAAGGAAAAAGGGATAAGGGAAAAAGGCTGGACGGGCGGAGTTTAGTTTGGGTTCGACGGTGGCTCGGGGGGTGCGGGTTTGGCGGACGAGGCGGGTGCAGAGGATTGCGAGGGTTTTGGCGCGGCGCCGGGAGATGGTGAGCTGTCCGCCGCCGCTTCCGGTTTGGGCGTTTCGCCGGGCTTGTCGGGAGCGGCGGAGTCGGCAGGCGGAGCTGGGGAGTTTGCCGGAGCCGATGGGGCGGATGGAGCGACCGGCGTCTGGATGGGGGCGAGCGGAGCGGCGGCTTGGGCCAGGGAAGGCGACATGAGCATCACCGGCAGGTTGATGGTCTGCACGGTGGAGGGGTCGTCGCGCAATTTGAGGTAGAGGATGCCGGCGACGGGATGCGGGACGGTGAACTGTGCGCCGGTAAAGTCGGATGGAATCTCAGTAGGGTTGGCGAAGTCCTGGGTGGACGAAATGGAGTCGACCAGGAAGAGGTTGGTCCCGGTGAGGATGCAGAGTTTGAGGGGGGAGTGAGGACAGCGGAGGTGCCCTTGAAGCCGGGGAGCCGCACCAGGGTGCCGAGGGGCATCCAGTCGCCGGCCACGCCATCGGCGGAGATGGCGCGAGCGCGCAAGGGGCCGAAGGCGGAGGAACCGAAGCGTGAGAGCGGTTCCACGGTTCCCAGGGCGGTGTGGGCGTCCTCAAGCATGAGGCTGCCGTCCGACAGCGACAAAGTGGTGTGGAAGCTGTCGTCGGCGGCCGCCACCTCGACGGTTTCATTGCGGGGAAATCTCTGGGGGACGACGGATTTGAGGAAAAAGACCAGTCGCGAGGTAAGGGGCAGATCGTCGGGGCTGCCGAGCTGAACCGGCGAGGAAGGGCCGGTCCCGTCATCCTGGGTGCCTTTGCTGAGCAGCGTGACCTGCGGGCGAGGCGGGTTGATGGTGACGGGAACGTTGAGCTCGCGGCCGTCGCGCAGCGAGACTTTGGCTTCGACACGGGAGCCGGGCTCAAGCCCCGCAGTTGAGCTGGCGGTGTTCAGGGTGAGCTGATCGAGATCCTGCACACGTTTGAGGCCGTCAGGCGCCCATGCGATGCCCTTGAAGCTGGCCTTGGCCACTTCGTCGAGGCGGGTGCCTTTGAGGGTGGCGGCATGATCGCCGATGCTGAGGGTGAGGGTTTCGAGCGAGGCAGCTTCAGAGTAGGCGTTGAGGCTGAGGGTGTCAGGCTGGCGGACGCCGTATTGATGAATGTGAACGGATACGGGGCCGGGCTGGGCGCCTTTGAGCGGCACGGAGACGACCAGAGCGTCGGGCTTGGGGGATTTCCAGGTGAGGGTATTGCCGGACAGGTCCATGGCCGAGACGCAGATGGTGCTTTCGCCCTGGATGTGGAGTTTATCTTCGCGGCCCACGATGAGGGCGGATTGGTCGTCGGGGGCGAGGGACCACTTTTGAGGTCCCGCGGAGAGGAGATGGTAGTGCGGGCCCTCCCACTCGTCGAACCCCCACCTGCCGCGCACGGTGCCGGTGAGCTGGCCGGGAGGGAGGGTGGGCAGGGCATTTTTCAGGGTGAGGCCGCCCAGGGACGGATCGGGGACCAGAGGCAGGTCGAGACCACTGGCCGAGTCGACGTGGAGGACAAGGTCGTGAGCAAGGCCGGAGGCAAAGACCAGGGGCGCGCCCTCGGCGTCAAAGACCAGGCCCGGTTTTTGCACGCACTGCGTTTCCGATGGGTTGATGGAATGCAGGGTGGGAAACCGGGTGGGCCCCACGGGCGGCAGAGCGACCACGACCACGGACTTGGGATCGCGAAAAGATGGCGGAACGTTGAGGCGGAGATTGAGGGTGTCCTGGCTGGGCAGGGCGAGGGCGGGGATGTACTGGAAGTGGGCGGTGTGCAGGGAAGAGAGGATCTTGGCGGTATCGACGATGGCGCCGACATAGGGGCTATAGAGGCCGGCGCCGCCGATGGCCGAGTAGCTGAGCTGATTCATCAGGTCGGCGGCGGAGCCGTTGGCCAACTGGGCGACGAGGGACTGGGTATTGGTGTCGTCCAGGACCATGCCCTCAGTGTGCTGGGTGAGGCAGGAGGCCTGCTGGTCGGCGGGCTTGTCGAAGCATTGCTGGTCGAACTTGATGCCCAGCGAGCGGGCAGACAACTCGGCTTTTTCCTTCAAGGTTTTGGAGTCGGTCTGGCTGGTGATGCGGACCTGGGCGAGATAGGCTTCCAGGCGCATGCGGTCCCAGCTTGCGGCTTCAAGGTCCTGGGTGGCGCGGACGAAGGCGCCGGGGCGGTCGTGAACGGCTTTGCGCAGGGTACTGAAGTCACCGCCGGTTTCCGGAGCGAGGAAGATGAGCGCCTGCTGGGCCTCTTTAGGAACGGAGACGAAGACGCCTTCGTCCCGGGCGGAACGGGTCCAGGTTTCGACGCGGGTGAACCAGTTGAGTGGCGGGGGGTTGGTGGCGCCGCGCAGGAACGCTACGACGAGAACGAAATGCGCGGACTGGCTTTCCGGCAGATCGGGGTGAACCCACAGCCGATCGCCGGGCAGGAGGTTGGCCACCTGGCTGATGGGGAGGGTGACTTCGCCTCGTTTTACGTGAACGTCAACCTTAGGGCCGGCCAGATCAAAGGCGGGACCGTCAGCGAGCAGGGGGACCGAAAGGCAAAGGAGCCCTAAGAGAAGCAGCGGCAAACTTCGACGCATGGGACCATTCTACGGGGAATGGAGGCGGAGTCCAACCCCCGGGGGGGTGAGGAATTTAAGGTACAACCGGCGAAAGATCGTATACAATGCCGGTCTAGGATAGTTTGTTTCTGTTTTGGGGTAAAAGGTAAATCGATTCCGGGGTTAAGGTGGGGTCTATCGGGCGCCGGACGGCTGAGCAGCTGCGGTAAGAAGGAAAACCGTTGAGGCGCAGAGTCCTGGGGATGTTGCGGTCATCCAGTCTTTATTAGTGTTCATTCCGAGAGGGCGCGGTAAGACCGTGCTTCGAGGATCGCCTCCCGGCGATCATGAAGCCGCCGTTTCCGTTACATGCTAAGTAGTCGCGATCCAGGGGGGATGGAAAGTATGAAGTCCGCAAGAACTGCATCAGCAGGCATAGATGTCAGCAATTTAACGATTCCGGATGCGGAAGAAATTATCGAAGAGGCATTGGCGGAACTTTCGTTTTCGCAGGATCCCGGGATGATGCGGGCGTTGCGGTTTCTAGCGCCTCCGGGGTACCAGGCAATCGTGGAGCTGTGCAGCGAAAACGGACGCAGCAAGCGGCGCAATGCGATGGTGGACTCGTGGTCGCCGGAAGAGGACGAAGTCCGGATTTATTTTGAGCGGATCGATGGGGAAGAGCCGGCGGGTGCGCGAGTTTTGCGAGGCGCTCCCCGGGCAGTTGCCGATCCTGTGTACGATGACGATGTGGCGCCGGAATCGCCGCTGGTGGCGGATATGGATGCGCGGGTGAAGGAACTGTGCAGCGCGCTGGCCGAGGCCGAACGGGGCGGGCATGCGTTCATCGCACTGAAGTGGTTCCGGGATTCGTTTCTGCCCAGGAAGTCGTACCGGTGGAACCAGCATCCGGAGACGCGGCAGGCGGTGCTGGCGGAGGCGATCCAGCGGGGCGTGGTGCTGACCAGCAAGATTGCGAATCCAAAGACACCGGCGTATCCGACGACCACGATCCGGCTGAATCGCGCCGAGGCGGGGATTCCGGAGGAGGCGCAGCGTTTTCATCCCGTGGATGTGCAAGGGATGACGCTGACGGCAGTGCTGGAAGAGGAACGGGGGGTAATTTGAGCTGCTACTTCCTGGAGGCAACGGCGTTCGCCAAGCTGTTTGTGCGCGAGGCGGGTACGGATGCGCTGATACGGCTGCTGGAGAGCATTGAGGACAACCGGAAGCTGATTGCGGCTTCAACGCCGCTGGAAGTGTATGCGGCCATCCGGCGGCGGGAACGCAGCGGGGCGATCAGCAAGGAGGGCGCGCAGGCGGCCCTCGAGATTCTTCGGCTGGAGGCGGCACGGACGGTGCAGGAGCCGCTGAACCCGGCGGTGCTGGAATGCGCGCGGCAATTGCTGGACCGGACTGCGCTGCGCTGGCCGGACGCGCTGCAACTGAGCGCGGCGCTGGTGGCGCGGGACATGTTCCAGGGGACGGCGATTATCTTCGTTTCCTCATCGAAGACGCTGCTGGATGCGGCGCGGGTGGAGGGGCTGGAGACGATCAATCCCGAGGCCGAGGCGGCGAAGGAGCCGGTGGCGGAAGCGGAGACGGTATAGAGGGAAACCGCTCCCGGCTTGACTGCTCCGGATTGAGATGCCTCGGAGGATTACATCCAAATTGGTCATGGAAATAGGGTAGATGTGCGCGAACTGAGGCTCCGCAATCTCGAACCTCCGGACTTTTTGAGACCGTTCCTTTTGCTCTTGCCGGCGCTTCTGGTGTGCTTCTTGTTTTTTTCTCCCGCGCTGCGCAGCGGCACCGTCGACTACCGCAATCTCTATGTGGCCGGGTATATCGTCCGTTCCGGGCAGGCCCATTCCATCTACGATCTTGCCCTGCAGAATCGGCTGCAGAATGAGCTCGTCTCGCCAGCCGCAGTTCCCCTTCCCTTTATCCGGCCCGCATTCGAAGCCCTTCTTTTCGCGCCATTTTCCTATCTGCCGTTCCGCGCCAGCTATTTCGCCTTCTTTCTGTTCAACCTGCTTCTCATAATCGTCCTGCTGGTCATGATCCGGCCTTGGCTCGTTCACATACGCTCCCTCGATCCGGCGCTTCCGAACCTCCTGCTCCTTTTCATGCCGCTGATCGTCGCCATTCTGCAGGGGCAGGATTCGATTCTTCTTGCCGTTTTGCTGGCGGCTGCAGTGCGCGCCTTGCGCAAGGATGCCGCCGTGATCAGCGGGACACTGGTGGCATTGGGGCTTTTCAAGATGCAGATGGTCCTCCCCATTTTCCTTCTCATGCTGCTATGGAGGCGTTGGCGATTCTGCGCGGGGTTTGCGGCTACAGCGGCAATCCTGTCGGCTATTTCCATTGCTCTCGCGGGTCCGGCGGCAACCGCAACCTATTTGGGCACAATGATCGGACTGGGAAAGAAGCTCGGATTCGTTTTGGGGCCGTCCCTCGATATGAGTCTTATGGCGAATCTTCACGGCGCCATCGCGGTGCTCCTTCGCGGGACGGGACCTGTGGTTGGACTCACTGTTGCGGCCTCGATCTTGACCTTAATCGTCGCGGCTTTCGAGCGCACTCTCTCGGCGGAGGGTCATTTGCTCTTCGCCATTCCCATCGCGGCACTGGTCAGTTACTACATGTACGTGCACGACATGAGCGTATTGCTCATACCCGCTATCGCTGCACTCGATGTGCTTGCGACGCGAAAGCCGGACCAAGTTCCATACCGCAGGCTCGCCTTCGCAAGTGTGGCCGCCCTGCTGGTTGCACCCATGATCTTTCTTTTTGTACCGAAAGCCATGTGGCTGGCCGTTGCACCTCTCGTGCTGTTTAGCTTCGTCAGCATCAAACTGCAGAAACTCGGTCCGGCGCCCGAGCCGTCTCTGGTCGCGGCGTCGTCTTGAGTTCGAGAAGCCATCCCGATTGAAGGACAAGGCTCTTTTGTGCGCTGCTCAGGAATTGCGACGGAACTTGTTGGCCTGCTTGAATTCGTCGCGCAGGGCGGGTGTGCGCAGGTTTTCGCGGATGTGGGCGAGGCGCTGCTCGAGGGCGAGCAGGGCACGCTCGATGGGCACGGTGTTGGTGAGGGCAATGTCGCGCCACATGGAGAAAGGGCTGGCGCCGAGGCGCGTCATTTCGCGCAGGGCGCGGCCGCCGACGTCCTTGAGTTCGGGGGCAGCGCCGATTTCCTCTTCCAAGAGCGCGCTGAGCGCGGTGGCCGTGAACTGGGGCAGATGGCTGACCCAGGCGACCATCTCGTCGTGACGGGCGGGGTGGATGTCGATGATGCGAGAACCCATGGCGGCGACGAGAGAGCGCCATTCGGCGGTGAGCTCTGCGCCGCGCGGGGAGCGCTGCCAGGCTGGGTCGTCGGTGAAGAGCCATACGGCGCCGCGAAAGAGATTGGCGTCCGCGAGCTCGGCGCCGCCGCGCTCCTTGCCCGCCATGGGATGGCCGGGGAGAAACGCGGGGCGATCGGGTGCGTTGTAGAGGCGTGCGGCCTGGGCCACGATCGCAGCCTTGGTGCTGCCGACGTCAGTAACAAGCTGGTCGGGCGTGAGGATGGGAGCGAGCTTGGCCAACAGGTCGAGCGTGGCGTAGATAGGGATGCAGATGAGTGTGACGTCGCAGGAGCGCGCGGCGGCCAGAGGGTCGGTGGCGATGGAATCGATGGCGCCCATGTCGAGAGCTTTTTGCGCACCGTCCTTGCCGCGATTCCAGCCGACGATGGAGCCGGCGAATCCAGCGGCGCGGAGGGCCAAGCCGACGGAAGCGCCCAGCAGGCCTGTGCCGAGGATGGCGATGCGTTGGATCATTTTCTGGAAACGGGCATCCCGCCATACGCCCGACGCAATAATTCCGCCACCTCTTTTGGCATTCCATCGCTCTTCAGTAGTGGCTTGGCACCGTTATTCGTCATGGGCAGGGCCGCAATGAGCACACCCTCCAGTTCGCTTCGCCTGTTTCGATCCTCAACTGCGAAAGCGGAGAAGTAGTTCCAGAAATGGAAATGGCGAGTGCTGGGCTTCGTGGCCCACTGATGCAATCGTTTCCTCAGCAAATCCGCTTGCCCGACGTAGTAAGGCGTGTCATCGTGATACAACACATAAACGCCGCCGCGTTGCAGAAACTCCAGCTCTTTTCCGAGATTCCTCTCTCTCCCGCTCTCTTGACTGAGGGTCTTCTCGTAAAACACTGCTCTGGGCCACATTCTTGCGTAGCCGCTGACCATCCTATTCGTGGTTACTTGCATAGCGTCCCCCCGAACAGATTCAGATTATAGTGTTCTTCCCACAGCGCGCGCGATCAGTCGCAGCTCGCCCATCAGCGTGTCGAACTGATCGGGGTAGAGCGTCTGCGCGGCGTCGCTGGTGGCCTTATCGGCGTTGGGATGGACTTCTACGATGACGCCGTCAGCGCCGGCGGCTACCGCGGCGCGGGCCATCGGCGCCACCAAGTCGCGGCGGCCGGTTCCGTGCGATGGATCGCCGACGATGGGCAGGTGCGAGAGCTTTTTGACGATGGGAATGGCGGAGATATCCATGGTGTTGCGCGTGGAGGTTTCATAAGTGCGGATGCCGCGCTCGCAGAGGATGATGCTGTAATTGCCGCCGGAGAGGATGTACTCGGCGGAAAGCAACAGCTCTTCGATGGTGGCGGCGATGCCGCGCTTGAGCAGGACGGGCTTGCGGATCTGGCCGAGCTCGCGCAGCAGGTTGAAGTTTTGCATGTTTCGCGCGCCTACCTGGAGGAGGTCGACGTAGGGGAGCATGAGCTCGATCTGGGCGATCTCCATGACTTCGCTGACGACGAGGAGGCCGTGAGCATCGGCGGCGTCGCGCATGACTTCGAGGCCGGAGATGCCGAGGCCCTGAAAGGAGTACGGCGAGGAGCGAGGCTTGAATGCGCCGCCGCGGAGGAAGCTGCCGCCGGCGCCCTTGACGCGGCGAGCGGTTTCGAACATCTGGTCGCGATTCTCGATGGAGCACGGACCGCCCATGGCAACCACCTGTTTTCCGCCGACAGTGACGCCGTTGGGAAACTCGATGACGGTGCCTTCCGGGCGGAAGCTGCGGCCGGCGAGTTTGTATGGCGAGCTGATGCGGTGCACGTGCATGACTCCGGGCATGATCTCGAATTTGGCGAGTTCGAGGGATGAGGTTTGGCCGACGGCGGCGAGGATGGTTTGCATCTCACCGGTGGTGCGATGGACTTCGACTCCGGCCTCGGTAAGCGCCTCGATTACGGCGTCAATCTGTTCTTCGGTGGCTCTTTCCTGCATGGCGACAATCATGGCTTTTTCTCAATCTCCGGGGTCGGTGTATCCGTGTCGGGGCGCGCAGCGGTGGCGATTTCGCGGGCGTGTCTTTCCGAGGCCAGCTCGTTGCGCTGCAAGGCGCGCATGACGTCGATGATGCGCTCGTAGATGTGGGTGAGCTCGATGTCGGGCAGCGGGCCCTTGTTGGCGTCGCGCACGTTGGCGTAGATGATTTTCTCGCGATTCGGCTCGTAGACCGGAAGCGAGGTGGCGGCTTTGAGATGGCCGATCCTCTGCGCGGCGCGGGCCCGCTCGCTCAGCAGTTCCACGAGCTGGCGGTCCAGTTCATCGATGCGTACCCGCAATTCTTCGATCGTCATTTCGATCCTCGAGTTAGCCTTCAGCCGTCAGCCCTCAGCCTTCAGCTCGAACTCGCCGAAGTGAGCCGCTAGGATTCGCACGGCAGCGGACAAGCTGAAGGCTGACGGCTGACGGCTGAAGGCTGCTTTTCATTACCGGGCCTGCGCAGCTTGCGGCTGGCGCAGACCCTGGATAAATCGGGCCACCGCGTCCGGCGATTCGTCGGGAGCGGATCTTTCGATCAGTTCCACGATGGCGCTGCCAATGACCACGGCATCGGCGAACTCCGCGACTTGCGCAAACTGCTGCGCGTTGGAGATGCCGAATCCCACGGCCACCGGCAGCGTGCTCCATCGGCGAATGCGCGCGACCAGCGCGGCGGCATCGGCGGCGACAGACTGCTGCTTGCCGGTGATGCCGGTGCGCGAGATGGCGTAGATGAATCCCTCGGAGTGCTCGGCAATGGCCTGGAGGCGCTCGTCGGGACTGGTGGGCGCGGCAAGAAAAACCGGCGCGAGGCTGGTGCGGCGCATCTCGGCTAGATACTCCTGGGCTTCTTCGACGATCAAGTCGATGACGAGAACGCCGTCGGCGCCGGCGGCTTTTGCATCGTCGGCAAAGCGCGCCAATCCGAAGCGAAGGATGGGATTGAAGTAAGTGAAAATAATGAGGCCGGCGGCGGGGCGGGCGGCGCGAATGTCGCGAGCGATAGCAAGAACGTCAGCCAGACGCGTGCCGCGGACAAGAGCGCGCTCGCTGGCGCGCTGGATGACGGGACCGTCGCCGAGCGGGTCGCTGAAAGGGACGCCGAGCTCGATGACGTCTGCGCCCGCGTCAATGGCGGCGATGGCGATGCGGCGGGTCACATCGAGCGAAGGATCGCCGGCCGTCAAGTACGCAACCAGGCCCGGTTTTTGATGGAAGACGATCGGCATCGCGGTTCAGGCCCCCTGGATGTGCAGCTCACGAGCGAGAATGCCCATGTCCTTGTCGCCACGTCCGGAGAGGTTCACTACAAGTATGTCACGCGGGTTCATTGCAGGCGCGATGCGCAGGGCTTCGGCTACGGCGTGCGCGCTTTCAAGCGCGGGCAGGATGCCTTCGGTGCGGGCGAGGCGGACCACGGCGTCGAGCGCGGCAGCGTCGTCCTGGACGGTGTACTCGGCGCGGCCGGAATCGTGCAGCGCGGCGTGCTCGGGGCCGATGGAGGCGTAGTCGAGACCGGCGGAGACGGAGTGCGTTTGCGCAATCTGGCCGTTTTCGTCCTGGAGAACGTAAGAGAACGTGCCTTGAAGAACGCCGGGCACGCCGCCGGCGAAGCGCGCTGCGTGCTCGCCCAGCACGGTGCCGCGGCCGCCTGCTTCGACGCCGATGAGACGGACATCGCGATCCGGGATGAACTCGTAAAACGCGCCGATGGCATTGGAGCCGCCGCCGACGCAGGCAATGATGGCGGTGGGCAGGCGGCCTTCCTTCTCCAGGATCTGCTCTTTCATCTCGAGGCTGATGCAGCGGTGGAAGTCGCGGACCATGGTGGGATAAGGGTGCGCGCCGAGCGCGGAGCCGAGGAGATAATGGGTGGTGCGTACGTTGGTGGTCCAATCGCGCATGGCTTCGCTGATGGCGTCCTTGAGGGTCTTCGAGCCGGACGATACGCCGCGGACTTCCGCGCCGAGCAGACGCATGCGCAGCACGTTGAGTTCCTGGCGCTCGATGTCCACGTCGCCCATGTAGACCACGCATTCCATGCCCAGCAGCGCGCACACGGTGGCCGTGGCCACGCCGTGCTGGCCGGCGCCGGTTTCCGCTATGATGCGCTGCTTGCCCATGCGCCGGGCAAGCAGCCCCTGGCCGAGGGCGTTGTTGATTTTGTGTGCGCCGGTGTGGAGCAGGTCTTCGCGCTTGAGGTAGATTTTTGCGCCGCCGAGCTGTTCCGTCAGGCGCTTGGCAAAGTAGAGCGGAGTGGGCCGGCCGGCGAAGTTATGCAGAAGCTCCGCGAGCTCGGCCTGGAATGCGGCATCGGCCTTGGCTGCTTCGTATTCGCGCTCGAGCTCGAGCAGCGCGGCCATGAGGGTTTCCGGCACGTAGCGGCCGCCGTAGACGCCGAAACGGCCGGGCCGCGACTCCGAGGGAGCCGAAGGAAGAATGACGGATGACATGAACCGAGCCTCCTGCGATTGGCTGCGGATGGAGCCAATTTCCAGTTTACAGGCGCAGGAATGATGAGCACAGGGTCGGTGTCTTGCCGAAATCCGAGTTATAGTGGGTCGTAACCGCATGAGATTCGGTGTTTGCAACAAAGCTGAGCGGCAGTGGAGCGAGCTTCCATGCAGAGGCGGCACGCGGCGGCCGCGGCGCATGTGGCTGGCGCTGGCGTGCATTTTGGCGTCGGCGTGCGCTGCCGGCGCGCAGGAGATCGGCGGGGATTTGACCGCACTGCTCAAGCGCCTGCATGCGAATAAGGGAAAAAACTGGAAGCTGCAGCAGCAATACACGTCGGATGAACTCTGGCACAACGTGAATTACGACAAGAACGGCAAGAAGACACTGGACGAGACGGCGAAGTACGAGAATGTGTTCGTGGAGGGCCTGCCTTATCGCAAAAAGGTGGAGGCGAACGGAAAGCCGCTAAGCGGAAAGGCCGCTGAAGAGGAAGAGAAGCGATACGACAAAGCGGTGGAGGAGCGGCGCAGCATGTCGGTTGTCCAGAAGCAGCACCGGTGGCGCGGGGGCTTCTCCAATTCGCTGCCCATCTGCTGCCTGACCACACTCTTTGACAACCGGATCGTGGGACACGAGACGATTGGCGGGCGCGACACGATCGTGGTGGAGTCGACGCCGAAGCTGGATGCGAAGCCCGCGAACGATGGGGAGAAGAGCTCGCTGGACTGGAAAGAGACGACGTGGATCGATGCCGCCGATGCGATGCCGGCACAATTGGAAGTGGAGTCTGTGAAGGATCTAGGCCACTTTGCCAGGGGCATGACGATGCGCGTAGGCTTCATCAGGCTGGTGGAGAGTGCATCGGAGGGCGGGCTGACGCAACAAGCGGTTTGGCTGCAGCAGAGCGTGGTGAGCAAGTTCCACTTCAAAATGATGTGGATCGGGCTTTCCGGGGAGACGGACCAGACGTGGTCGGACTTCAAGCGGTTCCATGTCGACATGCGGCTGCTGGACGACACGGTCAAAGAAGTTCCCGATGGAACCGCGCCGCAATAGATCTGGCGCTTATGATCTTTTCCGGCTCAGGTCGCACAGCATATCGGAGTGAATGTTGAGGCCGATGTTGGTGATGTTGTAGACATGCTCGCTGGCGACGAGCCAAACGATTTCGCAGATGGCGCGCTCGGAGAAGTGCCGGGCCAGCCGGTCGAAGGTTTCCGGTTTCACCTGCTTGTCGCGCGTCAGTTCGGTGACGTAGTCGAGAGCGGCTCGGTCGGCCTCAGTGAAGAGAGGGCTGGTGGCGTAATCCTCGAGGGCGTCGAATTTGGCTTCGTTCATGCCCGCCTTGATAACGAAGAAACGCCCGATATCGATGCAGAATTCGCATACGTTGATGCGAGCCACGCGCTCGCGGACGAGCATCTGGGTTTCGAGCGGCAATTCCAGTTTCTTATCGAGCTTGGAGATCTTCGAAATGAACATGCCGAAGGCCGCGGGCATGCGGGAGTAGACCACCTTTACCGGGGCGGGCACCTTGCCGAATTGGCGGCGAGTCCCGGCATAGACCAATTTTTGGATTAGACCTTGCGGCTTTTCGATTGGGGAAAGAAATGGGTCCAAGCGAACCTCCGTGGAGATGGGAATGAGGATCGGAGAGAGCGGCTTAGGGAAAGTGGAAACCGCTCTCCTCAACAGATTACGACTGTGCGCTGCGAGTGGTTACATCTCCTGTGTTTGGGCGGACCGCGTCCGCAATGGCCCTGGCCCGCTCCAACACGCTGCCCCGCTCAATCGAGACGATTTCGAATCCGAAGTTGCGATAGGTTTCTTCGTGTATCCGCTCGAAACGCAGAGCGTCCTCATGGGAGATGCGCCGGGCTGTGGTAGGTGCGACAAATCCAAGGCTGCGGATGAAGAAAACGCGCTTCTCGTAAACGGCGTCGCGCTGGATCCTCGCAAGTTCGCCCGCGAGCCCTGGCGTGACCTGGGTGCCGAGAAAAGCGGCCAGTGCCGCGGTGCAGACCGCGGACCGGTCGTGAAACTGAATCGTGTCGGCCATGCCGGCCGCGCGAATCTGGCGCTGCTGCTGCAGGGCTGCCACCGCATCCAGGAACCAAGGCTCCATCCATGGCTGGTCCACGCCGCGCGCGTGCCACAGCGCAATCAAATCGGTGGCCGCTTCTTCGACGACGCCGAAGCCATCGAGCTCCAGCTGCCGCAGGATCGCGGTTTTGCCGGCGCCGGGAGTGCCGGTGAGGATGTAGCGTTTCATTTAAGTTGAGTGGCGCGCGCCGCGGCAACGAAGGCGCGGACCTTGGCCGGATCCTTGTGGCCGGGCGCGGATTCGACGCCGGATGCAACGTCGACGCCCCAGGGATGCAGCGTGGCAATGGCTTCAGCCACATTGCCGGGATGAAGGCCGCCGGCGGCAATGAGACGCGCGTTGCCGTTGGCGAAGACAGTCTGCGCAGCGGCAGCCCAATCGAACGGGACGCCGGTGCCACCGACGGCGGTTGGAGTTCGGGAGTCGACAAGGACCACGTCAACGTCAGGATCGGCGGCGAATGCAGCGGCCTGATGCGCGATGCCGGGGCTGAAATGTACGACGCGGAGAATGCGCAGCCTGGAGCCCAATTCCCGCCGCAAAATGGCCGGCACGTCAGCGGAGTAAGCGTCATGCAACTGCACGCCGGTGAGGCCGCATACCCGCACGGTAGAGGCGAGCTCTTCGATTGCCGTGTCGACAAACACGCCGATCTTCTCAACCTTCGCCGGCAGGCCGGGAACGATTTCAGCAACCTGCATTGGATTCACGCGGCGGGGGCTAGGCGCAAAGACGAAACCGACGGCGTCGGCGCCGGCTTCCGACGCAAGCAGCGCATCGGCGAGCGAAGTGTTGGCGCAGATCTTGATCCAGAGGCTCATGACGTCTCGACTCAGTTGGGGGCCTTTCCTGGTGTTTTGTCTGCCGTGAATGGGTTCAGCACGCGCGCGCCTGTGTTTTCGTAATGGCGGATATTGCGGGTAACCACTGTTAGATCGTAAGCGATGGCGATGGCTGCGATTTGCTTGTCAATGAGGTTCTGATCGTTGGCGCCACGAAGCCGGCCCCACACCAAAGCGCATGGCTGGTCAAACGCAAGGATTCGTCCCTCGAATCCTTCAAGCACCGTTGCCATCCATTTCCGAAGCTGTTCGCTTTGGCGCAGATCGCCTTTGCGGCGAAGGCTCTCCACGCCGAACTGAAGCTCCCCAATTGTCTGAACAGGAAGGAAGAGCAGTTCTTCATTGGCGCGGAGGAGACGATGCACCCCGGGATCCCCTTTGCGCCCCTTGCGCAATTCGCTGATCACGTTCGTATCCAGCAGATACATCGTCAGCCACGGTTCGGAGCGAAGTCGGAATCCTCTCCTACATTCGGCATGGAGGCGAGAATCTCGTAAAGCGAGCGCTTGCGCGGGCGGGCGAGCGCCGCTTTCAGGATTTCCCGATGCTCGGCTTCAGCACTACGCCCGTTTTGAGCGGCGCGCTCTTTCAAAGCCTGGACGACCTGTTCATCGATGTTCCGGACAACAAGGCTGGTGGGCACGGGGGCACCTCCATGATTGCAATGATAGCATTTTACCATGATTGCAATGATTGCATTACCTGGCCGCGGCGGGGTCGGCAATCAATTCCTTGAGCGCGGCGCCGGGATCGGGCACGCGCATCAGGCTCCCGCCGACGAGGAACGCATCATACCCTGCCGAGCGCAGCCGGGCGATGTCCGCATGGCTTGAGATGCCGCTTTCGGCCACGTGGAGAACGCCGGCCGGGATTGACGCAGCGAGTTCCAGCGAGCGTTCCATGTCCACTTCGAACGTTCGCAGGTCGCGATTGTTGACGCCGATGGCGCTCGCGCCGTTCTCGCCGAGGGTGTCGAGGACGATCTGGAGTTCGTCCCGGCTGTGCACCTCGACCAGGACATCGAGATCGAGCGCGCGGGCGGCGGCGGCGAGCCGCTTGATTTCCTCCGGCTTGAGCGCGGCGGCGATGAGCAGGACGGCGTCGGCGCGATAAGCGCGGGCCTCGACAATCTGATACTCGTCCAGGGTGAAATCCTTGCGCAGGCAGGGCAGGCGGACGGCGCGCGAAGCCAGCTCGAGGTTGCGCAGGCTGCCCTGGAAGAAGGGCTCGTCAGTGAGGACAGAGAGCGCCGCGGCACCGCCTGCTTCGTACCGGCGGGCGATCCACTCCACGTCGAAGTCGGCGCGGATGAGGCCCTTCGACGGCGACGCCTTCTTGATCTCTGCAATGATGGCTGGGCCCTCCGCGGCGCGGCGGCGAAGTGCAGCGGCCCATCCGCGCGGCTGGTGAAGCGCAGCGCGGCGCTCCAACTCAGCCAGCGGGACAGACGCGCGCGCTGCCTCCAGAGTGGAGCGCGTGGCGGCCAGGATGGTGTCAAGGCGGGTGGGCATGGGCGCGTGTTCCGTGGTGGGCCCGGAGGGATTTGAACCCCCAACCAAGGGATTATGAGTCCCCTGCTCTAACCGTTGAGCTACAGGCCCGTTTGCTCTAAGCACCTGAGGTGGGAGCACTTAGGATGCGGCTACCGATCATTGGCCGGTGGCCCAATCCCCTGTCTCGGCTCTGGCGCCGGTTGCGGTTTCAGTCTTTCACAAACAAGTAGCGCCGGTCACGCGGGGAAAAGCCGGATTCTGCGCTGATAGAGCCTGGTAGCTGTTTAACGAGCCGGTATACTCGCAGGCCTGCTTATAATCGGGGGACGGAATCTACGCAAGATCCACATTGCGTTGAATTTGCGTGCGGAGGTCTTTCTGTGTTGAAGCTTGGCCGAAGAGTTGCGTCTGCTTTTTTAGCGGCGGTTTGTTCCCTGGCCACGGTAGCGATTTGGGCGGCGCCGGCTGACGGCGCGCGGGCCACACTGAGCGCGCAGCTGGATGCGATGTTCAACCGGCACGAGTACGAGGGGAAGGGCGTGCAACTGGCGTGGCAGAGGGAGGGCGCGATTTACACCATCCTGGAGCCGGCTGCTGGCTCCGGCCAGGCTGCTGGCTCCGGCCCGGCGGCCAAGGGAAGGGACATTGTGGCCTACGATACGGCCACAGGCGCGCGGACGGTGCTGATTGCGGCGGCGAAGCTGATTCCGCCGGGCGCGAGCGAGCCCCTGAGCATCGAGGGCTACTCGTGGTCCAGCGACCGCAAGAAGCTGCTGATTTTTACCAACGGCAAGAAGGTTTGGCGGCTGCCCACGCGCGGCAATTACTGGGTATACGACGAAGCCACCGGCAAGCTGACCAAGCTGGGCGGCAAGGCGCCGGCGTCGTCGCTGATGTTTGCCACTTTCTCGCCGGATTCAACCAAGGTTGCGTGGGTGGAGGAACACAACCTGTACGTGGAAGACCTGGGCTCGGAGAAGATCACACAATTGACGACGGATGGATCGGACGACATTATCAACGGCACTTCCGACTGGGTGAGCGAGGAGGAATTCGATCTGCGCAACTGCTTCCGCTGGAGCCCGGATTCCGAGTCGATCGCGTACTGGCAATTCGATCAGTCTGGCGTGGGAACTTACACGCTGATCAACGACACCGAAGCCGAGTATCCAAAGCTTTTCGAGTACAAGTACCCGCAGCCGGGGACGACCAACGCGGCGGTGCGAGTGGGCGTAGTGGCGGCGGCTGGCGGGCCGACGAAGTGGATGGCGCTGGAGGGCGACCCGCGGCAGCACTACGTTGCGCAGATGCAGTGGGCAGGCAACTCGCACGAGTTGATGATCGAGTACCTGGACCGATTGCAGCAGCACGATCAACTGCTGCTGGCCGATGCGGCGACGGGACAGGCGAAGCTGTTCTTCGAAGATGCGGACAATGCGTGGGTGAATGCTCAGCCCATTGAGTGGATCGGCAAGGAGGGGGCGAAGGAGCCGGATCTGCTGTGGGTGAGCGAGCGCGACGGCTGGCGGCACGCGTACCGTGTGGATCGCCGGACGGGGCAGGCGAAGCTGATTACGAACTTTGCGGCCGACATCATGGGCGTGGAGGCGATTGATGCGGACGGCGGATGGCTTTACTTTCTGGCTTCGCCGGACGATCCGGTGCGGATGTATCTATATCGCTCGCGGCTGGACGGGTCGGGGGTTCCGCTGCGGGTGACGCCTGCAAACGAGCCTGGATGGCACGGGTACAACATTGCTCCGGATGCGAAGTACGCAGTCCACGCAGTGTCGACGTTTACCACGCCGGTGCGGATCGAGATGGTGAGCCTGCCGGACCACAGGGTGCTGCGCACGCTGGTTTCGAACGAGGAACTGGCGGCGAAAGTGAAGCCGCTGCTCAGCGCGCCGGAGTTCTTCAAAGTGCCGGTGGCGAACGGGGTTACGCTGGACGGATGGATGATAAAGCCGCCGGACTTCGATCCGGCGAAGAAGTATCCCGTGCTGACGTATGTGTACGGTGAGCCTGCAGGCGCGACGGTGCGCGACGAGTGGCAGGGAACGCGCGGTCTGTTTCATGCGGCGATTGCAGCGCAGGGGTACATCATCCTGAGCTTCGACAACCAGGGGACGCCGGCTCCAAAAGGGCGCGAGTGGCGCAAGATAGTTTATGGCGCGGTGGGCGTGCTCTCAAGCGCGCAGCAATCGGAGGCGATTGAGGCGTTGGCGCGCGAGCATCCTTACATCGACACATCGCGTATGGCCATCTGGGGCTGGAGCGGCGGCGGTTCCAACACGCTTGACGTGATGCTTCGCTATCCCGGCGTATACCAGACGGGAATTGCGGTGGCGCCGGTGGCCGATGAGAGCCACTACGACTCGATTTACCAGGAACGCTACATGGGCCTGCCCGTGGGCAACAAGCAGGGGTATCACGACGGCTCGCCCATCAACTTTGCTTCGGGGCTCGCGGGCCATTTGCTGGTGGTGCACGGTTCGGGCGACGATAACGTGCACTACCAGGGGACGGAACTGCTGATCAACCGTTTTGTGGAACTGGGCAAGCCATTTGACTTCATGGATTATCCCAACCGCACGCATTGCATCTGCGAAGGGAGCGGGACATCGTTCCACGTCTATTCGCTGATTGCGCGCTACCTGGAAGATCACGTGCCGGCGGGTGCCCACTAGGAACAAGCGGCGGAGCAGGGCCGCGGAGAGAGAGGAAGCATGGCCGCATCGCGAAGAGAATTCATGGCGCTGAGCTCATTTGCCGCGCTGGCCGCGGCGCTGGAATCGAGTGCCGGCGCGCAGGTCCCGCCGCCGCAGCAACAGACACCGGGTGCGCCGACGGCGTTCGGCACTTCGCCAGCGGTTGGGCCGGTGGTGACTGCGGACGACTTTGCGCACGCGGAAAAGCTGGTGCAGGTGACGCTGACCGAGCCCGAGCGCGCGGAGGCTGCGGGCAACTGGCGCATGCAGATGGCGCCCAATTACGAGTTGCGCACTGGCCCGCGCAAGCTGAGCCTGGAGCCAACGTTGCAACCAGCCACGCTGTGGAACCCGGCGATTCCCCAGGTACAGCTTGACGAGGGCAGTGGGAATTTCATGCCGGCTTTGCCGCCCGCCGGAGAGTTGCCACGCAATAAAGAAGACATTGCCTACGCGCCGGTGTCGCAGCTGGCCAAGTGGATCGAGTCGGGTACGCTGACGTCCGAAGAGCTGACGAAACTCTATCTCAACCGGCTGGAGCAGTACGGGCCGCAACTTCGGTGCGTGATCACGCTGACACGCGACCATGCACTGCAGCAGGCGAAAGTCGCCGATCGAGAGATCTCACGGGGGAACTATCGCGGGCCGCTGCACGGGATTCCGTGGGGCGCGAAGGATCTGCTGGATACCGCGGGTATTCCCACCACCTACGGCGCGGAGCCTTATCGCAATCGCGTGCCGGACCAGGATAGCGCCGTAGTAAAGCGGCTGAACGATGCCGGTGCGGTGCTGGTGGCCAAACTGAGCATGGGGGCGCTGGCGCTGAATGACATTTGGTTCGGCGGACAGACGCTGAACCCGTGGCTACTGGAGGAAGGATCGTCGGGGTCGAGCGCGGGACCGGGCTCGGCGGTAGCGGCGGGACTGGTGGGGTTTGCCATCGGCAGCGAAACCGGCGGTAGCATCGTGAGCCCGTCGATGCGCTGCGGCGTGACCGGACTGCGGCCTACATACGGCCGCGTGGCGCGCACCGGGGCGATGACACTGTGCTGGAGCCTGGACAAGCTGGGTCCGATGACGCGCGGCGTGCAGGACGGCATCCTGATTCTGAAAGCGATCAGCGGGCCGGATGCGGGCGATCTGGCGAGCGTGCCGGCGAAGCTGACGTTTGACGCAGGCCAGAGCGTGCGGGGATTGCGCGTGGGCTACTTCCCGGCTTGGATGAAGGAGGCTCCGGCGACAGATGTGGATCGCGCGGCACTGGACACGGTGAGCAAGGTGGGGATGACGCCGGTGGAGGTGTCCATCCCCGATTGGCCCTACGACTCGCTGAACCTGATCCTGTTTGCGGAGGGAGCGGCGGCGTTCGACCAGCTGGTGCTGAGCGGAAAACTCGACGAACTGAAGATGCAGGTGCCGGATGCGTGGCCTAACGTGTTCCGGCAGTCGCGTTTTTTATCGGCAGTGGATTTTGTGCAGACCGACCGCTTCCGGCGCAAGGTGGCTGAAGAGATGGCGCGGGTCATGAGCCAGGTCGATCTGCTGCTGGTGCCGAGCCTTCGCGACGAGATGCTGGTGATCACCAACAACACCGGGCATCCATCGCTCACCCTGCGTTCGGGATTCGTGGTGGTGAGCGAGGCGCGCAACGACTGGGCGCCCGATCCGGCGCATCCGCTGCCGAAGTTCTCGCCGCCGCGCCGCGTGCCGCATGGGGTCACGCTGATCGGACGGCTGTTTGAGGAAGGCGTGCTGTGCCAGGCAGGGATGGCGCTTGAGAAAGAGTTCAATGTGATGGGAGAGCGGCCGGCGGGATTCTAGTGCGGTCGCATAGTTTGAGTGCACACTTTCTGACGATGCACACGGGGGCTTCGCCGTGACGAAAAACGCTATGGAACAGCAGTAGCCGGAGTCATCCCACTGGTAAAAACCGGTGCGGGCGACTCTCCCTGGGTTTTGAATCTGCTTCCACTGTTCAGGAATCCAAGCTGGCAGAGGAATCGAGGGGAAGATGTTCACCAACATTGCCGTCGCCTATGACGAGTCGGCCGAAGCACGCCGCGCTCTCACCGTGGCACTCGGTCTTACCAAATGCCTAGGCGCCCGCGTGCAAACCATCACGGTTATGGAAAGTCTTCCCGCCTACACGGCGTACGGCACTGCCGCCGACGCATCCATTGAGGTGGTGCTTGAAAACGATCGATCCAGGTTTTACGAACAACTGCAGGCCGACGCGCGCGCGGCTGCGGCGAAGGAAGGCATCGAGCTTATCACGCATGCGATTGACGGACAGGAAGTGGATTGCATCGTGAAGTTCGTGCGCGACCACAAGATCGATCTGCTCGTGATCGGTATTCATCGCCGCCAGAACCTTGTTACGCGCCTGTGGAGCACTGTCTACACCGTCGCGCAAAGCGTCCCCTGCAGCGTCCTCGGCGTCCACTGAAAGCGCGGCCTGCAAACGGCTTCCGAGTTCGCGAAGACATTTCAGCGTACCGCGTACGCATCTCGAACTTGATAGCGCGACGTGGTTGCAATCAACTGCTGCAAGTCATCCACGCCGCGGATTCCACCTCGCGCCCCCTGGCAAGTACAGTTCAGCGCCGCTGCTGCACAGGCGAAGTCGAGCTGCCGCTCCAGCGGCCAGCCTTGCTGCAGCCCATAGATGAACCCCGCATGGAAGATGTCGCCTGCGCCGGTGGTGTCCACCACATTTACGCGATAGGCGGCGCGATGCAGCAACTGAGCGCCGTCCCATGCCAGCACGCCGTCCTGGCCCAACGTAGCCGCGGCCAGCATGCAGCCGAATTCCTCGCGCATGGCCTTGAGCGCGTCGGGCAGGTTGCGCTCGCCGGTCAGTCGCGCAGGAAAGTCACGGCTCACGATGAGGTAATCGACGTTGCGAACGAGCTCGCGTACGCCGTTGTAGGTCTCGTCGAGATCGGCGACGACCGGTACGCCGGCTTCGCGCGCCCATTGCGCCGCCTGCGTGGCCGCAGCGGTCTCGTAGCCGTCCACGTGCAGCGCGCGCGCGCGCACGATCCACTCGCGGTCCAGATCGGCGGGCTGAAGCAGCAGCCGCTCGTCGCGTCGGCACAGCACCGTGCGCTCACCGCCGCCATCGACCAGGATGAGTGACTGCGGGCTGGAAGCGTTCGTTACCTCCACCAGCCGCGCATCCACGCCTACGCGCGCAAACTCGTTCCGGTGCAGGCGTCCCGCATCGTCATTGCCGATCTTGCCTACGTAGCGCGCGGAGAGTCCCCATGCGCAGCAGGCCACGATGGTGCTGGCCGTCTGGCCGCCGGGCATCACAGATGGGTGAGCGTATTCAATTTTGGAGCCACGCTCGGGAAAGCGGTCGAGCGGAATCAGCGTGTCGGTGGCGTTCAGGCCCACTCCCACCACATCCACCATCGGCACATTGGACATAGGCGTTATTGTAAGGGGCTCAGGAGAAGCGGGTGGATTTCCAAAGTCCCCACGCGCACACCGCCGCGCTAGCCACAAGCACCACCGATAGCACGCCTGCCCACTCATAATTCATGTGCAACGCGGGTACACGCGCCTTGATTCCCAGCTGCACGAACACGCCGGCCGCACCGGCTAGGATCAGCCAATCCCACCAGTCGCGCCTGCCGGTGTTGCGCGGTGCGTCGCCGTGAAAAACGCGAACCACTTCGGCGTGCTCAAGGCCGTAGCGGTCGCATTCGCGCCGGATGGCCGCCGCCGTAGATGCGCTCTCGCGATCCGTGGCAACGGCCGAACTGACGGCGATTGCGCCCGCGATCATCGCCAACGATCCGCCGATAACAAGCAGCCGGTGCGCCGCGTCGGCATGCGCCAATTCGCCGAAGACCAATGCGCCCCAAGCGAGGCCCCAAAGTTGATTCGTATTCGAGATCGGAATGCCGCGCCCGATGCCGAGATACTTGGTGGCGAACTGCTGGAAGATGTCGCCGACGACCCAGACGAATCCGCCAAGAAACAGCCAAAAGAGCATCGGCGCAACCGTGGGCGAATGAAACACCGCCGCGTGCACGCCGCCATCGAACGCCAGCACCAGCGCAAACATGGTCGCGAGCTCGCCTACCGTGAAGATGGTTACGAACGAGAGCGGATTCAAGCCGCTCAGGTAAGCTTTGCGATAGGGAATGTACATCGATCCCCAAAGCAGGCTTGCGCCACATGCGGCCAGGATGCCACCGGCGGCGTGATGCGCGTGCGCGCCGCCCAGGTGAACGGTGCTGAATCCGAGCATGACCGCGGCGGCGACGATGGCGATCGCGCCCAGGACTACCTTCAGCACATTGCGGGCGCCAGCGCCCTTCAGCTCGCCGAAGAGCAGCCGCCCCCATAGGATGCCGACCAGCGAGTTGGTGTTCCACAGGGGAAAGGCAATGGCCAGGCCCACGTCGCGAATCGCGAAGACGGTGAGCGTGTTGGCGACGGCCCACAGCATTCCGGCCAGCACCGCGAATGGAATCAGTTGCCGATTAGCGCCCAGATCGCGAAAAACCGCACGCGTTCCTTTCAGCAGGGTGGGCACGCTCCATCGCGCGACGAACACGCCGGCGACCATACAGAGCGAGACTGCGTACGGCGAGAGGCCCGCATTCACGAGCTTGGTTGGCGCTTCCGCGGCGCCCAGCCACACGCCCGCGCCAACGGCACAGAGCACGCCGAGGCCGTGCCGCGACGCAATGCGCAGAACCGGCGCGGTCTCAGGCTGTGTGCTCATCGGCGTGTCCTTTCCTGTGGCGGGAAACCGGGCGAGCTCAGTGCATGGCAACCAGCAGTGTGACGCCAAACAAAAACACCACAAGCGGAATGAGGAAGTGACTGTCAGTGAAGATAGGGGCCAGGATGTTGCGGGAATTCATCGGTTCTCCGGCTATCGGAAGGCTGGCGCAAACATAACGATGCACCGTGGCCGGCGTCAAGCAGGCGGCGCCGCAATTTCGGGTAACTTCGATTGTCAATTCTGTGGGCCGGACTCGTAGCGGGAGAAGCTGAAGGGAAGTTGGGGAGATTGGGCATAACGTGCCGCAAAACCGCGGGATACGGTCACCGCAGCAACCCTATTGGAAAAGCGTCCACGAGCAACCGCGGGGAAACTCCAGGCTGCCATTGGCGAATCCGATGTGCATCGCACTAAAGGTCTCCAATCCGCAAACGATGAACACTATACAGGCGGGAGGCGCTTGTGGAGGGGCTAATGGCGAAGAACTGCTGGGAAGTGAAGAAATGCGGGCGTCAACCCGGAGGGCCGAAAATCGGTGAGCTGGGAGTGTGTGCGGCATCTACGGAACGGCGCGCGCACAGGCTCAACCAGGGAACAAATGGCGGCCGGGTGTGTTGGGCCATAGCCGGGACGCTTTGCAGAGGTCAGAAACAGGGCACCTATGCCATGAAGCTAGCCGATTGCATGAAATGCGAGTTTTTCCAGGAAGTGCAATGTGAAGAAGGCAAGAACGCCGCGAGACCAATTGAGATCCTGAAAGCGCTTGGCTAAGCGGATAGAGGACCACGCGGCCGAGCGCAGACTACGCGTGGAATCTGCTGCAAGTCCGGCGCTATCTCGATTTCTCCAAAGCCGTGCAGATTGATTAACGCGCGCACTGGTTCCGCTTGACCGAAGCCTATCTCTAGGACGATGGCTCCGCTCGCGGCAAGCACTTTGTGCGCAGCGGGAATCAGGCGGCGATACACATCGAGGCCGTCTTCGCCGGCAAAGAGCGCCATCGCCGGCTCAAATTCGAGCACTTCTACAGCCAGCGTGCCTCGTTCGGACTCGGCCACATACGGAGGGTTGGAGACCACCAGATCGAATTTTTCACCAGCCACCGGCGCCAGCAGGTCGCCTTCGAAGAAGCGGATGCGCTCACCAACCCCATTCCGTGCCGCATTCATTTTCGCGAGGGCAAGCGCACTCGGAGATGAATCAATCGCAGTGACCTCTGTATTCGGCAGATTGTGCGCCAGTGCTACTGCAATCGCGCCCGATCCCGTGCCCACATCCACGATGCGTGGCTGCCGGAATTCCCGCGCAATCGCGATCGCCTTCTCAACAACGTGCTCGGTTTCAGGCCGCGGAATCAACACATCGCGCGTGACCCGGAAAGGCAATCCGTAAAACTCCGTTTCGCCGGTGATGTACTGGATGGGCTCGCCAGCTATCCTGCGGCTCAGCGCCTCATTGAGCCGTCCCGCCTCATCCGCTTCGATGCTGCGATTCTTGTGGGTCAGTAACCATGTTCGATCGCGTTCCATCGCGACGCGCAGAAGCGTTTCCGCATCCTGGCGCGCCCGCTCCGGATGCGGCCCTTCCAGCAGACGCGATTCCGCCTGCTCCAGAACCGCGCGGAGGGTGAGCATCACGCCGCCTGAGTTTCCGCTTTCAATTGTTCCGCCTGTTCGTGCGCGATCAGCGCGTCCACGAAAGGCTGCAGCCGGCCCTCCATCACCAGGTCAAGCTGGTGCAGCGTAAGCCCGATGCGATGATCGGTGACGCGGTTTTGCGGGAAGTTGTAGGTGCGGATCTTCTCGCTGCGATCGCCGGAGCCCACCTGCGACTTGCGCGCCGCCGCCAGTTCCGCGTTCTGCTTCTCCATCTCCATCTCATACAGCCGCGAACGCAGCACGCGCATACCCTTCTCGCGGTTCTTGATTTGCGACTTCTCATCCTGGCAACTGACGACCGTATTCGTCGGCAGATGAGTGATTCTCACGGCGGAGTAAGTCGTATTCACGCTTTGGCCGCCCGGGCCTGACGAGCAGAACGTGTCGATGCGGATGTCCTTGGCCTCGATCTTGATGTCCACTTCCTCTGCTTCGGGCAGCACGGCCACCGTGATTGCCGATGTGTGCACGCGGCCCTGCGTCTCCGTTTCCGGCACCCGCTGCACACGGTGCACGCCGCTCTCATACTTGAGCTGCGAATACACGCGGGCGCCTTCGATGATGGCGATCACTTCCTTGGTGCCGCCCACGCCCGACTCCGACACCGACATCACCTCCACCTTCCATCGATGCTGCTCGGCAAAGCGCGTATACATGCGGAATATCTCGGCCGCGAACAACGAGGCCTCGTCGCCGCCCGTGCCCGCGCGGATTTCGAGAATGACGTTCTTCTCGTCGTTAGGGTCTTTGGGCAGCAGCAGGATCTTGAGCTCGTCTTCGAGCGCCGCGGCCTTCGGCTCCAACGCGGCGATCTCCTCCTGCGCCATTGCGCGCATGTCGGCATCGGGCTCAGCCAGCATCGCCCGGGCGTCGGCCAGCCCCTGGCGCGCCTGCTTCAGCTCGCGATACTTCTCGACCGGGGTCTCGATCTCGCGCAGCGACTTGCCGATCTTCGAGTATTTCTCGTGGTCACTCAAAACTTCCGGCAGCGCGAATTGCGATTGCAGATCGTTGTAGCGCTGCTCCATCTGTTCCAGTCGATCCAACATTTGCCCTCCGGGCCTTTACTGCCATTACGCGGCAACGGTGTTTCACTTGAGATTTGAGCGGGGACGAAAAATGGAGCGGTAAAGTATCTGCGGCGGGCGCCGCTAGAGCAGGACCGGGATGGGTTGATGAGGGATCACGGCAATCTCATTCTATCGCTTTCCCAATCGGATTCAAAGAAACGGATTCACGATGCGAACACCATCGATAACTTGCCCATGGTTCAGGTCTTCGCTCAACACAATGCCGCAGCCCGCCTTCTTGGCGGCGTGAAGTATCAATGCATCCCAATAGGAAATCATGTGCAGCCGGTGCACCTGGATAGCAGCAAGTACATCGTCAAGTACTGGCTCGACCAGACGAAATGTGCCGTAAATCTGGACTTTGTTCCGTGCCAAACCGGGGTCTAAACGGTATTTTCCGGTCACCGCAACAAAATACTCCTGAAGAACCTGAAGCGAGACTGTACCGGATCGATTGAGGAGATGTTCTCGTATCAGATCCAAAGCGCGTCGCTGCTTTGCCGGGGAACTTGCGTCGTCCGCGTAGACGAGGATGTTGCTGTCGAAAAAGGTATACCCGGGATTACTTGCGCTCATACAACTCGTCCCGATTCCATTTCCATCCGTTCGAGTCGCCAAGCCCGGCGGTTTGCTCAAGGTATTCAATATCCCGAGCGAGTTGCGCTTCATCCTCGCCTGCAAGGCGAGCGAGGTGCTCCCGAATCTCCTGATTGACGCTCCTGCCGACTGCCCGGAGTTTCTCTCGGGCGCGCTCGACGATAGCCTCGTCAATGGATAACGTGATGTTCATGAACACAGTATATGTGCGCACGCATACTGTGTCAAACCTTTAATCCCGGAGTATGCGAAGATACATGGCAAAAGATGAACTCCACCTCGAATGACCGGAAAACAGAGCATTTGCGCGAAGGCCACGAGCCCCCCGAAGCAACTGCGGGGTATGGCTGGCGTTATCACCATATCGGTATTCCTACCCAGACCCCGCGCCCGGATGAGATACACGTGACGCGTCTGGGCATTCACATATCCGCGTTCGAGACCAGCGCATGTGGCGTTCAGTGGATGAGATTCGATCCGGATGCGCCTTACCCTGAAGTAATCAAGACCGTCGCGCACGTCGCTTTTGAAGTAGACGACCTGGCCGCCGCGCTCGTGGGACAGGAAATCCTGATTCCGCCCAACAGCCCCAGCGAGGGCGTGATGGTGGCGATGATTCTGGACCATGGAGCTCCAGTGGAATTGCTGGAGTTCGCCTCACAGCGAAATCTCCATGCAAAATGACTGGCTAATGTATCGGCTTGACCTGCCTCAGAAGCACGCCACAGCCGCGCACTGATCCATTAGCGGCATCTGCAAATTTGAGTCGTGCCGCGGATCCGAGTAAATCGTGATCGTCGCCTCTTTATAGTCGCCGGGCTTCGCCAGCATGATGTTGGGCACAAACGTCTGCGGGTTGCGATCGTACAGCGGGAACCACGTGCTCTGGATCTCGACCATGATGGTGTGCCCCGCCTTGAAGACGTGGTCCACGTCGTGCAGGCTGAACTTGTACTCGCGCGCCTGGTCCGCGCGGATGGCCCGCGGCCGGTCGTAGCCATCCAGATACCGTCCGCGGAAAATCTCCGCGTTGGTCATCAGCTCATATCCGCGCATCGTCGGATCGGAATCGTTGTCCGGGTATTCGTCGATCAGCTTCACCACCATGTCATTGTCCGTGCCCGTGGTCGAGGCAAAAATATCCGCAACCACGTCGCCGGTCACGATCAGGTCCTTCTTCAGCACCGGAAGTTTCCACACGGCCACATCCTTGCGATCGGTAACAAAACGCTGGTCCTCGGCCAGCCAGTCGTACCACTGCGAGCCCGGCCCGTAGGTCGGCTGGATGGGCCGGTGACGATACGGAACCGGGTTCGCCGGATCGCTCATGTACTCCGTCTTCGTGGCCGTCTTCACGTCGCCCCAGGTCGCCTTGCCATCGCCTTCCAGGTGCAGCGGAGTGGGTTCCGCGGCCTCCGGCGGAAAATGCCCATACCGCATCCACTTGTTCGATCCCGTCTGGAAACTCGCCGTATCCTCCAGATCCCATCCCGGCTCGTCCTTCAGATAGTGGCCGAAGAACTTGGCCTCAATCTGCGTCCGGAATTCCTTGCCGATCGGCTCGCCATATTGCAGGTTGCCCAGGTGCCGCGTGGTCGATCCCCAAGACCCATGCCGCCACGGCCCCAGCACCAAATAGTTCTCGTGTTTGGTATCGTGCGGCTCCAGCTTGGCGTACTCCTCCTGCGGACCCCACATGTCCTCCTGGTCGTAGTAGCCGCCCACGCTCAGCGTCGGCACCGTCACCGCGTTCAGCCAGTGCTCCACTCCGCGCGACGACCAGGCCGTGTCATACGCCGGATGTTCCAGGAACAGCTTCCACGTCGGCAGCATCTTCGAACCCGACTGCTTCACGTCCTGGTCAAAGCTTCCCCGCTCCATGAAGTAGTCGTATCCGTCGACGGGCTTGCCGTCCTTGTCCTTGCCGTAGCTGACCTGCGACGTTTCCTTGCTCGACTCCATCGCCTTCACGTAGTCGTAACCGTAGGTCTGACGGAACGCGCCGTTGTGGAAGAAGTCGTCGCCGATCCACACGTCGATCATCGGCGCCTGCGGCGAAATCGCCTTCACTGCCGGGTGCGGATCGATCCCCGCGGCCATGGTCAGGAAACCGGGATAGCTGGTCCCCTGAAAGCCCGCGCGCCCGTTGTTGCCCGGCACGTTCTTGAGCAGCCACGCCACCGTGTCGTAGGCGTCCGTGCTTTCGTCAATGGCCTTGGGATCCTTGTGATCCACCATCGGCCGCATCATCACAAACTCGCCTTCGCTCTTGAATCGTCCGCGGATGTCCTCGGCCACGAAAATGTAGCCGTCGCGCGCCAGCTCCGGTACCGCTGCAGAGAAACTCGCCCGGCTGGCCCAGTCCACTCCGTACGGTGTTCGCGTGATGAGAAGCGGTAGCGGAGTGGCAATATCCGCCGGCTTCAGGATCACCGCATGCAGCTTGATCCCGTCGCGCATGGGTATCATTACTTCCGCGCGCTGGTAATCATGGAAAACGTGGTGCACCGGCGGGCCCGTCCGCTGGTACGTCGTCCCCGGCTCCCCGGAAAACGTCAGGCTTGCTTTCCCGGTTGCATCCACGCTGAATTTGAACGTGGCTTTGGAATCTGTGATCCCGAATTCCGTCGCTGAAATCGCATTCAGCTCCGTGGGCACGCGCCGCTCTGACTCCCATACCAGCTTCCCGTTCTGGGGGTAAAAGCTCCACGGCGTATCCGGCTCTGCGGGATTGGTGTACTCCCCGGACAATGCCTGCAACTGATCTGCGGTGGCTTGCTGCCCTTCCGCCGGAATAGATAGGAAAGCAACAGGCGCGCTCCAAAGCAGCGTGCAGCAAAGCCATGCTGGGACAAAGCGAATACGGATCAAGGGGACCTCCGGGTCAATTCGGGACTTCAGAATACTGCCCTGCACTCCGGCTCTCAAAGCGTTCACAAGCTCACATCCATTTCCACTCCGGCCAAAAAGCGCGCCGATTCTTGAGCCGTACGGTTTGCCCGGAGGCCAAAATCTGCCAAGATATAAGCATGACGACGACCGTTGCCGCTCCTCAGAAAGTTTTTGCCGACCGCATTGGCCGCATTGAAGTCTCCGCCACTATGGCGGTGGCCGCCGAGGCCGCCAAGCTGCGCGCCAAGGGCGCGAATCTTGTCGATTTCGGCGCCGGCGAGCCGCACTTTGCCACCCCCCGCCACATCAAGGACGCCGCCATAGCCGCCATTGAGGCCAACTTCACCCGCTACACCGTCGTCCCCGGAATCCCTGACGTCCGCAAGGCCATCGTCGACCGCCACGCCTGCGATTTCGGCTCCGACTACTCCATCGACGAGGCCATCTTCACAACCGGCGAAAAGCACGCCCTGTTCAACGCCGTGCAGATCCTGGTCGATCACGGCGACGAAGTCATCTTGCCCGTCCCCTACTGGGTCAGCTTCAAGGACATCATCCAGTACGCCGGCGGCAAGGTCGTTTTCCTTGAGACGTCCGAGACGGAGAACTTCCGCATCACCGCTCAGGCCATTGAGAGCGCCATCACTCCGCGCACCAAGGCCATCATTCTTAACTCGCCATCGAATCCCGCCGGTTCCATCGTTGCCGCCGAGGATCTGGAGCACATCGTCCGCGTTGCCCATGAGCGCGGCATTTACCTGCTCCTGGACGAGTGCTACGCCTACCTTACTTACGTTGGCAAGCCCGTCTCCGCCGGCTCGTTTACCTGGGCCAAGGAGCACATGGTCGTGCTCGGATCGCTCTCCAAAACGTACTCCATGACCGGCTGGCGCGCGGGTTTCGCCATGGCGCCCAAGCCCATCGTCGCCAACTTGTCCAAGCTGCAGTCCCAGCAGACCTCGAACGCCACATCCATTGTGCAAAAAGCGGCCATTGCGGCGCTTTCCGGTTCGCAGGAGTGCGTGGCCGAGTTCCGGGCCGAGTTCATCGAGCTGCGCGACCACATGCTGGCGCGCCTGGGTGAAATCCCCGACGTCACCTGCACCAGGCCTGAAGGCGCCTTCTACGTGTATCCCAATATCTCTTCGTTCCTGGGCAAGGGCGGCATCCACACCGCAACCGAGCTGGCCACCCGCCTGCTTCACGAAGCCCACGTCGTGACCGTCCCCGGCGAAGCCTTCGGCACCCGCGAACACATCCGCCTGTCCTATCCGGTCACCCGCCAGAGCATCGACGAGGGCACGCGCCGCCTGGCGGAATTCCTGGGCAAGCTGGCCTGAAATCCTTGAGTTTCTCCCTCCTGCGGGAAGCCCCGGAGTGGAAGTGTCCTCAGGTGTAACCGCCATCACTGTTCAATACACGGTTTTATCCGGTAGGATGTGTCTTTCATGACGAAGCGAGTCGATTTTCGTCCCGTGATTCTGGCCGGCGGCAGCGGCACCCGGTTCTGGCCGCGTTCCCGCCGCGCCCGCGCCAAGCAGGTCCTGGCTCTCGATGGCGAACGCTCCATGATCCAGCAGACCGTTGAGCGCCTTAAGCCCCTGGCCGGCCTCAACCACACCTGGGTCATTACCAACGAGTACCTCGCCCACGAAATCGCCGACCAGCTCAAGGGCGTGCCCGAGGACCAGATCATCCAGGAGCCGGTGGCCCGCAACACCGCGCCCGCCTGCGGCCTGGCCGCGTTCCTTATCGAGCGCCAGAACCCCGAGGCCGTCCTCGGCGTCTTTCCCTCCGATCACGTTATCGCCGACGAGCCACGCTTCCTCAAAGCCCTGCAGAAGGGCATCCAGGTAGCCGCCGCCGGGGAAAACATGGTCGTGCTTGGAATCGAGCCCACCCGCCCTGAAACTGGCTATGGCTACATCGAAACCGGCGACTATACCCGCGATGACGTCGCCCTCCACGTCCGCCGATTCATTGAGAAACCCAACCTGAACCGCGCCCAGGAGTTCGTGGCCGCCGGCAATTACTACTGGAACTCCGGCATTTTCTTGTGGTCTGCCGCCACCCTGGCCAACGCCGTGCGCGAGCACGTGCCGGAAACCGCGCCCCTGCTTGAGTCCATTGCCGAAGCCTGGGGCACGCCCCAGTTTGACCCGATCTTTCGCGAGCTGTATCCAAAGTGCGAAAACATCTCCGTGGATTACGCCGTGCTCGAGCCGCGTTCGGCCAAGGGCGAGCACCTCTCCAATCTCTACTGCCTGCCCGCTGAGTTTGCCTGGAACGACCTCGGCTCCTGGGCCTCGCTCTACGAGTACCAGACGGAGACCCGGCTGCGCGGCGACGGCGACGGCAACGTGGCCGATACCGACGGGCACATTTCGATAGACGCCGCCAACAACTACATTTACAGCCCGCGCAAATACGTGGCCCTGGTCGGCGTGCAGAACCTGGTCATCGTCGACACTGAAGACGCCCTGCTCATCGTCGACCGCGAGCACTCCCAGGACGTGGGCAAGGTGGTCAAGGAACTTAGCCTCAGCGACCGCACGGACTTGATCTAGCGCCCCTACAGATCGAGAATGCGCAGCAGTTCGTCGACAGTCATGCCGTGATGCGCGGCGATCCGCTTCAGAATCGACGCCACAGTGCCTGTCTTGATCGGATGGTGCTGCGGAATCACTTCGTGATTCTCACCGTCGCGTTGGGTGGTTACGCGAACGTGCGAGCCGGATTGCCGAGTCGCTTCATATCCCAGGACCTGAGTGCTTTCACCAGCCTCGAGCCGTCGATATCGCGCGGGAGTTTCACTGCACTAGCACTTCATCCCGAACGAAATGAAGCCGAATGACCTTCGGTGCTTCCATCGACTCGTCGAAATAGCACTTCACCGCGTCCTTGACCATGGCGCGGAGCTCTTCCAGAGTGTCTCCCTGCGTGTGGATTCCGTACCCCAGCGCAGAGGCCGTGTAGCCCCCATCCACCTCGTCCTCGCGGACCTCGAAGATGATTTCGCTCATCGTCGCCCCTTCTGCCTGTATGGATCAGATGCTACCATCGGCGCAATCGGCCCAACAAGCCTGGGCATTTACCCAATCGTGGTCGAGTCCCTCGTTCGCCGCGGCGGAGGAACCCGGGATGGCTGCTGCGAGATAATCGCGCCATGGTCTTCACCAAGCGCCTTCGCGACGGCGTCCGCTCCGGCCGCATCACCGTCAGCGTGCGCATCTGGAAGAGCCCCCACGTCAAGGCCGGGCACCGTTACCGCATGGACGAGGGCGAAATCGAGATCGATTCCATCACCCCCATCGGCTTCCCTGACATTACCCCTGAGCTGGCCCGCGAATCCGGCTTCCTCGGCGTCATTGACCTGCTCAAGGTGGCCAAGCACGGCCCCGGCGAAAACATCTACCTGGTCCGCTTCCACTACATTCCGCCAAAGAAGAAACGCGTGTCGCCACGAAAGACGACTGCATCCTGATTCTCCGTGCGCCCGTTCAGGGTGCGACGCAGCCTTACACCAATCGCATTGATTACACTGTTCTATTCACAAGGAGCACGACCCTCCGCATGCCCCACGCGCAGATCAAGTTTGGCACCGACGGCTGGCGCGGCGTCATTGCCGACGACTTTACCTTCGCCAACGTCCGCACCGCCGCGGCCGCCGTCGCCGCATATCTCCACGCCCGCCGCGGTTCCGACCAGGAAGACCCGGCCCGTGGCATCTGCATCGGCTACGACACCCGCTTTGGCTCCAGGGCTTTCGCCCGCGCCTGCGCCGAGGTCGTTGCCTCCACCGGCATCCCCGTGCGCCTGGCTCACGACATCACGCCCACGCCTGCCCTGAGCTATGGTGTCCGCCAGCAGGGTGCGGCCGGGGGCATCATGATCACCTCTTCGCACAACCCCGCGCAGTGGAACGGCGTGAAGTACAAGGGATGGTATGGCGGCTCGGGAAAGCCCTCCATGATCGCAGAAATTGAGACGTTCCTCGGCGCGCCAGTGCCCAAATCGGCCCAGCCTGCCGCGATCAGCGAGTTCAACTTCCTGCCCGACTACCTCAAAGCCATTGAGAGCTTCGCCGACCTCGACCTCATCTCAAAGTCGGGCATGAAGTTTGCCGTCGACTCCATGTATGGAGCCGGCGGGACCATCCTCTCCGATATATTTGAGCGTCTCGGCGTGGAGCACGTCCAGATTCGCGCCAACCCCAATCCGCTTTTCCCCGGCATCAACCCCGAGCCCATCGAGCCGCACATCCGCGCCCTGGGAGAAGCCGCTGTGGCCAACCACTGCGCTGCGGGTTTGTGTACCGACGGCGACGCGGACCGCATCGGCGCCACCGACGAGCACGGCAATTTCGTCGACCCGCACAAAATCTACTCGGTCCTGCTGGACTGGGTGCTGCGGCGCAAGGGCTGGCCCGGCGCCGTGACCCGCGCCTTTAACACCACTAAAATGCTGGACCGCATTGCGAAGAAATACGGCCGTGAGCTCATCGAACACGGCATCGGCTTCAAATTCGTATGCGATTACATGCTGGAGCGCGAAATCGTGATGGGTGGCGAGGAATCCGGCGGCATCGGTTTCCAGCGTCACCTGCCGGAGCGCGACGGACTGCTCAACGCGCTGCTGCTGGCCAACGTAATGGCAGAAGAGGGCAAAACGCTGGGCCAGCTCGTAGCCGCCCTCCAGCAGGAATACGGCGAGCACCAATATGGCCGCATTGATTTGGCACTGCCGGACGAGCAAAAGAACGCCGCCATCGCCCGCGCCCGCGCGCTCCAGCCCGGCCAGATCGGATTCGACAACATGAGAATCCTGCGCCAGGAGACGCTGGACGGGGTCAAGTTCTACCTCGACAACCCGGAGGCGCAAACCAAGCCGAACGCGGCCGAAACGTGGATTCTCCTGCGCGCCAGCGGGACCGAGCCTCTGATGCGCATTTACACGGAATCGACCTCGATGGAAACGGTAAACCGGCTGCTGGAGTCGGCGCGGCAGTTCGCGCTGGCGAGCTGAAGCTGGAGGAGCGGCTATGTTTATTCACATCTTCGGATTTCGCTGGAAGCCTGAGACATCAGACACGGACAAAGCCCGCGCGAGCAGGGAGATCCTGGCCTTCCGCGGCCACATTCCCGGCCTGATCGACGTGCACGCCGGCCCCAATGAGTCCCCGCGCGGTCAGGGCTACGAATTCGCAGGCTTGATGACCTTCACCGACCGCGCCGCCTGCGATGCCTACGCGACCCATCCGGCGCACCTGAAGCTGCTGGAGTGGCTTTTGCCGCTGATCGAGCCGGTGGAGCTGGATTTCGAGGCGTGAAAAAGTGGGGACCAAGGAACAGGTGGGCTTCGGCCTGTTTATGTTCGTCTCTCCAAAGCACCGCTTTCTTCAGGAGCCGGTGCCCGCCAGAACCACACCGACCGTCCGAAACATTATCTTCAAATCCAGCCAGATGCTCCAGCTTTCGATATAGGCGAGGTCGAGCGAAATGTAACTGTCGAAGCTGGGATCCTGCCTCGCCTGCACCTGCCACAGTCCCGTGATTCCCGGGGTGACTTCAAGACGGCGCAGATGCTGCGCTTCGTACTGCCTCACTTCGCTCGCAACCGGCGGTCGCGGGCCCACAATGCTCATCTCGCCGCGCAGCACGTCGAATAATTGCGGCAACTCGTCCAGCGAGTACTTTCGCAGAAGATGGCCAATGCGAGTAACTCGCGGATCGTTCGAGAGCTTGAACAGGATTCCATTCCGCTCATTCAAAGGCATCAACTCGGCCAGCTTCCGATCAGCGTCCGGGATCATGGTGCGGAACTTGGTGCATTTAAAGATGCGACCCTTGCGGCCCACGCGGTCGGACCTGTAGAAGACCGGGCCTCTCGAGTCCAATTTGATCCAGATGGCGATCAGCAGCATGGGAACGGCGCAGATCGCCAGAAATATAACCGCGAGCACGAAATCCATCGTCTGCTTCAGGAACAGTGAGAACTCGGGGATTCTCGCGCGATGCAAGGAGAACGTGGGGAACTGGCCCACGTATTCCATGGACCGATTCCAAGTCAGTCCATCGTACAGGTTGGGTACGATGCGAAGGTCAATCTCATAAGCACGAGCCCATCGCAGCATCTCTCTCGCGATTCCCGGCTGATAGGGGTTGACCAGGTAGATTTCGTCAACGAATTTGGCGCTCGCCATATCAAAAATACGGCCGAATTCCTCTTCGCTGATCCGTTCCCCAGAGTCGGGAAGGGAGATGATTCCCTGCACCTGGATTCCAAAGCTGCGCAGGGTTTCCAGGTGTTGCTTCACCGCTCCCGCTTCAGGAAGCGAACCGACCACCAGGATGTGACGGTTGGCCAGCCCGGCCAAATGGCGCCTTTGCAATACGAAGCGATGGATAAAGCGGCGCAGGCACAGGAGGCTCGTAATAAGGGCAAGCAAGATCAACAGAAGGCCGCGCGAAACTTCCAGAATGTGGGCTAAATACATCGTCCCCAACACCAGGAGCCCCGCGGTGAGACAGGCCTGCACGGTGAGCCTTTGTTCGTGAAGGTGACCGTTGATGCGGTCGGGCGAATAAAGATGCAGATGCCGGCTGACCAAAATCAGGGAGACAACAAAGACGCCCAATGGAATCATTAGGTTCCGGCCGGCGTTCTCGAGGGTGCTATCGAGGCGCCACGCGAACACACCTGAGGTGCCATGCATGGATCGAAAGATCACCCACGAAAGCAGGGAGGCAACAAACACGGTAACAATGTCGAGGGAAATCCAAAGCTTCGAAGTCTCCGGCTGCCCGGCTCGGGATCCTGCTCGATTACGGGAGATGGCGGTGAAGGCAACATTTCTATCTGTAGCTTGAGAATAATGAACGGTGGCCATGCCGGCTCTACCTCCAAGGCCCAATCAGCGAACGATCAAGAGTGCTCAACCTTGCCGCAAGCATGGGCTTTGATCTCATGAACTGCGGCGTTCGACAACTTCGTTGTTGCAGGGCCCATGTGGTGCTCATAGAACGGCACCGCAGGTGCACGTTGGGTTCTGATCTAAGCGTGATGCCCGTCGATCGTTCGAGCGCATTGGCTTCATAGGGCCGCAGCGCTTCCTCTGTATCAGCCATAAGAAAAACTACAAGATGCCGATTTGCGTCCATATTAACGTTGCGGGACGGAAATGAACACATAAAACCGTTGCCTTCCGAAAACTGCCGCGGAATCCGTGCAATCCTAGGTAATCCTCTTGGGGTTACTTGGGAAATCTGGTCTTGCGGATCGGCAGATTTTACCCGAGTCGGTCTCGCCGGGCGCTCAGTACAAATTGCGGCAATTGACTTCGCAGCGGAGCAGGAGTTCCACTGACCTGAAGGAACTCAACGCTGCGATGATACGGTTTAGCTGCGCGCTGCGCTATGACACGTTTGTGGCAGGGGGGTCGCGGCGGGGGATTCGCTGCGAACGAATTGGTGAATTACCGCGATCGTGTGTCGCATTTGGTCCGGGCTCAATTCCGCGTACATGGGCAGCGACAGAATCTCGCCGGCCAATGCTTCGGCCACAGGAAACGAACCCGGGCCGGGCGCGCCCAGACGCTGATAGGCCTCAGTCAGGTGCAGGGGAGTGGGGTAATGAATGCCGGTGGCAATACCCCGCTCGGCGAGAAACTTCTGCAGGCGATCCCTGAGGCTGCAGCGCACCACGAACAGATGAAAAACATGCTGGCCTTGGGGAGGAATCTCGGGCGGTACGATCGGCGACCCTTCGAGCGCTGCCGCATACGTTTCCGCATGACGGCGCCGAGCCGTATTCCAATCGGGCAGATGGCGCAGCTTGACCGACAGCACCGCTGCCTGCAGCGCGTCCAGACGGGAGTTGTAGCCGACGCGGGCGTGTTCGTATTTTCGCGGGCTGCCGTGGTCGTGCAGCTCCAGCAGGCGCCGCCGCAATTCAGGGTCGTTGGTGGTGATCGCCCCGCCGTCTCCATAAGCGCCCAGGTTTTTGCCGGGATAAAAGCTGTAACAGGTAAGCCGGCCTGAGGAGCCAACCGTTTCTCCGGCGAACGTCGCGCCGTGGGCCTGCGCGCAATCCTCCACGATGGTGAGATTGTGCGCGGCGGCAAGTTCCACGAAAGGACGCATGTCCATTGCCCGTCCGTAGAGATGAACAGGAAGAATAGCTCGCGTGCGGTGCGTGATGGCGGCTGCAGCGGAACCCGGATCCATCAGGAAAGTCTCGGGATCGGCGTCGACAAAAACAGGAGCGGCCCCGATGTTCGAGACCGCCTCCGCGCTGGCAAAAAACGAGTTCGCCGGCACCAGCACTTCGTCGCCCGGGCCCAGGCCCGCCGCGCGCAGCGCCAGCGAGATAGCGTCGGTTCCGTTGGCCACGCCCAGGGCAAAGTCTGCCCCGCAGTATGCCGCAAATTCGCTCTCGAAGCGCTCCACAACCGGCCCGCCGACAAAGTACGCCGCCTCCAGGACTTCCCGGATTGCCGGGTCGATTTCAGTGCGAAGGGCTGCGTACTGCGCCTTCAAGTCAACAAAGGGAACAATGGGAGTCATACAGTTTCCTTCTTGCCGCGGAAGCGGTCGCAAATGACTGTCAAACCGGTCTCGCCCCGATCGAACTCGGAGCCGCACGCGGGACAAACCCAGCGTCGCCTGCTTGCGGCGTTTGGCTCAAGCGGAAGCTTTTGCGCGCAAAGACACATCCAGCCAATCGGTCGCGCCGGATTGCCGACAACCAGAGCAAAGTCGGACACGTTGCGCGTCACCACCGCTCCGGCGCCAACAAAGGCGTAGCGCCCAATGTCGTGCCCGCATACGATTACTGCGCCCGCGCCGATGGTGGCGCCACGGCAAACGCGGATTCCCACCAGCGCCTCTGGACCTTTTTTGATGTAGGAACGCGGATTCGGATCGTTGGTGAAAACGCAATGGGGACCGAGAAAGACTTCGTCCTCAATCACCACTCCGGACCACACGGAAACGCCGTTTTTCACGGTCACGTCGTTGCCGACAATCGCTCCGGTTTCGATAAAGGCGTGCGCACCCACGTTGCACCGCTCGCCAACAGCCGCGCCGCGCATTACGTGGGCAAAGGCCCAGATGCGGGTTCCAGCCCCGATTCGATCGCTTTCCGCGAGACCCTGTGGATGTACGAAGAACAAATTGGTCTGCTCGGTCATTGTGCCGCGCCGCCTCATGAATCGGATCGCCGATTGGAGTGGCTGGGAAACACGTCGATTCTACGCGCAGGCCCCCCTGCTGCCAATCTGACTATCGTGATGGGAATGGCCCAATCTAGCCATTGGCCTGCCGCTGTTGCCCGCGCTACTGCACCGCGCCCTGCGGCCGCAGGCGGCGAAGGTCCAGCGCGCAGGCCACCGCATTCTGGGCGGAGAGGCGCAGGTTGTCTGTCGCTGCCCACAGCCAGAATCGCGACGATTGCAGGGGATTGCGGACCTCCTGCACCGGACGCAGCCGCACCAGGACATCGCTTTGCCCGGTGGCCGCCAAATTCGAGGGAGAATCCGTGTCCTCCAGCACCAGGTCGACGTGCTCGCCGCCCAAAGCCTCTTCGAGCGTGGAAAGTTCCACGGCCCGTTCAAGCTCTACGGCAATCGAGAAAGTGTGGCCATGGAACACAGGTGCGGCGATGGTCTGAAGCGCCAGCGCCGGCAGGCGCCCACGGCCCAGCGCGGCATAATCGCGGCGTATCCGTGCTTCCATTTCAGGCAGGCTGACCCGCGCGCTTTCGCCCAGCCCTGAAAGAAGGTTGAAGGCTGCCTGGGCGTCGTAAATGGCGCGGGGCAGCGACTGGAAGCTGAGCAGATTCACGGTCTGCTGGTGCAGCTCGTCCATGGCGCTTTGCCCGAACTCGCTGGCCGGCGCCAGCATGGTCACGGCCACGGTTCGCACCGGCGCAGCCTGTTGCAAACGCCCGAGCAGCAAGGCCAGCGCCAGCGCCGCCGGATGCGCCGGAACGGTGGCAGGCGTCAGCAGGTCTGCCGGTGGAGTGTCGGTCTCGAGCCACGGCGCCCGCACCAGGACCCCCGGCTCGGCTTCCAAAGCGCCCGATAAATCCAGCACTGTTGCACCGGCGCGCAACGCCGCCTTCCAGTGCAGCAAAGTCATCTCCCGCGAGCCGCAGAAAAAGGCGAAGTCGGTCTTCTCCCAGGCTTCGGAAAGGAGGGGCTGGATGAACGTGATCTCGTCACCCACCTGGTCCAGCTGTCCTTGCGCTGCTTCGTCGTCCAGCAGCGTGAATGTGGCCGCGGCCAAAGGCGAGTCGCCGATGGCATCTTTCAGCTCTTTGCCCAGCAGGGTCGATGCGCCAGCTATTGCAATCCGGTACACGGGGTTCCTTCAGTCGAGCAGGTTAAAGGGTTCGCGGATCGGCATCCCGCGAGTGAATCGCCGCCGGCGGACGGTTGCGCCGCCGCCATGACCAGGAGTACGCCGCCCGCGCCCAGATGCCCGAGAACATGTACACCAGCGCGAACGCGAAGAGCACAAACTGGGAGTAACGCACCACCAGGAACAGCATGACCGCCAGCAGTAGCAGGATCTGCGAGGGATGACTGCGGGAAAAGTTGATCTCCTTGCCCGACCAGAAGCGCCAGGTGCTGACCATGAGGAAACCGCACGCGCCCACCAGCACCAGCCAGATGATGGAGATCCACCACGATTCAACCGGGTAGGCCCCGCAGAAATGAACCGATGCGGCCACTATGCCGGCCGCGGCGGGAATGGGCATGCCGACAAAGTATTTGCGATCCGGACGGCCGGGGTTCCGCGGCTGGGCGTCATGGCTGATGTTGAAGCGCGCCAGCCGTGCTGCGCCGCCGATCAGGAAAAGGAAGCAGAAGAATGCGCCCAGATGAAGCAGATGGTCGCGCAGCGACGGGCTGACCGAGTCGGGCAGGAAGCGGAAGCCCCAGACATAGGCGAGCAGGCTCGGCGCTACGCCAAAAGTGATCACATCGGCCAGCGAATCCAGCTCCTTGCCAAATTCGCTGGTGGTGTTGGTCATGCGCGCAATGCGGCCATCCAGAGCGTCAAACGGGATGGCGAATAGGATGGCCAGCGATGCCCAGTTGAGATGGGTCTGCGCGTTGCTGCCGGCGCCGAGGGCGGCAAACGTCTGCATGATGGCGAAATAACCGGCGGCAATGTTGCCCACCGTGAACAGCGAGGGCAGCAGGAACATGCCCCGGCGCAAGCGTTTCCTGGCCTGGGCTCGCGCGCGCGCATCGTGCCCGTTCACTTGAGCTCTCCTTCATCGGGCTCGGCATGGGCGCTGGCGGAGCGCAGCCGCTCCGTCCGAATGCCCGCTCCCGCGCCGTCCATCATCACCGCCAGCACGCTGGAGCCTCCCTTGACCCGTTGGCCCACCTTCACCTGCAGCTCGGCTTCGGCCGGAATCACCACGTTAACCCTCGAGCCGAACTTGATCAAACCCACCCGTTGGCCGCGCTCCACCCGGTCGCCCTCGCGAAAACGAAACACGATCCGCCGCGCCAGCAGTCCGGCAATCTGCTGGAACGTCACCTCAATGCCTTCGCCGTGCAGCGTCACGATATTTTGTTCGTTGTTCTCAGCGCTCAAGGGATTCATGGCGTTCAGGTATTTGCCCTTTTGATACCGCACACGGCTCAAGCCGCCGGCAATTGGCGCGCGGTTCACGTGCACGTCAAATACGCTCAAAAAAATGCTGATGCGCTGCCGCGGGCCGTTGGGAGTCGAAAGCATGACCGTTTCGGTCACCAGCCCGTCCCCGGGAGAGACAATCAGCCCCGGATCGGTGGGAACAGCCCTTTTGGGATCGCGAAAAAACCAGAGAAAGATGGCAGCGAGCACCAGCGGCGGAATAGCCCACCATTCGCTGCCCGTCACCCACACAAGCACCCCGGCGATCGCCGCCAGGCTGAGACCGTAGATGTACCCGTCACGCACCATCGCAGAAAAGAGCCCCCGCACCGGATTCTTCAATCCAATTGAGCGCAGTTGGCTCTCTCGATTATACGTTTGGCAAGGGCAGGCAGAAGACACACCGGGCGCAGGGGGCTGGTTTGCGCGCCTGTGGGGTCTCGACCCTGACCTTTTCCCCGTCCGTACGGAGCAGCCTCCGCGTCTGAAGCGGGCCTACGCCAATACCGTCTGCCGGCGTTCGAGGGCGTAGATGAGGTCCTTGGCATGAAGCTTCAGTTTCTTCAGCCGAACTTCTTCGAGCTGTTCGTCTTCTGAAAGATACGGTTTTTGAACCAGGTCTTCCAACCGCTGAGCGTAGCGACGATGTTCGGCGTGCAGGCGATTTATTTCTTCGCTCAGCGGATCCTGAATTTCATCCATCTTGCCCTCCATATTTTTCCGAACATTAACAAATAGCTCCAGGGCGGGGGATTTGGCAAGAGGGAAAAAGGGCCCAGTCCAGCAGGAGTGAGGAATTCTGGCCGTGGCGCTTCAAAAGTGATGCAAATCACACCATCTGACCCCGTCGAGCCGTCACAAACCGAGCTGGATGCGGAAGACCAGGGCATCCTCGGGCGGATCGGCATAGTAACCCTTCCGGCGTCCCGATTCCGCGAAGCCCAACGCCCGGTAAAGCTCGAGCGCTGTTCCATTGGAGGCGCGAACCTCCAGAAAGACAGTCTGGACGTCGCGCATGGCGAGCTGCGCGGCGAGCCGCGCAAAGAGGCCGCGCGCCACGCCCTGGCGCTGGAATACGGTCGCTACGGCAATGGTTTCCAGTTCGGATTCGAAGCCGGTGATAGAGGCGATGGCGAAGCCGGCGGGCGCTCCGTCCGGAACTGCGGCAAGCAAAGCAATCCGCTGCGGCAGGTTGGCCGGATTCAGCGCGAACTCGTAGGTGCCTTGCGGCCAGTGCGGCGCGGTTGCCAGTGACTCGGCCAGCGCGAGCACGGCGGGAATGTCCGCCGGCGACATGGCCCGGATGCGCAATTCGGCGTTCATGTCGCGGCACTCCCGGTTGATTTCCCCGGCCGGCCCTTTTCCCCGAAGATCTCGGCATCGGAGCGGCGAAGATAATGGCCGTCGAGCAGGGCCACATCGTCGAAGCTGCCTGCGGCGATGCGCGCTCGGGCCAGACGGAGCGCGTCGGCCGCACCAGGTGCAACCACCCTCACCAGGTCCGTCCCAGACCACGCTGCGGCCAGCAGAGTCGCCGCTGCATCATCGCACACGGCCACCCGCCCCAGGGGCGCAAGGGCGGCAAGGTCCTCGGCTCCGGACAGCAATTCCCGTTGGCCCAGCCGCAGGTAAACCTCATGCCGGTGCGCGTCGAGCGCCGCGTTCGCGGTTCCGGATTTGGAAGCAAGCACTGCCAGCCGGCTCAATGCCACTACTCGCAATCCCGCGCCTTCGGCCAGCCCCTTGGCCGCGCTCAGGCCCACGCGCACGCCGGTAAAGCTGCCGGGACCGTTCACCACAACAAGGCAGCCAATCTCGCGCAGCCGCAAGCCATGCTCCTTCAGTAGATTCTCCACCGCCGCCACCAGCGTAGCCGAGTAGGTGCGTCCTTCAAGCGGGGTTTCGCCCAGGATGTCGACGGCGGAATCCGCCAGGCGGGCCAGCGCAACCGAGCCTGAAGGCCCGCAGGTGTCGATTCCAAGTACTAACAGGCCATCTGCGGATTGGGACGGCGGAGTCATCCACCCTCAGCATGACACGGCGCCACGAGCACACAAAGCTCAGAGGCGATAGGTCGCTGTTTTGAGGTGGCGGATTCCATGGGAGTCCTTCTAGAGTTTGTTCCACGGCTCGGCGAGAATGTTCCACGTGGAACATTGTGATTTATGTTTATAAACAATTACTTACAAAGTTATCCACAGAAATAAAATCGCCGATTATGGGTGATCTAAATCACATCGCTATCTGCTAGACAGCGGCGAGCGCCTGCTCCAGGTCCGCGATCAGGTCGTCTTTGTCCTCGATGCCGACCGAGAGGCGAACCAGCCCTTCGGTGATGCCGACCTGAGCGCGGTCTTCGTCGCTGAGGGCCGCATGCGTGGTGGTAGCCGAGTGCGAAGCCAACGACTCAACGCCGCCCAGCGACTCGGCATTGAGAAACAGCTTGAGCGCGCTCAGGAAGCGTGCCGCGGCGGCGCGCGAACCCAGATCGAGGCTGAGCATGGAGCCGAATCCGCGCTGCTGCTTTACGGCCAGTTCGTGCTGCGGATGCGATTTGAGGCCGGGATAGTTGAGGCGGCTGACCTTGGGCTGCGCCGAGAGAAATTCTGCCACGGCGCGGCCGTTCTGCTCGTGCTGGCGCATGCGCAGCGGCAGGGTCTTGATGCCACGCAGGACCAGGAAGCACTCGAATGGCGAGAGGATGCCGCCAGCGGCCTTCTGGACCAGCCAGAACCGCTCCTTGTGCTCCGGTTTTGTGCCGATGAGCGCGCCTCCGAGGCCGTCGGAGTGGCCGTTGAGGAACTTGGTGGTCGAGTGCATCACGATGTCCGCGCCGAGCGCGATGGGGCTCTGCAGGGCAGGCGACATGAAGGTGTTGTCCACGCTGACCTCAACCCCTCGCTGGTGCGCGATGCGGCAGATGGCGGCGATATCGGTGAGGACCATCAGCGGGTTGGTCGGCGTCTCAATGTGAATGAGCTTGGTGGCGGGGCGGATGGCGCTTGCGACGGCGTCCAGATTCGCGGTGTCGACGTATTCGATCTCGATTCCGTAGTTGCGCACGATCAGGTTGAACAGCCGCGCGGTGCCGCCGTACACGTTGCGCGAACAGATCACGTGGTCGCCGCTGTGCAGCGTGGCCACCAGCGCGTAGATGGCGGCCATGCCGGAAGCGAACGCGTGGCCGCAGACGCCGCCTTCGATGGCGGCCAGCGCCTGCTCCAGGCGGTCGCGGGTGGGATTGCCGGCGCGGGAGTAGTCGTAGCCTCTGTCGGAGCCGATGCCGGTGAGCTCGAACGTGGAGGTGAGGTAGACGGGAACGTTGACGGCGCCGGTGAGCGGATCGGGATGCTGACCGGCGTGGACGGCGAGAGTGTCGAATTTGTGCTTGGACATAAGGGCAGCTTCTGGCTCCTGCTCCTAGGTTAGCGGGTGAGGGCCGGGAAGTTCGGGGGGTCACGAGCGTGGACCGGGAGGTCCACGCCACAGCCGGCGGGGACGCCGGCGCTACGACAGCGCCAGCACGAGGGCCTTCAACGTTTCACATTCCGCCTTCAAAGATCTTCTTCGATAAGTATCGCTCCGCGGAATCCGGAATGATGGTGGCGATGCGCTTGTCGCGGCCGAGTTCGCGCGCAATCTCGAGGGCGGCGTGGACGTTGGCGCCGGAACTGGAGCCGGCGACGAGGCCTTCCTCGGCGGCCAGGCGCTTGACCATGGCGAATGCGTCGTCATCGGAAACCATGACCACGCGGTCGCAGACGTCGTGGTGAAAAGTCTCCGGGATGAAGCTGACGCCGATGCCTTCCACGCGATGCTTGCCCGGTTGTCCGCCCTGGAGAATGGAGCCTTCCGTTTCTACCGCGGCGGTGAGCACGCGCGGGTTGCGCTCTTTGAGGAAACGGGCGATGCCGGAGAAGGTGCCGCCGGTGCCGATGCCGCAGACGAATGCGTCAATGCGGCCGTCGAGCTGCTCCCAGATTTCGCCGGCGGTGGTGTCGTGGTGAAACCGCGGGTTGGCCTGGTTGGAGAATTGGCCAGCCATATAAGAACTGGGGATGGAGGCAGCGGCCTGGTTGGCGCGGGAGATGGCTCCGGCCATGCCTTCGGATTCAGGTGTGCGAGTGACCTCTGCGCCGAAGCCGCGCATGAGAATGCATTTTTCCTCGGCAAAGCCTTCGGGGACGAAGAGCTTGACTTTGTAGCCGCGGTTGACGCCGATGAGCGCCAGGCCGACGCCGGTATTGCCGGCGGTGGCCTCGAGAATCGTCGAGCCCGGACGGAGCAGGCCGCGGGATTCGGCGTCGAGGATCATTCCCAGTGCCGCGCGGTCTTTGATGGAGCCTCCGGGATTGAGGAATTCCAGCTTGGCAAAAACCTGCGCGCCGGGTTCCGGCGAGATCCGCGTCAATTGGAGCATTGGCGTGTTGCCGACAAGCTGGGTAATGTTGCTTGCCGTGCGGCGCTGAGGAAGCGCGTGTTGGAGAACCGCCATTGGAGTGAAGTCTATACCGCCGAAGGTGCGATTGGCTGCGGGATGTGCCGGTGGAAAACCGGTCACTGATTGGATGCGCGCGCGCCCTTGCGGGGGCGGTTGGGCGAGGGGAAATAACCGGTACGGGTGCGGACGTTGAGCTTGTGGCTGCCCTGTTCGGCTATCACTTCAATGCGGCGGAAACCGGGAACCGACATGGGTTTCGTGGAGCGGTAACCGATGGTGTACTGGCTGCGAATGTCGCGGGCTACCTCGGCGGCAATGTCATCCACCTGCTCCATGGACCTGGGGAAAAAGGCTATGCCGCCGGTCTCCGTGGAAAGCATTTCGAGGGCGCGGTGGGCGTGGCGCTGCTCGGAGCGGCTCATCTCGTCGCCAAAGAGGAGACCGATGGTGTAGATTTCCGGGCCGGAGAGCGCCTGCACGCGGCGGATGGTCTGCTCCAGGTTGAGCGTGGAGGCATTGTCCTCGCCGTCGGTGATGACGATGAGCACCTGCTTGGGGCGGTGGGCGTCGGCTGCCAGCTTGTCGGCGGAAGCCACTACGGCATCGTAGAGCGCCGTGCCGCCGCGGGACTCGACGTGGGACAGGCCGTCGCGCAGCTTGTTCACATCGGAGGAGAAGTCCTGGTCGATAAATGCCTCGTCGGAGAAGTTGACGACGAAGGCCTCGTCCTGGGGATTGGAGGCCTCGATCAGGTCGAGCGCGCTCTTGTTCACGGCAGGGCGCTTGCGCGACATGGAACCGGAGTTGTCAATGACCATGCCGATGGAGACAGGGGTATCGGTGTGCTGGAAGCTGATGATGTTTTGCTTTACGCCGTCCTCGAGTACCTGGAAATCGCTTTGCGTGAGGTTCTGGACCAGGCGCCCGGAGGAGTCGAGCACGGTGCAGTTGAGGGAAACCTCCTCAACGTCGGCGCGGAGGATGTAGCCGCCTTTTTCCTTTTCCACGTTGGATTCAGGGGCGGTGGGGCCGGGGCCGGCGGGCGCGCGCACGGGATCGCGATCGACGGTAAGCGGAGTCGCCTGGCCGGGAGAGCCGGCCGGAGCTTGCTGGGGGAGCGTATTTTGTGCCGGCAACGAAACCGCGGCGGCGAAAAGAAACGCAAAGATTGCGTTATTGCAATGGCGCATAGTAGCCCGTACGTGCGTGAACCGTAAGCGGCGGGAGTCCCTGAGGCGGATTCAGCTTGACTCTTACTTTACGCCACTTGCCATCCCGGTGCAGGCTCTGGGGGTTGTACCCAATCACGTACTGGTTGCGCAATTCAGTGGAGATTTTCTCGGCGATGTCGCTCATTTCGGAGAGGTCGTCGACGCGGAACATGCGGCCGCCGGTCTCTTCGCAAATATCGTTGAGGAGCAGGGGGCCGGTGCGCTCCTCGGGCGTGGCGGCGTAGGGGTCGAAGATGCCCATGGAATAGATTTCGACGTCGGACTCGCGAACCTGGGCGCGAACTTCGCCTTCGGTGTATCGGGAACGGTTATCGCCGCCGTCGGAGACGATGAGGAGGGCCTTGCGCTCGTGGCGGGCGTCCTTCATTTTTGCCACGCCATAGTAGATGGCATCCAGAAGGGCGGTGCGATGGCCGGCGCGAACAGTGGCTAAACGGCCCTGGATTTCGTCGACGGAGCTGGTGAAGTCTTCGATCAGCTCGGGCCGGTCGTTAAAACCGATGACAAAGAATTCATCCTGCGGATTGGCCGTCTTGATGAACTGGAGAATGGACTCGCGGGCGCGCATGAGCTTGGAAGTCATGGAGCCGGAAAGATCCATGATGATGCCGATGGAGACCGGAGCATCCTCGCTGGCGAAAGAGGAGATCTTCTGCTCTTTGTTGTCTTCGTAGACGCGGAAGTCCTCCTCCTCGAGTCCGGTGACCAGGCGGTTCATGGGGTCGGTGACGGTAACGGGCACCAGCACCAGGTTCACATTCAGCCGGATGAAGCTTCCGGGATGCGCCCTGAGGGCGGCGGCGCCGGTAACGGCCACCGGATCGGCGCCGGCGGGTGCGCCGGTGGCGGGAGTGGTGCTGGAAGGCGGCGGCACGTGCACCTTATTGAGAGGATCGTCCTGCGCGCGGAGGGTGAAAGCGGCGAGCGCGAGAAGACAGATGAGGAAAGCCAGGCGATGATGGAGCTGGCCTCCGCGGGGTGATGAACGCAGAAATGGAAAGTTCCTCATACCGCTGCACCAGTGAGTAGAACGTGATGTTAGCATGGCGGGCGCATCCTGAGCTTGATTTCCTCTTTCGGTTTCATGACGTCGTAACCGTGCGCCTGGCCAACGCCGGTGCTCGCGATACAATCGAGCATAGAACCTGATGGGATGGAGTACCGGGAAATCCCGGAAGCGGCGGCGTAACTGCCGCTCTTTCAACATGGAGCGAACTCTTCCGCATGGCCAATGTTTTTCCGTTCCGCGCCTGGCGCTACAATTCGGCCGCAGTCCGGCTCGATGACGTGGTGACGCAGCCTTACGACAAGATCACGCCGGCGATGCAACAGGCCTACTACCAAAGCAGCCCCTACAATCTGGTCCGCATCATCCTCGGACTGCCTGAACTCTTCGATGCCGACCGGGGGGAAAGTGTTTATAGCCGTGCGGCGCGCGACTTTCGCGCCTGGCGCGATCAAGGTGTGCTGATCCAGGAGAAGACGCCGTGCGTTTTCGCCTATTCGCAACGCTTCAAAGTGCCGGAAAGCGAAGAAACCAAGGAGCGCCGCGGATTCATCGCGTTGGGGAAGCTGCATGACTACGCCGACCAGGTAGTGTTCCGTCATGAACAGACGCTTTCCAAGCCGAAAAGTGATCGACTAAACCTGTTAAAAGCTACGCGGGCGCATTTTGGGCAGATCTTCATGCTGTATTCGGACCCGGCGGGGAGCGTGGAGCACATCTTGTACGACGGCAGCGGCGCCGCCGACGCCGAAGTAACAGACGAGTACGGGGTGGCGCACCGGCTGTGGAGAATCAGCGATCCGGCAGCGATCCGGCTGTTGTGCGAGGCCATGAAGGACAAGAAGCTGATTATTGCCGACGGGCACCATCGCTATGAGACCGCATTGAACTACGCCAGGGAGCATGCGCCGGCGACGGAGGAACGGCGGGAGTTGAGCACGAACCAGTTGCCGCATCCGGCGTATCCGGAAGCGGCGGTGATGATGACCTTCGTCAACATGGATTCGGACGGGTTGGTGATTCTGCCCACGCACCGCGTGGTGTACGGGCTCAGCGGGTTCGATGCCGCGGCATTCCAAAAATCCGCGGAGGCGTTCTTCACCCTGGAGCCGCTGGCCTCAGCGGAGCCGGCGAGCTGGTTGCGCACGTTGAAAAAGCAGCAGGGGACGGCGTTTGTTGCGGTGACCGGCGCGGGGGCCACGCTGATGCGGGCTAGAGCGGATAAGGTGAATGCGGCGCTGGAGCATTTGCCAGAACGGCAGCGGCGCCTGGACCTGAGCCAACTGCACGGAATCGTACTGGAGAAGCTGCTGGGGCTGGATGCGGAGAAGGTTCGCGAGCAGACCAATCTCCGCTACCTGCGCGATGCGGGCGAAGCGGTGGAACAGGTGCGGCGCGGCGATGCGGACGTGGCGTTCCTGACCAACCCGGTGACCATGGAGCAACTGCGCGAGGTGGCGTTTGCCGGCGAGGTGATGCCGCAGAAGTCGACCGATTTTTATCCGAAGCTCTTGAGCGGCTTAGCTATTTATGGGCTGGATTGACGGCGAATGCGGGCGGGCGAGGCTATGGCTCTCAGTGTTGTTGCTGGCTGTGCTGGGGCTGAGCGGGCCGGCATGGAGCCAGCCGGCGCAGGCGCGGTTTGTAGTGGTGCTGGACGCGGCGCACGGCGGCGACGACACCGGCGGGCACTTGAACGACGGACAGTTTGAGAAAGCGGCCACCCTGGCGCTGAGCGTGCGCTTGCGCTCGCTGCTGGCCGCGCGCGGCATCGACGTGGTGACCACGCGAGAGACGGATCAGTCGCTGGACCCGACGACACGCGCGGGGATCGCCAACCGCGCTCGCGCGCAAGCGTGCCTGAGCCTGCATGCCGCGGAGACCGGCAGCGGCGTGCATCTCTATGCGTCGAACCTGGCGGCCACCGCGGCGGCGCAATTCATGCCTTGGAAGACGGCGCAATCGGGCTGGGTCACGCGCAGCCTTGGCCTGATGGGAGTTTTGAACTCGGCGCTCAAACGCGGAGGCGTAAACGTGACCCTGGGTCAGACGGCGCTGCCGGGGGTTGACAGCATGGAGTGCCCCGCGGTGGCCATCGAGTTGGCGCCGGAGCGGGACTCGGACCAGAAAACAGTGGCGGAGCCGGACAATCCCGAGTACCAGGCGAAGGTTGCGGCGATCCTGGCGGGGGCGCTGCTGGAGTGGCGCACGGAGGCGCACCAGCGATGATCCCGCGGCATCTGGCGATCACATTCTCGGTGCTGGCGCTGGCATCGCTGGTGATGGGAGTGGTGCTGTTTCACACCCTGGAGAAACAACACCAGGCAATGCTGACGGGGCAGGATTCTGCGCCGACAAAGGCGCCGGAGGTGGCGCCGCCGGTGGAGGCCACGCTGCTGGTTGCCGATGATGACGACAACTCGCTGCGGCCGCAGACGCTGATGCTGCCGCTGCCGGCCGATGCCGAAGCGCGGGCGCGGGCAGTGCTGGGCAAGCTGCTGGATCTGTACGCGGAAAAGGGATCGACACACCCGGTCGCAGGGGGAATGCAATCGGTGGAGCAGGTCTTCCTGCTGCCGGCGGGAAGCGAGGACGGCGCAAACAAGGCTGGTGCGCAGCCGGCAGCGCAGCCTGATGTGCCGAGGGCGCCAAATGCCGCCGATACCGGGCCGGAGCTGGCGGTAGTGAATCTGAAGGGAAGCTTTGCGGCGTCGCATCCATCGGGACTGGAGACCGAGACGCTGACGGTGCTTTCCATCTGCGGAACGCTCAAGGCGAATTTGCCCCGAGTCACCGAAGTGCGCTTTCTGGTGGATGGCGAGGAACGCGATTCCCTGGCCGGGCACGTGGATTTGACGCGCACCTATCTCACGTCGGACGCGGCGCCGGTTGAGGCGGTGCAATAGGCAAGGCGCCGGAGCGGCTGATTTCGAGGTATCATTGATTGCGAGTATGCCCAAGTCAGTTCACATTACGACGCCATATCCCACCTCCGAAGAGGTAGCGAAGCTTTATCGCATTCCCAAGCGCCGCCAGAGGGAATTGGAGGCGCTGGCCCAGGGACTGTTCAAGCAGATGAAGGCGGAACAGGCGCGCAAAGGAAGCAGCCCCACGGAAAAGGAAGAGAAACGCAAGGATGCCTCCGCCGCAGATTGAATCCAAGGGCGTTTTCCTCAACATCCCGTACGACGACGAATTCCGCAGCCTTTATGTCGCATACATCGTCGGACTCTCCAATCTAGGATTGGTACCGCATATCGCTTCTGAGATTCCCGGCGGAACACGCCGGCTGGATCGAGTTCTGGCGCTCATCAAGAGCTGCCGTTACTCCATTCATGATCTTTCGCGGGTCGAATTGAGCGCTTCGCCCCAGGGTACTCCGCGATTCAATATGCCGCTCGAGTTGGGCATGACCATCACCTGGGCAGACCTTCACGCAGACCTGCATACGTTTTTTGTATTCGAATCGGAACGCTATCGAATCCAGAGATCGACCAGCGACTTGAACGGAACTGACGCTTCGATTCACCATGGCAGGGCTGAAGGCGTTCTCAGCGAGCTTCGCAGCGCCTTCTGGCGAGACGATGCTCCGACTGTCCCGGAGATGCTGGAAGTCCATGGGTGGGCCGAGATTGGCCTGCACGCGATCCTCGCCACGAATGCAACGAGCAACCTGTATGCGCAAAGCGTGTTCCGGGAACTCTGCTTATTATCCGCCAGGCTTTTTGCACTCTTTAGTCCTGAGAGAAGGCCTTAGCCCCATGAGCCCACGCATCGGTGTTTTCGACTCGGGTTTCGGCGGGCTCACGGTGCTGCGCGCGCTGCTCCAGCGCATTCCGCACGCCTGCTACAGCTTCCTTGGCGACACGGCGCGGCTGCCTTACGGGTCGAAGTCGCGGCGGACCATTGCGCACTATGCGGCGGAGGGAGCGCAGTTCCTGGTCGAGAAGCAGGGCGCGGAGTTCCTGGTGATCGCCTGCAATACGGCCAGCGCGCTGGCTCTCGATGCGATCCAGGAGGCAGTGCCGGTGCCGGTGCTGGGAGTGATCGAACCGGGAGCGGCAGCGGCGCGGGCCGCCTCGAAAACCGGAGACGTGCTGGTAATCGCGACCGACGCCACGGTGCAGAGCCACGCGTATGCGGCCGCATGCAGGGCGCAGGGGCTGCGCGCACTCGAAAAGGCCTGCCCGCTGCTGGTGCCGCTGGTGGAAGAAGGATGGACGGGGCATCCGGTGACGGCGCAGGTGATCGACGTTTACCTGGAGGAGTTGCGCGCGCAGGCCCGCGAGGAAGGGCTGCGCTACGACACGCTGGTGCTGGGGTGCACGCACTATCCGCTGCTGCGGCCCATGTTGCAGCAGGCGGTAACACCGGGCGTGCAGGTGATTGACTCCGCCGAGGCCACGGCGGATGCCGCGGTGCGGCTGTTTGGGCAGGAACATGCGGTTCATCAGCCGGCGACGGCCGAGGTGCGATGCTTCGCGACGGACTCGGTGGACAAGTTTGAGCGGCTGGGATCGCGATTCCTGGGCCGGCCCACGGGCAAGGTGGAGCTGGTGGATCTGGGCGGCTGACCCTGTTTTCGGCTGCTATCCTAAGCAATGGCTGGCCCGGCTGCTTCCCGCGCAAGGGCCTGGAGGAATGGAAGACAAATGATCGATCTGGCAGGCAAAACTGCCGTTGTATTCGGGCTGGCCAACAAGCGCTCCATTGCGTGGGGCATCGCGCAAAAGCTGCACGCGGCCGGCGCCACGCTGGCCATCTGCTACCAGAATGAGCGCATGAAGCTGGAGGCCGAGGGCCTGATTGCGGATTTGCCCGGCGCATCCGGCTTCCAGTGCGATGTCTCCAGCGACCAGGAGATCGATACCCTGTTCGCGGCCCTCAAGGAGAAGTACGGCAAACTCGACATTCTTGTGCACGCGGTTGCCTTTGCGCCGGCCGCCGACTTGAAAGGCGAGTTCGTCAACACCAGCCGCGACGGGTTCCGGGTGGCGATGGACGTGAGCGTTTATTCGCTGATCGCGGTGAGCCGCGGCGCCGCTCCGCTGATGACCGAGGGCGGCAGCATCATGACTCTGACCTACTACGCCGCCGAAAAGGTCGTACCCAATTACAACGTGATGGCGCTGGCCAAGGCGGCGCTGGAGTCGGCAACCCGCTACCTGGCGGCGAACCTGGGTCCGAAGAACATCCGCGTCAACGCCATTTCCGCGGGGCCGATCAAGACGCTGGCCGCACGCGGTATCGGCGATCTGAGCGAGATGATGCGGGCGCACATGGAGAGAGCGCCGCTGCATCGCAACGTGGATCAGCTTGAAGTGGGCGGCCTCGCGCTCTTCCTGGCCAGCGATTTGTCCAGCGCCATTACCGGCGAGACCATCTACGTGGACTGCGGCTACAACATCATGGGCTTCTGAGGAGCGATCGGCGTCTTCGCCCAGATCCTCGCAAGGAGTCTATTGCCCGGAGTGTCGCGGCCCGGATGCGGCGCTCTGCGTGTCTGCCAGCGCCTGGTCGATAAGCTGGAACAGCTTGGTGCGGTCCACTACCTCGACAAACGGCGCGCCCTTGGAGTGGTCCGTGACCACCCAGATAGTCGGCGTGTGCTCGATCCCGACGCGCTGGCCGAGCGCGTAGTCAGCTTTTACCTCTGCTGACAGTTTGTTCTGCGGATCCACGTTGAACGGAAACGCGATTCCGTGCTGGGAGGCCCATTTCTGGGTGAAATCCTCCATCCGCGCCGGATCCTCGCCAAACGAAGGCTGATTGGCGAAGATAGCGTCCCGGTAATCGTCGCCCAGCTTCTTGCTCTTCAAATCGAACCAGCGGGCATTGACGGCAGCCTGGAAGCTCCAGGGATGGAAAGACAGCGGAAAATCGTGGCGCACCCAGGGAATGTGGTATTTCTCGCTTGCTTCTTTCAGCAGCGGATTGGCGGCGGCGCAATCGGGACACTCCATATCGTCGAACTCAATAATCGCGACCCGCGCCCCGGCGGGCGGCCTGAGAGCGGCGGGGTCGTGCACCTGGGTCCCACGCGAGGGTGCTCCAAACTGGGCGTGAACGGCCGGGGCCAGCGCGGCGGCAAGGCCAAGTATGGCAATGGCGGTTACGATGCGGTCGCGCGAAGCAAGAGCGAAGTAATGCAGCATGGTGGTTGGACGGCTCCCTCTATTCCATTGTAACGAAAGGCCGGCGGTCGCAGTAGCCTGAAGCTTTCAGGTTCGGCCATCCCGTTCCCGTTCCTCGCGCCGCCGGGCCACCCATCGGCGCCAGAAGTAGTCGGCAACCATGGACCCTGCGACCAGGCTGACGGCGATAAGGATGAGCAGCAGCTTCATTGCGGTTTTCGGGCAGACCTCTTCCAACAACTTACCGCATCGGGGCGGCCGGGGGCCGCTCCACTGCCTATCAGGGTTACCCTATCCGCATGAGCCAGAGAGTCTTGTACTTGATTGCAGCCGTGGCGGCGGCGTCCCTGGCATGGGGACAAGCCACCCATGAGGATGTGCAACTGGATGCGACGATCGCAGCCATCGCCAGGGCGCATCACGGTCGAGTGGCCGTCTTTGCCCAAAACCTGAAGACCGGCGCGACCGCGAGCTTCCAGCCCGACATGCCCGTGCAAACGGCTTCCACCATCAAGCTGGGCATCCTGCTGGATGCGGCGGAACAGCTCCGCGATGGGCGGGCGTCGCTTGAAGAAAAGCTGGTGCTGCGCCATGACAACCAGGTAGAGGGATCGGGCGTGCTGAGCCAGTTGGACACGCCCCTGACCCTGACGCTCAAGGACACGCTGACGCTGATGGTGATCCTGAGCGACAACACCGCTACGAACATGGCGATCGACAGGCTGGGGCTGGAGCACATCAACCGGACGCTACGCGCAGCCGGCCTGACGCAGACCGTGCTTTACAAGAAGGTTTTCCTGCCGCCGCCGCCCAACGTTCCCGCGGACCAACCCAAGTTTGGTCTGGGCAAGACCACGCCGCGGGAGATGGCAGCCATCATGGAGCGGTTTGCCGATTGCCGCCTGGACCTGAACGCGCCGCGCGCCGGGACGGTTTCGCCGGGCGATGCAAGGATTTGTAGCGCGGTGCTGCACATGCTGCGCAACCAGCAGGACCGCGAAAGCCTGCCGCGCTATTTGCAGACCCTGGACACGAGCGAGCACGGATCGGCCATCGCCAACAAGACCGGCGCGCTGAACCAGGTGCGCAACGATGTGGCCCTCATCGCGAGCAAAAACGGGCCGATCGTGATTGCGGCTTTTACCCAGGACAACGCCGACCAGCGCTGGACGCCGGAAAACGAGGGGGAGCTCACGCTGGCGAAGTTGGGGCAGGCAATTGTGCGCCGATGGTCGCCCGGCGGCCTGGATGCAGAGAGTTTCCCCTGGGACCGGCCCGCCCCGCCATCAGCCGCCAAACCGTAAAGCGCGGGCTCGGCTTATTGCGCTGGTTCGGAACCGGCGGCTTCCTCTGGACTCTGCGGACCCGTGGCGTTCGCATCCCCAGACCGTTTCGCCCGCGGCTTGAGATAATTCGAAATCGTTTGGATCGAGACCCCGCATTGCTCGGCGATCTGAGCCAGTTTCAGGCCGTCGCCCAGCAGGCGCCGGGCAAGTTCAAGGTCGAAACGCGGGCCGGAGCGCACTTTGGGTTCAAGGCCGCGGCGCTTGAGATGGTTGGCGACCGTCTGCGCGCTGACGCCGAGCGCCTTGGCAATGGCCTTGAACGACTTGCGCTCGCGGCGCATGCTCCAGGCCGCGGCCAGATCGAACCGAGGCTCGAGATTTCGCGCCGGCTCGGAGAGCAACTTGATCTTGATGGCGTTGGTAACGGTCGGCCGGGAGACGCCCACCGCCTTCGAGATTGCCGCAAAACCGTGTCCGTCGCGGCGCATCTTCACCGCCAGCTTGATGTCGAACGCGAACATGGACCCCTTGAGTCCGGAATTCTCGCGAATGGCGCGGGTAACGGTGGCGGGCGCCAGTCCGAATTCCCTCGCGATCTCGGCGTAAGTCTTGCCCGCGCGGCGCATCTCCACCGCCCGCGGAATGTCGAATTGTGCCCGCGGAATTCCGCGGCGCACGCGAGGACTGCGAATGCCAAGCGATTTGAAGCCGTGGGCCACTTGCTCGGTGGAAATGCCGAAAGTCTCGGCGATTTCCTTGAACGTGGCCCCGCCGCGCCGCATGGTCAACATTCGCGCCACAGCGTCGCGGTCGCGGAAGCCGGGAGGACGCAGCAGATCCGGAGCAGCCTGCCGCACCGCCTTACTCAGCGTGCCGGTAGAGACGCCATCGAACTCGGCTGCGATTTCAACAAAGGTTTTGCCCTCGCGCCGGAGAGCAACGGCCTTGTCCAGGTCGAACTGGATGCTGGGCCGGCCCGGCCCGCTCAGGATTTCCCGCTGCCCGCTGCGCAGGGCGTTGGCCACGGTGGTGGAGGAGACGCCGACCTCCCGCCCTATCTCCAGGTAGCCCATGCCGGATTTGCGCAACTCCTCGGCCCGGGCCAGGTCAAAAGCAATCCGCGGCCGGCCGCGGCGCGACGTGCCCTGACTTGGGCGCGGCGGCGGGGGCTGCCACTTGCTCGCGGCATAGAACGGTGAAAAACCCTCTGCGTTGTGGATCCGCCGTATGGCGCGGTCCACATCCGATGGCCGGAAGCGGTAGATGGGAGCGCCGCCGCTCCCCGCGAACGGGATCGCGGGCAACTGGTGAGTCCGCACCAGCTCGCGCACGCTTTGCGGCGAAATACCCATCATCTCCGAGGCGCGAGCCACGTCGATCATGGGTTCGTAGGGCTTGCCGGCCATCCTTTTCGAGATCCTCTGCCAACCAAATGTACCAGCGAGCCCGCCCCAACGGTAGATGATCGGTGGATTTCTTGGCGAGACAGGTTCACCGGGTAAATAGCGCCAGCGGAATGGCGTTGCCCATTGCCTTGTATCCGGAGGGCGATGGGTGCAGGTGATCGCCGCAGTCGTAAGCGGGCAGCAGGTGGTCTGGATGCGCGGGATCGCGGACCACGGCGTCGAAATCGATGACCGCATCGAAGTTGCCGGGCGCGCGAATCCAGCCATTCACCGCCTGGCGGTCGGCTTCGCTCAAGGGGCCTGGGTGGTAATAGCCGGAACCGGCGTAGGGCGTAATGGTAGCGCCGTAAACGCGCAGGCCGTGGTCGTGGGCGCGCGCGACGATCTGCCGGTACGCCCCGATGACACGCTGGACGAAAGCGGTGTGCTCCTCGGGTGAGACCTCATGGATGCGCGCCAGCCCGCCGAGATCGTTCACGCCTTCAAATACGATGACCCACTTGACGCCGGCCGGGGCCAGCACGTCGCGGTCGAACCGGGCCAGAACGTTGGGCCCGAGTCCGTCGATCAGCAGATGATTCCCGCCGATGCCCTGGTTAGAGACGCCGATGTTGCGGGTCTTCGGTGGAGATTGCAGGTGTTCGGCCAGCACATCGGTCCAGCGATCGTTTCCGTTGGTCGTGGCGCCGTGTCCATCGGTAATGGAGTCGCCCAGCGCGACCACGACCCCGCCATTGCGCCCTGCAGGAACATCAATCTCCGTCACCTGGTACCAGTGGTCCACGTGTTTCGCATTGGGAAGGTCGGCCGCGCTCACCTGGTCGCCGTGCACGTAATAGCTGGTGGCGCGTGAGCCAGGATGGCCGGTCTCCGGCGCCGGCGGCTCGCCCAAATGGAACGAGACGGCAACGTCGGAGAGCGGGGCTACTGGATAATCGAGCGGATCGGAGACATACTCAGCGCCCGGCGGGACATTCACGTCAGGCTTGCCGTCGAAGGTGAGCGCGCGATCGCTCGCCGGATCGATTGCCGCGGACACTGGCGAGAGCGGCCGCCCAATATGCACCGAAGTGAAATCGAGCGCCTCGGTTCCAAACGCGTTCGAGAGATGCACCCGCACCTCGGGCCCGCCAACCGAAAGGTGAAAAATCTGGCGCACCGTGGCGTCGCGCAGGTCGTCGCGGGGGATTGAGTTGTTCGGCTCGGGAATCTGTTGCGAGGCGCCCCAGGTGGAAATCCAGCCCGGAGTCTTCGACGCCTGTTTGGCCGTCACTGTGACAGACAAGCTGAGAATCGCGGCTGCGGCAAGGAATTTTAGTGCCCGTTTCATAGGCCAGGGTTTACCATGATTCGCCGAAGTAAATCGCTTTGGCGAAGGCGCAGCCAGCATATCACCCGGAGGACCCGCGTGCGAATCGCTTTCCGTTCCCTGATTGCAACTGCCTGTGTTTGTTGTCTTGCCGGAGCCGCGCTGGCGCAGAGTTCCGCGCCGCCGCCAGTGACTTTCACCGCCGAACAGGACCACCAGAACATGATGGATCAGCTCGGCATCAAAGCGTTGCGCCCCGGTCCGAGCGGCAATGAGAAAGCGCCCAACCACGCCAACTACGACGAGTCGCTGGCCAATCCCTATCCCAATGTCCCCGACCCGCTCACGCTGAACGACGGCCAGAAAGTGACCACGCCCGAAATGTGGTGGAAGCAGCGCCGGCCGGAACTGGTGGAGGGGCTCTCGAAGTACGTCTACGGGTTTGTGCCCAAAGATGTGCCCACGGTGAAATGGACCGTGACCACGGTCGACCATGAATTCATCGGCTTCACGCCGGTCATCGCCAAGGACCTGATCGGCGAGGTGGATAACTCCTCGTATCCGGCCATCAGCGTGAAGATTCACATGACGGAGGTGCTTCCCGTCCGCGCATCGGGGCCGGTTCCGGTGCTCATGATGTTTGGACCCGCGGGATTTCCCAATCCCAATGAGCCGCGCGGCGAGGAGCTGGACAAGGTGAACGCCGCGTTCAAGGCGCTGCTGCTCCAGCAGGATCCCTCGCTCAAGGAAGTGTTCGCGCACCATCCGGCGTGGGAGCCGCTCAAGGCCAGCCCATTCTTCCAGCGGCCGGAGCTCAACGCCGATGGCGATCTGCCCAACGAGTGGCAACTTCTCGCCGCGGGCTGGGGCTTTGTTCGCTTCGACCCCGCCAGCGTGCAGGCCGACAACGGCGAGGGCATTACGCGCGGCATCATCGGCCTCTCAAATCACGGCCAGCCGCGCAAGCCGGACCAGTGGGGCGCGTTGCGCGCCTGGGCATGGGGCGCGGGCCGTGGCCTCGACTACCTCGAAACCGACCCCGCAGTCGACGCGAAGCACGTCGGCATCGAGGGCGTATCGCGCTACGGCAAGGCCGCGCTGGTGACCATGGCGTTCGACCAGCGGTTTGCCATGGTGCTGGTCGGCTCTTCCGGCAAGGGCGGCGCCACTCTGCTGCGCCGCAACTTTGGTGAGGCGGTGGAAAGCCTGACCGGCGGCGAGTATTACTGGATGGCCGGCAACTTCCTGAAATACGGCGCCAGCGAGGCGACCTTCGGCAGCGGCAATCCGGGACAGATTCCGGTGGACTCGAATGAGTTGATCGCGCTCTGCGCGCCGCGCCTCACGTTCATCAGCTACGGCGTGCCGGAGAAGGGCGACGCCAAATGGCTGGACCACGAAGGAAGCTGGATGGCCACCGTGAATGCCAGCCCGGTATGGAAGCTGCTGGGCGCAAAGGGACTGGTGCTGAATCCCGATGAGACAGGCGACTACACGACGGTGAAGATGCCGCCGGTGAACGATGGGCTGCTGGACGGGCAGCTTGCGTGGCGGCAGCACGACGGCGGCCACACCGACGCGCCCAACATGAAGTGGTTCCTTCAGTGGGCGGATAAGAATATCGGCCACGCAGCGCAGTGACGCGGAAAAAGTGAAGCAGTGAAGAAGTGAAACAGTGAAGGGATGAACGACCAAGTTAGGCGCCAAATCCTCCTCGCCTTTGTTTTTTGGTCCTAAGGTGGGGGTGGACTGCGGCCGTCCGCTCCGTCTCCAGCCGTCACTGGAGCGGTGTAAACTTGCTCTTCGCGCCCGGGCTCATCGATCGCGCGCGCAGGCAGGCCACGCATGAACGCTTCCAGAATTCTTCTCTGCTGCACTCTCGTTTTCCTCCTCGCTCCCGCCGCACAAACCCAGACCGCCAAACGTCCCATGACCTTCGAGGACATGATGGCGATGAAGCGCCTCGGCGATACCGCCGTCTCGCCTGACGGCAAGTGGCTGGCGTACTCCGTCACCACCGTCGATCTGGCAAAGAACACCAAGACACCGGAGCTGTGGCTGCAGAAAATCGAAGGCGGCGAGCCGTTCCGGATCGCTGTCACCCAGCCCGGCGATTCCGGCGTGCAATTCTCCTCCGACGGCAAGAGCATCCTCTTCCTCTCCGGCCGCAGCGGCTCACAGCAGATTTGGCTGGCGGCATTCGATTCCGCCACCGGCGCCACCCGCAACCTGTATGACGCCGCGCCTCTTGACGGTCCCTTCCAGTTGACCCACAACTCCGTCGAGCCGGACAACGCCAAGTGGTCGCCCGACGGGAAGTTCATCGTCTTCACTGCCGATGTCTATCCGGACTGCCCGGCATTCACGGAGGCAATGTCCACGGCGGGTTCTGAGGCTGACAAATGCAACGCCGACCGCGACAAGGCCGCGGCCGACAGCAAAGTCAAGGCGCAGATCTGGACCCACCTGCTCTATCGCCACTGGGATCATTTCACCGGCGAAAAGCGCAGCCATCTCTTCCTCGTTCATGTCGAGAACGCAGTGCCCACAACCCTCCTGTGGCGCGACCTCACGCCGCACAACCCGCACGATGTCCCGCCGTTCTCGCTCGAAGGCGGCGGGTGCGGATGCGACATTTCGCCCGACTCGAAGCAACTGGTCTACACCGACAACCCCGATCCCGTTCCCGCCATCTCCACCAGCCCGCGCATCTGGACCCTCGACCTGACCGACGCGACGGCCAAGCCGGAGCAGATCTCGACCTCCGCCGGCGGCAATTTCAACCCCGCCTACTCGCCGGACGGCAAGTACATTGCGTGGCGCAGCCAGGCGCGCGCCGGGTATGAGAGCGACAGGTTCCGGTTGGTGGTGTACGACCGATCAACGAAAGCGATCAAAGATATGCTGCCGGAATGGAATAACTGGGTAGACGAGTTTGCATGGGGACCAACCTCATCGAACGCGATTTATTTCACGAGTGGCACTGAAGGCGAAGAACCAGTATTCGAAATCGACGGCGTCGGACTTAGCGCAGGCATTGGGAGGAATCCCTTCATCATTCAGATAACAAGCAATGGCGATTATGGCGACCTGCACCCCACGACCAATGGGATGGAGGTTTTAGCTACGCGTGCCACTGTAGCGTCTCCCGGAGAAGCAGTGGCTCTCGGAACGGCCATGGTCGGTCACACGCTTCGGGACGGCGGCTATTCCGCCGGTGTCCAAGCGCCAAAAGCGTTGAGTGAGCCTGCGAAGCATTCTGCTGCGACTCACCTCAACGACGCCCTCCTGGCCCAACTCGACCTCCCCAAGATGCAGTCCTTCTGGTTCACCGCAAAGGACGGCACAAAAATCGAAGGCTTCCTAATCCCGCCGCCCGGTTTCGATCCCGCAAAGAAATACCCGGTCAAATTCTTAATCCACGGCGGCCCGCAGGGCGCGTGGGATGACTCCTGGAGCTATCGCTGGAATCCCGAGCTCTTTGCAGCCAACGGCTACGTGGTGGTGATGATCAATCCGCGCGGCTCGACCGGCTACGGCCAGGCCTTTGTCGACGGCGTCAACGGCGACTGGGGCGGCAAGCCTTTCACCGACCTGATGACGGGCCTGGATTACGCGGAGCAGCACTATCCCTTCATCGACAAGACCCGCGAGTGCGCCCTGGGCGCAAGCTACGGTGGCTACATGGCCAACTGGGTCCTCGGCCACACTGACCGCTTTAAGTGCATCGTTTCGCACGACGGCATGTTCAACGCCGAGTCCGCCTTCGGCACCACGGAAGAAGACTGGTTCAACATCTGGGAGTTCAAGGGCCACCCGTGGGACTACTACGGCAAGCCAGATGACCAGAATCCGTTCCGCAAGTGGTCGCCGTCGCTCTACGCAAAAAACTTCAAGACCCCCACGCTGGTGGTCCACGGCCAGCTCGACTACCGCCTCGACGTGAGCGAGGGACTCCAGCTATTTGACACGCTGCAACTGCGCGGCGTGCCCAGCGAGATGCTTTATTTCCCCGACGAGGGCCACTGGGTGCTGAAGCCGCAGAACTCCCAGCTCTGGTGGAAGACGGTGAACGCGTGGGTGGACCAGTGGACGGGAACAGCGGCTACCAGCCGCTAGCTTCCAGCTGCCGCTTGTCCTTTCATCCAAGCCGTCATCCTGCGCGGACCCTTCGCATAACGAAGAGGGAGTCGAAGGATAGAGTGGGGCTGATCTTGTATTACAAGAACTTGGATCTGTAGTACAATTGCATCATGAGCGCGGTGGTTCAGGCACGTTTGGATGCAGAGGCGCAGGCCACTCTGAAAAGGCTGGTCAAGCGAACGAAGCTGACTACCTCCGAAGTAGTCCGCGAGGGGCTTCGCTCCCTGGAAGTGCGGCTTCATGAGCAAGAGCGATCGAGCCGCAGTCATCCAAGGTTGATTGGAGCGGGTGAGTTTCAATCCGATATCGCCGAGTCGGCTACTAAGGGCGCGCTCATGCAAGGTTTTGGAAAGAAGTGGCGCGTGGATAAGAGGGGAAACGGCAAATGGGATTGGTAGGTTTCCCTGCCTCATCCTCGCCCGTCCTCGTGGATACGAGTTTTCTAGTCTCGGTTTACGACAAGCGCGAACGACAGCATCGGCCGTGCATGGACGCTCTGGAACGGATCCAACAACCCCTCGTCACCTGCGAGCCGGTCGTTACGGAGGCGCTCTATCACCTTCGGCGAATTCCAAGTGTGTCGAATGCGATCTTTGCCAGTATTTGTGAGGCCCAGCTGGAAATTCCATTCCGGGTGGCTAGTTCAGCGCCCGCAGTCTCTGAACTGATGAAGAAGTACTCCGACACGCCATGCGACTTCGCGGATGCATGCTTGATTCAAATGGCAGACGAGCTCGACAGCGGCGACATCCTTACCCTCGACAGCGACTTCCGGCACTATCGCTGGCGTCGCAACCGCCGGTTCAACCTTCTGATTCCTTTGGACTGATCCGTGCCCTTCGCCCGAAAATCCGCCAAGCCGCGCGCCTTCCTCAACGAAGCCGGCCTTTACGCCTACGCCGTAAACGCTCTCGGCCGCAGCATGCGCACCGAAACCGAACTGCGCCGCCTGATGCATCAGCGCGTCGAGCCCGGTGACGCCGGCGAGACCGTCATCGCCACCGTCATCGCGCGGCTCAAAGAACAGAAATACCTTGACGATGCAGCCTTCGCCGAAACCTACGCCCGCCTGCGCCAGGAAAACGAAAAGCTGGGACAGCGCAGCGTGCGCCAGAAACTCCAGCAGAAGGGTGTCTCGGCGCGCATTGTGAATGACACGATAGACGCGCGCTACGCCGGCACCAACGAAGAAGCTCTCGCGCGGCAATACCTCGAGCGCAAGCGCATCGCCAAGCCGACGGACGAGAAGGAATCCGCCCGCGTGATGCGCCGCCTGGTCGCGGCCGGCTTCTCCACCGGCGCCATCTACAAGATCCTGCGCCAATGGAACGTGCCCGACGAAATCCTCACCGCCCTAGACAATCTCCCCGACGATCCCGCCAACCCTCCCACCGATTGAACCAATTCACGCCCGCTTGCGTAGTTCCAGCGTAGGATAGGTCTGTTCGCGCATCCCAGGAGGTCGGATGGCTACCGCCACCACCGCGCCCGCCGCAATAGCCGAGCTTCCCATTGAAGTCTCGAATTTCGTCAAGCGCTTTGGCGCGCTCACCGCCGTCGACGGCGTTTCCCTGCGTCTTGAGCCCGGCCAGTGCCTCGGCCTGCTAGGCCCCAACGGCGCCGGCAAAAGCACGCTGATCCGCGGCATCGTAGGCCGCGTCCTCCCAGACTCCGGCCAGATCCGCATCTTCGGCGCCGACGCCGGCTCTCGCGCCGCCCGCCAGTCCCTCGGCTGGATCCCCCAGGAAATCGCCATTTACCCGCGCCTCACCTGCCGCGAAAACCTCCTTGCCTTCGGCAATTACCAGGGCCTCTCCGGCGCGCCACTCGCCAAAAACATCGCCTGGTGCCTGCAGTGGGCCGCGCTGGAAGACCGCGCCGGCCATCCAGCGGGCAAGCTCTCCGGCGGCATGAAGCGCCGCCTCAACATGGCTGCCGGAATCATCCACCGCCCGCGCCTGGTGCTCATGGACGAGCCCACCGTCGGCGTCGATCCGCAATCGCGCAACCGCATCTTTGAGATGATTGAGGCCCTGCGCGCCGAAGGCATGACCGTCCTCTACACCACCCATTACATGGAAGAGGCCGAGCGCCTCTGCGACCGCATCGCCATCATCGATCACGGCCGCATCATAGCCGAAGGCGCCAATGAAGACCTGGTCCGCAACGCATTCGGCACTCGCACCGGGGTCACCGCCCGCTTCAGCGGCAATTCCGCTGACCTCGCATCCTGGGTCCAGCAGCGCGGCGGCCGCATGCTTGAAGGCACCGCCCAGTTCACCATCGATCGCCCTGCAGACGTGGCGCCGCTGCTCGAAGAAGCTTCCGCGCGCGGCTTCGGCGTCGAAGACGTCTCCCTGCGCCGCCCCAACCTCGAGTCCGTCTTCCTCCACCTCACCGGAAGGGAGCTGCGCGATTGATCCTCCCCATTATCCGCACCGCCATCACCGGCTTGCGCCGCGACCGCGCCGCCCTCGCGCTCAGCTTCGTGCTGCCCATCGGGTTCTTCTCCATCTTCGCTGTCATCTTCGGCAGCCAGCATGACTCTGTCCCCCAGGTTCACGTCATCGTGGTCGACCAGGACCAGAGCGCCGCCTCGCGCAACCTCGTCCGCGCGATCCAGCGCGAAGGCTCGCTGGTCGTCTCCACCCATCCTGACGCGAAGAACAAGAACACACTCCCGCCCGACTACACCGCCGGCACCGCCGAAGCCGCCGTTAAGGCAGGGACGGTGTCGGTCGCCCTCATCATTCCCGCCGGCTGGGGACAGCACCCCGTCGCCTTCCAGGGCGGCAGCGGCAACAATCCCGAGATCCAGTTGCTCAACGACCAGAGCGACACCATCGCCCCGCAGATCGTAAGCGGTCTTCTGCAAAAAGCCGCCATGACCTCCATGCCCGCGTCCATGGCCGCCGAGGGCGAGAAATACATGAAGCAATACATCGGCGGCCTCACGCCGGCGCAGCAGAAGCAATGGGACGCCAACCTCGCCCAGCTCAATACCATCGAAAAGCTCCGCGGCCAGAACCCCGCCTCCGCCGCCGGCAGCTCGCAAAGCTCCTCCTCTGCCTTCGGCGCCGGCATCATCGCCGTTCACACTCGCGGCGTAGTCGGCGAGCATCAGAACAAGAACATGATCTCTTTCTACGCCGCCGCCATCGGCGTCATGTTCCTCCTGTTCACCGCCAGCGGCTCAGCCGGCGCGCTGCTTGACGAGCAGGACTCGGGCACCCTCGACCGCGTGCTCAGCTCGCGCGTTACCATGACCACGCTGCTCGCCGGCAAGCTCGCCTTCAACACCCTGCTCGCATTCGTGCAGCTCTCCGTCATGTTCCTGTGGGGATGGGCCGTCTTCCATCTCGACTTCTTCACCCACATTCCCGGCTTCCTGGTCATGGGCGTTTGCACCGCTTTTGCGGTTGCCGCATTCGGCATTCTGCTGGCCAGCATGTGCCACTCGCGCGCGCAGCTCGGCGCAGTCTCCACGCTGCTCATTCTCATGATGTCCTCCATCGGCGGCAGCATGTTCCCGCGCTTCCTCATGCCGGAAGCCGTGCAAAAGGCCGGCCTGTTCACCATCAACGCCTGGGCCATCGACGGCTTCACCAAAGTCTTCTGGCGCGACCTTCCCATCTCCGCCCTCTGGCCGCAGGTCTCCGTGTTGCTCGCCATCGGCGTCGGCCTCTTCGCCATAGCCCGCCGCATCGCCCGCCGCTGGGAATTCTCCTAGGCAATGCAAGCTAGCGCTCTCCCGCAATCGCCTCGCGAATCGCAGCCATCGGCGCTGATGGGACAAACTCGATTCCATCCGGCCCCGATTTCACCCCCAGCTCCGCCCACAGCTTGTCCAGGTCCACCGTTACTGCCTTGTCCTTCCACTCCGCATACTCGCGCGTCAGCACGTGTGTGCCCGTAGCGCGATCGCCAATCTTGAGCGCCTGCTCCAGCTCCTCGTCGTGGTCGATCCCGCCCGCGTTCATGATCGCGCGCAGCGCATCCCGCAGCCCCTTGCGGTTGTGCCTCTCCTTGCGAATCTCCACGTCGGCCACCAGGCAGAACATCGCCCCGCCCCAGTACGTCCGTCCCCACGTGTGCGTGTGGTCCAGGCCCTCGTCGCCCGGCTGCGGCTCGCCCTTGTTCATGTCGCGCATCATGTCGTGCCACACGCGTTGCGCCGTCAGGTCTCCCACCATCACCCGCGCCAGCGGCTCAATGTAGGTGGCCAGGCCCTCCTCCATCCAGTGCTCGTCGTCGGGCAGCGAGGGAAACGCCGTGTGCACCAGCTCGTGCGTCATCATCCAGTCGTCATTCAAATCGGCCTGCGAAATGTGTTCGCCGATGCGCATGCGCGTGAATGCCGGCCAGCCGCCCATGTCTCCCCAGGTGGTGCCCTGCATAACGCCGCTTCGATCCGCCACCGGCACAATCAGCACACGATCCCGCGCCACCGGAAATCGCCCGTAATAAGCGCTCACCGCTTCAGCCGCCGTCCGCACGTGCTGCAGGATCGCGTCCTCGCCCAGGTCGAATGTCCCCGCCGCAAAGTCCACCTGCAGCGTCGCGCCGCCCACTTTCAGTTCGTGCGACGAAGCCACTTGCACGCGCGCAAACGGCGGCTGCGCCGTTGCCATAGCGGCCCCGCACAGAGTTGTAAGAACACAGAGAGCCCGCATCGTGCCGCGAGGAAGCCACATACAATTACAGACGAAATTTGGGTGCCTCAGGTCTCCTGGCTCCGCTAACCCCGCCAACTCCGCTAGCTCCGCTAAACTGAAAGTGCCATGCAAAACCGCACGGGAAACGAAATTCGCGAGCTCTTTCTGCGCTTCTTTGAGACCAAGGGCCACCGCCGCGTGCACTCCTCCTCTCTGGTGCCGGCCAACGATCCCACGCTGCTGTTTACCAACGCCGGCATGAACCAGTTCAAAGACGTTTTCCTGGGCGCGGAAAAGCGCGATTACGCCCGCGCCACCACCAGCCAGAAATGCGTGCGCGCCGGCGGCAAGCATAACGACCTCGAAAACGTTGGCTTCACCCGCCGCCACCACACCTTCTTTGAGATGTTGGGCAACTTCAGCTTCGGCGACTACTTCAAGCGCGAGGCCATCGCCTACGCATGGGAGCTGGTCACCAGCCCCGAGTGGATGGGCATCCCAAAAGAGCGGCTCTACGTCACCATCTTCGAAGGCACGGCGGATGTCCCGCGCGACGACGAAGCCGAGCGCTACTGGATGGAAGTGGGCGTGCCCAAAGAGCGCATCGGCGAGTATGGCGTGAAGGATAACTTCTGGCAGATGGGCGAGACCGGCCCCTGCGGCCCCTGTTCCGAGATCTTTTACGATTTGGGCCTCGAAGCCGCCGAGAATCCCGGTGTCGATAAGCCTTTCGGCCAGGACGACGCGCGCTACGTAGAGATCTGGAACCTGGTCTTCATGCAGTTTGACCGTCTGGCCATCGTCGATCGCGCTACCAAGGCGACCACGTACAGGCTTGCTCCGCTGCCCAAGCCCTCCATCGACACCGGCATGGGGTTCGAACGCGTCGCCGCCGTGCTCCAGGGCAAAATCTCGAACTTCGAGACCGATCTGTTCACACCGCTGATCGTCCGCGCCGCCGAGCTAACGGGCCTAAAGGTAGGTCCGGGCTCGGTAGGACCGGGTTCGGTAGGTCCGGGCTCGGTAGGTCCGGGCTCGGTAGGACCGGGCTCGGTAGGACCGGGCTCGGTAGGTCCGGGCTCGGTAGGTCCGGGCTTCAGCCCGGACAACACCGCCCAAACAGGCAGCGGGGCTTTAGCCCCTGAGGCAATCCACGCGCTCACCGGCAATGCCAGCCTGCGCATCATCGCCGATCACGCTCGTGCTGCAACATTCCTCATCAACGACGGTGTCTTGCCCTCAAACGAAGGCCGCGGCTACGTTCTGCGCAAAATCATGCGCCGCGCCATCCGTCACGGCCGCTTGCTCGGACAGGAAAAGCCGTTTCTCTATGAGACGGTCTACAAAGTGCGCGATCTCATGAAGGGTGCGTATCCCGAGTTAGTCGACTCATCCGAGCGCGTCGCTAAGGTCGTCCTCGCCGAAGAGACTCGGTTTGCGCGTACGCTTGATCTCGGGAATAAGAATTTGGATTCATCCCTTTTTCTGAAACTACAGGCCGACGCAAATTACTTCTTCCGAGAGGGGATTTCCCGAGAGCTATCCGCAGACGAGATTCGAGAATTGTCTGCTGGCCCAAATGTGATTAACCGGCTGGACGAAATGGTTCACGGAGAGGTCGAGACGCGAGTTTGGGGACGCATTGCGGATCTAGAGCGTCTCGCAGCCGAAAAGGGCGTCCGCACTTCCGTGAATTTCGACAAACTTCGAAATTGGTACTCGACGAAGAACTCGTCTTCTGCACCTTCTTACGGCGAGTTGATCGCCCTTTCGAACCTCGTTCGTGAAACGAAGGGTATCAGCTGGAAATTTCCGGGTAGTAGCGCGTTCAAGCTCTACGACACATTTGGGCTGCCTTTTGACTTCATCGCCGATGCCTGCCGAGACGCTGGTATTGAGCTCGATAAGGCGGGCTTCGATTACGCAATGCGGGAGCAGCGCGAGCGCGCCCGCGCTTCCTGGAAAGGCGGCGCGCAAAAATCCGCCAGCCCCGCCTACCGCGATCTGCCCAGGACCGCATTCGAAGGCTACCGCTCGCTCAACTCCACCGATTGCGAAGTCCTCGCCATCGTGAAAGACGGCGTCGGCTCCCCTGCGGCCAAAGCCGGCGACCAGGTCGAGATCGTCCTCGATCACACCAGCTTCTACGGCGACTCCGGCGGCCAGATCGGCGATACCGGCTGGTTCACCTCCGCCGATGGCAACGAAACCGTCGCCGAAATCACCGGCTGCGTGCTCCCCGTCCAGGGCGTCCGCGCGCACAAAGCCATCCTCAAGCGCGACCTCGCCGTCGGCGACCGCGTCAACACCGTGGTCAACGGCGAGCGCCGCAATGCCATCCGCCGCAACCACACCGGCACCCACCTGCTCCACGCCGCGCTCCGGCAAGTCCTGGGCACCCACGTCAAACAGGCCGGCTCGCTCGTTGCTCCCGACCGCCTGCGCTTCGACTTCTCCCACTTCGCACAGGTCGCCGATGAAGAGCTCGAAGAAATCGAGAACATCGTCAACCGCGAAGTCCTCGCCAACGCCAAAGTCGAAACCCTCGAAGACGTGCCCATCGACGTGGCCGTCAACGAGTACCACGCCATGGCCCTCTTCGGCGAAAAATACGGCGACAAGGTCCGCGTGGTCAGGCTCTCTGACGGCTTCTCCACCGAGCTCTGCGGTGGCACCCACACCGCCGCCACCGGCGAAATCGGCCTGCTAAAGCTCACCGCCGAGGAATCCGTAAGTTCCGGCGTTCGCCGCGTGGAAGCCATCAGCGGCCTCGGCTCGCTCTCCACCTTCCGCCGCGACTTCGAGCTCGCGCAGGTGGCAGGCCAGTTCGTCCCCTCCATGGACAATCTCTCGGAAGGGCTGAAGGCGAAGTTTGCCTCCCAGGACGACGAGCTCAAGCGTCTGCGCCGCGAGCTGGACGAAATGCGCATGAAATCGGCGGCAGGCGGCCTTGACGAGGTCCTCTCGCGAGCGAAGGAAGTCAAGGGCGTCAAGGTCCTGGTGCATCGCGCCGACAATCTTGACCGCGGCCAGCTCCGCACGCTGGTCGACAACCTGAAGCAGAAGGCCGGCGAGGCCGTGGTCGTGCTCGGCTCGGCGCAGCCCGAAGGCAAAGTCGCCATCATCGCCGGGGTCACGCCCGGCCTCGTCAAACGCATCCAGGCCGGCAAGCTCGTCAGCGCGGTGGCCAAGCTCGTCGGCGGGTCGGGCGGCGGCAAGCCCGAGATCGCCGAGGCCGGCGGCAAGGATCAGGCCCAAATCGACGCGGCTCTCGCCGCTGCTCCGGGGATCGTGGGCGACATGCTGGCTTAGGCTCGGTCAAAAATGAAAAGGGCCGGCTCTGAATTGAGCCGGCCCTTCGTATTCCAGTCTCTTTGCGACTGGCTAGAATGTCCTGGTCTGCCAGCTATAAGCAATCCCGACGGAAATGACCGGATAAGCCTGAAGCGCCTTCAGGTCGCTGTTCCACTTCGCGATCTGGGCGCTCAGGTTGTTCTGAAACTGCTGCGCGATGGGAGTGTTGGCTGAAATATCGGTGCATTCGGTCTGCCCCGGGTCAATGCACGCAGTGCCCGTCAGCGCCAGGTTCGCCTTGGGCGACCCGTCGAATACCGCGCCGATCTCGAACGGAACCGTCAGGTGGCCGCTCCGCTTCACGTGGTTGCCCCAGCCCAGGGTTACAATCCCGCCCGTCTTGGTCGAATTCAGCGCCAGGCTCCCGATTCCATTCAGCGGATTCGCGCTGGCTGAGTAGTAGGTTTGATGGTTCAGCGTAAAGCTGTTGCCTCCCGGAATGCTCGCGGTCCCCGACGCTCCATTCTGGTTCGCAAACAGCGCCCCGCCGCTCACGCGGAATCCCAAATGGCTTGGATAGTAGTCGACCATCGCGCCGCCGCTACCAAAGGTCAAGCTCGCGCTGATGGGGATGCCGCTGGTGGTGAAGTTCCTGGAATAGTTGAAAGTATTGCCGATTCCACGCACGTTCAAATGCGAGTTGATGTCTGTGGAAACCTGCAAGCCGATGCCCAGCGTTGAAAATCCCGCTCCCATCGACATGCGGGAGAATGCGGGAACATCGTAGCTTGAAATCGTTTGCGCGGGCGCTCGGGCCGACGTCGGTCGCGCCGTCTGAGTGAATGAGTTTGGTCCTTGCGCGAAGCCCATCGCTGCGAGCATGAAAATTCCAGCGAGCCCCAGAGTGTGTTTCATCGATCTTGCCCCCCCAAAAAATGCAAAATTGCAGATAAATCCGTGTCCGAGCGAAACCGCGATAGGTTACTAAAGTGTCAGTGGATGTGTCTGCAAAGGTAACGTACCACGGGTGCCTTGACGCCGGAGATACAACTTATGTGGGATCTTCTTTCAATGAACCTGCATGGGAAAGCCCTTCCATTTTGGCACTGCCGTAACCTGACCTAATGGGGAAGCCGAGGGGCCAAATCCGTAACCCGACGAGGCTGCGCCAGCCTCTCCTCGCCTGGTACGACGCGAGGCGGCGGGAGCTGCCCTGGCGCGGCACACAGGATCCCTTTGCCATCTGGGTGTCGGAGATTATGTTGCAGCAGACCCGCGTTGCGGCCGTGATCGACAGGTTTAAAGCATTTATGGCCCATTTCCCCACCGTTGGGGCCTTGCCAGGGCCAGGAGCAGGAGGTCCTGGCGCTCTGGAGCGGACTGGGTTACTACCGCCGGGCGCGAATGCTCCACCAGGCCGCGCACCAGGTAATGGGAAGCCACGGCGGCGTGCTGCCTTCAACCGCGGCTGAGCTGCGCCAGCTCCCCGGCATCGGCCCTTATACCGCGGCAGCCATCGCCAGCATCGCGCACGGCGAGGCCGTTGCGGTGGTGGACGGCAACGTAGAGCGCGTGCTTTGCCGGGTGGCTGGGTGGGACGCCTCGCATCCGCATAAGTCTAGTCATAACAGCAAGATAGGTTACATGGCGGCACAGTTGCTCGATCCCAGCCGCCCCGGCGACTTCAACCAGGCCATGATGGAGCTGGGAGCCACGCTATGCTTGCCGCGCAATCCACAATGCGCCGAGTGCCCCATCTTCGCCGCATGCGCCACCCGCGGCGAACACAAGACGGCCCCCCGTCCGCCAAGCGAAAAAAGGGATGCGGCCTTCGCGCTTTGCATTCGCCCAGGGCGGGCGCGCAGGCCCGCGGTGCTGCTGGAACAGCGCCCCGTCACTGAATCCGTCATGCCCGGATTGTGGGAGCTGCCGGCGTTGCGCGATGCGTTGCTGCCGGCCGAAGAGGTGGCAATGACAGTCCGCCACGCCATCATGCAGGTGAATTACCGGGTGCGTATTCGGAAGGTTGCGGAGCAGGAAATCAGTTATTTGACGCACAAATCGGGCAAGCGGCGCTGGGTTCCCGCCGGCGAACTGCCGCAAATGGCGCTGACGGGACTGGCGCGCAAGGTGCTGTTCCGGGCAGGATTGATGCCGACTCGCGCAGGCGCCCCGTTGGCTCCCTCTCAGTAGTAATCCGCGCAGCTCATGTAATAGCCGCAGGCAGTGCAAACCAGCTTGCAGCGATGCCCGCTGAGGCGGCAGCCGCAGGTGGGGCAGATCTGGCAATGGTGCTCCACCGGCGCGTTTTCCGCGGCAAGTTGCGCTCCGCCCGGCGCAGTTTCATGGTTCCATCCATCGTGAAGCAAGCTGGGTTGCCCGGGCAGCATGGGTAAGAGGTTAGCATGGAGAAGTGGGCTCAGCGGCCGTTCTCATGCGCCCCGGAGCCTGCGGCATAATCCCCGGTTTCCGTCATCGAACCTCCCGCAGTTTTCGGTTCCCCGAAGAGCGGGCGCCAGCGGCAACCGAAGCCAACCACAAGACACTAATTCACCCCCCACCAAGGAGGATTCGAATGGCAAGCAAGGCAAGCGCGGTCTGGACTGGATCGCTGAAGGAAGGCAAAGGCACCATCTCAACGGCAACCGGCGTGCTGAACAACGCCAATTACTCGTTCGCCACCCGGTTTGAAGGCGCGGATTCCGGAACCACGCCGGAGGAGTTGATTGCGGCGGCCCACGCCAGCTGCTTTTCAATGGCGCTGGGCGCGCAGCTTGGCGGCGCCGGACTGACGCCGGAGCGGATTGAAACCCACGCGGCGGTGACCCTGGCCAAGACCGATTCCGGTTTTGCGGTGACCAAGATCGCCCTGACCACCACGGCATCGGTTCCCGGCGCCAGCAAGGAGCAGTTTGACAAGGCGTCGGCCGATGCCAAGGCCGGTTGCCCCATCTCCAAGCTCTTCGCCAACAACACCACAATTGAACTGGACGCGAAGCTAGTCTAGGCCACAAACCAAGAACCCAAACGGGCCGGCGTCGAACGGCGCCCGGCCCGTTTCCTCGTAAAGGGATTCCTTGTCGGCAATGTGGGATTACGAACGTCCGGGCGTGCGGTAAGGAATGGGTAATTCACGAATATGGGAACTGCCCGCCAGCATGGAAGCGAGCTTTCCAAGCAGCGCCGCAGGGTCTTCCGCTTCGATCATTGGGCTTAGGGTGCCTGGGGGGCCTGCGGAAAAACTCCCGAAATCGGCTTAGATCGCTCAGCGAGCGAGGCAGGGGCTAAAGCCCGGTGCTTTCTTTTGAGCGGCATAGCGGCGCGACTGAAGTCGTGCCCTGATACAAAGCATCGTAGATGTTGGCCAGCCCACGCGTGGATATTCCATCCGCTTCGCGAAGTTCCCAGGCAGCGCACCGGCAGGAGGATACAGCGCTCTGGTTAGCACGCGGGAAAACGTGCACAAAAACAACTCAGGCCCCCAAAGCTGGGGGCCTGAGAGTAACTTCAGCTCCTCGCACGGCCGCATTCGCCCCGCTGAGAAGGGCAAGCGCGCGCCTTCTGCGTGCAATCTGTCAGTTCGAGCCAATATCGGCGTTGAATGTCGCCCCATCGTTGCCGAACGCGTGGAAGATGGCCTGGGCCGGTGTCTGTAGCCCAGCCGTTGCCGCCAGCGCCATCAACGCGATGATCAGCGCATATTCCACGAGGTCTTGTCCGTCTCTCCGGATCACAAGTTTCCAGAGACTTTTGGCGAATTTGATTGTTTCTGCACGCATGGTTATTCTCCGTCAACGATCGGAACCCTCCTTCCACGGCTTCCAGGGTTCCTCTCGACCGAATAAGCGGCGCGGCTTATACGCCTGCATTGATCGTTCTTCTCACAGTCGTAAACGCGCTGCTTTTGTCCTGTGCCAGAGTATTTATGCCCGGGGCCGCCGCAAGTGCGATCTGCTCGGTCCCGACGGCATACTCCACCAGGTCCTGGCCATCCTGGCGGCCCGGCAAGCTTCCCCTGCGCCTTGCCGAAGCGGTTGAATTGATGGATCAGGTGTGACTCGCTGCAACGGATAAAGCGCAGGAAGCTGAGAGAACCTCCACCTGCGCTCGCCGTCCTGTTTCACACCAGCAATCGAGCGAGCGGTGCGGTTACACGTCTGCGTTGATGGTGGACCCCACGGTTGAAAACGCGGAGCTGATGTCCGAAGCCAGTGTGTTCATGCCTGCGGTAGCCGCAAGAGCGATGAGCGCGATGACCAGGGCATACTCGACCAGATCCTGACCCTCATCACTGGAGAGCAGGTTCTGTCCCTTCACGTACAGCTTGAGCAACATGTCCTTCATGTGCAGTTATCTCCCCCGAAGGTATTTGCCGGTACGACTGGCGATGGGGGAAGTGCAATCCCCTTGCCAAATCCGCTAAACCGCGCAAATGCCGCAGATCACCTTGTTTTTTGCCGTCTGAGGCCGGAAAACCGTGCACGAGCGTGGACAAGCCGGGAACGCGATTGTTCCTAGCGGTTTACACTTTGTCGGGTAGCGTGCCAAAAGAGAACCTCGGCAGGGACGCACCGCCGCCGGAACCGCAGCAGCCGGGACAGACGGCTGGATAACGGGCCGGCCCAGGTTGTTGGCCTCGCCGCCCATCTTGACTGGCATTTACTAGTTGAAGCAGCGCCGGAAGAAGGCCCGGCACCGGGCAGCGGCGGCTGGCGCCTCAGGACATTCCATGTAAATGCCTAGATTCAAATCCTTTAGCAGCGTAATGGCCTCCACCTGTGCGCGCAGCCATGGCTCCCTTGCGTCGCTGACCGCACATTCGTCTGCGAGATACTCCAGGGCATGAGCGAGGATTTCAAGCGCTTTTCCCGCTCCTGGCGTGATTCTGCGGCGGACTACCGGAGGCGCCGCAATTGCGGCAAATGCTCCATCCAGGCGACTCGGCCCGAACCTCGTCAGCATCTCGCCCTCCCGATCTGGAGCCTTGCCCCCAGGCGCAAGGCCCAACCAGGATCCCCTGAAGCGTTATAGGAAGTGTCGATGACGGGAGAAGCTGCAATTGAGTTGCCAAAGCGCGCTGGAAAGGGGGAGACGAGATCGGGCGCATATTGCGGGTTTGCCGGCAGGCGCCAGCGCGAGGAATGAAAGAATGCCGCAGCCTTACCCGGCCTGACCGGCTCGGGGAAGATCACGCGCAAATGTTTCGGGTTATCGGACGTGCATCGACATCAACGCGGCGTGCTCGGGATCGGCCTTGACGAACTCCAGGCCCACGCCGTCCTCGCCCCAACGGCTCACGCGCAGCTCCACCATGGTGGGAATCATGGAAGTGTCGTCCAGCCCGTCGGTCCGTTGCAAGCTGAGCCGCACATGGGTTCCAATCGGCCAGCGTTCCTGAGTGATGACGTAGAGACCGGTGGAGCTGATGTCGCGCACCCCGTTCAGCGCCAGCGATTCTCCCTCGGCGTCAAAAGCGGCCAGATGCGGCCATCTACGTCGCGGAGAAATCCGCCTGTCCCTGGCCGCAATTTCGCGGGCAGACATTGCGCCATTCCGCCGGCCGTTCGCCGCCGAGGCGGTACTGTCCTCTGCATTCGCTTTTGGAGTGGCACGAAGGCGGAACACCATCTCCTCTGCTTCGCACACCAGGATCTGGTTGCCGGTTTGCGTCTGCGAGGAAACAACGGTGCCTGGCGGCAATGCCAGCACGCTGGCTGCCTGCCCGCTGAAATGTGCAAAGCGGCGCGGCGGCAGCGACTCGATGACATGAATGACTCTGTTGCCCTCGTCCAGATACACCAGGTCGCGGGCATTAAAGAATGCCAGTACGTGAATCCAATTGGACCGGTCGAGCCAATATCCTTCCAGGTTTCCCGGTGGCCGCTTCTCCAGCATTCCCTTGATCCGCTCCATGGCGGTGTGGGCGGCCGCAACCCCGAGGCTCAGGAAGCACTCATTTGTCTGGTTGTAAACGCAATAGCGCCCGCTACCCATAATCGCAGACCCTCGTCTCTAATCGCTTTCAGCCAGACAATCGAAACAATGCATGCATTCTTTCAACTTGAATGGACTTCCTCTTTCCCTCGACCGCTCGGAACCGAATTCTGTCGAGGCGTTCTTGTCTTTGCCGGCGATGCCGCCGATTCGGCATTGCAGTTTGGCAACAGCTCGCCGCCCGGTGCACGGTTTGAAGCGGAGGCGAGAGGGCGCGCGAGCTCGTTCCCGTCCCCCGCATCCATCTCGATTCGCTCCGCGGAGCGTCCGCTGCGGGGTTGTTGAAGTTGCGGAATGCGTGCCCCGCTCCCAGGCCGATCGGCGGGGCGCGATCCTGAAGCACCAGAACACTACTTCACGCGAGAGCGCCGGCGCTGGATCAACAGTCCCAGAACCAATAGAAACGCTATCCCGGCAACAATTCGGATAATGTTGGCGTTGCTCATGATGTGTTCTCCTTTCTTCTCGAATTCGTCAAAACCTTCAAACTTTGCGCGAGCCTGAGCCCGCGGCTTCAGAACAGCCCCAGAATCTTCTTCTTCTTCTCCGGCTCGTCGCTCAAGCCGCACGCTGTCCGCGCCAGATGGCGGATGGCGCGCGACACCGGGGTGTCGCGGCTGCTTAATGGCGTGGCCGTATTCTGCATCTCCTGCACCATCGCCTTGTCTTCTGGAATTCGCCACTGCGCCGGCCGGGTCAATGCCCGCGTAATATGCTCCTCGTCCATCCCCAGGCTGGTGGGTGTGAAGCGGTTCAGAATCACCTCCAGCTTGGGCCGGGCCGCGGGAAACAGCTCGGAAATAATGCGGTTGGCATTGCGCAGCTCGGAAACTCCCACATCGGTCACCAGATAAACCAAAACGTCGGGGTCAAACAGCGCCGTCCCGTGCAATTGAAACCGCGATCCGGCATCCACAACCACCACGTCGAACTCCGCTCGCGCCACCTGCAGCACCTTGGCCACCGTCTCGGCATTCAACTGGTAGGAAGCGAATGTGCCCGGAGCGCCCAGCAGATACAGGCCCGAATCGTGCTTCGTCAGCAGCCGGGACAGGAAATTGGAGTCCAGGCGAACCGCGTTCTGCAGCGCGTCCGCGGTGGAATACTGCGGCGTGATCCCCAATTGCAGCGAAGCGTCGCCCAGGGGCATGTCGAAATCGATCAGCAGCACCTTGCCGCCGGCCTCCCGCGCCGCGGTGACCGCGAAATTGGTGGCGATGGTGGTCACTCCGGTTCCGCCCTTGGCCCCGCAGAAAACGTGCAGCCGCCCATCCGCCTTCTTGGGCGTGCGGATGGTGGAACGGCGCGCCGCGGCGCGCACAATCGCATCCGTCAGGGCGCTCTGCTTGGGCGGATAGGTCAGGAACTCCCGTGCCCCGCCGCGCATGCTGCGCAGCATCACTTCAGAGTCCATGTTGGCCGAGTACACCATCACCGTCGTGGACAAGCTGGCGCAGACGGTTTCCACCAGCTCCAGCGCCAGCTCCACATCACCGTCCAGGTCGATGATGACCACATCTTCCTGAATCTGCCCTGCCATGTCCAGGTCGGGATACGATGCCATCTGTTCGCTGATCTGGCACGGAGATCCGGCCAAGGCCTCCGCCATGGCGAGGCGGCGCCGCCCGTCGGGGCCGATCAGCCTTACCGACAAAAGATTGGAACCTAGTCCCTCAGCTTGCTGTGACGTACCCATTGCCAAATTGTATTTCTCTGCGGTTCCTACAAGCATCGTGTGTATAGTGCTGGCATGCTCCACCTCCGGCACGCTGGGTGGGGAAAGCAATTCCGGCTCCTCCGACGCGGCCGGAACGCTAGCCGGGATTTTTGCCTCGTTCGCCTCTGTGGCCTCAAACCGGGCCGATCTGGCGACGCCATGGACCCCTTTCGCGCTCTGGACCGGGCTCCGACCCCTGCATCCCGGCTGGATCCTTGCCAAAAACTGCCCCATGTCGCTTCCCCCAGACGCGCTCGATCTGGTGCGCCGAATCGCCTCCTGCCCGGATCCTCCGCCTGGCCCAGATCGTTTTCGCCCTGCAAATCCGCCTCCTGGGCTCTCTGTGCCCTATGGGATGCAATCGGGATTCCAAACCAAAAAGAACCGCAATTCATTGGATATTCGCCTTTTAGCACCCGTCTCGAGGACCAAGTGTTACCTTCCGTATACAGCGCCCAAAACCCAGGCGAAAACAATCAGATCGGTTACCTTAGAGTAGTTTCGCGATTACCAAGACACCGACGTTGTATTTACTAGCGTGTGATTCTCCTTTACCCTCACGTCTACCCATGGCATCCACTGCTCAGCTGATCCGCGTAGGACTCCTGTCGCAGGACTCCGCTCTCCAGCCGCTCTTATCCTCCGGCCTGGGGAACGAGTTTGAGATTTTTCTCGAATCCGGCGAAAGCGAAATCAACGAGCTGATTGAAGAATCCGACTGTACGGTTGCCATCGTCGACCTGAATTCGAACGAACCGGGGCTGAAAACGCGCCTGGAATGCGCCCGCCGTCTCATCTCCAGCAGCATACCCGTGATTGTGCTTGCCGACGACGCCCTGCGCATTGCCGCCAATGAGCTGGTTCGCGAAGGCGCTTTCTCTTATTGCCGCCGTCCGCCGTCGCTGCGCGAACTGCGCGTGACGGTGCGCAACGCCCACGACAAAATCATGCGGCGCCGCGAGTTCGGCGCCCAGAAACAGCGCCTGGACGACTTCACCGAACGCAACCAGATGGTGGGCGGCAGCCCCGCCATGATCCAGGTCCACGACCTCATCGGCCGCGTGGCCGGCATCGACGCCTCAGTGCTGATCAACGGCGAGAGCGGCACCGGCAAGGAACTCATCGCCCGCGCCATCCACTCCAGCGGTTCCCGCGCCCGGCGTCCATTCGTCGCCGTCGCCTGCGGCGCCATCCCTGAAACCCTCATCGAAGCCGAGCTCTTCGGCCATGAAAAAGGGGCATTTACCGGCACCGTCGGCGCCCGCGAGGGCTTCTTTGAACAGGCCGCCGACGGCACCCTGTTCCTGGACGAGATTGGCGAGCTTACGCTCTACACCCAGGTCAAGCTTCTGCGCGTCCTGCAGCAGCGCGAGTTCAGCCGCCTGGGCTCCAGCCGCATCACTCCCCTACGCGCCCGCCTCATCTTCGCCACCCACCGCGACCTTGGCGAAATGGTGGCCCAGGCCAAATTCCGCCAGGACCTTTATTACCGCATCAACGTGATGAAGATCGACGTGCCCACGCTCCAGGACCGGGTGGAGGATATCCCGCAAATCGCACTCCATTTCCTGCGCCACTACTCGACCTTGTTTCAGAAACCCGTCATCGACATCGAGCCCCGCGCCCTGGTTTTGCTCCAGGAATATCCCTGGCCGGGCAACGTGAGGGAGCTCGAAAACGTGATCCAGCGAGCCATCATCCTCGCCCCTGGCGACGTTCTCCGCGCCGAAGATCTGCCCGCCAACCTGCGCGAGGAACTGGCGGCCAACGAGGTGGATTGTGTTCCCGGCGGGTCGTTTGAACGCCAGCTTCGCGAATACAAGATCAAGCTGGCCGAGAATGCCCTGCGCGAGCACAACGGCAACAAGACCATGGCCGCCCGCAGCCTCTCCATCTCCCGCGGTTACCTGCACCGCCTCATCCGCCTCGCGGAAAACGGCTCAGTCTACGAACCGGCAGGCGTCGAAAGCGCCGAGATCTCCTGAGGAGGATTGCCGTTGCAGGGTGGGTTCGCGCGGTCAAATTCTTGCCAGTTATGCACACCATCCAATTTGCCTATGAGATCATGGCTTTGGGGGCGGCTGTGAGGGCGACCAAAAAGGCTGTTCCGAGGAAGCTCAAAAACGACGCCATTGTAGAGGCGGTTTTTGAGATTCGATTCTCCTCATCCACAATCCCAGAGATTCTCTTCGGCAGGATCTCCGAGTTCCGCCCTTGGAAACACCTTAAGCAAGTCTCACTTCCACTTTCGCAATTCCCGGTCCAGATGCGGCAATCGGATCCGAACCTGCGATACCAGCCGGTATTTGCGTTAATGGATGATCAGCAAAGCCGAGCAGTCCGCGTCGGTGCCAACGCGATTTCCTACAGCCGGGGTGTCCCTTATGTAGGGTGGGCGGCCTTCCGGCCGGAGCTTGAGGAACTGATCGATGGCATATTTGAAAAGACGGACTCGCTGGTAATTGACCGATTAGGGCTTCGTTACCTCAATGCGCTAAGACGGGATCTTCATGGTATCGATTCCCTCGCCGATCTTGACTTCTCTTTCTTGGTCGAGGAAGATCGCGTCACTGAATCTGCCAACGTGAACTTTACTTCGGAACCGAACAGCGACACCGCTTCCACGATCAGAGTCGCCACCACAGATTTCGTAGTGGGCCAAGTTCCGCCTGGGACGTCGGTTTACGTGGACGTGGATGTTTTTACCAACGAAGCCGGCTTCGAAACCAGAGATCGCGAGTTTGTCAATGCCTGGATCGAAAGGGCGCACACAAAGGAGAAGGAACAATTTTTTCGACTGCTAAAGCCTTCGACGATCGAGGCGCTTAGGGAGGAATAGATGCTCACCGCAACCGCACAAGCCGTTGCCCATATCCAATACCGCCCGCCCATTTCCGCGCCGCAGGCTGCGGATCAGCGCCGCATTGAGGCTCTCGAGCTTCCATATGTCGTCTGGCTTTCGGACTTCAAGCCGGAGGCTCAAATCCAATCCCCGACATTCGTATCGCCTCGATGGGCTGCCACACCGATTTCAATCGCTCCAGAGTACCTGCTGGATTGGGATGTCGTTTCTACCACAACTCCAATACGTCCTTCCGGAGAAATGATCGTGAAGCTTGAATATGCCGGCCGCGGCACGCCGATCCATATTCAGCCGCCTTGGGAATAGAAGCCGTGCTTGAGTGGCTCCAGAGATTGTTGGGAAGCGGTTCGCCATTGACGGCGGGAGGTGCGCAGCCAATGGCGCCTGCCGGTATGCCCAACTATCCTTGGTATGGAATTGTTGAAGGCGATGAGCTTCAACAAGGCGACATCTTCGAGAATTGTCCGATATTCCTTCCACCAGAGCAAATGAACGGGTCAGAAACACCGGTCGTCAAATGGAAAGAACGGGATCTCATCGTGATTTCGCAAAGCTGCAATCTCGAGAAAGATAGGGAAAAAATACAACAAGCGAACCTGTGTGAGGCGTGGAGGCGTTCGGAATTCCGGACGGGATTCCTATCGAAACCTGGGGATCTTGAACAAGTGAGGAAGGGGCAGGTCCCACGGTATCATTTATTGGCTCCATCAAGCCACTCAGGGTTCGAGCGGGAACTCCGAATCGTGGACCTCCAACAAGTGCATTCACTTCCGGTTCAATTCCTACGATTGCGCGCCAAATCGGAGGTGAGACTGCGGCTTCTCCCGCCCTATAGAGAGCATTTATCTCAAGCCTTCGCCAGAGTATTCATGCGGGTAGGTCTCCCGATCGACATCCCACCAATTACGAAGTAAACGACTCCCTGTTTACCCCTCCGCCGGCAGCACCGTAAACTTCCGCCGCACCACCCACAGCAGTATCCCCGCGCATGCCCAGATCGTCCCCGCGATCTTCGCCTTCGGGTCCAGGTTCCACCAAAGCACGCCGCACGTCGCAAACCCCGCCAGCGACGATGTGATCGGCAGCCACTGCCTCCATCCGCCATGCCGCCATCCGCGCAGCGCCGACGACACGTTCACGCCCATAAACGCCAGCAGCGCGCCGAAATTCAGCAGGTCCGCGCCCAGCGAATAACTCATCAGGAACGCACCCGCCAGGCAGATGGCCCCAATCAGAATCACGTTGTTGCGCGGGATGCGGTTCTTCCTGTCCACTTCTGCGAAGAATCGCCGCGGCAGTGCCCATCCTGCCCCATCGCGTACAAAAGCCGCGCCGCCCCAAGCTGCGACGCCATCCCCGAACCGACCGTGGCCAGCAGCAGCGCCGCATTCACCACCACAAACAGCGCCGGCCCGCCGATCCGCCCCGACACGTAAACATACGCCGTGTTGATATCGGGAAACGCCGCCCCGCGCGGCCACGCCAGTTGCGCAAAGTACACCTCAATGGTTGCCAGTATGCCGGTGATCAGGCACGTCAGCACGATGGCCCGCGGCACGCTCCGCTCCGGATCCTTCGCCTCGTCGGTCAGCGTCGAGATGCCGTCGAACCCGATGTAGGTCAGCACCGCCGTCGCTGTCCCCCGCAGCACCGCGCCGGAGCGGAAGCTGATGGGGTTATAAAGCGGGTCAATGAACATGGCGGCCGTGGGATGCGCCACGCCAATCACCCATCGCGCCGCGGCAACCAGCACCCACACGATGACCCCGCCCAGCGCCGCCGCCATCAACGCGTTGATCCGCGCTGAAGTCTCAATGCCGTTGCAGTTCAGCGTGGTAAACAGAACGGCGAAGAACGTGGCCCACACCGCGTACGGCACGTGCGGCAAAAAATTCATCGCCGCGCTGGAGCACCAGATGGTGCAGATCAGCGGGTTGATGATGTAGTCCATCACCAGCGCCCAGCCGGTCAGGTAGCCCAGGCTGGGATGAATCTCCTTGCCCACGTAGAGAAACGCCGACCCGCCCTGCGGATACGCCCGCGCCATCCGACCGTAGCTGATGGCCGTAAACAGCATGGCCACCAGCGCCAGCAGAATCGTCGCCGTCACGTGCCCATGCGACTTGTCGTAGAGCACGCCGAATACCGGCATGGGCGCCGTGGGCTGGATCAGGATGATCCCGTACAGCACCAGGTCGCGAAAGCGCAGGGTCCGCTTCAGTCCCAGCGTTTGGCCCTCAGCCTGGGCGCCTTCCATCAGTGTCCTGCCGCCGAATGCAGCGTCTGCGCGGCCACATTCCACCCGTCCACGCGGATCACCGTATCTTCCGGCGCGTCGTCCGGCAGCACTGCCGTCAGGGTCTCGCTCTCGCCGGGCGCCAGCTCAATCCAGTTATCTGACCAGAACACCGGCGCCACCAGCCCGCCTGAAGCCGTCCGCGCCGCCGCCGATATCTGGAACGCCAGCGTATGCCCATGATTCTCAAGATGCAGCCGCACCGTGCGTTCCTTCGCGCCCTGCACCTCGTCCGCCGTCGCCGTCACCTGCGCCGCCGGCAGATGCGTCAACGCCTGCAGGTCCGGGTATTTCTCCGCCGGCGTATGCGTGTAGTCCGATCCCTTCCAGTCAAACGTCGTCAGCGCGTACGGCACCCAGTAGAAGTTCCGGCTCACCACGTTGCCTGCCGCGTCCTTCAGCGTCAGCTCGATAAAGAAAACCCGCTCCACGCCCGACCACAGCGTATCCGGCAGCAGCAGCACCTGCTCGGATTCGTCTGCCGCTATATTCACCGCGGCCTCGCCGCTGTACAGCTTGTTCCAGCCCAGCCCGTGCACCTCTGCGCTCGCCGTCAGTCCATTCACAGGCTTGTAAGTGCTGTTCACCACCACAATCGAGTGGTCGTCGTACGAGTACTGAATGTGCACCGGCTCGCACGCCTTCTTGGTGGCAAAGTAGCCCGCGCCCGCCTCCAAGTTGTAGTCGAACAGGTGCCAGATCATTGAGGGCCACGCATTGTTCAGCATCCACTGGACGACGCCGGTGGAGGAATACTTGTTGCGCGAGTAGGCCTCGTACATCGCGCGTTCCGAGTCGTACTCCATCGTCGATGCAACCCGGTAGTACGCCGCCGCCGAGTCCGGCTTCTCGTACTGCGCCGCCATCGCCTCATCGAAAACCTTCAGCGCGGTGAACTCCCCGCCGCCCATGTGCAGCGACCAATCCGCCGTCGGCGGCCACGCATTCGGGTCGGTCAAAAACTTTGCCCGGCTCGCTTCCGATGGAATCGCCGGCCCAGGGCTCGTCTCCGTGTTGAATCCCCACGCCCCGCCTAATTCCTTGTCCACGTACCAGTAACTCGGCGCCACATAGTCGTACGGCCCCGTCATCTTCACGCCGCTCGGCCCCTCGCCCACGGTGTTGGTCGCCGATGCCGAAGCCAGCGTCGGGTTGGGCCAGTGCGTTTCCTTCTCCGCATCCATATACGCGCGCTCCACATCGGCCGGCGGCGCGTTGTCACTTCCGTTCAGCCACACCAGGTCGCTCGGGTGCGCCCGCAGCCGCAGCATTTGCGAGCGCAATGACGCCGTGGCAACCTTCAGGTCATCAGGCTTCCATTCCTTCCAGTGCTCCCAGTGGTCGCAGCAACACCACCCCATCAGCACCAGGAGCCCCCTCTGGTCCGCCAGGTTGAAAAACGCATCCGTGTCCAGCTTTCCTTCCAGCCGAATCGTGTTCAGGTGCATGTCCTGGGCCAGCGCGAACTCGTCCTCCAGCCGCTTCTGGTTGGTGCGCAGCAGCATGTCCTGCGACCATCCTCCGCCGCGGATCAGCAGCCGCTTGCCGTTGATGCGGAACAGCCGCGCGCCCGTCCCCGTCAGCTCCGACGTGATCTCGCGTATCCCGAATTGCACAGTTTTCTCGTCGCTCTTCTGGCCACCAGCCTCGAAGCTCATCGACAATTGCTCCAGATGCGGCGTGCCCATTTGCGCCGGCCACCACGGCTCCGGATCGCGCAGCTTCAACTGCGAAAATTCCTCCGGCGAAAACACCACCGTCTTGTTCTCGTGTGCCGCCAGCGTCACCGGCCCCGCAAAGTGCGCGCCCGCCGCTGTTCCCTCCACGCGTCCCTGCACCTCGTGATCCGCTCCGTTTTCGAGCTCCGCGTAAATGGTCAGCTCCGCCGTCTTCAGCGTCGGATCGTCAAAGTGCGTCACCGCCATGGGCGAGCGCAGCGCCACTGGCCCCGTTTCCACCAGGTTCACATCGCCAATCAAGCCCATGTCCTTGTCCGGCGGGGCCGGGTTCCAGTCCACCCAGTTAATTCCCAGTTCCTTTTCCGTAGGGGCAAACGTCTCCACCGCCAGCACGTTTTTCGCGCCTGCCTTCACAAAATCCGTCACGTCGAAGTCGTAAGTCCGGTACGCGCCTGCAACATCCGACGAGTCCGCCACCTTCTTCCCGTTCACCCAGATGTCGGCGCGGTAATTGATCCCGCCAAAGTGCAGCCAATAGCGACGATCCGGTCCCTCCGCAGCGGGCACGCTGAACTCCGTGCGATACCACCACCCGCATTTGTAGGGGCTATCGTCCGGCATCGGCTCGTTCGAAAAGTCGTGCCCGATGGGATAGCTCACGCCGGCAAGGTTGCGCAGGTTCATTCCGAAGTACGGATCGGGCACCACCTTGTTTGCCACCTGCGCCGCCAGCACCGTCGTCGGCACCGTCGCCGCCATCCACCCATCCGTCGCGAATTCCGCCGCCGAAATCGCCGCACCATCCGCCTTCATGGTGCATGCCGACTGCAGCTTCCACCCTTCATGCAACGGCGTCACCGTCCCCGCCGCGCAAGTCGCCGGCGCAACCACGCACCCAACCAACAGCCACATCCAGTTCTTCATCATCGCCTCGCATTGCAAAGGACCAGCTAAGAGCTAAAAGCTAACAGCTAAGAGCTAGCTTTTTCTCGCCACTCCCGTCGACCTCCGCGCCACCAGCTCCGGCGCGGTCAGATGCAGTGTCGCTTTCGCCGCTTTTCCCGGCCCTTGCCGGATCGCCATCAGAACGGCGTCGGCAGCCTCGCATCCCATCTCTCTAAGCGGCTGCCGCACCGTCGACATCGCCGGCGTCGCCACTTCCGCGGGAAGCACATCGTCAAATCCCATCACGGAGCAGTCCTCGGGCACGCGCACTCCCGCCTCGGCCAGGCCCCGCACCACCCCCAGCGCCGTCATATCGTCAAACGCCAGCACCGCCGTAAACCGCGCCCCACTCTTCAGCATCTGCCGCGCAAACTCGAATCCACCTTCGAACCCCGATGCCGGCCCGGCCAAGCCCGGCAGCTCGAATATAAGCCGCGCATCGATGGTCAATCCCGTTTCCCGCGCCACGCACTCGATCCCCGCCCACCGCGGCGCGCTGTCGCACATCTCCTTCGGGCCCCGTATCACTGCGATCTCGCGATGTCCCAGCTCCACCAGGTGCCGCATCGCCAGCGCACCCCCGGCTTCGTTGTCCACCAGGATCGAGCTGATCCCCCGCGCCGTCAGGTCGCGCCCCACAATCAGTATCGGTACGTTGTTCTTGCGCACGTCGCCCAGCAGGTTGGTCTCCTCAAACACCCAGCTCGCCAGCACAATCACCGCCTCCGCGCGCTGCTCCAGGATCATGTGCAGGGTTTTGTCGAACAGCTTGCGCTGGGTCTGCGCATCCATCAGCAGCGGCAGGTAGCCCGCCGCGTGCAGTCTGTCCTGGATTCCCCGCATGATGGGGATGCAGAACGGATCGGACAAATCGAACGCCAGGATGCCGATCGTCTGCGTGCTGCGCCGCCGCAGGCTGCGCGCGTATGCATCCGGATGATACCCAAGCCGCCTCGCGATCGTGCGTATGTGCGTCCGCGTGGTCGCCGCCACATTTTTTGACAGCGGCGCTTCGCTCAGCACAATCGACACCGTCGACACGGAGAAACCGCTCGCCCGCGCAATGTCCCCCAGCGTTACGTGACCGGTCCTTCGCTGTCCCATCCGTCACCTCGCGCCGCGCCGCCGGAAGCATGCATGACCGAGCCTGCTCATTCACTGCCGGAGCCATTTCCGCCAATTTCCCCTTGACAGTTCCCGGGCTCCAACCTATATTCAGTCAATCGCGGTTCAAACGTTTGAATCAATATACCCCGGGAGGTTGGAAATGAGAAGCGCAAAATCATCCGTCCTCTTTCTCCGGCAGTTCACCCTCGCGGCGGCTCTCCTTGCCGCCTCCGCGCTCGCCTCCGCCCAGGCCGGCCGCGGCGGCGTCAGCGGCCTCGTCGCCGACCCCACCGGCGCAGTTATTCCCGGGGCCTCCGTCACCGCCTCTGACACTGCCACCGGCGCCACGCTCTCCACCGTGACCACCGGCGCCGGCCTCTACAACTTCGTCTCCCTGTCGCCCGGAACCTACCAGATCAGCGCCACCGCCAAGGGCTTTGACACCGTGGTCCAGAAAAATGTCCGCGTCAGCGTTGACCAGGTCACCACCATCAACCTCACCCTCAAAATCGGCCAGGTCAGCGAGGTCGTCACCGTCACTGAAACCACCTCGCTCGTCGATACCAGCAACTCCACCGTGGGCCAGTTGATCTCCGCCGACACCATCGACCGCGTTCCCCTGCTCACCCGCAACGTCTACGACCTCATCCAGCTCTCTGCCGGCGTCACTCCCGCCAACGGCGCCAACAACTCCTCCAGTTCCTTCGCCATTGAGAACATCTCCTCCGGCCGTCCCGGCGTCGACGTCTCTTCCTACACCGTCAACGGCGCCATTGAAGGCTCGGTCTATTACATGGTCGACGGCAGCCCGCTCGGCATTGCCGAAAACAATGCCGCCGCCATCATCCCCGCCATGGATCTCCCCGAAGACGCTGTGGACGAAGTCCGCGTGGAAACCCAGAACACGCCCGCCAGCTATCAGAGCGGCGCTGCCGGCGTCATCTCCCTCGCCACCAAGTCCGGCACTGACAAGTTCCACGGCGATGCCTTCGGCGTCTTCCGCCCCAACGCCCTCAGCGCCAACGAGTACTTCAACAAGCAGAGCCAGGTCTCCAATGGCCAGGCCAACAAGCCGCTCGACTATCACCGCTACCAGGAAGGCGGCGCCATCGGCGGTCCCATCAAGCGCGGCAAGCTCTACTTCTTCGGCGATTACGAAGATACCCAGGAAGAGCGATACGACGGCTCCAACTACTTCGTCGTCCCCACCACTGCCGAGCGCACCGGCAACTTCTCCGGCGACGCCTTCACCATTTACGACCCCACCCAGCCCGACAACCCCGACGGCACCCGTCAGGCCTTCCCCGGCAACAAGATCCCCAACCCCAATCCCACCGCCCTCAAGTTCCTCTCTGAGATGCCCAAGTGCAATCTCGGCGCCAACTGCGACGCCTCCTCTGACGACCTGACCTACAACTTCTTCAAGCCCGGCCTCGATCCCAACAACGCCCACAAGTTCGACGCCCGCATCGACTGGGCCCCGAGCCAGAAGCAGCGCATCTTCGGACGCTTTTCCTACGACAAGCTCCTGCTCGCCACCTTCAACGCCTTCGGCAACATGTGGGATCTCAACTACGCCCAGAACGTCACCAACGGGCGCGACGTCCTCGTCGCCGACGACTACACCCTGAATCCCACCACCGTCCTCCAGTTGCGCTACTCCTTCGTCCGCCACCATGAGAACCAGGGCGGCGACCCCAGCCAGAACGGCTTCGACATCACCCAGCTTGGTTTCCCGTCCTCGCTCGCCGCCCAGGAGAATTACAAGCTGCTTCCATTCATCGTCTTCGACGACAACGGCAGCGGCGTCGGCGGCACCGCCGATTACAACACCTTCCAGTACGCCAGCGAAAACTCTGACGCCATCGCCTCGGTCACCAAGGCCTGGGGCAAGCATGAGCTCGCCGCCGGCTTCGAGTACATGAAGCGCTTCCTCAATGTTGGCCAGCCCATCGCGCCGTCAGGCGAATACTCCTTCGACATCTCCGCCACCGACCAGTCCGTCTCCTCCGCCAGCGGCGGCAGCGACTTCGCCTCTGCCCTCATCGGCATGGGCGAGGAGCCCGGCAACGAGACCAACGACTACCCCAATTTCTCCAAGGATCTGTTTGAGGCCGAGTCCAATCCCTACTACGCCGGCTTTATCCAGGACACCTGGCATCCCACCCCCTCCTTCGGCGTCACCGCCGGTCTCCGCTGGGACATCTTCGCCGGCCGCACTGAGCGCCACAACCGCCTGGAATACTTCGACCCCACGGCCAAGGGCTCCTCCAACGGCGTTTCCTATACCGGCGCCGAAGAGTACGTGAACAGCGGCAGCCGCTCGCCGTTCAACACCAACCTCACCAACCTCGGCCCGCGCCTCGGCTTCAGTTGGCAGGTCGCGCCTGACTTCCTCTTCCGCGGCGGCTCCGGCATCTACTACGGCCCCAGCCCCGAGATGGCCGGCAGCGCCTCCCTCGACAGCGACGGCTTCGCCTCCTACACCGCCTGGAACTCCACCTGTTACACCGCCGACGGCAACACCGTCTTCAACAACGATCCCGCCTGCAACGGCGGCGTCAGCACTCCAGACGTCTTCACCGGCCCCTACTCGCTCTCCAATCCCTTTGCCGGCGGCTTGGTGCCCACCTTCACCAAGCCCCCCTCCGGCCTGGCCAACAACCTGGGCGTTTCCCTGGCAACGGTGCTGCATTCCCAGCGCACGCCCACTACATACAACTACAACCTGGGGTGGGAGTGGCAAATGCCCCAAAAAGTGGTGCTCAGCGCCGCTTACGTGGGCAGCCGCGGCCTCTTCCTGCCCTTCGGCGGCGTCGACCTGAACACCATCTCCCTCGAGCAGATCGCCAAGTACGGCTACTCCCTCTGCGTCGATCCCTCCCAGCCTTCCTGCAAGATGGTGAACAACACATGGGGGCCCATTCAGCCCTCCACCAACGGCAATTACGGCGCCCCCACCGTTCCCCTCTGGGTCGCGCTCCAGGCCTATCCGCAATTCGGCAACGGCGGCTACGGCTCCGGCAACGGCATCATCGTCAACGGCGATCCCATCGGCTACTCCGAGTACAACTCGCTCCAGACCAAGCTGCAGAAGCACCTCACCAGCCACTTTGAAACCCTGGTCAGCTTCACCTGGGCCAAGCTCATCACCGACGACGGCAACCCGCCCCTCGGCTTTGTCGGCGCCCACAACGGCGGAGCCCAGGATACGCGCGACCTCTACCTCGAGCACTCCGTCAGCCCGCAGGACGTCAAGTACCAGTTCACCGGCGAGGTCTCCTACGATCTGCCCATCGGCGCCGGCCGCGCCCTCAACCTGCATGGGGCCGCCAACGCAGCGCTCGGCGGATGGACCACCAACACCATCGTCTACCTCAGCACCGGCATTCCCATCCCCTCGCCCGGCACCGGCACTTCGCCCTCCTACTTCGCCCAGCGCGCCAACATGACCTGCAATCCCGGCGCGAAAGCGCCGCGCACGTCCGCCGACTGGTTCGATTTGACCTGCTTCAGCTTCCCGTCCAGCCCTCTGGTCCCGGGCACAGCGCCGGCCTACCTGGATAGCATGCGCACCGCCGGCGCCCGCGACGTGGACGTCTCGCTCTACAAAGAGTTTTCCTTCGGCGAGGACCGCGTGCTGCGCTTCGATGCCTCCAGCTACAACCTCTTCAACCACGCCCAGTTCGGCATGCCCAACGTCTCCGGCCTCACCGTCCCGGCCAACTTCGGCCTCATCACCAGCACGGTAAACTCGCCCCGCCAGTTCCAGTTCGGCTCGCGATTCACCTTCTGACAGAGAAGCGGCGGACCCGTGGATTCCGTCGTGTGCCCCGGCTGCCGAGAAACTCAGTCCGAAGGGGGCTTTGTAACAAGGGCACGGCTTCAGCCGGGCCGGATGACGCAGGAAAGAAATGGGTGGGCTTTAGTGTCCGCTTGAGAACTCGCCAACTTGCCAACTCGCCATGTCGCGAAGCGACGCCAACCTGCCGCTTTTGCCCAGTTGCCAATCCGGATTCGCGCCCCCCACCCCCGCGCCGCCCTGTGCTACGCTCAACACCAAACCGTGACCCAGGAAAAAAACAAGCTCTACTACGGCGATAACTACGAAGTCCTCCAGCGCTACGTGGACAAGGAATCCGTCGACCTCATCTACCTCGATCCGCCCTTCAACTCCCGCCAGGATTACAACGTCCTCTTCGCCGAAAAGGACGGCAGTCAGTCCAGTTCGCAAATCCACGCCTTTGAAGACACCTGGGAGTGGAACATTGACGCCGTCCGCTCCTATGAGCACATCGTCGAGCAGGGTGGCCGCGTCGCCGACGCCATGCGCGCCTTTCACACCTTCCTCGGCGGCAGCGACATGATGGCCTACCTCGCCATGATGGCCCCGCGCCTCGTCGAACTCCGCCGCGTCCTCAAGGAAACCGGACCAATCTAGTAAATATTTCCAAATTGAACCAAACTATCCACATCTTTTCCGCCGCGCTTATTGACTTCGCCATTTATTTGCCAACATGATGGGATGTGGGCAAAACGAATCGTACTGTAACGCCGCGCGGAGCAGAGGCAGCTGCAGATTTATTGGCAACTGCGGGACAAATCAAGTTTCGAACGATCCTGGCAGACCCTCCTTGGCAATTCAAGAACAGAACCGGGAAGGTCGCGCCTGAACATAAGCGGCTTGCCCGATATGCAACCCTCTCGCTCGATGACATAAAGGCTCTGCCCGTTTCAGCTTGCGCGACACGAACCGCGCACCTCTACCTTTGGGTCCCGAACGCTTTGTTGCCCAACGGAATTGCAGTTATGGAATCTTGGGGGTTTGAGTACAAGAGCAATATTGTCTGGCACAAGATCAGGAAAGACGGCGGCTCAGACGGGCGGGGTGTTGGCTTTTACTTTAGAAATGTGACGGAACTCATCCTGTTCGGCGTCCGCGGGCAAAACGCCCGAACGCTGGCCCCAGGTCGAAGGCAGGTAAATCTTCTTGCCACACGGAAGCGCGAGCACTCTCGTAAGCCCGACGAACAATACCGGCTTATCGAAGATTGCAGCCCGGGCCCATTTTTAGAGCTTTTCGCACGCGGTCAGAGACCCGGATGGACCACGTGGGGAAACCAGGCTGATGAGTCGTACAAGCCCACATGGGACACCTATTCGAACCACTCCCAGAGCGAACAATCCTTGTTCCTGGAGCTTTAGCCAATGAGCCTGGGACCCTTTCCCGAGGCGGTGCTCACAAAATTCGAGACGGTCGAGAGCCACCACGCCGCGTCCATTTTGTACTCGGATTTGCGTGCCGAGTGGGACGACCTCATTGCAATGCTCACCCAATTCACCTTGAGGCGCTCCGATATCCTTACGCCGGGAGGCGGAAAATCGCCTATCTCACGTGGGATCAATGGTTTTTTCTACAGCCGGCAATGGAAAGAACACAATTTCAAGATCCAGGTCAAGGCAGATGATTCGGTCACTCTCGCCCCAACGCATCACGTTGACTACTTTCGAAATCGTGTAGCGATTGAAACGGAGTGGAACAACAAAGATCCCTTCTTCGATAGAGATCTAACAACCTTCCGCTTACTGTTTGAATTGAACGTCTTGAGCGTGGGAATCATCATTACCAGGGCAAGTGAGCTACAGGACATCTTCGATGAGCTGGGCAAAGGGCGTTCCTTCGGCAACTCGACAACGCACATGGGCAAATTGATTCCGAAACTGAACAATCGTGCGTCAGGGGGAGCTCCGGTCCTCGCCTTTGGCATCAAGAAAACCGCGTATGATGCCGATTCGTAAAATTTGCGTCCCCGACCCTGCCCGCGCATTCAAGATTCTGACAATCCTGCAGATTCTGGACGGCAAGCAGCCGCTTTACCCGCGCCACCGGGCCGACGCCACTTTCAAGAAAGCCCCCCGCAGCCGCCCTGCCGCCGCGGAAAATCTGACCCTGCCGCTGACTCCAGCGGAATAAACCGAAACCGCATCGAGGGATTTTGCGGAATGCGCGTGCTGATCGACAACAGCGTCACCGGCGCCAGCAAGCTATGCGAATCCGCGACTGGTCCGCAAGGCCCCCGTTTCGGGCCCCTAAACGCGCACTTTGAGGTTTGGGGACTCACCAGGAAGAAGCCAAACCCGAGCGCCACATTCCAGGCCGAAGCCGATTCCCTATTCACGATTGGCCGCCTCATAAGAGAGGGGCAGATCGAGGCGTGTACCTATAGCGAGCTTGTGCACGAGAGGATGTGGCAGCCTGGATACGACCCGATGGTTGACGCTCTAGCCGAGTGCAGACTCAATCGGTGCCCCCCGGCTATTGAGAGGTCACGCTTCCAAGGAGGCTCCTTCCCCGATTTCTTCAGAAAGGGCGGGAAAAAAGATCGCAAGTACGGGATCACAAGCAAGATTAGCCAAATAGCATTCATGCAGATGCTTTGCGGACTGGACGGAGAACGCCTCTCAAAGTCCGAAAGACTCATCGCCGCCTTGAAGCTAACGGAATTCGATGTAGAGAGCCTGAAGGGGCTGAAGACGTTCCAGAGGCTTTGCAAACTCGGCAACAGCCCGGAGAACTACCCCGACATCTTCCATTGGTGGACCGCCCAGCGCAACCACATCGACGCCTTCCTGACCATGGACTTCACATTTTCCAGAATCGCAAGACAGATCGCCAAATCGCGCGGAGTAAAGCTCGAATATCCAACCGAAGTCCTCAAGCCGTCGGAGCTTTTGGCCAAACTCGGAATCAGCGAGCCGGACCCGATCCCGATTCCGCACGGGCGATTCTTCACACTGACCGAACTCTGGAGCGATGCGCCAAGCCAGCGATTTGCGCTCTTCCGCGTTCGAAATCGTAAATAATTCAGGACGATCCTGTGACGTGCCCCCATCCACACCCCGGATTCTGGTCGATAGCCTAGATATAAATAGCCTTTAACCAAATGGTCAGCTTTTTCGCAAGAATGCACTGCTTTCGGTGCGTTCGGTTCCCTGCCTCATGGAACGCAACATGCGAGACTGGCCCCGCCAGCTCTGTTAACCCCGGTAACTCCGCTCCGCGGAATCTCCCCAGGCCAGCCATAGGAACCCCGCCGGGACACATCGGCTCGCCCACCACGGAAAACCTCCAAGCTAACTATCCTATTTACAGTCAATTACAAAATGTTTTCGCAAAAACAGCCCAAAAACCCCATGTCAAGGGGGTATCGAACCACATTATGAAACCATGTCCCACGACTGCCTGTAATCCATTCTCCGCAATGAGCTTGCACCACCGCCGTAAACTTCACTTTGTTCTGCAAAGTGTGCAGTCTTAAGTTTCTGACGTGCTACGCTTGTATTAGAAGGTCAGAAAAGCGCCCGCCCAAACAGCGGGCGTTTTCTTTTCCGGCCGATTTCATTGGCCAGATTTGGCTGGAAGGAAGCACTCATGCCGTCACCGCAACGGACTGAACCCGGGAGCCGCCAACCAGCCCCTCCCGACCCATCCCGGAACTGGGGAGGAAAAGAGCTGCAATTCTGTGCATTTTCGCCCCTTAACTCCAAGACTCCATTCGACATCTCCGTTTTTATTTTCGTCTATCCGCCGCCCGAACGGAGCCGTGTCCAGAAGATACCCTAGCCGCCTGGACTCCAGCCGCAGAACGAGCTGCAAATGTGTGCGGTTTTAGCTCGTAACTTCATCAATCCATTACACATCGCCGTTTTTTTATTTCGCGCCTTGCTGGCCAGACGGCTGAAGCCTGGATCGTCGTCCTAAGCTTCAACCTTTTCCCAGCGCTTGGGCCGCCGGTTCTGTTGCAGGATCTTCTTGCGCAGCCGCAACGACTTAGGCGTTACCTCCACGAACTCGTCCTCGGCGATAAACTCGATTGCCTGCTCCAGGTTGAGGGTTCTGAAGGGGATGAGGCGGACGGCGTCGTCGGCGGTGGAGGCGCGCATGTTGGTCAGCTTCTTTTCGCGCACCACGTTCACATCGAGATCGTTGTCGCGGGAGTGCTCTCCGACCACCATGCCCTCGTAAACCTCCACGCCGGGGCCGACGAAGAGGATGCCGCGCTCCTGGAGGCCGTTGAGCGAGTAGGCGGTGGTTGAGCCCAGGCGGTCGGCGATCAGCGCGCCGGTCGGCCGCTGCGGAATCTCGCCCTGGTAAGGCATGTAGCCGTCGAAGAGCGAATTCATCACGATGGTCCCACGCGTCTCCGTCAGCATTTCGCTGCGCAGGCCGATCAGCCCGCGGCTGGGCACGCGGAACTCCATGCGCACCCGGCCGGAACCGTGGTTGTGCATCTTGGTCATCTCGCCCTTGCGCGGGCCGAGCTTCTCAATGGCCACGCCAGTGAACTGCTCGGGCACGTCGATGGTCAGGTGTTCCACCGGCTCCATGCGCACGCCGTCCACGACCTTGGTGACGATCTCCGGTCGCCCGGCCATGAGTTCGTAGCCCTCGCGCCGCATCATCTCGATCAGAATGGCGAGCTGCAATTCGCCGCGGCCGAGGACTTTGAAAGCATCGGGCGAGCCCGTCTCTTCCACGCGGATGGAGACGTTGGTGAGCAGCTCCTTTTCCAGGCGCTCTCTCAGGTTGCGGCTGGTGACGTAGGTGCCTTCGCGGCCGGCGAAGGGCGAGTTGTTGACGCTGAACTGGATAGCGATGGTGGGCTCATCGATGATGATGAGGGGCAGCGGCGCGGGGTTTTCGGCGCTGGTGATGGTCTCGCCGATGGTGATGCCTTCCACGCCTGCAACGGCGACGATATCGCCCATGGTGGTCTCGGTGGTCTCAATGCGCTTGAGGCCGGAGAACGTGAAGAGCTTGGTGATGCGGGTCTTCTGGAGCGAGCCGTCGCGCTTGGAGATGGAAACATCGTCGCCCACGTGGAGCGTGCCCTGGAAGACGCGGCAGATGGCGATGCGGCCGAAGTAGTCGGAGTAGTCGAGGTTGGTGACGAGGATTTGCAAGGTGCCGTCGGGGTCGCCGGTGGCCTCGGGGATGGTGCTTACGATGGCCTGGAAGAGCGGCTGGAGATCGGTGCCGGGCTTGGCGGGATCGGTGGTTGCGGTGCCTTCTTTGGAGACGGCGTAGAGGACGGGGAAATCGAGCTGGTGCTCGTCGGCGTCGAGATCGATGAAGAGGTCGTAAATCTCGTTCAATACCTCTTGCGGCCGCGCGTCGGGGCGGTCGATTTTATTGATGACCACGATGGGCGGCAGCTTCGCTTCGAGGGCCTTTGAAAGCACGTAGCGCGTTTGCGGCAGCGGGCCCTCGGCGGCGTCGACGAGGAGCATGACGCCATCGACCATTTTGAGGGCGCGCTCCACTTCGCCGCCGAAATCGGCGTGGCCGGGGGTGTCGACGATGTTGATTTTGCCGCCGGCGTAGTTGATGGCGGTGTTTTTGGCGAGGATGGTGATGCCGCGCTCGCGCTCGAGCTCGTTCGAGTCCATCACCCGCTCGGCCACCTGCTCATTGGCGCGGAAGGTGCCGGACTGGCGAAGCATGGCGTCGACGAGCGTGGTCTTACCGTGGTCAACATGGGCAATGATGGCGATATTGCGTATCGTCTGGGTCACGAGTGCAGGGGTTCCTTATATCGAGGTTGGGTCGCGCGGGCCGCCGGTTTCAGGCCGTATTTGATTCGATGCGCGGGGCGTTGGTGCGCGGCATTCAGCGATGCAGGCGCAGGAGTGCGGCAGTATTTAGTTTAACAGCAGTGGCGCCGGCGGAAGGAGGGAAGCAACTTGCATCGGCATATGCCTTGGCATATGCTGGTTGAGGAGGGTCCAATGTCCGCGAGCCAATCCGTACGCCATGTGCGGCTTTTCAAGAATGGGCGGAGCCAGGCGGTGCGGATTCCGCGCGAACTCGAATTGCCGGGCAAACAGGCGATCCTGCGCCGGGACGAGCGCGGCCGGTTGATTCTGGAGCCGATGCCGCGGCCCAGGATTCTGGACCTGCTGGCGACGTGGAAGCCTCTTGCGGCGAAGGATCGGCTGCCCGAAATCGAGGACCGGCCCGCGGAACCGGTGAAGATCTAATGGCGCGCCGGCACGTTCTGGACACGAATATCCTCTCCGACCTCTTGAAGAATCCTGCGGGAAGAGTTGCGCGGAAGATCGCTTCGCTCAGCGCCGAGGATCGAGATTCGCTGGCTACAAGTATTGTTGCCGCCGGCGAACTTCGTTATGGAGCGGCCAAAAGCGGATCGCCGATCCTGGCGGAGCGCGTGGAGCAATTGCTGACCGCGATTGAGGTGATGGCGCTGGAGCCAGATGCCGACCGGCACTATGGCATCATCAGGGCGCGTCTCGAAAAGTCGGGAACTGTGATTGGGGCCAACGACCTATGGATTGCGGCACATGTTCTGGCGATGGATGGGATCCTTGTGACCGACAATGTTCGCGAGTTCAAGCGAGTGGAAGATTTGCGGGTGGAGAACTGGCTAAGATATTGAGCAGAATTTCGACGCAGGGGTCCTCAGCATGGCAGGCTGGGGCGAGACGCTGACCGGGCCCAGGTTGGAGTGTGCTCGATAGCGCCTTTCTCAGCGCAACGGCGCGTGCATTACACTGGCAAGCGCATGAAGAATCGTTCCCCACTCCATCGCGAACCTCGTCGCTTGTTCTGGCTGCTGCTGATTGCTGCTTGTGCGCTGCTGCTGGTCCGCGCGGTGCGCCTGGGTCATGCGGATCCGCCTCCGCATCATGGGCTGCTGATCTACTCGATTGACGTGGAGGGCGGGCAGTCGACGCTGCTGGTGTCGCCCACGGGCGCGTCGTTGCTGGTGGATACCGGATGGCGAGGGGGTTTTGGCGGCGCGCCGGGGCGCGATGCCGAACGCATTCAAGCGGCGATGAAGGACGCAGGGATCACCGAGATCGACAAGGTGCTGATCACGCATTACCACGTGGACCACGTGGGCGGCGTGCCGGAGCTGGTGAAGCGGGTGAAGGTAGGGGAGTTCCTTGACCACGGGCCGAACCGCGAGGACAGCGACATTACGCGGCACGATTATGCGGCGTACTTAAAGGCGATTGGAGACACGCCGCGGCAGACGGTGCATCCGGGAGACACGATCGAGATGCCGGGGCTGGACGTGATTGTGCTTACGGCGGATGGCGAGCACATTGACAAGGTGCCCGGCGTGACGCCGACGCCGAACCCATATTGCGCCAGCGAGCCGAAGTGGGAACTGGACCAGACGGAGAATCCGCGATCGGCGGGAATCCTGGTGCGGTATGGGAAGTTTCGGTTCCTGGACCTCGGTGACCTGACCAAGGCCAAGGAGATTCCGCTGGTGTGCCCGGACAACCGGATTGGGCATGTGGATTTGTACCTGGTGAACCATCACGGGATGAATCTCTCCAGCAGCAAGGCGTTTGTGTGGGCGATTGCGCCACGGGTGGCGATCATGAACAACGGCGCGCACAAGGGCGGCAGCCCGGAGGCGTGGGAGACGGTGCACACCAGTCCGGGGCTCGAGGACCTTTACATGCTGCACACGGCGGAGAGTTCGGATGCGGCGCATAACTCGGCGGAGGATTTGATTGCGAATCCGAAGGGATCGAGCGCGCCGGATGGGCAGTACTTCAAGGTGGTGGCGCGGGCGGATGGGAACTTCAGCGTGATGAATTCGCGGACGGGGAAGACGAAGGAGTATGGGAAGCAGTGAACAGTGGTCAGTGATCAGTGAAAATAGAGTGAAGAAGTGAAAAAGTGAAGAAGTGAATGAACTGCAGTTCGTGATTTGTGGAGTTGACTTCATGCAGGTTTCGCGTAGGGAGTTTGTTGCAGGTGCGGCGGCGGTCGCGGCGGTGGCGCTGGCGCCGCGGGTGGTGCGGGCTATGGCGGCATCGTGCCCGTTTCGCGTGGCGGTGATCAATGACGAGATCTCGCAGGACTTCGATCATGCGTGCTCGGTGGTGGCGAAGGACTTCGGGCTCCAGTGGATCGAGCTGCGGGGAATGTGGAACAAGAACCTGACTACGCTGGACGCGAGCGAGCTGGCGGAGTCGAAGCGGATCCTGGCCAAATACAACCTGAGGGTGACGGACATTGCCAGCCCGCTCTACAAGGTGGATTGGCCGGGCGCGCCGCTTTCAAAGCAGAGCGAGCGCCGCGACCAGTTCCACGCGGACGCGGACTTCAAGGCGCAGGGGCCGCTGCTGGAGCACTGCATCGAGCTGGCGAAGATGTTTGGGACGGACCGCATCCGGTGCTTCGATTTCTGGCGGCTGGACGATGTGAAGCCCTACCGCGCGGCCATCAACGACAAGCTGCGTGGGGCCGCGCGGCGATGCGCAAAAGAGAATTTGATTCTGCTGCTCGAAAACGAGATGGACTGCAACACGGCCACGGGCGCGGAGGCGGCGGCGACGCTGAGCGAGATTCGCGAGCCGAACTTTATGCTGAACTGGGACCCGGGCAACGCGGCGACCTTCCCGGACACGATGCCGTATCCGAAGGGCTACGATCTGCTGCCGAAGAAACGTATCGGGCACTGCCACGCGAAGAGCGTGACCCGAAAGCCGGATGGCAAGTGGGAGTGGGCACCGGTGGGCGAGGGCGTGGTGGACTGGGTTGGGCAACTGCGGGCTTTCAAGCGGAACGGCTACCACTACGCGGTGAGCCTGGAGACGCACTGGCGCGGCGCGGGGACGGCGGAGGCTTCGACGCGGGTGAGTTTTGCCGGGCTGAAGAAAGCGCTGGAGCAGGCGGGGACGGGATGCTAAAGGGCGAACGCCGGCCGATTCCGCCAAGCAGAGGGCCGCATTGCAATGATGGTGGTTCTGCGGGGGTCTGGAGACCCCCGCGACAGCCGGTCAGGAGACCGGCGCTACAAGCTTGCGGACCGGCGGTACAAGCTCGCGGACTGGCGTCAGCGGGTTCCTCCGGTTGATTCCGCATGCGCCAGGACTACGGCGGAGTGCGCGGCGGCATCTTCGTAGTAATGCGCAAAGCGCTGCGTTTCCGCGGCCTGGTAAGGCGTGAAATTGTGCGCCCAGCGATAGCCGATGGGCTGATACAGCAGCTCGGCGGCGATGCGAAACGGGCCGGCGCCGCTGGCCGCAATCTTATAGTTGGTCACGCTGGAGCCGGCGGTGAAATCGGGATCGTCGGCTGCCTTGCCCTGCACGGCGATGTCGGCCGATGCAGTCTGCTTGTCGAAACCCGTGGGCAGAATGCGATTGTCCTTGATGTAATGCGTGGTGGAGAGAAGAGCCGTGGTTACGTGGCCCTGGCTGTCGCCGAGGATGGGCTCGAAGATCTCGACTTCGTCGGCCTTGGTAATGAGCGAATAGTGCGGCGAATAGCGCGTGGGATCAGCGTCGTTGGCGTTGCCGACGATGGAGCCGTCGGGGTTCAACCTGCCTGACTCGAAGACGATGTGGCCGTCGGATGCGGTCACGGTGACATGGAGCCAGGCGCGGCGCGACGGGTATGCCGTGGGCAACTTGTGGCCGGTGAGGTTTTTGACGCGCACGGCGAATGCGAGATCGCCATTTTCGAATTGCGCTGGAGCAATTTCAATCTGTGCAGCCTGCGATTGAAGGAACGAAGTTGTTTGCGCGGCCGCGGCTGTCAGCGTGGCAGGATCGGCGGCGACAGCCAGATCGTCATGGTGCGCCCCGAGCATGTTGAGCATCATGAAATTGGCGCCGACGAATGTATGCTGACGGACGCCATCGCGCGGCTGCGCCATGAGCGACGCAATTGTTGTTGGCTGTTGCATCGCCGGCATGTGGCAATCCTGGCAGGTTTGCTTGTCGTGGTAGTCGCTGTGCAGCCACTCGAGATAGGGCATCTGCTCCGGGAACCGGCCCACCGGCTTGCCGTCAGCTCCGAGCGTGGTGGTGTAAAGCGTGTGGCAGCTTCCGCAGAGGCCGGCATCGCGGATGTGCGCGGATTCGACCGTTGTGTAGCCGGCGGCTACGGCGTGGATCTTCCCTATATTGTCAGGGGAATTGAAAGGACCAAAGAGAGGCCGAGGCTGCGTTCCCGGCGCGGCCACGTTGAAGTTGCCGTTGTAGGTTGCGGGCGTGCCCAGCCCAGCGGCCTGGATCTGGTGGCAAACCGTGCAGGACACGCCGTCGGCTGCGGCGTCGTCCAGGTCGCCGGGGTGAAGAGGCAGCCGGCTGAAGACTTCGGTTCCGTGGCCCTGCGCTTTGTCCGCGAGAAACTGGAGCGGCATGTGGCAGGTGGCGCACTCGGTCTGGATGGCGGCGCTGGCCTGGGGATGGTCCAGCGTTTCGCGGCGCACACTGCCCTGCCAGTAGGGGTCGCGCGCGGCGTTAGCCATGATGCTGCCGCGCCAATCGCCGATGATCGATGCGGGCTCACCCTTGGCGGTTTTCAGGTTGGTGTGGCATACGGCGCAGCGCGCGGAGGTGCGGAATTCTGTGGAGGAAGCAGCCTGCGCGGCGGTGGCGGGCAGCGCGAGGACAATCATAGCTGCCGCAAAAGCTAGAGTCGGAATGAGCGCGCGATTGGTCATAAAGCGGTGGAACGCAGAACGAAATCAGGGTAGCACGGTCGTGGCGGGTCGGCGGACCGCCTGTGTCTCGACCGTATACTGGGAGACGGCATGAGCACGTTTCCACCCATAGACGAACAACTTGATCTTCTCGAAAAGGGCGCGGCGGAAATTATCCGTGTGAGCGACCTGCGTGAGCGCCTTGAAGAGAGCCGCAAAACCGGCCGGCCGCTGCGGGTGAAGGCCGGCTTTGACCCCACCGCGCCCGACCTGCACCTGGGACACACGGTGCTGATGCGCAAGCTGCGGCATTTCCAGCAGCTCGGGCACACGGTGATTTTTCTCGTGGGGGATTTCACCTCGCTGATCGGCGACCCCACTGGACGCAACGTGACGCGCAAGCCTTTGACGAGGGAACAAATCGACGCCAACGCCGAAACTTACAAGGAACAGGTGTTCAAGATTCTCGACGAGAAGCTGACCGAGGTTCGTTACAACTCGGAGTGGCTGGGGAAGCTGGGCTACGAGGGCACCATCCGGCTGGCTACGCACTTTACTGTTTCGCAGATGCTGGAGCGCGACGAGTTTCACAAGCGGTTCCAGGCCGAGCAGCCGATCAGCCTGCACGAGATGCTCTATCCGCTGATGCAGGCCTACGACTCCGTAGCGCTCGAGTGCGACGTGGAGCTGGGCGGGACGGACCAAAGATTCAACCTGATGTGCGGGCGCGAATTACAGCGCCACTACGGGCAGAAGCCGCAGATCATCCTGATGACGCCGATTCTTGAGGGCCTGGACGGCGTGCAGAAGATGTCGAAATCGCTGAACAATGCCATCGGAATTAACGAGCCGCCTTCGGAGATGTACGGCAAGCTCATGAGCATCTCCGACGAGCTGATGTGGAAGTACTGGGTGTTTCTCACCGATCTGCGCCAATCGGAGATTGACGCGATGATGGCGGAGATTGCTTCCGGCGCGCTGCATCCGATGCAGGCGAAGAAGAACCTGGCGCGCAGCATTGTCGCGGGATTCCACGGCGAAGCCGCCGCCGAGCACGCCGCGGAGAACTGGGCGCGCATGTTTCAGCAAAAGGGCGTTGCAGGGGACATCGAATTGATCCCCGTGGAAGCCGGTAAAATCCGCGTTCCTTTTGCTCAAGCATTAGATGAGCATGGAAAAGGAGAGGTCTTTTTGGCTCAGGATGAGGAAGTAGATCGCCGTGCCATGAGCGGAGAATCCTCATTTCACGGTGCAGTGGGTTTTTACTCCGTTGTCAAACTGATTCGAGAATTGGGATTAGCTTCTGCAACAGAGGCGCAAAAGCTTATAAAGGCTGGCGCCGTTTCCATTGATGGTGTAAAGCATACCAGTATCTTGTTCACCCGAACTGGCATGCAAGGACCAACCGAATCCACCCCGCTGCGGCTCACGGTGCGGGTGGGCAAGCGGGCGAAAATCGCCGTAATCTCGTAAATTTGGCGATGACCACTGACCACTGACCACTGATCACTGACCGCAGCTCTTACGCCGGATACCCGCCGGTGATGTATCCCTCGAGCGCCTCGATTGCCTGCTGCTGGCCGTCCATCACCCACTTCACCAGGTCGCCGATCGAAACCATTCCGATCAACTTGTCGCCCTCGAGTACCGGCAAGTGGCGGAAGTGACGCTCGGTCATCAGCGTCATGCAGTCGTCCACGGTGTGCTCCGGGGTCACGAACAGGACCGGGCTGGTCATCATTTCCTTCACCTTGGTGTCCTTCGATCCGTGCCCCTTCAGCACGCCCCTGCGGGCATAGTCCCGCTCCGAGAGGATCCCCACCAGCTTGCCTGCCTGGCATACCATCAGGGCGCCCACATCGTACCTGGCCATCATCTCCAGTGCCTCGTAGACGGTCTGCTCCGGCTCCAGCGCCAGCACCTTGTTGAACGACTTGCGTTTCAACAGCATCTCGATGGTGTCGGTGATCTTCATTGCGAGCCTCCCTTTGGGTGGAAGTAAGCCTGCCCGCCTGCGAAGCGGGTTTCCGGCCATTATGGAAATGCAGTGTAGCGCGATTCACGCGCAATTGTCGCTCGATTGTCAAGGAAAAAGATGAACAGCGAGTCGGCGAGTCAGCAAGTCAGCAAGTCAGCGAGTCAGCGGTGTGACCCAACTCCAAAAATGAAGCACGGTCCGAATGGCGAACGGCAAAGGCAAGAACAGCCGCAGGTCCTTCGCTGCGCTCAGGATGACAGCGTGCTCGTTGGGCTGACTTGCTGACTCGCTGACCTGCTTCGCTCAGTGTGCGTGGCCGTGGTGGTGCGAGTCGGCGCGCCCGGTGGTCATTTCCTCGATGGGGACGACGCAGCCATGCTGTTCGGGGCAGTTTTCGTGTTCGAACTGGATGGTGGTGTGGCAGATGTTGTGATGCTCGCGGAGGAGGTGGTTGAGCTCAACCATGATGTAGGCAGACTCCGACGGCGGGATGTCGGCGATGGTGACATGGCAGGCGAGGGCGCTGGAGGATGATCCCAAGCACCAGATGTGCAGGTCGTGGATGTTGAGAACGCCGGGAACGCGCTCCATGGCAGCGCGGATGGTGGCGAGCGAAACGCCGGAGGGGGCACCTTCGAGCAGGATGTTGAGGGTCTCGCGCACGATGCCCCAGGAGGACCAGAGGATGAGGGCGGCAATGATGAGGGAGAGGACGGGGTCGATCCAGTACCGGCCGGAGAAGAGGATGGCGGCGCCGCCAACGATGACTGCGGCGGTGGAGAGGGTGTCGCCGGCCATGTGGATGAAGGCGGAACGAAGATTGACGTCGCGGGCAACGCCCCAGAGGAGCGCGGCGATGACGCCGTTCATGATGACGCCGGCTGCGGCGGTGACGATCATGATGCGTGGGTGGACGGCCACGGGAGCGTAAAGGCGATGGACGGCCTCGAAGGCGATCCAGAGGGAGATGAAGATGAGGGTGACGGCGTTGACGAAGGCGGCGAGGACGCCGGCGCGCTGGTAGCCGAAGGTGCGGGCGGTGTCAGCGGGTCGGGACTGGAAGTAAACGGCGGCGAATGAGAGCAGGAGGGCGAGGAAATCGGATACGTTATGACCGGCCTCCGACAGCAGGGCCAGGGAATGGGCGCGAAGGCCCGCAATGAAGGTGACGGCGACGTAGAGAGCGGTGGCGAAGAGGGAGACGCGGAGGACGGTTTGGGTTCGTGCGGCGCCGGGCGTGCTGGATTTGGCGGGCGCGGCGTGGAGATGCATGGCTCTAGTATACCGGGGATGGGTATGGGGCGCCAGAGGGCAGTGAACAGTGAACAGTGAAGAAGTGAATAGGTGAAAAGTGAAGAAGTGACGAAGTTAAGAAGTGAAAAAAGTGAAAACGGCGGGGTTAGTTGGGGTGGAGGTGGGAGGTGTCGAGGGGTTCGGGGTCGTCGTAGGCGGGAAGCACGGGGATCGAGTTACGAAGCCCGGACCATTTCTCCGCCACGACGATGGAGTTTTGCGGACTGCCGGGCTGGTAACGAACCGAGCAGGGAAAGCCGATGCGAATGGCTGCGGGGCTGACGATGTCGCCGAGCAGCGAGATGTCCTGGGAGCATTCGTAATCGACGCCGCCGATGCGGTACTCGTATTGCAGCATGGAAAGCGTGCGGTCGCCGGGGCCAGGAACTTCGGTGAGGTCGAGCAGGGTGCCATCGACGATGCGGCCGGACTGGGTAAGGAACTGACGGCGCGCAAGCTCGATTTCTTCGGGAGTAGGGCGGCGGCGGAAGATGAGCCAGGCGCCGAAGGCGGCCCCGCCGGCCAGGACGGCAGCCGCGGCGGCAATCTCCCAGAACTTGGGGTCGTGAAAATTCATCGATAGGCAGGGCCCGGCGAATGCGGGGGGGGCCCACTTTGAGGATAGCGCAGGTGGAAATCCGACGCGAGACCCCCTCGCCGAGCGGATGCGTGGAGGAGAATGGAACGGTTCTCCCTGGCACGGAGATGGGTGAAGACTGGATGCGTGCGCGCAAGATGCTGAGATGGCGGCTTCCGTGGTATCTTTGATTCGGTAGGAATTCTTCCTACCGGAGATCGGAAATGCCGTCTGTAGAGAAGATCAGTATCGCGCTTCCTCCGGAGATGGTTTCGCTGGTTCGCCGAGCGGTTGCAGCTGGCGAGTACTCGTCTTCGAGCGAGGTGGTGCGCGAGGCATTGCGTGACTGGAGCCACAAGCGGGCGCTGCGCGAGGCGGGGCTGGAAGAGCTACGCAAGGTGTGGCAAGAAGCTGTGGCAGATGATTCCGCCGGAGTCTCTCCCCATGACGTCTTCGAGCGGCTTGAGCGTAAGTATCAAGCCATCGCAGATGCGGCGGGAGAGCGAAAGGAATGCGCCTAGAATTCTCGCGGCACGTTGAAAGCGACGTGGACGCCATTGCTGAGTTCATCGCGGAAGGCAATCCTAAGCGGGCTGTGATGGTTGTTAGAGGGATCTGGCGCAAGATCCTGAAAGTCGGCGAGCAGCCTTTGGCCTATCAGCTTCGTCCTGAGATCGGCGAGGGTGCGCGACTTGCCGTGGCGGGACGGAACCTGATTCTGTTTCGAGTCATCGGCGAGGCCGTTCGCATCGAGCGTGTAGTGTATGGTGGACGCGATCTTCCGACGCTTTTCGAATAACCTGCAATCGAAACGATAGACCTGGTTGCCGCGGGATTTTCTCCGGCTTCGCTGCGCTATACTCGACTCTGCACGTTTGGTGGGAACTTGCCCCTGAAAGGCGCGGATTTCCAGCGGTTTAAGACGTGCGCGAGTACTAGACGATGGCGAGGAACGAACGAACGCGGATACGCTCGACGACGGTGATCTGCGTGCGCCGGAACGGGCAGGTGGTGATGGCCGCCGACGGGCAGGTGACGCTGGGCGATCACGTGCTGAAGCATACGGCGAAGAAAATCCGGCGACTTTACCAGGACAGGATCCTGGCGGGGTTTGCGGGCTCCACGGCGGACGCGTTCAACCTGTTTACGCGCTTTGAGGCCAAGCTGGAGCAGTACGCCGGCAACCTGAACCGCTCAGCGGTGGAGCTGGCCAAGGACTGGCGCACCGACAAGATGCTGCGCAACCTGGAGGCGCTGCTGCTGGTTGCGGACAAGGGGCAGACGTTTTTGATCTCGGGTTCAGGCGACGTGATCGATCCGGATGAGCCGTACGCGGCGATCGGGAGCGGCGGGAGCTACGCCACGGCGGCGGCGCGAGCACTGATGGAAAATACCGAACTGGGCGCGCGGGAGATAGCGGAGAGGGCCATGAAGATTGCCGGCGAGATCTGCATTTATACCAACGACAAGGTGACGTTTGAGGAGCTGAAGTAGCAGGGAACAGGCAACAGGGAACAGGGAATAGAAGTGCAACCTCGGATCCTTCGCTGCGTTCAGAATGACAAAGCTTCGATTGGAAGAAAGTGGTTGAGTCAGAGATTGCTCAGGAGTTATCGAAACAAGCATGGCGATTTATCTTCCCGCATCCGCTGAAGAAACCGAAGTTTCGCTGGACGAGCTGACGCCGCGCGAGATTGTGGCGGAGTTGGACAAGCACGTGGTGGGTCAGCGTGCGGCCAAGCGCTCGGTGGCGATCGCGCTGCGCAACCGGCAGCGGCGGCAAAAGCTGCCCCCGGACATTGCCGAAGACATTATGCCCAAGAACATCATCATGATTGGGCCGACGGGCGTGGGCAAGACGGAGATTGCGCGGCGGCTGGCGAAGCTGACCAATTCGCCGTTCCTGAAGGTGGAGGCGTCAAAGTTCACGGAGGTGGGCTACGTTGGGCGCGACGTGGAATCGATGATTCGCGACCTGGTGGAGATCTCGATCGACATGGTGCGCGAGGAACGCCTGGAAGAGGTGGAGGATCGCGCGGAGATGAACGCGGAAGAGCGGCTGCTGGACGTGTTGTTGCCGCCTCCGCCGCCGGTGCCGCCTGGACGCGAAGGCCAGTTGACGCTGCCCGGCGAAGACAGCAACCAGCGCTCGCGGGAGAAACTGCGGCAGCAGTTCCGCGAAGGCAAGCTGGACGATCGCATGGTGGAGATTGAGGTGCGGCAATCGAACACGCCGCAGTTCGGCATCATCAGCAACCAGAGCCTTGAGGACATGGAGATGAACCTCAAGGACATGCTGCCCAACATCTTCGGCTCGGCGCCGAAGAAGCGCAAGATGAAGGTCGGCGAGGCCTTCGACTACCTGGTGCAGGAAGAAGAAGGCCGACTGATCGACATGGACAGCGTGAACCGCGCGGCAGTGGAGCGCGTGGAATCGAGCGGGATCATCTTCCTGGATGAGATTGACAAGATTGCCGGGCGCGAGGGCGGCCACGGGCCGGACGTAAGCCGCGAGGGCGTGCAGCGCGACATACTGCCGATCGTGGAAGGAACCACGGTGAACACGCGCTACGGGATGGTGCGCACGGACCACATCCTGTTTATCGCCGCGGGCGCGTTTCACGTATCCAAGCCGAGCGACCTGATTCCGGAGCTGCAGGGCCGGTTCCCGATCCGCGTGGAGCTGCAATCGCTCACCGCGGAAGACTTTCTTCGCATCCTGACGGAGCCGAAATCTTCGCTGACCAAGCAATACGCGGCGCTGCTGGAAACCGAGGGCGTGAAGCTGGAGTTTGCGCCCGAGGCGCTAAAAGAGATGGCAAATTTTGCGTTCAAGGTGAATGAGTCCACTGAGAACATCGGCGCGCGGCGGCTGCACACCATAATGGAACGCGTGCTGGAAGATGTAAGCTTCCTGGCGCCGGACGTGGTGAAGCGCTCGACGGACCCGGATGGCGCGGCGGCTGAGCATATACGCAAGGAGGCCACGTCGCCATTGCCCTACGAGGAGCGGATGACGGCTTCGGGGCCGGAGAAGGTCTTTTTGATCACCGACGAGTACGTGAAGCAGATGGTGGCCAGCGTGGTGAAGGATCAGGATTTGAGCCGGTACATTCTGTAGGGAACAGGGAACAGGGAATAGGGAACGGGGAACGGGGAACAGGGAAAAGGGACAAGGGAAAAGAGAATAGGGAGCAGGGAGTCGGAAGCGATTAGCCCGGGTGGCTGCCCGGGCTGTTTTGCGTTGGTGTGGACCTCACCAGACAAACGGAACCAGCCGCCAGCGGGTGCGGCGGCAGTATTCGGCGTAGCCGGGCAGGTCGCGCAGAAGCACCTTTTCCTCGTTGAGCAGGCGGACGATGTAAACCACAATCAGAAGCAGGAACAGTGGCAGGGTGATGAGCGAGGCCAGCGCAACCGGCATGGCAATCTGCGAGAGGCTGAACCCGGCGTACATGGGATGGCGGATCAGCCGGTAGGGTCCGGAGCTGATGACCTGCTGGCCTTCTTCAACGCGAATGGTGCGGGCGGCGAACCGGTTGACAGCGATGGTCCAGAAGACGAGCAGAATGCCGGCCAGGGAGAGGAAATCGGCGGCAAGGCTGAGCCACGCCGGCACCGGCCCAAAGAGGCGCCGCGTCCAGCCAAAGCGGTGATCGAATCCCGGAGCCATAGCGGCCATGAGGAGCAGCGGAATCAGGGTCAAGATCACCTTGCGCTGCGCGGGTTCCCGCTCGCGGCCTTCAAGGCGCCGCTGGAGCGCACGGGGATCGACGGCCAGCAGCCAGAGCATGAAGCCGATGACTGGCAGCACGTAAAACGCGCCAAAAGCCCACGCCTGCCAGAATCGCCAGGTTCCAGCGGGAAGAAAGAGCAACGCCCCCAAAGCTCCGGAGAACACTACGCTGCGCACAAGGACGTTTGCGAGGAGCCGCGCCCGCGAAGGCACCGCGAGCTCCTGTGGGCCAGGCGATGTGACGGCTGGATTCATGGCCAAACTCCTTCCCGGCCACCGCGGCGATCAGGGAAGGAGGGACGTGGCGGTCGCTTGCAGACTCCTTCACCTCAACCGACATCCAACTGGCGTGGAACGGTCCAGCATACGCCGAACCCGGCGCCACGGCGATGAATTCTGTCTCCCCGCGGAGCGGATTTTGACAGCGGGCGTCCAATTGGTTGTATTCTTCCCACGCGGGAGGAGGTCAAAACCTCATGCATGGTCCCATTCGAGTGATCACGGTGGAACGCGAGTATGGCTCTCACGGCGCGGAGTTTGCCCATGACCTTGCCACGCGTCTTGGCTGGAAGCTGTACGATTCCGAGCTGGTGACCGGCGCGGCGCGGGCGGCCGGCGTGCCGGAAAAGAGAGCCGCGGAGCTCGACGACCGGCTCGACCCGTGGTACTACCGCTACGGCAAAGTGTTCTGGCAGGACTCGATGTACTACTCGAATGGGCCGTGCGACGAGCAGGTGTTCGACTGCGAGCGCATGTACGCGCTGATCCGCAAGGAGATTGTGGACGCTGCCAAAGCGGGCAATTGTGTCCTCGTGGGACGCGGTTCGGCGTTTGCGCTGGCCGGTCAGCCCGGATGCTTCCACGTCTTCGTGTACGCAACGCTGGCGGCCAAGCGGGACTGGTTTGCGCAGACGTTTCCTGACAAGGCGGATCACGCTGAGCACGAGCTGGCCGAGGCGGACAAGCGCCGCGCCGCGGTCATCAAGCGCTTCTACAACCAGGAGTGGTGCGCGCGCGGCGGGTATCACATGCTGCTGAACTCCTGTATGGGAGCCGAGGCGATGATTACGGCGGTGAGTGCTGCGGCGGGGCTGCGGATGGACGAGCCGGTAGCCAGTAGCCGGTAGCCTGACGTCTGGACTGGACGGCTAAGCCGAAAGCAAAGAGCTACTGGCTACGAGTTTCTATCCGCTGCACTCTCGCTGCGATCCGCGTGAAAACTTCCCAGGGAATTGTGTCCACAGCGTCGGCATGGTCGAATGCGGAGATTTCCTCGCTGCCCTGAGAGCCGATGAGCACGACCTCGTCGCCGGGCGCGACGCCCGGAATCTCCGTTACATCCAACACAGACTGGTCCATGCTAATCCGGCCGACGAGCGGGGCGCGCTGGCCGCGGACGAGCAAGCTGAAGCGGTTTCCGAGCCGGCGGTCTAGGCCGTCGGCGTAGCCGCAGGCGATGAGCGCAAGGCGCATGGGCTCGGTGGCGACAAAGGTTCCGTTGTAGCCGACCTCGGCGCCGGCGGGAATGTTGCGAACGCTGACTACGCGGGTTTTCCAGGCAAGGACGGGTTTGAGATGGCGGCGGATTTGGGCAAGCTCGGCCGGTTCCTCCGCGGCGGTAAATGGCGGGTCGAAGCGCGGGATCAGCCCGTAAAGAGCCAATCCGAGACGCAGCATGGGAATCAGGTTGTGGTGCGCGGCGAGCGTGGCAAGCTCGCTTGCCGTGCCGCCTAGCAATGCTGCCGAAGCACCGACACTGAGCCAACGCGGCTGCTGCGATGCAGGCAGCGAGAGGCGCAGGCGGGACAGTGCCTGATCGAGGCGGGCGAGCTGGGAGGCAGTGGCCTGGCCGCCGCTTTCGTCTGACGCGTAAAGGTGCGTCATGACCGCCTGGAGAGCGAACGGTGAGCCGGACGCGAACCGCGCAACAACTGCAGGCAGATCTTCGAGGGAAACTCCCTGGCGGCTCATGCCCGTGTCGATTTCGAGATGAACCGGGATCGAGTCAGGCGCGGCGTCGGCGGTGCCGGCGCGAGCGGCCGATGCGAGCTCGTCGAAGTGAGTGGGATCCCAGGCGACGGGCGTGAGCCGGTGCGCGAGCGCTGCTGCGGCCTGCCCGGGGAAGATGCCGCCGATAACGAGGATGTTGGTGGCGGGACAGACGGCGCGCGCGGCCACGCCTTCTGCCACGCTGGTGACGCCGAGCCAGCCCGCGCCGGCGCGGACGGCGGCAGGCGCGCAGAGCGCGAGCGAGTGGCCATAAGCGTCGGCCTTGACGATGGCAAGACATTCGGCGCCCGGCGGGGCAAGCGCGCGCAGGATGCGGTAGTTTTCTTCCAGCGCCGAAGTGCTGATCTCAGCCCGGCAGGGACGGGTTGGGGCGGTCGGGTCCAAGAGCCAGTTTATCGTGAGGGGCGAATCAGCGTACCCGCGCGAACTCGCTGCGATAACGGCTGTAAGTGAAGTAGATGACGAGGCCGATGGCGAGCCAGATGAAGAAGGCGATCCAGGTCAGGATTTCCAGGCCCATCATCAGCACGATGCAGAAGACGATGGAGAGGACCGGAATCACCGGACCCAATGGCGTGCGGAACCCGCGTTTGCGGTTGGGTTCGCGGTAGCGGAGGATGAGCACGCCGATGGAAACCAGCACAAAGGCAAACAGAGTGCCAATGTTGGACAGGTTGGATACGGTGCCGATGTCGAGCAGGCCGGCCGGTATGCCGACCACGAATCCGGCGACCCACGTGGCAAAAGCCGGGGTCCGGAACTGCGGGTGGAGGATGCTGAAGGCCCGGGGCAGCAGGCGGTCGCGCGACATGGCGAACCAGACGCGAGCCTGGCCGAGTTGGAAGACGAGAATGGAGGAGATCATGCCCAGCATGGCGCCGATGAGGACGACCAGGCGGACCCAGTGCAGCTCGTGCGACCCGGTCTGGAGGGTGAGGCGCTTGAGGGAGTTGACCACCGGAGCGGCGTCGCCCATAAGCGACTGCCAGGGCACGATGCCGGAGAGGACGATGGCGACGCCGCCGTAGAGGATGGAGCAGGCGGCCAGCGTGGCCAGGATGCCGATGGGCATGTCGCGCTGGGGGTTGCGGCACTCTTCGGCGGCGGTGGAGACGGAGTCGAAGCCGATGTAGGTGAAAAAGATGATGGAGCCGCCGGTGAGGATGCCGCTCCAGCCGTTGGGCATGAAGGGATGCCAGTAATGGGGCTTGACGAAGCTGGAGGCGGCGATGATGAAGGCGAGAATGGCGACGATTTTGACGAAGACGAGGATGTTGTTGGTGCGCGCCGACTCGCGGATGCCGCGGACCAGGATGACCGTGAGAATCATCACGATGAGGAATGCGGGGACGTTGAAACCGAAGTGCCAGCCGGGGTTGTAGAGGTTGTTGCCGGCCATGTCCTGCAGGCCGGTGGGCAGGTAGGCGGGCGAGATCCACTTGAGCGAGGGATGGATGCCGAACCAATCCATCATGTCGAGGACGTGGGCGGCAAAGCCGACGCTGACGCTCATGTTGGAGAAGGCGTACTCGAGGATCAGGTCCCAGCCGATGATCCAGGCCACCAGCTCGCCCATGGTGACGTAGGTGTAGGTATAGGACGATCCCGCAATGGGGATCATGGAGGACATTTCGGCGTAGCAGAGGCCTGTGAAGGCGCAGACGATGGCGACCAGCACCAGCGAGAGCGCCAGGCCCGGGCCGGCGCCGGGACGGCCGTTCAACGCGGTGTGGAAGATGATCCAGTGGATGAGGGGGGTGTTGGCGATCTCGGGCGTGTCGAAATGCTGGCCAGCCATGGCGGTGCCGATGACCGTGAAGATGCCGGAGCCGATAACCGCGCCGATGCCCAGCGCGGTGAGCGACCAGGGTCCCAGGGTCTTTTTGAGGCCGCCAGGCTCTTCCGACTCGCGGATGAGCTTGTCAATGGATTTGCGGGCAACGAGTTGGGAGGCCAGTCGAGTTCTCCTCATCGCGGAAGCGGGGACGATAGCGACAGCATACAGCGTCCCGGCGAGGAGACACAGCCCTTGAAAGACAGCCGGCAACTTTTAGCCGTCAGCTCTTTGAACGTTGCTTTTCGCTTCTAGACGGCCCCGCTGGGCTTGCAGATGCGCCAAAAGTTCAGCCTTCGGCCTGCACGCCGGTTCATGGATCGGCGGACAAGCTGAAGGCTGAGGGCTGGTTTTACCGCTTCGACTGGCCGCGAACCATTTTCTTCACTTTTTTCTTGGCGGAGCCGCGGGGGGTGGTGCGCTTGGCTTTGGGAGCGGCCTTTTTGCGCGCCGCGCGCTTGACTTTTTTGCGTTCCAGTTTGTCTTCGATCTTTTTTGTATCGGCCACGAATACCTCTCAGAATGCGATGAGTGCAACAGCCGGTTTTCCGGCTACGGTGCCATTTAATGGTAACAGCCGCTTCAGGGCGGGCGGAAGGAGCCCCGGGCGTGTGGACGAGGGCAACGCGCAAGGTGTATTGTCGACCCGAAGCAGCAGGGGAAGGGGCCGGTTATCCCCGTCTGGCAACGCGCTTGCGCGGCTGCCCCAGCCGTACCGATTGCAATGCGAGCGGCTGAAAGTGAGTCGACCCTGGCCGCATGGCGAAGCAGGAATTCCGGGAGATCGATGTGAAAGGGCTGAATTTTGAGCTGGGCGAGTCCATCGCGCTGATGCGCGATACTGTGCATGACTTTGCGCAGGCTGAGATTGCGCCGATTGCGGCCGATGTGGACCGCAAGAATGAATTTCCCCGGCGGATCTGGCGCCGCCTGGGCGATCTGGGCCTGCTGGGCATCACGGTGGATGAGGAATACGGCGGCGCGGAGCTGGGCTATCTGGAGCACGTGGTGGCGATGGAGGAGATATCGCGCGCGTCGGCGTCCATTGGCCTGTCGTACGGCGCCCATTCCAATTTGTGCGTGAACCAGGTCTCGAAGAATGGAAATAGGGAGCAGAAGCGGAAATTTCTGCCCAAACTGATCAGCGGCGAACATGTGGGCGCGCTGGCCATGAGTGAGACGGAAGCCGGATCCGATGTGGTCAGCATGCGATTGCGCGCGGACAAGCGCGGCGGCGTTTTTGTTTTGAATGGCACCAAGATGTGGATTACAAACGGGCCGGACGCCGATACGCTGATCGTGTATGCGAAGACCGACTCGACCGCGGCCTCTCGCGGGATTACGGCTTTCATCGTGGAGCGGGGATTCAAGGGCTTCTCCAGCTCGCCCAAGCTGGACAAGCTGGGCATGCGCGGATCGAACACCTGCGAACTGGTGTTCCGCGACTGCGAAGTGCCGGAAGAGAACGTGCTCGGGCGCGTAGGCGGTGGCGTGCGAGTGCTTATGTCGGGCCTGGATTTTGAGCGGCTGGTACTGTGCGGCGGGCCGCTGGGCATCATGGCTGCATGCATGGACGTGGTGGTTCCGTACGTGCACGAGCGCAAGCAATTCGGCAAGCCCATCGGCGAGTTCCAATTGATGCAGGGTAAGCTGGCCGATATGTACGTGTCGTATCACGCGTGCCGTGCGTACGTGTATGCGGTGGCGCAGGCGTGCGATCGCGGCGAATCGGTGCGCAAAGATTGTGCGGGAGCGATCCTTTACTCTGCGGAAAAGGCGACATGGATGGCAGGGCAGGCGATTCAGGCGCTGGGCGGCAACGGGTACATCAACGAGCATCCCACAGGACGGCTGTGGCGAGACGCAAAGCTATTCGAGATTGGCGCCGGGACGTCGGAGATTCGGCGCATGCTGATCGGGCGCGAGTTGTTCAAGGAGACGGCGTAGGGGCGGGGCTATGAGCGTTCTCACATCGCAGGTGCAGGTGCGCAACGACGAGTACCGCAAAAACCTGGAGCGGATGCAGGCGCTGGTGCGCGAACTGCGGGAGAAGACGGCGCTCGCCGCGCTGGGCGGTTCCGAGGCTGCGCGAAAGAAGTACAAGTCGCGGGGAAAACTGTTTGTGCGCGAGCGCGTGGATCTGCTCCTGGATGCGGGCACGCCGTTCCTGGAGCTTTCAGCTCTGGCAGCGAACGGGATGTACGGCGGCGACGTGCCGGGCGCGGGGCTGGTCACCGGGATCGGACGGATCAGCGGTACGGAATGCGTGATTGTCGCCAATGACGCGACGGTGAAGGGCGGAACGTATTTTCCCCTCACGGTGAAGAAGCATTTGCGCGCGCAGCAGATTGCGCTCGAAAACAATTTGCCGTGTGTGTACCTGGTGGATTCGGGCGGGGCATTTCTGCCGCTCCAGGACGAGGTGTTTCCCGATTGCGATCACTTTGGTGCGATCTTTTATAACCAGGCGAACCTGAGCGCGAAGAGAATAGCGCAGGTCGCTTGTGTGATGGGCTCGTGCACCGCTGGCGGCGCGTACATACCGGCGATGAGCGACGAGGCCGTGATTGTGAAGGAGCAGGGCACGATATTCCTGGGCGGCCCGCCGCTGGTGAGGGCGGCGACCGGCGAGGATGTAACTGCGGAGGAACTGGGCGGAGCGGACGTGCACACGCGGATATCCGGCGTGGCCGATCACTTTGCCGAGGACGATGCGCATGCGCTCGCCTTGGTGAGGCGGATTGTGGCCAACCTGAACCGGCCCAAACCGCCCGGACCGCAGCAGAAGGCGGAGGATCCGCTCTTCGATGCGGAGGAGATATACGGCATTGTGCCGGCGGATACGCGCAAGCCTTACGACGTGCGCGAGGTGATTGCGCGCATGGTGGACGCGAGCCGGCTGGACGAGTTCAAGCAGCGCTACGGCACCACGCTGGTGACGGGCTTCGCGCATATCTGCGGATATGCTGTGGGCATTCTTGCCAACAATGGCATCCTGTTTTCAGAGTCGGCGCTCAAAGGGGCGCACTTTATCGAGCTGTGCGCGCAACGCGGCATCCCGCTGGTGTTTCTGCAAAACATCACCGGCTTCATGGTGGGGAAGAAGTACGAGAACGGCGGCATTGCCAAGGATGGCGCCAAGATGGTCACCGCGGTTTCCTGCGCGCGCGTGCCCAAGTTCACGGTGCTGATCGGGGGCAGTTTTGGCGCGGGCAACTATGGGATGTGCGGGCGCGCCTATGGACCGCGGCAGCTGTGGATGTGGCCCAACGCGCGGATCAGTGTGATGGGCGGCGAGCAGGCGGCCAACGTGCTCGCGCGGGTGCGCCGCGATGCGCTGGAGGCACAGCACAAGGAGTGGAGCGCCGAGGCCGAGGAAGAATTCAAAGCGCCGATCCGGCAACAATACGAGGAGCAGGGCAATCCGTATTATGCGACTGCGCGGCTGTGGGACGATGGAATTCTCGATCCGGCGGAAACGCGCCGTGCGCTGGCGCTGGGACTGGCCACGGCGCAGAATGCGCCGGCGGAGCCGACACGCTTTGGCGTGTTCCGGATGTGAATCAGCATGAGCGAGAGAGCGGTAGAGATTGAGCAGCGCGGCGCAACGGCGTGGGTTTGGTTGAATCGCCCCGCCGTTCACAACGCGCTGAATGAAGAGCTAATCGCGGAGCTGACCGAAGCGTTCGCTGCGCTCGGCGATGATGCGAGCGTGCGAGCTATCGTGCTCAGCGGGCGCGGCAAGAGCTTTTGCGCGGGCGCGGACGCGGAGTCCATGCGGCGCCTGGGCGAAGCGAGTCCGCATGAGAATCTCGAAAATGCGCGCGCGTTTGCGGAGATGTTTCATGCGGTTGGTTTTTGTCCGAAGCCCACGATTGCGCGCGTGAATGGCGCGGCCATAGGCGGCGGATTAGGCCTTGTGACCGCGTGCGATATTGCCGTGGCGTCGCGGGAGGGGAAGTTCGCCACATCGGAGGTACGGCTGGGGTTGATTCCCGCGACCATCGGTCCATATGTGGTGCGCGCGATCGGCGAGCGATGGGCAAGGCGGCTGTTCCTGACAGCGGAACGGATCACGGCGGCGCAGGCAGAGCGCATTGGCCTGGTGCATGAGGCGGTTGAGCCGGAGGCGCTGGACGGACGCATCGAAGCTATTGTGAGCGATCTGGTGGCTGGCGCGCCCGGCGCACAACGCGCTGCGAAGGAACTGGTTGACGCGGTTGCGGACCGGCCGGTCACGCCGGAATTGATTGACGACACCGCGCTGAGGATTGCGAAGATCCGCGCGGGCGAGGAAGCGCAGGAAGGGTTGGGCGCTTTTCTGGAGAAGCGCTCCGCGGCATGGACCCGAGGCCACAAGATCGACAATGTTTGACTCCATCCTGATCGCCAATCGCGGCGAGATTGCATGCCGCATCATCGCCACGTGCAGGAAGATGGGGATTCGCGCGGTCGCCGTCTACTCCGACGCGGACGCGACGAGCCGGCACGTCCGAATCGCGGATGCAGCGGTGCGGATCGGGCCGCCGCCCTCGCGCGAGAGCTATCTGAGCATAGGGCGTATTCTTGACGCCGCAAAGCAGACAGGCGCCCAGGCGATTCATCCTGGCTACGGATTCCTCGCGGAGAACGCGGAATTCGCCGAAGCGTGCACGGCGGCGGGAATTGTGTTCATCGGGCCGCCGGCAGCGGCGATTCGCGCCATGGGCTCCAAGGCGGCGGCAAAGGAAATCATGCGCAAGGCGGGCGTGCCGCTCACGCCGGGCTACGACGGCGCGGATCAATCGGGCGAGGTTTTGCAAAAGCAGGCCCATGCGATCGGGTATCCGGTGATGATCAAGGCCAATGCGGGCGGCGGCGGCAAGGGGATGCGCCGGGTGGACGCGCCGGAGCAGTTTGTCGATGCGCTGGCGAGCTGCCGCCGCGAAGCAGCAGCCTCATTCGGAGATGATTCCGTGCTGTTGGAAAAGTACCTGGTTGAGCCGCGCCACATTGAGGTGCAGGTCTTCGGAGATGCGCACGGCAACGTGGTGAGCCTGTTCGAGCGCGATTGCAGCGTACAGCGCCGGCATCAAAAAGTGATCGAAGAAGCTCCGGCGCCACTCATTTCAGAAAAGCTGCGCGAGGCGCTCGCTGGAGCCGGGCGCAGCGCGGCGCGCGCAGTCGGGTATGTGGGCGCGGGCACCGTGGAGTTTCTGCTGGATCGCGAGGGCGGATTGCACTTCATGGAAATGAACACGCGCCTGCAGGTAGAGCATCCGGTTACGGAGATGATCACGGGGCTGGACCTGGTTGAGTGGCAGTTACGGGTAGCTGCGGGCGAGCCGTTGCCGCTCCAGCAGGAGCAGATTGCAATGCGCGGCCATTCCATCGAGGCCCGCATTTATGCTGAGGATCCGGCGCACGAGTTTCTGCCGTCCATTGGGAAGATTGTGCATCTGCGCGCGCCCGCGGCTTCAGAACACGTGCGCATCGATACTGGCGTAGAGCAGGGAGACGCGATCACGCCGTTCTACGACCCGATGATCGCCAAGCTGATCGCGTGGGACGAGACCCGCGAACTGGCGGTTCGGCGCATGGCCGCGGCCTTAATCGAATTCCAGATCGTCGGCGTGACCAACAACGTGGAATTCCTGCGGCGGCTGGTGACGAGCGCATCGTTTGCAAAGACGCACCTGGACACGAGCCTCATCGAACGCGAGCGGGCGTGGCTGCAAGCAGGCGCGGGCGAGCCGCCACCGGAGGCACTGGTGTTGGCGGCGTTAACCTTGTTGCCGCATGAACATGACGAGGGCAAAGCGACCAACGAGCCGGACGATTCGCCCTGGGCCGCGCGGGACGGATGGCGCCTGGGTTCAAGGCTGGAGCAGACACTCGATTTCGAAAGCGGCGAAGTGCCCGCAACGGTCAGGGTTGCGTATTGCGCGGCAGGGTTCCGCATGACAATTGGTGATCGCGATTTTGAAGTGTCCGCGACCTTTCACGATCGCGAAGTGAACGCGACGATTGACGGGGAACGGGTGGCTGGAACTGTGGTGAGCGCGCGCGAACAGCTTCATGTGTTCTTCGAAGGCGGAAATTTCATCTTGCGTTACCACGATCCGCTCGCGCTGGAAGCTCATCAACATGCCAGGGAGGGCGGCCTGACCGCACCCATGCCCGGACGCGTGGTTGCATTGTCAGTCGCGACGGGCGAGCTCGTGGGAAAGGGCGTCCCGCTCATGGTGCTGGAAGCGATGAAAATGGAATGCACCATTTATGCGCCGGCAGCAGGCCGCGTGGAGGTATTCAATTTCAGCCCCGGTGACCAGGTGAGCGAGGGAGCGGAATTGCTGAAGTTTGCGGAAGAGGCAGACGAAAACTGATGGCGGATACGGTGCGCATTGTCGAGGTAGGGCCGCGGGACGGGCTGCAGAACGAGAAGCAGGCGGTGGCGTCTGAGACCAAGATCGCGCTGATCGGCATGCTGGCGGATGCAGGTTTGAAGACCATTGAGGCAACGGCGTTTGTTTCGCCCAAGTGGGTGCCGCAGATGGCGGATCACGCAGAGGTGCTGCGTGCGCTCCCCGCGCGTGAGGGCGTGAGCTATCCAGTGCTGGTGCCCAACCTGAAGGGCTTTGAAGCAGCGTTGGCTGCGGGAGCCACCGAGGTCTCAGTGTTTGCCGCAGCGTCCGAGACATTTTCGCAGAAGAATACAAATTGCAGCATTGCGGAGAGCCTGGAGCGGTTCGTGCCCATATTGGCGTCGGCGCGGGCAGCGAACGTCCAAATGCGCGGCTATGTTTCCTGCATGCTGGGTTGTCCCTATGAGGGCAAGGTCGCACCGGAGCGTGTGGCAGAAGTGGCGGGAACGCTGTTCGACGCAGGCTGCTACGAGATCTCTCTGGGCGACACCATCGGCGTGGGCACGCCGAATCGTACCAAAGATGTGATTGCGCGGGTGACGCAGCGAGTGCCGGTCGCATCGCTGGCCGGACACTTTCACGACACCTACGGCCAAGCTCTCGCCAATATCTATGCGGCCATGGAGATGGGCGTGCGCGTGTTCGATGCGTCGGTGAGCGGTTTGGGGGGATGCCCCTATGCGCCGGGAGCGGCGGGAAATGTGGCCACGGAAGACCTGGTGTACATGCTCCATGGTATGGGCGTGGAGACCGGAGTGGATCTGGACCGGCTCATCGCAGCGGGCGCATTCATATGCGAAAAGCTGGGCCGGGAGACACAATCGCGAGTGGCGAAGGCGATGAAGAAGCGAGTGGGCTAGTCGGCGAGTCAGCGAGTCGGTGGTAGTCAGTCGAGAATATTCGCTTGGGTCTTTGCCTGCACTTCCTCACGAGTGACGCCGGCGGCCAGCTCAACCAGTTTGAGCCCGCTGGGCGCGATGTCGAGAACGCAAAGATCGGTGACGATGCGGCTGACCACGCCCGCGCCCGTCAGCGGTAGCGTGCATTGAGGGAGGATTTTCGGCTCGCCTTTTTTTGACGTGTGCTCCATGAGAGCAATGACGCGGCGCACGCCGGCGACCAGGTCCATTGCGCCTCCCATGCCTTTGATCATCTTGCCGGGGATCATCCAGTTGGCCAGGTCGCCGCGCTCGGAGACTTGCATGGCGCCCAGGATGGCGAGATCGATGTGGCCTCCGCGAATCATGGCGAAGGAATCGGCGCTCGAGAAAAAGCTGGCCCCGGGCAATGCAGTCACCGTCTGCTTGCCGGCGTTCACCAGGTCGGCATCAACCTCGTCTTCGGTGGGGAATGGGCCGATGCCGAGCAGTCCATTCTCCGATTGCAGCGTGACGTGGGTGCCGGCGGGAACGTAGTTGGCCACAAGGGTGGGCATGCCGATTCCGAGATTGACATAAAAGCCGTCTTCGAGTTCCTGCGCGGCGCGCTGCGCCATTTGCTCACGGGACCATGCCATGATTGCGTTCTGCCTCTATGTTTTTCGAGTTGTCCGTTGCTCGATGCGCTTTTCCGGATACGGATTGTGCACAATGCGCTGCACGAAAATGCCGGGAGTGTGGACCTGGTCGGGATCGAGATCACCGGTATTGACCAGGATCTCCACTTCGGCAACAGTGATGCGGCCGCAGGTGGCGGCGTTGGGATTGAAGTTGCGCGCGGTCTTGCGATAGACCAGGTTGCCCTCGGCATCGCCTTTCCACGCCTTCACCAGGGCAAGGTCGGCGCGGATGCCGCGTTCGAGGATATGGATGTGACCGTCAAACTCGCGATGTTCCTTGCCTTCTGCCACTACGGTGCCGGCTCCGGCGCGCGTGTAAAATCCTGGAATCCCGGCGCCGCCGGCGCGCATGCGTTCGGCCAGCGTGCCTTGAGGGCAGAACTCAAGTTCGAGCGTGCCGGCGAGGTACTGGCGCTCGAATTCGCGATTCTCACCCACATAGCTGGAGATCATTTTGCGGATTTGTCCGGTTTCAAGGAGCAGCCCGAGTCCCCAACCATCTACGCCGGCGTTGTTGCTGGCTACGGTAAAGCCCTTTTTGCCGGTGTCGCGCAGGGCCAGTATCAGAGCTTCCGGAATTCCGCAGAGACCGAAGCCACCGACGGCGATGGTCATGCCGTCTTCGACAATGCCGGCGAGGGCGGAGTCCGCATTGGGGTAAACCTTGGAACGAGCCAACGAAGCGACCTCTGGGCCGGAGTTTGCCCGCTCAGTAGTATGCGAGGCGAGACGCATGGTTCGCAATAGGCATGGCAGGCGGGATGTGCCGGAATTTGCCAGCCTGTGCGGCAAGCGTGAAATACTCAGGAACGGCGATTCTCCTGGACGCCGAGCCCTCATCCTGCGGGTACCTGACTTGGATCGAAAGCTTTATACAGCGCGCCTTGAGCGCAGGATCTGCATTTCGGAATCGGCCCAGTGCTTCCATTTGGAGTTTGTCGTCGAGGAGCTGGAGAGCTTCCCTTATGCCGTGGGCCAATTCATCTCCACGGTTGCAACGGACTCGAGGGGCAAGGAACAGACCCGGGCTTATTCCATTGCCTCGGCGCCTTGCGGCAACCGGTTCGACCTTTGCGTCAACCGCGTGGAAGGCGGATTCTTTTCCAATTACCTTGCCGACCTGACGGACCTTGCTCCCGGCGAGACAGTCGAGTTTCATGGGCCGCACGGTCATTTTTTGCTGCGCGAGCCGCTGACGGATTCCATATTCATCTCTACCGGAACCGGCATCGCGCCAATGCGCGCCTTTTTCCAGCGGCTGTTTCCTGAAGATGGCATGGACCGCAGCGGCGGCAAAGAAATCTGGTGTGTCTACGGGACGCGGTATGAGTCGGAGCTTTACTATCGGGACGAGCTGGAAGCGATTGCCTCGCACCATCCGAACTTCCATTATCTGGCCACGCTGAGCCGCGCGGACGCGAGCTGGGCAGGGTTGCGCGGCTACGTGCAGGAGCATGTGGCGCACATCATCGAGGATCGCGCGGCGCGGCTCAACCGGCAGCTTCCACCTGCGCCTGTCGATCCCGCGATCCCGGCAACCGATCTTCGCTTTGACGTTTACGCCTACGTCTGCGGGCTGAACAATATGATCTCCAGTGTGCGCGAGCAGCTGAAGGGTTATGGCTGGCATCGCAAGCAGATCGTCTCAGAACGCTACGACTAAGACCGGGACCCGAGTTACGGGGGGACGAAAAAGCATGGCTCAGTCTATTGGCGAAAGGCGTGCCGGCGACAGCGCGGCTGCTCCGATCCGCAGACGTTTGCCGGTCCACACAGTTGCGGTTTGCCTAATTCTGGCTTGCTATGCCTGCGGCCGCGTGCTCCAAGTCGTGCACGGTCCCCCGGCAGTCACTTTGCTGGTTGCTATGGAGGTTTTTTCGGCCTTTGCGCTGGCGTTGGTGGATGGCGCGCGCGCATGGGGCGTCCGCGGCATTCTTGTATTCGCCGCCATCTGCGCGGTCGTCGGCAACGTGGTTGAGAACATTGGCGTGGCCACGGGATTCCCGTTTGGACGCTACCACTTCCTCGATATCATGGGCCCTCGGATTTACGCGGTTCCGGTGTTGCTTGGCCTGGCATATATCGGCATGGCCTATGCGTCGTGGACCCTGGGTTCCGTGCTGGTCGGGCGCGCTTGGAGAGCGGGATCGCGGCCGCGCATGCTTGCGGTGCCGCTGGTCGCTGCCGTGTTCATGACCGCTTGGGACGTGGCCCAGGATCCGGTGTGGAGCACGATGCTTCATGCGTGGGCATGGCACAACGGCGGCCGCTGGTTCGGTGTGCCGCTCGAGAATTACTTCGGCTGGTTCCTCAATACTTTTCTCATCTTTTTTCTGTTTGCACTCTATGCAGCAGGAGCGAAGCTGGAGCGCGCCCCTTCCGCGTGGCCTGCGCTTGCGCTTTATGTTTTCTGCGCTGCGGGAAACGTGCTGCAGCTTTTGACACGGCGGTGCCCGCCAATCAGCGTGGATGCCTCGGGCAAGGCCTGGCGAACCGCGGACATTCTCGCGATCTCTGCTGTGGTGTCGATCCTGCTGATGGGGGGATTGGCCGCGACTGCCGCAGCGAAAATGCTCAATCGCGTTAGAGGTTGAACAACTCGCGCAGGCGCCGCGTCTGCGCCCGGCTTACCGGGATCTCGGTCTGCTTTTTGTCGTTCATGCGCAACTGGTAGCTGGATTTGAACCAGGGAACAACCTCGCGGATGTGGTTGATGTTGACCACGTAACCGCGATGGGCGCGCCAGAATGTTGCGGGGTCGAGCAGATCGAGGAGGTCTTCAAGAGTGCGGCACTTGGAGTGGCCCTCAAAGTTCTGCGTCACCACCCGAATAATGCCCTCGTCGATGGCCGCGTAGCAGATATCCGCCTGGTCGATGAGCAGCAGCCGGCTCTGGGCCGTGACGATCAGCTTGGCGGGCTGCTGGGCGGCTTGCGGCCGGTGCAGCAGCTTGAGAAGGGCATTGATCTGCGTTTCGGGCGTCGCGGACGGGCCGCCGGCGATCCGCGCCTTGGCGCGCTCCACGGCCTGCTCCACCCGATTGCGATCGAAGGGCTTGAGCAGATAATCGACGGCGTTTACATCGAACGCGCGCACCGCGTACTGGTCGTATGCGGTGGCAAATACGATCTGCGGTAGCGGTTTCCGGTCCGCCGGAGAATGCCCGCTGGAGCCGCTCTTCTCTGTCAGCCGCTTGATAACGGCGAAGCCGTCCAGCCCCGGCATCTGCACGTCAAGGAAGACCAGATCGGGATGGTGCTCCTCGATCAGGTCAATGGCTTCGATTCCATTGGCTCCCTGGGCGAGGACGTCCACCCCGCCGACGGATTCGAGCAGATACTGAAGCTCGTCGCGGGCCAGTTGTTCGTCGTCGATGATGAGCGCGGAGAGAGACATGCCAATGCTCGATTGTAATCCGGGCGTGAGGTTGTCATCTTTGGGTGTAGCGTCAATCGCCCACGATGTGCAGCCGGGCCGGCATGTGGTCCGCGGCGAGTTCGTGCCCGCAACGGGTACAGAACTGATCGGTTGCCCGGACCGTGCGGAAGCAGTTTCCGCAGCTCGCGGTCAACTGGTAGTTGCATTGCGGGCAGAAATGAAAATCGCTCTGCACAAAGGTGCCGCACGCGGCGCAGCGCGAGACCAGCGGCTGCCGAAGCAGAAAATAGAGCACCGCACCGATTCCACCGGGCATGACAAAGCAGATCAGCATCCAGAAGCGCGCGCTCATCGACCGGCGCGGCGCATCCTTGCTGACATAGCCGATCATCAGAAAGTACAGCGATGCCAATAAGCCCCAGGAGAGGTTGAAATAAATGCGGAACCCGATGGGTGGACCGGAATGGTGTCGCTGCTCCGGCAGCACCAGCCAGAAGTAGTACTCGACCCCGACAAACGCGGCAATGGCAATAACGATGGACCACCACGGAATCAGCCGCGGGTCGTCATCGACGGCAATATTCTTCAGATCGCGCATATCTTGCCCTCCGAGGGGAGGGTTTTACTGGCGTTGGAGTGCACAATAACCATTCCTTAAGGAATGGACGGAGCCGGCGCTGGGGAAGTTGCGCCATCTCCGTGTCCGCTCCACGGTTCCATACAAGTAATTGCAGGGGATGGCTTTAGCGTCAGGCCGGTGAGAGGAGTGCAATGGAGCACTCCCCCGGATAATCGCTGCGGGTCAGCGGTTAAAGGCGAGGTATTTGCGTCCGCTGTAGAGCCGGTACCCGCCGCCCGGGTTTGCAGTCACCTGGAGCGGCACGGGGCGCTTCATCCCCTCATCGTTGGTGGAATTGGCAGTCAGCACATCGTGGCCGCCTACGTCCGTGATGACGAATTTGTCGCCGCCGACAAAGCCGAATCCGTAGACCCCGGCCGGCAGGTCCTGGCCACCGATCTTAAGCGGAACTTCTGCGATGAAGTAGCCTTGGTACTTGGCGGCGACGTCGCTCGCATACCCACTGGTGTCAACCAGGGTAGCAAGCATGTAATGTCCGTCGGCGAACTTGACTCCACCGGAGTTCCGCGCTTGGACAGGAGCCGACTGCCCCTTGTAGTAGACCGAAGATGGCAATAGCTTCTGCGCATCCGTCCGGCTCAAGATGGCATTGCCGCCCTGGGCCTTGACCGGGACGGACGGCGCCAGCATAAACGCCACGGCCGCGCCTGCGGCAACGATTTTTCCAATTCCCACAAAACGCATAAATCCCCCTGAACGCGATATTGATTGCGTCCCGGAGTATACCGCATCCGGCTTAGCGTGCTTATTTCGGCAATTCCGAAGTCCCGTTTACCGTGAAAACCGCAGTGCTTGTCCCGGATTCATTTCCGGGTTGCGCGCCGCCCAGAAAGAGCTTGTATTCGCCGGGCAAAATCACCCGCTTTCCCACCGCATCCACTTCGGATATTGTTCGCGGATCGAGCGTGAAATCGACCTGGGCCGATTTCCCCGGCTCCAGATGGACACGCTTGAATCCGGCAAGGACGAGCCGGGGCGAGACTGCCGTTTGGGGCTGCACGAGATACAACTCAGCCACTTCGTCGCCCGAAGCGCTTCCGGTGTTCGTCACTTCCCCCTGCACATGAACCGTATCCCCGGCCTGCACGCTGTTCGAGGCAAGCTTTACGGCGCCGTAGCGGAAGGTGGAGTAGCTGAGGCCGTAGCCGAAGGGGAAGAGCGGCTTGTCTGTCATGTAGCGATAGGTGCGGTCCTTCATCGCGTAGTCGTCAAACGGAGGCAGCTGCGAGAGCGAACGGTAGAAGGTCACGGGCAGCCGTCCGGCCGGGTTGTTGTCGCCGGCGAGTGTCTCTGCAATCGCGGTGCCGCCTTCCTCGCCGGGGTACCATGCTTCCAGGATGGCGGCGGCGTGCTCGGCTGCGTAGTTGACGGCCAGGGCAGAGCCGTTTTGCAGCACGACTATTACCGGCCGGCCAAGTGAGACAAGCGCCCCGAGCAGACTCTCCTGAACGGCGGGCAGAACAATGTCGGTGCGATCGCCGCCGGAGAAGCCCGCGAGCTTTACGGGCATCTCCTCGCCTTCGAGTTCTGGAGACAGGCCGAGGCAGGCGATGATGACGTCGTTGTTCGATGCCTGTAGGAGTGCCTCTTCGCGCAGAGTCTCGGCCGAAACCCGCCAGGTGAGGTCGATTCCCGCGGTTCCGGTCTTGTGCAGGTATTCGAGGCGGATGGCGTGAGGCTTGGCGTCGTCGAGACGGACGTGTGAATCGAAGACCTGGCCGCGCTCGCCGCTCTTGGATTGGCTTTGCACGATGAGCTTGTCGTCGAGATAGAGGCGGAAGCCTTCGGCGTTCTCGCAGGCGTAGCAGTAATTGATGCGGACGCCGAGGAAATAGTCGCCGGGAGCGGGGGGCGTGAAGACGCCGGTCCAGCGGACGGAATAATTGTTGCGCTGGAGTCCTTTTACCGGGATGACTTTGTCCCAGTTGAAGTTGATGTTGCGATCGAGGCGGGTGAGGACGGGTGTGCCGGTGAGATCGCCGGATGCGAAGTATTCGCCCTTGAGGCCGAACTCGTGGCTGGCTCCTGACGGATGGAGCGCGGTGTGCTCGATCGGCATGGCGTACCCTTCATCGAGACTGGAGCCCATGGCGTAGGAGATTTGAGCGTGGGGGAAGCGCTTCTCAATGCCAGCGAGCGGATACACCGGGTTGGGCGGCGGGCCGTTGTAGTTTCCCTGGAGCGACTGAACCAGCTCCGCGGTGGGGCCGATGACGGCGATCTTGCGGATGCCGGGCTTAAGCGGAAGCACGCCATTATTTTTGAGCAGCACCATGGATTCGCGCGCGGCTTTGAGCGAAAGCTGGCGATGCGCAGGGGTGTTGTTCTCATCCATGCCGATGCGGCCATAGGCGTAGCTTGAGGGGGGATCGAACATGCCCAGGCGGAAGCGGGCGCGGTAGAGGCGATGCAGGGCGCGGTTGATATCCGCCTCGCTGAGCAAGTTCTGGTGGACCGCGTCGACCAGCGATGGGAAGGCCTGCCCCTCCATGTAGCCGCATTCGAGGTCGGTACCGGCGTGGACTGCATCGGCAGCCGCGTGCGCCATGTCGGACGCGTAGTGGTGGCCGGTGAAGATGTCGGCCACGGCGGCGCAATCGCTCACAACATACCCGTCAAAGTGCCAGGCATTGCGCAGATGATCCTCGAGAAGCATGGTGTTGGCGCAGGCAGGCGCGCCATCAATTGCGTTGTAGGCGCACATGACCGACTGCGCATGCGCCCCGGTAACCGCCGCCCGGAACGCCGGCAGGTACGTGTCTTCCAGATCGTGATTGGAGATTTCCACGTCGACGCGATGGCGCGTGCTCTCCGGCCCGCTGTGCACGTCGAAGTGCTTCGGCGTTGAAACCACCTTCAGGTACTTCGGATCGTCGCCCTGCATGCCGTTGACGAACGCGATCGCCATCCGGCCGGTCAGAAACGGATCTTCGCCGTAGGTCTCCTGACCGCGGCCCCAGCGCGGATCGCGAAAAATGTTGATGTTGGGCGCCCAGAAGGTGAGCCCGAAGAACGCTTCGTGATCGTTCTCGCGCATGGCCTGGTTGTACTTGGCCCGTGCCTCGGTGGAGATGGTCTCGGCCATCCGGTGCACCAGCGGGGCATCCCAGGTCGCCGCCATGCCGATGACCTGGGGGAAATTGGTGGCGTAACCCGAGAAGGCCACGCCGTGCAGTCCTTCGTTCCACCAGTCGTATTTGGGCACGCCAAGGCGGGGGATAGCGGGGGCGTGGTCGCGCATCTGTTGAACTTTTTCCTCGAGCGTCATTTGTCCGATGAGGGCGTCGACACGCTGATCGATAGGAAGAGAGGTGTCCATCCAGGGGTGCTGAGCGTCGGTGCCCCGGGTTGGTGGCGTCTGGGCGATAGCGGAGGACGCGAATCCAAGAAAGATACCAAGAATGGCAGAGTGCAGGCGGGCGCGATTGGTCATGGTCTTATTCAATCCGAGAAGAAATGAGCGTTGGGAAACAGATCAGTTATTCACATTGCCGCCCGAGGCGTCAACCAGGGCGACGGCGCCAACCGAGAGCGACAAGTTCCTTTCCAGTTGGGCTTGAATTGCGGTGCGAAGGATTGAGTTCGAGCGCCATACCCGCATTCCATCCGATACACTGCTGCCAGTCATCGTCTGTTGCGCGCGAGGTTCTTCCCGCATGTCTCAGCTCTACGTGGTTGTCCTGGCGATCATTGTCGCCGTCCTGCTGGCGGTGGCCATCTACCGCACCTCGCGCGTTAAAACCAAGGCCGACTACCTGGTTGCCGGCCGCTCGCTGCCGGCCGTGGTCCTGGTGCTCACGCTGCTCACGTCGTGGATCGGCGCGGGCTCGCTGTTTGCCGGCGCGGAGAACGCATACCGCAACGGGTTCGCAGCCCTCTGGCTGCCCGCCGGCGGCTGGCTGGGCCTGCTGCTCATCTACTTCATCGCCCCGCGCGCGCGTAAGTTCGCCCAGTTCACTCTCCCCGATCTGCTGGAGACGCGCTACAACCAGACGGCTCGAGTCCTGGGCACGCTCGCTATCCTCTTCGCCTACGTGGGCATCACCAGCTACCAGTTCAAGGGCGGCGGCAATGTCCTCCATCTCATCTTCCCGGACCAGGTTTCGCCCAATCTCGGCACCTGGATCATCGCCGTGTTTGTCATCGTCACTACTGCCCTTGCCGGCATGTCCTCGGTCGCGTACATGGATGTTGTCATCGGCACTCTGGTCACGGTCATTTGCATCATCGCCACTCCATGGCTGTTCCATGAAGCCGGCGGCTGGACCGGACTCCATGCCGTGCTGCCCGAGACCCATTTTGAAGTCCTCGGTAATCTCACATTTCTCCGCGCCATGGAGTTCATGGTTCCCACCCTCCTGCTCATGCTCGGAAATCAGGTGATGTACCAGAAGTTCTTCTCCGCGCGCTCTGAGAAGGACGCGCGCATCTCCGTGATCGGCTGGATTGTGGGCACCGTGATCCTGGAAACCCTCATCATCGCCATCGCCGTCTTCGGCTCGGCCCTGTACCGCACGGGCGAGGTGCTCAAGCAGCCCTACGAGATCATTCCCTATACAGCGCGGCACGGACTGCCCGCGCTCATGGGCGCCATCCTGCTGGGCGCGGTCTTCGCCAAGGTCATCTCCACCGCGTCCAATTACCTGTTCTCGCCGGCCTCCAATCTGATTGAAGACGTCTACGTGCGCTACATCTCGCCCGATGCTTCGAACAAGCAGGTCCTCATTTTTTCCCGTCTTGCCGTTGTCCTGCTGGGCGCCTGGGCGCTCTACCAGGCCCTCTATGCTCCCAGCATCCTGGAAAAGATGCTCTGGGCCTACACCATTTATTCCGCAGCGCTGACGCCGGTGGTGCTGGCCGCGTTCTACTCGCGGCGCGTGACAGCGTGGGGCGCCGTGGCGGCCATTGCCAGCGGAACGGTGGTCACGCTCGCCTGGGACCTGCCAGGGTTCAAGGAGATGTTTCCGTCCATCATTGCCGAGCGCGACGCCATCTTCCCGGCGCTGGCGGTGAGCGTGGTGGCAATGGTTGTAGTCAGTCTGTTCACGCCGCGGCCGTCACGGGGCCAGCTCGCTCAGTTTGAATAGGACGGTGACAGAAAGCGGGCATAGCTAAGAAGGAGTGAGCCGGGTGGGCCCGTTGCAAAACCGAGCCGCTGCTTGAATGGTCCTTCCGGTAACGAACACCATGGGTGCCGGACAGGCCGCCGTTACACTCGGCGTATCTTGCAGAGGAGACCAGACAGACGATGAAAAGAGTTGCCCTTTTGCTGTTGCTGGCATCGCCCTTTGTCCTTGCACAGAACCAGAAAAAGCCGCCAACGGATTTGCGCGGGATTCTGCTTGAATCCCTGCGTACGACGCACGACCAGGAGGACTGGTTTGTGCCGGCGTCGGTGGCTGTTGACGGGCTAACCGCGGACCAGGCCAAGTGGAAGCCCGCGGGCAAAGACGCGCACTCCGTGGGGCAGCTTGCTTACCACATCTGGTACTGGGATGCGCGCGCGCTCAACAATTTCAAGGGCATCAAAAATGCGCCGTTCGACGGCAACAACAACGAGACCTTCGACGACTTCAACGCTGCGCAATGGAGCGACCTGGTGAAGAAGCTGAACCAGACGCTGGCAGATTGGGAGACGGCCGTGGAGCAAGCCGACGATGCAACCCTGGCAAAGAACGCCTCGCTGGTTGAGCACGTGGCTACGCACAACGCCTATCACATCGGGCAGATTCTCTATGTGAGAAAGCTGGAGGGAGCCTGGAATCCGGCCAAGGGAGTGCATTGAAGCCAGCGGACTGAGATCAGGTTTCAGGCGTCAGGACTGTGCCCGGCATTCTATAATCCCCCAGGAGCGTGCCGCTTCCGGCGCTTCCCCGGAGAAGAGTCCCTCATGCCCACTGACGTTGTCATGCCCCAGCTAGGCGAATCGATATTCGAGGGCACGATCACAAAGTGGCTCAAGCAGCCCGGCGAAGCCATTGAGAAGGACGAACCGTTGTTTGAAATCTCCACCGACAAGGTGGACGCGGAGATTCCCGCGCCCGTTTCCGGGATTTTGAGCGAAATCAAGGCTGCGGAAGGCGAGACGGTCGAAGTCAACACCGTCGTGGCGGTGATCGCGGAAGCCGCGTCAGCGAAGCTTTCTGTCAAGTCGACAAAGCCGAAGCCCGCCACCGAACCGGCCGCCAAGCCGGCCATCGCAGCGAAGCCGCAAACTGCCGAGCCAAAACCAGAGCCGGAAGCCCCTCCACGGGCGAAGACAAACTCCGGTTCCACCGAAGTGGTGATGCCGCAGTTGGGCGAGTCCATCTTTGAGGGCACCATAACGCAGTGGTTCAAGAAGGCCGGCGACCTGGTTGCGAAGGACGAGCCGCTCTTTGAGGTATCAACCGACAAAGTGGATGCGGAGATTCCCGCTCCGGTACCCGGCATCCTGCGCGAAATCTGCGTTTCCGCCGGCGAAACGGTGCAAGTGCACACCGTCGTGGCAGTCATCGGCGGGTCCGATGCGATTGCCCAACCAGACGGCGCACCGGCGAATGGCGCCGCAGAGCAGCCCGAACCGCCAACGGAAGCTCGTGCCGCCTCGCCTGCCTCCATACCGCCGCCAACCGTGGACGCCACGCCTGAACCCGGCTTGCAGGAGCCGACGCGCAGCTCGCCCCTGGTGCGGCGCATCGCTCGGGAGAACAATCTGGATCTGCGCCGCATTCGCGGAACGGGCACGAACGGGCGCATCACCAAGGAAGACGTTCTGAGCGCTCTGAAACAAGCTGCAACCGGGCCGACCGCGGAGCGCATCCCCGCCGCGCCGGCTGCCGCCATCTCCCAGGGCGCTCAGCCCCAAGTCTCTGCCGCACCGTCTCCAGTGGCCGGCCAGGCGGCCGCGCCGCAACCGCTTGCAGGCCGGCTTGAGCCCATGTCGCGCATGCGCTCCATCATCGCCCAGCGCATGCTGGAGAGCCGCCAAACCATCCCCCACGCCTACATGGTGTACCGGGTTGACATGACGCGTGTGGTGCGGGCGCGGGAGCGCGCGCGCGCCGCTTTCGAACAGCGCCATGGCGTCAAGCTCACCTACATGCCGTTCATTGCGGCTGCGGCAATCGACGCGATTCGCAAGCACCCCATCGTGAACGCGCGCATTGAGGGCGAGGCCATCCGCTATTCCGAACACGTTCACCTCGGCATTGCCGTCGCGCTGGAGTGGGGCCTCATCGTACCGGTGATTCGCGAAGCGGATACGCGCAGCTTTGCCGATCTGGCGCACGCTATTGCCGACGTGGCCGAGCGCGCGCGCACCAAGCGTTTGAAGCCGGATGAGGCGTCGGGATCGACCTTCACGCTGACCAACTTCGGCATCTTTGGCGGCGAGTTCGGCACCCCCATCATCAATCCGCCGGAGGCGGCCATCCTGGCCATCGGCGTGCTCAAGAAGGAGCCGGTGGTGCTCACCGACGCGGACGGAAACGATACGCTCGCCATCCGCCCCATGCAGCAGCATTGCCTCGGCTTCGATCACCGCATCGTGGATGGCGCGGACGCGGGCCGGTTCATGAGTACGTTCAAGGATGCGCTGGAGAATTGGACTACAGCAGTTGCTTGAGCCCGATCACTTTCCAGCCCAGGCAATCCCGTCCGAGTTCTTCCCGTCCTCGATCGTCCGCGTCACCTTCCACGTTCCAAGATCAACTTCCGCAATCTGATGCGAGCCGACGCAACTTACATAGGCGATCTTGCCGCCGGGGCGCATCAGCACTTCTTGAGGATCGGCAGGCGTGGTAATGGTGCGTACGACTTGCATGCTCTTGATGTCCACCACCGCAACCTTGCCCGCCTCGGGCATCGTCACCAGCAGATATCGGCCGTCGAGCGTGGGCGCGGTGCCGTAGGCCACGCCTTCGAGCGGAATCCAGTGAGCGATCTTGTTGGTTGCGGTGTCGATTGCGGCGAGGCGCGGCGCCGTCTGGTCGGCGGTGAAGACCCACTTGTCGTCGGGCGTAATGGAGATGCGCTGCGTATTGCGCGAGATGGGAATGATGGCGAGAGTTTTTCGCGCTGGAATGTCGAGCACGGAGACGGTGCCGGGTCCGACATTGGCGGTATAGCCGCGGCGGCCATCGTGCGAGAGCGCGAGCATGTGGCTTTCCGGCTGGCCAGTGGGGATGGAGCCGACGATCTTAAGGGTTTTGGGATCGATGAGTGTGATGGCCTTGTCGAGCTCGGTGGTGACATAGAGCAAGCCGTCGCGCGGGCCGATGAGCGGCATGTGGGGGCGGACGCCGTGGCCGAAGTCGACCGTGCCGACGATCTTTTGCGCGGCGATATCGACGACCACAAGCTTGCTGCCGTCGGTGCCGGGACTGCCCACGCCGGAGTTGCCGTAAATGGGGACGTAAGCCAGGCGGCCATCGGGCGACGCGATGACTTCATGCGCTGTAAATCCGCCTTCGGGTACCGAGGCAATCAATTTGCCCGCAACCGGATCGATGATGCCCAGCGTGGCTTCGCCTTTCTGGGCGACCAGGAGCCGCGGCTGCTGGGCAACGGAGGGAATGACCATCGGGGCAATGAGCAAAAGCACAACTGGAATACGCAGCATGAGTGGAAGGCTCCTTGAGGGGAAGATCTTGAGGTCGCACTCCAGCATACGGCAGCGCGGGGTTTATCGGCCGACAAAATAATCCTGCCGCTGGAACGAGAACGCGGAGGCCGGCACATCCGTGAGCGGCAAGCCCGGGCCCTCCCACAGCAGCCGAGGTGGTCCCTGGCTGATGCTGTGCAGGCCTTCCACGTGCAGCGTGTGCAAACCGGCGCGCAACCCCAGCGAGCCGCGATCGTAGCGCACCGCGTTGCCGGGAGAACCACAAACCTGCGGGAACGGTGGTCCGGTCTTCGCCACTTCAAGCCCATCGACGACTAGCCGCGCGCCGTCGCGGCTCATCAGATGAAATGTGTAACCTCCGTCGGCGGGAATTTCGATGAGGCCGTCCCACGCGACGGCGTAGCGCGTAAAGCCCTGCGCATTCGCATTCAGGTTCGGCGCATTGCCCGTGATGACGGCGGTCTGCTTTGTCAGGTCCGGCAACTCGGTCCAGGAGCCGGGAAAGATTTGGAACGAAAGGCCCGGCGAAATGGCGCCGAGCGGACGCTGAGCGGGGAGCCACTTGGACACGACAACCACACCCTGCGCAGCCCAGTCTTCGCGCTTCTGGCTGTCGACCGCGTGCAGCATCACTCGGAATCGTCCGGCGCCGTTGCGCCCGTCCAGATCGGTGCCGCTGGCGTCAGGAAACACGTGCCGCACCTGGCGGCCGGTGGCCTCAGTGCCGTCGCCGAAAATCCAGATGAAATGCGTATGCGCCGAAGGCCGGGCTGTGAACGCCACCTTCTCGCCGGGCGCGAAAAACGGCGGGCTCACCGTGAAGGCGGCCACGGCGCCGCTGTCCGCGGAAAAGCGTACGGGCTGAGCATCGTTAACAGAAAGCGGCACGCCGGCATCGTTGGCGGCAACACTCTGGCCGTACTTCACGTTATCCAGCACCGTGCCAGTGACACTGCCCGACACGCTGGATCCGACGAGGGGCGGCTGATCCAGCACCCAGATGTTGCGGAAGGTAAAATTGCGCAGGCTGGGATCGCGCTGCTCCATCTGCAAAAGCGAATACCAATTGTCCAGAAATACATTTTCGAAAGTGTAGTTGTTGTGGTCCCCGCGCGAACCTTGCGCGCCCCAGAAACCAATCAGCCCGAACGCCTGCCCGCAGGCGCCAATGCCGGCGTGAAGCACGTCGGAATTCCTCAATGTGAAATTCCACGAGTTGAAAATCTTCTTCGGCCACCCGGCGCGCACCACGTTAGAGATGCTGGTGGAAAGCTCGCTGTTCTCCACCACAATGTCGTGCACGGATTTGCCCGGCCGCACCAGGTCAGCGTCGGTGTAGCCGTCCCAGTTGCCCATCAGCGCGATCACATCGTCAGACGTGCGGAAGAACGAGTTGCGCACCAGGCCGTTGGTGGACCCGATCCAGTCCATGCCATCCTGGTTCGCATTGCCCGGATTGCCGCCGATCACGCGCAGATCGTCGTAGGTGAGCTGCGAAGAATCTTTCATCTGGATCGTCCACGTCCGCGACCGGACGATGCAGGTCAGCCCGTCGATCTCGATGTTGTGCGAGTTGTCGGTGACGATGCAGTGCCAGTCGCGTTTGTGCATCCAGCCTTCATCGTTGTTGGGGTCCTGGGGGCCGTCGTAAACGATGGTTCCGTGGCCCATCACCTTCACGTTGTCCACCTGCCAGATGTTCAGGCTGCCGAAGAACACCGCGCCTGGCTGAAGATAAAGGATGTCGCCGGACTTGGGATTGAGGCTCTGGTGATATACACCGGCGGCGTAGATGTGCACGTTGGGCGCGGGCGGCGGCGGAGGTGGTGGCGGCGCGCCGGCAAACAAAAACAGCATCGTAGCGCGATTCAGAAAATCGCGCGGGCGCGAAATGGAAAGCTTGGCCGGTGCGGAAAGCCGAAACCGGATAGTTTGCCCTGCGCGCTCCGGCCGGATGCCGAGCCGCCACGGCTCAATGTCCACACCGCGATCCCAAAAACCGGACTCCATAGCGGTAATCTCGACCGTGACCGGGCCGCCCCTGAAATCGAAGCTCACGTATTCGTAGCTTGCAGCCGCGTAGGCCACTTCCACCTGTTGTCCGTTCACCCTGACGGTGAATGCGCTGGATTGCATCTCCGGCGGGACCGGCGCCGTAAGCACGCGAGTTGCGGCCGCTAACGGGATGGGCAGAACCAGGGCGAGACAAAGCCTTCGTAGCACGCGGAGCAAAATGCTGAACTCCCGCAATCAAATTGGGGACAATTCACTGTAGCATCGGCCCTCGCGCGTGGTGGGTTTCGGCGATAACGGAAGCGTTGCACCCTGCGCAGGATGGCCTGCGTATTTGGACCGCGCTGCAACTGTGCTTCAATCCTTTATGGAAGGCGAAATCGTCGGATAGGAGCGTAATCTTCAGGCAGGAGATTCAAGACAATGCGAGCGAAGCCTCTCTTTCTATCCATTTTGCTGGCTACCGCTGCGTTGCCACTCATGCGCCCGGTTTCCGCAGCTGCCAAATCGCCCAAACCGGAGGCGATCACGATCAACTCCTCCGTGACCATCGTCGAAAGTCCGAATGAATCGGAGCCGGTGCGCCGCGCGACGCAAGACTTGATGAGCGATTTTGCCAAAGTGTTTGGCCGTGAGCCAGCGCGAGCCGACGATTTGGAGGACGCTGGCTCGCTGGCAATCTTGATTGCCGAGCGCGATCACCTGCATCCGGGCATCAAGTGCGCCACCACCACCGATCCCGAGTCCTTCGCGTTCTCCGTGATCCGCGTGCCCGGTCACCAGCCCCTCAAGCACATCGTGTGCCTCACCGGCGCTGACATGCGCGGTACCATTTATGCCATCTATCAGTTCTCGCAGAGCATCCTCGGCGTCGACCCCATGTATCTGTGGACGGACAAGCAGCCCGAAAAGCGCACCTCCATCACGCTGCCGCAGGATTTCGCCAAGAGTTATCCCAAGCCGGTCTTCCGCTATCGCGGATTCTTCATCAACGACGAGGACCTTCTGAGCGGCTGGATTCCCGCCCCGAAGAGCGAGCAGACCGGTATTGCGCTTCGCGTTTGGGACAACGTCTTCGAGACCATCCTGCGCCTCAAGGGCAACATGGTGGTGCCGGGCACATGGATTTTCCCCGATGACGCGCAGGTGCACGCGGCCGCGGAGCGCGGCCTCATCGTCAATCAGCATCACGCCATCCCGCTGGGCGTGAACGTGGCCCGCTGGCCCAAAGGCGTGCCCTACAACTTCTCCACCCATCCTGAGATCCTGGAGCGCGCGTGGACGAACGCGGTGGCCGCGTACAAGCCCAACGACGAGATTCTGTGGAGCGTGGGCCTCCGCGGCCTGTCAGACCAGAGCTATGCGCAACTCGATCCCAGCGTCCGCGGCAATGATGCGCTCCTCGGCCAGCGCATCAGCGATGCCATCGCCGTGCAGATGAAGATTGTCCGCGCGCGTTACCCCAAGGCGCAGTTCGTTACCGACCTGTGGCAGGAAGGCGCGCGCCTGATGGACGAGGGCTACCTCAAAATCCCGCCGGAAGTCACACTGGTGTGGGCTGACACCGGATATGGCGACATGCAGGACGGCGGCAAAGTGGCCGCGGGCCAGGGCATGTACATCCATGTGGCGATGATGAACGGTCAGGCCAATCAGCTTTCTGAACTGGTGCCAGTCGGCGTCATCCAGGAAGAACTGGGCCGCTACATCAAGGCGGACGCGACCTCTTACGTTTTGGTGAATACCAGCGACATCCGCCCGGTGGCGATGACCGCGCGCGCACTGATGGAAACAGCATGGGGTGGCGCGCCTGCGCAGCTCGCCGGCGCTGACGATGCCTATTACCATCGCTGGGCCGCCGAGGAGTTCGGCGCAAAATCAGCCGATGCGATCACGCAAGTCTACAGGGAGTATTTCGCGGCGCCGGCCGTCCGCACCTCAATGCACATGCCAGGGCTCACCTCGGCTGGCGCTCCGCCTCCACCACCACCGCCGCTCAGCAAGATCCCGCGCCACTACGGCGACCAGCATTACCACTCCGAGATGCGCCGGCTCATTCTGGACGCGCTCACTGAGCACCAGGTCATTGCCATCCCCAGCCAATCTCCCAAATGGACGGAGCCGCACGTACTGCCTGAGCCACCCGCGGAGTTCCAGGAGGCGCTTATCAAGCGGGACATTGAAGAGTGCGAGCAAGCGCAGCCGCGCTGGGACGCGGTGTGGAATGACGCCGTGGCCGCACACGACCTGGTGGATCCCGACCGGCGCAACTACTACCAGGCCGCCGTCCTCACCATGATCCTCATCAATCGCGAAAGCAATCGCGCGCTGCTTGAAGTAGCTCACGCAATCGAGGACGAACACAGCGGGGACCCCGTAAAGGCCGGCCTTGAAATCAACGAAGCTCTCGGATCGCTCGGAGCCGTGCAGGAGTCCATGGCCGCGGCCGAGTACGGCAAATGGAAGAACTGGTACCGTGGCGACTGGCTCACCGGCGTCTACCGCACTCACGAGCTGGTCGGGGATTATGCAGACCATCTGAAGGATCCGATGGCGAAGCTGCCTGCGCCCGCAGCCTGGACCGGCTGGGAAGCGTACTTCCACATCATGGAGTACGAAGACGACCGGTCAGTGGACGTGCGCTGACCGGGCGCGGGCCTCAACCCAGCCGCATCTGCGCCGATTTGGAGAGCCGCAGTGTCGCGCGAATCAGGTACATCGTCCCCAGCAGCAGCAGGCTGCCAAGGATGAGCGAGACCACGATGTACCAGTTGCCGAGCACCTCGTGCGCGCCCGGTGGAGCCGGAAAATGCGTGCCAAAGTCAACCAGTTGACCATCGTGCACCCACACACCGGTGTTTCCCGGGAAGACCGGCTTGAGCATCGCGCTCAGCACGAACCCGCCTCCGACAGCGTAGCCGATCATTCCCGCGAAAAACACGACAATTCCCGACAGTCCACTCGTGGCCAGGCGCAATGCGCCGCGCAACAACGTCACCGGCGAGTAGCTGCGGCTCGCCTCGCGGATGAGCATGCCGTCGCGGTACTGCGCGGCCAACTGCTCGGGCGTGCCCAGCCGCGTCAGCACATTGTGGAGCGTCGCGCCCGGCTCTTCCTGCGCGTCGCGGACATGCGCCTCGATCTCGCGCAGGATCTCTTCGCGCTCGCCGAGGGTCACGGGGCCCAGGTGCGCGCGAAGCGACGACAAATACGTTTCCATCTGCGGTTCGGCAATCATTTCACTGTCTCCTGTTCCGCCATTACTGGCTCAAGCAAGCTGTTCATTCCCGCGGAGAAACCGGCCCAGGACTCAGCCATCTGCCTCAGCCGTTTTCTTCCTTCCTCCGTAAGGGCGTAATACTTTCGCGGATGGCCGGCTTCCGCTTCCACCCATTCCGAGGTCACCATGCCTTCGGCCTTCAATTGATTGAGGATGGGATAAATGGTGCCTTCGGCCAGGGCCAGTTGCGACTGGCTTTCCAGCCTGCGGATGATCTCCAGGCCGTACATCCTGCCGTCCCAGAGCGTGGCCAGCGCCGCCATTTCCAAGGCTCCCTTGCGGAGCTGAGCTTCCCATTGATTTTGGGAGTCATCATCGGCAGCCTGGATTCGCAGACGTACCATCGCACTATACCTCGCAATGCAATATATAATCTATTGCTATGATATTGTCAATGAGTTAGTTCCATAGGTGAAGATTGCAGCTCAAGAGCCGGAAACGATCATAGGATTAAGTGATTGTTTTCAAATGCCTTCGCCCATCGACACGTATTCCGCTAGCTTCAATTCGCGGCTGTATGCCGTGCGCTCAGCCTCTTCGGTGGCAAACGGCTCGGCGGCGCGGGCGTGAGCTCCCAGCCGCTGCTCCAGCTCCTCCACACGGCTGGCTAGCGCGATCAGCGCATCGGACAGCGGATCCTTGATGTCGTGCGGATCGGTGATGAGCACCCGCTCCCCGTTGCGATAGACGATATGCGCCGGCACGCCCACCACGGTCGAATTCGGCGGAACGTCTGCCAGCACCACCGACCCGGCCCCGACGCGCGAATTCTCTCCCACGCACACGTTGCCCAGCACGTTGGCGTTGTTGCCGATGAACACGCGGTCGCAGATGGTGGGGTGGCGCTTGCCGTGTCCCTTGCCCGTGCCGCCGAGAGTGACACCCTGGTACATGGTCACGTCGCTGCCCACAATGGCCGTCTCGCCAATCACCACTCCGGTGGCATGATCGATGAAGAGCCGCCGGCCAAGCAGCGCGGCGGGATGAATATCCACGCCGGTGAACAGCCGCGCCACCTGCGAGAGGATGCGCGCAGGAAGCCGTAGCCGCCGCTTCCACAGCTGATGCGACACGCGATGGATCCACACTGCCCACAGGCCCGGATAGCAGGTAACCACCTCAAGCCATGAGCGCGCAGCCGGATCGCGCTCCAGCACGGAGCGGATGTCTTCGCGAATTCGTTCAAACATCGGATCCCTCCGCCATGCGGAATCCCTCGGCCAGCCACCACATTTTCACTCGTTTACGGTTCGCTGTGAACCCTCTAATCTACGAACCGTGAACTACGAACTGAGCTTACACAGCCACCGCCTCGGTCGGTAGCGCCAGCGCCTCCTGCCGCAAGGCATCGAAGAGCACGCTGGACAGGTAGCGCTCGCCGAAGTCGGGCAGCACGGCGACGATAAGCTTGCCCGCGTTTTCGGGCCGAGCCGCCACCTTCAGCGCCGCAGCCACCGCCGCCCCGGATGAGATGCCGGCAAAAATGCCTTCCTCCTTCGGCAATCTGCGCGCCATTGCCACTGACTCGTCGTTCGTCACCAGCACCACTTCGTCAATCAGCTTGGTATCGAGAATGCTGGGCACAAACCCCGCGCCAATGCCCTGGATTTTGTGCGGACCCGGCTTGCCGCCGGAGAGCACTGCGCTATCCACCGGTTCCACCGCAATGGCCTTGAACTCAGGCTTTTTCGGCTTGATGTAGCGCGCGACCCCCGTCAGCGTGCCGCCCGTGCCGACGCCGGAGATCAGAATGTCGACCTTGCCGTCGGTATCCTCCCAGATTTCCGGGCCGGTGGTGGCCAGGTGAATAGCCGGATTTGCCGGGTTATCAAACTGCTGCAGGATGTATCCATTTGGCGTCTTGGCCAGGATTTCGTTGGCCTTGGCGATCGCACCCTTCATGCCGTTCGGGCCGGGCGTCAACACAATCTCCGCGCCAAACGCCCGCAGCAGCACGCGCCGCTCCAGGCTCATGGTGTCCGGCATGGTGAGGATAATTTTGTAGCCCTTCACCGCGGCCACAAAGGCCAGCGCGATGCCGGTATTGCCGCTCGTGGGCTCAATCAGCACGGTCTCGCCGGGCTTGATCTTGCCCGCCTTCTCGGCCGCGTCAATCATCGCAAACCCGATGCGGTCTTTCACGCTGGCCAGCGGGTTACGGCTCTCCAGCTTGGCCACAACTGTGGCCGGCAGCCCCGCCGCTACGCGGTTCAATCGCACCAGAGGGGTGTGGCCAATCAATTCCGTTACATCTGCGGCGATACGCGCCATGATCATCTCCTTTGCGGGCCCTGTCCTTTCCGGACTGGCCCGGTTGCGGGGAAAGGCCCCGGCCGTGAATTGGAGTGGTGGTGGAGCTTGTCAGGTGGGGAGGAAACGGCGCGCACCCAAAAGCGCACACCAGCATCGGAAGCTCTCACCAGGACGGCGTTAGCGACATTGATGCATGGCATTAGCGTAGTACCCGAAACCCAGGCATGGCAAGTGACAGCAGTCGCCGCGCCTCAGGTTTCTACCCGGTATTCCTCAGTCCCGCCGCAATCCCGCTGATGGTAGCCGCAATCGCCCGATTCACCGCCGGCGTATCTTCGCCCCCACGTTTGCGTTTCAGCATGTCCACCTGGATCAGATGCATTGGGTCCACGTATGGATTGCGCAGCCGGATCGACCGCGCCAGCACCTGGTTGCCTTCCAGCAGCTCGGCCTGGTCCGTCACCGCCAGAACCGCGCGCACCGTGGCATGAAATTCGGCTTCCAGCATCCCGTACACACGCTCTCGCAGAGCTGCATCCTTCACCAGCGACGAATACAGCCGCGCCGTGCCCAGGTCCGCCTTGCCCAGCGCCATCTCCACGTTGCGCAGCAGGTCGATAAACAGCGGAAACTCCCTCGCCATTTCCCGCAGCAATTTGAGCGCGCCCGGCCGCTCCAGATACGCGGTGAGCGCGTGGCCCACGCCGAACCATGCCGGAACCAGCAGCCGCGATTGCGTCCATCCAAACACCCACGGGATCGCGCGCAGGTCTGCGATATTCCGTGAAGCCTTGCGCCGCGATGGCCGCGAACCGATCTTGGCCTGCTCCAGCTCACCCACCGGCGTCGACTGCTCAAAGTACTCAATCACATCGGCATTGTCCAGAATGTCCGCGCGATAGGACGCGAACGAGAGGTTCGAAAGCTCATTGAGCGCCGCCTCCCACTCCGGCTTCAACACGCCTGTAAAGTGGCCTTCGGGATCACGTGCATTGGGCCGCGCCAGCGCATCCAGCGAAGCCGCAATCATCAGCTCCAGGTTCCGCTCCGCCAAAACCTCATCGGCGTATTTGAAGTTGAGCACCTCGCCCTGTTCGGTGATCCGCAGCTGTCCCTCGAAGCTGTCCATGGGCTGAGCGAAGATGGCGCGATGCGTCGGTCCGCCGCCGCGCCCCACCGTGCCGCCGCGTCCGTGGAACAACCGCAGTTTCACGCCGCACTCGCGCGCAACCACGTGCAGATCGCGGTGAGCTCGGAAAATCTCCCACGTGCTGGTCAGCATTCCGCCGTCTTTGTTGGAGTCGGAATAGCCCAGCATCACCTCCTGCCAGTCGCCCCACGACGCCAGCAATTGGCGATAGTCGTCACGCCGCCACAACTCCCGGCACACCTCCGGCGCACGCCGCAAATCCTCAATCGATTCAAACAGCGGAACCGGCATCAAACCAGGATCGCGCTCTGAAGCCTCAACCTTCACGCCGCCCAGCCGCGCCAGCCGCACCACTGCCAGCACGTCCTCCACCGTCGCCGCGCCGCTGATCACGTAATGCCGGATCGCCTCCGGCGTGCACCCCTGCTTGGTCTCGGCCACCACGCGAAACGTCTCCAGCACCCGCGACGTCTCCGTCGACAACTCACCGGGAAGCGCCGGCGCTACTGTGTCCGCTATCGCCTCCTTCAGCGCCTGCGCATGCACGCGCGCATGCTGACGGATGTCCAGCGTATGCAGATGCAGCCCGAATGTGCGCACCTGCAGCAACAATGGGTCGATCAGCGTGTGCGCAATCCTCAGGCCGCGGTTGGCTGCAAGAGACGCACGCAGCACCTGCAGGTCCTTCAAAAGCTCCGCTGCCGAGCAATATGCGGGCAACGCTTGCGTAACCCGATCGCCGTCCTGCCGCAGCGTGTAGGGCATCACCGGCAGCGCCTGGCCCGCTGCTCCCGGCCGCCTCGCCGTCTCCATCGTGCGCTGCACCCGCGCCTTCACGCAGATCACGAACCGCCGGTAATACTCGAATTCGTACTGCTCTCCGAAAACTTGCGCCTCCGGCGTGTGCAGCTCCGCCACGTATTCCTGAAGGCGCTTCAGCAGTTCTTCGCTCACCGGCATCTGCTGCGCGCTCGTGGTCAGCAGGTCCAGAATCTCTTCGAGCTTCCGCTTGTAAAACAGCAGCAAATGCCCGCGCGCCAGCTCGATCGCATCCCGCGTCACTTCCGGCGTTACATAGGGATTGCCGTCGCGGTCGCCGCCGATCCACGATCCGAACCGCAATACCTGAGGCAGATTGAGCGGCTCCATCTCCAGCCCGTAAACGGTGCGCAGCGCCTCGCCCACTTCACGATAGAGTTCGGGCAGGGTCTCGAAGATGGAGACATCGTAATAGTCCAGCCCCATCTTGATCTCGTCGTAAACGGTTGGCCGCCGCGATCGCACCTCGTCCGTTTGCCACAGGCTGGTGATCTCCGCCCGCACCAGTTCTTCCAGGCGCGCCAAATCCTGTTCGGGAATCGGAATCCGGTCCAGTTCCGCAAGGAACTCCCCGATCCGCCGCCGCTTGAACATCACTGAGCGCCGCGCCACTTCCGTCGGATGCGCCGTGAACACCGGCACAATCAGCACCCGCCGCAGCCAATCCAGCGCTTCTTCCGCGCCGATTCCCACTCGCTTCATCGCCGCCAGCGTGCCCGCCAGCGACCCGCGCTGCCGCCCTGCATCGCCGCTCACCTGCAGCGCCAGCCGCCGCCGCTTGCGATGGTTCGTCTCCGCCAGGTTGATCAGCTCAAAGTAAAACGCAAATGCCCGCGTCAGCAGAATCGCCCGGTCCGCGCTCAGCGAGTGCACAAATGCAAGCGCCGTCTCCGCCTGCCGTCCGGCTTCATCTTCCGAGCCGCGCGCTTCCGCATCGCGCCGCTTGATCGTCCCCTGCCGCAGCGCCTCCACTTGCGCAAACAGGTCATCTCCGGCCTGCTCGCGCAGCACCTCGCCCAGCAGCATGCCCAGCGAGCGCACATCGCGCCTCAGCGGCGCCTCCTTCAGCTCGCCCGACTGCGCTTCCAACTCCGCCAGCCTCTGCGACCAGCTTCCGGGGTTCCATAAAAGAGCCATCGTGATTTGATTATGCACGATGGTCAAACCAAATCCGCGCTCATGTCCGGCGCATACTCATCCAACAGGCGTCCTGAATCTGCGCGCCCACGCAGTCTCCGGACACGATCGCTCTCACCAGCTCAATGCCCGCTTGCGTCCGCTTTGCCGCGGAACCGGCTGTAGACAAACACCACGTAACCAACCGCCAGCGCCATCCCGAACAGCCACCACACCAGTCCCACAGCAAGCGTGTGCGGCCCGCTGATCGCTTTCTCCAGCGTGATGTCGTATCCACTTCGCGCCGACGACGGCAGCAGCGTGGGATAGAGTCCCCAGCATGCGCCCGCCAGCATGAAGAACAAATACGCCGACGATGCCAGGAACGCCTTCACCGGCGCGCCCTTGCGATTCCACAGCCAGATGCCCGCGAGCGACGCAATCACTCCAACCGGCACTACGAACGTGAATGGGTAATGGTAGTAGTTCTGGAGCGTCTCCGGCCGCACCCCGATGGTCGCGGCCAGGCTCACCACCGTCAGCGCGATCAGCACCAGCCACAGCGGCCGCACCACGCGCCTTGCGCGCAGCTCCAGATCGCCGGACACCTTGATCGAAAGCCACAGCGCGCCGTGCAGCGTAAGCGCCACAATCGCCACCAGCCCGCCGATCACCGTGTACCAATCCAGAATGCCGGGATTTATGCCGGGCGTCCAGTTGGTCCACAGCGGCAGAAAAAAGTAGCCGTCAGCCTGGAGTGGCACGCCGCGGATCACGTTGGCCAGCGCCGCGCCGTAGAAGATTGCCAGCAGCGCCGAGGCGATCCCGAACAGCCGGTCGAGCAGCGTGCGCCACACGCCCATCTCCAAATGGTTGCGCAGTTCCAGGCTCACGCCCCGCGCCACCAGCAGCCATAGCACAATCATCAGCGGCAGATAGAAGCCCGAGAACGCCGACGCGTAAAGCAGCGGAAAGGCAAAGTAGAGCGTACCGCCCCCGGCCAGCAGCCATACTTCGTTGCCGTCCCACACCGGCCCAATGGACTTGAGCGCCGCCTGCCGCTCCGCCTCATCGCGCGGAAGAAACAGGTGCAGCACGCCCACGCCCAGGTCGAAGCCGTCCAGCACCACGTACCCGACGATCATCACCGCAACCAGCCAGAACCAAATGAAACCCATCGTCATGCTCCTAATGCGCGCGTGCGCGCCTCAATGCCCCGCCACGTGCACCGTCGCGCCCTTCGCTTCGGGTCCGTGCGCAATCTCGCGGTAGATCAGCACCGTGAACAGCAGCCCCAGCAGCGCGTAGAGTCCCATAAATCCCAGCAGCGTAAACAATCCATTTCCTGCCGACACCGTGCTCGAAAATCCCTCATTGGTCCGCATCAGCCCATAAATGAGCCACGGCTGCCGCCCCAGTTCCGCCGTCATCCAGCCCGCCGTGTTGGCAATGTATGGCAGGGGGAAACTCAGCAGCAGCGCCCACAATGCCCATCGCGCGCCGTAGAGCCGCCCGCGCCACAGCAGGAACGCCGACACCGCCATCAGCAGCACGAACCACGTCCCCAGCCCAGCCATGATGTGGTAGGCGTAGTAGAGCAGCGGCTGCGCCCCAGGCCACTGGTCGCGCGGGAACTGGTCCAGCCCCTGCACCTCAGCCGTGGTGGTTCCATAAATCAAAAAGCTCAGCGCGTCGCCGACCCGGATGGGGTTGTCGATCTGTCCGGTCTCGGGATTCGGCTGCCCGATCAGCACAATGCCTGCGCCCTTTTCGGTATGAAAGAGCCCCTCCATCGCGGCCATCGCAACAGGCTGATGGTGCGCAACGTATTTTCCGTGCAGGTCGCCGGTCGGGAAGATGATGGCAATGCACGCAATGATTCCGGCAATAACGCTCGTCTTGAGGAAGATGCGCGCGAAGTCGCGGTCGCGGCCCTCCAGCAGGTAATAAGCGCCCACGGCAGCCATCACAAAGCAGCCCGTCACCACCGCGCCGGTCATGTTGTGCATGTACTGCAGCAGTCCCCACGGATTCAGCAGCAGCTTCCAGAAGCTGGCAACGTCGTAGTGGCCGTTCACGTAGTTGTATGCGACCGGATGCTGCATCCACGCGTCGGTCACGATGATGAAGAACCCTGAGATCCACGAGCCCAGCCACACCATCACCGCGGAGAACCAGTGCATCCGCTTCGACAGCCGGTTGGCGCCGTAGAGAAACAGCCCCAGGAACGCCGACTCCAGGAAGAAGCTGAATACGCCTTCCATGGCCAGCGGTTGCCCGATCACGCCGCCGGAAACCCGCGAAAATCGCGCCCAGTTGGTGCCGAACTCGAACTCCATGGGAATGCCGGTGACCACGCCGAAGACAAAGTTGATGCCGAAGATGCGTCCCCAGAAGTGCGCGGCGCGGTCCCACAACTCGCTGCCCGTGCGCAGCGCCACCGTCTTCAGCACCACTATCAGCAGCGCAAGCCCCATGGTGAGCTGGGGAAAAAGGTAATGGAATGTGACGGTAAATGCGAAGTGCAGCCGATGGATCAGCTCAGCAGTCATGGATCAACCTCATGGATAGGCCCGGCGCCAGCAGGGGCAACCGCGCGCGGAAACAGAAAACAAAGACGCCGCCGGATCCAGGCTCCGGCAGAAGCGATACATCCTTCGGTTCTCACTTATAGTCCATCGGAGCGGCTCGGCGAGTGATTAAAGTCACTCGTAGCCGATTGCCACCATCTCCAGCTCACAGCGCGCGCTTGAAGAACCTGCCGTCTTTCATGATCACAGCCATCGCGTCCCCGTTGCGCGCCAGCACGCCGATATCCTCCAGCGGATTGCCGTTCACTACAAGCAGATCCGCCGCCGCGCCCTTGCGAACGCAGCCCAGCCGGCCCGCCTCGCCCATCAGCTCCGCATTCACACTGCACGCCGCCCGCAGCACATCGATCGCCGGCAACACCTGCGCTCTCAGCGTAAACTCCGTGCACTGTCGCACGTGCTGCGCGCCCAGCAGGTCGGTGCCCAGGCCCATCTTCACGCCCGCGCGCTTCATAATTTCAAGCCCGGTGAGGGCGAAGTCAGCAACCATTTCCAGCTTCTCTAAACTCACCGCCGGCAGCCCCAATTCCTTGCCCGCCTCGCGCAGAGCAAAAATGGTGGCCATCGTCGGCACGGTAAACGCGCCGCGCTCGGCCACAAAGTCCGCGGTCTCCTGGTCAATCAGCGTCGCATGCTCAATGGACCGCACGCCCAGCGCCGCCGCGCGCCGAACCGCCGCCGCAGGATGACAATGCGACGCAACGTACTTCCCCGCCCGTTCGGCCTCGTCCACCGCGGCGCGGATCTCCTCGTCGGAATATTGGCACCGGTCCAGCGGATCGGTGGGCGATGCCACGCCGCCCGATCCCATCACCTTGATGTGCGCCGCCCCGCGCCGGAACTCCTCGCGCACCGCGCGTCGTACGGCGTCGGCTCCATCCGCCACAACCGCCATCGGATCCGAGTGAAATCCGCAGCCGCAGCACACGGCCGAGTCCAGCGCGTGATCGCCGGGACGGAAATCCCCATGCCCGCCAGTCTGGGTAATCACCCGGCCGCCGTAAAAAAGCCGCGGCACATCCTGGAGCAGCCCGTCGCGGATGGCGTTGGCAATGCCCACATCGGCACCGCCCACGTCGCGCACCGTGGTAAAGCCGCGCTCCAGGCAGCCGTGGAGAAAAATCGCCGCAAAATGCGCGAGATACGAGACCGGCGTCTGCGCCAGCCGTGAGAGGTTCAGGCCGGCGGCGTAAACGTGCACGTGGGCGTCGATCAGCCCTGGCATCAGCACCCGGCCGGCGCAGTCCACCACCTCATCGGCAGCCCCGGCCAGCACCTGGCCCTTTGCAATGTCTTCAATCTGGCCGCGGAAAACGATCACGTCCGCGTATTCGATGAGTTTGGCGGAGTCGCCATCGAAAATCCGTGCGTTGCGGAAGATGGTGCGCTTGGCTGTGGGATCGGCTGCCATGCGGTTCTCCATTCGCGATGGTCTCGCCTGCGCATTTTAGCGCAAAAACATTCAGGCGTGACGTGGATCCAGAATCTCAGTTCGCATCCTTGCGCCACTTAATCCTCGAGTAAGCCACCTGGAACCCCTGGCGCTGGGCATTGCGGTGCGACTCGGAGCCGGGCTCGGCCACCATCATGGCCAGGTCGCAACCGTGCTCATGTGCGTAACGCATACGCGCTTCGAGGAGCGCTCTCTGCAGCCCGCGCCGCCTTTTTTCCGGGATCGTGGTTGCGCCTGCAAACAACGCTACGCCCTCATAAAGCAACAATGCGCCGGCGGCCGACGCCTCTCCGTCAATCTCGGCCAGAAAACAAACGCTGCCCTCGCGCGCCGTGAGCAGAGCGCCGACTTCGCGCATGAAGCTTTCGTACTCGGGATGGTCGTGGGTCCATCCGCGCGCGCTCACCTCGGTCCATAGCTCGGCGTCTTCCGGCCCGATCACGCGCACACTTTCTGAGTTCGAGGGCGGCAACGGCGTTACGGGCTGGCACAGGACGTTCGAGATCTCCATGGGCCGGTACCCGCGGGCACAGAGCAGGTCCAGCGTCGCCACTCCAGCAAAGGGACTGACCTCATGCTGAACCGGCGCACCGCGCGTAAAGAAAAACCGCTCGATTGCGTCGAGCGTCTGCGCGGAGGCTGGCTCGAGCATGCCGAGGCCAAACGTCTGGGTAACCGGGGAGTCCGGACCGTCGAAAACCACATCCACTCCCGTAATGCGGATAGCCTCGGACTCGCATTGAGGAAGCAGGCTTCGCCGCGCCAGCGCAAATTGTGCGCCGGCAAAGCCTTCAGCCGCTTCAAGGCGGCGGGCAAGCGCGAGATCGAGAGGAATCATAGAGTTCCCGGCGGCGCCAGAACAGAGTAAGGCCAATAAGGCGCCATTATGCCCCACACGCACCAAGGGCCGGGATCGCTCCCAGCCCTTGCTGATTAACTCTTGCTCAAATTCAGCCGCAATTCCGGCCGTCGCGGATTAGAGGGGCTGAACGTCCGCCGCCTGCCAACCCTTGGGGCCTTTCACTACGTTGAACTGCACGGCTTGACCTTCCTGCAGACTCTTGAATCCCTGGGAATTGATCGCCGAGTAATGCACGAACACGTCTTCGCCGTTCTGGCGCGAAATAAAGCCGAAGCCTTTCGCGTCATTGAACCACTTCACAGTACCTTGTTCCATTTTCCTTGTGTTTCCTGATATTGAATTGCGCTGGATGAATCGGAGCGACCACTGGCAGAAATCTTGCTTGGTTGGGCGAAGTTGACTGCGCTACGCCCGGTTCGACTCTAACGCTGCCATAATTGTACCATTCCCCGCAAGAAAATGAATGAAAATCACGCGTAAGCCTTTCCATTCCGGGAAGATCGGCCCAACACGGGCAGTCACTTGGAATCATGTTCCTTGCCCGTAGCAGCAGCCCGAAGTACCGGTCGCTTTCGCCAACTTGCTAACTTGCCACGTCGCCAAGCGACGCCAACTCGCCGCGTCTGTCCCCGCAAACACCCTCTCGAAAGGAAACAGGAGCGATAAACCAAAACTCTCACGCAGCCTTTTTCGCTCCTGAGGCGGCATTCGCGTAATGGGAGACCGCCCCTGTGATAGTGTGGAGGGTCCATGAAAAGCGATCCCGTTCCCCAGTTGCTGGCCAAAGCCACCGAGCGGCTGCTCAAGGAGTTTTCCCACCTTCCCGAAACGCCGTCTCCCGCGCCCGATGCCCTGGCCGCCATCGCGGCCGTCCTGGACCGCACCGCCGCCCGCCTCGGCGACAACTATCCCTATTTCCATCCGCTCTATGCGGGGCAAATGCTCAAGCCGCCGCACCCGGTGGCGCGGGCGGCGTACGCCCTCGCCATGCTCGTCAACCCCAACAACCACGCTCGCGATGGCGGCCGCGCCAGCTCGGAGATGGAGATCGAAGCCGTCCGCGAAATTGCCGCCATGTTCGGCTGGAAAAACCAGTACCTGGGCCACCTCACCTCGAGCGGCACCATCGCCAACCTGGAAGCGCTGTGGGTGGCCAGGAAAACTACCGAGGGTCAAGAGACTGAGGGACTAGGGACTAAGAGCCGGAAGCGCATCCTCGCCTCCGACCAGGCGCATTACACGCACAGCCGCATCTCGGCGGTTTTGCGGCTGGACTTTGCCTCGGTCCGCACCGACCGTCGCGGGCGGATGGACCTGGCCGCGCTTGAAGACGAACTGCGCCAGGGCGATGTGGGGACAGTTGTAGTCACGCTCGGCACCACCGCCATCGGAGCCGTCGATCCGCTTCCCGAAATCCTCGAACTGCGCCGGAAATACGGGTTCCGTGTGCACGTGGACGCCGCCTACGGAGGCTACTTCAAGCTGATCCCGGAACCACTGGACGAACCAGCCCGGCGGGCGTTTGCCGTCATCGATCAGGCCGACTCCATCGTTGTCGATCCGCACAAGCACGGCCTCCAGCCCTACGGCTGCGGGTGCGTCCTCTTCCGCGACCCCGCCGTGGGACGGTTTTACAAGCACGACTCGCCCTACACGTATTTCACTTCCAGCCAGTTGCACCTGGGAGAGATCAGCCTGGAGTGCTCGCGTGCGGGCGCAGCCGCGGTCGCGCTCTGGGCTACGCAGCAGTTGCTGCCGCTGGTGCCCGGCGGCGAGTTTGCCCGCGGGTTGGCAGCAGGCCGCCGCGCCGCGCTTGAACTGGACCAGCGCGTCCGCCATCACCCGCGATTCGCGCCGTTGGCCGCCGGCAGCCCGGAGTTGGATATCGTGGTTTGGAAGCTGAAAACCGCCGATGCCGAATCGGCCTCCAAGATGGCGCAGGCGCTCTTTGACGCCTGTGCGCAGCGGGACTTGCACCTGGCGCTGGTGCATCTGCCGCAGCAGTGGTTTGAGGGGTCTGCGTCGCCCAAAGAGACGATCACCTGCCTCCGCTCCGTGCTGATGAAGCCGGAACACGAACAATGGATCGACGAAATCTGGCGTCGGATCGACGAAGCAGCCTCCGTATAATCAACGCCATGAGCGACAAGCATCCGCTGGTGGGCGTGGTCATGGGGTCCAAAAGCGACTACGAAGTAATGTCGGCCGCGGTGGAGATCCTGAAGGTGCTAAACATCCCCTACGAAGCCAGGGTAGTGAGCGCGCACCGCACTCCGGACCTTCTGTTCCAGTATGCGGAGACGGCGCGGGACCGCGGTTTACGCGTCATTATTGCCGGCGCCGGCGGCGCGGCGCACCTGCCCGGAATGCTCGCAGCCAAAACGCTGGTTCCGGTGCTCGGCGTACCCATTCCAGCCACTCAGTTGAACGGCCTGGATGCGCTGCTCTCGATTGTGCAGATGCCCAAGGGCGTGCCCGTCGGCACCTTGGCCATCGGCAAGGCCGGTGCCGCCAACGCAGTGCTGCTGGCGGCGGAAATGCTGGCCGTCACCGACGTGGTGCTCTATGAGCGGCTCAAGGAGTGGCGCGCCGCGCGCAAGCAGGAAGTGATGGAGCAAAAGATCGAGGAAACCAGCTAGCCCTGTCCCCCCGCGGCGTCGCGGCGTGGTGAATCCACAATGAGCACGCGGCCATCGGTGAGCGCCGTAACGCGGTGGCGCGTATTCCCAGGGACAATCGCAGCCATCCCGGGCCGAGCCACATGCGTCTCGCCTTCGATGGTCAGTTCCAGCTCGCCCTCGAGCACGTGATAGATCTCCTCTTCGGGATGGTGATGCTCGTGGATGCTTGAGCCCTTCGCAAACTGGTAGTGCGCCACCGTCATGTGCTCGGAGTGGAAATAGCGGCCACGCCAGCCGGGCAGCCGCTCGATTTCGGGCAAATGGGAGATGTCGACGATGGACATAGCGCCTCTGTCACTAGTCAGCTATGGTATCAATCAGCAAGCCGGCAACGGAACCCATCGCTGCTGCGCGACCAAGGCGTCGCAACCCCTGACGAAAGAGCGTGGCCGAAATGCCCAGCACACCCCAACTCGATTCGGCCTTCGCCAAGCTGGCCAAGCCAGCGCAGCGCGCCTTGATGAGCGCAGGAATCTTCTCACCGAAGGACCTTGCCCGCCACACGCGCGCTGAAGTTGCCGCCTTCCACGGAATTGGCCCTTCGGCATTTCCCGTGCTTGAAGCAGCCCTGAAATCCGCCAGCCTCAAATTCAAATAATTGGTAATCCTCAAAAGCGGCCGCCACAAGCAAACTCTTTGCTGACGCCTGACGCCTGACGCCCGACGCCTGACGCCCGACGCCCGACGCCTGACGCCTGACGGCTGACGGCTGAGGGCTGAGGGCTGAGGGCTGAGGGCTGAGGGCTGAGGGCTGACGGCTAACGGCTAACGGCTAACGGCTGACGGCTGAGGGCTGAGGGCTGAGGGCTGAGAGCTGACGGCTGACGGCTGACGGCTGAAAGCTGAATTCAGCGCGCCGGCACAGCCTCTTCCGCGGCGTGTTTGGCGGTCCGGGAAGCAATGTAGATGGAAATAACAGTAATGTCGTCGGTCTGCCCAAAGTGCCGCGCCGTCTGCGCAATGTAGCGCGCGGACTCGTTCGAGACCTGCTGCGTGCGCTCAAAGCCGAACAGCTCTCCCGACGCCGACTGCGCCTCCACCACACCATCGGAGAGGAACACCAGCCGTTCGCCCTGGTTGAGCTGGTAGGTCACCTGCTCGTATTCCACCCCGGCAATCACGCCCAGCGGCAGGCTGGAAGGCAATTCCAGCTCGCGGCCGTCGCGGTAGGGGCCCAGATGGCCGGCATTGGCTATGGTGAGCTTGCCGTCGGGATAGATGCGCGCGCACAGGCAGGTGGCAAAGCAGGGGGCCGCGTCAAGGTCGGGCACCTTGCCCGGCGAGGACACCGCGCCGATCAGCACCCGGTTGAGATGGTTGAGCACGGTGGCAGGATCGTGCGCCAGCTCGTTGCGCAGCGCGCCCACAATGGTGCTCGAGTTCATCGCCGCCTGCAGTCCCTTGCCGCTGACGTCGCCCACCACCAGAAGCAGGGATTCGTCCTGCAACGGCAGCACCTGGAAAAAGTCGCCGCCCACTCCGTTCACCGGCAGGTAGGCGCTCTCCAGCATGAAGTTCTTGTTGGAGGGGAGCTGGGTGGGGATCAGCAGCGACTGCACGCTGCGCGCCGCGGCAACCTCGGCGTTGGAGCGCTGTTCGTCCTGGCTCACACGGATGAAACGGTAAAGGATGACGGCGATGATGCTGAAAAGAAAGATCAGGTCGGTAATAAGGCCGACGCCGAAGGCAATCGGACCGACGTGGAAGTTCGGGGAAGCGAACTCGGGGGAAAGCCAATGCAGGCCAACAACGAACTCCAGAACGGTATTGATCCAATCGGAGGACGCTGCCAGGAAGAAGGGCAAAAGCATGACCCCTGCGTCCCCCTGGCCATGGCGCCACGCACGAAACAGCAGGACGGTAACGACAACGCAAAACGCGGCTTCGGCAGCGATGGGCAGCGCCTGGTTCAGCAACCCCATGGGCGCCAATTCCAGAAACGGCGCCACCAGCGCCCCGATCTGAATCGCCCGCACCGCGCGCCCGGCCGGGGTCCGGGTAAACCGGAGGACAAACTCGATGGTGACCACCATGAAGAGGTAGCCGGCAAACATGCTGACGATGCCGTAGGCTGCCTCCGGGATCAGCGCCAGGCCGTAAAAGGCCCGCGCCGCGCGGCCCGCACCAGCGGAAACGCATAGGATGGCCAGCCAAAGATACTCGGCGTTGCGCTGGGCCACGTAAAGCGCGCCGCCCAGCAGCGCCACGCACAGAAAAACAAAGGTAATGAACATCGCGGAAGCTACCCGCTCATCCCATTGCTGCGCGCGGCCAGTGGCGAGCTGGTCGGCGATATCGGACGCCGGACCGAGTTCGACGCGATCGATCAGCCCGTGACGGATGATCACGGAGGGTCCGGCCCAGGTGCGGATGGCCAGCACGATAGGCCCGTTGGAGCTGGGCGGCAACGGCACCGTGAACGGCGGCGACTGGTACATCGAAAGATGTTCGTCCATCCCGCGCGTGCGGCCGGTTTCAATGCCGTTGATGTAGACCGCAAGCTGGCCCACGGAATTTGGCGTAACCAGCAGCACCAGCGGCTGGCCTCCTGAGGTGGCGCCGACAGCCGCCAACTGGCGGGGATCGATTTGCATGCGGTACCAGGCAAAGCCGGAATAGGAGTCGATGCCCTGGCTGGAGGCCGGCTGGCTCACATTGATGGTGGGCCAGGCGGAATCGTCGTAGCCTGGGTCGGCCCAGCGGGGATCGTCTCCGATGGCGAAGCGCCAGGGACCGTCAAGGCGCACAATGGCGCGCAGGACCGGCGGTGGGGCGGCAGCAGGCGCTGTGCTGGCCGGTGCGGAGCCAGCCGTGCTGGGCTGCCCGGAGGGCGCAGTTCCAGGCTGCGTGGCAAGGGCTTGCCCCGCGATTGTGGCTGCGCCAAGCAGGAGCAGCGCAACCGGGATGACAGAGGCGGACCGGAGAAACTGCCACGGGGCTCGCAGAGACAAGGTCATCTGGTTTCCCAGTTTAGAGATTGTGCCGGGGAAAAGGAAATCGGGGATTCGTCATTTTCCTGTGTGCTTGTCTTGCCCGGCCTCCAGTCTCAGCTACGCATCCCACCAGGCCCCGGCTCCTGCAGCCCATCCCGGGCGCGTTTATGCCGGAACCACCTGTCGAATAGGCGTACACGCGCGAAATAAAAAACGGCGATGTCTTGTGGATTGATGGAGTTAAACCATAAAAGTGCACAGAATTGCGCACCTGTCCGGATTTTGTGGCGGAGGGACGGCTGGGGAGGGCCGCGGAGCGGCCTGGGGTACCGGTTTCAAGCTGGCTAAGCATGGCTGTTCTCCTTTCCCCTGACTTGAGGCCTAAACGCCGACGCCCGCCAAGTGGCGGGCGCAGTATTGCCGATGATTTGAGTATAGGCAGGGTTCCTTGATAGCGATGTGACGGCCGATACGGGAGAAGAGCGGAGCGAGCCGCTGGTGGTGGAGTCAACCGCACGGGCTCACCCGCCCTGGTCCCTCCGCCGCGGCGGACGAGGGACCGGGGGCACCCCCGCAGGAGCCAGCGAGGTTACCTTTGGTGGGGAGGGGGGGTGCCAAAACCTGGCCTTTTCATGGGGATGCTTACCAGAATGCGGGACGGCAGCGATGTTGACGGAGGAGCGGGCCTGAATGGTTACCTTTGGGCAGGGGGGCACGCCTACTAGCGGGTTTGTTCGGGGCTCCGGTCAGGCGATAGAGGGGTCCGTGACCGCGAATGGATAGGGGGTGGGGTGCTCCGCGCCTTTTTGAACTCTGTGGTTTCGCGGGTCCCCAGATGCGAGGACATGAGCACCCGGCAGGCATCATTAGCCAGATCGCGGATACCAGAACGTGAAGGCGCCATCCTAACCGCGTCACTTGCGGTTAGGATGGGGAACGGGAATGCCTCCGGGTTCCAACGACTTATTCCGTGCCTCCTACTGACACACAAAGCTGGTCAGGACTCTGGCATTCTCGAAATCCGCCGGATTCGTGAAGTTAGTCGCACCGATCAATACATACCCGGTCGAACCAAACGGGACCGTATTTGGCGACGTACAGGACGCTGCCGCCCCATTCGCCGCTGTGACGGTGCAGTTGAGCGGGCTCTCGCCGGTAGAGGCGTTCTCAGACCCAAGATCGGCAGTCGTTCCTGTGAAGGCCGCCACCACTGCCGTCGAATTATTCAGAGCCCCGACCACGGTTACGGAGAAGCCGGAAGCGATGCAGTCCTGAGGAACCGGCAAGGCAAATCCTGAGATCGCAGCCTGGGAATCGACCGTCGCTGAGCTTGGACCGCTCGCGCTCCCTAGCACGGTTCCCGAAATAGGAATCGATGCAGGAAGAAGAACATTTGCCGACCAGACTTGTCCGCCATTTGCTCCATTCGTCCCATTGGTGCCGTTTGTTCCATTTGTTCCGTTCGTACCATTTGTTCCGTTCGTGCCATTCGTGCCGTTCGTACCGTTCGTTCCCGGAGATCCCATTGGCCCCTGTGGCCCGGCGGCGCCGAGGGTGACGTCAGCCGCCGCAAACGTCAGGCCGGAGGAGACAGTGATTAGATACGTGCCTGGGGCGGTTACGGATCCGAGGCTGGCTACGATGGTGGTGGAGGTGAAGGAACTGACAGTCAGGCTCGTTCCGCCAATCTTCACTGTGGGCTTAGTTTTGGCATTGAAGCCGCTACCTGTAATGGTGATGGTATTGGTGTTGGTGTTGACCTTGGTGTTGGTGATGATGGAGAAGACCTGCGCTCTGAGGGGAAGCGCGAAGGCGGCGAGCAGCAGCGCAAACAGCGACAGCCGCGAAATGACTCGGGGAATCAGGCGTTGCATATTGCTCCTTTCAGGATTCCGTAGTGGTACGCTGAGGCTACACACCTCAAGCGATTCAGCACGGCTCACACGCAGACCCAAGCTTTGCCTAGGTTTGCACTTAATCGAATCTGAAACGGGGAAGGCCCTGTGGGAAGATGACTTTCCGGTATTGGTCCATTGATGAATGGGGGTGCTAAGACGCTAGCTCTCTTGAAACCGGGTGTCAAGCCAAAATCTGGTACTCTGCTCCGGCTTGCTGGTGATGCGCAAGTTCTGCTCTTTGATTTCCGCCCCGCGTTGACGCACGCTGCTTGAGCGCATCCTTGCCAATGCATCCTCAGGAAGGGATCCTCGGAGGGGGTCTTTCCGTTGGCTACCGCCATTGGATGTCCAATGCCTATTCGAGTAGAGTAAGCCCAAATGACCGACGCCGAGCTGATCGCCCTCTACAACCCGGATGCGCCGCTGGAGGAAGCCTTCACCATTCCTGCGCCGTGGTACCTGGACTCGCGCATGGAGGAGATGGAGCGGGAGCGAGTGTTCGGCCGCAACTGGATGGCCGTGGGGCGGGCGGACCAGGTGGCTGCGGCGGGGCAATACTTTACCGTTGCGCTGGCGGGCGAGCCGCTGGTGGTGGTGCGGGGCGAGGATGGCGAACTGCGCGCCTTCTTCAACGTTTGCCGTCACCACGCCGCCGCGGTGATGACAGCCGAGTGCGGAACGGCGCAGCACCTGCGCTGCCCTTACCACGGCTGGACTTATGGGCTGGATGGGTCGCTCAAAGGTGCGCCGGAGTTTGCCGGTGTGTGTAACTTTGACCGCGCGGCGAACGGATTGGTCCCGGTGCGGGTGGCTGCGTGGGAGCAGTTCGTGTTCGTGAACCTGGACTCAAATGCGCCGGCGCTTACGGACTTTCTGGAGGACCTGCCAGCGCGCGTTGCGCCGCTGGGGATGGGCGAGTTACGGTTCTTTGCGCGGAAGAGTTACACGCTGGCTTGTAACTGGAAGGTGTACGTGGATAACTACCTGGATGGGGGTTACCATGTGCCGCACTTGCACAAAGGTCTGAACAGCGTGCTGGACTATCGCGAGTACACGATTGAGAACAGCCGGCATTACTCGCTGCAATCGAGCCCGATGGTGGCGAGCGGGGAGCACGTCAGCGTGGCGGCGACGCGGACTGGAGACCGAGCTTACTACTACTGGCTCTATCCGAACTTCATGATCAATCTGTATGAGGGAGTGATGGACACCAACCTGGTTATGCCGCTGGGAGTGGACAGATGCGTGGTGCATTTCGATTTCTATTTTGCAGACGTGAGCGATGCCGCGCGGCGGCATAACGAGGAGAGCGTGGCGGTGAGCGAGCGGATCCAGAATGAGGACGTGGACATTTGCGAAAGCGTCCAACGCGGGCTGCGCTCGCGGGCGTACGGGGCAGGCAGGCTTTCAGTGCGGCGGGAGGCGGGGGAGCATTTGTTTCACCGGCTGCTGGCGGGGAATCTGAAAAGCAGCTATTAGCTATTAGCTTTTAGCTCTTAGCTTTCTCCTCGTGCGCAGGCGTTTACCCCGCCACCGGCAGCGCGATGCGGATGGTTGTGCCGCCGCCTTCGCGGTTCATGGCGCGGATCTGGCCGTTGTGCAGCTTGACTGCGCGCTCGGCGATGGCGAGGCCCACTCCTACGCCTCCGGTGTGGGCGCTGCGGGCTGAGTCCAGGCGATAAAACGGGCGGAAGATGGCTTCCAGCTCTGTTTCCGGAATTCCTGGGCCGCGGTCGCTCACCTCAATTACGGCCATCTTTCCTTGCTGGTCCTTCCTGAGCTGAATCTCCACCTGCGTTCCCGCTTCGGTGTAACGGATGGCGTTGCGCACCACGTTTTCAATGGCGCGGTAGAGCAGCTCGCGACGGCCATCCACTACGCATTCGCAATCGGCGCGCAGTTTCACCGTGGCGTCGCGCTGCTGCGCCTCGTATTCCGCATCGGGAATCATCTGCTCCAGCAGTTTTTTGAGGCTGACGTGGTCCGCCCGTTCCAGAGTCTCCACGCTTTCCATCTGGGCCAGGGTGAGCAACTGTCCAATCAACTGGTTCAACCTCTCCGCCTCGCGCTCGATGCGGTCAAGATGCGTGGTCATGGTGGGATCGGCGTCGTCGCGGGAGAGCTCGAGCGCCACGCTCAAGCGCGCCAGCGGGGAGCGCAACTCGTGGGAGACGTCGCGGAGAAGCAGGCGCTGCGCACTGACCAGGCTTTCCAGCCGCTCCGCCATGTGGTTGAAGTCGTGCACCAGGCCGGCGAACTCGTCTCCCTTGCCGGGCGCGCCTGGCCGGGACTCCTTTACGCGGGTGCCCAGCTTGCCGCGCGCCAGTTCGCGCGCCGCGCGGCGCAATCGCGCCACCGGACGCGTGAAGATGAGCACCAGGAAAAATGTGGCCGCGCCGCCCACTGCGATCGCCACCGGCAATTGCGGAAAGGCGAAGCGCCACATGTCGCCATACCAGGTCCGGCGCCCTTTCATGCGAGCGACGCTCAGCATGTAGAGGTAGTCTTTGCCCGTGGCCGATTGCGACCGCACGGTCCAGATGTAATCCTCGCCCGCCTGTGCGCCGCCGATCTCGGCGTCGGGGACAATGGCCTTGCTTCCGCTGAAGTTGTCGGACTTGCAGAGGATGTTTCCGGCGGTGTCCGCCAGGGCAATCGTCGCGTTGCGCTCGCGCGCGTGCTCCAGCATTCCCGCGCAGCCCTGCGATTCGTAGTCCGCAATGGCATGCGCCGACTCGCCGCGCAGCGCATTGTAGGCGGGGCCTAGGAATGGCGCGGGTCCGGGAAAACGCCGGTTGAGAATGAGCGCCGTGGAGATGACGAAGATGAGGCTCTCCGCGATCCAGAAAATAATGAAGATTTTCAAGAAGAGGCTTCGCATCGGTTCAGTCTCCCGCCTCCGCCAGGCCGCCCTCGGCGGCAAGCTGGTAGCCGATGCCGCGCACCGTCTTCACCTGGTCTTCTTCCATTCCCGCCTGGCTCAGCTTGCGGCGCAGGCGGCTTACGTGCATGTCGAGGCTGCGATCGAAGGGATCGAACGCGCGTCCAAGCACGGCTTTTGAGAGGTCCTCGCGGCTGACGACTTTGCCCGGCGAGCGCATGAGTATTTCAAGCAAGCCGAATTCAACGTCGGTCAAGTCGAGCTTTGCGCCGGCGTGCATGGCTCGGCGGGCCGCGGCATTCAGCTCCAACTCGCCTACCCGGAGCGTGGCGGCGAGCGGATTTGTGGAGGCAACGTTGCGGCGCAGGACAGCGCGCATGCGCGCCAGCAGCTCGCGGGGGTTGAACGGCTTGGGGAGGTAATCGTCGGCGCCGATCTCGAGGCCGACGATGCGGTCTACGTCATCGCCGCGCGCGGTGAGCAGCAGGACGTTGACGCTGGATTCGGCGCGAATTCGCCGCAACACCTCGAAGCCGTCCATGCCGGGCAGCATTACGTCCAGCAGGATGAGCGCCCACGGACGCTGCAGCGCCGCCTTCAATCCCGTATCGCCGCGGTGCGCGGTCCTGACGCGAAAGCCATTTTTGCCCAGATACTCGGTGAGCATCGAGCAAAGCTCCGTGTCATCGTCGATCAGCAGGACTTCATCCAACTACGCACCGCCTCCCATTGAAGCTACGCCACCTGCTGAGCGTGGATACAGGAGAAATGTAACAAATGGTCACTGCGCAGTGACAAATCTTTACAACGCGTTACGCATCGTGACGGCGCGCGCAATTGATTCGCGTTCTCCTGAAAGTACTCAAGGAGGATCGACTTCAAATGGCCAGGCGAACGATTGTTGCAGTGGTTGCAATTTTGGTATTCATCTCCGCATGGGCGGTGCCCGCGAGGGCGCAGAGCGCAAAGGGCGAGATTCTCGGGACCGTCACCGACCAGACCGGCGCGCTGATCCCCGGCGCCCAGGTTGCGATCACCGGCGAAGACGGCAAGGCCATCGCCGTGACGACTGGCCGCGATGGCGCGTATCGTTTTGCCGCAGTCACGCCCGGCATGTATCAGATGGTGGTTACCGCCAAGGGATTTGCCGATGCCGTCATGGGCGTTGAAGTAGACGCCGGCAAGCCGGCTGTACAGGACATCAAAATGCAGTTGCCGGTGGAGCAGCAGCAGGTGACCGTGACCGATGATGCTGCCGGCGTGAGCACGGCCGCGGACGCCAATACCAGTGCGATCGTGATCAAGGGCAAGGATCTGGACGCGCTGTCTGACGATCCCGACGAGTTGCAGAACGAGCTGAATGCCCTGGCTGGGCCCGCCGCCGGACCCAACGGCGCGCAAATATACATCGACGGATTTACCGGCGGCCAGCTTCCGCCCAAGTCGTCCATCCGCGAGATCCGGATCAATCAGAATCCGTTCTCGGCGCACTTTGACAAGCTGGGCTACGGCCGCATTGAAATTCTGACCAAGCCCGGAACTGACAAGCTCCACGGCAGCATGATGGTGATGGGCAACGACTCGGCTTTCAATTCGCTCAATCCTTTTGTGAGCGCGGAGCCGTCGTACTACACCACCTTTATGATGGGCAACGCCGGGGGCGCTCTGGGCAAGAAGGCTTCCTGGTTCTCCAGCGTGTTTTACCGCGACAACCAGTCCAACTCCATCGTCAACGCCGAGCTGCTCAACGCCAATTCCACGCCTTACAACTATTCCCTGGCGGTGGCCAATCCGCAATCGCGGCTCGACTTCAGCCCGCGGCTCGACTTCCAGCTCAGCGAAAAGAACACGCTCACCCTGCGTTACATGCTGGACCGGCAGGTGCAGACCAATAGCGGAGTGTCGCAGTTCGCACTCGAGTCGCAGGCTTACAACGTGACCAACTACGAAAACACGCTGCAGCTTGTGGACACGCAGGTGCTGAGCGCCAATGCCGTGAACGAGACACGGTTCCAGTATGTCAGCGATCGCGATAACCAGTCGGCGCAGAGCCTGGATCCCACCATCACGGTGCAAGGGGCGTTCACCGGCGGCGGCAGCAACATAGGTATGGTCCGCGACAACCAGGACCGCCTGGAGCTTGAGAACGACACCACCGTGGCTCACGGCCCGCATGCCATCGAATTCGGCGCGCGCTTCCGCCTGACCCGCGACGCCAATTCCTCCACTTCCGGCTTCAACGGCAACTACATTTACTCGTCGCTCAGTGCCTACGCGGCGGGCACACCGTCTGAGTACCAGGTGACGGCGGGCAAAGCCAGTTCCAACGTTGCGCTGTTTGACGCGGGACTGTTCTACCAGGACGATTTCAAGGTCCGCCAGAACTTCACCCTCAGCTACGGCATTCGTTATGAAGCGCAGAACCGCATCGCCGATCGCGGTGACTGGGCACCGCGCGTCAGCTTCGCCTGGGCTCCCAAGCGTGGATCCAAACCCGCATCAACCGTCATCCGCGCCGGCTACGGCTGGTTCTACGACCGATTCGGTTCCAACTTTGTTCTCGACGCTATCCGCAATAACGGCATCAACCAGCAGCAGTACGTGGTCAACAATCCCACCTTCACAAAGGACGCGCCGCCGGTCAGCGTGCTGGCGGCGCAAAGCACGGTGGCGCCCACCATCGATCAGATCGATCCCCACTTTCACGCGTCGCTCAACATGCAGGCCGCGGCCGGCGTGGAGCACTCGTTCGGCAAGGTGGCCACGGCCTCCGTCACTTATGTAAACTCGCGCGGCGTTCACCAGTACATGAGCGACAACATCAACGCCTTCCTGCCCGGAACGTACGACGAGGCCACAGGAACCGGCACGCGCCCCAACGGCATCAACGAAAACATCTACCAGTTCCAGTCCGAAGGCATCTACAACCAGAACCAGCTCAGCGTGAACTACAGCGTGCGCTCCAAGCGGGTCACCCTGTTCGGCTTCTACATGCTCAACTTTGCCAACGCCGATACATCCGGCGCAACCTACTTCCCGTCGAACCAATTCGATCCCCGCGCCGACTACGGCCGCGCCAACTTTGATACTCGCAACCGCTTCCTGCTGGGCGGAAACCTGGCCGGGCCCTACGGAGTTTCGTTCAGCCCCATGCTGGTGACCAACTCCGGCGCGCCGTTCAACATCACCATCGGCCAGGACATCTACGGCGACAACCAGTTCAATGAGCGTCCGGCCTACGCCACCGCGTCGAGCACCGATGTGATGAAAACTCAGTGGGGCACATTCGATCTCGACCCCTCGGCCGGCGAGGCCATCATTCCCTACAACCTGGCCACCGGCCCCAGCCAGTTCAGCATGAACATGCGGGTCAGCAAGTCGTTCGGCCTCGGCCCCAAGGTGACCGGCGCCAGCCCCATGGGCGGCTTCTTCGGCGGGCCCGGCGGAAGGCCTCCGGGCGGCGGCCGCGGTGGACCTCCAGGAGGCGGCCTTGGCCCCGGCGGGCTCAGCGGCAACCGTGGCGGACCTCCAGGGATGAACCAGGCCGCTGCCACGCGGCGCTATTCGCTGACCTTCGCCGCGATGGGCCGCAACATCTTCAACACCGTGAACCTGGCTCCGCCGGTTCCCGTGCTTGAATCGCCGCTGTTCGGCAAATCCAACGCTCTGGCGGGAGGCTTCTTCTCCTCGCCCGACTCCAACCGCAGCATCGACCTCCAGGTGTCGTTCAACTTCTAAGTGCAGTGAAAGAGTGAAACTGTGAAGAAGTGAAGGGGTGAAAAAGACCTTCACTTCTTCACTCTTTTCACTTCCTCGCTTCTTCACTTCATCACTTGTTCACTCTTTCACTTCTTCACTTCATTTTGCTTCACCATTGGTGCAATTCCTGCCCTATACTGGGCTCAAGAAGACTTGCGAGCGGGGCTGGGGACGTCTTCGGAGCAGTCGATGGCATTACAGGCATCCCGTAAACACGCACCGGAGGCGCCGGTCATTCCCGACCGCCTCTACTTTAAAATTGGCGACGTCGCCCGCATCTGCGGCGTTGAAGCTTACGTCCTTCGCTTCTGGGAATCCCAGTTTCCCCAGCTCAAACCCAACAAGAGCGGCACCGGCCAGCGCCTTTACCGCCGGCGCGACGTGGAGCTGGTGCTCGAAATCCAGCGGCTCCTGCACAAAGAGGGGTTTACGATTCCCGGCGCGCGCCATGCGCTCGACTCGGGCTCCCGCCCCGCCGCGTCCCGCCCGGAAGCACCGCGCGAGCTGCGTCCCGCGCCTCGGCCGGATGCCGCGAAGAAGCCCTCGCCCATGCCCGCGCGGAGCTGAAGGAGATTGCCGCCATGCTGGGCAGCCCGCAACCGGGAGCGAAACGCGGCCGAGGCAGAGCGGTAAAGGTCCGGAGCGAGTCCGGCAGCCTGTTCCCGGTCTGAGCCGCCAGCGCTCAGCGATTCGATCGCTAAATCTTGATTTGGCCGGGTTTGGATCACAACTCCTGCCTGGCCTGAGGTGTCTATACAGACGATGAGAAGTTTGCGGGGATTGATTTTTCTTTGCCTTGGGGTTGCGGTGGGCTGGACGACGCCGGCGGGGGCGCAGCAGGCCAGCTTTCTGGTGAGCCAGAACGGGCACACAGTGGGGAGCGCGAGTTACGACATCCAGTTGCGCGCCGGAGGGTTCGATTCGAGCTCGATGGTGAAGGTCCAGATGCAGGGACTGGACTACACGATTTCAAAGACGGAGCGGCTGGATGGGGCGCACCACCTGGAGCACGTGGTGCTGAGCGGAGTGCTGAACGGCTCGGCAGTGAGCGTGGTGGGCAAGCCGGATGGGGCGCAATTCCTCATGAACATTTCGGCCAACGGACACAGCGCGACGGCCCGGCTGGATGGCCATGGCGGCGCAGTTTTCATGCCGGATTTCGATCCGGGCGCTCTGCAGATATTGCTGGATCTGGCGGAGGAACAGAACAATCGCGATTTGTGGGCCATCCTTCCCAAGCAGGCGGGCAGTGTGGCGGCGGTGGAGCTGGCGACCTACGCCGATGAACAAGGGACGCTGGACGGGAAGGCGATCACGGTGCATCACCTGGTGGCGAAATTCGCCGGCGGGAGTACGGATTTGTTTGCCGGGCCGGGGAACAAGCTGCTGCAGGCGGAGTTGCCGCAGGAGGGGTTCGCGCTGGTGCGGAAGGGATTTGTGCTGACGCCGCCGAAGAAGCCGATTGTGCCGGCCGATAGTGAAAAGTGATCAGTGGTCAGTGATCAGAGGCTTTGGCCGGCGGCGACGGCTGAGGACCAGGCCCACTGAAAATTGAAGCCGCCCAGATGGCCGGTGACATCCACGGCCTCTCCGATGAAGAAGAGGCCGGAGACGTTGCGGGCTTCGAGGGTGCGGGCGTTGAGATCGGCGGTGTCGATACCGCCCGCGGTGACTTCAGCTTTTTCAAATCCCTCGGTGCCGATGGGATGAAACTCCCAGCGGCGCAGGCGGCGTTCCGTGGCTTCGAGCTCGGAGTTGCTCCAGCCATTCGGCTGCGCAACCTGAACGATGCGGTCCCCGAGCCGCTGCGGCAATGTGGCGCGAAGGGCGATGCGGAAGGAAGCGACGTCGCGGCGCGACTGCGGCTGGAGCAACGGATCGAGGATGCGCGCGCTGGGCGGCAGGGCGGGCGCGAAATCGACCGTTAATGGCGTGCCGGGCTGCCAATAAGAAGAGGCCTGGAGAATGGCGGGGCCGCTGAGGCCGCGATGGGTGAATAGCATCTTCTCGCGAAAGCGCGGTGCGGGCTTTTTGCCCGATGATTCCGCCCACGCGACGACTTCGGCGGAGATGCCGGCGAGCGACGTCCAGTTGGCCTCGTGGCCGCCGAGGACGAGGGGAACCAGCGCGGGCCGCGGTTCAATGATTCGCAGACCGAATTGGCGGGCGAGATCGTAGGCGAGCGGAGAGGCGCCGAGCTTGGGGATGGACAGGCCGCCGGTGGCGACGACGAGCGCATCCGCGGCAAAATTACCGGCCGAGCAATCGACGCGAAATGGGCCGGAAGAATTGCGATCGACCTGGATGTTACGGGCATTCAGGACCTGCTCCACCTGGCCGTGCTCGCACTCGGCGAGAAGCATGTCGAGGATGGCGCGGGAGGAGTGGTCGCAGAAGAGCTGGCCCAGAGTTTTCTCGTGCCATGGGATGCGGTAGCGATTGACCAGATCGAGGAAGTGAGCGGGCTGATAGAGCGCGAGCGCGGACTTGGCGAAGTGCGGATTGGCGGAGAGAAAGCGGTCGGGACCGCAGTGAATATTGGTGAAGTTACATCGGCCGCCGCCGGAGATGAGGATTTTGCGGCCGGGCTGCGCGTTGTGTTCCAGCAGGATGACGCGGCGGCCACGCTGACCAGCGACGGCGGCGCACATGAGGCCGGCGGCGCCAGCGCCGAGAACGATGACGTCATAGGAGTTCATAGTTCGTAGTTCACAGTATGAGCTGTCAGCCGTTCAGCTTTCGGCTCTTAGCCGGGGGTTGGGAATTGAGCGCGGATGAGTTGGAGGGCTTCTTCGGGCGTGGCGACGGCGCCTTCGAGCTGGGCGTCTTCGGCGGCCTGGAGCATCTCCTTGAACTCGGGGCCAGGTGCGTAGCCCGCGGCGATTAAATCATCGCCGGTGAGCAGCGGGCGCGGGCGAAATTCCTCTTCGGCAATGGAGTGGTAGCGCTCGCGGACGTAGTTGTAAATCTCGAGGTTGCCGTGCGCGGCCATGCAGTCCATGCGGTGCAGCTCGAGGTGCTCCTCAAAGCCGGGCAAGCGGAAGAAGCGCTTGAGGGTGGAAGCTTTCATGCGCGGCGCGTCGGCAAAGCGCATGTGATTCTCGACCAGGGCGAGGATCTGGCGGGTGTTCTCGTTGGAGAAACGGAAGCGGCGGCAGATTTCGGCGGCCATGGCCACGCCGACTTCGACGTGGCCGTCGAAGCGGATGCGATCAGGCGCGACGCGGAAGGTTGGCGGCTTGCCGACGTCGTGCAGGAGCGCGCCCCAGGCCAGCGTGCGCGGGCAGCGCGGCGGGAGCTGCTCGAGCAAGAGCAGCGTGTGGATGAAGACGTCGCCTTCGGGATGGAACTGCGGCGGTTGCTGCACGCCCTTCATGTTGGAGATTTCCGGCAGGACCTGGACCAGGAGATCGGTTTCGTCCAGCAGCTCGAAGGCGCGGCGGGCGCGGCCTTCGGTGAGCATTTTTGTGAGCTCGTCGCGGACGCGCTCGCGGCTGACGGCGTGAATGCGGGCGGCAAGGTCGCGGATGGCGGCGAGCGTATTGGGCTCGATGGCGTAGCCGAAACGCGCGGCGAAGCGGACAGCGCGGAGCAGGCGGAGCTGGTCTTCATGGAAGCGGCGGTGGGGATCGCCGATGGCGCGGACGATGCCGGAGTCGAGGTCGGCGAGGCCGTTGACATAATCGAGGAGTCCCGCGCGGACGGCGGGCGTTTCTAAATTCTCGATGGGGCCTAGCTTTGTGGGATCGAGCAGCAGGCCGTTGATGGTGAAGTCGCGGCGCTGGACGTCTTCGGCGGGATCGGCAGTGTAGCAAACCTGGTCGGGATGGCGGCCGTCGGAGTAGGAGCCGTCGCAACGGAAAGTGGCGACTTCAGTAACGGAATAGCGCGGGGCGGAATCGGGCGCGTCTTCAAGCGGCGGAGTCTCGTCGAGGGTCTCGTCGGCGACGAGGACGACGCCGAAGTGGGCACCGACGGCGAAGGTGCGCGGGAAGAGCTTGAGGACGATCTCGGGCGTGGCGGAGGTGGCCACGTCGAAGTCGAGTGGAGTGCGGCCGAGCAGCAGGTCGCGAACGCAGCCGCCGGCGAAGTAGGCCTGATGGCCTTCGGCGCGCAGGGTTTCGACGATGCGGAGCGCGGCTTCGAATTGGCGGGAGAGAGCGGTCACCTGGTTCTATTGTCGTCCACGTCGCGGCCTGCGATGCAAGTTGTGGCCGGTAGACTGGAAGGTGATGAAAACGGGCCTGATTCTCGGCATTGAGAGCTCGTGCGACGAGACCGCGGCGGCGGTGGTGGAACGCGGCGAGCGGACGCTGTCGTCGGTGGTGGCTTCGCAGATCAGCACGCATGCGCGCTACGGCGGGGTGGTGCCGGAGCTTGCCAGCCGGGAGCATCTGCGGGCCATTGTGCCGGTGGTGCGGGCGGCGCTGGCACAGGCGGGGATTGGGCTTGAGGACCTGGACGCAATTGCGGTGACGGCGGGGCCGGGATTGGCCGGGGCGTTGCTGGTTGGGATCACGTTTGCCAAGGCGCTGGCGTTTGCGCGGGAGTTGCCGGTGATTGCGGTGAATCACCTGGAGGGGCATATTCATGCGGTGCTGCTGGAAGAGCGGGAGAAATGGGCTGTGGCCAGTCCCACCCTTCGCGCCGAAGAGCCGCGCGAAGGATGGGGCACCCACGACGGTGAGAGAACCGCGCTGGCGCTGGTGGTTTCAGGCGGGCACACGCATCTTTATCTGGCGCAGGCGGGGCCGGGCGGCTGGCGGTACAAGCTGCTGGGGCGAACGGTGGATGACGCCGCCGGCGAGGCGTACGACAAAGTGGCCAAGCTGCTGGGGCTGGGCTATCCGGGAGGGCCTTGGATCGACGCACTGGCGCGCTTTGGCGATCCGCGAGCGGTGCCGTTCCGCTTTGCGCAGATAAAGAGGAAGATTCATTTGCATGGAAAGGCTCCGCGGACGAAGGCGGCGAACACCTCGCCTATTGCGGGGCTCGACCCGCGGTTCATGTTCTCGTTTTCGGGGATCAAGACGGCAGTTCTGCGGCACGTGGAGCTGAATGGACTGCGTGAGGGCGTGAAGGCGCGGATTGCGGCGGTGCTGGGCGGCGCGCGGCCGCCGAGGACGCGGGAAGAGGCGCTGGCGCTAGGTCCGCAGGCGGTGATCGATCTGGTGGCAAGCTTTCAGCACGCGGTGGTGGGAGACCTGATGAAGAAGACGTTTGCGGCGGCGGAGGCCGTGGGAGCCGCGCAGATCCTGGTGACCGGGGGCGTGGCAGCGAATCGGGAGCTGAGGGAGCGGTTTGCTTCAGAGGCAGCGCGGCGCGGGGTACGGGTGGCGTTTCCCACGCCGGCGCTGTCGACGGACAATGCGGCGATGATCGCGGCGGCAGCGTGGCCGCGATTCGTGGCGGGGGAGTATGCCCAGAGCGCGCTGACGGCGGAGCCGGGGCTGGCGCTGGGCGTAGGCGGGCTATCTCCCACTGCTACAATCGGGTAGAATTTCGCAGCCGAGAGTTGAGCTGTAACCCGATGACTTTACGCCTTTTCAATACCCTCTCAGGCCAGATTGACGAAGTGGTTCCCGCCGACGGCGCGGAACTGCGTATGTATGCATGCGGGCCGACGGTTTACGACTACGGACATATTGGAAACTTCCGCACGTTTCTGCTGGTGGATGTGCTGCGGCGGTTTCTGCAACTGACCGGCACGCGGGTGCGGCACGTAATGAACATTACGGACGTGGACGACAAGATTATTCGCAACGCGGCCGCAGCAGGGATTCCCATCGGCGAGTACACGCCAAAGTATGTGGCGGCGTTCTTTGAGGATCTGGAAGCGCTGCGGGTAGAACGGCCGGAGGAGATTGCGCGGGCCACCGAGCACATTGAGGAGATGGTGCGCCTGATCGAGCGCCTGGCCGCGGCGGGAGCAGCGTACAAGACGGAAGATGGAAGCTGGTATTTCCGGTTGAAGGCGGATCCGGAATACGGGAAGCTGAGCAAGAAGGACCTGAGCGGGATGGAGGACGGGGCGCGGGTGGACGTGGACGAGTACGAGAAGGACTCGGCGCGGGACTTTGCGCTGTGGAAGGCGGCCAAGCCAGGAGAGACGAGCTGGGAGACGCCGATCGGGCGCGGGCGGCCGGGGTGGCACATTGAGTGCTCGGCCATGGCGATGGAGTATTTGGGGGAGAGCTTCGACCTGCACGCGGGCGGCGAAGACCTGATGTTTCCGCACCACGAGAACGAGATTGCGCAGAGCGAGACGGCGACCCACAAGCCGTTTGCGCGGTACTGGATGCATGTGCGGTTCCTGCTGGTGGATGGGCGCAAGATGTCAAAGAGCGAGGGAAATTTCTACACGCTGCGCGATCTGCTGCTGAAGGGATACAAGGCGTCGGCGATCCGAATGGCGCTGATCAGCGTGCCTTACCGGCACCAGCATAACTTCACGTTTGACGGCCTCATTGAAGCGACGGCTGCCATCGACCGGTTGCGCACGTTTGTGCGGCGGCTGAAAGAGGGGGAGTTTGCCCAGGGCGAGAGCGAGGAGATCCAGCTGGCCGCCAGGAGCGCGCGCGCGGAGTATTTTAGGTCGCTCGAGAACGATCTGAACACGGCGGAGGCGCGGGCGCCGATCTTCGACCTTGTGCGCGCGGCGAACACAACGATGGACGAGGGGCGGTTTTTCCTTGGCGATCGGGAAGCGGTTTTGAAGGTGCTGGAGGATTTTGACCGCGTATTCGACGTGATTGACGACGACGACGCGAAATGGACGCGGCAGGCGCTTGCGTGGGCGGAGCAGAACGGAAGGCAGGCGGAGATTGCGCCGGAGCTGCGCGCACGGATGGCCCTGAGCGACGCGGAGATTGAGAGGTTGGTAGAGGAGAGAACACGGGCCAAGAAGATGCGGAACTTTGCGCGTGCGGATGCGATCCGCGCGGAGCTGGCGGACAAGGGCGTGGTGATTGAGGACTCGAAAGACGGAGTCAGGTGGAAAAGGAAGTGAAAGAGCAGCTTTTAGCTCTTAGCTTTTGGCTTCTAGCTTCGACATCCTGGTTCGCGCTTTGTAGAATGCGAAGAACACTCTGGTAAGCTGCAACACCGCGTGTCGCTACGTGCGGCGTGTGCCGGGTGATGGTTAGATCAGGCAAGGAGGCCGGAAGGTATGGAAGCGAACGAAGCAGGCGAACTGCAGGAGAACGCCGAGCACGGCGCGCATGAGTCGGCGATGCGGCCGGTGGCGTTTACCATGAGCGTGCTGGCGGTGCTGGTGGCTGTGACCACGGTTCTGGGCCATCGCGAGCAAACTGAGGCAGTGCTGAACCAGAACAAGGCCACCGACCAGTGGAATTTCTACCAGGCCCACAAGATGCGGTCAAATGACACCTTGCTTGCTTCCGACATACTCAGCGTTGTGACCATTGCCGATAAGGACAAGGCAGCAAAAATTGCAAAGAGCTACGCCGACCACCAGGCAAAGTGGAATGAAGATCTAAGCGAAGCGCAGGAGAAGGCCAAGGACCTGGAAGCGGAAGTGGCGCTGGCAGAGAAACGCGCCGACCGCTTCGACCTGGGCGAAGCGCTGCTCGAGATCGGGCTGGTGATCACATCGGTCACGCTGCTGACACGCAGCCGGGTCTATTGGTACTTCGGCATGGTGTTTGCGGTGGCCGGGGTCGGTGCCGCGGTTGCGGCGTTCCTGGTCCGATAAGAGTTTTGCGGTGTGCTGGCTAATGATGGCGGCAAGACGAGCGTTTTTCTCAGCGGATGCCGCATGACAGCGATTCCGATCCCGCTATACACTGGCGGGCATGAAGGCAATTTATTTGACATTGTTGTTTGTGCTCGCGGGGGCGGCGCTGGCGCAGGCCCCGCAGACGGCGACGCGCACTTTTCGCAATCATCTTGGATTCAGCTATGCCATTCCCACCGATTGGGATGTGGTGGACTACTCGGCGGAGGCAAAGGAAGAAGCACGGCAGAGCGCAGCCGACGAACAGGACAAAAAAGGGCTGGGATGCGCTGTGATGGGCCTCCAGGCGAAGCATGGTGCGCCGGCATCGATGATCGTTGAAGTGGCGCTTCCGTTCGACTGCTTTGGCCAGGTGATGCAGGCCAGCGATCTGCCCGGCTTTGCGGCGGGTGCTTCCGCGGCATTGCAGCAGAACTTCGATGTGGGGCAGCCGATGTACGGCGCCTACACGCTGGGAACGCATTCGTTCTGGATCGAGCGAGCAAGCGCCACCCTGAAGCAACAGCCGGCGGTGACCTACACGATCGAAATTGCATGCACCGTGGGAAAGAAGGCGGCGGTTTGCTGGATGAACATGGCGGCCGACAATTCTGCGCTGGCGGCGTTTGAGCGGGGGATGGTGACGGTGGATGGCGACGCGCCTCAAGCGCTGGTACCCGAGACCGCGTTCAACAAGAAGCCGTCCTAGGGTCAGCGTTGGGCGTGGTATCCTGCCGGTAAGCGGGGTTTGCATGCACAAGCACGGAATCTTCGCAGCCGACCTGCCGGCCAAACGGCGCTGGTCCGGGCTGCGCGCGCGCTGCATCTGCCCGCGGCGGCACTTCCGGGTGCTGCCCACCCGCACCCGACCTAGCCTCTTCGGCGGCGACTAGATTCAGGACCGCCGAAGATCCTCGCCTGCATGTGCCGGACGCGACGGTCCGGCTCCATTGAACGACCTTGGCAAAAGCGAGCGGGGTCCGCGGCATTGCCTCCCTCGAAATGAGGCGGCCGCACCACCAATCGAGGAGGCTCACGATGACAAAGCAGGATTTGCATGCGCGCTGCGGACCGAAGCTGAAGACGGCTCTGCCGGGGCCAAAGGCACGCGCGGCGGTTGAGGCCGACGATCGGCTCATCTCGCCCAGCTACACACGGTCGTATCCGCTGGTGGCGGAAAGCGGGCGCGGCGTCCGCATCCGCGATGTGGACGGAAACGAATTCCTGGACTTCGCCGCGGGCATCGCCGTGGCGTCCACCGGGCACTGCCATCCGGAAGTGGTGGCCGCGATCCAGAAGCAGGCGGCGGAGTTGATTCACATCTCCGGAACCGATTTTTACAACGAGCCTTTGACGCAGCTTGCGGAGCGGCTGTCGAAAGTGGCGCCGATGCCGGGGCCGCACCGGTTCTTCTACGGCAACTCCGGCGCGGAGGCGATCGAGTGCGCGCTGAAGCTGGCCCGCTATCACACTGGGCGGCAGCACATCATCGCCTTTCTCGGCGCGTTTCACGGGCGGACGATGGGGGCGCTGTCACTTACAGCGTCAAAGCCGCAGCAGAAGCGGCGATTCGCGCCGCTGGTGCCGGGCGTGACGCACGTGCGCTATCCCTATGCGTATCGCGGTTGCACCGGCGGCCCGCAGGAAGAAGAGGCCTTCGCGCTGGGCTGCGCGCGCTACATCGAAGAGAAGCTGTTCAAGACCATCCTGCCTCCAGAAGAAGTGGCCGCAATTTTCGTTGAGCCGATCCAGGGCGAAGGCGGCTACGTGGTGGCCCCGACGAATTTCCTGCGTGAACTGCGCGCGATCTGCGACCGGAACGGAATTCTGCTGGTGGCAGACGAGGTGCAATCGGGCGCGGGACGCACCGGTAAATGGTGGGCCATCGAGCACTCGGGCGTAGAGCCCGACATCGTCTGCATGGCCAAGGGCATTGCCAGCGGAATGCCGCTGGGCGTGTGCATGAGCCGCGCCGAAATCATGGATTGGGGCCCGGGGTCGCATGCGTCTACCTTCGGCGGCAATCCGGTTTCGATTGCGGCGGCGCTGGCCACGATCAATGTGCTGGAGCGCGAGGGCCTCGCCAATGCGGCGCGCGTGGGCGCAACCATGATGGAGCGGCTGAACGGGTGGAAGCAGACGCATCCATCTGTGGGCGACGTTCGCGGGCGCGGGCTGATGATCGGCGTCGAGCTGGTGAAGGACAAGCAGACCCGCGAGCCGAATCCGGCGTTGCGCAACCGCGTGGAGACGCTGGCATTCGAACGCGGGCTGATGATACTCGGCTGCGGCGAAACGTCGCTGCGGCTTTGTCCACCGCTGATTGTGAGTGAGGACGAGGCGACGGTGGCCCTGGACATTCTGGAAGATGCATTGTCTGCCGCGGAGAAGGAAATGATGCAAGCTGCGGAGATGACGGCAACGCACGCGTAGACACGACCTGCAATACTATCGACGGGCCGGAGCGGATCGCTTCGGCCCCTGTCTTTTGGCAGCCTGCGCGCGGATTTGCGCCGGAGGGTGACGAGGGCGGAGAATGGTTGGTCATGATCGCAAAGCATGCGGCAATCGGATGGCTGGAGCGGCGGCTGGCCGGACTGGACCGGATCGCGCGCCGCCGCGGCAAGCAGCAATTGCCCGAGCATCTGCTGACAGGGCTGGCGGGCGAAGACGCCGCATTTTTTGAGCTGTTGCGCAAAGGGTACACAGTGGTGGCGCGGCGCTGGTCGGGGGGAAACGTGGCCGGCGACGTGGACCTCATCGCCTGGCAGGGAGCGCTGCTGTGCATCGTGGAAGTGAAGACGCGCACCGCGCGCGACATGACTCCGGCCGAGGCTGCGGTGGACGGGAACAAGCGCCGCATCCTGCGCAAACTCGCGCGAGCTTACACGCGGCAACTGCCGCAAACGGAACTCCCGCAGGTGCGATTCGATGTGATGAGCGTCTATCGGACTCCCGGCGCCAAGCCGGAGATCGTGCACTTCGAAAATGCGTTTGGCTGGGATGAGTGGCGGCCCGAGTGACAACGCAATCGCGCGACCGTGAATCGGCTTAGCCAGCAGCCTCTTGAAATTCCTCGTGCCAAGCCATCTGAATCGCCTCCAGCTTCCCTTCGTTCGATTTGGCGGGGTCGTCGGAAAAGCCCTCGAGCTCGGTGACATACCGGTGCAGGTCGGTGAACCGAACCGTGAGCGGATCCAGGTCGGGATACTTTTCCTGCAATTGAATGCCGATCTCCTCGGCATCGGACCAAAGAATTTCGCGGGCCATCTTTGAGCTCCTATTTTTGTTCGGCCAGCGCGAGCGGCTTGCCTTCAGAAGTGTAATTGCGATTCCACTTGGGAATCTCGACCACGTAGTTGCCGGGCTTGGTAATTACGGCCTGGCAACCCAGCCGCGAATTGAGCTGCTGGTCGGCGGCCATGTCAAGGCGATCCAGTTCGTCGTCCTCGGCATCGCTGATGCCTTGCTGGTCCTTGATCCAAAGGTGGCAGGTGGTGCAGGCGCAGGAGCCGCCGCAGGCGTGATCGAGAAAAATGCCGAAATTCTCCGCGACATCGAGAAACGACATGGGTTTGCCATGGTGATCGTAGGGCAACGTGCCAAACTCGAACTCGACGGTCTTGCCTTCAGGCATGAAGGTCACCCGAACGAGTTTTTCCGGCGGAATGTTGGTTGTGTTTGCTTCGGTCATAGCTACTTTCCTTGAAGCGCCGTTAACGTTGCGCTCACTTGAACTCCGCCGGCGCCATGGGATGCGGCGCGGTAACTTCGTCGCCAAGTTCCTCGCCGGCCGCGTTCATGGTTTTGCCGCGAATGGCCGTGGTCACGGCGGCTTCCATCATCAGTTCGGCGAAGCGGCGCGTGGCCTGGTCCAGTGCGGCCGTTGCCTCGCGAATTGCCTTCATGTCGTCGCCTTGATTCACCGATGCAAGATGATCGCGGGCGGCGATGATGGCGTTCTGCTCCTCCCGGCCCAGCTGATTCCACGCCTGATTCTCCGGCGCACGCTCCACCGCGGCCAGAATCGTATCGGCCTCGTTGCGAGCTTCAATCAAAAGGCGCTTGGCGAAATCTTCTTCCGCGTGGTCGAAGGAGTCCAGGATCATGCTCTCGACCTGCTCGTCCGTCAATCCATACGTCGCCTTCACCTCGATCTGCGCCTCCTTGCCGCTGCGCTGCTCCCGCGCGGAGACGTGGAGGATTCCATCGGCGTCAATAAGGAACTTGACTTCAATGCGCGGCAAGCCGGCGGACATGGGCGGAATGCCCTTGAGATCGAAGCGGGCCAGCGAACGGCAGTCGGCGGCAAGCTCGCGCTCACCCTGCACCACGTGTATGGCCACGTTAGTCTGGCCGTCCACGCCGGTAGTGAAGTGCTCGGTCGCGGAGGCGGGGATGGTCGAGTTACGCTGAATGATCTTCGCCACCGTGCCGCCAAGCGCTTCAATCCCCAGCGACAGCGGGGTTACGTCGAGCAGCAGCAACTCTTCGGTGGCCTTCGATGCGCCGGCCAGGATATCCGCCTGAACCGCTGCGCCGAGCGCGACCACTTCATCGGGATTGAGTTCGATGTGCGGTTTTTTGCCGCGGGCGCTGAGCTCGAAAAGATCGTCGACAAGCTGGCGCACCGCGGGAATGCGCGTGGAACCGCCGACTAGAACAACTTCGTCAATCTGCGCGGGGGAAATGCCGGCGTCGATCATGGCCTGCTTGCACGGTCCCACTGTACGCGCCAGCACCGGCTCAATGAGCTGTTCGAAGACTTCGCGCGGGATTTCGCGCTGGTAGCGGTCATCGTTGGGCAACTCGATGTCGAACTGCGCCGACGCTTCGCTGGAGAGCCAGACCTTGGCGTCGATGGCGTCTTTACGAATCGCCTGCACGGCGCCGGGCGATTTGCGCAAATCGACACCGTGCTCGGAGAAGATTTCGTCGAGTGCGATGGCCACCAGCAGGTTATCGATGTCGTCGCCGCCCAGATGGGTGTCGCCGTTGGTGGACTGCACTTCGAAGATGCCGTCCCGCAGCTTGAGGATGGAGATGTCGAAAGTGCCGCCGCCAAGATCGTAGACGGCGATGGTCCCTTCCTTACGGCGGTCGAGCCCGTAGGCAAGCGCTGCGGCGGTGGGCTCATTTACGAGGCGCAGCACATCGAGACCCGCCATGCGGCCTGCATCCTTGGTGGCCTGTCGTTGCGCGTCGTTGAAATACGCGGGAACGGTGATGACAGCCTGCGTGACCGGCACGCCGAAAAACCGCTCGGCGTTGCGCTTGAGCTGGCGCAGAACATAGGCGGAGATTTCCGGCGGCGTGAAGCGCAATTCGCCGAGCTGAATGCGCGGGACTTCTCCTTCTTCAACGTCGTCGGCCAGGCGGAAAGGAAAGAGCTTCAGCTCCTTCTGGACTTCGCTGAGGCCGCGCCCCATCAGGCGCTTGACGGAGTAGATGACGCGCTCCGGCGTCTCGATCAGCACCTTGCGCGCGCTGTTGCCCACCGTCACCGTGGGCCTGCTGCCGTTCTTCGGCATGGGATCGAGCGCGACCACCGACGGCACCAGATTGGAGCCGTCCACGCCGGGAATCACCACCGGCTTGTCGCCTTCCATGTATGCGACCAGGGAGTTCGTGGTTCCCAGGTCGATTCCGACTACGCGTCCTTCCGCCATGTTGGTTTTGTCAGTCTCCCATGGTCTCGTTGACTTCGCGAACCAGATTGCTCAGGTAGCGGCGCCGGTCCAGCAGCGCCACCATTTGTTTTTGTGCGGCGTCGCGCGTGGAGGCGTCGCCGTCGTCCCACGATTTCCACTGCACGCGCAGGTCGTTGTCAACTTCATCCAGCAGGCCGTCGAATTTGTTGCGCGCATCGGTGAGGCTCTTGCGCAAATTGGGATCGTCTTCGCCCGACGTACGCGCTAGGCGCATTTCTTCAAGCTGCATGTTGAGGTCGAAAACTTCTTCGAGCAGGTCGGCCGGAGCGCGCGAAGCTCCCATTTCGTGGGGGCGGCGATTCTTGCCCGCGTGTTCCTCGCCAATCTCCGCGCCGTGCAGCTTCAGCAGGTATTCGGTGCGGCGGATAGGATCTTTCAGCGTGCGGTAGGCATCGTTGAGGAGCGCCGTGTCGGCCAGGCTCCATTCCTTTTCGTTCTCGCTGGCGCGGGCAAAGCGATCGGGGTGCAGCCTGCGGCTGAGACGATGGAACTCCGTTTCGAGCGCGGCGTGATCGAGATTAAGCCGCGGCTCCAGCGAGAAAACGGAGAAATAGTTTCCGCCGATGGGCGGCTGGATTTTGCTGCAATGCGGACAGAAAAGCGTGGACTCGTTATGCGCAACGGCACACGACCAGCACGCTACAGGCACAGCGGATTCCAAAACCTTCAGCATGTCTCAAACCTTGCTTCGAGCGATTTACGACGAGAAGGACGAACCGCAGCCGCAGGAGCGCGTGGAGTTCGGATTAATGAAATTGAAGCCCTGCCGCATCAGCGTCTCTTCGTAATCCAGCGTCATGCCATGCAAATAGAGGAACGACTTGGGATCGACGAAGACACGCACGCCGTCGAACTCGTACACGCGATCGCGTTCGCGTGGCCGGGTGTCAAACTTGATGGAATAGGAGAGCCCGGAGCAGCCGCCGCCCATGACGCCGATGCGCAGCCCGCCCTCTTCCGGCGAGATACCCTCCTTGGCCATGGCCGCGCGGATCTTCTTCACCGCGCGCTCCGTCACCTGAAGGCTTTGAGGCGACGCAGCGCTGCCAGAGGCTGGCGCGAGCGATTGCGGAGGGGCAGCCGACGCGCCTTCTGACGACTTGCTCTCGATGCTTACGAAGTTCGACATACTGCCCTTTTTTCCCGATCCGGCGGAAACCAGCGGCTCCGCCGGACAAATCTTACTGCGCGGCTGTGGCCGCGGCTGCCGGCGCCGACTCAGTCTCCGCCACGCCGTTCTTCTTCTTCCAGTCGCCAATAGCCGCGCGGATAGCGTCCTCAGCCAGCACGGAGCAGTGAATCTTCACCGGCGGAAGGGAAAGCTCCTTCACGATGTCCGTGTTCTTGATCGCCATCGCGTCCTCGACCGTGCGCCCTTTGATCCACTCGGTGGCCAGCGAACTGCTCGCGATCGCCGAGCCGCAGCCGAAGGTCTTGAACTTGGCTTCTTCAATTACCTGCGTTTCCGGGTTCACGCGAATCTGGAGCCGCATCACGTCACCGCACTCCGGCGCGCCCACCAGGCCAGTGCCCACTTCGGTCGAGCTCTTGTCCAGCGTGCCCACGTTGCGCGGGTTGTTGTAGTGGTCGATTACCCTGTCGCTGTATGCCATGATTCCGATCTCCTTCCGCGGGGAAGCCGCGAAAACCAGTTATCAGTGGTCAGTGGTCAGTGTCAGTGGCCACAAACCCCGGTTGTTAGATGTCAGCGATCGGTTTTTGGTCTCAGGTCAATCGGGGCTGACCACTGACCACTGATCACTGACCACTTGTTCTTAATGCGCCTGCCACTCAATCTTGGTCAGGTCGATACCTTCCTTCACCATCTCGTACAGCGGCGAAAGCTCCCGCAGTTTCTTCACAATGTCGATGAGCTTGTCGGCGATATAGTCCACTTCGGCTTCGGTATTGAAGCGGCCCAGGCCAAAGCGAATGGAACTGTGGGCCACATCGTCGCCCAGGCCCAGCGCCTTGAGCACGTAGCTGGGTTCGAGCGTTGCCGAAGTGCAGGCCGATCCGCTGGAGACGGCCACGTCGTTGATGCCCATCAGCAGCGACTCGCCTTCCACATAGACGAAGCTCATGTTGAGGTTGCCGGGGAGCCGATGCTCCCACGACCCGTTCACGTGGACGTAGTCGAGCTCCGACTCAAATTTCGCTTTCAGCCGGTCGCGCAGTTTACGCAGATAGGCGGCTTCCGAGTCCATCTCCTGCATGGCGATCTCGCAGGCCTTGCCCAGGCCAACGATGCCCGGCACGTTCAGCGTTCCCGACCGCATGCCGCGCTCGTGCCCTCCACCGTCAATCTGCGCTGCAATCTGCACGCGCGGGTTGCGCCGGCGAACGTAAAGCGCGCCCACGCCCTTGGGACCGTAAATCTTGTGCGCTGAAATGGAGGCGACGTCGACATTGTCCTGGATCACGTTGAACGGCGCCTTGCCCACGATCTGTACTGCATCGGTGTGGAAGATCACGCCCTTCTCGTGGCAGATCTTGCCGATCTCGCGAATGGGCTGCAGAACGCCAATCTCGTTGTTCGCGGCCATGATCGTCACCAGGATGGTCTTGTCGTCGATGGCGCGCTTCAGGTCATCGAGATCGATCAGTCCGTCCGCCTTCACCGGCAGATAGGTCACGCGATAGCCGTATTTCTCCAGGCGCTTGCAGGTGTCCAGCACCGCCTTATGCTCGGTCACCTGGGTGATGATGTGATTGCCGCGCTCGCGGTACATCTCCGCAATGCCCTTGATGGCCAGGTTGTCGCTCTCCGTAGCGCCGGAGGTAAAAATGATCTCCTTGGCGCTGGCGCCGATCAACTTGGCAATCTGCTCGCGCGCAGTCTCCACAGCCCGCTCCGCCTCCCAGCCAAAGGAATGGTTACGGCTGGCGGCGTTGCCGAACACGGTGGTGAGGTAGGGCATCATCGCCTCCAGCACTCGCGGATCGAGCGGCGTGGTGGCGTGATTATCCATATAGATGGGCAGCTTGACGCCCGCTGGTGCTTCCACTTGACTGACAACTGTGCTCATCGCGTTTTTATCCTCTTTGCTGCCCCTGTTCGCGACGGGGGAAGAATGTCTCTCTTTCGCTACACCGTCAGGGTGACCAGTGCCTGGACCGGAGGGCCGCTGGCGCGTGTTTCCTGCGGCTCGTGGTCCGCCAAATCGTAGATACTGATGCTTTTCAAAACGCCTGAAATGGTCTCGTTCACGCGCGCCAGCGGCTCTTTGACAGTGCAGTTCGAGGTCAGGTCGCACGCTTTTGCACCCTTGGTGCACGAGGTGATGAAGAGCGGCCCGTCGATGGCATGGATCACCTCGAATGCCGAGATCTGGCGCGGATCGCGGGACAGCGCGTACCCGCCGTTCATGCCCGCATGCGACCGCAGAAGCCCTGTTTTGGTCAGCCGCTGCAGAATCTTGGCCAGCAACTGCGCCGGTATCCCATATGTGTCGGCAATGTCCTTGGCGCTCTGGGCAGGGGATTCCGGATGCTCGGCCAAGTACTTCAGAGCCATCAGTCCGTAATCCGCCTTTTTGGTCAGCTTCAGCATGCAATATGCGACTGGATCAGTCCGCATTCAGTATACGACCAATTCGATCCACAATTCAACCGGACCACGCATCCGCAGGCCGGTTGAGGTCCGCGTGCTCCAACTTTCGGAAAAATCTACAAGAAAGCCATTTTCAATTGCCGGGGAGATGGGTAAAATCGGGCGCAAGAAGTGATGACTGTTTCCTCTTCCGGCGCGTGGGCGGCAAGCCGCCCGCGGGAGCGGCTGAACCGCTTTTCGGAGCCTTACATTGCGTGTATGTCGATGAAAATGCAGATTTTAGATGACCTCGTTGAAATGAATTGCGAGACAGACAATCGCCCGAATCCAGGCATTTGGACTGCAACAATGGGAACGCCCGGCTCGAAATCCTGACGAACACTGGAACCATGGCCACCGTTTGCAAACACCCGCGAGTGCGCATCGTATCCCGCCAAGAGGACGCCGAATTTGTTGAGTGCCTCGAATGCGGTGAAGTCTTTGATTCAGAAGAATTTAACGACATGGAAATTGAGGAAACCGTGGAAGCGCAAGAGGCCGAGTCCGACTCCTGAAACGCGCATATCCCCGGCTCTACCTGGCCGCGCCGGATGAAGCCTGGCCGTTGGGCACAGCCGATCCGGATCGCCGCGACACCGCCCATGCGTAGTGCAGGCCGGAGACGACGGTGAGAACCATGGTCACGTCCAGCGCAACGGGCCGCAGCCAAAGCACCCATGCCGCGCGGTCGGTCTGCTGCAGCAGCACCACGGCGACGGCGAGGATTTGTGCGACCGTATTGGCCTTGCCGAACAGGCTTGGCTTGAACTCGCGCCGGCCGGCGGCCGCGTAGAGAAGAGCGGCAACCACCAGAATGCCAAGATCGCGTCCGAATACCAGCACGGTAACCCGGGCGGGGATCAGCCCCATGTGAGTGAGTACCAGGAATAACGTGCTCAGGAGCAGCTTATCGGCAACCGGGTCCAGGTACGCGCCCAACATGGTCCGCTGCTTCAGAATCCTGGCCAGAGCGCCGTCGAGCGCGTCCGTCAGTCCTGCAGCGATAAACAGGCCGAAGCCCAGAGTGAATTGGCGCTCCAGGATGGCAGTGACCAGAAATGGCGCCAGGCAAATGCGCGCGATGGTCAGCAGGTTCGGCATGGCGCGCATCGGGTTCAGGCGTGGACTTTCGGAGTGTGTCATGGCCAGGAAATGAGCGTCAGCGTTAGCCGGCTGCGACACGCCTCTCTTCAACTTGAATGGCCGCAAGACTGGCACGGCCGCGGACAGGCGGGAAGCAAATCCGGAATGATGGCTCTAGCGAAGGATGGTACAGCATCAGGCCGCCGGCCGGGGGACGACCGGCTTTTCGCCCCATCGCGATCCTGCTAGACTACTTGCTGGATCGGGTTCTGCCGAATGGCGGAGTGCAAGCCAGCAATACGATTCAGCGGGCATCCTCCGGCGCTTTAAAGAGACGCGGTCCGGCCATCTATAGGCGCGTAGCTCAGTTGGTTAGAGCGCTTCCTTGACACGGAAGAGGTCGCTGGTTCGAATCCAGTCGTGCCTACCATAAGTTCAAAAACTTACAGTTGATCTGCTGGACTTCCCCCAGCCATTCAGGAACAGGAAAGGAACAATGCGCGGATTTCCTGTTCTCATGCTCTTATCCCGGAGCAGTGCGCTTCCACGATTAGAAACGCCGGGCGTTCCGGCAAATCGATGCGCGATCAGAGGGTGATAAAAATAGCGCTTTCTTCTACTGTGAGACCAATGCCTGCGGCCGAGGCTGCCTCCTGGAGCGCGGCGTCCAGCATGACAACGGGATCGGAGCTTACGTCCAGCCGCCGCATCAATCCTTCACCCTTTTTCGCGCCCGCCGTCAGCGTGATCTTCAGCCCGCGCCGCTTGCACCGCATCGCGGTTCCATCTTCCAGCTTTGTGTTCATCGGCTTGATGTAAGCGTCGACATAATGAACGCCGATTCCTGACTTGTCATCGGTGTGCGCGGGCAGCTTCTCTTTCGCCGCCGGGTTCAGGTCGCAAAGTTTCACTTTCACGCCGGGCTCCGCTGGGTTTGCAATTCTCTTATCCCCAAATACTCATTCATCGCCTGCCGGAAGGCCCGAATATGATCGGGTGTGCTTCCGCAGCAGGCGCCCACCACATTGGCGCCGGCTTCAAGCAGCGGCACAAGACCCTTCACCATCTGCTCCGGGGATTCGTCGTAAATCACCTTCATGTTCTCCAGCCTTGGCTTTCCCGCATTGGGCTGAACCATAACCGGCAGGCTGGTCACGGCCTTGTACCGCTCCACCGCGGCGCGCGCGCGCTCCATCTCCATGCCGGTCCCGCAATTCAGCGCCACCACGTGGGCGCCGTGCTCTTCCATAAACTCAGCCGCCCGCTCCGGATCGATGCCCATCATGGTGCGAAAAGTCGAGCCGTCGAGGGTCACATCGTAGGCCATGGACCCGACGATGCAATGCGCGCCCGCCTTCTGGGCCGCTTCGATACCCAGCAAAAGTTCCTCGAGCGAGGTCTGCGTTTCCACGATGATCGCGTCGGCGCCCGCCTCAACCAGAGCCGCGGCCTGCTCTTCGAATGCGCTCCGCACCTGGTCGGTTGTGAATTCGCCGAAAGGCTGCATCAACCCGCCAAATGGGCCGATGTCGCCGAGCACGTATCCATCCCGATCGCCAAAAGCGGCGCGCGCAATCGCCACTCCCGCCTTGTTGATCGCCGTCACGTGATCGGTCTCGCCATGGCGGCCGAGCATGATGCGGGAACCGCCGAAGGTGTTGGTGATGAGGCACTCCGAGCCCGCCTCCACATAGCGGCGCTGAATCGCCAGCACCCGCTCCGGATGCGCCAGATTCCATGCCTCACCGCAGTTGCCCTGCTCCAATCCGGCCAGCATCAACTGCGTTCCCATCGCCCCGTCGCCCAGGATGGGCCGTTCCAGCATCGCTTCCTGAAAGAGCTTTCTCATTGTCAATCGGCGTCCCCGGCCAATTCCCTTTGTACCAAAGCATAGTGGATGGTTTCGAGCACAATGCCCCATTTGTGATCGCGGCTGGCGGCCTCGCAATAACATCCCGCCGCGGTGGGTACGCGCTTCCATTGCAAAACCGCGTCCAGCCGCTTTCCTCTGAGCGGTTTCTCACTCCCGATCGCGCGCATCAGCCCATCGGCGTCCTCGATAAAGCGGCACATGCAGGTGTAGCCCCCGTCGCCTTCAACCGGCAAGCATTGCTGCTGGCGAATCGGATAGCCTTCGTCGCGCGGTCCCAGCGTCACGCGATAAAGGAACGCAAGCGGACGCCCCATATTGGTGCAAGTGGTTCCGTCGTAGCGGAAGACCGCATCCACAGATCCGTCCGATTCTGTGCGCAGGGTAAGCCGTTCCCTGGCCCATCGCTCCAGCGCCTTCCTGTTGGTTCCATATCGCGCATTGCGGTTGATCGCCGGCAGCGTGAGTTGCGCCTGCTCGGCAGCGATACGCGGGGCCTGCGGTACGGCGCGCGCCGGTACTGGCAAGGACCAAACGAGCATCGTTCGCAGGGAACAAGGCTCGTCAACCGTTGCAGCCGATCCGCGTGCCGCGTGAGCCCGAACGCCGCCAGCTGCGTCTTTTTCGGCCGCAGCATGCCTGACTCAAAGGCATCCACACGAGAAGGAAATGACTCGATCCGCGTCTTCTTCAGCAACTCCAGCAATCGCGGCTGCTCGGCCACGTCCCACTCCGGATATCCCGGGCTGTAATGCGGCAACACCGCCATCTGTCTCTGCTCCGCCCAATCGCAGAGGCGGGCTCCGGCCAGCGTAGTCAGATGTTCCACCACCGCGGATGCATACACTTCGAGAAAAAAGTATTCGTCGGGCTTCTCGTCAACCCAGCGCCGGCGCGCTTCCTCTTCTGCCTCCGGGCCCGCGCCAACTGCGACAAGAATCACGCCGTGCGCCTCGGCATCCGCAAGCGTGGCCCTGAGCCGCCGGCTGGAGAACCGCACTCCATTGATGAAAATCAAATCGCCCGCGATCTCAACCCGTTCGGCCTGCCGCGCGTACATCCACGGCCTGCCATGTTGCGCGTACCACTCCCGCGCCCAGTCGGCCAGTTCTCGCGTGCGCCCTTCCAGCACCCAGCCCCGCGGGAAACCGAGCAGCCGAATATACTCCTCCTCCTGCACGCTGAGCGATGAGAGTGAGGAGGACAGCTCGATGTTGTCGCTCACGGCAGGCACGGCATGGGCTCCACGGGCTTGAACTGGCAGCCCTCCACAAAGAAGTCAAAGAAATTCGGGTGCGTCTCCAGCCGGCAGTGCTCCACCCGCTTCACCAGTTGTTCCAGCTCCAGTCGTTTTTGTTTCGAGAGCAGCGCAATCGTTGCGCCTTCGATGGCGGTGTTGCCGGCCTGCACAATTTTTTCCGCGCGCAGATTGGGAACGAGCCCGATGCGCTTTGCCGCCTCCACATCGATGTGACGCCCGAACCCTCCCGCCAGATAAAAAACATCAATATCGTCAAAGTCGATTCCGTATGCGCTGAAGACCACGTGCAATCCCGCAGCGTTCGCCCCTTTGGCCTGGGCCAGCTCGTTTACATCGCTCTCCAGCAGGTAGACTTCGTTCTGCGCGTCCCCATGGAAATCGATCCGGTGCAGGCCGTCCTCGAATCGCCCGTACTCATTCATGCGGCCGGTGCGCAGCAGCTCGCTCAGCGCGTCGATCAGGCCCGAACCGCAAATCCCCTCGGGTCGTCCGCCGCCGATCACGCCAATGTCGAAGTTGCCACCGGGGAGAATCCGCACCGCCTCAATCGCTCCCTCCAGCGCCGGCATTCCGCATGCAATCGCTCCGCCCTCGAAAGCCGGTCCCGCGGGGCACGACGCCGCCAGGATGCGATGCCTGTTGCCCACAATCAGCTCGGTGTTGGTTCCGATGTCCATGATCGCGATCAGCCGCTCTTCATGGGCGATATCGACGGCAAGCATGCCCGCGGCTGCGTCGGCGCCCACGTGGCCGCTGACGATCGGCGCCCCGTACACTCGCGCCCGCGGATGAATCGGCAGCAGGCTGTGTCGTCCGGTCTGGGTCAGGCTCGTCGTCGCGCGTTTGCCCGCGGCCATCTCGATTTCCGTGATCGACTGGTAGGGACTCTGCCCGATCGAGTACACGCTTTGCCAAAAGAAGAGATCGCGCATGGTGGAGTTGCCCACCACCACCATCTCGTAAATCGTCCGCGGATCCACGGGAAACTTCTCGATCGCATGGCTCAGATATCCGGCCAGCGTGCGCATCAGCAGCCGTCCAGGGTGCTCGGTGTCGTACGCGATGCGCGACATCACCTCCGAACCTCCGAAGCGCTGTGGGTTTTCAAACGACGTGTCCGCGATCAGCTCGCCGGTCTCAAGGTTAAACAGCCGCAACACTATCGTCGTAGTGCCAAGGTCCATCGCAATTCCGTGAATCGTCCCAGTCGAGCGGTCCACTTCGATGCCATCGATGAGGATGCGATCTCCATCGCGGGTGACGGCGGGATCGAGTTGGAGCTGCCCGTCGCCGCCTGGCAAGCCCGGCGCGTGCCGTTCGATTCGCATCAGCCCGCGCCGCATGGTATGGCAGCGCACGTGGCCGCCTCCGCCGGTCACAAACGTTTGGCAGGAGAGACGAAAACTGCCTTTCAAATGTTGTTCCGGCTCTGCCCGCGCCGAGAGCAAATCCATCCCTTCGACCACTTCCACCATGCACTCTTTGCACTTGCCCTGCTTGCGGCAGGAGGTGGGCACGTCGATGTCGAGATCCTCTGCATGCTCAAAGAGCGACCGGCCGCCGGCCGCCTCGATCGATTGTCCGTTGATGGTAAGCGTGACGGCCATTCCTGGAGATTCCCTACCACTTCTTCGCTTCGATTTCGGCTTTCAATGCGTCCGCCACTTCCCACGCCGAGCCCGCGCGCTCCTCTTCTTCGCTCCAATGCCACGCCTCCAGAAAGGCGTCGGTCTCAGTCAATCCGTCCTTCATGGCCTGCGCGTCCACGAGCCTCATGAAACGGTCGTCCAGCATCAAGTTCACGTCGTCAAGATCATCCTCAGCCCTGATCTGCGTCGGAATCTCTTTCCAAGAAAGAATCTTGTATTTGGCCACGGTCAGCCCCTTCCGGACTACGCCTGCGCGGCCAGCTTCAAAAACAGGTCCACCGCGGCCGAAGCGTTGGCTCCATATCCGTCGGCGCCGATTTCGTCGGCAAACATCTGGCTGATCGGCGCGCCGCCCACCGCCATCTTGATGTGCGTGAGGCCGGCTGCATCAAAGCCATCGATCACAGTCTTCATATACATCATCGTGGTGGTCAGCAGCGCGCTCATGCCGATGATCGTCGGCTTGCATTTTTCTGCCGCCGCCATGAATTTCTCCACACTCTGATCCACTCCGATGTCGTGCAACTCAAAGCCCGCGCCTTCCGCCATCATGCCCACCAGGTTCTTGCCGATATCGTGCAGGTCGCCGCGCACCGTGCCCATCAGCAATACGCCCTTGGGCCTGGTGCCGCTGTCCTTCGATGTCAACAACGGTTTCAGCACCGCCATCCCGGCCTTCATCGCCCGCGCCGCAATCAGCACCTCGGGAACGTAGAGAACATTGTGCTTGAAATCCTCGCCCACCACGCTCATGCCCGCAATCAGGCCTTCGTTCAGCACCTCTTGCGCGGTGCGCCCTTCCGCGAGCGCCTCTTTCGTCAGCCGCTCCACCTCGCCGGCATTGCCTTCGTACAAATACTGGTTCATCAGCGCGTAATCGGGCATGATTCCTGATCCTTAAGGGGCACTCATCGTTGTCGCACGCTTGGCATTGAATTCTTCAAGAGCTTCCAGCATCGCCAGGATGTTTTCGCGCGGCATCCCCGGGCTGGTTCCTCCGCCCACCGACAAAATGATTCCCTCGCCGCCCGAGCCCTCCAGCACCTCCAGCGTCTCGTCCTTCACCTCTTCCGGCGTTCCGCGCACGCCAATCTCCAGCGGATTTACATTGCCCATCAGGCACATGCGGTCGCCCACGCGCCGCTTCACTTCCGTAATGTGCCGCTGCTTGCCCCAGTTCAAAACGTTGAAACCGGTGTCGGGCAAGTGGTCCAGGCACGCGTCCACTTCCGCGTCGTTGTGATACAGCTTCACCCAATCCTTGGGAAAAGCATCGCAAATTCGCTTCAAGTAAGGATGCGCGAACTCCAGGTAATGCTCTTCGTTGATGAATCCAACAATGTCGTCGAGGATGAAGATGCTCTCCACCGTATCGCCCATCACCTTCTGCTGTGCCTTCAGCCAGTCGATGATCACCCGCGTACAAAGGTCGATCAGCTTGTGCGCGCCCTTCGGATTCTCCACCAGGTCGATCATGAACTCCGTGGTGCCGCGCACAAATCCCGCCGTGCACAACGGCCCGCGCGAGGTCACCATCGGCAAAATGTAACCGGCGTCCAGAATCCTCTGCCGCGCCATCTTGATGCGATGCAGCGTGAGCCCCGCAAACCCGTCCGCTTCCACCTCGTACTCGGGAAAGTTGTCGATGTCCTCCAGGCGGTAGAGAGTGTGATATTCGCTCGGCGTATTGTCCTGCCAGAATTTGATCTTTGCGCCCAGCACCGACGGTTCCGCCGCCATCCCGTATTCCATCCACCATGATGGAATGAAAATAATGTCCGGAAACTCGCGCATGATTTTCAAATTCGATTGAAACCAAAGCTCCGGATCGAGGAAATAATCCAGGTGTTGGATGCCCAGGTATCCCGGAATCCATGGGCTGTCGACGATCAGCGCCATGGGGATTTTGTCCATCTTCTCGCGCCGAGCCGCGCGCTTGAACGTTTCCCATTGTTCTCGCAGCATGATTACCTCTCGATCCGCCTTCTAGAGGATTCTTCTTTCCCGACGAGTTCCAGTTGCGGTACCGGCTCTTCACGCACTGCACTGCATGGCACAACGGAACTGCCGCTCGCGTCGAAATCGACTTCCGGAACTTCGGCCTCCCGGGGTCGCGGGTCAGTGGCTTGAAGTTTACTACGAAATCATAGAGTCCGCTTCGCGCGCCGTCCAACATTAAAACGCTTTAGTGGGCTCATTATCGCGCGAAGGCGTGCCGCGGCCCCAAACCGGTCTCGTCCTGCGGCGAACTGATAAGCTCATTCGTGAAATCTGCGGCGCATCGCCGGCCGTAGTCTCCGGTTTCCGGCGATTCTCTGCCAGCGAAACGAGGGCTCCCATGATCTTTGAGCAACGCTTCATTCGAAAGATGGCTCTTCTGCCAACAACGCTGTCTCTCTCCATATGCATGACGGGACATGCCCAGGCGCCTCCCGCCAAAGCGCCGGCAGCGACGGAATTCCATTTCCCCACGCCGGCGGAACGCGCGGCCATCATGGCGGCCTCCGCGAAAGAACGCGATCGCGAACTGCAACTCCTGGGAATTACGGCGATGCAAGGACCCGCAACGGCGTATGACATCGGCAAGCCCGGCAACGCCAATTACGACGAGACAAAGGCCAATCCGTATCCCAGGCTGCCGGCGCTGCTCAAATTCAACAACGGCAAAAAGGTGAAGACCGCAGCGGATTGGGACAAGCGGCGCAAGGAGATTCAAGCAATGTTTGCCCAGGATGTTTACGGCAAATATCCCGCGCACATTCCCGCCGTGACGTGGAAAGTAGACAGCGTTGAGGAGATGAGCGTCGCAGGCGTGCCGGCGATCGTGAAGCACATTACCGGGCACGTGGATAACTCTGAATATCCCGCGATCACGGTCGATATTCACGCCGACGTGGTGACGCCGGCGAGCACGCGCGGCAAAAAAGTGCCGGTTATCATTGGCGGCGGAACGGTGCATCCGTTTACATTCCATTTCCCACCGCCACGGCCGGGGCAGATGGTGCATCGGCTGGCCATGCCGGACAATCCTCCCGACTCGACCAAGCTGCTGCTCGAATCGGGCTGGGGATTCGTGTCGCGCAATTCCAACGCAGTGCAGGCCGATAATGGCGCCGGGCTGGATCAAGGCATCATCGGCCTGGTGAACCACGGGCAGCCGCGCGCGCTCGATGACTGGGGCGTGCTGCGTGCGTGGGCCTGGGCAGACAGCCGAATTCTCGATTATCTCCAGACGGACCCGGATGTGGATGGAACAAGGGTGGGAGTGATGGGCCACTCGCGCGGCGGCAAGGCGGCGCTGGTGGCCATGGCGGACGATCCGCGGTTTGCCATCGGATATATTTCGTCGTCGGGCGCGGGCGGGGCGGACTTGTTCCGGCGCAACTACGGCGAGACCATCGGCAACCTGTGCAGCGCGGAGGAGTTCCACTGGTTCGCGGGCAACTTCATGCACTACGCGGCAGTGGGCCATTCCGCCAATGAGCTCCCCGTGGACAGTCACGAGTTCATCGCGCTGGTTGCGCCTCGGCCCGTCTTCATTGGAGGCGGCGCGCTCCTCACCACGCCGGAGTACGCGCCCGGCGATGCGTGGCAGGATGCGCAAGGCATGTTCATAGCTGCGGCAGCCGCCAGCCCGGCATGGAAATTGCTGGGATACGAGGGCCTGGGCGCGACCACGTTTCCGCCCATGGGAACACTGATCGATTCGGGGCGAATTGCGTTCCGCCAGCACGAGTACGGGCACACGCCGGCGCCAAACTGGCCGTATTTTCTTGAGTTCGCGGAGAAGCAATTCGGCGAAAAATAGCGGCACCAAGTTACACGGTACAAGTCATGCGAAATTGCCGCGTCCGCGCCCGTTGCGCCGCCCCTCACCATCGCGGAGCCAACCCGAGCGAACTACACTGTATCGGGACCGCCGGACATGCCCGCGCCGATGGGCATCAAGCCCGAGCGAAACCCGCCAGGAGATTTCAGCTTGTTTGCCACGGAGCGCCTCTACTATTCCGATTCGTTTCTGAAGACCTTCTCCGCTTCAGTGAACGCCGTTCGCGAGGTTCCGGGAGTGGACCGAGAGCCGGCATGGCAGCTTTCCCTCAACCGCACTGCCTTTTATCCATCCAGTGGTGGGCAGCCCTTCGATACCGGCGAGTTGCACGCGCAATTGCACGACGGTTCAACGCAGCAAATACGCGTGGAGCAAGTTGAGGAGGACGAAGACGGCGCGGTCTGGCATTTCACGCCGCGTCCCCTTGCTCCCGGTACTCGCGTGCAGGGCCACATCGACTGGGAACGGCGCTTCGATCACATGCAGCAGCACACCGGTCAGCATTTGCTTTCCGCGGTGTTTGTCTCGGAGCTTCATGCGCCAACGGTCTCGTTCCATCTCGGCGAGAATACCTCCACCATCGATTTGGCCGGCGGCCCGCTGGCGCACCATAGCCTCGAACGGGTGGAGCGGATTGCCAACGAGATCGTTGCGGAAGACCGGCCGGTATCGATGCGCTATGCGTCGCGCGAAGATGCCGAAACCATGCTCGCGGCCGGCGAACTTCGCAAGCTCCCCGACCGTCCGGGCTCCATTCGCCTGATCGAGATTGCCGATTGCGACCGCAATGCATGCGGGGGAACGCACGTGCGCTCCACCGGGCAAATCGGCGCGCTGCTCCTTCGCAGTGTGGAGAAAGTTAGCCGCGGCGTGCGCGTCGAGTTTGTCTGCGGATTGCGTGCTGTTCGCGCTGCGCGCGCCGACGCCGCAATCCTGAACCAGGCCTCGGCTCTGCTTTCCACCGGAGCCGCGGAACTGCACTCTGCCGTGGCCCGTCTGTTAGCCGAAGGAAAGTCGGGCGTAAAGGAGCGGCAAAGGCTGCGCGAAGAACTCGCGTCTCTTCAAGCAGCCGTCCTGGTGGCGGAGGTTCCAGTCGAGAACGGTCTGCGCTTGGTGGTTCGCACTTGGAAAGACCGGGATCGCGACTTCGTCAGACTGTTGGCCTCGCGGACGGCCGCTGCAGCCCCATCCACTTCCGTCATCTTCTGCGCCAGCGAAGTGGATCCCGCGCGCATTTTTCTTGCCCGCAGCCCCGACCTCAACTTCAACTGCGGCCAGATTCTGCGCGAGGAATTGGCTCGCCTGGGGCTTCGTGGCGGAGGATCGGCCGACCTCGCCCAGGGAGATGTTCCCGCCCCACAGCAGGCGGCGTTACTGGCCTCGCTCGGGAACGCAATTCGAAACTTAGTGGCGTGACCGAAGGCGCTCGAAAGCGCCTTCCTTTGCGCCAGCCCCGCAAAACACCGCAGGTCCCCATCCCCCGCACAAGTGTGAAAAAGATTCCCCTTGACAGCTTAGGAAAGCGGCGCTACTCTCCTAATCACCTTAGGGATGTTTCCCTAAACAGACTAGGAGTGACCATGGGCGACCAGGCAAATTTGCTTCCCGGAACGCTGGACCTGCTGATCCTGCGCGCTGTTTCTCTGGGACCGCTGCACGGCTACGGGATCCTGCTGCGCATCGAGCAGATCTCCGGACAGGCGCTGCTCATCGAGCAGGGGGCGCTGTATCCCGGGCTGTTCCGGCTGGTGCGGCAGGGACTGCTGAAAGCAAGCTGGGGAAAATCGGAAAACAATCGCAAGGCAAAGTATTACGAGCTCACAGCGGCGGGACGCAAACGCTTGAGCCAGGAGACGGCGAGCTGGAACCGGTTGGCCGCGGCCATGGCCGCGGCGCTCAGCGCCACGGCGAAAGAAGTGGGCTAAAAGCAGTTTTGCCGATTGAACGGCGACCGGCGGGTCGCCCTTGCGGAGCCGCCTCAGGCATGGAGGAGAATGCAGATGACCACGAATGCGATGGTGCAGGGGAACCGGGCTGGGACGGCGCGAACGCGCGCGCGAATTGCAGGGATCTTGTATGTACTTGCAGTGGCAACAGCGGTCGTGGCTGAGTTCGTAATACCCGGCCGGATGGGAATGGCGGGCGTGGTGATTCCGGTGGGATGTTATGCGGCGGCCATGGTGTTGCTGTTTCGGATCTTTGCGCCGGTGGATCAGGCGGCATGCGTGGGCATGCTGGTGTTTGGGCTGGCAAGCCTGGGGGTGGAGGCGGCGCGGTGGCATCCAGGAGGGATGAATGTGGCGATGGGGATGCACGGGTTCTACTGCCTGCTGCTGGGATGGGTGATGTTGCGTGCGCGGTTCTTGCCGCGGTGGCTGGGAGCGGCGATGATGCTGGCCGTCGTGATTGGCGAGGCGCTCCCAATGCTGTGGTTGCTCGCGTTGGGAGTGAATGAGCGCCGCTGGATCGAGCAAACGGAAGCCGGAGGTCGGCGATGAATCTACGGAATCGCCTTAAATCGGGTCTAGATCGAATGTTTCGCCGCGAGGATGTGGCCGAAGAGATGGAAGAGGAACTGCGCGCGCACATCGCGTTGCGCGCCGACGACCTGGAGCTGCGCGGAATGAACCGCGCGGAAGCGGAACGCCGGGCGCGCATCGAGTTCGGCGCGCGCGAGCGGATCCGCGAAGAAAGCTACGCGGCGATGGGCGGAGGCTTTTTGGACACGCTGTGGAGCGACCTGCGATTTGCGGTTCGCGTTCTCGCCAAATCGCGCGGGTTCGCCGTAGCTGCTATCGCCACGCTGGCGCTCGCAATCGCCGCCAACGCGGTGGTCTTCGGCGTCATGGATGCGCTGTTGCTGCACACGCTCAATGTGCCCAACGCGAATACCTTGTACGGAACCGAGTACGGAACCGATCAGCAGTTCCAGTCTTATCCCAATTACCTGGATCTGCGCGACCGCATGCACAGCTTTGTTGACCTGGCGGCGTTCAACTTCGCCCTCGGCACCGCCATCGACACCGGCAACGATCCCCAGGCAGCCAGCGGATTCGCCACCACGGGAAATTACTTCACTGTACTCGCTGCGTACCCCTACCTCGGTCGGCTATACGCCCCCTCAGACCTGCACGGGACGGGCAGCGCGCCCTGCATCGTGCTGAGTTACGGCTATTGGCACACCCGCTTCCATGACGACCCTGGTGTCATCGGTCGCGTGGTCCGCGTCAACAAGCACCCGTTCACGGTCATCGGCGTAACCGCCCCGGAGTTTGCCGGAACTCTCATGTTCGTCTCCCCCGATTTCTTCATCCCCATCGTGGAGCAGGAGACCATCGGCGGCAACTCGCTGACCGACCGGGCCAATTCCCAGGAGCTGTTTGAAACCTTCGGCCACCTCAAGCCGGGCGTCACGCCGGAGCAGGCAGAAGCCGACGCCAACCGCGTGGCGGCCGCACTGGCCAGAGAGTACCCAAAAGAAATTGACGGCAAGCATGTGGTGCTGGGACGAACTGGCCTAACCAGCTTCGGGCCCTCGGTCCGCGGATTCGTTGCGGCGCTGATGTGCCTGGCGGTGTTGATTCTGCTCGCGGCCTGCGCCAACCTTGGCGGCCTGTTCGCCGCGCACGCGGCTGACCGCGCCAAAGAAGTGGCGCTGCGCCTGGCGCTCGGTTCCACCCGGCGTCGGATTCTGCGTCAGCTCATGACCGAGGCGCTGCTGCTTTCGCTGGCAGGAGGATTGCTGGGCGTGCTGGCGGGAATGCCTCTGTTGCGCCGCCTCAGCACGTGGCATCCGTTTCCGGGCGCGCCCCTCCACATTCCCGTCACCATGGACGCGCGCATCTACGCCGTGGCCCTTGTTCTCGCCGTAGTCAGCGGATGCCTCTTCGGCATTGTGCCCGTGCGGCAGGTCATGCGCGCAAATCCGTATGAAGTGGTGAAAGCGGGAAGCACCAGCCGCGCAGGCCGCAAGTTCACGGTGCGCGATGCGCTGCTGACGGTGCAGATCGCCCTGTGCGCCGTGCTGGTCACCTCATCGCTGGTAGCGGTTCGCGGCTTGGTGCGGAGCGTGAATGCAAGCTTCGGTTTTGATCCCCGCAACGTGATGACTGCCGGGATCAACCTGGCCGATGCGAGTTATACAGGCGCGCGGATTCCGCAATTCAACCGGCGAATGATCGATGCCATAGCGGCCATCCCGGGAGTGGATGCGGTGGGCCTGGTAAACAACTATCCGCCGCTCGTGTACACGGCTGCATTTCGCGAGAAGGTGTTTACGGAGGAGACCCGCGACCGGAAGCTGGCGAATGTAGCCATCACGCCTTATCGGTTCAATGTCTCGCCCGGATACCTTCGCGCCGCGGGGACAAGGCTGCTGGCCGGCCGCGACTTCTCCTGGAACGACGATAAAAGCGATCGGGTGCCGGCGCTGGTCAACCGGCAATTCGCCGTGCGCATGTTCGGCAGCGTGAACGGCGCCATGGGCCGCCATTTCCGCATCGGCGACGGAACCCTCGCGGAGATTGTGGGCGTGGTGGAGGACGGCAAATACCTCGCGCTCACCGAAGATAAAGAACCGGCGATTCTGATGCCGTCAATGCTTTATAACGATCCGCTAGCTTACTTGATGGTGCGGTCCAATCGCGATCCGCAACAGCTTGCGGCCCTCATGCGCTACAACCTCCGTCAACTCGACCCCGGGCTTCCCGTGGACATTCAAAGCTGGAACCAGTTGCTTGAAGTTGTGCAGTTCCCCGCCAAGGTGGCCACCATGGCCTTGGGCGCACTCGGCCTCATCGGCGCCATCCTTTCCATCGCCGGGATCTTCGGCATGGCAGCGTATTCGGTATCCAGGCGGCTCAAGGAGCTGGGCATTCGGGTCGCGCTGGGCGCGCGCTGGCGTGAGGTGCTGGGCACCGCCCTGGGACGCGCGCTGCGTCTGCTGGCCGCGGGTTCAGCGGCCGGACTGGCGCTCGGCCTGCTCGCCAGCCGCGTCCTCTCTTACATCGTCTATCAGGCCACGCCGCGCGATCCCCTCGTGCTGGCTGGCGTGGTGGCAGCTATGGCGCTACTGGGGCTGATCGCGACTTGGATTCCGGCGCAGCGCGCCTTGCGCGTCGATCCTATGACCCTGCTGCGGGAGGAATAAGGATGCTGAGTTGGTTGTGAAACGTGGGCGCGCATCTTCTGGCGCGATGAGATGGAGAGCGCGCTTCCACATCTGATCTGCGGCCGCAACGGTTTCACCATCACCGTGGTTTTGACGCTGGCTTTCGCCAAGCACGAAAGGAAACGATGATTTCGCCCAAGAAGGAAGCTCGCATGGCAGGAGTGCTTTACCTCTTAAACATGCTGACAGGCCTTGCTGCGATGGGGCTGCTCAGCCGCAATATGCAAGCCGCGGGAAATGCGGTCAACTTTGTTTCCACCATTCTTTACACGGGTGTCACCCTACTGCTATGGCACTTATTCCGGCATGTGAATCCATGGATTTCAGCGGTGGCAGCGTTGGTCAGCATGTTGGGTTTATGGTTGCCCATTTTGGGCTACTTGCCGGCTCATATCAGCAATTTCGTTTTCTTCGGTATTTATTGCCTGTTGATCGCCTTTCTGATCGTGCGTTCGCGCTTCATGCCAAACGCTGTTGGCGCGCTGATGGCATGTGCGGGTGTCAGCTGGCTGACGACGATTTCGCCCAGCCTGAGCCGCACCATTTCACCTTTTACGATGATTGTGGGATTGATCGGCGAAGGGACGCTGATCCTGTATCTGCTGGTCTGGGGTCTTGATGAGCACCGATGGCGAGATCGGGAGCAGAAATACAGCGATTCTGAAGGTAGATCGGGCGTTAGCGTCTATTAAGCGCGCTAAGCGCCAGGATCTAGGTTAGGCGGCCTCTCGACCATCGCAGAATCGCCGAGGTGCGAATCTACCGCCCGTAAGACGCTGGCCCGGGCCAAGCACGAAAGGAAACGATGATAGAACGAACGCAACGATCGGCCGCGAAGATCTTCGCGGTGACTTATCTTCTCGGCTTGGCCATCCTCATGGTGGTGTTTTCCCGCTTTTATGCGCCTTATATGGTTTGGGAGAATGGCGAGGTGACTGCGCGTCACTTTGTGCACCACGAAGAGGCCATCCGCATCTATCTGGCCGGTGCCTTTGTGCACGGGGTAGGAATGATTGTGCTGCTGACCGCTCTCTATGTGCTGCTGCGGCCGGTCAACCGCGAAATGGCGCTGTGTGCGGCCTTCAGCAGAGTCATCTACGCGGTCTTCTGGTTCATTTTTATTCTGTACATGCTGGGCGCGCTGCGGTTTTTGGCGGGAGCGGGCGCGCTGCAGGGGTTTGGGCTCGATGGGCAGGCGGCGCTGGCCGGAGCGCAATTGGATGCGGGCCGGGATGCCTATTACATTGGCCTGGCGTTCAACGGGCTGGGATCGGCGCTGTTTGCCTGGGTGCTGTTTCAATCGCAATACGTTCCGCGGGTTTTGGCGTTGTGGGGTGTTTTGAGCGCTGTTTATGAGGGGTTCTGCGCCTTTGCCTATCTCTTGTATCCGAGATTTGGGGTAATGCATTCGCCGAACTGGTACGAGTTGCCGCCGATGACCTTCGACCTGTTGCTCTGCTTCTGGCTGCTCTTCCGCAGGCTGAAGTCGCCGGAGACGCTGTCGGTTTCTCCTTCCGCGGCGTGACCAGGTAGCGGAACACGGTGAGCAAGCGGCTCCCCCGCCGGTTACTGCATCCGGAACCGCTCCCTCATGATCCGCTGCAGCCGCGGCCAATAAATAAGGTTGAACGCCAGCTCCTTGTCGGGAAACATTCCCAGCGCCAGCCGCCGCGTGTCGGCAACCATCGCGGACGCTTCCTCCACGGTCAACGAAGTGTCCTGCGCAATGACCTGCGTGACCATGTTCACCACCATCTGCAGCCGCCGGATCTGGCGCCGTTCCTCCTCCAGTTCTTGCTGGGATTGTCGCGCCGGCGCTTGTTTTGCCTGGCCTTGCCCGCCGTCGGAGTTCGCCTCAGCCTGTGGCTGGAAGCTGCAGTTTATGGAGTCCGTCAAGATTGCCTCCTGGGGAGAGGAGATTTTAGCCGCATGGTAACCGGCTGCAAGATAGAAAGCCATAGCCGCTCAGGTTCAGGCTGGAATCGAAGCGGCTGATGGCTGGGCCGTCACCGGATCTGCTTCTCAGAGAACGAAAAGTTGCCTCGCAGCAGCAGCAGCGTTATCTGGCCGATCCTGAAGTCGCGCCGCTCACTGACATCCCTCCATCCGTACAATAAAAATGGATGCCCTTCTCTGAACAATACGACGTTGTAGTCGTCGGCGCCGGTCACGCCGGCTGCGAGGCCGCCATGGCTGCCGCGCGCATGGGCCTCAAAACCGCGCTCATCACCATGAACCTCGACCTAATCGCGCAGATGAGCTGCAATCCTGCTATCGGCGGCGTGGCCAAGGGCCACCTGGTGCGCGAAGTGGATGCCCTGGGCGGCGTGATGGGCGAGGTCGCCGACGCTGTCGGCATCCAATTCCGGTTGCTCAACACCTCGCGCGGCCCCGCGGTCTGGAGTCCCCGCGCGCAGTGCGACAAGGCCCTTTACCGCGTGAAGATGCGCGAGGTGCTGGAGAATCAGCCCGGCGTGCACATCCGCCAAGCCGAAGTTGTCGACCTGATCTTCGATGAAGTTGATTCTCCAACTTCTCTGGGTGAAGTTGTTTCCCCAACCAATATGGGTGCCCCCGGTCCCTCGCATTTGGGGACCCGGGACGAGGACTCCATTGATCCTCCCGACCTTCCCCGCCCCACTCGTCCATACCGCCGCGTCCTCGGCCTCAAACTGCGCGACGGTCGCCGTCTGCTCGCCGGCGCCACCATCATTACGACAGGAACGTTCCTCAACGGCCTCATCCATTGCGGCGAAGAGCGCTATCCCGCCGGCCGCAGCGGCGAGCCCGCGTCCGTCATGCTCGGCGAAGCGCTCCGCCGCCTGGGCCTGCGCACCTGCCGCCTGAAAACGGGCACGCCGCCGCGCCTCGATGGACGCACCATCAAGTGGCAGATGTTTGAAGAGCAGCCCGGCGACGCCGATCCCACGCCCTTCAGCTTTCGCACCAGAAAAATCGCGCAGCCGCAAGTCTCCTGCCACATCGCCTTCACCACTCCGGAAACGCTGCGCCTCATCCGCGAAAACGTGCACCGCTCTGCCATGTACTCGGGCCGCATCGAAGGCATCGGCCCGCGCTATTGCCCATCCATCGAAGACAAAATCGTCAAATTCCCCGACAAGACGCAGCACCAGTTTTTCCTTGAGCCCGAAGGCCTCAACACACACGAGGTCTACATCAACGGCATGTCCACCTCGCTGCCCATGGAAGTGCAGTGGCAGATGGTCCACTCCATTCCCGGCCTCGATGAGGCTGAACTGTTGCGCCCCGGCTATGCCATCGAGTACGACTCGGTCGACGCAACCGAGCTAGACCGCACGCTGCGCGTCAAGTGCATGCAGGGCCTCTACCTCGCCGGCCAGATCAACGGGACATCGGGTTATGAGGAAGCCGCTTGTCAGGGCATAATGGCCGGCATCAATGCGGCCCTTTCGGTGAAGGGCGAGCCGCCGTTTACGCTCGATCGCAGCGAAGGCTACACCGGCATCCTCATCGACGACCTGATCTCCAAAGGCACCAACGAGCCTTATCGGATGTTCACTTCGCGTGCGGAATTCCGCCTGCACCTGCGCATCGACAACGCCGATCGCCGCCTCACACCACACGGCCGCAGGCTCGGGCTAATCGACAACGAAGCATGGGAGCAATTCGAGCAGAAGCAGGCGCGCATGGCCGCGCTGGAAAAACTCCTCACTACTCGCAAGGCCGATCCAGAGCGCCTTGCCGCCGCCGGATTCGGCGAGCTCACCGCGACTGCCGGCCTAACCTGGGCGCAACTGCTCAAGCGCCCTGAGGTCACCATCGAACCTGTCCTCGCGGCCCTGCGCGACGAAATCGCAGCCGAGCCCGAACTCGCCGTTTGGGCCATCAATGCAGCACCGCTCTCCGGAGACATATCGCCGCTCCCCGACGCAGCGCCGCCCACCGACGCAGCGCCGCCCTCCAACGTAGCGCCAGCCTCCCGGCTGGCTGTGGTGGGGGCGTCCTCGCCCCCACACAACCCCGCCCCCTCAACCAACCCGGCTGCCCACCTCGCCCCCCCCATCCTCCGCTCCCAGATGCGCAACGAAGCCCGCGCCGTCGAAACCGAGATCAAGTTTGCCGGCTATCTCGACCAGCAGAAAAAATCCATCGAGAAGCTCAAAGCAGCCGAGGCTGTCACCATCCCCGATTGGCTTGAGTACAGCGCCATCAGCGGCCTCTCGCGAGAGATGAAGGAAACGCTGGAGCGCATTCGGCCGCGCACCATCGGGCAAGCCAGCCGCATTCCCGGCGTTACGCCGGCCGCGCTCAGCCTGGTTCACGTCTCCATCCGGCTGCAGGGCGCACGGCGCGCCGAACCCGCGGAACGTCGAGCCAAAGCAGCCGCAAGCTGATCTCCCGCCGCCGCAGGACGGAGTAAGAAACGATGGAAATTGCGGTCTGGGCGCCGCGCGCGAAAACAATTGAATTGCAGGTGCAGGGCCGGCGCTTCCCCATGGAGGGGCCCGACGCCGAGGCATGGTGGCGCGTTCAAGTCGCGTCCGCCGGCCCCGGCGCAGACTACGGCTTCATCGTGGACCACAGTGAAAAACCCTATCCCGATCCGCGCTCGCTCTCGCAGCCGAACGGTGTGCACGGACTGTCGCGCGTCTACGACCACGCCGCTTTTCCATGGCAGCATTCGCCTTTCCAGCCGCCGCCCCTGGCCAGCGCCATCCTATATGAGCTGCATGTGGGCACTTTCACGCCGGAAGGAACGCTCGACGCCGCCATCGCCAGGCTTGGGTATCTGCGCGATCTCGGCGTTTCCCACGTCGAGCTCATGCCCGTAGCTGCGTTCGCCGGCCATCACGGCTGGGGATACGATGGCGTCGCGCTCTACGCCGTGCACCAACCGTACGGCGGCCCCGACGCCCTCAAGCGATTTGTCGATGCCGCCCACGGCCTCGGCCTCGCCGTCGTCCTCGACGTCGTTTACAACCACTTCGGCCCGGTCGGAAATTCCACCGGCATCTTCGGTCCGTATTTGGAGGATGCGCACAAAACGCCATGGGGCGGCGCCGTCAATCTTGAAGCCGCATGGTCCCATCAGGTGCGGCGTTTCTTCTGCGACAACGCCCTGATGTGGATGCGCGATTTTCACCTCGACGGACTGCGCCTCGACGCGGTGCACGCAATGGTCGATCGCTCCGCCATCCACTTCCTCGAGCAACTGGCAACGGAGACTCGCGCGCTGGAATCCGTGCTGGGCCGCCGCCTGGTGCTCATCGCCGAAAGCGACCGGAACGATCCCCGTCTGGTCACCGCGCAGGATGCCGGCGGCTTTGGCCTCGACGCGCAGTGGAGCGACGATTTCCATCACGCCCTCTTCGCTCTGCTGGCGCGCCAGCCGCAATCCGGCTACTACATCGACTTCGGCGCCATGGGCCAGCTCAAGAAAGCTCTAGAGAGTACCTACGTCTACGACGGAATCTACTCGCAATATCGCAAGCGCGTGCACGGCCGTCCGGCTTCGCACCTTCCCCAATCTCGCTTTCTCGGCTACATCCAGAATCACGACCAGGTCGGCAACCGCGCTCTCGGAGATCGCCTGCAAGTAAGCACGGGCTTCGACAGGGCAAAGATCGCTGCGGCCCTCGTCCTCACCAGCCCCTTCATCCCCATGATCTTTCAGGGCGAAGAGTGGGCCGCTTCCACGCCCTTCCTCTATTTCGCCGATCCCGAAGACGCGGAAATCGCCAAGCTCATCTCGCAAGGAAGAAAAAATGAGTTTGCCGCCTTCGGCTGGGATCCAGCCTCAATTCCCGATCCCGCGAAGCCGGAAACTTTTCTCCACTCCTTGCTCAACTGGCACGAATCCACCGAGGGCGATCACGCATTGATGCTGCGTTGGTACAAAGACCTTATCCGCCTTCGCCGGTCCAATCCCTCCCTCAATTCCGCATCTCCCGGCAACACGCGCGTCGCATGTGACGCGGAGACAAAATGGCTCACCATGACGCGCGGCGTCATTATGGTTCTGTTGAACCTCGGAAAAGAGCCGCACGTCTTCTATCTCTTGTCCGGCTCGTCTGTCCTTCTCGCCTCTCGCGCGGAAATAGAGCAATCCGGCGCGCAAATCCGGCTTCAGCCTGACTCCATCGCCATTCTCGAGTTGCCTCGCTCGCTCTCTAACGAAGCTGCGGTTGGATGATTTGCAGCCCGTTTCGGTTGCTTGACGGGTAGCTTCCTGCCCCGCGAATTCACTTCCGCGCTTTCTGGCTATGCCCGGTAACCGCTTGCAGTCAACAATCCTGCGCCGCGTGCAACTCATCGATTAGAGCCGCATCCTACCCCTCAGAGACACGAACTTAACGACCCTGGTTCTTGATGCTCCAATTCCATACCTCCCGCGATGCAATTTCCCTGCGGGACCAGGACTCAAGCTATGAGTGGACGCCCTGTCAACATCGCCGAGTTTCGTTGCCGCGCCATGAGGGCGCGGACTGCCGAGTTTTCCCTGCGGCTTGCCCCCAGGACCACTGGCCTCAAAATTGTGGCGTCTCCATCTGACCATCGCAGCGTGTTCGACATCGGCATGGCTCGCGACTCTCAGCGCTTTCGCCGCCGGCCAGCCATCCGGCCGATTGCAATCCAGAACGGCGCCAAAATCATCCGCTTTGGCGACGGCCGCCGCCTCGCAGCCGTCGCAATGCGTGCTCCCCAGCCGTTGCCCGCGCGCAGCAATGGTCCGTTCGATCTTCCCCCCGCGGCATAGCTTGTTGCACTACCCGTGCTGATGGGCTGCTGCTGGAACTGTGCCCCGTCATCGCAGTTTCATCGCGATGAGCGGGCGTCGTTTTAGCCTTTTCCTTCCGTCATTCCCACAGAGTATCTGCCAACTGCAGCTTTTTTCCCCACAGGAACCGACCCCCGGCGATTCACCGGCCCCCGCCTCAGTGCGCCGCCAATCCGTTATGCCGCACCGCATTCGCCGCGGCCAGTGCGGCGCCCAGCTTTTCGTGTTCGATCTTCCCCAGCCGCCGCACCATCTCCCGGCCCTCTTTGCCGTCCAGAACCTTCCCCGCATATTCGTGCAATTGCAACCAGTCGTGCCACTCCCCGGCCATGTCCTTCACCCGCGTAAACGCACGCAACGTAGCCTCGTCCATCCCCGGCGCCAGTTGCAGCATGTACCTCAGTTCCTTGGCCTGGATGCGGAACGCGTGCAGGTTGTCCGCCTTCAGCCGCGGCCAGTGCTCCAGCTGCGCGGTCAGCATCTGCGTCGCCGCCATGCTTTCCCCCAGCTCGTCCGGCTCGGCCTCGCCCACACGGCTCCCATAGCGCTTCAGCTCGCGCCGCAGCCATTTGCCCCGCCGCTCGATCAGCCGCCGCAGCCGCTTCGCCTTCTTCTCCCGCACCGACGCCATCCGTTCCCTCAACCGCAACAGGATTTCGCGGCCATTCCCATTCATCTCCTCGGCCAACGGCATCAACCGGTCGATCATCACATCCAAATCGCGCACGCCGCCCGCCGCCTTTCGCAAGGGCTTCAAGCGCTTCAGCAATCGGCGCGCCCGCCCTGCATGCGGAAACCGGATCGCATGGACCGTCGCCTCCAGCCGGCGCGCCTGCGTGCGCAACTTGTGCACAGATTCGGGCGCAACGCCGCCAGCAGCCTCCTTCAATAGCTTCCGCAACCGGCGGGCCGGCTTTACCGCATTTTCAATTTCGATTCTCATGGGACCTTGCAACCGGCGATTCCCGGCGGCGGTTTGCACGCAATCTCCACGCCGCGCCGTCTCTCGCGCGCTCGCAGAAGGGAGGATAGGGCGAAACTCCCATTTCTCCCGGCCCCTAAGGCTACCACCGCCAGGTTTGCTCTTGCTTTTCTCGTCCGCCATTCCCCGCAGGGGAATCTCCTGAGCGCAGCCAGGGATCTGCCCTGAAAATTGCCCTGTTTCGTACCGCCGGTCTCCAGACCGGCTGTCGTGTGGGTGTCCGCACCCGCACTTCGGTCCGCCATTTTCATGGTCTTCGGGTGGCCAAACAGGCCATGAACGACTGCGGTTGTTCTTGCCTTTGCTCTTGTCTTTGCTCTCGCCTTTGCGATTGCTCTTGCTTTTGCCCTTGCTTTTCTTTCTGTCATTCCTTCAGGGAATCTGCTGTCGCTTTTGCTTTTGCTCTTGCCCTTGCTTTTCTTTCTGTCATTCCCTCAGGGAATCTGCTGTTGCTGTTGCTTTTGCTCTTCTTTCTGTCATTCCCTCAGGGAATCTGCTTTTGCTTTTGCCCTTGCTTTTGCGCAAGGATGCCGAGTAGCGCCGTGTATGACAGCGTTCACCCCTGTCAACTGCAAACAGCGCGCAGCTTCCCGTGGTGGTCGGGGCGGTGTCAAGGGCGCCGTACTTTGGCGTTCATCTCGACCCTTGACACCGCCCCGGCCACGGCCACCATTGAACTTGGTTCGAATCTCGGACGTACTTTCTGAGATTCGAACCATGGCTGGAAACCGGTCTTGCTTTGCGAAACGGCCCTGGGCTCGCATGTTGGTTCTCAATCACTTTCGATCGAACGACTCAGGTTCGATCACCCATGTATTCGGTCCGGTGGTGCCCCATGATTGCCTGTTCAAACTCTCTCCCCCTGGGAAGAGAGGCGGGGTGTCCAATCAACCTCTCGGCTTTTGCGCCACGACGCTACACGGACTGCCCCGCATGCGAACCGCGCTCCCGCACCTGGCTGTAGTGCTCGCCGGAGCGCAACATCCAATACAGCCGCACCGCCAACTTGTGCGCGATAGCCAGCTTGGCCACCCCATGATGCTTTGTCATCGACAGCCGCACGTACTGCCGATGCCAGCTCGGATCCTGGCGCTGGGCGTGCATCGCGGCCTGCACCAGCAGCCAGCGCACCATGCTGTTGCCCTGCTTGGAAACGTGCCCCAGCCGCCGCCGCTGCCCGCTCGACTCCTCGGCTGGAATCAGTCCCAGGTAGCTGGCCACCTTCTTGCCGCGAGCAAACCGCCGCCAGTCCCCGATGGCCAGAACGAAAGCCAGCGACACTACCGGACCCACTCCCGGTTGCGTCATCAGCAGCGCCGCCGCCTGGTTCCGTTCCGCGGCCGTGCGCACCGCCTCGTCCAGTGCCCGCACCCGCCGCTCCAGCAGCCCCAGCACTTCCAGCAGATCCTGCCGCTCGACGGCATGCCAGCCGGCCAAGGGCAACCGGGCCACTTCCTCCAGTCCCTTCTTGCCCCGCGCCGTCGCCATGCCCTCGCTCTTGGCCATCGCATCCAGCTGGTTGTGCACGCGTGTGGCCATGCGCACCATCCGGCAGCGATGCACCAATAGCTGCCGCAGCTCATCCTCCGCCACGGAAAGCTGCCAGACCGCGGGAAACCGGTCCTCCACAAGCAATTGCAAAATATGCCGCGCATCCCGCTTGTCGGTCTTCTGCTTGCGCACAAACGACGCTCGAATCGCCGCCGCGTCGCCCAGCACAAACTCATGGCCCAGCTCCGCCAGCAGCCGCCGAAACCAGCGGAAGCTCCCCGTGGCTTCGACCCCTACCCGCACCGGCTTGCCTGCCAACCCGCGATAAAACTTCTCCGCCTCCTCCGGATGCAACAACCGCCGTTCTCCGTACTCGCCCGTTTCCTTGTCCACAAATGCGACCTGCTGAAACCGGGGATGAAAGTCGCAACCTATAATCACCATGTTCGGCTCCTTCTCCCGAGTCCCTGGTCGTTTCGCAGCCATCAGTCTACTCAGCTGAAGGAGCCGACGCTGTCATGTAATCAGCCTCCCGGCCGGCTGTCGCGCGGACGTCCCCGTCCGCGCCTGCCGTCGACTCATGAGCCCTTGCCTTTGCCTTTCTCTCTGTCATTCCCTCCGGGAATCTGCTGTCGCTTTTGCTCTTGCTTTTCTTTCTGTCATTCCCTCCGGGAATCTGCTGTTAGGGCTGTTCCGGTTGCAACATAGCCTGCCGAACGGCCTCCCCGGTATGGAGGCACAGGAAACCACCACTGCCCAGTGCTTCCACGCCTTGACCGCCTCGCTGCAGGCAACGTAGAGTGGCCCCGATGCCGCGCAAACTGTTTTTCCTGGTTCCTGTTTTCTCCGCAACTTGCTTGGCGTTTTTGCTCTGCCCCTGCGCGACAGCGCAAGCCGCCCCGTCTGGTCAGCAATACGACCCCGCAGCGGTACTGCATATCGAGTCCCGCGAAGCTGTAATTGACGTTGTGGCGCGCGACCGCCACAATCTGCCCATCGCCGACTTAGCCGCCGGCGAATTCCAGGTCTACGAGGTTCCCAAACATGGCGGCAAGACTCCCCGCCGCATCCTTTACCTTCGCACCATCGACCCGGAGCGGAAAAATCAGGAGGAAGATTCAACCGCCGGCTTTCATGTCAGCACAGGCGCGGTCTGCGCGCTGGATTACACACTTCATTACCAGATCGCTATACAGGCATCATCGGAGCCCGGTTATCACACGGTTCTGGTCAATACCACCCGGCCACACGTCAATCTGACCTTTCGCCGGCAGTACTATGTTGGCCATAACCGCGAAAACGCCACGTCGAATGACCTGAAGAAGTTAGTAACTCCGGACGCGTTGGTAGAAGCAGCTTGCTATCATCCGCTCACCCCGGCCACGCTCGCACTTACTGCCAAAGCGCTCCAGGCGCCCGGCGAAAAAAGTACTCGTTATTCCGTCGTGATCAAACCGGAATCGCTTTCGGACATCGGTGTTTACGGCGCGGTTCCGCGCGTCCAGCTTGATTTTGGCATGTGCGTCTTCGATGCCGACGGCGAAGTAGCGCATTACCTGCACTCGACCGTCGATCACCAACTGAACCCCGCCGACATGGCTAAGTTACCAGGTCATGGCTTCGTCAGCCTGCTGGAAGCCCCGGGTCCCGAGCCGCCGGCACTGGTGCGTCTGGCCGTCCTGGACCGTACCACCGGTAACTTGGGAGTGGTCGATGTCTCCCGGCCTCTACCGGTCGCAGCCCAGATCAGTCACGCGGAGAAACGGCGGAAGCTTGTCGGCGATATTCGCGCCTTCGGCTCCGTCACCCCCAGCGATAACAGCTTCTGCGGCGACGTTTACGAACTTTCGCCGGGTGTGAGCTCCGTTTCCGAGTTGGGTGAGTTCGATCCCGTTGGCTCCATCTACACCAACACCCTCAACGTTCCCAACCAGGACATTACGCGCATGGGCGGCATCCCCGGCATAACTCACTCGAGCGTCTGGTTCGGGGTCGACTATTACGGCAAGTTCTACGTGACCAAACCGGGCGAGTACGTCTTCGAGCTTCAATCCGACGACGGTGCGCGCCTCGAGATTGACGACAACCTCTTGATCGATCTGGACGGAGTCCACCCGGTCGACGAAATGACCGCCCAAAACGCGCTTTCCGTCGGATGGCATTCCATCCACGTCCCCTACTTCCAGGGCCCACCAACCTCGCTCGCCCTGGTCCTCAGCACCCAGCCCCCCGGCGAAACCATGCGCCCGTTCAACCTGAACCAATTCCTTCCCCCGCCCGCAATGCCATAATTTGTGTAGCGCGGAGCCTGCCCTGAGCGAAGCCGAAGGGTCCTCGTCCGCGCACTTCGCCCGCTCCCGCGTGGGCGGATACCCGGGCTTCGATTTTATAACGTACAAACCGGTTGGTATGTAATCTAAATTGTCCCATCGGACGCCGTCGCGCGATGAACAAGTGCGCCACAAAACCATTGTTTTTACCCATTTACGAAACGTAAACAGCAGCGCACCGGCATCGCAGCGTAACATACCGACCGGTCTGTTTGTTGATTATAATAAGACTTATAATTTCAATAACTTGCGCGAATCAATCCATATCAGCTGAAGGTCGCGTCGTCCCACGACTGCGCCTCATTCCACTCCGGCGTGGGCGCAAACCACTCCGTGCCCGGCTTCAGGTGCTGCCTGCACACGTCGTCGTTCAGCGTCACGCCCAGCCCGGGCGCCTCCGGCACCGGGATGTAACCCTCCTGGATGATGGGCTTTGCGGGTCCTTCCACCAGGTCCTGCCACCACGGCACGTCGAGCGAGTGATTCTCGAGCGCCAGAAAGTTCCTGGTGGCGGCGGCGCAGTGCACGCTGGCCGAGTTCGCCACCGGCGTCCCCGCCATGTGCATCGCCATCGGCACGCCATAGGTAAACGCCATGTTTCCAATGCGATGCGTCTGCAATATGCCCCCGCTGGTGGCCAGGTCGGGATGGATCTTGTCCACCGCGTGCTCCCGGCACAGCGTCTCAAAGTCCTCAATCTTATAGATATCCTCGCCGGTCAAAATCGGCGTGGGGCTGGCCTCGCGAATCTCCTTCAGCAGGTCGGTGTAGTACCACGGGATCACGTCTTCCATCCACTCCAGGTTGAACTTCTCATAGGCCTTACCCAAGCGGATGCAAGACTTTACGCCGATGTGGCCCAGGTGGTCCATGGACAGCGGCATGTCGTAGCCAATGTTGTCGCGCACCGCGGAAACGTACTCCGAGAGGCGGTCGATGCCCTTGTCCGTAACCTCCGTGGCCACAAAAGGATGCGGCTGGTCGCGCAGCTCCCACGGGCTCATCCCCGCCGGCTCCATCACCGTGCCCGGCATGCCGTCGAGTACGTTGATGCCGAGGTCCATCTTCATCCAGGTTAACCCCATTGCTTTCCGCTCTTTGGCGCGGCGGCCGTACTCGGCTGGATCCTCAGATTCGGTGGTGTCGGCGTAGATGCGGATCTTGTCGCGCCACTTGCCCCCAAGCATTTGATAAATAGGGATGTTATAGACCTTGCCGGCAATGTCCCAGAGGGCCATTTCGACGGCGCACACGCCGCCGGCCTGGCGCGCGTTGCCGCCAAACTGCTGGATCTTCTGGAAAAGAAAGTCGATACGCAACGGGTTCTCGCCCAGCAGGCGGCTCTTGAGCACCAGCGCGTACTGGGGGCCGGCAATGTCGCGCACCTCGCCCAGGCCGTAGACGCCCTGGTTGGTGTCGATCCGGATCAGGACGCACGGACTCGGCCCCGGCTTCACGATGACCGCGTAGCGCATGTCGGTGATCTTGAGCGTGGAGGGGCTGGAGGCGGTGTTAACACCTTTGATTTCAGCTTCGATGGGCGCGGCGGAGGCAACGGCGCCGCCGGCGAGAAGCGCGGCGGAAGACTTGAGCAGATTGCGGCGGTTCAGCAGATTTTTTCCCTGGGACATTTCGGCACATCCTCCGGCGATTTCTAGCGAGCGCACCCATCTTAACCGCACCGCCGTGGCTTGGCACGCTCTTGTTTCCGCGGCTCGTGTGGACTCGAACCAGCGTGCGGTGGAACAATGCGTGGCTATGGTTCCCACACGGACGAGAGTTTCGCGAAGATGGCTGATGAAGAGCGCTGGTGTGGCCGCGGTGGCGGGTGTGCTGCGGCCGCTTGCGGTGCTGGGGCAGGACGGGAAGAAGCCGTGGTGGCTGGGCGACGGGATGCCGCAGGAGAGCGCAAACACGCCCAGAATCGCCTGCGCCATCGACCTGAGCAACGGCATTACCGATGAGGCCATTCGCAGCGTAGTGCAGCTCGGGGTGACGCACGTGCTGTCGGGCGGACCGGCGATTCCCTGGACAGTGGACCAGCTTCAGCCGCTGATGGACAGGCTGAAGTCCGCGGGAGTGACGCTGGGCAACCTGATGTTCGGCGGGTTCCTCAAGACCATTTACGGACGGCCGGGGCGCGACGAAGAGATCGAAAAGGTGAGGCAGTCGATTGAGGCCGCGGGCAAGGTGGGGCTGCCCGTCATGGAGTACAACTTCTACGCGCATCGCGCCATGGAGGGCTACTTCGAGGAGACGGGCCGCGGCGGCGCGGGGCTGACGGGCGCGGATTACGGCCGCATGAAGGATCTGCCGCCGCTGCCGGACGAGGGCGCGCACACGCTGGATGAGATGTGGGCGAACATTGCGTATTTCCTGAAGGCCGTGATTCCGGTGGCGGAGAAGGCGAACGTGCGGCTGGCGCTCCATCCCAACGATCCGCCGTTTCCCCTGAGCCGCGGATCGCAACAGATCATGGCGACGCTGGACGGCTGGAAGCACCTGGTGGGGATTGTGGACAGCCCGGCCAATGGGATCACGTTTGACTGCGGCGTGACGCGGGAGCTGGGCGAGGACCCGGTGGAGGTGTGCCGCTGGTTCGGCAGCCGCGACCGCATCAATCACATGCACTATCGCAACCCGCATGTGACGAAGCCCTATGTCGAGTACGATGAGGGCTTTATCGACGAGGGCGACGTGAACATGTTGGCGGTGATGCGGGAGCTGATCCGGGTGGGATACACGCGGGAGATTTATCCCGAGCATCCGCGGGCGCTCGATTACGACCGCGCGCGCGGGCCGATCCGCGGATATCCGGGCGGGGGCGGGTATACGGGCGACGTGTATGACATTGCCTATGCGAAGGCGATGCTGCAGGCGGCGTTGATTGAGGCGAAGGAGAAGTAGCGAGTCGGCGAGTCAGCGAGTCAGCAAGTCAGCGCGGGGAGTTCCGCGGGTGCCCCATCCTAACCGCATAAAACGCGGTTAGGATGGGGCACCCGCACCCGACCGCTCGAAGATCATCCAGATAGTTGATTCGCTTTTCCCGATGTGACACAATGAGTCACATGAAGACGATTTCCATCCGCGAGCTGCACCAGGAGACTGGCCGGTGGGTTCGGCAGGCCTCTTCGGGCGAGGTATTGGTGACCGAGCGTGGGCACCTTATTGCGAAGATCGTGCCCGCAGCCCCACCGCCTGCGAAGCCGTTTTTCGCAAATCCCCGGTATACGCGGCCTTTTCTTCGCCATCGGAAGTCGCTTCGCGGGGGAACGGATGCGACCGAGATGGTCAGCCGGGATCGCGACCGGGAAATCAAGTGATCTACTTCGACACGAGTTACCTGGTTCGCCTGTACTACGATGATCCGGGCGCGGACCGGGTTCGCGCATTGGCCGCAACCGATCACGTGGCTTGTGCGGCGCTGGGGCAGGCGGAGATGATGGCTGCCTTCCATCGCAAACTGCGGGAAGGAGCGATCAAGCCCGCGGCCTTTCGGGCCCTGGCCGGCCAGGTGGAGGCGCACATCGAAGCGGGAGCCTTTCATTGGCTGGCGCAGGATGGGGAGGTCCTTGCGCGGGTCCGCGAGGTGTATCGAAAACTGCCCGCATCCGTGTTCCTGCGCGGCGCCGACGCTATTCACCTGGGAACCGCGGCTGAGGCAGGTTTGGGCGCCGTCTACTCGAACGATGCACACCTGCTGGCTGGCGCGCGGCACTTCGGGATTGAAGGCAGGAATGTGATTTGAGTATGCGAGCGCCTGGCCCCTGAACCCTGTTCCAGCCCACTAATCCACTGCCCCCTGCATTACCCTAGACAGTCATGGGCCGGATTCGCATCCTGTCGGACCAGGTGGCCAACCAGATTGCTGCCGGCGAGGTGGTGGACCGTCCTGCGTCGGTGGTGAAGGAGCTGCTGGAAAACGCCCTGGACGCCGGGGCCACGCGCATCCGCGTGGATGTGGAAGCGGGCGGGCGGCGGTTGATTCGGGTGGCCGACAATGGCTGCGGCATGAACCGCGACGACGCACTGCTGGCCTTTGAGCGCCACGCCACCTCAAAACTGCGCACGGCCAACGACTTGCTTGCCATCTCCACGCTGGGCTTTCGCGGCGAGGCGCTGCCTTCGATTGCATCCGTGGCGCGGGTGACGCTCGAAACCGCGCCCGCCGCGCCGGACTCTGGCCCGGACGCTGCTGGAACCCGCATGGAGATTGCCGGAGGCAGGATTCTGCACGTGGAGGACGCTGCGCTGCCGGCCGGAACCACCATTCAGGCAGCCGACCTGTTCTTCAACACGCCGGCGCGGCGGAAATTTCTCCGCGCAGAGGCTACGGAGCTGGCCCACGTGACCGCGCTGGTGACGCATTACGCGCTGGCGCATCCGGAGAAGCACTTCGAGCTGGTTTCCGCAAGCCACACGCTGGTTTCCGCGCCGCCGGTGACGCGCACAGCGGAGCGCATTTATCAGATTTTCGGCAAGGACACGCTGGCGGCGCTTTTGCCTGTGGCTGCCGAAGCTCCGCTGGATCACGCCGGGCTGCCCGAGCCGCCCCCGTGGAAGCGCGACCCGGACGAGGAGCCGCGTGCGCCGGGACAGATCCGGCTGTCGGGATTCTATTCCAAGCCCGAGCTGCAAAAGCTCAACCGAAACTCGATCTACATCTTTATCAACAAAAGGCTTATCCGCGACCGGCTGCTGTTGCACGCCATCACCGAGGCCTACCGGAACGTGATTCCGCCTACCAGCTTCCCGGTGGTGTTGCTGTTCCTGGAACTGCCGCCGGAGGAAGTGGACGTGAACGTGCATCCGGCCAAGACCGAGGTGCGGTTCCGGCAGCAAAGCCTGATCCACGATTTTGTGCGGAACAGCCTGCGCAACGCGCTGGTGAAGGCGCGTCCGGCGGCGGGTTTTCTGGCGGCGCTCGATTCTGCGCCGCTGGCGAGCCCATCGCTGATGCCGCCGGGGACTTCGCCCATTCCCGGGGCTCCGGGCGCGGATGCCGCGGTCCCACCCGAGCCCGACTCCGATCCGATCCCGGATGGGGATGCGGAGCCGTTCCGCCTGTCTGCCCACGAGCCGACGCCGCAGCCCGCGCGGCTGCCGTTTGAGCCGGGGGTGTTCCAGCCGGGTTCGTTTGCCGGGAGTAATCCGCTGACGAATGCCGCGGCGGCGCTGCTGCAGGGAGAGATGCTGCAGCCGGCTGCCGGGTGCCAAGCAAACCATTCTGGTTCAACAAGTTCCGCCGTGAGCGCGGTGCTGGAGGCGGCGGCTGTGGAGGCCGAGCAGGCGGCGCAGAACCTGAACCAGCTGGGGTCGCTTAAGCCTCTCGGCCAGCTTCGCGAGTCGTTCATCCTGGCGGTGGGCGAGGATGGGTTGTGGATCATCGACCAGCATGTGGCACACGAGCGGGTGCTGTTTGAAAAGATTCTGCGCGAGCGGACCGTGGAAAATGTGCAGCGGCAGCGGCTGCTGATGCCGATGCTGGTGGAGCTAAAGCCATGGCAGATGGTGGTTTTCGCCCAAATTGCCGAGGAGCTGGAGCGTAATGGATTTGAAGCGGAGCCATTCGGGCCGCAGACGATTGCGGTGAAGGCGGCGCCGGTGGGTCTGGAGGGCGCGGAGCTGGAGCGGACTCTAACCGAAGTGATGGAGCAGGCTTCCCAGCCATCTGAAGAAAGCCATTCAAATCATGATCTTAGCTCCATGCGCCGGCGCATTGCCGCTTCCATCGCCTGCCATTCCGCCATCAAGGTAAACACCCCACTTGACCCGAAGCGTATGGAGTGGCTATTGTTGGAACTTGCGAAAACAGAGCATCCGACAAGCTGCCCCCATGGTCGTCCAATCGCTTTGTTGTATTCTTGGAGAGAGATACAACGGGCCTTCCACCGAGTTTGAACCGTAGTTCGGGAAGGCGCTCCGCCCCTCAGGGGGAACCGGAGCCAACGGCGCAGGAAAAACCCAGGGAGAGGAAAAACTCTCCCGGAGCCGAAATACTCAGCCGCAGCATCCGAAAAATGGCCCCGGCGCTAGATGAGCCGGGCGGGTTTGGGATGAAGCGGCCTTTGGTCAGGCCAATAAGACGCGTCATTCTTCTGGTTGCCTTTGAGCCAGCCTGGAAGCGAGGTTCTTCTTTGACATCGGAGCAATTGGAAACAGCACGCGCGGAACGGATGCGTCAGAACGGACACGGAGCCCTTACCCTGGAGGATGCACGCACCTGGATTGAAGAGACCGGGCTTTGCCTGTTTCTTCCCAAGCGGCAATTCTCTGCGGCGCTGGCGCCCAGCTTTGTTGAAGCGATTGCGGGACAGCGCAATACGACGCCGGAAGCGAAGCAGATTGCGCTCGCGGAAGATTTGCTGGTGCGGCTGGAAACGGACGGGATCGCGGTCCGGTTGAATCTGCTGGGACAGCCCGGCGAGCAGCCCGACTATGTTGTTGCCGCCTGGGTGCTGCCATATGTGTACGCCTTGCGCGGCGACCGCGATTGGCGGCGGGTTCCGCAGTTGACCGGCTCGCGCCAGGTTTCGCCGCTGGCCGTACAGGCATTCAAGCGGCTTGAGATTGGCGAAGCGACCATTCCCGAATTGAAGCAATCGCTGGGACACGGCGTGTCGGAGGTGGCGGTTCTGCGCGCCATCACGGAGCTGTGGCAGCAGTTGCGGATCATTCCGGTGGTATCGGCTCCGGGCAAGCCGGCGCGCTGGCAGTTGCTGAAGACGCGGTTCCAGAAGGCCATTGCGGAGGGAGCTTCCACGTCGCAGGTGACGGCGATCTCAGTGCTGGCCTCGATCTTTCTGCAGGCGGTGATTGCGGCCGGCATGGAGGAAGTGGAAATTTTCCTTTCTCCGCTGACGGCGCGGAGCAAAATCCGCGAGGTATTGCGCGGGCTGGTGGCCACGCGGCAGGTGCACACGCTGGCGATGGGCCACGCCACCCAGTACTACGTGGCGGGAACGCTGCCGGAGTTCACGCCTCCACAAACCGTTTACGCCAGCAGCATCGGGTCTTCGTATCTTGCCAGACTCTACGGCCACGAGGACATGATGCCGGAACCGCCGCCTGCTCCGGTGCAGGTGCGGGAGCCGGTTGCGGGGGCATCGAACGGCAATGGCGCGCATCATCCGCCGCCCAAGCCGGCTCACGCGCATCACGGCCGCTCCAGTGCAAACACCCATGACCATAAGCCTTCGCGTCCGGCGAGCCGGGGCACGGCCAGCGGTCCTCGGTGGCAGGGCAGCAGCGCGAAGAGCTCGAACGGCGCGCGCAACGGAAACGGCAACGGGAATGGCACTTCGCGCAACGGAAATGGGAGCCACGGCGCTGCGCGTAACGGGAACGGGAACGGCGCTGCGCGCAACGGGGCAGCGCACGGGACCGGGACGACGGCCAATCGCAATTCCGCGGCGTGGAAGAAGCGGAAGAGCGCGCACTCGCCGGCGGGGCCGAAATCCAGCTCACGGCCGGCAAGCCGGGTGCGGGGAACGGTTACGGCGCGGCGCGACGCACGCAGCGGAGGTAAGCTCCACGGCGCGCGCAAGACCGCGATGGCCGCAAGCAGGAGAAAGAGCTACGGCATTGCAGCGCGGCGGGAGACTAAGAAGCGCGGATGAACTTGTTGGCGAATTCTTCCTCCCTTCCGGAGTCCGGACGCAGGATCATCGTCGCCATTGATGGACCCGCGGGCGCGGGCAAGAGCACAATTGCGCGCCACCTGGCGCGGCACTTTGGCCTGCTGAACCTGGAGACGGGCGCGATGTATCGCGCTTTCGCGCTGAAGGCGCTGCGAACTGGTGTGCCGCTGGAAGACACGGCGGCACTGGCGGCGCTGACGGGGGAGACGAGCATCGGGCTGGAACCGGGAGAGGAAGAAAACCGGGTTCTGCTGGATGACGAAGATGTAACCGGCCAGTTGCGCAATCCAACCGTGACCGACGCGGCCAGCAGGGTAAGCGCCATCCCTGCCATTCGCGCGTGGATGGTGCGCCTGCAACAGGCACTGGGCGCGCAGGGTGGCATCGTGATGGAAGGCCGCGACATTGGCACGGTGGTTTTTCCGGGCGCCGAAGTCAAGATCTTCCTGGACGCAGCTCCCGAGGTGCGCGGTCTGCGCCGCTTTGACCAGCTTGGCTCCGCGCCTGCACAACAGCCCGAAGAGGTGATCCGCGATTTGCGCGAACGCGACCAGCGCGACCGCAACCGGAAAGAATCGCCGCTGAAGCCGGCGCCGGATTCGGTGTTCCTCGATTCCACCTACATGACGCTGGAGGAAGCGGTGAAAGCGGCGGAAGCGATTGTGGCGGAAAAGCTGGGGAGCGCGGCCGCGATCTCCTGAAGCTACGGCTTAGATCCCAACACACAGCCGATCTCCGCGCGCAACCTGCGGTGCTGCCTGGTTCGAGCGCCCGCCCGTAGCGTATTCCGCCTGCGCACGCCGGGGGAATGCTATAGGCTCATTGGTAGATGGAAACCACCTGCAGCCGTTGCCACCAGGCCATCCCGGCCGATAGTTGCTATTGCCCGGCCTGTGGCCTTCCCCAGCTTGTCTACTCGAGCGAGGACGGCGGGTCACCCTACACGGCGGAGCGCGGGCCGGCGGTGCAACTGGACCCAGGCTCAGTGGAGTGGCGTTCGGCGTTGCGCACGGCTGCGGTGCTGGCCGTGCCCGCGGGCCTGCTTTCCTGCGGGTTCTCGCCAGTGGGGCTGTTCGGGTTGTTTTGGATCGCCGCGGCAGCAGCATGGGCGGTGAGCCTTTACGTGCGGCGGCAACGTGCGGCTGGGATCACCACCGGGGCGGGGGCGCGCATCGGGCTGGTGACCGGGCTGATGGCCGGCTGGACGGCTTTTGGCGCCACCGGAGTGGCATTCTTCGGCATGCGCTACTGGTTCCACCAGGGCCCGGCCTTTGACCAGATGTGGCAATCGATGGTGAACCAGAGCCTGGAGCAGCAGGTGCAGGCGGTGAGCGCGGACCTGCAGGCGCTGAATGCGTTCCGCAACCTGTTGCTGTCACCGGAGGGGCGAGCCGGGCTGATGCTGACCGGCATGCTGGTGCTGGAGATTGCCTTGCTTGGATTTGCGGCGGCAGGCGGCGCGCTGGGAGCACGGTTGACGGCGCGGTCGCGGAGTTCGCAGACGTAAAAGCAGTGATCAGTGAACAGTGATCAGTGGTCAGCGACTGAGGGTCCGCAGGCTCTCACTTGCAGCAGCCCGGTCCACCCTCGTATCATCCGTCGAGAGACACGGCGGGAAAATAGCGATGAGCGAAGCTGAAGGGAAACACCCCCTGCGCACCAAGGGCAGGCTCATGTCTGCCTCGGAAATCGAGCGCACCCTGGTGCGCCTGGCCCACGAGGTGGTGGAAAAGAGCAACGGCTGCGCGGATATGGTGCTGATCGGCATCAAACGCCGCGGCGTTCCCCTGGCGGAGCGGCTGGCGCGCCTGATTTCCAACATCGAGAAGCGCCCGGTCGAGACCGGCGTACTCGACATCCAGTTTTATCGCGACGACCTCACCACCGCCGATGTGCGTCCCATCGTCACGCCAGGCGCGCTGGGCTGCGACATCGTGGGCAAGGATGTAGTGCTCTGCGACGATGTGCTGTACACGGGGCGCACCATTCGCGCCGCACTGGACGCTCTCTTCGATCATGGCCGGCCGCGCCGCGTGCAGCTTGCCGTGCTGATTGACCGCGGCCACCGCGAGCTGCCCATCGAGGCCACTTACGTGGGCAAGCACGTGCCCACCAGCAGCCGCGAGATCATTGAAGTGAAGTTTCAGGAAGTGGACAACGACGAGCAGGTGTTGCTCGTGGAGAAGGTCGATTGAAAGACGGCCTTCAGCCCTCAGCCTTCAGCCCTCAGCTTACGATCCGATTCTGCCCGCCGCGAGCTGCATCTACCCAGCTGAAAGCTGACGGCTGATGGCTGAAGGCTCGAAACGACAGCGAATTTCCATGAGTCCATCCGTTGCACGACGCACGCTTACTCCTCCACCCGCTCCCGGACCACTTTTTCCTCGCCATCCCGGTTCGCTGCTCTCTGTGAACGATCTCGATCGGGTGGCGTTGAACCGCGTTTTGCGGCGAGCTACGGAACTCGATCTCGAAGATCCGGTGATCCGCGATCGCATTCTGGCCAAGCGCAAGATCGCGCTGCTCTTCTATGAGTCGTCCACCCGCACGCGCACCAGCTTCGAGCTTGCCTCCAAAGCTCTGGGCGCCGACACTACGCTGGTGTCAAGCTTGTCGTCGAGCATCGAGAAGGGCGAGTCGCTGAAGGATACGGGCCTGACCCTGCGCGCGCTCGGCGTGGAAGCCATCATCCTGCGCCACAACTCCTCCGGCGCGCCATGGCTGCTCGAGGAGGCCACCCGCCTGCCGGTGGTAAACGCCGGCGACGGCATGCACGAGCATCCCACGCAGGCGCTGCTGGACCTGCGCACCATTCTGGCCAATCTTCGCCACGGCGTCACCGAAGTCGGCCCCGAGACCCTTGCCGGTGTCACCGTCCTCATCACCGGCGATATTCTTCACAGCCGCGTGGCGCGCTCCAACATGCTGCTGTTGCCGCGGCTGGGGGCGCGCGTGCTGCTCTGCGGACCGAAGGAACTTTTGCCTGAATTGGCCATCGGGTCGGGGCCGGGAATAGAAATCGAACGCGACTTTGAAGCTGCGCTGCGCCAGTCGCAGGTGGTGATGATGCTGCGCATCCAGGGCGAGCGCCTGGCCGGAATGCAGCTCGATCTGGACGAGTACAAGGCCGCCTATCAGCTCACCGGCGACCGCCTGCGCACGCTGGCTCCGAGCGCAATCGTGCTCCATCCGGGCCCCATCATCCGCGGCCTTGAGATCACCGGCGGAGTGGCCGACGGCGCGCAATCGCGGATCCTGGAACAGATTACGAACGGCGTTGCGATTCGGATGGCGGTGGTGGAACGCGCGCTGACCGCAACCGCGGGAGGCCGCGCATGACTACGATCGCCATCCTCAACGGCCGCCTCATCGATCCCGCCGCGGGAGTCGATCTTGCTAAAGACATCCTGCTCAAGGACGGCAAAGTCGTCGAGATCGCTTCGCCCGGCAAGCTGAAGCAGGCCGAAGGCGCGCAAACGCTCGACGCGTCAGGCCTGGTGGTCGCGCCCGGACTCATCGACATTCACGTGCATCTGCGCGAACCGGGCCAGGGCTACAAGGAGACCATCGCCACCGGAACCGCCGCGGCCGCGGCCGGTGGATTTACCGCCGTGGCCGCCATGCCCAACACCGCGCCGGTGAACGATACGCCGGAGATTACGCGCTGGATGCAAGCGCCGGAACGCGGCGCAGCGGTGCGCGTTTTTCCCATTGCGGCGGCCACGCGCGGGTCAAAAGGCGAAGCCATCAACGACTTCGCCGCGCTCAAGGCAGCCGGCGCGGTTGCCGTTACTGACGACGGCCATCCCATCCTGAAAGACTCCATCATGCGCGAGACGCTGGCCGCTGCGGCGCGAGTGGGATTGAGCGTCATCCAGCATGCCGAGGACACGCGCATGACCAGCGGCGCGGCCATGAACGCCGGCCCGGTGGCGTTCCGGCTGGGGCTGCGCGGAATGCCCGCGGAAGCCGAATCCGGCATGGTGGAGCGCGACATCCGTCTGGTGGCCGAGCTGCGCGACCTGCACCCGCACCTGCACGTGGCACACACCTCGACAGCAGCCGCCATTGCCGCGGTGCGGCAGGCACGGCGCAACGGCCTCCGCGTCACCTGCGAGGTTGCGCCGCATCACTTTTTGCTGACCGATGAGCATGTGGGTCTCTACGACACCCACGCCAAGATGAACCCGCCGCTGCGGTCGGCCGCCGACCGCGACGCCATGATTGAAGCCATCCTCGACGGCGTGGTTGACGCCATCGCCACCGACCATGCTCCCCATGCCACGCACGAAAAGGAAGTGGAATTCGAGCGCGCGCCCAACGGCATCATCGGGCTGGAGACCGCGCTGGGCCTCTGCATGTTCTGGCTGCACCATGAGTGGAAGATGCCGCTGGGCCGGGTGCTGAGCCTGCTGAGCGCGCAACCTGCCGCGGTGCTGGGCCTCAAAGGCCGCGGAACGCTGACCGTGGGCAGCGCCGCCGACGTGGTGGTCTTCGATCCCAAGGCCGAGTGGACCTACAGCATCACCGAGAGCAAATCGAAGGCAAAGAACACGCCGTTCGACGGCTGGCCGATGCTGGGCAAGGTGCGGTGGACGATCGGCGAAGGGCGGATCGCATACGCGGCTGTCTGACATTTTGGCAGAGCCACTTTTCTCTTTGAACTATCCCTTGCGCCGGTAGAGGATTTGGAAATCGTATCCCGGGTTGGCCGGGAACATGGATGCCACGGCGCGCAGCCGTTCCGCCAGCGCCGGCGCGGCCAGCAGCGGGTATTCGCGCTCGCGCAGGTCGTGATAATCGAAGTCCACCGCCAGCGACAGCATGTAAATGGCCAGCGCATCGCTGAAGGCCGACTCGATGTAGAGGTTCCGCGCCCGCTCGTCCACGGTGCGCTGCCCGTTGCGGGTTTCCTGCGCGCGCCGCCGCGTCTCCCAGGCATCCTGGCTGGTTTCGCCGCGCACCTGCGCCTGGGCATGCGACCACGCCAGCGCGCCGAAGCTCTCCGGCACGCCCGCCGCCTCCACAAAGTTGTGGGCCACGTTGATGAAGAACTCGAACGCCAGGCCGAACCGGTCCTCGACCAGGCGAGTGGAAAGGAACACCGCCTCAGTCGTCCCGAAAGTCGTGTTGCGGTGGCAGACCGCGCGGTCGCCCAAGTCCACTGTGTAGTTGGGCGCCACCAGCGTATCGCCGGTATCGGCAATGGCGAGGGGCACAAAGTAGTAGGCGCGCCGCACCAGCGCCGGGGCCAAAGACAAAGGCACCGCCCCCGCCAGGCGCTCCAGGTCCACCTCGGAGACGCGCGTATCGCCCCACTGCGCAAAGTGGATCCCGTTTGCGCCCACCGCCATTTCCACCTGGGTAGCCACCTTCTCGGCGGGCCAAAGCTCGATCTGTGCGCTGGGTACCATCGGTCTGTATTCTAGACGAGCAGGGGTCATCTTCTCATGGCGCATTCTCTTGAAAACGCCCGGCCGGGCGGCGGCACTGTCTTCGGTTTCCCTCTCCGCGGCTTTGGCCTGTTCTCGTCGCTGCTGCTGTCGTTCGCATCCGCGCTGTTCACTTTTTGCGTCACCACCATGGTGGCGATCTTCGTTCTGCTGGGATGGAGGTTCGCCGGCCATAATCCCAACTTTGCCGACACTTATCTTTACGTCGGCCTGCCTTCCGCGCTGCTGGTGCTGGTGATCGCACTGCCATTCTTCCTCGCTCTGTGGATTCGGGCCAAATTCTTCCTCAAGTGACGCTCGCCATGCCCGTTCACGCCATCTCGCCTGAAGCTCTTCAGTCTGCTTTCGCCGGCCAGCCGGAAGCGATCCGCGGCTGGTGCGCCACGCTCGAAGCCGGCGGAATCCTCTACTTCCCGCACACACCGGTTCCCATCCCCCTTGCCGACCTTGAAATGCTTCTGGGGCAGCAGCAGACGGGCAGCGCCCTGCACAAGAACATCGCTTACAAACCCAATCGCGACGAGCTGACCGGCGTGGATGCCAAATCCTCGCCCGCGGATGCCGTTCTCCAGCTCCACCAGATCATGCGCCGCTACTCGGGCTCGGTGGAGAGTTTTCTCGCCCGTTTTCTGGCGCCGTATCAGAAGCGCTGGACGCTGGACTACGCCAGCTACAGGCCCATCGAGGAGCAGAATCGCGACCTGCCCACGCGCCGCCGCAACGACCTGCTGCATACCGACGCATTTCCCACGCGCCCCACTCGCGGCTGGCGCATTTTACGCTTCTTCCACAACATTCATCCCACGCGCACCCGCGACTGGGTGGTGGGCGAGCCGTTTCCGCGGGTGGTGGGCAATTTCACACCAAAACATTTGCCCATTCCGCATCCTGACTCGGCGCTGGCCCGCGCGGGAAAATCCTTTGCCCGCGCTACCGGCCTGGCCGCGATTGTTCCGCAATGGAAACGCACCCCGTACGACGAGTTCATGATGCGGCTGCACAACGCCATGAAGGAGGACGCAGTCTTCCAGGGCGTTACCTCGCGCGAGTATTTCCAGTTCGCCCCCGGCTCCAGTTGGATGGTGTACACGGAGACCGTTCCTCACGCCGTGCTCGCCGGGCAGTACGCGCTGGAACAGACTTTCCTCGTCGATCCCGTCGCCATGGTCACGCCGGATTCCGCGCCCATTCGCGTGCTGGAAAAGATGGCCGGGGCCGCGCTGGCGTGAAGGCAGCTCTTAGCTCTTAGCCGTTAGCTCTTAGCTAGTTCGGGGGTGGGAGCCTCAGGGGATGCGGAGACGCAAACGTGTCGTAGGGAAAAGACTAAAAGCTAAGAGCTAAAAGCTGCCGTCTACAATATTCCCTCACCTGATCCGTCTTCAGCAGTGGACGTGGATGCCGTTCGGCCATGATTGCAAGCGCGCAGCAAGATCGGCAGCTTTCTGAGATCGTCGCGGCCCAGCGCCCGCGCCTGCTGAACTTTGTGCGGCGGCGGGTGGCAAACGAAGCGGACGTTGAGGAACTGGTGCAGGACGTTTTCGCCGAGCTGGTGGAGGCGAACCGGCTGCTGATGCCGATTTCGTACGTAACCGGCTGGCTGTTCCAAGTGGCGCGCAACCGGATTATCGACCTGTTCCGGAAGAAGCGGCCGGTGAACTTCAGCGATGCCGCGGTTGCCGGCGATGAGGGCGAGCCGATCGAGCTGGAGGATCTGCTGCCCTCGCCGGAAGCGGGGCCCGACGCGCTTTACCTGCGCGGCGTGCTCGAGGCGGAGCTGGAAGAGGCGCTGGACGAGCTGCCGCAAGCGCAACGCGACGTGTTTGTGGCGCACGAGCTGGAAGGGCGCAGCTTTCGCGAGATGGCGGCGGAGACCGGAGTGCCCGTGAACACGCTGCTGGCGCGCAAGCGGTATGCCGTGCTCCACCTGCGGCGGCGGCTGAAGGGCATCCACGACCAATTACTGGGGACGAGAGGTGTGCGATGAAAATGAAAAAGCGTTGGATTGCTGTGATTGCTCCGTTCGCGCTCGCGCTGTTCATGTGGATCGGCGGCGAGGTGGTGATGCACCTGTGGAACTGGCTGCTGCCGCCGCTGTTCGGCTGGAAGCTGATCGGGTTCTGGCAGGGGCTGGGACTGCTGGTGCTGTGCCGGGTGCTGTTTGGCGGCTGGGGTGGCGGCGGAGGTCCGCGGGGACGGCGCCGCCGGCACTTCGACGAGCGCTGGGAACGGATGACGCCGGAAGAACGGGAGAAGATGCGGCAGAGCTGGCGCGGTCCGTGCGGAGGCCTGGGCGAGGAGCCTGCCAGCGGCGGGCCGGGCGCGGCGGTGTAGAAGCAGCCGTCAGCTCTCAGCCGTCAGCCGTTAGCCGTTAGCCGTCAGCCGTCAGCTAGGATCACTGACCTCTGTTGGCGGGGGCGGTTTGTTGATCAGCCTTCAAGCTCGCTTCACCGCACGCACATCACTTTCCGCAGCGGCGCGGTGGTGCAAAGGCCGGCTCGATTGTGACGGCTCATCGAACGGTCAGCCGGCCGCTTTCGCCAAAGGGTCTGATTTCTGTCATCGTGGGTCACGAGCTGCTCGCTTGCGTCGTGTGATCCCGGAGCGGCCCAATCGCTCGGTTGTCTCAGGAATTCCCCATCCGGCATCATGGCCGCGGATTGGCCGCCGATTCCGCGCCGCTGCCTCCGCTACAGAGCTAAACTGCTTCTGCTTTTTCTTTTCGCGATTTCGGGGTCCGGTTGCCAAGTCCGCCCCGAGCCGGTATGTGCCATTGGCCCGCATCGGCTCTCGCGTTCCCACCTCCTCTGGAACCGCGACAGGGAGGTGAGATATGAAGCGCCTGTACAGTCTGCTGGTTGTCGCAGTCCTCGGAGCTGCCCTGGTTCTGATCGTAGCCGTCGGCCTGGCCCGGCACGACCGCGACCTGCTCGCCCCGCTCGATCTGTTTCTCATGCTGATCGCTGTGGCCGTCTACCTGCTGCCCGCCGGCCTCGCTTTCTATCGCGACTGCAAGGAGGGCGTCTGGATCGCCGCGCTCGACATATTCCTCGGCTGGACCATCTTCGGCTGGTTCATCGCCATGGGATGGGCCGCCGCCGGCAAAACGCGCCCACTGCCGCTGCCCAGCGCCCCTGCGCGGAGCAAGATAGCCGCCAGCCATTAACCCGTGGCCTGGGGCCGCGCCGAAAAACAGCAAAGGCCGCGTCATCGACGCGGCCATTGCTACTCCCTATTCCCTGCTTTTACATCCCCGCCGGCTTGGGGTCTTTCGGATCGTACTGCGCTACCTGCACCTTCCGCGCCAGACCCAGGATCTTCAGGAGCCAGATCCCATAGAAATTGGGGTCGATCTCCCACCACTTCAGCCCGTGCCGCGCGCTCACCGGGTGCGCGTGGTGGTTATTGTGCCATCCTTCGCCGCCGGTCAGCAGCGCCACCCAGAAGCTGTTGCGCGACCCGTCCTTGGTTTGGAAACGCCGGCTGCCCCACATGTGGGTGGCCGAGTTCACCAGCCACGTCGCGTGCAGGCCGATGGTGACCCGCAGCAGCACTCCCCAGAGCACCATGGCGATGCCGTTCTCCAGGCCGCCGAAGATCCAGCCGCCGGCCAACAGCACCACGCCGCTCAGCGTGACGGGAAGCCAGTGCCACTTGCTCAGCCAGCAATGGAACTTGTCCTTGCGCAGATCCGGCGAATAGCGCGCCAGCGCCTCGATTTGCGCGTGCATTGACTTGCCGAAGAGCAGCCAGCCCGCGTGCGCCCACCAGCCGCCTTCCTTGGGCGTGTGCGGATCGCCCTCATGGTCGCTCAACTGGTGGTGAACCCGGTGCGTGGAAACCCAGAAAATCGGGCCGCCCTCCAGCGACAGCGTGGCGCACACCGCCATGACGTATTCCAGCCACTTGGGCACGCGGTAGCCGCGATGCGTCAGCAGCCGGTGGTAGCACATGCCGATGCCCACGTTGATGGCGAGCACGTAGAGCACCACCGCCACCGCGAACCGCTGCCAGGAGAAGAAGAATAAGGCTGCCAGCGCTCCCGCGTGGAACACGATCAGCGCCACCATGGTGACCCAGTTCACTCCCTCGGGCACTGTGGCCGCGCGGCCCATATTCACCTTTGGGCGGGGCGGTACCACGTGAACACGCACGCTTGCGGCTGAGGTTGGCGCTCCGGCGATCGGCTTGGCGGGGACAACGGTTTCGGTTTCAACGGGCGGAGCAATGGTGACCACAGATGCCATTCAGAGAGATCCCTTGTAAAGGAGACATAAATTGTCCACTTATGAGTTAATTGTAGCGCAAAGGAGAATGCGTGCTGATCAACATCGACCAATTTGGAGAAAAATGCAGCTTTAGTTGCACCTGTGGGGATGCTTCTTATCCTTTGGATTCATTCGGGCAGGCAGGCATTCACTCGCTCGCCTCAAGTCCGATCGGCCCGGCACCGGTCGCGAACAACTGGGTAGCTTCGCCCCGCAGCACGCGATAGAGCGCAAACTGCCGCTGGGTCTGCCCGCGCAGCTCGAACAACAATTCGCCCCGGTTGTCGGCCATCGCGTCCACCGCATCCACCAGCCGCATCCGCGGAGTCTCGTCCAGATGCGAGCCGTCGGTTACGTTCTTGAACAGCACGCGGATGTTGCCGTAGAGATCCGGCTGCGCAATCAGGGTGACGAACTTCTCCTGCGCCAGCGCGCCGCCCGTGTCCGCCGAAAGCACCATGGTGGCGCCGGTGCCGTAGGCGAGCTCGAAGACACGGAATTGCTCCTCCTCAAGCGGCGCCGGTGCGGCGGGAGTGGCCGGGGCAGTCTTCTTCTTCTTAGCCGATGTGTGATGCGAAGTTGTTTTGCTGGCGGCGGGAGCCGGGGGCGGCGTCAGTCCCATGGCCTGCCGCGCAATGTCTTCCATCTGCGCCTGCATCTTTTTCTCGTCGGCGGGATCGGCCCAACTGAAATTCCAGGGGTGGTCGGGGGTGGTCTTGGCATCGGAGACGGCCACCGCCTGCTGCATGTCGGCGGGCAGACCCATCATCGTCGGAGTCACTTTCGGCCCCATGTCCGCCGACTTGCCCGGAATCAGCCGCGGGCGGTCGGGATCGGTGGTGTCGGGTACGGAGTCCACGTGGGCCACGTCGTCGTCGGTCTGAGCCGGCTTCTGCTTCTTCGGATCGGGCTCCTTCAGCACTGGGCGGTCGGGATCGACGGGCGCCGTGCCGGCCGAATCCTGCTGGTCGTCGCCCGAGCCGGAACTGTCCCCTGAGGGCCGGTGCAGCGTGGGCCGGTCGGGGTCCTGAGCCGGCGCATTGCTGCCCGATCCGCTTCCCGACGTGCTGCCGCCCTTTGATTTGCCATCGGCGCCGGACCGGCGGTGCAGCACCGGCTTGTCGTCGGAGTTCCAGTCGTTGTCTTCGTCGACCTTGGCCGGCCTCATGGCGCGCTTGGGCTTGGGGAGGGCTTTCCAGCTGCCGAACCCCACCCAGGATCCCTCCTCCTGGCCGGCGTTCTTGATGTCGAACAGCCCAATGGTCTTGCCATCCTTCTTGAGCTGGTACTCCACTTGCGGGTCGAGCGCCAGCGGTTGCGGCCGCGACATGTAGACGCCCGCATCCTGGAGCTGGCTGCCGTCGAAAATGCTGATGGGGACCAGGCGGCTGGTTTTGGGCTTGCCCAGTTCGCCGGTCCACTCCAGGACGGCCACGGCGCGCAGCTCGGGAGTCTTTTTGGTTTGTTCCGTCACCTGGCCGGGGTATTGGGCGAGGAGGGGCGCGGCGGCAAGCAGGAGTGCGGCGAGGACCGTCGTCGGGAAAGAAATCGCTTGGACTGCGCGATTGGATCGGCGTCTGAGGGCGTGGAGGCCCATCAGCACAGCCGGTCAGGAGACCGGCGGTACAAATTCGGTAGCGGAATCGAGCGGTCATCGGTGGCGGCACAGAGGCGGCGCGATGGGATGCGGCGCGGCCTGACGATGACACCGGGCGCCCGGACGGGGAATAATGCGGAGGGACGGTCACTTCATTCATCCTAACCAGATTCACGCCTGCGAGGGGGTTGCCCCATGGAGCTCAACAAGAAAGTTGCCAATTTCAGCCTGCAAACCGACGAGGACAAGACGGTAAGCCTTTCCGGCTACAAGGGCAAGCCGGTGGTGCTGTTTTTCTATCCCCGGGCCGATACGCCGGGTTGCACCATTGAGGCCTGCGGCTTCCGCGATGCTTTTATCAAGCTCCAGAAGGCCGGGGCGGTGGTGCTCGGCATCAGCCGCGACACGCCCAAGGCGCAGGCGAAGTTCAAGGCCAAATACAACCTGCCCTACACGCTCCTCTGTGATGTAGACGAGAAAGTGTGCAATCAGTTTGGCGTATTGAAAGAAAAGAACATGTACGGGAAGAAGGTGTGGGGGATCGAGCGGACCACGTTTGTGATCGGCCCGGACCAGACCCTGCTGCACATTTTTCCCAAGGTGACGCCGGATGGCCACGCCGAGCAGGTGCTGGCGCTTCTGGAGGAGCGGAAAAAGAAGAACGGATAAGACGACGCCGGGCCGCCAGGCCTTGCCGCGCGGCGACGGTAGCCGAGGATGGGCGCGTGGCCGGTTCCGGCGCGGCAACGCGGAGCTCACGGCTTCCCTGACACACGGCGCAGCCGCGCAAGCTGTGAATCGAATGCTGTTTCCCCGGAGGCCCCGGAATGCCGCTACCGGGACTGAGGACGGCCCCATCCTTTGCGCAGAGAACGCGCAAAGGATGGGGCAGCCGCCACTTCATTGGGGTGTCTTTTCTTACTCCGGCTTTGATGCGCGGCGCCAGACGGCCCATTCGCACAAAAGATACAGCGCCGCGTAAATGGCCACAGCGGTGAAGCGGATGATTTGTGTGGGAGCGTCAATGAAGAGCCACCAAGCTGTCACCGCCGCTCCAATCCGCACGACCCATGCGATGTAGGGGGTCATACGGCCAGGATATTGACGAAGGGCGAGATAGGCCATCAAAGCGCAGATCGTCAAAGCAGTCGCTGTCGCCATCACAAACCCGGATTTTCCGCCGAAAAGCGAGATGACGACCCACGCTGCGGCAAAAATCAAGATGACATACAGCTCAGCTGGCCCAGGCCAAGCCCAATCGCTCGTGCTCTGTCCACCGCGGATTGTTGCTCTGGTATCCGTAGCGCGCATTTTCAGCCTCCTAGAGCGCAGGTAAGAAGGGGAGCGAGGGACGCACCGCAGGCAACCGCCGTAACTGTGCAACCTGACGCCAGACCGATGCCGGCAAGTATGAAGCCCGCCCAGCATACGGCCGTTACTTTTACCATATGCCCCATATTGCCCTTGTGGTTGCTCCGGGTCAAGTTTGCGCCTGTTAATGCTTCAGAAGCGCTTTCCTTCGCTTGCTGCCTGAGTTGGGCGACAACCTCGAGCTCGGCTTGGTAGAGACCGACCTTCTTGACCTCTGAGAGAAATTCCTGCCTGGTGTCAAAGTCCGGATCCATCGCGGACCGGACTCTCAAAGCGCTGACATTCACTCCGTCACTCGCCAATTTCGCATGGTACGCGTCGACTTGACTGTCGGTCGGGTGGAAATCCAGAAACGCGTCTTGATTGGCGAGAATTTCGTTCTGCAGCGCCTGGTTAAAGCCGATTTCCTGAAGGTGGTCCCAAAGGATTTGAAGAGAGGTCGCCGCATTGTCGAAATCACTGGCCGTAATGTGTCCGGACTCGTTGGCGATGACAAGGTTCTCGACGGCTTGGTTCGCGTCGTTAACGATGGCTTGGCTTAGCTTCGCCTTCTGCCAGCCGGTTGAAGGTGTTTGACCAAACACGTTAGCCTGTGCAGACGCTGTACTCCATGGGCTCAATGTAAGCAGCGCTGCGCAAACAATTGTTACAAGCTTCGAAACCGTTCTTCCGCCTTTCATGCGAATTCCTCCTTAGCCCGGGAAACATTGTTTCCTTGGCGGTCTCAGAATGGTACTGGTGGGACTAAAAGAGAGTCCTCCGGCGATGGGCGTCAGCGAACTTCTTATGGCAAGAACTGCGTTCGTTCGGGGCTAAGTTTTGATCTGAGTGGGATTCCGAACAAGATTACGAAAGGGCTTTGCACTAAAGTAACGTACGATACGGTCAATAATTGATTGTGCGGCACACGCGAGATCATCTGGGCCTTGTCTTCACGGGATTATCGGGGGGGATTTCCCCAGAGGGATTGCGGGATTATCTTCGTTGGCGTGTTCGCCAGTGTCCAAGCTACCCTTGGTCCGATCCCGCGAAGGGGACGATTATGGCGGAGCAAGGCGAAACCTCAAGCCGGCTGGCGGGTGAGCTGGAACTACGCCCAGAGTGCCTGGGCGCGAAGCCAGCCGCCTTTCCCGGCAGACTGCTTCGTCGCAGGTTCTTTGCGCACCGGCCGGAGCTGGTGGCGCCGCGGCTGCTGGGCAAGCTGCTGGTCCATAACGGGCCGGACGGGGTGATGGCGGGGCGGATTGTGGAGGTCGAGGCCTACCTCGGTCCGCACAACGATCCCAAGGACCCGGCCGCGCACGCCCATCGCGGCCCCACGCCGCGCAACCAGGTGCTGTTCGGGCTGGCAGGGCACACCTACGTCTATTCGATTTACGGCATGTACTTCTGCCTGAACGTTTCCTGCGAGACGGAAGGGCCTGGCCGGCAGCGTGCTGCTTCGGGCGCTGGAGCCGGTGGCAGGCGTGGAGGCGATGGCGGCGAACCGTGGATTGCCGGAGGGGGTTCGCGAGAGCGAGAGGCTGATCCGGCAGCTCACGTCGGGGCCGAGTCGGCTGTGCATGGCGCTGGGAATCGAGCGGCAGAGCCACAATGGCCTGGACGTGACCAAGTCCAGTTCTCCGTTGCAGATACGGGATGACGGCTACGCGGTGGCGGAGGCGCTGGTCACGCCGCGAATCGGCATCCGCCATGCCGCGGACTGGCCGCTGCGGTTCGCCATTCCGGGAAACCTGTCCGTCTCAGGTCCTAAGCAATTGGATGGAAGACGCGTCCCAATTCCGTGACGTATCGTCTCATGGAAGGAGTATCTTCCCAATCTTTCCAAAGGACATTTCTCCGCCTTGAAGATCAAATTGCTGATTCCTTCTGCCGCCGCGGCCGCTGTTCTGGCTGGGGCAATCGTGGCGGTCACGGTGGCCGCCCAGGCGCCCCCGCCTCAGCAACCCGCCGGAGGGCCGCCACCCCAGTGGGCGCGCAACTGGCCCAAGCCCACCAACCTGCAGGTGCTGCCCAAAGACCTGAGCGGCCAGCAAGTGCGCGACGTCATGGAGGGATGGGCCGGCAGCCTCGGCGTGCACTGCGACACCTGCCACGCGGCCGACCCGAACGGAAAGCCGGGGCCAAATGGCCGCCCGCGGCTGAACTTTGCCGACGATTCCAAGCCGGAAAAGAAGACCGCGCGGCTGATGTACAAGATGACCAACGACATCAACGACAACTACGTGAGCATGGTGGATGAGGGCACGGCGAAGGTGACGTGCGGGACCTGCCACCGCGGGCACCAGAAGCCGGAGACGTTTGTTCCGCCCCCGGAGCACCACAGACCGCCGCCCGGAGGGCCGCAGGCTCCGCCGAAATGACTCTCGCGGTAATGTAGAAGGAGCAGGAGGTCCCCGCTTGTTCTACCTGGAACACAAGCCTGGGCCGCCGCTCGATGCGGCAGTGCGGAGCCTGTGGTACGCGCGGGATTGCAACGCGCCCGGAGGCATGCAGCTGGTGCTGCCCACCGGGCGCGCTCAGTTTGTAATCAGCCTGGCGCGGGAATTTCTGCTGGACTGCAGCGGGGATGGGCCAGCGCGGGCGGGCGCGGCGGCGCAGGTGGTGGGCGCGCGGTCGGTTTACGAGCGGATTGACACCTCGGATCTGAAGGACCTGATCGGGGTGGTGTTCCATCCGGGCGGATTTCCCCTGGTGACGCGCGAAGCGGCGGACCAGTTCGCCAACCGCAGTGTGGATATGGAGGCACTGTGGGGCGCGGCCGCGCGGCGGTTGCGCGAGCAGTTACGCGAAGCACCCAGCCCCTGGGCCCGGCTGCATTGCCTGGAGAGCTTCCTGCGGCAACGGATGGCGGCGGGGCCGGTGCGCGGCGCGGCGGAACGCGGAGCGATGGTTGCTTACGCCCTGCGGCGCTTCCACGCAAGCGCGGCGGTGAGCGACGTGGCGCGGGGAACCGGTTGGTGCGAGCGGCGGTTTTCGCAGGTCTTTCGCGAAGAGACGGGGCTGACGCCGGCCGTGTGGCGCAGGGTGCAGCGGTTCCAGCGGGCGATCGCGCAGTTGCATGCCGGAGCGGCGGTGCGATGGGAGGAGCTGGCGCTCGATTGCGGCTTCTACGACCAGGCGCACTTTGCCAACGAGTTCCGCGCGTTCAGCGGGATGGACGCGACGACGTACGTCGCGGCGGCGCGGCCATGGGCCAATCACGTGCGCACGGAATAGGCGCACATTTCCGATTTTTCCAAGACGGGCGTCGCAGGCCGGTGGCATTCTCTGTTCAATGAGGAGGTTCGTCATGGAGCATCACCAGAAATCCACCATCATCCCCGCGCTGCGCTACCGGGATGCGAATGCGGCCATCGAGTGGCTGTGCAACGTGCTGGGATTTGAGAAGCACGCAGTGTATCCGGGGCCGAATGGGACCGTGGGGCACGCGGAGCTGACGCTGGGCGGCGGTATGATCATGCTGGGCTCGGGTAAAGACGATGAGTACGGGAAGGGCTTCAAATCGCCAGGCGAGCTTGGGTTCGAGACGCGCAGCGCGTACGTGGCGGTGAAGGACGCGGACGCGGTGTATGCGCGGGCGCAAGCGGTCGGCGCGCCGGTGCTGCGGCCCATCCAGAACACGGATTACGGCAGCCGCGAGTTCAGCATCAAGGATCCCGAGGGGCACTCGTGGAGCGTGGGGACGTACGATCCGTGGGCCGCGCATGGGGTGTGAAATGCGGCCTTCAGCCCTCAGCCATCAGCTTTCAGCTTTCGTTAATCACGCCCAGTGTTTGTCTCTTGCTGAAGGCTGATGGCTGATGGCTGATGGCTGACGGCTTCGAAGCAGGAGCGCGAGATGGTTGCTGGAAATCTGTAGCCGGCAGCAGATTCCTGATAGATTCAGGATCATGCGTTTCCCTGCTCGGAATGGCCGGCGGCGAATGCGGTTCGCGGCGCTGATCGCGGCCACGTTCTTCATGGTCTCCGGCGGCCCATACGCCATTGAAGACATCCTCGGCGGGGCGGGGTTTGCGCGGGCCATCGCAATTCTGTTGCTGCTGCCGGTTTTGTGGAGTGTGCCCACGGCGCTGATGATCGGCGAACTGACCAGCGCCATCCCGGCTGACGGCGGTTTCTACGTGTGGGTGCGGCGGGCCATGGGGCCGTTCTGGGGCTACCAGGAGGGCTGGCTGTCGCTCTCGGCCAGCATCTTCGACATGGCGATTTATCCCGCCTTCGCCGTGAGCTACCTGGCGAAATTCGATCCGGCGCTGACCGCGGACTGGCGCGGCTACGGATGGTCGCTGGTGATTGTGGTGTTTTGTTGCGCGTGGAACCTGCGCGGCGCGCCGTCCGTGGGGGAAGGCTCCATTTGGTTGTCCCTGGTCCTCATCGGGCCGTTTTTAGCAATGGTCGGGATCGGCGTCTGGCACGGAATCGCCGCGCATCCGGCGGTGCAGTGGGGCGGGCCCACATCGAGGGCGGCCATGTCCACGGCCATCCTGGTGGCCATGTGGAACTACATGGGCTGGGACAACGCATCGACCGTGGCGGATGAGGTGGAAGACCCGCAGCGGACTTACCCGCGGGCGATGCTGGCCTCGGCAGGCGTGGTCACAACCATCTACGTTCTGCCCGTGATTGCCATCGCGCTGGCCGGCATCGGAGTGGGGAATTTTTCCACCGGCGCGTGGTCCACCGCGGCGGCGGCGATGGGCGGGCGCTGGCTGGGCTGGGCTGTGGCCGTCGGCGGCGTCATCTCCGGCGTGGGCATGTTCAACTCGCTGGTGATGAGCTACTCGCGGCTGCCCATGGCGATGGCCGAGGACGGAATGCTGCCCCGGACAGTGGCCGCGCGCAACCGCCGCGGCGCGCCGTGGGTGAGCGTGCTCTTGTGCGGCCTGGCGTGGGCGCTGGCGCTCAAGCTGCCGTTCGAACGGCTCATTACCATCGACCTGGTGCTGTACGGGACCAGCCTGCTGCTGGAGTTCGCGGCGCTGGTGGTGCTGCGGGTGCGGGAACCAGATCTGGCGCGGCCGTTCCGGGCGGGGAATTTCTGGATGGCCTGCGCCCTGGGTGTGGGGCCCGCGGCGCTGATCGGCTACGCGCTGGTGTGCTCGCGAACGGAGCAGGTGAAACTTGGCGACCAGGGCATTTCCGCGCTGGCGTTTGCGGCAGCGGTGGGCCTGCTGGGCCCGGTGCTCTATGGCTTGACGCGAATGGTGGGGCGGCAACGGTTGGCAGAGGAGACCGGGAGCGGGGAATAGGCGTGACGGCTCAAAGCTCTCTCCATTGGCCGCGAATGAGGCGGGATTCCGCCGTGCAGCGGCCCTCGGCAGGAAGGTCCGAATTGTATTCTCAAGATTAGATTTGTTTGTGCTTATTTGGAGAGAACGTTTTGGCGAAGTACCTGGTTACCGGGGCGGCGGGATTCATCGGGCGGTCGATTGCAGCGGCGCTGCTGGAGCGCGGCCAGGCGGTCCGTGGCATTGATAACTTCATCAGCGGCAAGCGCGGAAACCTGGCCGGGCTCGAGGCGATGGAATTCGTGGAGGGCGACCTGCGCGACGAGGCGACCTGCGCCAAGGCCTGCCAGGGCGTGGAGATTGTGTTTCACGAGGCGGCGCTGGCATCGGTCCCGCGATCCGTGGCCGATCCGGCTTCCACGCATCGACACTGCGCCACGGCCACGCTCAACCTGCTGATTGCCGCGCGCGATGGCGGCGTGCGCCGGGTGGTCTATGCCGGTTCATCCTCGGTTTATGGCAACTCGCCCGCGCTGCCCAAGCGCGAGGACATGCTGCCCGATCCCATCTCGCCCTACGCCGTGGCCAAGCTGGCCGGCGAACAATACCTGCGATGCTTCACCAGCGTTTATGGGCTTGAGACCGTCACATTGCGTTACTTCAATGTCTTCGGCCCTTACCAGGATCCCACCTCGCACTACTCCGGCGTGCTGGCCATCTTCTCAAAAAAAATGCTGGCGGGGGAGCAGCCCACCATCAACGGAGATGGCGAGCAGAGCCGCGACTTTACCTTCATTGAAAATGTGGTGCGCGCCAACCTGCTGGCTGCCGCCGCGCCGGCGGAAAAGGTTTCAGGCCGCATGATGAACGCGGCCACGGGCGTGCGCACCACGCTCAACCAGACCTTCAAGCTGCTCTCTGAACTCACCGGCTATCGGGGAAGCCCTGCCTTTGGTCCGGCCCGTACCGGAGACGTACTCGACTCGCTGGCCGATATCGGCCTGGCCAGGGAATTGATCGGCTATGTGCCCAGCGTCGACTTCAGCGAAGGCCTGCGGCGCACCGTCGAGTGGTACCGCGAGAATCCGTCGGCATGAGCGCCGGGCGGATGCGCAAGGATTCGGTGAAAAGAAGCGCAAGGATCAGCGACTGAAGTTCCGGATGCAGCAATCTTGAATCCGCTCTAGCAGCCGGTGCCGGCCAGCACCACGCCGATGGTTCTCAAGATGATCTTCAGATCCAGCCAGACGCTCCAGTTCTCGATATAAGCCAGATCCAGCGAGATGTAGTTGTCGAAGGAGGCATCCCGCCGCGCCTGCACCTGCCACAAGCCGGTGATTCCCGGGGTCGCGTTCAGGCGGCGCAGATGATGCAGCTTGTACAGGCGCACTTCGCTGCCCAGCGGAGGGCGCGGCCCCACAATGCTCATCTCGCCCTTCAGAACATTGACGAACTGCGGCAGCTCGTCCAGCGAGTACTTGCGCAGCAACCTCCCCACATGCGTCACCCGGGGATCGTTCTTGATTTTGAACAGGATTCCATCCCGCTCATTCAGCTTCACCAATTCCGTGCGCCGTCTGTCGGCGTCGCAGCACATGGACCGGAACTTGATGCACTTGAAGATGCGTCCCTTCTTGCCCAGACGCTCGGAAAGATAAAAGACCGGCCCCGGCGAGTCGAGCTTGACCAGAAGGGCGATGACGAGCATCAGCGGCGACAACCCCGCCAGGATCAAAATGGAAAGCACGATGTCCAGGCTGCGCTTGAGGGTTTGCTCCATCTCGCGCAGATTGCTGCGGTGCAGCGGAATGGTGGGAAAATTGCCGATGTATTCGATGGTGCTGTTGGTGGTCAGGCCGCCAAACTGTTCCGGGATCAGGCGCAGGTCGATACCGATTTCGTGGGCGCGGAACAGCATCTCCCGCATCTGGTCGGAATCCACCGGCGTGGAGATGAAGATCTCGTCGATGAAATGCCGGCGCGCGTAATCGAACATGCCGTCCAGGTCGGAAACCACCTCGGCGCCGGATGCGGCGCTGCGGCCCTCCAGCCCCGGCTCGATGAAGCCCATAAATGTGAATCCGCAATGCCGGTAACCGTCCAGGCTGCGGCGCAGATCCTGGGCTTCCGGACCGGTTCCCACAATCAGCAGATTGCGTGTGCCCACGCCGCGCTCAAACCCGCGATACAGTACCAGCCGGTAAATCACGCGCCGCAGGCTAAGCCCGACCGTCACCATGCCCATGGTCAGAAAAACGATTCCCCTCGGCAACAGGTTTTCGTGAAACACATACAACGATCCCGTCAGCAACAGACCGGAGACCACACAGGCCTGGAAGGTATCGAATTGTTCGCTGATGAGACTGCCGACCGTGCGCCGGCTGTACAGTTCAAAGTGCCGGCAGGTCAGCAGCAGCACCAGGATGAATCCGGCAAGGATGGCAAAAAGCTGCGTCTCGCCGGGAATAAACCTGTGGTTCCAGACATGACCTGCGGCAGCCTGCAGGCTCACATGGAAGTGGATCGTCGTGGAAAGAAAAGCCGCCGCCACCACAATCAGCGCGTCCCACACCATCCAGAGCTTGATCTCGTCCCGCGAGCCGAACATGGGCTGGGGAACTCTGAAGCCAATTCGCTCGGCGGTTGCTCGCGTCGCTGTCCACAGATCCGAAGACGCCATCTGTCTATTCCTCGACCCTTTTCCGCACGTCATCGGATCGTCTAGCGAACGGAACGACGACGCATCAGCGGCGCTTCCGATTATTTTAAGGTGAGCCCGGAAGCCTTCTTGAGTAATCAAGTCAACCCCGAAACGGATCCAAACTGCGCTGGAACACTGAAGCAGCCCGATGTAACTCTCACCCGAGGCCGCAGCCCAACCGGTGCAGGTTCTGAAGAAGAAATCATTCTTTGCAAAATGAGTTTGGCCCCGGTTCAAGTCGCACGAGGCGGTTGGCGGTTAAGCTTCCGTTGGGAACAAAAAACGTAAGCCGTTGAAAGTGCAAGAGTTCTGAAATTCCCCGAAAAATCCGCGTTCCAATACAATAGTTCGTTATAAACAGCTCAGACCTTTGGGCAAAACCCCACACGTCAATGGAATGGAATGACTCAATCCACTCATTCAAAAACTGTTTGTTCCTGCAAGTTGAACCTAGCATACGGAAATAGGCGCAACAAGTGAAAAATTGAAGCAATTGAATGACCGGAGTGCCGGAAAGAGTTACCAGCGTCGACGGGCGCAGCTCCCGCTTATTAAGACGATATTCCACCGCCGATCGACGACACTCCGGCGAGAAATCGAGCGGATTCAGGCTGCTCCGGGCAGCTTCGTCGGTCCCCCAGGCGTAAAGTGCACTCAAATGAGAATGCAGTGCTGCGCGCCTGGGGACACTTTGCGGTACCCAGTGTTCGAAAATGGGACAGAAGGCCGTCAGCCGGCGGGGCCTCAGCGCGCCGCCTTCACCTGGGCTTCAATCTGCCTCGCGGATGCTTTGCGGGCCTTGCTCTCGTCGAACATCCTGGTGGCCTGAATTACGTGATCGCGGGCATAGGCGGCGTCGTGCCAGCCCCTCATCTCCACCCGCTTGCCCTCCAGGTCCTTGTAAATCGAGAAGAAGTGGGTGATCTCCTTGAGCATGTGGGGGTAGATATCGGTGTAGTTCCACACGTTGGTGTAGCGGGGATTGTTTTTGCCTACAGCCAGAACTTTTTCGTCGAGGATTCCCTGGTCCAGCATTTCCAGCAGGCCGATGGGCCGCACCTCCTGCACGCATCCGGGGAACGAGGGAGAGGGCACCAGCACCAGTACATCGAGCGGGTCGCCGTCGTCGCTGAGCGTAGACGGGATGAAGCCGTAGTCGCCGGGATAATGAACGGGCGAGTGAAGATTGCGGTCCAATTTGAAGACGTGCAACAGCTTGTCGTACTCGTATTTTTGCGTGCCTTCCTTGGGGATCTCCACCACCGCGCGAAACACCTCGGGACTGCGATCGCCGATGGGCAGCTCCAGATAGTTCACCATTTTGACTTGCTCCTTTAAAAAGCGGTTGGGCGCGAATGCCTGAATGTTGGTGCGGCCGCGCGGCGAGCAACCCTCGCCGGCCAAGGCCCGGGGACAGGATTAGTGCGGATGACCTCACTTGAGGGCGGGACGCCAAAGGGGATTCCACGCGATGCGGCCCGGCTTGCTGGGAGCCCTCCCCACTATAATCACGGATGATGAAGGCGCATGTCTATGTCACGCCCAAGGCGTCGGTCCTCGATCCGCAGGGCCAGACCATCCATAACGCGTTGCGCAAGATCGGGTTCGCGCAGGTGGAGAGCGTCCGCCAGGGCAAATACTTTGTCCTGACGCTGGCCGAAGGGCTGGGCGACGGCGAAGCTCGCGCCCAGGTTGAGCGCATCGCCCGCGAGGTGCTCACCAACCCCGTGATTGAGGAATTCAGCTACAGGATCGAGTAGGGTCAGGTTCCAGGAATTCCCTGTTCCCTATTCCCTGTTCCCTGCCAGATAGAATGAACTCATGTGCGGCATTGTGGGATATGTGGGCAGCAAGGACGTGATTTCTGTCATCATCGAAGGACTGCGCCGGCTGGAATACCGCGGCTACGATTCGGCCGGGATCGCCGTGGGCGGACCGAAAACAGCGCTGCTGGAGGTCTGCCGGGCGCCGGGCAAGCTGAAGAATCTGGAAGACGCGCTCCGCGCCAAACCGCTGCACGGCACTTACGGCATCGGGCACACGCGCTGGGCCACGCACGGACGGCCCACCGAGGAGAATGCGCATCCGCACCGCGACTGCACCGGACGCATTGTGGTGGTGCACAACGGCATTGTTGAGAATTACCTGGAGCTGAAACGCGAGCTCACCGCCCAGGGGCACAAGTTCGTCACCGAAACCGACACCGAGATCATTGCCCACCTGATTGAGCAGGTGCAGAAAGACGCGCAAGCCGCAGGTGCGCCGCTCAAGCTGGAGGACGCGGTGCGCGCGGCGGTCAAGCGCCTCACCGGCGCCTTTGCGCTGGGCATTCTCTCCGCGGCGGAGCCGGACAAGATTGTGGCCGCGCGCTCCGGCCCTCCGGTTGTGATCGGCGTGGGCGAGGGCGAGTCCTTTGTCGCCTCCGACGTGCCCGGCATCCTGCATCACACCCGCAATATCTACTTTCTGGCCGATGGCGACATGGCCGTGTTGACGCCGGAAGGCGTCTCCCTGACCGACTTCGACGGCAAGCCCATTCAGCGCGAGCTGACGCGCATCCACTGGGATCCCATCCAGGCGGAAAAGGGCGGCTACAAGCACTTCATGCTCAAGGAAATCTGGGAGCAGCCGCGTGCCATTCGCGACACCACCATGGGACGCGTGAGCCTGGATTCCGGCAAGGTGTTCCTGGGCGAGATGGACATTCCCGACGAGGAGTTGGCGTCGGCCTCGAGCATCAACATCGCCGCCTGCGGCACCAGTTGGCATGCGGCCATGGCCGGCAAGTACATGATCGAGCGGCTGGCCCGGCTGCCGGTGGACGTGGACTACGCCAGCGAATACCGCTATCGCAACCCCATTCCCGACCGCAATGCGCTGGGGCTGCTCATTACCCAATCCGGCGAGACCGCGGACACCCTGGCGGCGCAGCGCGAAATGAAAGCCATGGGATCGAAGACCGTGGCCATCTGCAACGTGGTCAGCGCCATGGTGGCGCGCGAAGCGCACGGCGCCATTTACACCCATGCCGGCCCTGAGATCGGCGTGGCCTCCACCAAGGCTTTCACGGCGCAGCTTACGGCGCTGTTTCTGCTGGCCATGAAGATGGGGCAACTGCGCGGGCGCCTGGACAAAGAGCATTCTGTGGCGCTGATGGAAGAGTTGGGCCGCATGCCGGCAAAGATTGAAGAAGTGCTGAAGACGTGCTCTCCGCAGTGCGAAACCCTGGCCAGGGAGTTCGCCAATGCGCGCGATTTCCTCTACCTGGGCCGCGGAATCCATTTCCCCATTGCGCTTGAAGGCGCGTTAAAGCTGAAGGAAATTTCCTATATTCACGCTGAGGGCTACCCGGCGGGCGAGATGAAGCATGGGCCCAACGCGCTCATCGACGAAACTCTGCCGGTGGTGGTGCTGGTCACGCGCGACGAGCACGATCCTTCGTCGAAGCTGCGCTATGAAAAGACTCTCTCGAACATCCAGGAAGTGACCGCGCGCTCGGGCCGGGTCATCGCCGTGGCCACCGAAGGCGACGAGACCATCGGCGGCCTGGTGGAGCATGTCATCGCCATTCCGCCGGCGCCGGAACTGCTCTCGCCGCTGATTGAGGTTGTGCCACTGCAATTGCTGGCCTATGAGATCGCGGTGCGCCGCGGCTGCGACGTGGACCAGCCCAGAAACCTGGCCAAAAGCGTCACCGTGGAGTAAGGGGCGACCCCACGCCTCATCTGTTGGAGACGGATCCCATCGCAGTTCCCAGGTTTCATGAGCGAGCAAACGCCAGCAATGGCTGAAGGTCGTTCCTGTCGGCGGCTTGGAGCGCGTCGATGTAGCTGCGCCGGAAGTCGCCGGCTCGCACGATGTCCGCTCTGCCCCATGTAAACGCCGGCCTCCCCAGCCTCTGCACAACAACGTCGGCCATCAGCCGGGCATGACGGCCGTTGCCGTTCGCAAATGGATGAATCAACACCAGCCGATGGTGATATCGGACAGCCAGTTCATCGGGCGGGAAGGTCCGATGTTCGACCCAGTAGCGCGCATCGCCTAACAGGGCTGGCAGTGCCTCTCGGATCTGGTAGTGAGGAATACCTATGTTTTTTTCTGTTGTCCGGTAGGCGCCCGCCCACCGCCACGTCTGGTCGAACATGCGCCGATGGAGTTCCCTTAAATAGGCTTCTGAGAACGGGTCCAGCCGATTCAGATTGCGCGGATCAGCGGCCCATTCAGCAGCTTCGATGATGTTCTGCCTTTCCCATTCATTCAATTCTTCCTTCGTCGCGAGGTCAGGGATCAGATCATCCTGCTCTTCGGGAGCGAGCGGTGTGTTACCGTCTCCGGTTGTGAAGAACGTCATCGCTCTGTGCGCTTTCTTACCGTGCGGCGCGTTTCGGCCTCGATAGCCTCATTGATTCTCCCCGCCGCTTGATCCTCAAGCGCCATCGAATGCTCGACTCCGTGCACGCGAGCTTTTGCCTCGGCACGCGCGCGGTTTTCGATCGACTCCTGCAAACTGCTGCCGCGCGGCACGAGGGCATAAACCAGATCACAGTCGAGCGCGTTGGCCGCAGCGCGCAGGCTCTTCAAGGTGATGCGATCTTCCGCCTCCCCCTTTTCGAGTTGTAGCGGAAGCTGACGGCTCGTCCCCAACCTTCGTGCGAGTTCGCCAGAAGAGACTCCGAGCGCTTGCCGGATGGAGCGTATCCACCCCTTCGTCGGGCGCGGAACTTCCCGCGCTGCGCGGAATGACCTCAATGCCCGGTCCAGTTGTTTCAGACGGAGGGTTCTGAATTCGCTTCGCATGACAATATAAATATAGTCAATCTTTATAGAAATGACAAGGTATATATTGTCATATAAGTGATACGCGACTAGTTATACCTTGTCGCAACATCTGGGCCAGCAGCCCTGCGGTCACACAATGGCAGACTCCGTCTTGCGAAGCGCGAGACTGCGCGCGGGACTTGTGGAATGTGGATACTCACACCCACACTTCGGCCCCCGCCCTGCTCGGATGCTGCTGATGGAAACAGCAAGTAGCGGCGCGATTCGGCGAATGTGCGCTTGGATTGCGCAGGCTCTTATCTGGCCCAAGCCCAAATTAAATAGGTCCGGCAGTCAAAAGTAACGTTGACCCCACCCCCCGATTGTGGATAGATTTGCTCTACATTCATTCGGTTTTTGTCGTACCTTAGCCTCTGGCTTGTTGTGCTTTTCATGCCTCGGTTCTGCATGAGGAGCATTTATGCAAGCACGTCTCCCCCTCCCTGGACGCGCTCTCGCGCTGGCCCTGTCCTTGATCGCCGCCTGCCTTGCAACCGGATGTAGCTCCACCAATCTCAACGGAACCGGCGCTGGCGCCATCTCCGCCTCCGGCACCACCGTCCGCGTCACTCAGCACCTTCAAATCACGCCCAAACAGCTTTTCACCGGCGATCACCTCACCTATTCCGTCAATGGCGTCGTAGGCGGCAGCGCCGAGTTCGGCACCATCACCAGCGCTGGCCTCTATACCGCGCCCGCGGTTGTTCCCACACCCTATACCGTCACCGTCACGGCCACTTCGGCCGCGTTCCCCACCGCCGCTCCGGGATCGGTGGCAATCCAGGTTTGGAACCCCGTCCCCATCCTCGGCCCCGTCACTCCATCCACATTCACTGAGGGCGAGACCACCATTGACGTCAAGGGATCGCAGTTTGTGTACGGCGCGCAGGTCAACTGGAACGGCGCACTCCTCGATACCACTTACGTCTCCGGCACCGAGCTCATAGCCCAGGTCGCCGCGCCCAATCCCGGATCGTTTCCCTTGACCGTGACCAATCCCAATCCCGGATCGGCCAGCGCCAATCCCCTTTCCATCAAGGTCGGCCCGGGCAAAGTAGGTTTGCTCCTCGACACCAGCGGCGGCGTCGATGTCCGCGTCACCAATACGCTCACCTTCGGGCTCACCGTCAACGGAACCAATCACACCGGCGTCACCCTCCAGGTAAACGGCGTGGCCGGCGGCAACGCCCAGGTGGGAACCGCGGTGGCCAACAACGGGCTCATCGTTTACACCGCGCCGGCCGTCGTCCCCACTCCCACCAACATCGTCCAGCTCACCATCACCAGCATGGACAATCCCGCGGTTTCCATCGCGCAAAACGTCGCGGTGATGAATCCCATCCCGATTCTTACCTCTGCCTCGCCCATGTCCTTTAGTCCGGGAGCAGCCACCATCGTGCTCTCCGGCCAAAAGTTCATCTCCGGCGCGCAGTTGCTGGCGAACGGTGCTCCGGCTACAACCACATTCAACAGCGGCACGCAGTTGACGGCCACCGTCGACCTGACCGAGCCCGGCAAACTCGACTTGCAGGTGTTAAATCCCGCGCCCGGTCCCGCAACCTCCGCCGACCTCATCGCCAGCGTCACCGGCACGCCGCCCACTCCCATCGTGAGCCCGGAGGATGCCGCGCGCTTCCTGGAGCAGGCAACCTTCGGCGCCACCGATGCCGACATTCACACCGTCTCCATGGGCGGCTACCAGGACTGGCTCAACCAGCAGTTCAGCATCGCTGAAACCCCTGAGGAGCCCGCCGTGGAACAGGCCGTGATTGTCGCCAATCCGCCCTGCGCCTCCAGCGATGTCAAGTGCAACGCTGGCCTGTTTCAGCAGAACAGCTCCAACGACAACCTGGTCCAGGGCCAGTTCTGGCAAGCGGCTTTGTCCGGTAACGACGAGCTGCGGGAAAGAGTGAAATACGCCCTGAGCCAGCTCTTCGTCATCTCCAGCAACAACTCCACGCCCATCCAGAGCATGCCCCGCGGTGAAGCCAGTTACTACGACATGGTGGGCAAGGACGCTTTCGGCAATTTCCGCCAGCTCCTTCAGGACGTGACCCTGAGCCCGATGATGGGCCAGTTCCTCAACATGCTCGGCAACGACAAAGGAAATGCCACCACCGATCCGGACGAGAATTACGCCCGCGAAGTCATGCAGTTGTTCACCATCGGCCTGTGGCAGCTCAACGACGACGGCTCGCAGAAGCTGGATGGCAGCGGGAATCCAATCCCCACCTACTCCAACACCGATGTGATGGGTCTGGCCGCGGTCTTCACCGGCTTCAGTTGGAACATTCCCGGCGACGACACGGACACCGCCTGGCAAAACTGCTGCCTCTATGTCGGCCCGGGGTACGGCGAAGAACTGCTGCCCATGCAGAGTTTCGCCGACCACCATTCCACCGTTAAAAAGCAGTTCCTCGGCGTCACCATTGCCGCCTCCGGCTCTCCGGACCCCGACGGCGATCTCAAAATCGCGCTCGACACCATCTTCAATCACCCAAATCTGCCCGCGTTCTTTTCCAAACAAATGATCCAGCACCTGGTCACCAGCAATCCGAGCCCGGCTTACATCAACCGCATTGCGCAGGTATTCAAGAATGACGGAACCGGCGTGCGCGGAAATCTTCAGGCAGTGATCTCGGCCATTCTGCTCGATCCGGAAGCGCGCGACACCGCTACCGCCGTCGCCAACGCGCAGTATGGCAAGGTGCGCGAGCCGCTCTTGCGCTATACCGAGTGGGCACGCGCCTTCACCGCGCAGTCGCGCAATGCTGCTTACAACACCGACTCCACTGAGGATCCCATCTACGGGCTGGGCGAAATGTGGCTCCGCTCGCCCACCGTTTTCAACTGGTTCAGCCCCGGCTACACGCCTCCCAGCACCCCCCTCGCAACCGATGGCCTGCTGGCGCCGGAGATGCAAATCACCAACGTCTCCACGGTGGTGGGCTTCATCAACTTCATGCAATCGGCCATCGGCGCTTCCAACACCCAGGGGCCGGACGTCTTCTCGTCCTACGCCGAAGAAATGAGGCTGGCTGCGGCTCCCGATCAGCTCATGGACCGCATCAATCTGCTGCTGATGGCCGGCCAGATGAGCAACTCGCTCTACACCCAGATCGAGAGCGCCGTCACTTCCATCCCCATCCCCTCCGGCGATCAGGCGGACGTTGACGCCGCACTTCTCAGCCGGGTCCAAACCGCAGTTTATCTCACCGTCGCGTCGCCGGACTTCGCGGCGCAGCAATAGGAGCCAAGCCATGTGCAAGTCTCACCAGTCTCGCAGGCAATTCCTGAGAACCGCCTCCATGGCGTCCATGGCCGGCTTCTACGTCAGCCCGTTTTTCCTGGAGCTCAACTCGCTCGCAGCCATGGCCCAGGGAACCGGCGGATCGGACTATCGCGCCCTCGTCTGCATTTATCTGCAGGGCGGCAACGACGGTCACGGCACCGTCATCGCCACCGATACCGATTCCTACGATGCCTTTGTCCAGGCGCGGTCGGGCGCGCCCGGTCTCGCCTACCCCTTGGGGAGCCTGTTACCCATCACGCTCCAGACTCCGCAAAGCGGCCGCACCTTCGCCCTCAACCCATCGCTCGGCGGCGTGCAGAATCTCTTCAAAGCCGGCCGCGCCGCCATCGTCGCCAACACCGGCACGCTGGTGGTGCCCGCCACCAAGACCCAGGTCAACGCCAACTCCGTTACGCTGCCTGACTCGCTGTTCTCTCACTTCGATCAGACCGCCGCATGGCAGGCCATCGCTTCCAACCTCGGCAGCGGCGAGCACACCGGCTGGGGTGGCGCCGTCGCCGACGCCATCGAAGCCATGAACATGAATTCAAATTCCATCTTTACCTGCATCTCCACCTGCGGCAACGCATTGTTCCTCGCCGGCAACTCGTCGGTGCAGTTGAACGTCACTCCCGCAGGGCCAATCCCAATTGCCGGCCTCACGCAGCCGCCCTTCGGCGGCCCGGCAGCGGGCAATCCTCTCTCCTCCATCCTCAGCGCCGACGAAACCAACCTCTTCGCGCAGGAATACGAAGTCGTCATCCAGCGCTCCATCCAGGCCCAGGCCACGCTGTCCACCGCAATGGCGAAGGCGGGCGTTGGAGGAGTTCCCAACCCGCCGCAGTACCTCGATCCCGTCTCGCTCAAGCTGATGGACAACCCGCTGGCCGCCTCCCTGCAGACCGTTGCCCGCATCATCGCCGGCCGCGGCAGCCTGGGTGTATCCAGGCAGATTTTCTACGTGCAGCTCGGCAGCTTCGACACTCACAACGACCAGGCCCAGGTCCATGCTCAGCTCCTCACCCAGTTGGGCTCGGCGCTCGAATACTTTGACAATCAGATGGTCCAGATGGGCGTCAGCGACCAGGTCACCGCCTTCACCATCTCCGACTTCGGCCGCACCCTCACCTGCAACAGCAACGGCACCGATCATGGCTGGGGAAGCCACCATTTCGTGCTCGGCGGCGCGGTCAAGGGCCAGAACATGTACGGCCAGTACCCCGTGGTCGGCGTCAATCAGGCCAACGACGTGGGCGCAGGCAGGCTCATTCCCACCACCTCGGTGGAGCAATACGCCGGCACCCTGGCCAGTTGGTTCGGGCTCTCCGACGGCCAGATCCGCGATGTCTTCCCCAACTTCGGCAACTTCGGCACCAACCCCTATCTGGGCTTCATGGGCTAGCCGAAGCACAAATAACCGCCCCAAGCCTGTAGCCTATGGGCTACAATACTCCTGTGATCGAAGTCCGCGAGACGGACATCTTTTCCGGCTGGCTGCATGCGCTTCGGGATTCCCAGGCAAGAGCCAGAATCGCCGCCCGGGTCCGGCGCCTGGCCTTCGGCAACCCAGGAGACGTCCGCCCGGTCGGAAGCGGGATCAGCGAGTTGCGCATTCACTATGGCCCGGGTTACCGAGTCTATTTTGTCCAGCGCGGGGCAGTTTTGATTCTCTTGCTCTGCGGCGGCGACAAGACAACTCAGGACCGCGACATTGAGAAAGCGAAGCAGCTCGCCAAGGAGACGGAATGACCGCAATCAAGACCAAACCATTCGATCCGGCGGAATACCTGGACGACAAAGAGGCAATCGCCGCCTATCTGAGCGATGCGCTGGAGAGCGAAGACTCCGCGTTTATCGCCGATGCGTTGGGAGTGGTTGCGCGAGCCCGCGGAATGAGTGAAGTTGCTCGCGAGGCCGGGATTTCGCGCGAGAGCCTTTATCGAGCTTTGAGCACAGACGGCAACCCCGAATTTGCCACCGTGCTCCGCGTTGTGCGCGCGCTTGGATTGCAACTCTCCGTCACTCCGGCGCAGCAACGAAAGTCCGCCTGATTCACGCGCCTCTTCGCGCACCCACTCCCGCCGGCTCATGCTTGTGCGCCATCAGCTCCGCCGCCTTCATCGCGATATGCTCCGCGCTCACTTCCAGCTCCTTCACCAGCTCCCACGGCGCTCCCGATTCGCCAAAGCGATCCTTCACCCCGATGGCCGCGGTGATCGACGCATGCCCATAAAGGCGCGGGCTCTCCGTCATCACGGAGCTCACCCGCCCGGCCAGCGCGCCAATCTGATGCTCTTCCGCGGTAACAATCGCGCCCGTTTCCAGCGCCGCCCGCACAATCGCTTCCGCGTCGATCGGCTTCAGCGTGTGCATGTTCAAAATGCGCGCCGTGTAGCCGTATTCATTGCGCAAGATCCACGCGGCCCGCATCGCTTCCGGAACCTCGGGGCCGCAGGCAATGATGCTCAGGTCTTCGCCTTCGTCGCGGCAATCTTCGTCGAGACGAGTCTCAAAAGCTTCCGCAAAGTTGGCCGCCTGATGGCGTAGCCGGATGCGGTTTGCCTTGCCGAAGACAAACGGCGTGGCCTCGTTGCTTATGATCGGCGTGGCCTCCCGCGCAAAGCGAATGTACTTCGGTCCCTGGTGCTGCAACAGCAAATAGCTGGTGGCCTTGCGCGCCTCCACCACGTCGCACGGCACCACCACCGACATATTCGGCAATCCCATCATGGCAAACAGATCTTCCAGCGCCTGGTGCGTCGCGCCGTCCGGCCCCACTGAAACTCCCGCATGCGCGCCGACGATCATCACATTCAGGTTGGAGTAGCACACCGACACCCGAATCTGGTCCAGGTTGCGCGCCGCGGAAAACGTTGCGTACGAGCCCACCACCGGCAGCTTCCCTTCCCGCGCCAGTCCCGCCGCCGCAGCGGTCGCCGATTGTTCCGCAATCCCCATGCTGAGCCATCGCGGCGCGCGTTCCGGCTTGCCCGCGTAAAAATCGCTGATGGTGATCGACCCCGAAATGTCCAGCCCCAGGCACACCACCCGCTCGTCCCCGCCGCTCGCCGCCAGCGCCTGCCCCAGCCCCTTGCGCGTAGGCTCCATGGCAACTTTCATTGGTGCGCCGCCGTTCCACCAGTAATCGCGGCTGAACTGCGGCATCGCCGCTTCCAGCTTGCGTTCGGCCTCCGCCTGAAAATTCTTCGCCCGCTCCAGCAGCCGCTCCACCGGAATTTTCCCTGCCAGCTCAAGTTCGCGCAGCGCCGCCTCCAGTTCCTCGCCGTTCGGCGTCTTGCCGTGCCACCCGGCATGGTTCTCCATAAAGCTCACGCCCTTGCCCTTCACCGTGTCCGCCAGGATCACCACCGGCTTGCCGTGCTGCGCCGACGCCTCCGCGAACGCACCCACCAGCGCCTCCATGTCGTGCCCATCCACACGCAACACTTTCCATCCAAAGCTCGCGTACTTCTCGGCCAGCGGTTCCACCTGCATCACGTCCTTCACCCATCCATCAATCTGCAGCCGATTGCAATCGATAACTGCAACAATGTTGTCCAGCTTGTAATGCCCTGCCTCCATCGCCGCTTCCCACACCTGGCCTTCCTGCTGTTCCCCATCGCCCATCAGGCAGAAAACCTTGTGCGTCTTGCCATCGAGCCGCGCCGCCAGCGCCATGCCCACCGCAATGCTCAAGCCCTGCCCCAGCGACCCCGTCGAAACCTCCACGCCCGGCAGTTTCAGCCAGTGCGGATGCCCCTGGAACGGCGACCCCAGCTTGCGCAGCGTCGCCACATCGTCAATCGCGCAAAACCCCGCAAACGCCAGCCCCAGATAAAGGCTAGGCGCCTTGTGCCCCGCCGACCACACAATGCGGTCCCGCTCACTCCACGCCGGGTTGGCCGGATCGTGCCGCGCCACGTGCAGATAAAGCGCGGCGGTAATGTCCATGATCGACAGCGTCCCACCGGCATGTCCCGACCCCGCCGCGCACAGCGCCACCAGGTCATAGCCGCGCATCAGGTTCGCGGCCTCCCGCAGTTGCTCAATCGAGTATTCCCTGGTCACATTTCCCGTGGCCGAATCCATAAGTGCCATCGCGTTCTCCTTAGCGGGCGTTCTTCTCAACCCACGCGCCAATCCGTCCCAGCGCCAGCTCCAGTTGTTCCATCGAATTGGCCACGCTGAACCGCAGAAATCCTTCGCCATAGCAGCCAAACGCCGTGCCGGAAAGCGCGGCAACCCCGGCGTCGTCCAGCAGCGCGTCCGCCAGCGGCTTCGACTTCCTCCCCGTCTGCTCAATATTGGGAAACACGTAGAACGCGCCTTTAGGCATGCGGCAGCGGAACCCGGGAATGCGATTCAGCCCATCGGCAAAAAACCGGCTGCGTCGCTCAAACTCGAGCCGCATCCGCTCCACCGGGCTCTGGTCGCCGGTGATGGCCGCAATTCCCGCGCGCTGCGTAAAACTCGCCGTGCAGGAATTCGAATTGGTCATCAGTCGAGTAAACTGCGCGGCCAGGTCCGCCCGCATCACGCCGTAGCCCATTCGCCAGCCGGTCATCGCGTAGGTCTTCGAGAAACCATCCAGCAGGATGGTCCGATCCCGCATCCACGGCAGCGACAAAATGGAAAACGGCTCGCCCTCAAACTGCAGCCGGCTGTAGATCTCATCGGACAGCACCACGATGTTGCGGTCGCCGACAGCATCCGCGATCTTCTCAACGTCGCGCCGCGACAAAATCCCGCCCGTCGGATTCTGCGGCGAGTTCAAAATGATCAGCCGCGTGCGATCCGTGATCAGCGATTTCAGTTCCGCCGGATCGACCACGAAATCCCGCTCTTCGCGCAGCGGAATCGGCACCGCCGTTCCGCCTACATAATTGATCATCGACTCATAAATCGGAAAGCCCGGATTGGGGTAGATCACTTCATCGCCCTCGTCGATCAGCGACAGCATGGCGTAAAAAATGATCGGCTTGCCCCCCGGCACCACCACAACCTCGTCCGCTGTCACCTCCACGTTGCGGCTCCGGCTCACGTACTCGGCTATGGTCTGCCGCAACTCCGGCAGCCCGGCCGATGGTCCGTAATGGGTCCAGCCGCTGTGCAGCGCCTCAGCCGCGGCTTCCACAATGTTGCCGGGCGTGTCGAAATCAGGCTCGCCAATCTCCAGGTGGACGATGCTTTTCCCTTGCCGCTCCAGCGCCTTTGCCTTGGCCAGAACTTCAAACGCGGTCTCGGTGCCCAGCCGCGCCATGCGCGGGGCCAGATGGAGTTGATGCGGAACTGTCTGCGTGATCATGGTTGCTGCTCCTCGGGCTCGCCGTCCGGAATCCAAGGAGGAATCGCCCCGGACTCAACAAGCCCAAACGGAGATGGATCATAGGTCCGGCGAAAGACCCTGGTATGTGATGAGCAACACCGCGAACGCCGCCGTAATCCCTCCCATGCTGCAGTCAGCGCTCACGGAGGGAGCAGGGGCCTTCACAGGCTGCGGAAGAACCCTCATCCGCGACGCCTTGTATCAGGGCGCGACTTTAGTCGCGCCGATAAGCGCTTGATAGGAAAGCACCGGGCTTTAGCCCCTGCCCCGCTCGCTGAGCGATTCAAGCCGATTTCGAGAGTTTTTCCGCTGCCTCTTCAGGCCCCTGAATTGAGGCCGGATGTCATGGGCTTTAGCCCCGGGCGGCATTCTGAATACCGATTCACCAAACTCACCGCCAATGCACCGTCGCAGCCCCTGCACAGACGTGCCGAACACTCCGCGCAATCGGGAATCCTCTCGCCCTCCCGCCGCATCCACGTCTTGTGACCTCGCCCTGATCCTCCCCGTCAACTAACCCCTTTACAATTCACAATGGAGGAAATCCCCAAATGGCATACGAAGTTCCACCGCTTCCTTACGACTACGCGGCCCTCGAGCCCACCATTGATGCCGTGACCATGCACCTCCACCACGACAAGCACCACCAGGCGTATGTCAACAACGCCAACGGTGCCCTGGAGAAGCATCCCGAGCTCGCCCAAAAATCCGCCGACGACCTGCTCCGCGACCTCAACGCCATCCCCGAAGACGTCCGCGGCGTCCTGCGCAACAACGCCGGCGGCCATTCCAACCACTCCATGTTCTGGGCCATCATGGCGCCGCAGGGCAACGGCGGAGGCGGCACACCGGAGGGTCCGCTGGCCGCCCAGATCAAGGCCGACTTCGGCGACTTCGAGGCCTTCAAGAAGACCTTCAACGAGGCCACGGCCAAGCAGTTCGGCTCCGGCTGGGGATGGCTGGTGTGGCAGGGCGGCAAGCTCAAAGTCATCACCACCCCCAACCAGGATTCGCCCTTCTCGCAGGGCCTTTATCCCATCCTCGGAAACGACGTGTGGGAGCACGCCTACTACCTCTCCTACCAGAACCGCCGCCCCGACTACCTCGCAGCATGGTGGAACGTGGTCAACTGGACGGAAGTGGCCAAGCGCTTTGAACACGCGAAAAAGTAGCCGCAGAAGCGAGTGAAAGAGTGAAGAAGCGAGTGAAAGAGTGAAGAAGCGAGTGAAAGAGTGAAGAAGCGAGTGAAAGAGTGAAGAAAGTGAAGAAGTAAAAAAACGAATTCACTCGCTTCACTCCTTCACTCCTTCACTTCCTTCACTTCTTCACTTCTTCACCGGTCCACAACCATGTGCCTCTTCGCCCCGGTTCTGCTCTCGCCGGAGCGGATCGCGATCGAGCGCCAGGTTATAGCTGCAACCAGCACCTGCGGCTTTTTGCCGGAGACGCGCCCTTACCATCCCCACCTTACTCTGGCCCGCAATCGAGGCCAGGGCGCAGGCATCCGGCAACTCAAAGCCACCGTCCTTCCTCAGCCGCGTTTTCCCGGCTTTGCCGCCCCCGAGTTTCTTCTCTATGAAAGCTTTCTCGGCGCCGCCGGTTCGCGCTATGAAGTCCGTGAGCGCTTTACGTTTGCAGCTTGATGTGATATATCTCACACAATATTCATGAAACATTAACTGTGAATGTAAACGTAAATATATGAAACTAAACAATAAACAAAATGTTCCACGTGGAACATTGTTTAACCATCTACGCTCGATGCTGGCCACTGATCCCATGCGCTAATCTCCATTCCCAGCTTGCCGATCGTTCCAATTCTGCCTTGTGCCCAATCGGCTTCCATCGGCTCGCCCGGCGGCCCTCTTGTCTCGCAAAGCATTTCAGGGCGACGGTTTAAGATTCAGTTGGATGCGGCGTCGGCCCGCGCTTGTCGGCATTGGAATCCTTGAGATCAGGGCTCTTAGGGCCGGCAGTACCGCGCGAAGGAGGATAACGGTTTGATCAAGCCAGCGAATGGCCGCTCGCGAATTGTGATTGAAGACGTGGAGCCCCGCGTCAACGGCGGGCGGCATCCCGCGCGGCGCGTCGTTGGCGACGAAGTCGCCGTGCGCGCGGCCATCTTCGCCGACGGTCATGATTTGGTGCGCGCCCAGTTGCTCTACAAGCACGCAAGCGAGAGACGCTGGCGCGTTGCGCCCATGGTAGCGGGCGGGAACGACGCCTGGAGCGGCAGCTTCACGGTGGACCGCCTGGGCATGTGGAACTATTCCATCGTTGGCTGGGTAGACCACTTTAGCACCTGGCTCAGCGACTTGAAGAAGCGGCTGGCAGCGCAGCAAATCAGCCCTCAGCCGTCAGCCGTCAGCCCTCAGCTCGACGGAGTGGCAGCGGCTGGGGCCGGAACCGCGAGCGGCGACGTGGCGCTTGCCCTGCGCGCCGGCGCAATCCTGCTGGAGCAAGCCGCTGCCCGCGCCCGCGGCGCGGATGCGCGCAAGCTGACTGAGGCAGCGCGCAGCCTGAACGCTCTTGCTGAGGAGAATCGCGCTACTTACGACTTTCCGCTGACGCAGGAACAAATCGATGTGGCGGAAAAGTATCCCGACCTGCAGTTCGCCACTCGCTGGGAGCCGGATCTTTGCGTCTGGGCCGATCGCGAGCGCGCCCGCTTCTCCGCCTGGTACGAAATGTTTCCCCGCTCGGCAGCGAAGGAGCCCGGCCGTCACGGTACCTTCGCGGACGTCGAGGCGCAGTTGCCGGAGATTGCCGCGATGGGTTTCGACATTCTCTATCTGCCGCCCATTCATCCCATCGGCCGCGCCTTCCGCAAGGGCAAAAACAACTCCGTCACCGCCGCGCCCGGCGACGTGGGCAGCCCGTGGGCCATTGGCGACGCGGAGGCGATCAAAGCACCCGCGCATCCCGACGACCACGGCGGCCACAAGTCGATTCATCCGGAGCTGGGGACGTTTGAGGATTTTGGCCGGCTGGTGAAGGCCACGCGGGCCCACGGCATGGAGATCGCGCTCGACATCGCCTTCCAGTGCTCGCCCGACCATCCCTGGGTCAAGGAGCATCCGGAGTGGTTCAACCTCCGCCCTGACGGCTCCATCCAGTACGCGGAGAACCCGCCCAAGAAATACCAGGACATTTATCCGCTCAACTTTGAGTCGACGGATTGGCGCGGGCTCTGGGATGAGCTTTATTCCGTGTTCGAGTTCTGGATCAATCGCGGAGTGCTGGTTTTTCGCGTGGACAACCCGCACACCAAGGCCATGGGGTTTTGGGAGTGGTGCCTGGGCTCTCTGCGCGCGAAGTATCCTGAGGCCATCTTCCTCGCCGAGGCCTTCACGCGGCCGCATCCCATGTACTGGCTGGCCAAGGTCGGCTTTACGCAGTCCTACACCTACTTCACCTGGCGCAACACCAAGTACGAGCTCGAAAGCTATCTGGAAGAGATCACCCGGCCGCCGGTGAGCGACTTCTTCCGGCCCAACTTCTGGCCCAACACCCCGGACATCCTGCACAAGACGCTGCAGGAAGGCGGCCGCCCTGCCTTCATCACCCGTCTCATCCTCGCCGCCACCCTCACCGCCAACTGGGGCATCTACGGCCCGGCGTTCGAATTATGCGAGAACGCCCCCGCCCGCCCCGCCCCCGGCAAAACCGAGAGCGAGGAGTACCTGAACAGCGAGAAGTACGAAATCCGCCAGCGCGACCGCAACGCGCCAGGCTCGCTAGTGCCGTTAATCACCCACCTCAACCGCATTCGGGGGGAGAACGGGGCGCTGCAGCAAAATGAAACTTTGCGGTTTCACGCTACGGATAACTCGATGCTGCTGTGCTACTCGAAGTTTGCGGCGGGGAACACGCTGCTGATGATTGTGAATCTGGATGCGGTGTACGCGCAGGCTGGATGGACCGATCTCGACCTCGACGCCCTCGGGCTCCGTCCCGGCGAAACGTTCATTGTAGAGGACTTATTGACTGGCGCGCGGTACACCTGGCGCGACCGCCGCAATTACATTGCGCTCCGTCCCGGAGTGCAGGCAGCCCATATTCTGCGCATTAGGAAGCTGTGAATGGCTGCCGGTTTCCGGCTTTCTTGTGTGATTTAAAACACAAAAACCGTGAGACGATCCGGGGGGAGTTGTTGCACCCGTCTGAGACGATCCGGGGGTAGATGTTTCACCCGTCTGAGACGATCCGGGGTGGGTTGCAGAGGGATAGACATCCGACAGGAGCGGGTATCGGGCGGAAGACGATCGACGACTGGACGGCGATCGCGGATTTGGGGGGAACGGGAACAGCGCTGCGGTAAAGCGCGTATCTCTGGTGTGACGGCGCCGCGCGGGAGGGCGCACTCCATGATCAAGTTCCTTCTGTTCTGCATTTTGCTGGTTGTGTGCTGGCCGCTGGCGCTGGCTGCGCTGATCGCTTATCCCATTGTGTGGCTGCTGCTGATCCCGTTCCGGCTGCTGGGCATTGCGGTTGGCGGCGTTTTGGAGCTGGTGAGCGCAATTATCTTTCTGCCGGCGCGGGTTTTGCGCCGGGTCTAATTCTTGTAAATGCAGTGAAATGAGATAGATAATCAAGGACTTCCGCCTCGCCGTTACGGCGGGCATCCTGGGCAAGCTTCCTTTGGTCCCTCCCGGACGGGACACGCGGCTGCCAACGCCGGTGGCAGCGAAGACCGACTACCTGGTGACGGGGGAAGAGGACCTGCTGGCGCTGGCCGGACGGTAGGCGATTTTGACGCCGGTGGGGTTCTGGGAGCGGCACGGGAGTTAGGCATTGGCGGGCAGCAGACGCACGGGCCCGGTCGCTAGTTCCTAGGCGACATTCGGGGAGTAATCCGTAAAGTCGGTGAGTGACTTGGCGATTTGGCGTCGATTGACAGGTTTTCTTCGAGCAGATGTCTCCCCACAAGGCATTTCAAGGTCAGGCAAGCGATCTTTCGAGGGCTTTTGCGAGGGTTTCAACACCGCGTCGAATCTCGCGGGCGTTCACCGCTGCGAATCCAAGCTGGAGACCGTCAGGCGACAGCCTTGCTGCTGCATAGCGGCTAAGGGGAATGACCTCGACTCCGAGCTGCGCCGCCGCAGTTGCGACCCTCTCCGCGTCGACTCCGGCAGGCAGCCATGCAGCCGTTTGCAGACCGGCCTCAATTCCTGTGATGGTCAGCAGTCCCTCGAGTTTCGCCTTCGCCTCCGACAGCAGGATCTCCAGCCTTTCCCCATAGACGGCCCGCATATGGCGCACGTGGCGCCCAAAGTGGCCCTCCGCCATGAACGCGTGCAACACAGCCTGCTCCAGGACCGGCGCATGCCGATTGATGGTCGATTTCATGGCCTCCATGCGCTCAACCAGGACGTCGGGCACGACCATGTAGCCGAGGCGCAGGGCAGGAAACAATGTCTTGCTGAAGGTGCCCGCATAGAGCACCACTCCCCGGCGATCCAAGCCCTGCAGCGCAGGGACGGGCCTGCCTGCGTACCGGTATTCGCAGTCATAATCGTCCTCGAAGACCAACGCTCCGGATTTCGAAGCCCACTCGATCAGCGCAAGGCGCCTGGCAAGGCTCATGGTGACGCCGATCGGAAATTGATGACCCGGTGTTACATAAACCAGGCGCACCCGGTTACGCGGCAGGCGGCGCACGTCCATTCCCTCTTCATCCAGCGGCACAGGACGAACCCTTGCTCCGTTCGCCTCGAAAACAAGAGCTGCGCCGGTGTAGCCGGGATTCTCCACGCAGACCAGCTCGCCCCGATCGATCAGGAGCCTTGCGGTCAAATCCAGCGCCTCCTGAATGCCGGAAACGACCATGATCTGCGCCGTTGTGCAACGCACACCGCGCGAAGCACTCAGATAGTCGGCGATGCTTTCGCGCAGGGGAAGGTATCCCATGGGATCGCAGCCCATCAATGCGCGGACGTGCGCCCGCCGCAGCACCCGCGCGGTTACTTGGGTCCACAATTCCATTGGGAACAGATCCAGGGCGGGCAAATTCGGCCGAAATGCGCGGGTCGGCCGGCTCTCATATCCCGGAAACAGCTTCACCCGCTTGCCGTAGCGCGCTAGCGCAGCCGGCTGCCTCTCAAACTTACTTTCTCCACCACCCCCTGAGGAGTTCACCTGCAACAGTGCTTCGGGCAGCGTCCGGCTCACATAGGTTCCTGAGCCGACTTGTCCCGCCACATACCCTTCGGCTTTCAACTGTTCAAACGCCGTAACCACCGTGCCGCGGGCAAGCCCATACTGCCTCGCTAAATCTCGGGTTGCCGGGAGGCGCGCTCCGGACCTGAGATGTCCGGTAAGGATCTGCTGCCGAAGCGCCTCGTACAGCCAGCGCCACGCGGAGGACTCCTTTTGCCTTGCGCGGAGAACGAGTTCGAAGGTGGAAGCCTGTCGCGGCATGGAAAGTGGTCCAATCGGTTTCGTCTAAATGGCCCTTGGACAATAATCCATTCTAGCTTAACTTGAGGACAAGGAGATCGACGATGAATGGCTCGCTTCTCAAGCCGGCTTTGCTTGCCCTGATCCTGGCGCCGTCGGGTGCGATATCGGCGCCGCGGCCGCCAGCACGAGCGCACGCGCCCGCCCCCTCGCGGGTCCATACCGTGCTTACCGCCAAGTTGCCGCCGAACATGAATGGCAACACCCTCCGCGCGACACTGATTACGGTGCGGTACAGACCTGGAGATGCCTCTCCTCCGCATACCCACGCATGTCCGGTGATGGTGTATGTGCTGGAGGGAGCGGTGCGATCCCAGATCCAAGGGCAACCGGAGAGGATTTACCGCGCTGGAGAGAGCTTCTACGAAGCGGCCGGGGGCGAGCATCTGATCTCGGCGAACGCGAGCGACAGCAGTCCCGCGCGATTTCTGGCTTTCTTCGTCTCCGATCATAATGTTCCCCTGAGCACCAATCTTCCACAGATGCGCTCTGGAGAAACTCGATGAATCGGACGATCGCATCGGCTCTTCCACGCAAAAATCGCCGGTTTTCTGCGCAATCGCTAGCCATCCTCTATGCGCGTCTCGCACTGGCCGCGGCGTTCCTGTCCGGAATCGCATCGCGGTTCGGACTCTATGGTAAGAACGAAGGCTTCGGAAACTTCGCCAACTTCGTGAAGTACACCGCCCAGGTGAACTCCTTCATGCCGGCCTCCACCATTCCCTTCCTGGCATGGGCTGCCACAGTGGCCGAATTTGTACTGGGCGTCCTCCTGATTGGCGGACTCTGGCCGCGCTGGACCGCGCTGGGAAGCGCATTGCTGTTGGCCATCTTCGGCACTGCCATGGCTGTGTCGATGGGGATCAAATCGCCGCTCGACTACTCCGTGTTTTCAGCCTCCGCGGCCGCAGTGTTTCTGGCGCTTCAATCCTCGCGCGACGCAAACCCCGGAAACAGAAAGGAACTCAAATGAATCGTATGCTTCAGTCGGTTGCCCTCGCGCTGACGGTTGCCGTGACGCTTCCGGCATCGCTGCACGCTCAAGTCCCCGACGGCGACAGCCAGTTGCTGCAAATGCGTGAAACTGTCTGGCGCGCCTGGTTTGCCGGCAACGTGAAACTGCTTCGCCAACTCGTTCCCGCGGATACCATCGTGATGAGCGCGGGCGACAAGGAATGGAAGGACCAGGCAGAAGTCGTGAGCGAAGCCGCGCAGTTCCATGCTTCCGGCGCAAAGCTCATTCGGCTCGAATTTCCAAAGACGCGCATCCAGCATTTCGGCAACATGGCCATCGTCTGGAGCGACTACGTGCTGGAAATTGAATCCCGGGGAAAACGCTCTGTTAGTTCCGGCCGCGCGACCGAGATATTCGTCCGCCGCAATGGCGTCTGGATCAACCCCGGATGGCACACCGATGCCGGGAAATGAGATGGACCTATGCAGCGAAGCAGTTTCCAGCATAACAATCTGACACTGTCCTGGCTCAACGCAGGTGGCGCCGGCTCCCTCCTCATCGCGCTCCACGCACACTGGATGGAAGCGGTGACGTTCCGCCGTCTGGCAAACGACCTGGCGCCCGGTTGGCGCGTTGTAGCTCTCGACCAGCGCGGCCATGGCCATTCCAGTCACGCAGCCAGCTATACTCGCCAGGACTACCCAAGCGATCTAGAAGCGTTTTTCGCCGAGCTTCAGGTGAGCGCTCCAGTCGTTCTCCTTGGCAACTCGCTTGGCGGCATCAATGCTCTGCAGTTCGCGGCGAAGCATCCCGATCTCGTGCGAGCCCTGATCATTGAAGACATCGCGGTGGAGGTCGATGCGGATATCGGGTTCGTCCGCGCCTGGTCCGGAACTTTTCCGACCCGGGGCGCTCTGGCTGTGCGTATCGGTCCACGCCTGCTGCCTTATCTTGAGGACTCTTTCCAGGAAAGCCACGACGGCTGGCGGCTCGCCTTTGATCCCGAAGACATGGTGCGATCGGAGGAGTGGCTGAAGGGTCAGTATTGGCAGGAGTGGCTTTCCACCAGTTGCCCAGCTCTGGCGACCCGCGGGGCCGACAGCCGCGTGACCACGCGAGAACAGATGGAAGAGATGGCGCGTCGCCGTCCTAACACGGTTTTCCTCGAACTGGAAGGCGGACACATCCTGCATCAGGACACCCCCGAGCGCTTCGCGACGGAACTCCGCTCGTTTCTGCAATCGCTGGAGTCCGAGTGTGAGTAACCTCCGGGTGATTGACATACCCATGCGTTGCTTCGATTGATGCATTCAGGGCCACGCACTCATTGACTGCCGGTTCCGTGCGATTTCCTGAATTACTCCCCTGAAACGCCGCAGGCTCCCGGAGCCTCCTCGGATCCCAGCCCGTCGGGAGAGCACGAGATTCCGGTCGCCATGGCGACTTCCCGGGAGTAATCCTAGCGATGACCTATTTCCCTCAGAGCATTTCCAAAATTCCAACGGTGTTGTCAATGCTCGATCCTACCCTGCGTGGGCTCCAGGAACACGTCGCTGATGTTGGAGCCATGAATGCGCGCGTGACAACCGATACACGACGGGCTCTGCGCCGACTGGATGTGCGCCGGGAGAGGCAGGCCCGCTGTGGAGGCCGGCGGCGGGAAGTGGCATTGCTGGCAGATGGTGTTCCCATTTGCCTGGACCAGCAGCTCTGGATTCGGTCCTCCGTGCGGAAAGTGGCAGGCGGTGCAACCTTCGGCCTTGACCGCTGCGTGCACATGGACGAATGGTCCGGCTATCGGGCCGTGGCATTTGGTGCACACCATGAACTGCCAGGCAGCAGATGGCAGCGAATTCTCTCCCAGTGCGCCGTGAGGATCATGGCAGTCAGTGCAGTTGATCAACCCTTCCCGAACCTTATGATGAAAGGGCGTGGAGAACTGTGGCTTCACGTCGCTGTGGCATTGGAAGCAGAGTTCGGGCTGCTTTGTCTTGAGCAAATACCTGGGTGCCCCTTCCGCATGAATGACGTGACAGCCGATGCAACTCAGATTGGCCTTGCCGTGGGCCGAGTGTTCAAAGTGAGCCCGTCTGGCCTCATGGCATTCCTGGCATTTTTCGTCCACATCTTTGGCTGCTGCGCGTGAGGGATCGAAGATCAGAGAGACGGCGCCATTCTCCGCGTGTGCCTTGCCAGGGCCGTGACAGCTCTCGCAGGCGACGCCTCTGCCGCGATGAATCGGAGCCAGCCTGCTATGCGGATTGTTGGCAAAGCTGTTCACGATCTCCTGGTGGCATTTTGCGCAGGCGGCTGCACCCGCTGGGTTGCTTTGGGCCGCCATCACAGTCGTACAAAGCATCCCCACGCCGAGCACGAACAAACAACGGAATTGCCGGCTTGTCCTCCGCTTAACGGCGGGCGCGTCGCGGCGTTCTTTCATCGCGACTGCCGGCTTTCCTTCACACTCGGCAGCGCTGGGGCGGGAGGTTGTTCGCCGGCTGGGACAGTGAACGGCTCGGGACTCACCCGTCCGCGATGGCAGGTACCGCACGTGACTGGCTTGCCTGAGCCGTTGACCTTGGCAATGTAATTTCGGTTGATCTCCTCGGTCATGGCGTACATGCGGCGCGCTACAGCCTTCATTGGTTTGAAGTCATCTGAAAAATCGAGGTGTGGCCGGCCATCGGGTTCTGCGTTTTCCGTGTCTTCGACGTGGCACGCATCGCACCGGGCGCCAAGGGAGCTGGCCCATTGCTCCATGATGTCGTGAACCTGTTGACCGGAGAGGTCCTTGGGCAATACTTGCAGGTTGGCAGGAGCGAGAAAGGTGCGGGGAGAGGCACGCGGTGGGCTTTCCGCGCCACTCCGTGGACCATCTGGTGCTTGAGCCTGCGTAGCTACCAGGAAGAAGCCCGTTGCCAGCAGCACCACAACGACTGAACGGGATGTGGATGATGGCTGCAATGGGCGGGTCTCCTCAATAAGCGTTTGCCGGTACTTATCCTTCCAAAACACGAGCTACTTTCGATCAGCCGGTCATGTAGGCGCAACGTTTCACAGTTAGAGATTCAGATTTACTTACGCTCGTAAACCGTTCCTGGTGGCTGATAGGGGGGATCCGACACGGCGCGCGTGTAAGCAACGAGAGCTTTTACGTCGGTGGCAGTCAGCGTATTTCCGTAAGGCGGCATCAGCGCCGAACGATTCAAAGCCGGACCGCCGTGCAGAATGATTGACGTCAAATCGGCGTCGCTCATCTTGTTCAATGTGTTGCCATCTGTGAACGGATGCGGCTTGACCTCAAGGTTGTCGTAATTTGAAACGCGCTGGGGTGACGACTCTGGATCGTGGCAGCGACTGCAGTACTTGTCCACAAGAATGGCCCCGACACGCTCCTGGTAGTCGAGCGCCGTTTCCACAATATCCAGCGATACAGACTTAGTCTTGCCGGGTGTAAACGCTTCGATCCGATATCGTCCTGAGGTATCGCCCAAAGTGACTGCGGTAGTTGCTTGACCGCTTGAATCGGTCAGCACTGCGGATGGGTCGAAGCTGACGCCGGCTGGGCCGTGAAATTCAACCAGCGCTCCGAGAACCGCGTTTCCCTGATCGTCGTTGACCTGGACCACCAATGGATCATTGAGCGCGGTACCGGTTGCGCCAAGCTGGTGGCCGCCACTGGACTCAACCAGAGCGGTCCCCTGCGCGGTGGGCTTCAGTGCTGGATTTGCCGGGGCCAACTGCTTGCAGCCAGCCAGCGTGGCGAGCGAGAGAAGCGCCACCGCCGCGGAGACCCCGATCTTGCTATGTGCAGTGGATTGCGTCATCATCACTTCGCTCCTCGCCCGCCTGGGGCTTTCAGCGACATCAAGAAGGCAGTCAGCGCGCGGGCGTCTTCGTCGCTCATGTTCTGGTTCGGCTCTGCTGCGCCTGGGCGCAGCGCCTGCGGATTCTTCAGCCACGCGTAGATCCAGGCCGGAGTCAAGCGCGAGCCAACCTGGGTCAGCGTTGGTCCGATATAGCCCTTGTCAGTCTTGGTGTCGACAATGTGGCACGCCTGGCAGGCATATTTCGAATAGAACAATTGGCGACCGTGCTCCACGGCCTCAGGTGTGGTGGTCGGAGGCACAAAGTCCGGGTCGATGGCTGGCGACTGGTAGACGGTCAAGATGTAGTTGGTCAACTCAGTGGTATCGCTGTCGCTCAGGTTGAAGCGCGGCATGCGCCGGATGAGCGATGGGCGCAGAGTGTTGGGGTTGTGTAAAAAGGCGGTGAGCCATTGCCGCTGAACCGAACTCCCTTCCCAGGTGAGGTCGGGCGCCATATCGCCGCCTCTGCCGTTGAAGCTGTGGCAACTGAAGCAGGCCAGCTCCGCGATCAGCTTGCCCGCGTGCCCGGCGGGCTGGTAGTTGGTTTCAGCAATCGCCGCAACCCGCAGGCTGTCCGGCATCGACTGGCTACGAGCGGTGAGCGAGAGAAGAGCTGTGGTCAACGCATCTGTTTGCGAAGCTGTGAGGGTAAACTGAGGCATCTTTACGCTGGAGCCGAATGATCGCGGCTGGCGGATCTTCGCCACAATGTAGCTGGACAACGAGTGCTCCATGCCTGGCAGGAACACGATCTGCGCCAGCGGCTTGCTGCCGATGGTGCTGAGGTCGGGCGCGAAGTTCTCCGGTTTCTGCACGCCGTTGATCTCGTGACATGCCGCGCACCCCAGTTCAACGATGCGTTTGCGCCCATGGGCGATCTGGTGCGGGGTGGCGGCATCCAAATGAAGGCCCGAGCCGTAGTCGGAATCCGACTTTGCCAGCAGAAAACCAACCAGCGTGGCGATCTGCTGCGGCGTGAAACGATAGCTCGGCATGGGCGTGGAGGCGTCGTAGACGCGCGGATTCTGAAGCCATGCGGCAAGCCACGCCGGCTTTGCCTTGTTACCGATGCGCGTCAGTTCCGGCCCCAGATCGCCACCCACCAGGTTGCCCGCCGCGTTCTGGACGGCGTGGCAGGAGGCGCAGAAGGATTCGCCGTAGAAGGTTGGTCCAGCGGCGGGATCGGCAGCAGCCGCGGACTTGGCGCCGGCCGCAACGGTATCGCCCGCACGCGGCGTGCTGCTGCTCACCAGGTAGGCCGAGATGTCGCTTGCGTCCGCGTCGCTGAGCTTGAAGTTGGGCATCGTGGTCGATGCCGCGTAGGCCAGCGGGTCTTTAAGCCAGCTAAAGATCCACTCGCGCGTCGTCTTGTCGGCGATGTGCGCCAGCGATGGAGGGTGGTCCGTGGCTTCAATCTTCGAGCCGTCGGGGCGCGTGATGGCGTGGCAATGAACACAGCCGTAGCGCGTGAGCATGGTTCTGCCCAGGTTGAGCTGCGGCGTTCCGGTCAACGCATTCTGGTGACATTGGCCGCAATCGGATTCGATGTAGCGCATGGGCAGAATCGGCTCTTCACCGGCACGTTCGCTGTGGTGCGCCTCGTCAACCGTGGTGGCCGGTCCCTGCCCGCCATGGCAAATGACGCACCCGAATCCATCGACCGAATGCGGGATCACGGGGTGCTTGCGAAATGGCTGTTGCGTTACGTCGGAAAGGCTGGCTTCCTTGAGTCCCAGGTGACAGGTGGTGCAGCGATCCACAACGCCCAATTCCGGCAGCCAGATCTGGTGAATGCCGGGCTCCAGGCGGCGGCGCAGGCTGACCGCATCGCCGCGATCGCGGACCAACGCGAGGTATTTGCGCTGATAGCTGTGCCACTGGCTGAAGTGATCCTTTGCCGGCGCAATGGCCAGGGTCAGCAGCAGGACTAGGCTGACAAAGCCGAATGCCCGCACCGGATCGCCGAACAGCGCCTGCCACGCAGAGGAAGCCACCTTTCCGATCGATCTCACTTAACTCCTCCAGGGCAAAACCCAGGACCAGCCTGGGCCGCGGAACCATGTGCCGACTGCAGTGAGCACAATTAATTCAAGAAGAAACCACGTCATGATCCAGTAAGCCAGCGGCTTCAGAGCCAGGTAGCGGCGCAGACGCGACGGCGAATCCGGCGTGCTGTAGGCCGCCACGATCATTGCAAGGGTAACCACGACCGTGGGCGCAACTGCCACGTAGACATGAAAGAAAAGAAGAAAGATCAACATTCCCAAAGACGTGAGATAGAACAGACGCACGCGTCGGGTGTGGTCCTTAAGGAAGAGGCCGGTCGCTTCAATGTTGATGTTGAAGTAGGGAATAACGACCAGGGCGATGATGAGCAGCGTGGGCACCAGCACGCCGGCCACAACGGGCGGGAAGTAATGGAGCAGTTCCTGCAGGCCCAGGAAGTACCATGGCGCCTTGGCGGGGTTCGGCGTATGTGTGGGGTCGGCAATGCCCTCCAGCGGCGCATTGAAGAACAGCGAAAAGAGAACCAGCGAGATGGCTAGCAGCTCTATCGCCAGCGCAGCGCGAAAGAGCACCTCCGGGAAGGTCTGCAACTGGTCTTCCTGTGTTACGCGGACCTGCGCCGAGGTGCGTCGCGTGACAAACACCACGCGTGTGGGCGAGCGGCGCTGATCAGAGTCGATGCCGGCGACGAAGTCTTTCGGGTCACTCATTGCCCCTCCTTCGCAGTAGTAGCGCTTTCAGGCGCCGGTTGCGGCTTTGGTTCCGACTGCTGCACGTAGAGGCCGCCATCCTTGCGGATTCGCCAGAAATGAACGGCGATGAAGAGAATAGCCGCCAACGGCAGAATGACGCAGTGCAACACATAGAAGCGCAGCAGCGCATTGGCGTTTACCTGGTTGCCGCCAAGCAGCAAAAAGTGGATCTTGCCCCCCACCAGCGGCACGGCGGAGGAGAGGTTGGAGCCGACCGTGATGGCCCAGAATGCAAGCTGGTCCCAAGGCAGCAGGTAGCCGGTGTAGCTGAGCAGCAGCGTGATAAGAAGGAGCACGACGCCGATGACCCAGTTGAACTCGCGCGGCGTGCGATAGGCGCCGCGATAGAAAACCTTGAACATGTGCGCGAAGACCAGGAAGACCATCAACTGCGCCGACCAGCGGTGCAGATTCCTGAGGAAGAGTCCCGACGATACGACAAACTGCAGGTCCTTCATGTCCGCGTAGGCCTGCGGCACCGAAGGATGGTAATAAAGCATAAGAAGGATGCCAGTGATCACCAGGATCAGGAACGTCCCCAAGGTCAGCGTGCCCAGGTACCACGTGGCGCTGAAGCGGACCATGCGTTTGCGCACCTTGGTGGCAAACAGGTGAAGAAAAATATTCTGCTGGATGGCCAGTGCGCGATGGAGCGTGCTGGAGCCCGTGCCGCTGCGGAAGACAGATCGCCACACCCTGCTTCCGCGTGCTTTGTCGATCATCTGGCCGGTGTTCAGGGGCATGCTCATATCCTCAAAAACTGCAGTGGGGGAATTTCGGTGGAGCGATCAACCATCAAATCGCCATCGTCGCTGACCCAGATCTTGAGCCAAGGCAGCGGCTTGGGCGCGGGGCCTTCGATCTTCTCGCCGGTGCGCTTGAATTTACTGCCGTGGCAGGGGCAGGCGATGATGCCCAGGTCCTGGTTCCATGTGGTCAAGCAGCCCAGGTGCGTGCATACCATGCTGAGCGCAAAGTAACCCTCATCGGCGCGAACCAGGTAGATCCCGGAGTTGACATCCATGGTGACCGAATTCACCGCGAAGCTTTCAACCTTGCCTGCGTTGACGATGGCCGACGGCTCGTAGAGCACATTTGGCGAGAGATATTCGTAGGAGAAGACGATGGTACCCGCGGCGGCGATGCCCAGCGACCCGAGGCCGATTTTGGTAAAGAAAGCTCGGCGGTCGATTTCCGTCGGGAGTTTCCTCGTGATGGATTGTGCTTCGTCGGGCATTTTCTACCTCTTCAGCGCGCCTGCCAGGGGCGGTCTCGAGCGAAACGAGCGGTCGATGGATTCCACGGAAATCAGGCCGGTTGGGTCCGCGGAGACAAGGTTGTACGATTCCATGGTGATGGTGCCGGCAGGGCAGCGCATGGCGCACAGCCCGCAGCGAATGCACCGCGATTCATCTTTCAGCATGGCCGAGCCGGTTATGACGCCGAGCTCTTCTGCCTTGATGTCGTCCAGTTCTACGCCAAGCAGGTCGCGAACCCCGGCGAGCTGCTGAGTGGTTGCCTCGTCGAATGAAATGCGGTCGAGTGAGACCAACTCAAGGCAATTCTCGGGGCATACATCGACGCAGCCACCACAGAGAATGCAGGAGGTGGCGTCCGCCGCGTTACCTTCAAACACGGTGTTGACCCAGCAGTGCAGGCAGCGCTGCGCTTCGGCCATAGCGGTCTCTTCATCGAAGCCGATCTCAACTTCGGTAACTCCTGTACGGCGGTTGAGGGGCAGCATGGGGATCGGTTGCCGCACAAGATCGAGCAACTCAAGCGGCATGCGCTGGCGCTCGAGCACCTCGACTTCCACGATGGGATCGGAGTGTTCAACGCCGCGCAGGAACTCGTCGATGCCGACAGCGGCGCGCTTGCCATCGGCCACGCTATCAATGATGAGGCGCGGGCCGAAGACGCAGTCGCCGCCGGCGAACACACCGCTGGCAGAGGTCATCAGCGTTTGCGGATTGACCGCAATCAGGCCGCGCGGCGAAACATCAACGCCATCGTCGGGGCCAAGGAACTGGAGATTGGGCGCCTGGCCGATGGCCATGATGATCGTGTCGCACTCAAGCCGTGTTTCGCTGTTCTCGTAGAAGGTCGGGCTGAAGCGGCGGTTGGCGTCGAAGACAGATTTCGTCTTGAGCACTTCTAGCGCCACTGCGCGCCCATCTTCGCCGATGATCTGCTTGGGACCGAAACCGGGATGGATGATGATGCCTTCTTCTTCGGCCTCTTCGATTTCTTCAAGCGCGGCGGGCATCTCGGCGCGCGTTTCCAAGCAGACCAGGTGCACTTCCTGTGCGCCCAGCCGCAAGGCGGAGAGGGAAACGTCCATCATTTCGCGCGCGGCCACTGCATCCATGCTTCCCTGCGACGGCTCGAAGTTTTCTACGCCGCCAGCATGCTGACGAAGCACTTCGCGGGCAGCTGAGCGGGCCACATCCATGGCCACATTGCCGCCGCCGATGACCAGGACCTTTTTCCCGATGGTGAAGCGGTAGCCGAGATTGACATTGAGCAGAAAATCGATGCCCTTGTAGACGCCGTCAAGGTTGACGCCGGGAATGGTGAGGTCGCGGCTGCGGTGCGCGCCGACAGCGATCAGCACGGCGTCGAACTCACGGCGCAGATCGGCAATCGCGAAGTCCCGGCCGGCCGCGTGATTCAGCTTCAGCGTGATGTCGCCGGTGGAGAGAATCTCACGTACCTGCGCCTCCACCACGTCGCGTGACAGGCGATACTCGGGCAGGCCGAGATAGAGCATCCCGCCCGGCACCTGTGATGCTTCAAAGATGGTGACTGGGTAACCCATCAGCGCCAGGTCGTGCGCGGCAGACAGGCCAACAGGCCCCGCGCCCACGACAGCAATTCGAAAGGGAAGACGTGGCTGTGTGCGGCCCGCGTTCACATTAATGGGGCGTCGCGATTCCGGCCCGTGACGCTCGGTCAGGAAGCGCTTGAGCGCACGGATTGCGATGGGCTTGTCGATCGCTCCACGGCGGCAGGCCGTTTCGCAGGGGTGCGCGCAAACGCGGCCGCAGATACTGGCCATGGGATTGGGCTCGCGCGCCGCTCGATAGGCCTCTTCAAACTCTCCCTCGGCAATCAGCGCAACATAACGGCCGGCATTGGTGTGCGCGGGACACGCCATCATGCATGGGAAGTTGGTATTCAGCCAATCCCTGTCAACTTTCTTATCGACAAAGCGTTCGAGCATCTCGGGGCCTCCCCCGCTGGAGGAAGAAACTGTGGGCGGCAAAGGTGGACTCTGCCGCCCGTGGACTTACTTGCTGAGCGTGAAGTCGGCGCTGGCATCCCCGGAGACCTTCACGGGATTGGATTTGCTCTTGGCGCCTTCGTTCCAGGCGGTCACGGTGTAATCGCCGTCCGGCACGTTTTCAATCTTGTAGGCGCCGGTCTTATCCGTCGTGGCAAAGTACGGCGTGGGAGAGACAACCAGGTAGCCAGACATGTCAGGATGCACGTTGCAGAACAGCGGAATGATGCCGGGAGTGTCGAACACGAATGATTTCCGTTGACCCTGAGGCCAGGTGCCCAGGTTGTGGCCCAGCTTCTTGTTGCCGCTGATAGAAGGCCAGAAGACATTGTGTGCGACGCTGTCGCTGTTGAGGAATTCGACCGTCGTGCCCTGTTGAAGGGCAATAATGTGGGGCACGAACATCAAGCCCTTCTGGTCCATGGTGATGTGTTGCGAGGGCGCGGGGAATGTCTTGCCGGCAATGGCATCGACGTAGACGACCGATTGGCCTTTGACGCCGGAGACTTTGCCGTGGATGGTGCCGGCATAAGCCGCCATGCTGAACGCGGCCAATGCCACGAGTGCTGCGAGAGTAACGGGCTTCATAGGATCTCCTGGTGGTAAATCGTTGAGGTTTCGGTGTGGCGCGCCTGCACCCGTCTCCGTTCGCATCAGAAGACGAAGCGCGCCAGCAAATAAACGGTGTTGTTGCCGCTTGCGTCGCGCCCTGCGCCGTCATAGTTGGTAGCGCCGCCGTTGAATCGCGTGTAGTCGGTGTACTGAACGGCAAGATCGAGGTTCTGAAATGGCCAGTAGGAGACGTTTGCCGAGATTCCCTCGCTTCTGGCGCCCCCATTGGCGCTCCCCGACACGGCGGCTTGAGGGTACAAGAGGGGGTCGTTGGTGCCGTCGGTCAGGAACCATCCCAGGGCTCCCGATAAACGGTTGCCAAAGTGGTATTCGGCATTGACGTTGCTCGCATTCAGATGATGCGGCCCTGGATCCGCATTGCCACCTGCCGCGGTTGCTACCAATGCGGCATTCTCCCGGACGTAGGTGGCGCGCAGGGAGAGAACATCCTTGCCGAAGGTCCGGTCATATTGAATGTCCGGGCCAAAGTCGGTGTAGCTGTCTTCCGTCCCGGTCACGGCCCCCGGCGTCGACTTCATATGCATGCCATAGGCGCCAACTTCAAGGCTTGCAGTTCGCCCGTTCTGCTGAAATGCCAGCCGCCAGTAGGGCGCCACGCCCTGGATGTTGTAGGAACAGCAGGTTCCGGTCGTCGGCTGGGCATCGCCAACATGGTCGGAGCGGTACAGGGTTCCGGCAAAGTACACGTGCTGGTCCCACATGGTGTAGGCGCCCAATCCCGCCACATCTTGAGCCAGTGACCCGTTGATGATTGGCGAGGCGGCTGGGCCTGGTGCGCCATTCGCCGCGATGAATGGATAGCCCCAAGCCGGCGTGCTGTTCCACAAGTCTTCCAGCGTCGGGTTGTTGTTCAGGGTCAGGCCATAGTCCAGTTCCTTGCCTGACACCGTCGCTTTGTTGGCATACCGGATGTCGGTGTTATCCATTGTGAAGTGGTCATCTTGCACTTCGTAGGTCACCTGCAGAAAGCTGCCCACGTGATCGGTCCAGGCTCCGGCCAGGAAGAGCGAGATGTCCTGCGGAAACTGGAAGTTCCAGTTCTGGGTGCCGGGTTGAGGAACTTTGGTGCCTGTCATCGAAGCTTCAAAGAAGGCGCTCAGCGGCAGCGTCTGGAGCATATTCAGGGGTGAGCGGCGCGTGCTGGGTTCGGCGGTGATGCTCGTGTTCTGAGTGCGGTCAATGTACGCCATCAGCTTGAACAGCCTCCCTGCAGCGTTCAGCTCTGGCGGCGTGGTGTGGCATCCGCTGCACGGCAACCCGGTTTGGCGAGCGTAACTGGGAAGCGCCCGAGCATTAGGGGCAAATCCCCAAACGCCAGCAACAAATGCAGCCGCGCAAATACAGATAAAACGTCGCATGAAACCTCCAATGACCAACCATCGACGAAGGACCGGACTCCGTATTTCGTTCGAGATGGGGTTTGGTGTTGCAAATCACTTTCTGAAATCCCAATCAGGAACACAGTGTGATGTAGCTCACCAACATCCGCATGTGATGGCAGTCACAATACCTCTCGTAGGAGAGAGTCAACTGTCGAGATTAATGGCTTGGGCCTCAGCAGGAAGCTGCCAATTCACAATCTCAGATTTCGGCAGATAAGATTGTGATTTGGATCACCTAGCTCAAGATGTGATGGCCATCACAGAAGCTTCTTCAGGCGAGAGTCAACGGTCGAGATGAATGGCAGGGCCTCAGCAGGGAAACTGCTGGAACGGCGCTTTGACTTGAGCGGAACTGAAAACTTCAGACCGCGGCTTGGGTGCATCCCTTTCCTGTGCGTGGATCACGGTCAGGATCAGGTCTGGATACTCCTTCTGCTTGCCGATTGGAGGGCGAACCAGTACATCAGCGTTCGCTAGCGTTGAGGTTTTCGTCATAGGCTCAACCCGTTCGAACTAATGCATACCAGCACCGCTGAAGAATCGATGTCTGACATTCCAAACATTCCGTTGATATCGCACCACCACATCGAAGCGGACGGTGTTCGTGTCTTTTACCGGGAGGCCAGACATGCAGACGCCCCTGTGCTCCTCTTGCTCCATGGATTCCCGACGTCGTCACGGAATATCGAGAGCTGATTCCGCGTCTTGCCGACCGTGTCTGCTCCTTCGACGCACTGGCAAAGACCATCTTCCCAGCCTTCACGCAGGCACTCAAGTTAACTCGCTACACCATGTACGCGTTTGACTACGGCGCCCCAACTGGCTTTCGCCCGGCATTGATGTCTCCGGAAAGCGTGACCGCCATCACCTCTCA
>CAWKOB010000018.1:0-10581 GCA_963851135.1 uncultured Acidobacteriota bacterium | reverse complement strand
CGGGAGGGCGTAGCGGTCACCAGAGCCAGGCGATGGCATCAGCCGAGCAGCCAGGCTTGAGATTCTGCGCAACTGTTGGGCCTGACTATAGCTCCCATGGATTGAGGAGCGAGACGCCTGTCGGCCCGAAGTCCTTCACATCGCGGGTCACAATCGTCATGCCGTGCGATAAAGCTGTGGCTGCGATCAAGGAGTCCCGAAATGAACACGGATCCGGTACATGCAACTGAGCACATCGCAACGCCTCCGGCATGTCGATTGGCAGAATACGACGCTCAAACTCCGGGATGACCTTCGAATGCAGCCAAGCGTGCAGTACCTTGGCCTGTTGATTGTCCCGTCGCTCGAGCCGCAGGACTCCCATCTGAATCTCAAAAACCGTGATTACCGAAAGGTATAAATCTCCTGCGTCCACGCCCGCAGCCCAGCGCCGCACTCCCGCATTCGCCGTACGTAGTTTTCGCATCTCCGAGAGGACGTTCGTGTCGACCAGGTAACCCATTAGAATTCCAGTGGGCAGGGAAACTCGTCACCCACTCGGGGAAATTCCGCGTCGATGTTCTCAATGCCGGGCATGGCGAGCACTTCCATAATGTTCCTCCGCTTGCCAGCCAGCTTGCGATACTCTTCGATCGAAAGAAGCACATGGGCAGGTCGGCCTCTATCGGTGATAATCACCGGCCCTTTAGCCGATGCCTTCTTCGCCCGGCTTGTATCCTGATTGAATTCCCTGCTCGATAAAGTCGTCACAGGCATAACGATGCCTCCCATGTAGAAACATCTCTACATTATACCCGATTTATCGACTGTCCGCTGCCTTTCGCCTAGTCCACCCTCTCGTACGGCAAATACACCGGATCCCAGACGTAAGCGTGTAAATCCTCGATCAGGCAGGTTGAATCTCCCAGGTCTGAGATGCCTCGGCGATTGCTGCCTTGCCCACGGCCTCCGCTACTGCCAGGGCGACCTTGCGCGACTCGCTGACTGCTGGCAGCAGCGCACCGTCCGGTCTGGCAATTGCCGGCGACAGCCCGGCGAGCGCCTTTGCGGCGGCCATGATCATGCCGTTGCTGACCCGGCTGGCCTGCGACACCAGCGTGCCCAGCGCAATCCCAGGAAACACAAACGAGTTATTGCACTGCGAAATCGGCACCGGCCGCCCATTGATTTCCACCGGTGCAAACGGGCTGCCTGTAGCTACAAGAGCACGCCCTTCGGTCCAGCGCAGGATGTCTTCCGGTGTGGCTTCGCTCTTGGAAGTGGGGTTCGACAAGGGGAATATTACCGGGCGTTCCGTGTTTCTGCCCACTTCGCGCACAATCTCCTCGGTAAACGTTCCCGCTTGCGCTGAGACGCCCACCAGCACTGTGATCTTTGCGTTGCGCACGGAGTCAAGCAGCGAAATGGGTCCGGTTCCCGGTCCCGTCACATTCCAGCCGGCCACTTCGTCGCGCTTGCGGGCCAGCGGCGCCTGGCTGGCGCGCATGGCCGGATCGCCTTCCACCAGTAATCCATGGCGGTTGAAGGCGTAGATCCGGCTCCGTGCTTCGGCTTCGGTCAGCCCCTGCTCCTCGAGTGCGGCCACCAGCAGATCGGTGATTCCCACGCCCGCCGAGCCCGATCCGAACATGGCAATCCGCTGGTCCTTCAGGGGCACGCCGGTAGCAGCCACCGCCGCCATCAGCGTTCCCGTGGTCACCGCAGCCGTTCCCTGGATGTCGTCGTTGAACGTGCAGAGCTGGTCGCGATACTTCTTCAGGATGGCAATCGCGTTTTCGCCGGCGAAATCTTCCCACTGCAGCAGAATTTGCGGCCAGCGGCGCTGGACCGCGCGCACAAACGTCTCGATAAACTCCTCGTACTCGGACCCGCGCACCCGGTGGTGCTGCCAGCCGATATAAAACGGGTTCTTGAGTAGCGCCTCATTGTCCGTGCCGACATCGAGCAGGATCGGCAAACAGTGTTCCGGCGGGATTCCCCCCAGCGCCGTGTACAGAGCCATCTTCCCGATGGGAATGCCCATGCCGCCCGCGCCCTGGTCGCCGAGGCCGAGGATGCGCTCCCCATCGCTCACCACGATGCAGCGAATGCAGTCGTAGCGCCGATCGGCCAGCATCTGGTCCATCAAATGGCGGTTGGGATAGCTGAGGAACAGTCCGCGCGGCTTGCGCCAGATCTCTGAAAAGCGCTGACACCCCTCGCCCACGGCCGGGGTGTACACGATTGGCAGCAGTTCCTCCACGTTGTGCGTCATCAGCGAGTAAAACAGGGTCTCGTCGCTGTCCTGAAGGTCGCGCATCAACGCATATTTCCCAAAGGCAGTGGGGGTATCGTCCAGCGCCCGCTTCCGCCGTTCCCGCTGGTCTTCCAGAGTCCCCACGTGGGGAGGCAGAAGCCCATGCAGGCCAAATTCATCCCGCTCTTTCTCGGTGAACGCAGTTCCCTTGTTCAGGAGCGGATGCAGCAGCAGCGAATACCCCGAACGGTGCGTACGCAGCACCTTGGGACGCGATGTTTTGGGCGCGGAAATGGTGATTGACACGCGAAAACCCTCCTTCAGGGCGGGCAATGCCCGTAATGAATCCTATGCCCCGACCCGTTCCAGCCCCTGCGACGTACGTCACACCGCTTGGCGAACTGGATCACGGGACGACTTCATGGTTTGCAGTTCACAGCCTTCTATATGGAGACAGCGACCGGGGATCGACAAACTATGAGCTGCGAACTGTGAACTATGAACTGTTAACTGTGAACTGTTAATTATGAACTCGCAAACGTAATCAGCACCACCTCTGGCTCCGAGCCCACCCGCATCGGCGGTCCCCAGGTCCCTGCGCCGCTTGAGGTGAGCACCTGCATCCGCCCAAACCGTTGCAATCCATAGGTATAACGGCCGAAGGCCTGCCGCGTGAACCAGGTAAAGGGCGCTATCTGCCCTCCATGAGTGTGGCCCGAGAGCTGCAGTTTGACGCCTGCCTGCTCCACGATCGGCAGGCGGCTAGGTACGTGATTCAACAGCACGTTGGCGGTACCGTTCAGCGCCAGCCCGTCGAGGAACATGCGCAGATGCATGGGATGGGTGGCGTCCCGGTACGACACGCCGATTACATCCAGCCCGTCCACATTCACCCGCTCGTTGTTAAGCACCCGGATGCCGGCATTCCGCAGGGTGCTTTCGAACTCGGCCCGGTCACCGAAGTCCTCGTGGTTCCCTCCGCAGAAATAAGTGCCCAGAGGCGGCGCCAGCTTGAACAACGGTTCGGCAAGGCTCTTCGGGTCTACTTTTGAGCCGTCATACAGGTCCCCGGCAATGAATAGAATGTCGGGGTTCAGCCGCTGTGCAATCCGAGCGATCCGCGCCGCAAAACGCGATCCATTTACATGCCCAAGGTGCAGATCGCTCACCAGCAGCCCCGTCCGCCCGCGCCAGGCTGGTGGAAGTCCGGGAAGCTCGACCGTCGCCCGCCGTTCCCGGATGCGGCGCGCATTGGCCAGCCCGTACAGCCCCACCAGGAACGCCAGTCCGAACAGAGAGCTTCCCACCACCAGCCGCGCCGTAGCAGTGTCCTGTCGCGTCAGCCACAAACCGAGATTCGCCAGCCAGCACAGACACGCCGCCCAGAAAAAGAAGTTCAGGAATCCAAGCCACACGGCGGCCGCCTTGTAAATCGTGCTGACCAGGATGTTTGTCTGGCGGAAACTCCAGATGGACGCGGCGACAAAGCTGACGGCCAGCACCAACAACGCCGTTCCCAGCACCGCTCTTGCCGAGCCGCCGACGGGGAAAAAGTGAATCACGGTGAGAAACAGAAACCAGTGCGCCAATCCTAAAAAAACCTGCAGAAGCGCGATGCCCAGTACTGGCCAGACCTTCAATCCCGAACTCCTCCGTCCATCATCAACCAGTACCGCCTCATTTAATGTGAAATCGCCCAAACCACCCCTCGCTCTCTGTTTTCTGGCCCGGAAACCGGACGCTTGTTCCAGGGAACCGAACCCGTGGGTAACCCAATGTGGGTTCGTCCGGAGCTAAAGGCCCGTCGTTTTCGAACCTCGCGCCTGGCCTATTGCCACGAAAGAATGAAAAAATACTCTCGATGTCATGGATGCGGAACAATGCGCTGGGACTTTACTTTTCCATCCCCTTTTGCCGTTCCAAATGCACTTATTGCAACTTTGCCTCGGGCGTTTTTCCCGCCGCCGAGCATGAGCGTTATGTTGACCGGCTCATCGAGGACATGGACCTGGCGCCCGGATGGGCCAGCGGGATCGGCGCCGATCTTCCCCGTCTCCTTGACACGGTCTATCTTGGTGGCGGCACACCGTCTCTGCTCTCTTCTGCACTGATTCGAAAGCTTTTCGCCGCGTTGCGCTCCCATTTTCAACTTGCCCCGGACGCGGAAATCACGGTGGAGTGCGCGCCGGGGCAGCTCCCGCAGACCACCCTTGAAGCACTGGTGGAAGCGGGCGTCAACCGCATCAGCCTCGGGGTCCAGTCCTTCGTGGATTCAGAGGCGCATGCCAGCGGGCGCCTGCACTCGCGCGAAATCGTGCTGGACGATCTCGGCCGTCTCCGTGCCGCCGGCATATCCAACATTAACCTGGACTTGATCGCGGGACTCGCCGGCCAGACCCTCGCTTCGTGGAATGAGTCGCTCGCGGTTCTCTCCCAGACAGGCGTTCCCCATGCCAGCGTTTACATGCTCGAGGTCGACGAGGATTCCCGTCTCGGCCGCGAACTGCTGTCCGGCGGCATTCGCTACCGCGCCGGCCTCGTTCCTTCCGACGACGCCATGGTCCGCATGTACGAGACCGCCATCGAACGGCTGGCCGATGCAGGGCTGGCCCAGTACGAGATTTCCAATTTTGCGCAGCCGGGCTTCGAATCTCGACACAACCTGCGCTATTGGCAGCGCAGACCCTATATCGGGCTCGGGCTGGATGCCTCCTCGGCGCTTTACGCCGCAGGAGAAACGGGCGCTGGCGCGGATCTGTTCCGCGCCACCACCACTGCCGACTTAAGGACCTACATTGAAGATCGAGAGGCGCCCGAAACGGAACGGCTCGACCAAGCCCGCCGGCACGAGGAAGCCTGGTTCCTGGGTCTGCGCCTGAACGCGGGCGTCGAGCCGGCCGAGCTGAAAGCGGAGTTCGGTCCGGCTCGCGTTGCTCCAGCGCTGGGAGTCGCTGCCCAGCTCATCGATGACGGCCTGCTGGAGCGCGCAGGGTCAGGGATCCGCCTCACGGCTCGCGGACGGAACTTGTCGAACGAAGTCTTTCAGAACTTCCTGGACTTTGATCCGAAAGCCCCGAAAGCAGTTTTATCTGCGTTTTGAATCCCGGCGTTCTTCCGGGGCTGAAAGCCCTGCCTTACACGTCGAATGTCGCCGGCGGTTGCGATGGCTGGTCCCAAGTCCGCTGGTTGGGGTCATCCAGATCGCGGCCGGGGTAGCCACCCGCACACTGGATCGAATCCGGACCGTCCGCCTTGGCCAGGCGCAGCATATCCTCGGCCTCCCGCAGCACCACCACCGGCGAGCGGCCCCGGGTGGGGACCACCGCAAAGCAAGCCGTCAGCCGTGCCATACGTCCCGCCGCCGCATACGGCTCGCCGAAGACTTCCGCGCGCATGCGTTCGGCCAGGGTAACGCCATTCATGGCGCTACAACCCGGCAGGCCGGCGAGGAATTCGTCTTTGCCCACGCGCCCCAGCAGGTCGTAAGTGCGCAGCAGTCTTCCCACCCGCTCCACCACCTTGGCCAGCAGTTGATCGCAGGCGGCGGCGCCCAGCCGCGCGTTCCAGTGACCGAAGTCGTCGATATCGAACAGGATCAGGCACAGGTCTGTGTTCATCCGCTGCGCCCGGTCCGTCTCGCGGAAGAGCGATCGCATCAGCGCGTTGCGGTTGAACGTGCCGGTGAGCGGATCATGTTCGGCATCCTGAGCATTCTGGTCGCGCAATTGTTGCAGCTCCTGGTTGCGCTCTGCGGTCCGCAACGCCAGTTCGACGCGAAGACAAAGCCAGCCGGGTCCGGCGTCCGGCGCGATCACGTCGTCAATCACTCCCTCGGCGAGCCGGTCCTTCAGCTCTTCTGAGACTGTGTCCGAAAACAGGACAATCGGGAAGCGGGCAGCGGCATCGGCGCGCACGGCCGCCAGCAACCGGCCCAGCTCCATTCCAGGCAGCCGCGCATCGATGAGGGCGAGGCTGGGCGGCTCATCGAGGATGGCTCTAAGCGCGGTTTCGGCTGTCAGCGCCACGCGCACCCGCGCCCCTATGGCTTCGAGAACTGCTTCCGCGCGGGCGAGCAGAGCCGGTTCCGCGGAGGCAAGAAGGATTCTGTTATCGGAATCTATCGGCATTCAACACAGTCCTTGTTAGAAACTGCATCGGCCAGGATTAGAAAAAGTTCAGAGAGCGCCCCGTCCGCATAACATGCAAATATGCGAATATAGTAATATCAATATATGCCGGACACCCTCCGACCCTTTAAGGCTGAAATTTTTCAGGCGCTCGCCCACCCCGCCCGCATTGCAATCCTTGAGCTATTGAGCGGAGGCGAGCTCTCTGCCGGCGCTCTCATTGAAAAGCTCGGCATGGAGCAGGCCAACGTCTCCCAGCACCTCTCCGTTCTACGCGCCAAGCAAATCGTGGTCACACGCAAGGCCGGGAACCACGTCTTCTACGCCGTCCGCGACCCTGTCCTCCTCGAGGTTCTCAGCCTCATGCGCACCTACTTTCAAAACCATCTCAGGGAGGTAATGGGAATGCTCGACCAGATGGAGCAGACGGCGGAGCCGCGGCGATGAGCACCAAAAACCCCTGGCTTCCCCGCTCCATCCAATGCCTTAGCGGCTACTCCCGCGCCGACTTCGCTCACGATGCCGTCGCCGGAGTCACCGTCGGCCTGGTGGCTCTCCCGCTTGCCATGGCCTTCGCTATAGCCTCAGGCGTTTCTCCGCAGGCCGGCCTCTACACCGCCGTCGTCGCCGGCTTCCTTATCTCCGCGCTGGGCGGCTCGCGCCTGCAGATAGGCGGCCCCACGGGAGCCTTCGTTGTCATCATCGCCGGAATCGTCGCCCGCTTCGGCATCGGCGGCCTGGCGCTGGTGAGCGTAATGGCCGGCGTCCTGCTTCTGATCATGGGCGTCACTGGCCTTGGCACGGCTGTCAAGTACATTCCCCGTCCCGTTACCATCGGCTTCACCAACGGCATTGCCCTGCTCATCGCGTCCACCCAGATCAAAGACTCCCTGGGCCTGCGCACGCCGACCGTCCCCAGCGAGTTCTTTGAGCGCATGCGCGTCCTCGTCGAATATGCCGCCACCATGCGCTGGCAGACCGTAGCTCTCGCCGCGGCCTCTCTCGCCATCATCCTTCTCTGGCCGCGCGTCTCCCGGCGAATTCCCGGCTCCATCGTCGCCCTGCTGCTCACCACCGTGGCCGTGGCTGTGTTTCACCTGCCCGTTGAAACCATAGGCAGCAAGTTCGGAGGTATCCCCCAGGGTCTTCCCCGTTTCGTCCTTCCCAGCATCCACGCTGCCCACATTCTTCCCCTGCTGCCCTCCGCGTTCACCGTCGCCTTGCTGGCCGCCGTCGAGAGCCTCCTCTCCGCTGTGGTCGCCGACGGTATGAGTGGCGATCACCACAACTCCAACGTCGAGCTCACCGCCCAGGGCATCGCCAACATCCTCTCGCCCCTCTTCGGAGGCATTCCGGCCACTGGCGCCATCGCCCGCACCGCTACCAACATCCGCTCCGGCGCGCGTACTCCCATCGCCGGCATGATTCACGCGTTAACCCTGCTGGCCATCCTGCTTGTCGCTGCTCCGCTCGCCCGCTTTGTTCCCCTCGCCACCCTGGCCGCAGTCCTCTTCGTAGTCGCCTACAACATGGGCGAGTGGCGCGAGGTCGTCACCATCCTCCGTCTCTCCAAAACCGATATCGCAGTTTGGTTCACCACCTTCGCCCTTACCGTCTTCGCTGACCTTACCGTAGCCGTCGGAGTCGGCATGGCGCTGGCCGCCCTGCTCTACATCTATCGCATCGCGGAAACCACCACCGTCGCTCCCGTGACCCGCGAATACCTCAACGACGGCCAGGCCCACATCCTCCAGGACAAAGACATTCCCTCCAACGTCACCATCCTGCGCATACACGGCCCCTTCCTCTTCGGCACCACGGAGAAGCTCCGCGAAGCCACGCACGACCTGGGACACTATGCCGATGTGGTGATTCTGCGTCTGCGCAATATGACCGCCCTGGATGCCACCGGCGTCCACGCCCTCGAGCAGTTCTCCGAACGCTTGCACAAGGCCGGCAAAACGCTGCTGCTCTGCGGCGCGCGCGACCAGCCCTCGCAGCTCATCTCACGCTCGGACTTCCTCAAACGGGTGGGAACGGAAAACGTCCTCCCCCACATCCAGCAGGCCCTGGCAAGAGCCCGCGAAGTTCAGGGGGACTTCTCCGGAATCGGTCGGGAAATGGCACTCGAACTCGAACACCGCCCCATGTAACTGTCGGCTGCCCTCTGAACCCTGCGCACGGCACCCTAATCCACGAAATCGATCCGCGGCTTGATGGGGATGATGCCGCGCTCGTGGCCCAGTTCCAGCAGTTTGCGGATGGCTTCGCGGCCGTCAGCGCCGTAGTCGAGCGTTCGCTCGTTTACGTACATGCTTACGAAGCGGTTGGCCAGGTTCGGATCCAGGTCGCGGGCAAACTGCATGGCGTACTCAAGGGCCTGTTCGCGGTGGTCGAGGGCGTGCTGAATGGAGTCGCGGACCGCCTTGGAGATGACCTTGTGCGCTCCGGCGCCGAGCGAGCGGCGGATAGCGTTGCCGCCCAGCGGCAGCACCAGGCCGGTGGTTTCCCTCCACCAGACGCCCAGGTCGATGACCTTGTAGAGCCCGCTCGAGGAGTACGTGAGCTGGCCTTCATGGATGATGAGTCCGGCATCGTACTTGCCTGCCAGAATGGCCGGGATGATCTGGTCGAAGGGCACCACCTCGGTTTGGATGGCCGTGTTGAAAACCTTCAGCGAAAGATACGCGGTGGTCAGGGTGCCGGGGACGGCCAACTTGATCTTTCCCAATTGTTCGGGCTTCAGCTTTTTGCTGGAGACCACCATGGGCCCGTAGCCCTCGCCCACGCTGCCGCCGCAGCCCATCAGCGCGTAGTTGTCCTGAAGATAGGGATAGGCATGAAAGCTGATGGCGGTGACGTCGTAAAAAGCTTCGTTCTGAGCTCTCTGGTTCAGGGTTTCGATGTCGCAGAGGGTGTGGGTAAATCGGTAGCCGGGCACGCGAACCTTGTTTGTGGCCAGGCCGTAAAACATGAAGGCGTCGTCAGAGTCGGGGCTGTGGGCAATGGATATCTCGCGCGCGCCGGAGGCTACGCCAGGCCCGAATGGCTGGTTGCTCACGTAGGGAGGAGTCCTTTCACATTCAAGACTAACAGGCAGGGCGGAGGAGCCCGCGGAGGCGCAGACCGCCGCGCCTCCGGTTCCTTTTGGAGAGTCCGGAGCGAATGGCGGACTAATCCTGGCCGCTCCAATCCGAATCGGAAGGTGCGTTGATGGTGGGCAAGGGGCGGCGCGGCGCGGGACACATGCGGTACCACTCGTAGCCGACAAAGGCAGCCATGGCGACCTTGATGGCGTCACCGGGAAGGAAAGGCATCACGCCCTCGGCGATTACGGCCTGCGGAGAAACGTGAGTGTTGAGACCCAGCCACAGGCCGCCCAGGGTAAGGAGGATGACGTTACCGGCGCCGGCGCTGACCAGCGCGCCGAGATAGGACCGATCGCCGGTCCGCCAGAGGTAGGAAATGACCACTGCCATGGTGGGGTAGGCCATCAGGTAGCCGCCGGTGGGGCCCAGTATGTGGGCCACGCCGGTGAGTCCCATGAAGCCCGGCGCGAACACCGGCAGCCCGGCAGCGCCTTCAGCCAGGTAGGCAAGCATGGTGAACATCACCAGCCTGGGTCCGATGAGCAGGGCCAGGGCCATCACTGCAAAATCCTGCAGCGTGATGGGCACCGGGGTGATGGTCAGGGGAAGCGTGATGTGGGCGCAGACGGCGATGAACAGGCTGCCGCTGACGACGACAAATATGTTCCGCAACAAGGTAAAGATTTGTGCGGCGGCGGGGTCAAGCGCCGAATTTCCAGCTTGGGCTGCGCGTGTGGGGAACTCGTTGCTCATGGTACTTCCTCAGTCTCCGGATCCTCGGCTTTGCCGGTCTCCAGCCCTCGTGCACGGCGTCTGCCCCGTTCGCGCCCGATGTGGACCGCCAGTCCCGCCGCCGCCCCCAGGAGGGCGACAAACGAGACCAGGAATGCGATCAACATCCAGCGCATGGGACTCAACATGAGCTCCGTTCTGGCCGTGAGTTCCGGCTCTGGTTCCCGCTCGGCGACAAAATGCGTTGCGGGCGGAATTCAGTTGCCCGTGGCCGAGGTCGATGGCAGACGGGGAGAGTACCGCTAATCAGTGGAAGCATAACAAATGTGTATAACTTTGGACATATTACCTTTGTGGGACGCAGTGGCCAAAGTTGGGTCATGTTTGAGAGAGGCAG
>CAWKOB010000017.1:0-60001 GCA_963851135.1 uncultured Acidobacteriota bacterium | reverse complement strand
GCGGAATATGCCAATGTGCTGGCGCGTCCTGAACTTGGCATTCGGCGCGGAGCCCGGCTGCAATTACTGGACCTGATCCGCAACCGGGGCATCCAGATCGCTCCGCGCATTCGGCTTAACGTGACCAGCGATCCGGACGACAACATATTCATCGAGTGCGCCGACGTCGCGCGGGCCGATTATCTGATTACGTGTAACCAGCGGCACTTTCCGCGCTACTGGAAATCAACGAAGATCATCACCGCCCGGGAGTTCATTCAGGTTGCAGCGCCGCACCTGTTGCCGCACTGAAAAGGAGTGTTCTCCGCCGTCCAGCAGTCACCTAACCAGATACGGAACCCCGCGCCCCCGCAACACGTACAATAATTAGCGATGAACTCCTTGGATTGCAGGCTATCTGCAGGGTTGCGGCTGAGGACGGCAGCAGCCCTGCTGTTTTGTGCCGCGCTGGTCTCCGCCGAGCGCCTGCAGGACCTGCCCAAGCCGACCGATTACGTCAACGACTTATGCCCATGTGCTTTCGGCGGATGCGATTGCGCGCATCGACCAGCATTTGCAGCGAGCTGGACCACAACGGGCCAACGCCCAGATCGCGGTGGTCACGATCCACAACCTGGATGGCGACGACGCCGCCGACTACGCCAGCCGCCTGGAAGACAAGTGGCACATGGGCAAGAAGGGCTCGGACCGCGGCGTGCTGCTGCTGCTGGCCGTGGACGATCACCAGTACCGCATTGACGTGGGCTACGGGCTCGAGGGCATCCTGCCCGATGGCAAGATTGGCGATATTGGGCGCGAGATGCGCGTTTACCTGCGCCAGGGCAATTACGATGACGCGGTCCTGGGGCGATTGGCCAGATCGGCCAAGTAATCGCCGAGGACGCGCACGTTACCCTGGCAGCAGCCCCCTGTCCAGCAGCCCGCCGCAGAGGGTGCATCGCGGCAATCCCTTGGCGGCCTCATCTTCTTCATCATTCTGTTCGTGCTTTTCGGCGGATCGTGGATCGGTCGGCTGCTGTTCGGCGCCATGCTGTTCAGCAACTGGCGCGGCGGCGGCTGGGGTGGTGGTAGTTGGGGCAGCGGTGGCGGATGGGGCGGCGGTGGTGGTGGCGGCGGCGGAGGAGGTTCCGGCTTTGGCGGCTTCGGCGGCGGCGACTTTGGCGGCGGCGGAGCCGGGGGGAGCTGGTAAGAGCAGGAAATAGGGAGCAAGGGAACAGGGACTGAGGGAATAGGGATCAGGGAATAGGCACTAAGGAGCCCGGAAAGGGCTGGAGGAGAACGGAACGTATGCGTCGAGGATCCATGGTGATACTGGCTGTGATTGCCGTGATTGTGCTTGCCGGGCTGTTTGTCTATGGCAGCTTCAAGAGCACGCAAAACCAGTTGGTGCAGAAGGACGAGAACGTCAAGCAATCGTGGTCGGAGGTGGACGTTGACTTGGAGCGCCGCGCCGACCTGATTCCCAACCTGGTGGAGACGGTAAAAGGCTTCACCAAGGAAGAGAACAGCGTCTATGCGGACATCGCCAATGCGCGCGCAGGCCTGCTGAGCTCGTCCACTCCGCAGGACAAGATTGCCGCCAACGGCCGCCTGGATTCGGCGTTTGGCCGGCTGCTGGCGCTGGCGGAAAACTACCCGCAATTGCGTTCCAGCGAGCAATACATGCGCTTGCAGGATGAGTTATCGGGCACCGAGAACCGCATTGCTGTCTCCCGCCGCCACTACAACGAGGCACTGCAGGACTACAACACGTTCGTGCGCGAGTTCCCCAACAGCATCTGGGCGAACATGCTGGGCTTCCACGAGAACAACGCGTACTTCCAGGCCAGCGAGGCCTCGCGGCAGGTCCCGCAAGTCAAGTTCTAGAGACAGGGAACAGGGCAACAATAGACGCGAAAAGGCCATCCCGCATGGGATGGCCTTCTGCGCCGAATGAGGCTGCGCGGGCTACTTGAACGAAGCGATCCCGCTGGCTTCGTCTTCGTAAACGTCGAAGACGGTGTAGAGCTTGGTAAGCTGGAGGACGTCCTTGACCTTCTTGGTCAGGCCCAGCAGCTTGACGCTTGCGCCCTGGTTCTTGGCCGTAGTGAAGGCGCTCACTAGCTCGCCCAGGCCCGAGCTGTCGATGTAGTTTACGTCGCTCATGTTCAGCAGGATATTGTGCGAACCCTTGCTGATGAGGTCGCGTACGGCCTCACGCAACTGCACACTGCCCTCGCCCAGGGTGATCCGCCCGCTCAGGTCCAGAACGGTAACGCCGTCCACTTCACGGGAAGCAATAGTCAAAGCCACGGAAGATTCCTCCTTTTTCGGGTAATACGGTTATAGCACGATCTGCTGGAAGAGCGGCCGAAGGAACAAGCCACCGGTCCCGGAAGGCTCCAATCCCGCGGGTGCCTATGATTTTTCGTCCGGCGGCGCCAGGTATTTGACCAGCGTCAGCTCGGTTCCAGGATGCAGTTGACGAAAGTTTACCTCATCCATGAAAGCTGCGAATGAGGAAGATTCCCCGGCCGGTGCCGCGCAGCAGGTTTTCCGGATCGCGCGGGTCGGGGAGAGTGGCCGGATCCAACCCGCGGCCCTGATCGGCTATGACGAACACCAGCGATTTGCCGGTGTTCTCAAAGCTGGCGGTGATGCATTTCGATGGGTCGTATTCGTTGCCGTGCAGCACCGCGTTCACCGCGGCTTCGCGCACGGCCATAGTCACGCGGAAGCACTCGTCCTCGTCCAGGCCCGCCTGCCCCGCCAATTTCTCCGCCATGGCTTCCACCTCGCTGACGCTTTCCATGGTGGAACTGAGCGAGATGGTCTGCCGTCCTGCGTTCGGTCCGCTCAAGCGATCTTTATTACCCCGCTGCTGATCTGTGGCGAACCGGATTAGCCGCCGGCCGCGCGTGTTAAGGAGCCTTGTTCGGAAGTTTCATGGCTGAAGGGCTTGTGTCAAGACAGGGCCAATCGGGCGGACTCCGTTGTTGCTCACCGGGACTGAGGCGATCTATTCCGACCTCCAGGCACGGGTCTGATCGCGGGAGCCATGAAACACGCGCACGATCTCGATTCTTCCCCTGAGTTTGCGATAGTAAATCAGGTAGTCTCCGGCTGCGATTGAGCGCACCCCGGATGCGAGATCGTCGCATTTGCGGCCGATCCGGGGAAACTGCTGGGGCATCGAGAATCGCTCCACAATCCCGTCAACGATCTTGTCCGCGACTTGAAGGCCGGCTCTCTCAGCCCAATAAGCAAAGATGGATCGAATGTCGCCGCGCGCGGCCGGTGAAATGCGGACGCGCATTACTTTCTGGCTCTTGCAGCGTCCAAAAGGACTCTGCGGCCTTCCGCCTTGATTTCAGCGGCGAGCCTGCGCAACCCTTCGCCGCCTTCGTATTCGGTGTATTCTCCGTGCTCATGATTTCGGCTTATCCCCTGAGCATCGTCCTGCGGATGGCTTCGACCTGTATCGCTGTCAGATCCGTGAGCACGTCCTCCGCCGTGGGTTGAGCAAGGCGCGCGGCGCGCTCGTCATCCTGCTGCATGCGCCGCAGCGCTTCCCGCACCACTTCGCTGGCGCTCGAGTCTCGTCCGCTCTTTACTCTGGCTTGCACGTACTTTGCCAAGGGATCGGTCAAAGAGACATTCATCTGGCCCATCGGCGCACCTCGCACAATCTTGTCGTCATCATAGGAACCAAATAATTGGATGTCAAACTTTGACATCGGTCCTGGCCGGCAGCTTCGATGGTTCTTATAATTCACTCCACCGTGCCGCGCTGATACCGGCTACACTCTTCGTGATGGAGAATGGCGGCAAAACCCGCATCAGCCTCACCGCACTACTGGGCACGCCCGTTACCGACGCCCAGGGCCATCTGCGCGGACGGCTGAAGGACATTGCCGTGGCCACCGGTCCGGACGCGGGCAAGGTTGCCGGCCTGGTGCTCAAAACGCGCACCGGGCGTGTTCCTGATCCCCTCGCAAGATGTGATGGAAACGCCTGCCGGCACACTGGAACTGCGCCCGCCCGATGCCATGACGCCGCTGCGCGACGACGGCAATTACATCTTCCTGCAGCAGGACCTGATCGACCGCCAGATCATCGACGTTCACGGGCGCAAAGTGGTCCGCGTAAACGATGTGGACCTGGAGTGGACGGGGCACCACTCGGCGCACATGCTGCGAGTGGCCGATGTGGAGGTGGGCCTGCAAGGGGCGCTGCGACGTGTCCTGAAAGGTTTGCTGCCCCGGGCGCGGCTTGAGGCCTTGTCTCGCCGCTTCGCCGCCCACGGCATTCCGTGGCAGTTCGTGGACATGATCGAAGTGGATCCGGCCCGCCGGGTTAAGTTACGCATCGCATACGAGCGCCTCGCCGACATGCACCCCTCCGACCTGGCCGATATTCTGGAGGACTTGCCGCCTGCAGAGCGCGAAGCCGTGTTTACTTCGCTCGACGAAGAAGTGGCTGCGGAAACGCTGGAAGAGGTCGAGCCCAGGATGCAGAAGGCGCTGCTGGAGAAGCTCGACGAAGAAAGAATTGCCGACATCGTGGAGGAGATGGACCCCGGCGCCGCTGCCGACCTGCTGGCCGAGTTGCCCGAGGAACAGTCCGACGCCATTCTCGAGGAAATGGAGCCGGAGGAGCGGCAGGAAGTGGAGGAGCTGCTCGAGTTCGACGAGAACTCCGCCGCCGGTTCCATGACTACCGATTTTGTAGCCGTGAATGTGGAGGCCACCGTGGCCCAGGCGGTGCAGGCTCTGCGCGGGTTTGATGGCGATCCCGAATCCGTGACCGAGGTCTACCTGCTCGACGACAAGGGCGTGCTTCGCGGGGCGGTGGCACTGGCGCGCGTGGTGATGGCGCAGCCGGAGGCGCGGCTGAACGTGCTGGCTGAGCCGCGCGTGCTTTCCTGCCCGGCCGACATCAGGCAGATTGAGTTCGCCGAGCTCTTCGACAAGTACAACCTGCACGCGTTGCCCGTTGTAGATGCGCAGGGCCGCATGGTCGGCGTTGTGCACGCCGATCACGTCATCGCATTCCTGCGCGACAGAATCTGAATCAGCTCGCAGCCGGTAGCTTGTAGCCTGTATCTACCGCATCGAGCTACTGGCTACAGGCCCGGTCTCACATCCAGCTAGCGCACCGTCACCCGCATCCCCGACGCATGCGGCACTGTCACCTCGAACTTGCCCTGCTTCAGCGCACCATGTTTGGCCTCGCGAGTAATGTGCGCTTCGCGCGCATCCAGAGCCGGACGCATGCAACATTTCGATCTCCACCGCGCCGTCATGGCCCGCGCCGAAATCAAGCGTAAGCTCCAGGTCGCGATCCGCATCCTTGTTCAGAATCACGACGGCTCATTGCCCCATCCGGCAACTTCGCCGCATATGCTGTCGCATCCACCCCCGTGGCCTGGATCTGGCTGGTCAGGTCGGCCTTCACCAGCGTGGCCCCGCACAGCGCGCCGGCAAACTTCAGCCCGTAGCCCACCGGCTCCAGCATGTACTTGTCGCCGAACGTCGCAATCGGCGTATAGAACGGATGCGGATGGGTGGCGATTTGTTCCGGCGTGGCGCCCGCCATCCTTCAGCATCACGTCGCCGGGCAGGAATCCGCCCACCGAGTTTGCCACCGACTTGCCCGTTCCGCCATGCAGGTTCACGCCGGAGTAGTTGTTGCTGGCCAGCAGCAGCGAGTAGTCCGCCGACCACAGCGCCGCCGCAAATACGTCGGATACGCCCGGCTTGCCGCCGCGATAGCAGGTGTTGCCCTCGGTCATGCGCACGCGCACGCCCATCTTGTCCGCCGCGGCCGTGGCCGTATCGGCCATCTTCTGCACCCGCTCCATCGTGGCCGGCTTCAGCAGGTTGGGAATGTTCACATTGGGATTGGTCGCCGGGCCGCCGAAGTAGTAGTGGTGGGTCAGCGTGGTCACATGCGGCGGGTTCTGGATCGACGGCCACATCTCGGCAATCTGCGTCAGCCAGCGAGATGTTGCCCGCCACGTCCGGCATGCCGAACCGCGCTGCCGGCACCGCCTTCGCAACCGCACGCGCCAATGCCAGCCACTCGTCCAGGTACGCCTTGGCGTTCCACGTCATTGGGATCGCGCAGGTGGCTGCCGAACAGGTCCACCTCGTTGCCGATCTGGAAATACTGCAGCCGGCCGCCCAGCGTCTTGGCCACGTACTCCGCCTCTGCCGCCGCGTGCTCCGGCGTGTTGGTGCCCATTCCGATCCCGTACAGGCATGTCCATCCCGTCGCGCGTCAGAAACCCAGCCAGATTGCGCACCGCCTCCGCCGTTACCGGGTAGTATTGCGCCTTTGGCTGGCCCACCACTTCGCGCACCTGCGGATGTTCGGGTTCCTTGGATTCAGGCGTCGGCTTCCACCACTCGTACTCGCTGGTATTTCCGCCCAGTCGCAGCACGCCATGTGCGCTCAGCGCCTTGAATTGGCGCGATCAGCCCGGCATTTTTCGCGGAAAAGAAGGTCGGGTCCAGAAGCTGCTGCACCTCGTACGAGAGCCCGATGTAATCCGCGGGCATGTGCGGCCCATTGGCCTCGGCCGGAATCTGCAACGTGACTTGCGCGGTTCCCTGCGCCCGAAGGCGCGTAGCGGCAACACTCATGGCGGCGGTGGCAAGAAAACGGCGCCGGCTGATTCCATTCATCCCGATTCACTCTTTTCCCCGGAGCCCAAGTACGCTCCGGTTTCCGCTGTCCAGTATAGGCGCGTGCATTTGCTCCGCTCTTGGCTTGTCCCCGTCAGAGGGATTTACCCTGCGCCGTAATGCGCGTTCGCCGATTCACCTGGCGGAAAGTTGTGCGATGATGGTCTCCGGGCGCTGACACGCCGGATGCCGCTCATGCGAGTCTCATCCTGCCCGCGGTGAAGCCCTTACTCACTCGACGGAGGAACCTCCGACATGAGCGGCGAAGTTTCTCACGAACGAATTGCTGTGTAGTAGGCGGAGGGCCGGCCGGCGTCATGCTCGGCTACCTGCTGGCGCGCCGAGGCGTGGAAGTCACCGTACTGGAAAAGCACAAGGACTTCTTCCGCGACTTTCGCGGCGACACCGTGCATCCTTCCACGCTCGAATTGCTCCGCGAGCTCGGCCTGCTCCGCGAGTTCCTCAAGCTGCCCCACCAGGAAGTGCGCTCCGCCGGCGTCATCATCGGGGACAAGCACTTCGATGTCGCCGATTTCCGCCATGTGCCGGCGCCGTGCAAATTCGTCGCGCTGATGCCGCAATGGGACTTCCTCAACTTCCTCTCCAGCCATGCCAAACAACTTCCGGCATTCCGCCTGCTGATGGAGCATGAGGCCAGCTGGGCTGATCGACGAAGGCGGCCGCATCGCCGGAGTCACCGCGAAGAACCAGGACCGGGAGGTGGAGATTCGCGCCCGCCTCGTTGTCGGCTGCGACGGCCGCCACTCCGTCACTCGCCAGGCGGCAAACCTCGAGCTCATCGAGAAAGGCGTGCCCATCGACGTGCTCTGGTTTCGCATCAACCGCCAGCCCGGCGATCCATCGGATGTTCTTGGCAACGTCAACTACGGCCGCGTGCTCATCCTCATCAACCGCTCCGACTACTTCCAGGCCGGCCTCATCATCGCCAAGGGCTCCTATGACGCTATCCGGCAGCTGCGGCCTGGATGACTTTCGCGCCACCATCCGCAAGATCGCTCCTTTTCTTGGCGACCGCGTGAACGAACTCACCGATTGGGACCAGATCAAAATCCTGACCGTGCAGATCAACCGGCTGGTTTGCTGGTTCAGGCCGGGCCTTCTCTGCATTGGAGACGCGGCACACGCGATGTCGCCCGCCGGCGGCGTGGGCATCAACCTGGCCATTCAGGACGCCGTGGCCACCGCCAATCTGCTCGCCCGAGCCATTGCGCGAGCACCGGCTTACCGACCGCGATCTGGAGTCGGTGCAGCGCCGCCGCGAATTCCCTGCGCGGGTCACCCAGGCCATTCAGTTGTTCGCGCATCGCGGCATGGTGCGCGCGTTTGAGAACCCCGGCCCTATCCAGGCGCCCTGGCAGGCCAAGGTCATCACGCGCATCCCCGGCATTCATCGCGCCCTGGGCTACGCTGTAGGCATGGGCGCTCGCCCGGAGCATGTCCGCGACAATGAGCAGCCGGACCGCCGCGTGTTCGCTGGGCGCGCGTGCTGGCCTGACCATCGCCATCACCGCGGGAGTCGCCGCCTGGCGCTGTGGGGGTTGCCGCGTGCGGCTGGGCCACATGGAAGTTACTGAGATCCACGTCACCTGCGATTGAAAACCAAACAAGCGACGCGACCAGTCGGTGGCTCTGCGTGAAGCCTGACCTGAGACCTGACAACTGTGTGCTGCCCTCAATGCTCGTGCTTGCCCGGCCGCAGCATCAGGTCGCGGATGGCCTCGCGCGGTTCCTTGCCCTTTTCCAGGATCAGCTCCATCTGCTCGGCAATCGGCATTTCCACGCGATGCTGCCGCGCCAGCCCCAGTGCCGCGTGCGTGGTCAGCACGCCCTCGGCCACCTTGCCGCCCAGCGAAGCCAGCACGTCCGGCAGCTTGCGCCCGTGCCCCAGTTCCATCCCCACGGTGCGATTGCGGCTCAGCGAACCCGTGCACGTCAGCACCAGGTCACCCAGCCCGGAGAGCCCTGCCAGCGTCTCCCTGCGCCCGCCGCACGCCACCGCCAGCCGCGTGATCTCGGCAATTCCCCGCGTAATCAATCCTGCGGTCGAGTTGTGGCCCAGCCCTACCCCCACCGCAATGCCCGCCGCAATCGCGATCACGTTCTTGAGCGCGCCGCCCAGTTCCACGCCGATCACGTCCGAAGATGTATAGAGCCGCAGCGTCTCCGAGGACACCTCGCGTTGCACCAGCGCGGCCACGGCATGATCCGTAAAGGCTACCGTCACCACCGTCGGCTGGCCCTCCGCCACTTCCTTTGCGAAGCTGGGCCCGCTCATCGCTCCGATCGGGCATTTCCGTCAGGCCACCTTCGGTCAGTGCGGCGGCGATCACCTCGGTCATGCGCAAATGAGTGCCCGTCTCCACTCCCTTGGTCGCGCTCACCAGGATCTGTCCCGCGTGCATGTGGCCGCGCAACCGAGCCATGGTGGTGCGCAGAAACTCCGAAGGAATCACGGAGAAGAGTATGTCCCCGTGCGCAATGGCTTGTCATCACCCGTGACTGCAATCTGTTCCGGCAGCGGAAACCCCGGCAGGAACTGCAGGTTCTCCCGGGCGTCGTCGATCTCTTTGGCCAGCTCCGGAGTGTGCGCCCACAGGGTGACCTGGCGACCGTTCCGCGCCAGCGAGAGCGCAATCGCCGTTCCCCAGGCGCCGGCGCCCAGAATCACGATCCGCGGAGAAATCGGTAGCACTGTCATGCCGTCTTGGCCGCTCCAAACCGGTGTTCCGTGCCGGTAAGCAGCCGGCGGATGTTGGGATGATGCTTGACGACGATCAGCAGCGACACGGCGATCTGCACGGCGATAAAGAAAGCTGGCTTCTCGCCCATGACCATGAACCAGGCAAAAAACGGAAAGCTGGCCGCGCCCAGGATAGACCCCAGTGAGACATACCGCGTCCACGCCGTGATAATCGCGAATAGCGCGATGGCCGCCAATGCGGCCCACGGCGACGCCACCAGGAACACGCCGAATCCTGTGGCCACGCCCTTGCCGCCTTTGAAGCCCAGCCACACCGGAAACATGTTCCCGATGACAGCGCACAGAGCGGCCAGCGCCTCCACGTTTCGCGTGCGGCACGCCCGGCAGCATGGGCGCAAACACATACGCGCCCAGCAGCACCGCCGCCGCGCTCTTGGCCACATCCAGCAGAACGTCAACGCGGCCAACCCTTTGCTCCCCGGAGCGCAGCACGTTGGTGGTGCCAATATTGCCGCTGCCCACGGTGCGGATGTCCTGCTTGCGGAAGATGCGCACCAGCAGGTACCCCGTGGGAACCGAGCCCAGAAGATACGAAATAACTCCTACCGAAGATGATTGCAAGGGACATCACGGTTGAGAGTGTAGCAGGTGCGCGGCGCCACGGGGTCATCTTGAGCCCCGTCCCGTGTGCAGTCCTTCTGAATCGCTGTGCGCAGCTCGCCCCAGTGCGCGAAAGGGAAAGTACGCGCCACCGAGTGAGGGCGACGTGTATACTCGACCGGCTATTTCCCCAGTCCCAAAACTGCATTTGAAAGGTAAACGGTCATGCCCAGTTATCTGCTGCAAGCTTCCTATACGACTGAAGCACTCGCTGCTCTAGTCAAGAATCCCCAAAACCGCACCGAAGCGATTCGCAAAGCGGTGAAGAGCCTCGGCGGAAAGCTGATTGGCTCCTGGATGTCGTTCGGCGACCACGACGTGGTGCTGATTGTGGACATGCCCGACAACGCCTCTGCTGCTGCCTTTGCAGTTGCGGCAGCTTCGGGAGGGTCCTTGAAGAGCGGGAAAACCACGCCGCTGTTCAGCGCCGACGAGGGCGTGGAGATCCTCAAGAAGGCGGGAGAATCGGCATACAAGCCGGTTCAGCAGTAGATTCGCCAAAGCTCATCACGGAGATCTCAGACCAGCGCGGCCGCTCCCGAGCGAACGGGCTTCCGCATTGGTGCGGACTCAGCCTTGCGGAACCTGGAACGTTTCCTGAGCCTGTCTCCATTTCCATCGCAGGTCGGCTGACGTGCAGGCTTGCGGGCGGGCTATGCCGCCGCCACAGCCAACTCATAGAACTTCGCGGCATCGCCATGCTTGTAGAGCGCATACCACGCCTCCAGCGTGGCCGATGAGTAGAGATCGAGAAGCCGGGAGATTTCGCGGGCAAACTCGATCGGCGCCAGGCCGGATGCGGTGATCACATTGCCGTCCGTGATGGCCGGGACGTCACGGTAATATTGCGCGCCGTCATACCCGCTCGCCGCCAGGTAGGCGGCATCGTTGCCGGTGTGCAGGCGATCGTCGAGCAGCCCAATCCGCGCCAGCGCCAGCGTGGCCGCGCAGATGGCCGCAACGGGCACGCCCATCTCCACAAACGCATGCGCCCGTTCCAGCGCCTCCAGGTTGCCGCCCGCCTCCCACAACTCTCCTCCGGGAAGAATCAGCATCCTGCTCCCGGCCGGGCAGACCTCGTCGATGGTGATGTCGGGGAGAATGCGCACGCCGCCCATGGTTGTCACCGGCGCCAGGCTGCGCGCCGCCGTCTGGATGCGATAGCGCCCCGGCCAAAGCTGGAACCGCGGATTTTGAATGGAGGCGATGGCGAAGGCCGGCTCCCAATCCGCCATGCCGTCGAATACGAACAGATGCACGGTGCTTTGATTCATGGCTCCCTCTCCGACAAAATCCATATTGCGCCGGCATATATGACAAAGAATGTCATAATTGGAAAGTCATTATGAAAAAAGTGGAAAGGGTGAGGGAATATTCCCGAAATGAAGTCTGACCGGCTGCTATCGGTGCTGTTGCTCCTCCAGGCGCGGGGACGCGCCACGGAGCGCGAACTGGCCGAGCGGCTGGAGGTATCGCAGCGGACCATTCATCGCGACCTGGAGGCGCTGAGCGCGGCGCGAGTCCCCGTAGTGGCGCTGCGCGGCTCCCAAGGCGGTTGGGAGCTCGAAAAGGGCTGGCGCACGCAGGTGCCCGGCCTGGATGCCGGCGAGCTGCAGGCGCTGCTCATGGCGCAGCCGCGGGCGTTAGGGCATCCCCGGTTGCGCGCCTCGGCGGAAAGCGCGCTGAACAAGCTGATGGCCTCGCTTCCCGCGTCCCTGCGCGAACAGGCTGCCCAAGTCCGCGAGCGCCTGCACATCGATCCCGCCGGCTGGTGGGACACCGGCGAAGACCTGTCCGTGCTTCCGATGGTGCAGGATGCGGTGGCGCGAGAGCGAAAGCTGGCGTTCGACTACGTTCGCGCCGATGGCCAGAAGGGTCCGCGTACCGTGGACCCGCTGGGGCTGGTGGCCAAAGGCACAAGCTGGTACCTGGTGGCTGACACGGCCAAGGGCATGCGCACCTTCCGCATTTCGCGCATGGAGAGCGTCACGGTGCTGGCCACTGAATTCAAACGGCCGGCGCGTTTCGATCTGGCCGAGTACTGGACGCGGTCCATCGACTCGTTGCAGCGTGGGCGCGGCGGTTATCCGGCAACCTTGCTGTTGACCGAAGACGCGGCCCGCAGGCTCTGCGTGTTCTGCAAAGTGACGCCGGTAGACGAGAAAACAGCAGCGCCACCCGCGAATTGGGCAGCGATGCGGGCAAATTTCGATGACCTCCAGCAGGCGCGGTTCCTGGTCATGGGCATGGGCGCGCGGGCACGGGTGCTCGCGCCTGTCGAGTTAAGCAATTGGTCGAATCCGAGATCGGCGAATTGGCGGCAACGATGGCCCAGCCAGACAGCCGTTAATCAACCATGAGCTCGCCGGGCAGGATCGGCCGCGTCCGCGGCAGCGCGCCTTGCCACGCCGCCATGCCCATACCCGCCAGCGTGCCCGACATACAGCACCAGCTTGATGGCGCTGCCCTCGCGCGTATGCGCCAGCGCCGGCGGCATGGCCTTCCACAGCACCAGCAGCAGCGTCTGGGCGATCGTGACCGCCCATACCGAGCCGTAAAAGTAACGCCGCTCCGTGCCTTCGTTTTTGGTCGAACGGCCCACGCGCGGCAACATCCCCGCCGCACCCAGCAGCAGGATCGCGTATGCACAGCGGCAGGTAAACGTATTGGTAAAGCTGCTGCATCACCCACACACCGGTGATGGTCGCAATCACCAGTCCCGCCAGATTCAGCAGCGCGAAGTTGAGCACCGCATTCCACGCGAAGGTGTAGCAGACTTTGCGGTAAAGCGGGTTGGGCTTGTCCTCGTCGAAGCGGAGAATGTAGGGCGCCGGTTCCACGCCCGGCATCTGCCCATAGTATCCCGCGATGCCCGTGCCCACCAGCACCAGCCCCAGCCAGATGGAGTTGCCCACGCTGAAGCCGTGCGCGAAGAGGCAGAAGGTCAGCGGACCGGGCGCGAGAAAAAACACCCAGATCCAGATGGGCCAGTGCAGGAACCGGTAGTAAGTTTTGTTGCGGGTTCGCATTTTGCGTGCGTCCGCATATTCCACTCTGCCGCCATAGCGCATGATTCGAGTTTTTCATTGGTCCGGAACCATCGTCAATTCGGCCCGGAAGCTTCCCGCCGCTCGTATCCATACGCGACAATGTCCTGAGCGGCGCCCTGCATCGAATCTGAATTAAGCCGAGGACTGCGAAAGCCCATTCATGTTCTTGCCTTCCCCCCACGCACCTGCTCCTGATCGCCATCGTGCTCCTGAGCATCCTGCTGATGCTGCTGCGGCCGCGCGGCATCGCGGAAGTGTGGTGGATCGGCTCCGGCGCGGCGCTGCTGGTGGCTGCTGCGGCTGATCCCGCTGCGGCTGGCCGGCCATGCTATTGCTGAAGGAACCGACGTTTACCTGTTCCTGACCGGCATGATGCTGCTCTCCGAACTTGCCCGCTACTACGGCGTCTTCGAATGGGTCGCATCCGTTGCCGTGGAGCATGCCCGCGGCTCCTGCGCGCGCCTTTTCACGCTTATCTATGCCGTGGGAGCCGTGGTTACTGTCTTCATGTCGAACGATGCCACGGCGGTGGTGCTTACGCCGGCGGTGCTCAGCGCCGTGCGCCGGTCGAAGGCCGAGCCGCTGCCGCACCTTTTTGCCTGCGCCATGATCGCCAACGCGGCGTCGTTCGTGCTGCCCATCTCCAACCCTGCCAACCTGGTGGTTTACCGCGCCCACATGCCGCCGCTAGGCCACTGGATCGCGGCCTTCGGTCTGCCGTCGGTGCTGTCCATCGCAGCCACCTACCTGGTGTTGCGCTGGACCTTCCGCCGCGACCTGCGCTGCGCCGTCCCCGACCACAGCCAGCGCCCCGACCTGACGCGCGGCAGGCAAGTTCGTACTGGCCGGAATTTTCGCCACCGCCGCTGTCCTGTTGGCTGCCTCTGCGCTCGACCAGGATCTGGGCCTGCCCACATGCATCTCCGCGCTGGTCGTAGCCGCAATTGTCATGGTCGCGGAGAAGACCAATCCGTTGCGCATCGCGCGTGAGATTGCCTGGAGCGTTCTGCCGCTGGTTGCCGGGCTTTTTGTGCTGGTGGAAGCCATGGAGCAGGTCGGCGCGATGCAACTTGCCGTCGCGCTGCTGCGTCCGCGCGGAGCAGTTCCCGCCGGAGCCGGAGCATTTCTTGCCGCAGCCGTTGTTGGCGTGGGCAACAACCTGGTAAACAACCTTCCGCTGGGGCTGATTGCCGGAAGCACGCTGAAGCTGATGAACGCGCACGGGCTGATTGCGCATGCGGTGCTGATCGCCGTGGATCTGGGACCGAACCTCTCGGTCACGGGATCGCTGGCCACAATTCTGTGGCTGATCGCGCTGCGGCGCGAAGGCGTGCACGTGAGCTTTGGCAGCTTCCTGAAGGTTGGCGTGATCGCCATGCCGTTGGCGCTGGCTGCCGCGATTGCTGCAGCCGTTGTTTTGCGATGAATGCGGTTATGTGTAATGGAGTCTTTAAGTTACACGTTTAAACCGGAAGTGAAGCTGTAGGCGAAAAACAAGCGAATATGGGGAGGGGGGTGGGGGGTACATCGAAGAAATAGCGTGGGGGGTATTATTTGTCCTGCTACTCCTAATCGAGACTTTTGTTACCAGAGAGTTAACTCGGCAGACGGGGATTTCCGCGGTTTCAGTACGCCGATTTGTGGTGCGTCCCATGGGCTCGATTTCCCCTCGAAATGCGAACGCCCGCACAATGTGCGGGCGCAGTTCAACCGGTGGATTCAGATTAGCCCGGCGGCTTGAGCTAACGATGTGACGGGGGATACAGGGTGAAATTCAACCGATTGGTTCATTCAGCCGCTTAGATGTGCGGGCGCCAGGGGACCTTATTTATATCCCGCGAGATCATGAGCTTTAGCGTCCATCTGTCCGATCCTGCGGTCAGGCCTAGACCCGCGCCGGCTTCTATATTCCAGGTTTTGCCGTTGCGGTCAAAAGCGCCCCAAGCTTCGTGGAATTGATTATGCAGGTTGTCAAAACTGCTGAATCGTCCGAAGCCGTCGTACTCCTCGGCAGCCACATCCCATGTGTTATTGAGGCTGTAGACAATGCGTCCCGAGGGGTTGAACTCCAAGCCCGCGAGGCCGCCGGTATAGTCGGTATCGACGATGGGGTTGTAAATCAGCTCCCATTTACCGAGGTATGTGCCAATGATGGGGCGTATCTCCGCCGTATAAGTCCGTGACTCCCAATACGGGCGGTTGAAGCTGAATTCGAAATTATCGCCCCAGAAAAGTTTGTGTTGCTGAGCGTGCGGGCGCACGAATAATTCGCGAATCTTGAAACCGTCAATCGCCCCCCCGCGCCCCGTTGAATAAGGCGAATAAACAGGCATATACAGGCCCTGCTCCATCCATGGCTTGACGCCGTAGGCCCATTCCCATGCTCCGTTGAACGAATGATTGGCAATGACGGCGCCGGGGAAAGTGGGGGCCGTCCTGCCCGCGGGGGTAAAGTTGCTGTGCACCATGACATTGAATATGCCTTGAGGCGCGATGACAGCGTCGTAGACCTGGATCTCGTCGGTTTGAGCAAAAATCGACGCGGGAACTGCGATTAAACAGAAGGCGACCAAGACCACCGCGAGCGCATTCACTTTTTGAAAAGGTTTGAAAAGGGCTTGCCATTTCGGCATGCAAATGGTCTCCATTTAGAAGGACCTTCTATATTGCTTTTGGCTAGGACAGGCTATCACCCGTATGCTGCCGCGCTGCACCAGGATGACCGGCGACGCCGCGATCCCGAGTCTTCTATAGACGGCTGGAGCCGCCAGACGGTTACACGCTCAGGTTTGCCAAGAGAGAATGCAACGTCACGCGCCGGTTTGCGGCGGAAACACACCATTGGAGTGGACTTGAAGGCGAGTGCGAAGCATGCGGCGCCTTTGCTGTGTTTTGGATCACATTGAAGATCGATGCATCACACGACAATTGAGCTGAGATGGACGCTGGCAGAAGAACGCCGAATTGCAGGTCGCGGGCCGGTGGGGGAACGGTGCGCGCGGCGGCGTGGGTGCTTGCGCTCATGGCGTGTGCTGGAATGGCGTGGGCGCAGGCATACGGGCTCAGCGGCGAAGTGACGGACCCTGCGGGACGCCTGGTGGCGGGCGCGCAGTTGAAGTGCTGGATGCGGCGGGCGCGCGGTGGCGAAAGGAAGGAGCGATGCCACGGGGCAGTTCGGACATGAGATGGCAGCGGCCGGCGAGTATTTCCTGATGGCGCGAATGGCGGGGCTGGAATCGGAGCCCCAGCGGGTTATTGTGGGGCGTGCGGGAGCAGCGAAGATCGACTTGGCGCTGACGCGAGGCGCGGCGGAGACGGTGTCGGTAAAGGCAGCGGCGGGGATTGACCTCTATTCACCGGACCCGGGAGAAACGGTTTTTCTGGCCGGGGAGCTGCTGGACGCGAATCCCGCGCGGCCCGGTGCGCCGGTTTCCGTGCCCGGCTATCCCGTTGAGACCGCATCGGGCGGGATCAAGGCGCCGCAGTATTTTGCTCCGGGCGTGGCGGGGGACCATGGGGAGCCGATTGCGCAGTACATCGCCGTCGGCGGATACCTGTTGCCGAACAATCTTTCCGCCAATGCGCATGGCAATGGATACGCGGACCCGAACCTGCTGATTGTGCCGGGGCTGGCATACGTGGAGGTGGACGGCGGTTCGTTCAATGTACTGGAAGGCAACCACGCGATGAACCTGGCAGCCACGTATGGGCTGCGGACCAGCATGGAGCCCTTCGTCGGCTGGCGGGCGATGCGCGAGACGTGGATCTGACTGCGGGAACGGGCGGCAAGCGCGGCTGGGTGGCTGCGGAGGCAAACTACGGCAATGGATTGTTGAAGCGGCTGGAGCATCGGCAGCAATACAAGGCCAATGGGCTGCGGACGGTGGAGTGGGGCAATCACCGCGTGACGCTGGCGGGGATTGCCTACTACGGCACATCGTACGTGCCCGGATTGGTTCCGCTGGGCTCGGTGGCGGGGACGGTTTACAGCAATGCGGACGACACCGTGGACCCGCGGCAGCGCGACCAGACCCATACGGCGATTGCGGCCGTGAACGATGATTGGCGACCGAGCAGGTCAGAGCAGGTGCAGTTTTCCGGATTCTTCAGGACCTACAATTTGTCTCTGTTTTCGGACTTTGGGCAAGGGCTGATCCGGCAGAGCGAGTTCCGCACGGCTGCGGGGGCAAATGCCGAGTATGCGCGGCAGTTGCCCGGCCAATGGTGGCTGCTGGCGGGCGTGGACGCGCAACGCGAAGCGCCGCGCCGCGATGACCTGGATCGCTACGGCTTTTACACGCCGGGGACGATGAGCGATGGTCCGTTCACCAAAGTGGATGGGGCCAATGTGACCATTACTCCGGTGGCGCCGTTTTGCCGCTTTGGAAGGCAGGCTGGGAGCGCATGTGCACGCTTAGCGGGTTGGCGGAGAGACGAGATCGACTTCGATAATCGAGGACCTGGTGAATCCCGAAAATTCGTTTCATCAGTGGATTGGAGTGAATTCGCCCAAGGCAACGGTTTCGTTCAATCCGGGCGCATGGAAGCTTGCGCCGACGATCTCGGCCAGTGCGGGCCAATCGTACTTTACCGAGGACCCGCGTATCGGGGCTGGAGCCGTGGAGGGAACGCCGGTGAGCCGTGCGCATGCGTACCAGCTTGAGGCTAGTGAGACGCTGCGGCACACCGAGATGCGGGTGACGGCGGGGCATTCGACGTTGGGCGAGCAACTGGCCAAGATCGATCCCGACACTGGCTTGCAGGAGGACCAGGGACCGGGGCGCGTCAGATTTGTTTCCGCGGACCTGCGCCAGACCCTGAGCCGCGGTTGGGTGATGGCGACTCTGGAAAAAGCCGATGCCCGCGACCTGAATACGGGCCAGCCGACGGCGGAAGCGCCGCGAACTATCGTGGACCTGGTCGGGATGTTGGAAAGGCTTCCGCTACGGCTTAATGCTAAGGCGGAATTTGAGTGAGTGGGCGCCAAGCCGCTGGGGACGGGATGCATGCCCAATCCGCAGATGCAATGCACCGGCGTACCGGTCAACGAGCTGCGCATGGCGGCTACGCGCACATTCAAGGAAGGGCGGATCACCGTCGGAGTGGACGGAATGTGGGCCAGCGGATATACGGGGCAGACGCTGGAAAACTTCTATCCCTTAACAGTGCAGCAGGTCACGGGAGTGCGGCTGGCGTCGTATGCGGGGGCGACGGTGAAGTACCGGTTTCGCTAGGGACCGAGGGACTGAGGGAGAGCACCCCTTTCCGAGAACCGGCGGGGTGGGGCGGTAAAATGTAATGGATGGACTTAGCGCGAAGGGCAGACAGTCCAGGAACCGAACAGCCCGCTACCGGGATGGCGAAAGAGACCGATCCGGCGGGGGCGGCGGAGCTTTTTGAGCAATCGGTAGGCATCATGGCGCGGTTGCGGGCGCCGGGCGGGTGCCCATGGGACCGCGAGCAAACCTTCGACACGATACGCAAATACACCCTGGAAGAGGCCTACGAGGTCTTCGACGCCATTGAGCGGCGAGACTTTCCGCACCTGGCGGAGGAATTGGGCGACCTGCTGCTGCAGGTGCTGTTCTATGCGGAAATGGCGGCCAACGAGGGCCGATTCACGATTGCCGATGTGCTGAACTCGCTAAACCAGAAGCTGATCCGGCGGCATCCTCATGTGTTTGGTGAGGAAGCATCGCGGGCTGCGGGGAATCGGGCGGACGTGGATGCGGATGTGCAGGGTTCGGCCAATGCCGTGCTGCGCAATTGGGAAGAAATCAAGGCGTTAGAGAAAAAACCTCAAGCAGCACATGAATCTCGTTTGGACAGCGTGACGCGGGCGCTGCCGGCGTTGGCGGAGGCGGGAAAGATTGGCGGCAAGGCGGCCAAGGCAGGGTTTGACTGGCCGCAGTGGCGCGATCTGCTGCCCAAGATCGAGGAGGAAGTGGCGGAGCTGAAAGCGGAGGCCGAGCGCGGTGATAAGGCCGCCACGGAGGCGGAGCTGGGCGATTTGCTATTTACGGTAGTGAACCTGGGCCGGCATCTGGGCGTGGATGCGGAGATGGCGCTGCGGGGGTGCAATGCGCGGTTTCGGGCGCGGTTCGGGGAGATGGAGCGGACGGCGGGACGGCCGCTGGAGGAACTCGCTCCCGCCGAACTGGAAGCACTGTGGGAAGCCGCGAAGAAACGGCTCGCTGCGCCGCGGGGTGAAGCGTGATCCTCATCCGAAGCTGCGAAGGGCATGACGAGCTGGGGGCTTGCGTTCGGATGCAGGTGGAGACGTGGGGATTCGACCAGACCGACATCATTCCGCGCAAGGCATTTCTGGTGATGCAGAAGGTGGGCGGGCAGGTGATCGGCGCGTTTGACACCGATTTGCCGGGAGCGCCGGACCAGGGAAATGCGGATTCCATGATTGGATTCGCCATGTCTTTGCCGGGAATGAAGCCGCGGCAGAATTTTGCTGACGGAAAGCCGCTGCCCTATCTTCATTCCCACATGCTGGCGGTGCGGGAGGGGTACCGGAACCGTGGAATTGGGGTACAACTCAAGCTGGCTCAACGCCGGGAAGCGCTGGAGCGGGGAATCCAGCGGATGGAGTGGACGTTCGATCCGCTGGAAATCAAGAACGCATTTTTAAATATCCACAAGCTGGGGGCGGTGGTTTCGAGCTATCGCGAGAATTTTTATGGTGTATCCTCATCTCGACTACAAGGTGGGCTTCCTACCGACCGGCTCGTAGCCGAGTGGCATCTGGACTCGGAGCGTGTTCGGTGTCATGTGATGGGCCAGCCGTCCGCAGTTCCCGCGATTGAAGAACGAATCACCGTCCCAGCTTCCATTTACCAGTGGAAGGCCAGCCAACAGAATCGACACCTTGCCCTTGCCGTACAGTCTGAGAACCGCCGAAAGTTTCAACAAGCTTTCTCCCGAGGTTTGGCAGTACTGGGCTTTACCCGGGATGCGGAAGGAAACGGAGTTTATGAGCTGGGGCAACTCGCCCAGCCCGAAACAGGCATCCAAGCAGCCAAGGAAAGTTGACAATGCGAATTGATGGAATCGTGCTTCGGGAGATCCAGTTGCCGCTGGTGCGGCCTTTTGAAACCAGTTTTGGAGTGACGCGGGACCGGCGGATTTTGCTGGCCGAGGTCCGGTCGGAAGGCTTGATCGGCTGGGGCGAATGTACGGCCGGCGAGCACCCATATTTTTCCGGTGAGTCGACGGACACGTGCTGGCAGACGATCTTGAACGAGTTGGGTCCGATGCTGGCCAGCGCTGAAAATGTGGAGCACGGCGGCGATTGCCCGAAGCTGTTCAAGCTGGTGCGCGGGAACCGGATGGCGAAGGCGACGCTGGAGAACGCCATTTGGGACCTGGAGGCGCAGCGGGAGGGGATTTCGCTGTCGCAGCTTTTGGGCGGAGTGCGGGCGCGATTCCGTGCGGAGTTTCGCTGGGCATCCAGAAATCGATTCCGGAGCTGATGGAGATCATCGATCGCGAGCTCAAGGCGGGCTACCAGCGCATCAAGCTGAAGTGCAAGCCGGGCTGGGATGTGGAGGTGTTCGAGAAGGTGCGGTCGCGCTGGCCGGGAATCACGCTGAGCTGCGATGCCAACTCGGCGTACCGGTTGAGGGATGCGGACCATCTGAGCACATTCGACCAATTCGATTTGCTGATGATCGAGCAGCCGCTGTGGCACGACGATTTCTACTATCACTCGATGCTGCAGAGGCGGCTGACGACGCCCATCTGCCTGGATGAGTCGATCCGCAACCGGCGGGATGCGCTGGCGGCGATCGAGATGGAATCGTGCAAGATCATCAACATCAAGCTGGGTCGCGTGGGCGGATTCTCAGAAGCCATTGCGGTACACAATGCGGCCATGGAGCGGGGCGTGCCGGTGTGGTGCGGCGGGATGCTGGAAGCGGGCATCGGCCGCGCGCACAACATCGCGCTGGCATCGCTCGAAAACTTCTCGCTGCCGGGAGATGTGTCGGCGTCGGCGCGGTACTGGCGCGAGGACATCATCGAGCCCGGAGGTAACGGTGACGGCCAAGGGCGAGATTGAGATTCCGGATACGCCGGGGCGCGGGTACGAGGTGCGCGCGGATCTGATCGATTCGCTCACGGTGCGCAAAGAGACGATACGCGCATTTGCGATGGCGTAGAAGCAGCTTTTAGCTATTAGCTCTTAGCTTCGACGATTTGTAAACGAGCTGAATTGACGGGAAGAAAAAGCTCGCAGGTAAAGCAAAGGGGAGAGCGTTGCCGCTCTCCCTTTGCTCTTTTTGGCGGCTTTGAAGCTATGGGATGGGCGGAGATTCAGGTTCGGCGGAGCCGTCGGCGCGGGGATCGCTGGCGCCAAAATGAACGTTGGTTGACGAGTCATCGAGGACGGCCTGGCCTCGGCCCATGGCGGTGGAATACGCACGGCGCACATCGAATATGTGGCCCATCTGCGTGAGCTGGTCCCGCACATCGGCGGGCACGCGCGACTCAATCGTGATGTTGCAGCCCAGATGCGCGGGAACGTGGCTCACGGTGAAGCGCGCGGTGACCATCGCCTCCTGGATGTTCATGTGGTAGTCAACAAAATTAGAGACGAACTGCGCGTGCGCCAGCGGCTGGTTCATGCCGCCCATGATGCCGAAGCCGATGTGCTGATCTCCATTCTGCATGAAGCCGGGAATGATGGTGTGGAAGGGACGCTTGCGCCCGGCGAGCGCGTTAGGCGATTGCGGATCGAGGGTGAAGAGGCCGCCGCGATCCTGCAAGGCGAATCCCATGCCGCGCACGGTGACGCCGGAACCGAAGGCCTGGTAGTTGCTCTGGATCATCGAGAGAATGTTGCCGTCCTTATCGATTACGGAGAAATAGGTGGTGTCGCTTGCGGGCAGTGCGCCGGGCGCGACATCGCAATTGGCGTGGTTGGGATCGATGAGCGCGGCGCGCTTTGCAGCATACGTTTTCGAAATCAACTTGTCGACGGGAATCTTGCCGAAGCGCGGATCGCCGTTGTAGCGCTTCACGTCGGCGTAGGCGAGCTTCATGGCTTCGATGCGCGTGTGCAGTTCCGCGGCGCTGAGCGGGCCCGGCGGCGATCGGGCTGCGACTGCTCCATGATGTTCAACATTTCGAGCGCGGCGATGCCGTCGCCGTTGGGTGGAAGCTCATAGACTTGCCAGCCGCGGTAAGTGGTGGAGACGGGCTCGACCCATTCGGCGGAAAAATCGGCCAGGTCCGCGGCGGTCATGGTCCCACCGAGTTCCTGCGAAGTTTTGAGAATGGCCTGCGCGATTTCGCCGCGATAGAACGCGGATTCACCCTGCGCGGCGAGGATGGTTAACGTGTGGGCGAGATCGGGGTTGCGGAAGATCTGGCCGATCTCCGGCGCCTTGCCGCCGGGCAGGTAGACGCGGGTGGATTCGGGATCATGCTTCAGTTCCGGCGCGGCTTCTTCCCAGTATCCGTGAATGATTTCCGGGACCGGCATAGCCATTCGACGGCGTAAAAGATGGCGGGCTGGAAGAGCGTGGACCAGGGCAACTTCCCGAAGCGCTTATGCAGCTTGGCCCAGCCGTCCACGGCGCCGGGTACGGTGACCGGAGTCGATGCCGTACATGGGCATCGACGTGACGCCCTTGGCGCGAAGGTGGTCGATGGTGAGCGCTTTCGGCGCCCAGCCGCTGGCGTTGATGCCGTAGAGTTTGCCGGTCTTGGATTCCCAGTAGATGGCGAACAGATCGCCGCCCATGCCGTTCATCATGGGCTCGGCCACGCCGAGCACGGCGTTGGCGGCGATGCCCGCGTCAATGGCGGAGCCGCCGCGGGCCAGGATCTGCGCGCCGGCTTGCGAGGCCTGCACGTAGCTGGTGGCCACAATGCCATAAGGAGTGACCACCATGGAGCGGCCGTAGTTGCGGTCCTGCGCATTGGTGGCTGACACAGCGTGAGCATACAGGCAGCGGCGAGAAGCGCGAGCGCGCATTTGCAGGATGAAAGTCGCATGGTTCTCCAGCACAATTTAAGGGTACCGCTGAGGGAAAGCAGGTGAAAAGAAGCATACAGCGCGTGCGCCTCATCCTATTGCCTTTCCTCGCGCGGGCGTTCTGTGAATTAACTCGAAACTCACCATGGAAAACCACGTGTGGGTAAATCTAGATGAATCGTTTGGTCACCATCGGCTCCCGTGTGGCCCTCCAGATCACCCAAAGGTAACTACGCGATTTCACGACACCGAGTTTACGATTTATGTGTAGAACATAGGCCTGGTTCTCCCGAGAGCCGCCTGCGAGCCAGCCGATAAATGGTTATTTGGCGGCTTTATATAACCATCGGCGAATGCGCCGGAAGGGCGAAGGAATAGAAGGCCCCGCGGTGAGCATTGCCGGGAGCAGTGATATGCGCTTTCGAACCCGCGCGTTTTTGTTGTGCTTTGTTCCTTTCGCCGTGTTGTTCGCCGCCAGTTTCTGGATGGCGCAAAAGCTGGTGCAATCCACGGTGCGTAATGGACTGCTTGCGTCTCTCAGGCAAAGCCAGCTCGCCCTGGCACATGCCCAGGCAAAGGCCGATCTCCAGACCAGCGGTTTTCTCAAGATCACCGGGGAAAGCCCGGAGCTCAAGTCGGAGATGGAGTTGCTCCAGGCGGATTCTCCTACCGATGACGCCCGCCAGGCGATGGAAGATCAACTGCGCTCCCTGGGCGAGCAGATGGGCTTCGATCTTGTGTTTGTCTCCGCACCGGACGGCACGCCCCTGGCGGGGGTTGTGCGCCAGTCCACGGCCAAGCCGGGCCATAAAAGCCAGCTGGTTCCATTGCAGAATGCCCTCGTCGCCCAGCCCGCCAGGGGGATGCTCGTCATCGGCGACCGCATATTCCAATTCACATCGGTGCCCATCGACGAAGACACGGTGAACATCGGCACGCTCTCCGTGGGCGAATACTTCGATCTTCATCAGCCAGGCAAACCCGCCGTGCTGGTCCATGACGGTGAGGTGATCGACTTCAACCTCTCCAATGTCCCAGACACGCAAATCGAGGGTGCGCAGTCGCTCGGCCATGAAAGGCTGTGACGGCCGGCGGGAATGCGATTTCCGCCTGGGCGGCGCTAACTGGATCGCCGTTCCCATGCAGGACCTGGGCGGCGGTTACATCTTGTGGAGTCTCGAAAATGTGGACGAGGCCACCGGGCCCATTCGTCACCCGCCTGCGCAGCTTCTTCCTGATGATGGAGCTTCGGCTCGCTGCTCATCGCGCTGCTTGTGCAGCATCGTCGTCGTCGCGCTCCATTGAAAAGCCCATCGCGCTGGTGGTTTCACAGTTGCGCAACGCCGAGCAAACCGGCGTATTGCCGGAGGCGTCGCTGGCGCTTTCCTCCACCACGGAGATGCGCGAGCTGGCCGAGAGCTACACCCGCGCCGCAGATCTCTGCCCGCCATGCGCGGCAGAAACTGCAGTCCGCTTATGTGGAGTTCATTGGCTCCCTGGCCAACGCACTCGATGCGCGCGATCGTTATACCTCCGGCCACAGCGAACGAGTGAGCCATTTCTCCAGCGCCACGGCGGCGGCCATGGGCCTGGATGAGAGATCGCGTGGAACAAATCCGCATCGGGGCGCAGTTGCACGACATCGGCAAAATCGGCATCCCCGATAGCGTGCTGCAGAAGCCCGGGCGCCTTACCGCCGAGGAATTCGCCCTGGTTCGGGAACATCCCGTCATCGGTCGCAGGATTCTCGAGGGCGTCCAGGGCCTCGCTCCCTATCTCGACGCGGTGGAGCTGCACCATGAGAACTGGGATGGCACCGGCTATCCCCGGCGTCAGTCGGGCGAGGAGACTCCCATCTGACGCGCGCATCATCCACGTCGTCGGATGCCTACGATGCCATGACCAGCCAGCGTTCCTACCGCCGCAGCATGACTCATGAGCAGGCAATCCATGAACTGATCCGGTGTGCCGGAACTCAGTTCGATCCGCACATCGTGGAGGTGTTCGTGAACCTTCCGGGCGAGATCTTCTCCGGGCCGGCGGTTGCGTCTCTGGACCACCTTCGTGTGCAGGAGCTGGAAGCCGCTAAGGCCAGTTGAAACTTCTCCATCCTTCTGATGCCGGCAGCGGGAACCCGCCGCCGGCCGCAATGCGTATTCCCGCGATGCAGGGCAACTTTGCGTGCCGGCGCGCGTCTCAATCGGGAGCGGCGCTGCGCGATGCCGATGTGCGCTGCCGGAGGTTAATTCAGAGTGACACCCGAGGAACAGCAACTCCTTGTCTCGCTATGCCAGCGAGTGAATCAGACCCAATTGCAGGAAAAGGACCCGGACGCGGAGAACCTGCTGGGCCGCGAGCTGGGCGCCAACTCCGATGCCGTGTATATCCTGGCGCAAACGGTGTTGGTGCAGGATATCGCCCTGCAGCAGGCGAAGGCCCAAGTAATGCAACTGCAGCAGCAGGCGCAACAGGCGCGGCAACAGCCGGCGCACGCAACCAGCTTCCTGGGCCGTCTTTTGGGCGAGCACGAACCCCCGCAGCAGGCCGTTCCACCACCTCCGCAGCAAGTGCAGCAGCCGTACCCAGGGGGTTCCCAGCCGCCATTCCAGCCGGTGCCGGGGTATCAGGCGCCTCCTCCGCCACCTTACGCGCAACCGCAGTACGCGCAGCCGCAATATGTTGCTGCGCCGATGGGTCAGCCGAGCTTTCTTGGCGGAGCCATGCGGACGGCTGCAGGAGTGGCTGCGGGCGCGCTGGCGTTCGAGGGCGTCGAGTCGATCCTGCACGGGTTCGGCCACGGCGGCTATGGCCCTGGCTTCGGCATGACCGGCTTCGGCATGGGCCCCGGAATAGGCATGGGCGGTGGCTTCCAACGGCCGGTAGACGAGACCGTGGTGAATAACTACTACGATGCTCCTGCGGGAGGTGCTCCCGGCGCGGGAGGCGCTTCCGGTGCGGGAGGCGTACCGGGCGCAGGCGGCCAGCCGATGGGCGCCGGCGAGCCGCATTTCGACGCCGGCGGAAACGAGCCGCACTTCCACGAATCCGCGGACCAGCCTGGGAACCAGAGCCTGGGAAATCAGGACTTCGGCAACCTGGCGGCCGCGGACCAGGGCGGAGCGCAATTCACTGACGCCGGCTACAACACCGGCGCCGACCAGACCGCGGGAACATACGACCAGGGCAGCTTCGATCCGGGGATGGAAAATGACTCTGCCGCCGCGGACAACAGCGTGGACGATGTGCAGATCGACGACTCCGGCAGCGGAGACGACTCCGGCAGCGGCGGATTCGGCGATGGCGGAGGATTCGATTCCGGTGGAGGGAACGGGTTCTAAGCGGATTGAGGCTTGATTCTCGGCGTCGCAGTGAGGTACAGGGCGGCTTGGGTAGCTCCCTGGCGGCCCTCTTTGCAATCGGGCAGTCCCGAGGAACCGGGTTTATGACCGGATTTCAACAGTTCCGTGTCCGGACCGCAACACCGGAGCAACCCGCGCCGAAAACTATGTCATCCAACCGACTTAAGGACGAGTCCGAATCGATGGCCCCCGGAGCGGGTTCCCTGGTGCAAGACTGCAGGCCCTCCCCCTTCAAACGGACCCGCAACGTGGGCTGCGATCTCGTGTATTCACCCTTACATTTCATTCAGGGTTGCTGGCTTTATGCAGGTTTCATTATTGCTAAAGGGAAGATTGAAGGGCATGGGGCGGGAAGCCCTGTGCGATGTAATGGCTAAAAGAAACGCGCCCGCCACCAAGGCGCGCGAGGGTTTCACTAACCTGCGGATCATGGATGCTCCGGATGACCTGCCCGACGGTGACTACGTTCTGCATGTGGAATCCAGAATGCTCTCCGTGCGGCGGCGCAAGGGCGAGTGGCTCCTGGGCATCGAGTTATTAACCGAGCACAAGCTCTCCCATCCGGCCAATCTCCCGATTTGAGTGCCTCCCGTCCGCGGTTTACAACTTCCTTACCGCTCTCCAGTTAGAATAAAATCTAAGGTACTCTCCTCAAGGGCGGGAACTAAGTGCCCAGAGCACAACAGAGGATTTCTTGACTCGTTCGGATCCGTCACCCCAGGGCGCGCCGGAATCGGTCGCGCATGAGGCAGAGAGCCTTTCCCTATCTTTGATCGCCAAAAACACTGTTGCAAACCTGGTGCAGCCCGGAGTGAGCTGGCTGGTCGTGTTGTTCCTTCCTCCGCTCCTGGTCAGGGTCCTGGACAGGCCCACGTATGCCACCTGGATGCTTCTGCTGCAAATTACCGCGTATGTATCCATCGTGGATATGAGCTTTACCGGCGTGACGATTCACTTTATGGGACGCGCGCGAGGACTGCGAGACGACAAGTATCTTCTGCAGAGGCTCGAGAGCATCTTCGTGCTTCTGGTGTTGGTAGGCGCAGTCGCAATTGTCGCGATTGTGTTCGCGTACTGGACGTTTGCCGGCATCTTCCATGAAATCCCGCGGGCCATCGCCTTCGATGCACGAAATGCGCTGGCGCTGCTGGGGATATCGCTGGCCCTCACACTTCCGCTTTCGATCTATGCCGGAACATTTATGGGCCGGCAGAAGAACGAAGTCGTGGCCGCCTCCGCGATCTCGGGTAAGGTCGTGATGGCGCTCGGGGTGGCCTGGGCCGCATTTAACCATCAGGGTCTGGTGGCGATGGCGGCATGGGCCGCCGCAGGCAACATCGTATCCAAGCTGTTCTGTTTTTGCGCCTGGAAGATCCTGCACAATCCCCCGGTGGTGCGGTTTTACCGGGTCAGCCGCGAAGCATTGCGCGAGGTCGGCGCTTTTTGGTCAGCCATGCTGGTGGTCCAGCTTTGCGGCATCCTCGTCACCGGGCTGGACCTGCCGATCGTGGCCGCCTTCACATTCAAATCAGCTGCCTTTTATGCCATCGCCGCCACCGTGAGCAACATACTCATCGTGCCCCAGTCGGCGGTATTTTCGGCTCTCCTACCGGTCACTTCACAGTTGGGCGCGCGATCCACGCCTGAGCAAATGGGTGAGATGGTGGTGAATCTGACGCGTTTCAATGTTGCACTGCAGTTGGCTTTGGCCGTCCCCATCCTGTTCGGAATGCCCGCCTTTCTCCATCTGTGGGTAGGCGCCGAGTATGCTCGGCGCTCGCTTCCGTATGCCGTCGTCCTGGTCGTCGCGCAGTGCTTGCGGTTCACGTTGGGGTCCTATGCGCTGGTTGGCTTCAGCGCCGGCCAGCAGCACAAGATGCTTGCTTCGCCAATTGCAGAAGGGGTTTCCAATGTTATTGCAAGCCTCATTCTGGTTCAATTCATGGGAGCCATGGGCGTGGCCGTGGGCACGCTGCTGGGCGCAGCGGTTGCGGTTGCCGTGCATCTGACGGTGAGCGTGCGCAAGACATCTGCCGTGCGCCTGAATCGAAGCTTGCTCTTCCGCAGTGGGATTCTCAGGCCGCTGGCGTGCGCTGCTCCCGCAATCGTGTTCATGGGGGCTGTGGACTGGCTGACTCCGAACCGGGCCGTCAGGTGGCCGCTGTTGCTGGTGGGAGTTTGCCTGATGGTCTCATCGCTTTTCCTGGGCAATTTCAATCGCAACGAGCGCGAGCAGGCTCTCCAGGTTGCGCGGGGTTGGTTCAGGGCGATCCTCCACTTAATGCCCTGGAGTGAGAGCACTCCCTAAAGCAGTTTCTCCAATCCGGTGTCGTCATGCAGTTGCTATAAGACAGTTCGGATCCGCGCCCTGGAACCAAGACCGGCGCTGCTCACTTGTACCGGCGAATTGCCTTGATCACCATGGAGAAGACGCCCGATTCGTCACGCGCCACCACCAGCGAGACGTGCCGGTTTACGGCGATTTCAGCCTGGATGAGTTGCTGCGCCGTGGTGTCCACGTTGGTGGCGTAAGTGAGAACGATGTTCGGACCCACCTGCTCTTCCACGGTGATGCGCGTAGTAGAGTTGCCCAGCGCGCCCAGGTAGCTGGGGTCGAGTTTGACCGATCCGGCGCCGAAAAGCTTTTGCACCCGGCTGCTGACGGTAGCATTGAGCGCCCCGCCCAGGAGCACATCGGTGGAAGGCGCCAGGCTGACCGATTGCTGCTGCTGTTCGGTATAGAGACCCTGCTCGCTTTGGGTGCGGCCCAGCGCCAGCAGCGCCACCACGTCCGCTTCGGGCAAAGGCGGATCGCTGCGATAAGTCACGCTCATCGGGCTACCCGGCGTGCCGTGCACACCGAGCGTGATATCGTAATCTTCCACCCGCGCGGTCGCGGTCAGGTCGATGGTGGGCTGGATGCGCACAGGGTTGGTGAAAGCGATATCGCCGCGCTGCAGGTCATAGCGCGTGCCCGCAATGGTGGCGCTGCCATCGGTAATGGAAACGCGCCCCAGCAGCGTCGGCGAGGCCACGGTACCGCGCAAACGCAAGTCCACGTCGCCGGCCAGCTTGGCAAAGGCATTCTGGAAATTCAGTTGCGGCGAAGAGCGTATGCGAACGTCGAGCCGGACGTGATTGGAGGGCGCATCGGGCGCGGCCACCGGCTGCACTGCCGCGGCTTGCTGCGCCAGGGCGGCTACGTCGAGGTCGGGGCTCACGGTAAAGCGCGTTAGCAGCACATTGCCGCTGAGCAAAAAGCTGGATTGCGTGCCCGTGAGCTGCAGGTTGGTATCGGCCTCCGAGCTGACCCCCTCGGGATAACGTATGCGCACGGATTTTCCGGTGACGGTGAGATCGGCGTAGATGCCGTGCTGGTAAGTGAGATAGCCGCCCACGCTCAGCAGTCCGCCGCCGGTCATCGCGGTCAACGATCGTACTTCCAGCCGATTCTGATTGAACTCAAGCACGCCGTGCAACTGGCTCAGCCCGTTGGGCACGTCCTCAAGAGACAGCGAGCCGTTCTGGAATTCCACTCGGCCACGAAGACCGGGATTACGCAGCGGCCCGTGCGCTTCCACCTGGAAGGTGGTGGTGCCACTCGCGGTTAAATCGCTGTCCAGGGTCTGCGCCAGCTTCAGGTTCACGCTGCCGCTGGCAGCCACGTCGAGCCGTTGCGTGTCGCGCAGGTTGAGCGTGCCGGAGAGTTGCAGGTCCGTATCCTCACCCATGATGTGCACCGGGTCGAGAGTGACGCGCGCGTTATCCAGCGCCGCATGCACCCCGCCGTCGCTCTTCAGATGAACTTGAGCGACCGTCATCTCCATCTGCTGCAGGCGCAGATCGCCGCGCATCTCCAAAGGGTGCGCCAGCGGGCCTGACACCGCGCCCGCGCCGCTCAGCGACGACTGCGCTCCCACGCCGTTCACATGCGCCAGCCGGAACAGAGTGGCGACATCGAATTGCGCCACGTTGATGCTGGCCTGGGTGGCGTAGTCGCCGCGCATCTCGGTCTGGCCGTGCAGCGAGAGATCGGCCGCATCCAGCCGTACGCCCAGGTCATAGACAAGGGCTCGATTGACCGTGTGCGCCGTCGCCTCCAGCGCGCCCATGGGCTCGCCGCCAATCGAGAATCCGGCAACGCTGGCGTGGCCTTCAATGTTCGGCTCGGCGCGTGTGCCGGAGGCGGCCACGTGCATGCTGAGCTTGCCCGCAACATCGGCGCCCGATGCCCGCAGACGCTCGATTTGGGCCACGTCGATGCCGCTGGAATCGGCTTCGGCATGGAACTGCCCGGAGTCGAGATCGTAGCTGCCGGAGCCGGACACCGATCCGGCAGGCGAATCGAGCGCGACCGACGATAGTTTGACCACCTGGCCCGCCAGCGTGCCTTGCGCGCGCAATCGCGATACCGGCTGGCCGTAAACCACGGCGTCGTCCAACTGCGCTATTCCCGATCCGGTCAGTCCGTGCAGCGGACCATCGGCGGTGATCTGAGCCCCCAACGAACCGGTAACGGGGAGATCGAGCCCGGCCAGCGGCAGCATGTCGGCAATATTCACCTTGACCGTGCGGGCGTGAAGATGGAGCACGGAATTTTCATCGAAAGAGGGCTGGGTTCCGTTCGCGGCCGGTGCAGCGGATGCCGCGAGCGAGCCGCTGACGACAAGCTGCGAGGAGCCGCGATGGAGCTCGCCACGCTGAATCACGATGCGTTCGGCGGAATAGCTGCCCAGGGCGGCGATCGAATCCCAATGCACAAGCTGCGTCTGACCCTGCTTGCCGCCGATCTCCGGCAACTCCAGCGCGACCTGGGTGGCGTTCAGCGTGCCCGCAAAATGTGGCCAAACCAGTGAGCCGGTCCACGCGCCATGAAATGCGGCCTTGCCCGAGAGCGCAACCGGCAATGCGGCCACGCCGGAACGGCCGTTGCGAGTGTAGCCCAGGTCGCGCAGAACGGTGTCGAACTCACCCAGGTTGGCGGAATGAAAATCCACCGTGAGGTTGGTGGGGCTGGTCAGCGGATACGCGCCCAGGTGTCCATTTACGGTCAAGCGGCTCGCGGGCAGATTCAGGCTGAGAGTGCGCACATCCACGGCCCCGTCCTTCTGCGTGTAGGTGGCATCCACGGCCCCGTTTGCCGGCGATTCTGCGGCGAGAGCGTGTCCCGACGGCGCGAGGTTCAGCGAAGTCGTCACCGACAGCGTCCGCTGATCGCCATGCGCCCACGCCGCATGGGCCGGTCCATTCAACACGGCGTCTATGCCCAGCCGTTGAAATGGCGGCTGGCCGACGATATCGAGAACCGTGTCCAGAGAAACATCGTGCAATTCGGCATTGACGCGGCCATCCACGGGAATCAGAGGGATAATCTGCTTCAGCAATGCGGAATGCGGCGGGGCGGGCGGCTTCGGCTCCGTCACCGGATGCGCGCGCGATCCCATCTTTTTGCGCAGCGGGGCGTTGGGGCGGATTTGCTCGACCACCGGCTCCATCACCAGCCTCGGTGTAGGCTGAATCCAGTGCTCCAGCAGCACTTCGCCGGTAATGTCGCCTCCTTGAGCCAGCCGTGCGTCGATCGAGGTGATGCGCAAAGCGTCCTGATCGGCATGCACGCGCGTGGTCAAATTCAAATTGCGGGCGACGACACCGGGAGCAATGTAGCTGGCGCCGTCCACGTTCACCTTGCCGTCAATGTGAAACTGGCCGCCGTTGCCGCCGCAATTCAGATTCAGATGGGCCAGGCCCTCGGGCGCGTTGGTGTAGCCGAGGACGGGATCCAGCAGCCGCAAATCCAGCTCCCCGGCCACCGTGGCCTGCCAGTGCGGATGTGAGAAATGCTGGAGAGAACCGGCGATGCGCAGGGTGCGGTCCGGCGCGCCAGGCACAGCAGCGGTCAACTGGAGCTCGCGAATCTTGATCCCATCGCGGGCCAGGTCCAGTGACGCCTTGAACACGCCGTGGACCGGAGGAACCCGGTCGCGCAGATTGCCGCCCCGCGCCAGGTTCACATTCCGCGCGCCCACGTCGATGCGGTAGGCTTCCTCCGCCGTGGCCGAGGCAGGCACGTAAGCCATGGCCGCGGAGACATTCTCCGCGCGAAAGTCGAGCGGCTCGTAGCGGTTTTGAAAATCCAGAAACGCCGCGCGATTATCCAGATCGATCATGCCCTCGTTGACCGCGACCCGGCCCACGTGCAGCCGGAAAAACGTGTCCAGCCCGGAGCCCGATGAGTTTTTGGGTTGCGCGGGATGAGGCTGGTTGGTGGTGCCGTCGCGATAAAAAATAAGGTGAATCCGCGGACGCGTGACATCGAGCTCGCGCAATTCGATACGCGGGCTCAGCGCCCGCAGGATGCTGAAGCTTACGCGCAGCGAGTCGATTCGCGCGTAGGGTGCTTCGCTGGGCGCTTCGTCTCCGTGTATCACGATGTTGTTGGCCTGCGCCTCGAGTCTCAGTAGCCGCCAGTGGTACGAGCCGATCTCCACCCGGCCCCCGGTCACGTTCTGGAGCTGCGTGGCCAGCCTGCGCCGGACCAGTTCCTCGAATTGTGGCGAGCTGGCCCACAGCGCGAGCACGGTGACAATGCCGGCCAGCGCGATGGCCACGCCGGCTGTATTCCACAGCAGGCGCCACCGGCGTCGCGGGGCCGCAACCTTGGGAGACGTGGTGCTCATCGCTCGCCTCCGGTTTCGACCGGCTGATCCGCGGAGACCAGACTCGGATCGAGGATCTCCACATCGCCCTGCTTGCGCAGGTTGTCCAGCCACGCGCTGAAGAGCTGATTCACTTGCCGCTGCAGCAGTATCTCGGAGATCCGCTGCGAAACGCGATCCAGCGGGGGCGCGGCCTGGCCGGCCGGATATTCAGGCACCAGGGTGTCGCGATAGTAGCTCTCGATCTCCTCCTGCGAAATACGGATGCCCTGTTGAAAGCGAATCTCGATAAACGACAGCACCGACATCCGCAAGCGCAGATACTGTTTGGCATCGTCCTCGGTAATTCCGTTTGCGGTCAGGAATGCCGCCCACCCTGCATCCGTGGCGCAGTGGAAGCGTGCGCATGCGGGCAGGTCGGCGCGCAGCAGCGCCAGGCGGTCCGCCAGCTCCTTCTCCGTCGGTTGCGAAGCCTTCTTCTCTTCCGGCGTCATCTGCTCCTCGGTCAGCTCCCGGCTGATGAGCCGGTCCAGCGTGGACTCGCGGTCGGGCTTCTCATTGGCTGCATCCGGCGGCTCCAGTACGCTGAGCCGCAGGTCGCGATCGATATCGCTGGACAGGATGGCGTGATTGTTCACCACCGCCACCACGCGGTCCAGCACCACGGGAGCGTTCGGCTCCTGCGCCGAAGCCATGGGACCGAGCGTCGCCATCGCCAGGGCGCATAGGACTGCGGAACGGATTGTGCCGGCGCCGCGCATTAGAAGTTCTGCCCCAGGCTGAAGAAAAAGTTGAAGTGGCCGGCCTCGCCCACATGCTGGTCGGTGAATGGCTGGTTCTGCGAGTAGTTGACGTTCACCGGAAAGATGGGTGGATTCAGCGTGTAGCTGAAATCAATGCGGATGGGCCCGACCGGCGTATGGTATCTCACACCTACACCGGGCGCGTGGGAAAAATAGTCGAAGCTGCACGCACCCAGCGGCCCCAGCGACGATTCGTTGGCGGTGGGTGGGGGAACCAATCCGTTCTGCGGCGGCGTCAGCACCTTGCACGCGTCCTTGTCCGGCTGCCGCGTGCGCAGCGCGCTCTGCCACATGTCCCCGGCATTGGCGAATACGTTGCCCATGTCGTGGAAGAGCACGAAACTGACGGCGTCGCCGAAGTAGGGCAATGGAGTGGGCGGCAGGCGCAGTTCGGTGTTGTTTACCAGCGCGCCCGCCCCGCCAATCGGGAATCCGGTGTCCGGATCGCGCGGGCCCGCGGCATTGATGGAGAAGCTGCGCAACGAGGTCGCCCCGCCCGCATAAAGCCGCTCCGGCAGCGGGATCAGCTCGCTCGAGCCCGCGCCGATGGCGCGCTCGTCGCCGTAACGCGTATTGCGCGCGATCACGAACCGGTCCTTGTCGAAACCGTAATAGCTTGACCAGGTAGTGTCGATGCGGTTGAATTCCGCCTCGGCGCCAAACGGCTTTGAGGAGAGAAATTCCTGGAAGCTGATATAGTTCCCCCGATGCGCGTCCACAGGGTTGTCGCGAGTGTCGTGCAACCACGTAAAGCTGGGGCCGCCCACGCGCACCGCCGCGGAGAGCACCGAAACAAAACTGGGAAACACCTGCAGCGTGTCTTCCGCAACTTTCACCCGGCGAAAGTCAAAGCCGTAAATGAAAGTATTGTCATGCGCCAGCACAAACCTGGCTCCGTTCAACTTCTCCGTGAGCCGGAAACCTGCTTCAATGCGCGATGAGACGTAAGTGGTCACGTCCTGGCTGTTGGCGTAACCGCCGGTGAATGTCAGATCGAAGTTGCGGTTGCCATGCAGGCGCGGGCTGTCGTAAATCAGGTCGATCTTCTGCTCCAGCAGGCCATAGTTGCCCTGCACCGACGCCGACTGCTCCCGCCCGAACAGGTTATTGCGGGTCAGGGCCAGCAGAACTCGCGGGCTCACGCCGGTGCGCCCGTTGGGCGTGCACTGCGCGCCCGCTGCCTGGTAGCCCTGGCAACCATTTACCGGCGTGCCGGTCTGCACCTCGAATCCCGCGCCGTAGCTGAGCGTCCAGCGCCGCGCCTCGGTGGCCTGCAGCAGCACGGTTTTGCTCGGCTCCGTGCCGGTGGGGTTTTCAACCGCGGCATTGATCTCGTTGAAAAGCGCGTATTCATATAAATTGCGCTGCGTGTCTTCCAGAGCCGCCTGGCTCAGCGGATCGCCCGGATGCAGCGTAATCGCCTTGGCGATCGTTGCCGGACGCGTGTAATGCAATCCGGTCAGCAGCACATTGCGCACAAACACCTGCTGCCCCTCGTGAATGCGAAAGACCACGTTCATGGTGTTCGCATTGCCCAGCTCGCTCTTCTCCTCCACATCCACCCGCGCCTGGTCAAAGCCGCGCCGCATGTACTCGGTCAACAGCATGTCGCGATCGCTCGCCAAATAGCGGGGAGAAAGCATCTGCCCTTCTTGCGTATTCAGCAACGGCAGCAGGATCTGCGCCGCCACCTGGCTGTTGCCTTCCAGGTCCACGGAACCGACCCGCTGCTGCGGACCCTCCACAATCCGGTAAATCACGCGAATTGGCGCGGAATTGTCGTCCGCGGTCCGGCCCGGCGCCGCGGGCGTCTCTTGTTCGGCAATGGTCTCCGGCGTCACCTTCACATTGGCAAACCCGTTGCTTTGGTAAACCGCCTGCAAGGCCCCCACGTCGTTTGACATCATCTCCTGGCTGTAAAGCCCGTGCCGGTCCATCGGCGAAGCTGCCCGCACGCTCAACAGTTGCTTCAGCGTGCCCGAGTCAAAGTATCGATTCCCCTCCACGGAGACGCTCTCGATCTTCCGCCGTAACCCCAAGTCCACGTTATAGACGATCAGCACCTCGTCCGGTCGCGGCGGCTCCACTTTGTGATCCACCTTGACGTCGAAGTAGCCCAGGCTCTGGTAGTAATCGCGGACGCGCCGGTTGCCCTCGTTCAAAAGGTCGTCGTCGACTGTCCCTTCCTCGTAGATCGGAATCAGCCGTTTCACCCCGTCTTCGCCGAGGTGGGCGCCTTCAAACACCACCCGCACCACCGGACCTCGAATCGCCGAAAACGTGTAATTCACCTTGTGCGCTTCATAGTTTTGCGAGGTCAGCTTGATCTCCGCCTCAAGCCGCTTCTGCTTCTGGTAGACCTTCAGCACGTCTCCCAGGGCCCGGCTCACGGTTTCGCGGGTTACCGCCGCTCCGGCGCGCAGGTGGGCGTCGCGCCGGAAGGCTTCCAGGCTCATCCCTGGATCGCCGGTTACCGTGATCGTACCCACCCGCGCCTGCGGTCCCGATACCACGTGAAAAGCAATGTCGTTAAGCTGCTGGTCGCGATGCGCCGTCAGTTGGTAGGTGATTGCCGGCTCGAAGTAGCCGTTTTGCGCCAGCGACTGCCGCATCACATCCAGCGCGTTGGTCATCTTGGCTGGAGTAAACCGCGTGCCCGGATTCAGCCGGCCGGCGCGTTCCAGTTGCGTGTTGACGGTGGCTCCGCGCGCGCCTTCCACCGTCACGATCCCGATAAACATGCGCGGGACGCCGCGAAAAATAAGCGCGACGCCCGCGCCCTCTCGCTGCCCCACGGCCTCCACGGAGTCAAACAGTCCGGTCGAGTACAGCCTCCGTAGCGACTCCGCAATCTTTTCCGGATCGAGAGGAGTTCCTTCGCTTTGCGGTAGCTGTTTGGCCAGCGAAACCAGCTTCCCGGCGGCAACGCCCTCAAAGGAAATCCGTACCACCGGTAGTTTCGCCCACTGGGACGCCGGGCCCGGCGCCGCCTGTCCTGCCCCCTGCGCGGCACATCCCAGGGAGAGTCCAAGCAGTGCGGCAGCCGCGATGCACCTCGGCACAACGCCGACCTTGCGCCCGCCGTTGCACTGCTCCCGAGGCATAAACTGCAAAATCTTTCTCCCCAATTACGCCCAAATCAACACATGCCGGCGAGGACGCATCCAAGTGTGTATCAGCGAGGCTGCGATTCCGGCCCCACCCCAAGCCGATTCATGCCACTTCAACCGCTGCACCCTATACTAACGAGGAACCATGAGCGGCGCAGCACTAAGAGGCCTTTCGGTCGACATTCCAAGGAAACGAATGACCAGGACAACTATGCCCCCTGCTGAACCCCCTTCACCCCGGCTCAGGCCAGTTGCCGCTCCCGCCGTGGGAGAGGCGGCCGAGGAGCCCAACCTGGCTCCGCCCCAACCCGCGCCGCCGCCACCTGCTCCCGGCAGCGACGCCGATGTGCTGGCGCGTGCCCAGGCCGGCGACCACTACGCCTTCGCCCAGCTCTACGCCCTGCACAAACGCCGTATCTATTCGCTCTGCCTGCGCATGGTGGGCAACGTGGCTGAAGCTGAGGATTTGACGCAGGAAGCCTTCCTTCAGCTGCATCGCAAGATCGCCACTTTCCGCGGCGATTCCGCCTTTTCCACCTGGCTGCATCGCCTGGCCATCAACGTGGTGCTTATGCACCTCAGAAAGAAGGGCTTGTCCGTCATCTCCCTGGACGAAGCCATGGAGCCCACCCCCGAGGAAGGTCCAGGCCGCAGCTTTGGCGCTCCCGACCTATCCCTGACCGGTTCCATTGACCGGCTGGCCCTCGAGCGCGCCATCGCCGATCTCCCCGCCGGCTACCGCCTCATCTTTGTCCTGCACGACATCGAGGGTTACGAGCATAATGAGATCGCTGCCATGCTAGACTGCTCAATTGGCAACAGCAAGTCCCAGCTCCATAAAGCCAGGCTGAAACTGCGCGACGCCATGCGGACGTTCCCCCGAAGGGAGGGGCGGCGATGACCCAGGATCCCCATAACATGAGATGCGAGGAGTTCCAGGCGAAAATGCCGGAACTGATCGGCTCCGGTGCAGACATTGGCTCCCACCCTCACGTGCAGAGCTGCGCCCTTTGCCGGGCTCTCCTCAATGACCTGGAGACCATCGCCGAGGCCGCGCGCCAGCTCTTCCCGGTCGAAGATCCGCCCGAGCGCCTGTGGAAACAGATCGAGTCCGCCATCAAGCAGGAGACTGAACCCAGCAGAAGCTGATCCCTGCATCGAACGGGGCCGTTCGTCCTTAACCGCAATCGGGAGGGAAATCCAAGTGGCGCAGCCCCGCTCACCCGCCATAATCTTGCTCCAGACATCGGCCACGCTCACTCTAAGTGGGCGTGGCCGATAAGGCATTTAAGGCTCCCGATCCCGCCGCTTGGGCCGACGGAGAGAACCGGCTGTTTCCACGCACCCAACCTGCATCCCCAGGCATCGGTAACGGGTGCACAATGGATCGAATCGAGGGAACGCCCCTCCACACCGTGGCGTAAAGGTTTCCAGGAGAGTTACCGCAGTCGATGACCAACGAATCGTCCGGCAAGCTTGAAACTTTTGGTATACTGCGCTCTCTAATGTAAGAGAAGTTGATACGAGGACACTCAATGCCTAGCCAGAATCCCATTACGCCGCCGGCCGCTAACAAATCCGCCGGAAATACCCGGGCGCAGTCCCTGTCCTGCCGGTGCGGGATACCGTCTTGTTTCCCCATGCTGTTCTGCCACTTACCGTTGGCCGCGAAAGCTCCATCCAGTTGATCGAATCCCTGGGAGACGAACGCACCATCGCGGTCACCGCTCAAAAGGATGCGCGCCTGGATTCCCCCACCCCCGACGACATGCACGGAGTCGGAACCCTGGCCACCGTCCACAAGGTGGTCCGCATGCCCAACCAGAGCCGCTTCGTCTTCACCGAAGGCGTGGAGCGAGTCCGCCTGGTCCGGTTCATCCAGACTGAGCCTTTCATGATTGCCGAGGTCGAACCGCTCGAAAACATTGAGACCGAGACCAACAACAGCGTCGAGGCCCTGGTCCGCATCGTCATCGGCCAATTCCAGCAGATCGTATCCGAGTCGCCCACCCTCTCCGACGAGCTGCGCACCATCGCCGCCAACATCGAGGAGCCCAGCCGCCTGGTCGATTTTGTCGCCTCCTCGTTGCCGTTCCTGACTACGGATGACAAGCAGCTTCTGCTGGAAACCCCCAGCGTCGCCGCCCGGCTCGAACTGATCAATACCCACCTGGCCAAGGAGATTGAGGTCCAGCAGCTCCGCGCCAAAATCCAGAACGAAGTCCAGGACCAGGTTCAGCAATCGCAGCGCGATTACTACCTTCGCGAGCAGATGAAGGCCATCCAGAAGGAGCTCGGCGAGCAGGACGAGGGCCAGCGCGAGATCGAAGAGCTGCGCAAGAAGAATCGACGAAGCCGGCATGCCCGAAGACGTGAAGAAGGAAGCCCTCAAGGAGCTCTCCCGTCTCGGACGCATGTCGCCCATGGCCGCCGATTACTCCCTCACCCGCAACTACATCGAGTGGCTGGCCATCCTGCCCTGGGCCAAAAGCTCCGGCTCCAAAATCGACATCAACAAGGCGCGCGAGATCCTCGACGAGGACCACTACGAGCTGCAAGAAGGTCAAGGACCGCATCCTCGAGTACCTCAGCGTGCTCGAGCTCAAGCCCGACATGAAAGGCCCGATCCTCTGCTTCGTCGGCCCTCCCGGCGTGGGCAAAACCTCGCTCGGACGCAGCATCGCGCGCGCCCTGGGCCGCAAATTCCAGCGCATCTCCCTGGGCGGCATGCACGACGAAGCCGAGATCCGCGGCCACCGCCGCACCTACATCGGGGCCCTGCCCGGCCAGATCATCCAGTCCATCCGCCGCGCCGAAACCAACGATCCCGTCATGATGCTCGACGAGGTCGACAAGCTGGGCCGCGACTTCCGCGGCGATCCGGCCTCGGCGCTGCTGGAGACGCTCGACCCGGAGCAGAACAATACCTTCCGCGACAATTACCTCGACGTGCCCTTCGACCTGTCCAAGGTGCTCTTCATCTCCACCGCCAACATGCTCGACACCGTACCGCCGCCGCTCATGGACCGCATGGAGATCATCCCCCTGCAGGGCTACAGCGAAGAGGAAAAAGCTCCACATCGCCAACCGCTTCCTCATCCCCCGCCAGATCAAGGATAACGGCATCACCGCCGGAGCAGATCGAGTTCCCGGAGGACATCGGTCCGCCACGTCATCCGCCACTACACGCGCGAAGCCGGCGTGCGCAAGCTGGAGCAGACCATCGGCACCATCTGCCGCAAGGAAGCCCGCGCGTGGTCGAAGGCAAGAAGGATAAGCTCGTCGTTACCCGCGAAATCGTCAAGGAGTTCCTGGGCAACATCCAGGTGCGCGTCGATACCGAAGTCGCCGAGCGCGTCAAGCGCCCCGGCGTGGCGGTCGGCCTGGCCTGGACCCCGGCCGGCGGCGACATCCTCTTCATCGAGGCCAACAAGATGAAGGGCAAGGGCAACTTCACCATGACCGGCCAGATCGGCGAAGTCATGCAGGAATCCATGCAGGCCGCGCTCACCTGGGTGCGTTCCAATGCCGGCCGCCTCGGCCTCGCGGAGGACTTCAACAAGGACCTCGACATCCATATTCACGTCCCCTCGGGCGCCATCCCCAAGGACGGCCCCTCGGCCGGCGTGACCATGGCCACGGTGCTGGTGTCGCTGCTCACCGATACGCCCGTCAACCAGCTCACCGCCATGACCGGCGAGATCACCCTGAGCGGGAACGTGCTTCCCGTCGGCGGCATCAAGGAGAAGTTCCTGGCCGCCCGCCGCGCCGGCGTCACCACCGTCATCCTGCCCGCCGACAACAAGCAGGATGTGGAAGAAGACCTGACCGCGGACATGATGGAAGGCGTAGCCCTCCACTACGCCCGCACCATCGAGGACGTGCTCGCGGTGGCCCTGCCGCAGTTCAAGGCCAGCCGGTAGCAGTGGCCCAGCCCGCCGAGAAGGCCACCGCCCACCCAGCAGTAGCCGCCGCCTAACCGGGCGGGTTTGTGATTGCTATGCCCTAACCCTGGGTGCCCCATCCATCGCTCAGCCCCACCGTGCGATGGGTGGGGAACCATAAACCTCGCCTCGCTGCGGTTTTTCAAAAGCCGACCCCACCACAAACCCTGGGTGCCCCATCCTACGCGCAGTTTCATCGCGCGTGGGGTGGGACGCGGACGAACTCCGCTAACCCCGCTAGCTCCGCAATCGCCGCTCTCAACGTCTAACATTCTTGAGACGTTATCCTCAGACCGTGATGCAAGTACGCGTACTCCCCTTCGGTATCCTCAAAGACTGGCTCGGCGAATCCACCGTGAACCTGCCCGACGGCGCCACGGTCGCCGCGCTGTTGCTCGCAGCTCTCCGTCCATCCCGGCCGCGTGCCTGCTTCCACCTGGGCCTCCATCGCCGTCAGCGTAAACGCGGAATACGCCCACGCCTCTCACATCCTTCGCGACGGCGACGAAGTCGGCCTGCTGCCACCAGTCTCCGGCGGAACTCCAGACCACCCGGCGACCGCGATTCGGCAGGCGAAATCCGCCTCACGCGCGACATCGTCGATGCGGAGAAACTCGTCACTGCTGCCAAACACGGCACCGACGGCGCGGTCGTCGTCTTCGACGGCATTGTCCGCAACAACACCCGCGGCCGCCACACCCTCCACCTTGACTACGAAGCCTATGAAGAGATGGCCCTGAAGCAGATGAATGAGCTCGCGGCCCAGGCACGCGAGCGCTTCAAAGTCCGCCACGTCTCCATCGTCCACCGCCTCGGCCGTCTCATGGTCGGCGAGACCAGCGTGCTCATCGTCGTAGCCTCCGCACACCGCGCCCAGGCCTACGAAGCTTCCCGTTGGCTCATTGACACCCTCAAGCGCACCGTTCCCATCTGGAAAAAGGAAACCTTCGTTGACGGCGCAGTCTGGGCTGACGGCGAGCCCTTCCCGGAAAACATCGCCGCCAGACCGGAGGCCCCGCATGCCTCGTAGCCTTCGGCAAGTCGGCGCGCTTCGCTCAAGATCGATGGGTGCCCCAGGTCCCCGTTTTTGGGACCTGGGAACGGCGCGCGCCGGAGGCGCAGTGTATGTTAGCCCCCCGCTTCAGCGTGGGGAACGCGGATCCGATAAATGCGCAACGGAGTCCCGTAGGGACGGTGCAAAGAAAATCTCCTGGCGAAAACAGATCGCCATTGCGTCGAACCTCGCATTCGGCCTTGTCCTCTCGTTCTTTTTCATTCCATCTCTCTCCGCCCAGGACAACACTCCCACCTTCCACATCCAATCCAACCTGGTCAACCTCTTCGTCAATGTCGCCGACCAGTCCGGCTCCATCGTAGGCGGCCTCACCAAGGACGATTTCCGCGTCACCGAGGATGGCCACCCCCAGACCATTGCCATCTTCGAACGCCAGTCCGAGCTTCCCCTCAGCATCGTCCTCGCCATCGACACCAGCCTCTGTGTGCGCAAAGATCTCAGCGAAGAAAAGCGCGCCGCCCATCACTTCGCCCGCGACCTTTTGCGCCCCCAGGACCAGATGGGCCTGATCCAGTTCGCCACCTACGTCAGCCAGCTCGTCCCCTTCACCAACAAAATAAGCCAGATCGATCGTGGCCTCGGTGACCTCCGGCCCGGCGAAGCTACCGCCCTCTACGACGCCATCTATCTCGGATCGGAGTCGCTCGCGCCCAAGCAGGGCCGCAAGGTCCTCATCCTCGTCTCCGACGGCGGCAACACCACCGGGGATTCCGATTATCCGCAGGCGCTCGAAGAGGCCCTTCGCGGCGAAGTCATGATTTACTCGCTGATTGATGTTCCCATCGAGGCCAGCGCCGGCCGCGACCTCGGCGGCGAACACGCGCTCATCACCCTTTCCGAGCAGACCGGCGGCAAAAGCTTTTACGTTGACGCGGGCGGCCTGGACAAGGCCTTCGCCAAGGTCTCCGACGACCTGCGCACGCAATACCTCATCGGTTACTACCCCAAAAATCAGGTCCCCGGCCAGAGCTTCCATCGCATTGGCATCACCGTTCCCCGCGCTGCTTCCGGCGTCTACAACATCCGCTGCAAATCCGGCTACTACTCCGGCCCTCCAGCCAAAGACCGCCATGTACCGGTGGATTATTAAGCATCGGGGTAGACTGATCCTCAGAGACCGAAGCCATGGCGACCGCAGCCCGAATACCGATCGAGCAATACCTCCGGACCTCCTATGAGCCCGATGCGGAATATGTCAGAGGAGAAATCGAGGAACGGAACGCGGGCGAATACGCGTCTGCCGCTCGGCGCGCCGCTCCGCAAACTCCCGCGGCGTAGGGATCGGCGTCAGCTCCCGGCCCGCGAACATGTCCGCGAACAGTCCCAATAACTCCACATGGATCAGCCCGTTTGACGCCAGCACCTCGCGGCTGTCCGGCCTGAACGGTCCTCCGCTGAAATCGTCCCGGCCTGGGTGCCCCGGGTCCCTCGCACTTGGGGACCCGGGACGGCTGCTGAGGGCTGACAGCTGACGACTGAAAACTGTGAACCAAGAACTGCGACCTACGAACTCCGCCCCGCCCGCTCAGCGCGCCGCTCCGCAAACTCCCGCGGCGTCGGAATCGGCGCCAGGCTGCGCCCCGCGAACATGTCCGCGAACAGTCCCACCAGCTCCTCGTGGATGTGCCCGTTTGACGCCAGCACCTCGCGGCTGTCCAGCCGGAACGGTCCTCCGCTGAAGTCGGAAATGCGCCCGCCAGACTCTTCAACCAGCAGGAACCCTGCCGCCGTGTCCCAGGGGTTCAGTTGAAACTCCCAAAAGGCTTCGTAGCGTCCACACGCCACGTAAGCCAGGTCCAGCGCCGCCGAGCCGTATCTCCGCACCCCGTGCGAGCGTAGCGTGAATTCCTGATAAAAGTGGATATTCGGGCTGGTGTGCCGCTTGCGGCTGGGGAAACCCGTGGCCACCAGCGACTCGGCCAGGTCCGGCACGCTGGAAACATGAATGGGCCGCCCGTTCAAAAACGCGCCCCTGCCGCGCTCCGCCGTGAACAATTCATCGCGCATGGGGTCGTAGATGATCCCGGCCTCCAGCGTTCCATCCGCACTCTTCGCAAGCCCCGGCGAGCGCCGCTCCAGCCCCAGCGATACCGAAAAGTGCGGCAGCCCATGGGCAAAATTCGTGGTGCCGTCCAACGGGTCCACATACCAGCGATACTCATGGTCAAGCCGCTCGCGGGTGCCTTCTTCCCCGTAGATGCCGTGGCCGGGAAACGCCTCACCCAGCCGCGTACGGATGAGCTTTTCCACGGTACGGTCTGCCACGGTGACAATGTCCACGTCGCCCTTGTATTCGGTGGCCACGCCCTGGCCCAGAAATTCGCGCAGGCGCGCGCCAGCCTCGCGGGCGATGACCGAGGCAGCGGGAACCCACTGCAGCGGTTCAGCCGCGCCGCTCACAACGAACCGGGCATCACTTGCCCGCCTGCGTGGGTCCCAGCCGCCGGAGGCCGCCGCTTGCCCGCCTCAGTGATGGAGCGGATCTGGTGCTTGTAAATGAACAGGTTGGGCTTGCCTTCGCGAGTAAGGCGAAGCATGCCGTCGTCGAAATACTCGATCCAGCCCTTCACCACTTCGCCGTCGCGGAGCTTCACGCTGACGGGGATTTTTCGCTCGCTCAAGGACTTCAGGTACAGGGCTTCCTGGCCGGTTTCTCCGGGCGGGGGCGTCTTGGAACGGCGGCGGCTGGGCAGTGGAGGAGTCATGCTTGCCATTTTAGATGCAGGGAGCCGGGCGAAAGTGAAATCTCCATGATCGTGGGAGCATCCGGCAGGCTGCATCCAACGAATTGGGGCACTCTGGGGCTATTGAACCAGCGATGTTGGCTGGGCTCAGTCTCCGGCAGCCTCCCAATCCAAGTATGCAGAATCTGAAAAAATCGATCGAGCCGATTACCGCTACCTCCCGAGCCTGGTTGGCTCGCGCGCGGAGGCGGTTTCTCGGAAAAAAGCTCAGGGCTATTCTGCTGTCCTCGCAACAGGGATTGTTCCTGGTCGATCCCGAGGACCACAACGTTGGCGGGTGTCTTCTTAACCGGGGCGGTTATGGCGAGGATGAAATTGAGCGGATCTCTTCGCTGACAAATGCCGAGAGCGGAGTCTTGTTTGTGGGTTCGCATATCGGGACCCTGGCCATACCGGTCTCCAAGCGAGTGAAGAGAGTGACCGCCGTCGAAGCAAATCCAGACACGTTTCAATTGTTGACGTGGAATGTGCTTTTGAATCGATGCGGCAATCTCACTCCGATTCAGATGGCGGCCAGCGATGGAGAAGGGGAAATCGAATTTGTGGTGAGCTGTGTGAATCCCGGCGGCTCCAAGAGAATGCCGAAGGTCAAGTCCCATATTTACTTTTATGACCGGCCCAGCACCATCAAAGTTCAATCGTGCAGGCTCGACGACCGCATCGCGGAGAACTTCGATGTGGTGGTCATGGACATCGAAGGATCCGAGTATTTCGCGTTGAAAGGAATGCCCAGGATCCTGTCCAACTCCCGCCATTTGATCGTCGAGTTTCTGCCTCACCACCTTAGAAATGTTGCCGGAGTCACGGTGGCGGAGTTTCTCGCCCCAATCGAATCGCACTTTGATTTGCTCAGGGTCCCATCGCAATCCCTCGCCGTGGAGCGGAGCCAGTTCCTGCCCACACTGGAGCGGATGTTCGATCGCGACCAAGGCGACGACAGCCTTCTGTTCTCCAAGAGCCAATAACTTCTGGTTATCTTTATTTGCGCGTCAGGCGCAGCTCGATCATCATGCGCTCCTTCCCTTTGTCATCGATCAGATAATGGCGATGGAGGAGAACGCGGCCATCTTCCTCAAGGTGCGCGCGCGCCACGGTCTTGCGCCCAGGATTGTCGGGATCGAGCGGCGTATCCCACAGAACGATGTTCTTGCCGTCGAACGTGCCGTCGCTCTGGCGAATCGACATCGTCGTCTGCCGCGAGTCGAACCACACCGTGGTGAAGCGTTCGTTTTGGAATCGAAGCCGGAGATTCCGGTGCCTGTGCTGCTTCGGTTCCGTCCGCATTGAAGAAGGTGAAATCCGACTGCAGAAATTTGCCGTCCTGGATCATGTACTGCTTGCACGTGCCTTTGGTCACAATCGGCTTTCCGCTCGCCGGGAAAGAAAGTCTTCACCACGTCCCAGTCGCCGGCAAATTGCACGAGCAGTTTTTGGCCCGCGCCCGGCGCGTTTGCCGGCTCGTATTGGTTGTGGGTTTGTTGCGCGATCGCCGTAATCGCACTCACGATGAGCAATACCGCTGAGTATCCATTTCTTCATGGCACGCGGATTATATGCGAAGGCCGCTGGCAATGTAATCTCGAAACTGTAAGCCAGCATGAGTCCAGCCAATCTTTTGCGCGCGATCCTGACCTCCCTGTTCGTGTTCCTGTCGTCGTGTGCGCTGGCGCAAACGCCGGCGCAGGCCTCGCTCCCCGATGCCCAATCGATCGACACGCTCGGGCAAGATCTCTTCGCTCAATCCGGTTCCACCGGCATGGTTCTGGTTGTGGTCCGCGACAGCCATGTCTTCTTCCACGGCTATGGAGAAACCGCGCCAGGCTCGCATCGGGTCCCGACCCAGGACTCGCTCGTGCGCCTCTGTTCGCTCACCAAGATCTTCACCACCGACATGCTTGCCCGGCTCGTCGCCGACAACACCGTTGCACTCGACGATCCTCTGCAACGTTACGCGCCACCCCATGTCGTCGTGCCCAAACGGCTCGGCGACATCACGCTCGCCGATCTGGCCACGCACACCTCAGGCCTTCCGCGCGAGCTCGGCAACCCTCCCCCCGACACGCCGCATTTCACCTATCCCGATTACACAACGCGCTGGCGCTGGCTTCCCAATCAGCATCTCCGCAGCATTCCCGGCACTCGCGCGCTCTATTCCAACGTTGCGTTTGATTTCCTCAGTGACGCCCTGGCGTCCGCAACCCACCAGCAGTACGCGGCCCTGCTGTCCCAGCGGACATTAAGGCCGCTCGGCATGTTCCACACCACGTTTTTCCCCAGCGCGGACCAGTGCAACAGCCTGCTTCTAAGCGCTCACGACCAACGGCCCTGCACCGTCACCGAAGCCACCGCGGGCAGTTCCGGCCTCTACTCCACCGCGGCCGACATGACCATCTGGCTAAAGTACCTGCTCGGGACGTACGCGCCGGCAACGCCCGGACAGGATCCCGCGGCCCAGGCCGTCTATCTTCTTCCGTCAAAGCTGGTCAGCCAGCGCGGGCTCGACCACGCCGGCGTGCCAACCGGTGTCGGCCTCGGCTGGATCCACATCCTCCCCCTCGATTCTCCGTCGCACATCATCCAGAAAACCGGCGGCGGCGCGGGCTTTGCAACCTACATAGCCATCAACCACGCCCGCAAAACCGCCATCTTTCTCGCCGCCACCGATGGCCCCATCGACACCCATCTCAACCTGTTCAATGCCGCCAACAAACTCCTGCTAGCGGTGGCCGGCCTGCCGCCGCTGCCTGAGCCTCCGCCAAGATCCATCGCCAGGCACAGGCGACCGCGTCGTTCCCTGCGATTGCATGCGCGATCGCGCGAGGCGCAAAAGTCGTAGAAGTCGCAGCGAATGCGGGCCTGTCGCGTTTTGATTCAAGCAGCGTACACCCGAAGTAGCGCCGGCTTCCCGGCCGGCTGTAGCGCGGACGTCCTCGTCCGCGCCCGCCGTCACCGGAGTACGATCACGTCACGGCGGGCGGGTGCCCCCGGTCCCAAGCACTTGGGGACCGGGGATGAAAGCACCACGCGTCCGATCATTTGGCGGAAGTGAGCGGCCCTACTTGGCCCGTGGGCGTATTCGTAGTTGTTAGATATCCATGGACATCGACGACCATCTGGGTGGTGGTTTGGCCGCCGATATACACATACACGGAACTGCCGGCTGGATATACGAAGCCCGAAGGGAACTGGAGCTGCGTGAGTCCGACGTTTGGCAGGTACCAGTACTCGCGTTGGCCGATGGTCGTATTGTCGTAGAGGTTCAGAAAGTTGTCGCCCGCGGTAATTACGCTAGCCTCAATACTGGTGATCACCAGGCTTTGGCCGGCTGGAACCACGTACGGTGGGCCAAACGTCCCTCCCGGCAAATACTGATGCAACTGGGTCATTGTAGCGGCGTTAACCAGAGCTTTTCCGAGTGTGGTCAGGTGAACGATTTGCGATGCATCTTTGGAAATGTCTCGCGTCACCGCGGGATTAGCGGCAGTGTTTGTTAACTCGACCAGCTCGGACGCCGCGGCGTGGACCGCTCTTGGTGCAACCCAGGGGAGGGTCAACCCAACCAGCAACCCACCGGCTACCATCAATAAAGGTTTTGCGACTTTCATTATGCAGCTCCTTTTTGTTTTTGGGCGCCATGCGCCTGGGTTAGCGGCGTCATGCGCCGGGGGTTCCAGCATTGTGAGCCGAGAGGGGCGAACATGGCCGCATCCTGGCCAAAAGGGAGTGACCTGGGAATCCTTCCGTTCTGTGGCGGCGGAAATTGACAGCTTGTGGCAAAATCAGCGGACGTTCTTGTTTCGGGGCGGGTTCTCTCATCATAGCGCCATCCTCCAGAAGGCAGCTCCATCCTCCTTAAGCAGCGCCATACTCCCAAAGTAGCGCCGGCCTCCCGGCCGGCTGTAGCGCGGACGTCCTCGTCCGCGCTCTCCGCATCCGGAGTACAGCACTCATGCGCTCAGGGCTGTGCCTCGTTCATCGCAGATCCGACCAATTTGGCTGGCACATCGCGGGGCACGAGCGTCACCGTCAGCACCGTGATGTCGTCCTCCTGGCCAAACTGGACGCCCGCAGCTACGGCATCCTCCGCCGCCGCCGTGTTCCCCACCAACTCCGCCAGGCGCTCGAAGCCGAAAAGTTCGCCTTTGGAGTCGCGGGCTTCGAGCAGGCCGTCGGTGTAGAGAGTCAGCCGATCGCCCGGCGCCAGAACCACTTCCTGATTTTCGTAGCGCTCGTTTGGGTTCAGCCCGAGGGGAAGCGCGCCCGGCATTTCCACCTCGTGGGCGTTCAGGAAAGGCGGCAGATGCCCGGCATTGGCGAAGACGCAGCGTCCGTCGGGCTGGAGCAGCGCCACCAGGCAGGTGGCGAATCCACCGCCAAGACGGCCTTCGAGCCGGCGATTCAGTCCTGCGAGCACCTGTGCCGGATCGGTGCTCACTTCGGCCAGGGTGCGGAGCGCGCCGACGATGAGCGAGACGGCCATCGCTGCCCTCAGCCCTTTTCCGCTCACGTCGCCGATGGCCACCAGCGCGGAATCGTCGGGGTTGGGAATGATCTGGAAGAAGTCGCCGCCCACCTCCTGCGCCGGATGATACGCGCTGGATACCGCAAAGCAGCGCAATCTCAGGCTGGGCCGAAGGAATTAGGACCCGCTGCAGCTCCTGCGCATTGCGAAGCTCCTCGTCGAGCAGGGTTTGCCGTTTTCGCTGTTCGGTTTCATAGCGCCAAACAGCGTAAAGAATCGATGCCAGCAGCAGAGTATCAGCCAGCGTCCCCGCGTTGAAGGCGTTCCCCGCCACCGTGAACAGCGGCCACGCCACCAGGTCGGCAAATCGTCCAGTGAGTCCAGCGCGCTCCGGCGTCGCCCCAGTCGTGACCCCCTGAAGCACGTCCACCAGCAGCGCCGCAATGGCCAGCAGCCAGCGGGCCGCGTCCAGCTTGCGCCGGAAGGCGAACGCCACCAGCACCAGCACCCAGCATTCCACCAGCAGCGCCGGGATCGTGAATCCGATGTCCCACGCCAGAAAGCGATGGCCCGGCCAGGTCGTCCACTGGAAGAGTTGCAACGCTCCATCGCCAAAATCGCCCACCGCGGCGACCGCCGTCATCCATAGCGTCCACCGCACCAGCCGCCCATCGTCTCGCAGGTTGAGCAGGTAGAGCAGCAGGAACCACAGCGAGACATCTTCCACGCACACCACGGGCGCAATGAGCCCGTAGCCCAGCCGGAAGCTCCACAGTCCCGGCACGTGAATGGCAGTAGCAGCACCGCGTGAACGGTATAGATTGCCAGCCAGAACAGCATCCACTGCCGCCGGTCGCGCAGCCAGGCCAGCAGCGCCAGCACTGCCACGATACCCGACACCAGCGCCAGCGCCCAGCGTATACAGGCTGCCCTCCAGCCACTCCGAGCTCTGCCGGCCCACCTGATCGCGGATCGCCTCGGCGCGCCCGAGCTCCGGCGTGGCCGTCAACCCACCCACGTCTGGGCGAGCTGAAAAAAACATACGGAGCCGTCCACACCCGGATCGCGAGCACCCCGGACTCCGGCCGCCCCAGCACAAATTGCCCTCGCCCGCACGCAGGGCACAAGATCGCCACTCCCAGCGGCCATACCGCGTCGTACCACACTGGATCCGGCGGCAGCTTTCCGTAGCTGCCGATGAGCCGCCCGTTCCAGTAAACCTCCGCCGCATTCTGCACGGAAGGCAGATACAGCACCAGTTTCCAATTCCTATGGATTCGCGGGTTGAACTGGGAGTCGACGACCATTCGCCGCCGGTACCAGGCATACCCGGTGTAGTTGCGGAATCCCTGCTCCTCCCAGGTGCGGCCCGTCTCGATCTGTGCCCATCCCGAGTCGTCGAAATCCGGCAAAGCCCAGGCTGGATTGTCGCCGGGATGAAACTGCCATGGCCCGTCCATGGGCAGGGTGGCCTGTCCGATTGTGTCGATCGGAAAGGGCGAAGGCGCCGCAGCGATGACGGTGGGAGCGAGCAGCAGAGCCGTAATCAGGAGGGTTTTCCGCATTCCAGACTCAGTTGTCAGGGGCTTTCGGGGAGGGGTTCATCGTATCACGGCAGCGTTTCCGACCCGCCACGGCCTACGCGTTCGCAACCCGGCCTTATACCATCCCGCGCCACCCGCGCTTACCGAAGTCGGCCAGAAGGCAGCGCCATCCTCCCGAAGTAGCGCCTCCCGGCCGGCTCTAGCGCAGCCTGCCCTGAGCGAAGCCGAAGGGTCCTCGTCCGCGCTCTGCGCATCCGGACTAAAATCACGCCACGGCGCAAGAACCTCCCTCCGCGAGCCTCCACGGCGCCGCGCCACCCCAATCCCCTGTCCCCAAAAGCGAGGTACCGGGGGCACCCCCAGCCTGATATCTTCGTGAGACCGGGGCCACGTGCCTGGCTTTGTCGAGGCTCTAAAGGGTCGTCCTGCTCACTCTCAAGAGGTCCAATTTTACTTTCAGGGGACTTCGACAATAATAGCCGCCGAAGACGCAGGCTTAAAAATGCCGACGCCTGGACAACCGCAAACCGTAGCGATATAGTTTATATATGATAAAGTCGTTCCGCCATGCTGGATTGGAGAAGTTCTACAAAACCGGCAGCAAGGCTGGAATTCAGCCGCATCATGCAACGAAGTTGGAAGAGCAATTGACCCTGCTCAACCGCGCAAAGAGCGCCGCCGACATGGCGCAGCCCGATCGTGGAGATTGCACGCGCTGCAAGGCAAAGAGAAGCTCTGGTCAATCTGGGTCAATGGAAACTGGCGCTTGACCTTCACTTTCGACGGCGAGGACGCGATCCTCGTGGACTATCAGGATTACCACTGAGAGCAGGATTACCTCTGAAAGGAAGATATGCCCACTGAAATGTACAACCCCGCTCATCCCGGACGCGTGCTGCGCGCCTACCTGGAAGGCATGAATATCACGCACGTGGCAAAGCACATCGGCGTATCGCGCGTAACGCTCTCCAAGGTGCTCAACTGCCGCGGAGGCATCTCGGCTGAAATGTCCATTCGACTCTCTGCCGCTCTGGGGACGCATCCGAGTTTATGGTTTGAAATGCAGACCGATTACGATTTTGCCCAGGCGAGACGCAAGAAAATCCCGAAGATAAAGCTTTTCAGCAAAGCCGCATAGAGAGTCCGGGCGTCGCCAGCCGGAAGCCGCTGCGCGCGCGCTTCTTATAGTCATTGCCGCCGACCCTGAATTTGTCATGCGTTCCTTGGCGAAGAGTGCTTGAATGCGAGTAAAGGGTTACCCGACGAGTAGGAGGTAATCTCGTCGATGTCTATGCTTTCCCAAGTCTCAGAATCGAGACATGGGCACCCGGCACTGTGCCCCATTCATCGCGCTTTTTGCGATGAGTGGGCGTCGCGATTCCATTGTGCCCCATTCATCGCGCCTCGGACAAAGCCCTGATGCCAATGGCGCCGCGCCTTTCGTCCCGGAGGGACGACGCGGAAAATAGCCCAGGATGAAATCCTGGGAAACCGCGGCCAATTCGTTTCCGCGTCCCGTAGGGCCGCGTCGATCCGATCGAGTCGGAGCGTACGGCAAGAGCTTGCGGGCGGGTGGTCCCGGTGAGATCGATCTCTGATCTACGCTGAGGGTGCCCCCGGTCCCTCGCTTTTGGGGACCGGGGAGGGTGCAGAGCGCCCGCACGGCAGGTGACCCATTCATCCTAAGTATCGAAAGCTGTGCCCCGTTCATCGCAGAGTTTTATCGCGATGAGCGGGCCCTCGCGCAAGGTTCCAACGGTGTCCCTCGCCCTTGGGAACCGGGGATGCCAGCAGTCCCAATATTCACGGACAAGATACTCGTAAACCAGGCAGGCCCTCAAAATCCTTGAGGTTCGCGGTTAACAGAGCATAGTCATTTTCCATTGCGAGATCGAGGGTTCATCTATCACCCGGTAATTTGATCGCCGATCCCCGGGGGGCGAGCTACCGGGGGCGCCCTCAGATGGGCTGGAAACGGTCACCGAGGCCGGGGTCACCCGCCCAGTTCATCGCCTGAATCGGGCTCCCGGTCGGGTGCATTGCGCAGAATCTCCAGGAAGTCCACTTGCTCCGCGCCTTGCGATCTTCGCTTGAAGAATGCCTCGGCGGTTTCCACCGAACCGATCTTCTGCGCGACCGCAACGGAGACCCACTGGTTCAACGAAACTCCGTCTTCTTCGGCGAGCTTTCGCGCCGCATTTCCCAGCGAGGGGGGCAGCTTGACCGAAATCGTTGCTTTGTTCATTGCAGCAACTCCACTACCAAACTCGCGGGACTCACAACTCGCAGGCTAAACCGCGATGCGGAAGGAAGAAAATCCCTCACATTGTGTGTGACGATTACGTCCGCGCGCCCGTTGATCGCCGCGTCGAGCACCATCTCGTCATCCACGTCCTGCATCTGCGGTCTCCAGCGGTAGTAGACCTTGACTGGCTCAACGATAGCAGCAATTCCAATCGGAAAGGCGGCTGTGCGCTGCGGCGACATCCCATGCACTGCGCGCTGTTCGTCGCGTCCCAGAACTTCTTCATACTCCAGAAAGAGGGCCGGCGTGGCCAACATCTGAAACGAGCGGGCATAGGCCAACTGGAGAAGCCGGTTACTGGCGCCATGCCGGCTGCGCATCGCCGAGACAATCACCGATGTGTCGAGAACTGCTCTCATCGTGTCCGTTTGAACCCGATCTTCTCATAAACATAACCGATAGAAGTTCGCGGTCTCCAACCCGAGCGGGCTGCCCCCCATCTATGAAGCCTCCAAAAGCAGGACGTGCTTGCTGAACTCACTTCCGGCCAGATACACGATGCCTTTGTCCATCGTGACCAGGACCATTCCATTGCGCACGGCCAGACCCAGCAGGTAGGCATCCGTGACCTGTTTGGTGCCAAACAGCCGCTTGAAGAACGGGCCGCACAGCGTGTGCCAGTCCTCGGCGATGGGCAGATAACGATAGCCCGGATGCTGCGCGAGCTTTTTCAGAATGGCCGTGGCCTCGGCCATCTCGATCTGCCCGGCGCGCGGCGCGGTCGCATTGCGCAGGAATCCGGCTTCCGTGAAAGGGCAAATAGCCCAGCGGAGATCGGCGGCGGCATAGAACCACGCCTCAACAATCGGATGGTGAATATGATTCCTGGCCATCAGCGCATACAGAACATTCACGTCCAGCAAATAGCCGTTCTCAGACAAGGGCATCCTCCGAGGCTTCCTTTACCATCTCCGGCGTGATGCGGTCGCCCGTGTCAGCGATCTCCAGATAGCCATGCCGGTTCATGACCAGCCGGGGCGAAGGGATTTCCTGCCCCGTCGTCCGCTCGGCGCGGCGAATCAGTTCACTGACGGCAATGCCCAGCGAGACCCCCTTGGCATTCGCATACGACGAGGCAAAGGTCAGGGCGTCATTGTCGATGTGAAGATTGGTCCGTGTTCTCATAGAATCATTATGCACCATATTTGCATCTGGTACATAATTATATTTACGGTACATATATGAACAAGTAGTTCCTCGCTTCTGGGACCGGGCATGCCGGCACCCCCCCCGGTATTCACGGACAAGATACTCGTAAACCAGGCAGGCCCTCAAAATCCTTGAGGTTGGCGGTTAACAGAGCATAGTCATTTTCCATTGCCTGAGCAGCTATCCAGAGATCGTTGACCCGTGTTCTCGGCGACCGGCCCGACTGTTTCATGAAGGCGGCCAGGATGCCGAAGGCGGAGGCCGTAAGCGAAGTAACATCGAGAACGGGCCGCTCTTGCAAGCTGCGCAAGTAGCGGATGCGCAGCATCCGCGTTGCTGGATCGCTGCACGATTCGACGCCAAAGCTCAGCTCTCCGAGCGAAATGGCTGAAATGTAGACCGGCTCGTCTCCGGCTGCCCTGAGGACGGCTTCACCGGCCAACTGCCCGCTGGCCAACCCTACCCAGATAGAAGTGTCGAAGATCATCCCCACGGATTCGAACCTCTTCATGCGAATTCTCCGCGGCTGTCCTTGAGCCAGGAATCGCCCTGGGCGGGGGTTAGCTTTCCTTCCAGGCCGGCGATGGCTTGCGCAGCGGTCATGGTTCGCTTAGCGGGAACAATATGGGCTATTTCAGTGCGATTCCGCATCACGCTGACCGTTTCGCCAGTGAGAATGCGTTCCAGGATGGCGCTCGTCTTGCGCGCCAGATCGGAGGCGCTAATGACCCGCATTTTTATACCTCACCCAGAATAGATGCACAGTGATACATACAGATACATACTGATACATACTATTCATACTATCAGCAAAGAAGTGCCGACCGATGACCTGCGGCGAGAACATTTTTTCCCGGCTGCCCCCCGGCCCGGTGAGATCGCTAATACACGGTGAGGGTGCCCCCGGTCCGCGGCACCGTAGAAATCGAATCGGAAGGCACGGCCTGTAACAGAGGCTGGAAACTGCCCGAGTGGATGCGCGAAAGGCAGTCCGATTCCACCTCCCCGGTTCCCAAAAGCGAGGGACCGGGAGCACCCTCAACTTGATCATGCGCGGGAGGAGACCAAAGCCACCCGCCACCTGCCGTACCATAAAGGACGGCATCGTATCTTGCGGAGACGGACTTGAAGTTCAAAGATCGAACGATTAACGCATTGGCCGACATGATCTGCGGGAACACCGACGCCGGCAAAGAGGCTCTTTTCCCCTACCGGAGCAGAAGCTACATCACGCGCTTCTTTCAAGAATGCGATACCGAGTATGTGCACGATGGGACAACGCGCAACACCTGGGTCGGTATTACGTTGGTCAAGATACTGGAGGAGCCACAGACAAGCGGCAACGCGCCGCCCGACACCTTTGCCCGTGTTATACGCACGCTCATGGACCAGGGCGACAAACAAGACGCTGACCCCGACCGCGAAAAGGCCATGGCGCTCTTGAATGTGGCCTTGGCCCGTGAAGGCTACGAAGCGTTTTACGCACAAGACCGGCAATGCTACCTCAAGCACATCGCGACGAACACGATTGCGCAGTCGGCTCCAAATCCGCACCGACCTTTCACGGCTACCGAGCTGAAAAGACGCGGTGACCTAATCGCCTATTTAGATCGCTGCTCGGAAGATGAGCTAGTCGGGGAAGTCCTCCTGCCACTGCTGCGCCAGCTTGGCTTTCATCGCATCACGGCGGCCGGTCATAAAGACAAGGCGCTCGAATACGGTAAAGACATTTGGATGAAGCACGCGTTGCCGACAATGCACACGTTGTATTTCGGCATTCAGGCAAAGAAAGACAAGCTCGACGCCGCGGGCGACAGCAAAGGTTCAAACAAAAACATCGCAGAAATTCACCAGCAGGCGTTGATGATGCTCGGCCATGAGATTTTCGATCCCGAGACAAACCGTCGCGTCCTAGTCGATCACGCCTTCATCGTTGCAGGTGGTGAAATTACAAAGGCTGCAAGGAACTGGCTCGGCGGGAAGCTCGATGCGACGAAGCGCAGCCAGATCATGTTCATGGACAGAGACGACATTTTGAACCTCTACGTCGTAACTAGTCTGCCCCTGCCTGACGGTGCGCTCTCAGGCGCGACGAAGACCGCCGATGATGACATCCCTTTTTGAGCGCATAGCAAGCTGCTCAGTCTCTTGCAGGTGCAAGTCCTGTCAAAGGAGTCGGTTCGTTGCCTGTGTAGCTACACTTCCTTCGTGCCCATGAAATCCTTCACGCACAAACAGGGACAGTATCTTGCGTTCATTTACTACTACAGCAAGATCAACGGCCAGCCTCCCGCCGAGGCCGACATGCAGAGATACTTTCGCGTGAGCCCTCCTTCCGTGCACCAAATGGTCCTCACCCTGGAAGCCAATGGCTTCATTGAGCGGGTTCCTGGGCAAGGACGGTCCATCCGGCTCCTGCTCGCACGCGAGCATCTTCCGGACTTGGAGTAGCGGGAAAGCATTCGGCGCAGATAGGCAAACTGAACAGCCGAAACCGCGTGCGCGGACATAACTGTCTATATATCAATCCAGTAGCAATGTGAACACGCAGAAAACCGCGCAAAACCGTTCTAGAACACAACCCAGGCCACCGGCGGAAAGCGCGAGCGGGACTAGATCTTTCTTTGCGGCATTGCAGGCGTAGATTTTTCTTATGCCCACCCTTGATGATGTTTACCAGAAATTCGGCATGGTTTCTGAGGAGCTGAACTCCTCGAAACCGAACTCGGAACCCTATTGTTCGATTTCGGTATCGTGGAAGAGGGGCTGCTGCTGCCGACCCCGGAGGCGAACAGAGAGCGGGCCGCTGAATTGCTTGACGGAATAAACCGGCAGACTCTTGGGCAACTCGTAGGAAACACCAAGCGCCGCACGGACGCCCTCGACCGATTGGAGCCGCTAATAGGGGCTGCACTAGAAGAGCGCAATCGCCTAGCCCACCACTTCTATCGGCAACACAATTTGCGCCGAAACTCAGACGGCGGAAGGTCAATCATGCTGGACGACCTTGAGTCCATCCACGACATTCTGATAAGGGCGTACAAGGCTGTCATGCTGCTATCTGGAACTCACCTTGATGCGCTGGTGAAAAAATCCCTAGTACACGAAGGCGATGGCGCCTCCACGGGGGACGAAGGGCCAACAATCCATCTCCCGATCTGACTCCGGGCGGGCGGCCTCGGTCTCGACGCCCCAAAACCACACCGAGGGTGCCGGTCCCTCGTCCGCCGCGGCGGAGGGACCGGGAGACTCCGGACCTCAATTGGCAGGAACAAGCACACGGTCTCGCAGGATCGCTCCCCGGAACGCCCTTCAAATCAGAAATGGCCTCCGGTATCGCGCGGCGAGACTCGAACAACCGCGGGACATGGGTTACGCTGGCCCATTCTCAGTCCATCATCCAGCTCCCGTGACCGCCATCACGTCCTTCATCCGCCCAACTGCGCTATCTTCTCAACATTCGGGGCCGGATTTCCTTCCCAGGAAATCCGGCCCTTTGGCTTCAAGGCGACGGGGGTACCCCTCACCCCCCCACCGGTCCACAAGGTGGGACAAAATCCGAATTTAATTAATAGAATGAACAGGTTAGATCAGGAAAACCAACAAAAACTCGTGCCGCAATGTGAAACAGAGGGCATTGCGGAACAAAAACGCCCGCAAAAGCCAGTCCAACAAGCTCGCCGCAACCCGCAAAAATCCCCAAACCGAACCCAAAGGCTGGAATCCCGAGTTGGCTACTGCGGCGGCTGCTGCTCCTGTTGCTGCTGCTGTTGCTGTTGCTGCTCCATTTCGCGCTGAGCCGCTGCATCATCTGCAGGCGATCCTGAGGCGTGATCGGGACGCCGTTAGGAGCCTCGTTCATGGGCGGGCGTGGAGGCTGAAAGAACTGCGGTGGTTCCTCGGGCTGAGGCGGTTGGTAGTCCTCGTCCTGATCCTGCTGTGGAGGACGCGCATTGGGCTGGCTGTTGGGCATGCTCGCCTGGCGAGGGCTGAGTACGACGCGTAGAGGCAGGCCTTGGGCCGCGTCGCCCACGATGAGGACGTTGTAATTGATCCCGCTGAGGAGATCGGCCAGGACTTCGCGAGGCTGGCCGGGACCGTAGCTGCCGAAGACGCGCTCGTCGCCGGAGAGACCTTCCACTTTGGCGCCGGTCTCAGTCGAGACCTGGTTGAGGATGGAGCTGAGAGCAGAGTTCTCGGCAACGATGTGAAGGCCCTGGCTGTTGAATGTGACGGTGGGCGGAGCGGGCGGATCGTTGGCCGGCCACCTGGACTGCGACAGGGCGACGCGCGAGCGTGTGGCTCGCGCTACCTCCGGAGCAGCCTTTTTCGCCGCGGAGGGTTTATGAGGAGCAGGCTGCGGCGCGGGCTGCTTGGGTTGGGCGGATAACACGCCGGCGCAAGCAACATCACAAGGCAAAACAGGAAGAGTGTGCGCGCGAAGCGGGTTGAGGCGCAACGATCGTCTAGGAATCGACAGGGAGCAGAAGATTGGCGAAGCAACAGACTCATGGGACCCGCGTTCCGCGCAGGTGCGGACGCGGAAAGCGCGCGGCGCATCTGTGTACTAGACTAACAGTGGTCCGCGAATGCTCAAAATGCAAGGGAATAGAGAACAGAGAGCAGGGGAGAGAGCAGAGGAGAGGGTATTGATGCACGTGAAACATAGCTGGGCCGGACCGCTGGTGTTGGCGGGATTTCTCGTCTTTTCTGCTGCGATCCATGCCACCAGCTGCACCACGCAGGCCGAGATGAGCGCGCCCGACCGGAATGCTCTGGCGGAGACTGGGCAGCGCCTGGCAACGGCGGTGATGCAGCAGGATCTGAGCACGTTGCAGAGCTCACTTTTGCCCGAGGTTGCAGCGCAGTGGGACGGAATTCACCAGGCGGTGGAGTACAACGCGCCGGTGATGAAGGGCGGCCAGGCGCAGTTGCGCAGCCTGTATGCGCTGGACGCGACTTCGTTGACAGCGCCGGCGGACACGGAGTTCTTCTGCTCCAGTGCGAACGCCTCGATGACGGTGACCATCACGCTGCAGCAGTTGCCGCCGGGGAAGTACGCCCTGGTATTGGCAGATGCGGCGGGCGCTCCGCTGGCGGGACAGATGGCATTCATTCTGGGTATGCAGGCGGGGGCGTGGAAGCTGGGCGGTGTGTTCATCCGGCCGGGCGCGCTGGAAGGACACGACGGAGTCTGGTACTGGGACCAGGCACGCCAGGCAGTGACGGCGGGTGCGCCATGGGCGGCGTATTACCTCTACGAGACGGCGCGATACCTGTCGTTGCCGGTGGATATCATCTCGTCGCCGAACCTGGAAAAGCTGGGACAGGAAGAGGCGCAGATTCCGGGATCGCCGGTGAATTCGTTTCCTTTCAACGTGACGGCGGGCGACCGGACGTGGAAGATCGACTCGATTCGATTCGATCCCAGCCTGCGGGAACCGGACCTCGGAGTGACCTACGAGTCTGCGGGGATTACGGACCCGGCCGCGCAGAAGACCGAAGCGGTGGCCGTGCTGGGCGCGCTGTTGAAAGCGAAGCCGGAGCTGCGCAAGAGCTTTCACGGAATGTGGGCATATGCCTCGAATGCGGGGAAGGTGACGCCGGTGATGGAGCTGCCGATGGGGCAGATACCGTAAAGGCAGTTCGTAGTGCATAGTTCACAGTTCGTAGTTTTCAGCCGTCGGTGAACGGCGACCGTGAACTATGAACTGAGAACTGAGAACTGAGAACTGAAACCGAGGGTAGCAACTTGGGCGATG
>CAWKOB010000016.1:0-942497 GCA_963851135.1 uncultured Acidobacteriota bacterium | reverse complement strand
CTGATCTCTACCTGTTCCCTAAACCGTCGATTTCCCACCTTAGCAGGGTAGTCCCCACCGTGAAGCCCGCGCCCACTGCCGCCAAAAGAACTAGGTCGCCCTTGTTCAGCTTCCCTTCTTCGATTGCAGTCTCCATGGCCAGCGGAATCGTCCCGCCCGACGTGTTCCCGTACCTGTCGATATTGATGATCACGCGATCGTCCGGCAAGCCCAGCCGGTCCGCCGTGGCCGTAATGATCCGCTTGTTGGCCTGGTGGGGGATGAAGCAACCCAGGTCCGCTCCGGTGATGCCGTTCCGCGCCAGCAGCTTTGCCGTCGCTTCCACCATTTTGCGCACCGCAAACTTGTACACCGCCTGCCCGTCCTGGTGGATGAAGTGCATTTTCTTGTCCACCGTCTCGTGGGTTGAAGGATTCAGGCTTCCGCCCGCGGGCAGGTTCAGGCTCACGCCGCCCGAGCCGTCGATCTCGTGCAGGAAGTCGATCATACCGATCTCGCCCTCCTCGCACGGTTCAATCAGCACCGCGCCGCCGCCGTCGCCGAACAGCACGCAGGTAGCGCGATCGGTGTAATCGGTCATGCGTGTATTGGCATCGGCCCCGCATACCAAAACCTTGCTGTGCGCTCCGCTCTCCACCAGCTTGACGCCCGCCTGCAGCGCAAACACGAACCCCGAACATCCCGCCGACACGTCGAATCCCCATGCACCTGCCGCACCGATCTTGTCCTGCACCAGGCATGCCGTCGAGGGAAACATCATGTCCGGTGTGACCGTGCCCACCACGATCACTTCGACCTCAGTCGGCGCAATGCCCCGCGCCGCCAGGCACTTCTTTGCCGCTTCCGTGCAGATGTCGCTTACGCCCTTGCCCTTTTCCAGCATGTGCCGCTCGCGGATTCCCACCCGCTCCATGATCCACTGGTCGGTGGTCTCCACCATTTTTTCCAGTTCCTGATTGGTAATCACCTTGGGGGGAACGTAGGTGCCGAGAGCAGTAATTTTGGCGCGGCGGCCAACAACAGGACGAACGGTCAAGCTCAACGGATTCTCCTTGGAGTGCGCCAGTGCCGGTGGCAGAGCACACGCCGAATGGCGAGTGGCCGCTCACTGGCATAAAAAGTACCGGGTGACCTACTGCGCCCGTACTAGCCCGTTACCGTTGCTTCCTTCCGGACCTGGCGGGGTTGGCGGGATTACGTCGCGTAGGACCCGGCACTGATTGATTTTAGCACCCGCTTCCTTGGCTCGAACCGGCGGGATCCGAGTGGCAGTTGCTGTCGATGACGCCAGAATCGCTTACTGGTTCGCCCCTTTGACCCATTGGAATCGCAGCCCTGCGCGGTAATTGAACGGCAGGCTGGGATATCCGATGGGACCGATGTGCTGGCTGCTGGTCAGGTTCTCTGCAATGCCGTAGATGCCGAGCCACCACTTCCACTGGTAGCTGCCGCCCAGATCAATTTTGGCAAAGCCGGAATCGAGATTGCGGTTGGGCAGCAGCAGAGTATTGCCGCCGTTGGCATCGGCGAACTCGAGGTAAGTGGAATCGTCGCTGCGGCTGGCAAACGCCGCGTTCAGAATCCCGCTGAGCTGATGGCGTGTGTACGTGGCGGTGATAAAACCGGTGTGCGGCGGACGGCGGAACGGACGCGCGCCCACGAGCGGTGAAACGGCCCCGATGGGGATGCCGTTGTAGGTAGGCGCGTAACCGCCAGCCAGGGCTTCATTATCGCTGTCAAAGGACCGTTGCACCACCGCATCCAGATAGGTGTAGCCTCCGCGCAGAAACAGGTTGGGCCCGATGCCGCCTTCCAAGGTTGACTCGATGCCCTGGGCGCGAAATGCCTGCGTGTTCACCGCCAGCCCGTAGTCGTTGGTGTAGTAGTAGCCGAGAGCTGCAATCAGCTGCTGCTGCTGGGCGGGTGTGAGGTTGGGGATGAGCCCGGGCAGGATGTGGCCGCCGACGTATTCAATCTGCTTGCCGAACTCGTTATGAAAGTAGCGGACGCGAAGGGTGATGCGCTGGCTCAGAAATGCCTGCTCGCCGCCGCCATCGTACATGCGCGCGAACGGCGCAGCCAGCGGCGCGATGCTCAACTGCTTCGCTGTGGACTGGTACCCGTTCGAGACCAGGAACTGGTAGAGCGAGCCGAACTGGTCCGTCAGCGCGGGCTCGCGCACGCCATCGCCGTAATGAAACATAACCCGCGTACCGCTGAAAATGCCTTTGCGAGGTTTGAGCGCGTAAAGCGAGAAACCAGCACTGGGCGTGGTTTCCACGCCGAACAGCGAGTAGTGCTCCAGGCTGCCGCCCAGCGTGTAAAAGAACCTGCTCTTGTAGTCCCCATGGATACTGGCGAGATAAACGTAATTCGTCCGCTCGGTCGCCTCGTTGGTGCTGTAGGTCGGCACCACCTCGGCGCCGCGCTCGTCTTCAAACTGAAATCCGATGAGCGCAGCCAGGTGCGGCGTAATGGTGTAATCGCCGTGGTAGACAAGTTCGTCGTGATTGGAGACAAGCTGATAGCGGTAGGGATACATCTGCGCGTAATCGAGGATGGCCTGGCCGGTGGCAGATGCGCCGTTTGCGCCGATGATGGTAACCACCTGCCCCAGCGAATCGCCGTATGGGTCGAACGCCCCGCTGCCGCTCTGTTGCCACAACGCATACTGCTCGCGCTTTCGCGCCAGACCGTAGCGAATTAGGTTGTGGAAGCTTGCGGTGGTCTGGTTGTCAATGGAAGCGCTGACGTAAACGTCCTGGTCCTTCTGCGTGGCCAGGTCCGCAACGTGGTAGAAGTCCCATGCGTTGGGAACGCCGGTTGAGGCCACGTTATAGTGCACAGTTCCGCGGATCTGTGTCTTGCCGTTCAGCTGCCAGCCCACATTCGCCGCCGGAGAGGCAACGTGCATGGAATCGTTGGGCACGGAGTTCGAGCTTTGCAGCCAACTGTAAGCCGCCAGATAGTCAAGCTTGTTGTGCGTGCCGGCCAGCGAAGCCTCTTCGTGCGAGGTGTTGAAATTGCCGGCGTCACCCTCCAGGAAGAACGACGGATTGCTGGTGGTGCCGCGCGGAGTGCTGAGGCTCACCACTCCGCTCTCCGCATCGGCGCCGTAAAGGCTGGAATCGGTGCCGCGAAAGACCTCGGCGCTCTCGACTTCCGTGGTGGGCAGAGTGCCAAAATCGAACCGCCCGCCCAGGTCGCCGGCGTCCACACCGTCGATCAGCACCAGGTTGTCATCGGAGTCTCCGCCGCGGATAAAGAGCGAGGTCTGCGATCCCCGCTCGCCAATCTGCACCACGGAGGTTCCCGGCATGAGGCGCAGATCGCTGACCAGCGACGCGGGTCGGCCAATTCTGATGGCCCGATGACGGAAGTTGCCGCGCTGGTCTGCGGCTGTGGCGTGGGCGTGCCATTAGCAGTGACCACGATGGACTGGCGCACCCACTCCGGCTCCAGCACCATGTTGCGCTCTATGGAGTCGAGCCGGCCCGCGTAGAAGCTAGGCGTCTCCAGTTGGCGGAAGGTCGGCGCTGAGACCAGCAGGAAGAACCGGCCGCTGTTCCCGGTCAGAATTTCGTAGCTGCCGTCTCCCACTGAGACAGCCGATGTGACCACCTTGCCATTTTGAACCAGCGCGATGGCGGCGCCGGTAACGCGCGCGCCGCTGGCATCCGTAACGATGCCGCGGATGGACGCAGGGTAGGCCTTCGCGGCGGCAAGAAGAGCAGCCACCACCAGGAACCGGGCGAGCTGCCGGAATAGCAGGCAAGACGGAAGAGAATTGACGGGCATATAGGCTCCTTCGTTCCCCTCGGAACGTAAGCGGTGAAGCGCCGGGGACCGGTCTCCTGACTTGCGCCTGTTCCAGCCACCTTCCCAAGGACGAACGCCTCTCGGCCTCAGTGGTTTAGTTGCGCTCTCTTCAATCAAAGAGCCTTGGCTGAATCGCCTGCCTCCTTCCGATTGACGCGGAAAAAGCAGGGGCGCTCACAGTTGCGGGGCAGTGGCGGAATTCAACCGCCTTCCCGAACATCCTGGGCGATAGTTGTGGTGAGATTGGCCGCTCCCGCGTACAGAGCAGCCGCTATGTCATCAAACTACTTTCGATGACATGAATATTTATACCCGGTCGATGAGAGCCGCGTCAAAGACGGCAAGCGAACCGCAATTGCGCGAAGGGAGGAATGGTGACCCCGGGCTGATTCGAACAGCCGACCTGCGGTTTAGGAAACCGACGCTCTATCCATCTGAGCTACGGGGCCACACACAGCTAATCAAGGTTAGCATTTCCGCCAAATAGGCCTTGCTCATGCCGACAGGACTAGATCGATGGTCTCCACATCCACCAGGCCGCGGCAGCCGTAGAGTGCCGGCAGGATGCGCTCCGGCGGATGGATGCGGCGAAGCGCAGCCACCTTCTCGGTACCGGCGCGGTAGGCAGGCAAGTACATGCGGCCCAGGAGCGGATGCCGTCCCCACGCGCCGGAAAGCTTGTCCGCGCGCTCCTCGGTTACCAGAAAATCACGGCGCAGAGCTGCAGCCACTTCCGCCTGCGCACGCTCCTCGCCCCACGTCATCCACGACGACTGGTTTTTCGCATCGTCCTGAAGCAACGCAAGCAGCACGCCGATCTGCGCGTCTTCGTCCGGCAACTGGTCCACTTCAGTAACTCCGTGCGCAATAAGTATGGCGTTGTTCGCCAACCCTTCAAAGAGCGTGGCGGCGCGCGTGTTCATGGTAAGCACGCTTGCTTCAAACCCGGCGCGGCCCAGGGTGTAGAGCTTTTGCAGATAGGCAAATGTGGTCACGTGCCCAGGCACAACTTCGTGACTGACGAGCTGCTCGAACTCGGGATAGGAGATCCGAAGCGAGGCATTAATCTCGTAAGTCGCTTCAAATTGGGGCGAGCCGTCGGCATTGCGGGCGCGGCCCAGGTAATTCATGGAGCCGGAGAACCATGCCTCTTTGATGGGCAAAAAGTCGATGTTGGCGCGAGGGACGGTGGCCAGCTCATGGGGCAGGAATGGAACCAGGTTCCGCGCGCTGAGATTGTCGAAATGGGCAATGACCGCCGCGCCCAGCGCGCGCACGCTGGCCATGGGGTAGTTGCGTTCCCTGCGCCACGCATCCACGGCGGCCAGCAGGCTGGAATTGTCGTTCGACGAATAGCCGGCGCGGCTGAGGAGTTCCGCTACGCGCTCGCGCTTGGCTTCTGGGCGCGATGGCTCCGGCGGCTTGCCGGTTGAGGCCTCAACCGCTCGTGCGTACGGAACAGGATCGCCTCGGCCGGCCACTTCCATGGCCAGGTCCAACATGCTTTCCAGGCACGTGGCCAGGCCCATGAGATAGGCGCCCCGAATGCCACCAATCGAAGCGGCTTCCTTGCGCACCCCGGCCACCGCACCCGGCAAGTCGATTGCGCGCAGGTACTCGTCCAGAGCCTCGCCATCCATCTCTTTGCCGGAAACGCCAGCCGACTGGCGCAGGCGTGCGGCGGCGGGATGCATATAAGCGGCGGGCAATCTCTCATCGGAGAACCAGGAATCGGCAATAAAGCGGCCGGTACCGGAGGGACACATCACGTCCCCGCCCCAAAGCGTGTCAATGCCCAGAACAGCGTCAGCCACGTACTTCCCTGCTTGATCCATTACTCCTCCTTCGCGCGCTTCGTCGACCATATCCAGACATATACGCAAATGCCGATAAACAAGATTGCAGAAACCGATTGCGAGATGGGTTCGTTGGAGTAGAACGGCGTTTGAATCCAGTCCTCGCGGAAGCTGGGGAAAAGCCGCAACGCCGCGCCCAGCACTCCGCCCAGCGCGCCGCCGGCCATCAGCCCCGAAGCAAGAATCACCCCGCGCTCCCTTATCGTGTTGCCGCGTTCCCCGCCGGTCTTCTCGGCGCGCCGGTTCACAAGGTGAGACAGAATTCCGCCGGCCAGAATAGGCGTGGTCAGGTTCAGCGGCAGGTAAATGCCCAGTGCGAAAACAAGCGAGGAACGCCCCAGCATTTCCAGCACCAGCGTGATGAGCGCGCCGATGCCGAACAGAAGATACGTTACTGGCTGACGGCTCATGAATCCGACCACCAGCGCCTTCATGATGGATGCCTGGGGCGCAGCCAGAACCTGCCGCGCATCGCCCGCGGCCGCCTCGCCGAATTGGAACGTGTGCGCCAGCAGGATAATGGTGAGCCCGGCGGTGACAGCGGCAAGGATCACTCCAAGGAACTTCACTTTTTGTTGCGCCGCCGGAGTGGAGCCAAGCCAGTAGCCCGCCTTGAGATCGGTAATGAACTGGCCCGATGCGCAGAGCGCCGTGCACACCATGCCGGCGATCGCCATCACAAAGAACATCCCGGTGTTTCCACTCAGCCCGAACTTGAGTAGAACCAGGCACGAAATGATCACGGTAAGCATGGTCATGCCGGAAGCCGGATTATTTGCGGTCGTGGCAATGGCGTTCGCTGCAACCGAAGTAAAGAAAAAGGCGAACACCAGGGTAAGCACCATCCCCACTGCCAGAACGGTAAACGACACCTTCAGGCTGCCGAAGAAGATGGCCACAGCCAAAGCTCCGATCACCACGCCCAGCAGGATGGTGACCATGGAAACATCGCGGTCGGTGCGCTCGGTCTGCGGCGCCTCGCCGTGGCGAAAAGTATGCATCGCGATACCAAACGCCGAGACGATCACGCGCAGCGATTTGATGACGCCGAGAATCCCCGCCGTCACAATCGCTCCCACGCCGATGAAGCGAACGTAGTTGCGATAGATGTCCACCGCCGTCATGTGCGAGATGGGCATCATGCCGGGATACACCGCGAAATCGATATGGCTGCCGGTGAACCAGATCAGCGGAATCAAAATGAAATTGGCCATGATGCCGCCGGCGCAGAACACAATGGCGCTGCGCAGCCCCATTACGTAACCCAGGCCAAGGATGAAACCAATGGCGTCGAAGTTGAACACCATGCGCCCGCGGTCGGCCAGCCCGCGCACCAACGGAATGAACTGAAAGTTCAGATACTCCTTCCACACGTGAAACGTGCTCACCAACAGGTCGTATACCCCGGCGATGGCCGTAGCCTGCAGCAGGAGGCGCGCCTGCGACCCGCCTTTCTCTCCCGTCACCAGCACCTCGGTAATCGCCGTCGCCTCAGGGAACGGGAAATGCCCGTGCGTCTCGCGCACAAAGTAGTGCCGCAGCGGAATAAGGAAGAGCACGCCCAGGCATCCGCCGGCCAGGCAGATGAAGATGGTCTGCACCGGATGCGGCGCAAGATGCAGCGAATACAGCGCCGGCACCGTAAACACCGCTCCCGCAACCGTTGACGCCGATGCCGCCCCAATCCCGGTGATGATCATGTTCTCAAGCAGGCTCGAGCGCCGTCGAAACAGCCGCGCCATCCCGATCGCCAGGATCGAAATGGGGATCGCGGCTTCCATTCCCTGCCCCACCTTCAGCGCCGAATAGGCCGAGGCGACCGAAAAAATGACGCAAAACACCGAACCCCAGAAGATCGCGCGCAGTGTAAGTTCGGGCTGGGTCACTACGGCGGAGACGATCGGGGTGTATGTTTCGCCGGGCTTGAGCGGGGTGTATGCATTTGCAGGAAGGGATTGCCCCTGGGTTTCGGTTGCAGTCGTAGTCATGTTTCCCCTTTGCCCTCTTCGCAATCTGGCTCCGCAAAACAGCCGCCACGGATGAGAAGTTCAGAACGCAGCGCATTTTACGCCGGCAAATGCAGTTTGCAATGTGACGTAAGGCAGCCTGTGGATTATATTGCTTCATGCCGGCGTCAGACGGGAGACTATCCTCCAAATGAACGCCAACTTTTGAAATGGGCCAATCTCTATCATTCCTGCGCGTGTCGGGCTCGACAAGGCTTGCTCAGAGCCGGTTACGCATGGCTGCTGCTGCCCTGGTAGCCACGGCCGCTGTGTGTGCCGGGGGCTTGCCTGCGGATGCCGAATCAACGCCGCAATGGTCCGCAATCGCATCGCAGGCAATTGTCACTCAGGGAGTTTCTCCGGCTGCGAAATGGGACATCGAAGCCGGCTTTCGCGCGAAAGCTCTTGAAGCCCAGTGGTACAACACCGCGCGTGGCGGCTATTTCAATTACGCCCGTAGCACTGTCGACGCCGTCCTCGCCGATCCCAATTGGAACGCCCCGGGCCGCTCCCCATATGCCGACGCCCTGCTCGGGGAGCATTTAATGCTGCTCTACCGCGTCACCCAGAAGCCCGTCTACTACGAGGCGGCAAAACAGCTTCGCCAACGGCTATCCACAGCTTGCGGCCTGGACAGAAGGCCCGAGCGCGAATCGCACCCATGCCGGGCGCAGCAGTTTCTTGCCGAGTACGCCGCCGAGTTCCAGCAGCCCGAAGACTTCGGTGCCATCACCCGCAGCCTCGCCTCGTGGGATGCGAGCGCCGGCGGCGCAGCAACGGATGCGAACGCCGATGCCGGGGATAGGCTCCTCAGTTTGGTGTGGATGGCGTCGTCGCTGACCGATTCAGTGTCCTCGTTTCCCACCAACGATCCCGCCCGCGACCAGGCGCTGGCTGCCCTGAGGCTGGCCGCCGCCACTCTCGCACGCCATCAGGACCCGCACTCCGGCCTCTTGCACCTTGCGCGCGCAAAGACCAGCGGCGCGGCCCCGCCCACCGTGGACTGGCTCTTTGTCTATGCGCTCTTGAAGGGCGTCCGCCTCAGATATCTTCCTCCGAGCTTTGGCATCGACGCCACGCGAGCCTGGCGCAGCGCTCTGGCTCGCTATGTCCGGCTTGATTCCGCCGGACGCATCATCCTGTCCGGCGTTTCCAGCGTCTCTGCCAACTCCGCCCCGGATGAAGCCGAGCAATCCAGCCTGGGCGCGTTTCTTCTTGCCTCCACGGAAATGGACCTCGCTCCCCGCAGTGCAGACGGCCACAGCGCCGTCGCCCTTCTCGACGCCTGGTACAACAGCCAGCAGCGCAAAAACGCCGCCGGACAGACAGAGTCATTCCATTACAAATGGACCGACTGGAGCGACTCCGGCTATTCGCTCTTCGGCCACATGCTGCGCAGCGCCGGCCTGGCCACGCAAACTCTGCCCTCGGCGCCCACCGCCGAAAACCTGAGCAGCGCCACCTTCTACCTCATCGTCTCTCCCGACATCCCAGCGAAGAATCCCAACCCGCATTACCTGACCAGCGCCGATGCCGACGGGATCGCCGCGTGGGTGCAGCGCGGCGGCATCCTCATCCTCATGGAAAACGATCCGCCCAACGCCGACATCGACCACCTGGACCTCCTCGCGGACCGATTCGGAATCCATTTCGATAACGTCCTGCATCATCATGTCCTCGGCGAGCAAGTGGAGAGCGGTCGCATCCCCGTCGCCGGCGGCGGCCCGCTCTTCCATCACCCACACACGCTCTACATGAAGGACACCTGCGCCATCTCCCTCCGCGGCGGCGCCATCCCGCTCCTGCGCGATCGCGGGGATGTCGTCATGGCCGCAGCGCACTCCGGCCGCGGCACAGTCTTTGCCGCCGTCGATCCGTGGCTCTACAACGAATACACCGACGGCCGCAAAACTCTAGCCGCAATTTACAGCCAGTTCGATAACTTTGCCGCTGGGCAGGAGCTTGTTCGATGGCTAATCCAGCAGCGTCCGCAGCCGCTGTCGCCGCCTAAGCAAAAGGGGAATCCATGAACACCATTCTGATGGCGGATCCACAACGGTATCCGCGCATGACCACGCAGGAACTTCGCCACACGTTCCTGCTCTCCGGTCTCAACCAGCCCGGCGCCATCCGTCTCAACTATCTCGATCTCGACCGCGCCGTCGTGGGCATGGCAGTGCCCCTCGCCGAGCCCATCGCTCTGCCCGCTCCGCCCGAATTGCGCGCGGCCCACTTCACTGAGCGCCGCGAACTGGGCGCGCTTAACGTCGGTGGCGCCGGAATCGTTCACGTGAGCGGCACTGCCCACCAGCTCGCCAACCTCGACCTCGTCTACATCGGCCGTGGGAATCCAGATATACGCTTCGAATCGAAAGACCCCGCACACCCCGCCGCCTTTTACCTGCTCAGCTATCCGGCCCACGCGCAATATCCGGTGACCGTGGTCCGCAAGGAGATGGCGCAGCCAACCGAGCTTGGCAGTGTGGAGACCTGCAACCGCCGCACCGTTTACAAGTACATCCACGCCGAGGGCGTCAAAAGCTCCCAGCTTGTAACGGGCGTAACACACCTCCACCAGGGCAGCGCCTGGAACACCATGCCGCCGCATACGCACATGCGCCGTTCGGAGATTTACTTCTATTTCGACCTCGCGGACGACGCCCGCGTCTTCCACCTGATGGGTCCGCCCGACGAGACCCGGCACATCGTCATCCAGAATCGCGAAGCGGTCGCCTCGCCAGGCTGGTCCATCCACGCCGGCGTGGGCACCAGCGCCTACAAGTTCTGCTGGGGCATGGGCGGCGAGAATCAGGACTACGCCGACATGGACCCAGCGCCTGTCGCAAGCCTCCGCTGAATGCTGGATCGCAATCATGCTGTACCGCCGATCTCCAGATCGGCTGTCGTGGGGGTATCCAGACCCGCACCGGACGACGCCAACTTGGGCCATCGACAGAATCGCCCTACTTCCGCCGCTTCCCTGCTGCCCGGTACGCCTCAGCTAGCCACTCAATCGCCCCATGCACGTCGGCATCCTCGCGCAGCAGAAACAGCCTCCACTTCAGCCCTTCACCTTTACGCTTGCCGGAGTCGAAAGATCCGGCGACAAACCGCGCATCGGCTCGCATGCGCTGCCCCATCGCCGGTCCAATCTGCTGGAATTTCAACATAATTGCGTTTTCCGAGTGGATCATCCGCGTGCCCGCCAAACAGGCGAAAATCACCTCGCCGCGGTAAACCATCGACATTCCAAAGCTGCGCGTGACCCGCACGCCCGGCCACTGTTCGAGCTCGGTCTGGAGAGCTCCAGCCCACGCCCGCGCCATCTCCGACGTCTCTTTGAAGACCCCTCTTTCCCGGCGTCGCTCCGCCATCCGACCTCCGATTTGCGCACTCCTAGTAAACTGGATGTGAGGATTTTATGCCAGAGATCCAGCGTAGAAAGACGCCGACCGTCCGCATCGGGCAGGTAAAAGTCGGCTGGGAGGTCCCGGTCGTCGTCCAGTCGATGACCAACACCGACACTGCCGACGTCCAGAGCACCATCGACCAGGTTGCGGCGCTCGCCCTTGCCGGCTCTGAGATCGTCCGCGTCACTGTCAACAACGAAGACGCCGCCGCCGCCGTTCCCGCCATCGTTGTAGGCCTGGACAAGCGCGGCATCACCGTCCCCATCGTCGGCGACTTCCATTACAACGGCCACATTCTGCTCAAGAAGTTCCCTGCCACGGCCCGCGCGCTGGCAAAATACCGCATCAATCCCGGCAACGCCTCCATCGGCAAAAAAGACAACGACAACTTCCAGGTCATGGTCGAGTGCGCGGTTGAAAACCAAAAGCCCGTCCGCATCGGCGTCAACTGGGGCTCGCTGGACCAGTCGCTCCTTACGCGCATGATGGACGAGAACTCCAAGCGCCCCAACCCGCAGCCTGCGCGCGACGTCATGATGGAAGCCATGGTCGTCAGCGCGCTCGACTCGGCCAAACTCGCAGAGCGCTACGGCCTGCGCGAGGACCAGATCATTCTCTCGGCTAAAGTCTCGGGAGTCCGCGACCTCATCGACGTCTACACCACTCTCGCCTCGCGCTGCCACTATGCCCTGCACCTCGGCCTCACCGAAGCCGGCATGGGCGCCAAGGGCCTCATCGCTTCCACTGCCGGCCTTGCGCCGCTGCTTCTCGCCGGCATCGGAGACACCATCCGCGTCAGCCTCACACCCAAGCCCGGCGGTGACCGCACCGAGGAAGTCCAGGCCGCACAGCAGATCCTGCAGTCTCTCGGGATTCGCAGCTTCATGCCCCAGGTAACGAGCTGCCCCGGCTGCGGTCGAACCACTTCGACCTACTTCCAGGAGCTCGCCGAGCAGATACAAGGCTATCTGCGCGCTTCCATGCCGGAGTGGCGCAAGAAGTATGCCGGCGTCGAAGAGCTGAAACTGGCGGTCATGGGCTGCGTAGTAAACGGCCCCGGCGAAAGCAAGCACGCCAATCTCGGCATCAGCCTACCCGGTACGTTTGAAGAGCCGAAAGCTCCGGTCTACGTCGATGGCAAACTCCTGAAGACCCTCCACGGCGACACCATAGTGGCCGAGTTCAAGGAGATCCTCGACAAGTACGTCGAGAGCCATTACGGCAAGAAGAGCGAGGAGCTGGCCGCAGCGCACTGATCAGCCGTAGCTGGTTGCGCGGGGAGCACGGATGGACTAGGATTTTGATTCCCCGGAAAGTGGGTTCCCATGCGCCGCCTGCTCGTTTTGGCGCTTCTTTTCGCAGGTGCTCCGCTGCTCACCGCAAAACCCAAGCCCTGCGTTACGCCGGACCAAGCCACGCAACTCCTCAACAAGGACATTTGCATTTCCGCGCATGTTTATGACGTGGTTGAGCTTCCAAACGGCACACGCTTCCTCGATACTTGCGCTCCCGACATCCCCGATGACGCCTGCCGGTTCACCATCATGAGCCTCCAGCAGGACCGCGACACTGTCGGCGAACTGAATCAATATCGCAACAGCGACGTTCAACTCCGCGGCATGGTTACGCCGATGCACGGCCGCGCCGGAATGCTGCTGAGTCACGCGCGGCAATTCAACGGCGGCCCACCCAAGTTCCGGCCCAACCCGCGTCTCGCCCGCGGCTTTACCGCCGAACAGGATCGCCCGCCCATCGCCGACCCCAATCTGCGCGGCCAGGGCCGCGGGCGCGCCTTCATGAACAGGAACGAGCAGGATAAAATTCCGGCCAAGTAGACGGCTCAAAACCGGCCGAAAACCCATCAACATATCATGATGTAACGGTAAAGTTATGACTTTTGAAAACTGTTGATCAAATCGTTATATCAAGATATGTTGATGCGAATTTTCGTCATTTGCCCTCCTCTTCCAGGATCGGCGCAAACCGCGCCCCCGCCAGCAGGATTCCCGCCGAAATCACCAGAGACACCAGCGTGACCCCCAGAGCCAGGCGCAGATTCGTCCGGTCGCTTACCGCGCCGATGATCTGCGGCGAAAACGTGTCGCCGAAGAAGTGAATGCAGAACAGGTTCACGCTGATGGCCGTAGCCCGCACCGGCGCCGAAACCGAATTCACGATTGCCGCGTTCAGTGGCCCCGTGTTCAGGAACAGGAAAAACTCCGCCGCGAACAGCGCCGGAATGCTCCATTTCGCCGGCCCAAAGAACACCAGCGCCCCGCACGGCAGCGTCAGCGCCACGCTCCAGAAGGAAAGCAGATAAAGCGCGCGATGATTGGTCCGGAGCCAGCGCTGCGCAATCCATCCGCCCACCGCCGTCCCGGCAATCCCGTCCACCACCGTGATTGCACCCACCAGCGTGCCGGCTTTTGCGGTCGTCAGCCCCGCAAACCGCTCCAGGAACACTGGAATCCACGTGGAGATTCCGCCCATGGCAAAGGTCAATGCCGCCAGCCCCAAGGTTGCGGTCAGGAATGCGGGATTGCGAAACAATCCCGCAAACGTGCTCCGGTGCGCCGTGGCGCGCACGTGGTCGCTTGCGCCCCTCACGGGCTCGCGTCCCATCATCCCGTAAAGCGCAGCCACCAGCAGCCCGGGAATCGCGCAGATCAGGAACGGCGCGCGCCATCCGTATGCGCTGCCCAGGTTGCCCCCGGCCACATACCCGAGCGCAGCGCCCACCGGAATCGCAAGATAAAAAATGGACAGGATCTTGTTGCGGTCGCGCTCGTCATAGAAATCGGCAATCACCGCCGGCGCAAAGATACCGAAGGTCGCCTCGCCAACGCCCACCAACGCCTGGCGCAAGTAGAACGTCCAGTAGCTGTGCACCCAGTACGTGGCCAGCGTGGCCAGGCTCCAAAGCACCGCCCCGGCGATAATCAGGGGCTTGCGCCGAATGCGGTCGCCCAGCCAGCCGGTGAGCGGCGCAAAGATCATGTAGACGGCAAAGAACGCGGTCATCAGCGCGCCCATTCGCTCGTCGTTCCAGCCGTATTCCTTCTGGATCAGCGCCTGCGCTCCGGGCAGGATGTAGCGATCAATGTAGTTGAGCAGGTTGAGCGCAATCAGGAGCGACAGTGTGGCGAGCGCGGGATTCAGCCGCGCCGGACGCCTGGGTTGGACCGCTGTGGACACGCATCTTGAGGATAACGTCACGGCGGTTCCGTGTCACAGGATCCAGCGCCTGGTTGCTTCGAAAGCCGCTGTTGCGGCGTGGCCGGACTTTTGCTACGATAACGAAACTTCATGATTTGCACCCAGCAAATCCGCCGTTGTTGTCCCCTGTCGCATCTCTCCGACGGGTGTTGTCGCTAGTCTCTGATCTTCCCGCATTCTCAATTCAGAAGACCCACCCGTAGCTGAACTCCGGGTCTAAATTGGCGTGGATCTTTCGTCCCGTCGGCGACATTCCCGGAGACTCCAAAGCCGTGCCGGTCCGCGATACTGCGCGCTTTTGCCCCATGCAGCCGGTGGGTCAGGTCATCCGGACAGCTCACAAAAAGTGACTTGCTGAAGGACAGGAGAACCAACGTGAATAAGCAGCGTTTGAGCCGCACAGGGAATCTGGGCCTGGCCGCGGCGATTTTGATTAGCGTTCATATCGCCGCCCCTCGCTTGCACGCGCAGGACGATTTAACGACAGAGGGTGGTTCCAGCGCCCTGAATGGCGGCTGGATTGCTGGACCCGCATCCAATCCGCTCAGCTTCCTCAACGGACCCGTCAACCGCACCTACGGTTCCAGATTGCCCTACGATTTCCCCGACTTTCATCCCGCCTCCAGCCTGGACGCGCACCTGCCGGATTGGCTCCATTTTGAAGCGGAAGAGAGACTCCGATCTGAAGGTTATGAAAACGGAAGCTTCAAAGAAGGCAACGACGACAGCTATTTCCTGAACCGGTTCCGCTTCCAGGCCGATCTTCGTTTTGGCTCGTGGTTCAAATTCGTCTCGCAGGTGCAGGATGCGCGGCCATTTTTGGAGAAGCCCCCCATTGGGCCGCCGAACGAGAACCGGTGGGACCTGAAGCTGGCGTATGGCGAGTTCGGCGCCCCGGAAAAGCACTGGTTCAGCCTGCGCGTGGGACGCCAGCTAATCAATTACAACAACACCCTCATCGCCAACTCGGAGTGGCGCAACCAGGGCCGGTCCTACGACGCGGCGGTTGCAAATCTGCAAGGCGGGCGCTACCACCTCGGGGTATTCGCCGCATCGGCCGTGGCGCCGCAGGGGGCCGGAATCAGCCACCACCAGGAGGGGAACAACATATACGGCCTATACGGCCGCGTAAACAACCTGCTCCCAAACTCCGCCCTGGAACCGTTTGTTCTGTTCAGAGTGCAGCCGAGCCTGGTGATTGAACCGGCGCTCTCTAACAAAACCGGAAAAGAGGATATGAAGACCTACGGGCTGCGCCTGAAAGGCCGCGCGCGTGCGGCACTCGACTACTCGGTTGAAGGGGCAAGGCAGGCGGGCACGGATGGCAGCGAAGGGATTCGCGCATGGGGCTTTAACGGCGGGGCGGCATACCTGTTCCGCTCTGCGCCGATGAACCCGCGGGTTTTTGCAACGTATGACTACGCATCAGGAAATCGCAATCCCGGTGACGGCGTTCACCGCACCTTCGACACCATGTACCCCACGGCTCACGACCGGTTTGGCATTGCGGATTTGTTCGGCTGGCAGAACATTCGCGCGGTGCGCGGGGGAGGAACCATCATGCCCCACCGGCGGTGGACAGTAACGGCGCAATACTCAGACATTTGGGCAGCCTCACCGGCCGACGCGGTGTACAACACGTCGGGCGGAGCAATTGTCCACGGCACGGTGCCTGCAAACATCGGAAGTCATCTCGGCGAGGAGTTCGACGGCTACACCTGGTATGAGCTAAACCGGCACCTGAATATCGGCGGCGGCTATGGGCGGTTTGAAGCTGGAGGGTTCCTCCAGGCGCTGACGACCGGGCACGCGTATTCCTATCCGTACTTCGCCATCAATTTCAAGGATCATGGACGGGCAAAGGAGGAATAGTTCGGGTTTGGAGCGGGAGGACAAATCGGAAGTCGGCCGCAGCCCAGCAGATTGCGTGCGCCGGCGCGGGGCGGCGATGCGCACAGCCTTCGTCCCGTAAACTGGAGTCATGCACCCTCCGGTTCGCCTGGTGGCGATCGACGTGGATGGCACGCTGCTGCCAAGCTTTGCGCAAACGGTGAGCGAACGCACGGCGCGGTCCCTCCGGGCGGCCCAGGCGGCCGGCATCACCGTCGCCGTGGCCACGGGACGGCGCGTGGCCTACACCGCGCCCCTGCTGGAACCCCTCGGCCTGCGAGCGGATACGCCCCTTATTACGTCGAATGGAGCGGTGACGCGCACGCTGGGCGGCGAATCCATCGGCCATTGCCACCTGGAATCGCGGGTGGCGCGGGCGCTTTGTGGCTTGCTGCGGCCCTTCGGGACCCTTGTATTCACCTTTGACCGGATTGGGAAGGGCGAGCTCGTGCTGGAAGACATGGATACGCCTGCCGTCCGCATCTCCACATGGGTCGAAGCCAATCGCCACGCCATCGAAGTGGTAAAGCCGCTCGAACATGCGCTCGACGGCGGCGAGGATCCCATCCAGGGCATGGTCACCGGAGGATTAGAGCCGATGAAGCAGGCCGAGAAAGCGCTCAAGGCCAGTGAATGGCACGCGCATTGCGAGTGCGTCCGCACGGAGTATCCGGCCCGCGACATCTCCATTCTGGACTTGATGCCGCCGGGAGTCACCAAGGGATGGGCGCTGGCTCGTCTGGCCGCGCGCCTCGGCATCCACGCCCGGGAAACCATGGCAATTGGCGACAACTGGAACGACCTGAACATGCTGGAGTGGGCCGGGCAGGCCATCGTCATGGGCAACGCCGCCGGAGAGTTGCGCACCCTGGCCAAAATGCGCGGCTGGAAGCAGGCCCCGCCGAACGATCAGGATGGCGTGGCCGTTGTTTTGGAAAGGCTGCTTGCAAAGCAAACCGCGCACGTGGAAAGCTGATCGTGGAAAGTTGATCTCGGGAGCGCTCGTCGCCGGAACAAGGGATTATCTGATTCGTCGCATCCTCCAACTCGCTCTTACCGCCGCCTTCGCCGCCGCTCTGCCGTCTGCGCGCGCCGCGGAGCGGGTGACCCTCGCCAACGGCTTTTCCCTCAACTGCAACCACCATGTGACAGTGGATGGCCGAGTACGGCTGTACACCAGCACCGACGCCGAAAGCTACATCGAGTTTCCGCCTGCGGATATCGCTTCCATTCAGAACGTTCCCGATCCGCCACCATCGCCGGCCGCGGAAACGGGAGTCACAACTGCGCCAGATGCCACGCCGCATAATGCCCGTCTCACCCCTGCGGACCTGCACCAGATGCTGGCCAGCGCCGGCCAGGCCCACAATCTCGATATCGATCTCCTGGCCAGCGTGGTCAAGGAGGAAAGCGCCGGCAACCCGCACGCCGTAAGCCGCGCCGGAGCACGTGGACTTATGCAGCTCATGCCCGCCACTGCGTCCGGCCTGGGAGTGAAGGACAGCTTCCAACCCAATGAGAATGTGCAAGGCGGCTCGGCCTACCTGGATGCGCTGCTCACGCGCTACCACGATAACCTTGCCGTGGCGCTGGCCGCGTACAACGCCGGTCCCGCCGCCGTGGACAAGTACCATGGCATTCCGCCCTACCGCGAAACCCGCTCCTACGTGGCCCGGGTGATTCACGAGTTTAACCGCCGGGTGCTGGCGCGCGAACGCGCCGCGCGCGGAGCCCAGGCTGGCCGCTGACCCCATCTCATCCGTTCCTCACCAGAAATCCGGCCACGCAAACATTTAGACTGAATCTAAAGACAATTGAAGGCCGGAGCGGGCATTGAAGAAGAGAAAGTGGATCCTTGGTGCGGCGGTGCTGCTGGTACTGCTCGTGTTTATTCTCTGGGCGCGGCATCGCATCCACTTTAGTTTCTCCAAATTCGGCGCGGAGCTCGCTCTTGCCGACTGGAGACGCATCGCCGCCGCCTTCGGCTGCATCTTTATTGGTTACTTTTTCCGCGCCTTCCGCTGGGCCGCCCTGATGCGCCATAACAAGAAGGTGTCGGGGCTCTCCCTCGCCGGCGCGCAGATCATAGGCTTTACGGCCGTGGCGCTGATTGGCCGCGTGGCCGACTTCGTCCGTCCCTACCTGGTGGCGCGCAAAACCGAAACCGAGCTCAGCTCCCAGATCGCCGTCTACGTCGTGGAGAGGCTTTCCGACGCCGGCTCCATCGCTCTCATCTTCTCCATCGCTGTCCTGCAGATTCCCCAGGAGCAGGTGCTGGCCGCCATCCACCACAAGGCGTACCTGGTCTCACTCAGCCAAAGTGCTCCCGGAGTTGCCGCGTTTCTCTTCCGTTATGGAAGTCTCATCCTTACCCTGCTCGGCGCGCTCTTCCTGGTCGGAATTCGTCTCGGCGGCGAAATCATCGCGCATTCTTTTGAAGTGGTCCTGGGCTCCTTCTCAAAGAACCTCGCTCGCGTGGCCGGCCAGAAAATCCGCGCCTTCCATACCGGGCTGGACACCATCCGGTCTTTCGCCGACTTCTCGGTTCTGGCCGTGCTTTCGCTCTCTATGTGGGCGCTCATCACCGCCGCCTATTTCGAGACCATGCGCGCCTTTACAGCCAGCCCGCAGCTCGCCGCGATCACGCCTTCCAAAGCCGTGTTTCTCATGGTGGCGAGTGGCGCCGCCAGTGTCTTTCAGCTCCCGGTGCTGGGCTGGTTTTCGCAGATCGGCATCGTCGCCGCGGCCATCACCGGCTTCTTCGGCGCCGCTCCTGAAGCCTCCACCGCCTGCGCTGCAACCATTCTTGTGGTCACGTTCCTTGGTGTGGTGCCCATCGGCCTGGCCTGGGCCCAGTTCGATCACGTCAGCCTGCGCCGCATCACCGTGGAAAGCGAGCATGCCGGGGAAGAGTTGTCCACAGACTCCCAGCCGCTCCAATAGTGGACGCCCCTTCCTCGCATCCCCTTCTTCTTCTTGGTTCCGCAATCGTCGAAAGCGTATCCTATTTAGCAAATCCCCGATATAGTTATTGGAAAGGATAAAGGTATGAGCGAGCCGGATGATTACAACCGGGATGAAGTCTATCTCGCCGAAGGTTATCGCGCAGAGTCGATGCGCATGGAAGGCAGCGGCAGCGACTTTATCTCCAGCGGCAATCCGCTCCCGGGAAACGGGCATGAAGCTCCAGGACGGGTCTTTGGTTCCCCTTTGCCGATGGGAGCGCCTTTGGGATCGTCTCAGGAGGCGCAAGCGCACCGCGCCGCCGCACCTCCGGGACGCGGACTTGCGCCAGCCCCGGTGGATGAAAGCACTTCATCCCAGCGCGCCCTCGGCGTGCTCAAACAGGCGGTTCCCTTCGTGCAAAAGCTTCTGCCGCTAATTGACGGCAACTTTGCCACCGCTATCGCCAACCTGCTGTCGCCGAGGCAGCATCCGGCCGAGCCTGCCCAGAGCGTGGATCTCGCGCCAGTGCGGAACCAGATTTCCGAACTGCAGGTGCAGCACAACGATCTTCGCAGCACTGTCCAGGAGCAGACCACCGGGATCAAGCGGGTTGAGGACCAGCTCGAGATGGTGCGTGAAGCCACTGACCGCAACACCCTGGAGCAGCAAGAACTCATTGAGGACCTGAAGAACATGGGCAACAAGGTGAACATGTTCGCCGTCACCTTGTCCGCGCTGCTGCTGCTGTCGCTGGTGCTGAATGTGATTCTCTATCTGCACATTAAGCGTGTCTTACCCTAGTTTGTCTGATAAAAATTAGGACGGTTTAGCTGTAAAGATTGTGGGGAGGCGAAGCGGAGACACTGGACTCCTCGCTGAAGGTCCGATGCTGTGGTTATCGGCCGTAAGCGAAAGACCGCGGAGGAGGCAGCGCCACTGCCCGCGCCCTGGGTTGAGCAGCCTGGTTCGGGCCTTGGCAGTAAGGGCCGGCTAAAAGGTGTTTCCCTGGGACTGATGCCAGACCATGACAGCGACGGGGTTTCAGGGGCCGTAAGCGGCTCAAATGCCCGGCTGCGTCCACAGCCGCCCGGCACCATGGAAGCTGTCGCGTCGCTGGCGCTGCTAGCGGTGATTGCCTGTTCCCTTGCCGCGGATCAGGCCGCCTGGCCCGGACACGGGTTCCTATCCTTCATGGACCTGATAGCCGGACTCGGCGCTGCGGGCCTGGCTTTTCGCGCTCTGCACCGCGGCCGAACCGCACCGCGGGACGATTCCTACCAGGAGATCTTCGACTCAGCGGGCCCCATGGTGATAACCATCGGACTCGACGGCGCCATTGCCCAGATCAATCCGGCTGCACAGCGCCTCCTTGGCTACTTTGCCGAGGAGCTGGTGGGAAAGCCTCGCACCGCGGAGATCCTGGCGCCGGGCGAGGGTCCGCGCCTCGTCGCCGAGTTGCAGCGGCTCACGGGCATTGAACCCGATCCCGATCTGCCCGGCGACAAATTGCTGGACGTGCTCGTCGACACCGTCCGTCGCATGCCTCCCAGCCAGGTGCCCAGCTTCGAAGGCCAATTCCGCCGCAAGGATGGAAGCCTGTTCCCCGTCACTTTTCACATGTCCTCCCTGCGCGATGAGCAGGCGGCATTGAAAGGTCTGGTGGTAGTTGCCCTTGACCAGACCGGAACTCTTCGCCAGGATCAGGCCCTGCGCGAATCCCAGGAACGCTACCGCGATCTGTTCGAAAACTCCAACGAGATGATCGCCACGCTCTCCACTTCAGGCCGATTCCTTTACGCCAATCCGGCATGGCGGCGCGCCTTCGGAATCAACCATGCCGAGCTGATGGCGCTGGAATCCTTTGAATCGCTCTTCGTGGCCGAGTGCCGCATGGAGGTGGCAGCGCTCTTCCGCAAGGCGCTCGACGGCGAAGTCATCGACCGGGCTTCTCTGCGCAACCTGACCTCCGAAGGCCGGGTAATGGAGCTCGAGCTAACCCTAAGCCAGCGTCAGAAAGCAGGTAATCCCCTCGCCGTACGTTGTTTGCTGCGCGACGTCACCCAGCAGAAGCTGCGGGAGCATCGCCTCGCGTTGCAGTTGGTGGTCAGCCAGATCGTGGGGGAAAGCAGCTCCCCTGAGCTGGCTGCCATGCGCATCGTCGAAGCCGTATGCGTCTCCCAGGGATGGGATGCGGGCATCAAGTGGGATGTCAACGCAGACGAGAACCGGCTGGAATTCTCCACCGCGTGGAGCTCTCCCGCTCTCGACGCCGACGCCCTCGTCCAGGAGAGCACCGGCCGCTCGTTGGCTCCCGGAGAAGACCTGCCCGGCCGCGTCTGGCAGGAAGGCCGCACGAACTGGATCGTCGATCTTGCTGGCGCGCCGCAGAATCCACGTATTGAGTCGGCACTTTCGCACGGCATGGCATCCGGCTGGGCGGTCCCTGTCCGCGTCGGCAACAAGAGCCTGGCCGTACTCGAGTTTTACAGTCGCCAGCGTCTGCGCGAGGATCCTCAGGCCCTCGCCGCCATGGAGACTGTGGCCGCTTCGCTCGGCCAGATGCTGGCTCGCACCCAGGAACGCGGCCGCGCCGAGGAGCTCTATCGCCAGCAGGAGATCCTGCTCGATTCCGTCGCCGACGGCATCTGCGGCATGGACCGCTTCGGCAGGATCAGCTTCGCCAATCCAGCGGCCGCGCGCCTGCTCGGCGCCCCCGCGGCGCGCCTCACCGGCCAGCCCATCCATGACATCCTCCACGGCTCTGCTCCCGCCGGCCTCAAGTGCAAGCCGGAGTGCAGCCTCCGCCGCGCCACCGCCCGCCAGGTTGCATGTGCAGGGGAGGACACGTTTTATCGCCCCGATGGCGCCCCGGTGCCCGCCGAATACTTCTTCACCCCCATCCTCGACCAGGGCCGCTTTTCCGGTTCCGTGCTCAGCTTCCGCGACATCAGCCAGCGCTATGCCCTCGACCGCCTCAAGGACGAATTCATCTCCACCGTCAGCCACGAGCTCCGCACACCGCTCACCTCCATCCGCGGCGCGCTGGGCCTGCTCTCCTCCGGAATCCTCGGCAACATTAATGACAAGGCCGCCAACCTCCTCCGCATCGCCGTCACCAACTCTGACCGCCTGGTCCGCCTCATCAACGACATCCTCGATCTCGAGCGCATCCAAAGCGGCAAGGAACCCATCACTTTCCGCTCCTTGCAGCTCTCTGAGGTCATTCGCCAGGCCATCGACGGGATGCAGCCCGTGGCCGAAGCCGCCGGCGTCCAGCTACTGCATGACACCACCAAGGCCGAAATCTCCGGCGACCCCGACCGCCTTCTCCAGGTCCTTACCAACCTCCTCTCCAACGCCATCAAGTTCTCCGCGCCCAACACCACCGTTTCCATCATGGTGCGCCCCGGCGCCGCCGGCGTCACCATCTCCGTCATCGACCAGGGCCGCGGCATTCCCGCCGATAAGCTGGAGGCCATCTTTGGCCGCTTCCAGCAGGTGGACGCCTCCGATTCCCGTCAAAAGGGCGGCAGCGGCCTCGGCCTCGCCATCTGCCGCACCATCGTCCTTCAGCATGCCGGGCGAATCTGGGCAGAACGCAATTCCGTCCGCGGTTCCACCTTCCGCGTGTTTCTGCCCTTCAAGCCTGAACCCGTGCTAAGCCAGCCCTTGCCCGGTATCCTGGCTCAGGGAACGGTTCTTCTCGCTGACGCCAACCGCCTCACTCGCCCGCTGATTGTAGAAAGGCTCTCTCGTCAAGGGTGTCGGGTGATTGAAACCACTACCGTCGAACAGACCCTTGCCGCCGCCCGCGAAGGCGTAAATGCCATCCTTCTCGACACCTCTCTGAACGGCCTGAACGGCTGGGAAATTCTGCCCCTGCTGCGCCGCGCCGATCCCGATCCCCGCATACCCATCGTGCTGCTCAGCATAGCCAGCCAGAATCCGGTTGAGCCCTCTGCGGAAACGGAAGACCGGGCCTCAAAACCGCTGGATGAGAACATGCTTCTGGGCGAATTGGCCCGCTCCCTCTGTGGCCCAGGAGACAAAGCGCGCATCCTTATCGTCGAGGAAGACGCGGATCTTGCGCGCGAAATCACCGGAGTCTTTGCCCATGAAGGCCTTCAGGTCCAATCGGCCCAAACCCGCAAGCAGGCCCTCGACACCTGCTTCGTGTTTCAGCCCCACCTCCTGGTTTTTGACGTCGATATGCCTGACGGCGACACCTTCAACCTCATCGACTGGCTACGCACTCATGAGCACCTCGCCAGCCTGCCCCTGGTGGTCTATTCCGGCCGCAACCTGACCGAATCCGAGCGCCGTCAACTCGCCCTCGGTCCCACTCATTTCCTCTCGAGCGCCCGCGTTCAGCCCCAGCAGCTCGAAGCCCTGGTCTTGACGTTGCTCCGAAATGCGCGTCAGATGGACGATGTTCCCCCATCGTTGTCGGCCGACCGTACACTTTAGCGGCTGGCCCGGGCCCCCGACGGCGAACCGGTACTTTTGTGCCGGATTCGCTCGCGTCGCTTGCCGGTCGTGCCCTGAAGACCGCGTAGGATCGGAGCTGGAGCACGAATCATGACGCACCGCATTCTTATCATTGACGACGAAGACGATATCCGCGAAGTAGCAGCCCTCAGTCTTGAAACCGTGGCCGGCTGGGAAGTCGCCGTAGCTAGCTCCGGCGCCCAGGGCATTGTCCGCGCCACTGAGTACAACCCCGATGCCATCCTTCTCGACGTCATGATGCCCGGCATGGACGGTCCCACCACCTTCCGGGAACTGCGCAGGAATCCACTCACCGCACGTATCCCGGTCCTGCTGCTCACCGCCAAGGTCCAGAGCAACGACCAGCGCCGCTTCGCCGATCTGGGCGTCGAGGCCATCCTCTTCAAGCCCTTCGATCCCCTCACCCTCCCCGACCAGATCGCCAGTGTATTAGGCTGGAACTGAAAGGGCTTGTTGAAGAGTCAGCCCACCAGGCCGGGGAAGAATTCAGTCAGGACTAGTTTTGCAAGGGCACGGCTTTCCGCCGTGGCGGATGCCGCCATGGGCCAGAATTCAACGCGGGCTTAAGCCGCTGAGGGATATCTTTGGCTGTATCCCGCACTAGCCTGCAGTCTCTCCGGCTGGGCCTGCCGAAAGCCGATGAATTCAATGGAATCGAATCCGAATCCGCCAAGCTCGCAGTCCATCTCCGCCATCCTCGATGAACTCTGGCTGAAGTTCCGCCCCCAGATCGAGGAACGCGTCGATGTGCTCGACCAGGCCGCCACGGCGCTCGCCCAGGGCAATCTCTCCCCTGCCCTCTGCGCCGAAGCGCACAGCGCCGCTCACAAGCTCGCCGGCTCGCTCGGCACCTTCGGCCTCACTGACGGAACCGAGCTCGCGCGCCAGGCCGAGTCCATCTATAAGGACTGTCCCGGCGCCCATAGCGCCGCTCGCATTGCTGAAATTGCCGCAGCTTTGCGCGCCGTCATTGCCGCCCGCAGTTGACCCGCGCTGGTTGTCCGTCAGTTTTTGCCGTTCCATGCCCGCAGGTTGCAGAGATTTAACCGAACGCCTACAGTGATCTCTGTCTTTCAAGTCGAACTCAGGGTGACTCAATGAAAATGCAGATTGGGATTGCGGCGCTCATTGCCGTCGCGTGGGCGCTGGCTCCGGTAATTTGCGCTCAGGCCTCAACGGCCGCGCTCAAACCGGGAGCGATGCCGGCCATCGCCCACGTGGACCAGCGCTTCCAGTCCTACAACATCGAAATGATCGAGGTAACGGGCGGTCGCTTCTGGGCGCCTTACAAGTCCGGCGGCGATCAGCCTGCGGAAAAGCAACAGCCTGGGCCGGCCGGAATGCCGGCGTCGCTTTACCGCTACCGCCCACCGGCGGACCTCACCAGCCCCAAACTCGAAAAGCTTGCTGCGGCGCTCGGGCCGGCCTATGTCCGAGTCAGCGGGACGTGGGCGAATTCAACCTATTTCTGGAATTCAGATGCGCCCGCGCCGGAAAAACCCCCGGCGGGATTCAACGGCGTCCTGACCCGCAAAGAGTGGCGCGGCGTGGTGGATTTTGTCCACGCCGCGGACGCCCGCATCGTCTCATCGTTCGCCATCAGCCCCGGCGTCCGCGATGCAGGCGGCGTATGGACTTCGGCTGAGGCCGAAAAGCTGCTGCAATACACCAGCAGCATCGGCGGAAACATTGCCGCCGCGGAAATGTTCAACGAGCCGACTTTTGCGTCGATGGGCGGCGCGCCCAGGGGCTATGACGCGGAGGCGTACGGGCAGGATTTCAAGGCGTTTCGCATTTACATCGGGAACGCGGACCCGCGCTTGCTGATTCTCGGCCCGGGCGGCGTGGGCGAGGCTGGTGGATTGCTGTCGCACATGCCGGGGACGATCCACAGCGAGGACATTCTGCGCGACGAAGGTCCGGGGCTGGATGCATTCTCCTACCACTACTACGGTTCCGTTTCGCAACGATGCGCGCGGATGGGTCCAGCCGGAATGGGCATGACGCCGGAGAAGGCTCTCAGCGAGCAATGGTTGACGCTGACCCTCCGCGACGAGGCGTTCTACGCAGCGCTGCGCGACAAATACACGCCTGGCAAACCGTTATGGCTGACCGAAACAGCCGAGACCGCCTGTGGCGGCGATCCGTGGGCCGCGGATTTCATTGACAGCTTTCGCTATCTCACCCAGCTCGGCGAACTGGCCCGGAAAAACGTGCAGGTGGTCATGCACAACACCCTCAACGCGAGCGATTACGGGCTGCTGGACGAAACCACCCTGGACCCGCGGCCGAATTACTGGGCAGCGGTCCTGTGGCGTCGCCTGATGGGAACCACGGTGCTGGACCCCGGCGCCTCCAAGCGGCCAAACCTCTACGTCTACGCCCAATGCCTGCGCGGCAAGCGCGGAGGTGTGGCCGTTTTGGCCATCAATGCAGATCGCGAGCAGGCGCAGGACATCTCGCTGCCAACAGCTTCCACGCGCTATACCCTGACCGCCCCGGATCTGATGGGAACAGCGACGGATTTGAACGGCGCAGAGCTGACCGCTGCAGCCAACGGAACCCTGCCCGCAATGGACGGAGCAGCACAAGCCGCCGGCACCGTGGAGCTGAGGCCGTTAAGCATTACGTTCTTCGCTGTGCCCGGCGCGAAGAACCGAGCGTGCCGGTAAGGAATGGAAACCGGCGGCCATCGATCATCGGCCGGTAAACTGGAAGCATGATTCGCGTGCTGCGCCCGATCCCCGCTGGAGCCATTCGACTGATCGTATTCGATCTCGATGGCACCCTGATTGATTCTGCTCGCGACCTCGCCAACAGCGTCAACGCGGCCCTCGAGCACATGGGCCGTCCGCACCTCGACGACCACATCATCGCGGGATTCGTGGGCAACGGCGCGGCCATGCTGGTCCGGCGCTCGCTGGCGGTCGAGAACGGCGTCGATCCCAACGACGTGCACGACGAGGAGCTGGCCACCGCCTATAACTTTTTCCTCGCCCATTACCGCGAACACAAGCTGGATTTCACTTACGCGTATCCCGGCGTTCTGGACGCGCTTGCTGCCCTGCGAGTCGGCCAGCATGGCCGCGAGCGCAAGATGGCCGTGCTCACCAACAAGCCGGTGCGTCCTGCCCGCGCCATCTGCGAAGGCCTCGGCATGGGCGCATTCTTTTTTCAGGTGTACGGCGGCGACAGTTTTGCGCTGAAAAAGCCGGATCCGCTCGGCCTGCGCACGCTCATCGAGGAGGCCAGCGTCACCCCGGCCGAGACCCTGATGATCGGCGACAGCAAAGTGGACGTGCAGACCGGCCGCAACGCCGGCGTGCACGTCCTCGGCTGCCATTTCGGCTTCGGCCCGCAGAACCTGATGGAAACCCCGCCCGACATCGTGGTGGATTCGCCCGCCGAGTGGGTAGCGGCCCTGGCAACCGGCGCCCCAGTAGAGCGGACAACCTAACCCGGCGCTGTGCCCCGTGTATGACAGCCTCTAACGCTGTCAAGCAAGAACAGCGCGCAGATTGCCGTGGTGGTCGGGGCGGTGTCAAGGGCGCCGTACTTTGGCGTTCATCTCGACCCTTGACACCGTCCCGGCCACTTCCACCATTGGACTGGGTTCGAATCTCGAACGTTCTTTCCGAGATTCGAACCATAGCTGGAAAACCGTCTTTGCTCGCTAAACGACCCAAGCTCGCACCTTGATTTTCAATCACCTTCGATGGCAACCTTCAGGTTCCACCAACCATGTATTCGGCCTGGTAATGCACCATGATTTCCTGTTCAAACTCTTCCCTCGCGGAAAGAGGCGAGGCGTCCAATCATTCAATCGGTCTCCTACTGCGACCAACGGGGCACTCGGACTGCCTCGCATGCGAACCGCGCTCCTTGATCTGTCCATAATCCTGCCCGGAGCGCAACATCCAATACAACCTCACTGCCAGCTTGTGCGCGATGGCCACCTTCGCCACCCCGTGATGCTTCGTCATCGACAGCCGCACGTACTGCCGATGCCAGCCCGGATCATGCCGCTGGGCCGTCGCCGCCGCCTCCACCAGCAGCCAGCGGAGCAGCGTGTTGCCCTGCTTGGTAATGTGGCCCATCTGCTGCTGGCGCTTGCCGCTCGATGCCTCCGCCGGAATCAGCCCAAGATAACTGGCCACCTGCTTGCCGCGCGGGAACCGTTCCCAGCCCCCAACAATCAGCACGTAAGCCAGAGATACCACCGGGCCCACTCCCGGATGAGTCATCAGAAGACGCGCCTGCGCATCCTGGCTGGCCGCGGCCTCCACCGCCCTGTCCAACGGCTTGATCCGCAACTCCAGCCCATCCAGCAACTGCAGAAGATCCCCCCGCCGCTGACCATACCAGCCCGTCAACGGCAACGCCTCGATCTGGCCCCGCCGCTGCGCCGACCAGCTCCGCGAACCGGTCAGACCTTCGCTCTTGGCGATCGAGTCCAACTGGTTCTTGATCCTGGTCCGCATCCGCACCAGACGGCAACGATGCAGCAACAACTGCCGCTGCTCCTGGTTGGCCACCGAAGGCTGCCAAACGGCGGGAAACCGGTTCTCCACCAGCAGCCTCAGGATGTGCCGCGCATCCCGCTTGTCGGTCCGCTGCTGGCGCGGCGCCGAAGCATGAATCGCGCTGGCGTCGCCCACCAGCAACTCATGCCCGGACTCCATCACCAGCTTGCGGAACCAACGATCGTTGCCCGTCGCTTCCAATCCCACAACCACCTTGCTGCCGGCCAGCGAACCGTAAAATCTTACCGCCTCTTCGCGATGGTTCAACCGCCGCTCTCCGTACTCCCCGGTCTCCCGATCCAAATACGCGATCTGCTGGAAACTGGGATGAAAGTCACAGCCTATAATCATCATGCTCGGCTCCTTCTCCCGAGCTACACGGTCGTATAGCAGCAACCAGTCTACTCAGCCGAAGGAGCCGACGCTGTCATGCAATCATTCATCGCAGTTTCATGGCGATGAGCCATCATGCACCACCATCAGAAAACTTAACATTCCCTTCCCCCCGCAAATTGATACCCTTGTCGCAAGCAGTTATTTCTGTTTTTTGCATCATTTGTCGGAGTTCCGCATGTTCCGCCGCGTTGCCTTCATTCTTCTCCTTTGCCCTGCCTGGGTTCTCGCGTCCACCAGCGCACCCGCGCCGCCTCCCGCGCCCGCCATCACCGGCGTGGTCGCTGACCCCTCCGGCGCCATCGTCCCCGACGCCGAAATCGATCTCGTCGAAAGCAACGGCGCCCTCGACGGCAGCTTTCGTTCCGGCGGCGATGGCTCGTTCACCGTCACCCCGCCGCATCCCGGCACCTTTACCCTGGTCATCTCCGAGCCCGGCTTCCGCACCATCAAAACCCCCGTCACCATTGCTCCTGCCATCAGCGCAACCGCCGTACATGCTCCCAACCAGACCTTTGCCGCGACCCTCCGCATCGTCCTGCCCATCGCCGCCCTATCCACCAGCGTGCAGGTCAACGCCGACACCGACCAGGACCTGACCGCCTCCGAGTCCAATCAGGACTCGTCCGTCATGTCCTCCAACGACCTCAAAGCCCTCCCCATCTTCGACAACGACTACCAGACCGCCATGTCGGCATTCCTTGACGACAGCGCCACTGCCACCGGCGGCTCCGGCCTCATCGTCGACGGCGTCGAGGCCAACCGCGCCACCGTCTCCGCATCCGCCGTCAAGGAAATCCGCATCAACCAGGACCCCTACTCGGCGCAATACTACTGGCCCGGCCGCGGCCAAATGGAAATCATCTCCAAGTCCGCCGCCGACCACTATCACGGCCAGGCCAATTTCTACTTCCGCGATTCCGCCATGAACGCGCAAAACGCCCTCGCCCCATCCAAGCCCTTCGAGCAGCGCCGCATCTACGAAGGCCACCTCACCGGCCCCATATTCTTCGCCCCCAAAAGCAGCTTCCTCATCACCTTCAATCGCGCCGAAGAGGATCTCGACGCCGTAGTCGATGCCACCCTCCTGCCCACATCCGCCGATCCCTCCGGCTTCTACCAGGCCAACGTGCCCGCGCCCACCCGCGACACCGAGTTCAGCATCCGCGCAGCCCACCAGTACGGAACCCGCTACTCCGCCTACGCCCAGTACAGCTATCAGGATTGGACCGGCCAGAATCAGGCCGTGGGCGGACAAACCCTCGCCGCCGCCGGCTACAACAACCGCTACCACGAGGACGACACCGTGGTGCACGCCGACTCTACCCTCTCCCCCTCGCTCATCAACCAGTTTTCCATCGTCGGCGAACACGACTTCAGCCACAACCAGAACGACGCCGAAGCCCCGCGCGTCAGCGTCGTCGGCGACTTCAGCGGAGGCTCCGCCCAGAACGACGCGCTCTCCACCGAATACAACTTCCGCATCTACGACATGATGTCGTGGATGCACGGCAAGCACTACGTCAAATTCGGCGCCGGCGTTCCCCACATGAACCGCCGCGCCTTCGACGACAACACCAACGCCCTCGGCACCTTTACCTACGGCCCCACGCTCGCCTCAGACGGCCTAACCGTCCTCCAGTCCGCCCTCCAGAACTACGCCGCCAACATGCCCTCCGGCTACTCCATCAATTACGGCGAAACCCACTTCATCTATCACCAGCAGGAGATGGGCGCGTTCCTGCAGGACCAGTACAAAGTCAACGCGCGGCTCTCCATCACCCCCGGCCTCCGCTACGACTGGCAAAATTTCCTCGCCACCAAACGTCTTGCCTTCTCGCCGCGCGCCTCCTTCGGCTTGGTTCTCGATCCCGCCTCCAAGCTCGTCCTTCGCGGCGGCGGCGGCGTCTATTACGATCGCTTCGGCTCCGGCCCGCTGCTCGACCTCCTCCGCTACTCCGGCCCGCAACCCCGCCGCCGCTCCGTCACCCTCTCGTTCGATCCCGCAACCCTGCCCGCCGCCGGCTGCATACCCATCTCAAATTGCGTAAACGTCCCCGCATCCCCGGTCGCCCGCGTCGAGCTCGCGCCCAACCCTCGCATCCCTTACCAATTGCAGTACGGGCTCTCCATCGAACGCCAACTCGGCCAGAAAGCCACCGCCACCGTCAGCGTCTACTCCATGCGCGAAATCGGCACCTTCCGCTCCGTCGACATCAACGCCCCCACGCCGCAGTCCGGTTACACCCTGCGCCCCAATCCCGCTTACGGCCGCTATCGCCAAATGCAGCCCGCCGGATTCCTCGAGGGCTCCGGCCTCGACGTCTCCTATCGCGGACGCCTCAACAAATACTTCACCGGATGGGGCCGCTACACCTGGTCGCATTATGAGTCCAACACCGACGGCATCGGCTTCTTTCCCCAGAACCAGTACGCGCCCAACGACGAGTGGGCCAACGCCAGTTTCGATCGCCGCCAGCGCCTCGGCATGTACGCCATGTTTCATCCCGACGGCGTGCTCAACCTCTCCGCGGGCATCTTCGCCAACCAGGGACAGCCCTACTCCATCCTCACCGGAACCGACGCCTACGGCACCGACCTCTTCAACGCGCGCCCAGATGGCGTCGAGCGAAACACCGAGCGCATGCCCGATTACACTGACCTCGACCTGCGCTGGGGCCACGATTTCGCCGTCACCCAGAAGAAGGAAGACGACTCACCGCACCTGGGCTTCTCAGCCGCGGCATTCAATATTCTCAATCACGAGAACCCCTCAGCCGTAGACAACGTCGATTCCTCCCCATCCTTCGGCGAAGTGACCGCAGTAAACCCGCCCCGCCGCATCCAGCTAGGCATTCGCTACGAGTTCTAGCAATATAGTTGTGATTGGCGTTTCCGCAGGAAGCAGCCTTTACAGGCTGCGGAAAAACTCAAGTTTTGAAAGGGCACGACTTCAGTCGTGCCGCCAAGCCGCCTAAAATTGGCAAGGCTTCAGATGGGATGAGACGGCTGGTCTCGCGGAACAGCTAAGCTGACCGCACGCACTCAAGGTGCTAGGAGGAGACCAGCCGATGAAGAAGGTTAGCAAAGTGGTGGAGCAGAGGCAAGCGGCGAAGGACACGCCGGCGATAACGGTGGGTTTGGATCTGGGCGACCGGTACAGCCGCTACTGTTTGTTGAACGAGGAATGCGAAGTGGTCGAGGAAGGGCGCATCCAGAGCACCGAGACCGCATTCCGCCGGCATTTCGAGGGCGAGCCGCGCCAGCGGATCGCGCTGGAGTGCGGCACCCACTCGCCCTGGGTCAGCCGGTTGCTCCAGGCGCTGGGCCACCAGGTGATCGTAGCCAACGCGCGCAAGATTCCCGCCATCACCGCCAGCCAATCGAAGAACGACCGCAACGACGCCGAGCTGCTGGCCCGCTTTGCCGCCCACGATCCCAGGCTGCTGTCGCCGGTCCAGCACCGCCGCCTGGAGCGGCAGCAAGACCTGAACCTGATCCAGGCGCGGGCCACGCTGGTGCGCGCGCGGACCATGATGGTGAACGCATTGCGCGGCCTGGTCAAGAGCGCCGGCTCTCGTCTGCCGGCCTGCTCCACCGAATCGCTTCCCGTCCGCGTGCGGGCGTCCATTCCACCGGCGCTCAAGGCAGCAACGTTTCCGCTGCTCAGCCAGATCGCGCTGCTGAACCGGCAGATCGCCAGCATGGATCGGCAGATCGAAAAACTGGCCGCCAAATATCCGGAGATCCGAGTCCTGCGCACAACGCCGGGGGTGGGACCGGTGGTCGCCGCCGCCTATGTGCTCACACTGGACCGGCCGGATGCGGCCCGCAATCGCTCCGCGGGCGCCTTCCTGGGCCTGCGTCCCGGGCAAAGCCAGTCCGGCGAGTCGGACCCGCAGCGACGCATCTCCAAAGCCGGCGACAGTTATCTGCGCAGCCTGCTGGTGCAGTCGGCTCAATACATCCTGGGCCGCTTCGGCCCCGACTCGGCACTGCGCCGCTGGGGCTTGAAGCTGGCGTCTACGGGTGGCAAGCGCGGCAAAAAACGAGCCATCGTGGCGGTGGCTCGAAAACTGGCGGTGATGCTGCACAGCATGTGGCGCAGCGGCCGGCCCTTCCAACCCTTCCCCCAAACCGCAACCAACGCAACCGCAGCTTGAACCAGGTCGAACCGAAACCGCAACCAGGAAAAACAGGCTTACCAACCGGTGTTTCAGGCAAATCAATCTCGTGTCCGGGTGACTGCGCTCAGGGGCTTGGTCGTCAAAGGCCGCGCTTTAGATAGCAGCACCCATTCATCACCATCGGGTCCCAACAGGCACCGAGCCCAAAGCGGCTCACTTCGAGTGCGGATAGAAGCCCGAGATGAATCCCAAAGACAACTGCAACTGCAAATGCAAAAACATGCCGACAAAGGAAAAACAAAAACACCTTGACTCAACCAGCCGTCTCATAGAAGCCCCTGAGGGATGGTTTTCGCGAAATCGGCAGCCGAAACAGACTTTCTCCGCAGCCTCTTCAGGCCCCTGAATATCAGCCAAAATCGAGCGGCCCTTAGGCCGGGTGCTCCATCTCCCGCAGCCGATGCCCACAAGCGTGGGTGCCCCATCCTAACCGCGCTTTTTGCGGTTAGGGTGGGATACTCAGAACCCGCGGGCCCTCCGCGCAATAATTCCCGCACACTGAGCCCCAGTAATAGTATCCTGAGTCGTCCCGGGAAACTTCAATGAGGAGAGATGCCATGCGCAGCTCGAACGCTCCTCGCCTGTTCATCGCAAAGGGGTCATCCCTGCGCGGCGGCTTCGCGCTCCTCACCTTCGCCGCCCTGGCCTGCCTAGCCGGATGCGGCGGAGGCGGCACCGCCAATCACGGAACCACCCCGGTCGCGCCGACCATCACATGGTCAACGCCGGATGCGATCACCTATGGGACTGCGCTTAGCAGCGCCCAACTGGATGCCAAGGCGAACACGGCTGGAACGTTTGCGTATACTCCCGCTGCGGGCACTACGCCCAAAGCAGGAACGCAAACGCTGTCCGTGGATTTTGCTCCGACCGACACCACCGATTACACGACGGCAACCGCCAATGTGCAATTGACGGTGAATCAGGCAACGCCGACCGTATCGGTGTGGCCAACCGCCAGCGCGATCACCACCGGGCAGGCGCTTTCGGCTTCTACGCTCACCGGCGGCACGGCATCGGTTCCCGGCACATTCGCCTGGACCGCGCCGAGCACCGTTCCCGCAGTGGGGACGGATTCGGAAAGCGTGACCTTCACGCCGACCGACACTACGGACTACACGACGGTAACCGCCGACGTGTCGGTCGTGGTGAATCCAATCACGCCGCAGATCGTATCTGTCACGCCTCTGGACATCGCCTCGGACAACTACCTGTATAACCTGTCGTCAACGCCGAGCTATACATTTATTTGTTCAGGATGCCAGGACGGGGATATCTTGCACGATGCGAGCGGAACCTTCCCTGATATTATCTTGTCTCTTGCCGCGGGCCAGATTACCTTTGGAATAAACGTCCAGTGGCAGCCGGGAACATATCAGCCGGAGTTTCCTAACTGGGAGATGCAGCATCCCGGCGGAACATATGGCAATCAGTTTGCTACCGCTTTCTTTGCTTCTGCAAGTCAAAGCACTCTTGCTATCTCGCCGACAACCGGAACGCTCTTTCAGGATGAGCAGGCGAGCGGACAAATTGACTGGCAAGCAACGAATGGAACAACGGGGAAATTCTTTGCTGACAGTGTCGATGTCAGCTCTCCAACTTTGGTAGCCGTTGACGATGTGACAGGGAAAGTTGTTTACGCCGCAACTGGCGCAAGCACCAAAGCCCCGGCAATCGTTGTTTTTGATGAGAGTGGTGACGGGGGAATCGCTTTATGCTCAGTCAACCCCACTGGCATGTCCTTCATCTCAAGCATCGCTGCTCGTGGTGGCTACATGGTCTTTACGGATCCTGTAGAAAACCTCGTCGGCAGTGCCAAGATGGATTGCAGCGGATACCAAACCGTACCCCTTGCAGGCCAACCATGGAGCGTTGCGATGACGAACAACGGCACCGAAACTGACGCCTATGTTCTCTCTCGCGACGCGTGGGCTACCGACGGAAAGCCGGGCATCGTCAAATTTGTCGCTCCGTCAATGACCGTCGCCGGCTCGGTGGAGCTTCCCATTCCCACCGTAACTTCCGTTCGAGCCACAACGCCCACAATTGGCATATACCAGGTCGCCGCGTTCACCAACACCCCGGCCGCAGCCGTCCTCTACATGTCGGACCAATCCGATGGGCAGGTGCTCCTGGTCAGCACCGACACGTCCAATGGGAAAGCCATGGCAGTAACGAACACTGTCCCCGTGTCCGAGCTTCCTTTCGCGCTTGCAACGCAGGAATCCGCATCGGCGTCCACGCTCTGGGTGGCGTATATCGCCGCCGCCGGAGGCGACGACATAACCCACGCGGGCACCATCGACCCAACCACCGGCACTTACACCCCCGCCGTCGGAACCTGCCCCACGGGCATCCTCGCCGGCGGCTTCGCCGCCAGCGCAACGCAGGTCTATTGCGCGCAGGGGAGCACGATCGCTCCCTTGCAGCAGTAACAACAACTCGGCCTTCGGAACACAGATCCCTTAACAAACGGGCGGGTGGGCGCGTGGCCCACACTGAGTTTTGGGATCTGGACCAGCCCGCGACCGAGGGTGCCCCATCCTTCGCTTCTTTCTAGCCAAGGGTGGGCTACCACGATGCGCGCCCCAGGGCCGGCGTAGATCACAACCAAGGGACTTGTCCGCTATCAGAAGCGCCCCTGGGGGGGCGAGGAACTCAGCATGCTTGACGGCAGCAACAACTGGCAGCGCACCAAAATCTACGCCGCCGAATGAGGCCGGGCAGATACCATAGACCCAAATAGCCTTTGACCATATGGTCAGGGTTTTCCCGAAAATGCACCTTTCTCGGTGCATTTCCGCCGGATCCGCCAATCAGCAACCACCGAAAAGGCCTCCCTTGAGAGCCTCCGATCATGCGAACGCCAGTGCCCCGGAGCCTGCTTTGATCCCACCCTGCGCCCGCCCTGAGCTTTGTCGAAGGGGGGCGGCCCACGTCCGCTCCGGCCAAGAGCCTTAGGGATGTCCGAACGCACTATTCCCGGTGCGATCCGACCATCATCCCATCCCGAGTCAAGCCCCACACCCTGTGGAAAACGCAACAACCACTTTGTTATCTATCAGAAAAAGTTTATTGGCCAATCAGCAGTCCTAAATATCCCGGGGAGTAGACTAAAGACAGTCAGAGAAACCAGCGCCGCCCAATCCGCGGGCGTTCGCATTGGAACCGCCCCAAGGCCCGCCCGGCACAATCCCCGCCCGGCAAGAACCCACAATTCACTGCAGATTTGTGGCTTAACTGAATCATTCTATTAGACATCCTCGTTTTATTATTCTGCGCGCACCACCCCAGGCGTAAACTGGATTGATTCGCCGGATATTCCACGGAACTGAACCGACGTTCCCGCCGTATTCGGATTGAGGAGGCTCTATGCGCCTGCGCCTGCTCGCTTTATGCCTGATGGCCGCCGCCTTTGCCCTGCCCGCCCGGGCCCAGAACGACATCGTCCAGTTCGGCAGCAACCTCCAGATTGCCCCCGGCGAGAGCGTCCACGATGCCGTCTGCTTTTTTTGCAGCGTGGATGACCGCGGCACCGTCAAAGGGGACATCGTCGTCTTCTTCGGCAATGTGCACCTTGCCGGCGAGGCTCACCACGATGTGGTGGCCTTCTTCGGCAGTGTGCGCGCCGATGACAACAGCACCATCGGCGAGGACCTGGTGAACTTCTTCGGCTCCGTTTACCTGGGCGACAACGTGAGCGTGGGCAAGGACATGGTGTCGATGTTCGGCAGCTTCCATTCCGCGTCCACGGCGAGGAACGGCGGCGATCGCGTGATCCAGCCAGCATGGCTGTTCTGGGGTCCGCTGATGGTCCTCTTCCTGATCTTTTATGTTGTGGTGCACGAAGTCCGTGCACGGCGCCAGCGCGAGCTCAACATGCACGGGTATCCGATGCCTCCGCCTCCGCCGCCGAGACAGTGATCAGCAACAACTTTGGTAACCGCGACTGTTCGCGCTGAGGCGCGTTTCAATTACCATGCGCATGATGCAGGTCTGGCAATTATTTCTTGGCGGATTGATGGGGTTTGCCGCGGCTGCTACCGGTTTGCGGGCGCAGCAGGGGTTCCCCGGAACGGCGCGGCCCGACATGGCGAAACAACTCTTTGCGCTGGCCAACCAGACGCGAGCACAAGCGGGATTGGGCACGCTGAAATGGGACCCATCGCTGGCTGCAGCGGCCCTGCGGCACTGCCAGCGAATGGCCGGCGAAGGCGAAATATCGCACCGCTACGGCGGCGAGCTGGACGTGGGCGGACGCGCTGCGGCATCGGGCGCGCACTTCAGCCGGATTGAAGAGAACATCGCGGTGGGCTCGCGCCCGGACCAGATTCACGAGGGGTGGATGCACTCGCCGGGACATCGGGCAAACCTGCTGAACTCCGATATCGACCGCGTGGGAATTGCAGTGGTGGCGGCGCAGGGGGTGCTGTTTGCGGTGGCCGACTACTCCGAGGCAGTCCCGGTGCTGACAGCAACGCAGGTAGAGAGCCGGGTGGCCGACCTGGTCCGGATGAGCGGCATCCCGGTGCGCAAGGACCCACACGATGCACGGCTTGCCTGTCCCCCGGATCATGGAGTTCCCGACGGCCTAAACGACGGCGAGCCAGGTTTCATCATGCGCTGGCAGGGCGCCGACCTGGACCACCTGCCCCAGGACCTTGTGAACAAGCTGGGTTCAGGAGAATATGCGCAGGCCGATGTGGGCGCATGCCCGGCGGAAGGTGGTCAGGGCACTTTCACGGTGTATCGCCTGGCGGTGCTGCTGTATTCCACTTCTGCAGCGCCGAAACCGTACTATCACCCGGAGAGTTAAGGCGGACTGGCGTTCAGCCGAAATCCCTGTGCTCTTTCCATATTTGCTGCCAGGGAATCCGCGGCGGCCCGCAGACAAAGATGTCGGGGTGGTCGTCGCTTTCTTCATTGTGGACGCCCTGCGAGTTGCCGTTGTGACCGGCGAGGCGACAGCCGGTGAAGATCGAATCCGCCTGCACTGGAGTGAGACCGAGCACGATGAAAGTAGTTGGGGAAGGATCGGGATAGCCGCGGAACCATTCCGAGTTGGTGGTTCCGATGGGCTGCGGCAGGCCGTAGGCGCGGCCCAGGATTTCAATGGCGCCGTACTCGCCGTAATTGGCGGTGGTGATGCCGAGATGGGCTCGCTGTTCCAGGGGCAATGAATCGCGGATGGAAGCGACGGTGCGGACGAGTTGGTTCCAGCCGATCTCCTCGCGCAAGTCGCCGTTGTTCTTGAGCGCGAAGTCGCGCAGCGGGCCGCTGGAAGCGATGGGCACAATCATGGCGCAGAGGTACGCTCCACCAAGAGCGACGCAGGCGAAGTAAACGCCCACCAGCGTGCGGCGGACCGCTTTCGGCATCCAGGAAATCGAGCGCTCGCCCACTACTGAGCCCATGGCCAGCAGCACGGGGTAGGCTTCTGCAACGTAATAGTAGCGGCCTTTGCTCGCCCAAAAGATTGCCAGGGGAACCACGTACATCCAGGCAATGATGCGGTAGCGGCGTTGCGCGAAGCACGCAATCAGCCCGGCGATCCAGAGGGGCGCGGCGAACAGGTTCGCGTTCCCGATGAATTGGCCTATCAGGAAACCTTTGGCGCGGCCCTCGCCCACGTCGCGCACGTGAATGCGCTGGAGAAATGCGTAGGAGATCCAGTCGTGGCGGGCGAGCCAGATGATGTTGGGCAGAAAGAGGAGCAAGGCGATACCCACCCCGGCCCAGAACCATTTGGAGAGGAACCAGCGCCGCGCGGGCGTAAGCGCGAGGCCAACGAGAAGGCCCGCAACGAAGAAGACCACCGAGTACTTGCTGAGCAGTTCCAGCCCGATGGCCGCGCCGATGGCGATCCACCAGCGGGGATTCTCGGATTTCAGCAGGCGGACGACGAACCAGCAAACCAGAACCCACCAGAAGTAAGAGAACGAGGTGTATTGAAACTCGGTGGCTTCGAAAATCGGCACGCCGGACAAAGCGACGGCAAGAGCGGCCATGACCTGCGCCAGGCGGCCGCCGCCGAGATCGCGAGTGATGATCCCGGTGACGAAAATGACGGCGGCCTGGGCCAGCACGGAGAAGAGCCGCAGGCCGATGAGCGACAAGCCAAATATGCCGAGGGAAATGCGCTCAATGAATGGCGTGAACGGCGGATACGAAACGTAGCCCCAGGCGAGATGCCGGGCGTCAGAGAGGAACTGCAACTCGTCGCGGTGGAATCCGTACTGGCCGTTGGTAAGGATATGCGCGAGCGCGAAGGCTGCCGCAATCGCGGCCAGCACAGCCGTATCGGATCGCCGGGCAGGCCGGTTCTCTACCGTTTCGTGGACTGCGCTGGGAAGCATTCGGCCTCCGCATACTGGGGAATGCATCCAGTGTACGCGCGGCAAAGGCCGTTAGTTCCCTTCCCTGCGCAACCAATGTGGCCGTGGCAGCTACGGCATGGTTTCCACAGTCTTTTTGAGCGACGTCAGGAGACGCGTTCGAACGGCTGCGGAACCTTCACCGACGCCATGCCTGCGGCGGTTGCCGCCTGAATGCCTAGCTCTGTGTCTTCAAACACGAGGCACTCTGCCGGGGGCACGCCCAGGCGCTCCGCGGCCAGCAAAAAGGCGTCCGGCGCGGGCTTGCCGCGCTTATAGTCCTCGGCGCAAACCAGAGTGTCGAATTTGTCCAGCAGCCTGGTGGCCGTGAGCGAACCGATTACGGAGTCGCGCCGGCTGCCGGAGACGACAGCCATGGGAATGCGGCCATGCTGCGCTTCAATGTGCTCCAGGACTTCGGGAATCGTCTTGAGCTGAGGAAGAAGCTCGAGGTAGAGCGACTCTTTTCGCGCGGCCACCTCCTCGACAGGCATATTGAGCCCCTGCATCTGGTTGAGCAGGGTGATGATTTCGCGGATGGGCCGGCCGCCCCAGGAGTAGAAGAGCTTCTCTTCGTAGACGCAGTTCCACTCAGCCAGGGCGGTCTTCCACGCGATGTAATGGAGCGGCATGGAATCGACGATGGTGCCGTCGCAGTCGAAGAGATAGGCGCGGAAGTTGCCCGCGGGAAGGGTGAGTTTCATGGATAAAGAAGGATGTCTCCTGTTTCCATGGTATCGTTCCGGGCGGGATTGCGGCTGATGACGGCGTGGATCATTCCAGGCCGTGGACCGCGATAGTGTCTGGAGGCGTGGTGGCGTATGCGGTGGGCGCGTCGTGGGTCATGGGGGCGCCTTCGCCGGGCTTGGTGGGCTCCATCTTGAGCGCGTTGTTGAAGCGATTGAAATAATTGAAGAGCCCGGTGGCGCAGAGCAGTTCCACGATCTCCCCTTCCGAGTAGAAACTGCGCAACTCGGCGAACTGCTCATCCGTGACGGCGTTGGCATTGCGAGTGACGGTTTCAGCAAGGCGCAAAGCGGCCTTTTCCGCGGGAGTAAAGTCGTCGCGCTGCTGCCAGTCGGCAAGATGCGCAAGCTGATCATCGCTCCAGCCCAATCCGCGGGCGAGAATTGTGTGGCTGGCCAGGCAATAGGGCGTCTGATTCACCTGGCTGGTGCGGACGATGATCAATTCCTTCAGCTTGGTCGGCACGGTGCCGGTGTTGAGGACGGCGGCAAAGTGGTCCTGCATGGTGGAGAAGATCTCCGGCCTGTGAGCCATGACGCGAAACATGTTGGGCACGTTGCCGCGCTGGGCAAAAACCTTGTCGTAGCGGGTGGCGGTTTCAGGGGAAACCTGGCTGCGGTCGAGGCGGGAGATTCGCGACATGAGCCGCTCCTTCTGTTTCCATTATGGCACCGGCGAGTGTCGATCGGGCACATGCGGGAATGGGGACGCCGGCCGTAACTGTTGCCAAGCAGAGAGGTTTTGACGCGCTCGGCGCACTCTGCTATTTTTGTATTGGACAACTGAAATCGCCAATCACTCCTCAGTAGCTCAATGGCAGAGCATTCGGCTGTTAACCGAAGGGTTGTAGGTTCGAGTCCTACCTGAGGAGCCAATCCTTCAACAAATCAGAGCAAGATTGAGCAGCCTTCGATAGGCGGCTGTGTCCCCGCGGCCATGGAGCCCGAGAGCACCGTGTGCATGGCCACGGGAATCGCAGCCACCAAGAGCACGGTCGCGCTTTTCCGTCGCGATCCCGCTCTCTCCACTTTGGAATTCTGCCTGGTTCTTTGCTACTGCGTCCGGTATTGCGTCGTCTTCGGACTTTTTTGTGCAGTTTTCGCCGGCCAGCAGGCATAAACTGAAATCGAAGCAGGGTGTAGTTCCCAGAGCAACCCTACCAGCTTCCGATGAGCCGAGACTCCCGCCGCGCCCGCGGGCGGATTGCGATGCTGGCCATGCGCTCTACTTCCGAAAGAGGCGGCCGATGAATGCTCTGCTGATCTACCCGGAATTCCCCGACACGTTTTGGAGTTTCAAGCATGCGCTCAAGTTCCTGGGTAAGCGAGCTGCGCAGCCTCCGCTGGGCCTTATGACAGTTTCCGCGTTGTTGCCTGGAGCGTGGAAGAAGCGGCTAGTGGACACGAATGTTGAGCGATTGCGTGACTGCGATCTCGCGTGGGCCGATGTTGCCCTGGTGAGCGGCATGCACGTCCAGCGCGATTCGCTGGTAGAAATTGTGGAACGCTGCCGCGCGCGCGGGCTGCGGACTGTCGTCGGCGGACCGATCGCCAGCAGCCTTTCTGCGGAGGACTTGAAAGCGGATCACGTGGTGATTGGAGAGGCAGAGGGCATCATTGCCGGTCTGGCACAAGACCTGGAACAAGGGACTGTCCTACCCGTTTATCAAGCTCTGGAAAGACCGGAAATGAGTACCAGCCCGTTGCCGGACTTGAGTTCGATCAAGATGCGCCGTTACTCGACCATGGCCGTGCAGTACTCGCGCGGATGCCCGTTCAACTGCGAATTCTGCGACATCATCGAAATTTACGGCAGGCGCCCGCGCACCAAGGCGGTAGCGCAGGTGTTGGCGGAACTGGACCAACTGCGCGCGGCGGGCTGGCGGGAAGCCGTGTTTATTGTTGACGACAACTTTATCGGCAACAAGGCCCGCGCCAAGGAGCTCTGCGTGGCCCTGGCGGAATGGCGCAGCCAATACAAAACCAGCTTCGACTTCAATACCGAAGCTTCACTGAACCTGGCCGACGACCCTGAGTTGATGCAGTTGATGAGAGACGCAGGCTTTGTTTCTGTGTTTCTGGGCATTGAGACTCCGGATGAATCCGGCTTGATTGCAGCCAACAAGCTGCAGAATACTCGCCGCAGTTTGCTCGAAAGCGTAGCCACGATCCAGAGCTATGGAATGCAGGTGATGGGAGGATTCATCCTCGGATTCGATACCGACCGCGAGGACATTTTCGACCGCATGGTGGAATTCATTCAAAAAAGCGGCATCCCGGTAGCCATGGTAGGGCTTTTGCAAGCCATGCCAGGGACGCAACTGTTTCGGCGTTTGCGCAGGGAGGGAAGGATCCTGGATGCGGGCCGCGGGGATAACACGGATGACAAACTCAACTTTCTTCCCACCATGGATGCGACGCAACTGGTGGAGGGCTACCGCTCCGTGCTGAAGAGGATCTACTCTTGCGAGGCCTACTATGAGCGCGTGAAGCTTTACCTGAGCCGCACCCACCCGCGGCCCAGTAAAGCGAGCGGCAGAGCGCGAAGTACCAGGCAGAGATGGCTGACCAAGGCCAACGCCCGCGCCCTCGTCACATTGATTGTTCGGCAGGGAGTGTTTGGCAGGCAACGCTGGAGCTATTGGAAGTTCCTGATGTCAGTGGCAACACGTTATCGCCATTGCGTCGGGGCGGCGATGACGCTGGCCGTGATGGGTTATCACTTCCAGGTAATGACCAGCAGATTGTCTAAGTCCGAAGGGTCTGCAACTCTGGCCGGACCTATCGGAGCGGCTGCCGCGTACAAATGAAGCGGTCAGGCCGGGTATGTTGTCTTGCGCCATAGGCAACGGCCGGTATAGCCCCTGCAAACCCCGCACTTGCGCGACGCATCAGACCATCGTTTGATGGAGGGCAATTTGTCATCAACATTTCCAGCCTCCATGTGCGCGTGCGCGAGTCTCAGGCGGATCAGCCGAGCCGTTTGTCACTTATACGATCTGGTGCTCGCACCGACAGGCTTGAAGCTGACGCAGTTCATACTCCTGAAGCCGTCGGCACGTGCACCGTTGTGCAGGTGTGATCGAAATAGTACAGAATTTCTCTTCTCGCCTCTCGAATTCCAAGCTCCGCCCCAGACGCAACCCGCTGAAGGCTCGCCGGGCGAGTTTGCAACCGGCGTACTGAATCCAGCTGGCTCCGGCCAAGTCTATTGGGCTGCAGTCACGGGCGACTCGCGCTCGAGAGTCAACGCAGATGCCTGAAAGTCCCCCCGCATCTCCATCTGTACGCCAACATTCATCCAGTAAGTGCCGCTGGCCGTCGCAGGCGTAGCGGGATCTCGAGACCCCTCGATCATTTGCAGGCGATACGAATCCCTCGGATTCAGACCGCGCAGATAGATGCGGGGGAATGCGTGCCCCATCTGGCTGGAGTGAAGGAACGCAAACAACACCGCCTGCGATCCGTCGGCGGCAACGGATTCCGTTGCGGAATACTCGCTGTTATCGGCCGGCGAAATCAGCCTGTACAGACTCCCCTGTTGCACCGTTGCCCGAATCCTTTTGTACTCCGCAACCAACTTCTTTGCACTGGCAACGTCCTCCGGCGTCCACTTGTCCAGGTCGGCGCCTACGCCGAGTGATCCCTGCATCGCAGACAAAAACCGGTAAGGGAGCGATGTCTCGCGATGGTTAAGCCAGTTCGGCGAATCCGTAACCCATGCCATCATGATGGCAGGCGCAAATGGATAGGTGAATCCATTCTGTATGGTCAGCCGGTCGAAAGCGTCGGTATTGTCCGAGGTCCACACCTCGTCGGTGTAGCGCAGAATGCCGAGGTCCACGCGCCCGCCACCGCCGGAACACGATTCGATCTCCACCTTTGGATGGCGCGCCCGCAACTCCGCCAGTATTGAGTACAGGTTTTCAACGTACTCTACATAAACTTCCTTTTCGTCGTTGGGCGCCACGGCGGGCCAGCCCGGCTCAGACCAGTTGCGGTTGTAATCCCATTTCAAAAACGCAATGTCATTCTCCGTCAGCAACTTGTCCAAGACGCCAAACACATACGTGCGCACGTCTGGCCGCGCCAGGTTCAGCACCAGCTGGTTGCGCAACTCAGTGCGCGGACGATCGGGAAAGTTGAGCACCCAATCCGGATGTTCGCGATAGAGCTTGCTGTCGGGGTTCACCATCTCCGGCTCGACCCACAGGCCAAAGTCCATCCCCAGCGACCGCACCTTGTCAATCAGCGGTTTCAATCCGTGGGGAAACTTCTGCGGATTCGGATACCAATCTCCAAGTCCGGCAGTGTCGTTGTTCCGCTCCCCAAACCAGCCATCGTCCATTACAAACCGCTCCACTCCGATGCTGGCCGCCTTCTCCGCCAGCGCCTCCTGTCCCGCCTCATTCACTCCAAACTCCGTCGCCTCCCATGAGTTGTAGAGAACAGGCCGCAAACGCGGATGAGGACTCTGGGGCAAAATCCTAGCCAGCTCAAAACGATGCAGCATTCGCGATGCTCCGCCGATTCCTTGCTCCGAAAACCCGCCATAGAACGGCGGGAGCTTCAGCGACGCGCCCGGCTCTAAATCATAGGCGAAGTCGAACGGATTGAATCCGCCGGTCACACGCACCTGCATCTCCTGGTTCTGCTCGATCGCAATCTGCCACGACCCGCTCCAGCCCAGCGTGCCGAACCATACCTCGCCGCTATCTTCGTCGGCCGGCTTCCCGCGCTCGACCGCAAACCACGGGCTGTTCTGGTGACCTGTCGAACCACGCCGGCTTTCCAGAATGGTCTTCCCCGGTTGCATCGCCTGCTCGTGCAGGTTCCACTCGCCCGCCCACTCTCCGGTTAGGTAGCGCAGTTGGTAATCGCTCGCCGGCGGCAGATTCCATGTCCCTGATGAAGCCTCCTCAATCGTGAATGGCTTGCCGGTCTTGTTTTCCACCGTGGCCGAGCGTTCCAGGACCCCCGTCTCCCCGTCTGCTCGATAAGCGAGCGTTACGTACACTTCGCGCGAGATGTCCTTCATTACCACCTTCAGCCCGGAGCCCTCGATGGTATTGGAAACGTAGCGGAGTTCCAGATCCCTGTTGCCGTCGGGGAACGTGATCTTCAGATCAGGAGTGTTGTACAGCCCTCCGCCCCAACCGGTGAATTCCTGCGGAGTGGTATTCACTGAAGCAGTGAATGAGGCCTGAGGCGGCAAAGAGTGTGCTGCAGGAAACTGGTCCGATGCGGCGAGCTTCCGGCCCCAGTAGATCGACTGCAGCTCACCTTTCTCGTTCACGCCAAAGATGTAGGAACTGCCGCCCGCATTGATGCGGAAGATCCGCGACCCCGGTTCGTAGTGAATCGAAGCCCGCAAATCTTCTGCGAATGCCGAAGCGCACCAGGCGCTCAAGACGAACGCGATCAAGACACAGCGTGCCAGACACAACCATGGATAGAGAAAACGCGATCGAAGTGACATGGATAACTCCTCAGATGTTTCCGGCCGTCGCAATCGAAGCCGACTAATCCTTGATAACGACCACTTGATTCTAATGAGTCTAGCTGAATATATGCCGAGTTGCGGGCGGGTTGTCGGCCAACCGTATTCGACTTGATTTTTCGTTCATTGTCCGGTTGGGCAGTGACACAACAACAATCGCAAAAGTGGTTGACCTTACGTCATCGAGCAGCACACCCGATGCGGCCGAGACAGCCTCGACTTTCGCTCCAGAGCGAGGGCCGTTCCAGGATCCCGCAGCAAGAGCGGCGCATCCCACGGATCGAGAGCAACATGACCAAGCAAGAAGCGTCGCCCGCCGTTATTCTTCTATTGTTTCCCGAGCCCATCGTGCTTATGGTAGTTCGGGTAGGGTTTTGCTGATATCCGGGCTTGCACGGAGCCTCCTGGCCCAGCGAAATCTCGTCAATCGACAATCGGGCTTCGCGAAGCAGCGTGAGGTACGCTTCATCGAGCGAGAGCGGCTCGATCCGGTCCGTGTAGCGCAAGAAGATCTCGCGCACGGAGCGGGAGACCGCGCGATAGCGGGGAAAATCGGGAGGAACGAAAACACCCTCGGGGCAGAGCCGTTCCGCGTTGCTGGCCGCCATGGCCGAGCGGACTCCGTACCGCCGTGCTTCATAGGAGGCGGCGCAGACCACAGAACGTTTCCCCCGCCATGCCACGATGACCGGCTTGCCGCGCAACTCGGGATAGTCCCGTTGCTCGACCGACGCGTAGAACGCGTCCATGTCGGCGTGTACGATTTTGCGGTCAATCACGATGAGACTATTTTCCGGCAACCCGATCGGCCAATGTTGCGGAGGCAGCCTTGGACAGATGTTGGGCTCCATGGCTGGAACAAGCTATGGAATACCGGGCGGCGAGGTAAGTTCGTTCGCCGAGGCTGAGTATCTTCAGAGAAAGGGATCTGTTTTGACCGACCCGTTGATTCAGAATCAGTTTGCTTCCCCGCCCCAAACCCTCGTAAAGCGAATCTGAATTCATGCGCTTGCGCGATCGTCATTTTCCGCGGTGTGCCGCCGAATGTGCCGCGCATTCAGAACCTCACGAGCGACCTCCATCTCGTGATGCTGGTATTTGCGCGCGGTGCCCTGGTAGCGCGACTGCCAGACCCACCCCATGGTGCGCCCTGCGCAGCGTACACGAAGGATCTCCTCGACATCCCGCCGCGTGGGCGGCTTCCCTTTCAGCGGATCTCCGTCTTCGACGACCGCAGCGAATTTGAGAGCGGCGATACCCTCCGCCCTGGTTTCATCGGTCTCCTTCGTCGAAACCACGGAAGCGCGACTTGGTCGTCCGTGCGGGGTTACGTTAGGGGTAAATGCTTGATTCTAAATTGGCTGCCCCCCAGGGATTCGAACCCCGATATGCTGATCCAGAGTCAGCTGTCCTGCCATTGAACGAGGGGGCACCGGCACAATGACGGGTGTCGTCGACTCCCGCCGGCAACACACGGCTGGCGCCGTGTTTAAACCCGCCAACTCGTTCATCATACGGGCATTTGGCCGCCATGGTCAAACACGATCGCGCGCCGATGCCGGATGACTTCCGTTTTGCTCGCCCAATCGAATTGAACTCTGCCGACAGGCTCATCCCGATGTTGGATTTCCGCTTGTCACCAAGACATTTCTTCCCAGTCCTCTTGCCCGCTTATCAATTTCTTAAGTGGTTCCCACACTCCTTTTACATCCGTCTTTTCACAATTGAGCCGAAGGGCAAATTTCCAGCCTGATAGTATTGGTGACGGGAAAAGTGTGGAAATCTTTCTCAATCTAGGCTGGGCGGCGCTCTCCATCGTCATGGTTTGCGCGTGGCTTCGCATTGAAGACGGCACCGACCGGCGGCGCCGGCTTGTTGCTCTCGCGGTCCTTGTTGCCATACTCCTGCCTGCCATCTCCATCAGCGACGATCTGCTGGCGATGCAGAATGCCACGGAGACCGACACCTGCGTTCGCCGCCAACAGCTTGCTCCCAACGGCGCGCATCCTCTCATTCCCCACTTTCCGGCAACGCTTCCGCCTGCTCAGCGCCAGGACATGATTTTCGCCAATCTCGGCTTTGCCCCACCGCCGGCCGTGTTTGTGCCCCACTTCGATCTTCCCGCCCTGCGCGCGATCCAGAACCGCCCTCCGCCCGCGGCCTGATCGCACCTCTCTTGTCTTTCCGCTCCTCATTCTTCGTTCACCATCCTTGAGTCCGCCGTGCAGACCACGGCGCATGGTTGTTTATGAGCAGGATTCGGAACCCAATACAAGGCCCCGCGCGCGCCTCACTCGCGCTCGCTCTGGCGCTTGCGCCGGCCTTTGCTTCTGCCCAGCAGCCCCTTACCTGGGACCAGGTGAAGGCCCGCTTTGAAGTCAACAATCCCGCACTCCGCGCGGATGCGCTCAACGTGGACGAGATGCACGCGGAGGAAACCACCGCTAATCTTCGCCCCAACCCGCAATTCAGCACCACCGTGGACGGTACCCAGATTGCGCCCGACAACGGCGTGTGGCAGCCGCTGGCCGGCACGTTTGTGGTGCCCTCGCTCAGCTACCTTCACGAGCGCGATCACAAGCGCGAGCTTCGCCTCAAAAGCGCGCAGGAAGGCACCCAGATTGCCAGTTCGCAGCACGAGGACCTCAAGCGCACCCTCGAGTTCAACCTTCGTACCGCGTTCATCAATGCTCTTCAGGCCAAAGCTGTTCTCGCTTTCGCGAAAGAAGATCTCGATTACTACGACCACATCATCCAGATCGGCCAGGACCGTTTCCACGCCGGCGATATCGCCCAGATCGATCTCGACCGCATCGAGCTTCAGCGCGTTCAGTACGAGTCAGAGCTGCAGACCGCCATCGTGAACCTGCGCACGGCAAAGATTCAGCTTCTCCAACTTCTGAATGACCGCACCCCGGTGGAACAATTCGATGTGCAAGGGCCGTTCGACTTCTCCGACCAGCTTCAGCCGCTCGACTCCGTCCGTCAGATCGCCCTCGACAATCGCCCTGACCTGCGCGCGGCTCTCCAGACCATCCAGCAGTCGGAGACCAACCACAAGCTGGCCATCTCCAACGGATCCACCGATCCCACATTCGGCGCATGGTATACCTACAATTCCTCCAACAATAATGCCAATGGCATTCAGACGCTTGGCCTCAGCGTTCAGATCCCGCTGCGCGTCTTTGACCGCAACCAGGGCGAAAAGCAGCGCACGCTCATCGATATCGATCGCAGCCATGAGGCCAGCGAAACCACTCGCGCCCAGGTTTTCTCCGACGTCGACTCAGCCTACGCGCAGCTTGAATCCACCATCGCGCTGCTCAAGCCGTATCGCGACAAATACAAAGACCAGTCCCTGCATGTGCGGGACACGGTGACCTATTCCTATGAGCACGGCGGCGCCTCCCTTCTCGACATGCTCAACGCGCAAAGCGATTATCGCCAGGTCCAGCTTGCCTATCTGCAACTCATCGGTACGTATCTATCCGCCGCCGGGCAGCTCAATCTGGCTGTCGGCCGCGAGGTGATTCAATGATGAAATTTTTCTCTGCTTTCATACCTTCGCTCGTTGCCTGCGCCGCCCTCGCCGGCTGCCACGGCAATTTCGATCCGGCCGCGGGCGCTGCCCCGCCGGCCAAGGTGACGGAGGTCGGCAATGCCGCGATGGTCAATGTCGCCAATCCACAGCAGTACCCCACCGTCGCCGCCGAGCGCGTCAATGAGCCCGACGAGCTCAACGTTACCGGCGCCGTGTTTCCCGATATATCGCGCGAAATCCCAGTCATCTCGCTCGCCAACGGCCGTGTTGTCGATATCAAAACGCGCCTCGACGACAATGTGAAAAAGGGCCAGCTCCTCTTTCAGGTCCAGAGCCCCGACATCACCAATGCCTTCGATGCCTACCTCAAGGCTGTGAACGACGAGCAATTGAACAACAAGGCGTATCTCCGCGCCCAGGACCTCTACAACCACGGCGCCATCTCCCAGGCCATGCTGGAGCAGGCCGAGGACGCGGAGCGTGACGCCAAGGCCGACCTCGTCGCCGCAGAGCAGCAGCTCAGCATGCTCGGCGTGGACAAGAACCACCCCACCGATCTCGTCGATGTCTACGCACCTATCTCCGGAGTGATTATCGGCCAGAACATCACCAACGCCGCCGCCGCCGGTGTCACCCTCTCCGGTTCGGCCACCGCGTTCACCATCGCCGACCTCTCCAGCGTCTGGATCCTCTGCGACGTCTACGAGAACGACCTGTCTCGCGTCCACCTGGGCCAGCAGGCCCGCATCAAGCTCGATGCATATCCCAACCGCCCGCTCATCGGCACCGTAAGCGATATCGGCCCGGTTCTCGATCCCAATCTCCGCGCCGCCAAGGTCCGCATTCAGGTCCCCAATCCTGGCATCCTCCGTCTCGGCATGTTTGTGACGGCCACGCTTATCGGCCGCGACTCCATCTCCCGTCCCGCGGTCCCGGCCAGCGCCATCCTCCACCTCCATGATCGCGACTGGGTCTTCATTCCCGCCGGCGACAAGCAATTCAAGCGCCTCGAAGTGCACGCCGGTACGATGCTCCCCGATAACCGCCAGGAGATCCTCGCCGGCATCGATCCCGGCCAGCAGGTCGTCACCGACGCACTCCTCCTTGAATCGGCGGGGAATCAATAATGATCCGCGCACTCGTCGAATTCGCCCTCAAGAACCGCTGGCTCGTGCTGGGTGGCGCCGTACTGCTTACCGCGTGGGGCGTGATTGCTTTTCGCGCGCTTCCCATTGAGGCCTACCCTGACGTCGCCAATAATTATGTCCAGGTCATCACCCAGTGGCCCGGCCGCTCCGCGGAGGAGATTGAGCGCCAGGTCACGGTTCCTGTCGAAATCCAGATGGCCGGCATCCCCCACCTCGCCCATCTGCGTTCCACCACGCTCGCCGGCCTTTCCAGCGTCATGCTCGTGTTTGACGACGCCTCCATCAACGACCAGAACCGCGAGCACGTTCTCGAGCGCCTTAGCCAGGTCAGTCTCCCCGCTAACCTCACTCCGGTTATGGGCACCGACTGGAGTCCCGTAGGCCAGATCTTCTGGTACACCCTGGAAAGCACGAACCCCGCTTACGACACCATGGAATTGAAATCCCTCGAGGACTGGTCCCTCGAAAAGGACTTCAAAACCGTCACCGGCGTCGTCGACGTCTCCAGCTTCGGCGGCCCCACCAAGGAGTACCAGGTCCATCTCGATCCCAACAAGCTCACCGGCTACGGCCTCTCCATCTCCCAAGTCGAACAGCAGCTCGCCAATAACAACTCCAACGGCGGAGGCAGTTTCATTGAGGAAGGCGCGCAGCAGATCAATGTGCAATCGCTGGGTCTCTATAAGACCTCCCAGGACATTGCCGACACTCTCGTTAAAACCTCGAACGGCAGCTACGTCAGAATCGGCCAGCTCGGCGTTGTCGAACAGGGGCCCAAAATCCGTCTTGGCCAGATTGGCCGCGCCACCCACCTCCCCGGCGGACCCATCCTCGACAATCCCGACACCGTGGAAGGCATCGTGCTGCTGCAAAAAGGTGACGACGCCGACCCCGTCCTCAAGGGCATTCATGAGGAAGTACAAAAGCTAAACGGGACAAACAACCATCCCGGCATTCTTCCGCCCGGCGTAAAAGTTGTTCCCTTCCTCGACCGCACTGACCTGGTGCACTTCACCGTCGATACGGTGGAGCACAACCTCACCGAAGGCATGATCCTGGTCGTAATCGTGCTCTTCCTCTTTCTCGGCAATGCCCGCGGCGCCGTCATCGTTGCCCTCACCATCCCCTTCGCTCTCATGTTCGCCGCCATCTGCCTGAACCTGGTGCACATTCCCGCGAATTTGCTCTCCCTCGGCGCACTCGACTTCGGCATGGTCGTTGACGGCACTGTCATCATGGTGGAGAACATCGTTCGCCATCTCAACAACCGCGACGACACCGTAACCGTTCAGCAGAAAATCCGCAATGCGGCCCACGAAGTCCAGCGCCCCGTCTTCTTCGCCCGCGGCATTATCGTCGCTTCGTATCTGCCCATCTTCACCCTGCAGGCCGTTGAAGGCCGCCTGTTCAAGCCCATGGCCTGGACGGTCAGCTTCGCCCTCATCGGCGCGCTCGTTTTTGCCATGCTCGTCGCTCCCGTCATGTCAACATTCAGCTTCCGCAAGGGCGCAAAGGAGTGGCACAACCCCATCATGACCTGGCTGACGGATCGCTACCGCGCGGCCGTCCGCTCCGCTATCCAGCATTACCGCGTAACCGTCGCCATCTCCGCATGCCTCTTTGCCATCGCCATCTTCCTCACCTTCGGCGGACCCATCGGCTCCGAATTCCTTCCCCACCTCGACGAAGGCTCCATCTGGGTCCGCGGCACTTTGCCGCCCAGCGAAGGCCCCACCGCCAGCATCGACTTTGTCGACAAGGCCCGCCTGGTGATGGCTTCATTCCCTGAAGTCACCCAGGTCGTCAGCCAAACCGGCCGCCCCGACGACGGCACCGATACCGCGGGCTTCTTCAACACGGAGTACTTCGTCGATCTCAAGCCCAAGAAGGAGTGGCGTCCCGTCTTTCATCAGGACAAGGACAACCTCATCGCCGCAATGGACCTCCAGCTCTCTCAGTTCCCCGGCGTCATCTGGAACTACTCGCAGCCGATCTCCGACAACATGGAGGAGGCAGTCTCCGGCGTGAAAGGCGAGCTCGCCGTCAAGCTCTTTGGCGATGACCTGCGCACCCTCGAGCACAAGGCCGAGGAAATTCAGGCAGAAATGGCCAACGTCCGCGGCGTCGCCGATCTCGGCATTTTCCGCATCCTCGGACAGCCCAACCTTGACTTAACCGTCGATCGCGCCGCCGCCGCCCGGTACGGCATCAATGTCTCCGACATTCAAGACGCCATCCAGACCGCCGTTGGCGCCAATCCCATCACCCAGGTGCAGCAGGGCGAAGCGCGTTATGACGTCACCCTGCGTTACCTCCAGCCCTATCGCGATACCAGGGAGGCTATTCAGGAAATTCGCTTGCTGGCGCCGTCCGGCGAGCGCGTTTCCCTCGCCCAGCTAACCCACGTCTCAACCGATGACGGCGCGGAACAAATCAATCGCGAAGGCGGCCAGCGCTACATCGCCATCAAGTTCTCAGTCCGCGGCCGCGACCTCGGTTCCACCGTCGAAGAGGCCATCTCCCGGGTGGAACATAACGTCAAGCTTCCCACCGGCTATCACCTGGAGTGGGCCGGCGAATACGCCAGCCAGAAGCGCGCCAACGCCCGCATGGCCCTTGTCGTCCCCATCACCGTCCTCGTCATCTTCCTCATCCTTTTCACCATGTTCAAATCGGCCAAATGGGCCGCGCTGATTATCATCTCCGTCGGCATGGCGTCCATCGGCGGACCGCTCGCTCTCTTCATCACCCACACCAACTTCTCCGTTTCCTCCGCCGTGGGTTTTCTAGCCCTTTTCGGCGTATCGGTGGAAACCGGCGTCATCATGATCGAGTTCATCAACCAGTTGCGGGCCCGCCGTAAAGGTCTTGAAGTCTCCGACTACGAGCACATCGTGGAGGCCGCCGTCGAGGGATCGGTCCTGCGTCTCCGGCCGGTTATGATGACCATGCTGGTGGCCACGCTCGGCTTGCTTCCCGCCGCCATGTCGCACGCCATCGGATCCGACTCCCAGCGTCCATTCGCCATCGTCATCGTCGGCGGCCTGCTCGCCAATCTGGTCATCGGAATCTTCCTGTTGCCCGCACTCTACGTGTGGTGGGCCCGCGATGGCGACGTCCTGCCGCCGGCCGAGCTCGAAGACTTCTAACCGGCTGGGGCCTGAGCCTGGTTCTGCTCGATTCGCGGAGTGGAGGGGCTGCTCCGCGCGCAAGCTCGGCATTGACGCTTTGGCCTCAACAGAGTTTTGCAACACGAAACTTTTTCGCCGTTGGGGCTACACTTGCCTAAAGATCCACTTTATGAAATCAGCACAAATAACTGGTTCTATAGCGTGTTACGCAATACGACAATCAACCTCATAACTGAAATGCATGTGGCTCGCCGCGGGCAGCCCCGCGGCGCTTTCCTTCATCCATCCACGGTAAGGAGCAATTTGCCTCGGAGGGCCATTTGTGCCGATCGCGAGGACGATCTGGGATTGGTTCTTCGGCTGCCGTCATGGGCAGCTCAGCCGAGCCTTCACCAATGAAGGCGAAACCTATAAAGTGTGCCTCAGGTGCGGAAGACGCTTCCCGTATTCCCTTAAAACCATGACCCTCGTCAGCGCGCGCTCGCAACGCGAGGCCGCTTCCAGCCCTATTCATCGCAAATCCGCCCCCAAGTGACTCCGCCTGGCCCCCTTGACTCCTGTCTTGTTCTGTGCTGCTCTACTCCCTCGCGCCTACGGCCGACGATTCGCCGCTCGCCCTATACCGTTTTCCGGTTCACCGCCGATAAAGGGACCATGTTCGGCATCGCGCTTCGTAATCCCGCCTTTCCAATCCGCGTCCATCCCAACATGAACCCCCTGTTCCGCTGCCCGTGTTGTGGGTGCCGGACGCTTAAGGCGCCGGAATCGTTGGAACTGTGCCCGGTGTGCTGGTGGGAGGACGATGGCCAGGAGGACGCCGACGCATCTGAAGTGCGGCTTACGGTCAACGGCATGCTCAGCCTGCGCGAAGCGCGGATGCATTATCGGGAGTGCGGCGCCGCCCATCCCCGGTTTTTGCCTCATGTCCGCCGCCCCGAGGCATCGGAACAGTAATTAACTTTCGTGCGACGCTTCGACATATAAATAGTCCTGCCGGTTTGACCCCCCCTGCAATTCCCTCTTACCATGGGTAGAAGGTTCTTTTCACGTGAGCGGAGGCAGGGATTCCCGCACCTCGCTTCCGTGTTGCATTTTTATCATCGGCGCCCGGCGCGCCGGAAGGTGAGAAAAGTTGAGTTTCTCCGATACCCTTGAAAAAAAGCAGGAAACGCCGGCAGAGACCGGTCCCGAAGGTCACACCCACGCTCCCGACGACAATGCGCATGAGCACAGTCACGGTCCAGTGCTTAATCCCGATTGCACCCGCGAACTTGTCCTGGATGTTCCCGCCGACGACGTCAGCAAGGCTTTCCGCAACACTACCCGGAATTTCCAGCGCCACGCGCGTATCCCAGGATTTCGCCCCGGCAAGGTACCGGAATCGGTCATCAAGCGCAAGTTTGCCGCCGAAATCCGCAAGGACGTTATCGAGGGCTTTCTGCCCGAGCGGTTCCAGAAGGCAGTGCGGGAGATGGGCGTGAGCCCGGTCGGCCAGCCCCAGGTAACGGAGTTGACCGTGGAAGACGGCCAGCCCATGCACGTAAAAGCCGTCTTTGAGTTCCTGCCCCAGTTCTCCATCGAGGGCTACAAGGACGTCATCGTGCCCAAGCCTCCGGTTGAGGCCACTGAAGAAGAGTTCCGCAACGAGATGGAGCAGTTGCGCGAGAGCCGTGCCACCATGGAACCGGTGGAAGAGGATCGGCCCATCCGCGACGGCGATTGGGCGCAGATCACCTATACCGGCAAAATCCAGGAAGAGGACGATGCGGCGCCCCTGCACAGCGACGACTCGCTCGTGGAGGTAGGCGGCACGGATACCGTGGAAGCGTTCTCCAGCGCCCTGCGCGGCGCCACAGTGGGCCAGAAATTGAACGTCGAGGCAAACTATCCGGCGGAATACCCCGAGCAACGCCTGGCCGGCAAGAAAGTGGACTACGAGATCGATGTGAAGGCGATCAAGAAGCGCACCCTGCCGGAACTGAACGACGATTTTGCCAAAGAGTTGGGCGAATACGAGAATCTGTCGGAGCTGGAGAACCGGGTCCGCGACCACTTTCAGAACCGCAAACGCCGCTCAGTGGAAGGCGAGACCAAGGACAAGCTGATGCAGGCCATGATCGACCGTTTCCCGTTCCCGGTTCCGGAATCGCTGGTGCAGGAGCAAGTGGACGCGCGCCTGGAGCGGGGACTCCGGGCGCTGGCAGCCCAGGGCATGACCACCGAGGCCATGCGCAAGCTGGACTTTGAGCGGCTGCGTGCGGCGCAGCGGGACAGCGCCGTGGCCGAGGTAAAGTCAGGTTTGCTGCTGGCGCGGATTGCGCACGAGGAAAACATCCAGGTTTCCGACGACGAAGTGGATCGCGAGATCCAGATTGCTGCACTGCAAAGCCGGGAACCGGTGGATACGTTACGTTCGCGTTTGACTCAGGATGGCGGACTGGCTAGAATCCGGGAACAACTGATACGCGAAAAAACTGCTCAACTGTTATACGAAAGACTGCCGGGCTGAAGCGTCCGGGCAGGATGCCGCGGGCTGAAGGAGCAGGCGCGCGGGCGGGCAAGCAAGGGCGAATCCCCAACCGAAGAGCGAGAAGAGCATGGCATTGGTTCCCATGGTGGTTGAGCAGACGAGCCGGGGCGAACGCGCCTACGACATATACAGCCGTCTGCTGCGCGACAACATTATCTTCCTGGGCACTCCGATCGACGACCAGGTAGCCAACCTGATAGTGGCGCAGATGCTGTTCCTCTCGGGCGAAGACCCGGAGAAAGACGTGCAGCTTTACATCAATTCGCCGGGAGGTTCCATTACGGCGGGTCTGGCGATTTATGACACTATGCAGTTCATCAAGAACAGTGTTGTGACGTACTGCATAGGACAGGCGGCCAGTATGGGTGCATTCTTATTAATGGCGGGGACCAAGGGCAAGCGGTTTGCGCTACCCAATTCGCGCATTCTCATCCATCAGCCATCGATGGGCGGGGTGAGCGGACAGGCCACCGACATTGATATTCAGGCTCGGGAGATCCTGCGCATTCGCGAGATCACCAACAACCTGATGGCGCGGCACACCGGCCAGCCCCTCGAGCGGATCGAGCGGGACGTTGAACGGGACTTCATCATGAACTCGCAGCAGGCCAAAGAGTACGGCATTATCGATGAGATAATCGACCGGCCCAGAGGTTTATAAGGGCACAAAGGCACGGCCCGATGGGGGGCAAATAGCAGTGGGAATTGGGAAATTGAAGGCCAGAGGGAGTCGTTAACCATGAAAACGCGCACGGGACCTGAAGAAGCATTGCGCTGCTCGTTCTGTCACAAGTCACAGGACGCGGTTGCAAAATTGATCTCGTCGCCAAGCGATTATCCGCGGGCCTATATATGCGACGAATGCGTAGCGGTATGCAACTCGATCCTCGAGGACGACCGCGGCGAATCGCATCCCTCCACCACTGCGGGGCACCTTCCCAAGCCGTCGGAGGTAAAGAGCTTTCTTGACGATTATGTGATTGGGCAGGACCAGACCAAGAAGAAGCTGGCGGTGGCCGTCTACAACCACTACAAGCGCATCCAGATGAATCGCATGCGCAACAATGAAGTGGAACTGGCCAAGTCGAACATTCTGCTGATCGGGCCAACCGGCTCCGGCAAAACCCTCCTGGCGCACACTCTTGCCAAGATGCTGGACGTGCCCTTCGCCATTGTGGACGCAACCACGCTGACCGAAGCCGGCTACGTGGGCGAGGACGTGGAGAACATTATCCTCAAGCTGCTCCAGGCAGCCGACGGCGATGTGACCCGTGCGCAGCAGGGCATTATTTATATCGATGAAATCGACAAGATCGGGCGCAAGGACGAGAACCCGTCGATCACCCGCGACGTGAGCGGCGAGGGCGTGCAGCAGGCGCTCTTAAAGATCCTCGAAGGTACCGTGGCCAATGTGCCGCCCCAGGGCGGGCGCAAGCATCCGCACCAGGAGTTCACCGCGGTCGATACCACCAACATCCTGTTCATCTGCGGCGGCGCATTTGTGGGCCTGGAGCGCGTAGTGGGACGCAGGGTCGGCAAAAAGGCTCTCGGCTTCAAGGCCGCGGATGCCGAGGCCGATGCCGCAACCACGCGCAGTCATCGCGACACCGAACTGCTGCGCAAGACCGAGCCGCAGGACCTCATCAAGTACGGCCTTATTCCTGAGTTCGTCGGCCGCCTGCCGGTCATGGGCATCCTGGACGAACTGGATGAGCCCGCGCTGGTCGAGATCCTCACCAAGCCTCGCAACGCCATCCTCAAGCAATACCAGCGCCTGTTCGAGTATGAGAACGTCCGCCTGCATTTCTCCCAGGATGCGGTGGGCGCGGTGGCCCGCGAGGCGCTTGCCCGCAAAGTTGGCGCACGCGGCCTGCGCATGATCCTGGAAGAGCTGATGCTCGACCTCATGTACCACCTGCCCTCCAACAAGCGCGTGCGCGATCTTGAAATCACGCGAGAGATGGTGGACCACCGCGATCTGTCGCTTTGCCTGCTGGAAAAGGCCGGTTAACCCGGATCGGAGCGCAAATCAAGCAAAGCCCAGGCCTCAGCCTGGGCTTTCTTCTCTGAACCCAAAGCAGGCGTTTCCGCTGTACAATCCCAATAAGCCGTTCGCCAGGGAGCAAGAATCTTTGTGTGTTCGGCCGCGTCCAATGGACAGGTATCTATGAATTCTTCTCGCGATAAAAACGACACGCGCAGGCTGCCCATGATGCCCATTCGGGAGCTTGTGATCTTCCCTTATATGATGACGCCCTTCGTAGTGGGCCGCGAATCGAGCGTCAGGGCGCTCGAAGAAGCTCTCACCGGCGACCGCAAAATCTTCCTCGCCACCCAGCACGACGGCAGCGTGGACGAGCCCAAGGCTAAGGAGATTTTCCAGGTCGGCTCCATCTGCAACATCGTGCAAAGCGTCAAAATGCCCGACGGCAACATCAAGGTGCTGGTCGAAGGCGTGGAGCGCGCCAAGTCCGTCGAGATTACCGACCGCGACGGTTTCTTTGTGGCCACCGTGCGCATGGGCAAAACAAATTTCGAGATGACGCCGGCGGTCGAACAGCTCATGCAGCGCGTCACTTCCCTCTTTGAGCAGTACGTAAAGCTGCAGCAGAGCCTCAACTACGAGACCATCATCGCCAGCGTGCGCATGGATGAGCCGGCCAAGCTCTCCGACGTGATTGCGGCGAATCTTCAGCTCGGCATCGACGAAAAGCAGGAACTGCTCAGCATCTTCGACCCCGCGGCGCGGCTGGCGCGCGTGGCCGACGTGCTCGACATCGAAATCGAAAAGCTCGACCTGGACCGCAACATCCAATCGCGCGTCAAGCGTCAAATGGAGCGGGCGCAGAAAGAGTACTACCTCAATGAGAAGATCAAGGCCATCCAGAAGGAGCTGGGCCGTGGCGAAAAAAGTGAGTTCGACGAGCTGAAGAAAAAAATTGAAGCCGCCGGCATGCCCAAGGACGTGCTCGAAAAGGCCATCCAGGAGCTGAAGAAGCTGGAAGCCATGCCGCCCATGTCGGCTGAATCCACTGTGAGCCGCAATTACATTGACTGGCTCCTGGCCGTGCCCTGGAAGAAGCGTTCCAAGGAGACGCGCTCCATCGACTTCGCCGAAAAGGCCCTCAACCAGGACCACTACGGACTGGAGAAAATCAAGGAGCGCATCCTCGAGTTCCTGGCCGTCCGCCAGCTGGTCAAGAATCCCAAGGGCTCCATTCTTTGCTTCGTCGGGCCCCCGGGCGTAGGCAAAACTTCGCTGGGCATGTCCATTGCCAAGTCCACGGGGCGCAAATTCGTTCGCCTCTCGCTGGGCGGAGTACGCGACGAGGCCGAAGTTCGCGGCCATCGCCGCACATATATCGGCGCGCTCCCCGGGCAGATCATCCAGCACATGAAGAAGGCCGGAACCAAGAACCCGGTTTTCCTGCTGGATGAAGTGGACAAAATCTCCTCCGACTTCCGCGGCGATCCCGCCTCGGCGCTGCTTGAGGTCCTCGACCCCGAGCAAAACACCGCCTTCCAGGATCACTACCTCGACGTCGATTACGACCTCTCGCAGGTGCTCTTTGTGGCCACCGCCAACGTGCTCCACACCATTCCGCCCGCGCTCCAGGACCGCATGGAGATCCTGCGCCTGCAGGGCTACACGGAGCATGAAAAGCTTGAGATCGCGCGGCAGTATCTGGTCAAAAAGCAGCGCGAGCAGACCGGTTTGAGCGAAAAAAACATCGCCTTCCAGGACGACGCCATCCTCGAGATCATCCGCGCCTACACGCGCGAAGCCGGCGTGCGCAATCTCGAGCGCGAAATCGGCAACATTTGCCGCAAGGTGGCGCGCAAGGTCATCAAGGGCGGCCTCAAACACAAGGAAGAGGTCTCCGCGGCCAACGTGGCGGATTTCCTGGGCGTGCCCAGGTTCCGCGAGAGCGAAGTCCACGAGAAGAGCGAGATCGGCCTGGTAACCGGCCTGGCTTGGACTGAAGTCGGCGGCTCCATTCTCAGCACAGAAGTTCAGGTGCTCGACGGCAAAGGCAAGCTCACCATCACCGGCCAGCTCGGCGACGTGATGCAGGAGTCGGCGCAGGCCGCGCTGGCCTACATCCGCAGCAAGGCGCAAATGCTCGGACTCAGCCGCGAGTTCTATCGCAACGTGGACCTGCACCTGCACGTGCCTGAGGGCGCAATTCCCAAGGATGGCCCCAGCGCCGGCATCACCATGGCCACGGCGCTCGCCAGCGCGCTCGCCCGCATTCCCGTGCGTCGCGACATTGCCATGACCGGCGAAATCACCCTGCGCGGCAAGGTCCTGCCCATCGGTGGCCTGAAAGAAAAATTGCTCGCGGCCCTGCGCGCAGGCATTTTTGAGACCATCCTGCCGCGCGGCAATGAGAAGGACCTGCAGGAGCTTCCCGACAACATCAAGAACGCCATGAAGCTGCACTTTGTCGATTCCATGGATGAGGTGCTGGCGCTGGCTCTTGAAGGCCCGCTGCCCAAGCCGAAGGAAGAAGAGGCCGAAGCGATGGCCGCAGTGCCGGTGCCTCCGCCCTCAAGCACGGAAGCGGTCGGCGGTCAGGTGGCGCGGCAATAATCCCAGACGTTGCTGAAAGCACTTCCTTCGCGAGAGCAAGTCCTTCGCTTATGGTGCCGTGGGCGCAGGAACCGCACTGTTCTGCCAGAACGCCGTAAGTTGGTCCGGGCTGCCGTTGAAGGTATCGCGGTCGCAATTGCTGCTAATGCCATCCACCGACCAGGGCTGCGAGCCGTGGGAACCATCGGTGTATTGCCACAAGGTCCACGCTGGCCACGCGCCGGGAAGCGTGGGCGAGGAGATGCTTGCGTCATACTGGGCCAGCCACAGCCAGCAATTGCTCAGCACCGGGTCAGTCGCGGCGCCGAGGTTTACCGTGAGGAAGCTCGGCGAACCGTAGATCCCGGGCCACACCCCAATGGCCGAGTGCACCACCTGGACAAAGGCGCGCGCCTGGTCCGCGGTCATTGGCGGGGCTCCATTCGGCGGTTGCTCGAAATCGAGGACGAGCAGGTCGCCTGGCTGCGGGTTTGCCGTCTTCAAAAAGAACTGGGCCTGCTCCACGCCATCGTCCGGCCGGCCAAAGTGATACGCCCCAAATTGAAGGCCGGCGGCATGGATTGCGGCGCGATTTCTCGCAAAGTTCGGATCGGCCCATGTAACTCCTTCGGTGGCCTTGTGGAACACGTTGGCAATTCCAGCCGCGCTGACCCGGCTGAAGTCCGGCAGCCCCTGCAAATGCGAGATATCGACGATGGTGTTTGTACCGATCATGATCTCCTCCGATTCCCGGCTTAGCAATAGCATGGCGCAGAGCTTCGGCGTGGCCTGAGTGACACTGGGCAATGCGAATGCAACGGAGAAGAAACAGCTAAGCCGGGATTGGAATGTAATCGTAGCAGACCGTGGCGAAAATGGGCAGCCGAGAGTGAAACCAAGACACGCCAGCGAAGCCAGGAGTTACCCCAATCTTATTGCTTCTTTCTTGCTGCCGCCTCCGCCTCCGCCAGCCAGCCTCGCCGCAGCTTCTCAACGGGAATGGTCGACATGTACGGCTTGATATCGAGGATCGGCGTCGAATCCAGCATGTCCACGCCGCGGACATGAAGCTTGTTTCTTTCGCGCCGCAGCAGCTCCACCACCGTCAGCCCGATCGGATTCGGCCGCCGCGGCGACCGCGTGGCAAACACGCCGTGCGGCCTGCTGTCCGCCGGTCCCCTGCCCACCAGATCGAAACCCTCCGATTGGTCAAACACCCATATCACGAACAGGTGCGAGAACCCTTCAACGTCCTTCAGGCCCTCTGCGAATTCCGGCAGTACCTCCAGCACGCCCTCGGCGTCATGCTTCACGCCCAGCCCTTTGGGGATGGACGAAGTATCCTGATAACCACTGCGAATGAACCCGACGGGCTGCGGAGTGAACACTTGGCCAGTCTCCTTCCCCGACAATCATAACCACTCAGCAGCGGAAGCGGCCATGAGCGCCACGGGGACTCTCCCGCAAATAGCGGGACTGTTGAAGCGGACCGCTTTTACGGATTGCTTTTCAAATTGACCTTCACCCACACATGGGCGTTCCCCTTTTTGTTAGCCACATAGTCAACATCGGTGACCACACCTGAACTGCCGCTGCGGGCAGCTCCCAGAATTGGGGCCTGGTTGAAAGTCTGATTCTGAGCCTTGTCTCCGCGCAAAAATACACTGTCGGTAAAGGTAATGGCCTGGCCGACCTTCACGTCAGGCGATCCGGCAATCTTCGGCTTCGTCGATTTTGTCCATTGTTGGTGGGTGGGGTCTGAGTTGCCAAGAAGGACCCAGCCCGTAGTGGGCGATGCCTTGGCCGCTGAGGCGGTGCCCGGCGCGGCGGTTTGCAGGGTAACCACCGATTGGGCCAGGGAGCTGTTTGCGGTCTCGAGAGACGAGCGGGTGGTGGCCGCCTGGGTCGCGGCATCCGTGGCCATCTTTTTGATATTGGGATCGGAGCTGTTGCTGGCAATGTCGTTGAGGGTGGACTCGACATCTTCCAGCGTATCGGAGGCCGATGAGTCTGCCTGAGCCGCGGCCGTGCCTTGAGCAGCCGCCTGATTTGCCTGCTGCCAGGTGAACACGCCCCCATTCACCTGCGTGATTCCGGCCTTGCTCAGGATCGAGTTCAATTGCGCTGGGAAACCGAGCAGGACGATGAGCAGCAATGCAAGAAACACATCCCGCAGAAGCGTGAACAGGTTCTGGGTGGTGGAAAGAACCGCATCAACACGCGCGTGAACGTCTGGCATAATGGAACCTCGTCGGCGTAGTTACTGGGAAGGTGATCGGCCAACTATACCGAAGACCTGGTTGAACTGTCACTTCGGTTCCAGGCAACAGGAGCCTTCGAGCGCCCTTCCTGTATCCTTGAAGGAACATCGCTTTGCCTGTACGCCTGCTTGCTGTTCTGCATTCCGCTTAAATTCTATGCGCTATACCGCACAGTTCCTCCTTTCGGCTTTGTCCGCCGCGCAGTTCCCTGCCCCCACTGTCCCCGAGATCGCCTTCCTCGGCCGCTCCAACGTGGGTAAATCAAGCCTGCTGAATGCGCTCGTCGGCGAAAAGGCCGCCAAAGTTTCCTCCACGCCCGGCCGCACCCGCGCCATCAACTTCTTCGCGCTCTGCGACGAGCGCAGCAGGGAGAAGCTGCGCTTCGCTGACCTGCCCGGTTACGGCTACTCGAAGATCTCAAAATCCATCTCCGCCGAATGGCCAAAGTTCATTGAGCCCTACCTGGCCGATCGCGCCACCCTGAAACTCTGCGTGTGTCTCGTCGATTCCAACGTGCCGCCCCAGCCTCGCGACGCGCAACTCCTCCACTGGCTCCGCAGTGTCGATCGCGAATTCGTCGTCGTGGCTACCAAGATCGACCGCCTCAGTGGAAATGAGCGCACCCGCAACCTGGCCGCCCTGCGCAAAGGGCTGGCAATCGACACCCTCCTGCCCGTCTCCGCAAAAACTGCCGCCGGCATCAAGGAACTCTGGGCACAGATCGAATCTCAGTCAGTTTAGCCGCCATCTCCCGAGCGCACGGCATCGCCCGCATACGCCGCGCCTGCGGACCAAGATACCGCGGCGACAAGCGCACCCACCGGCACAGCGCCAAGTCCGTTTCCGGAATCAATGCCAGCGCCCGCGCCTCGAATTCCGCCGGCGCATCCGCAAAAACGTAAAACTCCCAACCATCCGGAATCCGCCCCGGCACAATCGCGCGCGCGCCGCGCTCAAAAAAGTATGCGTCCGCGCTCTCCTGCGCCGTCGTCCGCACCAGGTCCGGCGCAACGCCCCGCTCCCGCATCTCCGCTTTCATGAGCTCCGGCGCCACCGTCACTCCCACGGCCACCGCATTCCGTTTGCGAATCTCATTCTTTAGAATGCGCAGGGCTTCGCTCAGCGACATAACCAGAAAATCGATCACGCCTTCGCGAATGGCCACCCGCTGCGCCGCTGCATCCGCCGTCGCGCTCAATGAAGCAGCGCCGGCAATATTTGCCGCCCGCACCAGCCTGCAGCCCTCGGCATCCAGTTCGCCTGCCCAAACCAGCTTGCCGCCCAGTCCCGTCTCGGCATCAAGCTCGCGCGCCAATCCTATATAGAGCCGGTACACCAGCTCCATCTCGGTACGCACTTCAGCAAGGGAATCCGTGGGATTCATCGTTGATCCCACAATACCGCATCCTGCGCAACACCCATCCTCTGCTCCGGCGCAGACCTACCACTCGGAATATGCCCGCCCGTCCGAACCCTGTTCGTCCGATCCGGAATGCACGTTGCCGATGCCGGAGTCGGTCTGGTCCAGCGAGCTCAGCGCATCGCTCGTGTCCGTCACCCAAGAGGTGGTCGAGTGCGTCATGGGATCCTCGGGAATCTCCCGCAGATAACCCTCCTGCACCAGATCATCCAGCGACTGCGGCGCCTTCTGCTTGTCCGCCGTATACGAATCGATGGCGCTGCGCATCACATGCAGGTCTTCTTTCAGCACCGCCTCGCGCGCCTGGCGCACCGCGCCCAGGTAGCTGGGAATCGCGATCACGGCAAGAATGCTGATGATGGCCATCACAATCATCAGCTCGATGAGCGTGAATCCGGATTGGCGTCGTCTCTGCAACTTCGTTCTTTTCCCTTTTCCCTGTCTTTATCACCACGTCGAATACTTCGTCCCGTCCAGCGCCGTCCCCTGCGACTTCGAGTACACGTCGAAGACGCTCTGCCCGCCGTAGGAGTCCGAGTCCGGATCGTCCTGCATGGAGCGCATACCCCACTCCGTGTTGCCCGTCATCGGGTCCCTCGGAATGTTGCGCAGAAAACGGACCTTCTTGCCTTGGATGTCCACTCCTTTTACCAGCGTCTCCAGGTCCGGAGGATAATTCTGGCTGTCCACCTTGGTCTGGATGGCTCCCTTGTCCGCCGCGTCCTTGTACTTATCGATCGCGTCCCGCATCATCCACAGGTCGTAGCGCAACTCGCGTTCCTGTTGGCGCTTCACCTGGAAACGCGCGATCGGCGCGGCGGCAGACGCCAGGATCGCCAGTATGGCCACCGTGATAATCAGTTCCACCAGCGTGAGCCCCTGCTCGCCCGATTTCCGGTTTGTGATTCTCAGCAGCTTCATTTCCCCGCTTATTTCACGTTGACGGTAATCGCAGAGCCCTCTGCCGGAACCGGCGTTTGCTTGCTCGATATGGCTCCCGGTTTGCTGATTGAAATCGTGCTCTGTCCCGGCGTCTTGGCCTGGAACGCAAGCATGCACACCACTCCCGCGCCGCTCACGCCGGTCGTCCCCGGCGGCCGCGACGCATTGATCGTGATCGTGCCCGGCCCGTCATCGCGATGCACCAGCGCAGCCGCCTGTCCATCCCGCGTCAGAAAGTCGCCCGCTCCCACGTTTACCAGCGACAGCTTGGCCGGATCGTACGTAATCTGCAACGGCACACCGGATATGTCCGTCGCATTGCTGATCACCACCGGCACCTCGAACGTTGCCCCGCTGGCCACCGCGCCCGGCGCGTCCATCATCAGCTTCACACCCTGCCCTGGAGGAGTTGGTTGCGCCGGAGCCTGCCCCGGCGGTGCAGCCCCCGCTGCCGGCGGCGTCACCGGGTTCTTCGGGTTCAGGTTCGGCTGGGGCACCGGTGTCGTCGTCCCTTCAGCCGCAGCCTGCAGTTGCGCCAGCGCCGCGGGCCCGGCCGCCGCCGGACTCGTTCCCGGCACCGTCGCTTCCTGCTGTGCCTGCGCCGTCGGCATGTGCGGCGCAATCCGCTGCGTATCCACCGGCTGCACCTGCGCCGGCATATTCGCTCCCGGACCTGTCTCCGCAATCCGCCGCAGCTCCACATTCTGCCCCGGGCCCGTGTCCACCGCCCGCAGGTTCGACGAGGAGATGTCCGCCCCGCGCACAACGTGCGGCGTCACCAGAAACACCACTTCGTCGTTCGTGATCGTGTGGTCCTTCGACCCAAACAGGTACTTCAAAATCGGAATCGAGCTCAGCCCGGGTATCCCGCTCCAGCTCACCTGGTCCTGCTGGTCCAGGATGCCCGATAGAATGTTCACCTCGCCCTCGCGCAGCCGCACCGTCTCTTCATTGCTCTTCTGCGCAATAATCGGCTCGCTGACTCCTTCAATCGACGTCGAACCTGCCTGCGAAGTGACCTCGACTTTCATCTTTAGCGTCACATCGTCGTCAAAGTGCACCGTCGGCGTTATCTCGATGTTCACGCCGATGTCCTGGTACTGGAACTGCGTTTCCGCGGCCGGGTAGGCTCCCGCCGACACTCCCAGTCCGGACTGGAATGAGCCCGTGGCGTAAGGAATGCGCTCGCCGATCTTCAGCGTCGCCTTCTGCATGTCCGTGGCCCGCAGCCGTGGATTCTGCAGAATGCGCGTATTGGAGTCCGTCAGCAGCAGGTTCGCCGTGGCCGCGCCCACCGTCACCGCAAAGTCGTTCGAGTTCAGGTGCGCCAGGTTATAAAGCGTCGGACTGGTGGTCGACGTTCCGGTCGTCGGCGTACACGTCGTGCTCCCCGTCGGGCAAGTTGTCGTCGACGACGAACTGGCCGTCGGCGATTGCAACTGCACCCCCACACTCGACGGCCACTGCAGCCCGATCGTCCGCTCCCAGTTCTTGCTCACTTCCAGCACCGCTATGTCCACCACCACTTCCGGCCGCGCCTTGTCCAGGTCGTTGATGATCTTCTGCGCCAGCAGCAGCTCGTCCGGCGTGCCCCGCACCACCAGCGCATTCTGGCTCGCCAGTCCGTACACCTTTATCTGCATCAGCACATTGCGCAGCGCCGTCTGGATGTCGTTCAGGTCATTCTGTTGCCACGCATTGGCCAGGTAGAATGTTTGCACCGCCTCCTCATCCAGCTCGTTGCGCTTCGAGCGCGAGTTCTGGGCCACAAAAATCGTGTTCTGCGTAATTGGCCGCCAGAACGTGTTCGAGACCACCCCCACAATCCTCAACGCATCCAGCAGCGTGGTGTTGTTCAGGTCCACAGTGATCCGCTTCGATACGTAATCCGGATCGAACAGCACATTGATCCCTGCCGCTTTGCCGATGGCCTCATACACAACCTTGGAGTCTTGCGTGTAGTGCATGGTCAGCGGCTCGTTCGACACCGGTTTCAACTCCACCGGAGAGCCCAGCGTGCTCAGCTCCTCTTCCTCGCTGGCCGCCGCCTGCGTCGTGGCCGGAACCCCCGGAGTCGCCGAATTCTCCTGGTTCCGCAGCGCGTTGATCGCCTGCCCCGCCGCTTCGTCTGTAGGGTCAATCTCCTGCGCGCGCAAGTACTCCGTCAGCGCCCCCTGGTAGTCGCCCGATTTCTCCAGTTGCTTCCCTTTGCTCAGATGTTGCCCCGCCGCATTCACCCGTACCCGGTCCATCGAAGTCCGGTAGCGGATGTCCTTGTGATCCTTCTGGTCTGCCTTCTGGTAGTCGGTAAACGCAGCGTCAAAGTCTCCGCGCTGCTCGGCCGCTTGCGCTTCCTTGTAGAGCCTCTTCGCGGACTCGCCGCCCTTGGTGTGCTCGGCCGGCATGCCCATCGAGTCGTATTGCGCCTCGAGCCGCATCGCCAGCGGCCCAGTCACAACAAAAATGAGCGTCAAAAGGAGAAGGGCTCTGCCCGTGGCTGCCGCGAAACCTGCGCGATTCATCGAACTCCCTTGCGTCCGGCCGGCGACTCCGCCACCCGCCCCGTTCCCTCGGGCGCTGTGGCCAATCCCCGCACCTGCAACGCGATTGATTCCGGGGCTAATGCATTTTCCTGGAATGCAGAGGACCGAAGCAGCATTGGCGGACTGACCCTTACCCACGAATCGCCGCCTTTCGCAATGCCTCTTCCAACCACCCTATTCCTGAGATTGCCGAAAAACCCCACCTGCGTTGCCTCATTTTAGCAAAGCCCCACTACCTGCAGCCCGTTCCCTGCCCCGGTGCTAGCATGAAGATTCAAGGACGTTTCCCTATGCCCCGCCAGTCCAGCCATACCATCCAGCCGGCCGGCAAAGCCGCTCCCGCAAAAGCCGCCCGCCCACGCGACCCTCTCGCCTCCGGCGAGCGCGATGCCGCCCAGAACCGCCGCGCCAGCCACGACTACTTCCTCCTCGAGCGCTATGAGGCCGGCATCGCCCTCCGCGGCACTGAAGTCAAATCCATCCGCCAGGGCAATGCCAACCTCAAGGACGCCTACGGCCTCATCAAGGACGGCGAAGCCTTTCTCCTGAATGTCCACATCGGGCCTTATTCTCACGGAAATATTGCCAATCACGACGAAACTCGCACTCGCAAGCTCCTCATGCACCGCGAAGAGGTGCGCAAGCTACTGTCTAAGACGCAGATTAAAGGTCACACGCTCATCCCCACCCGACTCTATTTCAAAAACGGCAAGGTCAAATGCGAGCTCGCCCTCGCCAAGGGCAAACAGGACTGGGACAGGCGCGAAACCGAGCGCCGCCGCGAAGCCGACCGCGAAGCCCGCGCCGCCGTAAACGCCAGCAAGCACCGCTCCCGCTCCAAAGACTGAATTCGTCCGCAGGAATTTGCTGTTGCCTTTGCTTTTGCCGTTGCTCTTGCTTTTCTTTCTGTCATTCCCTCCGGGAATCTGCTTTTGCTTTTGTTCTTGCTTTTGCCTTTGTTGTTGCCCTTGCCTATATTTCTGTCATTCCCCGCAGATTCCATTTTGAGACATGGGATACGACCTGGCCGGCCCCTTTTCGCGTTGAGCGTCCAGGAGGGTGGACGCGCTGCGAAGCAGCGCGAGAACCCGGGGTAAGCCCCACCAAGAGACCCCAAGTCCGAGCGCAAGTCGGGGGCGCCCCTACCCAACGGTAACCACCCGGCCTCCACTCACCCCGTCAACGCCTCAAAAGTATCGCACTATGGTACATCATCCCAGCAAAATGCCTATTTGAGGCGACCCCCTCCCCACCAAAGGTAACCTTGCAGGCTCCTTAGCACCTCCGCCCTGTCCCCGTTGGCACCGCTGGCTCCGCTGGCCCCGCTAACTTCGCTGGCTCCGCCTGTGTCCGCCATCACATCCAGGAGAGCAAATCCGGGTTAGAGTCTAGCCATGAGTTGAATTGCGCCCGCCCCACCGGCGGGCGTAGGTGTTTTTGGCACTGGGGACCACGAAATGCAAATCGCAGCACAGCCCGAAGGAACTCCGGAAACCCCGGCAACAAAGGTGCGCAATTCTGTGCACTTTATGGGCATAACTCCATCATTCCACTCGACATCGCCGTTTTATTTTTCGCACCTCTCGCCACTCCGTCCCGTAGCAGCGATATCCCGTCACCTGAACCCCGTCACCTGAACCCTGCATAATGGCTTCTATGCGCGCTGATCTCACTTTCGTCCCTCTCGCTTCCATTGAGACTCTCCTTCTGGCCGTCACCGCCGTTGACACACAAACCTCCAAGGCGCCCGACGCCAAACCGCAGCCCGAGTTGCTCACCACCGATGCCGCTGTAAGATCCGCCGCTACCGCCATCCTCGCCGGAGGCGAGTTCAAGGCCGCCGCCAATGAAACCCTGCTGATCCACGCGCCCGCCGGCCTCAAAGCCGCGCGCCTCCTCATCCTCGGCCTGGGCAAGCCGGCCAAGGCAACCGTCCACTCCGTTCGCAATGCAGCCGGCGCCGCAGTCCGCTTCACCAAGCCGCGGGGCATCCGCGAGCTCGTATTCGCCATCCCCGCTGGCGCGCCGGAAGCCTTTCCTACGGCCGCCTGCGCCCGCGCCGCCGTCGAGGGCGCCTTCGTCGGCGACTTCGATCCCGACACCTACCGCAGCGACCGCAAGGACCTGAGCGTGCAGGCATTCACCGTCGCCGCTCCTCAAACCAACAACAACGCCAAGGTCGAGGACGACTTCCGCGAGGGCTGGATCGTCGGCATGAGCCAGAACTTCACTCGCACCCTGGTCAACGAGCCCGGCAACAAGCTCACGCCCACTGAGTTCGGCCGCCGCGCTGCCGCCATGGCCAAGGAGGTCGGCCTCCACTGCGAAGTCCACTCCGCCGACAAGCTCCATGAGCTGAAGATGGGCGCATTCTGGAGCGTCGCCCAGGGTTCGGCGGAGCCGCCCGCGCTCATCGTGCTCCGCTACCAGCCCGAGGGCGTCACCGACGGCCCGGTGCTCGGCCTTGTCGGCAAAGGCGTCACTTTCGATACAGGCGGCATCTCCATCAAGCCCTCTGACAACATGGAAAAAATGAAGTACGACATGGCCGGCGGCGCGGCGATGGTCGGCGCCATGCGCGCCATCGCCCTCCTCAAGCCGCGGGTGCGTGTCATCGCCATTGTCTGTGCCACAGAGAACATGCCCGACGGCAAGGCGCAAAAGCCCGGCGACGTGCAGACCGCCATGCCCATAACCCCGGACAAGCCCGGCAAAACCATTGAGATCATCAACACTGACGCCGAGGGCCGCCTGGTTCTCGCCGACGGCCTCACCTACGCCCGCCGCCTCGGCGCCACCCACCTGATCGACGCCGCCACCCTCACCGGCGCCATCGGCGTGGCCCTGGGCATGATTAACGCCGGCGCGTTCTCCAACGACGACCCCACCTACGCCAAATTCCAGTCGGCCCTCGCCGTCAGCGGGGAAAAGTTCTGGCGCATGCCCCTCGGCGACGAGTACGCCGACATGATCAAGAGCGACATCGGCGACATCAAGAACACGGGTGGCCGCTACGGCGGAGCCATCACCGCCGCGGAATTCCTCAAGGTCTTCGCCGAGGACACCCCATGGATTCACCTCGACATCGCCGGCCTCGCCTGGATCGATGAAAACAAGCCCTTCATCGCCAAAGGCCCCAGCGGCGTAGGCGTTCGCTCCATCCTCGAGTGGGTCCGCAGCTACGCTTAGTTCACAGTTCGTAGTTCACCGCCACGACAGTCAGTGCTTCACGGAGCCGTGCAAACCCGCCTCAAAGCTCCGCCGGTCCAGCCGCGGCAGCGCCCGCGCCACGCGGTCCGGAACAATCGGATAATGCCGTGCCGCGATCAGCAGCTCGGGCACAGACCACACGTCTTCTTCGCCGGTCATCCAGTGCAGCCGGTCCAGGCGCGCCAGGTTCACCGCCTGCGAATAACTGCGCAACGTACGCTGCCCGCGAAGGTTGTAGTAGTGCTCAAAGTAGCTCAGCGCCAGCTCGCGCAGGGTGCGGTAAACGGGCGCACGGAAGCGCAGTCCGGCAAAGTTGGACTTGGCGATCGCGCCCCAAAGCCCGTGCTCCCGATAGAGCGCCACAACATGGTCGTCGTCGTAAACCGCTTCGAGGTCCATCAGCAGCGGCGCGTGGCCATTCACGCGCAGCGCGGCAGTCGCCAGCATCGCGCCTTCAAGGCAGTGGCCTTTGCGCTCCCGCAGCACGCGCTCGGGCGACCGCGCCGAGTGCGCATAATCGTACTCGATCCCGTCCACGAACTTCTGGATCCGTGCCGGCGTTTTCAGCGCCCGCAGCGTGCGCAGATCCGCTGGCGAAAGGCCGAAGTCCGGACGGCCGTTGTGCATTCCGTTGCCGGATCCTATCCGGCCATTGCTTGCGCTGAAACGACTACTCATGACGAGGTTCCTTGCAGGATACAGGAACCCGAGCGGCTGTTTGAAAAGCCACATCGCAAGGACCACGAACTTTTGTTCTCCGGAACCTCGAAGGCACTGCACGCGTAGGGCTTGATCGAGTAAGATTCTCAGCAACCCAGGAAACAGCGAACAGCCGAGGAGTGCCCATGGACCCGGAAAACTCAACGTCCACGCCTGAAGTTCTATCCAGCCAGCCACTCGTACCGGCAGGCGAACCCGGCTTTCCGCCCGCAAACGGCGCTCCAACTCCGCCCGCATCCGGCGGCATCCGCTGGGTGTTCCTCGGTCCGCAGGGGTTGCGCGCGGGCTGGTCGGTGGCCATCTTCATCGTGCTGTTTGCGGGGCCGATCACAGGCCTGAACCTGCTTGTGCGCTATTTGCAGAAGGTTTCACCACTCGCAGCCAAGGCTGCCCCGGTGCACGGATTGGACCCATGGACCGCGTGCTTCGGCGAGGGCATCGGGGTCTTATTTCTGATCCTGATCGTGTTCCTCATGTCCCTGATGGAGCGCCGAAGCCTGCTGGCGTATAACCTCGCCGGCCCGCGCAAGTTTCGTCATTTTCTCCAGGGAGTGGGCAGCGGATTCCTCTTCCTCTCCATTTTGGTGGGTGCGCTTGCGGCAGGAGGATGGCTACACGTTGGCGGTGTGGCGCTGAGCGGAGTCCAGATTGCCATCGACGCGGCGGCGTGGGGACTGATGTTCTTCTTCGTCGGTTGCATGGAGGAAGGCATATTCCGCTGCTACCTGCAATTCACGCTTGCCCGCGGCGTGAACTTCTGGTGGGCCCTCGTCGTGGTGGGCGCCGTCTGCGGCGAGCTGCTGTGGAAAGGAAAAGGAAATGGGATCTGGGGCGTCTACATCATGGCTGCGCTGGGTTTGATTCCCTGCTTTTGGCTGCATTTAACCAGGCGTCCGGGCAATGGATTCTGGCAGGCTGCCTGGGTCACTTCGACGCTGTTCGGATTCGTTCACACCGGCAATAACGGAGAAAACTGGATTGGCATCTTCTCCGCGGCGGCCATCGGCGCGGTGTTCTGCATCAGCATACGCGTAACAGGATCGGCTTGGTGGGCCATCGGATGCCATGCCGGGTGGGACTGGGCGCAAACCTATTTTTACGGAGTGGCAGATAGCGGGTTGAAGGCGAACGGGCACCTGCTTTCCACATCGCCGATAGGAAAGGTATTTTGGAGCGGTGGAGCGGATGGGCCGGAGGGGAGTGTGCTGGTGATTCCCGTAGTGACGCTGATTCTGATCTTCCTGATCGTGTTCTATGGGCGCCGGCGAATCCGAGCGGTCTCCGCCGCACCCGCCGAGCCGGCGACAATCTGAGGGCATCTTGCGGGTCTGGCTGAACCGCACGGGGCAGTTAAGCAAGCGCGGGCGACTGGCCGCGCATGTGCCGCTCGTGCGCCGATGCACGGGAGCGCGGCGTTATCCTGTCATTGACCGATGGCCGACTCCGACGCAATCGCTTCCTCTTTTGCCCGAACCTTACGATCAACCCCGCGAAAGCGGCGGCGATGGCTGCGCATCCTGCTATACACGCTCACGGTGCTGGTGCTGCTGCCGGTGGCGCTCGCCGTTTGCTGGGCGCTGTGGCTGCGCGCGGCGGAAAAGGCCTCATTGCCGCAACTGGATGGCGTGATAAGTCTGCCCGGCCTTTCCGCTCCGGTGACAGTGCGTCGCGATGTCCACGGCGTGCCGTATATCGAAGCGGCCACCGAGGACGATCTGTTCACGGCGCAAGGCTACGTCACGGCGCAGGACCGGCTATGGCAATTGGACGTCTGGCGGCGTAACGCGAACGGAGAGCTCGCGGAGATCCTCGGGCCCGCGCTCGTGAAACACGACACCATGCAGCGGATCCTCGGGTTCCGGCGAGCAGCGGAGCACATTTATGGGAGCCTGGACGGGGACGACCGGCGCCGACTGGACGACTACGCACGCGGCGTCAACCTCTACATCCAACAGCACCAGAACAACCTCCCCGGCGAGTTCCGCATGCTGCTCTACAAACCGCAGCCCTGGAGCGGCGCGGATTCCATCAGCGTGGCCACGATGATGGTTGACATGCTGGATACGCACTGGAACGTGAAGGTGGAGAGGGAGCGGATCCGCTCCAGGCTCAGCAATCCGCAGCTTGAGGCGGAGCTATACCCAGTTGGGTCGTGGCGCGACCATCCTCCCACCGGCGATGCAATTGACTGGTCCAAACCCGATCCGGCGCGAAGCCAGACCAATGAGGACAATGAGACTGCGCGGTCAGTGCGGCACGCGGCAGAAAACGACAGGCCTGTGTTGGCGGGCGTAAACGCGCTCGCGGCCGAGCTGGATTTGCCGGATTGCGGCGATTGCGCGCCGGGATCGAACAACTGGGTCATCAGCGGAAAGCACACTGCGAGCGGCCTTCCCCTGCTCTCGAACGACATGCACCTGCCCATCCAGGTCCCCAACATCTGGTTCATGGCGGAGCTGGAAGCGCCCGGATTTCATGTGGAAGGCGTCACGCTGCCGGGTATTCCAGGCGTGATTGCCGGCCACAATGACCATGTGGCATGGGGATTTACCGCGCTCATGGCCGACGTGCAGGACATCTACGTGGAGAAGCTGGACGGCAAGGGCAATTACCAGGCGCCGGATGGAAGCTGGAAGCCGCTGTCCGTTAATCGCGAGACCATCCATGTGCGCGGCGGCAAGGACGTGACGGTGGACGTGCAGTCGACCGATCACGGTCCGATTGTAACGCCGGTGATTCCCGGCGAGACGCGGCCGCTGGCGCTCAAGTGGACTCTGTATGATCCGTCGCTCCACGGGCTGCCGATGTTCGCCATGAACACGGCCGCGAACTGGACGGAGTTTTCCGCGGCCCTGGCCAACTGGGATTGGCCCACGCAGAACCTGGTGTATGCCGACGACCAGGGGCACATTGCGTACCACGCGGTGGGCAAGGTGCCGCTGCGGCCGGCGGGATTAGAGGCCGTGCCCATTGCCGACAACGCCCACGAGTGGGCGGGATATATGCCGTTCGACAGCATGCCCAACGCGTTCGATCCACCTTCCGGGTTCCTGGCCACGGCGAACGCGCGCGTGACCACGGACAAATCGCCTTATCCATTGTCGCTGGAATGGGTCGATCCTTATCGCGTGGAGCGCATCTACAAGTCGCTCCAGGGCCGCGACGGGCTCAAGCAGAAAGACATGCTGGCGGTACAGACCGATATCTACAGCGAGGTGGACCAGGAGCTGGGGCACCGGTTCGCCTACGCAATCGACCATGCCGGCAACGCAGATGACCGGCTGCGCAAGGCCGCCGACCTGATGCGGAGCTGGGATGGAAAGCTGACCACGGATTCCGCCGCGGCCTCCATCGTCGATCGCGCCCGGCAGCAGTTCTGGCCGCTGATCCTGGAGCCGAAGCTGGGCAAGCTCATGAACCAGTACCACTGGGAGGAAAAGGACTTTGCCGAGGAGGAGATCATCATGCGCGGAACCGGCGAGTGGCTGCCGCCGGGCTACAAGACGTGGGATGACGTGCTGGCGGAGGCGGTGCGGCGTGGGATGGATGTGGGCAAGGCTCCATCGGACGTGAGCAAGTGGGCCTATGGGAGCTGGCATATCGTCATTGCGGAGCATCCACTGGCGGCGCTGTTTCCGCTGATTACGCGGGTGGCGCAAACCGGCCCGGCGCCGCTGAGCGGAGACGTGACCACGGTGAAGCAGGTAGGCCGCAGCTTCGGCCCGTCGCAGCGGTTCACCATGGATTTCAGCAACGTGGACAGCTCCACCGAGAACATCGTATTGGGCGAGAGCGAAAATCCGTACAGTCCCTATTTCCGCGATCAATGGGCGGACTGGCTGGGCGGGACGACGTTTGCCATGCCGTTCAGCGATGCCGCGGTGGCTGTAAAGACGGTGCACACGATGCGGCTGGAGCCATAAAAAGCAGGGAACAGGGATCAGGGAACAGGGAACAGACAAGCAGAGACAGGGAGCAGAGAGGGGACACGCGTGGCGCGGCTAGTTGCGTCGGCGACGAACGGCGATGGAGCGCGGATGAGCGCAGGTCGCGGTGGGCGCTGGCTCGGAATCGCCGTGGTGCTGGCGGCTGCGGCGCTGGCCACGGCGCCGCTTGTTCTGCGCGGAACCTCCTGCGGCAACGACTTCGATTTTCATTTGGTTTCGTGGATCGACGCGCTCCAGAGTTGGCGGCACGGAATCGCGTATCCGCATTGGGCAGCGAACGCCAATTACAACGCGGGCGAGCCGCGATTTGTGTTTTACCCGCCGCTGGAGTGGATGCTGGGCGCGGCGCTGGGAGCGGTGCTGCCCTGGGTAACAGTTCCCTCTGCCCTGGTGTTTCTGCTACTGGCCGGGACTGGATTGGCGACAAGGACCCTTGCGCGCGAGGCCATGGGAGACGCGCCCGCGACAATGGCCGGGTGCCTCGCGATCTTTTCAGGCTATGCGCTGTACACGGCCTATACGCGCTCGGCGTACGCGGAGCTGGCCGGTGGAATCTGCATTCCGCTAATGCTGTTGTTTTTGCTGCGCGACGGCAAGCCTGGGCCGGCGTGGCGGCGCGCGATCGAAGGTGTGCCCGCATTGGCAGTGGTGATCGCAGCTGCGTGGCTTTCGAACGTTCCGGTGGGCTTGATGGCAAGCTACCTGTTAGTGGCAATGGCGCTGGCGCGCGCGGTGGGCAAACGAAGCTGGATGCCTGTGTCGCGGGCGGCGGCGGGCTTGGTGCTGGGACTTGCTTTGGCAGGGGTCTACCTGGCTCCGGCCATTGCCGAGCAGCATTGGGTTGACGTTAGCCAGGCGCTGCTTGATCCGGGCGAGCAGATTCAGAACGGCTTCCTGTTCGCGCGCCAGGTCAGTTCGGATCCAGATACCGCTCTGCACAACGCAGAGCTGGCGCGGGTTTCTTGGATCGCGGTGGGAATGATTAGTGCGGCGCTGGCCGGAGTCGTGGTGAGCTGGCGGCGCCGGCGGCTGCCTGGCAGCCGGCGTTGGTGGATTCCGTTGGCGTTGATCCCGGCAGCCGTGCTTCTATTGCTGCTTCCCGTGTCGCTGCCGCTATGGAACCTGCTGCCCAGGGTACGATTGCTGCAGTTTCCCTGGCGCTGGCTGGTTGCCGTGGAAGCGCCCATGGGAATCTTTGTGGCTGCGGCCGTGTGGACACCGGCGCGGCGATGGATGGTGGCTGCCGCGTGCGGAGCAGCCTGTCTCGGCGTGACATTGCTGGCGGGGCGAACCTGGTTCACCGTGTGCTACCCGGAGGACTCCGTTCCCGGAATGCTCGCCGCATATCGCGCGGGAGACGGTTTTGAAGGCGCTGACGAGTACTCGCCCGAGTATGCGGACAGCTCGCTCATCGCCATGGGGCTGCCCGGCGGGTGCCTGGTGACGGATGCGCGGACGAATCTCGGGGTAGGCGTCGGGGACCAGCAACCGCAGTGGACTCCGGAGCAGAAAAGCTGTCTGCAGACCTTCCACTTCGATTCCAGCGGCAACGCGGAGCACTGGGGCCTGCATGGAACCGCCTCGCAGAACGGATGGCTGGTTCTGCGTTTGCGCGCGTATCCGGCATGGCGTTTACGCGTGAACGGACAGACGGAAACAGGCTTGCCGCACCGCGAGGATGGGCTGATTGCCGTGCCGGTGCCGACAGGCCCGATTCGCGTAACGGTAGACTGGACGGCAACGCCCGACGTGTGGACGGGCCGGGGCCTCAGCCTGGCCGCACTCCTGCTTGTTACAGGCGTGTGTGTGTTGGAGCGGCGGCGGACTAGGGCTCAGGTATCATAAATTGAAATGTCAGACGTAGAGTTGTTGAGAAAGTTAGGGATAGAACTGACAGATGTCGCTCTGACGGCGCTGCTGCCGGACATCGAGAAAGTGCCGTCGTCGATTCACGCGGCCATGCGGCACTCCACGTTTGCCGGAGGCAAGCGGCTGCGGCCGTTGCTGGCCTACCAGGCGGCGGTTGCTATTTGCGGCGAGGTTCCCAAGGGAATTGAAGAGCTGGGCGCGGCCATTGAGATGCTGCACACCTACTCGCTGATCCATGACGATCTGCCGGCGCTGGACAACGACGACCTGCGGCGCGGCAAGCCCACGTGCCATGTGGTTTTCGGAGAGGCCCTCGCCATCCTGGCGGGCGACGCGCTGCAGACGCGGGCTTTCGAGGTGCTGGCCAACATGAAGTGCCCGCCGCCGTCCACCGTGCGCATCATCCAGTTGGTGGCGAACGCCGTGGGTACGGTGGAGGGCATGATCGGCGGGCAGGTGCTCGATTTGGAGAGCGAGCATCAAAAGCCGACGGCGCAACTTGTGGAGGCCATCCATCGGGCAAAAACAGGCGCGCTGATCCGGGTAAGCGTGGTGGCGGGCGGAGTGTTCGCGGGCGCAACCAGGCACGATGAGGCGCGGCTGGACCGGTTTGGGCGCAAGGCTGGCCTGGCCTTTCAGATTGTGGATGACGTGCTCGACATGACCGTGGATTCCGAGCACCTGGGCAAGACCGCGGGCAAGGATCTGGCCACGGAAAAGGCCACCTGGCCGGCGGTATACGGCATTGAGCAGAGCCGGCGCGACGCGGCCCGGCTGATTGAAGAAGCGTTTCAAGAGCTTGCGCCGTACGAAGAACGCGCGGAGGGATTGAAGGCCGTCGCCCGGTATCTAGTGGAGAGAAAAAACTAGCCGGTAGCCTGAAGCGAGTAGTCCGTAGCGACGGAGTGAAGACTGGTTGCTACCAGCTGCGAGATACAGGCTACAAGCTGCGTTCACGATGCTTTCCCAATCCGACATTCTGACCGCGCTGCGCGACTGCTTCGATCCCGAAGTCAAGCTGAACCTCGTCGATCTCGGCTTGATCTACGCCGTTGAAACCGGCCCCGATCCGGATTCCACGCCGAGGTGGCCGCGGCAATGGGTTCGCGTGCGGATGACCCTGACCACCCCGCAGTGCCCGGCCAGCGGGCTGATCCTGGAACAAGTCGAGAACCGTCTGCGCGGGATTCCCGACATCTCGAAAGTGGATGTGGAACTGGTGTGGGAGCCGAAGTGGACGCCACACCGGATCAGCGATGCTGGGCGGCGGCAACTCGGCATCTAGGCCGATTTGCCGATGATGGACAGGATGTTGTCGCGTTTGGCGGCGATATCGTCGATGGTCTGCTGCGCCACGTCAACCATGCGCTGGGCCGAGTTCAGGTAGTCGGGCAGGGCCTCCCAGCACTCCATCACCAGCTCCTTCTCTTCCACCATGGCCAGAGCTGCGCCCGCGACGCTGGCCAACAGGGCGGCGCGGCGCTGGCCCGTGAGCAGCAGGATTCCACCGGCCAGTAAACTGCCGGCGGCGCCGTAGCGAACCCATTCAGGCGTCGCGCCCACCCTCCGCGGCGTTTCCATGTGGCTTTGAGCGGGGTTTCTGGGCGAAAGTGGCACTGCACCCATGGTTCTCTCCTTTTTGCCTGGTGTCCCGCTTTGCATCCTGCGGAACGTACCGGCTCTTGTGGATTTCAGGCCGGAAGCATCCTGCCGCCATCAGAACAGATGCGCGGGACCCGCGCGCGGATGGTCCGAATCGGGCCGCATCAATCCAGGTCGAACTCGCGCAATGGCTTCACGTCGGGAGCGTCCTTGGCCTTCTTGAGCGCCTCGGCAAACTTCTTTTCCAGCAGGTCGGCCTTGTTGCGCTCCGCGTCCACGCTCTGGCGGAAAATGGACTCCTTGCGATCCTCATGCTCGCGCATGGCTTTGGCCGCGGTTTCAAGGTCCTCAAACATGCGCTTGCGCGGCGCGGGGGTGTGGCTGATAACCAGGCCGCTGGCCGCGTCGATCTTGATCATGGCCCCGCAATCGGGGCAGGCTACTTCAAAGCTCTCTACAGTCTGATTTGTGTGCTTCGCCATGACAATCAGAATTGTAGGCGCTGGCAGGGGCGGTTGCACAGTATGGCAGCCCCGTTCCTTTTATCGCCTGTCCTCCCATTGAGCGCGCGGAGATGGTGAACTTTCCATTCGGCCCCAGCGTATTCCTCATTGCAGTCTTCCCGGGGGTCGCGTCATGTCTGTACCGCGCAGGGACAGCAAAGAGTCTGTCCGCGCAACAAAGGAGATGCATGCAAGGTTCTCTGGCAGTGAGACTCGCACTGTTTTTCGCTTTTCTTTTCCTGTTTCTGTCACCCGCATTCGGTCAATCGCCCCTGGCAGGCGACTGGCTGGGAACGCTCAACGCCGGCGGCAACCCGATGCATATTGCCTGGCATGTGACGGCGGGAGCCGACGGCAGCCTCACTTCCACGGTGGACAACCTCGATGAGTCAATCCTTGGAATCAAAGTGAAGAATTTGCAGGGGAAAGGCTCCGATATCACCTTCGCCGTGGACGACATCGTGGTACTGAACGGCGAGCAAGTGAACATTCGCGGCTCGTTCACAGGCAAGCTCAGCGCCGACCTGACTGAAGTGACCGGCACGTGGACGCAGACGGCGCCCGAGGAAGAGGGTCCGGATCCGCTCGAACTCAAGCGCCAGGCCACTCCCGCTGCTCCCGCTGCAACCGCCCAGTCTGCTGCTCCGGCAGCGCCGGCGCCAGCCGCCATCGTGGGCGATTGGGAGGGAGCTCTGGATACCGGCGCCGCCCAGTTGCGCCTTGTACTTCACTTGACCCCCGGCGCAGGTGGCGCTTTGGCGGCGACGCTGGATAGCGTGGATCAGGGCGCAATGGGAATTCCGGTGAGTTCCGTTTCCATGAAGGGAGGGAAGCTGAACCTGACCGTGGATGCGGTGCAGGGCTCGTACGAAGGCACAGTGAACACAGACGCCAGCGCGATTGAGGGCACCTGGACACAGGGAGTATCGTTGGCGCTCAACTTCCGGCGCGCGGTTGCGAAGGCGCCGGTCAAGCCCGCGGCGCCATCCCAGATCGACGGAACCTGGGCGGGCGTTCTCGACACCGGCGCTGCACAGCTTCACCTTGTGGTGAAGATTGCAAACACTTCGGAAGGCCTGACCGCGCAACTTCAGAGTCCCGATCAGGGTCAGAACTGGATACCGGCGAGCGCCGTGGAAAAGAAAGACAACGCCCTCCGTCTCGCCTTTGTCGGAATCGGCGCGGAGTTCGCAGGCAAGATTTCGGCTGATCTGCAGACGATGGATGGAACTTTCACGCAAATGGGAAATGCCACGCCACTGAAATTGAAGCGAGGCAGCGGAAACGAATAGAGGCAGCAGCCAGACGGAGGCCTTGCGGGAGATCGATGATCAGGATTCTGTCCACGGCTGGAATAGGGGTTCTTGCGGCCTGCCTGAGCGCCCAGCCCCAGAACGCACCGGCGCCCTTGACGGCCGAAGCCATCATGGCTCGCGTTGCCGCCAACCAGGACCGTGCCGTGACCGAACGCGCTCACTACGTCTACGTGCAGCATGCCAAGACCGTTTCCCGTCGCGGCGGCACGATTCTGTGCCAGGAGACGACGGATTATCGCGTGACCCCGGCTGCCGATGGCACCCACGAAGAGCTCCTCAGGGTGGACGGACGGTTTCGCGACAAGCATCGCTACGTTGACTACAACGCGCTTCTTCCTGACGACGATCAAGCGAACGCGGGCGACAAGGACAAGAATGCAGGCGGTAGCTCAAAGCCGGAATCGGCCCAGTCCCCCAAACCGGATTCGGCCCAATCCAGAAGCGGCCAGCCCGCCCAGACCGGCAACGGTGCCGCGTCTAACCCGCCGGCGAAATCACCCGAAAGCGACGATGACATCGCGATCAGTATTGGCAATCACCAAAGCATTGACCGGCAGCTCGTCGAGAACATTCGCCATAACCTGATGAACGACAAGTCGCGGGATGGAATTGACGCTAAACTCTTCCCACTGACCTCAAAGGAACAGGCAGATTATGTCTTTCGATATTCCGGCCGGGAGAGAATGAACGGCCGCGACGTTTTCCATGTGATCTTCCTGCCCAAAGATCCGAAGGATTTTGGTTGGAAGGGCGACGCGTACATTGACACGGTGGCATATGAGCCGGTGCTGGTCACCACCGGGATGGCGCGCAAGATTCCGTTCGCGGTGCGCACCTTTATGGGCATCAACTTTCCGGGGCTCGGATTTACCGTAACTTATGCTCCCCAACCCGATGGCGTCTGGTTCCCCGTTACCTTTTCTACCGAGTTCAAAATCGAAGTGCTTTTCTTCTTCCGCCGCACCATGATCATTGACGCTCAGAATCTGGACTTTGAGAAAACACATGTGACCTCCAGGATTCTGGACGGAGCCACTCCGGTCGAGCCGTAAAAACCGTAGGCCGGCACCTGCCTCCCCGCTCCCGAACACCAGACCAATCGCGCAGAAAATCCTTATCGAAATGTGACAAACCTGTTACTGTTCTGATTATTGAATTCCGCTCAAGATCCCCCCGGTCGTGAGGTGTGCCGTGGATCCCGTCAAGGCTGGCCTCATTCAGCGCGTGGAGGATGAGTTCGGGATCAGTGTGTCCGATGGAGAAGCGCTGAAAGTGCGGACGGCCGGAGATCTGCACCTTCTGCTGATGCGAAAGCTTGAACGGGATGATTCGCTGCACCTTGCCAGAGCGCTCTATCGGACGCGGCTGGTTCTGGCGGATGCGCTTGGAATTCCGCGGCACAGCATTGACCCTGGGACCCGGCTGGCCGAGCTCGTTCCTCCCACCGATCGAGCGGAACGCTGGAATGCGATTGCCAGCAAGTCAGGTGGGCAGTTTCCCCGGCTGAGTCATTCCCAGCGACTGCAGGATCGGGTCATGCTGGCGAGCATGGCCGTGGCCAGCTTGCCGGTCATCGCCCTGTGGTGGGCGCTGTATGAGCTCGACTGGATCCGCGGCATTTGGGCGCTGCTCTTTGCCATGCCCGCCGCAGTGGCGTTTTTATTGGTGGAAAGCCGGGTGGAAAAACATCTGCTCCGCGCCACCGCCCGCTGGTCCACGGAACTGCCGTGCGAAACGGTGCAGGAACTGGCGCAGGGGCTGGCGCAGAAGCATGCTTCGCTCCCGCGCCAGGGAAACGGAAGAAAGCTGTCGGGCGACGATGTCTGGATGCGCCTTGCCGAAACCATCCGGCAATCGGGTGCCTGCGAGCACGAACACATCATGCCGGGAACAACGATCCCCGAACTGGAGCAGGTGCGGTAAGAAAGATCCCGGCACGGCTGAAGCGTAGCTCCGCATCGGCACGGGTGCTTCCGGGCGCGTTCAGTGCCTTTCCGCCGCAGTGGCCAGCTTGGCTTCAGCTTCCGAAATCACATGCAGGGCATGGTCGTAGGCTTCTTCGCGGTCACCAGCATCCTTCCACATCTGGTGTCCACGCTCAAGCTGCTGCTGGGCCCGCGCCGTGTCGATTTCCTCGGGCTTCAGCGCGTCGTTGGCCAGGACGGTGACGCGATCGGGCAGCACCTCAACGAATCCCCAGCTCACGTTGTAAATCTGCTCGCCCGCGGAATCGGATCCGGCCCCGCCATGGACCCGCACATCTCCGGCGCCCAGCTCCGCCAGCAACGGCGCGTGGCCGTAGAGTACTTCCATGTAGCCGTTCTTCGCCGGAAGCTCCACGGCATCGGCGGCCGCGTCAAAAAGCGTGCGCTCTGGGGTAACGAGCCGGACGCGAAGCGAGTTGGATGGGTCTGCCATTGGAATAAAACTCCAAGCTGTTAGCTCTTAGCCTTTAGCTTTTAGCTTCACGTTGTGAATCCGAGCAAATGGCTAAAAGCTAACTGCTAATTGCTGTCTCTCTTACACCGTCGCCTTCATCTTCTCCGCTGCCGCCAGCACTTCTTCGATGGCTCCCTGCATGTAAAACGCCTGCTCGGGAACGTCGTCGTACTTGCCTTCGAGAATGCCTTTGAAGCTGCGGACCGTGTCTGCAATCTTCACGTAGCGGCCGGCAATTCCAGTGAACTGCTCGGCCACGTGGAACGGCTGCGACAGGAACTTCTGCACCTTGCGCGCGCGCCCCACGGTAAGCTTGTCTTCCTCACTCAACTCGTCGATCCCGAGAATGGCGATGATGTCCTGCAGGTCCTTGTAGCGCTGCAGTATCTTCTTCACGCCCTGGGCCACGTCGTAGTGCTCCTGGCCTACGATGCGCGCGGCCAGGATGCGCGAGGTGGAGGCCAGCGGATCGACAGCGGGATAAATGCCGAGTTCCGAAAGCGGACGGCTCAACACGGTGGTCGCGTCGAGATGCGCGAAGGTCGTCGCCGGCGCGGGATCGGTCAAGTCGTCGGCGGGCACGTAAACAGCCTGCACAGAGGTCACCGAGCCTTTGCTGGTGGACGTGATCCGTTCCTGCAGCTCGCCCATCTCCGTGGCCAGGTTGGGCTGGTAGCCCACCGCCGAGGGCATGCGGCCCAGCAGCGTGGATACTTCCGACCCCGCCTGGGTAAAGCGGAAAATGTTGTCGATGAACAGCAGCGTGTCAGAGCCCTCCACGTCTCGGAAGTACTCGGCTACTGTGAGCGCGCTGAGCGCCACACGCAGGCGCGCGCCTGGCGGCTCGGTCATTTGGCCGTAGACCAGCGCGCATTTCGACTCCTGCCACTTGCCCGGCTTGATTACGCCCGACTCGGTCATCTCCAGCCACAGGTCATTGCCCTCGCGGGTGCGCTCGCCCACGCCGCCAAACACCGAGTAGCCGCCATGGTTCTTGGCCACGTTGTTGATGAGCTCCATGATGACCACGGTCTTGCCCACGCCGGCGCCGCCGAACAGGCCGATCTTGCCGCCCTTCAAAAACGGCTGGATCAGGTCAATGACCTTGATGCCGGTCTCGAACATCTCCTCGTGCGTGGATTGCTCGTCGAAAAGCGGCGCGGGGCGATGAATCGGCATGCGCTGCTTTTCGCCGATGGGGCCAAGCTCGTCCACCGGCTCGCCGATGACATTGATGACGCGGCCCAGCGTCTCCTTGCCCACGGGCACCCGGATGGGCCCGCCGAGATCGATGGCCTTCATGCCGCGCACCATGCCGTTGGTGTCTTCCATGGCCACGGTGCGGACCCGGCCTTCGCCCAGATGCTGCTGCACCTCGAGGATGACGTTTACGGGCACGGGCGTGTTGAAGCCCTCGCTGGTGACGCGCAGCGCCTGGTAGATGGGCGGCATCGTCGCCTCTTCAAACTGCACATCCACCGCCGGACCGGATATCTGAATTACCTTGCCTGTGTTCTCTGCCATTCCTCTGCCTTCTCGTTCTGAGCTTTTAGCTTTTAGCTATTAGCTTTTAGTTCCCTTTCATCCGCTCATTCAGGTTGAACTCCCCGACCGCCCATTCACCACGAAAAAGCTAAAGGCTAAAAGCTAAGAGCTAATAGCTGTCTTTCACAGCGCCGCCGCGCCGCTCACAATCTCAATGATCTCCTTGGTGATCGCCGCCTGGCGCACGCGATTCATGTGCAGCGTCAGCGCGTCGATCATGTCGGAGGCGTTGTTGGTTGCCGAATCCATCGCCGTCATGCGCGCCGCATGCTCGGCCGCCACCGATTCCGCCATGGCGTGATACAGCATGGCCGAGATGTACTGCGGCAGCAGGCCGTTGAACAATTCCTCGGGCGGCTGCTCGTAAATGTAGTCCACGTTTGCAGTGCCAAATCTCTGGGCTTCGTCATCGGCCTCGTGCGTGTCCGCGGGTTCGAGAGCAATGCCCGAGGTTAACGCCGCCTCCGCCGCACGCTCGCGCTCGGCCAAGCTCGGTTCCGCTGCGCCGGCTACTTGCTGCGCGCCGATCTTGATCAGCGGCAGCAGCTTTTCCACCACCACCCGCTGCGAGATCACCGATTTGAATTCGTTGTAGACAATGTAGGCGGCATCGATCTCTTCATGGCAGTATCGCGAGATGATGTTCTCCGCCAACTTGAACACGCGGCTCGCTTCCAGCTTGAGCAGCATGCCGGGATGGTCACCCGTGATCTCAACGCGCCCTTTGCGCTCGCCCCGCTGCGGCGCTTCGTCTTCCTCCGCGCTCTCCGCGTACTCCGTCATGGGGAACCGCCGGCGCAGCACATCGCGCCCTTTGCGGCCAACCGCCTCAATGTCGAACTCCTTGTCCGGGCCCGCATCGATGAATTGGGTCGCGGCCTTCACAATGTTCGCGTTGAAGCCGCCGGCAAATCCCCGGTCGCCGCTTACCACCACCACCAGCACCCGCTTTTCTTCGCGCGTGGCAAACAGCGGGTGGCGCAAGTTGCCGGTCTCCGGATCGACGATCTCGATGCGCCGCGTCAGCGATTCCAGCACGCTCGTGATCATCTTCGCATAGGGCCGCGCCGCCATCATGCGCTCCTGCGCGCGGCGCAGTCGCGCCGCCGACACCATCTTCATGGCCTTGGTGATCTGGCGCGTGTTCTTTACGCTGCGGATGCGCCGTCGAAGATCGAGTACGTTCGCCATACTTCCGTTTCCAGTTCTGCCTTTGCTTCCTGCCTCTGCCTAAACCACGAACTGCAGATCCGTGTCCATCTCCTGCGCTCTCATCTCAGCAGAATGCTGCCATCTCAGCAACATGCTGCATGAGTGTCATACCATCCCGCGTCGTATCTCATTCCAAGACGGTCCAGAATTCGCTGCGCCAGCCTTGGTGGGGCCAGATACCCATCGTCGCCAAACAGCTTGTACCAGAAGAAAATCCGGCGATATCTCTTCAGCGCTTCCTTTTCAGTGGCCCACTCCCCGGGGGCCTCATCTCCGAAAAGTCCGCTGGCACCACGCTGGAATCGATGATCCACGTACTGCCCTTCCTTCGCCGGCGCAGGGCAGCGCTGCTCATGCACCTTGTGCTGCGGCACCACTTTGAACTTCGAGTATCCCAGCTCTTTCAGAAGCGCGAATTCCCGTTCCAGATCGCGCCAGGAATCCTTGGTGGATTCGAACGACACGTACTTCGGCTTGTCCCGGAATCCCCTCAGAGCTTCGAGACAGAGCGTGTCCGCGCCTTCAACATCGATCTTGAGATAGTAGGGAACCCCGTACTGGCTCAAAATGGCGGCGAGATTCGCACCGTCCACGATTCGCTCGATTGAAGGTTTGCCCGCCAACTTTTCGTTGCGGCGCGCCCACTCGGGATAGAGCGTTCCCCATACGCTGTTGGCTGTGCTCTCGAAAAACGTCAGCGCGCCCTCCCTTTCCGCGATTGCAACATTCAGAATCAGAAGTTGACCGCTTTGCACAAATTCCTTCAAACTCTCGCCCGTCGCCTCTGCCAGAGCGGGAACAGCCTCGATCCCGATGACTCTGTAGCCTTTCTTCAAATACAACTCAGAGTCTTCGCCTTTATGCATTCCGATATCGTAGATCAAATCCTTCTGGAATCCATTCGACATTCGGTCAGCACCCCAAGCGGTTACACAGCCGTCGTCAGTTCCGCCGCAAAGCTTGCCTTATACTCCTTCATGGCGGCGTGCAGGCGGTTGCGCAGGTCATCGTCGAGCTGCTTCTTCTCGGTCAAATCGGCAATCAATGCCGACTGCTGATTCTCGAAATACTTGTGCAGCCCATCCTCGAACGCGCGGATCTGCTCCACCTTCAAATCGTCCAGATAGCCTTGCGTGCCCGCAAACAGCACCACCGCCTGCTGCTGCCAGGTGAGCGGCTGGAACTGCGGCTGCTTCAAAAGCTCCGTCAGGCGCTGGCCGCGATTGAGCTGCTTCTGCGTCAGCGGATCAAGGTCGGAGCCGAACTGCGCAAACGCCGCCAGCTCGCGGTATTGGGCCAGGTCCAGCTTCAGCGTCGAGCCCACCTGCTTTACCGCTTTGATCGCCGCCGAGAATCCCACGCGCGAAACCGAGAGGCCCACGTTCACGGCCGGCCGCACGCCGGAGTTGAACAAGTCCGTTTCGAGGAATATCTGGCCGTCCGTAATCGAAATCACATTGGTCGGAATGTACGCGGAAACGTCGCCTGCCTGCGTTTCAATCACCGGCAGCGCCGTCAGCGACCCGCCGCCACGTTCCTTTGAAAGCTTTGAGGCGCGCTCCAGCAGCCGCGAGTGCAGGTAGAAGACGTCGCCCGGATAAGCTTCGCGGCCCGGCGGCCGGCGCAGTAGCAACGAAATCTCGCGATACGCCATGGCGTGCTTTGAGAGATCGTCGTACATCACCAGCGCGTGCTTGCCCTTGTCGCGGAAGTACTCGCCCATGGCGCATGCGGCGTAAGGCGCCAGGTACAGCATTGGCGCGGGTTCCGATGCCGAAGCCGCCACGATGATGGTGTGGCCCATGGCGCCGCGCTCGGTCAGCGTCTGCACCACCTGCGCAATCGACGACCGCTTCTGGCCGATGGCGCAGTAAATGCAAATCAGATCGTTCTTGGCGTTGTTGATGATGGTGTCCAGCAGTACGGCCGTCTTGCCCGTCTGGCGGTCGCCGATGATCAGTTCGCGCTGCCCGCGGCCAATCGGAATCATGGCGTCGATAGCCTTCAGGCCGGTTGCCATCGGCTCGCGCACCGGCTGCCGGTCAATGATTCCCGGCGCCAGGCGCTCTATAGGATTCGTCTCCGTGGTGGCGATGGGTCCCTTGTCGTCGATGGGCTGCCCCAGCGCGTTCACCACCCGGCCAATCATGGCGTCGCCCACGGGCACGGAAAGAATCTTGCCCGTGCGCTTGACCTCGTCGCCTTCTTTCAGCTCGGTGTAGTCGCCCATCACCACCGAACCCACCTGGTCCTCTTCGAGAGACAGCGCCAGCCCCGCAATGCCGTGCGGAAAGCTCAACAACTCGCCGGCCATCACCTTGTCGAGTCCATGGATGCGCGCGATGCCGTCGCCCAGCGAGGTGATGGTTCCCACCTCGTCCACCTGGACCTTCGAATCGTAGTTCGCGATCTGCTCGCGAAGAAGCTGCGTAATCTCGTCTGCCTTGATCTGCGCCATTCTCAAGTTCCTTGCAGTTCTCAGTCTTCGGTTGTCAGTTGTCAGTTACCGCCGCGGTAGCGCGGTCCCTGACTCCTATCTGACTTCTAAAAACAAACTGCCAATGTCTATTCGTTCACTACTGCCGACAACTGAAAACTGACAACTGAAAACTCCGGTGGGCTTCACCCCGCCAGCTCTTCCCGTAACCGCTCCAGCCTTCCCTTCACCGAGCCGTCGTAAACCGTCGATCCGATGCGCACGACGGTCCCGCCCAGGATCGACTTGTCCAGCTTGAAGCTTGCCTTCACTTTCCCTCCGGCCAGCTTGCCCACGCCCGCCAACAACTCCGCGCGCTCCTTGTCGCCAAGCTCCCGCGCGGTCAGGATCTCCGCTTCCTGAACACCCTGGCGCTGTTCCAGCTCGGCCCGATACGCTTCCACCACCTCGCCAACGTGCGCAATGCGATCGTTCCGGATCAGCACCGCAATCAAGTTGCGCAGCTCTTTCTGCATTCCCAGCTTCGCGTTCATCTTGTCCAGGATCGCGACCTTCTGCCCCGTAGAAATTGCCGGATTCTCAAAAACCTCTCGCAACTCCTTGCTGCCGTCCCAGGTGCCAAGGAAGTCGTTCAATTCACGATCGATTGCAGCAGTGTCAAACTTGGCCGCGATTACCACATCGGCAAAGGCGCGCGCGTAATATGCGACAAAGGCCGGCATCAGCTGCGCCCTCCCTTGCCGCCAAAGGTCGACTCTCCATCAGCGGCGCTGGCTACAAATTCCTGGATCAACTCCCGATCCGTCTCCGGCGTAAGCGTCAGTTGCCTGGCCGCCTGTTCTATTGCCAGGTCCGCCGCAAATGCCTTCAGGCTGCGTTGCGCGTGCGCCGCCGCGGCCGCAATCTCCTGCTCCGCCGAGGCCACAATCTTCGCGCTCTCTTCTTCGATGGAAGCCTTGATGCGAACCTCGTCCTGACTGGCCTCTGTTTCCACGTGCGCTCGAATCTTCGCAATCTCCTCGTCCATGCGCGCCAGCAGCGCTTCCACCGCGTTGAGGCGCGCATTGGCCTCCGCGGAAGTCGTCCGCGCCAGCTCCAGGTTGTGCTTCAGCTTCTCAGCGCGGCTACGCAGCACCTTGGGAAGAATCCGCGAAATGGGCAGAACAATACACAGCAGAATAATGACCGTGTTGATCCATTCAAAGGACCGCGCTGTAAGGGCGATGTGCCTCTGCCGCAACGCGACCTTGGCCGGCTCCGTCGTCGCGGGACTGTCGCGGAAGATGGCGTCGGAGATGGAAGCCACCAGGGTCGTGTGCGTATAAACCGTCTCCTCGTCGGCTTCCTCGGCCTTTACGCCGCCCTGCCCGGCATTTTCCGGCTGCGCCGGCAGCGCACCTTTGCCGTGCTCCTTCAGCTCCGATTTGACCGGCGCATTCGGGCTCTCCACCTGTGCTGCGTGCGCATGTGCGGCAGCGAATCCCGCCGCCGATATCGCAAGCGCGGCGAAGAAGATCAACCGGCTCAGTGTCCTGCGGTACAGGTGAGTCAACGAGTCCCCCCGGCGGCCACGGGCAGCACCGCGCGCACAACCCGGCCGGCCAAGTCGCCGGCAGTTCCCTGGAGGGTCTTGCGCGCCTGGGCAGCTTCGGCATCCAACTGCGCCTTGGCCTGGCCCACCTTCTGCCCGGCAGCTTTACGCGTCGCCTCCAGCGCGGCCTCGCGCTCCGCATTCCACTGCTGCACCCGCTGCTCACGAGCCTTGTAGACTTCCCCTCGTGCCTGGCGCAGCTTCGCCTCATATTCGCGGGCGCGCTCCTCGGCCCGACTGATCGCCTGGCGGGCCGCCTCCATGGCCCCTTCCGTCCGGGCGCGGCGCTCCGCCAGCGTCCGGCTCAGCGGCTTGTGCATCAGAAACTGGTACGCCAACACCACTAGAATGAACAACAAAGCCGTTGGCACCGCGCCGATGAATAACTGCCCCACCTGGTCCGCGAGGCTCGGCTCCGGCGGCGCACCCGCCACCGCGGCGAACAGAATAATCCCGGCTTGATGTATCAGGGTTTCCATGTTGGTTGAGGCTTTTCTTTCAGGCAGTCAGCTTTCAAAATTGTTTGGACTAAACACTTTTTTGTATCAGGCAGATGCCTTGCCGGTCAACGCTACAAGACGCTTCAGCACTGTGGGTTGTGACCGCTGTCACGGCCAACTCAACCCTGCATCACTGCGCCGATGCCTTAATCAACTTAGCACTTGATTTTCGTCCCATTAAGGAACACACTAGTCATTACCACCTAGACCCGGTTCAGGGTCCAGCGGGCTGTCGGTTTCGGGTTTCCTTCCACTCCCGATTTCGGCAGTCCGCTTCTTATTTTCTGCAATCAATTTGCGAGAGCCTATGGGTGAACTACCTTCAGCCCCAGGTGCATTTTGAAAGGCTCAAAGTCGCTGTCGTTGTGCAACAGACTTAAGTCATGCTCAACGCAGACGGTGGCGATCAAACAGTCAACGGCGCTCCGGATAGTGACGCCCCGGGTTGCGAAGATAGCGGTAGTTACTGGCGGACTGGACGGCTGCGGAAACCAGATTCGATTCCCAAATCGGCAAGGTTCTAAAAATATGCTCCGCTTCTGATTCCTGACCACTGCGCCCTACTTCAGCTTCGCCCCCAGCGGCACATCCTCCAGGAAACTGGCCAGCACCGGCGCGCCATCCGGCGGGATCGACGCCGCCAGCAGCATGCCATTCGACTCCAGGCCGCGCATCTTCCTCGGCGCCAGGTTGGCCACAATCACAATCTTGCGCCCGACCAGCTTCTCCGGCTCGTAGAACTGCGCAATCCCGGCCAAAATCTGTCGCTTCTCATAGCCCAGGTCCACCTCAAGCCGCAGCAGCTTGTCCGCCTTGGGAATCCGCTCCGCCACCAGCACCTGCGCCACCCGCAGATCCACCTTCAGGAAATCGTCAATCGTGATGTGCGCCGGCTCCGCAGCCGTAGCCGGGGTTGCGGCATCAGCCGCAGCAGGCTGCCCTGCTGTCCCAGGCTGCCCCGTGATAACGGCCTGCGGAGTCGCATCAGCGTTTGCTTTCTTCTCTCCCACTTCCTGGGCGGAGGGCGACGTCTTCAGCCGTGCCGAGGTCACATCTTGCGGAACCTCGTGCACCTTGGCCGTGTCCACGGGCCGCTCGGTGTCGTGCGGCGCCGCAGTCGTCGGCGTTGTTGCATGGCTCTTCTGCACCCCGGCAGCCGCCTCCGTCGACGACACTGACGTTGCCGCCGGCGCATGCGGCATCGCGGCTTCCTTGCCCGAGGCCGCTTCCACCGCGCTCGCGTTGTTTTCTTTTTCCAGGTTCTCCATACGTTCTATTGCGTCCTTTTCCGCGCGGGGAAACAGCGGCGCCGGCTCGCCAAACTTCGTTCCCGGTTTCAGTCCGCCCCACGCCAGATCCTTCAGATAGGCTTCTTTCGCCGCACCCTGCAAATCGCCCAGCCCCAGCTGCTGCCACACCTTCGCCGCCGATACCGGAAGAATGGGATAGACCAGCGCTGTAATCACCCGGATCGATTCCGCCGCCGTGGCCAGCACCCGCGCCTGCAGCGCCGCATGATCCGCATCCGTCCGATCCACCGGCTTCTTCCACGGTGCATGGGCCGTCAGGTATCCATCCGTCTCCGCCACCAGCACCCACACGCTCTTCAGCGCATCGGAGAAATTCATCTCGTCGAACAGCGGCCCAAACTCCGCAATCGCCCGCTCCGCTCCTGCGCGCAGCGCAACCTCGGCCTCCGTCTCGGCCCCCGCCTCCGGCAGCACCCCGCCGAAATACTTGTGCATCATGTTTACAACCCGGCTCACCAGGTTGCCGTAGCCGTTGGCCAGGTCGCCGTTATACCGCCGCACCAGCGCGTCAAAGCTGAAACTTCCGTCCTGCCCAAAAGGGATCTCCCGCAGCAGAAAGTACCGCAGCGCGTCCGCCCCCAGCACCGTATCCACCGTCTCCGCGCGCACAATGTTGCCCAGCGACTTCGACATCTTCGTATCGTCAAACAGCAGCCAGCCGTTGGCCTTCACCGATCGCGGCGGCTCTATGCCCGCGGCCATCAAGAACGCCGGCCAGTAGACGCAATGGAACCGGCTGATCTCTTTCCCGATAAGGTGCATGTCCGCCGGCCAAAACTTCCTGAATCTGCTCTCGTCATCCGAGCCGTATCCCAGCGCAGTAATGTAGTTGGCCAGCGCGTCCAGCCACACGTACACCACGTGCTTCTCATCGCCCGGAACCGGAATCCCCCAGTCGAACGTCGTCCGGCTCACCGAGAGGTCCTTCAACCCCGAGCGCACAAAGCTGATCACTTCCCTGCGCGTCGACTCCGGCTGCATAAACCCCGGATTCGCCTCGTAAAACTCCAGCAGCCGCCGCTCAAACGCCGAAAGCTTGAAGAAGTAGTTCTCCTCGCTCACCGTCTCCGTCGGCCGTCCGCACGCCGGGCAAGGCTCGCCCGGTCCCACTTCCATCCACGCCTCGTCGCTCACGCAATACTGGCCCGTGTAGGTGCTCTTGTAGATGAACCCGCGCTCCTTCAGCGCCAGGAACAGCTTCTGCACCCCACGCTTATGTCTTTCCTCTGTGGTCCGGATAAAGTCGTCGTTGGTTAGCCCCAGCCGCTGCCACAGCGCACGAAACTCGCCCGAAATATGCGTGGCAAACTCCATCGGCGTCCGCCCCGCCAGCTTGGCACTGCGCTCAATCTTCTGCCCGTGCTCGTCGGTCCCCGTCAAAAACCACGTCTCAACCCCCAGCGCCCGCTTCCGCCGCGCCATCGCGTCGCACACAATCGTCGAGTAGGCATGGCCCAGGTGCGGCCGCGCATTCACGTAGTAAATCGGCGTGGTCAGATAAAAATGTTCTGCGCTGGATTCTTGATTCATGCGTGGTTTTCTGGATGCTTTGGCTCGACAGAAGGATCCGCCAGTTACCAATTCATCTTAAGCGATCTGCGCGGGCATCTCGTCATCACCGAAAACCCGCGCCGGAGGCGCAACGGTTGCTAGCCCCGCGCTTCAGCGTGGGGTTCAAGCCCCGAGAATCGTATCGGAGCCCCGTAGGGGCGGCGCGAACTGAGCGACCGCCCCCCTGTAGCGTTCCAACACGCGCCGATGCCGCAATCATCCTCACCGCACCGCCAGCGTGTACCCCGTCTCCTCCTTATCCCGGTCGTACACCCCAAAGTCGCAACTGAACACTGTCCACGCCTCTTCGCCATCCGCCGCGTCCGTGGTCGATGTCCAATAAAACTGGTAGCCGATGAATCCGCTGAGAATAGCCTCCTGAAACACTGTTTGATCCGGATTCAGAAACGTGAAATTCAGATAGTCCGACTCGTTGTTCTGATGGCGGTCCGCCATGCTCTGCATCTCTTTCCGGTTCGGCATGCGCCACTGGCCCGCCTTCGAGCCGTCCTTTAGCCCGCATTGCCCGCTCGCCAGCTTGTTTACCGCCGCCACCGCCGTCGCCCAGTCGCCCTGAATGCAATTGGCCAGCTTCAGCCACACCAGCCCCGTCATGGCATCCGTTACCGTGCCATCGCCGTGCTCAATGAAGCGCGGATAAACCAGCTTCACGCCCTTCTGCAGCGTGCCGTCGTCGCCGGCCCCGAACCCGCCGAACAGCCCCGTCGCCTGCAGCCTCGCTTCTCCGCTCCCCTCGCCCTTCACCGCCCATACGCCGTTTGCCGACGACGCCATCAGGTTCCGCTTGCCGTCATTCACGTAGCTCCCGTCCGCCATCTGGATGACCCACGCATTCTCTGTCCCCTCTTCACCTCCGAAATACACGGTCGACGTCCAGTAAATTCCATTCGAAACATTCGTGAACGGATTCCCCGCCGTCAGCGCCGGACTCGATGCCGACGCATCGATCAGGCTCTCGAGCTCCACCAGGTTCGGCAACCGCCACGCGCCCGCAGCCGAGCCGTCCGCCAATCCGCACTTCCCGCTGGCCAGCCCATTCGCATCCTTGAGCGCCGCAGACCACACCGCCGGCGCAAAGCATCCCGCATCTCTGAGCCACGTCAGCCCCGTCAGCCCGTCGGTCACCGTTCCGTCTCCATTGTCGATGAACCGCGCCTCCGGCCACGCCACGCCCTTCTTCAAGTCGCCATCGTCGCCAGGCGCATAGCTCTCCGTCTGTCCCGTCGCCGCAACGTTCACCAGCGGATCGCTCCCGTCATACGCCGCAAAGTTCGCGCCCGCCACTGAATTGCCCGCCATCGCCATCCAATCGATCACCGTCAGATCGATCGGAACGGCGCGTCCGTTGGGCCCATCGTCCGATTCGAACTCGCCCGTATGGTCGGCGCGCATCACCTTCGCCCCCGAACCCACCGACGGATAAAAGCCGTATCCCGCCTTCATCGCCCATAGCTGGTACTCGGCCGTAACATCGCCGGTCGTCGAAATGTCCGCAAAACTGTACTGCCCCTCCGCATCGGTCGTCGCCGTCGCAGTTATCTCGTTATTGTTGGTGATCCACAGCGTCACCGTCGCGCCCGCGAGTGGCGCACCTTTGAACGTCACCGTCCCGCTGATGCTCGCCGTCGACTGCGGCGTACCCGGATTGGTCAATCCCGGATCCTGCCTGCTCCCACCACACCCAATCAATGCCACCGCTGCCAGCAAAATCACCCATAACCACTTGCCCATGTGCGGTCCCCTCTCGCATGAACCGTTGCCCTTCCGAAAGAACGCGCGCTGGGCTCGGCCCCGGTGTTGATTACCCCGGTACTGTGCACTCTCATCGGCGCGCAGCAGCGTTTAATGACTCAAGGCACCACCCGGTGCAACGCGAAGGTAATGCCGCACGCAACCCCGGCCGGCGAATCCCCTGGAACCATCGCTCTGTTAGAATCACCCTTGAAAATCAACGATTTTGAGGCCAACGCACGCGTGTATCTCGACCTCCAGCAACGTCTCGCGGATCATCTCCGCACCCTGATCAACGAGAAATATTCGCTCGCCCTCGACTCCATTCCCATCGAAATCCCGCCCGAGCTCAAGTTCGGCGAGCTGGCCACACCCATCGCCCTCCAGCTGGCGCGCACCCTCCGCAAAGCCCCCAAAATCATCGCCCAGGAAATCGTAGTTGCCATCGTCGCCGACCTCGGCCATCTGCCCGGCTTTGCTGGCTTTGAAGTCGCCGGCGCAGGCTACATCAATGCGCACATCGATCGCGCAGCCGCCGTCCGCGAAATCGCTTCCGAACCTGTAGCGCCGGCCTCCCGGCCGGCTGTGGCGGGGGCGTCCTCGCCCCCGCATCGCGACCACGTCCTCGTCGAGCACACAAGCATCAATCCCAACAAGGCCGCCCACATTGGCCACCTGCGCAACGCCATCCTCGGCGACACCTTTGTGCGCATGCTCCGCGCCGCCGGCCACCAGGTCGACATTCAGAACTACATTGACAACACCGGCGTCCAGGTTGCCGATGTGGTCGTCGGCTTCCTCCACCTTGAAGGCCAAACCCCCGCGCAGGTCCGCGCCCTCATCGCCGAATGCGAGCGCCGCGCCGTCACCGAAGGTCCCGCCGCAGCCATTGATTACTACTGCTGGGACCTCTACGCCCGCGCCTCCGCCTGGTACGACGAAGGCACGGCCGAAGAAAACGCCCAGCGCAAGAAACTCCGCTACCAGACCCTCCACCTTATCGAAGAAGGCAACAATGACACGGCTGAGATCGCCGATCTCATCTCCACCGCCGTCCTCCGCCGCCATCTTGAAACCATGCTCCGCCTCGGCATCGAGTACGACTTCCTGCCCCGCGAGAGCGAGATCCTCCATCTTCATTTCTGGGAGTCGGCGTTCGAGAAGCTCAAGCAGACCGGCGTCCTCTACTTCGAAACCGAAGGCAAGAACAAGGGCTGCTGGGTGATGCGCCGACCCGGCACGGAAGCCGTTGCCGAAGGCGACACCGACGAAGACGCCAAGGTCATCGTCCGGTCCAACGGCACCGTCACCTATGTCGGCAAGGACATCGCTTACCACCTCTGGAAGTTCGGCCTGCTCGGCCGCGACTTCGGCTACAAGCGCTTTTTCGCGTACCCCGACCACGAGTGTTGGATCTCCACCGTTGACGGCGAGCCCGATCATCCCAACTTCGGCGGCGCAACGGCCATCTACAACGTCATCGACGTGCGTCAGACCGATCCCCAGTCCAACCTTGCCCAGGCTCTGCGCGCCATGGGCTATGTGGATCAAGCCGATCACTGCATCCATTTCGGGTACGAAAAAGTCGCGCTTACCCCGCGCTGCGCCGTCGATCTCGGATACGAGGTCGCGCCCGAAGACCTCTCGAGCCCCTACATCCTGGTCAGCGGCCGCAAGGGTTTCGGAGTCAAAGCCGACGATCTGATTGACAAGCTCATCGCCGCCACCACCGCCGAAGTGGAATCACGCCAGACCGTCCGCTCTGAATCCGAGCGCCAGCGTATCGCCACGCAGATCGCCATCGGCGCGCTGCGCTACTTCATGCTCAAATTCACGCGCAATTCGGTCATCGCTTTTGACTTCAAGGATGCTCTCAGCTTTGAGGGCGAAACCGGCCCTTACTGCCAGTACGCCGTGGTCCGCATCCGCAACATCTTCCGTAAGGGCAACACCACACCCGAAGCCGTCCTCGCCGATTTCGCCAGTTTGTTAGGCGCGGCCACTTCGGCAACCGGCCCGCGTCAGGGCACGACTTCAGTCGTGCCGACAGAAGCCGAAAAAGAGCATGGGGCTTTAGCCCCTGAAGCTTCCCTGCTCGCCAGCTTCCTCTCCGGCGACGCCAACGAAGACATCTGGGCCCTCTGGCTCCGCGCCGGCCGCCGCTCCATGGTCCTCGATCAGGCCATCGCCGCCTCGGAGCCCGCATTCCTGGCCAAACACGCCTTCCAGCTCGCCCAGGAGTTCTCCAACTTCTACCACCACCACCACATCCTCACCGAGGAAGATCCGGCGCGCAAAACCTTCCTCCTGGCCACTGCCGCGGTGGTTCTTCGGGAGCTGGTCATGGTGCTTTCCTGGCTCGGGATCGAAAGCCCTGAAGCGATGTGAGCGCCAACAAGCAGGAACCAGGTAATCCAAACCGGCAGCGCGGTTTCATCGCGAGGAGCGTCCCCCTCACCGCCCCGGCGTAATATCCGTCACCGGCAAATCCCAGTGCGCCAGCAGAATCTCAAACCGCCTCTGCTCCTCGCGTTTGTAGGTCTCCTGGTCCGGCCACAGCTCCTTGATGAACCGCTCCTCGTCGGGATTCGCCGTCGTCGCCAACGCAGAATTCTTGAAGCGGATGGTCACGCGATAATCCCACCTGCCGTCTTCTGTGGTGTGATACGCGGGCGACTCGATCTTGACGCTGACAATCCGCCCCGTCGACTCAATCTTCTTCAGCAGCGGGTAGTGGTTTTTAAGGAAGAGGGAAAGGAATTCCTGCTGATGGCCCCACTGCACCTTGTAGTAGTACTCCACGGTGTAGGGTTGGTCTGCACCGCCCTGCGGCGGCGCGCCCTGGGCCATCAACGGAGCCGTCGAGAGAACGGCAAAGAGCAATACGAGAAAGCCTACAAATTTCTTGCGCATCGGAGCCTCCAGGTTCGGATGGCCCTCATTGTAGCGCCCGGCGATCCCCGCCGGAAAAAATGCCCGGGAGCAGGATCGAACCACTGCGCTGCCCCGGGCCCACCCGCGCAATGCATAAAGACAGGCGCCTCAAATCCTCGGGCCCCGGCGCCGTACAACGAGCGTCAACTTATGGTCCCCCGCCCGCTGAATTGAATCTCTTGCTGACTACACGCTTGCTGAATTCCCACGTTACGGTTGACGAGCATTCTGTGGTTATGGAGCGGGTCCTGATCGCTAGGTCCTGATTCTTGTCCCCGCCCACGTTTGTTGGCTTTGTGGCTGCTTGAAATCAAGCTCCCGCGTACACTGCGAGGGCGCTGCGGTTGGGAATCTCCAGCATCGACCCGTGAAACGAAACCAGCCGGCGATGCTTGAATGTGCTCAGCGTCCGCGTTACCGTCTCCCGCGAAGCCCCGATAAACTCCCCAATCTCCTCGTGCGTCAGCGAGAACCGCATCCGCGTGCACGTTCCATTCCCCTGGCCGTTGCTGCTCCACTCCAGCAGCAGCCGCGCCAGCTTCTCCGGCGCAGACGACGACAGCCCCACGTTGCGCAACTGGTGGCATACCATCCCCACGTGCCGGCTCAGCTCCTCCGTCACGTTCATATAAATCTCCGCGTGCTTGCCCATGAATCCCATAAAATCGCGCCGGCTGATGTGCGCCACCCGCGCCGGATACAGCGTCTCCGCCGTGGTTTCGTAGGCCATCCCCGACAGCGCCGACGATAGCCCCAGCACGTCTCCCTTGCGCGCAATGCGCAGGCTCAGCCGCCTGCCTTCACTCGAGTTGATTGACAAACGAACCTCGCCATCCAGCACCACATGCAGCCCGTTGGCCGCATCGCGCTCGCTGAACAGCACCACGTTCGGCCCATGCGAGTGCGCAAATTCCAGCGCCGTCCAATCCTCCAGCGCCGCCTCTGACCACCCCTTGAAAAACTCCCCGGTCCGTCCCACGTTGGTGTTCCTGCACATCTCGGCTGTTTTACGCGATTCCATGTGCGACCCCCTCTGTCCCATTTCCGTCCTGGTTGTCTTTGTTTGCCCTGATTTCGTTAGCCAGGTGTTGGCTCCACAGCGATCCGGCAATCAACTCCGCTTTCGTCTGCGCGTAAATCGTCGTCAAAACGCGCTTCCCATCGGAATCCGAATACGTCAATTCGCGCAGATTGAATTTCAGAGTTTTGTTGCCCAGCCGTGGAGCAGTTTCTCCCCACGCCCGTTCGAGTTCCTTCACCCAAGGTCCGGCAAGCCGTCCTGAAAGTACGAACTCGATTGACTCTGCGTTCTCGTGAATGGAAACTTTCAGCACTTCGTTTTTTCCTCGTACGCCGTCCCTTATTGCACACACCATGCCAAACCTGGCGACGCCGAAACGCGTCTCGCGTATTCCTCTGAATACAAGCGATTTATCTGGACAGTGGGAGGGCAAACTACCGCTGGCGACGAGCCTCACGACGACACGTGACGATGACGGTATTTCGTCACGCGACTATTCGCAGTCGCCACCAGCAGCCGTGACGCGATTTCGTCACCCGCGAAACAATCTGGCATGGAGAGCGTCGGGATTGGATCAAAGCCAGCTTTGACGGGGATGAACATTGCTCCGTGGGCCAAATCCGCCCCCGGGGCGAATCAACAAAATCCGCTCTGAAAGGAGCAGCCCCCGGCTAGCAGGTGACATACCCCGAATCTGTTTCGGTGGCGCGAAGGGCGTTTATCAGGACCGATTCGCTGGCGGCAGGCCCCTCACTCATGCCAGCCTGTTACATTCCAACTGGTACCGATTTGCCGGTCATCCCGGGGCTGATTCGTAATCAGAGACCTCTCTTCTCCAATCTCTGATTGGAAACTGGCGGTCTGGATGGGAAACTGATGGCCACGAGCCGGAGGCACCACGCGAAGGTCGCCCTCAACCTCAACCGACCCGCTTGAATCCAAATCGGTCGCATGTACGGATAGGAGCCTCAACGAACTGCGCGCCGTCGTGTGCCCAGGCCGTTCGCCAGATCGGCCGTCTAGTGGCCGCGATGTGGGCGTAGCAATTCCGCGAGATCTTTGTCCTTACAATGCTTTGCCCATTGCCAAGGCGTGGCGCCGGTGACCCTTATTTTGGCATTCACATCTGCCCCGTTAGTCAGCAACAGTTCTACCAAGTCCTCATGACAACCTGTCGCTGCCAAGTGCAATGGAGTTATGCCCATAAACGCCTTCGCATTCACGTCCGCCTTGTTGGCTAGCAGAAGTTCTGCGAAATCCTTGTAGTCTTTAGCAGCTGCCCAGTGCAAAGGCGTATAACCTTCAACTCCCTTCGCATTGACATCCGCCTTGTTGGCAAGTAGGAATTCCGCCACATCCACCCGGCGGCCCTCAGCCGCCAAGTGCAAAGGCGTCTCTCCCGCCCCGTTCTTGCTATAAACCAGACCGGGATTCTTAGCAACCAAAGCCTTCACTGTTTCCAAGTCGCCTTTCTTGACCGCGTCATGAATCGGGTCGCAAAGGGCTGGACGACTAATTACCAGAAGCGCCAGCAGAACAAACGGAATGGCGACTCGGCCGAGAATCGGAAGCTGGTAAAGGTGGTTAAAGCGAGAATGGTTTTTCATTGTTCCTCGCAGGTTCTGAATTCAGATGAATAAACTCCTCCAGTGCTTGATGCACGCCACACTTCTCTTGTTGGAGTGCTCAAGAACCTCTGGGAACTCTAATGCCATATTTGCTATACCGGGACCCGTGAGCACCTGTTTTATGAACGGAGTTTTTCTACCGGCTTATGCAATTGAGTCACTGATTTGGGGTAGCCAGAAAACCGCTGAAATCCATGTCATTGGCCAACGGGGCATATGTGCCAACAATTTGGCCTTTGTCGTTGATTCCGGACGCGGCGGTGAAACCTCCTGTGGCGCCAGGATAGTCTATCGAGGTAAAGGCTTCCCCAGCATATAGAAAACCATGCGTGGTGAAACTTGAGTCGTCATATGAACCCACGATCTGGCCGCCATTGTTAATGCTAGACGCTCCGGTCCCTATCGCGCCGGGATAATCCATCGCGCTGAAAGTTCCAGCAGAGTACAAGAAGGCGTGATCATTCCCGCTTGAGTCCACATATTCGCCCACGATCTGGCCGCTATCGTTGATGCCATTAGCAGATGTGCTTGTTGCACCGGGAAAGTCCACTGAGCTGAAGCTGCCGCCGTTGTATAGAAAGCCGTGAGAATTAGAGCTTGAGTCCAAATAGGAGCCTACTATCTCGCCAATATTGTTGATTCCTGACAGGTAAGTGGTCGCCGCCCCTGGATAGCTGATAGAGCTAAAGCTCGCACCATCGTATAGAAATGCATAAAGCTGATCATTATCGCTACAATTCTGGTATAAGCCGACAATCTGGCCGTTATCGTTTATGTCATAAGCTGCCGTGCCTTGAGAGCCCTGCGCGGCGAAAGTGCCGCAGGCCTGGAAGTCCACCGTTCCGGGGTACTCGATCATACTATATGCTCCGCTAGCGTATGAAAACCCGCCAGATCCGTCGTCCCCGGATTCCGCACTTTGACTAGGCCCGTATAAACCCACGACCTCTCCGCTTCCATTAATTCCGTAAGCAGATGTGGAGAAGCCCGGATACATGACCGCGCTAAAGCTGTAAAAAAATGTGGCGATGGTCACGCTGGCTGAGGCGCTGACACTCGAATCCGCCTCGCTGGTCGCCGTGACGGTCACAATAACTGGGCTTGGCACCGTGGTAGGCGCCGTGTATAACCCTGCGGCACTGATGGTTCCGACCGTAGTGTTACCGCCAGTCATGCCATTCACACTCCATGTAACTGCGGTATTCGATGCGTTTGCAACAGTCGCGGCAAACTGCAGCACGCCGTTCACGGGAACCTGCGCCGTCGACGGATTGACCGTGACTGTAATTGCCTGCGCCGTAACCGTAAAATTTGCCGCGCTTGAGGTGCCCGCTCCGGGATTCATTACGGTGACTGGAATTGTACCCACCTGAGCGACAAGCGTGGCGGGAACAGAAGCGGCCAACGCTCCGGAGCCCTGCCAAGTCGTAGTCAGCGCCGTTGTTCCAAAGGTGACAATTGCGCCGGGAACAAAATTACTCCCCGAAACGCCCAAACTGAACGCGGCACTTCCGGCGGCTACGTGGGATGGCGAAAGCGACAAGATGGTGGGGCTTAATGCAGTTGGAGAAAACGGTCCGCTGGCCTTGTCTATCACCGTACTGTAATCGAACATAGTGCCCAGGTCATAGTTGGCGAGGGTGTAACCCAGGAAACCCACGTCAATGCTCATCGGCCCTTCGACTCCGCCAGTCAGCGTCCACCATGGGTTCGCGGTAATATCAGCGTTAAAAGAAAGATATCCGTCCGGCTTGAAGTCGGGACCAACGACGTCGTATATGTAGAGTCCCAAATCGGCCCCCGCGTAGGCCTTGGCTTGCAAGGATGCATCGAGTACTGGGGGAGTGTAGGAAAATTGCAGGGAGGGCGTAGGTTGTACCGGCGTCCACTGGCTCGTCGAGGAACAGGTAGCACTCGAGGAACATGTAACACCTCCAGTGATCGACCCCGCCTCACTAACTTCTGTCGAAAACCCTGTGGAAATGGTCCCATTGGCACCGACAAAAACCGATACTTCTGGCGTCACCCATATCGGCAGTCCCGGCACGGGAATGGCGTCTAAATCCAGGGTGGCAAGCGTAACAGGACCGTAATCAACTAATCCCAATTGATACTCCCCTTGCAGAGTGAGGTCGGAGTATTCTCCAATCGTCGCGGTCGCGGTCAGAGAGTTCAGTTGCGGCTGGAGATTCAGAAAGCCCGTTCCAACAATGTCGAGGCTGAAGTCGATGTCAGCGCAAAGCTCCACCGACCCTTCGAGCGTTACCCCGCTCACGGGATCGAGGCTGATGGGTTGGGTAGTATCGAAAACTCCAATCGTGAAACTCCCACACGGATCCTGAGCTGTATTGGAGGCAGACAGAGAATGCGCTAAAGGATGCGGTTGCAGCCTGGCTCCCGGATGGAAATCTACACCTGGTCTAGCGTGAACGGCCTGGATCGCCGCCGCGCTCGGCTCATTGTCAAGCTGAATCGATAGTCGCTGGAACGCATCTGCAAGGGTGGCTGCTTGGACAGTAACAATGATCGTCGACGACCCAATGTTCACAGCAGAGACTTTGCGCAACATCCCTTGCGGAGCCACGCCGCTGGGGGCGGTTGCAGGAACAACCAGGACATCTCCTGCCACAAGCGACTGAGCAACAGCGCTGGCGCTGTTGATCGTCAGAGTGGTGCCGTCAGAAGAAATCTGGAGGCCCTGAACTCCTGTGGAGTCCAGAACCTTTGTGGTCTGTGGAATGACATTGTAGTAATCAACCGTAACGGCGGTTGGGCTTCCCGAAGCGACCGTAACTGTCTGCGACGGCCGTTTTGCAAAGTAGGTGCTGGAACCTGCGGAGACCGACGCCGCGGCAACTGTGTAGCTTCCCGGTATGGCTGAAATGATCTCGCTGTCGGTGACCTGAGTTTTCTGGCCATTGGAATCAGTCACAGTGACGGCTCCAGCAGTACCAGTCGGCAAATCGATAATCGAGATTGCGAGCGCGGTCGTGTTTGCGGCTGTTATCGATCCGTCGCCATGCTTCATAGTGTCTTGGGTTGAGGTCGCCGTAATGGTCGCCGTTCCTGCGACCGCCGGTGTGTAGACGCCAGCGCCGCTCACGGAGCCGATACTTGCGGGGCTTACCGACCACGTCACAGACGAACTGAAATTTCCAGTGCCGGTTACTGTGGGCGTGCAGGTTGACGTCTGAGTAATGAGGATGGACGAAGGTGTGCAAGAGACGCCGACCGACGCGATCGTTGGATTGGGGGGAGGATTTCCCCCTCCCCCATTAGAACCACCTCCGCCACACGCAGAAGCGAACAGCAGTAGAACAATCAGAAGCAGTGCATACACCAAACAGCGGTCTGTGTTGGCTGAAATCCAACGCGACTGGAAGGTCATCTCTCCCCCCCACGAAACTGTGAGCCCGGTGATCTCAGTTTGGCCCCAAGCATACGGAGTAGTCACAGAGACGCCCCAGAGACATCCACAATGGGCTCATCGGCGGCTGTTCGCAACGAGCCAATCCCACACGTCAAGTGCGACCCATGATACACGGTTCCAAACGGCATAAAAAGACTGGGTTCAGTTGCCTCTCAAGCATTTGCCAACTAAGTCGCGTAGCCGAACCCCGAGCGAACTGACAACAAGGTGCGGCTCTAAGATGCAAACATTCCGTAATCCACGCTCTAGTCCGGACATTATCGTACACAGGGAGTCCGCGCTTTCCGCCCTCCGGTTCCGTGTCAAACCCAATTCTAAAATCGGTGCGCCATCGGTGAGGCCTCTGATGGACCACTCCCCAAAAGTCGGCTTTGGTTGACCGATTCTCAAGTCAATTTCGGCCCGAATTCGCATTCTGGGAGTGGATCGTCGACATTCGAAAGTCTCAGCGGCCTTTCGCCTGACTCCCCGGAAATATCCAGCCTCTTTTCCGCACCGCTATTTACATTCCCGCACAACCCCCTGTGGTAGGTTATTTACCAGCAGTTCCGACCGGTGTGCCCTCGGGAGCGCGCCCGCTGCCTCTCGCGTGAGGAAGGAAAATCCGCGGGAGAGTATCCGTTACGCAAACCCAACGGAATCAACGCTCCAGGAACAGGGAGGAGACTCATCATGTCTGCCATTACCGCGTTTATCAAGCACCACTATCGCCACTTCAACGCTGCCGCCCTCATTGACGCCGCCCAGGCCTATGTCGACCACCTCAACTCCGGCGGCAAGATGTTCATGACCATCGCCGGCGCCATGTCCACCGCGGAGCTGGGCCTGTCCCTCGCCGAAATGATTCGCCAGGACAAGGTCCACGGCATCTGCTGCACCGGCGCAAACCTGGAGGAGGACGTCTTCAACCTTGTCGCCCACGACTATTACGAGCGCGTCCCCCATTACCGCGACCTGACCCCTTCCGACGAGGCCGCGCTGCTCTCCCGGCACATGAACCGCGTCACCGACACTTGCATTCCTGAGATGGAGGCGATGCGCCGCATCGAGAACGAGGTGCTGGCGGAGTGGGTGAAGGCCGATAAGGCCGGCGAGCGCTTCTTCCCTCACCAGTTCATGTATAAGATATTGCTTTCAGGGCAGTTAGAGAAGTCCTACCAGATCGACCCGAAGAACTCCTGGCTGCTGGCCGCCGCCCAGAAGAACCTTCCCATGTTCGTCCCGGGCTGGGAAGACGCTACTCTTGGCAATATGTTTGCTGGGCATTGTATCTCTAATGATATCAATGATGTACACACTGTCAGGACCGGGATTGAGTACATGATGGAGCTGGCGGAATGGTACACGCAAACCACTGAAAATACGCCACTTGGGTTCTTCCAGATTGGGGGAGGGATTGCCGGTGATTTTCCCATCTGCGTGGTTCCGATGCTGCACCAGGACTTGCAGCGCGACAACGTGCCGCTGTGGGCTTACTTTTGCCAGATCAGTGATTCTACTACTAGTTACGGATCGTACTCGGGTGCCGTGCCGAACGAGAAGATTACCTGGGGCAAGCTGGGGGAGAAGACGCCTAAGTTCATTGTGGAGTCGGACGCGTCGATTGTGGCGCCGCTGATGTTTGCCTACGTTTTGGGCTGGTAAGTGCATATTTGCTAAAAACATAGGGCTCAAAGGATGTAGACGGTCTACTGGTGGAACGATCCGGGGTGGATTGCTTCACCCGTCTGAGACGATCCGGCCCGAGTTGTTGCACCCGTCTGAGACGATCCGGGCCAGGTTGCGCGGCATTCCCAAATCGACATTGTTAAGTATTCGCTTTTTCTACGCCCTGGACGACCTCTGGCTGGAGCGGGGCAGTGCCGCCGGGGCCGGGGGTCAAAAACTCCTGAGCCAGGAGGCAAGAATCTCTGCCACACGGCGTGGCTGCTCGAAGGCGGCGAGGTGGCCGGCGTCAGGGAGCAGATGCCACGCGCAGGCGCCGGGGGCGTTCTGGAACGCGGCCATATCGGATGGCGCGACGCTCAAGTCTTCGCCGCCGGCGATGGCTAACACCGGCGCGTCGATTATTGCCACCGTGGGCAGAGAGTCCGGCCGCGTGGCCAGGCCTGCCTGCACTGCGACGACGGCCTCGGCCGTCAGGGTCATGGTGGCGCGGACTTCATTCACCAGCTCGGGACGTTGCGCGCGCGAGGTCGCGCCGGGGAGCGTGTTGGCCATAGTGTCGAGGAATCCGCTTACGCCTTCGGCACGGACGCGAGCGATGTTTTCGGCGCGCTTGGCCAGGGCCGGTTCGCCGTCGGCCTGAGGCTTGGAGCAGAGGAAGGCCAGCGCCTGAATTCGCTCGGGGGCACGACGCCAAAGCTCCAGGAGGACGTAGCCGCCGATGGAGCAGCCGGCGAATACGGCCTTTTCAATTTCCAACTTGTCCAGGAGGGCGAGCATGTCGGCGGCAAGCTGGCCCATGGAGAGCACCGGGGCGTCAGGCACGCGGGCAAAGCCGCCTACAGGCAGATTGGCACCGAGCTCAGAGGCGCCGTGGCCGCAGAAATCCGGCAAGATTGCGCGCACCGGCGCGATTGCGCGCACACCGGGGAGCTGGGCGATCATGGGCAGCCAGTAACGATGGTCAAGGGGTGTGGGATGGAGGAAGACGACGAGCGTTCCCTTGCCGTGCTCCACGTAATTCAAGGTGACGCCGTTATTTGTATAGGAGCCTCTCACGGTTGCGGCGGGGTTTGACCCGGCATGGGAAACGGCTCCTCGGGGATTCCGATCCAGCCGGCCAGATAGGCCACGCCGACGAGGCCGCCGGAGAAGAAGAATCCCAGGACGGTGAAGATGCGGACGATGGCGACGTCCCAGCTGTAGGCCTGGGCGAGGGCGATGCACACGCCGGCGATCTGGCGGCCGACATGGGGGCGGACCAGCTGGTGGCGGGCGCGGCCACGTTCACGGTTGATCCGCAATTGGAGCAGAAGCGCGCCGTGGACGGCAACCCCGATCCGCAGCGATAACAAAAGACTGGCATGACGGAAACCTCCACTGCTCTCAAAGTGATGATACGGCGTGGGGAGCGCGGAGGTTCCACGGGAGGGACTAAGGGACCAGGGACGAGGGACAAAGGATCGGAAGGTCAGGGTCGCGAGTTGTTTTGATCGCTCTTGGTTGGTGTTCGGCCAGATCACCGGATGCCTGGCGACTTCCTGGTCCCAATGGCAAGATCGCTTTTATCCTGCAATGTGCCATGATGGGTAATTGCGCGAACAGGCAGTCTCCTGAGGTTCCTGAGCTGCAATCAACGATCGTTCAACTGGGAGGCGAGCTGTGAACGGCAGGTTTGATGTGATCGTGGTGGGCCTCGGCGCCATGGGAAGCTCCGCGGCTTACCATCTTGCGATGCGAGGTGCACGGGTATTGGGTTTAGAAGCTTTCTCTCCGGCCCATGACAAGGGATCATCGCATGGGGAGTCACGGATAATCCGCCAAGCTTACTTCGAAGACCCTGCTTATGTTCCCCTGGTTCTGCGAGCCTACGACCTTTGGAAAGAGCTCGAAGCGGAAAGCGGCCAGGAACTGCTGAACGTCACAGGCGGGGTGGCAATCGGATCACTGCAGGGCGAACTCGTATCGGGATGCTTGAAAAGCGCGAGGACGCACGGTCTCAGTTACGACCTGCTTGACGCAATCGAAATGAAGCAGCGCTTTCCCCAGTTTGTCCTGGCGGAGAGTGAGGTGGCTTTCTACGAACAGAAGGCAGGCTTTCTCAGGCCCGAGGAATGCATAAAGCAGCATTTGGAATGCGCGTCGAAGAGAGGAGCAGACCTTCGTTTCGAGGAGCCAATGGTTTCATGGACCGCTGCTGAATCGGGAGATGGCGTAGAAGTGATCACGGAAAAGGAAACTTACAGGGCCCAATCGCTCATCGTTGCAGCGGGCCCCTGGACGAGCGAGCTTGTCCCAAGTCTCCCGGCCTCTTTGACCGTGTCCCGCCGTGTGATGTTTTGGCTCAGCCCCGCGGACCAACGCGCATCTTTCGATAAGGGAGTTTTCCCAATCTTCCTGTGGGAGCCGGCCGAGGGCCCATTGTTTTACGGCTTTCCACGAACGCACGAAACCGGTGAGCCGAAGGTTGCCATCCACTCCGAGGGCGAGGATTGCACGCCGTCCACCATTGACCGAAGCATCCATCCATCGGATGAAGCGGCAATCCGGTCCGCAATTCAGTTCAGGATTCCTGCGCTCAACGGCAAGGTTTCTCGCGCCGTCCCGTGCATGTACACGATGACCCGCGACCAGCACTTTGTCATCGATGTCCATCCCCGCCACCCTCAGGTCAGTATCGCCGCGGGTTTTTCCGGTCACGGATTCAAGTTCTCGCCGGTGGTGGGCGAGATCCTGTGTGATCTCGCATTGTTACGACAGACCTCAAGCAATATCTCCCTTTTCTCAGTCTCCCGCAAGGGCCTGCAATGATCTTCGGAGACCCCTGCCGTTTGAATGACAGAAAGAAAGGCAAAGGCAAGAGCACCGCCGGCGCTTCTGGTTCGGTTCCGTTGCCGTAGCGAGGCAGGGCAGCTATGATTGCTTCCGTTTTCCTGGAGCGTTCATGAAACCGCGTGCAATCCCTGGGACCATAGCCGCCGTGCTCGCCCTGTCATTCCTCAGCCTCCACGCCCAGCAAACCCGGATCGACTGGAACAGCGTCCTGCTCGTCTCGCGGTCTACGCCCACTCTGCAGGTCGTCGTCAATCCCATGCTGTACCGCGGTGCGGCAATCCACGACGCCTCATTTGCCGCGGTGAAGTCGCTCGGAGCCGACTACGTTCGCTATGTTCCATGGCTTCCCTACCCTAAAGCCGCTGTCGCCGAGCTCGAGCCGCCCTCCGCAGACAAGACAAGCTGGGACTTCACTTCGATAGACCCGGTGACGCTGGACTTTTTTGCTGCTACGCGCGGCCACAGCACGGTTATCAACTTCAGTACGATTCCGGCGTGGATGTTCAAGGCTGCCAAGCCGGTGACGTATCCGGCGGATCCGGGGCAGGTTGACTGGGACTACACGCAGGGGACCGAGCTGCGCGATCCCTCGAGCAAGGAGCTGGGTGACTACTATGCGCGCCTGGTGAGCTGGTACACGCAGGGAGGGTTTACCGATGAAGCCGGCCGCCGGCATGAGTCGGGCTACCGCAACGACATTCCGATCTGGGAGGTGCTGAACGAAGTGGAAGCGGAGCACTCGACCACTCCGGAGGACTACACCCTGCGCTACGACGCGATTGTGAGCGGCATCCGGCGCGTGAGCCCGCAAACCAGATTCATGGGGCTGGCGCTGGCAGCGCCGAGGGACAACCCGCGCTTTTTCGAGTACTTCCTGAATCCTGCGAATCATAAACCGGGCATTCCACTCGACTACATCTCGTTCCACTTTTACGCGACCCCGGAGGCGGGCGAGACACCCGACACCTGGCAATACACCTTCTTTGACCAGGCCGACGGATTCCTGGCCACCACGCGCTACATTCTGGCGATTCGCGACCGGCTTTCTCCGGCGACGAAGGTGGATACAGACGAGCTGGGCGTGATCCTGCCTAATGACAATCGAGAGACCGCGAGCCAGCTGGCCATGCCATCGCGCATCCCGCAGCGCTACTGGAACGCGGCGGCCGCGCTCTACGCTTACCTGTTTATCGAGCTGTCGAAACTTGGCGTGGACGTCATCGGGGAATCGCAACTGGCGGGGTATCCATCGCAGTTTCCCAGCGTGACCATGATGGACTGGACTACGGCCAAGCCCAATGCGCGCTATTGGGCGCTGAAGCTGATCAAGGACAACTTCCATCCCGGCGACAAGCTGGTGGGGCCAGCCGAATCCGACAGCTCGGAAATTGCCATCCAGGGGTTTATCACGCCGGAAGGGCGCAAGGTGCTTTTGGTGAACAAGACGAATACGGAACGGACCGTGAAGCTTCAGCCTGACCTGGCCAACGGCGCCACGTGGACGGTGGATGAGGCATCGGGCGAAGATGCGCCTCGCGCGGGGAGGGCGGATGGCGCGGAATTGAAGCTGGCGCCGTTTGCGGTGGTGGTACTGAAAGCACCGTAGCCGGCAGCTTTCAGCCGGCAGCTTCGCGCTGCCGCCTGAGAAGCAGATTCCCTGACGGGAATGACAGACGAGAAAAGCAAGGGCAAGAGGGCCGCCCGCTCATCGCAAAAAACGCGATGAACTGGGCACAGCTCTTGGCGCGCCAGTCCTGACCTGGTGGTTGATGATTGGGCCGCCTGCCCGAAAGCTGAGGGCTGACGGCTGAAGGCTAACGGCTAAGAGCTGTCTTCACGCGCCGGTGTAAGGGGAACGGAGATAGCGGCGGGCCTGGCCGGCGCGGGAGGTGTTGGGGCCGGCGTCGATGGCCATCTGGTAGTCCTGAAGCGCTTGCTGGCGCTCCCCCGTGAGGTCGCGGCACTGGCCGGCGTCTAGCATGGAGTGGATTTTGAGTTCCGGGCCGACGTGTTGCGTGAATGCCGCGCGCTCGTAGGCCTGGGCCGCTTCAGCGTAGTGGCGCTGGCCGCGGAGGGCGTCGCCGAGGCCGAAGTAAGTGAGTTCGAGTTGGGCGGAGGCGTAGTAGCCGGGCTTTTGCGCGTTGGCGACGATGGCCTGGTAGATGGAAACCGCGGCCATGCCTTCGCCGTCATCCTTGCGCAGATTGGCTTCTTCTAGCGCGAAGAGATAGTCGTGGGGGTACTCGGTTTCAAGGCTGCGGACGACCTGGATGGCCTGCTGATATTTCCCTTCGCGGCGGAGGAACAGGGCAATTACGGTGCGGGCTTCAACGCTGCTGGCGACTCCTTGGTTGGCGGCGTCCCAGAGCAGCTTCATGCCTTGCGCTTTGGAGCCGGTGATGCCGGCAAAACCGATGAGGATTTTGAACGGAAACGGCAGCGCGCCGACGACGTAATCGTAAACGCCCACCACGAGCTTGGCGTCGGCGTAGTCGGGATCGAGCTCCAGAACCATCTGCTCGTCGTCCTTGGCCTTGGTGGCGAGGCGGAAACCACTGCCGTAGGCGCGCTCCACCATGGCGACGTAGGTGCACTTGAGGGCGCGGACCCATCCGCGGGCGTAGAGGGCGTCAACGTCGTTGGGATTGCGGCTGAGGCGCGCGTCGGCCTCGCGGACGGCGTCGTCGGCCAGGGCAAAGATCCGGTTGCGGACTGCGGGATCTTCCTCTGTGGCGTGTTTGCCGGTCAGGAAGCCGTCGTTGGCGTAGAAAGTAGTGTCAAGCAAGTCCTGGCGATAGAGCTCCTGAAAGACGTTGGCTTCAAGCAGGAGGGCGGTGGCTTGAGGATCGCCGGGATGGGCCTCAAGGACGCGCTGAAAGAGCTGGATTGCGCCGGGATAATCGAGGTCGTAGAAGTGCTGGAAGGCCTGGCGGACCAGGGGATCGCGATTGAGGGGATTGGTGTGGGGTTGGGCGGCGATGGCGAGGGCGGGGCCGCATCTGAGAAGGAGCAGCAAGGCGCAGCTTAGAGCCGTTTTCAGGTTTGGAAGTCTCCTCATCGTAAGGGGCCGGCTTGGCGGGTGCGCGCGAAGGGGGCCAGTTCAAGGATAGTGGAGGGAGTTGCGGAGTGGATTCGACAAGAGCAAAAGGCGGATTCCATCCGGGAAAGGCAGGAAGGAAAGCAACGACGAAAACAGGAGCAAGAACAAAGGCAAAAGCAGATTCCCTGAGGGAATGACAGAAAGAAAAGCAAGGACAAAAACAGGAGCAAGGGCAAGAACAGGGCACCGTTGGAAACCGGCGGCTTTTCCACCAATCCGGAGAAAGCCTTTTGTCCTACGATGGAGATATGGTGAGCACACCACCGCTTGATAACGGCGCCGCCCTGAGCCAGCGGAAGATGGACCCGCGCGACGCGGCGCGGGAACGGCTGATTGTGGCACTGGACGTGGCGGACGCTGCCGCGGCGTCGGTGCTGGTGGAGCGGCTGGACGACACTTGCTCGTGGTTCAAGGTGGGACTGGAGCTGTTTGTGGCTGCCGGGCCGGCGGTGCTGGAACCGCTGCTGCGGCGAGACTACCAGGTTTTTCTGGACCTGAAGCTGATGGATATTCCCAATACGGTTGCCGGGGCGGTGCGGTCGGCGGCGACGCTGGGCGCGCGGATGCTGACGGTGCACGCGGCCGGTGGGCCAGCCATGCTGGCGGCGGCGCACAACGCGCTGAGCGGGGTGGCGAATCCTCCGGAGCTGCTGGCGGTGACGGTGCTGACCAGCATGGACGAGATGCAGTTGAAGGCTGTGGGCGTCGACCGGGAGCCGGGAAGCCAGGTGGAGCTGCTGGCGCGGATGGGAATGGAGGCGGGAATTAGGGGGTTTGTGTGCTCGCCGGGCGAAGTCGGGGCGCTGCGGGCGATGACGGGGCCGGGCGGGACGCTGGTGGTGCCGGGAATCCGGCCGGCGGGCGCGGCCGCGGGCGATCAGAAACGGATTGCCACGCCGGGGGAGGCGCTGCGCGCGGGTGCGAGCTACCTGGTGGTGGGGCGGCCGATCACACAGGCGGTGGATCCGGCGGAGGCGGCGGAGCGGGTGCTGGAGGAGATGGCGGCGGCGCTGGAAGGCTGATGGAGGGGCCGAGCTAATAGCCGTCAGCCTTCAGCCGTCAGCTTTTAGCTGTTAGCTTTTTGCCGCGGGAATCGCAAACTATAGACTGCAAAGCCCGGCTTTTATGGCCGGGCTTCGGTTTTAGGAAATTAAAGTGGCGATTTAGAGCTTCTCGTAGAAGTCACAGGCTGAGCAAGAGATATAGACACCGCCGGGGATGCCGCGCTCGCGGTCTTTGACGCGCTTGACGATGCGCGTGGGCTTGGAGCACTTGGGGCAGTCAGTGGACTTGGTGGTGTCCATCATCTTTTTGCGGTCGCCGGTTTTTGCGATTTTGGCCATGGTGGGTGGTTCTCCTTTGTGGTTGTCTGGGACTCACACGCGGCGATGCGCCACGCGGCTTCGACGGCGCGGTACTGGACTCTCTGCTGAATCGGGAACGAAACGGGAGGGAGTTCGACTCGCTGGATTCAGTGTACAACACGGCTAGCCGTCAGCCTTCAGCCATCAGCCGTCAGCCATCGGCTGTCAGCTCTCAGCTTCATTGAGGGTTCTGCTGAGGGCTGGAGGCTGGCTGTTGGGCGGGTGGCGATTGTGCCGGTTGGCCGTCGGCGGGTTTTGACGGGGTGGACTTGTCCTGCTGGCTTTGGCCGGGCTGCTGGTTGTCAGCGGGTTTCTTGCCGGCGTCGGGCTTGGCGGAGTCGTCGGGCTGGGGAGTGCGCGGAAGGTTGGTTGCATCGGGGTAATCGTCGGGTTTCTGCTGGGGGAACTCGACGGGGCGCATGAGTTCCCTGCCCTGGATTGTTGTGGGGATCGTCCTGAGGGAGGGTTTCGCCATCGTTTCGAAGGGAGGGCGGCGCGTCGGGCGCCTGGGTATCGGGGTTGGGATGAGTGTCCCCCAAGGCGATGGTTCTGGTGTTGGGCGGCGGGGCGATCGGGGCATTGCTGGCGCGCATAAGAGGTTCGACCTGGTCCTCGGTGAAGACCTGAATGGGTTCGCCGACCTTGGCGATTTCAACGCGGATGACGCGATTGCCGTTGATGCGGACAAACTGGACGGGATCGGGCGGCTTGCCGTAGATCCACTCCTCGAAGGGCATCTGGCCGTCCATCTCGCGGACCTTCTGGTCGGGCTGGCCGAGGGCGAACATGACCATATTGGTGGTCATTCCGACCATGACGTGGTGATTGAGGATGGCGTCCTTGAGAGGTTTCGGAAGCGTATCGGTGAAGGCCTGGACGGGGGTCTTCATGTCAAAGGAGATGAGCGGCGCCAGGAGAGCTTTGACCTGCACGTCAGTGACCGCAGGCATGCGGCCCTTGAAGGTGAGGGTGACGTGGGCGCCCTGGGGATTGTTTTCGGCGTTGTCCTGAACCACGGGAGCCATCATGGGGCCGGTGCCGAGCTCGATGTGCTGGAGGAAGCGGTGTTTGGCGTCAGGACCGCCGTTGAAGCTGAGGACCAGCTTGTCGTGATCGAACTTGATATCGGTGATGGCGACGGCATCGCCGGGCTTAGCAGAAAGGCCGTTGTCGGTGACCATGTCGAGGTAGGCCTCGCCGGCGGGATCGAGCTTGCCGTTGGCGGCCAGCGTAAGTCCCTTGTGTCCTTTGGGGAAGGGACGCATGGCCCAGCCCTGCTCGCCCACCAGGGAGCGGATAAGGGCGGTTCTGGAGCGGGGATCCATGGCACCCTTTGGAAGCTGGACGCTGGTGGGCTGGATCTGGGCGAAGCGGCGGTCGACGGTCGCGGCATGGGCGCCAGTCGGATTGCCATGGGTATCGATGGTGACGGCCTGGCCCCGCGACGAGGGGGCGGCGAGCAGCATGACCAGCGCGGCACCCAAGGCAAGGCGGATAGGGACTGAGACGGAAGTTAGGACGCGCGCCGGAATTTGAGCCGACATGGGGAATCCTCCCATGGATGCCATCAAGGATGGCGCACCGAGCGAAGCGAAGCAAGAGCAAAAACTGAAATCGGTTTGATCCGGCTCAACCGGGCAACGAGGCGGAGTGGCCGGAACGGTGCCGGGAAAGCTTGTGAGTGACGAACTGTTGGCTCCTGGCTTCTTCCGGTTAGACTTCCTGTCTGGTCTTTTGGGCAGGCGAGATTCGCGGGCGAGGACGCCCGCACTTGAGCCGGTGTGGAGACCGGCGGTACTTTTGGGCTGGCGGTGCTTATTCATCAGAATCTAGAGTCGGCCGCTTCAGTCATTGGGAGTCGCGGTTACGGGGTATCGTTGCCTGTTTCGGGGCTAGGGTATTCGGAGGCAGTTTCGGGGACAGGCGCGGGCGCCGATTGGGCAGGAGGGTCGGCGAAGGCGGCGATCTGGACGAGAGCGGCCGCGGCGGGTTCGGCCGCTCCCATGGCGGCTTCATGCTGGCGGCGGGCGGCGGCATCGAGATCGACGGGAATGCCCGCGGGAATCAGGACCGGGGCGTTGAAGCGATAGTCCAGGTCGCGGGTGGCGCGGTAAAGGACGGGCAGCGCGAGCAGGATGACGATGACAGCGAACCAGCTTGCGTCGAGACCGTAGCCTCCGCCGGTGAGCCAGAAGGGACCGGTGGGGTCGCCTTGGATGACGGGAGAGTTGGAGCTGTTGCCGCGGACGGTGAGGCCAAAGAGGAGGGCGCGGCTGGCCTGCCAGCCGAAGTTGAGGCCCCAACCGACCCAGAGAGCGCGAGTGCGGAGATAGGCGGTGGACAGCAGGACGGCAAGAACAAAAGCGACGGCGGCGCTGGAGTGGGTGGCGCCGGGGCGCATGCTCTCAAGGAACCCGTAGAGGAGCGAGAAGCCGAAAACGGCGCCGGCGGAGCCAGTGGCGCGGGCAAAGCGCTGGAAGGCGTAGCCGCGAAAAGCGACCTCGACCACCAATGCAGCGAGGGCAAACCAGGCTGCGTCAGCGAGGAACCATCCCCAATTGACGAGGGCGAACGAAAAGCTGATGACGATGCCGCCATCGAGGGCCATGGCGACTGCGCCGACAACCGCCATGCCCCAGCCGATGGAGAGTCCGAGCGCGAATTCGTGGGGCCAACCGGGACGGGATGGCAGGCCCTGATCGGCGATGGGATGCTGGCGGCGATTGAGGGTGAAGCCAAATCCCGCGTATCCGAAAACCAGCAGGAAAGCGAGAATGGCCTGCTCGGCCAATGGGGACCATTGGTCATTTACCAGGCGTTGCGCGGCGTGACGGGCGAGCGGCGAGACGAGGAAGAAATAAAAGAGCGCGACCAGGAATTGGCCGTAGGCGCGCAGGCGGCTGTCCGGTTGGTTGGGGGCAGTCACCGGCACCGCCTTGCGGGCTGAGGACGCATGGACCGTAAATGAACCAGGAGACCGCTTACTGAAAGCTGCATGAGGAGTCCGATGCGCCCGTGAGGCGATGCGCCAATCAGGGCTGGGTGTAGAACTGCGCGATGTTACGGAACTTGGCCAGGCGAGCCGCAACCATGGCGTCAACGGGCATGGCCTGAAGCTCGTCGAGATGGCGGCGAATGGTTTCGGCGAGGATCATGGCGGTGGCGTCGGGGTCGGCGTGGGCACCCTCGGCTGGTTCGGGAATGATCTCGTCGACACAGCCCAGCTCGAACGCGTCCCTGGCGGAGATGCGGAGGGCGTCGGCCGCGAGCTGCTTGTGCACCGCGTCGCGCCACATGATGGCGGCGGCGCCTTCCGGCGGAATGACGGAGTAGATGGCGTTTTCGAGGATCAACACGCGGCTGGAGACGGCCAGGCCGAGCGCGCCGCCGGAACCGCCTTCGCCGGTGATGACGGAGATGGAGGGGACGCGCAGGCGCGCCATCTCGCGCAGATTTCGGGCGATGGCTTCCGCCTGTCCGCGCTCCTCGGCGCCGAGGCCGGGATAGGCCGCGGTGACGTCAATGAGGGCGATGACTGGGCGATTGAACTTCTCCGCCAGCTTCATGCAGCGGAGGGCCTTGCGATAGCCCTCGGGGTTGGGCATGCCGAAATTGCGGCGGATGCGTTCCCGGGTGGCGCCGCCCTTGCGAATGCCGATGAGGAGAACCTCGTCGGCTGGGGAGGGATCGGTTGCGCCGGGGCGGGGAAAGCGGGCCATACCGCAGATGACCGCCTGGTCGTCGCCAAAGGCGCGATCCCCGTGAATCTCGCTGAAATCGGTGAAGATCCGGTCAAAAAAGTCCATGGGGTAGGGCCGCTGGGGATGGCGCGCCCGCTCAACTTTCATCCAGGCTACCGAGACCGCCGGGGCCTGGGCTGTGCTGCCAGTCTGCTGCTCGCTCATCGGTACCTTGGGGGCGGGTTGGGACGAGGCTGCGCCGCCCTCCACTGATTCTACGGGGCGAGGGCGGGAAGGACAAAGCGAAGTAATTAAGAGAGATTCGATCGGTAAAGCAAAACCGCGGTCGGGGCTTCAATCGTCTATGGATTCGCACTTTTCGTCAGGAAGCACACCCGGCCAGCCCAGTCCTGGCGCTGGGTGGCGCGAACCAGCTCAGAAAGGGCGTTCCCCAGGCCGCCAATATCGGAAGGTGCGATGGTCTTTTCGTCCACGAAGATCACGCCGGAATGGCTGGCGCCCTCCTCGGCCCAAATCTTGAGCAGGGGAGGGATGGTGCGCCGGTCGTACGTGACCAGGGTGAGGCCATGCGCGGCGGCTACGCGGAGACAATTGATGTCGTCACAGCCCAGCAGGCGGCCACGCTCGAATTCAGACAATGGAAAGACGCGGAGGCGGGGGAATCGGCGGCGCAGGCCACGCGCGGTTTGCGGCGATACGTGCTCATCGAGCAGCAGCTTGAGCACGCCCGCGGCCCGATCCCTTCCCTGCCCTGAATACTTGCGCCTGCGGCAACTTCCGGGTCAACTGGCTGAGGCCGATGGCATCCTGCTCGGCCAGGGCTTCGTCGATCTCACGTGGGTACGCCTGTGCATAGTTCGCGGCGGCGGCGACTTTCGCCTCCGGCCAGCCGAAATGCAGTGCAACAGCCCGGATATCGCTCTTGTAACTTTGCAAAAGCAGGATCACTTCCCATACGGCGAGCGAGCTGCCCTGGATGCAGGCCTGGCGGCCGGCAGCGGAATCGCGGAAATCGATGAAAGCGAATTCCGCGCGGCGCAGTCCTTCTTCAACAAGCCGGGCGCTGGCATCGCTGGGGGTCCAGCCGTGGCGGCGGGCCAAGCGCTTGAGGCGGTGGCTGCTTTCGGCGGGAAGACGCATGCTGATGACAATAGATTGGGGCGAGCCCATCCTGTAACTCCTGTAATGATTGTAACTCAATTCCGGCGGGCTCCATCAGGGAAGCGTGTTGGCATGGCGAGGCACGTACACTGGTAAGCCAGAGTGCATGGGCGTAGCGATTGAATTCCGCGATGTGTCGTATGAAACCGCTGGACGGCTGCTGCTAGACAGCGTGCGGCTGACGCTGGAGGAGCGCACCGTCACTGCCATCCTGGGGCGAAGCGGCGCGGGCAAGACTACGCTGCTGCGGACCGTGAACCGCCTGGTCGAGCCTACCGCGGGCGACGTGCGGGTGCGGGGGCGATCCGTCGCGGACTGGGACGTGATCGCGTTGCGGCGCTCAATGGGGTACGTGATCCAGGAGACCGGGCTGTTTCCGCATTTCACCGTGGAGCGCAATGTGGGGCTGGTGCTGGAGGCAGAGGAACGGCCGCGGACGGAGCGTGAGGCGAGGTCGCGCGAGCTGCTGAGTATGGTGGGGCTGGCGCCGGAGGAGTTCCGGCGGCGGCATCCGCACCAGCTTTCCGGAGGACAACGGCAGCGCGTGGGCCTGGCGCGGGCGCTCGCGGCAAAGCCGGACATCCTGCTAATGGACGAGCCATTCGGGGCTCTGGATCCGCTGACGCGGGCGGAGATGCAGGACATGCTGCGGGGATTGCTGGATCAATTGCGGGTGACGGTGCTGCTGGTTACGCACGACCTGGACGAGGCGCTGCTGCTGGGCGACCGGATTGTGCTGATGACTGAGGGGCGGGTGGCGGCGGATTTGACGGCGGAGGAGTTTGAGGGATCGGAGCTGGTTGAAGTGGCTGCGTACCGGAGGGCGTTTCATCGGGGAGTGACTCGTGGTACGTGATTCGTGTTTCGTGGTTCGTGTTTCGTGATTCGCGTGCGTTTGTGGAGAGGTGGCGGAGTGACGGGATTTCTGGAGCAATACGGCGGAGAAATCGGCGAGCTGACGGCGGAACATTTGTGGCTGACGGGCGCGGCCATGCTGTTTGCCACTGCGATTGCCGTGCCCGCCGGCGTTTGGCTCACGCGACGGCCGCGATGGGCGAACCCGGTGATCGGCGTGGCTAACGTGTTGCAGACGATTCCTTCGCTGGCGATGTTCGGATTCCTGCTGCCGCTGCCGTGGCTGGGCGAGCGGGCAGCTCGGATCGCGATTGTGGCGCTGACCGCGTATGCTCTGCTGCCGATTCTGCGCAACACATATGCGGGGATTCGCGGGATCGATCCGGCGGTGATCGAAGTGGCGCGGGCGCTGGGGCTAACGGGGCGGCAGAGATTGTTCAAGGTGGAGCTGCCGCTGGCGGCGTCGTTCATCCTGGCGGGTCTGCGGACGGCGACGGTGACTTGCGTTGGGATTGCGACGATTGCGGCGGCGGTGGGCGCGGGCGGGCTGGGAGAGTTGATTTTTCGCGGCGTGGCCAGCGTGGACAACCGGCTGGTGCTGGCCGGGGCAGTGCCGGCGGCGCTGCTGGCGCTGGCGGCGGATGGGGCGCTGGGATTGGCGGAGCGCTGGTTCAAGGTGCGGGCGTGAGGATTCGGCGGGTGGGGTCTCATGTTTCCCTGGTCCCCAAAAGCGAGGAACCAGGGGCACCCGGCACTTTTGAATTTGACGTGTATCGACGAAGGGTTCTATTGGCCCTTGCTTCGCTTCCCTTCTCGCTATCCCTTGCGTCCTGTGCGCCGCCGCGGGCAGACCATCCCGTTATCGGGGCAAAGAATTTTACCGAGCAGGTGGTTCTGGGCGAGTTGCTGGCGCAGGAGATCGAGGCCAAGACTGGGCTGAAGGTGGAGCGGCGCTTTTACCTCGCCGGGAGTTACATTGCCAGCCAGGCGCTGGCGGCGGGACGGATCGACGGATACGTAGAGTACACGGGGACGGCGCTGACCGCCATTCTGAAGCAGCCGATCGACCGCGATCCGCAACGAGTGATGGAGACAGTAACGAGGCTCTATCAACAGAAGGATCATGTGACAGTCGGGCCGCCGCTGGGATTTGAGAACACCTTTGCCATGGTGGTGCGGGGGGACGACGCGCGGCGACTGCAACTGGCTACTCTGAGCCAGTCTGCGCCCTATACGCCCAAGTGGAAGCTGGGGGTTGGATACGAGTTCGAGGAGAGGCCGGATGGGCTGGCTGGCTTGAGTGCGGCTTATATGCTGAAATTTGACGGAGTGCCGCGAGTGATGGACCTGGGGCTGCTATATCGCTCGCTGGAGGCGCACCAGGTGGACATGATCGCGGCCAACTCGACGGACGGGCCGATCGCGGCGCTGGGGCTGACGGTGCTTCAGGATGACCGGCATTACTTTCCGCCGTATCAGGCGGTGCCGCTGATGCGCGATGAGGCGCTGCGGAGATGGCCGGGGATCCGTGTGGCGCTCAATGCGCTGGCCGGCAAGGTGAACGCGAACGAGATGCGGAAGATGAATGAGGAAGTGGACGGGGACCATCGCGATCCGGCGGAAGTGGTGCGGGAGTTCCGGGCGCGGAAGGGACTGTAAGGACAAGGGTCGGCACCGGTTAGTGCACGTGGCTGATGTCGTCATTCATCGAGAACTGATCCTTGAGGTCGCTTTCGTACGGAAAGACGTGAATCATCCAGGTGAATACCTCAGGAAGAAAGGTTCCGCCCTCTGCAACACAGGCCTGCCGGGTATGGATGGAGCCAAACATGCCGAATTTCGGATGGTCGCCAAAGTATTCCTTCACCTTGTTTTCAGGCGCAGCGCAGAAGTTGGTGTGCTTATGCCAGCGAACCATGCTGAGGGGAATGCGCCGGTTCAGTTCATCCTCAGTGGCGTTGGGGGCAGCGGTGAACATGACGCCTTCGAGAGCGAAGCGCTTCTGCGCCGTGTGATAGTAGAGCAGCGATGTTGGGCGGGTGGGATCGAAGACGGTATCAGCGTATTTAGAGTTGGCGTCGTTGGTGAAATGGAACTGTGGCTGGTCGACGTCTGGGTTGGCCTGAATGTAGCCGTCGGCAATCGCTTTCTTGTAATCCTTGTACTTTTCGATTGCGGCCCGGACCTGGTTCAACAGGGCGCTGGCACGATCTTCATCTCCGGACTGGGGAGGGCGCATGGGCGTGATGCACATGTGATTGGTCATGGCAGTCATGCTTTCGCCCATCACGTTCATGCCCTTCATGCTGCCCATCATCGCGTCGCAGGGATTTCCAAAAAGGTCCGCCGTGGTGATCGATTGGACATCGGTTCTCGCTAACACGTCGGGCCGCACCATGGACATTCCCGAATGGGACTGCATGGCGAGCAAGACGCTGCCGGCGAGGATTGCGATGGCGAAGGCGATGCAGAAAGGCGCGGTAATCGTCTTCCTTGTATGACCCGGTGTTCCGGTATGGCCCAACATGTTTGCGATGGTAGCGTGTCCGGCGGAGACGCGGAGAGGCGGTCCTGGCCGTTGGGATGAAGCGGTCGTAGAGAGGGCGTAGACGGGCCGCAGGCGGTGCAGATAGCTTTCACTTGACATAACTGAACTAAACCGTTCAGTATTGTAATGGCTCATTCGGGAGGTCATTCGGAATGATTCAAGTCAACAACCTGGTGAAGACCTTTGGCTCGTTTACGGCCGTGAACGATATCACGTTCAATGTGGCGGAGGGCGAGATTTTCGCGTTCCTCGGGCCCAATGGAGCGGGCAAAACCACCACCATCAAAATGCTGACCACGCTGCTGCCGCCCACGTCGGGGAGCATGCGGCTGGATGGACTGGATCCGCGGACGCACCAGCACGAGGTGCGCAAGCGTTTCGGGATCGTATTCCAGGATCCCAGCCTGGACGGAGATTTGACGGCAAAAGAAAATATGGAAATCCATGGTGTGCTGTATCACGTGCCGCACAAGGTGCGGAAGCAGCGGACCGAAGAATTGCTGAAGCTCTTCGAGCTGTGGGAGCGACGCGATGAGCAGGTGAAGAAGTTCTCCGGCGGCATGAAGCGGCGGCTGGAGATCGCGCGCGGGTTCCTGCACACTCCGCGGATTCTTTTTCTGGATGAGCCCACGCTTGGGCTCGATCCCCAGAGCCGCAACCAGCTTTGGAGCCACGTGAAGAGGGTGAACGAAGCGGAGAAAGTGACGGTGATGCTGACCACGCATTACATGGATGAAGCGGACCGGGTGGCGCACCGGATCGGCGTGATTGACCACGGCAAGCTGGTGGCGCAGGGTACGCCGCGGGAGATCAAGGACTCGACGGGGACGGAGACGCTGGAGGACGCGTTTCTGAAGCTGACGGGCTCGACCATCCGCGATGAGATCGCGGGATCGGCGGACCAGTTGCGGCAGTTTGCCAAGATGTGGCAGCAGGGCAGGAGGTAAGGAATGAGCGCGATTTACATTTTGTGGTTGCGGGAGTTGAAGCGGTATACGCGGTCGCGGGCGCAGGTGGTGGCATCGCTGGGCCAGCCGCTGCTGTACCTGCTGGCGCTGGGGTTCGGACTCGGCCCGGTATTCAAGAAAGCCGGCGGAGGGAACTATTTGCAATTTCTGGCGCCGGGCGTGATCGGCATGTCGGTGCTGTTCTCGTCGATTTTTTCAGGGCTGGGACTGTTGTGGGACAGGCAGTTCGGGTTTTTGAAAGAGACGCTGGTGGCGCCGGTTTCGCGGATGCAGATCATGGCTGGGAAGACGGCGGGCGGGGCGACGGTAGCGGTAATACAGGGAACGCTGGTGATGACGATTTGCCTGATCGCGGGGTTCCGGCCGGCACACTTGGCACTCATCCCGCTGGCGTTTGTGTTCATGGTGATGATCGCGCTGTTGTTTGCGGCGCTGGGGATGGCGATCGGATCGGGGCTCCAGGACATGCAGGGATTCCAATTGATTATGAACTTCCTGGTGATGCCGATTTTCTTCCTTTCGGGCGCGCTGTTTCCGCTGGATGGGCTGGGCGTGGTGATGAAGTACGTGACCAAGGCCGATCCGCTGTCGTACGGAATCGACGGGATGCGAAACGTATTTGGATCGCCGTTGGCAGCGTTTGATCCGCGAGTGGATTTTGTAGTGCTGTTGGTGCTGGGGTGCCTGCTGATGATGTTCGGCGCGTACCGGTTCAGCAAGATCGAGGCCTAGGATGTTGCCGTGGTGAGGCCGCGCAGCGAAGAAGCGCACGAGAAAGTGATCCAGGCCGCGCTTGCCCTGTTTGGCGAGCGCGGCATTGATGCCGCCAGCATGGGTGCGATTGCGCGCGCGTCGGGCGTGAGCAAGGCCACCATCTACAAGTATTGGGCGGACAAGGAAGCCCTGCTGATGGAAGTGATGCTCTTCGTCCACGGGCTGGACGGAGAGCTGGAAGACGTGGACTCGGGCGATCTGGAACGCGACATTGCCAGCGTGCTCAGCCGCAAGCCGCCAGGTGAGTTTGAAGAGTTGCGAATGCGGATGATGCCAACGCTGATCGCTTATTCCGCCGTGCATCCAGAATTCGGCAGCGCCTGGCGGCACAACGTGATGGAGCCGCCGCGGCAATGTCTCCGGCGCATTTTGGAGCGCGGTGTCCAGCGCGGGGTGCTCAGGCGCGACCTCGACATTGAAGTGGCCATCGCACTGCTCCTGGGACCGACGCTCTACTGGCACATTTTTGTAAACGGGAAAAAGCCGGGCCGAGAGGGCAAAGGAGTTGGCCCGGAAACGGCTGCGGCCTTCTACCGCGCTTTTGCCAATTGGTTCGGGGCCGACTAGAAGTTGCGAGGGCCGCGGCCCATCCAATGTTTCCCCTTCGCCGGCCAGGCCGGCGGTCTCGCATCAAAAATCTTCAGGCGGTTCCTCGGGATTGGCCGGCCTAACTGGTGCGGCTGCAACGGGCTGCTGAGGACGGAGATCCTCCGGCACAGGCTCGGCGATTTTGCCGGTTTCGGAGACGGATTCACGTACATCAGGCTCACCCGGCAGCTCGAATTCCGCAGTCCTGGCGAGCTGGGGTTCCAGGAGTGCATCGAGCTGGTAGCCAGCCCGTTCGAGCGCGACCATAGCGCGATGAATGCGTTCAGAAATGGCTTCGGCATCGGCACGCTGCGCAGACGGCGAGGCGGCGAGGCGCAATAGATTCGGAAGCTGAAGCCACCAGAGCATCTCTTCAAACGGCTCGCGCACCAGGTAGGTGTGGCCCTCGGCAATGTGTGCGCCGCTGAGCCAGCAAATATCGGCGTCGGACCACAAATCTGGGGGAATCAAAAGCACCGATCCGGGTGGCGCAGAAACTTGGGCCGCCGCTTCAACCGGTGCTTTGGCGGCTGCTTGCGCCGGGACGGCGCTTCCATCAATGCCTGAAAGCGGCGCTTCCCTTCCCTCTGTTTCGGCCGGCGCAGCCGACCGACGCGCTTCCTCATTTTGAACCAGCAGCAGAGCCTTGATGCGCGCGGCGGCCAGCCAGCCTAATTCGCCCTCAAGGCCGAGCGCGTGAAACGACTGCGCCAATGGCTCACGCAAGCGCAGCCGGTCAAAGAGATCGAGCGTCGTCTGAGTTGGAGCATCGCTTGTAGTTGCGCCGGAATCGAGCGCGGCCTGGACGAGAATCTGCAAAATGGACCGGGCAACAACCGGCCCCCAGAGTCCCGTAGCTGAAAGCTGCGGGTTCTCAGTGGGAAGGACGCGGCGCGCACTGGCCGGCCACTTGGACGGAAAAAGATTTTCGAGCGCCGGCAGGCGTGAGGCATCGCGCAGCATTTTGCGGAAGGATGGCGCCAGTCCCTCAGCTTTTACGGCGTGGTAATTTGGCCGCCCGCCCTGGAAACGCACGTACGAATTCAAAGCCGGTGCAAGAAGCGCGACGCTCACATCCCAGAGGCGATCGAATGCGGCATTCTGCGCCTTGATGTTGACCCTTTGCGCGGACGCGCCCGGAATCGCCGGAGATTCCGCAATCTCCGCGAGGGAGTGAATCAGGGCTGGATCGAGCGCCGCCTTCAGCGCATCGTGCACCGGCCGCAATTCCATATTGATCAGCGCGTCGTCGAGCGAGGGCACGCCACGTCCGGCCAGGTGATCGCAGAGCCGGTCCCACGGCTTCTCCGCGGTAGGCCGCAATTCCTGCCAATCCAGAAAGACGTGACTCTGGTATGCGTGCAATTCCAGGCGCAGCCCGCCTTCGGCAACTTCATTGGCGCGGCGCAGAAAGTTCAGCCCGGTGAGAGAGTCGCGGAAAGTGAGGATGGAAGAGGTGTCAGACAAGCCGAGGCCTTCCCACAGCGAGCGCTGACGCAGATGGCCGGAGCCTTTGTCGGCATACGCGGCGGAAATTCGTATGGTGCCCCGCGTCTGCCCGTACACATTGTTGTAGACCACCAGCGCGCGCTGGTCGCTGACGCGATTGGAATAGGCAAACACGTTCTCGTCCACCGAGCCGGAATCGTGGAAGAAATCATAGAGAAGGAAGTTATAGCTTTCCGCAAACAGCCAGCGGCGCTTGAGCAGCGGCGCGATTTCGCGATCGTGACGCTCCAGCATCCATGGATCGGGATTCTCTTCGTAGCGCGGGCGCTGGTACTCCATGCCGTACTTTTCAGTGAAGCCCTCGATCTGGCCGTGGCCAAACATGGGCAAGCCGGGAAGTGTCGCCATCATCACGGTAACGCCGAAGGCCTTGTCGCCCTTGCCATACTGGTCAATTGCGGTGCGCTCATCCGGATTCGACATGAAATTGACGTAGCGTTTCATGATGTCCGGATCGAACTCAAGCGTGTTCTTGATGACGGAACGATACTTGGCATTGTCTTCGTCGCGGGTCATCACCATGAAGGCCGAGTTGTACACGCGATGCATGCCCAGGGTACGGACGAAGTAGCCTTCCATGAGCCAGAAGGCCTCGGCCAGCAGCAGCGTCCCGGGAACTTCGGCGGCGACGCGATCCACCACCTCCCGCCAGAACTCGTGTGGCATGTGGCGATCGAACTCGGCCTGCGACATGCCGGATTCGGCACGCGAGGGGATGGCGCCCGAGGAACCGGGCCCGGGAAACCATAGGCGATGGAAATGGCGCTTGGCCAGGGTCATGGCCGCGTCAAAGCGGATGACAGGAAACAGCCGCGCCACATGCAAGATGGTTTGAATCACCTGCTCGCGCACCGCGGGGTTCAGATAATCGAGTTGCGCAGTGTCGTTCCAGGGAAAGCTGGTGCCGTCGTTTCCGTGGTAAATGTAGCGAACCTCACCGCTGGCTTTGTCGCGGCGCTGAAAGACGACGGCGGCGTCGGACTGGGTGTAGTAATGGTCGTCGATGCGAATCTCGACGCGTGAATCGGCGGAGAGATCGGGGCCATTGAAGGTATAAGCAGGATAGGGCGACTCCCAGCGCGAGATGAACCACTCCGGATGTTCCGCCACCCACGGCGTGTCGATTCCCATGTGGTTCGGAACCATATCGGAAGCAAGGCGGATTCCGTGGTGGTAGGCGCGATCGCGCAAGCGGATGTAGGCCTGCTCTCCACCGAGATCATCGGCGATGCGGTAGTCGAACAGCGAGTAGGCCGAGGCGACCGCGTCCTGATTGCCGCAAAGCAGCTTGATGGTTTTTGACGCGCGGCTGCGTTCCCAGATGCCGATCAGCCAGAGCGTATTGATGCCGCGGCGGGCCATCGCGGCCAGCTCCTCGTCAGGAATCTCGGAGACGTACCGGATGTGGCGTCCATAAAAGCGCGAGAGCTGCGCCAGCCACACCCATGTGCTCTTGGCCATCATCACTGTCGTCGGCATCCAGGCAGTATCGGGCGAGAACTTCTCGTACTCATGCGCCGGATCGCCAAAAGTGATGACCTCTGCCGTGGAGGCAACAGCGGGCCACTGCTGTTCGCCACGCTCGCGCCTGAGCCGCGCTGCCTCTTCCGCGGCGGAACGCGTGTTCGCCGCAACGGGATTGAACTGCATCCAGATGGCCAGCTCTTCCTCGCGCAGAATCTCGCCGGCGATGCTCAGGTGGCGATCGAGCGCGTCCCCCAGCAAGGGTCTCCACAGCGTGCGCAACAGCTCGAGCTGATCCCGCAATGAAGTAGGCGCGCCGGTGACGGGACGGCGCAGCAGGTCGAACAGATTCACCTGGCCCGCTCCGGGCAGCGGCACCAGTGGCCGCGTGGCAAAGTAGCCCGGTAGCTGCTGCGTCACCTGGCGATAAACGGTGCGCTCCGCCAGCGGCCTGTCTTCAAACAGCTCCGCGAATGGCTGGAAGGCGGGATTGCGATTGGCCGTCCACAGCAGCAGCATCTCTTCCAGCGCTGCCTCGCGATGGGGCATGCCATCGGTGGAGGCGGCAAGCCACTCCCGCGGTGTCTGGTCTCCACGGATGATGGTCGAGCCCGGAAAGTACTCGACGAAGGCGAGCAGGAGTTTGTCCACCTGCTCGGGGCCAACCTGCTCGCCGAAGAACGCAAGCGCGTCCGCCAGCACACGGGCATCGTACTGCTGCCGGTAGCGCGCCATCAGCATATGACTGGCTTCGTCGATCATGCCCATGGCGTAAATTGCGCCGGCGTGAACGGCGCGGTCTGGATGCTTGTCGGCCTCGCGCACCTGGTTCATGCGATGCGCAAACGCGCGGCAGGCCGGCATGCTGGCGAATACGACGTTGCCATTCCATGAGAAAAGCGTGTCAGGAAACTGATATCGCTGGCGTGCGCTGCGCGAAATGTGGAATTCCATCATAGGTGATCGTCGTAAACGCTTTTCCGGCCGTGCCGCTTTTTGGCTCCTGGGTGGCGAACTGGCCAGTCCCATTCGGAATCCGCGAACGTCATCAGTATCACCGATCGGAGCGGGTGGACCCCAGCCAGGGCTGAAACCATGCTGAAAGCAGCATCCTGCGCAATCGATCCGCAGACACCGGTTCCAGAGCTACGATGCGCGTTTCCAGGGGATGTGGTTGGATGACGGCACGAAAGGAGGGCCGAGGAGCCATTCACCGTACCGCATTACTGCGCCAAAAGTGCAATCGCCGCGATCACTGCGCCGATCCCCAGGCTAATGCGGTCGGTAATGGCGAAGGCCACCGGATCTTCATTGAGCTCGCCGCGCGAAGCCAGCAGCCACACCCTGCACAACCACAGGATCAGCAAGGGCATGATCAGCCAGAGCATGCCCGGCTTGCGATACAGCACGGCAACATCGGAGCCGCTGATATAAATGGCAAAAACCACGACGGCGGCGAAAGCGCTGGCAGTCCCAAAGCTCCGCATCTGGTCGATGTCCGAAAGGCGATAGCCGCGCCCCGTCTGAGGGGTAGCGCCCTGGAGCACCGTGTTCTCGAGCTCGGCGTACCGCTTGGCAATGGCCAGCGAAAAGAAAAGGAAAATGGAGAACCCCGCCAGCCAGTGGGAGATGGGTGTGGAGGTGGCTGCACCGCCGGCCAGCAGGCGCAATGTGTAAAGTCCAGAAAGCGCAATCACATCCAGCAAAACGATGCCCTTGAGCCAGAAGGAATACGCCATCGCGATTAAGAAATAAGCCAGCAGCAGCAGAGTGAAGGACAAGGGCAGGAAAAACAGGCATGCCGCCGAGAGCGCGGCCAAGAGGGCCGCCAGCGCAATGCCCGCCTGCACTGGCAAATCCCCGGCCGCAAACGGACGAAACCGTTTCTGCGGATGATGGCGATCATTTTCGATATCGAGAAGGTCGTTCACCAGATAGGTGGCCGACGCGCACAGGCTGAAGCAGAAGAATGCGATGAGGGCTGAGCGCGCCGCGGCAAGCTGCCATTTATGGCCGAGCATGAATGGCAACAGGACAAGGAAATTCTTTGACCACTGAGGCACGCGTATGGCGCGGAATAAGCTCCTCATCATCGGCGCGCGGTCGCTGAAACTCTGGGCCACGCGAATGCTGCGCGCCCGCAGCACGGCGCGAAGGGCAAGACTGGGATTGGCCACGCGCGGCTCAACGGAAGCTGCCAGCAGATCCGCGTCGGGAACGGCATTGCCGATGTAGTCGAATTCGCGCCCGTCGAACGACTCGCGGAAGCGGGCGAGCTTCGTTTTACCCGTCAGATTCATTTGCCCATCGCTCGAGAGCACACCGCTGAAGATTCCCAGGTGCGCCGCAACGCGTTTGGCAAGCTCCTGATCCGCACCGGTTGCCAGGTAAATGGAACGTCCTTTCGCATGCTGCGCGTGCAGATACTCCAGCAGCGGCTGGTTATAGGGCAGCCGAGCGACGTCCAATTCCACCGCGCGCGTCAAATGCGCTTTAAAGTTGGCCTTCCCCCCGGCAATCCACTGCGGAATCCGCGCCATTGCCATCGGATTCTTGCGGATCAGAAGCAATAGCGCGTCGTGAAGCGTGTCGACCTTTACCAGCGTGCCATCCAGATCGACGCACAATGGGCGATCAACGGCTCGAACGGTATCGGCCAGCGCTTGACTCATATTCCTTAAGGAAATCCTTTCTAACTGCAGCAGCCAACGGGACGACCCTGATTCCTTACGGACGCCGTCCAATCGTCGCGGGCGTCGGCTGCAAGCATGGTAATGCTCGCACCGGACGGATTCAACTACGCTCGAATCTATCTCATGGGTCGCAAAAGAGTTTGGTAGATTGGACTCAAACAGCGTAAAGCGCCGATTCTTCGCGAGTCCTCGAAAAGGAGTGCCCCCATTGTTCCGCAGCGTACATATTGTTAAAAGCGCTGATGCGGAGAGCACCGGGGTATTTCGGATTGTGATGAATTTGGCCAGGGATGCCAGACAACACGGTTATGAGCTGGACGTCTTGTTCCTTGCCGACGGCCCGTTGCAGGCGGTGGCGTCTGCTGCCGGAATCACTGCTCACGTGATTCCCTGGAATGGTAAATTCCAGGATGTCATCGGCGCCGCTCGAGTGTGCTTCTGGCTGCGACGGCACCGCGCCAGCATCGCACATCTGCACTGGGGCGGACGCGCAGTGCGAGCCATTTGCCGGTTCGGCGGCGCACAAGCTGTGGTACAGCACGTACACGGCCGAATCAATGAAAACACAGGCGAACTCCCACAGAGCATGTCGTTCCCCGGGGCGGATGCGGTTGTTGCTTGTTCAAAAGCAGTTGCCGCAAATGTCGCCAGTCACAAGGCTGAAGTGATTTATGCGGGAATCGACGTAAACCCCTCGCCTCAATCTCTAATGCTGCATTCGGGACCTCTGCGGGTTGGTGTGCTGTCTCGCTTGACCCTGGTCAAGAATTTGGAAGTATTCATCGAGGCAGTAGCACGGTTGAAAGGATTGGGAATTGAGATCCAGGCGAACATAGCCGGGACGGGGCCGTCAGAACCCGCGCTTCGCAACCTCGCCGCAGAGCTCAAGGTAAATGACACCATCTGTTTTTTAGGATGGCAGCAGGACATCCGGACTTTGCTGGCCAGTTGGGATCTGCTCGTGATGCCCTCTCTGGATGAAGCTTTTCCTCTCTCCGCTCTCGAAGCGATGGCCGCCGCGCGACCTGTTATTGCTTCTCGAGTTGGCGGTCTACTGGAAATCGTTGTGGATGGGGTGACTGGATACCTCATTTCCGCCAAAGACACTGAAGCTCTGGTCCGCCACATCGCCGCATTGGCCAAGGATCGAACCAGGCTGGCGGAATTGGGGCAGGCAGGGTGGGAACGTGCCCGATCGGAATTCTCCATCGAAGCAATGTCACTCCAGATGGCTCATCTTTACCGGCGGCTATGCAAACAGCGGCCGCCGAGCTCAGCTATAAGCTAGATCCTCTAAGCACGGCTCGTTAAGCGGATGGCCGCTCACGTGCAATCCGCCACCAACCATTCGACGAGCCGGATAACGATGCGGTATTCTCACTTTAGGCCAGTTTTGCAGAGGCCGGTAAATCGTTCAAAACAAAGCGGAGAGGTGGCAGAGCCCGGTTGAATGCACCTGACTCGAAATCAGGCATACTCGTAAGGGTATCGGGGGTTCGAATCCCTCCCTCTCCGCCAGGCTATTTTATACACTCCTCAAGAATTTGACACTTAGCGTAATCCGCTCATTCCCCTAAACTTCCGCATCAGCCCCAAGAACCTCATTCGTCCCATCTTTCCGCACGTTACCCCCAGAATAGCGCCCAACTCCGTAGAACCGAAGAGATTTCTAAGGAGTTGGTTTGCAGTCGTACTGAGCGAGATTGTGCGCCCGGACTGTATCCATCCGAGCGACCACACGGTTGACGGAGCCGGCGTTGAGCTGAGAGCTTGTTTGTTAGTCTGGCGGCGAAGGCGGTGGGAGTCAGTTCGGCGAGGGATTGAATTGAGCGGTTGGGGAGGCCAGGGAGCACATCGCCAAGATACTTCCGAATGGGGATGTTGAGCCGGCGGCAGCTTTCGACCACCGAAAAGATGACGGCGATCTTTGGCCCGGCTTCCTTGCTGCCCAGATGCAGCCAGTCTTGCCTGCCGATCGCAATCGAGCGCATCGCGTTCTCGGCCAGGTTTGTATTCAGCTCGAGTTCTGGATGCTTCAGGAACACCGTCAGCCTGCTCCAGAACGACAGCGCGCAGTTGGCTGCCTGTCCTGCCGCGCTCCTAGGCAGCGCGGTTTTCTTCAACGCCAGCACCGCAGCGCGCAACTGCTCCAGCAGCCTGGGCGCCTGTTCCTGCCGAAGCGCGCTTGAGGGTTGAGTGCTCGTAATTTACCGGAAAGCGCGAGCATTTCTCGAAAGCACGCTTTGGCGGCTGACAAAGTCGGGGCGGCATCTTCGTCCTGCCCGAAAGACAGCGCCGCCGGTTTGGGCGGCAATTAGTCGCCGCTGGATTTCCGTAGAGTGCTGCATTCCGGTTTCTCATTCAAACGGAGAGAGATTTTCTGCCCTAATGTGTTTTGCCTTCTGCCTCCCTATTGAGTCACATTTATGACTGTCGTCCAATTCCCACTGTTGTCGGGAAGGTTGTTGTCGTTAATTCCCAGGTATAGTTCCCCAGCGGTTTGCGCCTGGAAAGTGTAGTTTGTTCCAACCTCGAAAATGGTCCCGCCACTCCCGATTTGGCCGATCAACGACCAGCATGGAAGTTGTTGATTGGGGAACGCGGACAGATTTAACTGTCCGTAGACTTCGCCGGCCGTACAGTTGGGTGGAAAACCGGCTGGGGACATTGGCGGAATATGGCCGTCGGTAGTCAAAACGACGAATCCGGTAGCGGAGACCGTGACTGTTGCGCCGACGCTGAGGTTGACGCCAGTGTCGGTCCACGCCTGGTTGCTCTGAACAGCTACCGTCGTCGCGCCGGCCGGGGTAACCGGCGTTGCGGGCGAAACCTGAAGATTGTAAGTCGCAGTCCCAGATTGGTTCGCTCCAGATAGATTGACAGTGATTGGATCGCCCGGCGCGATGTTCCAAGTTGCGGGCTTCGAAGCGTTGCCAAGAGCAGTGCCGAAGCCGTTCAATACGATCTGCGTGTTGCTCCAACTGACGAGGTCAATTCCAATGAGGTCGCTGTTGGCGCAGGTATTCCGGCCAGCGCTCCAGGAATCCGATCCGGAACCGCTGTCGTTGATCGCTAGCGAAGGTGTTGTAACGTTACACGCGAGTGTCTCGACCGAACCGTCGCTCAGGGTGGTGGTTTGTGGCCCGGTCCCGAAGCCAGTTCCGCTGATAATAATTCCCTGCGCTGCCGCTGCAACAATTGGTGTTACCGATTGAATGACTGGCTGCGTAGAAGAATAGGGGGCCAAGTATATTGCAGTCGAAACTGGTTGGTTGTTTTGCGTAATGGTGAATTGGCTGAAGCCAGTCACGTATCCTGGCGCCTCGACCATTATCGTGTAATCCTCCCCAGGGACGCCCACCACAGACCCGCTGAAGGTTCCGTTGCTTGAGGTCACCTCACTGAAGTCATAGCCCCCGCCAGGTCCGACGTCGACAGTCGCGCCGCTTACACCGTTGCCAGTTGTGGCGTCCTTGACGACGCCGCTCACAGTCGTGGAGACCGTTCCATTGGGTGCCTCCAGCGGATACATAACTAGAAACGAGCCTAGGCCTACCAGCGGGACATTCAGGTACTGCGGAATCTCTTCACAGGCATTGAATGTGCTTGTCCATTGATAGCCCTCAAGCTGGTAGTTGATTCCTTCGATCTCTTCAAGCACTGTCAACGTGTTGTCGATCGCCGCGGGTGCCGCTGTGACGACGCTAAACGCCTCATCCACGCCGCCCAGCGCAGTGGCCGAGTCCGGGAACGCACTGTCAAGTAGGTAGAAATACCCCGCCTGCGCAAATTCCTGAGCCTCGTTTGCGCCAAGGGAGGTGAGTATTTGACTTCGTAGGTCGCTGAGCGTGACGTTCTTTTCGCAAGAGGCGCTGTCTTGGGCGCAAGCCGACTCGCACTGATTAACCAGAGATTGCCACATTGCGCCGGTCAGCGAAGCTGCAGCTTGGGCGATCCCGAGTGGCCCAAGGGTCCCAAGTGACGAAAGCGAGGTCATTGGCAGCTGTAAGGTTGCTTGCGTTTGGGCCTCGGGCCCGCCCATGTTTGGGTCGGAGGGGCTCTTACCCTCTGCGGCCCTCGCAACAATGCTGCTTAGCGTCGGTCCGCTGGCGAGAAGGCCTATTTCCGGCGCGTAGTTCCCAGAGGGGTCGGTCGCAATCAGCCCTTGGCTGGCTCCATCGTTTAAAAGGGCCACCTTGATGTTTGGGAGTGGCAATTGCGATGCGACGTCGACGGCCTGAACGGTAAAGCTAGAGAATGAGAAGTCGCCGCCGGTTCCGGTGGCGCCTGTCTGCTCGGTTACAACATCGAATCCAGATAGCTGGGAGGCTTCTTGGGTCCCGGTACCTACCGTGACGGCGCGGTCTCCAGACGATCCAGAAGGGTCAATGGAAATCTGGGCGGTTATGGTAGTTGGGCTGTTCACGGCGACGGGCCCAGCGCTTCCCTCCGGCGCACCACCGACAGAGATACCTGCCCCGAAGCTTGCAGTCGTGACTCCAGATGCGAAGTTGGTGTTCAGGCCGGTTATCGTCACTGCAATCGACTGGCCCGCCAAGCCGGCAGCTGGTCTCACGCTGCTGATCGAAGGTGGCGCAGTCACGGTGATAGGCGCAGAGCCGGAAACTTTGGTGAACCCTGTCTGGGCCGAGTTGGCGGTGCAGCTGGCTTTGCCCACACCGGAGGGCGTGAAGACTCCGGCAGTCGTGATTGTTCCCCCAGTCGCCGTCCAAGTTACCGCCGAACTGTACGCGCCCATTCCGCTTACGGTTGCGCTACATTGCGAGGTTTGCCCGGTCGTAATGCTCGAGGGGCTTGCTGTGACGGATACCCCGGTGACAGTGATGGCGGCTGTCACGGTGATAGGCGCGGAGCCGAAAACATTGGTGAACCCTGTTTGGGCTGAGTTTGCGGTGCAGCTGGCTTTGCCCGCACCGGACGGCGTGAAGAGTCCGGCAGTCGTGATTGTTCCCCCAGTCGCCGTCCAAGTCACCGCCGAACTGTACGTCCCCGTTCCCTTTACGGTTGCACTACATTGCGAGGTTTGCGCCGTGGTAATCGAGGATGGGGTAGCTGTGACCGAAACGGAAGTAACTGTGGGGGATGTGGATTTGCTGCTTCCTTTGCTTCCGCCACAACCAGCAAGCCACAGAGATCCAACGCATGCAAGTGCAATCAACACGTGAAGCTTCATACGTGCCTCTTTCAAGATCGATTGTCGCGGGGGAGCTTGGCCGGTCAAAATCACAGCCTGGGTTCGTTCACGTGCAGTGATCTTGCTCACGCACGCGGTTTCTTCTGTCTTGATTTCGCTATACATCTTGTGGTGAAGTTGATCCAGGTCTTGGCCACATTCAAGGAAAATCTGCGGTCAATCGAGGGCATTTGAAGACAGACCCGATTGAATCGCTACCGTGGGGTTACCCCAATGCCTGATTTGGGTGACAGTCGCTTTGACTCCTGGAAACAGATCGCAGCGTATCTGAATCGCAATCTCCGAACGGTTCGGCGGTGGGAGCAAGAACGGGGGCTGCCCGTCCATCGCGTACCGGGGGGGGAACATGGAGGCGTTTTCGCTTATCGGGGCGAGATTGACGACTGGCTTCTCAAGTCGAATGAGGCCTGTAAGAATGACGACGATCCGGCCCCCTCGGACATCGTGCCTAGAGTTGTCGCCCGGCATGAGATCGCGTACTCCGCCGACGTTACGCCGGCTGGAGCGGGAGTCGCGGGCCAAGGTTTATCGCAGAACTTAGCATCGAAGCGTCGAGCGAATACTGTCTTAAGACGAATCTACTGGACCACACCTGTTCTGGCTTTGATCGTGGCCACTGTCGCCCTCGCCGGGGCATCAGGATGGCTCATTCGGGCTAGGCGAGACATCAACTCTGCGGACCGTGGCGACCGAATCGCAATCGACTCAGTTTCTCCGATATTGTCGACTCCAAATCAAACGATTGTCATTCGTGGCAGCGGGTTTGGCCTGCATACGCGCTACTTGAATACAGACATCCCATTCATCGCCATTAGAGATAAGACTTCGAATTGGGCCGCCGGCCGGATCATCCCGCAAAACTGGGATGAAGTTACCCTCAGCGTGCAAAGTTGGCAGGATGACCAGATCATTGTGACAAACTTCTCTGGAGCATATGGTTCGGAGAAATGGGAACTGAGGGCCGGAGATAAAATCGAGGTCGCCGTTTGGAATCCACAGACCGGGCGCGGCCCGGCGCTTTTCAATACGATCGTGACAGTTAAGCCTTGAATCCGTAATCCGTTTGGCGTTCTCACTGTAATTCAATATGTTCGGGTGCACTGTACACGGCGGCGCATAAATGGGCTCTCGACTTTTTCGCTTCCCGGTCGGGTCCGCACGGTTCCCGGCATTCAGGCAGCGGGTTTGATCTATCCGGCAGTGCCGGGCGATGACCCCTGAGTCTGACGATAACTTCGTTATCCTCGAGCATCCGGCCCTGCCCCCGGGAAAATCGAACGTCTCTAATAACCGATGGTGCGACACCGGCTATTTTGCTGCGCTCGGGATTCCATTCCTGCGGGGCCGCGATTTCAGCAGCAATCAGCGTCCTGGCCATTCGACTGAGATCATCATCTCCGAGTCGTTTGCGCGCCAGTTTTTTCCCCGAGAGGATCCGATCAGGAAACACGCGACCACCTTCAACCAGACGGGCTCGGAGATTGTTGGCGTCGTCGGCGACACGCGAACCGACCCCGGCGAGTCCGCGGATCCGATGATGTACTTTCCCATCCTTGCCGCTTCAGACATCATCCACTCGGCTTCGGTGGTGATTCGCTCGGGCGCCGATGTGACGCAGTTTGCCATGCCCGTTCAGAGCCTTCTCGCGGTGATGGACCCGAATCTGGCGGTCTCGGGTGTCCTGACGATGGACCAGATCCTCGGCCGCAACACACTGGAAGCCAGCTTCGATGCGACGCTGCTGTTGGCTTTTGCCGGAGTGTCGTTGCTGCTGGCCGCCGTGAAATTGTTCGGCGTGCTTTCATACATCGTGGCGCAGCGGACAACGGAGATAGGCATTCGCATCGCACTAGGCGCCGGGCGCGCACAGGTTATTCGACTAACCCTCTTCGACGGACTGCGACCGGCTCTCTTCGGGCTGCTGCCAGGTCTCGCGGCGAGCGCCGGTTCGGCCAAGCTTATCGAGTCAATGCTTTTTGGAACGCGGCCATTCGACCTGGCCGTGTTCGCCGGGGTCAGTGCCGTCCTGATCGTAGTGGCAGTATTGGCCTGTCAAATCCCTGCCTGGCGCGCCTCGCGGCCCGATCCCATGCAAACGCTAAGGGCGGAATAGGGGCACCGAAGGCGATCGGACTCTGTCGCAATCGCGAACAGAAGTCTCACGAGCGTGGGACGTGACGCGCAGGCTGGCGGGGAGTTCGATCAATAAACGCTTTATCCGCAAAGCGTTCGCCGATACTCAAATTCAGGTTCCGGAAGTGTCACGGACCTTCGGGAACTTTGCTTAACATTTGCCTTTCGCGGAGGTGACTTCAATATCGCCGACAAACCACTCAGAACGCGGCTCGCGGGTGTGCTGGCCGGTGTTGTTTCAAAAGGGTCCGTAAAACACGCCGAATAAACCCAACAGAATTAAGGGCCCAACCTCCCCGATCTGGCTATTCCACAACCTGTACCTTCTAAAACGCCTCAACCCCAATCCGCTCCTCCAAATAATTGAACCGAAGCCGGTTTGTCAGCAGGAGGGACCGCTCCTCCGCTCGCAAAGGCACGGGTAAGAGTTCTGGTCCTTCGGAACGGCAGCCGCTCAAGAGGCTTTTCGCGCGACGGTGAGTGTAAGCCAAAATGAAAGGGCGTGGGCTAATCGGCCCACGCCCGGGATTGCGGGTTGCGGATTAGAACTCGATCCGAGCGGCGACCTGGCCGGTGCGGGCACCGCCAAAGTCCGCCGATGTGCCGTTGTAGGAGCCGACGGTGCCCGGAACCAGGCCGAAGCTGGAGGAGCTCAGGTTGGTGATAGGGTCGCCGAGGTTGGTGTGGTTGAGGACATTGGTGAAGGTTCCATTGATCTTCATGTGCACGCGTTCGGTAAGGGCGAAGTACTTGCTGAGGCCGGAAGAGAGGTTAAACAGGCCGGGACCTTCGACGGAGCCGACCGGCGCGTTACCGAATCGGCCAATGGGAAGGGGCGCGGGACCGGAGCCGCTGCCGGTGGTGCAGGGAGTCCCAACTTTCCAGTTGGGGTAGGCGGGGCAGGTAAATGCGGCGCCGTTGATCCAGTCGAGCTTGCCTTTGTTGGCGGGATTGACGCTGATGCCGGAAACCCAGTCGGCATGCTGGTCGCGGTGGCTGGGGTCCCATCCGGCCGCGGTAGAGGTGAGGCCGGAGCCGGTGCCCGACGGGTCGCCCTGGCCACTGGGGAAGGAAGGCGTTTCCCAGGGGCCGGTCTGGACGGTAAGGATGCTGCTGAGCTGCCATCCACCAACGATGAGGTCCGCCGCCCGGGGGATGCCGCTGCCGAAGAGCTGGCCGCGGCCGAAGGGAAGTTGGTAGATTGCGGTGGATTCCCAGCGCAGCCTGCGTGTGCCGTAGACATTGCCGAAGTCGACATGGCGGTCGAGTATGGAACTCGATCGGTTGCCGCCGCCCTCGCCGCCAAAGCCGGTGCCGTCCGGACCCTGGTTATCGGCCAGAGCCTTGGCCCAGGTAAAGCCTGAATGGAACTCCAGGCCTTTCTCGAGCCGATGGCTGGCTTCGAGCTGGAAGGAGTTGTAGCTCTCGTTGGCGCCGGTGGCGCGGGTGTTGATGCGGCCCCAGTTGGGGAAGAGGCGCGCGGAGAAGGGTTGGTTATAGGCTGAGACTGTGCTGGAGAGAGGCAGTGTGTTCTCGTCTGGAGCCCAGACGAGCTGGTGAGTTTCCGATCCGATGTAGGATATCCGGGCAGCGTAGCCGGAGCCGAAATCATGATCCGCGCTGAGCACGTATTGGTAGGTGTATGGGTCTTTCCAGTCAATTGAATTGGCGGTTCCGAAGTAATCGGTTCCGTAGCCTCCCACCCCGGCGGCCACGCCTGCGCCCGCGTACACCTGCGGCCACATGAAAGCGGGCTTTTTGGCGGCGGCGTTATAGCTGTTGGGGAATGCCTGGGTCTGGGCCTGCGCGGTTCCGGTTAGAGAGTAGAAGCTGGAGCCGAGCATGGTGATGTTGTACATGCCGAAGCCGCCGCGGACGGCCCACTTGTCGCCGGCGAAGGGGCGCCAGGCGAAGCCGAACCGAGGCAGGAAGCGCAGGTGCGGGTACTTCTTCAGGCCCGATGGGAAGCCGGCATTGTTGTTTCCCGTGACGGGCATGCAGGGCGCGCCATTGACAGCCGCGGTGTTGTTATTGGTCACACCGTCTGGATCGCAGGCGTTGGCGGAGGCGAGGAAGCCCTGGGCCAGCAGCGCCTGTTTGCCTTGGGGATAAATGACGCGGCCGGAGTGGGCCACGGTGGGATCGAAATTGGCGATGTCGCCGTAACGATCGTAGTAGCCGGGATGCAGCTCATACCGGACGCCATAGGAGAGCGTGAGGCGCGGGCTGAGGCGCCACTCGTCCTGGCCGTAGAAGTGGTAGTGGCCGGAGAGACCGTCGTTGTCCTCCTTGACCACGTCGTAGAAGCTGGCGTCAGGGATGCCGAGGAGGAAATCGGCGAAATCCACGCCGGTGAAAGCGCCCTGGCTGCCATTGCCGTCGGTGAAGGTGTAGGTGCCGTAGTTGTCGGAGCCATTGAAGCCCAGGGGCGTAATGGCTTCCAGGGTCTGGATGTCGGTGCCGAATTTCACGGTGTGGTTGCCTTTGGTCCAGATGAGCACGTCGTCGTACTCATAGGTGAGGGACTTGGTCAGGCCGGTAAGGCGGTCGGCGTTCAGGGATTGAATGTTGTTGAAGTCCATCTCCGGAATGCCGTTGTAAAAGAGGTTCTGCAAGCCCTGCCAGCCCTCCTGCGTGGTCCAGGCGTTGCCGTTGAAGGCATCGCTCTGGCCGCTGGTGAAGCGCGTGAATCCGAAACCGCCTTCGTTGATGAGGCTGGGCTTGATAATCCAATTGGTGTCGACCTTGAGCAATCGGTTCTGGCTCAGGTTGAGATCCGAGGGAACCAGAAGCGGCTCGATCCCGTTATTGGAGGCATTCTTCCAGGTGAACCTGCCCCAGATGAGGAACTTCTGGTCGGCGCCGAAGTACTGATCCATGCGCGCGTCGAACTGGTTGGAGCTGCCAGAGGTGTTGACGTTGGCTTGCCAGTTGGCGACGCCGTTGTCGGTATACGCGGTGGGATCGCCGATGTTGGGGTCGGGATAAAACTGCTTCAGCGTACTCTGCGCGATCTGGCTGATACCCGAGGGAATCTTGTTGCCGGGGTAAGGCGCGCCGGTGAACGGATCCGCCAGGACCAGGGGAGCGCAGCCCCCGCCCGAGGTGGGCTCGCAGTATTTGGAGAAGTCACCCTGCTTCATCAGCGTGGAGGGCACGATCTCCTGGATGGTGCTCTGCGCGGGATGGCGCCAGCCCTCGTAGGTGCCAAAGAAGAAAGTGCGGTCATGTCCGTTGTAAAGATGCGGAATGGTTACGGGGCCGCCCACGCTGCCGCCGAAAGTGTTTCCATGAACGCTGGCCTTTTTTGTCGTTGTCGGGTATGTGTAGGGAATGGCATCGAAGGCCGAACTCTGGTAGTACCAGAATCCCGTGCCATGGAAATTGTTGGTGCCGCCCTTGGTGGTAACGACAATCTGCCCGGGGTCGCCGAATTCGGCGTTGGCGAGCACGCCGTCGGCGCGGATCTCGGAAATCGACTCGGTGGAAGGGAAGGCATCGCCGAGGAAGTTTCCGCCGGTGGCGCTCTTGGCGGTAACGCCATCGACGGTTACGTCGACCTGGTAGGGCAGAGCGCCTTGCAGGGAGATGCCGGACGCGTCTGCCTGGACCCCGGGCAGAGCGCCGAAGATCGCAGCCGGGCTGGTTCCGGAGAAGCTGGCGCGCGTGTTCACCGGAAGATTGGTCGTGTCCTCGGTATTGAATGCGCCGGAGACTGTGGGCGATTCGGTCTGGATCGCGCTGACGTCATCGGCCTTGACTTCGATCTGCTGCTGCACCGCGCCGACTGCGAGCCGTGCGTCCACACGAAGCTCCTGGCGCACGGTGAGTACGACCCCGGCAATCTGCCACTTTTGGAATCCGGCCTCTTCGATGCCGATGCTATAGTGGCCCGCCTTCACATCGAGGAAGCGATAATCGCCCACGCCGTTGGTTTTGCCCACGCGCACCGTGCCTTCCTCAGCGCTGGTGAGCGTGACCAGCGCGCCCGGGATCACGGCGCCGGCATTATCTGTTACCACGCCGACTACGGAGCCTTGCGTGGCCTGCGCATCCGCATGCATCCACGGCAGTGCAAGCGTCAAGGCGATCAGGATCGAGAGCAGTGAAAACCCGGAAAAAGCCGCTGTGACGGCATGAATTCTGTGAAAGCTGGATCGAGACATCATGGACTGCCTCCTGAAGCGAATCGTGGTGCAATTGGGTTGTGTGGCGTGAGCGTGCGCGCGGAAAGTTAAACGAGGCTGCGACACGAGCGCACGATTCTCGTGCGATGAACCAGAATCGAGGACGACGAGGAGCCCGGCTACGAGCGGTTGGAATTATGTGTCAAGAAAAGCGTACGAAGAGTTGGTTACAGGAATGGGTACTCTGCGTGAACGCCTAGTTAAAACAGATCGACACCTGTGGACCGGCCCGATGCCCGGCGGCATTCAATCGGCTGGCCCGGGACGGTTGAGGTGGCTCGCTGATTTCTCCATCTGCCGGCGGATTTGTTCCGCGTCGTCCATGTCGCGCAGGGCGGCCGCCTCCGGCTTCGTCTTCGGCTTTGCGAATCGCGCTCTGGAGGGGACAAACACTCTGGGATCTGCGGATTGTGCGGCGAAAGGTTGCAGATGAGGACGATTGTCGAAGATTCCGGTAATCTCGCCGGCGAGAGCGTCCTCCAGATTCAGCGGGCCGAGACCGAGAAGCTCATCGATGGTGCGCGTGACGGACCCCATGTCGGTGTGCGCGTGGCTAATGGCGCCGGGCTTGACCCACGGACTTGCGACCATCAGCACGCTGCGATGCGCATCCACGTGGTCAACGCCCCCCTGGGCATCGTCTTCGGTGACGAAGAGCGCGGAATCTTTCCATATGGGCGTGCGGGAGAGAAAGGCAACGATGCGCCCGAGTGCCAGATCGTTGTCGGCCACGTACGAGGCGCGATAAGGATAGCCATCTCCGGGTCGCGGCTTCATGGTGTGGTCGTTAGGAAGCCGGATGACGATGAGCGCAGGCACCGTGCCCGCGGCAAGCCGGCGACGAAAGTTCCGCTCGAATTCCGAGGCGCGGAACTGATCGGGAATGCCAAGATTGAAGGTGGGGAAGCGGCGGTCTGTAGATTCAAACACCGGATTTGGGAGCGGCGCATTCAGAAACAGCCGCTGGCCTTCCGGCGCAGCGCCATCCGTTTCATCGCTGCCTTCGATCTCGAGGCCCTCCCCGTAATTGAGAATGCCATGCGCGCCCTTTCCACCGTATGCAACGTGCTCCCAAAGCGACCCAAATTGAGGCTCATCTTCCGGCATCGGTCCGTCTGCTCCACCAAAGAGGGCGCGGCGTCCGGGCTGCGCAGCTAATGGATTTCCCTTTCTACGGCCTCCGTAGTTGGATGTCCACGCCGTATTGAAGAACGGCGTGGGATTGATGCCGACTGCCCAGCGATGTCCATCCGCCGAGACATCGGAATCGACGTAGAAGTTGTCGCTCATGGCGAAGCGTTGGGCGAGCGCGTGCAGATTCGGCGTTACCTTCAGATGGGTTGCGGAAGCATCTTCTTGAGCCCAGCCATCCATTCCGTAGCGGGCCAGAGTGGCGTCGCCGTTCGCGCCAGCTACGTCGCCGAGCACTTCGTCGTAGGTACGGTTCTCCCGAATCACAAGGAAACAGTGCTTGAGCCGCGGGAGGGGTGGCCGATTTCGAATCGCGGCGGTGTTGCCGGTGACTTCCATCTGCGTCAACGTATCGGCGTCGGGTAGCGATCGAAGAGAGATGATGCTCAGGCTGCCGAGTTCGAGCGATCCGATGTACGAAGGCATGCGGGGATCGTGCTGGCTGCCTCCGTTAGGACCTGCGCCCTTGCCTTTCGAATTCACCACGTACAGTTCTTCTCCGTCCGGCGAGAAATCAAGCGCCGACGGATTCCAGCCGACAGGAATGTGTTCGAGAACCTGCATACTGGCGGTATCGATCACTCCCACGGCATCTATTCCAGATTCTGCAACGTACGCCAGCCCGCTGCGCACGGTAATGCCGCTGGGCATTACGCCGCGCAGAGGCCGCCCCGCGATGTCCTTAAAGCGCGAGCCCCCGAATGGCGATAGACTCGCTTGCGCCAGCAATTGCTTTCCGTCTGCGCTAACTTTGACCACAGCGTCCTGGTGAGCGAGCGAGACAAACACGGCATCGCTCGCAGCGGCAACTCCCGCGGGAGCTGCGCCGCCAATCGTGCCTCCCCGTCCTTCCGTGATCCTGCCGCCCAGGCGCAGCCGTGCCGTCAGCGAGGGTTGCGCGGGATCGCTGACGTCATAGGTCCATAGCGAACTGCCGCGATCGGAGTTCTCATCTCCGAGGCCTGAAATGCGTTTTCCTTCGGCTGTCGTTCCTTTGCGTGCCGCTGCTGACGGGTAGCCGAAGGGAGGAAAGTGCAGGCCCGTTGCGAGCGGGTTTCGCGGATCCGCAAGGGGAACGGTTTGATATTCAAACAGGCCGGAGTTGGTCACATAAAGACGCTTGCCATCGGGCGAGAGCGCCAATCCGAATGGGTAGGCTCCGGTTGCGATGCTCGAGTCAAGGCGCAGCCGATGTGCATCCAGAATCACCACGCGCCAGTTTCCCTGATCGAGAACGTAAATCGTTTCGCCGTCTGCAGAGATTACGAGGGTCGCGGCAAAGCTGCCGCCGTAGGTCCTTCCGTCACACTCGCCGTCAAGGGACACTTCACCGGTCACCTTCCAGTCCGCGGTTGAGTAAGCTCGCACTTTGCCTGAGTCGCCAGTAGCCACGTACAGCGTCGCGCCATCGGGGGAATACGCGAGCCCGGCATGAACCTCGACATTCGGGTCGTTCTTGTCACCGTTGGGCATACGTCGTACGGTGGGATGGCCATCTGTGGGCGTATCAATCACATTAAGCGCGAAGGGAAACCCGATGGAAGGCACCGCGAGTTGCCTGCCGTCTGGTCGCACGGCGAGGGCGAAGGGGTATGGCGCAAGGGGGATCCAGGCTCCCAATGGATGGATTTCGCGCCCGTTCGGCAGAACTGCGCTCACCCCGGATTGTGCGTCTGTGGGAGTTGAGCCAGGCAGCGCGAGAGCCAGGAATAGCCAGGGCAGGAGAGTCGGGATTTTCATTTCGTCAAGTATGAAGACGGATTGTGAACTTCAGTTCAATCCGAAGAAATCGTAACTCTGGGGGGATGGTCGCCAAATCGAGGACAAACCGGGATTACTCCCCCGAAACCGGCTTAAGTTCAATTATTTCGAGGAGCGGATTGGTGCTTGCGTGTTTTAGGAAGGAATACGTTACGAAACGGCCCGATCCGTCGCTGAATCCAGGTCTCAGCCAAGTCTCTGCAGGGCACTGAGGAAAAAGCTTGTGATATTCCGCGAGGTTCTCTCACTAGAGGCAATACCACCCCAGAGAGGAATCTCGATGTCACGTTCGGCGAGGAGAAGTAGAGTCGCGACGGAAGCCCGCATTGGCGCGTCCGCCTGCACGGGAAGAATTCAAGCGAAAATTACGCGGCCGTTGGCCGGCGCTGTGTTCGGTCTGATTTGCGGAGCGTTCTGCCTGCTTGCAGTAGCTTGCGGCGGGAGCAGCCACAGTCAGAAACCGACGGTGGCGATTGCGGCAAATCCCACGAGCATCGTGGCCGGGACGAGCACCACGCTGACGTGGTCATCGACGAACGCGACGGCATGCACGGCGAGCGGCGCGTGGAGCGGCAGCGAGGCGACTAGCGGGACGGCGACGGAGACTCGGTCTACAGCCGGCACAGCGACCTACACGCTGACGTGTACGGGGAGTGGCGGCAGCGCGAATGCGTCAGCGACCGTAACCGTAAGCAGTGCCCCGCCTGCGCCGACGGTGACGATCGCGGCAAGCCCGGCGACCATCACGCTGGGAGCGAACTCGACGCTGACGTGGTCATCGACGAATGCGACTTCGTGCACGGCGAGCGGCGCGTGGAGCGGGACGCAGTCGACCAGCGGAACGACGACCGAGACTCCCACTGCGACGGGGACCGATACCTATACGCTGACCTGCACCGGGGCGGGTGGCAGCGCGAACCAATCCGCAAAGCTGACGGTGAATGCAGCGCCGCCGCCGACCCCGACCGCGGTTATTTCAGTGTCACCGGACACTATCACGCTGGGAGCGAGCTCGACGCTGACGTGGTCATCGACAAATGCGACTGCTTGCGCGGCGAGCGGCGCGTGGAGCGGCAGCCAGGCAACAAGCGGGCCCCTGCCAGTAAAGCCGACGGCGACGGGTACCGACGCGTACAAGCTGACCTGTACGGGAGCGGGAGGCAGCGCGAGCAATACGGCGACGCTAACGGTGAATGCTCCGGCGCCGACGGTGACGATCGCGGTGAGCCCGACGACAATCACGCTGGGAGCGAGCTCGACACTGACGTGGTCTTCAACGAATGCGGCGGGGTGCGAGGCGAGCGGGGCGTGGAGCGGTAGCCAGACGACGAGCGGGACGGCGACCGAGACGCCAACGGGCGTGGGAGCAGAAACCTACACGTTGGCGTGCACCGGCGCCGGCGGCAACGCAACTCAATCCGCGACGCTGACGGTGAACGCTCCAGCGAGCCAGGCGTTTGCTTACACGCTGAACAGCAACCTGAACACGACAGGACTGGGGAATGTCTCCGGCTACAGCGAAGGGGCGAGCACGGGCGGGCTGTCGCTGCTGAGCGATTCCCCATATGCGACCCCACTGAACGCGCCGAACGCGCTCGCCGTGGATCCCCAGCTGAAGCTGGTGTTCGCCGCTGGCAATGGCGCGGGAACGCAGCCGAACGGCGAGATTGTCTCGTTCGCGCTCAACTCGACGACGGGTAGCCTGACGCCGACATCGGCGCCGGCAACGATTCCGGAGACGCCGCCGAGTTTCCTGACGGTGGGACCAAACGGGCAGTTTCTCTACGCGAGCCATCACGGCAATGGCACCATCTCGGTGTACTCGATCGACGTCAGCGGAGCGCTGACCGAAATTACTGGATCGCCGTTCACGCTGCCGGCGGCCAACTGCGGCCTGTTCTGTGAAGCGAGTGCGGACATGATGGTCTACGACTCCCCAGCGCAGACGCTGTATGTCGAATCGGACTACGGCTGGGTGGTGGGCGCATTTACGGTCAACACCACAACGGGCGCCCTGACATGGGTCTATAACGAGCCAACGGGTTCGGGGCCGAGCGCGGTCACGACGGATACCACGGGCCAGTTCGTCTATGTGACGAATGCGCCGGGAGCGAGCGTTTCCGCATACTCGGTGACGCCGACAGCGACTTCGGGCGGGAATCCCGAGCCGCTGACGCCGGTGCCGGGGCAGCCGTTTGCCGCCGGCGGAACGCCGGTGAGCTTAGCGGTGGAACCGACAGATCATTACCTGTACGTGCTGAATCAGGGCGACAACACGATCTCCGGTTATTCGATCGATGCCGCGAACGGCGCGCTCACGCCTCTGACATCTTCCCCTTTTGCCATCGGAGGAGGATCGTCGAACGCGGCCCAGGTGCTGGTGGATCCGTCGGGGCAGTATGTCTACGTGGTGAGCCAGTCGTACAACGGCAGCGTTGGCGGAGTGACGCAGTTCTCCATCGACGCGACGACGGGCGCGCTGACGCAGGTCACGGCGACGCCCGTGACACCGGGGTCGAACGCTAATTCGCCGTCGGCGATGGTCCTTTACAAGCCGGCCCCTTAGGGAGAGATAACCCGATCATCACCAGAGCCCGGCGGCATGTTTGCTGACACCGCCGGGCCTTGCCAAGCAAGCTTGTACCCGCCCCGGCCTCGTGAGAAAATAGGACACTCGATTCTCGCGCGAGGATCGTCTCGCTGACAACTGGGGATGGGAATGCTGCTTGGGGCCGGGCCACGCTATAAGATATTTGCAAACGATAGCTTCGCTCGGCGCCTGCCCGGCAGCGCGCTCGCGACAGCTTCTGTATTTCACCGTAAACTAGGTTTGCGTCTCTTGCTGGCCTTTGCGACTGTTGTGCCAGCGCTCCGCTGCCAGGCGCAGACCGTTCATCCCATCGGCAAGCTGACTGGCCCTGCGATCGGCATCGATGCGGGGAAGACGATTGTGGTGGAACTACCCGCGGGCGAGCGGCACGCTCTGACATTCTCTCTGTGCTCGGGATGCTTTGGCGAGATCGAGATCGAGCAGTTGCGCTGGATGATCTCGGCGTATGTAAGCGGCCCGGGCATGAGCGATGGGCTTCCCCGCGCCAGCGATGCGGGACTGCATTCGGTCATCCATATTCCTCTGATCGCGCCGGCAGCCGGCGTTTACCGTTTGGAAATTGCAAGCGCCGCACCGAATGCCGCCGAGGTGCGGGTAACGCTGACCACCCCGCGGCCCTCCGTGGTGGGCGATCGCGACCGGGTTGCAGCCGGTGTCGCTTTCGCCCGCGGCGAGTGGCTGAGGCGCTTCGGCGGAGCGAGCGGAGTGTCCGAGGCGACCGCGGCATACGACTCCGCCATCGCGGCCGCGCAAAGGGGCGGGGACACGCGCTTGCAGCTGCAGGCGCTGCTGGGCAAGGCGCGGATCTTTCTCTATAAGAGCGGAGACTACCAGGCAGGGCTCAGGACCTCAATGGAAGCCGTGGCGCTGGTGAAGTCCCGGACCAGCGCGGATGAATCGGCGGAGGATGTGGCGCTCGACGCTTTCGCCTGGAAAGGGCTGGCGTCTGCCAATTCGTTTCTGGCGCGTTATCCGGAAATGATCGAGGCTACGAATCGCTCGCTGGCGCGGTATCAGGAGCTGGGCGATTTGTACTGGCAGGGAATCCTCAGGGGAAATGCAGCCGCAGTTTACCTGGAAATCGGGGACATGCAGCACGCGCTCTCTTATGCAGAAGGTGCGCTGGCAATCGCGCGCCAACTTTCCGACCAGGACGGTGTTGCTTTCACTGAGGCCACGCTGGCAGCGATCCACCAGCGGCGCGGGGAGTATCAGTCGGCCTTCGATGCAGACCAAGCCGCGCTGGGGGCGATAAAGCCGGCAACGGGCGCGGACGAGGCGGGCCAGGTATGGATGAATCTGGCCGAGCTCTACGACGAGCTGAACGATTCGGAGCGCGAAAGGGATGCGCTGCGCCAGTCGTTGCCGCTGCTTCGGCGATCGGGAGACACGGCAAACGAAAGCACGGCATTGCGCGATCTGGGCCTGCTGGACGTCAGGGAACACGATCTCAGCGGCGCGGCGGCGTCGCTTGATAAGGCGATGCAGATCGCCGCTTCGCATGGGCTGGCCCGTGAGCAGGCGCTGGTGTGGCTTGGCAAGGCGGAGTTGCTGGCAGCGGAGCAGAAGACACATGAGGCGCTGGCGGCGATCCGCTCGGGGCAGACGCTGGCTGCGAAAACGAACGAAGTGGAGACATCGGCTCTGCTGGCGCAGGAGGAGGGCGAACTGGAGGCGCGCAGCGGGCACAATGGCGAGGCGCTGGCAGCTTACCAGAAGGCGGAGTCAGTCTGGTCCGGTATTCCTAACCTCGAGCATGCTGCGCTGGCGCGGGCAAGCACCGCGCGGCTGGAATTTCGTTCGGGCGATTGGCAGGCAGCGCACAAAGACGTCCAGTTGGCGCTGGACGGATTCGAAGCGTCGCGGAGAAACATCGGCGGGCGCTCGCTGCGCGAATCATTCTTCGCCTCGGTACACGATTTCTACGATCTGGCGGTAGAGATCGACATGCGGAGGGCGGAAACGGATTCGACCGCGGACGAAGAAGCATGGCAGATTGCGGAACGTGCGCGGGCCCGGTCGCTGATGGATGCGATCCGCACCTCTACGAGCTTTTCGACCCGCAATCTGCCTGCGGGCATGCTGGAGCGGAGCGCCGCGCTGGAACAACGCATTGCTTCGGTCGAGAAGATCATCGCACGACTCCAGGGCACGAGCGCCGACGAGGCCGCGCGGCAACAGGCTGCAGACCAGCTGCACGCGCTGGTGCTGCAGACGGAGGATGCGGAGGCGCGGGAGCGCGAGCTTTCGGTGCCGTCGTTTTTCTCGGCGAGTATACGTCCGCCGACGCTGGCGGCGGTGCGCTCGAAGCTGCTTGCGCGCGACGGGGCGCTGCTCGAATACTGGGCCGGACGGCGCGATGTAGAGCTGTGGATCGTCACGCCGGATTCAATGAGCAGCCTGCGGTTGTGCACTGCGTCCACATTAAAGGCGGCGGTGCGAGCTTATCGTGCGGCGCTGCTCGCTCGCGAGGAATTTCCGGCGAACGAAGGTCTCGATGAGCGGGCGGCGCGCATAAAGCAAGCGGATGCGGCGCTGGAGCGGCAGGCCGCAGTCCTCGGGCATCTGCTGCTTCCGGTGCGCCTGCCCGATACGATTCATCGGCTGGAGATTGTGCCGGATGGAGAGCTGGCTTCGCTGCCGTTTCCGGCGCTGCGCCTGCCCTCGGGAGATTTTTTCATCCAGGATTACGAGATTGTGGAGGAGCCATCCGCGTCAGTGGCGATGGAGCTGCTGGCGCGGCCTGCGTCGGGCTCAGGACAGGGTCGGATCGCGGTCTTTGCGGATCCGGTGTATAACGCATTCGATCCACGGCTGGCCTTTGCGGAGCTTCGGACTGCTGCGCTGCGCAGGGCTGCTCCACTGGCGGCGGAGCCCGAGGTGCGGCGCGCGGATTTCGATCTTAATCTCACCGAGCTTCCGCGGCTCAAGGCATCGTCACTGGAGGCGCACGCAATTGCCGCGATTGCGGGCGCGGACAGGGTGAGTTCGTACTTTGGTTTTGAGGCAACGCCGAAGAAAGCGATGAGTTTGCCGTGGAGCAACTTCGCCGTCGCACATTTCGCCACGCACGCCATTGTCGATTCATCCCATCCGGAGCTGTCGGGCATAGTGCTTTCGACACTCAACGCGGAGGGCGCGAGAGAAGATGGCGTTTTGTGGCTGCACGATATTTACCGCACGCCGATGCCGGTTTCGCTGGTGTTGCTGAGTGGATGCAGGACAGCCAGCGGCAAGTCGATTCCGGGGGAAGGGATTTCCGGACTGGCGCAGGCGTTTTTATCTTCGGGTGCTTCAGGCGTGATTGGGGCGCTGTGGTCGGTGGACGACCGGGTGGCAAGTGAGATGATTCCCTGGTTTTACCGGTCGCTGCTGAACGGGCATCGGAGCATTGCGGGGGCGCTGCGCGCGGCTCAGCTGAAGATGGTGGCACGGCGCCAGCCACCTTATGATTGGGCGGGATACGTCGTGGAAGGGAACGGCGGCGCGAGGATTGCAGTTCCATCTGCATTCCAGCAGGGAAAACCATAACCACAGGAAACCGATGCCGCACTTTCTCGATCAAACGTCGCTCCAGGCCCTGCTGGGAGTTCTTGGAGAAAATTCGGCGGAGCCAGGACTGGCTTACGAGAATCTGCGGGTGCGGCTGATCCGCTTCTTTGAGTGGAACCATTGCTCACCCGCCGAAGATCTGGCGGACACTGCGCTGGACCGGCTCGCAGCCAAGATCGCAGCGGGCGAAGCGATCGTCGATCATCGCAAATTCGTTGGAGGCATCGCGCGCATGCTGGTCCGCGAACACGCGGCTCGACAGGCGCGCGAACAAAAGATGTTTTCCTGGCTGCGCCGGACGGTCTTGACCCATCCTCCGCGCGACGAAACTCGGCAGAACCGCGAAGATGCGCTGTCGCATTGCCTGGGTGGTCTGAGCGAGGAAAGCCGGCTCTTTCTTGAGCGTTACTACACCGGCGATGCCGGCCGACGCATCCAGAACCGGCAACTGCTGGCCGAGGAGCTTGGCATCGCCCTGAATGCGCTGCGCAATCGCGCGCTGCGTCTGCGACAGCAGCTGGAAGACTGCACCTCAGCATACCTCGCACGGTTCTCGCGGCGTGATGGAACCACGATTGCCGTCACTAACAGGAAGAGAAGGACGCTATGAAGCACTCCCTCGATGCGCGCCGGCTTCTGCTCGACTATCTCCTGGGGAAACTCTCTTCAGAGGAGCGGCAGGCGACTGAGGAGCGGATGCTGGCCGACCAAGGCTTCTCCGATGAGCTTCGAGAAGCCGAGTTCGATTTGATTGAGGACTATCACACCAGGCGTTTGACTGCGGATGATCACCGCCGCGCAGAGCGTGCCTTTTCGCAGGAGCGACTTAGAGATCGACCGCCGATGGCTCGGCCGGAGAACGGCCTCCACTCGCATGCCGAGGCGGAAACTGGTATAAGAAGTTCGCGCCCGTGGCTTCGCTGGTCCTTCGCGGCAGCGGTCATGGCAATATGCGTCGTGGGAGGCTTGTTCCTGGCTCTGCGAATTTACACGCCGCAGATCCATCATCCTATGACCGCGCGGAGAGCCACGCCGGCGGGTAGCTCGTCAACGCCCAGCCTGACTGAGGGCGATACAACGGCGGTCGTGCTGCTGGCCTCAGACGCGACGCGCGGCGAGGGCGGCCCCACTCTTGAACTGCGTTCTATCACTCGCTCCATCCTTATCCAGTGGGCCGTGCCTGCCGGGACGCGCGCGCAAAGATTTATTCTCTCAGTGAGCGACAATGGCAATATCCTGACCAGCGTCCAACAGGATGGAGTTCTGCAAGAGGTTGATAGCCGAAAGGTGGCGAGCTTCCGTCTTGCACCCTCGGCCTTTGAAAAGATGCCCGCGGGGACCCGCGTACTGATGGTGGTCCAATCCGCCAGAGATTCACCGTCGAGCGAGGCGGAGTATACGGTTTCGGTTTCGCGGAGATAAATGCGCGGTAGCGGATTCGAATCGAAGGCCCAACTCCGCCCGGAACAGAAATTTTAACTCCCTGGAGCACATTCTGCTTCCGAGGAACGCAACCTTACGGAGCGTGTGGAACCTGCCGCCGCCCGGCAAGAGTGTCATGAGCCAGTGATTCCGGGTTCATCACCGGCATCGCGGAACTTTCAGCGGTTTTCGCCGGCGCAAACCGGGGTTACCCCGCCGATGGCCAGTCACCAATTGGCTTGCACGCTGGTGATGGCTCCGCGCGCGGAGAAAAACCTCGATAAGAATCGGCCGTGCCGAATTGACCCATCTGCCGCCGGACTTACGCGATGGGGCACCTTCCTCAGCGCGCCAACTTCATGCCTCCCTACCGCGCGTACCAGGCCTGAGGTCAGGAGATTTCAGATAAGCGCCCGCAGCAATTCCCAGCGCGCGCGGCGTAACAACTCGATTGCCAGCCTGGTTACGAGAGGTTGTTACTGCGGGCTCGCGTCCTGAGTAAAGTCCTGCATTCGCCGTTCATCTGCTTAGCGGCGTCCGCCCATTTCCTTTGAGCCGGTGTGAACCGCGGAGCGGTGCGTCGCGCCTGCCGGACCCTCAAGGTCGCACGCGGCAATCACCACGGCAATGTGGGAGAAGGCCTGCGGAAAGTTTCCTACCAGGCGCTTTTGGCCCGTGTCGTACTCCTCTGAGAGCAGGCCCACGTCGTTGCACAGCCCGGTCAGAGTTTCAAACAGAATGTGCGCATCGTCCGTGCGTCCAATCGCGTGCAGGCTGCTGACCATCCAGAAGCTGCAGGCCAGGAATGCGCCTTCGCCCGGCGGCAGCCCGTCCTCGACTTTTTCCGTGTCGTAGCGCTTCACAAATCCGTCTCGCATCAGCTCCCGCTCCACGGCTTCAACGGTGCCCCGGATGCGCGGATCCGTCGAAGGAAGAAAACCCACCTGCGGCATCAGCAGTAACGCGGCATCCAGCTGGTCCGATCCGTAGGCCTGGACAAAGCTGTTCTTTCCCGCATGGAACCCATGCGCGCAGATATCGGCATGAATCGCATCGCGGATGCTCTTCCATTGATCGGTGGGCGCCTTGTAATTCAGGTTCTCGGCCAGCTTCACCGCGCGATCGAAAGCCACCCACGCCATCATCTTCGAGTAGGTAAACTGCTGCCGGCCGCCGCGCGTCTCCCAGATGCCTTCGTCGGGCTCCCGCCAGATCTTCTCCAGATGCTCCAGGAGCAATGCCAGAACGCGAAAATCTTCTTCCCCGTGAGCCGCCAGGTTTTTCTGCGCATGGAAAAAGCAATCCAGCATTTCGCCGTAGATATCGAGCTGCACCTGGGTGGCCGCGCCGTTGCCCATGCGCACCGGGCGCGAGCCCTCATAGCCGGGAAGCCAGTCCGCTTCCCATTCCATCAGTTGCCGCTCGCCTTTGATTCCGTACATGATTTGAATCTGGTCGGGGCTTCCCGCCACCGCGCGCAGTAGCCAATCCTGCCAGGCCGTGGCCTCGTCGTTATAACCGCTGCCGGTCAGCGCCAGCAAAGTAAACGTGGTGTCGCGCAGCCAGCAGAATCGGTAATCCCAGTTACGCACGCCTCCAATCCACTCCGGCAGCGACGAGGTCGCGGCGGCCACAATGCCGCCGGTGGGCCGAAACGTGAGCGCTTTGAGCGTGATCAGCGAGCGCTCGACCAGGTCGCGATATTTGCCGTTGTAACGCAGCTTTGCAGCCCACTTCGTCCAGAACTTCTCCGTATCCTCAAGCGCCTGCTCCGCGTCGATGCGCGCGGGGTCCCGCCCAAACGACTCGCCATACGTCAGCGTGAACCCGAGGCGCTGCCCCTTGTCCACAGTGAAGTCCGCAACCGTGGCCAGGTTTTCGCCGTGCACCGGAACCGATGCGTGCAACATCGCCAGATTCGGCCCGGCTACGGCGCGTATGCCATCCTCGATGCCAGTGACCCAGGGAACCGTGCGGCCGTAATCGAAACGCAGCTTCAGTTCCATGCGCATGGGCACGCTTCCCTCAACTCCTTCCACGATCCGCACCACGTCCGAGTGGCGCTCTCGAACAGGCATGAAGTCGATGAGCCGCACCACCCCATCGGCGTGGTGAAACGTGGTCTCCAGAATCAGCGTATGTTCGCGATAACGGCGAGTGGTTTTCCATTCCCCTTCGCGGGGGCAGATTCGCCAGAACCCGTTCTCCTCGCTGCCCAGCAGTGAGGCAAAGCATGCCTCGGAGGCGAAATCCGGCCAACAGAGCCAGTCAATGGACCCGCGGTTGTCCACCAACGCCGCGGTCTCACAGTCGCCGATAAGTGCGTAATCCTCGATTCGTGCCGCCATGGTTATTGCTCATGGTAGTTGCGCATCAACCCGCCGTCCACCACGAAGGTCGATCCGGTAATGTAGGATGCGTCGTCGGAAACAAGGAACGCTACCAGCCCCGCCACGTCGTCGGGAGTGCCCATCCGCCCCAACGGAATGTTGGCAAGCAGCGCGTTCAGCTTTGGCTTGTCGGCAAGCAGCGCCTTGTTGATGGGCGTCGCGATGGCCCCCGGAGCCACGTTGTTGATGATGATGCCCAGCGGTCCCAACTCCACCGAGAGATTGCGCATGAACATCCGCATGCCACCCTTGCTGCAACAGTACGTGCTGAAGCCCGGAAACACCATGTCCTCGTGCACGGAGCTGATGTTGACGATCCGCCCCGGCTTCTTGGCCCCGCGCAGCCGGCGTACAAACGATTGGGTCAGAAAAAACGGCCCGCGCAGATTCACCGTCATCACCTTGTCGTACTCATCCTCCGGCGTGTCCCAGAAATCGGAGCGTTTCTCCATACCCGCATTGTTCACCAGGATGTCCGCGCTTCCGAACGCGTCCCAGGCGGTGTTCACAAGGCAATTCACGTCGTCCATTCTGGTCACGTCGGCGCGGACAATCTTGCCATCGCCGCCCGCCTCCTCAATGGCGCGCTCCGTGTCCTCGGCCCCTTCGGGCGTGCCGATGTAATCCACGATCACCTTCGCCCCTTCGCAGCCGAGCCGTTTGGCGATTCCCTGCCCTATGCCCGTTCCCGCCCCGGTAACAATGGCCACTTTCCCCTTCAAACCCCGCATGCGCTCTCCTGAATGTCGAGAATCAAGCTACGTCTGCTTAGATGCAACAGCACGGATGTGGTCGTGTCACCCGGCCATATCCTGCCTGCGCGTATCACCCCCTGCGAACACAATGCCGCCCGAACGGCAGATCGGCTATAGCGATGTGTAATGGGCCTTAGCCTCCACTCCCGTTCGTCTCCGCGATTCGCAGCGTCTTCGCTGTCTTGCTCCACCCTGCGTGATCGTGATCACGCGCAGCCAGTAGAAAAAAGCCTGAGCAACCGTATCACGCCATCTTCTGGTTAGAATGCAAATCAGGAGTGCTCGTCTTTCCATGAGATCATCTGTCGCTGCCGCCGACGCCGGAAACAAGGTCCTCACCAAAAACAAGCACCTCATCCGCTGGGTGGAGAAGATCGCCGAGCTCTGCCGCCCTGACGCCATCCACTGGGTCGACGGTTCCCAGGCTGAGTACGACTTCCTCTGCGACCGGCTGGTCGAAACCAGCACCTTCAAGCGCCTGAATCCCGACCTCTGGCCCAACTGTTATTACGCGCGCTCCGCCCCCGGCGACGTGGCCCGCGTTGAAGACCGCACCTTCATCTGTTCGCTCTCTAAAGACGCCGCCGGCCCCACCAACAACTGGGAAGACCCCTACGCCATGCGCCGCCGCCTCAAGCAGCTCTTCAAAGGCTGCATGCAGGGCCGCACCATGTACGTGCTCCCGTTCAGCATGGGGCCCGTCGGCTCGCCTATGTCCGGCATCGGCGTCGAACTCACGGATTCGCCCTACGTCGTCGTCAACATGCGCATCATGGCCCGCATCGGCGCGCCCGTTTTCGCTGAAATCGACAAGGACGAGCGCCGCGTGGTGCCTTGCGTCCACTCCGTCGGCATGCCCCTCAAGCCCGGCGAGCAGGACGTGCCCTGGCCCTGCAACGACACCAAGTACATCGTCCACTTCCCTGAAACTCGCGAAATCTGGTCCTACGGCTCCGGCTACGGCGGCAACGCCCTGCTCAGCAAAAAGTGCTTCGCCCTGCGCATTGCCTCCAACATCGCCCGCGACGAAGGCTGGATGGCCGAGCACATGCTCATCCTCGGCGTCGAGGATCCCTCCGGTCAAAAAACCTACATCGCCGCCGCTTTCCCCTCTGCCTGCGGCAAAACCAACTTCGCCATGCTCATCCCGCCCAAAGCCATGAAGGGCTGGAAAGTATGGACTGTGGGCGACGACATCGCCTGGATTCGCCCCGATTCCAACGGCGTCCTCCGCGGCATCAATCCTGAATACGGCTTCTTCGGCGTCGCTCCCGGCACCAGCAAAAAGACCAATCCGATGGCGATGGCCGCGCTCGCGCGCAACTCCATCTTCACCAATGTCGCCCTTACGCCCGACGGCGGCGTCTGGTGGGAAGGCATGTCCGGCACGCCCCCGGCCGAATGCGAAGACTGGCGCGGCGAACGCTGGACACCCGACTTGGGGCGCGAGACCGGCCGCTCCGCCGCCCATCCCAACGGCCGCTTTACCGCGCCCGCCGCGCAGTGTCCGTCCATGGATCCCGCCTGGGAATCGCCCGAGGGCGTGCCCATCAGCGCCATCGTCTTTGGCGGCCGCCGTTCCCACACCCTGCCCCTGGTCTACCAGGCCTTCAACTGGTCCAGCGGCGTTTACGCCGGCGCTACCATGGGCTCTGAAACCACCGCCGCCGCCACCGGCGCCGTGGGCAAGGTGCGCCGCGATCCCATGGCCATGCTTCCCTTTTGCGGCTATCACATGGGCGACTACTTCCGCCATTGGCTCAGGATGCAGCGCGGCCTTGAGATCACGCCGCGCGTCTTCAACGTCAACTGGTTCCGCAAAAACGCTGAAGGCAAATTCCTTTGGCCCGGCTTCAGTGAGAACATGCGCGTCCTCCGTTGGATCGTCGAGCGCGTCCAGGGTCGCACCCACGGCCGCGAGACCCCCATCGGCTGGGTCCCCCGCTACGGCGACATCGATTGGTCCGGCCTCGACTTCCCCGAGGAAACCTTCGACGAACTCATGGAAGTCGACCGCGCAGCCTGGAAGCAGGAAATCATCGGCCATGAGGGCCTCTTCATCGAACTCCACGACCACCTTCCGCCGGAGATGATCTACGAACGCGAGCTGCTCATCTGCCGCTTGTGAACGGCCTGCTGGCGACCACGGTAGCGAATAAGATCAGATGAGGAGCGCGCGGCATGATGAACGACGAGGATGGCGAAATCGTAGCCCTTTTCGGGGAGTTACGATGTTCGAAGCTTTGCCCGTTTCCTGAGAGCGGAAGGCTGCAAAGGGATGTCCCTTCTCGTCACGGTGTCTATATCATTTACAACGCAGACGGGCAAGTCCTTCACGTTGGCAAATCGAGCAGAGGAAAATTGGGACTGTTCCAGCGCCTTACGAATCATCTCGCAGGGCAGTCGTCGTTTGTGGACCAGTATTTCAAAGGCGACAAGACCCAGGTCCGGGCATGTAGGTTCCGCTACTTGGCGGTGGAAGACCCACGTCGGCGGGCTCTTCTGGAAGCTTATGCAATAGGCTGCCTATGCCCGGCCCACATCGGCTTAAATGAAAGAGCCTTGATTTCAAGTTAACCCACCACCGCATTTCCAGGCCAGAATTAAAATCACATATACAATTAGATCATGGCAATCAAGCGCAAACCATTGATTGATGCGGAAGACGAACTGCGCGAGTTGACTGCTGAAGAACTACGCCGCTGTGTTCCCTTCTCCGCGTTGCCCGAGGCCGAGCAGACAATGCTCCGGCCCCGGCGCATTCCAATGAGAACCGCACCATGGGACCCTGCGGAGTACCTCACCACGCCCGGCCGCATCGCCGCTTATCTTGAGGCCGCCTTCGACGACGGCGATCCTTCGCTTATTGCTACCGCTATCGGAGACATCGCACGCGCCAGGGGAATGACCCAGCTCGCCGCCAAAGCCGGCGTTACTCGCGAAGCGCTTTACAAAGCCCTTTCGCCCTCCGGCGATCCTCGCCTGTCCACCCTCCTCGGCGTAATGAAGGCCCTCGGAATCAAGCTCAAACCCCGCGCCGCCTGATCCGGCCTCGTTGGACCACCGCGCGCCTGGTGAATACACTTCGCCGCGCACGCCCGCAAATCCCGTTACCGTTTTTCCTCAAGAAAACCATTTGGCCTTGACAACCTTTTAAGTTATCCTGAATAGTTCCGCGCCAGTCCTTGGAGCCGGTTCGCGAAAGCGGGCAAGCTGTACAAAACAAACCTCGACGGACTCCGTACGAGGAATGCTCAACCTATACCCCTTGGCGGCCGCTCGCGCGTTCGCTTCTTTTGCCATCTGCCAGCAGAGGTTTCATATGCCATCTTCGGATCGCCGTACCCGTGTACCTTCGCCGCAGGGCCTCTATCATCCGCAGAACGAGCACGACGCATGCGGCATGGGCTTCGTCGCCAGCATTCGCGGCGAAAAAAGCCACGACATCATCCGCAAAGGCCTTGAGGTCCTCATCAACCTCACCCATCGCGGCGCAGCCGGATGCGACCCCGAAACCGGCGACGGCGCCGGCATCCTCATCCAGGTTCCCCACGTCTTCTTCGCCCGCGAGTGCGGCGAGCTCGGCATGCAGTTGCCTGAGGCTGGCGCTTACGGCGTCGCCATGTGCTTCCTTCCCGTTGACAAGCACAGCCGCCTGCAGTGCGAGGGCGCGCTCGAGCGCATCGCCCAGCAGGAAGGCGCTGTCGTCATTGGCTGGCGCGATACTCCCGTCAATGGCGACGCCATCGGCCGCGAAGCCCGTAACTCCCAGCCTTACATTGAGCAGCTCTTCGTCCGCCGCCCCCAGGGCCTCGACGAGGAAGCCTTCGAACGCCTCCTCTACCGCATCCGCCGCCGCTGCGAAAACGAGATCGCCCTGTCCGAAATCGAGGGAAAGGAGGACTTCTACGTTCCTTCGTTCTCCTGCCGCACCATCATCTACAAGGGCCTGATGCTCGCGCCCCAAATTGAAAAGTTTTACTTCGAGCTCGCCAATCCTCTCGTCTCCAGCGCACTCGCGCTCGTCCACCAGCGCTTCTCCACCAATACCTTCCCCAGTTGGAAGCTCGCTCACCCCTACCGCTTCATCGCCCACAACGGCGAAATCAACACCATCCGCGGCAACGTGAGCTGGATGAACGCCCGCCAGTCCGTCGTCAACCATCCTCTTCACGGCGAAAATATCGAAGACCTGTTTCCGGTAATTGTTTCCGGCGGCAGCGACTCCTCCTCGCTCGACAACGCCGTCGAATTCCTTTACCAGTCCGGCCGCACCCTCCCCCACGTCATGGCCATGCTCATCCCTGAAGCATGGGCCGGCAATCCCGATATGGATGAGGACAAGCGCGCCTTCTACGAGTACCACGCCTCCCTCATGGAACCCTGGGACGGCCCCGCCGCCATCGCCTTCACCGACGGCCGCGTGATCGGCGCTACCCTCGACCGCAACGGCCTTCGCCCCGGCCGCTACATCGTCACCAAGGACGATCTCGTCGTCCTCGCATCCGAAGCCGGCGTCATCGACATCCCCGCCGAGGACGTCCGCAAGAAGGGCCGCCTCCAGCCCGGCCGCATGTTCCTCGTCGACACCGAGCAGAAGCGCATCGTCTCTGACGCCGAAATCAAAAAGCTGCTCGCCGCGCGCCAGCCCTACGGCACCTGGCTCCAGGAACAGCAGGTCACCCTCGACCACATCCCCGAGCCCTCGCGCACCATCGCCTCCAATCCCGAGACCCTCCTCCGCCGCCAGCGCGCCTACGGCTACAGCGAAGAGGATCTCCGCATCCTGCTCGCGCCCATGGGCGCAAAGGGCGAGGAGCCCGTCGGCTCCATGGGCACTGACACCCCGCTGGCTTGTCTCTCCGATCGCCCCCAGCCGCTCTTCAACTACTTCCGCCAGCTCTTCGCGCAGGTCACCAACCCGCCCATCGATCCCATCCGCGAAGAGCTGGTCATGTCGCTCATCAGCTACATCGGCACGGAGCGCAACATCCTCGATGAGACGCCGGAGAATTGCCACACCCTCAAGCTCCCGCATCCCATCCTCACCAATCGCGATCTCGAAAAACTCCGCCGCGTCTCCTCCGGCGATCTCCTCGCCACCACCCTGCCCGCGCTCTTCCGCGCCGAGGACGGCGAGCGCGGCCTCAAGCAGGCCCTCGACGACCTCAGCGCCCGCGCCTCGCACGCCGTCGCCTCCGGCTATTCGCTGCTCATCATCTCTGACCGCGGCGTCGATTCCACTTACGCGCCCATCCCCAGCCTGCTCGCCATGGCCGCTGTCCACAATCGCCTCGTCCGCGAGAAGACCCGCACCGTGGTCGCGCTCATCATTGAGAGCGGCGATCCCCGCGAAGTCATGCACTTCGCCCTGCTCATCGGCTACGGCGCCAGCGCCATCAATCCGTATCTCGCCATCGAGACTCTCCACGACCTCAAGCGTCGCGGCCTGCTGCCCCACAACGTCACCGGCAATCAGGCCGAAAAGAACTTCATCAAGGCCATCAACAAGGGCCTGCTGAAAACCTTCTCCAAAATGGGCATCTCGACCCTCCAAAGCTATCGCGGCGCGCAGGTCTTTGAAGCCGTCGGCCTCAACCAGTCGCTCATCGATAGCTACTTTGCCGGCACCGCCTCGCGCATTGAAGGCATCGGCCTCGATGTTCTCGCCCGCGAAGCCCAGATGAAGCACGACTACGCCTTCCAGCCGCTCACTGACTCCGAAACCGAGCTAGTTGTAGGCGGCCACTATCAGTACCGCGTCGACGGCGAGTATCACCTTCACAATCCACAAACCATTAGCAAGCTCCAGCACTCCGTTCGCCAGAACAACCCCAAAACATTTGAGGAATACACCAGCCTCATCGACGACCAGAGCCGCAACCTCTGTACTCTGCGCGGCCTGCTCAAACTCAAGTACCTTGAGCACCCCATCTCCATCGACGATATCGAGCCCGCCAAGGAGATCGTCAAGCGCTTCACCACCGGCGCCATGAGCTACGGCTCCATCAGCAAGGAAGCTCACGAAACCCTCGCCATCGCCATGAACCGCATCGGCGGCATGTCCAACACCGGCGAGGGCGGCGAGGACGAGGCCCGCTTCAAGCCCGACCCGAACGGCGACTCCCGCCGCAGCGCCGTCAAGCAGGTGGCCAGCGGCCGCTTCGGCGTCACCACCAATTACCTCATCAACGCCGACGAGCTCCAGATCAAGATGGCGCAGGGCGCAAAGCCCGGCGAAGGCGGCCAGCTCCCCGGCCACAAGGTCGACGAAGTCATCGCCAGCGTGCGCCACTCCACGCCCGGCGTCGGCCTCATCTCGCCCCCGCCCCACCACGACATTTACTCCATCGAGGATCTCGCCCAGCTCATTTACGACCTCAAGAACGTCAATCCGCGCGCGCGCATCGCCGTCAAGCTCGTCTCTGAAGTCGGCGTCGGCACCGTCGCCGCCGGCGTCAGCAAAGCCCACGCCGACGTCGTCCTCATCTCCGGCGACTCGGGCGGCACCGGCGCATCGCCGCTCAGTTCTATCAAGCACGCCGGCCTGCCCTGGGAACTCGGCCTCGCTGAAACCCAGCAAGTCCTCCTGCTCAACGACCTTCGCAGCCGCATCAAAGTCCAGACCGACGGCAAACTCCAGACCGGCCGCGACGTCGTCATCGCCGCCCTGCTCGGCGCAGAGGAATTCGGCTTCGCCACCACTCCGCTCATCGCCATGGGCTGCATCATGATGCGCAAGTGCCACCTCAACACCTGCTCGGTCGGCATCGCCACACAAGATCCCGTCCTCCGCGCGCGCTTCACCGGCCAGCCCGAGCACGTCATCAACTTCTTCTTCTTCCTCGCCGAGCAAATCCGCCAGCACATGGCCAAACTCGGCTTCCGCACCATGGACGAGATGATCGGCCGCGTCGACAAGCTCGACACCGTCCTCGCCGACGCCCACTGGAAAGCCAAAGGCATCGACCTCAGCTCCATCCTCTACTCGCCCACGCTGCCCCTCCGCGTTTCCCGCCGCTGCGTGCGCAAGCAGGACCACGGCCTCGAATCCGCCCTCGACCACCAGCTCATTGAGAAGGCCGCGCCCGCGCTCAAATCCAAAAAGCCCGTCAAGGCTTCCTTCCCCATCCGCAACGTCCATCGCACCGTCGGCGCCATGCTCGGCGGAGAAATCGCCCGCCGCTACGGCTCCGCCGGCCTCCCCGACGGCACCATCCATTACAAATTCACCGGCTCCGCCGGACAAAGCTTCGGCGCATTCGTCCCCAACGGCGTCACCCTCGAGCTCGAAGGCGACTCCAACGATTACCTCGGCAAAGGCCTCTCCGGCGGCCGCATCATCGCCTATCCGCCGCGCACCTCGTCCTTTCTGCCCGAGGAAAGCATCCTCGTCGGCAACGTCGTCCTCTACGGCGCAACCAGCGGCGAAGTCTACCTCAACGGCATCGCCGGCGAGCGCTTCGCCGTCCGCAACTCCGGCGCAACCGCCGTCGTCGAGGGCGTAGGTGACCACGGCTGCGAGTACATGACCCGCGGCCTCGTTGCCGTCATCGGTTCCACCGGCCGCAACTTCGCCGCCGGCATGAGCGGCGGCATCGCTTACGTCTACGACGACGCCGGCGACTTCGCCACCCGCCGCTGCAACAAGTCCAGCGTCGATCTTGAGCCGCTCGAGCACGACGAAGACATCGCCACCCTCCGCGCCCTGCTCGAAAAACATCGCGACTTAACCGGCAGTCCGCGCGCCGCCTGGATCCTCGACAACTGGTCCATCGCCTGCGACAACTTCATCAAAGTCTTCCCCCACGAGTTCAAACGCGTCCTCGGCATCGCCCGCCCCGCAATCGAAAACACAACCTCATCAATCGCGTCGCCTCTCGCGGCGGTTGCGCAATCAACGGAGGCGCACCATGGGTAAGATCACCGGATTCCTCGAAATCGAACGCGAGCAGCCCACCCGCCGCAAGCCCGAAGACCGCATCAAGGACTGGTTCGAAATCTACCAGCCCTTCCCCGAGGAAAAGCAAAAGGCGCAGGCCGCCCGCTGCATGGATTGCGGCGTCCCCTTCTGCCACACCGGCTGTCCCGTCAATAACATCATCCCCGACTGGAACGACCTCGTTTACAGCAGCCGCTGGGAAGCCGCCATCCGCCGCCTCCACGCCACCAATAATTTCCCTGAATTCACCGGCCGCATCTGCCCCGCCCCCTGCGAGGCGGCCTGCGTCCTCGGCATCGACCAGCCGCCCGTCTCCATCAAGCTAATCGAGCGCAGCATCGTCGATCGCGCCTGGGACGAAGGCTGGATCCATCCCGAGCCGCCGGAGCACAACACCGGCCGCCGCGTCGCCGTCGTCGGCAGCGGCCCGTCAGGCCTCGCCGCCGCGCAGCAGCTTCGCCGCGCCGGCCATTCCGTCACCGTCTATGAAAAGAACGACCGCATCGGTGGCCTGCTCCGCTACGGCATCCCCAACTTCAAGCTCGAAAAGCACGTCGTCGACCGCCGCATCGCGCAGATGAAGGCCGAGGGCGTCACCTTCCTCGCCAACGCCCACGTCGGCGTCAACGTCCCCGTCACCGAGCTCACCAACCACTACGACGCCATCCTCCTCTGCGGCGGCGCCGAACATCCCCGCGACCTTCCCATCCCCGGACGCGACCTCAACGGCATCCACTTCGCCATGGACTTCCTCCCCCAGCAGAATCGCCGCAACGAGGGCGACCGCATCGATCCCGCGCGCGCCATCACCGCCAACGGCAAGCGCGTCCTCATCATCGGCGGCGGCGACACTGGCGCAGACTGCCTCGGCACCACCCATCGCCAGGGCGCGTCCATCGTCCATCAGTGGGAAATCATGCCCAAGCCGCCCGACAGCCGCGCCGCCTCCACGCCCTGGCCGCTCTGGCCCATGCAGCTCCGCACGGAAGGCGCGCACGAAGAAGGCGGCCTCCGCGACTGGGCCATCAACTCCATCCGCTTCACCGGCGACGACCACGGCAACGTCAAGCAGGTCCACGCCGTTCGCGTCGGCCCTCCGCCCAAATTCGAAGCCGTCGAAGGTTCGGAGTTCACCACCGATGTCGATTTAGTCCTGCTAGCCATGGGTTTCCTAGGCCCCGTGCGCAACGGCATGATCGAGCAGTTAGGCCTAGCCCTCGACAATCGCGGCAACGTAGCCACCACCGACTTCCAAACTTCCGTCGAAGGCATCTTCGCCGCCGGCGACATGCGCCGCGGCCAATCATTAGTAGTCTGGGCCATCGCCGAAGGCCGCAGCGCAGCCGCAGCCGTAAACAAGTTCCTCGCATCCAAAGCCGAGCCCATAGCCCACCGCCATCACGTCTCGGCCTAGCAGCCTTTGCGGTCGCTTTTGCTCTTGTTGTTCTTTCTGTCATTCCCCGAAGGGAATCTGCTGAGCGAAGTGAAGGATCTGTGGTTGCAGTTGCTTTTGTTCTTGCCTTTCTTTCTGTCATTCCCTCCGGGAATCTCCTGAGCGAAGTGAAGGATCTGTGGTTGCAGTTGCTTTTGTTCTTGCTTTTCTTTCTGTCATTCCCTCCGGGAATCTCCTGAGCGAAGTGAAGGATCTGTGGTTGCAGTTGCTTTTGTTCTTGCCTTTCTTTCTGTCATTCCCTCCGGGAATCTCCTGAGCGAAGTGAAGGATCTGTGGTTGCAGTTGCTTTTGTTCTTGCTTTTCTTTCTGTCATTCCCGCCGGAAATCTGCTTTGGCTCTTGCTTTTGTTCTTGCCTTTCTTTCTGTCATTCCCCGCAGGGAATCTGCTTTTGCTTTTTGCTCTTGCTTTTGTTCTTGCTTTTCTTTCCGTCATTCCCCACAGGGAATCTGCTTCACTGTCCACTATTCAATGATCCTGGGTGCCCATCCTAACCGCGCATTCTGCAGTTAGGGTGGGAAACCACCACTGCGGCATCCCCACCACACCGTGTCATCCTGAGCGGAGCGCTTCTCAGCGGAGTGAAGGATCCGCGGTTGCCTTTCGCCCGCGCCCCGCCTTGTTCTCGCTTTTCTTTCTGTCATTCCGTCCGGGAATCTCCTGAGCGAAGTGAAGGATCTGTGGTTGCAGTTGCTTTTGCTCTTGCTTTTCTTTCTGTCATTCCCTCCGGGAATCTGCTGAGCGAAGTGAAGGATCTGTGGTTGCAGTTGCTTTTGTTCTTGCCTTTCTTTCTGTCATTCCCTCCGGGAATCTGCTTTTGCTCCTGCCTTTGCTCTTGCTTTTGTTCTTGCCTTTCTTTCTGTCATTCCCTCCGGGAATCTGCTTTTGCTCTTGCTTTTGTTCTTGCTTTTCTTTCTGACATTCCCGCCGGAAATCTGCTTTGGCTCTTGCTTTTGTTCTTGCTTTTCTTTCTGTCATTCCCCTCCGGGAATCTGCTTTGGCTCTTGCTCTTGCTTTTCTTTCCGTCATTCCCCACAGGGAATCTGCTTCACTGTCCACTATTCAATGATCCTGGGTGCCCATCCTAACCGCGCATTCTGCAGTTAGGGTGGGAAACCACCACTGCGGCATCCCCACCACACCGTGTCATCCTGAACGGAGCGCTTCTCAGCGGAGTGAAAGACCTGCGGTTGCCTTTCGTCGGCGCCCCGCCTCACACCGTGCCATCCTGGCGATGCCCGTCGTCCCGCACGGACGAAACGAAAATAGCCCGGGGTGAAACCCCGGGGAATGCGCGCCCAAAATCGTTCCCGCGTCCCCCAAGGACGCGACGACCGCATCCGGGCCCTGCTGAACACCATGAGTCGGCTGGTGCTATATTTGGCGTTATTGAAAAATGCAGAGAACTCGGGGGATGGATGAATCTTTTTGGCCTAGAAAAGTTCGAGGAAGCTGATCGAAAGGAAATCGCGAAGCGCACGCTAAACAACCTTCTCACTTCGTATGCGGATGAAGCTGACGTCTTCGCCGAGATCGTCCAAAACTCATTCGACGCCGTCATCCAAGCGATCAGGGAGAATTTGTACACAACTCTAAAGCCAATGATCAACGTTGTGATCGGCCGGAGAGCCGATGCGCCACATTATCTCTTCGTGTCCGACAACGGAGTCGGAATGTCCCCTGATGTGGCAACCAACCTGACCGTCCCCGGTTTCTCCCGCGGCAAGCGAAAGGGAAAAACCGTAGGATATAAGGGCGTTGGCGCATCATATTTCTTTGCCGCGAGCCGGAGAATCGCCCTCAAGACGATTGACCGGGCGGGCGAAAAAACGGAGTTTACCGTCCTGGGCTCCTATGACTGGATAAAGGACGACGAAGCTCCGGAGCCAAAAGTTGAGCCGCAATGCGAGATCCCGGAATTCGCGCAATCTCGCCTGCCCTCCGCGCGCGGTACCGGTATCTACTTTCAATTCCACGACGGAATCAAACCAAGCACTTTGAATAATCTCGTGATTCGCGGCGCTGGCGATGAAAACGAGGTCATGAACTGGGCCTGCTTCCTCGCGGCAAAAACCGCCCTAGGAACCACTGAAGAGGCATTCGACCACACGATTACAGTTGAGGTGACCCTCGATAAGGGCGACTCGCAGAGATCGCAAACATGGAGGATTGGCCGCTTCGATAGAGACCTGAAGACCCTCGGGTACCCCTTCCCTTACCAAGTATTCAAAGTCAGCAAATTGATCAATGAGATCGCCAACACACCCGTCGAGCGCAAGTACCAGCATGAGAGGCGATATCAAGCCGTTCACAAGAGATGGACTGCTGAGGAGATTCTTGGCGAGACGAATCTAGACGCCGAGGAGAAGGACCGGCTACTCCAGCACTTGAATTGGGTAGATGGCTATCTCTGCTACTCCACCGAGGTATTGAAGGAAGTCAATACTAGGCTCGGCGGGCGGAGCAACCTGATTCGACATGGCATGAAGATATCGGTTGACGGAAGCCCCCAAGGAAGAACCCTCGATCTCTCACTCACAAGCAGCCAGGGCCTTGACCGACAATCCCACATTGTCTTTTCATTCCAAGGCCTAGAACTCGACACAGGCCGTAAGATTTCTGCTGACGAAATTGTTGCATCGAGCATCTCAAAGATCGGCCAGCGAGTTATTGCTGTGCTCAAAGAATATCGCTGGGCGATGAAGAAAAAGGATCGCCCCGATGTTTCCTCTGATCTTGAGAAATGGAAATCGGATATCGAAGTCCGCTCTCAATCCTCGCTGGTGCGCGAACTATTCAAAGGACTGGCAGTGCCAGAAGTCTTCCGCGTCGATCCGGGAAATGAAAGCGAGGTCATTGGCCTCTTTGTCTCCTTGGTCACCCGAGGTCTCCTCAAGGGTTGTAAACTTCGCGCCATCTCCGGTTTCCAGCGCTACGATGCAATCGCGGACCTGGACGTCACAAGCGCTGAAGTAAAGGACCTTAACGACGGCCTCTCCGTTAGAAACACCGAGCAGACAGTATCGGGCAACGAGAAAGTCCTTGAATTCAAGCATAGCTTCGACGAGCTTCTCGACGACTTTGACGACAAGACAAAGAACCCTCAAGAGATTGATCTCGTTGTATGCTGGACGGTCCCCACGCTAAACGTCAGGCGAGGGCGCCTCGAGCCAACTTACGGGGAGTGGAGAGACAACAGGGCCCTTTACGGAGGAACCTACCTCTGGCTCGACGAAAATGAGACGTCCCGCATTCCCGTGATCGCGCTCAAAAACGCAGTTGCTGAACTTCTTCACGAAGTTGAGAAGAAGGGCGAAGACGAAGTTAGGTTGGGGTCGGCCACACTGAACCAGCTGCAACGCGCCGACAAAGACGCTCTCGTTTAAGAGCCCTCAAACTTACCGACTGTCAGCAGACGGGACGGGTAAGGGGATTTGCTGCTCCAGCAATCTTGTGCCACCAGCTGCGCCTGCCCTACGTGCGGCTCGGGTACTCATATCGAAAAAACTGATCGGAGTGCCCCAGCTCTCCCTCGCGCTTGGCGGGTGCCCCCGGTCCCTCGCATTTGGGGACCGGGGTGGTCGGTGAGCCTGCCCTGACCCGTTGCCGAAGGATCTCCCGCTCCCAAGCCACCCCCCCTGCCCAAAGGTAACCACCTGGACTCCGCTCGCCCCTCTAACACCGCTGCTGTCCCGCATCCCGGTACCTAGTCCCAGCAAAGCGCCATTTTGACGCGACCCCCTCCCCACCGAAGGTAACCTCGCAGCCTCCCCGACCACCTCCAACCCTAACTCCGCTAACTCCGCCAACCCCGCTAGCTCCGCTTCCCTCCCGTATCCGCCGTCACATCCAGGCAATGAAATCCGAGCTAAAGTCTATTCGTGAGTCGAAATGTGCCCGCCCCACCGGCGGGCATCCGCATTTCAGGGACAAGGAATCCGCAATCATGATCGCCGCCACAACCCGGCTGCAAAATTCCAGGGAAATCTCCGCCCGCCAGGGTTCCCGCTCAACGGTATTCGCCAACCTCCATGTTGATCGGAGAAATATACCCCTCCCCCCATCCCCCGGGCAAAGAGCGTGCAATTCTGTGCACTTTTGTGGCTTAACTCGATGATTGCACAAGACATCGCCGTTTTTTATTTCGTGCGGGAGCGGCTAATCCCCGCCCAGCGCCAGCTCGCGGTCCAGGCGCTCATGCAGCCGCTGGCTGAAGCCGGCCGGCAGCTCAAACACGCGGCCGTCGGCCACCAGCACCACCAAGTTGCGCGTCGAATCCAGAACCGCCGAGCAGATCTCGCACGTCTCCAGATGCCGGTCGATCATCGCGCGCAGTTCCGCCTCCACCTCGCCGTCGATGTAGGCGGAGATGTGCTCCCACACGTGCTTGCAGTCGATCCTCATCGCCGGCCCCCGAACCAGCCCCTGGGCTTGGGTGCAAACGCTTTCAGTTTTGGCGCCAGCGCCTTTTGCAACAGCGCCCGCGCCCGGTGCAGCCGAACCTTCATGGCGCCTTCCGTGACCCCAAGCGCAGCTGCCGCTTCCCTGCCCTCCATCTCTTCGATGTCCCGCAGGATCACAACGTTACGGTAAATCTCCGGCAGCCCCCGGATGGCCTCCCGCAGCAGCGCGGCGAGTTCCTCGCGTTCGAGTGCTTCCAGGGGCACCTCGCGCCAACTGGTCAGGATGGCCGGCGTAAAGTCGCCGCCGCGCTCCTCTGCCTCGGCGTCGAGCGACTCCTCCTTGCGCGCGCCCATGCGCCGCAGGCGGCCCAACCCCTCGTTGCGCGCAATCGAAATCACCCAGGTCCGGAACTGGGCATCCCCACGGAAGCTCTTCAGGTTCACGTACGCCTTGATGGCCGTCTCCTGCGCGGCGTCTTCCGCATCGGCCTCGCTGCCCAGCATTCCCAGCAGCATCACGTAGATGGCCCGCTCGCAGGGGCGGATCAGCTCGTGGAACAAATGCTTCTCCCCCGCCAGAATGCGGCGGATGCACTCGGCCTGCTGGTCCGGATTGGCTGGCGTCGCCGTGCGGGGGGTGGAATCCACGGTCTCGAGGGTGGCTTTCGATTGCGATTCTACAGGCTCCGGCCGGACCGCACCGCCTGCCGCACTCTTATGCTTTTACAATCTTTATCGGATTTTTTGCCAAAAGATGGTACATTGGCCCATATCTGTTCCAGGAGTCTCCATGGCCGGCGATATGCAAATCACGTGCAGCGACTGCGGGCAAGAGTTTACCTTCACCGCTGCAGATCAGGCGTTTTTCTCGGAGAGAGGATTTTCAACACCCAAGCGTTGCAAGGCTTGCCGCATGGCGAAAAAGGCCGATGGCGGCGGGGGCGGGTATCGTTCCTCCTCTGCGCAGGGCACGCCCGTTATCTGCTCCGGTTGCGGGCAGCCCACCACGGTGCCTTTTGAGCCTCGCGGCGATCGCCCGGTCTACTGCCGGGACTGCTACCAGGCGCGCAAAGGCAGCGGCGGCGGCGCCCGCATGCGGGCATAACCCCTAACCGTCCGACTCTTCCCCTGCTCACTCGGACCTGAAATTCCTGGTTCCCCTCAAGCACGACACCATAGCGGCTCGGATTCGGCTCCCTTCCCTCTGGCGTAACTTGATATGGGGGATTACGTCTCAAAAAAGCATTTCATCTTGATGACCGGACCCATTGCCTGGCTTGCCTTCGCGGCCGCTGTTGTCGCAGCCGGAGGTCCTTGTCCTGCTCTGGCGGGGAACGCGGCGGCGGCGGCGCAAACCTGCACCCTGCGCATTCATGTGGATGGCTTCCGCAACACCCACGGCAACCTGGGCACTGCTGTCTTCGCCTCGGCTGCGGGATGGCCCGAGGACATGAGCAAGAGTTTTCGCTACGGTCCCGCGCCGATCGACAAAGCCAACCGCACCGCCGTAGCCGAATGGCAGCTTCCGCCGGGAAATTATGGTGTGGAGGCGATTCACGATGAGAACAGCAACGCGAGGCTCGATCGCAACTTCCTCGGCATTCCCAAGGAAGGCTTCGGCTTCGCCAACAATCCGCGGGTGAGCTTTGGCCCGGCGCCATTCCGCGCCGCGCTGGTCCACGTCGCCTGCCCGGTGACGAACATTACCATTCATTTGCAATACAAGTGAAGTGACGGCGGGCTGCCAAGCGTGTCCTTCATATCGACCGCCGGTTTGCGCGCATGCAGCGTCTTAATACATACGAAGTAAAGACGAACGCCGAGACGAGAATCGGATCAAATTTATCCCAAGTGCTGCCGCCGGCATTCAGTTGTGGACGATCAGCCGCCCGGTTCCTCCGGTTGCGGCCAAAGCAAGAACTTTGATGTTTGACTTTGATCTTTCCTGGCGTCAGCGCCGCAGCTCCTAAGGAGCCGGGCTGATTCAGCTTGCCCCGGGTTTATGCCTTGACCGCGTTCTGTGCAGTCGCAAACACATAGCGTGCGGACGTCGTACCCGCTACGTGCTCCGTACCCGCGATTCCGAGGCCCATCCATCCCGCGTTAATGGCCTCATACATTTCTTCGGCAGGTCCAGTTTGGCCCTTGGGGATGCCGAACTGCTCGAACGCTTCTGCCCACCCTGCACGCGGAACTGCAAAAGCCTTCACGTCGAGTTTCAGGACCTCACCCAATTGTCCGGCCACTTCATCCGCGCTTACCATCGAACCCAGTTCGATGACGCGATGCCCTGACCACGCCGGCCCGGTCAGAAGCGTTGCCACCTCTGCGCCGATGTCGTCTGACGCGACCATTATCGATTTCCGGTTTGTAGGATTGTAGAAGACCGGTAGTGTTCCGCCCTGGGCGGCCTGTAAGCCGTAAAGAAAGTTTTCGAAAAAGCCGCCTGCGCGCACAAATGCGACCGGAGAGGCCAGGCTGCGAAAATCTTGCTCCAGGAGTGACAAGGCCGTGATGATCCCCGCCCCGCTGGTTCTATGCGCGCCCGTCGACGAGAGCGCTACCACTCGCGGGGGCACTACCTTTGTCAGTGCCTCGACATAGTTCGCAATCACGCCCTTTGCTTCTCTGAAATCAGGCGAGGGTGCCCATACAGCCGGCAACATAACAAACGCGCCCTCAACACCTTTGAGCGCCGCCGCTATAGCTGTCGCATCGTTCCAGTCACCATCGACCAACTCCACGCCCTGGTCTGCCCACTTCGCCGCTTTCTCGCGATTGCGCACAAGTGCTCGCACCTGTTTGCCTTGCTTGAGCAGATGCCGCGCGGTGGCGCCGCCAACTTTTCCAGTAATGCCCATGACTAAATACATGTCGTTTTCTCCTTGTCGAACGAAAGTGATGCTCCGATGCGAACGCCAGAGCTTGTTAGTTGCGCAGCTAGCACTCCGCTAGTCCCGTGGGTTTCCACATTGATCTGTCGCATGAATCGTTAGAGGCCTTTACACAGCCGATCGATCGCCTCAATTCGGGGAAAGAGCTGTTATCGGCATTTGAGGCCACAGAACGGGATCAGGCCGCTTTTTCGGCCGTCGTGTGGCGGGCAAGACGCAGGAAGCTGAGAGCCAATGTCACCCCGCAGATGAGCATGGTGATATGGAAGGCAATTTCAATAAAGAGCAATCCATGCATGTTCATTCCGTTGTGCATATGCAGGTTATCGTGCATCCACCAATTTCCCATGAACCAGCAAAGCGTGACGAACAGCCATTTGTTAAGCCACGACGCCCCAAGACTTAAGCGGCGTATAGCCGGCCATCCGAATAGTGCGAACGCTACAGCAAAACCAAAGGCGAGCGCCTCGATCGCGGAGAGTGCAATGTAGCCGGGCAAAAGAATCGCCGGCGGCTTGGGAGCGTCAGGGCTCATTGGCCAAATCCGTGGTCCGGTGAAAAAGGCCGCAAGGCCAATTACTACAGTCAAGAACAACATGCGCCTTATCCTGCTATTCATCTCCATCTCCTTCAACTGGTGTCTCTTTGTCCAAGCTTCGTTCTGGTACTGCACAGGTCATGCGTCTGCCAGCTTGTCTCGCGTCCACAATATTGTGTGCCGCGCTCGTACTCTTCGCGGAGGCCTTGCTAGGTGGTCGTGACCGTCACGGCCTGACGCACATACTGGCTGCTTTCCAGTTGCTGCACCATGAAGGCTGCCAGATCGGCCCGCCCGATCTTGTGCGCCTTCTCGCCGCCCTCCGTGCTCAGCACCCTGGCAACGCCGGTCTTCTCGACATCGATCAGCATCGGTGGCCGCACGAGCGTCCAGTCCAAGTTGCTGCCTTCGATCTCGGCCTCCATGCCCGCCTTGTCTACCAGCAGACCCCGCAGAAACGTCCTCATGAGCAGGTGCTCGTTGAAGAAGCCTGCGTTCCTGACGCTCTCGCCCGCACCAACCACCGAAATCTTCAGCAATCGCCGCACGCCGTTGCGCCGCATCGCGTCCACAATATTGTGTGCTGCGCTGGTTTCCCTCGTCGTCACTTTCCACGGCGTCTTGCCGCCGAGCGCGTCGATCACCGCATCCTGTCCGGCGACCGCAGCGTCGACCGCGGCCGCGTCCAGGGCGTCGCCCGCAACAACTCTGACGTTCGCCTTCTTGTACTGCGCGGCACCGCGCACGAAAGCCGTCACCTTATGACCGGCGGCCAGCGCCTCATTTAGCAGCGCTTCTCCGCTTCTGCCCGCTGCTCCAATCACTAGAACCTTCATCGCATTCTCCTTTTGCCTCGTATTTGGCCGCCCATCCTAATGCGCGGCCTGACCATTAGAGGCCATCAGTAACCAATGGTTGCAAATTAATCAGTGGTTTTTTACCAATGGTTATAAATAAACAGACGGTCGCAAAAATCGTCAAAAGGGACTAAGCTATTAAAATGTCATCCACATCACCGAGTCGCCGAGCAGAGCGGAAGGAGAAGTTGCGAGGCGAAATCCTTGCCGCTGCCAGCACGATGTTTGCCGATCGCGGCTACGAAGCCGTGACACTTCGCGAGATTGCTAAAGAGATCGGCTATACACACGCCGTGATCTACCAGCATTTCCCCGACAAATCGCACATTCTTGCCGAGCTGAGCAGCCAGACGATCGGGCTGATGATTCAGAACTTTGACGCAATTGCCGCTAAACATCGTGCACCGAAAGAGCGTCTCTTCGCGACTTCACGCGGCTTAATCCAGTTCTGCACTGACCATTCACAGCAGTTTCGCAACGTCTTCTTCGGGCCTGAGAACCGCAACGGGATTCGCGCTGGACAATATATCGACGACATTGGCAGGCCTTTGTTCCAACGTTTCGTACAGCTCTTTTTTGAAGTTGCCAAGGATGAAGGATTGCCAAGTAAGAATGACATGGTGGTAGCCCATACCTGGTGGTTTACGATCTTTGGCCTCGCCACACTCTTTGTTATCCAAGGGGTCGTGCCAGACTTGCCTGACCAGACTCTCGTGGTCGAGCAAACGATCGCAACGCTTTGGGCAGGCGTCAAGGCTGTTCCGCGATTGCCTAGGAGCGCAATCCCTAAGCGATCCGGCCGATCCCGTGCCTCAAGGCACTGACATCTTCTGACTACTCAGGAGTTGTTGGAGGCATGCCCGTGGACTACAAGGGCTCAACCACTTTTCGAAGGCCTGCGACCGGGAGACTGCGGGTTTTTGGGGATACAAACGTCGCCAAGAACAACCGCAGATCCTTCGGCGTTGCCTCAGGGTGACAGACGAAGAGGAAGTTGTGGGCGAGTTGCCGGCGGAGCGGTGGAGACGAGAAAAAATAGCCGCGGAACACGTCCCTGCGGGACAAATCCCGATCCTGCCATAAGCTGAAGTGCTGGACACCGGGGCGGGCTGCCGATACACTTGCACCAACTTACCTAACTGTAGTTCCTGAGCAGCCGAAAGTATTCGATGTCCGCTGAACTCAGTTTTCACTGGTTTGTTTGGAGAAACCTGTGGCGCCGGCGCCTGCGCACCGCACTGACACTGGCCGGTATCGCCATGGGTATCGGTGCGTTTGTGGGGCTGGTGGGATTTTCGCGCTCGTTTGCCCACGAATGGCTGCGCATGTATGAGAGCAGCGGAACCGACATTGCCGTGGTGCAGCAAACGTTTCTCAACACATCAGTGAACGAGGCCGATGGGGCCAAGCTGCTGGCCCTGCCGACGGTGGCGCGCATCTCGCCGATGATTCTGAACCTGATGGACCTGACCCCGGAAGTGAATGCGCTGGCTTACGGGTGGAAGGCCGATTCCTACGAATTCGATGCGCTCAAAATGGTCGCGGGGCGGCGGCTTCGCGACGGCCAGCCGGAGCTGATGCTGGGCGATTTGCTGGCAGGGAATCTGCACAAGAATCCCGGCGACACTTTGGAGATTCAAGGCACAACTTTTACGGTCTGCGGAATTTATCATGGCGGTTCCGCGCTGGAGGCCGGAGCGGCGATTTTGCCATTGGACCAGATGCAGAAACTGGGCAGTATTGAGGGCAAAGTAACAGCTTTCCACGTGCGCCTGAAGCCCGGACCGCTGAACGAATCGCCGGATGCCTACCTGGCGCGGGCGCAGCATGAGATTGAATCCGCGCTGCCCGGTCTGCGTGCCGTGCCTGCGGCGGAGCGAGCCGGCAACAACCAGATTGTTCTGCTGGCGAAGGCCACTGCGTGGGGCACGTCGTCGATCGCGCTGCTTATCGGCATTCTGGGGATTGCCAACACGATGGCGATGGCGGTGTTCGAGAGGACGCGCGAAATTGGCTTGCTGCGCGCGCTGGGCTGGGGCCGTTGGCGGGTGGTGATGCTGGTGGAGATGGAGGCGGCCGGCCTTGGTTTTGCCGGCGGCGTGCTGGGCATCGCGGCGGGGTGGAGCGCGCTGGGCATTCTGGCGCGGCTGCCACAGACCGCGACCATTGTTTCCTCCTCATTCTCATGGCTGCTGCTGGCAGAGGCGGTGGGGATCGCGATTCTTGCCGGCCTTGTTGCCGGTGCGGTTCCCGCGTGGCGTGGAGCGCGGCTTTCTCCGGTGGAGGCGCTGCGCCATGACTGACTTGCTGCTGCAGGCGCGCGGCCTGAGCAAGAGCTACGACAACGGGCGTATGCAGGCGCTCCGCGGCGTCAGCCTGGAGATCTCCGCGGGCGATTTCCTCGCCATCGTCGGTCCGAGCGGCAGCGGCAAGTCCACGCTGCTTCACCTGCTCGGCGGCCTGGATACGCCGACCAGCGGCCAGGTACTGTGGCGCGGCGCTCCCCTTGGCACGCGGCGCGATCTGGATGTGTATCGGTCACGGCATGTCGGGTTTGTGTTCCAGGCATTCCATCTGCTGCCCACGTTGACGGTGGAAGAAAATGTGCAGGTGCCGATGCTGGCCGCACCGCGCAACGGAACTAACCGGGCGGCGCGTGCGCGAGCACTGCTGGCAGAAATGGGCCTGGGTGGATGCCTCCGCCAATATCCGAACGAACTCTCCGGTGGCCAGCGCCAGCGAGTGGCCATAGCCCGCGCCCTGGCGAACGAACCCGAGCTGCTGCTGGCGGATGAGCCGACGGGAAACCTGGACAGCGAAAACTCCGTGCGCATTCTGGACGTGCTTACGGAGCTGCGCGACCGCCGCGGAATGACGCTGGTGATCGTGACCCACGAGGATGGAATTGCGCAAGCGGCCGGACGCCACATCCGCATCCGCGATGGAAGGATTGTATGAAAGGCGCAGCCATCCTTCTCGCGTTGCTGCTGGCGCCGACGGCTCCGCAGGTGACCACCGGATCCGTTCTGGCGGGGATCCGCAACCGCGTTGAGACCGCCGACTATCGCATCACCGGACGAATTGTCCGCGTGGATGCGGACGGACGCCGGCACAACTATAACGTGACGGTGAAAGCTCATTGGTTTCCCGGCGTTCTTCGCATCCTGATGGACGTGACCCAGCCGGCACCGGCGCGCGAACGAATCTTGTTCGAAATGCAGCCATCGGGCGAGAGCGAGATTCTGCTGGCCCGTCCGGGAGATCTGGGGCCAGAGCCCTGCCATTCGCGCAATGGTCAGAGGGCATTCTAGGTTCCGACTTCAGCTACGAGGATCTGCTGGAACCGCAGTTCTTCTGGCCGGGGCAGAAACTGCTGGAAGAAACCCAGCGGGGCGCGCGCATGTGCGAGGTGCTCAAAAGCACGCCGGACGCGGAACGCTCGCAGTATGCCGAGGTTCGCACCTGGCTGGACAAATCCATCGACTTCCCTGTCTACGCGGAAAAGACATTGAAGACGACGGGCGTGCAAAAGGACTTTACCTATATGGGGATTCGCCACGAAGGCGGTGTGTGGTCGGCCAACCAGGTGCAGGTGTCTGCACGGGGAAGCCGCGCGCTGTCGTTCTTCCTGGTCGAACGCGGCTCCGCCGAGGCAAACCTTGGCGCGAAGGATTTCGAACGCAATTCAATGGTGCGGTTCTGAGGAGTCCATAGGTGGCGCTGCTCATTTCGCTTGTTTGTCTGGTTGTGGTTTTTGCGTGCGCCGGCGTGGTCTACCAGCTTGTGGGTTCACTGCGCGACCGGCGCCGGCTCTGCGGGGAAGGCCGCCACATCGCTCTGGGCACTCGACGCAATCTTTACCTGGTCGAAAAAGGAACAGGGCTGCCCACCGTCATCTTCGAATCGGGCATTGCCGCAACCAGCCTGAACTGGTTCCGCATCCAGGAAAGCGTCTCAGAATTCGCTGCCACGGTATCTTACGATCGCCTCGGCCTGGGATGGAGCGATCGCGCCACCAGTTCGCGGACTCCCTCCAATGTGGCTGCGGAGCTTCGCGCGCTGCTTCAATCTGCCGGCGCTCATCCGCCCTACGTGCTGGTTGGTCATTCTTTTGGCGGCCTTGTGGCGCGGCGATTTGCGCTCTGCTGGCCTGAAGACGTCTCCGCCATCGTGCTGGTAGATCCCATGCGCTGCGAAGAGTGGCCGCCGATGGAGCCCGCCCGGCAAGCCGAGGTCGAACGAGGACTGCGCATGTCTTCCATCGCCATTCATCTTGCCCGCTTCGGCATCATTCGCCTGGCGGTAACGTCGTTGATGAAGTACACGGGACGCCTCTCACAGCATCTCGCGCTGGCGGGCGGCAGCGGGGCGCGGCACGTGCTCAATCGGGTGACCGGCGAAGTACGCAAGCTGCCCCGCGAAACCTGGCCCGCCGTGGCTGCGCACTGGTCCAGGCCTGACTTTTACGCCGGCATGCGCGCGCACGTTGAATCCGTGACGCAGACGGTGAGGGAAATGATGGACGCACCGCCGATCCCGAATATTCCGATCGTTGTGCTCACGCCCGGCAACTCCGCGCCGCTCACGCGGGAATGCCTGGCGCGCATCGGCGACGATGTACGGCAGGAGATCGTGGAGGACTGCGCCCACTGGATCCATCTCGATCGCCCGGAGTTCGTCATCGATTCCATCCGTAGCGTGGTGGCCGCAATTGAGGAACCGGTGGCTGCCGTGGTGGGATAAGGCACGAGTTGCTGCGAGAAGGCTGACGCGGGGGACTGGCGAGTCAGGGTTTTTCCCCGGCGGCAAATTGCGTCCACGGTCCTGCCGGCATGTCCTTGAGCACGCCTTTCAAATACGCGTACTCAGGATGGGCCTTCAGGAAGGGCGCGGCGTAGAAACTTTCTCCGCAGGGATGGCCGGCATGCCCGATCAACTCCATCTTTGCGGCCAGATCGGAGTCCGTTACCTTTCCGGTGACCGCGCCTCCGGGATAATACGCAGGCCAATCCCACTCCGGAACGCCGGTCTTCACCGAGTCCGCATGGCCGCAGAGGGTGCGCTGGTCCGCGCCGGTCTTGCCGGTGTAGCTGTCCTCGTGGTCGGCCAGGAACTGCTCGGCGAGCTGCGCATCGATTTGCCCCTTGAACGCGGCCATCTTCTTCTTCCACTCCACGTGGCGCGCATTCTCTGACATGGATAGGTTGTTCGCGTCCCAGTGCGGAGTCTCCTCCTTGATCAGGCTCGGATCGCGGGCAAAATTCGAGCTGACAAAGTAGCCGTCCGTCTTGCGCCACATCGGAGTGTATTTGAGGCCAAGCTCCAGGTAGGCAATCTCGCCCGTCTTGCGGTCGCCGATGAGCCAGTCGTTGGCGTAGCCGCCGTTGTCGCCCTTGCGCATGATGGCGGCGTACTCGTCGATGGAGCCGGCGTACTGTAGTGCCTTGCGCGAGCGCACGAACTCCGGGATGCCGTCGGGATTCCAGCCCTCGAATTGAGTGATGGTGGTTTCTGTGACCATGAGGCCGGCATCGTTCACTCCAAAATCGTCCTGACTGGTAATCACGCCCGGCTCGCCGTCCATAAGGATGCGGCTCCCATGCGCGGGCTTGATATCGAACATCACGGTCCAGCGTGAACCCTCGGCGTAGCTCGACCAGTTATTGTGCGCGATAACGATTTTGCCGTCTTTGGTGTAGCTGCCGGTGGCGATAAATGCCGAACAACGGCCTTGAGGGCGGATCTGGGGCGCGTTGGCGGCGGCGGGCAGATTGGCGGCTTTCTGGCGCGTGTCCAGCCAGGGAACGTAGTACTCGGACAGCTCCATGGAGCCGTTCAGGGCGACGATATCCCACACGTCGAGCTTGACTCCCTGCGACTGCGCGCCTCGCGCGATGCCTTCGAGCTCCTGCCGGTATTCTGGCTCGATATGCGGCCAGAGCTCGGTCTGCGCGACCTGGCGGTAGAAGGCCCAATCGCGCTTGGTGGAGTGCAGCGTCTCGACTTTGGTGACGTGGATCAGGTCGGCGATCTCGTTGGCGAGGAGACGCCCGTGCTGGAAGCCTATCTCTGCCGGCGTGCCTTCGAGGTGGACGTAGGTCCAGCCGCCGCGCTGGAAGCGGTAGGCGGGCGAGGCGGAAACATTGCTGGCGGACGCATACGCGGCAATTGAGACGGAACACGCAAGGAAGCAAAGCGGGAGCAGACGCCAAATGCGAAGACGCATCATCGATCCTCCGGGATGCAATGAAGGTACCACGCCAGACAAATGCTGCCACACAATGAGGGCGCGATGGGTCGCGGGCTCATCCAAAGGGCGTGCCGAGGGTTCGGAAAATCGGCTTATGAACTTGAGCCGAACACCAGCAGACGGCCGCCGCAATCCCGGACCACAAACTCCCGTGTGCCCCATGGCGTGTCACCGAGTTCCCGGGTGAACTCCGCTCCGCTGGCTCTGTATTCGGCGTAGAGCGCGCTGGCATCTTCGACATTGATATACGCGTCGAGCAGTTCTTCCGCATATTTCTCCGGATTGGCTGTGGGCGGCTCGGCGCAGCGGAAGTGGATGGCGCACTGGTCGCGCATCACGATGGCGTAGGAGGGCGGATCCTGCCATTTGCCGACGCACTCGAAGCCGAGCTTGCTTTTGTACCAGGCAAGCGTGGAGGGAATGTCAGTGGCGAAGAAAACGGGCGCGATCTGACGGATCATGGACCCGAGTGTATCGCGAGCCGAGACAGTCGATCGCTATCAGCGCTTTTTCCCGGCTTTCGCGGCCGGCTTTTTCGCTGCCGGCTTGGACGGCTTCTGGGGCTTTGCCTTCGGCTTCGGCGCCGGTTTCGCCGCCGGCTTCGGCTTGGGCGCAGGTTTCTTCGGCGCGGGCTTGGCGACCGGCTTGGGGGCCGGTTTTGCCGGCTTCTTTGGCACCGACTTATGCGCAGGTTTGGCCGCGGGCTTCAGCGCCGCCGCTTTTACAGCGGGCTTGACAGCTTTCTTCGGCGGCTCGGGGGCCTTTTTCGCCGGAGCCTCTTTGGGCGCGGGCGCGTGGGCCGGCTTGGCGGGCGCAGCGCTGGCCGGAGCGGATTTGACTGCAGGCTTTGCCGTGACTTCCGGCTTTGCGGCAGGCTCGGCCGCGTGCTTTTCGGCGGCCGGATGAGCGGGAGCTGGTTTCGCCGACGGCTTGGGCGCGGCCTTTGCCGGCGCCTTGGGCGCAGCCCTGCCTTTCTTCGCAGGCGCGGGACGCTCTTCCTCTTCGTCCTCCGTGTCTTCCTCTTCTTCGTCGCTTTCTTCTTCTTCCGGCTCCAGCGCGATCTTGGGTATTCCCAGCCCAATCTCGTCTTCGTCGCCGGTTCCCATATCCTCCAAATCCTCTTCCAAGCCTTCTTCGCCCTCTTCTTCTTCCTCGAAGGACTCTTTCACTTTGGCCTCCGCGCCACGCTTTGCGCGGGTCCGCTTATAGGTTTGCTGCGGGGGCGGCGCCGGCGGCGAGTACGGCTCCAGGAACGCCCGCATTGCCTCGGGAGTCTCGAGCTTGCCGTCAATCAACTGGAGGAAGATGGCATGCACGATCTCGTTGTAGTTTGGCAGTTCGGGACGGATGCGCATCTCCTGCATGAGGGCGTAGGGAATGCGCTGCCGCATCTCCGGCCACACTTTCAGGAAGTTGTGGTACTTCTCCTTTACGGCGGAGTCCTTCGCGGTGAACCCAAGCCAGAGGATCGACTCGGGGTCATAGGTGGTGAATAGCTTGAAGGTGGCCGAGGCGGTCTGGTTTTGCTTGGAAAGCAAAATCTTCTGGAACCCGGCCGCGAGCGAATCCAGGCTGTTCCACTCCTGCACGAATCCGGGCCGCAGCAGTTGTTTTTTCAGGCTGGCCAGGTCCTTGGGCGCCAACTTCGCGGTAAGCAGTTGCATCTGCGCCGCGGAAATGTCAGCATGCACCCCTTGCATGAGCAGGTCCACGGCCAGATCGTGCAGCGCCTTCAGCTTTTCCGTATCCGCCTTGGCATGGGTCCAGGCCGGGCATAGGACTTTCATCCACCCCTCGGCCTCAAGAGCTTTTAGCACGCCCAGCCCGTCGTCCTCGTGCCCGATCTGCTCCAGCTCGCGGCTTTTGGCCTTGGATGAGAGGTATTCGATGACTCCATCCGCCTTTGCGTTCTCATAGCGCTGCTGGGTGCGTGGATCAAGATCCCAACTCAACCGCGTGCGGTAACGGATGGCCCGGATGAGCAATTCCGGATCCTCAATGAAGCCGTAGTTCGACACCAGACGAAGGCTCCGCGCCTCAATGTCCGCCACTCCGTTCAGCGGATCCATGAGCAGCCCGTAGGACCCTTCATTGAGCGAAATTGCCATTCCGTTGGCGGTAAAATCACGCCGCCGCAGGTCTTCCTGGATCGACGCCCAGTGGTAAATGGGCTGGCCAGGCTTCTTGTATTCCACCCGGTGAGTGCTGACCAGATCGACGCGGACCGTTCCCGGGAAGCAAAGGTAGAGGGTGCGTGTGGGCTCGTCCTCGCCCCATGTCTTTCCGCCGGCTTTTTCGATTGCTTTCTTCAGCTTGAAGGCATTTCCATGAACCGCAACTTCAAGCTCGCGGACAGCGTGGCCGCTGGTCAGGTCGCGCACCGCGTCCCCGGTTAGAAACACGATCATGCCTGTGTCCCGGGCCGCGTCGCGGAGGATGCGCAAGGCATGCTGCTGATCACTCGAGAGCCGGTTCTCCAGGAGGTAAATGTAATCGGGCATTCCGTGTCCCCGCTTTCTGCGAGTGGGTGTGCCGCCAAGTGCCTGATCCAGAATCGCTTAAGGCGCAAACGAGCACAGTTGCAAAGCTGTACCTTATCACAACTTGCACCTGTTTGCTAGACGGTTCAAGGGCGAAAAGTGCACCGCGCCCTGTTCAATCTGGTTCGCATTTGGAATCCGGCTGCGCGGAGGGAGACGCATCTGCCATCGCCGGTTTTGGATTCGCGGCAAGGCACTGAATCCAAGCAGGTTAGAGTTCTCGCCGCCCTTCCATGGCGCGGGTCATCGTCACCTCGTCAGCGTATTCAATGTCGCTGCCCGCCGGAACACCGGTTGCGATGCGAGTGATGCGCACACCGGCTGAGCGCAGGACCGATGCCAGCCAATTCGCCGTCGCTTCGCCTTCGAGGGTGGGGCTGGTGGCAAGGATTACCTCGTCGATCTCGCCGCGTCCGGCGCGGTCCAGCAGCCCGCCGGCGCGCAACTGCTCCGGGCCCACGCCGTGAAGCGGCGAAAGCGTGCCGTGGAGCACGTGGTAGACGCCGTTGTAACCCCGGGTCCGCTCGATGGCACCGATGCTGGTGGGCTCCTCCACCACGCACACCTGGCGCTGGTTGCGGGTAGGGCTGGTGCAGTAGACGCAGGGGTCCACGTCGGTGACATTGTTGCAGACGGAGCAGAGACGCAGGTTAGCCTTGAGGCCGCGCACAGCCTCGGCCAGCGCCTCCGCGTCGGCGTCCGTAGCGCGCAGGATGTGAAACGCGTAGCGCTGCGCGCTCTTGGTGCCCACGCCGGGCAGCTTTTTCAGTTCTTCAATGAGCCGCGCCATGGGCTCGGCGTAACGTGACAAAGGGGCTTGCCTCCTTGCGGCCGCTTGGTCTATTCTCGCAGGCTTCGGCGGGGCAAGGGCGGACGCAGCGCCATTCTAGGAAGCGTTCACAACGGCGTCACAGGCACTGCAATATAGTGCCTGCTTCTTTCTTATAAGGAGCCAGCCCAGCAAGCCTCCAACGAAGAATGCGATCCCCAGGCAGACTATGAGCGCGCTGCTGACAGAACCAAGAAGGAATTGAGGCCTCGCCGCGCTTTTGGTTCCTTCCGCATCGTCGCCGGCATACAGCACATCCACCTCTTGAGCCGGTGCGCCCAGTGTGCCGGCCTGCGCTCTTACCCCGCATTCCTTCGCAGCCAACTTCTCCGACTTTGTCTCTTTAAACGTGGCGAGGGCGCATTCACAGTACTCTTCGGTGAGGACTTGAGACGGCTCCAGTCCCCCTGCGAGAACGCTCTGTCGAACATCCCGCGCGCAATCGCTGCGGAATGTGGCGTCGGCGGTTGTCTGACGCGACTGGGCGGATTCGCTCGAAACGATGTCTGCATTTAGGCCGAACAGCATGCAGGCACAAGACAGAATTCCAAGAAACGAGGGAATCAGCAGGAGAAAACCAATGACGACCAACGGTCCGTTAAGCCGATAGGCCGTCCTACGGCTTAGGATGCCGCGATCGCATTCCTCGCATCGAATGAAGGAACTTCCGGTAGCAGGGAGCCGTGGCGCATTCGCGTTCAAAGGCTGACGGGGAGCATCGCTTACTGGTGGCGAATGCGGGTCGTCCCATCTGCCTGCGAAAATGATCGACATTTCAGATCGTCTCCGTCCGCTGCGCCAGATCCCGGCTGATTTTACGGGACGGAGGGTTGGCCGAGTCCGCAGGTTGTGGATATCAGGAACTAAAAAGGGGCATCCTCCCACGATTCGCCGCCTTTGGGGGCGTCCCTCGCCCGCTCACTTCTTGGCGTACGTGGTCAAAAACAACTTGGTCCAGGAGTCGCCCTGCTTCATCTCCAGCAGGAAGGTAAGCTTGTCCGCCGGAGTTCGTTCGTACGTGGCGCGAAGCACCGGGCCCGGTGCGGAGGCATCGCTCAGCAGCACCAGCTTGTTGCCGGAGGCTTCGCCGGTCAGCTCCATGGGACGGACGCTGGTGTCATTGAACCACCACGCCGTGTACTTCCCTGTTTGCCTGTCGACGGAAATGAAGTGGCGGGTGTCCGTCGGTTTGCGGTTGGGTAAAGTTGTCGAGAGCATCTCGCAAACGTACTTACCTTCAATGCAGACGGCGATGTTGGCAGTGGCATCGCCGATCATCGGCTTGCCGCTTTGCGTGTTGAAATTCTGATGACCCGTCCAGTCGCCTTCCATGAAGGAAAGGCCATCCAAGGTGTCTGCCGCGGGTTTTGGCTGTTGCTGGGCGAATGTGGAAAGAGCGCTGAGCGTCACGAGAAGGCAAACCACTAATCTCATCCGAGTCTCCTTAAATGAATGAATATTGCGGGATTGCGATGGTTCCTCTCGTGCGTTCTCGATCATTCACTCACCAGGACGCGCTTGAAGATCGCATCCACGTTTCCGAGCTGCCGATTGTAGTCGAAGGTTTTTTCCAGCCTGGCCGGTGAAAGCAACTTGCGGATTTCAGGGTCGCGCGCTACTTCGTCCCGGAAGACGAGGTCGTCCTTCCACGCCCGCGTGGCGTGGCTCTGCACCAGGCGATAGGCGTCCTCGCGCAGCAAGCCCGCCTCAGCCAGGTCCAGCAAAAGCTGACCGCTGAAAATGAGCCCGCCGGTCAGCTCCAGGTTCTTTTTCATGCGCTCGGGGTAGACGAGCAAGCGATCGATCAGGTCCGCGGTTTTGGCCAGCAGGTAGTCGGCGAGGATGGTCGAATCCGGAAAGATGACCCGTTCCACGCTCGAGTGCGAGATGTCGCGCTCGTGCCATAGCGCCACATTCTCCAGCGCCGCTTGTGCGTTGCCGCGGAGCACGCGCGCCAGGCCGCTGATCTGCTCGCTGACGATGGGGTTCTTCTTGTGCGGCATGGCCGACGAGCCCTTCTGTTTTTCGCTGAAGTACTCCTGCGCCTCGCGGACCTCAGTGCGCTGGAGGTGGCGCACTTCGATGGCGATCTTGTCGAGCGTGCTGCCGAGGATGGCGACCGTGGAGATGTAGGCCGCGTGGCGGTCGCGCTGGATGACCTGCGTGGCCACCGGCGCCGGTTTCAGTCCCAGCCGCGCGCAGATACGTTCCTCGTGCTCCGGTTTGAGATGGCCGAAGGTGCCCACCGCGCCGGAGAGCTTGCCCACTCGCATGTCCTCGGCGGCGGCGGCGAAGCGGACCGTGTCGCGTTCGATTTCGGCGTACCAGTTCAGGAGCTTGAGCCCGAAGGTGGTGGGCTCGGCGTGGATGCCGTGGGTGCGGCCAATGGTCGGCGTGTGCTTGAATTCGATGGCCCGGCGGCGCAGAACCGCAGCCAACGAGGCCAGGCCTTCGTGGATAATCTTCGACGCGGCCTTCACCTGGAGCGCTTGCGCGGTGTCCACGATGTCGTTCGAGGTGAGCCCGTAGTGCAGCCAGCGAGACTCTTCGGCGAGGCCTTGCGCCTTCAGCGACTCCGCGACAGCGGTGGTGAAAGCGATGACGTCGTGTTTCACCTCAGCTTCGATTTCGGCGATCCGCTCGACGGAGAAACTGCCCATTTCTGCGATGGCGCGCGCCGCAGCCTGCGGCACCACGCCGTCTTCGGCCAGCACCACGCTGGCCGCGGCCTCAACCTCAAGCCAGCAGCGGTACTTGTTCTCTTCGGTCCAGATGCGGCCCATTGCCGGGCGGGTATAACGATCGATCAACTCGCGTTCTCCTCGCTTGCACCGGCGCAGGCGCACCGCTTCGCCGGCCAACATTTGATTGTAGGGCAATGCGGCGCAGGCGATGGAAACGGGGTGGCTGCGCAGAATGGGTGGGGCACCCGATTCTGGCGGCGGGGATGGCGGGGCGTTGCGGCTATTGCTGCGGGCGGGGCCAGCGGGCTTCGACGGTGGTGGCGATGCCGCCGCGGGGACGGAAGACGCCTTTGACCACGGCCCAGACCGGATCGGCGGCCTTGACCACGTCTTCGAGCACCTGGTTGACGATGTTTTCCTGGAAAATGCCCAGGTTGCGGTAACTGAAGAGGTACTCCTTGAGGGATTTGAGCTCGAGGCAGCGTTCGCGGGGCATGTAGCGGATGGTGAGGTGGCCGAAGTCGGGCAGACCGGTTTTGGGGCAGACGCTGGTCAGCTCGGGATCTTCGATCTCGATCTCATAGCCGGGGAACTGGTTGCGCCACGTCTCGATTGCGGGGAAGTGAAAATCGAGGCCGGATTTGGCGTGATCGTCGGTGTAGCGGGAGGTGGTGGTGGCCATGGCTTTATTGTAGTGGTGAGTGAACAGTGGGCAGCTATCAGCCCTCAGCTTTCAGCTGTCAGCCTTGCTCCGGAGCGGTCAGCTTTCTAGCCGGAGTGCAAGTTACCGACAGCTGAAAGCTGAGGGCTGAAAGCTGATCGTTTTGCTCGCAAGCCGTTTTCCTGCAAGATTTTCCCGCTACCTCGGGGCTCTTCGAGCGTCGGATATACTGGCTCAGGTTACGGAATGGCTAAGGAACGAAGGCAATTGGGATGGGGCTGGGTGTGGTTCGGCGCGGCAATCATCTTGGTTCTGGTTTTTATGGCGGTGCGCTCACTGACGCGGGAGCGGCTGGATGTGCGCGTGGTGCGTGTAGAGCCCGGTTCGTTAACCAGCACAGAGAGCACCAACGGGCGGGTTGAACCGGAGCTGGACCAGCAGATCACCAGTCCTCTGGCGACTACGGTGAAGGCCGTTTATGTACAGCCCGGCGACAAGGTTCGCGCAGGCAAAGTGCTGATGCTGCTGGACGACATGAATTCGCGGACGCAGCTGGCCACCGCGGAAACCGCGGTGAAAAGCGCGCAGGCGATGCTGGAAGCGGCCACGCACAATGGGACGCTGGAGCAGCGGCAGGCATCGGCCGCGGAGATCGCCCGGGACCGGATCGATCGCGACCAGGCGCAGCACGACCTTGAGGCTTTGGCCAAGCTGAACCTTACCGGAGCCGCTTCAGCCAGCGAAGTGGCGGCGGCGCGGCAACGGCTGGATTCAGCGGAAGCGGCATTGAATGCGGCGCGAACCAGCGGCGGCGATCGCTATTCCCCGGCTGAAGTGGCGCGCGCCGAGGCTGCGCTGAAAGATGCGGAAGCGGGGCTGGCGGCGGCGAAGGAAGTGGAGAACCGGACCAAGGTGCGAGCGCCAATCGCAGGAACTGTGTACAACGTGGACGCGCACGCGACGGATTTTGTGGAGCAGGGCAAGGTGCTGGTGGAGATGGCCGATCTGAGCCGTGAGCGCGTGCGGGCATATTTCGACGAGCCCGATATAGGCGTGCTGGCAGTTGGGCAGCCAGTCCAGATCTCGTGGGACGCACTGCCGGGGAAGATTTGGCACGGGCACATCGAGCGAATTCCGGTTACGGTGTCGCAATACGAAACGCGGCGCGTGGGCGAGACGCTGATCAGCCTGGATGACAACGACGGGCAGTTGCTGCCAGATACCAGCGTGACAGTTTACGTAACCACGGCGACCCAGTCCAATGCATTGATTGTTCCCAACGCGGCACTGCACGTGGAGAACGGACGTCCCTTTGTGTTCCGCGTAGCAGGAGATGAATTGAAGCGGACGCCGGTGACTTACGGCACTCGAAACGTGAATGAGGCGGCGATTCTGTCCGGATTGAATGCGGGAGATTGGGTGGCAACCGGGACCTTGAGCGGACAGCCGCTGCAAGAAGGCGTTCTGATCAGGGAAGTGCGGTGAAGGGGAGGATGGCGATCGAAGGCGCAGCACGGGTGGGGTGGTTGCGGGCGCTTGCAGCCCTTGCCGTGCTTACCACGGTTATTTCAGGCAACGCGGAACGGACGGGGCTGGCGGGAGCGGACGCGGCACTGCAAGCGGGACGAGCCGACGCGGCGATGACGATTCTGAGCGGATTGCCGGCTCCGGAAGCCAATTCGGCGTTGGCGCACAACCTGCGCTGCCGGATTCTGTTCGCGCTGGAACAGTGGAGCGATGCGGCGAATGAATGCCAGCAGGCGGTCAGCCTGGAACCGCAGATCTCCATGTTTCACCTTTGGCTGGGCCGGGCGCTGGGCGAGAAGGCCGATGCTGCGCCATTCTGGCAGGCTTACGGGCTGGCCAAGCGCGCGCGCATGGAGTTCGAGCAGTCCGTTGCATTGGACCCGCGCAACGCTGAGGCGCTTGCGGATTTGGGAGAGTTCTACGACGAGGCTCCAGGCATTGTGGGCGGCGGCACGGCGAAGGCCGAGGACGTGGCAGCGCGCCTTGACCGGGTTGACCAGGCCCGGGCGCACGAGTTGAGGGCCGGCATTGCGCAGCAGAATCGCGACTTTCCCACGGCCGAACGCGAGCTGAGGGCAGCGGTTGCGGCAAGTCCGCATCCGGCGTACCAGTGGATGCGGCTCGCCAGCTTTTATCGCAAGAACAAGAAGTGGGCAGCTATGGAAAATGCGGTGGAAAAGGGCGACGACGCCGCGGAGCGAGACCCCAGGGCCGGAGTGGCATTTTTCAATGGAGCCTCAGTGTTGATTGGGGCGCAACGCAATTCCGCGCTGGCCATCCGCATGCTGCACGAGTACCTGGCTGCGCCCAGGCAGACGGAAGAAGGACCGACATTTGTAGCGCACGTGTGGCTGGCTCGGCTGGAAAAGCAGGCAGGCGACACGGCCGCGGCCGACCGGGAGCGCGATGCCGCCTTAGCGGAAGCCAGCACCTACAAACCCGCTCTGGATTTGAACCTGATTCTGGATGCGCACACGTGAGAATCGCTGACATGGCGTGTATTAGACGGACCGGCCCGGCGGTGCTGCTGGCGATGAGCATTGCGGGAGCGGCATCCGCGCACGCACAGGTCTCGCTGCGGACCATAGTGGAACTGGCGCAGCAGAAATCGACCGCAGTGCGGGCGGCGCAGGCGGACGTGTTGAAGGCGCAGGCGGTGCTTTCTGAGAGCAGAGACGTTTTCGTTCCCTCTCTTTCATTTGGCACCGGGATTCCCGCGTTTCCCGAGGAAGGCTTTACGGGCCAGCCGCCGTCGCTTTGGAGCGCGACGGTGCAGTCACTGGTCTTCAGCATTCCGCAGAAGTATTACATCGGCGCGGCACGATCCGGAATTCAAGCTGCCAGGACGCGGTTGAAGGACGCCAAAGAACAGGTAGCGCTGGATGCATCGCAGGCCTACATCGAGCTGGACACGGTGGACCGAGAGCTGGCGGCGGCACATGCGCAGGAAGAGTATGCAGCCAAGCTAGTGGAGATCGAGCAGCAGCGGGCGGAGGCGGGTGTGGACCCACTGCATGACCTGCTGGAAGCGAGGCTGGAGGCAGCCACCACGAACCTGGCGGACATTCACCTGGATGCGCGCGCGGCCACGCTGGAAAAGCAGCTTTCCACGCTGACGGGGCTTCCGGTTGGCTCCATCATCCCGGATCATGCCAGCATTCCGGAGATTCCCAAGGTGACGGGGGACAATCCGCCGACGACTATTTCCGGCGTGACGGCGACACGGCTGATTGCGGACTCGAAGGAGCGCGTGGCCAAGGGCGACCAAGAGACCAATTACATTCCGCAGCTCAGCTTTTTTGCGCAGTACAACCGCAACACGACGCTGCTCAATAACGTGAACGAATATTTCAATCCACTCCATCCGATACCGACAAACAATTTCTTCTCCGGATTCAACATCAGCATTCCAGTTTTTGATATGGGGCATCGCGCCAAGGGACGCGAGTCGGATGCGGATGCATTGCGGGCGCGCGTGGAGGCCGACGAGGCCCAGCGGCAGAACGATCTCCAGATTGCTGAACTGAATGCCAGCCTGCGCGAGCTGGATGCGCAGGCAGAAGTTGCCAGCCTGAAGCAGCAGATTGCGGAAGACCAGCTGAAGACGGTGCAAACGGAGCTGGAAAACGGCAATGGAGCCGCGGGCCAGCCTGGAGCACCGGCGCAGGTCAGCCCCAAAGCCGGCGAGCTGGCGCAGATCGACGAGCGGCAGAAGTACGAAGACGCGCAGGAGGCTGGGCTGGACCTGGACAAAGCGCGGCTGGGGCTGCTGCGGGCGCTGGGCCACATGCAGGACTGGATCGACGAAGTAAAGGCGAAATAGGCATTTAGCTGCATCCATCGCGGCGGGGAAACATCTCACAATGGTAAGATGGTAGAGATGCCTATGCCCTTGAAAACCCTGTTCCTGAACCCACCTTCCTTTGAGAATTTCGATGGAGGAGCGAGCTCCCGCTGGCCGGCCACGCGAGAGATCGAGTCCTATTGGTACCCGGTGTGGCTGAGCTATCCGGCCGGCATGCTGGAGGGGTCGCGGCTGCTGGACGCGCCGCCGCACCACGTCTCCGCCGAAGAGACGATCAAGATCTGCAAAGACTACGAATTCCTGGTGCTGTTCACTTCCACTGTGGGCTGGGAGGGCGATCAGAGGCTGGCCGAAGCGATCAAGACGGCCAACCCGCCGATCCGCATTGCGTTTGTGGGGCCGCCGGTGACCACTTCGCCGGACAAAGCGCTGAACGAGTGCGCGGTGCTGGACTTCATTTGCCGCCGCGAATTCGATTACTCCGTTGTGGAGTTTGCTCAGGGCAAGCCACTGAACGAAATCCTGGGCATCAGCTACAAGCTGGACGGCAAAGTTGTGCACAATCCCGACCGTCCGCAGGTGGAAGACTTGGACGCAATGCCCTGGGCCACCAAGATCTACAAGCGCGACATGGACGTTACGCGCTACAACGTGCCGTTTCTGCTGCATCCGTACATTGCGCTTTATTCCACGCGCGGCTGTCCGGCGCAATGCACGTTCTGCCTGTGGCCGCAGACGCTGAGCGGACACGCATGGCGCAAGCGGTCAACGGACGACGTGGCCGCCGAGCTGAAATGGGCCAAGGAGAACTTCCCGCACGTGAAGGAGTTCTTCTTCGACGACGACACGTTCAACATCCAGAAGCAGCGCACCATCGAGCTGTGCGAGAAGCTGCAGCCGCTGGGGCTGACCTGGAGCTGCACGAGCCGCGTAACTACCGACCGCGACACGCTGAAAGCCATGAAGGATGCGGGCTGCCGGCTGCTCATTGTGGGCTTCGAATCGGGCGATCCGCAGATCCTGAAAAACATCAAGAAAGGCGCCACCGTGGAGCGCGCGCGGGCCTTCGCCAAGGATTGCCACGACCTGGGGCTGGTGGTTCACGCGGACTTTATTCTGGGGCTTCCGGGCGAAACCAAGGAGTCGATCCGCAACACCATCAACTTCGCCAAGACTCTGGACTGCGAGACCATCCAGGTTTCGATTGCGCACGCGTATCCGGGCACGGAGTTTTACGATTACGCCAAGGCCAACGGCTTCATCACCAACGAGAAGATGGAAGACGGCGGCGGGCACCAGATGGCCCACATCGAGTATCCGGGCCTGCCCACCGACTACGTGATGGAGATGGTGCACCGCTTTTACGACGAGTACTACTTCCGTCCCAAGGCGGCGTTCCGCGTGGTGTGGAAAGCGATTGTGAATCGCGATGTGCCGCGGTTGTATGTGGAGGCCAAGTCGTTCCTGAAGCTGCGCGCGCAGCGCAACAAGCAGGTGAAAGAGACGCGCCGCCGCCAGGCAGAGCCGCAACCGCAGCCCAGCGCGGGCGCCTAGCCGCAGACCACGCAGTTCGACCCGAAGGGCGGCGCATCTCGTGTCCGCCCTTCTTTGTTTGTGAAGGAACCGCTCGCATTCATGGCGCAACATCGACTCTCGCCGCACCAATGGCTCATTCTAGTTGTGGTGGCACTGTGCGCGCCGCTTGGCGATACCTGCCTTTCGCGCGGCATGACGCACCTGCCCGTCATCTCTCTAAACCATCCGGGGACGCTCCTCGCCGCTGTGTTTACGCCGTGGGTGGCCGGCGGGATTGCGCTGTTGATCGGATTTTTCGCCAGCTACCTGACTGCGCTCTCCTGGGCGGATCTGACGTTTGTGCTGCCGGCCACGGCCTTCGGCAACGTGATCGTCGCCCTGTTGGCGAAATTCTGGTTGCATAACAACATTTCGCTGGAGCGCTGGAGCGGCATCGTGCTCATCACAGTCGGCGTGGGGTTCGTAGCCCGGGGTCCGGCGCGTACTGAACGGCCCGGCGATGATGCCGCTGCGCAGCTTGCCGCGGTAACGGAAGAGGAGCACGCGCGATGATGCTTCTCGCTTCAACCGGCGCACCCGGCGCGTGGGCCGCCGCGAGAATGATTGCAGCCACCGTGCTGTTGTCCACCGCCGGTGAAGTGCTGACCGCAGCCGCGATGCAGCGCATCGGCGACCTGGACAAGATTCGCGCGCATTCCGGTATCAAAGGCGCCATCAAGGCCGTTGTGACCTGCCCGTTGTTCTTAGCGGGCGTGTCGTTCCTGGCGCTGGCGTTTTTCTCGCTGCTCTTTGCGCTGAATCACCTGGAGCTGAGCCTGGTGGCGCCGGCTGCGGCCTCCCTGACCTTGGTGACGAATGCGTTCGCGGGCAAAATCTTCCTGAAAGAGAATGTCGATCGTCGGCGCTGGGCGGCGGCGGTGTTGGTGTGCGTGGGCGTGTATCTGCTGGCGCACTGAAGAAGCACCTATGATCTTTCAGCCGTCAGCCATCAGCTTTTGCACGCCTCAGCTAAGGAATCGCATCAACCCTCGCGGCTTGAGGTCAGGCACGAGGAACTTCTGCGCTTGACCGGTCTCCGTGCAAATCGCCTCTGCTGCCAAGTGCCCGCTTCGTGCAGCGCTTTCCATCGTCGATGGCCAGCCGGTAGCGCTCCAATCACCGGCAAGGAACACGTTGGGCCAGGGAGATTGCGTAGCAGCAGGGCGGAATGCATCGATCCCCGGCGGCACGCCGAAAGTCGCACGCATCTCCTTTACCAGCGCGGCCTTGACCAGCTTCGCCGACTTCACCGCGGGGAAGAATTCGGCCAGCTCGCCGAGCGTAAGCTCAATCGCCTCATCGCGCTGGCGGGCTGCGAAGATGCGCGAGGCGCTAACCTCAACTTCAATGTAACTGCCTTCGGTCTTGCGCCAGGGCTGGAGCTTGCTGCGATTGAAGAGCCAGTGAATCTCGCGGTCGAGCATTACCGCGTGATCGAGTTGCGTAATTTCGCGATCGAACCATAGATGCGCGGAACAGATGGGCCAGTGCTCGTGGCGCGCGATCTGGCTCGCCAGCGTCTCTGTTGCTTCGGCCGGCGGCATCTGCGGAATCAGCTTCGCTAACGCCTCGAATGGCAGGGCAAGCACAACGTGGTCAGAGGTCAGCGTCTCCGCGCGCGTAAAGACGGACCACTCAGAAACCTCCTCGTCCCATTCCAGCCGCTCCACATTGCTGTTCAGATGGACAGATGATCCGTTCTTGTTGAGCAACGGCTCGACGCCCATGTAAAGCTGGCTCAGCGGCACGGAGTTGATGCCCATCGCGCCGGCCTTGGCCGAATTCATAAACAGCTCGCGAATTACCTTGGCCGCGTAGGGCACGGCAATGCACTCGATTTCCGCATTGAGCGCGCTGGCGATGACCAGCTTCCAAAAGCGCTCGATGGCGCCCCGCGACTGCCTGTGCCGCACAAGCCATTGAGCCAGCGTCTCGTGTGAATCTGCCGGAACCGGCCGCAACATGGCGCGAAATGCGCGCGCCAGGCTGAGCTTGTCTTCGAGCGTAAATGCCCAAGACGTGAGCAGGCGCGGCAGGCCGTGCAGCGGCGCAGGCAGCGGCGAGGGTCCGAGCTTGGAGCGCCGTCCCCCAGGCTCGATCATCACCATGTCGCTGGTCCAGTGAATTTTGTCGAGCGCGCCGATGCGGCGATAAAAGCCGATGAGATTGGTGCAGCAGCCGAAGATCACGTGCTGGCAGTTGTCGATGACCTCGTTGACGCCAGGATGCAAGTACGACGAAGCGCGTCCGCCCAGGTAGCCGCGGCGCTCCACCAGGTGAATACGGAATCCGGCCTCGGCGAGCGCGCAGGCCGCGCTCATGCCGGCAACGCCGCCACCAATCACCGTCACAGTCTTCCCCGCGCTATTCGGCATCGTTCTCATGCTGAGTTTACAGGGCCGGATTAATGCGCCACGCGCGCCCACGCCATACGCGCCATGCCTACTGCAAGAATCTCGAGCTTCACAAAAGTTGGCACCGAGACTCTCTTTGAGAAGACATCGTAGCCTGAGCGCCGAATGCGGATCAGCAGCCGGTAGTAAATTCGCACCAGCACCCACAGCGCGGGACGGCTTTCACGGTCGATGAGAGGCAGCAGTTTTTGCGCCGACTGGTAGTAATTCTCAGCACGTGAAGCAATATCGGCCAACAGCGCGCGCTCATTCGCCGTCAAAGGAGAACCGGGCCTGCGGTTCAGCAGCACATCCAGGGGCACGCTGTGCCGGGCCAGATCTTCGAGCGGCAGATACACGCGGCGGCGAGCAGCATCCTCGGCCACGTCACGGAGAATGTTTGTCAACTGGAACGCGACGCCGGTTTCCTCGGCCAGCTTCTCCGCGCGTGGATCGGAGTAGCCGAAGATGCGGATGCAGACCAGGCCCACAACGGATGCGACCAGATAGCAGTAGCGATAGAGATCGTCGAATGTCGCGTAGGTGTCGATCGCGTCTGTGGCTGCATGCTCCAGGTCCATCGCGGTGCCGGCTACAAGCTCGTCCAGAAGGCTCGGAGGAATATGGTAGCGCGCGATCGCATCCTGAACGGCAATAAACACCGCATGGGAAGTATCGGCGCCGCGAAGCACGGCATGCCACTCATCGAGCCACGCTGCGATCTGCCGGCGCCGGTCTTCTCGCGGCACGGAGTCATCGTCGGCAAGGTCGTCGGCCTTGCGCATGAAGGCGTAAATGGCGCAGATGGCGTTGCGGCGCGGCTCCGGCAAAGCGAGAAATGCGTAGTAGAAATTCTTGGCCTCGCGCCGCGCGATATCGCGGCACACGGTGTAAGCCTGCTCGAGAGTGAGCGCATCGGTTGCCACGGCTGTACTCACGCTGCCTTCTCGGCCCGGCGCGAATGCAGGCGAAGGAACGGCAGAAACTTGCCGCTCAAGGCACGGAGCGCCAATTGCAGCTTGGTGGTTTTTGCAATGGCCGGGCGCGCGCTGAGCACATCGTAGTCCTGGCGCTCTACGGCGCGCAGGATCTCGAGGCCGCCGCGGCTGAACAGATCGAGATCCAGGGCCAGCTCGCGGTTTACGCGATCGATCAGCGGCAATCCCTGCTCAAACAGGCCGCGCGCAAAGTCCACTTCGTGGCGCAGCAGCGCGCGAAATTCATGCGTGGCTACGCCCGAGGCAATGGTTGCTTCGGTCACACCGAATCGCATCATGTCCGCTTGCGGAAGATAGACGCGCCCCTTGCCGTAATCCACGCGCACATCCTGCCAGAAATTCGCCAGTTGGAGCGCCGAACAGGTGGCATCGGAGAGACGGAAATTCTCCTCGCTGACTTCGTTGCATGCGTAGAGGACAAGCCTGCCCACTGGATTCGCCGAGTGATGGCAATAAGCAAGCACTTCGTCCATGGTGGGAAAGCGCGTGACGGTTTGGTCCTGGCGGAACGCGACCAGCAGATTGGCAAACGGCTCCCTGGGAATGGAGCAGGCGCGAATGGTCTCAGCCAGCGCGATAAACACCGGATGGCGTGCGCGGCCTTCGTAGCACGCGTCCAGCTCGCGTCCCCACAGATCGAGCAACGCCAGCGCGGCAGAGGGATCGGGGACTTCGTCACCAAGATCGTCGGAGATGCGGCAGTAGGCGTAGATGGAATGGAAGTACGGGCGCAGCGCGCGGGGAAGAAACCAGGAGGCGACATGAAAATTCTCGTAATGCGTCTCGGCCAGGCGGCGGCAATAGGCTTGCGCTTCCGCCAGCGACGGCGCAACCTCCGGAATGCGATAGCTTGCCGGAAGAGCCGACCAGCCCCGCTCAATCAGTTCCTCCGGCGCTGCCTGTTCCGTGCCGCCGTGCTGGGATGCTGTCGTCATGGTCAGCCTCAGGGCACAATCGCCGTCTTGATCTCGCTGGAGCGGTTCATCAGCTTTTCAAAGACGCGGTTCAGCTCGTAGAGATGCGCGTGGCCGGTGATGAATGCACCGGCCTGGAAACGCCCGCTTGCGATGAGATCGAGCGCGCGCCGGCAGATGGCCGGGGTGTGATGGAACGTGGCGCGCAGAGTGATGTCGCTGTAATGGATGCGGTTGGTATCGAGCATGACGTGCGTGCCCACGGCACATCCGCCGAAGAAGTTGACGGTGCCGCCCTTACGCACCAGCTCGACAGCCTCCTGCCACGCCTCGGGAATTCCCACGGCCTCAATGGCAATGTCCACACCACGGCCGTGAGTCAGGGCGCGGGTTTCCTGAATGGCCTTGCGAATGTTTGTGGTCTGCACCACGTGAGCGGCGCCAAGCTGCCGCGCGGCCTCCACCTGGCCATCGTGCCTGACCAGGGCGATCGTTTCGCAGCCCGCGAGCGCGGCCACGTGCAGAATCATGAGCCCCAGCGGTCCGCCGCCGATAATGGCCACGGTGTCGCCGGGATGGGGGTGCGAATCCTCAAATCCATGCACGGCGCAAGCCAGCGGCTCGGTCAGGGCAGCGTGCTCCAGCGGCACATGATCAGGAACCTTCAGCGTGTTCCGCTCCACGATGCGCGCGGGAACGCGAATGAACTCGGCATAGGCGCCATTGTTGAAGAGCAAGTCATCGCAGAGGTTTTCCTGGTTGCGCTGGCAAAAATAACAGTGCCCGCAAGGAGCGGAGTTGAGCGCAACCACGCGATCGCCGGCCGCAAACTCCGCAACGCCACCACCCGCTTCCACTATGGTGCCGGCCATCTCATGCCCAAAGAGCGCCGGGGGCACGATCATGCGCGCGTGATAGCCGCGGCGAAAGACCTTCAGATCCGTTCCACAAGTGAGCGCTGCGCCCACCTGAACGATCAGCTCGCCCACGGCTGCTTTGGGAAAGGGAACCTGCTCGATGCGAATATCTTCGCGGCCGTGAAGTACAGCGGCCCTCATGGTGCTCCGCTCGCGGATAAGCGCGTGCTCCACAGTCCTGCGGCCCAGGCTGACGGCGCTTTCCACCGTCCTGCGGCCTTTCACCACCACCGTCTCGACTGTGTTCAGGCCAACTTCGACGACCGTCTCGACAGTATTCAGGCTACCCTCAACGGCGTTCTCGACTTTCTTGCGACTCTCCTCGACCACGGTCTCGACCGACTTGCGGCCGCGGAGGATCGCGTCCTTCACCGTGCTCGCCATGGGAGCCCCCTATTCCCTGCCCCGGCCCAGTGCAGGCTCAATCATAATCTTCATCGAGTCCGCTTTGGGGTGAGATGCCACATCAATCGCCGCCACCGCCTGTTCCAGCGGGAAACGGTGCGAAATCAACTGGGTCAGATCAAAGCCGTTGCGGTATCCATCGAAGACCAGGCTGGTGACTTCGCCGAGGATGCTGAAGGAAGAGGAATAGGAGCCCATCAGCGTTTTCTCATCCATGCAGACGGCGCCAGGATCGAAGGTGGAGTCCCCGTGTTGGGTCTGGGCAAAAAGCATCACTTTGCCGCCCGGCCTGCAGGCGTCCATTGCGGTTTTAATGAGCGCGTTGCCCCCGACGGCAAGAATCACAGCATCGGCGCCACGGCCTTCCGTCTCGGCCAGTACCCGCTCGACGACGTTCTCTTGCCCCGCATGAATTGGATGCTTGAGGCCAAAGTGCGCGGCGATGGCGTGGCGCTCAGGGTAGAGATCGGATGTGAGCACCTTTGCCCCGGTGCGCAGGGCGAGCGACGCATGCATCAGGCCGATGGGCCCTGGCCGATGACCAGAACCGAGTCATCTGATGCCAGATTGAGCATTTTGACGCCCTTCAGTACCGTGTTCACCGGCTCGACGAACGCGGCCTGTTCGAAGGGGACGCCTTCCGGGATGCGCACCACGCCGCCGTTGGTGACCACAAAGCTCATCACGCGGATGTACTCGGCAAAGCCGCCGCCGGAGGGCTCGAAGCCAGCGGTTACACCGGTCTTTTTGTAGAGCGGGCACTGCGCCGGCGTGCCTTTACGGCAGTAATAGCACTGGTTGCAGGGAACATGATGGTGAACCACGACGCGTTCGCCAAGGCGGTAGCTGGTCACGCCTTCTCCCAAGGCGACAATGGTGCCGGACATCTCGTGGCCGAAGATACGCGGGGCGGAGTGGGAGCCGTAATGAATCTTCTTGAGGTCTGTGCCGCAGATGCCGCAGGTGGCAATGTGCACCAGGAGCTCGCCCGGCCCGATCGCGGGAACAGGAACGGTCTCGATGCGCATGTCGTTAATGCCGCGATACACGACCGCGCGCATCGTGGTGGGGATCTTGGCGGGGATTTCGAGCTCAGGGCTGGAGATTTGGGTAGCCATTTCGTTATTCGATGTGACCTCGTGCATCGAGAAATTCGACCAGCGACCGGGCAATGCCCTGGGCAGCCTTTCTACTATTTTCGCCCATGCGGAGGAGCGCGGGCCAGTACTTTGGGGTGACCAGCGCAGAAAGGGCGAACCGGCCGGCTTGGAATTGGCCGTCGGGTGCGATAAACCGATTGAAGTCAGGCAGATGGTCGTCGAGCGCATCGCTGACGCCCTTGATGCAGTAAAACGGGATTTCGCGCATGGCGGCGAGCCGCCCGATGGCGGCGGCTTCCATATCGACGAGGTTGGCTCTGTAGGTAGAGGCAAGGCGCCGCTTCTCCGGCTGATCGGCCACACGCGGGCTGGTGACAAGCCAGTAATCGCCTGCCCCGGCATCGCAGTTGAAGCGCTCTCCGGTGCGGGCATCGATGACGCCGGCAACGTTGTAGGCCTCGCCGGCCTTAGGCTGGAAGGAGATGGCGCCGGCCCAGCCGAGGGAGAAGACCAGGCTGATCGGCCCCCCGTCCTCGAGGGCGGCGAAGGCTCGCGTGGCGGCGTCCTGGCCCATGCCGGCGCAGGCGGCAATCCACTCCTCTTCCCATTCTTCTTCTTTACTGCGCTGGGCCCAGAAGTGGACGCCGTTGCGCTCCGAGTGCGGCCAGCCGCGGACGAGCGGCTTGAGTTCGCCGGGTAATGCGGCGATGAGGGCTACGCGGGTCATGACACCGCCGGTGCGTAGCCGTTAGCGCGGAACCAGTTTCTCCGACACACCTCTGTCTTGTAGGAAATCTCGTTTCCCATTAGGTCAGTTTCTCTTAACCATTTCAGTCTCCTACGAGAAGAAACTAAAAGCCTCAGTTCTTGGCCAACCATCGGAGCAAATACCTTACAACGAATCATCTTGGTATTCGTTTAAGAATACTTGGAGGTAGATTCCAGACGCCAAATGTGGCAGTGTCTGGCGTCTTCTCGTAGGGACTGTACTCGACTGTCAAATACCCGCCATTATCCCTAATGGCTCTTAAAATACTCCACGGATCCCTAAAGAATAGCGACTCGCTTCCTTCTCCTCTTGAAACGGCGTACGGTCTCACAGGGGATTTGTTAAACTTCACGCGCACGGTTCCTTGGTCAGCAAAGATCTCCGTGCTATCCGCTATGTAAACTTCGCAGTTTCTTGAGCAGCGAACAACAAGAGATACTTTGGCAAACTTCCCAGCCATGGCTATTTCCGTGGTTTTTCCATCGATGGCCGTCTCTGTGCTGTAGTCCCATGCTGCCCAGGGGTCGTCCTGAGCAGACAGGACTGTAGCAGTTGCCAGCAGCATCCCGATAAAACCTAATTTTAATTTATTCATCGCACTTCCTCCACCTCGTTGGTTGGAACGGGTCTGTTTTATGGCGGCTCCTTGACCGTTTGCTCCATCACGCCCATATCCGTGGGCACGGAACCACTCGATGGCGGCGCGCAGGGCCGGTAACTTTGCTGCAATCAAAGTATCGCTTCAATGCCCTTGCGGCGGATGACGTTGAGGAGGGCGAGAGATGGGCCCTTGGGTTCTTTGACGCCGCGCTCCAGTTGGGAAAGATACCCAGCCGTCATGTTGAGCATGCTGGCTAAAGCTGCCTGGCTCAGGTTGGCGCGGTCGCGGATGGCGCGAATCTGCTTTGGGGTGATGGGCTCTGCCATCGACTTCGCCTTCTCCCCCAGGTGGCGGACCGTAATCTTGTCATAGGTGGCATCATCCATCAGTCCGATGCGATGCTGATCGTCAGCCATTTCGAGGATGGCCTGGCTGAGCTTGCTGAGCTTCTTCTTTGCCGTCACAAGTCAATCTCCTCCAAGAGGCCCTGATCAAGAGCTTCAGCGATTATCTTCGGGGAAGCATGAAGCCAGTTTTGACCCACCCTTCGCAACTCGGCTAATTCGTCTGGGCCTATGTTGCCGCGTTCATTCTTAGCAAATCCGTAAAGAAAAACGGCTCTACCCGCACGGCGATGCGCCACGATGGTCCGATAGCCGCCCGAGCGTCCCTGGCCAGCTCGGGCAACCCGCTGCTTTATGAGTCCGCCTCCGAGGTCTGCGTCAATCAGTCCCGTCTCGGCCCTGGTAATCGCCTCACTCAGGCTGGCGGCCAAGATCTGTTCGCGCCGCGAAAATCGAGCCATCCACTTGTTGAGGTAGACTTGCACAGGCCGCCACTAACACTCAATACTATAGCACTGTGCACCATAGACAGCAAGACAGGCCGACTCCGAGGAGGCTTACGGCGCGTAACCGTTTACGCGGAACCACTCGATGGCGGCGCGCAGGGCGGAGTTTACGGGCAGGATGCGGAAGCCAAGCTCGGCTTGCGCGCGGGCGCTCGAGGCGTACATCTTCTTGCGGCCCATGCGGACCTCTTCAAGCGTAGCGCGCGGTTCCTTGCCACGAATCTTGCCGGTGATCAGCTCCTCAAAGAACGCGTATGTCGCGGCCACGGCGAAGGGGATCTTCACCGTGGGCGAGGGGATCCCGGTAATGGCGGACATTTTGTCGAGGATCTGCTTGAGGGTGAGGTTCTCGCCGCCCAGGATGTAGCGGCGGCCGGGCTTGCCCTTAACCAGCGTGAGGACGTGCGCTCGGGCCACTTCGCCGACGTCGACGAGGTTGAGTCCGGTATCCATGTAGGCAGGGAATTTGCCGTTCAGGAAATCGAGGACGATGCGGCCCGTCGGCGTTGGCTTGCTGTCGTTCGAGCCGATGGGGCTGGTCGGATTCAGGATGATGACCTTCTGGCCGGATCGCGCTGCGCTGATGGCTTCCTGCTCGGCAAGGAACTTGGAACGCTTGTAGTGGCCAACCATGTCGCGGAGCGAGACCGGCGTGTCTTCGTTGACGACAACGCCGTCGGTGCGGAAGTGCATGGTGGCGACCGACGAGGTGTAGACGAAGCGGCGGATTTTGGCCTCGCGGGCCAGCGCCAGGAGTTCGCGCGTGCCGTCGACGTTGGCGCGGTACATCTGCTGCGGGTCGGGGATCCAGAGGCGATAGTCGGCGGCGACGTGAACAACGGCATCGCATCCGGCGAGCGCGGGACGGAGCGATTCAGGATCGAGCAAGTCGCCGGTGTGCGTCTCGCCTGCGATGGCATCGAGGTTGGCGAGATTGCTGGACTTGCGGACCAGAAGGCGCAACTTGGCCCCTTCGGCGGCGAGGGCGCGCGCCACGTGATGGCCGACAAATCCGGTTGCGCCGGTGACAAAGATCCGCATCTGGTTCCGCGAGTGTTCAGTTTAAATGCTTGCGCCAAATGGAGGTGTCGCAAGGTCTTCGGCGGGCCAATGTGATTCAACTCACATTGCAGCCAATCTTCATGCATTTTCTTCGCCGTTCACTCGCCAAATTGTTCCAAAACGGGAATGAAGGGGGGGAGGGGGGTGTTGTTCTTCCTCTCTCAACGGCCAAGGAGCCCCGTTGGGGCTCCTCTGAGGAAACAGTATGCGCGCAACTGTGCGCGTATGGCGTGCTGACCATCACCAGAGTGTGTGCGGCAGCTGGCCTTCCCAACCGCCACTCTTCGTCGGCCTACGCCCCGAATGACGCAACCGCTGTCTTCTCGTCGTCGAACACCTCGAAAACCGTGTACAGCTTGGTGATCTGCATGAGGTCATGGACACGCTTGGTCAGGTTCATCAGCTTCAGGGCGCCGCCGCGGTTCTTTACCGAAGTGTAAGCCGAGGTCAATTCGCCCAGGCCGGCGCTGTCAATGTAGCTCACTTCTCCCAGGTTCAGCAGGATCTTGCGCGCGCCCTGTCCGATTTCATCGTGAATCTCGTCGCGAATGGCTTTGCAGGGCTCGCCCATGGTGAGACGCCCACTCAATTCGATAACGGTGATGTCCTTCACTTCCCGCGTATGCATCTTCAGGTCCATAAACGCTCTCCTTAGGGGTTCAGGCGTGGAGACAGATCTCAGTCAGAATGGCAGGGATATGAACAGCACGCCGCAGTATGAGACTACTCATCATAACCTGCAGGGGTGGGGCACGCGAGGAACCTTGGCGCGGAATCCGCATTTTTAGCGTTCGCGGTTATTCCGTCCGCAGCGCCTGGATCGGATCGATTCGCGACGCTGTCCATGCTGGAAGCAGGCGGGCCAGCGCCGACACCACCAGCAGCGATGCAGCCTGGTAAACGCTCTACCGTTGAGTGTCAAGGGAATGTTTGTGTGCACCGCCGATGTTGCAGAAAACCCATCAACATATCATGATATGTCGGAAATATGCATACTCGAATGTATATGCATAATACCGTTGCATCATGATATGTTGATATGAATTTGGCAAGGGGAAAGCCTCCTGCTATTTTGTCTCCGCTCGCGGCTTGATCAGGTCATCCAGCAGATCCGGCTTCCCTTCTACGCGCACCAGGTGCGGGAACCTTGGTCCCCCACCATAATCCACGGTGACGGTTTTGTAGTAATCGTCGGCAATGACGAGCATCTGGATCGGGTGCTGAGATTTGACGGCATCGTCGAGCACATCGTGGGTGTAAATGTGCCCGTTGATGCCAGCGATCTTCATTCCCGAGCCAATGCCAGCCTTGAACGCGGGGCTGCCGACAATCGACTCGCTCACGGTTCCGTCCGGCGCCAACGTGAGACCGAGCGAATACTCGTCCCCGAGGCTGGCGCGGCGACCGGGGAGCCTCAACGGCTCAGCCGTGTAATCCACCTTCCAGCCGCCGTTCTCAATCCCGCCAACGGGCGGCTCAGGCGAAAGCGAATTCAAGCGCTCTTTGAAGAAGGCTGCCCAATCATAGGGGACCACGCTGTTGAGCGTCTCCACAAGCTGGTCGAATGTGTAGGTCTTCACCTGGGGACCATCGTTTGGCCCGCCATGGAATGCGTGGCAGAAATCGTCGATCGATTTCTGCCCGTTGCTGGCCCGATTGAGAATAGTGGCGACTTCAAGCCACAGGAGGTCGCCTTCGTCGTAGTAATCGGTGCCGCGGACCCAGTCCATCCAGCCGCGCGGAGGCCGGATGCCCGGCTCTCCCACGGCGGTGTCGAGAAGCGGACGCCAGGTGCGTCCCGGCCGGCCCGGACCCAGGCTGGCAGCGATGCTGGCCAGGTAAGAGTGATACTGCTCCGGAGTCCAAAGGCCGCTGCGCGCCGCCAGCATCGGCCCGAGGTAATCCGTGAGGCCTTCGTAGACCCAGAGCAGATCGGTTTGCATGGGCGTCTCGTATTCGGGCGTGGTCAAATCCGCCGGCCGCCGGAATTTTCCGTTCCACGAGTGCATAAACTCATGCGACAGCAGCGAGCCGACCATAAATGCGCCTCCGGGCTCGAGAAACACTCGCTCCGGAAGCCGGCTGTCATTCGACTCGTGATGCTCCAGCCCAAAGTGCGCCACGTGATCGCTGAGCGCCAGCAGGAAGTGGTAATCGCGATAGTGCCGGGTTCCGAAGAGCTGACCTGACTCGGCCACCACGTTGGTGAGGCCCTTCTGGATCTCCGGCGGCATGTTCAGCGCGGCCTCGCTGTCGGCAACCAGGTCGATCTCGTGGTGAATGGGCTCGCCGGGCGGCGTCAGGTCGATGGAGCGATAGTATTCGCCAGTCATCACCGGCGAATCCACCAGAAGCTCGAGGGAAATGGGCTTGAACGTCACCTCGTCGCCATGCTGAGCCGCCACCGGCAGCGGTGTCCCGAACTTCCAGCCCTCGGGCACCTTCAGTTTCGCGTCAAAAGTCAGCTTGTCAGAGGTGACGCCCGCCGGATACAGGAGCACCTCGTTCCACTCGAGGACCAAAAGCTTGTCCGTGGCGGAAAAGCCTGCATTTTCGATATAGTCGAAGGCCGCATGCAGTTTGGTCACGCCCTCGGGCACATCCAGGTGGAAAGTGAACACGTCGAGGAGGTCGCGCTTCCACGGCACCGGTTTTCCGTCGGCCAAGAATTTCAACCCGGAAACGTCTGACACCGGGCCGTCCGGCCCATGCTCGCCGGGAATCCACTTGGGGTAGTAAAGCGTCAGCGGCCCGGCATGCACGGGCAGGACTTCTTCCACGTGCAGCATCTTCTGCGGAACCTGGGTCGCATCCACGCTCACCGTGAAGTCGCCCGATTGGGCATAGACCGTGAGTGTTCCAGCGACCAGCAAGAGCCCAGCCGCGCCAAGGTGAATTCCTCTCATTCGTCGTCTCCTCGACCGATTCGTTCGTCCGAGCCTTTATATCAAATGTGTGGTGCTTCACGCCGCTACGATTCCGTACTTTGCCTCGAGGAAGGGCTGCAGATATCCGGGAACAACCCCCGCCAGTTCCTGCCACGTGAGCACTTTCAACCTTGTCTGCATCTGGGCGCTGCGAACCGCGCGCAACACGCGGAACCATGCCTCGCGCAGGTCCGGGCGCCGCTCATCGTGGATCACGCAAAAGCTGGCTCCCTGCGCGTGCGCGGCGAGCACGTTGCGGATGAGCTGATAGCCCTGGTAACGGATTTCCCGAGGCGCGAGCGCTTCAGCCTCCGCCACCAGTCCAGATTGGAACTCCGCGGCGATCGCGCCGGTCTCGTCGGCGCTCACTTCGCCAGTCTCTTCCCACTCCTGGGTAAACTCCTCGGGGAACTCAATGGCATGTTTCCGCCGCGCTGTCACCACCTGCACGCGCGGCAACTCTTCGCGCTCGAACACCTCGTCGAAGTCGCGATATGCCTCCACGATTTCGGCCTTGCGCTCCTGGAAATCCGTTTCGGTCAGCTTGGCTTCGACCAGCAGGCCGCCCCAGCGCATATCCACCTCAGTGCGGTCGAACAGGCCTGACGCGAGCGGAACGCGCGCCTTCCAGCCGAAGACTGGGGATTCGTTGGTGTCCACGCCAAGCATGCGCCGCACAGCAGCTGAATCCACCACTCCCGGCGTGCAGAACACATTCATGAGCAGCGCATCCGAGCTCATGCAGGAGTCGAGCTCGCGCCACTTGCGTTCCGGATTATTCGGCCGCGGCAGCGCGCGCCCCTGCGCATGCACTTTATTGAAGCGCCGGACCCACTCCGGCCGCGACCGAATGGCCGCATAGGCCGGATCGAAGAAATTGCCGTGAACGCCTTCCTCGGGGGGGTAAACGACCACTGGATCGGCGCCCAGGCTCTCAACATGCTTGCGCCCGCGCGCCCACTCGCGATTGCGCGCGGCGAGTTCCTGGCGAAGTTGACTCGCGTTCGATCCTGATCCGACTGCGGCCACGAGATGAGATTATCGTGTCCCGCACGCGCCTCGCCCGTTGCGCGAAATCGCTCCGGCAGCTCCATCGTCGGATGGAGGGCGCAGATGTTGCCGTGTGAGAGCATGGAAATGTGAAACTGAGGTCTTCACCCTTTTTGCTGACTGCCGGAATGCTGCTTGGCTGGCTTTTTGCAACGTTCCCCGTTCAGGCCGCTTCCGAAGCCGATGCCAAGGCCGGCGCATTGCTGTTCCGCGATAAGGGTTGCGCTCACTGTCACGGCGCCGGCGGAGTGGGAACGCAAAAGGCGCCTTCGTTGCTGAAAATCCGCGAGGACAAGACCTGGCCACCGGAAAAGATGACGGAGCAGATCCTCGACGGCGGCGACAAGATGCCACCCTTCCGCGACTCCCTGAGTGACGACGAAATCGCCCAGATTATCGAATATTTGCGCGCCAAGCATCGCCCGATTCCGCCGCCGCTCCCCAACGGCGCTGAGCCACCCGCGCCGGCCAGTGCCACCACGGGACCGTAGGCGAAGAGGCCTCTTGGGAGCAGGCGTTGCCGGAGCGGTGCATGCCAATGTGATGCTAGAATGTATCACATGAAAACGGTGACGGTGCGCGATCTTCGCTACGACTTTCCCAAGGTGGAGCGGATGCTGCGCGAGGGCCAGCCGCTGCGTATAACCAAGCGAGGAAAAGTGATTGCGAAGCTAGAGCCGGACAACGAAGGCGGAGCGGTTCCGGGCCGGGCGCCACTGCCGGATTTCGAGGCGCGGCTTAAAGAGATTTATGGAGATAAGGTATTCGAGGTGAGCGGCGCGGAGCTGATCTCGGAAGATCGCGAAGACCGGTTCTGAGTCGATGATCTATCTTGATTCGAGCGTAATCTTTTCTCTTCAAGGTAAGGATGCCAATACACACGCGGCGATTGCTCTGGTTCGATCTGTCCGCGAGCCACTTGTCCTGACACAACTTTGCGAGATTGAGTTTATCAACGCGCTCTGCCGGCGCGAATTCTTCAAGCAAATTACACACGCACAGGCGCAAGACTCCATTGACGACCTGGAACTGAATCTACGCAAGAGCATTTATCAGTTACTGCCCCTTCCAGAGGCCGCATTCGAACGGGCTAAATCTCTTTCGCGATCGTTGACGCCGGTTATCGGTGTGCGCGCGGCAGATGTGCTGCATGTGGCAGCGGCCATCGAGTTGAGGGCGAGCGCGCTGTACACGTTCGACCAGAGGCAGCACAGAGCAGCCCGGGCGGCGGGGCTCAAGGTCAATCCGCTGACGTAACTCTCCAGGCGCTGCGAGTGATCATTCTCCGTTGCGCGCGGCCAGCAAGCGCTCCATGAACTTGGTGTCGAATTCGCCGCGGCGGAATTCCTCGTTGGCGAAGATCTCCTGGTGGAGCGGGATGGACGTGTCGATGCCCTGCACGATGAACTGGCTCAGGGCGCGCTCCATCTTGGCGATGGCTTCGGCGCGGTCGACGCCGTGCACGATGAGCTTGGCGATGAGCGAATCGTAATAGGGCGGGACGATGCCCTCGGCGTATTGCGCCGTATCAACGCGGATGCCGTTGCCGCCGGGGACGTTGAACGCGGTGATTTTTCCGGCGGAGGGCGTGAACTTGACCGGATGCTCGGCATTGATGCGGCACTCGATGGAATGGCCGCGAATCTCCGGCTTGAGCGGCAGGATATTGGAGAGCTTTTCGCCATCGGCAATGAGCAGTTGCGCCTTCACCAGGTCAATGCCCGTAATGAATTCGGTGACCGGGTGCTCAACCTGGATGCGGGTGTTCATCTCAATGAAGTACAGCGAGCCATCTTCATCCATGAGAAACTCGACGGTGCCCGCGTTCTGATATCCGATCTCGGTAAGGCAGCGGCGGAGAGTCTTGTCGATGTCGTCGCGCATTTTCGGCGTGACTTTGAGCGACGGCGCTTCTTCGATAAGCTTTTGATGCCGGCGTTGGATGGAGCACTCGCGCTCAAACAGCGTGGCCACGTTGCCGTGTTCGTCGGCGAGTATCTGGAACTCGATGTGGCGCGGCCGCTCGATGAACTTCTCCATGTAGAGTTCGCCGTTGCCAAAGGCGTTGGCGGCCTCAGTGGAGGCGGCGTGAAACAGGTTGGGCAGTTCCTCGTTGGTGCGCACAATGCGCATGCCGCGTCCGCCGCCTCCGGCCTTGGCTTTGAGAATGACGGGGAAGCCAACCCTTTTGGCCCAATGCAGCGCGTCGTGTTCGCTCTCGATGACGCCGTCGGACCCGGGCAGAATGGGCACCTTGGCCTTCTTCATGGCCTGGCGCGCCTTTTCCTTTTCGCCCATCAGGCGTGTAACTTCCGGCGGAGGGCCGATGAACTTGATGTTGGATGCGCGGCAGACCTCGGCAAAGTTGGCATTTTCGCTAAGCAGGCCGTAGCCGGGATGGATCGCATCCACGTTAGCAATTTCCGCTGCGGAGATGACGGCGGGAACGTTGAGATAGCTGTCTGCGGGACGCGGCGGGCCGATGCAGATGGCCTCGTCGGCAAACCGGACATGGAGCGAGTTGCGATCCGCTTCGCTGTAAACGGCGACCGTGCGGATGCCGAGTTCCCGGCATGCATTGATGACGCGCAGCGCAATTTCACCGCGATTGGCTATGAGCACCTTACGAAACATTCGTGTCCTTAATTCAGCGAGTCAGCGAATCAGCACGCCCATCATTCAACCTCACGCAGTGCGGACAGCAAATAGTGGCTGACCAAACTCGATGGGCTGGCCGTTGGTTACCAGGCATTTCACGATCTCGCCGGCCACATCGGCTTCAATCTCGTTCATCAGTTTCATGGCCTCGACGATGCAGATCACCTGGCCCTTATCGACGTGATCGCCGGGAGATACGAAGGACGGCGCACCGGGCGTGGGCGAGCCATAATATGTGCCCACGATGGGTGATTTGATCATATGCAGGCCGGCATCCGGCTCGGCTGCGGGCAGTTCGGCTGATGTCGGAGCGGTCGCCAACGGTGCCGCGGTCGCCGGCTGCGGCGCCACTCCCGGCCCTCCGGCCAGCACGTGGGCAATGCCGGCGATTGCTTGCGCAGGCTGGCTGAACTTGAGCCGGATTTTTGTGTCGCCCCGGTCCAGGTCAAACTCCGCTACCTGGTTCTCCTTGAGAAACTCGACCAGTTGCTTCAGGTCTTCAAAATCTTCAGGTTTCATTCGTTCCTTAACCTTCCCGCTCACGGGGAGAAGAATCCTTCGAATCACAGCTCAATCAGCGCCTTGGGCGCGGGCGTCAGCACTTCGCCGCCACTGCCGGTAACGGCCACCATATCCTCAATCCGCACGCCAAACCGGCCCGGTAAATAAGCGCCCGGCTCGATGGTAACGACCATACCTGCCTGCAGGCGGTTGGTCTGTCCCGTGCCGATCCTCGGCGCCTCGTGAATTTCCAGCCCCACGCCGTGGCCGGTGGAATGAGAAAATGCCTCCGCCAATCCAGCCTTGCGGAGCACGCTCCGCGCGGCTTCGTCCACCTCGCAGCAGGCGACTCCGGACGTGACTGCCGCAACCGCTGCCTGCTGCGCATCCAGTACCGCCTGGTAGGTAGCGCGCTCCTCGGCGCGAGGCCTGCCAAAGTACACGGTGCGCGTCATATCAGAACAGTAGCCCTTGTGGATTATACCGAAGTCGAGGGTGAGAAAACCGCGGCGGGGCAGGCGCGCCTCAGTGGCGCGGCCGTGCGGAAACGAGGAGCGCTCGCCGGATGCCACAATGGTCTCAAACGACATTCCTTCAGCTCCGTTGAGGCGGGCGCGGTGCTCCAGTTCGGCGGCCACGTCGATTTCCCGTAGACCCGGCCGCAGAAACCCAAGAATATGCGCGAAAAGCTGGCAGCCCATCAGGGCCGCCTCGCAAATGATCTCAAGCTCATCCTCATCCTTGATCAAACGCAGCGGCTCGACCAGCGACGCAGGAAGCGCCGTGAGGAAGGTGCGGCGCATGGACGCGGGAAGCACCGATTTGAGCCGATTAAGCTCGGCTACAGTGGTGTGGCTGGGGTCGAATCCTGCAAACTCGGCTCCGGCCTGGGCGGCCAACCACTCCACCGCGCCAATTGCCGGCGAACGCGAGACAATCTCGACCTCGGCGCCCTGGACTTCCGCTTTTGCCTGCGCGGTATAGCGGCCGTCTGTAAACAATCGCGCCCCACGCCGCGCGATGGCCAGCGCCGCGCTGGATCCCGTGAATCCGCAAACATAGCGCACGTCAGGAAGATGCGTAACCAGAAGGCCCGAGAGCCCGGCGCGTCTGATGCGGCGGCGCAGCGCGCCTATGCGGCGAATGTGGTCCACCGGTCAGTTTTATCATGCTTAAGCCCGCGTGGATGAGCCGTCGCCACAAAGACAAGGCCACACCTTGCGCCCGATTCACCCGTATCGGTTATGTTGAGGGAAGCAGTTCGACTGGCACGGAATCTTCATGGATGTTCTGAAACGCCTCTTCGAGCAACACTTCCACGCGCCGGCCCGCGAGGTGACGCCTCTGCAGGGCCAGCTTGGCGGCTCGGGACGCGCCATTTTGCGCCTGACTGGCGAGGGCGCAAGCGCCGTCGGCATCGTCTACCCGGTGCGCGAGGAGAACATCGCATTCCTCGAGTTTTCCCGGCACTTCCGGGGTCACGGGTTGCCCGTTCCGGAGATTTACGGCGAGGCGCTGGCTGAAAACGCCTACCTCGAAGAGGACCTGGGCGACGTCACGCTCTTCGAGTTTCTTGGTCAGCATCGATCCGGCGATGAAATCGCAGAGCCTGCCGTCGCCGCATATCGCAGGGCGGTCGAGTTGCTGCCGCGCTTCCAGGTGGAGGCCGGTGGCGATCTGAATTACAAGTTCTGCTATCCGCGCGCGAGCTTCGACCGCCAGTCGATCTCCTGGGACCTGAACTATTTCAAGTACTATTTTCTGCGCCTGGCAGGCGTGCCCTTCAACGAACAGGCCCTCGAGGACGACTTTGGCCGCCTGACCCGTTTCCTGCTCTCCGCGCCGCGCGACTATTTCCTTTATCGCGATTTCCAGTCCCGCAACATCATGCTGCGCGACGGACAGCCATGGTTCCTCGATTACCAGGGCGGACGCAAGGGCGCCCTGCACTACGACATCGCTTCCCTGCTCTTCGATGGCAAGGCCGACTTGCCGCCGGCGCTGCGCCAGGGGCTGCTCGACCATTACCTCGATGCGCTCGCCGGTTACATTCCGCTCGACCGCGCCGCATTCCTCGAGCACTATTACGCGTTCGTCTACGTACGCATACTGCAGGCGCTGGGCGCTTACGGCTTCCGCGGATTTTATGAGCGCAAGGCGCACTTCCTGCAGTCGGTTCCATACGCGCTGAAGAATCTGCGCTGGCTGGCGCACAACGTCAAGTTGCCCATTGCGCTGCCCGCGCTGATGGCCGCGATTCAGGCCATGCAGGGATCGGAGAAGCTGCAAAGCTTGTCCGCACCGGCCGGCGGGCTCACGGTGCGCATCTTCAGCTTCTCGTTTCATCGCCAAGTGCCGGCGGACGAGTCCGGCAACGGCGGTGGATTTGTTTTCGACGGCCGCTGCCTGCCCAACCCCGGGCGCGAGGAGCGCTTTCGCGCGCTCACCGGAAAGGATCAGCCGGTCATCGACTATCTCGCCGCGATCGAAGACGTGCAGGAGTTTCTGGCGCGGGCGCAGTCCATGGTGGAGGCCAGCGTGGCTGCGTACCGCAAGCGCAATTTCACCAGCCTCATGGTCTCGTTCGGCTGCACCGGCGGCCAGCATCGCTCGGTATACCTCGCGGAGCAGCTTGCGTCGCGACTGCGCGGCACGGAGGGCGTCGATATCGAGGTCCGCCACATCGAGCTGGAGAAGATGGGCCGATGAAGGCGATGGTGCTCGCCGCCGGCCTGGGCACGCGCCTGCGCCCGCTCACCGATGACCGTCCCAAGGCGCTGGTTGAAGTGGGCGGGCGCACCATGCTGGAAATCGTGCTGGCGCGCCTGCGCGGCTCCGGAATCCGCGAAGTCATCGTCAACACGCATCACTACGCGGAGAGGATCGAAGATTGGCTGCGCGCGCACGCCCCGGTCGACATGCGCATTGAAGTCTCGCGCGAGGACGCATTGCTGGACACGGGCGGCGGCCTGAAGAAGGCTGCATGGTTTTTCCTGGAGCCGGGACCCGATGCCGCAGAGCCGTTTCTGCTTCACAACGTGGATGTTCTGAGCACCATCGACTTTGCAAGCATGGCGCGGGCTCATTGCGAGAGCGGCGCACTGGCCACGCTGTCAGTGCGCGATCGGACAACATCGCGTCCTTTGTACTTCGATCGACAAGGCGAGCTATGCGGGCGGCGCGCCGGAGGCGACGGCGTGCCAGAGTTGGTTCGGCCGGTTTCCGATCCGATTGCACTTGCGTTCGCGGGGATTCACGTGATCTCGCCCCGCATTTTTGCGCTGCTCGAGGAAGAAGGACCATTCTCCATCATCCCGGCGTATCTGCGGCTGGCTGCGCGCGGCGAACGCATCGCCCTATTCCGCGCCGACCAGTTCTACTGGCGCGACCTCGGCCGGCCGGAGCAGGTGGAACAGGCAGCGCGCGACATTGCCGTAGGACTGTATCCGGGTTGATATCCCGGTCTGCGCAAGCGCTACCATGAAGGGTAGTTCCCGGAGATCTCGCGCCTGCGCGGAGTTTTTTCCCGCCCTCCGGAAAGGAAGGCAGCAATGCCGCACCAGTGGAACAAACCCTCCGGCTGGATTGGCCGGCTGCTTCTGCGCAACATGAACACACGCCACTCCGGCGTGACGGATTGGGGCCTTTCGCACGTGAAGATCGGCGCGCGCGACATCGTCCTCGATGCAGGCTGCGGCGGCGGGCGAACAGTTGCCAAGCTGGCCGCTGCCGCCGCTGAAGGCAAGATTTACGGTGTGGACCACTCTGAGGCCAGCCTGGCCGTAGCCACCAAAAACAATGAAAGCCAAATCGCCGCAGGCCACGTTGAGATTCGCTCCAGCTCCGTCTCCGAGCTTCCCTTCTGCGATTCGATTTTCGACTTGGCTACCGCGGTGGAGACGCATTTCTTCTGGCCCAACTTGCCTGGCGATGTGCGCGAAGTGGTGCGCGTGCTCAAGCCCGGCGGCACGTTCGTCATCATCTCTGAGATTTACAAGGGCGCGCCCAGCGCGATGGCTCGCGCCGCGGCAAAACATGCATCGAAATACGGAATGACCCTGCTCACGCCGGATGAACACCGCCAACTGCTGGCATCGGCAGGGCTGGCGGAGATCGAGGTTTTCACCTGGCCGGAAAAGAGTTGGATTTGCGCCAGGGGCAGGAAAGTTTCTGCGATTTGAATCGCGTCTACGCTGACCACGGATCGATGATCGGGCACGATACGTCGTCGAAGTGCCGTACATTCCGTGTGGCGATTGCCGCGTGCGTCGCCAATGCAATGCCGGCGATCATGGTGTCGCGAAGCTCGCCGGGCCGGCCGCGGGTTTTACGCGCGGCCATCAGTTTCGCCGCCTCTTCCGCCGCGGCACCATCAAATGGCGCAATCCGCGATTCGATCACGTCGGTCAGCAGGCGGTCGAATGTTGCTGACAGCGCCGACCTGCGTCTGCCCGAAGTCAAGATCTCGATTCCGAAGCGGATTTCGAGCACCGTGATGGAGGTAGTCCAAATGGATGCATGCGGCTGCAGGTCCAGCCAACGAATCACGGCGCTATCGGGTTGAGATTGCATCAGCGCGGAAAGTATGTTCGTATCGGCGAGGATCATGGTTCGAACTTTGCCGGCTCAACAAGTTGTCCCCGCAACTCCGGGATTTCCCGATCCAATCCGATACCGCGAAAGAGGTCAGCAATCTCCGTTCCAAGGCGGCGGGCCGGAGCTTCGTCCTTATTAAGGGCGGAACGCAGAATGTCCCGTACTTCCTCCTCCATGCTGCGGCCATTGCGCCGCGCGCGGCGCTGGAGACGGGATTTTGTCTGCACATCGAGATTGCGAACGAGGATCTGCGGCATACCAAACCTTGGATGCTATCATGATAGCACTTTTTCGTTGAACCGTCAGTCGTTCTTCGGCGCGGCGAAGGCTCATCCCGATTGGAGGGATTTCGGGCCGATTCCGGTTGGCGGGAGGATGAGAATGCCTGCCTACATCGCAGGTTTCACAGGCTTCTTCTGCTCCGCGTTGACGCTGGCCACGCCGGCGTGCGCCTCTGACTGACGGTCCATCCATTCATCCAGCCGCGAGCGCTTGAAACGCCACCGGTTGCCCAGCTTGAATGCGGGCACAAACCCCTCCGACGCGTATTTGTAGAGCGTGTCCGGCGAAATGCCCAGGTAATCCGATGCCTGGCGAATATCCATAACTTCGCGCACTTCGGGAATAAGAAGATTCGAACGCGCCGCACTCCGCATGCTTTCCTCCAAATGACCGATGGATTACCCGGTTGGCCCGGCAGATGTGCCGGTAGCTTTGTATTTAACGCTGTTTTTGCCGGAGCTTCAAGAGGGTTTTCGGTGCACAGGCGGATTCTAGCCGTCTGCCTCCTGCTGTTTCCAGCCCACCATCGGCGACTAGGCCAGGCTAAGAGCCCAACATTTAGGATATCCGCCGCCGCCTTCCCCCATATCTGGGAGCCGTATCGCGGATGGCACATCGATTTGCAGGGGGATCCGCCCCCCTAGGCCGTCATCGGAGGAACCAAATCCCCTAAGTCATTGATATGAAATAACAAATCTTGTCTCGAGTGAAATTACCAACTGACCGTAACGCTTCAGAGCGACTTCCGCCACCACACCGTCCGTTCAAAGCTGAGGAACCTGGTCTTTGCCCCGCGGGAAAGATAGAAGTCCAGCACCTGGTCTTTGTCGGCGGTAAAGACGGCGCAGTCGGGCCAGCTCCCGTCCTTGTTCAGGTGGGTGGCAGTCTGGTTCCTGTCCACCAGCATGATTTCCGTAGGTGTGCACTGGATGACCTTCTGCGCTTTCAGGGAAAACGCAGTACCCGGAGGCGGCTCCGGGGGCCACTGATTGGCGATCTTGGTGAGCAACAAAATAAAAACGAAAGCAGCGGCAATAATCGCAATCTTCTTCATAACAAATGCATTCCGGACCCGCGATAGGATGGGCGCCCATACCCCGAGCTCAAGCCTTTCTCCGCCGGAAGTACCAGGAATCCCTGAGTCCAGATTACTTCCGGCAAATCCCGGGACACAAGCAAAATCCGCCCACAAAAGGAAAAGGCGGACCGGTTCGGCCCGCCCTCCCAGGTTCGGAAATTGCTGTCGTTTAGTTCTTCTGGTCTTCGCGCCGCTGCAGTGTCGGCCGGTCGTCGCCGTTGCCCTGCTGGTCAGCCCGGCGCAGCGAGGGCTTGTTGGTGTCCTTGGCTTCCAGCAGCCGCCGCTTGTTTTCAATCCGCGCCAGCCGTGCCTTGATGTCGTTAAACTCCGACGTGGTCACCAGGTAATCCGGCTTGGCTGGGAGAATGCGTTCGATCTCCTCCTGCGAGTGCAGAATCCGGTCCGGAGTCTGGGGATGGTCTGAGAACGCTTTGGCCACCAGGCCTGGCTTCCGCTTCTCCAGCGCCTGGATCTTCTCAAAGAAAGTGATGAAGGCCTGCGGATCGTACCCCGCCCGGTACATGTACTGGACGCCGAGGTAGTCGGCCTGGGCTTCGAAGTCGCGGGAGAACTTGAGGAACGTTATCGGCACCGCAAACTGCGCCGCTTCGTAGATCCCGTAGCCCGTCCAGCTATAGCCCGTCATCATGATGAGGGGGATGGTACCCAGTTGGACGTAGTTCATGCGGGTCATTTCGCGGGCAGCGTGGTGGGCGCAGACGTGGGCAATCTCGTGGGCCATCACGCCGGCCATCTCCGCCTCTTCGTCGGCATTCAGGATCAGCCCGGAATTCACGTAGAAGAACCCGCCAGGCAGGGCCATGGCGTTGATCTCGTCCGAATCGATGATCTTGATGGTAAAGGGCACCTTGCAATCGGAATTCTTCACCAGGTTCTGGCCGATGCGATTCACATACTCGTCGATCACGGGATCGGTGATGAACTTGGTGCTCTTGTCGATCTGCGCGGCGTACGACCGCCCCATCTTGATTTCGCTGTCGGTGGAGTACCAGTTGCCCATCCCCCGGGCGCCGATGTCGCGGTTGCCCACCGCGCCTACGTCCTCAATGCTTCCGGGCTTCACCTTTATCAGGTCGCCTCCCACCGGGACCACTTTGTCCGGGTCCACTTTGACGTTCTCGTCGTCGTTGTTCTTGCTGTCCTTTTTGTCCTTCTTGTCCTTCTTATCCTTGGCCGACTTTTCGTTCGGCGGCGGCGGCGGAACATCGCCGGCTACGGGGGTAGTGCCGGGAGCAGGCTTGTCTGCCGCGGGCGTGTTTTGCCCCTGATCCTGGCCGTTCTGCGATGTGGAGGGCGCCTGCTGCGTAGCCGGCGGGTTTTGCCCTTGCTGCTGGGGGGCGGGGGTGGTTTGTTGCGCCGCCGGCGTGCCGGTGGCTGGGGTCGACTGCGGCGTGGACTGGCTCCATGCCGCGGCGGTCAAAGCCAGAATCGCCGCCATTGCCGCCCACGTTGCGGTCTTCAAATTTCTCAGACCCGATTGCATCCCTCACCTCCAGCTGGCACGATGACGCGCCAACTCCGCTTCGCTTCGTCCTGTTAGACGCCACGTCTACCTATTTAGGCACCTGGCAAACCAATTATTCACCGAATTGGGTTGCGATACTATAGCCGGGCTCCAATTGGGTGCCGAAATGGATTGTCCCGTAATCGGCTTCCCGCGTGCCGCCGTCTGCTTTAGAGTAGATTTCACAGTTAAATGGGAGGTTACGGTGCGTCGAGGTTTCGCCATCCTGGCCGTGCTGGCGTTGTGCGGAGCCGCGCCGTCCCCGGGGCAGCCTCGTCCGCCCGGCCCAAAGGGGCCACTGGGCGCGATTCTTGCTCCACATCGCCATGCCCCGCCCGCTCCCGCCAACCCCCAGCACACACCGACTGTATATCTCAACGCGACCGGCCTTGGATCACCGGTCACGCTGGATAAGAACTGGCGAGTAGGGATTACCGCTAACCCGGCCGCAGCCATGCCGGACTTCGACGACTCCACCTGGGCCGTGCGCAACGCCTCTGAGTCCTTTGACGATGTTCCCGACGAAGACCACCCTGCAGGCGCTCAGCCCGGCGCCGGACCACCAGGCAACGGGCATCCGCCGCCCGACCACGGCGATCACCAGCATCCCTTTGTCTGGTTTCGCGTGCATATCAAGCTGGCGTCCGGTCACGGTCCGCTCGCCCTCCTTGTGCAGTTGCCGGTTTCGCACACCTCCTCCATTTCCGTGGGCAGCGGAGGCCCGGGCATTGACGTTTTTGCCGACGGGAAGCAGATCCAGCCCGAAGGCCCTCATGGCGCCGATCCCAGCCTGTACCAGCCAATGTCGCGGATCTACCGGCTCAACATCTCGCCCGAAGCTACCTCGATGGTGCTGGCTGTCCGAACCATTTACATCCCCGTTGGCTACGCCACCTACACCGGATTTTTCGCGAACCGGACCTTTATCCTGGGCCATTCCGATGACCTGGGCCACTCGCTCGAGCTGTGGTGGAATCACTCCCTGTTCGAGCGTCTTCCGCGGCTTTTTGTCTCCATCCTCTTTGCCGTCCTGGCCATGTTTCTCTTCGCTCTGTTCTTCGCCCAGAAGGGACACAGAGAGTATCTCTGGCTGGCGCTCCACGAGCTCGCCCAGGCACCGCTTGCCTTTCTTGAAATCGCTGGAATCACGGCGCGGATCGACGAGATTCTTTATGCGGCTCTCTTTCTTGAACTGATCGTAATTTCAGCCTATCTCTACTTCGAATTCCTGGTCGCCTTCCTCGATCTGCCGCACCGCTGGGGCAAGCTGCGTCAGCGGTGGATTATCCTCCCTTTGCGCATCGTGGCGTTTCCCATGCTGGCTGGCATCGGACCAACCCTCATGCTGGTCCGCCATGGCCGAACGTTCGTCGCCATCCTCCTCGTCATCGTCTTCGTCTTGTCCATCCTCTGGTTCATTGGATGGCTCCTGTTCTGCTTCATTACCCTGATCGCTGCCACGGCACGGCGCAACTTCGAGGCAGGCTTGCTCCTGTTTCCGCTGGTACTCACCTTTGTCGGAATCCTTGAGCCCATGATCACCGGCATCAAGGAGGGCATGAACGAGGGCGCCAACAGTACCTATCATTCCCCGCTCACCTTCCAGGCCGGACCCATCCCCATCCACTTCGCCTCCATTGCCGATGTTGTCGGCCTGCTCGCCATCGTGCTCATTATCTTTTTCCGCTTCCTTCGCATCCAGCGCGAGCAGGAGCACGCTTCCAGCGAGTTGGCCGCCGCGCGCAGCATGCAGGAGTTGATGATTCCCCAGGAACAGATCAAAACCCCCGGCTTCGAGGTCGACTCCGTCTACACTCCGGCCAACGAGGTCGGCGGCGACTTCTACCATGTGGAATCCACGCCCGACGGCGGCCTCCTGGTCGTCATCGGCGACGTGGCCGGCAAAGGCATGAAGGCGGCCATGAATGTTTCCATGGTCATGGGCGCCCTGCGGCGCATCACCGATCACGGCCCGGGCAAGATCCTCTCCGCGCTGAACCGCGTCCTGCTGGGGGGAGAGAGCTTCACCACCTGCCAGGCGGCCGTGTTCAGCCCCAACGGCGAGCTGGTTATCGCCAACGCCGGCCATTTGCCGCCCTACCTCAACACCCAGGAGATCGCATTGGCAGGCGGCCTGCCTCTCGGCGTCCTTCCCGGCGTGCAGTATGAGGAGCGGCGACTCTACCTGCATCCCGGCGACCGCCTGTTGCTCACCTCGGACGGAGTCGTCGAAGCTCGGCAGCCTTCCGGCGAACTCTTCGGCTTCGAACGGTTGCACAATCTCAGCAGTCAGACCGCCTTTTATATCGCCGACGCCGCCAAGTCCTTCGGCCAGGAAGACGACATCACGGTGCTGACGGTGCGGCGGCTGGCGCAGGCCATGGCGGCCTGAAGGCCATGACGCGGCACGACCCTAACTCCGCCAGCACCGCTGACTCTGCTTGTTACTAGTCGTAATACTCCAGCCCAAGGTGCGTGATCAGACCCGCGCCCATGATGTGCCGCAGCGTGTTCTTCAGCTTCATCGACTGGATGAACAGATCGTGCTCCGGGTATAGCCCTTCGGCCGTCTGCGGGCTCTTCAGATAGAAGCTCAGCCACTCCTGGATGCCGATCGACCTCAGCTCCGGCGTCCGCTTGGCCAGGTCGAGAAACAGCACCAGGTCCAGCGCGATGGGCGCCGCCAGAATCGAGTCGCGGCACAGGAAATCCACCTTGATCTGCATCGGATAGCCAAGCCACCCGAAGATATCGATGTTATCCCAGCCTTCCTTGTTATCGCCGCGCGGCGGGTAATAGTTGATGCGAACCTTGTGGAAGATGTTTTTGTACAAATCCGGATACAGCTCTGGCTGGAAGATGTACTCGAGCGACCCCAGCTTCGATTCCTCCTTGGTCTTGAAGGACTCCGGATCGTCCAGCACTTCGCCGTCTCGATTGCCCAGGATGTTGGTGGAATACCACCCCGACACTCCCAGCAGCCGCGCCTTGAACGCCGGCGCCAGCACTGTCTTCATAAACGTCTGCCCGGTCTTGAAGTCCTTGCCGCAGATTGGCGCCGCGTTCTTTTTGCTCAGTTCGATCATGCACGGCAAATCGACCGTCAGGTTCGGCGCTCCGTTCGCAAACGGCACTCCCTCGCTCAGCGCCGCGTACGCGTAAATCTGCGACGGCGCGATGCCCACATCGCTCGCTTCCAGTCCCTTCTCAAAGGCCGCAATCGACTGGTGTACTGCCGTCGGCTCCAGAAAAATCTCAGTAGACCCGCACCAGATCATCACCACGCGGTCCACCGTCTTGCTGAAATTGCGGATGTCTTCGCGCACCTGGTCGGCCAGCTCGCGCTTGTTCTTGCCCTTCTTCACGTGCGTGCCGTGCAGGCGCTTCACATAGTACTGATCGAAGACGGCCGGCATCGGCTTGATGCTCTCTAAATACGGCCGCAACTGCTCCAGCGTCTCCTTTTCCAGCACCTTTGCGTGCGCCGCGCTCTCGAACACGTTGTCTTCAAAAATGTCCCACCCGGTGAAGACAATGTCGTTCAGTTGCGCCAGCGGAACAAAATCCTTGATCAGCGGCGATTTGTTATCGGTCCGCTTTCCCAGCCGGATGGTGCCCATCTGCGTCAGCGATCCAATGGGCTTGGCCAGTCCGCGCCGCACTGCATCCACGCCTGCAATCATCGTGGTGGCCACCGCGCCCAGTCCCACCACCATCACGCCCAGTTTGCCTTTTGCCGGCGCAATCTTCGCCGCGCCGCTCTTCTCTTCGCTCGACATCGCTCTCTTCCCCGGTCCTTTCTTTCCTGCATCCGCGGATCGTTGTCCGCTCTCGTTCTCTTTGCTGCTCTCCAAGCTTCGCCGTCCCCAATCCTATGCGGCTTGGCGGCTCCGCTGCACGTGCGTCCAAACAAACCAAAGCAGCGCAGCCAACAGCGCCAGTTCCACCGCCAGGTGGAAGCGATGGAAAATCTCCTTGATCCGCGGGTCTGTGTTCCACGCCTGGCCCAGCTTCATACCGATCCACGCCAGGCAGAAATACCAGATGGACGAACCCACGGTTGTGTAAACGTGAAATCGCAGCCGCCCCATCCGGGCAATTCCCGCCGGAAACGCGACAAACGTCTGCACTACCGGCAGCATCCGGCCCGCCAATATTGCAATCGATCCGTAGCGATCGAAAAACCAGGTCATGCGGTCCAGGTCGTGCTGGCTCATCAGCACCCATTTCCCGTAGCGCATCACCAGCGGCCGGCCGCCTTTGGCGCCGATCCGATACGCGATGGCCGAACCCGCGTTGCAGCCCACCACTCCCGCCGCCACCACCAGAAGCAGGTTGAATCGCCCCAGGTAAACCAGGTACCCGGAAAACGGCAGGATCACTTCAGAGGGAATCGGAATGCCCCCGGAATTCATGGTGATGAGCCCGGCGATTCCGGCATAGCCGCCCACGCTGATCACGTGCGTGATGAATTGAACCAGCCAGGCCAGAATTCGTTCCGTCATGAGCAGCATTCAGTATATCGTCCGCGCCCCGGCTCCTTACCGGGTGGAAATTTGCCTTTGCTCTTGCCTTTCTTGCTGTCATTCCCGAAGGGAATCTGCTTTGGGTCTGTGTTCCATTCATCGTTCGCCGCGGCGAACGATGAGTGGGCGGCCTGCGAAGATGCACACCGGGACAGCCCACTTTCCGCTTTCTGCTTTGCTACGATGAACACTGGCCCCATGCAGCCATCGAGGTGGCAATTTGCCCGATTTTCCTCCCGTCCCGCTCACGCTTGAAGGCGCAAGCGTCCTGCATCAGTTCTTCCGCTTCGATTGGAAATCGTGGCGCGCCTGCGCACCCGGCGATCGCGAGCGCATCGCCGGCGAAGCCGTAGCCGCGCTGCAGGCTTTGGAACGCGACCCCCAGGGCAAAGTCCACACCGCGCTCTATTCGCAGTTGGGCCACAAGGGCGACCTCATCCTCGTCCACTTCCGCGACTCGCTGGAGAGCCTGAACCAGATCGAGCTCGCGCTGGCGCAAACCCCGTTCCACGACTTCCTCACTCCCACGCATTCATACGTCTCGGTGGTCGAACTCGGCCTCTACGAGTCAACCCGCAAGACCTACGAGGCCGCCGCGGCCAAAGGCTTCGAGCCGCATTCGCCGGAGTGGAATGCCGACGTCGCCGAGTCGCTCCAGCGCGCATCGGCCGCCATGGCCCCGCGCCTCTGGCCCGTCGTGCCCGACGCCAAATACCTCTGCTTCTATCCCATGGACCGCAAGCGCGACGAGCAAAAGAACTGGTACATGGTTCCGTTTGCCGAGCGCCAGCGCATGATGCACGATCACGGCATGATCGGCCGCCGCTACGCCGACCAGGTCAAGCAGATCATTACCGGCTCCATCGGAATGGATGACTGGGAGTGGGGCGTGGACCTGTTCGCTGAGGAGCCCGTGGTCTTCAAGAAGCTAATCTACGAGATGCGCTTCGACGAAGTCAGCGCTGAGTACGCTCTCTTCGGGCAGTTCTTCATCGGGTTGCGGCTGCCAACTGACAAGCTGAGTGGCTGGCTGGAGGGCACGCTGTAGAACCGACCGCTCCCCGCTTGCAATTCGATTACCCGCGTGGAACAATTGTCGCCTAAGCCTTTCATCTGAGGTGCAACAATGCAGATGATTCAATGCCCAAACTGCGGCAGATTGACCGGATTCAAGAGGGCGTTAGGCTTTGGCACGTTTTTCATGGTTGTACTCACGTGCGGCCTTTGGCTGCTGGCAATTCCTCTTTATCCGGCGCGTTGCATGAACTGCGGCCTGACCCGGGGGTCGGCCGTCACACACAACTTTCGGGCGTGGTTCTGGAGTCTCAATCGGGCTTCAAGGATATGCGTAGTACTTGCGCCGCTCGCACTCCTGTTCGGCATCGGAGCCTTTAACGCGTTCAGGAATTCAGCGCAGCTTAACACTCCAGCAACGCATATAGACAACAGCCCGTCCACCTCAAACGCGACTTCGCCAGCGGCCCCATCACAAGACTCTCAATCCGCGCAAGCGGATGGCAATCCCGACGATCACGAATTACACCTGGTTCACAATTTATTTGGAAGAGGAGCCGTTTCGGACGGAAGGACGTATAGCATTGCACTCATTGCATCCCATATGGAACAGATTCCCCCCGCCACAACCCTCTTTGTCCAAGGAACCATCCTCGGGAAATTCGGCACGGATGTCATAGTCCTCGCGGACGAGCAGGAAAAGAGCAACAAGTTGCTGTGTGCAATGAGCCCCGATGAGTCTGAAGACGTAAGTTACTATTACCACTCGGGCGAACCGGTTCAGGCGACGGGAAGCTTTGGCGTGTCTAGTTTTGGACTGCCGGTCCTTCGCGATTGCACAGTCGCGAGCGCAACTGACAAAGTTGTACGGCCGCTGTATGTTGCGCCTGCTGCCGAACAGTCTGCTGAAGAGCAAAACCAGAACTCAGAAGACCCGAAGCCCAGTCCTGAACCTCAATCTCAGGACGAAGTCACCCAGAGCGCGACAGGACAGGCCCAGACCCAATCCATTAGGATTCCCGCCGGAGCGACCCCGGACGAGGTGGTGGCGATCCTGGGGCAGCCAGTCTCAATAACCACGGGTGCCAAACATGTTTACTCCTACCCGCATCTCAATGTCTTCTTCGTCAGTGGGAAGGTTTCGTATATCCAGCAGTTTTGAAACTCGGAGGGGGCAACTTGACAAAGACTGAGATCCAAGAAAGTCAAGTCATCGAGAGAGCGATCAGCAAGACCAAAGAGGTCCATCTCAAACTCTGCGCTGCAATCGCCGATCTCGAAGCGACCGGCGTCATAACAAAGGACAGCGAAGCCGGCGGCCATCTGCGGGAAGCTCGGGCTGGGGCGGATATTCTGCAGAAGATACTTACTGGCGAGATAACCACAGGCCCGCCATACGGGCTGCAAAACCCATCAAGGTGAATGTCGCCGTGCTCTATTCTTGCCGCGTCGTTTGCGGCAGGAGTGGTGCAACGTGGAATTCAACCGAGAGAAAACAAGCCCGCGACCAATCCAGCCTCCGATCACGCCGCATCCAATATCAGCCGCTTCCCCAGCGCCCGCAGCGCCTCATCCACGCGATCGATCTTCGTCGCATGCCGCAGGTCTGTCAGCCGGTTCACCTCTTGCTTGGTCGTCCCCATCCGCCGCGCCAGGTCTATCGGGCGCACATTCTGCCGCAGCATTTCATTCAGCAGCAGAACCTTTGCCGACACGCTGGCCGGCAGCTCCACCACCGCCTGTCCGCGCTTCGGCTTCGACGGCATCGGCACAGGCCGCCGGTCCTCAAAATAGAAATCCATCGCCACTTCGAGGGCTTCTTTTGCCATCTCCAGGGCATGCTCCCGGTTGTCGCCCTGCGTAATCGCCTCCGGAATGTCGGGGAATGTAGCGAGGATGAACTTTCCGTCCCTTCGCAGGTTCACTGGATAGCCGCGCATCATCTCACTCCTTGTCCTTGAGCCCGAGCTGCTTCTTGATGTTCTCAACCAGCCCTTTGCCGAGTTCCTTTGGGTGGACGGGCAGAATTGAATACCGTCCGTTGAGAAACAGCTTGAGATGAGAGCCCTTTTGCGTTCCAAAAATTACGCCCCGCTTGGCGAGCCAGCGCTTGAACTCCGAGCTCTTCACGGCTTCAAGAGTACACAGTTTTGATTACCGCCGCAAGCGCCGATATTGCGGCTGCTTGGCCCGCGAGCGAAACCTGCGACCCAATACCGTCTCATGCCGCGGACGTTTCTCTCGATGGACGCCGATTTAGACTGGTTTCCATGCCGAACAGCAAGCCAGTTGCACGGAAGTCAGCCAGCAAGCGGCCGGCACGCCCTCTTGGCCCCCTCGCTCCGGAGCGCGTTGCCGCCATCCTGAAGGCGCTCGACGAAGCCTATTCCGACGCGGTCTGCGCGCTGAACCATCGCTCGCCTTGGGAACTGCTCGTCGCCACCATCCTTTCCGCGCAATGCACCGATGTTCGGGTGAACATGGTCACGCCGGAGCTGTTCAAACGCTTCCCCACTCCCGCGGCGTTGGCCAAGGCATCGCTGCCCGAGCTCGAGAACCTGATCCGCACCACCGGGTTTTTCCGCAACAAGGCCAAATCCATCAAGGGAGCGGCGCAGGCCATTGTGGAACGATTCGGGGGCGAGGTGCCGCAGACGCTGGAGGATCTGATCACGGTTCCGGGCGCGGCGCGCAAGACCGCCAATGTCGTTCTGGGCGTGAGCTTCGGCAAGGCCGAGGGCGTCGTCGTCGACACCCACGTCTTCCGCATTGCGCGGCGGCTGGAGCTGGCCAAGGGCGAGACTCCTCAGGCCGTGGAGCAGGAGCTGATGCGCGTGCTGCCCAAGGAGAAGTGGATCGACTTCTCGCACCAGGTGATCCACCACGGGCGAAAGGTTTGCGTGGCGCGCAACCCCAAGTGCCGCGAGTGCGCACTGGAGCATCTCTGCCGGTCGAAGGACAAGACTTGGCAGTCGTGAAGAGGCAGGGACCAACGGACCGAGGGACCGAGATGGCGGGGCGGATACGCTAAATAAAAAAACGGCGATGTCTTATAGAATGATGGCGTTACGCACTGAAAGTGCACACTTTTGCGCACCTTGGCTGCCGGTGCTTCCGGAGTTCGTTCGGGCTGGATTCCCTATCGGCATTCCCGGGCTCCCTTGCGCCATTAATGCGAATGCCCGCCGAGTGGCGGGCGCAGTTCAACTCATGAATAGACTCTACCCCGGAGTTCTTGGCGGCGGATGTGATGGTGGATACGGTTGTGCAGCGGAGCTGGCGGGCGGAGCTGGTGGGCTGGAGGTGGCAAGGAGAGCTCGCGAGGTTACCTTTGGTGGGGAGGGGGTCAGCCTAAACTGACGTCTAGGTGGGACGATGTACCGGGATACGGGAAGGAAGCGAGATTCGCGGAGTGGGCGGAGTCCGGGTGGTTACCTTTGGGCAGGGGGGGTGGCTTGGAAGCAGGAGTTCCTTCGGCACCGCGTCGGGCCCCGTGGGGTGGCCCGACCGGCGGTTCACCCCGCAGATCAATCGCAGCGCAGTTACTTCACCTGGGTTGCGGTCATAACTCCTCCATTGGTAAGAAAGGTTGAGGCTGTGCCCGTCGAATATTGGCAGTAAAGAGTGAGTGTTACTGGCGCCTGAGCAGCGACATAATACCCATTGAGAGGCACGTTCGCTTCAAGAATGTCACTCGTGACATAGAACACGGGCGGAGGAACAGTGCTCACCTGATCAGGATTAGCCGAAGGATCATCGAGCCAGCAATCTCCCGATGCTGTGCCTCCCCCAAAGGCGTACAACCCTATTTGTCCAACAATTACATAGGTTCCGTTTTGGGGGATTCCGATCGTGCCTAAGGCTGCGGGGGATGAAAGAGTAAGAGTGGTACCGTCTGCTACTTGAGTTGAAACGAAAGACAGTACGCCTCCCGGTGTGCCCGCTGGCCCAGTTGGTCCGGTCGGCCCAGTTGATCCGGCAGGCCCTTGCGATCCGGTGTTACCTGTCGTCCCCTTCGACCCTGGCGGCCCCGCTGGCCCTGTAGCGAGCCTATCGGTCCCTGCGGCCCCGCAGCGCCATAGGTCAGATCGAAATTATTGAATTCGCCAAGGCTGTTGGCCACGATGATCGCGTAGGTTCCCGCCGTTGTGTGGGCCGGCAGAGTGGCGACGATCTGGGTGTTGGTGTAAGAGTTCACCGTCAGCGGAGCGCCGTTGAACAGCACCGTCGGCGCCTTCTTTGCCGGCTCGAAGCCCGAGCCGCTGAAGGTGACTTGATTGACGCCGTAGTTAATGGTTGCGTTGTTCACGGTCAGGATCGGGATAGCGGCGGCGAAGGCCAGGCACGGCGTGAGCAGAAGTAATGTCGCGAGAATCCTGCGCATGGAAATGGTTCTCCTTTCAGGACAAGGTTGAAGCTAATGTCCCCTCGAGCGGTGCGTGCTGTATCGTGCTCCACACTAACCGCAAAAGGCGCGGCTAGGATGGGGCCGCCGGCTGGCTCTGCGCCTTACTGCACCTGGAGCGCGGTGAACGAGCCCTCGCCCAGATATTCCTCCACGTCGGTGGAGACGCCAGAGTAACCGCAGACCAGATAAACGACGGTATTCGGTGCCGATGAAACCCAGTACCCGTTGAGGGAAAGAGTGAGTAGACCTCCCTCTCCAATATCCCCAACTGAGAAGGGTGAGGTTGCGCCTTGCGGATTCCCTGCAGAGTCCAGCGCTTCACAGTAGGGGGAGGCCGTATACCCTCCATCGTTATTTTGGAAGGTAATCTGTCCTGAAAGAAGATAGGTGCCAGGATTCTTCAAAACGAGCCCGCCGAAAGTTCCGAGCGCATGGGAAAGCTGTATTTCGTTGACCTCCCCGAGCAAGTACGACAGCGCTCCTCCCGCCGGCCCTGTGGGCCCTGCAGGGCCAGTGGGGCCTTCCGATCCAGTTGGCCCAGCCGGCCCGGTTGGCCCTGGTATGCCTTGCGGCCCCTGCACTCCCTGCCTTCCACCTGGCCCAGCCACTCCCTGCGCACCGGTTGCGCCGCGGGGACCCGTGGCCCCTGCGGGTCCTTGTGGACCTTGCGGTCCGGCAGCGCCATAGGTCAGGTCGAAGCTTGAGAATTGTCCGCCGCTATTGGCGATAATGATCGCGTAGGTTCCCGCCGTTGTGTGGGCCGGCAGAGTGGCGACGATCTGGGTGTTGGTGTAAGAGTTCACCGTCAGCGGAGCGCCGTTGAACAGCACCGTCGGCGCCTTCTTTGCCGGCTCGAAGCCCGAGCCGCTGAAGGTGACTTGATTGACGCCGTAGTTAATGGTTGCGTTGTTCACGGTCAGGATCGGGATAGCGGCGGCGAAGCCGAGACACGGAACCAGCAGAAGCAAAGTTACGATGATCCTGTTACGCATAGAGATGTCTCTCCTTTTATGGTGTCCAGAAGCACAGAAGTGCGCTTTGTATCGTATCCGGCACTGACCGCAAAACGCGCGGTCGGGATGGGACACCGGGCGCGTTGCTGCGTTGCGATCTTACTTCACCTGAATGGCGGTCAGCGTTCCTGAGTTGCCGACCAGGTTGGGCGCGTTGGGTGAGTCTCCTTGTCCCTGTGAATTACAAATCACATAAAGCGTGGTCGGTGCGGTCGTGACTGCATAAAACCCATCGAGCGGAAGGGTGACATTTCCGCCTGAAGGAATCGAAGCAACCTCAATGGGAAGACCGAGCCCTGCCGCCCCTTGAAGGGTCGAAGTGGGCGTGGTCGAGAATGAACAGAGCACAAACCCGCCTGGTTGGTTATCATCCTGATCCGCAACTTCCAGAGTTCCTCCAATGATGTAGGTTCCTGGATTGTCGAGGGTGATCTCGCTAACCACCGTTTCAGTCAGGCTGTTGATTGCCGGTTGCAGGAACATATAGAAAGCGGCGTAAGACAGCGCTCCGCCCGGCGCGCCCGCTGGCCCCGTCGGCCCCGTCGGTCCAGTAGGTCCGGCAGGCCCTTGCGAGCCTGGGGTGCCCATTAGCCCCTGAGACCCTTGTGGCCCCGCCGGTCCGGCGGGACCAGCGGGCCCTGCGGGCCGGCTGTGCCGTAGGTGGTGACGAAGGGAAAGATTTCGCCCAACGCGTTGGTGACCACCATCCCGTAGCTTCCCGCCGGAGTGTTGGCGGGGAGGGTGGCGACGATCTGGGTATTGGTATACGAATTGACGGTTAGGGATGAGGTTTTGAACAGGACCGAGGGGGCTTTGTTCAGCGCCACGAAACCGGTGCCGGCGATGGTGATCTGGTTGGCGGCGTAGTTAATGGTAGTGCTATTGACGGTGAGGATAGGGACCGCGGCGCCGAAGACGGCTGAAGGGAGGAGCGCGAGCAGGGCTGTGAAGAGAATTCTACGCATGTCTTATAACTCCTGAGTGAAGGGGCGGCGGGGAACCGGCCAATGTAACCGAAGCTAACCTTGAGCTTGGGAATCAAGGCAATGGAGAGGAGGTAAAGCGCGGGGTAAAGTTCTGGTGAAGCTCCAAAGCCTTTGAGACGAGATGGTTCCGTGTCATACTTGGGCATCCTTCCCCCCGCGAAGGAGGTGCCCGTGCCCGGCGTTCTGCCCGGTTCGATACTTCAATTCGGCGAATTCGAGCTCGACTGCGGGCGTTTTGAGCTGCAGCGCAAAGGGCTTGCTTTGCGCATTGAGCGCAAGCCGTTGGAACTGCTCATCCTGCTGACCTCGCGCAGGGGACAGCTGGTCACCCGGACGGAAATCGCGGAACGGTTGTGGTCGAGCGAGGTGTTTGTCGATACCGAGCACGGCATTAACACAGCCATCCGCAAGCTTCGCTATCTGCTTCGCGACGATCCCGACGAGCCGCGCTTTATTCAAACGGTGACCGGGTTGGGGTATCGGTTTGTGGCGGATGTTACGGAGGTTGAGGCGAGCCCGACTGGGCCTGCTTCGCCGCAGGAACGCGCTCCCGAAGTGTCTACGGCCGCTGCTTTGAAGCCCAAGCCGAGGCGCCTGAGCTGGTATATCGGGGCTTGCACGGCGCTGGCAATCGGCGGTATCGCAGTTTATTGGTTGCGGGAACGGCCCCACCCGATCCGGTTTACGCAATTGACGGATTTCACCGACTCAGCGGTGGCGCCGGCTCTATCGCCGAACGGACGCATGGTGGCATTTGTCCGCGGCGGGGACGGCTTCCTCACATCCGATCAAATCTGGATCAAGATGCTGCCCAACGGAGAAGCCCGGCGAGTGACAGACGACGATCGCCCGAAGTACGGGCTGGCGTTCTCGCCGGATGGGTCGCAGATTGCGTATACGGTGCTGGACGATTCCGGATTTTCCACTTACGAGGTATCGGCGTTGGGCGGCGAGCCACACCTGATGCTGAGGAATGCCGCGGGACTGGTGTGGCTGGACGAGCAGAATGTGCTTTTTTCGGAGGCACGGGTGGGAGTCCACCTGGGGGTGGTAAGGGCGACGGTGACGCGCGACGACTTGCACGATGTTTATTTTCCGGCGCACGAGCGAGGGATGGCCCATTACTCGTTTCCATCTCCGGATCGACAGTGGGCGCTGGTGGTGGAGATGAACGGGAACGGCGATTGGGCGCCGTGCCGGCTGATTGGCCTGGAAATGGGAGGCATTTCAAAAACGGTGGGGCCGCAGGGCGCATGCACTTCCGCGGGTTGGTCAGCGGACGGCCGCTGGATGTATTTCACCGCCCAGGTAGAAGAACAGAGTCACGTTTGGAGGCAGCGTTTTCCGGATGGAAAGCCGGAGCAGATCACCTTTGGTCCCACGGAAGAGGATGGCATTGCGGTAGAGCCGGGAGGGCACGCGCTGATCACCTCGGCGGGCGTACATGAGAGCGCTATCTGGATTCGCGACGGCAGCAGCGAGCGGCAACTATCCTCGGAAGGCGAAGTGGAGCAATTCCCTGCCCCGGTTTTTTCGCCCGACGCCAGCATGCTTTACTACCTCCTGCGGCGGGGCGGGATCCTGGGCGCGGAGTTGTGGCGGACCGACGTCCATACCGGGAAAGATGAGGCGGTATTCCCAGGTGTTTCCATCAAGGAATTCGATCTGTCGCCGGACGGGAAGCAGGCGGTGTATACCACGGCGACGCCGGAAGGAACGACCGAGTTGTGGGTGGCGCCGCTGAACCGTAGCTCCTCTCCAAAGAAGCTCGGCATTGCCGGAGCACGTGCGCCCCATTTCGGCGCCCATGGCAGGGTTTTCTTTCAGCGCGCGGAGGGAAACCAGAACTTCCTGGAGCGGATCGAATCGGATGGATCGCGCCCAGCGAAACTGTTTTCGGTCATTGAATTTCAAAGCGTTTCGCCGAACGGGAAGTGGGTGATCGCTTCGCGACCCAAATCTCCCGAAGGGGCAATGCCAACCATCGCGGCCTATCCGATGGACGGTGGCGCGCCGAGGCAGATTTGCGCCAGTTACTGTTTCTCGAAATGGTCACTGGATGGAAAATTCCTCTTTGTGCCGGTGGAAGACCCCACGCGAATGGGCCCCGGGCGAAGCCTGGCGATTCCGCTTGCGGCGGATGAAAGTCTGCCGGAATTACCGGCGGGAGGAATTCTGCCGATGGCTGATGCAAGCGTGGTTCGAGGAGCCAAATCAGTTGGGCGTGGGGACGTTGTGCCCGGCAATGATCCGGATCACTATGCCTGGGTAAACACCACCATGCACCGCAATCTGTACCGGATTTCGCTTCCGTGAGGATTGCTGGGGTGCGGTGGCGCGAGCGAGGGGTTGCGCCTTGCTTAAAAGCCGGCCAGGCTCAGGTAGGCGCGAAGGATATCGCCGCCCCAGAGGGCGCTGACAATGCCGCCGATGCAGATGAAGGTGCCGAAGGGAAGGCGGGCGGCGGCCCAGGATTCGAGGGTCTCTCTTGAGGACCGGCGAAAGAGCATGACGATGGCTGCGGCAAAGCCTAAAAGGATGCCAACCATGAGGGCGAGCAGGGTGTGGGAAAAGCCGATCCAGACGGCCAGCATGAGCAGCAGCTTGACGTCGCCGACGCCGATGCCTTCGCGGCCGCGAACCAGGCGATAGGCCCAGCGGATGCTGAGGATAGCGGCGGGAATGGCAAGCATGCCGAATAGCCAGAGGAGGAATGCGTCATAGAGGTGGGCGCGATGGGAGGCAAGGCCCGACTGGAAGGTCCAGTGCAAGGGCAAGCGCCCCCAGATGAGGTGAACTCCGAAACGGGCGAGGGAGAGAGGCAGGCCGAGCAGCATGCCACCCAGAGTCAATCGGTCAGGAAGCCAGAGGTGTTCGGCGTCGAGGACAGCAAGGGCGACGAGGAGGTAGCCAAGGAGCATTTTGACCAGGGCGAAGAAGACGGCGTCGAAGATGCTGATTCTGGTCCAGCCGGGCAGATAGAGCGCGGGCCATTGCTGCCAGGCGGCAATGGCCCAGATGGATCCGACGGAAAGCTCAACGATGAAGTAGCGGATGCCGATGGCGGCGCGGCACGTGCGGCAGTGTCCGCGAAGAAAGACGTAGCTCAAGAGGGGGATGTTCTCCCACCAGGTCAGGCTGCGCTGGCAGGCGCGGCAATGGGAGCGCGGGCTTACGACGCTTTCGCTGGAGGTCCAGCGGGTGAGGCACACGTTGAGGAAACTGCCGAAGGCCAGGCCGAAGAGGCCGGCAATTATGGCGCCGAAAATGCGCATCAGGCTGAGGATACAGGGAAAAGGGAGATGGGACTAGGGAGAAGGGAACGAACGATGAGAGATGGAGCGGACTAGCGGGGTGCGAGTTCGGACTGCGGCGTACTTTGAACGAGTCCGGCGCGGATGAGCACTCCCCATGCCACAAGTTGCCACCACAAGAGGGCGCCGAAGGTAACTACTGCATCGGCTGCAAACGGATCCATAAAGTACCGGCGGTGCGGGATTCCTGTACGCAGCAGCCCGCGCAGCAGACCTCCTGCGATTGACACCGCGAGGATCACAGTCAGAACCAGCGTCTTTTGGGCGGGAAGCAAGGCGGTGTGCAAGGGCTGGGAAGCCGGCCGGGCTGCCCGGTACCAGCTACGGATCCAGAAGCAGAGAATGAGGATGCCGGCCACGCTGCTGACCATCTGCAGGAACGTGAAAACCTGCATGAGGTGGAACCCCGGCACCAGAATGTGCCGGTGCAGAAACATGAAGTGGTGAAACACCCAGTTGCGGGGATGGGTAAAGGAATCCCATAGAAGATGGGTGGCAATGCCGACCAGGAGCGAGAGAAGGATAAGTAGAAACCGGCGGATGCCCCGGAACCGGAATGGCTTTAAAGAGGGACCGAGGCGGCGTTGCACGCCGTCTGGGAGAAGCGCGACGATGGGGGCCTTGGCGTAGGCGTGAAAGAGCCACAGGACAGCTAATCCCAAGGGGAGGCTGAGGCCGAAAGCGCCGGGGATGGTATGGCCCCAGCCCCCGCCGGGTCTAAGCCGAACAAAATACTCGAAATCGGGCGCCATGGTGCCGACAAGAAGCGCCGAGAAGACTAGCCGCGAACGGCGCAGGGGCATGGCCGCGACAGTGTGGGCGAGGGTGAAGGGCACGTAACCATTATCTCAAGTAACCGGTATGGCGGCGAAGAGTGGGGCTCGACAGGGGCTACGGTAAGGCAACTTTGCGCGGTGATATACTCCGTAGGGCGGGTGCGCCAGGTGGCGGAAACAGATACCTTGCGCATCGAGCGCCGTTCGAGGGAATTACTCTATAAAGGAGGGATCCTCGGGCACCACCGCAGCGCACTGCCGCTGCGGCATCCGAAGCCATCATCCCAGAGGTTCAGGCTATGTCCGGCCATTCGAAGTGGGCCACCATCAAGCACAAGAAGGGCGCGCTGGATGCGAAGCGCGGCAAGATTTTCACCCGTCTCATAAAGGAAATCAGCATTGCAGCGCGGCAAGGCGGGGGCGACCCCGACGGAAACCCGCGCCTGCGCACGGCGGTGCTGGCGGCCAAAGCGGAAAACATGCCCGCGGACAACATCAAACGCGCCATCCAGCGCGGCACCGGCGAGCTGGAGGGCGTGAACTACGAAGAGATCACGTTTGAGGCGTACGGCCCCGGCGGCGTGGCCATTATTGTGGACACAACCACGGACAACCGCAACCGCACGGTGAGCGAAATCCGGCATCTTTTCTCAAAGAATGGCGGGAATCTTGGCGCAACCGGCTCGGTCAAGCACCTGTTCTCAAAGAAGGGCGTTATTTCCGTGGGGAAGTCCGCGGCCACGGAAGACCAGTTGATGAACATCGTGCTCGAAGCGGGCGGCGAGGACCTGAAGGACGAGGGCGAGTCGTGGGAGATCCTGACCGATCCGGGGAGCTATGAAACGGTCCTGAGCGCGGTGAAGGTTGCCAAGATCCCGGTGGAGAACAGCGAGGTGACGATGGTCGCCTCGACTTATACCAAGCTGGACGACATTCAGGCGAAACAGATGATGCGGCTGCTGGAAGCGCTTGAGGACTTCGACGATACGCAAAATGTCTATTCGAACTTTGACATGACCGCCGAACAAATGGAACAGGTGGCGGGCTGAGGAGAGGCCTTCGGCAGTTTTCAGGGAGGGCCGCCGAACCGGGCGGCCTTTCTTATGGGAGAAGCAGGGACCGAGGGACCAAGGGAACGAGTAAGGACAATTGATCTGGGGAAAGGCGTTAATGAAGGGATTGCGATTTTTTTTGCTCTTGCTGGCAATGGGCGGCTTTGTGAGCCTGACTGCTTTGAGCGCGATGGCGCAGGCGGCGGAACCGGACAATCCAGTGGCACAGGTGCGCGACCAGCAGAGCTGGGAAGTGGCGCCGTTTGTGAACTATGGCAACGGGTTCGGCAACCGCGACCAGTACAAGTTTTTCTGGGCCGGGGCGGAGTTCGGCAAGATCCTCACGCCGGTAATCCCTGCCGGCTTTGCGACCGGACAGTTCCAGTTTGCGGGCAACATCATGCCGCTGTGGCAGGCGTACACGCCGGCTCCGCACACGGCGTTATACACGTGCCAGGCTCCGAGCGGAAAGTCAGTGCCCTGCGAATTGCCCACGGGCGGAGGAACCTTTTACGGCGTGAGCCTGACCCCGGTGATCCTGCGCTGGAACTTTCTGTCGCACTCTCACCGCTGGCAGCCGTGGTTCCAGGGGGCGGGCGGGCTGATTTACACCACGCACAAGTTTCCGCCGAATATGCTTAGTGGGACATATCCGGTGGGCGGGGAAAGTGTGAAGATCGACGGCGGCACCAGCGTGTGGAATTTCTCGCCACAAGGGGGCGGCGGGGTGCATTATTTTCTGCGGTCGAAGCGTTCGATCGATTTGGGAGTGAACGGCGTGCACATCTCGTCGGCATCGCTCGGCGACCGGAACCCCGGTGTGAACGCCAGCATTCAGATTCAAGTGGGCTACACGATCTGGAAATGACCATTGCATCCAATCCGCAGATGCAGGGCGGCAGCGGTCCGCTGGTGGAGTGCGTCCCCAACTTCTCAGAAGGCGTGAATGCCGGACTGGTTGAAGCTATCCTGGCGGCCATGAACGTGGAGGGCGTGCATCTGCTGGATTGGACGATGGACGCGGACCATAACCGCTCCGTGGTGACGATTGCCGGCGCGCCGTCGGCTGTGGTCGAGTCTGCCATCCGCGGCGCGGGCAGGGCGGCCGAGCTGATTGACCTGACCGTGCAGCAGGGGCAGCATCCGCGCATCGGCGCAACGGACGTGATCCCGTTTGTACCCGTTTCCGGCATCAAGCTGGATCGGTGCGCGCTATTGGCGCGCCAGGCGGGATTGGAAATCTGGCGCCGGTACGGCATCCCCACGTATTTCTACGAGGCGGCGGCGGCGCGGCCGGACCGGGCGAGCCTGGAAGATGTGCGCCGGGGCCAGTTTGAGGGACTACGGGATGCGGTGCGCAAGGATGCGTCGCGGCGACCGGACATGGGCGGCCCGGAGCTGCATCCCACCGCCGGCGCCTGCGCCGTGGGCGCGCGCAAATTCCTGGTGGGCTACAACATCTACTTCGACACGAGCGACGTAGCCGTGGTGCGCGCGGTGGCCAAGGAGATCCGGCAGGGCGGCATGAAGGGCGTAAAGGCCATGGGGCTGGTGGCGCGCGGACTAGCGCAGCTCTCCATGAACATCATCGATTACGACATAACGCCGATATCCCAGGTGTACGAACGCGTGGTGCGGCTGGCGCTCCGGCACAAGGCTACGCCGGTCCATGGCGAGGTGATTGGCCTCATCCCCGAGGCGGCTTGTGAGCGGGAAAGCGAGTGGATGCGTCAATTAATTGAATTCGACCCCGAGGCCAAAATCCTGGAAAGGCGGTTGGCCCACCCTCTGCCCTGGCCGCAAAAGGCCTGAGCCCAGGTACCCGGGGAGACAGATTTTGGTATGGTAAGCGTCTAAAACTGTGTTGAAGTTTAAAATTGAAGCTGAGATGGAGCCCGGCGCAACGGTTGACGCCGCTCGGCGCTCCTGGAGGACGAACCTTGGTTACAAAGCATTGGAGTTGGATTGCGCCGGCGATTGCGGCAATGGTGATCGGCGCCGCGGGAACAGCGCATGCAGCGCAGTTATCAATGGATGCGCGGGGAGCGATTCCGCGCGACGTGCAGCAATTGGTGGTGGTGGATTACCGCGCCATGCAGAATTCGACTGCGGCAATGGCGCTGCGCGACCGCGTGATGCCGCCGGACTTGAAGCAGTTCGACGACGCTCTGCGGCATTCCGGCCTGAATGACAACCACGATGTGGACCAGCTTGCCTTCGCCATGTTCCGGCCCAGCGCGAAATCGGAGGACGTGGTGACGCTGGGGATTGCGCAGGGGCAGTTCCCCATCGACGACATCATGGCCAACTTTAAAAAGCGCGGCATCAAGCCGAAGGTGCTGCGGACCAACAAAATCTACCCCATGACCAAGACCGGAATGGTGCTCTGCTTCGTGGATCCGTCCACCATGGTTTTCGGCGACAACGACTCGGTGAAAGCCGCGCTGGACGCGCGCGATGGGAATAACCCCAGCCTGCTGACAAATTCCTCCATGATGGACGCAATGCGCTCGGTAGACACCGAGGATCTGTGGAGCATCCTGGACCAGAAGGGCACCCAGACCATGATGAAGCAGATCCTTGGCCAGGCCGGTTCCATTGCGGATTTTGAATCGGTGCAGAAACGGCTGCTGCTGTCCTGGTACAGCATGGACTTTCAGCACGGAGTGAGTTTCAATCTCACGCTTACCACCGGCGATGCTTTCGCCGCGGCCACGGTCGCGTCGCTGCTGAACGCCGCCGTCACTTATCGCAAGATGACCGGGGACAGCACGGAAAAGATGGCGATGGCCGATACCGACGTGAACGCCAGCTACGGAAAGCTGACCGTGCATTTCGCGTCCAACGACTCAGACTTCGCCACGCTGCTGAAATCGCAGTTGTTCCAAAGCGTGGTGCAGCAGTAAAGCAGGGAACGGGGAACAGGGAACAGACGAAGGCCGCATCGCGCGCGATGCGGCCTTCTTTACTTGCGGTCGAGTGCGGCGGCGATCTGCGAAATCGCTGTTAGAGTTTCCCGCTTGCTGTCTTTCGATTCAGGCACGTTTCAGCGCGGCAGCGAGATTGCCGCATACGAGGTTGCGGCCCTTGCGTTTGGCCTCGTAGAGAGCGCGATCGGCCATGTCGACGAGGTCAGAGGGAGTTTGGCCGAACTGCGGAATGGCGGTGGCATGTCCGGCGGAGACGGTGACGATGCCGAACGGACTGGCACAGTGAGCGAGCTTACGCTCGCGGAGGGTCTGGCAGACTTCGCCGGCCAGGCGCTCGGCGCCGGGCGCTTCGGTGCCGGGAAGAACGATGGCGAACTCCTCGCCGCCGTATCGCGCCACCAGGTCGCCGGGGCGTGTGACCACGTCGAGGGCCGACTCGGCGATTTGCCTGAGGCAACTGTCGCCACGCACGTGGCCGTATGTGTCGTTGTAGAGCTTGAACAGGTCCACGTCGAGGAGCACGATGGAGAGCGGCTGTTGTTCGCGGAGGCCACGGCGCCATTCGCGGGCGAGAGTCTCGTCGAAGCGGCGGCGATTGGCCACCCCGGTCAAGGCGTCCACGGCGGCGATACCCTCAAGCGCGCGATATGCGGCCTGCAGTTCTTCCTCAGTATGTTTGCGCTCGGTGATGTCTCGAACCACCTGGAGAATGCCGGTACGGAGGCCGCTGGAGGGATCATGCACCGCGCGGAAATTGCCTTCCACCCAGATAGAGCCGCCGCGACGTCGATTCACGCGATACTCAATGGTGCCTGCATCCGCACCGTTACGGAGCTTGGTCATGAGTTCCTCGACGGCGGCGAGGTCCTCGGGATAGACCACCTCGGCAAAGCCCCGCTGCATGGTTTCCTCCGGCTTCCAGCCTGTGAGCGGATACACAGCTTCAGAGATGTAGCGCGGTATTCCGCGCAAGTTGGCCAGAATGATGATGTCGCGGGAATTCTCGGAGACCAGCCGGTGCAATTCGGCAGTTTCCTTCAGACGCTTCTCCGCGGTGCGGCGGCTCTCCATCACAACCGAGACCGAGTAGAGCATGACGGTGCCGGAAACGACAAAGATCTGCAGAGGCACGGCGGGATCGATAGGTGCAAATCCCGGCACAGATAAGGCATGAGCGCCGATGCGCGCCAAAGTCCAGTTGCCGGCCGCGGCGGCCAGCAGAAGAGACATGGATGCCCAGCCCAGGCCAAGGCGCAGAAGGACAAGAATGAGAATGGGGTAAATGATGGACAAGAGCTGCGCCTGGGGATGACGGAAGGCAAAGGCAGCGACGGAAATGGTGGCGAGGGGCAGCAGAAGGCTCCAGCGCGCCTGGAGCGACTGCTTGAACCGCATGCGCAGGACTGCAATAAAGGCTGGAGTAGCAACCAGGATACCCAGGCTATCGGTGGTGACCCAGCTCGACAGCGCCTGGAGGTAGGTGGAGTGGTGCCAGAAACCGCGTCCGGAGGCGAAGATGACACCGGTTATGACCGGCGCGCAGAGGATCGCGTAAGCGATGAAACGGATGAGATATCGAGGGTCGGTGAAGCGGGGTAGCTCGATGGAACGGCGGCGAAGCAGCAGAGCGCCGATGGCGGCTTCGGCCACATTCAGCGGCCCCAGGGCCAGGTACATGAACTTGAGATGGAATCCGTTGACGATGAGTACTCCGGCAAACTCTCCGGCCAGGCCCGCGGCAAGATAAGCCGGCCATCGCCATCGCGGCGCTAATAGAAGGTACGAGAGCAGGGCGCCGTTGGCCACCCAGATGAGGTTGCTCTCTACGTCCAGCCCTACAAAAACGCTGGCTACCGTGACGATCAGAAAACAACCGCCCAGGCGCAGCGCGAACGGGGCGTGGCGGCGCCGCAGCCGAGATACTGCTTCGGCGATAGACGCAGGACGTGTCAAATCTGGTTCTCCAAAGGATTTATCGGCAGAGAGCCGGCCTGGAACAGGGCCAACGTGGGCGGGCGAATCGTGTGCAGGGCAAAACCGTTCAGCGGGAAGAATTTAACTGCGGATGAAACTCCGCTTTGCCCCCCGGAAGCAGAACAATTTCGAGTTGCCCCTGATCGTTCTCCGCCAGCCCGGTTCCGGTAGCCTGCGCCTGGTGATTGGCGGGATCGATGTATTGCACCTTGACCCGGCCCTGACCGATCACCTGGATGCGGTAGTGGTAAACGGCGCCGGGGGCCAGGGAATCCACGCCGAAGCTGGCGCTGGGGTAGTCCACCTCGAGCAGGCGCACTTCGGCGCCGGTGCGGTTCTCGACCGTAATGGCCACGTGCGCGGAGTGGCAGCCGATTGCGGCGCATAGGGGCAACAGGACAATCGCGGCAATGAATGAGCGCCTGGTCATGACCTGGGCTCCTCGCCGGGTGCCCCGTCCGCGCCCTGCCTGGGCGAGATGGATTCCACCCGTTTTTCCAGCCGGTCCAGACGCCGCAGCATCTCCGGCAGGCGCTGGAAGATGGCCGTGGCGCGCAGCCAGATGCGATTGTCGAAGCCGGGCGAGCCGGAGATCATCTTGCCTGCCGGGACATCGTGCGAGACCGCGGATTGCGCGGTCAAGATCACGCCATCGCCTACGGTGCAGTGGCCGGCCACTCCGGTTTGTCCGGCAAGAATGGCGTTTTTGCCGACGACGGACGAGCCGGCCAACCCGGTTTGCGCGCACAGCAGAGTGTTTTCGCCCACCCGCGAGCCGTGGCCAACCTGGACCAGGTTGTCGATTTTCGCGCCGCTGGCGATCTGGGTCGCGCCCACGGTCGCGCGGTCGATGCAGGCGTTGGCCTGAATGTCGACCCAGTCGCCGATGATGACCGGGCCGGATTGCGGGATCTTTTCCCAGCGGCCTTCGTTGTTCTTGGCGAAGCCAAAGCCGTCGCCTCCAATCACGACACCATTCTCGAGCGTGACGTGATCGCCGAGGACGCAGTTTTCACGGATGATGGCGTGCGAATGGGCGAAGAAATCGCTGCCGATCTGGACGCCGGGGTAGATGGCAACGTGGGGCAAAAGCTTGGCGCGAGGCCCGATGCAGGCGCATGCACCGACGACGACGTAAGCAGCGATATGGGCGCCCTCGCCGATGACGGCGCTGGCATCGATTGCGGCGGTGGGGTGAATGCCGGGCGGATAATCGGGCGGCTGGTAAAAGAATCCCAGCGCGCGGGCAAAAGCGTAATACGGGTTCTTGATGCGCAGCGTGGCCACGGGAATCTCAGCAAATTCCGGCTCAACCAGCACGGCTGCGGCGTGCGTGGTGCGCGCCAGGCCGGAGTAGCGGGGATTGGCCACGAAGGTAATTTCAGACGGGCCTGCCTCTTCAATTCCCTTTACGCCGGTGATTTCGAGGTCGGGGTCGCCGCGGAGTTCCGCGCCCAGCTTCGTGGCCAGCTCGCCTAGGGTCATTGTTTGAAATTGTAAAGCGTGGAGCGCCTGCTCGTCGGCATCGACATCTCACCCCTGACCACGCTGTCACCTGAAGCGCCGCGCCCCCAGGCAACGCGTCTCGACGCGAGCAGAGAATTCCAGAATCCTGCGCTGAAGCTGCCGTCATCTAATCTCTAGATCGCGCGAATTACAAAAAGTCTTCGGAGGAATTTGTATATGACGGGACCGAAGGATCTAGGCGGCAGCTTTACGTTTGCTCACACCGATATGACGGTGCACCGGATGGGCTACGGCGCAATGCAACTGGCGGGGCCGCGGGTATTCGGTCCGCCGCGTGACCGCGCGCAGGCAATTGCGGTGCTGCGCGAGGCAATTGCCTCCGGTGTGAACCACTTTGACACCAGCGATTATTACGGTCCCTTTGTGACGAATGAGATCATCCGCGAGTCGCTTCATCCGTATCCCGGCGGTCTTGTGATCGTGACCAAGGTAGGCGCGCGGCGAACCGAGGACGCATCCTGGCTGCCGGCGCGGTCGCCGAAGGAACTGACCGACGCCGTGGAAGACAACCTGCGCCGCCTCGGCCTGGATGCGATGGACGTGGTCAACCTGCGCATGGGTGGGCTGGAGCCTCCGGAAGACACGCCGATTGAATCGGAGTTCTCAACGCTTGCGGAATTGAGGCGGCAGGGCAAGATCAAAGAGTTGGGCCTCAGCAACGTGACGCCCGCGCAGGTGAAACTGGCGCAGAAGATTGCTCCGGTGGTCTGCGTGCAGAATTTCTACAATGTCGCCCACCGCGCCGACGACCGGATTATCGACGATCTCGCGCAGCAGGGCATCGCCTACGTTCCATTCTTCCCGCTGGGCGGATTCACACCCCTTCAGTCCGATGAACTCAACCGAGCGGCTGCATCCATTGGAGCCACGCCCATGCAGCTTGCACTGGCTTGGCTGCTGCATCGCAGCCCGAACATCCTGCTGATTCCGGGCACGTCCAGCCTTGTTCACCTGAGAGAAAACCTTCGCGCGGTGGATTTCAAACTGGCTCCAGAGATGTTGAAAACGCTGGACTCCATCGCCGCCGAGGCTAATGAACCGAAGTTGACAGCGCATTGAGGAACAACGGCGGATTGGCGGGTCAACGCAGAGACACGGGTGTCCATTTCAGGACGGCTCTGCTTCGTTGAAAAGCTCCGGCTGCGGCTCCGCCGACGGCCGGCGCTTCCCTACCCCGATCAGGCTGACCACCTGCAGCGCCTGGATGGCCTGGCGAGGAACAAAAATCCGCTGCGTGTTGGAGCGCTGGTCCGGAGGAGTCAGCAGCAGGCCCGGGCCATCGATTAGCGACCGGTCGTTGGCGGCAAGGCCTTCGAGCTCATCGCCGTCGTTCAGGGTCATGCGCAACCACAGGCCAGCCGCGCGCGGGCGCACCGCGAACCGCTTGTGCAGCAACCGCTCCGGATTGTCGGTGAGCGAGGACGGCAGGTCGCGCACGTAGCAGACCCACTTCACCGTGTCCCAGCCGATCCGGAGCACCTTTCCTGCGGGGTCCAGGATCTCCAGCTCGTCAGATTCCTGAGCGAACGATGGGCGCGCGTACCCGGCCACCCAGTCCCGGGAGAACTTGCGTACAATCACAGGTTTGCGCTGGCTGGCCATTGCCTTGGATTGTCGCACGCCTCAAGGGCTAGCGGCGCCGCATTCGGCCCTCGCCGTACCGTTCGCTCCAATAGAAAGTGCCTAACTGGGAAGCTGTTCCGGGACTGCGGATGCTGCACGGAGCTTTTCCAGCAGGTCGCGGGGATGCACTGGCTTGACCAGCATCTCAAAACCAAGGTTCTGCGCCTGCGAACGCGCCAGCATCTTCGCAGTCGCCGGCTGGCCGGAAAGCAGGAAGACGCGGATTTCCGGAAGGATGGCGCGCATCTGGACGGCTGCGTCCACACCGCTGATGTCGGTCATCAGCACATCGGAGATGAGCATGTCGGGCTGGAATTGGGCCGCAAGCTCAAGCGCATTCTTCGACGTGTAGACGGCGCGCGTCTCAAAGCCTCCCTTGTTCAGGATGAGGGCCAGAGTATCCGCAATGATGCGCTCGTCGTCGGAAATGAGTACTTTGGGCCTGGAGTCGGGGGAGGGCACGATTTGGTTAGATGCGGGACAAGCGCCACGGGTGGCCCGGCGGGCGTGGATTTTCGCCTGGCGGACCCCCTGCCGCCCGAGTTTCTCGGGCCGAAAATCCGGCTCCACGGTCCTCTCAGTTCCCGTTGCGCAGCTTGCTCAGCAAATCCTGGGGATGGACTGGCTTGGCCAGAATTTCGAAGTCGTATCCTTGGGCGTGGGCCTTCTCCAGCAGGTCGGCCGTGGCGGCCTGGCCGGAAAAGAGCAGGATTTTGATGGCAGGAAGCACCTCGCGGATGCGGATGGCCGCGTCAATGCCGTTCAGATCGGACATGATCACATCTGAAATCAGCATGTCGGGACGGAAAGTGGGCGCCATCTCCAGCGCCCTTTCCCCGGAATACACCGCCTGCGCCTGAAATCCGCTCTGGTTCAGGATCATGGCCAGGGTATCGGCGATCACACGCTCGTCGTCCGCGACTAAGACCTTGGGTTTCATGATTGTGTCGGGCATAAGCTCCTGAAGGTTCGATGCGGTCTGGGGCTGCATCGTGCTGGGGAATTTGCAGCCTGCGCTAGTCTAAGGCAAACCAGACTTGCCTGGGAACCTGTTTCCCTCAAATGGTAGGCTCTGCTTAGGGAACGGCCGGAGAGGTCGAACTCACCCCCGGCATGTGGTGATTTTAACCGATTGCAACCGGGAAAGCCTAGACTCGCAATTCTGGACCTCGTAACACCATCGACACCCATCAGAGAATGCGACCGGAGACAGGCATGCAGGAGGCTGCACTCCAGAACGACACCCGCGCCGGCGCCGGCGAAGCCATCATTCGCGCCGAGCGGATTGAAAAGTATTACGCGCAGCCGAGCGAAAACCGCATCCAGGTGATTGCGCCCACCGATCTGGAGATTATCCCCGGCGAGATCCTCGCTCTGCTGGGTCCCTCGGGCTCGGGCAAGTCCACCATGCTGCGCATGCTTACCGGCCTTTCGCGGCCGTCCGCAGGCCAGGTTTACTGGCATGGCAAGCCCATCGGCGAGGCCGAAATCAATGTTTCCATCGTGTTCCAGAGCTTTGCCCTGTTTCCCTGGCTTACCGTATTGGAAAACGTGGAAGCGCCGCTGCAGGCCCGCGGTGAGCCGGCGGGCGAGCGCCGTGAGCGAAGCATGCGCGTGCTCGACATGGTGGGCCTGGACGGCTTTGAAGCCGCCTATCCGAAGGAGCTATCCGGCGGCATGCGCCAGCGGGTGGGCTTTGCGCGCGCGCTGGTGGTCGAGCCTGAAGTGCTCTTCATGGACGAGCCATTTTCCGCGCTCGACGTGCTCACCGCCGAGAACCTGCGCAGCGAACTGTTGGAGCTGTGGGCCAAGAAGACCATGCCCACGCGCGCCGTGTTCATCGTCACCCACAACATTGAAGAGGCCGTGCTGCTGGCCGATCGCATCATCGTTCTCGGCCGCAATCCCGGCCACATCCGCACCGATTTCCGGGTGCAGATGCCGCAGCCACGCGAACGCAAATCGGAGGCCTTCACCCAGCTCGTCGATTACATCTACAAGGTCCTGACGCGGCCCGATGTTGCCCCCGCGGAAGCCCCGGAAACACCCAACGGCCGCCGCGTGCGCGACCAGCGGCAGATGCGCTACCAGATGCTGCCCCACGCCCGGCCCGGCGGCATAGCCGGCCTGCTGGAACTGCTTCTGGATAAGGGCGGCCGCGACGACATCTACCGCCTGGCCGACGACCTCGCCTTCGAGATTGACGACCTGCTTCCCATCGTGGATGCGGCCCAGTTGCTCGGCTTCCTGAAGGTGGAAGAGGGCGACGCCGTGATTACCGAAAGCGGCGCGGAGTTCGCCAACTCCGAAATCCTGCGCCAGAAGGAGCTCTTCCGCGACGCGGCACTCCAGAACGTTCTGCTGCTGCGCCAGATTCGCCGCGCCCTCGAAGCCAAAAGCGACCACACCGTGCCGGAAGAGTTTTTCATGGACATGCTGGATGAGCAGTTCAGCGAGGAAGAAAGCCTTCGCCAGATTGAAACCGCCGTCACCTGGGGCCGGTATGCCGAGATATTCGACTTCGACGCCGCGCGCCGCCGCTTTGTGCTCCCCGACGCGCAGGAAGAAGCCGCCGCGGAGGGCGAGAGCGAACCATGAGCCTCAGCCAGCATCCCCTGGCGCGCACGCTGGTCACGGTGCGCAAATGGCCCTTCTTCATCGATGCCGGCGTGGCGCTCTGCGGGCTGGCGCTCTTCTTCGCTGTCCTCCACACCGCCGCGTACTGGATGGGCACACCCGCGCCTGTGGTTCCCATCTCGCACTCCGCGCGCGCGCTGCCCGTCTATGCCTTTTACTCGGTGGTGCGCATCGCCATCGCCTACCTGCTCAGCCTGATATTCGCCGTCGCCTACGGCTACACGGCGGTGAAGAACCCGCGCATCGAGGGCTGGATGGTGGCCGTGCTCGACATCCTTCAGTCCATCCCCGTGCTTAGCTTTCTACCCCCGGTGGTGCTGGCCATGGTAACGCTTATTCCCGGTCATCAGCTGGGCATCGAGATGGGCGTTATCCTGCTCATCTTCACCGGCCAGGTGTGGAACCTTGCCTTCAGCTTCTACTCCTCGATGAAGTCCATCCCCCGCGAGATGATGGAAGCGGCGCGCATCTTTCGCTATTCTGGCTGGCAGTGCTTCTGGCAGCTGGAGATGCCGTACGCGGCCATCGGCCTGGTTTGGAACTCCATTGTCTCGGTGGCCGGCGGATGGTTCGCCCTGATGCTGTGCGAGATGTTCACCATGGGCGACCGCAACTTCCAGTTGCCGGGCCTCGGCAGCTACATCCAGTCTGCCGCCAACTCAGGCGACGTGCCCGCGCTGCTCAGCGGCATTGGGCTGGTGGTTCTCATCGTCGTAGCCACCGACCAGCTGGTGTGGCGGCCGCTGATCGCCTGGAGCGACAAATTCAAATTCGAGCAAGTGGAATCCGCCGACCGCGTCACTTCGCCGGTGCTGGAGGTGCTGCGCCGCTCGGCGCTGCTCAATTCCCTTCCCGGCCGCGTTCTGAACCGGATCGAGGAGCCGATCTACCGGCGGCTGGCGCAAACGCGTGAGTGCAAAGTGGTGCAGCCGATCGACGAGGACAAGGCCCGGCGCAAGGGAGCAGCTGCGTTCTGGATGGTCGTCACCGTGGTCGTCATCGCCGGTACCTGGGCCGTGATAGAGGCCGCCGCCATGCTGAGCACGCTCACCTGGGCGGAGATGCGCCATCTGCTCGCTGGTGCGGCGGCAACGTTTCTTCGCGTCAATGCGTCCCTGCTCATCTCCGCCGCGTGGACTATTCCGGTGGGCGTTGCCATCGGCCTCAACCCGCGCATGGCGCGCTTTGTCCAGCCACTGGCGCAGGTGCTGGCCAGCGTGCCTGCCTCCGCCTTTTATCCCGTGCTGCTCATCGGGCTCATCGACATTGGCGGCGGGCTCGGCATCGGCTCCATCGCCCTGATGTTGCTGGGCACGCAGTGGTACATCCTGTTCAACGTGATCGCCGGCGCCATGTCCATCCCGTCGGATCTGCGCGAGGTGGCCTCGCTCTATCGCTTCACGCGCTGGCAGCGCTGGACCCGGCTCATTCTGCCCGGCATCTTCCCTTACCTGATTACCGGCATGGTGACCGCTAGTGGTGGCGCGTGGAACGCCTCCGTGATGGCCGAATACGCCAAGATCAAGGACCACACGCTGATGACTATCGGCCTGGGCGCGGAAATCAGCAACGCCACCGATCACGGCCAGTTTCCCATTATCCTGATGGCCACCATCCTGATTTCGCTGATGGTGGTGACGATGAACCGGCTGGTGTGGCGCAGACTATACCGGCTGGCGGAGACGCGGTACAAGCTGGAAGGGTGAAGAAGCTCCGCGAACATATTGATTTTTGAGCCGCGTAAGACCAGAATCTCATCAGGAGTTGGGCAAGATATGGCCGCTGCAAAATCAGTCATCGACTGGTCCCGTTGTCCGGAGCTCGAGAGCAAGCCGGATACGCAGGGCGGCGCCTGGGTTTTTCGCGGAACCCGTGTTCCTGTCACTGCAATTCTCCGCAATCTAAGTGAATTGAGCTTGCCCGAATTGCTGGAAGAGTTCCCGACGGTCCAAAGCGAACAGATTGAGGGGCTCCTTGTATTCATCGCACGGAGCGCCGAGTCTGCGGCCTGAAAATGGGAAAGAAAGTCTTGCTTGACGAGAACATCCCTCAGCGCCTGCGTGTCGATCTCGGCGGTCACGAGGTGGCCACTACAGAATTCAAGGGGTGGGCTGGCTTGTCGAATGGGGACCTGCTCGATGCGGCCGAGCAAGCGGGCATTGAAGTCCTGGTCACAGCCGATCAGCGATTGAATTACCAGCAGAACCTGCGAGGCCGGAGAATTGCCCTGGTTGTAGTCAGCACGAACAGGAAGAGCGTCGTGATGGCAAACGCCCATCTGATTCGGGCTGCGATTGATGCCGCGATACCTGGCAGCTTCGCCTTCGTCGATATCGGTTTCTGACGGGCGCCCGGCACCTGCGGAATGGCGGCGTCAAGCCCCTCGTTCCGCAGGCTGGCGGAGACGCGGTTCAAGCTGGAGGGGTAAAGAGATACCTGCCAGTGCGGGCTAAATTGCTTCCGGATCCTACAACCGAGACCCGGGCACGCGCGGATTCTGGAGAAAATGGCTTGTGCCGGTCCCTTCTTGGGTCACCTTACAATCTTGTTGCGGATATGTTTCCGGTCGCGGTCTGGCAGCTCGATCCGGATTCTGAGTAGGTGCCTGAAAAGGAATCTCCGTCGGAAGCTTCGGTACCAACAACGGTGGTAACGCAACTGGATGGACTTGTCACGGTGAAATTCATGGTGGTACCGCTTATCGTACCGGTGATGTTATCCACTGTCCCATCAGTATCCAGCGAGGTCCCGGTCAGATTCTGTCCATTTTGGGCAATAGTCGCCAGGACTTGCCCTCCCGGCGCCTCGACGAGCCAGGAACCGGTCAAGTTCAACCCCGGCGAGGCCGGCGGGTTCAAAATCAGAGATACGCCTCCCTGATTGTCGATGGTGCAAGTGTTTCCGGTGGTCACACTGGTTATGGTGCTCGCGCCCGTCAACGGGCCGCCGTACCCCGGGGGAAACGCGCCAAAGCAGGGGATATTAGGCGAACACTGGATGCTCGTAGTAACGATCGTGACGGTTTGGCAACTGGTAGCGCTGGTGGTGAGGGTCTGGAAATTCCAGTTCCCCGTAAGGGCGCCATTCGGCCCAGCCGTGCCGGTGAAGGTTCCCACTTCAGAGCCTGGATCGTAAATGGTCCCGGTAATATTCGTTCCCTGTTCGGCGAGGGTCAAGGTTCCTGAGGCCGTGCTGCCATCGGCGAGCACAAAGGCATAGCTCCAGTTTCCACTGGCGTCTGTATTCGTCAAATTGAAGCTCGCCGTGTCGCTCACTCCGCTGACCGAGGCAACCACGCTGTAGGAGCCTGCTGTGCCGTTGGCCGTGAATGCAGGAGAAGTGGCGTCGCCGTTGCTGTCTGTGGTCGCTGTCGCCGTGGTGTTGCCGCCGGAAAAAGTGCCGCCGGCGCCGCTCGATGGCGCTGTGAATGTGACGGTCGCGTTAGGCGAGGCGTCTCCCGAAGAGTCCTTGACTGTGACCTGGAGCGCAGTCGAAAAGGAGGTGGAAATGGGAACAAATTGCCCGCTGCCGGCGTCTGCCGTCACCGATGACGGCGAATTCTTATTACCCAATTCATTCTCAAGATTGGAAATTGCACCGCAACCGGACAAGCTGAACACGGAAAAAACCGCGATACATGCGATCCAGAACAAGTGCTGCAGGCGGCAGAGGCGATGGCTCGGCTTCTGGGCGGAAAAGAGTGGACAGGCAACCGAGGACGAGGGCATATTGCGGCCTCCCTGTTCTGTTTCACGATTGAATTCGGAAAACGGAGACAATCTACCGGTCTCGTCAGTCACCTGTCAATGCGACTATTGGGCAATGTGTCTTTTATGGCAGCGATGCTATTTGTGCCCGCCTCCCGAGGGATGACCACCGCCTCCCGAGGGATGGCCGCCGCCCGAAGGATGCGACGCGCCTCCGGACGGGTGCGAATACCCGCCTGAGGGAGGATGGTACGCAGGGGCTGGGCGAGGCGAGCTGTAGCTCGGGTGCGCGCCCTGCTGGTTATAGGGAATATAAGCCGGGTGGCCCTGCGGAGCATAAGAATTCCGGCCCGCTTCCGGCGGACGGTTGTAAACCGGACGCGAGGACTCGCCCGGACGCGCCGCGAATGTCCGCTCCGCAGCGTTCGGCGAAGCGAACCCGGCCCGCGCGAAGGCTTGCCTGCGCGGCGTCAAGGCCAGAGGCTCAACCACCGAGCCGCCGATCATTGCCGCGGAATGGCCGTCGCGTGGAGGCAGAGCGGGCCTGCCCACTGGAGCCGGGCGATTGACCGCGATAATGGGCGCGGACGAACGCCCGCCAGGCAAGGGATGAGGACGTCCGGGGGGGCCCATTCTGGGTCCGATGCGCGGCCGGAACGGCGGACGGTACCAGCTGGGGTAATGGCCGTAATTAAAGAACCAGCCTCCGCCGCCCCCCCACCAAGGTGAACACCCGCCCGGAGCCCATCCCCAGCCAAATGCCGAGTAATAATTCCACGCGCCGCACTGGAACGGCATGTAACCCCACGGATAGCCCGAGACCCACACGTAGCCATACGAGGGCTCATCGATCCAGGAGCCATTGCCATAGGGGTCCCAGCCGGGATTGGAGGCATCGTAGGGCGACCAGACGTAGCCTTGATCCGGAGTGTTGTACCAGGCGCCGTTCTGGTTCAGGTCGCTCCATGCGGGGTTGTTGTTGTTGGGCATGGAGTTGGTGGCGGCCGTGGTGCTCGCTTCGGCGGAGGTAATGGCCTGGTCGCGGTCGGAGTTCCAGGCGTCCCAGGAATCGGGTTCGATGGATTCGGCCAGATTGTACTGGCCCAGGTCCACGCTCTCCCCGCCATGAAGGTCCATCGCGGTGTTGTTGGCGGCTTCAAGGTGCGCATTGCCCGAGAAAACCGCCAGGTTTCCGGGAGGCTGGTCAAGCTGCACACGGATGACCGTAAAACCGCTGGCAGTAACCACATTGGACCCGAACCGGACGCGCACGGGGTGGTCCTGATTGGCGCTTTCCAGCTCGAAATACCCTTCGCCGCTGTTCAGGTCGATTTCCGTGTCGCCCTGCCGGAGCACGGCAAGGGTCAAGGTGCTGTCAGGAGGAATGCGGGCAATAGTCCCATTCTCGAACTGAACTTCGGCGCGCCCGTCATCGCCAGTTGTAATCTGGGTTCCCTCAAACAGGGGCATGTTCGCCAGGGCATGGTCGGCAAGCGGCTGCCCATTCTGCGAGACGCTCACCTGACCCTCGACGTCGCTGAGGCGGACGGCACGGGCCTGCTGCCCGCCATCGTCTGCCTGCGCGGCTATTGCCTGCGTCGCCGCGGCCCCCAGCGCAAGAATTGCGATGCAGAAGACAGCTGCCTTGCCGATTCCCTCGATCGCGCGTCTCATAACCACCGCCTTTGGGATACTTCCAACACAATATAGACACCGGCGGGCAAAGGAAAGTCGCGTCAAAGGCAGGGTCCTGGGCCCGGAATCAGTCGTTGGCTTTGGAGAGCAGGAGGCGGGCGCGGCGCTTGACGCGATCCAGGACCATGGGGTCGTCCGCGAGGCGCTCCAGGATGTCGCGGATGGAGCCGATTTGCTGGGCGCGGCCATCATTGGCCGATTCCACCAGCACTTCGGTCTCGTGGTCCAGCCCCAGCCGGTCGTGTATCAGCAGGGTTTGCAGGCGAGCTCCCTCGATGAGGGTGGTGGCCACGGACATCAGCGAATCCGCCAATCCCTGGATTTCGTTGTCTTTCGAGTAATTGAACTGGCACGAACCCTCACCGGCCGGACTCTGATACACAAACTTCTTGGTCCCCTGATAGGCGACTTTCATGTGGCTCTCGCAACCGGCGTGGAAGAGCCGTTTCCGCTCAGCTACCTGAAAAACGTGCTGGGCAAACGGCGCGCTCACCTGGAAATCGCGGTCGATATCGGGCGGCTCAATGTCTTCCGTGGGCGCCGCATTGCCGTGTTGGGAGCGGAAATGGCCGCTGCCGTCGGGATGGATTTCGAGGATCCATTGGGCGGGGATCAGGTTCCGATTGGTGTATTCAAACTCAAAAACAGCAGCAGGCTGGCTCCACGCGCACGCGGCCCCGGCGGCCATGAGCCCAGCTACCACCATGCCGCCCACCGAGTTCAGCCTCATCGGACGGCCCCCTGCAGGGCCTGGGTCTCGGCGGTGTGAATGTGGCAGATGGCGACGGCGAGGGCGTCTGCGGCATCCGCCGGTTGGGGTGGTTCCGCCAGGCCGAGCAGCCGGGCCACCATGAATTGCACCTGTTGCTTCTGCGCCAGGCCGTACCCAACGACGCTGGACTTGATCTTCAGAGGAGCGTATTCGGCCACGGGAACGCCCGCACAGGCGGCTGCCAGCAGCGCCACGCCGCGCACCTGGCCCAGCTTGAGCGCGGATTTGGCATTCACGCTATAGAAAACTTCCTCGACGGCGACCGCATCGGGCTGCCACTCGGCGAGCCTCGCGCAAAGCTCCCGGAACACCTGTTCCAGACGCACCGGCAACGGCTTGTTCCGGTCAAGCTGGATGCCCCCCTTGGCAAGGCAGACAAGGCGTGTATCGCGGCCGGTCTCGCAACTCTCCACAACCCCGTAGCCTGTTACTTCCGTCCCGCAGTCGATCCCGAAAACACGCATTGCGGCAAGTTTACCGCAAGAGCAGGGACGAGAGATAAGGGATAAGGCCCCGCTGACTCCGCTGGCCCCGCTGGCCCCGCTCATCTCCGCTAAACTCAATTACGTGCCCATTCGCGACGCCGCCGCGGCCCAGCTCGACCTCACCTTCGAGGCTCCTGTCTCCGCCCGCCGCGTCTGGCCCGTCAGCCTGCTCGTCTCCCACATTCGCCAGATCGTCGAAACCCAGTACGCCGACGTTTGGGTCGAGGGCGAAATCTCCAACCTGCGCCCCGCGCCCTCCGGGCACGTTTACTTCACCCTGAAGGACGCCGACGCCCAGCTTCCCGTCGTCCTCTTCCGCCGCCAAGCCTCGCTGCTGCGCTTTCGCCCTGAAGACGGCCAGCACGTCCTCGCTCGCGGCCGGGTCAGCGTCTACGACCAGCGCGGCCAGGTGCAGCTCGTGGCCGAAACCCTTGAGCCCGTTGGCGCCGGCTCTCTCCAGCTTGCCTTCGAGCAGCTCAAGGAACGACTCAAAGCCGAAGGCCTTTTCGACGCCGCGCGCAAGCGCCCGCTGCCTGCATTCCCGCGCACCGTCGGCATCGTCACCTCGCCCACCGGGGCCGTCATCCGCGACTTCCTCAACATCGCCGGCCGCCGCCACGCCGGACTCAACATCATCGTCTGCGCTGCCAGCGTGCAGGGCGAGTCCGCCGCCGCCGAAATTGAATCCGCCATTGCCTGCCTCAATGATTCCGGTCCCGAAGGCCAGGCTCTGGTTGATGTCATCGTCGTCGCCCGCGGCGGAGGCTCGCTGGAAGACCTGGCCGCCTTCAACTCTGAGCGCGTCGCCCGCGCCGTCGCCGCCTCCCAGGTTCCCGTCGTCTCCGCGGTAGGCCACGAAACCGACTTCACCATCGCCGACTTCGTCGCCGACCTGCGCGCACCAACGCCTTCCGCCGCCGCCGAGCTCATCACCGAGGCCCAGCACCGCATCGCAGAGCACCTCGCCCGCCTCGATGCCCGCCTGGAACGCGGTAGCCATTTCCAACTCCTTCAGGCCCGCCAGCGCCTCGCCCGCATTGCCGTCGCCCGCGCCGAAACTCGCATCACCACGCTTTTTCACCGGCTCGCCCAGCGCCTCGACGACGCCGCGCAGCGCCTCGCCGGCGGCATGACCTTCCACATCCGCGATACCCAGCGCCGCGTTACCGAATTCGGCGCTGCCGTTCTCCGCCACGATCCCCGCCAACGCCTCGCACACGCCCAGCAGCACTTCGCCGCCGGCCGCATCCGCCTCCTGCACGCCGCGGAGCGTTTGCTCCACGAGCGCCGCGCCCAGCTCCAGGCCCTCGATGCCCGCCTGCATTCGCTTTCACCCATCGCCGTGCTCGACCGCGGTTATGCCCTCGTCCTCGACGCCAACGGCGTTCTCGTCCGCTCCGCTGCCCAGGTGCGTAGCGGCGATCAACTCACAACCCGCCTCGCTGACGGTTCGTTGACCTCCCGCGTCGAGTCGACATCAGCCAAGAAATCCGGGAAACGATCCTCATGACCTCTTCCGATTTCCGCAAGCTCTTTGGCACCGACGGCATTCGCGGCGTCGCTGGCACTTATCCGCTCGATCCCAAAACCATCTTCGCCGCCGGCCTCGCTCTCGGCCACTCCATGCCGCGCATCGTCGCTCACCGGCCGCGCGTGCTCATCGGCCGCGATCCGCGCGAGTCCAGCCCCTGGATCGCTGCCACACTCGCCGCTGGCCTTGCCCAAGCCGGAGTCGCGTTTGAAAGCGCCGGCGTCATCCCCACTCCCGGCGTCGCCTACCTCACCCACAAGCACGGGTACGCTGCCGGCGTGGTCATCTCCGCCAGCCACAATCCCTGGCAAGACAACGGCATCAAGCTCTTCGGCGCCGACGGCTACAAGCTTCCCGATGCGGTGGAACTCGAAATGGAGGACGAAATCCTCCTTCACTCCAACCTGGCCACTCCCCCCGATCCGCGTACCCTGCCCCAGCTCAATGACAAGCCGGACCTTCGCGGCGAATACGTCCAGTTCCTGCTGGACTGCGTGCCCGGTCTGCGCCTGGACGGCCTCAGCATTGTGGCCGACTGCGCCAACGGCGCCGCCTCCGCCGTCGCACCGGAGCTTTTCCGGCGCCTCGGCGGCAACGTGACCCTGCTCAACACCGAGCCCGACGGCAAAAACATCAACGCAGACTGCGGCGCGCTTCATCCCGATTGGGTCGCCAAACAAGTTACCGCGCGCGGCGCGCAGATCGGCCTCACCTTTGACGGCGACGCCGACCGCTGCATGCTCGCCGGATCGAACGGCCGCGTCATCAACGGCGACGCCATCCTGCTGATTTGCGCCCGCGACCTGAAAGAGCGCGGCATGCTCACGGACGACATCGTTGTCGCCACCACAATGTCAAACATGGGACTGGAAGCGGCGCTCAAGCGCTCCCACATCCACATGCTCCGCGCCACCGTCGGCGATCGCTACGTGCTGGAAATGATGCAGCGGAAGAACGCTGCCCTCGGCGGCGAGCAGTCCGGCCACGTTCTCTTCCCTCACCTGGCCACTACCGGCGATGGCATCCTTACCGCGCTGGTCGTCCTCGATCTCGTCGCCCGCACCGGCAAATCTCTCGACGAGCTTTCTGCTGACCTCAAGGTCTTCCCCCAGATCATTGTGAACGTGCGCGTGCGCGAGAAACGCCCTCTTGAGAAAATCCCGTCGGTCCATGCGCGCATTCGCGAAGCCGAGGAGAACCTGAAGGACACGGGCCGCGTCGTTATCCGCTACTCCGGAACCGAGCCTTTGGCCCGCGTCATGATTGAAGCCGAAGACGAAGCCGCCATGCAGCGCCACGCCAACGCCATCGCCGCCGCCATCCGGGACGAACTCGGCGCGTAGTTCGTAGCGCTCACCTCTGCGCGCAGTTGTAGCGCCGTGTATGACAGCGTTCACCCCTGTCAACTGCAAACAGCGCGCAGCTTCCCGTGGTGGTCGGGGCGGTGTCAAGGGCGCCGTACTTTGGCGTTCATCTCGACCCTTGACACCGCCCCGGCCACGGCCACCATTGAACTTGGTTCGAATCTCGGACGTACTTTCTGAGATTCGAACCATGGCTGGAAACCGGTCTTGCTTTGCGAAACGGCCCTGGGCTCGCATGTTGGTTCTCAATCACTTTCGATCGAACGACTCAGGTTCGATCACCCATGTATTCGGTCCGGTGGTGCCCCATGATTGCCTGTTCAAACTCTCTCCCCCTGGGAAGAGAGGCGGGGTGTCCAATCAACCTCTCGGCTTTTGCGCCACGACGCTACACGGACTGCCCCGCATGCGAACCGCGCTCCCGCACCTGGCTGTAGTGCTCGCCGGAGCGCAACATCCAATACAGCCGCACCGCCAACTTGTGCGCGATAGCCAGCTTGGCCACCCCATGATGCTTTGTCATCGACAGCCGCACGTACTGCCGATGCCAGCTCGGATCCTGGCGCTGGGCGTGCATCGCGGCCTGCACCAGCAGCCAGCGCACCATGCTGTTGCCCTGCTTGGAAACGTGCCCCAGCCGCCGCCGCTGCCCGCTCGACTCCTCGGCTGGAATCAGTCCCAGGTAGCTGGCCACCTTCTTGCCGCGAGCAAACCGCCGCCAGTCCCCGATGGCCAGAACGAAAGCCAGCGACACTACCGGACCCACTCCCGGTTGCGTCATCAGCAGCGCCGCCGCCTGGTTCCGTTCCGCGGCCGTGCGCACCGCCTCGTCCAGTGCCCGCACCCGCCGCTCCAGCAGCCCCAGCACTTCCAGCAGATCCTGCCGCTCGACGGCATGCCAGCCGGCCAAGGGCAACCGGGCCACTTCCTCCAGTCCCTTCTTGCCCCGCGCCGTCGCCATGCCCTCGCTCTTGGCCATCGCATCCAGCTGGTTGTGCACGCGTGTGGCCATGCGCACCATCCGGCAGCGATGCACCAATAGCTGCCGCAGCTCATCCTCCGCCACGGAAAGCTGCCAGACCGCGGGAAACCGGTCCTCCACAAGCAATTGCAAAATATGCCGCGCATCCCGCTTGTCGGTCTTCTGCTTGCGCACAAACGACGCTCGAATCGCCGCCGCGTCGCCCAGCACAAACTCATGGCCCAGCTCCGCCAGCAGCCGCCGAAACCAGCGGAAGCTCCCCGTGGCTTCGACCCCTACCCGCACCGGCTTGCCTGCCAACCCGCGATAAAACTTCTCCGCCTCCTCCGGATGCAACAACCGCCGTTCTCCGTACTCGCCCGTTTCCTTGTCCACAAATGCGACCTGCTGAAACCGGGGATGAAAGTCGCAACCTATAATCACCATGTTCGGCTCCTTCTCCCGAGTCCCTGGTCGTTTCGCAGCCATCAGTCTACTCAGCTGAAGGAGCCGACGCTGTCATGTAATCAACCTCCCGGTCGGCTGTAGCGCGGGCCTCCTGGCCCGCGCCCGTCTCCCGCAAACTCCGCTAGCTCCGCGAACGCCGACAGCCCCCAATAGCCCCGCACCTGTGATGCCCAACACATTCAATAGCCCCTCCCGAGGACTATTCCTGTTTCCGACTTTGTTGTACCCGCGAAGCGTGTCCCAACGACGGTTGACCCGCACGCGCTCAGCTCGGAAATTTGCTCACCCCGTCGCCCGCCTGAGCCTCCGTCCTCTCCGCCCTCGCTGCGTTCCCACTTCCGGCATCTCATCATCGGAGGCATCATCCCATGACGCAAGGCGTGGTGGATAAGGGGCTTGCTCAACCTGCAGGCCAAACCGCAACCGCAGCAGCAATCAAGTACGTCTATTTCTTCGGCGGCGGCGCTGCCGACGGCAACGGCCGCATGAAAGATACCCTCGGCGGCAAGGGCGCTGGACTGGCCGAAATGACCAACGCCGGACTGCCCGTCCCTCCCGGTTTCACCATCCAGACCGAGGCCTGCCGCGAGTACATGAAGGGCGTCGTCAGCCCGCAAATGGACACCGAGATGCATGCCGCTCTCGAGCGGCTCGAACGCCTCCAGAACCAGAAACTCGGAGCCGGCGAAAACCCGCTCCTGGTCTCCGTCCGCTCCGGCGCCAAGTTCTCCATGCCCGGCATGATGGACACCATCCTCAACCTCGGCCTCAATGACCAGGCCGTCGAAGCCCTCGCGCAGCGCAGCAACAATCCGCGCTTCGCCTACGACTCCTATCGCCGCCTCATCCAGATGTTTGGCGACGTCGTCCTCGACATCCCCAAGAAGAAATTTGAGCACATCTTCGACTCGATCAAGGAGCGCGAGAAGGTTCATTTCGACTACGAGCTCGTGCCCGCGGCCTTGAAGGACATCATTGCCGAGTACAAGAAGCTGGTGAAGAAGGAAACCGGCAAGGACTTCCCGCAGAACCCGCTCGACCAGCTGGTGCAGGCGCGCGACGCCGTGTTCCGTTCCTGGCAGAACGACCGCGCCAAGACCTACCGCCGCATCAACCACATCGACGACATGCTGGGCACCGCTGTCAACGTGCAGGCCATGGTGTTCGGCAACCTGGGCGAAAACTCCGGCACCGGCGTCGGCTTTACCCGCAACCCCGCCAACGGCGAGCGCCAGTTCTTCGGCGAGTACCTGATGAACGCGCAGGGCGAGGACGTAGTTTCCGGCGTCCGTACCCCCATGCCCATCAGCGAGCTCGAGAAGGCCATGCCCAGCGTTTATGACCAGCTCCGCTCCATCACCTGGAAGATGGAAAAGCACTATCGCGACATGCAGGACTTCGAGTTCACCATCCAGGATGGCAAGCTCTACATGCTGCAGACGCGCAATGGCAAACGCACCGGCCTCGCCGCCGTCCGTGTCGCCATTGACATGGTGCGCGAAGGCCTGATTACGCAGGATGAGGCCATCTTCCGCGTCGAGCCCAACCAGCTCTATGACTTTCTCGTCCCGCGTCTGGACGAAAAAGGCGCCAAGATCGAAGTGCTGGCCACCGGCCTGCCGGCTTCACCGGGCGCCGCTGTCGGCCAGATCGTGTTCACCGCCGAGGACGCCGTCAAGCATCACCAGAAGGGCGACTACACCTCGATCATCCTCGTCCGCGGCGAAACCACGCCTGAGGACATCGGCGGCATGGAAGTGGCAGCCGGCATTCTCACCTCCCGTGGCGGCATGACCTCCCACGCCGCTGTCGTCACCCGCGGCATGGGTAAGTGCTGCGTGGCCGGCGCTGGCGACTGCACCGTCGACGAAAACCGCAAGGAGCTCCGCGTCAAGGGCAAAACCTTCCGCGCCGGCGACTGGCTCTCTCTCGACGGCACCACCGGCCGAGTGATTGAAGGCAAGCTGAAGACCATCGCAGCGCGCCCCGACGATCCCGAACTGGTCCACTTCATGAGCTGGGCCGACCCGGTGCGCAAGCTCCGCGTCCGCGCCAACGCTGACGTGCCCCGCGACGCCAAGCAGGCCCGCGCGTTCGGCGCAGAAGGCATCGGCCTCTGCCGCACCGAGCACATGTTCTTTGCCGAAGGCCGCATCGAGCACGTGCGCGCCATGATCATGGCCAGCGACGAAAAAGAGCGCCGCGAGGCTCTCAAGCACCTGCTGCCGCTGCAGCGCCAGGACTTCATTGGCCTCTTCAAAGCCATGGAGAGCCTGCCCGTCACCATCCGCCTGCTCGACCCGCCGCTGCATGAGTTCCTGCCCCAGCGGGAAGAGCTCCTCGTCGAAATCCAGCACCTCGAAGACACCAAGCCCCGCTCCCCCAAGATCAAGGAGCTGGGTACGCTGCTTGCCCGCGTGCAGGAACTCCACGAAGTCAATCCCATGCTCGGTCTGCGCGGATGCCGCCTGGGCATCGCGTTCCCCGAGATTACTGAAATGCAGGCTCGCGCCATCTTCGAGGCTGCCGTCAACGTGAAGAACCACGGTGGCGATCCGCACCTCGAGATCATGGTTCCGCTCGTCGCCACCATTGAGGAAATGCGCCACCAGGCCGCCATCATCCGCCGCGTCGCCGAACAGGTCTTCAAGGAAAAGAACGCCAAGGTTGACTTCATGGTGGGCACCATGATCGAGCTGCCGCGCGCCGCCCTTGTTGCCGACCAGATCGCCGAAGAAGCCGAGTTCTTCTCGTTCGGCACCAACGATCTGACCCAAACCACCTACGGCATCTCCCGCGACGACATCAACCACTTCCTGCCCGCGTACCTAAAGGCCGGCATTTTCAAACAGGATCCCTTCGCCACCCTCGACCAGGCTGGCGTCGGAGCCCTCGTGAAGCAGGCCACCGCCAAGGGACGCAACACCCGGCCAACCCTCAAGGTCGGCATCTGCGGCGAGCACGGCGGCGATCCAGAATCCGTCAAGTTCTGCCACAAGATCGGCCTCAACTATGTTTCCTGTTCACCCTTCCGGTTGTTGACGGCAAGGCTCGCTGCGGCGCAGGCGGCACTCCTCGAGAAGCAAACGGGGCCAGACCTGCACAACTCCACTTGCTGATCAGGTCAGCCGGACAAACAGCAGGGGCGCGGCCATCAAGCTCATGGCCGCGCCCTTGCTGCGTCTCGGCCTCTTTCCCAAAAACTGCTCCACACCGAAACCGCCGTCGCCTTAAAAGGGCGCGACTTCAGTCAGTATTAACCCCTCGACTCAGATCTGTCCCCAGTGAGAGCATTGCCTAATGGTAAATCCCTGTCCTTTGCCTCTTCATCACTGGTGGGAGTTGCATCCGCCAGTAGGCACATTCATAGGAATCCTTGCCGGTTTGGGGGTCATTGTGCCTTGGCTCCTTAGACCTCTAGAAGGGATGAAAAGGACAGAAAAAGCTATCTGGACGCTTGTCATGTTTGCGTTAGTCGGCTTAGAACTTCGTACGCTGTACCTCGACCGGGATGAACATGATGCAGAACAGGCTCAAGCACGATGCCAACAGCTAGAAAGTTTTCAGAAGATTGCGGACGGCATTGATCGCGCAATCTCGGACGGCAATGCACAATACTCAGCTACGATGGGCCGCATGGAAGGGATCCTTATGCAGCAGGATAAGACGTTGATGCAAACCATGGGAGGAGCCGCCTATCCAAAGTTCTATCCCATGCCTCCCCTCAATCACAATGACGACCTGTGGCCTGTGCTAATCATTGCCCCGGGAACGCCATGGCCACACGGCCATGTTCCTACCTCGGCAGAGAAGGCACCACTAATCGACGTAACAGTGGACATCTCGGAGATCCCTCAGCCCGATTTTAGGACCATGACCGTCAGCGCGGAAGCGTTCGAATCTCAATTCCTTCCGCAACACTATAACCTTGGAACTGTCATGGTTCCCGAAAGGCGCGCTGCGCCATTCAAACTTCAGGCCGGGAAGAAATATCAATTGCGCATCACCACCAGAAGGAGGGTCCTAGTCGAGCGCATATCTTTCGATCGAGATGAGAAGGCAATCGGAGGATGGCGCGTGTCGGAATGTATTACGGAAAGACACACTTTATACCGGCGCAACACAGTAACTAGCGAGGAGAAGGCGATAGACGGGGTCTGTAACTAACTAGACCGCGAGTTTTCTGCGGCGGGTGGCCCGCTTATCCATGCGGAAGCTGCGCGCGGGTCAGGCCGGCGGGTGGCCCAGGTCTTGAAGAGCCAGTTCCACCACAATGATCGGGTGGCAGGTGGCCCGGGGCCCGATAGGCCCATTCCACCACCCTGATTGTGTGCCCCAGGGCCCCGGTGTTGGGACCTGGGAAACGCGGACGCCGACGGGTCAAACTCTTGGGCGCCTGGCCCCAGGACTTATCACGCGACGGCGGGTGGCCCAAGCCAAGGCCGGGTGCCCCAGGTCCCTCGCACTTGGGGACCTGGGAACGAGGATTCAGGATGGCAGACTTCAGGCCGCTTGTTCCCGCGGCCTCACCTTGCTCCAGGACTTATCTCGCGATGCAATCCAGAGGTCGTGGCCGCTTTGCAATCCGATCCAGAACTGCGGTGAATTGCCAAAATAGCGCCCCAGCCGAAGCGCCGTGTCGGCGGTGATGCCGCGCTTGCCCCGGATCAGATCGTTTACTCGCGGAGCAGAGATATGGAGTTCCTTCGCCAGCCGGTATGCCGTTAATCCCACCGGCTCCATGAACTCTGTGCGCAGTACTTCGCCGGGATGAATCGAAAATGCGAAGGGAATCGTGCTCATGGCTGCTCCTCAGTGATAATCGACAATTTCCACTTCGTGTGCGTCGGTTTCGCGCCACACAAAGCAAAGCCGGTATTGATCGTTGATCCGAATGCTGTACTTGCCCTTGCGGTCACCGGCGAGCGCTTCAAGCCGGTTCCCGCCGGGCACGGCAAGGTCACCCAGGTTCGTTGCCCAGTGCAATACCAGAAGCTTCTTGAGCGCCACCTTCCGGATGCTCGCAGGGATTCGGCGACTCTTCCCGTTCTCCCACAGCAGCTTCGCGTCGTCGTCTTTGAAGCTTCTGATCACCGGCAATGATAACGGAGTCCGTTATTAAGGTCAATTGTTATCCACTGACCACCGATCATTGTCCACTATCTTTGCCGTAATAGCCTTCGCGTGTGGACACGGTGTAATCCTTCTTGTCTGTTGTGATCGCCACCTTATGGAAATCGCCCTCGGTATCCGGCTTGTCAGGAGTATAGGTCAGCAGATATTGGCCGTTCATCTCGTCGTCGATCAGCTTGTAAATCGGGGTCAGATCGCCGGTGTGCTTGGCCTCATATGCGTGGCCGCCGGTACGCTGCGCTATCTCCTGCATTACGCGCTTGCCGTCGACGCCATTGGCGCTGGTTGGCTCGGGCTGGCGGCGTCCACCGCCGGGATACCCGCCGCCACCACCGGGATACCCGCCGCCGCCGCCCGGATACCCCCCACCACCGCCGGGATACCCACCGCCCATGCCCCCGCGCCGGTTGTTCCCCGGCATAGTCGACCCCGGCGTGCGGTCTGCGTCGCCTTTCATGAAGATGGTGTAGATCTCCACCCCGGCGTGATCGGCCGAGTCGACGGCGTCGTTCATGGTTTCCTTGCTTCCGTGGTCGGCGCCGTTTGAAAACAGCACCAGCACCTTGCGGCCCGGCTTGTCTTTCATCAATTCGTCGCAGGCCAGGTAAATGGAGTCATAGAGCTGGTTGGCGTCTCGCGGGCTGTTGTTCAGGCTCGGCGTGTCGCTTGTCTCCGGCCCCTGGTCGTCAGAAGAATGCTGTGTCCGGGTGGGCCCAATCTGCTCCAACTGCTGGTCCAAAACGCTCTTGTCACTGGTGAAGTCCTGGAGCAGCTCGACTTCCCGGTCAAAGTGGATGAGGAAGGCCTGGTTTTTTGATCCCGAAGGCAGGACCTGGTCCACAAAGCCCTCCGCAGCCTTGATGAGCGCGCTCTGGGCGTTGCTGACTGACCGGCTTGTATCCACGATCAGCCCAATCCGGAAGGGTTCATCGCTCTGCCGGGCGAGGCTGGTGATGGTCTGAGGCCGGCCATCCTGGGTCAGGGTCAGGTCGGTTTTTTCGAGATCGGTGACCAGGTCGCCTTTTTTGTTGCGCACGGTCACAGGGAGCACAACCTGCTGCGCCGAGCCCGTCGAGGCGGCAGAGGTTCCGGCCGCCGCGATGACCGGCTGCTGCGCTTGCGCGCTCGCCACCAACATGATTCCGCAGATACAACCGGCAATTTGAATCCGCATAGTAATCCTGGATGCCATTCTGACATTGTTTAGACGTAGTCGATCCATTGGAGTTGTACTGGTCATGATCGGCCTGGGGTTGCGCAAGAAATAAAACGGCGATGTCGAGTGGAGTGTGAAGCTTAAGGGCTGAAATTGCACTGATTTGCGCACTGGTTCTCGCCCGGCCCTTGTTCGGATGCGGAAAAGTGAGCGCGAAGGGGGCGAAACGCGTGCAAAAATAAAACGGCGATGTCCATTGGATTGTTGGGGATGCGAGCGAAAACTGCACACATTTGCATCCGTGTTCCGGGTGGGACCGGATCGGTTTGCACCCGGGCTGACGGTTCGGGCCGCGGCGATGCGAAGCTGGGGCGCACCCTCATCGCGAGAAGGCTGCGATGAACGATTCACTGGGCGGCGATGATGGGCGAACATTGAGGTTTTCCTTTTCTGTGCTGCAAATGGAAACGCCCGCGACCAATCGCGGGCGTTATTCCTGCTACTGTTTTTAGTCTAGCAGATTTGAATTCTAATACTGCTGTTCCGCTCAACTTTATTTTTCCCAATGTTCAATGGGGTCCGGATTGGTTTTCCACAGACCGTTGGGCTTGACAGGTTGTCGCAGAAATTGTGCAAGGACGGGGGCATTCGTTCATTTGGGTGGCACGGGCAAAAGGCAGACGCAACCGCGGATGCTTCACTCCGCTGAGGGGCGCTCCGTTCAAAGCGAAACGCCCCGGGAAGTCACTCCGGGGCGCTTCATGAGGATTCGCGTCGTCAGTTGACGCCGCCTGACACATTTCAAGGGTACGGCGATCCGGAGCCCATGTCAACGAAAGTCTGGCTTACAACAGGGGCTCGGTTCCGATTTGGGCCGATCGCAGGCAGCGGAGGGCAGGAGAGTTGAACTTCCAGGGCTGACTAGGCCCTGCGACCGCGTGTCAGGCGACGTCCAGTACCCACTGAAGATATCCTCCAGACGCCGATTGCCTGACTGCGCAGCATCTCAAACGAGTGGTGCTGAAGGTTGTGACGCTCAGCACATGGGATCGTGGCGGGTTGCCGTTACTCGGCGTGGAAGACTACGTCGAAGAGGAGCCAGCTTGTGGTGGTAAAGATGATGTCGTAGCCGATGAGGAGCTTGATCCAGAGGCCGGGGTCGCTGTCGCCGGTGAAGATGGATTTGCAGGCGACGACCATGGCGAGCAGCGCGGGGATGAAGATGGGGAAAAGGATGATGGAAAGGAGCAGCTCGCGGTTTCGGCTGGTCATGGCGAGGGCAGCGAAAAAGACGCCGTTCGAGACCAGCGCCCATGTGCCCAGAGGGAGCACAGCGAGGAGCAGCCATCCCTGGCCGGCGACGTGGAGGTTGTAGAAGATGAAGAAGAACGGGGCCAGCGCGGCCTGCACGATGGTGACAAAGAGGAAGTTGACGATGACCTTGGCGAGGTAGAGCTCGGAGGCGGGCGAGGGCGCCATGCGCTGCGCGTCCATGACGTTGTGGCGGATTTCGCGGGCCCAGGCCTGGTTGAGCGCGCTGAGGGAGGCGAACATGGTGGCGACGCAGAGGACGCCGCCGGCGATTTGCTGGGAGAAGGCGCCGCGGGGGTCGAAGGCGATGGAGAACAGGACCACGACCAGGCCGGAAAAGAAGAGCATGGAGATGAGCGCGTCCATGGAGCGCCACTCAATGCGCAGGTCCTTGACTAGATGGGTCCAGAGGGCGGGCATCAGGATTTGCCCTCTTCGTGTTGGTGAGGACGCGTGGGCGAGGACGCCCACGCCACAGCCGGCCGGGAGGCCGGCGCTACCTCGCGGATTGCGGATTTGGTGAGGTCGGCAGTGGTTGCGGACTGGCCCAGGGCCTGGGCGGCGCGGAGGTAGTCGTCGGGGGAGAGGATGAGCTGGGCGCCGCGGGTTCCGGCGGAGACGCTGATCTTGTCGAATAGGATGACGGTTTCATCGACGAAGACGGGGTACGGCTTTTTTGCGCCGAAGATGGTGACGCCGCCGCGGATATAGCCGGTGAGGGGCTGGACGTCTTTTAGCGGAGCCATCTCGGCCTTGCGCATGCCTGAGGCCTTCGCGAGTTTCTTGAAGTCGAGTTCGGCGTCGCCGGGGATTATGGCGAAGAGATAGCTGCCATGGCCATCCGTGGTGATGAGGGTCTTGAAGACTTGCTCGGGAGGCATGCCAACTTTTCTCGCGACGGCAATTGCAGAGAGGTCTTCAGGGTCGACCTCGTACTCGCGGAGCTCGAAGGGAATGCCGAGGCTTTCGAGGAAGCGCGCGCCGTTGGTCTTCATCGGCTTGGGCTCCCGGGCTCAAAACTTGCTACGCGGCCGGCTTTGAGCGCCAGCACGTAGTCGGCGATGGGGGCGGCGGCATCTCGCTGGTGAGTGGTGATGACGATGGTGCGGTTCTGATGGCGGAAGCCGGAGAGCAGGTCGACCATCTGGCGAACGGATTCGACGTCCATGTTGGAGAAGGGCTCGTCGAGCAGGAGCAGCTCAGGCTGGGGGAGCAGGACGCGGGCGAGCGATGTGCGCTGGCGCATACCCTGGGAGTACTGGCCGAGCAGGCGGTTGAGGCTGGGATCGAGGCCCACCTGGCGCAGAACTTCGGCGGGATCGAGACACGCGCGGCCGGGATAAAGGCTGCCGAAATAGCGCAGATTCTCCACGCCCGTGAGCTCGTCGTAAAGCATGGGGGCGTGGCTCATGTAGCCGATGCGCTCGCGGGCCTGCTGGGGCTCCGAATCTCCGAAGAGTTTTACGGTGCCGAAGCTGGGACGGAGGAGTCCGGCGAGGATACGCAGGAGGGTGGACTTGCCGGCGCCGTTTTCGCCGATTAGGACGTAGCACTTGCCGGTTTCGAGCTCCGCGGAGACCTGGCGCAGCGCGGCGAAGGTGCCGAAGAGGCGCGAGACCTTATCGACTCGGGCGCAGAGGGCCGCGCTTGCCTGGCCGCTCATCTGGGGCTCAGTTGGCAGCGCCCGAAGTGCCGGCGGCGGGGGCCGGTGAACTGGCGGCGGGAGCGGTGGCGTCAGCGCGAGGATTGGCGGTAGCAGGCGTGCTGACGGGCTGACTAGATCCGGGAGTGGCCCCGGGGACGACAGGTGCGTACTTGCTGGCGCACTTGGCCTGGAGCACGTTGGCGTGGAAGACGCCGTCGCGGCCGTAGGTGCCTTCCGCCAGGGCCTGGGAATTGTCCTTGAAGGTGTCCGGAGGCGGCTCGGAGCCCTTGTAGGACACCTTGAGCAGGTGGCCGGACGCGGCCTTGGACGAGTGGCTTTCAAACTCGTTCATGACAAAGTCGACATGGGTGCCGTCCTGCTGGATGGAGCCGGGCTGGACGAAGCCTTCGACGCGCAGGTTGCTGGTGTAGGCCTTGTTGCCCATGTGGCCGAGCTCGGCGATGGTGACGTAATAGCTTTTGGCTGAGCCGTAGCCGGAGTATGCCAGCCAGCCAATGGTGCCCAGGATAATGGCCACCGCAATGCCGATCCGCAGGTTGCTTGAGGAAGTCTTCATCTTCTTCAAGCATAGGAGCGGCGGCGGGGAGGGTCAACAGCCAAACGGGTGATCCACGTCACACATGTTGCCTTTGAAGCTCCTGTATTGCGGTGGCCTCCCTCTCATCAGCGCAGATTTCTGGGTTCGTGGAGGGTTTTGGGTTCGGATTCGAGGTTGTCCTTTCCGATTTTCGGGGTGCTTTTGGCTGCGACGATTATCGGCAGAAAAAGGATGCCGACGTAAGCGAGACCAATCATGAGGTCATGCATGGGAGAGGTTGCTCCTAAAAAAGAGGACCGGCCGCTCTAAGCGGCTCTGGGCAGTATGAGATGCGGGAGGATGCGGGTTGGGGTGCTTTCCGAATACAGAGTTCCAGTGACTCGTCCCCCTCGAAAATCCCGACCCAGAGGGGTTCGAGAGCCCACAACGCCTTAAGGCACGGAAAGTCCGGCGATCCGGCGACGCTCACCGATGTTTCAGATTCCGGTTTTCCGTTGTGTTATCGAGAGGATACGAAGTGTCCTATTTTGGGTCAGTGTTGCCGGTCACAACGATGAGGAAATAATTGTGGATCTATAGCTTCAACATGAGTCGAGTCACAACTCTCTTATGACTGCATTCACAGACGAGTTATTAAAGATGGTCGAGTTAGTGCTAACTCACAGCAAGGGATCGGCCTCAGACAAATCTATTGCAGACCGGCGAGAGTCTGGGCGGCGTGGTCGAGGGCTGTGGCGAGGACCGTGAGCTGCTGGGCGGCGCGGCTGGTGTCTTTGGCGTCGATAGCTTCATTGACGCCGGGAATGACTACTGCGGCGTAACCGGTGTATTCGCCGGGTGCATAGATGAGGTGCTTGTACCAGGGGCGATTGGGAAGGCCGTCGGAGGAAGTGAAATCGGTTTCGACAGCGCGGAGGGCTTCGTTGAGGCGATTAAGGTCGCCGGAGGGGTGGTCCTGGAGTGTGAGGGCGTGATCGGCAGCGGTGGTGAAGCGCCCGGCGGCGGCGAGGGCGGGAGCAAAGTCGAGCGAGAGCTTGGCCTCGGTAGCCTTGCTCTGGGCCGTTTCGAGATAAGAGGTGATGTCGCGCGCGTAGTTGGTGTAGTCGAGGGGAAGGACGTCGGTATCGGCCATGCGAATGGCTTCCAGGCCGAGGACCTGGGCCATCTCCTGGAGATAGTCGAAGTGAGGATCGGCATTCATGGTGTACCAGGCGTAGTTATCGAAGACGGAGTGATAGACGCCGTACGGACCGCCGGAGCCAATGTCAGTTGAGGGCACACCGATGTGCTGGAGGAAAGGGGTGAAGTCGGAGCCGGAGCCGAGGTCGCCGACGCGAACGTCGCCGGTGGGCGGGGAGTTGGAGGGACGGTGCTCATTGGTCTGGTTGTGCGTGCGCCAGGCGTCGTAAACGGAGCCGCCTTTGGGGCTGGGGACGGATTGAGCGATCTGGCGAATGAATTTCTTGAGCGAAGGGACGGCGGCGGCGGAGAAGTTGGGTCCGGAGACAGCGACATCTACGTTGAAGTAGGCGACGGCCTTCTGGAGCGGCTGGGCATGCTGCTCTACCCATTCGGTTGAGCCGATGAGGCCTTCTTCTTCGGCGTCCCAACTGCAGAATCGGATGGTGCGTTTCGGACGCCAGCCGGTTTTGAGCAAATCGCCGACGCCGTGCACGGCCTCCAGCAGGGCGGCGGTGCCGCTGTTGGGATCGACGGCGCCGTAGACCCAGGCATCGCGATGATTGCCAACCACGACCCAATCGTCAGGGAGGCTGGAGCCGCGGACAGTGCCGATGACGTCCCAGATGAGTCGGCGCTGGTAGTCCTGCTGGGAGACGAGATGGACGCGGACGCCGCCGGGACCGACGTGATAGTGGAACGGCAGCGCGCCTTGCCAACTCTCAGGAACGGCCGATCCTCTTAGTGCTTTGAGGATGGGTTCGGCATCCTCGTAACTGATGGGGATGGAAATGATGTGAGGCTGGTTGCCCTCGGGATTGACGCGCGCGGAGTCCGGCAGGTCAGGCGTGGAGGCGACGCCGGGGGTCTCGGGATCGCCGGGATATCTGAACAGGTACTGGACGGAGCCGCGCTGAACGCCGGTGGCGGGACGCCAGGGACCGTCGGGCCAGGCATCGCCGCGGAAGTAGCCGTCGTCCTGGGGATCGGAGTAGATAAGGACGCCGGCGGCTCCGCGCTGCTCTGCGATGTAGACCTTTACGCCGCGGAAGTTTGCGCCGTAGCGGCAGATGACGATTTTGCCGTGCAGGTCGATGTGGTCGGCGGCGAGCTTGTCGTAGTCCTCCAGACGGCCGTAGTTGGCATAGACTACCTCGCCGGTGACGTCACCTGAACCAGAGGAGCTGTTGTAAGGCATGACGACGCGGGGATCGTCTTCATAGGGATCGCCGGGAACCCATTCGCGATGGGGGCCGGTCATGAGCTGCTTGCCGTCGGGGCTGAAAGCCTCAACTTTGACTACCTTTGGATAGTCGAGGAGGACGCGGTAAGGAACGATTTCTGTCTCAAGACCAGCGGCGCGGAATTTCTGGGCGACGTATTCGGCGGTGGCGTGGTCCTCGGGCGTTCCGGCAACGTGCGGCGCAGCGGTGAGAGTCTTCAGCTCTTCGCCGGCGAGCTTGGCATTGGGTACAGCGAGGAATGCCGATTCGATTTTGGATTCCGCCGAGAAGTTTGGATAGCCGAAGACGGAGTCAGGAGCCGGGGATTGCGCGATGGCGAGGCATGGGAGCAAGGCGAAAAACAGGACGGGCGCGACGGCCTTGTGCAGGTTCATCGAATGAGATCCTTTTGCGCGGAAGTCGGCGGGGAGTTCACGAAAGATCAGTGTAATGCCGATCAGGGGCCGGACTGAATGTTGAGGCAGGCGCCGGCGCGGCATCGGCGCCCGGGATTTGAATCGGAATCAGGCCTGCGTGGCGACTGGAATGGGCTCGACCGGCTGAGCGCAATGGGCGCAGCGCCTGGCGGCAATGGGGATATCGCTGAGGCACTCAGGGCAACTGCGCGTAGCGGGTGGTGGCGGCGGTGCGGCATGGCTGGCCTTTACGCGCGCGAGAAACCAGTTCAGCGGCATGACCACGCCAAAGTAAACGACGCTGGCTACGATGAGGAAGGAGATGGCGGCATTGAGGAAGTTGCCGTACTTCACTTCGCCGTTATGGATGTGGAGGATCAGGAAGCTGAAGTTGGGCTTGCCCACAGTGGCGGCGATGAGGGGATTGAGCACGTCCGTGACAAGCGAATTGACTATGCCGGTGAAGGCCGCGCCGATGATGACGGCGACGGCCAGATCGACGACGTTGCCACGCAGGATGAAGTCGCGAAAGCCTTTTAGCATGTTCGTTCTCCGTTTGGCTGCCAGCGTAACAGGCGAGCGTGGGGGAGGACAAGAAAGACAGGGAACAGGGAACAGGGATCAGGGAACAGAAAGGCAGGGACAAAGGGACAAGGAATAAGGGATAAGGGATAAGAGATAAAGGAGTAGAAGACGCCGAGAGAGTGTGAATGTTACGGGAAAAAGAGGAGGAAGATGGACATGGCGAGGATCATGAGCGAGGTGTAGAGGAAAATGAGAACGCCGGCGTGGTAGAGGCTCCAGCGGCGGCTAAGGCATCGGGCAAGGTCAAACATGCCGGCGCAGGTGATGAGAATTGGGACAAGCTGCCAGCGCGAGGAATGGAGGGCGTTGATATTGGGGAAACCTCCGAGGCGAAGGCTAAGGAGGAAGGCGAGAATGGGGAGCAGGATGCCTCGGGCAAGCGACGGCCGGCGCGGGTGGAAGAACGCGATCGGGGAATGCGCCACGGGTCTCATTATCGCAGTGGAAGAGGATGCGGTATCGCAATGCGCAAGAGAGCATAGGGCGGGAACGCGGCGCATCAGATGAATTGGAGGGATGGGGATGCAGGCCATCGATAAGCTTTCGACGGTGACGATTGCGGTGCGGGACCAGGACGAGGCGCTCCAGTGGTACACGGAGATGCTGGGATTTGAGAAGCGGATGGATCAGAGCGGAGAGGGTTTTCGATGGCTGACAGTGGCGCCTCCGCAGCAGGCGGAGGTGGAGTTCCTGTTGGCGTCGTGGTTCCCTGACCGCCTGGGGAAGAATGCGACTTGGGTGCTTTCCACGCGGGACTGCCAAGGCGGTTACGAGGAACTGAAGGCAAAGGGGGTCGAATTCGAGCATGGACCGGAGGCGCGGCCATGGGGGATTGAGGCGGTGTTTATGGATCTATACGGCAACAAGTACGCGCTGGTGCAGGAGAGCGCGCCGGTGGTGACGGACGAGGCGGAGGAGCAGGCGCTGGGAATGCCGATTACGGCGCGGACTGCGGCGGTGGGTGGGGTGCGGTGAAGCCAGTGCGGCTGGCGGATATCAACTCGATGCGGACGCGAGGTCCATCTCGCGGAGAGAGTCAGCATAAGGCGCTCGCAGAACGCCGCGCTCGGTAATGATGGCAGTGACGTAGCGCGCTGGGGTGACGTCGAAAGCGGGATTGCAGATGCCCACGCCATGGGGTGTGAGCTGCTTGCCGCCGTGGTGGGTGACCTCGACGGACGAGCGTTCCTCGATGGGAATGGCGTCGCCTGAGGGCGTATCCATGTCGATGGTGGACCAGGGAGCGGCGCAGTAAAACGGGATGCCGTGCTCTTTTGCCAGGATGGCGACGTTATAGGTTCCGATCTTGTTGGCGAAGTCGCCGTTGGCGGCGATGCGGTCAGCGCCGACGACGACGGCTTGGATTTTCCCGGCGCGCATGAGGCTGGCGGCCATATTGTCGCAGATGACGGTGGTGGGGATGTGGTCGGCCATCAGTTCCCAGGCGGTAAGGCGCGCGCCCTGGAGGAACGGCCGGGTCTCGTCGGCGTAGACATGGATGCGCTTGCCCTGCTCGACGGCGGCGCGGATGACGCCGAGAGCGGTGCCGTAGCCGCAGGTGGCGAGGGCGCCGGCGTTGCAGTGGGTGAGGACGCCAACATACCCCGCGGACGAAGACCTGTCCGCGGGGCCCTGCGCCTTCTTCGGGCAGCAGCTCGCCACCGAACGCGCCCATGGCTTTGCAGGCGGCGATGTCTTCGTCGTACATGGCGTGGGCTTCGGCCAGGAGGGCTTCGCTAACCTCGGCAATTGGTGCGTACGCGGCGAGCAGGCGCGCGAACAGGCGCTTCATGCGGTCGATGGCCCAGAAGAGATTGACCGCGGTGGGACGGGTGCAGGCCAGGCGGGCGCAGATTTTTTCGAACTCGGGAGCGAAGTCAACTGCATTGGCGGCGGTGGTTTTTTGCGCGCCGAGGGCAACGCCGTAGGCAGCGGAGACGCCGATGGCGGGAGCGCCGCGGACCACCATGGTCACGATCACGTCCGCCACTTGTTCGTAACTGGTGGCGAGCACATAGCTCTCCTCAAGCGGGAGCCGGGTTTGATCAATAAAACGGACTCCCTCGGGAGTCCATGTAAGCGTAGGAATCATGCTCTTCAAGTGTAAATGGATCCCGCCGATCGTGGCTTGCCTGACGGGCGGGATCCTCAACACCTTACTTGGGAACTACGATCAGGTCGTACTGATTTGACGAATCGGCGTTGTCGGGAATCTTGTATGGCGAGCCCGGCGCAGCCTTGATGCTGGTTGCCGTCACCGTGTACTCGTACAGATTGCCGCTGGTTTCATCAATCGCGTACACGTGGTTGTTTTTGTCCCAAGCCAAGTAAGTGAAATCCACCGACGAATCCAGCAGCGAACTCGCCAGCGTCAGCGGCGACGCTCCATTGAAGTTGTAAATCTCAATCCCCTTTCCGGCCGCGGCCAACTGCTTGCCCGAGGGCGACATGTTGATCTTCCCCACCGAAATCGCCGGCGTGGGCATGTTCTGGTATGTGTTGGTGGAGACAACGGAGCCGTTGGACTGGATGGTGAAGCTGGCCAGTTGCGGCGGGAGGTTTGTCTGGGCGAAGGCGTAGTACATCAGCGACGCCAGGTGATTGGTTGGGTCAGCGGCAACAAGCAAGGGAAAGAAATTGCTGTTTACGCTGGGGTCGGGCTTGGGGGCGGTCTCAGCGAAACTGCCATTCGTCATCATGGCGCCGGCGGATTCGCGCGTAAATGCTGAAAACTCGCTTGCATACACGTCGCTGTACGTGCCGTACCCGAAGGTGTCGCTCCCGCTGATGGTGGAGATGCCGATCTGGTAGGGATCGCTGTGATAGGACAAGTCATTCTCCTCATCCCCGAGGAACGTCAGCTCGCCGTTCGAGCCGATTTTGTACGACTGCACGGCGCTGCAAACACCGTTTTCGCTGTCGGTTTGGGGGTAAAGCAGAACATAAAGAAACTTGCCCGTATGATCGAACAGCGCCCCGCCAAGGTTGGTCCCGCACTGCGAGCCGCCGTAGCTTTGCGTATTGATCTGGGAAACCTGCTTGCCTACGCCTCCGGTCGATTCGATCGGGTAAACATGCATGTCGTCGGTTCCCACGCTCACCAGGTAGGAGCCGTTGATGGCGCCCATCTGGCCGGAGTCCGCAAACAGCGAACCCTTTACCTGCGTGAGCTGGCCGGTGGACGACGCGGAGAAGACATCGACGCCTTTCTTGGTTTGCACATAGACATAAGCTACCGGAGAAGTTGTAGTTGTGGCACTGGCTTTAGACACTTGCGCGGTTGCGATCTGGGTGGAGGCGACCCCGGTCGATATCAGGGCAAGGAGAAGCGCGGGACCAACTTTAAAGGAGGTACAGGTGGCCCCGGTTCTGGAAGGTATCAGTTGCTGCATGGGCGGACCCTCCGGTCCAAGGTTTTGGAATTCTGCTTGGCCCGGAAGGGTTGCTTTGCGGACTCAACCGCAAGGACTCCGTGGGCATGCGCGGCGCATTTGCCAGCGCGTTCCGGACTGTTTTCATCGCCGGCTGGACGGGGACTCGCCTGAGTGGGTAGAGTTGTTTTCGAGCCGCTAATCGCAGATTGAATTTGGTGAAGGAGTTCGCGCTTGAGACTGACCTCTGTCGACTGGATCATCATGATCCTCTACTTTGTGTTTGTGCTGGGCATTGGCGTGGCCCTGAAGCGTTACATGAAGACGAGCAAGGACTTTTTCCAGGCGGGACGGGCGCTGCCGGCGTGGATTTGCGGCCTGGCATTCATCAGTGCCAACCTGGGTGCACAAGAAGTGATCGGCATGGGGGCGTCGGGCGCGAAGTACGGGCTGGAGACGGCGCAGTTTTACGGCATCGGCGCCATCCCGGCCATGATTTTCGTGGGGATCTTCATGATGCCGTTCTATTACGGCTCAAAGGCGCGCTCGGTGCCCGAGTTTTTGCGGATGCGATTCGACGAGAAGACGCGGGCGCTGAATGCATGCTCGTTCGCGGTGATGACGGTGTTCTCGTCGGGCATCAGCATGTATGCCATGGCGCGTTTGATCCAGGCGCTGCACGTATTCGACGCCATGTTCCTGCAGTTCGGCTGGAACAAGGATTGGATTTTCACTGTCGCCATCGTGATGTCGGCGGTGATTGTGCTGGCGTACATCTTTCTGGGAGGGTTGACCAGCGCGATTTATAACGAGGTGATCCAGTTTTTTCTGATCATGGCGGGATTCCTGCCGCTGGTGCTGCTGGGCCTGAAGAGCGTGGGCGGCTGGGAAGGCATGAAGGCCAGCGTGTCGAAGATCGATCCGCGGATGGTGCACGAGTGGCACGGGATCATGCACGCGAGCACTAACCCAATGGGAATCGACATCATCGGCATCGGGATGGGGCTGGGGTTCGTGCTGGGCGCGGGATACTGGTGCACGGATTTCCTGGTGATCCAGACGGCGATGGCTAGCCACAACATGGACGCGGCGCGCAGGGTGCCGCTGATCGCGGCGGTTCCCAAGATGCTGTTTCCGTTCCTGGTGATATTGCCGGGACTGCTGGCCATCGGGCTGCCCACGCCGCATACGGTGGAGACCGTCATCCACGAGCCGAATGGTGCGATTGTCCACAACATACAGGTGGTGTCGCCAGAAGCGGAAAAAGGCGAAGGAATTGTGCCGGCCAAGATCAATCCCGTGACCGGCAAGCCGATGCTGGACGCGAGCGGCAAGCCGCTGATTGACTACGACATGGCCACGCCGATGATGCTGCTGCATTTTTTTCCGACGGGGATTCTGGGCCTGGGCTTGACTGCTCTGCTGGCGAGCTTCATGAGCGGCATGGCGGGCAACGTGACGGCGTTCAACACGGTGTTCACCTACGACCTATACCAGAGCTACATTCACAAGGGCGCGAGCGACCGGCATTACATGACGGTGGGCCGCTGGGCGACGGTGGGCGGGATCCTGCTGTCGATTGCGACGGCGTACGCGGCCATCAGCTTCAACAACATCATGGACACGCTGCAACTGGTGTTCAGTTTTGTGAATGCGCCGCTGTTTGCCACGTTTTTGCTGGGGATGTTCTCGAAGCGGACCACCGGGCATGGCGCGTTTTCGGGGCTGATTGCAGGCACGGGCGCGGCCATTCTGCATCACGGGCTGACGCTTCCCCTGGAGGCTCGGCCGGGGATCCATGGCGGTTGGATTGCGGTGCTGCACCACTACCCGAGCGACATGGCGCAGAACTTCTACGGAGCGATCTGGGCCTTCAGCGCGAATTTCATTGTGGCGGTGGTGGTGAGCCTGCTGACCAAGCCGCGGCCTGAGTCGGAGTTGGTGGGACTGGTGCACTCGCTCACGCCAAAGCCGCCGACGCATCACCTGGTGTGGTGGAAGCGGCCGGAAGCACTGGCGGTGGGGATCCTGATTGGGGCCATTGCGTTGAATATTTTCTTCGCGTAGGGAGCGCGTTTTCCTCTGTCGCGAAGGCCGCACGAGGTTCGGCAAGCCGTCCGCTCCTGTGTTATATTTTTGAAGTGCGCACCGGATTTCCAACGCCGAAAGACGTGTGGTGCGCGGTTGTTCCTATAGCTTTTCCATGTTCGTGGACGCGTAGCTCAACTGGCAGAGCATTCGGCTCTTAACCGACAGGTTGAAGGTTCGATTCCTTCCGCGTCCACCATCCCCAACATGCAAAACTGTGACGGCGAACGCGGGCCGGAAGCCGGTGCGCAGACCGGCATTACTGTTTCGTCTGAACCACAGGAAAGCGATACACATTGATGCTGATGGGCGCGACTTTGAGCGAGTGCGGCGCGCTGCCGATCGGGGTTTCCTTCACCTCGACCTCTGGTGGCTGGCCCAGGCGATCGACGGCGTCGAGGCTCTTGCCCGTCAACTGCCACTGCTTGGAGGACCCGGCGATCTCCGTCCCGGCCACGTTCAGTTCGAGCTTTTGTTCCGAATCCGTTGCGTTGACGACGGCCACGGTGAGAAATCTGCGGTCGGGCGTGAGCGCGGCGAAAACATCAAGCGGATAAGTCGGGCTGCCGGAGCTTTCCTTCGGCTGGTCTGGAGCCGGAGGATATTGCGGCACAGGCTGGGGCGAGTTGCCGGTGATGGCGACGGGAATCGTGCCGGGAAATTGGTTGCTGTAAAGCTTGAAAACCTGCCCGAGCGTGTTCAGCGTGGACGAAGTCTGATTGAAGTCGATGGTGGATGTGCCCATGGTGTGCGCCGCCATGGTCAGGAAGTCGGCGTGGCGAAGCATCTCGTTAAAGAGCATTGCATAGGCCAGCGCCTGCTTGAGATTGGCGGCGCGGCCGAAGCCACCGCCGAAATAGGCATATTCGTCAATGGAGAGAAACGTCTTTTTCTTGATCGTGGCCGGGAAGCGCTGCTGATAGCCTTCCCATTCCTCGGCTTTAGAAAGCACGATGTTGGCGGGATAGCGCGCGTACTGGAGTGTGGTCTGGTCGATTTTATCGAAGGCATCGTCGTTGGGCTTGTCGGGCGGAAGGTTCTTCGCCTTCTCCACGTTATATCGGCGCCCGGGCTGCGCGTACCAGTGCTCCGCCATGCCATCGAAATTGCCCCAGCAGTCCCTGAGGAAACCGCCGGTCCAGTCAAAATCGCTGCCATACGCGCCTTCGAGATTGCCCACGTATTTCGAGCGCAGTTCCGGGGGAACCTGGCCATCCTCGAGCATTTCACCTGAAGCGATGAGAACGATGGAAGGATCCACCTTGCGCATGGCCACGGCGAACTCATTGTGTTTCTGCATGAAGTATTTCAGGTCGGTGCGGCCGATCTCCCAGGAGCCCCAGGGCTCGTTGCCGATGTTCCAGAAGCGGATGCGCCACGGTGCAGGATGACCGTTTTTGGCGCGCAGCGTGCCCAGGCGCGTGGTGACAGCGCCATTCATGTACTCGACTTCCTCGGCCGCCGAATGTGAGTCGCCCAGGCCGGCGTTAACACTGATATACGGTTCCACGCCGATGAGCTTGCAAAATTCTGCGAACTCGTCCGGGCCCAGATCGTTGGTTTGCATCTGGTTCCATGCGTGGTCCCAGGTCGGAGGGCGCTTGTCGGGGTCGCCGATGGCGTCGTACCAGGTGTAGTTGGCGGTGTAATTTCCGCCGAAGCGCCAGAAGCCGGATTTGATCTGTTTGAGCAACGCTATCGTGTCTGGCCGGAAGCCGTTGATGTTGTCGACGGGCATGAGGGAGACGGCGCCGATGTGGAAGTCGCCGTGGCCGGTTGCGGCGATCTCGAGCGCCGCATCGCTGGCGTCAGTCTTGGCCGTGAAATGGAGCAGGTACTTGGCGTACTCGGCGGTGATGGGAATTGTGACGGTCTCGCGATCGTTGGCGCCTAGACCCCAAACGAGTGCGACTTTCACCTTGTTTCCAGGAGTGCCGCGCAGCCAGATGCGGCCGGTGTAATGCTCGCCTTTGACCAGCGCGAGGCCCGATTGCCGGATGCCGTGCGGAGCGGACGCATCGAGCGCGATGCGCGGACTCTGCTCGCCGACAAAGGGCTTCTCCTTGTCCATCGAAACTACGTCGTCTCCGCCGATGGGAAGCCATCTGCGCATCTGCATCCCGGGAAATCCGCGCCGCTGTCCCTGCGTAGCCGGCTCCGTGGAGGTGATGGGAAAGTAGAACTTGCGGTCGTCGAGCATTTCAGCCCAGAGCGGGCCATACATGGTTTTTCCAATGTGCTCGATGAACATGCCGAAGACATATTTGGAAACCGGCGGACTGACCTGCTGCGTGTCGATGGTTGCCGCGATGCCACCGGCAGGCACGGTCTCAGCCTGTTGTCCGTGAGCTGCTCCGAATAGAATCGGAAGCGCCGCTGCGGCAAGAAATACAGTCCGTAAATTCATCGAAGTTCCCTTCCCTAACGCCATTGCGGTTTTGCCTTGTGTGCGCCATGCGAGCCACAGGCGCGAATCACTTGCAGTCAGCGGTAAAGCACAGGTTTTTGCTGAAGAACGGCAGCACGTGGTTCTGGAAGCGGTCTGCGACCGCACTGGTGTGCGTGCCGTTGTAGATCTCAAAGCCGTTGGTAATGCCGTAGTTGTCCAGAATGTTGTGGAGCTTGATTGCGTCGAATCGCAGGCCGTCCTGATCGCCGACGTCCATGGAAATGGCTTTATATTGCCTGAGATTTCCGATGTATTGATCGACGAAAACCAACGGCGCGTTGGCGGCGAACTTGGCCATGATTTCCGGCTGTGGGACACCATCCTTGGTGGGCAGATCGAAATAGAGCGGAGGGTTTTTGGGATCGGGAGCCCACGCCGCCGCCGTTGCGTATTGTGCGGAGGCGAAGCCGGGCGACTCGGCCGCGAGCTCGGCCGGAGACTTTGCCGCTGCAACCTTCTTTTCGTTGGCTATGGCTCGTTCCTTCATGGCGTCAGGGTTCGCGCCCGGAGGACCGCCTCCGGTCATGGGCGACATGCAACAGGGGCTCATGATGTAGAGCGCGCCGAAAACGTCAGGGTGCTTCATGCCGATTCGGCCGGCGCCATAGCCACCCATGGAGTGGCCAACGAGTCCGCGGCTCTGCCGGTCAGCGATGGTGCGGAAGTGGGCGTCTATGTAGGAGACGAGGTCGTGGGCGATGAAATTCTCAAAGTCGCCGGTCGTCTCCGAACTCGAATACATGGAACCGTTGTAGATGGTTTTGGAGTCGGGGAGTACGACGATCATCTCATTGGCGCCCAATGCGAATGCGCCTTCGATGGTCTGGGGGACATGGATCTCGTGGGTCCACTGCTCGGCGCCGATGGAGTAACCATGCAGGGCGTAGACAACGGGGTAACGGCGGTGTTTGTCCTTGAGATAAGAGGGCGGCAGGAAAACTATTACATCGCGGTCGACAGCTTCCCCCTCCAGGTTCCCTTCCAGCGATTTCCCGTGGACTTTGATCTGTTCCACCGTGACAGACTTGGCGCTGGGGACCGGAGCCGGAACCACAGTTTGAACCTGCGCCGAAAGCTGCATTCCCCAAAAGGCCGGCAGCAGCATAGCTGCCCCGGCGATGATTTGTTTCAAGCTCATTCCCGGCACCCCTTTGAAGTCCAGAACACTATAAACATGCGATCAGCAGGAGACAAGCAGTAAATCGCTTTCCTTCGGCCAAAATAGCGCGGCACGTAAGCGGACGGCTATCCAAAACGGAGGCGCGCGACTAACGGATTGGGGGGGATCCAGGTCCAATTTGCAGGCGTGTTGCGCAACCGCGAACGCAAGCCCCAATGCAGCGTGCAAGTCCTCAGGGAATTGCGGGTTGCACTCCGGCTGCAGCAGCATCCGTTTTGGTTCATTCTTGACGTTTTAGGAAAACCGGCATTCAATAATGGTGGGACCTTCTTTCGCGCTTTGAGAAAGGTACGACGGGTTGGCGCATGCATCGCCATCGACGAACGAAGCGAAGGCAGGCGGCAATGTCGGCAGACTTGGTTTGCTGCCGCGGAAATTGCAGCCGTGCAGGCTTGGTTTCCTGGCGCTTGGCCTGGCAATCTTTCTCTGGGGCACCGCGTACAAACTCTCTCTCTATCAAGTTCGCCAGGATCACTCGGTTCGTGTTTCCGCGGCCCGGCTGTGGGAGGAAACCCGCAGTACGCGCACGGCAGTCGACGTGCTGCGCAAGGCGAGCACCGAGCGGACACCGAGTTCCTCAATCCTGAGCGCAGCCGGGCACCGGATGTTTCTGGTGGAACTTGGCCCGGTGGAGCAGTCTCTTCCGCGGCTTCCCTTATTAACCCCCGTTGTCCCAATTCTTCCGTCGCGTGCGCCTCCCCTGCGGCGCTTCTGCCTGGCGTAGTTGAAGACCGGCCGGCCGGAGCCCCTGTTCCCTGGTAGCCAACTGCTGAACCGCCGTCCGATCTCGCTGCTGTCGCACGCGTGAATGGGAAGCGTGTTCGGTGTGTAACCGGCCCCGTCTTCCATTCGAGTCTCCAGGGCCAGAAGCTCTCATCCCCACCGGAAACTGCTGCCACAAACTTTGGCAGTTCTCCAATGCAGTTTGAGATCAGGGAGCAAGATTATGGAGGACACCTTGAAAGAATTGGAACGACCGAAAACCGATGAAGAGGAGTCGAATCACTCACGGAACGGCGATTTACCGGACACGGTCTGTGGGGCCCGGGACGCCTATCTGCTGGCGCTAACCGCACAGGAACGCCGCGCGCAACTCCTATGGGATGTGCAGCGGGTGACCAAGAGCAGCGAAGAAGCAGAAGACATTGTTCAGGAAGCACTGCTGCGGGCATGGAGGAATTTGCAGCAGTTTCGAGGGGACGCGCAGATTTCGACCTGGCTGCGCGCCATTGTGAGAAACACGGCGCGGGAGTGGCTGCGCAATCGCGGCAGCCGCATCAACGTGCCCATCGGAGTGATGCACACGGATGAGGACGAGTTTCCGGTGCTGGAACTTATGGATTCACGCCCCGATCCGGAAGAAACATGCGTGCGGCGCGAGATGGAGCAGTTGCTTCGCAGTGAGATCGAAGCTCTCACGATGATTTCGCGGCGGGCCATCGAGATGTGCGCGTTGGAAGAGCAATCGTTGCGCTCGACAGCGCAGGCGCTCAACGTGAATGTGGTCACGGTGAAATCGCGCTTGTTTCGCGGCAGGCAGCTTCTGCGGCGGAGCCTGTGCGAGCGCACCGGTGGACGTGAGCACTGTTACGTTCCTTGAAACGTGACAAGACGCAAAACCGGCGCGGCCAGACTGACCGCGCCGATTTTTTTGTGCTGTGCCCGCCGCCCACACGGGGCGCATTCCCTCTAGAACAGGTTCCAGAGCGACTGATTGTAAACTTCATGATGAAACTGGACTTCGGAGGGCTTGACGAAGGTGCCCAGTTCGCGCGGGCAGCGATCGGCCGACGCCTGTTTCAGGTCGGCATAGCGACCCTGCACGTCGGAGCCCAGGATCTCCGCGATCCACTTCGACGATTTAAAGTCTTCGATCGCCGTGTAGATGTTGTCCGGCAGGTATCTCCCTCCGGCGCGCAGGTTGTCCACCTTCGCAATGTCTCCATCGATGCCGGTTTTGAAGATTCCATACATCGACAGGTAGGGATTGGCATCCGGCGCCACCGCGCGCACCTCCGTGCGCATGGAGCGTGAGTTGCCGATGGGCACGCGGATCATGGCGCCGCGATCCGTGGCCGAGGCGCGAATCTGATTGGGCGCCTCGAAGTGCGGATCGAGACGGCGGTAGGAGTTCACGCTGGAGTTGAAGACCAGGCACAGATCGAGCGCCTTGCTCAGGATGCGATCGAGGAAATCCCATCCGAACTTGGAAAGCTGCTCCTCGCCATTTTCGTCCCAGAACAGATTTTTCTTGCCCTCGGAAACGGACACATTGGAGTGCATGCCGCTGCCGTTTACACCCACTACAGGCTTGGGCAGGAAACTCGCCGTGTATCCGTAGTTGTTGGCGATCTGGCGGCAGAGCAGCTTGTAGAGCTGAATCTGGTCGGCCGCGGCCACCACTTCGGCGTATCCGAAGTTAATCTCGAACTGGCTGGGCGCCACCTCGGGATGGTCCTTCTCATTCTGGAAGCCCATGGCGCGCTGCACTTCCGCGGCGGTGTCGATGAACTGGCGCAGCGGATCGAGCGGCAGGACGTGATAGTAGCCGCCGGTATTGATGAATTCGAATTTGGCCGTCTCGTGGAGCTTGCGTTCGGCGTCCTTGCCAGCGAACAGGAAACCCTCGATTTCGGTGGCTGCGTTCAGGGTAAAGTTCTTTTCCTTATTGAGCTTCTCAGCATAGTTCTTCAGTACGCCGCGCAGATCGCCCGAGTACGGCGTCCCGTCTTTGTCGATGACGTTGCCGAACACCAGCACCTTGCCGTTGCCGAACACATCGGAAGGGACCCAATAGAAGGCGCTCCAGTCGATGCCCAGGCGCAGGTCGCTCTCCTTTTGCGCGGTAAAGCCGCGGATGGAGGAACCGTCGAAAGTCAGGTTCTCATAGGCGCCCAGCAGGAACTTCTTGTCGTAATCGAGCAGATGCAGCCGTCCCTCCAGATCAGAAAACAGGACTGTGACGGCTTTGATCCGTTTCTCGTCCGTGAGGTACTTCAGGCGCTCTTCGCGGACCTTGTCGATCGGAACGCGATTCAGGCGTTCGGATTTGGCTTGCAGGTTCTTCTCTTCCAATTCCTCATACGAGAGGGCCAGAAAGTTGCGTAATTCTGTCGACATGTATCTCCTTTGAAGGAAAGACGGTTATTACTGAAAGTGTACGGGGGCCAACGTAAAAATCGCGTGAGGATTCTCCCGCGCCTTACGCGATCAGCGGTGAGCGAGAAAAATCATCAAAAGCAGAATGACAATGGGAATCAAAGCTAATCCAGAATAGTATGCAATCTTCCTGGGCAAATAGGAGCGCCGTTTTTTCCACAGCTCCAGTTCGGGCCGGTTTTCCACACCCACCTGGTCTAGATGCCCCAGGCCATGTGCAAATTCGGACGCTCTTGCGTATCGGTTTTTGGGATCGCGCTCCAGCGCCCGGTAGATAACCTCCTGCAGCTGCGGGCTGATCGTGGGATCGGCTATGGACGGAGGCATGGGATAGTTGATGAGGCGATCGTTGATGACCTGCATCGGATTTGAGCCCTGAAACGGCAGTCTTCCGGTCAGCATCTCGTAGAGGATGATGCCCATGGCATAGATGTCAGTTCGCGCGTCGCCGCGTTTGCCTTTGGCCTGCTCGGGAGAAATGTAATTGGGGCTACCCAGGGCGGCGGTGATGTTGGCATAGGTGAGGCGCTTGGCGGACGCGTCAGCGGCAATGCCGAAGTCGATCAGCTTCACGCGGTCCTCGTTGTCCACCATGATGTTTTCAGGCTTGAGATCACGGTGCACTACGCCGTTCTCGTGGATGTACTCCAAGGCTTCGAGGGTTCTTACGGCAATGCGGAGCGCCCGATCGTGCGCAATCCGCCCTTCGTCGAGGATCTCGCGCAGCAGCCGGCCCTCGCACCACTCCAACGCCATGTACACGCGGGAGCGCGGTTCGCCGCCGAAGACGCGCATCACGCCGGGATGGATGAGCCGCTCCCCGATAGCGGCTTCGCGCTGAAAACGGTCGAAGAGCACGGGATCGGCTTCCAGATCTGGGTGGGGGATCTTGAGCGCAACCACGCGGCCGTCGCGGCTGTCGATGGCGCGATAGATCGATGCCATGCCGCTGCGCGCCACCGGAGCTTCAATGACGTACGAATCGATTTGGGCTCCGGCTTCGAGACCGTTGAAGAAACCCATTCGGAACTCTTCTCCTGGGGAGACTCTCTCTTCACTCTATCGGGAAACGAGACCCGAATGCTAAAGAAACCATAAAGGCTCGGGCTGGCAGCAAACGTTCATGCGGGCAGCCGATATGGCCGGCCGCGGTACATTCCCACCTGTTCAATGGAGCGTACGCGGATGACCTGTGCAGTGGTATTGTCGTTGCCGTCGTTTTCAACGCCGCGGGCTACCAGCTCGCGGGCAATCTCGTCCATCTCTTTCCGTGGCTGAGAGACAATGGCCGCTATCTCCTCCACGGGCAGCTCATCGTGCAGTCCATCGGTACAGAGGACCAGCACATCACCCGGCTGGACGGAGACAGCCGTAGTATCGGGAGAGATGAACATCTCGGGGCCAAGACTCTTGATGAGAACGTGTCGCGTGTCGGATCCGGCGATATCTTCGGCGGAGATGAGCCCCAGCTTGCGTTGCTGTGCCACCCAGGTATGGTCCTCCGTGACCTGGCGTGCCTTGCCATTGCGGACGAGAAAACAGCGTGAGTCGCCCACGTGCGAAACAACGGCCTGATCGTAGCGCAGAGCGCAGGCCACCATGGTCGTCGCCATCTGTTTTCCGCGATATTCGCGCTCCAGGCGCAGGTCATGAACCGCGGCATTGGCATGTTGGAGAAGCCGCGGCAGCAGACCCGGAAGCAGGGATCCAGCCTGTGCTTTTGAGAATTCGTCGGTAACGACCTTGACGGCAGTAGCGGATGCTACTTCGCCGAGGTCCATGCCGCCAACGCCGTCGGCGACGGCGAAGAGAAACCCGTGGGAGCGCGTCTCCTGGCGCGATTTAGGCAAAAACGATCCCAGCGCGTCCTCATTGTTGGTGCGGACTTTGCCAGGATCGCTTGCCTGTCCAAACTGAATATCGAGCATGCGCCTTGGCGGCTCAAATCGAGCCGGAACCCTTCAAGGATGCTGAAGCAATAGGCAAAAAACTACGGGTGGCCGATCTTGTGCAACGACCACCCGGGAAGGCCACATGAGAATCAGTTGCTGGCGGCCGCCTGCTTTGCATCTAGCAGAATGGCCTTGCCCTTCTTCTTGGAAGATTTGACGAAGTAGTAGGCTCCGTACAAGCCCCAGACCGCGGAGATGCCCAGGGCCAGCAGCGGCTCCTTGAACGTGCCCAGGCCAAAGACCGGGCTGATCAGGTAATACGCCATCAGAACCAGGTTGGCGATCAAGCCAAAGCCCGGAATCAGCAAGTGCATCACCACGTTGTAGTCGGGACGCTTGTGATAGGCCACGATGCACAGGAAGCAACTGAGAGCGTAGAGGATGAAAGTGCCGAAGTTTGAGGTGAGGGTAACGGTGAGCAGCGAATTCGGCATTGCGGCCAGCGTTGCATGGGAGGGATAGCCCCAACTGGAAAGGATGCCATGGGGCAGAGCGGCGATGGTGGCGTCGGAAACCGCGCCGGCGTCGCCAAAGACCAGCGTAACAGCGATGACGCCGATGACTGCGGAGATGATCGCCAGGGTCCAGATGGCGCGCCGGGGCGAGAGCGATTTGGCGTGCAACATGCCGAAATGCTCTGGCGCCTCGTCGTCCTTGCCCATGGCGTAGGTCACGCGCGCCCCGGTGTTCATGCAGCTCAGGGTGGTACCGATGAGCGCGAGAAACACGGTGATGGCCTCGGCCTCCATGAAATATTTGCCGTGTCCCTGACCGAGGAGCCAGTCGCCGACAATGATCATCATGTCGCCGATGGGCGCCGCGGACGATGTCGCGGACTGCATGGTGTACCCGGAGTTCAGAAAGTAGTTTGCCGCGAAATACTCGAAGAGGTAACAAACCAGGCCCTGGATCAACAGCGAGGCGATGACGGCGATGGGGATATGCTTGGTTGGGTTTTTGGCCTCCCCACCCAACGATGTTACCGATTCGAAGCCGACCAGGATGAGGATGGCAACCGTCGCTTGAATGAACATCCAGTTAAGGTTGTGCGGCGCCACCACCGAGAGCGCGTTCTTGTGGGTCAGCATGTTGCCCGAAGCGTCCTTGTCGGGATAAGTAACGACGTAGGGCACTGGTTTACCGGCCAAATCCAGCAAAGGCTGAGGCGTGCCGCTGGCATCGCGAATTACCGCGCCGGTCTTGTCGGTCGCAAACTGATACGTGTAAGTGGAAAGCGAGGCCGTGTCGTATTGGAAAGCAGTGGGTCCAGTTGTACCAGTCGGGTGGTTCGCCCGGTAGCCCAACGCCAGTACGCTGAAGACCACCAGCGCCGAGATCTGCACTACGTTGATGGCGAGATTAACCGCGGTGGACGCGCCGGCGCCCTTGGATGCGATCCAGGCCACAAAGAAGGAGAAAACCACGGCCACCAGCGCCATGAACACCGGTCCCGGGTTGGCTCCGCTCATGAAGCTGGGGAACAGGAAGCCCACCACGTAGCCCACAAAGATGCCCGTGGTAGCCACCATCACGCCTGGATACACCCAGTAGTAAAGGTGGGAACCCCAGCCGACAATGAACTTGGCCAAACGGGCGTACTTGAAGGCCTTGTCTTTGGAGAGCATGGCCTGCTCCGCGTAATAGTAGCTGGAGCCGGTGCCGGGATAAAGCTTGGAGATCTCAGCGTAGGCGACGGCGGTGGCCAGGCAGAGAAGGAGGGCAGCAAAGATGCCTGCCCACATGGCCGGGGCGGTTGAGGGCTGGCCGGCTGTACCGGTGGTGGCCTGGATGAGGAAGGTGAGCCAGAGAAACGCGCCGGGAGCAATCAGGGCCATCGCGTTGCTGGTCAGCCCGGTTAAGCCCAGTGTGGCCTGCATCTGCGGTGCTTTTGTTTCCGCCATTTGAGGTACTCTCCTGGTAGTGGATTTCATGATTCCGGTTTGAATCCGGATTTATGGAATGGCCATGGCCGATGGTTCCCGGCCCGCGCGTTGGGTGTGACTCTCGATCGTAGCTGCCGGCCAATCAGGATGGAATGAAGCCGCCGGTGGAACTTCATTCCATGCTTCGATCAGCGTTTGGGAGTAAAAACCCAGATGATCGCCGCGCTCGCCGTCGATTGCGCGTTCGTCATACCGCTTTCGGTGTGGAAAAACGGGGTATCCGACCAGTCGCGCCGGTATTCCATGCGGCTCAACAATCCGAGCTTCCACTTATATTCGTAAGTGCCGGTGAACTCCTTCACAGTCTGCACCGTTCCAGTCGAGTAGCCCTCCTGGTCGTCGAAGACCTCAAGACGTCCGGCAAGAGCCGTTGAGGCGGTTACCTGCTCATGCGCCGCAACCGCAATTCCGTCCCAGTAGTTCTCGCCATTCGCCCCAACTCCGTCGGACATGCTGTTCTTGTTGTTGCCGAAGTCAAAGTTGATGTACGCGTTGAACTTTGAATTCGGGGTTAACAGCAGCGTGGCGTCCAGCAGGTTGCGATAAGCGTTCTGCCCGGGCGTGTTCTCGGGTCCCGTGTACACATTCAGGTCCAGCGTGTACTTGGGTTCTGTCAGCGCGCTGGTGAAGCCCGCAGTTACCCCGCCTGTGTCGTGCACCATATTGTTCCAGCCGTTGACCACCTGCACCCCGATCGTTTCCGTCTTGGTCACCGGCATCGACGTGCGCAGCCCGAAGTGCCAGTAAGGAATGGCCCAGGCAAAAAGCAACGACCGCGAATAGTTCCAGTTGTCCTTGGCTTCGATCACTTCGGCGCCGGCCGATGTGACAAATTTGCCCAGATCGAGCTCCAGTCCCTTGGCTTTCGCCGGCTTGGCGCTGACGAACGCCTGTTCCACAAAATCGAGCTGGTTCGGCGCATTGATCAGCCGGTTGGTGCGGCCGTATAGGAAGTCAAAATGGGCCCCGAACGGCGCCGGGTCATGATTCAGCGTTAGCTTGGCCGCGCTCAGCCCCGGCTGGTTGGCATCGTCGTTGAAGTTATAAAGGTCGTTGGTCTTTCCGTTCGCCCCTTCGGTGGGATCGTTGGCATTGTAGGTGTAGTAGCCGTCTACAAATCCGGTCACGGCCAGAGGGCCGATCGACCAGGGCTTGGGGGGGTCTGCCGGAGCAGCTGCGGCGGGCGCGGCAGCCGGGGCCGGCGCGGGTGGCGTGGCGGGCGCTTGCGTCTGCGCCGAGGCCAACATCCCAGTTATTACCACGCTAAGAACAATAGCTTTGCGTACACTCCCTAAGTGGTCCATACAGGTGCACTTTCTCCACGCTCATCGGTGGGGTGATACATCCGTTTTTTGGGACAAAGATTCCCGTGGCCGCCGTCAGGGCAGTTCATTGCGGCAACGTTAAGGAATCAGGCAATACAGGCGCGCAACCGTGGGACACTTTCCGCATGCTTGCGCTTATTCGTTCCAGGCCACATTCAATCTGTGGTCGTTGAATAGAAGAGGCGGCTCATCTACAGATCGCTTGCGGTTTCTCTCGCCCGCGGGTCGATTGTGAGCAAGTAACTGCAGTTGACCAAGAACGACCTAAGGAAGCAATGAGAAATCGGGCCGCGATAGTGATGTTCGCGTAAAGATGAAGTAAGGACTCTGTTAAAATCCCCTCAAGTTCTCTTGCCCGGCATCCCCCGTAAGAAAGCAGTTGAAACAAAAGCTCTTCTCTCGCCGCATCTCACACGTTTAGGCGTATTCGTTCGCCGGGCCTTACCACATCCGCCACGGTCAGGTACGTGGCGCGAGAGGATTGCATCATCGGCAGTTTGAATTCAATCCGGAAACGGGAACGAACTCGGGCCAGAATGCGGGAAAGCAGGATCGGAGTTTGCAGGTGACGGAGATGGACAGGTCGGGCTTCCTCGGCGCCATTCGCCCTCGCCGCATCACGCCTGTTTTGCGTCGCGCCCTGCGCGCCGCCCGGCGCGCCAGCTCCTCTGAATCGGAGATCCGCAACCTCTACGAATTCACGCGCCGCACTCTGCAAATGAATCTGAACGAAAAGCCCGGGCCGCAACTCGCCGGCGCCGTCCTGGATCTTTTCGGCCTGGATGCAGTAGCCATCTTCGATGCCGACCTCGAGGAGGTGTATCAGGCCGGACACTGGTCCCTGGATCCGGGTGAAATGGCACAGAACGTCTATCACTTTGAAACCTCCGATAACGATCGGCATACAGGCATCGGACGCCGCGTGATTCGTCTGGGCACTGTGCCCGTGGGAAGTCTGGTCATTCGCGGAGACCTGAGTCCGCTCACCAACAACGCGCTGGCGGCGCTTATCGCAGTCACATTCGATCGCTATCGCGCCACGGCCAACGAGAGCCGGATGGAGGCCGAGCGCGAAGCCGAGCGCATGCGTTCCACCGTGCTGGATAGCCTGGCGCATGCTTACAAAACTCCACTCACCGCGATTCGCGCCGCATCCAGCGGTCTGGCCGAAATGGGCCATCTCTCCCCAGCACAGGCCGAGCTTGTTGCGCTAATTGACGAGCAAGCCAGCCTGCTGAACGAACTCACGACACGCCTGCTGACGACGGCAACCCTCGGAGGAGAGACTTCGGCCGGCCCGGCGCTGTCACTCAAGCTTGAAAGCGTGAATGCAGCAGCGCTCATCGGAGACGTTGTCTCCGCCGGCGAGCGTTCCGGGGGAGCTGCAATCCGGATCGAAGTCGACTCCGGCCTTTCGTTTCCCTGCGACCTCCGCCTCACTTCCATGCTACTGGCGCAGTACCTTGATAATGCCTGCAAGTATTCCGATTCCGGATCGGAGATCACCGTGCGCGCCGAACGGACAAATTCCGAACTTTTATTTTCCGTGCACAGTTATGGGCCAGTCATCCCGCCGCAGGACCGCGAACGAATCTTTGATCGATACTTCCGTTCCAGCGCGGCTTCAGAGCGGGCGCCGGGTACTGGCATCGGCCTCTCCATCGCCAAACGCTCTGCGCTCGCCCATGGAGGATCGGTTTGGGTTTCGAGTGACGAAAACGACGGCACCACGTTTTACGCCTCCATTCCCTGCCCCTCAGAAACGCCTCAAGACCAGACCACAGACTCCGGGAGACTCTCATGACTCCGATTCGCGTGTTAGTCGTTGACGATGAGCCGGCAATCCGCCGCGCATTGCGCCCGCCGCTCACCGAGCTGGGCTTTGAAATGACCGAAGCCTCGCGAGGTGAGATGGCCCTCGAAATCCTGCGCACGGAGCCCTTTGACGCCGTCCTGCTCGACGTCAACATGCCTGGTATCGGCGGGATTGAGACCCTTCGCCGCATCCGCGCGATGGCGCCACGCCTGCCCGTCATCATGCTCACCGTGCGCGACCGCGAAGAGGAAAAGGTAAACGCGCTGGAACTGGGCGCGGACGATTATGTCACCAAGCCATTCGGCGTCCGCGAGTTGGTGGCCCGCATTCGAGCCACCGTCCGCCGCGTTCACGCCCCCGCCGTACCCGACGACCAGCCCCTCGTCATCGGCGAAATCGCATTGAATCCATCCCGCCGCAGCGTAACCAAGCGCGGCCAGTCGATTCATCTCACGCGCAAGGAGTTCGACATTCTCCATTGCCTCATGAGCCGCGCCGGCCGCGTCATCACCTATGCCCGCCTGCTCACGGCCGTCTGGGGTGCTGAATCCCGCGAGGAAGTCGAGTACCTGCGTACTTTCGTCCGCCAGTTGCGCAAAAAAATCGAGGATGACCCCGCCCGCCCCACTTACCTTCTCACTGACATCTATGTCGGCTATCGCTTCGCCGATCAGCAAATGCTCGACGAGGCGTCGGCCGTGGGCGGCGCAGTGGACGATCCCCTCGCTGAGCCAGGCACAAATGACGCTGCGCTCGACGGAGAAGGCGTCGTGCAATAGCCGTGTAAGTATCACGCTTAACCCGGCTTGCATCGAATTCACTTGCTACGATGAAGCTGCCGGGCTATGCGCCAACACCTCGCCACACTCGTTGAAGACTTCCGCCGCGCAGACGCTGAAATCGCCGTAGTCCGCTACCAGGGCATCCGCCGCCGCGTGGCCACATACGGCGACATCGCTCGCCTCTCCGGACGATTTGCCGCACTGCTGGAAGCCCATGGCGTCGCCATCGGAGATCGCGTCCTCATCTGGGGCGAGAACGGCGCAGAGTGGATCGCGGCGTTTCACGGCTGCATCCTCCGCGGCGCTCTCGCGGTTCCTCTCGACGCCTTCGGCAGCACTGAGTTCGCTAAGCATGTCGCCACTGACGTAAAGCCAAAACTCGCCGTCGGCGATGCTCTGCTTCTCGACCGCCTGGGCTCGCATCCGGAAATCGATTTCCCTTGCATCAAGTTTGAAGACTGGCCCTCCGCATTGCCAGATCGGGAGGCCTCTGCCATCACCGGCATTAGCCGCGACACGCCTCTGCAAATCCTCTTCACCTCCGGCACTACCGGCGAACCCAAAGGCATCGTCCACACCCACGGAAACGTGCTCGCCAGCGTGGATCCCATCGAGCAGTCCGCCCAGGGTTACATGCGCTATGAGAAAATTTTTCACCCGCTGCGCTTTCTGCACACGCTCCCGTTGAGCCACGTCTTTGGCCAGACCATGGGCATCTTCGTCCCGCCCATCTTTCGCGCCGAGGTTCACTTTGAAAGCCGCCTCGTCGCGCCCCGCCTGGTTGAGACCATCAAGCGCGAACGCATCTCCGTCCTCGCCGCTGTTCCGCGGGTCTTTGCCTTGCTCAAAACGCATCTAGAATCCGCCGATCCCCAGCTCCCCGCTCGCGTCGCGGCTTCCCAGGCCACTCCGGCGGGCAAGTTCGGCTGGAAGCGCTGGTGGCGTTTCCGCGATGTCCATCGCGCATTTGGCCTCAAGTTCTGGTCGCTCATCTCCGGTGGCGGGGCGCTGCCGCCGCTGGTTGAACAGTTTTGGAATGCGCTCGGCTTCGTCGTTGTGCAGGGCTACGGCATGACCGAAACCACTGCGCTCATCACCCTGAATCATCCGTTTCACGTGGCCAGCGGAACCATCGGCAAGCCCCTGCCGGGCCGCGAAGTCAAAATCGGCCCCGACGGCGAAGTGCTCGTCCGCGGGCCAATGATTTCTGCCGCTACCTGGTCCGGCGGCCAGCTCCGCCAACGCGAGGACGACTGGCTCGCCACTGGCGACCTGGCTGAAGAGCAGAACACCGGAGAATTGCGCTTCATTGGCCGCAAAAGCGAGGTCATCGTCACCTCTGCCGGCGTCAACATTCACCCGGAAGACCTGGAAGCGGTCGTCGAGGAGCAGTCCGGCGTCGCGGCTTGCGCCGTGGTGCCCGTCGAGACTCCCACAGGCCCCGAACCGTGCGCGGTCCTCGCCATGCGCGGCTCTGAGGACCTGGCGCCCGCGGCCATCGAGCATGCCAACGCCCGCCTTCCCGAGTTCCAGCACATCCGCCGCTGGGTGCTCTATCCCGAGCCCGACCTGCCTCGCACCTCCACAGGAAAAGTGCGCCGCAAAGCCGTCGAGTCGTGGCTCTCCGGCATCCAGGCTTCGTCCAGCGGCGCGCGTGAGTATGCTGAGGCATTCAGCGCGCAGTCCGACTGGCTCCTTGCACTTATCGCGCAAATCACGGGCGAAAAACCTCCCGGCGTTGGCGACCAACTGCGCCTTAGCGAGGACTTCCATCTCGACAGCCTCGGCCGCGTGCAACTCGCCGCGGCAATTGAGCAAAAGCTGGGCGTGCCTCCCGAAAGCGGCCTGCTGGATACCGTCCAGACGCTGGGCGAGCTGCGCGCCATTGTCTCCGGCACTGGGGAACCTGTGGCTTCTCACTCTGCCGCGGCGCCACCGCCAAGCCAAACTGTCGCGAAACAGCGGGGCGCTCCAATGCCCTCTGCTCCCGCAACAGAGGAAGCCCACAAGGAAGATTCGGCTCTATCCCGAAGATCGAGAGCACCGGATCTCGCTTCTGAGACCCAGGGAGCGCAGACGCTCGAATTACACCGTCCCATGCCCGTCGAACCCTCGCGCCGCAAATACGTTTACCCCTATTGGCCCTGGCGCGCTCCCTTCACCTGGATTCGCAACGCGTTCATTGAAGCCGCCATTCGCCCGCTTGTTTGGTTCCTTGCCGGCCCGCGAGTGGAACGCCCGACGGACCTGGCGCAGCAAATCCAGGAACCCATCCTAATAATCGCCAACCACATCACAACCTTCGATGGGCCGCTGATCCAGTACGCGCTGCCCGGCTCTCTGCGCCGCAACATAGCCGCCGCCATGTCCGGCGAGATGCTCGACGACTATCGCCATTTCCGCAATCCGGAATGGCCGCCGGACAAACGCGGCTTCTACGCCGTCGGCCCGCTCGCGTGGCTGCTCGTTACCGGGCTCTTCAATGTCTTCCCGTTGCCCCGCCTTCGCGACTTCCAGCGCAGTTTCTCCCACGCCGGTGAAGCGCTTGACCGCGGCTACAACGTCCTCGTTTTTCCTGAAGGCACGCGCTCCGCCGCCGGCCAGCTAGCCCCGTTCCGCCCCGGCATCGGTCTCCTCGTCCGCCAGGCCCACACCGCCGTGCTTCCCATCGCCCTGCGCGGCCTGGGCGAAATGAAAGCCCGTGGCCGTGGATGGTTCCGCTCCGGCAAGCTCGAGGTCCGCATCGGCCAGCCCATCCGCTTCGCCCCGGAAGCAACGGAAGCCGAAATCACTGCCAGGCTGCACCAGGAAGTGGCTAAGCTGCTCGCCGAGAACTGAGCCAATGACTGGTAGCCAGTAGCCGGTAGCTTCGGGACCCATTGCTACAGGCTACAAGCTACAAGCTCACGGCTATTTTGGCCTGAAGAAGCACGCCCCATTCACAATTTCCGCCCGCCACATCTCCTTGTCAGCCGGCTGCTCCGTCGCTCCCATGATCAGCACCCCGTCCGGCGCCAGCAGCCGATGCGCCTCCGCCATCACCGCCCGCCGCACCGCCGGCCCCAGGTACAGCATCACATTGCGCATCAGGATCGCATCGAATCGCTGGCTGAATGGCATGGGAGTGTCGCACAGATTCATCTGCCGGAATCTGCAAATCGCGCGAACCTCCGGCTTGACCACCCAGTCTTCGCCCGCTCGCTTGAAATAGAGCGCCAGGTATCGCGCCGGCAATCCGCGGTTCACTTCGATGCGTTCGTAAACTCCAGCCGCTGCCCGCTCCACCATGTTTTTTGAGAGGTCGCTTCCCTCCAAGTGAATCTTCCATCCCGCCAGCAGCGGAAAGTTCTCGCGGATCAGCATGGCCACGCTGTACGTCTCCTGCCCGGCGGAACAGGCCGCGCTCCACAATCGCAATGTCCGGGTTTTACGCCGCGCTGCGATCAATTCCGGTAGCAACTCTGTCCGTAGCAGTTCGAACGGCCGGCGGTCGCGGAAGAAGCTCGTCTCATTCACAGTCATGGCTTCGGCCACCGCCTCCTCAAGCTGCGTGTCCCGCGTCCGGCGCATGTGCTCCACCAGCTCGCGCACATCGCGCAATCCGCGCTTCTGCGCCAGGGTCGTCAGCTTGGTGTCAAACACGAAATCCCGCGCAGGATCGAGTACGTTTCGCGACTGACCCAGCACCACCCGCCGCAGGTAGGCGTAATCCGCGCTCGTTCCATGATTCGCCAAGGTCAAACCACCGCGTCCCGAAGCTTCTGTGCCTCGTTCCATCTTCCGCTGACAATTCGAAACAGCTCTGCCGCCATTTGGTCCAGTGGTAAGATCCGGTTCGCCAGACCCGCCTGCACCACCGCGCCCGGCATTCCCCACACCGTGCTGCTGGCCTCATCCTGCGCCAGCACCGTTCCCCCCGCCTCGCGCAACGCCCGGCAACCTGCCAGCCCGTCCGATCCCATTCCCGTCAGCACCACGGCCACTGTGCCCGCCCCGTACACCGCCGCGCAGGAGCGGAACAGAACATCCACCGATGGCCGGCAGTGGTTCTCCGGCGCATTTCTCGTCAGGTGCTGCTTCGCCGCTCCCGCGCTGTCGCACTGCACCTCCAGGTGCCAGTCGCCGCGCGCAATCACCACCTCCCCGGCGCGCACCGCCGCCCCTTCCGCGGCTTCGCACACCCGTATTTGGCAGGCGCCGTTCAACCGCTCCGCCAGAGACCGCGTAAATAGCTCCGGCATATGCTGCACCACTAGCACCGGAAGCGGGAAATAGCTTGGCAGCGCAGGCAACACGCATTCCAGTGCCGCCGGTCCGCCGGTGGAAACGCCGATGGCAATAATCCTCGGAGCCGTCTCCATCGCCGCCGGGACCGACTGCAAAGGCGCCAACGCCGCACGCCTGACTTCCCGTTGCCGGCGCGTCAGCGCAGCGATTTTCGGCAACAGTTCCGCCCCCAGCCTTTCCATCGCCTGTTCGCGGCTGGCCGATTGCGCAGGCTTGGCCACGTAATCTGCGGCTCCGCCGGCCAGGGCTTCGATCGTCACCCGCGCCCCGCGCTGTGTCAACGCGCTGCACATGATCACCGGCAGCCGGCTACCCTGCGCCTGCAAACGGCGCAAAGCCTCCATCCCGTCCATCACCGGCATCTCCAGGTCCAACAGCATCAAATCCGGCTTGACCGTCGCCACTGCCTCCAGCGCATCTGCGCCATTGGCCGCGGTTCCCGCCACTTCAAGCAGTGGATCGGACGCTATCACCGACCGCAACAGACTTCGCATTACCGCGGAGTCGTCCACGATCAATACCCGCGCCCGCGCCGTCACCTCGCCACCCGCTCCAATCCCATCAACGCCAGCTTTTCCTTGAGCGCATCTCCGTCGAAAGGCTTCATCAGAAATTCGTTCGCGCCTGCCTCCAGCGCCTGCGCAATGCACTCGCTCTCCTCCACCGTGGTCACCAGCAGAATCTTCAGTTCGGCCATCCCTTCCTGTCGAACCAGTGCGATCATCTCTGGCCCGCTGATACCAGGCATGTTCCAGTCCACCAGCATCAGGTCAAACGCCCCGCACGACCGCAATCGCTTCAGTCCCTCCTCGGCGTCAACCGCCTCCTCGCATTCCATGCACTCCTCTTCCAGCATCTTCCTGAGATGAAGCCGTGAAAAACGTGAGTCGTCTACGATCAGCGCTCGCACGCATCGCTCCTTGGTTGCTCAACTGGCTCGCGCCAGCTTCATCGGATCCAGTTGCTCCGGGTCCAGCATCGCCATCAATCCCCGCGGCAGCTTGTAGGCGCCATTGAAGATCGCCTTCCTGTTCTCCTCCATCGTCGAAGGGTTGGGCTCATAGTTCTCTTCTGAGAGCTGCAGCACTTCCACCACCGAATCCACCAGCAACCCAAAGCACCCTCCGGCGCCTTCCATCACCAGCAAATCCTGCGCCCCATCGCGCGGCGGCATCTCCAAAATCCGGCGAAGGCTTACCGTTGTCAGCACATCGCCGCGGTAGTGCACCAGCCCGCCTACAAATCCCGGTGCCAGCGGCACCGGCTGCGGCCGAACTTTGCCCATGATCTCCAGGATCGGCCGGATCGGAATCCCCAACAGCCGGTCGCCCAGCCGCACGCTGCACACCTGCCGCAGCCCATCCTCGGCCTTTCTTTGCTGCTTCGCTTCCATTCCTCTCACCCGCTCAGTTCAATAACGCCAGACTGTTCTCCGGCTCTGGGACCTTCCCATCTTCGCCATCGCCGTCCGCGTGCACCATGCGCACTACCTTGTCCTTCATTAGCGTCACCCCGGCTGAGCGAACGCCCGTGCCCGCATCGAACAACTCCCCGCCCGCGGCCACATCCAGTACGTGCGAAACCGCGATCCCGGCTTGCCTGCCGCCGTCGTGGCTTACCACCACCACCGGAATCGTCACATCCTTCTCTGCGCTCTCCAGCAGCCCGCCCGGGTCCTCCACCGGCAGCAGTTGTCCCCCCAAATTCAGCACCGGCCGCCTGTCCACGTACTCGATCCGCCGCAACGGAATCTGCTCGATGCGCAATACCTTCTTGAGCGGCACCGCCGCGCTCTGTCCCGCCGCCTCCACCAGCAGGTACTCCATCTTCTCCGCTTGATCGGCGCTCTCGCCTTCCGTCGTGCCGGCTTCGTCTTCTTCCCGCAGCCGCACTCCCGCCCGCGCCGCAATCGCCGTCGGGTCCAGGATCAGCGCCAGGTCCGCGCTGCCCAACACCGTCGCTCCCGAGTACAACCCGATCTCCTTCAGCACCGGGCTCAGAGGTTTCACCACGATCTCCTCCGGATCGGCCAGCCCATCCACCACCAGCCCATAGCGCCTCCCATCCGCGTCCAGCACGGCGATAAACAGATCCGAATCCTCGCGCCCGCTCCCGGTCCCCGGCGCCAGCATGCGATCCAGGAACACCAGCGGAAGCAAGTGCCCCCGCAGGCGGTATAGCGGAGCAGTCTCCATCCACTCGATTTCCACTCCCACCCGCTCCGCCGGCACATGTACCAGCTCCAGCAACGCTCCCTGGGGAACAGCAAAGCTCTGTCCCAGGCTGCGCACAATCAACGCCGGAATAATCGCCAGCGTCAGTGGGATCCGCAGCCGCAGCGTGGTCCCCTTGCCCACTCGCGACTCGATCTCCACCTTGCCTCCGATCCTCTCCACGTTGGTGCGCACCACGTCCATCCCCACGCCGCGCCCGCTCACGTTCGTCACCTGCGCCGCGGTCGAAAATCCCGGCACGAAAATCAGTTGCAGCAACTCCCGTTCCGTCATCGACGCGGCACGCTCGGCCGTCACTACGCTCCGTTCGATCGCCTTCTGCCGGATCCGCTCTACGGAAATTCCCGCGCCGTCGTCGGAAATCTCCACGATTACGTGGCTGCCTTCCTGCGCCGCCCGCACCTTCAGCGTTCCCACCGGCTCCTTGCCCGCCGCCGCGCGCACCTCCGGACTCTCAATCCCGTGATCCATGGCGTTCCGCACCGCATGCATCAGCGGATCTTTGATCGCCTCCAGCAGGCTCTTGTCCAGTTCCGTATCCCGCCCCTCGCACACAAGCTGCACCTGCTTCTTCAAGGTCTGGGAAAGATCGCGCACCATCCGCGGCAACTTTGAAAACACGTTCTCCACCGGCTGCATCCGCGCCTTCATCACGCTTTCCCTCAGGTCCGCGGTCACCATGTCCAGACGCCGCCCCAGCTGCGTCATCCGTGGATCGGCGGCCGTCGCCTGCAGCACCTGGTTGCGCGTCAACACCAGCTCGCCCACCAGGTTCATCATGTGGTTCAACAGGTGCACATCCACGCGCAAAGTGCTTTCGGCCGCACTAGACGTCCCCGCCGCAGCCTCCGCCGGCTCAGTCTCCTTATTCGTGCCATGCTTATCTACCGCCCGCTCTTGCGTTACAGCCTCCGGCGCCGGCGCGTGCGTCGGCTGTTCACACGCCGCATCCACAAGGGCCACCGCAGCAGCTTTCGCCGGCGCCGCGGTTGCCGCAGCCGCTTTCTGTGCCGCTTTCGCCTTGACTCTCCTTGTCCCGCCCGCCGCCTTCGGCTTCTCCGCCTGCAGCTTCGCGAGCGTTTCAATCAGTTCCGCATCTTTCGCCGAACCGGCCTCACCGCCATCGTCCCCATCCGACTCAATCGTTCGTAATATCCCACGTAGCCGGTCCAGCAGCTCCAGCAGCCCCGTGATCATCTCCGCGCTCGCCTTCAGCTTTCCGTCGCGCAGCATTCCCAGAAGGTTCTCGCCCGCATGCGCCAGCTTCTCCAGCCGCCCGAACCCCAGAAAACCCGTCGTTCCCTTGATGGTGTGCACCGCGCGAAAGATCTCCCCGAGCAGCCCCGCATCCTCCGGCCTGCCTTCCAGCTCGGTGAGGCAGTGCTCCATTCGGTCCAGCCCTTCCTGGCTCTCGATCAGGAACTCCCGAATTAGATCGTCCATCGGCACACATCCCGCTGGCCCGCCATCGCTTTCGCGGACCCGCAAGGCCCCGCATTGGTTATCGGTGAAACAGGCTCATCCTTGAGGCGGGTTGGCCGCTATAAGGTCGTCGCCAATCCCGGCACAGAACCCCGACCCCTGACCCCTGTGTTAGCCTCATAGGTTCATGAGCCCCGGCACGCCAATCGATCCCGCCCTCGAGCCGCTCATCGCCGCCGCGCGCCAAGCCGCACAGAACTCCTACTCGCCCTATTCCCGCTTCCGCGTCGGCGCTGCCATTGAGCTCACCAACGGCGCCATCGTGACCGGCACGAACGTCGAAAACGTCAGCTACGGCCTCACCATCTGCGCCGAAGCCGCCGCCATCGCCCGCGCAGTCGCCGAGCACGGACCCTCCATCCGCATCCGCGCCGTCGCCGTCGCCAATCTCAACAACGCTCCCAGCCCGCCCTGCGGCGCATGCCGCCAAATCCTCTCCGAATTCATCGAGCCCGATGCGCCCGTAGCCTTCGCCGCCGAAGACGGCCTCCGCACCATGCCTTTCCGCGACCTTCTTCCCCTCGTTTTCAAAACCACAGTCAAATGAACCGCACGGCCATGCAATCCGATCCGTCAGCCCCCATCCACATGGTCGACCTCATCCGCCGCAAGCGCGACGGCGGCACGCTGACCGACCGCCAGATCAAGTTCCTCGTCGCCGGCGCCACCTCCGGCTCCATCCCTCACGAGCAGCTTGCCGCCTGGCTCATGGCCGTCTGCATCCGCGGCCTCACCCTCGATGAAACCCGCCTCCTCACCCTAGCCATGCGCGACTCCGGCGAGCGCTTCGATCCTTCCCGCCTCGGCCGCCCTGCCGTCGACAAGCACTCCACCGGCGGCGTCGGCGACAAAACCAGCCTCCTCATCGCGCCTATCGCCGCCGCCTGCGGCCTCGCCGTCCCCATGATCTCCGGCCGCGGCCTCGGCCACAGCGGCGGCACCCTCGACAAGCTCGAATCCATCCCCAGCTACCGCACCTCGCTCTCGCTCGCCGAATTCGAATCCGTCCTCGCCCGCTGCGGCGCTTCCATGATCGGCCAGACCCCCGCCCTAGCCCCCGCCGACCGCGTCCTCTACTCCCTGCGCGACTTCACCGGCACGGTCGAAAACCCCGGCCTCATCTGCTCGTCCATCCTCTCGAAAAAACTCGCCGCCGGCCTCAACGCCCTCGTCCTCGACGTAAAAACCGGCTCCGGTTCCTTCCTCCGCGAACAAGCCGCCTGCGAATTCCTCGCCGCTCTCCTCGTCGCCACCGCCGAAGCTGCCGGCACCCGCACCGTCGCCCTGCTCACCAACATGGACCAGCCCCTCAGCCTCACCGCCGGCAACTGGCTTGAAGTGGCCGAGTGCGTCCGCCTCCTTCGCGGCGAGCACCCTGAAGGCTCCGAAGACGTTCGCCGCCTCTCTCTGCTCCTCGCCGGCTGGATGATCCACCTCGGCGGCAAAGCACCCACTCCTGAAGCCGGGTTCGTCCTCGCGGAAGCCGCGCTCACCGACGGCTCCGCCCTCGCCGTCTTCTGCAAAATGGTCGACGCCCACGGCGGCGACCTCTCCGTCTTCGACAATCTCGACGCCACCCATAAGCCCGGCGCCACTCACGTCATCTGCGCCTGGGAATCCGGCTACGTCTCCCGCATGGACACCACCGCCATCGGCTGGGCCGTCCAACGCACCGGCGCCGGCCGCGAAAAATCCGGCGCGCCAGTCGACCCCCACGCCGGCATCCTCTTCCACGCCCGCCTCGGCAATTTCATCGAGGCAGGCCAGCCTCTCGCCACCGTCTACGCCACCAATTCCGGCCTCCTCGTCGAACCCCTCGGAATCCTCCTCCAGTCCATCCTCATCTCTCCCGATCCCCCGCCGCCGTTCCCACTCGTCTCCCGCATCTTTACCCGCGAAACCGCTCAAGCCCACCTCGCCAATGCGGTAAGGTAATCCAAGACAGCCGCTCACTCGCAGGAGGCTCCTTGGGTCGCTTCACCGGCATTCTCGGCATTCTCTCCGTTCTCGCCGCCGCATGGCTGTTCTCCACGGACCGCCGCCGCATCCGCTGGCGCACCGTCGCCTGGGGCATAAGCCTCCAGTTCTGCTTCGCTTTCCTGGTCCTGCGCTTCTCCTTCGGCCAGCTCGCCATGCGCCACGCCGGCGACGCCATCACCCAGATGCTTTCCGCCACCTTCGCCGGCACTCAAGTCCTCTTCGGCGAGCTCGGCCTGCCCAATTCCGGCGCATTCGGCCGCATCATCTCGCCCAACTCCGGCGCCATCTTCGCCTTTCAGGTCCTGCCCACCATCATCTTCATCTCCGCGTTTTTCGCGGTCCTCTACCACATCGGCCTCATGCAGCAGATCATCCGCCTCTTCGCCTGGATCATGCTCAAAACCATGCGCATCTCCGGCGCAGAGAGCATGAACGTCGCGGCCAGCATCTTCATGGGCCAGACCGAAGCCCCGCTCACCATCCGCCCCTTCCTCAGCCGCGCCACCCGTTCCGAGCTCATGTGCATCATGACCAGCGGCATGGCTCACGTCTCCGGCGGCATCATGGCCATGTACATCGCCCAGGGCATTGAGGCGCGCCACCTCCTTGAAGCCGTCGTCATGACCTCGCCCGGCACCATCCTCATCGCCAAAATGCTCGTCCCTGAAACTGAAATCCCTGACACCGAAGGCAAGGTCATCATCCCCAAGGATGAGCTGCATAAGGACGAGAACCTCATCGGAGCCATCGCCCGCGGCACCATCGACGGCGGCAAGCTCGCCCTCAACGTCGCCATCATGCTCATCAGCTTTCTCGCCCTCGTCGCCCTGCTCGACATGATCCTCGCCTGGGCGCATACGCATTACGGCTTCGGCTGGGTCCCCCCCTCGCTCGGCCAGATCCTCGGCTACGCCTTCTGGCCCGTCGCCTGGGTCATCGGCATCCCCGCCCGCGACTGCGCTCTCATCGGCAACCTGCTAGGCACCCGCATGGCCCTCAATGAGGTCATCGCTTACATTGCCCTCGGCGCGCACAAGGCCGCGTTAGCTCCACGCTCCTTCACCATCGCCACCTTCGCCCTCTGCGGCTTCGCCAACTTAGGCTCCATCGGCATGCAGATAGGCGGCATAGGCGCACTAGTCCCCGAAAGAAGAAATGACTTAGCCAAGTTAGGAGTAAGAGCCATGTTAGCCGGCACCATGGCCAACTTGATCAGCGCCTCCATTGCCGGCATGTTTCTGGGGTAGGGTTTCGAGGCCGTACCGAATACGCCCTCTGGCCCGGTACGGAGGACCAACCTATACACGATTCAAGTAACGGCAGGGAAATGAATCCACACTGGAAGAATCAAGATAGAGGTTTGTGCTGGATACCCGCCCAAGATGACCTATAAAATCCGTGTGCTGCACTATTTCCGATTCTTTCTCCCCATGGCTGAAACAATGAACCAACGAACAAGAAATGCAATGATCGTACCGGGTATTGAAACCTCGAATGGGAGTCCGAAAAGCTTCAGCAAGAACGCCGCCGCCAAGACCATCAATCCCAGCATCAGCAAGGAAGATCCGAATGTAGTCTTGGATGAGGCCGAATCTGAAACAACGTCAGCGGTGTCTACCGAGAGGGGTTGAGCCACGAGACTTCGCAAGCGAATTTCATCCGCGAGCACACCTCGCGCTTCTTCGACCAGGGAAGCGCTGTCCGATGCGAGTATCCGAAGCTCCTCATCGGTTTTAGCTCGATAGACAGCAGCCAAGGAATCCAAGTCGAGCGGCATGGTCCATTATGACCCAACATGGGCACGGTGACGCACCTGAATTAGAAATTGAGGCGGACGGCCCTCTTCTCGGGAGGGCGGCTCCGCCTCGGGCCGGCGCCCCCGGGTCCGCCATACGCTACCCGATACATCGGATTACTTTCTGTCCAAAAGATGCGCGAAGACAAAGACAGCGTTGACTAGCAAGGTGGCATAAAGGGATGGGCTGCGCCGGGGCGGCAGTGGCTCCGCCGTTGCTATGCCTTTCGGCTAGGCGGTGGCGTCGTCGTGACGTGGTGAGCTTCCCTCCACCTCAGGTAAGCGTCCTTTGCTTCGTCGAACCATTCATCATGCGGTTCGTTCTCGCATAGCTCAACGATGTATTCGCCCAGAGCGACATAGCGGCCAATGCGCGCATGCCTCGGCCAGCCGAACCAATCGCTGTACTCTTCGCCCAAGCTGTTGTTTATCAGCATTGTCCTGTGCAGGTGCTCTTGCGTCTCCTTCGCCGTCTTTTTCATTTTTCCACCCCTTGCTATTGTAGGCGGCGCGTGGCCCACCTCTCGGGAAGCCCGTTCCACAACGACGAATGTGTGCCCCAGGGCCCCGGTGTTGGGACCTGGGAAACGCGGAAGCTGACTCACGCGCCGTCCGAAGCCCCGCGCCGTAGGCGTTCGCTGCGGTGAATTCGTCAGCCCCGAGCTTCAGCTTGGAGGAAGCTGCTTATTAATCAAGGCCGCCAACATCTCCGGCCTGTACCGGAAATTCGTACTCTTTAGCTTCTCCACGCACTCTGCGACGTCAATAAGCCCGCGTTGCGCGGCACGATCGAGGATCCCCAGCGTTCCTGTTACTGCAAGTCCCTTGCTGAGCGCAATGCGCACGCCTCTTCGTTCGTCCATCAGCAGCAAATCAGCCGCCAGCCGTTCCGCCAATGCAATGGCTGCACGCTCTCCAATGTCCAGCCGCGATGTTTCTGCATCGGCCAAAACAACATCGGTGTTGACGATCACCCACTCTGGCCGGGAAAACGCCCAGACACGAAGAGATTCCGGTGCAGCAGGGTGACACAACTCGGCGAACACTGCTCCCGGAATATGAATTTCATTGAAAAGCCTGCGAAGCAATTCGATTTGATCGATCAAATGTAAATAGAGAATCGGGCTGGTATCGGCAACGACGATCCGGCTCACAGCCCCAGCCGCTCCAGGGCCGCTCGCTCACGCGCCAGATCCTCTTCGCTGTAGTCCAGCCAGACTTGATGCTGCTTCAGAAATCCATCCAGTTCGTACCGGGTCTCAAATCCCAGCGCCTGCCGAAGTTCTGCTTCGGTCAGCCGCCCGCTCTTGTACTCCTCAAGAGCCAGAACTTCCAGCACGCGGCGAGAGATATCGCCGCCGGTGGCGTGCAGGCTTCGCGCAAGGTTGTCTGGAATCTCTACCGTCACATTCATAAGCTCAACTTAGCCCCGATTCACGGCTTGGTCAAGGATCACAGGGCGGATGGCCTCCCGGTTTTGGAGACCTGAGGAACCACAAGCCCTTACCTCGCCGCGGCTTCCCTCCGCACCCTCTTCACCCGATAAAACACCGTCAGCGCCGTCACGCTTCCGCACGTCAGCAGGCTCGCCGCCATCCCCAATATCAGCGACCAGTCATGCTGATACACCCCATGCACAATCCCGATCGCCTGCAGCACGCTGAACCCGCCAAACGTGATCAGCGAAATCCCCTCATCCGTCTTCTTTCGCCACACCGCCGCCACCTGCGGCACAAACAGGGCAGCATTGAACCCCAGTCCCAGCCCGAAAATCACCGCCACAATTTCCTTCATCTGCATCGTCAACCCAACTCCGGCTCACGCCTCGCACAGCACCCTTCATCCTCTCATCCGAACCGGCATGTGGCTCGCCTCTCGGGACGCGGGTTCCACTGGGAAGTTTTGGTGCCCCAGAGCCTGCCCTGAGCGCAGCCGAAGGGTCCCTGATTTTGGAGACCTGGGAAACAAGGAAACCGACCCACGCGCCATCCGAAATCCACCCCAAACCGCAGGTGCTGCGCATCTGCGTCGGGGACGCCGCGTCAAACGGCCCCTAGTTGAGCCGCGTCAATTCCACTCGCCGATTATTGGCCTGGCCCGCCGGCGTGCTATTGGGGGATAGCGGCGTGGTATCTCCATAACCCTTGGTCGTAAGCCGGGAGGGATCGATGCCCGCCGCTACCAGTGCAGCCTTTACTGCGTCTGCCCGTTGCTGTGAGAGGATGAGATTGCGCGCCGGGGTGCCAGTATTGTCGGTGTGCCCGCCGATCTCAAAGCGAAGCGTGGGATTGTCCTTGAGGATGCCGGCGATGCGACCGATCTCAGCAGCGCTATCGGGCGTGATCACGGCGCTATTGACCGCGAAGTTGATCGCATGGCTCACGATTTTTGCGTCGGTAAACACCTTGCCCACCATGTTCATCCCGCCGCCGGAGGCGAGGCGGACAGCGGAAAAGATGACCGGGATACCCTGTTGTCCATCCCCGTAAAAGGCGAGATTCAAGGGCCTGAAATGCGTATCGGGTACGGTGAAGGCTCGCGTCTTATCCAGATAAACCTTCATCTGAGTGCCGCTATAGCTCAGGGCTATGTGGTGCCACTTTCCGGTGAAGTTCTCATTGGCCTGAGCATCCAGAATTGTGTACGTCGCCGTAATATCGTTTGGGCCGTTGTAAACAATATCGTCTTGAGCAAAGCCGATCTGGCATCGCGAGTCCGCGCTGTCGTTGAACACGAACATCAGGGCATTGGCGTCCTTCTCCATGTACACGTCGAATTCCACCGTGAAGGAAGCCGGCAAATAGCTGGCAGCGGTCATGCGCGGCGATACCTGGGTGCTGTCTGTAACCAGAGACATGGCATGTTTGCCGCCAATATCGACGACAACTGCCTGCCCCTTCTGCTGTTCCCATTTCGATGGGAACTCGCCCAGCGCCGAGCCGGAAAAATCATCCTGAAAAATCACGTTGGCACCCGGAGCAAAGTCGTAGTTTTGCGCTGGAACGGCAGCATCTTGCGCAGGAATCGCCGCGATGAAGGCAAAGGCAAAGACTAGGGACAGAAGTGTCCGAGCTGGCCGCATGAAAAACCTCCAGAATTTAGCGCCAAGGGGACGAATTGGCGATTGTAGCGGCGGGTGGGTCGGCATTGCAATAGGAATCCAAACGCGCGCAGGTGCGGCCTCCAATGTGCCCCTCGGGTGGCGCGCCTATCGCGAAACTGGTCTTAAGGGACGATAGGTATCCCCGGTCCCCGGAGTTGGGAGCTGAAAACAGAAGCTGACTCGCGCACCGTCCGTGCGCCGTAGCGCGCGTTCTCGGAACCCTACTCGCTCGCTCCTTTGCTCCCTGGTTCCCCGCTTCCCATCACGCAAAACGCGCCGCTCCCCGCGCCCGCGCCTTGGCGGCTTCTTCCTCGCGATCCCGCTTGGGCGCGGTGGTCTCCATCTCTGCCAGCAGCCGCGAAGATGCCGCCGCAACCTCTTCCACCGCCCGCGCAAATGCCCCCTCATTTGCCTTTGACGGCTTCTGAAACCCGCTGATCTTCCTCACATACTGAAGGGACGCCTTCAGTATCTCCTCCTCCGTCACCGGCGGATCGAAGTTGAAAAGCATTTTGATGTTCCGGCACATCCGAATCGCCTCCTTGTCCTTCCCTCGATTACCGCATTCCCGTCCCTTTGTCCATTCCCCCTCGTTTCCCGCCCCCGCGATTGCACCATTTTCGCAACAAAACAGCGTCCGATCTGAAATCTGTCAATAGCAACAGTCTGTGAAAATCGATGCAATCAAATGATTACAATAGAGAAAAAGTTTTTCTAAAAATCAGCAGTATTAGATTATTTAAGGAGTAAGATGGCATCAGAGTGGTAGAAAACGCCCGGCGGTCGACCGCGGGGCCTTTTTCCTGCCCGCATTCCGAGTATTTCATCCGAATTGGCTGCCTCAGCCTGTTGGCGATCGCAACCTGCCATGGGTCCGAATCGGATGTTCACAAAGGAGCCGTCATGACCGCCATACCGCAGTCGAAAGCCAGCCTGGGAACAAGCGTGCAATCTAGTGCAGTTTCAGCATGTAATTCCATGAATCTGTTGGACATCGCCGTTTTTTATTTTGTGCGTGCCTGGGCCCGCCCCGCCGCCGCAGCCTCCACGCCCTGGCCCGTCAATCCAGCAGTTCACCCATCGGCGAATTCTGTGCACTTTCAGCGCCTATCCCGCAGAATCCGCTGGAGATCGCCGTTTTTATTCTGCGCGCTTTACCGCAGAATCGCTACGCCGTTCTCGTCCACCGGCGGCTTCACCACTGGCGTCTCTTCTTTCTTTACGTAGGCAATCTTGCCCGCCTCGATCTCGTCCTGTGCGATCTTGCAAGCCTTGGACGAATGCGTCGGAACCAGCGCTGCAGAGCCGTTCTGCAACTGGCGGGCTCGCCGCGCCGCGACCAGAACCTTGCGGTAGTTCGAGTCAAACTCCGTCTCAATCTTCATCAGCATCCTCGCTAAAGTTCAACTGCTGCTGCTCCGGGGGACTGCCAATCCCAAACGCTTCCAGAACCGGCTTCAACCGCTCCTGCGAATTGGACTGGCGGCAGGCCGCTGCAACTTCAAGCACACGGCGCGAGTTTAATGGAATCGTCTCGCTATTGCGGTAGTATCGCTCAGCCAGCACGATGGCTTCAAGTTGGGCCACCGCGCGGTCCAGAATGTCGTTGACCAGGATGTAAGTGTAATCGCGATAATTCTCTATTTCTTTGCTGGCCTCAGAGAGCCTCCCGTAGAGCTCGGCTTCATTCATCTGGCCCTCGGCGCGGAAGCGGTTGCGCAGGCGCGTGCGCAGCGCCTTGGGAGTGGGCGGCAGAACAAAAATGCTGACCGCCTCGGGCATGGATTTGCGCACCTGCGAGGCCCCCTGCACATCGATATCGAGCAGCAGGTCATGGCCCTGCCGGCGCGCGTCTTCAAGCGACGACTTGGCGGTGCCGTAAAGATTGCTAAAGACCTCGGCGTGCTCAAGGAATGCGCCTTCCGCGATCATGGATTCGAACTGCTCGCGGGTGGTGAAGCGATACTCGCGGCCGTCTTCTTCAGACCCGCGCGGGGCGCGCGTGGTCCAGGAGATGGAGAAGTCAATGCCGGTGACCTGCTTGCGCAGCTCGTTTACCAGCGTGCTTTTGCCGGAGCCCGAAGGCGCGGAGATGATGAAGAGTATTCCTGCCAATTTTGGGCCGTCCTCATTCAGTTAGCTATCAGCCGTCAGCCGTCAGCCATCAGCTAAGGGCTGACGGCTGATAGCTGTCTTCATTCCACGTTCTGAATCTGCTCTCTTGTCTTTTCGATTTCGGATTTCATGGACAACCCCAGCTCGGTGATGCGCGTGCCTTTGCCGGCCACGCCGCCGGTCTTTGAAAGCAGCGTGTTGGCCTCGCGGTTCATCTCCTGGAGAAGAAAATCGAGCTTCTTGCCCACTTCTCCGCCGGCGGTCAGCAGTTCGCGGAAGTGGCCGATGTGTGTGGCCATGCGCGCCAGTTCTTCGGCAATGTCGCTGCGGTCGACGAGCACAGCCACTTCCTCCAGAACGCGCTGGCGGGTGAAGTCTGCGCCGACCGCGGCTGTCAGCCGCTGCGTAAGGCGTTCCTGGTAACGCTGCTCCACTTCGGACCGCAACTCGGCGACGCCCTGCACCGCTTCCGCAAGCCGGTCGAGCGAGGCGTGCAGGATCGCTTCCAGCGCTTCGCCTTCGCGGGCCCGCATGGTCTTCAGCTGCCCGAGCAGCGGGCCCATCTCGCGGAGCACGCTTTCACTCAGCGCGGCCGGGTCTTCGTCGCTGCGATTATCGGCCTGCAAAGCGCCGGGCAGGCGAAGGATAGCGTTCAGGTCGGGCTGGCCGGAAAGCGCATGCTCTTCGCGCGCAGCGTGGAATGCGGTGAGATAAGCCGTCACCAGTTCGCGGTTGTATCCAGCCGCCTGCTGGCCGGTGCGCTCCACGCTGAGCAACAGGTCCACGTGGCCGCGAACCAGGCTCTCTTTGAGCATGCGGCGCAGCTCCATTTCGAGCGAGTCGAGGCCGGACGGCATGCGCAATTGCAAGTCGAGGAAGCGATGATTCACGCTTTTGAGGCTGAGGGTGTAGCCGAGTTGGTCGTTGACCCGCGCCTGGATGCGGGCAAAGCCGGTCATGGAGTAGATGGACATCGTACTAGTCCTCGCCCTCGACCCATATCGCGGGTTCAAGCTGCAGTTCGAGCTGTGGCGTTTCGGGTTCCAGTTGTCCCATTTCGCGTTCGACCAGGGCGTCGTTCTCCTGCACGTCCATGAACTGGAGCTGGTACAAGCGGCGGTAGGTAGGCGAGGTCGTCAGCAACTCATCATGGGGACCGATGGCGGTGATGCGGCCGTCTTCCAGCACGGCGATGCGGGTGGCGCGGCGCACGGTGCTGAGGCGGTGAGCGATGACGATGACGGTGCGGTTCTGCATGAGGTTGGCCAGCGCTGCCTGGACCAGCGCTTCGCTCTCGGCGTCGAGGGCCGAGGTGGCTTCGTCAAGGATGAGGATGGGAGAGTTTTTGAGGATTGCGCGGGCGATGGCCAAGCGTTGGCGCTCGCCGCCGGAGAGACGGAATCCCTTTTCGCCGATGACGGTGTCATAGCCCTGCGGCATGCGCTGAATGAAGTCGTGTGCGAGGGCGGCGCGCGCGGCCTGTTCCACCAGCTCAAACTTGGCTTCGGGCTGGCCGTAGGCGATATTGTTGCGAACCGTGTCGTTGAACAGAATGGTTTCCTGGGAGACCTGGGCGACGTGACGGCGCAGCGAGGCCAGGCTCAGCTCGCGGAGATCGACGCCGTCAATGAGAATCCTGCCCGAGGTGACATCAAAGAAGCGGGGAACGAGATTCGCGATGGTTGTCTTCCCTGCTCCGCTGGGGCCGACCAGGGCCAGCACTTCGCCGGCTGTGACATCGAGGTCGATGTTGTGGAGGATTTCGTGCTCGCCTTCCTCATTGGAATAGGAGAAGCCCACACCTTCAAACCGCAGGAATGACCGGAAACCGGCGAGCGTGCGCGGGCGCGCGGCCTCTTTCACGTCGTCGCGATGCTCAAGGAAGCCGAAGATGGAGCCGGAAGCGCCCATGGCCTGCTGGAAGCTGTTGTAGAAGTATGCGAATTTGCGAACTGGATCGTAGAGCTTGAAGAGCAGGATGATGAAGGCCGCGAACAGGCCCATGGTCATGCGGCCCTGCCGGATCTGGTCGCGGCCGATGAACAGGAACATGGCGATGGCGACGGCGCCGATGGTGTCCATGAGCGGGGAGCTGATGGACTGGATGCGCACGCTGCGCAGGTTGGCCTTGAACAGGCGGCGGGCAGCGCCGCGGAAGCGCAGGATCTCCCACAACTCTGTATTGAAAGCCTTGACGATGCGGTGACCGGTGACGGTTTCATGTAGGATGTTCTGGATTTCCGCCAGCTTGTCCTGGCCGGTTCGTGTGCGGGTGCGCACCTCGCCGCCGATCTTGCGCGAGGAAGCGATGACCACCGGCACAAACAGGAGTAGCGACCAACTGAGCACGCCTCCAAGGCGAATGACAAAGACGATGCCGACAAGGAAGGTGAAGAACTGCTGCAGGAACTCGCCGATGACGGAGCTGACCGCGAACTGTACGCGGTCCACGTCGTTGATGAGGGTGGAGAGGATGGTCCCGGTGGCGTGCTTGTGGAAGAAGCTGGAGGAGCGGCGCATGGTGGCTTCGTAAAGGTGATTGCGCAGGTCGGTGATCATGCCGAAGCCGGCGTAGTTCACCAGGTAGGTGCCGAGGTAATCGCACAGGCCCTTGACGATGGTGGAGACGATGAGGAAGATCGCGACGACGGTCCACGCGTTGTGAATGTGAATGTGGGGGACATGGGGAATCAGGGCGCGGAGATCGAAATGCCACTTTGAGTTTTTGATGCCGAGAAGGATGGTGCCTTCCGGCGCGTCAGGGCGCAGCACCTGGTCAAAGATGGGCTGGAAGAGAAGGGTGCGAAAGGTGTCCAGCGCGCCCACGGCGGCCAGCAGGATCACCCCGGGCAGCCAGGTGAACCAGTAGGGCAGCCCGAACCGCAACAATCCCCAAACACGCTTCATGCCTGGGAGACCACCTTAGCGCAATTTGGCGGCCTGCACGGCACAGTTCGGCTGCATGGTTCCATCTCCATATTGTAATCGTTTAGATTTCGCGCCGCCCCTACGGGGCTTGGGCCGTTGATCTGGCCCCCATTCCCGGGACTGCGGCCTGGGCTATTCTCGTGGCATCCCTCCGGGACGACTTGGGAACGCCGTGCTGGTGGCAATCTGTGCACTTGACCCGATGGATGTTGTGAGCGCTCTTCGAGTCGGCGTAGGTCGTGTCCATCTTTTCCACGTCAAGGCCGCAGTTGGAGAGCGCGGGGTGGCACGTCGCGCAGGAGGCGCGGGCGCTTTCATTGTGGCCGGTATGGCAGGCCAGGCAGCTCAGGCCTTCATGAACGCCCATGGGGGTGCGGTCGTCGCCGGAGCCGGCCTGGGGTCCCCAGCGATTGACGGCGGCGGGGCTGGCGGGCTCGGGCTGGCGCGGCGCGTGGCACTGGTAGCAGACGCCTTGGCGCGGGTCGGGGCTGATTTTGACCGGACGGGCGCCGTCGTAGAGCACGGGAATGGCGAGGGCGGCGGCGCGGAAATGCAACTCCTCCCGGCGATCGTAGAAGGCCAAGGAATCGCGCACCGGAGGGCCAGCAACGGAGATGCGCGACGGCGGCTTCGATTGCGGCGCACCCTCGCGATGGATCCAGTGGCAGGCGAGACACGGGATGGTGGGCTCATCGACTAGACCGGCGGGCTGGAGACGCCACGGTCCGCGGGTGTCCTGGGGCTGGACCAGGTCGCGAATGGCGCCATCGAAGTACATGCCGTGGCAGCGGAGGCAATCGTCATTGAGACGGCGGCGGGTGTTGTGGCTGGTGTCGAGGAAGATTTGACGGAAGGTGGCGGAATGCGGCCCGGCGTGCCAGCTTGCAGCCTCGTGCTGGTGGCAGCTTTGGCAATTCGCGATCATGGATTGGGCATCGGCCTGGCGCAGGTGGATGCCGTCAGGGAACGTGGTGGTGAAGTGTTTGGCGACGTGACGCAACTTGTCGCGAACGCCAGCCTTATGGCAGTCGGTACACTGCGCGTTGTAATGGGGAGAACCGTGGATGGCGCCGACCTGCTCCGCCATTTCGTGGCAGTCGGCGCAGCCGGAGCCGTGGCCTGCGGCGTAATAGAGCGTCGCGCCATAGCTGCCCGCGAGCACCATGCAAGCCACGGACATGACGGCGACGATGGCGAGAATTGAGAGGCGCCTCATGAACGGAACCGCGTTCCCTTCCAATTGCGCACCAGGGCATCCGACGCGTAGAAAGCCACTGCCATAATGGTGAGCGCGGGATTGAAGCCGCCGTTGTTTACATGCACACTGCCGTCGATGACGAAGAGGTTGTCGATATCGTGAACCTGGCAAAAGCGGTTGACGACGGAGCCGTGGGGATCGTCGCCCATGCGGCAGGTTCCGGCCTGGTGCTGTCCGGCGCTGACGGTTTGGCCGCGGTAGGACATGAGCGAGGTGCGAGTGGCGCCGGCCTCCTTGAGCCAGGCGTCGGCCCGTTTTGCCTGGACTTCGCCAATGTCGTAGGTGTGGGGATGGACGTTGCCCTGGACGCGAGCCACGGGCAGGCCCCACTTGTCGCGCACGCCGGGATCGACGGTGACGCGGGCGGAGGCGGTGGGTATCTGCTGGGTGGGGCCCATGACGACGATGCTGCGCTTGTGCCACTGGCGCATGGCCTGCTTGTGCGCAAGGCCCCAGCGCGGAGTGCCCTCGGGGAGCCGGTCCACCATGTGAATGGGCAGACGGATGAACTCATTGGCGAGCATGCCGCCGCCGCACAGGCCGGGCGTGCCATGGTTGTAATCGGTGATGGCGATGCTGGCGCCGGGGCCGAGGTCGTCATAGGTGTCGTAATCGAAATAACCGGTGGCGCCGGTATAGTGATGGCCTTGCAGATGGCGGCCAACCTGGTCAAAGCGATTGCCCAGCCCTTGCGGAAACAGGCGCGACTTCGAGTTCAACAGCAGCCGCGCGGATTCAATGGCGCAGGCGGAGACGATCACGATGTCCGCGGGCTGCTCCTGCCGGTTGCCATGGCCGTCGACGTAAAGCACGCTACGCGCGCGTCCGCGATCGTCGGCGACGATCTGAGTGACCATGCATTCGGTGCGCAGCTCGCAGTTGCCGGTGGCGAGGGCGATTGGGAGCACGGTATTCTGCGAGCCGTTCTTGGCGTCGACTTCGCAAGCGAAGCCGCAGCACCAGCGGCAGCGCATGCAGGGGCCGCGTCCGTTGTAGGGAACGGAGTTGCGCGCCATGGGCAGAGGAAACGGATGCAAGCCGAGCTTGCGGGCGGCAGGCTCCAGGATGCCGAACTCGCGGTTGGGCGGCAGCGGCGGCATGGGCAACGGACGGCGGCGTGGACCTTTGAAGGGCGTGGGAGAGTAGTCGCCGGAGATGCCGATTTCGTATTCGGCCTTTTCATAGAAGGGCTCGAGATCGTCGTAGGAGATGGGCCAGTCTTCCAGCGAACTGCCTTCCGGCGCGCCGTATGTGGTGCGCATGCGGAAATCCTGCGGCATATAGCGCCAGGCTTGCGCGCCGTAGCTCAGCGTTCCTCCGCCTACGCAGGCGGCGTTGTTCTGGTAAGCGCCTTCGCTGGGCAGGACCTGGCGTGCGATGCCCTTGCCATCGACAATAACGCGGGGATTGCCGTCGTCGTCGGGACCGAATGCGTTGCCGAGCGACGTGGTGCGCTGGTTGCGGAGATCGTCTTTGCGGCAGTCGTGGGGCGTGTACCACTTGCCGCGCTCGAGGATGACCACGCCGAGGCCGGCAACGGCTAGTTCCTTGGCCACAATGCCGCCAGCAGCGCCGGCGCCGATAATGACCGCGTTCACGCTTTTCATGATTTGGGGCCTGCTGGGAAGTTGTATTGGGCGCGGCCGCGGAGGGGCGGCTCGTCCAGGCCGAGCATGCGCCAGCTTACGGCGTCGCGATTGCCGCCGTGGCGAGGCGATCCGTAGAAGCTCTCCATGGTGTGGCGGCGAACGAGCTCGAAAAACGCCGGTTGGCTGCGTTCGAGCTCGCGGGCGAGCTCAAGCTGTTGTGCGGGCGTGGCGTGGGCGGGGTCAACGCCGAAACGCGAGCGGCAGACTTCCTGCGCCGCTCGAATGCCGTCATGTTAGGCACGGCGATGACGGCGATATGGACCGCCTAGCTGGCGGTCAATGTAAACGACGGCGCCGGCCTCGGCGGCGGAGGGAAAATCGTCAGCGGGAACGATCTGGCTGCAGAGCGCGGCAAGGGTGGCGGCTTCATCCTCGGAGAAGGAGCCCCAGCGGCTGCGGCTGGTCAGACATCCCGAAAGAACAGCGGCGCCGGCCGCGGCGGTGCCGGCCAGAAGCTCGCGCCGGTTGAACACTTGAGCCCTCCTTTCCGCGTGCCGGCAAATGACGAGTTGCTAAGCGCATAGCAGGCATGCGAATCGCCACCTATGCTCGGCGGCGGACGGCGCGGCTGTCCGTGATGACAATCACGGATTGGCTGGCAGAAACAATGACGGCGCGGCAGGGTGAGCCGCGCCGCTTCGAGCTGTTTGTGGATCAGTTGGCGGAGATGGCCGGGGCCTGGAGGTTGAGGCGGCTGTTCAGCGAAAAGATGAGCACCGTTCCCGGGTTCAGCGCGGCCTGAGGATGATCCAAGAGAAGGTGCACGGTAATGGCGCCGCCGCCGATGATGCCGCCGGCCAGCGCGCCAACCGGTCCGCCCAGCACCGCGCCGGTAACAACGCCGGCGCCCACGCCGCCGCCATACTCGATGCCGTCCTTCTTGAATCGCGAGCCCGCGGCGATGGTGCCTTCGCTGCCGACGCGGGTGTTGGTACCGGGCGTACCGGTCACCTGCGCGTCCAGCCGGTACCTTGATCCATCGGCCAAGACCACCCAGTCAGGGCGCAGGCGCATGGTGCCGTGACCGCCGGGGCTGCCGCTGGAGACTTCGACTACGCGGCCGTCAATCTCAGAGCCGGCGGGGATCAGGACCTGGCCGTCCTGCAGCACGTCAGAGGCTACGGTCGCACGAAACTCGTCGCCGCGCTGGCTGCTCGCGGTGGAAAGCCGGGTGAGCAGGTGCACGCGGATCATGGCGCCGGGCGGCAGTTCGCCGGGCGCAGACGGATTGGGATGCACGATGTCGCCGTCGGGATCGGGGGCTTCGCGCGCGTAGAGACCGGACGCTGGAGCGGTTGAGGGCGCCACCGTAACGATCCCATCGTCATTCCCAGCCTGGTCGGAAGTGGGATTGTTGGCGGCGGAATTCGTCGATGGGGGATGCGGCTGTGCGGCCGGTGCGGGTTTTATGAGGAGCTTGCCCGCGCGAGGCTTCGCCGGGGGCAGAGTGTCCTGTTCGGACTGCGTCGCCTCAATGGTGTTATCCGCCGGCGGATGGGAGACGCCCTGGTAAGGGTCAGAGGGCGAAGTCTGCTGCGGATCCTGCTGCGCGCTGAGGGAAACACAGACGGCGGCTATGGAGACACATGTCAGAATGGACCGAAACATGGAAACTCCTTCAGGCGGGCGCAACTCCAATTATCTATTTGGACACCGCCGTCGGCGGAAAGTTGTCTTTGACAGCTAAGAACTCGGTAACAACCTCGCCTAAGCTTCAGCGTACCGCGGAGTTGAGTGCAAGCTGCCCCACGGCCTGGCAACGGGTGCCTTGAGGGGTACGAATCTTGTTGGATAACCCAGTGCAACGCGCCTGGGGCAAATTGGATTGCTGTTTGCGGGGCGCAGACCGGCTGTGATCGCCGCCACAGGGGCTTGCGGGGACGGCTTTGTTAGAATCCCCTTGGCAACATTCGCATTTTTTAGGGGATGGAGACTTGAGTGCGCAGCGTGCAGGAGCTTCTGACAACCATTCAGAATGCCGCCGGTGAAGCTCTTGCCGTGGATCGCCGTCCCCGATTGAACGACCGGCTGCACCACCGCATTGCGAGGACAGAGATGACCGAGATTGTTAGTATCCGTGCGCGCGAAGTGCTTGACTCGCGCGGCAACCCGACCGTGGAAGCCGACGTGATTCTGGAAAGCGGCGCACAGGGCCGTGCCATTGTTCCTTCCGGCGCATCAACCGGCGAGCTTGAGGCTGTTGAGCTCCGCGACGGCGACAAGAGCCATTACATGGGCAAGGGCGTGCTGCACGCGGTTGAGAACGTAGAGTCAGTGATTGCGCCCGAGCTGGAGGGTATGGATGCGGCCAACCAGCGGCTGATCGACTCGACGATGATCGCGCTGGACGGCACCGCGAACAAGGGCAAGCTGGGCGCCAACGCAATTCTGGCAGTCTCCATGGCGACGGCCCGCGCGGTGGCGCAGACCCTGGAGATTCCGCTCTACCGATATTTGGGCGGCGTGAATGCCTGCATTCTGCCGACGCCGATGCTGAACGTGCTCAACGGCGGGGCTCATGCGGACTCGAATGTGGACTTCCAGGAGTTCATGATCATGCCGGTGGGCGCGGAGCGGTTCAGCGATGCGCTGCGCTGGGCGTCGGAGACTTTCCACACCCTGAAGAGCGTGCTGAAGAAGAAGGGCTACAACACGGCCGTGGGCGACGAAGGCGGCTTTGCGCCTTCGCTCAAGTCAAACGACGAGGCCGTGGAATTGATTCTGGAAGCCATCGAGCAGGCCGGGTACAAGGCCGGCGAACAGATTGCCATCTCCCTCGATCCGGCGTCGAGCGAGTTCTACGACAAGGAAACGAAGAAGTACGTCTTCAAGAAGGGCGACAAGAGCGAGCGGACCAGCGAGCAGATGGTGGAGTTCTACGAGAATTGGGTGCGGCAATATCCCATTGTCAACCTCGAGGACGGCCTGGCCGAGGATGACTGGGAAGGCTGGAAGGTTCTCACCGACAAGCTCGGCAGCCGCATTCAACTGGTGGGCGACGACATCTTCTGCACCAACATCAAGCTGCTGCAACGCGGCATTGAAGAGGGCGTGGCCAATTCCATTCTGATCAAGGTGAACCAGATCGGCACGCTGACGGAGACGCTGGAGGCGATCGAGTTGGGCCGGCGCTACGGCTACACCAGCGTGATCAGCCACCGCAGCGGCGAGACTGAGGACACGTTTATTGCCGACCTGGCGGTGGCCACGGGTGTGGGCCAGATCAAGACCGGATCGGTGAGCCGCACGGATCGCATTGCCAAATACAACCAGTTGCTGCGGATCGAGGAAGAGCTGGGGTCGGGCGCGGCGTTCCTGGGGCTGGAAGGTTTGAACTACAACGACTAGCGCAAGGTGGTCCAATCGGGATGAAACATGGGGCGAAGTGCCAGGAACGGTGCTTCGCCCCAGTTCATTTGCGGCCTAACCCGCACGGCGGCGAATGCTTTAATCTTTGCTCGGGTCTTCGACGCGGCCGAGGAAGAGGATGCTGCCCGATTTCATGTCGCGGATCATGAAAAGGAACGGGTGGTCGGCATTGAATATGATCGGGGGCGCCTCCATTCTCATCGCTGTCGCCGCGGACATCATGGTGGAGGTCGCGGCAGCAGCCTCGGTGCCGGTTTCATTCACGTCCACGAACGCCTTGTGAATGGCAGCGGATATTTTGAGCCCCGAATTGCGCGACATTCCGGAGAAAGCGGCCTGATTGGTGAATGCCTGGGGCATGCCCATCGCGGCCAGGGTCCGGCTGAGCTCGAACTGTTGCGTCATGGAAAAGCGCGGCAGGCTGAGATTCACCCGGTCCTCGAAACTGAAATTCTGGATCCAGCGGGTCAAGGCCGCATCTGTGAAGGATCGCTCGAGCGCGGGAAGGCCGTCGATCTGTTTGGGCAGCAGGATCACCATGGAGAGATCGTCGCCCTGGTAGGGCAGCTCGATGGCCTGGAACGTGCCGCCGTCGAAGTATTGGTAGCCGCCCGTGCGGTGCATGAACGGGGCTTGCACGGATTGCGAAGGGATGACATGAAACGCGTCCGGGCGGGTTTCGGTCTGCCTGAAAGGATTGACCCAGCTGCCCTTGAAATAAATGGCGTTGGTGAGAACGAGACGCGTGATGGGCGTGATGGAACCGGGCCCGAGCATGTCCTTGATCTTGTCGTTGGTCTGCTCTTCGATCCAGCGATTGATGTCGCCGCGAACGGCATCGGGAGCCGTCCGGAAATCGACCTGGTGAAAACCTGCGGCGTAGTCGGATCGGACGAGCGAGAGGAAACTCTGGCGAAAGTTCTCGTCCTGTTGCGCCCAGAGTGCGTCGGCCACGTGCAGTTCGTAGCCGGAGTGCGTGGCATTCATCTGGTTAAGCAGTGCGCCCATGGCCGGATGCAGACGGCCGGGCGGGAGGGTGAAGTGAAAAACGTGCGCCATTTGGCTGGCTGTTTCACCCGACGCGCCGGCGTAGGTCATCGCGAACGCCGTGGAAATGCTTTCCGGAGAAAAGAAAAGATTGCCGGGCCGCGAGCGCAAATGGGCGTAGAGATCGGCCGCGAATTCGTTGCTGCCGCGGACAGCCTGGGCCTGATCGGCAGCGGGAGCGGTGGGATGGGCCGCGGGCTGCGGGACGGCCAGTTTTGCGCCGCAAGCTGCAAAGGCGAAAAACGCGCAAAGCAGTGGCTTCATGAGAGCTCTCCTTTCCGTCGCGCGGGCGTTTCCGATTGTAGACGCTCCATCGCGGGCAGACGCTTCCTCCGGTTTTGACGCGGATTGCCAATAAATGACGCGGTGCAGAATGCAGGCATGTGCCGCGCGGGCCAGCCGCCGCACGCCTGTGAGTGGCGACGGACCGCGCGTATCAGCCGCAGAAAGACTGGAACCATCGGCTGATGTAGACCTGCGCGTGGGCTTCGCCGCAGTAGTGGCGCGCGCCTTTGGCGTCCGCGGATTCCTTGGTCCACTTGAAGATGGTCAGTTGCGCGTCGCTGCAATGGATCACAATCCAGTGCGCGGGGGCTTCGCTCTCTTCGCCGCAGATTTCACATCGATAAATGGTGTCGATCATTTTCGGCCTCCTGAAAACAGCTTTTAGCTATTAGCCTTTAGCTCCTAGCTGCCGGCCGGTAGCTTGTAGCCGGTAGCGTTTCCTGTTCCCTTGTTCCCTGTCATTCCAGCATTTGCAGATCCAGCGGCGGTTCGAGGAGGTAGCTCGCCTGCTGGATGCTTTCGAGCGCGCGCTTCAGCGCCGAGGATTTGCACGGTTCCACCGTAACAACAAACGGCAGCGAGTGCTGCGGATAGCCCGCCTTCTGCACGATGGCGCGGATGTTGATGCGCTCGCGGGCCAGCGCGCCGGTAATTTCAGCCACAATGCCGGGACGGTCGTTGACGAGGAAGCGGATATAGTGAGGGACTTCGAATTCGGCGGCGATGCTGGCTTTGGCGCTGGGCAACTCGACGCGGCGCGAGCCGTGGGCCAGCGCCATCAGGTCGCTGACGACGGCGACGGCTGTGGGATGACCGCCGGCGCCGTGGCCGCTGAAGACCACGTCGCCTCCGTAATGGCCACTGAGGATGACCATGTTCTCGGTGTCGCGCGACCAGGCAAGAGGCGACTTAAGGTCCACCAGCGTGGGGCCAACAGCGGCGGCGACCACGCCCAGGGTCGTTTCCGCGCGAGACACCTGGCGAATGGTACAGCCGAGGTCGCGGGCGTAGCTGAAGTCGATGGCGGTAACTTCCGTGATGGGCCGGGGCACGATGGCTTCGGGGTCGACTTCGACGCGCAAGGCGAGGCGCATGAGAATGGCAAGCTTGGAGCGCGCATCGAAGCCGCCAACGTCTTCTGTCGGGTCGGCTTCGGCGTATCCCTTGGCCTGCGCGGCGGCAAGGACGGTCGCGTACTCTGCGCCCTGCTCCATGCGGCTGAGGATGAAGTTGCAGGTGCCATTGAGGATGCCCTGGATGCGCTCGATGCGGTCTCCGGCCATGCCCTGTTCCAGGCCGGGGATGACGGGGATGCCGCCGGCGACTGCAGCGCCGTACTTGAGATGACCGCCGCGCGCAGCGGCCAGTCGCTCCAGCTCCACGCCGTGGAAGGCGATGAGTTTCTTGTTGGCGGTGACGACGCTTTTGCCGGCGTCGAGCGCCTTGCGCACCCACTCGCTTGCGGGGTTGAGGCCGCCGGCCAGTTCAACGATGACATCGACGTCGGAAGCCAGGACGGCATCGGAATCTTCGGACCACTCGACGGCAGGTCCGGTCCAGGTTACGCGCTTGCGGGCCACGTTGCGATTGAAGACATGGGTGAGCGCGAGGCCCTCGGGCTTTGACTCAGCCAGGATGCGCGCCACGGAGCTGCCCACGGTTCCGAATCCAAAGATGGCGATGCGCAGCGGCTTGACCCGCCGCGCCTCCTCGATTGCTGCTTGATGCGCCTTAGACACAACCGATTCCCCTTGAATGAATGCACTAAAGAAACGAATGCAGCGATGCCCCGATGATACCTGAGCGAGGGGTATCGGACGGTAAAGAAGGTGAGACATCGGCTCGCCGGGGAATCTCAATTTGCCGTGGGAATTTTCAAGGCATCGTCTACGACTACCATTTCAACGTCGCTTTTTCGGCTTTCAATGTTCAGGCCAAGCTGCTCTTCGAGGGCTCGCTTCCAGGCGGTAAATCCATCGGTTCCCAACTCGGGCCGCATATCCACGCTGAAATCGTAATTGCCTTGCAATCCTGTTTTATCCAGTACAGGCATTCGAGGCCCGCCGGCCCTGACCGGCGCGCTGGGATCGTTCGCCGCCGGAATGGAGAATTGGAGGGCCAGCAGGTCGGCAAATTGGCGCATGTCCCCGTGAAATTGGAAACCGGAACCCGGAGTTGCCGCCGCGCCCGGCCCGATGGGATGGATCTTTGCGCCCTTCTGGCTGACGGTTAATTCGTACACGCGCATCGAGCGGGTTTCGTTGTGCACCTTCAGGCGGAAGCGGCTGGAGAGGAGGCTGCGGAGCATGAGGGAAACCTGTTCCCTGCTCGCGCCCTCGGGCATTCGCGCAGCAATCTCGTATTCATTACGATCGATCCACGGCGGTCCCTGGATCTGATCGAGCTGGCAGTGCCACGCTTCCGCAACAAGACGCTTGAGAGTGACATTCCGACCGGTTATTCCATTGGGCGTAAGGACGATCTGGTTATTGTAGTCAGGGCCCACCTCCTGTTGGCTGGGCCTGACGGACGCAACATCGAAGGATGGTTGCGCGGCCTGCGCCTGCGCATAGCCAACAATGCCCAGTTGGATGAGAAGTGCGGCGACGAGCGGCGAGCGCATGCGATTCAGAATAGTCTGCGCGAGGGTTTGGACGCCACTTGTCAGCCGGTTCAATCCCTCACAATTCGACGATGACGGTTCCGAAATACTCTCCTGCCGCAACCCGCTCCAGAGTCTCCGGAGCCTTGTCGATGCCCTTCACCATCACGTGTGGAAAGGCGATGCTGCCCGACCTGAGCCACTGGCCGAAGCGTTCTGTCCACTCGTTGCGAGCGTCCGGATCGTCATCGGCGCTATATCCCCGCAGTGTCAGCTTCTTCAGCAAAATGGGGAAGGAATCGAGCGTGACCGGCGCGGTTCGGCCAGAGCCTTCCTGCGCAAGCTGGCCAGAAAGGGCGCCCAGGATGACGATACGAGCGCCTTCCCGGGCCGCGCCGATGGCCGCCTGCAACTGCTCTCCACCCACATTGTCGAGGATCAGATCCAATCCTTCGGGCGCAACTTCCGCAAGCTGCTGCGCTATGGTCGCCGAACCGCGGAGAACTGTGGCGTCATAACCCAGCTCCCGCACGAGCCGGGCCGCTTTCTCCTCCGATCCGGTGCTGCCAATCACCCGGCCGGCTCCGAGAAGCCGGGCTATCTGGCCGGCCATGGAACCGATGGCTCCAGCCGCGCTGGTGATGAAGACGGTGTCTCCCGGACGAACCTGGGCGGCGCGTGTCAGGGCAGCATACGCGGTCCATCCGTGGGATAGATGGGCGGCAACCTCCGGCAAATCGTTTTCAACCCGCGCGCAGGCATGGATGGGAACCGCAGCAAATTCGCGCCATCCCAAATGGTGCAGCACCAAATCGCCAGGCGCGAATCCGCTGTCTGCCCGCGCAGAAATCACCTCGCCGATGCTTTCCTCTGCCAGCAAGTCGCCGGGGCGCAATGCGGGGAACGGAACGCCTGTAACATCCTCCGCACCCTCGCCGATCATCATGCGCAAAGAGGCTGAGGCGCGGGTGAAGCGGTTGCGAACCAGGATCTGACTTTCAGCGGGTTCCGGCACAGGCACGTCTGCCACTTCGAAATCGCTGACTTGGGGCAGTCCGCGCGGCCGCGTTTTCAACCTGACCGCGCGGCCGGTTTGGGGAATTGACATCCTTTCGGCTCCTTCTTCACAAATGTGAGCAACATGTTTATATTTTGACCGGAGATCGGCTCATGTCTACTCGCATTCGCAAAAGGGCCCATGAGATGCGGAAAGTGCCGTCACAAGAGCGTTCCCGTGCGACTGTGGAAGCGATCGTCGATGCGGCAACTCATGTTCTGGGCCGCCGGGGCTGGGCAAAATTCACCACCAACGAAGTGGCCGGCGTCGCAGGCGCCAGTATCGGGTCGCTGTACCAGTATTTCCCCAACAAACTCTCACTCATCGAAGCGATTCGACGCCGTCATTTCGACGGCGTAATCGCCGTCCTCGAAGAAGCATGCTCCGAGCCGGGGGAATCGAGCGTGGATTGTTTGATTCAGGGCATGCTCCGCATACACAACTCGAACCCGTCCTTGCACAAAGCATTACTGGAGGACACCCCGCGATTCCGGTCTCCTTCCGCGAAGCACGAAAAGTTCGAGAAGCAATATTTGGAAGGTTATTGCCGCTTTGTTTCAAAACATCTGAGCGGTCGAAGGACCGCTTCCCATCGCGTAATTGCGCAGGTCCTTGCGGGAGCGATCGAGGGCGCGGTCCACCATGCCGCGACACACGGATTCTCCGCAACACCGAGTTTCAAAAGAGAAATCGCATCCATGGTTCGCTCTTATTTGAGCGATTGAAGCCAGCCCGGCCGCGCCAGACAGTCCCCCTTGCAGGTTAGCCTTCAGGATCTTCGGAATCGGCGCCAGACTTCCCGCGGCCACGTCCCTTCGCCAGCCGCGCCAGCACCACTTGCTCGCGCAGCACCTGCTTGAGCGGGCGCGCGGGCGTGCCGTAGAGCACCGTGCCGGGCTCGGCGGTTGCGGTTTTGCCGTTGAACACGCCGGACTGGCCGCCGAGAATCACGCCGGGAGCGACGTGCGCGTGGTCGCCGATGCCGACCTGGCCGGCGAGTACCGCGCCCTTGCCCACGGAGCTGGAGCCGGAGATGCCGGTGAGCGCGACCAGGATCGCGTCCTCGCCGATGTCGCAGTTGTGGCCGACGTGGACAAGGTTGTCGATTTTGACGCCGCGGCGGATGCGGGTTTCAGCCAGCGCGCCGCGGTCGATGGTGGAGTTGGCGCCGATTTCGACTTCGTCTTCAATCACCAGCGTCCCCTGCTGCGGGAACTGCGTGTGTGCCCCGGTGGCGGGATTGCGGACGTAGCCGAAGCCGTCCGCTCCGAGCACCGCGCCGGCATGGACCACGACCCAGTTGCCGAGCGTGGTGCCGGGGTAAAGTACGGCGCGGGGATAGATGTGGCAGTAGTCGCCGATGCGAACGCCGCGGCCGACGACCGCGCCTGCCTCAATGCGCGTGCGCGCGCCGACCCGGGCGTTGTCTTCAATCACAGCGCAAGGGCCGATGGTGATGTCGTCGCCGAGCTTGACGTGTGCGCCGATGGCGGCGGAGGGATGAATGCCGGTGACTGGCAGCGGGGGCTTGAGAAGCTTGCCGGCGCGGGCGAACCAGAGGCGGGGTTGGGGACTCTCGACGACACATTTTGCGGCGGCATAGGCGGCATCGAGGCTGGGACGAAGGACAACTACGCCGGCATTGCTCGCGAGGGCCTTGGCGGCGGCGCGGGCGTCCTCGGCGAAGACAATGTCGGTTGGGCCGGCCTGGGCGGGCGAGCTGACGCCGCGCAGGCGGTGGTCCGGGCTGCCATGGACTAACGCGCCGCCGAGGCGTTCGATGAGATCGCTGAGTTTCACTCGCTTACAAGATTACGTCAGGTTGGCGGCCGCAGACCGGTCAGTACAGGCTCGGTTCGCCTGGCGGGCGGGTCTTCCAGCGGCGATGGATCCAAAGCCACTGATCGGGATAGCGGCGGATCCAGGACTCCAGCACATCGTTCGATTGCTGCGTGGCGGACAGGATGTCGGCTTCGGGATCGCCGGTGCGGGCAAAGTCGAGCTCGGGACCGAAATGGAGGACGTACTGCCGCTCCTTTTCTTCCCACAGGCAGAAACCGGGCAGAACGGCAGCGCCGGTGCGGAGGGCTACGCGAGCCAGGCCCGAGGCGGTGCAGGCCGTGACTCCGAAGAACTTCACAAACTCGCCTTGCGGCGGGGTCATGTTGGTATCCATGAGTATGCCGACAGTGCCTCCTCGGCGCATGGCGTGGAGTAGGCCGCGGGCGAAGTCATCCTTGTGCAGGATCTGATTGCCATGAAGGCAACGGATGGAATTGACGAAGTCGTCCAGCGGGCGGTTATCGAGACGCCGGATGACCATGCCCATGGGGTGACCCATGAGCGAGTGGTAAAAGCTGGAGAGCTCCCACGCGCCCAGGTGGCCAGTAAGCACAAGGACTCCCTTGCCGCGGGCCTGAGCGCGGAGGAAATGCTCGATGCCCTCGGTGCGGATCCAGCCGTGGGTGTTCCGGGGGGTGTAGCGGGGCATGCGGCAGAATTCAACGAGCTGCCAGCCCAGGTTGCGGAAGAGGCGGCGGAGGATTCTCTCTCTGGCTTTGGGCGAGAGCTCGGGGATAGCCAGCTCAAGGTTGCGTCGGCCGACGCGGTGCAGGCGCACCAACGCGAGATACGTCGATGCGGTGATCAGGCGCACCACGACGCGGGCGACGCGCCGCGGCAGGCGGCCGAGCAGGCGCGCCACCGCTGTGACCAACCAGTACTCGATCCTTTCCCACATGGTCAGGGCAAAGGACAAGTGTAGAGCAGACGAGCGGGTCGGCGTGGTCACCGGCCATCCCACGTTAACCCGTTCACGAAAAGCGCGAACCGGCGAACGTGGGGCACTCGGCGTTCTTGTTGCCAAGGCTCCAACATCGGGAGAACTGGGGCTTTCTACCGTTTTGGGAGAGCCTACTTGCCGTTCCTGGCGGCGACGAAATGGCTTGCCACGTCGCGAACGAAGGGCACGGCCCCCACAGGGACGCCAACCTGGCCTTGGAGAATGGTGTCAAAGGGATACTGGTGGCCGTAGTAGGTTGTGGTGTCATCCTGGTTCTGGCTCACAGAGGTGCCATCGAGATCGATGCCGGCGAAGAGGCCTTTGGAACGGGAGTATGTAAGCAGCTCGGCGTTCATCTTCCAGTCGGTGGCGGCCTGGCCGTTACGGCCCACCGGTCCGGCGGAGGCGGCGGCATCGGCGCCGATCTTGAATTTGTCCTTGAGCAGGTCCTGGAAGCCGTGATCGTTGACCGCAACCAGGACCAGGTCAGTGGACTGGCCGCCGATCTGCAGGCCCCAGGAAACGCCGCCCATACGAATAAACACAGGCGCGCTCCAGCCATGGCCGGTGCGGCAGGTGACCACGCCCTCGCCCCATTGCCCGCCGATCCCGAAAGCGCCCTTTTTGAGCCCCGGCACCACGCCTACACAGGTGGCGTGGGCCAGGATGTTGGATGGGATGCCGCGATCTTGCGCGTTCATGATCTGGTCCAGCACCGTCTTGGCGGTGTCGATGCGGGCCTGGAGATCGTCGCGGGAAGAAGCCGCGAAGACCGCAACGGGAGCAAGCGCAGCGATGCAGAGGGCGATAATCCATTTCTTCATTTTTGAATCCTTTCCGGAGTTGATGGACAGCTCGGGGCAAATGGGTCAGGACCGGAAGCCCGCAGAGACAGGCTACCGCATCTGGCGCGTACGGGGGTACGGCTGGTACCCAAAGTCATCAACAGGGGCTAATCAGGGTAGAAGCTGGATTGGGAAGGGGGATGGCTTCGGAGGGGTAACAAAGCAAATCGCAGAAAAAAGAGGAGTTCCATGGCGACGAGCGTCAGGGAACTCCTTTCCCCAGATCTGCGTTGTTTCTGGGACAAGTGTGATGTGGATGAGGATTTTCAACAAGAGTACGGAAGGACAATGGTTTTTAGTAACCTCTTGGCGCGCGCAAAGGTAATCAAGATGGCGGGCGAAAGGTCATTGCCGGCTTGACCCAGCACCCAAAAGCGAGCGATTGATGGCCTGCATGGTCAGCTCGACGCGGCTGTCAGCGCCGAGCTTGCGCTTCATGCGGGCCACATGGGCCTTCACGGTGCGTTCCTCAATCCCAAGCTGGACAGCGATTTCGCGATTGGGCTTGGCCAACATGATCAGTTTAAGGACCTGGAGTTCACGGTCAGTGAGCAGTGGCTCGGCACTCAGTGCGCTGGTCTGAGGGACACCCAGGAGCCGGTCAATCAGGCGGGAAAGGAGGCGGCGGGGCGCCCAGATCGATCCGCTAACCACAACGTCGATGGCCTGGCGGATGGTCCCCGGGTCGGCATCCGAATCGAGATAAGCCCGCGCACCGGCGACCACGGCTTTCAAGACCAGTTCGTCGTCATTCTTGGGGCCGATAACAATCTGGCGGAGGCCGGGCCGGGCCCGTCTTACATTGTCAAGTAACTCGAAACCGCCGGAGGTCGAGTTCAGGTCAATGACGAGATAGTCTACGTCCGGATTGGCAATCAGTTCCGCAAGCGTGCCCACAACCGGCGAGAGTTTGGGCCGGTTCGGCTGTGGCATTTCTTCGAAAACCATGGTAAGCCCTTCCAGCCGGATGGGCTCTCCGGCCAGAACGCCGATGTGGATTGCTTGAGTATTTTCACTGACAGGCAATTCGAGCTCCCTTGGGCAATTCGAGCAAATTCTTAAAATACCGTGCGGTTGAATGCCTTTCCAGGCGCCTGTTGTAATCCTCACGCGGGGAGCTTTCGCCGGGGCAGTCTCCAGCTTGCCGTCGAGGAGAAGCGATGAAGCCGCCCCGCTAGCTCGCAACGCCCGGATCACCGATTGGTTGAGGTTCTACTCCGCTAAACTCCCAACCATGGAGTAAAACTTCGCCGATAACTCGAACTTGGCCACTCATGAACGTGTCAAAAGCTTCTCCGTCAACAAGTCCAACATGGAGTTAGTTCGATCATGCCACATCCAGCAGACAGGTACGCCAAAATCAACGTGGTGCGCCAACAACTCAACACGACCATTTGGTCTTCGGATGGGCAAGTGCTCGCTGCTCTAGCGGGTTAAACCTGCGGTGAAAGTCCCATCTTACGAGATAATCCGGCACAGCCGGTGAAGAAGGTGCCCCGGATTGAGGAAAACGCACGAATGTGGGGGTCCGAGGGCCACGCCGGGGCGAAAGACTGGCTTCAAAGGCGGCAAAACCCTGGTGGACGAGATATCCGCTGTTCCCCAAATGGCGCAAAACCTGTAGTATCACTAGGGTAGAGTTGTTGTGGGCAGTTCAAACCATTCGGTCGAGCGAGGTTCCCCTTTGATTAAGCAGGACATCGTGCATCAGGTGATTGAACGAACTGGCCTGCCTCGGACCAAGGCGGAGGCGGCGGTGGACACGGTCTTCGAGGGCCTGAAACAGGCTCTGGCGGCCGGCGAGCGCATCGAGTTGCGCGGCTTCGGCGTGTTCAGCGTGCGCGCGCGCAAAACCGGCATCGGCCGCAATCCGCGGACCGGCACCGAGGTCAGCATCACGCCGGGCAAAGCGGTCCGATTCAAGCCGGGCAAGGACCTGCACGCGCTGGACGGCAACGCCCCCAGTGCGCAGACCGCCCCCAGCGCCCAGTAAGCCAGGCTGCCGCCACACCGGGTTCCGCGGCGCCTCAGCGCGGAGTGTGTCGCGGGAGGCATCGGCAAAACAGGGGCTGGAATCTGTCCGTGGACCGAGGTTGCATCCCGAGCCTGGCCGTTGAGCTCGGCTGGCTACTTTCGCCGCCAGCTCCGCTGGCACCTCACATCAGCCTTTGCGCATCCACATCCACCACCACATTCCGTCGCGGCACATTCGCCGCGTCCGCGTGGGCCAGCATCCCGCGCAACGCAGCATTCAGAGCCTTGCGCGAGGCGGCCTTCAGAATCAAATGAAAACGGTAGATGCCCTTGATGCGCGCCAACGGCGCCGTGCATGGTCCCAGCACCCGCACGCCTTCCGGCGCCGCGCTCTGGAACCAGCGGCCCAACTCCGCTGACCACGCAGCCGCTTCCTCCAGCTTGGCCGACTGCACCAGCACGTTGGCCAGCACTCCGAACGGCGGGTAGTGCATCCAGCGCCGGTACTTCAGCTCGCGTTCGGCAAAGCTCAAGTAATCGTGCTGGGTTGCCGCCATGATCGCATAGTGATCCGGATAATACGTCTGCACCACCACGCGCCCCGGCAGCTCGCCGCGGCCCGCTCGCCCGCTCACCTGTGTCATCAACTGGAACACCCGCTCCGCGGCGCGGAAATCCGGCATGCTCAGCGCGTGATCGCAGCCCACCACGCCCACCAGGGTTACGCCGTGAATGTCGTGCCCTTTGGCGATCATCTGCGTGCCCACCAGGAGATTGATCTCGCCCGCGTGCAGACGCGCCAAAAGCCGTCCCAGGTCGTACCGGCCGCGCACCGTATCGCGATCCATGCGCCCGATGCGCGCCGCGGGAAAAATCTCCTGCAATCGCTCCTCACCCTGCTGCGAGCCGGCGCCGAGGAAATAGAGGTGCTCCGACCCGCACTTGGGACAACACTCCGGCACCGCGCGCCGATAGCCGCAATAATGGCATTCAAGCCGCTGCCCCTCCTGCGCGATTTCCTCCTCGCCGACCGCTTTGTGATGGGTGAGGGCGATGGCGCAGTTCTGGCAATCGAGCTTGGCGCCGCACGCGCGGCACATCGCCACGAAGCTGTACCCGCGCCGGTTCAGCAGAATCAGCGCCTGCTCGCCACGATCGAGCGCGGCTTGAGTCTGCTCAATCAACGAGCGCGAGAACAGGCTCTCCTGCCCCGATTGCTTGAACTCGACGCGCATGTCTACCAGCTCCACCTCGGGCAGCGGCCGGTTCATCACGCGCTCTTTCATCTCGATGCGCGTGTACTTGCCCTGCACCGCATTCTGCCAGCTTTCCAGCGACGGCGTGGCCGAGCCCAGCACCACCAGCGCGTCCGATAGCTTTGCACGCATCACAGCCACGTCGCGGGCGTTGTAGCGCGGCGTCTCCTCCTGCTTGTAGCTCTGGTCGTGTTCCTCGTCCACGAGGATCAGGCCCAGGTTGGGCGCGGGGGCAAAAACGGCCGAACGCGTTCCCACCACCACTGGCGCTTCGCCGCGCCGGATCCTCCGCCATTGCTCGCTGCGCTCCTCCGGCGTCAAAGCCGAATGCAGCAGCGCCACCTTGTTGCCGAACGCCGCATCCAGCAGGCCTACGGTCTGGGGCGTAAGCCCAATCTCCGGCACCAGCAGGATGGCCGACATGCCGCGATCGAGCGCGCGCTGCATGGCGGCAAGATAGACTGCCGTCTTGCCCGATCCAGTGACGCCGTAAAGCAGAAACGCGCGGAACTGTCCCAGCGACGAGGCGATTGACGCCAGCGCTTCCATCTGCGGCTCGTTCAGCCGGTCCGGCGCCGCGCCCGGCTCAATGCCGCCCAGCAGGAACGCCGCCGGCCGCTCATCAATCCGCACCAGGCCGCGCCGCACCAGTGTTTGCAGGGTGGAATGCGGCAGACCCTTGGCGCGCAATTCCGTCAACGGCGTTTCGCCGCCGCACGCCGCCAGCTCCGCCAGGATCGCCTGCTGTTTCGCGGTCAGCGCGGGAATGCGCGCCTCCGGCACTAGCACGGCAAATCGCTCCATCCGCCGGGCATCGCGTTCCACGGCCGAAGTCTCGCGCGCAATCCACTTTTTGCGCAGCAGGGATGCCAGCACCGGCAGCCCGGCTGACGTTGCCGTGCGAAGCGTGGATACCTTCACCGACTCTCCCGAGGCCAGCCGCTGCAACACGCGAAATTGCAGGTCGAGCTCTTCGCGGGACAATTTACCGCGTCTGGCGCCGCGCCCATCGCCATCCAGGCTCCCAGCCAGCGCATCCCGGCCCAGGTCAGTGATGCGGTAGTACACCGTCCGTTTCACCTCGGCCATTAGCGGGAGCATCCCGCGCAACACCTCGCCCAGCGGAGCAAGATAATAGCCGGCCATCCACTCGCCGAGTTTCAACAGGCCTTCGTTCAACAGCGGCTCGCCGTCCTCCTCGTCGAGCACGGCGTCGAGGCAGCGAATCTCGTAATCTGCGGATTTGGCCCCAGCAGATTCAGCGTTCGAATCGGCAGCGTCTGCGGCAATCAGACCCGCGCTGTGCTTCGAACCCACCGCAATCACAATCCCGATCAGCTTTTCATTGCGGAACGGCGCAATCACCCGCGACCCGCGCACCACCCGCTGCCCATCGCGCAATGCGTAGGTAAAGGTCTGGTCCAGTGGGACCGGCAGCGCGACTTCGCAAGTCCTATCCATGTGCGGCAATCCTCAGTGTAGGAGATTCGGGCCCATCTCCCCGTACTGCCGGCACCGCACTTCAATCGGTTCCGTTACAATTCTCCACGTGAAGCCCAAACCTCCTGCTGCCACGCCTCCGTCCCGTAAGGCCGCCACCGGCCACGGTCCCATCACCATGGCCATCGATATCGGCGGCTCCGGCCTCAAGGCCATGCTGCTCGACTCCAACGGTCGCCCAGTGAGCGAGCGCGAGCGCGTTCCCACCCCGGCCATCCCCACGCCGCGCGCCTGTATCCTGCGTTTGGACAAGCTCAAGGCCGCGCTGCCGCGGTTCGATCGCGTCTCCATCGGTTTTCCCGGAGTCATCAAGCGCGGCACCGTCTGGACCGCCGTCAATCTGCATCCCGGATGGGTCGGCTTCCCGCTCCAGCAGCAGCTTGAGAAGCGCTGGCACAAGCCCGTGCGCGTGGCCAATGACGCCGCCATCCAGGGCTACGGCGCCATCAAGGGCGTCGGCCTGGAGATGATCATCACTCTCGGCACCGGCATGGGCTCCACGCTCTTCACCTCCGGCCGCGCTTTCCCGCTCGAGCTCGGCCACCACCCCTGGAAAAAGTTCACCTACGAGGACTACATCGGCCGCCGCGGCCTGGACAAATACGGCAAGAAGCGCTGGAACAAGTACCTACTCGAAGCGATCCACCAGACCTCCGCTACCTTCAATTGGGACCATCTCTACCTCGGCGGCGGCAACACCAAGAAGATCGACTTCGAGCTTCCGGCGCACGTCAGCATCGTCTCCAACGAGACCGGGTTGTTCGGCGGCGTGGCCCTCTGGCGCGACGAAACCCTCAGCGGCAAGCGATCCTGAGCGCTCAGTCTCGCCGTCCCCGCTGCCTCCTGGCTCGCCATCGCCATGATGCTTGTCGCCGTCCGCTTGCAGCGCAAATAGAAAAGGCCGGCATGAGCTGCCGGCTTGGCGTCTTCCTCGATCCATTTTCCCTATTCCGCGCCCTCTGTTCCCTGTTCCCTGTTCCCTGTTCCCTGTCTTTTCAGCCCCAACTCCCGCATAGCAATCTGCAGATCCGCCCAAGCCTCTTTCTTCTGCCGCGGATCGCGCAGCAAAAACGCGGGATGGTAGGTCACGATCAGCTTGGCCCCGCGGAACTGGTGCACGCGTCCGCGCAGCCCGGCTAACGGCTGCCTCTGTCCCAGAAGGTACGTCGCCGCCGTCGCCCCCAGCGCCACCATCACCTCTGGGCGTACCACCTCAATCTGCTGGTTCAGGAATTGCACGCAGGTGTTGGCCTCGTCCGGCTCCGGCGTGCGGTTCCCCGGCGGCCGGCACTTCACAATGTTGGCGATGTAGACATCCTCGCGCTTCAGCCCCATCGCTCCAATCATGTTGTTCAAAAGCTGGCCGGCGCGCCCCACAAAAGGCAGCCCTTGCGCATCCTCGTCGGCGCCCGGCCCTTCCCCAACAAACATCAGCCGCGCATCCGGGCTCCCATCGGCAAACACGATCGTGTGCCGCCCCTTGTGCAGCGCGCACCGCGTGCACTCACCAATCTCTTCCCGAATCACCTTGAGCGCGGCAACCTTATCGACCGGATGCATCAGGTCTCTAGTTTTGGGGGAAGCTGGCTCGACCTCCGCACTCTGCGCAACTTTCGACTTCCGTGGCGAGATAACTTCCTCCTCAATTCCCGGCTCTAACGGCGCAACATCCAACCCGGCGAAATGGGAATCATCCACCGGCCTCCGGTACAACTCCCCAATTCCAAGCTCGCGATAAAACCGCACGCGCGCCGCCAGCGCCTCCCGCATCTCCGCCGTCATTCCCGCCATTTCGCTTATTCCACAATCATTTTCTGCCGCGCATTCAGGCTCTGCTTCAGCACCTCGTCCTGCGCCGACCCGCCCTCAATCTCCACCACCAGCGACTTCGGCCTCCGCAGCGCCAGCACCTCGTCCAGAATGCGATCCGCCAGCTTCCGCTTCGGCATCCGCGGCATCTCCACGGCTGTGTGCAGCGTCAAAAACGTCGCCGCATTCTCGTCCGCATCCATGCCCACGCCATCGCGCGACACGTCATTCACCACAATCGCGTCGGCGCCTTTCTTCAGCAGCTTGGAGCGCCCGCTCTCCATGATGTTCGCGGTTTCCGCGGCAAATCCAACAATCAGCTGTCCGGGACGCCGCCGCCGCACCACCTCCGCCAGAATGTCCTCCGTCGGCTCAAACTCCACCGTGATCGGCCCCGTGCGCTTCAGTTTTTCTCCGCTCACAAACACCGGCCGGTAATCCGCCACGGCCGCGCACTTCACAATCATCGTGGCCTCGTTCATTCGCTCCAGCACTTCCGCTCGCATCTCGTCGGCGGTGGTCACCTTCACCGTGTCCACCCGCGCCGGGGGATACAGCGCCGTTGGCCCGCTCACCAGCACTACGCGTGCCCCGCGCGCCTGCGCCGCCTCCGCAATCGCATAGCCCATCTTCCCGCTCGATCGGTTCCCCAAGTACCGCACCGGGTCCAGCGCCTCCCGCGTTCCCCCTGCCGTCACCAGCACCAGCTCGCCGGCCAGGTCCTGCCGCCGCCCCAGCGCGTCCAGCACCGCCTCGGCAATGGCCTCCGGCTCCGCCATCCGCCCCGCGCCCACCATCCCGCACGCCAGGTCGCCCGTGCCAGGCTCAATCACCCGCACGCCGCGCTGCCGCAGTGTCTCGAGGTTCGCCTGCGTCGCCGGGTGTTCCCACATGTTCACGTTCATCGCCGGAGCCACCAGCACCTGCGCCGGAGTCGCCAGGTACATCGTCGTCAAGAAATCGTCCGCAATCCCATGCGCGAACTTCGCCAGCACATTCGCCGTCGCCGGGCACACCACCAGCGCCTCCGCCCATTGGGCCTCTCCAATGTGCTCAATTGAAGAGCCGTCGCCTTCCGCGTCTCCGGCAATCTCCCACAGGCTGGTAATCACCCTGTGTCCAGAAAGGGCCGCAAATGTGAGCGGCTGCACGAATTTGCATGCCGCCTCGGTCATCACCACGTGAACCTCGGCTCCCTGGCGCTGCAGTTCCCGCACCACCTCCGCAGCCTTGTACGCCGCAATCCCTCCCGACACCCCAACCGTTACCCGCATACCCACGATTCTAGACCAGCGTGCGCGATCGATCTCCTCAAGCGATTCAGCCTTCTATCAGCGTCCAAGAGCGTTCCCGTGCCAAGACATGCGTCCGGTTGACAACGCCCACACATTTGCCTAGCCTTCTCTCTATCGCCCCCTCACTGCCCCCTCCCAAATATATTTAGGGGAAAGATTGTTTAAAGCAGTTTCCGGGATTCCCGATTAAAAGAGAGAAAGAGGAGAAATCCATGAAATCAACGGAACTCAAGTCCAACACTGAATGGAAACAGTGGGGCAAGGAAGATCCGCTGCTCGCGGTTGCGTCCTGGGCAAACAAGCAGAAGGACGGCGCCGCGCCGTGGACCGACGAGGAGTTCTATGCTCTCGGACTCTCAGACTGGCACGATTTTTGGGGACACTGGCAACAGTATGGCGTGAACACAGAGAGCTGCCTGGAAGTGGGATGCGGCGCGGGACGCATCACCAAGCAGCTTGGGGAGACCTTTCGGCAGGTGAAAGCGGTCGATGTTTCTGAGGACATGATCCGTCGCGCTCAGAAGGCAGTGGGCCCAAACGTCGAGTTCACCGTGATCGACGGAATTCACCTGCCTCAGCCGGATTCCTCCGTCAAAGCTGTCTTTTCCACGCACGTCCTGCAGCATCTGGACGCCGTGGAGATTGGCTATTCCTATTTCCGCGAGTTTTACCGCGTGCTGGATTCGGACGGGACGCTTATGGTTCATTTGCCCCTCTACTCCATGCCCGGCGGCCCACTGGAGAGCCTTGTTGTGGGAAGCGTCCGCTCGACGTTCCGTAAGATCGGCGACATGCGCGCTGCCATGAAGCGGCGGGCCGGCGTGAAGATAATGAGGGGAACCCGCTATCCCATGAATGAGCTTTATGCGTTTCTGTCCGGCCTCGGCTTCAAGCAGATCGAGTTCAGGATCTTTCCCACGCGAAGTAATGGAGATCTGCACCCATTCGTCTTCGCTTCCAAATGAGCAAGCGGTGCCATATCTCGTAGTCAGCCGCACGAACCTCGGCCTTCGGGAACAGGATTGTTAAAAAATGACAGGGAAGATAAGCAGGCAGCCCTGCGAACACACCTACGCGGCCGCGCAGGTGTTCTGGACCGGTGCCCCATCCTTGGCCATGAGGATGGGCGCCAGCCCTACCACTGTAAGAATCTCCGCCACATGCGCGGAAAGATTGCAGACTGTAAACGCGTGCCCCGACTGCAGAGCATCCGAGTAGAGCGTGATAAGCGCAGCGACGCCGGCGGCGTCAATGCGTTCGATTTTGCCCAGATCGAGAGCAACGCTCTGACGCTGCACCAGGGGAGTTAACAGCGAAATGAGCCTCTGTTCGGCGCCGCGCACCAGTTCGGTAAAGCCAGCCGGCTCGACCACGAACATTTCATCGGGCCGGCAGTAAGTTGAATTCATAAGAACCTCCAATCCATTTCCCCGTATCCCGAATGGTGAAAGCCATTCACAACGCGCTGCATTTTGTTTTGCACGCGGTTGGCCAAACAGCCATGCCGGGGAAATATGCTCAAAGCAGAGGGGATAAGCAAATCGCAATAGCAAATCCCCGTGGTGTACCCTGTCCGTTTGTGCGCCCACTGTCCGCATTCGGACATTCCTTACTACGCAGAAAGGAGCTCCGGCGTTCCATGATTTCGCACAGCGAAGATTCACCGGCTCTCCTTAGTTACAACGGCGTGCGCGTGCTTGCGGTTAACGCTGGATTTACAGAAGCAGGTGTAGTGGCGCTACCGCACGCGGAAGAGGCGCGCGATGCAAATAGGTTTACTACCTGGATAGATGCTGGAAACGCCGGAGAGATGCAATATCTTCGGCGCGCCAACGACCAAGGCCAACTGGCGCGCGCGCGTGTGGCCATTCCATTCCCCTGGGCGCGCTCGGCAATTGCATGCATGGCAAACTACAACAGCGCCCAACCAAAATCGACCGGCAGCGCGCCTCATGATGCGGGATGGATTGCCCGCTACGCGTGGACCAGCCGCCCATCCAGTCATCCAGCCGCGCGCAGCCGGCGCGTCGCGAGCGATTACCACAAGATTCTGCTCAAGCGGCTGAAGAAGCTGGAAGCGCGCCTGCACGATCAACATGGAGATTTCCAATCGCGCGCATACGTGGATACCGGGCCGGTGATGGAGCGCGCGCTCGCCACTGCTGCGGGCCTGGGATGGACGGCAAAGAACACGTGCCTCATCCATCCCAAAAACGGATCGTACACGGTTCTTGCCGTGCTCATCACTTCGCTCGAAACCGAGCCGCGCGCAAGCGCGCTCACCATGCCGGATCGCTGTGGATCGTGCACGCGTTGCATTCAGGCGTGCCCCACCGATGCACTGATTGCGCCATACCGGATGGATGCGACGCGCTGCATCTCCTATCTGACCATCGAGCATCGCGGAGCCATTGCGCCGGAGCTGATGGAAAACATGGGCCGGCAAGTTTTCGGTTGCGACATCTGCCAGGACGTGTGCCCCTGGAATCGCAAGGCGCCAATCGCGTCCGACGAGGAACTGGCGGCTCGCGAGGAACTCGTCAATCCGGCGCTGAGCTGGTTGAGTTCTCTCGACGAAGAGGCCTTCGAGCGGCAATTCAACGGCTCGCCGGTGCGCAGGGCGCGATTCGACGGGCTGCGGCGCAATGTCGCCATCGCGATGGGGAATAGCGGACAAATGCGATATCGTGCGCAATTGCGCGAATGGGCGCGCGCGGCGGATAAAGGACTCCGCGCCGCCGCGGCATGGGCGCTGGAGAAACTGGAAGATCGGGGAAGTACCGCAGAGGACCGCTGACTACCAAAACATCGGACGAATTCTGGTGGATCTTGCTCCCTTAAGAAACGCGAAGAACGTTGGCCGCGCTCAGGCCCTTGGGCACTGCTGGCATTCGAACTCGACGCTCTCACCTTCATTCAGCGTCTTATAACCGTTCTCCTGGATCGCGGAGAAATGGACAAAGACATCTTCGCCCGTAGAGCGCTGGATGAATCCGTAACCCTTGGCCCCGTTGAACCACTTCACGACACCCTGTTCCTTCATCGAGGTTCTCCTCTATGGGTAAGGCACAGCTCTGAATGCCGGCCGACTCATGGCATTTTGCACTTTCTCGCGGAGCGAAGGCATGCAAGGGGGAAGACCGATAGGCGCTCAAGAGACTGACCCAGTTGCGCCGTGCCTCAGTTATGACAGGAATTCAGATACGATGCAAGAAAAAACTATGCGGCTAGCACTCACCAATTAGTGCCATTGCGGGCAAGGAGGTCTGGAAAGCCGTATCCTAGGGGTACATACCTTCTTGTCAGATGATGGAGTTTGAAAGCTGCTGCACACTGGGGCAGAGCGAGTTAGAAGAAAGGATTTCCGATGGCCCTCGTCTCAAATTCCGGTACAAAGTCGGAGCCGGAAAGCGCGACTCCAGCGGCAGACGCGGAGCTTGGTGCGGTGACCCCAGCCGACACGCAGGCAACCGTGCCGGCAGAAAGGGAGGCTCACGCCGCGCCCATCGCGTCAGCTGCAAGAGGCGCAATTCGGCCGCAACAAACCAAGTGGTTCCGGCTGCGGCAAAACGGCGCGGCCATGGCGCGATACCTGCTGGACAGCGAAGTGCACACCTACGCCTTCAGCGTGGCGGCGAATGCAATCCTTTCCTTCATTCCCCTCACGGTTTTGTTGTACACGATGGCTCTCTCGGTCTTTCATTCGCAGGCCATGGCTGGCGTGGTCAACGACATGGTGAATTACTTTCTGCCCTCCGTAACCAAGCAGCCGAACTGGCTGGCCAGCAACCTGGAGTTCGCCGCCACGCTGTCTTCGCGCCACGGCGTGCAGGCGCTCTCGCTGCTCATGATCCTCATCTCTTGCACGGGCATCTTTCTCCCCCTTGAAGTGGCGCTGAACCAGGCGTGGGGCGTGCGCAACAGCCGCAATTACCTTTTCAATCAGGCCATCGCCTTTGGCCTGGCCATCTGGATGGTGGTGCTGGGAATGACGGCGATGCTGCTCAGCGCCGGACAGCGGCAGATCCTGAACTTCCTCTTGTTCCATCCGGCCAAGCCTGGCTTCAGAATGTGGACGTTCGATGCGATCAGCTACGTGTGGCTTGCCATCTGCACCGGCCTGGCATGCATCCTGTTCTTCTTTTCGATTTACTGGATCCTGCCTAACTGCAAGGTTCCGGCGAAGTCGGTTATGCGGTCCTCGATTGTAACCGGACTGGTCTGGCTCGGCGCAAGGATCGTGTTCGTGGATGTGCTCCCGCACCTTGACCTGAAATCGCTATACGGACCGTTTTCCGTGTCGGTTGGGCTATTGTTTTGGGGTTATATTTCCGGCCTGATCTTGTTCGCCGGCGCGCAGGTGAGCGTGGCCAGGATGGGGGCCAGGAAGAATTAGCGTCGGCCTCACAATCCATTTGTTCTGTTCTATGACGCCCTATTCCTGTTCTGGTATAATTCGGTGGTGGATCGCAAGGAAAAACCACTCTTCTGGGTCGGGAGCAGCAAACGAGACTTGATGAACCTGCCAGATCCGGTTCGAAAGTTCTTTGGACATGCGCTTCATTTCGCACAGCGAGGGGAGCAACACCCCTCGGCAAAAGCGCTAAAGGGTTTCGGTGGCGCCGGCGTAGTGGAAATTGTCGAAGACGACCTCGCCGGAACCTATCGCGCGGTTTACACGGTGAGATTTTCGGAAGCTGTGCTTGTCCTGCATTGTTTTCAAAAAAAGAGCAAAAGCGGAATCGCAACCCCGAAGAAAGATTTGGACATAATCCGTAGCCGATTCAGGAATGCAGAGGTTCTGGCAAAGGAGATTCGCCATGGCAAAACGAACTGAGAAGAAGATCGAATTCGAAGCGAGCTCCGGAAACGTGTTTGCCGATCTGGCGCTTCCCAACCCCGAAGAGCTTAGGATCAAGTCCGGTCTTGCGATAGAGATCGCGCGAGCGATTCGGAAGCTCGGTTTGACACAACTGGAAGCCGGCAGGCGGATGGGGATTTCTCAGGCCAAGGTGTCGAGCCTCGCCCGAGGAGATTTTTCGAATTTCTCCGAGCAGAAGCTGATGAGTTGCCTTAATCGGCTTGGCTACGATATCGAGATCACGGTAAAGCCCGCTGTGCGAGAAGTGGGCAGACGCAAACTCGCAGTCGCGTGATTCCTTATTGCGCGTTGAACGCCTTCACCGCAATCGCATTCGGACCGCGGCCTACGGGAAGCATGGTGAAAAGCGAGCGGGTTGAAGTGCGGACCACCGCCACATCTCCGGAGCGCGAATCCACCACAAGAAGCAGATGGCCGTCGGTCGCAAACGCCATGGCCGATGGACCGTCGCCGACGTGTATCCAGCCGGAGCGCTTGCCGTCGTCGATGGAATAGATATTGACAAACTGCGAGTGAAAGCTGGCGACGTAGAGGAGCGAATTGTCGGCGGTTACGATGCCGTCGACGGGAGTGTCGCCCATCAGGTAGGCGCCACCCACTTCGTCGGTGGTGGCATACACCTCGCTTACCGTATCCGACAGCGAATTGGAGACGAAGATTTCGCCGCCATCGGGCTTCAGCGCCAGATGGACCGGCGCGCGGCCCACATCCATTAGACCCTCGAGGCGATCCGGGCCGCCGGGGTTGAACTTGGAATCGGCCAGCGCAATAGCCATCACCTGGTGGCCGGCGGAGCAGGCGACGAATGCCTTCGACGAATCCGGCAGGACGACGGCGTCGCTGGCGCCCGGACAATCTTCAAAGATGGCGCGCACGCGGCGCGTTTGAGGGCTGAGGATGGTTACGGAGTTGCCGCCGCGATTGGGGACGACGAGGCTCTTGCCGTCGGGCGAGAGCCGGGCCTCCGCGGGCTGCTCGCCAACTCCGAGTTGCATGATCTCGCGCCGGGCGGCGAGATCGACGATGGAAATGGAGTTGGAGCCGGAATTAGCTACGTAAGCGAGCTTGCCGTCGGCGTCGACACTCACAGCGACCGGCTGGCGGTGCAACGGGATGACCGCCGCGATCGCGTTCTTCTCCGCGTTCAGCACCACCAGCGATCCCTGGCCGCCGGTAGCGCCGGACACGACCACGTAAACCTCGTTGCGCGTGGGACTGGCGGCAACGGCAACGGGGCTGGGGCCAACTGCGATCTCGCGATCGAGACGCATGTTGACCACGTCGAGCACGCTCACCGTGCCGCTCCCGCCATTGGTCACGTAGGCGAATTCGCGGTGGTTGGGCGGGTACTGGGGAAAGTCGCTCGATTGGCAGCCGCTGAGGGACAGGGCAAAAAGCAACGAAGCAGCTATCCCGCCCCCGCCCCAAAAACCACGCATGGATGGGGCACAGGCCCGTACGGAGACGCGCTTACTTGTTGCGTCCGTCATGGGCTCCAGTTGCGGATTCTACGTGGATGCCGCGGGGGAGCGTGCGGTGGACCACGGGCGCAATCTGCTCGATCTCGCTCATCATGGTTTCAAACTGCTCGGGGTATATGGATTGCTGGCCGTCCGATAGCGCTTTGTCGGGCTCGTGATGCACTTCAACCATCACCCCGTCGGCGCCTACCGCCACCGCAGCTCGCGCCATGGGCAGAACCTTGTCGCGCTTGCCCGTGCCGTGACTGGGATCAACCAGGATGGGCAAGTGGCTGAGGCGCTGCACCGCAGGCACAATGCTCAAGTCCAGGGTGTTGCGGGTGTGGTCGGCGAACGTGCGCACGCCGCGCTCGCACAGCGCCACTTCGTAGTTGCCCTCGCTCATGATGTATTCGGCGGCCATCAGAAACTCATCCAGGGTCGCGCTCATGCCCCGCTTCAGCAGAACCGGCTTGCGCAGCCGGCCGGCATGCTTCAGCAGCGAAAAATTCTGCATGTTGCGCGCCCCGATCTGGATCACATCGGCCCATTCGGCCACCAGCTCCAGGGTCTCGTTGTCGATGGCCTCGGTGACGATGCGCAGCCCAAAGCGGTCGCGGATTTCGGCCATGATCTTGAGCGCCTCCACGCCCAGCCCCTGGAAGGCGTAGGGCGAGGTGCGCGGCTTGTAAGCGCCGCCGCGGAAAAACTGGGCGCCGGCCGCGGCTACGCGCTCGGCAATGGCAAAGGCCTGCTCGCGGCTCTCAATCGAACACGGACCTGCGATGATGGCAAGATTGCGCCCGCCAAGGGCAGCGTCGGTGCCCTCAAAACGGATAATCGTATCCTCTTCCTTCACATCGCGGCTGGCTAGTTTGTAAGGTTTGCTGACGCGGATGACTTCGGCGACGCCGGAGAGTTCTTCAATGTTGCCGCGATCGACTTCACCCTGGTTGCCGGTGATGCCGATAGCGGTCCGCTGGGCGCCGGGCATGGGATGCGCGCGGTAGCCCAGTCGTTCAATGGCGTCGCAAACTGCCTGGATTTGCTCCGGCGTCGCATGCGCCTTCATCACCACAAGCATGGGAGGCCCTCAGACCTTGAGTGTACCGGTTAAGGGCCTGAAGGGCAATGAATTGAGGGAACACAAGGCAACCAATTGCGGCCAGCCGAAGACCTCAAGTTGGGTGATCGGCTTGTCCGAACAATGAAACCCACAGAAATATTCAACGCAGATCTGGGCGCAGCTCTGAGGAAAGGCGCGAATTATTCGCTTTTCACTGTGTCGGTTGTGGCGGCCACGATGGCGGGGGCCAAGACCATTCCTACAAATGCCAGGGCAATCAGAAGGTCATACATTGGAGGGTTCTCCCGGCGACCGTTCTTTCCACCTGCGGTTCGCCTATCCGGGCAGGAACTGATCCTTGCCACACAAGAATCATCGCCAATTGTCGGCTTTCCTTGAATCCCCAAAGAGCGGATAGTAATAGGAATGGCAGTGGGATGGGATATTACACAAAGGTTGTATAACTGGCCAAAAACTCCGGAATAACTTGATATGACTCGTCCCTGGAGGAGTTAATGACTGCCAGTGACTGTTCCGATTCGATGCAGTGCACCGCCCTCGCGGCCAAAGTGGGCTTCTTAGCTCTATTTGCCGGCGCCGCGCTCCGCCGCAAGCCACTTCAGCCCTAACCGGGACAGATAGCCCAGTTGAATGGCCCAGGTGATGGCGTAAGCCGCCTGCCGGAACATGTGATTCAGTTGGGCCACAATGGCATCGTGATTTAGGGCGCTGAGCGCCGGTTCTTGAGGGCTGGCAATCACCAGGTATCCCACCCGCACAAACAGGGCCGCCGACATGAGAGCGAGTAGAATAAAGAAATATCGTTTCATGTTGTTTGCCTCATTTTTTCCAAATTCCGGCGCTTAAGCCCGGAGCGCTTCCTGGGCCTGGCGTTCGGCCACCTTCTGGCTTCGCCGTTCCACCATGTAGCGCAGGATGAGAATCAGAACGCCCCACGCGAACCATGCCAATATGTTCCACAGCAGTGGAATCGCCATCGACTTCGCCATGCCGGATCCCTCGCTGCCGCCAAACACCGGGCCCGGATGCTGCGTCCGCCACCACCGGTTCGACATGTACACGATGGGTACGTCGAGTGCGCCGAAGATGCCCAGCACCGCGGCCTGCGTCTGCATCTGCGGCCCCGCCGCAAACCGGCGCAGCAGCAGATAGCTCACATAAATCAGCCATAAAACCAGAGTCGTGGTCAGTCGCGGGTCCCACGCCCACCACATGCCCCAGGCGCGGCGTCCCCACAGCGGGCCGGTGGTCAGGCCCACGGTGCAGAACACCACTCCGATCTCCGCGCCGGCAAGAGCCCAGGCGTCGGACTTCTGCGCGCGCTCGGGATGGCCGCGCCGGAAGGCCAGAAAACCAATGGAGCCGGCCAGGCTCACGGCAAAGCCAAAAAACGCCGTGGCGAACGACGGCACATGGTAGTAGATGATGCGGAAAATCTCGCCCTGCATGGCGTCTTCCGGCGCAACATAGATGGCCTGGTAGTAACCCCAGGCAAGCAGCGCGACCACAATTACGGCATAGAGGGTGATGAAAAGCTTTTTCATGGGTGCGGGTTCCGTTCCGGGCTGAACCGGGGAAGCAGCCCGGCAACTCCTTCAGTGTACGTCCCCTAAGGCGGGAAGGTCTCCATCATGAGATGGATGGAGTGACGTAAATCACTTTGCCGGCCGGTCTCCGAGCCGACGCTTCCGTAGAGTCACCGTGCGCTTCGGGCCGAGCGCATCTACGCCGATGCGTTTCAACTCGGCATGAGCCTCGCGCTTGAGAACGGCTCCGGCCTTTCGCGACGATTTATGCCTCAGATCGTTCCAGTTAACAACCATTTCATTCACCTCACGATTCCGCCAGCCGCTGGGCCCTCCAGATGGCGCCATCAATTCCCTTGATCTCCTCGTCTCGGATGGGCATGCTGGGTGCGGCGGCGCGCAAGCCGCTGAAGAACCCATCGCGCACAAGCCGCGACTTGCCGATGACGCTTCCAATCCAGGCAACGGGTACTTCCTCAGCGAGGCGATGCTTGCGGTGGAGCTTGTCGCGAACCAACAGGACCAGGCTGACCAGGTCCGCCGCAGCTTGTTGCATCACTCCCCGCGCCATCGGATCGCCCTCTTCGGCCAGCTTGTCGATGGCAGGGGCGAGCGCAGCAAAATCCGGCGCCGGCGTGCCATCGCCGATGTTGATCAATTCGTCGAGATCCGCGGCGCCCCAAATCTTGCCCACAACGTCGAGCACGCGCGAAGGCTCTTCGCGATCGTGCGCGCTCAGGGCACGGCGAATCGCATGCAGCCCGATCCAGTAACCGGAGCCCTCATCGCCAAGGCGCGAGCTCCAGCCCCCGGCGGTTTCGCGCCCCCCATCGGGCGCGCGGCCAATGGTGTTGGTGCCGGTCCCGGCAATTTGCAATATGCCCGGGCCGCCACGAAAGGCCGCATCGAGCGCGATAATCTCGTCGCCGACAACTTCATGCCGCTCCACGGCGAAATCGCCGCAGACAGCTCCGATCCACTCGCGCACGCCGGGCATGGCCGCACTCGCCACCCCCACGCAAGCGGCGCGCACGGATCTGACCCCGGCCTGCCGGTACGCCTCAGTCAGTAACGATCTCAGGTTCTCTTCAGCGACCGCCGCGCCCACGCGCAGCCGCTTGATGGAGCCTGCCTCGGCAAACGCCAGCACCTCGTCGCCAATCACGATCGACGCGCGCGTCCGCGTCCCCCCGCCATCAATCCCCAGAACAACTGCGCTCATTCGTTCTCTTAGTCTCCGGTCAAACACCTTCCGTTTTCGTGGCTCGTGGCTCGCGGCTCGTGATTCATGCTTCGCTTCACTTTACTTTTTCACTACTTCACTTCTTCACTGTTTCACCTCTTCACCGCCCCCGTTGTCCCGCAGCGTCCCCGCCAGAATATTCAGATCCCCGTCATTCTTCGCCGGCGTCAGCCCCAGGATGTGCGCCATCCACGGATACAGATTCACGTTCTCGAACGGGTGCACCGTCTTGCCGGGCGCAATGTCCGGTCCCTCGGCAAAAAAGATAGCCTTCATATCCGGCACAATATGCGGATCGAAGCCATGGTTGCCCTTCGCGGGCGGTTCGACCGGCTGCCCGGCCGCCGGCTTCTGCGCGCGAATGGCATACGGCCCCGTGGCAACAATCACCGGGTCGCCCTCCCTCGCGTTGCTGTTGTAATGCAGCCCGGCGGGCACGTCTTTCCTGCGATACACCTTGAACTCCGCGGCCTGGTGCTTCAGCGCGTCGTAGAGCTTCGCGCGATCCGCTTCGTTCTTTCCGTAGAGAAGCTGGCCGGCGGTTTCAAACCTCGACAAGTCCGCGTAATCCGCCAGCGTAATCCACGGCGGGTCGATCTTCGCCATGCCGTGATCGCTCACCACCACCAGATCGATCGGCAGGGCGGTCTTGTCCAGCGCAGCCTTCAGCCGTCCCACCATCGCATCCAGCTTCAGCACCGCGGCGCGCGTCAGCGGCGCATCGGGCCCGTAGCGATGCCCCGCTTCGTCCGTGTCGCTCAGGTAGATCGCGATAAAATGCGGGCGCTCGGCCGCAGGCCTTTTCAGCAGCGCCACGGCCTCCCGGATGCGCGCCTGCTCCGCAGCCTCGGTATACTCCGCTTCGGCGTAGCGCTGGTACCAGGTGGGGCGCTTGCCAGCAATATCAGCCTCCGACCCCGGCCAGAACAGGCACGCGGTCCGCATCCCCTGGCCCTCGGCAAGGCTCCACAGCGGCACGCCACCATACCAGCTCCCATCGGCCACGGTTTCTTTCGGCGAAAAGCGCGCCTGCCGCGCCGGATCATAAAACGTGTTGGCGACGATGCCGTGGTGCTCGGGATAGAGCCCGGTCACGATGCTGATGTGGTTCGGATAAGTCACCGAAGGAAAGCTCGGCAGCATGCCTTCGGGCGCCCACGCTCCTTCGCGGCCGATGGCCAGCAAATGGCGCGCGCCGTCGCGTTTGGCGTAGTCCCAGCGGAACCCGTCGAGCGACACCAAAATCAGGTAGTGCGCCTTCTCGGCGGCAGCGGAGTTGGCGCCGTTCTCAACGTGCATCAATGGCAACGCGGGATCCGCTCCCGGCTGCGCCCGCGCCACCAGCGCCAGGCCCAACGCCGCCACCGCCAGCACCGCCCGCCAGCTCACTCGCAGCTGCATTCGCATACCTCCGGATCAGCTTACCTTAGGGACGCGCGGCCACAGGGTCCGGTATCCGCCCGCTCGCACCGACGCAACCCGGCCCGGCCGGTCCTCAAAAAGATTCTGCTTGACGGCTCACCCCTCCTGTGTGTTACCGTCAGTAACACTATGGCAGGTAACACTGACTCCGGCCACGATCCCGGCGAGCTCGGCCAGCTCGAACGCGACATCCTCTCCATCGTCTGGCGCCTCGGCAACGTCACCGCCGAGCAGGTCCGCGAGGAAATTGACCGCCCGCTCAAAGACTCCACCATTCGCACCGTCCTCCGCCGCCTTGAAGAGAAGGGCTACCTGGCGCACCAACTGGACAACCGCACCTTCGTCTACAGCCCCGCGGAATCCCCCCAGCGCGTGGCCGGCCGCGCCGTCAAGCGCATCGTGGACTGGTTCTGCGAAGGCTCCGTCGAAGCGCTGCTGGTGGGCATGGTCGATTCCAAGGTTCTCGGCCGCGAGGAGCTGCGCCGCCTGGCCGAACGCATTGCCAAAGCGCAGAAATCGCCCAGCACGGAGGCAAAATGATTCCCGCTGCATCCTATCTGGCTTCGCTCGGAAATGCCGCCGCGCGCTCGCTGCTCGTCGCCGGTGCCGTCGGCTGCGGGCTGTGGGCCTTGCGCGTACGCAACGTGGTGGCGCAGAAGACCGCATGGATACTGGTGCTCCTTGCCAGCCTCACCATGCCCGTCGTGGCGCACTGGGCTGCGCAAATCCCATGGCTGCCTGACAAAGACACATTCGTAGTAACCGGCCGCATGTGGTCCAGTCACAGTGTCCGCGATAACGCGCCGCCCGTCTCCATCAGCGCCAGAGCCTACGTCAGCCGCCAGCCCGAAACGGAAGCCCAGCCCCCGACCGCCCCTGATCCGCAGCTCGCGCATTCGTCTGGCGTGAGCCGCTTCCCTGCCCCAACCATCGCTCACACCATGGATGCTGCCGCGCCGCCAGCTCCCGCCGCGACCTCCACGCCCTTGTTCGAGCGCATTCGCGATCGACTGCCCGGGCCCGGCCCGGCCAACGCGCTGCTTCTTCTCTACCTCGCCATCGCAGGCGTGCTCCTGTTTCGCATTTGTTTTGGCGCATGGGCCGCGCTCAAATTGTGGTGGCGCGCGCAACCGGTCCGGCTCGCCATTGCCAACGGCGTTAGGGTTCGCAGCAGCCACGCCATCGCTTCCCCGGTCACCGTGGCCGCCGGCATCGTCCTGCCCGCCGATTACACCGCCTGGGACTCAGAAAAACTCGGCATCGTTCTCGCGCATGAAAGCTCCCATGTCCGCCAGCGCGACTTCATCCTTCAGCTTGCCGCCGCGCTCCACGCCGCGCTGTTCTGGTTCAACCCTCTGGGGTGGTGGCTCAAGCGCAAACTCACTGATCTCAGCGAAACCATCAGCGATGGTGCGGCCGTTCATCAGGCCGCCAGCCACGCCTCTTACGCCCAGGTCCTGCTCGAATTCGCGGCGCTTCCGCGCCCCATCCCCATAGGAGTCGCCATGGCACATCGCCCTCATCTCCGGTCCCGCATTGAACATCTCTTGAACGAAAACAATTTCCGCCAGGCATTCAGCGGAGGCCGCGCGCGACTTGCCGCGGCCGTGCTGCTGGTTCCGGTGGCGCTCTTCGGGGCAACGGCCCTGGTGCGCGTCCACGCCGCCGGCCAGCAAACTCCCGCGCCGGCCACAGCGCCGGATCCACAGCCCACGCCGGCCCAGGCCGCGCCCTTGACTCCGCCGTCGCCCGATTCACCCGCCAAGCCTCCCGCCGCCGGTTCCACCGTTGTACCAGCCGGCGCGCCGCCCATGCCCCCTCCGCCGCCCGGCCCCGGCGATGACAATTTCAGTCAGGGCCCGGGTTCGAGTGCAGGCCCGGGATCCAGTGCTGCCCAGATCGACGGCGCAATTGCTCCCTATGCCGTGCCCGATGTGGTGATGCTCGCAAACGGGAGGGCCATGGTAGCCAATGCGCAGGCGCGCGCGCTCGTTAAGGCGGACATGGCGCGAGTCATGGCGCTCAAAGGCCGGGGATTCGCCTTCGACTTTGGCAACGACGGCGACTCCTACGCCTACGTGACCGGCGAGGGCGAAAAGGGCATTCACTATTCCGGAGGTTGGTTTGACGGCTCCCGCGAGCAGATCGACAAAGCCCGCAAAGTGGCCCACGGCGACTTCCTCTGGTTCGAGCGCGACGGCAAGTCGTACGTGATCGACGATCCCGCAACCATGGCCCAGATCAAGCCCATGCAGGAACAGATGGACGCTCTCGGCAAGCAGCAAGAGGACCTCGGCAAGCAGCAGGAGGAACTGGGCAAGCAGCAGGAAGCGCTCGGCAAGCAGATGGAGCAGCTGAAGGTTCCCACACCCGATATGCAGAAGGAGCTCCAGAAGCTCCAGGCGGTGCAGGCCAAGCTCGTTGCCATTCAGGGTAAAGATGCGTCGCAGCAGCAGCTCGGCGAAATCGAGGGCGAACTTGCTGAAGTTCAGGGCCAGCTCGGCGCATTGCAGGGCCAGATGGGCGGCCGCGAGGGCGACCTGGGCGGCAAGATGGGCGAGCTCGGCGGCCAGCAGGGCAAGCTAGGCGCTCAACAAGGCCGCCTGGGCGCGCAGCAGGGCCGCATTGCCCGCGAAATGGACGGCAAGGTCCTAACCATCATCGACGAAAGCCTCAAGGACGGCAAGGCGCGCCCCATGCAATAGGCAATTTTTTCAAATACTTGTGAGGATTCTTGCTATCGGCAGGGATGTCTTGCCGTGGGTTGGGCGGGCGGTTGCGCCGGGGCTCGCCGAGGGATTTCAGAGGCCCATTGGCCGCGATTCCGGGGCTGAGCTGCGCCCCAGAGACCTGAATTCCCGGTCAGGCGGCCTGGGCTGGGGGTTCTTTCCGGGCCGCTGGCTGCTCCTTTGCTTCGTTTTGCTGCTGCGCCTGCTGGTAGTAGCGGGCGGTCTGGCAGTGGCGGAGAGCGTCGGCGGGGGTATTGCGGAGCTCCTCGTCCGGGGGCAGCTCGGCGCCACGGTCCCTAAGTAATTTGAATAGTGCTGTTTGCGTCTCCCAATCGGGGAGCTTGGTGAGGGCGTAGAGGTTTTCCCAATCGTCGTAGGGGAGGGCTTCGGCCTCGGGCTGGTTACCTTTGGGGGGTAGGGGGGTGGCTGGTGTGGCCTCTTTTTCGGCCTGGGCCGGCTTGCTGGTTTTGCGGCGCGAGGCGGCCTCGGCATCCTTGCGGCTGAACCACTCGGCGGATTGACAGAAATACAAGGCGGCATAAGGGTCGTCGCGCAGCTTTTCGTCACTAGGGAGGGCTACGCCGCGCTTGCGCAGGGCTTTGAAATGCTGCTTTTGCGTCTCCCAGCTGGGGAGCTGGTCGATGGCGTACTGGAGCTCCTTTTCGATGATCCCTGCGAGGGGTTGGTTACCTTCGGAGGGGAGGGGGGTAGACGACCCCACGGACGAAGACCTGTCCGTGGGGACCCCGGCTGACTTTGCCGCTTTCTTCTGCTCCCGTTCTTCCTTCATCTGGGCGGCGGGGACGATGAGGTTGGCGAGCCTCCAGGCGGACATGGCGGTTTGGGCGACGTGGCAGAAACGGCCTACGTCGATGGGGTCGATGGCGCCGATGGAGGCGCCCTGGGAGATGCAGGTCATGTAGAGCTGGAAGGATGGCGGGTCGCAGAGGATGGGAAGCTCGGCGGCGTAGGCGAGAAAGGCCTTCTGGTGGATTTCGATCTCCTCACAGCGGTTGGGGACCTTGGGCATGTCGACGATGACGTGGTGGTAGGCGGCGGCGCAGCGCTGGGCGGCCTGGATGAAGTCGTTACGGGTTGGGTTTTCGGTTGTCATTTCGTTCTCCATGGATTAAAAAGGCCAGCCTGATTGAGGGCTGGCCGGGTGGCCTATTCGGTTTTGGTTTCGGGGTTCCGTGTGCTCGCGAATCCCTTCTTAAATGCGAATGCCCGCCGGTTTGGGGCGGGCATAGTTCAACTCACGGAATCACATTAGCGCGGATGGGTTGGGGAAGGATGTGATGGCGGATACAGGGCTTGCGCGGGGCGGTTGTTTCCCATCTCTCGACGCCATGGGACATGGGCGCCCGGGGTTCGAGGTTGAACCAGCAGCGCGAGACGTTGGCCGCCCTGGATTGAACGGCGTTTTACGGTACTGATCTCTCAATGGATGGACCCAGGAGGCCCAAAAACAAGCTCGTGAGTGTGCTCGGCTGAAGTCAAGACTCGGAAAACCATATGCTGGATGCCTTGGCTCCGATCCTGCCAACGCAAGTTGGCTGGAAATTGGATGCTACAGTATTGTGTGAATTCTGTTGGGAGGAATCGGGTATGGCGTCACCAATAGTTGACCGCTCGGCTGGCGAAATTCCTCTTAACGCCTACAAGCTCCCCGACCGCTACGTGCTTCCCGACCGCTACAAGATTCTGGACCGCTGGAGGCTTCTCCTTCGCCTCCAGATACTCGCTGGGATAGGCTGTTTCCTCATTGTTCTATATTCGTTGCGCTTCTGGGCCTCCGGCGAAGTAGCCCGTATCATCGGGGTGGGAATTCTGGTGGCCGGAGCGGCGCTAGCGAGCGGCTTCTTGGTGGGTTTTATTTTCGGCATTCCGCGCGTGGGTGGCGAGAGGCGGGAGCCCTTCAAATCTCGTCCTCTGGTGTGCAATCCGATCCAGCGCCGTTAAATTACAATTTGGTCGAGATTTCCGACTGGCTCACCAAGATCATAGTTGGCGTGGGGCTGGTCGAATTGCATTCCATCCCACGGGAGCTTGGAAGACTTGCATATTATCTGGGGCCAGGTTTGCAGCCGAGAGGATGTGACGGGCCCGGTCCATGCGGAGACGTCGTCAGCAGCGGACAGGAGGCAGGCCTGGCGATCGTCGTGTTTTATTTCGCGCTGGGATTTATGCTGGGCTACGTCTGGGCGATGGTTTACTTCGCCGATGATCTGGCGAGAAAGGCCGCAACTCTAGAGCGCGACAACGAGGCGCTCCTGGGGGCGGTTCAACGTGACAAGCAGCGGTTGGAGCTAATCATGGCGGCCGAAGAATCTATGAATGGCGGAGATTTGGGTAGGGCGCTGGAGTACATGGACGAGGCCCTAAAAAACAATCCACAAGACGGTCCGGCGGCGATGACTAAGGCACGGATTCTGAAGCGTCAAGCCATGAGGGCGGAGACGCCGGAAAAGGAAAAGATGAAGCTTTTGAACCAAGCTCTCGATTATGCAAGCCACGCGATCATACTAATGCCGGGCAAGGGAGAGCCGATTTATAACAAGGCTTGCTATCAGGCGCTTCTCGGACTCGACGGAAGTGACATTCTCGGCAGTCTGAAATCTGCGTTTCGCCTCAATCCGGCTCTGCGCTCGATAGCGCCTGAAGACAAGGATCTGGAGTCGGTATGGCAAGATGCTGATTTTGTTAAGCTTACCGGGTAGGATCCAGTAGCGTGATGTTTGACATTCGCCGAAGCTGCGATTAGGATAAGGATGACGGTCGATAAGGAGGGTAAGACGATGAGAGATACGGGATTCAGGCCATAACGGTCGAGATCGTTTGCACTCCATGCGCGAGATCAGCGCACCTAGCGATTGATAAAGGCGGATACGGCTGATGAGTTCGTGTTCGCCTTTTCCTTCTTATCTCGAACTCCGCTGATAAAAAGACCTTGATCTCTCTGAGATTGTGCCAACGGCTGCCGACGTTCGCCCGCTGATCGGCAACACGGCCGGCGAGCAGCCAGATCTCCAGCTTTCGGGCCCGAAGCAGGCACGCGTCCGATAGGCCCACCCTAAACACACGCGATCCACACTCCCCCAGAATTTAGGTGCCCGTCGTGGCTCGGCTAGGGCGGGAGACCACGAATTCAACAAGAGAAGTTCGCGTCAGGACAAGCAATCAGTACCGGTAAGTCGCCAAGTGTCCACGAATCTTGGGCACGGAACTCAAAGCGGATTCCGTGTCGGGGGTGACGGAAAGAAAAGCAAGGGCAAAGACTACGCCCGCTCATCGTTCGCCACGGCGAACGATGAATGATTGCATGACAGCGTCGGCTCCTTCGGCTGAGTAGACTGGTTGCTGCTATACGACCGTGTAGCTCGGGAGAAGGAGCCGAGCATGATGATTATAGGCTGTGACTTTCATCCCAGTTTCCAGCAGATCGCGTATTTGGATCGGGAGACCGGGGAGTACGGAGAGCGGCGGTTGAACCATCGCGAAGAGGCGGTAAGATTTTACGGTTCGCTGGCCGGCAGCAAGGTGGTTGTGGGATTGGAAGCGACGGGCAACGATCGTTGGTTCCGCAAGCTGGTGATGGAGTCCGGGCATGAGTTGCTGGTGGGCGACGCCAGCGCGATTCATGCTTCGGCGCCGCGCCAGCAGCGGACCGACAAGCGGGATGCGCGGCACATCCTGAGGCTGCTGGTGGAGAACCGGTTTCCCGCCGTTTGGCAGCCTTCGGTGGCCAACCAGGAGCAGCGGCAGTTGTTGCTGCATCGTTGCCGTCTGGTGCGGATGCGGACCAGGATCAAGAACCAGTTGGACTCGATCGCCAAGAGCGAAGGTCTGACCGGTTCGCGGAGCTGGTCGGCGCAGCGGCGGGGCCAGATCGAGGCGTTGCCGTTGACGGGCTGGTATGGTCAGCGGCGGGGGGATCTTCTGCAGTTGCTGGATGGGCTGGAGTTGCGGATCAAGCCGTTGGACAGGGCGGTGGAGGCCGCGGCCAGCCAGGATGCGCAGGCGCGTCTTCTGATGACTCATCCGGGAGTGGGCCCGGTGGTATCTCTGGCTTACGTGCTGATTGTTGGGGGCTGGGAACGGTTCCCGCGCGGCAAGCAGGTGGCCAGTTATCTTGGGCTGATTCCGGCGGAGGCATCGAGCGGCAAGCGCCAGCAGCAGATGGGCCACATTACCAAGCAGGGCAACACGCTGCTCCGCTGGCTGCTGGTGGAGGCGGCGGCGACGGCCCAGCGGCATGATCCGGGCTGGCATCGGCAGTACGTGCGGCTGTCGATGACGAAGCATCACGGGGTGGCGAAGGTGGCCATCGCGCACAAGCTGGCAGTGAGGTTGTATTGGATGTTGCGCTCCGGGCAGGATTATGGACAGATCAAGGAGCGCGGTTCGCATGCGAGGCAGTCCGAGTGCCCCGTTGGTCGCAGTAGGAGACCGATTGAATGATTGGACGCCTCGCCTCTTTCCGCGAGGGAAGAGTTTGAACAGGAAATCATGGTGCATTACCAGGCCGAATACATGGTTGGTGGAACCTGAAGGTTGCCATCGAAGGTGATTGAAAATCAAGGTGCGAGCTTGGGTCGTTTAGCGAGCAAAGACGGTTTTCCAGCTATGGTTCGAATCTCGGAAAGAACGTTCGAGATTCGAACCCAGTCCAATGGTGGAAGTGGCCGGGACGGTGTCAAGGGTCGAGATGAACGCCAAAGTACGGCGCCCTTGACACCGCCCCGACCACCACGGCAATCTGCGCGCTGTTCTTGCTTGACAGCGTTAGAGGCTGTCATACACGGGGCACAGTTCCGCAGAGCGGGAGGCTATTTCCTCAGCATGTTCCGGGCGATGAAAATCACGTTGGCGGGCCGCTCCGCCAGCCGCCGCATGAAGTAGGGGTACCACTCGTGCCCGAAGGGAACGTACACGCGCACGTTGTAGTCGTCGCGCACCAGCCCGCGCTGCAGGTCGCGGCGCACGCCGTAGAGCATCTGGAACTCGAACCGGCTGGGCGCAATCCCCTTCTCGCGCGCGAACGCCTTGGCTGCGGCTATCATGTGCTCGTCGTGCGTGGCCAGCCCGTGATAGACGGGACTGTCGAGCAGCATCTTTGAGAGCCGAATGTAGTTGCGATCCACGTCGGCCTTGCGCGGAAACGCCACCTCCGGCGGCTCCTTGTAAGCGCCCTTGCACAGCCGTACGCGGATGTCGTCGGCCAGGAGCTGCTCGACATCGGCCTGGGAACGATAGAGGTATGCCTGGATCACGACGCCGATGGCCCCGCGAAGCTCCGGCCGGGAGTGAATGCGCCGGACGATATCGAGCGTGACTTGCGTCAGCGGCGAGTCCTCCATGTCGATGCGCACAAAGTTGCCCAAAGAGGCCGCGTGCTTGGTCAGGTCCAGGGCAATGGTTTCTGCAAGCGGATGGGAATGCTCCAGGCCCATCTGCGTCAGTTTTACGCTGATGTTGGCTTTCAGCTTGCGCGCGCCAATCGCGTCCAGCAGCTTGTGATAGACCTCGGCGGACCGGTGCGCCGCAATCTCATCGGTGACGCTTTCGCCCAGCGAGTCGAGCGTCGCCGTCATGCCCTGCTGGTTCAGCGAGGCGCAGACGCGGAGCGCATCTTCAATCTCCATGCCCGCCACAAAGCGCGAACTGAGCTTGACGCCGACGGAGGAGCTCTCGGCAAAATGGCGAAGCCTGCGGTTGTGAGAGAGGGCGATAAAGGCGGAGCGCATAAGGGCCATAAACGAGCTCTACTGCCTGGGGTCACGGGACTGGTTTCCGGGCAGAAAGATGATTCTCGCATATCGGAGGCAGATTCAGGGGCCGGGTTTCAGCATTCCGACCGCATCGGTGCTTAATCAATCCGCCATAGCGCGCAACCATGCGGCGGCAGAACCACGTGGAGCACCTTCGCCTTGCCCACCGGCCGCCGGTTCCAGATGTCGTAGGCGGAGTGGGGCTTGTCGGTCACGTGAAAGCTCAGCCAGGGCACATCCACGGCGCGCGCATCGTCGCCCAGGTTGAACACGGCGGCGTATCTCTTGCTGCCCACCTTGGCATACCAGGCGCGCCAGGGCAGCGGTTTGCCATCGTCGATGGGCATCAGGGCGGGACCGCTTTCGGAAGCATTCTGGTCGATCTCGGTCACTTCCTCGTTGGTCATCATGCTGCGGCTGAAGTCGTCCAGCCTGGTCAGGTTTCCGCCAATGATCATGGGGGAGCGCGAGATGGCCCACAGCGTGAACTCGGTGCGCTGCTCATCCTGTGTGTAGCTGGACTGCCGCGGCTCACCCCAGCCCGGATGCGGGCCCAGGTAGCCCTCCGGCATCATGTCCGGATCGGGCCAGTTTCCCGGCTTGACGTACTTGTTCCATTCCGCAATGCGATCAAACTCCTCCTCCAGTCCGAAGGGGAAGCCGTCCGGGGTGTGTTCCTTGAAGCGCCAGCCGTCCCAGTGATCGTTGGTGATGCGCCACATCTCGGCGTATTTCTGGATCTCTTCGGCGTGGTCCAAGTTTGTGGGACCGGGCGAGAGACTCAGCACGATTGGCCGATGCGTCTTGCGAATGGCCTCCGCAATCTGGCGGATCTCGGTCGGCCGGTAGGGGTGGTCGCTGATGCAGTCCACCTTGATAAAGTCGAGGCCCCACTGGGCGTAGCGTTTCAGCATGGAGTCGTAGTACGCCTGCCCTGCGGCATTGTCGGCAATGCCATAGTTGGCATCGCTCCAGGGACACGTGGCCTGCTTATCCGCGGCGTCGGTGGCGTGAAAATTCGTCCCCTCGATGGGCAGATTCTGGTCGACAACCTGCCGGGGAATTCCGCGCAGGATGTGGATGCCGAACTTCAAACCCTGTGCGTGCACCCAGTCGGCCACCGGCTTGAGACCTGCTCCGTTGGCTGCGGATGGATACCGCGCGGGATCCGGCATCAGAAGTCCATGAGAATCGAAGAGAAACTTCTGGTCCACGGCGTTTGCGCCGAAGGGGTTTTGCATGTACCAGCCTTCGTCGATGACGGCGTATTGCCAGCCGTGCTCCTTGATGAGGGCGAGCACTTTCACGTTGTCGCGGAATTGCGCCTCGTCGATGGTGAGGCCGTAGGCGTCCCAGCTATTCCAGCCCATGGGGGGCGTGGGCGCCACTTTACTCGTATCCGTTGCGGCAAACAGCGAAGCCAGCGGCGCGGCCACGATTACGACCCAAGCAAAATGAGTGCGCAACATGCTGAAACGTATACCACAAGGCGGAGCAAAATGCGCGCCTAAGTGACAGGTTGCGCGCCCCGAATATGTTCTGGTTATTTTGCGGCGGACCGGGAGTAGCGGATGACGTCGACGCGAGACATGGCGATCAAGCCTTCTTCCACCATTCCGTCGAGGTGTGGAATCAGCTTCAGAATCTGTTCTTCAATGTCAACGATGCTGACCATGATGGGAGCATCTTTCGAGAAGGTCCAATGGCTGGAATGGTGGATCCTGGTGCTTGTTCCGTAGCCCTCGATGCCGCGGTAGACGATGGCGCCGGTCATTCCCAGCTCCTGGCACTTGGCGATGATAGCTTCATGCAGCGGCTTGCCCTGCCACTTGTCGCGCTCGCCAAAATGGATGCGCAACATCCTGCCCTCAAATTGCTCTTTCATGGCGTTTGGTCTCCTTCGGCAGGTGCATCGGAAGAAGAGACAGCTTCCGCTTGTTCCAGGCCTTCGGCGCGATAAGCGTACTTGATAATGTCGACACTGGATAGAACTACCAGGCCCTCTTCCACCATCTGCTCGACGATGGGCAGGAATGCCTGCAACTTTTCCTCCGAATCGATGGCGGAAAGCATGATAGAGCAGTCGTGCGAGAGGTGCAGCGGGCGGTCCCGGTGAATGCGGCGGTGCGCGCCGAAGCCCAGGATGCCTCGATAGACGGTGACGCCCGCAATGTCGTTGGCGCGCATGGCCTCAACCAGGGCCTTGTACAGCGGCTTGTCGTGCCAGCGATCGGATTCTCCGATATAAATGCGCATCATGCGGGCCTTGCCCTCAATTTTGAGATGTGCGGGAGGGATGACACTCCTGGACCTGGTTTTCTGCGCGGGCTTGGCGACGGTTGTTTCCTGGACTTCGATCATTCCGGTGCCGGCAAGCTCCTCCAGTTTGCCGAGGAGTTCCGCAACTTTTTCGCGGGACTCGATGAACTCGATCTTCAAGGGCAGGCGGTCGGAGATTTCGACGGATCGCGAGGTGTGAATGTGGTGATCTGCGCCAAAGCCGGCAATTCCCTTGGTGACGGTGGCGCCCGACACGCCGCGGTAGAAGAGGAAATCTAGAATGCTTGAGTAGGTCGCGACTCCATGATGCGTCGTACCTTCGCTGACGTAGATGGAAACCTTGAGTGCCTTTCCGGCGCTTAGCATTCACCCTCCCTATGCTGTGAGGCTTCGTTGCGCAATCGACGACACCGCGGCGCGACCGAGCGCGCTTCTAACGTTACATCCGGGCCGTTGATCTTTACAAAGCCGATTATTGGCCGGGGTCAGGAAATCAGCTCCGCGAGAACCACCCCTGCCCATGCGGCCACAAGCCCTAAGAGCAAACTTCCTATTGCATAAAGGGTGGCAAGAGAGAATGCGCCGGAGCGCAGAGACGAAAGCGTCTCCCATTCATAGGTTGAGAAGGTGCTGTACGCCCCGATAAATCCGGTTGGAATGAGGTAGCGCCACGCCGCACTCAGTCCGGCGCGCTTGCCGAGATAGGTCAGGGAGAATCCAAGAATGAGGCAGGCGCTGATGTTGATGGCAAAAGTGCCGTAGGGAAACCTGGTTCCCAACCGGCTGGCGACTGCGGAGCCAACCCAATAGCGGGCGATGGCTCCCAGCGAACCTCCCAATCCGATGTAGAAGTATTTCTGCAAGCCCTCCGCTCCTTTTCCCGATGGTCAAGATTGCCGTGCGTCGGCATGTTTCTCGGAATCCCACTGCAGAAGCCGTGCCAGATCGGTTGCCAATTCCGGCGATGCTTCGTCTTCAACCGTCAGCCCGCGCACACGATTGAGCTGCGCGCGGTAGGCATCCGCGAACGAATTTACGAATGCCACCATGGTTCTGCTTGTCTGCTCCGTCCATAGCTCGAGCGCGCGCTTGTAGCGATGCAGTTCCTCCTTGAGCAGAGGACCAAGATGTTCCCGCAAAGTGTTCTTCACCAGCGCCCGGACAGTGCTTCTTCCCATCCAGCGCCAGCGAGCGGCGGCAATGTTTACAGGAATAACCTCGATTTCGAAGCGCGGCACTTCGCGCAGCATCCATTCCGCATCTTCGGTCGAAGGCACATCGGAGCGGGCCATCTCCCTGGCGATATCCGTCAGTGTTCCCACAGCTCTCATGAGGCTTTCGCGGGTTTGAGCGATGGCCCGATCTACCCGGCTCTGCACCGCATCGTGCGTCCACTCGGAAATCTCGAACGGGGTGAAGTGTTTTGTGCCGCCGGAGGCAATTCGCGCCGCGATGGTCTCGGCAAGCTCGGCGACGATAACGTCCGGCTGTTCTCCCAATTCAAGGAATGCCTGGAAGAGGATACTACGCTGTTCGCCGATTTCTCCATTGATGCAGCGAAGCCGGACTTCGATTTCGCGAGTATCCAGCGGGCTGGCGGCCGCTTTTCCTCGTTTCTCCCGGTCGAGCAAAGTTTCAAGAGCCGCAACGACCGACTCGCGAAGGGCTCCGATCTTTCTGGCCACCGACGCCTGGCGCAGGCTGCGGGCCTGCTCGAACCTGGGATACAACTCATGCTCGAAGAACCGATCGAGCAGGGGAGAAAACCCCGGCAAGGAGCTCACGGGATGGATTTGGGCTTCGATCCCGAGTTCCCGCTTCAGTTGCGCCTGGATATATTCGGTGACGCGGTCAAGATCGCCTTCGCGCAGGAGATCGGCTTTGCTGAGCAGCACTATGGATGGAATGCCGCCTTCGTAGAGCAAGCGGAGCGTGCCGATGTCCTCTTCGTTGAGAGACACACCGGCATCGATCAGCAGCAGGGCGAGGTCGCAGGCGGGAAGGTAGGCCAGGGTTTCCGCTGCGCCGCGGCGCGCCAGCGAGCCGAGCCCGGGCGTATCGACCAGAAGAATGCCCTTTTTGAGGCGGGGCGACGGAACTTCTGCCATGGCGCGAACCACGCTGCGCATGTTGCCTGGATTGCCCTGCTCGGTGATGAGCTGCGCGAACTCCTCCAGCGAAACCTCCTCCACGCGTCCGCTGGCAAAGGCCGCCTGAGCCCGCAGAGCAGGTCCATAGCGCAGCTTCGTCGGCACCGCGGTGATGGGATTGACGCCAACGGGCAGGACATTCGTGTCAAGAAGCGCATTGAGGAGCGAAGACTTTCCGCAGCTTACCCTGCCGAAGAGCGCCACTTCGAGATTGTTGTCCTCCAGGCGATGGGCGAGAGACGCGATGCGGGAACGGAACTCCACCAGACCATGCCGGGTGACGATTTCTTCCAACTCGCGCAGCAGACTTACGTCATGGCCGGTATGCTCCAGTTTTTCCAGGCGCGATTGCAGGTTGGTTCCGAACTCGTGGCGAATGTACCGCTGCATGCTTTGGACAATGGAACGCAGCTCGTAGACTATGCCGGTGAGTTCATCGACGGCGCCGGTGGGAACCGCGCCCGAGCCGCGCATGTAACCCGGCTTCAGTTCTTCAACGGCGATGTCAACGAATTCAAGGTGAGTCAAGACCGACCGTGTGGCTGGGATCTCCGGCTGCTCGGGCTTCATCTGCTGCCAGGCCAGCGTGCGCAAGAGCTGTTCGCGAAGGCGGCGAATGTGATCTTCGACCACGCGCGCCTGCGCCGGCGTGATGTCGACGATGTGACGGGGAAAAGGAGACGGCGAGGCAGTCTCGTGGACGGACCTGCTCTATCTCGACGAGCATCCTGTCGATATAGGAGCAGGTGACATAGAGACGCCGCTGCTGGGCATCGTTGAGCTCGGCTCGGTCGCGCGATTCCATCGTCTCTGGCCCAGGATCGGGCATTACTCCCCCAAGTTATCGCTCAGTTATCGCTTCCAATGGGTTCCAGAATCGGGATGAGGTTTTTGGTGAATACCGGGCACGAGGGCGATGCGGCGCGCGAGGATGCGGGCGCCGCAAATCTGAAACACAAAGGGAACCACGCACCTGCCATGGACTCTCATCTCCGATTGTGATTGGGAATCACGCCACAGACAACACTCCGCAACAGAATTCCCTGTCAGGAGTCATCATCTGTCCGGCCATTCGACTGGAAGGACAGCGGTTAAGGGTGAACTCCGTCACCGCAGTGTTGATCGTAGTACACACCAGGCAAATCGGATTGTCAAGGACAAGAGGCCTCAAAGACTCCCAGTGTTGAAGGGAAAACGTTCTCAGGCTAAATGACGGAGCGAGTAGCGCGCGCGTCGCGGCATGTTAGTCGGACAGGATGCCTATCTCTTTAATGAGTAAGCTGAATTAGGATAGAATTAGCACGCAATGACTAGAAACAACGGCCGACTTACATTGGTCCCATTCCCTTCTCACGCAATTGAGCGCTGGTTGCCGAGGTACCCGCGAAATGCACCGGACGAAAACACACTGGAAGATGCTTCCCGCCCTGATGGTTGGGCTTTCGATTGCTTGCGCCGCGCAGAGCCAGCGCCAGCTCACTGCCCAGGACTACGCAGCCGCCGAAAAGTTTATGCCCTACAACACCAATCCGCTCGCCTACAAAGGCCAGATTCAAGCGCACTGGGCAGATGATGGGCACTTCTGGTACCGCGCAGTTGATGACGCGGGCGTCACCTACATGCTTGCCGACCCGGCCAAGGGCACGCGCGGCGCTGCGTTCGATCACGAGAAACTTGCCGCGCTGCTCGATACCGCGTCGAATGGCGCGATCAGAGCCGATGGCCGTCATCTCGCAATCGATGACATCGCCATCTCCGGCGAACATGAATTCACGCTGACGATTGCAGGCGCCGTCTATCAATGCCGTTTTGGAGGCGGCAACGATGCGTGCGCAAAGATTGGCAGGGCCGGCACCCGGCACGGTGTGCCGCATGGCGCGCCCGAGGGAGCAGAGGAAGCGCCGTTGGCCATTTCCCCGGACAGAAAGCTGGGAGCATTTATCCGCGACTAGAATTTATGGGTGCGCAACCTTGCCACTGGCGCGGAGACGCAGCTGACCACCGATGGCGCGAAGGACTACGGCTATGCGACCGACAATGCAGGATGGCAGCGGTCGAACTCGGCCATCCTGCTCTGGTCGCCCGATTCGAGCAAGATCGCCACCTATCAACAGGACCAACGGAAGACCGGCGAAATGTATCTGGTCCCTGTCACTAACTCGCATCCCAAGCTCGAGGCGTGGAAGTATCCGCTGGTGGGCGACCCCAACGTGACCATGATCGAGCGCGTCATCATCGATGTGAATTCGCGCAAAGTCATTCGCCTAAAGATGCCGCCCGATCAGCATCGGTCCACGCTCTGCGATGACATTGCTTGCGAGGGCACAACGCTGTCAGACGCCGAATGGAGCCCTGACAGCACACATCTTGCATTTGTTTCGACTGCGCGCAATCATCAACAGGAATGGCTGCGCGTGGCCGACGCCGCGACAGGCGATGTGCGCGAGGTGATGACGGAAACTACGCCGACATTCTTTGAGAGCGGCATCGACAAGATCAACTGGCGCTACCTGCCGGCTTCGAACGAGATTCTTTGGTACAGCGAGCGCGACAACTGGGGCAATCTTTATCTCTATGACCTGGCATCCGGCCAGCTCAAGAACCAGATCACGCACGGCCCCGGCAACGCCGCGCAGGTGCTCTATGTCGACCAGAAGGATCGCACCATTTATTTCGTTGGTGTGGGCAAAGAGGCCGGACGCGATCCATACTTCCGTTTCTTCTACAGCGTGGGTTTCGATGGCAGCGGTCTTCGCCTGCTTACTCCGGAGAACGCAGACCACGAGATCGCGATGTCGCCCGACGGCCGTTACTTTATCGACTCGTACTCGACGGTGACGCAGCCCGAAGTGACCGTGGTCCGCGATCGCGCCGGAAAGATTGTTATGGACGTTGAGCACCAGGATATTTCGCGCCTTCTCGCCGCTGGATGGGTGCCTCCGGTGCCGATCACGGTGAAGGGCCGCGACGGAGCCACGGATTTGTACGGCTTCATGTTCAAGCCGTCGCACTTCGATCCATCTAGGAAGTACCCCATCGTCAACCACGTCTATCCGGGACCGCAGACGGGCTCGTGCGGCGATCGGCGGTTCCACGCGGCGCATGACGACATGCAGTCGCTGGCTGAGCTTGGCTTCATCGTGGTGTGCATCGACGGCATGGGCACGCCGTGGCGATCAAAGTCGTTTCATGCGGCCTACTACGGCAACATGGGCGACGACACCATTCCCGACCAGGTGGCGGGAATGAAGGACCTGGCGCGACAATACCCGTTCATCGATCTTGACCGCGCCGGTATTTACGGCCATTCCGGAGGAGGCGACGCTACGGCTTCCGCCATGTTCCACTTCCCTGACTTCTTCAAGGTTGGCATTGCAGAGAGCGGCAACCACGATCAGCGCGAATACGAAGATGACTGGGGTGAGAAGTGGCAGGGCCTCGAAAAGAAGAATCCCGACGGCAGCAGCAACTACGATTCGCAGGCCAACCAGAACTATGCCGCGAATCTGAAAGGCCACCTGCTGCTGGCCCACGGCACCATGGATGACAATGTGCCGCCGAACGAAACACTGCTGGTCGTCGATGCGCTGATCAAAGCGAACAAGGACTTCGACCTGCTGATGATTCCCAACGTGGCCCACGGTTACGGCGCAGCGACTCCCTACATGACGCGCCGCCGCTGGGATTACTTTGTCCGTTTTCTGGCCGGCGATATTCCGCCAGCCGAATACAAAATGATGCCATCGAACCAATCGAGGAAGCTCACGGGCATCGGTCCCACATATGGTCCGGATTCCGAGTAACCCTGCCGGCAGGGTCAGAAGAATGTCTGCACGATATCAACAACGGCGAATGATGAGTCGACTACCGGGATGGTGCGCCACTTGTCAAACGTGAGGCAGGGATGGCAAATGTCGAACGCGATCATGTCGCCGACGCGCAGATCGTCGCCGGGTTCAATGCGCAGATAGGCGTGCTGGTCCATAAGTTTCGTTGTCTCCCAGTGCGGCGGGACCTGTTGGGGCGCTGAGCCGCCGGGACGAAAGTGAAGCGCGGGAAGGGGAAGGCCGGAGTCGAACGCGGCATCGCGCCGGCCCATTCCGATGATGGCGCGTTGCGGCTCGGGAATGGACTGCACGTAAGCCCAGATGTGGAGCGCCGGCAGGAGCCCTTTGCCGATGTCGCGCGCCACCGGGTTTGATTCGATCATCCGCTGGTGAGCCTTGCGATACGCGCCCACATCGTGGGTGAGATAACAACCCGGCCGCAGGACTACTTCGACAGGCTCGTCGAATTTTGCGGAAGTGAATTCCTCGGCAACCACGTCAAACCACGCGGAGCCTGCACCGGTCAGGATGGGAGGAGACTGGGCGAATCTTTTTTCCCTCAAGAGCCGCGCGGTCACGTCGCAGGCGCGACGCAGAAACTCGCGAATCGAGGCCCCGTCCTGTAACACACCTTCGTAAACCTCTACTCCGCACAGGCGCACAGACTTTTGCCATCGCTCGACGGCGTCAAGAACAGCGGCAAGCTGCGCGTCATCGCGCACGCCGGCGCGTCCGCCCATCACGCCGAGCTCGATAAGAACATTGATGGGCTGGTCCAACTTGCCGAACCAGGCGCCCAGCGCATCCACGCCTTCCGCCGAATCCACGAGGCAATAAAACTCGAATTCCGGATCGCGGAGAAGCTGGGAGATGATGGCCATGTTTTGCCTGCCGATGAGCTGGTTGGCCATGAGAATGCGACGTACGCCGTGTTCATAGGCAACGCGGGTCTGATGGGCGGTCGCAAGGGTGATTCCCCACGCACCGCCCTGGAGCTGCATGTCAAAGAGCTTCGGAGCCATGGTGGTTTTTCCATGAGGAGCTAACTTCGCTCCATAACGTTCAATGAATCGGCGCATCCACTGCTGGTTGTTTAATAGCCGGTCACGATAAAGAATCGCGGCGGGCAAACAGAGGTCTTCGCGCAGGAGATTCCAGCCCAGGCTGACGGCCGCGCCCGGCGTGACTGCGCCCTCCATCGGGCCCAGGCCCTTGTTGAGGGGACTGATCGGATCTTCGGTTTTCTGTTCGGGTTTTCCCTGGCTCACATTAATCCTTCGGGCGCGGCCACCTGCAACCAGCCTGCGCTTGGCAACCGAGGATAGTCTATATTCTGGATCATCTGCGATGAACAGCTGTGACACTCTTATCCGGAATGCAAATGTTCTCGATGGTTCGGGACGCGCCGCTGAGGGCCTGGACGTTGCCATTCGGGATGGGCGCATCCTGGACCTCGGCTCCTCGCTCCGATATGTCGCGAACCACGAAATAGACGCTGTGGGAAGAACACTGGCACCTGGGTTCATCGACACGCATACCCATGACGATACCAGTGTCATCGAATCTCCAGGCATGCTGCCCAAGCTGTCGCAGGGAGTGACCACGGTGATTGTTGGCAATTGCGGCATCAGCGCAGCGCCGGTCCGGCTGGCCGCCGATCCGCCGGATCCGATGAACCTGCTGGGAGGGAAAGAGCTTTTTCGCTACCCGGCGTTTGCCGATTACCGGAGAGCGGTGCGCGACGCGCGGCCGGCGGTGAACGTGGCCGCGTTTGCCGGTCACACGGCGTTGCGGAACAATCGCATGGACCGCCTCGACCGTGCCGCATCGAAAGGTGAGATCGCCGCCATGTGCGAGGACCTGCGCGAGGCGCTCGCTGCCGGGGCGTTGGGCTTGAGCACGGGGCTTGCCTACGCCTCCGCCAATGCCGCGCCCACCGCGGAGGTGGTTGAGCTGGCAAATATGCTACGGAGTGAGGGAGGGCTCTACGCCACACATCTTCGCACGGAGACGGATGCCATTCTGGATGCAATTGGCGAAGCTTGCGAGATTGGCCGGGCAGGCCGGGCCGCGGTTGTGGTGTCGCACCTGAAATGCGCGGGCGTGGACAACTGGGGACGAAGCGAAGAGGTGCTGCAGGCAATAAATGATGCCCGTTCGCGGCAATCGGTGGCATGGGATTGTTATCCCTACGCGGCAGGCTCCAGCACGCTCGACCTCAAGCAAGTAGATCCGCGCGTTGAGATCACGATTACGTGGAGCAAGCCACATCCCGAGGTGACGGGTCGACCGCTGGCGCGCATTGCTGAAGAATGGGGCATGGCGCAGATGGACGCCGCGCGAAAACTGCAGCCGGCCGGCGCAATTTACCACAGCATTCACGAGGCCGACATGAGGCGAATCCTGGCGCATCCTGCAACGATGATCGGCTCCGATGGATTGCCCCACGACCCGCATCCGCATCCTCGCTTGTGGGGTGCGTTTCCGCGCGTGCTGGGAAGATACTGCCGGGACCAGAAGCTCTTCCCGCTGGCGGAAGCCGTGCACAAGATGACCGGCCTTCCCGCGGAGGTCTTTGGCATCGCGCATCGTGGCGCAATCCGGCAGGGATTCTTTGCCGACATGGTTTTGTTCGATCCTGAGGAGATCGTGGACACTGCGACATTCGACGATCCTCAGCGCCCCGCGAAAGGCATTCACGGCGTGTGGGTAAACGGAGTGCTGTCGTACACTGCGGAAGGACCATCGGGTGATCGCGCCGGCCGTTTCCTTCCCCGAGCCGGAAGCGCAGCGTTCCCAAACTAATTGGCAGCGGACAGATTCCGGAAATGATCGACTTTCACAGCGCCTTTCTTCTGGCATCGACGCTCGTTGCAGTGGTCAGCCTGATCCTGCTCGTCGCTGTCTTCAAACTCAATCCGTTTCTGAGCCTGCTTCTAGTCTCGCTTGGGTTGGGCGCGGCCGCGGGCATGCCGCTGGCCACGGTGATTCACTCATTCGAACTGGGCATGGGCAACACCCTGGGCCACATTGCCATTGTGGTTGCGCTGGGAACCATGCTGGGCAAGATGATGGCGGAATCCGGAGCCGCCGACACCATTGCCCTCACCCTCATCCGCTGGTTTGGAGAGCGGCGCGTGCCTCTGGCCATGGTAACGGCGGGACTGGTAATCGGGCTGCCGGCATTTTTTGAAGTTGGGTTCGTGCTGTTAATTCCGATTGCATTCACGGTGGCTCGCCGCACGCGCACCTCACTCATTCTCGTCTGCCTGCCCATGGTGGCTGGGCTTTCAGTGGTGCATGGGCTGGTGCCTCCGCATCCGGCTGCCATGATGGCCGTCATGATTTACAAAGCCGATGTGGGCCGCACCATTTTTTATGGGCTGCTGGTGGCCGTGCCCACCGCGCTGATTGCCGGGCCGTTGTTTGCACGCATTATCGCGCCTTATGTGCACATCGCCGACAAGAATCCCATGGCTGAAGAGCTGGCGGAGCACGACACCACGCGCAGCCTGCCGGGATTCCCCGTTTCCGTGCTTACCATCCTGCTGCCCGTGATTCTGATGCTGGTTGGGAGCTGGGCCGACTCGCTTGCCGCAAAAGGAAGCGTGACAAATGGGGCGCTGCGCTTGATTGGCAACGACGACATGGCGCTGCTGGTCGGAGTTCTGGTCAGCTTCTTCACCCTGGGCAAAATGCGCGGGTTTTCGCGGGAAATGATCCTGCGCTTCAGCAATGAATGCCTGGCGCCCACGGCTGTGATCACGCTGCTGGTGGGCGCGGGCGGAGGATTTGGCCGCGTTCTCATGGACAGCGGCGTGGCCCAGACCATGGTCGTCATCGCTCTTCGCAGCCACGTTTCATTGCTGCTGCTTGCCTGGACGACGGCTGCGCTCATCCGGTTGGCTACGGGATCCGCCACAGTAGCCATGACCACCGCGGCCGGCATCGTGGCGCCAATCGCATTGCACGCTACGGGAGTGCACCCGGAGCTTCTCGCCATCGCCACAGGGGCCGGGTCGCTGATTTTTTCGCACGTGAACGATGGCGGATTCTGGCTGGTGAAGGAGTATCTCAACCTGAGCGTCCCAGAGACGCTGAAGACGTGGTCCGTGTGCGAGACCATCATCTCTATTGTTGGCCTGTTGTTCGTCTTTGCCTTGTCCTTCGCGGTGTGAATGCGGTCCCGTGCTGGAGATGGTTTGCTTGCCGCACCGCTGAGTCTGGATTCAGGCAGGGCAGGCCGCGACGGCTTGATCCACTTCGTCGAAAACTTCAAACAGATCGAGAAGGCCCACCATCTTGAGCGTTCTTGCGATAAAGGGCGCCGGCTTGACCAGCTTTACCGATCCTCCTGCTTTTGTGGACGTGCGCAATGCGTCGACCAGCGCGCCAATCCCCGATGAATCCACAAACGGCATCTCTTCGAGATCGAAAATGAGGAAGATGTGTCCGGTGGATAACGCATTCATGAACGCGCTTTTGAGGTCGTTAACCGGCTGGCCGGAGACAAACCTGCCTTTCAGCTTCAGGATGCAAAGGCTACCGCTTTCCCGTACGTCCAGATCCACGAAGTGTCCCCTTGCGAAATTCTACTTTACGGAGGGAGTTGGGCTTGTTAATCTCGTGGACAATCTTCTCGTCGAAGTACCACCTTGTCAAGCGCAGTCCGGGGGCCAGAAGGGGATGCGCCAGTTGATAAGCCTGGAACTGCGACTTAGTCCGTAGAGGTCCGTTCGAATTGCAAGTGAAGGCGCTGTGCGACGCGGCACGGAAAGAGAGCGGCGGCGTGGTCTGTTTCTTGCTCGTAATTTCGACGGCGGTTAGTCGTTTCGCGGCGATTGGGACGATGCCTTGAGCGCGACCGGAGAACGTTCGCAGGTTGTGCAGGCGCGCATGACAAATGCTTCCGGAGATGCACCGGCAATGGATGACGTGCATTACGCGATTCCTTCGGTGAACGAAGCTGCCATGGAGACAGCGGCACAACTGCTGGTTGCGCCCGATGGAGCAACCAGGGCAGCCATGATCGCCTCTGCCGTCGCCGCCCTGCTGCCGGACAGCGCGTGCATTGTTCACCGCTACCAGCCGGAAAACGCCCCCGAACCGTGGACGGTAGCCGGCGCCGCAGGAGAAATCTCTCTCGCCGCAGCGCAACATGCCGGGGCCTGGCTATTTGAGATGCCGGACTCGTTTCCGTCTCCGGGACAGATCTGCGAGCGCGAGAGCCTGACAAGGGAGAACTACGCGCACTTCCATGTGACACGTTCCATTTCTGCCATCGCCTACGTTCCGGTGGAGTACGAAGGCCAATTGGCCGCGGTGCTGGAGATTGTCGTCTTTTCCGGAAAGATCTCTGACGAGCGCCTGAATGAGCTGGCTCCGATTGTGCGTTTGATCTCTCCGGCGCTCCTCTCGTCTGAGTCAATCGAGCAGCAGCGCCACACGTTGCTCGATTCCCTGCACCGCATGTCGGAGTTGTACGACCTGGAGAAATCGCTGAATGCGACTCTCGAAATGGACGCGGTGATCGCGATGATTCCGGTGAAGGCCGCGGCCATGCTCCCATGCCAGGCAGTGCATTTATGGCTGTTTGACGGGCCGCATCTACGGCTGGTATCGCGCGAGGGCGAGGATGAAACCGTGGATGTGGGCACCACTGAAACGCCGGGCGAAGGCTACGTTGCGGACATGGCGGAGGAGGGCGAGCCTCTGCTCATTGCCGACCCGGACGACGAGCGCCTGCTAGCTCGCAATGCTGGGCGGCCCGACGATAGCCAGCCAGTCCTGAACGCGCTGGTGGTTCCCCTGATCCAGGACGATGCGGAAATCGGAGTTCTGGAGGCGGTCAATCGCGCCGAACATCCCTTCGACGACGACGATCAATTCCTCCTGATGTCGATGGCGGAAACCGTCTCCAATGCGCTGAAGAACGCCAGCCTGATGATGGCCGAGCGCAAGCTGGAGATTCTCAAAGTCCTGGTGCAGGTCAGCTCGGAGATCACGTCAACGCTGCGCCTGGACCGTTTGCTGCAGATCATTGTCAACAGCCCGCAGAGCGTTCTTCCCTATGAACTGTGCGCCATTGCGCTCGACAATCGCGGCCGCCTGCAATTGAAAGCCGTGTCGGGCATGGCCCGCCTGCCCATGGGCGATGTCGCGGTGGAGCGGGTTGAGCAACTGGTGCGCTGGCTGTCCTCGCAACCCGATGCCTTGCATCTTTGCTGGCACGAGGGGTCGGATTCCGACGAGAGTTCCGGATTCCCGCCCGAGGTTCCGCATCATTTTCAGGAGACGGGCTACCGCGCCCTGTACTCCCTCCCGCTGGCCGACGACCAGGGGCGGGTGGGCGTGCTCCTCTTCGAGAGCAGCGACCCGGACTTCCTGGGCGTGGCCCAGATCGAGATGACCAAGGTGCTGGCCGGGCAAGCCACCGTGGCACTGCGCAACGCCCTGCTCTATCGCGAGGTGCCGCTCATCAGCCTGCTGGAGCCGTTGATGCAGAAGCGCGCAGCCTTGCTGCGCACTACCCGGCGGCGCCGTTTAGCCTATGCCGTCATCGCCGCCGCCGTCACACTTTTTCTGATCTTCTGCCCCCTGCCCATGCGGGTGGCGGGCGACGCCGTCATCGAGCCGCAGCACCTGGCCACCGTGGCCGCGCCCATGGACGGAAATGTGGACAAGGTCTACGTGCACGAAGGCGAGAGAGTTGCCTCAGGCGAGCTTTTGGGCACCCTGAACGACTGGCAATGGCGTGCCAATCTGGGCGCGGCGGAGGCGAAATACCAGCGGGCCGTGGGGCCGCTGCATCGGCTGGGCTTTCTGGTTGAGATTTCATTGGTCAGGCGGATCATACCGCCGCAGCCCGCTTTTGTCTGTGTCCAATCTCCCGAGCCGACAACGGGTCAGGCCCGGTCCAAGTCTCGACGGGCTCGCGCCGGAACTCCCGCAATCGAAAGCTGGAATTCCCTGAGAGCTTGATTCGGAATTCCCTCCGGCAGAACGGTCCTCGTTGACCGCTCTCCTACCCTTTTCCCGTTGTCATGCATCCCGGCCGTTGTCATGCAAAAAGCGTCCCAGAGACCGAATTCGACGGAAAATGCGGACAGCGCGGACAAAGCGGAAATCGTCCAAATTGCCTATTTTCTATAATTTACGAATGGAATGAGGGAGATGCAGGAAGGTCTGGCGGAGAGAGTGGGATTCGAACCCACGTTAGAGTTTCCCCTAAACACGCTTTCCAAGCGTGCGCCTTCAGCCACTCGGCCATCTCTCCGGAGACGTGGTGTGCCCTTATCAATCTAACATGGCCGACGATCTTGAGCGGAGCGGGCGGCCCGCGCCTTGCGGGGTCTCCGACCAGGAATTTCCGGCCTGACATTTGCCTTCGTGCGGACCTGCTGAAACCGTTTACTTTCCTTATCCGGGAGATTGATATATCCTTCGGCGTGCACATCCAGACGCGACTGCGCCGGGGCGCAAAATTCGCAATTTTGGAGGACTCTCATGTCTAACGTGACTCGCCGTGAACTGCTGGCTTCTGGAATGGCCATTTCGGCCTCGTCTCTGCTGAGCCGCTCGGCCTGGGCCCGCGCCTCGGCCGCGCTCGCGGAACACGATGCGGCCCTGTCCGCGGAAGCCCCGCGCGAGAAGTTGCTTTTTGACTTCGGATGGAAATTCACCTTCGGCAATGGCACTGACCCGACCAAGGACCTCGGCTTTGGCTACGGGCAAGGCGATTTTGCCAAGACCGGCGAGTTCGAGTTTTCCAAGTCGAAATTCGACGACTCTAAGTGGCGCATGCTGAACCTTCCGCACGACTGGGCCGTGGAGCTGCCGTTTGTGGACGACCAGGAGCAGGCGTCGCACGGGTTCAAGCCGCTCGGCAGGCGCTATCCGGAAACCAGCGTGGGATGGTACCGGCGCGAATTCGAGATCCCTGCAACCGACGCCGGCCGGCGCATCAGCGTGCAGTTCGATGGCGCCTTTCGCGATGTGCTCGTGTTCGTCAACGGTTGCTTCATCGGCCGCAACGACAACGGTTACGCGCCGTTCACCTTCGATCTGACGGACTTCATCCACTACGGCGGGATGAACTACATTGTGGCGCGGGTAGACGCCAGCTTCGGCGACGGCTGGTTCTACGAGGGAGCCGGCATTTACCGCCATGTCTGGCTCAGCAAAACGGATCCAGTGCATCTGGGGCAGTGGGATTCAATCGTCCGCGCCGCGATGAAGGGAAATGCGGCCACACTCTCTCTGGATACGGTGGTGAAGAATGAGGGCAACACGCCGGCAAACGCGCGGGTGACGTGGAAGATCATAGACACCAGCGGAGCAACCGTGGCCACGGCTGAAGCGCCGGTTCAAACCATCGCAGCGGACAGTTCCTTGAGCTACAGCGCAACGGCAAAGCTGGCCAGCCCGGCGCTGTGGTCGACCGACGCGCCGAACCTCTACACCGCAATTGTGGCTGTCGAGTCAGGCGGCAAGCCGGTCGACGCCGAGCGCATCAACTTCGGCGTGCGTACGGCTGAGTTCACCGCGGACAAGGGTTTTCTACTGAATGGCAAGCAGCTCAAGATCCAGGGCACATGCAACCACCAGGATCATGCGGGCGTGGGCGCCGCGTTGCCCGACCGCCTACAGTATTTCCGCATGGGCGTGCTCAAGGAGATGGGCTGCAACGGCGTGCGCACATCGCACAACATGCCCACGCCGGAGTGGGTGGATGCCTGCGACCGCATGGGCGTGATGATGATGTGCGAGACGCGCCAGATGAGCTCGAACCCGGAGGGTATGGCGCAGCTGGAAGCGATGGTGAAGCGCTATCGCAACTCTCCTTCGATCATCATCTGGTCGGTCGGCAACGAGGAATGGCAAATGCAAGGCCCAATGGCCGAGCAGGGCGCGCGCGTAGGCGCAGACATGGTGCGGCTCTGCCACGAACTGGACCCCACGCGCGTGGTCTCCGCCGCTGTGAACGGCGATAACCGCCAGGGCGTCACCGATGCGCTCGACATCATCGGCTTCAATTACGACCTTTCGCGCCCGGAGAAGTACCACAAAGACTTCCCCAAGCGGGCCATCTACGGTTCTGAGACCTCCAGCGCCATCTGCACGCGCGGCATCTACGTCACCGACCGGCTGCGCAACTGGGTGAACTCCTACACCGGCGTAGTGCCGTGGGGCGAAACGCCGGAGGCATGGTGGACCTTCTACGGCTCGCGCGACTGGGAAGCCGGCGGATTTGCGTGGACCGGCTTCGATTATCGCGGCGAGCCCACTCCCTATGGCTGGCCCTCCATTAACTCGAATTTCGGCATCGTGGACATGTGCGGATTCCCCAAGGACTACTTCTTCTACTACACGGCGTGGTGGAAGAAGGAGCCGTCGCTGCACCTGTTTCCGCACTGGAACTGGGAAGGCCGCGAAGGCGACGAGATTTCCGTGTGGGTCTACTCGAACCTGGACGAAGTGGAGCTGCTGGTGAACGGCAAGAGCCAGGGCAGCCAGAAGGTTCCCCACCTTGGTCACGTGGAGTGGAAGGTGCGCTATGAGCCGGGCATGATCGAGGCGCGCGGGTCACGGAACGGGCAGGCGGTTCTGACCGAAAAGCGCGAGACCACCGGCGCGCCGGCGCAGCTTCGCCTCACCGCGGATCGCACGGAGATTGATGCGGACGGCGAGGACCTGGCCGTGATCAAAGTGGAGGCGCTCGATAAGGAAGGCCGTTTTGTGCCGACCGCGATGAACACGTTGGCGTTCAACATCACCGGCGCCGGCAAGCTCATCGGAGTCGGCAACGGCGACCCCAACTGCCAGGAGAGCGACAAGGCGCCGAAGCGATCGCTGTTCAACGGGCTGGCACAGGTGATTGTGCAGAGCATGAAACGGCCGGGCGAAATTCACATTGAGGCGACGAAGGATCCCTCGCAGTGGGATGCGCCGGAACTGACTCCGGCACAGATAACCATCACTACCAAGCCAGTCGAGCTGCGTCCGGCCGTGCCCGTGCTCCGAGAAGGCTGAGCACGTTCACGCAAACGGCAGCCATGGCTGCGTCTCCAGCAGCACCGGCGGCTCGATGGGCTGCGGGCCGAGCCCCGCAGCGTCATCGTAGCGGCTGCCCAGCTTATGCTCGCGGCAGATCGATTGGACCAGATCGCCGATGCGCTTCCGGTATTCCGCAGAGACGAAGGCGCTGCTTTCATAGCGGCGTTTGTACGCCGGTAACTGTTCCGGGAAATTTTCGGCCACGAACTGGAAGAACGTCGGCAGTGAGCACGGCTTCAGGAACAGCGGGCCGGAGCTGAAGAACTTTGCGCCGGCGCCCTTGGCGGCGCGGGCAACGGCGTCGATGGAACGGCGCGCATCGGTAATGCCCGGCATCAGCGGCGAGCAGAGCACGCCCGCGCGCAGGCCGGCTTCGCTCAGGCAGGCCAGGGTCCGCATGCGCAGGTCAGGCCGCGGCGCGCGCGGCTCCAGCAGCCGGGCCAGCTTCTCATTCATCGTTGTCACCGTCAGCGCCACCGTCAGCTTATGCCGCCGCGCGATCTCGGTCAGCAGATCGATGTCGCGCGCGATCAGCGTGGATTTGCTGACTAGCCCCAGGCTGAATCCGCTTGTCTTTGCAAAGACCTCCAGCAGCGAGCGCGTGATCTTCTGCCTCCGCTCAATGGGTTGGTAAGGGTCGGTCGCGGTACCCAGAGCAATCTGCGTTCCCGGCTTCAGTCGCGCCAGTTCCTGCTTGAGCAGCCACGCGCCGTTCTGCTTCATGTAAATCTTGCGCTCGAACTCCTCCGGGGTGCGCTCCAGGAACTCATGGGCGTAGCGGGCGTAGCAGTAGCGGCAGGCGAACTCGCACCCGCGGTAGGGATTGATGGCGTGGGTGAAGGGCAGACCGCGGTTGGAGACAACTTTGGAGATGATGGAGCGGGTCTGGATGGGCCGGTATTCGGTGAGGCAACCGGTGGAGTCGAGGGGCGCAGCGTCCGCGGCGCGGGCCAGCGGTGCGCGGCGTGGTTGGGAGTCAAGGATGGGGAAGAGGTTGTCTATTTTCGCCATATATTCGCCTTTTGACCCAACTTACGCCTCCTTTTAGAACCAGTCAAGCGAGATATTCTGGGGGAGGACAGCGTGCCTGCCGGCGGCAACCGGGCCAGAGAGCGGAATCTGAGAATCTCAACCGGGAAGGCGGCATTTCGCCGCTGCCTGAAACCAATTTCCAACACTAAAGGAGCGAATTCAATGGCATCGCAGGGATTGAAGATTACGTGGCTGGGTCACGCAACAGTGCTGATCCAAAGCGCCGGCGGGACCACCGTCCTGGTTGATCCGTTCATTGAAAACAACCCGATGTATCCCAAGCAGTTTATGCTGCCCCCGAAGATCGACTACGTGCTCCTCACCCACGGCCACGGCGATCACATCTCGGATGCGGTACCGGTGGCGAAGAATTACGGCGCGACCGTGGTGGCCATCTACGAGCTAGCCGATTACGTGGCCAAACAGGGAGTGGAGAAGACCGTCGGGATGAACCTGGGCGGTACAGTTGAAATCGGCGATATGACGGCGAGCATGGTCGACGCCAAGCATTCGTCGGGCGCGCAGGACAGCAGTGGTACTCACTATGTCGGCGTGGCCGCAGGCTACGTGATCGTGCCCAGGAGCGGCCCGGTTCTCTACCACGCCGGTGACACCCAAGTCTTTGGAGATATGCGCCTGATCGGCGAGCTATACCGGCCGGATGTAGCCATGCTGCCCATCGGCGGCCACTTCACCATGGGACCGCGAGAAGCTGCCCTGGCCGTCAAGTACCTCGGAGCCAAAACCATCCTTCCACTGCACTGGGGCACATTCCCCATGCTGACCGGAACGCCCGCGGAACTCAAGAAACTGGTGGATGGCGGCGTGAAGGTGGTCGAGTGGTCCCCTGGAGATGTTTATTGAGAATGCTGCCCGAGACGGACGCACTTTGTGAGCCACGCGCTAGCTTACGCGGAGAACGTGTGAAACCGAAATCGAGCCAACACGCGGTGGATACGCGGCACGAAGCCAAGCTTCGGAGACTGGCGAAGCCGATCGGGGACGATCCGGCGTAGCACCAGGTCCATTCCTTGCTCGAGGCAAAAAATAACCCCCGCCTCAAGGCTCTGAATAGGCCTGCAAAATCTGACGCGCAGGAAAATCAACTGACGATCCCAATTCCCGCTGTTGGCGCGACCTTCTGACTTAAAGCCTCTATGGCGCTCCCATCCGGATGCAGCCCGAAAGGACACGAGGGCCGTCGGAAAGACTGCCCTCGTTTGCAAAACTGGTACCTACTTCCCCGATTGTTTCTGAGCTTGCGCCTTCTTCTGTTCAGCCCAGCGCCGCTTGACTGCTTCCGCAATGCGTCGTCTTCCCTCCGGCGTGAGGCGACGCTTCTTTGCCGGTTTCTTAGTGGCGCGGGGCACCGCTTTGGTCCCACCGTGCGCCGCGGTAAGCAATGCGCGCGCTTTTTGCAATTGCTCGATTTCATGTTCGATCTGGGCAAGAATTTCAGCTACTCCCACGGGTATCCTCCTGTGGATTGTTTTTGATTTTGGTGGTCCAACCACGAATCGCCTGACAGCAGGGCCCGGGCCAGCCACTATCCTTCGGATCACAATACCCAACGTATTTAAAGATGACAAACAAAAACCGCATCAAGTTACTTAATAGATGAGACATACACTAAAGTGTGGACCGTAGTAATCAAACTTGCTTCAGACTTATTCGAGTAAGGGCGAGTTTCAGGCGGGATTTCCACAGATGCTGCGGATTCCTGGCTCACTGGTAATCAAAAAACGCCAGGAGTCAGCGCAGGCGAGTGGCGTTTTCTGGGCTGTCCGATGGGTGTTCGGGCGGAATGCCGGAAGATGGCGCCGGAAGCGCGTTTTCCACGGAATTGGCGGCGCGGCAATTGCGCAGCTCGCGCAGAACGTCCGTCTTTTCGCGCGCATACTGGCTCGCAAGCCGGGTTAGTGCGAAGGTGATGATGTCGCTGTGATGCAGGTCGGAAACGGACGGATCCCGGCGCATATTCAGCCACAGCCGGTGCACAAGCTGCACGTCGTCGGGACTCAGCGCGGGCGCGTGCGGTCCAATGTAGTAGACCTTTGCCTGGCCGACGGGTTCGACGACAAAGAAATTGAATTGCCGCTTGGGTTCGGGGAGCGCTTCCCAGGCCTGGCCCAGGTGAAAGGCCTGCTCCTCGGCAGACATCTTCGTGGATACGCCTGAGACCACTGAATCCACATCCAGGGAGTTAGCGCTTTGCGCCAGTGCCGCGAAAATGTCGCCGGCAGGAACCACCAGAAGGGACACCTTCTTGCCAAAGCTTTCGGCCACGGAAACGGCCTTGGTAAACAGCATCTGCTCGTGCTCGCTGAAGCTCTGTTCCTCGGCACTCAAAAACTCCGGCCCCCCGGCGCCCATAATGCGCGCGCTCAGCACCACCACGTCGGTGTCGTCATTGGCGTGGCGGGCCAGCGTCCATTTCAAGGCGAACGGATTGGAGGCGTCGCGCATCGTCACCATCACTCCGCCGGGCCGGATGGCCACCGACTCCCGGCTGATCGTGTCTTGGTGCTCCAACTGGAAATGATCTTTCATCTGCCGCGCGGTCAGGGCGTGCTTGCGTTGGTTCTCGCGCTCGGAGATGCTGAAAATGATGAAGAACGCCGCGGCAAAGGCCACACCGCTTATGGTCGCCACTGACTTGGTCAACAGGTTGGTTACAGCCACCGAGAGCAGCGCAAAAAAGACACAACTGAGACCGATGGGAATTTCGGTCTTGCCGATGCGGACGTTGGGCGGAACCTTCCAGCCGCGCTCGCCGTGGTACTTCCAGCGCAGCACCAGCATGGCCAGCGAGTTGAACGTGAACGACCAGATCACGCCGAACGCGTATGCCTCGCCCAGGGTGATCACGTTGCCGCGGGTCACGATGATGGTGAACATCTGCAGCACGAAGACAAGGTTGACGATGCGGGAGCTGGTGCCGTATTTGCGGTGTGGCTTACGGAACCAGTCTGACAGCACGCCATCCTCGGCCACGCGCTGGAGTACGCCCGTCGATCCGATGATGGATGTGTTGATGGCGCCGGAAAGAATCAGAAAGCCGACCAGCACCACGAAGATGCGGAAGGCGATCCGGGCCGCCACCGGGCCCGTCATGTACATGGCAAGGCCGGCGATCAGGTTGTCCTGGTAGATCAGGGTGCGCGGGCCATCGGGAATCAGCATCGACGCCAGCAGAGTGGCGCCGCCGGTGAAGATGAGGCTGTAAATCGCGATGACGATCGCTGCGCGCTTCAGGTTCTTCAGCTTGGGATGTTCGATCTCGCGGTTGACCTGGGCCAGGCTCTCCTCGCCGCTCATGGCCAGGATCGAGTGGCCAAACGCCATGACAATGCCAAATAGACCGAAATAAGGCAACAGCGGGGTGCCCTTGAGGAAGCCAAGCGCGTCTCTGCTGAAGTGGATGTTGGCGGGTGTCGGCGACGGGGGCAGGTGAACCCCCTGCATCAACACTGAGTAAATGCCCCACCCCAGCAGCACGATCACCATCACGGTGGTGATCTGCATAACCCGCAGCGCCTTGTCGCTCGACTCCTCGATCCCCTTCACGTTCTGCCACCAGTAGTAAATGGTGACGACGGCGGCAAACACGGCCGCGGTCCCGTTCATGTCGAACTGGATGGCGCCCCCATGTGCGTTCTGCAAGGCCGGAGGAAGCCAGTGATAATGGTTGATGACCCCCAAGAGCTCGTTCATGAGCCCGGTGATGTACTGCCCCGCGGACACGCCCGAGATGGGCCCCGTCAGAATGTAGTCGAACATCAGCGCGGAGACGCTCAGCTTGGCGAACGTTCCGCCCAGCGCCTCCTTCACCACACGGTAGACGCCGCCGCGGGTGAACATGGAACAGCTCTCCACGTACACGGCCCGGACCGCGAAGCTGAACAGCATGATGCCCAGAATGAACCACGGCGCCGACTTGCCAATGGCCTGCTCGGCAATGCCGCCCGCATAGAACGCTGACGATCCAAGGTCATTGAGGACAATGGCGGCGGCACGCCAGAAGGAGATAAAGGTCAGCATCACCGAGGATGCCACGATGAGCCGCACGCGGTCGGAAGGTGGGGCTACGGTCGTACGATTGGATGCCATTAGTTGGTTGCCGGCCACGTGCCCGGACGCTCTTTTGTCCCAGGAGCTTTCAATAATCGCGCTTTCTGCGCTCGCCCTGGGCTGAGTTTAGAGCCGATTCGCGCACGAGTCAATGAGGACAATATAAGGCTCTTCCTTGCAAGTATTTAGTCTTTGCCAAAGAGCTCTTTTCCATCCTCGATGAAGCTGATGAGAATCACGATCGTAGAACCTGCCAGGCCCACAAAAAACATGACCTCGAGTAGCCGCATACCGAAAATGGCGAGGTGAATCATGCATCCATTTTATCCCTGGCGCATGAGGACCGCATGTGGAATCAATCCGCCTTGGAAACTGACCCAGTGCCCGTAATGCGTTACACTCGCCCCAGATGCAAGTGAACACACCCAAGTACTGGGCGGCAGCCGGCCTCAGCGCAGCCCTGCTGGAGCTGCCGTTTCCGCTGGCCGGCCCCATGCCCCCGGCGCGCAGCATCGTGGCCTGGTTTGCATTGGTTCCCCTCATCTGGGCAGTCATGCGCGTGGCTGAAGACGACCGTTACTCGCTGTTCACCGCCTTCTTGATCGCATACGCCTGCGGCGTCCTTTGGTTCGCCGGCAACTGCTACTGGATCTACGACACCATGCTCATCCACGGCGGCTTGCCGCCGGTCCTCTCGGCCTTGGTCCTGATCCTTTTCAGTCTCGTGCTCGGCGCCTACTTCGGCCTCTTCGGCTTGGGGCTCGCATTCATCCATCGCAGAACCGGCTCAACCTATCTCGCCCTCGCCGCGGCGCCGTTTTTCTGGACCGCCATCGACCTTGCCGCCGCGCGCATCACCTGCGTCCCGTGGGATCAGCTCGGCTATTCCCAGGTCGACAATTCGCTCGTCACTCTGCTCGCGCCCTGGACCGGCGTCTACGGCATCAGCTTCCTCCTGGTTGCGGTCAACGCCCTGCTCGTCGCCAGCTTGCTTCCGCGCCGCGGCCATGAACGTACAACACTGTCAAAATGGGCTCTGCTCGCCTGTGGTCTGGTGCTCCTTGTCTGCGCATACAGAGGCACCTCTCCCAAACCCACCCCGCCGCTTCCCAACGCCAGCGCCATCCTCATCCAGCCCAATCTCGACGTGGAAGACACCGGCTACTGGCTCGAACCCGGCGAATGGGACCAGCACATGGCCCAATTCAAGAGCCTCACCGCCGAGCAGTGCAAAACCTACATCGCCGGCATTCCCCAAACCGGTGCGTCCACCGGCGAAATTGTCTGCCCGCCTCACCCTATCCATCCCGACCTGGTGGTCTGGCCTGAATCCCCAGCCCCGTTTTTCGAGCAGGAAGCCCGCTTCAAGAGCGCCATGTCCGCCATCGCGCGCGGCGACGATGCGCCGCTCATCGTCAGCGGCGTAGGCTCTGACTTCGGGCCCGTCGCCGGCGGATGGGTGGATCACGTCTCCGCCATGGTCTTCAGCGCCGACGGCAACGAGGTCGGCCGCTACGACAAAATCCACCTCGTGCCCTGGGGCGAATACGTTCCCTTTCCAAAGGTTTTCTTCTTCGCGCGCAAACTCACCGGCAAAGTCGCGAACTACGTTCCGGGAACCAACCGCGCCGTCTTCCGCATTCCGTCTGCCGACGGCCAAATGCACCGCTACGGCATCCTTATCTGCTATGAGGCGGTCTTCGGCGATGAAGTGCGGCAGTTCGCGCGCAACGGCGCCCAGGTTCTGGTCAATCCCAGCGACGACGGCTGGTACGGCGACACCAGCGCCCCCTGGCAGCACCTCAACATCGCCCGCATGAGGGCCATCGAAAACCGCCGCTGGATCCTGCGCGACACCAACAACGGCGTCACCGCTTCCATTGATCCCTACGGCCGCGTCCGTCAGAGCATTCCCCGCCACCAGGTCGACGTCCTCCCCGCGCAGTTCGCCTACCGCAGCGACATCACCTTCTACACCGCCCACGGCGACGTCTTCGCCTGGGCCTGTGCCATACTTTCTATAGGGGCGATCGGTTGGTCCCTCCGCAAGCCGCATGCATCCCGCTGACTTGCGGACCCGCCGACTCGCTGACCCGCTATTGAAAGTCAGGTCTCAAGAGCAAGCCATGGCATCCGTACAAGATCTCGATTTCGCCTACGCTCCCGTGCGCACCCAGGTGCGCGACCTGCGGGAGTATCTTTGACCCTGCCCGCCTCCGCAGGGAATCAGCAGATATTGAAAAGAAGTTAGCCGACCCGGCGTTGTGGACGAACTCCGGCGCGAGCCAGCCTTTGATGCGCGACCGCAAACGCCTTGAGTCGCTCATCCGCGACGACGACGAGCTTGTCCGCCGCACCAGCGACATCGAAGCGTATTTTGAGCTCGCCCGTGAGGGCGAAGACGTACTCGCCGATCTGGAAAAATCCATCGAGGACTTGGGCGCATTCTCCGAGGAGCTCGAGGCAAAGACCATGCTCTCCGGCGAGGCCGACGCCCTCAACGCCATCGTCACCGTCCATCCCGGTGCCGGCGGAACGGAAAGCCAGGACTGGGCCGAGATGCTCTTGCGCATGTACTTGCGTTGGGCGGAGCAGCAGGGCTTCAAAACCGAGATGAACGACTATCAGGACGGCGAAGAGGCGGGCATCAAGTCCGCCACCTTCACCATCCTCGGCGAGTACGCCTTTGGCCTGCTTGCCGGCGAGAGCGGCGTGCACCGGCTGGTCCGCATCTCGCCGTTCGACCAGGCCAAGCGCCGCCACACCTCGTTCGCATCCGTCTATGTCTCGCCGGAAATCGATGAGACCATTCACGTCGACCTCAAGCTTGAAGACCTGCGCATCGATACCTACCGTTCGGGCGGCAAGGGCGGCCAGCACGTCAACACCACTGACTCCGCAGTGCGCATGACGCATTTGCCCACGGGAATCGTGGTGCAGTGCCAGAACGAGCGCTCGCAGCACAAAAACCGCGACAAGGCAATGAAGATGCTGCGCTCGCGCCTCTACGAGTACGAGCTTGAGAAGAAGAAAGCTGTAACCAAGAAGCTCGAAGACTCGAAACTCGACATCAACTTCGGCTCGCAGATCCGGTCGTACGTCTTGCAGCCCTACCGCATCGCCAAGGACCACCGCACCAAGGTGGAAGTAGGCGACGTCGATAAGGTGCTCAACGGATACCTGGAGCCGTTCCTGCGCGGCTATCTGCTTGCCAAGCGCCGCGGCACCGCAACCGGCGGCGACGACGAGATGGATGTGTAATGGAGGGACTTGTCCTAATCGAGCACATGCTGCGGGCGTCGAAGACCATTGCCGTCGTCGGCATGAGCGATAAGACCTGGCGCGCCAGCAATCACATCGGCCGCTATCTCGCCAAACAGGGCTATCGCGTGCTGCCCGTCAATCCCGCGCTCACTTCCGTCCTGGAACTGCCCTGCTGTCCCGATCTCGACGCCGCGCAGGCCGCCGCCATCAAGCAAACCGGCACGGGCATTGATCTGGTTGACGTCTTCCGCGCCCCGGAACACGTGCCCGCCATCGTCGAAGATGTGATCCGCCTAGGAATCCGTTTCCTCTGGCTTCAGGACGAGGTCATCCACGACGAAGCAATTGCCAGAGCCCGCGCCGCCGGCGTCCAGTGCGTGCAGAACGACTGCATCTTCCGCCAGCACGCCGCGCTGGGAATTCGCTAACTCTGCGAAACGTCCGTACTGGCCGGTGCGTCGAATAAACTGATCTCAGTCCTCGGGAGCCTAAAGCTGAGTTGATGCGTCGCCTTCTCCATGCTATTGCAGTTGCTCTTTTTCTGGCCGCCGCCGCGCTTCCCTCGCTCGCGGCCTCAAGCTCCGCCGACGTCTCCCATCTCCACGTTCAGCTGGTCGGGCCGTCTTCCACGCTGTCGCGCGGCTCGGCTGCGAATGCCGGCCTCTACTTCAAGCTGGAACAAGGCTGGCACGTCTACTGGAAGAACGCCGGCGACTCCGGCGAGCCGCCCCGCATCCGCTGGACACTGCCTGCCGGCATAACTGCCGGCGCACTCGAATTCCCTCCCCCAAGCCGCCTGCCGCTCGGTCCCCTGATGGATTTCGGCTACGAGAATGAGGTCCTGTTCCCGTTTACGATCACGGCAGATTCCAGTGCCGCCACTGGTCCAGCCACGCTTGGCGCGCACGTGAACTGGCTTGTCTGCCGCGAGGTCTGCATCCCCGGCAAAGCAGATCTCGAGATCGCGCGCACCGTTGCCGCTGGCCCGGGTGCCGGCACTCCCGTCGAGCCGGATGCCAGCCTCTTCGCTCGCCTGGGCAACAACTTGCCGCGCCCGCTGCCAGCCAGTGACAAGCTCGGCTTTGTCTCCACGCCGGCGGGATTCCGCATGACCGTCCTCACCGGTCAGCGCGAGACCCAGGCCTCGTTCTTTCCCGCCGAACAGAACATCCTCAGCAATCCCGCACCGCAGAACATCACGCCCACGGCAAAGGGCTTCACCCTCGAACTCAAGAAGGACGCAGACCTGAAGCAGCCGCCCGCGGAGCTGCGCGGCGTGCTCGAGCTTTCCGGCGGCCGCGCTTACGACATAGCCGCAAAGCAAGGCCGGCCGGCCCCACCAGCTCCACTCGCACCCGAAAACTCTGCGAACGCCGCCAGCGCCGCGACGACCACCAGCCTTGCTGGCTCCGCGAACCCCGCCAACACCGCTGGCTCCGCTGGTCCCGCCGCCCTCCGCATCACCGGCCTCGCATTCCTCGGCGGCATCATCCTTAATCTCATGCCGTGCGTCTTCCCGGTGCTCTTCCTCAAAGGCCTGGCGCTGGTCAACTCCGGACGCGAAGAGCGGCACAAGCTGCGCACGCACGGACTGGTGTACACGCTGGGCATTGTGGTCTCATTCTGGGCTCTGGTCGGCGTGCTGCTGGCGCTGCGTTCCGCGGGCGCGCGCCTCGGCTGGGGGTTCCAGTTCCAGTCGCCCATGTTCCTGTTCCTAATGGCCGGCCTGCTGTTCTTCCTCGGCCTCTCGCTCGCCGGACAGTTCGAAATCGGGCTCACGCTCACCAGCGCCGGTGGATCGCTGGCGCAGAAGCAGGGTTACGCGGGCAGCTTCTTTACCGGCGTCCTGGCTGTCATTGTAGCCACGCCGTGTACGGCGCCGTTCATGGGCGCCGCCATCGGCTATGCGCTGGCTGCTCCATCGCTGGTCACCTTCGCCGTCTTCACCGCGCTGGCCCTGGGCCTCGCCGCGCCCTACGTCGCGCTGACGCTCCAGCCCGCCTGGACCCGCATTCTGCCCCGCCCCGGCGCCTGGATGGAAATCCTGCGCCAGGTGGTGTCGCTGCCCATCTTCGGCTTCGTCATCTGGCTGGCGTGGGTCATCGCGGAGTCGTATGGCTCAACCATGCTGGCGGCGCTGCTTGCCGGCTTCCTGCTGTTGGCCATTGCCGGATGGTTCCTGGGCCGCTGGCCGGCAAAGGGTTGGTCCGCAGTGCTGGCTGGGCTCATCATCCTGTGTTTCGCAGCACTTGGAGCTTACGCAAAGCAGGTGCTTGCCGTTTCGCAACCCGCCGCGGCTGCCTCCGCCGGCACAGAACCGGGCCAGTGGCAGCCGTGGTCCGAGGCTGCGGTCAAGCAATACCAGTCGCAGGGGCGGCCAGTCTTCGTTGACTTTACAGCCAAGTGGTGTCTTTCCTGCCAGGTGAATGAGCGCGTGGCGCTGACGCGGCCGGAAGTGATGAAGGCGTTTGAAGATGCACACGTGGCGCTGCTCAAAGCCGACTGGACGCAGCAGGATCCGGCCATTGCGCAGGCGCTCGAGAGCCTGGGCAGGAACGGCGTGCCCGCCTACGCGCTCTATCCTCCGGGCCAGGGGAGTCCCACGCTGCTGCCTGAGGCACTTACGCCGGGCGTCGTCATCAATGCCGTCCATAACTTGCCGCAGGCCACGCCGTCTCAGGCGGTGGCTGCGCCGGGGTGGCCATAGTGGCGAGGAAAGTTGGGGCCGGTGCAAAAAAACGGCGATGTCTTGTGGAATGACGGTGTTAGGCCACAAAACTGCACAGAATTGCGCATCTTGGTTGGCGGGGTTGCCGGAGGTACTTCGTGCTTCGCTGGACCGGCATTTGCGGGCTCCCGTGCGGCATAAATGCCTACGCCCGCCGAGTGGAGGGCGTAGTTCAACTCACGGTTTCAGCATGGATGGGATGCGCTGGACTGTATGTGATGGCCAGCACGGGTGACCGGGCAAGCAAAAGTGACCATTTTTGGTGGTTGCCGGCTTCAGTGACGGCGGCGTGAATCGCGGCTGAAAAAAAGGGAGACAATAACTGCTAGCGGTTCGGAAGCAGGGCGTGCTTCAAAGACAGCAGCGGAAGTGTGAGAAATCCTTCCCTCGGCGGCAAAAGCCGCATAAATGGCGGGCTCTCTACGGCACGGCTAAAGCCGTGCCCCTTCAAAGCACGTTTTTGAAACACGCTCCTGGAACCGATGGGGTGAGGTTTCCTTGGCGAGCGATTGGCGCGAGACCGGCAGTGGGAGAATGCGCGTTGCGATTCGCGTGGGGCTGGTGGTGGTTTGCGCCGCGCTGTTGGTGGTGGCCGGGAGCGTGTCGATGCGGCGGCCGTTGAAGCCCTACCCGGCGCCGGATTTTACGCTGCAGGATTTGCGGGGCGAGCCGGTGCGGCTTTCGGATTTCAAGGGGAAGGCGGTGGTGCTGAATTTCTGGGCGACGTGGTGCGCGCCGTGCAGGGTGGAAATTCCGTGGTTTGTGGAGTTGGAAAAGGAATACGGGGCGCGGGGGCTGGTGGTGATCGGCGTGGACATGGACGAGGGCGGAGCGGCGGCGATTGAGCCGTTTGTCCGGAAAATGGGGATGGACTATCCGGTGCTGCTGGACGATGGCCGGGCCAGCGCCGCGTATGGAGCGGGGGAAGTGCTGCCGACGACGTTTTACATTGCGCGGGATGGAAGGGTGGTTGCGTACGTGAAGGGATTGGCGAGCAAGGGCGAGGTGGAACGCGATATTGAGGAGATTTTGGCGCGGCCGTGACGGCGGCGGGCGGTGAAGGCGCGGAAGACGCTGTTCACAGCCTCTCGTATAGCCGCCCCTGGCGCAGCTCGGGATTGATTTGCGCGGTCTTGATGTTCCGCGTCAGCCGCCGGTGCCAGGCCACGTCGCGCCACATGCCCACGAACTGCGGCTCGCAGAAGTTGCTGGTGGCGATGGCGAGCCACTGGCCGCTGTTGGCGGCGCGGGTTGCGCCGACAGCGCACAATTCCTTCACCCAGTCCCACTGGAGCAGCGGCCAGTCTTTGTAGTCCACGATGGCCCAGCATTCCGTGGTCGCGAGCGGCTTGCGAAGCGCGCGCGACACGGTGGCGAGCCGGTCAATCTTGCTGGTGAGCAGCCCTTGCCAGTATTGCGGGCGCGCGCGATAGGTTTCTTCGGCCTTGAGGCTGAGATCGGTGTAGCCTTTGGGGTCGAAGCGCTCGTAGTCGTAGCCGACCAGGCGGTAGAACTCGCCGTTGTTCTGCTGGGTCATCCACTCGTGCAGATCGAGCAGGTCGAAATCGGCAAGGTCGGCCCCGGCAGTTTCGTCGGGCTCGCCGGCGAAGGAAAAGAACAACGGCATATCGGGATAATGGTCGCGCACCAGGGCGATGGCCTTGTGCATCCAGGCGAGCGACTCCGGCTTGCGCCAGTCGCCGTAGCTCATGGGCGGCTTGACGAACGGGGCCCAGTCCACGCCCGGCCACTCGTTGCACAGGTCGGTGTAGAGGATGGTGTCGAGCAGGCCGGCGTCGCGAATAATGTCGAGGGTGCGGATCCACTGCGCGGCCATCCCCTCCGGACCGGTGATTTTCATACGCGTGTCGTCCGTGTCTTTGCGGTACCAGGTGGAAAGGCCGGCTTTGACGCCGCGCGCGCGGCATTTGGCTAGAAACTCAGTGAGCGCGGGCATGAGCACGATGCGATTCACGTCGGGCGAGCCCCAATCCTGGGTGTTCCATTCCGGCCACAGCGTCCACGACTTGAGCGGATCGGTGGCCAGAAGGTGCGGAAACGGATCGATGCGCACCGCATCGTAGCCGCGCTCGCGGAGCTCGTCGAGGGCGCGGTCCCAATCCTCGAATCCCGCGCCCGGCCAGCGGCGCTCAATCCAGGAAAACTCCCACATGGTGATGGCGCGCGGGCGCTTTGCGCGGGCGGGCGCGGCGGCGGCGGCAGCAGCGACGACGGCGGATGCGGCAACAAATTGGCGGCGGTTCATAAGAGTTCCCATGGTGAAGGGCAAGTTTACTGTCGGGAGGGGATGCAGGTGGAGCGATGATCGCCGTATCCCTGACCCTGGAGAAGCTTTTCGTCTCAGTGAGGCTTGCTTTCCGCAGCCTGAGCAACCGGTCCGATTATCGATGAACGGCGGCGGATTCATCCCTTTCGGCGGCCGGTTGGCTTTCCGAGCTTTCGCCGGCAACCGTTACCGCAATGGCGCTCACTTCTCCAGCGCCGGGCAGATCGATGCGGATGCCGAATGCGTCGAGCGTGTCCTTGAGCGTGATGACACCTTGCAGATGGTTGACGTCGCCGCGGCCGACTACGGGGAGAACATCGACATGGGCTGCGCCCATGTGCGCCAGCGCCTGGTCGAGTCCCTGGTCGGCGTGGGCGTGGGGAAAGGGATGCGAATCCAGGAGGGCGGCCAGAGGTTTGGAGCTATCGCCCTGGGCGCAGGCGCTTTCGAGAGTGGCCAGGCTGACCACGCCAACCACATCGCGCCCCTCAATGACCGGCCAGGCGTGCAGCGCGCTCAACTGCACGCGTTCAAGGGCGCTGCCCGCCGAGAGGTTAGCGGGCAGGAGTTCGGGGGCAACGGTCATGGCGCGGCCCACCATAAACTGGCGGCGCTCCTTGCGCGTTTCCAGGGTAGGGAGATGGATTCCGTCCTGGGTGGCGAGGGCAATATAGATGGGTTCGCGCTGCAGCCGCGAGGAGATGAAGAAGCTGACCAGATTGGCGATCATCAAGGGGACAATGACGGTGTAGTCCCGCGTGGTTTCCAAAATCATCATGACTGAAGTCATGGGAGCGCGCACAATGCCGGCGAATGCTGCGCCCATTCCTACCAGGGCGTAGGCGCCCGGATTGGCGGTATAGGCCGGCAGCCAGGAGTGAGCCAGGCTGCCCACGGTGCCCCCCAGCATGGCGCCAAGGTACAAGCTGGGACCGAAAATGCCGCCGGCGTTTCCGGAACCGTAGCTGACGGTGGTTCCCAGCAGCTTGAGCACCACTAAAAGGACCATCAGCTTGAGAGGCAAGGAGGAGTTCAACGCCTGTCCCACATACCCGTAGCCCACGCCGAGCACCTGCGGCGCCCACCAGCCCATCAATCCCACGCACAAGCCGCCGGCCACGGGCTGGAACCACAGCGTTTTTCGGGGAAAGTGGAGGAACATTTTGCGAATGCGGAGAAGGAGCCTGGTGAAGGCCACGGAGACCAGGCCGCCGGCAATGCCGAGCACCGCGTAGATGGCGAATTCCAAAGGATGGACCAAGCGGTATTGCGGCACGCTGAACAACGGGTTATTGCCCAGGATCAGGCGCAGCACGACCCAGGAGGACGCGGAGGCCAGCACCACCGGGCCCAGCACCGGGGCGTGCAGATCGCCCATCACCTCTTCCAGCGCGAACAGCACCGCGGCCAGGGGAGTGTTGAAGGCGGCCGCAATGGCCGCCGCCGCTCCAGCCGGGATGAGTTGCTTTACTTTTTCCTGGCTGAGTCCGAGCCGCCTGCCCAGCACGGATGCAATGCCGCCGCCCACCTGCACGGCGGGGCCCTCGCGGCCGAGGGGAATTCCGCTGGCCAGGGTAACGGCAGTGCAGAAGAATTTGCCCAGGACTGTGGCCAGGGTGATGACGCCGCCACGAGCGAACAGGGCGGCCTTGGTTTGGGGCACGCCGCTTCCGCGGGCATCGGGAAAGTAACGGTAGAGGAGATACCCGATACCGAGCGAGCCTGCAATGGGAATGAACACCCGGCGCCATGCCGCGCTGCCCACGGGATACATGCGCATTCCCAGGCGCTCAGTGAGGACGATGAAGGCGACCACGGCGAGGCCCGTGATTGCGCCGATGGCGAGCGAAAGGAGAAGCAGGATCTGGTCCTCGCGCTCCTCGAGCTCATAAGCCTGAAAGCGATGCAGAATGCCCCATGTGGCCCGAGGGGTCCTTGCAGAGCCCTGAGCTACACGCGGCAATGTCCCACCCCATGGCAACTTCCCGGCGCTCCCTGGCAACTCACTCGCCCACCGTCAGCACGGGACACCGGGCCTGACAGATCACGTCGTGAAACGTGGCATGGGGAAGATGGGTAAAGGCGCGCGCGAATTGGGTGGGATGCGATCCCATAACGATCAAGTCGGCGCATTGGCTTTCGGCGACCTTCAGGATCTGATCCCACGGCGCGCCCACGGCAACCATGAATTCGGTTTGGACGGAAGCGGCCAAATGAGGGGAGAGCAGCCGCGCCAAGCCTGAGGGAGTCATCTCGCCGTGGGATTGAAACTGCCCCGATTGAGCGTCGCCCGGCAGTTTGCCGACATGAAGTACGGCCAGGTGTGCTTTCTCTGTATCCGCCAGCCATGCGGCGTAGGCCAGGCCCCTGGCGGGGTAGTGGGCCAGATTGGTGACATAGAGGATTCTTTTGAGAGATGGCTCTCGGCCGATCCATGGAGCAGCCCGGGGGCCGACGGTCAACACGGGACAAGGCGCTGAGTTGGCCAACACCTCCGCCACGGAACCGAACAGGATTTTTTTCATCCCGCAGCGGCCATGAGTGCCGGTGACAATGAGCCCCACTTCAAGCCGGTCGATGAGGTTAAGAAGTGACCTCAGCGGCGGCGCCTTCTTTCACAAACTCCCGATGCCGGATGCCTTCGAGGAGCGCCAGTCCAGCAAAATCCGCCATCTTCCGTTCCGCGGAGTGCCGGTAATAGAAGGGGTCGGGAGGCTGTACATAGTCGGTTATCGCTTCGGGGACGACCGTTACTGCATAAAGCGTGGTGTCATGGCGGCGGGCCAGCGCGGCGGCATAAGCCAGGGCTGCGTCAGAGCAGGACGAGAAGTCCGTCGGAAAGAGGATATTCCGCAGTGAAATCGCGGCCGGTGCTGCCGGAGTGGACATCGAACGCCTCCCCGGGCGGATAACCGCGCGCCGCAATGTTCGTGCCCGTGCTTCCTCGCAATCCCGATGACTTCATGCTAGCCCGGGGAACTTGCCGAACATTGAGTCGCGCGCCCCGTGGTCTTGAAGAAATGGATGAGCGCCAATCATCCATCGTTGGCCCACTATCCTGACTTTACGGTTGTACCACAGGCTGTGACAGCGGTCACAGTAAATTTCGCGGCGTATTTCCGCTCCCGGCGGCTTCGTGGCCGCACCCTGGCTGGCGGAGGGGGCGGATGCAAGACCGACCGTCCGGAATCTGATTGGGCAACTCAGGACCTCCGCGCACAGTTCATAATGGACCCGTAAATAAGAGCCGCGCCGCGTTCCAGCGCGATGCGGCGTATGCGCTGGCACCCAAGGCGCGCAGCATGGGGCTTCCGCGCGACACTTACGCGCAGAATTACAACCGGCGCTAAAAGGCCGAGCGCGGACCTGGGACCCGGATGACGTAGAATCCCGCTCACGCCAAACGCCGTCGTCCTGAGCGAGTCCGCACCGCGCCGCGTCCCGGAGGGCCGCGCCGTACACCGCCGCAACGATGGAGCCGGCTACATCTTCGCAATCATTCCAGCCAGAATTCCCATTGCCTTCGCAAGCGTCTCCCGCTCGCTGGTTTTCAGCTCTGCCAATTGCCGCAGCAGCGCGCGCACTCTCCGTTCGCGCCCTGCCCGCATGAGTTTCTTCCCTTTCGCCGTGGCGCGGATCAGCGTGCTGCGTCCGTCGTTTGCGTTGGTCCGCTTCTCGGCCAGCCCCAGCTCCGCCAGCGCATCCACGATGCGCGACATGGTAGGCGGCCGCACCTGCTCGGCTGCGGCCAGCTCGCCCAGGGTCACCTCGCCGGCAAACACCATCACGCTCAGCGCCGAGAGCCGCGGCGCATTCAGCCCGCTTCCCGCATCCTCCCGCCGCAGCCGGCGAAGCAGGTGAATGGCGGTCGAGTGGATCTGGCCAGCCAATTCTTCGTCCCTTTTTGAAGTTTTTCTTGACATGACTTCCCGCACTCATGATATATCGTTAGCTAGGCTAATTAATAGCCCCACGAACAAAGCGAGGCATCATGAGCTTCCAGTCGCACACCCCCGCTTCCCTGGTCCACTTAGAACAAATCGGCCAGATCGCCCTCACCGTCACTGACCTGGCCCTTGCCCGCGACTTCTACCAGCACACCCTGGGCATGCGCTTCCTTTTTGATGCCGGTCCGATGGCCTTTTTCCAGTGCGGCGATATCCGCTTTGCCCTCGGCACGGGCGAGGCCGGCGCGCCCCGCGGCGGAACCATTCTTTACTTTAAGGTGGAAGACCTCCCGGCCGTTCACTCCCACCTGGCTGCCCAAGGCGTCGATTTCGTCCAGCCCCCGCATCTGGTGGCCCGCATGCCCGACCGCGACCTCTGGATCGCCTTCTTCCGTGATCCCGATCGGAACGTGATCGGCCTTATGAGCGAAGTCCGCCCTTCCGCCGCCTAAGTCTTAACCCCTACCTCCCGCGAGCCAGCCCTGACAAGCCTGCACAATCGACGCACGAGTTACTCCTGCAACTTACCGGCAGGAGTAACTGCCACATTGATTGTGGAGATGATCGCAGTTACTGGATCGACCGCAAGGAATCGATGGGGTCGGACTTGGCTGCGCGGAATGCGGGCATGGCCGATGAGAAAAGCGCAATGGTGATCATGAGAAGGACGCTGGCGGCCAGGATCCAGGGATCGATGGGGCTAACGTCGAATAGGAAGGAACGGATAACATGCGCGGCCGCAATCGATGCGAGAACGCCCAGAGCGCAGCCCACCAGCGCCAGTCTTGCGCCGGAACCGAGGACAAGCTTTGCGATGTTTTCGCGGTGCGCGCCCAGAGCCATGCGGATGGCGATCTCCTGCGCGCGCAGGGTTACGGAAAAAGAGACAACCGCATAGATACCGAAGAGCGCAAGCAGAAGAGCAATCGCCGCAAAAACGCCGACTAACTCGGTCATAATGCGCCGCGGCGCTTCCGTGTTGGAGAGGACGTATTTCATGGTGCGCACTTCGCCCAGAGCGAGTTGCGGATCGATGGAAGCGACCGTCTCGCGCAGCATTCCGACGATTTGTTCCGGCGGCAGGGCCGAACGAACAATGATGGAGCCGCCCGCCTGAACTACGCGGGCCTGTTGCGCCGCGGAACCATTCAGGATGGCGGGCTGCAGCGCAGGCACATACCATTGGTCGTTGGCTTGCCCATCCCGCGCGCCAATGCGGGTATTTCCGACCACGCCTACCACGGTGGCCCAGGGCAGGTTCTTTTTGGGATTGCCGACATGCATACGTTTGCCGATGGGATTCTGGCCCGGCCAGCAATGCTCGGCCATCGATTGACTCACGATCACGACCAGTGGCGAATCGGCGCGATCGTTGATGGTGAATGTGCGGCCGGCGAGCAATGGAATGCCGAGGGCCTTGAAGTAATCGCCGTATGTTGAGCCGAACCCCGCGAATTTCAGCTTCCAGCCCTCGGCCGGCTGCCCTTCAATGGTGTAGGCTGCCATCCCGGAGTTACCGGCAGAGGGCAGCGAGTCACCCAGTGCAGCGGCAATAGCTCCGGGTTGGTTGCGCAGCCGTTCGGTTACAGCCTGATCGAACGCAGTTATGGAGGCGTCGGTGGGATATTGATTTGCGGGCAGGCGATATCCGGCCACCAGAACATGCTCGGGCTGGAATCCGGGGTCGATTGCAAGCATCTTCTGATAACTGCGCAGGAATCCGAGCGAGGCGGTGAGTAACACCAGGGCAACGCCGATTTCCCCAACCACGAGCACAGAGCGCAGGCGGGCCTGGCCGGAGCTTCCGCTGGCTCCGCGCATGTTGTCCTTGAGACTTGCGGCAAGGTTGGTATGCAAGACGATAAGTGCAGGCGCAAGACTGGAGAGGCTGCTGGCGAGGAGGGCGATGGCCAACGCAAAGATCGCCACTGGCACATCGATGGAGATGGAAGCGAGGCGCGGGATAGACTCTGCGGCGGCATAGAGCGCAGCATGGACGGCCATGGCCGCGCAGCCCAGGCCCAGCACACCGCCGGCCATGCCCAAGAGCAAACCTTCCAGTATGATTTCGCGCAGCAACGCGCCGGGGCGCGCGCCCAGCGCCAGCCGAACGGCATATTCGCGATGGTTGCGAACGGCCCGAACCAGCATGAGAATCGCGATGTTGACGCACGCGATGAGCAGGACCACTGATACCGCAACCAGCAGCATGCGCAGAAGTGGCCGGGTATCGCCGGTGATCACGTCGCTGAGGAGCTTGACGTCGCCACGAATGCGAATCCTGGACATGGTGGGGGGAAAGCTGCGCATGATCTGCTGCGCCACGCGGTCGTCATCCTGTGCGGCCTGTGTCACGGTGACGCCGTCCTTCAAGCGCCCAATCATCTGAAATCCCCAGAAGCCGGCCGCTTCATCGGATAGCTGGTCCGCGGTGAGGCTCATCGGCACCCATAACTGCGCCTGGTCAAGCCTTCCCACTTGCAGCGGGAATTCAAAGCTGCGCGGCATGACTCCGACGATGTTGTAAGCTTTGCGGTCGAGATTGATGATGCTGCCGATAACATGGGGGTCGCGATGATATTGATTGGTCCAGAGGGAGTAACTGAGGAGGGCGACCGGCACGCGCGCGACGTCTTCCTGCTGGCTGAAGATTCGTCCAAGGATCGGCTGTACGCCCAGGGTGGGAAAGACGCTGGCGGTAAGGCGCGCCGCCGTAATTTCTTCGGGTATTGCTCCGCCTGAGAGCTCGAAGGTGGCGCCGCCGAAAGCGCCCACGGAGGAGAATGCGGAAGAGGCGGTGGAATAGGCCCTGATATCGCGCGCGGTGATCCCGATGCCGGGATTCTCTCCGACGTGCTCGCCGAGTTGCACCAGCCGGCCGGGATCGTAGAACGGCAGCGGCCGAAGCAGGATTCCTTCGATCAGCGAGAAAATGGCGGTGGCGGCTCCGATGCCGACAGTCAGCATGAGGATGACCGCAAAGGAAAAACCGCCAGCCATTCTCAAGCGCCGCGCAGAGTGCCGAATGTCCTTTACCCATGGGTTCATGCAATTCTCCTGAGGACTTCAGCATGCGAGACGGCGAAAACGGAGTAACTACAGCTTTTGCCCTTTAGCTAAGATCAGTTACTGACCCCTTGGTCTTTGGTTGGGTGCTTGTTCGGTTCCCCGTCGGGCGGCGAGCGGCGTGACCATCTGCCGCTCGCCTGCCCGGCGAATGCGAATTACCATGCTCCCGCTGCGTAGGCATTCTCCACCGTGACCGCAAAGAATGCGTGGCCAAACACCGTCGGATGCTCTACGTCCCAGAAGAAGGTGAGGTATGGTTCGCTGCAAATAGTCACCGGTGAACCCAAGGGAAGGTTCGTGCATGGCGCAACAACATCCGTAAATCCAAAGTGGCTCGGGTCTTTAACAACTGCATTGATCAGGCTGAAGGCATCCAGGCGGACGATACGAATGCCTTGGAGAAGGCCCTCCAACGCCAGCTGATTCGTCAGCGATTGGTTGGTGGCGTTGGTTGCCGGCGTCGCGAACGCGGCATTGGCCGCACCCGCCGGCAGTAAACCGACGTTGGGCAAATTGGGAATGAGAAAGTACTTGGCCCCGGCATGGCGGAGCAAGAGTTCGCTGGCGGAGATTCCCATAGCGATTTCAAATCCTAGCTGTTGCGGCGTGCCGGACGTGGCGTTGAGAATGTCGTTGCCGCCTCCTTCAATGATGTACAGCCCATTCGGATCTGCCTTGCCGCCTGTGCTCGCAAGATAGAGCGCTACCTGCTGGGGTACGCTGGGGATCGAGCCATATGGGGTAGTTACCGGTGCAGTTACTTCGGCTCCGCCAAATGCATAGTCGGTTCCGCCTGCCAGGTATGGCTTGAGCGGGGCAAGTCCCAGAAATCCGGCCACGTGGTCCAGCCAGATCGGACCATTGGAGAATCGCCCCAAATAGTATGGCGGGGCAGGCACGGTGCCTCCGCTGGCTATGAAATCGTTGCCCACATCGCAGTAACTGTCGCCGAAAATGTAGAGATGGGTGAAGGTCGGGGTCGCGGCTTTGCTGGTCAAAGACATCGCGCCGAGGAAGAGGCCCACAGTCACAGTCCAAAGCATTCTGCGCACGGTATTTCTCCATTCTCCTGGTTCAGGTGGGTTTCAGCGGTTGCAGTCTCCTCGGCCGAGCCCGATGCGAGCAGGTTGGGAATTGCCTGTCCGAGGACGCCTATGTTCTACCGTACTGCGGCGCGCAAGGCAAGCGAATGTTGAAGAATCAGCCGCGCTGCCTGGAAATCGCTGATGCGATCTCTGGTCCCCGGTGCCTCGGTCCCTGCTTTTTACACCCCGATCACCGCGCATAGTTCCTTGACCGCCGCCGCGCTCTTCTTCAGCGCCGCGTCTTCCTCGTGCGTCAGCTTGATCTCGATGATTTTCTCCAGGCCCCCTGCGCCCAGCTTGCACGGCACACCAATGAAGTATCCCTCGATCCCGTATTCGCCCTGCAGATACGCCGCGCAGGGCAGGATTTTCTTTTTGTCTTTCAGGATCGCCTCCACCATCTCCACTGTGGCCGCCGACGGCGCATAATAGGCGCTGCCCGTCTTCAGGTACTTCACAATCTCCGCGCCGCCATCCCGCGTGCGCTGCACCAGTTGCTCAATCCGCTCCGCCGTCATCAGATCCGTAATGGGAATGCCCGCCACCGTGGAGTAGCGCGGCAGCGGCACCATGGTGTCTCCGTGCCCGCCCAGCACAAACGCGGTCACATTCTCCACGCTCACCTCGAGCTCCTCGGCAATGAACGTGCGGAAGCGCGCCGAATCCAGCACCCCCGCCATCCCGATAACCCGTTCGCGATTGAATCCCGCCTGCCGGAACGCCGCCTGCGCCATCGCATCCAGCGGGTTTGACACCACAATCAAAATGGACTCCGGCGACTGCGCCACCACTTTCGACACCACGTCCGACATGATTTTGAAGTTGGTGTGCAGCAGGTCGTCGCGGCTCATGCCCGGCTTGCGCGGAATCCCCGCCGTGATGATCACAACGTCGGAGTTGGCGCTGTCTGCGTAATCGTTTGAGCCGGCCACGTGCACATCGCGCTTCTCGATCGGCATCGCCTCCAGCAGGTCCAGGCCCTTGCCCTGGGGAATCCCGTCCACTACGTCGATCAGCACCACGTCCGCCAGCTCTTTGGCGGCGATCCAGTGGGCGCAGGTGGCGCCCACGTTCCCGGCGCCGACAATACTCACCTTTTTACGCATGATGTCTCCTGGTTCAGAGTTCTTGGTTCACAGTTCTCAGTTCGCAGTTCCTGGTTCACAGTTCTTAGTTGCTTGTTCGGGGAACGCAGTTGAAGCCGGGCGGCTTCACAAAACTGTGAACTGCGAACTATGAACTCTCTACATGTTCCCAATGATTCTCGTGGCAAACTCGCTGGTGCCCACCTTCGTCGCCCCGGCCGTCTGCCGTTCAAAATCGTACGTAACAAACTTCTGCTGGATGGTCTTCTCCATGGCGTTCTCAATCATCTTTGCCGCTTCCTTCCAGCCGATGAAATCCAGCATCATTACCCCGGAAAGAATCACCGATCCCGGGTTGATCACGTCCTTGTCCGCGTACTTGGGCGCTGTCCCATGGGTCGCCTCGAACACCGCATACCCATCGCCGATATTCGCTCCCGGCGCAATGCCCAAGCCGCCCACCTGCGCCGCAGCCGCATCCGAAATGTAATCCCCATTCAGATTCGAAGTGGCCAGGATGCTGTAGTCGGAGGGCCTGATGATGATTTGCTGGAAGATGGAGTCGGCTATGCGGTCGTTCACCAGGATCTTCTGCTTCCAGGCGCCGTTGCCGTGCGACTTGCCGATGGAGTCGAGCACGCCTTTCAATTCGGCGTACAACTCATCGCGGAAGCTCTGCGGGGCGAACTCCATACCCGGCTCGATCAGCGCCGCATTTTCTTCGATGGTGATGCCCGGCTTGGCCTCCACATTGCCCAGGATCCAGCTCTCGCGCTCGGTCACCGTGTGCTCGCGGAACTCCTGGGTGGCTACCTCGTAGCCCCACTCCCGGAACGCACCCTCGGTGAACTTCTGGATGTTGCCCTTGTGCACCAGCGTCACCGTCTTGCGCCCGCTCTCGAGCGCATGCTGGATGGCGCGACGCACCAGCCGCTTTGTCCCGAAAATCGAGATGGGCTTGATGCCTACGCCGGAATCCGCTCGCACCTTCTTTTTGGTGCCCTTGAGCAGGTCATCGTTCAAAAAGCTGATCAGCCGGCCCGCATCCACTGAGCCTTCCTTGAACTCGATCCCCGAGTACACGTCCTCAGTGTTCTCGCGGAAGATGACGATATTCACCTTCTCCGGATGCTTCACGGGGCTGGGCACGCCCTGGTAGTACTTGACCGGCCGCACGCACGCATAGAGGTCGAGAAGCTGCCGCAGGGCAACATTCAGGCTGCGGATGCCGCCACCAACCGGCGTGGTCAGCGGTCCTTTGATGGAAACGCGCAGATCCCGCGCCGCGTCCACGCTCTCGTCCGGCAGCCAGGTGTGGAACTGGCGGTAGGCTTTTTCGCCGGCAAAAATCTCAAACCACTGGATGGCGCGCTTGCCTCCGTAAGCCTTTTCCACGGCCGCGTCAAACACGCGCTGCGAAGCCTTCCAGATGTCGCGCCCGGTGCCGTCGCCCTCGATGAAAGGGATGATGGGATGGTCGGGGATAGTGAATTGGCCGTTCTGGTACTGAATGGGCTGCCCGTCTTTCGGGAGTTGGAGCCCGTTATAAGAATTTTGCATGGTTTTGAAAGTGATCCCTTCCGGCGGCTGTTCCTTGGGAAGGCTAACAAACGCAGCTAAGGAGGGACAAGGGAGGGAAAGGCAGGGAACGAGGGAACAAGGGAACAAGGGATCAGGGAACAGGGAAAAGGGAAAAGGGAAAAGGGAAAAGGGAAAAGAAAAGCAGGGAGCTGAGGACCGGGGGCGTAGGGATAAATCGGCGCTTAGGTGACAAGGGTCGACTTCAGCGCACCGCCCGGGTCGCAAACCGGAGGCCTGGGGCACCCAAACGTGCTCGAAAAGGACGAATGATGGGACCCGGGGCACCCGCCGCGCGGTCAATGAGCGCATCGGTCTGTTATCACCCGTTGAGAACGGCTCGCATCCGACTGCTTCCGACGAGCCGACTTTCGGGAATCGATCCGGAGGGAGGCGTATGCCTCACCTCACCCGCAAGGACTGGAGGGCGCGCATGCGCGGAAACGCCGCGTATGCGCGGGGTGCCCTAGCGTTGCCACCTCCATGTGGAACTGCGAGTTAGGCACAGAGCTTGCGAGCAAGAATTGCAAAGGTGCTAGCTATCTCTTCGTACCGCGTCTGGTCGGGAGCCGTACGAAAAATCGAGCGGAGATACCCAGCGGGGGTGCGCTCAACAGTGAGGAGGGGCGCGGTCCCAATCACGTCCGTTTCAAACTTCTTTCGCGCATGGCGGCTTTGATGCGCGACCGCATTGCGAAGCAGAATGATGCGTTCCAATTCCCTTTTGTCGCTGCTCTCAAAATTACAGAAGGGAAGTCCGCCTCTAAAGAATGCCTCAGCCCGCTTCTCGGTGTGGTGATAAGGGAGCCAGTCTACGTAGGCTCGACCGCCCAGCATTACATCGCGGGCCACTGCGTGCGACCGGAAGGTAACCCGCGGCAGAACATTACGACCCGGCCTAACGCTTTGCGCGAGGAGGCCGACGAACAAGTCCTCCACGAGGCCCTCGAATGTCGTGACTGCCCGGAGGAAGATGCCCTCGTAGAAAAGTGCGGTATCGTGGCGGGTAATATGCCCGCTATTGTACAAACGTTCTACCTTTGCCCGCGCACGATCGAAACGACGTAGACGCGATACGTACGCATCGGACAATGAGGCAGATGGTTTAGACACGGGCGAGGCGAGCTTTCAGATAGTCAAAAAATGTCTTGCGGGAATCCTTGTGTGTTGTTCGGCGGGCCAAGGATTCCATCACAGCTTCCGGCGCCTTTTGGGACTGGATCGCATCGCTGACCTTAAGTAAAATCGCCTTGAACGAGGCGGGCAACGGCTCGGCTTTCCTCCGTCCGAGGCTCGACCCGATCCCGAAGACAATGTCATAGACCACGCAAAAGAGACCGTGGAACCCCGCGCGATTCCTGAATGATGTGTTGGCAATCTCGGAGCCCAATATGTCGTCGATTTCGTCCATACAGTGCCGAAAACGCCTTTCGACCTCAGGCCGCGTGTCCCACTTGTCGTCAAACTCCCTGTAAAGATTGTCGATCGCGTTCTGGGTCTTTCCAACAATCCCCTTAAGCATGAGCTGGGCAAATTCGCTGGTGATCTCGACCTCCCCCATTCGTGAGATCTGGGATTCAGTAAGTATCCTCCAATTTCTCCACCGTTGGAGCTGCTCGGCTGAAATCGCGTACATCGAGGTTTTCATCTCTCCGTAGAATGCAGCATTTCGCAGTTCCTGTGCGTTAAGCTTCAGGCCGGTCGAATTCATACGCGCAAAAATCTGCAAGACCTCACGATCGTCCACGCTCGATGGCAGTATATGAACGCTGAACTGATAATCGAGGATGCTCTGCCGCACCGTTGCGGGGAAGTCATTGAAAGGCAAATCGGCAAGGTCCTTGTTGTGCGCCTTTTTGATAGTGAATGCGTCTTTTGCCGGATCGAAACCCTTGAGTAGGCTCGGCTGAATGAATGTAAGAATCGCCCTTATCCGCTGCTGGCCGTCTACGACCTCGCGCTTTGCCTCGAGGGTATCGAGGTTAGTTTTCCGCTCCCGAAGGAAGATTATCGGAATCGGGAATCCGCGCATGATCGTGTCAATAAGGTAAGACTTCGCGCCAGCCGGCCACACCGAGCGCCGCTGGAAACTGGGACTCAGTATGAGCGTTGAAGTCTTTGCCCAAGCAATAAAATCGCTGACCTTGTAATGCGTTTTGCTGATCTGGTCTGTCTGCATGGTCGTGGCGTAAGTATAGGACAACGGACCGCAGTTCGGCGCCGGGATCCCAGCTTGGCTCCCCTTGTGTGGAGGCGGCCAAGTCCGCATCAAGAACGCCACTAGCCGGCGTGGATTCTCCGTTGGTGCCAAATCGCCGAGTCACTCATCGATGGCTGATCAGGACCGAATTCTCGTTGGCGGCTTCTGGTGGAACTTGCTTACTGGGAATCGGGTTGCCGCGGATGTTTCGATGATGGGGAGGCCGGGGAAGATCGCGTCCCTGCGGGACGCGATCTTCTTCTTTCTTTTTATGGGGGGCGGGTTCCCAGGACTGCCCCCTTCGGCTGCGCCTTCGGGGTTGTCCTGGGCTAACTTCCTGCGGTCCCTCCGGGACGCTTTTCCTGCGGGGTGACCCCGGCATTCTTGTTTCCCGCCCATCGCATTCAGCGGGAATTTCAACAGCAGATTCTCTGGCGGGAATGACAGAAAGAAAAGCAAGGGCAAGAACAAAAGCAAAAGCAAAGGCAAGAACAAGAGCAGAAGCAGATTCCCGGAGGGAATGACAGAAAGAAAAGCAAGGGCAAGAACAAAAGCAAAAGCAAAGGCAAGAACAAGAGCAGAAGCAGATTCCCGGAGGGAATGACAGAAAGAAAAGCAAGGGCAAGAACAAAAGCAAAAGCAAAGGCAAGAACAAGAGCAGAAGCAGATTCCCGGAGGGAATGACAGAAAGAAAAGCAAGGGCAAGAACAAGAGCAGAAGCAGATTCCCGGAGGGAATGACAGAAAGAAATGCAAGAGCAAGAACAAAGGCAAAGGCAAAGGCAAGAACAAGAGCAGAAGCAGATTCCCGGAGGGAATGACAGAAAGAAAGACAAGAGCAAGAACAAAGGCAAAAGCAAAGGCAAGAACAAGAGCAAAAGCAGATTCCCGGAGGGAATGACAGAAAGAAAAGCAAGGGCAAGAACAAAAGCAAAAGCAAAGGCAAAGGCAAGAACAAGAGCAAAAGCAGATTCCCGGAGGGAATGACAGAAAGAAAAGCAAGGGCAAGAACAAAAGCAAAAGCAAAGGCAAGAACAAGAGCAAAAGCAGATTCCCGGAGGGAATGACAGAAAGAAAAGCAAGAGCAAGAACAAAGGCAAAAGCAAAGGCAAGAACAAGAGCAAAAGCAGATTCCCGGAGGGAATGACAGAAAGAAAAGCAAGGGCAAGAACAAAAGCAAAAGCAAAGGCAAAGGCAAGAACAAGAGCAAAAGCAGATTCCCGGAGGGAATGACAGAAAGAAAGACAAGAGCAAGAACAAAGGCAAAAGCAAAGGCAAGAACAAGAGCAAAAGCAGATTCCCGGAGGGAATGACAGAAAGAAAAGCAAGGGCAAGAACAAAAGCAAAAGCAAAGGCAAAAACAAGAGCAAGGCAAAGGCAAATGCAAACGCAAATGGGGATCCTTCGCGTTGCTCAGGATGACGGCTCTGGTTGCTGGCGCATGCGGTTGTGGGATCCCCACATCGGAAAAAAACGGGAGATGTGGGGACCCGCAATTTGTTAGTCTGCGGCGACGCCTTTCTGCTGTTTGGCGGGTTTGAGCCATTTGGCGTAGGCGCGGAAGTTGATGGCTGGGGCGGTGCCGCAGGACTGGAGCTGGCTCATCAGCTCGAATAGAAAGCTGGTGGCGGCGTTGGACTCGTTGGTGACCTGGGTGGAGGTGTCTCCGCCGCAGCCGAAGGTGCCGAGAGAGGCGACGCATCCGAGGTCGAGCTTGCGGAGGCCGCGATTGTCCTTGGCCTTGAGGCGCGGAAGCAGGAGGCCGGTGAGCGAATCCTTAGTGTAGGAATCGAGCGCGACGATGCCGGCGAGGATGCGTTGGGGCTTCTTTTTGAAGCGGCCGTTGATGGTCGGTATGGCGATGCTGGTGCGTTTGAGGCGGCGCACGCTGGCGGCTTTGTCTTGCGCGTAGACAACGTTGTGCCCAATGAGCTCCTGCTTGGCCTCAAAGACCGCATAGACGGCTTCGACGGGAACGACGGTGGCGCCTTCAAACTCGAAGAGCAGAGGCGAATACTGGCGGTCGAAGACGACGATATTGATTTCGCCGCTGAAGTTGCCGTAGCTATCCATGACGATGGCGGTGCGGGAGCAATGGCGGCCCGGCATGTAAGTGGAGAGCAGACGGAGCCAGACTTGCTGGCTGGCTTCGCCGAGGGTGATGCCGTGGCCGATGGTGCGTCGGGCCATGCGGAGCTCGTTCTCAACTTTTTTGGCGAGCTCGGCCATGATGACATCGAGCTCCCAGTTCATGTGGCCTGCGCCTTTTTGAAGGGTTCTCATTGAATTGGTCTCCTTTGATTTGGTCCATAAACAGGAACGCCCGCACTAGGTGCGGGCGCAATACGACTAATGGAGTTACATTACCGAGTTTCAGGAGTTAGAGGATGTGACGGCAGACACAGAAGGAGTGGTCTCATGGCACGATTTACGCGATGCCGCCCTGGATGAGCGCGGCGGCGGCACGGGCGTGGTTATTTTCAGGGGCGAATAGAAACGCACGGCAGGAAACTGAAGCTGAACCTTAGCGTATCCGCGCCGATAAATCCTTCAGCGATTTACTCACGCAACGTCGTGACAGTCATCACGAGGCCCGCGACTCCTGCGTTCGTATGATTTTGAGCGACGGCATGCCGCAGTGTGCCGAGCTCTTTTACATGAGGTGATTCATGTGGTCTGTTCCTTTGATGTGGAGTGTCTGGGGAGTTGCATTTCTCGCCTTTATCGTTTTCCGGGTCTATCTGTACAGATTGAGCCGCAATGAGGAGGACCAGATCGTCCTCCACGATTCGTCCGCTCGCCTGGTGGAGGAGCAGAAGGCGATCGCGACCAAGCTGGAGAGCGCCAAGCCTGTTGGCCTGGCCATTCTCGGCCTGTTGGGCGCCGCCACTGTTTTCGTCCTTGGCTTTTATGTTCTGGATATGATCCACCAGCTGCAATAGGCCGGCGGAGTTCCAAGAAAACTCTGGAATTCGGGCAGCGTGGTCTCCCAGGTCTCAGAATCGAGACCTGGGACGCCCGTTTGCCGTGTTATGAGTGGACCCTCCCCAAGGCTGGGCGGCCGCCCAAGTCCGCCCTGGGTGGAGGGATGGATGGGCTTTCCCTCCCCGGCCCTCCCGTCCCTTCGATTGATTGTGGTTGGACCAGCGGCGCGGAATGCAGGTTCCCGTTCGCTGCGCTCAGAACAGGCTTTCGGGTCGTCCGCGCTGCACAAATCGTGATCAAACGGATTGGGGGGCAAGGCGGGCGGGGAGTTCGATTGAGACGGTGGTGCCGCGGCCGGGGTTGGAGACGACGGTGAAGCGGGCCTCGAGGCCGTAGAGGACTTCAAGGCGCTCGCGGACATTCTTCATGCCGATGCCGTTGCCGGGGCGGCGCAGGGCGGAAGCGGGCTGGGAAACCATGCCGACGCCGTCGTCGACGACCTCGATGCAAACTCGGTCGCCATGCAGGCGGCTGCGGAGGATGATGGTGCCGCCATGGATGCGGGGCTCAAGGCCGTGCTTGATGCTGTTTTCAATGAGCGGCTGGAGAAGGATGCTGGGGACGAGAACGTCGAGGGTGGCGGGATTGATGTCTTTTTCGACGCGAAGTTTTTCCCGGCCGAAGCGGACGACTTCGATGTCGAGGTAGTCATCGGTGAAGCTGAGCTCCTGGCGGAGCGGGACGTAGCTGTCGTGCTCCTTGAGGAGGGCGCGGAGAATGTTGGCGAGCTTGACGATCATCTCGCGAGCGAGCTCGGGCTGGTTGCGGACAAGCGAGGCGATGGAGTTAAGGGTATTGAAGAGGAAGTGGGGATTGATCTGGCGCTGGAGCGCGTCGAGGCGGGCTTCGAGCAGGAGGCGTTTCTGCTCTTCGAGAGTGATCTCGAGGCGGAGAGCATTCCAGACTTTGAGGGAAATGCCGACCACGACCGGTGCCGAGAGCCAGACGAGGATGCGCAGGCCCCAGGAAGTGGGTGTGATGGCCCAGAGACGGCCGGGGTACTCGTGGGCGAGGGATTCGCGAACGCTCTCCAGCAACACGATGATGATCAGCATCAGGACCTGGCGGTCAATGCGTGGCCGAAGGACGCTGCGGCGGATCCATCGGTAAAGGCTGAGGTCAATCAAGGGAGTAAAGTCCCAGATTTCCTCGCGGGAGACGAAGCGGCCGAGGATGCCGGCGGCGAGGCCGAGACAGGCGTTGAAAGGCAGGGCAAGGTATTCGTGGTGGAAGAGCGCCGGGATGGAGAGGACAATGCCGCCGAGCGTGGCCCAGCCGGGACCGATGAGAAGGCCAAGAAGAATGACGGTTTCAAAGGATATGTCGGCGGCGAGGAAATTGGGGACCTTGGTGCGGATCCAGACGCCGAGGGTAAGGGGGACGAGGAAGAAGGCCAGCAAACCGGTGGTTTGAGCGGGGGTGCGGCGATCGGCGAAGAGGAGCTTTTGGAAGGTGCGGGACCGGGCGAGGGCGCTGGCGACGGCGGCGGCGACGCCCAGCTTGACCAGCAACGTGATGAGAATGAGGGTGTTGGTCACGGAAACAGAGTACAACGTGAGGGATCAGGGAACAGGGATTAGAGACGGTGGAGGTTCGACGATGGCGATTTGGCGCGCCGCTACAATAGAAACATGCCGTACGAGAGCGTGAGGAAGGTTGCCGAGGCGGACTTCCCAACCCGATGGGGACATTTCCGGATACTGGGGTTTGAGGGCGTGCTGCCGGGCGGCGCGGCATGCAAGCGCGTTGACGGGCTTGTGGCGCTGGTGATGGGCGATGTGCACACGGGGGCGCCGCTGGTGCGGATCCACTCGCAGTGCCTTACGGGAGACGTGTTCGGATCGCTCCGATGCGACTGCCAATTGCAACTGGAGATGGCGCTCGGCAAGATCGCGGCTGAGGGAGCAGGAATCCTGCTGTACGAGCAACAGGAGGGCCGCGGGATCGGACTGATGGCCAAACTGAGGGCCTACGAGTTGCAGGACAGCGGCCTGGATACGGTTGAGGCAAACGTGGAGCTGGGATTCGCGCCCGATTGCCGGGCTTACGAGCTGCCCGCGGAGGCGTTGAAGCAGCTTGGCGTGGGCGCGGTGCGGCTGATGACGAACAACCCGGAAAAGGTGGCCGCGCTGGAGACGGCGGGCATACGGGTGACGGAGCGGGTGAGTGCCGAAGTGGAGGCGCAGGACACGTTTGCGGCCTACGTGAAAACGAAGCAGGAGAAGATGGGGCACATCCTCGATTCAAATCCCGACGTGCTGGACACGGAAGAAGAGAAGCAGGGGATCAGCGATTAGGCTCGCAGCGCTTTCAGGACCTTCGCCGTGTTCACGATCTGGCCGGTGTGGCGCTGGGTGTGGTCGGCCACGTGGATGAGCGCGCCGCCGATGGTGGTGGGGAGTTGCCTGCGGCCGACGGCGCGAGGCGTGTTGAAGTCGGCATGAGCGAGGGCGCGGATGCGGGCGGCGGCACTTGCCAAAGACGCCTGGATGACAAGAAGCAGTTCCGCGAGAGTTCCATCGCCGAAGTTTTCGGCCTGGAGCGCGGCAAACTGCGCCTGGGAAAGCTGGCTGCCCTCGGCGTAGGTGAGGATGCGGTCAGTTGAGCCCGCCATGTGCCTGAGATGGAAGGCGACGGAAGACAAGCCGAGGGGCTGGGAGTGGATTTCGGCGTCGGTAAGGCCTTCCGTCCATCTGCGGATATCGTCGAGTGCGAGCTCGAGAGCGTGGAGGACGGCACGAGCGACGGCGGGAACGTCAGAGTGGGAGCCCGAGAGCCAGGGCTCGAGGCCGGGAGCAGCGGGTGACGTCGGAGTCATGGGCAGCACCTCGGTCTGAGTCTGATCCTCGTATGTTGGACTCGGTCACCCCGCGCTCTTCACGCGCACCACCGTGATTTTTGAGAAACCTTCCTCGAACGCCGGCGGCTTGAGTTTTTCGGCCATTTTGCGCATGACTTCTTCACTGACAGAACGATCGCGGGAGCGGTTGCGCTCAAGGCAAACCTCGAGGGGCACATCGAAAAAGACGGCCTGGACTTCGTAGCCGAAGCTGGTGGCCATCTTGATCCACTGGCGGCGCTCGTGGTGGGAGAGGTTGGTTGCGTCCACGTAATTCCACGGCATGCGGGCGATGAGGCGCGCGCGCAGCAGGGAGCGGAGGGTGGAGAAGACGAGGCCCTGGTAGCGCTGCTCCTCAACATCGTCAAAGAGGATGTTGCGGAGCAGGTCAGACGAGAGCGGGGTGACGCCACGGCGGCGAAACCAGGTGGTTTTTCCCGAGCCGGGCAGGCCAATGGCAAGTACGACGTAGCCTTTGGGCGCCTGGGGGGAGCGGTCGGCGGGTTGGGCTTCAGGGGGAGGGACGGAGGGGATCTCGGGCTGGGTTTCGAGCTCGACGCGGCCCGAGGCGGTAGCGGCATCCCAATCGGGCTTTTGCGGCCGGGGCGAGCGCGGGCGTGGTTCTTGCTGGGCTTGCTGGGGAGGATGCCGGGGCGCGGGAGCGGATTCGCGCGGCGTGCCGGCTTGGCGCGTGGATGGCTGCGCGGGAGCGGACTCGCGCGGCGTGCCGGCTTGGCGCGTGGAGGGCTGCGCGGGAGGGCGTTGGGCGCCTCCCGGAATGGGATCAAGGTAACTGGGAATCAGCGGTGCGGGCTGATTCGCAGGGATTTCCTGACCGATTTTTCCTGTGGACTCAGAAAGATTGGGAGCACGTCTGGAGCGTCTTCTCATTCCCGCCTTCAATCACCTGTATTCCAGTATCGGATACCACACTGGCCGAGGGAACTGCAAATGATGTGCACTCCGTCACATACCATGCAGCTGGTCGAGCCCGAAACTGGCGGAAAGGCGTTTCGGAGTGGGAAAAGCACTGCAAATCGGGCATCGCGCGATTTGGTTCCCATTGACAAGAATGTTACGATCATGGGTTTGGTGGAATTGCCAATTGGGCCTATACAGAGCGACTCCGCAGCGCAACTGCGGCACCTCTCCAGCCGCCGAACGCCACGATTTTTTCAATCCCGCTTTCAAAAGAAGCGCATGAAGGAGAATTGACACATGGCAGTAAAGGTTGGCATCAACGGCTTTGGCCGGATTGGCCGTAACGTATTTCGCGCTGCAATGGGCAATAAGGACATCGAGTTTGTTGCTGTAAACGATTTAACCAGCCCGGCCACGCTGGCGCATCTTCTCAAATACGATTCGATTCTGGGCAACCTGCCCAACGAAATTACCGCCGGCGAAGGCTTTATCTCCGTCGATGGCAAGCAGATCAAGGTTTTCTCCGAGCGCGACCCTGCCAAGCTGGACTGGGCATCGGTAGGCGCGCAGATCGTGATTGAATCAACCGGTCACTTTACCGACGCCACCAAGGCCAGTGCGCATCTGGGCTCGACGGTGAAGAAGGTCATCATCTCCGCGCCGGCCACCAACGAAGACATCACGATTGTGCTGGGTGTGAACGAGGAGAAGTACGATCCGGCGAAGCACAACATCATTTCGAACGCGAGCTGCACCACCAACTGCCTGGCCCCGGTGGTCAAAGTGCTGATGAAAGAGGTAGGCATTGTCAGCGGCATTATGACAACGATCCACAGCTACACCAATGACCAGGTAATTCTGGACTTTCCGCACAAGGACCTGCGGCGCGCGCGCGCAGCGGCGATCAACATGATTCCCAGCTCGACCGGCGCGGCCAAGGCGCTCAAGCTGGTGATCCCGGAGACGGCAGGCAAGCTCGACGGCTTCTCCCTGCGCGTGCCTACGCCGAACGTATTGATCGTGGACCTGACGTTCATCAGCGAGAAGACCACCGATGTGAAGTCAGTGAATGCGGCTCTGAAAGCAGCCGCTGAAGGCGAGATGAAGGGTATTCTCGGCTATGACGAGAACCAGCTTGTGAGCTCCGATTTCAAGGGCGACAAGCGCAGCTCGATTGTGGACGGGCCGCTGACCAAGGTGGTGGGCCAGAGCGTGAAGGTGCTGAGCTGGTACGACAACGAGTGGGGCTACTCGAACCGCGTTGTGGACCTGATCGGGTTCCTGGCGTCGAAGGGGCTGTAAAGAAAGTGAAGGAGTGAACGAGTGAAGGAGTGAAGCAGAACCTACTGTTGCGCCCAAGTTAACTTTTCACTTCTTCACTGTTTCACTTCTTCACCGTTTCACTTGCTCACTGTTTCACCGTTCACTGCACTTCCATGCGAAAAAACATCAGCGGCGAATCTCCGTTTGAGCCTATCATCGGCTTCTCCCGCGCGGTGCGAGCGGGCAACGCGGTTTGCTTGTCCGGGACTGGGCCGGTGGGCGCCGATGACACCGATGCCGAGGGCCAGACGCGGCGAATCTTCGCGATTGCCGAAGCGGCGCTTGCCCGGGCGGGTGCGCAATTCAAGGACGTGGTGCGCACGCGCATGTACCTGACCCACGTTGAGGACTGGGAAGCGGTGGGGCGCGTGCACGGCGAGTACTTCGGCTCGATCCGCCCCGCGGCGACCATGGTAGTGGTGGCCAAGCTGCTAAATCCCGCGTGGCGCGTGGAAATCGAGATGGATGCCGTCATTTCCGAAGCGGCCGCGAACGGTCCCGAACTGACCACTGAGCACTGACAACTGACGACTGTTTTTCAAGGAAGGCCTGAACCATGCCGAAACTTTCCATTCGCGATATTGACCTGGCCGACAAGCGGGTGTTCATCCGCGTGGATTTCAACGTGCCTCTGACCGAGGACGGACGGACCATTACCGACGACACGCGCATTGTGGCCACGCTGCCCACTATTGTTTATGCCATACGCCACAAGGCGAAGGTGATTCTGGCGTCGCACCTGGGACGGCCGAAGGGCAAGCCGAACCCGAAGTACTCGCTGCGGCCGGTGGTGGACCGGCTGCGGGAACTGCTGGATAAGGAAATCACTGACGGCGTGAATGTGGCTTTCTCTCCCGATTGCGTGGGCGAGGTGGCTGAGGAGCTGGCGCGGCAGCTCGAGTCGAGGCAGGTGCTGCTCCTGGAGAATCTTCGCTTCCACGCCGAAGAAGAAGCCAACGATCCGGCATTCAGCAAGCAACTGGCTTCGCTGGCGGAGATTTACGTCAATGACGCGTTTGGCTCGGCGCATCGGGCGCACGCTTCCACGGAGGGAATTACGCACTACCTGAAGCCTGCCGTGGCCGGGCTGCTGATGGAGAAGGAAATCACTTACCTGGGCAAGGCGCTGGAATCGCCGGAGAAGCCGTTCGTAGCCATCCTTGGCGGATCGAAAATCTCAGGGAAGATCGACGTGATCCAGAACCTGCTGGACAAAGTGGACACGCTGGTGATCGTGGGCGGCATGGCGTACACGTTCTACCGCTCCAAGGGCGTGGCCGTGGGCAAATCGCTGGTGGAGGAGGACAAAATCGACCTTGCCAGGGAGACCATGGAGAAGGCAAAGGCCAAGGGAGTGAATCTGCTGTTGCCGGTGGACAATATCCTCGCCGACATGTTTGCCAACGACGCCAAAACGCAGGTGTGGGACACGAGCGTGGATTTTCCCGCGGACTGGCAGGGCCTGGACATCGGACCGCAGTCGGTGGCGGCGATTGAAGACGTGATTTCGACGGCGCGGACCATCGTGTGGAATGGGCCGGCGGGCGTGTTTGAGTTTCCCCGGTTTGCGGCGGGGACAAACGCGATTGCGCGGGCGGTTGCGGCCAACCGGGCGGCCACGTCGATCATCGGCGGCGGCGACAGCGTGAGCGCCATCAACAAGGCCGGCGTGGCCGACCAGATCACGCACATCTCCACAGGCGGCGGCGCGAGCTTGGAGTTTCTTGAAGGCAAAAAGCTGCCGGGCGTCGAGGCGCTGACGGAAAAGCAGTGAACAGTTGTCAGTGATCAGTGCAAATCGCATCCGGCGCTGGGCCGGGTGCGATTTTCAGTTTGCTGCTTTATCTGCGGGAATCGATAAGCGACACGGCGTTGGAAAGGTGCGCGGCAACGCGAAACCTTTTATGGGCTAGTAGACTTCACTCTCCCGAAATGCCGGGCTTTGGGTGACGACTGCGACGGTATGACGCTCGTGGAAATCTGTGTGAGCCGTTGGATTCCTGGAGGCGCTACAGAGCTTCCCTCATGGGCTCTGAAATCCTAACAGCACTGGAGGATTTGGAAAATGACTTACGCGCAGGGCACGGGATTGAGTGCGGCGGTCCTTGGGGCCGTAGGCACAATAATTCTGTTTCGCAGCAGCTATGCCTTTAGACCATTGGAAGGTGGGATACTCGGAAGTCCCGCACTCACGGAATATAACAACCGCATCAAGGACGAAAACCGCCGCCGTCACAGGTGGCAACGGATAGGGCTGGGATTTCTCTGCCTCAGTTTCGTCGTTCAGGCTGTATCGTCGCTGCTATAAGGCGCAGTCGCAGTAGAATGGGTGCTTACCAAATTGAGTTCTGGGGGCGTTCAAATGCGGAAGTTCATTCTCCTGTGTGCCATCTCGCTGGCGGGTGTGGGATCCACAATCCCGGCGTATGCGCAGGCGGGTAACCTGCAGACTGTTAATGGCACATGCGATTCCTCCAGTCACACTGCCGAAGGGCCGATAGACAGCGACCTGACAAAACGCCAATCCAAGTTCTATTGCGACTCGGCTGTCATCACATTTCTTGATGACTATACAGGCCATGTGCTGATTCAGTTTTCGCAAAAGGAATCCCGCCACTCTCCTATCCTCGGTTTTGCTGGCCGCATCGAGGCCCGCCAGCCCGGAGACGTTGGGACCATGGTACAAGTTGACCACGTTTATTTGGTGCCTGGGCAAGCGACTACAGTCAGTGACGGGGTGTGCAAGTTCTTTCTCAAGAATCAGAAGATTTCGGGAATCATGTGCGGCATGAAAGTGGATGAAACCGGGCGACGAACGACGGCAGTAGTCGTTTTCAACGTTTCGCCAGATCAATGATCACACTATTCAGAGCAGTAAAACCTTGCCGAGGGAGACTTAATAGTGGGGGCCGAGGGGGAAAGCCATGGGCTATTACACGCGAGTCCTTTCAAAAGACCCGGAGTATCCGTCCTTCGAGGAACTCGCGCAATTCATTCGCACCAATCATCCTGAATACAAGCTGACCGTCGAGGAAGGAAGCGAAGAGGAATGGGAAACCCTTCTTCTTTCCGGCAATGATGAAGTAGAGGTCGCGCTGGTCGAACGCAATCCGGTTGCGGACGGTTCCCTCGGTCAGGACGAAATTGCGGAGTTTGTGGAGGACACTCAAGATTGCAAGCCAGAGAGCGGTGTCGCGTGGCTTCATGAGTTTCTCGCCGAAGTCAAGACGATCTACGCCTTGCAGCACCTGCAGGGCGCGGAAACGGAGGATGGCGGCAACGCGCTGCACGCCTTGCGCGCGCACCTGTGGGAGCGCGGCGACGCGATACTCCAGGCGGACATGGAAGGGTTCACTAATGAGGAGGGCTATCACATTGTGTGGCAATTCTCAGACTCCGTGTCGGGGCCGTGGAACATGGGCGTCCTCCAGGATGGAACCTGGCACCACTTCAAAATGGATTTGGGCGATCCCGATCATCGCGCCGCATTCCTGAGCGGTGAAGTCCCCGACGACTTGACTGAAGTGCGCGATTCCAGTCCCGGTCGGTAGCCCTGAATCGAGCGCCGGCAAAGCTACGCTTACACCACGCTGTGCCAGCCATCACCCCGGGGGCACGGACCGTTCCTCTAAAATCAATCTGAGGACTTAGGACAAACATGGCTCGTAAAGCTTTGATTGCTGCCAATTGGAAGATGTACAAGACGCCCGCCGAGGCGCGGGCTTTTGTGGAAGCGTTTCTGCCCCTGGTGGAGGACCACACGCGGGATGAGATCGCGCTGTTCCCCTCCCCGGTGCTGCTGCCTGCAGTGATTGAAGCGGCTCGCGGCTCAAACGTGGCTGTGGGCGCGCAGAACATCCACTTTGCCGAAGAAGGTGCCTATACCGGTGAGACCTCGGCCCGGCAACTCATTGCGGTGGACGGAACCCACACCCTTATCGGCCACTCCGAGCGCCGGCAGTATTTCGCCGAGACCGATGAGATCGTAAACAAGAAGCTGCTCACCGCAATCAAGCACGGACTGGTGCCGGTGGTCTGCATCGGCGAAGTGCTGGGGGAGCGCGAGGCCGGCCTGACCGGACAGGTGCTGAAGACGCAGGTGACAGGCGCATTCGCGGACATCGCGGGATTGTCGCCGCAGGTTATCTCGTCCATCGTGATCGCGTATGAGCCGGTGTGGGCAATCGGAACCGGCAAAACGGCCACTCCGGAGATGGCCGCCGACGCGCACCGCATCATTCGCGCGGAGGTGGGCAGGGTGCTGGGCGCGGAGGTGGCGGCAAAGATGCGCATCCTCTACGGAGGCAGCGTGAAGCCCGACAATGCCACCGCGCTGCTGAGCCAGGAGGAGATTGACGGCGCGCTGGTGGGCGGCGCCAGCCTCAAAGTGGAATCCTTCACAGCGATAGTGAAGTACTAAGCTCAAAATCCAGACTCGGGAACGCGAATCGAATCGGCCGCCTGGCAAGAGCCCGCGGTCCGAGGATCGCGAGAACGCTCGCCTGCGCCGCCACCTGGCTGCTGGCCGATCCGCTGGTGCGGCCCGCCGGGCATGGGTCGCGTTGTTTGAGCCCCGATTTGTGACGGATTGACAGAACGCGCGAAAAATCGCCTCCGAAGGAATTCTTCGCTTCGGAGGCGCTTGCATTTCACAAGTAAGAGAACGGGGACCAGTAGCCGGCACTGGAGGTCGGTAGTGCGCGGCTACTGGCGATCCCTGCACAAAACGAGGTTAGCTGCGGCTTCCCCTTTCCACGGCTTCCTCGTGTCGCCCGGCTCTAGAGAAACCTTGCTTGCTGGTCTCTCGAACCATGTTGACAATTGGAGTGTCGCGTAACTGGAGTTGTGGGTCCGTGACGGTCGTCACACCACTTGGTTTGTTCCCGAATCGGGTGTGGAGGAGTGGTTGAGTTCGCTCCACGCAATCACTTCGCGCACGTTGACAAAGCGGGTCCGCGGCACGAGAATCGAGATTCAGTTTGCTCTCCTGAAAGGCCCTCCTTTGACCGCACTCCTCAAAACCGACTTGGGATCGACACCTCTGCTGGGGCGTGGCAAAGTGCGCGACCTTTATGACGTGGACGGCGCGTTGCTGCTGGTGGCAAGCGACCGGATTTCCGCCTTCGATCACGTGCTGGGCAGCGGAATCCCGGGCAAGGGCAAAATTCTCACCCAGATTTCGCTGTTCTGGTTTGAGCTTTTGAAGGAAGTGGTCCCCAACCATCTGATCACAGCCGACGTGACGCAATTTCCGGCGTCGCTGCATGCGTTTCGTAACCAGCTTGAGGGGCGCTCGATGCTGGTGAAGCGCGCCGCCATGTTCCCGGTGGAATGCGTGGCCCGGGGATACCTGGCCGGATCCGGCTGGAAGGAATACCAGGCGCAGGGGACCGTGTGCGGGATCGCGCTGCCGGGCGGGCTTGAGGACGGATCGCGTCTGCCTCAGCCGATTTTTACTCCCGCAACCAAGAGCCAGGACGGCGCCCACGATGTTAATATCCCGTTCGAGCAGGTGGAGAGGATTGTGGGCGCGAACGACGCGGCCGAGCTTCGGCGGCTGACCATGGCGATTTATTTGAGGGCCGCCGCGCACGCTGAGGCGCATGGGCTCATCCTGGCCGACACCAAATTCGAGTTTGGCCGCGTGAATGGCCAGATCGTCCTGGCCGACGAGGTGCTGACGCCGGATTCCTCGCGCTTCTGGGATGCGAAGCTGTGGAAGCCGGGCGGCCCGCAGCCCTCGTTCGACAAGCAGTTTGTGCGCGATTACCTCGAATTGATCCGCTGGAACAAGCAAGCTCCTGCGCCGTCGCTTCCGCCCGAGGTGGTGGAGCGCACGCAAGCCAAATACCTGGAGGCTTATCGCCTCCTCACTGGAAGCCATCTAACCCTCTAATATTGAGAAGCGAGCGGAGACTGAAACCATGACCCTGGTCGATTGGGCCGTTGTCGTCATCCTTATCTGTGCGGTGCTGGGCGGATTGATGCAGGGGTTTTTCCGGTCCGTCTGTTCCCTGGGCGGGCTGATCCTCGGACTCCTTCTCGCGGCGTGGAACTACAAGAAAGCTGCCGCAATGATTTTCCCTCTTGTAAGAATCCCGGCGGTTGCGAATACAATTGGATTTCTACTCATTGCCCTTGTGGTAATGGCCCTGATAGGGCTTATAGGCAACCTGCTGGCAAAGACATTTCGCCTCCTGGGATTGGGTTGGCTGGATGGACTTGCCGGGGCGGTCTTTGGTTTCTTCCAGGGAGTGTTGTTCATCGTACTCGGCATGTTGGTCATGGTGGCGTTTTTTCCTCAGGTCCACTGGATCGCTGAGGCTCGCCTCCCGCGCATGTTTTTCGGTGCGTGCCATGTGAGCGCCGATGTGACTCCCGCAGAGCTGGGCGACCGGATCCGCGAGGGTCTGCGGAGCTGGGAAGCCGAGTCGCCGAGCTGGATGCACCCGGGCCATGTTTGAGGAAGCAATTTTGGTCTTACGCAATCGCTGGTTTATGGCAATCTAAGAAGATCACGAGGTGGGGCTTGAAACGAGAACTGGACAGCCTGGTCACGCAGATGCATTCCAGCGGCGTTCGCTATGACGAAGCCGTTCGCGAGTTCAAAAAACAATATTTACGCGAAGTGCTGATTGCGAACCGAGGCAACCAGTGCAAGGCGGCAGAGGAGCTGGGCATGCACCGCAACACCCTAAGCCGGGCAATGTCCGAACTGGGCCTGAATCTGGCCGAGGTACGCGCCTGCCTCAAGCGTCCGCCCCGCAGTGAACGTCCTGTATTTAGCGCCATTCGCCAGGGCGTCCGCCAGGGCTGAAGCGCACTTGAGAACATGGAGAGCAGCATCCAGGAGCCAATCCGGCAATTCCAGGTAGCCCTCGCGCCCGGCTTCGTCTGGGACGCGCAGGACGCCTATCTCTTCGATATTGACGGGACGCTGTTGCGCAGCCGCGACCGCATCCACGTGGATTCTTTTGCCGCCAGCGTGCGTCGCATCACGGGATTTGAGGTCACGCTGGCGGGCATCGCCTTGCAGGGCAACACCGATACCGCCATTCTGCGCGAAGCCTGCCGGCAAGCCGGCATTTCCGCCCAGATCCTGGAGGCGCAGACCGGGGCCATCCTGGAGGCCATGTGCGCCACCGTGGCCGAACAACGCCATGCCATGGACCTGATGCGGATGCCCGGCGTGGTGGAGGCGCTGCGCCACCTGGCCGGCCGGGGCGCGTTGCTGGGCGTGGCCACCGGCAACCTGGAGCTGATCGGCTGGATGAAGATTGAGCAGGCCGGTCTGCGGGAATGGTTCCGCTTCGGCGGATTCAGCGATCGCTTCCCCGATCGAACCGAGCTGATTGCTCACGCCGCCGCCAAAGCCCGCGAGTTGGCCGGCCCCAGCGCGCGTGTATGCGTGGTAGGGGACACTCCCCGCGACATTGAGGCCGCGCATGCCAATTCCCTTCCTGTGATCGCCGTGGCCACCGGCCGCTCCAGCTTTGAAGAACTGCTCAGCCACGCGCCGGAGGGCTGCGCCGTCTCGCTGGCTGAATTGCTTGCCGCCGACGCGGCCACCTCCCAGGGGGCGCTGTGACGGCTTCTGCATTTTCATTGCGGCTGGTGGCGGCTTGCGTGGTCTTCGCAGCCATGGGAACATCAGCCCAGACGCCATCCCCAGCCCCGCAAAAGCCGGCGCCGGCAGCCGCACCGGCCTCTCCCGGTCCCGATTCGGGCCGCCAAATCCCCATGAGTCTGCCCAGGGAATCCGACCGCCGCCACGCCGCCAGGCTTTACGTTGCGGCAACCACTCTCTACGAGGACGCGCTCTTCGAGGAGGCCGTCAAGGACTACGACGAGGCCGCCAGGCTGGACCCCGCAAACCCTGACTACGCAATGGCACTGGAAGTGGCGCGCAGCCACGCCGTCACCGCCCTGATTCAGCAGGCCGCGCGCGACCGCACCCATGGCGATCGAGCCGCTGCGCAAACGGCTCTCCGGCGCGCGCTTGCTATCGATCCGGGCAATGCCGATGCGACCCAGCACCTGATGGAACTCGCCGAGCCGGAAACGGTCTCGGACCAGGACGGTATGGGCCAAATACCCGAGCTTGCTCCGCCCATCCAGCTCGAGCCCACCGCGGGTAGGCAGTCTTTCCACATGCGCGCGCCGGCCACGCAGCTGATTGAAAAGGTCTACAAGGCCTACGGCATCGAGGCCACGGTGGACCAGAGCGTCCGGAACAGCAACATGCGCCTGGACCTAGACGACGTGGATTTTGCCGCGGCTGCGCATGTTCTGAGCCTGATCACGAATTCGTTCGCGGCTCCAATCGACGGGCGCCGCGTAGTGGTGGCCCGCGACACCCGCGCCATGCGCGCGCAGTACATGCACAATGCCGTGGAAACCTTCTACCTCTCGGGAATGAACGCGACCGAGATGACCGACATCGGCAACATCGCGCGCAACGTCTTCGACGTGCGTCATACCGCAGTCAACGCCTCGGCAGGGACTATCACTCTGGAGGCGCCGGCGACGGACCTGAAGGCGTTCAACACCACGTATCGCGAATTGTCGGAGGGACGCCCGCAGGTTCTCCTCGACATTCGCCTCATTGCGCTGGCCCACACCCGGACGCTCAACACCGGAGCCCAGCCTCCCCAATCGTTCGCAGCCTTCAATGTCTATTCCGAGGAGCAGATGCTCCTCAGCCAGAATGCCGCCCTGGTGCAACAGATCATTCAATCGGGCCTCGCCGCCCCCGGCGATACCCTCACCATCCTGGCCATTTTGCTCGCTTCGGGGCAGATTTCCAGCTCGCTGTTTAATGGCGGCATCGCCCTATTCGGCGGCGGGCTTACGCTGTCCGCCATTTCACCGGCCCCGGCCGCCTTCAATCTGAACCTGAATTCATCGGATTCCCGCGAGCTGGACGACTATCAATTGCGCCTTGCCGACAATGAAGACGGGACCATGAAGAGCGGCACCCGCTATCCCATCGTTACTTCGAATCTCTCCAGCGCAGCCTCGGGATTGAGCATCCCGGGGCTCAATCTGCCGGGAACCTCGGGCAGCCTCAGTTCCCTCCTGTCGTCGGTTGCCAGCCAGATTCCGAACATCCCGCAGATTCAATACCAGGACCTGGGCCTGGTGCTCAAGGCGCGCCCCCGCATCCTGCGTTCGGGTGGAGTGGCGTTGAACATCGACATGAAGATCACCGCGCTGGCCGGTCCGTTTATCAACGGAGTGCCGGTGCTTGCAAATCGTTCCTACACCGGGGATGTGATCACGCCTGCGGGCCAGGCGGTGGTCATCGCCGGCGAGCTGGACAAAAGCGAAACGGGCGCCATCAGCGGCTTGCCCGGCCTGAGCGAAATTCCCGGCCTGAATAACATCACTGAAAAAACCACCGACCAGAACGACTCCACGCTGATCATCATCCTCACGCCCCACGTGGTGCGCAGTCCCTTCGGGCTGTTCCATGGGCCGATGCTGCCTGTGGAGCGGAACACTTCTCTGCCCTGATCTGCACATCAAAATGCCCTCCGAGCTCCGGAGTTCGTAAACGATCTCCGGAACCGGGAGGGCGAGCTGCTTTCCTGACCCGCGCTATTGCGAAACGCCGTCCAGCTTCTCCTGGTACTCCACAATCTTCTTCAGCGCATCGTAGGGAACGCCGCCAATCGGCACCTGGCGCCCATTCACCATCAGCGTTGGCGTCTGGTTGATGTTCAGGTCCTGGGCCAGCTGCACGGATTTTTCCACGTCATCCGCGGTGGCAGGCTCACTGGCGCAGGCGGCCACCTTCGCTGGATCGAGTCCCGCCTTAGTCACCGCGCTGTTCAACGTCAGCGTGGCGCCGTCAGCAGTCGCCAGGCCCTCCTGCCCGTCAAACACTGCGCTTGCGAACTGGAAGAATGCGCTGCTGCCGCCCAGCTTGGTCACACACTCGCCGTACTCGGCGGCCCGCTTGGCCTCGGGATGGATCCGCTCCAGCGGATAGTTCTGGAACACGATGCGCGCCTTGGGAAAGTCCACCGCCAGTTTGTCCATGTTGGCCTGAGCTTCCTTGCAATGCGGGCACTCGAAGTCGGCGAACTCCACCAACTCAAGATTCTTGTCGGCAGATCCCTTGTAAGGACCATCCGCCCGCTCCTGAATCATGCTGCGATTCTCCGCATATGGATTCGCGCCGAATGGATATACGTCTTCCCCGGCGATGATGTGCTTGCCGTCGGGCAACGCCCAGAACAAAAACCCTCCAGGCTTCTGCTTGCCGGACTTGTCGCCTACGTAAACGATCACTTTGGTCAGATTGGGCACAGGCGTCTTGAGAATGGCCGCCACTTCCCAGATCCGGTTCTCGTCGTACCCCCAGCTTGCCTGCAGGAATGCGTTCACTTCTTCCTTGGTCGGCGTGGATGCGGTGAAGTTGCTCGGATCGATCTTTGGTAAGACCGGCGCCGCGGTGGGGGCCGGAGCTCTCGGCGTCTGCGTGCTTTCGGTGGCGGGTTCTTGCGGCGGCGCCGGGGCGACCTGCTGTTGCGTGCCCGCCTGCACCGCTATGGTGGTTGCGGCCAGCAGGCCAACGCTGGCAATTCGGCCTAGAATACGAATCAATCCATCTCTCCTTGATGCAGTTATTTCCATTATCGCCTAAGCCCCTCGACCTCGGTATTCCTGTGTTCTTGGTTCCGTGGTCCCTCGGTCTCTGCTTTTCTGATCCCTGTTCCCTGTTCCCTGATCCCTGTTTCTACACCTGAACCTTGACGGCAATGGGAAACCGGCGCCCCATGCCGAAAGCTTTCGATGTGATCTTCAGCACCGGCGCAGCCTGCTGCCGCTTGTACTCCGATCGCTCCACCAGGCGTACTACCTGTTGGACGAGCGGCACCGGGAAACCATACTTGCGCGCGATCTCTTCCGGGGTCTCATAACGCTCCACATAGGCCTCCAAAATCGGGTCCAGAACCTCGTAGGGAGGCAGAGAATCGGTATCCTTCTGCCCCGGCCGAAGCTCAGCCGACGGCGCCTTTTCCAGAATCGCCCGTGGAATGGTCTCGCGCTCCCGGTTCAGCCACCGGCAGATGGCGTAAACGCGCGTCTTCACCAGGTCTCCGATGACCGCCAGCGCGCCCACCATGTCGCCGTACAGTGTGCAGTAACCCACCGCCATCTCGCTCTTGTTGCCCGTGGTCAACACCAACGCTCCCAGCTTGTTGCTGAGCGCCATCAGCAGGTTGCCGCGGATGCGCGACTGAATATTCTCTTCGGTGATGTCCGGACCTCTGCCCGCAAACATTGGCTCCAGCGTCCGCGTGTACTCCTCAAACAGCCGATTGATCCCGATCTGCTCAAAACGAATCCCCAGGTTGTCCGCCAGATGCCGGCTGTCGTCGATCGACCCCTGCGACGAGTACGGGCTCGGCATGCCCACCCCAAGCACATTCTCCGCTCCCAGCGCCTCCGCGGCGATGACCGCCACCAGCGCAGAATCGATCCCTCCGCTCAGCGCAATTACTACCCTGCTGAAGCCGCACTTGCGCACGTAGTCGCGCGTGCCCAGCACCAGCGCATTCCAGGCCGCTTCGGTGTCGTCCGTCGCCGGTTCTTCGATAGCCGGCGCCGAAAACGGGTCCACCACCACAAGGTCCTCGGCAAACGATGCCGCCTGCGCCACCAGCTCGCCCCGGCTGTTCAGCGTCAGGGAAGTGCCGTCAAAGATTAGGCTGTCGTTTCCCCCCACCTGGTTTGAAAGCACCACCGGAATCCCGTCGCGGCGCGCAATGGCCGCCAGCATCTCCCGCCGCATTTCCCGCTTCCCGTGCCAGAACGGCGAGGCCGAGATGTTGACGTGAATGGCCGGCCGCTGTGTTATCAGTTCTTCCATGGGGTCAGTGGAGTACAGCCGCCGCGGCCAGAAGTGCTTGTCGTTCCAGGCGTCTTCGCACACGCTCACCGCCAGCCGCACCCCATCCAGCTCCACCACTTGCTGCGATCGCGCCGCCTGGAAATAGCGTTGCTCGTCAAAAACGTCGTAGAACGGCAGCAGCCGCTTGTGCTGCTCCAGTAAAACCTTCCCCTTGTCCAGTAACACCGCGGCGTTCACCGCTGGCTTGCCGCTGCCTTCCGGCGCCGCAAAGGCCGCGCCCGTCAGCACCGCCACCGGCAAGTCCCGCGTTGCCGCCGCCAGCTCTTCCACGGCGGTGCGGCAGCGTGCCAGGAAACTTGGCTTTTCCAGGAAATCGGCCGGAAGATACCCGCAAATGGACAGTTCGGAAAAAACCGCCAGGCGCGCGCCCATCTCCGCGGCACGGCGGCTTGTGTCCATTAGTTTCTTCAGATTGCCGGTAAAATCCCCGATCGTCGGATCGATCTGGGCAAGCGCGATCTTCACGCTTCCATTTTAATCGGTACTCCCGTCAATCCGTCGGTAGCTTGTACTCGTCCAGTGTCAGAAACTGCACCACATCCGGATCCTGCGATAACAAAAAATCCTTGAGAGGCCCAAAAAACTTTGCCCGGCCCTGATGCAGGAACAGAACCTGGTCTGCCAGCCGCTCCGCAAAGCGCATGTCGTGGGTCACCACAATGCTGGTATAGCCCAGCTGATGCTTGAGCCGCTGGATGATTCCGCCCAGCCGTTTCGCGATAATCGGATCCACCATGGTGGTCGGTTCGTCGTAGAGAACCACCTCGGGCTGCGCCGCCAATGCCCGCGCAATCGCCACTGCCCTGCGCCGCCCCGTCGAAAGGCTCGCCGGCAATTGATCGGCCACGTCATCCGCCCCCACCAGCAACAGCAGCCGGTCCACCACCTGCAGATACTGGTCCTCCTCTAGCCCGCCCCGCTCGCGCAGGGGAAAAGCAACATTTTCCCTCACCGTCAGCGAGTCGAACAGCGCGCCGTTCTGGAACACCATGGTCAAGCGCTTGCGGAGTTCCTGCAGGCCGTCCTCATCCAACCCTGTCACTTCCTTGCCTTCCACGCAGATCGATCCCGAATCCGGTTTCAGGAAGCCCATCAGCAGCCGCAGCGAAACCGATTTTCCCACCCCGCTCCGCCCCAGGATGCAGAGCGTCTTTCCCCGCTGAACGAAGAAGCTCACATCCTCCAGCACCGGCGGCCCGCCAAACGAAATACTCACGTCGCGAAACACAATAATGGCCTCAGAGTCGCCGCCCTCGCCAGGCACAGCGCAGTCAGCCGGATTCGCCGCTTGATCTGCCATCTCGTTCCTTCAGATTATGCGATGCACGCGCCTGAGCGCAGCCGATGCGCTGCTCAGGTCCCCGGAGTGTTCACGTTCAGGAACCACTCATAAGGCCAGAGCCCTCGCGCGTCCGTCACCTGCCCAGCCTGCGCCAGCATCTCCGCCGCCACCACCCGCACCTTCTCGCCCCGTTCCTCTGCCACCGCCTCAAACGCCCTGAAGCAGCCGCCGTCTCCCTGCTTCAGCCGTTCCCGCAGCGCCGGTAGCGTCTCCCGTCGCACCACCGCTGGGAAAGTTTCTGTGAATCCATTCACCGCCGTCAGCGTGACAGCCGCACCGGTCATCTGCGCATCCCGAATCAGATACGCCACCAGTTCCGGCGCCATCAGCGGCATGTCGATGGAAACGAACATAGCCCAATCCTGCGCCGTCTGCGCCAGCGCGCTCACCACTCCACCCAGCGGACCGCGATCCGCTCGCTCGTCGGCGATCACCGGAGCAAACTCGCTCAGGTCCGCGCGTGCGCCCGCAATCCCCGCCACCAGTCCGGCTCCGCGCAGCACATCGAGCGCATGCGCGATCAGCGGTCGGCCCTCCAGTTCCACCAGGGCCTTTTCCTCTCCCATCCGGCTGGAGCGCCCCCCGGCCAGCACCCATCCCGCCGCGGCCGACGCCCCTAGGTTCAACGCCCAGCCTCCTCCAGAAATCGGATCAGCGAATCGATCCCCAACCGGAAATTTTTCAGGTTGAACTTCTCGTTGGGCGCGTGCAGGTTATCGTCGGGCAGCCCGAAGCCCATCATCACGCTGGGCAGCCCCAGGTGCCGCTCGAAGTCGCCCACAATCGGAATCGACCCGCCCGAGCGAATAAACACCGTATCCTTCCCCCACACTTCGTGCATAGCCTTCACTGAGGCCTGGATGAACCGGTTGTTCACCGGCACAATGCACGCGTCGCCCTGGTGGATCAGCCGCACCGTCACTTCCACACCCTTCGGCGTCACCATCTCCACGTAGCTCTTGTACTGCTCAAAAGCCTTCGCCGGGCTCATGTTGGGCACCAGCCGCATGGAAACTTTGGCCAGAGCCTTGGCGGGAATCACCGTCTTCGCTCCCGCGCCCGTGAATCCCCCCGGCATCCCGTGCACCTCCAGCGTCGGCCGCGCCCACGTCCGCTCCAGCACGCTGAACCCTTCCTCGCCCACCAGCACGCTCGATCCCACCTCGGTCTTGCGGTAGTGCTCTTCATCGAACGGCAGGCTCTTCCACGCCGCCAGCTCTTCCTTGCTCGGCGTCTCCACATCGTCGTAAAACCCCGGAATCAGGATGTGCTCGTGCTCGTCCTTCAGCTTGGAAAGAATGTGCGCCAGCGCCATGAACGGATTGGGCGCCGCGCCACCATACATCCCCGAGTGCAGGTCGGTTTTCGCGCCCTTCACCTCCAACTCGGTGTAGATCATGCCGCGCAACCCCACGCAAAGCGTCGGCAAATCCGGCGCAAATAACTCCGTATCGCAGATCAGCGCAAAATCCGCTTTCAGGTCCGCCGCCTTTGACGCCACGTAGCTCGCGATCCCCTCGCCGCCAACCTCCTCTTCGCCTTCAAACAGCACCCGCACGTTCAGCGGCAAGCCGCCCGTGGCCAGCAGGCTCTCCAGCGCTTTCACCTGCATCCACACCTGGCCCTTGTCGTCCACCGCGCCCCGCGCGTAAACATTTCCGTCGCGCTCCGTGGGCTCAAACGGCGGCGTGTGCCACTCGTCCACCGGATCCACCGGCTGCACATCGTAGTGGCCATAAATCAGCGCCGTGGGCTTGCCCGCAGCCTTCAACCACTCGCCATAAACCAGCGGATGCCCCCCGGTTTCCTTCAAGTGAACGTTGTCCATTCCAATCCGCTTCAACTCGGCGGCCAGCACTTCCGCCGCCTTGCGGCAATCGGCCGCATGCTCGGGCAGCGTGGAAATCGACGGAATCCGGAGAAGATCCTTCAGCTCGTTTAGAAAGCGTGGATGATTGTCATGAGCAAATGCGATTGCGGGTGAAGACATAATTTGCCTCTCTTGCAAAGTTCGGAACACCGGCAAGTATAGAGCTTCAGTTCGCCCTGGCGTTTGCCTCGGGCGCTTCTCCACTTGCCGCCACGCCCGGGCCGTCTGCTTCTCCTCGAGTCTGGCTCTCAGGCTCTCCAGGTCCCTCAGAACTGCCTTCCTCATTGTCAACAGAACCGGCCCCAGGAAGATATACCGGAGCCGAAGCTTAAAGCACGCAATGCAGGTTACTTTGGACCCCTCTGGAACCGCATCCACGCGAAAGCGCCACTCCGCTGAACGGAAGTAACGCGCATTCCCGTCTTTGCTTGTGAGCTCAACGGTGCAGCCGCGTTTGTCATCGGCATCTGCAACACGGTACGACATTCTGCCCCACTCGCCGTCGTTGTGCCCGCCCAGTGGACGCGCCAACGTGTCGAACGTGAATCCAGCTCCGGGAGGCGCATCCGATGTGGCCTCCGACGCAGCCACCCCGCGATCCCACTCCGCAATCTTCGAGAAGTCGCCAAGGTAGGCCCAGACCTCAGCCACCGGCCTGCGGACAATTAAGCTCGATTCAAGCTGCATCCTCCGCCCCCTGTTTTCACTTTAGACGGCCATCTTGTCAGGCCGCGCCGCCGCAGCCACACAAATATGAGAAACTTAAAGGGAAGGCGGCATGCGCACGCATCCGCATCCCATCTTTCATCTGGCCCGGCTCCCGCGCGCTTCAGGCACGCTGCTTCTTCCGCCGTGGCCACACTTCAAGGACCTTATCCGCGAATGATCAGTGTGAGTAATGTGAGCATGCGCTACGGCTCGAAGGTGCTCTTCGAGGACGTGACCGTAACGTTTATACCGGGACGGCGCTACGGACTGACCGGACCCAACGGCGCCGGCAAAACCACTTTCATGAAGATCCTGACCGGCGAGCTCGACGCGCAGAAAGGCACCGTTGTCCGCCCGCGCAAGATGGGTGTGCTGCGCCAGGATCAGTTTGCCTTCGACGCCTACCGCGTCATCGACACCGTCATCATGGGCAACAAGCCGCTGTGGGCAGCGCTCGAGGAGCGCGACCGCATCTACGAGAAATCCGAAATGACCAACGAGGATGGCATGCGCCTGGGCGAGCTCGAAGGCATCGTCGGCGACGAGGACGGCTACACCGCCGAGTCTGACGCGGCCGTCCTCCTCGACGGCCTCGACATCCGTGAAGAACTGCACGCGCGCAAAATGGGCGAGCTCCAGGGCGGCCAGAAAGTTCGCGTATTGCTGGCGCAGGCGCTCTTCGGCAAGCCCCAGGCGCTCATGCTCGATGAGCCCACCAACTATCTCGACCTCGACTCCATCCACTGGCTCCAGGACTTCCTCACCAGCTACGACGGCACCCTGGTCGCTATCTCGCACGACCGCCATTTCCTCAACAGCGTCACCACCCACACCGCCGACATCGATTACCAGACCATCATCACTTACACCGGCGGCTACGACGACATGGTGATGCAGAAGACTCAGGTCCGCTCCACCCTCGAAGCCCAGAATGCGCAGCGCGATAAGAAAATCGCGCAGCTCAATGAATTCATCGCGCGCTTTGCGGCCGGCACCCGCTCCAGCCAGGTCACCAGCCGCCGCAAGGAAGTGGAGCGCCTGCAGACCAACGAGCTGGCGCGCTCCAACATCCAGCGCCCTTACATTCGCTTTGACCAGCTTCGACCCAGCGGCAAGCACGTGCTCGAGTTCAAGCACATCACCAAGTTCTACGGCGAGCACAAAGTCCTAGACGGCTTCACCGCCAACCTCCTGCGCGGCGAAAAAATCTGCCTCATGGGCCGCAACGGCGCCGGCAAAACCACGCTGCTCAAAAGCCTCCTCCACAGTTACCCTGGCCTCGCCGATCCCGAGTTCAACCTGGACAACGGCGCCGTTTTCTGGGGACACGAAGCCCAGATCGGCTACTTCCCGCAGGACGTGGCCACCGTCATCGATGCCGCCAGCGAGCCCAACCTGACCGTCGCCGACTGGCTCCATCGCTGGAAGCCCGACGCCCACGTGGAGGACATTCGCGGCATCCTTGGCCAGATGCTTTTCTCCGGCGAAGAAGGCGAAAAGCCCATCAAGGCGCTCTCGGGCGGCGAGCAGGCGCGCCTCGCATTTTGCAAACTGATCCTGACCAAGCCCAACATACTCATCTTCGACGAGCCCACCAACCACTTAGACTTAGAAGCCATCAACGCGCTCAACATTGCGCTGCAGCGCTTCGAGGGCACAGTGCTGTTAGTAACTCACGACCACGACCTGATCGACGAAGTAGCCACAAGGCTATGGATCTTCGAAGCCGGCCAGATCCAGGACTTCCAGGGACCGTATGAAGAGTGGAAGGGCAAGCATAACTGAAGGAAGAGACCAGGGGGCAGAGATCCGACAAGAGAGGGTGCGAGGCGAGCGATTGTGCAGAACGCGATCTTCAACCTTGAGGCCCCTCAGCCAGCGTCGCGAAAGAATCTCTGGCTCAGTTATGCGCTGGTATTCTGTCTGACTCTGGGCGCGACGGCCGTGATGATGCTCTGCCCATGCGATACGGTCGGCATTCACGACCACAAAGCAATGTCCCTCGTGGCTCTCGCCGCGGTCTTCGCAATCGCAGCCGCATATCTCGTCTATCGCCGCATGAACCGTGATTCGGGAATCACAGGATTCCTCCGAGCGGTCATCGCGCTGGCGATTGTGGCAGGGAGCGTGTACGTCGAGTTCTTGATTGCGATGAAGGTTGTCGCGCTCATGGCGAGCAGACAGTAAGGATTCCCCGGCCGGTGGCCCCACATCTCCATACAGCCGAATAACCAGATCTGGGTGCCCCATCCTAACCGCGCTTTTTGCGATTAGGGTGGGATCGGCCATCCCGTTCATTCTTCACATTCACAAAATTTTTCCTTGACTGGCAGGAGATGCCAGCGCGATTCTCCTCCGAAGGAGGTCCCCATGCAAGCGACTCGATTTGTTTTGGCTCTTTGCTGCGCAGTTGTGCTCGCAGCCTCAACCCCCACTGCTTCCGCTTCAAACCTCTGCGTGAATCCCGCCGGCTGGGCCGGTTGTTACAAATCCATCGGCGCAGCGGTAAGTCACGCCTCCGCTAACGACACAATCCTGGTTGGGCCCGGCGTCTACAAGGAAGACGTGGTCATCGGAATGCCCCTCTCGCTGCTCGGCGCCGGCGCCGGCCACTCGGTCATCGATGCCACTGGGTTGGCAAACGGCGTGTTCATCGACGGCTTTGACAATCCGGGTCTGAGCCATGTAACCATCAGCGGATTCGCCGTCAGGAATGCCCAGTGGGAAGGCGTCCTCGTAGTTTCTGCATCGGACGTCACCATTCGCAACAACACCATCAGCAACAACACCAAGGCGCCCGCAGTGTTTACAGGCGATCCCAACGGTTGCACTGGCCAGCCATCGTTTGAGATGGATGAAACCGGCGACTGCGGCGGCGGGCTGCACTTGATCGGCGTCCGCGACTCGATCGTGGCGGAAAACTCGATCACTCAAAACGATGACGGTATCCTCGTCAGCGATGAAACTGCCGCAAGCCACGACATTCTCATCGCGGACAACAGCGTCGTGGACAATCCGGGAGAATGCGGCATTGTTCTTGCGTCGCACCCGCCTGTCGGTATGGTCGGTTCGCCTCATAATGGCGATTTTCACATCACCGTGGAAGGCAACGATGTCGAGAATAACGGCGTGCAGGTCGGCGGCGCGGGCGTGGGCATCTTCTCTGACGGAATCGGCCAGGGCCGCTCTTCAGACCACGTGATCCTCAGTAACAGGCTTGTCGGCAATGGCATTGGCGGCGTGGCGTTGCACACGCACGTCGGGCCCAGCTTCGGGCTACCCGCTGACAACATGGACGGAAACCAGATCATCGCCAATTACATTGCCCGCAATCTGGCCGACACCGATGACACCGCGACTCCCGGCCGCGTAGGAATCAATATCAACAGCGGTGGCGGCGGATCCCCGGTGCAGGGCACCGTGATTACCCAAAACATAATCACCGATGAAGACATTGATGTTGCGGTCAATACGCCCGCGTCCGTGAATGTTCACCTCAACAGTCTGCTGGGTGGCAGTGTCGGCGTGGAAAACGTCTGCGCCTTCGACAATGCTTCGTGTACCGGCGGAAGCAACGCCACGGAGAACTACTGGGGCTGTGTCCGGGGACCGGGCGGCCACGGATGCACGACGACCAGCGGCGCCAACATTGCTTCCACCCCGTGGCTGCTGTTTCCGGCAATAGCCGCGGACCGCAAGTGAATTGAACCGGTTTCGTCAACCGCAGCAAGGCTGCCCCGTCCTGACCGCGTGGGTGCCCCACCCTAACCGCGTCCTCTGCGGTTAGGGTGGAAAACAGGAGTACTTCTGGCCCCTCGGGTTCCAACGAGTTATTCCGTGCGGCCTATTGACACACAAAGCTGGTCAGCACTCTGGCATTCTCGAAATCCGCCGGATTCGTGAAGTTCCACACGCCAATGAATACAAACCCGGACGAATTAAACCCGATACTATTTGGCGATGTGCAGGACGCAACTGCCCCATTCGCGGCTGTGACGGTGCAGTTCAGCGGGCTCTCGCCGGTGGAGAAGTTGTCCGGCCCAATATCGGCAGTAGTTCCCGTATAGGCTGCCACCTGCGCCGTCGAATTGTTCTGAGCTCCAATCACCGATACGGAGAAGCCGGAAGCGGTGCAGTCTTGAGGAATTGGCAAGGCATATTCCGCGATCGTAGCCAGAGTGCCTTGCGTCGCTAAGCTTGGACCGCTCGCACTCCCTTCCTCTGTCGCCCCGCCCGGTATCGATGCCGGAAGAAGAATGTTCGCCGACCAGACTTGTCCGCCGGCAGGTCCCGCAGGTCCCGTGTCTCCCGTTGTTCCCGGAGCACCTGGAGCACCTGGCGCACCCGGAGCTCCGGCAGGTCCCGGTGTCCCCGGCGCACCCGGAGCACCCGGCAATCCCATCGGCCCTTGCGGGCCAACGGCGCCGAGGGTGACGTCTGCCGCCGCAAAAGTTACGCCGGAGCTGACAGTCAGCAGGTAAGTGCCGGGCGCGGTAACCGACCCGAGACTGGCAACAATGCTGCTGGAGCTATAGGAACTGACCGTCAGGTTCGTCGCGCCAAGACGGACCGTAGGCTTAGCTTTCGTACTGAATCCGCCGCCGGTAATCGTGATCGTATTGGTGCTGGTGTTCACCTTTGTGTTGGTAATGATGGAGAAGACCTGCGCCCTGAGCGGAAGTACGAAGACGGTGAGCAGCAGCGCAAACAGCGTCAGCCGCGAGACGACTCGGGAATTGTGACGTTGCATAATGCTCCTTTTTTGCCGGTGGGCTGTGGGGCCGATCAAAGGTCCGTACAAGGTCGTGGTCCCGGCCTCTGAGCAGCTTTGCCCTTAAGGCGCAAAAGGCCCGGCAAAAACTGGCATCGAATAAAAAGTTATTTTCGGGAAGCCCGCGACTATCGCCGGCTCAGCTCCGCCTGCAACCACGACCGCGCAAATTTCCAGTCCCGCATCACCGTCTCCGGCGATACTCCCAGCACCGCCGCCGACTCTTCCACGCTGAGCCCGCCATAGAACTTGAGCTCCACCACGCGAGCCTTGCGCTCGTCCAGTGCCGCCAGCGCGTTCAGCGCGTCTTCCAGGGCGATCAGCTCCTTGGCCCGATCCCCGCTCAGGTCGGGCAGCACGTCCAGGTCCACGCGCTCGGCATCGCCGCCCCGCTTCGCCGCCACCCTCCGCCGCGCCCGGTCCAGCAGAATATGCCGCATCACCTGCGCTGACACCGCGAAAAAATGCGCCCGGTGCTGCCAGTCCACGTTGGTAATGTCGATCAGCTCCAAATACGCTTCGTGCACCAGCGCCGTCGCCTGCAGCGAGTCTCCCGCCCGCTCGTTCTTCAAATGGTGGCCGGCAATCCGCCGCAGCGTCCGGTACACGCGCGGCGTCAATCGCTCCAGCGCGCCCCGGTCCCCATCCGCCCAGGCGCGCAGCAGCATCGTCGTCTCTGAGGTTTCATCCTCTCCCGCGCTCACGCCCGGCGGCTGCCTCACTCCCCGCCTCCCGTCGCCTTCCTTACCGGCCCAAATCACTGAAAAGTATTGGCCTCGTGCCAATCGAACCGTTTCGGCGCAATAATACCATTCATAAACTTCTATTGAGGGAATGCTTGAAATCCGAGCGCTGGAAGCAGATCGAAGACCTCTACCACTCCGCCCGCGAACGCGGCCCTGAAGCTCTGGCCGGCTCCGATCCCGTAATTCGCCGGGAAGTGGAACGCCTCCTCGCACACGACTCCGCAAGCGGTGACAAGCTCCTCGATCAGGATGCCGCCAGCCTCATCGCCGGCGACGCGGAAGCGAAAATCGAACCCGGAACCCAGCTCGGCCCCTACCGGATCGAATCTCTGCTCGGCCGCGGCGGCATGGGCCAGGTCTATCGCGCCACCGATACCCGCCTCGACCGCCCCGTGGCCATCAAAATCTGCAAGCGCGCTTTCCTTGACCGCTTCCAGCAGGAGTCCCGCTCCATCGCCGCCATCGCCCACCCCAACGTCTGCACCCTCCACGATGTCGGCCCCAACTTCCTCGTAATGGAGCTGCTCGACGGTGAAACCGTGGCCGCCCGCCTCAAGCGCGGCCGCCTCTCCCTTCAGCAAACCCTCCGCTACGGCGCGCAAATTGCCGAGGCCCTCGGCGTAGCCCACTCCCGCCGCATCGTCCATCGCGACCTCAAGCCGGCCAACATCATGATCACCCGCACCGGCATCAAGGTCCTCGACTTCGGCCTCGCCCGCTCGCCCCTGGATCCTTCCCTCACCGCCCCCGGCAACCTCATCGGAACCCCCGCCTACATGGCGCCCGAGCGCGCCCTGGGCATGGAAGCCGATGAGCGCTCCGACATCTACGCCCTCGGCCTCATCCTCGCCGAAATGGCCACCGGCCAATTCTCCCGCTTCCCCAAAGATCTCCCTCCCGCCCTCGAACGCGTCGTCACTCGATGCCTCCAGACCGATCCCGACGAACGCTGGCAATCCGCGCGCGACCTAAAGTGGGAGCTCGAGTCGATTGCCCAGGCCCCGCCCGCGGCTCCTTCCGCGTCGCCATCCCGCTTACCTTGGTGGGCTTGGGCAGCTATGGCCGCCGCCGCCCTCGTCCTCGTGGTCATTGCGATTCTCCGCGTTCCCCGGCGCCCGGCCTCCCCGCCGCCCGCCCACGTGAACATCGTCCTGCCCGAGCAGTCGCGCGCTCTCTCCCTCGCCGTTTCTCCTGACGGCCGCTTCGTCGCCGTGGTCCTGCTCAAAGACGGCAAGCAGCAGATCTGGATTCGCGCGCTCGACTCCGCCGCCATCTCCCCCCTCGCCGGAACCGACGGCGCAGCCGACCCCTTCTGGTCTCCTGACAGCCAATCCATCGCCTTCTTCGCCGATTCCCGCCTGAAAAAAATCGAGCGCTCCGGCGGCCCCGTGCAAACCATCTGCAATGCCATCGGTGCTCTGGGCGGCACATGGAACCAGTTCGGCGTCATCCTCTTCGGCGGATTGGCCCGGCCGCAGACCGTCTCCGATGCGGGGGGACCAGTGGCGGACCTGCCCGGCCACCTGATTACCGAGACCTATCCCACGTTTCTGCCCGACGGGCGCCATTATCTGGCTACTCGCACCACCGGCGTGTGGCTGGGATCCATTGAGGATGCGGAAGAGCGGCGCATCCTTCCCGATGTTTCGAACGCGCAGGTCGTCGCCCCGCCACCTGGCGGCCGCGTGGGCGCAGTCATCTTCACTCGTGTCGGAACCCTCACCGCCCTCCCCTTCGACATGCGAAACCTCCAACCCGCAGGCGAGCCCTATCCATTAGCCGATGGCGTAGTGACGCAATCCTTCGCGCCAGAGTCGCTCGCTTCGGCCTCCACCACTGGCATGCTGGCCTGGGTCTCCGGACAGGGCCGCGACTGGCAGTGCGTCTGGCGCAACCGTCAAGGCAAGGTTCTCGGCGCCGCCGGAGAGGGTGGTTCGGTCGTCAACATCTCCCCGGATGGAAAACGGGTGATCGGCGACCACCTGGAAAGCGGCTATTGGGTGCTCGACCTCGCCACCCGCGTCACCACGCGCCTCAATGTAAATACGCCAGGCATGAATCCCATCTGGTCGCCCGACGGCAAAGACGTCGCCCTGTTCGGCAAAGGCGGTATCTACCGGGAATCCGCAAGTGGAGCAGGCGGTGCCCAGCTCCTGCTCAAGACCAACTTTCTTTCCGTCCCCAAGAGCTGGTCCCCCGATGGCCGCTACATCCTTTTCGATCAAGTCAACCCGGATACCGGTTCGGCGGACATGTTCGCGCTGCCCGCGGAAGGCGATAACCATCCTCTGCCGTTAGCCGTCACTCCCGCCAGTGAAGGCCAGGGACAGTTCTCGCCCGATGGCCGCTGGGTTGCGTATACCTCCAACGAATCGGGCCTGAGTGAGATTTATGTCATCCCCTTCCCGCCCAGTCCAAATGGCGGCCGCTGGATGGTCTCCCGCGGCGGCGGCGTGCAGCCGCGATGGCGTCGCGATGGCAAAGAACTCTTCTATATCTCGCCCGACTGGACCATGATGGCGGTCCCCGTCAGCACTAGCGGAGTCTTTCAGCCAGGAACCCCGCAGCCGCTCTTCAATACGCAGATGGTCGATACCGGAATCCGCACCGGCCCTATCAGCTGGGACGTCGCTCCCGACGGCAAACGGTTCCTCATCATCACCAATGAATCGAAAGAAACCCTTTCCCTGAACGTCATCCTGAACTGGCGTCCCAAAGCCCGGAACTGAGCCTCCAATTAAGCCCGGCTCAGCCTCTCCATCGCAATGCCTCGGCGCATTAACTTGACCCCCCGCCCGCCGGTGTATCCTCAACCGAGAATGAAGAGAGTCCAGACTGCTGTCATCCTGATTCCTGTTGTTCTTGTGTTGGTATTTCTGCCCTCTTATCTGCAGTGGCTGTTCACCGCGGCCACGGCGCTGCTGGCGGCGCTGGCGGCTTGGGAGTGCCTTGGGCTCACCCAGACAAAGGGAGCCAATCCGCCGCGCATTGTGGCCGTCATCGCCACTCTGGCGCTGTTCGCGGTTTGGGGGGAATGGCAGGATGCGGACCGATTCCTGCCGGTTTACGGAGTGTTGTGCCTGGTGCTGCTTCTCCTTTGCACGTTCTTCAGCCCCACTGAGAACATGCTTCCGGATGCAACCAGTTCCATCTTCTGCCTCTTTTACACCGGCCTCACCATGGTGTCGCTGCCGGCCTTGCGCGAGCAGGCCAATGGGCCGTCGCTGGTTCTCTACCTCCTGCTGCTGGTGTGGGCCGGCGATACCGCCGCCTATTACGTGGGCCGCGCCTGGGGCCGGCGCAAGCTTGCTCCGCGCATCAGTCCCAACAAAACCTGGGAGGGCGCCATCGCCTCCTTGGCAGCGAGCGTTCTGATTGCGGCCGGGCTCGTCGGACTGGCCGACCTGCTGACGCGCTGGAACATTGCCGTCCTGTTCTACGCCGATGAGCCGATTTGGTACTGGTTGGCACTGGCGGTGCTGGTCAACGCGGCGGCTCAGGTGGGCGACCTGGCCGAGTCGGCGCTCAAACGCTCGGCCGGCGTCAAGGATTCGGGCTCGCTCCTACCCGGTCACGGAGGAGTCCTCGACCGCATCGACGCGTTTCTCGTGGCCGCTCCGGTGCTCTGGTATTCACAGGTGATCCATCATTCGTTTTGAGGCTATTGCCAGCTCTCATCGGGAGATTGGCCGTTAACTTTGAAAAGTGGTCATAATATTATGGTCATATATAGGGAGCCCGTCATGAGGAAAATGGCTGCCGCGCAATTCAAAGCCGAGTGTCTCGCTGTGATGGATCGCGTCTGGCAGAGCGGCCGTCCCGTTGTGATCACCAAGCGTGGCAAACCCGTAGTAAAAGTTGTTCCCGCCAACGATTGCGACGATGAGATTTTTGGAGCTCTATCGGGCGTCGCCAGAATTACGGGCGATATTGAGAACACGGTTCCGGCCCGTGATTGGGGAGTGGAGTGATTCTTCTCGACACTCACATTCTTATCTGGCTTCTCATTGCTCCAGAAAAACTCGCGCCCAAAGCCAGGAAGGCGATTCTCACGGCCCGCAAGGCTGGGCAGCTTGCTGTTTCTGCAATCAGTTTGTGGGAAATTGCGTGGCTGGCAGAGAACAAGAGGATCGACATCGACGTAAGCGTCGAATCCTTTGTGAAGAAATGCGCTGCCTACGTGGAGGTTCTCCCCATCAGTCCGGAAATTGCGGTTCGTTCTGTTCAGTTTCCAATTTCGTACCCGAAGGATCCGCAAGACAGGACTATTGGAGCTACCGCGATTATTGAAGGAATTCGACTTCTGACCCACAACACGCAAATCGCAGGTTCTGGCCTGGTTCCATTGGCAATTTAAGGTCAGATGGCGCCAAACCGGAGACAGGGGGCCGGCGAATGAGTGCCGATCCGCAGTTGTTGGCGTGTGGCCGGCGAATGGGAAGTATGGGCATTTCTGCCTGAGTTAACCAATCAACGGTAACCGCGGATCTTTCGCTGCGCTCAAGAGGAAAGCCTTTGTGGGATGCGGGCTTGCTTGTTTCCCGGGTCCCAATGCGGAACCTTCGGCAAGGTCAGGGCAGCCTCTCCACTCCAGCGGCCAGAACCCGTCGCTGGCGACTCGGGTTCCGGGGCACCCCGCCGACGGGGAACTCGAAGCGGATTCCCTGAGGGGAATGACAGAAAGAAAGGCAAGGGCAAAGACAAAGCAACGGCAACAGAAGATTCACTTCGGAAGGGGTTCGCGCCCGTTGATCGTTCGCCGCGGCGAACGATCAACGGACGCAGAATCACTGTTTCATTGCAGAGTGACGGACTTGTTTAGGGGCAGATCGCGGGAGGAAGCGCCCGCCATTACGTTGTAGCTGCCGGGGACGAGTTTCCAGGAGTCCGTGGCTTCGTCGTACACGGTGTAGCGGTCCTGCGGGATGGTGATGGTTACGGGCTTGGACTCTCCGGGGGCGAGGTCGACGCGGGCCCAGCCGATGAGTCGCTTGGGCGGCTCGCCGGCAGCCTCAGGGAACGAGGTGTAGACCTGGGCGATCTCAGTCCCGCTGCGCTTGCCGGTGTTCTTTACGGTGAAGGAGACGGTGAGACCTTCGCCCTTGGTTACGCTGAGGCCGGAGTAAGCGTAAGTGGTGTAAGAGAGGCCAAAGCCGAAGGGGAACAGGACGGGCTTCTTTTCGGCGTCATACCATTTGTAGCCAACCTTGAGGCCTTCGTCGTAAGTGGTCTGGAAGGCGGGCAGGCCCTTCTGCATCTGGGCCATGAAGTCGGAGATGTTCTGGCCGGGCGCGGGGCGGTGGGGCTGAGACTCCGGCGGCGGCAGGATCAGATTGGGGTGAGGCAGGTCGGCGTCACTCTTGGGGAAAGTGATGGCGAGCTTGCCGGTGGGATTGACCTCGCCGGTGAAGATATTGGCGAGGGCTTCCGCGCCGCGGATGCCGGGATACCATGCCTCAATGACGCCGGCTACCTTGTCAACCCAAGGCATAAGGACGGGGCTGCCGGTTTCAAGAACGACGATGGTCTTGGGGTTGGCAGCGGCGACGGTTTCGATGAGCTTGTTCTGGTCGTCGGAGAGCGCAAGAGTCTTGAGGTCCATGCCCTCAGACTCCCACTGGTAGGCAAAGACGATGGCGACATCGGCTGATTTTGCGGCTGAGGCGGCTGCGGTTGGGTCGTCGCCGGAGACGTAGGTGACTTTGCTTTCACCGAAACGGGCCTGGAATGCGTGCAGCGGCGCATCGGGCAGCCACTCTTCGCGCTGGAAGAACTGCTGGCCGGGGGCGGGCGGAGGTGGAGGTACCGCGTTGCCGCCGGGCGAGTTGACCTGAGCGGAGCCGCCGCCGGTGAGGACGCCTTTATCGGCATGGCCGCCGATGACCACGATGGAACGGACCCCAGTGCCAAGCGGCAGAATATGGCGCTCGTTCTTGAGCAGAACGATGCTCTTTTCTGCCATCTTTTCCGCGATGACATAGCCGCCATCGACATCTGGAACCTGGCGGACTACGGGGTTATCAAAGAGGCCGGTGGCGAAGATGGTGCGCAGGATGCGATGAACGTGCTCATCGAGCTCGGCCTGAGAGACTGAGCCGTCCTCGACGGCTTTCTTGAGCGCGTCGCCGAAGAAGGTTGAGCCGGGCTGTTCCATGTCCAGGCCGGCGTGCGAGGCCTTGGCGGTGGAGTGGGTTCCGCCCCAGTCAGAGAGGACGAATCCTTTGAAGTGCCAGTCGCGCTTGAGGACGTCGTTGAGAAGGTAATTGTTTTCGCAGGCGAAGTCGCCGTTGACGCGGTTGTAGGAGCACATGACGCCACCGGCATCGCTGATGTCGAGCGCGATCTCAAAGGCGCGGAGGTCGGTTTCGCGCATGGCGCGGGCGCTTATGTTGGCGTTGACGGCGTTGCGGCCGGATTCCTGGTCGTTGATAGCGTAATGCTTCAGGTCGCCGATGAGGTGCTCAGACTGGACACCTTTTTCCACGTTGCCGTCGAGAGTGCCGGCGAGCAGCGGATCTTCACCCTGGTACTCGAAAGTGCGGCCGTTGCGCGGCTCGCGGGGCAGGTTGACGCCGCCGCCGAGGGTCATGGAGTAGCCCTGGTCGCGGAGCTCGCGACCGATGAGCTGGCCGTACTCGAAGGCAGCCTGAGGATCCCAACTGGAGGCTGCGCCTAGGTTGTTGGGCAGCGCGGTGGAGTAGCGGCCCATAAATGCGCCGCGGGTGACGCCGTAGGCCGAGTCGGCCATCTGGATGGCGGGGATGCCGAGGTGGGGAATGGCGGGCGTGTAGCCGGCGCCACCGTTCGATTCCGTCGGGCCGGGGCTGCGCTGCTGGCCGAAGGAGAAGCCCTGGCCGTGCAGAAGGGAGATTTTCTCGTCGATGGTCATCTCCTTGAGGACCATGTCGGCGCGCTGGTCAGGCGAGAGGCTCTGGTCAGACCAGGCGTAGTGGGGCGGCGGACCTTGGCGCGGGAACTGGGCTGAGGCCGTGGGCGCGGCGGCGAAAAGGGCGGCCGCGGCGAAGGCACACGGAAGGATTCGAGAGAAGGTGGATTTCATTTTCACTTGGTTTCACCTCAACATTGGCATCATAGTCCGGGCGCGCGGGATGAGTTGGAGTGCGCACTAAGGACGGAGCTGATGGTTGTTCTGTGGTGGGGGCGAGGTGGGTGGAGGGAAGGATGCAGGGGATTACGCCCGCTCAGCTCGCAGCAGGCCCAGATCCAGCCGATGAAGGTGAGAACGAGGAACGGGTAGGCGAAGTAAGGGAGCGGGCGGGCGATGGGGGTCAGCGGCGTGCCAGAAAAGATTCTGGCGGCGACGATGGCGAAGAGGATCGCGGAGATGAGGCCCGCGGCGCGGGTCCAGAGGGCGAAATCACGGGGGACGCTGATGAAAAAGAGCCCGGCGGACCACAGGGCGGTGCCGGCGGCTAAGGCGGGAACGCTGGCCTCAAGCGAGCCGGAAGTTCCACCGAGCATGACGGCTTCGCCGATGGCGTAGACGAGGAAGCCGGCGGCGATGGCGTCACAGCCTTTGCGGAAAAAGCGGAGCGAGAGCAAGGAGGCGGCGACGACCATGGCAGTGCCGTCCAGGCCCCACGCGGCGGAGCGCAGGCTGTGCTGGCTGACCATGGCGCCGATCATGCCGAAGATGCCACCGAGGGCGAGGCCGATGGCGGCGAGGACGTTCAGAGGCTTGTTCATGATGGGGAGAATCGTAAGCGGATAGAGGCGGGGATGGCGAGGAAATGGTTGGGCGAGCGGAATGGCGCATGGGTCCTGCAGCCTGAAGGCCGCTGCGCGTTGCGCGTAGGATGGTGAGGACCGGAGGGTGTAATGCCGAAGTGGACGAGAATTCTGCCTTGCTTGCTTTCTGCTTTTGCCGTATTCGCCGGGGCGATGAAGAATCCGGCGCAAGCCCGCGCGTCAGCGCCGAAATATCGCACTCACTTTATGACTTATGACGTACAGAAGAAGACGACAACGATTCTGTTCACGATCGAGGGAGAGTGGCATGCGCCGAACTGGACGGCGGACGGAAAGTACATCGTGTCCGACATGGGGAACGCACTGTATCGCATCCCGGTGAGCGGCGCGGATAAAGGGAAGCCGGAGAAGATCTTTGCGGCCGCGGACATGGTGGCCACGAACGATCATGCTGTCTCGTGGGACGGGAAGCAGATTGCGGCGACGGCGATCAAACTGCCGATGCCGGCGAGAATCCGGAGCGCGGCGGATATTCCCAATCCGATCCTGGTGATGAATGCGGATGGGAGCTCGGCGCATCCGGTTCACATGGGATGGCTGCACGGGTGGTCGCCGGACGGAAAGTACCTGGTCTATACCGGGACGTTGCAGGACAGCGCGAATATTTACCGGATCAACGTGGACGGCAGCGGCGAATTGCGCATGACCAGCGGCAAGGCTGCGGATGACGGACCGGAATACTCCGCCGACGGCAAGTGGGTTTACTTCTGCTCGAAACGATCGGGCAAGTGGGATGGGTGGCGGATGCCGGCCGGGGGCGCGGGACCCGATGACAAGCTGGCGGAGCAGGTGACGAACGGCACCGATACACAGGACTGGTTTCCGCACATCTCGCCGGACGGCAAGTGGCTCTACACCATCTCGTACCCGATGAATCACCCGGACCACAACTACATTGGCGATGGGATGAAGATAAAGATGTTGCGGCTGAAGAACGGAATGGGCGCAGAAGGCGCGGAGTTGACGACGGTGCGGACGTTTTTCGGCGGTCAGGGATCGGGGAATACGGGCGGATGGACGCCAGACTCAAAGCAGTTTGCCTGGACCGAATACGAGACGATTGCGCGAGCTGCACAGTGACGTTGCGCCGGCTGCGGCGTGAGGGCCCGATCTGGCTGCAGGAATGCATGACTGCGGTGCCGGCCGACGTAAGTGGAAGTGCGAGCGGCAAACTGGAAAGAACATGCAGTGCGCTCCGGTGACGAAACGCACACCTGTTTCTGCCTGTGGGCAGCAAAGTAACGCTCGCCCATTAGAATCAACCCTGTATGCAAAATTTGAACGGGAACGAAGTTGCTCAGGAAACCATCCTCGACGGCAGCCGGTTCGTACGCGCGTGCCTGAGGAAGCCTGTGGACCGGACGCCGGTGTGGTTTTTGCGCCAGGCGGGGCGCTACATGCTGGAGTATCGCGAGGTTCGCAAGCATCACACCCTGGTGGAGATCTGCAAGCAGCCGGAGATTGCCGCCGAGGTGACGATTACGGCGGCGGAAAAGCTGGGCGTGGATGCGGCCATCATCTTTGCCGACCTGCTGCTGCCGCTGGAGCCGATGGGTCTGGATTTCGAATTTCAGGCGGGCGAGGGGCCGGTGGTGCATCGGCCGGTGCGGACGGCAGAGGACGTGAAGGCGCTGCGGACCGACCGCGCGGACGAGCTGGAGTACGTGGCGCGGGCCATCCAGAAAGTAGCCACACATTTCAAGGACCGTCTGGGGATTATCGGTTTTTGCGGCGCGCCGTACACGCTGGCGTCGTACATGATCGAGGGTGGAGGGTCGCGGAATTATATCGAGACTAAGAAGCTGATGTATCGGGCCCCATCGAGCTGGCGGATGCTGCTGGACAAGATTGTGATGGTGCTGACGGCTTACTGCCGGCAGCAGGTGCAGGCGGGCGCGGACGTGATCCAGATTTTCGATAGCTGGGTAGGATCGCTGGGGCTCAGCGATTACCGCGACTACGCGTTTGAGGCGTCAAAGCGGCTGGTACGCGCGGTGCAGGCGATGGGCGTGCCGGTGATTTATTTTGGCGTAGAGACGGCCGGGCTTTTGGGCGATATGGCTGCGACCGGCGCGGACGTGATTGGCCTGGACTGGCATGAGCCGCTGGATGAAGGCTGGCGGCGGGTGGGGTATGCACATGCGGTGCAGGGAAACCTGGATCCCATCACGCTGTTTGCGCCGGTGGAGATACTGGAAGAGCGGGTGAAGGAAGTACTGCGCGCGGCGGCGGGGCGACCGGGGCACATCTTTAACCTGGGGCACGGGATTGTGCCGGGTACGCCGGTAGAAAATGTGCAGGCGGCGGTGAAGATGGTGCGGAACTACAGGGAACAGGGGGCAGGAGCCTGGGATCAAAAAAGCAGGGAACAAGGTATGTAGAGACCGGGGACCAAAGAAGCAAGGACTCGAGGAGTGAAAGAATGTGTCGCGGATTCAGCGAGGAAGTGAGGGCACATGATGATGAACCCGGGACCAGGAGGCATCTTCCTTGTGGCATGGTGGATCACAATGGCTGCGGTTCTTGCCTGGGTGGCTGGGCGGCGCGGAGAGAAGCCAGTATTCTGGTTTGTGTTTTCCCTGGTCGCGAGTCCTCTGCTGGCGGTGCTGTTTCTCATGGCCTTGCCGTTGAAGAAATAGGGGCACACACAACGTAAACGGAGGTTGGATGGCACGACAAGCGGTGCTGCTCCTGGCGCATGGAACGCCGGAGACGGTGGAGCAGATTCCCGAGTACCTGCGCAACGTGGTGAGCGGGCGGCCGATGCCGCAGCACGTGGTGGATGAGATACAGCATCGTTATTCGCTGATCGGTCGCAGTCCGCTGACCGAGCTGACGATGGAGCAGGCGCAGCTGACCGAGGCGGAGCTGGCCGCGAATGGCGTTCCGGTTCGCGTCTACGTGGGCATGCGCAACTGGCGGCCGTACGTTCCCGATGTGGTGAATGAGATGCGAGCAGATGGCGTGGAGGAGGCGGCGGCGATCTGCCTGGCGCCGCAGAACTCGCGCACCAGCGTGGGCCTCTACCGGCGCGCGGTGATGGCGGAGGCGCGCGGGCTGCGGATAGATTTTACCGATGCGTGGGCGCGGCATCCCTTGCTGATTGAGGCATTCGCGGAGCGGCTGCGGCCGGCGCTGTGCAAACTGACGGAGGAAGTTGGGCATCCTGTGCCGGTACTTTTCACGGCGCACAGCGTACCGGTGCGCACGGTGCAGCCGCCGGAGACTCCAGAGAGCGGCCCGAAGCTCTGGCCGGGTGAAGGCGCAGATCCCTACGCCGAAGAGGCGCGTCACACCGCGGAACTTGTGGCTGCCAGCCTGCCGGTGATTGCGGAGTGGCATTTTGCCTTTCAAAGCCAGGGAGCGAGCGGCGGTCCGTGGTTAGGACCGAGCGTGGAAGAGACGCTGGACCGGCTGGCAGAGCGGGGTGTGAAGGCGCTCGTGCTGCAGCCGATTGGCTTTCTGTGCGATCACGTGGAGATTCTCTATGACGTCGACATCGCCTTTCGGAAATACGCGCGGGCGAAGGGAATCCGGCTGGAAAGGCCCGAATCGCTGAACGGCTCGCGGACACTGGCGCGAGCGCTGGCTGAACTGGCCGGCAAGGGCCTGACACGGTTGGGGTGCGTCGCCTGATTTGGCCGCCGGAAACGCAGCACCGGTACCATGCGGCAGCCGCAGCGCAGGGTCACATTGGCTGTCTTCTCGCCATGAACGCCACAGCGCATGCTCTCCCTTGACAGAGATCACACCCGAATGAAAAAACAGCCGACAGTTTGCGAGCAGTATCATGAGTGCAAGACTTTAAGATGCGTCTGGCTTAGCCTCGCTAGGGGTTATGGGCACGGGCTCTCGATAGCCGTCAATGCAGCTTCAGGTTCGGCCCGGCGTGGACCAGGAAAAGGGGACGCAGACCCAGCGTGTTCGACGTGCACTATCATCTGCTTTTTGGTGTGGACGATGGACCGAAAACCATCGACGACTCCATCGCGCTCGGCGAAGCGTCCATTGCGGAAGGGGTTACGCATATTGTGGCCACGCCGCACGCCAATACTCGTTATCCCTATCAGCTGGAGATCAATCAGGAGCGGCTGGAAACAATCCAGAGGTATTTTGAGGGCCGCCTCGTGCTGGCTCTCGGCTGTGACTTCCATCTTTCCTACGACAACATTGCCGATCTTGAGCGGCACCCGGGCCGCTATACCGTAAACGGCCACCAGTACCTTCTCGTCGAGTTCAGCGAATTCGTTATTTCACGTTCCATATCGGATATTCTCCTCCGCATGATCAAAATCGGCATTGTTCCGGTGATCACCCACCCCGAACGCAACCATGTGCTCACCGCGGATCCGCGACGGATGGATGAATGGATAGGGTTCGGGTGCCTGCTGCAGATCACGGCCGGAGCGCTTTGTGGAGACTTTGGCCGGAAGCCGGAATCGACGGCAATGGAGCTGCTTCGCAGCCGCCGGGTGCATCTGGTGGCCAGCGATGCTCATGCGATGGCGTGGCGTCCTCCTTCCATGCGCAGAGCGTACGACTTGCTGTATAAGGATTTCGGCCAGGCCACGGCCGACCGGCTTTGCTTCCACAATCCCCGTGCTGTGTTTTTTGGCAAGCAGTTGCCGCCGTGGCCAAAGGCCGCTGTCGACCGCGAAGCGCGAAAGCGAGGACTGTTTTCGCGTCTTATCGGCAAGGAGGAATGAAGAAGGCGTTGCCCGCACCCTGAGCTTATTGGGACGTCATGGTGCACAATGGCCCTATGCGCCTCTCCACCGCTTCCCTGCCCGTACTGGCCGTCGCCTTGCTGCTTCCTGCCTCTGCGGATGCACAGCGGCCAACCCCGCCCACGCGCGAACCCCACGCACCCGGATATCCCGCCGCGACGGACCTCGCAGACGGCGTCCTTCCTCAGGCAGACGCCGATGGCAACTTCGTGATAGGCCCCACGCACACACCCGCGCCCGAATCTCTCCCCCACGACGATGTGCCGCACGGCAGAATCGTGGAGTTCACCATGCTCTCCTCTGAGAGCAAGTACTACCCCGGCATCGCCAAAGCGCCGGGCACGTTCGGCACGGCCGACCCCAACGATCCCTCGCGCTTCATCGTCACTGACAGCCATCCTGCTCCTTACACGCGAAAAGTCGCAGTTTACGTCCCCGCGCAGTATGTTCCCGGCACGCGCGCGCCGTTCATCGTCGGCGCCGATGGCCCCGATCGCCTGCTCTTCACTGTGCTCGACAATCTCATTGCCGAGGGCAAGCTCCCGCCCATCGTCGCCATCTCAATTGCCAACGGGAGCGGCGACGCGCAGGGCAGCGAGCGCGGCCTGGAGTACGACACCATGTCCGGCCGATACGCCGAGTTTGTCCAGAAGGAGGTTCTGCCGCGCGTGGAACGCGAAGCGCACGTCCGCCTCACCCGCGACCCCGACGGCCGCGCCGCCATGGGCGGCAGTTCAGGGGGCTCCTGCGCGCTCGCCATGGCCTGGTATCACCCTGGGTGGTACCACCGCGTGCTCACTTATTCCGGCACTTACATCAACCAGCAGTGGCCGCACAGCGACCGCACTCCCCACGGGGCGTGGGAGTTTCATGAGCGGCTGATCCCCGGCAGTCCCCGCAAGCCGATCCGCATCTGGCTCGAAGTAGGGGACCGCGATCTCTACAATCCCAACGTCATGCGCGATGGAATGCACGACTGGGTGCTGGCCAACGAGAATATGGCCCGCGTACTCGCCGCCAAAGGCTACCACTACCAGTTCGTCTTCTCCCGCAATGCGGGGCATGTGGACCACGCGACGCGAGAGCAGACCCTTCCTGAAGCGCTGGAATACCTTTGGCAGGGGTACCGCGCCCACCCCTGAGATTTCCGGCCGCTGCCTTTTCGTCATTCGACAGGCAAAAAATAAAGCCCGCCGGAAGGGGCGGGCAGTCTTGTTGAAAATCTGGTAGCGCTAACGTCTACCGAATTGACGGCTTAAGTTATTGATTTCGTTTCCCGTCACTCCCAGCGATACCGGGCCAGATTGCGGAGTGGCTCCGCAGCGGAGTTCGGCGACCTCAAGACACTGTGAAAAGATAAGAGTGCAGAGAACAGGGTGAAGAAATGAGCAAGCGCGTCCCGCTAGTTGCCGCGGCGATAGTGATGGTCACAGCCGGATTCTCTCAAACTCCCCAATCAATGGGAGCATTGACTGTCCCCGAACTGGTAAAGCGCACCAGTAATGCGGTCGTTCAAATTGTAACTTCAGATGAAACGGGCGAACAGAAGCTAGGTAGCGGATTTGTTGTGTCCCAAGATGGCAAGATCGTGACGAATTTTCACGTTATCGAAGGCGCGAATTCCGCGATAGTGAAGCTAACGAATGGTTCATCTTTGCCAGTGAAGGGCATTTTGGCGCAGGATGCAGACAAGGATTTGGTCATTCTCAAGGTCAATGGACGAAACTTCGAATCGTTAAACCTTGATTCCAAACTATCGCTACAAGTAGGAGACCACGTTGTCGCTATTGGCAGTCCGCTAGGCCTCGAAGGAACTGTGTCAGACGGAATCGTAAGTGCCATCCGGGTCGATGAGGAGGACAAGACTTGGATTCAGACGACTGCTCCCGTCTCGCATGGCAATAGTGGCGGCCCCCTCCTCAACATGCGCGGTAAGGTTGTCGGAGTAATTACGCGCGGCCTGAATCCCGGAGAAGGTCAAAACCTAAATTTCGCTATTCCAGCACTCGAAGTGGCGCGGCTTTTGTCGAGTAATTCGCCTACCAGTCCTCTTGGAAATGATTGCACGTCCATAGCGAAAACAGTAGACAACGTCGTTGAGCGCCCCGCTTACCTTCGCGAAGCTCCTTTAAAAGAGCAATTGAAATGGAATGAGCGATTGGAAAAAGCGAAGCAAGGAGACGCTGATTCGCAGTTTTGGGTGTCCACGACCTACTGGGTAGCCGCCAGCGAATTGAGTCACAACACTGCGTGGCCAGATGAGACTAGAGCGGCCTATTGGGAATGTAGAACAGCGGTTCAAGGCGATGCGGGTGCGCAATTCAGGCTTGGCCATGATTTTCAGAACGGCGCTGGCGTGGTTACTGACCATCTCAAAGGGGAAGATTGGATCGTCGCGTCTGCCAAACAAGGATTAGGGGTCGCACAACTAGAATTGGGGATATCCAACATGAAAGTAAATTGGGCGGAAGCCTATTTCTGGCTCACCCTTGGCCTTGCTGATCCGAAAGCAGTTTCCCCCTACGGTCTCGAATCCCTCAGTCCTCAGGAAGATATTGACTCTCTTTTTGTGAAGTGGGATGAAGCCGCTGCGCATCTATCTCAAGCTCAACTTGAACAGGTGCTAGAACGTGCGAGAAAGTGGTCGACAGAAGAACATTCGCCAAAGTCATTGATAACCGCCCATTGGAACAATTGAGAAGGCTTCAGACCGGAGGCTTTAATTGTTTTTCCTGACCGGATGAAGTATCGCCGACGCGCTTCCGGCCAACCGGCTGACTGCAACGGCGCACATAAACTTCCCAAAGTCTGCTGCAACACGGCTTGTGTCCATGCCTTGCGGAGCGCAATGTTGACCTTGTAGCGTCACCGTGCGCCAATTGACATCGTGGGGCAACTAGAATCTGGTAGCGCTAACGGGAATCGAACCCGTGTTTTGAGAATGAGAATCTCACGTCCTAACCCCTAGACGATAGCGCCACACTGCTGCAGGGGGATGGCCATCAGGCCACTCGTTTACTTTAACAAAACTCCGGCACGATCCAAAACGCCGCGAGCCTTTCAGGGAGCGTGCCGCGAGGGAATTTAGGAATCTTTCTCCCTTTGTCTCTGCTCTTCTGTTCCCTGCCTTTATATCCCCAGCTTCCGCACTTCCTCGTTGTAGTACTTGCGGTAGAGTATCTCCCACTCCTGCGAGCCCTCAAGAATGATCTTCCTCTGGCTGGCGATCTTCGTCCGCGCCGCCGTGTCGATTCGCGCCTCTTCGGTCAGCAGCGTCTCCAGTTCCTTGCGCACCTCCTGCCGGATCGTGTTGCGGTCCTCCAGGAACCCCACGGCGTCAATTTCCGCCAGCGTGTCGGCTACCGTGTGCGCCAGCTTGTTTATCTTGTCCCGGCTCACCCTCATAGAACCGCCTTGTACTTGCGCGTCAGTTCGCCCTTCACCTTCTTGAACATCTCGGCGTACTGCGCTCCGGTCTTGCGCATTTCCTCTGAGTAGGCTTCGAGGATCATGCGGACCTCTTCGTTGATGCGGTCCTCGAGCGACAGCTCCTCCGTGAGGGCCGCAGTCACTCTCTCCTCGGCGCCCTTCAAGTCGCTGGTCGTAATGAACTTGGCGTCGATCAGGTGCTTGACCGTACGGCGGCCAAGGTAACCAATGTATTCGCGGGAAAAGATCATGGACTATGCGTCAGAATACCGCATCGAGCCCAAGTCTGTACATTGCCAGCGCGCCTTCTGCGCCGCGGAGGGCTGCCTACCTATGAATCATTAGCGGCAGCCTGGCGCTCATCGAGTGGGGTAGCACGACGGTCTGCACACCCGCCCGCGTCATCGTTCCCGTGGCCGATCGCACGTCCAGCTCATAGATCACCGTGATCGTCGACGGCGGCGCGCTGCCCTGCCACGTCACTGGAATCTCCAGCGCGCATTGCGCTCCTCCACCTGGAACTACCATTGACACCTCGGCAGGCTGCGCCATTGCGCCCGGACCCAGCGGAACCACCCGCGCGCGGCAAGCGATCAGCGCTCCAGACGGCATCGGCGCGTTCCAGCGCAGGATAATTGACGTTGAGCCCCCGGCCCCCGGTACAACTCCATCCGGCGGTGCAGCCCAAGCAGGAAAAGCAACCAGAAGGCAGGCAAAGCAAAGCGGAATGCGGCGGCTCATGGCGGAGTCCTCCGCATTCGCTTATCGGCTCCGGCCCTAAAACAATCACCCGAATCAGCGCGCCACAGCCCGTTAGCCCATTACCAAGGTCAGTCGCCCGCGCTAGCTCCGCTAACCCCGCTATTCCTATGCGGGCACGTCTTCGCGTTGACGCAGCTTTCTGCAATGCGCAGCCGCTCCACCGGCCGCCCGTTTACCAGGTGTTCCTCCACGATCTCCGCCGCATCTTCCGGCCGTACGCCCCCGTACCATACCGCCTCCGGGTACACCACCACCGTAGGTCCGTGCTCGCACTGGTCCAGGCAGAGGCTTTTGTTAATGCGCACGCGGTCGGCGATGCCGGCCGCTCGGGCCAATGTCTGCAACTGCGTGTGCAGCTCGCTTTTTCCGTCGCTGGTGCAGGAAGGCCGCGGCGCTCCCTCGGGGCGCACGTTATGGCAGACAAAAACGTGATGTTCGTACAGGGGCAATCGGGTGATCCTCCTGTTCCAGCTTAACCGCGGCCGGCCAGGAACTTTCCACAACAGCCTCTCCCAACCCGCCCCCATCTGAGAGAATGTTCCCTTGAGAGTATGAGCAAAGATAATCTTCTCGCGTTGAAAGATGACATGGTGGCCTTCATTGAGGGCCACGGCATGCGGCGGCTCCCCGGCTTCATCACTGAGGACATCTCGTCCGTTCTCTGGGATGGCAAGGACAATCCCGACGCGTGGAAAGACTTCGTGGAAATGGCCAAGCACACCGGCGCGCCCTTCATCACCTTCAGCGAGGTGACGCTGGAGCGCGACGAGCTCGATGCACTTATCGACGATGCCGGCGAGATGAACTTCCCCGATGAAGAAGCAACCGAGCTGGTCGAGGCGCAGTGGCTGCGCAAATATGTCGGCATGCTGGGCTACATTCAATTGGGATTCGTCTACCAGGGCTTTGTCTTCCTGCATGAAACCACCACCGAGTGGTACGAGCGTTTCCAGTCGCTGCTCGAAGATATCGAAAGCTTTCACGACATAGTGATTGATGACGCGCACGAACATGGCGACCACGAGGACGAGTGAGCGCGACCGCATTTCCGCGTCCAACCTCAGCAATCACGCGCCGATATCCCGTGCAGCGCTGGGTCATGGCCCTGGCGCATTCTGAAGAAGCAGCAGCATTGGCTGCCGCGGCGCACGTGCCGCCCATCGTCGCCGAGCTCCTGCTGGCTCGCGGCATCAACGATGCCCGCGAAGCCCACGCCTTTTTCAACCCCGATTCCGCGCAACTGCACGACCCCTTCCTCATTCTCGGCATGCGCGCGGCCGTCGATCGCGTCCAGCGCGCCATTGATCAAAAAGAAACCATCCTCCTCTACGGCGACTACGACGTGGACGGCACCACTGCCGTCGTCCTCCTCAAAACTGCCATCGAGATGCTTGGCGGTATCGCCCGTTTCCACGTGCCGCATCGCCTCCGCGAAGGCTACGGACTCCAGTCCAGCGTGCTGGAGGCGGCATACGCAGATGGCGTGCGCCTCGTCATCACCGTCGACACCGGCATGCGCGCCTTTGCCGAGGCGGAAACCGCGCGCCGCCTCGGCCTCGATCTCATCGTCACCGACCACCACCTCACCTCCGCCGACGACCGCGTCCCCGACGCGCTGGCCATCCTGAATCCCAATCAATCCGGCTGCGGCTATCCGGAAAAGTTCCTCTGCGGCGCCGCTATCGCGCTCAAACTGGCGCAAGCGCTCCTTGAGGCCCGCGATTCCGCGCGCACCCGCGAAAAGACGCTGCCCAGCTTTCTCAAAATGGCTGCCATCGCCACCATCGCCGATGCCGTTCCACTGCGCGGCGAGAACCGCACCATCGCCGCGCTTGGGATTCGCGAGTTGCGTCGTCCCGTCGGCGCGGGCCTGCGCGCGCTCTTTCAAGTGGCCGCGCTCGATCCCGCGTCCAAGCCGCTCACCGGCTTCAACGTCGCCTTCCGCCTGGCTCCGCGCATCAACGCCGCCGGCCGCATGGACGTCGCCTCGCAGGTCATTGAGCTCTTTACCACGCGCGACAGCGCCCGTGCGCTCGAACTCGCCACCAATCTCGAGTTGCTCAATCGCCAGCGCCGCGAGGCCGAAGCTGCCGCGCTCACCGCAATCGAGACACGCCTTGCGGAGGACCCCGAACTGGCCGCCTGCCGCCTGCTCGTCGTCGACGGCCACGGCTGGCATCGCGGCGTCATCGGCATCCTCGCCTCGCGCGTGGTCGAACGCACCGCCAAGCCCGCGATCGTCATCAACGTGGAAGACTCGCCCGAGGGTCCAGTCGCCCACGGCTCCGGTCGTTCCGTCGATGGCTTCCCGTTGCTCGAAGCCATTGAAACCTGCGCCGACCTGTTCACCCGTTTCGGCGGCCACGCCTTTGCCGTCGGCTTCGCCATGCCTGCTAGTTCCCTTCCCGAACTCAAGCGCCGACTCGCCGCCCACGCCGCCGAACGCCTCGCCGCGCGCCAGCCCGAACTGCTGTTGCGCATCCACGCCGAGCTCCCCCTCGACCGCATCACTCCGGTGCTCGTTGGATGGCTCGCCAGGTTGGAGCCGCTTGGCCACGGCAATCCCGAGCCCATCTTCGCCGCCCGCGGAGTCCGCATCGTCGCCCCACCCCGCGTGATGAAGGACCGTCACATCGCGCTCGAACTTCACCAGGAGAGCCATGGCCTCGCCGCCGGCACCGCCACCATGCGCTGCGTGGGATGGGACTGGGCCAGCCGCTGCATGGACTTGAAGCTCGAGCCCGGCAGCCTCATCGACGTAGCCTACAAAATCCGCAATAACGACCACCCCGAGTACGGCGGCATCGAAATCGAACTCGCCGGAATCCGTCCCGCCGAGCCGCAGACAAACTGAGCAAGTCCAATCGGGCGCGTAAAAAGGAGTGGCCCACGGAACTCCGTGGGCCGACCGGCACATTGCATTGAGAATCTTGCGATCGAGTGAGAAGGAAGGTTAGGCGCGGCCGGATCTGAAGGCCGCGCCTGGTCGTGAGTCCATTTCAGCGCCTCCGAGGTTCTTTTTCCTTCGTCGGCTTGGACTGCGGGTGCGATTCCGGCCGCGGCGCCTGCTGCGGATGTGCCTGGGGTTGCGGATGGGCCTGGGGCTGCGGCCGTTGCTGGGCCTCCGGCCTGTAGCTGTTCTGCTGCGCCGGCCGGTACTGGCTGCGGGCATTTGCATTGGTCCCGCCGGGCCGAGCCTGCGGGTTGCCCATGGGCCGCTGAACGGCTGCATGTTGTGGCTGGCCGTGATTCGCGTTGAAGTAGCTCGTATGGTCGGAACGGGCGGCCTGCACATGCGCCTGTTGCGCGGCTGTGGCGCCCACGTGCTGCTCGCGCATGTAGCCGCGCTCCTCGGTGTTCGGCGGATGGTTGATTCCGTGCGGACCGCCGCTATAAGACACGCGGCTGTCGCGGACCACGGTATGGTTCTCGATCACCGTGCGGTCCTCGTAGACTCGATCGCCACCCCACCTGGGGCCTTCGCCCACGCGCATCACCGCCCTGTTGTAGGCGAACTCATGCCCACGCCACGCGCCGCCCACGAATCCGAGGCCAAAAAATCCAAAGCCGTAGTTGACGCCGCCGTAGTAACCCACGTGCGGGCCCCAGTAGCCGGGATGAAATACAAACAGGGCCCCTTCATAGCCCCAGTAAGGCGGGGTCCAGAGTGCGCCGTCATACGGCGCGGGCACCCAGGCGCCGGGAACCCAGTAATAGCCGTCGGGGCCATAACCCCAGTAGCCGGGAGTCCACATATAGCCTGGCTCGGGACACACGGGCTGGACATAAACCGGGAGAATTGGCGGCGCAAAACCGACGCTGATGAACACGCCGGCGTGTGCCTGGGAAGCGGGAATCAGAGGGAGCAGCAGCGCCAAAAGGAGCCAGCGGGCAGAACCAAACAACTTCTTCATATCGGGTTTCCTCCTCGATCGTACGCGCCCGCCTGCCGGTTCGGGAAATGCGGTTCGGAGCAGGGGGAGGGTTCGATTTTTCTTATGTTAACGGCCATCGTGCGGGCCGCCCGGAAGTACCTTACCACCGGTCACTGGATTGGACACCGAGGGTGGCCGGAAGTTGCGAAAAGGAGATCCGCTATGAGGTCACATTCCAGGCTCCGAGGATGCGGCGGAGGAGCAGGAGCTGGCCCAGGTGGTAGCTGTTATGGTCGGCGGCGACGAGCGCCTCACGGAGGACGGTCTGGCCGCTGCCATGGGGGATGTGCGCAAACAAATCCGTGGAGTCGTCGGCGACCAGCGAGCAGAGGGAATGCAGGTCATCGCAGAAGCTGTTGACGCTGCGATCCCAGGCCTTCTCGTCTGGCGGCTCAGGAGATTTCGGCCAGTAGCCGTCAGGGAACGACGGCGAAATATGATCGGGGTCGCGGGAAAACCCGAGGATGTCCCACTGCGCAATGCGCATGTGCTCCAGCAGCTCCCACGGCGAATGCGGCGAGCCCTTGGGGCGTTTGCCGCGCAGGTCGGCGGGAAAGTCCTTGATGGCTTCCGCGAAACTGGTGTGGGCATTGCCGGTCTTGAGGTTTTCAACGAGTTGCTGGCGTAATGCGGCCTGGTTGTCCATGAGAGGCGAGGCTCCTTCTGTGTCCGATTAGATGACGCTCGGCGGGTCGCAGAAGATGCTTCTTTGTCTCGCGAAATCATCCCGCCGCCACCGGCTCGGCGCTCCTGCGCTTCCTGAACTTCTTCTGGTAATATCCCTGCCAAAGGACGATCCCCGGCAAGCCAATTATCGCCGGCCCCAGCCACACCCACCATGCGTTTCCAAAGTGCGGCGCCAGGTTCACCACCACAAAGGCCGTCACCGCTGCAATGTAGCTGGCGATCATTCCCCGCATATGCAGGAACCACCAGAACTGCTTCTCCTCCGGCGGTTGCAAGAACGTCGCCAGCGACCGCCCCGCAAGAAGCATCCCCAGCCCTCCGAACACGATCGCAATTACGCCCGTGCCCGGGACCAGCCGCGGCCGGAAGTAGCCGACCCACGCCAGCGCTGCGCTGGACGCAAACGTCACCAGCGCCGCCGCCCAGTCAAACCAGCGCGCATGGCCGCCCCGCGCCAGGTCCTTCAAATAGAGAATCCGGTACGCCGAGAACGCCGCGTAGAAGCTGAACACCGCCACCAGCGCCAGAAACACAATGGGCAGCGCAATCGACAGCACCAGTGCCGTGGCAGCCACGCCCGCCATGGCCCAGAAGTAGATCTTGCCCCAGCGCCGATGCGACCGCCCGCCCTTGGCGGTCAGCAGCGCCACCGGCGCGCACACAAATGCCACGCCCCCGCACGCAATGTGAGCCCATAGCAGAACCCGCAGAGACAGCGCCCAGGTTGGATGCATTGCTTCACCTCAGTTTTTTCGAGACGGTCAGGGAATCGGCGCGCGAACTCCGCCGTTCCTCTCCGATACGCGCATCGAAGGGTTGCGGTTCCAGCATTTTGCTCTGGCGCGTGTAGCCTTCTTCCCGAACGCCGACCAACCGATAAGCCGAATCTAGGCCCACCCTACCGGGCGCTGGTTTCGGCGGAAAAGAAAACGGCCGGAGAGACTTTAAACCGGCGGCTGAGGGCTTCAATATGGGTTGCGTTCAGCCTGCGCTTGCCGGAAAGGACTTCGGAGACAACGCTTTCGCTGCCAAGATCCTTCGCAATGTCGCGTTGGCGGAGGCTGTGGCTGTCAAGGAGAAACCGCAGCACCTGGGCCGGCGACGCCTGCGGCACTTTGAAGTTCTCCGCTTCGTAGCGCTCGATCAGGAGGGTGAGCAGCTCGATGGCTTCGAGCTGAGCGGACGTGGGATCGGCCCTGCGGTAAGGCGGTAAAGTTCCCTGGTGTAGGCGGCGAGCTGTTCCTCGTTGCGTATGATGTGGGGTGCGCCGCGCTCGATCATTCTGGCCGGATTTGCTAAAACGGTAGCCATTCTGCCCTCTTCCTGGGGGTGAGTGCGCTCCATCGGTCATACTCGCGATGTGTAAGAAACGCCCCGATGTAGATGTGCCCAAGCGTGATTCTTCCGTCGATCATCCTGGCATAGTGCACCGCTGCGATCAAGCGGTACCGGTTCCGGCGGATGTTGAAGACAATCAGCCCGTCCACGCGATCCGCATCCGGAAAGGTGGCTCTGAGTTCTTCGAAGTTCCGCCAGCGCGCCAATCTGACGACGCGGATCCATGCCCCGATCTCGGCTGCAGCCTCCCGATGCTGCTGGGACGCCTGCTGCAGGTGCTTGATCGTGACGATGTGCACAGGATCATGCTACTTCGCAAATTGCGAAGTGTCAAGGTTCCTCTGACGTTGCCCAGGTCCCAGAATCGGGACCTGGGGCACCCGGAGTCTTGTATCCCAAGCAATCACTGCTGGAACTTGAACGCCTTGTCCGGGTGCGGCGGCGGCGGCGGAACCGGCCTTGGGTCAGCCTTGATCTCCTGCTCCAGCACCTTGATGCCTTCCTGAAGCTGCGCATCGTCGCCGGAGTAGGTGTCGTGGGGCAGGTTGTCGACGACGATGTCGGGTTCGACGCCGTGGCCCTCGATGAGCCATTTGCCGTCCGCGTAGACGCCGGTTTCGGCCGCGGTGGCTACGCCGTTGTCGGCCTGCACGTTGGAACCAGAGAGCCAGATCTCGCCGCCCCACGTGCGCGTGCCGATCACCTTGCCCAGCTTGAGCCGCTTGAAGCCCTCGCTGAATGCCTCGCCGTCGGATGCAGTTTCGTGATCGCAGAGGACCACAATATGTCCGCGGAAGGCGTACTGCATGTTCCAGCTCGGATTGCCGACGCGCGGCTGCCAGTAAAACCACGCCTGGCGCAGGAGCTTCGACAATAGCCAGCTGTCGATGTTGCCGCCGTGATTGTGGCGGACATCGATGATGAGCCCTTGCCGGTTAAAGATGGGATAGTAGTCGCGCGCCCACTGGTCCATGTCGCTGGAGACCATGGAGCGCAGGTGGACGTAGCCGATAGTCGAGTTCGAAGCCTTGTCGACGGCGAGGCGCCGGGTGTACTCCCACTCGGCGTAGCGCATCTCGCCATCCCGCCCAAAGCTGATGGGCTTCACCAGCACGTCTCGGCCGGCGGCCGCAGCCGCATCGCCCTTAACGTGGATGAGCACCTGCTGGCCGGCCTTGCCCCTCAGCAGCTCGGTTTCGTCGGTCACGCTGAGCGCATCTACGCCGTCGATGGAGGTGATGACTTTGCCTTCCTTCACCAGCGAATCGGGCCGCGCGAACGGCGGCGCCTGGTCGGGAAGATCGGGATCGTGAGCATAAATGTGCTCGACCACGAAGCCGCCAGCCTTTTCATCGCGGCGCAGGCGAGCGCCAAAAGTGGCCAGGTCAATGTGATCGTCGGGTTTGCGCGCGTCGCCGCCTTGAACGAACGTATGCAGCGCGGAGAGCTCGCTGACCATTTGCGCGATAACGTCATTGAGCTCGTCGCGGTCGGCCACGCGATCCACCAGCGGCAAGTAGCGGTCGCGCATGGCGGGCCAATTCACGCCGTGCATGGCGCGGTCGTAGAAGTAGTCGCGCTCCAGCCGCCAGGCATCGAGGAACAGCCCGTGATACTCCTGGCGCGGGTTGGTGGTGATGGTCCAGTGGGAGAGATCGATCTCGGCCTTGCCCTGCGCCTTGGGATCGGGGCTCTTGACGCTGCCGTCGAAGATGTAGAACTGCTCCTTCTTGGCGACCAGCATCTTCTTGCGGTCAGCGGAGATTTCGTAGCCGCGGACGTCTCCCATCACAGTATCGGGCTCGTCGCCCTTGTTGGCGATGTCGAGGCATTGCAGGGAAATGTGCTCGCCCATGTCGTCAGCGGCATTCAGCCAGCACAGGCGCTTATCCGTGGCCTGCAGGCTGCCGTAGTTGCCGGCGGGCACGGGGACCTCGGTGATGCGATCGGCAAGTCCAGCCAGGTCGATCTTGACCTCCGGCGGTTTCTTCTCTTCGGGCTTCTTCTCGTCGGGCTTTTTGTCGTCGGCTTTCTTGTCCTCAGGCTTGGCTGCGGCGGTCGTGTCCGCGGGCTTTTTGTCGGACTCCTGTGTATCCTTCGCATCGGCGGGCTTGGTGTCCGGCTTGGTATCGGGCTTGGTTTCGGCGGGCTTGGGCTCGTCCTTCTTTTCCGGATTCAGCTCATCCGGCGGCAGAAACGGCGAGCGCAGGCCTTCCGTGAGCGCGAGTTGATAAATCTTTACCGGCTTGTCAAAGTGCGGCTCAGGCTCGCGCGGTCCCCACGGGCCGGGGATGGTGGTTTTCAGCGAGCGGTCAGAGAGGAAGTAGAGCCATTTGCCGTCGGCGCTCCACTCCGCGCTGCCGGAGTTGAAGCGGTCGTCGGTGATGATCTGAACGGCGCTTGTGTCCACATTGAAGAGCTTGATTTGCTGGAAGGAGTTGTCGGCGGTCTCCGAGTAGGCCAGCCACTTGGAGTCGGGCGACCAGCGCAGGTCGCCGAAGTCGCCGTTCATCGATTGCGCGATGCGGCGGTTCCAGGAGCCGCGATTCTCCGATTTCTCAATGCGCTTTTCCTGGCCGGCCTTGATGTCGTAGAGCCAGAGTTCCTGGTCCTTGTTGGTGTGGGCCAGCCAGCGGCCGTCGGGCGAGACCACGCCATCCCAGCGCAGCACTTTGGCGTCGTTGGTCCATTGCTCGGGCTTGCCCACCCCGTTGGCCGGGAACTTCCAGAACTCGGTCTCACCGGATTGCGTGGAGAGCGCGAGGATCGATTTGCCGTCGGGCAGAAAACGCGCTTCGCGATAGCGGACCGAAGAGTCGGAGGCGACCTTGACGATGCGGCCGGATTTCTCGGCCGGCATCACGAACACTTCGCCGCGAGCGGTGAACACGGCTGCGGAGCCATCGGGCGAAATGTGCACCTCGGTCAGGTACTCCATCGGCTTCTTCACCCAGTGCTGCCGCATTTGGTCGAAATCCGATTCAAGCGTGACCGGGATCTTGCCTTCGTGACCGGCAGCCAGGTCGATATCCCAAAGATCGGCAGCGCTGGCGTACACAACGTGCCCATCGGAGACCGAGGCGGATTCGACGTCGAAAATCTTCTGGTGGCTTTCTTCCTTCAGGTCCTTGCCCTGCTCGTCCATCGACCAGACATTCATGATTCCGTCGCGGTCTGAAAGGAAGTAAACCCGGCCATTCCAGACCATGGGGTGAGAGGAAGCGCCATCGTAGTCCGCAGTCAGTGGCGTGGCTTCGTGCGTGCCGTCGTAGCGCCACAGGTTCTCCGCCCAGCCGCCCTTGTAGCGCTTGGTCTGGCTCCACTGCTTGAACCAGCGGGTGAAGTAGAGGGTGTGTCCGTCGGCAGACCACGCGGCCTCTGCGGCTTCCTCCAGGGGAACCACTTCGCGCTTGCCGGCAGCGTCCATCAGCACCAGCTTGTCGCCGGGCAGCGTGGAATATCGTTGCGTGGCGATCATCAGTCGCCCGTCGGGCGCCCATCCCTCCGGCTCCACGTCACCCTCCCAGGTGCGGCGCTCGGGCAGGCCGCCGCCAACGGGCATGGTGTAGACCTCGCTGGGACCTTCGTAGTCGGCAAGGAAAGCCAAGGTCTTGCCGTCGGGCGAGATCATGGGTTCGGTCTCTTCGCCCGCCCCGGTGGTCAGCCGATGAGCCACACCACCCTTCACGCTCACGGTCCACAAATCGCCTTCGGAGTTGAAGACAATGCTGTCTCCGTGGACGGCGGGCGAGCGGTAGTAACCGTGACGGCTGTTCTCGGCGGCGTTCGCGTCGGGCGAAGCGGCCAAGAGCGGAGCGGCGAGTGAGGCGATAAGGCAGGCGGCAAAGGCAACGGCGCGGCGGCGCAGGTTCGATCCCATGATGGATGCTCCCTTTTTGAACCAGAGATGGGTCTAAGGAGACAGGCCGAGCATGTCCCCGAAAACAAGCTTTTACATGTCCAGAGACCAGGAGTCACTTGATCTGAGTTTGAAGGATACTACGGCGACCGCACCAGGCCGTGCCGCTCTTCATCGGGTGCCTGAAGATTGCCCCAAAGGTGGATCGGGCGGTGGTTCGTCTCAGCAAACCCGGCCCCCCGTTCACGAACCTGAGTACGGCCCACCAGCTTTGATCTACGGCACAGTCGCCATCACCCCGCGAGCCCATACTGAAGACACTATAAAAGGAGCTTCCAACTCGGAGCTCCTTTTGGCATTTAAGGGGAGAAGAAACACCCCCTCCCCCCTTTTTGCTAGCAATGCTAGCAGTGCTAGCAGAGGGACGGAACCAAGCCATGCGAAACGACGACAACTCCGAACTCGGGCCGAAGCAAAGCCAAGCGAGCTGGCTCGGCAACCCGCGCAGTCCATTTCGGGCGCTCTACTCTCTGCTCCCCGTTCTCTGTTCCCTGCTCTTCGCCCCCCTCCCCCCCAGATTTGCTAGCAATGCTAGCACTGCTAGCAAAGGAAGATGTTCATGGCAACCATCATAGTTCGCAATCTGGACGAAGAGACAAAGCGCAACCTGCAGGTGCTGGCCGCGATGCACGGCCGCTCCATGGAAGCCGAAGTCCGGGAGATCCTCCGTTACCACCTCAGGGATGCCCCGAGGCTGATGCCGGAATCGTATCCGCCCCCTGCGCCGGACCCTGAGTCGCACCTTGCCCCGGACCATGACTCGGACTCGGAACAAGACTTGCCCTATGCGGCCAGAGCGCCTCGCGGGATGGATCCGCGAGAGGCGATTTTGTGCGTCAACAGGGAGTTGGAGAAGTTGGGCATGAGCGAACTCGCGCTTCCTTTGGACCTGCCGCTCTGACGACTGCTTTGTAGCGCGGGCCTCCTGGCCCCGGGGTCCTCGGCGACAGGACTTCGTCGCGGGGGTGGCGATCGGCTGTCGCGTGGACCTCGCCCTGAGCGCAGCCGAAGGGTCCACGCTCTCCGCTTTAGGCTGGCTTCTCCACGGCCGCCACCGGCCGCTCTTCGCCCACCGGTCGCCGCCGGGCGATCCAGATAAGCAGCACCGTGCCTGCTACGACGCAGCCGGCGCTGGCCAATTGCGCGTTGGATAAGCCCCATAGAACCTTCGGGTTGCGGCGCAAAAACTCCACTAGAAATCGCGCTGTCCCGGTGAGAATCAGGTATTCGCCCAGAATGACGCCGGCAGGCCGGTGCTTGCGCCCTCGCATCCACAGCCACAGTCCGATCACCAAGCCGCCGGTCAGCTCGTAAAGCGGCGTAGGATGCACGCGCACATAAATCGGGTCAATGCCATGCGGAAACGACATGCCCCAGGGCAATTTGGTGGGAATGCCGTAGCAGCCGTCGCCCGACAGGAAGCAGCCGATGCGGCCCAGCCCGTAGCCGATGGCGGCTGCCGGAGCAGCCAGGTCAAGCGTGCGCAGGGCGCCAATTTTGGCGCGCAAACCCTGTATCACCAGCGCTGTGATGCCGAAAACAAGGCCGCCGAACCAGGCAAACCCGCCGGTATCCCATAGCACCCGCCAGCCTTCTATGCGGAATTCCGAGGGCGTGTCCAGCACGTGCCACAGCTTGGCGCCCACAATACCGGCGATAACGGTGATGGCGACCATGCCGACCGCGTCGGCCGAGATCTTAAACCGGCGGAAGTTGCGGTCCATCACCAGCCCGGCGGCAACCGCGGCCACCCAGAGCATCAGGCCAAAGGTGGGAATGTCTCTGTGGAAGGAGCCGAGGCTCAGATGAATGTAGGGATACATCGCAACTCTCAGTATAGACACGATTGAGGCGGCGAACTACTCGGGGCCTGCAGCGAATTTTTAAACGGGCAGAGTCGCGCCGGGCGGCTATTCAGGCGATACTGTCCCCATGGCGTCAACAACTCAGCAGGGATTGCAGGTTCTGTATACGCGGGAACAGATTGCCACGAGGGTAGCGGAAATGGGCGCGGATATCGCGCGCGACCTCAATGGGGAAAAGCTTGTGATGGTGGGTGTACTCAAGGGCGCGGCGCCGTTTCTCGCGGATCTGGCGCGGGCCGTGCAGATCGATGCGACCTTCGATTTTGTGGCCGTTTCCAGCTATGGCAAAGGCCAGCGCACCTCCGGCGCGGTCAAGCTGATCAAGGATCTGGACGAGAGCGTGGAAGGCAAGAACGTGTTGATTGTGGAGGACATCCTCGACACCGGGCTGACGCTGTCCTACCTGCGCAAGCTCATCCTGCAGCAGCGGCCCAGGACCCTCCGGATCGCTGCGCTCTTAGACAAGCCGTCGCGGCGGATCGAGAAGATCGACGCCGATTATGTTGGCTTCTCCATACCAAATTTATTCGTAATCGGCTACGGAATGGATTATGCGGAGCGGTACCGGAACCTGCCCGACATTTGCCTGATGACGCCGGACCATCCAGAATAAAAGTCCATGGAAACCACCCGGGAAATTCTGCTCGCCGCGTATCGCGACTTCAACGCGCGCCGCATTGACGCGGTGCTTGCGCTCATGCAGCCTGACGTAGCCTGGCCGAACGGGTGGGAAGGCGGCTATGTGCATGGGCATGAGCAAGTTCGCGACTACTGGACCCGCCAGTGGGCGGTGCTCGATCCAAATGTGGATCCCGTTGAAATCAGGCCGGAGGCGGACGGCAGGACAACGGTCATGGTGCACCAGGTGGTGCGCAACCACGAAGGCAAGTTGCTGGTGGATACCATGGTCCGGCACGTTTACACCCTGCGCGACGGGCTGATCGAACGGATGGAGATCGAGCCGGCAGATTGATTCGGCTAAAGGTATCATTCACAGCCATTGCCGCGTCCAACGAGGCAGCGCTTTTGTGGGATGGTCACTGCCGCGAAAGGCGGTCTATACTCGGTTCCCGGAAATGACCCTCGGTTAAGGTTCGAGCAACACCGGGATAGTGAGAAGGAGTCAACGCGATGGCGGCACCGACCCCCGTTCCAGAGGCCGATCTGGAGTTTGACCACGGGACCTGGGATGCAGCGGCATTTGCCGCAAGTGCTCTGACGTGCTGGCAATCGCTGGCCACGGTTATCGACCACACGCTGCTGCGGCCCGAAGCCACGCGGGACCAGGTGGAGAAATTGTGCGATGAGGCGGCACGCTACCGGCTCGCCTGCGCAATTGTGAACCCGATGTGGGTGCCGACCGCGGTTTCAGTGCTGGCGGGAACCGGAATCCCGGTAGGGGTGGTGATCGGATTCCCGCTGGGAGCAGCGCTCGATTCCACGCTGCGGCAGGAGGCAGCGGCGCTGACGCGGCTGGGCGCAAAAGAGCTGGAGATGGTGATCCCGGTGGGCCAGTTGAAGAGCGGAAATCACCACGCGGTGCGACGCAGCATCCACACCACGGCGACGGTGGCGCATCATCATGGAGCCACTCTGAAGGTGATCCTGGAGACCTGTCTGCTGAATGTGGAGGAGAAGCTGCGCGGCGCCGAGATCGCCATCCAGGCGGGCGCTGACTACCTTCAAACTTCAACCGGATTTTGCGCGAGCGGGGCCACGGCGGTGGATGTCGCCATGCTGCGCGGTGTGGCCGGCGGGCGCTGCGGCCTGAAGGCGAGCGGAAACGTTCGCACGCTGGGGGATGCGCGCGCAATGCTGGAGGCGGGAGCCAGCCGGCTGGGCCCTGCGGCAAGCGTGGCGATTCTCCGGGAGATGGGAGCGGAGTAAAAAGCAGGGAGTAGGGAATAGGGAGTAGGGACCACACGGCAACTGCTTCAGCTACCAGCCTCCATTGTTGGCCGAGACCCTGCATTTTTGCTCTCAGTAGCCTGTTCTTGTTTTCTACTCCCTACTCCCTACTTCCTACTCCCTGCATTTATCATTGCCATTCAACCTTCCCATGCCACGGCGTCCCACAAACGAGCACGAGTACGAGGGGGACTATCGTCCCTCCGCGGGCGTGCATCTGGATCCGCTGAATGTGCGCGTGGAACCGGCCGATCTGGCCTACCTGGTACAGCTCACCGACGCATTGAACACCACGCTGGACTTGCAAACACTGCTGGTCCGCACCTCCGAACTGGTACGCGCGATTCTTCCCTACCGCATCTTCGCCATCCTGTTGCTGAACGACCGCACTCACGAGCTGCGCATTCGTTTCCAGATCGGACACACGCCGGAAACAGAGCGTACGACAATTCCTATCGGCAAAGGGGTGGTGGGACAAGTGGCGCTGACGCGGCAGCCGGTGCTGCTGAACGACGTGGCCACGGAGCCGGCTTACATCGCGGCCAACCCCGACGTGCGATCGGAGCTGGCGGTGCCGCTGATCGCCAAGAACCGCCTGATCGGCGTGCTCGACATTGAGAGCGAACAGTCCGACTATTTCCACGAAGAGCACCTGCATCTGCTCACGCTGACGGCGTCGCGCATCGCGCAGGCAATTGAGAACGCGCGGCTATATGCGCGGGTGTCGCGGCAGGCGCAAACCCTGACGGTGCTAAACGAGATTGCCGCGGAGCTGACTTCGATCCTCCAGCTCGATCCGCTGCTGGAGCGCATCGGGCAGCTCCTGCGGCGACTGATCGACTTCCAGATGTTCACCGTGATGCTGCTGGACGAGAAGGGCGATATCCTGGTCACGCGCTACGCGTGGCGATTCGGCTACGCGCACGCGCCGCGCCGGCGTTTCCCCGTCAACAGCGGGCTGGTTGGCGCCGCGGTGCGCGAGTGGCGCGTGATCAACGTGCCGGACGTACAGAAGGATAATCGCTACCTGGAGATGAACCCGGAGACGCGTTCGGAGCTGATTGTGCCTTTGTTTTACAAGGGGCGCGTGATTGGGGTGTTGGACCTGGAACACACGCGCGCAGGTTTCTTCAACGAAGAACACGAGCGCATTCTCACCACACTCGCGGCGCAGATTGCTGTCGCCATCGAAAATGCGCGGTTGTATCAGGCGGTCAGCCGCCAGGAAAAACAACTCGAGCGCGATATCGCAATGGCGCGCGAAGTGCAGCTCAGGCTTTTGCCTCAGTCGCCGCCGGCGCACGCCAATGCGGAGCTGGCGGTGCGGTTTCTGCCCGCGCGGACGATCGGGGGCGACCTCTATGACTTCCTGGAATACGGACCGGACGAAAGCGCCATCGTGCTGGGCGACGTAAGCGGCAAGGCCGCGCCCGCGGCGCTGTTCGCGGCCCTGGTGAGCGGCATCATGCACTCGGCGGCCAGCCAGCGCCTGCAGCCGGCAAAGATGCTGGCCGCGCTGAACGACGCATTACAAGAACGGAAGCTCGAATCGCAGTACGTGGTCATGTTGTTCGCGCTGTGGAACGACCAGACGCGCACGCTGACGGTGGCCAACTCCGGCGCGGTGCAACCGATTCTATGCCGCGATGGGCAATCGACGGTGGTGCGTGCAGAGGGCTTTCCCTTGGGCATGTTCCCCGATGTGACCTATGACGAGCTGACCCTGTCCACGCAGCCCGGCGACACAGTGGTGTTTGTGTCCGACGGCATCCTGGATGCGGACAACGCAGAGGATGAAATGTACGGCGAAGAACGTCTGGGCCTGGTGCTTTGCGGTCATCGCGACCGCTCGGCCGCGGAGATTACGGAAGCCATCCTGAACGATGTATCACGGTTCCAGGGCGGGCGCGACCGGTTCGACGACGAAACCATCATCATTCTGCGGGTGAAGTGAAGAGCTTGTTAAACTCAAGCTATCCCCGCACGCGGAGTTCTCTTGCATACCTCGACTGATGAACGTGTGATTCGCCCGGCGCGCAACATCCTGGGCAGCCTGCGCCTGCCCGGCGACAAGTCCATCAGCCATCGCTACGGCATGCTGGCCGCGTTTGCCGAGGGCACCTCGCGATTCACGAACTTCTCCACGGGCGCGGACTGCGCTTCCACGCTCGGTTGCATGGAGGCGCTCGGCGCGCGCGTCAGCCGGCTTGAGAATGGCGTCGTGGAAGTGACCGGCGTGGGCGGCCGCGTAACGCCCGCAACTGGCCCTCTCGACTGCGGCAACTCCGGCTCGACCATGCGCATGATTGCGGGTCTGCTTGCCGCGCAGGACGGAAAGTTTACGCTCATCGGCGACGAATCTTTGTCGCGCCGGCCTATGGAACGAATCCGCAAACCGCTTGCGGAAATGGGCGCGCGCATTGCGCTTACGGATGGGCACGCGCCGGTGATTATTGAAGGCGCCGCGCTGAAGCCGATCGAATACACCACCCCGGTGCCCAGCGCGCAGGTGAAGACGTGCGTGCTGCTGGCGGGGCTGCAGACGGCGGGAACCACTGCGGTGCGCGAAGCCGTGCGCACTCGCGACCACAGCGAGCTGGCGCTGCGGGCCTTTGGCGCGGAGGTCGTGCGCAGCAGCGATTCTGTTTCAATCTCCGGGCCGCAAAAGCTGCACGCGATCGAGGCGGCGGTTCCCGGCGACATCTCTTCCGCCGCGTTCTTCTTCTGCGCCGCCGCCCTGTTTCCGGGCTCATCGCTGGTGCTGGATTCGATCGGGTTGAATCCCACCCGCGCGGCACTGCTCGACGTGCTGACCGCTCTCGGCGTGCACATTGCGGTGCTGAACCTTGAAGAAAAGCATGCCGAGCTGGTGGGCACCGTTCAGGTATCGGCTCCGCTGGACGGGCTCCGATCCACGGCGATCACCGGCCCACTGGCGGCGCAGCTCATCGACGAGCTGCCGGTGCTGGCGGCGATTGGTCCGTACACGTCGGGCGGAATTCGCATCCGCGACGCCAAGGAACTGCGGGTGAAGGAATCGGACCGCATCGCGCTGGTGGCGCGGAACCTGCGCGCGATGGGGGCTGAGGTGGAGGAATTTGAAGATGGCCTCGACGTGCTCGGCGGACAGAAGCTGCATGGCGCGGTCATCGACTCCGGCGGCGATCATCGCATCGCCATGGCCTTCAGCGTGGCTGCGCTGAAGGCCGAAGGCGAAACGCTGATCCGGGGAGCGGAATCAGCGGCGATCAGCTTTCCTGAGTTTTTCGATTTACTGGATCAGGTAGCGGCGAGATAGTTCTTAGTTCACAGTTCGCAGTACACAGTTGGTGCGCTCTATCGGCGGCCTTCAACTATGAACTACGAACTAAGAACTGCGAACCGTTTTCAACTTCGAACTACGAACTAAGAACTGCCAACTGACTACGGCCCCATGTCCGCCGGCAGGCACGGATTGTAGCCAAGCGAGCTGGACGAGACTGGGGTGGGCGGCGTAGGCGGCGTGGCCCACGGGATGTTGGTGAAGTCGAAGAAGTCGAGCAGGTTTGGCTGGGCCGCATCGCGGGCAGTCAGGTGCGCGGAGCTGGAGATGAACCGATTCTCCACGAACTTGATCACCGCCGTGTGATCCATGGGAATGTGCGAGACGTAGTGCTTGCGGGTGAAGGGCGAAACCACGAAGTTGGGCAAACGGAAGCCAAGCTGCGCTGCGAATCCCTGTTCGGCCGGAGCATCGGTGCTTTTGGCGCCGGGGTCGGTCGATTTCAGATCGCAGTGCAAAGTCGGCGTTCCGCCGCTGGGATAGCACGGCTTGTAGCTGTCGGCATTCACGGCGATGGTGGATATGTCGGGAATCGAGCCCAGCGAAGAATCGGTGTACTTGTTGGAGGAGCCCGGTACCGGGGGCACGTGATCGTACGGACCGCCGCCCTCGTCATAGCTGAAGAAGAACACCGAGCTCGACCACGACTTGCTGGTCATCAGCGTGTTGATGATCTTGGCCACCGCGGTCTGACCAACCAGGACCGACGCCGCAGATCCGGGATGTTCGTCGTTCACGCCACTTCCGGACTCGATGAAAGAAAATGCCGGAAGGGTGTTGTTCTCGGCGTCAGTGTAGTACTGCGAGAGCGGCGCGATGTGGTTGGGGTCGACGCAGTAGTAGTTGGAGGTGTCGCCCCAGACCGACGATGGCTTGAGGCCAGAGGGACACGCCGCATGACTGGAGTTGCCCTTAATGAAGTTCGTCGAGTAGCTGAGCGACTCGAAGGTGGTGTCCGGCAGATTGCCGCTGCCAGTTCCGCATTCGGTGCCGCCCAGGCACCCACCATCCGTAACCGTGAAGTAGATCTTCCAGGAGACGCCCGCGTTCGTCAGTTCCTCAAAGATGTTGTTGATGTTAAGCTGGCCCACCTTGTCGTTCCCCGGAGGCTCCGTCAATCCCTGAGTGGTGCCTCCTGTGAAGGTGGCGATGCGATTGGGAATGCTCTCAGAGGAAATGGGGGAGAACCACCGGTCCGAAACGGCGAACTGCGATGCCATGTAGTAGTAGTAGTTGAGGAATTCCTGGTCATAGTAGCCCATGGCACGCTCGCCCGTGGTATCGGTGTACGCGCCAGGGCAGGATCCCGAGGAAGCGCAGTACTTGGCGAACCCTTCCGCCGTGTGCACAAAGCCGTCCATGTTGATGGGCCGGGTGGCCGCAAAGTTATAGCGATTGACACTTCCGTAGCTGGGCAGCCAGTCAGAGGAATCGTCGTCGATACAGGTGGAACGGAACTTGTAGAGGTAGTACTTTGTGCCTTCGTCGTCCAGGTTATAAATTGTGCTGAGCTTGTCGTCGATTCCGTCCACGTCGTAAGTTTTGCCGTCGCTGCCCACGTCATAGCCGTTGGCGTGCCGGTAGGGATTGAGCATGCCGAAGTAGTCGTCGAATGTATGGTTCTCCTGCAGCATGAAGATGACGTGCTGGATTGCATCCTCGCCGGTCGATGATCCGACGGTTACCGTCGTTTCTGCCGAAGCCGTCGTTCCGGCCGCATTGCTAGCCTCGGCCGTGTAGGTCGTGGTCTCGGTCGGAGTCACCGTCACCGTGCCACCGGTCGACGCAAGCGTGTAGGAGCTGCCGTCCGTTCCGGTCACCACCACTTTCGTCGCATTGGTTGCGGTCACCGTCAGCGTGTCGGAATTGCCCGCGCTAATCGAGCTGTTCTGGGCCGAAATCGACACCGTGGGATTTGCTGCGCCGACGGTGATCGTCACTTCGGCCGTAGTGCTGCCGTGCGAGTTGGTCGCTGTTGCCGTATAGGTTGTGGTGGAAGTTGGAGTCACCGTAATCGATCCGCCGGAATAGGGCAGGCTGTAGGAACTGCCGTTGGATCCTGTCACCTTCACGGATGCAGCCTTCGAGGCGGTCACCGTCAGCTTGTCGGACTGCCCGGAGGAAATGCTGCTGGAATTGGCAGTGATGGTGACGACCGGATCGGAGCTCGAACTCGATGTGACCGTAACCGTGGTCTGCGCCGATGCGGTTCCGCCCGAGGAGCCGGTCGCCACTGCCGTATAGGTCGTAGTGGACGTCGGGGTGATCGTGATGGTGCCGCCCGAGCCCGTCAGGCTGTATTTCGAACCATCGGATCCGGTGACACTTATTGAAGAATCGTTGGTGGCGGTAACTGTCAAAGTGTCGGAAGACCCGGAGCTGATGGAGCTGGATTTGGCTGAAATAGCGACCGTGGGATTCGTCGTTCCCGAGCCGACGGTGATCGTAGTCTTGGCCGTCGCGCTGCCACTGGAGTTGGTTGCGGTCGCCGTGTAGGTCGTCGTGGCGCTCGGCATCACGACGATCGTTCCGCCGGAGTAAGGCAGGGTGTACGAAGTGCCGTTGGATCCTGTCACGTGAATGGATGCGGCGCTGGTTTCCTTCACCGTCAGAGTGTCGGACTGTCCTGCTGAAATGCTGGCTGAACTTGCGGTGATGGAAACGGTCGGAACCGAGGCTGCTGCGGTACTGGCAAAAACGGAAATCGCAAGGAACCCTAAGAGGGGGACCAAGGACCGAAGAGTCTTCATGGGGCCTGCCTTATGCTGGTTTATGCGAATAGCTTGGGGACGATCCGGAGGAACAATCCGAATTGATTCGCTACCTTCGATGCGGGCATGCCGCAGAGGGGTTGGCGCACAGCAGATTTTGGTTGCTCGGAGATCTATACAGGACAGCAACAAGGCGTACGCTGCCGGGTGAAGGCTAGCCTCTACAACTCCGCGGCCCACTCGATCATGGCCAGGGTCAGCAGCAGCACGCGCCGTAGTCCCAGTTCCCGATCCTTGGGCTCGTACCACTCGGCCAGCGTATGCGCGCCGCCACCCTCGCCTCCCGCGCCCACTGAAAGCGCAGGAATCCCCAGGGAGATGGGAATGTTTGCGTCGGTGGAACCCAGCCGCAAGCCCAACGGCAGACCCAGGTGACGATCCACCGCGCGGAGCGCGTCCAGAATGGGCGAATCTGCGGAGAGTTGCGCCGCCGGCCGATTGCCGATGGTGGCAATCGAAAACTTGAGCAGCCCGCGCATCCGCGCCGCCGGCATGGCGCGAGCGTTCCATTGGGCAACCGAATCCTCCACCGCGCGATGCAGCGCCACCTCCAGCCGCACCAGCTCATCGGTGCTGGTGGAACGCGTATCGATGGTCGCCGCCGCGCTCTCGGGGATCGAGTTCACGCTCGTTCCCCCATGAATAGTCCCGACATTCAGCACTGTGCGCGGTTCCTCCGGGAGCGGTATCGCGCACAGCTCCGCCAGCGACGAAGCCAGTGCAGTGATGGGATTGGGCGTGCCCGCATCGGTAAAACTGTGCCCGCCGGGTCCGGTGATCGTCACCTGGTACCGCCGGCTGCCCAGAGCCTGCGTCACCGCGGAATCCGCGCCCGCGCCGTCCAGCACAATATGGGCCACGATGCGACCGGCCAGCCCGCTCCGGCTGTAGAGTTGCCGCATGCCGCGCAGGTCGCCTTCACCCTCCTCGCCTACGTTGCCGATGAAAAGCAATGCCGCGGGCAGATCGATCTTCGACTGCACCATGGCGTGGGCCAGCGCCAGCAATCCGACCACCCCGGCCGCATTGTCGCAGGCTCCGGGCGCTTCCAGCCGGTCGCGGCCGTCCACCGTTCGCACCAGCGGCCGCAGCGGAGTGCCGGCGGGAAACACCGTGTCCAGATGCGCTGAGAGCACCACTATGGGCCCGGTGCTGTCCGGGTGCAGCCGCGGCGCGGGCGAAAACGCCAGCATGTTGCCGGCATCGTCGGTCTCAATCCCATCGAGCCCCGCATCCTGAAACCGCTCCGCCAGCCACTCGGAACGAGCGCGCTCTCCAAAAGGCGGCGCGGGGATGGCGCACAGCTCTTTCTGCCATTTCAGCAGCACGCGCTCATTGGCGTGCAGCCACGAAAACGCCGCATGAACGGTGCGCCTGGAGGCCAGCGTGGTAATGCGAGAAAAGGCTGCGGAGTGCGACGAAAGCACCATAATTGCTCATCCCAGCCTAGCAGGATGCGGCCGGGAGCGTGCCTGTTGCGCGCCCACCTGCGCCAACGATCCTCTTTAGCTGGACACCGAATGCTCGCTCTTGTGGCGGCTCTTGTTCCTCTTTTTTGCCGTATACATCCCGCTATCGGCCGCGCTCAACAACTCATCGTGGGTTTCGCCATCCATCGGATAGATAGCAATTCCAAAGCTGGCTGAGCCGCGCAGGGAGTGTCCTTCCGCCGAAATAGGCGAGTGGAAACAGCTTTTCAGCCTTCGCGCGATCTCGTCCACCTCGGCGCGGCTGCGCACGTTGGGAACAATCGCCGCAAACTCGTCGCCGCCCAGCCGCGCCAGCAAATCGCCGGGACGAAGCTGATGTTTCAAGCGGTTGACAATCTGCTGCAGATACATGTCGCCCGCCTGGTGCCCGTAGCGATCATTCACTTGCTTGAAATCGTCCAGATCGATGTAAATGAGCGCGAAGACGGTGGCCTCTTCCCGCGCCTTGCCGATCCGCTCCTTCAGATACTGGTTCAGCGAGAAGCGGTTGTGCACGCCGGTCAATGCGTCGAATTCGGAGCGGTAGGTCAGATCGGAATAAAGACGGTGGGTTTCAATCGCCACAGTGGCCAGCCGGGCGCCCATCTGGATGGCCTGGTACTGGCGCGGGTCCGCGCGCGATCCGTGATACAGCGCAACAAAAATGGTGCCCAGCAGCGCTCCCCCCTGCCCCGATAGCGGCTGCGACACCACCAGTAGCGTCGCCGTGTTCTCGGGTTGTTTGCCCAGCCGGGAGCCGCCGGCAATTTCAAACCAGCAATCGGCGCCCAGCGCCGATGCCATCATCTCCGCAATCTGTTCCAGGATCTCTGCCAGCGGCCGCGAAGTGCTGATGCTTTCCAGGATGCTGCTGCGGCGCTGTTCCAGTTGCGCCATCGATTCGGCTTGCCGGTACACCTTGCGCTCCTGCGACCACCCATAGCCCACAGCCATCATGGCGATCACCAGTAACAGGCTGGCAAGGATCAGCAGGTTGCGGGTGCTGAAAAGCGGCGGCCCGGATGCGCGCTGCACATCCGCGGTCGAGCGCAAAAGAATCTGAAACGGGACCATGCCGGGAGGGTTGATCGTATTCAGATCGGCAATCGTGCAGATTCCCGTCACCCGCACCGTGGAACCCGGCGAAAAGCTCGGCAGCGGAGGCCGGTCCGCGCCCTCGGAGCGATTGAGAATCGCCGAGAACAAGTGCCCGCCGGAGTCCAGCACGAATTCGTCCTGGAAGGGCTCGCGGACCGCCGTCACCACCTTGCCCTCAATCGAAACCAGGTCGTTCTGATGGCCCACCGGCTGATTGTCGCTCCAATAGGCCAGCTTGTCCCAACTGGCGGCTACCGGATTCATCACCCCGCGCACATGCTCGTCGGTAATTTCGCCATCATCGAGCGTGAGGATGCGGTCGTGCTCATCCGGAAATCCCGTGGCAAAGGCCCTGTCGCCCACGGTGAGCGGCGCTCGGATGTGGGTTACCACCCACAGGCTCTCTTTCCCATCCTGCAACACCGCGGCGTTCCCCGGCTGGTAATACGTTATCGTCCCCTGCACCCGCACGCGGGGCGAGGAATCATTGACCCGGTAGTGCTCCAGAATCTGGCCCATTGGCGTTAGCGGCAGCGTCAAAGGCTCTCCCGCACTGCGATTGAGAACCTGGATATCCTCCAGCCCGCTGACGTAGAGCACCACGCCGGTAATCTGCATCTTGTCGTTGAATTTGCCGGCCACCACGCCCGTGGCTTCGACATCCGCATCCAGAAGGCCCTTCAGCTCTGCCTGGTTTGCGGCGTCGATATTGATCTCAAAGCGCCCGCCGTCCGTAGCCAGTTCCACGCGCGAGGTCGTCACCGGTGCGTCCGCCGTTACAAACAAATCCGCGGAACGAACCCGTCCATGCACGCTCACCAGCCGGCAGTCGAGCGCGCCCCCAATCATCTCCGCAAACGTCGCCGGCAATGGGTTCGGCCGCACACCGTGGTACAGCAGCTTCATGCTGTCCGCAATCACGATGGGCCGGTAGCTGTTTTGCGTCCGCCCTTTCACCAGGACGCGATCGCCCGGCTGAAACGCTCCCGACGCTTTTACAAAGACCGCCGCATTTCCATCCTGCACGAACTGGAGTTTCTCCGCGCCGCGGGAATAGACCACGGTGCCGCTGAACTCCGCTGCAACCGAGTGGCTGGCCTGCTCGTTGCTGAGCGCGGCCACGCCCGCCAGGGCGCTGACAGTACTCTGCGTAGCCGCATGGCCAGCCAGGCCCGCGCCAGACAACACCATCACTAAAAGCGTGCGGTTCACTCGCCGTATCCCCCACAAACAAGCGCCCGCCCAGGTGCACCCAATGGCGCCCCGCTTCGGAATCGTTCCACTTTCATCAGCTCGTTTTTCGCCCCCCCAGTGCGCGGCGGTGGATGGGTCTGCAGGAACACGCCCACGGTACCACTTCGTGGGGAGCCGCGAAATCCCTCTAAATGGGGATCGGCATGAATTGAGACGACATCAGGCGTATTCCACATTTTGGAGGAAAAGCCCGCGCGCCGGCGCGGTAGGCCCTGCCGCGGCCCGTGTCCGCGCCGCCAGCATTCCCGGTATGGCGCTGGCTTCGCCGTAGCCGCGTCCCACGTCCAGCATCGTTCCCACCAGGTTCCTCACCATGTGGTGCAGGAAGCCATTGCCGCGCACGCGATAGACCAGCAGGGTTCCCTCCCCGATGTGCCGCTCCTCCCACCCCGACGCGAACACGGTGCGAATGGCCGGCGCCGGGCCGGCGTCGTTCCCGGATGCCTCCCGCGCCGTCCCGTCCGGATCGGTGGCGGCAAAGCTGAGGAAGTCCTTCGTGCCCACAAAGTGCCCGGCAGCTTCCTTCAACCAATCCAGGTCCATCGGCCAGGGGTAGGCGTACACATACCGCGCCAGGAACGGCGGGCAAAGCGTCTCGCCCCCGGTGGTTTTTTCCACGAACACGCGATACTCGTAAGTTTTGGCCACGGCCGAGTGCCGGGCATGGAACCCCTCCGGCGCCTCCTCCGCGCGCAAAACACGAATCGCCGCCGGCAGCGTCCGGTTCAACGCTCGCCGCAGGCTGTCGGCCGGAATGGGCGCTTCCAGACCGAAACTGGCCACCTGCCCCAGGGCGTGCACGCCGGCATCGGTGCGCCCAGAGCCTTGCGGCAGCGGCCGTTCGCTGGTTACCCGGCCCAGGGCCTCCTGCAACTCACCCTGGATCGTCGGCTGTCCCGGCTGGATCTGCCAGCCGCTCCAATCGGTGCCGTCATAGGCCAAGGTCAGCTTCCAATTCCGCATTGCGCTCGTCCCTATTCCTGACTCACTCCGGATATGTCCGGTATAACTGGTTCAGAACAGGGTACTCGACCGCTCCGGGTCACAGAAACTGCGCCTATCCGTGCGATATACTCAGGTTTCTGCATGCTTTCCAATTGCTTTGGCGCGGAACGCGGAACCGAATCCGTCCGGCGCTCGTAAAGAGGGTTATGCAGTCCTGAAACACTTCCTTGAGCGCCTGCGGTCGCGCATGGAATTGAGGATTAATTGCGTCCGGCAACGCTCCCCGGGCGTCTCAATGAACGGCAACCCACATGCCTCAACTGATTGTGGAGAGGAATCATGCATTTCTACCATACAGGTGTGTCTGAGCGCCCGGCTAAGTCCCTGCGCTCCCGCCAGGCGGGCATGCGGCTGCGCGCGGCCGCGTCGGTCATGCTGGCGCTGACTACGTGCCTCCCTTCGGGGTATTCGCAACAGGCTGCGCCCAATCCGCCCAAAAGCTCAAACACGTCCACGCTACCGGCAGCGCCTGCCGTCACGCCCACTGAGCCGTTCAATCTGCGGGCCACGGGGCGTGACTTCTCCAAGCCCTACGCCGGCGTGCTCGGCCTGCCCTGGAAGGCTTACATGCCCACCCACGAGGCGCCGGCCAGCTTTGCCAACTCTGTCCGCCTTGAGAACCTGGTCAAGGACGGCAAAATCTATCTCAGCCTGTCCGACGCGCTGGCTCTGGCCCTCGAGAATAACTACGACATCGCCATCGCCCGCTATAACCTCGACATCGCGGACACCGACATTCTGCGTTCCAAGGCCGGCTCAAGCCTCAACGGCGTCAACACCGGCATCATCTCCAATACGCTGGGCGGCGCGTCCTCCACGCTTACCGGCGGCGGCGGTCCAGGCGGCACCACCGTGGGTTCCGGCGGCGCGGCCTCCGGCACCGCGGGCATCGTGCTTACCACCAATGGAGCCGGTCCGCTGCCCGAGACCATCGATCCAACCGTCACCGGCACCATCCAACTGGAACGCGCCGAAGCCCCCCAGGTCAACACCCTCTTCTCCGGCGGCAAATCCGAGCTCTCTACCAACACTGACCAGTACAACTTCACTTACAACCAGGGCTTCGTTACCGGCACTTCCCTCCAGATCGGCTTCAACAACAGCCGGGTCACTTCTGACAACCCGTTCAACTCCTACAGCCCACAGCTCACCTCTTCGTTCAAGGCCACCGTCACCCAGAACCTGCTGCAGGGCTTCGGCATCTTCATCAACAAGCGCTTTATGTACCAGGCGCTGAACAATCGCCGCATTACCGATTCCAGCTTTCGCCAGCAGATTCTTTACACGGTCAATCAGGTGGAGAACATCTACTGGGGCCTGGTCAGCGCCTATGACAACGTGCAGGCCAAGGAGCGCGCTCTGACCCAGAGCACACAGCTCCTCGGCGACACCCAGAAGCAGCTCCAGATCGGGACCATGGCGCCGCTCGACGTGGTGAATGCGCAGCAGACCGTGGCCACGGACAAGCAAACGCTTGTCAGCTCGCAAAACGACCTCAAGTACCAGCAGATGATCATGAAGCAGGCCATCGCGCGCAACCTGAACGATACGGCGCTCGAGTCTGCTGACATTGTTCCCACGGATCGTGTGAGCCTGGAAGAGCTGCCCGAGGAATCAGAGCCCGTCGACGATTTGGTGAAGACGGCTTTCCAACAGCGGCCCGAGCTGGAACAAGCCGTCCTCGCCCTCAAGAACGACGAGATCGGCCTCAAAGGCGCCAAAAACGGCCTCCTGCCTACACTCAACGTCTTTGGTTTCTACAGCGCCGACGCCCTTGGCGGCGCGCAGAGCCCCACTTGCATCAATTTCTTCACCAGCGGCAACTGCACTCCCAATACGTATCCAACGGTCGGCTACGGCTCGGTGCTCAATAACCTTGTCAACTCCACCGGTCCGGACAAGGCCGCGGGCTTCACCCTGAACATCCCGATTCGCAACCGCGTGGCCCAGGCGGAACAGGCTCGTTCCCTTTTGGAGTACCGCCAGGCCGAGCTGCAGCTGGAGCAGCGCTACACCCAGATCCGCATGCAGGTAGTGAATGCGCAGTTTGCCCTCACCAATGACCGCGCCCAGGTGCTTGCCTCGCGCGCTGCGCAGGACTATGCCCGGCAGAGCCTGGACTCGGAACAGAAGAAGCTTCACCTCGGCGCCTCAACGACCGCCAACGTGCTCTCACAGGAGCGTAGCCTGGCCATTGCCGACTACAACATGATCAACGCGGAGAATGCCTTTGCCGAAGCCCGCGCCAGCCTCTACCAGATTCTGGCGACGACCCTTCAGCACTATGGCATCAACCTTGGCGATGCGGCTTCCGGCGTTATCCAGTCTGTCCCCGCCGTTCCCGGACTGCATCCGGCAACGGACACGAACCCTGCGCCCGCCACGCCCGCGCCTGCACAGCAGTAGGTAGCGCGGCATCACAACTCCGATCGGCGAATGCCCGGCCACAAGCCGGGCATTTTTTTCTGTTCCCTACTCCCTGTTCCCTGGTCCCTGCTCCCTTTACCATGGCCTTTAAGCAATGAAGCTCCGCGCTTATCTCCTCATGCTCCTAACCGTCGCCGTGTGGGGATCGACGTTCGTGCTCATCAAGTCGGCACTGGCCGAAGCGTCCCCCGCCGCCTTTAACCTGGCGCGCATGACGCTCGCCTTCCTGGTCCTCGCCGTCGCCTATCACCGGTCCTGGCGAGGCATCCGCCCATGGCACGTCGGCGCCGGCGCGCTGGTGGGACTGTGCCTCGCCACTGGATATCAATTCCAGACCATCGGCCTGGTCTACACCACGCCATCGAAATCGGCTTTCATCACCGGACTCGTCGTCGTCCTTGTGCCTCTGCTCTCCTCAATTCCTGGCCTGCGCCCTCCCGGCGCCAGCCCGCCGCGCTGGAACGCCTTCCTGGGCGCCGCGCTTGCCTTCCTCGGCATCCTCTTCCTCACCGCGCCCGCCAGCCCCCGCGCGTCGCTGCTGCCCGATCTCTCCTCCATCAACATCGGCGACATCCTCACCCTCGGCTGCGCCGTGGGCTTCGCTTTCCACTGCCTCGCCCTGGCCCACATCTCGCCGCGTCTCGATTTCCGCCCGCTGGCGCTGCTCCAGGTGGGCTGGTGCGCCGTCTTCATGGCCCTCAGCCTGCGCCTGATCGAACACCCCCGCATCCTGTGGACCCCGCGCATTTTCATCGCCCTTGCCATCTCCGCCGTCCTGGCCACCGCCGCGGCCTTTTCCATCCAGAGCTGGGCGCAGTCGATTCTGCCCCCAACCCACACCGCGCTTATCCTCACCATGGAGCCGGTCTTCGCCTGGATCACTTCATTTATTGTTCTCGGCGAGCGCCTCGGCCTCCGCCCTGCAGGAGGGGCCGTGCTCATCCTCACCGGCATCGCCCTTACGGAGCTCATCCGCCCACCCCGGCACGTCCCCACCGCGCACGAAGCATAAAGGTAAGTTAGGATTGGAGGCGGCTCGCAGGCGAACGGCCTGTCAAGATCGACGAATGTTCCACGTGGAACATTTTGTAATTAACTTGTTTATCATGAGCATAAATGTAAATTATTAATAGAAATTAAACCTTGTTTTTGTGTGATTTATGTCACAAATTGGCGACATTCGCTGGGGCTTGAGATTCAGCATCGCCGTCTCTTCTATTCCCGCCGCACAAAAATGAAAAGGCCCGCCGTTTCAGGCGAGCCCTGGTGAAAGCCATCTGGGAACTCAGAGTGACTAAACGCTGAAGGATGAGCCGCAGCCGCAGGTTGACTTCACCTGGGGGTTCTCGAATTTGAAGCCGGCTGCTTCGAGCGTCTCAACGTAATCCACGGTGCAGCCGTTCAAGTACATAAGGCTGGTGGCATCGATAAACACTTTCAAATCATCGAAATTGAAGACCTTGTCCATCATGCCGCACTGGTTCTCAAACGCCATGGAGTACTGGAAACCGGAGCAGCCTCCGCCCACGACGCCGATGCGCAGGCCAGCCGGCAGAGGATCCTGCGTGGCCATGATTTCGCGGACCTTGGTGATAGCCGTCGGGGTAAGGGTAAGGGGGGCCTTCTTGATCTCGGTGGCGGGAACGGCTGCGGTGGTGGTGGCCATAACATCTCCAGAATTTGAAATCTCGTATCTTCCAACTCTACCGGTCCGGCGCGGCAGACACAAGGCCCAATTGGCCGAACCGGTCTATTAGATGCAACCCAACGCCGCAGGTTCCAAGTTGTTAAGCCCCATGGGAACCCGGCCAAACCCCCCAAAAGCCTGGTATTTAAAATCTGAATTCGTAGCATGAAAATGGCTGTGATTTTCGTCACCAAACCTGTACCACGAAGGAGTTATGATGGTTGACCGTACGGCCCCTCTACTCACGAGACCGCGGAATTCCCCTCAACGGACCCGCCGGTATCTGGGACCGAAGTTCAAAGGAGGTGTTGTATGACCTTTGTCCCTGTGATGTGGTCGGTGTGGGGCGCGCTGGTGGTGCTTCTCGCCGCAATCTGGGTTTACCGGAGCCGGCTTGAACGGGATGAAGAGGACCAGATCTTCCTCGACGACTCGTTTGCGCAGGAAAGAGCCGCGCAGGCGGCGATCGTTGCGAAAGTGGAGAAGGTTCAACCCGTTTTTCGGGGAGCGATGATCGTCGTGGGCATCGCCACCCTGGGCGTCGTTGGCTATTACGTCTACGACATCTTCTTCAACCAATTGCGGTAGCGAAGCGTTGCGGCCCAGATGTGCCGGACCGCGATTCTCGCTTGTGAAGTAGTGAGAGAGTGAAGAAGTGAAACGGCCAAGCCAGCCACTTTTTCACTCATTCACCAGATCGCTGTCCGGGTTGCTCTCTGCCCTCTCACTGCGGAAGCGGCCTGCCACTTTTTCCCTACTCCACCTCCGGTTTGGCGCGGTAGCCGTCGCGGTATTGGAGCTCGTACTTGAGCGCGTGGTGTTTCTCGTCCTGAAAGCGGAGGGGCTTGCCTTCATCGTCGACGAGTTCGACGCGGAGCTTGCGGTAGGTACCGTCCTGCTTGGCATCGCTGGGATGATAGATGAGCTCATATTTTGAGCGGATATTCTTGTTGATCTCGGCCACGTCATCGGGGAGCTCGGCTACGAAGCGAGGCGCATAGAAGGCGCCTCCCGTCATGCTGGCGAAGGTCTTCATCTGGTTGTCGGCCTGGAGGTAGTCAAGGTCGCGCATGTTCTGGCTGAACCCTGGGCCGCCCTCGGTCATGGCGCGCATGCCCGCCCGTGGAAAGAGAGTAGATGGTAATGTCGGGCGTGTTCTTCACCTTCTTCAGGATCTGGTCCAAGGTGAGCCTGGAAAAAGTATCGAGGCCCGAGGCGATGAGGATGATGTACTTGCGGCCCTGAATACGGCTGAGGCGGTCCTCGGCCTCGTAGAGGGCGTCAAACAGGTTCTTCTCCGCAAATCCCGGAATCATCATGGTTTGGATGGCGTTGTAGATCTGGCGCTTGTCCTGGGTGAAGTCGGTGATGATATGGGTGCGCATGTCAAAGGTCATCAGCGCCGCATAATCCTGGGGGCGGAGCTGCTGCGCGAACGCCCACGCCGCATTCGCCATGTCCATGTTGAAAATCCAGGAGGGGCTGTTCATACCCATGCCGCCGGAGAACTCGCACAGGATCAGGACAGTGATGGGGGCCTCAACGCGCTTGAATCCGATCACTTTCTGCTCCACGCCGTCTTCATAGACGCGGAAGTTTTCCGGCTTGAGGCCGGGGACGAACTGGCCTGACTTCTGCAGCAGGACGCCTACATCCAGGGTGACTTCAGGAACTTCGATTTTGAGAGAGTAATTGGGCGCGCCCGGGGGATTTTTGAACACAGGCTGAGCCGGAGCCGGCGGCGGCGGAGCTTCGTCTGACTCCTTTTTCTTGGGGATCGCCATCGGGCCCAGGTCGCCGGAGGGACCACCGGCCGCCGGAGCAGTTTGAGGCGGCTGTGGTGGTTGCTGCGGCTGGGCCGGCGGTTGCTGGGCCGGTGTCTGCTGCTGCTGCTGCGACTGGTCCGGAGCGGGGTTCTGGGCACGGCAATCCGGGGCAACAGCCAGGGCGGCAAGAGCCATGATGGCAAGGGGAGTGAAGATTGTGCGCGATCGAAATGCGATTCTGACGACGTAGGACATGAATACCTCTGTGCACGAACAGCATACGGGATAGAGTGCTCTAAATATAGGCCGGTTACGGCTCTATTCCGGAATCCGTGAAGCCAGTTTGCAGGCCTTCGAAAACGAAGCGCTGCCGCGCCCGGAAATCGCAGAGGCGCGGAGCCGGTTTAGAGTTATAGACGTGGGAACATGCTGGAAGGAAACCCGGAGATGCCTTGTCGCGGCTGCGCTTGTGGCTGCGGTGTTCGCTCCAATCAACTTAAGGCCGCAGACGGCAGGCGCAATCGAAGCCTCCGGTCCCCCGCCCTCCAGCGGAGGTTTTTTCCCGTTGAGTGAAGTGCATCGGGGACTCATGGGCACGGCGTGGACGGTGTTCCAGGGGACCAAGCCGGAGCCGATGCAGGTGGAAATCCTGGGAGTGCTGCGGGATGCGCGGGGGCCGGGCCAGGACATGATCCTGGCACGGCTGCGTGGCGCCAAGCCCGAGTACACGGGCGTGGTGGCTGGGATGAGCGGAAGTCCGGTGTACATCGGCGACAAACTGCTGGGCAGCCTGTCGTACCGGATCGGGCAATTCAGCAAAGAGCCGATTGCGGGGATTACTCCGATTGCGCAGATGCTTAAAGTCAGGGACATAGGGACCAAGGGACTAGGGACTGAAGGACTAGGGACTGGGGACGTAGGGACGATTGAGAGACCAGGGACTGAGGGAGCGGGGTCGGACACTTTGTTTCAGGCCATGGAAACGCCACTGGTGATGACGGGATTTTCGCCGGAGGCAGTGCGGCTGTGGCAAGAGAAGATGGCCGGAACGGGATTGGAGATGGTAGCGGCCGGTGGCGCCAGCGGCTCTTCCGAGCCCGGCGACGCCATTTCCAAAGTGGCGATTGCCACCTTGGAACCGGGATCGGCAGTGAGTGCGCAGCTTGTCCGCGGGGACCTGGAAATTGCGGCCACTTGCACGGTGACGTATGTGGACCCCAAGCAACTGCTGGCCTGCGGACACCCGATTCTGCAGGCGGGGCCGGTGTCGCTGCCGATGACGACGGCGGAGGTAGTGGCCACGCTGGCATCGCCGCTGGACTCGTTCAAGATTGTCAATACGGGGCAACTGGTGGGGTCGTTTACGGAGGATCGCGACGCGGCCATCCGAGGGGTGTTTGGGGCCGAGCCGCACATGATCCCGGTTGCCATCGATATGCCGGGAATGGATGGGCGGAAGAAGCTGAACGTGGAAGTACTGGATCTGCCCGCGCTGACGCCGCAGGCGTTGATGGTGGTTGTGTACCAATCGCTGCTGCAGACCAACGAAAGCGCGGCGGATATGAGCTACCACATAACCGGGACGATCGACCTGGAGGGATATACGGCATCGCCGGTGGACGTTTGGGCGGCAGATGGCGCGCAGCCGCAATTGACGGCGGCGCTGCTGCTGGGCGAAAAGTTCAACAAGCTCTATAGCAACCAGGGGCGGCAGAGTCCGATCCGGGCCGTGGACCTTTACGTAGAGGCGACACCGCGGCGCATGTCGCTGGAGATGGAGTCGGCACGATTCATCTCCAGCAATATTGTTCATGCGGGGGAAACGGTAACGGTTGAAGTGACGGTGCGTCCCTGGCAGGGGCCGATGCGAAACGTGCGCATCCCGTTCCAGGTTCCGGCGCGGCTTGAAGGCGGCGACCTACCGGGTGCTGGTGAGCGATGCGGGAACGCTGGACCGGACGCTGGATCAGCCGCGCATGACTCCCCGGCAACCGGACATGGCGACGGTTCTGGCGCAGGCGAGAAGCCAGCACGCGGCCGACCGCATTTACGTGAGCCTGCTGCTTCCGGAGACGCAGGCTGGACTGGAGGGTCACACGCTGACGGGCTTGCCCATCACCGTGGCCAATGCACTGGAACCGTTGCGTGCCGGCGATGACGTGATGCTGAATGGCGAATCGGCGGTGGTGGCGGGGGACGCAGCGGCGCAGGGCGTGCTCACCGGTTTCCAGATACTCAATCTGCGCGTTGAGCCGGGCAGCGGGATAAACTAGAGACAGATTTCGATCTTTGGTTCCAATCGTGCGCGGTTGCACAAGGCGCAAGTCTACGTGTATGACTGAAGCCGCGGTTGAACCTGGGATTTTTTTGAAAGCACCACCTTTTCGCCGGCGGGAGTTATCAAACCGGTGAATGCACAAAATACTTTGGTTGTAGTGAAGCGAGGATAGATAGGACGATGGCCCAGATACAAGGACTAGCAGCGCACGCGGCGGGGGCGGAACTGTTGCCTTTTCGCTATGACCCGGGAACATTGGGCCCGATGGAGGTGGAGATCGGCATCACCCACTGTGGCATCTGCCATAGCGACCTGCACCTGATCGCGAACGACTGGGGTATCAGCCAGTACCCGTTCATTCCGGGTCACGAGGTGATCGGAAAGGTAAACGCGGTAGGTTCGGCGGTGAAGTTGGTGAAGGTGGGCCAGCGGGTGGGACTGGGATGGCAGTCGAATTCGTGCGGAGTGTGCGAGTGGTGCAGCCGCGGCATGGAGAACCTATGTCTCAGCTCGGAGGCGACGTGCGTGCATCGTCATGGCGGCTATGCCGACCGGGTGAGGGCGAACGCGCACTTCGTGTTTGCGATTCCGGAGGCGCTGGAGAGCGAGAATGCGGCGCCGCTACTATGCGGAGGGATAACGGTCTACAGCCCCATGCGCATTCATGAAGTGAATCCGTCGTCGCGAGTGGGAGTGATCGGCATTGGCGGGCTGGGGCACATGGCGATCCAGTTTGCGCGGGTGTTCGGAGCGGAAGTCACCGCGTTTTCCACGTCTCCGGCCAAGGAAGAAGAGGCGCGCGCGCTGGGAGCGCATCATTTTGTAAATACCCGCGAGTCGCGGGCACTGAAGGACCTGGCTGGATCGTTTGACTTCATCCTGAATACGGCGAATGCGGATGAGGATTGGGGTGTATATCTACAGGCATTGCGGCCGAACGGAACGCTGTGCTTTGTGGGGGTGCCTCCGAAGCCGATCACGGTGCCGGCGTTTCCCCTGATCTCCGGCCTGCGCACCGTGACGGGAAGTCCGATCGGGAGCCCGCAGCGAATCCGAGAGATGCTGGACGTGGCCGCGCGGCACGGGGTGAAAGCGCAGACCGAACTGTTCCCGATAGCCAAGGTGAACGAGGCGATCGAGAAGGTGAAGAAGTTCAAGGTGCGGTACCGGGCGGTGCTGGTGGTGTGAAAAGACAGCCTTCAGCCCTCAGCTTTCTGCCTTCAGTTTTTCGACGCTTTGCAGACGGCAGCTTGTAGCCTGTAGCTGGGCCTGAGGGCTGACGGCTCACGGCTACAAAGATTCCTCCTGAGCAGAAGACTGGACTTGGAAATGGCGAAGGTGTGGGCGAAGACGCGGACGACGCTGGAGATGATCAAGTGGGAGCACTCCATCTTCGCGCTGCCGTTCGCGCTGACGGCGGCACTGCTGGCGGCAGGCGGGTTGCCGCGGTGGCGAACGCTGGCCTGGATCGTGGTGGCGATGGTGGCGGCGCGCTCCTGTGCGATGGCGTTCAACCGCTGGGCTGACGCCGGCCTGGATGCGGCCAATCCACGCACCAGGATGCGAGCCATTCCGGCGGGGCTGCTTACGCGGGAGTTTGTGCTCGGGTTCACGGTGCTGGCGGGAGCAGTTTTTCTTGCTGCGGCGGCGGCGTTGAACCGGCTGACGCTGGAATTGTCCCCGGTGGTTCTGCTTGTGCTGCTCGGGTATAGCTACATGAAGCGGGTGACGCGCTGGTCGCACATCGTGCTGGGGCTGGCCCTGGGTCTGGCGCCGGCGGCGGCGTGGATTGCGGTGCGTGGACACCTGGACCCGCGCATCCTGGTGCTGACGGCGGCCGTGACCCTGTGGGTGGGCGGATTCGATGTGCTCTACGCGTGCCAGGATTTCGAACACGATTGCCAGGCTGGCCTCTACAGCCTGCCCCGGTCGCTGGGAATTGCCGGGGCGTTCTGGGCCGCGCGGCTGATGCACCTGGCCATGCTGGGGCTGCTGGCTTGGTTCGGTTGGCTGTTTGGGTTCCATGCGGCGGGCTGGATGGGCGTAGCCGCGGTGGGCGCGCTGCTGGCTTACGAGCATGCGATCGTTTCACCGCGCGATCTGCGCCGGCTGAATGCCGCGTTCTTCACCATGAACGGTGTAATCGCAATGGTGTTTTTGTGCTTTGTAGCGGCGGATGTGTGGACGAGGAACAGCGCTCAGTGACCAGTGGTCAGTGAATGAGTGAAGATGGGCACAGGATCGGGATGAGGATTGCCATTCAGGGAGAGTTGGGGTCGTTCAGCCACGAGGCGGCACTGAAGCTGGTGCCGGATGCGGTGGTTGTGCCCACATCTCTTTCGGCAGATGTGTTTTCTGCGCTGGCGGACGGCGCGGTGGATGCGGCGGCGATCCCCATCGAAAACAGCCTGGCGGGTTCCGTGGCCGAACACTTCGATCTGCTGCTTGAGTATGACGTGCAAGTGGAACGGGAGACGCTGTTACGGATCCGGCACAATCTGATCGGCATTCCCGGCTCCGCGGTGGAACAGATTCACCGCGTGTATTCGCACCCGGTGGCTCTGGCGCAATGCCGGCGATTCCTCGCGGCCCATCCGGGGATGGAAGCGATCGCGCATTACGATACAGCGGGCAGCGTGAAGGAAATGATGGAACTGCGCGACCGGCATGCCGCTGCCATTGCGAGCTCGGCCGCGGCCAGGGTATACGATGCCCAGATTCTGGCGGCGGACATTGAAGACAACCCGGAGAATTACACGCGCTTCTTCCTGGTAAAGCGCCGTGCGGATGCGGCCGAAGACGCGGGGGCGAATAAGATCAGCATCGCCTTCAGCGTGGAAAACCGGCCGGGGTCGCTGGTGGCAGTGCTGAACGAACTAGCGGCTCTGGGAACGAACCTGACCAAGATCGAATCGCGGCCGGTGCACGGGAAACCGTGGGAGTACATTTTCTACGTGGACTGCCAACTGAAAACACGCGAGGAAGGCGAGCAGGCATTGCGGGCGCTGAAGGCGCACTGCGCGATGGTGAAGTCGCTGGGTGCGTATCGCGAGGGAATAGGGAGTAGGGAGTATAGAGTTGAAATTACAGACTAGAGACCGGTGATCATAACTCAGACAATGAAAAGGGGACGGCAACGGCCGTCCCCTTTTGGTTTTCTACTCCCCGTTCCCTACTCCCTGCATTTAGAAGTGGTACGCCACACCGATGACCGGCTCGCTGATCCACGGCAAGTACCAGCGGTTGGTGCTAAGGTTCACGTTGGTGGCGCCGGAGCCCTGCCCGAAGTTGGGTACTTTGGCGACAAGGCCGCGGTACTCGGCACGAATATCGAAGCTGGGGCTTATCTCATAGGCAAAGCCGGCGCCGAACAAGCCGGCTACGTCGATCTGCTGTTTGACATCGAAGGAAGTGGTGCCGGAGTTGCGGATAGGCAGAAAGATTAGAGCAGCCGCACCCCCTTCGACGAAGGGGTTCCACTTGCGGAAGACGAAGCTGCGCACGTAGGCCCCGGAGACTTCCTGGTCGCGAGATAAGACATTGACGTGGTTAGTGTTGCTAATGATGTATTCCATCTTGTTCTGATAGTCGATGCCGTAGTTGACCTCGAGTGCGCTGGAGGGAGTAAGCATGAAGCGGTAGCTTGCCAGGGCACCAATTCCGACATTGGAGTGGACCTGCACATCTGTGGAAGAGGCCATGAATGGCTCAAAGATGCCGGTGCCGCTGATGCTGATGTCCTGACGACTCTCCTGAGCCGCGCCTGTGGCCACTGCAGCGGCCAGCAGGAAAAATAGAAAAACGATCTTCTTCATTCGGTCCTTGAACCTCGCGACTGCTCAACCGAGCCGGCTGGCAACGAGTTTGTCATTCCGGTGCACCGGTTGGCGCCGGGCCCCGCTCTAAAGTCATTGTATATGCCTGAGCGGGCCCGATGCTGGGGCAACTGGAACGATCATTGCGTTAGACGCAGACGGTTTTGATCGGTGTGCTCTTTTTCCCATCATATAGGCGTGCAGCCATCGGTGTCAGGTCATAGGATTCAGAGGTCAGCCGACTTTTTCCACGTGATAGTAAAAAGGCGGGCCATTGCGGCGAGCCAGAGCGCGGACAGTTTTGAGGAAGGCTGTAGCCGCATACGAGAGCGTGCCCTGGCGACGATGAACGAGGCGGAGAATACGCTTCATTTCCAGTTCCGGAACAGCCACGGCAACGAGTTCGCCGGTGTCAAGCTCACGCGCCACGGTGATGTGGGGCACGAGGGCGACCCCATTGCCCATGGCAACAAATCGCTTGATGGCTTCAATTGTGGGCAGTTCGATGCTCATGTTGAGTGGAGTGCGGTGCCGCTGGAAGGTTTCAATGACCTTGCGGCGCAGCGGAGAGGCCACGTTGTGCGCGATAAAATCTTCGTCGCCGAGCTGGTTGATAGAGATACGACCTGCGCCTGCAAAGGCATGGCTGGGACTTACGATGAAGGTGAGCGAGTCGCCATATACCGCGATGGTGCGGAACTGCACCGGATCGGGGCGGAAAGAGATCACGCCCATCTCGAAGGTGCGGAGATTGAGCTCGTCAGGAATGTGGGAGGCCAGCATGCGCTGTACGGTCACGCTGATATGCGGGTATTCGCGCCGGAACGCGTCGATAGCCGGCAGCAGGTACGTCGAGGTGTACTCATTGGCGGCGAGGTGCAGGCGGCCGCGTTCCAGGCTTTTGAGCTCGTCAAGGGCGCTGGACGCTTCCCGGCGAAGGGCCATGAGGCGAACGGCGTAATCACGCAAAAGCGCGCCGGCCGCGGTAAGGGAGCCGTCGCGGGCAGCACGGTCGAAGAGCTTTTCGCCGACGGATTCTTCCAGCTTGCGGACGACCTGGCTGACGGCGGGCTGCGTGCGGTGCAGGCGCGCCGCGGCGCGGGAAAAACTGCGTTCCTCGGCGACGGCGAGAAAGGTTTCGAGCTGGCTGAGTTCCATGGGGCCTCCGGTGCGGAGGAATAGTGAAAAAAGTGAAGGAGTGAAGGAGTGAATACGGCCCGAGTTCACATTTCACTGTTTCACTTCTTCACTATTTCACTGCCTTGATTGCCATAAGCGGATCTTATTATAATCCAAACAATAATAACTTTGCCTTATATACCCCCAATGCGAGACACTAGAGAAAGCATGAGAAACGGTTTCCCCTGGCGGTGAGTGCGATGACACAGGATTACGTAGCGATCTTCGACACCACGCTGCGCGACGGCGAGCAATCGCCGGGCTGCAGCATGACCACGCAGGAAAAACTCACGATGGCGCACGCGCTTGAAGACCTGGGCGTGGACATCATTGAGGCGGGATTCGCCATGGCCTCGGAGGGCGATTTTGCGGCGATCGCGACCATTACCCAAGCGGTGCGCAAGCCGAAGATCGCGTCCCTGGCGCGAGCCAAGCAGGAAGACATCGAAATGGCGGCGCGCTCCGTACAGTTCGCAGAGCGGCCCCGGATCCACGTTTTCCTGGCTTCGAGCGATCTGCATCTCGAGTACAAGCTGAAGATCAGCCGGCAGCAGGCGCTGGATCTCACCGCAGAGTCGGTGCGTCTGGCGCGGTCGCTGGTGGATGACGTGGAGTTTTCGCCGGAGGACGCGACGCGCTCGGACCGCGACTTCCTGGTGGAGATGGTGCGAATCGCGATCGAGGCGGGCGCGACGACCATCAACATGCCGGACACGGTGGGCTATACCACCCCCGAGGAATACGGCCGGATGTTCCGCGAGGTGCGGGAGCGGATTCCCGCGGTAGATGCGCAGGGAATCGTGCTTTCGTCGCACTGCCATGATGACCTGGGGTTGGCGGTGGCGAACTCGCTGGCGGCGATCGAGGCGGGCGCGCGGCAGGTGGAGTGCACCATTAACGGGATCGGCGAACGCGCCGGCAACGCGTCGCTCGAGGAAATTGCTGCGGCGCTTTATGTGCGCGCGGACCACTACGGCGTGACCACGCGGATCAAGCTCGACCAGCTTTATCCGACGAGCCAGGAACTGGGCAATGTCATCACGTTTCGCCCCAGTCCGAACAAGGCAGTGGTGGGCGCAAATGCATTTGCACACGAGTCGGGCATCCATCAGCACGGCATGCTGGCCAACCCGCTGTGCTACGAGATCATGACGCCGGCGCTGGTGGGCGTATCCAAAACCAACCTGGTGCTGGGCAAGCACTCCGGGCGCGCGGCGCTGCGGCATCGCCTCGAGGAACTCGGCTTTTCCCTCGACCGCGATGAATTGCAGCACACCTACTACCGCTTTGTGGCTTTGGCCGACCGCAAGAAGAACATTTATGACCAGGATCTGATCGGAATCCTGCCCGACGCCATTCGCGCGCGGCGGCATATGCCCGTGCCGGAAGAAGTGAATTGACGCCTCAAAAACGATACCCAGGAGTGAGATGAAGCTGAGGATTGTTGTGGTCGCGGGCGACGGCATTGGCCCGGAAGTAACCAACGAAGCCGTGGCCGTGCTCAAGGACGTAGCCGCGCTGGGCGGGCATGAGTTCGCGTTTACAGAGCGGCGCATTGGCGGCGTGGCCATTGTGCAGGACGGGACGCCGCTGCCCGACGAAACTCTTTGCGAGGCGCTGGCCAGCGATGCTGTGCTGTTGGGCGCGGTGGGCGGAAACGAGTTCAATTCCCTGCCCCCGGACAAGCGGCCGGAGGCGGGTTTGCTCAAGATTCGCGCGGAGCTGGGCGGCTTTGCCAATCTGCGGCCAGCCTTCGCGTTCAAGGAACTGGCGGTGAATTCGCCGCTGCGGCCCGAGATTGTGGAAGGCGCAGACATTCTTTTCGTTCGCGAATTGCTAGGAGGGTTGTACTTCGGCAAGCCGCGCGAGTGGAATCGCGAGACCGGGGAAAGCTGGAACACGATGCGCTACACGCGGGACGAAGTGGCGCGCGTGGCGCGGATCGCGTTCCAACTGGCGGAAAAGCGCCGCGGCAAGCTGACCAGCGTGGATAAGGCGAACGTGCTGGAGGTTTCGCAGCTTTGGCGCGCGACCGTGAACGAGGTTGCGGCGGAGTTTCCCAACGTGGCCGTGGAGCACCAGTACGTGGACGCGATGGCGATGCACCTGATGAACCAGCCGCGCAACTACGACGTGGTGCTCACGGAGAATTTGTTCGGCGACATTCTGTCGGATGAATCGGCGGTGATCACGGGCTCGCTGGGGATGCTGCCCTCGGCCACCATCGGCGGCAAAGTGAATCTTTACGAGCCGGTGCACGGTTCTGCGCCGGACATTGCCGGCAAGGGGCTGGCGAATCCGCTGGGCGCGATTCTGACTGGCGCGCTGATCTTGCGACACTCGGCGGGTTTGGAAGCCGAGGCGCAAGCGGTGGAGATGGCGGTTCGCAAGGTGCTGGAAATGGGATTCCGCACCCCCGACCTGGCCCGCGGAAACCCGCATGGATACAGCGTGCTGAGCACGGTAGCGATGGGCAAGCAGGTGCGCGAAATGCTGCACAAGATCCTGAGTCACCGCGACCACATGGTACCAGTGGCGGAGTGAGAACTTTGCGCGCGGGTGCGATTGAGCGCGCCTTAACGGCAAACAACGTAATGCGAGGCCGATGCAAATCGCCTCGCGATCTGAGGCAAAAGCAGATTCAAGAGGAGCAATGAGTCAACCGAAAACATTATTCGAGAAGGTTTGGGAGCAGCACTTGGTCGCGGAACCAAAGGGCGAACCGACGCTGCTCTATATCGACCTGCAATTGGTCCACGAGGTCACTTCCCCGCAGGCATTTGAAGGCTTGCGCCTGGCTGGGCGCAAGGTGCGCCGGCCGGACCGCACCATTGCCACCGTGGATCACAACGTGCCCACGACGATCGAGGGCCGCCTGCACATTTTGGACCAGATCGCGGCAACGCAGATTGCCACGCTGCGCCAGAACTGCGCGGATTTCGGCGTGGAACTCTACGACGTGAACTCGCGCGAGCAAGGCATCGTTCACGTGATCGGGCCAGAGCTTGGCATCACCAAGCCGGGCATGACGATCGTCTGCGGCGACTCGCACACATCCACCCACGGCGCGTTCGGCGCATTGGCCTTCGGCATCGGCACCAGCGAAGTGGAGCATGTGCTGGCCACGCAGACCTTGCCGCAATCCAAACCCAAAACGTTCCGCATCTCTGTCGAAGGCGCGCTGCCGCAGGGTGTAACGGCAAAGGACATCATTCTCGCCATCATCGGCCAGATCGGCACTGACGGCGCCACCGGATGTGTGGTTGAGTACGCCGGTTCGGCCATCCGCGCGCTCTCCATGGAAGGCCGAATGACCGTCTGCAACATGAGCATTGAGGCGGGCGCGCGCGCAGGTATGATCGCGCCGGACGAGGCGACGTTTGCGTATCTCAAGGGGCGCAAGTTCTCGCCGCAGGGCGCGGCGTGGGACCGCGCGGTGGAGGAGTGGCGCAAGCTACCCACCGATCCCGGCGCGAAGTTTGATCGCGAGCTGACCATCGACGCGGCGACGCTGGTGCCGTACGTGAGCTGGGGAACGAGTCCCGGCATGGTTGCGCCCATCACGGCGAAGGTGCCGGACCCGGCCGCGGCGCCGAGCGAGCAAGATCGCAAAGGCTTGGAACGCGCGCTCGAGTACATGGCGCTGAAGCCGGGGACGCCGCTTGAAGGGATAGCGATTGACCGCGTGTTCATTGGTTCGTGCACGAATTCGCGCATTGAGGACCTGAGAGCGGCGGCGAAGATTGCGGCGGGCCGCAAGGTCTCCTCGCACGTGAGCGCGATGGTGGTGCCGGGCTCGCAACTGGTAAAGGCGCAAGCAGAGGCGGAGGGCCTCGATCGCGTGTTCAAGGAAGCGGGCTTCGACTGGCGCGAGCCGGGCTGTTCGATGTGCCTGGGCATGAATCCGGACATCCTGTCACCGGGCGAGCGCTGCGCTTCGACCAGCAATCGTAACTTCGAAGGCCGCCAGGGACGCGGCGGGCGCACGCACCTAGTTTCTCCGGAGATGGCTGCGGCAGCCGCGATTGCCGGGCACTTCGTCGATATTCGTTTTTGGCCGCAATATGAATCCGCGCACGAGGAGGTACACGCCTGATGCAACCGTTCCGCACCCTCACTGCACTGGCCATGCCGCTCGATCGCGCCAACGTCGACACGGACCAGATCATCCCCAAGCAGTTCCTCAAACGCATTGAGCGAACCGGTTATGGCGATTTTCTTTTCTTCGATTGGCGGCAGACACCTGATGGAGCGCCGGTGAAGGAATTCGTACTCAACGATCCGCGCTTTCGCAGCGCGCAGATTCTGATCGCGGGCAAAAACTTTGGCTGCGGGTCTAGCCGCGAGCATGCGGCCTGGGCGCTCAGCGACTATGGATTTCGCTGTGTTATTGCGCCTACATTCGCAGACATTTTTTTCTCGAATGCGGCCAAGAACGGCATTCTCCTGGTGAAGCTGAGCGAAGAGAAGGTGAGCGAGTTGATGCGGAAGGCGCAGTCAACGCCCAGCTATAAGCTCACCGTTTCGCTGGAGGATCAGACCATCACCGATGAGCACGGATTCAGCGCGAAGTTCGAAACGGATCCGTTTCGGCGGTACTGCCTGCTCGAAGGGCTGGATGATATCGGCCTCACGTTGCGCCATGCCGCGGAACTGGATGCATTTGAGACGGAACATGATGAGGCGCTGTGGCTCAAGGCAAAGTAACACCGCTTCCAGCTTTTGGCTGGGCGCAGAATTATTGATCTTTGCACTTGGCCGCAATCTTTTTGATCCGGCTGAGAGCTGATGGCTAATCGCTTCACTGTTTCAAAAAGGAGAACCGATATGACTGACCGCAACGAACCTTCCCCCAACGCACACTCGACAACGCCGACACGATTGACCGGCGCTGAGATCCTGTGGGCCACGCTGGTGGGTGAGGGCGTCACGGACGTCTTCGGCTATCCGGGCGGCGCCATCCTGCCGGCGTACGATGCGCTGCGCAAGTTTCCCATCCGCCACATTCTGGTGCGCCATGAGCAGGGCGCTGCGCACATGGCCGATGGTTATTCGCGCGCTACCGGCAAGGTGGGCGTGGCCGTTGCCACCAGCGGACCGGGCGCAACCAATCTGGTGACCGGCATCGCCACGGCCATGCTGGATTCGGTACCCATCGTCTGCATCACCGGACAGGTTTCAAGTAAAGTGCTGGGCACCGATGCGTTCCAGGAAGTGGACATCACCGGCATAACGCTGCCGGTAACCAAGCATAATTTCCTGGTCAGTCGCGCTGAGGATCTGGCGCCGGCCTTGCGCCATGCTTTCCAGATCGCACGTTCGGGGCGTCCGGGACCCGTGCTGGTGGACATTACCAAGGATGCGCAGCAGGCGACGGCGCTGTTTGATTTTGCGGCGGCCAAGCCCCAGCCATACCGTCCGCACCCGATGTTGAAGGTGGAGGACTCAGGGCTCGCGCAGGCGGCTGAGTTGATCCGGACTGCAAAGCGGCCCATGATTCTCGCTGGCCATGGCGTGATTGAGTCTGGCGCCATGGAGCAGGTGCGCACGCTGGCCGAACGCTCGCAGATTCCCGTGGCGCTCACGCTGCTTGGGCTGGGTGGCTTCCCTGCCTCGCACCCTTTGAACCTGGGCATGATGGGAATGCACGGCGAAGCATGGGTAAACCACGCTATCCAGGAGGCTGACCTTCTCATTGCCTGCGGCATGCGCTTTGACGACCGCGTGATCGGCACGCCGTCCACGTATGCAACCAAGGCGAGGAAGATTCACATCGAAGTGGACCCAGCAGAGATCAACAAGAACATCAAGGTGGACGTGGCGCTGGTGGGCGACCTGGCTGAAGTGCTGGAACAGTTGTTGCCGCGCATCGGGGGGCGCGACGGATCCGCATGGATCAAGACCATCGAGGCCAGCAAAGGCGCGGTGGCCGTGCGCGACATTAAGAATCTGCCGGACTCCGGCCACCTGTACGCCGCCCACGTGATGCACGACTTGTGGCGCATCACCGGGGGCAACGCCATTGTGGTGACAGACGTTGGCCAGCACCAGATGTGGGAAGCGCAGTACTTCCATCACGAGCAGCCGCGCACCCTTATCACTTCAGGCGGCCTGGGCACGATGGGATTCGCGCTGCCTGCCGCAATCGGCGCCAAAATGGCGTGCCCGGACAAGGAAGTGTGGGTGATCGCGGGCGATGGCGGCTTCCAGATGACGGCCGCGGAGCTGGCCACCATTGCGCAGGAAGGGCTAAAGATCAACATCGCCGTTATCAACAACGGCTACCTGGGCATGGTGCGGCAGTGGCAGGAGTTCTTCTACGAACGCAACTACGAGGCCACACCGATGGTGAGCCCGGATTTTGTAAAGCTTGCCGAAGCCCACGGCATCGCAGGCCGCGCCGTGCGCAAACGCGCGGAAGTAGTTGCAGCCGTGGATGAGGCGCGCAAGCATAATGGCGCATTCCTGCTCAATTTCATGGTGGAGAAAGAAGATTCGGTATACCCGATGATTCCAGCAGGAAGCGCGCTGCACGAGATGATCCGCCGGCCAGGAAAGAATCCGCTGGCGGAGTCAGCGGACGACGTGTAGAAACGCAGCTTTCAGCTGCTAGCTTTAGCCGTTAGCTTGTTGGACGGCGTGCCGGGCACCCAGATTCAACCAGCGATCGAGCCACAAAGTGAGCTAGTAGCTGGAGGCTAGAATCCAGAGGCTGATTTTATGCTGCACACATTCGTAGCTTACGTTGAAGACAAGCCTGGCGTACTCACGCGCGTGGCGTCGCTGTTTCGCCGTCTGAATCTCAATATCATCTCGCTCACGGTCGGCCGCAGCGAGCGGCCCGGGTTGTCGCGGCTCACCCTTGTCTGTGAGGCATCGGCCGAAGCCGGTCATCGCATTCGCGCCAGCATGTTCAAGCTGGAAAACGTGCTGGACGTGGACGACATCGCCGGCGCGCCGTCGGTCACCCGCGAGCTTGCCCTCATCAAGGTGGCCGCCACCAAAAACACGCGCTCTGCAATCTTTGAACTAGTTGAAGTCTTCCGCGCGCGCATCGTCGATCTTGCTCCTGAATCGCTCATGATCGAAATGACCGGAGTCGAAAGCAAGATCGAAGGCCTTATCCAGGTGCTCACCGAGGGCGATAATAGGATTCTGGAGATTTGCCGCAGCGGCAAAATGACCATGCGGCGCGGACATCACACCAGCCGCGTGCTCAAGGCAATGGGCGCCGGCGACCCGGAGCCTGAAAACGGCGCCGTCAAGGATCAATTGGCTGAGGAAGACGCTGCCGTCGAACCCGAGTAACGCCGTACGCCGCGACTTTTGTTTTCGCGGCCGCTATCGCAGCCGCATATCATCCCAAACCTCACACAAAGGAAAGCACAAAGCAAAATGGCAACCACTTATTACGATCACGATGCAGACCTTTCCCTCATCCAGGCAAAGAAGGTGGCCATCATCGGCTATGGCTCGCAGGGTCACGCGCATGCGCTCAACCTGAAGGACTCCGGCGTGCAGGTCAAGGTCGGCCTGGCTGCCGGCTCCAAGTCCATCACCAAGGCGCAGAAGGCCGGCCTGGAAGTGACCACCGTGGCCGATGCCGCCAAATGGGGCGACGTCGTGATGGTCCTCATCCCCGACCAGACTCAGGCTAAGGTCTACGCCGAGGAGATAGCGCCCAATCTCGCGCCGGGCAAGCTGCTGCTCTTCGCGCACGGTTTCAACATCCACTTCAAGACCATTGTGCCCGCCGCCGGCATCGACGTGGGCCTGGCCGCGCCCAAGGGCCCCGGCCACCGCGTGCGCGAGCTCTTCATCGAAAGCGGCGGCATCCCCGGGCTCATCGCCATACACCAGGACGCCACCGGCAACGCCCATGCGCTTAATCTCAGTTACCTGAAGGGCATTGGCTGCACCCGCGCCGGGGTGCTTGAAACCACCTTCAAGGAAGAAACCGAAACCGATCTTTTCGGCGAGCAGGCTGTCCTTTGCGGCGGCGTCAGCGCACTCATCAAGGCCGGATACGAGACCCTGGTTGAAGCCGGCTACCAACCGGAGAGCGCTTACTTCGAAGTCCTGCACGAGCTCAAGCTCATCGTCGACCTGATTTATCGCGGCGGCCTGGCCTACATGCGCTACTCCATCTCCGATACGGCGGAGTGGGGCGATTACGTCAGCGGCCCACGCGTCATTAACGAAGAGAGCCGCAAGGCCATGAAGCAGATCCTGAAGGAAATTCAGGACGGCTCCTTTGCCAAGCGATTTCTCGCCGATCAAAACTCGGGACGCAAGGAATTCCTCGCCTTCCGCGAAGCCGAAGCCAAGCATCCGGTCGAGATCGTCGGCAAGCGCCTGCGCGCCAGCATGCCTTTCCTCGATCCGGTAACGGTTGAGGAGATTGCCAAGACACGCTGAGCCGACTCATGTGGCGTGCTCCCGCAGCCCGATTGCGAGAGCACACCGCCCTCCGGTTTTCCAGCGACCCAAATCCCATCATCGGCTATCCTTAAGGTGGGTTCCCCCGGAGGTTCGTCATGCCTTCCCTCATTTCCTCTCCACCCGCCCGTCCTACGCCTGTCGAAGAAATTGCCGTCGCCCTGGAGCGGGTCACTCCGCTGCAGGGAATGGCTATGGAAGACCGCTTGTGGCTCGCCCGGCACGGCGAGGAACTGGTCGCGAAGCAGGGAGAAATCCTGTTCGAAGAAGGCACGCCCGCCGATCGCATGATCCTTATCCTCAAGGGCGAAATTCACGTTCAGCGCCAGCATGGCGGTCCCATGGCTCTCTTCATCGGCCGCGCCGGCCAGATGACCGGATTACTCCCCTTTTCGCGCATGAAGACATTCGGCGGCCAAGGCGTCGCCATTTCCGCCGTATGGGCCCTCTCCATCCACCACTCCCACTTCCCGGCGATGCTCGAAGCCATTCCTTCCATGACCCAGCGGGTTGTCTCCACGCTCCTTGACCGAGTTCGCGAAGTCACGCGCATTGAGCAGCAGGCGGAAAAACTTAGTGCGCTGGGCAAACTTGCCGGCAATCTCGCCCACGAGCTCAACAATCCCGCCTCGGCCGCGCAACGCGCCGCTTCCAGCTTGGTAAAGGAGCTCCGCGCCAATCGCGAAAACCGTTTCAAGCTCGTCAACCTCTGCTGGACTGAGGATCAGGTCCGCCGCGTGGAAGTTTGGGAACGCGCAATCATGGAGCGTGCCCGGCCCAACGACACAGAGCCTCCTGCTGTGCTGATCGCCCGTGAAGAGGCCATTCGCAACTGGTTGGTTCGCCTCCCCTGCGAGCCTGCGTGGGAGGTCGCGCCAGATTTGGCTGAGCACGGGATTACCGTCGAAGACATTGATAGCCTGAACGCAGTTCTCGAGAACCAGGGCACCTGCGTCACCCTGCAGTACTTCGCGCGCTACTTGCGTCTGAGTCGCGGCGTCGAGACCGTCCTCTACTCAACCGCGCGCATCTTCGATCTCATCAGCGCCGTAAAGGCGTATTCCAACATGGATCGCGCGGCCATGCTCGAGGTCTCGGTTCCCGACGGTCTCGATGCCACGCTGCAAATGATGCGGTCGCGCCTGGCCGACGTAGATATCGAGCGCGACTACCAGCCCAACTTGCCGTCCATCAGCGCCTACGGCGGAGAACTCAACCAGGTATGGACCGCATTGATTGAGAATGCGCTTGAAGCAATGGAAACCACCGGACGCCCGGGCAAGCTGCGCCTGGTTTGCCGTGTTGAAGGCGATTTGATGCTGGTTGAAATCTGGGATAACGGCCGCGGCATACCGCCCGAATTGCAGGACCGCATCTTCGAACCCTTCTTCACCACCAAGCCTCCCGGCCACGGCCTTGGCCTGGGACTCGACAACGCTATGCGCATCGTGCGCAAGCATCGCGGTCACCTCGGCGTCCGTTCTGAGCCGGGCAGCACTTGCTTCCGCGTCCGCCTGCCGCTCAATCAATTCGAAGCGTATTGAGAGCTACCTCGCTGATTCTGCGTTTGCAGTTCTGCTCGCCCCTCCGGCGTTCGTTGCACATCCGCTTCAGAAACAAATTGGGCAGCGATCTTGAGATCGCTGCCCAATTGCTTTGCTTCGCTTGGCCAGCCCGAACTACTGGGCCGCCTTCTTGTGGTGGGCGGGGTGGCGCTCGGCCAGGGGCTTGCGCTCCTGCGGCTTCACCGTGTTCTCATCCACCGGCGTCGTGCCCTGCACGTCGGCGTTGAAGTCCGCTCCCGCAGGCACCAGGTAGTCTTCTACCTGCTGGTTGTCGCCCGTCCCGGCGGCCACCGTGATCCGCGACGGATCGATTCCCTTGTCCGTCACCAGATATTGCTTGGTGTTCACCGCGCGCTGCGCCGCGAAGTTCTCCACCGGCTTGGGATGACGGAGCTTCGCATTGCGCTTCTCCATCTTCGCCTGCTCGGCCTTCTCCTTGTCGTTGGACTCGCCCACTACCACAGCCTTTGCATCCGGCTGCTTCTGCAGGTCCAGCGCCACTTCGTCCAGGCACGCCTTGGCCTCGTTGTCCACCCGCGTCGGACGCTTGGTGTCCGTCGTGAAGGTGATCGAGCACAATGCCTGCGTCTTCGGCTGCGGTGGCGGCGGCGGCGCTTCAATGGTCACGCTGGTCTCCGCCGAGGCGTTGTGGCCCTTGTCGTCCGACACGTTGCAGGTGATCGTGGTCGAGCCCGTCGGCGCTCCCGTCGAGGAGAACGTCGCCGTGTTCCCGCTGCCGTTCACCGTCCCCGCCGATGCCGAATACGTGTACGTCAGCGGCCGGTTCTGCGGACTCATCCCTGTCGCCGTAATGGTCGAGCTGTCCCCGGGCTTCAGCGTCGTCGGGTTCGCCGAGCAGCTGATCGTCGGCGGCTCAAACTCCTTCACCGTGAACGTCGCCGTCGATTCGGTCGCGTTCTGCCACGGCTTCATGCCTTCCTTGCCCGGCTTGCCTTCCTTGGCGTCGCACTTCACCGTGTGCGTACCCGGCGAAAGGTTCCCCGTGTTCACCGTCGCCGTCGTACCCGTCTGCGTCCCGTTGATCCCGTCGCCGGAGATCGTCGCAACCACGTTCTCCTTCGGCGCCTCCGAACCAGGAGTCGCCGTCGCCGTCACCGGGTCGCCAGGAAACACGCTGGTCGGGCTCACCGCGCAGGCCACCGTCAACTGCGGCGGAGGAGCAATGGAGCCACCGTGGATCACAAATCCGGCGCTTAGCTGCGCCATGTCGAAGTTCCCACGGCCTCCAGGCCAGTTCGCGTGCGCGTACTGGAAGTCGGCCTGTGCAAGCCGGATAGCGATCCGGTGATGCCACAGTGGCGTCTCCAAATCCAGTCCGCCGCCACCCTCAACCCCAATTCCCCAAACGTCGTTGGTCGTCCCAGGGTCGATACCGACGCGCTGCGTCTCTACAAGGCCGTGAACGAATGGTGTCAGCAGGGTACCCGGATAACGGAAGATCAGACCCCCGCCGCCACCTGAAAAGTCTGCGTTGCCCCACGTTTTCCCGCAGTTCGTGCATGGAGAACGGCTCTCATTGGGAATGTGCTCGTCGGCCTCCAACTGCGCTCCCACGTACTTGTTGAAGTAGTAGGAATAGCTATATATCGACCCGAAATTGACCGCCGTAGGAGTCACTCCATTCGAGTCAGTGCCATGGGGCGACAGATAACTGTAGCCGGCAAAGAAGTCCCACCGCGACGGCGAGTCTGCATACGAGTACGACCCGTTCTGCTTGGCAGTGCTTTGGCCGCTCAAGGCGGCTGGCACGGCGGCCAGAACTAGTCCCGCTAATACCCAGGTCATAGATTGCGTTAAGCGCATACTTATCCTCCGCAACGAAATTGAAACACTCGGGAAACTGCTTTGAACATTCTCGCAGATCCGATGGGTTGTTCCCCCTTTGAGGCACTTGCGTTTCAGTACCAACCTACCACATCAAATTGGGGGCAACGATGCTTATTTTTGAACAATATGAGGGGGAATCACCTCGTGGAATACCATTGAATCCGCGGCCACTCCTTCCTGAATGAAGCCAAGGCCGGAGAGAGAAAGCCAATCGTTCTCCGGGAGCCAACCCTGGGGCACGTCGACCGCACGACTCGTTTTCGCACATTTTTGCATTTGTTCTTAATTGGATTTAACTTATTTATTATCAAATACTTGAAAGGTATGCCCGGCATGGTTAGAGGCTTCCGATGGAGCCGTGGTCACCTCAAGTTGCAAGTCCGAGCCCCACCAGGTTCGCGGCAGCGATAATGATTAGCATTCCGGCCCAAAGCAGCCTGACTGGCCTGCGGCCCACACCTGCCCACTCCCCCAGCGCCAGGCCCACGATGCCGCCAAAAAGAACGTAGCCGCTCATGTGCAGCATCCAGTTCACGTAGCTGAGGCGGACGGAGATGTTGGCCTCACCCCAGGCATAAAAGAAGAATTGGAAGTACCACATGATCCCGCCTGCTGCTGCCATGGATGCATTCTTCAGCAGGGTTGCGCCGGGTTGCGCCAGATCGGCGCGAAGCGAAATGTTGCGCTTGAAGCCGAGACGGACGAAACAATAGGTGAGGTTGACGATTGCGCCGCCTCCCATGATCAAAACATAGGAGGGAAGTCGCGCATAAAGCGAATTCACGCCGGCCCTCAGCGCGGCCTCGCGGATAGGCGTGGCAGCATTCAGCGCAAAGGCGAATCCCGACGAGAATATCCCGCACATCACAGCAAGCGCCAGGCCCAGTTTCACATTGAATTCTTCCGCTTCGCGGCCCAACTCGATTTCTTTCAGGTGGCCTGCCCAGGAGACCACCGCAATCCCGGTCAACGCCACCAGCATTCCGGAGATGTTCCAGAATCCGGTGCGGCTGAGGAACAGATCGGCATATTGCCCGGCGATTAGCTTGGGGACGAGCGTGCCCGCGACAAGGGTAACGCCAATGGCCACTCCCACGCCGAGCGAAATGCCCAGGTGCCGCATGGTGAGCCCATAGCTGACATTGCCCACGCCCCACATTGCGCCCAGCAAAGCCACCTTCCAAATGAGCGCAGTGGGGAGGGCTGCGTAGAACGCCGGGAAATTCGGCAGCAGATAAAGACTGATCCCGATGGGAAGCAGAATCCATGAGAAGAAGCCGGCCACGGCCCACGTCGTCTCCCAGGACCACTTCTTCACCCTCTCGATGGGCGCGTAAAAGGACGCAGCGGATGCCGCGCCTACCATGTGCCAGCCTATGCCTGCGATTACGGACATTCGACCTCAATTCGATCTCTCAAAAAATTGTTGTCCCGTGGCGTCGGCGATCCGGCTCCTTGCGCAAAGCTCACGCGAAGAGCGGGGCCATCCCGATCCGTTCAGAGCTGGACGATAAAAGTGTACGTGCCTGGTTGCAAATTGAGGTCCGATAGCGGCTCACCATCGAGCTTGTATTTCGCGGCTTCCTTGGGTGTCAGCTCGAGGCGGCCGGTCGTATTCGCGGGGATGGTGATGTGCCAGGTTGCCTTGTTGCCCTCGACAGACCAGGAGGAGTGAATTTCGCCATATGCCGACGGATAGCTGAAATCAACCGAGCCAAGGCGCGATGAAAACTGCGGATGAAGCACGATGGTGTGGAAGCCCGCATCGAGAGCCGTCGCATCCACTCCCGCAGCGTAACGGTAGATCCAATCGCCCACCGCGCCGTACGCGTAATGGTTATACGAGTTCATGCTGGGATCGTTCTTCATCTGGTCGCCGTTCCAGCGCTCCCAGGTAGTGGTGGCGCCGTGCTCGATCTGATAGCCCCACGATGGATACTGCGTATTCAGCAAAAGCTGGTAGGCCACATCGGCATGCCCCGTTTTGGTCAGTTCCTCCAACAGGTAGGGCGTGCCCAGGAACCCGGTGCCCAACAGGCCGTGATTGGCCTGGATCTTGTCCACCAGCCTCTGCGCCGCAGCCGCGCGAAGATTCTCCGGCAGCAGGTTCATGTGCATCGCCAGAACGTAGCCCGTCTGCGTGTCCTCGTCTCCGGCCGGCACGTTATGCGTGCGCTCTCCCATGGGGTTCGGCCCTTGATCTGCGCCGGCCACGGTTCCATCGCTGCGGACGAACTGCTTTTGAAACGCCGCGCGCACTTTCTTGAACAATTCCCCAAAATGCTGTTCGTCCGCCGTGCGGCCGGTCGCATGCGCCATTTCCTTCATCAGGGTCAGGTCGTAGGCCCAGGACGCCGTCGCAATGAGCACCTGGTTGGTGCGGCCTTCCGGCGCCAGCCAGTCACCAAACGGGATGCCCCCGTCGTTCTTCCACAAGCCGTCGGGGTTGGCGGCGGCAATGCCGGCAAGGTATTTCCGCATCGCATCCCAATTCTGGTCGATGACGCTGGTATCGCCGTTCTGCAGCCATGAAGTCCACGGTATGATGACGCCGGCATCGCTCCAGCCCGGAGCATGTCCGGAAGAGTGCTCGTCTGCCGTGCCCGGCGCATAGATACCGTACATCGATGTTCCGGTCTGCGTCCCGCGCATATCGCGCGCGAACTTGCGCGAGAATGACGCCAGGTCCATGTTGTAGCTTGCCGTCCGCCAGAACACCTGCGCATCGGCCATCCATCCCAGGCGCTCATCGCGCTGCGGGCAATCGGTCGGCACGCTGATGAAATTCGAACGCTGCCCCCAGAGAATATTGCTCCACAGCTTGTTCACCATCTCGTTGTCGGTCTTCAACTCCGCCGCGAACGGCGCGTTGGTATGCAAAACCAGAGCAGTCAGAACGTCCTTATTGGGACGCGAGGGCAGTCCCGTGACCTCGGCGTAGCGGAATCCATGAAACGTGAACTGCGGCACAAACTCTTCGGTGCCGCCGCCCGCCAAAATGAAATGGTCCGTAGCCTTCGCCGTGCGCAGGTTGGCCGTGTAGAGCGTCCCATCGGAGTTGAGAATCTCTCCGAAACGAATCCGCACATCCGTTCCCGCCTCCCCTGAAGCCCACAACCGCTCGACCCCCGCAAGGTTCTGCCCAAAATCGAAAATGTATACGCCGGGTTGTGGCTCCGTGACTGCGACAGCGTGGACCTCACGTTCCACTCGCACCGGCTGGAAGTCCTGGGCCACGATCTCCACCGGCTTCGGTTCAATCGTCTTCACCGGCTTCCATGCGCTCGCGTCGAACTCCGGCGTATTCCACCCGAGTTGCGCCGTGCGTGCGTCCTGAGTCTCGCCATCGTAGAGCTCCGAATGCCGGATGAACGAACGCTCCGCCTGCCACGTTGCGTCGGTATCGATCCACTCCACCGTGCCATCCGCATGCTCAATGCGAATCTGTGCCCGCAATGCCGGCGGCGTGTCGCCATAATTGTTCGGCTGCTGGAACCACTCCAGCGGCGTCTCATACCAGCCCGGCGCCAGCAGTGCCCCAATTGCGTTCTGCCCATTCACAAGCAGCTGCGTCACATCGTACGTCTGGTACACCACGCGCTCGCGATAGTCCGTCCACCCCGGAGCAAAGTAGTCCTCGCTAACCCTCTTCCCATTCAGAAACAGTTCGTATTCGCCCAGCGCCGTCGAGTAAATCCTCGCCGACTTGATGGGGCTCGTCACGTTGAATGCATGGCGAAGCACCTTGACCGAATCGGGAATCCACGGATGGCCTGCGGCGCCTCCCGAATCGCCTTCTGGCTTCCAAATCATCGCGGTCTTCCACGATGCGTCATCAAATCCCGGCTGTTGCCAACCCTCCGGCGCATAGATTGCCGTCTTCCACGCGGGGCTCGTGTTGAAAGTTGCAGTGCTTCCATCGGCATACTCAAGGTAGAGCGTGGCAATCGCCGGAGGCGTCGGCGCGGGCCCGCGGCCGCCGCCCGTATACAGTACCGATTCGAGCGCCAGCGTGTTGTCACCGGGCTTCAACTTGCCCGTCACATCCGCGCGCACAAGTTTCTTCCAAGGCATCTGGCGCCACGCCGGAAACGGCGCCGCCTCCAGCACTTGCTCGCCATTGATCCACGCGGCAGCCGTGTCTGCCGCCGTGGCAAACAGCGCAGCGGCCTTCACGGACCTATCCACATGAATCACGCTCCGGTACGCAAACCGCTCCGGCAATGACTTCTCTTTCCCCAGCGGCGCCGCCTCCGGACTTGCGATCCACTGCGCCGGTGCCCGGCGGACGGCGGCTTCTTCCCGAGTTTCGTATCCGATCCATTCAGCCTTCCAGGCGCCTTGATTCATAAGACCGGTCTCGAACCAATCAAACGGCATTGGCGAGTAAGCCTTGCCGTAAGCGCCCCACACCTTTACGTGCCACCAATATCGGGTAGATGGCGTTAGTTCCGGTCCTGCATACTTCACGTTTAACGATTGCGCGGATTCGACGCGCCCGCTGTCCCACACGTCGGGCTTTCCGCCGAGAATTAAGTCGATTTTTGTGGCAACCAAGATCTGGTAAGCGGTCTGCTTTGCCCCTCGCGCGGCATCGTCCAGCTGCCATGAGAACTTCGGCGCCGGATCGTCGATTCCCAGCGGATCGGTCAAGTTGTCCACTCGCAACTTAGCCGGTCCGGGTGCGCCCATCGCAGGCACGCAGGTCAACACAACAAAGCAGAACAAGACGACGGCGCACCGGGCCTGGACATCCATTTGCAACCTCATTTGCGAAGCGAAACCATTGTCCGTCCTCAAGCTGCCCCTTTGCAAAGTTCCGCTACACTGGCTTCATGGCCCTCCGGTTGTTTGTGGCGACCACAAGCCAGGGAAAGCTGCGCGATTTTCGCGTTGCAGCCGACGCGCACGGCATCCAGCTTGTGCCGTTGCCCGGACTGTCACTGATGGCCGCGCCCGAGGAAAACGGCGTCACCTTCGAGACCAATGCAACCCTGAAGGCGATCTACTACTCGCGCTTTGCTCCCGGCGAACTGGTCATCGCAGACGATTCCGGCCTGGAAGTGGACGCGCTCAATGGCGCGCCCGGCGTCCGCTCTGCTCGCTACGCCGCCGATGCAGGCATGTTTGACTCCCCCGACGCCAATGACAACACCGACGTGTGGAACAACATGGTGCTGCTGCAGCGCATGGTGGACGTGGAACAGGAGCAGCGCACCGCGCGTTACCGCTGCATGCTGGTCGCCGCGCGCAATGGCTCCGTCATCCAAACCGGAGAAGGCTGCGTCGAGGGCGCCATCCTCGGCGCACCCCGCGGCACCGGCGGCTTCGGCTACGATCCGCTGTTCTATTTGCCCGAACTGGGCCAGACCATGGCCGAAATCACCCTCGAAACCAAGCTCTCCCTGAGCCATCGCGGCCGCGCCCTGGAAGCCCTCCTGAAAAAGCTGGAATGACCCTGGGCGCGAGAGCATCGCCCGTCACCTGATCCTGCCCAATGATTACTGTTCACTGACAACTGACCACTGACAACTGTTCCCTCCTTGACGACCCTAAGTCCAGTTTCCAATAATGTTTCGGGTATCTCAATACAAATACCCGTCTCTCAATCCGAAACGAGCGGCCCCGCTTCAGGAGACCGCAGTTCAGGAGATCTCATCTTCATGGCTACCGCCCAAAATCCCGTCGCGCCACAGGTTCGGCGCGGCGTTGAACCGCTTCGCGCCGGTGAAGGACACTCGTTCCTTTGGCACAAGCTCCATTCCCTGCTCGGCATCGTTCCCATCGGCGCGTTTCTGCTGGAGCACTTCATCTCCAACTTCGAAGCGCTGAAAGGCCCCGCTGCCTATGCGGCCCAGGTCAAATTCCTCAACGGCCTGCCCGCGGTGCGCGTGCTGGAATGGGTCTTCATCTTCATTCCCATCGCCTACCACGCCGTCTACGGCGTGTTCATCTGGCTCCGCGGCAAATCCAACATCGTCTATTACCCCTGGGCCGGCAACTGGATGTACACCTCGCAGCGCTGGACCGGCATCGTCGCATTCATTTACATCGGCTACCACGTCGCCACCCAACGCTTCATGGGCGCCGATCTGCCCCACAATCCCGGCATGGCGTTCCACAAGGTGCAGGCCGAACTCGCCAATCCCTGGATCCTGGCCTTCTACATCGTCGCCATGATCGCCATTTGCTGGCACTTCGCCTACGGAATCTGGCTCTTCGCCGCCAAGTGGGGCATCACCCCCGGCAAAAAGTCGCGGCGTCGCTTCGCCTGGGTGTGTCTGGCCGGCGGCATCGTTCTTTGCGCCGTCGGTCTCTATAGCATCTGGGCCTTCGTCGGCCCCCAATTTGCCAACGCACCGGTGGACGTGGCCCCGGCAATCATCTTCACTGCGAGCCCGGGCTTGCACTGACGCCCAAGTAGGAAAGGAAAGCGATACCACCATGGCGGCAAGCCCCAGAATCATTGTGATTGGCGGAGGATTGGCGGGACTTTCGGCGGTCATCAAAATTGCCGAGGCCGGCGGCACGGTGGACCTGTTTTCCATCGTCCCGGTCAAGCGTTCGCATAGCGTCTGCGCGCAGGGCGGCATAAACGCCGCCAAAAATCTGAAAGGCGAAGGCGACACCACCTGGCAGCACTTTGACGACACCATTTACGGCGGCGACTTCCTCGCCAACCAGACGCCCGTAAAGGCAATGTGCGAAGCGGCCCCGGCCATCATCGACCTGCTCGACCGCATGGGCGTGCCGTTTAACCGCACTCCGGAAGGATTGCTGGATTTCCGCCGCTTCGGTGGAACGCTTTACAACCGCACTGCCTTCGCCGGCGCAACTACCGGCCAGCAGCTCCTCTACGCGCTCGATGAGCAGGTTCGCCGCCACGAGTCTGAAGGCAAAGTTCGCAAGTACGAAGGCTGGGAGTTTCTCTCCGCCATCCTCGACTCGAAGGGCGTGTGCCGCGGCATCGTGGCCATGGACCTCCGCACCATGGAGGTCCGCGCGTTCGCTGCCGACGCCATCATTCTCGCCACCGGCGGCAATGGCGCCATCTTCGGCAAGAGCACCAACTCCGTCGTCTGCACCGGCTCGGCGCAATCGGCCGTCTTCCAGCAGGGCGTCTACTACGCCAACGGCGAGTTCATTCAGGTGCACCCCACCTGCATTCCCGGCGAAGACAAGCTGCGGCTAATGTCAGAATCCGCGCGCGGCGAAGGCGGCCGCGTCTGGGTCCCCAGGAAAGCCGGCGACAATCGCCCCGGCCGAGAAATTCCCGAGGCCGAGCGCTGGTACTTCCTCGAAGAGTGGTACCCCAAGTACGGCAACCTGGTCCCTCGCGATGTGGCCACGCGCGCCATTCACAAAGTGGTCTATGAGAATGGCCTCGGCATCGATGGCCAGCCCATGGTCTACCTCGACCTCACCCACATCGACCGCGCCACTCTGGATCGCAAACTCGGCGGCATCCTGGAAATCTACGAGAAGTTTGTCGGTGTCGATCCCCACACTCATCCCATGAAGATCTTTCCCGGCATGCACTACACCATGGGCGGCATTTGGGTCGACAGCGAGCAGATGACCAACGTGCCCGGAATCCTGGCCTCGGGCGAGTGCGAATACCAGTACCACGGCGCCAACCGCCTCGGCGCCAACTCGCTCTTAAGCTGCATTCATGGCGGATTCATCTCCGGCATCGTGGCTCAGAAATACGCAAAGAATCTCAGCGCCCAGGAAGGCGACGGCGGCGCCGCCCAGGAAGTCGCCCGCCAGGTTGCGATCAACAAAAAGCTCATCAACAACCAGGGCGGCGAGAATCCCTTCAAGCTATGGCGTGAGCTGGGCATCACCATGACCGAGCACGCCACCGTCATCCGCTACAACAAAGGCCTGAAGCAAGCAGACGAGAAAGTCGTCGAGCTGCTGGAACGCTACAAAAACGTGAACCTGAGCGACAAGAGCCAGTGGGCCAACACCAGCTTCGCCTTCACCCGCCAGCTCTACAACATGCTGGAGCTCGCGCGCACCATCTCCCTGGGCGCCATGCTGCGCGACGAGTCGCGCGGCGCGCACTACAAGCCGGATTTCCCCGAGCGCAACGACGAGAAGTTCCTGAAGACCACGAAAGCCAGTTTCACCGGCGCGCCCGAGGGACCAAAGTTCGAGTACGAAGACGTGGACACGCAGTACATCAAGCCGCGTCCGCGCAAGTATTGACGCGGCGAAGGAATCCGCGCCGTAGGCGCAAAGTTTGTTAGCCCCGCGCTTCAGTGTGGGGTAGCGGGATCGAAGAAGGAGTCCAGCCCCGTGGGGGCGACGGAGGACCGGGTTTGTAACAGGGCACGACTTCAGTCGTGCCGAGCAAGGCAAAAAGGAATTTCGGGGCTCTAGCCCTGCGGGAATGCGGAAGCGAAAGGGACCATGGCAAACAAGACGATTCAATTAGAGATCAAGCGCCAGGCCAGCCCGGATGCGCCGGCGGTGTGGGAACGGTTTGAGCTGGAGTGGCGGCCGGGAATGAACGTGACCTCCGCGATGATGGATATCGCCGCCAGCCCCGTCACCGCCGACGGCAAGCCCACCACCCCCATCACCTACGACTCCAGTTGCCTGGAAGAGATCTGCGGCTCCTGCGCCATGCGCATCAACGGCAAGGCCCGAATGGCCTGCTCGGCGCTCATTGACAACCTGGAGCAGCCCATCAAGCTTGAACCGCTCTCCAAGTTTCCCCTGGTCCGCGATCTCCAGGTGGACCGCTCCGTACTGTTTGAGAATCTGAAAATCGTCAAGGCCTGGGTGCCCATCGACGGCACTTACGATCTCGGCTCCGGCCCACGCCAGCTCCCCCAGGAACAGGAAATCCGCTATCCGCTCTCCAATTGCATCTCCTGCACCTGCTGCATGGAGGTCTGCCCCCAGTTCAATGAGGCCACCGGCTTCGTCGGCGCCGCCACCATCGCCCAGGTCAAGCTCTTTAACTTGCACCCCACCGGCAAGGTGCTGGCTGAAGAACGCCTGCGCGCCCTTGCCGGCGACGGCGGCATCCAGGAGTGCGGCTACGCCCAGAACTGCGTCGAGGCCTGCCCCAAGTCGATTCCACTCACGGACGCCATCAGCGACGTAGGCCGCGATGTGATGATGCAACAGGTCAAAGACATGCTGCGCAGCTAACCGTCCGCACCAAGAAAAAGCGCTCGGATTCGTGAATCGAATCCGTGCGCTTTTGCTTATCGCTTGTTTGGAACGGCGCTTACAACGCCGAAATCCAGCTTTGCAGCACCGATGGCATGCAGCCCATCACCAGCACCGCGGCGCCAATGAACGCCAGCACCAATGCCGTAACGGGATGCACATCGATGCAGCAGGCTTCAGGCCGAGCAGGCATCACAAAAGCCCGCTTCAACACTTGCAAATAGTAATAAAGCGAGACCGCGCTCATGCCCACCGCCAGCGCCACCAACGCGAACGGCGCCGCGCCCGCGTTCGCCGCCAGAACTGCCGCGAACAAATTGAATTTGGCCCAGAAACCCACCAGCGGCGGAATGCCCGCCAGCGACAACAGCAGGATCAGCAGCACCGCAGCCAGCAGCGGGTTGCGCTTCTGCAATCCCAGGAACGCATCCAGCTTGTCGCTTCCCGTCGCGCGCTCCACCACGCCCACGACGCCGAATGCGCCAACCGTCGTCAATCCGTAGGTGAGGATGTAGTAAAGAACCGCCTCGTTGCTGCGCGGTGATTGCGTCGGATACGCCAGCGCAAGCAGCATGTAGCCCGCATGCGCAATCGCCGAGTATGCCAGCAATCGCCGCACGCTCGTCTGTGCCAGTGCGGCCAGGTTGCCGACAAGCATGGATGCAGCAGCCAGGATAGCCATAAGGATCGACCAAGGCTGCTGAAGCCCAAAGTACTTCGGCAGCGGACCGCTGTGCACCAGCAACATGCCGTGCCGAAGCCCGCTCTCCCCAAAAGGATGCGCGATCGCCGTGCCGATCCCGATGAGCAGCGCGAAGCTCGCCACCTTTGACACCGACGCAATGAACGCCGCGGCCGGCGCGGGCGCGCCCTCGTAGGCATCCGGCGCCCAAAGATGGAACGGCACCGCGGCCACTTTGAAGCCAAGTCCCGCAGCAATCAGCACCAGCGCAACGTAAAACAGCGGACTGCCTGATCCAAAGGAGGTGATGGACCCTATCACCACCTGGCGCAGGTTGGTCGATCCGGTCAGCCCGTAGAGATAGCTGAAACCGAACAGCAGAAACGCCGCCGACATGCCGCCAAACAGGTAATACTTTAGCGCCGCTTCCGCACTGCGTCCCGACTGCTTGGCAAACGCCGTCAGGATGTAGAGCCCCAGCGACAGCAGCTCGAGTCCAATGAAAATAACCAGCAGATCCTGCGCGCCTGAGATGATCATGCCGCCGGTCGCGGACATCAGCGCCACGGCTACATACTCGCCGGGATTGCGGGTAAAGGAGGAGTCGATCAGCAACAGCAGCGTCAGCGCCGTCAGCACCAGAATTCCGATCTGCGCCACGGCAATCAGCCCTCCGGTCGCCAGCAGTGCGGTCTCGATCGAACCGGCGGCGCAGAATGTCTGGCTTCCCTGCACCAGTACGAATAGGAATGCCGCCGCGCATCCCACCACGCCCAGCGCGGCAGCCGCTGCGGCGCGGACACGCAGCGCAGACTTGCGCAAAATGGACAAATCGACGACCAACACAACCAGCGCGGCAATTTCGAGCGCTGTTTCAGGAAGCGTGATGCGGAAGAGGTCGGCGTAGTTCATTGCACTCCTCCGGCCGCAAGGAAGGTCCTGACAGCGGGCTCAATCTGGTCGAGCAGGATGCGAGGGTAGAGTCCGATCCACAGGCTGGCACCAACCAGCAATGAGAAGCCTGCCACCTCAGGCCAGGTGATAGGGGCGAGCGCGTGCCCGTGGTCCTGGATGTGCGGTGCCGGCGCCGCGTCGGAGAAGAATGCTTTTTGCAGCGCGCGCCATGTGTAGGCCACGCCGATCACGATGCCCACGCCTGCCGCGGCAGTCCACCACGGCTGCGCGCGCCACGCTCCGATCAGCACTTGCAGTTCCGCGATGAATCCAGAGAAGCCGGGCAGTCCCATTGACGCCATACCGGCCACTACGAATGCCCACGCGGCAAATGGCAGTCGTTTGGAAAGATGCATATGTTCGAGATCGGCGAACTGGCGCGTGTGCGTGCGGTCGTAAACCATACGGCCCACAATGGCGAACAACAGTCCGGCGAGGATGCCGTGCGAGAACATCTGCAGCACCGCGCCATCCAGGCCAATCTGGTTCAGCGTCATCAGGCCCAGCAGCACAAATCCCATGTGGCTCACTGACGAGTAGCCAATGACGAATTTGAAGTCGGTCTGCACCAGCGCCACCAGCGCGCCATAGACGATGCCTATGACGGCGAGGATGGCAAAGACGCTGCGCCAGGATCCAATGCCCGCAATCGTGAATCCCCACGGATCCATGCCGTGCGGAAATAATCCCATGGCAACGCGCAAACAGCCGTACGCGCCTAGCTTCATCACCACGCCGGCCAGCAACATCGAAGCCGCCGTCGGCGCAGCCACGTGGCCTGTCGGCGCCCACGAGTGAAATGGCCACAGGCCCGCCAGGATTCCGAACCCGACAAACGTCAGCGGGAACGCCCACATCTGGAAATGCGGCGAAAGCCCTGCATGCGCCAGCGCGTCCAGCGAAGTGGAGTGGCTGCCCGAGCCGGCATACGCGGCCAGCAACACGATCAACACCATCGCCGAACCCACGAAAGAATAAAGCGCCAGTTTCATCGCGGCGTATTCGCGGCGCGTCGATCCCCAGATCGCGATCAGGAAGTACTTGGGAACGATGGCGATCTCATAAAAAACAAAAAGAAGGAAGAGATCGAAACTGAGGAAGACGCCGTAGACACCGCCAATGAGCGCCAGGAAGAACGAGAAGAAGTGGCTGGTGCGCAGTTCGATGTTCCAACTAAAGAGCACGCCGGCTACGGCAGCCAACCCGGTCAGAAGCACCAGCACGCGGCTGATTCCGTCGGCGGCCAGCAGGTAATGGATGCCCATCGTTGGAATCCACGGCGCGTCCACAATCGGTACGCGTCCCTGGCCCGTGCCCGCGGCGAATCCCGCAACGGCTATGCCCAGGCCCGCCAGCGCGACAACGAGCGCCAGCCAGCGCGCCAGCCCCGGCTTGTTCTTGGGCAGGAGCGCTTCCATCAGAGCGCCGGCAAACGAGAGATAGATTGTCCACGCTAACATCTAAAATCTCCAGTGCGCCAGCAGGTACGCCACGGTGGGGTTCACGCTGTCCGTAATGAGTTGGGGCACAAGGCCAATGAGAATCATGACGGCGATAACCGGCGCTATGGCAAGCCGCTCGCTCGGATGCAAGTCGGGAAACGAGGCCCAACGCTCAGGCACCGGCCCGGTAAAGACTTTTTGAATCACGGTGAGAATGACGGCCGCTGTAATCAGCAGCCCCAGCACCGAAATCGTCGCAGAAATCCACGCGAGCGGGAAGACGCCGCGGAAGATGAGGAACTCGCCTACGAATCCATTCAGCCCCGGCAGCCCCAGCGACGAGAACAAGGCGAACCCCATCAATCCTGCAAAAATCGGCGCAGGCCTGCGCAGGCCGCCAAAGTCGTCGACTCCGCGCAGGCCATCGGACCGCTCCTGCAGCATCGCGATAAACCAGAAGATGGCCGCTGCGGTGATACCGTGATTGAACATTTGCAGGATGACGCCGTTCAGCGCCGCCGCCTGGCTGGACAGGGCGATGGAATCAGCAGCCGGAACTGCCAGCGCAAAAATGGCCAGCCAGCAGTAGCCGAGATGGTTAATCGATGAGTATGCAAACACGCGCTTCAGATCTTTTTGCGCGGCAGCGGCCCACGCGCCCATCACTACCGTCACCACGGCCAGCACCAGCAGCGGCGTGCGCATGACAGCAATCTGCGGCCCAAAGATGGGCAACGCGATGCGCAGCAATCCGTAAACGCCCATCTTTGACATGCCGCCGGTCAGCAGCATCGTCACCGGCGAAGGCGCTTCGGCATAGGCGTTCGGCAGCCAGGTGTGGAATGGCATCAGCGGGACTTTGACGGCGAAACCGGCAAGTGCCCCAAGTGCGAGCCAGATCATCACGTGTGGACCCAGGTGCGCCGCCACCATCTGTTCCAACTCGCCCGTGGCGGCCAGCAGCGAGAGATGCGTGAAGTCCATGCTGCCACTGGAAAGAAACAACGCTAGAAGCGCCAGCAGCAGGCCTACCGATCCCGCCATGGTGTAAACCAAGAACTGCGTCGCCGCCGGCCCCCGCTTCGGCCCGCCCCACAGCTTGATAAGGAAGAACGCGGGAATCAGGCTCAGCTCCCAATAAAGAAACCAGTGATAAAAATTGAGCGCAGTGAACGTCCCGAACAGCCCCGCCTCAAGTAACAGCACAAAACCAAAGTAGAGATTTGGACGCAGATGCACGCGATGCGCCGCGTCAATCGACATCAGCGCCACAATCGCCGAAAGCACCAGCATCAGCGCCCCCAGCCCGTCCACTCCCAGGTGATACTCAATCCCCAGCGACGCGGCCCACAAATGCTGTTCCACCAACCCCATCCCGCCGTTGGCAGGAAGATGCATCCACACCACCAGCGAAATGGCGAGTGAAAGCAGCGCCGCAATCATGGCCACGCCGCGCGCATGGCGCCCTGAGAAAAACGCGATGATCGCCCCAGCAATGGGCAACGCAGTGAGCAACGTCAGTATCGGAAATCCGTTCATCCGCGGCTGCTCCAGATCAGAATTACGGCAAGAATCACAACTCCCAGCGCCAACAGTCGCAAATAAGTCTGCGCGCGCCCCGATTGCACCCGCGCCATCAGACCTCCGCCAACAGAAAGCTCTTCACATCCTTTGTCAAAAGCGCCGTTCACAAAACTGTCATCGAGAAAGCGATTCAACTGCGCCCATAGCCCGAACAGCCATGTCACCGCCGCCACAATTCCGCCCCACACGCGGCGGTCAAGCCAGTCGGCCACGCGCGCCCACCAGTAATAAAAGGCGATCACCGTCGCGCCATAAAATTCGTCCACATAGAGCCGGTCGCGCAGCGCGCGCCACACCGGCGGCATCGCCTTCTCCAGCGCATCGGGCTCCTCGGCGCGCGGCGATTTGTTTCCGTAGAGCACCCATGCGAGCCCAATGCCGAAAATCACGATCGCGCTCGACGTGAGCATCAGCGCCAGTAGTCCGGGCTCCTTGAAGCTGTCCAGTCCACCCCAGACCGCGTGCGTATCCAGCAGGAAACTGCGGAACCACGGCCACATCGGCGTGCCCAACACGCCCAGCGCAATCGCGAAGAACGCAAGCAATACCAGCGGAATGGTCATCACGCTCGGGCTCTCATGTGCATGCCCATGCCCGCGATATTCGCCGAAAAAGACGTAGCTAACCTGGCGCGTCATGTAGAACGCCGTCAGCAGGGCGCCGAAAACCAGCAGAAAGTACGGCCCCTGGCCCGCATGCCATTTGTGCGCAGATTCCAGAATCGCGTCCTTTGACCAGAAGCCGGAGAACACCAGCGGGAAACCGCACAGCGCCAGCATGCCCACCGCGTAGGTGAGGAACGTGACCGGCATGTACTTGCGCAGCCCGCCCAGGCGGCGCACGTCCTGCTCCTCGTGGGAGCCGTGAATCACTGATCCCGCGCCTAGGAACAGCAGCGACTTGAAGAACGCATGCGTGATCAGGTGGAACATGCCCACCGCGACCCCGCCCAACCCCAGTCCGGCCATCATATAGCCGAGCTGCGACACCGTCGAGTACGCCAAAATGCGCTTGATGTCGTTCTGCGCAACGGCGATTAGTGCCGCGAACACCGCCGTAGCGGCGCCAACCCATGTGATCACGGAAAGCGCGGTGGTTGTTCCGCCGGGCAGCACACCCGCGGCCATTAGCGGATACACGCGCGCAACCAGATAGACGCCGGCCGCCACCATGGTGGCTGCATGGATCAGCGCGGATACCGGCGTGGGGCCTTCCATCGCGTCCGGCAACCACACATGCAGCGGAAGCTGGCCGCTCTTGCCCACCGCGCCGGCAAAGATTAACAGTCCGATAGCCCCCGCCGCGCTCAGCCCCAGCTTGGCCGGCGTCTGCAGCAGCATGCCAATCGCCAGCGGGTCCAGGCTGCCCGCACCCTGGTTGTAGAACAGCAGCGTGCCTGACTGCGCAAACAGCCACACGATGCCGAGCAGGAAAAAGATGTCGCCGAAGCGCGTAGTGATGAAAGCCTTTTTCGCCGCCGCAGCAGCCGTGGGCTTCTGATACCAGAAACCGATCAGCAGGTACGACGTGAGGCCAACGATTTCCCAGCACATGAAAAGCAGCAGGAGGCTGTTGGAAATCACCACACCTAGCATCGCTCCGGCAAAAAGTGAGAGGAAGCAGAAAAAGCGCGTGTAGTTCTCGTCGTGCGCCATATAGCCGACGGAATAGATGAAGATCAGCAGGCCAACGATAGTGACCATCACCAGCATCACCGCAGCCAGCGGATCGAGAACCCAGCCGAGGTCCACGGCGGAGGTGCCAAACTGCAACCAAGTGAAATTGACGGTCTCCCGCACCGCATGGCCTGAGGACCATCCGCCCAGCACATGCCCGAATGCCACAAACGCCAGCACCATTGACGCAGCCAGCGAGCCGATGGCCAGTACCGATGCAAGCCTGCGCCGCGGCTGCTTGAGCAGCGCAATTAAACCCGAAGCCACAATCGGCATCGCGGGAATCAACCACAGGACGCGGGCAATTCCGGATGCAGCCGTTTGTGGAACAAACTGCAGTGCCTCGTGCATCAGCGGCTCACCCTTTCATCCTGTTGATCTCGTCCAGATCGGCCGTACGCGCATGGCGATAGATGGCGATCACCAGTCCCAATCCAACCGCAGCTTCGGCCGCTGCCACCGCAATCGAGAAAACCGCGAACATCATCCCCGTCAGCGCCTCGGGATGCGGCCCGTAGCGCCAGAACGCCACCAGGTTCAGGTTGGCCGCATTCAGCATCAGCTCAATGCCAATCAGCACCAGGATGGCATTGCGCCGCGTCAGCGCGCCGGCCAGCCCGATGGCAAACACCACCGCGGCCACCAGCAGATAGCCTGTAAGCGGCGTCACTCGCGCACCCCTTTCTCGTGCATTGCCACCAGCACCGCGCCAATCATCGCCGAGGTCAGCAGCAAGGCGAGAATCTCGAGCGGCAACACGTAGCGGCCCATCAGTGCGTCGCCAATCTGCCTTACTGTCACCTCCGGAGCGACCTTCGACAATCCCACTGCGTCCGGCAGCGCCGCCGCGCTGTGTAGAACCGCCCACGCCAGCACCGCAAAAACAGCCGCCGCGATCGCAAGGCCCGCCACCCATGTGCGGCTGAAAACCCCCGTCTCCGGCTTCTCTGAGCTGCGCGTCAGCAGGATGGCAAACACCACCAGGATGGCCACCGCGCCTATATAAACGAGAATCTGCGCAAATCCCACAAACTGCGCATCCAGTTGCAGAAACAGCAGCGCCAGTCCGGCAAACGCGGCCGTCAGCGCCAGGGCGCAATGCACGGTGTTCTTCAGCATCACCGCTGCCAGCCCGCCGGCCACCGTAATCGCCGCCAGAATCCAGAACACCATCGTCACGGGTCCATCCTTTCCGGCCGCTCTACCCTCGAGCTATTCCGCATATCGGTAGCTCCTTGGCCCATAGTCTTTCCGGCGCATCCCCGCGCGTCCGGCGCCTACGTACACAACAATGAGGATCGCCGAGCACACCACCCAGCGCATCCATCCCTCGCCCATGAAGCGCCACAGCGCCGCCACAAACAGGTTCAGCAGCGTCATCGGCAGCACGAACTTCCACGCAAAATTCATCAGCTGGTCCTGGCGCAATCGCGGTAGTGTCCCGCGCATCCATATCAGCACCACAATGGAAAGCATGACCTTGGAAAAGAACCATATCCACGACGGAATAAACTGGAGCACTTGCAACGGCGCCGACCACCCACCCAGAAACAGCGTCGATCCCAGTCCTGAAATTGAGAACATGCCCAGGTATTCGCCCAGGAAGAAAAGCGCGAATTTGAATCCCGAGTATTCCGTAAAGTAACCCGCCACCAGCTCTGACTCGCCTTCCGGCAAATCAAATGGCGATCGGTTCGTCTCCGCCGTCGCCGCAATGCAATACATGAAGAACGCCGCGAATCCCCACGGCGTAAAAATGTACCAGTGCGGAAGGCCCCACGTGTACTGGTTCTGCGCCTCCACAATCTTCACCAGCGAGAGCGATCCCGTGATCATCACGATCACCACGCTCGACATCAGCAGCGGCACTTCGTAGCTGATCATCTGCGCCACCGCGCGCATCGCCCCCAGCAGAGAGTACTTGTTGCGGCTGGACCATCCGGCCATGAAGATCGACAGCTCAGTGGAAGCGCCGATGGCGAAAAAAAACAACAGCCCGGCGTCCATGTCAACCAGCTGCATGTTGCGGCCCATGGGCAGCACTGAAAAACCCATGAACACTGCAACCACCAGCACCAGCGGCGCAATAAAGTGAACCACCGCATCGGCGCTCGTGGGAATAATGTCTTCCTTGGTGAGCGACTTGATGCCGTCTGCCACCGGCTGCAGAATGCCGAAGGGACCAACGCGATTTGGCCCAAGCCGGTTTTGCATCCGCCCCAGCCCCTTGCGCTCCAGCACCGTGGTCAGCGCAAACAGCCCGGGAAACACGCAGATGATCGTAACCACGCTGACGAGCACCCCGATCACCGGCTGAACAGCCGATGGGAAAAGTCCCATGATCCAGTGTTTGAGAAGCACGAAGATCTGGTCGAGCGTATTAGCCATGATCTAGCTTGCGTCTCCTTCATTCGTAGGCTTCGGGCTGGCTGCCGCTCCCGGTGCAGTCGATGCAGCCGCAGCTGGCCTGGGTGCCGCAGCAGCAGCCTTTGCCTTTGCTTCCGCCTTTGCCTTTTCTTCCGCTAGCCGCCCATCCACCTCGCTTGCCTCGGTCGGATGGATCTGGTGGTAATACTCGTTCGACTTGGCCAGCTCTTTGCGATCCATCAGCAACCCGCCAAAACGGTCCGCGGTCGCCAGTTCAAACTCCGTGTCCATCTTGATCGCCTCGAAAGGACAAACCTCCACGCAAATCTGGCAGCTCATGCACACGGAAACATCGATATCGAATCGAGCCGGATAAAACTGCTGCTTGCCAACGAAGTCCGGCTTCTTGTCCTTCGATTTCTCAATGTAGATGCACTTGGGCGGGCATTCTTTTTCGCAGATCTGGCAGGCCACGCAACGCATGCCCGCCTCCCAGTCCGCGCCGTCGAAAACCAGAAACGGAAACACCCGCGCATTCTCGGCGGTCGGAATCCGCTTCTCCGGATACTCCACCGTGGTCAGCCGATCCGCGGAGACAAAACTCCCCACCGCGTTCCTCGCCGTCTCCTTCAGGCCCTTCAGTATGCCTTCACCCAGCAATGCAAGCTCCTCAGTGGTCAGTGATCAGTGGTCAGCGACCCGCAGACAACGAAATAGCGGACTTGCTCTGAAGCCGGCTCAGAATTGCATATAGCATCTTTCCTACCTCGTGAGACAAGCCGTCAATCTCATCCATCGTCCTTGAGTTCCCAAAACCCAGCCTTCGAGCAATCTCAATCTGGGTCTGTAATTCGAAATTAGAGCCGCGCGCGACACCGAGGAACTGACGAAACTCGCCAGTGCTCAATCGTCCCTGTCCCTCCGCGATGTTGCTCGGCACAGATACCGCACACCGTCTGATCTGACTCGTTAATCCATAAAGGTCCTCACGTGGAAAATCCCGGGTCATCACGTAAATCTTCGTAGCCAGCTCAATCGACTTTTGCCACACCACCAACTCCCGAAATGATTGCGCTTTCTCGTTCATTTCTTGCCCCACCTTCTCCTTCTCCCCGCGCTCTGGTGACTGACCACTGATCACTGACCACTGACCACTGATCACTGATCACTGATCACTGCCTCACCGATCCACTTCCCCCAGCACAATATCCACGCTTCCAAAAATCAGCACCACGTCCGCTACATTGTGCCCCAGGCACATATCTTCAAGAATGGTCAGGTTGATCAGGCTCGGCGGCCGCACGCGGTATCGGTACGGCTCCGCGCCCCCCGTGCTGATCAGGTAAAAACCAAGCTCTCCCTTGGGCGCTTCAATGCGTCCATATGCTTCGCCCGGCTTGGGCCTGAACCCCCGAATCTTCGCCTTCGCATCCATCACCGGACCGCCCGGAATCTCCTTCAGCGCCTGCTCCACCATGCGGATCGACTCCCGAATCTCCAGCACCCGCACCATGTAACGATCGAAGATGTCCCCGTGATCGCCCAGCGGCACGCGAAACTTGAAACGGTCGTAGATACCGTAGTGGTCCACCTTGCGAATGTCGTAATTCACGCCCGACGCGCGCAACATCGGCCCCGTCACCCCGGCATTCACCGCCAGCTCCGGCTTTAGCACGCCCACGCCCTGCGTGCGCGCCATCATGATCTCGTTGCCTGTGAGCAGCGCTTCAAATTCGTCCACAAACTTCGGCAGTCCCACCACCACCTTGCGCGCCGCCTCCAGCCATGCCGCCGATACATCCACGCGGCATCCGCCAAAACGCATGTAGTTGCACATCATGCGCGAGCCGGTCAGCGACTCAAACAGGTCCAGTATCTTTTCCCGCTCCTTGAACGCGTACATCAGCGGCGTGCCGCTCGCGCCCATCTCCTGGATCAGGAAGCCGATCGACGATGCATGGTTCTGCACCCGCGTCAGCTCCGCCAGGATCACGCGAATGTACTCGGCGCGCTCCGGCACGGCTTGTCCCACCAGCTTCTCCACCGCCAGCGCATAGGCCCAGTTGTTGGTCAGCGAGCAGATATAATCCAGCCGGTCCGTGTACGGCATCGACGCCAGGTACGACTGGCTCTCCGCCAACTGCTCGTGATTGCGGTGCAGATACCCGAATACCGGCTTCAGCTTCAGCACGCGCTCGCCGTCCAGCGTCAAGTCCATGCGGAAAACGCCATGCGTCGAGGGATGGTGCGGCCCCATGGAGATCTCCAGCATCTCGCCTTCGCCTTCCGGCGTGATCTCCGGCGGCCCGTTCCACGCCTCCTGCGATTCCGCTTTGGTCTTCAACGCATCCATCGAGCCTCTGTTCCCTAGTCCCTAGTCCCTAGTCCCTGCACCTTCGCCTCGTGTTCCTTAGCCCGCTCCAGCACCTTGTCGTGCGCGGTCGGCTCGTAATCGAAATCGTCCGGCTCCACGTAATCTTTGCGCATCGGGTGATCCTTGAACTCGTCCCACATCAAAATGCGCCGCAAGTCTGGATGCCCCGTGAACACAATTCCGTACAGGTCGAAAACCTCGCGCTCCTGGAACTCTGCCGCACGCCACAGCGGCGTCATCGATGGCAGCTCCACCTGGTCCGCGCGGTTCGCCGTGCGCATGCGGAAAATCACCGGCCCATGTTTCTTCTTCATAGAAAAAAGGTGATACACAGCTTCCAGATATCCCGGCTCGACGTGCTTGCGCGTCTCCTCTGCCGTCTCTTCCACCATCTGGACCTGTTTCCCGTCGGGGCCGTCCACTTCCTTCGGTGCCTGCCGCGTCGCCTTCACTTTCTCCGTGATTTCCTTGTCCAGCCAGTCCACGCCGGTCACATTCGAAAGAAAATCAAGATCCAGCTCCGCGTCATCGCGAAGGAACTTTGCCACGGCAAAGGCATGCTCCCGGCCGAGCAGCAGCGAATGTTGGCCGCTCGGGCTCTCGTTGCGCACTATCGTCACCGCCGCGCCCGGAACCGCCGCCTCAATCGCCGCCTTGATCTCCTCAACGCTCTTCACAGTTCTCAGTCCCTGTCTTCTCGGTCCCTTGTTCCCTTGGTCCCTGCTTTATCGAATGATCGGGAAATGCCACACACTAGCATTCGCCGGCGGCTCAATGTCATGCGCGCCACCCACCGGCACGGGAAACTCTCCCTGCGCTTCCGCATCCAGGTGCCGCGGCCGGTCCTCGCCCGTCAGGCTCTGCCCATCGATCTTCTTCTGCAACGTCATGAACGCCTGGATCAACGCCTCCGGCCTCGGAGGACACCCGGGAATGTGCACATCCACCGGAATATAGCGATCAATCCCCTTCAGCACGTTGTAGCCTTGCTTGAACGGCCCTCCGGAAATCGCGCACGCGCCCATCGCAATCACATACTTCGGCTCCGCCATCTGGTTGTAGAGCCGCACCACCTGCGGCGCCATCTTCTTGGTCACCGTGCCGGAGATGATCATCAGGTCCGCCTGTCGCGGCGACGGCCGAAATACCTCCGCCCCAAACCGCGCCAGGTCGTAGCGCGCCATCGTCGTCGCAATCATCTCGATCGCGCAGCACGCCAGCCCAAACTGCATCGGCCACACCGAGCTCCGCCGGCCCCAGTTGTAGAGCTCCTCAATGGTCGTCACAAAGACGCCCTGTTTGCCGAGTTCGATCTTCATCTTTTGATCAACCGCCATTTATCGCTTTGCTCCAGTGAATTAGTGAAAAAAGTGAATGAGTGAAAAAGTGCGCAAGTCCACGGTCCATCACTCCTTTACTTCTTCACTCTTTCACTGCCTTCCTCACGCCCACGTCAGCACACCCTTCGCCCAGGCCCACGCCAACCCTTCCACCAGCAGCAGTACAAACACCAGCATCGCCAGGCACGCCGCCATTCCCAATCCCGTAAACGCCACCGCGAACGGCAACAAAAACACTGCCTCCACATCAAAAATCAAGAAAATGATGGCGTAGAGATAGTAGGCCGAGCGGAACTGCACCCACGCATCGCCCTTTGATTCCAGCCCGCATTCGTAAATCGCGTTCTTGATCTTGTTTGGCTTCGCAGGCGAAAACACCCTCGCCCACACCCACGCCAGCCCCAGCGGCGCCAAGCCGAATCCCAGCCCGGCCGCGAATAAAACGGCAAGTGAAAAATATGGACTTGTGGTCATTTTCGCTGTCAGTCGTTCCTACTTCAAGGTATCAGTTTGAGGGTCCGCTTGGCTAAATCTATGGGACGCAATGCGCACCATTCAGCCTCGCGCTTCCACCATTCATCCCACTCTGTGAACCACCCGCTGCATCCCTGTGCGCCGGCTCAAAATCACTCCGCGCACTCCACCCTTTGGCCGATGACGTCTATATCCGGCATCCTGTTACGCTGCATCTATCCCGGCGGCCATCCCCTTTCAATTGCCGCTGGTCACGAACTTCCCCGGGAGATCGCCGCTGATGCTCAAGACCGTCCTGCACCGCGCCCTGCTGATCCTTGTCGTGTTCTCAGCTTGTCTCTCGGTCACATGGGTTGTCCGCGCCGCCACCAATCCTCCGGCCGCCGCTTCCACCGCCGCGCCCGCATCCGCCACAGCCTCAGCGCCCGCGCCTGCCCCCGCAGCACCTGACACTGCCTCCGACTGGCCCCACTACCCCGCTGCCTACACTGCTGCCATCAAAGTCACCGGTCCTCTCACCCCGTTCCACGACAACATCTCCCACCGCTATAACTACGCCTTCGGCAAAAACTCGCCCTTCCTGCCGTCGAACGCCATGTCGTACAACGGGCAGTTTCTCTCGCCCTCCAGTTTTCCCACCGCCGAGTACTGCGGTCATTGCCACAAGGCCGCTTACGCCCAATGGCGCGAGTCAACCCATTCCAACAGCTTCCGCCCGCCCTGGTACCTCAAGAACGTCAACTCGTTGATCGCCGAAAAGGGCGTCCAGTTCTCCCGCCATTGCGAGGGCTGCCACAATCCCGTTGCTCTGCTCTCCGGCGATCTTTCCCAGGGGATGCCTGAAAAGCGGCCGTTCGAACAGGAGGGCCTCACCTGCTCGACTTGTCATTCCATCGTCTCCACTGACACCACCGGAACCGGCAGTTACGTCATGGGTCCGCCCGCCGTCCTCGTCGACGAAAATGGCGCGCCCATCACTCGTCCCGTCTCTGACGCCGAAATCCTTGCCCATCTCGACCGGCACTCCAAGGCCGTCATGCGCCCGCTTTACAAGACCGCCGAGTTCTGCGCCGCCTGCCATAAAGCCGACATCCCCACCGAGCTCGACGACTACAAGTGGCTCCGCGCCTTCTCCGTCTACGACGAGTGGCAGGGCTCCGCCTTCGGCAAGCAGTCTCCGCTTCCGTTCTACCGCAAAGATGCCGTCTCCACCTGCCAAACCTGCCACATGCCGCGCAATACTGAAGCCGCCGACGATCCCGGCGCAAAGAACGGCTCCTTCGCTTCGCATCGCTGGCTAGGAGGCAATTCCCTCATCCCCGCCTACTACAACTTCCCCAATCAGGCCGCCAAGCTTGTCGACTTTCTCCGCAACGGCGTCGACGGCAAAGGTGTCTTCAATGTCGATATCTTTGCTCTCGAAAAGGAAAGCGCCGCCGCCACCAGCAGCGATCAGGTCCTGATTGCGCCCCTCGGGCTCACCCGCTTCGCCGTCGCTCCCGGTGAAACCCTAACCGCCGACGTCGTCATCCAGAACAAGGGCATCGGCCACTCCATCGTTCCCGAGCAGCGCGATTTCTATGAGGCCTGGGTCGACTTCACCGTCAAGGACCCCTCCGGCAAAACCATTGCCGAGAGCGGCTTCATCCAGCCCGATGGCTACCTCGACCCCTCCGCCCACTCCTTCACCAATCGCCTCATCAACGTCAAGGGAACTCTGAACGGCATTCACGAGATCTGGCACAATCGGGTGCTCGCCTATAACAACACCATTCAGTCAGGCCGCTCACAGTTGGTCCGCTACCGGTTCCGCCTTCCCAAAAACGCGCAAGGCCAGTTCACCATCACCGCCGCCGTCAAGTACCGCCGCTTCGACCAGCGCTTCATCGACTACGCGATGGCCGACGACCCCGCCATGCCTGCCAGCAAGCACTACCCTCAGCCCATCATCGACATGGCCAGCGAAACCCGCACCATCAACATCGGCGACAATCTCCCCGTCGCGCCCTCGCCCGGCGAAAACCCCGAATGGATGCGCTGGAACAACTACGGCATCACTCTCCTCGACGCGCAGCAATACCCCGCCGCCGTGCACGCCTTCGAGCAGGTCGCCTCCCTGCGTCCTGACTACGCCGACGCCTTCACCAACATGGCCGTGGTCGAAATCTCCTGGGAGCGCTACGACGATGCCAAGGCCAACCTCGCCCGCGCTCTAACCCTCCTGCCCGGCGATCCCCGCGCTCTCTATTACCGCGCCCTCGTCGAGCGCAACGCCGGCCAGGTCGATGAGGCCATCGCCGACTTTCAGGCCATGCTCGCCAAATATCCCCGTTCCGTCGACGGCCTCCGCGAGCTCGGCTTCTCCTGGTTCCAGAAGCGCGACTACGCCCAGGCCCGCGACATTTACCTGCGCCTCCAGCAGGTCGATCCCGACAATCTCGCCGCCCACTATTCGCTCGCCATCATCTATCGCCGACTGGGCGAGAAGAATCTCTCCGCTCTCGAGAGCGAGAAATTCGCCGACCAGAAACCCGACCCAACCGCCTCAACCTACGCACTCGAGTTCCTCACCAAACATCCTGAAGTCGCCGCCGAGAGCGTAGCCTGGCACGTCCACGACCTCACCGGCGACTCCCACGGCCCCACCCAGGTCCACTACACCTACATCCCCGGCGGCGGCATCTAGCGCAATCTGCTTTTGCTCTTGCTTTTCTTTCTGTCATCCTCGAAGAGAATCTGAGGGTGCCCCATCCTACGCACAGCTTCATCGTGCGTAGGGTGGGAATCACAAAAGTCTGCGCCACAATCCCTCATCTCCGACCTACGTCCTCCGTGTTACAAACGAAGCAACGGCCCAGCCGCCGTATTATGCCCAACTCCGTCAAGGTCCTAATCGTCGAAGACGAACCCAACGCCCTCATGGGTCTTGCCGAGCTCATCTCCGGCTGGGGCTACCGCACTGACACCGCTCGCGACGGCATGGAAGGCTGGGAGAAAATCCTCGCCTGGAACCCCGCCATCGTTGTCACCGATCTCAAAATGCCCCGCCTCGACGGCATCGGCCTGCTCTCCCGCCTCGCCGAAGAAGGCCCCAACTTCAAATCCAGCACCGCCGTCATCCTCCTAACCGCGCAGGGCTCCGTCCCCATCGCCGTCGAGGCCATGAAGCTCGGCGCTTACGACTTCCTCCTCAAGCCCGTCGACGCCACCCGCCTCCGCAACATCCTCGCCAACGCCACTCGCCAGCGCGAAACCGAAATCGAGCTCGAAGTCGCCCGCCGCCGCCTTCGCGAATCCGGCGTCCTCGGCTCCATGGTCGGCGCCTCCAAATCCATGCGCGAAATCTTCTCCCTCATCGAGCAGATCGCGCCCTCCAACGTCTCCGTCCTCATCACCGGCGAAAGCGGCACCGGCAAGGAGCTCGTCGCCCGCACCCTTCACGACCTCAGCCCGCGCAAGTCTCACCCCTTCGTCGCCGTCAACTGCGCCGCCATCCCTGAAACCCTCATCGAAAGCGAAATCTTCGGCCACGAAAAAGGCTCCTTTACCGGAGCCTTGGAACGCCGCATCGGCTGCTTCGAACTCGCTTCCCAGGGCACCCTCCTCCTCGATGAGCTCGCCGATATGCCCATCGGCACCCAGGCCAAACTCCTGCGCGTCCTGGAGGAGCGCAAGCTCCGCCGCCTCGGCGCCCGCAATGAGGTCGACATCGACGTCCGCGTCCTCGCCGCCACTAACCGCGACTCCGATGATGCCGTCTCCTCCGGCAGCCTCCGCGCAGACCTCTATTACCGCCTCAACGTCTTCCACATCCACATGCCGCCCCTGCGCACCCACATGGAAGACCTCACCGCCATGGCCGACGCCATGCTCGTCGAAATGAATTCCAAGCACGGCCGCAAAGTCTCCGGCCTCGCTCCCTCCATCCTCGACCGCATGATGGCTTACAACTGGCCCGGCAATGCCCGCGAACTGCGCAACACCATCGAGCGCGCCGTCATCCTCTGCCCTGACGGCATGCCCCTCGACGCCGGCCATCTCCCCCCCGGCTTCGGCAAGCAGTCCTCCGCCGCGCCCCTGCCTGACGACGCCAGCATCGTCCCCGTTCGCGTCGGCAACACCGTCGACGAGGCCGAACGCATGCTCATCCTCCGCACCCTCGAAGCCACCGGCCAGAACAAAACCCGCGCCGCCGAAATCCTCGGCGTCAGCTTAAAAACCCTCCATAACAAGCTCAAGGAATACAGCCAGTCCACCCAGCCCGCATAGACAGCTCCTCCACTCGGAAAAACCGAAGTCTATGCCCCCGGAAAGGAGGACGGTGCCCACCATTGCGGTTGATTCTTTGACAAAAACCCTGAGGCGTGTGGTATATTGCGGTTTCCCGAATAGAAAGACATTTTAATAAATCCCCGCGAGGTCCAAGAGAATGCTCAACTGCTCCTTCTCTTCCTTCTATCGTCCTCGAACAATCCTTGCGCTCACCATCCTTCTGGCAACTGCTGCTCCTCGCGTCAGAGCGCAGGAGTCTCCTTCATCTCCTGAAAAAGTGACGCCGCAAACGGAGGCGGCGGCGTCTGGGGCAACGGGAGAACACGAGGAAGACGATCTGTTGCTTCCGATGAAGCGCGATCTGTGGTTCCAGAAGCAGCGCGCGTATCCCAATGCCCATATTCCGCGCGGGGCGATGTGGCATGCGCTGCAGCAGCGGCAGGCGCTGATCGGGCGGCGCCGCCTGGCCCTCAGAGCGCTGCCGGCGGCGGTGGCGGCGCAGGCCGATCCATTTTCATCGGTAACGTGGACCGCCGACGGACCGCAGCCTGCGGCCGGGTACAACGGCAGCGGGGCGTATTCCGGACGCGCCACCTCGATCGCGGTGCACCCAACGGATCCGAACACTGTGTATCTGGGAACCGCGGCCGGCGGCGTATGGAAGACCACCGATGGCGGCGCCACTTGGACACCGCTGACGGACACCCAGTCATCGCTGGCGATCGGAGCGGTGGCGATCGACCCCAACAACCCCAATACGGTTTTTGCAGGGACCGGTGAGCCGGACTTCTCGCTGGACAGTTACTACGGCCAGGGACTGCTCAAGTCGACGGATGCGGGCAGTACCTGGACGCTGATCCGCAGCCCGTTCACGACCGGGGACACGGCTCCGGATTTCACCCAGATTGCGGTGCAGCCAGGAAGCAGCAACATCGTGCTCGCGGCCAACCTGGCCGGACTGTACCGCAGCGCGGACGGAGGCAGCACCTGGAGCGAGGTGCTGAATCCCGGAGGCGACGCGGGAGTCACGGCGGTGATCTTCGACGTGAAGAATCCGAGCATCGCCTATGCCGGCATCGGCGGGTACTATGCCACTTTGACAGGGACCGTGTACAGGTCCACCGATGCAGGGGCCACCTGGAATTCGATCAGCGGCAGCGGGACAGGCGCGCTGCCGGCGCCCTCCGCAGTGATTCGTACCGCGCTGGCGGAGGATGCAAACGGGAAGCTGTACGCGGCCGTAGCCAATTCGCAGTACACCGCACCGGGACTCCTCTACGCCACCACCAACAGCGGGACCAGCTGGACCAAGCTCAGCTCTCCCAGCGCCAGCGACGGCTTGGACTGGTATCGCAATGCGATTGCTGTCTCGCCCACCAATCCGCAGGTGCTTTATGCCAGCGGAGCGAGTTTGTATCAGTCGATGGATGGCGGGCAAACCTGGGCTGTGGCCGGCGGCGGCGTGGCCTACGCCGACCAGCACGGCTTCGCGTTTTCCGCCGATGGCAGCCGGATGTATGTGGCCGATGACGGCGGCATCTTTGTCACCACCGCACCCACCACGGCAAATCCGGCGTTTACCTCGCTCAACACAGCGCTGAACACCATGACGTTCTATCCCGGTTTCTCGCTCATGCCGGGGTCAACGCCCGGGCTGCTGGCGGGATCGCAAGATCACGGTTTGAATTTGTATCAGGGCGCGCTGGCCTGGCCCAACGGGGAATATAGCGGTTACTGCGGTGACGGCGGCTCGGTCTACGTCGATCCGAAGGGTACGTATGCGTATGCCCACTGCGAAGGCGGGTATGCAAACTGGACGGCCAATGCCACCGGAGACACGGTGACGACCAGTTGGGTGGCCGCAGTGACGGGCATCAACACCAGCGATCGCATGCCGTGGGTGGCGGACATCAAGGGCGATCCGAAGACCCTTGCGACCGTCTACACCGTCACCGACAAGCTGTACCAGTCGACCAACAACGCGGGGGCGTGGACGGCGATTTCAGGAGACCTGACCGGGGGCAATTCGACGCTCACGACCATCGCGATTGCGCCTTCGAATTCGAACATCGTCTACACTGGCGCAGGCGACGGAACGGTCTCGATGACCAGCAACGCTCTCAGCGGCACGTCGGCCGCATGGAAGACATTGACCGGGCTGCCCAACCGCTCGATCAGCAAAATCCTGGTGGCGCCGAACAGCGCACAAGACGTGTACGCAGCCATCGGCGGCTTCGGATCGGGCCACATCTTGCATTCGACCAACGGGGGCGGAACCTGGACGGACATCTCCGGCGATCTGCCGGATACCCCTGCGGACAGCGTGGTTCTGGACCCGAGCCTGCTGCACACGCTCTATCTGGCCACCGACACCGGAGTCTATGTGACCACGAACGGGGGAACAAACTGGACCCTGCTGGGACAGGGGCTGCCGAATGTGGTCGTGCAGGACGCCCTGATGGATCCGGCAACGCGAATCCTGCACGTGATCACGCATGGGCGCGGGGCATGGGAGGCGACGCTCCCGCTGGTTGGGTTGTCGGCATCGGCCAACTCCCTCCCGTTCGCTAACCAGACCCAGGGCACCACAAGTGCGGCGCAGATGGTTACGCTCACCAACAACCTTTCCACTGGAACGCTGACATTGGGCGCAATCCAGATAACAGGGCCATTTACGGAGACGAGTAACTGCGGAACCAGCCTGGGTTCGGGCGCAAGCTGCGCCGTGAACGTGTCATTTGCGCCGGCCACCCCAGGCGCGATGCAGGGCAGCCTCGCGGTGACTTCGACCAGTGACAACCTGACCATCGCGCTGTCGGGAACAGGGCTCGGAATTCCGGCGGCGGCGCTGGGGTCGTCCTCGCTTGCCTTCAACAGCCAGCCGGCGGGGATCGCGAGTGCCGGCCAAACTGTGCAGTTGAGCAATACCGGGGATGCAACGCTGGGCAATGTTGCGCTGACGGTGACCGGCGCCAATGCCGGAGACTTTTCCCAGTCGAACAACTGCGGAACCAGCTTGAACGCCGGCGCGAGCTGCACCATCTCGGTGGTCTTCACACCCGGGGCGACAGGATCGCGGTCGGCGTCGATTTCGATTGCGGACAACGCGCCCGGTGCGCCGCAAACCATTGCGCTCAGCGGAACGGGCTCGGCTCCGTTTACGTTCACCGCGGCCAGCAACACGGCTTCGGTCGCTCCCGGCGCCAGCGCCAGCTATCAACTGACGGCGACGGCGGCGCAAGGGACCAAATTTGCCAGCGCCATTTCGCTCTCGTGCTCGGGATTGCCATCGGAGGCGAGTTGCAGCTTCACGCCGTCCAGCGTGTCTACGGGGAGCACGACGCAGAATGTCACTTTGACCATCGTCACCACGCCGGCATCGTCGCCGGCGCACGCGTCGTTAGGGAGGGCAGGGGGTATCACGTTGGCGGCGTTCTCCCTCCTCAGCCTGCTGGTGCTGCCGCGGCGGCGCTGGCGCCTCTGGATGGTGCTGCTGGCAGCCGTTTGCCTGGGCATTCCCGGATGCGGTGGAGGCGGCGGCACTAACGGAGGGGGCAACAACAATCAAGGCACTCCCGCGGGATCGTATACCGTAGTCGTAACGGCGGCGCAGTCAACGGTTTACCAGACCACCCGGAGTTTAACGCTCACCGTGCAGTAACGGAGGGATCACGGCGACACCTTTCCAGCGGCCGGCGCGGCGGACGGCATGGATATTCGCGATGCTGGCGATCGCGGGATGCGCCGTTCGCGGGCAGGCAGGCAGCACCGCCCAAGCCGGAACTGTGCGGGGCAGACCGCAGGTCATCTGCCGCCCCTGCGGCGAGGTCGCCCCCGCCCAAGGGTTATAGCTGTGGTGGCGGGGTGATGATCGCGGACTCAGTCGCCACGGTGGACATCCCGAAAGTGGCGGCCACATGCCGCAAGGCGTCGCCGGGAGCGGAAAACAAGTCGACGGCTACGCCTTCCAGGGCCGCCCCGGGAACCCCGGCGAAGCCAGCACCTTCGGGAGCAAAGCAAAAATGCGCGCGTCGCCCGAAGCCACGAGCCAGAACAAAATCCGCGCCCCAGAAATCCTCGGCGTCAGTCTCATAACCCTCCACCACAAATTAAAGGAGCACTAGCCAGTCCGCCCAGCCCGCTTGACCACCGCCGCACGGGAGTGTGTCCGTTTATCGCGGCCTAACTGTTTATCGCAAAAAGTGGGCGGGATTGGAAGTCTTTACCCATTCACCGCAGCCCTCGTCCCACCTACTTGCCTATCTCCTATTTTTAATTTGACTTTTCCTGTTCCTCAGTAATAGGATTTTCCTCCATACTCCCCTGTGAACCTTGCTTGGTATCTGGGTCTAATCTCAGATAGATCTCACAGTAGCCGCTCGACTCCTGGTAATCCTTTTCCGACTCTTGGGGAGAACGTATGTCGAATGCCGGTTCTAGCGCAATGGCGACACTTCTAAACCACCCTCGTCAAGGGCATTTGCACGCCCTCAGCCGTGGATGCAAACTCCTCGCCCTGATTGCCCTGCTGGCCGTGCAGGCATTGGCCCAGGGAGCTACCCCGCCTCTCACCACCATCGATTTCGAGAACGTTTCCGGTCCATCGGTATTTGGATCTGCCAGCCCACCTTTGACAATCAATGGAGCGACCTTCAGCGGCGGACAGGTTCTGACCAACGCAACCTATTTGCCCGCCGATCCAACCAGTGTGTACGGCACCTCGTATTTCTGCACCGGCTGTTCCGACACAATCACCATCGACTTCACCAATAAGGCATCGAATTTCAGCATGCTGTTGCTGAACGGACTGGATTACACAGTTACATATACAGTGGAAGACGATCAGGGAGGCCAACAGCAGTTCACACTTGTGGCCAACGACTCCTCAGGGTCTGCAACTGTCACACTGCCTGAGTCTGGAATACGCCAGGTCGTCATCTCAGCCGATCCATCCACGTGGGATTTTGAGATTGATAATGTGCAGTTCAGCGCATCCACTGCGTCCTTGATCGATCCCGTAGCTTCCGGCTTCCTCGTTCAATACGCCAAAGGCGCAACCATTTCCACCGACACCAACCTGCTCGCATCGGGAGGAACCCTCGTTCAAGGTGCATCGGCGGATGGAGTCACGGAGCTGCTCATTCGCATTCCCGCGTCGAATGCGGGCGACTCCTACACCCTCACCCTTCAGGATGAAAACGGCGATTCGTCGAGTACTGGCGCGATCGGAGGGTTGTTCAGCCTCGGCAGCCCGCCCGCCAATGCCGCACTCACTCTGACCACGGCCGCCGTCGATACACCGTCAGGCCCCATGGTGTTTGCCGGTTACATTGTGCCGGTGAATTTCTCCCGAGGATCGTCCGATGATTCTCTGGCCAATCGCATGGTCAATCTGCAAATCGCCGCTACCAGCCAGACCACTGCTGCCATCGACATTGTCCGGCCGCCGGTCATTCTCATTCACGGCTTGTGGGGCGAGGCAACGGATTGGAGCGGGTTTTCGCCCCTGGTTGGCGGCAGCCAGAATCCGTTTACCACCTCGACCGTGGATTACAGCGGCTACGTTTCCGGGATCACCGCGACCACTCCGTCCTATTCCTTTGTCAGTAACAGTAGCATCAGAGCCAACTCTCTGGGGTTCAACTACAATGCCTCCGGGCTGGTAACACAGATTCGGGGATTGATCGCCTCCTACGCCAAGTCAGCCAACGTCGCGGCTGTACAAGCGGATGTCGTAGGACACAGCATGGGCGGCGACATCTCACGGGACTTTGCCACCTTGAGCCAGTTCTCTCGGGGCGACAACTACGGCCAGGGCCTGATCGACAAGCTCATCACGATAGGCACGCCTCACTATGGAAGCCCGCTGGCGACGGACCTCCTCAACGGTTCGAATAACTGTTCGGCGGGCACCATGGCAACGTTCGGAATGCCGTCATTTACGAGCGTCGTGCTTAACGGCGCCACCATCAGCGGAGCGGTCAACGATCTCAGCGGAACGGGCGATGGATCGAACCTGAGCGCCGCCCTCACTACCTTGAAGAATACCGCCCTGCCCTTCCCGATGGCCTACATCGCTGCGACATCGAGCTCCAACAATTTAACCGGCTTGGGGAAATCCGGCTCGGCATCGTGGTGGTTGAGCAAGGTCTGCAGCTCCGACCCGATTGCCAAAGCTCTAACGCCAACCGGCTGGCTTTCGCTGTTCAACAACGCTGCGTCCGATTCGGTAGTTCCCGAGACAAGCCAGCTCAATGGCAGCAGCAACGGAGCAGGCGGTCCATTCACGGGAATCATTCATTCGGACGGTCTCACCTCTCTCAACTTTTCTCCCCCCGGGGAACTCGACAGCGCCTCCAATATCGCCCCGGAGGTCGTGACTCTCCTTAATGAGGCCAAGACCGGCCAGGACTATCAGGTCTATGGAGGCTCCCAGTGAGAACGACACGCGCTTTTTGCTGCAGGCTGGGAATTGCTCTGGCGCTGGCTGCATCTTGGATGATCGCGGCGCAGGGCCAGTCATCGCTGATCCAGATCACGTCGCCAGCAAGCGGTACGGTTGTACAGCAGGGGCAGACCGTCACCGTAAACTACACCGCGGACGCTTCCGTCACCAACCTTGCACTGACCGCCGAGTTTACCGGCGGCTTTGTTGGCCAACCAACTTCGCCGGGCACGTTTTCCCTCCCGATTCCCGCTACGACGCCGATTGATTCATACCAGGTTTACGTCGCGGGAACTTCCGGCGGCCAAACGGTTGTGTCGAATTCCATCACCCTGGTCGTCGACACGCCCTACTCGATCCAGTCAATTACAACCACTCCTGCCACTATCCAATTCGATAAGGTTGGAGATATCCAGTCGCTGACCGTGACTGGAACACTGAGTAACGCGTCAACGGCAATCGTGACTTATTCCCCACAAGTCACCTATTCCTCGACAAACACCAGCGTAGCCACCGTGGATACCAGGGGAAACGTGACCGCAGCGGGCCAGGGAAACACCTATATCGCGATTAATTATGGGTCCGGATCTCCCTACAATGTGTTCGTCAGCGTCCCCATCCCGCCGGCAGCTTCCCCAACCTTCAGCCCGGCGGCGGGATCATTTACGTCCCCTCAAACCGTGACCATCAAAGACAGCGCGTCAGGCTCAGCCATTTATTACACCGCCGACGGTTCAGCTCCGACAGCGCAATCGACGCTGTACAGCGCTCCAATCTCGGTCAGCTCCACTCAAACCCTCAGCGCCGTGGCCATCGTTAGTAACGTCCCCAACAGCATCGTCTCAACCGCGAAGTACCTCATCCTCACTCCCACCATGCTGAGTCTCGCGGCCAGCTCCACACAGGTCAATCAAGGAAACCCAGTAACTCTCACCGCCAAGTTAAGTCCTGCATCCAGCCAGGGGCAAAGCGCAGACGGCGAAACAGTAACTTTCAATAACGGAACGTCGGCCCTCGGAACAGGAACGCTCTCCGGCGGAGTGGCTACATACCAGGCCAACTCGCTCGCAGCGGGTATGTATTCCATAACCGCGAGTTACCCTGGCGACTCAAACCTTGCGCCATCCGATTCCTTACCGGTGACTGTAACGGTCATCGCCCCAGGCTATGCTCTCAGCGTGAGTCCCTCTTCCGCCACTGTTTCGGCCGGAGAGTCAACGCAGACAACTATATCGGTAACTCCTTCAGGTGGATTCACCGGAACCGTCAAATTCAGCTGCTCCGTTAGCAATTCGCCTACCGGCCTGACCTGCTTGGCTCCTTCGGCCAACATTACCGGGACCTCCGCCGTCACCTCCGCGCTAACTGTTAATACTTCGTCTTCGACCCCTGCGGGGGGATATACAGCCACGGTCACCGCCAGCGATGCCGCCACGGGGAAAATCACGCAAACTGCCACCTTCTCGGTGACGGTAAAAGCAGTACCCAGCTTCACCGCCGGCTCGGGCGGAACAACCTCTATTTCCGTCGCGCCGGGCGCAACTTCGGGGAATACTGGAAAAATTGTGGTGGTCGGCACCAATGGCTTTATTGGGACGGTTGACCTGAGCTGCAACATCACAACGGCGATGAGCGGCGTGAATGATATGCCGACTTGCAGCCTGAACCCTGCCTCCGTTGCCCTCAGCGGACCGACGGCCCAGTCCTCAAAGTTCACCGTACTTACCACCGCGCCATCGAGCGCAGAGAATGAAATTAAGAAGTTCTTCGGTCCAATAGCAGGTGGAACGGCGCTGGCGCTGCTTGCATTCCTCCCTGTACCGCGGAGGCGAAGGAATTGGTTGCGCATGTTCGGGTTCATTGCGCTCCTTGTTTCTCTTGGCCTCACCGGCTGTGGTGGCTCAAGTAAAAGTGGCGGCGGAGGCGGTAACAGCAATCCGGGCACCACCGCTGGCACTTATACCATCACGGTGACCGGCACCTCAGGTTCTACCATTGCGGTCGTTGGAACGATTACCTTGACGGTGCAATAGGGCGGGCGCTCCACCCAAAACAAGGGTATGCCCCGTCCTTGCTCCGCCATTGCGGAATGGAATCGCCTCCCGGCTCACAGGCCGCCCGGCGTACCTTTTGCCGAACGGTCAAGAATCAGCGCAAAAATGTGAATCAGATCGCAATTCCTTCACGCGCCGGCCCATCCGAGGCTGCTGCGTTTGGCCCCGGGAACCCCGGCGAAGCCAGCAGCTTCGGGAGCAAAGCGAAAATGCGCGCATCGCCCGAAGCCACGAGCCAGAACAAAACCCGCGCCGCCGAAATCCTCGGCGTCAGCCTCAAAACCCTCCACAACAAATTGAAGGAATACAGCCAGTCCGCCCAGCCCGCCTGACGCCGCCACTCCCTTTGCCGCGCCGGTTTCCTTAACTCGCCCTGCGGCCGGCAGCGCCTTGTGCTATCCTCGTCTCGGATTTATTCTCCCCCTGATCGATTCACTCAGGCGCCGGACGCGGCCGGTTCCGCGACCGGCGCGGTTACGCCTGCGGCTCATCTGTGATTCCCTGGCGCAAATGAGTAGCCCGCGGCGATTGAGGGTAAATTCCATGAATAGCTCGCGCAGCCTCCAACAAACCACAAACGGGCGCCGCCGATTCCGCCAACAACCTGGACCACACCCTCACCGTAACGCTGGTAGTGCAGTAGCAAAGAACCTTCAGCAAGCTCCATTCCTCCTGAGGGGAGCGAAGGATCCGCGCGATGTGTGGGAGGATCTTTGCCCATTTATCGCAGCCTCATCGCAGAGAGTGAGCAGATACAGCGGCGGACGCCTCGTCAGCAAGCAGAGATCCGCATTCTTCTTGACATTCGAGCAGAGATGGCCTAGAAATCATTGGAAAACATAACACCAAATCTTCCCCGAGTAAGCGAACACAAGCGATTTGCGCTCAATCCATGAGCGATCTACTCCTCCTGAGGACCGAGCGCATGAAGACGACTGTCGGGTTCCGTGGCGCGCAGTGCATACTTGCCTATGTCGCCGTGCTCTATGCGGTTGGTTGCGGCAGTAGCGGCGGCAGCAGCGGGGGCAACGGCGGCGGCGGCACTGGGGGTGGCGGCGGCGCCACTCCCCCGAGCCTCGCGGCGAGCATTGCGGGCGACACCTTCACTGCGGGCCAACAAAACGCCATCTATGTGATCACAATTTCGAACGCAACTGGCGCGGGAACTACCTCCGGCACTCTCACCATCACCGACCCTCCCAGCGGGTTCACCGTCGCTGCCATGGGCGGAACAAACTGGAATTGCACGCTATCGACTTTCTCCTGTGAGAACTCCACGGCCGTCACTGGCGGGCAAGCCTACCCCCCGATCGTCGTGCAGGGCAGCGTTACCGCTGCCGCCGGACAAGCGGTCACGATTCCTGTTGAGATCTCCGGTGCTGGGGCAACTTCCGAATCGAACGCCAGCGGGTCTATCCCGGTGAATTCGTCCACAGCCGATACAACCCCGCTCACTGCGATCGCGATCACGCCAGGGAAAGCTTCTCTTGCCATCGGCGGCGCGCAGCAGCTCACGGCAACTGCCACTTACCGGGATGGGATAACCCAAACGTTGACGAGCGGTGTCACGTGGGCCTCGTCAAGTTCGAAAGTCGCCAGCGTCACCGGTTCCGGCGCGGTCACGGCGGTGGCAATCGGAAGTGCGGCGATAACAGCAACCGTCGGCAACATCGCCGGCAGCGCTCAGGTAGTTGTCGGCGCCAGCTCTGCGCCGCAATTGACGAGCATCGCAATTTCGCCCGTGAACCCAGCCACCTCGGTGGGCGGCGCAGTCCAGTTTAAGGTTGCAGGCCATTACTCCAACGGGAACACCAAGGATCTAACCACAAAGGCTGCGTGGGCCTCTGCATCAACCGCGATTGCCACTATCAACGCGGCCGGGTTGGCCAAAGCCGTCTCGCAAGGGAAAGCCGCCATCGTGGCCGCAATGGCTGTTGGAGGAAAATTACTGCAGGTTTCCACCGTGCTCACCGTCAATGCGCCAACCCTCAAATCCATCTTCGTCACTCCCGGGTCTCCCACCGTCCCACCCGGTTCCCAGGTCCAGTTCTACGCGGTGGGGACATTCAGCGATGGAACCACAGAGGACCTCACCCAATCCGTCGCATGGCGATCGTCGAATACAGAAGCGGCCCTGATTGGCGCCTCCACCGGCGAGGCGTTTGCCCTGGCGGCCGGCGCGGCGAATATCACGGCCACCCTGGGAAGCATTCAGGGAGCCGCAACGCTCACCGTGGATGCAATTACATTGCAGTCCATTCAGGTGAGCGATGCTGCCGGGGGGTCCATTGCAGCGGGTACGGGCGACCAATTCGTCGCCACCGCCGATTACAGCGATGGTTCGAGCCAGGACGTTACGGACTCCGTTCGTTGGAAGTCCTCTAATTCAGGTATCGCCGTCATTGACGACACCGGGCAAGCCACGGGAATTGCACCGGGGATCGTCAGCATTTCAGCCTCATTGGACTCTGTCAGCGGCTCTGCGCCGCTCACCGTCACCTCGGCGACCTGCTCGAGCGTTTCCGTCTTGCCATCGAGCGCTACCGTGGCGGCGGGGAACAGCCAGGCCTTCACCGCGCAATGCAACATGAGTGACGGCACCACCCAGGACGTCACCGCATCGGTCCTCTGGAATTCTTCGGATTCAACGGTCGCCACCATTGACGATTCTGGGCTGGCACTTGGAGTCGCCCAGGGGGCCGCAACCATCACGGCCGATTTCATCACCCAGGATGGCGCCGATGTGCAGGGCTCCGCAGTGCTGAACGTAACTCCCAGTCAGGGCTGGGTCATCAACATCGTTCTCACCCGCACCGTCGATTTTCCGGGAACCGGTATCGCGGCTGTGTTAGCCACGCCTGGAGGCGCCGGCGCCACCTCCGAAATCACCACAACCGGGATCGGAACAGCCGAAACCGTAACAGGATCCATCTCTGTGACGGCGGCCGAGGGTGTGTCTTACACCATTTCGGTCCCCCCGCCTCAGCCGGTTTCGGCGTGGTGCACCGTCGTCTCCGGCGCACAGGGCACGCTCGGCGACTTCATGCCCACAGCATTCGTTTTGTGCCAGTGAAATCGGGCAAAGGCGGCACTGGCGGGGAGGCAGGCGACAAACCATTGATCCTGCCGATCAACCCTTTAATCTGGCTGAACAACACTGTGTGACCTCCCGCGGACGGCGGTTTCTTGTACGCTGCGTCGTTTTTGCACCATTTCCGGGGCATTTCGCTGTGTGCCCTGTTCGCTGTCAAGCCCCACTGTCTGTGGAAAACTCATCCAAACCAGCATGAACACTGGTTAAAATAAATTTGCAAAAATCAGCAGTATTAAATATCCAATGTGCTATTCTCTAGACAGTAACAGGAATAACGCCCGCGATTCATCGCGGGCGTTTCCATTTTTGGACTCGGAAAGAGGAGAACGACCTATGAACGCCGAAAACTGCACCGCTCTGCCCCAACCATCACGACTCTATCGCCACGAATGGGCCTCGCCACGTCCCGGGTCTTTTCGTTCCCTCGGTCCATCGTTCTCTTGCTCCCTCGTTCCCTTGTTCCCTCGGTCCCTGCTTCACCGCCCGGAAACGGACGCGAATGTGTGCACTTTTAGCTCGTATCATGAACAATCCATTCGACATCCTCGTTTTTATTCTTCGCGTTTTTCCACGCCACCCGCGGTTTTCTCGTCCCCTTGGTCCCTTGGTCCCTCGTTCCCTCGGTCCCTGCTTTCCTGCCCCACCGTCCGGGAACGGACGCTAATGTGTGCACTTTTAGCTCGCATCGTGAACAATCCATTCGACATCCTCGTTTTTATTTTCGCGTGTGTACGCCCCGCGCGCCGCTTTCTCAGTCCCTTGGTCCCTCGGTCGCTTGGTCCCTGCTCTTCGCTTTTCCGCGGTATTCTTTCCCTTGGCCATGCAGCAGGCTTTCATCAACCGGATTCGCCGCCAGCCCCTCGCCGCCATCGGCTTTGTCCTTCTGGCGGTGTTCGTCGTCGCCGGCCTCGCCGCCCCGTGGCTGGCTCCGGCCAATCCCGCTGCCATCGACCTGCTTCACCGCCTCCAGCAACCTTCGGCGGCGCACTGGGCGGGCACCGACGAGCTGGGACGCGACACCCTTTCGCGCCTCATCTACGGCGCACGGATTTCTCTCTCCGTTTCCGTCACTGTGGTCAGCATTTCGCTGGCGCTGGGGCTCACCCTTGGCGGGCTGGCCGGCTATTGGGGCGGATGGATCGACACCGCCCTGACCACCTTTGCCATGAACACGTTCCTGGCCCTGCCCGGCATCCTGCTGGCCATTGCGTTCGCTGCGTTCCTGGGGCCGGGCTTCAGCAACCTGGTGCTAGCGCTCGCCATCGGCGGCTGGGCGGGCTACGCCAGGCTGGTGCGGGCGCAGGTGATGGCGGTGCGCGAGCGCGAGTACGTGGATGCGGCGCGCGCGCTGGGCGCCGGCGGCCTGCGCATCTTTATGCGCCACATCCTGCCCAACATTGCCCAGCCCATCCTTGTTCAGGCAGCCATCGGCATGGCCGGAGTGATTCTGGCCGAGGCCACGCTGTCCTTCCTGGGGCTGGGCATTCCGGCGCCCGCGCCGAGCTGGGGCTCCATGCTGAACGACGCCCGCGCGCACCTGTTTGACTCGCCGCACCTGGTGCTGTTTCCCGCGGCGGCCATCGCCGGCGCCGTGCTGGGATTCAACTTCATGGGCGACGCCCTGCGCGACCAGCTCGATCCGCGAACACGCCTTGAGATGGGGTTGTGAAGATCGGCGTCGTCAGCGATACGCATGGGCTGCTGCGGCCCGAGGTGTTGCCGCGGCTTGAAGGATGCGAGCACATTCTGCACCTGGGCGATGTGGGCGACGCAAAGATCCTGAAGCGGCTGAAGGAGACTGCGCCGGTTACAGCGGTGCGCGGCAACGTAGACACGAACGGCGCCTGCGCCAAGCTGCCAGAGGCTGAGGTGGTGCTGTTCGATGGCGCGTATATTTACCTGCTGCACGATATCGGCGCGCTGCATTTGGACCCCGCGGCGGCGAAGTTTGCGGCGGTGCTTTACGGGCACTCGCACAAAGCGGAGATCCGGCGGCACAAGGGCGTGCTGTATTTCAATCCGGGCTCATGCGGGCCGCGCCGCTTCAATCTGAGGGTGACGATGGGGTATCTGAACGTGAGCGCGGAGGGGACGGTGGACGGGGAAATCATCGTGCTCGACTGCGATTAGAGCCCGCATTGGTGCGATTGAGACCTGCTCCATCACTCGGAGCGGATGGCTTTCACGGGGTCGAGGCGCGCAGCGCGGCGAGCGGGAATCCAGCAGGCGAAGATGCCGATGGAGGCGAGCACGGCGGCGACGGTGAAGAACGTGCCCGGGTTGGTTGTTGAGATATCGAGCGGCATGGTGGCCATAAGGCGCGCAACGGGAATGGCGCCGGCGAGGCCGAGGACGACGCCGGCGGCGATCTGCCAGATGCCGCGGGTCATGATGAGGGCGACGATGTGGCGCGCGCTGGCGCCGAGGGCCATGCGGACGCCGATCTCGCGGGTGCGGCCGGCGGCGGCATGGGCCATGACGGCGTAGACGCCGATGGAGGCCATGACGAGAGCGACGAGGGCAAAGCCAAAGAAGATCTGACTGAAGAGACGCAAGAACCAGATCTGATGTTGTACAGCCTTGTCGAGGCGATAGACGTCGGTGAGGGGCAAGTCCTGATCGATGGCCTGGACGGCGGTGCGGACGGCGGGGATGGGATCGGTGGAGGACGCGACCATGATGGCCATGTTGTCCCAGCCGGCCTGTCGATAGGGGATGAAGACGGCGGGATGGGGATCGTTGGTGTTGACTTCCTGGCTCAAGCCGGCAGTTACGCCGACCACGGTGATCCAATTACTGGGTTTGCTTTTGTCGTCGTAGGTGCGGAAGCGCTTGCCGATGGGGTCCTGGCCGGGCCAGAGGCGGTCCGCGGCTTCCTTGGAGAGGACGGCAGAGTCGTGATTGGCGGACCCGTCAGTGGAGGCGAAATCGCGGCCGCGCAGAAACGGCAGATGAATCGTCTCGAGATAGCCAGGAGAGCAGGCGACGAGGGCGACCAACGGGCGATGGGAGGGCTGCTGGCCTAGGTTGCGCTCGGTTTCAACCGAATGCTCCCACGCGCCGAGGCCTGGCGGCATGGAGGTGACGGCAACGCCGGTGACGCCGGGAAGAGATCGCAGGCGGGGCAGGAGCTGGTCATAGAAGCGCTCGCGAGCGTCGGTGTCCTTGTAGCTGGAGTCGGGGAGTTCGACGCGGGCCGTCCAGAGCTGGCGGGCGGGTATGAAGGGGTTGATGACGAGGCCGGCGATGAGGCTGCGCACAAAGATGCCGGCCCCGGTGAGCAGTACCAGCGTGAGCGCGAACTGGAAGACAACGAGGACGGAGGACAACCAACCTCCGCGGCGGCGGCCGAAGCTGCGAGAACCTTCATTCAGTATGTCGTTCAGATTGGGCCGGGAGGAACGCAGCGCCGGAAGCGTACCGAAGAGAATTGCGCTGAGAATGCAGAGGGCGGCGAAATAGCCGAGGACGGTGTAGTCCGGAGTGAACTGGATCCAATAGGGGCGGACCTGGGCGGTGGACTGATCAAACCAATGGACGCCGAGAGTGGCGAGGCCAAGGCCAAGGAGGCCGCCGGCCGCGCTAAGAAAGAGGCTTTCGATGAGCAACTGGCGGATCATACGCCAGCGGGAGGCGCCGAGGGCGGAGCGGATGGCCATCTCGCGCTGGCGGTCTAGGGCGCGGCTCAGCATCATGTTGGAGACGTCGGCGCAGGCGATGAGCAGCACGAAGCCGACCGCTCCGAGCATGAGGAAGAAGATGATGCGGATGCCGCCGCCGTTGAAGCGTTGCTGGAAGGTGAGCACGCTGGCGCCGATGTCTTTGTCCTCGGAGTACTGGCGGGAGAGGCGGGCGGCGATGCCATCGAGCTCGGCTTGCGCCTGGATGCGCGAGACGCCCGGTTTCAGGATGGCGTAAGGGAGCAAGGAGCGGTTGTCGCGTTTGAGGAGATCGGCGGTGGGCACGATGGGCATCCAGAGATCGACGCCGGTGGGAAAGCGAAAGCCGTTGGGCATGACGCCGACGATGGTGGCGGGCTTGCCGTTGACGCGGACTTTGCGCCCGATGACGTCGGCGGAGTGGGCGTAGCGCTCCTGCCAGACACCGTAGGCGATGACCAAGACGGGCTCGGCGCCGGCGAGGTCGTCGGCGGGCCGGAAACCGCGGCCGAGGATGGGGTTGGTGCGGAGCATGGAGAAGATGCCCGCGGACGCTTGCTCAAGATGATAGGACTGCGGGGGATTTCCGGGCTCGCTCAGCACGCCGCCCCCTTCAATGGTGGCCTGCAGGGATTCAAAGGACCGGCTCTGCGCGCGGTACTCCAGGAAATCGGGATAGGAGAGACCCAGGTGCCGGTCTGGCTGGGAGGCATTGTGGTTGAGGATGGAGACTAGGCGCGCGCCGCCGGGCACGGGCACAGGCTTGAAGAGCACGGCGTTTATTAGGGTGAACACCATGGTGTTCAGGCCGATGCCGAGGGCGAGGGTGAGGATGACGGCGGCCGAAAACCATCGATGTGACCAGAGCGCGCGAATGGCGCAACGCAGATCGTGACTCATGGGACCTCAGTACGAAGACGCGGGAAGTGGGGTTCCGGTTAACCGAGGATTTTGATCTTTGATCTGTCGGCGGCGAAGGTTATTGCGGTGTTTTGCGGCCGCTCGCGCGAGGCGGAGATACGGCGGCACAAAGGAGTGCTCTACTTCAACCCGGGATCGTGTGTGTCGCGGCGTTTCAACCTGAAAGTGGCGATGGACTACCTGCACGTCGGCGTGGACGGAAGCGCCGCGCCGGAGATTGTGGAGTTGGATGGCCCGTAGCCCGTTGCGCGATCAGGCGGTCACGGCGCGGCTTGCGTTCAGTGAGCGCGCCAACGCCGGCTGCCTGCACACCACCGTGGTGAGGAATTCGATGAGCAGACCGAAGAAGCCATTGACCAGGAAGTTGATTGGCGGCAGCATCGACATTCCGAGATTCATGAAAAGGAAATACGAGAAGATCGACCCGACGACAATCCCGATGACGATGCCGTTCCAGGCCCAGTGGAGCTTCAGGCCCGACGTGCCGATGGCAAATCCCATGACGGCGCGGTTCAGGAGAACAAAGATGAGGGCGACGACCGAGAATCTGAGGATTCCGAATGTGAACAACAGGGATGCGCAAAGCACCCCCGCACCGATGCCGAACAGAGTGGCAAGCGCAATTCGCTTCATGACTTTCCCGCTTCCGGGCAGAACTTCGCCCGCAGAAGGTACGCAAGGAGGCTCGTAGGGGTTCCAACCAGCGCGGAGGATTTCCGGGGCTTTCGTCTAGCTGCGCATACGGGGGTTGATCCAGCGATAAACAATGTCTGTAGCGAGATTCACGAGGATGTAGGTGAGGCCGATGGCGAGCAGGCAGCCCTGGACGAGGGCGTAGTCGCGGTTGGAGATGGCGTCGACGGTGAGGCGGCCAAGTCCGGGCCAGGAGAAGATTTTTTCCGTAACGATGGCGCCGGCGAGCAATGCGCCGAATTGCAGGCCGACCACAGTGACGATGGGAACCAGCGCGTTGGGCAGGGCATGACGCCAGACCACGGCGCGCTCGGTGAGCCCCTTGGCGCGGGCGGTGCGGATATAGTCCTGGCCGAGTTCCTCCAGCATGGCGGTGCGGACCATGCGGGTGAGGATGGCAGCGAGCGAGGCCCCCATGGCGATGGAAGGCAGGATGAGATAGCGGAAGTCGATGCCGGGGCTGAGGCCGGAGTTGGCGCCGGAGACGGGCAGCCAGCCGAGCAGGATGGAGAAGACGAGGATGAGCACGGGTCCGAGGGCAAGGTTGGGAACCGAAAGTCCGAAGAGGCTGGTGACGGAGATGACATGGTCAGCGGCACGGCCGCGGCGGATGGCGGCGGCGACGCCGGCGGGCAAGGCGAGCAAGAGGCCGAAGGTGAGCGCGGCGACGGTGAGGGCGATGGTGTAGGGATAGCGCTGGGCGATGAGGTGGGCGACGCTGTCATGCAGGCGGATGGACTGGCCGAGATTGCCATGAAGGACGCCGGCCCAGTAATGGAGGTACTGCTGCCAAAGGGGCTGATCGAGGCCGTACTGGTGGCGCAGGGCACCGATGTCTGCCGGGGTTGCGCCTTCGCCGAGCATTTCCACGATGGGGTCGCCGGGGACGAGATGGATGAGCACGAAGACGAGCGAAACCACCAGCCACACGACCGGGAGGGTGAGCAGGAGACGGGTGAGGATCTGCTTCATGGCTCGGCTTCCAACATAAATGAGTGGAGCGGGCGCGGCGAGATTATGCGGTTGTGGACGAGTTGGGATCGGGCGGGCCGCTCTCGAGATTGGGGACGGAGCTGCGGGCGGCGCGAAGGCGAATGTGGGTAATTTCCGGGCGGCAATCGAAGCGGAAGGGCACGCCCACGGTGCCGATGCCGCGATTGACGTAAAGTTGCATGCCACCGATGTTGAACCAACCCTGAACGTACTTGCGCCCGCCGGGGGGAAGATGGACAGCGCCGACCAGCGGGATGCGAACCTGGCCGCCGTGAGTGTGGCCGCTGAACATGAGGGCGATGGAGCGGCTGACGGAATGCGCGGCGAGGGTGTCAATGAAGTCGGGCGCGTGGCACATGAGCAGGACCGGCTCGCGGGGGACCTTGCGGATGGAGACGGGAATGGCGCGATCGGGATCGGGGCGGCCGGCGACGGGATCGTCAAGGCCGGCAAGCCAGATGCGCGCGCCGTCCCGCTCGATAGGCAGGAATGCATTGCGCAGGACGGGTATGTGGTTGGTTGCGATCGCCTGAGCGACGGCATCGCCGCCGACCATGAGGTCGTGATTGCCGAGGATGGCGTACTTTTGCGGACAGGCGATCTTGCTGAGCATTGCGCCGCAGCTCCAGGCGGCTTCGAGCGTCTGCTTGCGGGGGAGCAGCTGCCGGGTTACGTAGTCGCCGGTGAGCAACACCATGTCGGGATGGAGCCGGTTGATCGTATCGACGGCTTCGCGCAGCAGGAAGGGCTCAGTGAACTCGTCGAGATGGATGTCGCTCAATTGCGCGATGGTCATGCTGTCGAAGGCGTCGGGCAAGCCGGGGATGTAGATGTCGCGATGGACGACGTCGATCCAATGGCGCTCGATTTCGCCGGCATAGAGCGCCAAGCCGGCGCTGCCGAAGAGAAGCGTTTTGAAGACAGCACGCCGCGAGACGGATTTGGCGGCAGGAGGAGAAGCAATGAGGACTGGGGACATGAATAGGTTCGGGCGATCCCTTCATTGTAATGGAAGCGGGTGCAAAGTCTGCTTTCCGGGCCGTGGGAGCGCACCCGGCTCGCGCAGCCGGGTGGTTCCGATTCGTTCCCGTCCTTCCTTAATGGATGCACGTTGAAAGCGATTTGGTTGAAGGGGATACGAAATGCCGCTCGGCATTGGGCCCAGGCAACCATTTTGCGCGCCGATTACGGTGCGTGAGCTGCGTCTCCGGCTCGCCATCGCGAGATGGCCATTACGGCGCAGTCATGAGTTTGTAACCGCAGTGCGGGGGAGATTTGTTAGCTTGGTTGGCATGAGGATTCGAGGTCATATTTCGCTCGCTGCCGGCGTTTTGGTTGCAGCACCGCTTGTTTTCGCGCAGGCGATCAATCTTTCCAGCAGCAAGCAGCTCTTGCCGGGGGCGCCGGGGCATCCGCAGCGGCTGAACAGTCTGCCGGTATCGATGGCGGTATCGCCGGACCAGCGGTACGTGGTGACACTGAATGACGGCTACGGCACGTACGAATCCAATTACGAGCAATCTCTGGCGGTGTATGACACCGCGACGGGTGACCTGCGCGATTTTCCCGAGGACCGCACCGAGATGCGGATGGATCACCAGACGCTCTACTCGGGGCTGGCATTCAGCAGCGATGGCGCACATCTTTACGCGAGCATGGCGTCGCTGACGGATCCGAACGGGGAGCGGCAGCACGATACCGGAAATGGGATCGTGGTGTACAGCTTCAAGGACGGCGTGATTGCGCCGGAGCGGTTTATACACATTCCGATGCAGCAGCTTGCGCGGGGACGGACAACGAAGATGCTGGGGAACAAGGAGGGCAGCATGGCGATTCCCTATCCCGCGGCGATTGCGGTGGCGGGCTCGGGGGAAAAGCTGCTGGTTGCGGATAACCTCTCCGACGATGTGCTGCTGATCGATCCGGCAACCGGCGCGATTGAACATCGATTCGATTTGGCGGAGAGCGCAGCGGTGCCGGGCGTCTATCCCATCGCGCTGGCGGTTTCGCGGGATGGGCGGCGCGCGTATGTGGCGCTGTGGAATGCGTCAGAGGTGGTGGAGCTGGATCTTGAGAAGAACACGATCGGGCGCAAGCTGGCGCTGCTGAAGCCGGCGAGCCCGATCGCGGCAGGGTCGCATCCGTGCGCGTTTTCGCTTTCGCCGGATGGGCGCACCCTCTATGTTGCGCTGGCGAATCGGGACGCCGTGGCCGCAGTGAACGTGAACAAGGGCGAGTTCAACGTGAAGGGATACTTTGACACGCGGCTGCCGGGACAGAGCTACTTCGGCGCGGAGCCGGTGGCGCTGGCAATGGACCCAGATGGCCGCAAGCTGTACGTGGCGAACCTGGGATCGGATGCCGTGGCCGTAATCGACACGCAAAAGTTAACAGCAAAAACGGCAAAGCGCGGCATGGCGGAGCCGGTTGGCTTTGTGCCGACCGAGTGGATGCCGATCTCGATGGCGCTGACCGGGGGCAAGCTGTACGTGGCTACCGACAAGGGGAAAGGAACGGGGCCGAACAACATGCCGCAGCGGGAGGTTCCGGGTGCGCCGGCGCGAAAACCGTCAACGAGCACCTACATCGCCACGCTGCTTTATGGTTCGCTGGCGGTGCTGGATCCGGCGGAGATCGACAAAGAGCTGCCGCAACTTACGGAGACGGCGCTCGAGTCGAACCGCATGAAAGCAGCGGCGGAGAAGATCCCGTTTGCGGGCAGGAGGGCGAACCCGATCCGGCACATCATTTACGTCATCAAGGAAAACCGGACCTACGATCAGATCCTGGGCGACCTGGAGCAGGACGGAAAGCCCGTGGGTAACGGCGATGCAGACCTGACCATGTATGGCGCGGCCATCACGCCGAACCTGCACAAGCTGGCGCTCGAGTTCGGCGTGCTGGACAATTTCTACGATTCGGGCGAGGTTTCCGGCGATGGGCACGTGTGGTCGAATGCAGCGATCGGATCGGATTACCTCGAAAAGAACTGGCAGCAGTCGTACCGCGGCAGCGAGCGGCCCTACGACTTTGAAGGCGCGGTCGCCAATGGTTATCCCATCAAACAGGGAATTCCCGATGTGAACCAGCCGGCGAGCGGGTACCTGTGGGGCGACCTGGCCGCGCATCATAAGACTTATTACCACTTTGGCGAGTACATCTCGACGATCTTCTGCACCGATCCGGAAGCGCCGGTGGCGCAGATGAATCCGCAGCAGGGACCGGTGCTGCCGGGGCAGGCGTGCGCGCAGCGCGCCATAGAGCCAGGCGGGGCGATTCCGGCCGACTGGGGCGGAGGAACGAACAAGTGGCCGTGGGCCATCCCGCTGATTTACAAAAACACGGCCACCAAGCCCGAGCTGGTGGGGCACTTTGCGCCGGAAGCACCGGACTTTGAGCTATTCGTGCCCGACCAGATTCGCGTGGAGATATTTCTGCGCCACCTGAAGGGCTGGCTGGCTGATCTGAAGCAGGGACGCGATACCATGCCGAACTTCATCCAGCTGCGACTGCCCAACGATCACACGGCGGGGACGCGGCCGGGCGGGCCTTCGCCGAAGTCCTCCGTTGCGGACAACGATCTTGCCGTGGGCCGCGCGGTGGAGGCGATCTCGCATTCTCCATTCTGGAATTCGACTGCGTTCTTCATCCTTGAGGACGATGCGCAGAATGGCGCGGATCATGTGGATGCGCATCGCAGCATTGCGCTGGTGGTGAGCAAGTACGCACCGCAAGGGCCGAAAACAGACAGCCATTTTTACACGACGGTGAGCATGATCCGCACCATGGAAGAGCTGCTGGGGCTGCCTCCGATGAACAACGACGATGCATTCGCGCCGGTGATTGCCTCGCTGTTTTCCGGGCCAGGCGACCTGCCTGCCTATACCGCGGATACCTCGAATCGTGACAACAATCTGATCTATAAGGCCAATCCGAAGACCGCGGTCGGCGCGCGAGAGAGCATGAAGATGGACTTCCGCCACGCCGATCACGCCGATGCGCGCAAGCTGAACGTGATCTTGTGGAAGGACGCGATGGGCTCGAAGCCCGTACCGCCGATGCTGACGGTAAAGCCGAAGAAGACCCAGAAAGCGGACGACGACGATTAGCGGAGATCGGCGGAAGACGGAAAGAAAAAGCCCGCGGCTCCTTCCGGAATGCATTGCCCGCCGGCGACGCCGATAATGGAGTGATGCCCTTCAAAAGTGAGCCGGGCTCTTCCTCTGGCCATGCGGTTCGCGTGGCCATCATCGGTGCGGGACCACTGGGCCGATGGCTGGCGTTTGCCGCTGCTCGCGCGGGTTATCGCGTGATGCTTGAGGATGTGATGCCCTCAAACCTGCACCACGCGCAGGAGGAATTGCGGCGCGAGCTGAGCCCCGGAAATCCCGACGCAATGATCGAGAAAATTTCCTTTGTCCAGTCGATTGAGGATGCGGTGCGGGAAGCCGACCTGGCGATTGACTGCGTGCCGGACGAGCTGGAGTCGAAGCTTGAGATTCTGTGGCTGCTGGACCGGATGGCTCCGCCGCGCACTGTGCTGGCAACGCCGACAACGAAACTGTCTATCGCCGACCTGGCGAGCTGCACCTATCGGCCGGAGAGATGCATCGCCATTGCACTCGATCCTCGGGCGTTCTCGGGCCCTCCGGAATCAGGCGCCATTACGCTCGAAGAAGACGGCGCGCACGGAGAATGAGGCCGTCGCGCTGGTGAGCGAATTCTGGAAGTCGCTTGGCTTCACGATCGACGTAGAGGCCGCGGCCGCGTAACTCAGCCGGCCTGCGGCGCGGCCGCATTGAGGAACGACTCGTAGAAGCGCACGTATTGGGGTATCACGAGGGAGGCGCAGAAGTTTTTTTGCGCTGTGTGCCGGGCCGCGTCGCGCATCTCGGCCAGGCGCGCTTCATCGCGCAGCAGTGCGATGGCCGCGTCAGCCATTGCCGCGATGTCTCCTACCTCGAACAGCAGGCCATTGACGCCGTCTTCAATCAGTTCCGGCACGCCGCCCACGCGGGTAGCAATCGCAGGCACTTTGCACGCCATGGCCTCCAGCGCCGCCAATCCGAACGACTCCAGTTCACTGGGAAGCAGCATTAGGTCCGCAAGGGGAAGCAGCTCGCTGACGCGATCCTGCTTGCCCAGGAAGTGAACCCGGCATTGGATGCCGAGGTCGTGGGCCAGCCACTCCGCCGCGGAGCGGTCCGGACCGTCGCCCACCAGGATCAGTTGCGCGGGCATGGCGCGCGCCACTTGCGCAAACACGCGCACCACGTCCACCACGCGCTTTACGGGGCGGAAGTTGGAGAGATGCATCAGGATGGCCTCGCCCTCCGGCGCGAATCGCCGGCGCGCCTCCGCCCGCGCAGCATCTTCGCGAATAGGATGGTAGACATCGCAATTCACGAAATTCGGAATCACCTGGATGGGCCGGGTGACGGCGAAATCCTCGAGCGTCTTGGCCTTCAGGTACTCCGAGATGCTGGTGACGCCGTCCGACTCCTGGATGGCGTAGCGGGTGATGGGCAGATAGGACCGGTCCAGGCCCACCAGCGTAATGTCCGTCCCGTGCAGCGTGGTTACAAACGGAAGGCGCCGCTGGCGCTGGGCAAGCATCTGCCGCGCCAGTAGCGCGCTCACCGAGTGGGGAATGGCGTAGTGCACATGCAGCAGATCGAGCTCGTATAACTCCGCCACTTCCGCCATGCGCGAGGCGAGCGCTAAGTCGTACGGCGGAAACTCGAACAGCGGATAATTCGAGACCGGAACCTCGTGATAGAAGATTCCTTTGTCTCTCCCGTTCAACCGGAATGGCTGCGAATAGGAGATGAAGTGAACTTCATGGCCCAGGGCGGCCAACTCGATGCCGAGTTCGGTGGCCACAACGCCCGAACCGCCATAAGTGGGATAACACGTGATGCCGATACGCATTGCTGACTCGCTTTGTCCAGGCAGGTGCCAAAACGGGCAAAGCTTTGCCAAACGGCAAGCTGCTGCCCGTTTCCAAGAATTGTAAATTCTTCCAGACTCTTATTGGGGCCGGAAGGGACCTGAACTTCGTGTTCCAACATTAACAGTTTTTGCGCGGTTCGCCTCAAACCCGGCATGGTCGGACTGGTAGCTAATTATTGCTACTTCGTTAATGCCTGATTCATATCAGGTCGAGTGTAATTCGGATTGCGCGTCTGAGTCCAGCCGAGCGCGGCAGCCGTGACGCTGAAATGGTTCAATGATCAGTACCTCGCAACCGGCATTTCGGGTGATTCGCAGGCTGCTAAACCCCCGTCAGTCTCTTGTTCCCTGAACCACCCATAAAACCAATCCAAAGCAGCGGCCACGTGTGCCACGCGTGTGCCGAATTTCCGTCTTAGGAGACAAAAATGGTGCGCAAGATTGGCCAGATCATTCGCCTCGGATCCAGCACATGGCTGGTCCGCGTCTACGTCGGCCGCGATCCGGAAACCCGGAGACGCAGGTACGCCAGCAAATCCATCCGTGGCGGGTTGCGCGGCGCTCAAGCCCACCTCATCCGGATGCTTGCGGAGCGGGATCTCGGCCGCAACATTCGCTCCTTCGGGCAAACCGTCGACCAGTATCTCGATCATTGGCTTATCATCTGTGCCCGGCCGCGGTTGCCTGCGAAAGGCTACCGCGACTACTCGACTCTGCTCGCACGGTACGTCCGCCCGCAACTTGGTGCAAGACTTCTCGAGGAGCTCTCCCCAAAGGAAATCCAGGCGCTCTACAGCGAGTTGCTCGGCAGGAAGTTGTCGCCACGCACGATTTGCTACACGCATGCGATTCGCTGACAGGAGTCCCAGCACTGACGCGGTATGAGATCGTGTTTTGGTGCCAAGCGAGCGAGCCGGTTATAGAGCCAGCGAAGAAGCCGAACAATCCGATTAGCGCATCGGTCAAGATCCGCTTCGATGCGGTCTTCGTGACCGCTGAAGTCAACCACTCGCTCAGCGTCCCTATCGCCATTCCAACAAGCGCGTGTCCGAGCAGGAATATCAGCGTAATGACTGGTGAATCCGGAGTGTTTTTCTCGGCCATTTTTTGGATGGCACGACAGACGCTCGCGTCTATGTACGCCTAAAACTATGCCGCCGAGAGCTTCTTTCGAGATTTCCCCTTGTAGACGCTGGACGATTTGCCTGTAGCGTGGCTTGCTGGAGCTTCTGAATGGACTGCGACGGACGACCTGATCTTCAGTTCAGTCTGCAGAACACAGTGCTTTGCAGGGCCGGAATCGCCTGATACGCGATCGAGCAGAATTCGAGCAGCCGTTGTCCCAAGTTGATATCCCGGCTGATGCACAGATGTTAGTGGAGGGCTTGTAGTTTCTGCAAAAGCCTGGTTATCGAATCCTACTACGGAGACGTCCTCCGGACACTTCAGTCCCATCTCCCTGATGGCGATCAGAACTCCAATCGCGATCATATCGTTGGTTGCAAAGATAGCGGTTGGGCGCGGGAGCATGCGCAGAAGAATCAGGGTCTTTGAGTATCCGCCTTCTCTGTCAAATGTTGCTTCCTGGATGTAATCGGGCTGTACTCGGATACCTGCATCTCCCAATGCACGCTTGAAACCGGCAAGACGATCCTGAGCATTGGTGAGATGGAGTGGGCCTGTGATCACAGCAATCTGTTTGTGTCCCATCCGCGTGAACAAACTGGCCGCACGATATGCCCCTTCTTCATTCGCGACCGTAACGCTATCGCCTTTCCAATCGCGAGGCAGGCGATCCACGCAAACCACGGCAGCCCCGGCCTTGCGATAGAACTGTGCTTGCACAGTCAAGTCGCTGAAGTTGGACGGAATCACGATCAGTCCGGCGGGAAGGTAAGTTCGAAGAGCATTCAGATACGCGAGCTCCTTCGAATGATCATTATCGGTGTTGCAGAGGATCAGGCGATATCCGTTTGAAAAGGCGACGTCTTCGGCGCCACGCACCACGGCGGGGAAAAAGGGATTGGTCAAGTCCGGAATGATCATTCCAATCATGTTCGTCTTGTCGCGCCGAAGGCCGCGTGCTAGCTGGCTCGGCTGATACCCGGTGGCCTCCACGGCGTCGAGCACGCGCTTCTTTACCGATTCTCGAACCCCTGCCGAGTTGTTGAGAACGTGCGAAACCGTGCCGAGAGAAACACCGGCTAATTCCGCGATCTTCTTCATGTTGGCCATGTTGTCTCTAACCTTACGACGAGCCTCATTCGCAAACAAAGATCATCCCGGCCCTCCCAGAATATCGTTAGCGTTGAATCATTTCAAGATATGTTGGACTCCTCGTTGTCGTCTCTACGCCTCGGGTGGAGAGTGGATTTGGCTAGCATTCAAGCCGAATTGCATGTGTCTTTAGATTTCACTTGACAGCGAATCGGATGCGAGATTAATTTGTTCTCTTGTTTGCGATTGAAAGCTTTCAAATCTTCGGAACACTTTGAGGCTTGCCATGAATCGACGGATCCTGTCTTTGCTCCTATTCCCAGTTCTGCTGTTAGCGTCTCTAAATCTTTGGGCGCAGTTCGCTCAGCGCGGAAGTATTGAGGGCACCGTCTTTGACCCATCCGGCGCGGTTGTGCCGGGGGTTCAGGTGACTCTGCTCGACCTGACTCAGAATCAAACCCAAAAAGTGCAGGCAGACACCGTCGGTCACTATGAGTTCAGTAATCTCCCCGCGGGACAGTATCAGCTAACCGCGTCGCAGACGGGCTTCGAGACGGCACGGTCGAATACCATCGCGGTTAACATCGGGGAGATCAGCCACTACGACTTCAAGCTAAAGCCGGGATCGGTGAGCGAGTCGGTGACGGTGACCGATCAGGCCGCGGGGCTGGAGACGGACCAGGTCAGCGTCGACACCAATGTCACCTCACAGCAATTTGAAGATTTGCCGCTGAACGGGCGCAATTTTACCGCCATCGCGGCATTGGTGCCGGGAGTGGCGACTTACCCACAGGCCAACATCAACCCGGGCGGGACGTTTTCCGTTGGCGCGCAGTTCGCCATGGGCGGAACTGCCTACACCGCCGGAGGTACATTTCAAGGTTCGCGCGACAACGGCTTTTACATCAATGGAGTAAACGCCAACGACAACTACGAGAGCAGTATCAGTTTTGCGCCCTCCACCGAGGCTATCGGGACGGGCACCGTTCAAGTTGCAGATTTTTCCGCCGCGGTGGGGCACGACATCTCCGCGCTGAACATACAAACCAAGGGTGGCGGCAACAAATTCCACGGCGAGGCCTATGACTTTCTCGAGAATACTGACCTGAATGCCGTCAACCCCTGGGCCAACGCCTACTCTCTGATCACGTTAGGCACGCCCGCGATCAAGCCGACGCTGATTCGCAACCAATTTGGCGGAAACCTGGGTGGTCCAATCCCCATCCCCGGCCTGAAGAACAGGCTCTTCTTTTTTGCCAACTACGAGGACTTTCGCGAAAGCGACGGTAGCACAGAAGTCACCGCTTCCGTGCCCTCGGGAGCAGAGCGTAAGGGAGACTTCAGTGAGTTGCTATGCGGAACGCCTGCCTGTGACGGAGGCTCTGGAAGTAACCCCAATCCTGTCCAGCTTTATAACCCCTTCTTGACCACCTATGACCCTTCGACCGGCGTGAGTTCACGCCCGGCGATTTTGAACAATCGTCTCGATCAAGCCGGAATTGTCAATCCTAGCTCAGCGGCCATCCTGAATGCTCTGTATCCCCAGCCAAATATTCCCAACACTCCAAGCAATGAAGTGAATTATTTTGCCTATCAAGGTTCAGGAATCTCCAACTATCACATCGACACGCGTTTTGACGCCAGAATCACTGCGAATGACAATGTGTTCGTGACGTGGTCGAAATCGAATGGCAGCAACACTTATACGGGCGGTATTACTCCCACTCAACTATACTCATTCCCGGTTCAGGACCAGTCGTACCTGATTACGGCGAATTATGCCCATATTTTTACTCCGAACCTGACCAATGAGTTCATCTTTGGAGTTGGCGATGGCGCTCTCGTCACCATTTCGAGCAGCCAATTGAGTTACTTCAACGGCAGCAGCAATCCGCTCAACCAAGCCTTTCAGAATACCGGCGATGGTATGACGCATGGAGGGTTTGGAGTTTACGCTGGCCCAGGGGTTTCCAACTATCCCTCTGCGGGCCTCGCTGAGTTCTTCCGCGCGGAGAACGAGTCCTGGCAACTTTCTGACAACGTGGACTGGGTGCGAGGCCGGCACACACTGACCGCAGGCTTCAACTACTTCCGCAAGAGTGAAATTGACTGGGACGTGGCGCGCAACGTGCAGTTCGGAGCGGGCTGCAATTACTATTCTGGCGCCTGCCCCAATGCCTTCAGCGGCAGCGGAGGGGACCTAGGCTATGAAGGCGGCGATGCCATGGCCGACTTGGTGATGGGAACTCCATCCGACATGTGGATTCGCTACACCATCAACGGTGGAAACGCCACATCGCCTAATTACAACGTGCTGTTTCCTTATTGGGGCTTCTACGTCAATGATAAGTTCCGCCTCAGCCCAAAACTGACCTTCTCGGCGGGATTGCGTTGGGACTTGAGCATCCCGGACTATACGCCTAACCCCAGCATCGCTCCCTGCTGCGCGATCTACACGGCAAACGCGACCCTCCCGAGCGGTGGCGTTCTAGAGTATCCCGGAATCGCTTCCGGGCTCCCGATCCACTATCGTTCCGCAAGCAAGGAAGATTTCGCTCCGCGTGTCGCTATCGCCTATAGTCCAACCCTCAAGACGGTCGTGCGGGCGGGGTACGGCATTTTCTACAATGCCGGAGCCAGCCAGATTTCTAACAGCGTAGGGACGGCCATCTACGGAACCTCAAGCGCGGTGAATTACAACGAAGACAACGCGACCCTTGGAAAGCCGGTGGATACACCCTACCTGACTCTCGCCGACGTCTTTCCGGCGCCGCAGGCCACGACACTGGGATCGTTCCCAGACCCCTCGGGCACTGGCGAAGGAACGGACGGTCCGGGTGCGTTGACGGGTATTACCTACTACGACCAGAAATCGACGCCTCTACCCTATTACCAGCGCATGCTCCTCGATCTCCAGGAACAAGTAGCGGCCCACGATGTGATCGTGGTGTCATACGCAGGTGTGCAGGGAAGAAAGGGAACGCAGGAAGTAAACATCAACCTGCCCTCTTATCAAACAGGATGGACCTACGGCGGTGGCAGCGGCGATCCCGCCTTTAACGCCGCCCGCCCCAACAACACTGGCTACTTTAGCGACATTTACGTGATCCGGCCCAGTCTGAATTCCTTTTACAATGCGCTGATCGTCCAGTATCGACATGACTTCAGCAAGGATTTTCAAGCCTTGAGCAACTACACGTGGGGCAAAACGGTTTCAGATTACCCGTGGACGAGCGCACTCTCCGCGAACGGCTCGGTAGGCGCGGGCGCCAGTGGTTTCCAGTATCCGAACCTGTACAGCCGCGGTGAGAGCAACCAATCGCACCGCAATCGGTTTGTGTTCAGCGGCATCTGGTCGCCGGAGTACGGCAAGTCGTGGCCGCTGTGGGCAAAGCTGCCGCTGCAGGGCTGGCGTCTGAGCGGGACCATGACACTGGAGTCCGGCGATGCACTGACGGTATCGAATGGCGGTCCCGGCACCGCTTGTCCCAGCAGCGACGCCGGAACTCCCATGTGCCCAACCGGCTTCGGCTCGAGCGCCCAGGACGGAGCAGGATTTGATGAGCTGAACGTTTCGGGTAATTCCAATATCGGCCACTCGTCCAAGACGTTCCTGCGGCAGTTCGACATTTCGAAGTTCTCGGTGCCGGCCATGAATGTCCGCGGAAACTCGGGGCTGGGGACAGTAAGAGGTCCAGGGCAGAATCGAGCGGACCTCTCGCTGGCCAAGACATTCTCTCTCTATGAGAATCTCCATCTGGAATTCCGGGTTGACTCCTTCAACGCGTTCAACCACTCAAATTGGAACAGTGTAGTTACCGGCTATCCCAGCGGCAGCGCGCAATTCCCCTTTGGAATGGTCAACGGAGCGAACGAGGCGCGCATCAGTCAAGTCGCGGCAAAACTGGTATTCTAAGCCGCTCTCCTGACTCGATGTAGTTTGCATGGTCGTAAAGGAGCATCTTTTCAGAGCGAGCGCAGAACAGCTCCTCGATTGCCGAGATCGGGGAGCTCACTGCTGCACGAAGGTCTTGACGTGGATGTTTCTTTTCTTCTTATCTGGATTGACGGCGATTGCTATTGCGCCATTGTTTTTCTTGTAGAAGTCTCTTTTCATCGCTCTGAGGAGAATCAAAGTGTCCTCTCAAAAGCCAATCGTAGTCGTCGGCAGTATCAATACAGATCTTGTGGCAGTGGCCGGAAGAATCCCGGCTGTTGGAGAAACCATAATTGGCACCGATTTTCAAATCCATCCCGGAGGCAAGGGAGCGAACCAGGCCGTTGCGGTCGCGCGGCTAGGTTATCCGGTGCAGTTGATCGGACGGCTTGGCGATGATCCATTCGGCGCTCAACTGAGGACGTATCTGCAAAACACTGGAGTGGATATCGAGGGCGTGGCCGCCAGCGCGGGAACGTCCGGCGTTGCGGTTATCGTCCTCTCCACGGGAGGCGAGAACAGTATTGTTGTTACGCCGGGTGCAAATGCAGAGGTCACGCCAGAGGATATTGCGAAGAACCTCGAGGTGATCCGCCGGGCGGGAATCGTTCTCACCCAACTTGAGATTCCATTGGAAACTGTCGAATATCTGGCCATGGTCTGCGCGCGCGAAGAGGTGCCTTTGATTCTCGATCCTGCTCCGGCCAGAGATTTACCCGCAGAACTTTTCAAACGCATTGCGTGGTTCACGCCCAACCAGATTGAGGCGGCATTCTTCATCGGAGCGGACGCTTCGAGGGCAGGCCGAGCAGAGCCAGCCGCCATGGCAAAAGCGATTCTGGGCAAAGGGTGCAATGCGGCTCTGCTTAAATTGGGTTCCAGGGGAGCCTATGTCGCCTCTGGAGCCGGGCCGGGAACCTTTGTTCCTGCATTCGCGGTCAAGGCGGTGGATACAACTGCGGCCGGCGACGCTTTCAATGGTGGTTTTGCGACAGGGCTCATGCTCGGCAAATCTCCCGCAGAAAGTGCAACATTCGCGGCGGCGGTGGCCGGCGTCTCGGTCACCAGGCCCGGAGCGCAACCCTCCATGCCCACAATGCCTGAGGTGGAAGCGTTCCTTGAAGAGGCAACGGCCAGGAGCAGTTCGAAATGAGCCGGCCCGTGCGGCGCCTTCTGGACGCAGGAAAGCGGCGGCTAGCCGAAGGGCTCTTGGCAACATCCGGAGACATGCCATGCTACTGCTCCTCCAATCCATCGTTGCTTCGCCCCGCCGAGGGCGTCGCCCGCTTGCTCAAACTCAAGACAGCGCATCAGGCTCTCTACCAGAACAGCACGCGGCGGCGCATCGTCACCAACCAGGATGAGAGTGTTTATGCCACGCTGCGCACCGCGGGCGACAAATCGGAGAGGGTTTTGGTGGTCTTCAATTTTTCCGCCCGGCCAGAAGAGACTACGATTGACACCGGCGCTATCCATGCAAGCATCTACCGTGATCTTGAACCTGGAGAAGTGACCGATATCAGGAAGGACAAACTGGCCTTTGAACTTCCCGGATATGGCCATCGCATCTTCCGGATCGAACCATAATGCGCGCTTCCATCGCACAGGAGAACTTCCAATGAACGAAACTCGTCGAATCCTTCAATGCCTTGTCCCGGTCCTGTTACTGGCGGCGCTTCCCCCCGCTCCTCTTGGCGCGCAGGACACGCACTTCGCCCCCAGGAACCAGCAGATTCCTCCGCCGCCGTGCTTGATCATTCGCGGCGCGTGGGAGGGCAGCTATTCTGCCTGCACTCCACTGAGCTACAAACAGTGGCTCGCCGACATTACGCATTGGCGCAACGAACGGCGCATTCGCACGGGCTTCGATCCGAGCCGCTACGAGCTGCCGGCTTTGCAGTGGGCTCAAGCAGCTTTCATGCAGCCCCAGATGATGGTGCATGACCGCTACTTCTACGATCCAGTGGCCGGCAAGTATACGGTGGACAAGTACGTCGACGACCTTGAGAAGCGCTACGGCGGCATCGACGCCGTCCTCATCTGGGCCACCTATCCAAACATGGGCATCGACGACCGCAATCAGCAAGACATGGTGCGCTCCATGCCCGGCGGTATCGAAGGATTGAAGCAAATGGTCGCGGACTTTCATCGCCGCGGCGTCCGAGTTTTGTTTCCCACGATGATGTGGGACCAGGGAACCCGCGATCCGGGCGCTGACTGGCCCGACGCTATCGCAGCATTCATGAAGCAGATCAATGCGGACGGCATCAATGGCGACACCCAGGATGGCGTGCCTCTGGTGTTTTCGCTGGCTGCGGAAAAAATTGAACATCCTCTCGCATTCGAGCCCGAGGGTAGTCCTTCCGACGAGGCGTTGTCATGGGATGTACTCACGTGGGGCCAATATCAATTTGAATTTGTTCCCACTGTCGATCGATATCGCTGGCTTGAGCCGCGTCACCAGGTCAATATTCAGGGCCGCTGGGTGCGCGACAAGACCGACGACCTGCAGTTCGCATTCTTCAACGGAGAAGGATGGGAGAGCTGGGAGAACGTCTGGGGAATCTGGAACGGAGTGACTCCGCGGGACGGCGAGGCAACGCGCCGCATAGCCACGATTGAGCGTGCCATGGCGCCCTTCCTCGTCAGCCAGGATTGGGAGCCGTTTTATCCCATGCACATGTACGGCGTATTCGCCAGCCGGTGGCCGCTGAAAGACCAGACACTCTGGACCATCGTGAATCGCAATGAATATAACTCCGATGGGCGACAAATGACCGTCCCCTATAAAGAAGGCACGCACTACTTCGACCTCTATCACGGCGTGGAACTGACGCCCGTCCGCGAAGGGGATGCGTCGATACTTTCTTTCCCCATCGAGGCGCACGGATACGCCGCCGTCCTCGCTACCTCCAGCGAACCAAGCGCAGACCAGCGGCAACTCATGGACAAGATGGCGACGATGACCAAGAGCCCGCTGTCTGCCTATTCAAATGAGTGGAAGGCAATTCCGCAGCAGCTAGTGCCTATTGAGCCGACCCCGGCAGCAACGTCTGCTCCCGACGGAATGGTCCGCGTCGACGGCGCTGACTTCCTGTTCAAAGTGGACGGCATCGAAATCGAAGGCTCTGATGACATCGGCGTTGACGTTCAATATCCGTGGGAAGACAGTGCCCGCCGCTTTCACGAGCACCGGATGCAGATCAAGCCGTTTTACATGGACAAGTACCCAGTCACCAATGCGGACTTCAAGAAATTCCTCGATGCCACTCACTATCTACCCAAGGACGATCTGAACTTTCTGAAAGATTGGAAGAACGGAACCTACCCCGAAGGCTGGGCCAAGAAGCCGGTGACGTGGGTTTCGCTTGAAGATGCCCGCGCCTATGCGAAATGGGCAGGAAAGCGTTTGCCCCACGAGTGGGAATGGCAATACGCGGCGCAGGGAACCGACGGCCGCATCTATCCATGGGGCAATTGCGACTGGCTCGCGCTTGGTCCGTTGGGTGTGCCCATCAAGGGTTGCTCGGTGTTCGGAGATCCCAAGGATTCGCTTGCTCCCGTGCCGGACAAGGGCCGCACCATGCAGCCCGCCAGAGATGTGGACGCTCATCTCAATGGCGCCAGTCCATTTGGAGTCGTCGACATGGTCGGCAACGTGTGGCAATGGACCGATGAGTATGTCGATGAACATACCCGCGGCGCCATCCTGCGCGGAGGCAGCCACTATCAACCCCAGGGATCGATCTGGTATTTCCCGCAGGCCTATCGCAACGATCAACATGGCAAGCTGCTGTTGATGGCTCCGAGTTACGATCGTTCGGGAGCTGTTGGTTTCCGCTGCGTCGTAGACGCGAAGTAAACAATTCCGAATCTCGATTCAGGGGACAAGGCACGAATGAATCGGCGTCAATTATTCACGAGACTGGCCGGCGCGGCAGGTGTAACTGCCCTGAACCGAATCTGTTTTGCGCAGCCAGTTTCTGCGGCAATCCTACCCGCAGATCTGGCAACGGATCCTCGGCGTCCTCAGTATCACCTGCTGCCAAAGGCCAACTGGATGAATGATCCGGATGCCCCCATTTATTGGGAGGGCATCTATCACATGTTTTACCAATACAACCCTGATGGCGCGTATTGGGGAAACATGCACTGGGGACATGCCGTCAGCCCGGACATGGTTCATTGGCGGCATCTGCCCGTTGCTTTGGCGCCCACGCCCGGCGGTCCGGATTCTGATGGATGCTTCACCGGAACCGCGGTGGTTCAGGATGGCCGTGTCGTCCTTTTGTATACCGGCGTGAAGGTGGTACCCCAGGATCAGGCCACGATTATGGGAAGCTCTCCGCCTCTGCGCGAATCGCAGTGTCTGGCTATCTCTGACGACTCGGAGCTACGGACTTGGACAAAGGTGTCCGCTCCGGTTCTGCCCGCGCCTCCGCCGGGGCTTCAAATCAACGGCTTCCGCGATCCCTCTCCCTGGCGGCAGGGCGAATGGTGGTACATGGTCATCGCCGCGGGTTTCCCCAGCCAGGGCGGCTGCGTGCTGCTGTACAGGTCGAAGGATCTGCGCAGCTGGGAATACCTGCACGTGCTCTCCAAAACGGACCGCATCGGACCCGCGAGATTCAATCCCGTATCGCCGTGGGAGGTGTGGGAGTGCCCCGAGTTCTTCTCGCTCGGCGATTGGCATGTTTTGATTTATTCCACCGCGCACAGGACCTACTGGCAGAGCGGCAAGCTCAACAAAGAGACAATGGACTTTCGTCCCGTGCAGGCCGGCATCCTGGACTACGGTGCCTTGTATGCTGCGAAAACCCAGTTGGACAAATCAGGAAACCGCATCCTCTGGGGCTGGATTCAGGAGTCGCGTTCGGAGGAAGAATCGAAAGCCGCGGGATGGGCGGGAGTCATGTCGCTGCCGCGCGTGCTCACCGTAACTGGCGACGGCCGCCTTCGAACACGCGTAGCGGATGAAGTGAAACAACTGCGCATCGGCGAGCATAGTTTGCACGTAACGGCGGACGAGCAGAACAACCTGGCTCAGATCAATTCCATGCGCCTGAACGGATGCTGCGGAGAAATACACTGCATTGTTAGACGGACTGGGGAGGCGTTCCAATTGGTCCTGTCTGGTCCCACTGAGAGCGGGGATCCGTGGCTGACGTTGAAATACAATCCACAACATCCCGCTCAAATATTCGTTGACGCCTATCCAATTCCGATTTTCCCGGGTGAAAACAAGAGTCTGGATTTTAATCTCTATGTCGATGGCTCCGTCATCGAAGTCTTCCTCAACGGCGAAGCCGCCTGCACCAAGCGGTTCTATTTTCCCGGCAGCAGTCCGCAGAACTTGCAAATGCAATGGACAGGAAGATCAACTAACATCGAGAACTTGCAGGTGTGGCAGTTGTCGCCAATTTCGGCGAACCGGCTAACAACCTGAACCGCAATGTTCGGTTTCAGCCTTTGATCGCGAAAACACTATGGCCTTTGAAGAGCAGCTTCTCGCTTAGGCAGCTACCGACGCCAGAGCAATTCTCCGCACTTGTCCACAAGATCTGATCAACAATTAGTTACACTTACTGAACTGCAAAGTGATTGATTTCCTCCTTTCAAAAGAATTGACGCGGAAGCGCCCCTGGGATCGTCATCCCGCTATAGCCGCGACAAAAACCATGCGCAGTTTGAAGATTTGGATCAGCGCTGATGGTTTTCCTGATTGATCCTTGGCCGTGTGAACTTGATTCTGAGGTCTTCGACTATATTGATTGCGCATCATCGTCTTTCTCTAACGCATCAGCACGGGGTAAGTGTGGTGCCGCCGAACCTAGGGAGACTCTTCACAAGTCCTCGATCCGCAGCCAGCTTGAATGAAGTGAAAGGCGCATTTTCAGCGGACGTTGTCGGCTGGGCTATGGCGGAGAACAGCTTCCGGCTCGCCGGAGACGGGGACAAGACCGATTCGGCTTCCGCGTTCAATCTCAGCCTCGCCCTGCTGAATGAGAGGCGAACCGTTGGGGACAATAAGTGGCTCCGGGAAGCCTTCAAGAGAAATACTGACCGCGCCGGCGAAGGCCAAATATGGGCGAGAACTTTGTAAAGTCAGCATTGGCGGTGACCTGCCCGGAATCCTAGAATTTGTGTCCCTGGCGCTCGATTTAGATACTCGGTGATTTGGCGCGAGGTCAAAATTCCTATCGAGTGAACCGTCGTTTTTAGCGGACAGCTCGGCACAGCCTCCGCCGAAGTGTCACTTTGTCATTTCGGGGCGAGATCTCCAAACCAATAGGCTGCCGTCACTCCGCCATCCATGAGGAAGTCGCTGCCGGTGATGAACGCACCTTCAGGGCCCATGAGGAGCGAGGCAGATCTTCCGGCAGCGGCTTGCGCTGGGGCCGTCTGCGCGGGCGGCTTGCAGGCTGCGTCTCTGTGCTCTTCTCTTGTGTGGCTTCTTCAGCAGCCTCGCTGGTCTCCAACTCTTCCAGGCGCAGCTCAAGTTGCTCGAGTTCACCGGTGAGCTTCTCATTCTTCACCCCGAACAGCATCCGTCGGAACCTCTCGATGACCAGCCTCAGATGCTCGATCTCAAGCGCGTTCGAGCGACGCTCTCGGATAAGCAGCGCCTTCAGCGTCTCCTTGTCGAGGGAGTCCAGATCCGCCGGCACCGCTTCGGTCATGCGCCGAATATGGCATGCCCTGCCGTGGAAACATGCGTCTAAAGCCAGCATGAATACAGGTGATTATTAGACTTTGCCTACACAGCCATCGGCGGCGCGACGGTGCGTTCCGGCCGTCGCCAATCGATGCCTTCGAGCAACATCGACAACTGCGTACGGGACAGAGACACCGTAACCTCCTGGGCTTGCGGCCAGATAAGCCGTCTCCGCTCCAGACGCTTGGCGAACAGGCACAAACCGTCGCCATCGAACCAGAGAATCTTAACCAGGTCGCCACGCCGTCCACGAAAGACAAACACGTGTCCGGACCAGGGCTGATGTTCCAGGACCGTCTGCACCTTCGCGCTCAGACCATGAAAGCCGCGCCGCATGTCTGTGACCCCGGCGGCCAGCCAGATCCGTGTCCGAGCGCGTAGCTCAATCACCGCTGTAGGCTCTCCAGAATCGTGCTAAGCAAGGCGCGATCCGCGCCGCGCTCCACGCTGATCATGGCACGCCCAGGAAGTTCGATATGAATCGCTCCTGACGAATGCAACGCACCGGCGTCGACCGGAGCAGTCTCTGCTTCTGACGCAATCTCCGGCACGCTGGCTGCATCGGCTTCAATCACTACTGGGAACAAAACCGCTTTACTATCGTCGAACCGAAACTCACCGTTCCGGTATGCCCGCCGCCACGGAAACACCTTGTTCGCGTTCACACCTTCAGTCTGCGCTACTCGCGCCACGCTAGCACCAGGCTCCAGAGTTAGCTCCACGATCCGGCGCTTCTCCATTACGGTCTTCCGCATCCTGCACATAATCCCCAGACTGGCACTGGGCACTTGTCAGATCAACCGGGGAGAATCGAACGCTTACCTGCAATCCACAGGGTTCGACGAAAAATCACTTCTACCGCCGGAAAAATGCAATCCGAAAAAGAAAAACCGGCAGGATTTTGGATCAACATTCCAATTTTGGAATATGTCGACTGGTTGACGCCAAAAGGGTTAGCGCGGCAAGGTTTTGCCTTTGAAGGGCGAGCTGATGGACTTTTTTTCCGCAGAAAGATGCGATATGTTTACCTACCAAGTTTCGGAAGTAACCCATTTGTGCAGCCGCTGCCTCAGCACGAGACTCTGGACGTTTTTTTTGATTGTCGATCCATGAAAATCAAGCAGCTTGAGATCAGCCAGAGCGGCAAAGAGCTGATGATCTTCGCCGCCGGGTATCCCAATCGAGGATCCCCGAAAAATGAAGTTGTTGCGGAACATGAGCCGGTTGGCCTCAAAAACAAATGCTTGGGTATTCGTACTTGTCGTTCCCGTGTAATCGAAATAGGGGCCGTCCTGGACCCTTACATCAGGACGGATCGATCCCTCGATCACAATCTCAGAGTTTGCCGGAACCTCCAGGTCCACGGTTCGGCATCGAATCAGGTCGACGGCTCTCTGTTGCAAGGCGCCGGCTAGTTCATATTCATCCGCTCCGTAAGGCGGGGCCGCAGACGCAGCCATCATCACCGTTTCGCTGACGCCGATTGCAACCGCCATCGGCAACGCCTGACCAAGTTTTTCCGCCTTCGCGACATGCCGAGCCAGATGGCTGTCGGAATACGAACTGACGGTGGCGCGGTTTGAGTCTAGCAATTTCATGCGGTAGACTCCAACATTTCTGATCCCCGTCTCTGGATCCTTGGTCAAATTGATGTGCCAGGTACCCAGATATCGGCCGCAGTCGCTGGTGTGCCAGTGAGGAACGGGGAGCGAGAAGAGATCAAGCGCACCCGTTTCCCGCACGTTTTCGAGGACCGGACCGGTTTCAACGATATTCGGCGCAACCGGATTGCTGATCCTGCCGCGCATCTCCGCGACCAGTTCCTCAAGGCTAACCGCGGACTGCAACCCCAATGCGAGTCCGAAGGAACCGATGTTCCGCAGACCGTTTGTGAACACACGCCGGCCAGGATACCCGGTGACGTTCTCAAACAGCAGCGCGGTCTTGCTGTCTCTCGTAATTTGTCCAAGATCAAATTGCCAGTCGCATGGTTCCTTAACCCGGACCAGGCAGCCGGTGTTCGAAAGAACTTCAACGAATTCGCGAAGGCTCGTCATTGGCCAGGTGTGCTTGTGGGCTTGTTTAGCCGTTCGCCGATCGACACGTTCAACCTCATGGTCTGTTTTTTGTATTTCGCAAGCGAAGGCGGCAAATCTGTAGGTGAGTATATCCAAATGGGAGCCGTTCTACGAGTTGAGGGTATTTGTTACATGTTCGTTGATTTGGCAATAAGCGCGTGACGAGAAGCTGCAATCGGATCCATTGGCTGGCGGGATACATCGCGAGCTGAATCATGTTTTCGGTTCGTACGCCGGGCGTTATTTACGGCGGAAGGAGGATAGCGAATCGGCGGGCCGGGATATCGGAACTGGGAGCGATTGGCATTGCGCTGGCAGGATTCACGTTTTGGGTGCTGGCGGATAGCTCGATCAAGCTGGTGGGGCAGTCAGGGTTGCCGGCCTACGAGATGGTGGCGTTCCATTGAGGCAGTGCCGCGGACAATCTGAGGCGACCTCCGATCGTTCGGAGCCTGCCATCGAGCCGTGTGCCGGCTGAACTTGCATTTTCCGGTGTGCCGGCCTCTAATTCTGTCCGATGAACATGGCCAATCCAGGGTCATCGCCGGGCGGCGCAGTGGTGTGGCCGCCGGGCGCGCGCACTGCGCTGGCGCTTTGCGGCTTTACTGCCGTGGTGGGCCAGATCGTGCTCATGCGCGAGCTGATCCAGGTTTTCAACGGCAATGAGATCGCATTGGGGATGCTGCTGGCAACGTGGCTATTGTGGACTTCTGTTGGAAGCGCAGTCGCCAGCGCGGCGCGATTGGGCCAAAGGAGACCGCGGCTGACTGTTGCCATGCTTGAAGGTCTGCTCGCGGCGAGCCTGCCGGCAACAATTTGGGCGGTGCGCAATGCCAAGGCGCTGTTTCAGACGGTTCCCGGCGAGCTCGTGGGTGCGGTCCCCATGCTCGTCACCTCGCTTGTATGTCTGAGCGTTTTCTGCGTGGCGTCAGGTGCATTGTTTGCCGTCGCGGCGCGCATGGTGGAGAGAGAATGCGCACTTTCGCCGCGCGCAGCCGCAAGCACGGCCTATCTGCTGGAAGCAGCGGGCTCGGCGATGGGCGGAATCCTCGCCAGCGTCGTGCTGGTGCGCTGGTGCGATGCTTTTCAGATCGCGGTGGTTGCGGGTTTACTAAACCTTTGCATCGCGGCTTCGCTCCTGCTGCGGTTCAAGCGGGCGCAGGTTGCGGTGCTCGGCGGCGTTGCGCTGATTGCGGCCGTGCCTCTGCTCTTCTGGCTTGCTCCGCAATGGAATCGAGAGGCCCGCGTGCAATTGTGGCGCGGATTCCGCGTGGTAGGCGCGCGCGAGTCGATTTACGGCAACATAACGGTAACGGAAACTGGAAACGAAGCCAGCGCAATCCGTAGCCTGTATGAGATTGGCGCAATTCTGGCCAATGCGCCCGATCCCGCCGCAGCCGAAGAGGCCGTGCATTACGCGCTGCTGGAGCATCCGGCGCCCCGCCGCGTGCTTCTCATCGGCGGCGGACTGAATGGCGGAGTGGCCGAAGTCCTCAAACACCCTACCATCGCGAGCCTGGATTATGTGGAGCTCGATCCGGCGCTGATCGCGATGGCGCGCGAGTATTTTCCGGGGCAGACGGCCGATTTCGGCGATTCGCGCGTACACCTGCATTTCCTCGACGGGCGACTGTTCCTGGCCGAATCCGGCGAGAGATTCGACGTGATCATCGTCGGTGTGCCTGACCCTCAGACGGCCCAATTAAACCGCTTCTACACGGCAGAGTTTTTCCGGCTGGCGCGCGCGCATCTAGAGCCCGGTGGGCTGGTGGCCATCCAATTACGCTCGTCGGAGGAAGCGATCAGCCCCGACCTGGCTGCTTTTCTGCGCTCCATGCGGCGCACGCTCGGCGAAGTTTTCCCTTACCAGGCGGTGATTCCCGGGGAAACGATCCATCTCTTCGGAGCTATCGATCCGAGCACGCTCACCAGCGATCCGCAGGTGCTGCTTGCCAGGCTGCGTGAGCGCAAACTCGCGACCCAATATGTACGCGAGTACTTCATCCCTTATCGGATGGCGCCCGATCGCATGCAACAGGTAGCGGCGGATCTCGCGCCCACGCCCACCACTCCAGTCAATCGGGACTTCACCCCAATCGCTTACGCATTCGATGTGGTGTTGTGGGGTGCACAGTTTAAGTCACGATATGTGGCGTGGTTTCGCTGGGCCGAGCACATCGAATTTGGCCGAGTTGTGAGTGCCGCATTGATTGGGCTCCTGGCCGGCGTTGCAGTGCTCGCGCTTCTGCCGGGGATCAAACGCCGCAGGCGGGCCGCAGGAGGTTCCTCGGTGGCAGCGACGGGATTCACTTTGATGGCTTTGCAGATCTTTCTGCTGCTCGGATTCCAGGCAGTGTACGGGTATGTTTACACCGAGCTGTCGATTCTCATCGGCTTGTTCATGGCTGGTATCGCACTGGGAGCATGGCTGGCGATGCACCGGGCAGCCGAATCAACCACTCGGCATCTCGCAGGAGTTCAGCTTCTCCTTGCCCTCGCGGCTCCAATGCTGCTGCTGGCGATAACGTTTGCCGGCCATTTCTCCTCCGGAGCAGGAACCTGGATTGCCGCGCAGATCGCGTTTCCCGCGTTAGCCACTGTGTCCGGCATGCTGGGCGGGTACCAATTTGCCATTGCAGCGGGAGTGTTCCTGGAGAGGGAAACCGGGCGCTCGGGGCTGGGCATGCTCTATGCCATCGATCTGCTCGGCGGATGCGCTGGGGCGCTCGCGCTGACCACGTTCCTTATTCCGGTCTTTGGCTTTTGGAGAACGGCATGGTTGGTGGCCATGGTCAACGGAGCCGCGCTGGCGCTGGCAACGCTGACAGGTTTCACCAGCCGCACCGCCGCTGGCTGACTGGTGCTGCCTATGGCTTCTCTTTCTTTACGGCTTCGCTGAATACCACTGCCGTGAAACTAAAGATGTCGGTGTTCTCGTCTTTCCAGCAGCTCAGGTCCATGCCGGCCTTGGCGCATGTCTGTTCGAGGAATGTTTCGCGGTTCCACTTCTGCTCCGCGGGAACCTGCGGCAACAGCAAGCCCTGGTCGTCGCCATTTTTCATCAGGAGCCCGTCGCGGCCCACCCTGATCTGTTCCACATCGGTGACGCGCCGCAGCGGCGAGAGCACGGAGATCTCATAGGCCAACTGGGGCAGCTCCGCGGCGGTTACGGGCGCGAAGCGCGGATCGCGCAACGCGGCCAGGGTCGCCGTGTCGCGAACCGTTACATAGAGCGGCTTGGCGGGCGACGTGTAGCCGATGCAGCCGCGAAGGGCTCCGGCCTCGGTGAGCGTGGTGAATGCGCCGTATTCGCGGTTGAGCGTTTCGCTCGCGGGGATGGGGGGCGAGAATAGCTGATTGTTCTGGATCATCGATTCTACGGATCGCCGCGCAAGCGCGAGCAACTCCGCCTTTTCCTGGTCAGTGAGCGAGAAGGGAAACTCCGCGCCGGCGCCCTGGGCAGACTTTACAAAGACGTCGGCGCTATAGCCCACCACGCGCGATTTGTCGCCGTTGACGTCGCCGGAGTTCGCGTACCGGAGCACTTCAGCCTTGTTTGCGCCCATGCGCTCGGCATAGATCATGGCGGCGACAATGGGCGCGCCGCCGCACGCCTCCCAGATTCCCGGCTCGCTGGGGCCGCGCCACCGGAAGTTCCGCGACATGCTGAAATAGTCGTACGCCTCGAGCGCGTGCAGCGTTTTGTGGTCTATGCTTTCCGCATCGGCGTAGGGATGGTAGTGCGAAAGATCGGAACTGGCCAGCACCAGCGTGCCGGGATCGTTGCGCAGCATGGTAGCAAGGGCCACACCCAATGCGCGGCTGCTTTCGTAGCTCTGGCCGCCCATAACAATAGGGACCAACTCGAAGTTGCCGAAGATCTTCTGGAGCCAGGGCAATTGAACTTCGACAGAATGCTCCGGGGCATCGGCAGTGGCCTGGTGGCCTTTTTCTGAGAACTGAAATGTCGGGCTCATCTTCACCAGCCGCCGCGCGAACTCCCTGTCTACGGGCACCTGCCCAAGCGGAGTGGTGTACGCATCGCCGTCGTACACCGAAGTGAAGTCGAATCCGACATAATGCGAGGGCGCAATGACGACCACGCGTGAGTATTTGTGCCCCTTGAGGGCGGCATAGGTCCACGCAGCCACCGGGCCGGAGAAGGGATATCCCGCATGCGGCGCGACGGCCGCGAGAATCTCGCCATCGACCGGAGCGGGCGTGGCTTTTGCCAGCATGTCGTCCATCATTTGCGAAAGCGCTTGTGGATCGGCGGGATAGAATGCGCCGGCTACGGCAGCCGGCCTGATCTTCTGCTCTCCAGCGCCCTCGGCCGCGCGCACATGCAGGATGGGCGCGCTGACCGCGAGTGCGATGAATTGCGTCATCAACCAGGCCATAGTGAAACTCCTTCGAATCTTCATGGTTCATGACCTCTCAGGCACAATCAGGCGTGCCATATTCCCGGGATGTTGTGTTTGCAGAAGGGGCATGTGGAGTCCTTGCGAATCAGAACCTGGCTGGCTGTAAATCCCACGCGTTCGACCAGCATTTTGCGGCACTGCGGGCAGTAGGTGTTCTGTGCGGGATGACCGGGAACATTGCCGATGTAGACGTAGTGCAGACCCTCGGCATCGGCAATCGCCTTGGCCCGTTCCAACGTGGCCACCGGCGTGATGGGCAGGTTCTTGAGCAAATACTCGGGGTGAAACTGGGTAAAATGCAGCGGCACATCTAGGCCGAGATCCGACTTGATCCATGCGGCGAGGCCGCGGAACCCGGCGTCATCGTCGTTGAGCGTGGGAATGACCAGGTAAACGATCTCGGTCCACTTGCCCATCTTGCGCAGGGTCACAAGCGATTCGAGCACGGGCTTCAGTTGACCGGTGACCACCTTCGCGTAGAAAGAATCGCTGTAGGCTTTCAGGTCGATTTTTACCGCGTCCATTTTGCTGTAAGCCTGCACCAGCGAATCGTGCTGCATGTATCCATTGGAAACCACGATGCTGCGCACACCCGCGGCGTGGCCGGCGTCGGCCGTGTCCATCAGGTACTCGGAAAAGACCACCGGCTCGCTGTAGGTATAGGCGATGGTGGGGCAGTTGTACTGGCGCGCGATTGCGGCCGCCCGGTCGGGTGGGATGTACTCCGCGGGAATCTCTTCCGGCCGCGACTGCGAGATGTCCCAGTTCTGGCAGAACTTGCAGTTCACATTGCATCCGGCAGTTGCAATGGAGAAGGCCGTGGTTCCCGGCAGGTAATGAAAGAGAGGTTTCTTCTCAACGGGATCGATATGCGCGGCACAAACCCGCGAGTGAACCAGGGTGTAATAGGCCCCACCGCGATTCTCGCGGACCCCGCAGTATCCCCGCTCCTTGTCGCCGACGATGCACTCACGCGGGCAGAGCTTGCAGCGGATCTTGCGGCTCTCCAGCTTCTCGTAGAAGCGCGCCTCCAGGACGAACTGCGCGTCGCTTTGCGAGGCCGCGCCGGAGGCAGCGGGGAGCGCGGCAGCCGTTGCCGCCAGTTCACCAGCGCCGAGAGCGGTTCCGGAAACCAGCGCACACTGCAGGAATCTGCGGCGATTCATTGGTGTTCCTATCGCTTTTTCAGTGGCGGAGGAACTCGGTTGCATCATGCACCTCCCGGCGTCAGTCATGCTTCGACGACTGTGATCTGGCCAGCCTGGTTCGAGCCCAGCCGATGATCGGTGTCGGCCGCGGTGGCGATGTAGTGTGGCGCACGCTTCTCGGCTTCGAGGGTTTTCAAGCCCATTTCCGCTCGCTTGCGCTCGATCATTTGCCACGCGATCCAGTCCAGCGCGACCGGATCCTGGGAAAGGATGAGACTGTCGGCATTCCAACTGTGCTCGGGCTTGAATGCCGGGCCGCCCTCATACATCGCGGTGGTTGCATCGCAGAGGACTAGCTTCATCCGCGAGCGAATCTCGGGCAGCATATTCAGATCGGCGACATAGGGGTCGCAGCCATTGGGGTGATACTTGTTGGGGTTGTGAATCGCGCCGTACATATTCTTGAGCGCGATGCTCACGCCGGCGCCGTCGTGGTCCTTGAGTACGGGCAGATTGATGAGGACGGTGGTCGATCGCGTGAGGATTCTGGAGAGCCGGCTGCCCACGCTTCCCCACACCGAAAGGTCGTCCTCGTAACCTGCGCGATCGGTCCCATAGCATTGCACGCTGTTGCCGCCGATGGCGATGCGGAAGCCGGCGCGCTCCATCTCCTCCGTGTTGCGGTCCCAAATAACGATGTTGGCTGGATTGATGCCGGCTTGCTGCAGACGATCGCAGACCGCGGCGACGAGATCGACATGAGTGGAGATGCCCCGGCCGCCCAGCGTATTCACCTTCAAACCGACTGTGTCGCGAGGACCTGCAATGCGACGCCACGCGGCGAGGATTTTCTCCTTGGATATGGCCGCGGCAGGGACGCCGCTGAAGAGTGCAAGCACGGCACGGTCGAGCATGCCCTGCAGACGGTTCGGATCGATGACCGCGCCCGCGCCGCGAAGATCGGGATCGCGCGCGACAACCACGCGGGATTTTGGGGCTGGGGCCGGCTGCGCCGGAGCACGCAGTGCGGCGCCTGTCCCGCAGGCCACGGCGCCTGCAAGACACCGCGTGAAAAAGTTCCGCCGGCTCCGATCACTCAGGTCCGTCATAAAGTCCGCATTGCGCCAGGGAGCACAACCCGATCCCCTTTTGTCCTATCGCAGCCGGCTGGAATTTGCAGTGATCCGGAACACCATTACGTGACAGCGACTTTTGCGACGGCGGTGATCACGCTGGGAGCGGGCGAGGCCGATAGTTCGCCGCAAATGTTGCCTCAAGCAGGCTCGCTGGCGGGCCGGAGGTCGCGAAAGGAAATGAGCTTGATCTCCGGGCGCCCGCGGAGCCGCTCCAGCGCGAGCACTTCCGTCTCCCGCGACTCGCGCAGGCGGGTGCGCACATTTGCAAGTGCGGCGTCATTGTAGCCGGGATGCGTAACCAGTTCCCATGTGCCGTCGGGGACGCGAGCCAGCAATGACTCGATGATGCGCCCGTTCAGCGTTCCCGTGGCCAGCACGCCAAGCGCACCCTCGGTGGTGGCAAACCCCTCCTCGGCCACCATCCGTCGGAACCGGCCCTCGAATCCGCGCAACATGCGCACCTGCGCCCGCCGCAACCGCGCCGCATCAGGAGTTGCGCGCACGCTCCAGGCCGGCTCAAAAGGGTTGCGCACGGCCAGAATGCCGCACCCGCGCGCCGCCCGCAGCAGCGGCCGCAACACCGCTGGAAACATGTGCATGTGTTTGTGAGTATCCACATGGGTAAGCGTCATGCCGCAACTTTGCAAATTTGCGATCTGGGCGCGCGCTTCGGCCTCGATTTCGTCTTCGTCAATTCGGCCCGTGAGCAGGTCCCTCACAAATGCGCCCAGTGCGGGGCGAAAGCGCCCGTCGCGCGCGGGAACCAGCGTGGGCAGCTTCGTGGAATCGAACACCGCGTCGCCATCCACCAGCACCACGTGACAGCCCACGCCCAGGGAGGGCGTCTCTCGGGCCATGGCAATCGCCTCATCCGCCGCCGCGGCGCGCGCCATCAGCGTGGCGCTGGTCAGCGCGCCCGCACGATGCAGTTCCAGGATGGCGCGGTTCACTCCCGCGGTCAGCCCGAAATCGTCTGCATTCACGATGAGGGAAGTCACGCGCTGAGTGTATCAACTCCGCAATGAAGAGCTGAAGGGAAAGCGGCCGTCTCTTCCCTCGTTTATTCCGCTTCCAGCGCTGCCACGACATCCTCAACGCTCGGCTTGCTGTGACGCAGGTGTTCGCTGATCCGCGCGCGCTCTTCCACGCTCAGCGTGGGGATAAACGCCAGCATCCGCCGCAGCGTCACGGACACGTCGTCAATGTAGTTCATCAACCGGATTGCTTCTCCACTCAACGGCATACGCAGTACCCCTCGGGCATTCGATCTCAAGTTCCATTTTAGGCGCTGGGCCGGCGGGTGCGTCAGGCGGCCTGCACGTCGAAGAGTCCCGGCAGCACTTTGCCCGCGTTGCCTTCGACGATGCTGGTGAACGACGCGGCATTCAGCGGCCGCTCCGGACCTACGTAGACGGTGCGCGCGCCGGCGTGGCTGGCCCAGTTCACAAAGCTGGCCGCAGGATACACTGAACCGGAGGTTCCGATAACCAACATGAGACTGGAACGCGAGATTTCGTCCTGAATGCGGCTCATCTCCAGAGGCATTTCGCCGAAGAAGACAATGTGCGGCCGCAGCCGCGCTCCGCATGCGCAAAGACCAACCTCCTCCAGGCTGCGGTAAACGGCGCGATCCTCCACCGGAGGGCGGCCGCACTCTGCCTCGCAGCGCGACCGATAAAGCTCGCCGTGCATGTGGATGAGGCGGCGTGAGCCTGCGCGCTCGTGCAGGTCGTCCACATTTTGCGTGCACAGAAAAAACCCGTCGCCGAGCTTTGCCTCGAGCTCCGTCAGCGCGAAATGCGCGGGATTCGGCTGTGCCTTCAGGCAATCGGCGCGCCGCTGGGAATAAAACTCCCATACCAGCGCCGGATTCTCCTCAAGAGCTTCCGGCGTGCACACGTCCTCCACTCGATGTCCAGCCCACAGCCCGTCCGAAGCGCGAAACGTGGGCAATCCGCTCTCCGCGCTGATGCCGGCGCCGGTGAGGATGAAGACGCGGTCGGTGGGGCTGATCAGGATCTTCTGCATTGGATGACTCTCCATACGAGCCTTCAGCCGTCAGCACTTGCGCTAATGCGCCAGCCGGACAAGCGAAACTGAAGGCTGATGGCTGAGGGCTGACGGCTGTTCTTACGGCTCCAGCAGAACCTTTCCCGTCGTCTTCCGTGCTTCCATATCGGCCTGTGCCCGGCCCGCTTCGGTCAGCGCGTAGACGTGCTCCATGCGCAGCTTGAGCGTGCCGTCGGCCACCCAACCCAGCACCTCGCCCGCGCGCCATTCCAGTTCCTCGCGCGTGGCCACATAGTGCCAGAGCGTGGGCCGCGTGACGAACAGCGAACCTTTGCTGCTCAACTGGATCAAATCAAACGGAGGCACGGCGCCGGAAGATCCGCCGAACAGCGCCAGCAGGCCGCGCGGGCGCAGGCAGTTCAGGCTGCCTTCGAACGTTGTCTTGCCCACTGAATCGTAGACCACGTCCACGCCCTTGCCGCCCGTAAGCTGCTTCACCTCGGCCACGAAATCTTTCTCGCTGTAAAGAATCGTCTCCGCCGCGCCCGCCTCGCGCGAAAGTTCAGCTTTTTCTTTGGTGGAGACCGTGGTGATGACGCGCGCGCCCTGGCGCGCAGCCATCTGCGTCAGCAGCAGGCCCACGCCGCCGGCGCCGGCGTGGATCAGGCACGTTTCCCCCGCCTTGAGTGGATGCGTGGAATATGCCAGGTAATGCGCCGTCATGCCCTGCAGCATTGCGGCCGCAGCCTGCTCCGGAGTCAGCTTCGCGGGCACCTTCACCAATTGCGCGGCGGGAACCAGCGCATACTCGGCATAACTGCCCAGCACTCCGGTGGAAGCCACCATATCGCCCGGCTTGAAATAATTCACGCCGGGGCCGCATTCTTCCACCGTGCCGGCCGCCTCGCTTCCCGGCACCATTGGCAGCGTGGACTTGTACTGACCCTTGCGGAAGTAGATCTCGATGAAGTTCATCCCGATGGCTTCTACGCGAATCAGCACCTGGCCAGGGCCAGGCTCGGGAATGGGCAACTCGGCCAGTACGAGAACCTCCGGCCCTCCGGTCTCGCGAATCTCGATAGCTTTCATCACAGGCAAGGATACTGCACAACAGGGAGCAGGCAGTAGGGAATAGGAGACGCGGCGCGACTGGCAAAGTTGAAAATAGCCACGGATCACAAAAGCAGAAGCCCCACTGGCTCTAACCAGCGGGGCATTTGCTTTCTATTCCCTATTCCCTGCTTTCTTATTCCCTGTCGTTCAGCATGCTGGGCTCTTCCGGCGTGCGCAGCCGCACCAGCCGGTCAATAGTGTAGGGCGTGTGGTGCTGGGTGCTGTAGTAGTGACGCACCTGCAGCTCGCCTAGCAATCCCAGCGCCAGCAATTGCACGCCAGCCACGATCAGCACGCCCGCAATCACGAACAAGGGCCCGTGCTGGTCCATCACGTTCTGGTGCGGATTGAAGATCTTCATCCCCAGCAGCACCGCGGAGATCATGCTGCCCGCCATGATACCCAGCGCGCCGAACCCCCCGAAGAAATGCAGCGGCCGGCCCATGTACTTGAGCAGGAACCGGATGGTCAGCAAATCGAAAAACACGCGGAACGTGCGCCCGATGCCGTAATGGCTCTTGCCCTTCTCCCGGTTTATGTTCTTGATGGGAATTTCGCAGATCGACGCGCCGTACCAGCTTGCCAGCGCCGGAATGAACCGGTGCATCTCGCCATAAAGCGGCACGTTCTGGATCACCTCGCGCCGGTATGCTTTGAACGTGGTGCCGAAGTCGTGAATGTTCACGCCGGAAAGCTTCGCCATAAGCCAGTTGGCAATGCGCGAAGGGACGCGCCGCATTACGAAGCTGTCGATGCGCTTTTCCCGCCAGCCGGAAACCACATCGTAGCCCTCTTCCAGCTTCTCCAGGAAATTGGGGATGTCGTTGGGGTCATGCTGCAGGTCGCCGTCCATCGACAGGATGAACTCGCCTGAGGCGTGATCGAAGCCTGCGGCCAGCGCCGGCGTCTGCCCAAAATTCCGCCTCAACTTGACCACCAGCACCCGGCTGTCCACCGCGGCAATCTCTTCCAGCAACTTGTAGGTGCGGTCGGTTGAGCCGTCGTCAACCAGGACTAGCTCAAAACGATCGCCAACCTGCTCCATCACCTGCTTCAGGCGCGCGTAGAGAGCAGTCACGTTCTCTTCTTCGTTGTGGAAGGGAACTACGATCGAGTACTTCGGCATATCCACATTATAGATGCGGGTCGGCTCAAAAAGAGAGCGCAAAAGTCCCGCATCGGCGCCCACGTACCGCAGTTTTAACCCGTTAGCACCGAGGAGTGTTCAGCTTTCCAGCTCGTCCAGCATTCCCTGCATCTCGCTCAGGGCATGGCGGTTCCCGGTACGTGCCGCGCAATTGATGCCCGCCTTCAGGCGTTCGACGGCTTCCCCGGTGCGTCCCGCCTTTGAGAGCGTCTGCGCCGCCATGAAATATCCTGCCGTATAGTCCGGAAATTTCTCCAGCAGTTGGTTAAACTCCGCAACCGCCGCATCAGTCTCGCCGCGGTTGGCCAGTTCCACAGCAATCCCGTAACGGGCAAAGCTGCTATTCGGATCCAGTGCGAGAATCTCTTTTAAACCTGCGATTTTGTCCGTCATATTCATGTGCGTCGAGAAAGTTTCATAATACCCGCGGCGGGATTTGCGTTATTTGAATGGATTGCCGAAACTGGAATAGTGTGACCCCCGTATTCGTTCGGCTCTCCTTATCATTGTAGCTGGAGTGAAGCTTTTCATGTTGCCCTTTCATTCTGGATCGGAGTAATCCGCAAATGAGTTCGATCGATGTACTTCCCGCGCCCCCGCGTCTCGTCTCCGAATCGCAATCGGAGATGAATGAGATTGTGTTGCCCAACGACGCCAACATTCTGGGCAACCTGCTCGGCGGCCGCCTCATGCATTTCATTGACCTCGTCGGCGCCATGGCCGCTTATCGCCACTCGCGCGCTCACGTGGTCACCGCCGCCATGGATCACATCGACTTCATTCAGCCCGTCCACGTCGGCGACCTGCTCACGCTCCGGTCCAGCGTCAATCGCGCGTTCTCAACATCGATGGAAGTCGGCGTCAAGGTGTGGGTCGAGAATACCCAGACCCAGGTCATGCTCCACGTGGCCAGCGCCTATCTTGTCTTTGTCGCCATTGACCAGAACGGGCGCCGCGTGCGCGTCCCCGAGCTCAAGCCCGTCACCGCCGACGAACAACGCCGTTACGCCGACGCGCTCCTGCGCCGCGAACACCGTGAAAGAGAATCCGCGCGCCGCAAGCACGAACGCCAGTCCACCAAAGCCTCCGCATAGGCGGGGCAGCACCCGTCTGAACGCGCTCCCTCGCGCTCCGTGCGGCTACGAAACGAATCGGAAAAGGAGTCATACAAACTTATGGCGCATTCTCATGCCATGCCCCAGCCCGTGGCTTTACCGGGCGTCTCCAAGATCGTCGCTATCGGTTCCGGCAAAGGCGGGGTGGGCAAAACCACCATCGCCGTCAACCTCGCCATCGCGCTCTCAAAGCTGGGCCAGCGCGTCGGCCTGATTGACGCGGATGTCTACGGCCCCAACGTTCCCCTCATGATGGGCTCCAGCCAGCCGCCGCGCGTCGGCGATGGCAACGTCATGATTCCCAACCTGACCCATGGCATCAAGACCATCTCCATCGGCTACATTTCGCCCGGCGACAAGCCCATGGTCATGCGCGGCCCCATGTTGCACCAGATCATCCGCCAGTTCCTTCAGCAGGTGGACTGGGGCGAGCTCGATTACCTCATTGTCGATCTGCCTCCCGGCACCGGCGACGTGGTCATCTCGCTCGTCCAGACCGTGCCGCTCACCGGCGCCGTGGTCGTCTCCACGCCCAGCGACGTCAGCCTGCAGGACGCGCGCAAGGCGCTCGAAATGTTTGCCCAGGTCAACGTCGAAGTCCTCGGCATCATCGAGAACATGAGCCAGTTCACCTGCCCGCACTGCCACGAAGTCATCGATATCTTCTCCAAAGGCGGCGCCGAGCGCACGGCAAAACAATTCAACGTGCCGTTTCTCGGCTCCATCGAACTGCTCCCGGCCATCCGCGAAGGCGGTGACCGCGGCCTCCCAGTAACCCTGGCCGGCCCCAAAAGCCCGCAGGCCACGGCATTCTTTGACGCCGCGCAAAAGCTAATGGAACGCGCCGAAGCCGCCGCAGCCGCCAGCGGTGACGTGATCGAGATCAGCTAGCGATGAAACGCGTTCTCCTTTCCTGGAGCAGCGGAAAAGATTGCGCCTGGGCTCTCCATGTGCTCAGGCAGCAGCCCAACATTGAAGTCGTCGGCCTCCTCACAACGCTCAACTCCGAGTTCGATCGCGTAGCCATGCACGGCACGCGCCGCACCGTCCTGGAAGCGCAGGCAGCCGCCGCGCAGTTGCCGCTCTGGATCATTCCCCTGCCCTGGCCCTGCTCCAATGAGATCTACGAGCAGAGCATGGCCGAAGCCTGCCAGCGTGCGATCGCAGAGCGCATCCACGCCATCGCCTTCGGCGACCTGTTCCTGCGCGACGTCCGCGAATACCGCGAGAAGCAGCTCGCGCCCACCGGCCTTGAACCGCTCTTTCCGCTGTGGGAGATCCCCACCCGCCAGCTCGCGCTCGAAATGATCGCCGCCGGCCTGCGCGCAAAACTCGTCTGCGTCGACTCCAGCCAGCTCGATTCCGCCTTCGCCGGCCGCGACTTCGACGCATCGTTCCTGCGCGATTTGCCCGCGCACATCGACCCTTGCGGCGAACGAGGCGAGTTCCACTCCTGCGCCTACGCCGGCCCCATGTTCTCCGCGCCCATCGCGCTGAACGCAGGCGAAATCGTCAACCGCGATGGTTTCGTCTTCGCGGATTATTGCGTGGCAGCGTAGGCCCGGCGCGCACGTCTTACATTCGGGAACATTCTCCTGCTTCGCGGTGTCTAACCCACCAAGGACTATGTAGAATGCTGCTTGACGAGCCACATACAGAAGCCTGCATAGGCTCCAGAAGCAACGGGGGACCATCGATTCATGCTCGAACTCCGCCGCGTCTCCAAGCACTTCGCGGGAATTCCCGCCGTCGACGACGTTAGCTTCTCCGCCCGCCCCGGCGAGGTAACCGGTTATCTCGGCCCCAACGGCTCCGGCAAATCTACCACCATAAAAATGATCACCGGCCTCATCGAGATGACCTCCGGCCACATCTTCTTTGAGGGCAAGCCCATTGAAGACGACCTCTTCGCCTACAAGCGCCGCATGGGTTACGTTCCCGAGGAGCCCTATCTCTATAACCATCTGTCCGCGGTCGAGTACCTCACCATGGTGGCGCAGCTTCGCGACCTGCCGTCGCGCCAAACCTCCGAGCGCATCGACGGCCTTCTGCGCCTGCTCGCGCTCCACGACGATCGCCACGCCTCCATCTCCGGCTACTCCAAAGGCATGCGGCAAAAGGTCCTCATCGCCGCCGCGCTCCTGCACAATCCCGACCTCATCCTGCTCGACGAGCCGTTCTCTGGCCTCGACGTCGGCTCCGCGCTCACCCTCCGCAGCCTCATCCAGGAACTCGCCCGGCGCGGCAAAGTCGTGCTCTTCAGCTCCCACGAACTCGACACCGTGGAGCGCATAAGCGACCGCGTGGTCATTCTTCATCGCGGCAAGGTCGTCGCCGACGATTCCATTGAGCACCTTCGTTCGTTGATGGAGCTGCCCACGCTCGAAGCCATCTTCTCCCAGCTCGCCGTCGAGCACGACACCGCCTCGGTAGCCCGTCAAATCGCGGACCTCATCCATGCGTAGGTTCGTCGCCGCCCTCGCCGCCCGCATGCCCATGCACTTTCGCGTGCTCTACCGCCAATTCCTGCTCCGCGTCATCGATCTGGAATCGCTTTCGATCGAGGCCGACATCCCCCGCTTCCTCGGCCAGTTCGCCGGCATCCTCCTCTTTTTCAGCATTGGCCGCGGCGGGCTATTGCTCATGTTCCCTCCGCCGCCCGCGCTCGCTCCGGCAATTCAGCAATCGCAGTTTTCCCTCATGATGCTCATCGCCGGCCTCATCACCGTGATCTCCTGGGATTCCGTCTTCCCCGATCGCCGCGACGTCATGATCCTCGCTCCGCTGCCGGTTCGCCCGCACATCATCCTCCTGGCAAAACTCGCCGCTTCCGCCGGCCTCATCGGCCTCGCCATCGTCTGCTTCAACTGTGTATCGAGTCTCTCGCTCTCCATCATCTTCGCCGGATTCGCCGGCCTTCCCCGCTACCTGCTCGCCTGGTGGTTCACCATGGCCGCGTGCAGCGCATTTCTCTTCTGCGCCGTCCTCACTTTTCAGGGACTCACCGCGCTCCTGCTGCCGCGCCGGGCCTTCCTGCGCTTGTCCGCAATCCTGCAGCTCGCCGCCTTTGCACTCTTCCTCGGCGCTTATTTCCTCGCCCCAACATTCCCCTCGCTCACTGACTTCGCCGCCCCTGCTAATCACAGGCTTGTCGCCAGAATACCGTCCTACTGGTTCGTCGCGCTCTTCAACCAGTTAGCCGGCCGCCTGCCTGCGCAGCTCACATGGCTTGCCATTCGCGCCTGGATCGCGCTCGTCATCGTCCTCGCAGGCGCCGCCGCTTCCCTGCTCCTTTCCTACACCCACACCATGAAGCGGATCGTGGAAGAGCCCGACCTCGTTCCCGGCGCCGCCGGCTTCCATTGGGTTCCCCGCTTCGGCGGCTCGCTCGGCAGCGCCATTGCGCTCTTTTCCCTGCGCTCCATCGCCCGCAGCCGGCAGCATCGCCTCGCCCTCGCCTTCTACTGGTCCGTAATTCTCGCGCTGGCCCTGGTGTTGCTCCGCACTGAGCTCAAAACTCCGCCCGAGCCCGTCAACGTCGACTTCCTCATGTCCACGTTCCTCATGATGTGCTTCGCGGTCCTTGGCCTGCGCGGCGTCTTTTCTCTTCCCATCTCGCTTCACGCCAACTGGATGCTGCGCATCACCCAACTCTGCCCGACAACCCGATACCTCGCGGCCACGCGCCTCTGTCTGCTCCTCTTCGGCGTCGTCCCCATCTGGACCATCACCGCCGCGTTCTCCCTCCACTTCACGCCGTGGCAGCCCGCCGCGCGGCATCTCGTCTTCCTCGCTCTCGCCGGATGGACACTCGTCGAATTGGGCCTCATCCGTTTCTACAAGGTTCCCTTCACGTGCTCCTATTTGCCGGGCAAAACAAACATCCAAGTCGTCTTCTGGGGTTTTCTGATTGTCCTTTTCATCCTCGGAATGACCCTGGCAAACTACGAGATCGTAGCCTTAGGAAACCTGCCGCAATATGTCACGTTGATGTTTTTCACCGCGGCCGCAGCCGCAGGACTATTTGCCTATAACCGCGTCCAGGCCCGTTCCGCCGTGCTCTATTTTGAGGAATTGCCGCCGGAGATCATCACTCGTCTAGGTCTTGTTTACGTACCCCAAGCCAAACCCACTTCTACGAACGTCTCTTCCAACTAGATCTGTCTTTCCTGAGCCCTGATTTCTACTCCCTGCTCCCTACTCCCTGCATCAACTCAATCTCCTCCGTCAGCACCTCGGCCGCGCGCATCGAGTGCCCCCGACTCACATCGTTATGCGTCACCAGCCGGATCGCGTTCGGCCCCACCGTGCTGATCAGCACACCCCGCGCCTTCATCCGCGACACAATCTCCGTCGCCGAAAGCCCCCCGCCCACGCGGAAAATCACGATGTTCGTCTCCACCGTCTCCGGGTCGATCTCCACGCCCTCGATATTCTGGAGCGCCTCGGCCAGCAGCTTCGCGTTGGCATGGTCCTCGCCTAGCCGCTGCGGCATCTTTTCCAGCGCGATCAGCCCCGCCGCCGCCAGCACGCCCACCTGCCGCATGCCTCCGCCCAGCGCCTTGCGGTAAATCCGCGCCTGCGCCATTCGCTCCGCCGATCCCACCAGCATCGATCCAATCGGCGCGCAAAGTCCCTTAGAAAGGCAGAACATCACCGTGTCGAACCCGCGCGTCAGCGTCTTCACATCCATTCCCAGCGCCACGGCCGCGTTGAAAATCCTCGCGCCATCCAGGTGCACTCCCAGCCCCTTCTCTTTCGCCTTCGCGCAAATCTCTTCCATCACCGCCCGCGGCGTCACCCGCCCGCCCGCCATGTTATGAGTGTTCTCAATCTCCACCGCGCCCGTCGCCGCGCGAAAATTCCCCCGGCCATAAATCACCGGCTCAATCTCTTTCCAGCTCAGAATCCCGTCCGGCGTGGGTATGGTCCGCAGCAGGCAACCGGAAAACACCGCCGCCGTCGCCATCTCCCAATCCAGAATGTGCGCCCGCGCATCGCACACAATCTCCTGCCCCGGCTGCGTCAGCAGCCGCAGCGCAATCTGGTTCCCCATCGTCCCCGTAGGCACAAATAGCCCCGCCTCGCGCCCAAACATCTCCGCCGCCCGCCGCTCCAACAGGTTCACCGTCGGATCCTCGCCGTACACGTCGTCGCCAACTTCGGCCGCAGCCATCGCCATCCGCATCTCTGGCGTAGGCCGAGTCACCGTGTCCGACCGTAGATCGATCAACTCCACCAAATCCCCCACGCGCTTAGCTCCCACAGGCTGTCCCTGGTCTGCTTTTCTGATCCTGATTCCTGTTCCCTGATCCCTGTTCCCTGCTCTTACGGTATCTGCCCCATCGGCAATTCCATCACCGGCGAAACCTTCCCCCCATTCGACGCATACGCCCACATTCCATGAAAGCTCTTGCGCAGCTCCGGCTTGCCTTTCAGCAGCGCGCTCAGCACCGCCGTGGCCTCCGTCCGCTGCGCCGCCGGATCGGTCACACCGGTCGACTCATACGTAACTCCCAAGTCCGGCTCCCGAAGGCTCGGGTCGAAGCGGATCGAATCGATCTTCCAAGTACGATCCCCAGCCGTCACGCTATAAGGAAATGCATTCACCGGCGAGCCGGGGATCTGCGCCTCTTCCTGCCCCAGCTTCTCCAGGTTCGGCGACGCAATAATGTCCACCGGCAACGACAAGTACCGCGCCGCCTCGTACAAGTAATACGCCGCCCATGGCGCCCCCGCCTGCACCATCTGCCGCGCCTGGTCCCAATACCACACTCCGTCGTGGCCTTCCAGCATGCCCGGCCGGATAAACACTCCGCCCAGCTTCCACCCGCCGCTCTGCAGGCCCAGGATGAACGCCATCTGCCCGGCCAGCGGCGTGCCCGTCGCATCGGCCAGCACCAGTGCATACCGCCCCGGCGGCAACTCCCGCAGCGTGATCGTCACCGTCATCGAGGCGTTCGCGCTGGTGCAGAAAAACTGCGTGTCCTGGGGCGCCGTCAGTGAGGTCGCGTCCAGCGAGTACAGGCTGCGCAACTGCACCTGCCCGCCCTTCACCACCGGCGCGTTGTACTCCACCGCCTGCCGCATCCCGTCCCATTGCGATGCCACCTCCGGCAGCAGCGCGCTCTGGAGCGTCGTCATGTCCTGGGCGATAACCGCCGTTCCCAGCCGCTGTCCCGTCGCCGCCAGGGCATCGCGCTCCGGCCCGCTCATCTCCGCCTGCGTGGTGCAGCTCGTGGCATGGCTCGCCGCCGGCACAGCCAGAAATCCGCCCAGCATCACCGTCGCGGCCCAGCTTCTATTCAGGCGCATCGATTCCCTCCAGCCACTCACCCCCTGACCACTGACCACTGACCACTGACCACTGATTTTGAGCGTTCGCAGGCCACTGTTAGTCTAGTACACAGATGGGTGGCGCGCTTTCGTCACCATCTGCCGGAATTCCGGTTCTATGATGCGTTTCCATCGCCAACCTCCGGCTTCCGTTCCCGCTGTGGCCTCGCCTCGCGCCACCGCTCGCCTTGCCGCCGTCATTTGCGTTGCATTCCTTCTCACGCCCGCAACGTCCTTCGCCCAGCAGCCCGCTACCCGGCACAATAGGGCGCACCATCGCGCCGCCCAGAAGCCTGCCCCGGGCCAGCCCGCGCAGCTTGTCGCCCCTCCCGCGCCTGTTGCCCCGCCGCAGCCGAAATGGCCCGCCAACGATCCGCCCTCCCCGCCCGCCGTCACCTTCGATAGCCATGGACTCCACATCGTCGCCGAAAACGCCAGCCTCAACTCCATCCTCGACCAGATCTCCACTGACACCGGCGCCAAAGTCGAAGGCCTCTCCGGCGACGAACGCGTCTTCGGAGATTACGGCCCCGGACAACCTCGCGAGGTCCTCTCCGAACTCCTCAGCGGCGTCAATTACAACGTCCTCATCGTCGGCGACGAGGCCCTCGGCGAGCCGCTCCACGTCATGCTTAGCCCTCGCCCCACCGGCCCCGCGCCCAACAACCGCTCCCAGCCGCAGGAGCAGGAAGAAGAATTTCAGCCCGAGCCGGAAGAGCAACCCTACCAGCCGCCTCCGGTCATTCGCCCGCCCATCAATCCGCAGCCGCCCAATAATCGCCCCATGACGCCCCAGCAGCGCCTCCAGGAAATGCAGGAGCGCCAGCGCGAGCTCCAGCAGCAACAGCAGCAGCAACCCCAATAGCCGCTGAAATTGCAGGCCTGAAGGACATAGGATTCGATCTGTAGGTTTCCCGGCTTCAGCTTGAAGGGTTCGGGCATTACAGGCTGCGGACAGACTCCGCAGAAAGGGCAAAACGTGTCAGGGCACGACTTCAGTCGTGCCGCTATGTCGCTCAAAAGAAAGCACCGGGCTTCAGTGTCTGCGTGAGAACTCCAGAAGGTACTTGTAATCCACCGCCGATTTGGGCGACAAGAGAGTATGTCGCGATTGAAGGTGTACAACCCGGATCAGGCGTATCTGCTTCCGGCGAGCCTGCGGGATGAGTTGGGCTCCGGTCACCTTTGCTTTTTTGTTCGCGAGGTGGTGGAGCGGCTGGACAGGAGCGTATTTGTGGACAGTTACAGCGCCGAAGGCGGGGAGCTGTACGCGCCCGAGCGGATGCTGGGTGTGTGGCTTTACGCCTACGCGCTGAGCGTGACCAGTGCGCGGCAGGTGGAGCGGGGTGTGGTGGAGGATCTGGCGTTCCGCTATCTGGCCGCGGGCGAACGGGTGGACAACTGGGCGCTGAGCGCGTTTCGCCGCCGTCACCGGTTTGCGCTCAACAGCGCCTTCACCCAGGTGCTGGAGTGGGCGCGGTCGCAGGGCATGGGGAAGCTGGGGCGGGTGGCGATCGATTCGACGCGCATCCAGGCCAGCGCCAGCCGGGATCGGGTGGACACGGAACAGGCGCTGCGCGACACCCGGGCGCAGTTGCGGCGCCAGGTCCGGGAGTGGCAGAAGGACGCCGACCGCGACGACCAGGAGCCGAGCGGGCTGGAAGTGGCCATCGGAGAGCTCAACAAGGCTGTGGACGAGATGCCGCGGCGGCTGGAGAAGTTAAAGAAGAGCGGCCTGAAGAAGCTGTCGCGCAGCGACGAGGATGCGCGTTTTCTGCGCCAGCGCGGGCAGAAGTTCCTGCTTGGCTATTCGGCGGAGATCGCGGTCTCGGACGATCACCGGATCGTGGCCCAGCGGGTGACCCAGAACGAGGCCGACAACGGTTCGCTGGGGCCCATGGTGGATGCGGTGGAGAAACGCTGCGGGGCGCCGCCGGGCGCGGTCCTGGCCGACAGCGGATTCTTTTCCATCGACAACCTGAAGCACATGGAACAGCGCAACATCGATGCTTACGTACCCGATTCGAACATGGCGCGAGCTATAAACCTGGGGGTGCGCTGCCGCACCCGGGCCAAGGCTGCGGCGCACCGCCGCATGCGCGCCAAGCTGCGAAGTCCGGACGGAAAGGCCGCCTACGCGCGGCGCAAGGTGGTGGTCGAGCCGGTCTTGGGAGTTCTCAAACAACAACGTGGAATGAGACAGTTTCGCACCCGTGGATTGGACAAAGCCGGAAACGAATTCACCCTGGCCACCATGGCCTACAACATCACCAGGCTGTACGCCCAGCGTCCAGCCTGAAATCACACTCAACCAACCAGGAAAGCCTCGTTAAAAGCAAATGGCCGCGAAAAACCACAGAACCAAATGTGTTCTCACGCGGACACTTTAGCCCGGTGCTTTCTTTTGAGCGGCATAGCGGCACGACTGAAGTCGTGCCCTGATACAAAGCATCGCAGGTTGGCGGGTTCGCGGTTTGGCTGGGTTCTCACGCAGACACTTCAGATGGGATGAGACGGCTGGTCTCGCGGAACAGCTAAGCTGACCGCACGCACTCAAGGTGCTAGGAGGAGACCAGCCGATGAAGAAGGTTAACAAAGTGGTGGAGCAGAGGCAAGCGGCGAAGGACACGCCGGCGATAACGGTGGGTTTGGATCTGGGCGACCGGTACAGCCGTTATTGTTTGTTGAACGAGGAATGCGAAGTGGTCGAGGAAGGACGCATCCAGAGCACCGAGACCGCATTCCGCCGGCATTTCGAGGGCGAGCCGCGCCAGCGGATCGCGCTGGAGTGCGGCACCCACTCGCCCTGGGTCAGCCGGTTGCTCCAGGCGCTGGGCCACCAGGTGATCGTAGCCAACGCGCGCAAGATTCCCGCCATCACCGCCAGCCAATCGAAGAACGACCGCAACGACGCCGAGCTGCTGGCCCGCTTTGCCGCCCACGATCCCAGGCTGCTGTCGCCGGTCCAGCACCGCCGCCTGGAGCGGCAGCAAGACCTGAACCTGATCCAGGCGCGGGCCACGCTGGTGCGCGCGCGGACCATGATGGTGAACGCATTGCGCGGCCTGGTCAAGAGCGCCGGCTCTCGTCTGCCGGCCTGCTCCACCGAATCGCTTCCCGTCCGCGTGCGGGCGTCCATTCCACCGGCGCTCAAGGCAGCAACGTTTCCGCTGCTCAGCCAGATCGCGCTGCTGAACCGGCAGATCGCCAGCATGGATCGGCAGATCGAAAAACTGGCCGCCAAATATCCGGAGATCCGAGTCCTGCGCACAACGCCGGGTGTGGGACCGGTGGTCGCCGCCGCCTATGTGCTCACACTGGACCGGCCGGATGCGGCCCGCAATCGCTCCGCGGGCGCCTTCCTGGGCCTGCGTCCCGGGCAAAGCCAGTCCGGCGAGTCGGACCCGCAGCGACGCATCTCCAAAGCCGGCGACAGTTATCTGCGCAGCCTGCTGGTGCAGTCGGCTCAATACATCCTGGGCCGCTTCGGCCCCGACTCGGCACTGCGCCGCTGGGGCTTGAAGCTGGCGTCTACGGGTGGCAAGCGCGGCAAAAAACGAGCCATCGTGGCGGTGGCTCGAAAACTGGCGGTGATGCTGCACAGCATGTGGCGCAGCGGCCGGCCCTTCCAACCCTTCCCCCAAACCGCAACCAACGCAACCGCAGCTTGAACCAGGTCGAACCGAAACCGCAACCAGGAAAAACAGGCTTACCAACCGGTGTTTCAGGCAAATCAATCTCGTGTCCGGGTGACTGCGTTCAGGGGCTTGGCCGTCAAAGGCCGCGCTTTAGATAGCAGCACCCATTCATCGCCATCGGGTCCCAACAGGCACCGAGCCCACAGCGGCTCACTACGAGTGCGGATAGAAGCCCGAGATGAATCCCAAAGACAACTGCAACTGCAAATGCAAAAACATGCCGACAAAGGAAAAACAAAAACACCTTGACTCAACCAGCCGTCTCATAGAAGCCCCTGAGGGAAGGACCTGAGATACACAGAAATCGATCGTGGGACAGCACTCAATTGTGCTCCGAAACGCCGCCGGATTTCGGTTTTGCGCCGGACGCCCCGCTCGCGATCTCGATGGCGCGCTCCAGACCCACGCCGCGCGATCCTTTCACCAGCACAACGTCGCCATCGCGCAGGTTGTGAGCTAGCCATTGGCCGGCGGCTTCGGCGTCGGGCAAAAAGAGCGCGGCCACGCCTCCCGCGCATGCGGCCGCGGCAAGATGCCCGGCGTTGCCGCGAACGCCGACCACGAAATCGATGCCTGCTTCCGCTGCCGCCTTGCCGCAGGTGTAGTGCAGGATGGGGGCGTGTTCTCCCAGCTCCAGCATCTCCCCGGCAACCAGGATGCGGCGGCGCGCGGGGCGCAGGGCGAGGGTGCGGATCATGGATTGCAGGGCTTCGGGGTTGGAGTTGTAGCTGTCGTTGAGGATGGTGGCGCCGGCTATTGAGATGGTCTGGCCGCGCTTGTCGCCTGGCTCAAGGGTCGCGATGGCCGCGGCGGCGGCATCGAGGTCGACCCCCGCTTCAATGGCGACGGCGAGCGCAGCCATGGCGTTTTGGGCGTTGTGCGCGCCGGGCATACGCAGCGTGAGCGAGCCCTCTCGATCTCCGGCGCGGAAGTGGACGCGGAGGCCTTTCTCGTCTTCCGCAATGTCGAGAATCTGAGGATCGGCGCAAGGCCCGGCGCCGAAGTAGACTGCACGGCCGGGAAAGTCGCGGCCGAATTGAGCCGCATATTTGTCGTCGCAATTCAGGAACGCGACGCCGGTTGCAGGCAGCGCCGCCACCAGCTCGAATTTGGCGCGGGCGATGCCAGCCTGGCCGTCAGGGAATCCCTCAATGTGTGCGGTGCCGATGTTGGTGACCACTCCCCAATCGGGAGCGGCGATCCGGGCCAGCGCGGCGATTTCGCCGGAGTGGCTCATGCCCATCTCCACCACCGCGTATTCGTGCTCCGGCTCAATGCGAAGAAGCTGAAGCGGCAGGCCGTATGCGTTATTCAGGTTGCCACGCGACTTGAGCACGCTGAAGCGCACAGCCAGTGCAGCAGCGATGGCTTCCTTGGTGGTGGTCTTGCCCGCCGATCCGGTAACCGCCACAATGTGCCCTGCCCAGCGGCGCCGCACATGGAGGGCGAGCGCATGGAGCGCGAGCTGGGTGTCATCGGCAATCAGAAGGGGGGCGGAAAGAGCGGCATCGGACAATGAGGCCGCGCGCGCTCGCGAAACCACGGCAGCAATGGCGCCACGCTCCACGGCGGCAGCTACAAAGTCGTGGCCGTCGAAACGCTCGCCGCGCACCGCGAAAAACAGCTCGCCCGGAGCGATGGTGCGGGAGTCGATGGAGTATCCCTGCGCAACCGGCGTGCCGGCGTCGGGAACGTTTGGCGGCGCTTCCAGCACCGCTCCGGCGCCGATGGCCGCTTCTGCCAGGGTGAGCTTCATCGTTCCTTACCATACCCCATTTGGGCACCGAGTTCAGTGAGCTCGGCGTGAGCCACTTCGGCATCGTCAAAGGGGATGGTGCGGCCGGCGAGAATCTGTTCCTTTTCGTGGCCTTTGCCGGCGAGAAGGACGACATCGCCGGAACCGGCCTCGTGAAGGATGAGGCGGATGGCCGCGGCGCGATCGGGCTCGATGGTATAGCGCACACCCGTTGCCTTCAGCGCCGGCTCGATCTCGCTGAGGATGGCAAGCGGATCTTCGGAGCGCGGATTGTCGCTGGTGGCGACGACGAAATCGCTTCCCTCGCCCGCGGCCTGACCCATCTTGGGGCGCTTGGTGCGGTCGCGGTCCCCGCCGCAGCCGAATAAAGTCAAAACGCGTCCGCCCGTCGATGCGGCCATCTGCCGCGCCAGCGCGATCAAGTTACGCAGAGCATCGTCCGTGTGCGCGTAGTCCACGATGACGGAGAACGGCTGGCCCGCGTCGACCGGCTGGAAGCGGCCGGGCAAGGGCAGCAGGCGCGGAATCGACTGGACCAGCGAGTCGAAATGAACGCCGCGCGCGTGGGCTGCGGCCACGGCCGCGAGCAAATTCAGGATGTTCACCTCGCCAGCCAGATGCGACGCAACCCGCGCCGAGCCGGCCGGCGTTTCCAGCCGCAGCTCCGCGCCGCCCGGAGTAAGGCTGTGCTCTGTGGCGCGCCAGTCGCCGGCTCCGATTCCATAGGTGCGCACTTCCGCTCCGGCATCGCGCGCAACCGCAGCCAGCACTGCGCCGCGCGCATCGTGAGCATTGATCACGGCCACGCGCGGCGCCGGATAAGCGGTTCCGTCAAAAAGCAGGCGCTTGGCCGCAAAGTAGTTCTCCATGGTGCCGTGATAATCCAGATGATCGCGCGTGAAATTGGTGAAGACGGCCACGTCAAATGGAATTCCCGCCGCGCGGCCCTGGTACAGCGCGTGGCTGGAGACTTCCGTAACCAGCTCGGTGGCCCCGCGCGCCGCGCCTTCCCCCATCAGCTCGAACAGGTCGCGCGACTCCGGCGTGGTGTGCACCGAATTGCGAACTTCGCCGGCAATGTGGCACTCGATGGTGCCCACCAGAACGGTCTTGCGCGAGTCAAGGTTCAGCAGCGACTCGGCGAGAAACGCGGTGGTGGTTTTTCCGTTGGTTCCGGTGATGCCAGTGGCAGCGAGCTTTCGCTCCGGATGGCTAAAGAAGGCCGCGCTTGCCTGGGCCAGGGCACGGCGGCCGTGCTCCACTTCAAGCACGGGAATTTCGGGGCGATAGACCAGCAGGTGATCGAAGGCTTGCGCTGAATCCGTAACTATGCCGAGTGCGCCTGCAGCGATGGCCTTCTCGACGAAGCGATTGCCGTCGGTAGAGCCGCCCTTCATGGCCACAAAAACGGCGCCCGCGCGGACGCGGCGCGAATCGTATTCTATTCCGGTTATCTGGGCGACGGAACGGCCCGAGGATTCAACCGTTTTTATTTCGTTAACCAGCTCATCCCATGTCATCAGGGTCATTGTATGGGCTTGAACCGATTGCCGAAAAAGAACCGATGTCGGTCTCGATTCAAGGACAAGCACGGCAGCGGCCGAAACACGGCTCTCCATTATCAAGCGCGTATCGGCCCGGCTGAACAGCTGCTTGGTGAAAAACGAGCGGCCGTATAGAAAAGAACGCGTCAGGGCGGGACTTTAGTCCCGCCGATAAGCGCAATCAAAAGACTCGGGCTTTAGCCCCGGAGGTTCTTGCTCATGTTTCGACGAGGTTTCCCCCCTTTCACCAAGCTGTGAAGTCGTGCTCTATCAGGTTCTTCACATTACCGAAGGTCTTCTGCGGCCTCTTGAACCTGTGGCCGGGCGGCAGCAAGGAGCGTAGACTACAAACGTCTCCTGGACCTCGCGGAGAAGTGCGCGTCTAAACTGAAGTTATACAAATCAGTGCGGGAAACTGCTCAAAAACCGAGACATGGTGCATGCCGGTGTTCGCCCGTTGCGCGAGTTGCGGCGGCAGCCGCGGGAGTGTTGGTTGCGGCTGCGCTGGCCGGCTGCGGCAGCGCGACGGGCAATGCCGGGGACGGCGCGCAGGCGTTATCGATCACGCCGGGGATCTCGCAACTCGACACCAACTGCACAGGATGCAATGGCGTGGGCGCGCACGGCGCGGCGGTGGAGCAGTTTACCGCGCTGTCGCCGAACGGCGGCGCGGCGCGGGTGAGCTGGTCGGTGTCGGGCGGGGATGCGACCGCCGGCGCGGGGACCATCGATGCGGCGGGCCGGTACACGCCGCCGAGCTACCTTACCGCAGATTCAACTGAAGTGACGGTAACGGCGCGCCTCGAGGACAATCCGGCGCTGCGAGCCAGCGCACGAGTGACGGTGACTCCGGGATTTCTGCAGCCGCTGACGCCGGAAAACGCAGCCCTGGGTACAAATGGAACGCTGACCTTGACTGGCCACCTGGCCGAGGCGGGCGGAAGAGCGGGCATCCGGTTTCAACTCGCCGCGGCTCCAAACGATGCTTCCGGAGCAAGCAACACGTCGCTGGGCGTGCTGGGCCCAACCACATGCGAGCGCGACAGCAAGGCGTTTACTGTTTGCAGCGTCACCTACCTGGCGCCGTCCTTCATCCCGACCACGGGAGTGGTTTACGTTGCCGCGCAGGCGGGCAATTCGCGAACCGAAACGGCGGTTCTGCTGAACACCGCGGGCGTATCCAGCAACCCGGTGGGGCACCAGGGAGAGATGGGACCGCTGCTGCCGCTGGGCAGCTCGGGCGGAAACAACGGCGACTTCGACTCCCGCGGCAACACCATCGAGGACTGTTGCAGCGGCACGCTGGGCGCGCTGGTCGAGGACAATTCCGGACGGCAGTACGTGCTCAGCAACGACCACGTGCTGGCCAAGAGCGATCACGCGGCGATCGGCGACGCGATTGTGCAGCCGGGACTGATCGACAACAACTGCACGCCGAACGGGGATGGTCCCGGAACCGCGCCCATAGCGGCGCTTTCAGAGTGGCTGCCGCTCAAGTCGAGCGCAACCAACGTGGACGCGGCCATTGCCCAGGTGGGCAGCCGGACGGTGGATAATGGCGGCGCGATCCTGGAGCTGGGCGCGCGACAGGCGGATGGAACGCTGGCCGCCGCGCCTCCCGGCACTTCTTCAACCGACGGGCGCGGCGAGCCGGCAAGCTTGCAGATGCGCGTGGCCAAGAGCGGCCGGACTACAGGGCTGACTTGCGGCGGAGTGACCGCCGTGGACCTTGACGTGTCCGTGGATTATTTCTCTGACTGCGCTGAGACTCAGGCTTACACCACCAAGGTGTTCACCAATCAGGTGGGCATCGCGGGCGATCGCCTGAGCGACGCCGGCGACTCCGGCGCGCTGGTAGTGGATACGGCCAACGCGGAGCCGGTGGGATTGTTTTTTGCCGGCGGCACAGATGCGGCCGGAGTGGGACAAGGCGTGGCGAATCCCGCGCCCGAGGTACTGAGCGAGCTGGGCTTAGCGGCCGGAAACGGAACCAGCTTCGCATTTGTGGGCGGCCCCGATCACGGCGTAAGCTGCTTGAGCTACGGCGACAGCACGGTAAACGCGGCGCAGGCTGCCAAGCTGCCCGATGCGGAGGTGGAGCGCGGCCAGGAGGCGCTATCCACCGCGCGATCGCTGGTGAATCCGGCCAATGGAGTCCTGGGCGTGGCTATGGGCAAGAGCAGCGACCGTCCGGGCGAGGCCGCCGTGCTGGTCTACGTGAGCGATGCAGCCAGGGCGACGGTGCCGGCGACCATTGAAGGCGTGCGAACGGTGGTGATCCAGACCCGGCAGGAGGCCGTGGCGCTGGGCACCGCCCCGCTGGACAACGACAGCGACGTCGCGTTGCCGGCGTCGGCGCTGAGCCGCGCCATCCGGGTGAAACGGCAGTTGGCGCGAAGCCTGATGCGCAACCCTGCGTATTTTGGTGTTGGCGAGGGCCAGAGCCTGGACAATCCGCGCGAGGCGGCGCTGGTGATTTACGTGGACCGTAACCGGCTGCCGTCCAGCCTGCCCGCAACCATGAATGGCGTGCGCACGCGATACGTGGTGATGGATCGTCTGCACGTCACGCGGTCGTACGCGACTGGCGTGATGTCGCGGCGCCATTGCATGGCGCATGAAGCGGACCCGCTGTTGCCGGCGGAGAAGATCCGCTTCTGAATTTCAATGGACAGGCGCCGGTTCAGCGTTGCGTCTTCGAACGCTAAGGCCAGCGCGGCGAAATCCGTATCAGCTCGAGACCGCCGCGATCCTCAATGGTGAATGGAGGAGAAGCCGCGGGGATGCAGGCGATACCGCGCGGCGGCAAATCGAGGGGCGCAAATGCTGGGCTGCTGAGGCGCGCGCAGCCGTTCGCCGCGAAGAGATAGGCCAGCCCGGGAACCGGCTCATCCGCAGCCGCCAGAGTCGCGCTGTCGCGGGTGCCCGCAACCGGAATCCGCTCCACGCGGAAATACTCCACATTGATGAGATTGGTGCGATCAGCGAGCGGGCGCGGTGAAATTTTGCCGGCACGCGTGACCAGGCGCGTGGCTTCCAGAGATTTCTCAATATGCAGTTCGCGAGGACGGCCGTAATCGTACATCCGGTAGGTGATGTCGCAGTTCTGCTGGGTTTCCAGCAGAATCGAACCAGGCCAGATGGAGTGCACCGTGCCCGCGTCCATGAAGATCATGTCGCCGGGCGAGACTGGCAGCATATTCAGGCTTTGCTCGAGCGTGCCATCTTGGATTCCGGCGCGAACCTGGTCTATGGTGACGCCCGGCTTGAGTCCGGCGGCGACCAGCGCGCCCGGTTCGGCGGCGAGCGCATACCAGCACTCGGTTTTGCCGCGCGGCTGCCCGTATTTCTGCGCCAGTCGATCGTCGGGATGGACCTGGACGCTCAGCTTCTCGCGCGCAAAAATAACTTTGACGAGCAGCGGCGACTGCGCAACCGGCGAGTTGGCCCCGAGCAGCGCGCCGGAAGACTCGGCAAACACCTCGGCCAGGGATTTGCCCGCAACCGGACCCGAAGCCGCGCGGCATTCATCGCCGGTTAGCCAGACCTCGCCAATGGGTTCTTCGCCGGAAGCGACGGTGCGGTCGTACCAGGGACGAAGATCCCGGAAGCCCCAAACGCGGCGATCGAAGTACGGCTCGATAAGGAATGGCGGAAGCGTGGAAGAATCGCGGATCATCACAGAAGATTCTGTCATGCCGGGGGCGGCACGAGGAATGTTGCTGTTCTCAAACTTGAACCGTTTTGCGGGCGTGAGCGGAGCGGAAGCCCGCAGGCGAAATCCTGAGCAGAGCGAAGTGACCCCGCAGCAAATGGTGGGCGAGGCGGGATTTGAACCCACAACCCCCGGCTTAGAAGGCCGGTGCTCTATCCGTTTGAGCTACTCGCCCACGCGTTTCCATTGTAGCTTTTTGGCGGATTTTCAGGCAGCGGAATGAGGGCAAAGGGAATCGACAAGCGCATCGATTGCGGCGGAAAGCGCAGTCGCGGCCTCAGTTGAGCTGACCCCGCAGCCGCAGAGATACGCCGTGATCCCGAGCGATTCCTTCTCCGCGGAAGCGACCGCCCGGCGCACCACCAGGTCGCCGCGGCAGCAGCGCGCCGGAATCGCGCGGAGAAGATCGCAGACATGCCGGCAGAACGCCTCCATTCCTGCAATCGTGCGCCAGTCAGTGACGTCGGACGGCAGCAGGTCAATGTAGCAGGCCAGGGCGCACGCGGTTTGTGCGGCCGGCGCATCCAGCTCGACGGAATCGATCGCCTCCGGCGTCCATGCATCGCATTTCGCCGTCCACACCGGAGAGGATGCGCTGTTCAAGCGCAGCAGCGCCGGGGCGAGTGCGGGCAGGAGATCGGTTTCGGAGATCCGGAAAACGTGATCGGGATTGCGGCGCAGGTCCACCAGGCCGGCCCACGCGGCGTCGATGATTGGGTCGCCCGCGCCGGCCTCGAATTCCCAATCAGCCTGCATGCGGGGCTTGCTCCAGCAGGTAGCGCACCACGGCGGCTTCGGCCCAGTGAATGTCGTCGCCGCGCTCGGAGCCGAGGTAGGCGCAATGCCCGCCGTGCCGCGTTTCCACCAGGGTTATGTTGGGATTGGCGAGAATGGTGGCGCGCGTCTGCGGCGTGAGTCGGACAAAGGGATCGTCGAGCGCATGGAGGATGAGCGTGGGAACAGCTACGCGGTCGATCACGCGGGCGGCGGCGGCGCGGTAGTAGTAATCGTCGGCGTCGCGAAAGCCGCAATAGGCCGCGACGATTTTCTCGTCGAAGTCGCGCAGGCTGCGAATGGGGCCGGCGATCACGCGGGTGTAAATGTGAGGAAAAAGCGTGGCTTTGCGGCGGAAGCGGCGCATCAGGCGGCGCAGGAAATGCCATTCGTAGACGCGGTTAGCGGGCTCGTGCAGGGCTGCGGAGCCGGCGGCGAGATCGATGGCGGGACAAACGGTTGCGACGGCGGCAAGCGGCGGGCGCGCGCCCCACTCTCCCGCCAGCTTCAGCGCGAGATTGCCGCCCATCGAGTAACCCACAAGCGCGACTCGTTCAAGACCGTAGCGTTGGGAGTAGTGCTCCACCACCGCGCCTACGTCCCCGGATAACGCAGAGTGATAGAGCGTAGGTGTCAGCGAGTCGGAGTCGCAGCAATTGCGCATGTTCATGCGGACAACGTTGCAGCCGGCGATCCAGGCGCGAACTGTGATGCCGCGTATGTATTGCGAATCGGAAGAGCCTTCCAGCCCATGCACAAGCACGACGGTGAGGCGGGCAGCACGCACCGCTTCGGCCTGCCAATGGCAGTGGCAGAGGATAAGGCTGCCGTCAGCGGGATCGACTGGAACGAACTCGGCCACCGATTGCAACAGAAAGCGCGGGCGGGGCAGATAGTTGCCCACAAGGGTTTGCAGATGGCCGTTACGGAGCCAGCGGCGCGGGGTGAAGTCCGTCAACCATGCAGGCAGGGATGGGTTCGACGGAGATTCACTGGGAGAGGCGGCAGCCCCGGGTTGGGTGGGAATAGAGGGGATCACGAAAGCCGTATGGGAGCGATCTTCGGCGTCATGTGCGGCGGCGCCTTACGCAATTTCAACCATACACGCAAGCGCAGCCGCCAGCAATTGGCGCGGCTGGGAGAAACGTTCTCGCTCGACCGCGGGACCTGCATTTCGCGCCGCCCGCGCATGCAACGAACTTCTGGGTCACCACACTACAACTGGTTGCAAAAGTGGACCTTGAAAGGGCACGACTTCAGTCGTGCCGCAAAAGGCCAATAAACCTGCGGGCTTTAGTGTCTGCGTGAGAACTCCAGAAGGTACTTGTAATCCACCGCCGATTTGGGCGACAAGAGAGTATGTCGCGATTGAAGGTGTACAACCCGGATCAGGCGTATCTGCTTCCGGCGAGCCTGCGGGATGAGTTGGGCTCCGGTCACCTTTGCTTTTTTGTTCGCGAGGTGGTGGAGCGGCTGGACAGGAGCGTATTTGTGGACAGTTACAGCGCCGAAGGCGGGGAGCTGTACGCGCCCGAGCGGATGCTGGGTGTGTGGCTTTACGCCTACGCGCTGAGCGTGACCAGTGCGCGGCAGGTGGAGCGGGGTGTGGTGGAGGATCTGGCGTTCCGCTATCTGGCCGCGGGCGAACGGGTGGACAACTGGGCGCTGAGCGCGTTTCGCCGCCGTCACCGGTTTGCGCTCAACAGCGCCTTCACCCAGGTGCTGGAGTGGGCGCGGTCGCAGGGCATGGGGAAGCTGGGGCGGGTGGCGATCGATTCGACGCGCATCCAGGCCAGCGCCAGCCGGGATCGGGTGGACACGGAACAGGCGCTGCGCGACACCCGGGCGCAGTTGCGGCGCCAGGTCCGGGAGTGGCAGAAGGAGGCCGACCGCGACGACCAGGAGCCGAGCGGGCTGGAAGTGGCCATCGGAGAGCTCAACAAGGCTGTGGACGAGATGCCGCGGCGGCTGGAGAAGTTAAAGAAGAGCGGCCTGAAGAAGCTGTCGCGCAGCGACGAGGATGCGCGTTTTCTGCGCCAGCGCGGGCAGAAGTTCCTGCTTGGCTATTCGGCGGAGATCGCGGTCTCGGACGATCACCGGATCGTGGCCCAGCGGGTGACCCAGAACGAGGCCGACAACGGTTCGCTGGGGCCCATGGTGGATGCGGTGGAGAAACGCTGCGGGGCGCCGCCGGGCGCGGTCCTGGCCGACAGCGGATTCTTTTCCATCGACAACCTGAAGCACATGGAACAGCGCAACATCGATGCTTACGTACCCGATTCGAACATGGCGCGAGCTATAAACCTGGGGGTGCGCTGCCGCACCCGGGCCAAGGCTGCGGCGCACCGCCGCATGCGCGCCAAGCTGCGAAGTCCGGACGGAAAGGCCGCCTACGCGCGGCGCAAGGCGGTGGTCGAGCCGGTCTTGGGAGTTCTCAAACAACAACGTGGAATGAGACAGTTTCGCACCCGTGGATTGGACAAAGCCGGAAACGAATTCACCCTGGCCACCATGGCCTACAACATCACCAGGCTGTACGCCCAGCGTGCAGCCTGAAATCACACTCAACCAACCAGGAAAGCCTCGTTAAAAGCAAATGGCCGCGAAAAACCACAGAACCAAATGTGTTCTCACGCGGACACTTTAGCCCGGTGCTTTCTTTTGAGCGGCATAGCGGCACAACTGAAGTCGTGCCCTGATACAAAGCATCGCAGGTTGGCGGGTTCGCGGTTTGGCTGGGTTCTCACGCAGACACTTCAGCCCCTGACGTGTTCTGCTCCGGCTGTGCACCTTCGCAAGTTTTTGCGCAACCTCTTCAGCCCGTACACCAAGCCCCTTTCAAATCCAACGCGGGCGTCAGCCCCTGACGGGCCAGACCGAAAAATATTTTATTATATGCCTTGACACGTATATTCCTGTTGGGGTATATAAGAAGAGTGGAATCCGTATTCGAAGTCATTGCCGAGCCCAATCGCCGCGCCATCCTCAGCCTCCTGGTCGCGTCCCACCAGACCGTGGGGGAAATCGAGCGCCGGCTCCGTATGCCCCAGCCGGCCGTCTCCAAGCACCTGCGCGTTCTGCGCGACGCCGGCTTCGTTGAATCCACGGTGGACGCGCAGCGCCGTCTTTATCGGCTCCGGCCGGAACCGCTCCAGGAGGTCGATATGTGGCTGGCTCAATTCCGTCGCTTCTGGTCCGCGCACGTCGACGCCCTCGAGCGCCACCTCGACCGCATGGAACCATCCACCCCGAAGAAAAACAAAGTCCCCAACAAACGGCAGATCTCAAAACACAAACACCACAAAGGAGAAACGAAATGAAGATCAAACTCACCAGCATTTACGTCGACGATCAGGAAAAAGCCCTGCGCTTCTATACCGATGTGCTCGGCTTCCAAAAGAAGGCCGATTTCAGCAACGGGCCGTATCGCTGGCTCACCGTGGTCTCGGCCGAGGACCCCGACGGCGCCGAGCTGCAGCTCGCGCTGAACGACAACCCGGCAGCCAAAGCCTACCAGCAGGCCATTTTCCAGCAGAATCAGACCGCGGCCAATTTTTTCACCGGCGACGCGAAAGCCGATTACGAGCGCATCAAGGCTGCGGGCGGTGAATTCACCATGCCGCCCAACGATATCGGCTATGCCACCATCTCCATCCTCAAAGACACCTGCGGCAATCTGATACAGCTCACCCAGTTGAAGCGCTGGCAGGGCTGACGTTCCGCACCATTGATCGCGGGTGCCCCGCCCTCGCGACGCCGTTGTTTTTGTCGCTAAGGTGGGGAGCGAAAGACAAGGGAGAGGAACATGAACCACCTCGAACCATACGCGCCGGGGCCTGCCGTCGGGGCACGGGTTGAAAAAACCACCCCCGACAAGTGGACGCTCATCCTCGTCCGCGATCTGCGTCACGCTCCGGAAAAAGTCTGGCGGGCGCTCACCCAGCCGGAGCATCTGCGCGAGTGGGCGCCTTTTGAGGCCGACGGAGACCTGGCCAGGGTCGGTGCCACGGTCAAGCTCACCTGGGTGGGCACGGGACACATCTCTGAAACCACCGTGACACAAGCCGACGCTCCCCATGTCCTCGAGTTCCACGACATCCGCTGGGAACTTGAGCCCTCCGCCCTCGGCACCCACCTCACCCTTTGGCATAGCATTGATCGCCGCTACGTCTCCTGGGGCGCGGCCGGATGGCACATCGGTATCGACGTGCTCGATCGGCTGCTGGACGGCGAACCGATCGGCCGCATCGCCGGCGCAAAGGCGATGCAGCTCGATGCCTGGAAGCCATTGACAACGGAATACGCAAAGCAATTCGCCGCGGAAACCCCGAACGCTCCGTCAAACGCGCCTCAACACTCGTGAATCAAAGGAGGAAACCCATGGAATCCGCCCTACACAATCCAGCTTTTGTAGCTGGCCGCGCCATCCCCAAAACCGCCACCGTCCTCTTCTGGACCTTCACCGCGCTCTTCTGCCTGGAGATGAGCTTCACCGCTTACTACGAGCTGCTCCCGCAAGGTTACCTGGCGTTCGCCCGGCTCGGCTTCCCCAACGGCTCCTTCCGTTTCGAGCTTTCCCTGGCCAAGCTGTTGGGCGTGGCTGTGCTGCTCGCCCCCATGGTCCCCGCGCGCATCAAGGAATGGGCCTATGCCGGCTTTGCCATCAACCTCGTCTCCGCCGTCATCGCCCACGTTTCCATCAGCGACCGCCAGCTCGCGTTCGTCCCCTCCACGCTCACCGGCGTGCTCTGGACAATCTCGTACTTTTCCTGGCGCCGCTTACAGGCTACGCGCGACAATCAATCCAGGTCGTAAGGAGGTCACGATGGCCGGAAACAAATCCGCAAAGAAGGGCGCGCTAGTCTCCGCCGGAAGCACCGCGGCAAAAGTATTCACTGACGAAGAACGCTCCGCGATGCAGGAACGCGCCCAGGAAATGAAGTCCTCAGCGCGCCGCGGCAAGAAGCAGGACGAGGAGCCCGCCTTGCTGGAGAAGCTTGCCGCGATGGCGCCGCAGGATCGCGCCATCGGCGAGCGGCTTCACGCCATCGTCAAAGCCAGCGCGCCGTCCCTCTCGCCAAAGCTCTGGTACGGAATGCCCGCGTACGCCAACCAGGACGGCCAGGTGGTCTGCTTCTTCCAGGACGCGCGGAAATTCAAAACCAGGTACGCGACCCTGGGATTCAGCGACAAGGCGCGGCTGGACGACGGCCAGATGTGGCCCACCTCCTACGCGCTTATGGCGCTGACTCCCGCTGTCGAAGCAAAGATCGCCGACCTCCTGAAGAAAGCCCTGGGCTGAGATATTCATCCTGAGCGCAGCGAGTGCAGCGAACTGCGCATTGACATCCGCAAAGCCTACCAATACCTTCATCGCATGGCGCGGGTCATCCAAGTTCGCAACGTTCCCGACTCCCTTCATCGCAGCGTGAAGGCCCGGGCTGCGATGGCAGGCATGTCCCTCTCCGACTATTTGCTTGGGGAACTCCGCGAGATTGCCGAGCGGCCCACGCTCGCCGAATTCCGCGAGCACTTGCACCGTCGCAAGCCGGTTTCCATCGCATTGGACACCGCACGTTACGTACACGGGGAACGCGAAGCACGATGATCGTGCGCGATGCGTTGAGCCATGCGCTTCATCTCTAAACCGGACGCGTCATCTCTTCCGGCCGCACCCATGCATCGAACTGCTCCGCCGTCACGAATCCCAGCTTGAGCGCTGCGTCCTTCAGGCTGGTGTCTTCCAGGTAAGCCCTCCGCGCGATTTTGGCCGCCTTTTCGTAGCCAATATGCGGATTGAGCGCGGTCACCAGCATCAGCGAGTTCTCCAGATTCTCCTGGATCCGCTCCTCGTTCGGCTCGATGCCTTGGGCGCAGTGCTCGTTGAAGGAGCTGACGGCATCGGCCAGCAGCTCGGCCGACGTGAGCACGTTGTGCAGCATCACCGGCTTGTACACATTGAGCTGGAAGTTGCCCTGCGAGCCGGCAAACGCCACCGCGGCATCGTTGCCGAACACCTGCACCGCCACCATGGTGAGCGCCTCGCACTGCGTGGGGTTCACCTTGCCCGGCATGATCGACGATCCCGGCTCGTTCTCCGGTATATTCAGCTCGCCGATGCCGGCCCGCGGACCGCTCGAATACCAGCGCACGTCGTTGGCGATCTTCATCAGCGCCCCGGCCAGCGTGCGCAGCGAGCCGCTCACCGTAACCATCCCGTCGTGCGCGGACAGCGCGGCGAACTTGTTGCCGGCGGTTACGAACGGCTTGCCGGTCTCTTCCGCGATCCGCCGCGCGGCCACCTCGCCGAACCGAGCAGGCGCGTTCAGGCCCGTGCCCACCGCTGTTCCCCCAATCGCCAGCGGGTACAGCATGGCCAGCGACTGGCCGATCCCGTCGAGGCATTGATCGAGCTGCGCCACCCAGCCGGAGATCATCTGCCCTACCGTGAGCGGGGTCGCATCCTGAAGATGGGTGCGGCCAATCATCACCACGTCGCCATACGCCTCCGCCTTGCCGTTGAGAGTGGCGCGCAGACCCGTGACGGCGGGAACAAGCAGCCCGCTGATGGCCTCCACTGCGGCGATATGCATGGCCGTGGGAAAAGTGTCGTTAGAGGATTGGCTGCGATTCACGTCGTCGTTGGGGTGGATCGGCTTTTTGGAGCCAACCACGCCACCGGCTAGCTGAATGGCGCGATTGGCGATCACCTCGTTCGCGTTCATGTTGGTCTGCGTGCCGGAGCCGGTCTGGAACACGACCAGCGGAAACTCGTCGTCCCATCGGCCGTCAATGACCTCCTGCGCGGCACGAACGATCAGGTCCACCTTCTCTCTAGGAAGCTGGCCGAGCTCGCCGTTGGCGAGAGCACAGCACTTCTTCAGCACGCCCAGGGCCCGGATGACCTGCCGTCCCCAGCGGAACCGCTCCACGCCGATGACGAAGTTCAAGAGGGACCGCTGCGTCTGCGCGCCCCACAGCCGATGCGACGGGACTTCCACGTCGCCCATCGAATCCTCTTCAATGCGGAGCTTGCCTTCCTCGCTTGTCGCCATCGCAGTGCCTCCATTAGCTTGAAGAGTACGCGAGGGCGCGTGCACGCGAAATAAAAAACGGCGATGTGCTTTGGAATCAGTTGGATGAAGGCTATTTCTGCACAAGTATTTTCGTTTTTTGTTCGCCTTTACAGCATGGAACGGCCGGAATTGGCGGCGTTGGGGAAGGCAAGGTGGTTACCTTTGGAGGGGAGGGGGGTGGCATTTTATGGGGCTGCGGGCACCCGTGGGGCAGGTGAATTCGCCGGCTGTTCGCTGGCGGGAGCGGATTTAGCCGGTTTAGCCGGACTGGCGGATTGAGACTGGTTACCATTGGGTGGGGGGGTATTTATTTTTCCCGCAACGCTTTCTGCGAAGGACATTACTGACTCATAAACCGAGCGGGCGGAGATTTCCGCGAGGTTTTGTGTCCGGGTTGTGGCTGCGGTTGTCGTCGGGAATCCCTTTCCTGCTGAGATGCGAATGCCCGCCGGTGGGCGGGCAAAGTTCAACTCACGATTCGAGTATGGATGGATTGCGCCGACCGGTCTGTGATGGCGGATACGGGCGAGAAGCTGAAAGTTTGGACTTGAGTAATTGGATCAGGCCGGGGGCCGTGGAGCATGTCTGGCGCGCTTGGTGCAGACTGGCTGGAAAGTCGCCTCGGTGGTCATCTCGGACAGCCGGCGGATGAGGGGACCGGCCGGTTAGGCTTTTCCGGCTAGCCAACCGATTTTGCGAAACCGATGCGTTCAACGTTGAGGTGGGCCGATCCCATGGGAGATTTTGGGCGGCCTGAGCGAACGCCCGCTCATCGTTCGCCGCGGCGAACGATGAGCGGGGCACAGCCCTAGTGAATTAGTACTGATTTTGGAATCGGTGAGCGGGCCACCTGCCGCAACTGGGAACTAACCTCTCACTTTGGCACGCTGAAAATTGCTAAGCGCTTTGCTCCCAGGTTGATCGTTGTGATTAAGGTTCCGACGAAGACACGCTTGCGGCCTTTGACCGTCGCAAGTCTCCAGCCTTGCCCCATTGTCATTCGCTCGCCTTTTTTAGCTTTCTTGCCCTTGATAGTGATCTCGCTAATCATCCGCAATCCCTCCCAGTATGCTTGTGCGCTTCGTGCGCGGGTGAGAATCTTGGAGCCGGAATGCCCCGCCCAATGGATTCAATCTCGCGCCTCTCAATTGGTAGCTTGCTTCGAGAGGACGTCATATTTGGCACGGAGCACAATGTTGGCGCATTGAGTCCAATATTCCGTGTCCGCGCCGAGGCTATTAACAGCTTTAGCCGTCTTCACCTTGTTCAGGAGGGTCTTGTACAGCTCGTCTGATGCGAGCCGGAAAACCTCTTTGTAATTGACCTTCCAGTAATACCTGTCGCCCTTCAATTCCAGCAGTTCCCGAAACGCAGCGGCAATCGGTAATGAAGCGGCCAAGTCCATTTCGTGGTCGGTTGCGTATTGGGTTCCGGCGGGCGTCAGGGATTTCTTCAGGGTCTTAACGGCCCGCAGCTTGCCGAACTTGCGACCCTTGCCCGTGTCCCTGCTGAACTCTGACTGAATGAATTCGGGCAGCGTCACAACATCTGCGGCCACGTCGTACAGTCTGCGAAACTCCTCGTGTGAGGCGTCGCTCGTGTACAAATCAAGCGCCTTGCCCTTTGACCTATACATCTGCGCGGGCTGCGTAGTCTTCCAACGCTCTTTCAGGAAGCAAGCTAAGCGCTGAACTATCTCGCGCACGTCCCATTCCTTTTCCTCGTTCTCACGGAACGCGACAACGCTCGGGTCAAATCCACCATTCTTAAGGGCGTCCTTAAGTTCGTCGAATTTGTTCTGGTATTCGTCGAGAGTGAATTGCTGTACCTGAGAGGAGGTGTTTAAGGCCTCCACGAGCTGTTCAAGCTCGCCGCTCTCGAATGCCTGACCAGCCAGAAAGTGGACTCGCACGAACGGCTCAGCCCAGCCTTCACGCTCCCTCAATTCGTTGAAACGTTCCATCGTCTGCAGGATGACCTCGAAGGTATGGCCCCCGTCCGCGATTCCGAACTTCGGTTCTCCATTTTCCAGGTCGTCGAACTCGTCTTGGCTAATCTCGGGGATCGTAACCCGGAGTGACCTTGCTTTTGTTGTCGAACTCGAATTTGTCGCAGCGATAGATGATGCCGCGATTCTTCAGATGAAAGGTCGAGGGGCTGGTCTCGACGGTGTTCACCATGTCGCGGAATGGTTTTTTGCGCTCGGAAGCGGGCCTAACGTTCGCGTTTCCACGATCCAGCTTCGCGGCTTCAGAGAACGGAAGCCACGCCTCAAGATGGAATAGCCCCGGCTCGGCGGGGTCATTCAGCCTTTTGATGTGTTCGTTGTCGCGGGGATTTAGCTCGATTACCTTGGTGGGAAACAGCATTTTGTATTTCCTTCTGGCAGCGTATGCTTGCCGGCAATAGTCATCAGAAGCTCAAGAGTCATCTGACGCCGAGACTATTGTATCACGGCTGGCGCACAGGTCGGGCGAGAAAGCAGGGACAGGCGGGGCTGATGTGGGCGGAAGGGGCAGCCGGGTTTGGTGGCTGTTCCCACGCTTGTGCTGGAAAGAAGGCGCAAGGATGGGGCACGGAGGGGTTGGTGGAGCGGGCGAAAAGCAGGTTCCCTTCGTCCCTTGGCTCGTTGGGCCCTGGATTTTGCATCTAAAATGGCAACTATGACTCCTCCTCTGCCTAACCGCCGGCGCGCCAAGATGCCCCCGCCCGGAGAAACCGGACAGGAAGCGCTCTATCTGCAATCCCTGAGCGAGCGAAAGATTTCCGTGAGCGTGAAGCTGCGCGACGGCGAAGTGGTGAAGGGCTGGATTGAGTACTTCGATGACGGCATGCTCCGTCTGACGCGGGAAGGCAAGCCGAATCTCTTCATTTACAAGCACCAGATCCGGAGCATCACCGAAGCAGGCAAGCGCCGGGTGCACGTGGATTCGGCTCCTGCAGCTGTACCGGCCGCGCCCGAGCCAGAGTTGCCGTGAGTGGCGAGGAAAACCGCTGGGTTCCCGCCGCATCGGATATTGCGCGCGAAGCAGGCGCTCGCTTGCGCGAGTTCCTCGCTCAGGGGGTGGCCACCGAATACAAAGGCGACGTGGACCTGGTGACGGTGGCGGATCGCACCGTTGAGAAGCTTATCCGGGGCCGCCTGGCGGAGACGTTTCCGGAGCACGGCATTTACGGCGAGGAAGGCACGCGGGAGCGGCTGGACCACGAGTACCGCTGGTACGTGGATCCGCTGGACGGCACCACCAACTTTGCCCACGGGCTGCCGCACTTCTCGGTATCGCTGGGGCTGGAGCACCGCGCGCCCGGCCTTGCGCCCGGCGACGATGGCACGATGGAAGCTGGCATCGTCTACGACCCCATGCGCGATGAACTGTTCACGGCTGAGCGCGGGCGCGGCGCATTGCGGAACGGGCGGCCGATTCATGTCTCCGACGTGGCGAATCTGGCCGAGTCGCTGGTGGCCACGGGGTTTCCCAGCCGCAAGCGGCACTCGAGCCCGAATATTCACTTCTACCAGGAGTTCACGCTGCGCTCGCACGGGGTGCGGCGGTATGGCTCGGCAGCGCTGGACCTGGCTTACGTGGCCTGCGGGCGCTATGAGGCCTTCTGGGAGTTCCACCTGAACCCGTGGGACACGGCGGCGGGTTTTCTGCTGGTGGAAGAGGCGGGCGGGCGCATCACGGACTTCAGCGGAGGGCCGTTCCGGCTGGACAGCCGCGAGGTGCTGGCGTCAAACGGGCGGATACACGGGGAGTTGGTGGGACTGTTCGCGGACATGTTCGCGGGTCGGGAACTGACGCCGATCCCTACGGCGCGGGAGTATGCGGAGCGGAGAGCGGCGGGGGTAGGGAAAAAGGAGTAGGGAATGCGCTATCCTTCGGCGACATCGAGGTCGCGGAAGAGCTGGTTGAGGTCGAGATAAACCGGCTTCGCGCTGACTTCGAAGCGCGTCTTACGGATCCAGTTGCCGTCAGAACAATCCCATCCGATGCGCTGCACGGGATCGACCACCCAGATGTGCGGTACTCCGAATCGGCGATAGTCTTCGATCCTGGCCTGCATTCTGGATTGGCGATCTTCGGGTGAAAGCACTTCAACAACGATCAGTTGCGGGTTAGAGAACACCGGTTCGACAGGGACGTTGCGCGCCCATACGCTCACATCGGGCACTCGAACTGTGTCGGAATCCAAACGGGTGCGCTGCTCTTGAAGCGAGCGAATCTGCCATTCCTTATCGTGCCTATAGAACCAAAACAGTATCTCTCGCTGAACCGTGCTGTGATCGTACTCGCCCACGTTCCGTTCCTCGATTTCCCCCCTGACGAAATCCGCATCGGGCTCGTAGGAAGTCCGGAGGTATTGCTCAATCGGGATGCGGGCTGCGGTCGCCATGGCTTCGGCCTCTGGAAAACAGTTTACTCCACTTTCTAATAATCCTTGGGCACGTAGCGGGTCTGGGCTGGGGGATCGGAGTAGTAGCCGGTCTTGCAGCGGATGTTGTAGACGCCGGTGGCGGCGCGGGGAACAGTGACGCTGATGCGGTGGAAGCTCTGGCCGGGGGGCTGCTTGGTGGGGTAGTAGCCGATCAGGTATTGGGTGCGCAGGTCGTCGGAGACCTTCTGGAAGGCTTTGTCGAGGCCGCCCTCATCGACGTAAAAGCTTTTGCCGCCGGTCGACTCGGCCAGGGTGATGAGTGCGTGCTCGCCGCCGAGGTCGCGGCCGGCACTGGCCTCAATGGGCACGTCAATCAATGCGTAGATCATGACGTCGCCGCGCTGGGCCTGCTCGAGCGCCTGGGGATAGTCTTCATCGCCGGTGGTGTTGCCGCCGTCGGAGACGACGACGAGGACTTTGCGGCCTTGCTTGGGCGCGAGCGATTGGGAGCCGAGGTAAATGGCATCGTAGAGCGCGGTGGCTTCGCCGGGCTTGAGTTGCATGAGGCCGCGATCGATGCGCTTGACGTCGTTGGTGAAGGGGACGAGTTGGCTGACGTAGGTGGCAAACTCGATCAGTCCCATCTGATCCTGCTGGCGCAGGAGGTCGCGGGCGAAATGGCCGGCAGCGCGCTTCTCTTCGCTGAGATCCTTGCGCACGCTGAGACTGGTATCGATGGCGAGCATGATGCTGAGGGGAAGCTCCGACTGGCGTTCGAAGATGGCGATGGTCTGCGGACGGCCGTCCTCGGCAACGCGGAAGTCATCCTTGGTGAGGCCGCCGACGATGGCGCCGGATTGGTCAGTGACGTTGACGTAGAGGTTGACCAGGTTGGATTGGATGTGGAAGGTGGGGGTGTCGTTCTGGGCGGGGAGGGATGGGGCAAAAAGAAGCAAGAGGATTGGGAAGATCAGGAGAAAGACAGAACATGCCTCAGGGGCTAAAGCCCGAAGTTTTCTTGTGAGCGGCTGATCGGCACGACTGAAGTCGTGCCCTGTTATGAAGCTTGCGCCGTCCCTACGGGACTCCGGTGCAGTTTTGTGCGATCCGGCCTCCCCACGCTGAAGCGCGGGGCTAACAACCGCTGCGCCTCCGGCGCGCCCCACTTCGTTGGCCACAAAGCTACGAGGCATGCGGGGCCTCCGGCGGTGTAGCTGCGAGATTTTCGGGGAAGGGTTCGCCATCGGCCCAGACTGCGCCGTCGACGAAGGTTTCCTTTTTCCAGATGGGCACGGTGCGCTTGAGCGTGTCGATGAGCCAGCGGGAGGCTTCGTGGGCTTGGGCGCGATGGGCGGAGGCGACGACGATGAGGACGCTGGTTTCGCCGACCATGAGGCGGCCGAGACGATGGACGATGGAGATGTGGCGGACTTTGAAACGCTGGCGGGCCTCGTCGGCGAGGGCGTTCATTTGGCGGAGCGCCATCTCTTCGTAGGCTTCGTAGTCAAGGTGGAGGGTCTGGCGGCCGCGAGAGTTGTTGCGGACGATACCGTCGAAGACGACGACCGCGCCGTCGGAGCCGTGCTTGGCGGCGGTAATGAGTGGGGTGGAGTCGATCGGGCCGCGGGTGAGGCGGATTTCGCCGGCTGGTTCGGGCTGGGCCGGATCATTGAGGCCGCCAGAGACGGGCGGCAGGAGTCCGACTTCGTCGCCTTCGCGGAGGATGCGCGTGGGCTGGGCATATTCATGGTTGACGCTGACGGCGATGGAGGCCCAGGTGGCGGCGGGAACGGCCGCGGGACCGGAGGCGAGGCGGCGGAGAAGCGCGGCGACGGTAGCGCCATCGGGCAGGTTCACGGTGGATTCGCCGAGCCAGTCTTTGAGGATGCCGAAAGGGAGTACGCGCACTTGCATCACGGTTTGAGGATAACGTCTCAAGAGAGTTAGACGTTAGAAGCGGCGTTAGCGGAGCTAGCGGGGTTGGCGGAGTTCTGGGCGTAAAAGGCGCGTTCAGGATTAAAAAGCAGGCGGCCCGATCTTTGGGGTTGTTTGTATCGGGTTGTCGCCTTGCGCGGGCCGGGAGGCCCACGCTACAGCCGGCCAGGAGGCTGATTACATGACAGCGTCGGCTCCTTCAGCTGAGTAGACTGATGGCTGCGAAACGACCAGGGACTCGGGAGAAGGAGCCGAACATGGTGATTATAGGTTGCGACTTTCATCCCCGGTTTCAGCAGGTCGCATTTGTGGACAAGGAAACGGGCGAGTACGGAGAACGGCGGTTGTTGCATCCGGAGGAGGCGGAGAAGTTTTATCGCGGGTTGGCAGGCAAGCCGGTGCGGGTAGGGGTCGAAGCCACGGGGAGCTTCCGCTGGTTTCGGCGGCTGCTGGCGGAGCTGGGCCATGAGTTTGTGCTGGGCGACGCGGCGGCGATTCGAGCGTCGTTTGTGCGCAAGCAGAAGACCGACAAGCGGGATGCGCGGCATATTTTGCAATTGCTTGTGGAGGACCGGTTTCCCGCGGTCTGGCAGCTTTCCGTGGCGGAGGATGAGCTGCGGCAGCTATTGGTGCATCGCTGCCGGATGGTGCGCATGGCCACACGCGTGCACAACCAGCTGGATGCGATGGCCAAGAGCGAGGGCATGGCGACGGCGCGGGGCAAGAAGGGACTGGAGGAAGTGGCCCGGTTGCCCTTGGCCGGCTGGCATGCCGTCGAGCGGCAGGATCTGCTGGAAGTGCTGGGGCTGCTGGAGCGGCGGGTGCGGGCACTGGACGAGGCGGTGCGCACGGCCGCGGAACGGAACCAGGCGGCGGCGCTGCTGATGACGCAACCGGGAGTGGGTCCGGTAGTGTCGCTGGCTTTCGTTCTGGCCATCGGGGACTGGCGGCGGTTTGCTCGCGGCAAGAAGGTGGCCAGCTACCTGGGACTGATTCCAGCCGAGGAGTCGAGCGGGCAGCGGCGGCGGCTGGGGCACGTTTCCAAGCAGGGCAACAGCATGGTGCGCTGGCTGCTGGTGCAGGCCGCGATGCACGCCCAGCGCCAGGATCCGAGCTGGCATCGGCAGTACGTGCGGCTGTCGATGACAAAGCATCATGGGGTGGCCAAGCTGGCTATCGCGCACAAGTTGGCGGTGCGGCTGTATTGGATGTTGCGCTCCGGCGAGCACTACAGCCAGGTGCGGGAGCGCGGTTCGCATGCGGGGCAGTCCGTGTAGCGTCGTGGCGCAAAAGCCGAGAGGTTGATTGGACACCCCGCCTCTCTTCCCAGGGGGAGAGAGTTTGAACAGGCAATCATGGGGCACCACCGGACCGAATACATGGGTGATCGAACCTGAGTCGTTCGATCGAAAGTGATTGAGAACCAACATGCGAGCCCAGGGCCGTTTCGCAAAGCAAGACCGGTTTCCAGCCATGGTTCGAATCTCAGAAAGTACGTCCGAGATTCGAACCAAGTTCAATGGTGGCCGTGGCCGGGGCGGTGTCAAGGGTCGAGATGAACGCCAAAGTACGGCGCCCTTGACATCGCCCCGACCACCACGGGAAGCTGCGCGCTGTTTGCAGTTGACAGGGGTGAACGCTGTCATACACGGCGCTACCTCCCGAGCCAGGAGGCTTCGCAAGGCGAATCCAATATGAAAAAGGCCGGCTGGTTGGCCGGCCCTTTTCGCGACGGGGAGAACAGGTTTTACGCCGCGGCGACGGCGGGCTGCGCGGCGCTCTCCGCGGTTTGAACAACAGGCACCGGCTGCGCCTTGAACTGCGGCAGAGCCACCGCGAGGACGTCCTCAATGGTGCGCGCGTAGTGAACGGCGACGCCCTCCATCATGTCCGCGGTCAGGTCCTCTTCCACGTCCTGCTTGTTATCCGCCGGCAGGATGACGGTGGTGACCCCGGCACGGCGGGCGGCAAGGAATTTCTCCTTGATGCCGCCGACGGGAAGCACATTGCCGCTGAGAGTGATCTCGCCGGTCATGGCGGTCAGCTTGTTTACGGGGGTATCGGTGAGCAACGAGGCAAGGACGGTAGCCATGGTCACACCGGCCGAGGGGCCGTCCTTGGGGATGGCGCCCGAGGGGACGTGAATGTGGATGTCGAGGTCCTTGTTGAAGTCCTCCTGGAGGCCGAGGCGGCCGGCGTTGGAGCGGACCCAGGTGAGCGCGGCCTGCATGGATTCCTGCATGACCTCGCCGATCTGGCCGGTGATGGTGAAGTTACCCTTGCCCTTCATCTTGTTGGCCTCGATGAAGAGGATGTCGCCGCCGGCGGGTGTCCAGGCCAGGCCTACAGCCACGCCGGGGCGCTTGACGCGCTCGGCGACCTCGGTATCGACACGGACCTGGATGTTGCCGAGGAATTCCTTGACGATGTCGCGGGTAACGACGAGCTTATCCTTCTTGCCTTCGACCACGCGGCGGGCTTCTTTGCGGCACATGGTGCCGATGGTCTGCTCGAGCTTCCTGACACCGGCTTCGCGGGTGTAGTGACGAATGAGGTGACGGATCGATTCATCCGGGAACTCGATCTGCTCCGGCGTGATGCCGTTCTCCTTGATTTGCCGCGGAATCAGGAAGCGAATGGCGATGTGCAGCTTCTCCTCCTCGCTGTAGCCCTGGAGAGGGATGATTTCCATGCGGTCCATGAGCGGCGGCGGCACGGTGTCAAGCATGTTGGCGGTGCAGATAAAGAGCACCTTGGACAGGTCGAACGGGACGTCAAGGTAGTTGTCGCGGAAGGTGTTGTTCTGCTCCGGGTCCAGGGTTTCGAGCAGAGCCGAGGCCGGATCGCCGCGGAAGTCGCGGCCCAGCTTGTCGATTTCGTCGAGCATCATGACGGGATCGTTGGTTTCGGCGCGGCGGATGGACTGGATGATCTGGCCCGGCAGGGCTCCGATGTAAGTACGGCGATGGCCGCGGATTTCAGCCTCGTCGTGCATGCCGCCGAGGGAGATGCGCTGGAACTTGCGGCCCAAGGCGCGCGCGATGCTGCGTCCGAGCGAGGTTTTGCCGACGCCCGGAGGGCCGACGAAGCAGAGGATGGGGCCCTTCATGTCAGGCTTCAGCTCAAGAACGCTGAGGTAATCGAGGATGCGGTCCTTGACCTTCTTCAGCTCGTAATGGTCTTCGTCGAGGATGTCACGGGCCTTGTTGATGTCGATTTTGGAGCCGGAGCTTTTGGCCCAGGGCAGGATGGCGAGCCACTCGATGTAATTGCGGGTGAGGGAGTAGTCGGCGGCCATGGGCGACATGCGGCTGAGGCGGGAAAGCTCTTTGAGGGCTTCCTTTTTCACGTCCTCGGGCATTCCGGCTTCGTCGATTTTCTTGCGCAGCTCTTCGATTTCGCGCTGGCCTTCGTCCTGCTCGCCCAGCTCCTTCTGGATGGCTTTCATCTGCTCGCGGAGGTAGTAGTCGCGCTGGGACTGCTGGACCTGGTCCTGGACCTCGTTCTGGATTTTGGCGCGGAGCTGCTGGACTTCAATCTCCTTGGCCAGGTGGGTATTGATGAGCTCGATGCGGGCGGAGACGCTGGGTGTTTCCAGCAGGAGCTGCTTGTCGTCGGTGGTGAGGAACGGCAGCGAGGAGGCGACAAAGTCGACCAGGCGGCTGGGCTCCTCAATGTTGGCGGCTATGGTGCGCAGCTCGTCGGAGAGGGTGGGCGACTCGGTGACAATCTGCTGAAACTGGCCGATGACGATGCGAACCAGGGCTTCGACGCTGGTGTTCGACTCGGATTCGACGTTTTCGAGGGTTTCGACCTCGGCGATCATGAACGGTTCCGTCTGGATGTAGCGGACCACGCGCACGCGCTCCACGCCTTCGGTGAAGACGAAGCGGCTTTGGTTGGGCATGCGGACGACTTTGTGGACCGTGGCCAGGGTGCCGACGGCGTGCATGTCGTCAGGGGTGGGGGAATCGAGCCGGGCGTCCTTCTGGGCGGTGACGGCGATGGTGCGCTCGTCGCCGAGGGATTCGATTAACTGGATGGAGCTTTCGCGGCCGACCGTAAGTGGCAGAACGGCATGAGGAAACAGGACAGTGTCCCGCACCGGCAGGACGGGAACGCGCCGCAAGTTGTCGGCGGGGTTGCTGGCTGGAGGCGGCGTAACGGGTTTCTGGCTAGGCATTGAGTGTCCTCGTATCAACTTCTCTTACATTAGAGAGCGCAGTATACCAAAAGTTTCAAGTTTGGGCAGTGAGAACCGTTGCGTTCCTTGTCGATCCCCTCTCTTGGACCTTTACGCCCCGGTCTGGGGAGGTGTTCCAGTCGATTCGATCCATTGTGCACCCAAAACCGATGCCTGCCGGCTTCCCGAAGGCGGCGAAGCGTGTCCGTGCCCCGCGCGGTCCCCAAGGGACGAACGGGAAATCCCCATGCATTATCGGCCATGCCCACGGGAAAGTGAGCATGGCTGAAGGGCGGAGCAGGGATCGAGAGAGTGAGGAGGGAAGGCGGCAATTTGAATTCCCTCCCGATGCGGAAATGCCCGAGCCTGGGCGGGAATTATTTTCTGCTGGGTTCGGTCTCCTGCTTGATGGCGGACTCGATCTGGTCCCACACGCGATCCGGAGGATCCTCGACCGGGAAGAGCTGGCGCGCGGCCTCGGCGATGGTCTCCAGGTCAGACAGGAGGGCCCGGCAGAGGGCGCAATTCTGCACGTGGGGGTGGGAACCGGCGTCCTCGCCGGAACCGATCAACTCCGGCATGTGGGCCTGGAACTCTTCGCACGTCATGTTGTGGGGATCGTGGGTCATCGCCGCCCCTCCCTTCGAGGCGCCGTCCGCATGGCATCGCGCAGTTTCAGGCGAGCTTTATGGAGCTGGGACTTGCTATTACCGATGGAGCAATCGAGCATGGCCGCGATTTCATTATGCTCGTAACCCTCGATATCGTGCAGGACAAAAATGAGGCGGTAGCCGGCGGGGAGATCGGCGATGGCGCGTTCCAGGGCGAGGCGGTCGATGGAGCCGGTGAGCGACAGGTCAGGGGCACCGAAGCTGCGGCCAGGACCTTCCTCGGGGGTGGGCTCCATGGCCTCATCAAGGGAAATGACCGACAGGCCTTTCTTTCTGAGGTGCATCAGAACCACGTTGATGGCCAGCCGGTGCAGCCAGGTGGAAAAGGCGGAGTCGCCGCGGAAGGTGGCGATTTTGCGATGGAGCTGAAGGAAAGCCTCCTGCGTCAAATCCTCAGCCTCGGCCACATTGCCGACCATGCGCAGGCATAGCGAATAGATACGGCGTTTGTGCAGGGAATAGAGCTGGGCAAAAGCATAGTGGTCGCCGCCCTGGGCGCGAGCCAGAACATCGGCATCGCTGCCTGGTTTTGGAGGCGGCAGGGTTTGAGTCTGGGCGGCAGGATTTTGCGGCTCGGGCTCGTCTTCGACGGCAGGAGCTGCGGCAGGCCTGAGCCGGGAGGACAGTGGTTCAGTTGGTTGCGTGGTTGCTCTTGTCATTCGTTTCCTTGGGGAACGGACCGAAAGGCTCCCAAATGCTGCACCATTCATGTTTCCTCGTTAGTATAGGGGGCAGCGGTTGAAGTGGCGTGAATCGGCTCGGGGAGCCGAAGGCGTACCTTGCTGATGCAGGCTTAGATGCATCCTGCGCGGTATGTGTTGATTTGTGCAATGTTGGGGAGACAGATTTTGCAGTTCTTGCCTCGGGAACAGTGCAACAGCGGGGGCTCGATCGGCGCTGTGCTGAGGACGCTGGCGATTGCCGCACTGGTCGCCATTACGCTTGGGAGCGCGGCCCAAACAGGGGGACAGCCGCAGGCGGACGTGTTGTCCCAACTGGCGAATCTCCCAGTGGTTCATATTTCCTATGAGGGCGTAGCGGCGGACAAGCTGGTTCCTCTCCCGGAGCATCTGCCGCAAGCGGAGGGCGCGCCGCTGGATCCGGAGAAGGTGGCGGAATCGCTGCGGGTGCTTTACGCCACTGGCCTTTTTGAAACGGTAGAAGCGCTGGGGCAGCGCGAGGGCGCGGGCGTGGCGCTGATCTTCCGCGGCGCGCCGCGGATGTTCCTGGGCACCGTGACGGTGATGGGCGCGCGCGGGGCCACGGTGAATACGCAATTGGAGCGCGCCAGCCGGCTGAATCCCGGCACCCGGTTTACGCAGGCCAAAATGGCTTCCGCGGTGAACGTGATGCACGAGGTTCTGGCGCAGAATGGCTACTTTGAACCCGCCATCACCTACAAGCTGACCCCGCATCCGGAGGAACAGCTTACCGATATCGCCTTCAGCGCGGTTTCAGGACCACAGGCGCGTGTGGGCACGGTGACGGTGACGGGGGATCCCGGGATGAGCCTGGAGGCGTTCCGCAGGGCGGCACATTTGCGGCCGGGGACCGCGGTGACCCGGGAGACCGTGAGCCGCGCCCTCGGCGACGTGCTGAAGGTGTACCAGAAGCAACGGCGGCTGGAGGCGGAGATCAAGCTGACCTCGCAGAAGTATGCCGCGCACAAGGTGGCCTACACGTTTTCCGCAACACGCGGTCCGGTGGTGCGAGTGGTGTTTGAGGGCGTCCATCCGGACGAGGGTCAGATCAAGCGGTTGATCCCGATCTTCGAGGAAGGCACGGTGGACGACGATCTGCTGAACGAGGGCAATCGCAGGGTCCGCGATTACTACCAGAGCCTGGGCTATTTCGACGCGAAGGTGGATCACAAGGTGGAACCGCCGCGCCCTGACGAGATGCTGATCGTCTACAACGTGAATCCGGGGCCGCGGCGCAGGGTGGAAAGCGTCGCGATAGTGGGGAATCACTACTTCGATTCGGCCGCGCTCAAGGAATTATTGAGCGTTCGCGCTGCTTCCGCGATGGATCGTCGCGGCCTCTACAGCCAGCAGATGGTTTCAGCGGACGTCCAGGCGCTCGAGACGGTTTACCAAAACAACGGTTTTGCGAATGTGAAGGTGACGGCGGATACGGTCGCCACCGGATCGGCTCTCCAGTCGGCCAGTACGGCTCCGGAGGACAGCTCCGCGCCGATGGGCGTGGTGTACCGGATTGTGGAGGGCCCGCAGCAGCGCGTCAGCTCGCTGGCGCTGGATGGAAACGACCACGTCCCCGCGCAGGATCTTCTTCCCCTGCTGAATTCCGAAGCGGGCCAGTTGCTTTCGCCGCGCAACCTGGCCAATGACCGCGACATGCTGGCAACCGAGTACATGCGGCGCGGGTTTGACCAGGCGCGGGTGGAGGTGGAGGAGAAGAGCGACCCCGGCGACCCGAACCGGATCGGAGTGGTGTTTCGCATTCATGAAGGGCGGCAGTTCTTTGTTCGCAACGTGCTGCTGACAGGGCTGCACTACACGCGGCCGGCTACGGTTGCCCGCGCCATCACTCTTCATCCCGGCGATCCGCTCAGCCAATCCGCGATCGAGGAGACGCAGCGCAACCTCTACGAATATGCGCTGTTCAATGAAGTGAATGTGGCCGTCGAGAACCCCGAGGGGGACGAAGCGCACAAGACGGTGCTGCTGGAAGCCACCGAGGCGCGGCGCTGGACGCTGACCTACGGCGCGGGATTCGAAGTGCAGACCGGAACGCCGGTAAATGGCTGCCAGGGCTACCAGGCAGCGGGCGCCGAGTGCACGCCCAACGGCCGTACCGGCATCAGCCCGCGGGTGCTGGTTGCCCTTACGCGCAACAACCTTTTCGGACGCGAACAATCGGCTTCAATACAGGGCAACTACGGCCTGCTGGAGCAGAAGATCGACCTGATCTACGACAATCCCCATCCGACGGCCAAACGCAATTTCGATTTGACGTTCAGCGGCGGTTATGCGAACAGCCAGGACGTGACCACTTACGTCGCATCGCGTATTGAGGCCGGCTTCCGGCTTACGGAGAAGGGGAATGGTTCGCGTTTTGCCCTATCGCGCGCCAACACGTTTATTTATGGTTATGATTTCCGCCGCGTGAAGGTGGCCGCAGACACGCTGCAGGTTTTTCCCAAGTTCGTATCGGTGTTGTCGGCGGCTGTACGCGTCGGTGGACCCAGCGTGACCCTTCTGCACGACTCGCGCGACAACCCGGTGGATGCGCACCGCGGAACCTATGCCAGCTTTCAGGAATTTCTTTCCGGAAAGCCGTTCGGCGCGGAGGCACAATTCAATCGCATCGACACAACATGGTCCAGCTATTACGGGTTCGACAAGGGCCGGTTCGTGATTGCGCGCAACACGCGTTACGGCGACGAGCGCGCGTTCGGCTCGGGTTCAAGCGAGTTGCTTCCGCTCCCGGAGCGGCTCTACGCGGGCGGCGCAACCTCGCTGCGCAGCTTTTCCATCAACGCCGCTGGACCCCGCGACCCGGAGACAGGGTACCCGATCGGCGGCGCCGGTGCGCTGGTGAACAACACGGAACTGCGCCTGCCGCCCACTCCCTTGCCCTACTTTGGGAACGCGGTCAGCTTTGTGCTTTTTGAAGACATGGGCAACGTATTCGCCAACGCCGGCGACATGTGGACGAGCGCGCTCAGAACCAGGCAGCCGGATCGCGCAAATTGCGAAAGCCTCACGGCGCCGAGCAACGGCACCGTCAATCCGCCCAGCGCTCCTGCGTCCTCGCTGGGCCCATTGGGCAATTGCAGCTTCAACTACTTCTCGCAGGCGCCGGGCGTGGGCGTTCGCTACCACACGCCGGTGGGTCCGATTCGCATTGATTTCAGCTATGCCCTGAATCCGCCCATTTTCCCCGTGAACGTCAACTACTCGCAAACCGATCCGTTCGCCAACCAGCATGTCGGCGAGGCTGGCCACTTCAATTTCTTTTTCAGCCTGGGGCAGAACTTCTGATGCGCGCTGCCGCCCCATTCCGCTTTGCATTGCTGGGCACAGCCGTGGTGTGGATGCTGTGGCCTGCCGCCAGCGTGCGCGCGCAACAGGCCAATGAACCGGTGGTGCTGGACCGTGTTGTGGCGGTGGTAAACCGCCATGCGATTCTTGAGAGCGATGTAGAGACCGCCATGCGGCTTTCCGCGTTGGAGCCGGCAGAGGGCGCCAATGCGAAGCCAGACCGGAAATCGGCGCTCGACGAGCTCATCAGCCGGGAGCTCATTGAAGAGCAGATGACGCCGGAGGAGCAAAACGCAGCAGAGCCGGGCGCCAAGGTATTGAAGGAGCGGCTGACGCAGTTGCGCGAGGATCTGCCTGCATGCGTCCGATACCACTGCGCGACCGACAAGGGATGGGCAGCGTTCCTCGAGGCCAACGGGCTGACCGAGACTGAAGCGAAGAAATATCTTGGGCTGCGGCTGTCGCTGCTTTCGTTCATCGAGAACCGCTTTCGCCAGGGCATTCGCATCTCCCAGGAGGAGATTGAGAACTACTATCGCGATACCCTGGTTCCGCAGTATGCGGCCGGTCAGCAGGCGCCGGCGCTGGCGTCGGTTTCACCGCGCATTGAGGAGGTCCTGCTGCAGCAACAGGTAAATCGGCTCTTCGGCGCATGGCTCGACAACCTGCGCAAGCAAGGCGACGTGGAGATACTGGATCTGGCGCCGGTTGGGGAGAATCAGCCCGGGCGGACAGGAGGCGAACAGTGAGCGCCCCATTTGCCAAGGTGAGGGCGCCGCGCCGCCACCGGCTGCTTTGGAACACGGCGGGCGTGGCCGTGGTCCTGGCCGGGATCGTAGCCATGCTGGCGCTCTGGGCCAGCTCGCAGCAGTTCGAGCGGCTGGTACGGCGTCGCTTGGCCGCGCAGCTCCAGAATATGACCGGCGGCCGCGTGGAGATCGGCGCCTATCACTGGCGCCTGGCGACCCTGGAGGCGCAGGCAGACGGGGTGGTGATTCATGGCGACGAGGGACCGGAAGAGGCTCCCTACGCTCGCATTGAATCGTTGCGCGTGCACGTCAGCATCCTGGGCGTCTTCAGCCCGCGCATTGAGCTGCGCCAGGTGGAGATCGAGCGGCCGCAGATTCACATCATCTTTTATCGCGATGGTGAGACCAATCAGCCGCATCCGGCGCGGGGGACAACGTTCTCACACTCAGGCGTGGACGAGCTCTTCCGGTTGCACGTAAACCATCTTGTGGTCAGGAACGGCGTGATCGATCTGGATAATCGCGCATCGTATCTGGATTTCCAAAACCGCTATGAGCCGCTCGATTTCCGCGCCGACGACGTATCCGCCGTGATGGTGCATATGCCGGCTTCCCCACAAACGCCGGAGGGCTACCGCGTGGATGTGAGCACGCGCGATCTGAACCTGGCCCGCGGCGGCAGCCTGGCGGGAAAAATCCCACCGGTGCACGGCGTGATGAAGGCCACGCTGGACCTGAGCCGCGATGCCGTGAACCTGCGTTCGTTCACGCTGACGGCATCGGTTCCCGGCGCGGCGGTTCGCACGCTGCAGATCAGGGGTACGCTGGATCATTTCTCCCGGCCGCACTGGCAGGCGAATGTCACCGGGGAGCTCGACATGCGTCTGCTGAACCCGGTGCTCGGCTACAAGGACGCGCCGGAAGGCCTGGCTGCGGTGAATCTCGATTGTGGCGGATTCGCAGGGCAATTTCACTTCGACGGAACGGTGCGGGTTAAGAAAGGCAACTACATCGTTCCCGGCGTGGTAGCGCGGGACGTGGACCTGACAGCCCACGTCCACGCCGATCAGGACGCGCTGCGCATCACGTCGATCGATGCGCAACTTGCGCCCGGCCAAACCATCACCGGTGAAGTGCTGCTGGACCACTGGATTGCTCCAACGCCGCGGCGGGTGTTCGAGTCCGCTCCACAAGAGCCCGCAACGCGCGGAAGGCTGCCGCGTAAGAAAATCGGCACGAGCGCGAGTCCAGTGGTGACGCCGTTGACGCCCGCGGCCCCTTTGCACTCGACGCTTCTGAGACAAGTAATACCAACCGTCCCCATCGATGGCCGCGTCCACGCCGAGTTCCACAACGTGTCGCTGGACACGGTTCTGGGCATCGTCAGCCTGCCGCCATTTCAACGCCTGGGCATTGACGCGCTTCTCAACGGACCTGCTGAGGCCGTCTGGATTCACGGAGATCAGGGCACGCTCGCGGTTTCGGCCAATTTCGGCCTGTCGCCTTCGGCGCGTCCCATCCCGCACGAAGCCCCGGCCAGCGGCGCCATCGATGCCACCTACACGCAGAAGGACGGCGGAGTGGATGTGCGCTCGCTCAATCTGGCTCTGCCCACCAGCCGTCTGACCGCGCGCGGGCGCCTGGGCGCATATCCGCTCACCAGCCCCACAAAGCTCACCGTGGATTTCCATTCCGGCAACCTGTACGAATTCGATACCGTGCTGCGCGACCTGGGCCTTACGCGAAACGGTCGAGCCGGGGCGGCTGCGCTGCCGGTGGTTCTTTCCGGCCAGGCTGGCTTTCACGGCGCCTGGACCGGCTCGCTGGCTTTGCCTCACCTGGCCGGCACCCTCAAAGCAGATCAGGTCGGAGTGGAGCTGCCGTCGAGCTTCAACAGCAAGCCGGGTGAGCCGAGTTTCGTGCATTTTGAGTCGATCGCGGCCGATGGCTCTTACTCCGCGGACCGCATCGCAATCCAGCATGGGCGTCTCCAGCATGGCGGCGGGGAGCTTCTCGTCGATGGCTCGCTCTCTGCGTCCCCAATTCCGGCTGCAACGCTGAAGGAGGCGACACACGAGAATACGCTGCTTGTTTTCGATGCGGACTCAATCCTGCACCTGCAGGTTCGCTCCGCAAATCTGAGTGCGGCCGATGTGCTTCAGCTCGCCAATCTCGATGTCTCCGTCACCGGCAAGCTGAGCGCGCAGATGGTAGCCGACGGCCCTCTGAACGCGCTCGACGGCTCGGGTTGGGCGCAGTTGAGCGATGCCGTCCTGTATGGCCAGCCGGTTACGAATCTGCGCGCGCAGGGCACGGTGAATGGCCCATCCTTGAAGCTCACGTCTATCACTCTGCGCACCCCGGCCGGCGACGTCACCGGTTCCGGCGGATACGATTTGCACACGAAGCGCTTCCAGGCCCAGGCCGATGCCGGCAACATCGACGTGGCGCGGATCGAACGCGTGCGCACGCTGGGTACGGATGTGGCCGGCAAGCTCAGCTTGCATCTTGCCGCCTCGGGCACTCGCGAGGAGCCGAAGATAGAAGCCGCCGCAAGCATCGCCGGATTGGCGGTGGCCGGCGAACCAATGGGCAATCTGCACGCGACCGCACACACCATCAACCGGACGCTCGAATACGAGATAGGCACGGCCTTCGACGCCGCAAAGCTCTCATTGCGCGGCCAGACGGAGCTGCGCGGAGACTTCCAAACCCAGGCGAACATCGACATTGCCCAGTTCGATGTGGCAACCATCTTCCGCATGGCTCACGTGGGGGACATCGGCGCGCAGTCGGCGCTCAGCGGCACGGCGGTGGTTTCCGGTCCGCTGGCGAAGCCGCTTGAGATGCGCGGCGATCTGCGCCTGCAACAAATGGCCGTGACCGTGGCCGGCGTCCATCTCAAGAGCGATGGCGGAGTTCACGCGGCACTGGACAACGCGCAGCTCAGCCTCGATCCGGTGCACATCACCGGCGAGGACACTGACCTCCGCTTCAACGGCTCGCTGGGGTTGCGCGACACCAAGCGCATCGACTTCGCAGCCAGCGGCGAGGTGAATTTGAAGCTGGCGCAGACCCTCGACAGCGACCTTACCGCCAGCGGCACCACCACTTTTCAGGTGGAAGCCCACGGTCCGCTTAGTAAGCCGGGCCTGCGCGGGAGGGTCGAGTTCCAGAACGGGTCCCTTTCTCTTGAGGATGTGCCCAACGGCCTGAGCCAGTTGCACGGAGTGCTGGAGTTCAATCAGAATCGCCTTGAGGTGCGTTCCCTCACGGCAATGACCGGTGGCGGCCTGCTCAGCTTCGGCGGCAATCTGACTTACCAGCACGGCATCTATGCCGACCTCACCGTAACCGGCAACTCCGTGCGCATCCGCTACCCGCAGGGCGTAAGCTCTGAAGCCGACACAACCCTCCAGCTCACCGGCACGCAATCCAGCCTGCTGCTCAGCGGAAACGTGCTGGTGACGCGCTTCACTGTGAGCCCCGATTTCGACGTAGCCGCGCTCGCCGCCCAGGCTGCCGCGGTGCAGCCCGTCGCGCCGCCCAGCGCGCCTTCCAATCACGTTCGTCTGGATGTGCGCATTCGCTCCTCGCCGCAATTGAACTTCCAGAACGCATACGCCAAGCTGGCCGGCGACGTGGACCTGCGCCTGCGCGGCACTGTGGCCTCGCCATCCCTGCTCGGCCGGGTCTCCATCACGGAAGGCAGCGCCACCATCGCCGGAACCCGCTACGATCTGCAGCGCGGCGACATTACCTTCACCAACCCGGTGCGAATCCAGCCCATCATCGACCTGACCGCAACCGCGCGCGTGGAGGATTACGACATCACCCTCGGCATGCACGGCACACCCGACAGAATGAACGTGTCCTATCGCAGCGATCCGCCTCTGCCCGAGGCCGACGTGGTGGCCCTGCTGGCGCTCGGCCGCACCCAAAGCGAGCAGGGGCTGTACACCGAGCAGCAACAGCAATCCGTCAGCCTGGCGCCATCGACCGATGTGCTTCTGGGCGGCGCTTTGAATGCCACCGTGAGCAGCCGCGTGCAGAAACTCTTCGGCGCCGGCTCGGTCAAAGTGGATCCCAGCTACCTTGGCGCGCTGGGCAACTCCACGACCCGCATCACCGTGGAAGAACAAGTCGGCCCCAACGTCACCCTCACCTATGCCACCAACGTGGACACCACGGCGCAGCAACTCATCCAGGCCGAGTTCGCCGTCAACCGGCACGTCTCGCTGCTCGTCGCGCGCGACGAATCCGGCGTCTTCTCCATGGTGATCAAAGCGATCCGGCGATACAAATGACAGAAATCCAGAGATCAAGCCTTGAATGAGGAGGCGGATCCCGTCTGCGAAAGCTTGTGCTCCTTCAGCAGTTCGTTCCCCATCAGCCATTCGCCGCCACGTCGGCGGACTGACACCATGATGGGATCGAGATGCAGCACGTAGTCTCCGTCAGGGAGATTCCCCGGCGCGTCCATGATTCGCAGTTCAGAGTATCCTTGCTTAGCCTTGCTTTTTCCCTCGGGAGCTTGTCTTTTAGCCAATACTTCGCATGAGGCTTCTCGCCCCATGCCCTTCAGCCTTCCCTTTAACAACTCGGAAACCTGCATAACGCCTCAGGATATGGATGAGATATAAGTGGACGCACGCAGTCTTGCGGGCGTGGGACAAGGGGGAGGGCCTGCTCGCACGCCGAACCCATTCCGCGGCTTTCGACTCACTTTCTTGCTTATGTTGCTTGGATGACAAAGATTGCCGTCTGGGTTGCTTTTCGTTACCGCTCGAATCGAAGTTGCTTCAGCTTGCCTCGGCCGCTGCAACTTCCTGCAAGCGGGTGCAGCCATCCAGCGAATTGGCTACCCCGGAGAAGACCTCGCTCGGCAGCGTCACAAACACCTCTACGATGCGCGCGTCGAATTGCGTTCCGGCACATCGCAGCAGCTCCTCCACTGCCTGCTCGTGGGTCATGCGGCGGCGGTAGGAACGGTGGCTCGTCATCGCGTCGTAGGCGTCCGATACGTGAATGATGCGCGCATCGATCGGTGTCTCCTCGCCGGATTGCCCCCGGGGATAGCCGGTGCCATCCCAGTTCTCATGGTGCAGTTCCACCGCGTCGATATACGGCGCGAGTCCGCCCACGCCCTCCAGAATTCTGCGCCCGATCACAGGATGTTCCTTCACCTGGGCATATTCCTTGGCCGTAAGCCGCCCGGGCTTCTGCAGTACGCTGTCAGGGACGCCGATCTTGCCGATATCGTGCAACTGCGCGCCAATGACGATTCTTTCCACGTGGTCCTTATCGAGTCCCATAGCCGCTGCCGTGGCGCGGGAGAGATAGCTCACTCGTTCGCTGTGGCCGAAGGTATATCGGTCGCGCGCGTCGAGTGCATTGGCGAGGGAGCCGATAAACTCCACATAAGCGGAGTCGAGCTTCCACCGTGCCATGCGCGCAGAAACTGCGGCGCGAGTGTAACTCTCCGCAAGCTCGCGGATCTCTGAAGTCGACGAAAGAGCCAGTGGAGCTTCCGGCAATACGCCGGTTTGCTCGGCATTGCGCAAGTGAGAAACCACAAGCGCGATCGGCTTTTCAATGGAACGCGACGAAAGGATGCTGCATAACAGCGCGATGAGCAGGCCACCCAATCCCATTCCCAGGAAAAAGTTCCGCAGCCGGGCCAGAATGGGGCCGGTAACATCGTCTACTTTCTCGAGACTCCATAAGATATAGCCGCCGCCCAGGTCCTGCATGGGTATTCCGATCCAGTTTGCGCTGCCCAGCAGGAGATCGCATTCCTGCCGGCCGGCGCAGCCTTTCATCGCTGCCTGGACTTCCGCGGTGCGAACGTTGGAAAGGTTGAAATCGAAGACTTCTCCATCGTGAATCAGCACGTCGGGTTTGCCCGGCCGGGGAAGCTCGAAATATTCTCCCACGGAGAGCGCGCCGATGTTCGCGCCCGCGTCGTCTATGGGCGCCGATGCGAACTGGAATATGCGGTCGCCAAGGACGAGCAGACCCCGGTTGGGCTGCGCCACAAGCACGCTGTCAGATGGAATCAGTTGGCCTTTCTCATCCGGACTTGCCCCAGGTTGGCGCACCACCCCAGTCAAGGGCGTCCCATCTGCATTGGAGACAAAGAGGATGTCGAGGTCCATTTGGCCGCCGAGCGCGCGCAACTCATCTTCCATCGCTTGGCGCGCATCGTCGGTGGGAGAATCCGACAGCAGCAATTGCATTCCCGACTTGAGTTCCGGGCTTTCTGCCTCAACTTTCAGGAAACGGCTTTTTTCGAGATCGGCACTAGCCTGGGCATGCGCCAGCGCGCGTTGGCTTTCCCGGAGAGACTCCAGCAGCCCCTTGCGCACCGTGGATTGCACCAGCTTCTGCGCCATCCAGAAGCTCGCCGCAAACAAAACGGCGAAGGGAACAAAACACCATAAGAATGCTCGGGTTCGAAAGCGCATGCTCACCTGATTCCGCTAACGCCTATCGCTTGCCGTCTGGAAAAGTTTGCCCCTCGGGCCCCTCCGTTAATGGATATAAGTACGCCGCCAGGGTATCGGGCCGGGTCGGAAGCAGCGGGGGAATGACCGACCGACGGGCCACAAGAAATTCTATCCTTCCAATTATTGAATCGCGTAGTTACCTTCGAGTGAGGACCGGCGCCTATTCGTGTTACAGAAGGGGCTGCGCTGAAAGCCGGCATTACAGAGTTCACGGACTGCTTGAACTCGCGCGCATCCGCTCTCAGTTGCCCAATGGGAAGCCAATCGCGCCGCGCAGCAATGTATGCTTCTCTTCTCGGCTTTCGCTCAAGCTGTGCCACTTCAATTTCCCCGGAGCACCATGCGCCCACCCGTCCGCTGCACCCTCATCGCTCTTCTCGCTTTGGCTGGCGTTCTCGTCCCCGCGCGTGCCCAGGATCGCAACTACGGCCACTCCATGGTCATCACGCCTTACGGCATCGTGGCCACCAGCTACGTGCAGGCCTCGCAGGCCGGCGCCCGTATCCTGGCTCGCGGCGGCTCCGCCATTGACGCGGGCATCGCCGCCAACGCCGTCCTCAGCGTGGCTGAGCCCATGACCAACGGCGTCGGCGGCGACCTCTTCGCCATCTACTGGGAAGCCAAAACCGGCAAGCTTTACGGCATCAACGCCAGCGGCTGGGCGCCCAAAGCGCTCACCATCGGCCACCTCCGCGCCAAAGGCCTTACCTCCATGCCGATGTACGGCATCGACTCCGTCACCGTCCCCGGCGCGGTCGACGGCTGGACCAAATTGCACGCGCGCTTCGGCCGCCTGCCCTGGTCCGCGCTCTTTCAGCCAGCCATCTTCTACGCCTCGCACGGATACGCCGTCCCCGAAATCATCCACGGCTACTGGGAAGAAGCCGCGCCCGAACTGAAGTACGATCCCGAATCCACGCGCGTCTTCCTGCCCGGCGGCAAGACGCCCCCGATTGGCCAGATTTTCCGCAACCCCGATCTCGCCCACACCCTTACCCTCATCGCAACACGGGGCGAGCAAGCCCTTTACCGCGGCGAAATCGCGCATGCCATCCTCAAAACCTCGCAGGAACTCGGCGGCACCATGACCGCCGCGGACCTCGCCGATTTTTCTGCTGAGTGGGTCGAGCCCGTCTCCACCACCTACCGCGGCTGGCAGGTCTACGAGCTTCCGCCCAACGGCGACGGCATCGCCGCGCTCGAAATGCTCAACATCATGGAGCAGTCCCAGCCCGACCCCGCCGGTCCGCTCAGCGCCGCCGAGCTGCACACGCGCATCGAGGCCATGAAGCTCGCCTACGCCGACGTCAAGCGCTACGACGGCGATCCGCGCTTCAGCAAAATCCCCGTCTCTGAGCTCATCTCAAAGCATTACGCTGCCCAGCGCGCCGCCCTCATCGACCCCAACCACGCCAACTGCGACGTTGCCCCCGGCGCTCTGCCCGCCAGCGACACCACTTATCTCTCCGTCATCGACAAAGACGGCAACATCCTCTCGCTCATCCAGAGCAACTACCAGGCCTTCGGCTCCGGTATCACCGTGCGTGGCGCGGGCTTCGCTCTGCAGGACCGCGGCGCGCTCTTCAATCTCGATCCGCAATCGCCCGACTCGCTCGCCGGCCGCAAGCGCCCCTTCCACACCATCATCCCCGGCTTTATCGAGCGCGGCGACCAGCACATCGGCTTCGGCATCATGGGCGGAATGAATCAGCCCCTGGCCCACGCGCAGTTCGTCTCCAATCTTGTCGACTACCACATGAACATCCAGGAGGCGCTCTCGACCGCGCGCTTCACCGTCAGCCACATGCCCGCGCATTTGGGCTGCAATGTCGTCATCGAGTCCCGCGTGCCCGCGGACATTCGCGGCCAGCTCACGCACATGGGTCACATCTTCGATGTGCGCGGCGCCTACTCCACCGCGATGGGCCGGGGCCAGGCCGTGCTCGATGACTCCTCCACGCACGTACATTACGGCGCATCGTCTCCCCGCGCCGACGGCTCCGCCGAGCCCCAGCCTCCGCCGCTGGAGTGATTTAAATCACGGTTGGAACATATCAACATATCATGATATGACAGAACCATTGTTACAACAACCAATTTCCGATACTACCGACATATCATGATATGTTGATATGTTTGTGGGCGCTTTTGGGGCTGCCTTCCCGGCCCTCGGAAGCAGTCTTTACTCGTACCGCAGCGCCTCCGCGGGCAGGATTCGCGCTGCCGCGTGCGACGGATACAGCGTGGCCAGTAGCGAGATCCCGATGGCAACGATAGCCACCAGAAAGCCGTCGGAAACGCGCGGCGCAAAGGGCAGCGTATCGATGGCGTAAATCTCGGCCGACAGGTGAATGAAGTGATAGTGGCCGCCTGCCCATGAAGCCGCGTAGCCCAGCACCAGGCCGATCGCGGTGCCGATCACGCCAATGAGAAATCCCTGCATCCGGAAGATGCGGCGGATCTGCCCCGGCTCCACACCGAAGCTCATCAGCACCGCGATATCCTTGGTCTTCTCCATCACCATCATGGTGAGCGCGATGAGAATGTTGAGCGCGGCCACAATCACAATGAGCGCGATCACGATGAAGGTGACCACCTGTTCCTCGCGCATGGCGCGGAACAGCTCGCGATTCTCTTCTTCCCAATTGGTGGTCATGAACCCCTTGCCCGCAGCCTGTTCAATCTCTTTGCCCACCTCGGGCGCGCGGTTCATGTCGTCGATCCGGAAGCTGATCACGGAGACAAGGTCGGGCTCGTCATAAAGCCGCTGCGCATCGCCCAAGCGCATAAAGCCCCATGCCTGGTCGTACTGGTAGAAGCCCGAGTGGTAAGTGCCCACCAGCCGAAAGTAAGCGTACTCGGGAGTCAGACCCACCGGAGTCAGTTCCCCCTGCGGGCTCACCAGCATCACCGAGTCACCCACCGCGGCGCCGATGTTGTCGGCCACGTCCTTGCCCAGCACGATGGGCGGCACCGGCTGTTTGCTTCCCGGTTCGAGCGCCTCGATCGCGCCCGGTGTGGCGTCGCGAAGCAGGTTGCTAACGTGGGTTTCGTACTCGGGCAGGATGCCCTGAACCAGCGCGAAGCTGGGGCGCGCGCCGTGCGAGACCATCACCTCTTCGTTCAGCTCCGGCGCCGCCGCAACCACGTGCGGCAGTTTGCTTAACCGCGCCAGCAGCGGCTCCCAGTGGCGAATGCCGTCGGCCTGGATGCGCATCAGTTGTACGTGGGCAGTGGTGTCCAGCAGACGGTTCTCAATGTCGCGGCGCATGCCGTTGGTGATGGCCAGCGCAATGACGAGCGCGGCCACTCCCGCGGCCACGCCGGCCACCGAGATGGACGTGACCACGCCCACCACGGCCTGTCGCCGCTTGGCTTTCAGGTACCGCGCTGCAATAAACAGTTCAAAGCGCATCGTAGTTACTTCGCGTCCGCGCCGGCCGAGTCGAAGACAGTCTTGCCCAGGCCAACGTTGTCATGCCGGTCGAAGACGCGCACCGTGAGCAGGTGCTCGCCCGTCTTGCCCGCGTACGCCGAGTCCGGAATGCGGAATTCGTAATGCTCATGACGCGCATCGGACATCCCGCCCACGGGATCGATGTATTGCCATGATCCTAAATCGACGGCGTACTCCGCCTTGACCACCGGCGACATGGCGTCTTCTGCGTCGAAGCTGACCGTTGCCGCGCAAGGCGCCTTCGCGCACGGCATTGCTTCCGAGGCATGCAGGTTAGTCACGGTAGGCGGCGTGGTGTCCACTTCAAAACGATCGCTGACCTTGTCGCCGGTGAGAGCATCGGCCGGCGTGTGCGCAGGCGAATCGGACGCGACCACCTTCAACAGGTACCCGCCGTCCGGCATCATCGTCTCGTCCCACGAGTATGCCTTGTCGGTAACGTTGTCCTTGATCAGCCGCCACACATGCTCGCCATCGCCGCGCAGGTAGAGCGAAAAGACCAGGTCGTCGCCGTTATCGTCGTGCGCCGACCAGCGCGCGGTGATGGCCGTCCTGTCCCTGATCGCGGTCACATTCGACGATGCATCGAACGAGACCACCGTGCCCTGGCCGGAAGATGGCAGCGAGATGTTGACGCTCTGCGGCTGCGCCGGTTGCGCCTGCGTATTGAGCCGTGCGCCAGGAAAAACAGCAACCTCATCCACCACCGGCGCCGAGTTCACCGGCAGGTAATTCACGCCGACACTCCCCACCAGGCCGCCCCCATGCAGCACGGCTTTCCACTGCAGGAATCGTCCCGCGGGCGACGCCACGCTGTCTCCCTTCAACAATTCCCAGTCCGTCCAGCCGCGCACCGGCTGCTCCACGTTGCCCGTGCGCGTCCACAGCTCATAGTCCTTCGATCCGGGCTCGACTTCGACGCGCCCAAACCGCGCCAGCGCTCCCGCGTCCAGCACATCGCTCACATACTCGTGCGTTTCCTGGGCCCCGAAGGAAACCAGCTTGCCGGTATTGCCGGTGCCGATCAGCAGACCATTCGCCGCCGGCGCAAGGCACAGTCCCTGCTGTGCGGCCAGATGTCCCACATCGGCATAGTCGCCGTTTTCCTGGATGCGGAAGATGCGCCCGCGATTGCCGCTGAGCGCAATCAGGCCGTCAGGCCGCGCATCCAGCGCGTACACAATCTCGTCCTTGCCCGACCAGATCCTTCGCGGCGCCTGGCCCTCGCTGAGCGCGTAAATGTCAGTGCCTTCGGGTACGGAAGCGCTGGCGTTGGCGGCTTGCATGGTACCCGGCTGCACCACCGTGAACGTCACCACGCCCGTTCCCTGTATGGGAAGCGGCGGCAGCGGATTATGCGATTTGTCGCCCACGCTGGCCGCGTAAATGGTGCCGTCCCCGCCAATGGCGAGGGCGGGAATCTCGGCCCGCGGCGCGTCAAACAGGACGTAGCCTTTGCCCTCCGGGCTGATGCGGTAGATCAGGCCGCTGCCGTCGGTGCCCGCAATCAGGTTGCCTTTCTTGTCCCACGCCAGGGCGCGAATGTGCGCCTCATCCGACTTGAAAAAAAGCTCCGCCGCCGCGCCCGCCTTGTTCAGGTCAACGCGATACACCGCGCCCGGGCCGCCCGTAGCGATGTAGAGCCGCCCCGAAGAATCGAACGTCATGTCCCAGATGTAATTCGATTTCCCGTCCTGCTTTTCCGGGGCTTTTTCGTCCGGAGCCTTGGATCCGGAATTCCCTGCGCCCGTCTTGTTCCCCGCTGCGCCCAGGTCGAACACAAGCTTGGCCGAGGAATCATCCTGCTTCGCCGTCGCCGCCGGATCCAGCCGGTAGACCTTGCCGCTCGGCATGGTAGCCGCATAGAGAGCGCCGTCGGGTCCAAGACGCACCACCTGCACGCTCAGGTCTTTGGTTTCGAACAGCGTGAATGGTTTACCGTCCGCCCCTACGCGCAGCACCAACGCCGGCGACGCGGTGCCGAGAAATGCGTTCCCCGACTTATCCACCGCGATGGACCATACAAAAGTGGATGGCGTGGTCACGATTTCTTTCAGACCCGGTGCTTCCCGCAGCTTGCCGTTGCTGGTGATGGCCACACCCTGCGGCGTGCCCTTCTCGAACTCGTCGACATGCGACTGCGTCCACAGGTGGGTGCTTTGCGAATGTGCGGGGATAAAGGCAGCGCCAAGCGCCGCGAGTGCAGCGATTCGCAACGGAGAACAAAGCCGGGAAAGGCCAGGGAAGAATAGCGCCATGCTGCTGTTGAGTTTACTAGACTTGAGCGGGCTCGCTCCGGCGCGCCGGGGCCAGCTTACCGCCCGCTCCGAAACTGGATGATACGCCGGCGGTCGCGCTTGCTCGGCCGGTGCTCCGGCAAAGGGGCGAACTGTTGCATGGCCCGACGTTCTTCCGTCGCGCGTGCGCGAGCCTCCTTGCTGGCTTCGGTTTCGAGATAGAGCTTCTGCGCCACCGCCGCCGGGCCGCGCATCTCGCTCAACCCCAACACTTCCACTTCGTATTCGCCGCCCTCGGTTTTTACCTGCAGCATATCGCCTGCCCGCACTTCGCGCGCTGGCTTGGCATCGATCTCATGCAAGCGAACCCGCCCCAGGTCGCACGCCTTCGCGGCCAGGGCTCGGGTTTTGAAGAATCGCGCCGCCCACAGCCACTTGTCGATCCGCATGCAGACATTCTAGACAGCAGCGCCCTTGTCGGGTGCCTTACTTCTGCGCTGCCGCCGGAGTCGTCGCGTTGGCCAAATCCGGCTCCTTCAGGCGCTTCTTGGCTTCCTTGGCGTGTTTCGAATCCGGATCGTACTCCATCACCTTCAGGTAATTCCCCTTGGCCGCCGCAAATTGTCCCAGGTTGCGCTCGGCCTCTGCCAGGCCCCAGTACACATCCGGATTCTCAGGATCCAGGATGAGGGCCGATTCATATCGCGACAATGCGCCCTTCCAATCACGTTCGCCCAGGTAGACGCTGCCGACGCTCTCGTCTTCCTTGGCCGTCTCTTTGTGCACCTCCGGCAGCTCCAGCTGGTCGTCGCCCCGGTGATGCTTTTTGCCGTTGTTCTCGTCCGGCGGCGGTTGAATACGGTCCATCGGCACCGCGCTCGATGAATCGCTCCACTCCGAAGAGGAAGGCGTGCCGGGCACAGGGTCGTCCGGGCTGCGCACCGGGTCAGCGTCGTCCCCTGGCAATGCCGGCAGCGGCGCGGCGGCGGCGGCCGGCACGGGCGTTGCGGCTGAATTGCTGTTGGGCAGCACGGGAATGTTATTTGTGTCTTCGGGAAACGGATTCGACCCAGCCGGCGGCTTGGGTGCGGGCTTCTGCTGATCCGCGGGCTGCGGTGGCTCCGGCGGATTCGCCTGGGCAAACGCCGGAACCCCAGCCGCCAGGCACACTGCCAGCGCAACCACGGCCATTCCCGCCACTCCCCGCAAGTCGTTTCTGCGCCCGATCATCGTGAGCTTTCGCAACCTCCGGAGTGATAGGATGCCGTCCATGGGCGCGTCCGTGCACCAATCTCCCCAAGGAAAGCATCGCACAAAACCATGGGCCTGATCATCCGCTCATCCGCAATTCACGCCGCCGGCTGTTACACCACCACTCCCATCCGCAAGGGCAGCCGCGTAGCGGAATACACCGGCCCACGCCTGACCAGGGAGCAGGCCGACGCCCTCTACGAGGACTCCAACCTGACCTATCTCTTTGGACTCGGGCGTGGCTCCGTGGTCATCGACGGCCACTGCATGGCCATGTTCATCAACCATAGCTGCGACCCGAATTGCGAGACGAAGGAGAGTAACGGCCGTGTCTGGATCCGTGCCATCCGTAACATCCCCGCCGGGGCTGAAATCACGTACGATTATTGTTTGTACGATGGCGGCGACGACCAGGCCATCTGCAACTGCGGCGCGCCGAAGTGCCGCGGCACCATGTACTCGCCCGCGGAGGTACGCAAACGGAACGCCGCGGCGGGAACACCGAACCAGCGAGGAAACCGCGCCCCAACCCCTGCTCAGGATTGAGATGATTGACGAATCCCAGCTTCCGCACCTCACCCAGCATCAGCAGGATGTGCTGCGGAAATTTGCCTGGCTTGAAGCCGACATCGACGAGCTGCGCGCGGCCATGGCCGGCGTATTCGAGTTCAACCTCCAGCGCGGCCAGCGCGCCGCCCGCACCTGGTTCAAGATGCCCGAGCCGGCCATCGCCATCACCCGCGCCCATCTTGAAAAAGCGCTCTCCCGCAAGCGCGAAGGCCTCATCACCGAGCGCGATCTCGTCAACTGGGCCACCCTGCTCCTGCTCAACGACGCCTACGTGCTCGACCCCGGTGACGAAGACCTGATCGCCGAATGGCTCAACGACATCAGTTTGCATTTGGACGGCAACTAGGCGTCACTCGATGACCGGATGCGCTTGTTCGGCGACCTGATGAATTCGGTCGAGTGCTACCCGAATATCATCGCTGACCATCTCCATAGGCACGTGAGGTACTAGATGATAGTAGTCAGCCTTCTTGAAATCCATGTATAACCCTATCCTGCCGTAAAAATCGGGGAATACCAAGTCCAGGAACTCGTCGGATGCTTTCATTGTTGTCCACCATGGGTCACTAGGATTCCTTAGCGCAGCAGGAATGACTCGGTCCCGCACAGCATCTTGCATTGCAATCACGGCCGCCTGGACTGACGCTTCCTCCAAGAGCGGGCCCCCCGCCGTCTTCGTTCCCACTTCCCGTGCAAAGGATTCAAGGGTCGATGGCTGACAAATGTAGTTCTCAATTTCGCGGCGCCGCCACTTCATTTGTGGCAACGCGGGATCGTCAGGCAGATCCGGGGCGTCGTCGTCGACAATTACAAATCCAGTCAAGTCAGGTTTGGCTTCTCGCAAATCGTGAAAATGCGATCTCGCCTTCCTGGGTTGATTGCCGATTGGAAATAGAAATGGCGATTGCAGGCTTGTTAGGGCGAGGTGGCCTAATTTCTCCGCAAAAGCCCGCAGAATGTTTAGGTCTGTATAGTTCTCCAGATATAGGACCCAGCCTATCTGTTCTGCCAGATAGTATTGGTCGAATCGGACAGTGCTCAGCGCGCTCCGGACTCGACCCGCATTCGACCTAGGTATGATATGGGGCTTGCCAAGAAATGCAACTACGCTGTCGTCTTCGAGACTGGCGGCCTGATTCAGAACCTCCTCAGAATGGCTTGCGATGATGAGTTGGCTGCCGCTTTCCCGGGCCGCCTCACGCAGCTTCAGGTAAATCTCTCTTTGCCTGAGTATTTCGAGATGAGCATCAGGCTCGTCAAGCAACAAAACAGCGCCCTCATGTAAGGAAAGATAAGCCAGTAAAAGTAACGTCTGCTGTAAACCACGGCCCGATGATGAAAGGTCCAGTCGAACGTCGTTTTCGTCTCGATACGTCATCTCAATCTCGCCCCGTTCAGGCACGTAGACTGGCGGATCTAACGTGATATCGAACAGGTCCTTCATATGCGAAACCAAGGAGCTCCATGCCGTCCCGTTTCCATTTTCTTCGGGCCGCTCGTAAAGGGCGTAACAGAGGTTTCTTAGTACCTCGGCCGTTCGTCCCTCTCCGAGGCGCACATTGATTGCACCGCTGTCGAGTCGGGTTTCGTTAGAGGCTAGGCCGGACATTGGCGGCAGGAACGCAATTTGGACCTCCGTCGCTTCATCCGGTACTGGCATCCTCTTGGGCTGCTTTGCGTCCTCCGTGCGAAGCGGTCGACATACAAACGACTCTTCATTCGAAAAGTCGAACTCGAGGCCACACTCCCAGCTTTTCCCTCTCGTGTTACCGGAGACCAAAATGTCAATCCGAATGTTCTTGGTGTCCTGCTTGCCATTGATCTTCTGAACGTTTCTTACGTGGAGCTTTCGCCAGAGCTGATTGGCGGTTGGCGCTGGGACCATCAATAGATCACGGCGATTGATGTTTACTCCCGGTCGTTTTTCAGGGGCTCCACCCACTCGCTTCTCCCGCCACCGACGCAGACCCAACTCCCACAATGCCAAAGCTTGGAGGGCAGTTGTTTTGCCGGAATTGTTGGGGCCGATGAAGACCACCGGACTCGAAAGAGGAATTTCAACGTCCTCAAACCTCTTGAAATTCCTTATAACCATTTTGGTCAGCATTCAATCCTCGCTCGTGGTCCTTTTCGTGAACACAATGGGATACCGTAGTTTAACCCCGCAGAACACAAGAGCTGCAATTCGAGATCAGTCGCAGCGGCGGAGGGAGGCCGTGGCCATCGAAACAATGCCCCCGGAACGATACAATCCCTCTCAGGCGTTCGCACAGATTCGCGCGCGCACCGGGAGCAAATAACTCATGGGTTACCAGGTTCTGGCCCGCAAATATCGTCCGCAACGCTTTGCCGACGTGGCCGGCCAGGACCACGTCACCCGCACCCTGCTCAACGCGCTCGCGCAGAACCGCATCGCCCACGGCTACATCTTCTCGGGGCACCGCGGCATCGGCAAAACCACCATCGCGCGCATCCTGGCCATGGCGTTGAATTGCCGCACCGCGGTGGGCAGCGCGGAGCGCCCCACCCACGAACCGTGCCTCAAATGCGTCTCCTGCCGCGAAATCTCCTCCGGCGGAAACCCCGAGTCCGGCGAGCTGGCCACTCACTCCTTCGACTTCATTGAGATTGACGCCGCCTCAAACCGCGGCATCGACGACGTGCGCTCCATCCGCACCCAGGCATCCGTGCAGCCCGCGCGCGACAAGTACAAAATTTTTCTCCTCGATGAAGCCCACCAGATCACCGATGCCGCCTTCAACGCCATCCTGAAGACTCTCGAAGAACCGCCCGAGTGGACTATTTTCATGATGGCCACCACCGAGCCCGAAAACATTCCCCAAACCATCCGCTCGCGCTGCCAGCACTTCAGCTTTCACGCGGTCAAATTCGACGACATCCTGGCCCAGTTGAAAATGATCGCCGCGGCCGAGCAGGTCGAAGCCGAAGACGCCGCGCTGGCGCTCCTCGCCGAAGCCGGAGACGGCTCGATGCGCGACGCGCTCTCCATCATGGACCAGGCCATCGCCTCCGCACCCTCGAACGACGCCGGACACGCAGTCCTCGACGCCGCGCTGATCCGCGAGCTCATGGGCGCCGTGTCCAACGCCATTTTCGAGCGGCTCATGGAAGCCGTTGCCTCGGGCCAAAGCGCCGATTTGATGGAGCAGGCGAACGTGCTCCTGAACGCCGGCCACAGCCCCCTTTCGCTGGCGCGCCAGCTCGTCCGCTTCCTGCGCAACGCGCTCATGGCCAAACTGGGCGGCGAACAGACCGAACTGCTGCAAATCTCCAATGACGAACGCGCCCGCGCCGCCCGCACCGCCATGCTGTTCACGGAAGAGGAAATCACCCGCAACCTCCAGATCGTTCTGCGCACCTTCGACGATCTGAACTTCCGCCAGGAGCAGCGCTTCCACCTCGAATTAGGCTTGCTCAAGCTCGTCCACGCGCAACGGCTTCTGCCGCTGGAAGAACTCTTGAGCAGCCTTCCCGGAGGCAGCAGCGTTACGGGCGCTACGCCTGCGCAAGGCCGCACGCCCGCGCATCCACGTCCCACTCCGGCCCATGCCGGCGCCTCAATCAGCGCGCGTCCCGCTCCCGCTGCCGCGCCATCCGCTTCCGCATCAGCTTCGCCCTTCGCCGCCTCCAGCTCCTGGGAATCCGCGCCCACCGCCACCATGACCGCGCCTTCACCGCAGGTCGCCGATCAGCCCCGAAGCCCGATCGCACCGCTTCCCGTCGCCTCGGCGCAGCCGGTTTCCGCGCAGGCTGTGCCCATCACTGAGGGTTCGCTGGCCATGGCGCCCGCTGCCCTCCCCGCTGCCCTCCCCACAGAAGCGCCCTCAGTCGCGGCGCTTCGCCAGGCCGTGGTTGCTGCCCTTGCTCAAGAGGGCCACTCCTCGGCATCGCAGTTGCTCTCGGGCGCCCTGTGGCAGCTCGACGTCTCCAGCCTCCGCATTGAAGTTGCCGGCCTGGGCAAAAAAATGCTCAGCCTCACCATCAATGCCGCCGCGGACAAAATCATCAAGCAGCAGTTGCAACGCCTCGGAGGTCCGTCCCGCTTCACCGTAGTCCCCGGCGAGGGCGCGGCCAACGCGTCGCGCGCTGACGCTCCGGTAATTGCCGGCAGCATCCAGGAAGAAGCTTTGCAGAACCCGCTGGTGCAGCGGGCCAAAGAGATTTTCAATGCCGAGGTGCGCAGCGTCGTCGATCTGCGTACTCGCTAACCAGCCTTCAATCGGAGTTACGTCATGTTTAACCCAATGAAATTGGGCGAAATGCTGCAGCAGGCCGGGCAGATGAAGGAAGATATGCAGCGCAAGCTGGAGCAGACCATCGTGGAAGGCTCCAGCGGCGGCGGCGCGGTGCTGGCCACCATGAACGGCAAAAAGCAGTTGCTCAAAATCCGCATCGATCCCGCCGCGGTCGTCGGCCTCAGCGGCGACAAACCCGACGTGGAGATGCTCGAGGACCTGGTCGTAGCCGCCATCAACGAGGCCGGCCGCAAGGCCGAAGACGCAATTCAGGACAGCCTGAAAGGCGTGCTGGGCGGCCTCAACATACCCGGTTTGACCTAGCCGACGTAACGCGCGTGGAAACGCGCCACCGACAGGAGCAATCGCAAGTGGATCCCGTCGAAATCACCGTAGCCCTCACCGGTGCATCTGGCGCAGTCTTCGCGCGCGAAATGCTCCTCGCTCTCGAGTCCGACCAGCGCGTTAGCCGCGTCCATTTCGTCGCCTCTGAGAGCTCGCTGCGTGTCCTCGCGGAGGAGCTCGGCATCTCCGGCCGCACCGATCTGCTGGAACGCCTGCTCGGCCTTGGCCCCAAAAAAACCGTTCAGCTTCCTGACGCCAACATCGGCGCAGCCATCGCCAGCGGCAGCCATCCCTCGGCCGGCATGATCGTCCTGCCCTGTTCCATGGGCACGCTCGCAGCCATCGCCAACGGCCTAGCCAATACCCTCATCGCCCGCGCCGCCGACGTCACCCTGAAAGAGCGCCGTCCGCTCATCCTCAGCGTCCGTGAAACCCCCTTCAACCGCATCCACCTGCGCAACATGACTCTCGCCGCTGAAGCCGGCGCCGTCATTTTTCCCGTCATCCCCGCCTTCTACTTCAAACCCACCGACTCCACCGAAATGGCCCGCCAGTTCGTCTGCCGCGTCCTCGCCCACCTCGGCCTGCCCCAGCCCAACGCCTACGTCTGGAAACCCGAAGAATAGCTGCCCCTCCGGCCGCCGGCTCCTGACCACTGTCCAATGTCTCTGCCGGCCAGGCGCGGTAAACTGGACTGGATGGACTTCGCCCGCAGTGCAGACAGTCCAGGATCCGAATCCTCCGCTCCCGCAACGGCGAAACCGACCGATCCCGCGCGAGCGGCAGAGCTCTTTGAGCAATCCGTCGCCATCATGGCTCGCCTCCGCGCACCCGATGGCTGCCCATGGGATCGCCAGCAGACTTTCGACACCATTCGCAAATACACCCTGGAAGAAGCCTACGAGGTCTTCGACGCCATCGAGCGCCGCGACTTCCCCCACCTGGCCGAAGAGCTCGGCGACCTGCTGCTTCAGGTCCTGTTCTACGCCGAGATGGCCGCCAACGAAGGCCGCTTCACCATCGCCGATGTGCTCGACGCGCTCAACCGCAAGCTGATTCGCCGCCATCCCCACGTTTTCGGCGAGGAGGCCTCCCGCGCCGCCGGCAACCGCGCCAATGTGGACGCAGACGTTCAGGGCTCCGCCAGCGCCGTTCTGCGTAACTGGGAAGAAATCAAAGCTTTAGAGAAAAAACCTCAACCAGCGGATCAATCCCGCCTGGACGCCGTTCCCCGTGCGCTTCCGGCCCTGGCCGAAGCGGCGAAGATCGGCGCCGAGGCCAACAAAGTCGGATTCGACTGGCCTACCTGGGAGTTCCTGCTGCCCAAAATTGCCGAAGAAGTTCGCGAGCTGGAGGCAGAAATCCGCGCCGATCCGCTCCATGGAAATCCCCGCATTGCCGCCGAGCTGGGCGACCTGCTTTTCACCGTGGTCAATCTCGGCCGCCACCTCCACGCCGACGCGGAAATGGCCCTCCGCGGCTGCAATCTGCGCTTCCGTCAACGGTTCCGCGCCATGGAGCAGATGTCTCCGCGCCCCTTGCAGGAACTCCAGCCGGAGGAGCTGGAAGCACTGTGGGAAGCGGCCAAAAAGCGTCTCGCTGAGCCGCAACCGGAGGCGAAGCCGTGATCCACATCCGCCACTGCGAGGGCTTTGACGAGCTCGAGGCATGCGTCGAGATGCAGGTGGAAACCTGGGGCTTCGATCAGTCCGACGTTATCCCGCGCAAGGCGTTCCTGGTCATGCAGAAGGTGGGCGGCCAGTTGATCGGCGCATTCGATACCGGGCTGCCAGGCGCTGCCCCGAATGGTGACTCCAATTCCCTCATTGGCTTCGCCATGTCTTTGCCGGGCGTCAAGCCGGGCAAGAATTATTCCGACGGCAAACCCCGTCCTTACCTGCATTCCCACCTGCTGGCCGTCCGCGAAGGCTACCGCAACCAGGGAATCGGCGTGCAACTCAAGCTGGCTCAACGCCGCGACGCACTCGACCGCGGAATCTGCCTCATGGAGTGGACCTTCGATCCGCTGGAAATCAAAAACGCATTTTTAAATATCCACAAGCTGGGCGCGGTGGTTTCCACCTACCGCCCTGATTTTTATGGTGTATCCTCTTCTCGACTACAAGGCGGGCTTCCCACTGACCGTCTGCTGGCCGAGTGGCATCTCGACTCGGCGCGCGTTCACGATCACGTGGAAGGCCGGCCCCACGCAGTTCCCGTCATTGAAGAACGCATCACCGTTCCTGCTTCCATCTACCAGTGGAAGGCCAGCGACCAGGATCGACATCTCGCTCTCGCAATGCAAACTCAGAATCGACTGAAGTTTCTTGAAGCTTTCTCCCGCGGATTAGCTGTGTTGGGCTTCGCCCGGGATACGGCAGGAAACGGAATCTATGAGCTGGGGCAACTCACCCAGCCGAATGCGGGCATCCAAACCACCCAGGAAAGTTGAATATGCGAATCGACGGAATTGTCCTCCGCGAAATCCAGTTGCCGCTGGTGCGGCCTTTTGAGACCAGTTTTGGCGTAACCCGGGACCGGCGCATCCTTCTGGCCGAAGTGCGTTCTGAGGGACTGATCGGCTGGGGCGAATGCACCGCCGGCGAGCACCCATACTTCTCCGGCGAATCCACTGACACCTGCTGGCAGGTGATCGTGAACGAGCTGGGCCCCATGCTGGCCAGTGCCGAAAAAGTCGAGCACGGCGGCGATTGCCCCCACCTGTTCAAGCTGGTGCGTGCCAACCGCATGGCCAAAGCCACGCTGGAAAACGCCATCTGGGACCTGGAAGCGCAACGCGAAGGTATCTCGCTCTCGCGCCTGCTCGGCGGCGTGCGCGACGCCATCCCCTGCGGCGTTTCGCTGGGCATTCAGAGATCGATTCCGGAGCTGATGGAGATCATCGATCGCGAACTCAAAGCGGGCTATCAGCGCATCAAGCTGAAATGCAAACCGGGCTGGGATGTGGAAGTCTTTGAGAAAGTGCGCTCGCGCTGGCCGGGCATCATGCTGAGCTGCGACGCCAACTCGGCCTACCGCCTGCGCGACGCCGACCATATCTGCACCTTCGATCAATTTGACCTGCTCATGATCGAGCAGCCGCTCTGGCACGACGACTTCTACTACCACTCCATGCTGCAGAGGCGCCTGACCACGCCCATCTGCCTTGACGAATCCATCCGCAACCGCCGCGACGCGCTGGCAGCCATCGAAATGGAATCCTGCAAGATCATCAACATCAAGCTGGGGCGCGTGGGCGGATTCTCTGAAGCCATCGCGGTGCACAATGCGGCATTGGAACGCGGCATTCCCGTTTGGTGCGGCGGCATGCTGGAGGCGGGCATCGGACGCTCGCACAACATCGCCCTGGCATCGCTCGAAAACTTCACGCTGCCCGGCGACGTCTCCGCTTCCGCGCGCTACTGGCGCGACGACATCATTGAGCCCGAAGTGACGGTAACTTCGAAAGGCGAAATCGAGATTCCCGATTCGCCCGGCCGCGGCTACGAGGTAAGAATGGACCTGATCGAGAGCCTCACCGTGCGCAAGGAAACCATTCGCGCCTTCGAAATGGTCGCCTGAGCAATCGCGGGCCGAAAAACATCAAAACAAGATGGTTTTGTCCTGCGAGTACGGAATAGGGCCACAAGACCGGAAACATAAGAGAGGGAAGGCCGGATGCCTTCCCTCTCTTCGTTGTTGCGATGGCTGGTTGGCCAGTACGCTACCAGCGATACACGGTCATGTTATCCGCGTAAATCGTCGACGATCCAGCCGTCGAAGTAAAGCCGTCCACCTGGAATTGCGTGTTCAACACGGAGGCCCATCCCAGCGTGAAATCGGAATTGACCATAACGTTCAGGTCCTGCTCCGCGCCATCCAGCCACACAGACTTGTAGGTGACGTTACCGCTGCCATCGCGCGCATAGCTGATCTGCACGTGGTGCCACGCGTTTGGCGTCCACGCCTGCGGATTGCAGGTTTGGCTCGAGTGCAGCCACTCAACTTCAGGATCGGCTGGAGTGCCGGCGTTCTCCGTGTAGTCCCAGGTCTCGGACCAGCCATCGCACTGGAATGCGTAAATCACAGTGTCCCCGTTGGCCAGCACTTGATTCAGATCCATTTCGATATTGGCAATTCCCGAGGTTGGAGCAGCGAGATAGACCCAGGTGTCATAGACAAAGTTCTCTGAAACCGTGTCGGAGCCGTAAACGACAGAGTAGCGTTCTCCGCCATAATCGGTGTAGCTGGTATCGAACATCAGTGCCGAGCCGCTCAGGGACGGCGTAGAAACCAGACCCATTACGCCGCTTGCGGATCCGGAGCCGGTGCCGGTGTCAAAGGCCGCCTGCCAGGTCGACAAGTCCTGAATGGACTTGACCACGACGGCGTTGCCGGGGATCACGGGGCCGGGCGGGATCGGCGCGGAAACGTAGAGAGTCAGGCTGTCCACACACGATACGCCTTTGCCCGATGCCGTCACATACAGCGTGTGCGTGCCCGTGGCAGATGCCACGCTGGCGTTGATCGATGTGCCGTTCACCACCGTTTGGTTCGACTTGGTGTCGATCGAGTAGCCCATCGACGTCACTGCCTTCGACTGGCATTCCGTGGCCGAGGCCGTCAGTTGGAATGGCGTAGTTACTGAGGCGTGATTGACCGGCGTAGTCACCGTTAGATTGGTAACCGTAGCGGGAGGCGCTGCAACAACCGTCAGCGGAATATCCGTTACACAGGAGACGCCTTTGCCCGACGACTTCACATAAAGGGTATGAGCTCCGGTGGGCGAGGACACCTTGGCGTTGATCGATGCGCTCCGAATCACGGTTGTGGAACCGGAATCAATCGAGTAGCCCATCGAGGTAACAGTTTTGCCGGAACACGGTCCGGCGGCTGCCTGGAGCAGAAACGGCGTGGTCACCGTGGAGTTGGCCACGGGGCTGGTGATGGTGATGTTGGGTGCAACGGAGGCCACTGCGGGCACCGCTCCGGCGAGCAGCGCAAGAATGAGGGGGAGAATTTGTTTCACGTGCAGGAACCTTCATTCCGGGTGCACTCGCCGCCTGAAGGGAGATCACGCTTGCTTGAGGACAGGAAGCTACACAACTGGCAGGAAAGCTTGAGGCCTCTATTCCGATCTATCTAACGGTGCAACCCTGAAAATTTATGGTCCTACATTACGGGACAAAATCGATCGCCGTCAAGCAAGAACGCATTCCTGGCTTCAAAACACCGGCTCACGCAAAAAAGTTGACGGTTCGGTCCGAAACGCCGCCCGCTTCAATACCCTCGTCTTCGCGCCCAGCGCCGTCCTCGCCTTCGTCCTCTTCCAGACCGCGCTTGGCCTTCTCGTTCGGCGAGTCCTCCGCGTCCCCGCCCTGGTGCCGCAGCTCAGCGGCGAACACTTTGCCCAAATTCGCAGACGGCTCCCCCGGCCTTACCATCGCCACAGGACGAATGCCGCTGATCGGGCCAATTTCCACTCCCCGCGCCTCCATCCAAATCTCTTCAGTCAAAATCATCGGCAGATTTCCACCGCCCTTTAATCTCTCTCGTAAACTTTTGTCCAAAATTGACACACCATCCCCAACCACTCAGCCGCCCGCCCGGCAGGCTAACCCGGCTGACCTGCCGACTCGCTGACTAGCTCCGCCAGCTCCGCTTTCCATTCGTGTAGCATCAAATCAGCGATGCGGCGTCCCCTGTCCATCCTCATCGTCGCGCTCTTCGCGATGGGGCCACTGTCCGTGCTGCTTCCCGGCGGCACTGAATTGCAGCTCCCTGCCTGCTGCCGCCGCCACGGCGCCCATCACTGCGCCATGTTCGCCGCCATGGCCGCACCGCCTCCGGGCTCGTTTTGGCTCATCGCTCCCAACCGCTGCCCCCTTTACAGTGCCGGCCATCTCGCCCCCGTCCCCGCCTTCGCGCTCTCTCACCCGCCGGCCGCGCCAGGCTCCGCCGCCACTCTCCTCGTCCCCGCGCATTCCTCCTCCGCAACCCTCACCCGTTCCACCATCCCCTCCTCGCGCGGCCCTCCGCAAGCCTGCTGATCCAGGACCGGTTCCAACCTGCTCCTCACTGAACGTTAAGCGTGCTCCATCCTCCCGGCGGTTGATTGCCTGAAGGATAGGCGCGCCGCCACGCCGTTTCGTCCGTCTGCGCCCGCGCAGCACCTGCGTTCTCGCGCAGCAAAGAGGATCCGATCATGCGCAGCTTCCCCATTCTTGCCCTCGCCGCGTTTGTCGCCGCCGCCGTTCCCGCGCGCGCCACCGTCTTCTCCACCGTTCGCGGAGTCGTCCACGATCCCCAGCACCGCCCCATCGCCGGCGCCTCCATCACGCTCCGTTCCCTCAATTCCGCCTTCATCCTTAACTCCACCTCCGGCCCCCAAGGCGACTTCACCCTCGCCAACGTCCCCATGGGCGGCTACCGGCTCACCGTCGAGGCCTCCGGCTTCGCCTCGTCTACCCAGAACATCACCCTTGTCTCCGGTTCCAACCCCATCCTCCACATCCCGCTCTCCATTGCATCTACCACCGAATCCGTCACCGTCAACGCCAGCTCCGCCGCCGTCGCGCAGGGCAACGTCACTCCCACCACCCTCATCAGCCGCGAGCAGATCGAAACCACCCCCGGCGCCGACCGCACCCTGGGCATGGAAATGATCACCGACTACGTCCCCGCCGCTTACATGACCCACGACATGCTCCACATGCGCGGCGGCCACCAGACCAGTTGGCTCATTGACGGCGTCGACATCCCCAACACCAAAATCGCCTCCAACCTCGGCCCCCAGATCGACCCCAAGGACATCGACCAGCTCGAAACCCAGCGCGGCAGTTATTCGTCCTCCGTCGGCGACCGCACCTACGGCGTCTTCGACGTCCTTCCCCGCAACGGCTGGGAGTTCGACCACGACGCCGACCTCACCCTCCGCGGCGGCAACCTCGGCACCGGCGAAGCCCAGCTAGCCATCGGCGACCACTCCACCCGCTCCGCCTGGTACGCCAGCGCCACCGGCTCGCGCTCCAGCTTCGGCCTGGCCACCCCCGTCCCTCAGGTCCTCCACGACTCCACCAACTCCCAAAGCGGCTTCGTCTCCGTCATCCGCAACCAGACCGCCCACGACCAGATCCGCCTCGACGCCCAGTACCGCCAGGACCACTTCCAGGTCCCCTACGACCCCGACCCTACCGACTGGGAGCAGGCCAGCCAGTATTACGAGTCCTACGGCCTCCGCGATGCCCAAACCGAGCGCGACTCCTTCCTCATCGCCAACTGGGTCCACACCTATTCGCCCCGCGCCACCCTCGCCTTCGCGCCCTTCTATCACCTCAACCAGGCCAACTACGACTCACTCCCCGCCGACATCCCCGCCGCCACCACCTGGCATCAGCTTTCCAACTATGTCGGCGGCCAGTCCGACGCTCATCTCCAGCTCGGCCCCAATTCCATCGCCACCGGCGCCTACACCTTCTATCAATCTGAGAACGACCTCTTCGGCGTCAAAGTCAATGACGCCAGCGCGCCCTCCGAGCCCAACACACAGTCCAACGCCGGCGCCGCATTGTTTGAGTACTACCTCTCTGACAATCTCCGCCTCGGCCGCTACCTCACCCTCCTCGGCGGCGAGCGCTTCAGCGTCTACCGCGCCGGCCTCGACGAATCCGCCATCTATCCGCGCATCGGCGCCACGCTTGAGATTCCCCGCCTCCACTGGGTTCTCCGCGGCTTCTATGGCCATTTCTTCCAGCCCGCGCCCCTTGAAACCGTATCCACATCCGTGCTCGAGTACGCCTCCCACGTCACCGGCGAAAACGCCTTCACCCCCCTGCCCTCTGAACGCGACGAAGAGCACCAGTTCGGCATCGACATCCCGTTTCGCGGCTGGACCCTCGACGTCGACAACTTCAGAACCCGCGTCAACAACTTCCTCGACCACTCCAACCTCGGCGAGTCCAACATGTACTTCCCCATCGCCGTCGATGGCGCGCTAGTCCGCGGCTGGGAGATGACCCTCCGCTCCCCCACCGTCGCCCGCTTCGGCCAGTTCCACCTCGCTTACTCCAACCAGATCGCCGAGCAGCGCGGCAACATCATCGGCGGCTTCACCTGCTCCGATCCCACTGATCCCACCTGCGATCTCGGCCCCGGCTACTTCCCCGTCGACCACGATCAGCGCGTCACCCTCAATGCCGGCTTCACCGCCAACTTGCCCACCCACACCTGGTTCGCCTCCAACGTCTACTACGGCTCCGGCTTCGCCAATGGCCTCGCCGGTTCCGGCCAAGGCCCGTACCAGGGCCCTATCTCCCCGTCCACACCACCTTCGATTCCTCCGTAGGCCACAGCCTCGGCGAAAACCTCCACCTCTCCGTCGACGCCGTCAACGTCACCAACCACCGCGTCCTGTTAGATAACTCCGTAACCGTAGGCGGCTTCCACTTCAACGACCCCCGCATGTTCTACGCCGAACTCCGCTACCGCTTTCACTTCTGAAAGCGAACCCCGGAAAGCGTCCTGTAGGGACCGCAGGAAAACAGCCCAGTACAACCCCTTCGTTCGCCGCGGCGAACGAAGGGGGCAGTCCTGGGAACGCATCCACAAAAACAAAGATCACGTTCCACAGGAACGCGATCCTCGAATCGTCGCAGTCCAACCCGCCCCGGCATGGCCTCGCGGAAAATCCACCTCCGCGGGCATCATTCCGCCCTTAACGCCACCAGCGGATTGGTTCGCGAAGCTCGCAGCGCCGGCACATACCCCGCAACCGCGGCCACGGCCAGCAGCACCACGGCCATTCCCGCGTACGTCGCGCCATCCCACGGCGAGGTGGCGTACAACAGCGATGCCACCAGCCGCGCCGTCATCAACGAGACGGCCGCGCCCAGCGCCACCCCCACACCAGCCAGCCGCAGCGTCTTCATCAGCACCCGCCTCCGCACCTGCGCCGCGCTCTCGCCCAGCGCCATGCGGATTCCAATCTCCTGCGTCTGCCGCGTCACCCCGTATGAGATGACGCCATAAATCCCCAGCGCCGCCAGCAGCACGCCCAGCCCGGCAAACACCGTTACCAGCAACATGAAGAACCTCCGCGGCGAGTTGGCATGATCCACCAGCTTCTCGATCGGCTTGAACTCCGCCGCCGGCTGTTTGGGATTTGCCTGGCGCAGCAGGCTCATCACGCTGGTGGCCAATTGCGCCGGCGGCAGCGTGGTGCGCACCACCAGTTGCGGCGTGCCGCCAAAGGCCTGCGTCCACGGATAGTAAATCTGCCATCCGTTCTGCCCCTCCACGCTCTCGGTGTGCACATCCTCGGCAACGCCCACAATGAGCAACCCGGCTTTGCTGCCGTCATCGAGGAGATGCCCCACGGGATCGTTGTTGGGCCAGTGCGCGTAGGAGGCAAGGAACTTTGCGTATCCTTTGTCGATAATCACCACGTTCTGCGTGTCCGCACGGTCGCTCCAGGTGAAGTCGCGCCCGCGAAGAGCCGTTCCCAGCGCCCGCAAATAGCCTGGGGAAATCACGTAGACCAGCGGCCCGGATACGTGCAGCTTGTCCGGCCGCTTCACACCCTTGGGAAACGGCAAACCCCACGACCGGTTCCCCGCCAGCGGCAGATAATCGGATATCCCCGCGGCCTCCACGCCCGGCAGCGCGCTCACCCGCTCCAGCAACGGCTGGAAATTGGCGCTTCGTGCCGCCAGAATTTTTGCTCCCGTATCCGGCGCGTTGCTTTTCGCGAGCGCCGGAGGGTCTTCATAGTCCACCGTCACCGCGGCCGCGCGCTCCGGTTGGAAGCCCAGGTCGACATCCAGAACCTTGAGAAAGCTCCGCAACAGCAGCCCCGCGCCCACCAGCAGCATGCACGCCAGCGCCACTTCGCTCACCACCAGCACCGAGCGCAGCCGTTCGTGCTTGCGGCTCTGTCCCGAACCCGCGCCTGAGTCCTTCAGCGCCTCCTGCAGATTGCCCCCCGCCATGCGCAGCCCGGGCGCCAGGCCAAACAGCATGGCCGACGATCCCGCAATCAGCACTGTCCATCCCAGCGCCGCGCCGTCGATATGCAACTGGCTCAAGAGCGGCAGCGCAATCGCTCCCTGTGTCCGCAGCCACGCCACCACAACTGCCGCCAGCAGCAGCCCGAGTAGCGCGCCCGCTGCGGAAAGCACCATGCTCTCCGTCAGCAGTTGCCGCACAATCCGCCCGCGTCCCGCGCCCAGCGCCCCCCGCATCGCAAATTCTTTTGACCGCGCCGTGGCCCGCGCCAGCAGCAGGTTCGATAGATTCACGCACGCAATCAGCAGAATCATCCCCACCGCCCACCACAACACCGTCAGCGATTGCCGCAGCCTCCCCGTCACGTAATCCTTGAGCGGCACCGGCACCACAGCATCCTTGTAACCGCCGCACGTATTGGGGTACTTGTTGTTCCAGCACATGGTGGGCGCAACTCGCGCCGCTTCCCCCACCGCCTGCCCCAGCGTGACGCCCGGCTTCATCCGCCCAATCATGGTGACCATGTTGCCCTCGTCGCGCGGCGGCCCATACAGATTCAACGGCGTGATCGCATCCACCTTGCTGCCTGGCGCAAACACCGCGCCAAAATCGAACGTCGGCGGCAGCACTCCAATCACCGTCGTCTGCCGCCCATTCATGTCGAACGCCTTGCCTACGATATTGGGATCGGCGTTGAACTGGCGGCGCCACCACGCATCCGTCAACACAATCACGGGAGCCGCGCCGTTGCGCCCATCCTCTTCGCGGAACAGCCGCCCCATCTCCGGCTGGACTTCCAGCACGTTGAAAAAATTGGCGATCACATCGATGCTCGTCGCCGGCACCGGCGCACCATTCCCCATCTGCAACGCCAGGTTCCCGGGGCTTGAGAAGGCAAAGTATCCGGTCACGTCCTGATACGACCGGCTGCCCACCCGGAACGCGTCGTAGGCATCGGTCGAGTAGGTCGCGCAGCTCAGCCCGCATTTCGACGGCGGCGGCGCGATCCACACCAGCTCCTGCGCGTGGGGAAACGGAAGCGGCCGCAGCATCAGCGTATTCACCACGCTGAACACGGCAACATTGGCGCCGATGCCCAGCGCCAGGATGAGCACCGCAACCACGGTGAATCCCGGATCGCGCATCAGCTTTCGCGCTGTGTACTTCAGGTCCTGCACCAGAATGTCGATCTGCATAAGTCCCCGCGCCTCCCTTTGTTTTTCCCGCGCCTGCTGCACTCCGCCAAACCGCACCAGCGCCAGCCGCCGCGCCTCCGCAGGCGCAACGCCGTGCTCAATGTATTCGTCGATCGCGAGCTGCAGATTCGTCTCCAGCTCCGCCTCGAGTTCCGCGTCCAGCGCCTTCTTCGCAAAGAACGCCCATACCCGCCGCCGCAGCCGCTTCAGCCCGCTCATGCCTCGCCGCTCCCGCCGTCCCCCGCCGGGCCCATCGCAAACATGCGGTCCATCACCCCGGTCAGCCGCTGCCAGTAACGCGCATCCTCCACCAGCCGCTTCCGTCCGTCTTCCGTAATCGAGTAAAACTTCGCCTTGCGGTTATTCCCGGAGACCCCCCACTCGGAGGCGATCCAGCCGCGCTGCTCCAACCGCACCAGCGACGCGTAAATCGTCCCCTGGTTCAGCAGCACCTCGTTCCCGCTCACCTGCTCGATGCGCCGCGCAATTCCGTACCCATGCAGCGATCCCATCGCCGCCAGCGTCTGCAGCACCATCAGGTCCAGGGTTCCTTGCAGCAAATCCATCTTCGAATCGGCCAAATCTCCCTCCTGTGCGATCACCACAGAAGTATGCCAGATCGACGTGTGGCCATGCCACATAAAAATAATATTCAGCGTGGGGAAGCTTCCGGATCGGGAGGCAAAATGCACAGCCGCCGAGCTCCAGATGTTGCGGAGTCGAAGGGTTCCCACGAACCCCGTTTCGCAACTAATTCGCCCCGGAACGCGCTTGCGGCTGCCCCAGATACTGAAGTCCTAACTTCACTATGGCCTCAAAACCCGCCCGCGCCGCACCGGATACTGAAGTTGCAACTTCAGTGTTGTGATTGGTATCACCCGTCCCGGCCCGATCCTTCCGCTGGCCCTCAAGCCAGCCCCCACTGATAGGCCTCCCCACAAGCGAAAAATCGCGAATTCGGCCTTCTCTGGCGCCGCTGGCTCCGCCAACTCCGCTGCCTCTCACCCGTATCCGCCATCACAGACCGGCCAGCGCAATCCATCCATACTCGAATCGTGAGTTGAATCTTGCCCGCCCACCGGCGGGCATTCGCATTTCAGTTCCAAGGAATCCACAACCATGGTCGCCGCCACAATCCGTCTTGAAAAGACCGGGGAAATCCCCGCCCGCCAGGGTTCCTATTCCGTAATTTCCTTCGAACAGAGTATTATCGATAAAATAAATACCCCCCACCCCCCCTTGCCCCGCCCGAAGAATGCACAATTGTGTGCACTACTAGCACGTAATTCCATGATTACATTCGACATCCACGTTTTTTTATTTCCCATCCTTCCGCCCTCGCGCCGTCAACCCGCGCCACCACCGCACCCCGGGAATAAGTGCGCAGATTAGTGCATTTTCGTGGCTTAATTAACTGATTCTAATTGACATCGCCGTTTTTATTTTTCGCCTCTGACGCGCCCCCGCGGGCACTGCTGGTATTCTCATCACGCATGAGCCAGAAGGCTGACGCCGTGAGAGCCAGCGCCGCGCCCGCCGGGCAGGAGAACGACCTGCCGCGGGTGCTAGGCGCGAGCCAGGCCACGGCCATCGTGGTGGGCACCATCATCGGCAGCGGCATCTTCCTGGTGCCGCGGGAGATGATGCAGGACGTGGGCTCGTCCGCCCTGGTCTATCTTGCATGGATCGTCGGCGGGCTGCTCTCGCTGTTCGGGGCCATGACCTATGCCGAACTGGGCGCAATGATGCCCTACGCCGGCGGCGAGTACGTTTACCTGCGCGGCGCTTACGGCGACACCACCGCGTTTCTTTACATGTGGACGTGGTTCGCGGTGGCCAAGCCGGCGTCGATTGCGGCGGTGACCACTGGCCTCGCGCGCACGCTGGAGGTGTTCCCCTCGTTTCACTGGCTGATGGCCGGAGTGCCGGGGACGCCGCTGTTGTGGTCGCAGGTGTTCGCCATCGCGGTGACGTGGCTGATCACGGGGCTGAATTATCTCGGCATCAAGAAGGCCGGCGACTTCCAGCTTGTGTTCACGATCCTGAAAGCTGTCCTGATCCTGATTGTGGCGGCGTTCTGCTTTGCCTGGGCCGGGGGTGCGTGGAGCAATTTTGCCACCGGCGTGCCGCGGGTACACGGGCTGGTGAGTGGATTCATGGCGGCGCTGATTGCGACGCTGTGGGCCTACGACGGCTGGAACGACCTGACCATGGTGGCGGGCGAGGTGCGGCGGCCGGAGCGCAGCCTACCCATCGCGCTGATTGGCGGGCTGGTGATTGTGGGCGTGCTATTCATGGCCACCAACGCGGCCATCCAGTATGTGCTGCCAGCCTCAAGCATCGCGGCGAGCGAACAGCCGGCGGTATCGGCGCTGAGGGTCGTGGCCGGCGCGCGCGGCGCTGCTTTTGTGGCAGCGGCCATGGCGATCTCAATTTTTGTGACGCTGAACGGAACCATCATGTCGGGCGCGCGCATTCCCTTTGCCGCGGCCCGCGACCGGCTGTTCTTCCGCCAGTTTGCGCACGTCAATACGCGCTTCCGCTCGCCGTCGACGTCGCTGGTGGTGCAGGGATTGCTGTCGACCGTGCTGCTGCTGTTTCTCTCCCAGTTTCAGCAGCACTTCGAGCTGGCGGTTTTTGCCGAGTGGCTCTTCTACATGCTGACGGCAACAACCATTTTCGTTTACCGGAGGAAGCATCCAGAGATGGCGCGGCCATACCGGATGTGGGGATATCCGGTGCTGCCGGCGGTGTTCGTGGTGTGCGCGGCGGCGGTGCTGGTGTCGAGCTTCAGCAGCAGCCTGGAGGGATCGCTGATCGGGACAGGGTTGATTGTGGCTGGACTACCAGTGTTGTGGGTGGTGCGAAAGATGTACTCGAATGCGTCGTAGAACTTCGATCGGAGAACTTCGCGCTTGGGTTGGCCCCAGCGGAGGTCTGGAGACCTCCGCTACAGCCGGCCGGGAGGCCGGCGCTACATCTGGGTCAGCCTTCCTGGCGCTCGGCGATTAGGCGGTCGAGTAGCGGGATGAGGGCTTCGCCGCTGCGGGGCAGGACGAAGGCGGCGGCGGTGGGATTCCAGTCGAGTTTGAAGCTGGTGGCCAGGGCCGAGATCCAGATCTGGCGCACGGGCGTGTTGGGAGTGATGACGAACTTGCCCGGCGGATCCTCGAAGGTGACGTTGAGAGCGCCGCTCTGCTCCTCGACTTCAAAACCGGCTTCGTCTTCCTCTTCGCGCTGGATGAGATGGCGTTTCAGCGATTCGAGGGCCTTCTCAGCGTCGCGGCGAAACTCCTGTTCGTCCATCATGAACCCAGTGTAGCAAGCGGGCATCGGCACAAGTAATCTCGTGCCCCTTCAAGACTGCAGGTTTATCCGCAGCCTGAGCGTGGACCGGGAGGTCCACGCAGCAGCCGTTCCACCACCCCAGCGACGAGGACCTGTCGCTGGAGGCCGGGCCGGGAGGCCGACGCTACGAGTCTCTCAGAAGGGTTTTTCAGGCGGGAAGGGTTCGGTCTTGATGGAGCCATCGCGCTGTTTGATGAGCAATTGCACTTTGCCTTCGGCGGCGTCAATGTCCTGCTTGCAGACGGCGGAAAGGCTCACGCCCTCCTCGAAGAGCTTCATCGAGTCCTCCAGCGGGAGGTCGCCTTTTTCGAGCTGGTCGACGATGGATTCGAGTTTCTTGAGGGATTCTTCGAAGGTGGGCATGCGTAGCTCCGATTGCTTACCGCCATTGTAAAACTGTGCGGGCCAATCTTCTGTTCATTGTGTCGCCTGGGGCAGGACGCTGGCGATTACTTCGGCGGCGGCGTTGTAGCGGCCGAAGGGGGCGCTGACCTGCGCGCCCTGGACGTAGGGGCGCACGGCTTCCAGCATTTCCTGCGCGATCTTGATTCCCTCTTTGCGCGCGGCGTCGGGCGTTTCTGCTTTTGCCATGCGCTGCATGATCGCTTCGGGCATGGAGACGCGCAGGTCGTTGCGCATGAACTCGGCGTTGCGCAGGCTGGTAAGCGGCCATATGCCGGCGATGACGGGAATTCGATAACCCTCGATGCGCTTGAGGAAATCTTCGAGCAGGCCGAGATCGAAAACCGGCTGGGTGATGGCGTACTCGCCGCCCGCCTCGACTTTGTACTTGAAGCGGCGCACTTCGTGCTCGATGTCGGGCACGCCGGGATTGGCGGCGATGGCGATGGTGAAGTTGGTGCTGGCGCCGATGGAATTGCTGCCGATGTCGAGGCCGTGATTGAGGCGGCGGACAACGTTGACCAGGCCGATGGAATCGACGTCGAAGACGGCGGTGGCATCGGGATAGTTGCCTAGTTTGGGCGGATCGCCGGTGAGACACAGGATGTTACGCAGGCCGATGGACGATGCCCCGAGCAGGTCGGACTGGATGGAGAGCAGGTTGCGGTCGCGGCAGGTGTAGTGCAGCACGGTCTCAATGCCGGTGTGCTGCTGGATCTGGATCGAGAGGCTCTGGGCGCTCATGCGGGCGGAAGCGCGGGGCGAGTCAGGCACGTTGATGGCGTGCACGCCGAGCTGGGCCAGGACGCGTGCGCCCTCAATCTCCTTGCTGCAATCGATGCCGCGGGGAGGAACGATTTCGACCATGGTGATGAACTTGCCTTCTTCCACCAGCGCTCCGATGCGGGAGCGCTCGCCGAGGCGCATGGGAGGGGTCTCGCTGCTGATTTCGACCGCGGCGCCGCCCTCCTGGATGTGGGTCTGGGCATGGATGGCGCGCATGGCCGAGCGCATGGCGCGGGTGTGATTGGGGGTGGTGCCGCAGCATCCGCCCACGAACTGCGCGCCAGCGGCGAGAGCCTTGCGGGCAAAGCTGGCCATGTACTCGGGCGAGCAGAGATAGATGTTGCGGCCCTCGACGGCGCGGGGCATGCCGGCGTTGGGCATGGCGGCGATGGGCAGGGTGGTGGCGGCGCGCATGGCCTCAATGGCGGTGAGCACGGTGGCCGGGCCAGTGGAGCAGTTGACGCCGACGGCGTCAGCGCCGGCCTCAGTGAGCAGGGCCGCGGCGTGCGCGGGCGAGGAACCGTCAAGGCAATTGCTTTCGTCGTCCACCGTCACCATGACCAGGACGGGAAGGTCGGGAGCGGCTTCACGCGCGGCCAGCAGGGCCTCGCGGGCTTCATTCAGCGCCGGCATGGTTTCAATCACGATGAGGTCAGCGCCGGCGGCGGCTAGCGCTGTGATCTGTTCCTTGAAAGCGGCGCGCGCCTCGTCGAGGCCGGTCTTGCCCAGCGGTTCCAAGGGCACGCCGAGGGGACCGACCGCGCCGGCGACCCAGGCTTCGCCGGCCTGCTTGTCGCGCAGATGGGCGACGGCCTGTTTGGCCAGGCGCACGCCGGCGGCGTTGATCTCAGCCACTTTGCCGGCGAGGCCGTGGCGGGCGAGGCGGAAGCTGTTGGCGCCGAAGGTATTGGTTTCAAGAATCTCTGCGCCGGCCTGGAGATATTCCTCGTGCACAGAGAGGATGAGTTGGGGATCGGAGAGGTTCAGCTCGTCGTAGCAACGGTTGATGAAGACGCCGCGCCCGTAGAGCACGGTGCCCATCGCACCGTCGGCAAGAACCGGACGATCGCCAAAGATCTCGGCAATGCTGGCCATGATTGTTCCATCGTACTAAAAATGCGGGGATGGGCAGAGGCGGGCGGGTTGCAATTGAGGCCTAGGGATGGTTTGGCTCGTAGAATAGAGAGGTAAGCCTCGACGGCCGATGAGCGACGACGCGAAAAAGGATTCCCCGCAGAGCGAGAGGCCGGAGGCTGAGGCTCCATCTGTGCTCGATCCCAGGTCCCAAAACCTGAGAGCTGGGGTGTCCATTCTGAAAAAATCCGAGAAGAAGAAAGCCGACAAGAAGACGGATGAGGACCCGGTGGGCAAGGTGTACGACGGGGTCCTGATGCGGCGGCTGGGGCACTACGTCAAGCCGTACTGGGCCCAGGCGATTATCTCGTCGGTCAGCGTGACGCTGAAGTCAATGAGCGACGTGGCCGGACCGTACCTGGTGATGCTGGCCATCGACCGCTATTTCCCCAGCGGCGCGGACCGCCATGCCGCCACCAGCGTGCTGCACGGGTTCGGATCGGGGCACTGGCTGACGCGCCATCTCTCCAACGACCCATGGCAGGGCATCACCCAACTGGCGGGGATTTACGTTCTACTGCTGATCTCGTCGTACCTCTTTGAGTTCATCCAGACGTACCTGATGCAGTGGATCGGGCAGAAGATGATGTTCGATCTGCGCCGCGACATTTTCCGCCACATGCAGGGGCTGCACGTGGGCTTCTTCGACACCCATGCGGTGGGACGGCTGGTGACGCGGCTGACGTCGGACGTGGACGCGGTCAACGAGATGTTCACGGGGGGAATCCTGGCCATCGTGGACGATTTTTTCACGCTGAGCTTCATGGGCATCGTGATGTTGACGATCAACTGGTGGCTGGCGCTGCTGGCGTTCTGCGTGCTGCCGGTGATCCTGATCGTGACGCGAATGTTCCGCAATTCAGTGCGGGAGAGCTACCGGCGGGTGCGGGCGGCGATTGCGCGCATCAACAGCTTTACCCAGGAGCACATCAGCGGGATGCAGGTGGTGCAACTGTTCAACCGCGAGCAGCGCGCATTCGATGACTTCGAAGTGGTGAACCGGCAGCACATGGTGGCGTTCAAGGACACGATTTTTGCCTACGCGCTGTATTACCCGGCGGTGGATTTCCTGAGCGTGATTGCGGTGGCGCTGGTGATCTGGGCGGGCGGCAATAGCGTGATTGCACACGGGGCGGTGACTATCGGCATGCTGGCCACGTTCAACATGTATTCGCAGCGATTCTGGCGGCCGATCCAGGACCTGAGCGACAAGTACAACATTTTGCAGGCGGCGATGGCGGCGTGCGAGCGGATTTTCAAGCTGATGGACACGGAGCCGGAGATTGTGTCGCCGGAGCAGCCGCGGCTGGGAGACGGTAGCAATCGGATTGAGTTCCGGCATGTCTGGTTTACTTATCAGAAACTGACGGACGAGCAGAAGGCGGCGGTGGAGCGGGCGACGGGAAATGCAGGTCCCCTTCGGCAGGCTCAGGGCTGGCTTTCGACTGCGGCCGCTGTCGCGGCCTCTGCTCAGGAGGACCGCCTGAATCTGACTGCGGGCTCTGGCGCGTCCTCGGCTCAGGATGACGGACTGAATTTGACACGAGGCGGAAGCAGGAATGGGGATGAGCTGCACTGGGAGCGGGTGAGTGCGGAGCTCCAGAAGCTGAAGGAAATTGACTGGATCCTGAAGGATGTGTCGTTCTCGATCGAGCCGGGATCGACAGTGGCAATTGTGGGACACACAGGCGCGGGCAAGACCACGCTGACCAGCTTGATGATGCGGTTTTACGACGTGACCGCCGGTGCGATCCTGGTGGACGGGCTGGATGTGCGCGAACACGACCTGAACGAGCTGCGGCAGCATTATGCGGTCGTGCTGCAGGATCCGTTCCTGTTCACGGGAACGATCGCCGAGAACATCCGGCTGGGGAACGAAGCGATTTCAGACGCACGGATCGAGCAGGCGGCGCGGGACGTGAACGTGCTGGACTTTATCGAGACACTGCCCCTGAAGTTTGGCGATCCGGTTGAGGAGCGGGGCAATTCGTTCTCTACGGGACAGAAGCAGCTGATCAACTTTGCGCGGGCGCTGGCCTATAACCCGCGCATCCTGATCCTGGACGAAGCAACTTCCAGCGTGGACACGGATACCGAGTTGAGGATTCGCGGTGCGCTGGAGCGGCTGGTGGAGGGGCGGACCAGCGTGCTGATCGCGCACCGGCTCTCCACAGTGCAGCGGGCAGACACCATCCTGGTGATGCACAAGGGACAATTACGGGAAATCGGCAGCCACCAGGAGTTGCTGGCTATGCGGGGGTTGTACTGGAAGCTGTACCAGTTGCAGTACAAGGAGCAGGAAGAGAACGTTGGGAGTAGGGAGTAGGGAGTAGGGAGTAGGGAGCAGGGAGTAGGGATGGCAAGGGCTTTCGCGGGGACGCGGAGGCCTTTTTTGATGGCCGGGTGGGGACCGGGTTGGCTTTCTACTCCCTATTCCCTACTCCCTGTTCCCTGCCCTTTGGAAACCTTCCTAACCGGAGAGTAGACTTGGTGGTCAAATGGGGAACATGCGCCAGGACGATGGAGCGGCGATCGAGGCGGTTCTGGCTGGCGACCAGGAGGCGTATGGGCCGCTGGTGATTCGGCATAGCCGGATGCTATTCCGGCTGGCTTACCGCATGACGGGCAACGAGGCCGATGCGGACGATATTGTGCAGGAGGCATTCCTGCGCGGGTTCCAGAAGCTGGAGACGTTTGAGGCGCGGGCCAATTTCTGCACCTGGATTTACCGGATCGCGGTGCATTGCGCGCTGGACAGGCTGGAAAGCCGGCGGCGGGAACTGGCGCGGCAGGTAAGCGAGGAATACGATCCGGAGAAGGATGCGGTGCAGGTGGCGGATTCGGCCGCTGGCCCGGAGCGGCTGGTCCTGAGCGCGGAGATCGGCTCACTGGGCGGGCAGGCCCTGCGGACGCTGACCGCGATGGAAAGGACGGCATTTGTGCTGCGGCACATGGAAGAGAGGAACACCGAGGAGATTGCGGCGGCGCTGGAGGTGGCGCCGAATACCGCCAAGCAGACGGTGTACCGGGCAGTGCAGAAGATGCGCAAGCGGCTGGCATCTCTGAGGGTTACGGCATGAAGCAAATGGAACATTTGAGCCCCGAGGGATTGGTGGAGATGTATTACAACGAAGCAGCGCCGGAAGACTACAAAGGCGCGCAGCGGCACGTGGAGGAATGCGCGGATTGCGCAAAGGCCTACCACAGCCTGGAAAGCGACCTGAAGGCACTGGGAATTGTGGAATCGCCGGAGCGGGATGAGGGATATGGCGAGCGGATGTGGCAGAGGGTTGCGGCGCGGCTGCCTGCCGCAGCGGAATTGCGGAGCCCGGTTCTGATGCCTGCCAGCAAATGGCGCCCGTGGCTGTGGATGGGGTTGAGCTACGCCACCGGATGCGCCGTGCTGGCAGCAGCAGCATTTTATGTGGGCACGGTGTGGGAGCATCAGCAGCATCTGAAGCGGGAGGCGGCGCGGGAGACACAGCGGAAGTTGACCGCGCCGGAGAAGCCGAGGGTAGTGGTGGTTGTGCTGGGCGATCATCTGGACCGCTCGGAGCGGCTGCTGGTGGAGCTGAAGCACGCGGACGTCGATAACCAGGAGCTGGTGAAACCGTTGCGCGACGAAGCGCGGGGATTGCTGGCCGCGAATCATGTTTTCCGCAAAGACGCGGACAAGTCTGGCGACGAGGGCCTGGCCCAGGCGCTGGACAAGCTGGACAAGCTGTTGACGGAGATGGCGAACGAGCCTGGCGGGCTGAACGCGGCCTCGCTGGAGCGGCTGCAGAAGGAAATGACGAATGAGGGGCTGCTGTTCGAGGTACGGGTGCTGCGATCGAAGAACCCGTATCGGGAGACGGCGGTGCGAGTGGTTGGGAATGGAGGCGCGGCATGAGGATGAAGCTACCGATACTGGTATTGGCGCTGGCGGCGCTGTACGCTGCCGGGCAGGGAATGGCGCACGGGCAGGCGTTGCTTCCGGACGGAGTGACGGCGAGCGATTTTGTGGGCGCCGGCGCTGGCGACTCACCAGACGCGCAGCAGTACGCTGACGGGACCAAAGCCATCCGCGACAGCCGCTGGGCGGACGCGGTGAAGATCTTCGACAAGGTGGCGGAGGCCAAAGGGGCGCATGCGGCCGGCGCGCTCTACTGGACGGCCTATGCCGAGAGCAAGATGGGCGATTCAAGTAAAGTGCTGGAGAACTGCGGGGCGTTGCGCAGCCAGTATGTAGGCAGCACGTGGATCGACGACTGCGGGGCGCTGGAGATCGAGTTGGGGGCGAAGAATGGCGCGCCGGTGAAGCCGGAACAGCAGCAGAGCGACGAGCTGAAGCTGCTGGCACTGGCGGCGCTGATGAGAGAAGACCCCACCCGGGCCAAGGCGCAAGTGGAAGAGATTGTACAGGGCGACTCGTCGGAGCGGCTAAAGGAGTCCGCACTGTTCATTCTGGGCAAGACGCAGCCGGAATTCACTTATCCGGAGATTGTGCGCATCAGCTACCTGGAGGGCGACGTTCGCATTGCCCGCGCCAGCAAGAACGAGGGCAGCGGCAAGGGCGCAACCTGGGAAACGGCGGTGATGAACCTGCCGCTGGAAGAAGGCGACAACCTGGTGACCGGCAAGGACGGGCGCGCCGAGATTGAGTTTGAAGACGATTCCACCGTGTACGTGGCGGAGAACTCGGCGCTGAATTTCGAGGATCTGCACTCCACCAGCGGCGTGCCGCACACGGAGCTGGCGCTGGTGAACGGCGCGGTGACCATGCATCTGGATTCGCTGATGCCGGGCGAGATGTTCGTTCTGCATACCCCGAAGAACGCGTTGCTGACGCGCTATCCGCAAAAAGCGGACATGCGCGTCAGCAGCTACCTGGATGGGACCGAGGTGACTCCGCTGAGGGCGGGCACGCTGGACGTTGGGGTAGCGGGCAGGCCGGAACCGGTGGCGGCGGACAAGACATTCCTGTTTGAAGAAGGACACAAGATGGCAGGCGCGGCGCCGGATCAGACGCCGGATTTGAAAGCCTTCGACGCCTGGGTGGCAGATCGCTACCAGGCGCGCAGCGCGGACACGCAGCAGGTGATGCAGGAGGCGGGGCTGGAAAGGCCGGTTCCGGGGCTGGCGCAACTCAAGGGCAAGGGCGCCTTTTACGATTGCCAGCCGTACGGAAAGTGCTGGGAGCCGACGCCGCAGAAATCGCTGGTGTCGAGCGGCGGAGGTGGTGTGGGCATCCCCGGCGGCGCGGGTGTCATAGGCGGCGTGGGCGCGCCGTCCTATGGGGGAATGGGGATGGATATGGGATTTCCCTGCATGCCGTGGGCGATGGGATACGACTTCTACCCGGGATTCATGCAGCCGGCCATGCCGATGCCGGCGAACGTGGCCTACCAGGGAATGTATGGGGGCATGTCCGGTGGATGGGGAATGATGAATCCGTATGCGTGGGCGGTGTGCCACGCCGGCTACTGGATGCCGCAGCAGAACGGAAATTATGGATGGGTAGTGGGACGGCGAATCCATCATCATGCGCCGGTCCGGTGGGTGCGCGTGGGCCGCACGGTGGCGGCCGTACCCCTCAATCCGCGCGATGTGAAAGGCCAACTGCCGTTGAACCGCAGATTCGGATTTGTGCCGGAAAAAGGCAAGCAGGGCTTTAAGGTAACGCCGGTGAAGCTTGACGGCTCGCACCCCGTGGAGCTGATGAAGGAAGCACCGCGCGGGTTCCGCAACATGGAAGAGCCCAGGCTGGCAAGGGCGGAGGCGCCGCACATGATGGCGCACTCGCTCCGGGGCAGCGAAGGCGCGAAGCCTGGCGAGGCGCGCGCGGGCATTCCGCTGAGCTTCAACCGGCAGCAGGGCTTTGTAGCCACGCGGCAGGTGATGCAGGGTGGACGCGCAGTCGCAGTCGCAACGCCGGTAGGCCGTGCGGGACCGGTCTTTGGCGGACATGGGGGCGGAGCGCCGGCGGGATTTGGCGCTGCCAACAGCGGGTTCCACGGCAGCAGCGGTGGCGCAAGCCATGGCGGCAGCTTCAGCGGCGGCGGCGGGTTCTCGCATGGGGGCACGACGACCGCGGCCAGCAGCAGCTCCATCAGCGTTTCTTCGAGCTCAAGCGCCGGCGCATCGAGCGGGGGAAGCCACAAGTAGCAGGTGACAGCACTCCATGTCGATTGACAACGACGAAGATCTTGCTGGGATGGAGCGCGCGGGCCATGCCACGAGGGCGGTGCTCGAAAGCATGAAGGCCGCGGTCGAGCCGGGCATCTCCACGCGCGCGCTGGACGAGATCGGCGCTCAGACCATGCGCGACATGGGCGCGCGGTCAGCGCCGAAGATGGTGTACAGCTTCCCCGGCCACAGTTGCATCAGCGTCAACGACGAGGTTGTGCACGGCGTTCCCGGCGGGCGCAGGCTGGAAAAAGGCGACCTGGTAAAGCTGGATGTGACGGTGGAGGTAAACGGCTACATGGCGGACGCCTGCGAGACGGTTGCCGTGGGATGGGTGAGCAACCAGGCTCGCCAGTTAATGGAATGCGCCAGGCGCGCGTTCTGGGCCGGCGTTTCCGCAGCTAAACCCGGGGCGCGCGCCTTCGATATCGGCCGCGAGGTGCAGCGCACGGTGGCGGCAGCGGGATACTCTGTGGTGCGCGATTTGACCGGCCACGGCATCGGCCGCACCATCCACGAAAAGCCGACCATCCCCAACCAATTCGATCCGCGCTTCGCCGAAGTGCTGCACGAAGGGCTGGCGTTCACCATCGAGCCGATGATTGCCGTGGGAACATCGCGCACCGTAACCCTGAAGGATGGCTGGACGGTACGCACCCGCGACCGGTCCCTTTCCGCGCACTACGAGCACACGCTGCTGATGCTGAGGGATGGGACGCGACTGCTGACGGCATGAAGGCCGGCAGCAGGTAGCCGGGATCCCCGAAGGTCCTTCGAAATTCAAATCCGCACCAAAATTCGCGCCAATTTATACTCAGTGTGTGGTCCCGATGTTAAGCAGTCTCGATTGGCGAAGCTTCCTGGCGCGGCCCAGGCTGCCATCCCCTTCCGTTGAGGTCCTTGATGCGCTCTATCGCAAATCCATCCTGATCACGGGAGCCGGCGGGTCCATTGGCTCCGCGCTGGCCAAGCGCGTGGCGGAATTGGGGCCTCCCGCCCTGCTGCTGCTCGATGGTTCCGAGAGCCGGCTTTACAAATTGCAGCAGGCATGGGCATCCGGCGGTATTCCCGGACCGCTGACCCCCATTTTGGGCAATGTCTGCGATGCCACCCTGCTGGACGAAGTGTTTACCGTTCACTCTCCCGGAATTATCTTTCATACCGCTGCATACAAGCAGGTAGCACTGCTGGAAGAGCAACCGCTCGCGGCCATCCGCAACAACGTCTTCGGAACTCTGACATTGAGCCGCACGTTGCTGGCCCATGGCGGCCGCATGGTGATGCTCTCCACGGATAAGGCGGTTCAGCCCGCTTCCATTATGGGCGCCACCAAGCGCGTGGCAGAGAGGATTGTGCTGGCCGCGGGTGGAGTGGTCCTCCGCCTGGGCAATGTGCCCGGCTCCCGCGACAGCGTTACCGAAACCTTTGCCCTGCAACTGGCGCTGGGGCGGCCGCTGACGGTCACCGATCCGGCCGCTCGCCGCTTTTTTCTTACATTGGATGAGGCCGTTAACCTGCTGCTGATCGCCGCCGCAGAGCCTGCGCCCGCGCTTCTGGTTCCCGAAATTGCCGCGCCGACTTACATTTCCGACCTGGCGCATTTTATGGCGTGCGAACTGGCGCCGGGGCGCAATGTCGAAATCGACTTCACCTGCCCCCGGCCCGGCGACAAGGACCCCGACCATTTCTGGTCGCCCAGGGAGACGCCGCGCCCGGCCATCCATGCGGGCCTGCTCTCCATCCAACTGCCGGAGCTCACGCTGGGCGAGTTGGAATTGCCGCTCCGCTCGCTCCAGTCCGCTGTTGACGCACGCGATCTGCCGGCGGCACTCGAGCTCCTGCGCGAGCTCGCACCCGATTACACTCCAGGTCCCACCGTCACCGCGCTGGCTAGCAGCCGCGTCGGCTCGTAACCGGGCAATGCATAAAGATCGCATGAAAATGGGCGGAATAGGACTCGCCGTGCGCTGTTAACTCTGCTATTATTGGTTAGAAAGTTAATTAGATTAGCGTGATAACTCACATTCGTGAGTTTTCAACATGTGAAGGCAACCAAGGCACGAGTTCACCACAACTCAATCGGATTTTCGGATCGATCGCGTTCGCTCACCGTCGTACGGACGACACAGTCCTGGAGATAGAGCAGAGGGATTGGCAACTCGCTTCCCGGTTCGCGCATCCACTGCTTGGTAACGTCAAATTCTGTGAAGAAACCTGGAACGTTGTCAGGTATGGTACGAGCAGCCAGTTGGCTTCCCTTTCCGGCTTCCTGGGCCAGGCGCTTAGGTCCCTGGCCCTCGGTCCGGCAGCGGGCGAGGTACATCTCTTTTTCTGGGCAGTAACCAGTCGGAATGGACTAGCAAAGAGGTGGTTATGGTAGTCAAGGCACAAAGCATCGGCCGGGGTATCTCCGGACTGCACGTCGGCACAGACAATGTGCGGCGTTACTTCCCGAAGGACGTATCGACCATCGAGTTACAGTTGGATCATCTTCGGATCCAGTGTGGACTGGCTCCTGACTTCTGGCAGGGCCGGCCCGACATTTATGACCCGCGCCTCTGCGCATGGCTTGAGACCAAGCACATGCACGCGAGCCGCGACCGGAATCCCATTGCGCTCGCCCTGATTCCGGAAGGCAAGAACTCGTTCCGGCTTCAACCTGTTGACCGGAGCCCGCAGGGCCGGATCCGCGAGGTCTCCCGCGCCGCCTGATCCGATGCGCGGCCATAACCGCCGGTAGAAGCGCCGCCACCATCCGCGCTGCTTCCGGCGTTTCGCGTTTATACGCTAAATCGATTCACCATGAATTGTCCCCTCCAGCCTTGCCCGGCATCGCATCCCCGCCCGAGTTGATAAACTCTTCCCGATGAACGTAAATCAACTGCAAAAGGCGGTGGAGCGCCATTTTGCCGCCGGACCGGCTGCTGTCGGCGACGAAGCAGCTCTGGCGGTGTTCCAGGAATTCCGTGCGGCGCTGGAGCGTGGCGAAATTCGCTCCGCCTCGCCCGATGCCGATGCGCCTACAGGCTGGAAAGTGAACGTGTGGGTGAAGCAGGGGATTCTGCTGGGCTTCCGCCTGGGCGTGATGGAGGATTACTCGACCGGCAGCTTCTCCTTTGTGGACAAGAGCACGTTCCCGCCGCGGCGGCTGGGCGTGAACGACGGTGTGCGCGTGGTGCCCGGAGGTTCCACCATCCGCACCGGCGCATACATCGCCCGCGGCGTGGTGTGCATGCCGCCGATGTATGTGAACGTGGGCGCGTATGTGGATGAAGGCACAATGGTGGACTCGCACGCACTGGTGGGTTCCTGCGCGCAGATCGGCAAGCGGGTGCACTTGAGCGCCGCGGCGCAGATCGGCGGCGTCCTCGAGCCGGTAAATGCCAGCCCCGTCATCGTCGAAGACGACGCGCTCATCGGCGGCAACTGCGGGGTATACGAAGGAACCGTGATCGGCGCGGGCGCGGTGCTGGCCGCCGGAACCATCCTGACCCGCGGCACGCCCGTCTACGACTTGGTAAACGGCGTGATTCTCCGCGCCACAGACGAGCTGCCGTTGATCATCCCGAAAGATGCGGTGGTGGTGCCGGGATCGCGCGCGGTGACGCGCGGAAAAGGCCAGGAATGGGGCCTGAGCCTCTATTGCCCGGTGATCGTAAAGTACCGCGACGACAAGACCAGCCTGAGCACGGCGCTGGAAGAGCTTCTGCGGTGAGCGGCGAGCCAAAATTCGAATTTTGCACTGTAGCCATTCCTGCCGCACTTATAAAATGGTGTCGGCCATGAGCTCGGAATTTCCCGGCAGCGAGTGTGCAGGACGCGTCGTCGACGGGAGATTCAGCCTTATTCGCTGGCTGGGCGGGACCGCGCATAGCAGCGTTTTCCTGACCGCGATTGACGGTGAACCGCCGCGACAGGCCACGATCAAGTTTGTAGCTGCCGACGATGCTCGCAGCGCGCAGTGGGCTGCGGCGCAAGCCTTATCCCATCCCAACCTTGTGCCTCTTATTCACTTTGGGCGATGCGAGATGGATGGGAGAGAGCTGGCTTACGCAGTTACCGAGTATGCCGACGAGGTTCTGGCGGAGATTCTCGCCCAGCGGCCGCTCTCGCCGGCGGAGACGGCGGAGATGGTGCCCGCGGTCGTGGACGCGCTCGAGTATTTTCACGCGCAGGGACTGGTGCATGGCGGACTCACGCCGGCGAACATCCTGGCCGCCGGAGACCATTTGAAGCTTTCGGTGGACGGAATTGAAGCTGCCGGCGAGCCCGCCAGCGATTTCCATCCGCCCAGCGACTACGACGCACCGGAGCTGCCGACGCGGAACATGGCGCCGGCAATGGACGTGTGGTCGCTGGGGGCTGTGCTGGTGAAGGCGCTGACACAGCAGATGCCGGCCTGGGACCGGGCAGGCGGAGGAGAGCCGGTAGTTCCGTCGTCGATTCCCGAGCCATATGCGTCCATTGCGCGGGATTGCCTGCGGGTTGATCCGGCGCGCCGATGCACGCTGGCGGACATTCGAGCTCGCCTGGAACCTGCGCCGGATGCGGCGTCCGAGCCGGAGCCCGTTCCGGTTCCCGCTCCCCTTCCGGCCGCGCCGCCGGTTTCAGTGCCGGCAGGTCAGATCGCCGGGAAATCGCGTTCGAGATTCCCGTTAACGATTGCCGTTCTTGCGGTGCTGATTGCAGTGGTGTTGATTGCGGCCGTGGAGATGCGTTCCCATCGCACCCAGGCGCCGCCCGATGCCGAGACGCAGAGTTCCTCTCCTCCGTCAGCCGGGCAACAGCCATCCGCGGAAGCGCCGGCCCGGGCAGGTTCCGCGGCGAATGGAGCCGTGGTTCACAAGGTGCTTCCAGAGGCGCCGCAAACCGCGATGGATACCATTCACGGCCACTTTATGGTGGCAATCCGCGTGGACGTTGACCCGGAGGGGAACGTTTCCAACGCGACGATTGACGCGCCGGGGCCGAGCCGCTATTTTGCGGGGTTCGCGCTGAATGCGGCGCGCGGATGGAGATTCAGGCCGGCCAAGAGGAACGAGCGCGCGGTGGCCAGCACCTGGGTGCTCCATTTCGTGTTTGGTCGAGACGGAGTTGACGTGACACCGGTGGAGACGCGGCCCTAGCCGGAGACGGACCGAGCACGTAGCCGAGCACACTTTCTTTAAGTTTGTACACTTTGTGCATATATTGCGGACGGCCTACGAGGAGGCGCGATGAAAGCATCTTACGATTTTCGTCAAGGCAAACGAGGGCGGATTGCACCGCTGGCGGCCGAGACGCGCGCCAAGACGCGGATCACAATTCGGCTGGATGAGGATCTGGTGGAGCATTTTCTGAAAGTGGCGGATGCCGGCGGAGGTGCGAAAGGCTACCAAACGCTGATCAATGAGGCACTGCGACAGCACGTGGAGGGAAAGGCGCCACGCCTGGCCGACACGCTGCGGAAGATTGTGCGGGAGGAGTTGCGGGCGGCAGGTTGAGAGCGAGGTTCCGGAGGAACCGGCTGCCTGCGCTCTCGGGCTCGGCATACCGCATCTCGAGTCTTCGTTTATTCAATCTTGTCAGGATGCAGCGCGATGTTCTTTTCGCCGGCAGCTTTGCGCTCGTTCCAGGCCTTGACCCAGTCCTCCCAATGCTTGCCGGCGGCGCGGTCCTTGCCGCTAAATTCGAGGCGGTCAATTTCGGCGTAGCCCATGCGCTGCTTGGCTGCCACATTCGGTGCGAAGTATTCCACCCATGAATCGGCCAGCGTGGCGCCGGTCCGTCGGTTGAAGATGTAGGCTTCGATCTTCTGCCCCGGCTTGGTGGTGATGGTCACGTCGCCGCGATAGTCGAAGGCCTTCTCCAGAGCGTCGCGAATTTCCTCGTCGGTGGCGAGCGAAGGGATCGAGCCTTCGAGCTGCCGGTGCTCGGTGCCGGGAGCGAGTTCGAGGGATTCGATTTGTTCGAGCGAGTAGCGTTGGACTTCGGCGGTCATGTCTACCTTAGCGGAGCTAGCGGGGCTAGCGGAGTTAGCGGAGCTAGAGCTTGGCCAGTTCGCGGTCGCTGGATTCGATGTTGACAAGCGGGGCGTGCTCTGGCGGCGTCCAGTCCTGGAGCAGCTTTTGCGCGTGCGCGTCCTTGTAAGTCGAGAACGTGCCCTTGACCATCCCCCAGAAGCCCTTGAGAGAACCGAAACCTTCTATCACGGCGGTGGGCTCATAGCCGCAGCTCACCATGCAATTGGCGCATTTGGGATTGCCGCTGGCCACGCCGTATTCTTCCCACTTGGTCGTCTCCATCAGCTCTTTGAAGCTGGAAGCGTAGCCGTCCTGAAGCAGGTAGCAGGGCCTCTGCCAGCCGAAGATGTTGAAAGCGGGCGAGCCCCACGGGGTGCACTCGTACTTGCGGTCGCCCATAAGGAACTCGAGAAAGAGCGGCGACATGTTGAATTTCCAGCTCTTCTTGCGGTTCGACAGGATGGCGCGGAAAAGGCGGCGCACTCGGGCGCGGCCCATGAAGTGGTGCTGATCCGGCGCTTTCTCGTAGCTGTAGCCGGGCGAGAGCACAATGCCCTCGACGCCCATATCCATCACTTCGTCAAAGAATCCGCGGACGGAGTTGGGATCGGTGCCGTCAAAGAACGTCGCATTCGTGGTCACGCGGAAACCGCGCCGGACGGCTTCCTTGATGCCTTCGATTGCGATATCGTATCCGCCTTCGCGGCACACCGAAAAATCGTGGTGCTCGCGCTGGCCGTCGAGGTGGACGCTGAACGTGAGGTACTTCGACGGCGTGAACTCGGGCAGGCGTCGCTTCAGTTCGAGCGCGTTGGTGCAGAGGTAGATGTACTTTTTGCGCGCGATCAGCCCGTTCACGATCTCAACAATCTGCGGATGGAGCAGCGGCTCGCCGCCGGGGATAGAGACCATGGGCGCACCGCATTCTTCAACCGCGGCAAAGCATTCCTCGGGCGTCAGCATGCGCTTGAGCACGTGGGGCGGATACTGCACCTTGCCGCAGCCGGCGCAGGCCAGGTTGCAGCGGAACAGCGGCTCCAGCATCAGCACCAGCGGGTAGCGATTTTCACCCGTAAGGCGCTTCTTGATCACGTAGGAGGCAACCGTTGCCATCTGGGAGATCGGAACTGCCATTGGTCTTCTTTTCCCTCAGGGGCGGTGGCCCCACTTCTCTCTTAACAGTTTAGCGGTTGGCTTCCCAAGCTTCTAGCTTTTAGCTATCAGCTTTTAGCCAAAAAACATAACCACGCGCAGTCCAGGAGATCGAACAAGCCAGCAAACAGCTAATGGCTAATAGCTAAAGGCTACAAGCTGCCATTCCGTTCCATGGCGCGCCGATACGCGGTCAACGCCATCAGCGGGAAGTAATGCCGGTACATGGTGTACGCCAGGTAAAAGACCTTGGGGAAGCCTGTTCCCGTGATGATACTCTGCCGCGTCGCGCATTCGCCCAGGCATTCGTCCCAGCCGCCGTCTGCGCGCTGGCGCTCCAGCAACCAGCGGACGCCCTTGGCGATCGAATCCGAGCGGTCATCGCCGGCGGCGAGCAGGCCAAGCAGCGCCCAGGCGGTTTGCGAGGGTGTGCTGGGGCCCACTCCGCGGGTATTGGGATCGTCGTAGCTGCCGCAGGTTTCGCCCCAGCCGCCGTCGGAGTTCTGCACCATGCGGATCCACTCCGCGCCCTGCTGCACCTGGGGCTCGTTGTGGTCGAAGCCGATGGCATCCAGCCCGCGCAGGACCAGGAAAGTTCCGTAAATGTAGTTGACGCCCCAGCGGCCAAACCAGCTTCCGTCCGGCTCCTGCTCGCTCAGGATGAATTGGATGGCCTTCTGCACGTGCTTGTTCTGGCGCGTGTAGCCGTAGCAGGCAAACATTTCCAGCATGCGCCCCGTAATGTCCACCGACGGCGGATCGAGCATCGCGTTGTGGTCGGCAAAGGGGATGTACTGGAAAATCATCTTGGTGTTGTCTTTGTCAAAGCTGCCCCAGCCGCCGTTGCGGCACTGCATGGCAAACTCCCAGGCGATGGCGCGCTGGCAAACGTCATATTGGTAGCGCTCGCGGGGGTTTTCCACCTTGCTTAAGGCGAGCAGCACCTGCGCGGTGTCGTCGGTGTCGGGATAAAACTCGTTGTTGAACTCGAAATACCAGCCGCCGGGCTCGGTGTTGGGAACCTTGACGGCCCAGTCGCCCTTGTGGCGGACTTCCTTTGAGAGCAGCCAGTCGGCGGCCTTCAGCATGCGGGCATCGTCTTTAGGCACGCCCGCTTCTCCGAGCGCGAACACAGCCTGGCCGGTATCCCACACCGGCGACATGCAGGGCTGCATGCGGAAGGTGGGCTCGGGCATTACGTCGTTGGCGGGCTCCTCGATGCCGAGCTTTTCAAACTCGTCGCGGGCGCGGATCACCTGGGGATCGTCCTCGGAGTAGCCCAGGCAGCGCAGCGCCAGGATGGCGTTCATCATGGCGGGATAGATGGCGCCCAGGCCGTCGGACATTTCCAGCCGGTCGAGCATCCATTTTTCGGCGCGGCGGAGGGCTAGCCGGCGCAGCGGACGGAGATGCACGGCCTCAAACCAATGCGTCATGCGATCCAGCGCCAGGAAGAAATTGCGCCAGGAGAAGAGGTGCTTGCGATCCACGCGCAGGCGGAGGATGGCGTTTTGGCGGCCGCCGACGAAGAGATCGTCGATGCTCTGCTCGGGGGGGATCTTCTTGAAAGGCTTTTTAGCGTAAATAATGGCAAGAGGGACCAGGATGCCGCGCGACCACGAGGAGATCTCGTAGATGTTGAAGTAGAACCACTTGGGAAAGAGGACAATCTCCGGCGGGATGGCGGGAACGGCGTCGTAGTCGTATTGGCCAAGCGCGCACAGGTACATCTTGGTGAACGTATTGCACGCGATCACGCCGCCATTGGCCAGAGCCCATTTGCGCGCCTTCACCATGCGCGTGTCATCAGGGCCGAGGCCCATCAGCTTTGCCGAGAAGTAGCACTTGACGGTTAGCGAGATGTTGCCGGGGCCGCCGGGGTAAAGGCTCCAGCTCCCGTCTTCGTTCTGGTAGCGCATCATCTCCGTGAATGCGCGGCGGAGGCGGGCAGGGTCGCCCGATTCGAGCAGAGTGTGCAGGAAGATGTAATCGGCCTCGAGCATCGAATCGGCTTCGAGCTCGCCGCTCCAGTAGCCGTCAGGATGCTGGCGGGAAAGCGTATATTGGGCGGACCGCTCAATGGCTGCCCTGACCTCGGACAAATCGGCGTCGATTCTTCCAAACCTGGGAGAAACGGCTGCTGCCTTTTGATGCGGTATATCCATGCGGTTCAGAATGCCTCTAGCTCTCCCCCTGGGTTGATCCAAGTCCGGGGGCTTGACAGCAATGGTGATCCGGCTTACCCCTTACTTTAGTTCAGCCAATGCTCAAGCGGGGGCGTACTTCTTTGATTCGGGAATCGCCCGGCAGGTGGTCCATCGTCGCATAAGGCAGCGCTGGATGGATCAGCGCACGGGAACAGCCTGGCCGCTGGCCCCGCCAATCGCCTGAACAATTTCCGGAGGAAGGCCAAACCGGACATTCTCCGGCATCACCTCAACTTCTTCGACGCTGCTGAAGCCGTTCAGACGCAAATAATTCACCACATCCTCGACCAGCACTTCCGGGGCTGAGGCTCCGGCCGTGACCGCGACATTGCTGACGCCTTCAAGCCACTTTGGGTCGATAGCTTGCGAATTATCAATGAGATAGCCGATGGTTCCAAGATTGCGCGAGACTTCCACCAGGCGGTTGGAATTGGAGCTGTTGGTAGAGCCCACAACCAGCACCAGGTCAGCATTGTGAGCCACGTTCCGCACCGCCACCTGCCGGTTTTCCGTGGCATAGCAGATGTCCTGCGAATGGGGGCCAACAATGTTGGGAAACTTCTCCTTGAGCGCGTGAATGATGTCCCGCGCCTCATCCAGCGACAAGGTCGTCTGCGTCAGGTAAGCGACGCGGTTGGGATCGGGAACTTGCAGATTCTCAACCTCTTTGGCGTTGGAGACCACTTGGGTCACATCTGGGGCTTCGCCCAGGGTGCCCTCGATCTCGTCATGATCGCGGTGACCGATGAGGATGAGGGAGTAGCCCTGGCGGGCGAACTTGACGGCCTCAATGTGGACCTTGGTGACCAGGGGGCAGGTGGCGTCAATCACCTTGAGCCCGCGCCCGCTGGAGCGATCGCGCACCGCAGGGGAAACGCCGTGGGCGGAGTAAATGACGCGCTGGCCGTTGGGAACGTCGTCGATTTCATGGACAAAGATGGCGCCTTTTTCCGCTAACTCATTGACCACGTATCGGTTATGGACTATTTCGCGGCGCACATAGATGGGGGCGCCGAAGGTTTCCAGGGCGATGCGGACGATGTCGATGGCGCGCACTACGCCGGCGCAGAAGCCGCGCGGCTTGAGCAGCAGAACGCGTTTGGTGGCCGGTGAAGCTGCCGTCTGATTACCGTTCGACGTGGGTTCGAGGACAGTTGTGGTCACACTAGCAGTATACAGGGGGAACGATTTCGGGAAAAAGGTTTCGCGACCGAGAGGCCCGGCCCCAGGGCAACCCCGTATCGCCGTATGGGGTTGGTATGGAAACTTCCACGGAAATGAGGTGCACAACGGGCGAGGACAGGTCCGCCGGCACTGAGAGGGCAACAGCGGGGTACAGGTTGGCCGCTGCCGCCGGTCGTTATCACTCGCGTGGAGTTCCGCTAACCTAATGCAATCGTGCAGGTATCCTGCCGAGATGCAGTCGGCATCCAAGCCTCTTGTAACGTAGGGGACCGAATCGCAGGCGTATGGGCAGCGAAGTTGCGGCGGTACCCTGGTAGAAATTGCGCTTAAAAGGCCTTAAATCAACGGTTTGAGTTGCCAATAGCTCCGGGAATTGCCCGGTGGAAAGACGCGAGAGCGGCGAGGACCATCGACGATGGCAGGCCTTTCAGGAAACCGCAGGATTCTGATCGTCGATGACGAACCATCCATTGCCGACACGCTGACGCTGATTTTCCGCTCCAACGGCTATGAAGCGCGCACGGCCTACTCCGCGGAGCAGGCGCTGGAGCTGCTGGAGGAGTGGCCGCCCGATCTGTCGATCATCGACGTGGTGCTGCCGGGGATGAATGGGATCGAATTCGCCATCTTTCTCCAGGCAAGCTATCCCGAGATCCACTTTCTTCTCTTCAGCGGCCAGCCCGGGACCAGCGGCCTGCTGGAGGACGCCAAGAGGAAAGGCCACCTGTTCGAGATCCTGGCCAAGCCGTTGCACCCCTCGTTCATGCTGGCGACGGTGGCGGATATGCTGTCGAGCCCGCCGGTGGAGGCGGGGCAGTTGCCGAACTGATTAAAAGCAGGGAAAAGGGATAAGGGAGCAGTGGTCCGTTGTCAGTGGACAGTGGTCAGTTGCGCGCGCCCGGCATGGGAACTGAACCTTGTAGCAAGGCGTCGCAGTCACCGTGGCTTTGGCGACGCCGAGAAGCTTGCGACCCACAAGCCATGAGACGGATTGCTGCGCGGCAGTCTTGGAAATCCCAATCGACTCCGCCAAATCCTGGTAGCTGATGCGGACGGGTGCATTGCGGCGCTGCTGTTCGGCGGCAAGCCACAAATAGACGAGGAAACTGGCGGGTTTCTTGTCGTGCCCGACAAGATCGCGCATCAGGACATCGGTCACGTAGTCATCCAAAGTCGTCATCGCTATACCAATGATTGCTATAGCAATTTCTACCAGATTGCATCGCCGCCAAGGCATGGTTATAGTCCGAGAATCTCAGACCGGAGGTTTGGCATGATTCGCGGAGTGAAAATCGTAAGCATTCCCGTACGCAACCAGGATGTTTCGTTGAAGTTTTACACGGAGAAGATGGGATTCAAGGTAGCGACCGATCAGCCCTTTGGTCCGGGCCAGCGCTGGATTGAGTTGTTGGTCCCGGGCTCGGATGAGAATCTGGCGCTGTTTACGCCGGAAGGACACGAGAACCGCATTGGTGGGTTTCAACCGGTAACGTTCTGGTGCGACGACGTTTTTGCCACTGCGGCGGTGCTGAAGGCGAAGGGCGTGGAGCTGGCTGCCGAACCCAAAAAGGAGATTTGGGGAACGTTGGCGAAGTTCCAGGATCCGGATGGAAATGTGTTTGTGTTTTCCAGCCGGTAACGAGAGCCTGCATGCTCGCGGCGATCCTCTGTGCGGCGCGCTGCAGGCTGATTTCCGTTACCGTGGCGCCGCTGAGCATGCGCGTACAGGTGGCTACGCGCGCGAGGTCCGCTCAATCGTCCGCATGCAGGTCTTTCATCAACTCAGCGACTGAAGAAAATCTGGAAACCTCGCCCCGCTCACACGCTTCAATGGCCTCCATGGTCTCGCGATTGGGAACTCGGATTTCGAAAGGCATTGCTTGTTCCGCGGCCACGCGGGTTAGCAGCATCCGGACAGCGTCCGAGACGGTCAGGCCCATCTTGGCGAGGTGCTTTGCTGCCTTTGCCTTCACCTTTGTGTCCACGCGAATATGAACCATTCCGGAAGCCATGCGGAATACCCCGTGTACACATGGTATACCTTGCCCTTCTCGCGAGGAGACCGCACTCTCACGCGCGTTTTCGGTGGCGATCGACGTACTCACGGAGAGCGATATTCATGCGAGTTTGGTAGCCCTGCCCCTGGCGCTGGAACCAGTCGATGACATCGGCATCCAGTCGGAGTGAGAGAGGGCGCTTTATGGGACGGTAGAACGGACCGCGAACCGCATGGCTCCAATCGGTGATCGGCGGCATATCGGTAGTGTCAATCTCGCTCTCCGGCATCGCTGCCAGAGCGTCGAGTTCTGCCTGCAGTTTCTTCGTCAGGGGCTTTGGATTACCTCTCTTCATAGTCCGTCCTCTCCTGATCGGTTGCTCGTCTTGCGCTGATGATTCTTCCCGCACCCGACTCGTCCTCTGGCCAGGTGTGTACGACATAGAGCACTACGATCCCATTCAAAGTCGGCGATCCGAGGGTACGCCACCGTTCCTCATCGGGAAATGGATCGGGAACGGATATGCACAGCGGGTCGACGAGAGCGCGCTCGGCCAACTCGAAGCTTACTTTGTGTTTGGCGAAGTTCGCCCGCGCTTTCGCGCGGTCCCACGTCCAGCGCACATAGAGCCCCTGTATCTACAATAGTGTATCTACATTTCTATGCTCTGTCAATGAGGTTCATGTGTTCGCGGCGATCATCTGCGCGGCGTGCTGGAGGCTGGTTTCCGTCACCGTGGCGCCGCTCAATATTCTTGCTAGTTCGTGAGTGCTGGCGCGCTGATCGAATAGGCGGACCTGCATCCTGGTGCGGCCGGCGGATTCTCTACGCTGCCACCACTTCAATTCGCTCGTCGGCCCGATGCCCCTCCGGTCCGACGACGATTTTGACGGTACATCCCAGCCGGACCAGGCAGTCCATCATCTTCATCTCGCTTATACCGCGAAACTGACCGCGCAGCATTCTAGAGAGTTTCGGTTGCGTGAGCGCCAGCACCTTGGCCGCCTGCTGCTGGCTCCATCCACGCTCTCGCAGAATCTCACCAATCTTCGATACCAGTTGCGCCTTCACGAGCATTTGTTCGGCGTCCGGAAAGCCCAACTGCTCATAGACATTCATGCTGTCTTCCGCTTTGCTCATACCCAGCGCAATGATCGGAGCGCTTGGTTCATACTTCGATTATGCCTACTTTGGCATAATCTGTCCAGCCCGTTTCCCTCATCTAATTCCCGCGCTATTTGCTGGCGGCGATCATCTGCGCGGCGTGCTGGAGGCTGGTTTCCGTGACGGTGGCGCCGCTCAACATTCTTGCTACTTCATGGGTGCTGGCGCGCTGGTCGAGTAACCGCACCTGCATCTTGGTGCGGCCGGCGGACTCGCGCTTCTCGATTAAGAAGTGCTGGTCGGCGAAGGCGGCGACCTGGGGCAAGTGAGTGATGCAGAGGACCTGCTGGCCACGGCCCAGCGCCTTGAGCTTCTGGCCGACGGCTTCCGCGGCGCGGCCGCCGATGCCGATATTGATTTCGTCGAAGACCAGGGTGCGCGGCGCGGGCTTTTTCCTGGACTTGGCGGAGGTTTCTTCCACCGCGACTTTGAGAGCAAGCATGACGCGGCTCATTTCGCCGCCGGACGCGATTTCTTCAAGAGGCTTCAAGGGCTCGCCGGGATTGGTGGAAATGCGGTATTGGACTTCGTCCCAGCCGCCGGCGGTCCAGTGGCTTTCCTCAGGGGCTAAAGCCCCGCTCCCCTGCTGACCCTTTTCGGCACGACTGAAGTCGTGCCCTGATACAGGGCTTGTATCGGACGCTGAAGCCCCGGCATTTTTTTCGGCCTTTCCGGCACGACTGAAGTCGTGCCCTGATACAGGGCTTGCGGATTGGACGGCGATTTCGAATTTCACCTTCATGGCCAAGGAATTGATCTGCTGCTCCGCCAGTTTGGCGAGCTTTGCGGCGGCGGCTTTGCGCTGCTCGCTCAGCGCGGCGGCGTGCTTGCGATAGTCCGCCGCGGCGGCTTCGAGCTCCGCGCGCAGCTTCTTCATAATTTCGTCGCGGTCCTCAACCTCAGCCAGCTGGCGGGCCACGTCCTCACTAAAAGCGATGACCTCGGCTACGGTTTTGCCGTACTTGCGTTTCAAGCGATCGAGAGCGGCGAGCCGGTCTTCGATTTCGGCCAGCCGCTCGGGGCTGGCGTTGATTCGCTCGGCGTAGTCGCGGAGGCTCGCGGCCACGTCGCCCACCACGGCGCGGGCCGATTCAAGCTGCTGTGCCGGCTCTACGAACTTCGCGTCGTAGCGCGCCAGCTCCTGCACCTGCTTGAGCGCGACCCGCAGACACACTTCCGCCGACGCGCCGCCTTCGTACAATTGCTCGAATGCGCCCATGGCCGCGGCGTAAAGCTTCTCGGCATTGGCGAGCACACGCTTTTCTGTCTCCAGCGCCTCGTCTTCGCCCGCCTCCAGACGCGCTCCCTCGATCTCCTTCTGCTGATAGGCCCACAGGTCGACCATTCGCAGGCGATCCTGCTCGCCCTGGAGCAGGTCATCGAGCTTTTCCGCGGATTGCTTCCATTGCGCATAAGCCGCGGCCGCGGCGTCGGTCGAAATGCCGCCAAAGCGATCCAGCAGATGGCGCTGCTGGCCCTGGTCGAAGCTGATGAGCGTCTCAGTTTGCGCATGGACCAGCGCCAGCTCCGGGGCAAGCTGCTTGAGCACGGCGACGGTAGCGGGCTGGTTGTTGACGAAAACGCGGCCCTTGCCGCCGGACTGGATTTCGCGGCGCAGGATGATTTCCGTGCCTTCGGCGTCGATGCCGTTTTCCTCGAGGATGGCTTCAGCGCCCGGAGTGGATTCAAAGACACAGGCGACGACCGCTTTATCTGCGCCGTGCCGGACGACCTCAGCAGAAGCCTTTCCGCCCATGAGAAGGGCCAGGGTGTCCACGAGGATCGACTTCCCTGCCCCGGTTTCGCCGGTGAGCAGGTTGAGCCCCGGGCCGAAGACGGCGATGGCGTGGTCGATGACGGCGTAGTTTTCCGCGCGCAACTCGATGAGCATGGCTGGTCCCGGATTCGGCGGCGACTCTGGTGGAATCCGAGCGCAGCATAGCACGACGGGCGTATTCCCGTGCCGGATAGGGCGCATCTTACATCTCCAGGAGCATCTATCCCGTAACTTGGAACGCACCACGGTGTCTGATACCGTTAAGAGTGAGGTGACCCCTATTTTTACCGCTGCAACGCTTGTTTTCCTGCTGCAGAATGAGACCGCCGCGCCGCCGCAAGAGGGTTTTGCGCATGGCATCAGCGGGCTGATGGAGCTGATGAGCCAACTCAGCGGAGTGGCGATCGGCGTGCTGGGCGTTCTGCTGATCGCGAGCCTGTATTCCTGGACCGTGATCTTCGGCAAATGGGCCACTTTCCGCCATGCGACCAAGGAAAGCCGGCGTTTCATCCGCAACTTCCGCAAGGCCACCCGGCTGCAGGAGATTGCCGCGATTACCGGGGACTACAAGGACAGCCCGCTGGCGCAGGTGTTTGAGGACGTGTACGAGACTTACAAGCGGCAGACCGGTGGATCGGGGCCACCGCGCAACCTGGTGCCCCTGGAGCGCTCGGCGCAGACCGCGGCCAGCGAGGCCATTACCAACCTGGAACGGCGGATGACCTGGCTGGCGACGATCGCCGCGACCAGCCCGTTTGTGGGGCTGTTCGGCACCGTGATGGGCGTGGTGGAAGCGTTCCACGGATTGGGTACAGCGGGATCGGCGACGCTGCGCGCGGTGGCTCCGGGCATGGCCGACGCGCTGATCACGACGGCTGCCGGCCTGTTTGTGGCGGTGCCGGCGGTGGTGGCCTACAACCAGCTGAACGCGCGGATTCGCGTTTTTGCCGCGGCGCTCGACGATTTTTCTCGCGAGCTGCTGAATACCATGGAAGAGTTTCAGATGATGCGCACCGCTGCGCCGGCGCAACCGCGGTCGATAGCGGAAGCCGGGCGCGAGCTTCCCACGCGAGGTTGAACCGTGGCTTTTATTACTGCAAGCGGCCAAACCCGCTCATCGCTGGCAGACATCAACATTACGCCGCTGGTGGACGTGGTGCTGGTGCTGCTGGTGATCTTCATGATTACGGCGCCGGTGCTGCAATCGGGCATTGAAGTGAACGTGCCCAAGACGCGGACGGTGCGGGAGATTACCGAGCAGCGCCTGGTGCTGACGATTGACCGGGAACAGAATCTTTTTCTGGACGACAAGCCGATCAACATCCACGATTTGCCGGCAAAGCTGCACACGGGCGACCCGTCGAAGCAGATTATTTACCTGCGGGCGGATGAGCGGGTGCCGTTCGGCGCTTTCGCCAGCGTGATGGATGCCGTTAAACAATCGGGGATTACGAACATTTCGATCATCACCCAGCCGATCAGCACCAAGACGGGTACGGCAGCGCAATAGCAAGATGAGCACGCTTCTCGAACACGAAGACCAACTGGATCGCGAACTGGGCGGCGGGGGAGTTGCTGCGCCGGCAACGGGGTCCGTGCTGCTGCACCTGGCGCTGGCCGCGGCGGTGGTGTCGTACTACGTGATTGGCGGGTTTTTCCATGCGAACTTGTGGGGCGGCGCTAGTAGCGGAGGGGCGATCCGGGTGAACCTGGTTTCGAGCGCCATACCGCTGCCGGCTGACCAGCCGCCGAACCAGAATGTGCTGGCCACGGAGACGCCCAGCCAGGCGCCTGCTCCGCCGACGCCGAAAGCAACGCAGAAGATCGACGAGGACGCCATCGCCATCCAGGGCAAAAAGGCGCAGCCGAAGCCGCAAACCGCGCCGCGCACTCCGCCGAAGGTGACGCAGCCCAAGCCGGATAACCGCGCGCAATATGGCGAAGAGCAGTCCAGCAACATGTCGCGCGGAGTGCAGGCACAGTCGAACCCCGGTCCCACTTCGATTACGCAGGGCGATTTCGGCAGCCGTTTTCCGTGGTACGTGCAGCAGATCAATACCAAGATGTCGCAGATGTGGAACCGGTTCGAGGTGGATCCGCGGACGCCGCGGGGCGCGCGTGTTTTTCTTGATTTCACCATTCATAAGGACGGCTCGCCGTCGAATATTCAGCTGGAACAGTCCAGCGGGAGCCCCACGCTCGATCGGTCCTGCATGCGCGGGGTGCAGCGCGTAGACACATTTGGTGCGCTTCCGCCGGGTTACAGCGGCAGCACCTTGAATGTCTCTTATTATTGTGAATATTGAAATCGCGAGGGAAATATCCCCGCCGATGGATCTACGGCAACTCCTTTGAGGCTATTCCAAAATTCTCCTCAGGAAGGATCGCCCAGCGCATGAAGGCAAAATCCGCATTTCTTCTCTCGATGCTTGCCCTGGTCTGCTTCTTTTCCGGTTCCGCGTGGGCGCAGGACTGGGTTCATACGGGCACGCATCTGGGCAACGTACGCATCCGGCTGGCTGCGGCGGACTTCAAGCCGGTGGACGCCGATCCCATGACGCCGCCGCTGAAGGCCACCTTTGACGCCACGCTTTCGAGCGACCTCCAGAACGCCGGCATCTTCGACATGGTCTCGAAGAGCATGGCCCCGCAGGCAATGCCGGGCTCTCCGCAGGAGATCAACCTGACGCTGTGGACGCAGCCGCCGGCGAGCGCGCAGATGGTCGCCTTCGGCGCGCTGAAGGCCGAGAATGGCCGCCTGGTGGTTTATGGCTGGCTGTTTGACGCCCAAAACCCGTCCAATCCGCAGGTTCTGGGCAAGCAGTACAACGAGGCCGCCAGCCAGGACATGGCCCGAACCGTGGCCCACCGGTTTGCCGACGAGATCATCTCGCGCCTGGGCGGCGGAATCGACGGCATTGCCGAAACCAAAATCTACTTCATCAGCAGCCGTTCCGGGACCAAGGAAGTATGGGCTATGGACTACGACGGAGAGAACCAGCACCAGATCACCCACCTGGGCACCACTTCGCTGTCTCCGCGCATCTCACCGGATAACAGCCGGATTGCGTTCTCTTCGCTGGGCAAGGAAGGATGGGCCATCCGGATGTATTCGCTGGACCTTGGACGCATGGTCAGCTTTCAGGGAGGATCCGCAGGTGGCTCGAATTTCTCTCCAGCCTGGTCGGGTGACGGAACCAAAATCGCCTTCTCCTCGGCACGATCCGGAGATCCAGAGATTTGGGTTGCGGACGCGACCGGTGGAAATCTGCGTAAGCTCACCAGTTTCAAGGGACCCGATGTCGGTCCCACCTGGAACCCACGCACCAACGCCCAGATAGCGTGGGAGAGCGGCCGCACCGGCCTGCCGCAGATTTACATCATGGACCAGGACGGCGCCAACATACAGCGCATGACGGATGGAGGCTATGCCATCTCTCCCTCGTGGTCGCCCGACGGCGGCATGCTCACCTTCAGTTGGAACCGCAAGTACGGGCCCGGCGCCCCCGGCGGCCAGGACATTTACATCATGGACATCGCCAGCAAGCGCTGGCAGCAGCTCACTCACGATTCGGGCTCGAACGACTTTCCGTCCTGGTCGCCGGACGAGCGCCACATCGTCTTTGAGCGAACTATCGGCCATCGCACCGAGATCTGGTCCATGCTGGCCGACGGCACCCAGCAACAGCAGCTCACTCACGAGGGGAACAACTTCATGCCCAATTGGAGCTGGAAATAGTGGCTTCTCAAAATGCGCTGCTCGGCGGCGCGCCGCCGGGAGCGGGGTTGGCCGGAATTTCCTCGCGCTCACTCCGGTTTGCGCGTCGTGCAGCCGTTTCCCGGCGCTATCATGGATGTGTTGTCTTGGAAAACTGTGGCGGAAACCCTGGCGGATACCGGGAGAAACAGGCCCAAAATCGCCAATGCGCCCGCGGTGCCCAGCGTAAGCATGAGTTTCACGGTCAATTTCGCCATATTGGAATTACAATGTTTGGTTGGTTCGAGGACTTCCACTGCTTCACTCGTGCAAAAGGAGATTCATGCTGAACAGACTTAGCCGCTCTTCCATTCCGCTTGCAATTCTGGCCTCGCTGATTGCTGTTGCCGGTTGTCATAAGAAGCAGGCGCCCATGGCTCCCGCTGAGACCGCGCCACCTTCGGCTGCCCCCGCACCGACGGCACAGTTGACGGCGACGCCGTCCACCATTTCAGCCGGCGACCAGGTGGTCCTGACCTGGCGCACCACCGACGCCACCAATGTCTCTATCGACGGAATCGGCGATGTGCCGACCTCCGGCGTAAGATCCGTTACGCCTACGGCCAGCACCACGTACCACCTGGTGGCGCGCGGCGATGGCGGCTCGGCAGATGCCTCCGCCAGCGTCACGGTGAATACTCCGCCCGCGGTCTCCGTTCCTTCCACTTCAATGACCGCGGACCAGGAGTTCAAGGCCAATGTGCAGGACATCTTCTACGATTACGACACTGCCGATCTGCGCAGCGATGCCCAGGCCACGCTCTCGAAGGATGCGGCCTATCTGAACAGCCACCCCGACATCAAGATCGTGATCGGGGGTTACTGTGACGAGCGCGGCTCCAACGAGTACAACTTGGCTCTCGGCCAGAATCGCGCGGATGCCGCCAAGACTGCCCTGGTGAATGCCGGCGTGGCGGCCACTCGCATCCGTGTCATCAGCTACGGCAAGGAAAAGCCATTCTGCACAGAATCCACAGAGGACTGCTGGCAACTCAACCGCCGTGCCGGCTTCTCTATGGACCGGTAAAATGGTCTCAGTGCGAAACGCGGCCGTAGAAGCCTCCTTCCGCTTCGGCGGCCGCGTCCTCCACACTCTCGCTTTTTGTCATTTACTGATCACTGTTCACTGATCACTGTCTAGGTGACTTGATGATGAACGCACGCACGATACGCAATCGCATCCTCGCCGCGGCCCTGCTGGCCGCGGTGGTCAACTTTGCACCGGTTCCCGCCCGCGCCGCTTCAAAGGAAATCATCGCCCTCCAGACCCAGGTCCAGCAGTTGCTGGACATGGTACAGAGGCTGCAGTCCACGCTCGATACTCGTTTCACCACTCTCCAGACCCTGGCGCAGCAAACCGCCGACAACGCGGCCCGGATGCAGAACACCATGGACACGCTACAGCAGAAGCTGGCGGCGCAAAACGAGGCGATCAGCGGGAAAGTGGACTCGGCATCGGGCCAGGTTCAGTCGGTCAGCGACTCGATTGAAGAGCTGAAATCCAGGATGGACAAACTGCAGTCATCCGTGCAGGCTCTCCAGAGCCAGTTGCAGAACATGCAGGCGCCGCCGCAGCCGGCCCAGCCGGGAACCGGGCCCGGAGGCGCGCTCGGCCCGAACGGCCAGCCCGCGGGTCCGGCCGCCAATCCCGCTCCGCCTCTGCAGGATACCTTCCAGGCCGGTGTGCGCGACTTCAACGGCGCCCGCTACTCCGTGGCCCAGGGCGAATTCCAGGACGTGGTTCAGTATTATCCGCAGGACGACCTGGCCGGGCAGGCCCAGTTTTACCTGGGCGAGATCGCTTATCGCCAGAAGGACTACGACACTGCGGTGAAGGCGTACAACGCCGTGCTGGAGGGTTTTCCTGACAGTTTAAAGGCCGCGGTGGCCCAGCTTCACAAAGGCTATGCCGAACTGGAAGAGGGCCGGCGCTCCTCTGGCGTTGAGGAACTGCGCTCGCTCATCAAGCGGCACCCGCAGTCGCCGGAAGCGCAGCAGGCGCGGCACAAGCTCGACGGCATGGGCGTGCGCATCAGTCCCCGCTGATGGAATCGCAAGCCATGGAATACGACTAAAAAGCCCCGCCATCGGCGGGGCTTTTGCATGGTCCCTAACAGCTCGTCAACCTCGTTGAGCGGGGTTCGGCAGAATCGACAAGCGCGCCGAAAACTTGCGGGATCCTTCGCGGCTGCAGCTTCGATACGGTTTGGAGATGCTGATGTTGTCCTATTTTCTCCGTTCATTCTTGTTACTGAAGTTCAATTCCCCTTCGTAATATTCATTTCCTCCGCCGGCCAGGTTTCTTTTGTTCCAGTAGTGATATGCTTTGCTATCCCGCGAGCCAGTCGGACTTATGCGGGGAGTTCGTCTACTTAGCGAACGTTTGCCGAACCTGACCCAGGCGACCAGGGAATGTGCAAGGTCGCTCTCTTCCCCAAGGGATTCGCAACTTAGCCTTCCGGGCTCCGCCGAACCGATTCGGCAGTTATTAACTTCCACAAGGTTCCACCAAAGGAGGTCACTCGATGCTTTACCGCGGGTTAACTTGGCCTTCGCGCAAAGCCGTATGGCTCAGCTTGATCCCACTCACAACTCTTACTCTGACGTCGCCAGCGCGGGCTCAATCTGTAAGTGGCACATTGAGCTCGGTTGAAACTGTGCAACAAGGAACGATCGACGGGTGTCCAAATGTCATTGAGGACACCTGGACGTGGACCTTTACCGATCCCTCCGGGGGAAAACATCCTTTCCCTGTATCCACGCAGTTCTTTCAGCAGCGAGGCGCAAAGGGAACGCCCTGCCAGCCGACGATCACGACAGCGTGGGACGGCTGGTCCACAGACGGCCTCTACTACCTGGAGGCGACCGGCGGCTCAGGCAGCGTACCAGAGGCGGCAGCCATCGTTTCGCCCCTGTATAAAGTTGTATCGATCCTCTATGACGCCCCCGGCAACAAGAGCAGTGTGGGATTCACAAACTCAACTTCCGACGGCACCACAACCACCGTGGGAAGCAGTTTGAGCGACGGAAAGTCGATCACCTTCAACTATGGCTTCAGCCAGATTCTGAGCGGCAGCCTGAGCTTTGGAATCACCAATACGACATCGAACAGCAGCGCTTTCACCGACACATTCTCCGATGCGTCCGGCGTAACGCTGGACAACAATGCGGCATCCAATGCCATCAACCACAATTATGACACCTTCCTGATTTGGATGGACCCGAAAGTCACCGTTGTGACTAACGGAGTTTCACCTGTGAATTACAGCGTAGGGGTGCAACCCTTGGCCAATGGCGCTGTTCCCGATCCAGACATCCTTGAAATTACCGCCAACGTCATGGAAGCGAATGGATCGGGGAACTCCACCGTTCCGGCCACCTGGTTGAACCACCAGATAAATCCGGCGACCGGAGCACAAACGCCAGGTCTGGCCGCGATCTGCAAGAATTTGATCGCTTCCGAGTACGCAGCCAATACCTGCACCCTGGCTGACCAGTGTGGTTGCAAGCCATCCGATTTTGCGCCCATCCTGGCTCTCGATCCGTTGCTCAAATATTCCGGAACCACCAGTCCTCTCATTGTGGATGCTTCTGGCATCACGGCGTGCGACGATCCGAATGGATCGGATAATTGCCGCTATGTTCCGGTGACTACCTCTCCGGGAAGTACAAACCAGGTTGTGGAAACGCTCTCCGGTCCCGATGCCGCGGGCGATCCGACAGCCTGCAATCCCTTTACCCAGGGGAGCAGTACAACAACATCATTGACATTTGGCGCGGCGGTCACTGATTCCGTCAGCACCAGCGTCAAATCAGGGCCTTCCATCGGCTTTTCATTGACAACCACCAACACCTGGTCCTGGACTGAAAGCGAAAGCACAGGAACGTCAGCCGGATCTGGATACTCGGAGGGCGTGAACTTCTGTTCGAGCACCGTTGGTTGCGGTCAGGATATTCCGATCTATCAAGACACGGTTTATCACACGTTTGTATTTCAACAACCGGCGAATAATAACAGCTGTCCTTAGCGCGGCAGACGATTTCACCGAACAACAGCAAACCCCGCTCGTTTAGGGGCGGGGCTTGCTGTTGCGCAGGCACACTGAGCCTTATTGCAGGTTCGTCATCAACTGCTCCAGCGCAGCTTTGGGCGGCCGCACCATTGCCTCCGGCAGCGTGCCCAGCGGCTCATCCACCACGTTCAACAAATCGGTGAAGGTGGGCTTCTCAGTGTCGATGTAGAACACGCCGGTTAGCACTTCGTCGTTCTCGTGTGCCTCCATCAGGGTGCGCACGGCGTTGGCCTTGTTGGTCGGATCGTAGTCTTCCTTCAGCTTGCGCAGCCGCAGGCTCGACCCGTCGTGCATGGTCACGTCGTATACCTGGCCGGAGTCGTAGTCCACTTCGATTTCGTCGAAGCTGGCCACGAATCCCACTTCGTTTACCGGCTCGTCGTGATCCTGCATGAAGCGGTAACTCTTGGTCGATCCCTCGTGGTCGTTGAACGTCACGCAGGGGCTGATCACGTCCAGCATCACCGTGCCCTTGTGGGCGATGGCCGCCTTCAGCATGGCCAGCAACTGCTTCTTGTCGCCGCTGAAGGAGCGGCCCACGAACGTCGCTCCGAGCTGGATGGCCAGGGCGCAGGTATCTATGGCCGGCAGATCGTTGATCACGCCCGTCTTCAGTTTCGATCCTATGTCCGCGGTCGCCGAGAACTGGCCCTTGGTCAGCCCGTAGACGCCGTTGTCCTCGATGATGTAAATCATGGGCAGATTGCGCCGCATCAGGTGGACGAACTGGCCCACGCCGATGGAGGCCGTGTCGCCGTCGCCGGAGACGCCCAGAGCCATCAGGGTGTGGTTGGCCAGGACTGCTCCCGTGGTCACCGACGGCATGCGCCCATGCACGCTGTTGAACGAGTGGGCGCGGCTCATAAAGTATGCCGGGCTTTTCGACGAGCAGCCAATGCCGCTCATCTTCATCACGCGCTCCGGCTGGACGCCCATCTCGTACATTGCATCGATGATGCGCTCGCTGATGGCGTTGTGGCCGCAACCGGCGCACAGCGTCGACTTGCCGCCGCGGTAGTCCACGATGGGAAGGCCGATGTGATTGACTTTAGGATTCGGGGTTGCTGTGGCTGCCATAAATTAGAGGCCCTCCTTCGTGGCAAATTCTTCTGTGACGCTGCGCGCATCGAGAGGCAGGCCGCTGTAATGCAGAATGGAGCGCAGCTTCGATGCCTGCTCCGCCGGCAGATCCAGCTTGAGCAGGCTCTGCATCTGCGCGTCGCGGTTTTGCTCGATCACGTACACGCGCTCGTGCGAGGCCACAAAGTCGTGGATCTCATGCGCGAACGGATAGGCCCGGATGCGCAGATAATCCACGTCGGTCCGGTACTCGTACTTGATCTGGTCCAGGCATTCGCGCACCGCGAAATCGGAGCTGCCGTAGGCGATGAACCCGATCTTCGAAGTCCCGTCCTTCTCAAGCACCGGCGCTGGAACCAGCTTGCGCGCGTTTTCGAACTTCCGCGCCAGCCGGTCCATGATCTCCTGGTACTCGTCCGGCTTCTCGGTATATCCCGCTTTGGCGTTGTGCCCGGAGCCGCGGGTAAAGTACGAGGCCTTGGGATGATCTGTGCCGGGGAGCGTGCGCCAGCCGATCGCGTCGCCGTCCACATCCGTGTAGCGAGCAAAACCGCCCAGCCGATTCAGTTCCTCGGCGCTGAGCACTTTGCCGCGGTCCAGCGGCTTCTGGGGATAGTCGAACTGCTCCGACATCCAGTTGTTCATGCCCAGATCGAGATCGCTCAACACAAACACCGGCGTCTGTAACCGCTCCGCCAGGTCGAACGCCTGCCCGCCGAACTCAAAGCACTCCTTCACCGAGCCGGGAAACAACAGCACGTGCTTGGTATCGCCGTGCGAGAGAAACGCCGTGGAAAGCACGTCGCCCTGCTGCGTCCTTGTAGGCATGCCCGTGGAAGGCCCGGTGCGCTGCACGTCGAAGATCACACCCGGAATTTCGGCATAGTAGCCCAGGCCGGCAAACTCCGCCATGAGCGAAATGCCGGGCCCGGAAGTCGACGTCATCGACCGCGCGCCCGCCCATCCCGCGCCCAGCACCATGCCGATGGCCGCCAGTTCATCCTCGGCCTGCACCACGGCAAACGTCGCCTTGCCTTCCGGCGTCACGCGGTATTTCTTCAACAGGTCGGCTGTGGCTTCAATCAGCGACGTGGACGGCGTAATGGGATACCACGCCACCACCGTTACGCCGGCGAACACCGCGCCCATGCCGCAGGCAGCGTTGCCGTCGATGATGATTTTGCCCTTGGTGCGGTCCATCGCCTCAATCGCGAATGGATCCTGCTTGACCAGCTTCTCCTGGGCGTACTCAAAGCCTGCCTTGACCGCGCCGAAGTTGAGGTCGAAGACCTTCTGCTTCTTTGAGAACTGCTTCCTGACGCTCTCCTCGATGATGTCCAGGTCGAGATGCAGCAGATTCGCCACCACACCCACGTACACCATGTTCTTGACCAGCTTGCGCAGCTTGGCTTCGGAGCACACGGCGGCGGTGATCTTGTCGAAGGGAACTGGGTAGCAGATCACGTCGTCGCGATACTGCTTCAGGTTCATGCCTTCTTCGTAGATCGCGGCCGCGCCGGCCGGCAGCGCCAGCATGTCGTCTTTCGCGGTCTCGGGATTGAGCGCCACCAGCACTTCGCTCGAGCGCCGGCGGGCCACATAGCCGTCCTTCGAGGCGCGAATGGTGTACCAGGTGGGTAGTCCGGCGATGTTCGACGGGAACAGGTTCTTGCCGCTGACGGGAACGCCCATTCCGAAGATGCTTCTCAGCAGAACGCTATTGGCGGATTGCGAGCCGGAGCCGTTCACCGTTGCTACGTTGATGCTGAAGTCGTTAACCACGCGCGAGCGCGAGCTCTGTAAGCCCTGTTCCTGACCCAGGGCGAGGTCACCTGTCGCCATTTGGCGGGATTCCTTCCGAATAAATTCGTTGCGGAGGGTTCGTGTGCTCCGTTGTGATTATAGTCACTTGTCAGCTTTTTCGTCGTTCGGCGAACCCCACAGGTAACTTCCTTACCTACCACTTTTTGGTACGGTATGCCGCCTTGCGCACCTTTGCTGTGGCCCGGCTCACTCCGGGGCCAGCCGCGCTCCCAGTCTTACCCGGCCTGAGTCCCGCTTCCACCGCACCAGCAGCGACGTCGCAATCACGATCAGCGCCAGCGTGAGCCCGATCCACAGCCCGTAAATCCCCCAATGCAGCACGAAACAAAGGAAGAACCCCAGCGGCAGCCCCAGGATCCAGTAGCCCACGAAGTTCGCGATCATGGGCGCGCGCGTCTCCCCTAGTCCCCGAAGCGCACCTGTGGAAACCGTCTGGATCCCATCGAAAATCTGGAACGCCGCGGCGATCCACAGCAGGCTAGGCCCCACCGCCATCACTTGAGGGTCGCGCGTGTACAGCTCGATCAGCGGCTTCGGCGCAACCAGGAATACCACCGCCGCCGACAGCATGAATGCGGTACCAAGCGCCAGCGCCAGCCATCCGGCCCGCCGCGCCCGCGCCGGATCGCCGGCCCCGATCGCATGCCCCACGCTCACTGCTGCGGCCGCGGAGATTCCCAGCGGCACCATGTAGGTGAGTGCAGCGTAGTTCAGCGCAATCTGGTGCGTGGCCAGTTGCACCGGGCTCAGCCAGCCAGCGGAAAACGTGCCCAGGTTCCACGCGCCCACTTCCAGTAGAATCTGCCCCGCCGCCGGCGCGCCAATGCGCACCAGTTGCCGGATCCGGATCCAGTGCGGCCGCGCCCAATGCCGGAAAAGCGGATGTCCCCGCTGGCGCTCGTAGCGCCACGCAAACCCTATCAGGCAAGCCGCCATCCCCACCCTTGCCAGCACCGTTGAGAACGCCGAGCCGCGCACGCCCATCGCGGGCATGCCCAGCCTGCCGTAGATGAACACCCAGTTGAAGAACCAGTTCACCAGGTTGGCCAGCACAAACGTGACCGTAATAACCCGCACCTGTCCCACGCCTTGCAAGTACCGCCGCGCCGCGCCGTAAAGCAGCAGCGGCAGCGTGCTCAGCACCAGAATCCGCAGATAACTCCCCGCCGGCCCGGCCACCTCCGGCGAGATGCCCACATGCGTGAACCCGTAGCTGACCGCGAATAGCAGCACCATCAGCGGCACGCTGGCGATGCAAGCCAGGTACACGCCCTGCGCCAGCCAGTGGTGGCACGCCTCGTGGTCGCCGCGGCCGTAGGCCTGCGACACCAGCGTGTCCAGCCCCAGCACCAGCCCGATGCCGAACAGCGACGGCGTGTAGAACACGGCATTGCCCACGGCCACCGCGCCAATTGCCGCCGGCCCCAGCTTGCCCACCATGATGGTGTCCACCACGCCCTGCAGCATCCATCCCAGCTCGCTCAGGACAACAGGAACCGCCAGCGCCACCATCGCGCGCAGTTCGTTCCGCCAATTGGATTGGGCCGGTTCCATCTTCACCATGATACGGAGCGATGCCCTCAACAATGAGCCTGCGGAAAAACTCCACTCTCGAGATCGCCCTTTCCGCCGCAGTTCCGATTGCGCAGGGTGATGGAGAGCGCATTGTGCTAGACTCCCGCCATGAATCGCCGTCGTTTTCTTGCCCAGGCCGCGGCTCTCCCCGTCATGGCCGGCGCATTGAGTCTGAGCGCCTCTGACGATGCTGCATCGCCGGCGGCGAGTGAAGACGCGGGCATGGCCGAGGGCCGGCCTCTCTACGCCCGCTACTGTCTCACGCGCGACAGGGTTCTTTCCGGAACAGAGCCTGCGTATTCCAGCGAATTCCTTTTCAGCGACTTGCGCGGCGAGCCGGGACGGAGATTCACCAACTTCAGCGGCGACACCTCGGGCAGATGGATTGGAGCGCTCGCCTCTTCGAGCGCTACTTTTAAGGAAGAGTTTTCAGGGTTGAGTCCATTCGTCGAGTCTGCGCTCAAGCTGCAACATCCGGAGGGCTATTTCGGCAAGAGCTTCAACGCCGACGATCCCTCCGACGACGATCTTGCCCTGCTGTGGGGAAATGGGCGCCTCCTGGTGGGCCTGGCTGAGTACTATTCGCTCGGCCACGATCCGGCTGTTTTGCAAGCGGCTCGGCGGTTGGGCGATTTTCTGGTGAAAATCGCGCCCCGGTTCAACTCTGCGCAAATGGAGCAGGCCTTCGGATCTGCTCATTTTGCCACCTCGTACATTTGCTGGACGCAGCAGACCGAAGGACTGGCAGAGCTGTACGCCCTTACAAAAGATGTGCGCTATCGCGACGTGTGCGCGGACATTTCCCGGCGCATCACGCGACGCCCCGGCGACCATGTCCACGGCTTCTTGTCGAGCGTTAGGGGAACTCTGGACCTCTATAAGGCCACCGGCAACGACGAGCATCTTCAGACGGTCCTGCGGCATTGGAAAGATGTGACGGAATCGGGAGACATCCTGGTCACAGGCGGCGTTCCGGAAGCATGGTCGCCGAAGCGGTTGCGCACCGAAGGCTGCGCGGAATGCGATTGGCTGCGGCTCAATCTGGAATTACACGCCGTCACCGGCCAGGAAGAGTTTTTGCGCAGGGCCGAAGACGTTCTGTTCAACGAATTCTCCATGAACCAATTCTGGACGGGAGATTTTGGTCATGCATTCCTTGGGGACCTCGGACAGGCAGACTACTCGCATGCTCAGTCCGGCGCCGGCGAGCCACGCATCGTCCTCGTCCGCGCCTGGTGGTGTTGCACTCTGCACGGCCTGCGTGCATTCCCGGCTGTGCAGCAGCGGGTTTTCCGGCAATCGGAAGACCGGTTGATCTACCAGATTCCCGTGGACGGTTGGTTTGAATCCGACGGCATCAAAGTGACAGCGCGATCCTGGCTGGCCGCCGAGGGAAAGGTGGAGATCAAGGTGGAGCGGGCGTCGCGCGGGGCACGGCTCGAGGTGCGTCAGCCGCATTGGGCCGGAGCAATCGCCTTATCGCATAAGGGCCAAGCCCTCCCCGGACTGCTGGTGAGCGATCTTGAGAGTGGCGACGCAATCACGATTCAATACTCCATGAAGAAGCGCGTGTCGCCGCTGGATGCGAAGGGAGAACGCAAGACCGTGCATGTGGGTCCGTGGCTGCTGGGCGCTTCCGCGGCTGACCAGCAAAGCTATTTCAACGAGCTTCATCGCGACAACGTTCTGCTTGAGGATTCGCTGCGAGAGGCAACTTCGACGAATGCCTTGCCCTTCGCAGTGCCGATTGCCGCGCGGCGCTGTTCGGTGCTGCCTGCGGAATATCCCGTGCAGCCGAGCGAGGTCGAGTTGCGCGCGGTTTCGGAACAGACGGCGCACCCTCCCTCGCGCTGGATCCTCAGTTTCCGCACCAATTCGGCTTAGAGTCTCGTCCATGCGGGCGCTCGCAATGGGTTCGAGGGCGCAAGCGGGCGTACAGGAGCGCAATATGCACCGCGCTGAAGGATGGCTTATGGCTGAAAGCTGTCTTTCACCGCGTCATCAGCACTTCAGACAGCGAGTCCTTGGCCAGGAACTGGCGATGGCCGGACCACCCGGAGAACAGCCTCTCGATGCTGCGATTGGTAAACGCGCGCTGGATGGGAAACGGTTCGCCGAGCTGCACCTCCACCTCGTCCCGATCGGTCACATGAAAACGGCAGTTGACCGCTTCCTCGCCGTGAGTGCGCGTGTGAAAGAAGGCCAGCACCGCTCCACCCCTGTTCATCGCCTCATGGAGCCGCTGCACCACGGGCCCAACCAGTGGCTCGGGCAGGTAGTCGAGCGTGGTCCACAGCAGCACCACATCGAACATCCTGCCGGAAAAATCGAGACAGGAGGAGAGGAACGCGTCCGCGTCCCATATGGGATTGCCATCCTCGTCGTTGCCCCGCGTCCAGTCGCCGGTGCACGCGTCGTGCACCAAGTCCGCCATGTACACGCTCTGGCCCAGGCTGGTCAGGTAATTGATGTTGGTGGACGACGTGGCGCCGGCGTCGACGACGCGCAAGCCCGGCTCCGATTCCAGGCGCTTGCGCAGCGTGGCCCACGCTCCGGAATAGCGCGGGAATCGGGGCTCGGAGTTTCGAGCAGAGGCTGGCCTGCCCTCATCCTGCTTTCGTTCCAGCCAATGTAACATCGCTATCGGTACCTTTCCGGCGGAGGAATGCGCCTGGTGCGCCGGATTGAACTCGTTTAGACCCCGGCAACCGGAGCCGGCACATGCTCTGCGGGCTTCTGCGCTGTCTGGGTCAGGTCCACCTTGCCACGCAGAACGGCATTGTCCTCTATGGCCAGCCGGAAGGCTCGTACGTCTCCCTCCACCACGCAGCCCGCTCGCAATTCCACGCGCCCGGTGGCCACCAGGTTGCCATGGACTCTGCCCAGCACCAGCATATCGTGAGCGCTGAGATCGGCGTCCACGTTGGCGTTGGGTCCGATGGTGAGACGGTGCTCGGGGAGTTGCACGGTGCCTTCCACGCGGCCATCGATCACCAGATCTTCGCCGCCTTTCAGTTCGCCGCGGATGACAATGGACTTTCCGATGCGCGCCACGTTGTTGTCTAGGGCCATGTCTAAAGTTCCTTCCCGCAAGGTTTAAGGTGTTCCCTTCCAGTGTAGCCGGTTTTCCTATGTTCGCAGCCTCGCGGGAGTACGTCGGTCACCTGCGCGTGAGATCGCGCAATCTCCCCGCCGGCCATCCCGCCGACTGCCGCAAACCGACAATCTTGCACCTCGGGACCGCCTCAGGCGTCTAAGCAGGTAGGCATTCCACTTCGGCAACAAAGGGCTCAAGCGTTTGCGCATGTTTTTCAACCTGGTTCCGATCGGGCTGGCCATGGCGGCGATGGCTTCGGCGCAATCCGCGCCGGCCCCCGCGCTGCTGCAGCATGCGCTGGCAAATGAAATTGCGGCTGCGCAGGATACCAACCATGCCATGCGTTACGTCCTGCGCAAATCCAGTTCCCGCCTCACCACCACCAAGAACATGATTGAGACACAGGACGGAGTAGTGGCGATGCTGGCGGCGGTAAACGATCAGCCCCTGAGCGTCACGGATCAGGCTCGCGAGCAGGCCCGGCTCAATGCCCTGCTCGCCGACCCCGGCAAGCAGCGGCATCGCAAACAGGCAGAGGATGCGGATGCCGCGCGCGCCATGGAAGTTCTGCGCGTGCTCCCCACTGCATTCCTTTATCGGGACGCTGGGCGGGCCGGAACCGTGGAACGGTTTGCATTCCAACCGAATCCAAAATTTTCGCCCCCGAACCTGGAAACGCAGGTCTTGACCGAAATGAGCGGCGAAATCTGGATCGACCCAGCCCAGGCGCGCGTGGCGCGGCTCCAGGCCACCGTGCAGCAGGATGTAAACTTCGGCTGGGGAATTCTGGGCCGACTCTACAAGGGCGGCTGGATCACCATCGACCAGGCGGATGTCGGTGGCGGCCAATGGCGCATTGTGAAATTTCAAATGGCAATGTCGGCGCGCGTGGTTATCAAGAATCGGAACTTCGCCACCACTGAGACCGAAGCGCAGTTTGCGCCTGTCCCCCAAGCCATGAATTATCGCGATGCGATTGCCATGCTGCGGGCCGCGCCGGCACAGACGGCGAAGCGCTGATCCTGCCCTTCACTCGTCCGTTTTTCCATCACTTGTTCGCCGACACCCCCCCGGCCGCGGGCTCAAAAACGCATCAACATATCTTGATATAACGGTAGTATTAACACTTTTTGAAATCGTTTATATTACCGTTATATCAAGATATGTTGATGCATTTTCCTTGCCGTTTTAATTGTTTTGCTTTTCTGAGAAACTCCATGCAAGATGTGCAACCCGGCTATTAGCAAAAACGGCCCCGCCGGTCAGGCAGGGCCGTTTTCCCTTCTCTTGGAAGCTTTCGTGTTTTTTCCTTACAGCTTGTTGTTGACCCGCGCGAAGACGATGACCAGGGTGAACAAGGTCAGCGACTCGATGAACGCCAGTCCAAGGACCAGGAGGAGCTGGATTCCAGCCCGAGCGCCGGGGTTGCGTGCCAGCGCTTCCGTGGCTGACGACGTGGCTTTGCCCTGGCCGAGGCCGCAAAGCCCGGCCGCGAGTCCCATGCCCAGGCCGGCGCCAATCGGCACCAGGTTGACCGGCGCGCCCGCCGTTGTTTGCGCAAACGCCGGCAGGGCAAAACACAACGCCGACAGCGTCAAGAAAAGATATTGCAGTTTTCTCATAACTCTCCTGCTTCCTTGAAGTTAGCCGCCAGTGGGTGGTTGACGCTCACCGTGCTGGCGCCCTCACGCTTGCGGCCGTCTGTTGGTCCGGGGCGGAAGCAATCCCCGGCAGAAATTCTTTTCTTTCAGCTCTTAGCTTTTAGCCTTTAGCTTTTAGCTATTAGCTTTTGGCCCGGTTCGAGGAACGTTCAAAGCTAAGAGCTAAAGGCTAACAGCTAAAAGCTGCTCCTCAATGCTCGTGCGACACCGCGATTCCGAGGTAAATCGCCGAGAGCAGGAAAAACACGTAGGCCTGGATGATGGATACAAAGGCGTGCAGGCCCAGAAACACGGACGGAATCGCCACCGGAATCAGTGAAAAGAAGACCAGCGTCACCAGGTCCGATGCAAACATGTTGGCGTAGAGACGAATGGTGAGCGACATGATGCGCGCGAAGTGGGAGATGATCTCGATGGGGAACAGCAGCGGCGCGATCCACCAGATGGGGCCGGCAAGGTGCTTCAGGTAGCCCACAACGCCCTGCTCCCGGATCCCGTGAAAGTTGTAAAAGAGGAAGGTGCAGGCGGCAATGCCCAGCGGCACCACCGGCGCGCTGGTGGGCGTTTCCACCCCCGGAAACAATCCCAGGAGATTGTTGAACAGGACGAAAAGCAGGACAGCAGTGATGAATGCCTGGTACTTCTCGTAGCCGTGGCCGATGATCTGGTCGGCGTGGCTGCCGGTGAACTCGTGGATCAATTCGGCCAGGTGCTGGGCCACATTGGGTTTCTCTACCGAGAGCGTAAAGCGCACGATGAGGAAAAAGACCAAAAGGCAAAAGGCCACCAGCAGCTCAAGAGAGAAGACGTTGTTGATGGGCACAGCGGGGTTGGCCGGTGGAAGGCCGACCCATTTGAGCAACGCGGTAACGGCGCCCGCAAACAGGTAATTCAACAGGCGAGTAATCCAGTAAAGATGGGTCATCCGAAATAAAAGTCTTTCTGTCTCCGGGCCCAGTGGCTGGGCGCGTCCGGAAGCTCAATCCCGGAGTAATCTGAGCGCCTCCCAGGCGATGGCCACAACGGCCAAGGCCAGGCCGCAAAGCAGCGCCACGACCGACCCACGGAAACATATCAGGCTACCATAAATGGCCCCCGCAAAGATGATAAGGCGGAGCAGGAAGAACGTGATGACGGTCACAGTTCCACGAGGGGACTTGTGCCGGTCCATTCTGGCATTGAACAGCCGGATCAGCCGCTGCCACTCCAGGATGCTGGCTGCGGAGATGGCGGCGCCGGTGGCCAGCATGGCCGCGTTGCGCCAGCCGGAGGCAATCCACAGGATGAGAGCCGGCACGGCACCCAGAACCAGCGTCAGGCGCATGGCCCGCTTCATCATCGCTGCCAGATCGGCATCGGTCAGGGCTGCGATGGGGTGCGTTTCTGTGCCCGGATCGGGAGTCGGGCTGGGGCCGATGTCATCGTTCATGGGATTCAAATCAGTCCGCCGGGCTTGTTGTCGTCGGTTCCCGTCGTAATCACCAGGCGGATGACGTAGACCAGGCCGGAGATTCCGCCCACGACGATGCCGGCGATGGAGATCCATTCCGTGTGAAAGCCCTTGTCGGCCCATGCGCCCAGCAGCCAGCCCACAAATGCCGCACATGGCAGCAGCAGCGCAATCTGAAACAGTTTCTCGGCCTGAACCAGCGTGGCCAGGCCGCCGGAGTCCCTGCGCTTGCCTTTGTCCTCCGGAATGGGATTGTGGAAGGGCATTCAATGGTGGTTATACACGGTGGAGGGCGGATTGCGCGACCAACCACATCGTCCAAAGAAAGCAGCCATGCGGTCAGAGGCGCTACTCTCCGCGCAGCGCCGCGAGCGGATTGACGGAGGCGGCGCGGCGTGCCGGGAGCGCGGAAGCCGCCAGCGCCAGGACAAAGACCGCGACCGTAGCCACGATCATCACCAGGGGATCGAAGGGGCTCACATGAAACAGGAAGCTGCGCAGGATGCTGGAAGCAGCGACAGCGCCGGCTAGTCCCAGAACGCAGCCGATGGCGGCGAGCTTGAGGCCAGAGAGCGCCACCAGCCGCACGATATGTGAGCGCTGCGAGCCCAGAGCCATGCGGATGGCCATCTCCTGCACGCGCGAGGCCACGGAAAACGCGATGATGCTGTAAATGCCCAGCACCGCCAGCAAGACGGCTGCCCCGGCAAAGCTCGAGATAACCACGGTATTGAAGCGGCGCGGAGCTTCGCTCCTGGCCACCACGTCGTCCATGGTCTGCACGTCGCTGAGCGGCAACAAGGGATCAAGAGAACGGACCGCGGCGCGAAGAGAGTTCTCCATCTGCTGGGGCGGAAGAGCGGAGCGCAGCACGATATAGCCGCCCTGGCCGTTCAGGTCAGTGGGTAGAGCCTCTGCGCCGGCATCTTTTTCTAGTTGGGCCACGGGCTGGAAGAATTGCTCGCGGGCGTCGTCGTCGGGCCTGCCCAGCTTGGCGTCGGCCACTTCGCCCACAATCGTCAACCATGGGGTGTTGGATTTGAGCATGCCGAAGCGTATGCGCTTGCCGATAGGATCCTGGCCCGGCCAGTAGTGCTGGGCAAACTCGTGGTTGACGATGGCGACGAGCTGGGCATTGGCATCGTCGGCCTCAGTGAAGTAGCGGCCGGCCACGAGCGGCATGCCCATGGCCTTGAAATAATCTCCGATCACGTTGATGGATGCGGCCGTGGTGCGGTCGGGCCCGCGCGGGTCGACATAGCCATCCGCGACAAAGGCAGAGATGCCGTCCCCGGTGGCGGGAATCACGCTGGTGATGCCGGCCGCCTCCACGCCGAGCAGCCCGCGCAGGCGCTCCAGCAGGCCGCGATTGAAGGTATCGATTTGCGCCTGCTTGGAGTACTCCTTCTGCGGCAGGGAATAACTGGCCAGGGTGACGTGATCGGGACGGTAACCGAGGTCCACGTCGCTCATGGCGTTATAGCTGCGCAACAGCAAGCCGGAGGCAGCCAGCAGAACCAGGGCGATGGCGATTTCAAGCACCACCAGCACCGAGCGCAGACGCGCGTGCCCTCCGGCATCGGACCCGCTGCGGCCGCCTTCTTTGAGCGATGCGTTCACGTTGGTGCGCAGCGCGGCAAAGCCGGGCGCCAGGCCGCAGAAGATGCCGGTGATCAGCGCCAGCGCCAGCGCGAAGCTGGCCACGGTCCAGTTGAGGGTGATGGAGCTGACCAGCGGCAAGGTGTCCGGCAACGAATTCCGTCCGATCAAGATTGCCAAGGCCGCAAGTCCGACTCCGATGAGGGCGCCGGCAAGGCTGATGACAACGCTCTCCATCATGGTTTGCCGCAACAGGGCGGCCGCCGGCGCACCCATGGCCAGGCGCACCGCGGTTTCCCGCTGGTGGCGGATGGCGCGCACCAGGAGAAGGCCGGCCATGTTGGCGCAGGCAATCAGCAGCACCACGACAACGGCCAGAAAGAGCATGCGCAGCAGCGGCCGCGTTTGCAGCACCGTGATCTGCTGCAAGGGAAAAACCACCGGGTGAATGCGGAAATTGGCCGCATCCGGCGGATAGTTGCGCATGATCTGCGCGGCCACGCGGTTGGCATCCTCTTCGGCCTGCGCGGGAGTCACTCCGGGCTTGAGGCGTCCAACCATCTGGAGATACCAGCTGGTTTCGGCCTCGGGCGTCAGCTCTTCGGCGGCGAAGCTCACCGGGACCCAAAGCTCGGTGCGAAACCGGTGCCCCTCGGTCAATGGAAATTCAAAGCTGCGCGGCATCACGCCGATGATCTCGTAAGGCTTGCGATCGAGCAGGATTTTCTTTCCCAGAATCTGCGGGTCGCCGCTGAAGCGGCTCTTCCAGGTGCCGTAACTCAACACGGCGACCTGCACTTTTTGTACGTCTTCCTGCGCGGTAAAAACCCGGCCCATCAGCGGCGAAATTCCCAGCACGGTGAAAACCGACGGCGTCATGCGGGCGCCGAAGATGTGCGCGGGCTGGTCCTTGCCGGAAAGTTCGTAGTCGGTAAACGTGTAGCCGCCGAGACTCTGGAATGCGTGGGTCTCGCGTTGATACGTCAAGACCTCAGGCCCGGTGACGGGGCCCGGATCGTGCTCACCCCAATCGGTGCCGGCCACCTGGTCGCCCAACGTGACGATTCGACCGGGATCGACGAAGGGCAGGGGGCGCAGGAGCACGCCATCGACTATCGAGAAAATCGCCGTCGTTGCGCCGATGCCGAAGGCGAGCATCAGGACAGCAGTTGCCGCGAATCCCGGAGACCTGCGCAACTGGCGCAGAACCAGCCTGAAATCGGAGATCAGCTTATGCACGGAAGCCTCCGCCCCTTGGGTGTCCTCAGTTTAGCTTTACGGATGCGCGAACCTGGCCGTTCCCTTAACTCGAATTGAAAGCCGATATACTGAAGGTTAGACCAACGGCAGGAAAAATGGACATTCCGTTCGAATCCGAATTTGAGCGCAGTCTTTTTGATTTGCGCCGGCAAAAGCTTACCGAGATTGAGAAGCTGGGGCAGGCCGCGTACCCGAACCAGTTCCGGTTCTCGCACACCGTGGCGCAGATCCGTGCCCAATATGACGCGGCCACGGGCGAAACGCTCGAAGCCGAGCGGGTGAATGTTGCCGTTGCCGGGCGCATCATGGCCATCCGCGCGCAGGGCAAGGCCGGCTTTGCCACGCTGCAGCAGGATGGCGCGCGGCTGCAAATTTACGTGCGGCTGGATGCGGTGGGCGAACAGGGATTCGCGCTCTACAAGCTGCTGGACCTGGGCGACCACATCGGGGTGAGCGGGTACCTGTTCCGCACGCGCACCGGCGAGCTGACGGTGCACGTGGAGACCATCACGTTCCTGGCCAAGGCCATGCTGGCCATGCCGGAGAAGTTCCACGGCCTGTCTGACGTGGAATTGCGCTACCGCCAGCGCTATGTGGACCTTTTTGCCAACCTCGACAGCCGCGAAGTGTTTGTGAAGCGCGCCAAGGTGCTGCGCGCGCTGCGCAAATTCTTCGATGACCGCGGCTATCTTGAAGTGGAAACGCCGATGATGCAGCCCATCGCCGGCGGCGCGGCAGCGCGGCCGTTCACCACGCATCACAACGCGCTCGACATGGATTTGTTCCTGCGCATCGCGCCCGAGCTTTACCTGAAGCGGCTAACGGTGGGCGGCCTCGACCGCGTGTACGAGATCAACCGCAACTTCCGCAACGAGGGCGTGAGCACGCAACACAACCCCGAGTTCACCATGCTGGAGTTTTACCAGGCTTACGCGAATTACGAGGACATGATTCAGCTAACCATCGACCTGCTGAAGTTTGTCGCGATCGAGGTTAATGGGACCACAATCCTTCCATCAGGCGAGAAGGATGTGAGCGGTAGTTTGATTCCGAGGCTTGATCCTCAAGGGAACCCGATTGACTTCGGCAACGTTCGCAAGGTGACGATGCGTGGAGCGATCTGGGAATGGTGGCCTGAGCACCTCTATGGACCGCGGCCTGGGGCATCCGTATTTTCGAGCAGAGACGAGTTTCACTACTTTGTAGCCCAAGCGCGGGTCCATGCGGAAAACTATTACAGGCAGCAACGGAGCGCCGGCGGACCGACCGCCCCAATGCTGTGGCCCGAACGTGCGGATGATCTCCGCCAGATTGAAGCCGAGCTAGAATCGGGCGCGGAGTTGGGGAGGGTTGTAGCTGATCTCTTTGAGTTGGTCGCCGAGCCCAACCTCATTCAGCCAACCATCATCTACGAATTTCCCACGGCGATCTCCCCGCTTTCGAAGCAGGACCCGAAGAATCCCGATTACGTCGAGCGCTTCGAGGTCTATTGCGGCGGGTTCGAAATCGGCAACGCCTTCAGCGAGCTGAACGATCCGGTGGAGCAGCACAAGCGCTTTGAGCAACAGTTAGCCGAGCGCGCCCACGGCGACGACGAAGCGCACCAGATGGACGAGGACTACGTGCGCGCGCTGATGTACGGGCTGCCGCCGACGGGCGGCGAAGGCATCGGCATCGACCGGCTGGTAATGTTGCTGACCGGGTCGAAGTCGATTCGAGATGTAATTCTCTTCCCGCTGATGCGCAACAGAGATCAGGGCTCAGAGAACAGAGATCAGGAACAAGGCGAAGGCCGGTAGCGAGGAGCTTGCAGACGGTAGCTACGGGCTCCAAGCTACCCGGCTATAAGCCCAACCGCCAGGAGCGAACTTGAATATCTTATTCGTCGGCGACATCTTCGGCAGCGCGGGACGCAAGATCGTCCAAGAGCACATCGGGCACGTGCGCGAGGCGCATGGCGTCGAGCTGACCATCGTCAACGCCGAAAACGCTGCCGGGGGATTCGGAGTCACGCCGCAGATCGCCGACGACATCTTCCACATGGGCGCGGACGTGCTCACCACCGGCAATCACGTGTGGGACAAAAAAGAGCTGATGGACTACCTGGCTGTGCCCGTGGATAGCGATACGCGTGCGCGCCGCATTCTGCGCCCGGTGAACATGCACGCCGGCGTGCCCGGCTACGGCGTGTACGAGGGCGCGACGGCGAGCGGCGTTCCCTACGCGGTGGTGGATTTGATGGGCAAAGTCTTTATGGGCGGGACCGACGATCCCTTCCGCGCCATTGATGAAGTTCTCAAAACCATCTCGGCGAAAGTTATCGTTATCGATTTCCACGGCGAGGCGACCAGCGAGAAAGTTGCCATGGGCTGGCACCTGGACGGTCGCGTGACCGCGGTGCTGGGCACGCACACGCATATTCCCACCGCTGACGAGCGCGTGCTGCCCGGCGGCACGGCATACCAGACCGACGTGGGCATGAGCGGCCCCTATGACAGCGTGATCGGCGTGCAAACCGAGCTGGTGCTGCACCGATTCCGCACTGGATTGCCGGGCAAGTTTGAAGCGGCCAAAGGCAATCCTAAGATGTGCGCGGCGCTGATTGGCTGCGATGCGCAAACCGGCCGCGCCACTTCGATCCAGCGCATCATGCTGGGGGAGTAAAGATAGCTCTTAGCTCGTAGCTCTTAGCTTTTAGCTTTTAGCTAATGGCTAATAGCTAACGGCTAACAGCTTGCCTTTCCGCTCCCGGTCCATTCACCGCAAACACCTTCGGCAGCCGTTCCTTCGCCGGCGGCAGCGGCGGAAACGCCGCGTGCGGCTCGGTCTGGTACCAATAGGCCACCGAATAGAAATCGTCGGAGCGGCAATTCGCGTGCCCGTGCTCGATGGTCACGCGGATCGACTTCTCGAATGCGATGGGGCTCTCGGTGTGCCAGCGGTAGAGGCAGTATCGGCCGCCTATGCGCTCGGGATCCACAATGTACGGCGCGCCGTTGTGCAGGTACGCGAACGGCTGCCCGCCGAAGTCCCACGCGCCGTTGTAGTAATCTTCGCTGCCGGTGCCGTTGATGGTGGGCAGCGGGTCGCCGTCGATGAAGATCATGTCGTCGCCTTCGCCGAACCACCCCTCCTGATTCTGCTCCACTGCGTGGGTCACGCCGAGAAAATGGCCGCGTCCCGCGGCTTCGAGGAAGACGTAATTCCCTTCCCCGTTGAGATTCTTCTTGTCGTTCACCAGCGGATCGCCGTTGCTTGTCCAGTCGCCGGTCCAGCCTTTGCACGGCGCGGCCTGGCGATACTGCGCATGGAAGCGGCCCAGGTCATCGGGCAGCGCAGGCAATGCGACGTAGTCGACGGCGTAGTAGAGGCTGTTGGTGCGCTCCGGGCCCTCGTTGCTGAGCGTGATCTTCGCAGCGCTCGCAAACGGCATTTTGAAGTACGCGTTGAGCGCTTTCTGCGGCGCAACCGCGGTCAGGGCGGATTGATAGAGGAAGTATTCGCCCAGGCCAAGGCCGTAGAAATCGCCGATGGGCGCTTCGATGGAAGGCGACGATTCCCCATCCCACCATGCACGCAGCACGAGGTTTTTTAGGTGATGCGGATCTTCCGAGTTGATAGTGAACCAGATGTGTGTGACCACGCCCGCGCCCTGCACGTCGAGCAGCGTGGCAGCATCGCCGGGTTCCACCGGAACCGCATCCGCGTTGCCGCCGGTACGGTCCCAGCTCGACGAGCGTCGCGCCTTGTACTTGCGCAGCCGGGCCGTTTCCAGCAGGCCCGGCGCAGTCGCCGCGCCCGATCCTGAATCCGTCTCTCTTGCCGTCGCGACTCCCGGGTTCAATCCCAGCAGCGCGCCCGCGCCCACTATCGACCCCAGAAGTTTCCTGCGTGTTGCCGCCATGTTTTCCCCCTTTATTATCCGGGGGTAATTATCCTATGCCGGCTGCAACTCGCGCTTTTTTCCCTGCTTCTCCGGTACCGGCCCGTGGGTTTCGGCCGTCGGCGGAGGTGGCGCATCGCCGATGCGTTTCGAATAGTGGCAAACCACCTGCGCCTGAGCTTCTGCGGCCGCGGGAGTAGTCTTCTTGCCGCGCCCCTTCTTCGCCGGCGCTTCGTCATCAGCGCCCCGTCTCTTGTTCGGGCACTCCAGGTAGATGCCGCTCTTCAGCGTCTTCTCCACGAGATAGGGGCTGCCGCACTCCGGGCATTTCTGCGCCACCGGCTTCACGTTCGAGGTAAAGTCGCACTTGGGATAATTCGTGCAACCCCAGAAGACGTTGCCGCGCTTCGCCTTGCGCTCCGCAATATCTCCGGTCCCGCACTTGGGGCACTTCATCCCCTCGATGAGGTTCTGCTTGATGTATTTGCACTTGGGGTAGCCGGAGCAGGAGACGAACTCGCCGTACGTGCCCTGGCGCAGCACCAGCGGCTTGCCGCATTGCGGACACATCTCGCCCGTGGGCTGCGGCGCGCTTTGTTTCTGTTGCTGCTTTGAGCTCAGCTTGCGGAAGGTCTTGCAGGGCGGATCGGCGTTGTAATCCGGGCAGGCCAGGAACATGCCGAACGGCCCGCGCCGCAGTACCATCACCTTGCCGCAGTTCTCGCAGTACTCGTCCTGCTCGGCCGCGTCCTGCGCTTCCGGGGTGTTCAAATCGGGCTTGTTGGCGGTGTTCTCCCTGGTGAACGTGCAGCTCGTGGGATCCTTCTTGTTATATGCCGAGCACGCGTAAAACGTGCCGAACTTGCCCCACTTCAGCAGCAGCGGCGATCCGCAAAGCTCGCACTTCAAGTCGGTCTTTTCTTCCATCCGCTTGATGTTCTTCATGTGCTTGCCGGCGTCTTTCAGCTCTTCCTCAAAGTAGCTGTAGAAGCCCTTCAGCAGGTCCGTCCACTTCTCCTTGCCCTCTTCAATGTCGTCCAGTTCTTCTTCCAACCGTGCCGTGTACTGGGTGTCGAAGATGTAGGGGAAGTTGTCCACCAGCAGCTCGCAAACCACCATGCCGATTTCCGTGGGAAAGAAACGCCCGCTGATCTTGGTCACATACTCGCGGTCCTGGATGGTGTTGATGATGGAGGCGTAGGTCGACGGGCGCCCGATGCCGCGCTCTTCCAGCACCTTCACCAGCGATGCTTCGTTGTAGCGCGGCGGCGGCGAGGTAAAGTGATCCTCGTCCTCCAGCTTTTCCAGATCCAGCTCTTTTACTCCGTCCAGGTTGGGCAGCTTGTTCTTCGCATCGTCCTCGTCGTCGCCGTTCTTGTCCTCCACGGACTCATACACCTTGAGGAATCCGTCGAAGCGCACCACGGAACCTGACACACGGAAGTCATAGGTCTTTTTCGTCTTTTGCGAGTCCGCCGCGATCTTCGCCGTAGTCACATCGAAAATCGCCGGCATCATCTGCGACGCCACAAAGCGCTGCCAGATCAAACGGTACAGCTTGAGCTGTTCGTCCGTCAGGTATTTCGCAATCGAATCCGGTGTTCGCGCAGCGTCTGAGGGCCGAATGGCTTCGTGCGCGTCCTGCGCGTCCTTTTTGCCCTTGTACGAGTTGGGTGTCTCCGGCAAATATTGCGGCCCCAGGTTTGCAGCGATCCATTCGCGAGCAGATACCTTGGCTTCCGGCGCAACGCGCGGAGAATCGGTACGCATGTAAGTGATCAGGCCGGTCAGTCCCTCGGGGCCCAGGTCCACGCCTTCATAGAGCCGCTGCGCAACGCCCATGGTGCGGCGCACGTTGAAGCCCAGCTTGCCCGCGGCTTCGCGCTGTAACTGGCTGGTGATGAATGGGGGCAGCGGCCGCCTCTGCTGCTGCCGCGACTCGACTGAAAGCAGCGACCACTGCGCGTTTTCAAGCGCCGCCTTCACCTCATCCATCGATTGCTTGTCCGGCAGCGCGTTGGCGATGAACTGGTCTTTCCCGTCCTTGTCCTTGCCGTTGGCCACGCGCACCGGCTCGCCATCGATGCCGACAAACTTCGCCTTGAAGCTCGATTCCGCCTGACGTTCTGGATGGAGCTGCGCTTCCAGCGTCCAGTACTCCACCGGCTTGAACGCGGCAATCTCCCGTTCGCGCTCCACAATGAAACGCAATGCGACGGTTTGCACGCGGCCGGCGGAGAGCCCGCGCCGTACCTTGTCCCACAGTAGCGGCGAAATCTGGTAGCCCACAAGGCGATCGAGGACACGCCTTGTCTGCTGCGCATCCACAAGGTTCTGGTCCACGTCCCGCGCGTGCTGAAACGCGTCCTGCACCGCCTTCTTGGTGATCTCGTTGAAGGTGACGCGGCGGATCTTACTGCGATCCTGGGCCAATGGCGCAAGCTGCAGCAGCAGGTGATAGGCAATCGCCTCGCCTTCGCGGTCGGGGTCGGGCGCCAGGAAGATCTGGTCCGCCTTGGCTGCCGCCTTCTTCAGTTGACCAACCACCTTCTCCTTGCCCGGAGACACAATCAGGGTCGGCTCGAAGGTGCGCTTTTCAAGTTCCACGCCGATGTCGTTTTTGGGCAGGTCCATGATGTGCCCGACCGAAGCCAACACTTCAAACCCTTTGCCCAGGTATTTCTCGATCGTCTTTGCCTTGGTGGCGGATTCGACGATCACCAGTGATTTGCTCATTGCCATCCTTATTACTAGACCCTGCTCGTGGTCAGTTCGACTCAAGGGCAGGAATTCCGTTTACATGCCGATTCCAGATCGTGACCAAAAGTCTCAACGGGCAAGCTGCTTGCACAGCTTACGCTGAAATTGGCCGCGAAACTTGCAACCTATCACGGATTGCGGGTTGGTTTCCACTTTCTCGTTGGGTTTGCGATCCAGCTTCTCTACTGAAATGTACGCGCCTGCAAGGGTTTCCGCGCCGCGGAGCGTGGGAAAAAATAAAATCGAAATCGTTTCCGGGCATGTGGCGGCGAGGGGGTCACAGTACTCGCACATAATTCTTGCCCGGCAGGCAGCGCACGCGGCCCGCCATTTCCAGCTCGAACAGCGCCGTAAACACCTCAGACGACGTCAATTGCGTCTCCAGCGCTTCAAGTATCTCGTCAATCTGCAGCGATTCGTCCGCACGCAGAACCTCCAGCACGAGTGCCTCTTCGGGCCTTAGAACCGGATCCGGCAAAAGAGATGCTTGTGCATCGGGTTTGGATTCAACTCCCGCTTCCGCCTCCAGCTCCAGGCGCACCTGCGAGGGCAGATCCTCCCACACGTCCTCCCACGTCGCGGTCAGCTTGGCGCCCTGTTTTATCAACGTATTTGGGGTCCAGGAGCCTTTGCTCGTGACATTGCCTGGCACGGCGAAGACGTCGCGGTTCTGCTCCATTGCGCAGCGCGAGGTCACCCGCGTGCCGGAGTTCTCCGCCGCCTCCACCACCAGCACGGCGACACTGAGGCCGCTCAGGATGCGGTTACGGCGCGGGAAGTTCTGGGGCGCAGGAAACGTGCCCAGCGGAACTTCGCTCACTATCAAGCCGCCCGTGGCCAGGATCTCCTCCGCCAATTTCTTGTTTTCCTTGGGGTACACCACATCGATACCCGTTCCCCAAACCGCCAGCGTGGGCATGCGCGCAGCCAGCGCGCCCTTGTGGGCGCAACTGTCGATTCCCCGCGCCATCCCGCTGATAATGAGGAGCCGCCGCACCGCCAGGTCGCGCGCCAGCATCTCCGCCATGCCGGTTCCGTAAGGCGAGGGGTGCCGCGTACCCACAACGGCGATCCCGGGCCGCGATAGCAGTTTTATGTCGCCGCGCGCCCACAGCACCGGCGGGGGATCGTAGATCTCCTTCAGCCGCTCCGGATAAGCCGCGCACCCGTAGGTCACGAGGTTCGCGCCCAGCGCCTGAACGGCTTCCCACTCCGATTCGGCCGTCTTGCGTGCCTGGCCGTCAAAGATAAACTGCGCCGCCTCCGGCGGAAGCTTCAGGGCTTCCAGCGCGGTCAGCGCCAGCTCGAAGATGCGCGATGAAGCGCCGATCTCCTTTACCGTCTCAATCACACGCCGAGGCCCAAGCCCGGGCGTCAGCGCCAGTGCCAGCCATGCCAGTCGGTCTTCATCCAGGCGCTCCGCCGCGCTCGCCCCTGTTCCCACAGCCGTCGTCGTCATTCCCCCGCACGATACCGCAGCGGCAACTCGCTCCTTGGTGACGTAGCTCACGCAACAAGCCAACCGCCCTGATAAATCCGTCCACGGCTCCATATTCCGCTCCACCGTTTGATCCGCCAAGGTCTTGCACCCTTGTTCCCTTGTTCCCTCGTTCCCTCGTTCCCTGTCTTTCAATGAGCCCGCGACCCGGCCGCCCGCATCTACGTCTAATACGAAAGGCGTCCCCTGTCGCTATACTTAGGATTGGTCATTGGAACGCTACCGGACTGACGAGGTTGAGGAAATTCATGAAATTGTTCTTTGAACGGCTGCGGTCGCGCCGTCTCACGTCTGCTTTCGTCCTGCTGGGGGTCCTGTCCGCCGGGATCGTGGCAGGTTCCTTTGCCGCGCACGGAGTCAGCGGCCAGGAGGAGCAGAACGCCAGTGCCGACGCCACGCCGCTCAAGGTCGTCAACACCGGTGTTCCGCCTAACTCCTTTGTCAAGATCGCCAAAGAAGTGGGTCCGGCTGTCGTTAATATCAATACCCAGACATTGCCCAAGCAATCCCTGAACCGCAAGCGCCTCCCCAACGGGCGCACGCAGCAGCAAAATCCAGACGGGGACGATGGTCAGGACGACCAGAACAACGGCGGCCAGGGTGGCCAGGGCTTCCAGGACTTTTTCAACCACTTTTTCGGCGGCCAGAGCCCCGACCAGGGCGATGACGGCAGCGACCAGGTGCGCGAGTCGCTCGGTTCCGGTTTCATCGTCGATCCCAAGGGCTACATCATCACCAACGACCACGTCATCGACAAGGCCGACAAGATTTACGTCAAGCTCTCCACCGATCCCGACAACCAGGACCTGGGACGTCCGGCCCGCGTCATCGGCATTGACAAGGCCACCGACCTGGCTGTGATCAAGATCGACACCAGTGAGGCGCTGCCCACAGTCAAGTTGGGAAACAGCGACATCGCGCAGGTAGGCGACTGGGTGGAGGCCATCGGCAGCCCCTTTGCCCTGGCCCAGACGGTGACCGCCGGAATCGTATCCGCCAAGAACCGCACCATCGAGCAGGGCGTGCCGGGCCAGTTCCAGCACTTCATCCAGACCGATGCCGCCATTAACCCCGGCAACTCCGGCGGCCCGCTCCTGAACATGAACGGCGAAGTCATTGGCGTCAATACCGCCATCTACACCCAGTCGGCCGGTTACGAGGGCATCGGATTCGCCATGCCATCCAATACGGTGGTCAGCATTTACAACGACCTGATCAGCCCTAGCCACAAAGTAGTCCGCGGGTCCATCGGCATTCAGTTCCGCAATGGGCTCTCGAGCGCGGTCAACCGGGTGTACGGCTTCAAGAACGGGGTGCTGGTGCAGCAGGTTCAGCCCGGCGGCCCGGCGGACAAGGCAGGGCTCAAGGCCGGCGACATCATCACCAGCATCGATGGGCGCCAGGTGAAGGACGGGGACGACCTGGTGAATGACATCGCCAGCCGCCATCCCGGTTCGGATGTTCGGCTGGGCTACCTGCGCAACGGAAAACAGCAGGATGCCACCGTCGCCATCGGCGATCGCGACAAGGTGTTTGCCGACATCGGCAATCCCCAGGCTAACCCGTCGCCCGACGAGAATATCAACCCCGGCGAAAGCAAGCTCGGCATCGCGGTTCGCGACGCGACGCCGGACACCGTGGCCAAGATCAAGACCCCCGGCGTGGTGATCCAGTCAGTGCGGACTGGATCGTTCGCCGACCTCCAGGGACTAGAGCCAGGCCTGGTGATTACCAAGGTGAACAAGCAACCTACACCCAGCCGCGAAGCATTCAATAACGTAGTAGGCAAGCTGAAGACCGGCGATGACGTGGTCTTTGAAGTCATTGATCCGCATCATCCGGAGCAGGGCATCAACGTGGTAGGTGGAACGTTGCAATAGAGATGGTTCCGCGCGCCCTGGAACCTGTTCCGGGCGCGCGGAGTATTGTCAGAGCGGGACCGGAGCACGCCCCGCATTCCATTTTTCTCCCCAAAACCGCCGCGCATTGGCTTATACTGGCCGGACGAGATGCGCCGGGAATACTTTTTGCATGGAGGTGCTCTCCGAGTGTCTTTTTTCAGGATCTGTCTTTATTGTTCTCTGGCTGTTCTGGCAGCCAGCGTGCCGGCGTTTGCCACAACGACGACGCACCACCACGCGGCGTCCAGCCACTCCAGGACCGCGCATCGGATTTCCACCCATTCCCGCCGGCGCCACCATCGTGTGCACGGCCAGCAAGCTATTGAGCCGGAAAGGGTTACTGAGATACAGCAGGCACTTATCCGGGAGCACTACCTGACCGGCGATGCGAATGGGGAGTGGAACGTAACCACCCAGGCCGCCATGCAGAAGTATCAGGCCGATCACGGCTGGCAAACCAGGCTGCTGCCGGATTCGCGCGCGCTGAAGGCTCTGGGGCTCGGCCCGGATTACTCCACCGCCATCAACGCCAAGGACGTTGCCGCCAATAATGGCAGCGCCTTGCAAGCTCCCGCAGTTCCCGCTGCACAAGCCGCGGGTTTCACCGCCGCATCGGGCGTCAATCGGTAGTCCGTACCGGTTTCCGGGACAAATAAAAAAACGGCGATGTCTTGCAGATTGAAAAGATAAGCCCTCAAACTGCACTGAATTCGTGCCCCCGTTCTCCCGTCCTGGGAGGGGGGGTGGGGGTATTATTTATCTGAGCAACAACACGTCTCGGAATTGTTAGAAGAAAAGCATCGGAGTGGGCGGGGATTCCCCAAGTTTGTTTGCGCCTGGTTTTGAGTGCGCCGCCCATACGACTCGTTTTCTCCCTAAGACTCGAATGCCCGCCATTTGGCGGGCAAAGCTCAACTCACAGTTCGAGCATAGGCTCTACGCCAGCGTTTGGATGTGACGGCGGAGACTGCCGAAGGTTCAAATTGGCGCTGCCCATCCAGACTGGATGGGCAGCGCCGCTGTTCCCGGTTGAGGCTAGTTGACGGTAACGTTGAAGGTCTTGGTGTAAGGGCCACCCTCCGGCTGGAGAGCCCGTTCCCGTCACAGTGAAGGTGTAGTTGCCGGCCGAGGTGCCGGGATCGCTGTTGCCGCCGCCTCCGCCGTTACTGCCGCCGCCGCCGCAGGCCGAGAGCGAGCCGAGGACAGCAAGGACAACCAGCATGCCAAGGAAGCTGCGCAAGCTACGCCGCCGCTTGGGGATGCCGAAGAAGATCAGCACGGCCAGCGAGGTTCCGCCGGCGGCGCCCAGCCAACCGGGCAGCCCGCGCAGCTCCATGCGGCCTGAAGTGGAAGGAGCAGTGGTGGTTACGGTCAAGGTCAGGTTCCGCTCGTAGTTGACGAGTTCAGCGTGACGCCACCGCCAACCGTGCAGCCGGGCAGATCGGTCCCGCTGGTCGGGGATTGTAAGGGAGCAGGTGAAACTGACCGCGCCGGCATAGCCATTACTCCCTGTGCACGGAGATGGTGGACGATGGCTGAACCGCCAGGCTTGACAGACGTCGGCGTCGAAGGCGTACCAGGGAGAACGTTCCGCTTGACCCGCTTGAGGTGACGGTTACGGGCGAGGTGCCGGTCCCGGTGGTGTAGTTCGTGTCGCCGCTGTAAGAGGCGCTGAGGTTATCCGCGCCCACGGCCAGCGAATTCGCCGGGATGGTTATGGTGGCGGAGCCTGAGCCGGAGCCTGAACTAAGGGTTGCGGCCGAGCTGGAATAGGTTCCGGATCTCAAGGTTACGGTTCCGGTGGGAGTGCACCCCCGTGAGCCGGCAACCGCAACCGTGACGCTGAGCGTCTGCGTGACATTGATGCTGCTGCTGGCCGGGGTTACGGTGACGGTGGGCGTATTCGTACCTCCTCCGCCTCCGCCGCCCGAAAGCGCGGCATAGCCGGCAATCAGCTGGTGGCATCGACGCTGCCGAGGCCGGTGGCGAGGTCATAGCCGACGCCGGTGTTGTAGCCGCTCACGAAATAACGAGCTGCCCGCTGCCTGGCAGTTTGGCGTGCCCTCGGTGCAGAGGACGGAGTTGTTGCCCTGGGTGACGTCGTGGAAGGCGGTCGCGCCGCTGCTGCCGTTGTAGATGTCATAGAGGAACTTGGCGCCGTCCAAGCCGATGCGGCCGCCGTTCGCCTGGACCACGAGGGCCAGGATGCCCGCGAAGGCCGGGGTCGAGGCCGAAGTCCCGCCGATGCCGGCGAAGTAGAAATTGCCATCCGACTGATTGGTGCAGTTCTCGGACACCGTCACATTGTTCGAGTTCGGTCCGGTATCGTCGGTGCAGACCAGCCAGGTGGCGCCATAGAAGCCGTTTCCGGCCATCAGGGAGACGTCAGGAACGGTCGCGGTCGCCATCGCCGGGGATGCCCAGAGCCAGCCTGCCAGGACGGCTTGGCGCCAGCCGCTGGTGCAAGTCCCCGCAGTCGTCACGCCGGTGGTGCTGTTGTAGGTTGTGGTGTTCGTGGAACAGTTGCTCACGCCGCCGGTGCCGCCAATGATGTTTGTCTGACTTGTATTCGAGTTGACATACGGGACATTGGCGCTGATATCGCCATTGCTCGTAGTTGAGTCGTTCCAGGTGGACTCCGGAATATAGCCCAGGGCAGAACGGAAGGAGTTGGTCGAGCTGGAGTTGCTGTTGACGTAGGTGGTGAATCCGCCATTGAGCAGGCCATAGAAATCGGTTCCGCCCACGGCAACGTTGTATGGCGAGGAGGAAAAGCCGCTGATATTCAGGCCCAGCGAGGCAACGTACACCTTGTCCTGGTTGTCGCAGCCGGCCGAGCCATTATCGCCGGTGGAAACCACGACGGTGATGCCATCCGTGGCAGCTTGCTGCCACCAGCCGGCGATCTCCTGATTGGTCTGCCGTCCCCAGCAATAGCTCGCAGTAGCCGAAGCTGAGACTGAAGATGTCGACCGAGTTGTCTGTGAGCATCTGCGGAATAGCGGCGTAAATGACCGCCGACGGAGTCGTCGGCGGTATAAAAGTGGATGGCGGCGCCTGGCGCCAAACCGCCTGAAACTTCGGTATCGAGATAGGCTTCATCCGGTGTCGCCTCCTGCCGTAGCCGAAGTCGCGCCGATGTTGGTGATCGTCGGCTGGTGGTATCACCGTTCAGGAAGCGGGTGCGGAAATCCGCGACGGTGCTGGCCTGGATGGGGCGTCGCCGCCGATGCCGATGGTGACGCCGGAGCCGGTGTAACTGGTCGCGGAGGAGAAGTCGCCGTTGTAGCTGTTGGGCGTGTCGTAAATGGTGGCGGCGTCGGCCGGGACCATGTAAAGGTACTGCCCGCCCACGGTAAGGTCAGGATGGGCGTGGACGGCGGACGATTGGGCGGGGACCAGCCTCTTGGCCTGGGCATCGTATCTGCCCGCGGGCCCTGGGATTGCGTGGGAAAGCGGCTGGATGGTGTTGAGGAAAGCTACGCCGCTGATCACGTTCGAGAAGGCCGTCGGAATGCTGGGCTCCGTGGTATTGGAGTAGAACTGGTGGCCGCTCGGAGTTACGAAGGAGTGAATGGACGTGTGCAGGGCCTCTTCGAGCTGCGAGGACCTTGCCGGAGAAGGCGATGTCAGTTGCGGTGACGCTCTCCACCTTGAGGCCGTGGGACTGAAGCCAGAAGCGTGATGGCGGCGACGTCGGAGTCGGCCAGGCCATAGAGCTTGTTGAACCGATCCGGGGTGAGCCAGTGGTGGAAATTCGGCGAATGGCGATCGAGCTGCTCGGCCATCAACTTGTCGAGTGCGGTTTCCTGTTTTGGGGAGCGGTGGATGACAAGACGCACATTGTGGAACTCGATTGTTGGCGAGGCCTCGCCACGGTCGAACTCCGGCCGCGCCAGAACCGTGAGGCTACCCCCCAGAGTGACCGCGCGACGAATCATCGACTGCGGCGACGACGCGCGGCGCGATGTTGGCGACCTGCGCGCGTAACAGTGGGAAGCTGCAAAGCACGCAGAGGAAAGCGATCGACGGGAAGACACGCAAACGGTTCATCAACGATCTCCTGGACCTTCTTTTCCAGATCCCTTGTGACGTTAGGCAACTTCAGTCATTGGTATTGAGCAGAAGTATCTGTCCTGCTCTGGTTCTTCATGGACTAAACGGTCTGACATTGGCTCTCCAATCGACTTGGAGAAACTGCTATGAGAGATAGATCGGGGATTCCAGCCAAATCTTGAGAGTGGCGCGAAGGAGGAACGAACCTCCGGCACAAAGAACGGGCGATGCGCGAATGCGCACCGGACCGAAAGCGGCTGAAAACGCGAAGAATAGACATAAAGCCTGGAAGACTGTAGCTTGTGGTAGCAGTATGGCATTACCCTGCGAATCCGTCACGGGAAAAGAATCAGCAAAATGGTATCAAGGTACCGTGGAGGGAAACAGCAGGGATAAAGAGGCAGGGGCAAGGGGCGGCTGGCGAGGAAACGAGCATGAGGATAGCTGAACCGGAGCTGGCGGAACGAGCGTTCCGGGCGCTGGATGCATTTCGGATCGAGATTCCCTCCTGGGGATTTGCCAATACCGGGACGCGGTTCGGGAAGTTTCTGCAGGATGGCGCTGCGGGAAACCTTGAGGAAAAATTTGCCGATGCCGGCGAAGTGAACCGGCTGACCGGCGCAACGCCGACGCTGGCGCTGCATGTCTTGTGGGATTTGCCGGACGGCAGCCGCGACGTGCCCACGGTGCGGTTGCTGGAGGGGAAGTACGGAGTGCGGGCGGGTTCCATCAACCCCAACCTGTTCCAGAACCAGGAGTACAAGTTCGGATCGCTGTGCAATCCGTTGGCGGAGATCCGGAAGCGGGCGCTAGACCATGTGCTGGACTCGATTGCGCTGGGCCAGCAACTGGGTTCGCGCGACGTGTCGCTGTGGCTGGCGGATGGCTCGAATTACCCTGGGACGCAGAGCATGCGTCAGCGCATTGGCTGGCTGGAAGAGGGCCTGCGGGAGGCGCACGCACGCCTCAAGCCGGAGCAGCGGCTGCTGGTGGAGTACAAGCCGTTTGAGCCGGCGTTCTACCACACCGACATTGCCGACTGGGGAATGGCGGCGGAGATGGCGCGGCGAGCCGGTCCGCAAGCGCGGGTGCTGGTGGATACCGGACATCATTACGCGGGGCAGAACATTGAGCAGATAGTGGCCTGGCTTGCTGCACACGGGAATGCTGGGCGGGTTCCACTTCAACGACCGGCGGTACGCGGACGACGATCTGACGCTGGGATCCATTGACCCGTACCAGGTTTTCCGGATCTTCCATGAAATCCATGCGGCGGAGGCGGACGGACTGAGTCTCGACATTGCCTTCATGATCGACCAGAGCCACAACCTGAAGGGCAAGATGGAAGCGATGGTGCAGACGGTGTAGCACGGCGCAGGAGCTCTGGGTAAAGGCGGCGCTGGTGGACCGGGAAGAGCTGGCCCGGCTGCAAGACGCGTGCGAGCTGGTGCAGGCGGAGGAGTTGTTTCGCGATGCGTTCTGGCGGGATGTGCGGCCAATGGTGAGGGAATGGCGCGAGACGCGGGGGTTGCCGGCGGAGCCGCTGAAGGCGCTGCGGGAAAGTGGGTACGTGGAGAAGGTTGCACGCGAGCGGGGAGGACGCGGGGCGGGGGTGAGCAGCTACGCGTAAACAGCGCGAACGCTGCTAAACCAGCTGCACGGTTCCCTTGCCTACCAGTTCCTCCACCCGCTCGATCCAGCCGCGATCGGCTGCTACCGACATTTGCTCGGGCTCGAGGATGACGGCGTACTCGCCCTTCTTTTCCAGTTGGAGCAAGACCTTGCCGGGGCCGGGCGCGGCGGCGGCGGTGGAACGCAACTCAGAGAGCGTCTCTTCGGTGGCGCGGTCGAGATTGATGCGGATGCGCACGCCCGTTGGCAGCTTGACCTGCACATCATCGAGTGCCTGGATGGCGATGATGGAGATTTTCGGAGCAGAATCTTCTTCGCCCATGAGCGTGCCGCGGATCAGGACCGGCGCTTCCATCTTGAGCTGCTCTGCGAGGCGCTCATATTCGCGCGCAAAGCAGATCACTTCCATTTTGCCCGTTGCGTCTTCAATGGAACCCTGCGCATAGAGCTCGCCCCGCCTGCTTTTGCGCGGGGTACCAGTGCCCTGGATCATGCCGGCCACCTGAATCTCGTCGGCTGGGTCGGACTGACGGCCCCACGTGCGCTCGGGCGGCTTTCGTTCCAGAGCTTCAGCGATCGGAATCACGCCGGGCAGATTGCGCAGCTTCTCCGCGTATTTATCGAGCGGATGGCCGGAGACAAAGAATCCGAGAACTTCTTTTTCATTGGCCAGGCGCTCGCTCTCTTCCCAATCGGGTGCATGGGGCAGGTCGTCGGTGCGGCGGCCGGCTGCGGGGGATTCATCGAACAGTCCGAAGAGACCGGACTGGCCCTGCGCGGCGTCCTTCTGCGCTTTCTGCGCGCGCTCCATGGCCTTATCGGCTGCGGCGTATAGCTGCCCGCGCTTGCCCAGCGAATCGAGCGCACCGGCCTTAATGAGCGACTCGATGACGCGCTTATTCATCACGCGCAGATCGACCTTCTCACAGAACTCCCAAAAACTGCTGAAGCGGCCGCCCACTTGGGCGCGCGCGCTGAGGATAGATTCAATGGCGTTGCCGCCGACGTTCTTGACCGCGGCCAAGCCGAAACGGATGGCATCGCCCTCTGTCGTGTTGTGGGGCGTAAACTGCGACCCGCAAACCTGGACATCGGGCGGAAGAACCTGGATGCCCAGCTCCTTGCATTCGGCGATGTATTTCACCACGTTGTCGGGTTTTGAAGTTTCCGAAGTCAGCAGGGCGGCCATGAATTCGACGGGATAGTGGGTTTTCAGGTATGCCGTCTGGTATGCCACCCAGGCGTAGGCCGCAGAGTGCGATTTGTTAAATCCATATTCAGAGAACTTCGCCATCTGCTCGAAGATCTCTTCCACCGGCGCCTTGGCGTAGCCCTGCGCCGCTGCCCCGCTTAAGAACCGCTCGCGCTGCTTCGCCATGGCTTTCGAATCCTTCTTTCCCATGGCGCGCCGCAACAGGTCCGCTTCTCCCAGGCTGAAACTTGCCAGCACCTGCGCAATTCGCATCACCTGTTCCTGGTAAACAATGACGCCGAGGGAGTCTTTCAGGATTGCCTCAAGTGGCGGCAGCGTGTACTCGACCTTGCGGCGCCCCCATTTGCGCTCGATGAAGTCGTCGATCATCGCCATGGGTCCGGGACGGAAGAGCGCGTTCAACTGCGTCAGTTCCTCCACCGTGTCCGGCTTGTAACGGCGCAGAATGTCGCGCATGCCCGGGGATTCAAACTGGAACACGCCGGAGGTCAGCGCGGTGTGAAACACGCGCCGGAATGTTTCCGGATCGTCGATGGGGATCATCTCGACGTCGAGTTTTTCGCCGCGGGTCTGCTCAATCAGCTTGACTGCGTCGTCGATGACCGTGAGCGTGGCCAGGCCGAGGAAATCCATCTTCAGCAGGCCCATTTTCTCAACGGATTTCATGTCGTACGCGGTGACAACTTCGTCGTTCTTGGTGCGGTTTAGCGGCACTAGTTCCGTGAGCGGGCGGGGTGCGATGACCACCGCGGACGCGTGCACGCCGGCGCCCCGCACCAGCCCTTCAAGCTTTCTGGCCGTATCAATCAGCTCGCGGACGGTCTTGTCGTTGTCGTAATTCTTTTTAAGCTCGGGCGATTCCTCAAGCGCCCGTTCCAGTGTCATGCCCACGGTTGCCGGAACCAACTTGGCGATGCGGTCTACGTCGCCGTAGGGCATGTCCATCGCGCGGCCGCAGTCTTTGATGGACGCCTTGGCAGCCATGGTGTTGAAGGTGATGATCTGCGCCACCTGCTCGCGGCCATATTTGCGGGTGACGTATTCGATGACCTCGCCGCGCCGGTTCATGCAGAAGTCCACGTCGACGTCGGGCATCGTGACGCGCTCGGGATTGAGGAAGCGCTCGAACAGAAGCACGTTTTGCATGGGATCGATGTTGGTGATCTCCATGGCATAGGCGACCAGCGAGCCGGTTGCCGAGCCACGCCCGGGACCAACCGGAATGCCGTGATCGCGCGCGTACTTGATGAAGTCCCACACAATGAGGAAGTATCCCGGGTACTTCATCTGTTTGATCATCGCGATCTCGTAAGAGAGGCGCGCCTCGTACTCGTGAATGGGCGAGCGGAGGATGCCGCGGGACTCGAGGTGGCGAATCGAGGTCTCGACGCGCCTCCTGAATCCCTCGCGGCACACCTGCTCAAAGTAGCTGTCGATGGTGTGTCCATCGGGTACCGCGAAGGCCGGAAACGGGTCCTCCACCGGGTGCAGCTTGAAGTGGCAACGGTCGGCGATCTCCATGGTGCGGGTCAGCAGCGCGGGGTGGTCAGGGAAGATGCGCGCCATTTCGTCTGCGCTCTTTACGAAAAACTGATCGGAGTCAAACTTGAAGCGGTCTTTCTCGTGAATCTTGGAGCCGGTCTGGACGCAAAGCATCACGTCGTGCGCGTGCGAGTCCTCTCCGCAGAGGTAATGCGAATCATTGGTGGCGATGAGGGGAATGTCGAGATCTTTTTCCAGGCGGAAGAGATCGTCGTGGATCTTGCGCTCGGCTTCGAGCCCTTGGTCCTGGATTTCGAGATAGAAGTTGCCGCGACCGAAGATGTCCTGGTACTCGAGCGCCACCGCCTTAGCCTTTTCATAAGCCGTCTTCGAATCGTACTTGTTTTCCTCGTTCAAGAGAAGCTCGCAGAGTTCGCCGGAGAGGCAGCCCGAAGAGCCGATAAGGCCCTTGGCGTGGCGGGCAAGGAAGTTTTTGGAGACGCGCGGCTTGCGATAGAAGCCGTGCAGAGAGGCCTCCGACGTGATGCGGATCAGATTCTGATAACCCTCTTCGTTTTCAGCCAGGACGAGGAGGTGGTTGTACTCGTTCTTGGTGTCGGGCGGAACCTGCGCGCGATGGTCCTCGCACTTCGACACGTAGAGCTCGCAGCCGAGAATGGGGCGGATGCCGCGCTCCTTGGCGGCATTGAAGAAGTGCACCGCGCCGAAGATGTTGCCGTGGTCGGTCATGGCCACAGACTTCTGGCCCAGGGCGGCAACGCGGTCCATGAGCTTGGCCAGGTCGCAGGCGCCGTCCAGCAGAGAGTACTCGGTGTGCAGATGGAGATGGGTGAATTCGGGCATGGTCTGGATCGATTCTAGTCCTCATCCAAAACGGCCGGCCTCACTCATTCGCTGAGGAAAAATGGGCTAAATCTTCGGCGTGAAAGCAGTGGCGCAGGATGTGAAACATCCGATTACCTTTAGCATTCCTGCCTCAAATCTGCCATTGTGCATCTACCGTTTTTAAGGCATTGTGGAAACAAGAGCATTGATTGTCGCCGGATTCCTGGGGCTCATGAAGATTGGCGTTTCACTATTTATCGTGTCGCTCGGCGTGGCTGTGTCCGCCAACTGCCAAAGCGCGCCTGCACAAGTTCCGGTTAACCCTCCGGCTGCGGTACCAGCCACGGCGCCCGCAGCATCCAGCGTCACCTCCACGCTGCAGGACGCCGCGCCTGCCATCCCTGTTCCCTCCACTATTCCCGGCGTGGCGGCGCAGGCGGCAAGCCAGGTGGGCACGCTTCCTGACGCAGTGCAGACCCTTTTGAGCTTCAGGCCGACGGACGTGAAGTTTGACGTGGCGGATTTGATGGATATGCTGCGCGACCGGCGGCACGAGGGGTGGGTGCTGGCCGCTTATCCCGATCCCCGGACTGGACAGCCGCTGATCGGCGCCGGATTCAGCCTTGACCTGCCGGAGCGAGTACATCCGCAACGCGACCCCCTCAACCCTCACCCATTCCTGGAGCCATCTTCGGCCGATCTGTGGCAGGCCGCCGGACTCGACCCGGCAAAGCTCAGCAACATTCTGAACGGGTTTTATGCGCGGCAGGCGGAGTGGAGCAAGAGGACTTTTCGGCGGCACATCTTCACTCTCGATCCTGAAATCAGGGACGAAGACGCGGATGCGCTGTTGCGGATTGGGATTATCCAATCCATCGACAACGCGAAAGCATATTGCCGTAACTTCGATCGGTTGACCGCCAGCCAGCAGATGGCCATGACGCAACTGGTGTACCAGATGGGCGTCAACCTGGCGGAGTTTTCAAGCTTCCTCACTCTGGTCAACCAGGACTCCGCATTATCGCAGGCACTGGACACCGCGAACGGGGCAGGCTCGCATTACTGGCGCGATGTGCAGCTCAGCCTGGTCGAAAGCCAGTGGGCGAGGCTGTATCGGGAACGCGCTACCTCAGTGATTGCCATGCTGAATCCGCAATACGCGGACGATCCATCGGGGGCGGAGCACGCTATTGCCCGTATTTTGCATCCGGTGCGGAGGCATCGGCGCGGTAGGCTGCGCGAGGCGTCTTATACGCATCGGCGCAGCACAGCAGCGCGCCGCCGGGCCCGCAGAACACGAAAGGAATAGCCAACTTTCTGGTTTTGGTAAGACGGCTCTTTGTTCGCTGCCGCTTTCCTGTTGCGTTGGCGCCCGGATTTGCCTTGCGATGGTGCTTTATACTTGGCGCGCCATGAAGGTTCCTTATTTCCCTGCTCCGCTCCTGCTCCTCGCAATCTCAATCCCCTTTCCGCTTCAGTCCCAGCTGCGCGGATACGTTCACGCGCAAGGCGCCGTATTGGCGAACGGCTCGGGAAAGCCGCTGATGCTGCGCGGCATCAACCTCGGCAACTGGTTTGAGCCGGAAGGGTACATGTTCCATCTCGACGATGGCCCGCAGTCGCCGCGTGAAATCGAGAACCTGACCACGGAGCTCATCGGCCCCGAGAAGTCTGCGGCATTCTGGCGGCAATGGCGCGAGACCTACATTGTCGAGGCCGACATCGACCGGATCAAGGCGATGGGCTTCAACTCAGTACGCGTGCCCATTCACTGGAAGTTTTTTGCGAGCGACGATGCGGAGGGCTTCCGGCTGATGGACCGGCTGGCCACATGGGCGCGCAAGGACGGGATTTACGTCATCATCGACTTACACTGCGCGCCGGGCGGCCAAACAGGCACGAACATCGACGACAGTTTTGGATATCCGTGGTTGTACTCGGACAGCGAGGCTCAGGCGCAAACCATCGCGGTATGGCGAAGAATTGCAAAACATTACGCCAAGGAGCCGGCAGTGCTGGGATACGACCTGCTGAATGAGCCGATTCCGCATTACCCCCAGTTGCAACAATACAACAAGGATCTGGAGCCGCTTTACCGGCGGATTGTTGCGGCTATTCGCCAGGTGGACCCGAATCACGTGGTGATCCTGGGCGGCGCGCAGTGGGACTCAAACTTCAAGGTGTTCGGTCCGCCGTTCGAAAAGAACGCGATGTACACGTTCCACAAGTACTGGACCGCGACGGATGCGAGCGTCATCCGCGAGTACCTCGATTTCCGCGACAAATATCATGTGCCGATCTGGTTGGGCGAGTCGGGCGAGAACAAGGACGAGTGGATTGCCGCATTTGTGAAGACGCTCGAAGAAAACCATGTAGGGTGGTGCTTCTGGCCTTACAAGAAAATGGACGCGACCTCCAGCGTGGTGACCTTTGACCGGCCGAAGAACTGGGACCGAGTGGTGAAACTTGCGGCCATGGCTCCAGGGACCGGGAACGCGGAAAAGCGGATTGCGGCGCGGCCCTCGCCGGAAGATGCCCAGGCGATCTTCGAAGATTTGCTGAATAAGGTCCGGTTCATGAACGAGCACGTGAACGATGGCTACGTGCGGGCGCTGGGATTGAACCCATCGAAATGAATGAATGAATGATGCAGGCCAAGCGTGAAGGCCGGCACTGAGCTCATTTCCAAACGGTTTGCGGCGCGGGCAATGGGGGCCAGTCTATACTCGTTGCAAGCCCTATGCGTACCCGCATTATTACTTCCCTGCTCCTTGCTTCTTTTCCCGCGCTCGTGTCCGCCCAGACTCCGGCTCACAAACCCAAGGCAAAGCCTTCTCCGAAGATGACACAAAAGCTCTCTCCAGAAGCCGTGCACAATTCCGCCATTGTGATTGACACCCACGCCGATACGACGCAGCGGTTCGTCGACGAGGGCTATGACATGAGTGATCCGCTGAATGGCGGCAACCTGAACCTGGAAACGGCGAAGAAGGGCAACCTCGGCGCCGAGTTTTTTTCCATCTGGGTGGAACCGACCCTCTACAAAGGACAGTACGCCCACCGCACGCTCGTCCTGATCGACGCGGTGAAACAGCAGGTGGCCAAACATCCCAACGACATGATGCTGGCGACTTCGCCCGAGGACATTGAGAAGGCGCATCGCGAGCACAAGCTGGCCGCGCTGATGGGCATCGAGGGCGGGCACTCCATCGAGGACTCGCTGGCGCTGCTGCGCGATTACTACGACCTGGGCGTGCGCTACATGACGCTCACCTGGTCCAACTCGAACGGGTGGGCCGACAGTTCCGGCGACGTGGACGACCCCAACGTGCCCCACACCAAGGACGGCCTGAGCGAATTCGGCAAGGACGTGGTATACGAGATGAACCGGCTGGGAATGATGGTGGATATTTCCCACGTTTCCGACAAGACGTTCTACCGGGCGCTCATCATTTCGCGGGCGCCGGTTATCGCATCGCACTCGGGTGCGCGGGCATTATGCGACGCGCCGCGCAATATGACCGACGACATGCTGCGCCAGGTAGCGCTCCACGATGGCGTGGTACAGGTGAATTTTTACTCCGCTTTCGTTTCGCAGGCATACCGCAATGCGCAGAGGGCGCAGAAGCTGGAAGTGGATAAAGCGATTGCGGACCTGAAAGCGAAGGCGCAGAGCGAGGGCCGGCAGCTCACTTACGACGACATTTCCAAGATGCAGCGCGATTTTGCCGACCGTATTCCTCGGCCCCCGCTGTCGGATCTTATTGACCAGATCGACCACATTGCCAAAGTTGCGGGCGTGGATCATGTGGGGCTGGGATCGGATTTCGATGGCGTGGACGGGCAGACCCCGCAGGGAATGGACTCGCCCGCCGATTTCCCCAAAATCACGGCAGCACTGTTGGCACGCGGCTACTCGGCGGAGGATTGCCGCAAGATTCTGGGCGGCAATTTGCTGCGCGTGTTCCGCGAGGTGGAGGCGGTCAGCAAACAGCTGCAGAGCAAGGACCGGCCGAAAATTACCGAGAAGCAGCCGTTCGATAAGCCGCAGAAGTAGTTGTTAGTTTTCCAGTTGTCAGTTGTCAGTTGTCAGTTGTCAGCAGCCAAGGCTTGAGATCGGCGGCCTGGGACCGAAGAGATGACGCGAATTGGATGGTTGGCTGCGGTGTTCGTAGCGTGGGTGCTTCCCTGCGCTGCCCCGGCTCCGCAATCGCTCGCGCCAATCCGGTTGGATCCGCGGAACCCGCATTACTTCCTCTACCACGGCAAGACCCTCGCGCTCATCACCAGCGGCGAGCACTACGGCTCGGTGGTGAATGCCGATTTCGACTACCACAAATACCTGTCGACGCTTGCGACCGCGGGACTGAACTACACGCGGCTCTTCGGCGGGAGCTATGTGGAAGTGCCGGGCACGTCCTTCGGCATCAAGCGCAACACGCTGGCGCCGGCACCGGGCCGGCTGATTCTGCCATGGGCGCGCAGTTCGGAAGCGGGTTATGCAGGCGGAGGCAACAAATTCGATTTGGAAAAATGGGATCCCGAGTACTTCCAGCGGCTGCACGACTTCCTCGGTGAGGCGGAACGGCGAGGAATTGTGGTGGAGATTTCGCTATTCTCGTCGCAATACGGAGAACCGCAGTGGAAGTTGAGCCCGTTCCATGCGGGAAACAACACAAACCAGACCGATACGATAGATCGCGAGGGCATCAACACATTGCATAACGGCAATCTGCTGGCGATCCAGGAGCGGTATGTTCGCAAGCTGGTGGAGGAAGCGAATCCGTACCCGAATGCGATCTTCGAGATCCAGAATGAGCCGTGGTCCGACCATCCGGTGCTGACCGACGTGGTGAATCCGTATTTGTTCCCGCCCGCGCGCGATCAGTACCCAAATTCGATCGAGTTGGCGGACGCGGACTCGATTGCGTGGCAGACGCGGGTGGCGGAGTGGATCACCAGCGAAGAAGCAGAGCTGCCGCAGAAGCATCTTGTGGCGCAGTGTTACTCGAATTTCCGGTTGCCGGTGCGCACGCTGATCCCAGGCGTGAACATGGTGAATTTTCACTACGCCTATCCTGCCGCTGTGGCATTGAACTATGGGCTAAACAAGGCCATTGCGTATGACGAAACTGGCTTCCTGGGACACGGCGATGATGCGTACCGTCGGCAAGCCTGGAACTTTATGCTGGCTGGCGGCAGCGTGTTCGATGGGCTGGATTACTCATTCACCGTGGGGCACGAGGACGGAACCGATTCCGAGCCGAACGGTCCGGGTGGAGGCGGCCCCGCGTTCCGAAGGGAGCTGGGCATCCTGGCGAAGTTTATCGCCGGCTTGCCGCTCCAAGCCATGACGCCGGACGATAGCGCGGTAGCCCACGCGGCCGGCGTGACCGCGCATGCTCTCTCCAGCGCGCGCGGCGTGTACGCCATTTACCTGGACGGAAATGGCCCGACCAGTCTCGACCTGCATCTGCCGCCAGGCCGATATCGCGGAGAGTGGCTCAATACGGAGACTGGCGAAAGCAGGCCGGTGGCGGCGTTTCAGGCCGGCGCAGAATCTCTCGCGTTGCAATCGCCATCATTTGTCAATGGCATCGCCCTGCGGCTCACGCGGGACTTATACTGAGCTTTCTAGGCCCCCTCACGCAAACCATTTCAATGAAACTGGAGAATGACCGATGCGCCGTTACGCACGCCTGCTTCCCGGCCTGTTTGCTTTGCTGTTCGTCGCCCATGCCACGTACCTTCACGCGGACGATGACGACGCCAAATCCGAGACCAAACCAGCTTCCGTCAAGCCCGATGTCGACGTTACCACGCAGGGCTCGATCACGGTGGGCGGAAAACAGATTCTCTACAACGCCGTTGCCGGCACCATCACGGTGGGCGCAACCGATGCGGAAGACGCGCAGCTTGGGATGAACGGTGAGCCCGAGCCGGGCAGCCAGCTTGCAAACTCCGAACCCAAGGAAGCAAAGGATGCGGAGCCCACAGCACGCATGTTCTTTGTCGCCTATTTCAAGCGCGATGCAAAGGCCGAGGACAGGCCCATCACGTTTCTCTATAACGGCGGCCCGGGCAGCTCCACCGTGTGGCTGCACATGGGCTCGCTAGGCCCCAAGCACGTGGTCACCAACACAGACGTGCACATGCCCGCAGCGCCGTACACGATGGTGGACAACGATGAATCGCTGCTGGACGTAAGCGACCTGGTTTTCATCGACATGCCCGGAACCGGGTTCGGACGTCTGATGGGCAAGGACGCAGAGAAGGCATTCTGGGGAGTGGACCAGGACGCGAATGCTTACGCGCGGTTCATTCAGCGCTTCCTCACCAAGTACGACCGCTGGAATTCGCCCAAGTTCATCTTCGGCGAGAGCTACGGCACAACGCGCTCGGCGGTACTCTCTGACATTCTGGAAAACGAAAAGAGTATCGACCTGAATGGCGTGATTCTTCTCTCGCAGATATTCAACTTCACCACTGACATCGACGGTCCGCAGGGAAACCCGGGTGTGGACCTGCCGTACGTGCTGGCGCTGCCCACCTACGCGGCTACGGCGTGGTACCATAAGAAACTGCCACAGCAGCCGTCCGCGCTGGAGCCGTTCCTGAAGGAAGTGGAAGACTTCACCATGGGGCCCTACACGCACGCGCTGGCGCTGGGCACGGACATTTCCCCAGATGAGAAGCAGGCCACCGCGGAGAAACTGCACCAGTACACCGGGCTCTCGGTTACGTACTTGCTGAAGGCCGACCTGCGCGTGAGCGGAGGCGAGTTCACAAAGAGTCTTCAGGACGAGCAGGACCTGACCACGGGCCGGCTGGATACGCGGTTTTCCGGACCCACCATCGACCCGCTCAGCGAGGGCGCCGAATACGATCCGCAGAGCTCGGCCATATCGTCGGCCTATGTGTCGCTGTTCAACGGCTACGTGCGCAAGATCTTGAAGTACGGCGAGGGCCAAACCTACCTGCCCGAAGCCCTCTTCGGCTCGTTCCAGTGGGACATGACCCACAAGGGAAATCCCACCAATCTGAATGTAGCTCCGGACCTTGCCGAAGCAATGAAGACGAACCCGCAGCTCAAAGTGATGGTGAACGGCGGCTACTATGACCTGGCCACCCCGTTCTTCGCCGCACATTACGAGGATATACACCTCCCCATTCCGCAGTCGTTGGCCAAGAACATCGAGTATGACTGGTACGAGTCGGGGCACATGGTCTATGTGCGCGAGGAGAGCCTGAAGCAGTTGCACGACCGCGTGGCTGCGTTCATCACCAAAACGGATTCAGAAAAGTAGCCATTCAGAGGCGGGACGCTTTCCAGCCAGCTCCCGCCGCTGGCTCACGGCTTGGGGTGGTCTTCGCCGCGATAAATGCATCCGCTTGCACAGGTTTCGCGAACCACAACTCTGCTGAGCGCGGGCAGCTCCGGTTTCAGACGATCCCATATCCAGCACGCAAGATTTTCGCTGGTTGGGTTCTCCAATCCGGCGACCTCGTTCAGACAGCGATGGTCGAGCTGGTCCTCGATCAAGCGAAACTTCGCCTTCAGCTCGGCAAAGTCCATGACCCAACCGAGTTTTTCGTCGAGCGGACCTTCTGCATAAACTTCGATGCGGAAGTTGTGGCCGTGCAGGCGCCTGCACTTGTGCCCCTCGGGAACTTTGGGCAACCAGTGAGCGGCCTCGATTGAGAATTCCTTGAAGATTTCCATCAGCTTTCCTACGGAATTCCCAGGATCTTATGCGTCTGCAGGCTCAGCCGCCATTGCGGATGGTCCATGCAATAGCGGACCGCCAGCTCCGTATTTACGGCGCGCGCGGGCCCGTCCATGGGCTGCAAGTAAAAGTGGCGGAACGCGAGCCCCGCAAATTGCGCCGGCTCGATTCCCTGCTGCGGATACACGAGCTTGATCTCATCGCCGATTCGCTGCACAAAAGTCGCGCCGGCTTTGGGACTCACGCAAATCCAGTCGAGCGTGTCCGGAGCTTCCGTGGTGCCATTGGTCTCCACTGCAACCTCGAAATCGCGCGCATGCAGAGCCTGGATGAGCGGCTCATCGAGCTGGAGCAGCGGTTCGCCTCCCGTGCAGACAACGAATCTTCTTCCCCGATCGCGGTGCTCGGGCCATTTCGCTGCGATGGCATCCGCGAGCGCGTCGGCATCGGCGAACTTTCCACCTCCCGGGCCGTCGACGCCTACGAATTCGGTATCGCAGAAGCGACACACTGCGGAGGCGCGATCCTCTTCGCGACCGGACCAGAGATTACATCCCGAGAATCGGCAGAAGACCGCGGCCCGGCCGGCCTGCGCCCCTTCGCCCTGGAGGGTGAGGAAGATTTCCTTCACCGCGTACGTCATGGCGCTACCCGCGCGGGACGGCCGCGATAGACGAGCGGATCCTCGAGCCCATTCACTTGAAAACCCTTGCGCCGCAGGATACAGGAATCGCATTCACCGCAAGGCGCGCCGTCCGCGGCCGGATCGTAGCAACTGCTGGTCAGGCCGTAGTCCACGCCGAGTTCAAGGCCCTTGCGGATGATCTCCGCCTTTGTCATTTGCATCAGCGGCGCATGGATGGTGAGGTTTTGCTGGCCCTCCACTCCCGCCTTGGTGGCCAGGTTGGCCATGGTCTCGAAGGCGCGGATGAACTCCGGGCGGCAATCCGGGTAGCCTGAGTAGTCCAGTGCGTTCACGCCGATGAAAATATCGCTCGCGCCAAGAACCTCAGCCCAGGCCAGCGCAAACGAAAGGAAGATGGTGTTGCGGGCGGGCACGTAGGTGACGGGGATGCCATGGCTCATCTCGTCCGAGGCACGGCCCTTGGGAACTTCAATGTCATCGGTGAGCGCGGAGCCGCCGAATGCGCGCAAGTCAACGGTCGCGATGCGGTGCCGCGCCGCTCCACCCGCCTGGGCAACGCGCCTTGCCGCCTCCAGTTCCCACGCATGGCGCTGGCCATAAGCAAACGAAAGCGCATTCACTTCAAAACCCTGGCCGCGCGCAATCGCGAGAACGGTGGACGAGTCCAGTCCACCGCTTAACAGCACCACCGCGGGCGATTTGGCGCCTGTCTCCATGTTCCTTCAATGGTAAAGCAAACCGAAAATGGCTGGCGCTAAGAGTGGGTAGACTTTCAGCTTAGAAACGATAGCCGGGCTTAAGTTCGCAGCGGAACACGTTGGAATGGGCGTTATCCCGGCTGGGGCGCGACGAGCAACTGGCCCAGCTCAGATAGAGCTCCGGCCCCAGGGGAAAGACCATGGCCGTGCCGTTGAGCTCGGCCTCAATACTGGCTCCCTCCTGGCTTCCCGGCAGAACAAAATTCAGAGTGCGGCCGAAAATGACCGGGTAAGACTCGCGCACATTCGAGGCATTTGACTTGCGGAAAACTTCGGCCTCCAGCAGAAACGTTGCGGTGCTGGACCAGTCCAGAGCGCTGGCGGTAATGATGCGGCCGCCGTTTTCAAAGCCGCTGGAATCGATGCGCGTAAACGGGCACGGACCGGCGATGCAGGAGGCGCGCACATTGCGGTATTCGTTGCCGGGGCCCGCGTCCAGGGTGGCCGATCCCACCGCCGCCTTCCAGTTTCCGTCCGGCGAACACGGCCCCTGGCGATTGCAGGGAACGTTGGGCTGGTTCACCGCTTCGAAGGTCCTCACCTCGCTGCCGATGTTCTCGTCTCCTTCGCTGTTGACCGTATAGCGTATTCGAATGTTGGAAATGACCGTGGCGTTTTTGCCGGGCTGCGGTTCATTCTCCTCGGTTTTCGGCGTCATGGTAGCCAGGTATAGCTTCTTCAATGCCATGCTGTAGTGCAGCGGCACGGTCAACACATAGGGCTCGTAATCGGCTCTCTCAAAGGTGATCTGAAGAATCTGCCCCGGCCAGATGTTCTCGCGAAATCGCAAGAGAAAGTAGCCGGACGCATCGGACTGCGTGGAGGTTGTTATCACCCCATCGGTGGCAACAATTCTGACGTTTCCAATGGGCAACTGAGCGGGCGGATCCTTAGCCTGGCGAATGACCGCGCCTTGAATGACAATGCTGCGCGGCCGCCAGCGATGGCTGCGGACAACCAGGAGCGAGATGACGGCGCCGATCACCACCACGCTCGCCGCAACGACGATGAAGATTCTCCATTTCATGAATCGCAAAGCCACCCGTTATCATATTGGATTCTATGATGTGCCGATTTGCTGTATGATTCGGCGCCCATGACCCCGGCGTTCTGCGCATCTAACTCAATGAGAACCAAAGGGGTGCACCGAAACCCGGCTTTATTACTCGCGGGGACAGACAGATTGACGGATTTCCTGAAGGCAGGTCACAATCGACTGTGAAGCGTACGGCAAGATGAGGCACGATAAGGGCAGGCTCGGCTTGTCCCGCCGCGACTTCCTTGTGCGGATGGCAAGCGCCTCTGCCTGCCTGCCGCTCGTATCTGCGTCGGCACTTGCCGAAGCTGGCGCTCCTCCCAAATTTCCACCCGTCAAGCCGCCCCCCGAGCCGGCGCGCCCGCCGATTCCACACCCACTCAACCCGGACGCTGAAAAGTTCCTTGACGATCTGGAACGGGCCAACTTCTTGTATTTTTGGGAACAGGCCAACCCCCAGACAGGGCTGATCAAGGACCGAGCCAACGTTCGCGCCAACGACACCAGTCTCGCTGCCAGTATTGCTTCGGTCGGATTCGGATTGACCGCGATCTGCATCGCCGAAAAGCGCGGCTATATCGGCCGCGCCGATGCACGGCGGCGCGTGATCTCTACGCTGTCTTTCATCTGGCATAAGCTGCCCACGCACCGCGGGTTCTTCTATCATTTTGCCAACATCAACACCGGTGAGCGGATTTGGGATTCGGAGGTCTCATCGGTCGACACGGCCATCTTGCTGTGCGGCGCGCTCACCTGTCATGCGCATTTCCGCGACCCCGATATCGATGAGCTTGCTCATGCCATCTTCGACCGCGTCGACTGGACCTGGGTGGCCGAAGACACCACCATCCTCTCCCACGGCTGGACGCCGGAGTTGGGGTTTATCAACTCCCGCTGGGATTTCTATAGCGAGCTAATGATGATGTACCTGCTGGGCATGGGATCGGCCTCGCATCCCTTGCCCGCTGTTGCCTGGAATGCCTGGAAGCGGACCATCTTCGAGTACGATGGCCTGCGCTACATCGGCTCCTTCGCTCCGCTGTTTGTTCATCAGTACTCCCAGGCCTGGTTCGATTTCCGCAACAAGCGCGACAAGTTCGCCGACTACTTTCAGAATTCCACCATCGCAACCGATGTGCACCGCCGCTTCTGCATCGAACTGAATCCGCAATTCCCCGACTACAGCAACGCGTTGTGGGGCATCACGGCTTCTGACTCCGAACGCGGGTACGTGGCCTGGGGCGGTCCGCCAGCCATGGGCCCCATTGACGGCACCGTAGTTCCCGCCGCAGCGGGTGGGTCCATCCCCTTCCTGCCAGCGGAAACCATGCGCGTCCTCCACACAATTCACGATCACTACCCCAACGCCTGGTGCCGCTATGGATTCGTGGACGCGTTCAACCCGCTCACCGGCTGGTACGACACCGACGTCGTGGGCATCGATACCGGAATCACCATGCTGATGGCCGAAAACGCGCGGTCAGGCTTCATCTGGGAGACATTCATGAAGAACCCCGAGGCCCAGCGGGGCATGGACGCAGCCGGCTTCAAGCCGGAACCCCCATCGCCAGCCAAGCCGTGAGAGCGCCGCATCCCTGCTACTCGCTCCGCAACCCATCTCCAGGCCAAATTAAACAACGCGCATCGTGCAGGATGCATCGCATTAGCTAAGGCAGCTTTCGCATCTCACCATGCGCAGTACGGGAGCGAAGAGTGCCAGGGAGAGCGGCATCGGGCGTAGCGTCTTCGCAACAATAGGTTATGATCGACTAAGTTTCGTACCTCCATTGCAACAGATGCCTGCCTGCGATTAACTGAGCAGGCACGTTGCGTAAGGGCCGGTTCTGAGCAGCTTCAGAACCACGACCCATCCTGCAATTCGGCTCAAGTCCTTGGTTTCCGATCAAGCATGAAACGTGCAGGCGACGGCGTGCGAGGTGCGGCCTGTCGAGGGATATGACTTCGGCCACGAATGGATCCAACCCAACCGACGCCTCTCCGCTGGAGCCGGCGCAGGCCCAAGGCAGCGCGTGGGGCGAACGTGTGCGCGCGCTCAAAAATGTGCCCCTCGTGCTCAAGATCCTCTGGCAGGCGGGCCGCTCCGTCGTCGCGTGGGGGCTGATTCTCCGCGTTGTTCAGCCGGTGGTCTCCTTCGCCATCGGTGTGGTTGCCGCGCAAATCATCTATGGCGTAACCAGGGCAATCGAGCGCCAGCCGTCCCTGCCTCATTTCTGGTGGTGGGTGGGCGGGGAGGTCGGACTCGCGCTCTTTAACGGCATCCTTACCCGCTCCATGGACTACACCGATCAGATTCTCGCCGACCGCTACACCAACCACGTCAGCGTCCAGGTGATGGAACAGGCCGCAAAACTCGACCTGACCACCTACGAGAATCCCGAATTCTACGACCGGCTGGAGCGGGCGCGGGTACAGGCCACCGACCGCCTGGCCTTGATCCAGCAGATGGGCAGGCTCTTCCAGCAGGTCATCATGACCCTCATCTGGAGCGGCTACCTTGTTTACCGTTCACCCTTGATGATTCTTCCCCTTGCCGCCGGCGTGCTCCCGTCGTTTATCGGGGAAACGCACTTCGCTTTTCTCGGCTACGAAAAGAATTTCCGCCAGACCCCGCGCAAGCGCATCATGGACTATCTCCGCCAGGTTGGCGGCAGCAAGGAGTCCGCAAAGGAGCTGAAGCTCTTCAATCTGAGCGCTTATTTCACCGGCCGTTTTCGCCATCTTTCCCAGGGCATCTATGAAGAGAACGTCGCCCTCGCCAATCGCAAAATGCTCTGGGGTGGCCTTCTGTCGCTCATCAGCACGCTCGGTTACTACGGCGCATATCTCTTCGCCATCTATCAGGCCATCTCCGGCCAATATCCCGATATCGCGGCGTTTGTCCTGGTCACCCAGGCCATTCAGCAGGCCAGCTCCAATCTTCAGCAGGCGTTCTCCACCGCCTCCGGAATTGCGGACCAGGCGCTGTTTCTCACTGACTTGATCGCTTTCTTTGCAATGAAGCCGACTGTCGAAAACAAGCCCAGCGCGCTCCCTGCGCCCCGCCCCATTCGCCGCGGCTTCCAGTTCCGCGACGTCTCTTTTGCGTATCCCGGCACACAGCGAAGGGTCCTCAAAAATTTCAACTTCTCCATTCACCCCGGCGAACGCATTGCCCTCATTGGTGAAAACGGCCAGGGCAAGACCACGATCGTCAAGCTAATTACGCGCCTCTACGATCCCACGGAAGGCAGCATCCTTCTCGACGGCATCGACCTCCGCGAATACTCCCTTGAAGATCTCCACCGCGAGATCGGCGTCATCTTTCAGGATTTCATGCGCTATGAGATGACGGTGCGGGAGAACATCGGCATCGGTCAGGTGGAAGTTGCCCACACCGATGAGGAAATTGCCGCAGCCGCGGAAAAAAGCCTGGCCGCGGAAGTGGTGGCCAAGCTCCGCGGCGGCTACGGCCAGATGCTCGGGCGCCGCTTCGTTTCCGGCGTCGACCTTTCCGGCGGCGAATGGCAGCGAATCGCCCTGGCCCGCGCTTACCTGCGGGATGCGCAGTTGCTCATCCTGGATGAACCCACCGCTTCGCTCGACGCCCGCAGCGAAATGGAAGTCTTCGAGCGCTTTGCCGAACTCACCGAAGGCAAAATGGCGCTCCTTATTTCGCACCGTTTCTCCACCGTGCGCATGGCGGATCGCATCGTAGTTCTTGAGGGCGGACGCCTGGTGGAAGAAGGAAGTCACGCCCAACTCGTCGCCATGGGCGGCCGCTATGCCGCCATGTTTGAAATGCAGGCAGCCAGCTATCGTTGAGGCCGAATGACTACTACCGCCGAAACATCGGACTCTCAAAGTGCTCTCCCGCCGGGCGTCCGCGATGCCCTCAACGGCGCGGCCGCCCTCGCCGCGACTTGGGAAGTCGATCTCCGGCCTTCCCAACCAGGCGCGTTCCGCCAGCGCATTGCCGACGCGCGCGAAAACATCCTGCAGCTTGAGAAGCAACTCCCCGCGATTATCGAGAACGCCGACCCAACGGATCCTCGCATTCCCGCCTTGCTGGAGTTGCGCCACAGCCCGCGCCTGCTTCGCGCTGCCGGCACCGCCATCGAACTCAAAACTCGACACCGCGCTGCATTGCCGCGCGTCATCGACGCTTCTCGCGATGAGCCCCGCGTAGCCGCGCTGGCCAGCGCCTATGTTCACGCCAATCGCCAGGAATTTGACGAGGTCACATTCGCCGCGTTCGTTCGCGCCTACCAGACTCACGAGCCGCTCACCCTGGCTGAAGTCTCGCGGTTCCCCGGCTTCCTGCAATTCGCTTTTCTTGAAGAGCTCCTGAAGGCAACCGACGAGCTGCTGGCAGGTACTGCTCGTTCCGGCGCACCCATCCTCCGCCTTCTCACTAGCATTCGCGCCGTCGGCAACACCGAATGGACCAGCATCCTCGAGCCGTTGATTGTCTTCGATGCCATTCTGCGTCGCGATCCGACCGGAACCTACGCGCGCATGGACGTCGAGTCCCGCATAATCTATCGTCAGCGCGTCGCATTCGTAGCTCGCCACTCTGATTGCACGGAATCGCAGGTGGCCGAGCAGGCTCTTGAATTGGCGCGGGAAGCTTCATGGCGAACCTATAAGGATCCGCGCATCCTGGCCCGTTGCAGCCACATCGGTTATTTCCTCGTGAATGGGGGCCTCAGCCTGCTAACCGACCGTGTAGGCTTTCATGCGCCCATCTCCTTCCGCATCCGCTCCGCCATTCGCGCCAATGCCGACGATTTCTACATCACCGGCATCGCCGTCGTTACCATCTTCTTTATTGCGGTCGCGCTCTTTCCCTTGCTGTCCCACTATCCCGTCTTTGGCAAGCTGGCCATCACATTTGTCCTCATGATCATGCCGGCGATGCAGTGCGTGGTGGAACTGATGAACAACTCCGTCACCGCCATCTTCGACCCCGACCCTTTGCCCAAAATGGATTTCAGCGAAAGCATTCCCGACGACTGCGCCACCCTCGCCGTGGTCCCGACCCTCCTCCTCACTGAGCGGCAGGTCCGCAATCTTGTCAACGATCTGGAAGTGCGATTCCTCGCCAATCGCGACCCCAATTTGCATTTCGCTCTGGTCTCCGATCTCCCTGACTCCCTCAACAAGCCGCACGATAACGACTCCAGCCCGCTGGTTATCCTCGCCCAGCAATTGATCAACGATCTCAATGTGCGATATAACTCGCGGGGCCACGGCGGATTTCTTCTCCTCCATCGCCATCGCATCTTCAATGTTCGCCAGGGCGTCTGGATGGGCTGGGAGCGCAAGCGCGGAAAGCTTCTCGACCTGAATAAGCTCCTGGTCGGCGAATACGATGCTTTTCCCATCAAGGCCGGCCGCCTGGATGCCTTGCATAAGGTCCGCTATATCCTCACTCTCGATTCCGACACGCAGCTTCCCGCGGGCTCCGCCGCGCGCATGATCGGCGCCATCGCTCATCCCCTCAACCAGGCCATCATTGACCCCAAGCTGCGCATGGTGGTGGAGGGCTACGGCATCCTGCAGCCGCGTGTCGGCGTCAGCGTCAGCTCGGCTGCGCGATCGCGCCTGGCCAATCTTTATTCCGGCCAGTGCGGCCTGGACATCTATACCCAGGCCATCTCCGACGCTTACCAGGACCTCTATGCCGAAGGCAGCTTCACCGGCAAAGGCATCTATGAAGTCTCCGCCCTGCACACCGTCCTGAACCACCGCTTCCCGCGCAACTCCCTGCTCAGTCACGATCTAATTGAAGGTGCCTACGCCCGCGCCGGACTGGTCAGCGATATCGAACTGATCGACGATTATCCCACCCATTACAGCGCCTATACACGGCGTAAACATCGCTGGGTGCGCGGGGACTGGCAGATTGCCCAGTGGATGTTCGCCCGCGTCCCCGATGAATCCAATCGCCTGGTGCCCAACCCGATTTCCCTGGTCTCACGATGGAAGATCTTCGATAATCTTCGCCGCTCTCTCGTGGAGCCATTCACGTTCATCCTCTTTGTTGCCGGCTGGCTCTGGCTCCCCGGCGGCCCCGTTTACTGGACCATCGTCCCTCTGGTTCTCTTCCTCATTCCAACCGTTCTGCAATTCGCATTTGCTCTGGGCCGCGCTTTGGCCAGCGATCGCGAAGGCGCCGTCGGCCAGGCCCTGGAAGGCTCGGGCGACGCCGCCCTCGTTGCCCTCCTCAATCTCGCCTTCCTTCCTCACCAGGCGCTGCTCGTTCTCGATGCCGTCATTCGCTCGCTCATCCGCCGCTTCATCACCGGCGAGCGTTTGCTGGAATGGGAAACCGCCGCGCAGTCCGAAGCCCAGGCGCACAAAGTTACTCCGGTCGACCGATACCTGACCCTCCTGCCCTTCATCGCCTGCGGCCTCGCGGTCCTCCTCTTCTTCGTCTCCCGCCATCACGTCGCATTGCTGGTCGCCTGTCCCATCCTGCTTCTCTGGTGCCTCGCCGCTGTCCTCACAGCATGGCTCAATCGCCCTCCCCAGGCGGTTCGCAAGCTCGATACGGCCGTCCGCAATCTCCTCCTTTGTCACGCCCTGCGCATCTGGCGCTACTTCCGCGAATTCGGAACTGGTGGTCACAGTTTCCTCATTCCCGACAACGTCGAGGAACAAGGAAAAGTGGAGGCTGCCCGCGTCTCACCCACCAACATCGGCTTGCTCTTGAACGCGCGCCAGGCCGCCGTCGAATTCGGATTCCTCACCCTGCCTGAGTTCGCTTCCCTAACCCAAAGCAGCCTCGCCACCATCGCGCGACTGGAAAAATTCCGTGGTCACCTCTTCAACTGGTACGACACCCGCACCGGCGCGCCGCTTGAATCCAATCCCTTCGTTTCCTCAGTGGACAGCGGCAACTTTGTCGGTTCGCTGTACGCTCTGCACGCCGGAACCAAAACCCTGATCGATCGTCCCCTCCTCTCCCGCGCGCTGTTCTCAGGCTTTCGCGCTCACTGGGAGCTCCTGCAGCACGAAGGGAAACTGCCCGCGCCACTCGCGCGCTCGGCGCCCCCTGCAGCCTCTGCCACGCTCGCCGATTGGCTTGCGTGGCTCTACTCCGCTGTCACCGCGTTCGACTCCACGCCCGCGCCCTCCTATCGCGATCCCTGGTGGTACTCCGAAACCCGCCGGCGCATCGAAGCCATCCTCCAGCTCGTTCGCGATTACACGCCCTGGTCCGATCCGCGCTTTGAGCCCCTCCGCCAGGTCACCGAGTTTGGCATCAATGCCGCCACCGATCAGCTTTCCGTCGATCGCGCCATCGCCTTTGCCGAGCAGCTCGATAGGAAACTCGCCAATGCGCAGTGCGTTTCCGCCGGCGGGCAGTCGCTCGCAGAACAGCTCGGCCAAGCAATGCAACCCGCAATCGCCAGGCTCCGCTCGCTCTCTCTGTCTCTCAAGTCCATCGCCCATCAGGCTGAAAAGTTCGCCGCCGACACCGAATTTGCCTTCCTCGTCAGTCCCGTCAGGCATCTGCTTTCCATCGGCTACGATGTGCGCAACCAGAAGCTCCATTCCGCGTGCTATGACCTCCTGGCGTCCGAGGCGCGCCTGGCCACCTTCCTCGCCATCGCCCGCGGCGACCTCGCCCATAAAAGCTGGTTCCGTCTGGCGCGCGATTACACCTATGCGTTTGGCGCCTTCGTCCTCATGTCGTGGACCGGCACAATGTTCGAATACATGATGCCATCGCTCTGGATGCGCACCTTTCCCAACACGCTCCTGTCCAATACCCTTGCCGCCTGCGTGCGCGTGCAGCAGGTGTTTGCCCGCGGCGTCGGCATCCCCTGGGGCATCTCGGAATCGGGAAACGCACAACGCGACGACGCTGGTCACTACCAATACCATGCCTTTGGAATTCCCCAAATCGCCGCCTCCTGGGAAGCCAAAGCCGGCCCGGTCGTCTCACCCTATTCCACGTTTCTCGCCCTCGAAGTGGATACGGACGAGACTCTCCGCAACCTCAGGCGCATGGCTTCCGCCGGCTGGTTGGGCCCTTACGGCTTCTACGAGGCCGTGGATTACTCAACCGGTATCCGCAATGGTGAAGTTGTGCGCGAATGGATGGCCCATCACCAGGGAATGTCGCTGCTCGCGCTCCTGAATTGCCTGAACGGCGGCGCCATGCAGCGATGGTTCCATTCCAACACCCTGGTGCAGTCGGCGGAGTTGCTCTTGCACGAAATCCCCCGCAGCAAATCCCTCCTTAGAGCCATGCGCAAAGACTTTGCCTTCGTGCATCCCCGCGCCGACGCCGCCTGAAATCGATTGGCGCCGGATAGCTGGCCTCTCTTGGCAGTTATCCTGACGGTCCGTCCGCGCATTCGCTGACTCGCCGGCTCGCTGACCGGCTGACCCACAGTCTGTTAGCTTGGTTGAGGCGAAAGCCGACTCATGCCGCCGATCAATCCTATGGTCCCGCAACCCGGCAGTCCATCCCCGGCCGGCCATCCTCCCGCCGTCGTCGCGGGCTTCGCCGGTTGGCTCCTTGACGCCTTCGATTTTTTCCTCATCACCTTCTGCCTCACCGCCATCGCGCGCGAGTTCCACAAGTCCGACGCCGCGGCCGCCCTGCTCATCACGGCCACCATGGCCTGCCGCCCGCTCGGCGGCTTCCTCTTCGGCCTGCTCGCCGACCGCTACGGCCGCCGCCGTCCCTTGATGGTCAACATGGGCTTCTTCGCCATCGCCGGCGTCCTCACCGGCCTCGTCCCCAACTTCACCACTCTGCTCATCGTTCGCGCCCTGTTCGGCATCGTCATGGGAGGCACCTGGGGTGTCGGCGCTTCCCTCGCCATGGAAAGTGCGCCCACCCATCGCCGCGGCCTGCTCTCCGGCGTCCTTCAGGAGGGTTACGCCGCCGGCAACGTCCTCGCCGCCGTCTTTTTCTTCTTCTGCTTCCAGCGCCTCGGCTGGCGCTGGCTCTTCATCCTGTCCAGCGTCCCCGCCATTCCCGTCGTCCTCTACATCGCCTTTTTCGTGAAGGAATCCGCCGTCTGGCAGCAGAACAAAGTCCATACCATGTCCTGGGCGCAGCAGCACCGCGAGATTCTCTCCCACTGGAAGCTCTTCCTCTACCTGCTGCTCTTCATGACCGCCATGATGTTCGCCTCGCATGGCACCCAGGACATGTACCCAACCTTTTTGCAGCGCCAGTGGCACATGACGCCGGAGCGCCGCGCCGTCATCACCGGCATCTCCGCTGTGGGCGCCGTCGTGGGCGGGCTCGTCTTCGGCTGGTTCTCTGACCGCATGGGCCGCCGCCGCGCCATCATCGCCGCGTTTGTCCTCGGAGCCGTGCTCATTCCCCTATGGGCCTACGCGCCCAATCAGGCCCTGCTCATCGCCGGCGCGTTCTTCATGCAGTTCATGGTGCAGGGAGCATGGGGCGTCATTCCAGCCTATCTCGCAGAGCTCTCGCCTGACTCCGTTCGCGCCCTACTGCCCGGCTTCGCCTACCAGAGCGCCGGCCTCATCGCCAGTTTCTCGGTTTATATTGAAGCCCTTTACGCCGAGCACACCAGCTACAGTTCCGCCCTCGCGCTAACCGCCATCGTCGTCTTCGCCGCAGCATCCTTCATGGCCTGGATCGGCCGCGAACGCCACGGCCAGCGCTTCGGCGCAGCGTGACCGCAACTTGTTTCCGGCGTCGAATCCGGTTGACGTTCGCTGAAGCGAGAGCCGAAATCAATGGCGAGCCGTGCGGCGCCGTAGTAGCAGGCGAAGAGCGCGGCGCGAAAGCGGAGCGAGTCAGCCTGGGAAATGTGATTTATATCACATATACTTTATTGATAATTTCATGTGTATATATAGTTTAGTTGTTGAAAATAAAAACGTTGTAAAAATGTTCCACGTGGAACATTGTTGACACATGCGCAGCAAACTTCAACAACACGCGGTCATCTTGAGGAGCTTCAGCGACGAAAGATCCGCGGTTGCTCTTAACCCACGCCACCAACAAAAAGAGGCCCCGCAATGGGCCTCTTTCGCTACCTCATTTACCGCAACAGACGCAATTACCGTCCGGTCGGCGCTGTTTGCGCCTGCGCTCCGTTGTCTGAGCCGCTGTTCGAGAGCATCTTGATTTCGACCCGGCGATTCTTCTTCCGTCCCTCGGCCGTGTCGTTCGGCGCCACTTCCTGATCCTTCCCGATCCCGATCAGGTAAAACCGCCGCGCCGCCACGCCGTACTTCGACGCCAGGTACTGAACCACCGTGTCTGCACGCCGGTTGCTCAGGTCGTAGTTGTACTCCTTGGAACCGGTCGAGTCCGTCCCGCCCGTTACTTCCAGAATGTAGCCCTTCTGCGATTGCAGTTGCGATGCAAATTGATCCAGTTGCTGCTGGTCATCGTCGGTCAGCTTCGACTTGTCGAACCCGAACGTCACCGATACGTCGGCCACCGATTTGTAGTTTTCCAGGTTCTTGACCACCGCATCCAGCGTGTCCGCACGATGCACCGCGTCGTTCGCCGCCGTCTCCGCATTGCCCGCCGCCGTCTGCGCGCTCTGCGCGTTCTGGGTAGCCTGGTCCGCCGAACCCTGCGCCTGCTTGATGCCCGCCTGCGCGCGCTGGTCCACATCCTGGATGTTCCGGTTGTTCTCCGCCGTCTTATCTTCCAGCGTGTTCGTCTTGTCCACCAGCGGAGCCGCCTGGGTGCGCACGTAATTCTTGGTCGCACAACCCGTAACTCCCACCAAAACCATCACGGCAACGCAGAGCCCAGACCATGCTGGGATTCGAGAATTCATCACTTTCTTGTCCTCCTCGGCCAGCGAACACTTCGCCGACACGTCTTTCTTTCGCTTATTAAGATGCACTCAGCCCTCCAAATGCAACCCCTACCGCAACTCACATAAATCCACCCACTTACTCGCTTTTCCACTCCCTATTCCCTAAGCCCGGGCCGTGTAATCTTTACTTACTTCGGTAACCCTTTCTCGCTCCCTGAACGCTCCAACAGGCCCCTGACTATTAACCGCTTAGGGCTGAGGGGCTGGGTGCTGACCCCCATCCGCGTCCGTCCGTGGCACCCGCACATCTAAATTCTGTCGCCTAAAATAGACATTCGCCTCCGGCGCGCCGCCTCTCATGGACCTTTACGAGAAAATCCGCAAGCTTCCCACCCAGCCCGGCGTCTACCTTTTCAAGAACGCTGAGGGAGAGGTCATCTACGTCGGCAAGGCCAATAACCTCCGCTCGCGCGTCCGCTCCTACCTGCTGGAAGCCAACCAGGCCAACGCCAAAACCGGCTCTCTCATGCGCGAGGCCATCGACCTCGACACCATCCTCGTCGCCAATGAGCATGAGGCCCTCGCCCTCGAAAACAACCTCATCAAGCAGCGCAAGCCCCGTTTCAACATCCTCCTCCGCGATGACAAAACCTACCCATTTGTGAAGCTCACGCTCGCCGACCGCTTCCCCAAAGTCTTCGTCACCCGCCGCCTGCGCAAGGACGGCTCCGCCTACTATGGCCCTTACTTCCCCGGCAATCTGGCCTACCGCGTGGCCGAGCTCATCCATCGCAGCTTCCTGCTGCCCTCCTGCAAGGTCGACCTCTCGCGCTTTCACCCGCGCGCCTGCCTTGAGTACTACATTCACCGCTGCCTCGGCCCATGCGTTGAAGGACTCACCTCGCCGGAAACTTACCGCCAGGCCGTCCGCGACGCGCAGCTCTTTCTTGAAGGCAAGCAGGCCGAGCTGGAGCGCACCCTGGCGCAACGCATGATGGCCGCCGCCGAGGCACAGCAGTTCGAAGCCGCCGCTCGCCTCCGCGACCAGCTTTCAACCGTGCATCAGCTCCAGGAAAAACAGCGCATCGCCACTGTCGAGCAGGACGACGACGCCGACGTCTTCGGCTATCACTTTGAGGCCGGCGCCCTCGCCGTCAACCTGTTCCACATCCGCAACGGCAAAATCGTCGACCGCCGCGAATTCTTCTGGGAAGATCTCCCCGACCTCTTCGACAACATAGGGGATGCCGACCAGTCAGAGGATTCGAGTGCCCCATCCATGTGGACAGCTTCACCGTCCCCGTGGGTGGGAAACCACGAATCCCAATTCAACCCCGGGGCAATCTTCTCCGCCCTGCTCAAGCAGCTCTACATTGACCAGCCCTACGTCCCCCGCACCATCCTCGTCCCCGCAGACTTCCCCGACCGCGAAACTCTGGCCGGCCTCCTCACCGAGCGCGCCGGCCGCCGCGTCGAAATCGCCGTCCCCCAGCGCGGCGAGAAACGCTCCCTCGTCGATCTCGCCGGCCAGAACGCCCGCCAGTCTTACACCCAGCGCTTCCGCGTCCTCGAGCCCTCGCGCAAGGCCATTCAGGAAGCCCTTGCCGACATTCTCATGCTCCCCGAGCTTCCCCGCCGCATCGAGTGCTTCGACATCTCCCACATCCAGGGCGCGGAAACCGTAGCCTCGCTGGTGGTGTGGGAAGACGGCAAGATGAACAAGTCCGCTTACCGCAAATTCAAGGTGATGACGGTGCTCGGCGTCGACGACTTCGCCTCCATGCGCGAAGTGGTCCACCGCCGCTACAAACGAATCCTCGAAAATTCGAATCCGCAGAACACGGAGGGAGGTGGGGGTTTAAACCCCCGCATAGTGCCGTCCAAATCGGAAGGGGCTTTAGCCCCGGAGGAACATCCCGGTTCGCTAACGAACCCGGGCGACAAGCCAACCAAAGAACCCAAAGCCATGCCGTCGCTCATCCTCATCGACGGCGGCCTCGGCCAGCTCCACGCCGCCGCCGAGGCTCTTGAATCCCTCGGCATCACTTCGCAGCCGCTCGCGGCCATCGCCAAAAAGGAGGAGGTCATCTATCTCTACGGCGCGGAAGACGAACCCATCGTCCTCGATCGACGGTCTCCGGTGCTCCATCTCATCCAGATGATCCGAGACGAGAGCCACCGCTTTGCCGTCGGCTACCACCGCCAGCGCAGGGCCATGCGCGACCACAGCTCCGAGCTGCTGAACATCCCCGGGGTAGGCGCGCAGACCCGCCAACGGCTCTTAACTCACTTCGGCTCCCTGCGCGACGTACAGCAAGCCACCGTTGAATCGCTAGCTGCCGTTGTCCCAAAAAAGACCGCCGAAACTATCTGGCGGCATTTTCGCGAACCTCAGCCGACAGCTCCCATCAACCCGGTGTCATCCTGAGGAGCGCAGCGACGAAGGATCTGCAGTTCCAGTTGTCGTTGCCGGAATAGTCCAGACCGACGTCTTTATGACTGGCCTATGATCGGAAGTAAGAAAATGTTCTCGGCTTCTTATCTTCTTGAGCGCTCCCACCTACGGTCCTCACCTTCGTTCAGCCGCATCCGGCTTGCGTTCATCCTGGTGTTTATCGCCTTAAGCGCTCCAAACTCATTCAGCCAATGGACAAAATCCATCCGATGTCCGGACGGCCATGTTTACCGCGACCTCAGGAAAGACGCCGGCAGAGAGGAGTTTTGCGAGATCATCGAGCCGGGTAACCTCGCGGTCAAGGATGGTCCCTATAAGTCGTGGTACAACGTAGGCGAGCCTGGATACTTTGGGCAGTATTCGCTGGGGCGGGAGGTGGGTCAGTGGAGGGAGTGTGATCCGTTTGCACACTGCCGGCAGCATCGTTACCCCGACGTGGATCCCCGTGAGAAGGAACGGGCTGGATTCAGGCAGGAGGTGCCATTTACATTTCGCGGCGGAAAGTACGTTATGGATTTTTTATCCTGCCGCAGCACATGGGTAACACAGGAAGGCCCCGACCCGATCAGCTTGAATATCGCGGGCGACTATCGGTACCGCTGTGTGATTGCCTACCTGCCCCAAAGCGTGATCGACCACGGTGGAAAGGGTAGCTACGTCTGTTTCATTCCCTTTGAAGTCGGCAAGCGCGAGCTGGCTTCTATCGATCTGCGAAAGGAACTCCCCTTGCTCGGTCTGCCGCAGTTTTGCAGAGATGAGAACACGCATGGTGACGCCCTTTTGATCGACGATGGTGCATCGAACGTGGCCTCAACCGTGGATGCCGAATGCGCCACCATCACGCATGATAATGCGGGAACTGAAACGCTCAAGCTCAGGCTGAATCGGTACGCCTCAGACGAGGTGCGAAAGGCCGCCTCAGCTGCGGCCCACTTTGACACCCTGCTTTGCTTCGAGCCGGCAGCCAATCCGGCGATCTTGGTAGACAATTCCGGTCGCGCCCTGCTCACTTACAAGATCCGATCGATTTCACCTGACGGCAAGAAGCAGGCGCGCTGCGTGGCTGAGCGATTCAAGGATCTAAGGCCCTGCCCTTGATGCGGCAATTCCAAGCGGCACAGTCCAACAAACTTCCAAAAGCCACCTGGGCGCAAACACCATAACAGACCATGGTTCCCATTTCTCCCTACACCCTATTCCCTATTCCCTGTTTCCCGCTCTATCTCCCGCCCTTCCTCCACCGCCATCCGCATGAAAACCTTCTCCATATAACCATTGCCATTGAACGCATCGGTTGGAATCATACCGATGAACCGGATGGTTCCCTCCCCATCCACCACCACAGCCGTGGGAAAATCCAGCGCGCCCATCGTCTTCGCCGTCTCGGCCGGTACCGCGAACGTCTGCGTCCCTGCGAGCTCTTTGTCGATCGCCTGCCGCGCCGCACTGTCCTCGTTCTCGCCCTCCTCCGCAAACATCAGTCCATACGCTCGCAGCGGCGTCGACGCATTCACCCGCGCAAATTCCGTCATCGTCTTCATCATCGCGCGGCATTGCGAGCACCATTCCGGAAACAGCACAAACACCGTCCCCTCGCCCAGTCCGCCTTCAATTGCCGGTTTGGCCGTCGCCGATTGCAGCGCCCTTGTCACCGTAAACGACGGCAGACTTCTGCCGATCAACCCGAACTGCAGGCGCACCGCATCCATCCGCTGCCGGTCCTCCAGCGCAATCGCCGCATTCTTGAGCGCATCGTCGCAATCGGCCGCGGCCTGCTCCGCCGCCATCTCTCGCCCGGCAAATTTGTCAAAGAACGCCAGCTCCATCGCCGAATCGTACACGAGCCCCAGGCTCATCACCGCATCGCCGTGCGCGGCCTTCAGCGCCGTGCCGGTCTTTAGCGCCTGCACAATCGCAGCGTGTTCGTCCTCGGCCAGCTTCACCGCCTGTTTGTTGCCCGCCTGCTCCAGGGAGTCCTTCAGGTAGCGCACCGCGTACGCCACCTCGGCATCGTACGGCAGGCGTTGCAGCATCAGCTCGGCCAGTTGCACCGCCGTATCCACGCCGTTCAAATGCACCATCGCGTTGATGCTCAGCGCGTACGCCTGCGCCCGCCACGGCTCTGCGTGGCTGTCGATGTACCGCGTGGCCGCCGTGTTGGCGTCGTTCCAGTCCTGCCCAAAGGAGCACAGCCGCGCCAGGTCGTACAAATCGTCGCCCGCGTAGTCCGCGGCTTTCCGCTCCTGGCACGACTCCCGCGCCTGGTGCATGCCCACCCCCAACGCTCCCAATTCCGCATTCGACCAGTTATCGAGCGAGCCTCTGACCACTTCCAGCGGATGCATGGATTGCTTGTACACGGCCCCGGGACTGGGCAGCGCGTTCTCCGCGGGTGTCGTAACATCGCTGTCCCCTTGCGGCAGTTGAACAGCCGTTGAACCCTGCCCAACCGGAGATGACTGCGCGCCCTCCTGCGCCTGTGATTGCGCAGCCGCTGAAGCCGCCGGCTTCTCCGCTCCGGGTGCAGGCGCCGGCGCACTCTGCCCCATCAAACCGGCGGCCGCCGCGTACACGCATCCCGCCACCACCCATCGCCGCGCCAAAAGCATCAAGAACCTCTCCCAGGGAAATACTCGGGCTGTCCTATTAGAGCGCGTTTCAAGGACATTTTTAAAGGGTGATCCGAGACAAGCAGGACTGCACGCCGGGAGGCGGTCGCCAGGGTGAGTTTTTTAGGATGTTGGGGCGGCTAGTGGGGATCGAACCCACGACATCCTGAGCCACAGTCAGGCGTTCTGCCGCTGAACTATAGCCGCCGTAACCCCTTGATTGTACCATCGAAGCAGATTGTTCTGGGCCGCCGGCGACCGGTGGAACGACGCCGGATGAGAGCCTGAAAATGGATGAACTCCGAGGCGCCAATCGACAACGACAAGCCGCGAACGGAAGGCAGGATGGAGACGCAAGCGGGGCGCTGGCAAACTGGCGCGTGGCTGTTTCGCGACGAGACCCTGGGCGCGCTCGAGTTCCTTCTGGATGAGGCGTTTCGCGTGCCTGGAACCAGGTTCCGCTTCGGCCTCGATGGCATTATCGGACTGATTCCGGGCCTCGGCGACGTGCTTGCGGGCGTGGTTTCGCTGGTGATCCCGCTGGCGGCCTGGATCCGCGGCGTGCCGTACGTGGCTCTCATGCGCATGGCCGTCAACCTTGGCATTGGCGTGCTCGTGGGTTCCGTTCCCCTGCTAGGCGACATTTTCGATGTGGTCTGGAAAGCGAACCGGCGCAATTTGCGGCTGCTCCACCGGCACCTGCGCGAGCCGCGGCGCCACACCTGGCGCGATTGGATGTTTCTGGTTGCACTTGCCTGCGCGCTCGGAGTGGTTTTTGCGCTGCCGCTGGCGCTGTTTGTGTGGCTCGTGCTCTGGCTGGCACACCGCTGAGTGCTGGTTGTGCATTGCCTCGCAGGCGTTTCGTGCTTCTGCTTTGATCGGCGTTTTGTTCACTATACAATCAAGAACGAGTGTCGGGGCGTAGCGCAGTCTGGTAGCGCATCTGCTTTGGGAGCAGAGGGTCGGGGGTTCGAATCCCTCCGCCCCGACCATTCCTAACCCTTTCTTCCAATGGAGCTGCCGTTTCCCCGGCGGTGCTGATGCGGTCTGGCAACGCTCCAATTGCGCCAAAATTGCGCCGTTCTCCAGTGCGGCGCCGGGCTTGCACCGGGCTTCCTGACGGATAGCCAACCCTCCAGACCAGCAGAACTGCGAACCGCCGCCGGTGAGCCTCAGCCATGAGACGCAGCCGTGTTCCAAAAACCCCGCGGAAACGGACGCCGTAAACGCCTGATTCCACGGCGCCGAAACCGGCCGGTTTTGCCCTTCCAAAAACAGGTGTTATTGGGGAGACTTTGGGATGAAACAGAATCGTCATCGACTAATATCTGAGCGAGCACTGACCGAAAACATTCCTTGCTTCGATTCACGTTTATTCTGGTTGTCTGGATTACACTCGGCCTTTGTGAAGTATTCTCTTCTCAAAGAACTCCCAGGACACGCTGGCAGTCAAGACGCTCATAGCAAACAGCACGAGGGGATAAAACGTATGCGGGTACCTCTGCAAGAGTCCATGCCCAGGTATAAGCTCCAAGACAACGGGCATAAAGTAGTGATAGACATAGAAGCCATAACTGATCGTGCCAAGATAGCGTAAAGGAGGAAGCTCCAAAAACTTTACAGCCAAACTCGTCTGATAACAAGTGAGGTAACGAATAGACCCGACGCCAGCGATAAGGATGGAAAGCCAAAAAGATGCGATCCAGCTCGGATCCCACGTCACGGGTGCTTTCCACCAAATCACTATCACGAGAGTACTCAAGATCCCTAACACAGCCGCCCCTGAATCTACAAATCTCCGCTTTCGAGTTTTCCCGGCATTTAGGGCCACTAATCCGCCTCCCGCCATGAAAACGAACAACGACTGCGACGGTATATAGGGCGTATTCACTCCGTTAGAGTGCAGCAGATCGGCACAAATAAAACCTATCGAAAATAACAACAACGCAACAAAAAGCCTTGTATGGAACCGGCTTGGTATTAGTAACAGAAGCGGCGAAGCCATCATATAAAACTGCTGTTCAGTTGAGATGCTCCATAAATGCGAAAACCAGCTCCAGTGATGCGCTACATACTGTACGTAATAGTTGCCAAGCATAAAAAAGTAATAGCTGAACCCATTCGCCCATAGCCCTTCGAAGTGAAACACCCCCACCTGAAGAGTCAACACTAACAGTAGTGCCAAATAGTAAAGAGGGAAAATCCTTCGAATTCGCTTCTCCCAGAAAATGTAAAACTCTTTGCTTATTCCACTTAGGCCATTCGCTTCGATCTTAAGCCGTTGCTTATGCAAAATTCCCACAATAAGGAAGCCGCTCAGGACAAAGAAAAAATAGACACCGACCCAGCCAAGGCCGTGCCCAACGAGAACGAAATGCTCTAGGAAAACCAACGAGGCTGCAATCGCCCGCAAACCGTCGAGGGCAAGGATCCGGCTTGGTTTTCCCATTACACTCTCTCGGGGATTATTTGAAATTCAAAAGACTGATTGTAATCCAGACAACCAGAATAAACGTGAATCGAAGCTAGGAATGATTTCGGTCAGTGCTTGCGCAGATATTAGTCGATGACGATTCTGTGTCATCTCAAAGTCTCCCCAATAACACTTGCCTCTGGAAGGGCAAAACCGGCCGGTTTCGGCACCGTGGGACGGACTCAAAACTGGAGTACCTCCCAGCGCTCCAGGGGTGGAACGCGCTCGACAAACCGTATCCGCCATCACAGCCGACGTAAGGCAGTCCTCATACACTCGGAATCGTGAGCAAACCTGTGCCCGCACACCATGTGCGGGCCTTCGCTTTTTGGAGTGAGGAATCCGCACCATGGTCGCCGCCACAATCCGGCCGCAAAACCCCTCCGGAGATTCCGTCCCCAAGGGTTCCCACTCAGTAATCTCCTCTGAAGTTGCTGTTGCCAGAAAAATAAATACCTCCCTCCCCCCAACGGTAACCGTCCCGGCGGGTGGTTCAGGTCTTGGGAAGCAGGTTTCCCTAATAATCTCGGTGCCTCAGGTCGCGATTCTGACACCTGGGATACGTTCACTCCGCTTCGTCCCCGGGCGGGGAGAGAGGGGGGCCCCCCTACCCAACGGTAACCACCCACACCCCGCAGGCACCGCTCATACCGCTATCGTACCGCATAACGGTACATAATCTCAGCAAAACGCCAATTTGAGGGGGACCCCCTCCCCTCCAAAGGTAACCTCCCCGGCTTTTCCGCACCTCCGGCCCGAGCCAGGGCGTTGCCGGGAGCCCGACAAGCCGCTGGGACGGAAGCCGTCACCGCGACTCGATCTGGGACAACTCAGACCCGGCAAGCAGGAATGCGCCGACGCCGTAGACGTAGCTGGAAGACGGCTTGAACTGACCCGGTGCCGCGCCGATGGGCTGGACGTTGCCAAGCCGGCCAGAGGCGTAGACGTGGCCCAGCATGCCGGCCCAGGAGCGGGCAACGACCGGAAGAAACCGCTTGCGCTGGAGGATGTGCTGGTGGATGCCGGATGCGATGGCGAAGGTGAAGAAGGCGGTGCCGGAGATCTCCGGGGCCGGATAGGCGCCGGGATCGAGGAGGCTGGCGCGCCACAAGCCGTCAGCAGGCTGGAGGGTGGCGACGCGCGCAGCCATGTCGCGGAAGAGCGCGACATACTTTGGGCGCAGCGGCGAATGCGCGGGCATGCGCTCAATCACCAGGGCCAGACCGGCGAGGACCCATCCGTTGCCGCGCGACCAGAACACCTTCTTGCCGTTGGGCTCACGCAAGGTAAGGAAGCTCTTGTCGCGATAGTAGAGATGCTCGGCGGGATCGTAAAGAGCAGCCGTGGTCAGGTCCCACTCGTGATCCATGAATTGGACGTAGCGCTGGTCGCCGGTGGCCACGGTGAGCTGGGCAAAGACGGGAGGCGCCATGTAGAGCGCGTCGCACCACCACCAGAGGAGGTTTTGTGGATCGTCGGGGCGGGCAAGGACCTTGTCCAGGTTGTCGCGGGTGGGGTCGAGCATAGCGGGGTCGTGGTTCGCCGCGTAAAAGGCGAGGTAGGTAAAGCCGATGGCTTCGTCGTCGGCGTGGCCCAGGCGCGGTCCGAGCTCCCAGTGGTTTTGCTGGGCGACGGCCAGGACCCGGTCGCGGTAGCGGGAATCGCCGGTGGCACTGGAGGCAGCGAATAGGCCATCGTAGAGCGCGGCGTAGGTCCAGCCGATGTTGTATTTGCCTTCGGACTCCTGCAACTGCCAATCGGCCACCTTCCTCATAGCTTTGAGGATGTCGCGGCTTTTCAGGCGCGGCGAGAGATCGGTGGCCAGTGGTCCGGGATTGTCCGGCTGGCTGCCGGCGGCTGTCATTTCATCGAGGGCCGGTGGCGCGGGCGCGGCAGGGGGATTTTGTGCGCGTGCCGGAGCAAGCGATGCGGAAAGAGCAATCAGGGCAACGCAGAGAAGAGGGCTTTTCATCGGCTGGACCGGTTTCCCGAATGCAAGATTAACGCATCGGAGCAGGTTCAGCGCAGCCGCGGATCTCGCGGCCGAGGAAGGATGGAGCACCGGGCGGGAATTGAACCCGCGAATACTGGTTTTGCAGACCAGCGCGTTAGCCGCTTCGCCACCGGTGCCACTTCCGCCGCGTCAACTCGCGACGGATGCGAACGATCATTCGGACTTTCGATTACTGCGGCTGAGCCGCGGTGCGCAGGTAGGGCTTTACCGTTTTGTAGCCGGGAAAGAGCTTGTCCGCCTGCTCGTTTGAAACCGCGCCGGAGATGATGATGTCTTCGCCCTGGCGCCAGTTGGCGGGAGTGGAGACAGGATGCTTTGCGGTGAGCTGAATGGAGTCCAGGGCGCGTAGGATCTCGTCGAAGTTGCGCCCGGTGGACATGGGATAGGTGAGCGTAAGCTTGATGCGTTTATCCGGGCCGATGAGGAACACGGTGCGCACGGGCGCGTTCAGGGCCGGAGTGCGGCCTTCTGAGGTATCGCCGGCGTCGGCGGCCAGCATGTCATAAAGCTTGGCAATCTTCAGCTCGGGATCGCCGATGATGGGATAGTTGACGGGATGGCCGCCGACATCCTGAATGTCCGACGCCCATTTGTTGTGGTTGCCGACGGGATCGACGCTAAGGCCGATCACCTTGGCGCCGCGCTTGGCAAAGTCCGGTTGCAGTGCCGCAACCACGCCCAGTTCCGTGGTGCAAACCGGGGTAAAGTCCTTGGGGTGGGAAAAGAACACTGCCCAGCCATCGCCGATCCACTCATGAAAGTGGATGGTTCCCTGCGTGGTTTCGGCGGTAAAGTCGGGCGCGACGTCGTTAATGCGAAGCGACATGTGAGATCTCCTCCTGGGGAAGCTTCTGTTGTGATTTGGCTATGGACAAGAAAACAAAACCCACTCAGCCAATGCGGCGAGTGGGTTTTGAGGGTTTCGAAACTGGAATTCGATTCTCCTCTAAACACACACCCGCAACCCACCGGGGCAACAGCAGTACTCACGCATGCGGGTTGACGAGCAGAATCTCATTGGCTTGCGGGGAAATGCGAAAAGGGCGCATCTCTTTGCGGTAAACCCAGCGTATAGGCGGATGGAAGCTGTGTCAACCGATTCGAACTGCCCTGGAACGCTCACAGATGGCGCAGGAGACGGTCGAAAGGAATCCGATTCCGAAGCAGCCGATTAGGTCGATCAGAAAAAAGTAAGTTCTTTATTTTCTTCCTGTTTCGGAACAACTTGCACAAGAACTGCAGCAGGTCGGATTGCAAAGCGGGCGCCCATAGGCGAATATAAGGCGAATATCGTTGCCCATGCCCTCCGCTGCCACAATTCGTCTGCAGATTGAAACCAGCTTGGCGAACCGCATTCCCGCGGCACTGACTCCGCGGCCGCATGCAGTCAGGCCACATGCCGGCACCGGCATTGCCAGCGTGGATGCGGTGCTTGAAGGCGGTTTGCCGCTGGGCGCCATCAGCGAGCTTGCCGGGCCGGAGTGCTCAGGGCGGACGTCGCTGGCGCTGTCGTTTCTGGCTCGCATGACAAAGGAAGGCCGGGTGTGCGCGTGGATCGATGTATCGGACGCGCTTGATCCGGCATCGGCCGCGGCGGCCGGGGTGGACCTGGCGCGGCTGCTCTGGGTGCGCTGCGGGGTTCAGACAGCGGCGCATCATGCGGCACGGTCTACGTTTACTCTTCCTGAAAAGTGCCTCGTTCCTCCTGCGGCGACAAAGGGGCTGCACGGCGGAGGCTTCGGGCCGCATCCGCGCACGGAAGCGAATGGTCTCTCCACAGCGGTTTCCGGGCTGCTAGATCCCGAAGCTATGACTGCGCGCTGCGCTGAGCCGCAGCACCGCCCGCAGGTCGTCAAAGAGATGAAGTCAGATCGCGCCAACCGGCCGGCCAACCGCATTGCAGCCGGCAAGCCGTGGGCGCGGATGGAGCAGGCGCTGCGGGCGGCGGATCTTCTGCTGCAGGCAGGCGGTTTTGCCGCCATTGTGCTGGACATGGCCGGCATTGCGCCCGAGTGCGCCGCGCGCGTGCCCATGGCGACGTGGTTCCGCTATCGCGCCGCGGCAGAGCGGACGCAGGCCAGCTTGCTGCTGCTGACGCAATCTCCCTGCGCCAAAAGCAGCGCGGAGTTGCTGCTGCGCTTTGAACCTGGCGCGGCGCGGCGCGATGAGGCCACCGTTTTCAGCGGAATTGAGCATCGCGTGGCACTGGAGCGTCAGCGATTCGCGCAGGCGGCGACGCAAGTGGTTCCCATGCGCAAGCCGCCGCAGCGGGAAACCGGCGCGCGCTGGCGCAGCCATGCAACATGGGCAGGTGCGCGATGAGCACGCCAGACCAGATGCGCGCGCCGGCTGAGTTATACGCCTGCGTGCGCGCCCGGGAGTTTCCCGCGCAGGCATTGCTGCGCCTGCGGCAGGAGTTGCGCCAGCGGGCCTGCGTGGTGATGGAAGGATTGCCGCCGCTGGAGCAGGTATGCGCCATGAACGAGCGGGCGCGCCGGCTGGGCGCGGAGTACGGCATGACCAAAGTGGAGACGTTTCCGCTTCTGGCTGTGCTGGCGCGTTCGCACGAGGAAGAGGCGGCAACACGGGCCGTTCTGCTGGAATGCGCGGGCACTTTTTCTCCGCGCGTGGAAGAGTGCAGTGAGGATGGCGTTTTCCGCAGCGTGCTGGATATTGCCGGAACGGAGAAGCTGTTTGGGCCTCCGGAGCGGCTGGCGAGGACTCTGCTTGACCGCATTAAGGGGCTGGGCATCGCGGCGTCGATTGCGGTCAGCCGCAACTTTCATGCCGCCGTTGTGCTGGCTGCCGGGCTGACGGCGGATCGGCCGGTGTGCGTGATCGCAGCGGGCGAGGAGAGCGAGGCGCTGGCGCCGCTGTCTCTTGTTCGACTTGGTCTTGCCGGCGACCAGGCGGAGACATTTGCGTCATGGGGAATCGCAACTTTGGGCATGCTGGCGGCGCTGCCTGAGAAAGAGCTGATTGCGCGCCTGGGGAAAGATGGGCAGCGCCTGCGGCAACTGGCGCGGGGCGAACGGGGGCATCTTTTTGCGCCGGTCGAACCGCCGTTTGTGCTGGCCGAGCGGATGGAGCTGGACGCGCCGGTGGAGTTGCTGGATTCCCTGCTGTTCGCCGTTGCGGTGATGCTCGATCAACTGATTCTGCGCGCGCAGGCGCGGATTTTGGCGCTGGCCGCAGTCACCGTCAGCCTCTCGCTCGACGGCGGCGGAATGTACGCGAGGACGGTTCGCCCCGCGCTGCCTTCGAACGAGAAGCAGCTCTGGATCAAGCTGCTCCACCTGGATATCGAAGCGCATCCACCCCATGCAGCGATTGTCGGCGTGGCGGTCACTGCCGAACCCGGCAAAACCGGCAAGGTTCAGCTGGGCCTGTTTTCACCCCAGTTGCCGGAACCATCGCGGCTGGATGTGACGCTGGCGCGAATTCGCGCGATCGTCGGCGACGGCAACTACGGGCGCGCGGTGCTAGAGGATACGCACTCTCCGGAGGCGTTTCGCATGGAGCCTTTCGCCTTGTCCGGGAACGGCAGACGCGCGAATGCGGCTCCATCGAGCACGCGAATGGCGCTGCGGCGGCTGCGGCCGCCGGTGCGGACTTTTGTAGTCCTCGATCGCCAGCGGCCGGCGTCGTTTGCCTTTCGCGATCGCCGCTACACCGTGGAGCGCGCCTACGGACCGTGGGCTTCGAGCGGCGAATGGTGGAACCCGTCGCTCTGGAACTTGGAGGAGTGGGACGTGGTGGCGCGCGCGCAGGACGGTTCCCTGCTCTGCTGCGCGATCACGCGCGATCCGGCGGGGAACCTGTGGGAAGTGGCGGCGCTCTATGACTGAGCAATACGTTGAGCTGCACGCCTCCAGCGCCTTCAGCTTTCTTGAAGGCGGTTCGCTGCCGGAGCAGCTTGTGGAGCGAGCAGTGGCTCTGGAGATGCCGGCGATGGCGCTGCTCGATCGCAATGGGGTATACGGCGTGGCGCGGTTCCACACCAGCGGGCAACGTAACCATCTGCGCGCGCACATTGGCGCGGAGGTTTCGGTAACCAGCTTCGGCGCTCGCCTCACTCCTCCGGCATGGCTGCCGCACCAGCACGCACAGGAACCGGCGCGTCTGCCGTTGCTGTGCGCATCGCGCGCCGGCTATCAGAACCTTTGCCAGCTCATAACCCAATTCAAAATGCGCGAAGCTGCAAAGGGCGAGGGCGCAGCCACGCTCGACGATCTGCGGCAATACTCGGGCGGCCTGGTCTGCATGACCGGCGGCGATGAGGGGCCGCTGGCCGCGACGCTGGCGCGTGGCGGCGAAGCAGAAGGCCGTGCGACGGTGGAAGAGCTGGTGGGGATCTTCGGCCGCGAGAACGTCTATGTCGAGTTGCAGCGCCACCAGGAGCGCGAAGAGGAGTGGCGCAACCAGGCGGCGACACGCATTGCGCGCGCGCTGCGGTTGCCTCTGCTCGCCACCAACGGCGCGCGCTACGCCACCGCGTACGATCGCGAGATTCTGGATCTGTTCACTTCCATCCGCACGCATACTCCGCTTGATGCCGCGGGCCGGCTGCTGACGCTCAATGACCGGCGCTTTCTGCGTCCCGCTCATGAGATGACAGCGCTGTTCCGCGACTTGCCGGAAGCCATTGCCAACACCGTCGAGCTTTCATCGAGGCTGACTTTCGCGCTGAACGATCTGGGCTACGAGTTCCCGCGCTATCCCGTGCCCGAAGGCGAAACCATGGACAGCTTTTTGCGCAAACGCACGGCGGAGGGCGTGATGCGCCGCTATGGCTCCGGCAGCCGCGACCTGCTGGAGCGCGCGAAGAAGCAAGTGGAACACGAACTTGCGCTGATCGCGAAGCTGGGCTTTGCGGGATACTTCCTGATCGTTTGGGACATCATCCAGTTCTGCAAGCAGCACAACATTCTGGTGCAGGGCCGCGGCAGCGCCGCCAACTCAGCCGTTTGCTATGCGCTGGAAATTACTGCCGTAGATCCGGTTGGCATGGAGCTGCTGTTCGAGCGCTTTCTGAGCGAGAGCCGCAACGAGTGGCCGGACATCGATCTCGATCTGCCATCGGAAACGCAACGCGAGCAGGCCATCCAGTACGTCTATCAGCGCTATGGCGAGCTGGGCGCGGCGATGACGGCGAACGTCATCACCTATCGCAGCAAATCGGCGGCGCGCGAGGTAGGCAAGGCGCTGGGATTCGATGAGGAGGCGCTGGGACGGCTTTCCGGCCTTGTAGGCCATTGGGAGTGGCGCGGCCAGAACGACACCATGGCGCGCTCGTTCGAGCACGCGGGCTTTGACATTCGCCATCCGCGCATCGCCAAATATCTCGAGCTGTGCATGCGCATCCAGGACCTGCCGCGCCACCTGGGCCAGCACTCGGGCGGCATGGTGATTTGCCAGGGTCAGTTGAATCATGTGGTGCCGCTGGAGCGCGCCTCAATGCCCGGCCGCACCGTGGTGCAGTGGGACAAAGAGGACTGCGCCGATCTGGGCATCATCAAGGTGGATCTGCTGGGGCTGGGCATGATGGCGGTGCTCAAGGATTGCCTGGAGCTGATTCCGCAGCACTACGGCGAGCCTGCCGATCTTGCTCACCTGCCGGAAGACGAAGAGGTGTATCGCACGCTGCAACGCGCCGATACGGTGGGGATGTTCCAGGTGGAGAGCCGCGCGCAGATGGCTTCGCTGCCGCGCAATTATCCGGAGCGATTCTACGATCTGGTGGTGCAGGTGGCCATCATTCGACCGGGGCCAATTGTGGGGCAGATGATGCACCCTTACATGCGGCGTCGGCAAAAGAAGGAACCGGTCACGTATCCGCATCCCATGCTGGAGCCGGTGCTGAAGCGCACGCTGGGCGTGCCGCTCTTTCAGGAGCAGCTTTTGCGCATGGCCATGACGGTGGCCAACTTTACCGGCGCGGAGGCCGACGAGCTGCGCCGCGCTGTGGGCATGCGCCGCTCCTGGGAGCGCATGAAGAACCTGGAAGGCAAGCTGCGCGCGGGCATGACGGCCAACGGCATCAACACAGCAACGCAGGACACGATTGTCCAGAACATCAGCTCATTTGCGCTGTACGGTTTTCCTGAGTCGCACGCCGCCAGCTTTGCGCTGATCGCGTATGCGTCGGCATACTTCAAGGTGAAGTACCTCGCCGCATTCACCGCGGCCATCCTGAACAACCAGCCCATGGGGTTTTACGCGCCCCCTGTTCTGGTGAAAGATGCACAGCGGCACGGCCTGCGCGTGAAGCCGATCGATGTGCAGATCTCGGAGTGGCCCTGCACCATCGAGCGGGAAAGCGATGGCGCGCTTTCCGTGCGCCTCGGCCTCGGTTACGTGAAGGGCTTGGCGAAGCACGCGGCTGAAGCACTGGTTGCCACGCGCAATGTGCATGGCCTCTTCACTTCCGCGGAAGATCTGGCCCAGCGCGTTCCCGTGCTTGGGCGTCGAGAGTTGACGCGGCTGGCGCAGATCGGCGCGTTGAATCGACTGGACGGCATCCGTCACCGGCGCGATGCGCTCTGGCAGGTGGAACGCGCGGGCCGGCCGGAGGGTCCGCTGCTGCGCCAGCAGAGCGAGTGGCTGCGCGACGCATCGGAGACGCTTCCTCTGCGGCAGATGAATGTGGAAGAGCGCCTGGTGGCGGACTATGCGGGGACAGGACTGACGGTGGGCAAGCATCCCATGGCGTATCGCCGTGCGGAGTTGCGCAGTGCAAATATTCTCTCCGCTGAGGAGCTCAAGTTATGCGCGCATGGCGAATTTGTGCGCGCGGCCGGCTGCGTGATTGCGCGGCAGCGTCCCGGCACGGCCAAGGGATTCATCTTCATCTCCATGGAAGATGAGACCGGCATCGCCAACGTGATCGTTACGCCCGATCTCTACGAACGCGATCGCCTGGTGGTGACGCGGAGCCGCTTTTTGCTGGTGGAAGGACCGCTCCAGAACCAGGACAATGTGATTCACATCAAGGCCACGCGCCTTACTGCCCTCGCCGATGCCGCACTGGAAATGCGCTCGCACGATTTTCATTGAGCGTGCACCGCGGTACAATCCCTACAACTCCGGTTGCACAGCCGGACTGCCATGAATTCACCTGTCCTTATTGACAGCCCGCAATGCTGGCCTGCTCTGCCGTACGCAGCCTGGCAGCCAACCTGCGACACGCTGCACATGTGGACGCAGATCGTCGGTAAGGTGCGTCTCGCCCTCACTCCGCCGGTCAATCACTTTTGGAACGTGCCCCTTTACGTCAGCTCGCGCGGCCTCACCACATCCGCCATTCCTTACCGCGGCAGCGCCTTCGAGCTGGAGTTCGACTTCAACTCGCACAACCTGGTGTTGCACATGGCCGACGGACGGGAACTCACGCTTCCTCTGCATGCGCAACCGGTGGCCGAGTTCTATCGCCGGTTTCTCGACATGCTGCACGGCGCGGAAATCGAAGTCCATATCTGGAAGATGCCAGTCGAAGTGCCCAATCCCATCCCATTCGACGAAGACTTTACCCACGCCTCCTACGATCCGGATGCTGTCCGCCGCTTCTGGCAGATCCTCGTTTCCGCAAGCACGGTCCTCAACGAGTTCCGCTCGCGCTTCATCGGAAAATGCAGCCCGGTGCACTTCTTCTGGGGAAGTTTCGATCTAGCGGTCACGCGATTCTCCGGCCGCCGCGCACCGGAGCGCCCCGGAGCCGACGCCATCACCCGCGAGGCCTACTCGCATGAAGTCAGCAGCGTAGGATTCTGGCCCGGCACGGGCCTGGGCGACCCTGCGTTCTACTCCTATGCCGCGCCAGAGCCGGATGGATTCTCGAGTGCCGCTGTGCGCCCAACCGCAGCCCACTATGACGCCAATCTCAAGGAGTTCATCTTCATGTACGACGATGCACGCAGCGCACCATCCCCATCGCAGGCGCTACTCGATTTCTGCCAGTCCACCTACGAAGCTGCGGCAACGTTAGCCCACTGGGACTGCGGCGACCTCGAACGCCAGTCCTGACCGGCAGCAGCATTCCACCAGGTCCACTCCATCAGTCGCTCACGTATTCCTCGCGGATGGGCCGGATGCCGACCAGGAACAGCAGCTTGCCTGCGTGATCGCAGAGCTTGACCAGCAGGGCCATGAAGCGGTGCTGACCCCCAAGCAGAGAAAACGGCAACGCCAGCGCATACAAAGGCACTGCGATGAGAGATTTGATCACGCTCATCACGCCGCAATCCGGCTGCATGGCCGCATAGCCACCGAGAAGCAGCGCGCGACGCATGAAGTATGTGCGTTTCCACCGTGCCGGCGGCAACACTTCATATGCGACAGCCTCTGCCGACCAGACAAAACTGCGCCCCTCCTGGATCTTGCGCCGGAACAAATCCTGATCTTCACCGGCTTTGAATTCCACGTTGAACGGAGCCTCATCGCCCGCAAACACTTCCAGCTTGAGCAACACATTTCCGGTTCGCGCCCCGCGCCAAAAAACGGGCATTCCCGTGGGGTTCACCGCGCGATCATAGAGGCGGCTCCGCTTGAGCCAGGCGGGAGGCTCGCGATCGAAGTACCGCCTCACCGGCCCCAGCACGCCGTCAACATCGTAGCGGCGAATCGTCAGCAGAAGCCGTAATAGCCAGTCGTCTACGGGAAACTCATCGTCGTCGATCAGGGCAACGTAATCGCCCTCAGCGTTGGCCAGCACCCGGTTGCGCGCCCGCGCGATTCCCCGCTGCGGCTCAACGCAGTACTTCACGGGGAACGACAGCGCCTGACGAATTTCGTTTATGGCTGCTTCGCCGGTGCGCAGTTCGTCGTTGTCGGCGATCACCGCCGAGTAAGTGAACAGCCCGCCGGTCTTTTGGTGGTTGAGTTCGCACAACAGGCGCTTGAGCGGCTCCGGACGCTTGAATGTGCAGATGCAGACGCTGATGTGCGGGATGGTGTTGTCGCGCCCGGGGCTGAGATCAATGGCAGTCTCTGGCGGATTCATTTCCTTCGGATTCTGCGCTGCGGCCGCATTGATCGATCGCAGCATGTAGGCGCGGGACACTTGCACGCGACCCAGCTCCCGGAGCCTAGCTTGGATCAGAAACTTGTATTCTTCGTCGCGTTCCGGATGGCATTCGATCTCCACGTTGGCGTGGCGCGCCAGCTCGAGAATCGCCCGCAGACGCTCCTCTTGCAATGGCACAAGATTGAAAAAATAATCTGCGATTCGATATCGACGCGCCAGGTTTCTGTCCTGCACCCGGCGATAAAAGCGGTTCAGAGCACCTTTTTCAACGGAACGAAATGTGAAATTGCGCCGCACCATGATTCCGGCGGGGATCAGATTCTGCCACTGCACATTGGCGCAGAGATGGGCATGGTGGTGGCCATCCACTCGATTCGGCTGCGCGCCGTACAGGCGCGCAAACTCATCCAACTGCGCCCGCACGGAGTACTCGAACGAGGAAGCGAGCAGCGGGTGGAACACAAGGGGCGCGAACCGGCCCTTGCGCAAAACTCGTGCGATGCGCTCCTGGTGGACAGTGAGTGGAGTGGGAAGTCTGGCCGCGGTAAAAGGCGCCGTGAGATTCAGATGCAGTCCCGCATCAATGTTGTGCTGCCGGGCCAGGCCTGCCGCGCGTTCCGAGTCCGCCATGAAGACCATGGCGCTGGTGGAGGAGATGGAGCGGCGCAACAGGCAATCCAGGATGCGGTCCGTGGCGGCTACACGAATGCCCCAATCATCGGCGTTGAGGATCACCGTTGACCCGGAGTCCGCTTCCTGCGCATTCTGCCGATCGCCAGCCATACTTGCGCTCAACCCGCGGGCTCGGTTCCGCGCGGAGCGCCGGAAGCATTCGCTTGCCGCGCGCCCAGATGGAAGACACGCGCCAGTTGTGCCATTTCCTCCCTGCGCCGGAACGCGCGCAACTCTCGCGAGACCGGCCGTTCGCCGCCGCGAAGCGCTGAGGTGGCGTAGCCCGCGAGAATTGCCAACCCCCGCAGCACGTAAGGCTTCTTGGTCATCTGGTAAAGCCCGCGGCATGCCTCCCAAAGCGGATGGTTGCCGATGACCCAGTCGCGCCGGCCCAGAATGAACCGCGAACGGAGTTGCCCCTGTTCCGCGGTGCCGATCACACGATGGTGCAACGAAATTCTCTCCGCGAACGCCCGCGTCTTCCATCCCTTGCTGCGCGCGGTGAGCGTAGCAATCGTGTCGATGCAGCCTCCGCGCGACGGCACATACCCGCCGATCTGCTCGAAGCATGTGCGCCGGAAGACCTGGCACGCACCGGAAACATGATCCGTGCTTACGAACCGATAGTCGTAGGTATCTCCCGTGGTGTCTTTGTACGGCGTGCCCACGACGCCGAGCTGAGGATCCGCGACCAGTTTCGCGAGCAAGAACGCAAAATAATCGCTCTCGAATGTAATATCCGCGTCCAGGCTGGCCACAACCTCATAGGGCAAATCTTTCATGTATTCCAGGCCCGCGTTGAAGGCGAAAACTTTGCCGGCAAAGTGCCGTTCCTTGCGCTCCTGCATCTGCACCAGATCAATCCAGCCGTGCATGCCGGCGTACCGGCTCACAATCTCATCCGTCTCGTCCGTGGAACCGTCGCTCACAATCGCCCAGCGCAAGGGACGCACCGTCTGCGCGATGACCGACTGGATGGTCCCCTCAATGAACCGCGCTTCGTTGCGCGCCGGCGTCACCAGCACGTATACCGGCAACGTTCCCTTCAACGCCCTCTCCGGCGCGTCCGCCTGCAAGCCACCCGAGATGGTATCCGCGCTTTTCACAGCTTCACCAGCGCTCCCCGAAGCTTGAGCGACTCGCTCGCGGCCTCGAGCATCTTCACCACCCGCAGGCCGGCCCGGCCGTCGTTGAATGGCGTTTCTCCGTTCGTAATGCAATCCACAAAATACTTCAGTTCTAATTGCAGTGCTTCCACCTGCTCCAGTTGCGGCGCCAGCATGTCTCCGGAGCGGTAGTTTACCAGCAGCTTATAGACGCCTTCCTGCGAGGTTGTCTTCACGCCGCGGTCGTACACTCGCACCTTCTCGTCCGCCACAAGGTCGTTCCACACCACCATCTTCTTTTCGCCGCCGATCAGCGTCATCCTCACTTTTACCGGCGAAAGCCAGTTGACGTTGATATGGGCGATGGTCTTGCCTGGAAAGTAGAGCGTCATATAGGCCACGTCTTCAAAGTCGTTCAGGTGCTTCTCGCCGGTGGCCACTACTGCCTCGGGAGACTGCCGGATGACGTGGTCCATAATGGATAGGTCGTGCGGCGCCAGGTCCCACAAAACATTCACATCGTGCTGCAGCAGCCCCAGGTTCACGCGCATGGAATCGTAATAGTAGAGCTGCCCTAACGCATTCTCGTCGATCAATTGGCTGATTTTGCGCACCGCTCCGGTGAACAGAAAGGTGTGGTCCACCATGATCTTCAGGTTGCGCCGTTCGGCCAGTTCCACCAGCTCTTCGCCCTGCGCTGAAGTCAGCGTGAAGGGCTTTTCCACGAACGCGTGCTTGCCATTCATCAGCGCTGCTTTGGTCAGCTCGTAATGCGTCCACACGGGAGAAACTATGGCAACGGCGTCGATCCGGGTGGAAGCAAGGATCTCTTTCGGATCGGAAACGACGAGAGCCGACGGATGAGCCCGCTGCGCGCGCTGCCGCGCCCCGCTGTCCATGTCCGCAATGGCAATAATCTGGGAACCTTCCAGAATCGCGAGATTCCTCGCGATATTCGGCCCCCAGTATCCGTAACCGATCACCCCGAAGTTCACTTGCCAACCACCGATCTGAATAGGTCTCGTTTGCGCAACGTTTGCCTCGATGGATCTGTTTCAGGCAAGTCAACGGGCTCTCGGAGCGCGCCAGGATGCACAATCCTCGAAATGCCGCACTTCACAAACTCAACAGGCTCCGGAGCCGCGGATTACCGCCATCGGAGTGCGCAGCAGGATCAGCAGATCCAGCCACAGCGACCATGATGTAGCGTAATGCAGATCCAGCCGCACCATGTCGTCGAATTTCACCAGGCTTCGGCTCGTCACCTGCCACATGCCGGTAATTCCAGGTTTGGCTTCAAGGATTCGCCGCCGGTGCCATGTTTGATAGGCCGCCAGTTCGTACGGCAGCGCCGGCCGCGGTCCAACCAGCGACATCTCGCCGAGCAGAACATTGATGATCTGCGGCAGCTCATCCAAGCTGGTGCGCCGCAGAAAACGGCCCAGGGGCGTGATGCGCCGGTCATTGGTCAGCTTGTATACGCCGGGGCTTTTGCCGTCTCCACCGCTCCGCTCGGCCTGGTCGGCAATCAGCTTCAGCACGTATTCCTTATGCACGGCATGATCGTTGTTGGCGTACATCGAGCGGAACTTGAAAATCTTGAATTGCCTGCCGTATTGGCCCACCCGCTGCTGCCGGAAGAATACGGGTCCGTCTGATGTGAGCTTGATGGCCGCAGCGACGATAAGGAACAGTGGCGACAGCAGCAGGAGCCCCACCCCACTCGCCGTCGCGTCAATCGCGCGCTTGAGCATCAGCAATCCTCGCTTGCGCGTCCCTGGATTTGTCAGGTCGGGGTACAGTGCCGTGTTGCTCGAGCCATCGGAGCTGCCCTGGCCCCAGTCGTCGGGAAAGAAATGGAACGACAGGCTTACGCGGTTGAATTGCTCGAAGGTCAACTCATGCCGCAACATGTCGCTGACACGGGTCAGGATGGTGGTCAGGATCAGGCTTTTGTCGGTAACCAGCAGGCCGGTGAACGTGAGACCGAGGATTTCCTCGTGCTTATACCAGCCGATGACGTCTGTCTCCCGGCTGGACGCCCGGAGCACGCTCACCATCCGATCGAGGACTTTCTGGTTTTCCCGCGCATGGGGATTGCTTCCAATTTCTACCAGCATCAGGAGAAACGGCTCCCTCGAGCGCTCGCTCCGCTTGCGCTCAACAGCAATGGAGCGCTTGAATGCCGGTTCGTTCAGAATCTCGCGATCCCCTACCGGCAACGACTCAATGAGGTTCTTTCGCTTGGGGAATTCTTCTACTTGAAGTGCTTTCACAAATCTATCTCCCGCAACCGATTCCGATTGCAGTCCCGGTTTCGTTGGCAGGTCACGACCCGACCTCGACTCTCCGCCCGGCCGGCGGGCCCGCAGCTTTGCATCTTTTCCTGCATCCCCCAGATATGGACCTGCGCATCAATTACAGACGCACCCCTTGCTTTTCCTGACAGCGATAGGCTGCCTACCCCCTGCAAAGGCAGCCCACGATCTATATTCATGGGCTATTGCCATCATAGTTCGAGGCTTAACGCAAACAATCACACATTCGTGCTAACACAAATGGAACTGTAACTGAAAATTACTCAGGTTACCTGCGGTGCATTACTACCGCAGAGCCATACTATCCGCGATGCGCTGACCGGGTTCGGCAAAGGCACGATATTTGTTGCAACAAATAGCCAGTTTTGGCATCTTTCCATTACAGGACATTTTCTTCCCTGGCCAAGCCAGCGCCAGCCCCAGTTTCCGTCGATCGAGTGAATCATCCACAAACAACCCCGCCGGGACGCCCGTCCCGAGCTCGAAAGGACTCCTCCTCATGCATCGTCTCTCCATTATCCTGGCCGTTTTGGGCCTTGCCGCACCGGTTGCGCTTGCGCAAACCTCCACCTGGATTACCGATCCCAACCACTCTGAGGTCGATTTTGTGGTTAAGCACATGAGCCTCTCCAACGTGCATGGCCGAATTGGAGGCGTCAAAGGCACCATCGTGCTGAACGAGGGCGACATCACCAAGTCGTCGGTAAACGTCACCATGGACGTCACCACCGTGGATACCGGCGTTTCCATGCGGGATAACGACCTGAAAAGCCCCAATTACTTCGATACCGCCCAGTTCCCTTCCGCTACTTTCGCCAGCACCAGCGTCTCCGGATCGGCCGGCCACCTGACGGTGATGGGAAACCTCACCCTGCATGGAGTCACCAAGCCTGTGACGCTCGATGTGGAGGGTCCCAGCGGCCCGATCAATGGAATGGGTAACAAACAGCACGAAGGATATAGCGCCACCACCACGGTCAACCGGACGGACTTTGGCGTCGGCGCCAAGACACCCGACGGCATGGTCAGCGACCAAGTCAAGCTCACCATCGAATTGGACGTAGCAAAACAATAGCCTGGGTGGGTTCCGGACCCGCTGAGTGAGAATGTGCAGGTTCGGTCCCACTCTCGTTTTAGGAGAAAGCAGCGGAGTGCACCCTTGACCAGCCTCAGAACTGAGATCGCACAGAAGCGGCCATTCGCCAGCCAGGCTGAGGAGGCCATCCTCAACCTGATGCGAACGGCCGACTGTCTGCAGCGCGCCTTTCAGCACGCCGCGCGGCCCTGGGGGATCACGTCCACGCAGTACAATGTGCTGCGCATTCTGCGTGGGGCACACCCGGACGGCCTCACCTGCTCGGCCATTGGCGAGCGCATGATAACTGCCGTCCCGGATATTACGCGGCTGCTGGCAAGGCTCAAGGCGCTTCATCTCATCCGCCAGCAACGCGACCGAAAAGACCGGCGCATTCTGTGGACGCATATCTCGGATGCGGGGCTGGCCCGGCTGGCGGAGATGGACGAGGTCATCGCGCGCCTCCCGGCGGAGCTCATTGGACATTTCTCGGAGCGCGACCTGGGCGAGCTGATCCGGCTGGTTGAGGCGGCTCGTTTGAAGTGCCAGGCCTCCGCCGCGACGCCGACCTGCGACGGCAAGCCAACGTGCGAAGGCGGAGCGCCGGTTGTCCCTGCCGTTTAGAATCAACTTAATATGAAGTGTCCCTACTGCGGGTTCGCCCAGGATCGAGTGGTGGACTCGCGCGAAAGCAAGGAAGCCGATGCGATCCGGCGCCGGCGCGAGTGCGAAAAGTGCGAGCGGCGCTTCACCACGTACGAGCGCATCGACGAGATTCCCTACATGGTGGTGAAAAAGGACGGCCGCCGCGAGCGCTTCGACCGGCAGAAGGTGCTGAACGGCCTGCTGCGCGCCTGCGAGAAGCGGCCCATCTCCTCAACCCAGCTGGAAGAAGTTGTGGACGCCACCGAGCAGTTCGTGATGGACGCGCAGGAGCGCGAGCGAACCACCAGCGAGATCGGCGAGCTGATCATGACCCATCTGAAGAAGCTCGACACGGTGGCCTACATCCGCTTCGCCAGCGTCTACCGGGATTTCAAAGACGTGCGCGAGTTCAAGGAAGAGCTGGAAGGGCTGCTGGAAGGGCATCGGGGACCGAAAAACAAGAAATAGCTCCAGTTTCTAGCTTAGTGGGGGCGTTCCGACCCAATAAGCTGGTTGCTGGCGGTTGAAGCCAGGAGCTAGAAGCTAGAGGCTAACAGCTAGAAGCTATGTCAGAAGTGAAGACTCACAAGATCACCCTAATCCCCGGCGACGGCATCGGCCCGGAAGTCACTCAGGCCGTCGTTCGCATCCTCGAAGCCACCGGCGTCAAGTTCGAATGGGAGCAGCATGCCGCTGGCGCCGAAGCCTTCGAGATTTTCGGCGAGTACATCCCGCAGGCGCTCTATGAGTCGATCGAGCGCAATAAGGTGGCGCTGAAGGGGCCGGTTACCACGCCCATCGGCGGCGGTTTCAAGAGCATCAACGTCACCCTGCGCAAAAAGTTCGACCTGTTCGCGAACTTTCGGCCGATCAAGAATCTTCCCGGCCTGGAATCGAAGTGGCCCGGCGTGGACCTCATCATCGTCCGCGAAAACACGGAAGGCGAATACGTAGGCCTCGAACACGAGGTCGTCCCCGGAGTGGTCGAATCCATCAAAGTCATCACGGAAAAAGGCTCCACGCGCATCGCGCGGTTTGCTTTCGAGTACGCGCGCAAGCACGGGCGCAAGAAGATCCATTCGATCCACAAGGCCAACATCATGAAGCTGTCGGATGGGCTTTTTTTACGCTGCGCGCGCAAGGTGGCCGAGGAGTTCCATGACATCCAATACGGCGAGCACATCATCGACAACACCTGCATGCAGCTCGTCATGAATCCTTATCAGTACGACACGCTGCTGCTTGAGAACCTCTACGGCGACATCGTCAGCGACCTTTGCGCGGCGTTCGTCGGCGGCCTCGGCCTGGTTCCCGGCGCCAACCTCGGCCACGATTGCGCCATCTTCGAGGCCGTTCACGGCTCCGCGCCCGACATCGCCGGCAAAGACATCGCCAACCCCACGGCGCTGCTGCAATCGGCAATCCTGATGCTGCGCCACCTGGACGAAGACGCCGGCGCAGACAAGGTGCAGAATGCGCTTGAATCCGTTTATTCTGAGCGCAAGCACCTGACTCGTGACGTGGGCGGAATGTGCGGAACGACGCAGTTCGCCGACGCGGTGCTGGCGGCAATGGGATAGAAGCAGGGACAGAGGGAAAAGGGATAGGGGACAAAAACCCATGAAGCATTTTCTGCTCTTTTATGAAGTCGAGTCCGATTACGCGGCGCGCCGCGCTGAATTCCGCTCCGCGCATCTGGCCAAGGCATGGGCGGCGAGCGAACGCGGCGAGCTAGTGCTAGGCGGCGCGCTTGCCAACCCTTCTGACAGCGCGCTCCTGCTATTCCACTCAGCTTCACCGGTGGTCGCCGAGGACTTTGCCCGCACTGACCCCTACGTCCTCAATGGCCTGGTGAAACGCTGGTATGTGCGCGAGTGGACCACCGTGGCCGGCCCCGGTGCGGTGTCGCCCGTTCGCCCGTAACGAAGTTCGTATCACCACACAATTGAGCCGCTCGCTTTCCACTCACTCGCCACAAAACTGCGAATGGTTGGGGCACCCGGCCGTTTAGCTCTGCGCCGTGAGCTGGTTCGCCCCAACCGGGTTGCCCTCACGCGACCGCCACATCGGCAAGTAAAGCAGGAGGAAGAGGGCCAGCGCCACACCTTCCGTGCTGAGGATGTACCACGGCCACGGTCCCAGGTAGTCCAGCAGCGACGGGTTGGCGGGCTTGGCGCGCAGAAAGAAATAATTCGTGCGGAAAAAATAGTCGATCGGTCCATCGATCAGGGCAACAACATTGATGCCGATCATTGCCCGGACTACCGACCATTTGCGCGGACGCGCCTGCCCCGACCACACCAGGTACAGCACTGACATCACCGTAAGACCGTGGGTGACGAAAAACTCCACCGTGTTGAACGAGGGAAATGGCTCGTTCAGATTCGGCGTCAGCAGCGCCATTGAGGCTCCGGCAAGCGCCCAGAAATAGGCCAGATCGAAGAACGCAGGCTTCAGTGTGAAAAGCGACAGGATGGCCAGAAATAGCGAGAGATCGCAAAGCTCCAGAGGCAGGTCATTCGGGAACGAGAGCGGATGGCTCCAGCGGTAGAAAACAACCATGTTCGCCATCATTGCGACAGCCAGCCCCAACCGCACGGCTCTTGCCGCGGCTGGGAATTTGCGGTGGACAAATGCCAGCAAGCCGCCGAGGACGGGCACCGCGGCCAGCATCGCCAGATGCGCCGGTCCGAACAGTTGGATGTACGGGTTCATGGCTTCGTGCGCCCGCAAACAGAATGACATGCCGCCGGCCCGCCTCGCGAACGATGGAGGCCGGCGGCAGCATTCATCGTTTGATGGCCCGAACGATCGCCGTCAGAATCACCGCACCCACAACGGCGATCAGGATGCTGACGATGAACCCATGCTGGCCCACTCCACCGAGGCCCAGATGCGACGAGAGGAAGCCGCCGACAAGCGCGCCCACCAAGCCGACAATCATGTCCATGAAGAACCCGTAGCCTGAGCCCTTCATAATCTTGCCGGTAAGCCACCCGGCAATCGCACCGATGCAAATCCACGCAATGATCCCGTGTCCCATTGCATTCTCCTTTTCAGTTAAATTTGGATGCAGACGCTGCGGCAAGAATCGTGCTGCGCGCATCTCTGGGGGAGCCGGGCGGAATTGTTACACGCAAGCGCTGCTCCTGTACACTGGAATGTTTACAACGTCATGCAAAACAAATACCCAATTGGCATTCTGGGCGCCACCGGGATGGTCGGCCAGCGCTTCATCCAGCTGCTTGAGAACCACCCCTGGTTTGAGATTGCCTGGCTGGCCGCAAGCGACCGGTCCAGCGGCAAGAAATACGGCGACGCGGCTAAATGGCGGCTGGATTCGCCGCTACCCGAGCGCATTGCGCGCATGACCGTCTCGCCGGCCGATCCAGCCAGAGCTCCGAAGATTATTTTCGCTGCCCTCGACGCGGAAATCGCGCGCGAGATGGAGCCGGCGTTCGCCGCTGCGGGCTGCGCCGTGGTTTCGAATTCGAGTGCCTTCCGCATGCACCCCAGCGTGCCTCTCGTCATTCCGGAAGTGAATGCAGATCACCTGCACCTGATCGAGGAGCAGCTCTGGCGGCGCGAGTCCGGCGGCTACATGGTCACCAATCCCAACTGCTCGGCCATCGGCCTGGTGATCGCGCTCAAGCCGCTGGAGGAGCGCTTCGGCATCGAGCAAATCTTCGTCACCACCATGCAGGCCATCAGCGGCGCGGGCTATCCCGGCGTGCCATCGATGGACATTCTGGGCAACGTGGTGCCATACATCAAAAACGAAGAAGAGAAGATGGAGGCGGAAACGCTCAAGCTGCTGGGTCGTCTGGAATCCAGTCCGGCCGGGCGTGCGGTCAAGCCGCTCTCAGCGCGCATGAGCGCCCATTGCAACCGCGTCGCCGTGGAAGATGGCCACACTGAGAGCGTATCCGTGAAACTGGCCCGGCCTGCCACGCACGAAGAGATTCTGGCCGCATGGAGCGAGTTCAAGCCGCTGGCCGGGCAGCACCTGCCCATGGCGCCGGAGCAACCGGTGGAGTTTGCGCCGCAGGACGACCGTCCGCAGCCGCGGCTGGACCGCAATCGCGGACGCGGCATGGGAGTAACCGTAGGACGCCTGCGCCCGTGCGGCGTGCTCGACTGGAAGTTCACCGTGCTCTCGCACAACACCATTCGCGGCGCGGCCGGCGCGGCCATCCTGAACGCGGAGTTGCTGGCCAGCCTGGGAAAACTGGAACCTGCTGCAGCAGCCGTTGCAAAGACATAAGAGGCTAGTCGGACGAATCGCATGAGCCTTGTGGTCATGAAGTTTGGCGGCACGTCGGTGGAGGACCCGGCGGCCATCGCGCGCACCGCTTCCATCGTCGCGGGCCGCGTGGCCGCGGGCAAAAAGCCGGTCGTGGTAGTCAGCGCCATGGCTCGCGTCACTGACCAGTTGCTGCGCTGTGCCGCGTCATCTGCGCAGGGCGACCGCACCGGCGCGCTGGCCATCAGCTCGCGGTTGCGCTCGCGCCATCGCGACACCGCCGCGGCGCTAGTCAAGGATCAGAAAGAAGCCGCCGCGCTGGTCAACTGGATGGACCAGAAGTTCGATCAGCTCGATGAGATCCTGCGCGGCCTGGCCGCCATTCTGGAGCTTACGCCGCGCATCTCCGACCTCATCGTCAGCTACGGCGAGCGGCTTTCCAGCCGAATGATTGCGGCAGCGTTTGCCGAGCGCGGCGTCACCGCGGCGCACGTGGACGCCCGCGAAGTCGTAATTACCGATTCGCAGTTCCAGAAGGCCATTCCCATCGACTCCATCATTGAAAAGCGCTCAGCGGAAAAGATTCGCCCGCTGATGAACGAAGGCAAGGTGCCGGTGATCGGAGGATTCATCGGTTCGAATGAGTCCGGCATCACCACCACGATCGGCCGCGGCGGTTCCGACTTCACGGCCGCCCTGCTCGGCGGCGCCATGCAGGCCGAGTCCATTGAAATCTGGACCGACGTGGACGGCATCATGACCTCCGATCCCCGCGTCTGCCCCGATGCGCTTCGCGTCAAGGTCATCAGTTTTGAGGAAGCGGCCGAGCTGGCTTACTTCGGCGCCAAGGTCCTGCATCCGGCCACCATTCTGCCGGCAGTCAGGAAGAATATTCCCGTGCTGGTGCTTAACAGCCGCAATCCGGCCAACGAGGGCACCCGCATCATCTCGCTCGCGCCCCACTGCAAGAGTCCCTTCAAGTCCATCGCAGTCAAAAAGAAGCTGAGCATCATCGACGTGGTGGCCAGCCGCATGCTCATGACCCACGGCTACCTCAAGGAGATCTTCACCATCTTCGACAAGCACCAGACTCCTGTGGACATGGTTTCGACCAGCGAAGTCTCGGTATCGCTTACGGTCGATTCAAACGACAAGCTGCCGCTCATTGCCGCCGACCTGAGCAAACTGGCAGATGTGAAATACGAAGGCAAAAAGGCGCTGGTATGCATGGTGGGCGAGGATATTCGCGGCCAGAACGGAATTGCCGCGCAGGTGTTTGCGGCCATCCGCCACATCAACGTGCGCATGATCTCGCAAGGCGCCAGCGAGATCAACATGAGCTTCATGATCGATGAGGACGACGCCGAAGAGGCAGTGCGTTCGTTGCACGCGACGTTCTTCCAGAATCCCGACCCCGCCATTTTCGACGTGGAAGCGCGAAAGACAGCTACTAGCCTCTAGCTCCTGGCTTTTCGGCTCTAACCTTTGTTGCTTTGTAATGGGGCACGACTTCAGTCGCGTCGCAAAGGGCTCTGGACTCGCGGGCTTTAGCCCCGGAACGACATTCTTGCTAGACTCGCAGACATTCACGCACAAAGGAGGCAATCCATGCGGATCGCAGTTCGAGTTCTGGCCATCCTGCTCATCGCGGTGGGACTTGTCTGGATACTGCAAGGCATCAATGTATTGCCAGGAAGCTTCATGACCGGGCAAATCCAGTGGGCCTGGTGCGGGGCCATCACGGCTATCATTGGGCTGGTGGTCCTCCTGTTTACATTTCGCCGCAAACTTGAGCGCTAGCCTTCAGCTGGAAGCTGGAAACAGGACCTGTGCCCCGTTCAGTGCGGCCTTATCGCGATGAGCGGGTCGTCGGACAACGCAAGGAGCTGCAATGCTGTTCCTCGTACTCGGCAAAGGCAAAACTGGCTCGTTGGTGGCAGAGGTCGCGCGCGAGCGCAGCCACGGCGTGCGCACGCTGGAGATTCACGAGAACCGCGGCGCATCGGCGCTCACCGCGCCCACGCTGGCCGGCGTCGATGTGGTCATCGACTTCACCAATGCGGACTCGGCCGTCGAAAACATGCGCGCTGTTCTAGCGCTGGGCCGCAAAGTCGTCGTCGGCACCACCGGCTGGTACGCCCAGCTGGACGCGATCAAGACGATCGCGCAACGGCGCGGCGGGTCGCTCCTCTATGGCTCCAACTTCTCCATCGGCGTGCAGAAACTGTTCCGGCTGACAGCCGAGGTGGCACAGCTCGATGGCTACGCGTTCTCCATCGCCGAGACGCATCACGAATCGAAGCTCGACGCGCCCTCAGGCACGGCCCTCACGCTCAAGGAGATTATCCAGTCCGTGCGGCCCGACGCCGAGGTGCCCATCACCTCACACCGCGTCGGCGACGCCAAGGGCGAGCATGTCGTGATGGCCAAGAGCGATGTGGATGAGCTGGAGTTGCGCCATGACGCCGCGAGCCGCCGCGGCTTCGCGCTGGGCGCAGTGCGCGGCGCCGAGTGGCTCGCCCACCAGAAAAACCCCGGCGTGTGGGATTTCCGGGAAATCTTCGACCAGCTGTGAGTGTGACGTGAGGGCGGTCAATAACAGGATTTGACAAAGCCTGTTATTCAGCCCAGCATTGTTCATGAGGAGATCTTCCCCATGAATGTGTCACTTACGCCCGAACTCGAAAAGTTTGTCGCCGCCAAAGTTGAATCCGGCCGTTACACCTCGGCCAGTGAAGTGGTTCGCGAAGCGCTTCGGACGCTGGAGCGCGAAGAGAAGTCGCGGGAGGAGCAGATAGCGGAATTCAATCGCGAACTCCGCAAGCGCATCGAATCTGCGAACCGAGGTGAATTCGTGACGGCCGAGGAGTCCGTGCGGCGCATCCAGGCGAAATCCGCGGAGCGTAGAAAGCGTATTGCTTGATGAATCTTTTTCCCTTTTGGCAAAAACGGAGTATTAGGAAGTAGCAAGAGCAGAGTAGAAACCTAAATTCAAAGCTCCACTACCATGCTTTGACTTCCAACAACTGGGAAATCCGATGGCAAGTTTCATTATCAATCCGGAAGCGGATCAAGACCTGCACGATATATGGGAGTTTATTGCTCTTGATGACATTGAGGCTGCTGACCGCTGGGACACAAGATTGCGACAGGCTTTTGACTTACTCGGTCGAAATCCCGGGGCGGGACATACTCGCAAAGACTTGACCGATGAGGCAGTGCTCTTCTGGCCTGTGGGCAGATATCTGGTTATCTACCGACCCAACCAACTAGGCGCCGAAATCCTGGCGGTAACGCAGGGCTCCCGCGACATTCCAACCTGGCTGCGCAAGCGGTCGTGAATCACATTCCAACATCCCACCGCCGGTATAAACTAGCCTGTCATGGAAACAACAGGTTGTGGCACCGCGATCGTCACGCCCTTTCGCGCGGACGGATCGATCGATGAGCAGGCTCTCTGGGCCTTGGTGGATTGGCAAATTGAATCGGGCATCGACTTCATCGTCGCCTGCGGATCGACAGGCGAGGCGGCGACCCTAGAGGAAGACGAGTGGCTCAACGCCGTCCGCATAGTGGTCGCAGCGTCGCACGGCCGCGTGCCGGTTTGGGCCGGCTGCACCCACAACTCCACCCGCACGCTGCTGCGCCTTGTCGCCCGCCTGAAGCAGGTGGAAGGCATCAGCGCCGTCCTTTCCGCCAACCCCTACTACAACAAGCCCACGCAGGAGGGCCAATTCCAGCACTTTCTGGCCCTGGCCAAGGCCGTAGCGCCGCTGCCGGTGTGCCTCTATAACGTGCCCGGCCGGACAGCGGCCAATCTCGAACCGGAAACCGTATTCCGCCTCGCGGAAGCAGCGCCCAATATCCAGGCCGTCAAGGAGGCCAGTGGCAAGCTGCCCCAGATCGCCCAGATCGTTCACGGCGTAAGCCGCACATTCAAAGTATTTTCCGGCGACGACAACATGGCGCTGGCCGCCATCGGCATCGGCGCCCATGGACTCATCAGCGTCGCCTCCAATGAGGCGCCCGCTGAGGTTGGCCGTATGATCCGCGCCGCGCTTCTGAACGACTGGACGCAGGCGCGCGAGAGTGAGCGCCGCCTTGGCCGGCTGTTTGAGGCCAATTTCTGGGAGTCCAACCCCGCGCCGGTCAAGACCGTGCTGAGTCTCATGGGCAAATGCGGCGACACCGTCCGCCTGCCGCTGGTGCCGCCCACCACTGCCACGCGCGCCAAATTGGAACGCCTGGCCGGCGAACTCGGCCTGCTCAAGCTCGCCCCCGTCGATGGCGACCTGGGTCTGTTCTGAGCGCAGGCTCAACTCTCAGGTGCCAGAACTGAGGAACCGCCGCCATCTTCAAAGAGCTGCCTGCCCCAGCCAACTCGGCATCTATCCTGCTGAATTGAAAGTGAAAACTAGGCCGATGGATCCGCGCCGCCGCTTCCCGGGTCCTGGCGCCTTACCCCGGCAACCTGTTTAGGCCACCCGGCCCCGCAAATCCTGCTCGGCGCGGAACCAGTCATCCATGTGTTGACCATGCTGGCCCCCCCGCTCCTGCCAGTAGCTGTGGGCGAGCAGGGCCACTTCCTCATACGGCAGCGCCCCATTCTGCTGCGTGCCGTGGTGGTTTTGCGCCACCGGGTCGGAGCTCACTCCGTTGCCGCTCTTGCTTGCCGCCTTGCGCGGCTTCGCCGCCGTCCTGGTCTTCTTCACCGTCTCTGCCATTCTTGTAACCTCCGGAGGATTGAGGCCCACGAACGGGCCTGTCCTTCTCAGGATACCGAAAAAAACGGCACGTAACATACCCCATTTTGAGCCACGCATCCACATTTGCAACCCGACCCGGCCGATTCAACCATAATTCACTGAAAATAAATAGTTAATCCATTATCGCCGCACTATTTTTTGCTCGCGCCTCCATCCCATTTCTGCCCCGGCCGCGCAACTTTCCACATCTGCTCCGCAATCTCGTCGAAAAGCCCCATGCGATCCTTATCTACCACGTACAGGTCGAAATGGGTCCGCCCGGGCAGGAAGTGGAATTGCGCCTCGGCGCCCAGCCGCGTCAGCACCGCGTCCAGTTTGTGCGCCGCCCCATCCAGGTAAAACGTGTCTGCGGTCCCCACGTACAGGTGAATCCGGCCCTTCCAGTCCACGCCCCGGTCCGCCCAATTGGTCTCCACAATGTGCGCCAGATCGTAGTGCTCGCGCCAATAAGCCACCACCTCGGGATCAACATCGCCCGTGGTGTGGTCGAACATCGGTTCCGGCGCGCCCGACGCCGACTTCGGCGAGAACACCCAATCGAACGAGTGGATCTGGCCTCCGTACGGTCCGAGCACGTCTTCCAGGTGAGTGAACTGCTCAAAAGTAGCCAGCACCTCGCCCTTGTCCCGCACCAGCGGATACGCCGTCCCGTCAGGACGATGAAAGATATTCGCGTGCGGCGCGTACAGGTCAACGCCGGTGAAGTCATGGAAGTCGCTGGGGTCAGGAGAGGTGGACCAGGTTCCGCCAAAGATCTTCGGGTAATCGATTTCGAGCTGCAGCGTGGCCCAGCCGCCGCTGGAGTGCCCATTTAGGAAGCGCCCGTCGCGGCGCGCGTCCATGCGGTATTTCGATTCCAGCCAGGGAATAAACTCCGTGGTCAGCGCCGCGCCCCACGGGCCATCGTTCACGCTGTCGGCAAACTCATGCGTGCCTTCTGGGCAGGATTCATCCAGCATCACCCAGATCATCGGCGGCATGGAACGAGCCTTCATGCGCTCGTAAAGGCGCAGGCCGTACACCAGCGCTCCATCCAGATCGCCGCCGAATCCATGCGTCCAGTACACCGTGGGATAGCGTTCACTGCCCGACGCGTAGCCCGGCGGCAAAATGACCCACGCCCTCAGGCTCACCGGGCGTCCCCAGAATTTCGTCAACTGCGCACTCTGGAGTTCCGCAAGTTGAGCCACATCCGGTGTGGCCGCTTGCTTCAGCTTTTCAAATGCCGCATGCTGTGGGGACTCGGGCGGATGATGATCGAGCACAAGCTCCGGCTCAGCCTCGGAGCCGGGATGCCAGCCGGCCAGCGTGACTGCAGGGCTGATCCAGTCCTCCGTGGTGCGGCCGTGGTAGTTGTAGTCGTGATCGACATCCAGCACTGCCTGCGCTTCGTAAACTCCCGGGTCCAGTTCCGAGAACGGCTGCGGGAAAGCACTCCGATCGGCGTCCACTTCAACGGTGTCGCCGGGCTTTAGATCGCGCACTTCGCGAGCGCAGACCCAGGTGCTGGTAGGATGCATCTCGTCGTTATCGACCGCATTGTCGCCGGAACCGTGCTTGAGGAAAATCAGCAGGCGTCCGCTCACCGGCGCCGTGAGCGCGGGCGCGGTCTCCACGCGAAAAAACGTATGCGCCGCCTGAGAATCGGGCTGCGCAACGCCGGGAATGACTGCGGCCAGGAGCAGCCCGCACCCCATCATCGCAGTCGCGCTGCGCAAGACACGGATCTTCCTTCCCACAACTTGAAACCGCATCGAAAACCTCCTGGGGAAGGATTCGTTTTGACCAGCAGTTGCACCGCAACTATGCGGAACTTATGAAACCTGGGTATGTTCCCGAATGGCGCTTCCCCGCGATTTCTCGGCAAAGCGCGCAACGAATTCCTCTGCGGGCATGGGACGGCCGAGCAGCCACCCCTGGCCCAGCACTCCTCGGCGCCCACTGCGGAAGTAGTCCGCCTGTTCCGCCTTTTCAATGCCCTCCGCTATTACCGTCAACCCGAGCCCCTGCGCGATCTCCAGTATCTGCGGCACCACCGAGGCAGTCACGGTCTCCGTACCCACAGTCTGCGTGAACACGCGATCGATCTTGATCGCGTCCACCCGCAGATCCTGGAGATAGGAAAGGTTGGAATAACCCGTGCCAAAGTCGTCGATATAAACCGCAAAACCCGTCTGCCTCAGCCGCGCAATCGCCGCTTTGGCTGACTCCAGGTCGGCCGCGGAGTGCTCGGTGAGCTCCAATGCAAGCGCGCTCGGCGAAACTCCCGCATCGCGCACGGCTTGCTCCAACTCATCCAGAAACGCGGGGTGGGCCAGGTCATGCGCCCCCATGTTGATGGCTACCCTGAAGTTTCCCCGGCGCAGCAACGGCGGCATTTCATTCAGGACACGGTCCAGCACCAGCCGCGTCAAAGCGCCCACAAACTCCCTCTGTTCCGCCACTGGCACAAAGACTTTTGGAGGGATGGACTCGCCGGATTCCGTCACCCATCGAGCCAGCGCCTCGGCCCCGACGCACTCCCCTGTGTCCAGGTCGATGATCGGCTGATACGCACAAGCCAGTTCGCGTAATCGAATCGCTCGCCGCAGCCGCGACTCCAGCGAGCCCCACTCCACCAGCAGCAGCAGCAGAATCGACGCCCCGGTATTACCCAGCAACGCTCCATAAATGAGGGAACCCGCCAGGTCGGCGCGGTGGCGGCGATACATGCCGTCTCGCGTCTCCGCCGCCACTACGCATACCGCGTCCTGTCCGGAACACAACGGAAGATAGTCGACGCCCCCGCGAAGAACCGGAACCTGGGCCGCTGTTTCCGCGTAGCCGAGCGGCTCGTCGTGGCCAAACACCCGAAACACCCGCCTATGTGTCCGGTCGAGAACCAAACCCGAGGAGAGCAACGGCTCGTTGTCGAGCGCCTCCAGCGCCTCCCGATTGAGAACAACCGACACGTTGCCGCTGTTAATCATGATGCCGGTGGATTGGGGCGAAATCAGCGAAAGCGGGGTGTCGCGAAACACCTTTGCGCCGTTCACTGAGAAATCTGCTGCCGAAATCGCCACAGGAACCGGCAGCCGGCCATTCATTGACGTGCAGTAGAGAAATCCGCTCTTCAATCGGCCAATCTCGCGGACCGCGCTCGCATTGAACACAAAGGCCCGCATAACGGCCAGTTCGCCGTCCGAGCAAAATGGTTGCTGGTCATCGGAAATCAGGTTGATGGCGGCGCGCGTTTCCCCGGCCATCGTCTCTTCGGTCTTCAGGATGCGCTCGGCGTAGCCGCGCAGTTCCTGTTCGCCGGACTTCTGCCGATGAGCCAGCGCCGTGGGCAAGCTCGCAAGAATCCCTACGGCCACTCCAACAGGAAGCAGCAGGATGTACTTGGCGCGACTGTCACTCTTGATCAATCGGATCGCTTGAGAAATCCAGTTCGGGCCCGAGGGTCCTGTCAGTGCCCAGGGATCCCTGCGTAGAACCATAGCACGGTCAAATTAGGAAACGTTAACAAACAGAGGGAGATCGGTTTACCCCTCGGGTTCTCTGGAAAACCTGACGGGACCGCTTTGCCTTGGCCCTGCCGCTGCCGATCCGCTCCTCATGCGCAACTGGGCCTTGAACTCGTGCGCCGCCACGGGACGGCCGAAGAGCCATCCCTGACCGTGAGCGCCCGTAATTGCGCCGCTAAAATAATCGGCCTGTTCCACGGTCTCAATTCCCTCCACCACAATGCCGAGGCCAAGCTTCTGCGCCATTTCCAGGATCTGTGGAACCACCGTCGCAGTCACGGCTTCCGTGCCCACCGTGCGGGTAAAGGCGCGATCGATCTTGATTCCGTCCGCATGGAGATCATTCAGATAGGAAAGGCTCGAGTAGCCGGTTCCGAAGTCGTCCAGATAGATGGCGTGGCCGGCTGCGCGAAGACGGGCAATTCCGGCCTGACCTTCGCTGTGCAGCGCCGTCGCCCGTTCCGTGATCTCAAATGCGATCGCGCGCGCTGGAACCCGGCTCGCCGCCAATGCCCGCTCCAGGTGCGCAAAGAAAACTGGATCGCTCAGATCGGCACTGGACAGGTTTACCGAAATTCTGAACTCGCCCACCATCAGCAGCGACCCCATCTCGTGAATCACCCGGTCCAGAACCTGCCGCGTGATGGCCCCGACGAATCCCTTTCCCTCCGCAATGGGAATGAAGATGTCCGGCGGAATCTCTTCGCTCACCTCGTCCGTCCATCGAGCCAGCGCCTCTGCGCCCACAATCGCATGCGTGCCAAGATCCACCACTGGCTGATAAGCGCACATGATTTGCCGGGTGCGCACCGCACGCCGAAGCCTGCGCTCAAACGACCGCTCCTGATGAAGGAAAAGCAGAATGCATCCGGCAATGGAGAGTCCCAGCACTGCGCCAACCGTCGAGAACATCGCAGTGGTGGCGGGAAACTTGACGAAATATCCGTGTTGTCCGGTGATCATGTCGGCGCGAGCTTCAGACCCAATCACGCATACGTTGTAAGACGCCGAGCAGAGCGGCTGATAAAACACGCCGCCGCGTTCCAGCATGTTCCCTTCCTGCACCTCCTCTGGGGACAAGGGCGCGGGCTGCCCGAAGGCGTATGCAATGTTATGGTGCCCGGAATCGCTCACAATGCCTGCGGAGTGCATGGTCGGGCTGCTTAGCCTGGCATAGAGTGCCGGGTTCAGCACTACCGTCACATCGCGCATCTCCGCAATAAATCCGTTGGACCCTGGAGCAAGAGCCAGCGCATGATTGGGGATGATTCCAACCTGAGCGCCTCGCTGCGCGTTGAAGTAGGAAAGAACAGGCGCTGGCATGGGCACCGGCCGCGGCAACCGCCCCAGCGTCGAGGTGCAAAAAAGCATTCCGTCCCGCACCCTCCCCACGTCCTTCACAAACGCGGCGCTGTACACGAACCCGCGCATGGCTGCAAGCTCGTCGTCCGAGCAGAATTCCTTGCCGTCATGGGAAAACTGGATCGCCGCAACCGTCTCAGAGGCGCTGAGCTCGGTCACGCGCAAGGCGTGGTGCGCGTATTGCAACAGCATTTCCTGCGCCAGGCGCAACTCAAAAAAGCGCGCGGCCTCAAAAGCCGCAATTGCCCCCAATGCTCCCCCTAGAACTAGGAGCGCAGTTTGGCCGGCGCGCTGGCGCAATGGAATCATCTGATTTGGGCACCAGGTCGGGGAGCCCGAAAGCCTGGGCAGAACGTTGCCAGAACGTTAGCACATCCGGCGCTTGCAATGGATGGAAAACCGATGGTACGGACCGCCGGCACGCCGCGAGGGTCTCACTGCGCCAGCGCGCTCTTCACCGCCTCGCTCACCAGCCGGCCTTCCGCGCGCAGCCCTGCGCTTTGAATCCTCGCCTGCACCGCCTTGATCACCGGCCCCATGTCTTTCGCTCCCGGCCGCTGGCCGCCCGCCGCGGCGTGAGCAGCCACAGCCTCCTCCACAATTGCTCTCAGACCGGCCTCGTCCAGAGCCTTGGGCAGGAACTCCTCAATCACCGTGATCTCCGCCGCTTCCTTCGCCGCAAGTTCCGGCCGGTTGCCCTTCGTGAACTGCTCAATCGAGTCGCGCCGCTGCTTGATCATCATCGCCAGCACCTGCTCGCCCTCGACCGGCGTCAGGGTCACGTCCACCTGCTTCTGCGCCACCCGCTTCTCGATCGCCTTGTTCATCAGCGCCGCCTTCACCATCCGCAGCGTCCCCGTGCGCTCCGCATCGTGCGCCTTCATCGCCGCCACCACTTGTTGACTGATTTGTGCCTCCAGTGCGCCTGCGTTCGCCATGCTGCCTCCCCCAAACAGTCAGTGTAATTCCCGCTACTGGCGCCCTGGCGCCGGCGATGTAGCGCCGGCCTCCCGGCCGGCTGTAACGCGGACTGTCCTCATCCGCGCCCTTCCCATCGACTCACGCGCTTCCCTCGCGCAACTTTTCCCCGGCTCGCGTGTTTAAACCAATACACTCCAATACCCTCTAAAAAACCGATTTATCTATTCCTTCATTTCCCTCCCCGCCCTGCCACTTTTAGCCTCATTCCCGCATCAAACCAAGTGAGGTATTTGATCCATGAAACGCACATCGATGACGATCGCGTTGCTCGGTTTGGCAGCGGCCGCAGTCCCGGCATTAGCCGTCCAGCCGCCCCGGCCGGGTACGCTGAATTACGTCGAGGGAACAGCTTACCTGGATGGACAGAGGCTGAACCCCAACGACATAGGAAGCATCGATCTCGGGCCTGGGCAGGAGCTGACCACCGCAACCGGCAAGGCTGAGGTCATCCTCACTTCCGGCGTCTATTTACGCTTGGGCTCTGATAGCGCCATGAAAATGATTTCGCCTGACCTGGCCCAGAGCCAGGTGGAACTGGACAGAGGCCACGCCAGCTTGGAAGTGGACATGATCCAGAGAGAAAACAATGTGCAGGTAGAGGACGCCTCAATCGACACCCGCCTGCTCAAGAAGGGCTACTACGAGTTCAACGCCAATCAGCCGCAGGTCCGGGTCTTCTCCGGCGAAGCGTCGGTTCAGGTAGCCGACGGCAAAACCCGCGACGTGAAAGCTCACCACGAGTTGCTGCTGGCCGGCCTTTCAGTCGGCAAGCCGCTCATGAAGGAAAAACCGGAGAGCTTCAACACCAACGTGGCCCAAACCGACCAACTCTACGACTGGAGCAAGCTGCGCAGCCAGGACCTGGCGGAAAACGCCACTCCCGATGAAGCCTATGCCGGCTACCCGGGATGGTACTGGGAACCCGGCTGGGGCTTCGGCTTCTTCGGCCCCGGCTTTTATAGCCCCTTCTGGGGTATGGGCTGGGGTGGCCCCTGGGGTTGGGGTGGTCCATTCATCGGCGGCTACTATGGCGGTTATTACGGCGGCCACTATTTCAATGGACCCCGCGGCTTCCACTCCATCGGCGGCGGCGGCTTCCGCGGCGGCATGAGCGGCGGATTCCATGGTGGAGGCGGGTTCCACGGCGGACGGTAACCATCACATTAATTTTGAGTTGTACTGCTTGGCAGAGCCCCGTTCCGGCCTTCCGAAACGGGATTTTTTTCTTCCCAAAGGTAAAAAATGGGCCCGTTTTCCACCGAAGCATAATTCACATAAATCATATTTTTGTGTACTATGTGATTGTCAATCTCCCCAAGGAGACCCTTCCATGATCCGCAAAACCCGCCTCTTTACTCCCGGACCAACCCCCCTACTGCCCGCCGCACAGTTCGCAATGGCCGCAGCCGACATCCACCACCGCACTCCTGAATTCCGCGCCCTCTTTCAAAAGGTCCTGGCCCAGCTCAAGGTCTTCGTCGGCACCAAAAACGATGTTCTGCTGCTGTCCTGCTCAGGCACCGGCGCCATGGAAGCCTCCGTCTCCAACCTGACCTCGCCCGGCGACGCTACGCTCGTCCTGACCGCAGGCAAGTTCGGCGAGCGCTGGACCGGCCTCCTCAAAGCCTTTGGCTGCACGCCCGAAGTTGTCTCCGCGCCCTACGGCCAAACCTTCGGGCCGGCCGACATCCGCAACGCCCTCCACCCCGGCCTCCGCGCAATCTTCCTCCAGGCCACAGAAACCTCCACCTGCGTCCGCCACGACATCCAGGCCATCGCCAAACTCCGCGACGAGCTCGCACCCAGCGCGCTCCTCGTAGTCGACGGCATCACCGGCCTCGGCACCACCCACTTTGACGTGGACGCCTGGGGTATCGACATCCTCATCGGCGGCTCGCAAAAAGCCGTCATGATCCCGCCCGGCCTCGCCTACCTCAGCATCAGCGACCGCGCCTGGGCCGCCATGGAAACCTCGAAAAATCCGCGCTACTACTTCGACCTGCGCAAGGAGCGCAAAAACGCCGCCAAGGGTGAAAGCGCGTACACGCCCGCCGTGGCCCTCATCGCCGCTCTCGGCGCCGCGCTCGACTACATCGCCTCGCAGGCCGGCGGCGATCTCGAACAAGGCCGCATCGCCCTCGTCAACAACGCCGAGGTCAACGCCGCCGCCACCCGCGCCGGCCTCGTCGCGCTGGGCTTCACGCTCTTCGCGCCCACAGCGCCGGCAGCCGCGGCCACCGCGGTCAGCGTCCCCGAGGGCCTCGACTCCAGCACCGTAGTCAAAACCCTGAAGTCCCGCTTCGCCTCCATCATCGCTAACGGCCAGGGCGAAATGCAGGGCAAGATCTTCCGCATCGCCCACCTCGGCTACTTTGACTACCTCGACACCGTAGCCCTGCTAGCCGCCCTCGAGCACATCGCCAAAGACACGCTCAAGCTGTCCGTGGAATGGGGCCAGGCGGTCGCGGCGGCACAGAAGGTCTACGCAGAAGCAGCCACTAGCTCTTAGCTCTTGGCTCTTAGCGCAAATAAACTTGGACGTTCAACAACTAACAGCTAATAGCTAACAGCTAAGAGCTAAAAGCTAGCAGCTAGGAGCTGCACTTATGGACCTGACCTTCGGCGAAAAACTCGTCATCGCCCGCAAGCAGCTCGACCTCTTCCAGTACCAGATGGCCGAGCGCCTCGGCGTCCACCCCAACTCCATTTGGAAATACGAGCGCGGCGAGGGCAAGCCTCACGCCGCCGTCCTCCGCATGTTCGACCTGCTCTGCGAAAAAGAAAACATTCGCTTTGACGACTACGTCTCCGCCCCGGCGGACAAGGGAGAAACCATGAAGATCGTATTGGCGGAGAAAGTATCGCCGGCCACGCTCGAAGTTTTCGCGGCTGAGCCAGGATGGGAAGTCCTGACCCATGACCAAATCGCCAAGCTCCCCGGCGGCCTCGCCTCTGCTCTCGCCGATGCCGACGCCCTCGTCGTCCGCAGCGCCGTCCAGGTAGACGACGCGCTCATGGAAAAGGCGCCGAAGCTGCGCGTCATCGGCCGCGCCGGCGTAGGCGTCGACAACATCGACGCGGAAGCCGCCACCCGCCGCGGCATCGTGGTCATGAATACCCCCGGCGCCAACGCCGTCGCCGTAGCCGAGCTCACCGTCGGCCTCATGATCGCCCTCGCGCGCAACCTCCCCGCCGCCGATTCCTCCATGCACGCCGGCCGCTGGGAGAAGAAATCTCTCCAGGGTTCCGAGCTCCGCGGCAAAACCCTCGGCATCCTCGGCCTCGGCCGCATCGGTCTTGAAGTCGCCCGCCGCGCCCGCGGTTTCGGCCTTGAAATCGCCGGCAGCGATCCTTTCGTCTCCACCGCCGTCGCCCGCGAGAACGGCATCCGTCTCGTCCCCATCGACGAGCTCTTCGCCGTCTCCGATTACCTCACCCTCCACGTCGGCCTCACCCCGCAAACCGAAGGCATCATCAACCAAAAAACCCTCGCGTCCATGAAGAAAGGCGTCCGCATCGTCAACTGCGCGCGCGGCGAGCTCATCGACGAACCCGCCCTTGCCGCCGCGCTCCAGTCCGGCCACGTCGCCGGCGCCGCGCTCGACGTCTTCTCCATCGAGCCGCCCAAAGACTCGCCCTGCGCCAAGCTCGACAGCGTCATCCTCACCCCTCACATCGCGGGATCTACCGCCGAAGCCCAGGAGGCCGTCGGCATCCAGATCGCCCGCCAGGTCCGCGACTACCTCAAGCTCGGCGTGGTGCAGAACGCCGTCAACCTGCCCTCGCTCACCCACGAGGAGTATGTCAAGCTCGCCCCCTTCATCGATCTCGCCGGCCGCCTCGGCTCCTTCCTAGCGCAATCCGGCTCCGGCGGCATTGAGTCCATTCAGCTTTACTATGGCGGCTGGCTTACTGAGGCCAAAACCGAACTGGTCCGCAACGCCGCCATCGCCGGCCTCCTGCAAGGCTCTGAGAACGTGAACAACATCAACGCCGCCGCCATCGCCGAAGAGCGCGGCATCCGCGTGCACGAAGAAAAGCAGGACGGCCATCGCGGCGGCGCCGCCAACTTGCTCGCCCTCGAGCTCCACACCGCCTCCGGCATCCGCCACGCCACCGCTACTGTGATTCACGACGCGCAGCCGCGCCTGCTCGAGTTCGACGGCATCGACGTGGAAGCACCGCTGGAACGCAACCTGCTCGTCTGCCGCAACCTCGACGTCCCCGGCGTCATCGGCAAAATCGGCACCATCCTCGGCCAGCACGGCGTCAACATCGCCAACTTCGCCCTCGGCCGCGACCGCTCCGGCGTCCAGCCCGTCAAAGCGCTGGCCGTCGTTCAGGTCGACGCACCCGTCCCCCAGGATGTCTTGAATGCCCTCATGCAAATCGAGGCGCTGCTCCAGGCCACGCTGGTCACGTTGCCCGGCTAAAGTGCGAATCGACTGGTAATTCGAGCAACGCTGGACTCTCGGAGCAGATCGGAAATTCCAGCCGGAAAACGGTCCCCAGGTTCACGTTGCTGGTCACCGTCAGCTCTGCCCGATGCAAGTCGGCTATCCATTTCGCGATCGAGAGCCCCAGCCCGGCGCCCTCCACCTGGCTGCGCGACGGATCGGCGCGGTAAAAGCGGTCGAAAATATGGAATAAATCCGATGGGGAGATTCCCACGCCACTGTCGCGCACCGTCACCGTTGCCCGCCCATCCATTGCGCTCAGCGCAATATCGATCTGTCCCGGAGCCGGCGTATATTTGAGCGCGTTGTCGATCAGAATCCACAGCAATCTGCGCAGCGTAGCGAAATCCCCAAGTACCCGCACCAACTGCGCTCCCAGCGAAACGGTCAGGGAAAGGTGGCGCGCGTCTGCGATCGGCCGCGCCATCTCATGAGCCTCTTTCACAACGTCCACCAGGTTCAGTTCCTTGAAAGCCCGGGCGCCTCGTTCTGCGTCAGCCCGTGCCAACGTCAACATATCTTCCAGCAAAACCGTCGTTTTTGCGGCCTCCTCAACGATATCCGCAAACGCCGCGCGGCTCTCCGCATCGGCGCCGGGATTGCGCATCGCCACTTCCGCCACCGTGCGCACAAATGAGAGCGGCCCACGCAACTCATGCGAAGCGTCCGCCGTGAACTGCTTTATCTGGTTTACGGCGGCCTCAAGACGCGCCAGCATCTCGTTGCATGTTTCTGCCAGCCGCTCTATTTCATCTCCCGTCCGCGCCACCGGCAGCCGCTCCGATAGATTGCGGATGCTGATCGATCGAGCCGCCGCCGTAATCCTGTCCACCGGCCTCAATGCCCTGCGGCTCAGCCAGTACCCGCACAATGACGAGATCAGCAGCAGGATCGGCGCCGATGCAATCAGTCCCTCCCGGAAATGGTCCAGGACCAACTGGTTCTCCGCCTGCGGCGACGCCGCCGCCAGGTACACCACTTTACTGTCGAGAGAAGAGCGGCGAATCAGCACCCAGAAGTCCCGCGAAGGTACATACGAAAACTGCTCCGTGGTGCCTTCGATGCCCGGCCAGGGAAACTCCTGTGCGGCGGGCGTCGGCGAGGGCAGTGCGCGCGTGCCGTCCGGACGGAAAATTTCGGCCAGCCCTCCGCCCGTGGCGCGCGCAAACTCCTGGTAATTCGCAGCCAGTGCCGCCGCTTCTTCGTCTTGCGTCTTGTTCAGCAGCGTCTGCAGCCGATCCAGGCGGCGGCTCAGGGTCACGTAGCGCTCGTTCTTCAGCGTGCGCTTCAGGTTGATCCACATCGCCGCCCCGAACAGCACCCAACCGGCGAGAAAAATCAGAGCAAACCACCCCGTCAGCCGCAGCGAAATCGACGAGCGGCCTTTCAGCATGCTTCGCCCCGCAGCGTGTAACCCACTCCGCGGACCGTGTGCAACAGCTCCATCTCGCCCCGGCATGTAATCTTCGCTCGCAGCGCGCGAATAAACACGTACAAGCTGTCGTGGCTCACGTCGCTGTCCCCGCCCCATCCCGCTTCAATTAGCACCGAGTGCGGCGTCACCGTTCGCGCCCTGCGCATCAGCACCTCCAGCAGCGCGCATTCGGTTCGCGTCAGCGCCACCGAACGATCGCCACGTTGCAACTCGAAGCGCTGCGGCCACAAAATCAGGTCCTCGAATTCGAGCGCTCGTGGCTCATGCGGAAGCACCCGCCGCGCCGCCGCCCGCACTTTCGCCATCAGCACATCCAGCGCGAACGGCTTGGTCAGGTAATCGTCCGCGCCCGCGTCCAGCCCCTCCACCATGTCCTGCATTGAATCCCGCGCCGACACGATGATCGCCTGCGTGCGCATCCGCGCTTCCCGCAGTTTGCGGATCACCGTGAATCCGTCCATCCGCGGCAACATTATGTCCAGCAGCAGTACGTCGTATGCGTCGGTCTTGCCCAGCCGCAGCGCCTCTTCGCCGTCGTAGGCCAGCGTCACGCAATGGCCTTCGATTTCGAGCGCGCGGCCCAGGTGGCTGGCAAGAGCGCGCTTGTCTTCAACGATCAGTACCTGCATGCTCCGAAGCCTACGTCCGGGCTGTGAATATCGGATGAAAACCCGCCCCGCGGGCTCCTCTGCTTAGATTGGCTTTAGATTCACCCTGCATACTGCCTCTGTATTTACTGCAGAACTTCACCAAAAGGTGCTTCGGAGGCATCCATGCGGCATTTCCATTGGCCCGTTTCCATCGTCGTGGCGCTGCTGGCCGTCTGTGCGGTCAGCCCACTCCGCGCACAAACGCAAAATGCATCCATCAACGGCAATGTGACCGACGCTTCCAAGGCGGTCATCCAGGGCGCGCGGGTCGCCGTGACGCCCGGCAACTTCGTCACCACGTCCGATCGGCTGGGGGATTTCGTCGTGATCGGACTGACCCCGGGAACCTACACCGTGACCGTAACTTCGGCCGGCTTTAGCTCCTTCACGCAAAACGTTACGCTGACCGCCGGACAGGCCTTGGAGCTTCCTGTGGTCCTCCAGGTCGCCTCGGCCAATGAGCAGGTGGTGGTTTCCGCGGGAAACGGCCAGAACATGATTCAGGCGATCAATGAGGAAATCAATTCGCCGAACATCGTCAACGTGATGCCCCAGGCCGAGATTCTCGCTCTTCCCAACGCCAATGTTGCCGATGCGATTGGCCGCCTGCCCGGCGTGACCGTGCAGCGCGACGAGGGTGAGGCCGTCTACGTCCAGGTCCGCGGCCTCGATCCCCGCCTGACCAACACCACCATTGACGGCGTAACCATTCCCTCGCCGGAGTCGAACGTGCGCCAGGTCCTGCTGGCCACCGTTTCCGCGGATATGGTGCAATCCATCGAGCTGAACAAGACTCTCTCCGCCAATCAGGACGCGGACGGAATCGGCGGTTCGGTCAATATGGTGACGAAGATGGCCGGCGAACGGCCCACCATCGATGGTATTTCCACGCTGGGCTATTCTCCCATTGAGAACGGCCGCTACATGGGCCTTCTGGACTTTACCGTTGGCAAGCGTTTCGGCGCCACCAAGCGCTGGGGCGTCATCGCCAGCGCCAGTTACGATTACAACGGACGCGGATACAACGACATTGAGCCGCAGCCGGACCTGAACCCCGACGGCAGCACCACCCCGTACTACGACTCCATCGATATTCGCGAGTATCGCCACGACCGTCTGCGCTGGGGCGGCACCATGGGCGCCGATTACAAGCTCAGCGAACATTCCAGCCTGGCCGCTCACTTCATCCTCACCGACTTCAAGGATTGGGGCGACAAGTGGACTTACACGGTCCAAACCTTCGACAAGCCGAAGTTCAAATACTCGATCCGGCGTCCAGACTTTGGCCTCGGCCTCCTCTCGATCGGCGGCAACCACATCTTCAATAACATGTGGTTCACCTGGGGCTCCGCTGTCTCGCGTGGCCGCGAACTCCAGGCGGGCGGCAATCCGGGAGGCGCTTTTGACGCCAGCAGCGCGCTGAAGAAATGGGCAAAAGCCAACTGCAATTACGCCGGCCCACTCGGTGGCAACCCCTACCTCCCGCATTGGACCCCAGGCTGCATGACGCCGAATACGACCACCCCGGCGGACAACATCTACAGCCTCTCCAATTACACCCTGGACAATGTCAACACCAGCACCGGTTCGGCGAGCCAACTGAACCTTCAGGAGTGGGGCTCGATGGGGCTCAACTATCACCTCGGCTCGCACTCCGCCACGCTCGAATTCGGCGGCGAATTCCGCAACGCACACAAGGGCCAGAACGCCCTTACGCCGACATACGACTACTGTCCGCAGGCGGACCCCGGCTATCCCAACGACCCCATCTGCTCCGCTGCCGCCGACAATGCCAACCCTGTCAGCTCCGAGATCTTCGCCAGCGGCTTTCAGGACCCGCACTACTACAGCGGCCACTACCACATGGGAGAACTGACGGACCACTACAAGGTGGACAGGTTCCTTGGCGACAATCCGGGACTGATGCCCCTGGACGTGCCTGCCACGCGCAGCTCCTCTGACTCCGCCAACTTCGACCTCGTCGAGCGCGTCACCGCCGGTTACATCATGAACACCGTCCATCTGAACCGCCTGAGCCTGCAGACAGGACTGCGCTTTGAAGCAACCCACGAATACGGAAAGGGATATTTGGTGAACCCCGCCGCCGGTCCCGATGGCGACGGGCTCGATAGCAACGGAAACTGGATTGGAACGACACCGGTTACGAATACACAGGACTACGTCGATCCTCTGCCCAGCGTCCAGGCTCGCTATGCCTTTACGGCCGAGACCGCCGTCCGCGCGGTCTATGCCCGCGGCATCTCTCGCCCAAACCAGTACGACCTGGTACCGTACGTGTCGCCTACGGGCAATAACCCCGTGGTGGCCGACATCGGCAGCCCTAAGGAACTGCCCACCCATGCCAACAACTACGATCTGCTTCTGGAACAGGAGTTGAAGCCCTTCGGCCTGATCCAAACCGGCTTCTTCTATAAGCAGCTCACCAATCCCATCGTGATAGCCAATGTCCCCTGCACCGGCACTTGCTTGGCTGTGGTGCCGGGTACGCCGGCCGGGTCCCTGGCTTCAGAGGATGCCAACGGCAACAACGCCCACGTCTGGGGGCTGGAATTCGGGTTACAGCAGAAGTTCACCAATCTGCCCGGCAGTTTCCGTGGCCTTGGCCTGATGGCCAACTATTCCTACGCCGATTCGAGCATCAGCGGCCTTCCCCAACGCACTGACTCGCCTACGCTGATGGGAACGGCGAAAAACGCCTTCAACATCGAACCTGCGTATGAGCTCGGCCGTTTCGGGGCGCACATGGGCATGTCTTACAACGGCTCCAACATTGCCGCCTACCAGTACTACTCCACTGCCTCTGGAATCGCGGTGTGCAACAACGGACCCAACCCCAACCCCGGCCCCCTCAACGGGCCCATCAACGGACCTTGCGGCGACAACTACTTCTACCCCCATTTCCAGGTGGACTCGCAGGTGAGCGCACGCCTTTATCGCGGCTTGCAGCTTGAGGCCGAGGGCCTGAACCTCAACAACGAGGTCTTCGGCTTCTACAACGGCAGCCCCAGGTACATGACGCAGCGCGAGTACTACAAACCCACTTACAGCTTCAGCCTGAGCTGGAACTCGGGACGGGAGCATTGATCGGTTTGTTCCATTTGGCCTCTCAACGGGGCACATGAAATCGTTCTTGTCATGTGCCCCACCTTTTTTTTCGAAGTGGCCTTCCCATACAGGTAACCAACGTTCTTTATGCTGAGATCCCGGATTGCTCGCCCGCTAGTTCTGCTTGTCCTCTGTTTTGCCCTGGCGCTCGGCTCCAGCCTGGCTCAGGCTGGTTCTCCAGCAGACGGGCAAAATGGCGATCAACTGAAGTTTGTCGTCATCCTCAGCCGTCACGGCGTTCGCTCGCCCACCAACGATCCGGGCCGCTACGACGCCTATTCCTCCGCGCCTTGGTCCCGGTGGAGCGTTCCTCCCGGATATCTCACCGCTCATGGCTTTGAACTGATGCAATTGTTCGGCGCTTACGACCGTGCCCGCATTGCGGCAGAAGGTTTGATCGCGCCCAGCGGCTGCGCTGACGCTGCCCAGGTAACTTTCCTCGCTGACTCTGACCAGCGAACCCGCGAAACCGCCAAGGCACTCGGCCAGGGCATGTTTCCCGGCTGCGAGGTCGCGGTTCAGGCGCGGCCTGAGGGGGAGCCGGACCCGCTCTTTCACTCCATGCATGCCGGCGTGGGCAAACCCAATGCCGCTTTGGCGCTTGCTGCCATTCGAGGCCGCATCGGCGACGATGCCCCCAGCCTGAGCGCGGTGTATCGTCCACAATTGCAGGCGCTGGACAGCGTCCTCGCCGGCTGCGGCCGCGTCCCCGTCACCAATCCCAATCGCATGTCCATCTTCGATGCGCCCTTGCCACCGGGCGGCGTCGAAGGCAACACCGCCAAACTGCGGGACCCTCTCGCCCCAGCTTCCACCATGGCGGAAACTCTCCTGCTCCAATACACGGAGGGAATGCAAGGCGCCAACCTCGGTTGGGGCTGCCTGGATGAAACCAGGCTGCGCGAGATCATGCAACTGCACACGGCACAGGCGGATTTGACCGAGCGCACCCCGCTCATCGCTCGCATGGATGCATCGAATCTCATCCAGCATATCCTTGGCGCTCTCGAGCAGCACGCTGCGGGCAAACCCATACCGGGCGCGCCCGGCAAACCCAGCGACCGGGCTCTCTTTCTGGTCGGTCACGACACTAACATCGCCACCGTGGCCGGGTTGCTCAATCTTGGTTGGATCATCGATGGCCGGCGCGACGATACCCCGCCGGGCGGCGCCCTCGTTTTCGAGCTATGGCGCTCCGCCGGCGGCGCCTGGTCCGTGCACCTTTTTTATACGGCGCAAACTCTGCAACAGATGCGGGACGCCACTCCCCTGACGCTGGCAACTCCCCCCCAGCGCGTCCCCGTCTTTGTCCCTAACTGCAGCCAGGCTGACATGGCGTGCACCCTGGATGCATTTGCGAATACGGTGCAAGGCCTCGTCGATCCGAGCTACGTGCTTCCGCAGCAGGCCGATGCGCCGGGGCCGCATACCGTCAGCGGACGATTTTAAAGTCTCAGCCCGTTTCCCAGAGAAAGCCGTCTTCGCCGATCCACGCAGCGCGCCGCAAGCTCGCGCCACAAAACCTCCGCCAACCCTCATTTACAATGGCAGATGGGCTAAGGCCAATCTTTTTGCGCTCTCCAGCGCATCCATGCAAGGAGCTTTTCTATGGCGATTCCCGCCACCCAGATGCGTCCTGGGATGATCATCAAGCACAACGAGCAGCTTCATCTGGTTTTCAAGGTCGAGCACCGCACCCCAGGCAATCTTCGCGCCTTCATTCAGGCCAAACTCCGTAACCTGCGCACCGGCGCGCTTTTTGAGCACCGGTTCCGGTCGGGGGATGCTATTGAGAAGGTGGTGGTGGACGAAATCGCGATGGAGTTTCTTTACAGCGATGGGGACGACTATTACTTTATGAACCCGGTGGATTACGAACAGACGGTGCTGAAGTCCTCCACGCTGGGCGATGCGGTGGAGTACCTGACGCCGAACCTCCAGATCCACGTTAGTTACCACGATGGGCAAGCGGTCGGTGTGGAATTGCCGACGTTTGTGGAACTTACAGTGGTGGAGACGGAGCCGGGGCTGAAGTCGGCGACCGCCTCCAGCGTGACCAAGCCGGCCAAGACCGAGACCGGGCTGATGGTGCAGGTGCCCGCGTTCATCAATGAGGGAGAGAAGATCCGGGTGGACACGAGCGAGGGAACTTACATGAGCCGCGCATAAAACAAGACGGGCTCCGCATAGTTATGTTTTTGCGGTGCTGTTCTGTAACTGCGCCGCGCCGTAAAGTCACCGCGGCACACCTAAGTCCAAGCTAAACGCAAGTTAGAGGACGCCTTCGGGCGTCCTTTGTCATGTGTTGGGGTCGCGGGCTAAGTCGTTATTGACCGCCAATGGCTCGATAGCGTATTGGATGGGGAGGAAGTGACTCGAACCCAGATTCCCACGGAGGTTTCATGCCTGCTCCTGCCGTCATTGCCACAGCCGCGCAGCAATACAACTTCAACAAGGGCTTTCTTGCGAAACTGCTGAAAGACCTGACGCCGGAGGAGTGGCTGCGGCGGCCCGACGAGAAGGCCAACCATGTGGCGTGGATCGTGGGGCACCTGGTCTGGTCGCGGAAGTCGATCCTGCGGCGGCTGGGGACGGAATGGGACGCGCCCTGGCTGGGCATGTTTGCGCGGGGGCAGAAGATCGATGAGGGGGCCGCGTATCCCTCGGCGCAGGCGCTGCTGGACGGGTGGAACGAGGCAGGCGGGCTGATGACGCAGGCGCTCGAGAGCGCCTCAGCGGAAGCGATGGACGCTCCCGCACCGCAGCCCGGGCCACCGAGCGCGGACGGAAAGCTGAGCGGCACTCTCAGCTTTATGGCATGGCACGAGACCTATCACGTGGGGCAGGTGTCGTATGTGTGCTGCTGGCTGGGGCACAAGGGGATGATGGGGTAGGAGCAGGGAATGAGGGAATAAGGGAACGAGGGATGTAGGGAATAGGGGATTAAGGGACTGCGGGACTGAGGGAACTGGGGAGCGGCGGACCTCGGGGACTGGGGAGAGTCATCAAAGCTTCTGCGCGTGTTGGTGCGCTTTTTTGGCGTCATTTCCACATTGCCGGCCGACCGCCCGGGACCCGGGGAAGCTCGTCATTTCGCAGCGCAACGAGCGCTCCGGCTTGTTTGCGTCAATCCAAGATCAGGCCTGGGCAAATCGGCGGACACTGGGCGACTTCAGGGGAGCAATCTTGCATTTCCGCCATGAGCCATTGATGGAGTAGCAAATGCGGGTTGGTCGACCCGGAAGGCTGATCCTGCTAAAGGGCTACAATGGAAGCCAAGCCTACGCCAAAAAATACGCAATCGCCGTAGAGTTGCTGGATCAATTCCTCGGCGCCCGCTTCTCGGGAAGGTTGCACGCTGGAGCCGCTTCCGAGTAAATAAGCTGCTCGCTTCAGGCAAAAGGAGTGCTGATGCCTCGCCGTCTTAGTGACCACTTCATTGCTGACCTCAAGGTGGAGATTCTGAAGGCCTTGCTCGATAGAGTCAAAGCCGATCCCACTCTGTGCCTTGAAATTCGTGATGAATACATCAACATCTACTACCGAGGCGGCAATCTCCTGAAGATATCGCGGAAGCCTGATGGCTACGTGGCGTTCTTCGATCCGGAGTACGCGAGTGGGGATGGAGGCACCCTTTCCGCTGCCATGCCCCCGATGTCGCTGCACCGCCCGGAGGACGTCGCGAACTGGCTCGGCTTCTTCCCGAATCTCAAGCTCACGATGGACCTCTACCTCGGGGTTAATCCCAAAGAAGAACGGGAGGTCCAACAGAGGATTCTCCGCGAGAACAACTTCCGAGGCGTCAGTCGCGCGACCGATTACTTCATCTGCGACATCGAGTACGCCAACCTGAATGGACGCTTCGACCTAGTAGCGGTCCACTGGCCCTCGAATGGTGCCATGCGGAAGACAGCGCGCAGCCGTCGATTGGTGCTCGTTGAGGCGAAGTTCGGCGAGGGCGCTATCGAAGGTTCTTCGGGAATTCACTCGCATATCACCGACATCAACAGATTCCTCAGCAACCCCGCGAGTGTGAGCGCGCTGAAGAGCGAGATGGTGGACATTTTCAACCAGAAGCGGGAACTCGGGCTCATGAACTGCGGCAAAGACCTTGAGGGGTTCAGCGATGAACCCCCGATGTTGCTGCTTGCGCTCGTGAATCACGACCCGGACAGCAGCAAGCTGCGCAGGTCGCTCGAGAGTCTTCCGCCGTGCCCATATGCCGAGATCTGCCTCGCAACGTCGTGTTTCATGGGGTACGGACTATTCGATCAAGCGGTGCTGCCGCTAGCTGCCGCCAGAGAGCGTTGGGGAGCCTTGATCTGATGGCGGCGACGACACCGACATTGACCGTTCACCGCGCCGCCAATGAGATCGGCGGCAACTGCATTGAGGTCGCCTTCCACGGTCACCGGCTGCTACTTGATGCCGGGCGACCGCTGGATGCGCCGGAAGGTGTGACGGAAGGTTTGCTGCCATCCACGCTGGACACCACGGCGCCGGTCGATGGGGTATTGCTCTCCCACGCCCACCAGGATCATTACGGGCTTCTGCGGGAACTGCCTGCGGGCTGGCCCGTGTACTGCGGTGCGGCCTGCGGGAAACTGGTGCGGCTGACTGGCGGCATCTTCGGCGCGGTGCCGCCCCAGGCGTTCACTTCTTGGGAAAGCGGCGTCCCGTTCACAGTCGGCCCATTCACCGTGACACCGTACCTCACCGATCATTCGGCCTTTGACGCCTACATGTTGCTGGTCGAAGTCGGTGGCAAGCGTCTGTTGTACTCCGGGGATTTCCGGCTGCACGGGCGCAAGGGCAAGCTGGTGCAAGCGATGATGGAAGACCCGCCTGCCGATCTTGATGCCCTGGTAATGGAAGGGACGAACTTGGGCACCGATAAGCCCGGCGCATCCGAAACGGACCTTGAAGGGAGGTTTGTCGAGTTGTTCAAGTCCACCGCCGGGCGGGTGTTCGTCGCATGGTCGGCGCAGAACATTGACCGCACTGTAACGCTATACCGAGCATGCCTGAAGGCCGGGCGGACGCTGGTGGTCGATCTTTATACCGCCGAGGTTCTGGACACGTTGGCCTCTTTCGGGCGCATTCCTCGTCCCGGCTGGCGCAGTCTCAAAGTGGTCGTCACCAGCGCCTTTGCCCGAATGTACCGGAACACCGGGCGAGAGGCGTTCGTATCGCGGATGGCGAAGTTTGGCATCTCCGCGGACAAGTTGGACGCAACGCCCTCGCGTTGGGTCGTGATGGTCCGCCCATCTCTGATCCGAGATTACGTTTTCAAGGGAGTCACGCCCACGTCCGAGGATGCGTGGTGCTGGTCCATGTGGAGCGGCTATTTGCGGAACGATGATGGCCGTAAAATCCAGGCATGGTTCGATGCCGGTCAGTGCCCAGCCACCCACGTCCACACTTCGGGTCACGCCTCGCCCGCCGATCTGCGGCGCTTTGCCGCCAGGATGAATTCCAAGGCGCTGATCCCTGTGCATGGGGTCAGTTGGGACGGTGAGGCTGCGACTTTTTCCTCCATCCAACGAGTTGTGGATGGAATGCCATTTAACCTCTAAGGAAAGGAAGGTTAACTGTGTCTGAATTCAAGTTCGACGGAAAAGCGCTCCGCTCCAAGTCAGGGAGCAAAGTTGCTGAAGTAGATGGAAAGTATGTCCGCGATTCTCACGGCACGCGGATCGGCGAATTCGATGGGAAGATTATCCGCGATGACCACGGCAGCCGCATTGCAGAATTCGATGGCCAGGTCATACGCAATAGTTCTGGCAGCAGGCTCGCCACCATCGCCGATGTTAGGAAGGCGATTGACGGCACGGGAGGCATCTCCCTGGTTGCTCTTTGGCTCTTGGTGGTCCGCTAAAAGATTGGCGGGATGCCAAATGAGCGAGAAGAGACTAAGGCTGAAAATGCGACTCGATTACTCCTGAGAAACGATTCTGGCTTCACGCCGGATCGCGAGGTCCCACGCCGTGCGGTCGGGGCTGCGAAGATCGGACTGTTTTCAGGGTTGCGGTTGGATCGCCGGCCTTGCGGACACAACGGCGAAAAACGACTGCGGATCTTTCACTCCGCTGCGCTCCGTTCAAGATGACAGCGATGGCGGAAGTGGCGTTCTGTGGTCGTGCGCGAGGCTGGCGAGACGCAGGTCCCCACTCGCTGCGCTCAGGGCAGGCTCTCGGCTTCGCTCGGGATGACGGCTTCTTTTAAGAGATGAGCTTGCGCTGGAGGGCTTCTAACGTCTGGCCCTTGGTTTCGGGATAAAAGAACAACACCACCAGGAACTGGACCGCGGTCATGACGGCGAAGAAGATGAAGGGCGCGCTGCGGCCGATGGAAGCCACCAAAACCGGGAAGGCCAGGGCGATGATGGCGTTCATGGTCCAGTGGCTGCAATTGCCCGCGCCCTGGCCCTTGGCGCGGACGGAATTGGGAAAGACTTCGCCGATGTAGACCCAGATGACCGCGCCCTGCGAGAGCGCGAAGAAGGCGATGTAGGTAATGAGGATCCAGACCAGCGCGCCGGGATGCGAGTGGGTGGCGAACAACCAAGCCACGGCGGCAAGGCACGACGCGGTTCCGGCAGCGCCGATGAGAAGCAGCGTCTTGCGGCCGAGGCGGTCGATGACGCTCATGCCGACGATCGTGAAGACGAGGTTGGTGAAGCCGATGGAGATGGCTTGCTGATCGCCGGAGAGCTGGCTGAAGCCGGCAGCCTGGAAAATGTCGTTGAGGTAATAAAGGATGGCGTTGATGCCGGCGAGCTGGTTGAATGCGCCGATGGAGATGGCGAGGAAGAGCGGGTAGCGGTACTTCCAGCGGAAGACGGGGACGTGGGCGGAAGCGTGCTCCTGGGCGAGGGCGGCGCGGATGTCGGCGAGCTCGGCTGCGGGGTCGGGATCGCCCATCATTTTGAGCACGGCGAGGGCTTCGCTGTTGCGATTGTTGGCGGCGGACCAGCGCGGGCTGCGGGGAATGCCGAAGAGCAGCGCGAGGAAGCCCAGTGCGGGAATGGCGGCCACGCCCACCTGCCAGCGCCACTCTGCCGCGCCCAGCGAGAGGGTGCGAATGAAGTAGTTGGAGGTGTAGGCGACCAGGATGCCGAAGACCACGTTGAACTGAAACGCGCCGACCAGGCGTCCGCGCCATTTGGCCGGCGAAAGCTCGGCAATGTAGACGGGGCCGAGGACCGACGACGCACCGATGCCAAGTCCGCCGATGAAGCGGAACACCATGAGCGATGGCCAGCTCCAGGCCAGCGCGCTGCCGATGGCGGAGAGCACGTAGAGGATGGCGGTAATGCGGAGGGTTTCGCGGCTGCCGAGGCGTTGGCCCACCTGGCCGGCGGCGAGCGAGCCGATGATGGTGCCGATGAGGGCGATGGCGACCGTCCAGCCCTTGCCCTCCGGGCTCAGGTGATACAGGCGCACCAGCGCGTCGATGGCGCCGGAGATGACCACGGTATCGAAGCCGAAGAGAAGCCCGCCGAGCGCACCGGTGAGGGTAGCCTTCACAAGGTTGAAGTTGGGTCGCATGAGCGGTCCTTTGATGGAACCAATAATGCTACAGGGACAGAGGGACAAAGGGACAGAGGAATGGCGGCTGCAACGCGGGCCGTGCTTGAACCATCTAAAATAGGTTCAGATCAGGCCCCGGTTTCCCATCCCCCAACGACACGAGGACGAGGCAATTTATGAGCAACATTCTGAAGGCAAATCCCCTGGCGCAAATCTGTCTTCTTATCCTTTTGGCGGCAACGTTTCCGGCGGCGCGGGCGAGCGCGCAGAATACGCCCGCGGCGCCCGACGTGCTGGTATTGAGCAACGGCGACACCCTGCATGGCAATCTTGTAAAGGAAATCGGCGGCAAAGTCACGTTTCACACCGACGCCCTCGGCGACGTGGATGTGCCTTTTGAAAAAATCAAAGAGCTGCACGCAGCGGGTAGCTACGGGGTGCTCGCGAAGGGCGTAAAACTGCATGGACGCAAGAACGAGGGGCAGCTCCCCATCGGGACTCTGGAGGTGGAAAACCAGTCGGTGACGGTGCATCCCGCCAACGCCGCGGCGCCGGCGCCGATCCCGGCAAAAGACGCGGAGGTCATCATTGACCAGAAGACCCTGGACACGCAGATGCATCACGAGCCTGGATTCTTTACGGGCTGGAACGGCGCGGCGACGGCCGGAGCGACGCTGGTGACGGCGACGCAGAATCAATACACCGTTTCCGGCGCGCTCAACCTGGTGCGGGCGGTGCCGTCGGTGACCTGGCTGAGCCCGCGCAACCGGACTTCAACGGATTTCACCGGATCGTTCGGCAAGATCACGCAGCCGGCCTACACCGTGGGCACTGTGTTCGCACCTGCCATCACCACCAAGACGGCGATCTACCACATTGACGGCGAGCGCGACGAGTATCTGTCGGCGAAGTTCTTCGGGCTGGCGCAGACGTCGTTCGACCACAACTACGCGCAGAACCTCCAGTTGCAGCAGATCTACGGCGGCGGCATGGGCTGGACGATGTTCAATACTCCGCGGGACGAAGCCGACCTGAAGGCCACCATCCAATACGAGAAGCAGGACTTCATCAGCGGGCCTCCAGGATCGAACCTCAACCTGATCGGCTCCACGTTTTCCGCGGATTACACCTGGCACGCCAAGCTGCTCAGCTACACCCAGAACATCGCCTTCATACCGGCCTACAACGTTCCCCGCGCTTACTCGGCAAGCGAGACGGACACGATCGCGTTTCCCGCCTACAAGAACTTTGCGTTTTCAGTGGGCACCCTGGACTCCTACCTGAACGATCCGCCGGTATCGGCCCCGCCCACCAAGCGCAATTCGTTCCAGTTCACCATGGGCCTGACCTACGCGATCAAGTCGAAGTACTGAAAAGCAGGGACCGAGGGAACAAGGGAACGAGGCAACTGGAGCGGCGGCGCGCGGCGTGGGAACACCTTCGTTCACTGAGCATTCAACGATACACGTCGCTGCGCTTGCCTACTTGCAGCACCAGTACGACTAACGTGCGGTCCTGGATGTCGCAGATGATCCGGCAATCACCGACCCTATAGCGCCACAGGTCGCCCAATGGGCCGTGGAGCGCTTTACCCATCAGTCGCGGATCTTCAAGAGGAGCGATTCGACCGTCGAGATACCCGACGATGCGCCGCGCGATCGTCTTGTCCAATTTGCGCAATTGATCTCGCGCGGTCCTGGCGTACTCAATCGTCCAGGCCAAGGTCTTTCCTTACGGAATGCGAACTGTACACCTTTTCCTGACCGCTCCGAACTCGCTCCAGGGTGTCGGCCGCGAGATAATATTCCTCCATCTCAGAGAGCCCGCTCTCAATGATCCGGCGCAGGTAGAAAGTCTTAGTTCGCCCAGTTTTTGCGGCCAGGCGGTCAAGTCTTTCCGCCAACTCCGATGACAAGCGAATTGAGGTTGCCATGGCATTACCCCCAGCGTGAATACACGTATTCATTGTATCGCGACCTGGACTTCTCGAGTCTGATGCACGATTTCAAGCCTTGCTGTCGGTGACTGGAATCACAGGCCTGACCCCTCCCCACACCGCATAATTTCTCCCAATTACCCTTGGACTTTGCGCCGGAAGGATGGTATCGTCCGGCAGCCCTCATCTCCCGTTCGACCCTGGAGGAACGTGTGCGGATCTGCATTCTGAAAGAGTTGGCCGCAGGCGAAACGCGTGTGGCGCTGCTGCCGGAAAGCTTGAAAAGCTTGCGGGCGCAGGGGATCGACGTCGGGGTGGAGGCAGGCGCGGGCGCCTCGGCGGGCGCGCCGGACCAGGCCTACATCGAGGCCGGCGCGGAGATCGTCGCGGATCGCGCTTCCCTGCTGCGCTCGGCTGACATTCTTGCCGCGGTGAATGCGCCGGATGCGGCCGACCAGGCTCAGCTGAAGCCCGGCGCGGTGGTGATTGGATTCCTTCGCCCGCTGGATGCGCCTTCCGCTCTTGTTACCGCCATTGACGGCGGAGTCACCCTCCTCAGCATGGAGCTGATTCCGCGCATCACGCGCGCGCAATCGATGGATGCACTCTCGTCCATGGCCACGATTGCGGGATACAAGGCGGTGGTGATGGCGGCGGACCGGCTGCCGCGGCTGTTCCCCATGCTGATGACGGCCGCGGGAACCATTCCGCCGGCACGCGTGCTGGTGATCGGCGCGGGCGTTGCGGGATTGCAGGCCATTGCCACGGCGCGGCGGCTGGGCGGGGTGGTGGAGGCCTACGACGTGCGCGCCGCGGCCGGCGAACAGGTGCGCTCGCTGGGCGCGAAGTTCCTTGACGTGGACCTGGGCGGCATCAACACCGAGGGCGGCGGCGGTTACGCGGCCGAGCTGACCGAGGAAGCACTGGACCGCGGCCGCGACCTGATTACAAAAACTGCCGCGCATTGCGACGTGATTGTAACCACGGCGCTGGTTCCGGGTCGTCCCGCTCCGCGGCTCATCCGCGCCGACGCGGTGGAGGCCATGCGATGGGGGTCGGTGGTGGTGGATCTTGCTGCGCCGGCCGGAGGCAACTGCGTGCTGACGCGGCCGGGCGTGACCCAGCAGATCGGCGGCGTGACGCTGCTGGCGCCTCTGAACCTGCCTGCCGAAGTTCCGGGGCATGCCAGCCAGCTCTACGCGCGCAACGTGCTCAACTTCCTCGGATTAATCGCGAAAAAGGGCGAGCTGGCCATCGATCTTGCGGATGAAGTAGTGGCCGGAGCTTGCGTGGCGCACGGCGGGAAGCCGGTGAATCCGCGGGTGGCGAAGTTGCTGGAAGCGCAAGCCGTTAGCTCTTAGCTGTTAGCCATTAGCCGCGGGCGGAGACTGAAGGCTGAAAGCTAATGGCTAAAAGCTAATAGCTGAAAGGCGAATGAAGTTCAACCCGAAAGAGATTCCTCAATGAATGCGGATGTCTTCAATCCAGCGGTACTGATCGCTTCCATCTACGTCTTTGCTCTCGCCGCTTTTCTCGGCTACCAGGTCATCAGCCGCGTGCCGCCGCTGTTGCACACGCCGCTGATGTCGGCCACCAACGCCATCTCCGGCATCTCGCTCATCGGCTCCATTGTTCTCGCCGGCGCCCGCGGCTATCCGCTACCCGCGCACATTCTGGGCTGCGTTGCCGTCACCACCGCCACCATCAACGTGGTGGGCGGATTCGGCATCACCGACCGCATGCTCAAGTTGTTCAAGAGCCGGACCGCCGCGAAGAAGGAGGCCAAATGAGCCTCTCCACTTACTTCATGGAAGCCACTTACCTAATTGCTTCCATCCTCTTTGTGCTCGCGCTCAAGGGCATGTCCCATCCGGAAACGGCGCGCCGCGGCATGTTTCTCGCCGAAGGTGGAATGTTTGCGGCCATCATTGGCACCCTCATCGGCGCCCACATCGTCACCTGGATCTGGATCATCGCCGGCCTTGCCATCGGCTCCGTCATCGGCGCCTGGATGGCCATCTGGGTTCCCATGACCGCCATGCCCCAGCGGACCGCGCTCTCCCACGCCTTTGGAGCGCTGGCCGCGGCCCTGGTCGGCATCGGCGAGTTCATGGTCAAAATCAACGATCTTGGGCCCATCAAGCGCGGCGCGCTGGGCTTTGAAATCATGCTCGGCGCACTCACCACCACCGGCTCGCTCATCGCCGCAGGCAAGCTCCAGGGCGTCATCCAGGGCAAGCCGGTCCAGTTTCGCGGACAGAACATCGTCAACCTCGCCGTGTGCCTCTCCATGGCCGGTTGCTTCGTCTATTTCCTGTTCCATCCTGAAGCCGCCAACGTCTTCTACTCCATGCTCGGCATCGCTTTCCTGTTCGGCGTGATGCTGGTCATTCCCATCGGCTCCGCGGATATGCCGGTGGTGATGTCGTTGCTGAATTCCTACGCCGGCCTTTCCGCCGCCGCCACCGGATTCGTCCTCGGCAACAACGTGCTCATCATCGCCGGCACGCTCGACGGATTCTCCGGGTTCATTCTTTCGGTGCTGATGTGCAAAGCCATGAACCGCTCCATGATTAACGTGCTCTTTGGCGGATTCGGCGCGGTAATCGGCGAGGCCACCGCGCACACTGGCGTGATGAAGGAGATCAGCCTGGACGATGCCGCCATGCAGCTCGCCTTTGCCACGCGGGTGGTGTTTGTTCCCGGCTACGGACTGGCCACGGCACAGGCCCAGCACGCCGTGCGCGAGCTGGCCGACCTGCTCGAAAGCCGCGGCGTCACTGTCCGGTTCGGCATCCACCCCGTGGCCGGCCGCATGCCCGGCCACATGAACGTGCTGCTGGCCGAAGCCAATGTGCCTTACTCCTCTCTCTACGAAATGGATCAGATCAACCCCGAATTTCCATCCACCGATGTGGCCGTGGTGATCGGCGCCAACGACGTGGTGAACCCCGACGCGCGGGACAATCCCAGGTCGATCATCGCCGGCATGCCCATCCTCGAGGTCGACCGCGCCAAAAGCGTGATTGTGCTCAAGCGTGGCCAGGGGCGCGGATTCTCCGGCCTGGAGAACCCGCTGTTTTTCAAGGACTGCACCTCCATGCTCTATGGCGACGCCAAATCGACGCTCAGCCATCTTTCGCAGGCGGTGCAGCACGTGTAAGGCAGGGACCAAGGGACCAAGGGAACAAGGAGTAGGGAGTAGCCGGGGCTCGAAGGCCGCAGCCTCGTCCGAAATACTTGGTCCCTTGGTCCCTGCTTCAAAAAAAATGGGCGGCAAGCCTGAGCTTGCCGCCGCCCTGTCCCTGGGTTTTCTTTGAAGTGCTTCAATTGAGCTTTACTGCAAAAGCTTGGTGACCTCCTGCTCCACGCTGTTAGCCTGCGCGAGAGCAGCGATGCCGGTCTGCGATAGAATCTCGTACTTCGACATGTCCGAAGTGGCGGAAGCGTAGTCGGTAGCCTGAATCGCGTTCTGCGCCGAAACCACGTTCTCCTGCTGCGTACTCATCACCTGGCTGATGGAGTTGAGGGTGTTGATCTGCGCGCCGATGTAGCCGTCCTGCGAAGTCACGTCGGTGATGGCCACATTGAGCTCATTGAGCGCCACCTGGGCATCCACCTGCGACGTCAGGTCGGTGGTGCTCAGGTTAGAGCCGGCGCCATCGGAGTAGCTCGTGGTTGCAGCTCCCCCGGTTCCATTCGTGTCCGACACGATACCCGTGTTCAGCGTTCCTCCGTTGGTCGAAGTATCGGTAATGGAGCCCGAGATGCCCACGCTGTAGTACTCCGAGTTGGATACAGACGGCGTGTCGGTCACCGTCGCGAATGTCGCGGCGCCGTGCGTGAAATCGGCCAGATTGTTGGCGCCGATCACGATGCCTTGGGTAGCCGGGCTCGTGGAAACGAACGTCATAATCTCGCTGGTGCCGCCATTGGGAGCCACCGTCGCGGTGATGCCGTCGTTGGCCGCCGTGATGCTGGCCGCGAACTGGGCCATGGTCTGTCCGCCAACGCCGACGGTGAATGTGTTGCCACCGACGGTCAGCGTTGTGCCCGCCGTCAGCACGTCTGTGGCGCCGTTGGTGGCATTGCTCAGCGTCAATATACCAATCTGGCTGTGATTCGCCACGGCCGTCGTCGAATTTACATTGCCCGCCACCACCCCTGCCCCGGCCGTACTGAATGTATCAGCGGAGTTAGCGGAAGTGAAGGTGATCACCGTATCCGCGGCGTTCACCGTTGCGGTTACACCGTAATCTCCCTTGTTGATGGTGGCCGCCAGGTTCGCCAATGTGTCGGTGGTGTTTGGCTGGCCCAGCGTGATGGCTGCATTGGATCCGATGTTGAGCGTGCCGGCGTTAAACTTTGTCCCCGCCACCGTTTCGGTGATGGTGCCAATGGTGCTGCTGTAGCCGACACCCGCGGTCGGAACGCCCGTCAGAGCCGTGCCTGCGCCATTGTCGGTGAGGCTGGTCCCGGAGACGGTCACAGAGGAGCTGGCAGACGTGAAGGTCAGCACCGTCCCGGGCGCATTGCCGCCCGCCACCCCTGCATTGGTCGAGGCCTCGACACCATAGCCGGCGGCGTTAATGGTGGCCGCCAGGTTGGCCAGTGTGTCGGTCGAGTTGGCCGTGCCCAGCGTGATCGCGTGGCTGCGGCCGTCGGAACCGACGATGGTCAGCGTGCCGCCCAGGAGGTCGCCGGAGTTGGCGACCGTCAGGGTGCCGATCTCGCCGGCGCCGTCGGTTCCCGTGCCAACCCCGATGCCGGAGATGAGAATGCCGGTGTCGGAAACACCGCCGCCCGCCGCGTCAGCGGCTGTAGCCCCATTCTGCGCCACGGTCCCGGCCTGTGACGCCGTGCCGAAGCTCGCGCTCAGTCCCAGTCCCGAGTTGTTGATGGCGTTGATCAAACCCTGGGCGGTGTTGGAGTAGTTTGTGCCCGTACCCACCGTGATGTTCGCAGTGGCTGGCGTAACCGTGCTGCCGGAGCCCTTGGCAAGGTAGTTCACCGTAATAGTGGTCGAGCCGCTCAAATTCAGGCTGTCAGAGGCGGAGGCATTGGTTCCGCCTTTGGACAGATCGATGAACACGTTGTTCTGCCCGTTGGAGTAGGACATCACGCCGCCGGTATCGCCCACACCGGACGAAGACAAGCTGCGGATGTACAGGTCGTCGATCGAGGAGCCGGCTTGCGAGGAATCACCGGTATAGATGGCCACCGTTGAATTGTTGAAGACCTGCTGCTGGTTGTAGGTGGTCGTCGATCCAATGTTGTTGATCTCGGCCATGATCGACTGGTACTCCTGGTTGGCGGCCGCTTCCTGGGTGGTGTTCAAAGTGCCGTTAGAGGCCTCGGTGGCCAGGGTAATGGCGCGGTCCAGCAGGTTGGTCACCTGCGACAGCGCGCCGTCCGCCACCTGCAACAGGCCAACGCCTTCTGTGGCGTTGGTGGAAGATTGCGTCAGAGCGGTCGAGTTGGCCTCCAGGCCGTTCACCAGCGAAAGGCCCGCGGCATCGTCTGCGCCCGAGTTGATCCTCGAACCCGAAGAGAGCTGCTCCAGAACCTTTTGCAGACTCGCATTCGTGTTGTTCAGATTGTTCTCAGCATAGATAGCTGACAGGTTATTCAATACTCCGAGGGCCATGGAAGGTCACTCCTTTTCCCGATGCGCGATTTGCGGCCTGTCTGGCAGCCTTCCGATTCGCCGGCTGGCTAACCTTGGGGCTTCGGGCATCCACAGCCTTCATCGGAAGAGTGCGGAATAACTTTAGTCATGGAAGTAAGAATCTTTTTCAGACACTCTGCACGCGCTCGGAACAAGACCGTCCGGCTTTGGACAAGAGGTGTTTCATTCCGCGCCAGAGAGTGCCCGAATGGGTACAGTGACTGTCACCGAATGAAACAGTGGGAGGCGCCGCGATCAGGCCAGCGAGGCAGGCAGGATGTGGGATCGGTTCAAAGGATGTGGGGTAAAAAAAATCGGCGGCGGGAGGTTGTCCCGCCGCCACCGGTTTTTGGCTTCAACCGTATTTGCTCTCTGCCTATACCATCAGATGCAGGAATTCGCTACTCGACTGTCCCGGATTCCGGTGCCGGACCGGGATTCCCGGGCGGCAGGAGCATTTATTGAGGTTCGCCGGGGCCGGCAGGGGGCGCGGCCGCCGGTCCGCCCTGCGGTGGGGGCTCCGGGGCGCCATCCGGTCCGGTCTGGGAGCCAGGTCCACGGCGGTTTCCCGGCATGCCGTTGCGCCATCTCTGCATCCGTTCTCCGCGCTCTGGGCGATCTTCGCGCCAGCTCTTCAGCTCCTTGAACTGGTCCGGCGTGAGCTTGGCCCGGATGGCCAGCAGGAAGCGGGCATTGGCTTTCTCCAGCTCCGCCCGCGCCTGGGCGATCTTGTCGATCTGGGCCAGGATGCCCTGCTCATTGGGCTGATCGGCGTTCATCAGAGGCTCCATTTCCAGCTCCGCCTTCTCCACGCCGGCGCGCATGTCAATCAGCTTCTCGCGGTGCTCCAGCAGGATCTGGTCCATCTCCTTGCGCTGATCGTCGGTCAACTTCAGCTGTTCGATGACCTTGGGATTGTTCCACCAGCGGCCCCCGCTGCCTACCGGTCCCAGCATCCGCTCCATGGGCGGGCGATGCATACCGAACCCAGGGCCATTCCCAGGTCCAGGTTGTGCGGTCGCCGCCCCGGCCACCACCATGGCCAATGCCATTGCTGAAAATGCCTTTACCAATACCTTCATTCCATTTCTCCTCATCTCTTCTTCTCCCCATCTTGCTCAAGCCTCGAGTTAAGTCCCCTGGTTGCCCCGTTTCACCAACTGGCTTTTGCCCCAGCTTCTATTTCTGTCATTCCCGCAGGGAATCTGAAGTTGGCTCGGACCCCAGGCGTGAATGCCCTTCCATGGCACTCCATCAATCTCTTCATCGCGCTTGATTTATTCCTATTTGCTGCTACCGCCGTCGGTCATCATTTCGGCCAGCGGCTCCAGCGCGTCCGGCACTTCCTGGGAGACGTCGCGGTCCACGTTGGCAAGCAACTGGTCCATGTCCGCCGCGCGGCGGGCGGCCTGGGCGCGCTGCTCAAGTTGAATCTCACGCTGTTGCGCCTGCCAGGCCAAAACCTGCTGGCGATGATGCTCATAAAGGGCTCCGGAAGCAGCCCCGACAGCGATGAGGATTCCCATTGCCCAGGCCAGCGTGCGGCGCCAGGCGATGGAATGCGGCGTTGCGGCCATCGCCGGCGAGAACGGGCGCATTGCGGCCTCGCTCCACGCGTGTACGCTCAGGCGGAAGTTCCCCAGCGCCTCCTCAAGCCGCGCGTCCTCTGTCCCCGTCGTTTGCCGTCCCTTTGTTCCCTCATCCATCATCGTTTCCCTTCCATTTCCTTGCGCACCCTGGCCAATGCCCGTGACAGGTGCGCCTTGACCGTTCCCTCGCTCAACCCCGTGACCGCGGCAATCTCGGCAATCTCCAGCTCCTCAACGTGGCGCAGGAGGAAGACCAGTTTTTGCCGCGGACTTAAGCCGTCGACCACGTGCCAGACCTGCTTCACCTGCTCCCGCGCCAGCAAATGCTGTTCCGGCGAGCTGCCGCTCGAGGGCAGCCATTCGCTGGCCTCGTCCACGTCCACTGAGTTGGTGCGCGTGGTCCGCCAGAACTGAATGCGCCGGTTGCGCCAGTGGTCCTTCTGCACGTTGATAGCGATGCGCATCAGCCAGGTCATCGGGCTGGACTCACCGCGGAACCGGGCCCAGTTGCGATGCGCCTTCAACAGGCAGTCCTGGGTCAGATTCTCGGCCAGGTCCGGGTCACGCGTAGACGCCAGCAGAAACCGGAAAATCTGCGTGCGATGATCGGCGACGACTTGGGAGAACTCCCGTTGAACGATACCCGGTGTCGTGGCAAGTGTCATCGATTCGAGTGCGGTTCCAGCTGCCATCATTCAGGTAGACGGCGGCGGCAGGACCAAGTTTACAAGCGAACGCCGAGGATTTGCTGTCTTTGGCATAACCGGCCGGGTTTGAGATGGCGTTGATTCGCATGCACTGGCTGGAACGCCGGTGGGCTGATACGCTTTGAGTTGAAAACGCTTACGCGTGTCAAATGAGGAAAGCCGCCATGCTGCTCGCCGCACTACGCGAAGAGGTTCTTGAGGCCAACCTGGAGATTGCACGCCGCGGACTGGCACCGCACACGTTCGGCAACGTGAGCGGGGTCGACCGGTCGGGGGCCGAACCGCTGGTGGCGATCAAGCCGAGCGGTGTGGCCTACGAGAAGCTGCGCCCGGAGGACCTGGTGGTAACGGACCTGGACGGCCGCGTAGTGGATGGCGCGCTGCGGCCCTCGAGCGACCTGGATACCCACACCCTGCTCTATCGCGAATTCCCGCAGATCGGCGGCGTAGTGCATACCCACTCGGAATTCGCGACGGCGTGGGCGCAGGCGGGACGGGAGATCCCCTGCCTGGGAACGACACATGCGGACTATTTTCATGGGCCGGTTCCGGTGACCGACCCGCTGACCGAGGCCGAGGTGGCAGAGGCGTACGTGAGGAACACGGGAGCGGTGATCGTTCGGCGGTTCTTGAGCGGCGGCCTGGACCCGCTGGCGGTTCCGGGGGTGCTGGTGGCCGGGCATGCTCCGTTTGCGTGGGGCAGGACCGCAAGCCAGGCCGTGGAGCATGCCGACATTCTGGAGTACGTGGCGCGCCTGGCCTATCGCAGCATCCTGTTGGGAGCGTCCGAATCCGGACCGCCTGCGTACGTTAGCGAACATCATTATCAGCGCAAGCACGGTCCGCGGGCGGCCTACGGCCAGCGATGAGAGGAGTGCAGAATGCCCGGACTGTATCTCTATTATGCTGCGGAATATGAGGCGTTTTATGCCTTGTTGATTTGCGTAATCTATTACCGATTTTCATAAGCTATATTCGAATTGTCATATTCTTCGGACGAGGGGTCGCGCAGAGCACACGATAAAATGGCGCCTGGCGCTCTCATATCTTTCACCGCCATAGTCAATTAGTTGTAGTTCTCCACAGTTATCTCAAACCCGATTTCGCTTGGCAATGGACGTGCAACTCAGTCGGCCATACTGGTGTCCCCAAATGGAAACGAGCCTTTCCAACCGCTTGCAAGCAACGCTGCTGGCCATCCTCACGGTCGGCCTGGTTCTGCTTGCGGTGTTGAACTTCGTTCAGGAGGGTGGGTCTGCACTGCCCCCCACTGACGGGGTGTGGTGGACAGAAGCGGCCCACCATACAGGGCTGATTGCAGAGAGAGTTCCGCCGGACACGCCGGGCAAGCTGGCTGGACTGCAGGCGGGCGATCTGCTGGGCGCGGTCAACGATGTGCCGGTGAAGCGAATCTCCGACTATGAGCGGGAGCTACACCTGATAGGGCCGTTTGGCGATGCGCGTTACACCATCACGCGCGACGGTATCCCGCTGGAAGCGCCGGTGCTGGTGATCCCCGACCGGCAGGACCGCAGCATGCAACAGGCGCTGCGGGTTATCGGGCTGATCTATCTTGCCATCGGCATTTACGTGCTCTTCCGGCGTTGGACAGCACCGCGAGCGACGCATTTCTACGTCTTCTGCCTGGTTTCCTTCGCGCTGTATGCCCTCAAGTACACCGGCATCATGGATAGCCTGGACTCCACCGTGTACTGGTGCAACGTGCTGGCGGAGGCGTTGCAACCGGCGCTTTTTGTGCATTTTGCGCTCAGCTTTCCTGAAGACAGGCTTAGCCGTACAAGGCGCGCATGGCTGCTGCCGGTGATTTATCTTCCCGGCGCGGCTGTACTGGGCCTGCGGCTCTATGCCTTCCACTTCTGGGAAGCAACGCAGTTGCTGGCCCATCGCCTTGATCAGGTGGGCACCGCTTACGACACAGTGTTTTATCTGCTGGCTACGGGGCTTTTCCTGCGCAGTTACGCTCGCGCGGGCACTCCGCTGCTGCGGCAGCAGTTGAAGTGGCTGACCCGCGGGGCTCTGCTGGCAGTGCTGCCGTTTACGGTCTTCAACGCCATTCCCTTTCTGCTGGATATGCGCGTTCCGGCGCCCCTGTACCGGCTGGCTGGGCTGTCGCTGGTTTTCCTGCCCCTGACTTTCTGCTGGGCCATTGTGCGCTACCGGCTGATGGACACGGACCTGATCTTCAAGCGGGGCGTGGCCTACACGGTGGCAACCGGGCTGATCCTGGGCGGCTACTTCGGCGTTATTGCCGGTGCGGCGGGGATTGCGCACAACCGCTTGCCGGAGTCGGCGCGGAACTGGGGCGAGGCCATCGCCATCGTGCTGGTGGCGGCGTTCTTTGAGCCGCTGAAGCGCCGGATCCAAAGCTGGGTGGATCGGGTCTTCGACCGGCAAAAATACGACTATCGCAAGGCGCTGATCGAGTTCGGCCGGGGGTTGAGCTCGGAGACGGACCTGACCGCGCTGCTCAACTCCATCGTGGAGCGGCTGCCGGGGACGCTGCTGGTATCGCGGGTGGCAATGTTTCTCGCCGGCCCAGACGGGAAGCTGCGCCTGGCTTCCGGACATGGCCTGCCGGCCGAGGTGAAGGCAGCGCAGGACAGCAATGGCGGGCTGGACCTGGCTTTTCTGGATTTCGACAGTCATCACCAGAACCGCTCGCATATTTTCCTGGAGAACGCGCAGCAGGCGCTTCATCTTTATCCCAGCGAGCGGCGCACGGCGGCTCTGCTGGACCTGAATTACTATCTGCCTTGCCGGGTGCAGGACGGCGCCCGGACGCGCACCATTGCGGTGATCGGGCTGGGCCGCACCGAGGGCGGCGACTTTCTGTCCAGCGAAGACGTGGAGCTGCTGGAGTCGCTGGCCAGCTACATCGGAATCGCGCTGCAGAATGCCAGCCTGTATGCGCAGCTGGAAGCCAAGATCAGCGAGTTCGAACGGTTGAAGGAGTTCAACGAGAATATTGTCGAATCGATCAACGTAGGCATACTCGCCGTCGATCTGAACGACCGGGTGGAGAGCTGGAACGCGCAGATGGAGGCGATGTATGCGCTGAGCCGCGGCGAGGTGCTCGGCCAGTCGCTGGGCAGCGTGTTCCCTCGCGATTTTTGCGACGCACTCGACAGCTTCCGCAACGAGGCCGGCGTGCATCACCTGTACAAGTTCCGGCTGACTACGCGCGCGGGAGAGCAGAGGACGGCAAACGTCGCGGTGGCGCCCCTGCTGTCGCGGGAGTTTGTTCCCGTGGGCCGCATCGTCCTGGTTGACGACATCACCGAGCGCGTCTCCCTGGAGACGCAACTGGCGCAGGCGGACAAGCTCAGCTCCATCGGCTTGCTGGCGGCCGGCGTGGCACATGAAATCAATACCCCGCTGGCGGTCATCTCCAGCTACTCGCAAATGCTCACCAAGCAGTTTCGCGGCGACGCCAAGCTGGGGCCGGTTCTCGAAAAGATCACGCAGCAAAGCTTCCGCGCCGCGGAGATCGCCAACGGGTTGCTGAATTTTTCGCGCACTTCCACCACGGAGATGAAGGCGACCGATCTGAACCAGGTCATCCGCGATACCTTGTCGCTGCTGGAGCACCAGTTCAAAACCGCGCAGATCCAGGTGGAGCTGGCGCTGGCCGGGGACCTTCCGCCCATCCATGGAAATTCCGGCAAGCTGCAGCAGGTGTTTTTGAACCTGCTGCTGAACGCCAAAGAGGCCATGCCGGGCGGCGGCCGCTTGAGCATCGCCACCCTGGTAAATGGGCACGTGGAGGCCATGGTGAGCGATTCCGGCATCGGCATCGCGCCGGAACACATGAAGCGCATCTACGATCCGTTCTTCACCACCAAGACCATGCCCAGGCCGGGCGACAAGCGCGGCACCGGCCTGGGATTGAGCGTCTCCTACGGCATCATGCAGGAACATGCCGGCAAGATCCATGTTGAAAGCACAGTCGGAGCCGGCACCACGTTTCATCTCGAGTTTCCGCTACTGAGGAATTCTGTCCATGCCTGAGGTCGATCTTCCCTTGAATCTGTCGGCGCCAGCCGCCACGTCCAGCAGCGCCGCCAGCGTCCTGGTCATCGACGACGAAGCGGCTATCCGCGACTCGCTCGAGGTGCTGCTGACGCTGGAAGGCTATGAGGTGAAGATGGCGGCGGACGGCGAGCAGGGGCTCCGGATTCTTGAGCTCGAGAACTTCGACCTGGTGTTGCTGGACCTGGCCCTGCCGGGACGCAGCGGGCTGGAGCTGCTGCCCATGATCAAAGACCGGCAGCCGGAGATCCCCGTCATCATGATCACCGCTTACGGCACGGTGGATAACGTGGTGGAAGCCATCCGCGCCGGCGCGGAGAACTTTGTCCAGAAGCCATGGGACAACGAGAAGCTGCTGGCAGACATTCGTTCGGCGGTGGCGCGGCACAAGGCCGAAGAAGAGAACCTGCAGCTCAAACGCACCCTCAAACAGCGCTACAACTTCACCAACATCGTGGGCAAGAGCGACGTGATGCTGCGCGTATTCGACCTGGTGGCGCAGGTGGCGCCCAGCCGCTCCACGGTGCTCATTCAGGGCGAGAGCGGCACGGGCAAGGAACTCGTGGCCAAGGCGATACACGCCAACTCGCCGCGCCGCGACAAGCCTTTTGTGCCCATCAACACCGGGGCCATGCCGTCGGAGCTGCTCGAGTCCACGCTGTTCGGCCACGTGAAAGGCGCATTCACCTCGGCCATCGCATCCAAGAAGGGCCTGTTTGAAGTTGCCAACGGCGGGACCCTGTTTCTGGATGAAATTGCCACCATGGGCCAGGACACGCAGGCCAAGATCCTGCGCGTGCTCCAGGACCGCAAGTTCATGCACCTGGGAGGCATCCAGGAGATCCAGGTGGACGTGCGCATCATCGCCGCCACCAACGTGGACCTGCGCCAGGCGGTGCGCGACGGCCGCTTCCGCGAGGACCTGTTCTACCGCCTCAACGTAATCACCGTGGACCTGCCGCCGCTGCGCGCCCGCCGCGAGGACATTCCCCCGCTGGTGCAGCACTTCCTGGAGTACTACTGCAACGAGAACGGTATGCCGCCGCGGAAGCTGTCGCCGGACGCCTTGCGCGCGCTGATGGACTACGACTGGCCCGGCAATGTGAGGGAACTGGAAAACTCGATCGAGCGCGGCGTCGTGCTCTCCTCGGGTTCGGTGATCGGCAGCGAGCTGCTTCCCGGTCACATCAGCGGCCGCAGCTTCCAGGACGCGCTGCTCGAGCACAATCCCAATGCGTCGCTGTTCGACATCCTCGAAGATATCGAGCGCCGCATCATTATTGAGAAGCTGGAGCGCTGCAACTGGAATCAGACCGACGCCGCCGAGCAGTTCCGCATCCCGCTCTCCACGCTGAACCAGAAAATCAAGCGGCTGACCATCGAAATCCGCAAGCGCAACCGGGAGTAGCTTTCCCTGTCGGCGCCTGGCGAAGAGGAGCGATCCTGTCCCCGGCCGAGCGAGAAAACTCGCTGGTGGCGCGCCTCCATTTGCTACTCTTGGCACAACATGAAGAAGAAATCTGCGGCAATCAGCGTTTCTTTGCTCCTGATTTGCTCTCTTTCTTTGCTCGCTCAAAAGAAGTCCCGCCCCCAGGCAATCCTCTTTCAAGGCGCACCGCAATACACGCAACAGGAACTGCTCGCGGCCGCCGGCTTGAAGCCGGGAACACATCTGAACTCTCTCGAAGTGAAAGCCCACGCCAAGCTGCTGAACGACACAGGTCTCTTCAAGGAGATCCGGTTCAAGTCCGACAGCAAGACACTGCTCTTCACGTTGACGCCTTCCAGCCAGCTCTTTCCCATGCACCTGGACAATGTGCCTCTTACGCCGGGCAAAGAACTCGAAGCCACGCTCCGCGCGCGCTTCCCGCTTTTTCGCGATCTCTTGCCGGCCAGCGGCTCCATGGTGGAAGGAATCTGCCGGACGTTTGAAGAGATGCTGGCAGCCAAGGGCGCCAAGGCTACGGTGAATGCCGCTCTCACCAGCGGCGTGGGCCCCAAAAAACTCACGGCTCAAAACTTCACCGTGGTTTCGCCAGCGGTGCACATCGGCCGCATTCAGCTGGCCGGCATCTCGCCCGCCATGCAGGCCAAGGCCGGCCTTCTAGCCGCAGGGCAATCCGGGAACAGCTTCGACACGGAGAACACAGCGATCGGACTTCAGCACGTTTTCGAGGACTTCTACCACGATCGGGGCTACGCGGCCGTCGAAGTCGATGTTGCCCCGGCCGAACCTCTCATCGTCTCAGATCAGTCCATGGATGTTCCCTTTGCGGTAACCATCAAAGAGGGAGAAATCTACAAACTGGGAACCATCGACCTTCCGGCCGGAGCGCTGGTTACGCGCGCAGAGATCGAGAAAACACTGTCGAAAAAACCGGCTGGTTCCGGTCGGCCACTCGATCTATTTGTCATTGCCGTCCACGACGCCTACAAAGCCCTTGGCTATTTCGATTGCTCCATCGCTTTACAGCCTTCCTTTAGCGAAGCCGCTCATATCGTGAACTACAGGATCGAAATCGATCCGGGCTCGAAGTACCGGCTAGCCTCGGTCCAATTCGACGGCGCTCCGGACGCGATGGCAGCCAAACTAAAGCTCGCCTGGAAGATGGCTCCCGGCGACGTCTTCGACGAGAGCTACGTCTCAACTTTTCTGAAGTTGGCGCAGAAGAAAGACAAGTCTCTGTCGAAGTGGATGCAATCCGTCATCGCCACCTACGACATCAAGGCTGACCCTGTCACGCCCCAGGTCAACTGTATCTTTCATTTTGCTAAACCCGTTCAGGGCGTGCGATAGCTTCATGCCGGCGCCAATTCGATGAAAGCATCGCGATGCGATTTCGGCTCAGGCTGCGCGCTTCCCCGTCTCGCGCTGCAGCGCCTTGAACCAGCGCTTGAGGAACATCCGGATGCCCGAGGGCGGCTGCAGCCACACGTCGGCCGCGGTCTCCCGCGGTTCCGGGCGCATGAGCACGCTCAGATGGGGATTCGTGACGCTGCCCACGGCCCGGAATGCGGCCTCGTCGGTGATATCGTCGCCCACGTATGCCACGGGAGTTTCCGGCGCCGCCTCCTCAATCAGGCTTGAAACCGCTCCTCCCTTGTCGCGGCCGACGCGCAGCTCCAGGCCACCCTCGAACTGGAGCAGCGTCAGTCCCTCCATGCGCGCCATCGGCTCGAAGAGTTCGCGGGCGCGCATCTCAATGAACTTGGCCGTCCGCGGAGAAGCGCCGCGCCAGTGCATCACGGCGGCGTTGGGTTTGTCTTCGAATTCGCCGCCCAGATTGTTGTGGCGCAGGTACTCGCGCAGTTCATCCAGCTTTCGCTGAGTCGCAGAAGGCGCTTCTTCCAGTTCGCGCCGGCCATCGGCGTAGATTCGTTCGGCGCCGTGCAGTCCCCAGACCTCCACAGGCTGGTCGACCACCGGAGGATTGCCGCGGAGCAGAATCACAATCTCGCGCGCCGGCCGGCCAGTGATGACAACCAGTCGAGTCCGGCCCTGGTGGAGAATTCGCGCGATTCCTTCGCGCACGCCGGTGTAGGGGCGCGCCTTGAAACGATCTACGCGAAAGGGTGCGAGGGTCCCGTCGTAATCTAACAAAAGCAGCGGCTTTACCCCGGGAAGAAACCCGCCGAAGAAGGTTTGGAGCGCATTGGCGGCTTCGTCTGTCACTGTATTGGGTCCTTTTAGTGCATTCTTGATTTACCCGATCTAACTCCGGAACCATTGGGCAAAGCCTTGCGTTGCCGGCTCGGATTAGGCGCGCTCCGTGCTCACGCGTGTTTGCGCTCGGGCTCATCGGTGCCCTGCCACGCCATCGATTCTGCCTGTGTGACCGAAAAGGCATCCTGATTCTCAATGCGCAGCTCGCGCAGGTCGCCCAGCACGCTGGCTGCCCATCGGTAAACGTTATGTTCCATGATCTGGCGCCGCATTCGCTGCATACGCAGGCGGCGCTCCGAGGGGCTCATCTCCAAGCCGAGGTGGATGGCCTCGGCCACGCCCTCGACGTCATACGGATTGACGATAAGCGCATCGCGCAACTCGATGGCTGCGCCGGTGAATTTGCTCAGCACCAGCATGCCGTCCTCGTCCTCGCGCGCGGCCAGGTACTCCTTGGCCACCAGGTTCATGCCATCGTGCAGAGAGGTCACAAGGCATACGTCCGCGGCTCGATACCAGGTGGTTACCTCTTCGTGATTGCATTGGCGCTCGATGAGGATAACCGGACGCCAGTCCGCCGTCTGGAAGCGCGTGTTGATGCGGTCGACCGCTGCCTCGACCCGGCGTCGCAGTTCCGCGTAGCTGGGAATGCGAGTGCGGCTGGGCGCGGCAATCTGCACCATGGTCACGCGCTCGCGATGCCAGGGATGCTCTTCGAGGAGAAGTTCAAATGCATTCAGGCGCTCCTCGATGCCCTTGGTGTAATCGAGCCGGTCGACTCCTAGAATCAGGCTCTCCGCGCGTGCGCCGAACTCGCGCAGCAGCTCGTCGCGGGTCTTGCCCCAGGCGGCGCGCTCGGCGCCGGACGGATCAATGGCCACGCTGACGGGATAAGGCCGGACAGTTGTGGTGTGGCCGCGGCGCCGGGCTGTCATGTGCTCGCGGTCGGTGCGCGACTCCAGCACGCGATCGACGGTGTCGAGGAAATTATTGCAATGGAGCGCGATGTGGAAGCCAATGAGATCGGCGCCCAGCAAGCCCTCCAGGAGTTCGGCCTGCCAGGGGCAAATCCCGAAAGCCTCCGGGTTGGGCCACGGAATGTGCCAGAAGATGGCGACGCGGGCATCGGGACGCGCGGCTTTGACCATGCGCGGCAGCAGTGCGAAGTGATAGTCCTGCACGAAGACGATGGGGTTGGGACAGTTTTCCATCTCATGCAGGAGGGCCAGCGCAAACTTGCGGTTCACCTCCTGGTAGCATTCCCAGTCCGAGGCTCGAAACAGCGGCCTGGTGTGAGCAATGTGGCAGAGCGGCCACAGGCCCTCATTGGCGAAGCCGTCGTAGTAGCCGCTCTCCTCCGCTTCAGAGAGCCAGACACGGCGCAGCGTGTAACGCGGGGCATCCGGAGGAACACGGAGCCGATCGTTCTCGTCCACCATGAAGCGGTCCTCGCTGCCGCTGCCGTGGGCTATCCAGACGCCGTCGCAGGCGCGCAGGACCGGCTCGATGGCCGTGACCAGCCCGCTGGGAGGAACCACGCATACGGTTTCCCTGCCCTGGCGGATGTGCATGTAAGGTTCGCGGTTGGAGACAACGAAGATGCTTCCGGCGCCTGTGCGCTGCCGGACATGTACGGTGAGGCGCTCGGCCGTCCACAGATTCTCTCCCGCCTCGCGCAACCGGGCTTCAGCGGCGGCTGCGGCGCGGGCCTCCAGGAGGCTCTCCGTGATGTTCTCCATTTCACGGGCGATGGGACAAAACAGACTCAGATCCTCCATGTGGCCGCTCATTTGGTTGATCGGCTCGCCCATTCGTAACAAGCGCAAACGCTCCGCCAGCCTGGTGACCGGCCGCAGAAGCGACCAGCGCACAACCATGAAGGTGATCCCCACTATCAGGACAACGAGAGCGACAATGCGCCAAAAAGTCTGGCGCCACACCTCCTGAGCTTCCGCGCGAATGTATCCGGCATCTTCCAGTACAACGAGGGCTCCGGCCGGCTGGTTAGCCGCATGTAGGGGAATTGCCTCTTCGAGCCACTGTTGATCGCCGGTGTGGCCAAACGCGGCCGCATTCGATCCACGCTTGATGGCAAGTTTGATCGGCTCGCTTCTTGAGCGACCGAATGATGGGCGACGGTCCCTCTGCATTGATCAGGGACTCCATTCCCGTCGTAAATGGCTACGCCGAGCGCTTCATCGTGGCTTCGCAATTCCTCTGCCACGGCCCTGATATCGGGTATAGCGCCCGCAGCCAGTGCTTTCTCTACGAAGGGTTGCAGGCTGGTGCCAAGCCAGCCTGTGCGGCGCTCCAATTCCACCCTCAGCACGTGTTTCCGCGCCAGCACCTCAAAATACGTGGAGGCGAGAGAAACCACAGTGATACCGGCGATAAGGGCAAGGATCAACCGCGTGCGGAATCGATGCATTCCTATTCTCCGTGTATTGGGCACACCTCGGCTACTCTGACGCATGTTGCACGCTGAGGGCCGAATAGTAAGATGCGTGAAACTGGCGACTTGGCCGTTTCGCCAGTTGCCTGGATCAGGGATAATCTTCCCCCGCCCAGTAGATTCGCAACATGCATGCGATCCACGCAGCTTCAACAGAATGGGCGGAGCGCTCTATGCGCTATTCTGTCGGGAAGGGCAGCGCGCCGGGCTTATCGGCCGCGTTCCATGGTTCGAGCGGCATCCGATGGCGTTAGAGACGATCGACAGAACCGGCAAGCAGATTGTGTTGACCGTGCAGGAGTATGCCCTGTTCGGGCTCCGTGCCTTGTCCAACCTCTTCTCGCCTCCGGTTTATTGGTCGGACTTTATCCTGCAAGGGGACATCATTGGGGTCGGATCGGCGACGATCGTAATTTTTGCCGGATTCTTCACCGGCGGCGTGCTGGCGGTCCAGTCCGCGGCCACGCTGGCTTCTTTTGGCGCTACGGCCGTAACCGGACGATTTGTGAGCACGTCCATGATTCGGGAACTGGGCGCGGTGCTGACTGGAATCATGGTCTCCGGAAGAAACGCATCTTCCATGGCCAGCGAACTCGGCTCCATGGTGGTGACCGAGCAGATTGACGCAATGCGCGCACTGGGCGTGGATCCCATGCGCAAGCTGGTGACCCCGCGCATTATAGCCACCGTAACCACGCTTTTTTTCCTTACCATTGTCGCCGACTTTTGCGGCATCCTGGGCGGCGCCGCGGTGACCGTATTCATGAACCACCAGAACGGCGACCAATACTTATCCCAGGCCTACGTGTTCCTGCGCTTCCCTGACATTTTGCAGGGCCTGGTTAAACCCCTTTGCTTCGGCTTCATCATCTCCTCCGTCGGCTGCTTTTACGGCATGCGCACTACGGGAGGCACGCAGGGCGTTGGACGCTCCACCATCTCCGCGGTCGTTTTTGCCTCCGTGCTCATCATCTTTGTCGACCTGCTGATCAGCACCGTAATGGTCTCCATCTTTCGATGAGCGCACAGGTCCAGCTCGCGCAGGCCGATTCACAGGATGCGGTTGTCGCGTTCCGAGAAGTGACAGTGAGCTTTGACGAGGCCCCGTATTGAACGGGATCAGCTTTACCGTCGGCCCTCGCGAGACACGGGTCCTGCTGGGCCCGGCAGGGGTGGGCAAGAGCGTTCTTCTGAAGACTAGCAAATGGCTTGTTGCGCCCCGAATCGGGCAGGGTGTTCCTGCTCGGCGAGGACATCTCCGAGTTGCACGAGTCGGAACTATTTCCCCTCCGTCTGCGCACCGGCATGGTGTTTCAGGAAGGCGCCCTATTCGACTCGCTCAGCGTGCGCGATAACGTTGCCTACCAGTTGATCCAGGAACGCGTGCCCGACGAGGAGATCGACCAGCGAGTCCGCGAGGCGCTGCGATTCGTGGGCCTGGAGGCCACCTTCTCGCTGTTTCCGGGGAGTCTTTCCGGGGGCATGCGGCGGCGCGTGGCCATTGCCCGGGCGCTCATCCGCCAGCCGGAGCTGCTGCTTTACGACTCCCCGACCGGCGGCCTGGACCCGGTGACTTCGACCACCATCATCGAGCTGATCGTTAAGCAGCGCGATTTTTACCGGACGCCGTCGATCCTGGTGACCCATCGGCTGCAGGACGCATTCACCATGTGCACGCACCACTTCGATTCCGAGGCCGATGCCATGGTGCCGCTGCCGGAGGGGGAGTCGACCCCAACACCACATTCCTGATGCTGAACGAAGGGAAGGTCATCTTCGACGGCTCCCTGCACGATCTGGTTCACTCCACCGATCCGTTTGTGCGCGAGTTTCTGGAGTAGCCGCCACGTTTGTGGGAGGTTCCATGCCTGGCCGGGCGGCTTCCTATGCGGCCGTGGATTCTGCTAGCCTTGCTGTTTCGGATTCATTCCGTATAGCAGGTGCAATGATGGCATTCAAGTTCCAGGGAGTTGATTTTATCGAGTTCGATTCTTGCTTCAGAGAACGAACGGATGGTGCGCGCACTACCCGCGCCTTTATCGAGGACAACGTCATTCCCATTATCGAGGAGTGCTACCGCGCCGGCCGTTTTCCGCGGGAGTTGGTGACCCATGGGGCGAGATGGGCTTCTTCGGTGCGAACCTCGACGGCTACGGCTGCGCCGGCATCACCAACGTCGAGTACGGCTTGGTGATGCAGGAATTGGAGCGCGGCGACTCCGGCATCCGCAGTTTTGTCAGCGTGCAGTCGGCGCTGGTGATGTATCCGATCTTGACCTTCGGCTCGGACGAGCAGAAAAATACTGGCTGCCGCAGCTGGCCACGGGAGAGAAGATCGGCTGCTTTGGGCTCACCGAGCCGGACTTCGGCTCCAATCCCGCCGGCATGCGCACCCGCGCGCGGAAAGTCGGCGACAGTACGTTCTCAACGGCGAAAAGATGTGGATTACGTCGGGCTCGATCGCCGATGTCGCCGTGGTCTGGGCCAAGCTCGACGATGAGGACGAACAGTTCGCGGCTTTCTGGTCGAGACCGACCGGCCCGGATTTACGGCAAACGATATTCACGGCAAGTGGTCCTTGCGCACATCCGTCACCTGGGGGATATCGCTCGCAGGATGTGCGCGTCCCGGCGGACAACATTCTGCCCGGCACCGGCGGGCTGAAATCACCACTGATGTGCCTGTCGCAGGCGCGCTATGGAATCAGTTGGGGAGCGATCGGTGCGGCTATGTCCTGCTACGACACCGCACTTCAGTACGCCAAGACGCGCAAGCAGTTTCGCGGCCAGCCGATCGCCACGCATCAACTGGTCCAGGACAAACTGGCATGGATGATCACCGAGATTACCAAGGCGCAGTTGCTTTGCCTGCAGGTTGCCCGCCTGAAAGACACGGGCAAAGCTCACCAGCATATCTCCATGGCCAAACGGAATAACGTGTGGATGGCGCTGGAATGCGCCCGCATGTCGAGGGACATTCTGGGCGCGACCGGAATCACCGATGACTATCCGATCATGCGCCACATGATGAATCTGGAAGTGTGAAGACCTACGAAGGGACGCATGATATTCACGGGCTGATCCTCGGGCAGAGCGTCACCGGCATCGGCGCCTATTGAGCGCGAACCGCGTCGGAGCGCATGGAAGGGTCTGCCTTTGATAGGCAGGCCCGCCATCTGTGGGGAGAATCGCTAATCGACAGGCGCGGGAGAAGTTCCCCGCCGTTGGACGGTGAACCCGTAGTAGTACTGCTGCGGCAGTTCTGTCCGAGACGCCTGGGTCACGGACGTCGAAGTGGCCGTGTAGATCTGACAATACAGTGGGCCGGCCGTTCCTGAAGTTGGATGGTCCTGGGTGATGGTAATGAAATGATGTTGGTTATCCCACCCTACAATCCACACCAGGGTGCCGGTGATGGTGTTTGTCTGGCTGTTATAAAGCCCGGAGGCGTTAGTTGCTTGTAGTTTGTAATTGGCTTTGACCCGTTGAAGTGGTAAGGATCCAGCCCAAAGCCGGCGAGGGCAAGGATAGAGCCGTCCGGAGAGAAGTACATTTGCTGGTAGTTATCCGGCCAGAGGTTCGTGCGCACCAGGGTCTTCCCATCGCTCGAGTGCTGCGACAGGTTGCCATTTGAGGTGACAAGCCACGACTGGAGCTGGCCGTTGTTGCCGAGAACCGCCAGGTTGCTCAGCGGATCGGTGTCCAGGTAGTTGCCGTCGAATCCGGCATCCGTCGCATTCCCCAGGAGCCTCAGCGTCTTGTTTCCGGCAACCAGGTACTCATAATTGTTCTCATCGAACGCGTATTTGTCGTCGCCGGTGAAATGAATGGTGGTTGTGTCCTGGCCATGGAACGGAGTCTCGCCGAGGAAATCAAGGGCGCCGGTCTCATGGTTCACCTCGAACGTCATCACGCTGTATTGGCTGTACAGGTCCGAGCCGCCGGTCACGCCCACGTAGAGAAACTGGCCGGAGTGGTCCAGAGCCAGAGGTCCATACAAAAGTGCGGGCCTGGGGTCGTCGAGGACGTCGCGGCCGGCGTGGTCTGTACCTTCGTCAAAGCGCCGTCGGAAGCGATGCGATAGGTAATGATGTTCTGCCAGGTTGGATTGCTGGGTTTCCCCAGCTTATGCCGAAGAGATAGGTCCCATTGCTGGCCGTGTAGTAATTGATCCCGTCGCCCACCGCAAATGGCTGGCCGGGAATGGGCGAAACTTCGCCGCTGGACGAGAGCGCGTATCCGTAGATGGCCTGAACCGAGGAGTTGGTGTTGGGGACATCGGCGGATTCATAGATGTACGCGGCCGTGCTTGCATAAGCCGCCGATCCGGTTGTCAGTGCGATTAGGGCCAGTCCTGCGCGGAGACAATTCGCTTATTACTCCTCTAATGAGCCAAGAAACACACGCGGCACAGTCAGCCGCCGACAGACGCTTGAAACAATAGTTGGAATTTATGAGAAATAGAATTGACTTGCTCCTACCCTAGATGCCCGGAACAATGGCGGTGTTGTCTTCAGCATCAAGAAGGCCGGTGTTGTCTTTTCAGCCAAGAGCCTTGCTTTGCTTTGGATGCCACCAAGTGGATGCGCCGTGGTCGAGCATGCGCCAACGGAAAATTCATCGACAACCCAAAGCGAGATGCGGCATAGTCGTATCCATGCGGAAATCAGAGATTCATCTTGGATTGCTCTGTGGCACGGCTTTGGCTGTGAGCCTCCTGTGGGCGGGCGGAACCATGCTGAGGTCGCAGCCCGCGCCGTCTGCGCCCATCGTGCTCCATGCGGCGCGTCTGCTCCAGGTGGATACAGGAACCGTGCTCCAGCCCGGCGAAGTGCTCTCGAGGGCGAACGCATTCGCGCTGTGGGCACGTCGGTCGAGCATCCGCAGGCGCGCAAAGTCATCGACCTCGGCGACACCACGCTGCTGCCCGGCCTCATCGACGCGCACGTGCACCTGTTCCTGCATCCCGGCGCCGAAGACCTGCAGACCGTCGAGGAATCGGTTCCCTGGCGCACGATCCTGGCGGAACAGGCGGCCAAGGACGACCTGCTGGCCGGATTCACTGCCGAGCGCGACATGGGCACGGAAGGCGCGGGCTCGGCCGACACAGCGGTGCGCGACGCCATCAACGAGGGCATCATCCCCGGGCCGCGCCTGCGCATCAGCGGCAACGCCATCGATATTCTCGGCGGCCACGAGGACGCCAACCATTTCAATCCCGCGCAGCACGTGCTCTCCAACGCCGACTACGCCAACGATGCCGAACAAATCATTGAAGTCATGCGCGAGCAGCACAAGGAGGGCTCGGACTTCGTCAAGATTTACGAAACCGGCCCCGACCGCATGATCGACGGCGTGCTTCACACGCCTTACCAGTACACCGAGGCGCAACTGGCCGCGGCGGTTGAGGAGGCCGCCGCCTCGGGCACAAACGTCGGCGTCCACGCCATGGGCGAGCCGGGCACGCTCTACGCCGCGCAAGCCGGCGTGGCCTCCATCGACCACGGCACACAATTGAGCGATGAGACCATGCGCCTGATGCGCGAAAAGGGCATCTTCGCCGTGCCGACCTTCACCATCTTCGACTATTTCGCGCATCACCGCGATCGCAGGACCAGGCAGCGCGCGAGCACGGAGATGCTCGACTACAAGATCGCGGAATTCAAGAAGCAGATCGCCGCGGGAGTTCCCTTCGCGGTGGGCTCCGACGTCGGCCCCTTCCCGCACGGCACGCAGGCGCGCGAACTGGCGCTGATGGTCCAATACGGCATGAAGCCGCTGGCCGTGCTGCAGGCCGACATGATCAACGGCGCAAAGCTGCTGCGCTGGGAAGGCCAGATCGGCGAGCTGAAGCCCGGCTACTTCGCCGACGTGATCGCCGTTCCCGGCAATCCGCTCGAAGACATCACGGCGGTCGAGCACGTGAGCTTTGTGATGAAGGACGGAGGTCGTGCGTCAATAGCACCGCGGTTCACTCAGCCGGCAGACGCTGCCGCTGCCTGCGCTCGTCGGGCACGGAGCCTTCTCCAGCGCGTTGCCGGAAGCGCTTGTGCTTCGGCGGCTCAAGAGATTCTTCAACCGCTTTGCGATAGCCGCCCAGATAGATGGAGTACATAATCGCCAGCGAGCAGCCGATTCCCCACAGGAACCCGAAGACAGGCCGAGAACGCAGCTGGGCCAAAGTCGATCATCGCGAACTTCTCCCTCGCTGACTCCAACTACACCGCAACCGTAAAGCTGTCCTCGCTGCGGGTCACCGCATGGTACAGCGTGTCGCGCTCCACCGGCACGCGGCCGGCCTCGGTGATCAGCCGGCAAAGCTCCTTGCGCGTCATGCCCTGCGGAGTGGTGGCGCCCGCATCGTGGTAAATCTTCTCTTCGATCACCGTGCCGTCGAGATCGTCGGCGCCGAAGCGCAGCGCAATCTGCGCGATCTTCGGCGTCATCATCTGCCAGTAGGCCTTGATGTGCGGCAAAGTTGTCGAGCAGCAGGCGGCCCACCGCGATCTGCCGGATGTCGGTCAAGCCCGTGGTCACCGGCAGGTGGTCGAGCGGCGTGTTTTCGGGATGAAACGCCAGCGGAATGAAGGTCTGGAACCCGCCGGTCTCGTCCTGCAAGCGCGCGCAGCTTCAGCAGGTGATCGACGCGGTCTTCATCGTTCTCGATGTGGCCGTAGAGCATGGTCGCGTTGGACTTGAAGCCCAGCTTGTGCGCCAGCCGCGCCGTCTCGAGCCATTCGTCGCCGTCGATCTTGTGGTCGCAGATGATTGACCGCACGCGCGCGGCGAAAATCTCCGCGCCGCCGCCGGGCATCGAATCCACGCCCGCATCGCGCAGCTTGACCAGCGTCTCCTCGATGGTGAGCTTGGCGCGCCGCGCCAGGTACGCCACTTCAACCATCGTGAACGCCTTGATGTGCACCTTGGGAAATCGCTCCTTGAGCCCGCGCACCAGGTCGAGAAAATACTCGAGCGGCAGGTCCGGGTGCAGGCCGCCGACGATATGAAACTCCGTTACCGCCTCGGAGTAGCCCGAAGCCGCCGTCTGCCACGCCTCTTCCAGCGCCATGGTGTAGCCCGCCGGGTCGCCCTTCTTGCGGCCGAAGGCGCACAGCCTGCAAGCCGCCACGCATACGTTGGTGGGATTGATATGGCGATTGACGTTGAAGTAGGTCACGTCGCCGTGCATCCGCTCGCGAACGTGGTTGGCCAGCCAGCCCACGGCCAGCACGTCGCGCGACCCATAGAGCGCCAGCCCATCGTCGGCGCTCAGCCGCTCCCCCGCCAAGACCTTGTCGGCAATGGGCTCAAGCCGCGGATCGTAAGTGCGGAAACCGTGGCGGGCGCCGGAGCGTTGTCTCAGCCTGCATACCTGATGATACAGAAAATCCGCGTTGGCGCCTCGTCGAACTGTTGGTGTGCATCGCAAATTCGCCCAGCGGGGCGCGTCACTTTTCGCTGGTCTGCATGTCCGCCGAGCGCGGTTCCACCAGCACGCCGTCATCAAGCGAAGCCGCCAGCAGCCGCCCGCCCGCCGCGCGGACCAGCAGCAGCCTGTAGCCGGTCTGCCACCATTTCCAGTCCAGCGTCTCGTATCGATGGCATAAATAAAATCGCTGGCGCGCGAACTCACCAGGATCTTGTTGTGTGCGGATCGTAGTACAGGTCGTTCACATCCATCAGCGGCAGGCGGTGCACCCACATCCACGATTTTGCCCTTATCCCGTGTGAAGTAAACGCCCTCACGCGAGCCCAGCCACAGCGTGCCATCCGCGGCAAGCCACGCTATGAATCCGGGTGACCACGGTCGGAATGCCGATCGGCCACCAGGTCTCGCCCGCATCCTTGGAGATAAAGACGCCGTCCGGCCGGGCGGCAATCAGCGCTTTCCATGCGCCGCGACGGAAACATAATCACCCAGCCCATCACCGGACCACCCTGCCAACTTGCGCCTTTGTCCCTGCTGGTAAATAGTCCTCCGCCGGTCGACGCCACCCACGCCTCGCCCGAAGATCCAGCGCATACACACGGCTGTCCAGCTCGCGCAACTGTTCCTTTACCCTCTTTTCCACGGTCACGCGATGTCCGCGGACCGTCTCGTTGACCGGCTTTTCCGAGGTGTTCGCAATCTTGTTCCCGGACTGCCACGTGCCGTCGTCGAGCGCGAAAATTCCGCTGTTGGTCCCGGCAAGAATTTCCCCATCGGGCGACTGCGCCAACGCAAACACGTCGCGCCCATCCAGGCCGTCGGCCAGGTGCTTCCACTGTGCCCCGCCGTCGGTGGAAGCAAACACGCCGCCATACGCCTTGTCATTTACCACGCCGGCATAAACGCGCATGGGATCCTGCGCGGTCGACGATCAGCGCCTCCACCTTGCGCGCGGAAAACCCCTGATTGGCGGCCTCGAATGTCTCGCCGGCGTCCTCGCTTGTCAGCACTCCGCCGCGATCGGTGGCCAGCAACACCCGTTGCGGGTCAGCCGGGTCCACGTAAACGTCGTTGATGATGACATCGTCCCCGGTCATGCGGCGAAATGTCCGCCCGCCATCCGTGGTCTTGTAAAGCCCCTCGGTGGTGCCCGCGTAGACCGTTTCCAGGTGACTCGGATCCTGCCGAAGCACCCGCGTCCTGCGCGCGTCCGACGGAATGCCCTGAATCTTGCGGAAACGCAAACCCGCATTCTCGCTCTTGTAAATTCCGCTGCAGGCGCTCAGGTACAGGATGTTGGGGCGCTCCGGATCGACAACGATGGAGAACACGTCGGAGTCGACGATAAGCCCCTCCTTGATGCTGTCCCAGTGCGCGCCACCATCGGCCGTTTTCCACGGCAGATGCCAGGTTCCCGCATAAATGACCTCGGGATTGCGCGGATCAATTGCCACGGACTCGACCTCGTGGATCTCGCGGCTCCCCGCAGGGCTGATCAACTCCCATGTCGCCCCAGCGTCGCTCGAGCGGAATACTCCCTGCAATGTGCCGGCGATCAGGATGCGCGGATCGGAAGGCGCCTGGGCGAACGCTCGGATGGATTGCCCGTGAAGCCCGGGCAACTCCTGCCAGGTCCTGCCCGCATCGTGGCTGATCCACAAGCCTCCAGTCGGATGATCGAATCTCCACGCGGCCGCATACAGCGTCCGCGGATCGTCCCGCTCGACGATGATGTGATCGATCACCAGGTCGTTGGTAGAGTCAAGTTTGGCCAGCCGGCGCCAGTGGGCACCCTCGTCGGTGGATTCGTAAATGAAGCTCTCGGTCGTACCAAGATAGAGGTGGTCAGGCTGCCCCGGCACGGCCGCAATTGCGCGCGCATCGCCGCCGTCGGGTCCCACCGGGCTCCAGGGTTCTTGTCCGAGCGCGGCTTTCATGCCGCTACAAAAAAGGCCCCAGATAATAGCCGCACCGCTAAGGTGAGCCCGTGTCTTGTAGTGCCACTGAGGAAGCAATCGTTCCATCCAGAACAAAGTTGATGCGGCTCAGTCCAGACTACGTTGTTTCCAAGTTCCCGGCAATGAACAGGCTGACCGGCGAACCGATCAGCCTCGATGTTTGCTCAGAATGCAGCCCCTTGCTTACCCGGCTGCTACCGCTTCGCCTTGGACTTCTTCCTGGGCGCCGAAGACGTTTCATCCAGAAGAGTAAGAGAATCCCTGGCATTGAACGGGAACTGACGCACTGATTGTTCGCCTGTTGTGCTTAGAGTGATGTCGACACGACGGTTCTGGGCCAGAACAATGACGTTGAGCCTGCGCTCAACCCTGGCCCTCTCTGCATCGCTCAGATCAGGATTCTGTTGGATCAAGTCCTTCACCTGACCCGCAGTGAGTTCCTGCTCCTTGCCCACGCCATGTGTTTCGACGCTGGATTCGGGAATGCCCTGTTCGACCAAGAACTGTTTGGCTCGAGCAACACGACGATCGGACAGGGCCTGGTTGAATTCGACGGATCCGCGGACATCGGCATGCCCAGTCAGAATCAGGTGGGCATCCGGTTTGTACAGCAGATACTGCTTGAAATCCGCTGCCAGAGCAGTCAGCGTTCCCTTCTGGCTGGCAACGAGGCCGCCCGTTGGATCCTTCGCCGTTGGCTGAGCTGTCGGGAAGAAAACACTATGCAGAGCCAACCGAGCTGCCAGCGCCGGTGGCGGTTCCGGAGGCGGAGGAGGCGCCACAATCGTAATTGTCGCTGTGGACGAAGCCGAATGGCCCTTGTCGTCAGAGACGTTGCACGTAATCTCAACCGAACCCGCTGGAGCCCCTGCAGAGTTGTAAGTAGCGGCGGTGCCAGAGCCGCTTACTGAACCCGAAGGCGCCGTATAGCTGTAGGTCAGCGGCCGGTTCTGCGGACTCATCACTGTCGCGGTGATGGTCGAGCTGTCCCCGGGCTTCAGCGTCGTCGGATTGGCCGAGCAGCTGATCGTCGGCGGCTCAAACTCCTTCACCGTGAACGTCGCCGTCGATGCCGTCGCATTCTGCCAGGGCTTCATGCCTTCCTTGCCTGGCTTGCCTTCCTTGGCGTCACATTTCACCGTGTGTGTTCCCGGCGACAAACTCCCCGTGCTCACGGTCGCGGTGGTTCCGGTTTGGGCTCCATTGATCCCGTCACCTGAGATCGTCGCAATCACGTTCTCCTTCGGAATCTGGTTGCTCACCGTCGACGTCGCTGTCACCGGGTCGCCAGGAAACAAACTGGTCGGGTTCACCGCGCAGGCCACCGTCAACTGCGGTGGCGGCGCGATGGAACCGGCATGAATCACAATCCCTGCGCTCAAACGGGCGGCGTTGATATTGGCACGCCCGCCGAAGGCGCCGGAGCCCCAGTTGTCATGCATGTATTCGTAATCGGCTTGGAAAAGGCGAATGGCCAGGGGGCGCCATGGCGTCTGGTAATCCAGACCGCCGCCACCGGTCAGATCGATACCTTCCTTGTATGGCCCGTGGTCCGGCCCGCCTATGCGCGCTCCTCCGACCAGCCCGTGCACGAACGGAGTCATCGACCCCGTAGGCAACCGGAAAATCAATCCTCCGGACGTGGTCAGGAAGCCGTCATTACTACTCGAGCTATCCACCCAAAGGTTGTGCGCAGCCACTTCCCCCTGTATGCCAGCGTACTTGTTGAAGTAGTACGCTACGCTCCCGATCGCGCCCTGGTCGGCTGAGTCGTAAGAAAATGTTCCCGTGGTTCCGTTTGGCTGAAGCACGTTCACGTATCCGTGCGGCGCCAGATAGCTGTACCCCAGAAAAATATCCCAGCGCGAGGGCGAGTCTGCGTATCACGCAGCCGTAGCGGCCGGCTTGGAACTCGCTTGCGCGTTCATAAGAACCGGCGCTGCTGCCAGGAGAAATCCCGCCAGCGCCCAAGTCACAGATTTCACCCCATGCAAGTGCATCATGAATCCTCCGCAAAGTCACAAACATCCAGTGGCAATGAACACACGCTACAGCGAATTGAAGTTGCTTTCAGGCGTGTGCGATGGATGAAAACAGAATCAAAGCATCTTCAGAATTATCATAGCCAATGATTGGAAGCGTGCACAGACATCAACTAAGCCCGCGCATCTCTGAGCTAACTATCTCCTGGCCGGGAGTTGCTGCGGCTGACTTTCCACAGCGGTGTTCCGGCAACGCGGTGCGCCGCGTTCTTCAGCCGACGTTCAGGGTCCTCAGGAAACTTCGTGGTTCCCGCTGAATCTTCTCTTGCAAGAGGGTGATGGCGTACATCAGTTGTTCCGGGCGCGGCGGGCAACCGGGCACATACACGTCAACAGGGATGATCTGGTTGACTCCCTGCACGAGGGCATAATTCTGGAACACGCCGCCGGAGTAGCGCATGCCCCCATGGATATCACCCACTTTGGTTCGGGCATCTGGTCATAGAGACGCCGGATGACCGGCGCCATTTTTTGCGACACGCGCCCGGCAATAATGATCAAGTCCGATTGCCTCGGCGAAGGCCGGAAAACCTCGGAGCCGAACCGGGCGATGTCGAATCGCGAGGCCCCATCGACATCATCTCGATGGCGCAACAGGCCAGTCCGAATGTCATGGGCCACACGGAGCTCTTGCGGATCCAGTTGACGGCAAAATCCAGCGTGGTCAGGAATACGCCTTCGGGCTGTTCGAAACCGTAGCTGATCTCCGCACTTTGCCGCGATTCAGCGCGCTGCTCTCCAGGTTGCCAAACAGGTATCGATCGCGCTCTGCCGCTTCTGCCATGCCCCTATGATACCGCGCTTTCAGGCTGCTTTGTCACCGCCGCGCCAACCTGGCACGAGCTCAATGTCCGCAGATGGCAGACTTGGCCTATTCCCGGCGGCTCTTTCCAGCCCGGCGGAAGCCACAGCACCACTTGGAAACGCATCCAGTTCAGTGTCCCCCTGGTGGCGGTTTTTCCACCCGGGGATGGATCAATCTGATGCGGATCATCGAAGATGCACGCGCCCATGCCTGGGCGAACGGGGCAGGATCGGCGATGCCGGGCGAAATATGAGCGTCCAGGATACGCAGTTCGCCTTGGGAGGCTGCTTCTGCCGTTTTCAGCAGGAATTCCGACGCGCCCTTTTCCCTGCACTCGTCCAATCCTTTCGGTGGACAAATGCGAGATCGTAGATTCTCTGCGCCTGACGGAACGCCGCCGGATCAGTCAGAAACCGGAAGCTGCGCGAATTCCAGCCGATCGCATCTTGGGCACGCAATCCAAAGGTGGTTCCAATTTCACGCTCGTTGATTGAGTTATACGGAGGCGAAGCCAAGTACAGCGCGTCGGGAAATCCAGCCCCCGGATTGCGGTCGACCACAAAATCCCATCCGCTATAACCCGCATCCAGCGCCGGAATCGGCACCAGCCGGAATCTCCATCCCTCACCAATGGGCGCGCTCCACTCCTGGCCCGCATTTACCCCGCCATCGAGTACCAGCCGCATGCATGATTGCGGCGCAGCTGCATAACAGGCGTGGCGGCCAGGCCCCCCGCGCACACTACCGCTGCGCACGACCAAATTGTTCCCAAGTCTGCTCATCCAGATTTCGCCTTTCTTGCTATCTTCGCCGATCGGGATGAGCTCTGGCGTCGAATCGCTTCCTTGTGAAATTCGCACGCGATTTCCTCGTTCGTTAACCACAAACGCAGTGAAGAAGCCAGCGTGAATTCAGATTTCCTCATGCCATCCTTATGTCTCGCATGGCATATTCATGAGCAGAACCGTTTGCAATCCACGGGAAAAAAGGCGCTCATCGCCGGCGCCGCTCTGGGGCGTGGTCGATTCTGGAGCCGCTCCGCCCGGCAGATAACCACATTATTTTCAACTTGATCGGGAGATTATGCGCCGTACGATTGCTCGACTTTTTCTCTTCCTATCCTTTCTTGCCAGTCCCGGTTTGATGCCGGCGCAGGCTGCGTCTTCGCAGCCGGCCTCCCAGGCCCAGGTAGCAGCGCTGCAGCAAGCGGTCCAAAATGCGCAGACCTCCGGCGACAACGCCTGGATGCTGGTGTCAGCCGCGCTGGTGCTGCTGATGACCGGCCCCGGCCTGGCGCTCTTCTATGGCGGCCTTGTCCGCAAAAAGAACATTCTCGGCACCATGATGCAGAGCTTCGCCATGATGTGCCTGGTCACCATTCTCTGGCCAATCATCGGCTATTCGCTGGCATTCAGCCATGGCAATGCTTTCATCGGGGGCTTCGGGCATGTGTTTCTCAGGAACGTCTCCATCACCGTCGACCCCGATTTCTTCTATGTGCAGACGATCCCCGAGCAGACCTACATGATTTACCAGCTCATGTTTGCCATCATCACACCGGCGCTGATCACCGGCGCCTTTGCCGAACGCATGAAGTTCAGCGCCATGGCACTTTTTCTTTCGCTGTGGTCATTGCTCGTGTACAGTCCCATGGCGCACATGGTTTGGGGCGTGGGCGGGCTGTTCAATTCCAACTGGCGGCCGCTTCCCGAGTCTGGATTTTGCCGGCGGCACAGTTGTGCACATTACGTCGGGAGTCTCAGCCCTGGTGACCGCGTTGTACCTGGGCAAGCGCGTCGGCTATCCCCACACCAAGATGGCGCCGCACTCGCTGGTGCTCAGTTTCATCGGGGCGTGCCTGCTTTGGGTCGGCTGGTTCGGGTTCAACGCCGGTAGCGCGCTCGGTTTCCGGCCCGCTGGCGACGAGCGCTTTTATCAACACTCAATTTGCCACCGCGACCGCGGCCCTTGGCTGGACCATCTTCGAGTGGCTGCACAACGGCAAGCCCACAGCCCTGGGCGCCATTTCCGGCGCGGTTGCCGGGCTGGTGGCCATTACTCCGGCTTCAGGTTTTGTGCAGCCGTTTTCAGCACTGGCGATCGGACTGGTCGCCGGCTTCGTCTGCTCCTTCATGGTGTTCAAGGTGAAGTCTCTGTTTGGTTATGACGACTCCCTCGATGCCTTCGGCGTACACGGAGCCGGGGGTACAGTCGGAGCATTGCTCACCGGCTTGTTCGCCACCCAGATCATTAACCCGGCCTTTGGCAAGGGTGTGCCCACCGGAGCCATGGACGGGCACTGGAGCCAGATCGCAAACCAGGCAACTGGCGTGGCCATCGCGTGGACCATCTCCATTGTGGGGACGCTGGTGCTGCTTTTCCTGGTCGATAAAGTTATCGGCCTGCGCCTGTCCTCCGAAGATGAGAACGAGGGCCTAGACCTTTCGCAGCATGGCGAGGAAGGTTACGATTTCAACACCTGAACCGTTTCTCAGGGAAAAACACATGCCGGGCGCATCCCAATCCCACCGTCCGGCCTGATACGCTGTCAACCGAGGCATTGCACCATGGTGAAGATCGAAGCAATACTCCAGCCTTCCAAGCTGGATGCCGTCAAAGACGCGCTGCTGGAAGCGGGCATCGAAGGCATGACGATCCTGGAGGCGCGCGGCCATGGCCGCCAGAAGGGCCACACCGAGTTCTATCGCGGCCGTGAATATACGGTTGACCTTCTGCCCAAGGTCAAGATTGAAATGGTGGTGCCGGACGCGCTCCAGGAAAAAGCTGTTCAGGCCATCATTGGCGCCGCGCGCACGGGCCGTATCGGCGACGGCAAAATCTTCATCAGCCCGGTGGCCGACGCCATTCGCATCCGCAACGACGAGCGAGGCGAGACGGCGCTGTAACTGGACGGCCCTCGAAACGCGAGCGTCCATGTCCAATCTGATCGAGTTCAGGCCCGCGTCGCCGCTTTCCGCCGTTCCTCGGGAGAGTGGGCGCTCGACCCGCTCTCGGTATCGCGGAATAAAGTGATGAAGAGCGCACTGGGAGAAGAGGATTGAAGAAGCTCTGGGCCTGCGCTTCCGTCGAGGAACGCGCGCAATGCCTGGCCGCGGACCCGGAGCTCGGCAATCGATACCAGGCAGCGGTCAGTCTCGGCAGAAAGAGCAGCATGGTGGTCACCCCCGCGGCCATCACATTCCATCGCTCGCAATTCGGCACGGTTCCGGCCAGAACCAGCGTGTCCTTGCGATCACCAGGGTCAAACCGAGGGCCGCAAGGTCGTCGCCCACACCTGTCGATACGCGGCCTGAGCGGCGCGGCCATCCCATCGGCTACGTTTTCCGGATGGAACAAGAAGTGGCTTCTCGTCAGCGAGCAGTATTATGGCCGAGAGGCGCAGCTTGTTTCCGCGATCCCCGGTGCATCGGGATTACGCAGCCATCTGAACCGCTGCCAGGGAGGCGCGATTCATCGCGGTGCACACGGCAGGCACGATCCTGCGCGCACCGTCCATCCTTATCCCTTCCCCATTCTCCTTTCCTCCCCAATCGCTTATCCTGAGTGAACATCCTTTTTGCTTCAGCACTACACCCCTACGACACATGGACCCAATCGCAATCACGGTTGACGATTTACGGGAGCAGTATCAGCGGGAGATGGCGCTCGTCTGCGCTACCTACGAGCGAACCGGCGACGGCACCGCCGCCATTCGCCGCCGCTCGGCCATTGTCGATCGCATCCTGATTGAAATGTGGCGCCGGGCTTTCTCCGGTTATCCCGGCTTGAGTGTTTCCCTGATCGCGCTCGGAGGCTACGGCCGCAAAGACCTTTTTCCTTACTCCGATATCGACATCCTCTTCGCCTTTGCCGACGACAAGACGGAAGAGCATTCCCGCGATTCGGTTCGCGCCATGGTCCAGGGAATGTGGGACGTCGGTCTCCGCGCCAGCCCGGCTTCGCGCACGCTCAAGGAGGCTGGCCGCTTCGATCCCGACAACCTCGAGTTCACTCTCGCCACACTCGATCGCCGCTTCCTCGCCGGCCAGTTCCCTCTCTATCAGCAGCTCCACCAGTCCGTGCTGCCCGGCCTCATCCTCAGCGAATGGAACACCATCGCCCAGAAGCTCGGCGAGATTGCCCGCGCCCGCCACTCCAAATACGGCAACACCATTTTCCACCTGGAGCCTAACCTTAAAGAGTGTCCCGGCGGCCTGCGCGATTACCATCTCGCCGTCTGGTTCGCCCTGCTCTTTCACCTGAAGGAAACCCGCGAGTGGCCCCGCCAGCGCGGCGGCGTTTTTCAGTCGGCCCGAGGCGAAGCCGAAGCCGCCTTCGATTTCCTGGCCGCCGCCCGATGTTTTCTTCACTTCCGCCACGGCCGCGACGATAACACTCTCGACTGGCAATCGCAGGACGAAGCCGCCGCCAACTCGATCGGCCTGGAAACCCGCGGCACCGCCGATCCCGCCTACTGGATGCGCACTTACTATCGCCATGCGCGCGTCATTTATCGCCGCGCCGCGCTTTTGATGGAAAACCTCCCCGCGCCGGTCAGCTTCTACAAGCAGTTCCGCCGCCGCCGCACTCCCATTGCGGGCACTGACTTCATCCTCGACCAGGGCCGCATCGACATTCTTCCCGGCGCGCAGTTTTCCGACACGGCCACCATCCTCCGCATCTTCGCCCTCATGGCCACGCACGGCTACTCGCTTTCGCAGGCCGCCGAGGACCGCATCACCGACGCCATTCCCGCTCTCGCCATCCATGTTCCGGAAGGCCCCTACCTCTGGAACGCCCTGCGCGAAGTGCTGCTTGGACCTCACGCGGCTCATGCATTGCGAACTATGCACGCGCTCGGCGTGCTGGAAATGCTCCTGCCCGAATTCCACGGCATCGACGCCCTCGTCATTCGCGACAGCTATCACCGCTACACCGTGGACGAGCATACGTTCCTCACCATCGACAATGTGCACAGCCTGCGCACTCCTGCCCACGATTACGAACAGCGCCTGGCACAACTTCTGCCGGAAATCGAGCGCCTCGATCTTTTTCTGCTGGCCTTGCTTCTTCACGACACCGGCAAGGGGCGCCGCACCGGCGAGCACACCGGCCAGTCGGTGGAACTGGCCGACAGTTTCATGGCGCGACTCGATTTCGACGCCGAGGAGCGCGAAACCGTTCTCCGCCTCATCCGCCAGCACCTGGAGATGTCGAACGCCCTTCGCCGCGACATCTTCGACCTCGAAAACGTGCGCAGCTTCGCTGACAAAATCGGCTCGCCGGCTCTGCTAAAGATGCTCACGCTGCTCACATTCGCCGACATCAAGGCCGTAAACCCTGAGGCGCTCACCCCCTGGAAAGCCGAGAATCTCTGGCAGCTCTACATGACCACCGCCAACTTCATGGATCGCAGCGTGGACGAGATCCGCTATCACGCCGCCATCGACCCCACTCTCCTCAACCGCCTCCGCGCCATGGTTACGCCCGCGCAATACGACGCGCTCGGCCGCTACCTTGAGGGCCTGCCGCAGCGCTATCTGCAAACTCGCCTGCCCGACCAGATCCGCAATCATTTTCAGCTCGCTGCCGACCTCGAAAAGGATTCCGTCCAGCTCGATCTCCGTCCCCTGCGCCAGCTCTTCGACCTCACCGTAATCGCCAAGGACCGCAGCCGCCTCTTTGCCGACGTTGCCGGCGCGCTCGCTGCCTGGGGCATGAACATCGTCAAGGCCGGCGCATTCTCAAACGACGCCGGCGTCGTCGTCGACAGTTTCCAGTTTTCCGACGTCTTCCGCACTCTTGAGCTCAATCCAACTGAGAAACAGCGTTTCCTCGGCTTTGTTCACGATGTAGTGGCGCAAAAGACCCCGGTGGAGCAGCTTCTCGACGGCCGTCGCCACGCCAACCACTCCGCCGGAATCAGGATCGATGTCCCCACCCGCATCCAGTTCGACTCGCTCTCATCCACCCACTCCACTCTCCTCCAGGTCATCGCCCAGGACGCCTCCGGCCTGCTGCGCCGCGTCGCCCTTGTGCTCTCCAATCTGGACTGCAACATTGAAGTCGCCCTCATCGACACCGAAGGCGAAACCGCCATCGACGTCTTCTACCTCACCCACAACGGCACAAAGTTGAATGACGAGACCCAGAACCGGCTATCCATCGAGCTCACCGCCGCAATCGAAGAACTCCGCATCCCCGCCGGCGCCTGAGTGCCTTACGCCTGACCCGCACCAGCTCACCAAATTTCGACCCTCCGCTGCCTCCCAGGTGCTAGATTGTTGAACGGAAGAGGCGCGGCCCTTTACGCGCCCGGAGGTTTCCGTTGCGTCGTCTCGCCGCTCTTGCCGTTCTCTGCTTTGCCGCTCCAATCGTTCTTTCCGCTCAATCTGCCGGCGATCTCGCCCGCGAGAAGTCTGAATCTGCTCGCGTCACCATCGTCCGCGACGATTGGGGCATCGCTCACGTCCACGGCCATACCGACGCCGATGCCGTCTTCGGCATGATCTACGCCCAGTGCGAGGACGACTTCAACCGCGTGGAGAGGAACTACCTCACCGCTCTGGGCCGCACCGCCGAAGCCGAAGGCGAGTCCGCCATCTGGCAGGACCTCCGCCAGCGCCTCTTCATCGATCCCGATGTCCTCAAACACGATTACGCTGCCAGCCCGGAATGGCTCCGCAAGCTCATGGATGCGTGGGCCGACGGCGCCAACTACTATCTCGCCACCCATCCCGACACTCATCCCAAGGTCCTCACCCATTTCGAGCCATGGATGGCGCTCTCCTTCACTGAAGGCTCCATCGGCGGAGACATTGAACGCATTGATCTCCGGCGTTTGCAGGCATTTTTCAGCAGCAACATGTCAATCCTGAAAACCATCGGCGCTGTTAGCCCGCCGCAGCCCGCGGAATCCTCCTGGTTCCTGCAAGATCTTTCCGGCTCCAACGGCATCGCCATCGCTCCGTCCAACACTCTCGATCACCACGCCCTGCTGCTCATCAACCCGCACACCTCCTTCTTCTTTCGCAGCGAGTTGCAAATGTCCAGCGATGAAGGCCTCGACGCCTACGGCGCCGTCACCTGGGGCCAGTTCTTCATCTACCAGGGCTTCAATCCGCGCGTAGGCTGGATGCACACATCGAGTAACGTCGACGCCGTCGACGAGTATCTTGAATCCGTCATCTTTGATGACACAAAGTTCCGTTACCGCTATGGCTCGGAAACGCGCCTCTTCACTGAGAAACCTATTACCATTCGCTACAAGACCGAGCAGGGACTCAGCTCGTACAACTTCACTGCGCTCTATTCTGTCCACGGGCCCGTCATCGCCCAGGATGGAAACAAGTACGTCACCGTCCAGCTCATGAACACGCCCATCCCTGCGCTCGAACAGAGCTACCTGCGCACCAAGGCTCGCAACTATGCCGAATACAAAAAGACCATGGAGCTTCGCGCCAATTCCTCCAACAACACCGTCTTCGCTGACGCCGACGGCGACATCGCCTACTGGCAGGGCGACTTCATTCCCCGCCGCGACACCCGCTTCGACTACACCAAGCCCGTGGACGGCAGCAATCCCGCCACCAACTGGAACGGCCTGCTAAGCGTCGAAGAAGTTCCGCATCTGCTGAACCCAAAAAGCGGCTTCCTGTTCAACGTGAACGATTCGCCATGGAACGGAGCCGGCGCTAGCTCGCTGCGCAAAGCCGACTATCCCGCTTACGTCGAGCAAGGCATCGAGTCTGCCCGCGGCCATCATGCCATGCGCCTGCTTGAGCCCGACGGCCAGCCCCGCCGCGACTTCACCCTCGAAAGCCTGAGGCAGTCGGCCTTCGACTCCTACCTGCCCTGGTTCGCCCGCACCATCCCTGCGCTCACTGCGGCGTACGACGCTCTACCCGCCGATCCGCAGCAGAAGAAAGACCTCGCAGCCCAGGTGGCGCTCCTGCGCAACTGGGACGACCGCTGGGGAGCCGATTCCGCCGCAACTTCGCTAGCCATCTTCTGGGGCACGGAGCTGATAAAGACCGTTGGCCGTGCCGCGCATGAAGCCAAGATCCCCAGCGAAGAATGGGTGGCCACACGCGTCCCCGTCGCAACCCTGCTTTCCGCGCTCTCTTCCGCCTCAACTCGCCTCACTACTGATTTCGGCTCCTGGCAAACGCCCTGGGGCCACATCAACCGCTTCCAGCGTGTCAATGACGACATTGATTCGCACTTCAGCGACAGCGATCCCAGCATTCCGGTTCCTTTCACATATTCCGGGTGGGGCTCGCTGGCATCATTCGCCGCACGCCCTTATCCAGGCACCAGGCGCTGGTACGGTAACGACGGCAACAGCTTCGTCGCCGTAGTCGAGTTCGGTCCCCGCATCCGCGCCGTCGCCGTCACCGCCGGAGGCGAAAGCGGTAATCCCAAATCGCCTCACTTCGACGACGAAGCCCAGCGCTACGCCTCCGGCAACCTGCGCGAGGTTTACTTCTACCCCGACCAGCTCCAGGGCCACACCGAGCGCGCGTACCACCCCGGGCAATAACGGCCCGCCGCGCTATTCCGCTTCGCCTTTCTCATCGGCGCCTGTGGCGTCACACACCGCAGCGCGCCGCAACTCGATGCATGCTTTATCCTGTCAGCTGGACGGCTCGCGATTTCGGTGTTCCTGGACTCACCCCGGCATGGCGAGAAAGACCTTTTTAGCAGCATCAGCCTCTTCGAGTCACAGTTCAGGAATCTCTTTGCAACAGGTAGGGAGCCCGCATGGCGCAGTCAACCGCGAAATCGCGGGACGCCGACAGTGAATTTCATTTTGACGAGACTTGGAAACCGCGATTCAATCCCTGGGTGGTCGCGCTAACCGTCACGTTAGCCACGTTCATGGAGGCGCTCGATTCCTCCATCGCCAACGTCGCCCTCCCGCACATAGCCGGGTCGCTCGGCGCCAGTTACGAGGAGGCCACGTGGATTCTCACCTCGTATCTCGTCTCCAACGCCATCATTCTCCCCATCAGCGGCTGGATCGCCAACCGCATCGGCCGCAAGCGCTTCTACATGAGTTGCGTCGTCGCCTTCACCGTCTGCTCCTTCTGTTGCGGCCTGGCTAACTCTCTCGGCCTGCTCATCGTCTTCCGCATCTTTCAGGGCGCCGCCGGCGGTGGCCTCCAGCCCAGCGAGCGCGCCATCCTCGCCGATACCTTCGCTCCGGAAAAACGCAGCGTCGCCTTCGCCATCTACGGCATGGCCGTCGTCGTCGCGCCCGCCATCGGTCCCACCATCGGCGGCTGGATCACCGACAACTACACCTGGCGCTGGATCTTCTTCCTCAACATCCCCGTCGGCATTCTCTCCATCCTCCTCACCAGCCGCATCGTGGAAGATCCGCCCTACCTCAAGCGCGTCCGCAAAAAACTCGGCAGCGTCGACGGCATCGGGCTCGGCCTCCTCGCCGTCACCATCGGCGCTCTCCAAATCATGCTCGACAAGGGCCAGGAAAAGGACTGGTTCGGCTCCCACCTCATCGTCACCCTCGCCTTCGTAGCCGGCATCGGCCTCGCCGCGTTCCTCTGGCGCGAACTCACCACCGCCCACCCCGCCATCGACCTCTCCCTCTATCGCAGCCGCAACTTCACCATGACCCAGCTCATCATGCTCGTCATCGGCTCCGCCCTCTACGCCACCACCGTCCTCATCCCTCAGTTCCTCCAGGAGATGATGGGCTACACCGCCATGGAGGCCGGCATGGTTCTCTCCCTCGGCGGCCTCGTCCTCATCGTTCTCCTCCCCATCGTGGGCTTCATTGGCACCAAGATCGATCCCCGCGCCATGATCTGCTTCGGTTTCGCCTGGGTTAGCTTCGGCATCTGGCGAATCTCCGAACTCAACCTCAACATCAGCTTCTGGGACGCCGCCAGTTGGCGCGTCATCATGGTCATCGGCATGCCGTTTCTCTTCGTGCCCATCAGCGTCATGTCCTATGTCGGTGTCCCCCAGGAAAAAAACAACGAGGTCTCCGGCCTCACTGCCCTCGCCCGCAACATCGGCGGCAGCCTCGGAATCTCCTTCATCAGCACCATGCTGGTGCGTCGCGCCCAGGTGCACCAGAACTTCCTCGCCGCCCACGTTTATCCCGGCTCGGCCAATTACCGCCTGCTCGATCGCGGACTCGACCGCATGATGCAAACCCAGGGTTACTCTTCCGCCGGTGCCGCCAGCCATTCCATGGCTCGCACATACGACATGATGGTCCAGCAGGCCAATACCCTCGCCTACATCGACACCATCCACACCCTCGTAATTCTCACCGTCTGTCTTATCCCCATCGGCTACTTGATGAAGAAACCTCGCTTTCGCTCCAGGGCACCTGCCCCGGTGGAATAGCGCATTTCAATTTGAAATACTCCAGAGAGGGAGACGAAAATGCCGGAGCGATCGGAAACCCACGCTGACGATCCATTCCAGGGACGCCGCCCCACCAGTCATGAACGGATGACGGGCGTGCCCTGGGATGCCTCTTACCGTGTCGGTCATGCGCCCTGGAACATCGGCCGGCCGCAGCCGGCAATCGCACGCGTGGCCGCTCAAGGCGGCATTCGCGGTCCGGTTCTCGACGCGGGCTGCGGAACCGGCGAAAACTCCCTTCACGTGGCCTCGCTTGGATTCACGGTTTTGGGCGTTGACGTGGCTGAAACCGCGCTGGCGATGGCGCGGGAGAAGACCAAAGCTCGTGACATCGTGGCTGAGTTTGCCACAGCGGACGCGCTCCATCTCGAGCGCCTGGGACGCAAGTTCGACACTGTATTGGATTGCGGTCTCTTTCACACCTTCGATGCCGCCGAGCGGCCGCTTTACGTGGCCAGTCTGGCCTCAGTGGCCGAGAGCGGTGCAACGCTTTACATCTTGTGCTTCAGCGACCAGGGGCCCGTCACCGGCCCGCATCCCGTCCGTGAGCAGGATCTGAGAGCGGAGTTCAGTTCCACCGCTGGCTGGAGCGTCGCCGCCATCCAGCCCGATCGGATTCACACCAGATTCCACCCGAACGGCGCTCCGGCCTGGCTCGCAACCATCCAGCGAATCTAGCCAGCAAGACTGGCCGGTCCCGTGAAAGCTCCCGTTGCAGACGATACGCGGCTACCGGTTTCCCGATTGCATTTTTCAACCTGGCGTTCACAATTCCCCGGCGTCCCCGCCGATAGCATGAAAGCCGGGAGCCTGTTGCGGCTACTTCAAATACGCCCGCACCAGGTCGATCAGGTCCTCGGCCAGTTCCGGCGCAATCTGTTCCTTGGATCCATCGGTCAGATGAAAGCGAATATGCGTCTCCAGCACCTCGCCCATCAGCGCATTCACGCCCCCGCGCACCGCGGCCAGCAGCATAAGCTGGTCTCCGCAGTCGCCGTCGGAGGTCAGCGAGCGCTCGATTGCGTCCATTTGTCCCCGCAGCTTCTTCACCCGCTGCACCATTTTTATGGTTTCCCGTTCGTGGTGCCCCATGCTGCTCCTCTTTCTGGTTGACAATACCCACCCCCGGTATGGTATGTATCCAGTCGGGGTAGCGTTCCTCTTTCCTGCCATCCTAACGCCCCCTGCCACCCTCAAGCGAAAGGTTTCTCAATGCTCCGCCGCCGCGCCAACTTCGTCTCCCTCGCGGTTGCCATTGTCCTCGCGGCGTCCGCCCCGGCCGGCGCCCAATCCTTCCTCGAGCTGCCTTCCGCCCCGGAACCACATTCCGCCATCCCCGCCCTTGCCGGTTCCCTCGCCAATCCCCAGCTCCCTCCCGAAAGACCAGGTAAGCCCGTTCCCCAGGCTGAGCCGCAACCCGCCGCCAAACCCGCCGATCCCGTGCTGACGATGTTCCCCCACCCCGAAGCCGCCCAATGGTGGCTCTCCGGCCAGGCCAATATCATTTACCAGAGCCGCCTGCCTTTCCACTCGCCTTACCAGGGCCCCCACAGCTTCCGCAATTCCGCCGAGTACAAGGTCTCTGAGGTCGGCACGTTCTACTCCGCCTGGCGTCCGGATCACTCGGTTCGCTACAACACCGACCTGATCTTCGATCTCGAAGCCGCCCTGGGACGCGGACTGAGCCAGGCCCTGGGGCTTGCCGGCGAGCCCAACCTCGACGTGGTGCGCAACCCCTATCTCAGCATCGATCCGTATCCCGCCCGATACCAGATTCACCAGGTCATCGGCCTTACCGACCAGACCGTCTCCCAGGATCCTGATTTCTTCTCACTCGCCGCCGAGGTCCCCGCGCGTCGCATCGAGTTCCGCCTGGGCAAGCTCACCCTCCCCGACTTCTTCGACGTCAACGACGTCGGGTCCGACTCCCACCTCCAGTTCATGAACTGGACCGTAGACAACAACGGCGCCTGGGATTATGCCGCCGACACTCGCGGCTACACCCTGGGCGGCATGTCCGAGTACGACGACCACATCTGGAGCGTGCGCTACGGCCTCTTCGCCATGCCCATCATCGCCAACGGCATCGACCTGGACTGGGCCTTCAGCCGCGCCCGCGCCCACAATGGCGAATTCGAGCTGCGCAAAGGCGTTCTGCCCGGCCAGAAGGGCGCGCAGCGCATTCTCTTCTTCGCCAACCGCGCCCACATGGGGGACTACCGCGAGGCCGTCCAGGCTTATCTCGCCGGCACCGACCCTACGCCCGTCATAACTGCCCACGAGCATTTCGGCGCTCTCAAGTACGGCTTCGGCTACAACACTGAGCAGGACATCACCGGCAATTTGCGCGCCTTCGGCCGCTTCGGCTGGAACGAGGGCCAGCATGAATCCTTTGCCTACACTGAGGTTGATCAAACCGTCGAACTCGGCGGCGATTACTACATGCGCCGCATTCATCGCCCCGACGACAAGTTCGGCATCGCCTTCGTCTCCAACGCCATCAAGCGCGACCACCAGAATTACTTGAAGTACGGCGGCCTCGGCTTCCTCCTCGGCGACGGAAAACTGAACTACGGCCGCGAGAACCTTGTCGAGAGCTACTACACCTGGCACGCCTGGCGCGGTCTTTACAATTCGGTCGATATCCAGAGCATCGACCACCCCGGCTATAACCGCGACCGCGGTCCCGTCTGGATGGTCGGATCGGTGCGCGCCCACGTCGATTTTTGATAGCCAAGGACCATCAAAAATCATATCAAGATATCAAGATATGTTGATGCTATTACCTTCTGGTTAACCCAGTGTCGTTACCGTTACATCATGATATGTTGATGAGAGTTTTGGGGCATTTGCGCCCCCTGAGTGACAGCTCGAACTACCTGCCGGCAGGCTGGGACGGCTGCGGCGTGTCGCCTGACAGGTCGACAATCACCTCGCCCGGCTTGGCATAGCGCAGCTTTTCCCGCGCTTCGTGTTCAATTGCATCCGGATCGGACTTCAGCCTCTCAACCCGAGTGCGAAGACGCACGTTCTCCTGGTCGAGATCCTGGATCTCCTTCTGCAATTCCTTGTCCTCGGTGCGCTTTTGCTCCCAACTGGAGAGCCCATGCTTGCCGTTGACCACGTGCCAGCCCAGCAGCAGCGCCAGTCCGATGACAACAGCGGTGCCCGCCGGCCGCCATAAACGCCTCGTCCAATCCCACGCACTCCTCGACGCTGGATCGGCCGTCGCGGCCGCATCTGGCGGAGCAACACGAGACTCAAGTTTGGACTTCTCTTCCGTCATTGAATCCACAAGTCCTTTTCTTTGTTCCTTTTCCCTGTTCCCTATTCCCTATTCCCTGCTCCCTGCAGTGGCTACCCCATCACAAACTGTTCCGCGGCCGTGCGCAGCGCCTGCGTGTCCTGTTCGCTGCGGGCCTCGGTGTAAGCACGCACCACTGGCTCGGTCCCGCTCAGCCGGTAGCAGACCCAGGAGCCGTCTTCCAGAATCAGCTTCAGCCCATCGGTGCGCACAATCTGCTTCACCTTGCGCCCGCCCAATTCCGTGGGATCCTGCTTCAATCTCTCAGTGAACCGGGCCTTGATCTCTGGCGTCAAGCGGAAGTTCTCCCGCACCGGGTAGTAGGAACCTACTTTGCCAAACAGTTCCCGAAGTTGCACGGCCAGGTTCTTGCCGCGCACGGCCACCATTTCGGTCACCAGCAGGCCGGCAATCACGCCGTCCTTTTCCGGCACGTGGCCGCGAATCGTCAGCCCCGCCGACTCCTCGCCGCCAATCGCAATCTTGTCCTCGTTGATCAGCTCGCCAATGTACTTGAAGCCCACCGGCGTCTCGTACAGGGGGACCTTGTGGTGTTCGGCAAGCGCGTTCACCAGGTTCGTGGTGGCCACGCTCTTGGCCACGCCGTTGCGCCACCCGCGTGTCTCCACCAGGTAGTCGAACAGGAGCGCGACGATGTAGTTCGGCTGGATGAAAGTGCCATCCTGGTCGAGAATGCCGAACCGGTCGGCATCACCGTCGGTGGCGATGCCGATGGCCGCCCCCATCCGCTTCATTTGCTCGCGCGCCTTGTCCAGCAGCACGCCGTCCGGCTCCGGCGCGTGCCCGCCGAAAAGCACGTCGCGGTAGTCGTGCACCGTGTCCACTTTCGCGCCAGCCTGGCGCAAAATGTGACACGAATAGCCGCGCCCCGCGCCCCAGAACGGATCGTAGACCACCTTGATCCCCGACTTCGCGATCGCCTTCAAGTCCACGAGCTCCGCCAGCCGCTTCAGGAACGGCTCCTTCACGTCCACCGTTTCAAATCCGCCTGCCGGCGCGTTGGCCTGCGCAATCTTCGCCCCTGAATCGGCAATCCGGTTCACCGCGGCCTCGATCTGCCGCGTCACTTCCGGCAGCGCCGGCGCGCCGTCCGGCGTTGAATACTTGATGCCGTTGTATTCCGGCGGATTATGCGAGGCCGTGAAGTTGATGGCGCCGGATGACTTGAGAGTACGCACGGCGTAGGCAATCGCCGGCGTGGGCGCAGGCTCGGGGATCACTACCGGCGTCACCCCCGCGCCCGCGAGCACTCGCGCCGCGGTATCCACAAAGCTCTCGCCAAGAAAACGGGGATCGCGCCCCACCAGAACCCGGTGAAGCCCGGGCAGCGTCTTCACATACTCCGCAATTCCCGCCACGGCCAGCCGAATGTTGGCTACCGTGAACTCATCGGCGACAATTGCCCGCCAGCCGGAGGTGCCGAACTTGATTGCGCTGGGCATTTTTGCTCTCCCTTCGTGCGCTAGCTCTGATGTAAGAATCCATACTCAGCGATGCAGCTTGGCCTGAGCAAGCATGGAGCACCACGTCCTACAATACTGGCGATGATTGCATCTGAAATGGACGCCCGCATCGTCCTCACCAGCGCCGCCAGCCGCGAAGAAGCCGAACGCCTGGCTCGCACCCTGGTGGAGGAGCGTCTGGCCGCCTGCGCCACCCTCATCCCCGGCGCCCAATCCATCTACCGCTGGGAAGGCAAAATTGAATCGTCAGCCGAGACCTTGCTGCTGCTCAAAACAGAAGCCGGCCGGCTGGCTGAGATCGAGGCCCGCCTCCACGCGCTGCACAGCTACACCACCCCGGAATTCCTCGTCTTGCGAGTGGACGCCGGCAGCCGCCCCTACCTTGATTGGCTCGCCGCCTGCCTCTCTCAAACATGACCCAACTTTGGCCACTGCGTCCCACAAAGGTAATATGTCCAAAGTTATACACATTTGTTATGCTTCCACTGATTAGCGGTACTCTCCCCGTCTGCCATCGACCTCGGCCACGGGCAACTGAATTCCGCCCGCAACGCATTTTGTCGCCGAGCGGGAACCAGAGCCGGAACTCACGGCCAGAACGGAGCTCATGTTGAGTCCCATGCGCTGGATGTTGATCGCATTCCTGGTCTCGTTTGTCGCCCTCCTGGGGGCGGCGGCGGGACTGGCGGTCCACATCGGGCGCGAACGGGGCAGACGCCGTGCACGAGGGCTGGAGACCGGCAAAGCCGAGGATCCGGAGACTGAGGAAGTACCATGAGCAACGAGTTCCCCACACGCGCAGCCCAAGCTGGAAATTCGGCGCTTGACCCCGCCGCCGCACAAATCTTTACCTTGTTGCGGAACATATTTGTCGTCGTCAGCGGCAGCCTGTTCATCGCCGTCTGCGCCCACATCACGCTTCCCCTGACCATCACCCCGGTGCCCATCACGCTGCAGGATTTTGCAGTGATGGCCCTGGCCCTGCTCATCGGACCCAGGCTGGTGATGTTCACCATGCTTGCCTACCTGGCTGAAGGCGCTGCCGGGCTGCCGGTGTTCGCGCCGGGCTTCATGGGACTCACCGGCGTGGCCCACATACTGGGCCCCACCGGCGGCTACCTGATGGCCTACCCCACCATGGCAGTGGTCATTTCCTACCTCTGGCGGACCGGCGATCGGTCCTATCTCGGCGCGCTGGTCAGCGCCGGCGCCGGTAACGTCATCCTCCTTACCCTGGGCGGCCTGTGGCTGGGTCTCAACACTCACGTTTCTCCGCAGGCCGTAATCGCCGAGGGCGTGATGCCTTTCCTTCCCGGTGACGCCATCAAGGTCGCCATGGCTGCCTTTGTCGGCTACGAGTGGTACCGCATGTGTCCCGCGCCGCGCCGCCCCTTGCCCACCATCAACGCACCTTCCGATTCGGATTGGAGCGGCCAGGATTAGTCCGCCATTCGCTCCGGACTCTCCAAAAGGAACCGGAGGCGCGGCGGTCTGCGCCTCCGCGGGCTCCTCCGCCCTGCCTGTTAGTCTTGAATGTGAAAGGACTCCTCCCTACGTGAGCAACCAGCCATTCGGGCCTGGCGTAGCCTCCGGCGCGCGCGAGATATCCATTGCCCACAGCCCCGACTCTGACGACGCCTTCATGTTTTACGGCCTGGCCACAAACAAGGTTCGCGTGCCCGGCTACCGATTTACCCACACCCTCTGCGACATCGAAACCCTGAACCAGAGAGCTCAGAACGAAGCTTTTTACGACGTCACCGCCATCAGCTTTCATGCCTATCCCTATCTTCAGGACAACTACGCGCTGATGGGCTGCGGCGGCAGCGTGGGCGAGGGCTACGGGCCCATGGTGGTCTCCAGCAAAAAGCTGAAGCCCGAACAATTGGGAAAGATCAAGTTGGCCGTCCCCGGCACCCTGACCACCGCGTATCTTTCGCTGAAGGTTTTCAACACGGCCATCCAAACCGAGGTGGTGCCCTTCGACCAGATCATCCCGGCCATTCTGGCAGGCAAGTACGATGCCGGACTCATCATCCATGAAGGCCAGCTCACGTACTCCTCCAGCGGGCTCTACAAGGTCATCGACCTGGGCGTCTGGTGGAGGGAAACCACCGGCCTGGTGCTGCCGCTGGGCGGCAACGCTATCCGCCGCTCGCTCGGCGCCGGAGCGCACAAGGTCATCTCCAAGGCGGTCCGCGACTCCATCCAGCACGCCCTCGACCACCGCGAACAGGCCCTTGAGTACGCCATGCAGTTTGCCCGCGACCTGGATCCGAACCTGGCCAACCGCTTCGTAAGCATGTACGTAAACGAGCGCACGCTCGACTACGGCGCTGACGGCCGCGAAGCCATCCGCAAGCTGCTGGAGCTGGGCCACGAGCGCGGCATCATCCCCATCAAGCCGCAGATCGACTTCGTGGATTAGTGCGGATAGGGGCTAAAGCAAACCAGGATATGTCAGGACTCCACGGAATATGAGTCATAAGGACTCCCTCATCCGGCCAGTCGCCACGTAAAGATTCTCTAATCTCCGCCGATGCATCCAGCACGGAGGCTTCGCTGGATGCCCGACAATCCCAAGCAAAGCTTTTTCATCGCCTCTGCCGAACCGGCTTTGCTCGCCCGCGCGGAAGCAGTTCTGCAAGCCACGGGCGCGCGGGTGCGCGTGGCCCTGACAGCCGAAACCGCGCTCAAAGCCATCCTCGATGAGCCGCCCAGCCTCGCCCTCATCGATGCGCGCCTGCCCGGAATGGAGCTGGGCCGGCTGCTGGCGGGCGTGCGCGCCGAAGCCGCCGCCCATTTCCCCATTGTCCTGTTTTCGGACACAGTCTCAGAAGAGCTGAAGGACCGGCTCGCCGAGGGAGTGATTGACGACGTGATCGCGCCGGACGCCGGACCCGACTGGCTCTGTCTTCGCCTCGAACTGGCGCTGCGCACCTCAGAGCGCAACCAGGAGCTGCAACAATTGCGCGACCAGAATGCTCAGGATGCCGAACATGATCCGCTCACCGGCACGTACAACCGCAACGCGCTGATGCGATCGCTGTTCCGCGAGACGGACCGGGCGCAGCGGATGAACACAGACCTGTGCCTGATCCTGTTCGATATTGACGACTTCGGTCACTGGAATGCGCGGCTGGGCGCCGCCGCCTGCGATCAGCTGCTGGCCAAGGTGGTGGAGCGGGTGGGAAGGCTGCTGCGCACTTACGATCTGCTGGGCCGCGTGGGCAAAGACGAATTCCTCGCGGGCCTGCCGGGGTGTAGCGCCATGAATGGCGTCACCCTGGCCGAACGCATGCGCGCGGAAGTCTTCGGCGAGCCGTATGCGGCGGCGGGGCGTATGGCACGGCTGACGGCTTGCTTTGCGGTGGTCCCCACCCGGGGCCGCTCGCCGGTGGTGGTCCTGCGGGAGGCCGAGGATATGCTGCGCCTGGCCAAGGCGGACGGTCCGGATTCGATCCAGTGTGCGGGTGGCTACCCCGGCCGCGACCTGGATGACCCCAATCAGCGGACTTGGGACCAGCCATCGCAACCGCCTGCGACATTCGACGTGTAAGGCAGGGCTTTCAGCCCCGGAAGAACGCCGGGATTCAAAACGCAGATAAAACTGCTTTCGGGGCTTTCGGATCAAAGTCCAGGAATCTCTGAAAGACTTCGTTCGACAAGTTCCGTCCGCGAGCCGTGAGGCGGATCCCTGACCCTGCGCGCTCCAGCAGGCCGTCATCGATGAGCTGGGCAGCGACTTCCAGCGCTGGAGCAACGCGAGCCGGACCGAACTCCGCTTCCAGCTCGGCCGGCTCGACGCCCGCGTTCAGGCGCAGACCCAGGAACCAGGCTTCCTCGTGCCGGCGGGCCTGGTCGAGTCGTTCCGTTTCGGGCGCCTCTCGGTTTTCGAGGTAGGTCCTTAAGTCGGCAGTGGTGGTGGCGCGGAACAGATCCGCGCCAGCCCCCGTTTCTCCTGCGGCGTAAAGCGCCGAGGAGGCATCCAGCCCGAGCCCGAGATAGGGTCTGCGCTGCCAATAGCGCAGGTTGTGTCGAGATTCGAAGCCCGGCCGCGCAAAATTGGAGATCTCGTACTGGGCCAGCCCTGCATCGGCCAACCGTTCGATGGCGGTCTCGTACATGCGGACCATGGCGTCGTCGGAAGGAACGAGGCCGGCGCGGTAGCGAATGCCGCCGGAAAGCAGTTCGCGGCCGAGACGGGAATCCTCGTCGACCTCGAGCATGTAAACGCTGGCATGGGGAACGCCTGTCTGGGAGAGAACCGCGAGCGACTCATTCCACGAAGCGAGGGTCTGGCCGGCGAGTCCCGCGATCAAGTCCAGGTTAATGTTGGATATGCCGGCGGCACGGAGACGGCCGAGATCGTCCAGCACGATTTCGCGCGAGTGCAGGCGCCCGCTGGCATGCGCCTCTGAATCCACGAAGGACTGGACCCCGAGGCTGATGCGGTTGACGCCCGCTTCCACCAGTGCTTCAAGGGTGGTCTGCGGGAGCTGCCCCGGCGCGCACTCCACCGTGATTTCCGCGTCCGGGGCAAGTTGAAAATGGGAGCGCAACGCGGCGAAAAGCTTTCGAATCAGTGCAGAAGAGAGCAGAGACGGTGTGCCGCCACCAAGATAGACCGTGTCAAGGAGACGGGGAAGATCGGCGCCGATCCCGCTGGCCCATCCGGGCGCCAGGTCCATGTCCTCGATGAGCCGGTCAACATAACGCTCATGCTCGGCGGCGGGAAAAACGCCCGAGGCAAAGTTGCAATAAGTGCATTTGGAACGGCAAAAGGGGATGGAAAAGTAAAGTCCCAGCGCATTGTTCCGCATCCATGACATCGAGAGTATTTTTTCATTCTTTCGTGGCAATAGGCCAGGCGCGAGGTTCGAAAACGACGGGCCTTTAGCTCCGGACGAACCCACATTGGGTTACCCACGGGTTCGGTTCCCTGGAACAAGCGTCCGGTTTCCGGGCCAGAAAACAGAGAGCGAGGGGTGGTTTGGGCGATTTCACATTAAATGAGGCGGTACTGGTTGATGATGGACGGAGGAGTTCGGGATTGAAGGTCTGGCCAGTACTGGGCATCGCGCTTCTGCAGGTTTTTTTAGGATTGGCGCACTGGTTTCTGTTTCTCACCGTGATTCACTTTTTCCCCGTCGGCGGCTCGGCAAGAGCGGTGCTGGGAACGGCGTTGTTGGTGCTGGCCGTCAGCTTTGTCGCCGCGTCCATCTGGAGTTTCCGCCAGACAAACATCCTGGTCAGCACGATTTACAAGGCGGCCGCCGTGTGGCTTGGATTCCTGAACTTCTTTTTCTGGGCGGCGTGTCTGTGCTGGCTGGCGAATCTCGGTTTGTGGCTGACGCGACAGGACACTGCTACGGCGCGGCTGGTGGTGGGAAGCTCTCTGTTCGGACTGGCGTTCCTGGTGGGGCTGTACGGGCTGGCCAATGCGCGCCGCATCCGGGAACGGCGGGCGACGGTCGAGCTTCCCGGACTTCCACCAGCCTGGCGCGGGCGGACGGGGCTGCTGGTGAGCGATCTGCACCTTGGGCATGTAAATGGATCGCGTTTTGCGGCGCGGATCGCTCGGATTGCACAGCGGCTGAACCCCGACATTCTATTCATTGCCGGGGACCTGTATGACGGCTCAAAAGTAGACCCGAAGAGCCTTGCCGAACCGTTGTTCAAGCTGGCGCCGCCTCTGGGCACTTATTTCTGCGGAGGGAACCACGAGGACTTCGGTGACCGGGCCGAGTTCGAAAGCACCCTGCGGAATGCCGGCATCCGGGTGCTTAACAACGAGCGGGTGAATGTGGACGGGCTGGATGTAATCGGCGTGTCGTACCGGGACGCCACCCATCCCATGCATCTGCGCATGTTCCTCGACGGGCTGGCGCTGAACGGTACCGCCAACGTGCTGTTGAATCACGTACCTAGCCGCCTGCCGATCGTGGAGCAGGCAGGCGTCAAACTGCAGCTCTCGGGCCACACTCATGGAGGGCAGATAGCGCCCTTTACCTGGTTCACGCGGCAGGCCTTCGGCCGTTATACCTATGGATTGCAACGGTTTGGGCGGATGCAGGTGCTCACCTCAAGCGGCGCAGGAACCTGGGGACCGCCGATGCGGGTGGGCTCGGAGCCAGAGGTGGTGCTGATTACGTTTGCGAGTTCATAATTAACAGTTCACAGTTAACAGTTCATAGTTCACAGTTCGCAGCTCATAGTTTGTCGATCCCCGGTCGCTGTCTCCATATAGAAGGCTGTGAACTGCAAACCATGAAGTCGTCCCGTGATCCAGTTCGCCAAGCGGTGTGACGTACGTCGCAGGGGCTGGAACGGGTCGGGGCATAGGATTCATTACGGGCATTGCCCGCCCTGAAGGAGGGTTTTCGCGTGTCAATCACCATTTCCGCGCCCAAAACATCGCGTCCCAAGGTGCTGCGTACGCACCGTTCGGGGTATTCGCTGCTGCTGCATCCGCTCCTGAACAAGGGAACTGCGTTCACCGAGAAAGAGCGGGATGAATTTGGCCTGCATGGGCTTCTGCCTCCCCACGTGGGGACTCTGGAAGACCAGCGGGAACGGCGGAAGCGGGCGCTGGACGATACCCCCACTGCCTTTGGGAAATATGCGTTGATGCGCGACCTTCAGGACAGCGACGAGACCCTGTTTTACTCGCTGATGACGCACAACGTGGAGGAACTGCTGCCAATCGTGTACACCCCGGCCGTGGGCGAGGGGTGTCAGCGCTTTTCAGAGATCTGGCGCAAGCCGCGCGGACTGTTCCTCAGCTATCCCAACCGCCATTTGATGGACCAGATGCTGGCCGATCGGCGCTACGACTGCATTCGCTGCATCGTGGTGAGCGATGGGGAGCGCATCCTCGGCCTCGGCGACCAGGGCGCGGGCGGCATGGGCATTCCCATCGGGAAGATGGCTCTGTACACGGCGCTGGGGGGAATCCCGCCGGAACACTGTTTGCCGATCCTGCTCGATGTCGGCACGGACAATGAGGCGCTACTCAAGAACCCGTTTTATATCGGCTGGCAGCACCACCGGGTGCGCGGGTCCGAGTACGAGGAGTTTATCGAGACGTTTGTGCGCGCGGTCCAGCGCCGCTGGCCGCAAATTCTGCTGCAGTGGGAAGATTTCGCCGGCGAAAACGCGATTGCCATCCTGAAGAAGTATCGCGACCAGCTCTGCACGTTCAACGACGACATCCAGGGAACGGCTGCGGTGACCACGGGAACGCTGATGGCGGCGGTGGCTGCTACCGGCGTGCCCCTGAAGGACCAGCGGATTGCCATGTTCGGATCGGGCTCGGCGGGCGTGGGAATCACCGATCTGCTGGTGGCCGCACTCGAGGAGCAGGGGCTGACCGAAGCCGAAGCACGGAGCCGGATCTACGCCTTCAACCGCCATGGATTACTGGTGGAAGGCGATCCGGCCATGCGCGCCAGCCAGGCGCCGCTGGCCCGCAAGCGCGACGAAGTGGCCGGCTGGAATGTGACGGGACCGGGAACCGGACCCATTTCGCTGCTTGACTCCGTGCGCAACGCAAAGATCACAGTGCTGGTGGGCGTCTCAGCGCAAGCGGGAACGTTTACCGAGGAGATTGTGCGCGAAGTGGGCAGAAACACGGAACGCCCGGTAATATTCCCCTTGTCGAACCCCACTTCCAAGAGCGAAGCCACACCGGAAGACATCCTGCGCTGGACCGAAGGGCGTGCTCTTGTAGCTACAGGCAGCCCGTTTGCACCGGTGGAAATCAATGGGCGGCCGGTGCCGATTTCGCAGTGCAATAACTCGTTTGTGTTTCCTGGGATTGCGCTGGGCACGCTGGTGTCGCAGGCCAGCCGGGTCAGCAACGGCATGATCATGGCCGCCGCAAAGGCGCTCGCCGGGCTGTCGCCGGCAATTGCCAGACCGGACGGTGCGCTGCTGCCAGCAGTCAGCGAGTCGCGCAAGGTCGCCCTGGCAGTAGCGGAGGCCGTGGGCAAGGCAGCAATCGCCGAGGGCCTCTCAGACCTGGGAGATTCAACCTGCCTGATCGAGGATTTACACGCTTACGTCTGGGATCCGGTGTATTTGCCGTACGAGAGGGTGGACTAGGCGAAAGGCAGCGGACAGTCGATAAATCGGGTATAATGTAGAGATGTTTCTACATGGGAGGCATCGTTATGCCTGTGACGACTTTATCGAGCAGGGAATTCAATCAGGATACAAGCCGGGCGAAGAAGGCATCGGCTAAAGGGCCGGTGATTATCACCGATAGAGGCCGACCTGCCCATGTGCTTCTTTCGATCGAAGAGTATCGCAAGCTGGCTGGCAAGCGGAGGAACATTATGGAAGTGCTCGCCATGCCCGGCATTGAGAACATCGACGCGGAATTTCCCCGAGTGGGTGACGAGTTTCCCTGCCCACTGGAATTCTAATGGGTTACCTGGTCGACACGAACGTCCTCTCGGAGATGCGAAAACTACGTACGGCGAATGCGGGAGTGCGGCGCTGGGCTGCGGGCGTGGACGCAGGAGATTTATACCTTTCGGTAATCACGGTTTTTGAGATTCAGATGGGAGTCCTGCGGCTCGAGCGACGGGACAATCAACAGGCCAAGGTACTGCACGCTTGGCTGCATTCGAAGGTCATCCCGGAGTTTGAGCGTCGTATTCTGCCAATCGACATGCCGGAGGCGTTGCGATGTGCTCAGTTGCATGTACCGGATCCGTGTTCATTTCGGGACTCCTTGATCGCAGCCACAGCTTTATCGCACGGCATGACGATTGTGACCCGCGATGTGAAGGACTTCGGGCCGACAGGCGTCTCGCTCCTCAATCCATGGGAGCTATAGTCAGGCCCAACAGTTGCGCAGAATCTCAAGCCTGGCTGCTCGGCTGATGCCATCGCCTGGCTCTGGTGACCGCTACGCCCTCCCGCCAAACTCCCGCGTCTCCGTATACACCTTCACCCGCTCGCCCGACTCGATGAAAAAGGGCACCCGGATTTCAATCCCGGTTTCAAGCTTGGCCGACTTGGTGGCCCCGCCTGACGCCGTCGAGCCTTTGATGGCCGGCTCCGTGTACTCCACCTTCAGCTCCACCTGCTGCGGCAACTCGATCCCGATCGGATTCCCGTTGAACTTGTCCAGCCGGATCAACAGGCCGTCCACCAGGAAATCAAGCGCGTCGCCGAGCTTGTCCTTCCCCAGCATGATGGTCTCGAACGTGGATTGATCCAGGAAGTACGATCCGTCCGCGTCGCTGTAAAGGTACGAAGCCTCGACTGTCTCCAGATCCGGCTCCTTGAACTTCTCGCCTGCCTTAAAGGTCTTGTCGAAGACGGCGCGTGTCAGCAGATTGCGCATCTTCAGCCGCACCAGGGTCTGGCCTCCGCGCGCGGTGGGCGTGGAGACCTCAACGTCGAGGCAGTAGTACGGCGTGTTCTCGTGCTCGAAGTACATCTTGCGCTTGATCTCGATGGCGTCGATTAGAGCAGGCATCGTTCTCCGGGGTTCACCTTTCGCGGTTTACTGTCCGCTGATCACTGACCACTGTTCACTATGGTAAACGGGCGCACGGAACCATAATTTTTGTAAATGGCGGCTAATCCCGCTTGCCCGGCATGCGCGCGGCATAGTTGAATGGGAGGTTCGATTCAATCGATTTAGTTCGGGGGTCAAATAATGAAGGCAAGTGCGGGAAATCTGCGGTTCTGGCTGCCCATGGCGGCATTGTGTGCGATGTTGGGTGCGGCGAATCAGGGGGCGGCGCAATGGCACAAGCCCGCACCCACCGGTCCGTGGATGAATACAGCGCTGTCGCCGGACGAGCGCGCGGACCTGGTGATGAAGCAGATGACGCTGGAGGAGAAGATCGCACTGCTGCACGGCGTGGGCATGCCGACCGACCAGCCAGTGACGCTGGAGAATGCGGCGTCGAACCGCGGGGTGGGCTACGTGGTGGGCGTGCCGCGCCTGGGGATTCCGGGAATCGACATGAGCGACGCTGCGTACGGCGTGCGGTCGAGCGGTGTCAATGGCCGCTACTCCACCGCCTTGCCCTCCAACGTGGCGGCGGCGGCCAGTTGGGACACCGACGCAGCCTACGAATACGGAAAGCTGATCGGCACGGAGCTGCGCGCCCAAGGCTACAACATGACGCTGGGGGGCGGCGTTGACATTACCCGCGAACCGCGCAACGGGCGCACGTTCGAGTACCTCGGCGAGGATCCCATCCTGGCAGGAACGCTGGTGGCGCGGCTGATCGAGGGCACTCAGTCGCAGCACGTCATCGGCGACATCAAGCATTACGCCTTCAACGACCAGGAGACGGCGCGAAACAGCGTCAACGCGGTCATCGATAAGCGCGTTGCGCACGAGTCGGACCTGCTGGCCTTCGAGATCGGCGTCGAAAAAGGCCATCCCGCCGCAGTGATGTGCAGCTACAACAAGGTGAACGGAACCTACGCCTGCGAAAACGAGTGGCTGCTGAAGGACGTGCTGAAGACGGAGTGGAAGTTCCCCGGCTTTGTGCTGTCAGACTGGGGCGGAACGCATTCCACGGAGAAGGCCTCGGCTGCGGGATTGGACAACGAGGAGCCGGGTTGGAATTTTTTCGGCGATAAGTTCAAAGCTGCGGTGGAGGCGGGAACAATCTCACAGGCTGAGCTGGACGAACACGTGCACCGCATTCTCCGCTCCATGTTTGCCGCTGGCGTCATCGATTATCCGCGCGACCGCTTCGTAGTGGATCCGTTTGCGGGATTTGAGACCGCGCGCAAGATCGAAGAGGGTGGGATTGTCCTGCTGAAGAACAAGGGTCGAGTGCTGCCTTTGCATGCCGCAACGGTCAAGTCGATAGCGGTCATCGGCGCGCACTCTGACGTGGGGATGATTTCCGGCAGCGGCTCGGCGCAGGTGGACCCCATCGGCGGCAACGCGATCCTTCCGCCGGGCAAAGGGCAGACGCGGTGGCTGGAGCAGGTCTGGTTTCCCACGTCGCCGCTGAAGGCGATCGAGGCGCGGGCGCCGCATGCGAAGGTGACGTACGACCCAGGAGTGGACCCGGACGCGGCTGCCGCGGCAGCCAAGGGCGCCGATATTGCCATCGTGTTTGCGTACCAGTGGGAGAGCGAGGGCATGGATCTGCCGTCGCTGGCGCTGCCCAATTACAAGCAGGACGGCAAGGACGTGGACCAGAACGCCATTGTGGCGGCCGTCGCCAAGGCGAATCCCCACACCATAGTGGTTCTGGAAACCGGCAGCCCGGCCTTGATGCCCTGGGTGAACGAGCCCGCGGCCATTCTGGAGGCGTGGTACGGCGGCTCCGATGGCGCCGACGCGCTGGGCAATGTTCTGTTTGGAACTGTAAATCCCAGCGGGAAGCTGCCCAACACCTTCCCGCTGAGCGACGCCGATCTGCCGCACCCCACTATCGTAAAGCCACCGGTGAACCGCGATTACGATGAGGGCGTCAAAGTCGGCTACAAATGGTTTGACGCTGAGCACAAGCCGGTGCTGTTCCCATTCGGCTATGGGCTCTCCTACACCACGTTCGGCTACTCGGGGCTGAAGGTGGATACGGGCGATACGGTCAAGGTGACGTTTACGCTGGCCAACACCGGGGTGCGCGCGGGCAAGGAGATTGCCGAGGTGTACGCGGCGTTGCCGGCATCGGCCGAGGAACCGCCGAAGCGTCTGGTTGGCTGGAGCAAGGTGGAACTGAAGCCCGGCGAGCACAAGCCCATCACGGTGGAGATCGACCGAAAATACCTTTCCATCTGGGATGTGGATAGGCACGATTGGTCGCTCGTACCCGGTGACTACACGTTCCTTGTTGGCGGATCCAGCGACAAGCTGGCGCTGAAAGCGACGGTGAAGCTGCAATAGTGCCTTGTAGCGCCGGGCAGCGAAAATGCGGTGTCGTTGAATTCGGGCTTCAATGAAGTTTTTGCCGCGTTATGCACACCCTTTCGAGGGATTTCGTGAGAGCAGAAATCTGTTACCTTCGAAGTAACCATGAGTGGTCTGGGCAGAAAGGCGCGGGCAGTCGGCCTGTGCCTTGCGTTGGGAGGGGCGGCGCTGATCAACAGTGAGCCGCGAGCGCTCGCCCAACAGAGTCCAGACACGCAGCAGGAGCCTGGCGCAGGGGCCCAGTTACGGACGGGGACCAAGAGCGGCCTGGATGCCGATGTGCGGATCCAGAACCTCTTGGCCGACCACCAGTATTTCCGCGTCGAGGATGAGTTGGACAAGTTGCCGCCGGCGTTTGCCCAGTTTTATCGCGGCATTCTGGCCAACCGGAACAACGACCCGCAGAAGTCAATCGCGCTGCTTGAGCCGCTGGTTGAAAGTGTGGATGCGAGCGGCGATTCGGCGCACGAAAAACTGCTGCGCAAGGCGCTGGCGGAGGACTACCTGCGCGAGGGCGACTGGGCGAAAGCGGCCAAAGCCTACCAGGCGCTGGAGGCGCGGGTTGGCAGCAAGCTATCAGCAGACGAGCAGGATGAGATCGAGATGCCTGTGAAGATGCTGCCGTTGGCCGCCGAGAACCCACCAATGACGGTGGATCCCTGCGAGCCGTTTGTGATGCAGGTGAACATGGACCCGCTGGGTCTGACGGATATCCCGGTATTTGTGGACGCACAGCCGCATAGCTGGATGCTGGATCCCACAGCTCCGTTCAACCTGATAGCGCGGTCGACGGCGCGCGAAGTGGGGCTAAGGATTTCCGATGACGTGGTGACGATTCATACGCTAACGGGCCGGCCCATGCAGGTGCACGCCACCATGATTCCGCGATTCACGATTGGCGGGCGGCTAACCCTGCATAATGTGACGGCGTTTGTTTACGACGATGCGGACTATTCCTTTCCGCACACCGACTACCGTGTTGAAGGGGTGCTGGGATACGCGGCGCTGGAGGCACTGGGGAGCGTGAAGTTTACCTCGGACGCGACCGTCGCGGTGCAGCCGGGGAAGGATGCGGCCGGCACGCCCAGCGACGCCAAGGACCCATCCGATCCGCCGGGCGCGCACTTCTTTCTGGACGGCGACCGGCTTATAGTCGCCCTGGGGCTGCCGGGCAACGAGCGGATGTTTGTGGTGGACGCGGGCGGGCAGCAAAGCTATCTCACATCGCGTTACTACGACGAACACACCGATGATTTTGCGGGAGAACCGGCCAGCCGGTTTTCTATTCCCACGGATCCGACGATTGCGCCGCAGCCGGCGTACGTAGCGGAAACCGTGCCCCTGGACGTGGGCGGGACGAGGGTGCATGCGCACTACATCCAGGTGCTGACGCAGCCGCTGGGCAGTACCGCCCTGGATGACGTTTACGGCGTTCTCGGAGTGGACGTGCTGGACCAATTGCGCAGCTACAAGTTTGATTACCGGACCATGCGGTTCAGCGTGGGCAAGGAATAGACGGATTCAGATTTCAATTTGCAGGCGCTGGCGCAACTCGCGGCGGCCGCGTGGGGTGATGGCCAAGGCGCGGCTGTCGATTTCCGGCCGAACCCACTCGCGAGCCACGAACACTCGAAGCAGTTCCGATCCGAGCGCGCCGGCCAGGTGCATGCGCCGCTCGCTCCAGTCCAGGCAGCCGTAGGCGAATCTGCGGCGTGCGGCGCAGGCGGCATTCACGTCGACGCCTAACGCGGCGAGGCCGGTTGCTCCCTCGTGCATGAGCTCAAGGGCATTGTCGCCGGCTGCGCTGGAGCGGACCCAGCGCAGACTGCGGAACCGATCAAGAAGCAGGATGGCGATCCTGCCGGCGAGGTGATCGTAACACCGTCGAGCAACGCGGTAGGGAACCGGAGTGGACGGCCGGAAATCCGCGCAGGGCGATCCGGCCAGCACGCTGATCCCTTCCAGCACGCGCGCCACCCGCGCCGACGTCAGCACGTAGTAGCGATGCTTTCCCTGGGCCTGCACCGCGACCAGGTTCTCGGCCTTGAGCCGGTTAAGATGCGCGCTGGCCGTTGGCGGAGCCACACCGGCAACGACAGCAAGCTCGGTGCTGGTTCGAGCGCGGCCATCGAGGAGGCAGAAGAGCATCCGGGCGCGAGCCGGCTCGCCGATAGCAGATGCGATGCGAGCGACTGCGGCATCGGATGACTCGACATTCATTGTTTTACGCTAACCGAAGTGTCCTGGCAGAGCAACCTGCATAATCATCTTCATGGGAGCCGGAGCGCCATCGGATTTCATTTCGCGCCGCTCAATGCTGGGAAGTATGGTTACGCTGCCCGGTGCGCTTGCCGCCGGTTTGAGGCGCATGCAAGCTGCGGAGGAAGGAACGCGTATGACCATTACGTGCTTTATTCGCTACCAGATCGATCCGTTTCAGCGGGACGCATTCAAGCACTACGCGGAAAACTGGGGCCGCATTATTCCTCGCTGCGGAGGGGATCTGGTGGGCTACTTTCTGCCCGCGGAAGGGACCAACGACATTGCATGGGGGCTTATTGCGTTCCCCAGCCTTTCCGCTTACGAAGCCTACCGCGCGCGACTGAGAGGCGATGCGGAGGCGATCGATAATTTTCGCATGGCGCAGCGTCTTCGCATTATCCTGCGGGAGGAGCGGACATTCGTAGAAGCAGTCGACGGAACGTTGAACCGCCCGTCGATGATGAAAGGGAGCGATTGACTGTAATGAGCTCACAAACGGAAAAGGCCGAGAGGTTCCGCGCACTGCATCAGCGCGACCGGGCATTCATTCTGCCCAATCCGTGGAACCCGGGGACGGCGCGAATGCTAACGGAACTTGGCTTTGAAGCGCTGGCCACCACCAGCGCGGGATACGCGTTTTCGCAGGGCGTGCTGGATGGGGCGGTGGGACGGGAGGCGATGCTCAAGCACGTTGCGGAAATTATTGCTGCAACCGATTTGCCGGTAAGCGGAGATCTGGAGAACGGATACGGCGATGCGCCGGCGGCTGCGGCGGAGACGATTCGCATGGCGGCGGCTCACGGGCTTGTCGGAGCATCCATCGAGGACGCGAGCGGAGACGACACGGCGCCGATTTATGAAACGAGCCACGCCGCGGAGCGTATACGTGCGGCAGCAGAGGCGGCCCATTCACTGCCGTTCCCGTTCACGCTGTGCGCACGGGCAGAAAACTTCATGCATGGGCGGCCCGACCTGAAAAACACAATCCAGCGGCTTCAGGCTTACCAGGAGGCGGGAGCCGATGTCCTGTATGCGCCGGGGCTCACGACGAGAGATGAGATTGCGGAAGTGATTCGCTCTGTTGACCGGCCGGTGAATGTGCTGGTGGGCATGCCGGGGCTCAGTTTGAGCCTGGAAGAGCTTTCGGAGATGGGCGTGAGGCGGCTGAGCACGGGGAGCGCACTGGCTCGCGCGGCGCTGGGCGCATTCCTTTCCGCCGCTCGAGAAATGGCGGAGCGCGGCACGTTCGGCTTTGTGCCCGATGCTGCCGCGGGTTCACGGGATGTGGTTGCACTGCTCAAGGCCTTCGCGCCGTCGAAGCGGGAGACGCGACGATGAGAATCGGATCGCGGGGGGCGTCGGATGGCAATCCACAGTGGAGTACTGCGCGGGTCCGATCAGACAAGAGGTAATCGAACGGTTGCGCGGGCGCCGTCGGCGCTTTCGCGGTTGACCAGGCGGATCTCGCCGCCGTGGGCGCGGGCGATCTGCTGCGCCAGGGCCAGGCCGACGCCGCTTCCCCTGGGCTTAGTGGTGTAAAAGGGCACGAACAGGTTCTCAGTGTTGGCGATGCCAAGGCCACTGTCGTCAATATTCACCCAGGCGGAGGAATCAGCAATCTTCCAGGTGACGCGGACGCGCTCGGAGTGATTTGCCAGGGTCGCATCCACGGCGTTGGCGAGAAGATTGATGAACATTTGCTCCAATTGGTCCGGATCAGCGTGCAGCGTGATGCCGGGCCCGAGCTCAAGCTCGATGGGCAGCCGCTGTTCCAGGAGGACCACGCGTTCCAGAAGCGAGGAGAGCTGAACCGATTTGAGATGTGGCGGAGGAAGCTGGGCCAGCAAGCGATAAGACTGCACGAAACGGTGCAGCGAATCGGCGCGGCTCTCCACCACGCCCAGGCCGCGGCGGAAATCGCGCAGGGTGTCGGCGTCGCCCTCCATTACGTCGACCCGGGCAAGGAGGCTGCCCGCGATCGACTTGATGGGAGCAAGCGAGTTGGACAGCTCATGGCCCAGCACGCGAATCAGCCGCTTCCATGCAGCCTGTTCCTCCTCCTGCAAGGGCAGGCTCACATCGGCCAGCAACAAGAGCATGTGCGGCGCTCCTTCCTGACGGAACGAGGCCTTGCGCAGCAGCCAGCGCGTCGGCTTTTCAGCGAAGGAATGAATGCTCTGGTCGGGGGATTTGAGGAGGTCCTCGAGCCCGAGCTCAGCGGCGGAGTGGCCGTAGCAGCGCGCATACGGCCGTCCAAGCAACTCAGTTCCCGCGGTATTAACCAGCTGCAACACATTCTCCCTGTCGAAGGCGAAGAGCGGCGCGTGCATGACTTCGAGAATGCGGGCGAGAAGGGCGGTGGCCTCGAGCGAGCGAACGCGCTGGCGCTGCAAGAGGTCGGCCAGCGCATTCACTTCGCCGGCGAGCTCTCCTATGGGATCGCGCGTGCCGGCCCCGCGCGCTCGAAAGGAATAGTCGCCTTCGCGAAGGGAGGCGACAACGTTGGATAGAGTTTGCAGCGGCCGGACGAGGCTCTCTACCAGGGCCGCGGCCATCAGCAAGAGATAGAGCAGGAGGCAGCAAGCGAGGAGAATCGCCGGAGCCGCTGTGATGTTTTCGCGATAGAGCAGGATGGCCGCGAACAGCAACGCGGGGAGCGACAACCAGAAGCAGTAGCCCCAGGCGCGGCGCACGGCTGAGCGGGGGCGGCGGCGGCCCGATTTTCGATCATAGGCCATATTTTTCGATGCGCCGATACAGGGCGGCGCGGCTGAGCCCCAGCGCCTCCGCGGCCTGCGAGATGTTGCCGTCGCAGCGGCGAAGCACCTTGCGGACGAGTAGCGCCTCCACCTCGTCGATGCTCATATTGTCGAATGAGGGCGCGGGAGTTCGCCCACCGGTGATGGCGAGATTGGAGGCGTCGATCTGGTCGCCGCGACACAGGAGGACGGCGCGCTCCACGGTGTGTTCCAGCTCGCGGACGTTGCCCGGCCAGGGATATTGCATCATCTGCTGCATGGCGGCGGGCGCGAAGCCGGCAACCTGCTTGCGATAGCGGGCGCGGCTGCGGTTGAGAAAGTGCAGGGCCAGAAGCGGAATGTCTTCCCGGCGATCGCGCAGGGCAGGAAGATGGATCTCCACCGTATTCAGGCGGAAAAGGAGATCTTCGCGAAAATTGCCGGCCGCTATTTCCTCATGCACCTGCGCATTGGTCGCCGACAACACGCGCACGTCCACACGCCGCGTCTGCGAAGAGCCCACACGCTCGAGTTCGCCCGTTTCGAGCACGCGCAGCAGCTTGGCTTGCTGGCGCAAGGGAACGTTGGCGATCTCATCGAGAAACAACGTACCGTTATTGGCAAGCTCGAATCGGCCGATGCGATCGGCGCGGGCGTCTGTGAATGCGCCTTTTACGTGGCCGAAGATCTCGCTCTCGAACGTTCCCTCGGGCAATCCGCCGGCATTGACGGCGACCAGCGGCATGCGCGCGCGAGGCGATGCGGCGTGCAGGAGCTTGGCAACAATCTCCTTGCCGGTCCCATGCTCGCCGGTAATCAAGACGTTGGCGTCGGATGGTCCCACCTGGGCAATGAGTTCCAGCACCGAGCCCATGGCGGGCGCACCGGCGACGAATTCGGGCATGCCTTCGGCGCGTAACAGCCGGTTTTCGAGCTCCAGTTGCCGGGCCCGGCGCAGGGCCTGATGTAACTCGGCGTGAACCTTCACCAGGCTCACAAGTCGCTCGTTCTCCCAGGGCTTCTGGACAAAGTCGCGGGCGCCGCGCTTCATGCTTTCGACGGCCAGGTCGATGTTGCCCCACGCGGTCATGACGATTACGGGCAAGCGGGAGTCGATTTCCTGAATACGCGCCAGCAAGTCCAGCCCCTCCTGACCGGAGGTTGTGTCGCGGGTGTAATTCAGGTCGATGAGCAACACATCGTATTCGCTCTGGCCCAGGGCTTCCAGGGCGAGTTGGGGCGAACGCACGCTGTCCACATGGATTCCCTGCGGAGCGAGCAGCAACTCCACGGCTTCAAGAATGTGCGGTTGATCGTCCGCCACCAGAACGCGGATTTTCGCTTCTTGCTTCGGGATGGCTATCCTCCACTATCGCGGTTCTCATCGAGTCATTTTATGGCGCGTGCGTCACGACGCCTGAACGTGCATCGTCAATCGACACACCCATCTGTTCCAGAGTTGTCCCGGTGGACTGGTCGAGCGCCACCTTGTCCTTCTCGTACTGCGATTGCGCAGCTACGAGCGCGGATTCCGCAAGGACAAGTTGGTTTTGAGCCAGGAGAGTATCGTAGCTGGACTTGGCGCCGAGTTGCTGTTCCTGCTTGGTGATATCGAATGTGCGCTGCGCCAGATCGCGCGCCTTCTGCGCCGCATCCACGCGGGCCTGCGCCTGCTGCAGCGCAAACTGCGAGTTGCGCACATCAAAACGGATATTCTTCTTCTGCTCTTCGTAAGTGATCTGCTTCTGCCGGTATTCCAAGCCTGCCCGGAACTGGTCGGCCTTCGCAACGCGGTTGCGCAAATTGATCTGCAATTGCATTCCAAACTGGTATTCCGGCGATGAGTAATTGAAAGTGTTCTCAAGCATGCCGCCAAAGCCCGTGGGAAGATTGGAGGCACACTCGTCGGCGGGCAGATATTTGGTGCAGTTTGGATTGATGGGACCGGCAATCCCTGCTCCCTCATAAAAACCGTAGGCGTACAGCGTAGGCAACAACTCGCTGCGAATGCCTTTGAGGTTCGCTTGCTCCACCTCCATTGCGAGTTCGTCCTCGGCAACGTCGGGACGATTCTTCTCCGCTTCGGCGATCAGGTCGTCGGTTGACTTTGTGGCATTGGGATCGGCGGCGCCCTTTGTATCGAGAGGAATGACCGGCATTTCGTCGATAAGCGGATCGTCGGTCTTGGTAATGGCGTTCTTCATCTGAAGCTCATTGAGACGGAGGGTTGCGCGCGACACCGTGAGGTCGCCTTCGGCGGTCGCCACGGCCGACTCGTCGGTCATGACCTGCATGGCGGGAATCGCCTTGAGATCGAGTTGCTTTTGGTCGTCAGAAAGAGTATTTTGCGCGAAGGATAGCGAACGCTCTTTGAGTTGCTCGTCTTCATAGCCATTCACCAGATCCCAATAGATGTTCTCCACCTGGGTAACGGTCGCGATCACCTGTTGCTTGAAGGCGAGATCGTTGATCTGAAGGTTCTTCTTGGCGATATGAATGTAGCGCTCGTTGCTGGCCAGTCCGAAGCCCGCTAACAACTGCTGGGTGATCATAATCTGCAGATACGAGTTCAGCGCGGGATTGATGTTGTCATAGGGGATATTGTTGGCCAGCCGTTGCCCCAGATAACCGACTTGCACACCGGTACCTAATGCAAAGTTCTGCGAATAACCTGCCTGCGCCTGAATTGTGTTTTGCTCAAGAACTGGCACTCCGTACTGGAATGGATTTTCCTCGGTGAGAACCGTGTGATCGACGAAGCCCTTAAAATTGAGGAAGGGATCGAAGGAGGGAACCGTAGCGCCCTGGCCAAGCGTGGAACTAACAATGCCACCCTGTCCGGCAGCCGCGCCTCCAGTGGCTGCGCCGGCAGAACCGCTGCTGGTGGCCCCAAAGCCTCCTTGCGTTGAGCTCTGCTGGATAGCGGTGTTGATGCCGTTGGCGTAACCGCCGGCCTTGGTCCGCAGCAGGTCCATTTGCCCGATCGGGAAGTTATACCGCCACCACGCTATGTCCAGATTGTTTTCGATGGCGAGAGCGATGGCATCGCGCAACGAAATGTATAGCTTTCCGTCGCGGATGACGTCTTGCAGCCGCGGCGAGTTGGCCAGGTTCAACGGGGGCGGCATGCTGGGCATGTAAGGTGATAGCGGACTATGGGAGTGCGGCAGCGGCACAGAGAATTTCTGCGGCGGAGCGAACGTCCCCTGCTGCACCTGCTGCATGGTCTGCGCCAGCGTCGGAGTTGCTGCCGGGCCGTTCGTAGTCGGCGACGGTGATTCCGGCGTAGCCGAGGCAGGTTGCGCACCCGCTGGCGAGGCCTGAGGCGGCGGAGGTGTTGTCGCCTGCGATGGGCTTTGAGCAACAGCATTGAAACCAAGCTGCATGCAGAGTGCAGCAGCCGAAATCCAAATGGGGCATGAGGTCATTTTCACGATGCGCTGACCTCCTCTCCTAGTTTCTTGGGCGCGGTGTCGCCCACCAGCCAACCGTCCCGCAGTTCGAGAATGCGCGAGCCGTACCGCGAGTTCTCGTCGGAGTGGGTCACTTGCACGATGGTGGTGCCCTTCTTGTTCAGGTCGCGGAAGAGCTCCATGATCTCGCGCGCCTGGGTGGAATGCAGGTTGCCGGTCGGCTCGTCGGCCAGAAGCAGCGCCGGGGCGTGCACTACCGCGCGCGCAATGCCAACGAGTTGTTGTTGTCCGCCGGAGAGCTGGTTGGGAAACAGGTCCTTCTTGGCCACGATCTGGAACCGATCGAGGATATCGGCCACCATCCCGGCGCGTTCCTTGGCGGGAAGGTTCTTGTAGGAAAGCGGCAGATCGATATTCTCGGCGACGGTGAGATCGTCCAGCAGATGGTAGCTCTGGAAGACCATTCCGATCCGCTGCCGGGCGAGGTCGGCGCGCTGTTTTCGGTTCAGCGCGTGGACCGCGGCATCGCCGAACCAGTACTCGCCCGACCAGCTATCGTCAAGCAAAGCGAGCACATTCAGCAGCGACGACTTCCCTGCCCCGGATGGCCCCATAATGGTGACGAACTCGCCCTCGCGAATGGTAAGCCCGATGCGGCGCAGCACCCAGGTTTCGGTATGACCGGTCTTGTAACTGCGTTCTACGTTTTTCAATTCAATCATTTTCAGCCCCGTAATTGATCTTTTCTTTCATTGTGAATAGCGCAAATCCATGCGCAACGAACTACTCTGTCCGCAGCGCCTGCATGGGTTGAACGGTTGCGGCGCGCCGCGCGGGCAGTGCCGCGGCAACGGCTACCATGATGATTGTGAGAGCCACCGCGGCAATGAGTGCAAGCGGATCGGCATCGCTGACTCCGTAAAGCTGATTGCGGAACAAGCGGGCCAGCGCAATTGTGGACGGAATGGCAATCAGGATTGCGACACCGGAAATTAGCAGCATCTCCTGGAGCACAAGTCGGACCACCCGCGAGCGCCGCGCGCCCAGCGCCAGACGAACCCCAATCTCGCGCGTGCGCTGCTCGGCAGAATAAGCCAACACGCCATAGAGCCCGACCGCGGCAAGCAACATCGCCAGAACGGAAAACGCCATCGCCAGCACCGCCAGCGCGCGCTTGTCTGACGCGCTGTCGTCCACCTGCGCCTCCATCGTGCGCAAACCGTCGACCACCAGGATCGGATCCAGCTGATGTGTGGCCTCGCGAATCGGCTGCTGCAGCGTCTCTGGCGGTCGCGCCGTATGCACATAGAACTGCAAACCGTAAAAATGGCCCACCTGCGCATATGGAACGTACACCGCTGGACCTATATCGTCGTGGAGGTTCTCGTGCTTGATGTCGCCCACCACGCCAACAATGGTCGAATCGGGCTTGTCCTCTCCGATCTGGCGGCCGAGCGCATTCTGCGGCGACCCAAAGAACTTCTTGGCAAAATCCAGGTTCACGATTGCCACTTTAGGCGCGCCCTTTGCATCGGCTGCCGTGAACTCGCGTCCGGCAAGCACGGGCTGTCGCAGCACGGCGAAGTAGCCAGGCGTGATTTGTTCGTATTCAAAGCTCGACTTCTCGTCTTCGCTGAATTTATGGCCTTGAATTTCGTAATGGGTAAAGCTGGAGTCTCCTGAGAGTTCCGGATCGCTCGTCCCCGCAACATCGATGACCCCGGGAACGCGGCGCACAGCTTCAATCACATTGTTTTCGGTTTGGAAAACGCGATCGCCGCTGTAGCCGGATTCGGTGGGATCGACGGCGAACGTATCCAGATACGATGTCTGGAACCCGATCTGCTGATGCCGCAGGTTTTCGAGTGTGCGGACGAAGAGGCCCGCACCGCCCAACAGCATGACGCTTAGCGCAATCTGCACGCCCACGGCAAACTTGCGGAACCGCTGCGATCCCTTGCTTGCGGTGCCCAAATTCTGCCGTAGCGATTCCATCAGGTTTGGCCGGATGAAGTGCAGCGCAGGCGCTATGCTGAAAAGCAGACTCACAACGACAGAAAGGCCAAGAGTGAATAGAAGTACGCGCGCATCGATCACGGTCGAATAGGGTTCATTCCCCGGATCCGAGCTGGTCATGATGCGCACCAGCGTCTTCGCCACAAGCGGCGCAAGTAGAAGACCGCACCCGGCGCCCCCCAGACCAAGCAGGCCGCCCTCCACAAATAACTGCGACAGAATCCGGATCCGCCTGGCGCCTAGAGCGTAGCGCATTGCCATTTCCTGCGTACGCTTGGCCGCGCGCAGCAGCAGCAGCGTCGCCACATTGATGGCGCACATCAGCATCAACAGACCCGCCATGCTCATCAAAATGACTAGCGGCGTCTTCAACTCCATTCGGCCGGGCGAAAAGCCCTGCGAATCGTCGAGCACATGGAACTCTGCCTTGTCGACATATCGATCTGTGAACTGCGGTGTCCGCGATGAATAGAGCGGGAGTTCCTGCCGGCGCATGTTCTTCCACAACGGAGCCATGCTGGCCTCCGCCTGAGCCATGCTCACACCTGGCTTGAGCCGCGCAACCAGGGTCAGCCATAGCGAACGCCGATTGGTGAAGTTGTCCCGCGTCGCCATCCATGGCATAGCCACTTCAGACATGCTGATGGGGATAAATACACCGGGCCGATAGCCGCCGATGGCGGAGGTGAAACCTTTCGGGGCCACACCCACGACCGTGAACGGATGTCCATTCACCAGGACAGTCTGCCCGGCAATCGACGGATCGGCGGCAAAGCGCGTCTTCCAGTACTCGTAGCTGAGGACCAGCACAGGATTGGCGTTCTTTTGCGTATCGTCGGTCTGATGCAGGAGGCGGCCAAGCGACGGCTTGAGTCCGAGCACGTCAAAGGCGTTGCCGCTCACAACCTCAACGTCATCGCTGTCCGCCTGGTTGTGCCACGAAATCCCGGCGCCGGTGCGCATCACCGCCAGCATCCCGCTGAAGGCCTGGTTCTGATCCCGCAGATCCTTGTACATCGGATAGGAGAAATAGTTGCCGGTATCGCCGCCAAAACTGCTCATCGACCCGGCGAACGAACCCTTCCAATGGAACCGCGCCAACTCCTGCGGCTTGTCCACCGGCAACATGCGCAGCAGCACCTGGTCGACCAGCGTGAAGATCGCCGCCGTAGCCCCGATGCCCAGCGCCAGCGTAACCACCACCGTTGCGGCAAAGCCGGGCGAGCGCCTAAATTGGCGAAGCGCGTAACGAACATTCTGTAGCGACAGATGCATCGAGTCTCTGCTACTCCGTCCTCAAAGCCTGCATGGGTTCGATCGACGCCGCCCTGCGCGCGGGAATGAACCCGGCCAGCGCCGCACAGGCAGACAGCACTAGCGTTGCCCCGATGAACGCCGCAGGATCGTATGTGCCGACTCCATAAAGTTGGCTCGCCATCAAGTGTCCGGCCAGCAGCGCCGCCGGTATGCCCAGCAAAAGCCCCAATCCAACTTGCCAACCTGCGTTGCGCATCACCACCGCAACTACGCTGCCTCGAGTTGCGCCCAGCGCCATGCGAATGCCGATCTCTCCCGTGCGCCGGGCAACAAAATACGACATCACGCCATAGAGACCCACCGACGCAAGGACCAGCGCGAGCACGCCAAACAGGCTGGTTAATTGCGCTAACAGACGCTCCTCGTCAAAATTGCCGGCAATCTGTGCATCGAATGTGCGCAGATCCACGACCGTGAGGTTCGGATCGAGGGATGCCAGAGTGTTTCGCAGCAGGGCTTCGGCGGTTTCCGGTGTCCTGGTGAAGTCGACAAGAATGGCATTGGCATACATCGATTGCTTTTCTGTCGAGATGAACTGGGGTTCCTTATAGGCGCTGACATACTGCGAAAGCGGCCGTAGAAATACCGGCCGCACCGGATCACGTGGATTATTCATCTTGAAGTCGCGGAACACGCCGACAATCTCGAACGATCCGGAGTATTTAGGATCGTCGATGCCAAAGTGCTGGCCAATGGGATCCACCTTGGGGTAGAACCGTTTCACGAACGTCTGATTGACCACCGCAACCGGCTCGCTAGTCGCCGTGTCCTGATCGCTGAAGTCGCGGCCGTGCACAATCGGCACCCCGATCGACGCCAGATACTGCGGCGACACTCGAAGCCAGGTGGAACCGCAGTGGTCGTTCGGACCCGGCGCGGGATGCCCCTGCTGGATCACGCATTCACCCCAGTTGTCGCCTTCCAGCGGGCTGTACATCGCCAGCGCCACGTGGGCCACGCCCGGCAGTGTGGCTAGGCGATCCTCTATGGAGCGATAGAGCGTGGGCAGGCGATCCATCGTGTACCCAGCGCCCTCCGGATCGATATGCAGCACGTAACGATTGCTTGTGGCCAGCCCGAAATCCTGCTTCTCGAGCCGGTCCAGCGACTTCGTCATCAGAATCGCGCCGGCGATCAGCACGACGGATAATGCCGCCTGAAACACCACCAGCAACTTCTGCGGCAGCGAGGATCGGTCGCGCAGACTGCGATTGATGCCGCGCAAGGCCTCCGCGGGCTGCGCATGCGAGGCCAGCCAAGCCGGAGCCAGCCCGAACAGCACGCCGGTGATGAGCGAAATTGCAAATGCGAATCCCAGAATTGCGAAGGATGGTGTCGCGCTGATTGGAATGTTGTGCGCCTCAGGAAAAGCCAGAGCGAGGACGGTGCGCGAGCCCACGTACGCAAACGCCAGACCGGCAAGGCCTCCAATGCAGCTCAACAGCACGCACTCCGTAATCGCATGCCGCATCACTCGCGTGCGGCTGGCCCCCATGGCCATGCGCACCGCGGTATCGGCGCGGCGCGAGGTTCCCCGGGCCAGCATCAGGTTGGCGATGTTCGCGCAGGCAATCAGCAGCACCACCGTGGACAGAATCATCAGCATCTTTAATCCCGTGCCGGCCTCGTATTGCAAATTCTGGATGCCGCCGCCGGCTGGAACAACTCGCACGTGCTGCTTGGGGATTAAGGCCGCTCCGCCGTTCGCGGTGTATACGGTGCGGTGAGAAAGCCACTGCCGCAACAGCACCGAAAGCTTGGCCTGCAGCGCCGCGACGTTGGTCCCCGGCCGCACCCGGCCAATCGGATAGAGCCAATGCGAGTCAGGATGGTGCAGTATCGCCTCGTCCTCGCCGTGCACCAGAGGCTCGGTCGAAAGCGGAATCCAGAAATCGGGTGGCGAGTCAGTCACCCGGTCGCCGAAGTACCCCGGCGGCCCGATCCCGATGACCGTAAACGGATGGGCCTCGATGGAAATGGTCGAGCCAACCAGTGTGGGGTCATGGCCAAAATCGCTCTGCCATCCCTGATAACTGAGCACAACCACCGGGGGAGAGTTGGGCTGGTCGTCCGCATCGCTCATCAGGCGCCCGAGGTACGGCATCAGGCCCAGTGTCGAAAACAGATTCCCTGAAACAAATTCCCCGTGCAGCTCGTGCGCCAGCTCATTGCCCTTGCGAATGCTGAACTGCGGCTGCCCGGCCTGCACCGCAGCCAGTTGCTCAAACTCCGGAGTCCCCTTTTTGAGGTACTGGTAAAGATCGTAGGAGTAGATATCGAAATCGCCATTGTCTTCAACAAATCCGCCATTCACGCAGCAATTATCGGTGTCGCCGATGCGAAATAGCTGCGAGGGGTCCGCCACCGGCAACGACCGCAGAAGAATACCCTTTACCAGGGTGAAGATTGCGGTGTTGGCGCCGATGCCGAGAGCCAGCGTCAGGATCGCCGTAATGGCGAACCCCGGCGACTTGCGCAACTGGCGCAGTGTGTAGCGAAGATCGTTCAGCAGAGTCTGCATAAATTTGCGCTACTCCATGCGCAACGCGCGCATCGGCTCGATAGCCGCCGCCCGCCTTGCCGGGATCAACCCGGATACAAACAGCGTCAACAGCAGGATCCCCGCTGCCGCGATGTAACTCTGCCAGTCAAACGGCGACACGCCGAACAGCATCGATTGCAGCAGTCGCACACCCGCAATGGAACCGAGCCCGCCGCTTATAAGTCCCACCGCGGCAATCGAGGCACTCCCGGCCAGCACCAGGCGGAAGATCCCGCTGCGCGTCGAACCCAGGGCCATGCGCACCGCAAACTCACGGTTCCTCTCCATCACCGAGTACGCTATCACGGCGTAGAGCCCCATCATCGCCACCAGCAGGCTGCAGATCGCATACGCGCCAAGCAACTCCGCTGGCACCCGCGAGCCCTGGTACTGCTCGTCGGTGACCGCCGCCAGGCTGCGCACATTTTCCAGCGGCACCGTGCTGTCAAGAGCGGCCACTGCCTGGCGCAGAACACCGGCCACGTCGCCTGCCGCCGCGCGCGACCGCAACGCAACAATCACGTATCCATTTCCCCCCGCTCCCTGAAATAGTGGCAGGTACACCACCGGGCTCGGATCCGTATCGTTCGGACTGTGATAAGCGTAAGTACGGATTACCCCGACAACGGTGCGCTGCACCTTGTCCACCACAATGCTGCTGCCCAACGCGTTGCCCTTCGGCCAGAATTTGCGCGCCATGGTCTCGTTGATAATCGCCACGTTCGGCGCCCCGGCCACGTCGTCACGCGTAAAATCCCGCCCCTGCTGCAATTGAATGCGCATCGTATGGAAGAACTCCGGCCCGTCGTAGTCCGTCACTACATCCATATCCTCGCCCTTGGCCGGAACATACCCGGGAATGCTGAAGCCGCGCGTGTTGCCCGACCCCCAGTCGCCCATCGGCAGGTGCGTGGTCAGAGTGGCTGACTCCACTCCCGGAGCATTCCGCAGCTCGTCTTCAAGCGCCATTTGGAATGTGCGCGCATGATCCTTGTCGTACCCCGCGCGAGAAAGATCCATGATCGCCGTCAGCGTGTTCATCCGGTCGAATCCGATATCGCGGTGGAACACCGCCAGCGCGCTCCGCGTGAGCAGCCCGCAGCCCACCAGCACCACAAAACAAATCCCCAGTTGCAATCCAAGCAGTACGCGCTTTCCCCAGCCCTTGCCGGAACGTCCCGCCACCGCCGCCGCGCCCTCATGCAGTGCCTCGCGCTGCGAGACCTTGAATGCCTGCCGCATTGGATAGAGACCGCACCATAGCGTAGTCAGGGTGGCCGCCGCTGCGACAAAGGCCAGCAAGCGCCAGTCCATGCCCAGGTTGAATTCCAATGGAAATCCGAAATTCGGCAGCAGCGCATACAGCGCCCGCGAGAGAACCGTGCTCACCGCCCATCCAGCCGCCGCGCCGGCCAGAGCCAGCATTCCCGTCTCCACCAGCACCTGGCGCGCGATCCTTCGCGGCGCGGCGCCCAGCGCCGTGCGGATCGCCACCTCCCGCCGCCGCTTCGCCGCCCTTTGCCCCAGCAGCGACGCAATATTGATGCACACCAGAATCATCAGCAGCGCCGAGGCGCCGGTCAGGATCGGCAGCATCTCTCCGATCCCATAGAAAAGCCCCCGCTGGAAATGCGCCGAATCGCCTAGGTTCAGGTCCCAGCTGTTGAGACTGTTGTCGTGTTTCTGCGCCGCGAAGGAGCGCGCCAGCGTGTGCAGTTCCGCCGCAGCCGTCTTATCGCTCACTCCCGGCCGCAACCGCACCGCCGCCATCAATCCCTCATGGGCCAGCGGGTCCGCCGGAGCATCCGGCGCGAGATCGCGCAGCGCGGACAACGGCAGCCACGCCGATTCCGCCATCCCGCCGTAGATTCCCCAGAACCCTGCCGGCGCCACCCCGATCACGGTGAACGGGTGCCGGTTGATCGACACTTCGCGACCAATCGCGCTCCGATCGGCGTTGAATCGCTCACGCCAGATCGCATCAGACAACACAATTTCATCATGGGCGCCGAAATCGCGATCGTTGGCGTCTGCCTGAAAAAACCGGCCAATCTCCGGGGTCACTCCCAGGAGTTGAAAATAATTCGAATTCACCAGCCCTGTTTCAATCGCCTCCGGCTGGGCGTGCGGCAGGTCCAGATTCACCGCGGTCGAGTCAAACCCAGTCGCATCGCTGAAAGAACGCGCCTGCTTCTTTACAAACTCCACTTGGTCGAAGTGAACCGAGTACCCGCTACCGCCCGCCCACGACGCCGAGAGGAATCGCAGCGACCCCGCACCCCGCACCTGCGGCCACGGATTGAACAGCACCGCGTTGGTCCACGTCATCACCGTGGTCAACGCGCCAATGCCCAGCGCCAGCGTCGCCACAGTCGTCAGCGTGAACCCCGGCGACCTCACCAGTTGCCGAATCGCAAATCGAATGTCGCGAAGCATCTTTCGTCGCTCCCTTCCAGCCACCGGCCGCCGCGTAACCTTCTGCCAGGCTCTCTTCCTTGTTCCCTTGTTCCCTTGTTCCCTTGGTCCCTTGTTCCCTGCTCTCTATTCCGCCCTCAGCGCCTGCATCGGCTCAATTGAAGCCGCTCGCCGCGCCGGAACCAGCGCTGCAACCATTCCCGCTGCCATCAAAAGCAGCGCCGTCAGCAGCAGCGTTCCCAACTCCTTCCCGGCGTCCATGTAAATCACCATATCGATGGTCTTCTGCACCAGCAGCGTCAGCACCAGCCCCACGGCCGCGCCCGCGCCCAGCATCCACGAAACCCGCCGCAACACCATGCCCACAATCTGCGTCCGCGAAGCTCCCAGCGCCATGCGGACGCCGATGTCGCGCGTGCCTTGCTCCACCTCGTGGCTCAGCAACCCATACTGGCCGATCAGCGCCAGTAGCAACGCCAGCCCGGCAAACACGCCGAAAAGCCAGCTCTCCATGCGCTCGAACACCAGCGTCTCGGTCACCACGTCGGTCATGGTGTACGCCTCTTTGAATGGCACCGTCGGATCGATATCGTAAATCGCCGCGCGCACCGCCGGCACCACCGTCATCGGATCCCCGTCCGTCCGTATCACCAGCGACATCCCGTTCAGCATCTCCGGCCGCATTTTCACTGGAACAGAGTCCATCAGCCAATCCCGCTCCGCCAGCGGCGGCTCAAAGATGTCCTGCCGCACGTTCCCCGTCACCCCTACAATTCGCGTCCAGTTCGCTTCCTTGGGGTCGTCATCCATGCGCTGCCCGGGCGCGTTCGCGTCCGTCAGCTTGAACTTCTGCACAAACCGCTCGTTCACCACTACCGCCGACGACGGATTGTCCGGCCGGTCCAGACTCGCCGACAGCAGCCTCCCGCTGCGCAGCTTGATCCCGAACACATCAAAGTAGCCTCTGCTCACAAACCGCCCTTCCGCCAGCATCTCCTGGTTCGGCGGATACGGCGGCTGCCCGGCAATGTGAATGTCGGAGTTCGATCCGTAGCTCTCAATGGGCAGCAGACTCACCACGCCTACAGCCTCCACGCCCGGAATCCGCCCCACCCGGTCGAACACCGGCTGGTAGAAGTCCGCGATCGGATCGCGTCGCTTGTAGCGGTCCGGCGAAAGGTTGATCGGCGTTGCCAGGATATGCGCTGGATCGAATCCAAGATCTGTGTGCTGATAGCGCGTCACCATGCGAATCAGCATCCCGGAAACCACCAGCAGCACCAGCGTCAGCGCCACCTGCGAGATCACGAATCCCGCCCGCAAACGATGCTGGCTTCGCTCCGTCCCCGAACCGCTGCCGCCAGTTTTCAGGGCCCGGTTCGGATCCGCTCCCGCCATCCTCAGCGCCGGATAAAGCGAGGCCGCCAGGCTCACCAGCACCGCCGCTGCCAGCGCCGCCGCCATTACCGTCCAATTCAGATGAATCTCCGCCCCGCGCTCCAGCGCGTGCATCAGGAACGTGCGCATCGCACCCAGAAGTGCCCACGCCAGCACCACGGCCACCGCCGCCCCTGCCACCGCCAGCATCATTCCTTCCGTCAGCACCTGCTGCACCAGCCGTGCCCGCCCCGCGCCAATCGCCGTCCGCATCGCCATCTCGCGCTCGCGCTTCACGCCCCGCGCCAGCAGCAATCCGGCCAGGTTCACACACCCGATCGCCAGCACCGCCAGCACCGCTGCCAGCAGCGTCCACAGTGGTCCCTTTGTCTGCTCGTTGATTTCCTCCCCCAGCGGAACCAGTTTCACCGTCCGCCCCGCATCGGTGTCCTTGTACGCCTTCCCCATGTTGCTGAACACCTGCGTCAGGTCTGCCTGGGCCCGCTGCATCGTCACCCCGTCCTGCAGCACTCCCACCGTCCGCAGCCAATGGTTCCCGCGGCCCTTCATCCAATCGCGGTCCAGGTGCATGGGCGTATAAATCCCATCCCGCAGAGACAACGGGAATCGGAACCCCGGCGGCATCACGCCAATCACCGTGAATGCGCGGCCGTCCATATTGACTGCCCGCCCCACGATGCCTTTGTCGCCGCCAAAATACCTCTCCCACACATCAAAGCCAAGCACCACCACATCGTTCTTGCCTTCTTCCTGCTCCCCGGGAAGAAACGTGCGGCCAATCAGCGGTTTTACTCCGAATACCTGAAAGAAATTGTCGGTGCCATAGACGGCGTCGAGCAGCACCCGCTCATTCGAAGGGGTCTGCACGGTCAGACGAAAATACGAAGTGTACCCCGCCAAAGCCCCGAACGTATGCGCCTGCGCGCGCTCGTCTTCGTAGCTCGGCCACGATGCGGGTTGTTGGTATCCTTCCCGGCTCGTCGTATCGATTGCGACAATTTGCTGCGGATGCGCATACGGCAGCGGCCGAAGGATCACCGCGTCGATCACGCAGAACACCGCCGTCGCCACGCCCACGCCTAGCGCCAGCGTCAGCACCACTGTCACGGCGAACCCCGGCGCCCGCCGCACCTGCCGCATCGCGTATCTAATGTCCTGGAGAATCATGCCCCCTCCTTGCGCAAGGATCTCCCGTAGTGGGCGAATATCTCCATTCGTCCACCTCAGGCCGCTGGGGCGCCGGGCCTGCGTTCAGCTCCCTGCTCCCTGATCCCTGTTCCCTGTTGCCTGCTCTTACGCTTCTACTTCCGCGGTCAGCTTCCTCAGCTCGTCCTCTGAAACCACCTTGCCGTCGAACAGGTGCACCTCGCGCTCCGCGTGCTTGGCAAAGCGCGGATCGTGCGTCACCATGCAGATGGTCGAGCCCTCCCGGTGCAGATCGGCCAGCAGATGCATCACTGCCTCGCCGTTCTTCGAGTCCAGGTTTCCGGTTGGCTCATCGGCCAGCAGGATCGAGGGCGACCCCGCCAACGCGCGCGCCACGGCCACACGCTGCTGTTGGCCGCCGGAGAGCTGCGCGGGATAATGCCGCATCCGGTGCGCCATGTTCACCCGCTCCAGCGCTTCCTTCACCCGCTTCTTCCGTTCCGCCGACGGCATCCCCGCGCGATACGTCAGCGGAAGCTCAACGTTCTCCTCCACCGTCAGGTCGCCGATCAGGTTAAAACTCTGGAAGATGAACCCGATCTCCTGGTTGCGGATTCGTGACCGCTCGCTGAAGCTCAGGTTCTCCACCGGCTTGTTGTTCAGCAGATACTTCCCGCCCGTCGGCGTGTCCAGCAAGCCCAGGATCGATAGCAGCGTCGACTTGCCGCAGCCCGAAGGCCCCGACATCGCTACATACTCGCCTCGCGAAATCGTCAGATGAATCCCGGAGAGCGCATGTGTCTCCACTTCATCTGTGTAGAAAACTTTGGTCAGGTCTTCAATGTCAATCAGCTTGTCGTTTGCCATTCGGTTCCTCGCTTCGAAGTCAGATTTCTTCGGTAGTTTTCAAAGTGAAGCAGTGAACAAGTGAAGGAGTGAAACACCCAATGCCGATTGGAAACTCTCTTTCGCCGAGCTCCCCGTTCACTCATTCACTATTTCACTTCTTCACTCTCTCACTTATTCACTTGCTCCCTGCCCTACTCCAGCCGAATCCGGTCCACGTTGTCGTACCGCGACATGTCAGACAGAATCACCGTGTCCCCCTCTTGTAACCCGCTCAACACCTGAATGTACTGCACGGAGGCTTTGCCCACCTTCACCTGCACGCGCTCCGCCGTCTTGTGGTCCGGGCTCTCCTTGAACAGACTCAGCGTCGAGTTCTCGTTCCCCAGCGCCGGCCGGCCCACGTACAGCACGTTGCGGAGCGTTTCCAGATTGACGACACCTTCCACGCTCAGGTTCGGCACCGCGCCCGGCGGAAGTGGCCCATCCAGTTGTACGTCAATCGTGCGGGTTCCGTTCAAAACCGTCGGATCAATACGCGATACGTGTCCCTCGACAATCCCGTTATGGGTATCGATCGTCGCCGGCTGCCCCAGCTGAATATCGTGCGCCTGGGTCTCGGCAATCTGCAGCGCCGCCTTCAGTTTATCCAGTTGGATCACCTCGGCCACCGGCGTTCCCGCCGTCACGTGCATCCCCACCGACATCGGCGTCGTCAGCGCCGCGTCCTCACCGGCAATGCCCGCCCGCACTTCCAGCGCCGCCGTCTGCTTCTCGTACAGGTCCACCAGCGTCTTCGCCTGGTCAATCTTCGACTGCGCCGAGGCCAGCTGCACCTTGATATTGTCTTCATTCACCTGGAGCTGTTCCAGGCTCAGCTTGTGCTGCTCTTTCAGCTGATCGGCCGTGCCTTGCGACTTGTTATAGGAAATCCCCGCGATCACGCCCAACTCGTACAGCTGCTTGTCGGTCTGCGCCTGCAGCTGGTCCTGCGCGTAGTCGGCGTTCACTTGCGCCGCGGCAATCTTCTTGTCCATCAGCGTGCTTTGGAGCGTCCCCTGCGCTGCCTTGAAATCGGCCTCGGCCTGCTTCTCCTGCAGCTTCGCATTCAGCAGTTGCTGCTCCAGCGGCGGATCGGACATATCCAGCAGGATCGTGTCCGGATTCACCTTGGCCCCCGGCAGCACCCGAATCCGCACCACCGTGGCATCCGTCTGCGCCGGAATCATCTGGATCGAGTCTTCCCGCGGCACCAGCGTGCCCGTTGACCCTCGCACCTGCCGGACCAGATCCCCCCGCTTCACCGTGTCCGGCCAAACCGCTGAAGCATCCACCACCGGCGCCGCCGGCTTAAGCCGCGACACCCCAAACGCAGCCGCCGCCAGAACCACCACTCCGACGCCAACCCAGACGATCGTCTGGCGCCGCTTTTTCCGCTTTATATCAGGACGTGCGATATCCATAACTCCTGAGCAAGTGCACGTCCCGTGCCAAATCCACCCCCGGCCTCGATGCTTGATGTAAAAAGACTTACCCGGCCATCCAACCGGACATTCCGCCCCGTCGATTGACCGCTCGCGAAGCGCACTGTCCGTTTTCGGACACCCGGCTCAGCTCCGCTCCACCGCCATCGCCACCGCGTTTCCCCCTCCAAGGCATAGCGCCGCCACGCCCCGAGTCTTGCCCAGCCGCTTCATCGCCTCCAGAAGCTTTACCAGCACCGCCGCGCCGCTGCACCCAATCGGATGTCCAAGCGCGACCGCCCCGCCATGCACATTCACCCTTGCGGGGTCCAGCTCCAGCTCCCGGATCACGGCCAGCGCCTGCACCGCAAACGCTTCGTTCAGCTCGAATACCTCGACATCCTCGAGCTTCCAGCCGGCCCTCGGCATCAGTTTCCGGACCGCATCGATCGGCGCCAGCCCAAACCATTCCGGCTCACGCCCCGCCGTTACCGCCGCCCGGATCGTAGCCATCGGCTTCAATCCCCGCGCCCTCGCCGCCTCCGCGCTCATCACCACCACGGCAGCGGCCCCGTCGCTCACGCCCGGCGCGTTTCCCGCCGTCACCGTCCCACCCTCCTTGAACGCCGGCTTCAGCTTCGCCAGAATCTCCACCGTCGTCTCCGGACGGATTCCCTCGTCCGTCGCAAACACGCGCGCCGCCTCGCCTTTCTTCGCCGGCGGAACCTCTACCGGCACAATGCCTTCGCGAAACCACCCTTCCGCGGTCGCCTTTGCCGCTTTCTGATGGCTCCTCGCCGCAAATGGGTCCTGCTCCTCCCGCCCGATCCCGTACTTCTCCGCGATCATCTCCGCGCCGATCCCCATATGGAACCCACGATAGGCCTCCCACAGCCCGTCGTGGATCATGGCATCCACCAGCGTCCCGTTCCCCATGCGGTATCCGGAGCGCGCCTGCGGCAGCAGATACGGGGCATTCGACATCGACTCCATCCCGCCGCCCACCATGACCTCCGCGTCGCCGCAACAAATTGCCTGCGCGCAAAGCGCCACCGCCCGCAGCCCCGAACCGCATACCTGGTTCACCGTCAAGGCCGCACTCTCCGCCGGCATTCCTCCATGAATCGCGGCCTGCCGCGCCGGATTCTGTCCCAGCCCCGCCTGCAGCACGCACCCCATGATGCACTCCTCAACCTCCGCCGGCTCCAGTCCCGCCCGCCGCACCGCCTCGCGTACCGCAATCGCGCCCAGCTTCGGCGCGGTAAAGCCCGCCAGCGATCCCTGAAACTTCCCGATCGGCGTCCGCGCCGCGGAAACAATGACTGCTTCCTGCATCTCCAACCTCCGGTATGCTCCGGGACGATCTTAGCCGCTTCCCGCCGCTGGAGGCGAGTCAGCCTCGCCGGGAACAAGCCGGCATTCGGCGACGCTCATCCAGAACGCGGCTCCGGCTCGAAAGGTGGTCGCCGTCAAATCAACTTCCGCCGTGCACTGCCGATAATCTCTCCGTCTCCCTGGAGTGGAGCCCCATATGTCCAAAAAGTCGTCAAAGCCAGCATCTGGCAATGGCTCAACCAGCGGGTCCAATTACGCTGCCTTGCGGCTCGGCGCCGATGTTGACTACGACCGCGAGCTCGCCCGCCTCCAGATCGAACTGGTCAAGCTCCAGGAGTGGATCCGCCATGAAGGCCTGCGTGTCGTGGTGCTCTTTGAAGGCCGCGATGCCGCCGGCAAGGGCGGCGCCATCAAGCGCATCGCGGAAGCTCTCAACCCCCGCATCTGCCGCATCGCCGCTCTGGCCGCGCCCACTGAGCGCGAGCGGACCCAATGGTACTTTCAGCGCTACGTGGCCCATCTCCCCGCCGCCGGCGAAATGGTCCTCTTCGATCGCTCCTGGTACAACCGCGCCGGCGTCGAGCACGTCATGGGGTTCTGCACCGAGGCGCAATACAACGAGTTTCTGCAAAGCTGTCCCGAGTTCGAACGGTTGCTTCTTCGTTCCGGCATCCTTCTCGTCAAGTACTGGTTCTCGGTCTCCGACGAGGAGCAGGAGCGCCGTTTCCAGGAGCGCCTGCGCACCCCCACCAAGCGATGGAAACTCAGCCCCATGGATTTCGAGTCCCGCCGCCGCTGGGCCGACTACTCCCGCGCCAAGGACGAAATGTTCGCGGTCACCGACACCCGCCACTCACCCTGGTTCGTGGTCAACTCCGACGACAAGAAATCCGCCCGCCTTAACGTGATCCGCCACTTGCTTTCCCTCATTGCCTACCGCGACCTGACCCCCGAGCGCCTCGAATTGCCCGCATTGCAGAAATCTCATTACGTCCGCCCACCCCTGGCGGAGCAGACTTTCGTCCCGGCGGCCTACCTCGCCAAGGTCAAGCACCCTAAACACAAGGTTCATCCCGCATGATCCACCCTTCCGCGGGATTCCGCCGCCGGTGTCCATAATTCCCAAATCCGGGCGGGTGAGGTTGACCGGCTTCCCGGAGCGAACCCAACTCTGTGCTTGCGCCGGCAGCCCTCACTTGCCGGACCCGCCCACAAATTTGTAGAGTTGATGCGCACACTCCCCGAAGCCTCCGGTTGCACCCCAGAGCCGTCGGTTCGGCCCATCAAAACGGCCTTCTGCTGTCCTGTCGTCCTTCTCGCCGCTTCCATCGTCTCTGCTAAAAAGGACTTAATATTTCATGGGTTGCAGTCTGTCCCTGTCGCGCCGGCTCCTCATCCTGACTGCCCTGGCCCTCATTTGCCTACCGGCCCTGGCCGACCACCGCATGACCGTCGCCCAGCTTGAGCAAGACCTCACCACCGCCTGCGCCCAGCACCGTTCCGACGCCGACATCGCCCACATGGTCGGCAATGTCGAGCTCTCCCAGCGGCTTACCGGAACCACCCTCGGCCGCCTCGCCTCCAAGCTCCCCATCCAGCCACTCACCGCGCTGGCCCTCCAGCTCATTGCCGACCAATCCGCCTTTAACGATCCCCCTCCCTCCGAGTTCCTCGCCACCGAGCCGCCGGACGCCACGACCCAGCAGCGCATACTCGCGCTTGCCCGCGGCTACGTGGTCGAAACCATCTCCCGCCTTCCCAACTTCTTTGCCACCCGCAACATAAGCCGTTTTGACGACTCGCCCCAGGTCACTTCATCCCGGTGCCTGGCCCGTCCGCGCCGGCCTCCACCTTGTCGGCTCATCCTCTCGCACCGTCACTTTCCGCGACGGCAATGAGGTCGTCGATACCGCCTCCGGCACTGCGACCGCCAAGCCCGACCTCGGCCTCTATTCCTATGGCGAATTCGGCCCTGTCCTTGCCCGCACCCTCACAGATCTGGTCAATGGCATAGTCCAGTTCAGCCACTGGGAGGACACCCCGCTCGGCGTCGCCGCCGTCTACCGTTTCCAGGTTCCCAAGGCCGAATCCCACTACCAGGTTCACTTCTGCTGCATCGTCAATCGGGAGTACGTCACCGGCCAGTTCTATAACTCGCGCTCCGGACAGATCAACGCAACACAGAACGTCACCCGGGAGCCCTTCGACGCCACGCCCGCTTACCACGGCAGCCTCTCCATCGACCCCACCACCGGCGCCATCGTTCGCATCGCCATCCTGGCCGAGCTCAAATCCACCGACCCCCTCGAGCGCGCGGCCACCGTGGTCGAGTACGGCCGCGTCTCCATCGGCGGCCAAACCTTCATCTGTCCCGTCCGCAGCTTCGTTCTGTCCCTTCAACCGCCGCCCTACACCCCCGGCGTTTTCCCCCAGCCCCCGTCCACCTTGCTCATCAACGAAAGCGCCTTCACCGATTACCACCGCCTCGGCTCCTCCTCGCGCATGGTCGCTGACGGCTCCGTTCCCGCTGGTACGGCACAGCCGGATCAGCCAGCCTCGGCAGAATCCACTGCTTCCAGCGAGCAGCCAGTTGGTCCTGGAACCCCCTCGACTACCCAGCCGGCGCCGCCGCCTGCGCCCGCCGGCCAGCAACTCGCCCATTCCACGTCCCCCGCCGCGCAACCCTCGCCGCCACCGGCTCCGCCCGCAGCCCCCGTCGTCCCTGAGATCAGCACCGCCAACGCCACCGGACTCCCCGACATCGCCGACAATCCGGCGACTACCGGCTATTCCCTCAAAGTCACCTCCCGCCTCGTCGATATCGGCGTGGTCGCTTTAGACAAAAAAGGCCGTCCGGTCACCGATCTCACCCCCGCAGACTTTGAGATTTACGACAATGGCCGCAAGCAGTACATTCGCTCCTTCGCCGCCCCGGCCGCATCCCCGCAAACCGAGCCGCTCGCGCCGGCGCCCAACGCCGATCTCACCTTCTCTAATCGTGCCTCCGACGCACCCATCTCGTCCGCTCCCGCCGCTCCCGCCCAACCCGCCTCTGCCGGCACCATCCTCCTCATCGACGAAAGCCATATCGCCTGGAGTGACCTCAACAACGCCCGCGGCCAGATGCTCAAGTTCCTCGCCAAGACCCCGGCGAACGCCCCTGTGGGCCTCTACACCATGAACGGCCTCGGCTTCCGCGTCCTGCTCGAGCTGACCACCGACCACGCCGCACTGGATGCCCGCCTCAAGGCATTCCTGCCCTCCGCACAGTTCGTCAGCGAAGCCCAGGAGGAAGAGCGCCAAAACCGCCAGACTTTCGAATACATCCACAACATCAACGACCTCAATAACGTCAACGGCAATCACATCGACGTCCCCGACGACCCGGCGCAGCCTATCGACTACGAGCTACTCACCAAGGGCGACAATCCCGCCGGCGCCGCTTTCATTGTCCTCGCCCAGGTCGCCCGCCACCTCTCCGCCATCCCCGGACACAAAAACCTGGTCTGGATCGATAGCGACAACGTCTTCGCGGACTGGGAGGACCAGGCCGTGGGCATTGACAAGAGCCCCAAATCGGTGCAAAGCGTCGCCCTCCACGCCGAAGAGGCCATGAACGATGCCCACGCCGCCGTTTACCCCTTCGACGTTTCCCAGGTCGAGGGCGGCGCCATCACCGCCGACCTCCAGAACAGCAGTGTCGAACTCAGTCCCGCCGCGCAGGACAACGCCACCACCGCTGCCAGCGCCGGAGCCAAGTCCTCCAGCTCACTCCCGCCCCCCTCTTACCGTCCGAACCAAAACGGCCGCATCGATGCCCAGGTGAGCCAGGACCTCCATCCCATCCAGGGTTCCGTCCGCGACGTCGCCGCGGGCACCGGCGGCCGCACCATCCGCCGTGCCAGCGACCTCGCTGGCGAGCTTGAAGGCATCGTCGATGACGGCCGCGCCACTTATCAGCTCAGCTTCTCGCCCGCCGGCCCGCCCGACGGCCAGTATCACGTCATCTCCGTCAAGCTCAACAGCCGCCGCCGTCTCATCCTCCGCTATCGCACCAGCTACCTCTTCGCCAAAGAGCCCGCTTCCCTCAAGGACCGCTTCCGCGAGGCCGTCTGGCAACCCTCCGACACCACCGACATCGGCGTCAGCGCCAGCATTTCGCCCGTCGGCGCGGAATTCGCCGTCAAGGTCAATATCGCCGCCGCCGACCTCGCCATGCAGCAGCAGGCCGGCCGCTGGATGGACAAGCTCGACATCTTTTTCATCCAGCGCGACGACGCCGGCATCCACGCCCAAGCCGAGGGCACAACTCTCGGCCTTCGCCTTAAACCCTCCACTTACCAGAACATCCTGCCCACTGGCGTTCCCTTCGAGCGCGCCGTGGAGATGCAGCCTGGCATGGGATCGCTCCGTGTCCTGGTTGTCGACGAAAACTCGGGCCGCATGGGCTCGGTCACCATCCCCGCCCAATCCATTTCCAAATCCGGCCAGCACGCTTCCAGCACCACCCCCAACCACTAAGGAGTCCGTTCGTCACCGTCCATTCCGCTTAACTCGCCCTACAATGTTTTTTTTCGTTCCCAATCATACGGAGGAATCATCCATGAGAACCCTGGGTTGCATTATCCTGCTCCTGCTTGTCTCGCTTCCGGCCTGGCCCGCGGGCAAAGAAATCACGGTCGCCGAACTGGTGGATATGCTCGCCACCATGCGCCACGAGAAGAAGAGCGATGCGGACGTGGCCAATGAGCTGCGCCAGGTGCAGTTGAGCGAGCAGCTCACCCGCCCGGTGATGAACTCGCTGGCCGATACCGTTCCGGGCCAGCTTTCCACCGTGCAGATTTACGTGCTTGAAGCCCGCAGCGCCTTGCTCCCACCTCCGCCCGAGGACATACCCGCCAACCCAGCGCCTGACACCGCTGCCGTGCTTGCCAAGGCCGCCGTCTACGCCTCCAGTACCTACGCCCAACTTCCCGCCCTGACCGCGGTGCGCACGACGCTCCGCTTCCAGGACAGTTTCGAAGCCATCGCCGATTCCTCTGGCCAGAGCAGCGGCGCCGTCGACGCCACCATGGGAACCGGATTAGCCGCCCACCACGAAAACTACTTCTACTACATGAACTCCGCTGACACCCCGATCGCCTTGAACAAGGGTCAGGAGACGCTGCCCGCCGACAAAACTCGATGGGGCCGCAACAGGATGATCGAGGTGATGGACCCCGATCCCAACCTCGCCAGGGTGATCTCTGAAGCCCAGGCCTCCGGCGGCATTCGGTTCGTGCGCTGGGAGTCTATCAACGGCAAGGCCGCCGCAGTTTTCTCTTTTGCCGTGAATAAGAAAAAGACGCACATGGGAGTGCACGTATGCTGCTTCCCGCAGATCGAACAGGCCGGCAGGGCGGCTTACCCCGGAGATGTATTCGCCCCCCCCACTGGCAACTTCCAGACCAGCACCGTCTGGAACCTCTACAAAAGAGACAATGTACCTTATCACGGCGAAATCTTCATCGATCCCAGCTCCGGCATCGTAGTCCGCCTCGTCACGCAGACCGATGAGGAGAGCTCCGACGTGGTCCACCAGGTGGACGAGCGGGTTGACTACGACCCGGTCACGGTGGGCGGCAAACCATTGGTCCTTCCCGTGCGCGCCATCACCATTACGGAGGTGGTTCCCAACGGGGAATCCGGCGTCGGCGCCATCACCAGCCGGCGTACCCTATTCACCGCCGAATTCAAGGACTACCAGCTCCGGAAGTAGCCCGCCGCAAGTAGGCGCCCAGGGCTCAGCTCACCGCGGCGGTTTGAGCCTTGGAGCATTTGAATTGTCCCCCTGTCCCTGCATTTTCTCCCTAACTGGCTATACAATAGCGCCGTCCATAATTCACGGAGGAATCTGTACATGAAACGACTTGCTTTCGCCGCGCTCCTATTCCTCGTATCGGTACCCGGGTGGTCAGCCGCCAAGAAAGTCACCGTCGCCGAGCTGAAAGACATGCTTGCCACCATGCGCTCGCAGAACAAGAGCGACGCCGATGTGGCCACCGCGCTCAAGCAGGTCCAGCTCAGCGAGGAGCTCAACCGCTCGGTCATGAACTCGCTCGCCGATGCCGTCCCCGGTCAGCTCACCCTGGAGCAGATCTACGTCCTTGAAGCGCACAGCGCCATGCTTCCTCCGCCCGCGGCCGATGTGCCCGCCATTCCCCCGCTCGCCGCCGCCGCCCAACAGGCGCTGCTGGCCAAGGCTTCGGCTTACGCCTCCGGCCCCTGGTCGCAGTTGCCCGATCTCTCGGCAACCAAAACTACCCTCCGCTTCCAGGACAATGTCGAAGCCCTCTCTGACTCCTCCGGCGTTGGCGTTCACAACGGCGCTGCCGACGAGTCCAACATTAACGAATTGAGAGTCAACCCATTCAACTACATCCACTACATCCACGCAGAGGATACCCCCATCACTCTGGACAAGGGCCAGGAGACTCTGCCCGCCGACAAAACCCAGTGGGGCCGCAACAAGATGATCCAGGTTATGGATCCTGACCGCGATCTCGCCACTATCATCTCGGAAGCCAACGACTCCGGCGCCTTCAAGTTCGAGCGCTGGGAGAGCGTCAACGGCAAGGCTGCGGCCGTCTTCTCTTACGACGTGGAGAAGAAAAAGTCTCGCTTGAGCGTCCATGTCTGCTGCTTCCCCAGCCTCGATCAGACCGGAAACATCTCCCACGCGTCGCTGTCCGGGCCGGGCCCCAGCACCGGATCCGCCACCACACCCAAAACCAGCTTCTCCACCAACACGGAGTGGAACCCCTACAAGAAGGACCGCGTGCCCTATCACGGAGAACTCTTCATCGATCCTGACACCGGAATCGTAGTGCGCATGATCACCCAGACCGAGGAAAAGGGCTCCGACATGGTTCACCAGGACGACGAGCGTATCGACTACGCCCCTGTCACGGTCGCCGGCAAGGCTCTTGTTCTGCCCGTCCGCAGCATCGTCATCACTGAAGTCGTTCCCAACGGCGACGCCGGCGTCGGCGGCTATTCCACCCGCACCACCCTATTTACGTCGGAATACAAGAATTACGCGCTCGGCAAGTGATTTGACCGAGTGCCCCATGACCCGGTGTTGGGACATGGGATCCCCGGGGCCTCCATCCATCGCACAACTCCATTGTGCGATGGTTGGGAACCACCGACCTCCCTCACAGGGTCACTCGGGAAACCGACTCAACAGCCGACGGATTACGAATTCACCAGGTCACAGCACAGACCCCCCGATCCTCAAACCGGAAATCCCAATGGACCAACCCCAGATCACAGCCCGGCGAATCGTCGCGGAGTTACAATGGCTGCGCCAAGATCGATACCAAGATTGCTCGACCCAGACCTTGGGTGCCCCATCCTTTTCACGGTTTCCTTCTGAAAAGAGTGAGAAACGGTGCCGTGATTGCGCCATGTCTGGAACCGCCTAAACTCGGGAGGATTTGCACGTTGAAGCGTTTTTTCTGTTTTGCACTCATACTGTTGACTGCCGTGCCGGCATTTTCCGCGGCCAGAAAAATCACCGTCGCCGAGCTCCGCGACACCCTCGCGTCCATGCACGCGCAAAAAAAGACCGATGCCGAGGTGGCAACCGCCCTCAAGCAGGTCCAGTTATCTGAACAGCTCGACGTAGCCACCATGAACAGTTTCGCGGCCGACGTCCCCGGCCAGCTCACTACCGAGCAGCTCTTCGTGCTCCAGGCTCGCAGCGTCATGCTTCCGCCGCCCGCCTCCGGCATTCCCACAACTCCTCCGCTCGACGCCCCGGCCCAGCAGGCGCTCTTGAACAAAACCGCCGCCTACGCCGCCGGCCCCTGGTCCCAGTTACCCGACCTCACCGCAACCAAAACCACCCTCCGCTTCCAGGACAACATCGAAGGCGTGGCCGACACCTCCAAAACGCACGCCAATCCCGATGCGGAGGGCTTCGTCAATCCCTACAACTACATCCGCTACATCACCTCCACCAACACCGATATCGCTCTCGACCATGGCGCCGAAACCCTGCCCCAGGACAAGACCCCGTGGGGCCGCAACCGGATGATTCAGGTCATGAACCCCGATCCCAACCTGGCCACGGTGATCTCCGAAGCGCAGGCCTCTGGCGCCATTCAGTTCGTGCGCTGGGAAACCGTCAACGGCAAGCCCGCGGCGGTCATCTCCTATGCCGTCAATAAGAAAAAGTCGCGCATGGGAGTACAAATTTGCTGCTTCCCTGAGATCGAAGAGACCGGCGCGGCGTCCATGTCCAGCCCGGTAGGAGGCAGCGCTCCCAGCGGTTCATCGTCCTCGGGGGCCTCGGGCGGCAGCATGGCCGCGGGTTCGCAGACCGCGGTCGGTAACGTCGGTGGCAACATCCAGACCAATACAGACTGGAGGCCTTATAAAAAAGATCGCGTCCCCTATCACGGCGAAATCTTCATCGACCCCAATACCGGCATCGTCGTCCGGCTCATCACGCAGACCGAAGAGAAAAACTCCGACATGGTCCACCAGCTCGATTTCCGCACCGACTACGGCCCCGTCGTCATCGGTGGCAAGGCCATGGTCCTGCCGGTCAAGAGCTTCTTGATCACTGAGGTGGTTCCCACCGGCGAAACCGGCACCGGCGGCTATTCCACCCGCACGACCCTGTTTACGTCGGATTACAAGAATTACGCGCTCGGCGGCAAGTAAGAAACTGCTTGTCCCTGAAAACGAAACAATGCTTTGAAGAGGTTGGACTGGATTCGTCGGAATCCGGCCCTCCGGCTCTCAGGGAAAGGTCCCACCCCACCCGAAGCTCCTCGTACCTGGTGGATAAACACACCTGAGACAGTTATCCTCATGCCATGCCGCACGAACTCTACGAGCACATGTTCCGCATGCCGCTTCCCATCATTGAGAAGCTCCTCCGTCCAGTCATCATTTACCTGGTGCTTGTCGTTCTTTTGCGCCTCTTCGGCAAGCGCGAGCTGGCGCAGCTCAATCCCTTTGACCTCGTCGTTCTGCTCTCGCTCTCCAACACCGTGCAGAACGCCATAATCGGCGACGACAACTCCGTTACTGGCGGCATAATCGGCGCCTTTGGCCTGCTCGCCATTAATTGGCTCGTGGTCCGCGCTCTCTATCGCTCGCCGCGCTTCACCCGCATGCTCGAGGGCGGCTCCTCGGTCCTCGTCCGCAATGGCCAGATCGATCAGCGCGCTCTGAGCCGCGAGTCTCTCACCCGCGAGGAGCTGATGGACGTCATTCACCGCCAAGGATTCGAAACTCTCGACAAAGTGTCCCGCTGCGAGCTCGAGCCGAATGGCGTGTTTTACGTCGAAGCGGTCGAACCTTCCTCGGCCGACAAGCATCACGCCGAGCTGCTGGCTCGCTTTGACTCGATGACCGCCGAAATGGCCGGCCTGCGCGCGCGCCTCGCGTCCCAGCCGGCGCAGAATTTGTGAGCAGGCTCCATCAATAGAGATTCCCCGCAACCTGCTCGGCAAGGAACCGAATCACGGAGGCATCCGCGGCTTCGTTTCCTGGCTGAGAACCCCCGCTCACGCCAGGCGGCATCGTTATTCTCACCACAAACCATGTTTCGCGCACGCGGCCTTCGAGCATCTGCGTCTCGTGGCCATCCTCGCCACCAACAGTGCACAGCGCAGCCTCGTTGCCGATGCCGATGACAGAGACTCCATTGAAACCACAGGGATGCGAGCCCGCTTTGCTGACCGCAATTTCAATCGATCGCGGCGCATTGGTTTCAGCTTTGAAGCGGCAGAAGCCGCTCCAGTTCGAATCGGAGTGAGCGGTGGCCGCGACTTCTGCGCCAAGCGCCTTGGCCGCAGTTCCGGCGTTGAGCCACGGGCAGGATTGCGTCGATTGCGCCGCCGCCGGAATGGAACAGGCGAAAACCATCAGGATCGCGGCGCGGGCCGTCATGACTTCACGCTTCCCTTCGGCCGCGCCGGTTGCAGCACTTCGCTCTTGAGGATCTTGCCGCCCTCTTCCAGCACATAAAGGCGATTCGGCTCCAGATCGCGAAACTGGTCCACCTGGCCGCTCAGCCAGCGCACCTCGACCAGGTCAACCTTCGTTGCCTGATCCAGGCCGAAATGCATGCGCATGTCATTCTGCGAAAAGTAGCTGCCTCCGCTGCGCAATTCGTCAGTCTGGACCAGCGGTGCTTTCGCATCGGGCGACGTCGTGGCGGTCACGGTGATCTTGCTGCCAATGCCGGAGCGATTGGACTTGGTGCCGACCAGTTTGAACTTGATCCAGTTGCGCTTCCAGGTCGAATCGCAGCGCAGCAGTTGCGGCGTGGAGTTGATGCAGTTCACCACAATATCGATATCGCCGTCGTTGTCGTAGTCGCCAAAGGCGCAGCCGCGGGCGGGCGCATTCTCCAGGATGCCGGGTCCGCCTTTATCGGTTACATCTTCAAAGCGCCCGTTGCGCAAATTGCGATAAAGATACTTGTGCTCGGCGTAACGCAAGTCTTCCTTCGAGAGGTCCACCTCGGGATAGACGTGGCCGTTCGACATGAGAATGTCCAGCCAGCCGTCGTTGTCCATGTCGAAGAATCCGACGCCCCAGCCCAGCAGCCGCGTGTTCACGCCCAGACCACCAGGATAGGTGCGGTCTTCAAAGTTGCCGTCGCCGAGATTGGTGTAGAGCGAGTCAGTGTCGCCGGCAAAGTTGGTCTTGACGATATCGAAGCGGCCGTCGTGGGTGTAGTCGCCGATGGAAACACCCATGCCGGCCTGCGGCTTGGCTTCGGCGGAGAGCGCGGCGCCGGCTTCAATAGCGATGTCGCGGAAAGTTCCGTCCTTCTGGTTCTGGTAGAGCGTGGCGGGCGCGGAATCGTTGGCCACGTAGATGTCGGGCCAGCCGTCGCCGTCGAGATCGGAGGCTGCCACGCTAAGGCCGTAGGTGCCGATGGCGGTCCACATGCCAGCCTTCTCGCTCACATCCGCGAACGTGCCGTCGCCCTGGTTGTGATAGAGGATGTTCTTTCCGCCGGGAAGGCCGGGAGGCCCGCAGGCCACCAGGATGCCCTTGTAGGTACAGGGGCCGTCCTGGGGAAGCGGCGCCGTCTTCAAATCAAAATCCACGTAATTGGCAACGAACAGATCGAGATGCCCGTCGCGATCGTAGTCGACAAAGGTGCAGCCGGTGTTCCAGCGAATCTTGGGCCCAGGCTGCATCAGGCCGGCTTTCGCGGTCACGTCGGTAAACGTGCCGTTGCCGTTGTTGCGATACAGAGCGTTCTGGCCGTAGTAGGTGACGAAAAGATCGTCCCAGCCATCGTTGTTGTAGTCGCCCACGCAGCACGCCTGTCCCCAACCGAACTTGTGCTCGAGGCCGGTGCCAATGGTGACGTCCGTAAATGTGCCGTCCCGGTTGTTTTTGAATAGCCGGCAATGCGGCTCCCGGCCTTTGGGGAAGCCTTCGAGACGCCAGCCGTTGACCATGAAGAGATCGACCCAGCCATCCTGATCGTAGTCGTAAAAGGCGAGGCCGCAGCCGGTGGTTTCAAGCAGGTACTTGTTGTGTTTCACGCCGCCATAGATGGTTAGGTCGGTCAGGCCGGCTTGCGGCGCCACTTCAACAAAGCTGACGCCGAGCGGCGTGCCTTCAATGGGCGACTTGGGGCCGCCAGTCGGCGGAGGCGCGGGCTTGGCGTCGAACTCGCGCTCCTGAGGGCCGATCTTGATGTGCTGCTGCTCCTGCGCAGGCGAGGCCAGAGCGGCAATGTCCGCAAATGACAAGACCAGCGCGGTATGGCTGAGCGAACGGATGAAATGTCGGCGGCTGAGACGGCGAAGGCTCAATAGGAGATTCCTTCCTACGGTTTTGCGGCAGCGCGCTGCGCTGGCTGCGGCATCTGGGTGTGCACATGCCAAGGCACACTCTCGATGGAGATTTCAGGATGCTTGCGCAAGTAGTCGAGCGAATACGTGGGCGCGCCGGGGTCAATGCGTTTGATGGCGTACTGCGCCGCCTGTTCCGCGGCCAGCTTCTTAAGGCCCTTGCGCCGGTAAAGAATGGCCAGATTGTAATGCGCGGCCAAATCGTCCGGATCGATGGCCTGCAGCGCCTTGAATTGTGCAATGGCTTCCTCGGCGCGATCCTGCTGGTAGTAAGAGATGCCGAGTTCGCGGCGCGCATCCCGGCAATCGGGATACTGCGCGATAACCTTTTCCAAGTCGGCTTCCTCGGCCGCAGTGTTGCGCGCGCGGCGCTCGACCAGCGCGAGATAGTAAAGGGCACGAGCATCGTCAGGATGCAGCATCAGCGCCATCTGCAGCGGCGCGCGCGCATCATCGTACTTCTCCCAGTCCAGATAGTCGAGGCCTATGTTGATAAAGCCGTCCTTGTAGCCGGGATTGAGCTGGATGACATGCGCGAAGGCATCGAGCGCGTCCTGATGCTGCAACTCGTCCAGCAGGCCGATGCCCACATTGTTCCAGCGCATCCAGTCGGGATTGTCGCCAGGTTCCGCAGGTACGGGCGCATTCTGTCCGATGTTCACTGTCCGCGTGCGCGAAGCCATTACCACCAGCGGGTAAGCGGGATGATCGGGGCCGAAGATGTTGTTGAGGTAGGTCTGGCGCAGGTGGCGATAATTGACGCTAGCCGTAAGCTTCACCGGGCCGTTTATGTTCGCAGGAATCTCGAACCGATAGCGGACCAGGGTGGAACGGCCGGACTGGATGGTGTTGTCGTAGGCTACGGAGTGGATGGCCCACACCATGTGATTGTCGACAAAGTCACCGACTACATTGACTGGGCGATTGGTAAAACTGTGCGCGCTGGGATCGAGCGTCCCGTCGGGACGCAGAAAGCCGCTGGAGTAAATCGCCGCGCCGCTTGCATCTGTCGCGGTGAACTGCACCCACGCCTGGTAAAGATCGCGCACTTCAGGCACCAGCGAGTGGCCGATGTTCTTGTTCTGGATGACGACCCAGGCTTCCACGGTCTTGCCGGCGGGGAGAGTAAACGGCACTGAACCGAGCGGCGCAATCAGGCGTGGGTTGTCGCCGATTTTGATGCCAAAGATGTCCACGTTAAGGAAGTCCCCGCTGCGGAGAAACTCGATGGTCTTCTTCAATTGCTCGTCATAACCGTAGTAAAACGGCACGGCGGTGTTGCCCGCCAGCCAGCGGTGGGAAGCAAATGTGCCATTTTTTGCACCCGGTTCAGGCAGCGTGTTGGGCGAGCGCACCATGTGGCAGCCCTGGCAGGTCTTCGCGTCCGCCTGGTAAAAGGTCAGCGGATTCTGGTGCGAGAACTTCGAGGTCTGCCACTCGTCGTAAGTGGTGAAGGCGCGAATCCACTTGTAGTCGTTCAGCATCGGTGGCAGATTGGCTTTGTGGCAAGCAGCACAGAAAACTGCCGAACGGTAGAACGGCTGCATCACCGCCTTGGAGTGCCGATCGAGGTGCGCGAGAATCTCCGCGTCGGGCACCATACCGGGAATGCGGCGCCCTTGTTCGTCCACCATGACCGATGGCACGCCCATGACAAAGCCGCCGTTGCCCAGCTTTGAATCGACGCTCTGAATGGAATGGCACACCGTGCAGGTAACGCCGTCCTGATCGAACGAGCGGTCGCCAGTGTAGTGCGAGTCCAATGCTCCCGCGAGAACGCCAATAGGATTGTGGCAGCTATCGCAGTGGCGGGCGAATTCCACGCCTTTGGTGCGCAGCAGAATGTTCACGCTCTGGCGATAGAACGGCGTGCGGAAGGAGTTGGAGTGGAGAGCCTGGCGCCACTGGTGGTAGGCCTCCTTATGGCAGTGGCCGCAGTAGCGTGCATCGGGAAACGCGCTGGGCGGAAGAAAGTCGTTGCCTTCCACCGCCGCATTGCCAGGGAGAGAAATGCTGTCCTTGGCGAAGGCAAAGTTGTAGGTTTTGCGAATCTGATCGGCGTAAGACTTGCGGGCAGTCTGTTCCTCAGCCTGCGGGTCTTCGCCGGCATGCGTCGTGCGCACACAAAGCACACAGGCGGACACCAACAGCAGGATGAAGGCGCAGATGGTCCGGGTCTGGCTCTTCAGCACGCCTGGGTTCCTCGGCAGCCAAATTCCGCGCGCGACGGCCGGCTTTCCACGTGCGACCGATCTCTTGTTCGTGCGGGGATGTCCCGTTGGGATTGGGGAACTGGAACTGCCTCCAAAAGTATAGTCGCGCGCAGGAACGCTGTACAGCGAGAGTCTCTTCCAACACAAGATGAGCCTGAAGGAGCGGATGGATTCCAACGCAAGATGAGCCTGAAGGAGTAAGGCATGCTGGGGATTGAACATCCGCGTGTATCAGGCAGAGAAGTTGAGCATGGAGGAGATCCGCCGGTTTGTTGAAGCCAGCGAGGGTCTCCAGTTCCAGGGCAGGCATCGGGCCGAGGTGTACGGCTGGATGGAGCAGGTCCTGGTAGGGCAGCAGTACGCGACGCAGGGCAAGGCGGCGCGCGGGCTGTTGCGGCGCTACATGGAGAAGATGACGGGGCTGAGCCGGGCGCAGGTGACACGGCTGATCACCCGCTACATGGCCCTGGGTCGGGTGCCGGTGACCCGTTATCGGCGGCATCGCTTCCCGGCGCACTACACGCGCGGAGACGCGGAGCTGCTGGCCCAGGTCGACGAGGCGCATGACACGCTGGGCGGGCCGGCCACGCGGCGCATCCTGGAACGCGAGTATGGGGTGTTTGGCAAGCAGGCGTTTGAGCGGCTGTCAGCGATCTCCGTCGCCCATCTCTACAACCTGCGCAAAAGCAGCCGTTACCGGGAGCCGCTGCGCAGCTACACCAGGACTCGTCCCGTCACCGTGTCCATCGGCGAGCGGCGCCGGCCCGATCCTTTGGGCCAGCCCGGCTTCCTACGCGTTGATACCGTGCATCAGGGAGACCGGCCCGACGCCAAGGGTGTCTACCACATCAACGCCGTCGATGAGGTCACTCAGTGGCAAGTCGTGGCGGCCACGCCGCGCATTGCGGAGACGTTTTTAGAGCCGGTGCTGGAGGCCATGCTGCGCCAGTTCCCCTTTCCCATCCAGGGCTTTCACTCCGACAACGGAAGCGAGTTCCTCAACAAAACCGTAGCCCGGCTGCTCGACAAGCTGCGCATCGAGCAGACCAAGAGCCGGCCCCGCCACTCCAACGACAACGGCCTGGTAGAGACCAAGAACGGCTCCATCATCCGCAAGCACATCGGCTACGGATACATCGACGCCACCCACGCCGAGCGGCTCAGCGGATTCTATCGCGACTTCCTCAACCCCTATCTGAACTATCATCGGCCCTGCGCACAGCCCGATGTCTCCACCGACCCCAAGGGCCGTAAGCGCATCCGCTACAGCCGCTATCAAACCCCACTGGAGACCCTCTTGGAAATGCACAACCCAGTCCAATACCTGCGCCCAGGGTTAAGCCTCAATGCCCTCAAACGCGTTGCCGCCGCACACAGTGACACCGAAGCCGCAATGCTCATGCAACAGGCCAAAGCAAAGCTCTTCGACCAACTCCGGCTCGGCGCATGAACCGGCCGCGGCGTAGGGAGGAAATGTGGAAATCGATAAAGCTGATTTCCACATTCCCTCCCTACCGGCTGCGACTGCTATCTTCCTCTTCATCCATACAGAAAGGAACCCCCAAAAGCCGCCCTTACCTTCTGCATCCTTCAGGCTCATCTTTCGATTGGAAAAGACTGACGAAAGCGGGCTGGGGCGGCCAGGCTTATCAAGGCTGCGCCGCGGCCTGCTTCTGGCGCATGGCCCGCATGTTGGCAACGTTCTTCAGCACCACCTCATAGCGAGTGGCGGCGACGGGAAACCGCTTGACCACATCGGTGGTCCTGACCAGGAAGGTGGGGAAGCGCTCGCGAATCGCATCCAGGAACGGCGCGAACTTGGCCAGGAGAAAGAAACCCTCCCCGTTGCAGTCGACAAAGAGCTCGGCGGAAACCGCGCCGTGAAGCACCATGGACGCGGCCATCTCCCAGTAGGAAACCACCTGCCGAAGCCAGGGATTGTGCGGGTCGGCGCCATTGCCGATGACCGCGAAGTAGTCGTCCGCCGAGGCCGGCCAGAACTCGCCGATGACCCACGCGCGCGCCTTGCGCATCACCTCTTCGCGGCGCAGCTCATAGAGCCTGAGGATGATTTCGGCATCGGCCGGGGTGGCCAGCGAGCTCTGCATTTCCATTCCCATTCGTTCCATCGGCGAGTGCCTCCGTTTGCCCATGGTAAAGCATTGAAGCAGTGAGCCAGCAGGGCGTCTGCCGGTTTTCACCGGTGCCCGCGGTGTGCTTCAATGAATGGGTTGGGGTTCTGCATTCCATGCATTCCTTGCGCTGGTTTCTCGTCATAATTCTCGGCATTGGTTCTGCTTCCCTGCTGCCGGCCCAGAAGGAACAGCGTCAGACGCTCTCCGATGCCCAAGTTGAGGCCATCCGCGAGGCGGGAATCTATCCCAACGACCGGATCAATCTCTACACCAAGTACGTGGACGAGTTCGCCCAGCGGATCAAAGGCATGAGCTTCCGCGCCAGCTCCCAAGCGCGCGCCAGGAAGCTCGACGATCAGCTTCAGGACATGACCTCGCTGATGGACGAGCTGGACGCGAACCTGGAGCAATACACGGATCGCAAGGCCGACGTCCGCGCCGCGCTAAAAAAGCTCAATGATACGGCGCCGGATTGGGTTCGAATCCTGAACGCGCTTGCCGGGGAACCCACCTTCGATGAATCGCGCAAAGAGGCAATCGAGTCTTGTGAGGATCTGGCCGACGACGCCAAGCGTCTGTTGACCGAGCAGACGGACTACTTTAACGAGCACAAGGATCAGCGCGGCCAGCAGCGGGCGCTGCCAAACTAGGCCACGCCTGCCTGCGCGCCTGTGCCGCGCATGCTACCTTCAAAATTGGTGGTGTCCGAACTCATCCTCATTTTTCAGCAAGAATACCGGGCGTTGCGGCCGCGCGCGCCAATGCCGCCTATCTCCGTCCGCTTCCGCCGCTTCACGTCGCTGAACACCACCATCCGCCTGCGCGAAGGACACGTCTACGTCAGCCTGTCGGACCTGCTGGAGGGCGCGCCGGAGCCGGTGCTTCGCGCCATTGCGCACATCCTGCTCGCCAAGCTTTACAAGAAGCCCATTGAACCGGGGCACAATCACCGCTACAAGCGCTTTGCCTCATCCGCGGCGGTGACGCGGCAGACGGAGTTGATCCGCGGCGCGCGCGGCAGCAAGCGCTATTCCGGTCCGCAGGGCCGCTACTACAACCTGGAAGAGGTCTTCGAATCGCTGAACGAGCGCTTCTTCAACGGGTTGATGGGGAGGCCGGAACTCACCTGGAGCGAGCACAACGCCAAGCGCTCGCTGGGCCACTACGACGCCGCCCACAACACCATCGTGGTCAGCCGCGTCTTCGACCGCCCGTCGAGCCCGCGCTACGCGGTCGAATACCTGCTCTACCACGAAATGCTGCACCTGAAGCACCCGGTCAAGATGAACGGCATCCGGCGCTGCGTGCACTCGCGCGAATTCAAGGCCGAGGAGCGGCAGTTCCCGCAGTTGAGGGAAGCGCTGGCGTTCCTTAAGCGCCTCTGAAGTTGGCTACAAGACTGCGCAGAGCATGCACTCAATCCATGTGCAGCCGCCACAGCGTGTAGGTCACAATCTCATGACCCATAGGATCGCTTTCGCGCGAGCCCTCCTTCGTGGTCTCGATGCGCGGCCGCGGCGAGGTCAACACATCCAGGCCGTTGGCGGCGCAGATGGCGTGGATGCGGAACATGTGCATGGCGTCGCTCACCACCACGATCCGCCGCAGTTGGTTGGCGCGCGCGATCACAGCCAGTCTTTGCACCGATTGCGACGTGCTGGTGCTGTGGGTCTCGGGGATGATGGCCGATTCCGGAACGCCGGCGCCCATCAGGTAATCCTGGCCCACGCCTCCCTCGGTGTAACCGTCGCCGCCGGGCCCGCCCATGGTGACGATCAGGGGCGCGATGCTGCGGTCGTAGAGGCTCTTGGCATGATCCAGCCGCGCGCGATAAACCGGCGAGGGCTTGCCGTCATACTCGGCCGCGCCGAACACCACAATGGCGTCGGCGGGAGTTGCCTGGTCCATCGAAGCATAGCGATCGATGTTCCCGGCCACCCACCAGCACCACGCGGCCACGGCGGCGGCCACAACCAGCAGCCCTGCCAGCGCCCATCGCGCGCGCAATCGCCGCTGCCGGGCAGGCTGTGCCTTTTGTCCGGCTCGCGGGTTTCCTGAGGCGTCCATCATCGTGCCCTAGTGTTGCAGAACCATCACAATCTCATGCGTGGGGATGGCGCCCTCTCGCAGGATCATCCAGCGGCCCGGCCCCAGCGAGAGATCGACGATGGTGGTGGGCAGGGAGCGGCCGGTGGGACCGCCATCAATGATGAGCGGAATGCGATCGCCGATCTGGTCGCGCACGCAGGCCGCGTTGGTGCACTCCGACGCGCCCTGAAGATTGGCCGCCGTAGCCGTGATGGGCAGCCCAAAACGCTCCACCACCGCGCGCGGAATGGCCGAGTCCGGCACGCGGATGGCCACGTTGCCGGTGTATGCCGTGGAACGCAGCGGAAGCCTGCTTCCGGCGCGCACAATGATGGTGAGCGGGCCGGGCCAGAACTTGTCGGAGAGCCGGTCAAACGACACATCCAGGTCGCGGGCCAGCTCATAGGCATGCGCCACCGAGGCGATGAGCAACGAGAGCGGCTTGTGTTTCTGCCGGCTCTTGAGCTGGTAAATCTGCTCCACCGCGCGCAGGTTTACAGGGTCCACGGCCAGCCCATAAAACGTATCGGTGGGCATGGCGACCACGTTGCCCTTGCGCAGGCAGGAGACGATGTAATCGATCCGGTCTGGTTGCGGCTCATCGGGATGGACGCGCAGAATCTCCGCGGACAAGAGACCTACCCCCGCAATTGATGGTAAAACCGGAAGTTATCAGGTGCACCTGCCTCGGTGCAACCTGACGGGCACACCAGCTGCACGGAAACCAAAACCGATCTCGCCGAAAGGTCTAGAATCGGCTTGAGGTTCACTCAGGTTCCCTTCCAATGCCTGTTCGCATTGTACAGAGTAAGCAGAATGGCCGGCTGAAAGAACTGCGCCGCGCTCTTGGGCACCCCGGCCGCGAGGCCCGCGGCCTGGCGGGCATCGAGGGATTGAATCTGCTCGACGAGGCGCTGCGCGCGGGCCTGCGCATTGCCGCGGTTTTCCTGGCCCAGGAGGCGCACGATCCGCTTAAGGGATTGGAGCTGCCCGAAGAGCTCGAAGTGCTGAAAGTCCCGCAGGCGCTGCTGAACCCGATCCTGGCCACCGAAACGCCGCAACCCGTGGCCGCCCTGGTCGAGGTTCCTGACTGGACATGGGCGCATGTTCTGCGCGGTCGCGGCGCGTGGCCGCCGCTGGTTGTGGTGCTGGCCGGCTTGCAGGATCCGGGCAACGCGGGCGCCATCGTGCGCTCGGCTGAGGCATTCGGCGCCACCGGTATCGTCGCGCTCCCCGGCACCGTCAGCCTGTGGAATCCCAAGGCCGTGCGCGCCTCCGCCGGCAGCGTCTTCCGCATGCCTCAGGTATCGGTGAGTGTGGACGAGTGCTTCAACACGGTGCGCGAAGCCGGCGCGCGCTTCCTTTCCACCACCGGCCGCGCCGCCGAGCCCTGTGACATGGTGTCCATGACCGGCCCGGTGGCGATTCTCATCGGCAACGAAGGCAGCGGCGTGCCGCCGCACATTGCCGCCCGCGCCGACGAACGCGTCACCATCTGCTGCCCCGGGCCCGTGGAAAGCCTGAACGCCGCCGTGGCCGCCGGCATCCTGCTCTATGAAGCTTCCCGCCAGCGCTCGGAGGAGGCGGGCAGCGCCGCGTCGCTCAGGGGAACCATTCGATGAGCCTGTTTGACGGACAGCCTGACGCGCCCCGAGTCTCCTCCCGCGCCATGCCCCGCGTGGGCGCAGGCGCGCCTCTGGCCGAGCGCCTGCGCCCGCGCACGCTGGATGACTACGTGGGCCAGGAGCACCTGCTCGGCCCGGGCAAGCCGCTGCGGGTCCAGATCGAGCGCGACGCGCGGGGCACAGGAGAGCTGGGTTCCATGATCTTCTGGGGACCTCCGGGCGTGGGTAAAACTACCCTGGCCAAGATCATCGCGGAAACCACGCAGGCCAACTTCATTGAGTTCTCCGCCGTGTTGAGCGGCATCAAGGAAATCAAACAGGTGATGGCCACGGCGGCGCAGGCGGCCGAGCTGCATTCGCGCACCATTCTGTTTGTGGATGAGATTCACCGCTTCAACAAGGCGCAGCAGGATGCATTTTTGCCTTACGTGGAGCGCGGAACCATCCGGCTGATCGGAGCGACGACAGAGAATCCGTCTTTCGAGATCATTTCCGCGCTGCTCTCGCGCTGCCGCGTCTACGTGCTCAATGCGCTCACTGAGCCGCAGATCGCTGGCCTGCTGCGCAGGGCGCTTGCGGACAAGGAGCGCGGCCTGGGCGCGCTGAACCTGACCGCCGATGACGATGCCCTCACGCTCATCGCCGCCTACTCCAGCGGCGATTGCCGCGCCGCTTACAACACCCTGGAAGTGGCCGCGCAGCTGGCCACGGAAACGGATGAGGCCAACGAAACACGCGCGCCGGGCCTTGTAACAGGGCACGGCTTCAGTCGTGCCGATGAGCCCCATGAAACGAATGGGGCTTTGGCCCCCGAGCCCGCGCCGCGTCGCCCCAACCACATCGACAAATCCATCGCCGCCGACGCCATTCAACAACGCGTCCTGCTCTACGACAAATCCGGCGAGGAGCATTACAACCTCATCTCCGCGCTGCACAAAAGCGTCCGCAACTCCGACCCCGACGCCGCGCTCTACTGGCTTGCGCGCATGTTTGCCGCCGGCGAGGACCCGCTCTACCTGGCCCGCCGCGTGGTGCGCATGGCTGTTGAAGACATCGGCCTGGCCGCGCCGGAAGCGCTGAACCTGTGCCTCAGTGCCAAGGAGGCCATCGACTTTCTCGGCTCGCCCGAGGGGACCTGGCCCTGGCTGAAGCGGTCGTCTATCTCTGCCTCGCGCCCAAATCAAACGCCGTCTACACCGCATACGGCGCCGTCCAGGCCGAGGTGGAGCAAACCCGCCAGGAGCCCGTTCCCCTGCACCTGCGCAACGCGCCAACGCGCCTCATGAAGGAGTTGGGCTACAGCAAGGGCTATCTCTATGCGCACGACGAAGAGGATCGCGTCGCCGACATGGACTGCCTGCCCGATTCGCTCCGCGGCCGAAGCTACTACCAGCCCTCGCAGGAAGGGCGGGAGAAGCAGTTGGCGGCGCGGATGGAAGAGATACGGCGGATTAGAGCCGGCAAGCTCTCGGAGCGATGAACGCTATATTGAAAGCATGATCCCGACAGAACCCGATGGGCTTCAGAAGCTGCAGAACGAAAACCGTGTACTGCGCGAAACCAACGACGCCCTAAAGATTGAACTTGACTTCCTGAAGCTGCACCCGGTGTTTGCGGCAGGCATAAGGGGCGAAGCGCTCATCTGCAATTTGCTGAATGGCAAGCTCACTTCATACGCAGAGTCGTTCGATGTAACAGCAGGCGACTCCAAGCTCGAAGTAAAGTACAGTGCGCTCGGCACGCCCGTCAAGGGTTCTCCCACGCTCCGCTGGAGTTGGAGCAAGGTGCTGGGTTGGAAGGATAAGGGAAAAAACTATGACTTCCTTGTCCTCGTGGGAGAGAAAGATCGTCGCTTCCCTGACCAGTACAAGGACGACACCCCGTACGTGTGCTTCCTCATTCCCCGAGCTGACGTCGAAAGCCTCATGTTCAAGGGGGCAGCGATTGGTGGAATCATCCAGATCACATCGAATTTCAGCAAGGTTCAGAACATCCAAGGTCGCAAGCTTCTTAATTACATGGTGTGCATCGAAGATATTCCGGGGTTGATTGCGCAGGCAGGAGCTAAATTCGCTTCGTCTCGGCGCGGGTAGCGGAGCCGCATGAGCGCGCCCGATATGAGAAGCACAGATGAAACGGAAATACGATTTAAGCAAAGGCAAGCGCGGACGGATTGCGGCTGCGGAGCCGCGCGGCAAGACGCGCATCACAATCCGGCTGGACGAGGACCTTGTCGATCACTTCCTGCGCCAAGCGGATGCCTCGGGCGGCGACAAGGGCTATCAGACCCTGATTAACGAAGCCTTGCGCCAGCATGTCGACGGCAAGGCGCCTCAGCTGGAAGATACGCTACGCCGCATCGTGCGCGAAGAGATGCGTGCGGCGAGCTAATGTTGTGGTTTCCCCGCTCCCTGCATTTTCACGCCACCGCCGCACGCCGCCGGCCTTCCGGGCGCACGCTCACCTCGACCTGAATTCGCGATCCCAGCCGGTTAATGATCGACATGAGCCGGTCGACCGTGAAGCGGCCCAGATTGGCGTTGCGGATGCGTGAAAAATCGGCTGCGGCCACACCCGTCTGCGCGTGAGCGGCCCGCACGCTCAACTCCTTCCGGTCGAGCATCTTGATGATCTCGGCCGCCAGGATGGCCTTCAATTGCCGGGCATCGGCATCTGCATAGCTGAAATCGCGAAAGACGTTTCCGGTTCCGCGCACCAATTCGATCTCTTCCTTTTTCATCCCAGCATCTCCTTCAGGTGTTTCAGGCGGCTTGCAACCGTATCGACTTCCCGCTGGGGCGTCTTGACACCTTGCGTCGATTTCTTTTGAAAAGCATGGATCACCCAGATTTCATTGCCAATCTGTACCGCATAGACAACCCGAAATGCGTTGCCGCGATAGGGTAGTGCGATTTCGAAAACGCCGGAGCCCGGACCCTTGAATGGTTTCGCAATGTCTGCCATTGCGCCCTCTGCCGCGACAGTCAACGCCGTAAGGCAGATCGTCTGCGCTTCGGCCGGAAACTTCTCGAACTCTTTTCGTGCGGCCTTAATCCACGAGATTGGCCGCGTCTGCCTGGTCATGGTTTTGCAAGCCAAATGTCGCATATAGTGTAGTCAATTTTGACAACACCCGTCAATACGCGCAAGCGAGACACCCTCACGCAGTTTCGGACTCGGTTCTTGTTTCCTCGGTCCCTGCGATTACAAAAAAAATCGGCCCCCGTTTTCGGCGGGGGCCAAGTTGCCTTGGTTCTCTCTGTTACGAGAGCTTTTTTGGCGGCCATCGGCGGGGGGGCCGAAAGCGCGGAAAGTGCCTCGGGGGAGTGGCAGCGGCTTTAGGGCCGCTCCGCACCTGTCGAGGGCCCAACTCCCTGGGGTGGTGTTGAGCCCTGGGCCGCCAAACTGTTTTCCATCAACCGGAGGTGCACAGTCCGGGTACGCATCGGCTTGTTGTCCTGATCGCCGGTTGCGCCTGCCTGGGCATTCGCATCCGTTGAGGCGCTGGTCGTGTTCGCCTCCATCGGAGCGTTGCCCAGCGCCACTGCATGCACGCGGTAGACGGGAATGTCGTGTTCCACAAGATAACGGTCGACCGCCTCGGCCAGCCGCTCGGAGTTCTGGATGCCCACCGCCCCGCGTCCGGGCGCGTGCGCTTCCACTTCAATCACGTAGCCTTGATGGCCATTCACGCTGGAGACAAGCTGATCGAGCTGCCCCTCGGCGTCTTTTGAAAGAGCTGCGGTGACGCCTTTGAACGGAATGTCCATTTCGCTGGTCTGGTGATACTGGTCAATGCCGTTGACGGTGGTGTTGATCTGGTCCACATGGCCCGATGCGCCCTGCGCCACGGTGTTGGCCTGCTGCGCCTGCGTACCCGCCTGGGTGGCTGCCTGGTTGGCCGCGTCCGCCGTCGACTGGGCCTGCTTGATACCGGCTTGTGCCCGCGCGTCCACGTCCTGGATGTCCTTGGCGTTCTTCGCGTTCAACTGATCCAGCTCGTTGAGCCGGTCATTGATGGGATCCGTCTGCCTCTTCACCCACTTCTTGCGGGCGAAGGGCTGCATGCGTCCCCAAAACCCCTCCTGCGACTTGGTCTGCAGCCGCTGTTGGTTTGCATCGGGGGAGGGCTGCTGCTGCGGCTGCGCCATCGCGCTCTGATCGGTCTGCTGGGATTGCGCCGTCGCGGGAGGGGTGCTCTGGGTGCTCGCAGGCTGGGCTTGCTGGGCGCCTACGGGAATCGCAATTGCGGATGCCAGGGCGAAAACGGCCAGTCGGCCGGAAATCAATCGGTGAGTTGCACAAGCACTCATGAATTGCTCCTTTGCTATGTCTATGAATCCGCTCCGCAGGAGTCTGCGGGATCGAGCCTTTTGCTCACCCTGCCTAGTGCACGGGTCGTGCCAAATGCCTTCGACGTGCAGTGGAAAACTAAAACCTTTGGAATGAGAGAGAACTAGATGACCAATCTCCTCACATGCAATCAGCGGGAAGGATTTTCATAGCTGGGCGGGCGTAGTTTTTACCCGCGCCGGTAACTTCTACAGAGGTACAAAAGGGTGGAAAGCCGACGCAAATCATGCCAAAATTCGGGCTCATGCGGATCCGGAAAGAAGCGGCTGCAAGCATCGGGCCCAGTCTTGTAACCTGATCGTCAAGTCCTTCCGCCTGCGCCGGACTGATCCAGGCTGTTGGCGGCCTCATCCCCTGGAGATCCTGATGAATCCTTGCGCCCGCGCTTTGCTTGTTGCCGCTTCCCTTTTGTCCGCCGCTTCTCTTCTTTCCGCGCAGGTTGATCCTGCGCTCTTCTCTGACATGCGATGGCGCGAGATCGGCCCCATACGCGCCGGACGCACCCGGGCGCTGGCCGGAGTGCCATCAGAGCCGGCCACGTTCTACTTTGGCGCGGTGAACGGCGGCGTTTGGAAGACCACCGACGCCGGCGCCACCTGGCACAGCATCTGGAACAAGCTGCCCACGGGCTCCATCGGTTCCATCGCCGTCTCGCTCAGCAATCCCGACGTGATTTACGTGGGCAGCGGCGAGGGTTTGCAACGCCCCGATCTCTCCACCGGCGACGGTGTGTACAAATCCACCGACGCCGGCAAGACCTGGACGCATCTGGACGCGCTGCGTGACGGACAGCAGATCGGACAGATTGCGATTGACCCGCGAAATTCCGACCGCGTGTTTGTCGCCGTCGAGGGCCATCCCTTCGGGCCCAACAACGAGCGCGGCCTTTATCGCACCACCGACGGAGGCACGACGTTCGAGCGCGTGCTGTTTGTGGATGACAAGACCGGTGCTTCAGAAGTCCAGATCGACGAGCAAAATCCCAACATCGTCTTCGCCGGCATGTGGCAGCGGCAGGAAGCGCCGTGGGAGAACGGCTCGTTTGGCGGCGGCAATGGAGGCCTTTACCGCTCGACCGACGGCGGCGACCACTGGACGAAACTGAACGGCAACAGTGGGCCAACAGGCAACGGCCTGCCCGACCAGATTCTCCAAGTTCAGCTCACGATTTCGCCGACAAATTCCAAGCGCATTTACGGCGCCATTGCGCCGGTGCGCGGGGCAGTGGAACTGATGCGCTCCGACGACGGCGGCGACCACTGGATTCACGCGCCCGACAGCGACTCGCGGCCGGAGGAGCGCATCGGCGGCGGCGATGTGCCGGTTCCGCTGGTCGATCCGAAGGGCCCTGACACCATTTACATGGCCAGCATCGTGAGCTGGAAATCGACCGATGCGGGCAAGACTTGGACGACTCTGCGCGGCTCGCCCGGCGGCGACGATTATCAAAATGTGTGGGTCAATCCCATCAACACCAGGATCATCGCGGTTGCGAGCGACCAGGGAGTGGTCGTCTCAGAGAACGGCGGCAAGAGCTGGACGCAGTGGTACAACCAGGCGACGGCGCAGATGTATCACGCGACCGCGGACAACGCGTTTCCCTATCGCGTGTGCGGCGGGCAGCAGGACTCAGGCTCCGCGTGCGTTGCAAGCCGCAGCGACGACGGCCGCATCACTTTTCATGATTGGCACCCCGCGGGCATTGAGGAATACGGCTACGCCGCGCCCGATCCGCTCAATCCCGACATTGTTTACGGCGGCAAGGTGACGCGCTACGATCGCCGCACCGGCCAGGTCCAGGACGTTGAACCAAAGCCGCTGCGCAGCTATCGCGCGCTGCGCACGGAGCCGCTTCAGTTTTCTCCTGTCGATCCGCACAAGCTCTACTTCGCCACCAACACACTCTGGCTCACCGAAAACGGCGGCAAGAACTGGCGTGAGGTCAGTCCCGACCTGAGCCGCGAGACATGGCAGCTTCCCGCAGTCGACGATGACTACAAGGACTCGCCGGAAGCGAAGGTGACGCGCCGCGGCGTCATCTACGCGCTGGGGCTTTCGCCGCTCGACGGCAAACGCATCTGGGCGGGCACGGACGATGGGCTGATCTGGACCACGGCCGACGCCGGCGCACACTGGACCAACGTGACGCCGCCCGAGCTCAAGCCGTGGTGGAAAGTGTTCAACATGGATGCCGGTCATTTTGACACGCAGACCGCCTACGCCGCCGTAAACACCATGCGCCTCGATGGAATGAGTCCGCATCTTTTTCGCACCCACGACGGCGGCAAAACGTGGACGGAGATCGACAACGGCCTTCCTGACGGCGCGGCGACCAGCGCCATCCGCGAAGATCCCAAGCGCAAGGGGCTGCTGTACGCGGGATCGGAGACGCAGGTTTACGTCAGTTTCGACGATGGCGATCATTGGCAGTCGCTGCGGCTCAACATGCCGGCCAGCTCCGTGCGCGACCTGGAAGTGAAGGACGATGACTTGATCGCCGCCACGCACGGGCGCGGGTTCCTCATCCTCGACGATGTAACTCCGCTGCGCCAGCTTGCCGCGGCCACGGCGCAGGAGACCGCGCACCTCTACTCACCCCAGACCGCGCTGCGCATCCGCAACGATATGAATCCGCCGACGCCGTGGCCGCCCGACATGGCCACGGGGAAGAATCCGCCGGACGGCGCCATCATCGATTACTATCTTGGGCCCAACATCTCCGGCGTTGTTTCCCTTGAAATCGCCGGCAGCGACGGCAACGTGATTGCGCGATTCAACAGCGACGATCCGGTGCCGCCTCCCGATCCGCGGTATCCCGATCCGATCTTGTGGGCGCGGCCTCCGCGCATTCTCTCCGCCGCGGCGGGAGAGCACCGCTTCCTGTGGGATATGCAATATCCGCAGGTGCCGGGCATGGTCACCGGACCCGACGACGATCTCGCCGTTCCCCACGACACGCCCAACGCCTCCACCGCGCCATGGGTGATGCCCGGCAATTACACGGTACGGCTGATCGCCGATGGAAAAACGTACACGCAGCCGCTCAAAGTGGTGATGGATCCGCGCGTCAAGACGCCGATGGCTGATCTCGAACAACAATTCGCGCTGGCCAAATCGATCTACGACGGTCAGATGAGTTCCACCGCGGCGCTCAAGGAGATCAGCGTGCTGCGCGAGCAGTTGAAGGCCCGTTCCGGCCAGCCCATCGTCGGCCAGGTTGGTCCATCGCTCGACTCGAAACTCGACGCCATCGCCGGGCCGGAACATCGCAGCGGCTTCGGCCGCGGGCCCATGGGTCCGCCCACGCTATCGTCGGTGCGCATGCAGCTTGCGCGCTTGCTGCATTCGATCGAGAACGCCGACGCGGCGCCCACGCCGGCGCAGCAGGATGCGGTTCAGCTCGTCTCCAAACCGCTGCCCGGCCTTATTGAACAATGGCAAAAGCTCAAGCAGACCAATCTGCACTCGCTCAATGAGCAGCTCCGGCGAAACCATCTCGCCATCATCGACGTCGATAAGGACAAGCGGAATGCGAACGCCGAGGACCCGATCGAAATGGGCGACGAGGACTAGACACCCTGTTACTGCCGGAGGAAATTTGATGCGCATCCGATTTCCCCTAATTGGAATTGACAAATTGATTCCGCTGATGCGTGCCGCTTTCTTGCTCGTTCTCTTGCTGGCGTTCGTTTCGGTTCCCGGGCACTTGCGGGCGCAGAATTCGGACGGTGCGCTTCAGGGATTGGTCCAGGACTCCAGCGGAGCGCGCGTGGCGGGCGCACGAGTGATGGCGCAAGCCGCCGGCTCTTCCATCAGCCGCACAGCTACAACTAACGGACGGGGAGATTTTCGCATTGAGGGGCTACTACCCGGTCATTATCGCGTGATCGTAACCGCGAACGGATTCGCCCAGGCCACGGCCGATGTCGACGTAGCGGTCAGCATTGTGCGCGATCTTCACGTAACGCTGAAGCCGGCAAGCGCGCACGAGATGGTTAATGTTCAGGCAAGTCCATCTTCAATCACGGCGGAAACGATTGACGCATCGAGCGCCGTTCATGGGGGCATAGTTGGCAGCCGCGACCTTGAAACTCTTCCCCTCCCCGCGCGCAGTTTCGCCAACATCGCCTATCTGGTGCCGGGAACCGAGCCGGTCGAGCCATCCGATCCCACCAAGGCGCGGATCACCGCGGTCTCCACCGGCGGAAGCTCCGGCTTGAACAATGAGTTATCGGTCGACGGCGCCGATAACTCCGACGATTGGATCGGCGGCTTTCTGCAGAATTTTTCGCCCGGCGGCATTCAGGAATTCGCTGTGCGCACCGCGAATGAGGATGCCGACACCGGCTGGACCACCGCTGGATCGGTGGTGATCACCACCAAGCGCGGCTCTAACGACTTGCACGGTGACGCAGCTTTCTACGAGCGCGCGGCGGCGCTGAATGCCCGATTCCCCATTGAGAATCCAGCAGAGACCTGCACCAATGATGTCTGCGCGCACAATCCCAAGCAGCCGTTTTCGCGCCAGAATTATGTTGGCACTCTCGGCGGGCCCATTGTTCAAAACAAGGCATGGCTCTTTACGTCGTTCGAGCAGGTCCACGAAAACGCGAGCATCGCTTACAGCCCCGCCAGTATTCAACAATTCGATGCGCTGAGCACCATCGCCTCGCAAGGCTTGATCCCTGGTGTATCTTCCATCGCCGTTCCATCCACCGTTCCCATCCCTTTCCGCGATTATCTCGGCTCGATGCGTTTTGACTGGGCCCAGTCGCATAAGTCGCAGTGGTTTCTGCGCACGTCGGAAGATACTTACCTCACCCGCAACGCGCTGGTGGAACAAGGCACTCTGCCATCTACGGGGCTAATCACGCACAACAACTACTGGAACTCGGTAATCAGCAATACTTATACCTTCAGTCCCACCTGGCTCGGCAATCTGGTGTTTGCCGCCAGCCTCCTGCACCTAACTCAGACACGTAACTCGGATCTGGGGTTCGCGCTGGCGTTTCCCTTCAGCTCGACGGCATTAACCATCTCCGGATTCGAGACTTTCGGCGACAACCAGTTCGCAACCCCCATCACTCTCTTTCCCGACCTTCGCAATCAGGACAAATATCAATTGCGTTACGACGTTACTCATGTTGCCGGAAGTCACGCTTTCAAATTCGGCGTCGATTCCATTCACGAGCCCGTACTCAGCGGCGCATTTGCATCGACTGCCGAACAGATCGTTAACTATTCGGCCAATCCCGATTGCTACGTCAATCCGCCTGGATCGGACTGCGGCGGCATCACCAGCGCACTGCCGTTTTATGATGTTGCGCGAGCCTCGCAGTGCAATCCCGCACCCAGCGCTGCCTCAGGCATCACTTGCACTTACACTCCCGCCGGCGACGGCACTTTCTCGCAGAACGTGCAACGGCTGGCCTTCTACGCCGAGGATTCCTGGCGCGCTTCCCATCACCTCACTGTCAACTATGGCCTGCGTTACCAAACCACCTGGGGATTGTTCGACGGTTCGGGCCGAACCCAGGTTGAAAACAGCGCCTACACCACGCTGCAAGCGCTTAAGGTTCCCATTGTGCCCAGCGTCCCGCACGATTACCGCAAGCAGATCGCGCCGCGCCTCGGAATCGCCTGGTCTCCGCACGGAAGCCAAAAGACGGTGTTGCGCGCGGGATTCGGCTTGTTCTATGACGATCTTGCCCAGAATGGATGGGCTACTGCGTTTCAAGGCATCAATAATTCCAATGCGACCACCGGCACATGTACCCTGACCGGCGGCGACGGCACTTATGCATTAAGTGGCGCAGGATGTCTTCAAGGCGGCGCCGCTAACACAGGCAATCTTATCGGTTCCAGTTACAAGACGCCCTACGCCATTCACATTACTGGCGGAGCGCAGCACGCTTTCAACGACCACTGGCTGGCCAGCGCCGACTATGCGCATGAGCAGGGGAATCATGGTTACCGCGCCTTTCCGTATTCAGGCGGCGCAAATCTGCTTACTCCGCTAATTTCGACCGCAGACCCGAGATTTGCCGCAGACCAGGCGAATGTTGTTCCCAATGTGAATGTGTTCCAGTCCGACAACCGCTCCAGTTACAACGCCCTGATGCTACACCTTCAAGGCAATATGCGCCACTTCAGCCTGATTGCTAACTACCAGTTATCGAAGGCGCAGACGTGGGGCTGCCTGCTCGGCGAGCTTTTCGACTATGTGGACGGCGTTTGCACGCTCCAGAGCGGACCGCAGGCCGGACAACTGGATGCGTTCGGACCTGGCGATTACGGCCCTTCCGGCGAGGACGTGCGCCATCGCTTCGTGCTTGCCGGCACGGTGCATGTTCCGGGCGGTTTTGAGGTAAGCGGCGTAACTCAGCTCGAAAGTGCGCGCCCAATCACCATCACCAATGCGGACAACACCGCGCGCATCTGGGTAAATGGCGCCTATACCAGCCTGGATGAATTCCGTGGAACTCCTTATATGCAAACCGATCTGCGCGTCACCCGCCCGTTCAAATTTGGCGAGCGCTGGCAGATTAACCCATTCGCGGAGTTCTTCAATCTCTTCAACCGCAACAATCCTGGCGCCAATTTCGCCGTCAACGTCACCCAGCTACCGGTTCCCGCGTCCCAGATGCAGCCGAATCAAAACGGCATCACCAACGTCAGCCAGATTTGCTCAAACGCCGACTGTTTCCAGACCGCTCCGATTACCAGTCTGAAACAACTGGAAATTCCGGAGGGCGCGCTGGGGGATTTCTTTGGGCCCGGCACCACGGTGGGAATCCCATTCGCAGCCCAGCTTGGCGCACGCGTAACGTTCTAGAGCGGCCGGCTCCTGTACCCGGCGTATCCGTGGCCCATCCTTGCTCCTTTTTTTCGGGGCAAGGGTGGGACCGTTGGAAGTTGGACAGTCCAGATCTCCGCTTCGAGCGCGCTTCACTCGTATCGGTTTTCGCCACAGCACCCCAATCGGCTCCGTTACAATCTCGTCATTCGTTCTCCTGGTCCGCCGTTCCCTGGCAATCCCCATCTCACCGGAGTTTCAGCATGTCCGCTTGCCGCCGCGCCCTGTTCGCTTTTCCTGTTCTGCTCATTGCCGTCTCGCTAGCCGCGCAGCAGTATCCCGCTTCCCTGCTTGCCGGCCTTGAATGGCGCGACGTCGGCCCCATGCGTGGGGGCCGCACCTACGCCGTCGCCGGCATCCCCTCTCAGCCTGATACGTTCCTGATGGGCGCAGCGGGCGGCGGCCTGTGGAAGACGGAGAACTCCGGCCGCACCTGGGTTCCCATCGCCGACGATTCCGTTACCGGCATCCCGTCGAGCTCCATCGGCGCCATCGCCGTTGCGCCCTCTGACCCCAACATCATCTACGTGGGCACCGGCGAGCCCGACATCCGCAGCCAGCACAACTATGGCATCGGGGTCTTCAAATCGACAGACGCCGGCAAGACCTGGAGCTTCATTGGCCTCAAGGATTCCAGCCAGATCGGCCGCATCGTCGTCGATCCCTCCGATCCCAACCGCGTCTACGTTGCCGCTCTCGGCCACGTTTACAACGCCAACAACGAGCGCGGCGTCTACCGCTCCACCGATGGCGGCGCGCACTGGAAGAAGATCCTCTGGAACAAGTCCGATCCCGACAACGTGGGCGCATTCGACCTCGCGCTCGACCCCAAGCATCCGCACACCATCTACGCTTCGCTTTGGGCCACGCGCCGCCCGCCGTGGGCCGTCTACGCGCCTTCCAACATGCCCGGCAGCGGACTTTGGAAATCCACCGACGGCGGCGACTCCTGGCATCAGCTCACCAGCGGTCTTCCCAACGATGGCTTCGTCGGCAAGATCGGCATCGCCATTGCGCCGTCCAATCCCAACCGCCTCTACGCCGTCGTCGACGACCTGGGCACAGCCATCGCAGTGTCGTATCGCGTGGCCGCGGCACACGGTCCCAACGCCCCCAAGCCCACCGGCGGCATCTACATCTCCGACGATGCCGGCGCGTCCTGGCACCTGGTCAATAACGAACAGCGCCTGTGGGGACGCGGCTGGTACTTCTGCCAGATGGCCGTCGATCCCACCAATCCCGACCGCGCCTACGACATCAACACCGCGACCTACATGACGCTCGATGCCGGCAAGACCTGGACGCCGGTGAAGGGCGCGCCCGGCGGCGACGACTACCACCAGCTCTGGGTCAATCCCCGCGACGGCAACCGCATGGTGCTATCGAGCGACCAGGGCACCGTGGTCTCCGTCGATGGCTCGCGTACCTGGAGCACGTGGTACAACCAGCCCACCGCGCAGATCTACCACCTCGCCGCCGACAATCGCTTCCCCTACTGGCTCTACGGCGCGCAGCAGGACTCCGGCGCCGTCTCCGTCGGCACCTGGTCGCGCATGGACATCCTCGACGACCGCAGCTGGCGGCCGATCTGCGAAGCCGGCGAGAGCTCGACCGTCCTGCCTGACCCCAAGGACGCCGACCTGCTCTACGGCAACGGCGACCAGCGCTGCAACAATGCGCTCAACGTGGCCGAACCCGAAGGCGGCCACATTCCGCCCTCCGACAAGTCCGATCCCTACCGCCGCACCTGGACGCTGCCACAGGTCTTCTCGCAGGCCGATGACGCACTTTACTACGCCAACCAGTTCATCTTCCGCACTCGCGACCGCGGTCAGACCTGGGAGAAGATCAGCCCCGACCTTTCGCGCGTAAACCCGCCGATGCCCGCGAATCTCGATCCCGTCACGGCCAAGGACATCGATGAAGATATGACCGATCGCTTCGGCGTAGTCTATTCGCTCGGCCCCTCGCCGCTTGACGCGAAAACGGTTTGGGCCGGCACCGACGACGGCCTCATCTACGTGACTCGCGACGACGGCGCGCACTGGAATGATGTGACCCCGCCGGCGATGACTCCGTGGAGCAGGGTTACCGGCATTGAGGCCGGCCACTTCGACGCCGAAACCGCATACGCCTCGGTCGATCGCCACCGCCTCGCCGACAGGCACCCCTACGTCTACCGCACGCACGACGGCGGCCGCACCTGGACTAACGTAGTCGACGGAATTCCAGACGGCGCCTACGTGAACGCGATCAAAGAAGACCCCGAGCAGAAAGGCCTGCTCTACGCCGCCACGGAGCTGCGCGTCTACGTTTCGTTCGATGACGGCGACCATTGGCAAGCGCTCCAGAACAATATGCCGGTCGTTTCGGTGCGCGATCTCATCGTCCACGGCGACGATCTCGCCATTGCCACGTTTGGACGCGGCTTCTGGGTGCTCGATCAGATGCCCGCCCTTCGCCAGGTGGCTGCGCACGGCAGCGAGATCGAATCAGCCAACGCGTATCTTTTCGCGCCAGGCACCACTTACGCCATCCGCCAGGGCGGTCAGGACAGCACGCCGCTGCCGCACGAGGAGCCGCAGGAAAAGAATCCACCAGCGGGTGTGGTCGCCTATTACTGGCTCAAGTCCGCACCCAGTTCACCGATCAAGCTGGAGCTCGTGGATGCGGAAGGCAAAGTGGCCGCATGCCTTGCCAGTGACACGCCCGTCAAGCCGGTCGATACGGAGGCCATCATCGTGCAGGCCTACTGGCTTGTGCCGCCTGCGCCACCTTCAGCCGCGGCCGGCATGCACCGGGTTGCGCTCGACATGATCGCGCCGCGCTTCGGCTTTGGCCGCCGTCCCGCGCCGCCGCCCGCCGATGCGTGTCATCCGGCTGGCACTCCGGCCCCGCAAGCTCCGCGCCAAGGCTTCGGCCGCGCGGCACCCACGCTCGAGCCCGGTCCGTACACGGTCCGTCTCACCGTGGACGGCCAGACGCTGACGCAGCCTGTCACCGTCAAGCCCGACCCCCGCAACCTGCCCGCCGGCGCCACGCCGCCGAGCGATGATGATGACGATGATCAATGAAGGGGTGCGAGCGGCTGCCCGGGTGGCGTGCCCGTCAAAATGTTCCACGTGGAACATATTTTATATGTTGTTTATTTACAATTATTTACAAATATATCCTCAGATTGCTTTGATAAATCGACGTGATTTAATTCACATTGCAATCCCGTTGATTGCAGAGAAGGGCTGACCCGGAGAGCAGGCAGGGAGGAGCATGCAAGGCGAGCGCGATGGGAAAAGCCGCCGGATCCGAGCTCCGCTCTCACTCCTCCCGTATCGCCCGCGCCGGATCGATCCCTGCCGCTCTTCGCGCCGGCATCAGCGCCGCCAGCAGAGCTGCGCCAAGCAACAACAGCAGGCTCCCCGCAATGGCCACCGGGCCCCCAACCGACGTTTGGTAGAGCAAGCTCCGCACCCAACCCATGGCCGCAAACGCCAGCGCCAGCCCTGTCGCTGTCCCGATGAGCACCGGAACCGCCGCCTGCTTCAGCACCAGTACCATGAGCGCGCCGCGCCCCGAGCCCAGCGCCATGCGTATTCCGAATTCCTGCGTCCGCATCGACACCGAATACGCCAGCACGCCGTAAATCCCCACCAGCGCCAGCGATCCCACCGCAATCAGCGCAAACCCAGGACTCCTGGCCAGCATGCGCAGCGCATAGCGCACATCCCCTCGCAGCTCGTCGAACCAGCGCGCGCCCCAGGCTCGCCGGCAATCCTCGCGCCGCGCCGCCAGGCTGCCCAGCTCCGCCCGCGCCCTCCGCATCGCTTCGTCCCTTGGCAGCCCGCGCCGCTCCAGCTCCGCCGCGCAGCTCTCGATATGAAACGCAAGCTCCTCCTGAACCTGCCGGCTCATCTCCCGCCCAAGAAACACTGCACGCCACCAAGTTCGCACTCTGCTCCGCACGCTCATGTCGTCAACCTCAAGATCTTCGCTGACTCGCTGACCCGCTAGCCCCTTTGTCCCCGCCGTCTACTCCCTATTCCCTGATCCCTGATCCCTGTTCCCTGCCCTACTCATGCCGCAACGCCCGCATCGGATCCACGCCCGCCGCGCGTCGCGCCGGTATCCAGCTCGCTCCCAGCGCCACCAGGCCCAGTAGCACGGCCGATCCAGCCAGCGTCACAGGATCCCAGCTTTTAAGCCCGTACAGCATGCTCGCCACCAGCTTGCCCATTCCCAGCGCCGCGCCCATGCCCACAGCCACTCCAACCGCTGCAATCCACGCTGCCTCACCGAGCACCATCCCCAGAACGCTCCTGCGCTGCGCGCCCAGCGCCATGCGAATGCCGATCTCGCTCGTCCGCCGCGACACCGAGTACGCCAGCACTCCATAAATACCAATCGACGCCAGCACCAGCGCCAGCACTCCGAAACCGCCCGTCAAATCGGCGAACATCCGCTCGCTCATCGTGGTCTGATCGACCTGCTCCTTCTGCGTGCGCACGTCAATCAGGGGCAGGTCTCGGTCGACGCTCTGGACCGCCGCCCGCAGCGTCGGCGTCATGGCCGCCCGCGGCAGCCGCGTCCGCACCGCAAATGTCACCCCCCACGACACATCCGGCGCCTGCCGATAGCTCAGATAGAAAATCGGCGGCGGATCCCTCCGCAGGCTCGAGTAGCGCGTATTGGCGCACAGGCCCACAATCGTGTACGTCAGTTTCTTGTCATGGGCGTCTGTGGTCCAGAAGGCCTTCCCGATCGGATTCGCGTTGCCCCAGTATTTCTGCGCCAACGCCTGGTTCACCACAGCCACGTATTGCGAGGTTGCCGTGTCTCGCGTGTTGAAGCTGCGCCCCGCAATCATGGGAATGCGCATGGTGGCGAAATAGTCGTCGCCAACGTAGTTGTCACTCTCACCCGTGCTCTCGCCCTTCTTCTCCACCTTGCCCACCGGCACAAAGTCGTCCATCGAGTTGTCATTGGCCAGCAGCGGAACGCTCGCCGCTGCCGCCGCATCCACTCCCGGCGTCGCCCTCAGCCGGTCTTCCACTCGCTCAATCAAATCCGCAACCTGCTCCGGCGGATACCGCGAAGCCGGCGGGTTGACCGCAAACAGGATCAGGTTGCGCGAGTCAAATCCCGGATCGATCCGGTTCAGGTTCACCAGCGTGCGCAGAAACATGCCCGCGCCGGCCACCAGCAGCATGGAAATCGCAATCTGAAACCCGACGATCGCCTTGCCGCCATAACCCTGCCGCCGTCGCGTGGCTGTGTGCGTAGAATCTTTCAGCCCTGTTTGCGTCTGCGTCCGCGTTGCAGTCCAGGCCGGCACCAATCCAAACAAAAGCCCCGTCACCAGCGACAAGCCTGCAGTGAACCCAAACACTCCCCAGCTGAACGCCGCCTGCATCGGCTCGGCTTCTGAAGTGGGATCCGCGGTAAAAACAAGCAAGGCGTTCCGTCCCAGATACCCCAGCAACAAGCCCAGCGCGCCTCCAAGAAATGCGATGAGCAGGCTCTCCGTAAGCACATGCCGCAGAATCCGTGCCCGCCCCGCGCCCAGCGCCAGCCGCACGCTCATCTCCCGTTGCCGCGCGCAGGATCGCGCCAGGAGCAGATTGGCCAGGTTCGCGCACGCCAGCAAAAGCACCAGTCCCACCAGCCCCAGCAACACCGCCAGCGGCTGTGCCAGTTGTTTGCCCGCCTCATTCAACCCGCGGCTTCCGTCCGTCACCAGCAGGCGCGGCACCGCGTCGCCTTTCGCCGGCTTCATTAGCGCCACAACCGCATTTTGCAGGGTTGCGCTCAACTGCGCCTGTGCCGCAGGATCGCTCACTCCGGGCCGCGTCCGCGCCATGATCTGCACCCACCAGCGTTTTGGGCTCTCCATCAGCGAGTCCGTCCAAATGTGCAATCCCAGCTGCGGCTCCAGGGCAAGCGGCGCAAACACCTCCGGCGAGGTTTGCACGCTCTTGGCTCCTGTAAATCCCTTCGGATTTACACCCACAATCGTTACCGGCTGCAGGTTCAACAAAATCGTCTTGCCGATCACCGAAGGCGAGCGCTGGAAGCGCTTCGCCCAATACCCGTCGCTGATCGTCACCACCGGCGCGGCGCTCACGCGATCATCCTGTTCGCCAATCGCGCGCCCGAGCGGCGGTTGCACTTCCATTTGCTGGTAGTAGTTCCCGCTCACCAGCTCCGACTGCACCACCTCCGCCTGTCCGTCCACGGTCACATCCATCCGGCCCGAATCCTTGAACGCAAACAGATCCCGGAGTTCGCGATTCTCCTTCCGCAGCTCCCGATAAATCGGGTAGGAAAATGACGAGCTGGTAACGCCGTCCCCACCCTTGTCCCAGTCGCCCCACACGCTGTGCACCGCGCTTGGCTTCTTCGACGTCCACTCCAGCAGCCGCAGGTCGGCCGCATGGGGCACGTTCAGGCGATCCAGCAGCACGTGTTTGGCAATGGAGAAGATCGCCGCATTCGCCCCGATCCCCAGCGCCAGCGAGCCTACTGCCACCGCCGTAAACCCCGGGCTCTTCCTGAGCATGCGCAGAGCGTAACGGATATCGCCCGCCAGATCGTCAAGGAACTGCGCACCCCACGCTCTGCGGCAATCCTCGCCCCGCGCCGTCACGCTGCCCAGCTCAACTCGCGCTCGCCGCAAAGCTTCTGTGTGAGGCACGCCGCGCCCCTCCAGCTCCGCCGCATAGCTCTCAATATGGAACGCAAGCTCTTCTGAAACTTGCCGCCCAAGATCCTCTGCCCGGAAAATCGCCCGCCACCACGTCCGAACTCTGCTCCGCACGCTCATCTCCGCACCTCAGTACTCAGCCTGTAGCTTGTAGCTCGTAGCCAGTAGCCTGTTTGTTGCAGCTACAAGCTTTCGGCTACCGGCTACCGGCCCCTTCCGGCGTCACTTTCAGGATGACCCCCACCACTGCGGCAAACTCGTTCCATTTCCGCGCCTCAGTATCCAGCCGCTTCCGTCCCGCATCCGTCAGCCGGTAGTAGCGCGCCCGCCGATTGTTCTCGCTCTGGCCCCACTCGCCGGCAATCCAGCCCTCGTGCTCCAGCCGGTAGAGCGCGGGGTAGAGCGATCCTTGCTGGATCTCCAGCCGTCCGCCCGATATCTGCTGAATCCGCAGCAGCACTCCGTACCCGTGCAGCGGCCCCAGCGACACCGCCTTCAGCACCAGCATGTCCAGCGTTCCCTGCAGCAAATCCACTTCAGAATCCCGTCCCATCCAGCACTCTCCTAGAATGTCTGGGAGAATAGCCCAGTCTCTCCTAGACTGTCAAGGAGAACGTGGCGCCGCTCGAAATCGGCATGATAGTCAGCTTTTCTGTTCTAAGGAGATCGAGAGCGTCAGATAAGCGAGAAGGCCTGGCCCAAATCGGCACGTAATCCGCTGAATTTGCTAGACTTCTGGTGTTTTTGTGTTTGGCCGCATTCGCAGCGAGGCCTCAGGCACCTCAAAGTCCCTTGGTCCCTTGGTCATTCGGTCCCTCGGTCCCTCAGTACCAGCTTTACTGCGTTTGCACGTGCAGGATTCGCAACTGCGGGTATTCGCTGTTCCAGTCCGGCGTCACGGAATCAAACGCCAGCCGGAAGTCACGCTCGTCCCCCGGCTTGAGCGGCGCCACCGACACCGGTTCCACGTCCACGTAGGGTTGGCGGGTCCGGACCAGTTGCATCGGCTGGACCTCGTTCTGCGCCACCTCGTTGGCCACGTTGCGGAACAGTGTCTGCACCGTGATTCCGGTCACCGTCTTCGTGCCCTTGTTCGCGATGTGCCCGTCTATGTATGTCACCTTGCCGCCGGCAAGGTTGCCGGCCTCGCTCATCTGAACATTGGTGATGGGCAGGTTGGCCGCGTAGGCGTCAGGAGTGGCGGAAACGGGTACGGCGGCCGGGCTCCTGCGCCCGTGTTGCTGTACCCCGACAACCACCGCAGCCACAAGAATGACGATGGCCGCGGCGATCGCCATCGGCTTCCAGTCGCGCTCACTTCGATCCGCCGGGCGGATCAGCTCAGGACCACTGCTCACGAGCCGAATTCTACACCCGTCACATTGCGAGATGCCGCTCTTCCTTTCGCGCGTGAATGGGTGCAGAATTCTTCGCGAGGCGCCGATAAGGGGGGTGAGAGATGACGGGGAATTCAGGAAAACTTCTGGCATCCACCCGCGGCGAACAGCGTCTAACCGGGTAAGAAGGAACTCTCGATCGATTGGCGCCGTATATTTTCAAGGGCAATCGCACAGGGCCACTAGTTCGCATTCGAGCCGAAAGGCGAAGAAAGGCAGGCGCATGATGCTCTCCCCCAACCGCAACGCATCCACCCCTCTGCCCGCTTCGCGAACCGGCTGGCGGACCCGTCCGGTCGAAGACGTGGTTTACCAGGTGGTGACTGTCGGCGCCATCCTGATCATCCTCGGCAGTCTCTGGCTTTTTTAGGTTGTTGGTCTGCGCGCGGCAACGAACAGGGCGCGGATGTGCCAGATCACAGTGCCGAAAACCACCAAAAGGACGATGGGAACCAAGGCCGGCGACAGGTGGTTGCTGCCGATGCGCTCCGATTCGATGATGGCGTCCTGGATGACCAGGAAAAGCGCCGCGACTTCCAACTGCAGCCAGCCGATCATGCCCAAGGTGATGGCTTCGAGCCTGGGCCGAGTGGCGGGCGTCACGCGCACGGGGTAGTTGAACGCCTGCGGATGCCGCGTCACCAGCCACATCAGCCCGATGACCACGGTGGCGATGATGGGCAACAGCCACAACATGGCCGGTTGACCCCAGCCGTTGGGCTTGCCTGCCAGGTCGAAGTGGGTAGGAATGCGCGCGGGCAACGGATGCGGCCCCATCACGGCGTATGCGGTAATGGCCCACAGCGCCAGCAGGGCAGCCAAAGCGGCGTATTGCAGAAAAGTGCGCAAGGGTTCCGATCCGGACCGATTATGGACACCATACACTGCCATGGGCCCGGTCTGCGATAATTGCCTTTCTCCGCGAATCTGCCCCATTGGGGGCGGAACCCAAGACCCCTCGCGGCATTCCACAAGTCAGTTCAATGCCCCTTTGATCCCAGGAGATTCTCTGTGAAGCCTGCCGTCCTGTTGCTATCCGCTGCTGCCCTGGTACCCACCGCTCTGGTGCTGGCGCTCCCCGCCGCCGCCCAATCGAGCAGCGCTGAGCAGCCCGATAAGTACACCTGGCTTGAAGACATTCACGGCGCCCGCTCCATGGACTGGGTGAAGGCGGAAGACGCGCGCACGGCAGCAATTCTGGAAAAGGACCCGCGCTTTGCCACGCTGGGTGCGGAAGCGCTAAGCGTGCTGGAGTCGCCGGAACGGCTGGCGACGCCGCAGTTCCGCGGCGGCCTGGTTTACAACACGTGGCGCGATGCCAGCCATCTGCGGGGAATCGTGCGGCGGACTACGCTGGCCAGCTACCTGACCGCCGAGCCGAACTGGGAGACCGTTATCGACTACGACGCGCTCTCAAAGGGCGACAACCAGAGCTGGGTGGGCAAGGGCCTGGATTGCCTGCAGCCTGAAGACGAACGATGCATGGTTGCGCTCTCCGCCGGAGGTGAGGACGCTGTGAGCCTGAGGGAGATGGACCTGAAAAACGACCTTTTCCTCCTGGGAGGGTTCTCTCTGCCTCGGGGCAAGCAGCGCCTTGCCTGGCTGGACAAGGACACGCTGTTGATCGGCCGCGACTGGGGTCCGGGAACCATGAGCGAGGCCGGCTACCCGATCACGGTGCGGGAGTGGAAGCGCGGCGAGCCGCTCGACAGTGCGAAGGAGATCTTTCGCGGCAGCACCAAGGACAACGGTTACGGCGACGATGCTTCGGTCTTAGTCGACGGGCAGGGCCATCGGATCGCAGTGATCGAGCGCAGCCTGACCACGTTCACGCGCGAAATCTACCTCCTGCTGCCCTCAGGCACAAAGAAGCTGGCGCTTCCACTGAAATCCGATGTGGCGGGCCTGGCGGAGGGGCAATTGCTCATTACGCTGAACGAGGATTGGACGCCGGCCGGGGCAACCAGGAGCTTTTCCCAGGGGTCGCTGGTGGCCATTCCACTGGAGGCGTCGAAGCGCGATCCCGGGCATCTGAAGCCGACGGTCGTGTTTGCGCCCACAGCGCAGGAGTTCCTGCAGCAGGTGGCGATAACCAAGAACCATGTTCTGCTGACCACGCTGGAGCACGTGCAGGGCCGCGCATACGTCTATACGCGCGCCGCGAACGGAAGCTGGACGCGGAAGAAGCTTCCCATTCCGGACAACCAGACGGTGGGCATTGTGACCACGAGCCGCACGGATGATCGATTCTTCGTCGGGCTCACCGGGTTCCTGGAGCCGCCTTCGCTGTGGCTGGGCGATGCGGGGGATGGGACTTTCAAGGAAGCCAAGACGCAGAAGCCTCTGTTTGACGCCAGCCAGGACGTGGTGGAGCAGCTTGAGGCGACATCGAAGGACGGAACCAAGGTGCCGTATTTCGTGGTGCACCGCAAGGATATGAAGTATGACGGGAACAACCCGACCATATTGACAGCTTACGGCGGGTTCCAGGTGTCGGAGACGCCCAGCTACTCCGCGACTGTGGGCAGGCTGTGGCTGGAAAAGGGCGGCGTGTGGGTGCTGGCGAACATCCGCGGCGGCGGCGAGTTTGGGCCGGCCTGGCACGAGGCCGGGCTGAAGACCCATCGGCAGCGGATCTACGACGATTTTTACGGCGTGGCGCAGGATCTTGTGGCGCGCAAGATCACGTCGACGCGCCGGCTGGGGATCATGGGCGGCTCAAACGGCGGGCTGCTGATGGGGGTGGAGTTCACCCAGCATCCGCAGATGTGGGGCGCGGTGGCGATCCTGGTGCCGCTCTTGGACATGCTCAGTTACGAGCATCTGTCGGCGGGCGCATCGTGGGTGGGCGAGTACGGTTCGGCGTCGGTTCCGGCGGAGCGCGCGTTCTGGCTGGCGACTTCGCCGTACAACCAGCTCAAGCCGGACGTGAAATATCCTGAGCCGCTGATTTTTACCACGACCAAGGACGACCGCGTGGGTCCGGTGCATGCGCGCAAGTTCGCGGCAAAGATGGAGGAGTTCGGCGAGCCGTTCTACTACGACGAGGTGGTGGAGGGCGGCCACGGAGTGGGCGCGGACAACAAACAGGACGCGCGCTTCTGGGGCGAGCTGTATACATACTTCGCGATGAAGCTGATGGATTGAGGCAAGGCCGGCGCGGTTCCGCGATTGTCAAGAAAGCACAATGCATCCAGTCATTGAAGTCTCCGGAGTGCGCAAGACCTACGGCAAAACCGTTGCAGTAGAGGAAGCGTCGTTCGAGGTCCTCCAGGGGGAAATCTTTGGACTGATCGGGCCCAACGGAGCCGGCAAGACCACCACGATGGAGTGTATCGAAGGGATTCGCAAGCCCGACGGCGGCGCCATTCGAGTGCTCGGCCTTGACCCTTTTCGCCAGGTGTACAAGTTGCAGGAGCGGATCGGAGTTCAGCTTCAACAGGCACAACTGCAGAAGCGAATCAAGGTGTGGGAAGCGGTCGATCTCTGGGCGTCGCTATACGGGAAAAAAGCCATCGATGGGAAGCGGCTTCTGGAACAGCTCAGCCTTACCGACAAGCGGGGCGCATGGTTCATGAACCTTTCCGGAGGCCAGAAACAGAGGCTGTTTATCGCTCTTGCGTTGATCAACGATCCGGAACTGGTGTTCCTGGACGAACTGACAACCGGTCTCGATCCACAGGCGCGGCACTCAATCTGGGATCTGGTGCGCGGCATCCGCGAGCGAGGCAAGACCGTGTTTCTGACGACGCACCTGATGGAAGAGGCCGAACGGTTGTGCGACCGTGTAGCCATCATGGAACACGGTCGGATCATTGACATCGATACGCCGGAGAGCCTGGTGCGCCGGCACTGTCCGGAGCGTACCGTCGTACTGGATACGACCGACCCGGCTGCAGGCAACCAGTTTCTGACGATTCCGGGAGTTGACTCCGTTACCTGCGAAAACATGCGGTTCACTATTCGTGGCCGCGGCGACGACCTGGTCACTGAAGTGATTCATTGTCTTTCGGAGAATCGGATCCGGGTTACGGATTTCCGCACTGTTCTCCCCAATCTTGAGGACGTCTTTCTCAAACTGACTGGCCGCTCCATTCGCGAATAGGACAGATAACGATGCTGCGTGGACTGTGGAAACTGACCTGGATCGAGATGAAAGTCTTCATGCGCGAACCACTGGGCGCATTCGGCACCATTGGTGTTCCGGTCCTGATCTTCGTTGTTCTGGGGCGCTTTGCAAAGCTCAGATCCGGCACACCTTCTCTTGCCGTGATGGGTCTATCCGGCGCCGGACTTCCGGTTCTCGTGGCTGTTTTGATCTCAGTGAGCGCGGTGCTTTCGCTCGTAACCATCGTCTCAATCTACCGCGAGGGTGGCATCCTCAAGCGGCTGCGCGCCACGCCCCTGCGCCCGCAAACCATTCTCAGTGCCCACGTGATCGTGAAGCTGCTGCTGACCGCGGCAACTCTGGGCTTGATGTTTCTTGCAGGGAAGCGCTATTTCCCGCCGGGAGCCCATATTCCATGGTTCTCGTTTACCATCGCGCTGCTCATCAGCACCTGGAGCATTCTGTCCATCGGCTTTCTCATCGCCAGCCTGGTTCCTACGGCGCGCTTTGCGCAACCGGTCGGCGCCATCATTCTCTATCCCATGATTGTTCTCTCGGGAATCTTTTTCCCTGTATCAGATTTGCCAACAGTGCTGCGCTTAGTGGCGCGGGCGCTGCCGCTTACCTACGCCGTGCGGCTCCTCGACGGCATATGGAATGGAGATGGGTGGTTCGCCCACCTGGGTGACGTAGCGGCATTGACGGTGTTGTTTTTCATCTTCACAGCGATTTCGGCGAAGGTTTTTCGCTGGGAATAACACGGTTCGCCGTCGATGCCGGATCGGTAACCCGATCTCGGATCACGCGAAGCTGGCGCGCTTGATGGACTGGCGGAAGTCGGCGCCCTTCATCTCAACGGAGATGCACATTTCGGCGAGGCGGGAGCGCATGCGGTCGCCGATGCGGTCGCCGAGGGTCTGCTCGCGCGCGGCGCGCTCGAGATCGGTTTTGGCGCCGCTGCCGGCGGGCATGTCGGGATAGTTGGTGGTGATGATGGTGGTCTGGCGGTTGTTGTAGCGGGTGTTGAGGATGAGCGCCACCGTATCCCAGACCCACTCGTTGGGTTTCTGCGCACCCAGGTCGTCGAGGACCAGGACTTCGGCGTTGAAAACCGGCCGCAGCAGCTCGAGCTCGGTGGTGGCCACCTGGGGGTTGTAGCTGTTCTGGATGCTCTTGAGCAGCTCGCGATAGTCCGAGAAGAGCCCTTTGACGCCACGCTCGCGGACCAGGCGGCGAAGAACGCCGACAGCGAGATGCGTCTTGCCCACGCCGATGGAGCCGGTGAAGAGCAGGCCTTTGCCGGCGGTGTCCACCGGGTAGGCCTCAACAAACTTGCGCGCGTACTGGTAAGCGCGGGCGATGGAGGGGTCGGACTCGTGCAGGACGTGAAAGCCGTCGAGGTCATAGTCCTTGTAGCGATCGGGGACGCGAGCGGCGGCGATGCGGCGCTCCTCGCGCTGGAGTTCCTGGCAATCGCAGGGGCGGGAAACCCAGAGACCGGCGGAGGAACGGACGCGGACCAGGCCGAGGCCACCGCAGATGGGACAAGTGCTCATAGCTCCCTTTCAGCGTAGCGCAGAGATGGGGTGTGGGAGATGGTGGAAAAGGGGACGGATTCTCTGGCCTGTAGCCGGTAGCTTGTAGCCGGTAGTTGGTAGCTCTTAGCTACTGGCCACTGGCGCGTTCGCTCCCTGTTACCGGCAGGGTGGTTGCTTACAATCGAGGGCGGTGCGCTGGGAGGCTGGGGAATGGCTCTCAAATTGAGGCGCGTTCACTGGGGGTGGGTGTGAGACGGATTCTACTTTTCACGATGATGGCGGTTGCCGTGGGATTGACAGCGGCGCAGGAGCCGGGGAACGTACCGGAAACCAAGGCGCCGGAGCCGGCGCAGACCGCGCCGCAAACGACGCTCTCGGGGCATCCCGCGAACGCATACTGGACGGAGCACGACAAGCAGTTGGTTACGGACTTTGGCTGGCTGGCGCATTTCAAGGTAGCAGACATGAAGCTGGGACCGCCCGCGCCGGGCGAGAAGCGCGTGGTGTTCATGGGCGACTCCATTACCGAGGGGTGGCACCTGGACTCGCCCAGCGGATTTCCCGGCAAAGGGTACATCAACCGCGGCATCAGCGGGCAAACCACGCCGCAGATGCTGGTGCGTTTCCGGCAGGACGTGATCGATTTGCAGCCGAAGGTGGTGGTGATCCTGGCGGGAACCAACGACCTCGCGGGAAACACGGGGCCGATGACGCTGGAAGAGACTGAAGCAAACCTGATGGACATGGCGGAGCTGGCTACGGCGAACCACATCAAGGTGGTGTTGTGCTCGGTGACGCCGGCGTACGACTTTCCGTGGGCGCCGGGATTGCAGCCCGCGCCGAAGATCGACATTCTGAATGCGTGGATCAGGGGATATGCGGCGGCGAAGCACCACGCTTACGTTGATTACCACTCGGCGCTGAAGGATGCCGAGGATGGGCTGCCCAGGAACCTGAGCCACGACGGTGTGCATCCGAATGCGGCGGGGTACGCGATTATGGCGCCGCTGGCCGAGGCGGGAATTGAAAAGGCGCTGAAGTAGTAGCGGAGTTTGCGGGGCTGGCGGAGTTGAGCAGTGCCGGACCGGGGGGCTCGAGGCCCGAAAAGCGGGACCTGGAGCACCCCGGAGAAAAGGAGACCTCCGCCGTCAGTTGGTGCTGGGCGAAGTGGCCGGCGTGGCGGCCGGAGCGGGCTGCGCGGCCGGAGCGGTGGCCGGAGCCGCCGGAGCCGCACTGGCGAAGGAGCGGATGTACTTAACCAGGTCGCGGACCTCTTCATCCTTGGCGCGGGTAGCGTCCTCGGGCGGCATCTTGTCCTTGCCCTTGCGAATGATGTCAAAAAGCTGCTGGTCGGACTTGCCGGCGAGAGTGGCGGGATTGGTCCAGTCATCGAGGGTGAGGCTCATGCTGGTGGCCAGATCGGTTTTGCCGTTGCCTGTGGCTCCATGGCAGATGGCGCAGTCAAAGCTATACATCTGTTTGGTGCCCGCCCTGGCAGGCTGAACCTCAATAGTGGCAGGTTGGGGCGCGGCGGATGCGGGCTTTTTCGGTTTTTGCCCGGAGGACGCCGGGAGAAATGCCAAGAGGAGAAAAGCGGGCGAGAGGAGCAGAGGCTTCAGCATGGTGGGTCTCCTCAGTTGCCGGTGCAAGTGAAGGATGCGGCATCGAGCAGCTGGTTTTTGAGTTCGCCAGCCATTATAGGCCGGAATAGTCACGTTGGGGAGTGACGTGTGCAATTGCCAATGGCCCGCGGGTGCCTTAAAATAAGGAGATTGCAGGAAAGGTGTTTTCGAGAAGAGAGATGCCCAAGGAGAAGATTCATCCCAACTACGCCGCGGTGCGGGTGTTATGCGCCTGCGGGAACCATTTTGAGACGCGCTCGACGCACAAGGGCGACATTCACGTGGAAATCTGCTCGGCGTGCCATCCGTTCTTTACCGGCAAGCAGCGGCTGGTGGACACGGCCGGCCGGGTGGAGCGGTTCCGCCGGAAGTACGCCAAGGCGGACTCGCAGACAGCCAAGGCGGCAGCTAAGTAGTTGCTGCGGCTTGGGTTTTCAAGGCTAGAGGCCTCCGCCGCGGCGGGGGCCTTTTCATGCGATTATGGTTGTGCATGGTCGAGGCACGTTTCACTGTTTATCATCGCCGGGCTACACAACTTGCTGACGCCATGAGGCTCTGTCAAGACGACATGGCAGCGTATGCTTCCGCTGCGGCACTGCTGGCCGTGCATAGCGCCATCTCTTACAGCGATGCCCTGCTGATTGGACTAGGCGCAGGCCGACCGCGCGGCGAAAACCATCGGGAGGCAGTCACCGCCCTGAAGAATGCGTGCTCCGGAGCAAAGATCAATCATCAGGGAATCGGGCAACTTCAGAAACTGTTGAGCGCAAAGACAGACATCTCCTACGGGGAAAAGCCGGTCGACGACGAGAGGGCTATGAAGCTGTGTACAGCCGCCGAGCGATTTCAGGTGTGGGCGGAACGAACTCTGCAAAGACGGGAAGGAAGGCGATCGTCATGGCCGTAAAGGAAGAGACCCGGAAGCTGACACCGCGGCAGAGAGAAGGGCGCGCGATTAATGCGGTGGCGGAACTGTTACGGCGGACACTGTCAGTGCCCAACATTTATTTGGAGCCACCGCAGTCCGTTATCTCGGCTGACGTCCTGGCGGTGGACCGTGGCGGCGCAGGCGATCTGCACGCGGTCGAAATTAAGCTGTACGACAAGTGCCCGCTCCCGTGAGCCCCTCAGCGAAGGAAACATCGACTGCGGCCCTTATCGAAAAGGCTCGCACAATGATCATGCGGATCGCGCATCGTCAGTTGATGTCTGTGCCGGCACATTTCCGTTACCTCGCAGTTCCAGCGGGAAGTTTTGATGCACTGCATGGAGAACTTCTGCAGCTCGGTTTATATGCGCAGGATGGCATTGGACGGCTTGGAATCATCACAATTACCGAAAAGGGCGCCGATTCGCCTATTGCCGAGATCGCCCTTGCCCCCGAGCGTTTTCGCGTGGACCCGGCAAAGCTCAAGACCGTCGAAACCAAGCTATTAGCGAAGAGCCGTCCCGATATCGAAGTGCGAATTTAAGCATGGCTGGCCGGGGATTCACGGTGAAGAAGCACTGGGACAATCCGGTGGAGCATGCCATGCCCGAGACAGCGCGGGTGCCGGCGGAGGTGCGCATTGGAAGCGTCCTTGTGAGCCCGGCCACGGTGCTGGCGCCGATGGCGGGCGTGACCGACACCGTGTTCCGGCGATTTATCCGGCACGCGAGTTTGTTCACGACAGGGACTAAGGGAACGAGCCACCCCAGCGAGCACAAATCGCTCGCCGGGGACCCCGGCAGGGACCAAGGGAACGAGGAAACCTCTGCCGAGGCGATTGAATCGGCAGTGACGAATGTGCAGTCGGGGTGCGGGCTGCTGATGACCGAGTTCACGTCGGCGGATGGGCTGGCGCGGATGCGGGAGTCGAAGCGAAAGCGCTACCTGACCTACTACGACGACGAGCACCCCATTGGGGCGCAGTTGTTTGGGTCAAACTCGCAGACGCTGGCCGAGGCGGCGCGGATTGTCGAGGATACCGGCTTTGACACGGTCGACCTGAATTTGGGCTGCCCGGCCAAGCGCGTGGTGGGGTGCAACGGCGGCTCGGGGCTGCTGCGCGATCTGCCCAAAATCGGCGAGATCTTCCGGGCGGTTCGCAGCGCGGTTCGGATTCCGTTCACGGTGAAGTACCGGCTGGGCTGGAACGACGCGCAGATTGTGTGCGTGGAGCTGGCGCGGATGGCGGAGGCCGAAGGGCTGAACGCCGTGGCGCTGCATGCCCGCACTCGGGAACAAGGTTATACCGGCCAGGCGCGCTGGGAGTGGATTGCGGCCATCAAGCAGGCGGTCGGCATCCCGGTGATCGGCAATGGCGACATCACCACTCCGGAGGCTGCCGCGGCCATGATCGCCAAAACCGGCTGCGATGCGGTGATGATCGGCCGCGCAGCGCCGGCCAACCCGTGGATCTTTCGCCAGATTGCCCAGTACACGGCCACCGGAGCATACGAACGGCCCACGGTGGAGGACCGCTACCGGATGATCCGGGCGTACTTCAAAATGCTTCTGGAGGAGGCCGAACTAGGCGTGGATGACCGCAATGCTGCGATCCGGGAGACGGCGGGCAAAATGAAGCAGTTTGCCTCCTGGTTTACGCACGGGGTGCCCGGCGGTGCCAGGCTGCGGGCGGCGATCTACCATGCGAAAACCGGCGCGGCGGTGCTGGAGCAGGTGGACGCATTCTTTACGGCAACACCCGCCGCTGGAGCGGCTGAAGAAGCGGAGCCAGTTGGGGCCGATGCACACCCTGACGGGGCGCTGGTATGCGATTAGAGTGTGGATGAACTACGATTTGTGATCGGGCTCACATCTATCAGGGTTTCCTCCATGGAAATATAGCTTTATGATGCTCGACACGACTGCTTTTGTGGGCGAAGAGACGCTGGTAACGGCCCTGCGGGACCGCTCAACTCCACTGGATTGCGGCGACGGCCGAGTCCTTTTCCGGCAGGACGACTCGCCGGACGGGCTGTACATCATCCACGACGGAAACGTAAGCCTGACGATGCTTTCGCCGGACGGCGAGTTGGTGATGGAGATTCCGGCGCGGCCCGGCTCGCTTCTGGGCTTGCCCGCGCTCGTGGGCGGCGGAGTCTATTCACTATCCGCAAAGGCGCATCCGGGCGCGCATGTACGCTTTTTGCCGCGGGAGGAGTTCTCCCGGCTTATGCTTCAGGAGCCGTCGATCGCGGTGATGATCCTGAAGGTGCTGGCGGCAGAGGTGAGGACAGCGCGCATTTCGGCGGCGAATCTCAAAGCCCGGGAATCGCTTGCATTGCATCGTCTGGAATCACGAGCCGATTGATGGGCCTCGCCTGGTTCGCAGTTCTCGGTTGTTAGTGTGGCTCGTTGCCGGTAGCTTGTAGCCTGAGCTCGAAGCTACCGGCTACAGGCTACCGGCCGCCTGATCACTGATCACTGACCACTCTCATTTACCATCCTTGTTGTGCCCGGACTCGACGATGAAGTGAAGTGGGTGCGCGGCGTGGGTCCGCGGGTGGCGGAGCTTGTCGCCGCCAAGAGTATCCACACGGCAGAAGACCTGCTCTACCATCTTCCCTTCCGCTACGAGGACCGGCAGAATCCGCGCAGCCTGGACGAGCTGAAGCCGGGCGAAATGGCCAGCGTGATCGCCGAGGTGCGGGGTGCGGCGCTGTTGCGCACGCGGACGATGCCGCTTTTTGAGCTGACCCTGGGCCAGGGCCGGCTGGCGATGAAGTGCCTGTGGTTCCACGGCACATGGCTCAAGGACAGATTTCATGCGGGGCAGACGGTGGCCGTGTTCGGCAAAGTCGAGCCGTCGCGCTCGTCGCCGAACTTCAAGATGACCCAGCCGCAGTTTGAGATCCTCCCCGATGCCAGCGAGGATGCCGAGACGCGCATGTTGGAGGTGGGCCGCATCACGCCGGTGTACGAGTCGCTGGGCGGCTCGCGGCTGGCGTCGCGCTGGCAGCGCAAGGTGATCTTCCATCTGCTGGAGGGCCTGCGCGGGGCGATTCCCGAGTGCCTGCCGCCGGCGCTGCTGGAGCGGCTGGCGCTGCCGGGGCGCGAACGGGCGCTGGCCGAGGCGCATTTCCCGCCGGAAGGCACGCCCATGGCGCAGTTGCAGGCGTGGGCTACGCCCGCGCATCGCAGGCTCATCTTCGAGGAGCTGTTCTTTCTGGAACTGGGTCTGGAGCTGAAGCGCCGGAAGATGCGCGAGCGGGCCGGAATTGCCTTTGAGACCACGGACAAGGTGCGGGAAGCCATCCGCGAGGTGCTGCCGTTCCATCCCACCGCGGCGCAGAAGCGCACCCTGGGCGAGATTGTGGCAGACATGCGCACGCCCTCGCCGATGCGGCGGCTGCTGCAGGGCGACGTGGGGTCGGGCAAGACCATCGTTGCGTTCCAGGCCATGCTGGTGGCCATCGAAAACGGCTACCAGGCGGCGCTGATGGCGCCCACTGAGATCCTGGCCACTCAGCACTACCTGGCCGCGAGGAAGCTGCTGGAAAAATCTTCCCGCAAATATCGCATCGTGCTGCTGACAGGCTCGCTCGATGAAGACCGCAAGCGCTCGAACCGCGGGCTCATCAATCGCGGCGAGGCGCAGCTGGTGATCGGCACGCATGCGCTTATCGAGGAGAAGGTGGAGTTCGACCGGCTGGGCCTGGTGGTGGTGGACGAGCAGCACCGCTTCGGGGTGATGCAGCGGTTCAGGCTGATGAAGAAGCCGCCGCCGGATGGAACAGAAGGGGCGGAACCGGATGTGTTAGTAATGACAGCCACGCCGATTCCGCGGACGCTGGCGCTCTCGCTCTATGGCGACCTGGACGTAAGCGTGCTGGACGAGCTGCCGCCGGGGCGCACGCCGATTGTGACCCGCCGGGTGCCGGACGAGCGCGCGGCCGAGGTGTGGGAATTCGTGCGCAAGCAGGTAAAGCTGGGGCGGCAGGCGTACGTGGTGTATCCGGTGATTGAAGGCGCGAAGGACGATCAGCCGGAGTTTGACTTCGCCCACGATGGACCGTTGTTTGACCAGGCCGGGAACCAGATTCCCTCCCAGGCCCCAAAAACGAAGGCTCTGGAGCGCCCGCTATCAGGAAGGGCAAGACCGGCGAACTTTTTTCCGATGCGGTAAAGGAGGCGAATCCACAGGCGCGATCGGGGCTGAAGTCGGCGGTGGAGATGCACGAGAAGCTGCGTACGGGCGCGTTGAAGGGATTGCGCGTGGGCCTGCTGCACGGGCGGCTGGATGCCGACGAGAAGGAAGTGATGATGCGTCGGTTTCAACGCGGGGAGATCGATGTGCTGGTGGCAACTACAGTCATCGAGGTGGGCGTCGACGTTCCCAACGCGACGGTGATGGTGGTGGAGCACGCGGAGCGCTTTGGGCTGGCGCAGCTTCATCAATTGCGCGGGCGGGTAGGCCGCGGCGCGGCCAAAAGCTATTGCATCTTGATGACCGGCCCGCGCGTGAGCGAACAGGCAGAAGAACGGCTCAGCGCAATGGTGCGTACGCAGGACGGTTTTGAGTTGGCCGAGCTGGACCTGAGCATGAGAGGTCCGGGCGAGTTCTTCGGCACGCGGCAGGCAGGTCTGCCGGAGTTTCGCGTGGTGGACCTGCTGCGCGACCGGCAGACGATCGAGCTGGCGAAGACGGAAGCGGAGAAGTTTGTAGAGAATCCGCGGAAGGAAGCCACGGATGCAGAAGCAAAACGAGTCTTTGAAACCCTCAGGAAGACGTATCAGCGGCGCTACGGGCTGGTGGAAGCTGGCTAAACGAGTCAGCAGGACCGCAGACCGATCACTTGGCCGGTTCGCGAGCGGTTGACATCCGCAGACGCAGGACTTACGGTATCCACAATCCTTGATGTCATTTCCCCGGATGTCCTTGCAGTTTGAACCGCGCCCGCGTTGAGCCGAGTCCCCCAACCTGCTGATTTGGATCCGCCTCGCTGCGCAACAAGCCTCGAACGGCCCCTGCGGCCGCTCCCAAATTCCAAAGGAGCATCGATATGGCAACTTCTACGAAAAAACATGCAGCCTCCGCGCGCCCGCGTGCGCGCAAAACTAAATTCTCAGATCCGCTTCTGATGCTGCCGATCCGCCGTCCCTCGGAACATGGCGCGTACGGCTGGCAACGCGATCTGCCAGACGCGCGCGACTTTCTCTTTGCGGCGCCGCTGCTTCAATTCTCGAAAGGGTTGCCGCAATCGGTCAATCTCCGTTCCAAGTGCCCGCCCGTCTACAACCAAGGCCAGCTTGGCTGTTGCACCGGGAATGCCATTGCCGCCGCCATCGAATTTGACCAGATGAAGCAGGCCAATCAGGCCTTTATCCCCTCGCGGCTATTCATCTACTACAACGAGCGCGTAATCGAACACACCGTCCCGCAGGATTCCGGCGCGCAGGTCCGCGACGGCATCAAGTCCGTGGCCAAGCTGGGTGCGCCGCCGGAGACCGACTGGCCCTACGACATCACCAAGTTCGCCGACAGACCGCCGGCGAACGCCTATTCCGACGCGAAGAAGGACCTGGTCAAGTCCTATTCCAAGGTGTTGCAGAACCTGATGCAGATGCAGGGCTGCCTCGCCGCAGGTTATCCGTTTGTGCTGGGATTCACGGTGTACGAGGGCTTCGAAAGCCCCGCCGTGGCCAAGACAGGCGTGCTGAACATGCCGGCTGCGAATGAGAAAGTGGTGGGCGGCCACTGCGTGATGGCCGTCGGCTACAACAACACCGCCCGCACATTCCTGATCCGCAACTCCTGGGGCACCACCTGGGGCCAGAAGGGTTATTTCACGATTCCCTACGAGTACCTCCTCGATTCGCAGCTTTCGAGCGACTTCTGGACCATCCGCTCGGTGACCGGCTGAAAGCGCCGGGCGAACCGCGATTGGCCCATCAACCCGCTTCCATGAGATAGCGAGGGAGTTCTCGCGCTGAAGCCTCGTTCTGTGACTGCAATCAGGCGCAACCGTCGCGCCTGCGGTCATCGCCCGCGGAATCCTCCGCGAAATCCGCCGCCAACTCTGCCACCGAATCCGGGCCGCGCGAACCCTCCCGAGCCGCGATACCCCGGGGCTCTTCCGGCGACCTGCGGTGCTCTGTAGCCATAGCCGCCGTAAGGGCGCGGCGCCGCATAACCTGGCCGATAGCCGTAATACGGCCGCGCGCCAGCATAGCCGCGGCCCACGTACCCGGGGCCGTAACCGAATGCTCCATACGCGACCACGGGCGGGGGAGCAACCACGAACGGCGGCGGCGCAACGTACATGGGCGCCATGGCAACTGGCGGCGGAGGTGGCGCGTAACTATAATCCGGCTGCGGCGAGGGATTGTCATAGGCCATCTGCGGCGCGGGCTGCGGCTGCTCGGCCGGCTCATCCGGCTGCGGGGCATAGGATTGGCCGCCGCGCGGGATCAGCCCGTAGGGGTCGCGCTGCGGCTCCTGCACGTCGGGCACCTGGATATCTTCCATCACCCGCAGCGTCAACTGCGTTTCGGCTTTCAGCGTGGGGCGGGGACCGCGGCGCGGCAGATTGATCAAGTCGATTGGCCACAGTACCGGGATCATCCACGTGATGGTGTCGCGCACCGCGTGGCCTTTGCCCAGAATTCTTCCGTGCTGGTCGATCTTGTATCCAGGAACATCCACCACCTTCGCTTCAATGGGAAACTCCGTATCGCCCACATAGAGCCGGTCGAAGTTGAGCTGCATCCAGCCCTTGCCAACAAAATGGCCGGGATCTTTGTAGTCGGACAAAGTGCCGCCGAGAACGCTGCCGTAGGGCAGCAACATGTTCCCGAAGCGGCGCTCCACCTTGCACAGCACCGGGTCGCCGACCGCAGTATTGCGGGAGGAGATGCGGCTGTCACCGGTGTCGCAGGAGACTAAGGAGCCGGCGGGAATCAGGTGTTGGCCGGCATCCGCAAAGAGCGGCGGCGCCAGAAGAACGGAGAGGACCAAGATCGTGGTGCGCTTCATACCCTGCCTCCGAATGGGCACAGCTCTACTGTGCTGCCCCCATCGTGTGAATTTTGGATAGGAACCCTGGAAGTGAGAAAAACTCGATTAAGCTTCCGGACCCGAGGTGATAAGGAAAGTTTCGAGAGGAAGAAAAAGATTTCGAATGGGGCTGTTACCACGGGAGAGGAAAATCGTCGGGCGAAGGGATTTTCGCCTGCTTTCCGTAGAATAGAAGCAGGCCAGCCTTCGGGCACCAAGCCTGACAAGGTTCCCTCGATCGCCGGCCCCAGGAAATCATGACGACTGCGCGCCAACATCCGTTACGCAAGATTCTCGCCAACCGCATCGCCATCATCGACGGCGCGATGGGGACCACCATCCGCACCTACGGCATGAAGGAAGCCGACATCCGCGGCGCGCGCTTCAAGAACGCTCCCAAGGATCTGCTCAACAACGGCGACATCTTCTCCCTCACGCAGCCCGAAATGATCGGCGATATCCATCGGCGCTTCCTCGAGGCCGGCGCCGACATCATTGAGACCAATACCTTCGGCGCTACTTCGATCGCGCAGAGCGAATTCTTCCGCGAAGACCCCCGCGAGCGCGGCGGGCGCAAGAATCCGGAATTCTACGAAGGCATCATCGAGGACAAGTTCCTCAACCAGCTCGCCTGGGACATCAACGAGCAATCCGCGCGCCAGTGCCGCGAATGGGCCGATCGCATCGCCAACTCGACCGGCCGCCAGCGCTTCGTCGCCGGCGCCGTCGGGCCGCTCACCGTCTCGCTCTCCAATTCTCCCGATGCCGACGATCCCGGTTTCCGCGTGGTCACTTTCGACCAGGTCAAGGCCGCGTATGCGCATCAGGTGCGCGCGCTCATCGCCGGCGGCGTCGATCTGCTCCTGGTTGAAACCATCTTCGACTCTCTGAACGCCAAGGCCGCGCTGGTCGCCATCCGCGAAGTCTTCGATGAAGACGGGCAGGGCAAGGAACTGCCCATCATGATCTCAGCCGCCGTGGGCCGCGGCGGAGAAACCATGATTTCCGCACAGACCGTCGAGGCATTCTGGACGGCGGTCGAACACGCCAGGCCATTCTCTGTCGGCCTCAACTGCTCGCTCGGCCCGGACCTGATGTATCCGTTCCTCTCCGATCTTTCGGAGCGGGCGCACGTTCCCATCTCGTGCTATCCCAACGCGGGATTGCCCAACCCGCTTTCGCCCACCGGGTTCGATCTTGACCCTGCGGACATGGCTCACTATCTTTCCAACTTCGCCAAGGACGGCCTCATCAACATCGCCGGCGGTTGTTGCGGCAACACGCCGGAGCACATCGCGGCCATCGCAAAGGCGCTCGATGGTATGCACCCGCGCGAGTTAGCTGAAGCAGCGCAGCCAGAACTCGCACCGCAAGATTCCGTAAGCATTCCCGCCGAAGTTCCTTCGGATTTCCGGCCGCTGTGTCTTTCCGGATCGCAGCCATTCCGGCAGCAGCAGGGCACGTTCATGATGATCGGCGAGCGCACCAACGTCGCCGGCTCGCCCAAATTCGCCAAGCTTATCAAGCAAGGCAAATTTGAAGAAGCCGTGAGCGTCGCGCGCCAGCAGGTGGAAAACGGCGCCAACGTGATCGACATTTGCATGGACGAGGGCATGATCGACGGTGTCGCGGCCATGACGCGCTTTCTCACGCTGCTCGCCGCGGAGCCTGAAGTAGCCAAGGTTCCTTTCATGATCGATTCCTCCAAGTGGGAGGTCATCGAAGCCGGGCTCAAGTGCCTTCAGGGCAAGGGCATCGTCAATTCCATTTCGCTCAAGGAAGGCGAGGACGTTTTCCGCGCGCATGCCATGCACGTGCTCAAATACGGCGCGGCGGCGGTCGTCATGGCGTTTGACGAGCAAGGCCAGGCCGCGACCTTCGAAGACCGCATCCGCATCTGCAAGCGCGCCTACCGCATCCTTCTCGAGATCGGATTTCCGCCCGAAGACATCGTCTTCGATCCCAATATCCTTACCGTGGCCACCGGCATGGAGGAGCACAACAACTACGCCGTCGATTTCATCCGCGCCACGCGCTGGATCAAGAAAAACCTGCCCCACGCCAAGGTTTCCGGCGGCGTCTCCAACATCTCCTTCAGCTTCCGCGGCAACAACAAGGTCCGCGAAGCGATGCATTCCGCGTTCCTCTATCACGCCATCGCCGCGGGCCTTGACATGGGCATCGTCAACGCCGGCATGCTGGAAATCTACGAAGAGATCGAGCCCGAGCTGAGGACGCTCGTCGAAGACGTACTCCTCAATCGCCGCGCCGACTCGACGGAACGCCTCGTTGCACTTGGCGAAAAGCTCAAGTCCGCGGCAACCGGCGTAGTCGAGAAGAAGACCGAAGAGTGGCGCCTCGGCACGGTTGAAGAACGCATGTCGCACGCGCTGGTCAAGGGCATCGACGATTACATCGAAGCCGATACCGAAGAAGCGCGCGCCAAACTCGGCCGCCCGCTCGCCGTGATTGAAGGCCCGTTGATGGCGGGCATGGGCGTGGTCGGAGATCTCTTTGGCGCGGGCAAAATGTTCCTGCCCCAGGTGGTCAAATCAGCGCGCGTCATGAAGAAAGCGGTCGCCTACCTTACGCCGTTCATGGAGGCCGAGAAAGCCGCGATGGCCGCGGCTGGGCAAGAAGTGCGCAGGCACGGCAAAATCGTGCTCGCCACGGTCAAGGGCGACGTCCACGACATCGGCAAGAACATTGTGGGCGTGGTGCTGGCCTGCAACAACTACGAAGTCATTGACCTCGGCGTCATGGTTCCCTGCGAGCGCATCCTGGAGCGCGCTCGCGAGGAACAGGCCGACCTCATCGGCCTCAGCGGCCTCATCACACCCTCGCTCGACGAGATGGTTCACGTGGCCCGCGAGATGGAGCGCCAGGGATTCAAGCTGCCGCTGCTCGTCGGCGGAGCTACCACCAGCCGCGCGCACACCGCCATCAAGATTGCGCCGCACTACAGCCAGCCCGTGGTTCACGTGCTCGATGCCAGCCGCGCCGTGCCCGTCACCACCAGCCTCCTCGGCGATGGCAGAGACGAGTTCATCGCGCGCCATCGCGCCGAGTATGACGCGCTGCGCAAATCGTATGCGTCCCCGCGACAGCAGCTCGTCCCCATTGAGGCCGCGCGCGCCCGCCGCACTCCCATCGATTGGCTTTCCGACGACGTTCCTGCGCCGTCGTTCTCCGGCGTGCGCGCGCTCGACGATTTCCCTCTCGCTACCCTCCGCGAATTCATTGACTGGACGCCCTTCTTCCACGCCTGGGAGCTGAAAGGCGTCTACCCGCGCATTCTCGAAGACGCAAAACAGGGCGAGCAAGCGCGCCAAATCTTCGCAGAAGCCAATGTCCTGCTCGACCGCATCGTCGAGGAGAATCTGCTCACCGCGCGCGCGGTCTACGGTCTCTTCCCAGCTGTCGCAGTCGGCGACGACGTTGAGCTCTACACCAATGACTCCCGCGCGCAGGTCCTCGCGCGCTTTCACTTCCTCCGCCAGCAGGCTGACCGTGAAGGCGCGGAGCCGTGCCGCTCGCTCGCCGACTTCATTGCGCCCTTTGAGACCGGCCTTCCCGATCATATCGGCGCTTTCGCTGTCACCAGCGGCATCGGTCTGCGCGAGCTTACGGCAAAATTCCGCGCCGCGCACGACGACTACAACGCCATCATGGCCGAGGCCATCGCCGACCGCCTCGCCGAGGCCTTTGCCGAGTGCCTGCATAAGCGTGTTCGCGAAGAGTGGGGCTACGGCTGCAGCGAGAATCTCTCGCACGAAGAACTGATTCATGAAAAGTATCGCGGCATCCGTCCCGCGCCCGGCTATCCCGCCTGCCCCGATCACACGGAAAAGGCCACTATATGGCGCCTGCTCGATGTCGCAGCCAACACCGGTATTCAGCTCACCGAATCGTTTGCCATGTGGCCCGGCTCCAGCATCAGCGGCCTCTACTTCGCGCACCCCAAGTCGCGCTACTTCACCCTGGGCAAGATCGGCCGCGACCAGGTGGAGAACTACGCGCGGCGCAAGGGCATGACTCTCGCCGAAATCGAGCGCTGGCTCGGCCCCAATCTCAACTACGAACCCGCCGCCGAACCGGCTATCGCCAGCGCATGAAGGCGGCGCGCTGACTCGCTGACTCGCTGGTTCGCGAAGCGAACGCTGACTTGCTGATCGAATAAAACAACGGCCCGGACCGCACACGCGATCCGGGCCGTCTTGTTTCAGCCCCTTACTTGCCAGGGCAGCAGTCCGGGCTGCACCCCTGTCCGCAATTGTCGCAGCAGCCGGCTTTGGCGCCGGCCGTCTTCGACAGGGCGGAGGACTGTGCCAGGGCGGTCACGCCCAGCACAACTGCGAGTGAAAGCAATGCAAATGTCCTCTTCATTTCAGTCTCCTTGACGTTGGGTTGCATGAAACAACAGGCCCCGGGGCTCTGCCCGCAGGCCGCATCGTGCGCTTCACGTCGGGAGTGGTCTAGATCCGGAACACCCGGTTGAGGAGGTACAGCGGCGGAGAACCTGAAACGGCTGGTTCCGGCTGCCACGCCAATTGCGCGGCCTCGGCGGCCTGCATCTCGCTTTGCGGCGAGATGGGCACGCTGGCGGCAACCTGCTTGGGCTGGGCCGGAGCCGCCGGCGCCAACACTGCCATTGGAGCCGTGCGGCAGCAGCCATCCTGTGAGCAATCCTGTGGAACGTCGTGGGCAAACGGGCAGTCGTCGCCCATTTCGTGCGTGCTCATGGGGCACGCGGCAGCGGGGGGCATTTCGCTCATCGCGCACGCCACGCCGGCCAATGCAGGCTGCCCAGCCAGCATCAAAACAACCGCCGCCGCGGCGAATTGGAGCATTCGCTTCATCTGCTGTTCTGCGATTATAGACGGACCTGTGCTCGAAATGTGTGTTGCATCACTTATCCATGAACAAACCGCCTCAAGAATGGTATAACTGTTATACATGCGATTCGAGTTCGATCCTCGCAAGAGCGAACGGCTGAGGAAAGACCCGCGGCGCGGAATCGGATTTGAAGAAGCAGAGGAGATCTTCAGACACCCATATTTCATTGATCGACGATCGGACGTGCCCGAACAGTACCGCGCAATCGGCTGGGTTGGAGATCGGCTATTTACGCTGATCTTCGAAATGCGGGAGGATGACGATGGTGAGATTCTTCACTACGTAGCGCTATGGAGAGCCACCAATGAGGAGGAAGGACTTTATGCCGAGAACAGCTAGAGCGATCAAGCCGCCCTCTGCGGACGAAATCGGCGAGATGGCGAGTCGAGGTGAGAACATCTCGCGGTTTTTTACAAACACGGGCAGGATGATGCCTCCCATTCAAAGGGTCAATCTAGATTTGACCGAGCCGATGCTTAATGAATTGGACGAGGAAGCCCGCGCATTGAATATCAGCCGGCAGGCAGTGATAAAGACATTGTTGCGGCATGCTCTGGATCAGCAACGGCTGGCGCGGAGAACCCGGTAACTCCGGCTACTTCGTCTCCACCAGCCCCTGGTGCGGTGTCAGCATGTCTTCCTTGCGCATCACCATGCCGGTCGCGTTCAGGCTTGCCAGCTCAAACCCATGCCCGTGCGTAATCGCGTCCGTGGGGCACGCCTCCACGCAATAGCCGCAGAAGATGCACCGGTTGTAGTCGATGTTATAGACCTTCGCATACCGCTCCGACGACGAGATGCGAGTCTCTGCCGTGTTCTCCGCCGCCTCAATGTAAATGCAGTTGGCGGGGCAGGCCGCCGCGCAAAGGAAACAGGCCACGCACTTCTCCAGGCCGTTCTCGTCCCGCTGCAGCACGTGCGCGCCGCGATAGCGCTGCTCGAACTTCGCCCCCTTGAGCGGCCCCGCGCCATCGGGATAATTCTCCACTTGCGTCGGCTGCAGCATCTCCCCAAATGTGATGCTCATGCCCTTGGCGATGCCCGCAATGTTGCGCACAATCGACATAGCCCTAGTATACGATGGAGCCGAGAAGGCCATTCTTCATGCGAGCGACCGCCCATCAAGCGATCCTGCTTTTCGCCTGCCTCGCTGCTTCTGCCGCCTGTGCGCAGAACCCGGGAACCAATGCGAGTACGGGGCAGCCCATGGGACCGCCGCCGACCACTGACGTCTCCGGCATCCAGCAGCAGATGCAACTCAAGCAGGCTGCGAGTACGCTCAAAATCACCTTTGGGAAGAAACATGCGGAGTGGACTCCACAATCGCTCGCCCCGCTCCCTCATGTCACCGTGAATGTCTATAACGAGCACGCCAAGGCGAACCAGACATACTCCGGCGTTCCCCTGATTGCGTTGCTCACGCCTCTCGGCGTCCCCGACAAACCCCACGGCAAGGACCTTCGTCTTTATCTCGTCGCGGAAGGATCGGATGGCTACCAGGTCGTCTATTCCGTCGCCGAAGTCACCCCCGATGTTCACGACGCCACCGTCCTCGTCGCCGACTCCATGGACGGAAAACCCATCGGCGACAACGGCCCGCTGCAACTGGTCGCCACCGGCGAAAAGCGCCCCGCGCGCTGGGTGCGGGGTCTCGTCGCCATCCGCGTGAAAGCCTCCGAGTAATCGCGCTCGCCCTCTGGCGCCCGCGCACCGCAAAAAGACCTCCCCCTCGTGCCGACACTCTACTCTGGCTTGCGGTCCTCCGGTTTCTTCTTCTCAGGCTCGGGCTTGCGCGCCTCGGTCGTGTGCGTCTGGGTCTTCGGCGCCGCGTGCTCCGGTGCGGCTTTGCGCTCGGGCTCAGTGTGGCTTTGCTCCTTCTGCGGAGCTGGCCGTTGCGGCGCAGCGTGCTGGACCCCGGGCTGCCGTTGCGGCTGCGACCTTGGCGCTACCCGCCGCTGCGGCTGCGTGGCCTGCGGATGCTCAGCCGGCCGGTTCTCCTGCCGCTCCGGCGCCGGGTGCGCTTCCGGCCGCGCTGTCGATGCCGCGCGCTGCTGTTTCTGAATTGCCGGCGGCACCGGCGGCCGTTCTCCTTGCGCATAGTTCACCGGAGCCGGTGGCCGCACGTTGCGATTTGCTGGCAACGGCTTGGCCACCACTACGGTCGCCGGCCGGCCGTGATTGGTGTTGTAGAACATCGCCCGGTTTGTCTGCGCATGCTGCCGCAACTGAACCTGTGCCGTCATCGGCGGTGTATGCTCCTCGCGAATGGCCATCACCTCCGCGGGCCGCGGCCGGTACTGCACTCCGCCCGGACCGTTGTAACTGACTCGCGTCACCGTCACATTGGTGATGCGGTAGTTGTACACGTTGTGAATTTGCGTTGTGTTCACATGGTTCACCGCCGTGTTGTACTCAAATTGATTTCCGCGCCAGTAGCCGCCCTGATAGCCAGTTCCCACGTATCCGAACCCATAGTTGATCCCGCCATAGAAACCGATGTGCCGGCCCCAATAGCCGCGATAGAACGCGTACCGGCCATTGCGCCACCCCCAATACGGCGGTGTCCACAGCGCGCCCTGGTACGGAGCACTGACCCACGCACCCGGCACCCAGTAGTAACCCGAAGGAGCCCACGACCAGTAGCCCGGCGTCCAGATGTCGCCTTCTTCCGGACACGGAGGCTGCTCATATTGCGGCAGTTCCGGAGGCGCCTGCTGGGCATAGGTTTCCGGCTCCTCGCCGTACCCGTTGTCCTGGTTATATTCATCCGGGTTGTATTGGTCCGATTCTCCGCTGGAGGCGGTCGTTCCGCTCGTGGTGTTGGAAATCGGCACGACGTTGGCATTCGCCGGATCATCGGCAGCCTGGGTCTGGTCCGTCGCCGGTTGACTGCTTGGGTTGTTTTGAGCGTTCTGGTCGCTCTGATTGCTCTTGCATCCCAAAACTGTAAGCGCCGCTGCAAGAATAAGAAATGCACAACAACGGCCGGCCCGATCAAACTCCTTCATTCCGCTTACCTCCGGCCTGCTTGGATGCAAATCCTCCTGCGAATTTTGTTTTCGCGCAATTTTCCTTGGGCGGCGTCACACCGTCCGCTTCCCGCTCCTTCACTTGTTGCTCTTTCGCCTGGCCGGCGCAATCGCGTCACCAAGGAAGTCCTGCCCTGGTCCGCTTTCGTCCAGCCGGCCGGCGTTTTTCTCTTTTTCTAAAACCGCTCCTCTATTCCTTGCTCTTTCGCGTTCCCGGCGGCACGGAGCGTCCCTGTGCGTCCGGCGGCGGCGTCGTCACCGGCCGCCGCTCGGGCCGCGCATGAACCATCGCGACACACAGCGCATCGTTCTGGCCACGCGCGCGATTCTGGCTTTCGCCTTCGGCCGAACACAACCGCTGCTTCATGGCATCCGCGTCTTTGCCGCTCAACAGCAGAGCCCGCTCCAGCCCGCTGAACCCATCCACATCGTAGCGGTAGACGTAATCGTCCGGATCCTTCTGCTTGCCGTAGTCGTAGTGGCTCCACGTCGCCAGCAGGTCCAGGCCCGTGGGCTCCGTCAAGACCGCGTACACCTGCGTCAGATTCACGCCCTCCGGCGCGGCGGAGGTCCACACCGGCGCGGCCTGCCCGCCGCGCAGCCAGCGCGGCAGAAAAATGTGCTGACGGAGGTCATAGGCAAATGTCGTGAAGTAAGTGGTCGCGGCGCAATCGCGGCAATCGTCGTAGAGCACCGCCAGCTCCCTCGGCGCGCCCTCCCGCAACTGCATCCATCCCAGCCAGCGCAGGTTCACGCCCTTCAGCAGCACAGTTCGGGCGTGGTTGGTCAGGTTCACGTTCCAGATGGTGAACGTGTCGGCTGCCGGCGAGGCATCCGGCGCCGACCGGTCCGCCGTGACGACAAGCGCCGCATCGTACTCGACACCGATCTCGCGAATCGCCGTCCACTTGTCGGCTTCCATTGCCCGCTCGACCCAGATGACGTACGACTGGTCCTTTTGCGAGTGAAAATCGACCCAATGAAAAACGCTCTCCTGATCCTGCGCGTGCACACAGAGGGAACAGGCAACCAAGGCTCCAGCAGCGAGCCAACACCGGGGGAAGAGTCCGCGCATGCATCCAGACTAAATCAGCCAGGAACCCTGGCATGGTAGCCAATGTTCCACGCGGACAGTCGCGGTTTTGTGAAAATGGTCCACGTGGAACATCATCAAAATAATGTATGTTTATTTTGTTATATTTACACTGAAATTCACACTAAGAGTAACCAAAAAACGATGGTGATATCATATCACATTTTTCCGCGAAGAAGCGTTCGCAGCGAGAATGTCTGCCGTCAGATTTCTGTCCTGCGGCGTGACGAAGCAACAGGGAATTGTCGGCTGCGGGGTTTCGCCGGCAATCGCACACGCCTCTCCTGCTTACAACCCCAGCTTCTCCCACATCGCATCCACGCGCTTGCCTTCGTCTCCGCATCCATCTCGATCATCGCCGGCCACGGCCGCTCGAATCCCTCCGCCTTCCACTTCCGCGTCGCGTCGATCCCCATCTTCGATCCGTAATTCGGCAGCCGCGACGAGTGATCCAGCGAGTCCACCGGCCCCAGCGTGAACTGAATATCGCGCTCCGGATCGATGTTGTTCGTCACCCGCAGCACCACCTCGCCGATGTCCTGCACGTCGCAATCCTCGTCGACGACAATGATGCACTTGGTAAACATCGCCTGCCCCAGCGACCAGATCGCGTTCATCACCTTGCGCGCCTGCCCCGGATAGCTCTTCTTGATCGACACCAGCATCAGGTTGTGGAACACGCCCTCCACCGGCAGATTGATGTCCACAATCTCCGGAATCGTCATCTTCATCGCCGGCAGAAAAATCCGCTCCACCGCCTTGCCCATCCACGCATCTTCCATCGGCGGCTTGCCCACAATCGTCGCCGCGTAAATCGGATCCTTGCGATGCGTAATGCAGGTCAGGTGAAACACCGGGTACTCATCCTCGAGCGTGTAAAAGCCGGTGTGATCGCCGAACGGCCCTTCCTGCGCAGCTCGCCCAGTTCGACGTACCCCTCCAGCACAATCTCCGCGTGCGCCGGCACTTCCAGATCGACGGTCTCGCACTTCACAATCTCCACCGGCTTGCCGCGCAGGAAGCCCGCAATCAGGAACTCCTCCACCTCCGGCGGCGCCGGCACAATTGCCGCGAACGTCGTCGCCGGATCGGTCCCGATCGCGACCGCCACCTCCATTCGCGATCCCTTCATCTTGCCCAGCGTCACCTGCGGCATCCCGCCGACCGGCCCATCGGGCACCGTCACCGCCCCGCCGGCCGACTCCGCCATCATCGCCACTCGCGCCGCGCCTGCGCTCATCGTGCCGCCCGCGCCCGCCGCGGCCGCCCTCCGCAGGAGCCTCGCGATAATGCTCCGCCGCCACCTTCTGCCGCTGCCAGTGCATTCCCGTGGTCTGCCCGTCGTACACCTGCATCCGGTACATCCCGATATTCCGCTTCCCCGTCACCGGGTTCCGCGTGCAAACGCACGGCAGCGTAATGAACCGCCCTCCGTCCAGCGGCCAGCACTTCAGAATCGGAAAATAATCCAGGTCGAACCCCTCGCGCCGCACCACTTCCTTGCACGGCGCATCCTTGGCGCTCACCGTCTTCGGAAACGCGCTCGCCAGCGCGCCCAGTTGCGGCAGCATCTTCAGCTTGTCCAGGAAACCTTCCGGCGCTTTCACGTTCATCAGCCCGGAGATGCGCTCGGCAATCTCGTCCAGCCGCTCCACGCCCAGCGCCATCGCCATCCGCCGCTCGCTCCCGAACTGGTTCATCAAGCACCTTGTGCCCGGGATGCCCCTTCACGTTCTCAAACAGCAACGCCGGACCGCCCGCCGCATATTTGCCGGCAGACCCAGGAGTCCCTGACCTCTGATCCCTGGCCCCTTGCCCCTGTCTTCGCCATCCGGTCCGCAATCTCCGTCATCTCCAGTTCCGGAGACACCTCCGCCGTCACGCGCTTCAGCTCGCCTGCCTTTTCCAGCGCCGCTATCCATTCCCGCAAATCGTCGTATGCCAAGGCTTTCGCGCTCCCAACCCCATGTTACGTCCTGCCCCGGCATAGCTGACTCGGCGGCTTGCGCACCCGTTGGCTTTGCGGTTTCCGGCTCGCTGTCCCGTTCCGAAAGAACCATTACCAACCGCGTAAGTTGTAGCCGTCCGGCCCAAAAAATACCTTGACGAGCATATTTCTCCTGCCTACCATTCCCGTAACTATTGCAATAATGCCTTCAGTCCCGGACCGGATGGGCTCTCCCGTGTCGACTTGAGGGGAAATCGGGGAAACAGGAGCGTGCGGGTTCTTCTCCGGCTGGGTTTTGAAGGCATCGTCTCCATCGCTTCGATCGGAGAATTGTTTAACCGCGACACGATTCGCGGTTCTTGCACGGGGTCGCATGACGAGCCCGGAAGGAATCGAACGGGGGAAACCAGATGAAGACTTGCGGAAAAGCGCTTTTGTGCCTCTCTGTTGCCACTCTTATGTTTGCATTTTGCACTCCGCTGGGAGCGGCCACATCCAAGGATGCTGAGGCGGCCCTCAGCAAGGCCTTGCTGGGAAAGGATGTCAAGCCGTTGATGGATATGCCCGCCTACAAAGACGGCATCGACATCTACTACGCTGCGCGCGCGGGCAAGCACGATGATGATCGCGGCATCGACATGAAGGAATTGGCAAAATGGCTCAAGGACAAAGGCGTCGGCGTTGAGAAGGGTGAGGACGTCATTATCACCGACATCAAGGTGGACAGTGACAGAGTGGAAATACACCTCGGCGGAGGCGGGGAGGGCCGCGGCGGCAGCAAACATGCCAACAAGGCCGGCGCCGGCTTCAAACGCGCCGGCGGCTCGCGCATCAACTTCCGCTACGGCACCGACGTTACCGATCTGGAACTGAAACCCGAAATGTTTCTCAAGTTCATGTCGCGAGTTCTGGATGTGTCCGACATCGAGGCGGGGCTCAACGTGCAGCAGATGCCGCCGGAGTTCAAGACCGCCATTGACGCCCATACCGTTGTCAAGAACATGACCTACGAGATGGTGCTGCTGAGCTTTGGCGATCCCGGGCAGAAAAAAATCGAAGACAGCACCGATTCGTCCTTCCATGAGACCTGGTACTACTTGAAAAACGGCCACCGCTGGATTCTCCACTTCGTCAACGGCAAGGTCGATCAGATCCAGACATTCTAGATAGTAAATGGGACTGCGCCCGAACACGGCCTGTTCGCGATGACGGCGCAGCTTTTGCCGTTGCTCTTCTCGTTTGTCGTTCCCGCAGAGAATCTGCTGTCCGCCCCGCAGCCGCAACCCATTTTTGCGCTCCGCCCTTCCCCTGTGGCATACTCGCGCCCAGACGTAGTATCCGGCTCAAGGAGCTCGCCATGGCCCACTCCCCCAAGGTCAGGTGCAAGCCTTATTTCAAGCTGCGTTCGCAGGTGCACCGCATCTCCGCTCGTCCCACGGATGCCAGTCACGCACAAGCCGCACCGCCTGAACCCTGGTCCGTCCCCGCTCTCTGCGCTGCCTACAACTGGCCCTCCAGCCAGCCCGGCGGCGGAACCATCGCCATCGTCGAACTCGGCGGCGGCTGGGTCCAGTCCGACATCGACGCTTTCTTCCAGTCGCTCAACCAGCCCGTCCCCTCCCTCACCGACGTCTCCGTCGACGGGACAGAGAATTCGCCCAACCAGTCGGTCGGCTCCTCCAACGATGCGGACATTGAAGTTGCTCTCGACATCGAAGCCGCCGGCGCCTCCTATTACGCCGCCACCGGCCAGCCCGCGACCATCCGCGTCTATTGGTCGCAGGACATTGCCTCCGCTGTGACCAAAGCCGCCGAGGACGGCTGCGCGGTCTGCTCCATCTCCTGGGGCGCTGACGAAGCCCTCTGGGGCGCAGAGGCCGCCGACGAAATGGAATCCGCCGCCACCGACGCCACCGACGAGGGCATGATCGTTTTCGCCGCCGCCGGCGACAACGATTCCTCCGACGGCGGCTCAACCCCCGCCAACGTCGATGTGCCGTCCTCATGCCCGCACGTCATCGGCTGCGGAGGGACCTTCAAAACCACAACAGAGGAAACGGTCTGGAATGACAACCCAGGCGAGACGACTGCGAAGGCACCGGCGGCGGTTATTCCACCATATTTCTCGCCTTGCAATCATGGCAAATCGGCGCGCCCACGCCGCCCACCGGAACTACAGCCGGCACCGGCCGCATGGTCCCCGACGTCTCCGCCGACGCCGACCCCAACACCGGCTACGAGATCTATGTCCACGGCGCCCAGGAAATTGTCGGAGGCACCAGCGCCGTCGCCGCTCTACGCCGGTTTATTCGCCGCGTTCGGCACGGAGCTCGGATTGGTCAGCCGACTCCCTGGGAGAATCAGTCTGCCTTCAACGACATCACCCAGGGCGGAAACGGTTTATTACAACGCCGCTCCCGGTCCCGACCCCTGCTCCGGAATCGGTTCCCCCATCGGCACAAAGATCGCCGCACTGTTTCCGCCTTCCACCACCGGCCACAACCCCAACAACCAGGTCGTTAACCGCTCCTGATGGCGCATTGTCTTTGCCCTTGCATTTACGCAGATGAGATCTCATTATCGCCAAGGAAGGCGACGACCGCGCTGAACAGTTATGTTGCATGCGACTAACGCCCACCGCATAGATACTTTCAAACTTCAAACGTAACCAGCTGAAGGGTGTACCTGCCGAGCCGTGGTATTCTTCTGACGCGTTCCACAGTCGTTTTCTACATAGGTCTGCTGCGTGTTCCTGCGCCCAGCCACGAAGGAGTCCCGCATGAAGAGGTTCGTCCTCGCACTCGCCGCCATTTTCGCATTGGCAGTCTTAACGTTACTTGCACAGAATCCCGCCCCCGCATCCAACATTACCGGACTGGCAGGGCACGCTCGAGGTGGGCCAGGAGCCGCATGTTATGCATCTTCGCATCGTGCTCCATGTTTCGCCGACTCCAATTCCGGATGGAAGGGCGAGTTGCTCAGCATTGATCAAGCGCCTATTCCCGCGCCGCTGACTTCCATCTCGCTCAACGGCACGGAATTCAATTTCGCGGTCGATGCCTACCGCGTCAAGTTCCACGGCACGCTCAGCGCCGACGGCAACTCGATCAAAGGCACCTTTAACCAGGCGGGGACCTGCCGCTCAATTTCGACCGCGCCACACCTGCCACAGAATGGAAGGTCGATTCATCGCCGCATCAAGTCCAGTTCGTCACCGTGGATAAGGACGTGAAACTGGAAGTGCTGGCTGGGGTGCCAGGGCCGGCCCCTGGTGCTGCTGGCTGGACTTGGCGGCACGGCGCACGTCTTCGACCAGATCGCCCCCAAGCTCATCGCCAATTTCCACGTCATGGGGATTACCCGGCGCGGATTCGGCGCATCCAACAGTCCCAGCCCACTGAGGCAGATTATTCCTCAAAGCGCCTCGGCGACGATGTCCTCACCGCCATTCATGAGCTCAAACTGGATAAACCCATTGTCGCCGGTCACTCCATCGCCGGCGAAGAACTGAGTTACATCGGCACCGATCATCCCGATCAGGTGGCCGGACTCATCTATCTCGAAGCCGGATATCCGTACGCTTTCTACGACGCTTCCCGCGGGGACCTTTCCATCGACGCGATCGAAACGCAGCACAACCTGCAACAGATCATGTCTTTCCCGGCGCCCGCCCAGCAGAAGAAGATCGTCGATCAACTCCTCACCGTACATCTGCCCGCGCTTCAAAAGGACCTTGAACGCACCGAGAAGGAACTCGCGGTCACGCCCGACCAGCCCGCTCCTCCCGACTCGCCGGAGATGAGGATTGCCCTCGCCGTCATTCACGGCGAAACAAAATTCTCCACCGTCAAGTGCCCCGTTCTTGCCATCTTCGCCTCGCCGCACGACCTCGGCCCAATGCCTCCAGAGCTGAAACCGGAGCAGCGAGCCGCTTTAGAAGCCATCGAAGCCGACTCCACAGGCGCCCAGGTCAAGGCGTTTCAGCAGGGCAACCCCAATGCGAAGGTCGTGGTGTACGCCCACGCCAGCCATGTCGTCTTTGTCTCGAACGAGGCCGACGTTATCAAGGAGATCAATGCCTTCGCGGCCTCGCTGAAGTAAGCGAACATTAGACGGAAAGTCAGCCCGATTGATGCGAGCCCGTTTTGAAAGGCACTGCCTTAACAGCTTGCCTGGAAACACCACCGGAAGCGCGTTTTGTAACAACGAAACGGCTTCAGCCGCCGCAAACGGACGAGAAGAGGACACCGGGCTTCAGTGCCTGCGTGAGAACGGAACGCCTCCGCTAACTTGCTGACTTGCCACGCCGCGCAGCGACGCTCACTCGCTGCTTCTCTCCTTGAAACGGCCGGGGCCTCGATTGGTCAGCGCGGCGGCTTCTACGCGCTCTTTGGTGCTGTTAGGTCCATCATCGCAAACGACACTCCAACAACTTCGCCGGTCTCATCCATCGCCGATTGAAACGAAGCCAGAAAAGACCTGCCCGTTCCCTCGCCTTCAGCTTCCGTGATCTCTATATCGCTTATCGTTTCACCGGCCAGCGCGCGTTTTGCGTACGGCTCCATCAGGAGATGGAAATTGGGAAGAGCCTCGGGGACCATGCCGCCCACAAGTGCCTCCACCGAGGAACCATTCATCTCCGCAAAGCGGCGATTGACACGGACGAACCGCATTTGCCGGTCGATGAATCCCAGTCCCACGGGCGCGTTATCGTAGATGGCCTGAAGCTGCGCCAGGCGCTGTCCCGGAGACATGCTGGCCGGCAGCAGACTTGTCATCCACGATTGGCCTGCAATCGCCGGACCCAGAGTCCTTCTCTGCGCCACTTCAGTGAGGTTCTCCAAGGATATGGGCTCCCCGTAAAGCCAGCCCTGTCCGAGGTCACAGCCCATTGAGAACAGCATCTCGGCCTGCTGGCGAGTTTGTACGCCTTTGGCAACTGTTCGGATACGGAGGCTTTGGCCGAGTGCGAGCGCGGCTTCCACCATCCTCCGGCTCTCCCGGTGTTCCGTCATGGCTTGCACCAGGCTCCGGTCCAACTTCAGCGAATCCAGGGGAAGCGACTGAATCTGCCGCAGGCTGGAGTCGCCGGCGCCAAAATCATCCAGGACAATCCAGCATCCGAGCGCCTTCAGCCTGGCGGCAATCTCCTGGGCCTGCTCCATATTCTCGCGCAATGCGGATTCTGCAATCTCAATGGAGATCTGCTCCAGGGGGAATCCTGCCTGGCTCGCCGCACGCTCAATCTGACTGGGCAGCGATTTGTCTGCGAGCTGCGCCGTGGAGACATTTATGGAAAGCCGCGTGGAAAAGGGAAGGCCGGATGCGGCCTGGAATGCTTGCCGGGTGAGGGATGCCATCAAGTCGCCGATCCATCCCTCGGCTTCGGCCATGGGCACAAACGTGTCCGGCGGAATAATTCCGAGTTGCGGATGCCGCCAGCGCGCCAGAACTTCGAAACCGGCCAACTCGCCGGTGCGAAGGTACACGAAAGGCTGGAAACATGGCACAAACTGGCCGGACTCCAACCCACGGGAAAACTCTTTTGCACCCATTGTCATACGGCTTAGTATTGCCGCTGAATCAGTAATAGCAAGTCACTAAGGTGGTACATCGGTAATAAGGCACCTGCCGCTTCCGTTCATTTTCACATGGACGGTCTGATCGGCAAAAGCAGAAAGGCCGCCCTTGGACGGCCTGTCTCTGGAATGATCTCTCTTTTTGAGGAGCTTACCGGTTTGTGCCGATTGCAGCCGCGCCCGGGGCGGCGACGCCCTGCGCCGGAGACGCCGTGGCCGTGGCTTGGATAGGCTTGTCAGTAAAGTAGTTATGCTCCCAGAGGTTGCGGTAGAAGTCGCCGGTCAACTCCGCCGCGCGGGGGCCGAAGGTGGGGCGGCCGCCTTCAAGGAAGAACACCGTGACCAGGCTGCCCTGGGGAAACTGTGAGAATGCGGCGAACCAGCCAAACCGGGTTCCCTCGTTCGAGCAGGTTCCGGTCTTGCCGAACACCGGAAACTCAGTGAAGTTGGCGCGCAGGCGACGCGCCGTTCCATAATCCACTGCGCCGGCCATGCCGTCTTCGATATCGGGCAAGAACCTGGCGATATCGAGGGTGCGCTTGATGCGCGGCTGGAACGCAGCCACTTCTTCTGGCGTGGAGGGGTGCTGGAGGTAATAGAGAGTGCCGCCATTGGCGAGAGCAGCCACATAGGCGCCAAGCTGAAGCGGGGTCATGGACACGCCCTGGCCGAAGCTGCACATTTTTCCCACGCCGCCCTCGGCCTCGGAGATTGGCTGTTCAGGATACTCGCCTAACTGCTCACCCTGAATGTGCCAGCCGGCCAGCTCGCCGAGTCCGAATTCGTTGGCATAGTGCTTGACGCGATCGAAACCCAGTTCGCGACCCAGTTCCTCAAAGTAGAGGTTGTTACTCTTGGCCAGCGCCTGGGTCATATTCATGCGGAAACCGGGGAGCTGCACCATGGTGTCGCGAGTGACCAGGCCCTCAGAAAGCGCGGCCATAGCGACGGTGAGCTTGATGGTGGAGCAGGGCTCGGCGCCGGGCGAGAGCGCCAGCTTCTGATTGACCATGGCGAGGATGCGGCCGTTGGAGGGATCAATGACAACGGCGGTGCCGTTCATATCGCCTAGTGCGTCGACGGCGGCCTGGCGAACAACGGGATCTTCGCCGGTGGTGATGTCTGCGGAAAATTCGTCGGATGTGGCAAAGGAACTGGCGGTAAAGCGCTCGTAATAATGATGGCGGCGATGATAGCTGGCGCGGCGGATGGTTGCGGAGCCATGGGAAACCGCGGCAGTCGTGCGCCTGGCGGATCTGCGAGTGCGCACAGTGGCGGGCCTTGCCGCATGAGCGACGGCGGAGGTACCGGCACGATGCGCGGAAGAGGACGCTACGGCGTGGTGAATGACGTGATGCCGGGAACGATGAGTCTGAACCAGGTGTTGAGAGCGAGTGTGATGCGCGGCGGCGGTGTGAGTCGTGTCAAGAGGGGATGCATGGGCTGCGCCGGCACCCAACACCGCAATGCTAGAAAATAAAGCCAAGAACCGTCTCATCCAGCGAGCATCCCTTCAACATCGGATTGACGAACTGCGACTATCCCCGCGGGCGACGCACCAAAAAGTACATCGGCCATTCGGCCAAATCTCCGGAGCCAACCACGACGCACGACCCGGTCAAAAACGGAGAAGTACATCATGGGCGAAAGGTCAGCGAAGACTCGCACCGTTCGCCCCAAAAGAACCCAGGGGGCTCGGCATTCGTTCTGCCACTAAACTGGAGAGCTTATGTCGAATATACCGCCAAATCGCCCCAGTGCAAGTTGAAAGCCTGTGATGGTGAACACTCAGCTTCCATGTTGGAGCAGGTTGGAGGCCTTCGCGCTGCCTAAATTGCGAGAAAACCTTTTCGCCACTCCTATTATGGTACTTAGGTACTGTTTTGACCAAACCGCCGGTACCACCACTTAAAACTGCATGCGGCGCATGAAGGCCGGCACCTCCAAGTCGCGATCCATCTCTTCCGGCTTCTCGGCGAACAGGCTTGCAGCCGGGGCGTGCTGTTCCTCCGCTGCCGGGGGCCGAACGCCGTTGCCAAGATCAGTGGCGTAGTCGCGCGGCAGGGGCTTGAAGGCCGGATCCTCAGAGAGTTCCGCGAAACGCGGGTGCGCCGGCATCGGCGCCGGCTTCTGATCCGCGAAAAGCTTTTCGAAGCGCTCGACTTCGGATGCAACCACAACAGCCGGCTCAATGACCGCAGCCGATGCCGCAACAAACACAGGGCCTTCATCGTCGTCCTCGAATGGCTCGTTCCTTTCCTCGTCTTCGCTCATGAAGCGCGGAGCGGACGGTTGCGAAGGAACCGCGGCAGCGGATCGCGAAGATTCTTCGGCCGCGGGCGCGATGGCGATGGGCTCGCGCATCCAGCTGTCAGCGGAAATGACGGGCACGGAGATAACGGCGGTTTCCTCGACGGTAAGCATACGGGCGCGGCGCTCCGGCATCTGGTCACGGAAGCCGGTCGCGATGACGGTGATCTTAACCTCGTCGCCCATGGTTTCGTCGAGGACGGCGCCGAAAATAATGTTGGCGTCTTCATGCGCGGCTTCCTGGATGAGGGACGATGCCGCGTTTACCTCGCTGAGCTTGAGCGCGCTGGAGCCGGTGATGTTGATGAGGATGCCGCGAGCGCCATCGATAGCGCCGGCCTCAAGCAACGGCGAAGCCATAGCGGCCTGCGCAGCCTCCAGGGCGCGATTCTGGCCGGAGCGGATGGCAGTGCCCATGACCGCGTGGCCCATGCCGGCCATGGTGGTCTTCACGTCGGCATAGTCGCGGTTGATGATGCCGGGGATGGTGATGATGTCACTGATGCCCTGGACGCCCTGGCGGAGCACGTCGTCAGCGATGCGGAAGGACTCAAAGAAGCCGGCGTCCTTGGCCACGGCTAGGAGCTTCTCATTGGGGATGACGATCATGGTGTCGACGCTCTCAAGAAGTTCCTTGAGTCCGCGCTCCGCCTGCTGCAGGCGGCGCTTGCCTTCGAAGACAAAGGGCTTGGTGATGACGGCGACGGTGAGGATGCCCATCTCACTGGCGAGCGAGGCGATGACAGGCGCGGCTCCGGTGCCGGTGCCTCCGCCAAGGCCGGCGGTGACAAAGACCATGTCAGCGCCTTCAAGGGCCTCAATGATTTTTTCAGAATCCTCGAGGGCGGCGCGTCGGCCGACATCGGGGTTGGCGCCGGCGCCGAGGCCGCTGGTGAGACGCACGCCGAGCTGAAGCTTGATGGGCGCCTGGCAGTTCTTGAGGGCCTGCACGTCGGTGTTGGCGGCGATGAATTCGACGCCTTCCATGTGCGCCTGGATCATGCGGTTGACCGCGTTGCCGCCGCCGCCGCCCACGCCGATGACTTTGATGCGCGCCCCGCGCGGAGTCTCTTCGTGGTACTGAATCCGCATTTCCCCAGCCTGCGTCGCTTGTTCCATGGTGGTTTCCGCCTCCTGATCCGTTTCTAGAAACTTGCTGCAAAAATGGCTTTAAGCTTGGTTCGTAAGGTGTTGCTTTCAGCGGCGCGCGTCACGCGCGTTCGATGCGCGTACAACAGCATGCCAATGGCCGTGGCGAAGCCGGGATGGGCAAGCACGCCCGGCATATTCGACAAGCGGACCGGCATGCCCGTACGCGCGGGCACCCTCAACTGACTTTCGGTGACGTCGAGCATTCCAGGGAGCATGGCGCCTCCGCCGGTGAGGACGCAGCCGGCGCCGAGGGCATCGATGACGCCACCCTGGCGGAGGCTCTCGCGAACGAAATAGAGGAGCTCGCGGGCGCGCGGCTCCAGAATTTCGGCCATGGTGCGCAGGCTGAGCATCTGCGTCTGCGGATTGGCGATTTCTACTTCAGCATTTTGCGGAACCGCGGTAACCACAGCGTGGCCGTATTGACGCTTCAACTGCTCCGCGGCGGCCACCGGCATCTGCAACCCGACGGCGAGGTCACTGGTGAAGTGCGCGCCGCCGATGGGAACCGAAGCAGTATGCGCGACCGCGCCCTCAAAAAAGACGGCGAGGTCGCTGGAGTGAGCGCCGATATCGATGAGGCAAACGCCGAGCTCGCGCTCGTCAACCGACAGAGTGGATTCAGCGGCGGAAATGGATTCGAGCACAGCCTCAGTGACCTCAAGGCCGGCGCGATTGGCGCAGGTGACGGTGCTTTGCAGGGCGGAGCCGGAACAGGTGGCGATGTGCAGGTCCACTTCAAGGCGCGCGCCGATCATACCCACGGGATCGAAGATGCCGGGCTGATCGTCGACGATGAACTGGCGGGGGAGCAGGTGGAGGATCTCGCGATCGGGCGGGCGCTCCACGGCGCGGGCGCGTTCCACGGCGGTGCGCACGTCTTCCCGGGTGATTTCGCGCATGCGGCTGCCGAGATCGAATCCGCCATTTGTATTGAGGCCGCGGATGTGCGGGCCACCAACGCCGACGACGCATTGATCAATATTGGCCTGGGCCACGCGCTCGGCCTGTTCCACCGCAGCCTTGACCACGCGCGCCGCGGGGCCGAGTTCGGCGATCATCCCTTTGCGCATCCCGGCGGAGTCAAACGATGCGTGGCCGCGATAGCGCAGCGCGCCCTCATTCAAATCGGCGGCCAGCACGCGCGTGTTGGCGCTGCCAATGTCGAGCACGACGATCAGGTTGTCCGGCCTCTGGCTCATCGCGCGCTCACTGACTCGATCCTGCGTTGGCGTGTTTGTTTTTCAAGCTGCGCAGCCAGGCTGCGTGCCTGGCCGCTGCCAATTTCTTCTGCTCACGCGCCCTGTCTTGCGCGGCGCTTCCGGCGTGGGTTTTGTGTTGAGCGGCCTGAGATGCGGGGTGCGGATGCGTTGCCGCTGGAGCCTGGGCAACCGCCGGTGATGGCTTGGCCGCTTCTGCGCTGGAGTCTGGGGCGGCGGGGGCAGGATTGGCCACAGGCTTGCCGTCAGTCGAGCTCACCGCGGCTGGCGCGCCGCCGGACGACGGCGCCATTTCCAACACCACCTGGTTGTCGTAGCGCAGGTCGACGGCAGAAAGATGCGGATACTGCTGGCGCCATTCCGCGATGTGCGCCTGGTATCGCTGATAGCGCTCAAGGAACCGATCGTCGCCGAAGTGCGCCAGGATGTCCGCGCCCTGCTCCGGCATTAACACTCTGGCGTCTTCGGGGTCGGTCAAATCGATTTCGGAGATCTGGTTAGAGAAGTGCCGGCCGGTGGAATCGAGCTCGCCGATGAGGCGCTGGTAGACGGCCATGCGCGCGCGACGCGAGGGGAGCGGGTCGCGCGGATCGATCCCGGTGACGACCGGGAAGGAGTAGTGGTGG
>CAWKOB010000015.1:0-20381 GCA_963851135.1 uncultured Acidobacteriota bacterium | reverse complement strand
GGAAAGGAGAATCGGGGCGGCGTAAAGATGGGGTACTTGGTGCCTCATCGTGCCTGCCCAATGTGCGCACCCTGAATCATTCGCTCCTCCCTGGCAGTTCCTCATCCTCCACCAGAATCCTCCGCCTTCGGCGCATCCGGCCCTATCCCGTCAGCAGTCCCGCTGTGACGGCGAATACGTCGCGCATTCGATCGTAGGGCGTACAATCCCGGCTCATTCGTGGTGCGAAAGGAGATTCGCCATGAAACGCCTTGCGCCGCTCTTTTCTCTGCTCGTTATTCTTTTTGCAGCCGCGCCGCTGGCCGCCAAAGATTCTCAACTTCAATTCAATACCGTCGTCGTAAGACACTTTGTCAATGCGAACGGAACGAGCCAGTCCCAGGAGTTCATTAACGATTTTGCCGGCACCCTCGCCTCCCAGTTGACCAAGCTCAAGGTCGCCCAGCAGGTTCTCGGGGAGGGCGGTACCGTCGCCGATGCCGCCGCCGCCAACTCGCTCTCGATCGAGGGCAAGTTCACCGGCCGCGAGAAAGAAATCTACATGGTTAAAGTGGGGAAACTGAATGTGGAGATCGATATCTTTCGCATCAGCGATCACGCATTGGTCAAAACAATAACGGCGAAAGCCCTGATCCCACCTTCTCCCAACAAAAAGGACCAGGACATGGCCGCGGAAACGGCATCTCAAGTCGCGAACCAGATCCAGCAAGCGCTTAAAGGCGTCGACCTGTCGAGAATTCCTCCCGCGCCCCCACCGCCTGCCAGTACGATTCCTGTCGCCGCCTCCCCGGCGCCATATTCCAACCCAGTGCCGAACGGACTCGATGCTGTGGCGTCGGTTCAATTCTCTTCCGACCCCACCGGAGCCGAGATCACCATCGACGGCGATTACGCGGGAAGCACGCCCAGCCTGATCAAAATGAAGCCCGGCACGCACTCCATCAAGCTCGCCAAGGCGGGTTTTCAGCCTTGGGTACGTTCGATCGAAATTGCCGGCGGCGAGTCACGCAACATCGCGGCGCAGTTGGAGAAGGCGGCTCCTTAGTCTCACCCCGGTCGGCGGTCAGGCGTTACCCTCATTCCTGGCGGCTATCGACCGCCCACTGCGGTTCCAGAGTTGCTGTACGGTCGCTCTCAGTAAGCCGCATTGGGCAGCAATCTCCAATTACAGCGCCGTCTCGCCTCGCTCGTCGTTGCGGATGCGAATGGCGTCGGCCACCGGGCTGATGAAGATTTTGCCGTCGCCGATACGGCCCGTGCGCGCGGCGCCAATGATGGCCTGAACAGCTTTTTCCTGGAGCGCGTCCGGCACCACCATTTCAATCTTGACCTTGGGCAGAAGGTCAACCGTATATTCACGGCCGCGATAGAACTCGGTGTGGCCCTTCTGGCGGCCATGGCCGCGCGCCTCCAGGATCGTCATGCCTTCGATGCCCGCTTCCAGCAGCGCGTCTTTGACGGCATCCAGCTTGGAAGGCTGGAGTATTGCTTCGATCTTCACCATGGTGCAATGCCTCGGTTGACAGCGTATCAGGCCGGACGGTGGGATTGGGATGCGCCCGGCATGTGTTTTTCCCTGAGAAACGGTTCAGGTGTTGAAATCGTAACCTTCCTCGCCATGCTGCGAAAGGTCTAGGCCCTCGTTCTCATCTTCGGAGGACAGGCGCAGGCCGATAACTTTATCGACCAGGAAAAGCAGCACCAGCGTCCCCACAATGGAGATGGTCCACGCGATGGCCACGCCAGTTGCCTGGTTTGCGATCTGGCTCCAGTGCCCGTCCATGGCTCCGGTGGGCACACCCTTGCCAAAGGCCGGGTTAATGATCTGGGTGGCGAACAAGCCGGTGAGCAATGCTCCGACTGTACCCCCGGCTCCGTGTACGCCGAAGGCATCGAGGGAGTCGTCATAACCAAACAGAGACTTCACCTTGAACACCATGAAGGAGCAGACGAAGCCGGCGACCAGTCCGATCGCCAGTGCTGAAAACGGCTGCACAAAACCTGAAGCCGGAGTAATGGCCACCAGCCCGGCAACCGCGCCGGAAATGGCGCCCAGGGCTGTGGGCTTGCCGTTGTGCAGCCACTCGAAGATGGTCCAGCCAAGGGCCGCGGTCGCGGTGGCAAATTGAGTGTTGATGAAAGCGCTCGTCGCCAGCGGGCCGGAACCGAGCGCGCTACCGGCGTTGAACCCGAACCAGCCGACCCAAAGCAGGCACGCCCCGATGAAACTGAGCACCAGCGAGTGAGGCGCCATCTTGGTGTGGGGATAGCCGACGCGCTTGCCCAGGTACAACGCGGTCACCAGGGCTGAGACTCCCGACGTAATGTGCACAACTGTGCCGCCGGCAAAATCCAGACTCGGGAAGCGGCCGCCATTGGAATTCAACAGCCCGCCCACGCCCCAAACCATGTGCGCCATGGGACTGTACACGAGCAATGACCACAGCGAAAGAAAAAGTGCCATGGCGCTGAACTTCATGCGTTCGGCAAAGGCGCCGGTGATCAGCGCCGGTGTGATGATGGCAAACATGAGCTGGTAAATCATGTAGGTCTGCTCGGGGATCGTCTGCACATAGAAGTTATGCGGGTCGACGGTGATGGAGACGTTCCTGAGAAACACATGCCCGAAGCCCCCGATGAAAGCATTGCCACGGCTGAATGCCAGCGAATAGCCGATGATTGGCCAGAGAATGGTGACCAGGCACATCATGGCGAAGCTCTGCATCATGGTGCCGAGAATGTTCTTTTTGCGGACAAGGCCGCCATAGAAGAGCGCCAGGCCGGGGCCGGTCATCAGCAGCACCAGCGCGGCTGACACCAGCATCCAGGCGTTGTCGCCGGAGGTCTGCGCATTTTGGACCGCTTGCTGCAGCGCTGCTACCTGGGCCTGGGAGGCCGGCTGCGAAGACGCAGCCTGCGCCTGCATCAAACCGGGACTGGCAAGAAAGGATAGGAAGAGAAAAAGTCCAGCAATCGTACGGCGCATAATCTCCCGATCGCGTTGAAAATAATGTGGTTATCTGTCAGACGGAAGCGGCTCCCGAATCGACCACGCCCCAGAGCGGCGCGCGGCTATGAGCGCCTTTTTTCCCGTGGATTGCAAACAGTTCTGCTCATCAATATGGCATGCGAGACGTAAGGATTGCATGAGGAAATCCGAATTCACGCTGGCTTCTTCACTGCGTTTGTGGTTAACGAACGAGGAAATTGGGTGCGAATTTCACAAGGAAGCGATTCAACGCCAGAGCTCATCCCGATCGGCGAAGATAGCAAGAATGGCGAAATGTGGATGAACAGACTTGGAACAATTTGGGCGTGGGCGGCGGTCGCGTGCGCCGGGAGCTTGGCCGCCACGCCTGGTTACGCGGGTGCGGCGCAATCATGCCAGCGGCTTGAACTCGACGGCGATGTAAATGCGGGTCAGGAGTGGAGCGCGTCGATTGGCCAGGGATGGAAGTTCCGGCTGGTGCCGATTCCGGCGCTGGATGCGGGTTACAGTGGATGGGATCTTGTGGTCGACCGCAATCCGCCGGCGGGTTTTCCTGACGCGCTGTACCTGGCCACGCCGCCGTACAACTCGATCAACGAGCGTGAGATCGGAACCACCTTCGGGTTGCGCGCACAGGATGCGATCGGCTGGAATTCGCGCAGCTTCCGCTTCCTTACCGATCCGGCGGCGTTCCAGGAAGCGCAGCAGGATTATCACGTCGCATTTGAACTGCACCACGACCCGACGCCGAAAAATATGATAGCGGCGGCATCGGCGCGCCTGTTGAAGCTGGCCGAGGGAGCTTCCCAAGGCGAACTGCGAATCCTGGATGCGCACATTTCTCCCGGCATCGACGATCCAGCGCCTTACGCCCAGGCATGGGCACGGGCATCTTCGGTGATCCCGCATCAGATTGATCCATCTGCGGGCGGAAGAACCGCCGCCAGAGGAACCCTGAACTGGATGCGTTTCCAGGTGGTGCTGTGGCTGCCGCCAGGCTGGAAAACGCCGTCGGGAGGTCACTCCCTGCCTTCCGTCTGCGGACATTAGCCGTGCAATCGCCCCCAAAAACAGACGCAAATACGCCGGCGGCCAGGAATGTCACGGCCGTAACGGGATATCATAAAGGCATGGCAGAAGCGGCAGAGCGCGATCGATACCTGTTCGGCAACCTGGAGAGCAGCGCGCTGAATCGCGCCAAGGTGCGGGAAGTCAATTACGGGTTCGAACAGCCGGAAGGCGTGTTCCTCACCACGCTGGATTTTGCCGTCAACTGGATCCGCAAGAGCTCCGTGTGGCCCATGACGTTCGGGCTGGCCTGCTGCGCCATCGAGATGATGTCCATGGGCGCATCCCGCTTTGACATTGCCCGATTCGGCTCCGAGGTTTTCCGGCCTTCCCCGCGGCAATCGGACCTGATCATAATTGCGGGGCGGGTGTCGCAGAAAATGGCGCCTGTGATTCGGCGGCTTTATGACCAGATGCCGGAGCCAAAGTGGGTCATCTCCATGGGGGCATGCGCCACTTCAGGAGGCGTGTTTCAGAACTATGCCCTGGTTCAGGGGGTGAACCAGATAATCCCGGTGGACGTGTATGTGCCGGGATGCCCGCCCCGCCCGGAGCAGCTCATGTACGCGATCACTCTGTTGCAGGAGAAGATTCAGCGGGAACCGCGGAGCCTCCTCAAAACGCTGAACGTCGGCTGAAGCAACGCGCCGCCCATCGAACACCACAGCGGAAGGTCGGCCGCCGCTACTCTCAGCCGGGGGATAGTTAGCTCGGAGATACGTGGGCTTAGTTGATGTCTGTGCACGCTTCAAATCATTGGCTATGATATTTCTGAAGGTGTTTTTATTCTGTTTTCATTTATCGCATACGCCTGAAGACACCTTGGATTCGGTTTAGCGTGTGCTCTTTCCCACTGAATGTTTGTGACTTTGCGGAGGATTCACGATGCACTTGCATGGAATGAAATCTGTGACTTGGGCGCTGGGGGGATTTCTCCTGGCCGCAGCGCCGGTTCTGACAAACGCGCAAGCGAGTTCCAAGCCGGCAACCACGGCCGCGTCGTACGCGGACTCGCCCTCGCGCTGGGATATTTTTCTGGGGTACAGCTACCTGGGGCCGCACGGCGATGTGAACGTGCTTCAGCCGAATGGAACCACGAGAACATTCTCTTTCGATTCGGCCGACCAGGGCGCAATCGGCAGCGTTGCGTACTACTTCAACAAGTACGCCGGGCTGCAGGCGGAAGTGGCTGTGCACAATCTGTGGGTGGATAGCTCCAGCAGCAACGACGGATTTCTGACTACGTCCGGAGGATTGATCTTCCGGTTGCCCACGGGAACGATGACTCCGTTCGCGCACGGGCTGGTCGGAGGAGCGCGCATAGGCGGACCGGACCACGAGCCGTACAAGGAAGGCATCGATCTGACCGGCGGGGGCGGTCTGGATTACCAGACTAGGTGGCGCCCTTTGGCCATTCGCCTGTTCCAGGCCGATTACGAGTACATGCACGACAACTGGGGCTCCGGCGCCTATGGCGGGCGTGCCAACATCAATGCGGTCCGTCTGAGCGCGGGCATCGTGATTCATGCCGGCTCCATTGCTCCTCCGCCGCAGTTGACGGTGGCCTGCGCGGTGAACCCGACCAGCGTGTTTCCAGGCGACCCGGTGACGGCGACGGCGACTCCTGGTTCGGAGGCGCCGAAGGAGAACGTGGTTGCGACGATCTCCGGCGACGGGATCAACGGGACGCAGACGGGTACGACGGCGACGGTGAACACGGGGAACCTTTCGCCGGGTACGCACACGGTGAAGTGCGACGCCAAGGAAGGCAAGCCGGGCAAGGAAGGCATGAAGCCGTGGCAGAACGCGACCGAATCGACGGCGACGTTCACGGTGAAGGAGTTTGAGCCGCCGACGATCAGCTGCTCGGCGAACCCGACGACGCTGAAGCCCGGGGACAGCTCGACCATTACGGCGACAGGGATGAGTCCGCAGAACCGGCCGCTGACGTACACGTATTCGGCATCGGCGGGGACGGTGAACGGCAGCGGGAACACGGCGACGTTCTCCTCGACGGGAGCGCCGACGGGCTCGACCACGATCACCTGCAACGTGTCGGACGACAAGGGCCACAACGCCTCGGCGGAGACCAGCGTGACCATTGAAGCGCCGCCGCCGCCACCGCAGCCGAAGACGCAGGCATTGTGCTCGATCACCTTCACGACGGACACCAAGCGTCCGACGCGGGTGGACAACGAGGCCAAGGCGTGCCTGGACGAAGTGGCGCTGGACCTGCAGAAGCAGCCGGATGCAAAGGCTGTGGTAGTGGGCGAGTCCAACGACAAGGAGAAGGCCGAGCAGGCGAAGATGGAGAAGCGCAATGCGAAGCTCCGTCATCCCAAGCCGGTGGAGAACTTCGCGGCGCAGCGCGCGGTGAACACCAAGCAGTATCTGGTGACGGACAAGGGAATCGATCCGTCGCGGATCACGGTGGCCACCGGAACGGGCGACAACCAGCAGGTGGAAGATTACCTGGTGCCTGCGGGAGCGGACTTCAACGCCGACGTGCAGGGCACGACGCCGGTGGATGAGAACACGGTGAAGCCGCAGGAGCGCAAGCCCCTGGCCGAGCGCCACCACGCCCACCACAAGAAGGCGGCCCAGTAAGTAACCGCGGGAGCAAGGCCATTCCGCCAGTCGGTAACTCTGAATGCAGACTGGCGGGGCGGCCAACTCCTTCAGCAAACGTCGAGGCTGACCGGTTCGCCGGTCAGCCTGTTCGTTGCCGGAAGCGTAAAAAAACGTAGTCTGGGCTGAGCCGCATCACCTTTGTTCTGGATGGAACCATTGCTTTTTCAGTTGAAATACAAGATACAAGCGCAACTGTGCTGTTCTGCTCTCATCTGCGTGTTTTTTGTAGCTGGCGTGGGTGCCGCGCGCGGTCAGGGACTCTGGAGCCCGGTGGGACCCGACGGTGGCGATGCGCGCGCCATTGCGGCCGCGCCGGGGCAGCCCGACCACCTCTATCTTGGTACCACCGAGAGCTTCATTTACGAATCCACCGATGAGGGCGCGAACTGGCATCGGCTGGCCAAGCTTGACTCAACCAACGATCTCGTGATCGATCATATTGTTGTCGAGCGGGGCGATCCGCAGACGCTGTATGCGGCCGCGTGGAAATTCGATCATCCGGACGGCGGCTTGTGGATCAGCCACGACGCGGGCAGGACGTGGCAGGAGTTGGCCGGGCTTCACGGGCAATCGATCAGAGCCTTCGCCCAGTCGCCCTCCGATCCGCGCATCCTGATTGCCGGCACATTGCAGGGAGTATTTCGGTCGAGCGACGCCGGGGCGACATGGCAGTTGATCAGTCCTGAGGGGAGCCGCGAGATTCACGAAGTCGAGTCCGTGGCAATTGATCCGCGCAATCCCGAGGTCATTTACGCGGGAACATGGCATCTGCCATGGAAGACGGCCGATGGTGGCGCGCACTGGGAGATCATCAAGCAGGGTCTCATTGTCGATTCCGACGTGTTCTCCATGGTTGTCGATCCGGATCGCCCCAACATCCTCTACCTGAGCGCCTGCAGCGGGATATACAAGAGCGAGAATGCCGGTTTGCGTTTCCGCAAGGTCCAGGGGATTCCGTCGGAAGCGCGCAGGACGCGAGTGCTTCGCCAGGATCCGAACCACCTGGAAACGGTCTACGCGGGCACCACCGAAGGGCTCTATAAGACTACCGATGGCGGTCGGACATTTCGCCGCATGACCGGGGCCGACGTGATCGTCAACGACGTTTACGTGGACCCGGCCGACCCTAAGCGGGTGCTGCTGGCCACCGATCGCGGCGGGGTGCTGACAAGCGAGAACGCCGGCGAGACATTTGAGCCCACCAATCAAGGATTTTCCGCGCGCAAGGTGGAGGCGCTGATCGTCGACCGGCAGGATCCCATGCGCGTCTATGCCGGCGTGGTGAACGACAAGGAATACGGCGGCGTGTTTGCATCCACCGACGGCGGGACAAAGTGGAAGCAACTGGCCGATGGGCTCGGCGGGCGCGACGTGTTTGCATTGGCGCAGTCGCCCGAGGGAGAGATCCTGGCAGGCACGAACAGCGGAATCTTCGCTCTAACGGACGGCGGCTGGAAGTCCAGAAACACGATTGCGAACACCAGGGAAAAGCCGTTCAACGAGACGGTGCGTGGTCATCGCGTGACCGTGGAAAAAAAGGTGAAGGAACCGGTGCGCGAACTGGATAGCCGGGTGTACGCGCTGGATTTATTCGGGCAGGCGTGGGTGGCGGCAACCAGCGGCGGGCTCTTCACCAGCGGGGACAAGGGCGCCAGTTGGCAGGGTGGTCCAGTCATGGGCCAGGGCGACTATATCTCGGTTGCGGCGCATGGAAAAGCGCTGATCGCCGCCCGGCAAGACGCCGTCATCCTCTCCAACGATGCCGGACAGTCCTGGTGGCCGATCGGCATTCCGACCGTGATCACCCGGATCCACAGCATTGCGTTTGCCGCGGATGGATCGCTTTGGCTGGGCTCGCGGGAAGGTGTCTACTTTACCCGGGACATGGGCAAATCGTGGATGTGGGTGCACCGGCTGCCGCTGGTGGACGTCAGCGATCTGTTCTTCGATGCGCAACTGAATGCGATCCTGGTTAGTTCGCGGGAAAGCGACTTTATTTACGCCATCAACGCGGGCACGCTGGATTGGAAATGGCGGCAAACGGGATATAAGCTCCTGCTGGTGCGCCCGGCCGGTGCGCGGCTCTTGGCTGCATCCGTGGATGACGGCGTGCTGATGGAACCTCAACCGGTGGACACGCAAACAAGCCAAAGGTGATGCAGCCCGATTGGGAATACGCCGGCCTGATCGCTTATCCGGACGCGCTCAATCTGCGGTTTTCTGTATCATCATAGTTATGCAGGCTGAAACAAACGCCGCCGGCGTCCGCCACGGTTTCCGCACCTACGACCCGCGCCTTGAGCCGATTGCGGGTCGAGTCTTAGCCGGAGAGCGCCTGAGCGCTGAGGATGGGCTTGCGCTCTATCGGACGCACGATGTGCTGGCCGTCGGTTGGCTGGCCAATCACGTCCGCGAACGCTTGCATGGCGACGTAACCTTCTTCAATGTCAATCGCCACATCAATCCCACCAACGTGTGTGTGGCGGCATGCAAGCTGTGCGCGTTCGGGCGCAAAAAGGGCGACCCGGTTGGCTACACCATGGCTCTTGAAGAAGCATGGCAAACAGCGGCATCCGGGTACTCGGAAGCGGTGACGGAGTTTCATATTGTTGGCGGCCTGCACCCGGACCTGCCGCTGGAGTATTTCCTGGACCTGGTGCGCGGGCTCAAAGAGCGATTCCCTAAGGTGCACATCAAGGCGTTCACCATGGTTGAGGTCGCGTACCTGGCCCGCCGCGCCAAGCTCACCATTGAGGACACGCTCCGCAAATTGCGCGACGCCGGAGTGGATTCCATGCCCGGCGGAGGCGCGGAGATCTTCGCGTCGCGCGTCCGCTCCATCATCTGCGATCACAAAATCGACGGCGACGAGTGGCTCCAGACCGCGCGAATGGCGCATAAGCTGGGATTCCGCACCAACGCGACCATGCTCTACGGTCACATTGAGAGCGATGAAGACCGCGTCGACCACCTGCTCAAGCTGCGCGCTCTCCAGGACGACACCGGCGGGTTCCAGACATTCATTCCGCTGGCATTTCATCCCGAGAATACTCCGCTCGATCACCTGCCGGTAACCACCGGGTTGACCGACATCCGGCAGATCGCGGTGAGCCGCCTGCTGCTGGACAACTTCGCCCATATCAAGGCGTATTGGCAGATGATGACGCCCAAAATTGCGCAGATCGCGTTGCGTTTCGGCGCTGATGATCTGGACGGAACGGTGATCGAAGAAAAGATTTACCACGATGCCGGAGCCACCACGCCCCAGGGCATGACGCGCAAGGAGCTGTGCCGGTTGATCACCGAGGCCGGGCGCGTTCCCGTGGAGCGCGACACGCTTTACCACGCGGTTACCCGCACCGAGGACAGCTTTGTTGTTGCAGTTTAGTTGGCGCCTGCAAGGAGAGGCAGGGCTATGAACTTTTTTGGCCCAGCAGTGATTCTCGGCCTGATTTTCGGATTCCTGTGGGGCATTGGCTGTTCACTGGCAATCATGTATTCCATTTTTCTGGGTGGATACCGCAAGGCAGTCAAGGAGTCTCTGGCGCAGCCGCAGCCGGAGCGCTATCGAAAGGCGCTGGAAAAGGTGCAGGCAAAGCGTGAACGAAAATCTGCAGGCCGCTAGCGCCATGTCCACGCGATTTTGTAATCGAACCCTTGGAATTGAGAGCCCCAAGTCCCGATTTTGAGACCTGGGAAATGACCAAACTATATCGTACACTGCACCAGGGCGTGTTCCCGCCGCGCGCCGCGGAGTCAGCGGAGTTGGCTCGGCGAATGGGTCACGTGCGGAGTGCCCGAGCAATGGAACGAGCTCGCAGGAGCACGGCGATGGACGTGGCCCAGAGCAGGATTCCCGTTCCGATTGTGGCAGCGATGACGAGTGAGTTGAACTGGAAGAGGACCCAGCTGACGATGCACCAGAGCGACATCACAACGCCCAGGCCAGCGAGCATAGGTGCGCGGAAGATTTTGGCGAGCGGAAGATAATGCAAGCCGATGACAAGCGCGCAGCCGTCCGCAGCAAGGTCGGGGCGATGGGCGTGGCCCGCAGCAAAAACGATCACGACAATTGCAAAAACCTCGACGAGCACGACAATAATGAAAGGTCTAGCGGGAAACTTTGGTTCAGAAACTGACGACGCCGGAAATTGGCGACGCAGAGCCCGGCCTGTACGCATTGCATAGAGCGACCATGCCCAGAGAAAGATCGCAGCAGTTCCGAAGATAGGGGCGACAATGGCATTGTAGGCGTGAGCGGCGCTGATTCCCCAGCCGAGCCATCCCGCGCCAGCCATCGCAAGGATAAGGGCGCCGCGGCCGGCTCCAATCACGCGGCCAGGTTGCAGCGGGTGCTCCATCTGGAATCTCCCTTTCCGACCTGGAATCCCCGCGATTGTACCGATCGTGAAGCACCTTGTAAGGCCAAAAGAACGTTGGAGCTGCCCGCATCAGCCAGTAGTACCGACTATGCTTGACTAGTTTAGCTATTCCTGCTTCTCCACCACTCCGCCCTTCATCACGAAGCTTACCTGCGTAACCGCCGAGATGTCGTCTAGCGGATTGCCTTTGACGGCGATCACATCGGCAAAGTAACCGGGCTTGAGTTCGCCGATTTTGACGTCCCACCGCAACAGTTTGGCGCCGTTGATCAAGTCCGCCTGCAGCACCGCGGCCGGCGTCATTCCGTTTTGGACCATCAACACGAGTTCCCGTGCCTGCGTGCCGTGCGGGAAGGGACCAACATCCGAGCCAACCGCAAAAGGAATTCCGGCGGCTACCTGCTTCTTGAATTCTTTGATCTTGTAATCGAGCATCTCATGCTCGCGCGCCGCCTGCTCCGCGTTGGGCGCGTGATCGGCGAAGTACTCGAAGATGGTGAACGTGGGCACCGCGAAGATGCCCTTCTCCTTCATCAGCCGCATGGTTTCATCGCTCAACTGCGTGGCGTGATCGAGGGAGGCAACGCCCGCCTCAGCGGCATAGAGTGTGCCCGGCTCGCCCTGGTCATGGACGCCAATATTGGTGCCGATCCGTTTTGCCTCTTCCACCGCCGCAGCCAGTTGCGCCTCGGTGTATTGGTAAGGAGTGTGGAAGTCGCCATCCATCATGCGATCGGGCCCGGTTTCGTAGATCTTGAAGAAGTCCGCGCCCTCCTTGTGCTGTTCGCGCATGGTCTCGATGATCTGCTCGGCGTCGTTGGCGCGGTCGGCATTGGAGAACACGTGCTGCTCGGGGTTGAAGTGGTTGGCGTCCTCGTGCCCGCCCAGGATGTCGATGGCGTTGGCGCAGACGCGCATGCGCGGCCCGGGGATGATGCCGGCGTTAATGGCGTTGCGGACGGCGGTGCTGGCCGAACCCGCGCCCTCGGTGCCCATATCGCGCTCCGCGGTGAATCCGCCCATCAGGTCGGCCCTGGCCGCCTGCTCCGCGAGGATGGTTCGCCACGGCACCGACTCCTCGACGGTTTGCAGGTCTTCAGCGCCGGGATGAAGAAACAGGTGCACGTGCGCGTCGATCATGCCAGGCATCAGTGTCACGTCGCCGAGATCGATAACTTTGGCACCCTGCGGATGATCGACTGACTGTCCCACGGCCTTGATGCGATCGCCCTCGACCAGCACCTCGCCCGGCTGGATCACGGTTCCTGCGCTCACGTTAAGTAGACGGGCAGCATGTAGCACAATGGGCGCGGCAGGTCCGGGCTGCTGCGCCATCAGCGCAGTTGCGGCTGCGAACACGACGCCCGCTGCCAAAGCCACGCGGCAGAACACACTAAGACGAGTCACTGATTTCCGCATGCATACGACTATGCCGCATCCGCCCCGCGTTGTCGATGAGAAATCCGGTCGCCTAATATGCCCCAATCCCCGTGATGCTTTGTCCAATAACCAGCGCATGGATGTCATGCGTGCCCTCGTACGTCTTCACTGATTCGAGATTCATCATGTGGCGCATGATCGGATAGTCTTCCGTAATTCCATTTGCCCCCAAAATGTCGCGGGCAAGCCGCGCGCATTCGAGAGCCATCCACACGTTATTCCGCTTGGCCATGGATATGTGCTGGTGGCCGACCGTGCCGGCGTCTTTCAAGCGCCCTACATGAAGGCTGAGTAACTGCCCCTTGGAGATTTCGCTGATCATCCACACCAACTTTTCCTGCACCAGTTGATGGCTCGCGATCGGCTGGTTGTGAAACTGCTTTCGGGTCTTGGCGTACTGGAGCGCCGTGTCGTAACACGACATGGCCGCGCCGATTGCTCCCCAACTGATGCCGTAGCGCGCCTGGTTCAGGCACATCAGCGGGCTCTTCAGTCCGCCTGTCCCCGGCATCAAGTTCGCCGCCGGCACGTGCACGTCCTCAAGCGAAAGCCCGCTGGTCACTGACGCCCGCAGCGACCACTTGCCGTGCACGTCGAAGGCCTTGAATCCCGGCCGGTCCGTCTCCACCAGGAATCCGCGCACCTCGTTTTCCTCGTCCTCCACTCGCGCCCAGATCACGGCTACGTCCGCGATGTGCCCTGACGTAATCCACATCTTCTCGCCGTTCAGCACGTACCCGTCACCGGATTTGCGCGCGGTGGTCTTCATGCCGCCGGGGTTGGAGCCAAACTCCGGCTCCGTCAGCCCGAAGCAGCCGAGCTTCTCTCCGGTGGCCATCGCGGGGAGCCACGTGTTTTTCTGCTCGTCGGAGCCAAAGGTGTAGATCGGGTACATCACCAGCGCCGACTGCACGCTGACGAAGCTGCGGACGCCGGAGTCGCCGCGCTCCAGCTCCTGCATCACCAGCCCGTACTCCACGTTGGACATGCCGGCGCAGCCGTAGCCCTCCAGGTTCGCCCCGAAGAACCCCATCTCGCCCATCATGGGCACCAGCTCGCGCGGAAAACGCCCCTCGCGATAGCACCCCTCGATGATGGGAATTAGTTTGTCTTCTACAAAGTCTCGCGCCGTGCGCCGCACCATCAGTTCGTCTTCGCTGAAGCTGGAATCAAGACCGAGAAAATCGACGCCATGAAACTTGAATGCCATCTTTCACCTGCCATACGGAATGAATCCGAATCAGCAAGGCTAGCAGACAACATGGCTGCATAGGAAGCCACGCCGGGCCCAGGCAGCAGAACCTCGCACAAACAGTGCCGGCTACTCCAGAAACTCGCGCACAAACGGATCGGTGGAGTGAACCAGGTCGTGCAGGGAGCCGTCGAAGATGACTTTCCTGTCGTTCAACATCAGGAATGTGGTGTTGGGGTCGACTCGCCCCTCCGCCAGCGGCACCATGGCATCGGTCTCGGAATCGAAGCGGTTCGTGCACATGGTGAATGCGTCTTGCAGCCGATGGGTCACCAAGATCGATGGAGTCCGGTAATAATCGCGCTGCTTCACGATCAGCTCGATGATGGTTGTCGAAGTGACTGGGTCCAGGCCGCCGGTGGGTGAGTCGTAAAGCAGCAGCTCCGGCCGGCGGATGAGCGCCCGAGCAATGGCCACGCGCCGCCGCATGCCCCCGGAAAGACTCCCCGGAAAGAGCGAGAAGGTGGCCTCCAGGCCCACGAATCGCAGTGCCTCGCGGACTCGCTCGTCAATCTCGTCGTCGGGCACGCGTTCCTGGATCAACTGGTACGCCACGTTGTCGCGCACCGTGAGCGAGTCGAACAGGGCGCCCTCCTGAAACACCATGCCGGTGCGCAGACGGAGAGGGAATAGTTCCGACTCGTGCATGTGGGAGATCTCTTCTCCGAGCAGAAACACGCTGCCGGATTCCGGGCGCAGCAGGCCATTCGCTGTCTTTAGCAAAACGCTCTTGCCCACTCCGGCAGGTCCCAGCAGCACCCGAGTCTCGCGTGGGCCAACGGTAAAACTGACCCCGTCCAGCACAGGGTCTACGTCAAAGGTTACCCTCACGTCCCGAAACGCAACCACGGCTTCCTGGCTTTCCGCTGGCGTGAGCTGGACCTGCGCGCTCATCGAAAGATCGAAACCATTACGGTGCTGATCAGCAGGTCCACAAAAATGATGAGCACGGAGGCAAAGACGACCGCGGAGATCGTGGAGCGGCCCACGCCCTGCGTGCCGCCCGTGGTGCGCATGCCGTAAAAGCAGCCGACGGACGCGATGATGAAGCCGAAGAACAGCGGCTTGACCAGGCCCTGCAGAATATCCGGGTAGCGCAGGAAAACGTAGGCCTGGGATAAGTATTGGTCGAGGTTCTGGTGATTCATGAATACGGTCACGGCCGCCCCGCCCAGGATGCCGCAAAAGTCCGCGACAATGGTAAGGAAGAGCAGTGTCGTCACCGTGGCCACTATGCGCGGGGTCACCAGCTTGCGCATCGGATCCACGCCCAATGCGCGCATTGCGTCAATCTGCTCGGTCACCACCATGGAGCCGAGCTCGCTGGCCATGGATGATGCGTTGCGGCCGGAGACCATGATGCCGGTCAGCACCGCGCCCAGTTCCCGGATCATGGACGTGCTCACAAATCGTCCGGTTACGGCCGTAGCGCCAAAAGAAGCCAGCGTGGCCGCGGACTGGACTGCCAGCACGCCCCCGGTGAAGAATCCGGCAAAAATAACGATGGTCGCCGATCCGACGCCAATGATCTCCCCTTGCAGGATAAAGTCCGACCAATAAACCGGAGGCGAGAAGAGGTTAGACAGAGCCCGGAACGCGAACAGGGCATACTCCTGCACCGTCAACACAATCTGCTTGCCGGTTCTGTCGATCGTTTCTAAGGCCATCGGATGCCGCTCGAACCATGGAACGCGGCCGATCTGCCCGGCGCGCTGCCCTTCCCCGACAGAATAGCGCATAGAGCGCGCGGGCCCATTCTGCGGAACCGCGAGAATCGCATGCAAATAGCAGAATCTACTCGGCGGGGAAAGATTTTCCCTGATTCCCTCAACTGGCGAAACGGCCAAGTGGGCTATTTCAGGCATCTTACTATTCGGCCCTCAGCGTGCAATATGCATGAGACGTAGCCGGGGTGTGCACAATACACGGAGAATAAGAATGCATTGATTCCGCGCGCGGTTGATCCTTGCCCTTATCGCCGGTATCACTGTGGTTTCTCTCGCCTCAACGTATTTTGAGGTGCTGGCGCGGAAACACGTGCTGCGGGTCGAATTGGAGCGCCGCACCGGTTGGCTTGGCACCAGCCTGCAGCCATTTGTGGAAGAGGCCCTGACCGCGGGCACTATACCCGATATCAAGGCCGTGGCGGAGGAGTTGCGAAGCCACGATGAAGCGCTCGGCATAGCGATCTACAACGGGCAGGGATCTCTAATCAATGCAGAGGCCCCGGCGCTCGTCGTCCGATCACTCAGAAGCGACCCGGTCAAGCTTGCCATCAAGCGTGGATCGAATGCGGCAGTGTTTGGCCACACCGGTGATCAACAATGGCTCGAAGAGGCGATTCCCCTCCATGCGGCCAGCCAGTCGGCCGGCGCCTTGGTTGTCCTGGTTGATGCCGGATATATTCGAGCGGAAGCTGCGGAGGTATGGCGCCAGACTTTTTGGCGCATTGTCGCTCTCGTATTCCTGATAGTCGGGATCACCGTGATGGTTGTGCGCTGGTCGCTCTTGCGGCCTGTGAGCAGGCTAGCGGAGCGGCTGCGCTTGTTGCGCATGGGCGAGCCGGTGGGCGAAATGAGCGGCCACACCGAGGATCTGAGCCTGTTTTCGCCCATCGCCCGTGAGATGGAGAACATCACCGAGAGCCTCCTGGAGGCGCGCGCCGCGGCCGCCGCTGAAGCCCGGTTGCGCGAGGCGGGAGAGAATCTGTGGACAGCCGAGCGCCTCACCGTCCATGTGCGGCAGCGCACCGGCGCCGGAAGCATCTTCGTTGTCTCCAACCGCGAACCCTACATGCACATCCGCCAGGGCAGGGAAACCGTCTGCGTGGTTCCTCCCAGCGGGCTGGTCACGGCCATCGAGCCGGTCCTGCGCGCCTGCGACGGCGTCTGGATAGCCCACGGCAGCGGCAGCGAGGACCGCTTCATGGTGGACGAGAACGATCGGCTCCGTGTTCCTCCGGATGCCCCGCGTTACACGCTGCGCCGTGTCTGGCTCTCTGAAGCGGAGGAGAGCGGCTACTACGACGGCTTCGCCAATGAGGGCCTGTGGCCGCTCTGCCACATTGCTCACACCAGGCCGCTGTTTCGAGCCTCGGACTGGGAATGCTACCAGGAGGTGAACCGCAAGTTTGCGCTGGCCCTCCTGCATGAGATGGAAAACTGTCCCAACCCCATCGTCTTCGTGCAGGACTATCACTTCGCACTGCTGCCGCGCATGGTCAAAGCCGCGCGTCCCGATGCCCGCGTCGCCATCTTCTGGCACATTCCGTGGCCCAACCCGGAAGCTTTCGGGATTTGCCCCTGGCAGGCCGAACTCCTGGAGGGCTTGCTGGGCGCCGATCTCATTGGCTTCCACATCGCGCTCCATTGCAATAATTTCCTCGACACCGTCGATCGCGTGCTGGAGTCGCGCACCGACCGCGAGCACATGACAGCCCGGCGCCGCGGCCACACCACAACTGTCCGGCCTTATCCCGTCAGCGTGGCCATTGATCCGTCCGGCGCCGAGCGCGCCGCCTGGGGCAAGACCCGCGACGAGCTGTTGCGCGAGTTCGGCGCACGCGCGGAGAGCCTGATTCTAGGAGTCGACCGGCTCGATTACACCAAGGGCATCGAGGAGCGCCTGAATGCATTTGAACTTCTCCTCGAAGAGCATCCCTGGCATCGCGAGCGCGTGACCATGGTGCAGATTGCCGCGCCCAGCCGCACTCGCATTCCCAGCTACGCGGTACTGCGACGCCGGGTTGAGGCAGCGGTCGACCGCATCAACACGCGCTTCCAGACGGCGGACTGGCGTCCGGTTATCCTCATCGAGCGCCAATGCAATCACGAAGAGGTAACCACCTGGTATCGAGCCGCGGACGTATGCCTTGTGACCTCTCTGCACGATGGCATGAACCTGGTGGCCAAGGAGTACCTGGCCGCGCGCGAGGACGAGGACGGCATGCTGGTGCTGAGCAAATTCACCGGCGCAGCCATCGAGTTGCGCGATGCGCTTATCGTCAATCCGTATGACGTCGAGGGCGTGGCCGAGGCCATCCACCTCGGCTTGGAGATGAGCCCCTCGGAGCGCCGCCTGCGTATGCAGCGAATGCGGCGCCAGATCATGGAACATAACGTTTACCGATGGGCAGCCAGCGTGCTGGGCGACCTGCGCGAGCTGCGCATTGAGAATCAGGATGCCTTTTCGGTCACACAGGCAGAATCGATGGCGTGGCAGGGCACCGATGAGCCCGAGCGCAAACACGCGTGAGCACGGAGCGCGCCTAATCCGAGCCGGCAACGCAAGGCTTTGCCCAATGGTTCCGGAGTTAGATCGGGTAAATCAAGAATGCACTAAAAGGACCCAATACAGTGACAGACGAAGCCGCCAATGCGCTCCAAACCTTCTTCGGCGGGTTTCTTCCCGGGGTAAAGCCGCTGCTTTTGTTAGATTACGACGGGACCCTCGCACCCTTTCGCGTAGATCGTTTCAAGGCGCGCCCCTACACCGGCGTGCGCGAAGGAATCGCGCGAATTCTCCACCAGGGCCGGACTCGACTGGTTGTCATCACTGGCCGGCCGGCGCGCGAGATTGTGATTCTGCTCCGCGGCAATCCTCCGGTGGTCGACCAGCCTGTGGAGGTCTGGGGACTGCACGGCGCCGAACGAATCTACGCCGATGGCCGGCGCGAACTGGAAGAAGCGCCTTCTGCGACTCAGCGAAAGCTGGATGAACTGCGCGAGTACCTGCGCCACAACAATCTGGGCGGCGAATTCGAAGACAAACCCAACGCCGCCGTGATGCACTGGCGCGGCGCTTCTCCGCGGACGGCCAAGTTCATTGAGATGCGCGCCCGCGAACTCTTCGAGCCGATGGCGCGCATGGAGGGACTGACGCTGCTCCAGTTCGAGGGTGGCCTGGAGCTGCGCGTCGGCCGCGACAAGGGAGGAGCGGTTTCAAGCCTGATTGAGGAGGCGGCGCCGGAAACTCCCGTGGCATACGTGGGCGACGATATCACCGACGAGGCCGCATTCCGGGCCGTGGGCAGCGTCACGAATCCCCATCTGAGCGTGCTCATGCGCCCGGAACCGCGGGAGACCGCGGCCGACGTGTGGCTGCAGCCGCCCTCGGGCATCCGGATGTTCCTCAAGCGCTGGTTCAAGGCGCTGCAGCGCGAGACGGGGAAGCGCGCAGCCTGAGCCGAAATCGCATCGCGATGCTTTCATCGAATTGGCGCCGGCATGAAGCTATCGCACGCCCTGAACGGGTTTAGCAAAATGAAAGATACAGTTGACCTGGGGCGTGACAGGGTCAGCCTTGATGTCGTAGGTGGCGATGACGGATTGCATCCACTTCGACAGAGACTTGTCTTTCTTCTGCGCCAACTTCAGAAAAGTTGAGACGTAGCTCTCGTCGAAGACGTCGCCGGGAGCCATCTTCCAGGCGAGCTTTAGTTTGGCTGCCATCGCGTCCGGAGCGCCGTCGAATTGGACCGAGGCTAGCCGGTACTTCGAGCCCGGATCGATTTCGATCCTGTAGTTCACGATATGAGCGGCTTCGCTAAAGGAAGGCTGTAAAGCGATGGAGCAATCGAAATAGCCAAGGGCTTTGTAGGCGTCGTGGACGGCAATGACAAATAGATCGAGTGGCCGACCGGAACCAGCCGGTTTTTTCGACAGTGTTTTCTCGATCTCTGCGCGCGTAACCAGCGCTCCGGCCGGAAGGTCGATGGTTCCCAGTTTGTAGATTTCTCCCTCTTTGATGGTTACCGCAAAGGGAACATCCATGGACTGATCTGAGACGATGAGAGGTTCGGCCGGGGCAACATCGACTTCGACGGCCGCGTAGCCCCGATCGTGGTAGAAGTCCTCGAAAACGTGCTGAAGTCCGATCGCTGTGTTCTCCGTGTCGAAGCTGTTCCCGGATTGCCCTGCGGCTAGAAGGCCGGCCTTGGCCTGCATGGCGGGCGAGATGCCGGCCAGCTGAATGCGGCCGATGTGCACCGCTGGCGAAACCACGGTGAAGTTTTGAGCCGTGAGTTTTTTGGGGCCCACGCCGCTGGTGAGAGCGGCATTCACCGTAGCCTTGGCGCCCTTGGCTGCCAGCATCTCTTCAAACGTCCGGCAGATTCCTTCCACCATGGAGCCGCTGGCCGGCAAGAGATCGCGAAAAAGCGGGAAGCGCGCGCGGAGCGTGGCTTCGAGTTCTTTGCCCGGCGTAAGAGGCACATTGTCCAGGTGCATGGGAAAGAGCTGGCTGGAAGGCGTCAACGTGAAGAGCAGTGTCTTGCTGTCGGACTTGAACCGGATCTCCTTGAAGAGACCTGTGTCGTTCAGCAGCTTGGCGTGGGCTTTCACTTCGAGAGAGTTCAGATGTGTTCCCGGCTTCAAGCCGGCGGCCGCGAGCAGTTCCTGTTGCGTGTATTGCGGTGCGCCTTGAAAGAGGATTGCCTGGGGGCGGGACTTCTTTTGAGCGAGCAAAGAAAGAGAGCAAATCAGGAGCAAAGAAACGCTGATTGCCGCAGATTTCTTCTTCATGTTGTGCCAAGAGTAGCAAATGGAGGCGCGCCACCAGCGAGTTTTCTCGCTCGGCCGGGGACAGGATCGCTCCTCTTCGCCAGGCGCCGACAGGGAAA
>CAWKOB010000014.1:0-33646 GCA_963851135.1 uncultured Acidobacteriota bacterium | reverse complement strand
TGGCCAATCCCACCCGCCTGAGCGAAGCAGCCTTGCCCTCGTCCGTAGGCACATCCACAAGTTCGCTTGTAATGATGCCGTCGGCGACCACGGCCTCCGCCGCCAGCACACGTTGCGGCGAAATGCCGAACTCGCGGATGCCTTCCAGCACAATCCACTTGTTAGTTGAGCTCACGGCCCACAGTTCCGCGCCGAGACCATGCAGATCTTCGATCAGCGCCTTCATTTCCTCGAAAATGTGCAGCTTTACCGACCTGGGAAAGTACCGCGCCGCTGCGCCTCGAAGTTCTTCTTCTTCGCGAAGGCCGGCATAGATCTGCACCATTTCGCCGCACACTTGCACTTCGCTCACCTGTCCGGCGCGATATGCCCGATGCCGCATGTCAATCCAGTCGCTCGTCGAGCGCGAGACGATTCCCTGCTCCAGCGACCAGTTCATGAAGCCCACGCCGGCATCGCCGTCCCACAACGTGCCGTCGCAATCGAACACAGCCACCTTCGGCCTGAGATGCACCACCTTGGCGCGCAACTCGGCGGCCGTCAGTCCTCTTGTTTTCTTCTGGGATGTCGTCAAATGTCCAATTCCTCTTGAATGATCTCTACCCTTCCATTTTCATGCATTCCCGCCAACTTGAACGTAAAAGGACATTGAATGGATGCAAGGCGTCAACAGCCCGCTTTCGAATCCGCGGGGATTTTCATCTAGTGGCGAATCCTGCTATACCGGTTCCTTTGTTCCAGAAAGGGTGTCGATGTCAAAGGGAATCATTTTCGGTCTGTTGTCATGCGCCATTTTTATCGTGGCCCCTCTCGGTGGTTTCTGCCAGTTTTCTCCAGCACCGGTCAGCGCATCCACCATTCCGCAGGACCATCTCATCCAGGCTGCGGAGCTTGTGCATATGCTCGGTACAAAAGCAACAGCCGCTCATTCTTCAAGTTGGATCGCGCATATTTTTCACCGAGGCGCACATCAAAGGCTCGCAGTACGCAGGCGCGGGATCGCAACCGGCTGGTCTCCAAATGCTGGAAAGCACGGTTGCGAAACAACCCAAGGACCGCTTCATTGTCCTCTACTGCGGCTGCTGCCCATGGAACCACTGTCCCAACGTCGGCCCCGCTTTTGAGCGCCTGCGTGACCTTGGCTTTTCGCGCGTGAAGGCCCTTTATCTGCCCAACAACTTCGGCGATGACTGGGTGGCCAAAGGGTATCCAACCGATCGCGATCAGTGATTGTTCCCATGGACCGAATCGGAATTTTGCCACGCCCAGGAGCGTTGTCGCTTCTTTTCTGTTGGCCTGCTGCGCGTCCTACGCCGCGCCGCCGCCGCTCCTCAATGTTGCACAAGCCCGCTCCCGAGTTTGCGCGGAACGACATCCACGGCCAACGGGTCGATCTTGCGTCCTTTCAGGGGCGCGTGGTGCTGCTCACTTTCTGGGCCACATGGTGCGCGCCGTGCCAGGTCGAAATGCCTCATTTTGTCCGCTGGCAGCAGGAACTTGGTCCGCGGGGCCTCCAGGTCGTCGCCATTTCCATGGACGATGACGCCGCGCCGGTTCTTAACCTGACCCGAAAGCGCAATGTTAACTATCCCGTGATTATGGGCGACGAGCAGCTTGCGGATTTATATGGAGAAGTTCTTGGCCTGCCTGTTACCTTCCTGATTGATCGACGCGGCGATATCGCCGCTATCTTCAAGGGTGAATCCAATCTCGGCGCCATGAAAGCGCGGATCGTCAAGCTCGTCGATCGAGATCGGGGATTCGCGTTCCGCCTTGGAACGCAACCCCGGTGACTCGATTTCTATTGTTCTCCTTGATTCCGTGATGAACCAGGTTCGCTGCGACCGTCCATTACCGCCGTGCTCAGCGCACCACGCCGATAATCGAGCTTGTGAGCGCAAGCGCAAACTCCGTTCTTCTCCGCAATTATCAGACCTATCTGCGCGTGGAAAAGGGCCTGCGTCCGCTCACCTGTGAAGCCTACCATGGCGATCTCCGCAGCTTTGCCGAATTCCTGGAGATGCGCGATGGGATCCTGATGGGCGGGGCACAGGAAGATGTCTCGGCGTTTCTCGAACATCTTCGTGCTCACGGCATCGATTCCCGCTCCGCTGCGCGGAAGCTGAGCTGCCTGCGGGGATTCTATAAATGGCTGCTGCTCGATCGTCGCATTCATTACGATCCTACGGTTAACATCGATTCTCCCAAATCCTGGAAGGTTCTACCCAAGTCTCTGGCGGAGTCGGAGGTAGTGGAAATCCTGGAACGCGCGCTCCTTGCCGCGTCGCATCCGCAGGCAAAGGCGACCGCGTTACGCGACCGTGCCATCCTCGAGTTGCTTTACGCCGGCGGACTGCGCGTCTCGGAGGCTGTTTCCCTTTCCACCAGCGACCTGGCTCTCGATGCCGGGCGCGTTCTTGTGCGCGGAAAAGGCGACAAGGAACGGATCGTCCCACTAGGCCGATCGGCCGTCGAAGCGCTCGAAGTTTACCTCGCCGAAGGCCGTCCGCATCTGGCTCGCGTGCGCAAGGTGCGAGCCCGAAATGACGCGGCTCGCCTTTTCCTCTCGCTTCGCGGCATGCCGCTGACGCGCAACTGGGTTTGGCGCTTGGTGAAGACGGAGGGCGACGGCGCCAGCCCACACATGCTGCGCCACAGTTGCGCCACGCACATGGTGGAACACGGTGCCGACCTGCGCAGCGTGCAGTTGCTGCTAGGCCACGCAGATATTTCCACCACGCAGGTCTATACGCACCTTGCGCTAGGCCGGTTGAAGGCAGTGCACCGCATGCATCATCCCCGCGGGCGCCGCATTGGGCCTGAGTTCAACGGAAGCAACAATGGTACGTCGGGAGAAGCCGCATGAACGCGACCGCAGCTACGGTTCATGGCCACGGGGGCGCCGCGCCGGACGAAACGCTACACCGAATGGTGCCGCTTGCCGACCTTGTTCACGCCTATCTGCGCGTCCTCGCTGCGGAGCGCGGCTCGTCGCCGCACACGATTCGAGCCTACAACCGCGAGCTGATGGCCTTCGCCGCCTGGATCGTGAAGGAGTTCGGAGAGCAGCACACGCCCGAGTCCATTGAGCACACGCACATCCGCGCCTGGCTTTCCACGCTTTATGATCGCGGTCTATCAAAAGCCTCTGCTGCACGCGCGCTGGCCTCTGTCCGCAGCTGGTTCAAGTGGCTAGCCCGCTCCGGCCATGTGAAGCAAAACGTCGCCGCGCTTGTGGCCACCCCACGGTTGCCCAAGCATTTGCCTCGCGTCCCCTCAATCGAGCAGATGAATCGCGTGGTTGATAGCGTAGCAGACGACGCGGCGAGCTGGCCCACCCGCGACCGCGCAATCCTTGAGCTGCTCTATGGCTGCGGCATGCGCAACGCCGAGCTCACCGGCTTGAATCTCGATGACATTCATTGGGCTAACGAGGCGATTCTTGTCCGCGGCAAAGGTCAGAAGCAGCGTTATGTGCCGTTGGGCGATTCTGCGGCCCAGGGTCTTCGCGCTTACCTGGCCGAGCGCTCAGCGCGAATGGCTGCGGCAGAGCCATCTTTCGCGTCCAGCGCGCTCTTCGTTAATCTTTACCTGCGTGGACTCAAACGGCCCGGCGGCGACGCACGCCTCACCACTCGCAGCGTCGCCCGGATTGTCAAGCGCGTCGCCATCTTGCGCGGCCTCTCCGCCGACGTTCACCCGCACACTCTGCGCCACGCCTTCGGCACTCACTTGCTGGAAGAGGGCGCCGACCTCCGCGCCATTCAGGAGCTCCTCGGCCATGAACGTCTCTCCACCACGCAGCGTTACACCCAGCTCACTACAGCGCAGCTCACCCAGGTCTACGACCGTACCCATCCGCGCGCAAAATAGAACTGCGCCAGGACGCCGCACTCAGGTGTTTAGTCCGTTCGCGTCCCTCCTTAACAGACCTCGCCCGCGCAAATAATTTTGCATATCCGCCACGGGATCCGTAAAGGCGCTGCTGCCGATCTTATAGGTTGCCAACTGGATCAGCGTAGGTCCGCGATCCAGCCGAGCGCGCTCGATTGCCTCGTGTGCCACGCGGTAAGCCGCCACCACATCATGACCATCCACGGTGATGCAGGGCAATTCCTCTCCAGGACGTAGGTTTCCATTTGTCCCGCGCGCGAGTTTCCGGCGGCCTTCGCCTGCTTCGCACACAAAGACCACAGGCAGCGCGCGCGCGCGTATCTCCTCCAGCGCATCTTCCCATTCGGCGCCCGGATCGCCAGTCCACGTCACCACCGCCCGACGATTTTTCGTCGCTTTGTTCCTTCTTGCCGCGCCGAGCAAGTCGCGCATTTGCGCGGCAGCCGACTCAATTACAGTGTCCGCGGCCTTCAGATCGAACCGTACGGCGATCCTGGCGGCGGCATAGCGTTCGATTCCCTTCTCTTCGCGCTCCCTCCGATCGACGGCCTTTAACAGCCGGCGATGAAGGGCCAGCAGCTTCACGTCCGAGATCAGCCACTCCTTCTTCGGCGCACCTGCACCTGCGCGCACTTCGCTCTTGTCTCGCCTCATTCTGCCCGTGCCCTCAACCTTGCCGCCGGCCCACTTGGTCCCTTGTTCCTTTGGTCCCTGTCCCTCTACGTCGAATAATCCGCATTGATGTGGACGTATTCCGCCGTCAGATCCGTAGTCCAGAACACGCTCTTCCCTTTTCCCTGGTGCAGGTTTATCTCGATCGCGTATTCCTCCTGCTTCAGGTACTCGTGAGCGGCTGCCTCGTCGAACTCCGTCGCCCGCCCGCCATTGCGGCAAATTTGCAATTCGCCGAAACGGATGTCGATGCGCTCCGGATCGATCTGTGCACCGGAATAGCCGATTGCCGCCACCAGCCGTCCCCAATTCGGATCGCATCCCGCCCATGCAGTCTTCACCAGCGGCGAGTGCGCAATCGCCTTCGCCACCTTGAGCGCGTCCGAATCCGACGTTGCGCCGGCAATCCGCAGTTCCACCACGTGGGTGATGCCCTCGCCATCGCCCACCACCTGCCGCGCCAGCGAAATGCAAACCTGCTGCAGCGCCGCGGCAAAGTCCGCATGTTGTGGCTCGATCTTGACTCCGCTCGCTCCCGACGCCAGCAGCAACACCGTATCGTTGGTTGAAGTGTCGCCGTCCACTGAGATGCAATTGAAGCTTACCCCGATGGCATCATTCAGGTAGTCCTGAAGCACCGTCGGCTCGACCTCGGCGTCGGTCAGCACGTACGCCAGCATGGTGGCGTGGGGCACCAGCTGGGGATGAATCATACCGGAGCCCTTGCAAAATGCCGCGATCCGTACCTCTCCGCAGTCCCCGTCGAACCGGGCAAAAGCAGTCTTTTCCACCGTGTCGGTGGTCAGGATCGCCTGCGCCGCCGCGAGAAAATGATCCGATTCGTCGCCCAGCGCAGCTTTGGCCGTCGGCAGCGCCGCAATCACCTTCTCGGCTGGCAGCGGAACGCCGATGATTCCTGTGGATGACGGAAAGACCTCTTCCGTCCTGCACGCGAAGGCCTGGGCCGCGGCTACGCAAGTGGCTCGCGCCGCATCCAGCCCGGCCTGACCCACTGCGCAATTCGCATTGCCGGCATTAATGGCCACCACGCGAACTTTTCCGCCCGTAGCGCGCAGGTGTTCCTTGTCAATCTGGAGCGGCGCCGCGCTCACCTTGTTTGCTGTGAACGCCGCCGCGGCGCTTGCTGGAGCATCGGCCACGATCAACGCAAAATCTGCGCGACCGCTGGCCTTCAAACCAGCTTTCGTTGCACTAAATTGAAACCCTTTCGGAATCAAGAAACGGGAAACCTCACTCATCCTGTTGTCTTCTTTGCTGAACTCCGGCTGCAGACTACCGTTGGCCGGAGCGGATTGACGCCAACAATTTAATCTAGCATTGGAGGGTCCATGCCGGAGAACGCGGCTCCTGCTAATGTGAACCACGAATTCCTGGAAATGCGCAACGTCAACGTTGCCCGTGGCGAGCGCCTGGTTCTCCATGATGTGAATCTTTCCATCCGCACCGGCGAGCACGTCGCCATTCTCGGGCCCAACGGATGCGGCAAATCGACGCTCATCCTGACGATGAGCTGCCAGCTCTACTCCATTGTCCGGCCGGGCATGTGTGTGCGCATCTTCGGCCGCGACCGCTGGGACCTGGCGCAGCTTCGCCGTCATTTCGGCGTGGTGGCGGCCGGCACACGCGGCCTGGACCTGCCCGGCGAGCGTACTGCCGTAACCACCGGGCGGGATGCCGTGATCGCCGGCTTTTTCTCCGCCTCCACCCTCTGGCCGAATCTCCACGTGACCGATGAGATGCGCGAGCGCGCCGCCGAAGCCCTCCAACGTATGGATGCCGCCCACCTCGCCGATCAGCTTGTGGGAGAAATGTCGGCGGGAGAAAAGCGCCGCATCCTTATCGCCCGCGCGCTCGTCCACCGTCCGCGGCAACTTCTCCTCGACGAGCCATCCAATGCCCTCGACCTGGCCGCACAGCGCGACCTGCGCGAAACCCTCCGCCGCCTCGTGACTGAAGGTACCGGCCTTGTCCTCGTCACTCATCACCTAAGAGATATCTTGCCCGAAATCGAGCGCATCATCCTCATGCAGGACGGCCGGATCGTCGCCGACGGCGCTCGCGCCGATCTCTTGACAGAGTCCCGCCTCAGCCAACTATTTAATACCCAGGTCCGCATCGGCCGCGATGACGAGTGGCTCCATAGCTGGTGAGTTTAGCGCTTGGCAGTCATGTTTTTCGTGGAATTCCGGCCGCTTGGTCCCGGACTCTTACTCGCGCCGCTTCCTGGCCCCGAGTTCCTGCGTTTCGAACGATTTATTGGCCAAGTGCGTCCATCCGTTATAGGATTTCTGCGGGTGGGTTGCCGGTGTGCTCCGCCGAATGAGGGCTTTCAAAATTATGATTAGCACGAGAGTGTTTGATGACGGGGAAAAGAGAGCTAGCCGCGTTATCGTCAACGGCTTTACCTTGATGGAACTTCTGATCGTGATGGCGGTTATCGCGATTCTTATGCTCATTGCCATTCCTACCATGGGAAACATGACCCGCTACGCCAACGAGGTATCGGCGCAACAGTCGGTTCGCGCCATCAACATGGCGCAGAGCCAGTACAACACGATGTATCCGTCGAATGGTTTTGCGTGCACGTTGACCGCTCTGGGCGGCGATCCGCATTCGGGTCCGCCGTCGGCGACGAACGCCGAGGTGCTGCAGACGGACCTGGCGACTGGAATCAAGTCGGGCTACCAGTTCTCGATCAGTAATTGCACCAAGAACACTGCGTCAGGGAGCGACCGTGTGACGGGCTACTCAATACTGGCGCAGCCCCTGACCGTGGGCAAATCAGGGAACCGCACCTTCTGCAGCGATGAGTCGGGCCAGATCAAGTTCGATCCCACCGGCGGCACCAATTGCACGCAGAACCTGGGACAATGATGCCGGGGTTCTTGCGGGCCGGCGCGCGGCTGGCCATGCTGGCAATAGTCCCGGTTCTTTCCGCACACGCTCTTCCATCCCAGGTCTCAGAGTCGAGACCTGGGGCACCCAAGTCTGAGGCACCCGGTGCTCCCAGCGTGCATGAGCTTGCCCAGCTCGTGGATCGGCACTACAACCGTCTCCATTCGTTGAAGGCTGAATTCACCGAGAGCTATGCAGGAATGGGCATGCAGCGGTACGAAGGCGGCATGCTGCTCTTAGAAAAGCCCGGCCGCATGCGCTGGGATTACTCGTCACCTCAGGGCAAGGTGTTTTTGCTGGACGGGAAATACGCGTGGTTTTACAAGCAGGGCGATCCCCAGGTGCAGCGGATCGAGGCAAAAAAGCTCGACGACCTGCGCTCCCCGCTCCGCTATTTGCTCGGGCATGCGCAACTGGAGAGAGAGATGGATCATCTGGCGCTGGCTCCGGCCGCGCATGGCGAGTACACGCTCACCGGGCAGCCAAAAAGCCAGCAGAACCAGGTTTCCCGGGTGGAGCTGACCGTGACCCGCGATGGCGAGATTACACGCATCGAGATCGAAGAGACCGACGGCGCCGTGACGCGCTTCACTTTCGCCGATGAGCAGCCCAACGCGCCAATTGCCGCAAGCGAATTTCATTTCACGCCGCCAGCGGGCGTGCCGGTGGTGGATTCGCTCCCGCCGGTTTAACCGGATACGCGAAGAGAGCATGGTCCGTCACTTTTCGTAGCTGTAGAAGCCGCGCCCCGACTTACGGCCAAGCCATCCAGCATCTACCATGCGCACCAGCAGCGGGCAGGGCGCATACCTGGGATTGCCGAGCCCCTCGTGCAGCACGCGCATGATATCCACGCAGACGTCCAGGCCGATGAAATCCGCGAGAGTGAGCGGGCCCATGGGATGCGCCATCCCGAGTTTGAAGACCTGGTCGATCGCCGCCGGCCGGGCCACGCCTTCCATCACCGCGTAGGCGGCCTCGTTGATCAGCGGCATCAGCACGCGGTTAGAGACGAAGCCCGGGGCGTCATTCACTTCCACTGGCGACTTGCCCAGTCGAATGGCGAGGTCCCGCACCGAGTTGTAGGTTCCGTCGTTGGTGGCCATGCCACGGATGACTTCGACCAGAGCCATTACTGGGACTGGGTTAAAGAAATGCATGCCGATCACCTGCTCCGGGCGGCTGGTTTGCGCGGCCAGTTTGGTGATGGAGATGGAAGACGTGTTGGTGGCGAGGATGGCCTCAGCGGGAAGGATGCGGTCGAGGGACTTGAAAAGCTCGGCTTTGAGCTCGTAGCGCTCAGAGGCGGCTTCAACAGCGAAGTCCGCGCGAGCCATCGATTCGCGTTCCGTGGTGGACGTGATACGCGCGAGAGCGGGTTCGATTTCAGCTTCAGAGAGCTTGCCCTTGGCCGCCTCGCGCCCCAGGTTGGCGCGAATCTGCGCGAGGGCGCGATCGAGGAAGCGCTGCTCCACGTCGCAGAGCAGTACGTTGAAGCCGCTGCGGGCGAAGGCATGTGCGATGCCGGAGCCCATAGTTCCGGCGCCTACGACCGCGACTGTTTGAATGTCAGCCATAACAGCAGATCTCCGATTGACCATCAGGGAGTGTAGCAGGCAGACCGCTCTGGGAGCATCCTGTGCCCAGACGAGATTCAGTCTGCGCCCTTTGTCGCCAGGTCCCACTCCTGTTCGCCGCGTTCCAGCATGGCGGCGCGGTCCTCGGGCAGGATCCACCGCTCCTTGATTAACTCGTCGAGAGCATTCGTATATCGCGCAAGATAGTCGGAGCGGTCCTTGTAACGCTCTTCCACTGAAAGTCTCGGGTCGCCAATCTTGATACGATCTGGCTTTGTCATTGGGAATGGAATCCACGATCCCTCAAAACTCACGCGCTGGTCGGGCGAGCCGATGGAGGGATCGCGCAGGTTCCAGGGCGTGTATGTGGCCAGAGGCGCAGCAAATTCGGGCAGCCGGACGCCGTCCTTTTCATTGCCGTCTGCATCCACTTGAGGCACAAGCACAGGAAATGGCTCACCGACGATGGGCGGCTGCAGGCTCAGGATCCCCTTCCGCCAATCGGGACCGAAATCGAGGCGATACGCCGCGCTGGCTTCGTGCGGCACATTGACGTCCGGAATCTTCGGAAATAGGTACTGGTCAAAACCGACAAGACTGTGGTCCGCGATTCGCGGGTAACTGCTGGGCGGCGGCTCGGTGCCGTTGCGCACCCACGCATCCATATTCGTAATCATGGCGCGCCAGAAATATTTGACAGGCAGCGGCGACTGCGGCTGTTGTCCGGCCAGGTCGCCGGTTCCCTTTCGTGGAGGAAATGGGCCGGAAAAATGTTGCAAACCCGTGAAATGGTAAATACGGACGTTCGGCGAGATTCTGGCATCCACCATTCCATCTGCCGAGAGATGCTTGAACGCCGATCCGCGGTCTGGGTCGGGCATCTCGTGAATAAGCGCAGCGGATCGGCCCCAACACTCGTAGGAGGTATTTGAGAAGAATATCTTGGGAACGGCGTTCTCGCGCATCTCGCGATCGAGAAGACCGGCTTTGACTTTATTGGAAGGGGTGAAAGTATCCTTTTCCGGCAAGCCCGTGAAGGGAAAAATATTGATGGGGAAAAAAAGCGAGGAAGTTGGCTCGCCGTCGCGCGAGGGCTGGGCAAATCGATAATTAAAGCTGCCGCGCCCTGCCCCGGCAACATGCGCCAGCACTCCGTCGAGCGCCATGACCCCGTCCTCGTCGCCATTGAAGCCTTGATAAAGATAGTCGCGCAGCCAGCGGCCGTTCTGTGAGATGCCTTCCCCGTACACTCGTTTCACCGGGGCGATGGCATCGGCAGAATGCTTTGACCACGAGGCGAAGTCGCGGACGGCGATGAACCCGAGGCCAGCCACTACAGGGTCCTGCACAGCGTAAACGTATTCGTAGATCTTGCCCGGCTGAAAGGCGCCATTCAGATGGATGTAGCGATCACTCGAAACCAGTTTGCCATCCGCGGTATGTGCGAATTGCCATTGCGTGCGCGGGATGATGGTTCGCGACGCCACCGGGGAATCGCGCACCGTGAGCACGTTGCCCGGATCGTCAGGATTGGCGACGGGATACTCTGAGCCGCCGATCCTGCCCAGGATCAGATGCCCCAGGGGGATCTCCGCCATGGGGCGGGACGGCATCAGGTCGCCCCGCAGCAGGCCGCTGATGGTCTTTCCATTCTCCTTCGCGATGGGGGCATAAAGGCGCAGAGCATCGGCGCCCGCGGCATCCCATTGCCAGCCGACCGCCGCAATTGTGTATCCGTTGCGCAGCAGCCAGCCATCGCCGGCATTGTGAGCCAAATCCCAATCGCCACCATCCACCAGCGCAACGATCCGGCTGTTGCCGCGATTGGGAACTTCGAGGAGCATGGAGCCATTGCCCTTGCTCGCATCCTTGGGACGAATCACGATGAAGTCCGCGGAGAACTGCACCACGCCGTCTTTTTCGTTGACCGCGTCGGCCAGATCGAAGACTTGCGTGTCGTGCCAGTTGCCAACTGGCGCCGCATAGTAGATTTTGCCGACGATGCGTTCGTACTGTCCCGCATTGCCGAATGACTGCTCGCCGAGAACATCCTGCCGGGAAGTGATCTCAACCCGCAGAACCTTCGCAGAAAGTTGCAGAACCGGTGTCGCAAACAGAATCAGCAGAGCGAAGACTCGAGCGGGAAAGCGCATGCTCGGAAGCATAGCACGCCGATTGCGATTGCCTGGTTCAGGATTCGGCTGGCTGAGGGGGTTCGCGGAAGACATGTCGGAACTCGATGAAAGATTTCAGCCGTGCCACCTGGAAGTAGTCGCTGGCAATGAAGTAAAAGACCGACACGATCAGCCATTCCTCATGCAGCGTGCTTAAGCCCACTTGGTTTGCGAACGGAAGCATCACCGCGGAGAACACCATCGCCAGCACTATCAAACAGAGCTTTACGATCCCCATCACCATGTTGATCTCCACTAGTTTGCTGGTAAAGGCCTTCCCCAATTTCAGGCTTTGCCGCAGCGAGCCAAGCACAGTTCGATCCTCGAGAAGAAGCAGCATTGGCGCAATGGCCACCCACGAGCTCACCACGGCCCACAGAGAAAAGAACCCTAGCGAAAGGAAAATCGCCCACGTTGCGTATCCAACCAAGTCTGGTTCCGAGCCGTTGCCGATGTGCGTGGCCGCGGCCCAGTTGATCGACTTCCACCACGCCCAGCAAGTCAACCCCAGCACCGCAAGCCATGCGGCCTGCAGCACAATCATCCCCACGGGCCGAAACGGCAACCCGCGCTCCATGCGCCTTAGCACCAGGTTGCGCCCGATCCCCGATAACACAATCCACGCCAGCGCGGCGAATGGCACAAGCCAGCGCAGCACTTCCACCACGTGCGGCCGATAAATATCCCAGGCTACGGCCACTTTTATCGAGGACATCCATGGATTGGTTATGTCGAAGTCGCTCAGGCCTGTCGCATCCGGTGGGAGCAGTGCGAAGATCCTCTGTGCCTGGAAGTAACACACCGCCAGCACGGGCACTCCGAACACCCATCTCCAGAGCACCTCCAGCGCAGTCAGCGACGGCCGCGTAAACGCCCAACCCATTTGACCCACAATGGTCTGTGTGCCGCGGATTCGCTCGCTCGCCGCTTTACCTGACAACAATATTCACCGTTTTTCCCGGAACCACGATCACCTTGACGACCGTCTTTCCCGCCATGCGCACCCGCACCTTCTCGTTGGCCAGGGCCGCGGCCTCGATTGCGGCCGGCTCAGAGCCCGCCGCCACGCGCACCACGTTCACCAGCTTCCCGTTCATCTGAACCGGTATCTCGATCTCATCTTCCCTGGCCAGAGCCGGATCGCTGTTTGGCCACGGGGCGCGGAGCACCGCGCCATCCTCTCCCAGGTCTTCCCACAGCTCCGCCGAAATGTGAGGCGCAAATGGCGCCAGCAACCGCACCAGCGCATGCAGCAGCGAGTAGACAACCGGCTCCGGAACCTCGCCGGATACAAGATCCGCATCGGCGGCCTGGATCTCGTTCACCAGTTCCATGATGGCCGCAACACACGTGTTGAAGTGCCAGCGGCCCTCAAAGTCGACCGTGATTTTCGCAATGGTCTGGTGCAGCTTGCGCAGCAGCCTCAGCGACACGGCGCTGGGCTGGCCTACAATCTGGCCTTTGCCTGCGCGCGCTGTTTTTGCGTGATGCATCACCAGCCGGTACACACGGCCCAGGAACCGGCTCACGCCAGCAACGCCGTCTTCCTGCCAGTCCAGGTCGCGATCGGGAGGCGCTGCAAACAACACGTAGGTACGCGTGGCATCGGCGCCGTAGCGTGCCACCATATCGTCGGGCGAAACCACGTTGCCCTTCGACTTCGACATCTTGGCGCCGTCCTTGATCACCATGCCCTGCGTGAAAAGCCTCTGCACAGGCTCGTCATTTGTGATCAGCCCCAGGTCGCGCATCATCTTGGTCCAGAAACGCGAGTAAATCAGGTGCAGGATGGCGTGCTCCACGCCGCCAATGTATTGATCAATGGGAAACCAATGCTGCGCCGTCGCCGAGTCAAACGGCGCGCTTGCGTTCTTTGCGTCCGTGTAGCGGTAAAAGTACCAACTGGAATCGACGAACGTGTCCATGGTGTCGGTTTCCCGCCGCGCCGCTCCACCGCACTTTGGACAATTCACATTCACGAACTCCGGTAATCTCGCCAGCGGCGAGCCGCCCTGCTGCGTAATCTCGATCTTCTCCGGCAAAATCACTGGCAACTGCTCGTCCGGAACCGGCACAATGCCGCACTTTTCGCAGTGGATCATGGGGATGGGCGTGCCCCAATAGCGTTGCCGGCTTATGCCCCAGTCCTTCAACCGAAAAGTCACCGTGGCCTCGCCGAAGCCCTTTGCCGCGGCCACTTCCTGCAACTTCTTCTGCGCCTGTTCGCAGGTAAGCCCGTCGTACTCGCCGGAATTCACCAGCACACCATCTTCGGAGAGGAATGGAAGTTCCGGCTCCTCGGCCTGCGGCTCCGCCGGCGCTATTACCCGCAGAATCGGGATGGCGTACTTTTTCGCAAACTCGAAGTCGCGCGCATCGTGCCCGGGCACGCTCATGATCGCGCCAGTGCCGTAATCCATCAAGACGTAATTCGCCACCCAGATGGGCACTTGCTGGCCGTTGTATGGATTGATGGCAAAGTGTCCCGTCGGCACGCCATGCTTCTCAATCCCACCCACATCTCCGGATTCGCGTGCCTTCCTCTGTTCTTCCAGAAGTTGCGCCACCTGTGTCCGCAGCCCCGCGTCTGCGTCGACCATTTCCTTAACCATCGGATGCTCTGGAGCCAGTTGAACGCTGGTGGCGCCGAAAATCGTATCCACACGCGTGGTGAAAACGCGGATGCGCCGGCCCGCGGGAATTACATCGGAAATTCCGGTGTCGTCCTGCGTCTTTACGGCGTCTTCGGCCAGGAAAAAGTCAACTTCAGTGCCTTCGCTGCGCCCGATCCAGTTGCGCTGCATGGTGCGCACCTTCTCCGGCCATCCGTCCAGCTTGTCCAGGCCATCCAGCAACTCCTGCGCATAGGCGGTGATGCGCAGGAACCACTGCTCCAGATCGCGCTGCTCCACGATGGTTTCTTCATGCCGCCAGCAGCGGCCATCTACCACCTGCTCGTTGGCCAGCACCGTGGCGCACTCCGGGCACCAGTTCACCTTCTTCATCTTGCGATAGACCAGGCCGCGCTCGTACATACGCAAAAAGAACCACTGGTTCCAGCGGTAGTATTCGGGAAAACACGTAGTAATTTCACGCGACCAATCAAAGCCAATGCCAAGGCGCAAAAATTGCCGCTTCATGGCGGCGATATTCGAAAGTGTCCACTCCCTCGGCGGCGTATTATTCTTGATCGCGGCGTTTTCCGCCGGCAGCCCGAACGCATCCCAGCCCATGGGATGCAGCACGTTGTAGCCGCGCATCCACATCTGCCGCGCCAACGCGTCGCCGATGGCATAGTTGCGAACATGGCCCATATGAAGCTGGCCGCTCGGATATGGCAACATCTCCAGCACGTAGTACTTGGGTTTGCCGCTGTCAACCGGGTCCGCGGCGTAGAGCGCCGGGTCCGCGGCCCAGCGATGCTGCCATTTCTGCTCAATCACGGCCGGGTCATATCGAATTTCCTTCTCATCCGCCATAACTTTTCAGTGTAAATGGCAATGCGCAAAACCCCTTCCGATTCGCAGATGCCAGAAGGATTGAACTCACCGAGCCAGCCGCTTCAGCGCCTGCACATTCCGTTCCTCATCGCCTTCCTCGTCTACGGGTGTCTCTGCGATGAATGCCGCATGGGCAAACCGCTCATCGTGAAGCAGCCGCCGGAACGGCTTGCTCCCGATGGTTCCCTGCCCAATGTGCTGGTGGCGATCCAGCTTCGACCCACGCTCGGCCTTGGCGTCGTTGCAGTGCCACACGCACACAGCGTCGAATCCCACCGTCGCCTCAATCTGCGTCATCGTATCCTCGTAGCCCTCGTCGCTCACAATGTCATAGCCAGCCACGTGAGTATGACAGGTATCCAGGCACACGGCCACCGGCGCGTGATTGCGCAGCAGCATCACCAGCTCGGCCACCTGGTCGAAGCTGCCGCCCAGCGAACACTCCGCGCCGGCGGTGTTTTCAATAAGTATGGAGAACTGCGTCCCTTGCCACGGCAACCCGTCGATGGCGCGCTCAATCGATTCCGCCGCCAGCTTCAGCCCCTCGTTCCGCGTCAGCCCCTTCCACGAGCCTGGATGCAGCACCAGGTATTCGGCGCCCAGCGCCAGCGCGCGCTCCATTTCGCCGCGGAACGCCGCCACGCTCTTCTGCCGAAACTCCTCCGTGGCGCTGCAGACATTCACCAGGTAGCTGGTATGGATTACCAGGGGCCCGATGTCGTACTCCGCTCGCAGCGTCCGCGTCCGTTCGCACTGTGCCGGGTCCAACTTGGCCGCACGCCACATCCGCGGACTCGACGAGAAAATCTGCAACGTGTTGGCGCCGATCTCCTTCGCCTTCACGATTGCGTTCGAGACGCCTCCAGCGGTGCCCAGGTGCACTCCGATTCGCCTTGCCATTGCATCAGTCTAAATGCGTGCCCCGATTGACTGGACTCGAATTGGGTGCCCCGAGCCCTCGTCCGCCGCGGCGGAGGGACCTGGGAGGGACTGCCACCTGTACTCTGTTCCCTGTGAGCTACGACCTGACGATCTTCATCTCCTCCGGATCCCACTTCACAACCTGCCCGCGCTCGTTGCTCAGATTGCTCAGCAGCGCTGCCCCCGCAGCCCGGTACCCGAACACCGCATCCTCCACCGGCTCCTTGCGCGTGCGCACGCTCGAAAAGAAGTTGCGGAAGTGATCGTAGCTATCGGAGTATCCCTTGGGCGCGGTGAACTTCTCGGCTCCGGCCATGCTCTCCCTGCCGGAGTGCGGCGGATACTTCTTGTCGTACGCTTCGATGATCCCCTTCTGCATCGCCTCAAGGAAGGTCTCCACCGTGTAGCCCGGCGCGGTCTCGCGCGGCACGCGCGTCAGCGTCACGCCCGACCAGCCAATCTCGATTGTCCCCTCCGAGCCGGTGAAGAGCAGCCCCTCGCTCTCCTGCCCTCCGTCGACGAAATTCACTCGCAAGCTCAGGTTGAATCCTTCGGGATAATCAAAGATGCCCAACATCACGTCGGGCACGTCACGCCCATCGTTCCAGTAGCGGATTGCCCCCGTCGCCATGGCGCGCGTAGGCCCATGCGCTCCGGTTACAAAATGCGTCCCGCTGAAAAGGTGTACAAAAAGGTCGCCGGCCACGCCGCTTCCGTACGCCTTCCATTTGCGCCATTGGAAGAAATGCTCGGCGTTGAACGGAATCTTCGGCGCCGTCCCCAGGAACCGTGGCCAGTCGCAGGTCTCGGTCGAAGCATCCGGCGGCACCGTGTAGTCCCAGGCGCCGATCGCGGAGTTCCGGTCCCAGTAAGCCGTCACCATGTTCAGCCTCCCGATGGCGCCCGACTCCAGCAGTTCCTTGGCCTTGGCATAAAGGATCGAGCTCACCCGCTGGCTGCCGATCTGAAGCATCCGCCCCGTCGACCGCGCTGTCTCGATCATCTCCGGGCCGTCCGCATAAAGATGAATCATCGGCTTCTCGCAGTAAACGTCCTTGCCCGCCTTCATTGCATCCACGCTGGCCTGCTTGTGATGGTGGTCGGGGGTGCCGATGACGACTGCATCCACATCCTTGCGCGACAGGATCTCGCTGTAGTCGCGCGTGGTCTGGATGTCGTCGCCCCACAACTCCTTCGCATGCGCCAGCCGGCCGTCGTAACAATCGGCCACGGCCACCAGCTTCACGCCGGGGACCAGCAGCGCTGTCTTGGTGTCGCCTTGTCCCTGTCCGCCGGCGCCGATCAGCGCGATCTGAATGTGATCGTTGGCCGCAACCGGCTTCTCCGGTTCCTGCTCCGCCGCCAGCAGCGGTATTCCGGGCATCAGCGTTCCGGCCGATACCACGCCTGCCGCGCGCAAAAAGCTCCTGCGATTCCAAATATCCATCGGTTCCCCCAAACGGCACCTCAAAGAGTTTGCCGCCTACTACAATACACGCCTCTTCGATTACCGTGCCCGATTTGTGCCAATCGCGGTATTCGGGGTTTGATTGCGCTTCAACACCAAATCGCGCCTGCTTTTCATTCGGTAGGCCGGAGCGCACTTGCGCCGTGTACGCACCAACGGAGAAACTTCCCTTCAGGAGGCTTGCAATGCTTCAGACGTGGGATGCGGAGGCATACGGGCGAGAAGGTGCGTTCGTACATCAGCTCGCTGGTGGGGTGGTCGAGTGGCTGGCGCCGCAAGCCGGAGAACGCATCCTCGATGTTGGCTGCGGGGATGGTCAGCTCACAGCTCGCCTGGCCGCCACGGGAGCCATCGTGACCGGCGTCGACGCGTCGACAGCGATGGTCGAAGCCGCGCGCGCCCGTGGCATCGACGCCGATCACGCCCAGGCCGAGCAACTTCCTTACCTCGATGCCGCATTCGACGCGGTCTTTTCCAATGCCGCGCTTCACTGGGTTCGAGATCAGAAGGCAATGCTCGCCGAGGTCCGCCGCGTATTGCGACCCGGCGGCCGCTTCGTGGCTGAGATGGGCGGACACGGCAACATTGCCGCCATCCGAGTGGCCTTCACGGTCGTCCTCGCGCGCTACGGCCACTCTGAAGCGGAGGACGGCGTGAACTACTACCCTTCTCCCGACGCCTACCGCCGCCGCCTTGAACGCAACGGGTTCACAATCGAGCGGATGGAACACTTCCCCCGCCCGACGCCTCTGGGCGAAGGAGGGATGGCTGCCTGGATACGCACCTTCCGCCGCGGCGTTCTCGATTCCATTCCAGATGATTTGCGGGACAAGATTGTGGAGGAAACCTGCGCACTGCTCGATCCGGCGCTACGCGACGAAGATGGCAAGTGGGTGGCCGATTATGTCCGCCTGCGCTTCATCGCCCTCGCGCGATGAAATCGGGCGGTGTTTTCGCCCGGCTATTCGTTGGCCGCTTTTACGTCCGTGGAATACGGAGCCGTGCGTAGAGCTCGTCGTAGAGCAGACCGCGCCCTGGCTTGTAGGGCTGGAACCATTCGCCGTCAATCACAAGCTGCGGGATGGCCCGCTTGCCCACTTGACGAAGAAGCTCAACGGATGCCGCCGGATCGGCGTCCACGTTGATCTCCGTATAAGCGATCCCGTGAGAATCCAGAAATTGCTTGGCCGCCCGGCAATCGCGGCACCAGGAAGCCGTGTAAACCTGAACATTCATGCCTGGTCAAATTCTAATAGCTGTTCCATCGACGTGCGGGCCGGACCGCATTTGCTGTCATAATTCTCCTCCGCCCCAGTAAGGCACGAGAACATTCTCATCCGTTGCCTGCGGATGCGGCCGGGGTAGCATCGAACCATGACCACACCAATGACCGCCGAGGAAATCAAGCGCCTGCTGCAACTCGATCCGCACCCCAAAGAAGGCGGATTCTTTCGCCAGACCTACATGTCCTCTCTGCAGTTCGCCGCACCGCAGGGCGAGCGCAGCGCGGGAACGGCAATCTACTACCTGCTCGAACCGGGCACGTTTTCAGAGATGCACGTGCTGCCTTCCGACGAGGTATTCCATTTCTACCTGGGAGATTCGGTGGAGATGCTGCAATTGCTGCCATCCGGCGAATCGCGGGTGGTAAGGATGGGACAGAATCTGTCCACTCAAGAACATGTCCAGGTTCTTGTCCCTGGCGGCGTGTGGCAGGGCACGCATCTCATCGGCGACGGCAAATGTGCGCTTCTGGGCTGCACGGTCACGCCGGGATTCGATTACGCCGACTATCGCAGCGGAAGCTTTGCGGAGCTTTCCGCACTATGGCCCGAGCAGGTCGAGCGCATTCGCATTCTCACGCGCTCCTAGCGCCGCTCTCGGAAGAAACTCCGCAGTAGCTCTCCCGCCTCCTCGGCCATGATGCCCTGCTCCACCTGCATCTGGTGGTTCAGCCGCGGATGGTTCACCACGCTGAACACCGACCCTGCCGCGCCGGCCTTCGAGTCCGCCGCCGCGAACACGAGCCGGTCAATGCGCGCGTGGACCATTGCCCCCGCGCACATCGCGCACGGCTCCAGGGTCACGTAAAGCGTGACGCCGTTCAGCCGATAATTCCCCAGCGCCGCCGCCGCGCCGCGCAGGGCAACAATCTCCGCATGCGCGGTGGGATCGTTCGTGCGCAGAACCCGATTCTGTCCCCGCGCAATGATTTCACCGTCGTACACCGCCGTCGCGCCAATCGGCACCTCGCCGGATTCAGCCGCCTGCCGCGCTTCCTCCAGCGCCGCTTCCATTGCCTCAAGATCCCCGGTCATGCCGGCTCACCAGAGGCTCGGGCGAGCGGCTGCTGCCAGCCCGAAGGCTGCTGCTGGGTCATGCAGTGCAGCGCGCCGAGTCCCCAGATCAAATCCACTGAGTGGATCCCAATCACCTCGCGGCAAGGAAATGCTTCGGAGAGCGTGTTGAGCGCGATGCGGTCGTTGGGATCGTGAAAAGTGGGAACCAGTACGAGGCCGTTGGCAATGTAGAAATTGGCATAGCTGGCCGGTAGGCGCTGATTGCGAAACACGATGGGCCGCGGCATGGGCAGCTCAATCACAGTGAATTGCTTGCCCTCCCGAGTGCGCGCAGCCTTCAAGGTGCGCAAATTCTCGGCCAGCGGTTCATGGTTTGGGTCACGCGTGTCGCGCTCCACGGCGGCAATAACCGTATCTTGAGCAACGAACCGGGCGATATCGTCCACGTGGCCGTGTGTATCGTCGCCCGCGATGCCGCGGCCCAGCCAGATCACCTGTTCCACGCCGAGAAAGAAATGAAGAGCCCCTTCCAATTCCTCTCTCGTTAGCCGCGGATTCCGCTGCTGCACATCGCTGAGCAAGCACTCTTCCGTGGTTAGCAATGCGCCCGCGCCATTCCCGTCGATCGAGCCACCTTCGAGCACCAGGCGATGCGACTCGCTGTGACCAAATTCGTGGCTTGGCTGCCATTGGCGCATATGCAATACATCCGCGATCCGCCCCGGCAACTCGTCGTCAAGATGCCAGTCGTCGTACTTTGCCCAGCCGTTGAAGCGCCAATTGGTAACACCCACTTCGCCGGCAGGATTGCGCACAAAAATCGGCCCCGAATCCCGCAGCCATCCCCGATCCGTCGGCCAGCAGCGGAATGTAACCCGATCGAGTTTCACCCCGGCGCGCCGGAGCATTCCGGTCACGCGCCGTTCCATCGCGGCGTTCTCAACGATCAACTGAACGCATTCGCGGTCGGCCAGCAGCCTCACAATCTCCGCATAGAGCCAGGGAATCGACTGGAATTTCCCGGGCCAGTCCTCGGGATTGTGCGGCCACGCCAGCCAGGTGGCCTGGTGCCGGTCCCACTCGGCCGGCATGCGGTAACCCAATTCTTGCGGTGTTGGATCTGTACTCTCGCCCATTGTTATTGGGGCTCTCCACCCGGCATGTCCGGATCCAGGAACCGCTTTGTGATGGGCCCATACGCGTCAATGCGCCGGTCGCGTAGGAATGGCCAGTTGCGCCGCGTCTCTTCGATTAGCGACACATCCACCTCGCCCACCAGGATCTCCTCGCTGGTGTGCGAGGCCCTCGCGATCACCCGTCCGAACGGATCGGCCAGAAAACTTCCGCCCCAGAACTCCAGACCTGGCCCTTCCGCACGATTCCCGCGCACGTTGCCATTCTCGTGCCCCACGCGATTCACCGCGGCTACATACACGCCGTTAGCAATCGCGTGCGCCCGCTGGATGGTCTGCCACGCGTCATATTGCGCCGCGCCGAACTCCTCCTTCTCCGCCGGATGCCAGCCGATGGCGGTGGGATAGAAAAGGACCTCCGCACCCTGTAAAGCCGTCAGCCGCGCGGCCTCTGGGTACCACTGGTCCCAGCACACCAGCGTCCCGATGCGCCCCTGCGGCGTGTCCACCGCACGAAAGCCCAGGTCTCCCGGCGCGAAATAATACTTTTCGTAATAAAGCGGATCGTCGGGAATGTGCATCTTGCGGTACACGCTGGCGATCTTCCCATCGGCATCGAGCGTGACCGCGGTGTTGTGGTAAAGCCCCGGCGCTCTGCGCTCAAAAAGCGAGGCCACAATCGTCACTCGCGCTTCACGCGCCACCGCGCCCAGCTTCTCCGTCGATGGCCCCGGAATCGGCTCCGCGAGGTCAAACAGCCGCAGGTCCTCCCGCTGGCAAAAATACTGCGCCTCAAAGAGCTCCGGCAGGCAAATCACCTGTGCGCCGCCGCGCGCCGCCGCGCGCACATGGCTGATCGCCGCAGCCAGGTTCGCCTCCGGCTCCGGCCCCATGCTCATCTGCACCAGGCCAACTTTGTATTTGCGCTTTTCTTCCGCCATTTCTCCTCATGCAACAGGGCCAATTCCGGCTGGCGGAATTGGCCCCTCTGGTTCGTTCCAAATCGGCCCTAGTCTTCGTCCAGGATCAGCACCGCCGCCGCAATGGTCGTTGTCCACAGTCCGCGCTTGTCGCCTACCGCCGACTGCGTCACATTGCTGGTGCGCACGATTTTGTTGGAGATGCGGTAGATCTCCTTCTTTTCGTCCCAACTCGTGTCGGGATCGAACTCCACATCGAGCGTGGTGGCCAGCATCTCGGCCGCCAATTCTTCTGCGTACTCGCCCGCCTGCTCTTCCGTCTCGCCAAAGCTGTGATGTTCGCTCAGATAGCCGTAGGTGTCGCGGTCTCCCGGAATCGCCACTCCGATACTGGAAACGATCAGCCGGTGCGGCTCCCGCGTGGAATTCTCAGCGATCACAGAGAACACCACCTCGCCGTGGTTCAAGTATTTGAGGCCTTCCTTGCGCGAAAGGACCTTGCAGCGTGGCGGAAAAATCGAGCTCACGCGCACCAGATTCTGCGAAGCAATGCCGGCATCCCGAAGGGCCAGCTCAAATGAGGTCAACCGCTCCTTGTGCTTGCCGACTCCCTTGGTGAAAAACAGCTTCTTCGGGACCATGCTCTTTCCCAATTTCGATGTACCCTCCGTGAGGTGAAAAATTCGCTTTATATGCGAGAGGTTCCCGGTTGAGTTTAAACCATCTCAGCCCGCCGCAAGCCCCCTTCCGAGAATTAATGTTGGCTTCATATCCGGCAGCTTCAAGGGAGAACGTTAAAGCTGTCGCCGCTGGAGTTCGTTGTTGCAGAAAGCTCTCCGCTCTGTCCAGCGTTCTCTTTTTCTCCGATCTCCGTGTTCCGTGTCTTCGCAACATTTCCGCACCGGCCGGTTCAGATTCTGCATGATCTTCCGCCGTATGTTTTTCGTCGTCGCAGCATTCGTGCTTTCCGGGAGTGCTTGCGCCCAGGCTGCGCCCGCACCGGCGACTCCGCCTGACGACCAGGGGCTCGTTGTTCTGGACTGGACGCCTCCTGCACTCGCCGCCCTCAGCTCCCAGGCCGCAGTCCGGAATGCCTTCACCTTCGATCGCAACATGCTCCAGGCTGCTGCATCCCTGATGCCCAATGATGACGAGCCTACCCGACAGGCCATCAACCACCTCGACGGCATCAGTATTCACCTGCTCCGCTTCGGCCCCAACGGAATTCCCGACGAAAACGCGGTCAACGCCATCCGCGACTCCTACCACCTGCGCGGGTGGAAGCACATCGTCACCACAATGCAGGCGGGCGGCCCGCTCCGCAACGGAACCACAGACGTCTGGGTTGTAATGGACGGCGTAAACGTGCGCGGCGCCGTGGTCCTCTCCGAAACGGCCACGTCGCTCACGTTGGTCACGGCCGCCGGCAATCTGAGTCCGGTGGATCTGCTCCACCTCCGCGGCCATTTTGGCATTCCCAATCTCGACTTGAATGATCGCTGAGCTGGTTACAGCGGCGAAAGCAAAACGGTTCCGGAAAAGCACGAGCGCCAGGGCACACGCCCGGCGCTCGCGTCGCTGGATGCGGCCGCTAATCTCAGCCTCACCCGTTCTTCCCCTTCAATTTTGAGAGAATCGTTTTCAGGCAACCATTGCAGTCGGGTACGCGTAGGCGGGCTGGCGAATTTCCTCTACCTCGCGATTGAGGATTCCAGAAAGCCCCATCAGCGCCTCCGAAGCACAGGCTGGGCAGCTTCGCGAGCAATTGCTTACGCAATTGCAATCCGTGCAAAGATATGCAGAAGCCAAGGGAATGTAGTGTGGCGTAGATTGCATGGGTTCACCAGGCCTTTTTGTAATGAGGGAAAGCATAGAGCACCTGCTTAGGGGAACGTTCGGGGCAACCAGCATTACTACTGAACGTACAACAAATGTCGGCCGCCGGGCCACTTACCGGTGGCACTTACTTAAGTGATGCGCGAGTCTGGCGCAAAGTTGCTTTTTGTTCAGTTATGCGCTGGACTTGATGCAGCCTGAGCAACTGCAAACTCGTGCAATTCAGAGGGTTGCTGCGGGATCAACAAAGGTTTTAACGACGGGCGGCGAGGCTGGGATTATTTTGTGTGGATACTGCCCGCCGCAGCAGAGTGCTGCGGCGGGCGAGTGAAACGACTTCAGTTGGATCCAGAGATGGTTGAGTGGTCTTTGTCATAGAGCTTTTCTGTGTCCGTGGCGCGCCGCGCCGCGCGATCTGCCATGCGCTCCATTCTCTTGTGTTTCGCCTCCTGCTCAGCCTGCGGATCGTTGGGGTTGTCCACTGTTATCGGCGTTTCGATTTCGAGCCGCTTGGTCGGCGGCTGAGGAATTCGTTGAGTCATGAGCTGATTCCCCTCCAGCGCACTTCGATGCCGCCGGAATCAGCCCAAGATGCTCCGCGGCAATTCCATCCTGGTCCGACCCTGCGAACTCCCATGGCCCCGCCCCATTAAACTATTCCTGTGGCCCTCAGCAAGCAGTCGCGCCTCCGCATCGCCGCCATCCGCTTTTTGAATCCCGCTCCCCTCATGTGGGATCTTGATCATCGCCCCGAGAGCGAATTGCTTGCCGAACGGTATCAGGTTGACTGGATGCTCCCGTCTGAATGCGCCGACCGTCTTGCTTCCGGCGCAGCCGACATCGGGCTGGTACCGATCGCATCCCTCGCCACGATTCCGGAGTTGAACGTTGTGCCAGGCTGCACCATTGCCTCAAAGGACTGCGTACGCTCTCTTTTGCTGGTCCGCCGCGCCCGGCAGCCTCTGGAAAGTGTCCGCTCCGTGGCTGCCGATATCGCCAGTCGTACGACGATTGCTTATGCCCGCCTGCTCTTCAAGATGTGGGGCAATCCTTCCGCGGAGTTTGTCCCCATGCCCGCCGATCTCGACACCATGCTGGCGCGAGCCGACGCGGCCATCGTCATCGGAGATCCCGCGCTCTTCGCTTTGGAAGAGCGCGCCAACCGTGCCGAACGATCGGAAGAGGAACTGGCCTATCATGATCTGGCCCACGAATGGCGCGCGCAAACCGGGCTTCCCTTTATCTCCGCAGTTTGGGGAATCACGCCCTCCGCCGCATCAATCCCGCAAATCGCAGAGGACCTCCTCCGCTCCCGCGACCATGGCCTCGCCAACATCGACTCGCTTGCCGAAGAATGGTCGCGCAAGATGCCGTTGCCAGAAAGCACAATCCGACGCTATCTCAGTGAGAACATCCACTACGTTCTCGATCAGGAATGCATTGAAGGCATGCGCGGCTTCTTTCGCATGGCCGCAGAAGCCGGCATTTTGCCCAGCTATCAACTTCCGCTCTGATTCAACTGCCGGCTCAAACACAATGAGCGCCCGAATTCCACCGGGCGCTCCATTTCGGATGCGGGATGTAGTCGCCTGATCTCTACCTGTTCCCTAAACCGTCGATTTCCCACCTTAGCAGGGTAGTCCCCACCGTGAAGCCCGCGCCCACTGCCGCCAAAAGAACTAGGTCGCCCTTGTTCAGCTTCCCTTCTTCGATTGCAGTCTCCATGGCCAGCGGAATCGTCCCGCCCGACGTGTTCCCGTACCTGTCGATATTGATGATCACGCGATCGTCCGGCAAGCCCAGCCGGTCCGCCGTGGCCGTAATGATCCGCTTGTTGGCCTGGTGGGGGATGAAGCAACCCAGGTCCGCTCCGGTGATGCCGTTCCGCGCCAGCAGCTTTGCCGTCGCTTCCACCATTTTGCGCACCGCAAACTTGTACACCGCCTGCCCGTCCTGGTGGATGAAGTGCATTTTCTTGTCCACCGTCTCGTGGGTTGAAGGATTCAGGCTTCCGCCCGCGGGCAGGTTCAGGCTCACGCCGCCCGAGCCGTCGATCTCGTGCAGGAAGTCGATCATACCGATCTCGCCCTCCTCGCACGGTTCAATCAGCACCGCGCCGCCGCCGTCGCCGAACAGCACGCAGGTAGCGCGATCGGTGTAATCGGTCATGCGTGTATTGGCATCGGCCCCGCATACCAAAACCTTGCTGTGCGCTCCGCTCTCCACCAGCTTGACGCCCGCCTGCAGCGCAAACACGAACCCCGAACATCCCGCCGACACGTCGAATCCCCATGCACCTGCCGCACCGATCTTGTCCTGCACCAGGCATGCCGTCGAGGGAAACATCATGTCCGGTGTGACCGTGCCCACCACGATCACTTCGACCTCAGTCGGCGCAATGCCCCGCGCCGCCAGGCACTTCTTTGCCGCTTCCGTGCAGATGTCGCTTACGCCCTTGCCCTTTTCCAGCATGTGCCGCTCGCGGATTCCCACCCGCTCCATGATCCACTGGTCGGTGGTCTCCACCATTTTTTCCAGGTCCTGATTGGTAATCACCTTGGGGGGAACGTAGGTGCCGAGAGCAGTAATTTTGGCGCGGCGGCCAACAACAGGACGAACGGTCAAGCTCAACGGATTCTCCTTGGAGTGCGCCAGTGCCGGTGGCAGAGCACACGCCGAATGGCGAGTGGCCGCTCACTGGCATAAAAAGTACCGGGTGACCTACTGCGCCCGTACTAGCCCGTTACCGTTGCTTCCTTCCGGACCTGGCGGGGTTGGCGGGATTACGTCGCGTAGGACCCGGCACTGATTGATTTTAGCACCCGCTTCCTTGGCTCGAACCGGCGGGATCCGAGTGGCAGTTGCTGTCGATGACGCCAGAATCGCTTACTGGTTCGCCCCTTTGACCCATTGGAATCGCAGCCCTGCGCGGTAATTGAACGGCAGGCTGGGATATCCGATGGGACCGATGTGCTGGCTGCTGGTCAGGTTCTCTGCAATGCCGTAGATGCCGAGCCACCACTTCCACTGGTAGCTGCCGCCCAGATCGATTTTGGCAAAGCCGGAATCGAGATTGCGGTTGGGCAGCAGCAGAGTATTGCCGCCGTTGGCATCGGCGAACTCGAGGTAAGTGGAATCGTCGCTGCGGCTGGCAAACGCCGCGTTCAGAATCCCGCTGAGCTGATGGCGTGTGTACGTGGCGGTGATAAAACCGGTGTGCGGCGGACGGCGGAACGGACGCGCGCCCACGAGCGGTGAAACGGCCCCGATGGGGATGCCGTTGTAGGTAGGCGCGTAACCGCCAGCCAGGGCTTCATTATCGCTGTCAAAGGACCGTTGCACCACCGCATCCAGATAGGTGTAGCCTCCGCGCAGAAACAGGTTGGGCCCGATGCCGCCTTCCAAGGTTGACTCGATGCCCTGGGCGCGAAATGCCTGCGTGTTCACCGCCAGCCCGTAGTCGTTGGTGTAGTAGTAGCCGAGAGCTGCAATCAGCTGCTGCTGCTGGGCGGGTGTGAGGTTGGGGATGAGCCCGGGCAGGATGTGGCCGCCGACGTATTCAATCTGCTTGCCGAACTCGTTATGAAAGTAGCGGACGCGAAGGGTGATGCGCTGGCTCAGAAATGCCTGCTCGCCGCCGCCATCGTACATGCGCGCGAACGGCGCAGCCAGCGGCGCGATGCTCAACTGCTTCGCTGTGGACTGGTACCCGTTCGAGACCAGGAACTGGTAGAGCGAGCCGAACTGGTCCGTCAGCGCGGGCTCGCGCACGCCATCGCCGTAATGAAACATAACCCGCGTACCGCTGAAAATGCCTTTGCGAGGTTTGAGCGCGTAAAGCGAGAAACCAGCACTGGGCGTGGTTTCCACGCCGAACAGCGAGTAGTGCTCCAGGCTGCCGCCCAGCGTGTAAAAGAACCTGCTCTTGTAGTCCCCATGGATACTGGCGAGATAAACGTAATTCGTCCGCTCGGTCGCCTCGTTGGTGCTGTAGGTCGGCACCACCTCGGCGCCGCGCTCGTCTTCAAACTGAAATCCGATGAGCGCAGCCAGGTGCGGCGTAATGGTGTAATCGCCGTGGTAGACAAGTTCGTCGTGATTGGAGACAAGCTGATAGCGGTAGGGATACATCTGCGCGTAATCGAGGATGGCCTGGCCGGTGGCAGATGCGCCGTTTGCGCCGATGATGGTAACCACCTGCCCCAGCGAATCGCCGTATGGGTCGAACGCCCCGCTGCCGCTCTGTTGCCACAACGCATACTGCTCGCGCTTTCGCGCCAGACCGTAGCGAATTAGGTTGTGGAAGCTTGCGGTGGTCTGGTTGTCAATGGAAGCGCTCACGTAAACGTCCTGGTCCTTCTGCGTGGCCAGGTCCGCAACGTGGTAGAAGTCCCATGCGTTGGGAACGCCGGTTGAGGCCACGTTATAGTGCACAGTTCCGCGGATCTGTGTCTTGCCGTTCAGCTGCCAGCCCACATTCGCCGCCGGAGAGGCAACGTGCATGGAATCGTTGGGCACGGAGTTCGAGCTTTGCAGCCAACTGTAAGCCGCCAGATAGTCAAGCTTGTTGTGCGTGCCGGCCAGCGAAGCCTCTTCGTGCGAGGTGTTGAAATTGCCGGCGTCACCCTCCAGGAAGAACGACGGATTGCTGGTGGTGCCGCGCGGAGTGCTGAGGCTCACCACTCCGCTCTCCGCATCGGCGCCGTAAAGGCTGGAATCGGTGCCGCGAAAGACCTCGGCGCTCTCGACTTCCGTGGTGGGCAGAGTGCCAAAATCGAACCGCCCGCCCAGGTCGCCGGCGTCCACACCGTCGATCAGCACCAGGTTGTCATCGGAGTCTCCGCCGCGGATAAAGAGCGAGGTCTGCGATCCCCGCTCGCCAATCTGCACCACGGAGGTTCCCGGCATGAGGCGCAGATCGCTGACCAGCGACGTGCGGTCGGCCAATTCTGATGGCCCGATGACGGAAGTTGCCGCGCTGGTCTGCGGCTGTGGCGTGGGCGTGCCATTAGCAGTGACCACGATGGACTGGCGCACCCACTCCGGCTCCAGCACCATGTTGCGCTCTATGGAGTCGAGCCGGCCCGCGTAGAAGCTAGGCGTCTCCAGTTGGCGGAAGGTCGGCGCTGAGACCAGCAGGAAGAACCGGCCGCTGTTCCCGGTCAGAATTTCGTAGCTGCCGTCTCCCACTGAGACAGCCGATGTGACCACCTTGCCATTTTGAACCAGCGCGATGGCGGCGCCGGTAACGCGCGCGCCGCTGGCATCCGTAACGATGCCGCGGATGGACGCAGGGTAGGCCTTCGCGGCGGCAAGAAGAGCAGCCACCACCAGGAACCGGGCGAGCTGCCGGAATAGCAGGCAAGACGGAAGAGAATTGACGGGCATATAGGCTCCTTCGTTCCCCTCGGAACGTAAGCGGTGAAGCGCCGGGGACCGGTCTCCTGACTTGCGCCTGTTCCAGCCACCTTCCCAAGGACGAACGCCTCTCGGCCTCAGTGGTTTAGTTGCGCTCTCTTCAATCAAAGAGCCTTGGCTGAATCGCCTGCCTCCTTCCGATTGACGCGGAAAAAGCAGGGGCGCTCACAGTTGCGGGGCAGTGGCGGAATTCAACCGCCTTCCCGAACATCCTGGGCGATAGTTGTGGTGAGATTGGCCGCTCCGCGTACAGAGCAGCCGCTATGTCATCAAACTACTTTCGATGACATGAATATTTATACCCGGTCGATGAGAGCCGCGTCAAAGCCGGCAAGCGAACCGCAATTGCGCGAAGGGAGGAATGGTGACCCCGGGCTGATTCGAACAGCCGACCTGCGGTTTAGGAAACCGATGCTCTATCCATCTGAGCTACGGGGCCACATACAGCTAATCAAGGTTAGCATTTCCGCCTAATATGCCTTGCTCATGCCGACAGGACTAAATCGATGGTCTCCACATCCGCTAAGCCGCGGCAGCCGTAGAGTGCCGGCAGGATGCGCTCCGGCGGATGGATGCGGCGAAGCGCAGCCACCTTCTCGGTACCGGCGCGGTAGGCAGGCAAGTACATGCGGCCCAGGAGCGGATGCCGTCCCCAAGCGCCGGAAAGCTTGTCCGCGCGCTCCTCGGTCACCAGAAAATCGCGGCGCAGAGCTGCAGCCACTTCCGCCTGTGCACGCTCCTCTCCCCACGTCATCCACGACGACTGGTTTTTCGCATCGTCCTGAAGCAACGCAAGCAGCACGCCGATCTGCGCGTCTTCGTCCGGCAACTGGTCCACTTCAGTCACTCCATGCGCAATAAGTATGGCGTTGTTTGCCAACCCTTCAAAAAGCGTGGCGGCGCGCGTATTCATGGTAAGCACGCTTGCTTCGAACCCGGCGCGGCCCAGGGTGTAGAGTTTTTGCAGATAGGCAAATGTGGTTACGTGCCCGGGCACGACTTCGTGACTGACGAGCTGCTCGAACTCGGGATAGGAGATCCGTAACGAGGCGTTGATTTCGTAGCTCGCCTCAAATTTGGGCGAGCCGTCGGCATTGCGGGCGCGGCCCAGGTAATTCATGGAGCCGGAGAACCATGCCTCTTTGATGGGTAAAAAGTCGATGTTGGCGCGAGGGACGGTGGCCAGCTCATGCGGCAGGAATGGAACAAGGTTCCGCGCGCTGAGATTGTCGAAATGAGCAATGACCGCGGCGCCCAGCGCGCGCACGCTGGCCATCGGGTAGTTGCGTTCCCTGCGCCACGCATCCACGGCGGCCAGCAGGCTGGAATTGTCGTTCGACGAATAGCCCGCGCGGCCGAGGAGTTCCGCTACGCGCTCGCGCTTGGCTTCTGGGCGCGATGGCTCCGGCGGCTTGCCGGTTGAGGCCTCAACCGCTCGTGTGTACGGAACAGGATCGCCTCGTCCGGCCACTTCCATGGCCAGGTCCAACATGCTTTCCAGGCACGTGGCCAGGCCCATGAGATAGGCGCCCCGAATGCCACCGATCGAAGCGGCTTCCTTGCGCACCCCGGCGACCGCGCCCGGCATGTCGATCGCGCGCAGGTACTCGTCCAGAGCCTCGCCATCCATTTCTTTTCCGGAAACGCCTCCGACTGGCGCAGGCGTGCGGCGGCGGGATGCATATAAGCGGCCGGCAATCCTTCATCGGAGAACCAGGAATCGGCAATAAAGCGGCCGGTACCGGAGGGACACATCACGTCCCGCCCCAGAGCGTGTCAATGCCCAGAACAGCGTCAGCCACGTACTTCCCTGCTTGATCCATTGCTCCTCCTTTGCGCGCTTCGTCGACCACAGCCAGACGTATACGCAGATGCCTATAAACAAGATTGCCGAAACCGATTGGGAGATGGGTTCGTTGGAGTAGAACGGCGTTTGAATCCAGTCCTCGCGGAAGCTGGGGAAAAGCCGCAACGCCGCGCCCAGCGCTCCGCCCAGCGCGCCGCCGGCCATCAGCCCCGAAGCAGGATCACCCCGCGCTCCCTTATCGTGTTGCCGCGTTCCCCGCCGGTCTTCTCGGCGCGCCGGTTCACAAGGTGAGACAGAATTCCGCCGGCCAGAATAGGCGTGGTCAGGTTCAGCGGCAGGTAAATGCCCAGTGCGAAAACAAGCGAGGAACGCCCCAGCATTTCCAGCACCAGCGTGATGAGCGCGCCGATGCCGAACAGAAGATACGTTACTGGCTGACGGCTCATGAATCCGACCACCAGCGCCTTCATGATGGATGCCTGGGGCGCAGCCAGAACCTGCCGCGCATCGCCCGCGGCCGCCTCGCCGAATTGGAACGTGTGTGCCAGCAGGATAATGGTGAGCCCGGCGGTGACAGCGGCAAGGATCACTCCAAGGAACTTCACTTTTTGTTGCGCCGCCGGAGTGGAGCCAAGCCAGTAGCCCGCCTTGAGATCGGTAATGAACTGGCCCGATGCGCAGAGCGCCGTGCACACCATGCCGGCGATCGCCATCACAAAGAACATCCCGGTGTTTCCACTCAGCCCGAACTTGAGTAGAACCAGGCACGAAATGATCACGGTAAGCATGGTCATGCCGGAAGCCGGATTATTTGCGGTCGTGGCGATGGCCTTGCTGCAACCGAAGTAAAGAAAAAGGCGAACACCAGGGTAAGCACCATCCCCACTGCCAGAACGGTAAACGACACCTTCAGGCTGCCGAAGAAGATGGCCACAGCCAAAGCTCCGATCACCACGCCCAGCAGGATGGTGACCATGGAAACATCGCGGTCGGTGCGCTCGGTCTGCGGCGCCTCGCCGTGGCGAAAAGTATGCATCGCGATACCAAACGCCGAGACGATCACGCGCAGCGATTTGATGACGCCGAGAATCCCCGCCGTCACAATCGCTCCCACGCCGATGAAGCGAACGTAGTTGCGATAGATGTCCACCGCCGTCATGTGCGAGATGGGCATCATGCCGGGATACACCGCGAAATCGATATGGCTGCCGGTGAACCAGATCAGCGGAATCAAAATGAAATTGGCCATGATGCCGCCGGCGCAGAACACAATGGCGCTGCGCAGCCCCATTACGTAACCCAGGCCAAGGATGAAACCAATGGCGTCGAAGTTGAACACCATGCGCCCGCGGTCGGCCAGCCCGCGCACCAACGGAATGAACTGAAAGTTCAGATACTCCTTCCACACGTGAAACGTGCTCACCAACAGGTCGTATACCCCGGCGATGGCCGTAGCCTGCAGCAGGAGGCGCGCCTGCGACCCGCCTTTTTCTCCCGTCACCAGCACCTCGGTAATCGCCGTCGCCTCAGGGAACGGGAAATGCCCGTGCGTCTCGCGCACAAAGTAGTGCCGCAGCGGAATAAGGAAGAGCCGCCCAGGCATCCGCCGGCCAGGCAGATGAAGATGGTCTGCACCGGATGCGGCGCAAGATGCAGCGAATACAGCGCCGGCACCGTAAACACCGCTCCCGCAACCGTTGACGCCGATGCCGCCCCAATCCCGGTGATGATCATGTTCTCAAGCAGGCTCGAGCGCCGTCGAAACAGCCGCGCCATCCCGATCGCCAGGATCGAAATGGGGATCGCGGCTTCCATTCCCTGCCCCACCTTCAGCGCCGAATAGGCCGAGGCGACCGAAAAAATGACGCAAAACACCGAACCCCAGAAGATCGCGCGCAGTGTAAGTTCGGGCTGGGTCACTACGGCGGAGACGATCGGGGTGTATGTTTCGCCGGGCTTGAGCGGGGTGTATGCATTTGCAGGAAGGGATTGCCCCTGGGTTTCGGTTGCAGTCGTAGTCATGTTTCCCCTTTGCCCTCTTCGCAATCTGGCTCCGCAAAACAGCCGCCACGGATGAGAAGTTCAGAACGCAGCGCATTTTACGCCGGCAAATGCAGTTTGCAATGTGACGTAAGGCAGCCTGTGGATTATATTGCTTCATGCCGGCGTCAGACGGGAGACTATCCTCCAAATGAACGCCAACTTTTGAAATGGGCCAATCTCTATCATTCCTGCGCGTGTCGGGCTCGACAAGGCTTGCTCAGAGCCGGTTACGCATGGCTGCTGCTGCCCTGGTAGCCACGGCCGCTGTGTGTGCCGGGGGCTTGCCTGCGGATGCCGAATCAACGCCGCAATGGTCCGCAATCGCATCGCAGGCAATTGTCACTCAGGGAGTTTCTCCGGCTGCGAAATGGGACATCGAAGCCGGCTTTCGCGCGAAAGCTCTTGAAGCCCAGTGGTACAACACCGCGCGTGGCGGCTATTTCAATTACGCCCGTAGCACTGTCGACGCCGTCCTCGCCGATCCCAATTGGAACGCCCCGGGCCGCTCCCCATATGCCGACGCCCTGCTGGGGGAGCATTTAATGCTGCTCTACCGCGTCACCCAGAAGCCCGTCTACTACGAGGCGGCAAAACAGCTTCGCCAACGGCTATCCACAGCTTGCGGCCTGGACAGAAGGCCCGAGCGCGAATCGCACCCATGCCGGGCGCAGCAGTTTCTTGCCGAGTACGCCGCCGAGTTCCAGCAGCCCGAAGACTTCGGTGCCATCACCCGCAGCCTCGCCTCGTGGGATGCGAGCGCCGGCGGCGCAGCAACGGATGCGAACGCCGATGCCGGGGATAGGCTCCTCAGTTTGGTGTGGATGGCGTCGTCGCTGACCGATTCAGTGTCCTCGTTTCCCACCAACGATCCCGCCCGCGACCAGGCGCTGGCTGCCCCTAGGCTGGCCGCCGCCACTCTCGCACGCCATCAGGACCGCACTCCGGCCTCTTGCACCTTGCGCGCGCAAAGACCAGCGGCGCGGCCCCGCCCACCGTGGACTGGCTCTTTGTCTATGCGCTCTTGAAGGGCGTCCGCCTCAGATATCTTCCTCCGAGCTTTGGCATCG
>CAWKOB010000013.1:0-308484 GCA_963851135.1 uncultured Acidobacteriota bacterium | reverse complement strand
GAAAATGTTGGGAGGTCATAGGAATCGCAAGGCTCGACAGACAATGGCTCCAGAAGGAGCTCACTTTCTCCTTGAGGCCACAATGATAACCCCACCTCAACCTCTAGGTCATAACCGATATTCAGATTTAGCAACTGGTCTTTGGAGAAAGCCATTCCATTGACCGAAAACGCGGTAAATGCGACCACCACCTTTTCTGGTTCGCTTTTTTTCTCCCATGACCCGCTACCTCGTCTAGTCTTCGGTTCTAGCGCGTATGCGACGGGAAGAGGAATACTTCAAGAGCGATTGATACACTCCAGTTACATCGTCCACATCCGTAGCTTGTTCGATAGAGTCTTGCAGGTCTGCCGAGGCTCATGGGGTTCAAGCGGATAAGCCGATATCGTGTCCCGCAGGAATACCTTCGCACCTCGCAAGAACCTATCAGCATCTTGCTCGCAAGCTCGTACAGAGGCAGTCCAAGAAGCGAGGCGAGCCGCGCACTCCACAAAGCCTCCGAAGAGAGCGTACTCTCGTGTTGTCGTTTCCAGGGTGAAGCGCGGCTCCGCAAGTGAGCGCAGGTCCGCAGCCGTAGCCAGCAAATCGTCTGCGGCCGTCGGCGCTCCATCCAAGGCGCTCAGTAGAGCTTCACGCGCTTTCACCCTCGATGTCGATTCCAAAGAGAGGCTCCCTCCTTTTCTTGTGTTTCGCTGTGTCTTCAGAGATGTCCGTCTGAACGCGCCGAAATGACGCGACGCTTTCCCTCAACGCATAGAGGTCGGAACGGGACGAACTCTGTTCGATCTCGCAGTTCAGCGTGCGGAGTTTACTGTACAGCCTACGTTGGCGATCCCACTCTGTGTCTTGCCAACGCGCCTCTTCTGATTTTGCAAGATTCGTAGCATGATTCCAGAGAGATGTCCCGGTAAGGATTTCGATGGCTGAGTCCACAATATGATGTCCATTGGCAGAACAAGCCATCATGGTCTCAACGAATTCATCCGCGTTGTCACGGATTTCATTGGGCGGAACTCGATACAAGACTTTCAAGAGGTTTGCTATCGAGTGGTCGCTCGTTTCTCGATGGGCGAGCAGATCGAGAATGCTCTTGGTGAACCCCTTGCCAGACATCAACTGGGTAACATGACGCCGAAGCAGTTCTGCGCGATCGTAGCTTCTGCAAAGTGTCAGTTTCTGGATGATCCAATCGCGCAGCGCGGGCGTTATTCCACCGCTCTTGCCACGTTGGAGGTCTAATAAAACATCCAACGCGACTTCAGATATCGTTGTCCCGCTTTTCACCGCTGTGTGCTTCTACAAGCTGGTATGTGTGGACACTTAGGGTACTGTTGTACTTTTTGGGTAGACAGTGCCGATCGATCACATTGAGCGCTGCCGAATGCACGATGAGATATGGATCGGTTAATAAAGTGATAAACGTCTCGTGAAGCAGTGGAGGCAAGTCATCCGGATCGCGCTGGATTAGCTCTCCATATGCTTCAGCGGCTGCGCTCCGCACCGTCTGAGAATGGCCCATCATTGCGTTGTAAAGCGATGGTAGAATCGCCGGGAAGGTGTCGCGGTTCTGTGCCATTCTCCCTAGAGCTTTAACCAAAGCAGCTCTTAACTCGTCATGCCCAGACTCGATCTTGGTCAGTGTTGCGAGGAGGTCCGCTCCGACCGTTGTTGGACGTTCCTTCGCCGTGGTGCCGATTAATTGCGCAACCGCTTCGACCAAATGATGCAGAGAGTTTTTCCGGCTTTGTGCTTCCAAAGCTGCAAGCGGGTTCGGAGGCGGCTGGAGCTGTGAGAAAAGCGTAGAGGCGGCTACTTGCTCATCCGCAAGAATAGCGATGGCTCCGAGCAGGCCGTCGATGTGGGCCTCTACGAGATCGGGAAAATGCTTTGCATCGCCTCGAAGAAAGTCGAGCAGCTCGGTAGATCCCTGTTCCGCACATTTCGTAGACAAGTACTGAAGCAGCCGCCCAAAGAGCTCTTCGTGTGCATGTGTGACGCTCAATCGTTCGATCTCGGCCGTGTCGATAAGAACGGAAGAGGCGAAGGTAAACATGCATTAAACCGACCTCGTCATCGTGCTCGCCAAGTTTTGCGAAACTGGCGGTCAGTATTGGATCGACTTGGTTGAAATGTCCCTCAAGCATTTCCGCGAGTACATCTTGTGCCCAAGTCTCCGCTGATCCACGGTTAAAATGATCGTCCGGAAGCTCTAACGAGAACACGAGAGGTTCCAGTAGTGCGATTCCGAAGCGGTCATCAATTTCACGTATTCGTTGGATTGCGTGAATTGCACCGATCCTTAAGGTCTTTTCTGGAAGGCGCAACATCTCTCGAATAACGTCCAATACTGCAGTCGGCGCTACCCGATATGCCGCCAACAAGCCCTGTGGTTCATCTTTTAGCTCAGGGAGCGGAAACCAGTTGTCATGTGGCCCCGCAAGTGAGATCAATGCCGGAATGGCAGCAGGGACCTGCTCGGCGTGGTCGGGCGTGATGCTTTCAGCCACGATGGCTCCCGCAATCGACAGATGACTATTAGAAAGCACACGAAGAGCCGCACTACAGAGCGCTTTGGAATCGGCGTGAACGTTTCTGAGAGTCTTTAGAGCAGCGTCGAGTACAAGGTAGGAGGAACTCTCTTGAGCAAGCTGAAAGAGGGTCTGCTGAACGCCAGCGTGAAAGCGTTCAGGTGCCACGGCTGTAAGCTCAACCAGGACTTCAGCCTTTTGCGTAGTAGGCTCATGATCGAGAGCATCAATGCTTTCAATAAGGGCGCGGGTCGGTTCATCGGCGTCCTGACTAACAGACAAACGCGCGCGATTACGCATCTCGTAGCGGGTGCGTTCTTCACGTACCGCAGCTTCATGACGCGCTTCGTCCATTTTCTTGGCGTCGTCTCGTTCTGCAACCAATTGGGAGAGGTTCGGAAGGCGGACGGGCGATCTTTTGTTGCAGCCGACGCAATTCCTGTCGTAGAAGTCGAGTGCAATTCCTTCTAGCGCCATTCCCGCGAAGCCCGCTGCGCTCGCGTGGACACACTTGAACGAGCGCATCCCAATTGGGAGGCCAGTCTGCATCTCAACAAGTCCGGTCCCGCCGTTCTTCTCTACTTCTAAATGAGCACACCAATTCTGCGCGAGTTCGATAATTCTCGCGTTTGACTCGCCGATCTGAATCGCTCTCGCAATTCCGTCGTCCACAATCCTCCCGGCAATACTCGGTGCATATTTGATGGTATTGTCGCATATTCGCCGAGTCTTCGCCTATAATTTCCCCAGGGTAAGCGTCACAGGTCCACAATCATTTGAGGAACAAGCGGACATTTTTCTATGAATAGCGCGAACCTCCGAATCCGTTACAGGCCGTTGCGTCTCAGTTGGTGTGTGCGCGACCAAAACATTGATGATTCGTGCCGAGCGATGCGGCTTCCCGCTCGCGCTTATCGCGATGAACGGTCAGTCGTTGAGTGCCTATGGTGTGCTTAGATACGGCAGCGACTCGCTATGTTCACTCAACGACTCCAGTCTTCGAGTGGCTCATGCCAGATCGGATTTTCAAACAAGGCACCGCGGTCAATCCATCGATAGGCGACAAATCCGGCAAGCACCAGCACTGCCAGCAAGACACTGCCGCAGATTGTATTTGCAACGATTTCCCACATCGAGATTGGGTCCTCAGTCAGTATCGTGCCGCAGTGCTCGCAGCGGTCACTCCGAATAGGCGTTTGCATCCTCTGCGGAGTCCGTATCCCCGCCGAAGCTGATGCGAAATCTTTCCTGTGTCTCATCGTCTTCCTCCTCGGATTCTGCCCCATCCTGCATTGCCATGAAAGCAGCCCGCTCACGCTTATCCCTGCGAACAGTCAACAGTTGCGTCCCGATGGTGTGCTTGGGCACGAAGCAGAAGTTGTAGAAAGCCTCGAACAGCGCCACGCTGGGGATTCTCTTCTGCGCAATGAGTTCGCTGAGGTGTCGTGTGTAGAGCGCGCGGAATGCTTCAGGGGTGATGATCGTTGTTGACCGTTTGCCGTTGGTGCATACCGTTGCTTCCAGCCATCCTTTTTCGATCCAGGAACGAATCTCAGATTTGCGTACGTGCAGTATTCGAGCCATGGAGTGAATGGACATCAGATCGCAGCGAATATTGCGGATACTGAGATCATTGCGCTCAGCCGCACAGCGAACGGACTTTTCACTTCGCCCCAACAACTTCGCGGTCTCCGCAACGGAGTGGGTTGCAAGATGCTCGCGCAGCCTTTCGTACTCGTCCTCTGTCCACCGCCGGTGTTCATCGCGAATCTTCAGGCCAGCCTGCAGGATGAATCGCCAGCAGGCCTCTCGCGAACGTCCAGTGCTTCGCTGCAGACGCCGCACAAGCTGATCAAGTTTTTCGCCCGATAGCATCCGGGCCTGCTTGGCGAGCGAGATGGCTTCTTCGCTCCAACCGAAGGACGAGCCTTTCTTCGGCGTAATATCCATAGATCACCTCGCAAGGGGGATGCGAAAGGACCCTTTATATAGATAGCCGTCGAAAACAGAAAAAACGAACACTTGCGCGCAACTTTTCCACAGGCTCTGCGTCGATACCCAATACCAGCTCTGCGTTTTGTGCGGAATGCTTTAGTTTGCCCGCACTCAGGCGGATGCCACACTCACGACTTTGTCCGCCACGCGAGCTCGATCGAAGCACACGCAAAAGAAAAATATCAGCAAACGAATGGTCGCCCGTGCTTCATGGGATCCCCCTGAGTCATTCGTTAGAGAGCTCGACGGCTCGACCTGTCTGGCTCAGTTCATTGGCCCAACCGGTATCCTCCAACTTGGCCTTGAGGCGGACGCTGCCGGACAAACCTGCTGAAAGACGGTCGAGATGCGATTACCTACACCTGCGGATTTATGCTGGAATGTAAAGTGCTCTCCCGATCAGGAATGGATAGAGCGTACCCTGCGCATTGCGGTCGAAAATGTCTGGCCGCAAGCGCTCGAAGCCGCGCACTCGCGCAATGGCCATGGATCGCACGTGGTGGAGATCGTTGAATCCGCCATCGAACACGCCGTGTGCCGATTAAAAACTGGAGACCCGCTTGGACCTGAGCAAGTAACGCAACTTTTGCAGCGCCTTGTCCTGGAAGAGGTTAGGCGCCGGCGCAGGGCCAATGGCCGCATGGTCTTTGTCGGATCGAGCGAAGAACTGCCCCCGACGCCAGTACGAAACCCGCAAATTCAGATTGATTGTGCTCTGGATTTGGAGATAATCTTGCAGGGCGAACATCCTGACGTGCGCCTTGCCCTCCTGCTCCGTTACAGCCGATTCCGCTGGAGTGAAATCGCCGCTGCCCTGGGAACTACTGAGGCAGCCGTGCGTCTCCGTTGCAAACGAGCGATTGAAAGAATCCGCGAAAAGCAGGAAGGAGAACAGCATGAATCATGAATGTCGCATTGTCTCGTTCATCTCGAAAGGACGCCGTGACTTTGACTGAGCATCCATTTATCCCGTTCGACAACGAAGACGATTCGCTTCTGTTTGAAAAACTACAGGAGCACGTTCTAGCCCACTATCCCAACCCGGAGCGCAAGGGATGTCCCGACCCAGCCGTGTTGAGGAACTTGATCGACAATCCCAGCGATGTAACATTGGCGGAACTCAACGATCTGCACATCTTCAAGTGCGCGGAATGCACGCGCCTGCTGATGGAACTGCGTGAAAAGAAGAAACAGAGCCAAGCGCCCGAATAGACACCTCGTTTTCGGTTTCAGGACCGATCCTCCCCCCTTTACCTTTCGCGGTACCGCAATCCTTCCGACAATTGCCGAATGACGCTACAGCCCCAATCCGTGACTGGTTTGGTGAATCTTTAAGCGCCCCATACAAATAGTGGCAAGACGATGCTCTTTTCGCGACAAGTCTGGAAAATTATTTTGTGAGGACCGCTTCTCGATTCTGGCAAGGAATGAAGTTCATTCATAAGACGATTGATCCCAAAGCTTACTCGATGGCCAGGAACCCGAACCGCGCTGGATAAGGATTGCAGTTCCGATCAATCGCCCAGGCGACCTTCTCGCCCAACGACGCAGTGCTCTGGATGTAGAGGAACTCTGCGAACTACCCACTCCACTTCTATCTCATCAACTCCAGCCACGCTGCGTCTCCTCAATCGGGAATATCTGCCGTGCGTATCAGGACGGTTCCGTCCGGTTCGACACGGCCGGAGAGGTATTTGCTTCGCGCGATCTCTTCAATGGCCGAGCGATTTTCGCGGAACACTTCGAGCTTGTTTCTGTTGTCGCCGTGGAAATGGTCATCGAGCGCTTCTCGGCTGAGAGCGCATCGTACCCGCTGCGCCCTGTCCTGACCCCAGAACACGATTCCGTCACGACTGGCGTCATAGCGTTCTTCCGGAGCAGGGAAGATCAATTCCTTGTTTTCCCACGCGATCTGCCAGGCCGCGAATTCGCTCGGCCTAACTTGCAGGCGTGCGAAATTTCCCTCATGCAGGCTGAGAAGGTCGGACTCGGCCATTTCCCTGAATCTTCCTTGCTCATCCGCTGCAATGTTGCTCTTCACCCACTCAGCGATATGCGCGCCTGCCTCTTTCCTATCCATGCGCCGCCGCACCACGTCCCCCACGAGCTGACGCAGCGCTGCCCGATGCAGCTGTTTGAATGGATCGGGATCGCCGAGGGATTGCCTTACGGCCGCGTAACGCTCGGCCGATCGCTCATAGGCCCAGATGTAGACATCCTTGAGCAAGTCAACCCCGTTCAACTCATAGATGCCCAGAATGGCGTCCGTGTAGGTCGAACGCGGAACGCTGGTAAACGACAGCGGCGACAGGTTTGCCTTGATGAAGGGAATGTTCGCCGCCAGACGCGATACCCGTTTGTTCACATCGTCGAAGGGTTGAAGGTACGGCAGATGCACCATGGCAAAGAACGATTGCTCGAACGGGTCATGGATTGCCTGCGCGGTTGCCAGCACCTGATTGAAGCACTCCTCGATCAACTGCGGGACTTCGAGAGGATGGAAGGCAGAGCTTTCAATGCCGACCGCAATGCGCCGCAAGCGTCCGGCCGCCGCCTCCTCCGGCAGGAGGTTCTGCGCCAGAATTCCGTGGAGGTTCAGAATCGTATAGCGGTTGAAGCCGATCTCATCCGCCGCGCTCACAAGAAACGCGATGGCGTCTTTGTGATTGAGAATCATCTGGGCTTCCAGCCTGTTCCCGCCCTGCGCTTCTTCGCCGAATTCGATCAGGCGACGGGTATCAAGCAACGAGTAAGTATTGCCTTCGAGCCGGCTTGAGTTCCAGGACAGGTCGATGAGCAGGCGGTTGAGAATCTGCTTGGCATAGGTTCCGGCCGCTTCGACCCCGGTCTTCGTCTTGCCCACTTCCGCCAGGTGTGCTCGCTCTTTCGGCGAGAGGTAGAAATTCGTGTTGGGTCGATAGCCGTCGAGAAACTGGCGGTTGTAGCCAACGGCTTTTCTTGCCCCGAACGGTTGCCGCAGATACGCGCGTATCTGGGCGCTTTCGACGGAGAGAGGCGACACTACCTCTTCCGGCTTTTCCTCTTCTGGTCCCCTCTTCCGTTCAGGCGTTTCTTTCTGCTCTTCTACTATCGCCGGAAGGCGATATCGCGCCGCCGGCCCTTTGCCTCCTTGCACGAGCCGCCCACTCTCCACAAGGCTTTTCAGCCAACGTTGAAGGGTTCGCTGCGGGATCTCCTTTAGAGCCTCAGCAATTTCACCGCTCCGTGCGCCGTTTGCACTTTGCCGCACGAAGTCCACGACCGCTGCCAGATCTTCTGCTATGTCGTCCACGCGGCGATTTGCCATTATCCGCCCCCTTCTAATTGCGCGATTGCAGGTATTGCGCCAATTAAAGCATGGAATCGCGCCAATTGCAAGGGGATCGCGCCATAAATGTGACGCGATTTGGGCGTATATGGCGCGATTCTCACTCGCACCTAGCCATCGCTGCCTGTCCGTCACTAGCTCGTATCGCACAGGATTTTCAGAGAGTAGGTCGCGGACGCCGACTCAGTGCTTGCCCTCATGCGCCCAGCGCCACCAAGGCTCTAAGAAACCGCCCTACTGAACGTCGCAATAGGTATCTGCGCACCATGATGACCCAGATCTACTTTCCGTCCCTTCCTTTCAAGGCAATGTTTTGAGTTTGTCGCACGCGATCTTTGTGCCCTCATCGCAAGCCCTCTGATAAAACGAACGTGCTTCGACAAAGCCCTTGCTTACGCCCACTTTGCCTTGTTGTTCGTAGAAGTCTCCAAGTTTGACGCATCCGTCCATATTTCCACCGGAACATCCTTTGCGATACAGAGCCATTGCCTGAACCGAGTTCCGGGCTACGCCTTCGCCATTGGAATAGAGATTACCGAGCATCGTGCAGCCGACCATAGTTCCGGCATCGCATGCCTTCTGATAAAGTAAGCGCGCTTCAGCGTAATCTCGGTTGATCCCGTAGCCATTTTCGTACAACCTACCTAGAAAGGCGCAACCGGTCATATATCTGCCGTCACAGGCTTTCTGAAACAAGTTAATCGCTTTTGCGTAGTCTTGGGTGACGCCACGGCCACTATAGTAGAGGGAGCCGAGCATGACGCATCCGACCAGGCTTTTTTTGTCGCAGGCATCCTGGAATAGAGCGGTCGCCCGAGAGTAGTCTTGTGGAACTCCATGGCCGTTACTGGACAAAGAACCGAGTCCAGCACACCCGTCCATGTATCCGCCATCGCATGCCTTCCGATACAAGGTGCTTGCCTTTGCAAAGTCTTGAGTAACACCATGTCCCCAGTCGTACAAAGAGGCGAGCCGAACACAGCCGTCCCAGTACGCCGCGTCGCATGCCCTCTGCTCAAGCGCACGTGCATGTTCATAATCCTGAGCTACGTCGTCGCCATTGGTGTAAAACCCGCCGAGTTCGCTGCATGCTGACATTTCTCCGGCGTCGCAGGCTACCTGATATAGGTTCATGGCTTTCGCAGTGTCCCGCTTAACTCCTTGGGCATAATCGTACATATGGCCAAGCTTTGCGCAACCAGCCATGTTTGAAGAAGTGCAAGCGTTCTCAAAATGGACGAGTGCATTCGAATAATCTTGGGAGATGCCATCTCCCGAGTAGTACATATTCCCGGTAGTCGCCTCATCGTTCGGGCAAATCGAGGAGCTGAACACCTTGCTCACAACCGCCAAGGAAGTTCTCTGGAGTTGGAATGTCCCATTTTGGGATGGACCGTTGTGCACAGAAACTAAGTAAGTTCCGTTGAAGTTACTCGATTCACTCTGGCCCTTAAAACCTATGACGAAAAAAGCGCTTGAAACATCGAATGTTACTTGCGAACCCTCAACCTGGCCTTTCAAGTAGCCGCTGCCGCCGAGCGGTGGCTTTACGGCCATACAGCCTTCAATGGCACCATGGCTGTCTTGGCTAAAAGAAACTGTAAAATCGGACGATAGCCCCCCTGTTAGATTGTGTACCACTCCTGTATATGTACCTCCGAAGTCCTCCTGCACTGTGAATGCATGTCTTAAACCAAATATGCATAGGAGAACTAAGGGAAAAAGCACAACCGCAACCACAATAGATCTCTTACTTATTCGTTCGTGAGGAACTTGAGGTGAAGCTGGGTTGGTCGCCCTTGGTTGCGGCGCAGGCATAGGTTGTGCGAGAGGCTGTGGAGGCGGTGCGGCATCAGGAACGGGAGGAGCCTTTTGTTGCGCGGCCGGAGGGGCATTCATGGCCTCACCGCAATTGAAGCAGTAGACCGAACCAGTCGGGTTCTTTGTTCCACACTTGGGACAGTTCATGAGGGAATCCCCATTTCAACGCCTGATCACCTTCTCCGTTTGTAATGTCCGTCCCGACAAAAGCTATTCCGGAGCAAGGGCCATTCGAAGAGAGATTGCTGCTTTACAAATTCACGAAGGATGCAAGCCGGTTGTCTTTGTACAAGAAGTCGAGAAGGGGCCCTAAACATACGGCATTCCATGTGTCCCGAAGTGAGAACTGGGTCCATATATCCTTGTTCCGAGAATATAAACGAATGTTCCCATCACTGAAGGAGTATCCTCCAAAGTCTCTCCAGGCCAAATGCTGGTAGCTTTGCTCACGTTCGGCCACGGACTTTCCGCCAGCCATCGATACCCAAGCGTTGAGCAACCCCTTCTGAACTGCTCCATATGAATTTGAACGGTGTAGACCATTTCTGTCGAATGTAATAGTCGCAATCTGAAATCCAGGGCCATCGCTGAGATTTACAAGGAAGCTTTCAAGAAGCGGGACAATTACCGCTGGATAAAGAGCGCTTAGCGTTGCTTGATAACGAGCTTCGACCGTTGCTGAGCTGGCGAAAGCCGAGGCGCACTCTATCAACATAGTGGAACTCCGATCAGACAGCCAGACTGCATATGACCGTGAAGTGCGAATTCCATTCACGTAGTTTTTGAAGATTCCGTAACGGATTCCGACTATCTCATCACACTTTAGAGTTCTGATAGCCAAACGAAACTCTGGTGTTGCTGATCACCAGCAACGTGCCGTTGATGTCAATGTTGCCAATGATCTGTTCCGCCGATGCAGGCTTGCGAACTGGAGCAGACTCGATTGGCTCTGCGGTCGGATTTACTAATATCTCTACCGCAGTTGAAGCAGTGCATCGAGCCGAGCCGGGTTCTGGTCCTACAGTGCGCGCAGACCATGTTTAGATCCTGGTATCGACAAAAACGAAGTTGTTAATCTGTGATTTCCCGAGCGAGATAATGTCGCCGTTCGAGAGAGCGCGACTTGCAAGACTGATGTCTTCTTCATCGGAAGAGGTGGCGGCTGAAACAAGTTCCTGGTTGACGTAAGTGCCACAGGTACTCCCTTTGTCCAAAATCCAGTAATCGTGCTTGGTGACACCTTCTCTGCGATAGATGACGCAGTGAACGCGCGACACTTCACGAGGAGTCAGTGTTGTTGCATCGTTCTACGAAGACATCCACGGGACGGTCAAGGGGCTCTTCGAGTACAGTCGCCAAGCGTCCAATTACGATCTCATCGCACATAAGCGAATGCACTCCCTGGGTATATGGACCAGCCCCGATTAGGTAGACTCCTGGCGCGAGGTGGCCGAGAACGGACCTGATCTTCTTTGCGCGCGCAACTTGCCCTTCGGTCATAAAGAGGGCCAAGTCAGACAAACGGGCGTTGGAACTGAGTGTCGCAAGTTTTACTGCAATGGCGCTTAGCCCGGTGCTCATCCCTTGGGCCCCCTTGCTCGGACTGTACTGCCCCCATATCCACGGGCCTGCTGTGCACGTGGCATCAGTGCCCATAGTTGCCGACATGCTGTTCGTAATCCATCAATGTTGTTGCTATTGATCGCTCGGTCCGCATGCTGAAACCAGAGTGTCGCCTGGGTCTGATCAAGCATTTCTCCCTTCCGCACCAACAAGTAGTCCCGGTTACCGATCCACCAATCGGGGTTGTCCTCTAGGATACGCATGCGCAGTTCATACATATCGTTGATTTTCCGCCGCAGGACATCCGAGCTTCCGTTCATGGCTGCCTCAACCTCAGGGCGAAGCAATGCAAATGCTTTCTGATGCTGCGCAGAGGCACTTTCCAAGACTTCCTCGGTCCATGCTATCTCCTGCTGCGCTTCAGCTTTCAGCTTTGGACCTTCTAGCGCATCCTCGATGCGCTGGAGTACAGCTTTGACCGCAAGAAGCTGTTCGTCGCACCGAACTGCTTCCGATTTGTCGCCAGCCGCGAGCAGTCGCGAGACCTCTCCAATTGCATTCTCTTTTGTAATCTTGTCGAGGTCGGCTGCGATGTCGCCCTGGAGCGCTTCTGGCATTTCTCGGGCTTGTTCTAGACGCTTCTCCTGCTCCTCAAACTCCTTCTTCAGTTCTTCGAATGGACGCGGCTGCTTGATCAGTCCGTCAAGTGAAACAGTGAACTCCTCGTCTAGCAAGTTCACCAACACGGTGCCGGTGATGTGTTGGGACGCATCGATTGAAAGTCGTATCTCAATTTCGCTTCCTGCGGGTAAATCGTACTTAAGCGAGCCAGCGGGGATGATCAATTCACCAATTTTCCGGTTCAGATATGCATGCTCCGGTTCGTTACCTTGGATGAATGGAATTCTCAAATGGGACTTTGGATCACCCTTACGAAGCAGCAGGGCAGTCCGGTGAAACGCACTGGTCTTGGCCGGCAGCGGGGTTCCTTTCTTAAAAAGAACGTCAACCTTGTCATCAGCCATGGCGATGCCAATGTCGTATGGGAGAGGCGGATCGGTGATAACGAGGCCGACGGTATAGGGAAAGGATGAAGGCTCCAGAAGAACCTTCCTACCCGAAGCGTCGTAAAGCTCCGCTTGAAACGTGTTCTGGACTTCCCGCTCCGCCCTCAGATTAGCGATAAACGTTCCCGTTGAGCTGAGTGGAAGCCTGCCGCTATCCCAGGGCGGCTGGGCGTCAGGATTCAACAGACGAATCACAAATCCTTGGAATGAGTTTGTGCCTCGACCTTCAATCCTTCCTGCAACAAGTGGCTCAGTGTCGCTTCCGATTGGCTTGTACTCAAGGCTTAGGGTGAATTCTCCAGCTCGGGGTTGAACGGCAGAACTAGGCTTCCGCTGACCTGCTGCAAACAATGCTGCACCTTGAGCGACAACCGTAAGGGGGTCCACAGAAAAATCAATCGGAATACCAAGTCCAGCTTTGCGATCAGGCAGAATCTGGCGAAGCAACGGAGTCACCGTCGGGCCGCCGACCAGAACAATCTTTGAAATGTCATCTGGGCCTAGTTTCTGCTCCTTCAAAACGTTCCGGCAGATATTGATGGTCTTCACGAGGTGAGGCTCAATAAGAAGTTCTAGTTGGCTGCGGGTGATTACTATGTCGAGCAAAACGGGTTCACCGGAATCATCGGGACAAATGTACTCACCAGCGATTTCGTACGTTGTATCGCGCGTAAGCGCAATTTTCGCCCTCTCCGCATGCAGCTTAAGCTTTCCAAACGCTGCGCGCCATTTGTCATTTCCGCGATAGAAATTTGAAAGGCTAAATGAAGAGAGTGCTGGAACGAAAACCTGTTCAACGACATCCCAGTCAATAAGCTTTCCGCCCAAGTTCATGTCGCCGCCGTGGTTCACAACTTGAATCGCACCATCGTGAACATGCATGACTGCGGCATCGAACGTCCCTCCTCCGATGTCGTACACAAGCCAGAAAGCGTTGTCACTGTGATTCTCAAAGCCATATGCGAGGGAAGCTGCAATCGGTTCCTGCAAAAGTGGACAATATGAGATTCCTGCCAATTTGGCAGCTCGGCGGGTGGCTTCAGTTTCGGGGAGATCGAATGCAGCGGGTACCGTGATAACGGCGGACTCAAGAACTTCACCATTGTTGCTTCGGATTACGTCTTCTTTGAGGGATTTCAGAACCTCCGCGGACAGTTCTTCAGGCTTGAAGGATCGATTCTGGTTCTGAAAGGACGTTGTATGTGCCTTCCCCATCATCAGCTTAAACTCGATTGCCCCATTCCTGGGATCAGAAAGCGCGCGCTCTTTGGCTGCACGCCCAACACGCAGGGCACCATTCTTCTCAATCCAGACCGCTGACGGTGTGAATTGCTCATTCTCATTGTTCCGAATGATGCGGGGGCCAGTCCGATCGAACACCGCAATACTGCTGTTCGTTGTGCCAAGATCAATTCCATAATCAATTGTCAGTCTAGACATTTCCGCCGCCTTCCTGAGTCTGTTCAGGTGTCGCCACGACGATTTGTCCCATTTGAATGCGGATGCCCTTGATATACACGGTCGGCCGAATCGTCTCGACTACGACGTCACGGCTGATCCCGGCTGTGGGCTGGAAAGCGATGACTTCGAGGGACTGTCCAGAGTCGAACAGTTCATTTGTATGATTTTGAATTTTCACGCCAAGCTCTTCCAGGTACTCCGAGAGCTGGTCAATATGACGGGCGATTGGACGGAACTCCTCTTTTCTCTCATTGGTAACGGGATCGCAACTCTTCCTTTGAAGCGCCCAGGCAACGTTTGCTAAATCGACAATAAGCGTTGACCGGAATTCGAGGCGGACAGGATTGTCCTGTGTAGGCGACAAGGGAGTACTCGCGAGCGCTTTAGCCTCTGGAACGCCCGTTTCCCCAATTCTGAAAATGTTGCCGATGTTTTTCATTGCGACCTCAAGTGGGCATTGTAGTTGTCGATCATTTCATTAGTTGTACTGAGCAGAGATTTGTAAGATCGAAGCGATGAGTTGTATTCCTCCACAAGTGCATTATGACTATCTACAGCTGAGTTGTGTCGGCGTCTAGTGGCTTCGTAAAGATCGACATCGACATCTTCTCCGAGGTCGTGCTCGCGCTTCATCTCCTGCAGTTTGGCTTCGTCTGCATCAATCTGGGAAGTGAGTTCATTGAGGCGGCTCTTGTAGTCGGAGAGATCAGTGTCCATTTGACGCAACCTGCTCTGGTTCTCTTCAATTTCAGCTTTGACTTGAGCAGCGCCTGTGTCCTGGAGAGGTTCGCTGGGCTTCGTTGCCGTTGGTGAGTCTTCGTTGGCTTGAGGGTATCGCGTTGGGACGGCCGGAGCAGAATCGGTATTCGAAGGTGTCGACGAATCGGTTGAAGGGTTCGTGATCGTTCCAGCGGGAGTGCTTTGCGCAGGTGATGTAGTTGAAGAGTTGCTGCTACTCGACACGATAGCAATTATGATGAACAGGCCGATGAGCGCAAGAAGCCCGAACAAGGCTTTCCTGCCAGCAGGTGTGACTCCAGTTGCCGGAGCTGGAATATGTGTTTGGCCCTGGGAGGGCTGAGGCGGCGTGGCGCTTTGTCGAGGCGGAGCCGCAGTAGATTGTGTGCGTCTTGCAGCACGCTGGCCAGCGGCATTGCGGGTGAGTTGTTCATAGTCTTCTTCCAACCGTGAACGGAGCGAATTGCTGTTCGCGAGGGCAAGGCACTCGTCGAAAAGTTGCAGACCAGCTTCCCAATTCTCAGTTTTATTCAGATAGGCAACGAGGCAAGTCCTTGCAGTGTCTGCAACAAGATCATGGGCACCATCTCTCGATGCGTCACCCAGTCCCAGCAGAAAGTTGAACGTCTGCAGGTATTTTTTCTTTTCATTTAAGAAGTGACGTACAACATCGGCGGCGGCTTCTGGCGACTTGAGTGCTCGCTCTTCTGTAGATTTGCATAGCCGAGCAAGTTCCTGCTGTAGAGGTGCGAGTTTTCTGGAAAGCGCATCTTTCACGCAACTGATGTCGAATCCAGAGTGATCCATAAGTTGCTTCTGAATCGAAGCTCGCTCAAAATCACCGGCCTCTGCCGAGGCGACCGCAAATTCTGCATTGAGAAGGAGCAATGCCAAGGGCAGAGAAGTCCAGATCATTTCTGCGGTTTCAATGCCAAGCCGTGGGTCATTGATTTCACGGATACGATCGGCAAGAGCGTCCCAGAATTCATGCTGCTTATGCAGTCTGGACCAGTAGGATATTGACGCCTTCCATGCAGCGGTCGGATCAGCGCATTGAATGGAAAGCTTCGATGACCCGTTTGGAGTGTGGGAGAGTGCACGAATGTGATTCAGGATTGCTAGATTATGCGTTGCAATCGCTGTTTTTCGTTCAAGTACCTTCTTCGTCGGAAGGAGTTCCTTCCTTTCATGTTCGGATCGGGCAATTTCAATTTGTGCTAAAACGTTCTCCAATTCCCGCTGTCCGTCCGCGAGTTCTCCCCAGATCTTCTCTGCTCGCGTGATCTCACCTGCGTTCATGGCAGCAAGTGCGGGGTCATGGTCCCCCTTGTGATTGGTTGGCCAGAACCAGAAGAATTCTTGGAGGAGTCGTTGTTCAGGGACTTTCAAACACTGTAACGCTGTCCGAACTTCCTCAGCCGATGGTGGTGTCTTTGAGAATGAACTTGCAGCGGCTTCAGCAACTCCGAATCCCTTGGCAATCATTTCCAGGCGTTCAGCAGCCTTTGAGATGTCACGGAGAGATGAATCAATTAACAAGCCAGTCAATCGGAAAGCGTTATGGTCGTACAGTTGCGGTTCTACCATCTCCAGCAAGGCTTCGTAGTCGCCTTCTGCCGGCCTGAAGCGGCGCGGAGGAACTCCGTTCTCGGTCACAGAACTCGATGTTTTTCCCTCTTTCTCGATGTCAGAGATGGGTGAGCCGATTTCACGGTGAACCTCAGCGACGAAGTCATCGTCTTCAAACGGAAAATTGACCGCTGAACAGTCGCAGCCTTGCTGCCGGAGACCGCGCAGTGCTTCTCGGAAGTCGGCGTCCTTTGCCAATTCTGTGAGGAAGATGACCTTGCAACGCGCTTTCCGTGATATTTGCGATGCAACTTCAAACCCGGAAAGACCAGGCATTTGTGGGTTGATGATCAGAAGTTTCGGTAGCTGAGTCTCTGCCCGGTCAATAGCCTCTTGTGAAGTGCTTGCTCCTCGAACTGCATACCCATCAACGGCGAGCAGCATCATGACGCGCTCTAGCACGCTGGGATCAGGGTCGGCGATAAGGACAGGCTTCTTTGACATTACTCACCTACATTGAGATTCCTCTGCGCCATAGAGTGACACGGCCTCTGTATTCATTCCGAAGTTCCGGTAGCTTGCTGAAGGCTTCCTCCATTAAGTCAGCGGCCTCATTTAAGGTGGCCGGGTTTTGGGCCAACCCGATGGCGCGGGAAGCAATTTTCCTGGCTTCTTCTGGCAATGGTGTTGAGGCGCGGCCTAGGACCTCCTTCGATGTAGACCCGGGGTCATGGCCTCGTTCCCGTGTTTCTGCTTGCAGTTTGGGTGCCCAAGCATCTAGGTCTGCTAAAAGTTCAACAGCCGATACATAGCGTCTTCTAGGGTCGATAGCAAGGGAACGAGCGATTATGTGGTCGAGACTAGAGTCACAGATTGGGTTGACCTGACTCGGAGGCACTAGTGGCTCCTGAAAAGCCTTGGAAGTATTTACCTGGACGTAGTCATCAGGCACGTCAAAAGGAAGCTTGTCCGTGAGGAGCAAGTACAAGGTCATTCCAATAGCCCAAACATCGCCCGCAAGAGAATCACTATTCACATCGTGAAGCGCCTCAGGGGCTTTGAATTGCCGTGTGCCACGGGAAGTGGCCATGAGCGTTAAAGGGTTCACCCTTTTTGCCAAACCGAAGTCAGATACCTTTGCCCTGAGCCCATCCGCTTGATAGCCAACAAGGATGTTCTGGGGTTTGATATCGCGATGGATGATTGGCGGGTCCTGAGAGTGAGCGGCGGCAAGACCTCGGCAAACCTGTTTGACCAGGTCCACTGCTATGGGAACGGGAACGAATTGTGCTCCAAACGATCGCCAGAACCGGTCAAGACTTCCGCCGGCCACATGCTCCATTGTGAAGTATCCGAACACCTGGTCTTCGATAGTGATGGTATTTGCGTCGAAGACTCTGACGATATTCGGATGGTCGATTTTTGATAGAAGGACAGCTTCCCCCAACATGTCCTGGACTTCGGCAGTGGTCAGTCCCGGAAGCTTAAAGAGCTTCAACGCCTGCCTGCCCAGGTATCGGTGTCGAACCCGGTAGACCTCAGCAAACGCACCTTCTCCGAGAAATCGCTCGATTTCGTAGGTGTCCCGAATTGCCGCGCCTTCTTCGAGGAGTGCCATTTGTGCGCCTCAATGTTGCTCCTAAACTGTTAGGAAAACTCAGTTTAGTTCTACCGCCCAGGTGATACAAGCTTCTGCGGTCCTACACAGATTCGGCCTTTTGTTCTTCGGATCCTCCGGTGCGAAGGGAATCACGCCTTCCAAATGGCCGCTAACGGTTGTCCCTTTCCCACCGCCCTAAGGCCCTCTCTAAAAGACCCTCGACGGTGTCTTCTGGGAGCTTTTTGCGTCTTAACTCGTCACGCTCGAATGCGATGAGGCGGTCGATTTTCGCTTCATCGTGCAGAGTTATCACCCGAAGTTGTTGCCTGAGGCTCTCTCGTCGGGCCGAAGTGCTGGATTCGGTGCCACGGAACAACCGGACCAGCCATGTGAAAATCGACATGTCATACCCTCCGGGGTGCGCGCGCCCGCTTGTTCGAGTACTCAACTCAGTACGCTGAGAGCCATAAAATTGTGATAATTCTAGTCTAGGCCATGGTGGAAGTCCTGCGCGGGAAAATGAACCCAGTGAATTTGGGATCATGTGATTTTGTGAGAATTGTCACATGGTTTTCAGCCACTTGCTGTTGGTAGGCTTTCCCAGCCGGGTTGGCCTCGAAGCGGAATAAGGCCAGTCTGCGCCAAGGGTGGCCAAGACAATACCCGATGGCAATGAGTTGGCTGGCGCTCCTGCGCGGCGCGATTCAATCGGCCGTGGTCACTGGCCCAGAGGTTCCGCATCCTTTCGCCACCTCCTTAGATCAAAAACCAACTCTTCGGCAAGTTCTTCAGGCAACAGAACGCGATTGGAAAGCTCCTCCGACAAAGCCTCGTCGAATTCGAACTTTTGTCCCATCACGATTTGGAACCACCGTTCGCGATCCCGAACAACCCGGAACATCTTCTCATCAGCGCTGCCGCCGAGAAACGGTTCATATACGACGATTGGCCGGTGTGATAACTCAGCCTTGCAACGAATCCGGTCAAGGCGGCCAGTACGCTGTTCAAGCGTGCTCGGATTCCAGCAAAGATCGTGATGGATCACGTAGCGGCAAAACCGATGGAGATCAACGCCTTCTGCAAGTACAGCGCTGCTAATAAGAATCTCAGGGAACAATGGGCTGTTGAACGCAAGCATGAGGCGTTCGCGGACCGCGCGTTTGGTATCTCCATAGACCATTCGCACCGTCGGCAGTACGCGGTACGCTCCTTCGCTCGGTTCAACCGATGCGTCCCTGTCATCATCCTCTCCCACCTTCTTAGGAGAGACGTAGACGGCAATGGCGTTGAGATATTCCGTCAAAGGGTCTTCGTAATTCTCATCGTCGTTCGCTGCATCTCGATTGATCCCAAGTACCGCAAGTTCTTTGGCAAAACGGAGAAACTCCTCAACACGTCGTCGCATGGTCATCGCGGAGGCGTCAGTCCGGTCAATCAGCGCGCGAGATAGCGCCGTCGCCCCATCAAGAGCCACTTGTGCGCGAGTCGAACGCTCGGACAAGGCGGAGCGAACCTCCTCCACATCAAGCGGGAAGTACCGGGCTATGAATGACGGCGAGCGCACATAAGCGAAGAGAAGTCGAACGAGTTCGTCTGAACGCGATGCAAGAACAGAAAACTCCTCCAGTTCAAGAGACTCGTGCAGGGTGTCAACAATTGACTGATGGAACGGGCTGTCTTCGTCCGCCAGACGTCGGGCTATCTTCCCGCCCTTCCATGCGAGCTACCGCGCGTTCAGCTACTGTCGCTGCCACGACAGCGAAAGTCAGAAGTCTGGCGCGCCACATCCGAACCGTAAACGCTGGCAACAAGACCTCCGCGAGGCGCTCGGCATAATTGAGTGTCCCAAGGGGATCGAGGCTGCCAGGTGGCTCTTCCGCCGGATCAAGAGGCGTGGCCATGGGAAGCCAGGCAGCAGTCAGAGGCATAGTGACCTCGGCTTCGCCATTTGCATGTGTTTGCTGCCTACTTCGTTGCATGTATTCTGCGCGGCATAGTCGACATGCCTTTGCGTGTTCGCTTCTTCCTCGAAGCGACTGATACCCCTCGCATGATCATGCGCCACTGGTCTGATTAAGGATTCACTATCGAACAGAAACATTTCGGTCGTATCTCCCCTGTTTAGATTCCATCTGATAAACGCATCAATTGCACGGAAGTTTATGTGGCCAGTCCCCGGATCTCTACTGGGGAATTGATATGCGGCTTCGTTCAAATAACCACCACACTCAATGCTCCGCCGGCCACCGGAAGGAATATCCAGTTCTCTAAAACTTTCTTGTGGGACGCTTGTTCAACGGATTTTCCATAAGCGTCAATCTGAGCCCCGTATTCCGTCGCGAGTTGGTCCCAATGTTCTGGCGCCAATTGGCTGGACTTGTGGTCGATCAAGATCCAACCCGCAGTGGTCTCCAGAAGCAGATCAATTCGGCCATTCAGGACCTGTCCGGATTCAAGGAGACTCTGCACCGCGATCTCCGCATTTGGCTTCGCGCCGGGCCAGCGCACTTCCAGCCAAGAGTGAAAAGCATGAACCTGTTGCAGTACCGCCTCAGACGAGAGAAAACCGGTCACCTCATACCCAGCCAGAATCCTTTCAACCTCTGTTTCAGTCAGAGGAACTGTCCGATCAGCGAAGGACAAAGTCAAGCAATCATGAATCGCTGTTCCCAGCACTCTCATATCAGAGCCGGAGGCTACTGAAACCCGTTTGCCGATCTTGCATTTTTCAAGCGACAGTTGCCGGCCGCTCGTTCGCCAAGGAAGGATTGAAAATGAGCGGCTGTCTCAGCGGTTCTGTATCGGCTGGTCTGAACCAATGAAGAGCGCCCGCTTTCGTCGCAAGAATGGCTTCGGCCTCCTCGACCGGATCGAGAATCCAGCGGTCGGTACAGACTTTTTCCCCGGATGGCAGGGTAATCGATTCGCAGCCCTCTTCTGGTAAGAGCCATGGAGCCTTGACGCAATCTACCCATTCTCCGGTCGGCTTCCGACTGGAACGAGCCAAAACCAGAAAGTCCCGCGCCCGTGTTGTACCGACATAGAGCAGACGCTTCGATTCTTCAACTGCGGATTCGCGGAAGGACGCAGCTATCGGGGTCAGTGCGATATCGTCTGCGACTGGTACCTTCTGTTGTTTCCCGAATGGCCACGGCCAGTAGCGAATGAAACGATCTGCCAGTGGATCGTTCACATCGAAGGTGGATTTCGATTGAGCTGATATCGACCAAAGACGGTCCCGGATCGTTGCCGCTAGGTCGACCAACACGACAACTGGCCATTCCAGACCTTTCGCGGCGTGAAGCGTCAGAACCTTGACCGCGTCAATGGCCGGTTCGGCCAGCATGTCCTGCCCCTCTTCACTGATTTCGCCTAGCCACAGAATCAGACCTGAAATCGATGCCGCATGTTGGCCGGTACGACAAAGGTCTTCGTACTTCGCGGACAACTCGATGAGCGCTTCCAGGTTGGCCAACCGAATTCTGGCACGATCGGGATCGGGGCTCCAGCGAACTACTCTTTCGGAAAGGCGGCAGGCAGCGATTACGGTTTCCATGGCTTCCCGCGGCGCCAACACAGGAAGAGTTGCGCGAAGCCGGGCAATGATCGCCAGCACAGGATGGGCCGGATGGCCGTCAATGGATTGCTCCTGCCAGAGGTCCGCATTCGCACCCTTCTTGAGATACGTCAAGCGATCTGCAACCCAAATCTCGGGCTCCAAGCCATCTGCCAGCGACACAATCTCGGCAGTCGATATCGTATCCCCTGGGTCGTTGAGGCGACGAAGACAGGCGATGGCCAACGTTGCTTCCGGGGTCGACAAAAGTCCCGGTTGCGCCGTGGCTACGGGAACGCATTGCTTGGAAAGAGCAAAAGCCAGCTCCTTAACTTTATCGTTCGATCGAGACAGAATGGCGATGTCGCCGTACCGGACAGGACGAATGGCGTTGGCGTCCTTGTCGTAAATCGTGCGCTTTGAATCGACGAGCCTGCGAACCCCTGCGGCAAGAGCCGAAGCCTCCTGACCGACGTTCTTGCCGCCGAGAATCCAATTGGCGAGCGCTGGTCCGGACAACGCATCCGTGCGGGTCGGGTTTAGCTCGACCTCTTCCTTGGCAAGAGAATTCGAAAAAGCGTTCGAGAACGCCGCGTTGACGGCTCGCACCAATTCCGGGCGCGAACGCCACGACCATGGCAAAACCTCCTTGGTTCCACCCAAGTCAGGCAGTGCCTTGAGAATGGCCTGCATCAGTTCTGTGTCGCTGCCGCGAAAACTATAGATCGCCTGCTTGATGTCTCCAACCCAATACACTCTTTTGGCGAAGCGAGCGAGCTTCAAAAAGAGTGCTAACTGAATTGGGCTTGTATCCTGAAACTCGTCAACCATCAGCAAGTCGAGTTCTCCGTTCAGAACATCTGCCACACTTTCGTGATCGAGCAAGCTCAAAAGCAGGTGTTCCTGGTCGGCAAAGTCGAGTGCGCCCATTTCCTGCTTGATCTTGTGGTAGCTGTCCAACGCCTTGGCGGCTAGATTAAATATCTGCTCCAGGTAGCTCCGCAAGTCGGCATGCAGCCGTCCGTGTTCGGCGAGCCGTCCCGCGAGGCTGGCGATCGGCTCGATAGTATTGCGAAGCCCGGCTTCTGGTGACTCTTTGGAAAGCTTGGCCCAGTCGCTCCAGGATGTTGTGCCACTCTTCAAGCTCTCTGCGAACGTCCTGACGAGTGCGAGGTAGCTGTTGGTATTTTTCTTTGCTCCGGATTGCGCGGCCGCTTCAATGGCCGGCATCGCCGTGTGAATGGCACTCAGAAGATCCTGGTCAAGGTTTTGCGCAGCCGGCTTTGGAAAATGACTCAGAAGATCGTCCGCGTTTCGCTGCGCAAATCCTCCTATTTCCGCGATCGGAATATCATTGGCGCGAACCTGGTCCACCAACGACTTCAGTGAATCTTTCCATTCCTCTTCCAGTCCCAAACAGCGCGCAGTGTTTTGTAAGCCCCTCATCCCGGCCCCGTCTAGCACGGCATCGATTGCCTTGCCGAGAATGACACCTGCCTGGACTTCCTCTAGCACCTGCTGATCGGTTGAAATGCCGGCCTCAAATGCGAAACGAGAAATGAGCTGTCCGCAAATGCTGTTGACGGTGCCAATCCTGGCTTGTCCCATGGCGCTGGCGAGCCTGAAATTGCCCTGCTTGAGCAGATGCCCGCGCACTCGTTCCCGCAATTCGGTGGCGGCCTTTTTCGTGAAGGTAGTTGCAATCACGCCCGAGGGACGCACCCCTCCAGAATTCAATTCCTTGTTCAGGATCTCGGTTAACCGATGGGTCTTTCCGCTTCCCGCGCCGGCGCTAATGAAGGTGATCTTGGCGTTCATCTTGGGTTGCATCCTCAAGCCTCCCATCCGGCGAGCGCCCAATAATCGTTGTAGGCTTCGCTTAGCGTTTCTATGGCCATTCCCTCAGCCGGCGGTTCGGATTCTTCGGTAGGCTGGGTACGCTCAAGAACGACTTCAAAACGCCCTGCCTTAATTTGCTCGGCCCGCCAGCGCCAGGTGCTAAGGAAGCGATGCCAGAGTTCGGCAGTATTCTCGCCGTTCACGGACTTAACTTGTTCTGCATCTGGGAAGAAGCGATCATCCGGGGCAAAAAGGCGAGCGCGGTCAAGAATGTAGTAGGCGACCGATGGTTGCTTTCCTTGTTCTTGCCGCAACAACTCGGCATAAATGGAAAGTTGCAGGTGTCGATTTTCCTTCAGCTTCTCCGGATATTTCTTGATCCCGGACCATTTCATGTCGACGATGGCGCGGTCGCCGCCGGCGTTTTGCAGCATGAGATCGGCAGATCCCGCCAACTCTCCACCTTCAAACTGGCCCGATACGGGCAACTCTGGTACCACCTTGACCGTACCCGCCTGCGAAAACTGCCCGCGCAAAGCGAGCATGGAACGATGGAGGCGGAAGCGGAAACTTTCGAGATCTGCTCCGCGGCCCGGAATCCGCAAAATTGCCCCTTCCTGATCGATGATTTCTGCAAAGGCTTTCGCAAACCAGCCCTCGAACGTGGTATCCGACATCGTGAGCGAATCTGGATGAACGAAATACCGTTCAATGAGGCCGTGTGCCAGATTGCCCAGAATCCGGAAGTCGCCTCCAACGCTGATGAGGCGGGACGGGGTACAATGCCGCCGGATACCGCAGCAGCCATTGATAGGGATTGAAGAGTAGCAGTTCCAAGCTAGAGAACGATTCCTTCTCTCGCAGCGAGACCGTAATCTCTTCCGGCAGCTTCCACCAGCGCTTGGCCGCTGCCAGAGGAACTGGAGTCACAGCGGCCAGCGCATTACCACCCGATTCAAGCAGCTCTTCGAGTCGCATTACCCTCGGCTGCTCGACTACCGCACAGATCATCTGCCAGAGGGGATGAACCTCTTCGCTTGGTGGAGGCAACACGAGCAGCAGCTGTTCGCGGGTGGCCATCACAGGACGCACCCACTCTTTCGCAGCCTGGTCGAGCTGATCAGAGACCTCTGGAAGCGCCACACCAGCATCTCTCAGTGCACAGATTTCGCTAGAGGACCAAGGGACATTGCCGGGAAGATCCGGCATTGTCAACTGCCACCAGATGGCCCTTTCAGTGGGTTCAAAAACGGCGCCGGGATGAGCCACCGTCTGCCGAGCGCCGACCTCTGCTGGCCAAAGCTGGTTGTCGGAACCATTGGCGGTGGCCTGAGCCACCAGCTTTTGAAGCTGACGCGGATGGATCCGATCTATTCCTTGTGCCATTAGGCCCTTCAGAGAGTTGAGACAGGCCTTACACTGCCCATATCCAGCATGGAAAGCAAGAAGCTTTGCCAGATCGACCTCTCCGAGGCGCAACCGGAAGAACTCGGCAAGCCGGTTGACCCTATCGATGACGGCATCAATCCTTGCTCCTTCCTCTGCCTGATACCTGTCATGCTCAACCCAGAACGCTATCTGCTCTCGGACTTCTGAAGCCCGCTCGGGCTCATAGTGAGCGTCAATATTACTCAGAGTGCGCCGCCAGTACTCGCCTCCGATGCCGGGTGCGTCAGCAACTCTCTCGGCAAGCCTACGCCGGGCAAAGCCAGGGATGGGACACACCGGATGCGTGAGGAATTGAACCAGAGCATAGTAGTTGAGGGGGCTCCATAGAAGCTCCATCGTCAGCGGCAGTATCTGCAACGCTGGCCGAAAGGCACTCGCCTCCTTAATCCCCTGGCGCGGTTGATAGGCGGCAGCCAAGTGCGTATCGAGACGTGCTCCGCCACGACCACAGACCAGCAAAGTAGGCCGCTCAATCTCAAGTTGCGAGGCAAGCCAGTGAGCAGCCAGGGCGCGGGTCTCAGATTGAACGACAACGACGGAGCCGTCATCCTGCCAGGTGAGCTTCGTCTGTGGATTGCCCGGCAACTGCTTTTTTTAGGTTGGCCTGCAAGGCACCGAGGAATAGGGCTCCCTTTGCATCCGGTTCGGCAGTCTCTACGATTGGAAGCTCGGCCAGTACCACCTGCCATCGTGCCGGTAGGCTGGCCAGAGGATCAATCAGTAGAACCTGATCGATCTCCAGCTTACGCACTTCGAGAGCTGCTCTTACCGCTCGCAGCCTTTGGCCGATATTTGGCGACACGGCAGTCCTTGCCATAGCTTCTATTTCCGCCATATCTCGGAGCCGCTTCGGCGCATTGGCCGGCATGCAGCCATCCCAGCCATGCAGTGCCCACTGATCCCGCCAGTCAAGCAGGCAGGCTGCCGTACCCAGCGGATCAACCGAGAAGCTCTGATGATAGAAACGGTGATCGGCATCGAGGTCTTGCAGGCAAATCCTATACTGGACAATGCGTTCGGTTTGCGCTGGGTGAAGAGCCATCAGACCCAGTTGGGTTTCGAGAAGCGTAAGGAATCCCATAGGTCCGACAACCGATTCCCCGAGTGTATTTCTCGGTTCCGTAGATCGCTGGCCATCGAGATGCCAACCAAAAGTGATGCGTCGTTCTGTCACTCTGTTCTCCCTGATCTTCCCTCCGGCTCTTTTGCCCCAACCGGACTTCAAACCCCTGGATATCGCTGTGTGTAGTACTCCTCTTCAGCACTGGTGCTCGAATCATCGCCACTACCCAATTGCCAGGCTCCCACCGTGGCGAGGTCGTCGGCTACCTCCTCGATCACACCACGCAACTCCAGCGTCGCGAGCCAACGCGCAGGGATTTCAGATAGGCCAAGCATCGCCCCCAGCAAGTGTCCCGCGATGAGTCCGGTGGAATCGCTGTCGCCGTCATGATTGACGGCCATAATGACCCCATCCTCGAAAGTTGTCGCTTTAAGGGCGCAATAGACGCCGATGGCCAGCGCTTCCTCGGCAATCCATCCTCCTCCCAACTGCCGGATGGCATCGGATGGGGAGGCGCTTGAGGAATGAAGGCGCCGCGCGCCTTCGAGCGCCAAAAGGGTTTCTTCGTGAGACGGCCGCGCTTTCAGCAAGGAGATTACACGATCTATCGCGTTTTGTAATTCGGTGCCGTCGAGTAGTTCGAAGACAAGGGCGGCCATGACGCCAGCGGCCAAGAATCCCGTTGGGTGGCCATGCGTAAGAGCAGCTGCATCGCACCCCATACTGAAGGCGCGTTCGACGTTTGCGGCTCGCGAGCCTGGATTCGAAATGCTCAGGGCGTGGAACATCATTCCGATCGGAGCTACGCGCATCACTCCGCCACATCCCTTGCTGTCGTTCTGGGCTGGCGTGCCAATCTCAGAGGGGTGGCGCAGGGAGCCGATACAAGTTAGACCAGGAGCCCGCCGAGAAAACAACCCTCTCTGCTCGATGAGCCATCCGGTCAGAAGAAACTTGTTGTCCTTGGGCAGAGGTTCTCCCTGCGTATGGAGCCATCGCAGATATGCGTAATGAATAACGCTTGGAGGGTCACAGATCCCGCGCAGCGTGCCGCGAACGTAGGCCCGCAAAATGCCTTCCGCGGTAAATAGAGTCATCTGCGTATCGTCTGTGATGGCTCCCAGCTTTCCATAGGCTGGCGCCATTTCGGTCAGGCCCCGTGGTCCAAACTTCCGGAGGATTTCCGATCTGCTGAGGAACTCCACCGGGGCACCAAGAGCATCGCCAACGGCTCCTCCCAGAAGGCAGCCTCGGTAGCGATCCCTTGTCGGAGCCGTTGGAACACGGCGTTGAAACAAATTTGGGCGATCCTGTTTGGCTCTACCCGTGACGCTTCCCGGCGGTCGAGCCTTTGCTTTTAGTACATACTGTTCCTGTGCAGCGGTCTCGATCGCACCGGGCCGCGCAGCCCGTACCTGTCGAATAGCGTCGCGCGGCGCGCAGCCTCGTTCAGCAAGAATCAGGCCCGCCACCAGTCCGGATCGGCCAATCCCACCTCTGCAATGGATGAGAATATTCTCTCCCGCATGGATACGATCGTGGATTTCTGGCCCGGCGGTTCTCCATTCCATTGCGAATCTCTGGTCGGGAATATCCACGTCGCGGATAGGCAGGTGGATCCAGCGCATACCGAACTCCTGAACCCGCTCACCGAGAAGTGAGACCTTGAGAAGCTCGAACTCGTGCGCCTCGATGAGGGTAACGACCGTGCTGGCGCCCCAGTCGCGGATGGCGCGCAGATCCTTCTCTAGATCGCGGTCCCACCCACGTGGCAGATCCTTCTTTCCGGGACAGATGGTCAGACCTAAACGGCCCTCGCTTTCGCCGAGCAAAATCTCGGCAATGCGCAAAGGCGACGAAATGCTGTTCTGCAAAGGCCGCAGTCGATTCATAGCCTCACCCAATCGAGCTTGCTGTTCTCCAAAAATGGTTCGCTATCCCAACGATAAGCCACCAGCTTGCCGCCTTTCGCCACGCTGTAGTCGACGCAGGCCACTTTGTCCGAAAGCAGCGCCGGTGCGCCGGTCAGCCAGTAGTGGCCGACGAAGATCGGCTTAGCTCCATCGTGCCCAATCAGAACATGCGGCGGAATCTGGGTTTGAGGAAATTCAACCCGCTCTTCCAGAGGTAGCATCGCAGCTCGCCGATAGTCCGTGGCCTCGTTATCCCACCAGCGAACGCGAACACGATCACGCCGTTGCCCATCCTTGTCATAAAACCCGTGTGGAGCGGGAAGTGGAACTTCGATTCCCTTGAGCACCGCCTCAGCAGCCTTGAAAACCGTTAGTTCGGGCGTGTCCTTCTCAGCCTCATGCTCAGGCTCCCTACTTGCCTCAACCATGGTCTCGATCTTCAATCTGTTGTCGACCGTCAGGTATGGGCGTAAATAGGCGAGAGCGGGTGGGTGCCAGCATGCATGCACCAGACGAAGTTCTGGCAGGTCAAGAAAAAGCGGGAGTGTGAGGAACCAGGACACAAGTTCCTCATGAAGCGGAGTTCCTTCCACGGCAGTCAGGAACGCCTGGTGCTGGTGTCGATTTCTGTTCCCATATCTGGCGGAGTGATGCTTACGCAGGTACTCACCAGGACATTCAGGGTCCGGAAGGAACCAGGCAATGGCGTTGAATTCGTGGTTGCCCATGATCGCCTGGGCAGATCCGGCATCAACCATGCGTCGAACTAGATCGACCGATTCCCGTTGCTGCGGTCCACGGTCGATGAAATCGCCGACGAATAGAGCCTGCCGTTCTGGGTGGCGCCATGCGCCGCCTTTTTGTCTGTATCCAAGATGGCCAAGCAGCGCTTCAAGCGCATCGGCGTGCCCATGGATGTCTCCGATAACGTCGTAGTTCATGAAAACTCCGGATGGCTACTGAATGTAATGTGGGGCTGCGGCATCCTTGACTGGCCCTTCGTCAGAGAACTCATCGCGCAGCAGAAGGGCGAGTCTTTCCGCAGTCACGGAGAACTCCCTTATTCCCACTTCGAGGTACTCCGCGACAAAAGGATCTGCCAGAATATCGAACGAGGCGAACACTGTTCCGCCGTGAAAAACACAACGAGGCCCGTGCAATTCAAGATTGAGCGCGTTCATTTTGCGAAGCAGGGTGGGTGTTTCGAACTCATCAGTGACGAGCGGCGAGCACAAGCGCACCTTATTCTCGATCGGCGTCGCGTACACAGGACGCTCTCGATAGAAGACCAATACATCGCCGTCCTTATCAAATTCCAGATCGGCAATTCCTGTCACCTGGCGAAACACCTCCAGAACCTTTTCCATCAGGCGGCCGCCTTGCGCAATGGACCGCTTGAGTCCAAGTTCCTCGAATCGAAGCGTGCTGCCATCGGCTTCTAAGGCTTCATAGGCCAGCGCCGCTGGGTTTGGGATCTCTAAGCCAAGCGCCAAAGCTTCAATCGCCATGTGGGCGACGGCGCCAGCGGCAACGGAGGTCGGAAGGTCAACGAAGTAATTGGGAGACCCGTGCGGATCTCTTTCCGGCGTCGCTTCGTTTAACTTCCCAGTCGGGGCATTCCACCCGTTCGCGCGCAACCATGAGATCTGCCGACGGTTCAGCCGATTTTTGCCCTTCAGGAAGTGGTTGCTGGTTACTTCAACCCGCATTCCCTCCTCGCCCTGACAGGCGAATTGAATATATCGATTGCAGCTTTTGGCGGAGATGATTAGGTATTGTTTCTGTTCGAGCTGCGAGAGCACAATGGCAAGTTTCTTCGAAAAGGGTGTCCAGGCTCGGGATACGATTTCAGCAGAATCGCGGGGACGGGAGACGGCGCGGTTGTCGGTCGTTTTGCTCATAGCGGACCTCCATAGTTGGCCCCTGAGACATCATCATTATGATGATGTAATAGTACTTCATCATAATGATGATGTCAAATGATTTTTCCGGCTATACTTTCCTTGGAAGGGAGCAATGAGCAGATGCAGGATGCCCTTAGCCAACGAAGCCAGAAACAGCGGGATCGGTTGGCTTACATCGAGTTCCGCCTCTGGTTTCTAGGTGACGCCTGCCGTCGGGATTTGATGGAGCGGTTCGGGATTGCGCCAGCCATGGCAACGCGGGATTTTACGGCCTACCGGGAACTTGCGCCCGAGAACATCGATTTCGATGGTCGCCGGAAGGTGTACGTGCCGAGTGAACGTTTTGCGCCAGTCTTCGAGCATGAGCCGGAGCGGGTGCTCTCGGCGATTTCCAGGGGATTCGGGGACGGGGATGATCGCCAGGGCGGCAGCTACCTGCCTTGCGAACTCCCTTTGCGGCTGAACCGCCCCACATTGCAGGAGCTTGCGGTGGTAACCAGGGCCATTCATCAGCGTCAGGTGCTGCGTGTGAAATACCACTCGTTGAAGCGGGGAGCGGCCGACCGTGAGGTTGTCCCGCACGCGCTGGTCGACAGCGGCCTGCGCTGGCATGCGCGGGTTTTCGACCGGCAGAGCGGGGAATTCAGGGACTTGGTGCTCTCGCGGATTGAGGCCGCCGTGCCGGTGCTAGATGTGGAGATTCATCCCCATGAAGTTGCCCAGGCAGACAAGGAGTGGAACAGGCAGGTGGATCTAGCATTGATGGTTCACCCCGGAGTCACTCGCCCGGAGATCGTGCAGCGGGATTTTGGAATGCGGCGCGGGGAACTGCATGTGACTGTTCGCGCCGCGATAGCCGGATACGTTCTGCAGTTATGGAACGTGGATTGCAGTCCAGATCGGAGCCTTGATCCGACCATTCACCGGCTGTGTTTGAAGAATCTGAATACGATCAAGGGAATCAGGAGCTTAGAAATTGCGCCCGGATTCGCAGATGTGCGCCTTGGAGGCTCTCCCATCCATAGTTGAAAGTCAACGGGACATCCTCCGGCATCTTGCCGCACGACATCGAACAACGAAGGCAAGGTCCTCTTCCTGCTGACGTTTCGGCATTGTGATCACCATTGTTTCGCGATTATCTATCGCGCAATAATGAGGCGAATCCCGCAGGGAGTCACGGGCAACGCGGTGAGGCGCTCATAACCGCTTGGCGGGAACCGAACGCTTCCCGCTCCGTCTGCAGCCAGGAACTCGGGCTCCCTATGTTGAATTTCGTCCGGCGCAATGAAAATAGCCTGACCGCTTCTATGAATTGCGGCTCGCGCGGTGCGAAAGTGTGACCCGAGCCTACATCAAGATTACGAATGCTCTATTTCAAACTGGATATCAGGTTCCGCGAACCGAATTTCAACGCCATACTTCTTGAGCATCTTATGGATTCGGATTACAAGACTGGTGTCTCGCGCGATTCTGTCGCTTGATGTGCAGAGCAGAACTTCGAACGGCTTCGGTTTGATAATGGCGCTGCGCATCAGGTCTTTAAGAGCTGAGTTTACGGTGAGGCCGGAATGCCCAGAATCGGCGAAGATACAATCTCTCCTAACAGTCCACCCTCTCCCTCTGGCGAAGCGCTTGCACGTGGCAACCTGATGACTGATGGAGTTGTTTTCACTGGGTTTTTTCACGGTCGCAGTGCGGGCATAGATCGCACAACGTAGCGGCTGACTGTAGGGTTTGTCTGCGGGCTTCTTCTTCATGGGGCTCCTGCATGAATTGTTCCAAGCAAGTGTGGCGGACTCTCTCAGACCACGAATGCAGAGCAGAACTCTAGCCTCGCTCTATGCAAGAACCGCACCTGCGGCATTCCTCAAGAGTTGAGGCGGCTGGCATCCGAAGAGAGATTTCCGGGTGCTTTCAAACGCAGTTCGCCATCGCAGGAATTTCTCCTTTGCTCGAACCGAACGATCAAGGTCAAAGTTTGAATGCGCGGAAAGTAGTTGCGATATGGCTTCTGCCTGACACTCAAGTTCCGAGAGTGCCGATCGGCATTGCCAGCAAATCATTAAATGGGCGCGAATTTCACGCATCTGCCCATGGGACAACTCGCCGTCCAGGTAAGCAAGGAGTATTTCATCTTTAGGATGCTCGCGTAGCCGGTTGATTCGCATTTCTATTTTCCCTTTCGACTTTCGTCTTTTCCAACATTGCTACCTGAAGCTTTCGTAAGGCACGCGCCAAGAGCGCGTTGACAGAGTTCATGCTTATGCCCAGTTGATCGGCGATCTCCCTGTATTTCAGCGCCTCAAGCCGGAGGAGCAGAACTTCTTCTTCACGAGGAGAAAGCACAGAGAGCAGATCGCGGATCTCCCCAAGCTTCAATGTTTCTGTCACGGCTTCTCCCGGTATATCCGTATCATCGAGTTGCTCTTGGAGATTTCGGTCCTTTATCTGCTTGTACATATTCCGACGCAATACGCAAATGGTCCATGCCTTCGGGTGTTCAATTTCCTTGCCGGCTCGCAGAGCTTGATAAAGCTGCATAAAGGCATCCTGGGCGAGGTCCTCGGCGAGTTCATAGTTGGCCGTCGTCCTGAGTCCATAGCGGACCAGGAGCATATACCAGCGGTCAAAGAGCGCTGTCACTAAATCGGCTGCATCAGATTCGTTCACGGCCCTCGCCAGGCGACAAGATTTCGCTGTCAAGGAGTGTCTGAATTTGCCTTTTTTAGCGACAACAAGTGAAAAAATATTGTTCGTTCAGACCCGGCTAGGTACTGAAGAGGGCAATCGCCGAGGAGTCCTCATCCTCGCAGTTCGTAACAACTCCGCGTTGATGACGTTCTTGTGCAAAACCAGCCGCTGCCGCCTTATCGATGGCCGCTTTCAGAGACTGCGACCCGTCTCCCATTGTCCGGCAATAGTTTCTGAAGGGCCTGAAGAATATCCGCGTGATACCGGGCCATATAACGCTCGATTTTGGGATTCGTCAGCAATCGATCAAGATAACCGCAAGCCACGGTCAAAGTGAGGACATCCGTTCCGTATGACTCTTCCACTGATTTCAGATCTCTGAGAAGAAACTCGTTTTGCTCTTCCAGCATTGACCGGGCGGCTATCGATGTCGCCTGTAGCTTTTTGTCAACAGCGGCTTGCTCCTCTAGCATTTCCGGTTTGGTGACGGCCAGCAGCGCCTTTGCAAAGGGAACGGTAAATGTTCCACCAGCCACCATGTGCTCGGCGGCCTCGATCTGGCGAATGGGCTTCATTCTGCGCAAGATCCAGAAAACCTTGGGGCTGAGCTGCTTGTCCGCCAATATTTGAACCGCTTCGGAACAGATCCCATTTAACAAGTCGCGCTTTGCACGAATGGAGTCCAGGCTGACATCCAATGCAGCCGCGATGCGTTCTTCTGTCAGGCCGTTTTTAAGTGCCTCCAATAACATGAAATGCTGCGCAACGGCGGGTATATGGTTAACGTGGCGGTTGTACGTGTAGGCTTCGTCGTCGGTGGCGAGCAGGCATTTGACCTCCTTCGTCCCGATCGACTTCAGTATTTCGAGACGCACATGGCCATCGAGGAGAAGATAATCACCAGGACCTCTCGGATAGACCACCAGGGGTTCAATCACGCCAACATGTTTCAATGAAGCAGTGAGTTGTTTATAAAACTCTCCGCTTCGATGACCTTGCGTGACCTCCTTCTGCGGCACGATGATATCGAGTGGCAGCAATACGACTTGCTTTTCAAAAGCCGCTTTCACAGAATCGTGTGACATCGCGTTTTCCCCTACTCTAGTCGAGCCTTAAGCTGCTTGGGCATGTCGTTGATACCTTCCGCCCGCAGTAGAGTGATGAAGTTTTCGTCGTCCAGAAGTTGCCGCATGACAGATGTGAGCAAAAGAAGGCGCTCTTTTGTCGACTCCGCCTTCGCGATCAGAGCCTTTTGCTCGCGAACCCTCTGTTTGTACACCTCGACCAGCATGTTGCCTGTTACTTTGCGCCGGACATCTTCTGCCTTGCCCGCCTTCTGCCTCTTCTCGATTCGCTTGGCGATTAGGCGCCGTGCAGCGGCCAATTTTGTTCCTCTCAATTGCCCCGATTCGTATGCCTCTGAAAGAGCCTGGGATATCTCCGCATCCTTTCCGGTCGCAATTTGCGCGGCGACGCTGATTGGCAGTCTTCCCGCCTCGACGGCTTCGATGAGCGCAGCTTCCTTGTGTTCAACCAGGTGCACAATGCCAGCAATGTACATGCGCTCCATGCCGAGCTTTCTGGCAATATCCGCGACGTTGTTGTTGCGCTCCCGAAGACTTCGGACTTCGCGAATGATATCCCTATTGGAAGGCGGCCGCCTTGCGATGTTCTCAACCAGGCTCATGAGGAACTGATCTTCGCGCGTTGCCTCGGTAATGATCGCTGGTATGGCCGTTTCGCCAAGAGCAACGAAGGCCTCGATCCTTCCTTGACCGCAGACAAGATCGAATTGCTTGCCCTCTGCATCTGGTTCCTTGCGTCGCACCACCGTGATGGGCTTCTTAAGCCCGACCTCTCGGATATTGGCGACCATCATTTGCCACCTTCCACGGCTTCGTGGCCTGGGATTGGCAATATGAATTTGGGCGATTGGAATGTGCTCGATATGTTGTTCCTTCATGCCGCCCCCTCTATGCGCACGCGCTCTGCCATTTCCAAAAAGAAGTTGAGATTGGTGAAACGATAAACGTCCAAGGCCAGACCATTGTCATGCCGCAAACTCAACCGCTCCGTCAGGACATCGAGACGGGGCAGGAGATAGTAATCGAGGATCTCTTCATTGCCCGGCTGAAGACGCGCTGCGATGATAATGTCCGGTTGCAAACTCTCATCGAATCGAAGCTGCCAGCGGCAATTACCTGCACGAGTCTGCCGGCATCTTGCAAGGATCAGGGACGCTGTGTATTCGGAATTTATCGTCAACAAGTCTGTCCGTTGGTTGACGCTAACCGTTGCTCCCAGGGCGAGCAGTCGATCCAGTATCGACGCAATAATGTCTGCGTGTCTCCGTCGCAGTAAGCGGTTGATTTCGATGTAGGCATAGTCTCTGTCCGGTGTCCATCCAATGAGCGAATAGGCGCGTGTAAGACTTCCAAAGCGCGAAGAGTAGCAAGAACTCGGAGGCATATCCTCGGTTTCGTCGATGAGGATTCCTGAGAGTTGTCCCCGCGCCCGCAGCAATTCCCGAAGCTTTTCAAGAAGATCCTGATCCGAGAGATGGTGATGTCGTGATTCGATGATCGACCGAGCCTTTTCAAAGACACTCACCGGGATGATGGGTTCGAATGCGCCGTCGCGCCAGATCCACATTTGCGTAGGGTTGTTAACGCGTCGGTGTTTGAGTTTGAAGGATCGGCGGTTGTAGATGTTAGCGCCGATATATTTAGGGTTGGTCAGTACCTGATGGACTGTCGCGCGTGTCCATGGACGCCCATCCTCTCCCAAAATTCCGCGACCGTTCAATTCGGCGGTGATCTCGCGTTCCATTTTCCTTTGAGCGACAAACAGTTCGTAAATCTGACGAACCGTGTCAACCTCCAATTCGGGGCCCGGAACCAGGATGACGCGATCTGTCTGCAGGCTCTTTCGCTCTCCTCGACCCAACAGCCCCTTGGGATTCCTGTCCCGGTCAATCAACTGTCGCCGCAGACCATATCCGGGAGGACCACCTTGACGGAATCCCAGTTCGATTAGGCGACATTGCCCGGAAAAGACCTTGACTGACAGCTCCCGGCTGTATTCGGCCGCCATCGAACGCTTCAACGTTTTGAGAACGGAAGATGACATGCTCCCGTCGTTCTCGAACTGCTCAGCGCAATAATGGACGCGAATGCCGGCTCTCTTGAGCACATATTCGTAATAGGCGCTTTCATCTACATCCTGGAAGCGCCCCCACCGGCTGACGTCGTACACAAGCAGTGCGGAAAAGTCTGTCCGCTTGTTTTCCACGTCCGACATCAACTTATTGAGTCCTTCACGCCCTGCGATATTTAGACCGCTCCGCCCATGATCCGAGTACTCACGAACAATTTCCATTTGGTGGGAGGCGGCGTATTGGCGGACCACCTCCAGTTGGTTCTCAGGGGAGTACTGTTGATGCTCGGTGGACATACGCACGTAGTGCGCAGCTCGCTGGGAAACAGGCGTGTTCGAGACGGAAGTGGACTGCTTCTCCATTTATTCGCCGCCGGCTCTTGCGAAATCGAAAATCCACCATAATGTGTGGCATCTGATCAGCATCAATTGATTCCATAGAACTAGTGGCAAAACAGGAGCCGTTTTCGCGACAACCGCCAAGAAATATTTTTCAGAGCATCTCCAAGGATCACCTTGATAATGTCCGTGACGTGTCCCCGGAAGAACTTAGCTTGGGGGGACCCGCCTCGCGATTGGGGTTGCGAGCAGAGATCATGTCGAGGAGCGCTTGACTATCACGGAGATCATTAGTATCATGGAAATCATGGATGGTGCGGTCATGTCAGAGTCTCTAACAGCTTCTGCAGCCCTCCTTGAGCCTACCGGCATTCATACGCTCGATGTTCGCCATGCCATGGACAAACTCATTGCAGCAGTCTCTCCCGAGCAAAGCCATGCCAACGCGGCTTACGGTGTCGTGATCTACTTTGCCGCGAAGAGGGTCCCGGCACCCAACATCCTGAGTGCGACCGGTTGGTTCGTCCAAGCCTATCTGAAAGGATGGACCGCTCTCTCGAAGATGGAAGTCGGAGTGGTGGGCGCTGGAGAAAAAGGGAACGCTCTTATCGGTGTGCTCGAACACAGCAATGTCCGCTACATCGTAAAGGTATTCGCGGGCAAGGCAGCGGTGAGCGCTCTAAAAAAAGAAGCGAAGCCATCGCCTGGCGTCTACATCAACACGGCCCATCTCGACACGCTTTTGCTTGATGATCTCAGGCTGCCTCACCTTCCCGAGCGATTCCGAAACATGCCTCTCGTCATGCAGGTAGAAGAGAAAGAACAAAAGAACGATGAACCGTTGCCCGGATGGGAGAACTTCGTCAAAGCCACCTTCGATGAGATTGCAGCTCAGGAAACGATCGACCGCGATACGGTGGAATGGCGAAGCCAGTTCATGAAGAACAATCCGAGCTGGACCGCGAAGGATGTTGCGGATCAAAGTACCAGTACTGCGAAGAATCGAGCTGCGCTCGCCTCGCGCTGGGCTCAAGAAGGAAAGATCTTCGCGGTGAAATACGAGGGGCAGCTCTGGTATCCGCGCTTCCAGTTTCAGGATGGAGAGCCTCTGACCACAATTGGGCAGGTCATCCAGGCGTATCCGAGCCACGCCAATGGGTGGGACTTCGCTTACTTCTTTGCTACTCCCAACGCGAACATCGGAGGGCGGAAGCCTCTCGAACTACTGAAGTCTGATCCCCAACGTGTTCTCTCGCTTGCTCGCGCCGCGGCCAGTCCCGCCGATGCCTATTAAATGCCCGCCCGCGCCTGTCGCGGCAAATCCCGCACTCGTCATCCAGACCGCGATCCTAAAGGCGGGCTCGGCATTGACGCGCTTCCATAGCAAATCGCGTGCGGGCAATATCTATAACCCGAACACCGGGAAACGCATCGAGATCGAGGAGGAAGGCGCTCGATTCAATCCGTTTCCTGGAGCTCCGGCCGCCAATGTGCCTACGCTATACGCTGCCGACAACATCACCGCGGCGGCACTCGAAAGCATCTTCCACGGCGTGAAGCACATTCCATCACCGACCTTCCCTCGGATCGGCCTCAAAGATTCAAGCTATAGCGAGCTCGTGGTCAACGCCGACCTGGTTGTCGTTGAGTTGACGAACCCTCAGCTGCGCCAACTCGCTATCGCGCGCCGCCGCACCTCCTTGAAGGAGGAAGAACTGATTCACACTCCGCCGAGCCAATACCCGCACACTCGCACCTGGGCTCGCTTCCTGCACGACAGTCTCCCCTCGCTTCAGGGTCTCTGCTGGCGTCCACGTCTCGGCGGCGCCGGGCTGGCGTACATGCTCTTCGGGGATCGCTGCGCCCCGGGAGCTCTCACTGTCACCTCCGGTCCGACCGACGTCGATTCGGGAAGCGGTTTTGTCAAAGTGTTTGCGATTGCTCAATCGGCAAACATCAAGATCATCGGGTAGATCCGAAGCGCCGCATTTGCTTCCGGCCGATACTGACCGGGGGCGAATCATGTATAAAGGGTCCCAGAGCACTTCAGAGTGCTCGAATGATGAAACCAGATTGGGAAGTGTGGAAAGGTGCTGAGAAGTGAGCAGGGTCCGAGTTGAACCCATTTTGTGACCGGATTGTGCCAAGATCTGAAAATGATGACAATCATGACAGATTTGCACTTCACAGAGTCAATAAGTTACGTGGATTGAGGTACTGGAGTCCGACCGACTCCCGCCGCCTCCACCAATAACATGTTTATTTTCAATAGTTTACAGACGAAAAGCACAAGAAAAGCGAAGAACATTGCCATCGCTAAGTCTTTCCTAATCAGCTAGATAGATCAATTGACTTTGAAACCTGACGGGCCCGCGTCCGAAAAACGCAACCCATTATTTTTCAGCTATCTAGCTATTCAGAAGGCGAATTAGTTCCACGCGCCCGGGCGATCCCGGCGCGCAATGCGCTGCGACATTTATGTGTAATTAAGCTGCTTTTTAGATGTCAAATGGTGCATATTTAAATTTGCAGGAGGTTTCAATGGCAACCATTCCCGCATCTCGTCCTGATCTTGCAGCGCATCGCGAAGCGCTTCGCCTCTCCATCCCGGAGATTGTCAAGCAGCTTGTCGGCCTTATCGGTCGCAAGCTCACGGCCTACATAGGCGGTGTCCGGGACGTGCGCGCCGTGGATCGGTGGATGAACGGAAGCGAGCTTTACGGTGATGCCGAACAGCGTCTGAGGTTCGCGTTCCAGCTCGTCCGGATGCTCGCCGAAAGAGAAGATCCCACTGTGATCCAATCCTGGCTGACCGGCCTGAACCCTGAACTCGGCGACCGCGTCCCAATCCGGCTGATGAGGGAAAACGATCTGGAGACCGTGGCGCCGGAGATCATGGGAGCCGCGCGAGCTTTCCTCGTTGGCGGTTAGGAGCGAATTCAAATGAATCTTGAATCGAGGCGGCCTTCGGGACCGCTTTTCCGTGTCGCAGAGGTGACGATGCATGGGCGATTCCTGATTGGGCCTAAGCCAAGGAAGATGGAACCTTCGGCAATCGCTTCGACGACCCGATGGGCGTGTACAGGGTTGCCGGGAGTTTCGGCATTGGAATGCGCCCTCGCTCATGGCTTCCACCAGCATGCGATAGTTGGGTTCGCCCCCATTGAGAGAGACCCCCGGGGCCGCCCTCTCAAGACGCGGCAGGCGGAGATGTTTCACCTTGCGCACCTTTGTCTGAGACCTGTGTTGACGGAATTGGAGTGCGGAAACTAGTCGTGGAAAGCCACTTTGAGGAGTGAATTGCGAACGTACAGACCGCTCCTGCCATTCGCGATGCAACCCGATCTTCTGAATTTTCTCATGAAGAACCTGACGCGCAATCGAGTCGTGCCTGCCTCATCCGCCAGGATCTTCTCTCTGACGTTGGGGATGACATTCTCGGACGCGCCTTCCCGGTCGAAGTGCGCGTGCAAGAGCAGAACCCGTGCGAGTCTCTTTTCGCAGGAATCGAAGAGTTGGTCAATTAAACCTTCCTGATATCGGAGGTTCCGTGTCAGCAGATGCGCGACGAACATATCGAAAAATGTGCCTCTTCTGGAAAGCGCGAGCACCATTGCATTCTTGGGAAATCGAAGAAGTATGCAGTCTGTCAACGCAGTTGCAGAGTTCACGCGTAAGGGCTGCCCAGCCAGGCCGCCGTCTCCGAAAAACTCCCCCTCGTTCAATATGTCCAGGGTTGCTTCCTTGCCGAACCTGGACACGACAGTCTGTCTAACCGTGCCCTTCTGGATGTAAAAGACCGCGCCAGCCGCATCCCCCTGCGCGAAGATTGTTTGTTTCTTAAGATAGGTCACGACTCTGCGACCCTTGACAACAGTGGCAAGGATCTTTCCTGGGTCGAAGCTGCGATTGGCCAACGAGGCTGCTGGCATAGTGGAAATCTTCAGGCGTGGGCAACGCCGAATCCATATGTAACAGAATGGCATCGTGAATAATGCTCATTTTTGCTCAAGATTGCCAAGCGAATACGCGAATTCTCATGTGTACGCGAGCCGTCAATCCAACCTTAATTGGTAATTGGTCCGCGCCGCGGTCATTATTGACCAGCTATCTTGAGGTGCATCCGCCACACTGGTAACTGGAATGACACCCCACGGGACCCAGGAGGCCGGATTCTCCGGCGTGCGATCTCTAGTGATGCCGACAGCATAAAGAGGTCGCATGATAACAGCCGTGGAAGTGAATCGGTGAGAACTGCGGAGACACATGAATTTGCTCAAAGGAATCGAAACAGGTTTGTGCGTTGCCCTGCTCTGTTTAGTCACTGCGCCGAAAGCCAGAGCAGACGAGCGCGACCATAAAACGATCATCACCTTCAGTGGGCCCGTCGAAGTTCCCGGCGTAGGCCAGCACATTCTGCCGGCGGGAACCTACATCTTCCAACTCATGGATTCGCCTTCGGATCGCCACATCGTCCAGATCTTGAGCGAGGACGGAACCCATGTGTTCGCTACCATCCTCGCAATCCCGAATCTTCGGTTGAAGACCACCGAAAAAACGGTTATGACTTTCCGTGAACGTCCCGCTGGAGATCCAGAGGCCCTGAAGGCATGGTTTTACCCGGGCCATGAATGGGGAGAGCAATTCGTTTACGAAAGGCCCAGAGCCATCGAGCTGGCAAAGGCAAATAACGAACCGATTCTTTCCACGCCGCTCGCGCTGGCATCATCAACCGTTGAGGCATTGACTACGGCGCCAGTGGAGGCAATCACGCCAACCGGCGATCCGGTAGAAACCGCAACGGTGGTGGAGATTCCTCCCGCGCCTGCTGTTGAGCCTCAGCCGGAAGTCGATGCTACCGTCGCCACCCTGCCTAAGACAGCCAGTTATCTGCCCCTGATTGGGCTGGTTGGCCTGCTCACACTGGGCGGCGGCTTTGTCGTCTCAGGCTTTCTGAAGCACAACGTCTAGCTCACTTGCTGGGAATCGTCAGGATCCTCAAACCCTGCCGGCACCGAGAAGTCGAAGGGAGGCGGTACTCCGGCATCGCCTCCCTGGTGCACTCTGCCGGAGTGACGGGGCAACTGCTACAGCTTGGACATAGGGACGGGGAGCGATGACCGAGACGATCGCGAGCGTCAGGCACAATCAAAGAGAAGCGAACGATGAGTGCTTCTGGGGGCTCATTGCCCATATGCGTATTTCCAGAACAGTAGCCTGGTGGCGGCTCAGTGTCCTCGTTGGGCTGGTTGTTACTTCCTTTGCTTGCGGAGCACAAGTACCCCAGCCATCGCAGAGCGGCTCAGGCAACGAGTACACCCTCAGGCTTAACTCGAATCTGGTAATTCTCAGTGCAACAGTCCTCGATCGACAACACGCGCCCGTCTCCGGCCTCGACAGAGACGATTTTCAGATTTATGAAGACGGGGCACTCCAAAAGATCAGAGATTTCAGTCACGAAGATATCCCGGTTGCAGTTGGCATCCTCGTGGATAACAGCGCGAGCATGGCGCCGAAGCGAAATGATGTGATTGCCGCAGCATTGGCATTCGCACGCTCAAGCAATCCTCAGGACCAGATGTTTGTGGTCAACTTTAATGACAGCGTCTCTTTTGGCCTTCCGCCGGACGAGCCGTTTACGGATCGACAGGAACAACTGGAGCGGGCCCTCTCTGCGATCAATACGATAGGACAGACCTCGCTGTACGATGGAATCGCCGCGGGCCTCGATCATCTCAGGCAGGCCAACCGCGACAAGAGAGTGCTGATCCTGATCAGCGACGGGGGCGACGATGCCAGTACGCACGCCCTGGCGCAGGTGCTTGCCATGGCCACGCAGTCGTCCGCAGTCATCTATGCGATCGGCATCTTCGACGAGCAGGACGGCGATCAAAATCCCTCCGTGCTGAAGCGGTTTGCGAAGGAGACAGGCGGGGAAGCTTTCTTTCCGGAGTCATCCAAAGACATTTTCGACATTTGCGAGGGAATTGCTCGCGACATCCGCAATCAGTACACCCTGACCTATGTCCCCAGGATTGCATCGCAGGATGGGAAATACCGCGCCATCGTGGTGAAGGCGAGCGGCGGTAACCGTGGTCGCTTGTCAGTGCGCACTCGGGCCGGGTACTCCGTGCCTCCAGGCGCTCCCGAGAGCGGAAGCAAAGGCGCTCAGCCATGATCACCGCGCCTGAAGAACAGGAATTCACAATGCGAGGCAGTTCCTTCCTTCGCTGGACGCGGAGTTTTCTTTTCATTACGGGCGCCCTTGCACTCTCCCATGTTGCGCTGATTCTGTTCCACGCAGAGCTCTACCAGAAGGCCGCAAACACCGCTTTGGCAGCACTGATCCAAGCGGAAAGTCAGCACAACGCGCCTCCCCCCACGACCTTGATAAAAGAAGGCGATGTTCTGGGACGAATTGAGATTCCACGGCTGGGGATGATGGTGGCGATTCTCCAGGGCACTAGCTCGAAGACCCTGCAACTCGGCGTTGGACACATTCAAGGTACAGCTCTTCCCGGTGAGGCGGGGAATATCGGAATTGCTGGACATCGAGACACATATTTCCGCAGCCTCAAGGACATTCAAGTCAGTGACCGGATCCAGATTCAGACGGCGAAAGGCCTCTCACGCTACGAGGTGGATTGGATTCAAGTTGTCGCTCCCAGCGATATCGGAGTTCTCGCGCCCTCGGCAAAATCCTCCATTACTCTTGTGACCTGCTATCCCTTCCACTTCATTGGGGCAGCTCCTGAACGATTTATCGTGCATGCGCATTCTATTGAGCAGTTGAATTAGCTTACGGAATCCGAAGAATGGCTGGTTTCCGTGCGTTGTGGTCAGGCAGCTGATCGAGCAGAACCACATTCAGCAGCGACTTGTGCACCTGGACTCGGCCGTTATAGCTTATAAAACCGAGTTTGCGAAAGCGATTCATGAAGAAGCTCACGCGGGACCGGGTGGTGCCGATCATATCCGCCAGTGTTTCCTGCGTAATCGGAGGAATAAAGGTTTCAGGTTCGCCGGGCTTACCGAATTCCGCCATCAGCAGGAGAATTCGCGCCAGGCGCTTTTCGCTTGAGTTAAAAAGCTGATCGACAAGATCGGCCTGGGTTCGCATACTTCGAGCAAGCAGGAATTTAAGGAAGAGATCGGCGAATGCAGGTTCGTCGTGCATCACCCGAATCATCTCGCTTTTGCCGATCCTGAGAGCTATGCAAGCGCCCACGGCCGTAGCCGTTGCCAGGCGCTGGCCGGCGATCGAAGCGAGCGACTCCTCCCCAACAAAATCGGATGCGGATAAAAGCGTGATTGTGGCTTCTTTGCCGTGCTGAGAAACCACGGTGACTCTCGCGCGGCCCTTTTGCAGGTAGAACACAGAGTCCGCCGCGTCTCCCTGACAAAAGAACGTCTGCTTTGACTTCAACTCGACAATGGAACGCCCTAGTCCTGCGTTCGCAAGAAACGCCGCGGAATCGAATGTGGCGTTGTCGCTCTTCAAAGCACTACCTCATCACGCTAGGTTACCAGAATTGGACTCATTGCCGTGAACCCGAGTCGGAGCGGGCCGGGTGAAAGCGGCGCGCATCTTTTCTCGCGGTCCAGTGAATCCCGTTTCTGGAAAGAGGCGCAACATGGAGAATGCCGCGCCCATTCCGAGGGCAAGCCGCCATCCTTCATCGTCGCCGCCCCCGAGATGCAAAACTGGTCAATTTTGCTCACATTTAGCGAGATTCTCCGCATGGCGACGGGAAATGGACTTTGCTGAACCTTGGGTCTGGGCTGAACCGGTGTTTGGTCCGGCCTGTGTAAGACCAACAGAGGTCTCATCGCGATTCCGAGCAAATATGACCATCCTTTCAGGCTTCCACTCTGACAAGATGCCTATGACGCATCTCTACGCGCTTCGGCTTATTGACCGCGCCAACCGTGCCTGAGGGAGACAGTGTCGATCAAAGGAGTGACGATGAAGTCACGTAAGGGAAAAGCGAAGTCGCAATTTCTGCTGGCAATCCCGGCACGCCTGACGCGAAGGCGCGCTGTCCAATCGGGCAAGGGACTAATGGGTTTAGGAGTTCAGCATGCGATGTTCCTGTTGCTGGTCACTGCGATCATTGCAGCAGTCTCAGTACAGGCCAAGTCGCAATCCTTGGATAATTCCCTCACAGCACCGGCAATTATTGCTCGAGGAGAAGTGAATCCGACTTACCTCCCGCCGACCCAGCGGACAATGCTGAAGAACTACACTTTCGATGCGTTCGGTCCGTATCCCATGGCCGGCGCCGCAGTCGCAGCGGGCATGAACCAGTACAGCAATGCTCCGCCGGAATGGGGTCCTCACGTTGCTGGTTACGGCAAGAGGTTTGGTTCGGATTTCGCCATCGCGGCGGTTGGAACCACGACGCGCTACGGATTGGCGGAAGTATTCAAGGAAGATACGTTGTACTACCGGTGTGAATGCAGCGGCGTGTTTCCACGGCTAAGTCATGCTGCGATCTCCACCTTGACGGCACGTCGGGGGCTGGACGGCCACCGCGTCTTTTCATTCCCCGCGCTCGTCGCGCCCTATGCGGGTTCTATGACTGCTGTCTACGGATGGTTCCCGAACCGCTATGACGCAAAGGACGCGTTCCGGATGGGTAACTACAGCCTATTGGTATACATGGGCAGCAACATTGCGCTGGAGTTCTTCTACAGTGGACCCCACTCCTTGCTGAAACGGATGCATCTCAATAACGCAAATGGGTCGACACATCAAGGGCCGAACCGGTGAGCGACCGAGGGACTACGGCAGTTGCCGACATGCAGCTTTCGCGCCCCGCGCGGAAGCCCGGACCCCTGTCGTCGGTTGCGGAAATCGTCGGCCGTCAGTTCAACGGTTTTTTCGAGTGGTTTGGCAGCCTGGGCATCTTTTCCTGGCAAGTACTGAAGGCGGCGATTACACCGCCTTACGAGTGGCGCGAACTGATCCGGCAGCTGGACCAGGTCGGATCGCAGTCTCTCCCGCTCGTCGCTTTGGCCGGCGCGGCAGTCGGCGTCGTTATCTCGCTGGAAGCGCGCTACAGTCTCAGTCGGTTCGGCGCCAAGTCGATGTTTCCCGCCACGCTCGTGTACTCCGTGGTCCAGGTGATGGGTCCAGTCATTACCGGCCTAGTGGTGAGCGGCCGCGTGGGCGCGGGCATCGGAGCAGAGCTTGCTTCGATGAAAGTGACCGAGCAGATCGATGCCATCGAGGCGTCTGCCATCAATCCTTACAGGCTCCTGGCCGCAACACGGATTCTAGCTTGCATCCTGATGTTGCCACTGCTGACGCTCGCCGCCGACGCCTGCGGTTTGTTGACGGGATGGTTTGCACAGGCCCTGGTTGAACCTCTTTCCTTCCATCAATTCATCCAGAGCGGATTCAGTGGGGCCACCTTCAACTCGTTCCTGCCGCCTACCTTCAAGACCGCGGTATACGGCCTCATCATCGGACTGATCGCGTGTTTTCAGGGAATGCGCACGCGCGGAGGCGCCGCCGGGGTAGGCCGAGCGGCCACCAATTCGGTCGTGCTGGCTTCTCTCTTCCTCATCCTGGCCGACGTGGTCCTGGTGAAGTTTATCCTCGTTTTCTTTCCTTAAACAAACACTCGCGAAGCAAATATGGCCACTGCTTATGACATCACGACGAAACAAGAAGGTGTACAGAGGGACAGCGGTGTGCCGGTTGTCGCGGTGCAGGATCTGTGCAAGACCTTCGATAGTCACCAGGTTCTAAATGGGATCACCTTGAGGGTGAATCGCGGAGAAACGTTGGCCGTGCTGGGGCGCAGCGGAACCGGAAAGAGCGTACTGCTGCGGCTCATTATTGGCCTTGAACGACCCGACACTGGATCGGTTCGAATTCATGGCCAGGATATCGCCGGCCTGGCGCTTGATCGAATGAGCGAAATCAGAAAGAAGATGGGATTCCTGTTTCAGCACGCCGCTCTCTACGATTCACTCACGGTAGCTGAAAATGTCGCCTTCCCTCTTGAGCACCATCGGAGATACATGTCGAAGTCTGAGCGCGCGGACTTGGTCAGTCAGTTGCTGGCTGAGGTGGGCTTGGAGGGAAATCTCAACAAGATGCCAAGCGATATCTCGGGCGGGATGCAGAAGCGCGTTGGCCTCGCTCGGGCCCTGGCCCTTGAGCCCGAGATTCTTCTGCTGGATGAGCCGACAGCAGGTCTCGATCCCATCAGTTCCGGGGAGATCGACGACCTGGTTCTAAAGCTGCAAAAGGAGCGTCAGATGGCGTCTATCGTAGTGACGCACGATCTGCACAGCGCCAAAACGATTGCCGGGCGCCTGGCTCTGCTGTACGAGGGCACAGTGGCCATCGAAGGTACGTTTGACGACCTGCAGCAGAGCGATATCGAGTTCGTAAGGGACTTTCTAAGGCAATAGTAGGGGGATCTATGTCGAGATTGGCGAGGCTAGGAGCATTCATCTTTGCGACGCTGGCGGTTTTGGCGGCGGGGGTCTTCATTATCGGGAGCAAGGAGTATCTGTTTGGGTCTACATATCAACTGAGGGCGCAATTCGATAATGTTGCCGGCCTGGCCGAGGGCGCTGACGTGCAGGTGGGCGGAGTGCACAGCGGGACCGTAACCGGCATTGTGCTGCCAACGAAGCCTGGAGATAAAGTCACCGTTGTCATGGAACTCGCCAGGTCCACACATCAGATCATCAAACAAGACTCCGTGGCTTCAATTCAAACAGAGGGGTTGTTGGGCAATCAGTTCCTCGCCTTGTCTTTTGGATCCGCAGGTCAAGCAGACGTGAAGAACGGGGCGACTATCCGGAGCGAACCGCCGCTGCTGATGGCCGATCTCTTCAAGAAGACGAGCAGCATACTGGATAGCAGCCAACAAGCGATCCAGAATGCTGCATTGGCGACTGCACATCTGAAATCGGTTAGCGCCAAGATAGACTCCGGCCAGGGAACAGTGGGCGCGCTTGTGAATGACAAGCAACTGTACAACAACCTGGAACAAACCACCACTACGCTGAACTCGACCATGACCGCGGCGCAGGCTGGTGTAACGGACTTTCAGGAGAACATGGAAGCGCTGAAACATAATTTCTTCCTGAATGGCTATTACAAGAAACGCGGTTACGAAGACTCCGCCGCCCTGGCTGCAAACAGAATTGGATCGCTCCCTGAGGCTCCTGCCGTAAAGACGTTCACCTACGCGGCCAAAAAGCTTTTCGATGGCCGCGACTCGGCCAGGATGAAGGATCAGAAGATGCTGAGAGCGGCCGGCGACTTCCTGGCACAGACACAGTTCGGGGTTGCCGTGGTTGTCGTTTCCACGGGGATGGAAGGCGACACGCAGAAGGAGCTCGTTCTCACGCAGGCTCGGGCGATGGTGATACGCGAGTATCTGGTCGAGAACTTCGGCTTTGACGATGGCCAGCTTAAAACGCTTGGCTTGGGAAAACAGGCTGGTGCAAATCTCGATGCGGATGAAGGATCAATCCGGATCCTCATCTTCCCGGAAGGAACGGAGATACCAGCAGACACGCCAACGTCGACGGGTACGGCATCGACAACGGACGCCGGCAAGTCGGCCCAGATCATTGTCCCGGCGACTCCCCGGCCATAGCGGCTGATTCGCCGACCTTGGGTCGGGTAAATGACGTGCACAGGCCGACGATAACCGCCCAATAAGTCGCCCTCTTATCTAGTGCAGAATTGCTCAGACGTGCTGCTTGCAATCGTGGAACACTCAATTAGACAAGCGATTGGAGAGCGCGCCATGCCACTTACGACCGTCATCATCACGATAGTCGCAGCAGGGCTTCTGTTGTGGGTTGTGAATAGGTTTATCCCCATGCAGAGCCAAGTCAAATCGATCCTGAATGGGTTGGTTGTCATCGTTTTGGTTCTGTGGATTGCGAACCTCTACGGGTTGTTTGCGCACCTCAGCCAATTCCGCGTCGGCCGCTGATATATCGCTTCCATCGAGGTCAGCGGGCTTCCCCCCAATCTAAGTCAACAATGCAACGGCAGTCTTCTGACTGCAGGAGTTATCGTGAAGCAGACACTTTTGTTCGTGATTGGAAGTGCGCTCAGCCTGAGCGCGTTTGCGCAGGCCGCCCCGCAATCGGGGATCGCCGTCGAGTCTACCAGCTCGACGCCCATCTTTGTCGTAAATGTCACCAGCCGCACGGTCGAAGCAATCAACTATCGATACCGGGACGGAGCCGCAGAAGTGGCTTTCGAGGGCACCTCTTTATTGCCTTCAGCCGATGGAAAGGCCAAAGTGCGAAGCAAGCGCGGCACGATGGAGGTGGAAGCGGAATTCGGGAACCTGCAAAGCCCGACAACCTTTGGCGGCGAATATCTCACCTATGTGCTATGGGCGATCTCGCCTGATGGCCGCGCGGCGAACCTTGGAGAAGTGCTGGTAGGCGGCAACGATCGAAGCAAGCTGACTGCCACCACCAACCTCCAGACATTCGCGCTGATCGTCACTGCAGAGCCCTATTTTGCCGTTCGGCAGCCGAGTGACGTGGTTGTGCTTGAAAACGTCGTCGGCCCTAACACCAAGGGGACTGCGGAGGCCGTGAGCGCAAAGTACGAGCTGATGGAGCGTGGCGGGTATATTCCCACCGGATACAAGTTCGATCCCGTGGTCCTGGATGCGGGGCTGCCATTGGAGTTTCTGGAGGCGCGCAATGCACTGCGCATTGCCAAATCCGAAGGAGCAGAAGCATACGCCGGCGAAAGCTATCAGCATGCCTCAGAATTGATGAACACTGCCAACGGATATGCCACGGACAGGCATGCGGATAAGAAGCAGCTGATCGCAACGTCGCGCGAGACCGTGCAGACTGCGGAAGATGCGCGAGAGATCTCCGTCAAAAGGATTGAAGAGAACAACAGGGCGCGCGAACGCCAGGCTTCCGCGGATGCGCAAGCACAGTCGCAAGCGCAAGCCAATTTGGCGACCCAGCAAAAGGACCTGGCTCAATCCGATGCGGCAAAGGCTCAGGCCGATATGGCCGCCAACCAGGCAGCATCGACGGCTGCAGTTACGGCGGCTCAGGCCGACGCCGACCAATCTCGGATGGCTGCGCAGCAGGCGCAACAGAGCGAGCACCAGGCAGATGCTGAAAAGGCGGTCATGCGCGCGCAATTGTCAGAGCAATTGAATAAGATTCTTGAGACGCGCGACAGCGCGCGCGGTCTCATTGTCAGCATGTCCGATGTGTTGTTTGAAACCGGAGAGTATTCGTTGAAGACCGGTGCGAGGGAGAAATTGGCAAAGGTAGCTGGAATCCTGATCGCATACCCCAGCCTGAACATTGCGGTGGGCGGCTACACGGACAATGTGGGCGGCGACCAAATGAACCAGAAACTGTCAGAGAACCGTGCCGGGGCAGTGCGCGATTACCTGGTGGATCAGGGCGTTGCTTCGAATTCTGTCACCGCAGAGGGATTTGGCAATACTTCTCCAGTGGCTTCGAATAATGACGCTGCTGGACGGCAAGAAAACCGGAGAGTGGAGCTGGTTGTATCGGGCGATGCAATCGGCGTCCCGGCTAATGCAACCACAGGAAGCCTGCGCTAACACGAGGGATTCTCCGCTGCGGGCTTGAAAGAGCCCGCAGGTTGAATTTGGCAGCTATGCACACCGAGAATCGAGGGTAACATGCTTGGAACTATATTGATCGTTCTTCTCGTCCTGGCGCTTTGTGGCGCATTGCCGCGTTGGCCGCATAGCAGAAACTGGGGCTATTATCCAACCGGCGGATTGGGGCTGGTCTTGCTGATTGTGGTCGTTCTCTTGCTGATTGGCCGGATCTGAAATGCTGATTGTAAGCAAACGCCGGCGCGCGCATCGTGTCTAGCGTATCCTCGGAATAACAGCTGAATTCTCCTCCTCTCGCCTTTGGCATTCCGGCCTCGCGTCAGACGAGCGCGGTTCAAGTATTTAACCGAACCACTGGAGTTGCCATGAGCCTCATTAAGAAATGCGATGTGAAGAATCATCTAGGGGCTCGTAGGCACAAGACATGTCACCTAAGTTTGTCTTGTAGCCTGCCCGATGCCACAGGTTTCTCTGGAATTGATTCGGTGGCAAACGATGCACTTCCATCGCCGTTCTCTCGCGACTTCGTCCACGAACACTCGGCATCGAGCGAGGTCCCCGCACCAAAGCATCAACCAACGGCTGTCGCCGATGCCGACGCCCACCGCTTTACGAAAAGCGCGCGACTGTGAATCCGCATGGCGTCTTCCTACGAAGTACCTGCATACTGCCGAGCCATCTGGATTCGGTCCGTCGACCGTTTGGCAAGGGTTGGATGCATGTGGAAGACATCTCGGCTCCGAATTTCGACAGAATTATCCGTCAGACCGGCAGGCATTTCATATGGATATCGGGGTCGTGCTCTCGAAGGGGACTCGCACGAACAGTAGAGAAAGTCATCGCACGGAGCCTGGGCCGCGCTCTCAACGCAATTTCCGCGCAATGTAACGCCGCCGAACTCGAGTCCGTTTTCGTAACTCGGCTTCCCGGTTGTTACATTGCACGCGTCACTCTGGATCGCCGCCGGATCCAGCAGCATACTGCGCTGGACAATGCGGAATCCGGGTGTCCAGTTCCGCTTGCGGCGAGTTGACGGAACTTGCGGAAGTGAGAGCGTCTCGATGCGGGTTGATTGCATGATCCGCGCCCACATTACCCACTGCCCCCATGTGCCAAGCCGACTGAAAGCAGGATTGTCCTATGGCTTCAATGAACATCATTCGCTTCGAAAACACTTCGGATCGTGCGGAGGAATCCAATTTGAAGACCCGCACTCTGCCGTTGCCAACTCGTATCGCCTTTATTGGAAATCATCTGCCCCGCGAGTGCGGCATCGCCACATTCACGACCGACCTGTGCGCGGCCATGGCGACGGAATATGGAGCAGACCGCCTCTTTGCAATCCCGGTCAACGATCCGGAGTCGAGCTACGAATATCCAGAGCGAGTGCGTCTGGAACTCGATCAGGAAGATATCGCGTCCTATGATCGCGCCGCCGATTTTCTGAACTTCAATGGCAACGACCTGGTATGCCTGCAGCACGAATATGGCATCTACGGGGGCGCTGACGGCCACTACATACTTTCCTTGTTGCGCCGGCTGAAGATGCCCTTGGTAACTACGCTGCACACTGTTCTCCGGGAGCCCAGCGCCTCTCAACGAAGTGTGCTCGAGGAAATCGCGCAGCGATCCGACCGGCTCATTGTCATGACCGAGATGGCCGCCGACATGCTTCGCGATGTGTACGCGGTGCCGAGCGGGAAAATCGATGTTATCCCGCACGGTGTGCCGGATATGCAGTTCATGGACCCCAACTACTTCAAAGACCGGTTTGGCACCGAAGGCAAGTCCGTTCTGCTCACCTTCGGACTGCTGTCTCCAAACAAGGGAATTGAGAATGTCATCCGGGCGCTGCCACCGATTCTTGCCAGGCACGCCAACGTGGTCTACATCGTCTCGGGCGTGACCCATCCTCATATTCGACGGCGCGAAGGTGAGCGCTATCGCGAAGAATTGCAGGCCCTGGCCGAGCAACTCGGCGTTGCGCAGCAGGTGATTCTGAACAACCGGTTCGTAAGCGCGGAAGAGCTGGTGGAACAGGTCGGCGCCGCCGATATTTATATCACTCCTTATCGGCAGGAAGCGCAGGTCGTCTCCGGAACTCTTGCCATTGCGCTCGGAGCTGGCAAAGCAATCATCTCCACTCCTTACTGGCATGCGAAAGAGCTGCTGGCGAACAAGAGAGGCGTAATTGTTCCCTTCGACAGCCCCGCCGCCATCGCGCAAGCAACCATCGAACTGCTCGAGAACGACGCCGAGCGCCATGCGATGCGTAAACGGGCCTACTTGCACTCCCGCAGCACAACATGGCCGAAGACGGCCCGAGCCTACATGGAGACATTTCAGCGCGCCCGATTCGAACGTTCATTGCAGCCGAGAGCCGCTCAGCCGAGCCAGCTTCGCGTGGACGGGCCGCTCCCACTGCATGCTCTCCCCGTCTTGAATTCGCGTCATTTATCGGCCATGACCGATGACACCGGAATCGTTCAACATGCCATTTTCTCAGTGCCAAACGTACAGGAGGGTTATACAACGGACGATAATGCGCGGGCGCTGGTTGTTTCCATCGGGCTGGCAGAGAGTCTTTCCTGCAATGAGCAACTGGAGTTTCAAAATCTCTGCCATCGATATCTTGCATTTCTCTGGCTTGCGTTCAATACCGATACCGGCCGATTCAGGAATTTTCTGGATTACGGGCGCAGATGGCTTGAGGACGCGGGATCAGAAGATAGTCACGGCCGCGCGTTGTGGGCCCTAGGCACAGTTCTCGGTCACTCTCGCGATGCAGGCTTGCGTGGAGCTGCGGGGAGATTGTTCGAGTCTGCGGTGCCCGCGGTGTTGACGTTTACCAGCCCGCGTGCCTGGGCATACTCCATCCTGGGCATGCAGGCCTACCTGGACTGGTTCCCCGGCGACAGAACGATCCAGGGCGCTCGAAATGTGCTTGCCAATCGCCTGCTCGACATCTACGAACGAAGTCACTCGGCGAAATGGCAATGGTTCGAGAAGAGCCTTTCGTACGCGAATGCCAGGCTGCCGCAAGCCCTTATTCTCGCCGGGTGGCGAAGCAATAACCATCGCATGATCGAGGCGGGCATGGACTCTCTCAAATGGCTTGTCGCCGAGCAACATCGTGATCAGGACGAGACATTCGTGCCGATTGGGTCCAACGGATTCTTCATCGAAGGAGATGGAAAATCGCGATTCGATCAGCAGCCGGTCGAGGCTTGTGCAACCGTCTCTGCCTGCCTCGAGGTCTACAGGTTGACCGAAGAAGACCAGTGGCTTGATGAAGCCGCCCGCGTGTTCGCGTGGTTTCTTGGCGACAACGATCTCCAGGCGCCGCTCTACGACGCGGTCACTGGCGGATGCAGGGATGGACTCCACCCCGACCGCGTGAATGAAAACGAGGGTGCTGAATCCACCCTCTCGTTCCTGATGGCCCTGCTCGAAATGAAAGCCGTCTATAAGGACAACTCAATTCAACCGCATCTGGAAACGAGCGCCGCATTTGAATCCCACCATCTCAACGGCTGAAACACGGGAGTCTATCGCCTTGGAACAGGCAAAGCTCCAGGCTTGTGTCGATCGGCCTCTCTTCACGCGCTATTCCGCCAATCCCGTTCTAAGCAGGGAACACTGGCCCTACCCCATCAATAGCGTCTTTAACGCCGGAGCCGTGCTCTTGCCCGATGGCGACACTCTACTGCTTTGCCGAGTTGAAGATCGCACCGGCCTCTCACACCTCTGCGCCGCGCGCTCCTCCAACGGCATAGACGAGTGGCGAATCGACGAGACACCGACGCTGATGGCAAACCCCGTCGAACACCCCGAAGAGATCTGGGGCATCGAAGATCCGCGCATCACCTACGTCCCCGAGCTCGAGCAATATGCGGTGGCTTACACTTCGTTTGCGCGTGGTGGCCCAGGGGTCTCGCTGGCGCTCACCAGGGACTTCCGCAGCTTTGTGCGCTACGGCGTGATCATGCCTCCCGAGGATAAGGACGCGGCCCTGCTGCCACGCAGAATCGGCGGGCGCTGGGCGCTCATTCATCGTCCCATGACCGCACTCGGCGCTCATATGTGGATCTCCTACTCCCCCGATCTGCGTCATTGGGGAAGCCACAAGATCATCCTCGAAGCACGTCGCGGAGGATGGTGGGATGCTAATAAAATCGGTCTCTGTTCTCCTCCTATAGAAACAGCCAAAGGATGGCTGATGATCTATCACGGAGTGAGGCAAACAGCGTCGGGAAGCATCTATCGCCTCGGCTTGGCGCTCTTCGATCTGGAACGTCCCGAGATCTGCATTCAACGAGGAGACTCGTGGATGTTCGGGCCGGAAGCTCCTTACGAGTGCGGCGGAGACGTGAAAGACGTTGTCTTTCCTTGTGGCCAGACCATCGGCGCAGATGGAGACGCAGTCAATCTTTACTATGGAGCGGGTGACTCCTGCGTAGCTTTGGCGAACGGCAGCATTCGCTGCTTGCTCGCATGGCTGGATACCCACTCAAGCCCGGCAGAAACCCGCGATGTTTAACCCCGCGTGGAGGAATCTTTGAAAGGAACTGGCGCAATGGATCATACTTGCCGAAACTGGCCCCAATGGCTTCCACGATTGCTCTGGTTACATCGCAAGTGTCCCATATGCAACTCGGTTAAATTCAAAGAGGCCGAATTGCGTTCGGTCGACGGATTGCTCAGCATGTTTGCCATACGTCCAATTCGCTGCATGTTCTGCTGGCGACGGTACTATTGGTTTGCCTGGCACAGTGCGACCGCCGAATAATGTGAGCTATCGAATCCAACGCGCCATTCAACTCTCCGTGACGCACCCGCCGTTGATGCAGCACTGGCTTACACATCTTGGAGTTTTGGGACTGTTTTCCGTTGCGATCATCGATTCGTCGGTGATCCCGCTGCCCCTGCCAGGCAGCACCGATCTTCTGTTGCTGTTTCTTGTCGCGCACGGCGGAGATCCGTGGCTGCTCGCAGGCTCTGCTATCGCCGGGAGCATCGTTGGCGGATACACGACATGGCATGTTGGCAGGAGAGGTGGAGAAGCGGCACTGCACCGCCACGTGCCAGCGCGTCTGCTGAGGCGAATCGTGGGCTGGGTGGAGCGCCATCGGATCCTGGCGGTCTTCCTTCCCGCATTGCTTCCTCCTCCCATTCCTCTTCTTCCGTTTCTCCTCGCGTCCGGTGCGCTGGGCGTTTCGCGCAGACGCTTCCTGGCCGTATATAGCACGTCTCGCACCCTGCGCTACTCCTTCATCGCTTGGCTTGGCGTCGAGTACGGGCGCAAGATCGTTCGCCTCTGGTCGGGAAGCCTCCAGAAGTGGTCGACTCCGCTGCTCGGCCTGTTCGTGTGCCTCATGGTCGCTGGCGCCTGTTACGCAATATGGAAGATCCGCGGTCTGTGCAGAATCGATGCCGAAAAGAGGCTAATTTCGCATAGCGCGGCAGTTCGTAACGGCTAAGCCCAAGGCCGCTTCAGCCTGTGCATTCTGCGGTTTAGATTGCGGCAGGCATCGAGTTCACAGCCCGATAAGTCTTATTCAAAAGTGATGGCCGGGCACGATGTGCCCGGCCGGAAACTGAGTTCACTCACAATCGGTTTCTTATTTCGGACGGTTCTGCGGTTTTGCCTGAGGCTTGCGAGTCTGTAGCTCCTGCTGCTGCGCGGCGTGCTTCTGCGACAACTGCTGTGTCTGTTGCTGGTGCTTCTGATCCAGCGCCGGTGTGTTGGCGTTTGTAGTCCGCTGGTGCTCAGCTTCTTGCCTCTGCTGGAGTGTCTGCCGCTCCTGGCTCTGTTTGACGATCAACTTGTCCTGCTGCTGCTCGTACTGCTTGTCTGCCTTTGCATTACCGGAGTTGACCGGCGCCGGTCGAGCGATGGGCGGAAGATCATTGGGATGGATTACTGCATGGGCCACGGGGGCTTCCCCTCCGGCTCCGGCTCTGGGGGCCTCGGCCATTTGCCTGGCAGGCGCCGCGTGTTCTCCGAAGTCTCCCGGCCGTGAAGTGGATGTGATCGCCGGATTCCCGTGATTTACAGAGGCCCGGAGCTCAGGGTTGGCCCGCGCAGTTTGCGCATGCTCGGCTTGATCGGCTACAGGCGCGATGTGTCTTTCCCTTCCCGCAGCCTCTTGTTGCTGGGTCGGACGCGCCACGATGCCGCCATTTCCGCCGTTGAAGCTGACGCGATTTTCGTTGCCGTGTCCAACTCGTTCGTCGTAGACATTGTGAATCGTCGCTTCATCCACGCGGCTCTCGGAACGGTTGTAAAAGAAGTTTCCATGGTCCCAGCGGCCTCCTCCGTAGCCCTCGCCGTAGTAGCCGTAGCCGTAGTTGACGCCTCCATAGAAGCCTACCGTTTCTCCCCAATAACCTTCATTGAAGAAGTATCCGCCTTCGCCCCAGCCCCAGTACCCAGGGGTCCAGAGGTAGCCGACTTCCGGCGCCTGCACCCAGGTGCCGGGAACCCAGTAGTAATCGGAGACGCTGTCATCGTAGGCCCAATAGCCGGGAGTCCAAATGTACCCATCCCCGGGGCACATCGGCTGCTCGTACACCGGGAGTGCAGGCGGACCGATCGACACCCTGATGCCAATCTGTCCAAATACTACGGCCGGTACGGCCAGGATCAAAAACGCCATCAATGTTCGAATCGTGCGCATGCTAAAGCCTCTTGCCATTCATCCTTCGATTGCCTGAATTGAATTGGGCCCGGTTCGGGCTGCGAGGACTAAAAGGCGACGCGAACTTCGCGCCTGAACAAGGCTTGCATGCGGGCCTTGTCCAGTCTGTATACAATCGCTCACCCTTTGCAAATGTTGCCGCATGGAAACGGCTTAGCTGGTTTGTTCAGCCGCGCGGAGTTAGCGCACTCGCTTTACGGCCGTGCTTTCTGTTGCGCCTCGGCTTTGGCGATGCCCTCATTGGCCTGATCCTTGATTTTGCCGAATGCACTCTCAATTTTTCCCTTCGCCTGCTGGGCAATACCCTCGACCTGAAGCAGCGTATTGTCGGTCCACTCGCCCGCTTTTCGCTTCGCGCTTCCCACTACTTCATCCAGCGCTCCGTTCAGTCGCCGTTTGTTCATTTGCCTACCTCCGTGGATTCAACCGTTGCATTTTCGAGGAATTTCGTTGAGATTCACTCTCAGTAAACCGATCGATCCGAGCCGGCTTCCGGGCCAAAATGCCGGCGGCTGAGCTGGTTTGCCCAGCCGCATTGTGCTGCCGCGCCCACTTACTGGTGAGCGTCGCCGCCATCGTGGGGTTTACCGCCGCCACGCGGTGCGCTGGCTCGCGGCGCGGAAGCATGCGGGGCGCGAGCCCGTGGTGCCGGGGCGTGCGCTGCGCGATGATCTGCACTGGGACGCGCTCCGCCAGGGTGTGCATTCTCTCCAGCGGGATGTGCAATACCGCGGTTTTCACGGGCTCCCCCTCCGCCGCGTACTGCTCGCCTGTCGCCTGAGCGTCCGTTATATATAACGCGCCCGGCTCCGCCGTGATACCGTCCTCCACCGTCGCCCACGAAGCGATGCCCTCCCCAGCCGTGGCCATAACCCCAGCCGGCCCATGGGCCCATCCCCAGGAAAACGCCGTTGTAGAAATAGCCGGACCCGTAATACCCCATCGGCGCGCACTGGTAAGGCGCATATCCGTAGTAACCGTACGGGCAGACCGGTTGAACTCCGACTTCAACGACGATTTGTGCATGAGCGGCCGGCACCATGGCCAGTCCGGCAATCATTGCTGCGGTTGAAACAAGAATCTTGAATCCACGCATAGTTTGACCCCTTTAGGTGTCTGCGGTTCCCTTTGTTGCGTGGGATGCTCTGTCGCCGTTAAGAACATTCCGGCAACATCAGCCACCATAAGGACTTTGAAACCGTTGAAGGTGCGCCCTCACATTGTCCGGGACGCTTGTCTATCTATCCTTACGCTCTCTACTCTATCTGCTCCCTATTCCCCATGTCTGAGCTATAAGGATCATGCCGTTGAGATAACCAATCGTTGCCGGCTCCTTATGACCCTTTCCTTGAACCGGGATGGAGAAGCTCAATGCGCAAGCGGGACAAGATGTCCGTTGGCGGGCGTGATTGGCGCATCTTTCAACTGGGCAAGATCGGCCAGAACAGCTTGCCAGTGTGCAGGGACTTTCTTAGTCTCAATGGGCAGCGAAAGATTGGAATAGAACGCGAGAATGTTAGCGCGCAGTTGGGGCGTAATCTCATCGAACTTCTGCGCCGACAGGCTAGCCAACAGCCTCGCGTAGGCGTCATCTGCCAGTGTGTATTCCGCCGCTTTGGTCATATTCCCATCATCGAGATTGTAATTGGGCAGCACCAGCGTGCCGGCGCGCACTTCTTCCAGCAACGCCGTATAGCGAGTCACCGTTGTATTGATGCTTTTAATATAGAGATCTTCCGTTTTCGGAGTCGGGTTATCGAATCCCATGCCTTTGAAAGGACCGACTTTGGGAAAATATCGCAAAAGCACTGAGAGGACCCGCGTGCCAAAATCGGGCTTTGTATACGTCTTTCCCCACTCCCGTTCGTAATCGGAACGGGATAAGCGATACAGGAACTCCCTCTTCGCAAAACCGGGCGTCTCTCGCATGAGGTCTTTCTTGTGTGTCCGCAGCGCAACCTCCGTCATTTGCGGAATCAGGCGGCTGACCGAAAAACGATACGAGCCAATGGCCAGGTCTTCATGCGCAAGCACGTCCTTTAGCTGCAGCCCGTACACAACCGCAAATGTACGCTCCAACAAAGGCTGCGCGACTTCGAAACCTATGAATGCGTGGTATTGCTCCGAGGCGTATCGATTCTTGGCCACCTGCAGCGTGTCAAATCCGAATTCGGTCTTAAGATGCGCCGTCCGGTCCTGCGCATAGCGAACCGAGTTCCCATATCTGGCTCGCAGCTTCGGATAGCGGAGCGCTACAGCCTCATTGACTGCCGGATGCCCATCAACGTCCGCCACATAGTGCGACAGGGCACCCAGTGCAAAGGCATACTCGTTCGCGTTCTGGCTTTGATGCAGCAGCTCTACAACAAAATCGCCGCTGCGGACATAGTGAACCAAATCACTGAAGTCCCGGCTCCCGAAGGGATAGTATCCCAGGTCCTGGATGACCGAACCACCATAAGCGTAGGCGTGTGCCTCCTTAATCTGTTCTTCGGTCAGGCCCGGAAAGCGATGCAACAGAAGCGGGCGAATCTCGGACATCCACGCCAGATCGACAATTTCCTCGTGAGTAAGAACAGAGTAGGCAAACAAGACTCCGTTGGACACCAGCAAGACGAGAATGGCAAATGCCAACCGGTGAAGAAACTGTCGCCGTTCTCGAGTTATAAAGCGCATGTGGGTCCAACCGCCGACGGTGAGTGTGCTGCCTTGTCGCCCACGATAAGAATTTTCCGTTTCGACTCAGTCATGTGCCACCCGCCCAATGAACGAGGGACATTAGGCGAGTGTCCTATGAAGCGAGGTGCAAAGTCTGTTCAATTCTGCACAGACCGATTGGACCGCGGCGGGCCCCTTAGGCCTTCTGGCTAGCGATGGCGAGAAATTTGCCCTTTACGCCCTCTCGTCTGGCAAACGATCGAGCAGAACGACGTTCAGTAAAGATTTGTGGACCGGATTTGGCTGTCGTAATCGATGAAGCAGAGCTTGCGGAAGCGATTCATGAAGAAGCTGACCCGGGAGCGTGTAGTACCGACCATCTCGGCCAAGCTCTCCTGCGAGATCCTGGGAAGCAATGAGTGCGGGTCACCTGGCCGGCCAAACTCGGCCATTAGCATCAGCACGCGCGCCAATCGCCTTTCACTGGAATTGAACAACTGATCGACAAGGTCTGCCTGAATGCGCATGCTGCGATCCAGCATGAACTTCAGGAACAGATCGGAGAAACCGTGCTCCTCATGGATCACGCGGATCATTTCTTCTCGCGTGATCTTAAGTGCGATACAAGCAGTAATGGCGGTAGCCGAGGATAATCGTCGCCCAGGCACCGCCGCGAGCGCACTCTCTCCCACAAAGTCGCCTGCGGAGAGCAGTGTGATCGTGGCTTCCTTCCCGGCTTGTGATACCACTGTGACCTTTGCGCGGCCCTTCTGAAGATAGAAAACGGAATCGGCGGGGTCTCCTTGCGAGAAAAATGCTTGCTTGGGCTCCAATTGAACAATTCTTCGCCCCAGTCCGGCATTGGCCAGAAATGATTCGGCATTGAATGCGGGTTTTCCCGGCTCGACCATAGCAGCGGTCACTTTCCGAATGCAAATCCGGCGCTTACCGCAGCGAAGGGGACGCGACCACGCGGTCTTTTAGGAGACGAACAACAAAGAGGCCGCGCAAATCAAAATTGACCGACGGTCAACAAGGCCAATAGCGCTTGGAATCGCTCAGTCCACTGCGAATCCTGGAACTTACCACACTCCGGTATCTTCCCAGATTCGCACCGATCGGCGGAGAAATCTGTTCATTGTGCACACTTTATACGGAATACTGCAACCATCCAATTTGATCTGCAACCTCGCATTCCCAGGAGCAGAAGACCAACCGGAGGTCGGCGCGGACAGCCGGCTGCGCCAAAGCCGAAAAATAAAACAGCCGGTTCGCTTTATCTGCCAGTGGCAGAGACGCCGAATCAACCGAAAACATCGGTCCAGACTCATAAATCGCAGCAAGCGTCCTTTGAGCCTTATTGCTCAGACAGTGCCGGACACCCACCGCTAACGTGGAAAGTACCTTGTGCGCCTCAGATGCGACTACTTGCAATTCAATGCGCGTGCGGGTAGAAAACGGTGAAATGAATGAAGAAGCTTGCGATGTGCGTGGCAGTGCTCGGTCTCGGCTGTATGGCTGGCACCTCTTGGGCGGGATCAGACCGCCGTGCAACCGATGACCGGCTGGATCATGCGGCCCAGGTGCTGCACGACATCATGTCCGCGCCGGACAACGGCATTCCGGGAGAAGTGCTGGAACACGCCAGGTGCGTGGCCGTCGTTCCTCACCTGCTAAAAGGCGGCTTCGTCTTTGGCGGCGAAAATGGCCGCGGCGTGGCTACATGCCGGACTCCGACTGGCTGGAGCGCTCCTGCATTTTTCGCCATCACGGGCGGAAGCTGGGGCCTGCAGATCGGCGTTGAGGGCATTGACCTCGTCATGATTATCCAGAATGACAAGGGAATGGAACGCCTGATCGGAAGCGGGTTCGAGCTTGGCGCTGACGCCTCTGCGGCAGCCGGCCCGGTTGGACGTCACGCTTCAGCCGATACGAACTGGAAGCTGGATACCGAAATCCTCACCTACTCGCGTGCCAAGGGAGCCTTCGCCGGCGTCACACTGAACGGCGCTTCGATTCGCCGCGACGACGACTCTACTGAAGCGACCTACGGCCGCGACGTCTCCACGCGCCGGATTCTTTCCGGCGAGATAGCCGTGCCGGCCTCGGCCCGCGCGTTTCTCGACGCGGTGCGAGACGCAAAGGCTCAGGCAATTGCTTCAAACTGACAGCAGTCAGTGAACAGGTTGTGTGTGCCTGGGATTCCCCACCCAGGCGCCTGCAACCCGGAGAAAGGGCGTATCGATGCTTTGGACAGTCCTTGTCATCCTTCTGGTTTTGTGGCTCCTGGGATTCAGTTTCCATATAGCAGGCAGCATGATTCACATCCTGCTTGTAGTTGCGCTGATTATCCTTGTCATCAACCTGATCACCGGACGACGCAGCGCTTTATGAATCGACCGGATCCGCGGGGGTCTCGGCGACCGCCAGCGCTACCGCGCTGGCTTACACTACACCGCGTTTTTGTGCAGCGCCCGGATTGCGATTGCGGCCGTACCCTTCGGCGGGTCGAGAAATGCAACAAAACCTTTGAGCACCAGATCGCGCTCGTCTTGCTTTGAGCAGGACTGCTTCCCCGATAGTTCCTTGACAGCAACGGCCAGAACCCGGAAGCCGTCGTTGCTGAGGCTCGCATATTCATCCCGTAACCCTTTCATCAGCCCAGGATCCATGGGCGACAGCTTCCCGTCCAACTCGAAATGAGCGCACTTGTGGAGTTTCTCTTCCGGAGCGCCTTTGGTAAGCAGGATTGCTTTATCTTCGCCGAACAACCCGTTAGCCGGGGGCGGTTAACGGATTAAGCGAGTGAGCAAAACCGACCAGCATCCTGTACGGATGGGGGTCCATTGTGACAAGAGGAGAAAAGCGCCATGGCGGAACAGTTCGAGCACAAAGAAACAACGAAACTCCAGGAAGAGACCGTTTCGGAAACAACTGCAGAGAAGCGAATTGAACTTGTGACCGAAGAAGCTGCGGAGAAGTCCTCGAAAACTGAACAACGCTACGACAGAGATCACAGTATATTCTCGAAATAAAATGCCCGTCGGGGCATTTCTTATCATCGATGCCCCGTGCGTGTGCAGCGTTCTTCGACTCCAGCGCTGGGCCGATAGTGTATCTCCTCCATTCAACGGTCTCCCAAGCTTCTTCCTGAACCGCGCTGGGTGGCAGGTGCAAGAACAGGAGAACATCCATCGTGACAGCGATTGCAGAGAAGCCCGAGTTGAGGCCCGAATTGAAGCAGGACTCCAACCCAGGGTCCAGGGACGATCTTAAGACCCTTCCGATGCCGGAGTTGCAGGGGAAGCTGGGCTCCTCTCCAGACGGCCTGAGCCAGGCCGAGGCTGCGAAACGGCTGACTCAATACGGACTCAACGAGATCACTGAGAAGAAGACGAATCAACTACTGAAGTTTTTCTCCTATTTTTGGGGCCCGATTCCTTGGATGATCGAAGGCGCCGTGATTCTCTCGGCGCTGGTGCAGCATTGGCTGGACTTCTTCATCATCTTGCTCTTGCTCTGTTCCAACGCAGTAGTAGGGTTCTGGGAAGAACACCAGGCCGGGAACGCAATTGCCGCTCTGAAAGCCCGCCTGGCGATCCTGGCTAAGGTCAAGCGCGACGGCAAGTGGCTGAATCCCAAAGCAAGTGAACTTGTGCCTGGAGACGTAGTCCGACTGCGTCTCGGCGACATCGTTCCTGCCGACGCACGCCTGCTTGACGGCGATCCCATTGAAGTGGATCAATCCGCTTTGACTGGCGAGTCATTGCCTGTGACCGCCAAGGCCGGGAGCGCTGTGTTTTCCGGATCGATAGTCCGTCAGGGCGAAATCGACGCGATGGTGTATGCCACTGGAACGAATACCTATTTCGGCATGACCGCGCAGATGGTGCAAGAGGCGAATACCGTAAGCCATTTCCAAAAGGCGGTGTTGAAGATAGGTGACTACCTCATCGTCCTTGCCGTAGCTCTCGTGGTGTTAATCCTGATCGTCGCGCTTTTCCGTGGCGACAAGGTTCTCACTACGCTGGAATTCTGTCTTGTGCTCTTGGTTGCCGCGATCCCCGTCGCAATGCCCACAGTGCTCTCGGTGACGATGGCCGTGGGAGCCCGCCTTCTTGCAAAAAAGGAAGCCATTGTCACTCGACTTTCGGCGATTGAAGAACTCGCTGGCGTGGATGTTTTGTGCTCGGACAAGACCGGTACGCTAACACAGAACAAACTGACGCTGGGCGATCCCTTCACCGTGGATGGCATTGCTCCCGACAAAGTTATTCTCTGGGCTGCACTCGCATCGCGAGCCGAAGACAAGGACACCATTGACCTTGCAGTAATCGGCGGAGTGAAGGACGACAAGGAACTGAAGAGCTTCAAGGTACTCCATTTTCAACCCTTCGATCCTGTGCATAAACGCACGGAAGCCACTGTCAAAGGCGCGGACGGGAATCAGTTCTTTGTGTCCAAAGGTGCTCCGCAGGCCATTTTGCAACTGGCTACCAACGCAGACGAGGTCAAGGCCGCAGTCGAAAACGCGATCAATGAATTTGCGGGACGCGGGTTCCGCTCGCTGGGCGTAGCCAGGGCCGACCAGGAAGGCCAGTGGAAGTTTGCCGGCATGTTGCCGCTATTCGATCCGCCGCGCGAGCAGGCCAAAGCGACCATTGCGAGCGCGCGGCAGATGGGCGTGGACGTGAAGATGGTTACGGGCGATCAGATCGCCATCGCCCGCGAGACCTCGACGCAACTCGGATTGGGTACGAACATTCTGGATGCTAGTGCCCTGGGCGACACGAAGAAGCAAGAGTCGACCCAAACCGAGGAAGCCATTGAAAAGGCCGATGGATTCGCTCAGGTGTTTCCAGAGCACAAGTACCACATTGTCGATATTCTTCAACGTCGCGGCCACATCGTGGGCATGACCGGCGATGGCGTCAACGACGCCCCCGCGCTGAAGAAGGCCGATTGTGGAATCGCAGTGTCGGGAGCCACCGATGCCGCACGGGCTGCGGCATCTATCGTGCTGCTCACGTCTGGATTGTCGGTGATCATCGATGCAATCAAGGAGAGCCGCCGCATCTTCCAGCGGATGAACAGCTACGCGATTTACCGCATCGCCGAGACGCTGCGCGTTCTGTTCTTCATGACGCTCGCAATCCTGGTATTCAACTTCTATCCCCTCACTGCCGTCATGATCGTAATGCTGGCGCTGCTCAACGATGGAGCTATCCTGTCCATCGCTTACGACAAAGTCCTCTACAAGAACAAGCCCGAGTCCTGGAATATGCGGCTTGTGCTGTCTATTTCCACGGTGCTGGGCGTCATCGGGGTCGTTTCCGCATTCGGGCTCTTCTATCTGGGACAGCGCGTTTTTCACATGGACCGCTTGCACATCCAGACATTGATGTACTTGAAGCTTTCGATAGCCGGACATCTGACCATCTTCCTCACGCGCACGCGCGGTCCTTTCTGGTCCATTCGCCCTGCTCGGATTCTCTGGATTGCGGTGCTCGGCACCCAGACCATTGCAACGCTGATTGCGGTCTATGGCTTGTTCATGGCCCCGCTCGGCTGGAAGTGGGCAGGATTCGTTTGGGCTTACGCTCTGATCTGGGCCCTCATCAATGACCGCGTGAAGCTACTTGCATACCGTATCTTCGATCCAACCAAGCCTGCACTGCTCTCTCGTAAACCTGTGGATCGCACTTCTGAGATCGCAGCCCGCGCCTATGAGCTTTATGAGCAGCGAGTCCATGGCGAGAGTCAGCAGGACCAGGATTGGCTTGAAGCGGAGCGCGAAATTCGTAACAGCGCGGCGCCCAGGAAAAAGATCGCGTAGAAGCCTTGTGACACCGAAGGGACAGGATGACGATCGATTCGAAAAGCTATCGAGTGCCGTCAGGGAAGAAGGTCGACCTCGGCAAGTGGCCGACGAGTGTCGATCCTTATTACAAGTCAAAAGAGCAATATATGAACCTTCTGCAGCAGCACATGGAGAAGTTGAGCGCGCTCCAGGATCTTCACTACGCCTCGCATCGGCATGCATTGCTCTTGATCTTCCAGGGAATGGATGGCGCTGGAAAAGATGGAACCATCCGGCATGTCATGTCCGGAGTCAATCCCGAAGGCTGCGAGGTATTCAGTTTCAAGCAGCCGAGTGCCGAAGAGCTCGAACACGATTTTCTATGGCGCACCACATGCCGCCTTCCCGAACGGGGTAGAATCGGCATTTTCAATCGTTCCTATTACGAAGAAGTGCTGGTCGTTCGCGTTCATCCGGAGCTTTTGCGCGGACAGGGATTGCCCGAAGAGTTGCGTGATGAGAAGGACATTTGGTCCAAGAGGTACGATTCCATCCGCGATCTGGAGAAACATCTTCATCGCAACGGCACACAGATAGTCAAGATTTTCCTGCACCTCTCTTACAAGGAGCAACGAAAGCGGTTCCTTGCACGCATCGACGAGCCGGACAAGAACTGGAAGTTCAGCACCGCCGACATTCACGAGCGGAAGTATTGGAAGCACTACATCAGCGCCTACGAAGATTGCCTGCATTCAACAAGCACTCATAACGCGCCGTGGTACATCGTCCCGGCCGACGATAAGGAGAATGCACGGCTGATCGTCTCCCAAATCGTCCTTGATGCACTTGGGGGACTCAAGATGGCGTATCCCAGAACCACCGCGAAGCGCCGCCTCAAACTGCACGCGATTAAGAAATTGCTGGCGAAATAATCTCGGAGAGCATCCGCAGGCGCATTCCGGATGAATCAACGTTTTAAACCGCCGCCGCACTTTAGCCTGCCGCGGAGAAGTAGAAAAGGAATGGCAATATGGCTACCACCGAGATCCCTTTAAATACTGACCACGCTGCGAAGTATTCAGCGTTCATTTTCGATGTCGCTTTGTCCACCGCGATTGCCGCAAATGGAAAAACGGAGACACATACGCTGGTCCCCAAAGGGCCTCTATCGCCGGACATGCTCGACAAAATGAACCGCTATTGGCGTGCGGCGAACTATCTCTGCATTGGGCAGATCTACCTGTTCGAAAATCCGCTGCTTCGCGAACCGCTCAATGCGGAACAGATCAAGCCGAGATTGCTCGGTCACTGGGGAACCTCACCGGGACAAAACCTCATTTACATCCATCTGAACCGCCTCATCAAAGAACATGATGCGGATATCATCTATATCTCAGGGCCGGGACATGGTGGCCCATCGCTGAATGCATGCTCTTATCTGGAAGGCTCTTACACCGAAGTCCATCCCGAAATCACAGCCGATGAAGACGGCATGCGGCTGATGTTCCGCAAATTCTCTACGCCCGGCGGCGTGCCCAGCCATTGCGGCCCGCACGTGCCGAACTCGATGCATGAGGGTGGAGAGCTCGGATACTCGCTGGTTCACGCGTTCGGTGCGGCATTCGACAATCCCGACCTGATTGTTGCCTGTGTTATCGGTGACGGGGAATCAGAGACCTGTCCGCTCGAGGGAAGCTGGAAGTCGGTCAATTTTCTTAACCCTGCGCGGGATGGAGCAGTCCTTCCAGTTCTGCACCTCAACGGCTACAAGATATCGGGTCCGACCGCGCAGGGACGCACCAGCGATGCTGACTTGAAGGCCCTCTACACCGGCCGCGGCTACAAGCCTTACTTTGTCGAGGGGGACGATCCTGAAGTCGTGCATCAACTTCTTGCTCAGGCGATGGACGAGTGCTACAAGGAGATTCGGTCAATTCAACAGGAAGCCCGCGGGACCGGATTCAAGAAGCAACCCGTCTGGCCCATGATCATTCTGCGCACGCCAAAGGGATGGACTTGCCCTAAAGAAGTGGATGGAGTCCCAATCGAAGGCACCTTCCGCGCGCACCAGGTTCCACTTGCAACGGTTCGCGAGAATCCCGAGCATCTCAAAGTTCTTGAAGCTTGGATCAGAAGCTACAAGCCCCAGGAACTCTTCGACACGAATGGCAAGTTCATTGAAGAATTGGCGGTGCTCGCGCCTCGCGGCAACCGTCGCATGGGTGGCAGCCCACATGTGAATGGCGGCCGATCGCTAATTACGCTCGCTCTGCCAGATTTTACGGATTATGCACTTGAAGTCCCCGGACCGGGGCAGGTTTTCGCCGAGGCTCCGCGGAAGCTTGGCGATTTTTTCCGCGACATTTTCAGGATGAATCTAACGAACTTTCGCATGTTTTGTCCCGATGAATCAAACTCCAATCGGCTGAATTCCATCTTCGAGGCGACAAAACGCTGTTCCATGGCAGAGCTTGTCTCAATCGATGACGAACTCGGCCCCGATGGCCGTGTGATGGAAGTTCTGAGCGAACATCTGTGCGAAGGATGGCTGGAAGGCTACCTGCTTTCTGGACGGCACGGCATGTGGTCGTCTTATGAAGCATTCGCACAGGTGGTCGATTCCATGCTGACGCAGCATGCCAAGTGGCTTGAGCAATGCCGCGAGTACCCGTGGCGCAAGCCGATAGCGTCTTTGAATGTTTTGCTTACAAGCCATGTGTGGCGGAACGATCATAACGGCTTCAGCCACCAGGCCACGGGCTTTGTGGATAACGCGCTGGCGCGCAGAAGCGACACCGTTCGCGTCTACTATCCGCCGGACAGCAATTGCCTGCTGAGCGTATTCGATCATTGCCTGCGGAGCCGCAACTACGTGAACATCGTCACGTGCGGAAAGCAGCCGCAACTGCAGTGGTTGAATATGGACGAAGCTCTGGAGCATTGCTCGCGTGGCGCATCGACCTGGAAGTTTGCAACCAATGACGAGGGCGGAGAGCCGGATGTCGTTCTGGCCTGCGCTGGCGACGTGCCAACGATCGAAATCTGCGCAACATCGTGGCTTCTGCAGAAACATGTCCCTGGGATCAAGGTTCGGGTTGTCAACGTAGTTGACCTGATGACCCTGATGTATCCAGACAAACATCCGCATGGGATGGACGAGATGTCCTTCAATGCGCTCTTTACGGAAAAGGCGCCGGTGATTTTCGCCTTCCACAACAATCGGTGGCTTATTCATACGCTGGTTCATGGACGCGCCAATGAGGGCCGCTTCCATGTGCATGGCTATATTGACGAGGGAACAACAACTACCCCGTTCGACATGGTCGTGCTGAATGAGATGAGCCGCTTTCATCTTGCATTGGACGCTCTGAAGCACATTCCCAGACTTCGGGTGCAGGCTGCCGGCGCAATCCAGCTATTCGGCAAGAAACTGACCGAACATCACGACTACATTCGTGAGCACCTTGAGGATATGCCCGAGATCAGGAACTGGCAGTGGACCGCGAACTTCAGCGATTCCGCTGCGCCTGCTCCGCTGGCCAAGGGGCATCCTCAGAAGGCCATGTTCACCGACAGCTAAGCGATCTGGCGGTAAAGCTTATGCTAAGGCCTGCGACCAACAGCAAGTGATCTGCGATAGGCCGCTTTGTGGGCTACGAAAATAGGCAGAGACATTGAGGCGGCGCTGCAACCGGGCCGCTCGCCGGGGCGAATACTCGGCACAGAGGGAGAAGAGATGACGGGGAGCAAGCATAACCGCGAAGGGAACAGCAGCGATAAAGGTGAGCCTGATCCGGGGCCGTACTGGAGGCGAATGCATCGCGACTGGCGTTTTTGGTTCGGTGCGTTTTTTATGGCAGCAGCGCTCGCTATTTACGTGCTGAGCGGCGACCTGTCCTGGCTGCCACATGGACACCGTTTTCCGTAATTCAACGCAAACGAATTTGCTTGGTCGATGTTGGCATTGATCAGGATCCAAGTCGCGATCATGTGATCGAGGTGACAATCGATGGGTTCGATAACTTCGTATCCTCTGCGCTTTGAGCCGATCTATCAATACCGGCTATGGGGCGGCCGACGCTTGTCGGAACTACTCTCGGCGCCCTTGCCAGGCGACGGACTTATCGGAGAAGCGTGGGTACTCAGCGACCGCGACGATTATCAAAGTCAGGCGGCCAATGGACCCCTCAAGGGGCAAACCTTAGGTCTATTGATGGAGCAATATCGCATACAAATCATGGGCGATCTGGCTCCGCGTTTCCATCGCTTTCCATTGCTGCTCAAGTTTCTCGATGCACAGCAAATGCTCTCTGTTCAGGTGCATCCGAGCGACGCGCATCCGGAACTTCTGCCACCTGGGGAGATGAGCAAGACCGAAGCACGGGTTGTGATGGAGGCAGAAAACGGAAGCCGCATTTATGCCGGACTGAAGCCAAGTACAACGAAAGCCGAGCTGCGCCAATCGCTCGACGACGGCACAATTGCCGACCACTTGGTTGGCATCGTTCCTCGGCCGGGCGACGTCGTGTTTATCCCCGCAGGAACGGTTCATACACTAGGGGAAGGCGTCGTTGTTTTTGAGGTTCAACAGAACAGCGATGTAACATTCCGACTTTACGACTGGGAACACATAGACGCGAAGACCGGCCAGCTTCGTCCGCTGCAGGTCGATCAGGCTTTTGCCTGCATAGATTTCAATGGAAACGCCGGAGGCCTTGTGACGCCCCGCGTTGAGACGACAACGCCAGTCGAGCGGGAACAACTCTTTGATTGTGAAGCGTACCAGCTTGACCGGCTGATCGGGAAAGCTCCGTTCTCCGTCGGCGCCGCGAATGAGCCGCGTGTGCTCGTTTGCATTGGCGGCGCAGGCCAGGTCGATCACAGCAATATTCCTTACCCGATAAGCAAGGGCGACGTATGGCTTTTGCCGGCGGAAGCCGGGGTGCCTTTCGACCAAGCGGGGAAGTGACACTGCTGGAGATCGCGATTCCTTGATAGTTGGAAATCGGCAACCTCAATTCGGAGACGAATGAAAAAGCTAATTGTGTTCGACTTGGACGGAACCCTCGCGCCAAGCAAATCATCCCTCGATACCGAAATGGCGTCACTCCTGCACGACTTGCTCAGCGTCGCCAGGGTTGCCGTCATCTCCGGTGGTGCATGGCTCCAGTTTGAAAAGCAAGTGCTCTCTCATCTTCCGCAAGATGAACGCCTGGCAAGGCTGTCTATTCTGCCTACCTGCGGAACACAATTCTTCCAGTACGCCGGCGAATGGAAAAGACTCTATGCGGAAGACTTCACGGCAGGCGAAAAAGAGAAGATCGTCAGCTCCCTAACCAAAGCCGTGGAGACCGCGGGCTTCACTGTCGAAAAGACGTGGGGAGAAACCATTGAAGACAGGGGAAGCCAGATAACTTACTCCTCGCTGGGTCAGCAGGCCCCGCTGGACGAAAAAGTGAGATGGGATGCAGATTTTGCCAAGCGGAAGAAGATCAAGACGATCCTCGACACTCTCATTCCCGAGTTTTCGGTCCGCCTCGGCGGCGCAACATCCATCGACGTTACCAAGCCAGGTATTGACAAGGCATACGGCATCAAAAAGCTGCGCGACGTTCTCGGGATTTCGGTGCAAGAGATGATTTACGTCGGAGACGCTTTGTTCCCAGGGGGCAATGATTACCCGGCCGAAGAAGCAGGAGTCATTTCAATTCCCGTTAAAGGCCCCAAGGAAACCAAGCGAGTTATCGAAGCAATCATCGCTTGCCTGGGTGACGATCAACAAGCGCGAACCTTCGAGGTGGATTGATGGGAGACTTCCAGCTTCGGCGCCTCGGTGTGGTCATGGAACCGGAGCCCGGCAATCCCAATGAAGTCGAAGGTGTTCTTAGTCCTGCAGCCGCTCGTGGTCCGGATGGAGAGCTCTATCTCTTCCCGCGATTGGTGGCAAAAGAAAATTACTCCCGCATCGGCATCGCGCGAGTGCGGTTTAATGATACCGGCGATCCGATCGGCGTAGAGAGGGTTGACATCGCATTCGAACCGGAAGCCGATTACGAACGGCGGCCCGATGGCAGCGGTGGCTGCGAAGATCCACGCGTGACCTATGTTGAGCCGCTTCAGCGCTACATCATGTCCTATACGGCCTTTTCGCCAGCTGGTCCGCGAGTCGCCTTTGCTCAATCGGAGAACTTATTCAAGTGGGAACGGCTTGGGCTCGCGACCGACGCTCATTGGCACGGCATTGAATTGGGCAACGTGGATGACAAAGACGCAAGCCTGTTCCCCGTCGCGATACCGAACTCCTCCGGACAACTGGAGTTGGGTATGCTCCATCGTCCTCTTTTTCCCGGCACGCGCCCCGAAGAGATTGTCAAGTTCAGAGGGAAACGCCTGCCGGATATTGAAAGGGAGAGCATCTGGATCTCGTACTGTGGCGGAGCATTGAAGGATCGAGAGAATTTGCGCCTCCGCCAGTCTCGGCGGCGCCGGGCTGGCGTACATGCTCTTCGGGGACCGCTGCGCCCCAGGAGTTCTCCCTGTCACCTCCGGTCCGACCGACATCGATTCGGGAAGCGGTTTTGTCAAAGTGTTTGCGATTGCTCAATCGGCAAACATCAAGATCATGGGGTAGATCCGAAGCGGCGCATTTGCTTCCGGCCGATACTGACCGGGGGCGAATCATGTATAAAGGGTCCCAGAGCACTTCAGAGTGCTCGAATGATGAAACCAGATTGGGAAGTGTGGAAAGGTGCTGAGAAGTGAGTAGGGTCCGAGTTGAACCCATTTTGTGACCGGATTGTGCCAAGATCTGAAAATGATGACAATCATGACAGATTTGCACTTCACAGAGTCAATAAGTTACGTGGATTGAGGTACTAGAGCCCGACCGACTCCCGCCGCCTCCACCATATCCCCACCCGCCTGTCTCATTCGCCAACACCTAAATAAACTCCGAATTTCTGTAACGAATTCCTGCGTTGGGGGCTTTCTGTCTAGGAACACACCTGAGATAGGAAAGCAGCAACGATGGGACAGTTTCAGAGAATGGGGCGATGGGTTGTGCTCCTGTGGTGTATCGGTGGCCTCGGCCTGAGCGCGCAGGAACCGCTTACGCTGCGGCAGGCGATTGAGCAGGCACTGGGAGCGAACCCCGAAGCAGGGCTGGCACGGGCGGAGAGCAGTGAAGCAAAGGCGGGCGCGTCGTTGGCACGGACGCAGCTTCTGCCGCAGCTCAACTTAGCGGAAGACATTTCACGCGGGGACGATCCGGTGTATGTCTTCGGGTCCAAATTGCGGCAACAGAGTTTTACGCAAAAGGATTTCTCCATTGATTCGCTGAACCGGCCTCTGCCTGTCGGCAACTTTGCCACGCGCATCTCGGGGTCGTGGCTGGCGTTCGATTCCTTCAAGACGCAGAGAACGATCCACGGCGCCGACCTGATGGAAAAGAGCGCGGACTCCTCAGCCAGCGCTGTGAATCAGAAGATTGTTTTCGATGTGGTTCAGGCGTACCAGGGGGTGCTTTACGCCAAGCGCCTGGTTGCGATTGCGCAGCACGAGCAGGAGACGGCCGAGGCGCTGCTCAACTCAGCGGACGATCACGTGAAGGCCGGGCTTGCGGTGGAGTCGGACCGCATGGCGGCCGAGGTGAATGTGGCTGCGCGCAAGCAGGAGCGAATCGCGGCCGAGGGCGGGCTGGAACTGGCGTGGGCGCAGTTGGGCGCGGCCATGGGCACGCCGGATTTGCAGCAATCCACGCTGACGCCGATGGAAGCGCGGGAGTTTCCGGCGACGATGCTCAACGCCGAAATTGAGGCTGCATTGAAATCGAGGCCCGATTTGACGGCGCTGGGACAGGCGCAGGGGGCACAAGCTGCCGCACTGAGCGCGGCCAAACTCGATTTTGGTCCGCGGGTGAGTGCCTATGGGAACTGGGAGCAGGACCGGGGGACGTTTGCCGGGGCGGGCGGAAATAACTGGGTAGCCGGAGTACAGGTGGCGATCGATCTTGCGCCGTTCAGCAAGCGGGTGCAACTCCAGAAGGAAGCGGCGGCGAAGGCGCGCGTGGATGCACAGGTGAGGGCGTACCAGCAACAGATCCGGCTCCAGGTGACGCAGGCGCACATTCAACGAGAGACCGCCGAGCAGTCGCTTGAAACCGCGCGCGCGGCCGTGGATCAGTCGGCCGAGAGCCTGCGCATCCTGAAGAACAGATACAGCGCGGGTCTGGCGACGATGACGGATTTGCTGCGCGCCGAAGACGCCGAGCGGCAGAGCCAGACGAATTACTGGCAGGCCGTCTACGGAAGCGCTGTGGCGTACGCTCAATTGCTTTTCGCGCAGGGGACACTGACTCCTGATGCGGCGGAGGGTTTGCAATGAGGATTGTGATGTGTGGATGTTTGCTTGCCGCTGCGTCGGCGATGGTGGCCGGATGCCACTCAGACAAAAGCGCGCGGGCTGGGGCTGTGGAAACGGTGCAGGCCAGGGTTGTGGAGAGCCGGCTGGAGCAGGCTCCGGTGAACGTGAGCGCGACGGGAACGCTGCATGCGCGGGAGACGGCAGTTCTCCAAGCGCAGGTGATGGGCCGCGTGCAGCAGGTATTGGTGCATGAAGGCGACACCGTGAAAGCGGGACAGACGCTGGTTGTGCTGGATGATTCCACGCTGCGCGCATCGGCGGCGCAGGCGGACGCGGCGGTGAAGGCCGCCGGGAACCAGGTCTCCGCGGCCGAGAGCAATGCGGACCTGGCGGCGAGCACGCTGGCGCGCTACAAGCAGTTGCAGGCAGAGAAGAGCGTGAGCCCGCAGGAACTGGATGAGGTGACACGGCGCGCGGAGGGCCAGGCGGCGCAGGTGGATGCGCTCAAGGCACAGGAAAATTCCGCCAAGGCGCAGGCGGGCGGAGCCCGCGCCATGCTCGAGTACACGCGCGTCCGGGCGCCGTTTGCCGGAGTGATCACGGCGCGGATGGTTGACCCAGGCGCGATGGCTGCGCCCGGGGTGCCGCTGCTGCAGGTGGACAGCATTGGGCCGCTGCAACTGGATGCCGCGGTGGACGAGTCTGTGATCGGCGCGGTTCACATGGGCATGAAGATTCCGTTGCATATGGCCAGCGTCTCTTCAGGCGCGATGACGGGCACAGTGGCGCAGATTGTTCCCGCCGCGGATCCGGCGAGCCATAGTTTCCTGGTCAAGATGGATCTGGCTCCGTCGAGGGAGCTGCGGGCAGGAATGTACGGCACTGCGGAGATCGCCACCGGCACGCGGCAGGCGATCCTGGCGCCGAGTTCCTCGGTGGTGATGCGTGGATCGCTGGCTTGCGCTTATGCGCTGGATGGGAACGGTATTGCGCAATTGCGGTATCTGACGCTGGGCTCGACGCAGGGAAAGTTCGTGGAAATCCTTTCCGGCATTTCCGCCGGCGAGAGGCTTGTGGATGAACCCGCAGATCGCGACCTGGCGGGAAAGCGCATTGAGGTCCAGCCATGAAACCGAACTCAGGAATGGCCGGGCTGGGAATTGCGGGGCGGCTGGCGCAAGCATTTCTCAACTCCAAGCTGACGCCGTTGTTCATTGTTGCCTCGCTGGCTCTGGGCGCGTTTGCGATCGCGATCATTCCCCGCGAAGAGGAGCCGCAGATCCTGGTGCCGATGCTTGACATCACCACCGCGATGCCAGGGGCATCGCCGGCGGAAGTGGAGCAGCAGGTGACGTTGCCGATTGAGATGCTTGTACACCAGATCTCGGGGGTGGAGTATGTCTACTCGACTTCGAGCCCGGGACAGAGCCTGGTGATCGTTCGCTTCCTGGTGGGCACTGCGCAGGAAGACGCGCTGATCAAGGTTTACAGCAAGCTTTACTCTAACTTTGACCGCATGCCACCGGGAGTTTCCGAGCCCATTATCAAGGCGCGGTCGATTGACGATGTGCCGATTCTTGCGCTGACGATTTGGGGCGAGCATTCCGACGGATACCAACTACGGACGATCGCGGACGAAATTCAGCACAACATCAACCAGGTTTCCGATGTATCGGAGACAACCGTGATTGGCGGGCTGCCGCGCACCATGCGTGTTGTGCTGAGCACGGCGAAGCTGAGTGCCTACGGCTTGTCACCGATGACGATTGTGGGGCGGCTGCAGGCGGCCAATGCCGGTTTGCAGGCTGGCAGTTTTGCCGAGGGGAACAGCGAAATCCGAGTGGACGCCGGCAACCTGTTCACGAGCAGGAAGTGACCTCGAATCTGTCGTGGTCGCGGTGGATCATGGCCGTGCTGTGTATCTGCGCGATGTTGCCGACCAGATCCTGGATGGGCCCGCCGAGCCCGCGGACTACGTTGTGTTCGGAACTGCCAACGCAAGCGCGGGTGCGAACCGGGCGGCTGCCCAGTATCCTGCGGTGACCATTTCGGTGGCCAAGCGCAAGGGAACGAATGCGACCGACATCGCCAATGCCGTGCTCAAGCGCGTCGACGAGATGAAGGGTGTGCAGATCCCGAGCGATGTGGCGGTGACGGTCACGCGTAACTATGGCGAAACGGCCAAAGCCAAGTCAGACGAGTTGCTCGAGCACCTGCTGCTGGCGACGCTTTCTGTCACATTCCTGGTGGCGCTGTTTCTGGGCTGGCGCGAGTCGGGGGTGGTGCTGCTGGCTATCCCGGTCACGCTCGCGCTCACCATGTCGGTGTTCTACCTGCTCGGTTACACCATTAACCGGGTCACGCTGTTCGCGCTGATTTTCTCAATCGGCATCCTGGTGGACGACGCGATTGTTGTGGTGGAAAACATGGTGCGCCATTTCCGACTGCCGAAGAACCAGAACCGCCCGTGCAGCGACGTGACGGTCGAGGCAGTCGCGGAGGTGGGCAATCCGACCATTCTCGCGACTTTTGCGGTGATTGCTGCAGTTTTGCCGATGGCTTTTGTCCGCGGGCTGATGGGACCCTATATGCGCCCTATTCCGGTGGGCGCTTCTGCGGCGATGCTGTTCTCGCTGATGGTTGCGTTCGTGGTGTCGCCGTGGGCCGCGATGCGCCTGCTGGGCAAGCACCTGGGTGGAGCTCACCTGCTGGAACCGGAGCACGAGAACTGGAGGACACGGCTCTATCGCAAGGTAATGACTCCGCTGATTGCATCGGCGCGGAATCGCATACTTTTTTTCGCCGGCGTTGTCGCGCTGCTGATTGTTTCCGCTGCCCTTGTTCCGCTCGGCCTTGTGCGCGTGAAGATGCTACCGTTCGACAACAAGAGTGAGCTCCAGGTGGTGATCAACATGCCTGATGGCACGCCACTGGAGCAGACTGCGCGCGTGGCACAGGCCATGGGCAACGAGCTTTCCAGGCAACAGGATGTTTTGAACTACCAGATGTACGCGGGAACTTCCGGGCCGTACAACTTTAATGGGCTGGTGCGCCACTACTACATGCGGCGCATGCCCAACCAGGCAGATATTCAAGTCACTTTTGTATCGGCCAAGGACCGGCATGAGCAGAGCCACGCCATCGCCAAGCGGCTGCGCCCGCTTCTCGTGGCTATCGGCAACCAGTACGGGGCGCGCATTCAGGTGAGCGAGGTGCCGCCGGGGCCGCCGGTGATTCAAACGCTCGTGGCTGAGGTGTACGGTCCCGATCTCGCGGGCCAGACGCGCGTGGCACAGCAAATCAAGTCGATTTTTCAACGCACAGCGGGAGTGGTCGATATCGACTGGTATGTCGAAGACCCTCAGCCGCAATTGACCATTCGGGTAGATGAAGTGAGAGCCGCCGAGCACGGCATTGCGGTTTCCGATGTGGCGCGCGCGCTGGCGCTGGGAACCTCGGGCATGCGGGTGGGGCTTCTCCATGATGGAAAGGCGCGCGAACCGATTCCGACTGTGGTTGAGCTCGAAAGGCCTGACCGCTCCTCGGAACAAGCACTCGAGAATATTCGACTGCCCGGAACAGACGGCTCGATGGTCTCGCTGAGGGAACTGGTAACAATCGATCGCGGAACCATTCCGCAAAGCATTTATCACAAGAATCTGCGCCGAGTGGTGTATGTGACGGGCGACGTTGCCGGCGCCGAGGAGAGCCCTGTCTACGCAATCCTCAAAATGAACAAGGCGCTGGATCATCTGACGCTTCCCGCAGGGTATACGCTGGCGCGCTATAACGCGGTGCAGCCGGAATCGACCGACCACTACTCGATGAAATGGGACGGCGAATGGCAGATCACCATTGAAGTCTTCCGCGACCTCGGTATTGCTTTTGCCGCGGTGCTCATCCTCATCTATGTTCTGGTTGTGGGCTGGTTCCGGTCCTTCATTGTGCCGCTGATCATCATGGCGCCGATTCCATTGACGCTGTTGGGTATCCTGCCGGCGCACGCATTGCTGGGAGCATTCTTCACGGCGACCTCGATGATCGGATTCATTGCCGGGGCCGGCATCATCGTGCGCAACTCCATCATCCTCGTCGATTTCATTGAGCTGCGGCGGAGGCAGGGAGCACCGCTGGCCGAGGCAGTGATCGACGCCGGCGCGATTCGCTTCCGGCCCATGCTGCTGACCGCCGCGGCGGTGGTCGTGGGAGCGAGCGTGATTCTCACCGATCCCATTTTTCAGGGCCTGGCCATCTCGCTGATTGCCGGGGCGGTCGCGTCCACATTCCTGTCGTGGCCGACCATCCCCATCCTTTATTACATGGTTCACTCCGGCAACAAAACTGAAATCCCATGCGAACCTGAAGTTCGCGAAGGAGTGGCACAATGACGGTTGAACGTGGATTGCGCCTGATGGCAGGCGTGGTTGTTTTGTTGTCGATTGCGTTGGCCTATTATGTCTCGCACTACTGGATCTGGCTGACGGTTTTCGTGGGGCTGAATCTTCTGCAATCGGCCTTCACCAACTGGTGTCCGGGAATGATCTTTCTGCGCGGGCTGGGCCTGAGGGACGCGAGCTGCGCGCCGAAGTGAGTCCGATATGGCAGACAGGCGATTCAATGAACGGCTGGCTGGCCGGCTGGACTTGCCGGAAAGGGTCACATGGCTTCCACCGGACGAGGTCATTCGCGCCGTCGGCGTTCAATCCGGCGAAATCGTGGCCGACGTTGGCGCCGGGACGGGATACTTCTCGTTGCCGCTGGCGCAAGCCGTGGGCTCCGAGGGCCGGGTTTATGCTCTCGACGCGCAATGCGGAATGCTGGAGCGGCTCAAGAGCAAGCTCGAATCTTGTCCGGCGCTCAACATCGAATGCGTTCGAGCGGAAGCGGACGCGATGACGTTGCCGGACGCGACCTGCGACCTGATGTTCCTTGCCAACGTGTGGCATGAGTTTGAGGATCGGAAGGCGGTGATTGAGGAACTGAAGCGAATCCTCAGGCGCGCCGGGAGCATCGCGATCCTGGACTGGAGGCCGGACGTTACGCCGGAGCACCGACCGCCTCTCGAGCATCGCCTGAGTTCATCCAGCGCACGGGCAGAGTTGAAGGCAATGGGTTTCGCGCGCCTGTCCGAAGAAAACATTGGCAGGTATTCCTGGCTGGTTCTTGGTTCTCGAGCAGTAGAGGGTTGGCAAGGACATCCATGATGAAGCGGCGTACGAGCGGTCAAAAATCGAAGCGGATGAACCGCTTGATGGACGAGGTGTATCGCCAGATGCTTTTTTTGGAAGGCAAGCGCCCCGGCGCCGAGATGGGGCTGGCGCTCGCCCTCCTGCGCGCGTGGCTGGCCGCCGATGGAGGAATGGATCGGGGCTGGAACTGGCTCAAGGACATCTGCCCGGTTTGCCTTGCGATGATTGAGGATTCGCTGAACCAGGGAAGCACGGCCGCCGGGTTGCTTTCGAAGATCTGCGACTCAGGGCCAGCGGTATAGAGACCGAATCGTTATCGATCGCGCGTGCGGGTATACTGACGATATTCCGCGTTCGTCATGCGATCTGAATTCATCCAGGCATCGACCTTATTACGGGAAGACACGCCCCAGGCGGCTGCCGAAGCGATCGGCTTGCTCCAGAATGCGGTGTTTTCCTTCAGCATGAAGATGTGCGGACACCGCGAGGACGCCGAGGATACCGCACAGGAGGTTCTTTTCCGCTCGCTCAAGCATCTGCACAAGCTGAAGGAACCGGCTGCGCTTGCTGCATGGCTTTACACGGTGGCGCGGAATCGTTGCCGGCGTTTACGGAGTGTGGCGCATGAGTCGCCCGCGCGCAAGCTGTCACTGGACGAATTGCTGCCCGATGCAACAGAGCTCAACCAGCTACTGCTCGATTCGGCGGCGTCCCCGGAACGCGATGCTCTTCTGGGAGAGCGGCGCGCTCTGCTTCACCAGGCCGTTCTCCGCATACCATCGCAGTTGCGGATGGTGCTGGTTCTCCACGACATGGAGGAGCTCGACACGGAGCAAGTGGCGCAGATCCTGAATCTGCGAGCGGGTACGGTTCGAGTTCGTCTCCACCGCGCGCGTCTCGCGCTGCGCAAGGAAATGGCTGTGGCCATGAGAGACGGACACGCGAGTGCGCCCAGAACCATGAAATCCACAAATCACGACCGGGCCGCCGCGAGGCCGAAAGAATGCCGTGAGCTTTTTCGAAGTGTTTCGGAGTATCTTGACGGCCGGGTAAACTCGCAGATTGCCGCGGATATGAGCGCGCATATCGAGCAGTGTCCCGCTTGCGTGGCTTTTCTACGCACCCTTCGCACGGCGATCGAACGTTGCCGGTCGCTGGAGGCGAAATGCGACCCGGCCGTGGCCTTGCGCCTGCGAACTCTGCTCACCGAGGAGTATGTGCGAATCGCGCGAACCGCTCCACGCTCGGCGATTCCGCCTTCTGGCTGAATGCCCCGGAATACGGCGCGGGACAGTTTCATTGTCTTCGAGCGACCTGCACATTTAAGATAGCGCAGGTCGGTCCGACCCAAGTGTTATCCACTCCGTCGTCCCGGGCATTTTCTTCGCGCATTCCGGCATGAAGGAATCGCGTCACGGGCTGAGGCCGGCGCACTGCTTCTGAAACGACATTCCGCGCCTGTAGAGTGGGTGATATCCGAGATTTCGGAATGCAGCAGGAATCGAGGCACACTGAAGTCTCAGTCACTGAGCCATCCCGCCGAGTCGAAACGCCCGAGCCTCCCGCGCCAACGACAGAACTGTCGCTTCATACCAGATCGCCCTGCCCGGGCTCATTGCAAGAGCCGGTGCCGAGATGAAAAGCTGGGGTCCCTCTCTGCGATTGTCGGTTTAGGAGCTAGACGATTTTTGCCTCTTGATGAAAACGCTGCGATTGCAATCGCCGATTTGTTCCGATGATATTCTCAAATGAGTTCCGCCTGCATGCAGACTGGTTCCATAACGTTTGGGCACGACGATACAACAAGCGAGGTGCTTCCGCGGCTTTGGCGGGGGTTCTTGCGGTTGATGCTGTTCGTGCTTCTATATGTTGATTCACGCGCATGGTTCACGAAGAGCAACTTTGTTGACGTGACGGGCGGGCAGGAAGCCTTCCTTGCAATCCTGGTTCTCTTTTTCTTGTTCGTAGCACTGCCGCCGATTCTGCTAAAGCAAAAGATCGACATCAATGGTCTATTTGTCTTATTCGTGATCGGATTCGTTTTGCTAGTGTCACCGGTCGGGGCATGGCTTACGTACGGACAGCCAATCTATGCAGGAATGATTGAGGAGCGACGAGTGCTCTCATTCCTCATTTTCTTCCCGGTGTTTCTCGCTATTCGCTCGGGATTGGTGACGTCGCGGACGGTTTTGAATTATGTAACGGGATCCGCTGTGCTCTGCGTGGTGAATGCAGCGTTGTTTTATAGCAAAGCGAGCGTTGTTGAGGTAGCGCAGAACTTTACTTCAGAATCTCAAGCGCGCGCGGACCGCAGCCCGATTGGAACCGGTTTCGTGCTCATTGCCACGTGTTATGTTCTATCGCGCTATGTAGAAAAGCCAAGATTGGGATGGGCTCTACTATGGCTGGCCTTCGTAGTCGATGTGGTTGTATTCGATCAAGGAAGACAGACCATCATTGCGGTGGGCATTGCCAGTGTTCTTTTGATGTGGGGCCAGGGAAGGGCATTGCGGCACGCTGCAGTTACCTGCATGGTAGGACTCGCGGCCATCCTGCCATTTACCTGGAAGACTGTTCTTGTGATGTGGGAGAAGTACGTCTTCCTCTTCAGTTTAATAGGCCACGCGCACAATCTACGAGTGGATACGATACATTCCGTAATGAACTCTAATCTGCTCGTGCCCCACGGAGCACTCTGGTCGCAATGGAATGAGGGCTTCGCAAACATCTTCGGACCAGACTTCTTCCTCGCCGATATCGGAATTTTTGGAGAACTGTTTCGATATGGAGCTGTTTTGTTCTGCATCTTGCTGCTCGGGTTTTACGGATACATATACAATCTGATTCGGTCGCTCCATTGGAATGTGATCACGCGGGCGTCTACCGCGTTTATCTTGATCACGATGATCATCCATGTATTCCAGCCGGTGGTGGAGCACGGCGGATTTGACGTGGGCATTATTTTGGCGGTGTTGGCAAATGAAACCCGACGAAAGCTACGTCGCGCGGAGCCGTCCGTCTCGCACGCCTGACAAAGATTGGCTCACCGCGATTTCGATACTGGGCCTTTTCCAGAATTCTGTTTAACCTCCGCTTTACTGACAAGTGCAGGTCGGCGGCGTTCCCGTGAGTGGAGTCTTGCAGTATCCAAGGCTCTTGTCGGCCTTGAAGCACACCACGGCACCGGCGGGCGCACTTGTCCCCTGCACCACAACGCTGCCCGAGTAGATGGTGCCGCTCATATCCCCGTCGGTGCCATTGCCAAACGCGAATTTCCCCGGCGCAAGCCGCGAGATGCCGGTGTCGTTGGCATCCGTGCCGAGCTTGAACATATGGGCAGTAAAATTCGCTCCGCCATGGACTCCGGCGTTATCGAGTGTAACCAGTTCGTCGGTGCCGTTTTCTCCAAAACCCCCATAACAGGGTCCGCTAACTGGATTGCTGCAAAGATTGATGCTCGATACGGCATTGATGCCTGAGGGCGAGGCGGAGAAAACCGGAGAACCCTCAGAACCCAGCGCCATCGTACCATCTGCCGCTTTGTACCAGCCCAGATCCGGCTCGCTGATAAACGAAAGGACCGGATCGCTGGCGGAACCGTTTGAGAGTTCCGTCGTGGTCACTGGCGTACTGTTGCCAACAAAACCGTAGACTGAGAAGTCGCTGGCCCCAATCGGATCGATTGTCCCACCCCCTCCGATCAATACTATGGCGCCCGTGAGCCCGGCAGAGTTGCCTAGGGATTTGAAATCGTAATAGCCAGAAGCAACGCCGGGAAAGATATCTGCATTAGCCACGATGCCCCACGCATCGTCGAACACAAACACGTCTTGGGACGGGCCCGCAGTCACCACGCGGGGGCTATCCAACTCGAAATAGTACCTCCGAATGTAGAACGAATTAATGCCGCCCGCGGTGTCCGCGACGCACGAGGAGCATTGCAATGTTGTGGTGCGGGTGACTCCCGGCCCGTCGCCCTCGAGGTAAATGGGATAAATCGCGCTCGAGCGGCCGTTCTGCGCATATAACAGGTCGAGCTTACCTTGTGTACCGCGGATATGGATCCCGTAGGTGCCGAATCCATTTACCCAGATGCTGCCTCCGGTCGCAGCTCCGTTATCGGCTCCCAGATTCTTGATAAATGCACCTTGGCTTCCAGCGTTGGTTACGGTCACGTGGCTTAACGGGTTCATATAACTTTGAGCGCCCGTATAGCCATCCAGACAATTCTGGATATGGATGTTGGTTGCGTCCCCGCTGTCTCCCAACTGCATTATTCCCGATACTCCCGCAGCCGATTGGCAGTCAATGGTCAAATTCGAAACCCATCCGGCGTTAGAATTCACGCTTGACGGAGCGCTGCCGTCCGGCAGCTTGGATGAATCGAGGAGGTAGTACATGCCAGCCGCACCTCCCGCCCCCGTCGAATCGGGCGCCGATACCGCGTATGTAAAACTTGTCGGGCTGAGTATGGAAGCTACAATGAAATCCCCATTCAAGGCGCTGTCGCTGTTTCCCGTTACCACCACAGTTTCATGTTGCCAAAGTCCATTGGGAGTCGTGGTATTGACCGTGGCCACTCCGCCGGATGCGCTGGCGGTTGTGATCGAAAACGGCATCGGCGGACCATTCCCTATCCACTTTAGAATCGAACCACTCAAGGTCGCTCCCTCGATGCGGCTTCCGCCGAAATAAATGGCCCTGCCGACCGCGCAGGTACCTTGCGGAATAAGGATCGGCTGACCGCTTCGCAATGCAGCGCGAATCGCCCGCGAATCGTCCGTAGTGCCGTCGCACCTTGCGCCGTAGTTCCGGATATCTACAAATGTCCCTCCTCCCGAAGAGGGCAATGTACCCACAGGACCGCTGAATTTGGGCTCCGGACCACACCCCGAGAGAAATATCACCAGAGCAAATGCAAAGACTACACCGGTTCGCATACGGCGGATTCTACCACGGGGCTTCACAGCTTCTGGAACATGGTTTCCGATTGCCTCAGCCATTTCGCCCGCAATTTGCATCCCGATCGTTTTGGCGATTTGACTGCCTCCGCGATTCTAATAAGCCTTTAGTAGGCACTTCAAACTTACGTGACACGGCGGTAACAACTCCTGCCGGCGGAGGCAGTGCATTCGCAGAAGTCATGCTACAGCGAGCCGGCGCGGAATGCCTGCTCGACTTTATCCATCTCTGCGGCCAGGCTGGTCCGGGCCGCGAATTTCAGGCCGGCCTTCACCTTGCCGCAACGCACCTCCTCATCCCCGAGGAGTTGAACCATTTGGGCTGCCAGATCGTCTGGTCTTGGATCCGCGAGTGCGCAGTGCTTCTCGGAGAGCATCCATTCCACGTTGGGTCCGAGGTTAGAGACGAGGGGGCATCCGCAGGCCATCAGTTCCAGCGGTATGAGGGATAAGTTGGTAAGTGAAAGCACCAGAGCGGCCGTCGCTTCCGCATATAGGTCGGGCAGCTTCTCGGCAGGCAGAACTCCAGGATACGTTGCCCGGAACGGCAAATTGATTTTACTTGGCGTCATGCCGACCATCACAACTTCCAAGTCCGGATATTGTCGCGCTACCAACCCCAGGGCAAGCAATCCAAGCTCAAAGCCGCGGCGCTCCGTTCTGGGGCGAGCGTAGAACAGGACTTTCCGGCGTGCGCGCTGTCTTTCCCGTGAATAATAGAGCTTTGCGTCGTACCAGAAATGAAATGGGACGCATCTCATGCCGAATTCGCGGGTGAGGAAGTCGGCAATCCAATCTCCGGCTGTGATGCCGAAGAAGCCCCAACGATAGGTCTCCCGCGCCAACTCACGCAGGCTCCCCTCCGGGAAGAACAAGTGCTCAAGATCCTGGACGAAGTAGCATTTTCGGACTGTGTTACCGACGGTGCGGACGCGATACGCGGTCTCCCACGATGTGGCGACAAGCGCATCTGAATCCGGAAGACTTTCGCGAAAGACCTCAATATCGCAGCGAATGGGGGCGTAGTAGCGGCGGGCGATTTGTGTCGACAACCGGGCGTCGACTTCACCGGCTCCCACGAGATAGACACGATTCATGTGCCCTCGGCGGTCCAATTCGGCAATGGTGGTGAACAAGGTTTGGTGACCGCCGGAGCCGAGTGAGAACGGTGGAATGACCCAATTGATCGTGAGCTGCTCTTTGCCGCTTGGTTGCAGCGACGGAGGGCGGTTCTGACCATACACGAACGCAAGTTCGTCCAACACATCGGGGCTGATCCGAAACCGGTCTGCGGCCCACATCCCAATGGAATAGCGGACGCCCCTGGCGAAACCTCGCCGGCGTATTTCGGTCCACGCTTTTTTGATGCGGATGGAAGTTCTGGACATGCATCCCTCTTAAATTAGCCTCATTGGAGGCGATCTCGTACCGAGCGGCGCAAGGCCACCAATGACGGCCTCCAGGCACTCGGGACCATTGCTGCGATGGCAGACTTCAGGAGCACCATGGCGCCATAGGGGCTGGCAAATAGTCCTGCGTGTTTTTTGGCCACGTTGAAAGCTTCCCGCCTCGAACGCGCCCAGGAGTTGGCAATGATGGCAGCGGTAATGCGGATATTGAGTTGTGCGGCGGCCTTCTGGATGTCCCGATAGAGGGCATCGTCTCCGCGGCCATTCGAGCGCAGCAGCGCCGAGGCAAATTCCGCCAGGCGATTGTTCTCGCAGTGCCACTTCACGAGCGGCGTCCTGGCGGTGGTATTGTTGTGTGCTCGATAGAAGGCAAGGTCGCGATCGACAAATCCCGCGCGGCCGGTCTCGATGATACGCTTCATCCACACAATCGCATCGGCAGCGAGGAAGAACTCTGTTGCGTATTGGCTATAGCCGGAGCGAATGGCAGCGGTGGAAAAGAGCACCCCACAAGGAACAATCTCGCACTCGCTGCGGAAGAACGCGAGGATGACATTTTCCGGCGTAACCGGAGCAGGGAGCGGAGAACCGCGGTACTTGACAGCGCCGGAACCGTCGATGACAGTGGTGCGGCATGTGACGAAGCCGAGCTCTTCATCCCGTGCCTCCGCGTCTTCGAATGCGTGGACCATTTGTTCGATTGCATCCTGGGCTAGCAGGTCGTCGTCCGAAAGCAGCAAAAAATACTTCCCCGTCGCGGCTTGCAGACAAAAGTCCCAATGGTCGAAGACAGGCAGGGTGACAGGCTGGCGAAACCGCACGAGCCGAGCGTCATGGATGCCGGCGAGCATTGCATCGGTTCCGTCCGTGGACGCGTTATCAGAGACAATGATTTCGAGGTCGGGCCAAGTTTGCGAAAGTGCGCTTCGCAAGGCGAATGGAAGGTATTCTGCTCGATTCAGCGTAGGAATAGCGATGGTTGCGCGAGGCCTCATCTGGCACTCCTGGGAAGCAGCCTCTGCCGGATTGGCTTGAATAGGGCGGCTCTTTCAGAGCGGGTCAACACCCAAAAGATGCCACCGGCCAAGCCGACCACTCCCACCGCCAGCATGCCGGCGCCACAGGAGAGAAGCGGCGCGGCATTTGCGGTGAACCTGCGGACGAGAATCGCCATTGCGCTGACGCTGGCGGCCACTTTAAGGACTGGCAGAAGGTTTGCGCGGAAATGCTGGAAGAAGGAGATATGGAAGAGCCGCATACCGTAGTAAGGGACATACCAGTTGTTGGTTGTGACCTGTGCCGCAAAAGTCCCCAGCGCAACTCCGACAATCCCGATTTTGTACGCCAGGAAGAACGACCAGCCGATGTTGAAGACGGCTGCCAGCAGAGAGCTTGCGACGAAAGGAAGAGCCCCAGTTGCGACGACTGCCGTCGACCAGGACATGTGGTGAGTTTCGAGGATCATCACGATGGTTAATGCGAACACCACGGGGAACCCGATGAAATGGCCGGGCCCGAGCCATGCATTCACGATCCTATCCGCAAAGCCCACGAAGAAAGCGGAGAGCACCACCATGGCGCCGAGACTTATGCGTAGGTTGTGCGATAAGAGCGACTGCACCCGCGTATGATCTCCCTCTGCGTATGCCTTCGACAAGAAGGGGCTTGAGGTGACAACCAGCATCATCGAGAGGGTCATCATCGCCGTAATGAGCTTGGCAACCGCCTGGTAAGCAGGAATGGGGGCGGTACCGAAGACGTACGCTATTACGAGACTGTCTGTCTGAACCGCGATGATGCCCCCAACAAGCATGAGAGCGTATTTTGTGCTTGGAATAACAATGTGGCGGACAATTTCGCGATCAAAGGTGATCTGGGACCAGTTGGTGGGAAATGTGCGCCGCAACCGGAAGCGTGCATAGAGCCGAATCGTGACACCTTGAAGCATCCATGCAATGGAGAGCCCCACAATTCCAGTCTTAAGCAGTAATGCAATATAGCTCAGCACCAGCCACATGACCTGACCGATCGCCCGGGAGAGCCTCTCGAGTGCGATCTCCCCGGAGCCGTACAAGCCGGCCAGCCAAACTTCGCCGATGAGGTTCAGGGCACCACCAGCAATCAGAATGAACCAGGAAATGACAACGGATGACCACAGTTCGCGCGGAGCAACGGCGCGAAGGTAAGGAAGACCGAGGGCGCAGGCCGTCACGAGCATGAAGGCTCCTAGCCCGAGAAAGAGCATCATGCAAGAGTGGATCAGCTTTGCGATGCGGCGGAAGGCTTCCTGAGGAGGGCAGTCTTGGGTGCCGAGGACAAAACTGATCTCGCGGCCCAACGTAGGGCTCACGCCGATGTCGAATATGATGAAATACCCGGCGATGCTCAAATAGAGCATCCAAAGCCCCGCGACCTTGTCGGGAAGAAATGCGAGCAACATGCGCAACGTGATCAGTGAGACACTGAAGTTCACTGCGGCGAGCGCTCCGCTGCTGGCGAATCCCTTAATAATCTTCCTGGTGCTCAAACAAAAGCTCCTGGCGCACAGATTGAATCCCGACCCTATTGAGCGTAGTGCATTCGCAATCGATTTGCTGTAACGGCATAGTCAGTGAAGGCGACGGAGCCGGGCATTCTGGAGAATTTATCGGCACCGCCGGCATGTGGCCTCATTGGGGCTTTGTATCATTGCGGGTCTGCGTATGCCGGATTCCTTCGATTCGATCTTGATCCGCTCTGACCTTCGGGGAGCTCTGCAAACGGCCAAGGACCTTCTTTGCGGAGGCGACGATTCCCTCGACGCTGAGCCCTTGCGCGGCCCGCAACTGATCTTGCGAGCCGCTTGTCTTTATGGGCGTCCGCCCCAGGCGGAGTGGAACAAAGACCGTGGCGGAACCGTGACGGGCAATGGCTTCTCCAACCGCGGTGCCCAAGCCTCCGTAGCCATGCTCTTCGATGGTCAGAAGGGCACCGGTCTCGGCCAAGGCGGTGCGGATGGCTTGTTCGTCCAGGGGGACGACAAAGGGCATGCTCAGAACCCGGACCGAGCATCCAGAAGCTTCCAGCAAATCCGCCGCTTTGACAGTATTTGCCAGCATGCCCCCGGTAGAGATGAGAGTCAAATCGCGTCCGCTGCGGAGCATCAGCGATTTGCCAAACGAAACGGCCACATTCGAGGGATGAATGATTGGTTCGCCTGCCTTGCCGAGACGGATGTAGGCCGGTCCAGAGCGGGAGGCCATCATTCGGGTGATCGCACGCGCCTCAATCGGATCGCCTGGAGCGGCGACACTCATGTTTGGGAGGATCGACAGCGCGCCAATGTCTTCCACCGCGTGATGCGTGTAACCGTGGCTTCCATACGCCAAACCTCCTCCAACTGCGACGATTTTCACATTCAGATTGTGGTAGCAGACGTCGTTGCGAATCTGTTCCAGACAGCGAAGCGTGGGAAAGTTTGCAATGGAATAAGTAAAGACGATCTTACCCATCATCGCTAACCCCGCAGCAATGCCAGTCATGTTTTGTTCGGCAACGCCCGCATTCAGGAATCGGCCGGGAAACCGATCTGCAAAGACCTCGAGCACGGAATAGCCAAGATCGCCGCAGAGAAGCCAGATTCGTTCATCTTCTTCGGCCAGCTTCACCAGTTCTTCAAGAAAGGCCGTCCTCATGCTTCCTGCCCCAATTCGCGGAGCGCCAAGGCGAGCTGCTCGTCTGTAGGAGACCTGTAGTGCCACTCCAGTAAGTTCTCCATCCATGACACGCCTTTACCTTTGACGGTGTTTGCAATCACGACGCTTGGATGCCCACTCACAAACGGGAAATCACTCAATGCCGCAAGCAGCTCCTCCATATTGTGCCCATCGATCTCCCGGACTCCCCACCGAAAGGACTTGAACTTCGCTGCCAGAGGTTCGATGTCGATGACGTCCTTTACAAAGCCGAAACTCTGGATCTTGTTGTAATCGATGATCAGCAGCAGATTGTCTAGCTGGTGATGGGGAGCAAACAGTGCCGCCTCCCAATTCGATCCTTCGTCCCACTCGCCATCGCTCGAGAGCACGACGACTCGCGACGTCATCCCGGTCCGCCTGGCTGCCAGGGCAATCCCACATGCCACCGGCAGCCCATGGCCAAGCGAGCCGGATGAGAACTCAACTCCGGGCACTCCGCTGGTCACGTGACCTGTAAGCACTGAGCCGGCCTTGCAATAATCCTCCAACTCTTCGATTGGGAAGAACCCTCTGAATGCGAGCGATGCGTAAAGGATCGCCGCCCCGTGACCTTTGCTGAGGATGAACCGGTCGCGCTCATTCCAATCCGGGTAGGCGGGATCGATCTTGAGGACTTGCCAATAAAGACAAGCCAAAATGTCCGCCATCGAAAGACAGCTTCCGAGGTGCGATGCACGCGATCGATAGACCATTTTCACTGCTTCTGCACGCAGCTTTTGAGCAATCGCAGCAAGGTCGCCAGCAGAAAGACTCATCGAATAGAACCCCACCTCTTCATACATCCTGTACATGGCTACGGCCTAGAGCGCTATGGTCTTGGAAGACCTGAATAGATGCTTTCTCCAGCAATGGAAGCAATGGTCAAATCCAGACCTGCGCTCAGGGAAACCTCCGGGCGCCAGCCAGTGATTCTCGTCAAGTGTCCGATATCGGCTTGAAGATTCAAAACCTGTCCGGAATTGACTTCTCCAAAACCGAGCGCCAGACGTCTGTCGATCTTGTCTCGAACCAGTTCAACAGCTTCCCGGATGGTCGTGCTCTCACCGGACCCTAGCACAAATACTCCTTCAGCCTCGGAATGGAGGACGGAATTGATTGCTGTCGCGCAATCATCAATATAGAGGTAATCCCATTTCTGCGATCCATGCGTCAACTCAGGCTTCTCTCCGCGAAGCAAACATCGAATGACGGTTGGAAGCATGTGTGCATCGTCATCACCTGGCCCGTAGATGGACAAGATACGGAGCCAGACAAAACGCATGCAGCCCATGATGCAGAGCTTGCGGCAGATCTCGCCGGCAGTGTACTTGGCAAAACCATAAGGCGTGGTAGGGTTCGCGGGGGTATGCTCGTCGAGCACACATTTGACACTGCCGTACTCCGCCTGCGAGCCGATGCCTACGAACGTCGTACAATTCGTAGCGGCCGCCAGTTCGCACAGCCGCAAGGCAGCTGGAATGTTGACGGTGATTTGTTGAAGGGAGTTACGCTGGTCGGCCGTTACGCCGGCCCAAGCCGCATGGATAAAAGCATCCGCCTTGCGCTCCACAAGGCTGCGCTCAACGGCGTCGAGATGCTCGAAATCGCCTGGGACAATTTCGATCCGCGTGAGCAACCTCTCCAGGCGATGTAGATTTGCCCCGGGGCGGACCATCACTCGCACATGCTGTCCTTCAAGCACCAGCTTTTTGGTCAACGCGGCGCCAATGAATCCATTGCCGCCAGTGATGAAGTAGCTGCTCAAGTGCCAATCCTCAACAACGTGGATTCCCTCGTGAACTTGGGCAGACGCGGGGCAATGGAACCAGATCGGACGCTGAACTCCGGGTGGGAACAAGGGGCCCAATCCGGCACGTACTTGCCGGCACGGCGCACAGGCGAACGGAAACGCCACTCAGTCAGATCGAACGCAATCAACAAAAGCGGGCTGAGCGATGGGGCGGTTCTTAGGCCGAGTCCTGCGAAGAAGATCGGCGGCCTGCCGAATCGTCCCGGGTTGTGTCTAGAGGTTGCGCCCACAACGAAATCGTGCGACGGGAATATCGAAGGTCGTCTCCGATTATAGCTCTTCACCTGTATCTGTGCGGTCCCATGAAGCCGAGCAAGCGAAACTCGCGGGTTCCCTCTTTATTGGGCGGAGGATGGCTGAGGCCAAGTTAAAGATCATGCTACTATAACGGAAAAATGGTTTGACGGCTCGATCCTAACGGGGCCGAACTCGGGATTGCAGGTGGGGGCTCACCAGGATTCAAGAGGCGACTCTCTCGATTGGAATGGTTGAGCGGTTTTGTTCCTCTTCATCAGCGGATCCGGCTCCGGTTAACAGCGAATCCGAGAATCTAAGTTGCGCTATGTTCCGAACGACTATAACGTTCGCACTCGGTTCATGCTCGCTGATCTGGCTGGCACTGCTCCTGTCCTGCAGCGATGTCACATTCGAGAATTGGTCGCTGGGGATCTCCTATTACAGCACTTCGTTTCGCGATCTGGAAGGGGGCACCATGCTGGTCCTCCGCAGCCGGGACGGGGTGCATTTTGACGAGGTAGGCTCTTACCAGGACAAGCGACTCGCTGACCCCTACAGTTTCAACATTCAGGGTACGTGGTGGCTCGTGTACTCCGAGTCGTACAACCATCTCTTCCCTGTACTCACGTTTGGAATCGCCAAATCGTCGGACGGTGGAGATACCTATTCGTGGCAACAGGACTATGCTCCGTCAGTCTTGAATCAATGTTACGAAGTGGGCACGCCGAAGTTGGTCATCAATTCAGACGGTACCCCGTACCGGGACTCAACGGGCTATCACTTGTTCTTCGAGTGCTTTGCCGATCAAAGCTTTGATCACATCGGCTTCTATGAGATTCACAGCACCGATATGGTCAATTGGTCCAACCCCGCTAAACGAGTGATTTCGACGGGTCTTCCTCAATCCATGCAAAACCCGGTTGTGATCGTGAACGGCGGGACTTTCTATCTGTGGTACAAGAACGAGGCGCAATGGACGATTGAATATGCTCAGGCGAGCAGTCTGCTTGGGCCTTACTTCCCCGTCAAGCAAGGGGATTGGGCTGGGTGGGGGCGGACCTGGGATTCGGAGTCCTTGGTGAAGACTGGACCCCATGAGTGGGTCATCTATTTGATGAATCCCATGTCCTACAGTATTAGCGAAGATGACTGGAATACCTGGAGCCGGATCGGTCGGGTCGATCCCGATGGCCTGCGAAACGGTAATGTGCTGAGGTTGGACCTCGGCAGCGCGACCGCAGCCTCGTTGCAGTGAACAACTTCTGATAGTGAAGAACACTGTGGAACGCAATTGGCGCCGGCGCCTGGTAGATTGCTAGGACGTGCGGCTCGATGGGCGGCATCGCTGCGTCAATTCGATCTGCGCTCGATCAAGATCCTCGGGAATCCCGATATCGAGGAAGTAGCCTCGACAGATGAACGCTGCCGGATGGAGTCTTGCAACAAAGGGAACCAGTACATCGAATTCGAATGAGAAGCACTCGGGAAGATGTCCTGGCCAGGGGAAGTCGCGATCCAACACATAGGTGCCGGCATTGATCCAACCTGTTCCTGCGCGTCCTTTCTCCGTGAACCCGGTTACGCGACTCTGGTTCACGACTACCCCTCCATAACGGGAGGCATTCTCCAAGTACGTAACCACCATGGTCAGCGGCCGGCCTTCCGACTCGTGTGCCCGGTCCAATTCTGCAAAATCTACCTGCATAAAGGTGTCGCCATTCAGTACCAGAACGGCGTTGCCGTTGGCGCTTTGCAGGGCGAGACGAATGGCTCCGCCTGTACCCAAGGGCGACTCTTCGATGGAATAGGCAATGGGCACGCCACGGTAGCTATCGCCGAAAAAGTCCATGATCGCCTGGTACAGATGACCCACGGAAAGAATCACCCTGGCGCAGCCGAAATCAATCAGGCGGTCGATCAGGATCTGAAGGAATGGACGCCCGCCCACCGGCGCCATCGGTTTTGGCATCCCTATGATGCGGGTCCCGAGGCGGGTGCCGAGGCCACCGGCAAGAATGATTGCTTCCATCCACTTTTCTCACAGTATGAGATCGAGATTACGTTCTGCAGAAACCGAGGGGGCTGCTTATTTGACTCGCCAGGCCTGCGCTCCCCCATGCGTGAAATGACAACCGTAAACTGTGCCATTGCCTTCCCAATTCCGGAGAGCGTCGGCGACCTGGTTCTTTCGCATTGGATCCACCAGGAAGATCATGAAGCCGCCGCCTCCAGCGCCGGATATCCGGGCGCAATACGCACCTGCCTGGAGCGCCCGGACATAAAGTTCCTCAATCCCCGGATTCACAATGCCGGTGGCCATTCTCTTCTTGGCTTCCCAACTGCTGCGCACCACGTCGTACAGAAGATTGAAATCGCCGCGGAGGAGAGCTTCCTTCATACGCAAGGCCTCTTGTTTGACCATATGCATCGCTTCGATGGCATCCTGATTGCCAGTCTCTACGTTTTTCGACTGCTCGGCAATAATCTCCGCCGACTCACGGGATGCGCCAGTGTAAAAGAGCAAAACGGAGGCTTCGAGTTCCGAAAGCACGCTTTCGCGAATACGCAGGGGATTCACCAGGACGCGGCCATCCCGCCCGAATTCCATGAAGTTGAATCCGCCGAATGCTGCGGCATATTGATCTTGGCGACCGCCCTTCAGGCGTGCTCTTTCGCGCTCTATATGGTAGGCGCTCTGCGCCAGATCGTAATCGTCGAGAGGATAGTTCAACCACTCCGCATAGGCCTTGAGCACCGCGACTACCAGAGTGGAAGAACCACCAAGGCCGGATCCCGAGGGAACATCGACGCGCGTGGCCAGCCGGAGACTCAGTGGTTCTCCCCCGTTGAAAGCGTGCACCGCGTAGTTATAAATGTGCTTCAATAGATCGAGTCTTCCATCGGGCTCCAGTTCCACAGTACTGTCATAGGAAACGCGTTGGTCCTGGTCACAGGAGGCGAACTGCACCTGTCCGATCTCCAGCGGCTCAATGGATGCGTAGGCATAGTGACCGATGGTGGCATTCAGGATAGCTCCGCCGAATTCGTCGCAGTAGGGCGAAACATCCGTTCCCCCGCCTGCGAGCCCGAGTCGGAGCGGCGCTCGTGAGCGAATCAGCACATTAATATTCCTTGGAGACTTTGCTTATCCAGTCTATGCATTTTGAGAAAAGAGCGTCAAAGCTCCGAAGCGACATGTGGAGACCGACAGCCGTTTCGATTGGCCCTGTTTCGTCCGCGCTCTCAGTCGTAAAGCGCAACGCGGAAGAAGCGCAAGGGATTCGGAAAGCGCTTGATTCTCTTTGGGTCCATCAGTACGCGCCAGACGCCCTCAAGGCCGATCGAGCAAAGGAAAGGCGGAGCTTTCTGGTAGAGCCCTGCAATCATATCGAGGGCGCCTCCTACTGCCATGGCAAGGCGTACGCCTGCTGCTTCCAGTTCCTGCCGATGTTCATCCAGCCAAAACTCCTGCTTAGGCGCCCCAAAGGCAATGAGAAGAATCTGCGGCTGCGCGCCACGGATCTCATCGAGAATGCGTTGGTTCGACTCGGCACGGTAGGGGTATGGCTCGAAGGCAGGGGCATAACCTCCCACCTGGATTTCAAATTGCCGGGCGATTCTCTGCCGCGCGGCCTCGTTCACTTCCTGAGTCGCCCCGAGTAGAAACACTCTCAACTTCCTTGTCGCAGCATGGGCAAAGAGCTTATGGATGAACTCGGAACCGGGAATCTTCTCAATTTGCTTCCCGAGACGAAAACGGGCGATTGCATGAGGCCAGAATCCGTCGAACGAACAGAAATGGCGCGACAGAACCTCCCGGAACTTTTGATCGTTCTGCGCCATCAGGATCAGTTCGGCGTTTACGGGAAAAACCAGCTTCAACCGATCGTGTTCCGGGAACAGAGCATCCGATGTCGTACCCCGAAACGTAATTCCGGCAAAAGATATTAGGTCGTCCTTACCATGCGTTGCAATCACTTCACCCTCGCTCGGAGCCGACTGGTTCGCGCAGATGTGACACAGTTTCACGGTAACACAGGCCGCATGGCTTCGTGGCAAAGGCGAGTCAGCAGTTTCGGGCCGCGCCCGATGCAAAAGAAGTGCGCGGTATAATGCCCCAGGACCTCCTGCCCTGTGAATGTGTTCTGGGCAACGCCGGAGGATGTTGTAAAGAAAAGACCTTGGGCGACGGCCGATCCTTGGCGCCGAGATGCTAGATGGCCAGGCGCTCCGTGCTTCCGAGGATCGGCTTGAACTGGCCGGCAGGTCGGCACCGTCGCTCCCGAGAGACTTGTGGAAAGGGAAAAGCCTGTGAAAGTTGTCATACTTGCTGGCGGGCGCGGCAGCCGCTTGAGCGAGGAAACGAGTATCCGCCCGAAACCGATGGTGGAAATCGGCGGAAAGCCGATCTTGTGGCACATTATGAAGATCTACTCGGCACACGGAATCAATGACTTTATCGTTTGCTTGGGATATAAGGGCTTTTTAATCAAAGAGTTTTTTGCGAACTATTTTCTCCACACTTCGGACGTGACTATCGATCTGAGCACAAACTCCCTGCATGTGCACCAAAACTCGGCGGAACCTTGGCGGGTGACACTGGTGGATACGGGCGAGGCGACGATGACGGGTGGCCGATTGAAGCGTGTGGAGCCCTACGTTCGCGGTGAGCCGGACTTCTGCTTCACTTACGGAGACGGCTTGGCGGATATCGACATCCGCACGGAGGTCGCGTTTCACCGAGCTCAGGGAACCGCAGTCACCGTGACCGCGGCGCAGCCTAGCGGCCGTTTCGGCGCCCTAAAGCTCGACCGGGACAGGGTAGTGGATTTTAGAGAAAAGCCTGTGGGGGATGGCGCTTGGATCAATGGAGGCTTCTTTGTGCTTTCTCCTAAGGTTTTCACCTACTTGGAGCATGATCAGACTGTGTGGGAGCAGGAACCGCTGGAACGACTTGCGCGCGAGGGAGAGGTTTCCGCATATCGTCACGCGGGCTTCTGGCAACCCATGGATACGATGTACGACCGGATGCTTTTGGAAAACCTGTGGATCTCCGGTCAGGCTCCATGGAAGGTATGGTGACCATGAGTTGGAGCGGAAGGCGCGTTCTGTTGACCGGCCATACCGGATTCAAGGGCGGTTGGCTCTCGATGACGCTGGCAAATCGGGGAGCCCGGATTGTAGGCGTGGGGCTGGAGCCGGACACTGAGCCAAACCTGTTCGGCACGGCGAGGCTGAGGTCGATGGTAGATTCCCGCATTCTGGACATACGCAACTTCGACGATCTGCTCAAGGTTTTTGAGGAAGCGCGCCCCGAGGTGGTGTTTCACCTCGCGGCACAACCGCTGGTGCGCCGTTCCTACGCGCAGCCTTTGGAAACCTTCGAAGTGAATGTGATGGGAACCGCCAATGTGCTGGAGGCGGTACGTCGAACCGGCAACACCTCCGTCGTGGTCGTCATCACTACAGACAAGTGCTATGAAAACCGGGAATGGTACTGGGGATACCGCGAGAACGACCCGCTGGGAGGCCACGATCCATACAGCGCGAGCAAGGCTGCGGCCGAGATTGTGGCGGCTGCTTACCGATCGTCTTTCTTTGCGCCCGCAAATCTTGGCGGGGCTGGTGTCCTGCTGGCCACTGTACGCGCTGGAAACGTAATCGGCGGGGGGGACTGGTCGGAAGACCGTCTGATTCCAGATATGGTTCGAGCGTTTTCAAAAAGCGAACCGGTGGTCATCCGCAATCCGCGTGCGGTCCGCCCTTGGCAGCATGTGCTGGAGCCGGTTGAGGCATACGTGCAATTGGCCGAACGATTATGGGACAGGCAAGCACAGCTCGCATCTGCCTGGAATTTCGGCCCGGAGCTGTCGGACGCAATCACCGTGGGCGAATTGGTGCGGGTCTTTACAGATTTGTGGGGCGAAGGTGCTCAATGGGAAATCGATTCGCGACCTCAAGCACACGAAGCCGGGCTGCTTCGACTGGACTGCTCCAAGGCGGCTTTGGAACTTGGTTGGAACCCCCGGTTGAGGATCCAGGACGCGCTCAGGATGACGGTTGAGTGGTATCAGCAATGTCTGCACGGTGGGAATATGGCGCAATGCACGGCGGACCAGATCGCGTATTATCAGCGCCTGTCCGGCGCCGAATTAAAAACGATGGCAACAGGATGAGCGACCTCGAGGAAAAACTCAGAGCACAGATTCTGGCTGCAGTGAAGGAGTATCACTCCGCGGTCTTCACGTCCGAGCCATTTATTCCCGGTGAAACTCCAGTTCCTGTTTCCGGCAAGGTGTTCGGCGCCGAGGAATTGCAGTTTCTGGTCGACGCATCGCTGGATTTCTGGTTGACCGCGGGGCGTTTTGCGGACCGCTTCGAACGGGAGTTTGCCCGTTTCATCGGCGTCCGGGACGCACGGCTTGTCAACTCCGGCTCATCTGCCAACCTGGTTGCGATATCCGCGCTCACGTCTCCGTCGCTGGCGGAGCGCCGGCTCCGACCCGGGGATGAAGTGATCACGGTGGCAGCAGGCTTCCCCACTACCGTGAACCCGATTCTGCAAAACCGTCTTGTCCCGGTGTTCGTGGATGTCGTTCTGCCCACTTACGACATTGATGTCACGCAACTGGAACGAGCTATCAGCGATCGGACGCGCGCCATTTTCGTCGCGCACACGCTGGGCAATCCCTTCAACCTGGACGCAGTGACAGCGTTCGCCAAACAGCATGCTCTTTGGCTGATCGAAGATTGTTGCGACGCGGTCGGTTCCACTTTTGAGGGCCAGCCTGTCGGCACATTTGGCGACATTGCGACCACGAGCTTTTACCCGGCACACCACATTACGATGGGCGAAGGGGGCGCCGTGCTCACCCAGCATCCCGCTCTTACCAAACTCATCGAGTCGTTCAGAGATTGGGGCAGGGATTGCTGGTGCGATCCGGGATGCGACAATACCTGCGGCAAACGGTTTGAATGGCAGCTAGGAACACTGCCCCAGGGATACGATCACAAATACACCTATTCGCATATCGGGTACAACTTGAAGCTGACGGATATGCAGGCGGCTGTCGGTCTGGCACAATTGCAGCGACTGCCGGGCTTTATCGAACAGCGCAAGCAGAATTTCAGGATGTTGAAGGAAAGGCTCGCCAACACGGAAAGCGTATATATCTTGCCGCAGCCCACTCCCAACTCTGACCCAAGCTGGTTTGGATTTCCAATTGCGGTTCGCCCGGAATCTGGCTTGACGCGCAACGCGATCATCATGGAACTGGAGAGCCGGAAAATTGGCACTCGGCTTCTGTTTGGCGGTAACCTCGTGCGGCAGCCTGCCTATAGGGAAGCCGAATTCCGCGTTATCGGAGATTTGAAAGTGACGGATTTCGTTATGAATAACGTGTTCTGGGTTGGCACGTATCCGGGTCTTACCGAACCCATGATCGATTACATTGCCCAGTCACTTCGGGAGGCTGCAGCCGCCGCCAAGGGAGGATTGGTCAAGGTCGGCATGTGAGCTTGATCCTTCCCCTATGAGTAACCTCGAACGAAGAAGTCCCTTGAAGAAGAAGTCCCAGAAAAGCTATGCCTTCGTCCACCCTATGATGTAGGCTGAACAAGCGAAGAGGCTTCGATGTGCCAATCCGGCGCTGACCGCGTTGCCATCGTCCTTGTTAACTACAAGGGCGGGGCGGATACCATAGAATGCCTCGAATCCATACGATCCCTCAAGGCTCCGTCCGGCGGACTCGTAGCCTATGTCGTGGAGAACGCCTCGCCGGACGATTCCCTGGCTCGACTTCGCGAATGGCTTCAGCAAGGGCGGGTCTTGCCCTCCAGAGCGGGTGAGGAGATTCGAGCCGAAGTTTCCGCCGAAAAGGGCTGGCTTCAAGTGATTCTCGTGATCGCAGAAACCAATCGAGGCTTCGCGGCGGGATGCAATCTGGGGCTCGACCATGCCTACCGCGATTGTTCCATTTCCCACTTCTGGCTTTTGAACAACGACACGGTGGTTGACCCGTCGGCGGCCACCGAATTGCTGACATGCTCACAAATGAATCGAGACCGGAGCATCGGCGGCAGCACTCTGCTTTATTTCGACGATCCACATACCGTGCAGGCAGCAGCAGGGGCGCGCTATCTTCCATTGATCGGCCGGAGCCGGCACGTATTTAAAAGAAGGCGCTTTGATGACATCGTACGAGCCCCGGTCCCTCCGTTCGACTACATCGTAGGCGCCTCGATGTTTTTTTCACGTCATGTGCTGCAAGCGGTGGGTTATCTGCCTGAGCTCTACTTCCTATACGTGGAGGAAGCGGATTGGTGTGCTCGTGCGCGCGAATGTGGCATCTCACTCGATTGGGCCAGAGGCTCTCTTGTGATGCATAAGGAAGGGCGTTCCACCGGTGCGGATACACGATTCGAACGGTTGAGTGACGATGCCTTTTACTATGTCTCTCGAAACAATCTTCTCTTCCTGTGGAGCCATTCCCGGCCTTTCATACTGACTTCATCCGCGTATAGCCTCATCCAGGCAGTCTCCTACAGCTTCAAGGGAGATCGCGGCAAGGTCCGTGTCGCTCTTCGCGCCATTCGCGATTTCTGGCGCCTTCGCAAGCAGGCTGAACCGGTCCGCCGTCCACCAGCCGAGGTGCACGCTGGGACGGCGTTAAGAGAGCAGGAGCGGTAGAGCCGTTAGGGGAGATTGGCCCTGAGCAGAAGCACTCCATGCGGCGGCAGCGTGGTGGAATACAGGTGGTTCGCAAACTGGATATCCTTGTGGGCCCAAAGATCGCGCGTGGATCCGGGAACCTGGTTCAATCCCAATTTACGGTCATCGACCGTTATGTTGGCCGGAGTCGAAGCCAGATTCACGAAGCCCACAGCAACGCTCCCGTTTGCCAATGGCTTGATCCAGGTCTCCAATGTTCTCCATCGTGACATGCTTGCCTGCTTGCCCAGCGAATCCTGGTCGACGGCGATGACTTCCGCGTTGAGCAGGATGGAAGCCGTGGCCGCGGACATGGTGCGAAGGTCGTTACCCGCGATGAGAGGGGCGGCTGAAAGGGCCCAGAGGCTCATGTGCGTGCGATACTCATCCTCGCTCATGTTCCCATTTCCCACTTCCAGCATGTCGGGATCGTTCCAATGACCCGGTCCCGCAAAACGGGCGTCGCCCGCCTGCCCTTCGATGTTGCTGAGCACGCTCGTCCAGGAGTCTCGTATGTCATTGGTGGTGCGCCAGAGGTTGGCGCCAATATTCGGTGCCCACTGCGTCACGTCAGCGACGCCATAGTTACACACGCTGAAGACCATTGGGCGGCCGGCGGCACGAAGCGCATCAGCCATGGTCACATATGCATCCGCTACGTGCGCGTCATCATATTCCTGGCTTGCGCTGCACCAATCGTACTTCAAGTAATCGACGCCCCATTCCGCGAAGGTAATTGCATCCTGTTTCTCATGCCCGAAGCTGCCCGGATAGCCTCCGCAGGTAATTGGTCCGGGAGACGAGTAAATTCCCAGCTTCAGGCCCCTGGAGTGCACATAATCGGCAAGTGCGTGCATATCGGGGAACTTTGCGTTAGGCCGAAGGTCACCCTGCGAATCCCTTGTCCCCTGCCAGCCGTCGTCGATGTTTACATATAGGAATCCGGCATTTCGCATTCCGCTGGCTACCATCGCATCGGCCATGGCGCGAACGGTGGTATCGTCTATCCGAGTCCCAAACTCATTCCAGCTGCTCCAGCCCATGGGAGGTGTGATCGCCAGCCCGTTCGAAGGAAGCATGATCCGCGCACATCCCATAAGCTCAAGGGCGAGAGGGAGAACGACAAGCATGAAGCGAAGCCGAAATGGAAGCATGCTGGCTATCATGCGGAAATCGACAGAATCATACTCGCCTTGGTCCAGTGGGAAGGACTCACAACGGCCATCTCATTCGCGGGCTCCCGACCTCAGGCTTCCGGTTTCCTCGCGAAAAGCGCCCGGCGAAGGGCTCCGATCTTGATAACAGTTTGCTGATTCCGGGTCATTCGTTCGTATCCGCCCTGCAACAGAGCGACGAAGAGAGCCAGGAGGAATCCCACTCCCGTAGCGCCGAGAACGATCATGGTCTTTCGCGGAAAGGAAGGCTTGTCGGGCGGTATGGCGGGGTCCACGACTTGGATCATTGAACCCTCCTTCGCTTCATCGAGCTTGGCTATTTCGAACTGCCGCGCCAGAATCTCGAAAACTGTCTCGTGGTATTTGACATCGCGCAGCCTGCGGACATATTCCAGGCCCGCTTCCGGCACCCGTCCTTTGGGCACAATCAGGCTCTCGTCTCCTTCCTCTGATCCGCCCAGTTTCGCCAATTGCGCGCGAAGACTCTCCAATTCCTGCTCAGCTTGCACAAGTTGCGCATTCTGGTCGGTGGCAAAGGTTTCCATCGATCGGATCTGGACTACCTTGGCCGTGATCTGAGCTCGCAGTGAGGCCGCCGATTCGATAAGCGCTTTTGCCTGGCTATCTAACTGGATAACCCCGGTTTGCTGTTCAGTCTTCTTCAGCGCTTCTTCGGCATCGGCCAGCTTGTTTTTCTCGTCCTCCAACTGCTGTTCGAAGAACATGCGCCGCTGCGATGCCTCGGTGATGGCCAGGTGCTCAGAGAGATTGCGGAACTCCTGCACATAACCATTGGCCAACTCGGCCGCGCGCTTGGGATCGGGATCCACCACGGTGATGTGCAGCATTCCGTCTTTCGAGTTGCCGTCCACGGACGCATAATGTTCGAGTTTCTTGCGCCCGTCCGAGAGAAGGTGCACATGATACTCCTGCATCAACCCGAAGTCCTTCACCATTGCATCTTCCACGTTTTCGCCCCTCAGCATGGCAACGTACATGTCATTCGGGTTCTTGATGCCAAGGCTGCCACCCGTCAGTGCAGCCATTCCGGTCAAGCTTCCCACTTGGGCGGCCAGAGTGCTGGCCATCGACGAATTCTGCTGAGGCGGCAGAAGGGTGACCGAAGCAGTGTATCGCTTGGGGAGGAGCAGGGAAGCGATGATGGCACCGACGGCAAACACCGCAGTTATCCATGCAATCACTCGCTTGCGCCGCGCCAGCACAATCAGGACGTCGAGTACGGATACATCGTTGTCCATTGACGCCAAACTCTCAGTATTGATGGGTTCCTGCATTTGATTTAGAGAGAGTTCTGTAGCCATGAATACCTGCTGCACTTCAAACCGGCGGGCACTAGCTTCATTTTACACGGGCTAAGTCTCCATTGGTCTGACGGGCGCCGCGGCCCAAGACCGGCATTGGACGCAGTGGCGTCCGTGCGCGCTGGAGCGCTGCCATGCCGGCGCCCGAAGACGCCAGGATTCTCTCGACGGCTTCCGGGAGGGATGCGCACTTCCAGTCGGCAAGCAGGGCTGCGCGATCGTTCGCAAATTCCTTCCTTCCCATGCAGCGTTCGATCAATATTGTCCGCATGCCCGCGACCCGGCCGAATTCCATGTCGGAGAGCGAATCGCCGACCATCGCGCTTCCCATTGGGGTGATCCCGGCAAAGTCCCGCCGAGCCTGCTCGAACATTCCCGGAAGAGGCTTTCGGCACGAACACGCGCCACGGTCATGAGGGCAAATGTAGAACGCGTCAATATGAGCCCCATGCGCCGCCAGACGATTTTGCAGCGCGGAGTGAACCTGATCCAGGTCGCCACTCGTATAGAGCCCCAGTGCAATCCCGCGCTGATTCGATACCACCAGAACGGTTCGCCTGGCCCGGTTCAGTCGAGCAATTGCCTCCGCAACTCCAGGCAGGAGCCGAAGCTCGCTCGCTGAGCGGACATACTCGCCCTCTGGCATCTTTTTGTTGATCACGCCGTCCCGATCCAGAAACACCGTTTTCAGCTCGTTCGGTGTCTCGGCCTTGGACCTGTTGCGCATTTTCACTATGATAACAAGCGCACGTATGCTCTATTCTTAGTTCAACTGACGCGGTCCGGGAGGAACTCCCCGTGTCTGGGTTCACAGGAGTTTTCGAAATGTCCAGCGCGCTCAGTTCCCGCCAGATTTTCGGCGACGCTATTGCGGAACATCTGGAGTTGGTTCGCCAGCTTCAGAATCAACAGCCAGTGCTTGAGGCGATCGCCCAGGCCATGACCCAGTCCCTTCGTTCCGGCGGAAAGATTATCTGGTGCGGAAACGGTGGCAGTGCCGCGGATTCCCAGCACCTGTCCGCTGAGTTGGTGGGTCGTTTTCGTTGTGAACGCCGCGCCATTGCCTCGATTGCCCTGACCACGAACACGTCCATTCTCACTGCCGTGGCTAACGATTACGGCTATGAATACGTCTTTTCCCGCCAACTGGAGTGCATTGGCGCCGCGGGCGATCTGCTTGTCGGGATTTCAACCTCCGGTAACAGCGGCAACGTTGTTGCAGCTCTGAAAGCTGCTCGATCGCTTGGAATGGTGACCGTGGGTCTTACTGGCGAAAAGGGAGGGAAAATGGCGCATTTTGCCGATCATCTTCTGGCCGTGCCAAGCAAAGAAACCGCGCGAATTCAGGAGATGCACATTTTCGCCGGCCACATGCTTTGCGACTGGGTGGAACAGGATATGGTGCTGGCCCTCAAAAATGCAGCAGCGGTTCAGGACTGATCGGCCTCTGACTAGAGAAACCACCGCCCCAAAAGAAAGACCGGGGGAACGATAATGCAAACCTTGGCCGCGCGAGAGTCGAGGGACCAGTGGTGGGTTTCTCAGCGCAAGCTGCTGGCTCTGTTTTGAAATGATCGAGCGGTGAGGAGGCCGAGAACTTCGCTCAGCGCCACCTCCCACGACGGCAATTCCAGGCTAAATCGGGACCGGAGTTTTGCATTGTCCAGAACAGAATTAGCGGGCCGCCGAGCTGCCGTTTTGTAATCCGCTGACGAAATGGGAACAATCGCCGGTTCCGGTATCCCCCAAAGCTCGCGTCCACCAGCAAAGATCTCCCGCGCGAATCCGCACCATGTGACTGAACCAGCACAAGTCATGTGATAGAGACCAGACCATTCATCGGTGGGGCCGTACCTGCCGCTCAGGACGCCTTCGACGATGTGGCGGGTCGCGTTCGCCAGCTGGATCGAGGTCGTCGGAGCGCCGGTCTGGTCGTTCACCACTCGCAGTTCGTCGCGTTCGCGGCCAACGCGAAGCATTGTGAACAGAAAATTGTTTCCGTGCGGGCCGTATACCCAGCTGGTCCGGAAAATCAGGTGTTTTCCTCCCGTCTCCTCAATCGCTCGTTCTCCCGCGGCTTTGCTGGCTCCATACACGTTCAGCGGGTTGGGTGAGTCCGTCTCCACCCACGGTTCCGATTTGCTTCCATCGAAGATGTAATCGGTCGAGTAGTGCACCAGCAGCGCGTTGTTGCGCACCGCTTCTTCCGCCAGCACTCGGGGTGCATCGGCGTTGATGGCAAAGGCGACGTCGCGTTCCATCTCCGCGCGATCCACTGCTGTATACGCAGCGGCATTCAGGATTATGTTGGGATTGGCGCTGCGCACCGCATCCCGCAGCGATTCAGGCGAGCGCATATCCACATTTTGCTGATCGGAAAGGAGGATTTCGCCGGCTCCGGCAAAGCTTCGTTGCAGTTCGCGCCCGACTTGTCCGCTTGCGCCCAGAATCAGAATGCGGCCCAGTCCGCTCATGGGAAGACCTCTGCATCCACCAGAGCATTTCCTCCGAGATCCTTTTCTGACACGATCGCATCCTGCGGGCCGACCGGCCAGGGGATAGCGAGGCCCGAGTCATTCCAGAGGATCGTGCGTTCGCCTGATTGGTTATAGTAGTCGGTCACCTTGTAGGAAAACCCGGCGCTCTCCGTGAGAGCCGCGAAGGCATGGCCAAATCCAATTGGGATGAAGAGCATTCGCCCATCGTCCGCACTTAACTCCATGGAAACATTCCGGCCGAAATTGGGTGAGCTGCGCCGCAGATCCACTGCCACGTCAAACACCGCGCCCTGCGTCACTCGTACAAGCTTCGCCTGTGGCTGAACAATCTGGTAATGAATACCCCGAACAACATTCCTAACGGAAAAGGAGGAGTTATCCTGCACCCAATGCACCGGCAAACCCGCCTCGGCAAATGCGCGCCGATTCCATGTTTCCGAGAATCCGCCGCGCCCATCCCGGTAAACCTCCGGAGTGAGGATCAGTACGCCGGGCAGACTGGATTCTTCAATTTTCATCTTCCGGCCATGTCTTCAACTGCCGTTCGGACGCAACTTCCATGAGGTACTGACCGTAGCCGCTCTTGAATATGGGTTGTGCCAGCTCTTCCAATTCGGCCCGCGAAATGTATCCCAGGCGGAAGGCGATCTCCTCCGGGCACGCAATCTTCAGTCCCTGCCTTTGCTGAATCGTCTGCACAAACAGTCCAGCTTCGAAAAGCGAATCGTGTGTCCCTGTATCCAGCCATGCCATGCCGCGCCCCATCACTTGCACTCTGAGACTTCCCGCATCCAGGTAGAGCCGATTGAGATCCGTGATCTCGAGTTCCCTTCTCGGCGACGGCTTTAGAGACGCTGCCCGCTCTACCACCTTGTTGTCGTAGAAATACAGCCCGGTAACCGCGTAGTGCGATTTGGGGTGCGGCGGCTTTTCTTCCAGGCTGATCGCATTCCCCTCGGAATCGAACTCCACCACCCCGTAGCGTTCGGGGTTCTGCACGCGGTAAGCAAATACCACCGCCCCGTCCTCAAGGCGCGCCGCCTGCTGTAGTTGCCTTGAGAACGACTGCCCATGAAAGATATTGTCGCCCAGCACCAGCGCGCACGCGTCGCCGGCAATGAACTCGCGGCCGATGAGAAACGCCTGCGCCAGCCCATCGGGACGCGCCTGCACCGCATACCTGAGATTCAGGCCCCATCGCGCGCCATCGCCCAGCAGTTCCTCAAATCGTCCTGTATCCTGCGGGGTCGAAATCACTAGGATGTCGCGGATACCCGCCAGCATCAGCGTGCTCAGCGGGTAATAGATCATAGGCTTGTCATACACCGGCAAAAGCTGCTTGGAAATCACGTGAGTGACGGGGTAGAGACGCGTTCCGGATCCGCCCGCAAGGATGATCCCCTTCATCTCGCCGTCCTCTCTTCGTAATTCCGGCGGATCCATTCCCGGTATGCTCCGCTGCGGACGTCGTTCACCCAGCGGCCGTTCTCCAGGTACCACGCGACCGTCTGCCGTAATCCGTCCTCGAATCTTGTCGCCGGCCGCCAGCCAAGTTCTTGGGCAATCTTCCTGGCGTCGATGGCATAACGGCGGTCGTGCCCCGGCCGGTCGGGAACAAAGCGGATCAGTTTGCCGCGTTCCCCAATTGCCGGGTCAGGCCGGATCTCGTCCACCAGCCGGCAGATGGTTTCGACCACGGTGAGATTGTCTCGTTCACTGTTTCCGCCGATGTTGTAAGTTTCGCCAGGCCGCCCGCGTTCCAGCACAACGCGGATGGCCGCGCAGTGATCGCCCACGTAAAGCCAGTCCCGAACGTTTCCCCCGTCTCCGTACACCGGCAGGGGCTTGCCCTCCAGTGCATTCAGGATCATCAAAGGAATCAGCTTTTCCGGGAACTGATACGGGCCGTAGTTGTTCGAGCAATTTGTGGTCAGCGTTGGCAACCCGTAGGTGTGATGATAGGCTCGCACCAGGTGATCGGACGCCGCCTTCGATGCGGCATAGGGGCTGTTCGGCGCGTACGCGGTTTCTTCGGTGAAAGCGGGATCGCCGGCGCCCAGCGAGCCATAAACCTCGTCCGTGGACACGTGCAGAAGCCGGAATGCCCCGCGATCGCTCTCGCTCAACCCGATCCAGTATTGCCGTGCCTGTTCCAGTAGTACAAAGGTGCCCTGCACGTTGGTGCGGATGAATGCGTCCGGCGAAACAATGGACCGGTCCACGTGACTTTCCGCCGCAAAATGCACGATTGACGTTGGCCGGTGCTCTTGCAATATGGCCGCCATCGCATCGCTATCGCAGATGTCCGCCTTCACCAGGGCATGCCGCGGAGTGTCTTCCAGATTAGCCAGGTTTTCTGCGTTTCCGGCGTAGGTCAGCAGGTCTACATTGACAACGTCTTCGCCCGCGGAAACAGCCTGCTGAACATAATTCGATCCAATGAATCCGGCGCCGCCTGTAACCAGGATCTTTCGATTGCGCTTCATCAGGAAAGCCGACACCTTCAACAAAGGATCCTGCCCAGCGGCAGAATGCAGATCGGTTTACTCGACCGCGTCGGCGCGTGGGTGGCCAAAGCTGAGTTCGCCGACGGCTGCAAGAACGTAAGTCGAGTCTAACACGCGAATGGAGATCCGGTGGCTGGAGGCATTCTCGTTATTGGGTTCTCCGGAGGGACTGCGTCTTCTGCTTCGGCGCGCGCCTGTTTTGGTAGCATGGGAGTGGGTAGCCCTGGCTGATTTGCGGCCCATCCGGCAGTGTCCTGAGAACGCGGACGCTCAATTGCATCGCAATCGAGGAAGCGTGAAAACTGGCTTGTTTTTGCTCTTGGCCGCTATCGGCCTGGGATTCGCTTCCCGCGCCCCGGCACAGGTTCCCACTTCCGCGGCCCCGGCCTCCAAGGATCGGTTGCTTGTCCCCTCCGGTGCGCACGGCTCCGCGTATGTCCCCATCGACAATTGGGTGTATCCGGCGCTCGTCCGCCTTCACGCCCTCGGTTATCTCGATACCGCCTATCTCGGTTTGCGCCCGTGGACGCGCCTCAGCATCGCGAACATGCTGGAAGAAACCCAAGACGCAATCGAGAGCGGCAGCGGCAACGCTGAAGCGCGCGAACTTTACGGTGCCCTGAAACGCGAGTTTCAACCCGACCTGGATCAATCCGGCCGCCCTGCCGTAACCCTGGAAAGCGTCTACTCCGACCTTCGCGGCATATCGGGAACTCCCTTGCGCGACAGCTTTCATCTCGGCCAGACCCTGGTGGACGATTACGGACGTCCCTACCAATCCGGATTCAACAACTACTCCGGCTTCAGCGGCCATGCCGAAGACGGGCCCTTCTCGCTTTACTTTCGCGGCGAGTTTCAGCACGCTCCCTCCGCGGCGGGATACTCCGCGGCCCTGGCGTCCTTCTTGTCGAACACGATTGATGACATCCCGTTCGCCACCAATCCGGTTCAGGACACCATCCCCGAGGGCCCGCTCTCAACAGCCGAAAACGCCCGCATACTCGAAGCCAATCTCAGCTATAACGTCCTCAACCATGAGATATCGATCGGCAAGAGCGATCACTGGCTTGGTCCCGACGAGGGCGCGGCCATGCTCTGGAGCAATAACGCCGAGAATATTTACGATTTCGAGATCAATCGCGTCGAGCCGCTGCACATTCCTCTTCTCTCTCGCCTCACCGGCCCCTTCCGTTATGACTTCTTCGTGGGCAGCCTGAAGGGACACACCTATCCCAACGATCCATGGGTGCACATGGAGAAGATCGGCTTTAAGCCCACCCGCAATCTCGAGTTCGGTTTCGATCGCCTCACCATCTGGGGAGGCAAAGGCCACGCGCCCATCACCCTGCACACATTCCTGCACAGCTTTTTCAGTTTTCAAAACGTCAGCGGCTCTGAAAAGCTCTCTCGCAATGACCCCGGGGCACGCTTCGGGACCTTCGACTTCAACTACCGTTTGCCTTTCCTGCGTGATTGGGTGACTCTCTACACCGACTCGTTGGTGCACGACGATGTAAGCCCCATCAGTGCGTTCCGGCGCTCGGGGTATCACACCGGCATCTATCTCGACCGGCTTCCCGGCCTTGAACACCTCGACCTGCGTCTGGAAGGCGCGAGTACGAACACCGTGAGCGCATCTGTCCAGTCGGGCGACTTCCTTTACTGGGAAGTCGTTCAACGTCAGGGCCCCACGAATAAGGGCTTTCTGGTGGGCGACTGGATCGGCCGCCAAGGCACCGGCGGGCAGGCCTGGCTCACCTGGCACCTGACCCCCCGAGAGGACCTCCAACTCCAGTATCGGCGCGCCAAGGCTGCATCGGACTTCATCCCCGGAGGCACCACCCAGAACGATTACGCCTTTTCCATTCGCAAGCGCGTTCGCAAGGACCTCGAGATCCGCGGCTTCGTCCAGTTTGAAGCGTGGCAGGCGCCCATCTATGAGTCGGGGTTGCAGCACGACACCACCGCCGAAGCCCGGTTCACCTGGTATCCGCACTTGTCGAAATAGTCATCGCCCTGGCACGCTGCTGCAGAAATCCAGAATTGGCCTCACAAGTGGGCAATGGCGGGAACTCAACACTGCGGATGCCGGCGACGGAACGAGCGGCAAATTGGCTATTCGATTGGCCCCGGCAATGGCCCGCCGGAAAGATCGAACGGGGAAAACCGCCGGTGCTGGCCGGTGATCTCCGAGCGCAGCTCGTGCCAAAGTTCGTTGGGGATTTTCAGAAACACTTCCACCACCGCGGGATCGAACTGCGTGCCCGAACAGCGCAGGATCTCCTCGCGCGCGGCGTCGAAGCTCCGTGCTTTGCGGTACGGCCGGTCGCTCGTGATTGCGTCCAGCGTATCCGCGACTGCGAAAATTCGAGCGCCGATAGGGATTTCCCCTCCCCGCAGTCCATTCGGATACCCGCTGCCGTCAAAATGCTCCTGGTGCGAAAAGACGATTTCCGCCGCCTCGCTGAGGAAAGGGATCTTGCGCAGGATGTGATACCCCTGCGTGCAATGCTCCCGCATGATCCGTTGCTCGTCCTGCGTCAGCACTCCCGGCTTGCGCAGAATCTCGTCGGGAATCGCCATCTTGCCGATATCGTGCAGAAAAGCTCCGCGGGCGATTACCTTGATCTCCGCGGGCTTGATCCCCATCGCCCGAGCCAGCGCGATGGTGTACGCCGTCACCCGCTTGGAATGTCCTTCCGTTTCTGAGTCCTTCAGGTCCAGCGCGTCGCCCAGGGCCTCCAGCGTGATGTCGTAGGAGTGCTCCAGGTCGTCCATGGCCTGGCGCAGCATCTCCGTGCGCGCCTGCACCACCTGTTCCAGGCTCTGCCGGTAGTTCTGGCTCTCCTCCATGGCCTGCCGATGATCCAGGGCACGCATGACTGTTCCTACAAGGTGCTCCCGTTCAAAGGGTTTCAACAGGTAGTCGTAAGCTCCCCGGCGCATCGAGTCAATTGCCACGCTGATGTCGTGGATGGCAGACACCATTACCACCGGCATCCCCGGGTGGTCGTTCCGGATCCGTTCCAGCAGCGCCAGTCCGTTGCCATCCTGCATCACGATGTCGGTGAGAACCAGGTCGAATCTTCCCCGCTTCAGGATTTCGGTGGCTTCCCGTCCGCTCTCCGCCAATTGCACTGAGTAGCCTTGATGCTCCAGCGTGGCCCCAACCATCGACCGCACATGGGCCTCGTCGTCGACGACCAAGATTCGCGCACTCCGCCGCGGCCGGACCCGTGCGCGGCCATCATGATCAAATGGCTCCGTGGCCGTCTGCGGCATCGCTCTTGCCAGCTCCAGTCCCAAATCGGTCTCTCCGCGCTGCCTTTTCGTCACTAACCTCTTGGCCCAGTGCCGTGTTTATCGGCCACTCCGCTCTACTGGCTGAACTTTTGCGCGCGCCGCGCCGACGCTGCACTACGTTCTCCAGACCCAGGGGAAATACTTAACCCCTGATTTCCAGACGAGCAAACAACTCCCGCAGTCTCAGACTGCAGTTCACACAGGTGACTTGTAAATGCACCGTTCGGGTGAGGATGTCTCTGCACAGAAGTACTCCACAGCAACTTCTTCTCTGAGGCCGGTTTACTTTGGATGCGATTTCGCCCGCGGATGCTGCTTTCGTATTCAAGGCCGCGCCCGGTACTGGCTCTCGGTCCGCGATCTTGAGCGATCATTCGCCATTTGTTTGCCTGCCCTTACGCTTCGCCCAGCCCTCCTTAACCACCTGCCGAGCCCGCCCTATTGCCAGGCTCCCCGCCGGCACATTCCTGGTAATGCACGAACCCGCGCCCACATACGCGCCGTCCTCGATCGTCACCGGCGCCACCAGCGTCGAATCGCTGCCCACAAACGCCTGCTTCCCAATCTTCGTCCGGTGCTTATGCACGCCATCGTAATTGCAGGTAATCACCCCTGCTCCGATGTTCGTGCCCTCGCCTATTTCCGCGTCACCCAGGTAACTCAAATGATTAGCCTTGGATCCTTTACCCAGCCGCGCCTTCTTGGTCTCCACAAAATTCCCCACGTGCGCTTCTTCGCCGATTTCGCTCCCCGGCCGCAGGTGCGCAAATGGCCCGATCGTGGCTCCAGCCTCCACCGTGCTTTCCGCCAGCACGCAGCTCTGCCGGATCGTCACGCCGTTCCCCACCGTGCAGTCCTCCACCACCGTGAAGGACCGGATCAGGCACCCGGACCCCACCCGCGTCTTGCCCAGCAGCTGCACATAGGGCTCGATAACCGTCCCGGATCCCACTTCCACCCCCGCATCGATCACGCACGTTTCCGGCCTCGTTATCGTCACTCCGCCCGCGCTTAGCCGTCGCGCCGCCTCCAATTGCTCCGCAACCTTTTCTTCCCGCCGCAACTCCACTTCTCCATTCATTGATAGCATCCTTCTTTCCGCACTCTCCAAGCTATCGCATCACCCCAGCTGCCGCCGCACGAGCCACGAGCCACGAACCACGAATACGATGATCTCTATGGAAACCGCACGCCTGCTTCTCCGCCGCTGGCAACCCGGCGACCGCGCACCGTTCGCCCGCATCAACGCCGACCCGCGCGTTATGGAGTTTTACCCCGCTCCTCTCAACCGCGAACAAAGCGATGCCCTCATCGATCGCTTCGAATCCCACTTCGCACAACACGCCTTCGGCCTCTGGGCCGCCGAACTCCTCCCAACTGCACAGTTCATCGGCTATATCGGCCTTTCCATTCCCACCTTTCGAGCCCATTTCACCCCCTGCGTCGAAATCGGCTGGCGCCTCGATGAAGACCACTGGGGCCAGGGCCTCGCCACTGAAGGCGCTCGGGCCGTCCTCGCCTTTGCATTCAACGTCCTACGATTGCCTGAGGTTGTCTCCTTCACCACCCCGGCAAATCTCCGCTCCATCCGCGTCATGCAAAAGCTCGGGCTTACCCGCAACCCCGCCGACGACTTCGACCACCCCAACCTGCCGGAGAGCCATCCTCTTCGCCGCCACGTGCTTTACCGCAAGGCAGCCATCAGCCATCAGCCATCAGCCATTAGCTCAACGCCGGAAGCTGAAAGCTGAAGGCTGAGGGCTGTCCACTGTTCACTGCCCACTGAGCACTGTTCACTGAGTCCTGCTATTCTCGCCTCACGCCGCCGCGCGGCGCCCCCGGAGACCGCAATGAGCACCGCTCCCCCCGCACCGGCTCCCACCCTCGATCTCGGCGCCCAGCCAATGCTCTTTCGCCGCGCCGCTGTCCTTGGCGCCGGAACCATGGGTTCGCGCATTGCCGCACTTCTCGCCAACGCCGGCATTCCCGTATTGCTGCTCGACATGCCTCCTCAAGGCGACGGCGCGCGCAATCGCCTCGCCCTCGCCGCCCTTGAAGCGCTCGCCAAATCCAAACCCGCCGCATTCTTCGATCCCTCTTTCGCCGCCCGCATCACGCCCGGCAACTTCGAAGACGATCTCCCGCAGCTCGCCCAATGCGACTGGGTCATCGAAGCCGTGGCCGAAAATCTCGCCATAAAGCACGCGTTGCTCCAGCGCGTCGTCCCGCATCTCGGCCCCAACACGCTGCTCACCACCAACACCTCCGGCCTGCCCATCACCCAGATCGCCTCGCCACTTCCTGAAACAGTGCGCCGCCGGTTTTTCGGCAGCCATTTCTTCAATCCTCCGCGCTACATGCGCCTCCTCGAACTCATCCCCACGCCCGAAACCGATCCCGCGCTGCTCTCCGCCTTTGCCGCCTTCGCCGATCGCCTCCTCGGCAAGCAAATCGTCCTCACCCATGACACGCCCAACTTCATCGCCAACCGCATCGGCGTAACCGTCATGTTTACCGCGGCCGCCCTCATGCTTGAGCAGGGCCTCACCATCGAAGAAGCGGACGTCCTCACCGGCCCCGCCATCGGCTGGCCCCGCACCGGAACCTTCCGCCTCGCCGACATGGTCGGCATCGACGTCCTAGCCCACGTCGCCGCAAACTTCCCCCAGGGTGCAAGTCAAAATGTTGCCGCGCACGACGTCGCATCCAACGGAAAAAACCGAAGCGAAACGGGCCTTGTATCAGGGCGGGACTTCAGTCCCGCCGAAAGAGCGCAAACAGAAGAGGGGGCTTTAGCCCCTGCTGCCGACTTTCCCGCCATCCTCCAAAAGATCGTCAAAAACGGCTGGCTGGGCGACAAAACCGGTCAAGGTTTTTACAAGAAATCCAAAGGCCCGGACGGCAAAGAAGAACGCCACGTCCTCGACCTCCAAACCCTCGAATACCGCCCCCTCGCCAAGCCCAACATCCCCTCGCTCGAGATGGTCAAAAACGCCGCCACCCTCCGCGAGCGCCTCCGCCTGCTCCTCGCCGCCGATCCAAAGAAGGACAAAGCCGCAGCATTCCTGTGGCCGCTGCTCGCCACGCTCTGGAATTTCTCCGCAACGCTTATCGGCGAAGCCGCCAACGACGCTCCCTCCATCGATCGCGCCATGCGCGCCGGCTTCAACTGGGAACTCGGCCCCTTCGAAATGTGGGACGCCGCCGGCCTGAAAGACACCGTCGCCCGCATGAACGCCATGTCTTTTCCGGTCGGCCCTCAAATCACGGCGCTGCTCGATACCGGCAACGCATCCTGGTACGCGCCCGACGGTCCGCAGTGCTACAACCCCGCCACTCACGCCTGGGAGCCCGTCCCCCAGCAGCCCGGCCACGCATCGGTCGCCGATTTCCGCCGCACTCTCAAGGTCGTTCGTTCCAACTCCGGCGCGTCGCTCGTCGATCTCGGCGACGGCATCGCCTGCATCGAACTCCACTCCCTCAAGAACGCCATCGGCGGCGACGTGGTCTCGCTGGTCTCCTCCGTCCTCAAGCCGGATTCCGACGCCGTGCGCGAATTCCTGGGTTTCGTCATCTCCGGCGACCGCGATCACTTCAGCGTCGGCGCCAACCTCATGCAGCTTCTCCTCGCCGCGCAGGAAGGCGACTGGGATGAGGTCAACGCTGCCATCCGCTCCTTCCAGCAGATGACGCAACTCATCAAATTCTGCCCGCGTCCCGTCGTCGTCGCGCCCTTCGGCATGACCCTCGGCGGCGGCGCGGAAATGTGCCTCCACGCAGCCCGCCGCCAACCCCACGCCGAAACCTATATCGGCCTGGTCGAAGCCGGCGTCGGCCTAATCCCCGGCGGTGGCGGAACCAAAGAAATGCTTCTCCGCGCTGTCGCCGCCGCCGCCGCCGTGGCCCCGCCCGATCCCAAAAATCCGCCGTCCATGTTTGCCCAGTCCGCCGAAATGCAGAACGCCCTCAAGCGCACCTTCGAAACCATCGCCTTGGCCAAGGTGTCCACTTCGGCCGTCGAAGCGCGCTCGCTCGGCCTGCTCTCGCCCATTGACAGCATCACCGCCAATCGCGAACGCCTTCTGCTCGACGCCAGGGCGCAGGTTCTCGCGCAGGTCGACGCCGGCTACGCAGCGCCTGTCTCCCGCACCCAGATCCCCGCCCCCGGCCTCGGCGCCCTGGCCACCATAGAAACCGGCATCTTCCTGATGGGCGAGGCCGGCTATGCCAGCGAGCACGACATGAAGGTCGCGAAATGGGCCGCAACCATCCTAGCCGGCGGCCGGGTCACCGCAGGCTCGTTAGTCAGCGAGCAATACCTGCTTGACTTGGAGCGCGAAGCCTTCCTCAGCTTATGCGGCGAACGCAAAACCCAGGAGCGCATCGCCTTCACCCTGAAGACCGGCAAGCCGTTGCGAAACTAGCCCTCGCCCCATTCCTGTAACCTTGCGCGCGCTGCTTTATCTAAAAGGAGACATTGGAGGCGTTGAGAATGGGTTGGAGATTATTGGCTGGTTTGGCGGTTGTGGGCGTCCTGGCAGCGCTATTGCTGGCGCGAACAACAAAAGCTTCCGACAGCGGTCCTATTCCGGCCCCAACCATGGACGATCCCCTGGCAAGCCATCCCGCCAAAGCAAAAGCGGTGTTTGCCGGAGGATGCTTCTGGGGCACTCAGGGAGTCTTTGAGCGGCTCAAAGGGGTGGTCGATACCACCGTCGGCTACTCGGGCGGGTCGGCCGCAACCGCAACCTATGATCAGGTCACCACGGAAACAACGGGACACGCTGAATCCGTTGAGGTGGTATACGATCCTTCGCGCATCACTTACGGCACTCTTCTGCGGATCTTCTTTTCCGTCGCGCACGATCCCACTCAACTCAATCGCCAGCCCGACGTAGGCACATCCTATCGCTCTGCCATCTTTTTTGAGAGTGATGACCAGAAGCGAATTGCCCAGGCTTACATTGCGCAGTTGGATTTCGCACATGCGTTTGCACGCCCAATCGTCACCGAGGTGACACCCCTCAAGGCGTTCTATCGCGCTGAGGACTACCACCAGGACTACGCCCTGCACAATCCCGGAAATCCATACATTCTGGTGTGCGACCGGCCGAAAATTGAGGCGCTGAAAAAGGAGTTCCCCAGTCTGTTTGTCGAGTACACCGGCAAAAAGTAGAAATCGGAAACCCACGCGCGCCAGACCAGTCCCACCGGCGGGTCTAGAATGCTCATGAGCCTTTGATAATGAACCGCAGCCGCCGCAGAACGCACCTCCTCTCCTGCCTTCTGCTCGCCGCCGTGGACCCCTGGCGACACGGGTTGCGATGACGTCTCTCCTGAATTGGAACCAAGCCTACCAGGCAGGCCCGGAAATTTGCGGCGGCAAAGGCTACAACCTGGCGCGGCTTGCCCGTTACGGCTTTCGCGTGCCCCACGGTGGAGTGCTGCCGGCCGGCGCGTCCATTGCTGACATCGGGCCCGGCCTGGAGCAGCTCGGCTTGAGCAAAACAAAAGTCGCAGTTCGCTCCAGCGCCACCGCGGAGGACTCTTCCCGCGCTTCCTTTGCCGGAGTCCATCGCAGCTACCTGAATGTGCTCGGCCGCGAAGCGGTGGAGCAGGCAGCTCAGGGGTGCATCGATTCGCTGGCCACACTCGAGGCCAAAAGCTACCGCCGGCGAATGGGCTTCGCCGACGAAGAAGTACGCTGCGCCGTGGTCGTTTGCGAGATGGTGGACGCGCTCTGCGCCGGCGTGGCCTTTTCCTGCGATCCCGCTAATGGCCGCCGCGACCTGATCCTGATGGATGCCGCGGAGGGCCTGGGAGACAGGCTGGTGCAAGGGTCGGTCAATCCCACGCGGATGACCTGGCGTCAGTCGGGCGGTCAGCTTTCACGGGAGATCGGCCCGGCCGCTGGCGCAATCCTGCCGGCGGAACGCGAGCAGGAACTCGCGCACATCGTCGATCGCATCCAGTGGGCTTTGGGCGAAGGCAGGGAGCCCCAGGATGTGGAATGGGCTTTCGATGGGAAGCATATTTGGATCCTGCAGGCACGGCCGGTAACCGTCTTGCCCCGCGCGGGATGGGCCGAGACTGCATCGCTGCCTTCCTATTGGACAACTGCCAACTTGAAGGACAATCTGCCGGGAGTGCCGTGCGAACTCTCATGGAGTTCGCTGTGCAACGGCATTTCGCTGGCGCTCTATGCGGCACAACGAGCTGCTGGATACGAAATTCCGCCAGGGATCGAATTGGTTCGGCGCTTTCATGGGCGCGCTTATTTCGATCTCACGGGAATGGAGTGGGCGTTTTACGATGCCTTCGGTGTATCGCCGTCGGAAACGATCAACGCGATTGGAGGATCCCAGCCGGAGATTCCCGTCCCGCCGAATCCGTTCCAGGGGGCAAAGGGACGGCGGCGGCGCATCGCCGGCTCGCGGCTATTGAGGAGGCTCTGGGCAAATGCAGGAAAAGGACGAGCGGCCCTCAAGAGCGATCTCGAATACCAGAGGCGCCTGCGGACAACCGATTGGAGCCACGCTTCGCGTGACGATCTGCGGCGCACGCTGGAGCATATTGGGGAGCTGCAGCAAGGCCGCCTGGATATGGCGGGGATCGCGAACACCAGTGCGGGACCGTGGCGGCTGGCGCTCGATAAGCTGGTGCGGGATGACAGCCTGATCGCGCAATTGCAGACAGGGACCGGAGAAGTTGCCTCCGCGGAGACGGGCTATCGCCTTTGCGAAGTGGCGCAAGGCAAGGTCTCACTGGACGAGTTCCTTGAAGAGTTCGGCCATCACGCCATGCATGAGGGCGAGTTTCTGAATCCGCGCTGGGCGGAAGACCCATCCTGGATTCTCCAACAACTGGAGATCATGCGCGCCAATCCTCTAAAAATGGATCTACGGGAAAACGCCGCCGAAATCCGTCGGCGCGCCGAGGGGGAGTTGAAGCGGCGGTTCGGCTGGAAGACACCGCTCGTGTGTTGGCTGGTTGGGAAACTCCGCGCGGCCATGTCGGATCGCGAAGCTGCAAAATCGGCGCTGATCTGTCTCATGCTGCCGGTGCGGCGCATTGTTTTGGAGATTGGCAGGCGTCTATCGGCAGAGGGCAAGCTCGATGCGCCGGAACAGGTCCTGCATTTTGCGTTCGCCGATCTGACGTGTTGGCTATGGGGATACTGGGATGGTGAGGGAGCCCGCGAGCTGACCACGGATCGGATCGTGCGGCGTGAATCGTGGCTCGCGGAGATCGCGCCCGACCTCATCACGGAAGAACCGGATGGCCGGATGACAGCGCCGGTTGAAACCACGCCGGTCGGCAGAGGCAGAACATGGATTGGTTTGGGAGTTTCGCCGGGCAGAGCCGAGGGCGTGGCCCGGATTCTTCGCGATCCTGCCGAGTCCGGGCGTCTCCAATTCGGCGACGTACTGGTTGCTCCGTGTACAGACCCCGGCTGGACGCCGCTGTTACAGCGCGCGGCGGCAATCGTGGTGGAGACGGGCGGATTCTTGAGTCACGGTTCGATTGTGGCTCGAGAGTTTGGAATACCGGCTGTAGCCAACATACCGGGCATTCTCGCGAGCCTTCGAGACGGGGAACGGATCCAGGTGGATGGCTCGAATGGACGAGTCACGCGGTTGGAATCCGGCGAATCCTAGGCGGGAAGGCTGGGTCTGTTGGCTTGGCGCAGCATCGATCGATTGTGTCCTCCGCGGCAGCGTTTGCTTGAGCTTTCTTGAAGGCGCATAAAAGGTTGTTTCACCGGCCATCAGCCTTCCGGCGTCAGCATCGATGAAGAGTAAAATTGCTCCCGAGTCCTCTTGATGCATCTAACCGCCCGCAGAACGCGCATTGCCCTATGCCTTCTGTTTGCCGCCGTCTTCGCCTCTGCCCAGGACTTCGACCTTGAGCATCTAGTCACCCGCGGCCAGATCACCGTCGACGGCCAAACCCACGCCTATATCGTTCGCCATCTTCCACCCAGCAGCTTCCCCGATCTTCCGTTGGCTGTTGCCGGCGAGCTCACGGAGCGCGGCTGTCTCATTCCACAAACTTACGAAGCCCACCGGCCCGAAAACGTCGTCCACGGCAGCTTCGAGAACTGGCACTCTTCGGATTGGGCCGCGCTGTGTTCGGTGAAGGGCAACGTGTCGCTTCTGGTCTTTTTCCGCGCCGCACTGGACAAGCCCGCCGTCCTCGCCACCGCTCCTGAAACCGCCAGGCTGCAAGCATACGACCCCAACGGCGTGCTCGGCTTTAACTGGGGCATAGACGCCGCTTCACCGGAAACCGTGCACGAAGCCCAGATCGGCATGAGACCCCGCCCGCCGGCGCTGGACCACGACGCCATCGCCGACTCCGTCATCGACCACTCCACCGTTTACCACTACTTCTCCAAAGGCGCATGGACCGCAGCCGAGCTGCCCAACGATTGAGCCCAATTGACCGTCCCCCACATCGGAGTCTAAGAAGGAATCAGCGCTGCCGTGTCTTGGTCCCTCGGTCCCTTGGTCCCTGCTCTTTCAAGGAGTCCCATGCCTGAAGCCGTTCTCGTAAGCTCCGTTCGCACGCCCGTCGGCCGCGCGCCTAAAGGCGCCCTCTCCACTACCCGCCCCGACGACCTGGCCGCCATCGCCATCAACGGCGCGCTGGAGCGTGTTCCCCAGCTCGACAAGCGTGAGATCGAAGACGTGATCCTGGGCTGCGCGCAGCCTGAAGGCGAGGCCGGCTTCAACATTGCGCGCTTCGCGGCCATCCGCGCCGGCCTGCCCATTGAGGTTCCCGGGGTCACGGTGAACCGCCTTTGCTCGTCCGGCCTTGAGGCCATCGCCCAGGCCGACATGCGCATTCGCACCGGCGCTGACAGGGTGGTCATCGCCGGCGGCGCTGAATCCATGAGCCTTATCCCCATGGGCGGCAACAAGCCCAGCCCCAATCCCTGGCTCGCCGAGCATTATCCTGCCTCGCTCCTCACCATGGGCCTCACCGCGGAGCGTGTCGCGCGACACTACCAAATCAGCCGCGAAGATCAGGACGCCTTCGCGCTGGAAAGCCACCGCCGCGCGCTGGCCGCGCAAGCCTCCGGCAGGTTCGCCGACGAGCTGGTTCCAGTCAAGGTGATAACCGCGTACCCCGCAAAGGCCGGAAAGCCGCAGGTTGAGGAGAAGATGTTCGCCGCGGACGAAGGCCCGCGCGCGGACACTTCAGCCGAAGCGCTGGCCAAGCTCAAGCCCGCGTTCGCCGCCCAGGGGACGGTGACCGCCGGCAATTCCTCGCAGACCAGTGACGGCGCCGCTGCCGCCGTGCTCATGGATGCGGGCCGCGCCGCCGAACTCGGCATTCATCCCATAGCGTGCCTGGTGGCCTATGCTGCTACCGGATGCCTGCCCGAGGAGATGGGCGTAGGGCCAATCTATGCTGTACCCAAAGCGCTCAAACTCGCGGGGCTCAAGCTGAGCGACATCGGCGTAATCGAGCTGAATGAGGCGTTTGCGGCACAGGCGCTGGCTGTCATTCGGGCGCTCGGTCTCGATCCGGAAAAGGTGAATGTCAACGGCGGCGCCATCGCGCTAGGCCATCCGCTGGGCTGCACCGGCGCCAAGCTCACCGCGACGCTGCTGCGCGAAATGGAACGGCGCAACGCCCGCTACGGCATGGTGACCATGTGCGTCGGCGGCGGCATGGGCGCTGCGGGAATCTTCGAACGCCTCGACTGAAACGCAAACAGCCGGGACACATCCAGGCTGTTATAAGCGATTGATTCAGAAGCTAGTTACTTGGCAGTCGCGACCGCCTTCAGGCGCGCGTTCAGCCGGCTCTTGTAACGGGAAACTGTGTTCTTGTGGAGAACGCCCTTCTGCACGCTCTTGTCTAAGGCGGAAACAGTTTCTCTGAACTGGGCGTTGGCGGCCTTGGAGTCGCCCTTTACCAGGGCCTCGCGCATGGCGCGCAGGCTGGTGCGCACGCGGCTGCGGTTGGCACGGTTGTTGGCGGTACGGGTCTCAGTCTGACGGGCGCGCTTGAGCGATGAAACGTGATTGGCCATTGCTTAAGTCCTTGGATCCTGTTCGGTTGCGAACGGAAGAGATGATGCGGTGGAGATAGCAGGATGAAGCCGCATCTCTCGCAATTTCTTAGTCTACCGGATGGGAGTGGAACAGGCAAATGCAGGGAGCGGAAAGGCAGGGACTGAGGGGACAAGGGGGCCAAGGGAGTAGGAAAACTGCCGGCTACGAGCGCATTTTCACGTGATATGGATCACTAAAATGGCGGGACAAAAGATGGCAAAGTGTCCCACCCGTCTGGGACAAAATGTGGCAAAGTGTTCCACCCTTCTGGGACGATTTGACATGGTTTGCGGAGTGAATTCCAACGGCGCAGCATGGAGCGAGCGGCCGGGCACCCCGATTCCGGCCAAATGGTCAAGTGGCGACTTGAGTATTGTCAGTGGCCGGGGACGACGCGGATTTCGAACAGTTTGGGCCAAAGCTTGCCGGTGACGTAGAGGCGGTCGTGCGCCGAATCCCAGGCGATGCCGTTGAGGACAGCTTCGGGATCGGTGACCGAGCCGGCGGGGAGCAGGCCCGAAAGATCGATCCAGCCGAGGACCTTGCCGGTGGAGGGAGAGATGCGCGCGATGCGGTTCGTGTGCCAGATGTTGGCGTAGATTTCGCCGTGGATGTACTCGAGCTCATTGAGCTGGTCCACTGGGATGCCCTTGTCGCGGACGGTAATGTGGCGCAGCTCATGCATGGTTGCCGGATTGAGGAAATGGAGATCCGAGGAGCCGTCCGAGAGGATGAGGGACTTGCCGTCCTGGGTCAGCCCCCAGCCTTCCCAGGGGTAATTGAGGGTGCGCAGGAGTCGGAAGCTGAAGCGATCGTAGACAAAGGCGGTGTGCGATTGCCAGGTGAGCTGGATGAGGGTGCTGCCCCAGTTGGTGAGGCCTTCGCCGAAGTATTTTGGATCGAGGTTCACTTCCTGAAGCGCGCTGCCGGTCTCGAGGTCGTCCATGCGAAGGTTGGACTTGCCGAATCGCCCATCGCTCTCGTAAAGCTGGCCGCCGACAAAGACCAGGCCTTGCGTGAAAGCATCGGGGTCGTGCGGATAAGTGTGCACGATGCGGTAGGAATCGCTGGCGCAGCCGACGGCGGGAACGAGCAGGATTGCCGCCAGTATTCCGGAGATGGGAGAAAGTCGCACCTGGAGACATTTTACGCAGGGCGGCACGCCAGCTTCCCTCCCGGATCCGCAAGTGCGAGGGACCCAGGGCACCCCATTCAACATTCCTCTCGAGAAATGGGGACGAGGGGACGCCCGCCCATCGCAAGAAGCCGCGATACACGGGGCACAGCCCGGGTGGGTTCAGCTTGCGGGCTGGAATCCAGAGTGCAACTTTTTCTGGCCAGGGGCGCATCGATCCTAGCTGGTGGGTGTGAGCCACACCGATAGAAAGGAAAGAAGATGTCGCTGAAAAGCAAGATCCAGACTGTAGCGGCAGCCACTGTGTTTGGCGCCATGGTGCTCGCAACTGGCTGTACCGTGCACGCACACGCGGGCTATTACTACGATCCGTACGACCAACGCTATTACGCGCCGGCGGACGAGAATACGTACGTCCTGCAATGGGAAAATCAGACCCACAGGAAGCACGAAGACTTCAAGAATCGCAATCAAGCGGAGCAAAAGGAATACTGGGATTGGCGCCACAAGAAAGACAAAGACCACGATCACGACAAGCACTGAAAACTGCAATATTTGATGCAAGCCGGCCTCGCCATCGAGCGGGGCCGGTTAGTTTTGAATGAAACTCCTGGCCAGACTCCGTTCCACAATTCAGATCGCAGGAGCTGGCGCCGCGGCGAATCCATTGAAGGTCAGATTCCCGTTATCGGGGAAATGGCTCAGCCTGGATATGTGCGGGACTTCGGTGCTAGTTGACATCGTCCGCGATGACGACGCTTACCGGGGGATCGCTGGTGAGCTGGCTATCGACCATGACCACGGTGCGCACCTCGCCGCCGGTGAGCTCGATCGGCTGCGATGTGTACTTGGGGGTGGTCTGCCCGGTAGGCGTGACCACCATGGTGACGCTCTGCGACTGGAAGCTGACGTAGCCGCAGGCCTGGCCGACGGGGATATCGGTGCAGATGGGGATGGTGTTGGCCAGGGTGGTGCTTGAAGGAACCATGTAGACGTCGAGGGCGCCAGTGCGGGGCGCCTGATTGAGGAAGCGGAATTCGGAGTGGCCGGCGGCGGCGGGGGTCTGCGCGTCCTCAAGGACGGTGACATTGTAGAGAGTGGGCGTGGAGCCGTTGTCAGTAAGGAATACGGAGTGCTGGGCCCCGGGCGCCAGAGTGGCGCTTGCCGAGACCAGCTTGGTATTGTTCACGACCGTGTCGACCTGGACCAACGCATCGTTGGAGGGGGCGGTGGTGCCGTAGTTGGAGATGTAGCCCTCGCCCACGTTGCCGGCGAAGATGGTGCTTTGGACATAGATGTTGACCGCGGGCGCGATGTAGGAGGCGTCAATGACGCGGACGAGGCTGGGCTGGGAGAAACCGGCGACAACCTGGCACGCGCTGATGCAAACAGCCAGCACCAGCGAAGCGGCAGCCATGAGAAGCAACCGGGTGATGGTAAATGCGCTTTTCAGGTCTACGTTCCTCGTAACCGGAGTCACCGACATACGCCTCCCAGGCATGGCCCGGATGTGCCAACGTGCGGCTTCCATCCTGGCTGCATGGCGTTGTTGAGGTGATTGTACGTCGGAAAGAGTCCCGCGGCGCAACAGCGATATGGCCCTATATGGCTAGTTTGGGGCAGGTTATCCACAGAAGTAGCAGGGAACAGGGAACAGGGAATAGAGAGTAGGAAGCAGGGAGTAGAGAGCACGGTGAATACTGGATGGTTCTTTCTCCCTGCTCCCTCGGTCCCTGTTTCACGGCAGTTCGCGGACCCAGATGTTGCGGAAGCTGAGGGGAGCGCTTTTGTCGCCATGAGCCTGGAGCTTGATGGGCGCGCGGTCGTACTTTTTGTAGAACGGCTTGCCGATGTAGAGGGTCTGGCCTTTGAGCTCGAAGTGGTCCTCGACAAGGACGCCGTTGAAAAAGACGGTGGCGTAGGCGGGGGATTTTAGGGAGCCGTCGTCGTTGAAGGTGGGGGCGGTCCAGATGACGTTGTAAATCTGCCACTCGCCGGGCTTGCGACCGGGATTGACCAGCGGGATGGCCTGTTTGTAGAGAGAGCCGGCCATGCCGTTGACGTAAGTGGAGTTCTGCCAGGGGTCGAGGACCTGGAGCTCGTAGCCGTCATCGCCGGGGCCGGTGGAGGCGAGGAAGACGCCGGAGTTGCCGCGGCCCTGGCCGGAGCCGGTGATGTCGGCGGGGACGCGCCACTCGACGTGAAGCTGGTAGTTCTTGAAGGTCTTTTTGGTTTCGATGTTGCCCGTGCCCTTGGCCACGGTGAGCAGTCCGTTGGTGACGGTCCAGCGGGCGGGGGTGTGGTCCTGGGCGGAGACCCATTCGTCTTCGTTGGTGCCGTTGAAGAGGAGGATGGCGTCGGAAGGCGGTGCGCCGCAGGGGTCGCCGGGCGTAACTACGGCGGGAGCCGGCCTCCAGACTTCAGTGTCTTCCGGTTTGGGCTTGGCTTGCTGGGCGGCGAGGGCGGTTGCGGCAAGGGCGAGCAGAAGTGCGGTCCAAAGGCAGTGGCTTTTCATCAGTGGGAGTGTACAACAGGGGGCAACGGAGCAGAGAGGCAAATCGCCTATGGTCGAGGCTTGGGGTGCGCCGTCTCTGAGAACCGCCGTATCAGGGACGCGGCTCCATCCGCGACCGTATCTCAGTGTCTCGATTGAGCCGCAGCCTTTGCCAACTTTTCCTCGTATTTGCTGTATTTCCCGCCGTAAAAATGAAGTGTGACAAAAGCAGCGGTATTGTCATGTCGTTTGCCCAAGAAAAGAATGGCCCCTCCCGGCATGCTGCCCCAAGCGCTCATGCCAAGTGGGCCCTCGTTCGGCCCTCCATAAGAGCGGATCAATGAGTTTCGGATTCGGTCGTATTCGGAGGGAGGAAATGTGTAGGTGACGTTTTCAAGTTCGTCCAGGAAGAACACCGTTTTGACCTCTTGCGCCTCTTTGGTGGATGTGCACCACAAGAAGCCATTTCCCTTGTCCTCACACTGGGTTTCGCTGAAGTTGGCTTGGGAGAGGTCGCTGAATGCGTCCGGCTTCCCCATCCCGGCTCGGAGGCCGAGGATACTGAATCGAAGCGCATCCGGGCCGGGAGGAGGGACGTCCACGTTCAAATCGGCGTCGCCTGTTGTAACAAGTTGCTGTGGCGGGATCTTAATCACGATTGGCTTGTCGGCGTCTTTCCCGCTCTCGTGATAGTGCCAGAAGCGCACCAAGGGAATACGAATCACCAGTCCCGCCCTCGTAGTGCCCTCCAAGGTTCCCTTAGGCTCAACATCCCATAGCTGAAATGGGTCCGGAGACAGGTCAGGCGCGCTCATCTGCACTGCAATCTGCCCAACTCGGCGGACATTTGTACCCTCCGCAAAGTCGCCGTCTGGGTCGGCCGACATGACGTCGTAAATGAGCAGGCCCGGGCGGACCTCACGGTCAAAATGCACTCCTACCATTCGAGCCTGCATCGCGAAACTTGGGTCCAAGTGTGCATAGTTGAGGATCTGGTCTCGATAGAAGGCGTTTGGTATGGACCACGCATCGAGTGTGACCAGCTTCCCTTCAAAGCTGGGGTACTGATCCAGAAACTCGATTACATGGAGTGTTTGTCCCGAAGCCGGCGGCGCCGATTCGGTGTCAGGGTCGGGGCCGGGCGGCGGCGTCGCAATTGCTGCGGTCGACTGATGCGGGGAGTCGGTCGCGGGCGGCCTGTTCACCTTTGGCTTAGCCGCCATTTGCCAGGCGATCCAAAGACACAGGCCGGGGATCGCGAGCCAGGCCAGCGCGCGGGCTATATTTTGCAGATCGTCCGTTTTCATCCCGCCCTCCCTGCAGGAATTCGGTTGGGAGTGGTCATTGCCGCTCGGGAGCTGTTAGGCGAACGATGCGATTTCTGTGTCCCCAAAATTCCACCGCAGCATCCGCCCATCATACCCCTCCGGTGTATGCTGTTGCGACGGAGGGAATATGGCAGGGCGGCAGTTTGTGCGGGTTAAGGCTGATCCGACGTCAGATAATTCAGATACTTACCCCATCTATCTGGATCTTGTAATTCACTCCGGCGGCGACGTGGCTGGGTCCGAGCCGATCTTTGGATATCAAGGAGAACTGGGAAGCAGGAAAGGTCATTCGTGGCCGTTCGTTCTCTACTACGACGGGACCCTCGATTATGGCGATCAGTACGAGGAAGGGGACCGCCTGTTCCGATTAAACATTCGGGAGGCAGGCGTTCGACTGGGTGAATTGTTAACCCTATCGAGCTCCGAGGGCGACGAGTTTTTCCGGATTGCCAAGGTAACCCAGTTTTGAAATGAACCAACGTGGGGCACCCGCATCTGGCGGGGGTCTGGAGACCCCCGCTACAGCCGGTCTGGAGAGGTTGCGGAAAAACTCCCGAAATCGGCTTGGATCACGCAGCGAGCGAGGCAGGGGCTAAAGCCCGGTGCTTTCATTTGAGCGGCTTGGCGGCACGACTGAAGTCGTGCCCTGTTACGAAGCATTACAGATTGGAGTTTTTCCTCAGCCTGTGGAGACCGGCGCTACTGATCCGACAGGTGGCAGGAGTACGGTTTGGTGAGGTCCTGGCGGGCTTCGTTGAGCGCGCCCTGGGTGTTGTCGTTGGTCTGGACGGCCAGGCGGTACTCGTTCACCGCGCGATCGCGCTGGCCAGTGCAATCGAAGATTTTGCCCAGCTCGATATGGGACCAGACCTCGGTCCAGGCGGGGTCGTCGTCGCCGCGGAGCGCGTCGCGGTAGGAGTTCACGGCAGCCTGGAAGTTGTGCTGCTGAAACAGGACTTCGCCGATGCGGTAATTGGCGAGCGAGGACTCGGGATTGGTTTTAAGGGCCTGGTTGTACTGGTTGAGAGCGCCGATCAGATCGCCTTGAGCCACTAGCTGCTGGCCCTTGAGAATGTCGATCCGCACATCCTGGTCGGCAGAGGATTTGAGCACCCAGTCGTTGGGATCGACGGTAATGCGGCGCGGCCGGCCGAAGGTGTCGACTTCGTAATTCGAGTTTTCCCCGACAACGTCAACCTTATCATTGACCGTTTTGCCGTCGGTTTCAATGCGCAGGTCCACCGGCATGCGGAAGAGGTCCAGGTTCTGGTCAATCTCCCCGATGGTGCGGAAGCCCTTGTTGTTGCCGAGGCGATAGACAGCGTACTTGTCGGTGAACGTAGGCGCGCCGGTGCCGTCCACCCACTGCGCGAAGAAGGGTGTGAGTTGCTGCTGCGACTGCGCCTCAGCCACTTTGGCGAGATCCGGGGTGGTAATTCCCTGGTCGGTGTACTGGCTCAGAACGCCTTTCAGGGTGCTGAGGAAGTCCTTGTCGCCGATCTCCCAGCGGAGCATGTGAAAGATCTCCGCGCCTTTGTCGAAAGTCTGCGACTGGAACTCCGGCGAAAACGGCTGTTCGCGGCCGGAGGACGAGAGCGGAGTGGTGTCATAGGCGAGCGCGCTGGCGGCCACGTCCTGGAGGGCGAGGCGAAGAGCGCTCTCGCCTTGTTGGTCTTCCAGGTACATCAGCTCGCCATAGCGGCACATTCCGTTGGTGATCCAGGTGTCATTCGGGTTTTTGGGGCTGACCTCAGACCCCCACCACTGGTGCGCGATGGTGTTGGCAAGGAGGCGGATGCCGGATTTGTCGCCGGTGCGGGAGCCCATGATGGCGGCCAGCTCCGGAGCCCATACCGCGGGCAGGGTGTCGTCGGGGATTTCGACAACGTTGAGGTGGCTGGATTCCGGCTCGCCAAAGTTGTCGGTGAAGAATTCGAATTCCTTCTGCGCGGTCTGGGACAACTGGTTGCCATTGGCCTGGTGGGCGATGGTGAGGTAGACCTTGACGTTGCCGGAGCCGGCGACGAATGGCTCCACGTAGCGGCCCGCGATCACAGTTCCGGGGAAGCCGGGCCTGGTCCAGCTAAAGCTGTACTGGTCGCCGGGCTTGCCATTGGCCAGGGTCACGGACGTGGGCGCGCCGGTCTGGCCGCTGGAAAACACGCGCAAGCCCTGGGGCACCCGGATGTGCAGCTCCATGGTGTACCGGTCCGTGGTGTAGCCGGTGGTGGGGAACCAGCGCGCGGCGTAGAGCAGGTAGGTGATGGGCTCGCCGATGGAGGCGAGCTTGAGGCCTTCGATGGGTCCGTCTTCGTTGCCGGTGATTACGCCCTCGTACTCGAAGGTCCAATGCATGGCCTGGCCGCGGACGATGGGCGAAGCTGGGGTTACGCGTACGGTGCCGTCGGCGGAGCGCTCGCCGGTGAGGAACCTTGCCGGAGTCATCGGTGATTTTGGTGATTCTAAGGGCGGGATGGAAGCCAAACGACACCACTTCGGCGTTCTCCGGCGCAGTGAACGTGACCGTGGCCTTGGCCTGGAGATGATGTGCCTGGGTGTCAATCTCGGCATCGATGACGTAGCCGGTGATGTGGAGCTGCTGGCGCTCAAATCCCTGCGCGGGCGCGGGGCGGGCGGCCAGCAGGCTGGCGGCCAGAACGGCTCCATAAAGGATGAACCCGGCGACTGCGCTTCCCGCCCTTGCGACAGAAAGAACTCGCAAGGACGGGGCACGGAGCATCTGGTGAATTAGCCCGAGCGCGGAAGCGAGCAGGCGGTTGCAGTGGGGAAAGCTCATATGGGTCACTCGTACTCGCGATGCATTCATTCTAGTGCGGTTCCGGGGCTGCGGCTGGCGCAGCCCCGGTCCGTTGGGTCCCTCCGAGGAGCTCGAGGACAACCTCGGCGACCCGGGCAATGGCTCCAGCGGACGGCTGCGCGGCGGATTTCGGTCTGGCTCTAAGCGTTCCGCGGAGCTCAGCGAGTTCCTTCATCATGGACTGTCGAGGAGGGCCATCGGGTAGCAATGGCTGCAACTGGCTGACGATATTGGATGCGGTGAAGTCACTCTGGATCAACTCTGTAATGACGCGCTTTTGGGCAATGAGGTTGACCATGGCCACGTGAGGGACCTTTACGACGCGCTTGGCGATGGCGTAAGTGAGCGGGGAAACGCGGTAGACGACGACGAAGGGATTGCCGATGAGGGCGGCTTCCACGGTGGCGGTGCCGGAAGCGACGATGGAGGCGCGGGAGTGGTGGAGGGCGGCGCGGGCGTCGGTGACGAGACGGAGCATGAGTTTGACGGCGTGCGAGAGGGCGAGGCGGCGGACAAATTCGCGCTGGGCGCTGGTCAGCGTTGGGGCGAGAGGCAGGATGAATTGGGGGAAGGCGCGCGTTTTTGGTTCGGCTGCGGCACGACTTAGCTGGCGGGCGGCGGCGAGCATTTCGGGCAGGTTATCGCGGATCTCCTTGGCGCGACTGCCGGGGAGCAGGGCGATCCAGGGGTAGGTGGGATTGAGGTCATTGGCAGCCGCGAATTCTTCGCGGGAGATTGTCGGAGCAGGCAGCTCGGCCAGCGGATGGCCCACAAACTCGGCGTTTACCCCGCGCTCGCGATAGAAAGGCTCCTCGAACGGGAAGATGACCAGCATGCGGTCCACGTAGCGCTGCACCAGTTTGATGCGGTGTTTCTTCCAGGCCCAGAGCTGGGGGCTGACGAAATAGACGACGGGAACGCCCAGCCGGCGCAGCTCTTCGGCCAGCTTGAAATGGATATCGGGGAAGTCGATGAGGACAGCGATGGAGGGACGGCGGTCGCGGAGGGACTGCTTGAGCTTGCGGAATTCGCGGTAGATGCGCGGGAGATGGCGGACGACCTCAGTGATGCCCATGACGGCCATGTCCTCCGCGCGGACGATGCGGTCGAGGCCGGCGGAGGCCATGCGCGGGCCGCCCATACCGAAGAAGTGTGCTTCGCGCCCCTGCGCGGCGAGCCGCGACATCAATTCCTCGATCAGGAGTGCGCCGTAGGCTTCGCCGCTGGCTTCGCCGGCCGAGATGAAGATTGTGGTTGGCATGAAGGTGCTGTATCCATGATAGGAGCGCAGGGCCAAGGGGGGGACTGCGGGAAGCGGGGACTATCTTGGCGGGATGCTTCCGGATGAATCGGTGAAGACCGCCGCAGGCAAGATTGCCACTGAGCCATCCGGACGGGCCAGGAACTCTATGCGATCACCGGGCCTGAGGTGGAAGTAATCGCGGATGAACTTGGGAATCGTGATGCGCCCGTCGCTGGCGATCACAGATTCGGGACTCATCTGAGCCTTCGAGCTGACGCGTTTCCTGTTGGTCTTCATATTCACTACCGATCTCGGCCCTTCGGCAGTTCCCCGCAGGGAAGCTCATGGATCAATGGATTCGCCCGGCGGGGTTTTCGAGCAGAACGTTCGAGACCCCGCCGGTATCGACGGTGGCGGCGAGGTGAGAGCAGAAACCGATGCCGACGTAGAAGGGTTCGTCGAAGTGGAGGGTGATGGGCGGACCGAACTGGTGCATGGGCTCGCCGGTCAGGCTGATGAAGATGGCGATCTGGTCGCCGTGCTTCTCAATGCCAATGCGTTTTGGGTGCACGCCGTTGAGCGTGCCGCCGAAGCGATACTCCATGTCTTTCATCTGCGCGCCGCGGTCTTGCCGCCAGGCCAGGTGAGTCATTCCGCCGCCGTGCTCGCCAACCATGGCTTCCCTGGAGTCGTCGTCGAGCGACTGGCGGATGACGAGGACGATTTTGCGGTCGCCGTAGCCGTTGGGATCGGGAAACGACGGGTCAGCGGCGAGGGAAACGTCGCCGGACATCTTCTTCCAGAGGAAGCGGAACTCGTCGCGCTGGTACCAGATGTTATAGCCGGCGGAGTGGATGGTGTAGCTGCCGGTGGCGGCATCGTAGCCGGCGCTGCCGGCGACGAGCGGCCCGCCGATATCGGACTGGCCCTCAAAGATTCCGATGGGCTGATTGAAGGTGACGGTGGGGCGATGGAAATCTGCGGGCGGCGGCACCTGCTTGTGGGAGGGTGAGCCGGGGAGGGCCCATTCGGGCACTTGCGGGGCTTGCGCGGCGGGCGAACCGGGCGCTTGCGCGGCCCCTTCAGGAACCTGCGTCATCCAGAGGCCGAGAAGAAATACGAAGCAGGGCGAATAGCGGCGAAGGGATTCGAGAGCGGTTCGAGCTGGGCGGGAGTTCATGATCAAGAACTGTAGCAGAGCGGGCGCGCGGCGGAGGGTGCGGAGAATTTCAATTGGACGCGCCAAAAATCCGGGTAATCAGGAACGCGAGAGGCGCCCGCGAATTCATTGTTTCATTCGCCGCGCGCGCACCGCTGCCGCCAATTCTTTCAACAGCTCCTGCGTTTGCGGCCAGCCGATGCATCCATCCGTGATGCTTTGGCCGTAGACCAGCGATTTGCCCGGCTCGAGCCTCTGCGCGCCTTCCACCAGATTGCTTTCCATCATCACGCCCATGATGTTGCGGTTTCCGGCAGCGATCTGCGCGGCGACATTGCCGCAGACAATGGGCTGGCGCCTGTAGTCCTTGCCGGAGTTGGCGTGGGAGCAGTCGATCATGATGCGCGGGTCAAGGCCGGCTTTCTGCATTTTGGCAGCGGTCTCGCCCACCGCCTCAGCGGTGTAATTCACGGTCTGGCGTCCGCCGCGCAGGATGATGTGCGTATCGGGATTTCCCCTGGTGACGAAGATGGCGGACTGGCCGTGCTTGGTGTGGCCGAGGAACGTGTGCGAGTGCGCGGCGGAGAGCAGCGCATCGATGGCGATGTCGACATTGCCGCTGGTTCCGTTCTTGAAGCCGACTGGGCAGCTGACGCCGGAGACAAGCTGGCGATGCACCTGGCTCTCCGTGGTGCGCGCGCCGATGGCGCCCCAACCGACCAGGCCGGCAATGTACTGGGGCGAAATCATGTCGAGGAATTCGGTGCCGCTGGGTACGCCCATCTCGGCGAGGTCGAGCAGAAGATTTCGCGCCAGGCGCAGCCCGTCGTTGATTTTGAAGGACTGATCGAGGTCAGGATCGTTGATCAACCCCTTCCAGCCGACGGTGGTGCGCGGTTTCTCAAAGTAGACGCGCATCACGATGCGCAAATCGGCGGAGAACTCCGCAATCGCGCCCTTCAGCAGCGCGGCGTACTCGCGCGCGGCCTTTGGGTCGTGGATGGAGCATGGGCCGGCCATCACCAGCAGCCGGTCGTCCTGGGCGTGCAGGATGTCGATGATTCCGGTGCGCGCGCTGAAGATGGTCTCCGAAGCGGCCTCGGAGACCGGGCGCTCTTCTTCGAGGAAGACGGGCGGAAGGACTACCTTCGTCCATTGAATACGGATGTCGTCGATGGTGTGGAGCATGGTTCCTTACAGCCTAGGGCTGGCAATGAGGTGTGAGCTTCTTACTACAAGTATCCATGACGGCTGCGGCGGTGCATCGAAGTCGGAAATACGGTAAGATATCCTTACTTCCTTACTCGAAAGGAGGACGGATGCTGGCTAAAAAGACAAGCAAAAACCAGCTCACCCTGCCCAAAGCCATCGTTGCGCGTTTCAGCGGATGCGACTATTTCGAGGTCAGCACCGATGGTTCCACCATTGTCCTCAGGCCTCTTGAGCCCAGCCGGGCGCCGCTGGTCAGGGCCAAGCTGACCAAGCTCGGCCTGTCGGAAAAGGACGTTTCCGACGCGGTGGCATGGGCTCGCAACGGCCAATGACGCCGCGAGCAGTGTTCGATACCAATGTAGTGGTGTCTGGGCTACTGTTTTCGGCAGGCAGGTTAGCGTGGCTGCGGGACCATTGGAAACAGGGAGAGTGCGTGCCTTTGATTTCGCGGGCCACGGCGGCCGAGCTGGTGGGGGTCCTGGCCTATCCAAAATTCAAGCTGGCGGCCGAGGACCGGCTGGAGCTTCTGGGCGATTACCTCCCGCTTTGCGAGACCGTGGAAGCCGTCCATCCGTGCCCGCAGACGTGCAGGGAACCGCGCGACCAGGCGTTTCTCGATCTCGCCTTCAGCGGAAACGCAGACATCCTTGTAACCGGCGACAGCGATTTGCTCGCTCTGGACGATTCGACCCGGTTCAGTATCGAAACGCCGGAGAGCTACAGGCAACACTTCTTGGCCCGATAGAGATCACCCTGTATTCACTGCGCGTACCGCTGCTCGCCGGCCTCGATTGCCACGGGCAGGCGATTCTGCTCGGGAGGCAGCGGGCAGGTGGCGTAGGGCGTGTAGGCGCAGGGCGGGTTGTAGAGCTGGTTGAAGTCGAGCACCAGCGATCCCGGCTGGCTGAGGCCGTGGTCGGGGAAGACGGTACGCAGGAAGCGCGCCGCCTCGTAGGTGGTCGACGTGCTGGTGGTGTCGCGCAGGATGAAGAAGAGCGCGGTGTCGTGCGGGCTTTCGAGCACCGGCTCCAGGCGCAGGGTTTTGCCGTCGAGGGTGAACTCGGCCACGCCGGGCGACGGCAGATCGAGCGTGGTGCCGATGACGGTGGGGATTTTGAGCGTATGCGGTGGGTTGTAGGGGATCCATTTTGCCGTGACCGCGTAGCGAAGGTCTGGCGGGTACCAGTGCAACCCATGAAAGCCGGTGCGGGTGGCGGCGTTTGAGTTCTTGATGCGCAGGGCGTAACGGCCCCCGCGCGGGAGAATCACCATGGTGACCGTGCGCCAGGTCAGCGTTGAGGGTTTGGCTTGATCGGCGCTTAACGCTCCTTCGCGCGCCGGTTTGCCGTCGAGCAGAAGCCCCTCAGGGAAGCCGCTGCCGGGCGCCAGCAGTTGCAGCGTTGTACCGGATTGCGTCAGCAACCCGATGTGCGGCGGCGCGTCATCGATGTGAATGCGGTTGTCCGTTGCGAAGCCGAATGAGTTGAATCCCGGCTTGAGCCACTCCAGGCCGACAAGTGTGAGCCAGCCATCCGGCGCGGCCAGGTCGCGCTCCCGCTGGGCTCGCCAAGCATCGAGTTGGCTGCGCCAGGCGGCTTCGGCATCGGCCCGGGCCGGGGAAATTGGCTGGGTGGCCGGCGGATCCTGCTGGCAGGCGAGCACAATTGGCGCGGCCAATGCGAATGCAATCATGACACGACATGCGACACGGCATGCGACACGACAAAGACGTTTGCGCAACTGAGCCTCCCCAGCGGCCGATCTGGTTCCATTATCGTTCGGTGTCAGTTAAGGCGCGGAACCGAATTTAGGCTTTTCAGGGAAGGAGGTTTCCGGTTAGCTCCGGATTCGGCTAAGCGCAAAGGAAAGAGCCGCCTAGAAGCCTCCGGGCCGAATGGATCGAGTTTCCCGCTTCTTCACACCGAGATGGCACGAAAGACGACCTCTGGAGCAACTTAAAGGTGGCGCAATGCCGCCAGTCGAGTCTTCCCCGCCGAATTTGCGTAACTTGACATTGAATTTTCTGCATCCCTACACTTATGAAGGAAGATTCCGCCCAATCTGCCCGGCACAACGCAAGGCTCCGAGAGCCGAACGGGTTGGAGTCTCCGGGGGAGCGGAGATTGATGACTGAGACGCGCGTCAGCCCGCGGGAGCGGCTGGTGCTCACGGCCATCATCGAGTTGTACATCGCCACGGGAGAGCCGGTGGCCTCGCAGGCGGTAGCGCAGAGGTTTGCCAGCCGCGAGGGGCTGAGCTCGGCCACGGTGCGCAATGTCATGGCTTCGCTGGCGGAGGCCGGACTGCTGGACCAGCCGCATACTTCGGCCGGGCGCGTACCCACGGCGGCGGGATTCCGCTATTACGTGGAACAGATCATGCAGCCGGCACGGGCGGCCCTGAGCGGGCAGGCCGATGGCGCCAACCCGGCGGCGATGCCGATCAATCAGCTCAGCGAACAGCGCCGCGAGCAGATTGACGACAGCTTCAGCGGCGTTTCCAGCACCAACGACTACCTGGAACGTACGGCAAAACTTCTGGCCCTGCTTTCGAGCGGACTGGGCGTGGCGCTGGCCAGCACCACGGGCACCCAAATCCTGGAACACATTCATTTTTCACGGCTGGGACAAGGCCGCGTGCTGGCCGTGATGGTAACCCAGGCTGGCGCGGTGCAGGATCGCGTCCTGGTGCTCGATCACGACGTCTCTCACCTCGACCTGGATTCCGCCGCGCACTACCTGAATGAGAACTTCCGCGGTTGGCCCATTGAGCGCATCCGCGCGGAAGTGGCGCGGCGTCTTGACCTGGAGCGTGCCGCCTATCACGAGCTGCTGGCTTCAGTGGAGGAGCTCTGTCGCAAGGGGGCGCTGGCCGGCGAAGGCGAAACCACGCTGTTCGTGGACGGGATGGCTAACCTCATCGGAGCCGAGTTGGATCGCGAGCGGCTGCGCGGGATGCTGGCGGCGGTGGAAGCCAAGCAGCGGCTCATTGAACTGCTGGCCGCATACGTTGACGGACGCCAACAGGAGGTTCGCGTGGTTATAGGCCTGGAGGATGCATCGCCTGCCTTGCAGGACCTGGTCCTGATCGCCTCACCGGCAAGGCTGGGCAAGTCCAACCTGGGAACGGTCGCGCTGATTGCGCCCACCCGCATCCAGTACCAGGAGATGATCCATGCGGTGCGGTATATTGCGCAGCTTTCCGAGCGTATCCTGAACGTTCCTACCGATTGATGGGCGAAGCAACAGCGCGGCCGTGCGATCTGCGACCGATTTGCCGGCCGCGCATCCAACCAAGCGAATCCACCGAGTAACCTGTAAGTTGAAGAGCACTTATGTTGCGGAGATTACGAAGACGTATGCCAGAGCAGGAAACATTGCGGGAAGAGAAACTGCGGAACAAAACCGGAGCCGAAGCAGAGAGCGCGGCCGACGACGCCGCGAATTCGGAGGCTGGAACGGTGCCCGAGGGCGGCGACTCTGCGGCCGCGGCCGCGGAAGACACAGTCAGCCGGCCCGATTACGAAAAGCTCAAGGCCGAGCGCGATCAGCTTGTGGACCGGCTGGCGCGCCTCCAGGCCGAGTTTGAAAATGCGCGTAAGCGTGCCGAACGCGAGCGCGCGGAGTATCGCGACTTTGCCGCCGCCAGCGTGGTGGAGCAGTTTCTGCCCGTGCTGGACAACTTCGAGCTGGCGCTCAAGGCGAGTGGATCTGCCGAGCAGCTGCGCTCCGGAGTAGAACTGATTGTGAAGCAGATGGAGGACGTCCTGCGCCAGATGCAGGTTACGCCCGTGCCCACGGTGGGCGAACCGTTCGATCCCCGCCATCACGAGGCGCTCGGTTCCGTAGAGCGCGTAGACATGCCCGACCAGCACGTGGCGGAGGAGATTCGCCGCGGGTACAAAATCCGCGAGAAGCTTCTGCGCCCGGCCATGGTGCGGGTCGTATCCAATCCAAAACAGACGGTAGAATAAATTGAGCGTGAGCAAAGCAGATTACTACGAGGTGCTGGGTGTTAGCCGCGAAGCCAGCGACCAGGAACTGAAGAGTGCCTATCGCAAGCTGGCGCTGAAGTACCATCCTGATCGCAACCCCGGCGACCGTGCGTCAGAAGAGAAGTTCAAGCAAGCCAGCGAGGCCTACCAGGTGTTATGCGACGCCGACAAGCGCGCTGCATACGATCGCTTTGGTCACGCCGGTGTGGGCTCCGCGGGCCCGGGAGGATTCTCCGGCTTCGGCGGCGCCGTGGACCTCGGCGACATTTTCGGCGACCTGTTCGGCGAAATGTTCAATATGGCCGGTAGCCCAAGAGCATCGCGCCAGCAACGGGGCGACGACCTTCGCTTCGATCTCTCCATCGACTTTGAGCACGCCATCTTCGGCACCGAAACTGAGGTGAAGATTCGCCGCCTGGAAAGCTGTCCCGCGTGCAATGGCCGCGGCAGCGCATCCGGCCGCGGTCCCACCATGTGCTCGCATTGTCATGGACGCGGCCAACTCCGCTATCAGCAGGGCTTCTTTTCCGTAGCGCGCACCTGCAGCGCCTGCGGAGGAACGGGCACCGTTATCAGCGATCCCTGCCAGAGCTGCCGCGGCGAAACTCGGGTGAGCAAGGAACTCAAGCTCAAGGTGAAGGTACCGCCGGGCGTGGAAGAAGGCACGCGCATCCGCTATGCCGGCGAAGGCGATGCCGGCCGCGCCAACGGACCCAAGGGCGATCTCTACGTTGTCCTTTCCATCCAGCCGCACGACTTCTACGAACGCGATGGACACGACCTGCGCTGCGTGGTTCCCATCAGCTTTCCCCAGGCTGCGCTCGGCGCCGACATTGAGATCGCCGGCATTGACGGCGCCGTGAACCTGAAAATTGCGGAAGGAACACAGAGCGGCAGAGAGATCCGCATCCGCGGACGCGGCGTGCCCATCCTCAACGGCCGCGGCAAAGGCGACCTGGTGGTCAAGGTGCTGGTGCAGATTCCGCGCAAGCTCACCCGCCCCCAGCGCGAGCTGGTGAACAAGCTGGCTGAAACCATGAGCGTGGACAACAAGCCCACTTCGCCTTCGCTACTCGAAAAAATGAAGGATCTCTTCAACTAGTGCCCGTTGACACCGCCCAGGAGCCCTACTAACCTAGGAGGGGGTTTGGGACCTGACCAACAAATTGAGGCGCAGCCGGAACTTTCCGGCCTTCTTAAGGTCGCCATTTCAAGTGCCTCGCGCTAATCTCTCCGCGTTTCGCATTCAATAGCCAAGGATCAGGACTAAAAAATTGACAAGAACTCGCACCGCAAAATCAGCTGTGCTCAAGCTAGGTTTTCAGGTCGTAAGACGGAGCCGCACAGAGGATGTTCTTTCGCTCATTCGAAGACTCAGGCCGCTGGATTGTGGCATGGAGCTTGTTCGCATAGGAAGGCAAGGCGACGGTGGGTATTTGGTCCCAGCCGACCTGGATGGAATTGAGTACTGTTTCTCTCCCGGCGTGGGGAACTCGTGCGATTTCGAAAATCACCTCGCAGACCTTGGAATAAAGTCATTTCTTGCGGACGGCTCGGTTGAAGCTCCTCCCTTCGTCAGACCGGAATTCAGCTTTGAGAAAAAATTCCTGGGCGCGTACGACAATGCACAGGTGATGACATTGTCCAGTTGGAAAGAGAGGCTCCTGGGAGGCTTCGCTGGCGACCTGATGTTGCAAATGGACATAGAAGGATCCGAGTATGGGGTAATTCTGAGCACGCCAGAATCGCTGCTTCGACAATTTCGGACCATGGTGATAGAGTTCCACGGCCTGGATCGCCTTTTTGACCCATTCGTTCTACCGTTGATATCCGCTTCTTTCGACAAAATCCTCCACCAATTCTATGTTGCCCACATTCACCCGAACAATTGCTGCCCCGTCGTTAAGGTCGGCGACGTAGAAGTGCCTCCGGCGCTGGAGTTCACGTTCATTAATAAACGGCGCGTGCAGTCAACTAGAGCACGAAGGGATTTTCCTCATCGGCTGGACGCCGATAATGTCGCGGCAAAGCCTCTTTACCTGCCAAAGTGCTGGTATTCCGAAGTTTAGTAAGGAGCCATTCCGGCAAGCTTACGTCGATCGGAGCTCGCAAGTTAGCGGCGCCCTGCCCGAATCCCACTCGTCAGTTTGCATGTGCCGCAACGCGCGCGGTCACGGCTTCTTGGCCGGCGCGTTGCGGTTCGCGCAAGGTCATCACCGGGCAGCGGGCGTGCGCCAGCACTTTGTAGACCGTGCGGTCGCGGGTCAGGTTGTCGAACGCGGAATGCTGAGTGGCCCCGAGGACGATCAGACCGGCGCGGCGGCCGGCCGCTTCCGCCAGAATCTCAATGGCGGGGTTGCCGTGGATTACCTCGGGCTCGATAGGCACCTCGCTATCGCGCGAGACTTCCCCGGCCGTGGCGCGGAGCTCGTGCAAGGCTGCGGAATCGAGCCCGGTGGGCTCGCCCCGCCGTTCCATCTCCGGGATGGGCGGAAGCACGTGCAGCAGAATCAGGCGCGCGCCGAGGCTGCCGGCAACCCGACTGGCAAGCGCTGCGCTCGGACGGGAGGTCTCTCGCAATGTGGTGGCGTGCAGCACCACCCTTTCCGGCATGCTGCCCGGGAGATGAGCCTCAGGTCCCACGGTAATGACCGGGATGTTGACCGAGCGCAGCACCTGCTCAGCTACGGAGCCGATGAGCAGCCTGCTCACCTTGCCGCGGCTCCTGGTTCCAAGCAGAATGCGGTCCGCGTGGAACTGCCGGGCCGCGGAGAGAACCTGTTGGGCTGCGTGCCCTTCGCGCACCAGGGCGTCGCACACCACGTTGTGTCTGCGAGCCTGCTGGCAGGCTGCTTCCAGCGCCCTGGCGGCGGTGTCCAGCGCGCTTACAGGGTCGTAGTAGGGCATCCCCGCCATGTCGGCGGTAATGGCCTCGCTGAGTGCAATCACGTGGAGAAGGATCAGGCGCGCTCCCGTCTGCGCAGCTTGATCCACAGCGAAAGGCATGAGGCGGTCGAGATCGCTGAGGTCAGTGGCGACCAGGATCACGGCAGGATGCGACCAACATAGCGGTGCGGCTTCAGCCATGGTGTTCCCCCACAGTCGACAACTGCAGGTTGGCACCGGCGGGGAGAAGATACAGTGCGGCGCAACACTCCCAAACGTGATCTGAATCACATGGAGCTGTCGGCGGCTATCGGAGCGGGCTCTCTATCCCCCCGGGGCTATCGCGGGCCTGACCACAGGCTTGGCGCGTGGAGGTTCGGCGGGAGACGGCAACGCCGGGTGCACCAGCGGTGCATTCCGGGATCGCGTAGCCGGGGCGATAGCAGCAGGCCTGCCGGTTGCGGGTGTAGATTCCGCGGGTACTGGTCGCACTGGCCCCTGAGGTTGGGGCAATATCGGCCGGCCATTGCCGATCGGCCTTGCGGCCGTGCTCACTGCCCGCGCCGGGACCACGGGCTTTTCCGTCCCGTTCGACCTGGCCTCGAGCAGCGGCGTTCCCTGGTCCTGATCCATCAAAAACCTCTCGTCATCCTTGCCCGCGATGGCCTGCTTCATGAACGCCATCCAGACTGGAAGCGCGGCACGCGCGCCGGTCTCCTTGTTGCCCAGAGATTCGCGGCTGTCGAACCCCACCCAGACGCCGCACGTCACCGACGGCGAAAACCCCATGAACCACGCATCGGTAAAGTCGCTCGTGGTACCGGTCTTTCCGCCCAGCGGATGGTTCAATTCCGCCGCCGCCGCGCCCGTGCCGTGCGTCGTCACCGCGCGCAGCAGCGTCATCATGGTCCGCGCCGTGTCCTGGCTGATCACTTCCTTCACCGCCGGCGGATCCTCCCACAACGTGATCCCCTCCGCATTCGACACTTTGCGGATCAGCCGCGGCTGCATGCGGATGCCGTCGTTGGGAAAGACCGAATACGACGCCACTTGCTCGTCCAGCGTGATCTCCACCGCGCCCAGCGCAATGGGCAAATAAGGCGGAATGACCGAGGTCACCCCGAACCGGTGCGCCACATCGATCACGTTGTGAATCCCCACCCGCGCCGCCAGCTTGAGCGCAGGAATATTGCGCGACTCCGCAAACGCGTTGACGATGGTCATCGGACCTTTGAAATTGTCCTCGTAATCGTGGGGCACATAGCTGCCAAAACTCACCGGCCCGTCCACGATGATGTCGTTGGGCTTCACCCCATCCTCGATGGCCGCGGTGTACACGTAGGGCTTGAAGCTCGAACCCGTCTGCCGCTCCGCCTGCGTGGCTCGATCGAACTGGGACACGTTGAAGTCGCGCCCGCCCACCAGCGCCAGCACGTCTCCATTGGTGTTGTCGATTGCCATCAGCGCGCCCTCGACTCCTGAGTCCTGCTCCAGAGTCGCGGTGCGGTCGCCGCCTTCAAACGTGTTGCCCAGGCGCACATAGACGATGTCGCCCGGCTTCACCAGCGCATCGGCATAACGCTGGCCCGTCCACTTCCAGCCTTCCGGCTCAATCACAATCTGGCTGTCGCCCACCTTTGCCCGGATTGCCAGCGGCAGCGCATTGGTTACCACCGCATGCACGTAGTCGCCGGGATGCGCCTGCTGCGCCCAGTCGGGATGCTTGTAATCGTCGAGCGTGTCTCCCTGCGCCAACACGTTTTCGAGCTTGCCTTTCCATCCGTGCCGGCGCTCGTACGCCGCCAGCCCATCCAGCACCGCGGCATTGGCTGTCTTCTGCAAATCCAGGTCCAGTGTCGTATCCACGCGCAGGCCCGCCTCGTGCACCTCATCGGTGCCGAAGCGCTTCTCCAACTCCCGCCGTACCTCCTCCTGGAACCACGGCGCGATGGTGCTGTTCGGCTGGGAGATGCGCAAACCCAGCGGAGCAGACCGCGCGCGCTCCGCCTCCTGGTGCGTGATCACGCCGTCCGACTCCATCTCGTTTAGCACCAGGTTGCGCCGCCGAAGAGATTTTTCCGGGTTGAGGATGGGCGAGTACGCCGCCGGCCCCTTGGGCAACCCGGCCAGCAGCGCCGCTTCGTCCAGATTCACGTCCTTCGCGTGCTTGCCAAAGTAGTACTCCGCCGCCGCCTCAAACCCGTATTGTCCGCTGCCCAGGTAAATCTGGTTCCCATAGAGCGTAAAGATCTGCTCCTTGGTGAACGTTCGCTCGATCTGGATGGCCAAATAGGCCTCTTGGAACTTGCGTACCATGTTGCGATCCGCTGAAAGAAACAGGTTCCGCGCCAGTTGCATGGTCAGGGTGGATGCGCCTTGCGCCCGCCCATGCGAGCGCACATCGTGCCATGCCGCGCCCCAGATGCGCAGCAAGTTGATACCGCCGTGCGAGTAGAAGTCCTTGTCCTCGATGGAAACCACGGCCTGGCGCAGCACCGGGGCAAAGCCGTTGTAGTCCACAATCACGCGCCGCTGCAGCGCAAACGAACCGATCACCCGGCCCTTGATGTCATACAGGTCAGTCGTCGTAGACGGCCGATAGGTCTCCAACTCCTGGATCTGCGGCAGGTCGGCCGAGTAAACCAGAGTCATCCCGGCCAGCGAGCCGGTGACGATGGCCAACAACCCGAGGATGACAAATGCAGCCTTTCCGGCCAGCTTGCGATGGGGGCGTTGGGGGGCGCGCTCACGCCGCTGCGGCGGATCAGGCGGCAGACGGTGGGTCCGGCCAAGGCCGCGCGGTGCCTCTGATTGGATGGGGGAGCCCAAGCTCATCGAGCCTCATGGCATCTCTCGCGCTTTCGGGGGAGAAAATGCTGAACACTCAAGAGCGTAGCATGGGTTCTGCTTTTTGACCGTGACGAGTCACCCCTGGTGAACCTCCAAAAGTAAGGCTGGGACGGAAGCTGCGGCCAGCAAAAAGGAACCGGCACGGGCTCATCGCTCCGCGCCGGTTTCTTACTCGATTCGATCGTGCAGTTTAGCTGTTCTTCGCCTTCAGGATGGCCAGCGCCTTGTCCAGCGGCTGATCTTCCTTGTTCGTCTGCGGCGCCAGGTCCAGGTTCTCGTCGCTGGACTGGGCCACCTGCACGTTCGGCATCACCGCTTCATCCTGGATCTTGTGCCCATCCGGCGCCTCGTACTTGGCCACTGTCAGCATCAGCGCCGCGCCGTCCGGCAGGTCGATCGTCTTCTGTACCGAGCCTTCGCCAAATGTCCGCTCGCCCACCACGTCGCCCCGCTTGGCGTCTTCAATGGCTGCCGCCGTCAGCTCCGCAGGCCCATACGTGCCGCGGTTCACCAGCACCACCAGCGGCGCCGAGGTGATGCACACTGAAGCATCGGCTGTGAACGTCTGCTTGGGGTACTTTTGCCCCTCCAGCATTCCCAGCGTGCCTTGCGGGATGAACAGGTTGGCAAGCCGCATGCCCTCCTGCTCGTCGCCGCCTGACGCATCGCGCAGATCCAGAAGGATTTTGCGTCCCTTGTTGGCCTTGATCTTGGCCGCGATCTCGTCCACTCGCTCCTTTGACACCACGCCCGGTTTCAGATAAAGGATGGAATCGTTCTCATATTCCTGCTCACCCAAAGGCGGCTCGCTCACAACCGTGCGCGTCATCGTCAGCTTGTCCGGGTCGGGCTTGCCGGGCCGCACCAGCGTCAGGTCCACGGTCGTGCCCGGCTTGCCGTCCAGCATCAACCGGATGACCGCAAGCGACATCTCTCTTGTTGACTTATCAGCAATGGATTCAATCACATCGCCGTCATTGATGTGCTCGTGATCGGCCGGCGATCCGGGCGTCACATTCACAACGGTCGCGTACCCGAAGCGCTTTGAAACCGTAAGCCCCACCTGCGCCACGCCCGTCGTCGGCCGGTCCTTATAGTTCTTGTACTCGGCCGGCGTCAGGTAGCTCGAATCCGGATCCAGCGACTCCAGCAGCCCGTGCAGCGCCCCCGTCGTCACCTTCTCCATGTTGGGGTCGGTTACGTAATCGCTCTGGATCCGCCGCAATACCTGCTGGTAAACGCCAATCTGCTTGTAGGCGCCGTCCTGCTCGCTGCCCGCATGAACGCCGAACCAGCCCAGTTCGCCCAGGCCGTAGCCCAGGCCCAGCGAAGCAAACACCGCTACGCCCACCACGAAAACCACTCTAGAAAACAATCGGGACAATATGCACCACCGCAGCGGCCGGAAGGGGAAAAAGGCCGCATATCCTATAGACGCAATGATAACCCAACCAGCGCTAGACAAAGATGCAAGGCCGGTTCAGGAAGTGTTTGACGATTCCAGATTAGGTGGCCTCCGGAAGGAGCAGGGGCCTTCAGGCCCCTGAATTGAGGTCCGAATGTCACGGGCTTTAGCCCTGGGCACTTCGTGAGTCCGAGCTCCGCATCCCCACCGCTCCCTGATCTCAACGGAGCGCAGAAATGCGGCTCAAACCCCCCACGGCGAATGCCGCCAACAATTTCCCCGCTATATCCTCGGCGGAAGCGCGGATGGCCCGCGGGTTGCGCGCATCCGTCGCAGGCATCCTCCTCAGCGCCGGAATCAACGCGTAAGGAAATCCGAGCCGGTGCGGGTCGAACACTCCGCCCACAACGTGCGTCGCCACTGGAGAGAGCCATGGCAAACGCGCCAACTCCTTCTCCAGTTGGCCGCGCGCACCCGCCCAGGACGATTCCTTGTTGTCCACGGGGCCGGGCGCCAGCAGCGCCACCGGTAGCGTTTCCAGCCGTTGCCGGTGTCTCTTGAGAAAGAGCCGCGCGTCCCGGTGCAACCTTCCAATATAAAGCGGCGCCACCAGCACCACCGCGTCGTACGGCACCAGCCCGGCGAGCTCCTGCGCGGCATAGACGTCGGGCCGCACGCCATGTTGGCGCAAAACTTCCGCCATTGTGGATGCCAGCTCCGCGGTGGTCCCGCTGCGCGTGGCATAGGCCACCAAAACCCGCGGCTCCATCATGGTATCCCTCGCCTTCTAAACGCCCACCGGCTCTGGCCGTTCCGCCGCGGCCGGATGCGATTGAAACGGCACCCCATCATGCCGGCACATCGCCTTCACCGCCGGGCGCGCCGTCATCGGGCCGGAAGGCAAACCGCCGCCGGGCATAACCCACTGGCCAACCATCAGGAAACGCTGCAGCCGGGGAAGCGTGTTGGGCAGTGGCCGGAATCCCTGTCCGGGCTCCAGCAGCCACCCTTCCATCGATCCTTTCCAATTGCCCGTGTAGCGCATCACTGTCGCCGGCGTGGAGACGTCCACCGTTTCCACCGCTGCCCGAGCCCCGGGTACGCGCCGCTGCAGAACGTCAATGACGGCTTCCGCAATGCGGTGCTTCTCCGCGTAATAGGCGCGCGGGTCGTTGGCTCTGAGATCGCTCCAGTATTTGTAGTTCCGGGTGGGCAGCACGCTGGTGACGGCACACTTGCCCGCCGGCGCAAATGTCGGATCGTAATGGAAAAAGCGGAAGCCTACGCTGCGCGCGTCCGTCATCGGGTCCAGCGTGATAGGCGTATCCAGAATCCGCGTCAGCATAGGAGGCTGGCCGCTCAAGTCCATCTCCACGCCCAGCGATACCTGAATATAGGACGCAAACGTCTCCCGGCCTTCGAAGCGGCTCCGCGTAGCGTCGCCCGAATATTTGCCATCGAGCAGCTCAAAGACCGTCTGGTGTCCATCGGCGGCGGAAATCACCCAATCCGCCTTCACCTGCTCGCCGTTCCCCAGTTCCACCCCCACAGCCGCATCGTTCTCCACCAGGATGCGCCGCACTCTCGCCCGCAGCCGCACCTCGCCGCCCATTTCCCGGATCCGATCCTCGATCGCCCGGATGATTGCCTGCGACCCGCCAACGCAGTAGCTCGCATTGCCGGCATGCATCCATGCCAGCGAAAGCACCATGGCCACAGCCGTCAGCCTCCCAATGTCCCCTTCGCTGAAGAAGCTCCTCAGTAGCGGATCGGCGAAGCGATTGCCGTACTCCCGCCCGCTCATTTGTCCCAGCCTTCTCAGTGCCGGGAACAGCGGCAGGTCGCGCAGGATGTTCAGCCAGTTATCTCCCAATCCGCCGGCCGGATCCAGCAGCCGGAACCGGCTCAGGCTACGGATGGTGTGGGTCAGATCGCGAATCGCCTTTCCATCCCCTGGAGCGCGCCGCAACAACTCCTCCTCCAGGCGGTCGGCGTTCGTCCACACATGCAGCGTGTCGCCGTTTTCCGTCTCAATGCGGACAAATTCTTCGTGGTTGACCCAGGTCAGCCGGTCAAGGTCCAGCACCTCGCGCCATATCCCATTCAGCTCGCCGCCGGGCTTCGATCCCACAAACCAGTGCAGGCACGTCTCGAAGGTGTATGCCTCGCGCTCCCAGCTCATCGCCAGGCCTCCGGCCGTCTCGCCCTGCTCCAGAACCACCACTTTGTAGCCGCACTGGAGTGCGTAGATGGCTGCGCTCAACCCCGCGATTCCGCCGCCCACGATGACGACCCGCCGCCCGTTACTGTCCATGGTTTCTCCTTCAACCGAAGAGCCCTCGGTCAGGCATTTCGTAGCCGCGGGCCATCCTCCGGCAGAGCCTGAATTGTCTTGAGAAAAGCAACAGGAGATTCAGGCCGGCATTCGACTAAAGGCCCGGTGCTTCCGCCAATTATGGAGTCCGCGTGCGCCATCCGCCGTGACCCGAGTCACGTGCGGATGTGCGGCCCGAACCTGCCAACCGGAACCGAGCTAGGCCGCGGTTTCATCGACTATCACCCCATCTTCGCGGCGGCTGGCGCAGCGGGCGTCCAGTACTACTTCAGCGAGCACAGGAACCGCCGTTCACCGACATGTCCCAGCTAGCCGCCGCCAAAGCCGACTACGCCTACATGCACGCGATCAGCTAATAGCTAACAGCTAGCAGCCATTTTTCACGCCCCCTCAAAGTGCTTCTCGATCTCCTCCAGCGTCTTGCCCTTCGTCTCCGGCAAAAACAGCGCCACCGCGATGAAGTAAACCACGGTAAACCCGGCAAACAGGAAGAACATCGTGGAGTAGCCGTATTTGCCCACCACGGGCAGGAAAATGGCCGCCAGCGTGGTGGAGACAAGCTGGTTGATTACCAGCGCAATGCTCATGCCGTTGGAGCGGATGCGCGTCGGCATCAGCTCGCTCAGCGCCAGCCACACGCACACGCCCGGCCCCATGGCGTAGAAGCACACAAAAACGTAGAGGCAGAGCGCCATCAGCCAGCCGTTCAGCGCGCTCGGAACGGGCTCGAGATACGCGTGCTCAATCTTTAGCGGCGCGGCTCGGGCCGCGTCCAGATCTGCGAAGGGATCGCGGAAGAACGCCTCCACGCGGCTCGTGGGCACGCACTTTGCGCGGTCGATCTCGATCGCTTCGCCGCCCAGCCGCACCGGCGTGGTGCTGGCATTAAAGCTGCCATAGGAATAAATAACGGTCAGAGATGGGTTCGCGCCGTCAGGCACGCCCAGATCGTGCGCCGTGGCCGCGTCGAAACGATACGCGAGCGTCTGGTCCGGAGCGACCATGGCCTGCATTGCCGGCCCGGAATCCACGCGGTGCCGCTCCGTGTGCACAAACAGCAGTCCCGCCGATATCATCGCCACGATGATGCCCGCGGTGCCCACGAGGAACAGGAACTTGCGCCCCTTTTTGTCCACCAGCGCCAGCCCGATAATGGTGGCCAGGAAATTCAGCAGCGTGAACAGCACGTATCCCCAGTGCGCCATCACGTCGGAGAGCCCGCTCACAATCAGCACGTCGGTGTTGTAGCCGATGATGGAGTTGATGCCCGTGGCCGTGTTGCAAAACAGAATCACGCAGGCCAGCAGAAACGGCAGCACGTAGCGCCGCTGCAGCAGGGAATCGCGAATCGCGCTGCGCCGCTTCTCCTGCGATTCGGCGGCAATCTGCCGCATCTCGCCCATCTCCAGCGCGGCCTGCTCCGCGGTGCGCGAGCGCAGCAGCGCTGCCTGCGCGGCCTCAGCGCGGCCGCGGCGGAAGAGCCAGCGCGGCGATTCGGTCACGAAGAAGCTGCCCACAACGAACAGCAATCCCGGCGGCATCGATACCCAGAAAATGCTGCGCCAGGCGCGGTCCTTGGCGTGAAACAGTTCCAGCGCCGACGCGGTCTTTTCCAGCGCGGCAACGTGGTAACTGAAGTAAACGCCGATCAGCGCCGCGGCAAAAATCCCCAGCGTCAGCAGCCACTGGAACACGCCGGTTCCGCGCCCGCGCTTGTCGGCGGAAAGGCATTCGGCCAGGTAGAGCGGAACCACAACGCCCACGATCCCGCCGCTCATCCCTTGCAGCAGCCGCCCGGCAAACAGTGAAGTGTAGGACTGCGATAGCGCAATCACGGGGATGCTGAGAGTGAACGCAACGCCCGCCAGGATCATCAGCGTTTTGCGCCCCATCCAGTCGGCCAGCAGCCCGGCAAACAGCGTGGAGAAGACGCTGCCCAGCAGCACCGCGGCCACCACGATCGAAAGCTCAGCCGGGGTCAGGTGCGAAGTGGCTTCCAGATACGGCAGCGCCCCGCCGATGATGCCCACGTCGATGCCGTAGAGCAGCCCGCCAAGTCCGGCGACCAGAAGCAGAAATCGGTTATAGCGAACCAGGCGTGGGGCAAGGGTCGTCGAGGCGGAAGAACCGGTTTGCGTTTTCGAGCTCATAATGGGCCGCGGATTCAGAGCCGTCTTCGTCGCGCCGGTGCGCGTCGACGAAGTTCGGGTTGGCTGAATCTCGTTGCAAGCTTATCGCATAGAGCCCTGGAGCGGCCCCGGGAACGCGCCCAGCGCCCCGATCAATCGCCGCCGGCAGCGGTGTGCACCGCTTCGGCCGCAATCTCATCTCGCCAAAAAGCCGCCGCGCCGGCCAGGGGCGCGCCATCGAACAGCTTCGCGATCACGATGCGAAATCCCAGCCCGGCGGCTTCGCGCTCGGCCGCGGGCAGAAATAGCTGCGCCGCCCGCGCAATGCCGCCGCCCAGCACCACGCGGTCCGGCCGGAACGGCGCAATCACATCGCGCAGAACCTGGCCGAGATGGGTGCCGAACTCATTGAACACGGAGCGCGCGTTCGCATCGCTCTCAGCGGCAGCAGCAATGTCGGACACCTCGCGATCGCTCCCCGCGCGGGATTTGTAAGCCGCGCGAATGGCGCGCGTGGAGATCAGGTCTTCCACCGTCCCTCCGGCGTATCGCAGGTTCCAGATCTCGCCCTCCGGCGGCACGCCCTCACCGGAGGTCACGCCGCGGCCGTCCACGGCGAAAGCGCAGCCGATCCCGGTTCCCAGCGTCAGTCCCACTGCGCGCGCTGCGCCTTGGGCGCTGCCCGCGGCCAGTTCGCCCATCAGATATGCGGTCGCATCCTTCAGGAAACGCAACTGGCTTGGGCGCCAGCCGAAGCGCTCGGCCAGCGCAGCGCGCAGATTGCGGCCATAAAGCGGCTTCAGCTTGTGCTGCATCCGGCTGATGCCCGCCTCGCAATCAAATGGAAACGGAACCGCCAGCGATGCCCCGGATGGCTTTTCATCGGGTGCGGAAACCTGCTCTCCCAGCCGATGAAGAAGATCGACAAACTGCTCAAATGTGTCGATGTTTTCGACTGGCGCGCCGGCTTCGCGCAGAATTTTGACGTCGGCAACCCGACATAGCCCCGCCCTCACGTGACTTCCGCCAACATCGAAGGACAAAATAAACTGCGCTTCCAAAGGATTCACTCGGCCGCCCCCAAACGGATTCATCATATCCGGTCCGGGGAGCCCGATCGTCGCGCGACACGAAACGCTCGGGCCGCATTTGCGCGCTGCTGTGTGGCTCGGCGCCGGCGGCGGCCACGCGGTGCCTTACACTGCGCGCCTGCCGCTGATCAGGTTGATGATCAGCACAATCACCGCGATCACCAGCAAAATGTGAATGAAACTGCCCATGATGTGAAAGCTGAATCCCAGAATCCACAGGATCAGCAGGATGACGAAGATTGTCCAAAGCATCCGCAGTATCTCCCTCGACGCGGCATTCGCCCGGAACTCCTTGCCGGCTTCCGAACGCCTGATTTTCTTGGATGCAAGCTACGGGAATTTTGTGCGCGCCAGCGGCGCCGCGCTCAGGCCTCCGCGCTCTCCGTCATCTCCGGAAACGCCAGCATGGTCTGGGCCACGGGGCTCCAGTTTCTGCGGTGCAGCGGCGTGGGCCCGAGGCGCGCCAGGGCGGCAAGGTGCGCCGGGCAGCAGTAGCCCTTATGGCTGGCCAGGCCGTACCCGGGGAACTGCGCATCCAGTTCCACCAGCAGCCGGTCGCGATACACCTTCGCCACCACGCTGGCCGCGGCAATGGAAAAGCTGGTCCCGTCGCCCTGGATGCAGGCCTGCTGCGGGCATGCGAAATCGATGGTGTCGATGCCATCGATCAGCAGGTAATCGGGCGGCTGCGCAAGCTGGCTTACCGCCTGTTTCATGGCCAGCAGCGACGCCTTGCGGATGTTGATGCGGTCAATGGTCTTGACATCCACCGCGGCAATGGCCCAGGCCACGGCGCTGGCGCGGATCTCCACGTCCAGCTGGTTGCGCTTCTTTTCCGTGAGCTTCTTGGAGTCGTTCAGCCCTTCCATCCGGTAGCGCGGCGCCAGTATCACCGCCGCGGCCACCACCGGCCCGAACATCGGCCCGCGCCCCACCTCGTCCACGCCGGCAATGCGCAGGAAGCCGAGCTTGCGCGCAGCCTTTTCCAGCTTCCATCCGCATACGCGAGCCTTGGGCATGGCAACATTCTAGGCCATCGCGGGCTGGTGGAAACTACGTGCCGGTGGATCGATTGGATGCCGCCTTCACCGGTTCCCGTACACTGGCACCGCCGCGCCATGAATGGTTGTTGCGGCGTCGCTGGAGAGAAACAGAATCACTTTGGCGATGTCCTCGGGCTTGGGCCACGCATCGAAATCGGCGCCGGGCATGGCCTGCCGGTTCGCCGGCGTATCGATAATGCTGGGCAGGATGGAATTCACTCGCACCCCGGTGCCTTTTGTGTCCGCAGCCAGTGAGTCCATCATCGCCAGGGCGGCGGATTTCGAGGCCGCATACGCCGCCGCGCCCGCCGCGTGATCGAGCGCAGCTTTGGCCGCCACATTCACAAGCGATCCGTGTCCCTGCTTCAGCAGCGCGGGCAGCACGGCGCGCGCCAGCACGAATCCGGCGCGGAGATTCAGCGCCAGCATGGTGTCGAAGGTCTTCGTCTCCATCTCCCACAGCTTGATGCCGCCCGCATAGCCGCCCACGGTATTCACCACGGCGTCCAGGCGTCCGTGGCGCGTCAGCAGGTCCCCAACAAACCGGCCCGCGGCGGCTTCGTCCGTGATGTCCAGCGGCTGTCCCTCCAGCGCCGCGGCATGTTCCCCGGCGGAGCTGCGCAAGGCGACAAACTCTGTCTCGCGATGATACGGAACGACGACTCTTGCGCCCTCGCGGAGGAACGCGAGGCTGACGGCGCGGCCCAGGCCGCCCGTCCCGCCCGCGACCAGCGCCACTTTGCCAGCAAATGAAATGTTCATGGAGCGACCCCCGGCATTCGCATCAAGCTGGGAAGATGCTATCGCACAACCCGGGAGCTCCGGTCCGGAAGCCTACCAGGAAAGGAATCCGCAACGGCGCTCCCACAGGCCGGATTACGCTATTGGGCGTAACCCCTTCCGGCGTAATCGGGCTTGTCAATTATGCCTTTTAGCGTTATGCTATATAGCGTATATGCCCCAACCAGTGGAAAATCCGTTTGTGTACGGCGAGATCATCGATGACGAAAGCTTTGTCGATCGAACCGCGGAACTCCAGCATCTGGTGCGGGGCCTGGCCGACGGGCAGAAGGTATTTCTCCTGTCGCCGAGGCGGTTCGGCAAGAGCTCGCTGGTTTCCATGGCGCTGCTCAAGCTCAAAAAGCGGCACGTCCGCACCGTCAGCCTGACGGTGAGCAACTATTCGAGCTATACCCAGTTTCTGGAGAAGTTTGCGGAGAAGGTGCTGCGCGCGGCCGGCCCATGGGAGCGCGTAAAGGACTGGGTCACTCGCTTCGCGCGGCAGGTAAAACCCGAAATCTCTTACAACATGAACAACGGGGAGGTCGGCGTATCGCTGGGCAGAGGATCGGGCTACGACCCCGTTCCGATTGCACCGGATATCTTTGCGCTGCCGGGAGAGTTGAGCAAGAACGGCGGATTTCGTATGGCAATCTGCCTCGACGAGTTCCAGCAGATTTCCGGATTCAACGGTGGCTCGGTTGAGAATACCCTGCGCAACCAGGCGCAGGAGCAGCGCGAGGTCGGGTATGTTTTTTCGGGCTCGCAGCCGTCACTGATGCAGGAGATGCTCTCGGCGAGCAGGCCTTTTCATAAAGCGGGGCCGCAGATGTTTCTAGACAAGATTCCCGCCCAGGCTTGGCGGGATTTTATCCAGGGACAATTCCGCCGGCGGGGAAGGACTCTTAGCGATGAGGGCCTGGGCGCGCTGCTCAGCGCTGCCGATCTGATTCCTTACGACGTGCAGCGCATTGCTCATGAACTATGGGACTTTGCGGAACTGAATCACAAGGGGCAGCTCGACGAGAGCGATGTGGATGCCGTGGTTGCCGCCCTGATCCGAAGCCAATCCACCTATTACGAACTGCTGTGGGAGCAGCTTTCCGCGCGGCAGAAGGCGACGCTGCAGGCGCTGGCGCATGGCGGGGCGGATCAGATTTACGCCGAGAGCGTACGCAACGAATTTCGGCTCGGCCCGGCCTCCAGCGTGCAAAAGGCGCTGCAGTCCCTCGATTCGAGAGACGTGATTGATCGGTACAAGGGAAGTTATTTCTTCCTCGATCCGCTATTCCCGCTGTGGATCCAGCTGAAGGGCGCGTAGGGCAGACGACGGCAACACTCGCCACAAAAACAACAACCCCGGCGCCAGGGCCGGGGTTGGTCTTGCCGTAGATCGGGAAGGCTTATGCCTTGGCGTGCTCGCGCTCCACTTCCTTGAGGCGGGCAGCCTTGCCGCGCAGGCCGCGGAGGTAAAACAGCTTGGCGCGCCGGACGCGGTAGCTGCGGATCTTCTCCACCTTGTCCACCACCTTCGAATTGAACGGGAAGATGCGCTCCACGCCCTGGCCAAAGCTCATCTTGCGCACGGTGAAGGTGGCCTGGGGGCCCTTGTTGATGGCGATCACCAGGCCCTCGAAGGCCTGCAGGCGCTCTTTTTCGCCTTCCTTGATTCTGACCTGAACGCGAATCTGGTCGCCGGGCACAAAGTCGGGGAGATCGGTGCGCTTGAGCTTGTCAGCCAGGCGCTGCATAACGGGATGGATTGACATGGCTTCTTCCTGCAGTGAACTGTAGAACCTACAGTTTATCAGAGAATTCTGCGGTTCGCCTAATTCGGCCAGCGGATGCTATTTCGTGTCTTGCGTGAGCCAATCGCGAGCGAACTCCCATGGAGACCGTCTCCACGATGAGGCCGATGCACGCGTAAATCCCGGCGTTTAGCACCAGGGACCAGTACCAGGTAATGGCGTGATGCCGTCCAAAAAGCGGCCGGATGGGAGCGGTGATGTCCACCAGTATCTGGGTGAAAGTGCTGAAATCGAAAGCCGGGCCGCCGTGGTAAGCGCCCCAGGTGAGCCAGGTGAAATAGAAGAACCAGAAGAGCGCAACCGCTGCTCCCGACAGGGCCCAGATGCCAATTCTTCGCGCCATAGGATGCCCTCCGGGGGAATGCCGCCCGTGTCAACAATTGAATGCCCGCCAAAACTGGAATGCAAGGGTAAATCGCATTTCCTTCTCCCGCCAAGTCGCGATATAGTAGCGCCCATGGACCCCCAAAGAGAGTTTCTTCGTCACACGCTGGCTACGCTCGCTTACCGTGCCGCGCGGGCTTTGGAAGGCGCGCCGGAGGAATTTGCCTGGTATACGGGCGCCGGGCGCACACCGGGACAGATCGTGAAGCACATGGGCGACCTCTTCGACTGGGCGCTGGGCATCGCCCAGGGCAAGGAGGCCTGGCATAACTCTGAACCGTTGCCCTGGGCTGAGGAGAAACGCCGGTTCTTCGCTGCCCTGAAGGCTTTCGACGAGGTGCTGGCGCAGCGCGAGCCGATCCACGGGGACCTGGAGCGGCTGTTCCAGGGGCCGATTGCCGACGCTTTGACGCATACCGGCCAGCTGGCCATGCTGCGCCGCTTAGCCGGATGCAGGATCGCGGGCGAGAACTACTTCGTGGCCCGGATCGAGGTGGGACAGATCGGAGAAGAGCAGCCAGACCCGGTGCAATCGTTCTGAAGGCGTTCCGCAACGGATAAATGAGGCGGAAATATGTCCATCATAATGAGTAGCTTGCATACATTAAAGTACAGACCGGTTGGTATGTAGCGGAAACTGCCCTCCAAGTGAAGGGTGTTCCGTGCGGTAAATCCCCAGTAAATATTGGCGATTGCTTCAAAGTTGGCCGAAGTCCACCGTCAGTTCCTATCAACGTACAGACCAGTCGGTATGTTAACAGTTCCCCGCTTCTGGAGGGTCACTTCTGGTCGAGATTGCCGCCGTGCAGCCGGCCGAAGGTCCGGGCCATCATTACCGACATGACCAGCGCTCCGGCTCCCGCGATGGCGATGTCGGGGGTGGAGCGGAAATCGAAACCGCCGACGCGGAAGGAGAGGCAGTAGGCGACGAGGGCGTTGAAAGCGCCCCAAAGCACGTTCACCGTGGACGATGAGAGTCCCTTGCCGGGCGGGCTGGCGAAGGGCGACTGAAACGGCCGGCCGGAGATGCCGTTGACGAAGTGCGGGACAGCGTTGGCGGCGAACATGCCGCCAAAAAACCAGGAAACGAAATGCAGCCAGGGCATCGAGGGTCCTTTCGTGTTGATGCTGGACGACGGAGAAGAAAAGCAAGAGCAAAAACAACGGCAACAGCAGATTCCCGGCGGGAATGACAGAAAGAAAAGCAAATACAAAGGCAAAAGCTAAAACGGAAGCAGATTCCTCTTACTGGCGGAGGCCGACGGTCTGGAAGGGCAGGCCGGTGTCGGGCCAGTAGCTGGGCTGGGCTTCGGCGTTGGTAGCGATGGAAACGCCTTTGGCCGATTCGGCCGTCACCAGCGTGTTCCAGCCGTCGAGGACGATCAGAGCGTCTTCGCCGCGAAGATCGCTGAGGTCGACCTGGATGTGGATGGTGAGGGTTTCGCCGGGCACCAGCGAGACGTAGTTGTTGTCGTAGAAAACGGGCAGGACGCGGTCGCCCGATTTGCGGCGAAGCTGCACGTGAGCCATCAACGCGATGGACTTGGTGGGATTGTGCAGGGTGACGGCGATGCGGGTCTGGCCGTCGGCGTCGGCGCGGTCCACATTGGCGTCGAGGATGACGGAGGGCAGCTTGTCGAGACCGGAAAGGTCGTCGGGATTGGGCTCGTTGGCGCGCCAGTAGAAGTTGGTGGAGAGCAGCTTGCCGGCGGAGTCTTCGAGGTCGAGCTTGAGGAAGTTTACGTTGGAGATGTTGGCGGGGAAATCGACCGGACCGAGCGGGGTGGCCATGTCCGGCGCGGCGGTGAAGTGGAAGTCCTGGTGAGCCGCCTCGGTGCCGTCAAGGTTGTAGACGGTCTCGTGAGCCACTGCGTTTTCGAGCGGCTGCGGCAGGTTGTTGATGACCTGCACTTCGCCGTCGGCCTGGTTGAACTGAATGTGCAGCAACTCGCCTGCTGAGCGCACGGCGAAGAGCGAGGCGTTGGGCTCGAGGTCGTAGTGGTATAGCTGCCAGACGAAGCTGGGCTGCGCGGGATTCGACATCCATGTGATGACGGCCGTGGTGGGATGGAAGAGCCGGGCGTTGCGGCCTTCATACATGGCGCGGTAGGCCTCGTAGTTCATGAGCTGGGCCTTGCGGACGAAGTCGGCCAGGTTGCGGACTTTGCCGTAGCGGTCCTCCAGCTGGCCCTTGTATTTGTCGCCCCATTGCGCGCCTTTGGCGAAGTCGTGCTCGGCCCAGTCGTCGGTGATCATCTCCCAATCCTTTTTGGGCATCATGCCGTGGATGGATTCGAGGGTGGGGACAGAGAGGGAACCGGTCTCTGTTTTGAAGTAGTCGTCGCCGACGATGTAGAACTCGCGCGGCGCGCGCCAGTGGTAGGGGCCGTTGGAGCGGACGCCGGCGCCGGAGGTGGAGCTGGGCTGATAGCGGCGCGTGGGCTCAAGCTCAGCCATGAGCACGCGAAGCTGATCGTCGATTTCCTTGGGCGGGAAGCCCTCATTGCGGGCGCACCAGACGGCGATGGAGGGGTGGTTGCGGTAGCGCAGGATCTTGTCGCGGACGTTGGCCATGTAGGTGGGCAGGTCGTCGGGGTTGGGGCCGTCAGAGGGGTTGGGCTGGAAGAATTCGTCCCAGATGAGGATGCCGTATTTGTCGCAGAGCTCGTAGAAGTCCTCGCCGGTGGACTGGCCGACCCAGTTGCGAATCAGGTTGAGGTTGGCGATCTGGTGCATGTGGATTTCGGCGTCGAGGCGCTCGCGGGGGATGCGCTTTAGGGCTTCGTCCAGGCCCCAGTCGCCGCCGCGGATGAAGACCGGCACGCCGTTGACGGAGATGGTGAGGGTGTCGGAGCCGGGAACGGAGTAGCTGAGCTTGCGAACGCCGAAGGAGACGTCCTGCTGGTCGGAGGGCGTCGCATCCTGGTCGAAGACGAGATGAAGCTGGTAGAGATTCTGCGGGCCGTAGCCGTTGGGCCACCAGAGGCGGGGATGGTCCACGTGGAGCGCGGGATCGGTTTGCGGGGAGAAGGAGATGGTTTGGCGGGCGTTGGCGGCGAGCTCGACGGGGCGGCTGAAGGCGATGTTTTCAATGCTGCCCTTGAGCGTGCCTTTTTGCGGCTGATCGGTGACGTTCTCCACGGTGACCTGGACGGCGATGTCGGTGGAGTCGGTGCGGGGCAGCGGCAGGTCGGTGGTGACGAGCGGGTCCTTGAGGAGCACGGGGCCGGTGGCGGAGAGCGTGACTTTTTGCCAGATGCCGGTGTCGCGATCGCGAATGCCGGGAAGCCAGTCCCAGCCGATGGTGGAGAGGAAGGTGGGACCGTCGATGGCGGTGATGCCGCCATTCTTCACCATGCCGTTAAGCAGGGTGTGTTCGAAAGGCACACCGGGATGGGGCTGCGGCCAGACATGCACGGCGATGACGGCGCGCTTGCCGGGCTGGACGCGACCAGTGATGTCGAAGTTGCCGCGGATGAAGGCGCCTTTGGTCTCGCCTACCTTGACGCCGTTGACCCAGACCTCAGAGGAGTAATTGATGCCGTCAAAGTTGAGCCAGATGTGGCGGCCGTTGTAGGCGGCGGGGATCTGGATGACGGTGCGATACCAGTAGGAGGTGTGGCAGAGGCTTTCCGGAATGTTTTCCGGGCGATTGTTTTCGCCGTAGAGCGGCTCGGGGTAGACGTGGTTGTTGACCAGCGTGGTGAGGACGGTTCCGGGGACGGTGGCCGCGTACCAGCCTTTGGGGCTGAAGGAAGACGAGGAAACCTTGTCGCCGGGATCGGGGACTTTGGCGACGTCCTGAAGCTGCCAGCCGGAGGAGAGCGTGACCTGCGCGGGCAAGGCGGCTTGCGCGGCGGCGGGCTTGACGGCGAGGGCGGAGAAAAGGATTGGAAACGAAACCAGAGACAACGCAATGAGTCTTACCCGTGGAGTTTGCAAGGATTTGTCCTCGATGCTGCGGATGATTTCAAGTTGAAATGAAGGTTGTCCGCCGAACTGGGGACATTGTAGCGGCATGAGGTGGGAGGAGCGTGCCGAATTGCTTTGGCTGGAGCTTCCTGTTAGCGAGGTGGCGGCGGTGAGAGGCGGAAAAGCAGATTCCCGGAGGGAATGACAGAAAGAAAAGCAAGAGCAAAAGCAAGAGCAACAGCAAGAGCAACAGCAGATTCCCGGAGGGAATGACAGAAAGAAAAGCAAGAACAAAAGCAAGAGCAACAGCAGATTCCCGGAGGGAATGACAGAAAGAAAAGCAAGAGCAAAAGCACTGCGCGGCCATTTGCGGCATCGGATAATTCGGATATGGAATTTCAACGGTCGTCCGGGGTTTTGCTGCACGTCAGCTCGTTGGCTTCAACCGGTGGGATTGGGGACCTGGGGCCGGCGGCGCACGAGTTTGTGGCGTTCCTGGCTGCGGCCAAACAGCATGTGTGGCAGGTTCTGCCGCTGTGTCCAACGGGATATGGGAACTCGCCGTATGCGAGCTCGTCGGCGTTTGCCGGGAATCCTTACCTGATCAGCTTGGAGTACTTGTCGGATTGGGGTTGGATTTCCAGCGAACGTATTGGCGCGACGGCCGGACGCAGCGGCGCGGTGAACTTTGGGGACGTGGAGGCGCGCAAGCTGCCGCTGCTGCATGAAGCTGCTCGGAGTTTCCTGGACCGCGGCGCGCAGGATGCGGCGCTGCGCGGGCAGTGGGAGGAGTTCGAGCAGTTTTGCCGCGTGGAGGCGCATTGGCTGAACGATTACGCGCTGTACGCGGTGCTGCGAGCGAAATACAAGACGGGCGCGTGGTCGGCGTGGCCGGAGGCGATACGGCGACGGGATCAGGCGGCGCTCGAAGAAGTGAAGCGCGAGCGTGGCCGAGAGCTGGCCATGGAGCAGGTGCTGCAATTTGCCTTTGCGCGGCAATGGAATGCGCTGAGGGAAGCCGCGGCGAAAGACGGAATCCGCATCCTGGGCGATGTGGCCATCTTTGTGAACATGGATTCGGCGGACGTGTGGACGCACCAGGACATTTTCGAGCTGGATGAAGAGCTCAAGCCCATTCGCGTGGCAGGCGTGCCGCCGGATTATTTTTCGGCGACGGGACAGCGCTGGGGCAATCCGCTGTATCGCTGGGATATGCTGCGGGCGCGGCGCTTCGACTGGTGGATCGAGCGCATGCGGCGGGCAACAGAGATCTACGACATTGTGCGGCTGGATCACTTTCGCGGGTTCGAGGCCTACTGGGCGATTCCGGCAGCGGAAGAGACGGCGGTAAACGGGGAGTGGGTGAAGGCGCCGGGGCTGGAGCTGTTCCGCGCGCTGGAGCGGGCGCTGGGACCGCTGCCGCTGGTGGCGGAGGACCTGGGGCTGATCACAGAGGAAGTGGATGCGCTACGCCAGGCCGCGGGGTTTCCGGGGATGCGCGTGATTCAGTTCGGATTCAGCGACAAGGGCGCGCACATCCACCTGCCGCACCAGTACACGCCGCAGACCGTGGCCTATACGGGCACGCACGACAACGACACCACGCTGGGGTGGTATGCGAGCGCGGAGGAGCAAGTGCAGGAGGCGATTGTCGCGTACATTGGAGAGCCTCCGCTGAAGGACGGCAAAGTGAGCCCGGTGTGGCCGCTGATTCGCGCGGTGGAAACGAGCGTGGCGCAACTGGCGATTGTGCCGGCACAGGATTTGCTGGAGCTGGGAAGTGAGGCGCGGATGAACACGCCGGCGGTGGCAGAAGGCAACTGGAGCTGGCGCGCGCCGGAGGGGGCTTGGACGCCGGAATTGGCGGCAAAGCTGGCGGCGCTGGTGGAAATGACGGACCGCGAGAATGATCCGGTGGAAAAGCAGGGAACGGAAGAGCAAGGGAAACAGGGATAAGGGATAAGGGATCTCTTTTCATTGGTTCCTCATGGCTCCCCGTGCGAGGATGGCAGCACGATGGCTGCGCCGGATACTTCCTCATCCGCGAACCACACGCTGAAGCGTCCGCTTGGGCTGAGCGACCTGGTGCTGGCGCAGATTCTGAACGTGGTGGGCAGCGCCTGGGTGGGCGTGGCGGCAGGACTGGGGCGCGCGGAGACCCTGACCTGGGTTGCGGCCATGCTGCTGTTTTATTTGCCGATGGCGGGGTCGGTGATCGCGCTGAACCGGCAGATGCCGCTTGAAGGCGGGCTTTATGCGTGGGCGCGCAAGGCTTTTGGCGACCTGGGCGGATTCCTGACGGCGTGGAACCTTGGGGTGTACGGGTTGGCGACGACGGCGACCATCCTTTTCGCGATTCCCACGGAGCTTTCTTACCTGATTGGCCCCAGCGCGGCGTGGCTGCCGGAGAACCATTGGGCGTCGCTGGCGGTGATTGCGTTTTGCGTGGCGGCGATCACGCTGGCGTCGCTGCGGGGGCTCGACTGGGGCAAGTGGATCCATAACATTGGCGGGGCGGCGATTCTGGCGGTTTTTGCGGCGCTGATCTTTCTGCCCACGCTGGCGCTGATCCACCATCAGCCGGTGCACTGGACGCCGTTCACGGTGGCGACGCCGCCGGCTGACATGCGCACCATGGCGCTTTTCGGGCAGATGCTGTTCGGTGCGTTGTGCGGACTGGAGTATGTGGCCATTCTGGCGGGCGAGAGCCGGCAGCCGGCGCGCTCCATTGGCCGCTCAGTGTGGATTGCTTCGCCGGTGATCTGCGCCATGTTCATTTTGGGGACGGGATCGGTGGTGGCGCTCATTCCCCAGGGGAAGATCGATTTTATTGCGCCGATTCCGCAAACCATGCGCGCGGCGCTGGGCCACGCGGGGTGGGGCAACATTGCGGCCATGACGGCGATTGCGCTGGTGGAGATTCGGCTGCTGGGCGCGGCCAGCCTGCTGTTTACGGGAGCAACGCGGCTGCCCATGACGGCGGGCTGGGACCACCTGGCGCCGCAGTGGTTCACGCGCATGGACCGGCGGTGGCGGACGCCGGCGAATTCGATCCTGGTTGCGGGCGCGGCGGTGCTGGCGATGGTGGCGCTGGCGATGTGGGGCGCGCGCTCGCAGGAGACGTACCAGGTGCTGAGCGGCGCAAGCCTGACCCACTACGAGATCGCGTACCTGGCCATGTTCGCGGTGCCGCTGGCGGGGCGGGCGGCGCTGCGCAGGAGCCTGCCCGGCTGGCTCAAATGGAGCTCAGCGGCGGGATTTGCCGCAACGTGTTTTGCGCTGCTGATTTCGGCGTATCCGTTTGTGACGGTGGTGAACGCGCGCGCTTACGCGGCGAAGATCCTGGGCACGGTGGTGCTTAGCAATGCGGTCGCGGTGGGGTTCTATCTTGCCAGAACGCGGAGTAAGGGGGATCGAGCGGACAGGAACAATGAAAGCGCGATACCGTAGCGATCCTATGCAGCCGGTCCGGACCGTAGTTGCTCGCCTGAGAAAATCAGCGGGCGGTGGCAGCGAACTTGCGGGCCATGGTCAGCAGCAGCTTGCGGTCGCTCTCGTTCAGGCCGGAGGAGTAGCGGCGAATCTGGGTGAGGAATTTGAGCTCGTCGTCAGAGAGCTTGTGCGCCTGGAGATGACGGTTGGCGCTGTCTTCGACGAAGAACTGGGCGATGGGAAGATCGAGGGCTAGCGCGATTTTGGATAAGGTATCGAGGGATGGAACGGTGTGGCCGTTCTCTACGCGCGAGAGATAACAGCGGAGGAGGCCGGTCTTTTTTTCGATGTCGCCCTGAGAAAGGCCCTGCTGGAGCCGATGGGCGCGGATGATGGTGCCGATCTTCATCACGGAATCTTATTCTCCTGAAGCCGAAAGGGCTTTGGTTCACCTTTGCATTATTGTCATAATAGTTAACATGCGCGGGGCGGGGTTGCAAGCCGTTTTGCGCATTTTGAGGTGCATCAGTAGTTACCGAAGTGCTTCTTTGTGTTTGAGTTTCTCAACGAAGAGGGCGCCGCGCCCCATGGCGTGGGTTGGCGCGCTGGGAGCGGAGTCAAGGTTGCTGGGCGGGCAAGGTAAACCTTCTCAACCGGGGCTTCGTCTGTCTCAGTACGGGGCTTAACGCCGGGAGCGTAAATGCAGCAGGACCTGGGAAGGTGGACGGCCGTACTATGCCTGTGCGCGGCGATGGCGCTGGCGGCTCGGGCGCAGAGCGCGTCTGGGCCTCAGGCGATCGCGGCGCCCCAGGCGATCGCGGACGTGCAGACGGCAGCCGGCGGCAAGCTGCATGGCGTGGTGAAAAGCGGGAACGTGCCGCTGCCCGGCGTGACGGTGACGGCGCAGAACACGCTGACGGGAAAGCGCTATGCCACCACGACCGACATTACCGGCGCGTGGTCGATGACGATTCCGCAGAATGGGCGCTACGTAATTCGCACCCAGTTTGCGGCCTTTGCGCAGGGCTCGGGTGAGGCGCTGCTGAACGCGACGAACCACGACCAGGCGGTGAATTTCGATCTGATGCTGGCGTCGCGCGCCGCCCGGCAGGAGCAGCAACAGGCGGCGGCGCAGGGCGGCGACGACGCGACGCAGGCGATCCGGCAGATGGCTGGGAATGGGCCGCAGAACCTGAGCCTGATGAGCGCGGTGACCGGCGATACCGAGGCCGGAGGCGCCAGCGGAGAAAGCGGGGCGGCGTTGCCGTCGGCCGCGGGCAACTCGGAGTTCTCGAGCGAATCGGTGAACGTGAATGGGCAGGCGGGCCAGGTGAGCCCGATGGCCGGCCTGAATATGGATCGGATCCGCGACGCCATGGAAGACGCGCGAGTTATGAACGGGGGCATTGGTTTTGGCGGGCGCGGAGCGATGATGATGGGCGGCCCCGGCGGATTTGGAGGCGGCGGAGGGTTCTTTCGGGGCCGTGGCAACTTCCGCGGGTTCAATCCCGCACAGCCGCACGGCTCGGTGTATTGGACGGGCAGCAATTTTTCGCAATTGGACGCGGAGCCCTTCAGCTTGCTGGGCCAGCCCCAGGTGGTGCCGTCGTCGGGGACCAACCAGTTCAGCATTATTTTCATGACGGCGCCGTATATTCCTCACCTGACCAAGCCCAGCGGCAAGGACAACATCTTCCTGAACCTCAGCGGTACGCGGAGTTCGAAACCACAGGATCAATACGCGACGGTGCCGACGGATGCCGAGCGCAGCGGTACCGTTCCGGGGCTGGCGAATCCGATTACGCCGGTGCCCCAGGCCAAGGCGCTGCTGGCGTACATGCCGGAGCCGAATCTGCCGGGCGACACCCTGAACTACCATTTGCTGACCACGGCGCAGTCGAACTCGACGCGTGCCGGCGTGCGCTACATGCGGAGTTTCGGCGCTAATGCAACGCCATTCGGGTTCGGCGGGCGCGGTGGCGGATTTGGCGGAGGCCGGCGCGGACAGCAAAGCCAAGGCCTGCGCCAGAGCATCAACTTCAACTTCAACTGGGCGCATTCCGCGTCGGACCAGGTGAACCTTGAGCCCATCCTGGGCGGCAAAATGGCATCGGATTCCTACTCCGTGCAGGCGGGCTACACGGTCGGGCGCGGGCGGGTGACGAGCATCTTCAACTCCAACTGGAACCGGAGCGACTCTAGCACGACCAACTACTTCACCAACGGCGCGGACATTGCCACGCAGTTGGGAATCGACGGCCCGAACGGAACGGCGCTGAACGCTAACCCGCTGAATTATGGCGTGCCGTCGGTGACGATGTCGGAGTTTACGGGCATCAGCGAAACGCAGCCCAACTCCAGCATCTCGCAAACTATCTCGCTCTCAGAGACGCTGGCGTGGAGAGCGGGCAAGCACAACATGCGCTTTGGCGGTGATTACCGGCGCGTGCATCGGGATTTCCTCGGCGGCTCCAATGCGACCGGAACGTTTTACTTTACCGGCGCGTACACGGGATCGGCGTTCGGCGACTTCCTCAAGGGCGAACCGCAGGAGACTTCGATTGCAGCGGCCGCGGACAAGAGCTATCTGCGCGACAACGTAATTGACTGGTATGCGCAGGACGATTGGCGTGCGCGCGCGAACCTGACGCTGATGTATGGCATCCGCTACGAGTACTTCGCTCCGTACACGGAAAAATACAACCATCTGTCCATGGTGGATACGAACCCGGATGGCGGATTTACGAGCGTGGGCCAAGTGTCTGCGGGGCAGGCGAGCGCCAATTTCGGCACGCTGCCGGACTCCATTGTTTACCCGTTCCGAACCGCGTTTGCGCCGCGCGGCGGCGTGGCCTGGCGCCTGCCCAGGCAGACCGTGGTCCGCGCCGGGTACGGGATGAATTACACGGTGGGCGAGTACTCGACGTTTGCCCAGTCAATGGCCTACCAGCCGCCGTTCGCCAACGAGCAGACGAATATCGCCAACAACACCTGTCCGCCGCCGGCGCCGGATTGCTACTCGCTGGCCAACGGATTTCCCGCGCCCAACCCGGTCGGCGATTATGCGGTGAATCCGCATTACCGGCTACCTTACGTGCAGGTGTACAACGTGGATGTGCAAAAGACGTGGCCCTGGGGCATCGTGATGAACCTGGGCTACAACGGCTCGCACGGCAGCAATCTCGACATCAAGGTTGCGCCCAGCAAAACGGTGAGCAGCCCCGGCACGAATCCCAACCGGGTACCGTTCTTCTACGAGGAGTACGGAGCGTTCTCGCGCTTCAACGCGGCCACTTTGCGCGTGAACAAGCGATTGTCGGCGGGTTTTGCGGTGGGCGCGAACTACCAGTTTGGGCACTCCATAGATGACGCGGATTCGGTGGGCGGCCTTTCGAGCGTGGTGGCGCAGAACTGGCAGAACATTGCTGCCGACGAGGGCAACTCGAACTTTGACGTGCGCCACCAGGTCTCCGGCAGCTATCTTTACGAGCTGCCTTTCGGCAAGGACAAGTTCTATTTCACTACCGGAAAGATGTCGCACGTGCTGGAGGGCTTCTCGATTTCGGGAAGCTTCGACTTTGCCACGGGGACGCCGTTGACGCCCACGCTGCAGGCCAGCGAAACGGACGTGGCCCACGGCACTACAGGAACGGAGCGGCCGAATCGCGTGCCTGGGGTTCCATTGACGCAGGGCGGCGGCCGGCTGAAGGAGTGGTTTAATCCCGCGGCGTTTACGCCGGCAAAGCCCGATGCGGCCGGCAATGCATTCGGCAACGCGGTGCGCAATTCCATTCCCGGCCCGGGGACGGTGGAGAACAACATGTCGCTTTCGAAGACCATGCAACTGGGCGAGACGCGCAGCATGGAGTTTCGCGCGACGGCAAGCAACGTGTTCAACACGGTGCAGTACGCGGGCGTGTATACCACGCTATATACCGGGGTGGGATCGCAGCAGAGCTCGAACTTTGGGCAAGTGAGTTCGGCGGGAACGATGAGGGCGTTTCAGTTCAGGGCGCAGTTCAGGTTTTGAGCGAGTCAGCAAGTCGGCAGGTCAGCGAGTCAGCGATGCCGCTGGTGAGTGCGATGCGTAGAGGGATGGAAAAAGCGATTGCGGTGGTGATGTCGGCGGCTTTGCTGCCGCTGCCGATGGGCGCGCAATCGCAGGTGCAGAACTCGTCGCAGTCCGGCTTTGTGATGAAGGTAAACGCGGAACTGGTTCTGACCAACGTGGTGGTGCGCGACGCGAAGACAGGCCAGCCGGTGCGCGGCCTCAAGGCGAGCGATTTCACCATCTACGAAAACGGAAAGAAGCAGCAGATCGCGACGTTCGATTTTCAGAGCGTGGACATGGCCACGCCGCTGAATGAGGCTACGATCACCGGTCGTGCGGCGGGGCTGAGCTCGCGCACTCCTGCCGAAGCAGCCGTCAAACCGGCGGACCTTCGCAATCACCGGCTGATCGTGTTCTTTTTCGACCTGACCAGCATGCAGCCCGAGGACCTGGACCGGTGCGTGGATGCGGCCAAGGATTTCCTGCGCAAGAAGTTGGCGCCGGCCGACCTGGTGGCGCTGGTTTCGCTCGGCGACACGCTGAACGTGGACCAGGACTTTACCGCCGATCGTGACCTGCTGATCAACGAAGTGGGCATGTACAACGGCACCGAAGGCCAGGGCTTTGCGGGGGGCGCGACGGCCAACTCAAACCAGGTGGAAGACACCACCGGTTACACGCCGGACGAAAGCGACTACAACGACCTGAACACCGACCGCGAGCTGTTTGCGCTGCGCACTGTATCCAAGGCGCTGGAGAAAATTACGGAGAAGAAGTCGCTGCTCTATTTCTCCGGCGGCATCCAGCGCGACGGCATCGAGAATGAGGCAGCGCTGCGCGCGGCCACCAATGCCGCGGTGCGCGCCAACCTGGCCATTTACAGCGTGGATACGCGCGGATTGCAGGCGATTACGCCGGTGGGCGACGCATCCACCGGAAGCATGCGCGGGCAGGGCGCGTACAACGGCGGCGCACTGCTGAACAACATGAATGCCAACTTCGACACGCAGGAAACGATCGCGACGCTGAGCTCCGACACCGGCGGCAAGGCGTTCTTCGATTCCAACGATTTTGCGCCCGCATTCGCGCAGGTGCAGAAGGATACGTCGGAGTATTACGCCATCGGCTTCCACTCCACCGACCCGCGGCGCGACGGCCGCTACCGCAGGCTGAGCATCAAGGTGAACCGGCCGGGGTTGAAGCTCGAGTACCGGCCCGGCTACTACGCGCCGGCGGATTTCAGGCACTCCGGCAAAGAGGATCGCGAGCAGGAACTTCAAGACCAGCTGGACAGCGATTTGCCCGCGACCGATATGGCTGTTTACCTGGACGCGCTGTACTTCCGGCTGAACGACAACCGCTTTTTCGTGCCGGTTTCGCTCATCGTGCCGGGCTCGCAGGTTCCGTTCGTCAAGGGCGGCGACAAGGATAAGGCCACACTCGACATCATCGGCGAGGTGATCGATGAAGTGAAGCGGCCCATCGGACACGCGCGGGAGACGGTGAAGCTGAACCTGGACCAGTCGCTGGGCGCACGGCAAAAGAACATTCAATACACCACCAGCTTCAACCTGCCGCCGGGCAAATACCACTTGAAGTTCGTGGTGCGCGAAAACCAGACCGGGCGCATGGGATCCTTCGAAGCGGATATCGCGCTGCCGGAGATGAAGAAGCTGCCGCTCCCCGGAAATCGAATCCGGCTGAGTTCCATCGTGCTGGCCTCGCAGCGCCAGCCCAGCAAGCTGCAGAGCCCGCTCATTCGCAATGGCGAGGAGTACGTGCCCAACATCAGCCACGTGTTCCGGCAGGACCAACACCTGTATCTGCTCTACGAGGTGTACCAGCCGGCGCGCGAGAAGGCGGCGGAGGGCGAGCACAAGGGCGCGAAGCTGGGCATCGACCTCCTCAGCAGCCTTGAGTTGATCCAGGGATCGACGAAGGTGTACGAGACGCCGCTGGTGAAGGCAACCGCAGTGAATGTGGAGGGACGCGATGCGGTGTCGTTCGAGCTGGACGTGCCGCTGGCCGCGCTCAAGCCGGGGCAGTACATTTGCCAGCTCAACGTGATCGACGACGCGGCGGGGAGTTTCGCGTTTCCGCGCTTTGCAGTGCTGGTGCGGCAGCCGGCGGCTCAGCCGGCGCCGGTGGTGTCGTCGTCGGCCACCGGCGGTGTGGGGCGCTGATCGGCCTTTGTGTCCGGGACGTTCTTGTGCTCGTAAGGGCAATGGCGGCAGCCTGAGCCGCAACAGAAGCCGCGCTTCAGGTGATAGGCCGCGGTGAAAACGAGCAGGCCATCCTCCATGTAATAGTCCTCAAGCGCAAGCGGGGCAGGGGATTGCGAGGGCGGTGGATCGGGCGTCATCTCGTTCTATTGTCGCGGATCGGACACCGGGTTTGCGCCGGTAAAATGGCGCTATGAGCATGACCGCAACTGAGCGCGCCCGGCGAATCAAAATCATCCTCTTCGACGTGGACGGAGTGCTGACCGACGGCACCATCTGGCTGGTGCCCGCGCCGGCCGGTGTGCATACGATCCTTCAGCAGCACCTGGCGAAGAAGAGCGATGAGATCGGCTTCGGCGTGCACTCGGCCACCATGATGGAGGCCAAGGGCTACAGCGCGCACGATGGCGCCGGCATCTCCCTGGCGCGCATCGCCGGCATCAAGTGCGGCGTGATTACCAAGCGCATCAGTGAAACCGTGGCTACGCGCATGCGCGACCTGAAGATGGATTACGTCTACCAGGGCCAGGCGTTCAAAATGAAGCCCATCCGCGAAATCATGGAGAAGGAAGGCATGACGCTCAACGAAATCGCCTACGTGGGCGACGACGTGGTGGATCTCCCGGTTATGCGGCAGGTGGGATTCGCTGTCGCGGTGGCCAACGCGCGCGAGCAGGTGAAAGCCGAAGCGCATTACGTCACGCCGCATCCCGGCGGATACGGGGCAGGCCGCGATGCGGTGGATTTCATCCTGGAGGCCAAGGGAATCCTGCAAGACTGCATCGCCAAAATGATTGACGAGGGCAATCCCATTTCGCCGTCGATTGATATCGGAACCGGCACGGACCCGAGTTAAATCTCTAGGTGGCGTGCATCAAGCTGAACACCAGTACGGCGAGCACAATCAGGCTGACGATGGTGTACACGCGGTCGCGCTCGAGATGAAATCCGATGACGGCAAAAACCACGCGCGCGACCGGAGTGGCAATCAGCAGCAGCAGTCCGAGCTGGATGATGCCCCTGCTGTGGAGATGGAAAGCCGACACGCAGATGCCGCCCACGTTGCGCAGGCTTGCGGATTCCTCGCGGAACGTGTGGAAGTCGACTTTGGCGGCGTGGAACTGCGCCAGGTAAAAGGCGCCCCCAGCGAACACGACAACGGCGGCCAGCAACACGCCCGCGCGAAGGAGCGAGCCCATCTTGATTTCGAGATCGCGATCGTCCATGCGCTAGACCTTCCCCGTAATGCCGCTGTAGATCATTTCCGCCGCAAGAAGCAGGATGACCACGCCAAAGACGACGCGCAACGTGCGCACGCGCGCATGCACCAGGACTCTGGTGCCAAGCAAAGCTCCGCCCAGAACTCCCAGCATTACCGGCATGGCCACGCGCGGGTCAATGTAACCTCGGCTGAGGTACACGCCGGCGCTGGCCGCGGCGGTCACGCCGATCATGAAGTTGCTGGTGGTGGTGGAGACCTTGAAAGGGATCTTCATCGCGCGATCCATGGCGATCACCTTGACCGCGCCGGAGCCGATCCCGAGCAAACCTGAAAGCGTGCCCGCGCCGAACATCATGCTGAAGCCGGCCGGGAGATTCCTGACTCCGTATTTCAGGCGGCCACCATGCAAGGGGAAATCGCCGCCCAGGCGGAAGCGTTTGCAGAGCGCATCGCACTCGGCAATCGCTTCGTGTTCTCCTGCTTTGTTGAGGAGCGATTGAATGGCGGATTGCACCAGAACCAGGCCGAAGATGATAGCAATCGCGTGAGTGGAGATGCGGGCGGCGAGATAGGCTCCCAGCACCGCTCCAATGGTGGTGGCGATTTCCAGCAGCAGGCCGATGCGAATGTTGGAGTAGCCTTCCTTGACGTAAGCGGCTGCGGCGCCTGAGGAGGTTGCGATGACGGAAATCAGCGAAGCGCCGATGGCGTACTTGATATCCACGCCCATCGCCAACGCGAGGACGGGCACCACCACCACTCCGCCGCCAAGCCCGGTGAGCGCGCCCAGAAAGCCCGCTGCGGTCGAGATAGCCCAGACCGCGAGAGTAAAAACGAGAACTGTCATTGGGAACCGCTCAAAAGAAAAACGGATAAACATTCCAGGCGCAGATTCTTTGCCGGCTGAATCATTCTACTTTGCCGCGCCGGGCCTTCGCGCGCGCAGCGCCGGAAATACGGTCCCGATCATCTCGTTCCGCAGCGCCAGGCGCAAATCCGTTTGTGGATCCGGCTCGGTGTTTGAGATTGAATGCGAACTCGCTTCCGCGGGCGCGCCGGTATCCGTGGTGTTCACGGCCAGGATGCTGGCGCTCCTGCCTTCGGGATCGATCAGCAATTCGGAGGAAAAGCCGCCCTGGTCACCATCGTGAAGGATGTAGCGTTGCCCGTTCACCGTCACGACGAAGAAGCCAAGCCCCATCATCGGGCGCGAGCCGCCGGAGCCGGAGGTATAAGCTGTCGCTTGCTCTCCCGGTTCCACGGCCGGCAACACGCCGGTCCAAGCTTCCTCGAGAGAGGAACGCTTGAGCACAGCTTCATACACAGCATTGCCGGCGTCCGCAATGAGAAAGCGTGCGTATTTTTCCATGTCGGGGATGGGCGCCTTGAGGCCGCTGTTGGAAGTGGTAATGCCAGTATCGAAATCGAAGGGCTGCGGCGCGATCGTGTTTCCGGAGCGCAGATAACTGGCCGAGACGTCGTGCTCCAGAAAATATGGCGAGCGATCGAAGTAGCTGCGGGTCATGCCCAGCGGCATCAGGATGTTCTTCGTCACGTACACTTCGAAATCGTCGCCGGAGAGCCGCTCGATGATCTGGCCCAGAAAAACGTAGCCGAGATTCGAGTAACTCCATTGCGTTCCTGGAGCGAAGGCCACATGGGTGTACGGCAGCATGGCCGCCACTTGTGCCCATTTTGTGGGCTCGAAGGGCTGCCAATCGCAATCCTTCGCATCGTCGCAGTCCCAGGGCCACGTGGGATTGCGGAAGCCCGCGCTATGGGTGAGAAGTTCGCGAATGGTAATGCGGTCGACCGGCCCGAACTGGTCGTGGACCTGGCGCAGCTCCGGAACATAGCGGGCAGCCGGGTCATCGAGAGAGAGCAGGCCGCGATCGCGCAACTGCAGGATGGCGATTGCGGTCATGGTCTTGGTGATCGAGGCCCAGTTGTACGCGGTCGCGGCATCCACGGGCTGGTGGCTTTCGCGCCGAGCCTCTCCAAAATAGAACTCCGTGGCCGGCGCGCCGGCATGGATCACAGCCATTCCTCCACCGATAATTTCGTGACGGGTGAGCTGGGCGCGGAAGTCTGTCTCAAGCAATGCAAGCTGCGCGTGCGCAGCCTGCGGAAACACCCACAATGCCAGAAAAAGAGCCGGCAGAACGCGACCGGGAGAATGCATGGGTCCCATGATAAAAGCCGCTTACGCGGACTTGGGCCGTGGCGGCCTCATCAGGATCGGCAACACGGTGGATGCGGCCATGATGCCGGCGATGATGTGCAGACCGCGGCTGTAACCGCCGCTGCTTTTGAGCGTGTAGGCGAGCAGCAGCGGGCCAAAGGCGCTGGCCCCGCCCCATGCAGTGGCCATCAGGCCGTAGATCGGTCCGATATTCCGACAGCCGAAATAGTCGGCGGCAAAAGCGGGCATCACGCCGTATCCCCCGCCGTAGCACGAGAGAATCACGAAGGAAGCTGCCGTGATAACGCTTACCGTGGCCAGAGAAGGCAGAATCCAGAACAGCGCGCACTGCAGGATGAACATCGCGGTCAAGGTCCAGCGGCGGGTGATGCTGTCAGAGACCCAGGCCCAGAGGATGCGTCCCACGGAGTTGCCGATACTGGTCACCCCCACCATCCCCGCGGCCACGCCGGCGCCAACCAGGCCCAATGTCTCGAACATCGGCGCCTCCTGGGAGATGAGAGCGATGCCGGCGCTCGAGTTCAAAAACAGCAAGATCCAGAGCGCCCACCATTGCCACGATGCAAGCGCTTCGCCGAACGTGAAATCCGTAACGGCGCGTTGCCGCACTTGCGTGGGGCTGGGCGTCCATCCGTCCGGGTGCCAGCCCTCCGGCGGATTCTGCATGAAGAAGCTGGCGCTCATGGCAATGGCCAGGTAGGCGATGCCGAGATAGGCGAAGGTGTGCAGCACGCCAACCCTCTGGATGAGGGCCGTGGCCACCGGTGCGGTAGCCAGAGCTCCCGCGCCGAAGCCGGCCACCGCAATGCCCATGATCAGTCCGCGCCGGTCGGGAAACCACTTTACCAGCACCGCAATCGGCACAATGAACGCGGTTCCCAGACCCAGTCCGCCGAGAACGCCATAACTGAGATAAAGCCACCCCAGCCGATGCGCGGAAAAACTGGCCAGAAATATCCCCAGGCCGTAAACAAAGCTGCCGCTCATGGCCACGATTCGCGGTCCCTTGCGATTGAGCCACAGGCCGCCGAGAAAGCAGGCAATGCTGTCGACGGTGATCGCGATGGTGAAGGTAAGGGTTACCTCCGGGGCCGACCATCCGAATTCCCTGGACAGCGGAACGCGGAACACGCTCCACGCGTAAACGGCGCCGAAAACGATCTGGAGAACGAACGCTGCGGCAGCGACGCCCCAACGTCTGGAAATCTGCATGCGGCTCCTGCGCGGGGGAAATGTTTGGGGAAACGATCAATCGCCTGAGGAAGCCGGCTTCCCGGCGGTCAGGCGATCCAAAGGGAATGATCCTCAACTCTATCCCGCTCGCTGACCCGCGTGCAATCGATGGTTGGATCAGGCAGGCGTGCGCTTCCTCAGGGCAACTTCAACAGAGTTGAACCGAGTGCGGAAGGCGATGTCAAGATGGAAAGCAATCGAGCCTGCGGAACAGGACGGGGGCGGAAAATTGGAGGCCGGTTCAGCGCGTTGTGCCGGGGGCGGTAAGTTCAGTCTTTTTGGCGCTGGGCCGTCATCGCGATCTTTTGCGCCGCAAGTACGGAGGGTGCCGACACATCCTCATTCATGCGATTGGCAGACGCCTGATGCCTCCCCCCACGGTATGCAGCGGGCAGCAATTGCTTTAATTCGTGATCGTTCCAGGAGCGCAGAACGCTGATCACCAGGAGTTTGAAATCGGAGGCAAACGTCGCGCTCGCCATGTAGTCATCGTCCAGCTTCTGCTTCAGCGGCAGGATGACGCAATGATAGAAGGCTTCCAGGCCTTCAATGGGGATCCGGGTAAGAGCTTCTTCCTCTCTGGCGAACACCACCGTCGCGCGTCCGGTGATTCCCGGCCGGCAGAGCAGGCACCCGGGTTGATGCTGAGAAAGCTTGGGACGCGGTCCGACCAGGCTCATGTCTCCGTGCAAAACATTGAAAAGATTCGGCAGTTCATCCAGCTTGAACCGGCGCAGGAAAGGTCCCACGCTGGTAAACTCCTGGTTCCCGTTGGTCGTTACCGTCGGCCGATCCGAGGTTTTATCGTGCACCGGCATGGTCCGGAATTTATAAATTGTGAATTCTTTGCCGTTGCGGCCCATGCGTTTCTGCCGGAACAGAACCGGTCCCCGCGACGTCACCCGGACTGCGAAGCTGATCGCAACCAGAATGGGCAGGCTAAGCGGGAGCGAACTTATCACACAGGCTAAGTCAAAAATCCTTTTGCCGGCCGACCTCGACCATCGGCTGATTCTCTCCGAATGCCGATGAGAGGGGGCGTCAATATAGGTTACATTTTGTTGAACGGCGGAGTGAACCTGCCGCGTCGTGTCGACCAGCGAAATCGTGCCACCAGAAGAGTAGGGGCTGTCTGGGATTCTGGACAATCCCGGATCGGAATTCACGCTACGCCTCCTTAAAATACTCAACGCTTGCCGTAACACATTCCACTTTGCGTCCATGCTCCGGCGAATCTATGGCCTGCATCCTAAGATTGCCTGTCCCAAGAACCGGCAGTCGGCTCACTCCTTAGATGCTTAAAACTTCACAGAGTGTTTAAGCTGAGTGAACCGCTCTATTTCGCCATTCGGGATGGCCTTTCGTTGGGCCATTTTCTTACGAAATCAATTCCTGAAAACTACCATTTCACGGTTTTCGTACATTCTTCGATCCGGCTCAACGCGGTACGATTTCCCGCGCGAAAACATCGTGCTGAAGCTCCCGTTTGTTTGTCTGATTCAAATAACTCTGCCCACAAACCTCGTCAATGATTGCAAGTAGGATAACGTCCCTCCTGCGCATTCATCAAGCGGTCTTGCCGGAAATTACCAGCCAAAGAGATTCTGCATCTTGATCGCTGCTTACCGGGCCCAGAATCGAAGAATTACGGCACATTTCTGGGATTTCCCAACTTGGTACCGTTCCTGTTCCGGGTCACTCCACCCATTAGTCGGGGAATCCCCAAAACAGTTATGAGTTCACCGTACCATACGTCGCCGGAGCAGTAAATCCACCTTCCGTGCATGCTAGACTCCTCACATATGGATCTGTGGAACTTCGGCGAGGGCCGGGAGCGGCCCTTTGCCTTTGGTCGACCGTGGCAGTTCTTGCGCATGCGATACACGTTGACCTTACTGGTCGCTCTGGCTTTATTGTCCGTGACGGGGATCACTCAGGAGCCCACCCAAAACAGTTCCACCAACCCGAACTGCTCCGATCCTGCCATGACAAACAGCCCGGAGTGCGCAGCCCAAGGCTCCTCTCAGGCAATGCCCGGCCTCGCCGGTCCATCCGCGACTCCGCAATCGGCCCGGCCGCAAGTTCCGTCCTCCTATACTGACCTTCTGAACCTGCAGCATCAGGGCCAGAATCCATACTCCCAGTTCCCCCGGCAACTGCCTCCCGAGCCCCTCACCGAGTTTCAGAAATTTGTTGCATCCACCACGGGGCAGATTCTCCCCATCTACGGAGCCGATCTTTTCCGCGACGTCCCCTCCACCTTTTCCCCGCTCGAGATGGCGCCGGTTCCTGCCGACTACGTGGTTGGCCCCGGTGACGAACTGCGCATCCGCGTCTGGGGACAGGTGTCGTTTGAGACCAATCTCACCGTCGACCGGTCCGGCGAAATCTACCTTCCTCACGTTGGCCCTGTGCACGTTGCGGGGATCCCGTTCACCGCGCTCGAAGATCACCTGCGCCAAGCTGTGGGGCGGGTCTTTCACAATTTCGATTTGACCGTGGACCTGGGAATGATCCGCTCCATTCAGGTCTACGTGGCCGGGCAAGCGCGCCGCCCTGGGGTATACACCGTCAGCGCCCTCAGCACTCTGGTGGATGCCTTGTTTGCCAGCCATGGTCCCTCCATCCATGGCTCCTTGCGCGACATCGAGCTGCGCCGCGGGGGCGCCGTCGTCACCCATTTCGATCTCTACGATCTCCTCGTGCATGGCGACAAAACCAAAGACGCCAAGCTGCTGTCCGGCGACGTGATCTTCATTCCGCCCGCCGGCGCCCAGGTGGCTCTCAACGGCAGCATTCGTAATCCGGCCATCTATGAAACCAAGCCCGGGGACACCCTCAAGGATCTGATCGATTACGCGGGCGGGGTCACCGCGGTCGCTTCCAGCGCGCGCATCTCTGTGGAGCGGATTCAGGGCCGCACCGACCGCGAGGCCATGGAAGTGGCAAATGACGCCCAGGGCCTTGCCACCACCCTGGCCGATGGCGATCTGGTCCGCGTAAATCCCATTGTCCCGGCTTATCAGAAGACCGTCACCATTCGCGGCAACCTCGCCAATCCGGGCCGGTTTGCCTGGCATCCGGGCATGCGGGTCAGCGAGCTAATTCCCGACAAGGACTCGCTGATCACGCGCAATTACTGGTGGAAGCGCGCCCAGGAGGGACTGCCCGCGCCGGAATTTGAGCCCGCCACCGAGCTCTCCAACCTGCGCCAGCCTCAGGTTCCCGTGAACATGCAAAACCCCATCGCCATGGACAAGTTGCAGGAACAGTATCCGTTTACCGCGCAACAATTCCCTTACAACAATCGGCAATATCCCAACACCGGTGCGCAGCAGAACCCCGCCGCGCAGCAGAACCCCTCTTCCCAACAGAATCCCTACGCCACCCAGCAGAACCCCTACGGCGCGCAGCAAAATTATCCCCAGCAATATTCCCAGAATCCCAACTACCAATATCCCAACCCCAACGACGAATACGCCAACCCCAATTGCGACCAGACTTACTCGATGCCGGACCAGTTTGGAAACCCGCCGTCAGGCCTTTACCAACAGAACCAGATGCCGCCCGCAGCCTCTGGCACGTTGTCCACGTCCCAGTCGACCGTCTACGGTCAATCGCCGTGCAGCCAGTTCCCCGGCGCCCAGCGCACCATCGTGCGCATCCCCGCTCCGGAAATCGACTGGGACTACGCCGTCATCGAGCGCCTGGACCGCAACACTCTCAAAACCAAGCTGATCCCCTTCGATCTGGGCAAGCTGGTTCTCAACCACGATGCTTCCCAGGACCTGGGACTCCAGCCCAGCGACGTAATCTCCATCTTCTCGGAGGCCGACATCCGCCTGCCCCAGGCCCAGCAGACCAAGTTGATACGCCTGGAGGGCGAATTCGCACATGCCGGGACCTATTCCGCCCAACCCGGCGAAACCCTGCGCCAATTGGTCGAGCGTGCCGGCGGTTTCACTCCCAAAGCCTACCTCTTCGGATCCGAGTTCACCCGAATCGGAACCCGCAAGCTCCAGCAAGCCCGCATCGACGATTACATCCAGAACCTCGAGCTCGACCTCCAGCGCAGCAGCCTCGCCCTCGCCGCCGCCTCCAGCAGTGCCGCCCAGGGCCTTACTCAGAACGGCCAGCAAACCGAGGAGCAAATCATCGGCGAGATGCGCCAGGTGCGCGCCACCGGCCGCATCGTTCTCCAATTCAAAGCAGCTTCCACCGGAGTCGCTTCCCTGCCCGACTTCCCGCTCGAAAACGGCGACGTCTTCGTGGTGCCGTCCACGCCTTCCAACATCAATGTCGTCGGCTCGGTTTACGATCAGAATTCGTTCCTGTATGAGCCCACGCGCAGCGTCGGAGCCTACCTGCGCCTTGCCGGCGGCCCCAATCGCAACGCCGATCGCCACCACGAGTTCGTCATTCGCGCCGACGGCGAGGTGATCAGCCGCGCATCGGTCCACGGCGCCTGGGGCGACGAGTTCGACCGCCTCCGCCTCTATCCCGGCGACACCATCATGGTTCCGGAGAAGCAGGTCAAGGTGCCATTCATTCAAGGAGCGGCGCAGTGGTCCGCGATGTTCTCGCAATTGGCTCTTGGCGCTGCATATCTGGCGATCCTGCCGTAATCCAGGCCGCTTGGCGCTAATCTACGCCCGCTCCACCATCAGCGTCGCGTGCATCGTGTGCTCCTCGTCCGGCCCCAGGCTCACCGCGCAACCCAGCACATTGCTCGCCTCCACGCATAGCATCGTCCGCCATGCCTCCGGTTTCATGTCCGTTATGCCGGCCGCGCCTTCGTGCCACGGGTTCCACACCACCGTGCTGGCGGAATTCGTCTTCTCCGTGCGCAGACTGCGTTGCAAAACCGGATCGATGATCTCCACCGCCGCCGCCGTATCCATGTACGCGTTGTCCGTCTGCCGGGTAATCGGCAGGTCGCCTCGCTGCGTCTTCGCGCGGTTCCCGTCCCGGTTGTCCAGGTAACTGGCTCCGTCCAACCCATGCACCCGCGCCAGGCCCACTTCGCCCACGCGGAAGTAAGTGTGCAGCGCCTCTTCAAACCGCATCGCCGTCGCCCCGCGGTTCATCACGCTCAACTCCAGGCGCAGCGTGCGCCCCACGCGGATCCGGTAGGCCAGCAGAAAATCGTGCGGCCACCACCTGCGTGTCGTTTCGTCGCTCCCGGTCACGCACACCAGCGTCACCGTCCCGTCCTCATCCGCGCGCAGCGAGTCCAGCCGCCATTCCCGCGTCCTCACAAATCCGTGCTTCGGCGCCGTCGGGTCGTCCGCCTTGTTCCTGAACCACGGGAAACACACCGGTATTCCTCCCCGGATCGCCTCTCCCTGCTCCCACCGCGATCGCTCGCTCAGGTAGAGCACCTCTTCCTCGCCGGCCGGCCGCCAGCGCAGCACCTGCGCGCCATAGAGCGAGATTTCCGCCGCCGCCGCATCCGAGGCGATGCGCACCACCGGCAATCCCCCGCCTCCCGCGGTGATCTCCGCCACGCCGGCTACGCCAAACCGGCGATTCAGTCCTTCAATGTGTGTTGCATCCATATCTGCGCGATTCTAATCCACCATCCGCATCCGTTGATTAAGGCCTCAACCGAAAACCGGCAACTCAAAAACTCCCAACGACGAACGACGAACTTCGAACTACGAACTGGCTGCATCACGGCATTTCCATAGAAATTGAACCCAATCATCTCTAAAATCGTATGGGCAGAGAGAGCAGGTTCCCCGTCGATGCTGTTCATTTGCGGACAAGTTCTTCTGTAACTGGACACCAACAGTTCAAGCTCGTTCGCAATATTAACTTCGGCGATTCATTTTATGGGACTTAGCGAGCAACGGTTTGGCGCGAGAATTGCTCGAACTTCCTGGATTCGACCAGCGAGAGGAATGCCCAATGCAGAAACTGTTTTTCGATCTTCGCTTCGTGCTACGGCAACTGGCCAAGTCGCCGGGTTTTGCGATTACAGCGGTGCTGATGCTGGTGCTTGGCATTGGCGCCACAACGGCGATCTTCTCCATCGTCGAAGCAGTGCTGCTGCGGCCGCTCCCATTTCCAGATTCCGAGCGGTTGATGGTGCTGGGGGACCGGCTGGCGGGGGTGAATGTCGGCGGGGAGGGCGGAGTGGGCGTCACGGTGCCAGACATCCTCGCCTACACGCGGGAGACGCATGGCTTTTCCGCGCTGGGCGGATATCAGGGTGCTGGGTATGAGCTCTCCGGAACCGGCGAACCGGCGCAGGTGAATGCGTCGCGGATGACGGCGGGAGTCTTTTCGGCGCTGGACGTAAACCCGCTCATGGGGAGGGTTTTCACGGCCAGCGAAGACGAGCATAGCCAGCAGGTGGTGGTGCTGAGCTACGCCACTTGGGTGAGCCGTTTTCATCGCGACGCGCAGATCCTGGGGACCAAGATCCTGCTCGATCGCAAGCCGTATGTCGTGATCGGCGTAATGCCGCGAAACTTCGAGTTTCCTCTGAATCCCGGCCAGTTGAACCGCTCTGAGCTGTGGGTGCCGATGAGCTTTCGATCCGATGAGCTTGTGCCTGCGGCCGCGGCAAACTGGAGCTACCAGATGGTAGGGCGGCTGAAGCCGGGCGTGAGTGCCAGGCAGGCCGAAAGCGACGCGGAAATAGTGGCGCAGGAAATCATGCGCCACTATCCGCCGATGATGGCGAACCTTCGCATCAGCTCCGTGGTGCGGCCGCTGCAACTGGAGACGACGGAGCAGACCCGGCCGCTGCTGCGGACCCTGTTTCTGGCCGTAGCGGTGGTGCTGCTGATCGCGTGCGTCAACCTGGCCGGGCTGATGCTGGTGCGGGCCATCCGGCGGCAACGGGAAGTGGCAGTGCGGCTGGCGCTGGGGGCGCGTGCATTGGCCCTGCTGCGCCAGGCGATTCTGGAAAGCCTGGTGCTGAGCGTGAGCGGCGGAGTGCTGGGACTGGCATTGGCCGCGGTGGCTCTACGCGTGGGCAAGAGCTCGCTTCCAGAGAGCCTGCCGCGCATCAGCGAGATCGGCCTGAACTGGTATGTGGTGGGGTTTGCGCTGCTGCTGGGCGTGGTCACGGGCCTGGTGTGCGGGCTGGTTCCGGCATTTGCCGCGCTGCGCACCAATGTGAATGCGAACCTGAAAGAAGGCGGCCGGAGCGGCTCGGAGGGCGGAGGCCACGCGCGCCTGCGCTCGACCCTGGTGGTGGCGGAGATTGCCATTGCCCTGGTGCTGCTCACGGCATCGTGCCTGCTGTTGCGCAGCTTTGAAAAGATGCGGTCAGCGGACCTGGGCTACCGGCCCGACCACGTAACCACAGCTTCGTACTCCCTGCCGCAGAGGCAGTATGCAAAGCAGCCTCAAATCGATGAGTTCAACCGCGAGCTGCTGAGGCGGTTGAGTGGGCTGCCGGGGGTCACGCAAACGGCGCTCACCAGCCTTGTTCCCGCCGCAGGCAACAATAACAATCAGACTTTTGTCGTGGAAGGATATACGCCGCCGAAGGGCGCGGACATGAACCTGGCCACGGTGACGCAAACGATTGGGAACTTTTTTGAGGCAATGGGGATTCCGCTGCTTCACGGGCGGTTCTTCACAGATGCGGACCGGCACGGCTCGCAATTGGTGCTCATTGTCAATCACGGGCTGGCCCAGCATTTCTGGCCGGGGCAGGACCCGATCGGCAAGCATCTGCGCCTGGGCACGCCGGAGATGCAGACGCCGTGGATGACAGTGGTGGGCGAAGTGGCGGACGTGAAGCTCACGTCGCCGGATGAGCCCGCCAACATGCAGTACTACCAGCCGGAGGACCAGCTCGAGGATGACATTGGTTCGCTGGGTTCGCCCACTGACCTGAACGGCAACGGGGGATACATCGCGATTCGATCGTCTCTGCCGCCGGAGCAGATGGAAAACGCGTTGCGCGCAACCGTGCGGTCCATCGATCCCCTGCTGCCGCTCACCCAGGTGCAGACCATGGAACAGGCGGTGTCGTTGAGCGAAGCTCCGCGGCGCTTCAATACGGTGTTGATCGGGAGCTTTGCTTTTGCGGCAGTCTTGCTGGCGGTGCTGGGGATCTATAGCGTGATCTCGTTCTCCGTGGCTTCGCGGGTGCAGGAGATGGCGATCCGCATGGCGCTTGGGTCGCAGCGTGGGTCCATTGTGGGGCTGGTTCTCAAGTCGGGCGCCAAGCTGGCGGTGGTCGGATGCGTGATCGGGCTGGGCACTGCAATGGCGGCTGCGAAGTTGCTGGGGTCGCTTTTGTTCGGGGTGAGCCCGTTCGATCCGCTGGCGTTGTCCGTTGCAGCGTTGGGCGTGTTGCTGCTGGCCGTGGCCGCTTCAGGGTTGCCTGCGCTGCGCGCTGCGTCCATCGATCCCATGCGCGCGCTGCGCGGAGAATAGCGCGAATTGCGGCCCGCGCAGCTGTTCCCGGCTCCGCAAAGGCGCTGGCATCACCGGCCATTCAATCGAGGGCAGAGAGCAAAAAAATGAAACGGGAAATGCGGTCCGCGGGGAGGGCGCTCCATTCGTGCGCACGAGTGCCGTTCGTTGACGGCTGCTTCTCTCCATTGGCTGCGCGCTTGCTGCTGCCAGGGGGAACTCGGCTCCAGGATCCGCTTTACTTAGGGTGACTGCAGACGAGCTTATGCGAACTTCAGCAAATCTCCTATGACATAAATCACTCGACAGATAACACAAAAGTTGTAGCCGCTCGCCCTTTTTCGCTGCATAACCACGATCATGGGTGCCCCTCCAACCACGATCTGGGTGCCCCATCCTAACCGCGCCTTTTGCGGTTAGGATGGGATGCGGGCTCCGGTTTCTGGACCTGAACCACGAACCACGAACCACGGTATTCGCCGTCACAGCCCCAGCCCGGCAGACCGCCTACACTCGAATCGTGAGCAGTGATGCGCCCGCACCTCTAGTGCGGGCGTTTGCATTTCACAGTAAGGATTCGCCGCCATGATCACCACCACAATCCGGCCACAAAAGCCCGGGCGAATCTCCGTCCACCCCTATATCCAATCAGTAATTTTCTCCATAGCTTATGTTTACCGGAAAAATAATACCCCCCCCACCCCCCTCTCTCCGGCCCGGGGAGAGACGCGCAAATGTGTGCATTTTTGTGGCGTAAGGCGATGAATCCATTCGATATCGCCGTTTTTTATTTCGCGCGGGTTTTCTCTCTGTCTTCGCCTCAACGCGCCATCGGCGCGCCGGCAGCGGGCGCGATCTGGTCCATCGGAAGCTCCAGAGCGAACAAGGTAGCGTTGCCCTGGTCGGCGTGGACCCAGATGCCGTGAAACGCCTGGTGAAGCTCGGGATGAGCCGCGAGCAGCGCATTCATCACGTCGAGAATCTGTTGCCGTGCGGTCGGCGGATTGGATAGCTGCGCTGTCTGCGCCGCGCTGGGCACGTAATGGACGTCGAGGTCCAGGCCGCCAAACGCAGTGCTGGTGTCCACAGAAGTGACCTGCAGCGGCCCGGCGATCGAGTTCACCGTGACTGGCGCGCCTGAGGGGAAATCGGCCGGCTTCACTTCCTCGGTCTCGTGCTGCAGTTTCTGTAAGTTAGGGCTGGTGAGGTTATCCAGCGGGTCGAGCAGGTTCGCCGCCATGCGGTAGTAGATCCAGGCAGCCCAGCGGCCGTTCGCCTGCTGGAACCGGCGAGCCGAGACCCAGTACCAGAGACCGTCGTGGCCGTCCTCAACCATGGGCTTGGCGAAGAAGCCGGCGAGCTGCCATTGGTTGCCGCTGTGCGCCAGGATGAATGAGATTTGCTGCGGTTGCGGGACGCCCGTTGCATGCAGGATGGCGAGCGCGTACTTACCGGGAGGCAGGCCGCTGAAATTGAGCACGACGATGGGCGAGCCGCAGAAGAACTGGGTGCTGGGTTGGTTGGGCTGGTCGGTGGAAGCGTCCAGGTCGTAGAGGTCGTCGACGGTGACGGTGGCGCGCTGGATGAGCGGATGAAGTTGCTCCACGGAGGCAGCGATTCCGCTGAAGTCGGCGGCCACGGCCGGTAGGGTGCCGGCCTTGAGGCCGTTCACGTCGCCGTTCTGCACGCGGCTGAGCAGGATGCGCGCGGAGGCTGCCAGGTCATTGCGTTCTGCCCCGGTCATCTGCGCCTGGGTCAGGCAGGAGGCGCCGTACGCCGGGACCGATAGGAGCAAAGAAGCGACAAGGCCGAGGCTGGAGCGAAGAGACATGGTTTCACCTGTGCGGACCGGGACAATCCCCTGTTAATTAAGATGCGGGGCGGAGCATGCGCGTCCGCTGCTCCTCTGCGGCTAGAGTCCAATCGATTTTTGAGGGCTTTGGTGGACGGGCTGCAGCCCGTACCCTTCAGGACCGTCAAGCCGGGCCGCAACCTGATGGTGTTGGAGATGGCGCAGGATATTCGCGTGGACCTCGGCGACGGGGCCAGCGGGAATCACGGTCAAGCCGCCAAGGAGTTCGGCCAGATCGAGGTAGTTGCGCCGGTTGAGCTGGAGGAAATCCAATGGATACTCGGGCTTGCGGGCGCGGGCCTGAGCGGGATCGGCGTCGAGGACATAGCTGACGTCTAGCCGAGGAACCAGGCGCATGGCGGCGCGGACGTACAGGCGGAGGAGTGGCCGGCGCAGATTTAAATTGGCAAATTGGTCATAGATGTAGCGGTCGAAGATGATGGCGTCCGCGCCGGAGCGGAGTGCCTGGCGCACACGAATTCGAGTGGACAGCCCGTCGAGCAAGTAGAGGCCGAGCCTGACCAGGGCCATCGGCCAGGCGCGGACGTTCTTGTCGCGGCGGTTGACGGGCTTATCCGGACTGCCTACGCCTTTTTCGCCCTTGAAGATGCGGTGTCCGGCGCCTTCGCGCAGCCGGGTGAGAGCAGCGACCTCATCCCAGAACGGGACGATGCGCACGCGCATGCCTTCGTGTTCCAGGGCTTCGCGGAGAGCCTGGATCTGCGTGCTCTTGCCGGCGCCATCGATGCCGGAGAAGCCAATCGTGATGGGGCGCGGGGGATTCATGGTTACTGTGGACGGCCGGGGCTGGCGTGCGAGAGCGCGATGACCGCGCCGGTGGCGACTGCGGCGGCAACGATGATGCCGACACGAAAATAGAAAGCATGGACGCGGCGTTGCTTGGCGGGAGCGATGGCAGCACCGGAAGGCCGCGCGCCGGCAACGCCGGCAGGCCGGGTGACCGGTCCGACTGCGGTGCCGACCGGCTTTTGCGGCTGATTCTGCTGATCGGCATCCTGCGTGGCGGGCGCCTGCTGCGCCTGGCTTGAGGACCAACCCTGAGGCGCCGGGGCAGCAGGTGGCTGGGCCATAGCCGTCTGGGATTGCGCGGCCTGGCTGGCGGGAGCGGGCGCATCGGGGAGTTGTTGTGCCGGTGAGGACTGCTGCGCCGTGGCGGCAATGGGCACGACAAACAGCGCTGAGAGGCACACGGCGATGAGCCGGTTGGAGAGAACTGGCCGGGAGTTGCGATGCATGGGGAAGGGCTCCTTTCTTTGCACCCGTTGGCGCCGCGTGGCATCCGCTCAGACCGCGTGCCGTCCCCGCGATAGACTTTCGCGAATAGGAATCGGCGGAGTGATGACATGAGAGCGGCGATGAAAGCTCTCAACCGCCTCCCCGATGGTGGGGAAGATGCGGAAGAGGCGATCTACGCCGGCGCTCGAGAGGTTGACCCTGGCCTGTGGGGAAACGCCGGTGAGGCGAATGTCGCCATTGCGCTTCATCGCTTCCTCAAGGCAGCGCAGGAGGAGATGAACGGCGGCGAGGTCCATTCCGCTCCAGTTGGAGCAGTCGATCACGATGGCCGGGCGAATCGCACTGAGGTCGCACTCCAGTTCGCGGAGGAACAAGCGTTCCTGTTTGCGATCAATGCTGCCGGGAAGCTGGCGGATGGAAGCGGATCGGGCACGAAAGGTCATTCGATTGTTTCCTGGATGGAAGTCATTGGGGTTGGGGAAACTGGTCATGAGCAAGAACCTGAAGTTGCGGTTGAGCGATCAGGACGCCTGCTGCTGCTGTCCGGTGTTTCGCAGCAGGCGGGTCAAATCGTCTTCGGGGTTGCGAATGGCGTGGGCGAAAACGTTACGCCCGTAGCGGAAGAGAGTAACGAGATTGCTGTTGTACCAGCAGCACTCGCCCATGCGCGGGGAGAGGCCGCAGAGAAAGCGAAGACTGTTGAGGCGCACGGGCGAGGCCAGCATGGCAGCTATGAGGCGGTGATTGCCGTCGAGCACGGTAAGGGGCTCATTTTCATCGATTCCGATAAGGATGATCGCAGCGAAGTTGGAAGCATCGCGGCCCAGTCCGCGGCCGATGGCGGCGACCTTGGAAACGAAGGAGTGATCGAGCAGATGGCTGCGCGTGCGCATGCCAAGAGCAATTTCAGGGGCGGAAAAATTGTTGCGCGCAACCCTTCGCCATTGCGCGCGAGGGAAGATTCGGATGTTGGAGAGGTCCGACTCGGTGACCTCAACTTCGAACCACTCGGTGCTGATGGGCAACTCTCTCCATAGAGCCAGGTGGCGGATGAAGAGCAGGGCGCGGCGCTTGGCGTTTTCGTCGTCATCGTCGAGGTTGGGCTTGAGGACGAGGTCGTTGAAGGACTCCTGGAACTCGTTGAACTCGTGGTGGTGGAAGTCGCTCTTGAGGAACTCGGCGATGACCTCATCCTCGGCGACGCGACGGACGAGGCGAATGGGACGTTCTCCGGTGGCGTGCAGAAGCTCTTTGGGATCGCTGAGAGAGTTAACCAGGAAGGGCAGGGCGACAAGCACGAAAAGCACTGCCATGAGCGCGAGCTGAACCAGGATCACTTCGCGCAAAGAGGAGTGAAAGCCGCAGATGGCGGCGATGAGAACTGCGGAGAAGGCGAATTGCACCCAGCTTGTGTTGGCGATCTTATAGGACATTTCGAAAGTGATGATGACGGCGCCGAGTGAATAAATGACGGTGCTGAGGGCATAGAGGGTGAGCAAGTAGGGCATGTTGTAGCGGCCGGCGATGGCAAAATCGGCGCCGAAGAGGTGAGTCCAGAGGGCGGCGGGAGCGATCAACAGTCCGAGGGAGACGGCGGCGCCTACGCCGACCACCAACATAAGCGAAGTGGCAATGACGCGAAGATCGCGGCGTTCCTCATCGGCGCTGCCGGCGACCAGGGGGAAGGTGGAGTTGACCACGGCCTGGGAGAAAGAGAAGATGACCCGGCCAACCATGGCCACCGCGGCATAGAGCCCGGCTTTTCGCGCGTCAAAAAAGTGATTGACCAGGACGATGCCGCAATTGGATATAAGCATCTGGCCGGCAAAGAAGACCGTGGCCTGTCCTGTCTCGCGGACGATGTAGGAGCGGAGCAGCGGATTGCGGGCGTGGCCGTGGAGCGCGACGCGGATGGCGAAATAGGCAACGGCTTCAGCCGCGGCGTTGGCAGCGATGACGCCGGTAAGGCCGGTGCCGGCGAAGATCATGAATGCGGAGCCGCCAAGGCGGAACGCCTGCTCGAGGACCATGTTGGCGGCCAGGGCCCGGAAGCCGCAGGTGCCCTGGATGAAGCCGCGGCGGACGCCAAGAGGGATGTAAAACGCAGCGCCGATGGCGATGATGGCGACCAGCGTGGAACTGGGCAGATTGAGGTAATCGGCAATGGGGTGCTGCAATGCGGCCAGAGCGAGCGCCACGGCGAAGCCGCAAGCCAACGCGGCGCGATGGAAGAACCGGTAAACGGCGCTTTTGCCCTCCGCAGAGGATTGCTGCGCAACCACTTTGGCTGCCACAATCTGGAACGAGAGGGTGATGGCGGACAGCAGAGTAAGGATGGTATAGACGACCGTGGCGTGGCCGTAACCGCCGGCGCCGAGGAAGCGCGCAACCACGATGTTATAGACCAGGTTGATGGCCATGGTCAGGCCGGAGCCGGCAAGCAGCACCACGCTGCCCGAAACGATGCGGGCTTGCAGTGTTTTCGTTCGATGGGAGACGGTGTTCAACACTCTGGAGGGCTCCGGTTCAATACTCGAATTTGCCGGCAGGCGAGACGTGTAGATAGGTAGTTCGGCGACAGTTAATGGGATGCAGAATCCGGGGGCATGGCTGCCCCAGCGTAGGTTCGCGGCGCCGCGGGGTCAATTCCGCCCATTGCTTGTCAGCATGCGGAATGTAACAACCCAAAAGAAGGGCAGACGCTTCTAAATATGCACCGATGATTTTGCGAAACAGCGCTGCTCTCTTCTTGGTCCTCCTGCTCTATCGCGGCTGTGAAAGCCCTTCGGCGGATCACGTCCAGTCGTTGCAATACAAAGCGGTAAACGGATCTCCTGATGTGCTGGCCGTATATGAAGGGTGGTTTGGACATCCGAAGCACATGTCGATCGGCTATTCGTCGCACGATCCTGCTGTTATCGCGCGCCAGATGAAGGAAGCCAAGGCGATGGGTATTACCGGGTTCGTCGTGGACTGGTACGGCGACCGCCAGCCTTTCATTGATCGCAGCTACCAACTGCTGCAGGAGCAGGCGGGAAAAAACAAGTTCAAAGTGGCAATGATGTACGACGAGACCAACCAGGAGGATGGCGCGACCGACGAAGCCATCGCCGATTTCACCATGTTCCACGACACCTACCTGACGACGAAATCGCCGGGCTACAAGGCGTATCTGACTTACCAAGGCCGGCCGGTGATCTTCATCTTTCCTAAAGGCGGACACACCGACTGGGACAAGGTGCGTGCCCTAGTGAACACGTGGGCCCCCTCGCCGCTACTTATCCAGGAGAACCTTCCCGACGAGTACGCGAACGATTTCGCCGGATTTTACACGTGGGTGCAGCCTGGACAACAGGGTTGGAAGCAGGACGGAAGTAACTGGGGCGAGCAATATCTGGATAACTTCTACCGGACGATGGGAACGAAGTACCCCGACAAAATTGTGGTGGGCGGCGCGTGGGCGAGCTTTGACGACAGCAAGGCTTCATGGGGCCTCAACCGGCATATTGCGCCACGCTGCGGGCAAACGTTCCAAGACACATTTAACGAGTGGCGGAAGGTGTTTTCGCCGGATAATGCGCCGCCGTTCGTGCTGGTGGAAACATGGAACGATCACGAAGAGGGTACAGCGATCGAGGACGGGATTCCGAGCTGCGGCAAGCCGGCACAGAACCCGATTCTGCAGGCCAAAAGATAGAACAAGTTCAGCGGAGCTGGCGGAGTTACCGGCGCCAGCGGAGCCAGAAAGAGCAATACCACCTCTTGGCGTGCTACTCGCAGACGGGCGAACGAGTTACCGGTGCAAACAGCAAAGACGCGGCACTCGCCGCGCCTTGCATTCATCCCCCAGTGTCTGCTAACTCCATCGCTCCGCTTGCTACGCCGCGCGGGTAACTTCCTCGGGGGTGCCGTCAGCGGAAATGGAGTAAGCCTCCGGAAGCGTACCATAGCCGCCGGGCATGGCGATCATGCCCACCTGGCTGGGGATCATCACTTGGGCGCGATGGACGTGGCTGATGAGCGACAGCGGGCGGTTGCGGACCTCATCGTAGACGCGGCCTATGTACTCGCCGAGGATGCCGATGGACAGCAAAAGCAGGCCGCCCATGAAAAACACGGAAGAAGCGATTCCAAATGCCGCCGCGGCAATGGTATCGACGGGCAGGAACATGCACAAGGCAAGGATGGTGGCGATTGCCGATGAAAACGCCAGCAGGCCGAAGCTGAGGCGCAAGGGCTTGTAACTGAAGCTGGTAATTGCGTCCATCGCATACTTGACGCGGCTGATGAAGGAGAGCTTGCTCTCGCCGCCGGCGCGATCGTTGCGATCATAGTAGACTATGGCGCTCTTGTAACCCACCCACGCGCGCAGGCCGGGGAGATAACGGTTCTTCTCGCGCAAGGCGAGGACGGAGTCGAGCGCCTTGCGATCCATAAGGCTGAAGATGCCCGCGTTGAGGGGAATGGGGAAATCGCTGAGCGTGCCGAGGACACGATAGAACATGGGGAAAAGCATCGCCAGCAGCTTGCGTCTCTCCTGGCGGCTGCGGCGCACGCCTACCACAACCTCGGCGCCATTGCGCCAGGAGTCGATGAGTTGGGGAATGACTTCGGGAGGATCCTGGAAATCGCCGTCCATGAGGATGACAGCGCGGCCGCGGGCGGTTTGCAAACCGGCGGAGATGGCGCCCATGTGGCCCCAGTTGCGCGACAACTCCACAACCACGACGTGGGAATCTTCGCTCTGAAGGCTTTTCAAGATCTCAAGGGAGGAATCGGAGGAACCATCGTTAACATAAACCACCTCCCAATCGTCTACGATTCCCTTGAGCGCGCCCGAAACTGCCTCATGAAAGCGGGCAATAAGTTCCTCTTCGTTGTAGATGGGGACCACAACAGAGACCATAACTTTCGATTCTCCTCTTATTTTTTACGTACTACGTACTTGTCGTTCTATCTTGCAGGCCCGGTTACAACACTGGATGCGAGTCGGCAGAGCGGCAGAGCTATTTGGAGGAAGCCTGGAAAACGCGCACGCGCCAGCGAACTTCAGTCGGCGTGAGAACCACCAGGTAATGCTGGGTGACGGGCTGGCTGGCAATCACCTTGTCACCGTCACGCACTTGAAAGTCGTACTGGACGGTGTCCGTAAGCTCCACGGACAGGCCCTCGGGCGAATAGAAGACGATCTGCACGTCGTGCGAGCGGTCCTGGTACGACGTTCTCAAGCCGAGCGTGGCCTGTTGCCGGATGGTGTCGGCCAGCTTATCCCTGGCACCACCCACAAAACTGCGGTCGAGCAGCTCGGGGTGATTGTTTTCCAGAGCGGCCCGCAGACTCACCCATGCTTCGATGTAGTTATTGATCACTGCGGTTGCAGTCTGGTCTGCAAGTTGACGGGGTCCCTGAAGATGGGACGGTTCAACGCGCACGTCGGGCTGGGCGCCGAGAAGCAGGGCGGCGGCCAGGCAGACGGAGATCAGCAACAGGGTACGGAACATGGACTTATCTCTCCCAGTGGATCTGGTTGCCGAGCACCACTCCGCTGGCTACGCTGATGTTGGCGCCGGGATTGGCGGGCATCTCCACCTTGGCGATGCCGCGCTTGAGGGGCACGTCGACGGTGGATTCGCCGGCCTGGGAATTCTCAGTGAATGTGACGATGGTGCCATCGGGAACCGGATTGCCGCTGCAGTCGCGCACGGGAACGGTTTCGAGCTCAATCTTGTTGCCGTCGGGCTTGGCGCTCATTTTCAGGCTGCACGGATCGCCTGCGACCTGCCCGATCACGCGTGTAGAGGAGATGTCGCCGGCGCGAGAGACGAAGTTCGCCGCGCCCTCTTTGTGCGAGGAGTCCATTGCCACCCAGGCCCGGCCGTCCTGGCTGGTGACGGTGCGCGATTGCTGAGCAGCGCCTGGAGTGGTGAGGTCAAACGACACCGGCGTGGGCGCGGTGACCAGATTCTTGTAAGCGTCGAAGATATAGACTGCGCCAGTGATGCCGTCCTTCACGTCGACCGGAAGCCGCGACGGACGGGCGAAGAAAGTCATTTTGGCAGTCTTGCCGGGCAAGACCTCAAAAGGCGCGGGCTCGGCGGATGTGCCGGAGAGTATGGCGAAGTAATGACCGGCGTTATAGAGCGTGCCGGCGGCAAACGAAACCGGCTGGCCAAGAGTGACGTTGCGCTTGATGGCCTGACCCAGGCCGACGATAAAAAGCGTCGCGATCCCGCTGCCGGAGGTCTGAATGGTGAAGGCGCTGCCGGCGTCCACGGTCTTGGGCACGTCAATGCTCTGCGCCGCAACCAGCGGCGCGGCGGCCACCACGGCGAGCAGGGTTGAAAGTGACAGCTTCATGCGGCGCCGCCCATGCTGAAGGTGGAAACAACCGTGCGCTGGCTGCTGATTTTGTGCGCCAGATCCTCGGGAATGTGGATGTTGAAGGACACCGGCGTCTGCGGCAACAGAGCGCGGTCGACGTATTGATCGGCTACCCAGACTAGATTGCCGGATTTGTCGTAGAAGGTGCCCAGGACATGCGCGACATTCGCGATCTCGCCGCTTTGGTTCACCACTTCACCGGTGAGCGAGGCGTCCGGCGCCGGATTGATCTCCTCGTTCTGAATCTCGATCACGGGATCCGCCGATGCCGGAATGAGAGTGGAGAACGGGCTCATGCGCACCGCTGCAACCTGCGACAGGGTTACGTTAGGAAAGCGAATCAGGAACGGTGTGACCGCTTTAGGCAACAGCAGGTGCTGGATCATATCGAAGCTGCCCTCGGTCGCGAAGGGTTTCTGGTTGTGGTTCAGCAGGGTCGCGTCAACTGAGACGTATGCCGGCACCACGTCTTCATTTAACAACTCGCCGAGAATCACCAGCCCTTCGGCGCGTTGGACCGGGTGCATGTCAATGATGCGCACGTGCGGAGCTTCCACGTCTTGAGCGCCCCAGTCGTCACCGGCGCCGCGGTAGATCACGTCCCAGCGCAGGTAGTTCACCGGGATGACCTGCGGCGGCAGGTTCGGCGACTTCTCTATCGGCCACTCCACTTGCCAGTTGCTGCCGTCGCGAACCAGGTGCACATCGCGGCTGGTCACGGCATCGCCCACAACCGTGGCCCAATGAAGGCCCAGCCGGTAATCGGCCTCATCGTCGGTTGCATGCAGCGGTTGCATATCGAAGCGCGAAATAGCGGCGTAGGTGCGGAGGTTCTGGTAACTGCCTGTCAGATCGCGATCGAACTCCGCCTGGGTAAACTCGGCCTTGTTGGCCAGGCTGTTATAGGCTTTCTGAAACTCTCTGGAACGGATTTCGTCGCCGAAATTCTGGAGCGCAGCCCGCGGCGTATCCGAAGAGTTCACCATATGGTCGCCACCCGCGTAGTGCAACGCGGATTGTCCCGGCCATTTGGTGCCGATGAAAATCAGCGCGATGGTAGCAGCGCCAAGGATGAGAGCCAGCACGAGTCCTTTCCTCACGACGCCAACCTCCCGTGGACAAGGGTTTCTTCAGCAGCGTAGGGTTCCTCCGCGGCCAGTCCCTGGCGGCGGCGTTCTGGAATGAACATGACCAGGATTGCGAGGATGCTGCTGCCGAAGGGCAGGATGCCCCACATCTGGCCTTGCCAGTGGGGCGGCATCTGCGGCGCATTCACAGGCTGGAAGGGCGGAATGCCGTCCTTGGCCCAGACGACGATGGTGTTATCTTCGAGCGAATCGACCGGGCGCCAGCCGGCAAAGGCCAGCAGCGGATCGTAAAACCGATCGCGCACCATGACCCACTTCAGGCCATAGTGATCGGCGTGGTTCAGGATCGCGCGCAGTGAGTCGAGGCCGTCCTCGCCGAAGTACTTCGAACTGGTCAACGCGCCCGCGCCGTATTTGGTTAGCTCAGGAAGCATCCGGTCGGAATACCACTCGCCGTCTTCGCTGGGCGCGTCGGTCTCCATGGCCAGGCGCGACAGCTTGTTGCCGAAACCGAGGGTGATGTAGCTGTACTTGTCGTGTCCATCGCGGTTAAGCCATGCGGCCACGGAATCTACCTTGAAGTCTTCCGCGTCGGCGGGATGATATGTTGACCAGCCGACGGCGAGAGCGCAGGTGAACGTGGCCAGGACGGCCAAACTCACGGCGGCGCGCAATCTGTAGCGGTCGATAAGCTCCGAAGCCAGCAGGCCGACGAAGGGAAGCGCAAGCAGGTTGGCCCAGTAACTGAATCGCTCCATGGTCAACACTTCGAACGCGCGGCCCAACAGCAGGTGGCCGACCGGCGTGGTGCCGCCGAGCCCGATGAGGAAGCAGACCCAGAAGCCGAAGAGCAACGGGCGCAGGCGCGCAATCTCAGACCCGCGCAGAAAAATAAACGGAATCGCCAGGATCATCGCCCCGTAAGGGACGACGAAGTAATTCATGCCCCATAGCGGGCTCAGGATGTAGTTGGCGCGGCTGGGATGGGGGATGGGCGTCTGCGTCACTGGATAGTGAAACAGGGCGATCCAGAACGGCAGCAAGACCACGATTACAGCAGCAGTCACCACCGCGACGATCACCACGGTGCGCAGCACAATGCCGGAGGTTGACACGCGCTCGCCCTCATCCCGATCCATGAACGCAAGAGCAACCACTGGAATGGCAAAGAAGAACGAGCCGAAAAGCAGAGTGGCGTGGTGCGCGGCGGCCGCGGCCGCAAACAGCACGGCAGCCTTGAGGAACGCGCGCCAGCGCGAGTAACGGATCCAGTCATAAAGGAATGGCAGCGCGTTCAAATAGAGTGGGGCGGCAGCCGTTGTGCCCAACTGGCCCGCCGAGTAAACCAAAAAACTCTCCGCGCCCAGAAAAACGCTGGCGAGCGCCGCAAAGGAAGCCGCGCGCGGACTGACCCACAACTTGGAGAAGCGATAGACGCCGACGGCCAGCAGGAGGATGGCGATGAGCTGTACAGCCATGTAGGCCATATCCAGGCCGAAGATGTGCGAGAGCACCGCGATCCACTGCTGCGGCAGCGGCGGATAGGTGGTCTGCGAGAAGCCCGCGAACCACTTGAGGTTCCACGGATCGAACCAGTGGTGCAGGTAGTGGGACGCGAAAAAAATGTGGAGGTTGGTGTCGTAGGATTTCAGCGGCAGCTTCATGAGCAGCAGCGGCAAGTGGACGGCCAGCACCGCCAGGAGGATGAGGCTCATTGGGATCGGCTGCCGGGACGGCGTAACAAACTGAGAGTTCTTCACCATAGCCTCGCCAGAGCATGCCATCGCGAGAATCCCGAAGCACGCTCATCCTGTGATTGCGCCGCATAGCAACCCATCGCCCGAGGTGTACAAGCCGAAAACAAGTGGGGAGATAGGGGAGTCGGACGCGCATGTTCTTCGATTCAGTCAATGCGGGGTACGGTTGCTTTGCGGCCATGAGCGCGAGATGGCGGAATTGCCTGCTGTTGCGATTTTGCAGGCGAAGCCAACAGCGAGGCACAAATTGGAATCCAAATCGTGCAGGTGAATCCGTCGAATCCCGGAGTTTCCGCAGACAACCAATGAATGTACGATTTCGATTGCTGAGAATTGCCTTTCTATTGGCATTGGCTGGCGCCGCTTGCGCTCTGAGCGCGCAAACGTACCAGATCGGCGGTTCGGGCCCGTCCACTTCCGGCCCCTCTGCGAAGAAACAGGCGCCCAGGCAGCAGTCGCAACAGCAGCAACTGGGCTGGGGTTCGAACATCCAGAATGCCCGCATCGCGCGCGCTGCCGAATTGGCTTTGCAACACGGCGAACGCACCCAGGCGCTCGACTACGCGCGGAGAGCCGTGAAATCGGCCCCCAACGATCCGCAGCTCTGGTTCCTGCTGGGTTATGCGGCGCGGCTCAACAACCAGTTCAAGGAATCGGAAGCGGCGTATCAGCATGGCCTCTCGCTCAGCCCCGGATCGCTGGATGGAACCTCCGGATTGGCGCAGGACTTGAGCCAGGTGGGTCGCAATGCCGAAGCCGAACGCCTGCTGACCAAGGTGATTGCCGCGGATCCAGCGCGGCGCGGCGACCTCCAGTTGATGGGCGAGCTGCACACGCGCGACAAGGATTACCAGGGCGCGCTGGATTTCCTTCGCCGGGCGGAGAGTCTCAAGCCGGACGTGCGCTCTGAGGTGCTTCTGGCCATCTGCTATCAGCAAATGCGCCAGTTGGACATGGCCGATCATTTCCTGGAACTGGCCAGGCATCGCGATCCAAACAATCCCGACGTAGAGCGATCGCTGGCCAATTACTACCGGAGCGTGGGCAAGTACGGCGACGCCATCACGGCGCTGAAGGCAATTCGTAACTCGCAGCCCGACGTCATTGCCGAGCTTGGCTACACCTACCAGCTTGACGGGAAGATGGACGACTCCGCGCGGGAATATGCGCGCGCGGCGGACGCGGCGCCGAAAGATCTTGAATTCCAGTTATCGGCGGCGCAGGCGCAGGTGGCCGCGGGCGCGATGGATCGCGCCGATCCGTTTCTGGCGCGCGCGGCGGCGCTGGATGCCGAGAATTACCGGCTGCACGCCATTCGAGGCGAAATCGACCACATGGAAGATAACGACGACGCGGCGGCCAGGGAGTACGGCGAGGCCATTGCCCATCTGCCTGCCGAGCCGGTCGAAGGATCGCTCTACGGCATTCAGCTCCACGTGGACCTGATGCAGATCGAACAGGGGTTGGGCGACGACGCCGCTGCGCATCGCGAACTGGCAATCGCCGGGCAGCAGATAGACGCGTTGAATGAAGAGGGCGCCGATCACGGATCGTTTCTGCGTCTCCGCGCAGTGATCAAGCTGGCCGGAGGCAACCTGGACGGTGCGCTCGCCGACGTGCATGAAGCTTTGGCGCTGAATGCAACCGACCGCGACGACCTCCAGCTCGATGGCGACATCCTGATGAAGATGGGCCGGCCGCAAGATGCGATCGCGACTTACAAGCGGGTGCTTGCCATTGACTCGAACGACCGTTTTGCGCTGACTTCGCTCGGCTATGCCTCGCGCGCGCTGGGCCGCAACCAGGATGCGGAAAAATACTTCAAGCGGCTGGCGGAGGTGGATCCGCATTCGTATGTGCCCTACCTTGCTTTGGGCGACCTCTACACGTCCGAGCGGCACTTCGCGCCCGCCCAGGCTGCTTACACCAAGGCGTATGAGCTTTCGCCCAGCCACGCGCTGATCGTGGCCGGCGGCATCAACGCTGGAGTCGAGGCGCACAATATGGGACTGGCGTCGGAGTGGATGCACCGAGTTACCGACGCGATGGCGAGCGAGCCGCACGTGCTGCGCGAGCAAGAACGCTACCTGAGCTTCAAGGGCAACTACGCGCAATCCGCCGCAATGGGCGAGAAAGCCATCAAGCTCCTGCCCAGGGATCGCGACGTCGTGGTCTATCTCGGTTACGATCTCCTGCACCTGAATCGCTACGAGGATCTGCTGGCCTTGACGCAGCAGTATAACGACGTGCTGCCCAAGGAGCCGGACATCCCCTTGCTGGCCGGGTACGCGCACAAGCACAACGGCCAGAACGAGCAGGCTCGCGAGGACTTCACCGAGGCGCTCAAGCGCAATCCGGAAGTCGAAACCGCGTACGTAAACCGCGGCTACGTGCTGAACGATCTGCACGAACCCGCGGCTGCCGCCCAGGATTTTGAAGCGGCGCTCAAGCAGGAGCCGCGCGACGGCGAAGCGCATCTGGGCCTCGCCTATGCCGACCTGGATCTGCACCGGGCGCGCGCGGCGCTCAAACAGGCGGACCTGGCGGAACAGGCCATGGGCGATATGCGCGACGTGCACGTCATCCGGGCAACGGCGTATGGCCGCGAGGATATGCTGGGCAAGGCCGTCGCCGAGTATCGTGCCGCGCTCCGCTTTACGCCGGACGATGGCAGCCTGCACATGGGCGTGGGCAACGCCTTGTTTTCCATGCGCCACTATCACGCGGCCATCGACGAGCTCGAGATCGCCGCGAAGTTCAGCCCCAACGACGCCACCATCTATGCGCTGCTGGCGCGCTCCTACGCCAGCCTGGATGAGCGCGAGCCGGCCTACCAGAACCTGCAGCGCGCGGAGCAGATTGCGAAGGCCACGCCGCCCGCCTACGACCCCTTCGACGAGCCGCTGCTGAGCAGCGTGTACGTCTCCACGGGCGAAGCCCTGAGCACGCTGGGCGATCAAAAGCAGGCGATGTTGCGCTTCCGGCTGGCGCTGGAGGTGCCGCATTCCAATCGTGTAGAAGTGCGCCTGGCCATTGCCCAGGTGATGTCCCAGCAAGGTCACACCGATGAAGCCGAGCGGCAAGTGGCGTTGGGCCTGATGGAAGCCGCGGCCGGCGACAGCGAGCCGCCTTCCGGCGGACAGTTCATTGCGGCTGCTGATGTGTTCCGCGGCATGCACGATTACCAGCTCTCGCAGGATTACCTCGAGCGCGCAAAATCCGCCGGCGCGCCCGATTCCGAGGTGCGGGTGGGCATGGCCAACAACTACCTGGCGGTGGGCGACACCACGCGCGCCAAGGCCGAATTGGCCGCGGTGAACACCGCTTCCGGCGAGGCCCCCAGCTACCAGTTTCTGCTGGCGCAGGCAAATGTTTTCCGCCAAGAGCACCAGGGCGCGCAGGCGATGACCTCCTTCGCGCAGGCCACAGATGCAGAGGGCGAGGATCAGACCGCAGAGATGGGGCTGCTTGAGGCCGGCGGCGCAGAGGGCTGGAACATCAACCCGACAATAAGCCTGCTCTCGGATTTTTCTGTCGATCCCATTTACGAAGACACCACCGTCTACGTCCTCGACTCCAAGCTGGACGCCACGTTCCCGGTTTCGCCCAGCACGCCCGGCCTGCTACCGCCGCCGCGGTCCACCATTCAGAGCCAGTGGACAGACGCGTTTCACCTGCACGTGGCGCACGTCCCCACCGCCACCGGCTTTTTCCAGTTGCGCAACGCGCGCGGCGAGATTGACGTTCCCGCAACCAACTCGATCGTCAATCGCAGCACCACCGATTCGGTCTTCAATATCGGTCTCGACCCAACCATCCGCATGGGGACCGGTGTGATCACGTTTGACAGCGGCGTCCAGGAAACCGTTCGCCGCGATTCTCTTTCTCCGCTTGAGATGAACCAGAACCTCTTCCGCGTGTTCACCTACGTGACCACGAGCTCGCTGTTCGATGCCATTTCCGCCAGCGGCTACGTGATTCGCGAGACCGGCCCGTTTACCGAGAGCAACCTCGCTTCGAAGACGTTCACCGGAGCCGTGGATTTCCGCGTGGGCTCGCCTTGGGGACGCACCGCTCTACTCACCGGTTGGGGCGCAAACAAGCAGACCTTCACCCCGGTCAACTACCAGAATTACTACACTTCTTCCTACATCGGGCTTGAGCGCCGCTTCGGCGACCACCTGGATGTGCGCGCCATGCTTGAGGATCTGCGCTCATGGCGCGTCGCCGGGGTGAAATCCGGCATTGCGCAGAATCTCCGTCCGGCAGGCTGGCTCGATTACTCGTTCAAGCACAACTGGGATTTCGAGGTCTCCAGCGCTTACTCCAGCACCCGCGGTTTTCATATCTACGATGCAACCCAGAACGGCTTTTCGCTCTCTTACGCCATGCCGTTCCGGCGCAGCGTCTCCTCGGGCGACACCGGTGCGCTCACCTATGCCTATCCCATTCGCTTTGCCGCCGGCATGCAGGATGAAACATTTTTCAATTTCCCCGGGCCGCACAGTCAGCAGCTAAGACCCTATGTCGGCATCACAATATTCTGAGGCGAACAGACAATGAGGATTTGCCTGGTATGTACGTTTCCCCCCAGCGGGCGCCAGCTCAACGAATACGCATTTCATATTGCCCGCGAGCTACGGCAACACGACGACATCGAGTTGACCATCCTCTCCGATCAGTTGACCGATTACGAGTTCGCCACCGATGAAAATGGCAGGCCTCTGAAAATCGGAGAGCAGACGGAGCTGCCCGGGTTCAACGTCATCCGCTGCTGGAAATTCGGGAGCCTGGCCAATCCGCTCCGTCTGCTGCGCGCCATCCGAAACCTCAATCCAGACGTGGTCTGGTTCAATCTCGTTTTTTCCACCTTTGCCACGCCAGACATGCCCGTCGCCGCATTCACTGGGATGGCCACGCCGGCTCTTGTCCGCGCCGCCGGCTATTACACCCACATCACCCTCCATCACATCCTGGAGCACGTGGATTTCGCTGCCGCGGGATTGCGCCACAGCAAGCTGCTCCGCATTGGAACCGAGCTGGCCACGCGCGCCTTGCTTTGCGCCAATTCCGTCAGCGTCCTGCTGCCCGGCTACCACAACACGCTGCTCTCCAAGTACGGCGCTCGGAACGTCCTGCTGGGCACGCACGGCACCTTCGCCGCCGCGCCCACTCCTCCCACCTACTCCAGGCGCGGTAATCCCGATCGGCGCATCCTCGCCATCGGCCATTGGGGAACCTACAAGCGCCTGGAGACGCTCATCGACGCGTTCCCGCTTGTGCTCAAAAAGGTCCCCAATGCGCGTCTCGTCATCGCCGGCGCTAACCATCACACCAAGGCCGGTTACTGGGAGTCCATCCGCGACGCGCAGCCGAAACATCTTCCCATCGACTTTCGCGGCTACGTTCCCGAGGACGATATTCCCGAGTTGTTTCAGACCACCTCGGTGCTTGTCCTGCCATACGATTCCGCAACCGGATCGAGCGGCCCTGCGCACCAGGCGTGTCAATTCGGCGTCCCCATCGTCAGCGCCGACCTGCCCGATTTCCGCGGCATGGCCGCCGATGAGGAAATGGCGATTCGCTTTTACCAGCGCGGCGATCCCCGGGACCTCGCCGGTCAGCTCCTCGCTATTCTTGAATCGCCCATGCTGGAACGCCAGATGGCCGAGCACAACTTTGCCGCCGGTATCGATATGACCATGACCAGCGTGGTGAACAACTATCTGCGCTGGTTCCGGGTCAATCGGTCCAGGCGCGCCATCCTCAACCGCGGGCCGCAACCGGAACTTCCGTCGGAAAGCCTGAACTTTCGGCAAGGCGGCGCACCGCCTGAATTGCGGCTCCAAACTTCCCTGCTTCGACAGCGCTCCCAACGCTCGGACGAGCTGCGCACGCTTGAACCTGCTCCGGGCCTTGCAGATTCGGCCGATTGCGGCGTCGAACCATTCACTCGCCGTTCCTCTGGAAGCTGACTGCGCGATTGTGGTCCACATTCAAACGTTGCTCCTTTTGAGCAAGGAAAGTTTCGCGGCCGTTCCGGCACAGAACCTCAAAGCATCCCGCGGAACGCAAATGACCATCAAACGAACGCAAGGGGGACGCGCCGCTGCCGGCTTCTTTGATTACATCGCGTCAATAGACGAAAAGCTCGACCAGACCCGACTATAGCCATTTACATCTCAACGCTTCTTTCTCAATCGTTTCACTCTGGAAAGTGAAACCAAAAGGAGAATCCGTGCTGCGAATGCGTTTAGCCATGGGCCTCTTCAGAATTTCCCTTTTCAGCACGGCAGTGCTGCTGCCACTCCTGGTCGCCGGCTGCGGAGCCGTTCACAATATGGCCGGGCACTTGCCTCCTACGGTGAGTATCTCTGCCAATCCCACGTCGATCAATCCCGGCGGCAGTGCCATGCTCACCGTTTCCGCAACGAATGCGACCCAGGTGACGGTGGCCGGCAGCAACGATAGCTCTTACGCGATCGGCGCCAGCGGCGGCACCCAAAAAGTGAGCCCCTCGGCCACCACAACCTACACCGTTACTGCCGTAGGTGCGGGCGGAACAGCAACTGCAAAAGCGGTAGTCACCGTGAACAGCACCACTCCTGCCGCTCCGACTGTTGCCATCTCCGCGAATCCGTCCACCATCGCATCCGGCAGCTCGTCCACACTGACCGTCACGGCGACCAACGCTACCGAAGTCAAGTTGTCAGGAAGCGATGGCAGCTCCTACGCGCTGTCGGCGACGGGCGGAACGCAAAAGGTCAGCCCGTCCAAGACCACCACTTATACGGCCGCCGCAACTGGTGCCGGTGGCAGCGCCAAGAACAGCACTACCGTTACCGTCAGTGCTGCGTCAACGTCCGCGCCCACCGTTGCCATCACGGCCAATCCAACCGGCGTCACTGCCGGCAGCTCGTCCACCCTCACCGTCACCGCAACCAACGCCACCGCGGTCACGGTGGCTGGAACCGACGGCAGCTCCTACGCGCTCGCGCCCACCGGCGGAACCCAGAAGGTCAGCCCGTCGCAAACCACCACGTACACAGCCACCGCCAGCGGCTCCGGCGCTAACGCCAAGGCATCAGCCACACTAACGGTTACGGCATCTGCCACGGCGGCCACCGTTTCCATCACCGCCAAACCGGCCACGATTGTCACCGGCGCCTCTTCCACGCTGACAGTTACGGCAACCAATGCTACCGCGGTGACGGTAACCGGAACCGACGGTAGCTCCTACACGCTTTCCACCACCGGCGGCACGCAGAACGTGACCCCGTCGCAAACCACAACCTACACTGCCACGGCAGCCGGCGCCACCGGCGATGTAACTAATGCCACCGCGGTCACGGTGATCCCCGGCGGCAGCGTAAAAGCTATCCAGCACGTTGTTTTCATGCTCCAGGAGAACCACACGTTCGATAACTACTTCGGCATGCTCAATCCCTACCGGCACGCCAACAAAATGTTCCTCGGCGATGACGGCAACGACTACGAAGTGGATGGGCTTGTCGATTGCGCCGCAGGGGCAAGTCCCTGCACTCCCACAGTGGACCTGAGGAAGACAATCAGCAACGAGGACGACCAGGGAACGTCCTATTCGCTGTTCAAGTTCGCCAGTACCTGCGTGGACGACATGAGCTCCGACTGGATCTCCAGCTATGGCGACGTGAACCGCTATGACTTCCTGACCGCGCGTCCCATCGACATGGATGGCTTTGTGCATACTGCCGAGGGCTACGCCAATTATTGCTCCAGCAACAGCACGTGCTCGGGCTCGTTCACCGACCTTACCGGGCAGCGCTCCATGGGCTACTACGATCAGGATTTCCTCAACTACTACTACTACATGGCCTCGCAGTTCGCCGTGTCGGACCGCTGGTTCTCGCCCGTCTCCAGCAAGAGCATCGGCAACCGCATTGCTACCTTCACCGGAGGAACTACGCAGGGACTGGTACACGATCCCGGCGGCAATGACCACCTGTCCCAGCTCGACATCGACAACATTTTCGAAGAGCTGGATAAGGCGGGCGTGTCCTGGAAGATCTACTACTCCGTCACCCAGGGCTTCTGCTCCGACGAAGACGACTGCCCGGCCACGGGAAACTCGCGCTATCCGGCGACCGACTTCTCCAGCCTCACCTACTCCTACCAATATCTCTACGACAACCCCACCGGCGCGGCATGCACGGCGCCCACCGTGGGATCTTCTGCCCCGCCCGTCGACGACAGCTCCAATTCCTTCTGCATCGATCCAGCCCACATTGCCCCGATCTCGCAGTATTTCGTCGATCTGACCAATAACGCGCTGCCCGCCTTCGCCTTCATTGAAGCGGGCTACGGCCACGACGACGAACACCCCGGCTCGGGGCAACCCATCCTGGACGGCCAGGCCCAGGTGGCCAGCATTGTCAACGCGTTCATGAGCAGCCCGGAATGGCCCACGTCGGTGTTCTTCCTCAGCTACGACGAGGGCGGCGGCCCTTATGACCACGTTCCGCCGGTGCCCGGACACTCCAACGACAACACCGATGCATCGCTCGGAACCTATCCCGACATCTCTTCCATCGCGGTTAACCCGGATAGCTACTCTCCGTGCGTGCCGGCGGGAGGGACGCCGACCATCCACTGCGACCTGGATTCGACCGATCCTGGCGCCAATCCAGGCGATGCGGCGGCGCAGCAGGGATTCGCCGCCCAGCTCGGCTTCCGCCTGCCCAACATGGTCATCTCGCCGTTTACGCGGCGTCACTACGTCTCGCACGTTCCCATGGATCACACCGCGGTGATCAAGTTTGTGGAGAGCCGGTTCGCCGGCTCGTCGGCGCATTTGACCGCGCACGACGCGGCTGAACCCAATCTGCTGGACTTCTTCGACTTCACCACCGTTCCCTGGGAGACGCCGCCCGATCCGCCGACGCCCTACAGCGACAATGGCGCGAGTTGCACGCCTGCAAGCATGGGGCCGTGATGCGAGGCGGGGAAGCACGCAATAAAAAAACGGCGATGTGGAATGGATTCATTGATTTAAGGCACAAAAGTGCACACATTTGCGCATGCCGTTTTTAGCTGGTGGTTACCTTTGGGGGGGAGGGGGGAGTAATCATCAAGGAAATGGACAGGTTGGAGAAAATTACTGATTGAGAACCTTGCTGGACGGAGGTCCGCCCGGGGATTTGCAGCCGGACTGTGGCGGGAACCATGGCGCAGATTGCTCCTTTACTCCGAAGATGCGAATGCCCGCCGGTGGGCGGGCACAATTCAACTCACGGATTTAGTGTAGGGCGGCGGCTGTGCGGGCGCTGTGATGGCGGATACAGCTGGCAGCAAGTCAGCGGTCAGCGGTCAGCGAATATAGTCGGACATCCACGATATATTGCACAAAGCCATCCCGCATACGCAGATGGTTTGACTAACTAGTTAGTTAAGCCATCAGGCTAAACTGTGAAGCTGAACTTCCAATCTGCCGTAAGAAGGTTATTTCTTCGAACTGTTCGAACGGAGGAAGTGTTTTGCCAGCGCAGCCTCCGGCGAATCGGTGGCTGCGACTCTGTTCAGTTCCTGGATGGAGGGGGCGTCCCCGATGTCTCCCAAGACGGCGACGCCTTTTGCGCGCAGCGAGGGATCGCTGCTCTGGATCCAGCTCTGCGCCAGGGTGAATCCCGCTTTTGGTTCGAGTCCCAGGAGCCTCTTGATTTTATCGGCCTCCATCTGAGTGCACACCGGCTCTATTTCGCTGCTGGAGAGACGATTTTGCAACGTTCTGAGACGGTCTTGATAGAAGGCTGGGTAGTCCGCGCTGTCGTCCGTGAGTTTGCCGTCGCGCTCGACGTAAATCGCGGTCCAAGTGGCGATGCACTTCGCCCCGTTATAGAGAGAATAGCGTTGCGGTATGGCGAGTTGATGCTCTCCGGGCGCGCCCAGGGTGACGGCGAGTTTCTTAACATCGCGCACGTTCCATGCAGGCAAATTCTGGTCGGCGCCGCTATCGGAATTTGGATTGAGGAGCCACAATTCATTGCAGAAATCGCGTCCACTCCAGTCGATGGAAGCGAGCACGATCGGAGCCTCTGCGCCGGAGACCTGGAGCTGCGCGACACTACAGATTCTGCCGCCGCCTTCGGTCACATGCAGCCGGTTTTCGGTGAGAGAGCGTAATACCGCGTCGGTGGCCTGACCCTCACAAGTGAGTGGCCAACCGGCCGTGAGGGCGATAGCGGCGATAAGGGCGGGGATGGGCGAGTTGCGCATCTGGAGGTATTGTAAGCAGGTTAGCAAGTCAGCGAGTTAGCGCCGGCTCATCACGCCGGAGCCGGAGATACTCACGGTCTTGTCGTTGGTATCGTCCTGAGTGGGGCTGGGCGAGTTGACGCAGATGGTGAGGGTGAATGGCGGATTAGATTCCTGCATCGTTGGCTTTGACGCCGCGATGCAGGTGGCTGCGCCCAGGGCAATCGCGGCGATGGGAGCGTTCATCGTCTTACTGGAAGTCATCTGGCTCCCGATTGGCACTACGGAGCACCTGTCGTTCCCCTCCGCCCTATTTTTCCGAAGTTCTTCGTGGGTAGGTGATAAGGGGGCAATTGCTGCACCATGCATCTGCTTCGGTTCCTCCAGCGGCACGAATGGCTGCCTTTGCTTCGCTTTCAATCTCACTCGTGGCCGAAACCGCATTCGAGTTTGCCGAGACAAATTCGGAACCGACATTTCGTGCGGTCCACTCTTGACCAGCGCCGAGTAGGAATAGGCCTTGCGAGTCCCAGTGGAGGGTAAACGACTCCGTGTTCATTTGGTCTGGGAGGGCGACTGTAACGCAGTCGGCCGACAGCGAGCATTCCACGGCACTTCGCCTTTGGGCGCCGTACGCTTCCTCTACGATTGCGACGGTGTTGCCGTCGGGGGCCCAGGCTGGCTGGCTCAAGAAGACGACATGCGGGCCTCCGGGTCGCGGATAAATTCGCTTTCCGTCGATCTGGAGATTGGGATCACGGTTTTCAACCGGGACAAAATGAGGACTGCCGGACACATATGCGATGTGCGCTCCGTCGGGGGAGAAGCTCGCGCCCATTCCCTGGTCGTAGTAAAGGTCAACCACCTTCCCTTCTGGAATAGTGTAGGTGACGTATTCCGTTGTGGACGGGTCGATGCTTCCACTGGCCACGATGCGATTTGAATCGCGCCACTCGAGGCCTTCAACGAATCGCATGCTGGCAGGATTTCTCTCGTTCGCGGGCAAGACCTCAATATTCGCAATCTGGGCGCCATCGTCTCCGCGCAGCACGACCAGGTTCGCCAGTGCGCTCTTGTCAAGGTCGGGGTGGCGATCGAATGCGAGCATTGAACCGTCCTTGGACCATAGGGGAAGGCTCTTGGCCAATGCGTCGTTTGTCAACTGGCGGGTTATGCCATTCTCGCGAACGAAAAGGTTGTCGTTCTTGATAAACGCGATCTTAGTGGCAATTGTTCCTTCAGGCGTTGAAGCGATTCCCAAGAGAGTGAGCGCTGAGACGATGGCTTTCCAATTCATGAGGTCACCTTTCTCATTGGAGGCTTTTATTGGGACACCCGCTCGCGGCCGGGCTACACGATGCGATGGATTCGATATTGTTGTACCCGGAGCAGACTGACTGCCCTGTGCCTTCGTACATATCGAACCGATAGCCTACGATGGCGCTGCCAGTATCATTGGCGAGAATTCCGGTGCCGATCCGGTCCAGATCGACGAGAACTCCCTTGCCGGGGATGATTGTTTTGTCCCTGGCTAGCGTCTTGCCGGCTGAAACAGGAGAGCCGTCGCTCCCGACAACTTGGCTGACGACTCCGAAGAGTTGGGTGTCCGGATTGTATTGGATCAATTGACCCGAATTCAGTGCGGCGTTGCCTTGGATCAGACTCGCTTGGATGATGAACGACGTACAAAACGTGCCTGTCAGACCGTTTGGGTTGGTTTCTGAACCCGAATAGAGCGTGCCGTTGTATTTCAGAGTGGAGCAATTGTTAGGTGCCGTTCCCCAGTCGCTTTGAAGGGCGGTATAGTAGCAGGACAATCCAAAGGTCGGAACCTGAAATGTATCGGTTGCGGTTCCACCGGAGGTTTGGTAACTGGCGGTAATGGAAAGCAGCCCACCGGCACTCGGTGATCCGTTGCTGTTGGGATTGGCCGGATCGGTCAATGTAGTGTCATTCGGATTGCTGGTGTCTGAAGCACCGGACGCAAACGCAATCTTCGCGTTCGTATTTCCTGTTATTGCCGCGGTGGAATACGAAAACGCTCCTCCGGCGGGAGTCCCCGTAGCCTGGATCGTGGTCAGCGCTTTTCGGTTGAGTGAGATACTGGGTGTTTCTGCCTTCACGGTTGCGGTTTGCTGGCTGCTGGTGGGTGAGTCGCCGCTGCCGTTCCCGTTGAAGGCATTGCTTCCGTAGCCGTTGTTCGTGACGCTGACATCGACGGTTTCATTCGGCGTACTTGCCGGCGGTGTCATGGTGGCGACGATCTGGGTGTCGCTGTAGCTGGTGATGCTGATGCCGATGGTCGAGTCGGAGAGTTTGATGGTCGGCTTATTCGTCCCGAAGTGCTGGCCGGAGATGGTGATATTTGGATTGGCCACCCCGGCATTCCAGGTGTCGGATGTGATGCTGTTGATGACGGGCGTGAGGTCGTAGACGGTTGCGCCGCCCTCGCCGCTCCAGTCCTCGTCCTCGCAGACGTCTTCATCGCTCTGGTAGCAGATGACGGTTCCCGGGGGAACGTTGAGCATGGTGAAGGTGATCACGGCGCTGCCGGCCACGTAGCCGGTGACGGTGCCGACGCCGTTAATGCTGGCAATGGCGCTGTTGGAGATGGTCCAGTCGCCGCCCTCTTCCAGTTCGGATCCATCGGCCAGATCGACCTCGGCCGTGGCCTGGGCAGTTTGATTAATGCCGAGGGACACGGAGTTGACGGTGATACTGACGACGCCGCCGCAGTTAATGCACATGGGGAAGCAGGTGGCGTTGCGGACGTTGTATCCGGATGCGCTGAGGACGACGGTCAACTTGTCGAGCTCGCCGCCGGGGCCGATGAGCATGGCGCTGCCGCTGGCGATATAAGTGGGAATGAGGTTTCCGTCGGAATCGGGCATGCGGCTCTTCAGCAGCGTCATCATGTCGAGGTTAAAGGATTGGCGGGCTTCCAGGTGGATGGGGATGCGGTACTGGCCGCCGCTGTAATAGAGGACGAGGGTTGCGTCCTGTGGCTGGGAGGCGTAGTTCCAGACCGAGAACATGGTGCTGGAGTCGCCGTCCGTGGTCCAGTAGCTGATGATCTTGCTGGCGGTGGGCGCCTCGCCGGAAGGCATGACCTGGAAGACATAGGTTCCGCTTTGATCGGCGCTGCCGGTGTCGAAGATGAGGTCGCGATAGCGGCCGTTGTAAGAGAGCGAGAGTTGGGCGTAGCCGTCGGGGAGGGGATTGTGAGCGCCGAAATAGCGGCTCATATCCACTTGGACGCTTTGGTCGGGCGCAAATGAGAAAGTATCGAGGGATTGGGTGGTGGGGTGACCGGAGGCGCTGTTGGTGGTGATGTTCAGGGTTGCGCTGACGGAACTGGCGGAGACGTTGTGCAGCACCGCGTAGGGCATGAAAGAGGTTCCGGTGGGGAAGAGCATCGCCGGGTCAGGTTTGCCCACCATCACGCCCGGAGCATCCAGAGTTACGGGCTGGGCGATGCTATCGTCGTCGGCTTCATCCACGAGATGCGGAGTTACGGAGTAGCCGACGGTTGCGTCTTCAATGCTTGCGTTGGCGACGACACCGAACCTGGGGCCGAGTAAGAGAGGGCGATGTTACCCACGCCGCCGTTGATTCCGGAGCCGGCGAGCAAATCGCTCAGGTGTAACAGGCTGGAGTGGTGGCTCGGAAGCAGAATGCTTTGCTTTACGGGTGCATGTCCCAGGTGGTCTGAAACCTGGATTTGGATTCGTTTAGCGGAGAGCGACGTATTTCCCAGAACGAGCACATAGTCGGAGCTTGGTGTGGGTTTCCACCAGGTGCCGCGGAGAGTGTGCGCTGTGGTGTCCTCAGGCAACTTATGGACCATGCTTGTGACTGCCAATGTTGAACTGACATTGGAAAGGCTGGCGATTTCATCGGTGTCCTGGATGCAGGCGATAACGGCGGGTCACGACCATTGATAAGAGATAGCGGCCATGCCGAACAGGGAGGCGTGGGACTGGAGGGACTGAGGCAGGCTTTTGAGAGCAAGCCGAATGTCGATTGACGCCACACCGACTGGCTCGAGGTGGACAAGTGGAAGCTGAAACTCAGTCCCGTCGGCGAGAATCAGGGCTGGAGTGATATCGAGAGGAGTCTTAAGAAGGACATTTTTGAGGTGTAGGATAGGATCGAAATTCCCGTCGGTGCGCCAGAAGCCGCCCTCCATGCCCTGGGGCGTAGTCGGGCTGTGATGAGTGAGGAGGACAGGTTTCTTTGTGGCGGTGGCGCTTGCGATCAGGCTTCCGGCAATGAGAGACAACAGCAGGGCTAAAGATCGAACGGACACGTGCGGCCTCCTGCACCTACGCGCAGATGCTAAGTCACACACGCAGTCATCGGGGTAAGAGGCAGTCTGACAGCGAGTAATGATGGTCCGGGAAAGCGGAACAGGGAGAGACGTGGGAGTTAGGCTCGTCTTACTGTGAGAGGATTTGTTGGGATAGACTCTGTCACGGCCGCGGGCTCGCTGTCAATGGAAACTTTTCATAAATAGATTTCCTGGAGCTTGAGGGACGTATATGGAGGCGAGGGGTCCGACCGGGGAATGCGGTGGGCGAGAGCCGGGGTTGAGGAGGCTGCGGAAAAACTCGATTGCGCGGCCATGAGGGCAGCAAAACATCCCTCGGCGGCTGAAGCCGGGCCCGATTTATAAGCTTTATTGGCACGACTGAAGTCGTGCCCTTTCAAAATTCCTCCAGACGTGAGTTTTTCCGCAGCCTGTGAAACCCCGACTTACACCACAGACAGGTTGGAGTTAGTCCTTGACGCGGACCTTGGGTTCGACGCTTAGGCCGGGGCGGAGCCGGTGGTCGGGATCCTCTTTGGCGAGGTCAGTGAAGTCGAGGCGAACGGGGACGCGCTGGACCACCTTGACATAGTTGCCGGTGGCGTTTTCCGGGGGGAAGAGCGAGAGGACGGAACCGGTGGCGCCGCCGATCTGCGTGACCTTGGCCGTGTAGTCCTTGCCGGTCGAGTCCACGTGGACTTCGACCGACTGGCCGGCGCGCATTTGACGGAGCTGGGTTTCCTTGAAGTTGGCGGTGACCCAGATGTCTTTGAGGCTGACGAGGGTGAGCAGGTTCTGGCCGGCGGAGACGTTCTGGTCGACTTCAACGCTTTTGCGGGTGATGATGCCGTCCTCGGGGGCGACGATGTGGCAGTAGCTGAGGCTGAGCTGGGCTTGGTCGAGTTGAGCCTGGGCCTGAGCTACCTGCGCCTCAGCCTGCTTGGCCTTGGCGTTTTGGCTTTCGATCTGCTGCGGGCGGGTTCTGGCGTAGTTGAGGAGGGCATCGGCGGAAGCTTCGCGCTCGCGGGCCACGCGGACCGCGTCAGAGGCGGCCTGGGCGCTGGCCTGGGCGTCGGCTACGGAGGCCTGGGCAGCTGCCGCGGCGGCGACGGCGCCGTCCCACTGCTGCTTGCTGATGACATCTTTGGCCACCAGCGGGCGATAGCGTTCGAGGTCGGACTGGGCCTTGTCGTTGTTGGCCTGGGCCTGGGCGACTCGAGCCTGGGCGGCGCGCACCTGGCCTTGCGCTTCCTGGACGGCGGCGTGGCTGCCGGTGAGGTCGGCGTTGGCGGAGGTCAGGTTACTGCCGGTGTTGATGGTGGTGAGGGGGACGGCGACCCTGGCAAAGGCGGCGTTCGCCTGGGCGCTGGCGAGGGCGGCCTGCGCCTGTTCGACGGCGACCTGGAAGTCGCGCGGATCGAGGTCGGCTATGGGATCGCCGGCTTTCACCTGCTGGTTCTCATCGACGTAGACCTTGAGGACGTGGCCCTGGATGCGCGAGCTGACCTGGATCAGGTGACCGCTGACCTGGGCGTCGTCGGTGTCCTCATAAAAGGTGGAGTGCCACCAGAAGGCCAGACCGGCCACGATGAGGATGGCGAGCACGATGATGACAATGCCCCGGCGGCGCGACTTGGGCTGCACCACCTCTGTATCCGGCTCTGCCGGTGCGGGGGTTGTGGTTGTGTCGGGCACGTCTACTTACCTCCCAGATAGCTCTTGTAGTTTTCGGCTGCGCCGAGGGCACGCGCCAGGCTGAGCTTGGCGATATTGTGCCGGTAGAGGCTGCTTACGTACTGCAGGTTGGCCTGGGCCAGGCTCTGCTCGGCCTGGCTGACGGGCAAATTGTCGCTGACCCCGGCCACGAAGCGCTGCTGGGCCTCAGTGAGGGCCTCGTTGGCCAGCTCGACGCTGGACTGGGCCACCTCAACCTGCTTTTGTGCGGACTGGATGTCAAGGAGCGCGTCGCAAACATCGGCGTCGACCTGGGCGTTGAGGTCGCTCAACTGCGCCTTGCTGTTGTCGAGCTGGGCCTGGGCCTGTTCGGCTTCGCCGCGCAGTTCATATTCCTTGAAGACGGGCACGCTGAGCTGGCCGGTGCCGTCGACGGTGCCGTGCGAATGGCGCACGTTGACACCGATATCGCCGTAATCGCCATTGGCGCTGAGCACGGGATAGCGATCGGCGGTTGCGGCTTTGCGCATCTCCTGGGCGGCCTTGGTCTGCTCCATCATGGCCTGAAGGTCTTTGCGGTTCAGATGGGCCTGCTGGAGGGCCGCGGTCAGATCGATCTGGTCGAAGGCACGGTAGGGCTCTTTGTCGACGACATTGAACTTCTGGCCGAGGGGCAGGCCGATGGTGCGGTCCAGGGTAAGGCGGTCCTTTTCGAGGGCGTTCTGAGAGGCGATAAGCTGCTGCTCGAGCGACTGATAGTCGACGCGAGCGCGAAGTTCATCGAGGAGCGGCGCGGTGCCGGCCTGGTGGCTGTCGACAGCCTGGTCGAGCGAGATTTTGGCAGTGGCCACCTCCGCCTGCACGCTGAGGACCTGGGTTTCATCGGCGACGACGAGCAGGTAGGCGTTGCCGACGGTGAGGATGACGAGCTGGCGAGCGTCGTCGGCGGAGAGCTGGGAAGCGCGGAAGTCGTGGCGGGAGGCGAGGTACTGGTGCAGTGAATTGACGTCGGCCGCGGACCAGGCGAGAGTTGCGCGAATATCGGTGAATCCGAAGGGGCCGACGATGGTGGGGAAGTTGGGGAAGCGCAGGCCCTCGGCGGCCAGATCGGACTGCATCTCCGATTCCTGGATGTGGGCGTTGACGGTAGGCAGCAGATTCTGCAACTGGCTGAGGCGCTGGCCGCGGGCGGAGGCGGTCTGGGTGCCGCTGAGGATGACGCCGAGGTTGTTGCGCAGGCCGCGCTGGATGGCGTCGTCGAGGGTCAGATCGATGGTTTGAGCGGTGGCAGCGCCCTCAGTGATGCTGCCCTGGAAATTGGACGCGCCGGATGGAGCGGATGCGGGCGCGGCATTGGGGATGGATTGCGCGCTAGGCAGCGCCGGGCCCTGGGGCGCCGACGGCGATTGCGAAGGCGGAGTACCGGGTACCTGCGCGGCGATGGTGACGGCGGCGACGAGCAGCGATAAGAACGTGATGCCACGCCGATAAGCGGGCGCAGAGCGACGGGTTGCAGACCTGGCTGTGGATTCAGATGGCATCAATGAGTTTCGACCCGATTCACTGAAACGAGAGGCTGCCTGGAACAAAAGCGCGGCACGTCCAATGGATGCGCGCGCGGTGCTGGATGCTTCTAAATCTAGTGTAAAGGCTAGGGGCAGCTTTTTGCTGTTAGCCTTTAGCTCTTCAGCCGTCAGCCGTCAGCCCTTAGCTCTCATGCGCGAGAGCCGGTAACCGGAGGCCCTAGCTAAAAGCTGACGGCTAACAGCTAAAGGCTGCTTTTAAAGGCTGTTTTCAGCATCTGCGAGGCGAGGGAGCAAAGGGCCTGGCGGAAGAGCTCGCGGATGGCATCGGCGGTCCAGCCGGCTGCATTGGGGCCGGCGTGGCGGATGAGGAGCGCCGCGACATCCTGAGTACTGAAGCCGGCGACGGCGCGGAGGACGAAGATGACGCGCATGGAGGGGGTCAGGCTCTCAAGCCAGGTACGAACGCGATCGCGATCGGGGCCGGCCATCATGGATTCGAGATCGTCGCGGGACATGCCGGCGGAGTCGAGGTCGTCGTCTTCAATGCAGGTGTCGGCGTGGGCCAAGCCCTGGGGGGCGGCCAGGCTCAAGGGATCGCGGCGGCTGAGGAGCTCAAGCGCGGCTGCGGCCAGGGCACGGCGGCTGGCGCGGCGGGCCTGTTCCGGATCGGAGCAAGCGGACACCTCAGCTTTGGCCACGCTGGTTTCGACCAGGCGGATGGCGTCCTCGCCTTCGCCGGCGAGCATGGATGCGAGAGTGTAAAGGCCGGCAGCGATAAGGTCGAACATCGAGTCCATGCCCTTGAGGGCGGTTTCAACGGCAGCAGGGTCCTTGCCTTGGCCGTCGAGCATGCCGCTCAGGGTGCGGGCGAAATCGGCGGCTTCGGGCGGCAGGGGCTGCGCGGGGTCAAGGCGCGCGGCTGGATTTAGGGGCGGATTGGCAGGGTCTTTGGGCATCGGATGGCTCCTCGGTTTGGGGGTACAAATGCTGGGTGCCTGCTTCCATGGTCCCCCGGATCGTGGTTCGGGGTCAAACGGCAGGGAACGAAGGAAAGAGAACAGGGATCAGGGAACAGGGAACGCGGATACGGAACTTGCGTCGGCTCAGGTGGGAATCCACTGCTGGGATCCGGCTTATCACTGCGAATCCTCGAAATCCGCGCTACAATCCGTCCGGTTTTCTGCGGGCCCGCAATCCAGATTCAGAAAGAAGAAGCCATGGACACACCGAATGCATTTCTGGGGAGACCCGATCAGCCCACGGACGACGAGTTGATGGAAGCGCTCGGCCCCGCCGCGCCGCTCTGGAGCGAGCTCATTCAGGAAGTCACCGCGGATGCAGGCAAGGTGACGGAGGAGTGGCAGGGGATTTACGTGAAGAGGTACGGGTGGTCTCTGCGGCTGAGGCAGAAGGGCCGCAACATCATTTATCTGGCGCCGTGCAACGGCTGCTTCCGGGTGGCATTCACCCTGAACGAGAAGGCAGTGAATGCGGCAAAGGCGGCGCACCTGCCAAAGAGGGTGGCCGAAGCGCTGGCGACAGCGCCGCATTATCCCGAGGGCACGGGCCTGCGCCTGACGGTTTACAAAGGAAGCGACCTCACGGCCATTCGCAAGCTGGCGCAGATCAAGATGGCAAGTTGAAACTCCAGCGTGATCCCGGGGAAGGCGCGTGGTTGCGGGGCAAGCGGGCGGTGGCCGGCGGAATGGAGCCGGGGCAGATTCATCTTTGAACTAGCCCTCCCCTGATATGCTTTCCAACACGGCGACGGTAAATGGTCAAAGGCGCGAAAAAACCGCGGCTGTTCAATGGACGCGACGAGTCGTGGATGCAGTTCAACCGCCGTGTGCTGGAGGAGGCCGAAGACCCGACCAATCCCCTGCTGGAGCGGGTGAAATTCCTGGCCATTACCTGCAGCAACCTGGACGAGTACGTGGAGATCCGGCAGGCAGGGCTGATGCAGCGGATCGAAGACGGCTACGGGGAGCCGGGATACGACGGGCTGCGGCCGGGCGAGTCGTTGACCGCGCTGACCTCGGACATCCATGCGTTTGTGGACGCGCAGTACGCCTGCTGGAACGAGCGGCTGCTTCCGGAACTGCGCAAGGCGGGGATCCGGCTGCTGGACTGGGACGAGCTGGACGACGACGCCAAGGCATTTGCGCAGAGCTACTACGTTCGCGAAGTGGATCCGCTGCTGACCCCGATTGCGATTGATCCGGCGCATCCGTTTCCGCGCGTGCTGAACAAGGCGCTGTGCCTGGCGCTGCTGTTGCGCGCGAAGCGGAAAAGCTCAGGGCCGCTGGTGCTGGGGGTGGTGACGGTGCCACGCGCACTGCCGCGATTTGTACGCATGCCGGCGGCGGAAGGGGCGTTCGATTATGTGCTGCTGCAGGACCTGATTGCGCACAACCTGCAGGGAATGTATCGCGGCTACGAGGTGCTGGCGTTCACGGCATTTCGGGTGACGCGGAACTCGAACTTGTACTTCGAGGAGGAAGAGGCGCGGTCGCTGCTGGAAACGATTCGCGTGGAGCTGCACAACCGGCGCAAGGGCGACGCGGTGCGGCTGGAGATTGAGACGCCGGCGCATCCGGAGATCGTGGAGCGGCTGAGGACGAATTTCGAGCTCGAGGAAGACCAGGTGTTTCGCGGCAAGGGGCCGGTGAATTTGTCGCGAGTGATGTTTCTCTACTCGGACGTGGCACGGCCGGACCTGAAGTTTTTGCCGTTCACGCCGCGTCCGCTGCTGCTGAGCCGAAAGGCTGCCGACATTTTTGAAGACCTGCGCACGCGCGACATCCTGCTGCACCATCCTTACGACTCGTACGACCCGGTGGTGAATTTCATCCAGCTTGGGGCGCAGGACCCGGCCGTGGTGAGCATCAAGCAGACGCTCTACCGAACCAGCCAGGACTCGCCACTGTTTCAGGCGTTCATTGAAGCGGCGGCCACCAAGGAAGCCACGGTGGTGGTGGAGTTGATGGCGCGGTTCGACGAGGCGTCGAACATCCGCTGGGCGCGCAGCATGGAAGACGCGGGCGTGCAGGTGTTCCACGGGGTGGTGGGGCTGAAGACGCACTGCAAGCTGGCTTTGCTGGTGCGTCGCGACGAAGACGGCGTGACCCGCCGATATTGCCACCTGGGAACGGGCAATTACAACCCCATTACAGCGCGCTTCTACACCGATCTGAGCCTGCTGACCAGCGACGCGCAGATCACCGAGCGCGTGCACACGGTGTTCAACTACCTGACCGCGCACGCCGAGGTGGACGATTACAGGCCGCTGCTGGTGGCGCCGCTGACGATGGCGGAGAGTTTTCTGGGGCTGATCCGGCGCGAAGCGGACCATGCGCGGGCGGGGCGGCCGGCGCACATTGTGGCCAAGATGAATGCGCTGCTGGAGCCGAGCGTGATTGAGGCGCTCTACCAGGCGTCGCAGGCAGGCGTGGAGATCGACCTGATCATTCGCGGGATCTCGATCATCCGGCCGGGGGTGAAGGGATTGTCGGACCACGTCCGCGTGCGTTCGATTGTGGGCCGGTTCCTGGAGCACTCGCGCATTTTTCATTTTGCCAACGGCGGCGACGACGAGATCTACCTAGGCTCGGCGGACTGGATGCCGCGCAACCTGTTTGAGCGCTGCGAGGTGGTATTTCCCGTGCGCGACGCGGCGGCCAAGGCGCGCATCCACGACGAGATTCTGCCGGCGTACCTGGCCGACAGCGTGAAGGCGCGCATTCAGCAAGCAGACGGGAGATATCGCCGCGCCAGCAAGTCCAGCAAGGACGCGCGGGCGTTCTCCGCGCAGGATTTCCTGATGCAGCTTGCGGAGGGAAAGACGGACCTCGGGGCGATTCCGGAGGCGGCCGCGCGGGCGATGCGGCCGCGGCGGCCGAAGAGGACGGCGAGGCGAGCGGCAGCGGATTGAAAAAAGCAGGGACCGAGGGGGAGGGACCGAAAAAGCTAGCGGTCGCCCTAATATTTCCCTCGCACGCGGCGATACCGGCGCCAGACGAAAACGGCGGGGACGCCCAAAATCACAAGCCAGATCAGAAGCACCGGGCCGTATTCCTCGAGAAAGAGAATCAGGCCAAGAATCGTCCCGCCGGCATGGCGCGCACCCGCGATGAATGCGTTGTGCAGGAGCGTTCCCGCGGAGACGGTGGTACTGGTGGCGAGCTGCTCCTTATACTCCTCCACGAGTTGCAGATCGACTGTGGCGAACGCGACGCGGTGTTCAAGGAGGTTCTGCTCCGCTTCCATGCTTTCGATCTCTCCACGTGTCTCAGAGATCTTCTCCTCAACGTCGAGCACGTCCTCCATCTTGCCGGTACGCTCGGTCAGCAGTTGGCGCAGGCGCTGTTCGGTCTCGCGCGCATTGGTGAGGTGGGCAACCAGGTCCGCGTGCTGCTGGGTGACCTCTTCTCCGGCCTGCGTCTCGTTCTCGACGCGGCCCAGCTTGCGCAGAGCGTCCAAAGCTGCCTGCAGCTCCGGCGCAGGAATGCGCAGCGAAGATTGAAACGAGCGCGGTCCGTCGTCGGGTGTGTTGAGGGTGAGTGACGCCGCATAGCCGTTGTGCTGGGCCAGGATGGTGTCGAGCACGGCGCGCGAAGCGGCGATGTCCTTCACGCGAATGGTGAGCGACACGGTGCGCGCGATCATGGGCGCTGCGGGCGCAGCAACAGGAGGTGGCGGAGCAGGCGCAGCAACCGAGCCGCCCACAACGCCCTGTGGCATTGGAGCCAGGGCGGCCATGTTTCTGTTGTCGGCCTCGGAAATTCCGGCCTGCATCGGAGATAGAGCGGGCTGCGCCAGCTCCGGCGCGGCGGCTCCAGTCGTCCGCGTCTCTTCCACCGGCTCGTATTGCGAGTGAGGCCTCGGCCATGAAACCGCAATCGCGGCTATGGCAACGACCAGCAGCGCTCCAGCCAGGGCTCCGCCCGACCCCACGGCCCAAAGCCGACGGCGGCTACCCAACGGCGCGAGAGTACGTGGACTTCTGTCGCCCGGTGAAGAAGGCTTGTTGGCAAGTTTGGCTTCCATGGCGCGGTCCAGCGACGGCGGCGCTTGCGGCACCGTCCATTGCGCCAGCGCCCTGGAAGTGTCCAGAAACTGATCCCGGATGGCCGCGCATTCCGCGCACTGTGCCAAATGCGTAGTAACGGCCTGCCGTTCTTCGGCGCTCAATTCGCCGTCGAGCAAGTTCATGATTTCCTCGGGAGCAACGGGATGTACGGTGCTGTTCATGGGTGCTCCTCTGCCGATGCAAGCTGCCGGCGCGCGTTCCCTGTGCCCGATACGGTAAGCAGTTCCTGAAGCGACCGCCGCGCGCGAAACAGACGCGACCGGACGGTATTCACAGGAATGTTGAGGACCGCGGCGATCTCCTGGTAGCTCAACTCCTCGTATTCCCGCAGCATCGTCATCTCGCGGTCGAGTCCATCGAGTTTCCCTACTGCTTCGCGTAGGATGAACTCCGCTTCAGTACCCGGCCGCAAGGATGGCTCATAGCCCGGCGGCGGCTCGCCTTGAAACATCGCCCGAAAGATCGACTTTCGCCGATGCGCCCGCAGGATGCGCAGCGCAATCGCGTAGAGATAGGTGCGAAAGGAAGCAGTGATCACATAGCGCTCGGCGGAGCGCAGCAGGGCCACAAAGACCTCCTGCGTGAGCTCCTCCGCGCACGCGGAATCCGCCAGCCTGCGCCGGAAAAATCCGAATATTGGCTGTTTGTAGCGGAGGAACAATGCCGTGAACGCGTCGGAGGATCCGCGGGCAAATTCCGACATCAATTGCTCGTCTGCCGGGGCGTTCAAGGCGTCGTGCTGGATTGGTTCGGTCACGGGATTCTGAATTCAGCCTCCAAGTGTACGGCGTGCTACTGCATCGGCGCGCTACATTCCCGGTAATGCCGTGGACGCACAGAAAGTTCCCGGCGTTTGAAGAAAAATCTTAGGTCGCCGGGTTCATCGGCGCTGTAACCCTGGTCGTGTATCTTGAGCCGAGGGTCACTTTTTATCTCCGGAGACACAGGCTGCGCATGCCCACTTTCGCCGCTATTGATATCGGATCGAACTCCTGCCGGCTGAAGATTGCGCGGGTAGTCGCGCACCGGCTCAAGACTCTGCATGAAGACCGCGAGGTGACGCGGCTCGGCGGCAGCGTCTTTGAGTCCGGGCTGATCTCCCCAGACGCCATGGCGGCCACGCTGCGCGCGCTCAAGCGCTTCCGGCGGGCGGTGCAGGCGCACGCCGTGGACCGCATCCGCGTGGTGGCTACCAGCGCCACGCGCGACGCCCGCAACGCGCCCGCGTTCCAGGCCTGGGTGAAGGCCGAGACCGGCTGGAACATGGAGGTCATCTCCGGCCTTGAAGAAGGCAGGCTGATCCATCACGGGCTGATGAGCGGCGAGCCGGGCGTGGGCGGGCGCGTTCTGCTGTTTGACCTGGGCGGCGGAAGCTGCGAAATCACGTTGAGCGAGCACAAGCGAATCAAGGAAACCATCAGCCTGCCGCTGGGTGCGGTGCGGCTGACGGAGGAGTTTCTGGGGGTGGATCCGCCCAGCGCTGAGGGCCTGCAGCAGATGCGGCATTTGATCGCGCGCGAATTGCGCCGGGCGAAGCGGAGGGTCCATGCGGAGAATACGCCGCTGGCGATCGGCACCTCCGGCACGGCAGCGGCCCTTGCCGAGGCGTGCGCGGCCATTACGCAAGCTGGCAAACAGGGGCGCAAACGCTCGAGGAAGCGCGGCAAGCGAGTGGGAGCGGAGAGCGCGCTCACCATCGGCGCGGGTTTGGCGCCGACGCCTCTGGTGCGCAAGCTGGCCCAGCGCCTGGCGCGCATGTCGCTGACAGAGCGCGAAGCCATGCCGGGGATCGGACCGCGCCGCGCGGAGATCATCGTGGCTGGAGCGCAGGTCTTCGCGGAAATCCTGGAAGGCTACGGCCTCAGGGGCTTTCGCTACTCGCCGCTGGGTCTGCGCGACGGCATCCTGGCACAGATGCTGGCCGAAACCGACACCCGCGCGCGAAATCATAAGGAATTTGAACAGGAACGCTGGCAAAGCGTGTTGGCCACAGCCAAGCGCTACGGCGTGGATCCCCGCCAGGCCGATCCCGTGCGCGCCCATGCGCTGCAACTTTTTCGCGAGTTGAAATCGCTGCACCAATTGCCGCCCGAATACGAAGGCTGGCTGGGGGCGGCGGCGGTGTTGCGCGATACCGGAAAGTTCATCAATCACCAGGGCCACCACCGGCACACGCAGTACATCATTTCAAGCTCAGAGATGTACGGCTACACGCCGGTGCAGCGCACCATTGTCTCGGCCATCGCGCGATACCAGGGCAAAAGCCGCCCCCAGGCCGGCGACCGCGCCATGCGTAATATCCCAGCCGAGGAGCACAACAGCGTGCATCGCGCCGTGGTGCTGCTGCGCCTGGCAGTGGCGTTGAACCAGGACCGCGCCAGCGACGTGCTGCGCGTGGCAGCGCGGGCCTACCCGCGGCGAGTATATCTCGAAATCAAGCCGGGACGCAGCGGGGCCGAGCTGGAGTTGTGGTCGTTGCGTAAAGAGGCAGACTACTTCCGCGAGGTTTTCGGGCGGGAGCTTTTTCCCACGCTCTCATAAACCAGCCGGCAGGAGCGCGGGTCCAGCAGCCATTTGAGCCGTGCAGGATGGTGGTCCATGTCCACGCACGCAATGGAGCCCTTGCGCAGGCGGATGGACGCGCCGCCGTTGCCCGTGATCATGCGGCCGAGGAACTGAAACAGGTTGGGATTGTGGCCGACCACCAGAATCCCTTCGCGGCCCTCGTACTTGTTCAGCAGCGCCTGAAATGCGGGGTAGTCCGCACCGGGGGAAAGCGCGGTGCTGACTTCCACGCGAGCCTCGTACCCCAGTTCCGTGCCCACCAACTGCCCCGTTTGCAAGGCGCGCTTCAGCGGACTCGCCACGATGGTGTCAATCTGGACTTTGAGCGCGCTCAGCACCCGCGCCATCAGCATGCACTGCTCCTTGCCTTCTTTCACCAATCCGCGTTTGGCGTCTGAAAGAGGGTTTTCGCGGCTGAGTCCCGCGTTGGCATGGCGCATGAGATAGACATTCATGGGGTAGGCGTCTTGAAAACAGACGCGAAACGGGCTCCAGACGGAGCGGCATTAACAGGATTGTAACATTTTGACTCTGGCCGTGGCCGCCCGCAGTCCCTGGGGCGAATTGGCGGCGCGAACAGACTCCATCCGCTCGCGCCCGAACGAATCCGGCTCATTGCCCGGCTGCCGCCACCGTCAGCGTGACGGTGGCCGTGTGCGAGAGTGTCCCGGCTATGCCGCCGCTGACTGTGGCCGTTACGGTCACGGTGGAGCTTCCGGCGGGCGTGCCGGGGTTCGTGATCAGATACCCGCTTTTGGTAGTGACGCTGCTGCACCCGTTCAGTCCGGCGGCGAAGGCCAGAAGGGCGAGTCCCAGCAACGACGCCAGCCACCGGCGCCGGCGGAAAACCAGCGGCAATCCCAGCGCGAGCAATCCCGCAAAGGCTGCGGGCTGCGCGCCGCCCGGTCGCCGCGCCGTCCCGGTTTCGAGCGTCGGTCCCGTGGTGGAGATGGTCAGCGAAGTTGTCCCCGTCGTGGTGCCGTTCTGGTTTGCTGTGGGCACAATGTTCGTCGAAGTGAAATCGCACGCCGCGCCGCTGGGCAGCCCGGAACAAGCCAGCGTTACCCCGCTGCTGGCATACGGCGAGCCGGCCAGGGACTTCGAAAAATCCGTGGTGCCGTTATAGGTGAGCGTAATGGTTGCCGTGCTCTGTCCCGCGGTAGCGGAGGCAGCTGCCGGAGACGCCTTCAGCGTGAAGTCTCCAACCAGAATCGGAAACGATTGCGAGATGGATCCGAGGTAGTTGGCATCGCCGCCGTAGGTGGCGAAGATGTAATGCTGGCCTGCCGCCAGCGAACTCGCGTTGAATGTGACCACGCCGTTCGTGCCCACCGGAGCCGTGCCGATGGCGGCGCCCTTGCCCTGATTGGCCGAGGCATCGGTGAAGGTCACGGTTCCGGTCGGCGTGGCATTGTTGGCGTCGCCGGTGACAAAGGCCGTAATTCCCGTAGCGGTTTGCGCCAAACCGAAGGTGGGCCCGTACGGTGTAATGGACGAAGAACTCTTGCTGTTCACCGTTACGTTTACCAGCCCCGACGAATTGGCGAGGTCGTTGGCGTCGCCCTCGTAGCGCGCCACCAGCGTGTGCAGTCCCGGCGTGGTGAATTTTGCAGCCACGGTCACGTCGAACGCGCCGAGCAGGTCCGCTTTGGCAGCCAGTGTTCCGGAACCGATCTCGGTGTTCCCGTCAAAAAAGTCCACTGTGCCGGTTATCGGAGCCAGATAACCTTCGATGTTGTTTACCGTGGCCAGCAGGTTCACTGTGCTGTTCAACGGCGGGGTGGTGTGGTCCGGAGTCAGCGACACCAGCACCGGCGCCTTGGCGACGGTGAGCGTGACCGCCGATGAGGCGCTCGAGAGAAAGCTGGCGCTGGCCACGGGCGAATCTGCGATGACCGAGTAAGTGCCCGCGGGAAGCGATTTCGCGCCGGATAAAGCCAGGTTTGCCGCCACCCCCGCAATGGCGGAAGCAAAGCGGTCCCCGGTCATCGCGATCGCCGCCGTGCCCAATGTCTCTCCGTTCCCGGTAAAGGTGTAAGTCCCAGGCACGGTTTGTTCGCTCACCGCGCCAAAGGTTTCCGCGCTCAGCGTCAGCCCCTGGCCGTAGGTGTACGTGCCCGGAACAAACGCCTGCGTTGAGGTTGCCTCCGGGTCGATGGTCAGCGCCACCACGCTGGAATCAGCCGCGGCGAAGTTCGCGTCGCCGGCATAATGCGCGGTCAGGTTATAGCTGCCGCCGGGCAGAGTGACGCCGCTGGTGGAACCGAACGCGAACGAAGCGGTTCCACTGGCCAGCGTCACCTGTGCCGCGCCCTGGCCGCCCGCCATCAGCACCACATCGCCTGTGGGCGCGGTCGAGCCGCTCGACGTCACTGAAACCGTTGCTGTCAAACTCCCGCCGTGCGTGATGCTCTGTACGTTCGTCGTAAGGCTTACCGTGGCCTTGCCGCTGCCCGTGGGCGGAAGCCAGGCTGTAGCCAGCGCGTCCACATCCACCGAACCCAGGCCCGTAGCCAGGTCGAAGCCGGGCGTGGCTGCGTATCCCACCAGGTCGCTGCCGAAGTCCGGAACCTTGGTGTCGCCCACCGTGATGTCGTGGAACGGCGACTTGGCGCCAGCCGCCAGCCGGTAGTACGTGGGGTTGGGATTGCCTGCGCCGCCCGGGAGGCTGTTCTTCTGGTTCACCAGCGCCTGGATGGCCGCCCAGTTCGGCGTGCCCAGCGATGTCCCAATCACCCCGCCGCCTTGCCCTTTCGCGCAATCGTAGCCGATGTCGGCTTCGCAGGTCAGGTAATACAGGTTGTCGCCGGCCAGCAGCGAAACGTCCGGCACGTCGCGCTGTCCGTCCGCCGGCACACCCGGGCTCGCTTGCCACGCGGGCTTGGTGAAGTTGATGGATACACCGCCGCTGCCCGCGATCGGCCGCCCATCCTGCGGGTTCTCATAATCGTTCCACGTGCGTTCCGGAATGTACCCCGTAGCCGTGTAGCTCGGCGGCGGAAAGTAGGTATTGGGATCGGGCATGATAAATTCCGTTCCGCCCACGGAGACGTTCCAGGGAGAATCCCCAATGGCGTTGACTCCATAACCCGCGGCAAGGCCGAGGCCCTCGCAGGCATCGCCGCCGTAATCGCCGGTGGAAACAAAGTGGCTGATCCCCTCGGCTGCGCCCTGCTCGTACGCCGCCGCGAATGCCTTGGGAACGCTGGCATAGTAGGCATCGTTCAGCGTCTCGCAGCCGCCGTAGCTCAATGACGTGACCGGCGAAACCACGTTGTCCACGGCATAGAAGGTCGAAAGCAGAATGCCTTGCGTCAGGTCGGTGGACGCGGTCACTACCACGTTCAGCGTGGCCAGAGGGGCCATTGCCCCCGCGTACTCCGTATCGGCGATGGCTTCAAATTCCTCGCCGTCGTAATACAGCGGCCCCGGATCGGGCCCGTTCACGATCACGTTCACCGTCGCCGCCGGCAATCCCGTTACGTTGCGGAAGTCGGTCAGGTCCTGAAGAACGATGTTGCTTTCCTCGATCAGCGCGACCGATTCTCCCTGACCTTGCACGCCGGCTTTGTTCAGTGGCGCCGAGTTGTAAATTGCCGCCAGGTCCGCCGGACCCGTCGCCGCCACTCCCGCCTGAATCTGGAACTCCTTCACGTTCGCCGGCCATGACTGCGGCAGCATGGGACGGAATGACGTCAGGCTGGCAACGCCCTTTACCACACCTGCTAATGCGCGCGGCACGCTGGCTGGCATTGCGTTGGCCAGGTACGATACGCCGCTGACCGCGTACCGGTGCATCTGGGTCTGGAACGCCGTCTCCACTTGCCCGCTGGTTCCGCTAAAGATCAGGTATCGCCGCCCGCTGGGCGCAGGCTCAACCGTGAATCCCTGCCCTTTTAACCACGCGGTCAGCGTGGCCAGGTCATTCTGGCTGGGGCCGAAGCGCCGCCCGAACTCCGCCGGCGTAAGCCACTGGTGATACTCGGGCGAGCTGGGATCCTGCTGCGCCGCCAGCAACTGCTGCAATGCCTGCTCCTCGGCATCGCTGCCCTGAAGCAGCAGCACCATGCGATGAAACACCTGCGCCGGGTCCACGCGCCCCTGGTCGTTCTGCGGCAAGGCGAGCGGGTGCACACCGTTGGTCAGCACGCGATGGCTAGCGTCAATCGGACCTGCAATCCGGTCGGCCGGCTCGCTTTGGCTCCAGGCTTGTGGGTCCAGGCCCGCCGTCATCATGCAAACTGCGGCGAACGCGCTAAGCGCAAGCAACGACACTTTCCGAATGTGCATGGCATTCTCCTGGACACCGGTGCGGTTTGCGGCTCAATTGCCGGCAATAGAAATAGGGTGGCAGATGGGAGTTGCAACAAAAAGAATCTAAGCTGCTAACGCTACCGGCAGCAATCCGGGTAAGTCAAGGAGAACTGAAGCCGAGCCCCCGGCAGGTGCCAAGCCGGCCGGTAAAGGCAAGAATCGCCAAGCGGGCGAGAAATGGCGGAGATCCCAGGGCGCTGGAAATTACTGGTTGGCCGTTCGGAGCAGTTCAGTGGCAACGCTTGACTTGGCCGCTTATTCGCCGCCCGAGGTTTCCTATCTCCGCACCGCCGGCCTCTGCCGCATGATGTCTTGCGTGGACATTGATTCCGTTACTTTGACTCCATGACCTTCATGATCTCGTTTATCAGCTCGTCGGGAACGAATTTGGCCACGTAGCCATCGGCGCCCACCTTGTTCGCGTGCGCCTCATTGGCCGATCCCGACAGCGAGGAGTGAATTACAACCGGAACCGACTTCATTCCATCATCCTCCTTCATCTGCCGGGTCAGTGTGAACCCGTCCATCTCCGGCATTTCCAGGTCGGTGAGCACCATCGCCACCTTCTGGCGCAGAGGGACTCCCGCCGTTCGCGCTTCCTGGGCAAAACTCTTCAGCCGGTCCCATGCTTCTTTGCCCGTTTTGGTGCCCACAAACGGCAAACCGAGTTTGGTCAGCACGGTCTCAATTTGGCGGCGTGCCACGCTGGAATCGTCGGCGTACAAAACCACCGCTCCCTGCTTGATGGGGATTGAAGGCAGCCGCGTGATTTCGTCGCCGCTCCGGAACCGGAATGGCAAAGCCTCCCTCAGGATCGACTCCACATCAAGGATCAGTGCCAGACGGGCGTTTTCCTCCTGGTCATCCAGCCTGGCCAGGCTGGTCACAAGCGCTCCGGCAGCGGACTTTTCCGCGGATACCACCCTGTTCCACTCCAGACGCACAATCTCCTCAACTTCTTCCACCGCGAATCCCTGCACGGAGCGCTCGTACTCGGTGACCAGAAGAATGTTGAAGACTGGCGCGACGCAGCCCACCACCGACGGAAGGTCGATGACGGGAATGATTTGGCCACGGATATTGGCCACTCCCAGAACGTGCTTCGGCGAGCCTGGCATGGGCGTGATCGGAGGCATCATAAGCGCTTCGCGCACCTTAAAGACGTTAATGCCGAAGATCTCGCGAGTTTTCGAATTTCTGTCCTCGCCCAGCCGGAAAATCAGCAGCTCGAATTTGTTGGTGCCGACTAACTTGGACCGTTCCTCAATTTCCTGCATCCCGTCGCTCATGGCAGGCTCCTCAATTCTGCTTTTCGTTGATAGCCGCGCCCAGCGCGTCCAGCTTGCTCAACAGCTCCTGCTCGATGCGCGAGATCTCTCCGCCCTGGAGCAGGGCGGCTTCGCGATCGCCAACCTTGACCGCCGCGCGGAGATGGCGAGCCATCTGATAAAGCGCAGCCAGCGGCGCCTCGATCGCCTGATAGGCCGGCAACTGTCCCCAGGAATCGCGGCCAATGCCCTCAAACCACTTGGCAAAGCGGCACTGGTGATGGTCCGGGGTTTCTTCCGGAGCGGCGGCGTTGCGGCTCGAAATGTCGGCCAGTATATTGCGCGCGAAGATCTTGGTTTCGTTCTTCGCCGAATCGATATTCATTTGCGCCACCAGCGTGTGCAGCGATTGAACGCGGGCGCCGAGCGATAAAGTCACCGATTCGGCCCCGTGCGCGGACTGTTCCGCTGAGTGACTGGTTTTCTCAATCGATCGCGCCGAGCCGTCAATGTCAGTGATGTTGCTCTGCACCTCTTCGGTGGCCTTTTGCACGCGCTTCGACAGGTTGCGCACCTCGTCCGCCACTACCGCAAAGCCGCGGCCATGTTCGCCGGCCCGGGCCGCCTCAATGGCGGCATTCAATGCCAGCAGATTGGTCTGGTACGCGATTTCACGGATGGTTTGAGCGATTCTGCCAATCGCGCCCACCTGGGTGATCAGCGCCTGCGAGGCCATACGGCTCTCCCCAACCGACTGCCCAAGACCGCTCAGCGTGCCCCCAACCGCCTTCATTGCCCGGTCGGTTTCCTCCGCCACCGCCATCAGCGAATCGGCGTTTTCCGATGCAGCCCTGCTCATATCGGCGATCACCTGCTCGGCAAGCTTGGTATCGCTGATGTTGCGCCACGAAGCATGAAAGGCAATCAACTTGCCGTCCAGATCGCGCACCGGCGTGAAGTCCAGACCGAACGTGACGCCGCCCAGGGTAAGCTCCGTGCCGTGATGAGCCGACGGATCGCTCATCATTTTCCTGAAGAGGTCGCGAATGCGCTCAGGGTCTTTGTGAAACTGATGGATGGAATGGCCCAGCGCGTGGCGAACGTCGGCGCCGCGCAGACTCGGATTGAGCCGCTTGTGATTGAGCGTCATCGTCTCCAGTGCCGAGCGATTCATGTAGAAGATCGCGTTCTCCATCCGGTCGTCTGCATCGCAGAGCATTTCCAGGCTCTGGAGCGGCTCCAGCAGGGCCCGCGCATGGTCGAGCAGTAGCTGCTGCTGCGGCGACAGACCTGCAGGCTGCTTGCGGTGTGTCCGCTTGCGTCTGGCCGGAGGGCCCGGGATTTCCGCCGGACCGGCGAATTCCTGAGGCTTCGCATTGGCCTTCGCTCTCGATGCCAAGCTCCTGCTTGCTTTACGGTGATTGCTTGCGACCACGCTGGCCATAATCCGATCTCCTTCAGTGAGAAATTGCAGTTCCTACGGTCAATCCGTCGAACCAGTTCAGGAATCTTTCCACGTTCTGTCCCGCATAGATCGCCCCATGCTGAGGACAAAGAATATCGATTTCGAGCTGGCGGACCCGATCGATCCAATCCTTTTTGGCGGCGTTCGACGGCATCCAGCGCTGGTGGAAAAATTGCGCGTGCTGAATATGCTCGTTGAATCCGATGGCGGTGTCCGCTCCGCGCCGGCCGCCAACCCAGATTCCGTGCCCAGGCGGCAGCAGCGCTGCTCCAACGTCTCCGCAAAAGAACACTTTTGCTTCAGCGTCGTAAACGTGAAAATTCGCCGAGGCGTGCAGGTAGTGCGCCGGGATGAACTCCAGCTTGCGATCGCCGAGCATCATTGATCCGCCCTCGTCAGGGATGCAGATCATCTCGGCGTTCAGGGCGCCATAGTGCCGGATGAATCCTTCCCACAATGCCGGAACGTGCCACTGGATCTTGTTATTGCAGGCGTTCCACAGAGGCAGACTGGAGGCGATGTCCGGATCCTGATGCGATACGAATGCTTTGTGCACCGATGTGGGCGGCACCACCTCAGCCACCGCCGACAGCACCTGCGGAAAGATCTCGAAGCCACCGGGATCGAGCACGGCGCTTTCTCCGCTCGACTCCACCACGTACACGTTGGAATCGATGACTCGCCGTTCGTCCTGGTCGAACAGAACCCACCAGCGATGGTCCCCCGCTTCAAATACTGGCTCTGCTTTCATGCAGCACCTCCTCCAGTTCTCCGCGGTATTTCCAGATCGCGTCCCGCACCTTGGCCACCGCCAGCCCCATCTCGTGCGACACCCGCATCAGCGGCGCGCCGGTGCGCTCGGAAAGCGCGGCTTCGATACGCCCATTCGTCACCACGTACTCCTGCTCGGCAATCCCCTCCTGCAGCCTGGTCACCGTTTCAATCAACTTCAGCAGGATGGTTAGACCCTCGGCCTCTTCGGCCTCGATGTTTCGCTGCCAGTGCGCTTCGGAGTTGCGCACGTACTCGCCAGACTTGTTCTTCCCGTTGGCAACCGTGGCCGTGCGCCGGAACATTTCGCTGAACTGCCCCTGCTGCAGGATGCGCATGTGCACCCGCACCAGCGGGGCGATCGACTGCTGCAGCGGCGCAGCGGCATGCTTCAAAAGCACGGCCTGCTCGCGGAACGCCTGCGCTACAACTCCGTAGCTGGCCAGCTTGTTGCCGTGCCGCTTCACCAGCACCATGGCGTTGAGCGCCCGGCGATCGATCTCCCTTAAGGATCGCTCGATGGTGCGCCGCGTCCGGTGCGACACGTCCATGATCGACATCACTCGCTGGATGTCCATCACTGCCCCCTCTCGGCGGCAGCGCTGGCCGCGGCGCTCAACGCACCGGCGTCGAGAATCAATACCACGATTCCGGCTCCGGATATGGTTGCGCCCTGATAGAGGCTCCCGCTGGACAGGAAATCAATTGGCTTGACCACCGAGTCCTCATTGCCCAGAACCTCAGAAACCACAAAGAGCCCGCGTTCGGTGAGCACGCCTTCGACACTCTCGGCCCCCAGCCGCAGCGGGCGATTCTGGAGGATCGCACCCAGATCTACCAGCGGAACCGTCTGCGTGCCATCGACGCGATAACTCACCCGGCCGGAAAGACGGTGCACGCGATCCTCTTCCAGATCGGTAAGACTGTCGATCGCCGAGATGGGCAGAGCGTACGTTTCCTGGCGCACGCGCAGGTAAAGCACCGGCAGCACCGCCATCGTCAGCGGAAACTCCATCGATATTGTCGTTCCCTGGCCGGGTTGCGTATCGATCGACAAGCGGCCGCGCAGCTTGTCCGTAGTCTGCTTCACCACGTCCATGCCCACGCCGCGTCCCGACAGCTCCGACGCCTGTTCCTTGGTCGAGAACCCGGGCCGGAAGATGAGCTCCAGCGCATCCTGGTCTGAGAGATGCGCAGCTTCATCCTGGGTGATGACGCCCTTTTCAACCGCCTTGCGAACCACAAGATTCCGGTCGATGCCCTGTCCGTCGTCGGAAACCTCGATGCGCACTCGGTCGCCAAGATGGATGGCGGCGATGCGCAGCACCGCCGTCACCGGCTTGTTGGCGTGCTTGCGAACTTCGGGCAGCTCGATTCCATGGTCAAGACTGTTGCGAACAAGATGTACGATCGGCCCCGATAATGCGTCTACCACAGCCTTGTCGATCTCAACCTCTTCCCCCACGATCTCCAGGCCTACATCCTTGCCCAACTGGCGCGAAGCATCCCGTATCACGCGCGGCAGTTGCTGGAACAGCCGCCGGCATGGCTGCATGCGCAGATACATCACGCTGCTCTGCAGGTCGCTGACCCGCAGATCCATTTCGCGCGCAATGCGCATCATGTTTTCGTCTTCTTTGCTCAAACCTCCCAGGGCCGCCGTCAACCGATTGCGCAGCAGAACCAGTTCTCCTACCTGGTTCATCACCGCGTCCAGGCGGGTTGCATCCACGCGCAACATCTTCTCCGCGGTTTCTGCTCCTCTGGCGTGAACCATCGGCGTAGCAGCGCCACCGGGCTCGGCTTTCAAAGAGCCGATCTTCGGCGGTGCGGCATTTGTCATTGCATCCTGAGGCCGGTCATCGGACCGTTCGTCGGCCGCTGCTTCCGCGGCATATGGGCCTTCCCCAGCCGAAGCCGGCGCCTCGGCCTGGAGCATCATTGCGGCCGTAGATGCATCTAGCGGCTCCTCCGGCGCTCCAACAAGAACAGGAACGCATCCGACTTCCTTGCCGGCGTCCATGGTTCCTGCCCCCGAACCTCCAAGCGCCAGCATACGAATCCTGCAGCTCATTTCCGCAGGACCGGGTCCCGGCGCCTGCTCCCTTGCGAGCTCATCGAACATGCCCCCGGTTACATCGATGCCCATCAGAATCGCGTCAATCCGCTCTGGGGTTACCGGCAGGGTATGCGAGCGCAGTTGGTCGAGCATGCCCTCAAGATCGTGCGCCCACTCCACCAGGTGCTCGGCCTCCAGGAACGCCGCCCCGCCCTTGATCGTATGGAATGCCCTGAAGATCGAAGCCAGCGCCTCGTTATCACCCGGCTCCGACTCCAGCCGCAGGGTATCTTCCTGCGCCTTTTGTAAAAGCTCCCTTGATTCAACGAGATAATCCTGAAGGATCTCTAGGTCCATCACGCGTCCTGCACGGTATATCGACGCGAAGATCGTAGCCATTAGCTGCACCTTGTCCGGCGCCGCGGTAAATTGCTGCCTGGCTGGCCAAGCGACGCACCTCCAGATCGCTCTTCCCCTCGCAGCGGCACAGGTCGAGTCAAGAGACTCCGGACTGAGAGCAGATTCCGGCATGCGTTGTTGGTGACTGAATGATTTCTTTTGCACCGATCCACAACTGCGAGAAAACTAAAGTAATCAAGGTCACAACTTTGCTACCGAATTGCGTCTATAGTTACTAGTCGGAAGCAGCGCGGGGGTGTGGCTTTATGGTGCTCCCGTTGCCGTAGTGGTTCATAGACCGGGCTTAACCCGGCTCCTCCGGAATTGGCTGAGCACTCGATTAAGTGCAGAGTTGCCATGGTCTCTTGCAATCTGAGGAGGAAACATGATGCGTAAGACGGTGCCCTTTTTTTTGGCCCCTGCCGTTGCAAGCTTGATTCTGGCGGGATGCAGCTCGACCAACGTCACCACATCCACCGGCAACCCTGCAGCGGGGACCGCTCCCGTCTCCATTTCCATGACCGACGATCCGCCGTCTGGTGTTCAGGTCCTGTTTTTCCAGGTCAGCCTCACGGCCGCCACGTTGACACCCCAATCCGGTTCGCCGGTATCTCTTTTGAGCGGCACCACGCCGGTTCAGATTGACGTGACGCAACTCCAGGCGCTCTCTGCGTTCTTAAGCACGGCCGACATCGCTGCGGGAACCTACACCGGCCTGAACCTGACCTTTGCCAGCCCGCAACTGGTCATCTTCAATCAATCCGATTCGTCCCTCGGCAGTAATTGCGCGATCGGCACTGTCTGCCAGCTCACGCCGGCATTCGACAACAGCACCGACTCGCTCTCCTTCACCACGGCTCCTTTCCCGGTAACGGTCAGCGCCACCTCGCCGCTGGGATTCCTGGTCGACTTCCATCTCAACACGGTCATCCAGCCGGATCTTTCCGTCAATCTTGCCGCGGCCAACGGCGTGACCATCTCTTCGCTCCCGTCCGCTCCCACTCCACCGCATTTCGGATCCGTCACCGGAACGGTAGGCACCGTGGATGCGACCAATAACTCCTTCTCGCTGCAAACCGAATGGGGCAGGTCGTTCACCGTGGACACGACAAGCACCACCACATTCTCAAGCTTCCCGGCCAGCGCTTGCTCGACGGCCGGCTTTGGCTGCGTGGCCCAGGGGCAAGTGGTGAGTGTCCAGGTGTCCACCGTGGCCGGCGGCGGCGTGCTCACGGCCAGCCAGGTTGCATACGTGCAGCAGGCCGCTGCGCAAACGGTGGAAGGCACCATTATTCGCATTCCACCACTGCCGCTGCCTGCAGGCGAAACCGTCATCCAGCTCATCCTCCACCGGAGCCCCACTGACGACGCCAGCTTGCCCCTCGGCGGAATGGCCACGGTCGCTGTCTGGGCGCCGGGATCGGGCTCAAATCCCGCAACCACCTTCTCCATCGACAACGGCGGGTTCACCATTCCCTCCGGTCTAACGTTTACCTCCGCAAGCGACCTGATGGTCGGCCAAACCGTTCAGGTCACTGTCACGCCGGGTTCGCTGACCAACAAAGGCGGGGGCCCAGGCAACAACGGCTGGGGACCGCCGCATTCGGTCGCTTTCACCGCCTCCAATGTCGAGCTGGAGCCGAGCCAGATCACCGGCTGGGTTACTGGAGTCGATTCCAGCGCCTCGAGCTTCACCCTCGGCGTGGGTCTCGGTCCACTCTTTGCGGCCTGGCCCATGGCCAATCAGAACGCCATCTCCTTCAACGTAGTCACGGCCAGCGGGACCACTTACACGGGCCTGAACCCCGATAGCTTCAGCGGGCTCGCTGACAACGAGTTCGTGTCGGTGGCTGGCTGGCTCTTCGCTCCCACGACGAGTAACGGCGCGCCCAATATCGTCGCGCAATCGGTGAAACAGCGGGCGAATAACGGGTTCTTCTGAGATGGGCCGCTGTTCGGCAGCGCCCCCGGCGAGAGACATTTCTCGCCGGGGGCGCTTCAATCGCTCGTGCACGTCCAAATCTCCGCCACCAGCAGCCCGCCGAGCCAGGTCCGCCGCTCGCGCCGCGTAAACCCCGCCTGCTCCATGGCTGCGCCATGGTCGGGCAGACGCCGCACGCGCAGGCCGGTCATGACTCCGAACGCAAAGTAGAGGAATGCGATCAGCGGGCGCGCTACAAAGCGGCCGTAGGCTCCCTGGGGCACGGCAAACTCGGAAATCATCCATGCACCATCCTCGGCCAGCGCCGGACGCACGCGCGCGGCCAGCTCCCGCACCTCACCGGTGGTCAGGCAATCGAGAAAGAAGTGCGTTGCCACCACGTTGTAAAGGTCCGCATTCGGCGTCCAACGCCGCGCGTCGGCCATGCACGTGCGCACCCGCTCGGCGTCCGGGCCCGCGCTGCGCGATAGCGCGCGCAGCATGGCCGCGCTTGCGTCCACGGCGTCCACCTGTACGGCATTGTTTGCCTCAAGCAGCGCTCGAGTAAAGCGCCCGTCGCCATCGCCGAGAACGAGCGCTCGCCGTGCACGCTTCATATCGCCTAAAAATGCGCGCCGGCAGCGTGCCAGATGCGGCCCGAAGCTCAACCACTCCATCCAGCGGTAAAGGCCGGCAAGGCGGTCGAAGTTCGCAGCATCGTTTTCGTGCACTTGCCAACCCGCCAACTTGCCACGTCGCGAGGCGACGCGAACTCGCCACCATTGTCCCGAAGAGAACTTGGTTGACCTCATCGGATTTGCAATCCCGCCAGCAGCAGGGGAGTCAGCAGCACCAGGTCGGCCGCGGCCCGCAGGGTGACCGGCTCCAGACGATCGCGAACCTGATCGAGCAGCAGAAGCAGGAAAGCGCTTGCCGCTGCCATCAAAATGAGCCCCGCCGCGCGCGGTTGCGACGGCATGAGCGCCGCCGCGCCCGCCAAGGCAAGCCCTGCCAGCACCAACGCCGGGAGCCGGATGCCGTTTCCTCCCTGCACATCGCCCTCCCAGTGGCCGATGGCGCGCACATTCAGCCACGCCAGAGCAGCCAGCGCGCACGCCGGCCCGGCCAGCGCAAACGGATAGGCGGCGTCATGCCGCGTCGCGGTCAGCGCCGGCAGAACGCATCCCGCGATGAAGATGGTTCCCACTACAAATTCCCGCGAGACCAGCGCGCCGGCCCGTGCCAGCATCCCGCGGAGCGCGGCGGTGCGCGAGTGCACGCCGCCAAAGTAAAAGACTGTGGCCGCTGCAACGGCGCCGTCCGACCGCAGAGCGCCCGGCCCCAGGCTCGGCAACACCAGCCAGGCCGCAGCCGCAATGGCAATGGCGGCCAGGCCAGCCAATGTGCGCCGGTGCCGCCAATGAAAGTAGTGCCGCTCGCGAAGCGAAGGATGCCCCACAGAATCGAACCCGGCCCGCCCATCCAGGAGCCGGTCAAAGACGTAAATCGCCCAGACCGCCAGCGCCAGCGCCACCAGCGTGCCCGCAGCCGGACGAACATGCGCCGTCCACGCCAGCGCGCAGGCCCACACCACGGCGACGGTTGGCGCATCCATGCTGGCCAGGTGCCACAGTTTCAGAATTCGGGGTCCATCCGTTGCCGTGCGTCGCTCCGGCGCTGTGGCGGCGGGCGAAATCAGGGGAATCAAAGCCACTCATTCTATTGTAGGAGATGCAGCTTTCGTCCGAGCCGGTTTACCGTTGCTCCTGCCTCCGCCAGGACCGAATGCTCAGCGCGTACACCGCAATGCAAAACAAGTTGGCGGGGATGAAGCCGAATTGGGCGGTGCGCACGCCAATAACGCAGATGAGCGCGCTGTTCAGGGCCGCGACCGCCAGCCCCATCCACAGCTTGCGGCCAACCAGGATGGTGGAAAGCATGGTCAGCAGGCAGGAGAGATAATCTAAGCGAAACACAGAGATTTTGAAGAACCTCTAGGCCAGAGTCTGGCAGGATGGTCGATTGTATTCGGTGATCTATCTCACTCGATGCCCAAGCTTCGTAGAATGGTGGCAGCAAGGTCGGCCGCATTCTTCGAGCCGATTCGCGGTAGGCACGAGCCTCGTCCAATTGCAGCCGCCGAGAGAGACCATGAACGATTCCGCCCAGCCTGGAGAGAATCAGCTCCGCGACGCCCGCTTCGCCATGCGGGTCTCGCTCCTGGTGGGCTTCCTCATGCTCGCCGGCAAGGTCTCGGCGTGGTGGATCACGGCGTCGTCGGCCATCTTCTCTGACGCCGCCGAATCCGTTGTTCACGTGGTCGCCGTGGCTTTCGCCGTTTTCAGCCTGTGGCTCAGCCGCCGCCCCGCCATCCCCCGCTTCCAGTACGGATATGAGCGCATCAACTTCTTCTCTGCCGGATTTGAAGGCGGCATGATCGTCCTTGCCGCCGTATCCATCATTTACACCACTGCCCAGAAATGGCGGCACGGCCTGGCGCTCGAACATCTCGGCAGGGGCGCAATCCTTGTCGTCGCCGCGGGCGCGCTCAATGCCGTACTGGGCGTTTACCTGCTGCGCGTCGGCCGCCGCAACCACTCCCTCATCCTCGAAGCCGACGGCAAACACGTCCTCACCGACAGTTGGACCAGCTTCGGCGTGCTCGCCGGCCTCATCCTGGTCATGGTCACCGGCTGGAAAGCTTTTGACCCGCTGGTCGCCTTTGCCGTCGCCGCCAACATTCTCTTCTCCGGCGGAAGGCTTCTCTGGCAGTCCATTCGCGGGCTTCTCGATTATTCTGACCCGCGCGTCGGCCACGAACTCCGCGCTCGCCTCGACGAACTCTGCGCCGGGTTCGGTATCGATTACCACGGCGTTCGCTTCCGCACCACCGGCTATCGCCAGATTGTCGAAGTCCACCTGCTCTTCCCGTGGGACACGCCGCTCGGCGAGGCGCACCGGCAGGCGACCGTGATCGAGGAGCGCCTGGCGCAGGCGCTGGGCGTTCCCGCCACCGTCACCACGCACCTGGAATCGAGTGAGGACCACGCGCAAGTCCACTCGCATGCGCACTACACCGGAAGGCCGGAATGAGCCAAAAAACATATCAACATATCATGATATGACGGTAGAGTGCATATACATTTTTTTATGCGATTATCAAGACATCATGATATGACGATATGAAATCTGCACCAATGCTGGTGCAACTGGCTTGTTGATTTTCCGACTTGCCGACTCGCTACTTCGCGGGAATCTCCAGCGTCATGCAATGCTCGCCGGTGGCCTCGCACTGCAGCATGTCCTGGGCAAGCAGATTCCAGCCCACGAAGCCGGCGAACTTTCCCTGGGGCGACTCGGCCGGAGTGGGTGCAAGGCCCTCGCCGGTTTCCGCGTCGTAATCCTCGTGCATCGCGGCCCACTTGGCGATGTCCTGGCGCAGCATCGTAGCCAGCGTTTCGGCCAGTTGTTTCGATTCCGCCGTGAACCCATAGCGCCGCAGCGCAATCCAGTCGATGAAATTGGCGTTAATCCACAACGGCCCCTGCCAATTTGAGTAGGGATTGATGATGGCCTCATTGTTGTAGTGCGGATCGCTCTTGGCCAGGCTGCGGAAGCCGTATGCCGAACGCATCTCGGCGGGGTTCAGCAGGTGCTGGCGGATCATGCGCTCCGCGTCCTTCTGCGAGAGCATGCCATCGGCGAGCGGCACAAAGCTGGACCAACTGACGACGTGGATAAACTTGCCATTGTCGCGCCAACGGTTGAGGAAGATGGCCTCGTCCTTGACCCACAAGTTCTTCAGGATGGCTTTGCGCGTGTCGCCGGCCATCTCTTTGTATTTGTCGGCCAAATCGCTGTAGCCCAGCTTGCGGGCGATCAGCGCCATGGCGCGGTACTCGCGCATGGCCCACACCGAGGCATCCACGGCCAGGATTGCGCTCTCGTCTTCGGGTTCGTTGCTCAGCGCCGGATTGTTGTCCGCTCCCGATTGCATGGAGTTCGACCAGAACCACAGGCCCCAGCGCTCGTCGTACTGCGTCTTACGGCGGTACTCGGCGATCTTGACCATGGCGGGAAAGACCGGCCGGATCCATTCGTAGTCGTGCAGTTGCTCCGCGGCGATGACGGCGCCCTGGGCCAGGAACGGCTTCATGGCGAATTTGCCGAAGATGGGCCGCGGACCCGCCGGGGTAATGCACCCGGAGACGTAGCCGGTGGCGTCCGCCGAGTTCGCGAAGTTGAGCACCCAGTCGTGCAGGAGCTTGGCATTATCGGTGCTCTGGTTGGCCCAGTGCGCGCCGATGAAGAAGCCGTCCCAGTCCCACATCTGCGTGTAGTAGCCGGCGGGAATCAGGTAGGGATAGCGGATGAAGCCGGAGGCGGGGCGAATGGTCTGCGGAGCCAGCCTGGCGAAGTCGGTGGTGAGGCCGGCGAGCAGTGCCTGGTCGTTGGACTGCGCGATGCACGAAGTTTGGGCGACGCCGAGCAGAACAAGTAGCGCGGCGCCTTGCGCCACGCGAAGAGAGCGATTCAGATGAGGAATGAACACGCAGGCAATGATAAATCCGCGAGAAGAAGGGGAAGCATCTCTCAGGGCCTTCTATGAGACGGCTGGTTGAGTCAAGGTGTTTTTGTTTTTCCTTTGTCGGCATGTTTTTGCATTTGCAGTTGCAGTTGTCTTTGGGATTCATCTCGGGCTTCTATCCGCACTCGTAGTGAGCCGCTGTGGGCTCGGTGCCTGTTGGGACCCGATGGTGATGAATGGGTGCTGCTATCTAAAGCGCGGCCTTTGACGGCCAAGCCGCTGAACGCAGTCACCCGGACACGAGATTGATTTGCCTGAAACACCGGTTGGTAAGCCTGTTTTTCCTGGTTGCGGTTTCCGAACCTGGTTCAAGCTGCGGTTGCGTTGGTTGCGGTTTGGGGGAAGGGTTGGAAGGGCCGGCCGCTGCGCCACATGCTGTGCAGCATCACCGCCAGTTTTCGGGCCACCGCCACGATGGCTCGTTTTTTGCCGCGCTTGCCACCCGTAGACGCCAGCTTCAAGCCCCAGCGGCGCAGTGCCGAGTCGGGGCCGAAGCGGCCCAGGATGTATTGAGCCGACTGCACCAGCAGGCTGCGCAGATAACTGTCGCCGGCTTTGGAGATGCGTCGCTGCGGGTCCGACTCGCCGGACTGGCTTTGCCCGGGACGCAGGCCCAGGAAGGCGCCCGCGGAGCGATTGCGGGCCGCATCCGGCCGGTCCAGTGTGAGCACATAGGCGGCGGCGACCACCGGTCCCACACCCGGCGTTGTGCGCAGGACTCGGATCTCCGGATATTTGGCGGCCAGTTTTTCGATCTGCCGATCCATGCTGGCGATCTGCCGGTTCAGCAGCGCGATCTGGCTGAGCAGCGGAAACGTTGCTGCCTTGAGCGCCGGTGGAATGGACGCCCGCACGCGGACGGGAAGCGATTCGGTGGAGCAGGCCGGCAGACGAGAGCCGGCGCTCTTGACCAGGCCGCGCAATGCGTTCACCATCATGGTCCGCGCGCGCACCAGCGTGGCCCGCGCCTGGATCAGGTTCAGGTCTTGCTGCCGCTCCAGGCGGCGGTGCTGGACCGGCGACAGCAGCCTGGGATCGTGGGCGGCAAAGCGGGCCAGCAGCTCGGCGTCGTTGCGGTCGTTCTTCGATTGGCTGGCGGTGATGGCGGGAATCTTGCGCGCGTTGGCTACGATCACCTGGTGGCCCAGCGCCTGGAGCAACCGGCTGACCCAGGGCGAGTGGGTGCCGCACTCCAGCGCGATCCGCTGGCGCGGCTCGCCCTCGAAATGCCGGCGAAATGCGGTCTCGGTGCTCTGGATGCGCCCTTCCTCGACCACTTCGCATTCCTCGTTCAACAAACAGTAGCGGCTGTACCGGTCGCCCAGATCCAAACCCACCGTTATCGCCGGCGTGTCCTTCGCCGCTTGCCTCTGCTCCACCACTTTGCTAACCTTCTTCATCGGCTGGTCTCCTCCTAGCACCTTGAGTGCGTGCGGTCAGCTTAGCTGTTCCGCGAGACCAGCCGTCTCATCCCATCTAAAGCCCTCAATTCTAAAGCCCTCAATTCTTTGGCGACGCTATCGGCACGGCTGAAAGCCGTGCCCTGACACGTCTTGTACTCATCAACGTGATTTAAGACGCTGCCTTTTAATCCATCTTCGGATGCAGCTTCTGGAATCCCGTCGCTTCCTGATACGCGCGGCCGAATGCGGCCAGCTTTGCGTCTTCGTAGAGCCCGGCGAGGAACGTGATGGACACTGGAGTGTTTGGGCCGCCCTCGTTTTCGTCGCTGCCCACCTCCGTGCTTTCGGGTGGAGGAGCGTCTGGGCCGCGCAGGCCGTTGGGCACGATCAGCGCGGGATGGCCGGTGAGGTTGGTGACTACGAGCTGCAAGCCGAAGGTGGGGGTGACGATGATGTCGACCTTCTCAAAGAGTGCGGAGACTTGTTGGATGGCCAGCGTGCGTGCGCGCATGGCCTGGATGTATTCGACGGCCGGGTAGAAGCGGGCCACGCGAAAGATGTTGGGCCAGTCGTCTTGGCTCTGCTCGGTCAGCAGCGCGTCTCGGCCGGTCGTGGTCAGGTCGTCGAACGCGGCGGCGGCCTCGGCTTCGAGCACAGGCGTTATGGCGCCATAGTGGCCGTGCGCCAACTCCACCGGGATCAGGTTCACGCCCATAGCCTTGAGCTTGTCCAGCGTAGCCAATTCGAATTTGCGATCGTAATCGCGGCGGATGCGCTCGGCTTGATCGCGGGCTTCGCGTTTTGCTTTTTCATCGGCGGTTTCGTTTGGCGGCGGCGCGGCGGGCGGTTCCGGTTTCGGCGGCTCAAAGGCGCTCTTCAGATAGCCGATGCGCAGAGCTTTCCAGTCGAGATTCGGGTTCCAGTGGAATGTGGCTGGATAAACCGACGTGTCCTTACCGTCCGGACCGTAGATCGATTCGAGCACGAGCGCGCAGTCTTCGGCGGAGCGGCAGATGGGTCCCAGCTTGTCCATGGTCCAGCTCAGGGCCATGGCGCCGGTGCGGGGCACGAAGCCGAAGGTGGGGCGCAGGCCGGAGTCGCCGCAACGCGTGGAGGGCGAGGAGATGGAGCCGAGCGTCTCCGATCCGATGGCGAAGCCGACGCAACCGGCCGCGACCGCGCTGGCCGGGCCGGCCGACGAGCCGCTCGAGCCCTGGCTGGGGTTCCACGGGTTGCGGGTCTGGCCGCCAAACCATTTGTCGCCCATGGCAAGCGCGCCCAGCGTCAACTTGGCCACGAGGACGGCGCCGGCTTCGTCCAGCCGCTGGACCACGGTGGCATCCTCGTCGATCGTCTGGTGCTCGAAGCCGCCCGCTCCCCACGTGGTTGGGTAGCCTTTGACGGCGAGCAGGTCCTTGGCGCCCCACGGGATGCCGTGCAACGGACCGCGATACTTTCCCGCGGCAATCTCCTCGTCGGCCTTCTTCGCCTGCGCCAGGGCGCGGTCTTCAGTGAGCGTGATGACAAAGTGCAGCGTGGGATCGTAGCGCTTGAGGCGGGCCAGATACATCTTTGTGAGGTCGATGGAGGTGATCTTGCGCGACTTGATTAAGCTTGCCAGCTCGCTCACGCTGGCGAAGGCCAGGTCTTCGATTCGCGCGGCTGCGGCGACGGCGCGGTCTGGCTGCCATCCGGCGGCATGCGAAGGCGGTGGCTCGTGCTCGCCGTGCTTCTTCTCGATGTCGAGATGCGCTAGCTGAGCAACAAACTTGTTCCTCTGCGCTGCGGGCTGGGGATGGAACACAAACGCGGGTGCGACGGAGTTGGGCAGCTTGAGCGCGCGGATCTGCGCGTAGCCGTCGCGCATGTGGTTCAGGCCGTCGAGCATCATCTTCTTCTGCGCGTCGGTGAACGGGCCTACGCCGGCAAGCTGCGCAGCCTGGTCCAGCATCTCGGGCGTGATCTTGTCCCAGGACGGCGCGTGCCCCGGTGGCCCTTTCACCAACTCCTGCCCTTCGGCGGACTGGCTGGCCAGCGTGTACAGGATGCCGGGCAGCAGGGCGGAGGTGATGCCGGCGCGGCTGCAGGCCGCAAGAAAATCGCGACGGTCGAGTGTCATGCGGGTAGCGTCCTTTGGGGAGAAGTGCGATTGCCTCTCCGACACTATAACGGACCGGTCAGATTCCTTTCAGAATCTCTTCCCGGGAAACGCTTTTGTGATTGGCGACGCTGGAGAGGATGGAGTTGAGGGTACCTATGCGCAACGGAGAGTGCGCCGGGACCGCGATTCGGTGATGAGATGGCTCTTCTGTTTCGAGAATGATGTGGCTGCCAACCTGGTGGACTCGCCGATAGCTCCAACGCTTGCAGAGATGGCTTACAAGGTCTTGTCCACTTAGGTCGCGCGGCAGCCTCATGCGACGGCCAAGACCTCGTCGCGTACCAGGCGAAGCCGGATCGAGGCAGGCATCTGGGAATCGAAGTAAAAAGCCTGGACAGCCTCGCGAGCGTTGGCGCGGAGTTCCTCCCACGAATCTGCCTGGGTGAAGATGCTCTCGCCAATGGCTTCAGCGGTGAAGCCGCCGTCGGCCTCTTGCGTAACCTCGAAGATGACTTCCTTCATGGCAAGTGTCCCCCACTGAGGCCAAGGCTCGGCCTCGCTTTGGACAATGATACCGCCAGCGGCCGGGATACCCTAGGTTCATGGCCCTGGTGGAAGTGGAGCGCGTGAGCAAGAGCTATCCGCGGCGGGCAGGACTGCGCACCGAGCAGCACACGGTGGTGCGCGAAGTAAGTTTGCGTGTGGAGCCTGGCGAGACGCTGGGACTAGTGGGCGAGTCGGGGTCGGGCAAGACCACCGTAGCGCGGATGATCTTGGGGCTGGCCGAGCCGAACAGCGGCACGATCCGCGTGGACGGTGTGGAACTGGGCCGGGCATCGGTTGCGGAAATGAAGCAACTGCGGCGCCACATGCAGCCTGTATTCCAGGACCCATTCGCGGCGCTGAACCCGCGCATGAAGGTGCAGGAGATCGTCACCGAGCCGATCCTGATTCACGGGCGCGAATTGGGCGTGGCGCGCGGCCGCGCGGCGCTGCGCACAAAAGCAGTGGAACTGCTGGGCGAAGTGGGGCTGGACGAGTCGGCGCTGAGCCGGCATCCGCACGAGTTCTCCGGTGGGCAGCGCCAGCGCATCAACATTGCGCGGGCATTGGCGCTGCGGCCGAAGCTGCTGATCCTGGACGAGCCGGTTTCGGCCCTGGATGTGAGCGTGGGCGCGCAGATCGTGAATCTGCTTCGCCGGCTGCAGCGCGAGAACGGGCTGACCTATCTCTTCATCTCGCACTCCATGCCGCTGGTGCGCTACCTGAGCACGAGGATTGCGGTGATGGAGCACGGACGCCTGGTGGAGACGGGCGAGGCCGAGGCTCTGTGCGCAGCGCCGCAGGAAGCGTACACGCGGCGCCTGCTGGATGCCACGCCGGAGCTGCCGGAAAAGCAGGGATAAGGGGCAAGGGATAAGACGGAACATCCCGTATCGCTGAACGCGATCCGGGATGCTCGACGGCTACTTCTGCGGAGTTGGCGGCGGTGGCGCCGGTTTGGATTCGGGCTGCGTGCCGGGATTGGGCGTTGTGCTGGATGGCTTCGGCGGCGTTCCTGGAGCGGCGGCCGGGGCCGCAGATGGTGAGCCTGTGGGCGGAGGCGCCGGCTGGCCCGATGGAGGCGGAGTCCCAGGCTTTGCCGGAGTGCCCGGAGCACCCGGATGCGGCATGGGGCGCTGCGGCATCATAGGACGCATCGGCATGGCCGGCATATCTGTCACTTCCACCAGCTCGACATCGAAGATGAGGTCCGATTTTGGGGGTATGCCTGGATGATCCGGACGGTCGGGAATGCTGCGTGTGCCATAGGCCAGTTCCCAGGGAATGAAGATGCGGCGCTTGCCGCCGACTCGCATTCCGGCAACGCCCCAGTCAAATCCCGGAATGAGGCGGCCCATGCCCTGAGGAAATGCGAGAGGTTGGGGCTCGCCCATGACGGGCTTACCGTCCGGCCCCATCACCGGCTTGCCGTCTTTGAATTCCGGACGGCGATTGTTCTCCCAGGAGTCGAAGACAACGCCGTCGGCGGCTCGCCAGCCCTTGTACTTCAAGTGCCATACCTTGCCCGACTCGCCCTCGGGACCTTTGCCGACGAGGATGTCCTGGTACCGCCAGCCGCTCATGACGAGCTTGGGCACGCCGGGGATGCGCTTCACGCCGGGCGGGAGCTTGTAGCCAGTTGCGCTGGCGGGGTGGGACGCAGCGGTGCTGAATTTTGTTGCCGTCGACGTTGTTTTGGCCGCAGGCGTGGCGGGCTTGGGAGCGGTTTGCGCCGCAACCGCCGTTGCGGCCGCCAGGCAGAGCACGATGGGAAGAGATTTCATTGCGCGATTGACTCCATGTGAGGCACGGTATTTCGTTCAACCGGAGTGTAACAGGTGACGTTCACAGTCCGAAGTTGTCAGTTGTCAATTTCAGCTGGCGGAAACGCACGTCGGGAGGCTCTGAATCCTGTTTACGTATCACTGTTCACTGTCCTTGGGCGGCGGATAGAACGGCAGCTTTTCGTTTTTCTCGTTGGCGCGCTTCACCGTCGCATCGCTGAACAGGAGCGCGGGGCCGAGCACGGTTTCCGGCACTTCTCCGGCGGAGTTGTCCACCCACAATTCCTTGCCCGCGGCTTCGACACTGGAGCGGAGCGCGCGCTGGTCCAGGTCATCCAGGACCGCGCCGCGAACCAGTTGGCGCTTTCCGTCCGCGGTGATGCGATAGAGCAGCCGCGGGGTGAGCACGCCGCCCATGGTCTCCACGTAATATGCGGAGCTGATACCACGATCTTTCATCAGGGCGAGCAGCTTCTGGTTCAGCTCGTCATCGGACACGCCATTCTGCGCCGTGATTTTGAGGACGCCGACGACCGGCTGTGGCGAACCGGCGAGAGTTGCGCGGGCGTGGCCGTTGGACTGGGGGAAGTCACGCACCGGCTCGCGGCCGATAAGGTAGCCGTCGAGGAGGCCCGCATCGACCAGTTTGACGGCCTGCGCAGGCACGCCCTCGTCGTCCACTGAGTAAGCACCGAGCAGACTATGGCCGTCCCAGGTCTTCATGCCGGGATCGTCGATGGCGTCCATGAAGTCAGGAAGCACGCGCGTGTGAAAACTCGAAGCAAAGGGGCCGTTGGTGCGGGCGTCCGTGCCCAGGCGCGGCCGCGTGGCGGCTACGCTGCGCGCCAGCAGATAGCGGAGAATGTCGGTTCCCGCGTCGGCGCTCAGCAGGACCGGCCCGTGGTATTCCTCTTCGACCACAGGCGCGTTGCGCAGGTCGGCGAGCGAGGCAATCTCAGCGACCGCGTGCTTGCGGAATGCATCGGGCGAGTCGAGATCGGCCTCCGATTTTCCATCGGTCGCAAACGAGCGGTCCAGGTGCATGCCGTCGGCGGCTTGCGTGCCCACGCCGAAGGACTCCTGGTATAAAGAAGCGGATTTGCGAACGATGGTTCCCTCGGAGTTGACCAGCCAGGTGGTGGTGGCGCGGGCTTCAAAGGACGCGACGGAGTACTCGACCTCCAGCGCGAGGGCGCTGACGGAAGGGTCGCTGCGATACAGTCCGCTTGCCGCAGCGACACGCGCGTTCCATGCAGCCTCGTCCAGCTTGAGCTGGGCCGGCGCGGCCAGGGAAATAATGGGCGGCTCGTGGCTGAAGTCGTCGGCCTGCGGCGGCGTCTGGATTTGCTTGAGCTCGGCTTGCTTGCGCGCGAAGGCGTCCAGGGCGTTTTTGTAGGCGACGTCCGTGGCTGCCCAAAGCGCCGAGCGGATGGCGATGGGATCGTTGCCCAGCGCGGCAAGCCCGAGTTGGCCGTCGCCACGCGCGCCAGAGCTGTCGGTCTTGTAGTCACCCAGGCGGACACTGACCCTAGCCACCCGCTCGTGGGTGCGCCCTGAGCCCTCGCTGGCGCCGAACTCGGCCCGCGTCTCAAACGCATCCACATCCTCAATCCGGTACTCGATGAAGTAGGGCTTCTCGAAGCCTTTCAGCTCCAGGCCCGCTTTGCTGCGGTCCATTTCTTCCAGCATGGCTTTGAGGACGGGGTCTTTTTCGGCGTCCGCCTGGGTGCTGTTGCAAATGCTGGGGTCGCATTGGGAGAACGCGGGAACGGTGGCAGCGAAAATCAAAGTGGCGGCATAGAGCGCAGGAGCGAAACGGCGATTCATTGGGCCTCCTTCGCTGCAGGCGCACCGGGCATGGGCAGAATCGGCGGACGAGAAGTGCCCTGCGGCTGGCGCTGCGTTTCGAGATCCCGAAGCAGCATGGCTGGCGCCACTGCGCTGACCGGCACTGTGCCGGATTCAGCGCCGCACTCGCCGTTGAAGACTTCGCTCTTGTCGCCGGTGGCCAGAATGCTGCGCATGGCTTCAAGCGGCGTGCCCACGATGCTGACGCCGCGCACCAGCTCGTCGGGGCGGCCATCCACGTATACGCGGTAGACCACCAACGGAATCACCTGGAACGCCTGCGGCGAGCTGCGCTGGGTGACGGCGAAGCCCGAGGAGATGTCTTCAAAGTAAAGTCCGTACGGCTTGCCCTGCTTTTTGGCTTCGTCGATGAGCTGCTTACGCAGTTCGGCGTCGCTTTTTGTTTTGCTGGATGTGACGATGAGGTTGCCCTGGCGGCCCGTAGGCATGCGACCCATCTGCGCGCGACCGTGGCCATTGGAATCGCTGAAGCTGGCGATGGGCAGTCGCGACATGAGAAACGTCTTGAGCACGCCATCCTGAATCAGCTCGACGCGTTGGGCGTGCTGGCCTTCGTCGTCGTATTGATAACTGCCGCTGAGCCAGGTTTTGCCGTACGCGTCCCGCGTGGGATCGTCGGCAACCGAGAGGAACGGCGGCAGGATCTCCTTGCCGACTTCTTTGGTGAACGTCTGGCCTTCCTCGTCGCCGCGCTGGCGCTGGCCTTCAAGCCGATGCCCCAGTACTTCATGGAAAAAGACGGCGGCGGCGCGCCCGGAGAGAATTGACGGCCCGTCGAAAGGCTCCGTAATCGGCGCCTTGCGCAGCGCTTTCAGGCTGTTGCCGAGCGCGCGCGCAGCCGACTCCATCTGTGCCTGCGAGGGAAGCCCATCCGCTGTTTCCGCTTCAAAAGTCTGATCGCGAAACAACTCCATGCCGTCGTCGGCCCGAGTGACCGCCAGAATGACCAACCTCGCGGAGACATGCGGCGTGATAATTCGCGAGCCCTCAGAAGAGGCAAAATACTCCGTCTGATTCTGGACCGTGAATGCCACCACGTTCTGGTACACGTCGGGATACTCGCGGAAGATGCGGGAAAGCGCTGCCACACGCTGCTCCCATGCGGCGCGGTCAAGGCGGACGGGTGGCGCGGGACTACCGATGGAAGTCTGTGCCTTCTCCGCGCTGAAATCGGCCGACGTGTCTTCCTCCTTGGCGCGCACCTGGGCTTCGGTCTTCACGCGCAGAAAATTGTCCAGCGCGTTAGAGTAGCCGTTGTTGGTGGCCAGCCACAGCGTCCGCTCCAGGGCCACGCGATCGTCAGTCAGGGGTAGCCGCACGCTGTTCACCGCGGAGCCGCGATGTTCGCCGTGGGTGTTATCGAGCTGAGGACTGCCCAAGCGAACCTGGATATCGGCCACCCGAGCGTGGTTGGCGATACTCGAAACCAATGCGCCGTACTGGGCCTGGATGGTGACAGAGCCGGCGTCGGTTACCGTGTAGCTGAGAAAATAAGGCGGAAGCTGGTTGTCCTTGCCGGGATCGTGACCCAGCGTGGTGAAGGCGCGATCGAGCTCCGCGGTCATGGCGCTGAGGAGCGGCGGTGAAGCGGTCTGCTGTGCGGCCGCTGGAAGAGCCAGCAATGCGGCCAGAACGACAGCGCCGATTCGGAAGTGGGCGCAAGATAACAGTGGTCCGGGCAGAGCAGTTTCAGTTAAAAACATCGGTAGCCCGATTGTCTCAGAAATCCGGCTATTTCTGGTGGTGAGAGCGATGCGACTCGAGCGTTTCTTGGGATTGGCCCTGCTTGCGGCGATGTCCTGGACGGCTGCAACCCGGCCGGCAGCCGCGCAGGACCCTCCAGCAGCTCAGCAACCGGCGCAGGCCCAGAGCGCCCAACGACCGCAACCGCAGCAGGCGTACACCCTGCCGCCGGACAAGCTGGCGGACGCGATTGCGCTGAACCGTATCCGGCTGACACTGGAGATCGTTGGCTCGGTCTGGGGGCTGGTAGTGCTCTGGCTGCTGCTGGCCACTCGCGCGGCGTCGGGCCTGGAGCGATGGACCGAGCGCCTGACGCGACGGCGCTGGGTGCAGGGGCTCATCTTTTTCGCCCTGCTGGCGGTCATAGTCACGGTTGCAGGGCTGCCGCTGGACCTGATCGGCGAATCGGCCAGCCGCCGTTACGGCATCAGCGTGGAGAGTTGGGCGGGATGGTTCGGCGATTGGATGAAGGCGCTCGCGCTGGCGGCGGTGTTTGGTTCGCCATTACTCATCCTGTTCAACTGGATTGTCAAGATGTCGCCGCGGCGCTTCTGGCTTTGGAGTTGGGCCATCGCAGTGCCGATCATGGCGTTGGTCACGTTTATCTCGCCGGTCTTCATTGAGCCCATTTTCGACAAGTTTGAGCCGCTGGAGAGAACCAACCCCAAACTGGTGGCCGATCTCGAGAAGGTTGTGGCGCGGACGGGGACGAACATCCCGTCGGATCGCATGTATCTGATGAAGGCCAGCCTGAAGACCAATGGGCTGAATGCATACGTGAGCGGCCTGGGAGCTACCAAGCGCGTGGTGGTGTGGGACACTACGGCGGGACGGATCCCGGATGACGAAATCATGTTCATCTTTGCCCATGAAACCGGCCATTACGTGCTGCACCACATTGTGAAGGGGCTTGTCGTCTCGGCCGCCGCGCTGTTCTTCGTCTTCTGGGCCTGCGCCGGCTTTGCCCGCTGGATGGCGCGTCGGTTCGGCGTGCGATGGGGCCTCGCCGAGCGCCAGGGTGATCCGCTGGCCACGCGCACAGGATTCGTGGTGCTCCTCTTCGCGGTGTCGATTGCTTCGTTCCTGCTGGAGCCAGCAGCAAACACGGTCAGCCGCTACTTTGAACACCAGGCAGACGTGTATGGGCAGGAGGCGATTCATGGCCTGGTGCCCGACTTCCAGAAAACCGCGGTGGCCTCGTTCAATGCGTTGGGCCGGGCATGGCTCGAGGATCCCAATCCCAACCGCTTCATCGAAATCTGGCTGTACGATCACCCGTCCGTACAGCGGCGCGCGGAGTTCGCGGCGCATTACGACCCATGGAAGAACGGCGGCCACGGCGAGTTCTTCAAGAATTAGGAGCCGTCGTTGCTGATTCCTGATCCCTTATCCCAGCCCCCTGCTCTTCTACAATCGGGCCATGCAATTCCTTACCCTCACGCGGCGGAGGCTGGATGCGTTTCCGGCCGAGGCCTTCACGCCGGAGCTGATCGCGCGCGAACAGAAACGGGCGAAGGAACTGTATCGCTCGGGAATGGCGCGGCAGATCTGGAAGCGCGGGGACACGGCAGGCTCGGCGATCTTGTGGGAGGCAAACTCCGAGGCCGAGGTGCGCGAGGCCATTGCCGCATTGCCGCTGGCGCAGCAGGACATGCTGGAGATCGTGGCCCTGGTGCCGCTGGAACCGTATCCGGGACTGGCACAGTAAGCCCGCGAGCCCTCGCGCGAGAGCCCGCCTCCGCTTGTTCGTCCAACTGCGGCTTAGCTGCCGCTGCCGGCGTGATTATTGTTCCGGTTCCGGCTCTAGCTCCGGCTTTCCCCTGCGATAGCCAGCGCCAGTTCCGTCCCATCCTTGATCTTGATATCGTCCTTCTTGGTCGACACCAGCACGCCGGAATTCTGGCTGGAGATTTTGCTGTGCAAGTCGACTCCGGACAGCGCGCCGAGCTGGTCCACCTGCGTAAACTGGCGTGTCCAGCCATTCGGTTCCTGGTTGCCGGCGCTCACGTTGTACTGATCCACGTCCGCGTCGTTGGCGTTGGGGCCGTATATCCCTACAATTGTGGCCTTCAGCGGGATTGTCTTTCCATCCTTCAGCTTGGCTTCATCGATACAAAGCACCAGCTTGGACTTGCCGGCCACGTTCATGTCGTCCGTGCCGACTTTGCCGACGAGCATGGTCCCGCGCGGAAGCTCCTGGCCGTCTTTGAGTTCAACCTTATCGGCCAGTTTGGCCTGAAACGTCTGGCCGGGCCTGGCATCTTTGGCGTCGAGCGTGCGGTCAATGGCGGCACGAGCCGGCACCATGTGGGCCGCTTCTGACAGGCCCTTGTTTGCCGTCGCGCTCTGGGAGGTATTGTCGTTCCTATTCGAATTGGATGTGCTCTGCGCCGCCGCTCCCGGCGAAATAAGGAATGCCGCCGCGAATGCGGCAGCCGAAAGCAAACCTGCTGTGCGAATCATGGCTAATCTCCTGTGGGTCAAAGTGTTAGCGTGCTCCAGCCTCGCTCGCCGCAAGGGGACGCGAGAGGCCAACTCTAGCAATGAGTTTTGAATCCGCGCTTCCTGCTAACGGTTGCCTCCGGGGGCGGATTTGCGAGTTTGATGGAATCGAAAATGCGGGAATACTCCGGCTGAGGAAAACCTGTACCGCAGCGGTTTCCTGTCACCCTGCCGAACGCCGTACACTGAAATTTCGCAACTTCTTGAGCACGAAGGAGTCCCATGGCCTATCCAAACAACTACCGCTATACGCGCGAGCATGAGTGGATCGCGATCGAAGGCAACATCGGCACAATTGGTATTACGGATTACGCGCAGAATTCGCTGGGCGACATCGTCTACGTGGACGCCCCCAAGGTGGGTGATACGGTGACCGCAAACCAGACCTTCGGCTCGGTGGAGAGCGTGAAGGCGGTCAGCGATCTCTTCTCGCCCGTCTCAGGCACGGTGACCGAGGTGAACGAGACCTTGAAGACCGAGCCGGACAAAATCAACGCCGCGCCGCACGATACCTGGATCATCAAAGTAGAGCTGTCCGATCCCGGCGAGCGGGACAAACTGCTGGATGCCGCGGCGTACGAAGCATTTATTGCGGAAGAGAAGTGAAGCAGCAAAGGGTGAAGAAGTGAATTAGTGAAAAAGTGAAGCGATGCGCAGTCTATTCACTTTTTCACTTCATTCACTTTTTCACTTCCAAACCCTACCCAGCGAGAAGGACCTCATGCGCTATCTACCGAAAAGCCCCGCCGAGCGCGAGCAGATGCTAGCTGCCATCGGCGCGCAATCCATCGACGACTTGTTTGCCATCATTCCCGCGGAATACCGGCTGAACCGCGATCTCGATGTCCCGCGCCAGCAAGCCGAGAGCGAGATCATCGATTATTTCAAGGCGGCGGGCGAGAAAAACGCCACCGGTTTTGCCAGTTTTCTCGGTGCGGGCGCGTATCGGCATTACCGGCCAGTGATTATCGACGCTCTGGTGCAGCGCGGCGAGTTCCTCACCAGCTACACGCCTTACCAGGCGGAGATCACGCAGGGGACACTTCAGGCCATCTTTGAGTTCCAGACCATGATCGCCGAACTGACCGGAATGGACGTGGCCAACGCCAGCATGTACGACGGCTCGACCGGTGCGGCCGAGGCCATCCTGATGGCTATGCGTGTGACCGGCCGGCATCAGGCGGTCGTCGCACGAAGCCTGCATCCGGAATATCGCGAGGTCATCGATACGTACTTGCACCATCGCGGAATGCCGGTCAGCGTGGTGGGCTACGAGCGCGAGACCGGGCGCGTGGATCTGGCGGCGCTGGATGCGGCGGTGACGGAAGAGACTGCGGCGGTGCTGGTGCAGTCTCCTAATTTCTTCGGAATCGTCGAAGACATTCCGGCGATTGCCGAGATTGCGCACAGGAATGGCGCGCTGCTGTGCGTCTCGATTGCCGAGGCGGTTTCGCTCGGTGCCGTGCGGCCGCCGGTCGAGGCCGACATCGTCAGCATGGAGGCACAGTCGTTCGGCGTCGCGCTCAGCTATGGCGGACCGTTCTGCGGTGTGATCGCGGCCAAGGAGCAGTTCCAGCGGCAGATGCCGGGCCGCCTGGTGGGGCAGACCACGGATAAAGATGGAAACCGTGGCTTCGTGCTAACGCTCTCCACGCGCGAACAGCACATCCGGCGCGAAAAAGCGACGTCAAATATCTGCACCAATCAAGCGCTGGTCGCGCTAATGGCGACCATCTTCCTGACCGTTTACGGCAAGGAAGGGATCGGCGAGCTGGCCGTGCACAACCTGGCCAAGGCGCATTACGCAGCGCAGGAGCTGAGCGCGGTGGCCGGAACAAAGCTGCTGTTCAAGGGCGCGCCGCGGTTCCACGAGTTTGTGCTGGAGACCGGCGAACCGCCTGCGTTGTGGCAGAAGCGGCTGCTCGACAACAAGATTGTGGGTGGCGTGGAACTGAGCCGCTGGTATCCCGAGTTGGGCAACGCCACCTTGTGGTGCGCAACGGAGATCATCACGAAAGAACAGATTGACAAGGCGGCGGCGGTAATGGCGGCGGGATTGGTGGAGGCGTAGCGATAGAGGATGGCAACGGAAACGGCAGTTCAAGGAAAAACGACGGGCAAGGTTCGGGCACATCAGACGCAGAACGAGCGGCTGGTCTTTGAGAAGTCGGCGGCGGGCAAAAAGGCCTACAAATTGCCGCCGCTCGACGTGCCAGCAGTGAACGCGGCCGAATTGCTCGGCGAGGCGCATCGCAAGACGCCCGGCCTGCTCCCCGAGCTGAGCGAGATCGAGATCATCCGCCACTTCACGCGGCTCTCGACGTGGAACTATGCCATCGACCTGGGGATGTATCCGCTGGGCTCGTGCACCATGAAGTACAACCCCCGGGTGAACGAGTACGTATCGCGCATCGAGGGTCTCGCCGACGCGCATCCGTACCGCCCGGACGCACTAGCGCAAGGGATCATGGAAGTCATCGAGCTTCTGCAAAAGTGTCTGCTCGAGATTACCGGCATGGACGCCATCACCTTGCAGCCGGCGGCGGGCGCGCACGGCGAATTCACCGGCATCCTGCTGGCACGGGCGTGGCACGAGTCGCAAGGCAATCCGCGAAAGAAAATTATCATCCCCGATTCGGCGCACGGGACCAACCCGGCCACGGCGGCCATCTGCGGCTACCAGGTGGAAAACCTCAAGTCGAACGCGGACGGCGGCATCGACCTGGAGGCGCTCACGCGCCAGGTGGATGAGGACACGGCAGCGCTGATGCTGACCAATCCCTCCACACTGGGCGTGTTTGAGAACGAGATCCACCGCATCGCGGACATCCTCCACGCCAAAGGCGCCCTGCTTTACATGGATGGCGCCAACATGAACGCGCTCGTCGGCAAGGTGCGGCCCGGAGACTTCGGCGTGGACGTGATGCACCTGAACCTGCACAAGACGTTTTCTACGCCGCATGGCGGCGGCGGGCCTGGATCGGGTCCGGTGGCGTCGAAGAAGTTCCTGGAGCCGTTTTTGCCCACGCCTGTACTGGTGCGGCGGGCGGCGGTCCCTTCCCAGGTATCAGAATCGAGACCTGGAGCGCCCAGTGCTGAGCCCCAACTTTCCTGGGATTATGACCGGCCGCAATCCGTCGGGCGCGTGCGGGCCTTTTACGGCAACACTGGCATGTTCATCCGCGCGCTCGCTTACATACTGGCCAATGGCCCGGACGGCTTGCGGCAAACCACTGAAGATGCCGTCCTCAACGCGAATTACATTCGCAAAAAACTGGAGGACCTCTACGAGCTTCCCTACAAGACTCCGTCGATGCACGAGGTGGTGTTCAGCGACAAGCGGCAGGCGGCCAAGGGTGTAAAAACAGGCGACATCGCGAAACGCCTCATCGACTACGGTTTCCACCCGTATACGGTCAGCTTCCCGCTGATCGTACCGGGGGCGCTGATGATCGAACCGACAGAGAGCGAATCGGTGGAGGAGCTGGACCTGTTCGTTGCGGCGATGCGGTCGATTGCGAAGGAAGTGGAGGACACGCCGGAACTGGTGAAGTCAGCGCCGCATTCCACGCGGGTCTCGCGGCTGGACGAGGTGACGGCGGCGCGCAAGCCGGTGCTGCGCTGGAAACCGTAAGCCAGTAAAGCGGGCGGAGTTCGCTCGAAGGATCGCGGCCGTGGCGCTGTCGGGCAGAGCTATCGGATTGAACCCAACCAGCGCGGGTTTGGACTCTTCGGCATCGTTATCGGCAGACCTCCCGCTTGGGAGCCGCTCTGCCATCCCAGTGAAGAAGATCCATCGGGTGGAACCCAGGGCGTGAGTGCCCTGTTGAGCGTCACCCTGAGGGACGCAAGTGTAACCGGGTGTGGACAGGGGAACCGGAGTGTTTCAGGTAAACTGTTCAAAATAAAACGATTCGTTCTGCGCGTGATTTGGCATGGCGCTTGCACTCGACTTCGTAGAGGAAGCGTGCGACCATGCCTTCTAAACTTACTGAATTGCGGAGACGCTACCTGAGAGCGGAGGACGGAAACGTCCTGGTGATGGCCGCGTTGGGTGCGACCATGCTGATGGGCTGTATGGCGTTGTCAGTGGACGTCGGGAGGCTCCTGCTGGCGCAACATCAAATGCAGGCATTCGCAGACGCGGCAGCCATGGCCGGCGCGCTGGAGATCAACACCTGCGGGTCCACTACCAACTGTACGGCGATGCAGAATGCGGCGACGTCCGCGGTGAAGGATGTCGGCGCCACCTCGGTTACGATCGTGCCGCAGTGCGGGACCACTTCCATCACAACCGGGCTGATTGTGCAATTGAACAATGGGCCGTGCGCTTTGTCATCCGACCCGAACAAAGGCAGCGCCGGCTATGTGGAAGCGCTGGTGGGGGAGAATGTGAACACGATTTTCGGGACGCTGCTGGGCAAGTCTTCAATCGACGTTGAGGCCCGGGCGGAGGCAGGCGGACCGACGCAGGCTTCGGCCTGCATTTACGCGCTCGACAAAACTGCATCCAATGCGGTCACGTTCAACGGGGGCACGTTGACAGCCACAAGCTGCGGCATCCAGATTGATTCGAGCGCGAGCTCGGCCATGATGGTGAACAGCGGAGTCACCGTGAGCGTGAAGTCGATCGCCATAGTGGGCTCCGGCTACACCAAGAATGGCGGCACCCTGAACGTTACGCCGCAGGTGAGTCAGCCGTACCTTGCCGACCCGTTGGCCAGCCTGCCCACGCCCGCCTCCACCCCGTGCGGCAGCAGCACCAGCAGCCCATACAGCGGCTCCGCGAACAACATCTCGGTCGGCTCCGCTGTCACCTTGAATCCAGGCGTGTACTGCGGCGGAATCAATTTCAACGGTGGCACCTACACCGTGACCATGAATCCGGGTAACTACGAATTCACTGCTTCAATGAACGTTAATTCCGGTGTCACGCTCAACGGGACAGGCGGGGTGATGCTTTACTTCAAGTCCGGCACCTTGCAATTGAATTCAAGCAGCATCGCCAACCTGACGGCGCCGACTTCGGGGACTTATGCCGGCATTCTCTACTTCCAGGACCGCAGCAACTCCAGCGGGGTGGATTTTGACAGCGCCACCAGTTCACAGATCAACGGCTTTATCTACGCGCCGGACGCAGCGCTTACGCTGAACAGCGATAGCACCATCAATCAATACAACGGGGCAATAGCGGACACAATCATCATCAACAGCGGCGCCAATTGGACCATGAACGCCAATTACTCTACGCTTTCCGGCGGCTCGCCTGTCAAATCATCCAGCGGCGTGAGCAGCGTCGCCATGGTGGAGTAGCTATGACGATCCTTTCATGCATTCGCAAGTTGTTCCGCCGGGAGGCTGGCGCCAGCATCGCTGAGCTGGCCCTGATCATGCCCATGTTCTTTCTCATCCTGACCGGGAGCATCGACTTCGCGCGCGCCTACTACCTCGGCATGGAGGTCTCGGGGGCGGCCCTGGCAGGAGCAACCTATGGCGCATCGAACCACACCGACACCACGGGGATTACAAAAGCGGCGCAACTGGCAGCTTCCGATGTTGCCACAGCGAATCTGACTGTCACGCCCAGCTATGGATGCGAGTGTTCCAATTCGACTATTGGTTCGTCGACCAGTTACACCAGTTGTTCGTCGACGCCAACGTGCACTGGCAACTCCGTGGTGTATTGGGAAAAGGTCACCGCGTCAACCTCCTATACGCCTGCCTTCCCATGGCCGGGAGTACCTTCCCCCATGAAATTTACGCAGACTGCCGTGATTCGATCGGCAAACTGAGTTTTATACGAGAGGACGGATGGCTGGAGCGATGAAGATGCGAAGATTGATGCGGATCCTGGGCGACGAGCGCGGCAGCGAGATCGTCGAATTTGGCCTGTCGGCGTTGGTTCTGATGACCGTGGTCTTGGGCATCGTGGACGTTACCCGGGCCATGTACGCCTATCACATTGTTACCCATGCGGCCCAGTCCGGGGCGCGGTTCGCGATGGTGCGCGGCGCCGACTGGACAAGCTCGTGCAGCACCTCTGCTCCTCCCAGTTTCACCATGCCGTACGGCTGCAAGGTGTCCAGCACCGATGTGCAGAACTACGTGAAGAGCCTGGGAATGGTGAACTGGAGCAATCAGGGGACCACCCCGGTCACGGTGACATGGCCGCAGACCACCCCGGACTGTACCAGCAGTTGCAGCGCCTGCGCCACCTCCAACAGCAAGGGATGCATGGTGAAGGTGAACGTCCAATATAAGTTCACCTTCTCTACCGTGTTTTTCAAACAGACCTCAGTGACATTCTCCTCCACCGCGCAGCAGGTGATCGAGCAGTAAGCCGGATCTCCGCGGTTCTGTGCAAAGCTGACTTCCAGCGCATCGCGCCATGCGCTCTCTCTGTGGTCCAGCCCGGAGTGTGTGCCCCTGTCCCTGATTGATTCGCTGCCGCAAAATTGTACCCGTTTGAACCCGCCCTACAACTTTTATGTCACCTGGTGTGAACACTTCGTCCGCCCCACGCCCCTTGCTAAATCGCCGTACTAATCGACTTACCCTCAGCCTTCTTCTCTGGCATGGCGCTTGCATGAAACTTCGTGTAGGAGGTTCACGACCATGCCTGCAAACAGACTCTCTGAAATGTGGAGGCGCTACCTGGGAGCGGAGGACGGAAACGTCCTGGTGATGGCCGCGTTGGGCGCGACCATGCTGATGGGTTGTATGGCGTTGTCTGTGGACGTCGGGCGGCTCCTGCTGGCGCAACACCAGATGCAGGCATTCGCAGACGCAGCGGCCATGGCCGGCGCGCTGGAGATAAGCACGTGTGGTACCACTTCCAACTGCACGGCGATGCAGAATGCGGCGACGTCCGCGGTGAAGGATGTCGGCGCCACCACGGTTACGATCGTGCCCCAGTGCGGGACCACAACCACCACAACCGGACTGATTGTGCAGTTGAACAACGGGCCGTGTGCTGTGTCATCCGACCCGAACTATGGCAGCACCAATTACGTGGAAGCCGTGGTGGCGGATAATGTGAGCACGGTCTTCGCGACGCTGCTGGGCAAGACTTCGATCAAAGTTGAGGCCAGGGCGGAAGCCGGAGGGAGCAGTCCGCAATTTTGCGACTATGTCCTGAGCCCGAGTGCTACCAATGCGCTTTTGCTGAACGGGAGTGATTCGCTGACAGCTTCCTGCGGGATCATGGTGGACTCCAATGCCAGCCAGGCGGTGCTGGAGAACGGCAGTAACAACACCATTTCGAGCACCGCGTTCGACGTGGTCGGCAATTACCTGGAAAACGGCACCGGCAACAAGATCACCCCAACTCCGACAACCGGGGCGACGTCTGTTTCCGATCCGCTGGCCAGCCTTGCCACGCCCACGGTCGGCTCCTGCGGGTCGGGTTCGGGCAGCACGTGGAACGGCTCCGCCTCTCAGGCCATCGTTATGAGCAACGCGACGATGAACCAAGGCGTGTATTGCGGCGGCATCATCATCAACGGCAGCAATTTTACGGTAACGTTCAATCCCGGCACCTATATCGTGGAAGGGGGTTTCACGATAAACGGCAGCAACGACAGCGTGACTGGAACCGGAGTGACGTTCTATTTCACCACCTCGTCTTTGACGCTGAACGGTGTGGAGCATGTCGCGTTTTCCGCGCCCACGTCAGGGACCTATGAGGGGATTCTGTATTTCCAAAGCAGGACCGACTCAAGCCAGGTGACAATCAACGGGGATTCGACTTCGAGCTGGCAGGGCGTGATCTACGCCGCGGACGCGAACCTTACGATCAACGGCGGAAACACGGCGCAATACACGAACTTCGTGGTTAAAACACTGACTGACAATGGGAACAACTTCAGCCAGGGCGCCAACTACTCCTCACTTGCCGACGGTGCGCCGATCAAATCGGGCGGTTCGGCCGGCATGGTGGAGTGACGATGGTGGAGTAGATCTTCCTTTTCTTGCTTTTGCGGCACTCCGGGCGCGCTTCATCGGGGAACACGCCGTTTTTGTTCCCGGTTTTCCTCTTGATTGCTGAGGTTCCCACAGGCATCCGCAGCCCCATCCTGCCCTACACTCATTCCATGGCCAGCATCCCCAACCTTACCGGCTACGAGGCCGGTCTGCCGGCGAATGTCGACGCGGAAAAGACCATTCTGGGCGCCATCCTGCTGGACAACGCGGCCCACGCGGAAGCAGCCGAGAAGCTCCAGCCGGATGACTTTTCCCTGGATTCGCACCGCCGGATCTTTCAGCGCATGGGCGAGCTGCTCACGGCGCAGCGGGCGGTGGATATCGTCACGCTCTCCAACGAGCTGGCGCGATCGAAGGAGATTGAGGCGGTGGGCGGGGTGGCGTACCTGGCGTCGCTCACTGAGGGCTTGCCGCGGCGGCCGGTGATTGAAGAGTACATCCGCATTGTCAAGGACAAGAGCCTGCTGCGGCGGCTCATGCTGATCTGCTCTGAGGCGATTGCGCGGGCGGCGGACCAGAGCGAGCCGGCGCTGGAGGTGCTGGGCGCGGCGGAAGCCAGCCTGCTGGAGGTGACGGAGAGAAGCCTGTCTACGGGGCTTGAGCCGCTGGACAAGATTGTGGCCGGCTCCTTTGGCTCGGTCGAGAATCTGTATTCGCATAGCCGCGCGGTTACGGGGCTGGCAACCGGCTTTTACAAGTTGGACGAAATGACAAGTGGCCTGCAGAAAGGCGAACTCATCATCATCGCCGCCCGGCCTTCAATGGGCAAGACCGCCCTTGGCATCAACATTGCGCAGAACACGGCCACACAAAGCAACGCAGTGGTGGCCATCTTCAGCCTTGAGATGAGCAAGGAATCCCTGTTGCGGCGCATGTTGGCCAGCCAGGCGTGGGTGGACCAAAAAAGATTGCAAACAGGGTTCATCCCCAGCGAGGACCGCGAGAGGCTGCATAACGCGCTGAACGTGCTGGTGGAGTCGCGGCTTTTCATCGACGATACGGCGGGGATTTCCCTTGCGGAGATGCGAGCCAAGGCGAGGCGGCTCAAGCAGCAGGCGGGCGGGCTGGACCTGGTGGTGGTGGACTACCTCCAGCTGATGTCGGCCACTCTGCCGGCCAACGGTGGCAAGCGCTACGAGAACCGGACCCAGGAGGTTTCAGCGATCTCGCGCGGTCTGAAGGCGCTGGCCAAGGAGCTGCATGTGCCGGTGGTCGCTCTCTCGCAGCTTTCGCGAGCCAGTGAGCGCCGCGGCGACGACAAACGGCCTCTGCTGAGCGATCTTCGCGAGTCCGGTTCCATTGAGCAGGACGCGGACGTTGTGATGTTCATCCATCGCGATTCCTACTACAACCGCGACGAAGAATTGTCGGATGCGGAAAAAGCTAAGTCGGAAATCATCATTGCCAAGCAGCGCAATGGTCCTACCGGGCCCACGACCTTGAACTTCCTTGCCAGCATGACTCGGTTTGAGAACCCGGCGCCCGAATAAAAATAACTTCATAAGGGATTGATTGCGACGATAACTCTTCCCGCGATGAAGTCTCCCGGCGTCTCGTCGCCGGCCATCTCCATCAGCTCCACTGCGGCCTCAAACATATGGGGGCGCAGGACCAGCCGGCTGGCACGGAAATCGGCATAGCGGACGAGGAGCTTCGCATCGTGCCGCACCGCGTACAGGTTGGGCCGGTCCGGATGATACTGGATCAGCGAATTGTAGTGGCGGTCGAGGACGACCAGCGCGTCCGGAAGGATTAACGGACTCATGGCCGCGGCATCTGCTGCGCTCACATGGATGGCGACGAATCGCAGCCAGGCTTTGCGCGCCGGCCCCGAGCGGGAGCGCGCATCGCGTAGCAATTCCTCTGGTATATGGAGAATGCGGCGGACCGCGGTGGGCCGCACCACAGGCTCGTGCATGGCAGTGTCATGGGAGACCAGGGGCACCATCCCGGCCTGCTCGGCTTCGTCCAGGAAGCGCTGGGCCGGTAGCAGATCTGCAATGCCCATCTGCTGGGCAAAGAGGATGCGGTCCGCTGCGTCGAGGGAAAGGCCGCGCTTGCTATGTAGAAAATTGGAAAGGTGAGATAGTGCCAATCCTGTCTGGCGGGAAAGAAGAGAAAGACTCAGCGTGCCTCGCTGTATTCTGCGCAGCAGTTCCAGCCGGAGACGCTCGTGCAACTGACTCAGATTCATCTGTGGAAAATCCGCCGCCGGAAAAGAACAATCCCCCAACGTGTTTGCCGACGGAAAAGTAAGACAGCACGAATCGCCTTAATTCTGAGTGTTTGTGGCGAGATTAGAAAGCACTTCCGTCGGAAACTGCGCAAATCAGTTGACGCAGTAGATACGTCTTCCTACCCTAACTGTACTTACTTCGCGCAAGGTGCCGGCTAACTCCCCCGGTGAATCTGGCAACATTGCGGCTAGGTGATGTGTCTATCACCAGCCACGATGGCACCAGGTGTCACTTCAGAGTCCCTCTCACAAGGACAAGAGGAGCAGTCCTAAGGCAGCGTCCCATCGGGACGCTGAGGCATCCGTTGCGCGGGATTTCAGGGTCTGTGCGTTCTCATACTACGATCATGAATCCGAGAGGACATCAGCCGGCACTCCCCCAACAGGACTTCAGAATCCTGAGTCGCCTCGTCTGCTGCCATTCACCCCGGCACATAACAAGGAGAGGATCGCTCTGCCGGGACTTGCTTCATTTATGGAGTGAATATGGAGTTGCGCTTGGAATTGAAAATTTGCGAAGGATGCGGTTGTCTTTGGTACCGCATTCAGAACCAGAAGACGGTTTACTGCAAAGGATGTGAAATCCGTCTGAGGGATTTTCCTATACCCACCTCGCAACGGCGCCGTAGGAATTCGAGGCGCAAACTGCCGTTCCGGCTGCAGCCGGAAGCATGCACGGCAGGAGGTGGGCAATGAGTGCCGCACTTCAACTGTTCGATCTTAATGCGGCAGCGGCCGCAGGTTCGGCGTGGTTCGCGGCTCCGGCCGCGGCACCTCGCCGTGCGATGCCTGCGTCCGCTCCACCGGCTCGTCCGCCAGTCACGCCACCGCTTCAATCGCTGGCCTTCTACCGCAAGCACACGGAGAAGATGTTGCGCCGGTATTTGTACGCGTCCATGCTGGTGGGCCGCGCACCTTCCATCCTTAACGAGCCCCTCAACCGGGGCCTGGTCTCCTCGCGGCCGGTGCGCAGCTTCGAGGATGCGGTGATATTTGTGCTTGACATGGAGGGCTGCCTGGCCCAGCTTGAGCCGCTCGATCGGCTGATTCTGGCCAAGATTGTTCTCCAGGAGTACACCCACTCGGAGACGGCGCTGCTGCTGCGCATTGGCGATCGCCTCCTTGAGGCCAGGCTGGGAATGGCGCTGGACCACTTGACCCAGCTGCTGCTGGACGCGCGTCTCCTGATGCTGCCGAGAGCGAAGTCAACACGGTAAGCAAAGTCTTGCGGGGCATCCGCCCGGATGTCCCGCAAGGAACCCAAAGTCCGGCTCCTCCGATTGAGCGCTTGATCGTCTGCTATCGTGGACAGGTCGATCGCGGCGCATTTGTTTTCGCCACAATCGCGCGTCGATGGAGACACCATGAAACCTTCTGCCGGAATTCTCCTGCTGATGGCCGCTACCGTGCTTGCCGCGCAACAACCCGCGCCGCCGGCGCCAAGACCAACCACCGCCGCGGAAGCGCCCAATCGCGACACCAGCTATGTTGACGCGCAGGGTACGGCACACGTCACTCGCGTGGTGCCCATTCCCGAAGACCTGAGCCCGCAGGCGCGGAAGTCCCTGGCGCGGCCTGAGGCCGACCAGGTTCCGCCGCAGCCGCTCGCCGAGCGACGCCGCATGACCGACGCGTACACCGCGCGCGCCCGCGTGGAATGGACGAGGATCTGCCCCAACACCATCAAGGAAGAAACGATGGCCGGAGTGCCGGTTCACGTCGTGGTCCCGGCCAACATGCCGGACGAGAACAAGGACAAGGTGCTCTTGAACCTGCATGGCGGCGGTTTTAACTCCGATTCGGGCTCATTTACAGAGAGCATTCCCATCGCCAGCTATACCGGGATCACGGTGGTCGCGGTGCTATACCGGCTGGCGCCCGAGTATCCTTTTCCCGCCGGAGTGGATGACTCGATCGCCGTCTACAAGCACCTGCTCGAGACCTACAAGCCCGATCGCATCGTTATTTACGGAACCTCTGCGGGCGCGATTCTTACCGGCGAGGTTGCGGTAAGAATCAAGCAACTGGGGTTGCCGATGCCGGCGGCGCTGGGAATCTTCAGCGGCATGGGCGACTTTGCGCGTGCCGGCGATTCGCAGTCGATGTACGCGCTGCGCGGGCTCTCCGGGCATCTCGAGCCGCCGGTGGTCGGCGCGCACGATCCGTTTTATGTCGGGTCGACGGATGCGAAGGACCCGGTGCTTTCGCCCATGTACGCGGACCTGCGCGGGCTTCCGCCCACGCTGTTCGTAACCAGCGGCCGCGATTTGCTGTTGAGCGGAACGGCGAACCTGGAGCGCGCGTTTCTACACGCCGGCGTGGACGCGCACCTGGTGATGTTCGACGCGCTGCCGCACGCGTTCTGGTACGATCCCGACCTGCCCGAGGCGATTGAAGCCAACCACATGATGGCGGACTTTTTCATGAAGCAACTGAAGGCGGGCAGCGGGAACTGATCGAGCACCGGGGTTGGAGAATGATCCACGTGGAACATATTGTCTTAAACAATTGTAAATAAAACACTTACATTTGAACGAATAGGTGCTTAAATGGTCGTATATTTCTAGTTTTTGGGAATGGAGGATGAAAGCGGCGGGGGCCTGTGTTTCCTCATGGCTTACTGTTTTCTGGTTTTTGTTTACTCTCTGGTACCTATCGCGTCCGGCGTACCTTCGGCGTGCGGGAGAGCAATCCCGTGCTCCAGCTTTTTCGACAGGAAGATGCTGGATATGCAGAAACCGATGAACAGGTAATAGCCGGGCAGGATTCTGGACGCATCGGTGGGGATCACGACCTGCTGGACGTTGGGCATTCCGCGCAGGCCTTCCAATGCGCTTCCGATGACCCCGTTGAAGGCGACAAAGGACATGAAGATGGCCAGGACCATGACGTCGGCCATGGACCACTTGGACAGCTCGAAAGCCAGCAGCCTGACAAGGCGGTTGGTGCGCAACAGCGACGGGCGTAAGAGAGAGGCGCCGAGCGCCAGCATTTTGCAAGCCGGGAAGACCACGCTGAACAGTATGACGAGCACGCCGACCAGCGTCATCTCCGGGCGACCCATTTCGATCAGAGTTTGAAAGACCTCGAGCACCGTCTTGCTGCGGTAGTAGAGCGACTGATTGTGAAACTCGATGGGGGCGCCGAGCAGGGTTACGTCCAATTTCGTCATGCGTACTTCCACTTCCAGCATGGGACTGAGCACGCCGCCGACCAGCATGGTAATGGAGAACAACATGAGCACCAGAACGGAGGCACGCGTGAGCGTTCGCTTGCCCAGCGCGAGCAAGAGGAACCCCAGCGCCGCCGAGGCGAGCACGGTGAGGTAGTAGAGATTGAGCTTGTGGTCCGCGGCCTCGATCTGTTTGTCGAGGGTTGCCTCGCATGCCGCGCCGGTGGAGCACTCATAATGTCTGAGGATGGCGTTATAGGTGGTCATGTCCGTCGAGCCGAAGGTGTTTTTGACCGCATCGTCGAGGACAGCGCGGATGGAGTCCTTGAAGGCTTTTTGGGTTTGCGGCTGGGTGAGTTGCGCCATCACCACGCTGGTGTATTCCGGCACATGGGGACGCAGGTTGGCGACAACCATGTTGACGAGCATGGCGTTGGCGGGCTTCTTGCCTGAGGTCATCTGGGTTTTGATGGTGTCCAGCAGTGCGTAGAGCGATCGTTCCACCATGGGGCGGAGGCTTTTGCTCTGTCCGTTGAGGTCGAGTTTATCGACCTGGGCGTCAAGAATGGGTCCCATGATGCCGCGCCATTGGTCGGCGCTGAGGATTCCGTAGCGTGCGTGCTCGATTTCGGCCAGATCGGTGCGGAGGACGCGGCGGCGGGCGAGGCCATCGATGGTTTTCCAACTGAACCACATGGCGGGCAAGAGCAGGAGGATGGCCGCGGCCAAGCGGAGATGGAACCAGCGCGAATGCTCGCTCGGTGACGGGTTCGCAAGTGTGCCCGTGCTCTCCACGCTCTGATAACGAGTATAAAACCGGACCACCAAAGCCGGCCGGGAAGGCAGCGGAAGTTTGACCTTCGATGCAGGCAGTCGGCATTTTCTTTCCCACCCATTCCGCAAAAGGCGCGGAATGGCTGATTACATGACAGCGTCGGCTCCTTCAGCTGAGTAGACTGATGGCTGCGAAACGACCAGGGACTCGGGAGAAGGAGCCGAACATGGTGATTATAGGTTGCGACTTTCATCCCCGGTTTCAGCAGGTCGCATTTGTGGACAAGGAAACGGGCGAGTACGGAGAACGGCGGTTGTTGCATCCGGAGGAGGCGGAGAAGTTTTATCGCGGGTTGGCAGGCAGGCCGGTGCGGGTAGGGGTCGAAGCCACGGGGAGCTTCCGCTGGTTTCGGCGGCTGCTGGCGGAGCTGGGCCATGAGTTTGTGCTGGGCGACGCGGCGGCGATTCGAGCGTCGTTTGTGCGCAAGCAGAAGACCGACAAGCGGGATGCGCGGCATATTTTGCAATTGCTTGTGGAGGACCGGTTTCCCGCGGTCTGGCAGCTTTCCGTGGCGGAGGATGAGCTGCGGCAGCTATTGGTGCATCGCTGCCGGATGGTGCGCATGGCCACACGCGTGCACAACCAGCTGGATGCGATGGCCAAGAGCGAGGGCATGGCGACGGCGCGGGGCAAGAAGGGACTGGAGGAAGTGGCCCGGTTGCCCTTGGCCGGCTGGCATGCCGTCGAGCGGCAGGATCTGCTGGAAGTGCTGGGGCTGCTGGAGCGGCGGGTGCGGGCACTGGACGAGGCGGTGCGCACGGCCGCGGAACGGAACCAGGCGGCGGCGCTGCTGATGACGCAACCGGGAGTGGGTCCGGTAGTGTCGCTGGCTTTCGTTCTGGCCATCGGGGACTGGCGGCGGTTTGCTCGCGGCAAGAAGGTGGCCAGCTACCTGGGACTGATTCCAGCCGAGGAGTCGAGCGGGCAGCGGCGGCGGCTGGGGCACGTTTCCAAGCAGGGCAACAGCATGGTGCGCTGGCTGCTGGTGCAGGCCGCGATGCACGCCCAGCGCCAGGATCCGAGCTGGCATCGGCAGTACGTGCGGCTGTCGATGACAAAGCATCATGGGGTGGCCAAGCTGGCTATCGCGCACAAGTTGGCGGTGCGGTTGTATTGGATGTTGCGCTCCGGCGAGCACTACAGCCAGGTGCGGGAGCGCGGTTCGCATGCGGGGCAGTCCGTGTAGCGTCGCGGCGCAAAAGCCGAGAGGTTGATTGGACACCCCGCCTCTCTTCCCAGGGGGAGAGAGTTTGAACAGGCAATCATGGGGCACCACCGGACCGAATACATGGGTGATCGAACCTGAGTCGTTCGATCGAAAGTGATTGAGAACCAACATGCGAGCCCAGGGCCGTTTCGCAAAGCAAGACCGGTTTCCAGCCATGGTTCGAATCTCAGAAAGTACGTCCGCGATTCGAACCAAGTTCAATGGTGGCCGTGGCCGGGGCGGTGTCAAGGGTCGAGATGAACGCCAAAGTACGGCGCCCTTGACACCGCCCCGACCACCACGGGAAGCTGCGCGCTGTTTGCAGTTGACAGGGGTGAACGCTGTCATACATGGGGCACCCCAATGTTGTCTCCGCATTATTGCAGGGTCAGGTTGGCGGTGAGCGGGGTGTTTTCGCTGGAGTCGCCGACGTGGATGACGAATTTGCCGGGGTCGATGGTCCACTTGTGGGCGTTCTCGTCCCAGTAGCTGAAGGCGCGCGCGTCCAGGTTGAGGGTGACGTGCCTGGTTTCGCCGGGATTGAGGCGAACCTTCTCGAAGCCCTTCAGTTCGCGCTCGGGGCGGTCAATTTTGGCGGACGGATCGGAGACGTAGAGCTCGGCGACTTCAGCGCCGGCGACCTTCCCGGTGTTGGTTACGTCGAAGCTGACCGGAACCGTGGAGCCCGATGCAGCAGAACCCGGCGCCTTGAGGTTGGCGAAGCTGAAGGTGGTGTAGCTGAGGCCAAAGCCGAACGGGAAGAGCGGGTGCTTGCCCGTGGTGGTCCAGTAACGATAGCCGACCATCAGCTTGTCGCCGTATTTCACGTGGCCGACGGTAAGGTTAACGGCCGGGTGGCCGGGCTCGTCGACTTCAAGCTGCGTGTCCGCGCCTTTTTCCGGGTAATACCAGTTGTAGGAGGGATTGTCCTCCCAGGCGCGGTCGAAGGAGACGGGCAGCTTGCCTTCGGGGTCGTGTTTGCCGAAGAGGACCTGGGCGATGGCGGTGCCGCCTTCCTGGCCGGGATACCAGGTAGCGAGAAGAACGGGGACCTTATCGAGCCAGCGGCGGCTATCGAAGCCTCCGCCGCCGGTGTAGGCGACGATGACGTGAGGATTAGCGGCGGCCATGGCTTCGATAAGGGCGTCCTGGCCGTAGGACAAAGTAAAGGTGCGGTCGGCGCCTTCGCCTTCGGTGGCGTCGTTGAAACCGACCGCGGCGATGACGACGTCGGCCTTGGCGGCGTGCTGGCGAGCTTCGGGCGAGATCATGTCGGACTCGTTCACAAGGCCGAGGCCGAGGCGGACGCCGGAGAACGCTGGGCGATAATCGGCGACGACGGTCACGGTCTGGCCATCGCTCAAGTCGAGCGTAGCCGATTCGGGAACCTGGCCTTCGGCCTGGGTTTGCTCCAGCACCGGCTTGCCATCGACGGAGACGGTGTACTTGTCGCCGCCGGAGGCTGCCGCCAGCAGTAAATACTTGCCGGCCATGCCTGCCTTGAAGGAAGCGGTATAGCGGACGGTGCGCGGGGTCTTGTCCGGCGCGCCCCACCACACGTTCTGATAGTCGGCGATGACGGGCTGGGTGGAGGTTTGCGGCGTGCCAGTGAAGTCCTTGCTGGGGAAGACTTCAACCTGGACGGGGCCATTCCACTTAGAGCCCCAGAAGACTTCCGTCATCTCAGGAAGTCCGCGGGTGTAAAGGACGTTGACGTTGGGGCCGACCAAATCGGCGATGCCGGCGACGATGCTGATGGGCTGGAAGGCCGTTGCATTAGAGGAGCCGCCGCCACCGGGAACGGCGGGCCAGGCGTCAGGACCAACGATGGCGATGGTCTTGATCTTCGTGGCGTCGAGCGGGAGCAGGTGGTCTTCATTCTTGAGCAGGGTCAGGCTCTCGAGCGCGCCCTGAAGGGCAACGGGGCGGTCGGCGACGGAGTAGGTGGAGGAGCCGTCGAACTGCGGGCGATCGAGGAAGCCGTAGCGGAGCTCGGTGCGGAAGATGCGGAGAAGGTGCTCGTCGATGGTGGATTCCTTGACTGCGCCGGACTGGACGGCAGGAAGCAGGCTTTTAGCGTTCATGAAGCGCGGGCCGGGCATTTCGAGATCGAGACCGTTGTTGGCAGCGGCCACGCCGTCGTAGGTGGCGTCCCAATCGGACATGAGAATGCCCTGAAAGCCCCAGTCGCCCTTGAGGACCTGGAGATTGAGGAACGGGTTCTGGGTGGCGTGGATGCCATTGAGCAGGTTGTAGGAGTTCATAACGGCGTCGACGTGGCCCTTGGTGACGGCGGCTTCAAAGGAGGGCAGGTAGATTTCGCGCAGGGTGCGCTCGTCCACGTTGGAGTCGGTGTCGTGGCGGCTGTATTCCTGATTGTTGGCGGCATAGTGCTTGACGGTGGCGATGACGCCCTGGGACTGCACGCCCTCAACGTAGGGGACAACCATGGTGGCGTTGAGGAAGGGGTCCTCGGAGAGGTATTCAAAGTTGCGGCCGGCCACGGGGGAGCGGGCGATATTGACGCCGGGGCCGAGGAGGAAGTTGACGTTGCGGGCGCGGGCGTCATGGCCGAGGCTCTGGCCGAGTTTGCGCGCGAAGGCGGGATCCCAGGTGGCGGCGAGGGCCACCCCGCCGGCGTAGGCCGTAGTGGGGCCCCAGGTGCGCACGCCCACGGAGGCGTCGGACATTTTGAAGCGGGGCAGGCCGATGGACGGCATGGCGTTGGTGTACATGCCGTCGACGCCGCCGATGAGCACGATTTTCTGCTCGAGCGTGAGCTTGGCGATCATGGCGTGGGCTTTGGCTTCAATGGCGGGCGAGTCGGGCGCGGGAGCCTGGGCGATGGCGGGCTGGGCGACTGCAAGGCCGCAAGCAAAAAGGGCACACGAAAGGATGGTTTGCGCGCGAAATGGGTTTTTCATGACGCGCGTAAGGCTAACGCATCGGGGGTGACGGTGTATAGGATTCGGCACTCAATGCAAGTGGGTTGGGAGAACGGAGCGGCAAGGGTACGTGATTTGAGTCACATGGGGGGGTGAATGGTGTCACTGCCGGGGTGAATTTGGCGGTTCACACTCGAACAAACGATCTATCAGCGTGATGCGCCAGATGAATCGGAGGCGGCCATGAGTTTCGCTGCAAAGATGAAGACTATCGTGGTGGCGACCGATCTGGAAGGGCGGTCGGAGGCGGCGCTCGAGTATGCCAGGAAGCTGGCTGGGGCATACGGGGCGCGGATCGTGCTGGCACACGGGCTGGATCCGCTGGAATACGCGGCGGTGGAATCGGTGCCGGGAAGCGTGCTGCGGGGAATGCCGGAGCGGGCGCGGGCGGCGCTGGATGAGATGGCTGCGGAGTTGACGCGGGCGGGAATTCACAGCCACTCCGAGGTGCGGCAGGGCGCGGTGGTGGAGATGCTGCTGGAGGTAATCCGGCAGTACGAAGCGGGATTGGTGGTGGTGGGCTCGCGGGGTCGCGGGGGCGTGGGACCGGTTGCGGTGGGCGCAATCGTGGAGGCGCTGGTGCGGCGGTCGCCGTGCCCGGTGCTGGCCGTGGCCGCGGACTGGAATGCGGGAGATTATCGCCCGGTGCCCGGCGGAGCGGTGTTGCTGGCGATGGAGCGGAACGATGCGACCGCCGCCGCGGTGGACGCAGCCAGTTCCCTGGCGGCGACTTTTCAACGGACGCTCATCGTGGTTCACGCGCGGACGTCGGCGGAAGCATCGGCGTTTCTGAACCCGTGCGCGACCACGCTGGAGGAATTCGGGATCAGGGGCACGGGTGGGTTCGCTGTGCGTTGTGTGGTGAAGGATGGGCCGCCGGCGGATGCGATTCCGCGCGCGGTGGCGCAGTATGGGCCCAGCATCCTGGTAGCTGGGGTGAAGCGGCACAGCGATACTCCGGGGCGGCATGGCACGGTGTTTTCGCTTCTGGCTGCTTCGCGGTCGCCGGTGTTGTGCGTTCCGGCGGAAACCGCGAGCGAGGATGCCGCGAAGGCGGCGGACGTGACGGTAGCAGTGGGTTGAGTGCGGGGTTGCGAATGCAAGCCGAAGCGGGGAGCGGGAAAACCGCTGGACCGCAGCAAGGGCTAGGGCGCATCGCCATGAAGGCGGGTTGGAAACAGAAGCGGCAGACGGGCAAGGCCGGCGGGGAAGGCCGATGGAACGCAGCACAGATGCACCGGCGCATGCTTGACCGGGAGCCGGCTCAGGGAGACAGTTCTATGGAAAAGGAGGCGAGGTCCAGGAGGGCAGACCCGGTGGCGGCACAACCGCTGTCGGAATTGCTGGCGTGTCCCTCGGAGACGGGCAGCGTGCTGACCGCTTCGGTCCTGACCGTCGCTTTCGACGGAGGGCAGACAATTTTCCGCCAGGGAAGCCCGTGCGAAGGGCTGTACCTGGTGGTGCAGGGACAATTGTTGCGGCGCAGCGAGCGGATGGAGACGCGGATTACGCTGGGCATGGTTCGGCCGGGAGACCTGGTGGAGCTTGCCGCGGCGCTGGGCGAGCCTCGTCACACGTTTTCCCTGGTGGCGCAAACGCCGGGTCTGTTGATGCAGTTGCCGCTGGAGGCGCTGCACCGGGCTTTTGAGAGCCATCCGCCGTTACGCATGCGCCTGCTGGAGGAACTGGCGCGCGAGGTGTCGCGAGCCTACGTTCTTTGCGGCCAGGCGTGGTGGGGACGCAGCCGGCGGGGTGGATCGCGGCTGCCAACGGCGTAGAAGCGTAGATATGAGAACAGGTTAAGCGGGGTTGAGTGACTTTAGTCACTGGTGTTGCGCCGGAGGCCGCAAGAAGGCCGGGCAGCGGGCAAAATGGGTTATACTTTGGAGTAGCCCAGCAGAGACACCATGGCCTCATTCCATGCCCATCACCCTCCGGAAGATTGCCTCAATTGCGAGCATCGCCATCTGCGCATGTTCTGCAATCTCACACCCGAAGCGCTTCAAGACTTTGACTCAATCGGCGTGATGATGAGCCACGCGCGCGGCGCCAAACTGTTCAATGAAGGCGATGCGGCGCGCAACGTTTTCGTGATCTGTTTTGGGCAGGTAAAGATCTCGTCGACTTCGCGGGACGGCAAGACCATGATCCTGAAGATTGCCGGGCCGGGCGACGTAATGGGACTGAGCGCGGTGCTGGCCAACGTGCCCCACGAAGTGACCGCCGAAGCCATTGAGCCATGCCAGGTGAAAACGATCCGCAAACAGGAATTTGTCGATTTTCTGGGGCATCATGGGATTGCCAGCATGCATGCGGCGCAATCGCTGAGCGGCGAATACCTGACGGTATTCCACGACGCCAAGCGGCTGGCGCTGTCGGGATCGGCGGCGGGACGGCTGGCACGGCTGCTGCTGGATTGGGGCCGGTCGGCTTCCAACGGCAAAGCTGAGATTCGCTTTACCATGGCGCTGACGCACGAAGAGATCGCCAACATGGCGGGAACGTCGCGCGAAACGGTGACGCGGCTGCTCAACCAATTCCGGCGCGACCAGTGGATCCAGATCAAGGGCGCCAGCCTGACAATCACCAAGCCGGACCAACTGGAACGACTGACGGCTTAGGCGGCGTTTTTCACCCAAGAACAACAAGGCTCGGGGGCGGCATATCGCCTGCGGCGCCATGGATTTGTATACTGCCATCGGCGTTGCATTCAACTGAGCACCGGAATTCAATTCCCCGGCACTTAAGAACCGTTCCTCAATCTATGCCAGCAGCATTGCATGGGGACGTCTGTTTTGGATTCGGGCGCCAGGATCGAGAGAAGGAGCCAAGTGCGCCACCTTATTTGCGCCGCGTTGCTAATGGCAGGTGCCGCAAGTGCCGCGGTTTTCGCTGCCAGCCAGCAAGCGCAGGCCGGCGGCCAGGAAGGCGTTCAGCAGCAGGGCTACCGAAGCATGACGCCGGCGCAGCGGGCCGCGGCGACGCGCACATTTCTTGGATTGGGCGCCGTGCCGGACAAGGCAGCGGCGGAACGGGGCGCGCCGCTGTTCGAACAGAACTGCGCCTTTTGCCACGGAGCAAAGGCTCGCGGAGCGACGGGGCCGAGCCTGATCACGTCAGACGTGGTGCTCGAAGACGATCGTGGAGAGCACCTGGCGCCGTTTCTGAAAAAGGGCATTCTGGAAAAGGGCATGCCGGCGTTCGCAACCATGACGGACGAGCAGTTGTTAGATATTGCCGAGTTCCTGCACCTGCAGGTTGAAGACGTGGCGAATCGTGGCGCCTATCACGTGCTGAATATCCTGGTGGGCAACACCGCAAGGGGGCAGGCGTACGTGGAGGGCCATTGCATGGGCTGCCACACGGCGGAGACATTCGCGCATATTGCAAGCAGGTTCCGCACCCCGGACCAATTGCAGCGCAACTGGGTGTGGCCGGCGCGCGATGGGGCGATGACGGCGACGGTGAAGACGGCGGGAAGGACGATCTCCGGCCGGGTGACGCAGATCAGCGATTTCCGCATCACTGTGGAGACGGCATCGGGTGAAACGAAGACGATTGACCGTGGGCCGGATGTGAGTGTGCAGATTGACGATCCGCTCGCCGGCCACCAGCAGATGGTGATGACGCTCAAGAACGACGACATGCACGACGTGACCGCTTACCTGGAGACGCTGAAATGAGGCTGGGTGCGGGTGTCTTTATGGCAATCGCCGCGGCGGCTGTGGCGAGCGCGCCGTTTCACGCGCAGACGGTGTCGGTGAATCCGGACTCGTTGGGCAAGGCTCCTGTGACCAGTTGGCCCACGTTCAATGGCGATTACAGCGGAGAGCGCTACAGCACGCTTAAGCAGATCGGCCCTGCGAACGTGAGCCGGCTCAAGGCGAAGTGGGTGTACCGGATCACGGATGTGGGGGCGCAGCGCGGCGCGCCGGTCCCGGTGATCAAATGCACGCCGCTGATGGTGGATGGCGTGTTGTACATAACGATTCCGGATCATGTGTGGGCGCTGGACGCGCGCACCGGAGAGCAATTATGGCGCTACGACTGGCTGGATCATGGCGGACACTTGGTGGGACAGCGCGGGATTGGAATCTGGAAGAGCACGGTCTTTTTTGAGACGCCGGATAACTGGCTGATCGCGCTGGACGCGAACACGGGCAAGGAATTGTGGAAGAAGAATTACGCCGACGCGCGCAAGCAGTACTTTTCCACGTCCGCGCCGCTGATTGTGAAGAACCACGTGATTGTGGGCGTGGGTGGGGACGCGATGGATATGCCGGGGTTTCTGGACTCGTTTGACCCGGCGACTGGAGAACTGCAATGGACTTGGTGGTCGACTCCGCGCAAGGGCGACCCGGCGTTGAAGACATGGCCGGACGAGGCGGCGTCAGACCACGGCGGCGGCATGACATGGATGCCGGGGCACCTACGATGCGGCGCTCAACCTGCTCTATTGGCCCACGGGAAACACGAACCCGGTGTTTGCGGGGCAGGGAAGGCCGGGCGCGAATTTGTGGACCGAATCGATTGTCGCGCTGGACGCGGATACGGGAAAGCTGAAGTGGTATTTCCAGGTATCGCCGCACGACACGCACGATTTTGACAACACCACGGCACCGATTCTGTTCGATCGCGTGGTGAATGGGAAACGCGAGAAGCTGCTGGCGCAGGCGGCGCGCAACGGATTCTTTGTAACACTGGATCGCGTGACTGGGAAGTACCAGGTGGTGAAGCCGTACGTTCCGCTGGATTATGCGTCGGGACTGTCGGCGGAGGGCGAGCCGATTCCGATTCCCGACAAGGATCCTTCAGTTGGGGGGTCCATCAATATAGTGAACGCGTCGAACTGGCCGGCGCCATCGTACAGCCCGAAGACGGGGCTGGTTTACGTGAACTCGGTGGAAGGCAAGGCGATCTATTATCTGACCGACGACAGCGACAAGCCCTCGGGCTATGGCGGCACGGGCGCAGGTATTGGGCGTGAGGTGCGGGTGCTGCAGGCCATTGATCCGCTGACGGGAAAGGCCGTGTGGAGGCATGCGTATCCGAACCTGAACGATGCGCCCACCACGGTAGGGCCGAGCATTCTGACCACCGCGAGTAATTTGCTCATCTCCGGCGACGACCAACAGAACCTGATCGTGTTCAGCGCCGACACGGGCAAGATTCTGTGGCATCACGAGCTGAATGCCAACGAGGCGGGCGGCATCATCAGCTATCGGCTGGACGGAAAGCAATACATCGTATTCGGCGCGGGAGATAGTTTGTGGGCATGGAGCTTGAGTAAATGAAGGCGAGCCGCACGCGCTACGGCGTGGTGGTGCTGGCGATCGGGCTGGCGGTGCTCTCGTATGTGCAACGGGTGGCGATTTCAGGCGCGGCGGGGCCGATCTCCAGCGACCTGCACCTCTCGAAAGAGCAGATGGGCATGGTGTTCGGCGCGTTCGGACTGGCTTATGCGCTGTTCGAAATTCCCATGGGGTTGCTGGGTGACCGGGTTGGCGTGCGGCGCGCTCTCTTGCAGATTGTGCTGGCGTGGTCGGCATTCACTGCGCTGACGGGGGCGGCATGGAGTGCGATGTCGCTGGTGGCTGTCCGGTTCGCATTTGGCGCAGGCGAAGCGGGGTGCTTTCCCAACCTGACGCGCATGCTCAGCTCGTGGCTGCCGGCGCGCGAGCGCGTCACCGCGCAGTCGCTGATGTGGGCCTGCACGCGATGGGGCGGCGCACTTACGCCTCCGCTGACGCTGGTGTGCATCACGTGGTTCGGCTGGCGGCATGCCTTTGTGGGTTTTGCGCTACTGGGAGTGCTGTGGTGCATCGTGTTCCTGGCGTGGTTCCGGGATGATCCGGCAACGCATTCCGCGGTGAATGAAGCGGAGCGCGATATGTTGCGGGTATCTCGCGCGCTAACGACGCGCGGCGCCGAACGAGGCTGGGTGAAGCTGCTGCTGACGAAACAGGTTGCGGCACTGGTGTTGCAGTATTTTTGTTTTTCCTACGTGTGGTACTTCTACATCACGTGGCTGCCGACGTATTTGCGCGAAGGGCGTGGACAATCCGCGGCGCGTGCGGCGGCGTACGCCATGTTGCCGCTTCTTTTCGGCGGATTCGGCTCACTGGCCGCGGGAATCCTGTCGCGGCGGATACCGCGACGAGCCATTGCATTCACCGGCTTTCTGGCGACGGCGATTCTACTGCTCGCGTTTACGCGGGTGCGGGCGGTGGGGCCAGCGATGGTGGTGATGGGCCTGGCGAGCTTTGCGAGCGACCTGACCATGCCGATTTCGTGGGACATGTGCGTAGAGATCGGCGGCGCGTACACGGCGACGGTGGCGGCGGCGATGAACATGCTGGGGAACCTGGGCGGATTTGTTGCGCCGGTGATTGGCGGAGTGATTCTCGATCGCATTCGCCCCGGAATTGGCGGGTGGAATCTGCTGATCGACACCATGGTGGGCGCGGCGGCGATTTCAGCGGCGTGCTGGCTGTATCTTGATCCGGAATTGGCGCGGCGAGAACGGGAGCGTTTGTTGAACATGGAGGTCAGGCCGGATTCGGTTGGGCTTTGAGATAATCGGCGGAACGAAGGCTGAAATGCGGAGGGTCTGCGAATGTATGTTGATTTGAAGGGTCGCACCGCGGTGATTACGGGAGGGAGCCGTGGGCTGGGCGAGGCGATGGCGAAAGCATTGGCCGGCGCGGGCGCCGAAATTGCGCTGGTGGCGCGAGATCGTACAAAGCTGGAGCGTGTGCGGGATGAGATTGCGGCCGGCGGAGGTGTCGCGGAAGTATTTGTGGCCGATGTGACCCGCGAGGGCGAAGTGGCGAGAGTTGCCGAAGCAGTTGGGGCGCGGTTCGGGCCTGCACAAATCCTGATCAACAATGCCGGCATAAACATACGCAAGAACCTGGTGGATTACACGCTGGAAGAATTCCGCAGCGTGCTGGACGCGAGTCTGACTTCAACCTTCCTGTTTTGCCGCGCTTTTGTGCCGGGGATGAAGGGCACGGGATACGGCCGCATCCTCAACATGACGTCGATCATGAGCCACGTCTCGCTCCCCGGGCGCACCGCCTATAGCTCAGCCAAGGCCGCGCTGCTGGGATTAACGAAGGCGTTGGCGCTGGAACTGGCCGCGGACGGAATCACCGTGAATGGCATCAGCCCCGGGCCGATTGCAACGGATATGAATCTGGCGGTGATGAACAATCCGGAGCTGAACGCGCAGTTCGTGGCGAACATTCCGCTGGGGCGATGGGGCAAGGTGGAGGAGATCGGTGCGCTGGCCTGTTACCTGTGTTCCGATGCGGCGGGCTTCGTTACCGGGACCGACATACTGATCGACGGGGGATGGACGGCGAAGTAGCGAGCGCGTCTTTATCGAGTTGCGGCCGGCGCTGGATGCTGCGAGGGCGGCGGCACGTAATCGACTAGCGAATCGACGGGCTCGCGGCCAGCCCACGCGATGCCGCGCAGCAGCATCTGCTGGATCTGATAATTGGAAAAATTGGCGTACTCGTGTCCCTGCATCCACACAAACGCGCGCGCGGGTTGGCCGCCTGAGAGCGTGTGCTCATAAGTCCAGATCTGCGGGACCACTTCTCCCTTGTGCGCACCGGCGCTGGGCGTGCCGGGAATGGCCGTGGTGGCGAGGACGTGAATGCCGGGATCGTGAGCCCATGTCATATTGTAAAACGCTTCGTCAAAAATGGTGAAGTTCGACATGCCTTTCATAATGGGGTCGGCCGCATCGACCACTGTGTACGCGATGGGCGCGCCCAGCGTGTAATTGACCTCGCCATGCTTTTTGGCGCCGCCAACCAGGCTGGCGAAGTAGACGGGATCGGGGCCGCACAGCGAATCGTGCAGGCTGACCAGTCCGCCGCCACGCTTGACATAGGCCTCAAGCACCGCCTTTTCTTGATCGCTGAGGAAGCCGGCGTCGCCTTTGTAAATGATGACGACATCGGTGTGCGCGAGATCGGCCGCGGATGGCGCGTGCAGTGCGCCGTCGACTATGGCGCCATGCTCGGTGAGGAGCTTGCTCCAGTCGGCGAGAAACTGGGGGTAGTCGTGCTGGCCGGCAAAGTGCGACTTGAGGCCGGCCCAGATGTAGATGCGCATGCCGTTAGGATTCTGGCCCCAGGCTTTGGGCGCGGCGGATTGAGGCGAGGCAGAAGGTTGTGCAGCGGCTTGCAGATTGCACATCGCGAGTAGAACAGTTACAGCGAGGGCGGAATGGGTTATCAGCTTTCGTTTCACTTGGACTTCTCGAGGGGGAAGATTCTCCACTGCAGGAACGAGGTCCATGGATACAGGATTCAAAGAGAGATGTCAATCCGATCTACTGCACCAGCAGGATGGGGGCGCGCCAGAAAGCCGCTTTCTTGTCCGATGGATCAAGGACAGTCACCTGGCAGTCGTAGCGGCCGCGAGGAAGAGTGTCCACGCCGAAATCGAAGCTGAGCGGCATGGTGCCCAGCCGGTTTGTGGAATTCGGGATGATGGACTTGGGCGGAGTTTCAAAGAGCTTCTTCCCATCCTGGTAGAGAGTGACGAAGGCGAAGAGCGGTGACTGCGCAGCCGGCGCAACGGGAGGCGTGGTGGAAGCCTGCTCCTTCTGTTTGTAGGCCTGAAAGTAGACGAAGACCTGGTGACCGGTGGAGAAGACTCGCGTGACGCTGGGGATGAGCTTTTTCCCTTCCTGAAACAACGGATTAGCGGCGTCGTCTTTCGCGCGCTCTTTGGATTTGGCGGCATCGTAGATGGCGTCCTTCAGATCGACCCGCTGGCTGCTGAGGACAACTGCGCTGATGGGGATGCGCTTGACCACTTTGTTCAGGTTGGGAATAACAAAGTTGGTCTGGTAGGTGCCCATTCGGCCGGTCTCGTCGTCGCGCGCCAGAAACTTGATGGAGTATTTGCCGGGAAGCAGCGTGAAGCCGGTGTCGTATTCGATGGGGCGTTTGGCGAGCTCGAGCGCCGTGGTATCGGACAGCTTGATATTGACGTTGTCGCGCACGTTGCTGACGGTGGTTCCGCCGATCAGGTCCTTGATCTCGCCGACAAAATCGATGCGAGTGTATTCGGCGCCGCGGCGCTTGGCCAGCGCCAGCTCGCGGCCGGGAATCTTCACAATAATAGGGACGAAATACTCGGCGCGGTTGAGCTGGAAATAATCGATCTCCATGGCGACGGTGAGATCGGTGATGGGATCGTCGAGCATGAGCGCGTCCTCAAGTTGGCGCTCGCGGTCCACATCGTTGAACTTGTTGAATTCCTTATCTGCGTAGTAGCCCTGGCGGTAGTCGAGCTTGGCCTCCTGATTCTGCTTGATGGAAATGCGGATGCGGCGGAATTTCCCATCGCGCTCGGCGTTGCTGGTGTAGTAGCCAATCAGGTAGTAGTCCGAGATGGCCTGCTGCGCCTGCACGATGCCGCGGGCCAGGTCGTTGTTGTCGAGATAGGCCTTGCCGCCGGTATCGGAGGCGATGGCGTAGAGCGTGTCCTGAGACTCTTGCAAACCGGTGGTGACGGCCTGTGCGGAAGCGCCGGTGTACATCGCCTGACCGCCGGGCGAGCCTTGCGTGGCATCGCCCATCGGCGCCTCTGCCACCAGACCGCGCGCATCGATGGTCCAGATGGAAACGCCGGCCTTGATGGCCGTATCTACCGTGGCGTGCAGTTGCGCCTGGTTGTCAATTCCATTCAGGCGCAGACCGCTGGCGAAATAGAGGAGGGATTTCTTCTCGTTCACGCGGCCCAGCATCCGCGCCGCGGTTTCGAGCGCCGAAAGCTGACGATCGGTGTTAAAGACGTTGAACTGGGAATCGTCCTGGCCAAAGGCGGCGCCGGTATCGGAGGTGCTGGAGTCGTCGACGCTCAAGGAGGAGCCTTGCCCTTCGCCGACGACCATGGTCTCAAGGATGTTAAGCAGGCGAGTGCGATCGGCGGTAAAGTCCTGCAGGATGTCAACGGATCCGCCCTGGTAGCGCAGGATCGCGAGCATATCCGCGGTGGTCATCTGGGTGCGAATGAACTGCTCCGCGGCCGAGAGCGAGCGCATCTGATCGGCCGGTGGCAACGCCGTCATATCGAAGTAAAGAGCCAGGAGTCGGCGATTCTTATAGCGTTCCTTGTCGATCGATTCAGAGGCGATTTGCGAGCGCACCAGGCGGTCGTAGATGGTGGTGTCTTCGTTTTTCGCGGTTGAAGCCGGTAGCAGCTTGGCCGTTTGCGAGAGATCCTGGTGCTCGCAGTAGCGAATCGTCTGCGGCACGCCGTTCTCGGTGAGCACAAAGTCATCCGCGGTGAGCCCGTGAATAAAGTTGCCCTGCTTGTCCTTGACGGTGACCGCTTCAACGACGAGGTTTGAGTTGACGGTCAGGGTGAAGCTTTGCGGCTCGCCCGCATTCGCATTCTGGCCCACTTGCTGCGGACGCAGTAGCGCGCAAGCCGCGATGAGAAGCGCCAAAGCTGCCAGGCCGCGTGTCATTTGAACCTCAGGTGGGTGGTGATTTGCAGACTGCGCATGGCATTGGGCGCGATGGGAAGCCCGAATTGCGTGCTGGTGACGGTATTGTTCCAACTGAAAAACGCGGCGTGGTTGAAGGTGTTGGTGGAGACGATGGCGAAGTCGAGGTAGGCCTTCCCATGCGGGCGAAAAGTCCGGGCCAGGGAGCTATTGAAAGAGAACTGGTCGGGCCCGGTCAGCGAATCTCTGCCCGCTGTGCCCCATTGGCCGGCTGCAGGAGCGCTGAATCCCGCGGCGCTCAGGTGCTTGCCGGATTGGCCCGCATAAATCGGCGCGCCGGTCAGGCTGGGGCGGATGACATTGGTGAATCCGGTGCCTGGGACCGGGGCCGGATAGAGCGGCGTTTCCGGCATTCCGCTTGCAAAACTGAGCGTCCCAAGGACGGTCCATTCTTTCAGCATGCGTCCGACCCAGCCGCCGAGGAGGGTGCCGCCTTCCAGTCCCTGGCCGGTGGTGTATTGCGCTTGCAGATCGAACAGATGGCGCTGATCGAATGACGAAAGAGAGCGTTCCGCGCGGGGATCGAGCCAATCCTGCGCAATGGAGGCCGACGGCATGACGAGGTTGGCCGACTGTGCCTGACTGCCGCTGGCAATCGTGTGACCCTGCCCGCCAAGATATGCATCGTCATCGATGGATTTGGCATATGTGTACGCAAGCGACGCCGCCAACCCGCTGCGCAACCGGCGGCGAAGCTGAAGCTCGCCGGCATGGCGGATGGAATTGCCGCGGGAAGTTTCGTACACAAATCCCGACGGACACTCCGGGCACGGATTTGCTTCGCCGAGGGGATAGCTGTTGGGGAGAAACTCCTGCGGCCCATGAGTGCCCTTGGTGCCGAGATAGGTGCCCTGCATCTGCAATGCGAAGGGAAGATCGCGTTGGATCTGCAATTGCCACTGCTGCGCATATCCGACGCGGAAGTTCGGGTCGATGCCGTAAGTTTCGCTGGTGACGGCGGCGCAGGGCGCAAATCCATCAGCAAGCGTCAGGGGGCATGCCGCGCTGTTTTGCACGTTCTGGCTGGTTGAGAACGGCGCCTGCTGCGCCATTTGCAGGATGACGTTCTGATAGACGGAGGTGTCGGGATAGATGCCGTAGCCGGTTCGGATGACGACAGTAGACGCGGGAATGGGCCGCCAACTGATGCCGATGCGCGGCTGGATCATGGTGCGGTCGGGGCGGATGAGCGACGACGGATAATGCGCGCCGGTGATAGGCCCCACGGGATCGTCGCCGGCGACCGGAGCGACGGCGGTGAATCCGTTGACAACATCGAGATTCACCAGGCGGCCGAAGAGCTCCGTCATGGGCGCGCCGTAATCCCAGCGCAGCCCCGCATTGATGGTGAGAATAGGCAGCACTCGCCAGTCGTCCTGGCCGTAAACCCCATACACGGGCTCGCGGAAGTACTTGTCGGCGTTTCCGAAGGCGATGCTGCTGGCGTCGGGAATGCCGAGGAGGAAGTCGGCGAGATCGGAGCCATTCGCCGGGCCGGCTGCAGCTCCCTGTGTGGCCGTGCCTGTAAACGTGAAGGCGCCGCGCGGGTCTTGCTGGAACAGTTCGTTGTACTCCTGCTTGCGGAATTCACCACCGACGGTGATGTCGTGTTTGCTGCGATAGATGAGCGCAGAGGCCGTCACGTCGTCGCTGCGGTTGCGATTGAAGGCGCTGTTGGCGTCGCTGAGGGCCGCGAAGCCGCTGGAAAAACTCAGCGCTGGCGGTCCCCAATCCGCGGGATCCTGATCGTTGCCGGAAATCCCCGCGCCGGCCGACACATTCACGCGGTCCTCAAAGTTGGACGTCACCTCTGTGCGCAAACGGCTGAAGGTGTATCCCGTGAAGACGAACAAGCTCGGCTTGACGCGGTGCGACCAGTGGAGGTTGCTGTTGATGCCGAGCGTGCCCGACGGATCGACAAAGCCGAACAGGTTCACGTTGTCGGATCGCGTGCTCTGAAAGGCAAACCCTCCGTAGAGCTGGTCCTTTCGCCCCAGAGTCTTGTCCAGATGGGATTGCAGCGCATCCTGGTGCGAATCGCTCACCACCGGCGCCTGATAGTTGTAGCCTGCCACATTCGCGATGTTGGGCAGCGGATAGAGCTTCAGCAGCGCCTTCGCCTGCGGGCTGACGGGAACCTGGTTGTTCGCGTAGGCCGCGCCCGTGGCCGGATTGTAGACGGTCACCGGCTGGCCGAGCGCATTGGTCAGCCCCGCCAGATTGCCGTTCTGCTCATCCTCGGTGGGCACCAGGCCGGTCAGGATCTGCGAACTGCTGTTGCGCGTCCACTGATAGGTGACAAAAAAGTTCGGTCCGCGCGGCAGCAGGTGCGGAATGTTAATGGGACCCTGAAGCGCGACGACTCCGGTGAAGTCGTTGAACGCTGGCTTCGCCGCCTGAACGCCACTCAACGAGTACGGCCGCGCATCCAGCGCGGAATTCTCTTCGAACGCCGCCAGCCCACCGGTATACAAAGCCCTGCTGCCCGCGCGCGTGTTCCCGAAGGCCGGATTGGTGGAGTAGATCGACGTGGCCGCATTGTTCACGCTTCCCTGCACCAGAAAGCCGTCGGCGCTTTGCTCATTCTGCTCCGGCGCCTTGGGCATTTCCTGCGCCCCTTGTGCGCCGTTCTGCGGCGGAGTCTGCGCGGTCTTTTGCGCCTGCGCATCCGCCACCGGCGGTGGAAGCTCCACCGCCGGCATCTCAGTTTGCGCGTGCGCCATTATCTGCGCTTGCGGCAGCAGCTTCAACTCCCACGCCGCCGCCGGCATGTTTGCAACGATCGTCACCTCGGCGCGGACCGGCGCAAAACACTGCATCGCAATTCTGATAGTCCACTTGCCGTCCGTCAGATCGTCGAACGCGAAAGCGCCATTCTGGTCGGAAACCGTGGCCAGAGTCTTGGTACCCTGCGTCGCCGTGATGGTGGCGCCAGGCAAGGGCAATCCGCCAAACGTCACCACCCCGCGATAAGGCGTGGCCGCGGCGATCGCGGAAAAGCCGAGCCAGGCGAGGGCACACACAAGTTGTCGAACTCGACGCATCTGACCCCCGCCTGGTTGGTGCTCGCCGGGACTGCCCCTGCGATTCCGGACCCAGAGCATTGATTCCGATTGACTGCCGAACCTAATTTGGCGACGGCTGCTCGACGTGGTCGATCACAATCACATCGACTTGCTGTTTTTGCGCCACCAGCTTCAGCCCCAGCTGCTCCTGCAACGCCGTGAAAATGGACGGCCCCACCGGCTCTTGCGTTTGTCCGCCTCCATCCGGCGGCGGCGCTCCCTTTCCCGGCGCCATCACCGGCCCGCCTCCCTCTTCTGGCATGAACGAAAGTGTGAAATCGTAGCTGCCAGTCAGGCCTGTCTTATCCACCACGGTGCTCCCGATCTGCTGCGAGAGTATGCGAGTGAACCCGGCCATAGTCGAAGCAGTGGCTTCCAACACCATCCCCTGCGGCGACATGTGCATCATCATCTGGCCTTTTCCAAGCCCGCCAGCCGCGCCGGGTTTCTCCGGAGCAGGCGGCGGTCCATTCGCAGCCAGTTCGTCGGGCGTTGCCTCTTTCAGCTTCGGGCCTCCTTTTGCCACCACCAGCGTGTACACCTCGAGTTCCTTGGTCTCGTGGTGGAACTTCAGGCCGCACCGCTCTTGCAAGACGGGGATCAGCATTGCCCACCGCTGCTGTCGGCTGAGTTTCTTCAGCTTCGGCGCGTCGTCGGGCGCTACCTTGGCTTCGATATCGTAGCGTCTCGACTTGGCCCATTCCGGCTCATTGAGGATGCGGTCGCGGGGCAGGTCAAACGCGTTGCGCAGAAGAAGGTCGAGGGGCAAGCCGTTGCCGGAAAAGCCATCGGGCGTGACCATCATCCCGATCCGCATCCTCATGCCCTCATCCTTGTGCGGCTTGATCGAGACCACATCGAATTGAGGTAGATGAGCCATACCGGCCTCTTGCTCCTGCGCCGGCTTTTGCCCGGCCCACGCCAGCCCGGCTACTACCGGCACAACCACGGCAACCGCACAGCAAGCTCCCAGCAGCAGCTTTCGACTCAGGCTGAGATTCCGCGCTGTCTGCCCGGTCATGATGCGCACAATCCGCTGCTTCAGATCGGCGCCCGTCACGCCCGCAACGCACGCGGCAGGCGATTCGAAATAGAACCTGCACACGTTGAGAATTCCCTCCGCGTAGGTCTCCGCCGCACCGCTCGCACGCACCACTGCTTCATCGCAGGCGCGCTCCCGCTCCTCAATGAGCTGGATTCTGATCCACCAAACCGCCGGATGAAACCAGAACATCGCTGTTACCACCTGGTGCACGGCAAACGTCAGATTGTCGTGACGTCGCACATGGCACATCTCGTGGGCAACGATGGCACGCAACTGCCCAGCCGATAGCCGTTCCAGGATTCCTTCCGGCAGCAGCAGCACCGGACGGAAGATGCCGAAGACGCCCGGCTCCATTGGCGCAGGCGTGCACAGAACGGGAACGTCCGCGGCAAGCGCATGCGGAGTCGCCGCGCGCTTGGCCGCATGCGCGCTCCACCACGCGCGGGCGAATCTGGCGCCCACCAGCAGCACACCGAAAAACCAAATTACCAGAAGCGCAATGGGCAGCCAGCTTGAGGCATGTACGATGATCGGCGCGGCGCTCTGGTCAATCGCCTCCGTCGGCGAAAGCGGCTGCACAAACTGCACAATCGTGGCCGCAACAACCGGCTTGTGAATCACTGAAACCGCCGGCAGCGATTGTATCCACTTACCGGCCGCAATCAGCAGTGAGAATGGCAGCAGGAACTTCACCGACGCCGCAAACCACACCCAATACCGCACCCGCGCATGATTCTTCCTGAGCGCCACAGCAAGCAGGCACGCGATCCCGACAACCGCGGTTGATTGCCACAGATGATTCACCAACGCCGCAGTGGAGCCTTGGTTCCAGAAGAGGGGAACGCTCATGACCGATGCTCCTTTCCGGAGAGCTCTCGCAGCGTCCGCTCGGCTTCCTTTACATCGTCGAGTGACAATTTGCCGGTCTCAATCAGGTGCGCCATCACCGGCTGCGTTCGCCCGCCAAACATGGCCAGCAGCTCGTCAACCAGCCGCCGCTGCGCGGCTTCGCGCGAAATCGCCGCGGCGAAGATGTGAAAGTTGCCCACCTTCTTGAGACGCCGGATCACGCCTTTCGCTTCCATCCGGTACACCGTGGTCTGAATGGTCGTGTAGGCTGGCCGGCGCTTTCCTTTGAGCGTGTCCAGAATCTCGCGGATGGACATTTCGCCGCCCGCCCATAGCGCCTCCATGATCCGGAACTCGAGTTGTGACAGTTTTGGCGTAGCCAATGTCGCCCTCCTATGTTTGTAGTAGTATCTACTACAAACATAGTCACACGTCAAGAACCTGCTTGCGGCCGTGGACGGAGACGTCGCATTTCTAATTCGGCGACGGCTTGTCCACGTGGTCGATCACAATCACGTCGTCGGGTGCCTTGGTGGCTTCAATCTTCAATCCAAGCTGCTCCTGAACCGCCGTGTAAAGGCTCGGCGGAGCATTGGGGTTATCGCCGGCCGGCTTCGGCGGAGGCGTCAACGCGCCGCGAAATTGCGCAAACTGCGAGTCGTCCGGCGTCCACTTCAGGGTGAAATCGTACTTGTCCTTCAATCCGGTCTGGTCCACCATCGGCCGGTCCATTACGCTTCCCTGCATCCAAATGGCGAACTCGGCCATGCTCATATTGCGAACGACGAGATCGCCCAGCCCCCGGAAGCCGAATCCCCCCAGATCGTTCGGTCCCGCCGTTGTCTTGCTCATCTTCGGGCCGCCGCTGGTCACGCGGACCGCGTACACAGACAGTTCCTTCTGTTCGTGATGAAACTTGAGCGCGCACCGGTCCGCCAGCAGTTTCTGCAGCATGATTTTCATCTGCTTGATGCTTGGTCGACCCGGAGTATCGGGCACGCCGTCAATGTCGAACCTCTCGGTACTGAACCAATCCGGTGCGCCAATGATCTGCTTCGCATGCAGAGCGTACGCGAATGCGATTAAGTCGTTCATGCTGGTATTGATCGTTATGAAGTGTGTGCCGCGAAGGGTAAACCCCAACCCCTGCCGGCCGGGTTCGCTGGGCTTTATTGTTGCCACCTCCAGGCTGGGATCGGCATTTGCGGCCATCGTCTTCGGCGGCTCCGGAATCGGCCACGCTGTATCCGGCGTCGTGCGCGCCAATACCAGCGGTAACGTCATCGGCCCCTGCGCAAACGTTCCCGTAATCGTTTTGCCGTCGTCCGACATCTTTCCTTCATAGGTCGCGCCTGCCGCCGCGATTGAGTACTTCAGCACGTCGCCTTCGAACGTGGCCTTGTTCGCGGTGATGGACTGCCCGCCCTGGTCGATGCTGTAGAAAGTGGCCTGAAGCGCTTCGCTGCTGGTCTTGGTCAACTTAACCACGATCCGCAGGTCGCGATTGGCCTGGGCAATGTGCAGCGTTCCCTGCCACACGCCCACGATGTCCAGCGCCGATGCCGCCGGCGCTGCAGTGGTTTGCGCCGCGGGTGGCGCTGCGGGAGCTGCTGCCTGCGCTCTTGTCACTTTCCCGTTTGCCGCGAGAAAGATGACCAACAGCGTCCACGCTGCCACCGACGCCGATTTGCGCCAACTCCTCCATCCATTGCTCAACATGCACTCGAACTCCCTGGTTCTCATTGAAAGAATCCCCTCTTTGACCTTATCGTTGACGGAAACGTGCGAAATGCCTGGCCTGCGTTTGCCCTGATTCTGTCCCGGAATACAAGTTTAAGACGTATTTGCGCGTACTTTTGTTCACTGCGGTCGCGGACGCGCCAGCCGGGCCTTGCGCGGGCCGTTGGGAACCTATTGAAAGCAGACTTGATATTCCGGATTGAGACGAGAGCTTTGGGCAGCGACAGCCTCCCGTGGTAGTGTCCTATCTCTGCGTTGCTGTGGTGGTGGCGGCCTCGACAGATAAGGCCGCCAGCGGATCAAGGCTGCCCAACCTTCGCAGAGCGCGCAAGCGCCTTAATGGTTAGCTCAATGTGATCGCGCAGAATCTCAAGATCGTCTGCGGTGATCGTTCCCTTGAGGCTCAGTTCTGCGCGTGCATCGGGAGAGAGCGCGAAGGCATAGGTTTGCACGCCGGGAATCGGCTTTTGGGGTGCAACGGGCGGGAGTTGTAATGCTGCGCTCATATGGGGTTTAACCTCAGCCCCATTATGGTCCTGTTCTTCTCCCATGACAAGCGCAAGGTTGGCTTTGTAGACTTTGATTACATCGTCCGCAGTCTTAGAGAGGAATCCCTTCGTGATGAGACTGTGACGAAGATTTCCCTCGCTCGGCAATGTGTCCTTGAAATTCTCCTTCAATTCCGCAAACAAAGTGGGGGCAAAGATCATTCTTTGAATAGCCGCGTCCTTTTCAGGTCCGTCGTCCATCTCAAAATAGACCACCGCATCATCTGTGACCCGCAAGGCATCACCAGAACCCTCTAGAATCCCGTATTGACGCAGTGCGCCCAGTTGAGTGAGTGAGCGGCCATTCAGGCTTGTATACCCCAGGTCCGCCGCTACTACGGTGTTCGGGGTAGCGTGAGTGTGCTCTTTCTGGTAGACCTTTCGGCCCTTTTCGATTGCCTCAAGAAAGGTGATTTGCGGGCAATTTGGACTTCTATGCTTGGGCATGATTACCTCCAACGAATCCAAGGTAGCACGAGAAGAAACGTTACGCAAGAGGCGAATAAAATTATTCTCCTAACCTCTTGACTTTGGAGTTTGCCGGGGTAGAATGGTTTATATAAGCAAAAACCCCGGCCACCGCGCTAACGGTGAACCGGGGCCTGAATCCACCACAGCCGAAGCCGCGATGAACCCGCAAATTCATTATCAGGCGAAAGGCTGTGGGACTCAAGAGGAAAAGTCCCATGACCTGCCACAACTGCCAAACATCCTGCAAGCGGTTCGGAAGGCACAGAAACGGCCTACAGCGGTTCCGCTGTAGCCAATGCCGCAAAACCTACACGGAAGATCACAAGCGCCCGCTAGACGATATGCGTCTACCCCTGGACCGCGCAGAGAACGTCCTCCGCTTGCTTTTGGAAGGCATGAGCGTTCGCAGTGTAGAGCGCGTGACCGGCGTTCACCGCGATACCATCCTGCGGCTGCTCGTCCTGGCTGGCGAACGCTGCCAGAGGCTCATGGAAGAGAAGATCAAGAGCGTTCCCGTGCAGGATGTGGAAGCCGACGAAATTTGGGGATACGTGGCAGTGAAAGAGGGGCACAAGACGGCGGATCACGGCGACGAATGCGGCGATGCATATTGCTTTGTTGCCATGGAGCGCAGCACCAAACTGGTGCTGGCGTATCACCTAGGCAAGCGCACGGCGAAGTCTACGGACGCCTTTATTGGCAAGCTGGCTTATGCCGCATCATCCGCGAACCGTTTCCAGTTGACCACCGATGGATTCCCTCCCTACGTGAGCGCCGTCAAGATGATCCTTCGGGATCGCGTTCACTTTGCCACGCTCGTCAAGGTGTACGGCGCACCCCGCGAAGGCGAGCAGCGGTACAGCCCCGCAGAGGTTGTGGATTCTGTCCCATGCGAAATTATGGGACGACCAGTCAGAGACAAAATTTGCACCAGCCATATCGAACGCCAGAATCTTTCAATCCGCATGGGGATGCGGCGCATGACGCGGCTCACAAATGGTTTCAGCAAGAAATGGGAGAACCTTGAATCAGCCTATGCACTCTGGTTCGCGTTCTACAACTTTTGCAGGGTTCACAAGACGCTGCGCGTCACTCCCGCGATGGAAGCGGGGATTGCTTCTCATCCGTGGGCAGTGGCAGAACTGCTCGTCGCCTGATTTTGTGCACCATCAAGCAGTTCCTGAAACAATGAAAGAGATCGGGCGTGCGGAAAACCTGCACGCTCGGCCCAGTATTTTGCTTCCTGTAAGCCACAGATTCGCAATAGAAGGAGAAACATGTCTTCTGAAGGCTCAGGCTCACCAATCTCCGCGCAGGACGCAATTGATCTGCTGCACAAACTAATGATGGAATCAACGAAGGTGCTCGCGGTATTCACATCTACGGTGGGAAAGGTTCGCGCCTCCGTGGAGGGCGTCATTCGTTCAGCGCCAAATGCAACCTTTTGGGTCGTAGAATTGGATCGTGTAAGAGGGCCAATGATTGCTTTCGATCCCACCTCGTTCGTTATCCGAAAGTACGGCGATGAGCGGTCAATGCTCGACAAGGGCGAAACGCCCTTTGGGATTCGCTTTCGTTCGCTCTTGACCTTTGTCTTTGAGGATGGCTCTAAATTGGCAATCTTTGAATTTGCCGAAGAAAGCAATTGATCTTGCATGACACACTCATCCTGTGCGAAGATTCGCGTGTGGATGAGCGAACCGAGAATCCGCCCTGGCAGGCGGGTTTTCTATTTGTCGCTCATCTTATCAAGTTTTCCCTCGATGCGCTTAAGGCGATCATGGAGAGCATTTAGAGAGGCCAATACGAGCACAAAACCCAAACTCATCGCCAACCAGCCAGCATTGCTCATGCAGGCAGTCTAACTCCAGCAACGCACAAATAGGACACTACCGCCTCCCGTCATTCCTTTTGTGAAACCGTTTATACTTGCCGCAGACCGCGAGGCATTCAGGGGACGTCAGCGTCCGGTGCATTGGCCGGGCCAGGGATTCCTCCTTGATCGCGTATGGGATGGACGATAAGTCGAGGGAGCACAAGCATGGCGAAGAGCGTAAACAAGGTATTTCTTCTGGGGAACGTGGGCAAGGATCCGGAGATCCGTTCAACCGGCGGCGGCATCAAAGTGGCCAACTTCAGTATGGCAACCAGCTTCAACCAGAAGGATCCGCAAGGCAACTGGCAGGAGCGCACCGAGTGGCACTATATCGTTGCCTACGACCGGCTGGCAGACATTGTCGAGAAATACGTCAAGAAGGGCCACAAACTGTTTATTGAAGGCCGCCTGACCACGCGCAACTGGGATGACAAAGAACATGCCGGCATCAAGCACTACCGCACCGAAATCGTCGTGAGCGACCTCTCGCTGCTTTCCGCGCGCGAAGATGGCGGCGCGGGCGCCGGAGGGTATTCGCGCCAGTCAGGCGCATCGGGCAACTTCGACCAGCGTCCTCCTGCCGGCCAGGATGATGTCGCGCAGTCGGCGGAGATCGGCGACGACGATATACCATTCTAAGTCGGGGTTTGCGGTGAGTGTTCAGTTTCCTTTCTCTCCTCTATGGATGAGAGCTTCCGGCTTCTTGTCTGGTTCGGTGCGCAAGGCGCGTAGGCCGTAGGCCGGAGCGGCTTGCGCACCGAACCAGAGGCCGCTGTAGGGGCCTCCTTCCTTCCCGGCGCCGCATATAACCCCGTGTCCAGTTTCCGCTGATCCGGCGTGAGTAGAACGGGGTCACAGCCTGTGTCCAGTTTTAACTGGAACATCATTGCCCGTTAACGCATTTCGTGGACACTGTCCTCGAAACGGGGTGGGCGATGGCGGACACGAGGAAGACATTCTCGGTTCTTCACATTGTTCTCGATAGCGGAGAGCGCCTTCCGTGCCTGGTCGATGCGGCGAGCTGGATTCCAGCGCGTGTTGCCCTGCGCTGGGCCATGCGGTACCGACGATACAGGGTTCAGTCATCCACTCTGGCAGCCAACCTTCGGGTTCTGGGGAAGGTGTACCGATGGACACAACAAACGGGCTTTGATCTCGATGATCGCCTGACCCAGGGACGAACACTTCAGAACCGCGAGATCGAGTCGCTGGCGCGAAGTTTTCGTGGCAACACAAGTGCTCAGGAACTGGACACGGGGGCCTTCGATCAGCATCTGGCGATTGTTGAAGATTTCCTGAAGTGGTCTCCGGATAGCGAAAACCGTGGTGGCCGCAGGTCTCTCGATCTCGCGCAACTCGCTCAGGAACGGAACAGGATTGGGCTGATTCTTCGTTCGCTGCGGTCCGGTGCGCACGCCTCGGACCGCATCGAGCCCCTGGAAGAGGTGGAGATCCGGGCGATCCGCAACAGTATTGGCCCACGGCGCGATGCACAAGGCGTGCTCGGCTTTCCGGAGGTCTTCTCTCCGCATACCCGGCTGCGGAATTGGCTGATGTTCGAGGTGGCCCTGGAATTGGGGATACGCCGGGGCGAGCTGCTCAAGTTACGGCTGGATTCTTTGCCAAGGGGAGGCGACGATGGCATTCGCATACTCCGGCGTCCGGACGATCCGCATGATTCACGGTCCAAGGAACCCGCGGTCAAGACCGCCGAGCGAGTGATTCCGGCCTCGCGCAACCTGCTGGCGGCCATCCGCGCGTATCTGACTTATCCGCGTCCTCTGGGGAGGATCTCAGGCAGAAGCCCGTACTTGTTTGTTGCGCGTTCCGGCAGCCCGGTGTCGATGGATACCGCGGACGACGTGATCGCATCCACCGGCGAGCACAGCGGAGTGTCGCCGCTATCCTGGCATCGCCTGCGGCACACCTGGGCCGAGCGGATGGCCGGAGCATTCGCGGATCAGCCCAACGGCATGGATCGGCTCGTTTACCTTGGCGGATGGACCAACCCGCAGTCGGCCGCGCGCTACATCCAGCGCGCTTTGGCGAGTCAGGCGAAAGCAGCGGTTCGCAACTATCACCGCAAGCTGTACGGGGAGGCACAGGATGCTTAACGCCACACGACGCGTATCCCGTCTTTCCGATTTGCCGTCGCTTCCCGTCAGTGTGCTTTCCTTCGATGGCCAGCTTGTCGATACGAGTCAGGCGACCTGGTGCTTTCGTTCTTCGCTGGATAGCGGCGCCACGATTACGATTCACTGGACCCGGCAGGATGAGCGCTACATCCTCAGTTCGCGCGCGCGGCACTTGGTGAAGCTCTATTTCGCCGACCGGATCGCGCGGAAGAAGGCGCCGACCATCGAGAACGATTTTCATATGTTCCTGCGTCTGCAAGAGTGGCTGCGCTCACGCATTCAGCCGCCGGCAGAGTGGGCCAGCCTGACCGAGGGGCTTGTACGCGCATTTCTGCAGCATGGCGTCGAACGCACCGCCGACAAGGGCAACGACTTCTCGCGCCTGCGCACGTTCTATCGCTGGGGCGTCGCCAGACAGTATCGGGATTTCGATCCGGCCTTTCTTGAGATCATGCGATCGATTACGGCGGTTGGGAACGCTAAGGGACACAGCGTCCGCTTTCGCGATGTCGTCAGAGGGCCGTTTTCTTCCGATGAACTCATGCTGATCGGCAGGGCTGTCCGCGAGGGCCTGGGAACCAGTCAGGACCGGGCCATCGTCATGCTGCACCTGGAACTGGGTCACAACCCCAACGCGAGCGCGCGGCTGCGCAACAGAGATTTGATTCGCTACGAAACCACGTCGGGAGTTGTGTGGCAACTCGATGTGCCGCGTGTCAAGAAGCGGACTCCCCGGCGCGAGACCAAGCGGCGACCGATCAGCAACGCGCTCGGCGGTCTGCTGAAGAGCATGCAGGAGGGTGGCCCCGATGGACCTCTTCTCCACTGGCTGTCCGCGTCGCGCCCGGAAGCAGCTATCAACGGGGCGATGCGGCGCTTTGCTCACGCCGCAGATCTCATCTCACCGCGAACGCAACTTCGGATGAGGTTGAACGCGCGCCGATTCCGCTTTTCAATCGCCACGCACATGGCTGAAGAGGGCGCTTCTCTGTTTCATATCGCCGAAGTTCTCGATCACAGCGATACGCAAAACGTCAGGGTCTATGTTGAGACCGCCTCGTCTATTGCCGACCCTGTCGCCCGAGCCACGGATGATACGCTGGCGCCTCTGGTTCGCAGATTCCAGGGCAAGATCGTCGATTCCGATGAAGCTTCGACTCTCGACGGGCTTTCGAACGGAAGGATTCCCGCGGCTGTTCCGCATCTGGGGATTTCACACCTCGACGTGGGTGGAATCGGCCTCTGCGGACGCGACGCGAACAGAGAAGGACTCTGTCAACTGCTCCCGCCTCTGAGTTGTTACCTGTGCCCATCTTTTGCAGCACTCCAGGCAGGACCGCATCGGCAGATGCTGGAATCGATCAACGAGTTTCTTCGACGCCACGAGCATCGCAGCGATCGAAGGACTCTTCTGCAGCTTGACCAAGTGCGCACGGCGATCCGCCAGGTTATCGAAGGAATTGATGCTCAGGGAGCGAGGATTCCATGAGCAGCATCGCGATGCGGAAGCTGATCCTCATTGCCCGCGAAAAATTCGCAGCTGACTTCGGCGCCGATGCGGAGATGTTCAACGCTTCGTTCTGGGATGTTAGCTGCTTTCGGGACCGGGCGTTCAACCGGACGAATCGGCACGTGTACTTCACGCGCTATGGCACGGACGATCAACCTTTACCGGCGGATTACTCCGGAGTCGTCAAGAGCTGGTTGGTTCTTGACCGCCGCACACCCGGCAACATGGGTCTGAGGTTGGCTGGCGCTCGCATCCTCTGGGAAGCGATCCTAACCAGGCGAGGCGGCGATCCCGAAGCCTTCCGATGGCAGACCCTCTCGGAAGAAGATCTCAGCCAGGCTGAGCTGCTGATGCGGGTTCACTGGGCGGAGTCGACCACCTACAAGCGCATGATGAGCCTGCTCGTGTTCGTCAGGTTTCTGGCCAGCCGGAACCTCTGCCGGCCCCTCTACTACACTGCTCAGACACCGCGCGTGGAGGACTTCAACCGACACACGATAGCCGGGCAAGAGGCCCGCCGCGACCGGCTGCCTACCGCAGCCGTCTTAAACGGGCTCGCGGATATTTACCGCGAGCACGCCGTGGAGCCGAGAGATAAGCTGCGAGCTGCCGCGCTTGCCATTCTGGTTGTGACCGGGTTCCGCATTGGTGAACTGCTCACCCTCCCGTTGGATTGCGAGGTTCGCGAAACGAGCGGCGGACAACTGCGATACGGTCTCCGGTACTTGAGAGAGAAGAGCAGAGGCGGCCGAAGACTGCTCGCGGTCCGTTGGCTGACACCCATTGGCGCGGCCTTGGCCCAGGAAGCTATCGAGTGGATTCGGAAGATCACAGATGCCGCGCGGCAACGCGCTCAAGTGCTGGAGAACTCCCCTCACCGGGTACCCCTTCCCGGCTTTCATTGGGGCGCTCGAATGACCCAAGGCGAAGTTGCGCGTGTTCTCGGATGTATGCATCAGAGTATATTTGCGATTCCTCGGCACAAGCTGATACGGCATCGGGATTCAAAAGGGACCTATTTCCGTGCCTTTGAAGTCGAGGCATACCTGCGAAACCTCCACGACGGGCAGCTCTGGACCGTCGACCGCCGAGATGGCACACGGCAGAAGCTCTCCGAATCCCTGTTTATCGCATTCCGCAACTTCTTCCACACGACACGGTCCGCCTGTCAGCTACTTGTCGAGCCGATGCTCCACACTCAGATAGCCGATTTCATCACCTGCAGAGCGAACATGAAATCCGCCTTCGAGAAGTTTGGCATCCGGGAGGCAAACGGCGCTTTCTGCCGGATGACTACACACCAGCTCAGGCACTGGCTCAACCATATCGCCGACAAGGGCGGCCTGCCCGTTGAGTTGCAGACGCGCTGGCTGGGACGCGAAAACGCCAGGGATACAGAAGCTTATCGGCATGCCACCGTCAGCGAGCGGCTGGAGTGGGTCAAGGCCGGCATGCGCGAAGGATCGCTCCAGGGAATCAAGGCGGACATTTATGTTGAACTGCCCCGCGGCCAGAGAGAAGCATTCCTTGACGGTGAGATACAAGCCGCGCACTTTACCGCCTTCGGGATCTGCCTGCATGACTTTGCCGTCACTCCCTGCCCTTTCCACCTCAACTGCGTGCGCGGTTGCCCGGACTATCTCCGCACACGAGGAAATCAAGAGGAGCGAGAACATCTTATCCAGATCCGCACCGTCACCGAGCACGCGCTGCACATGGCCAGGCTTCAGGCTGCGCACAACGCAGGGATCGCAGAGCCTTGGGTCCGGCACTGCGAGCAGACTCTCGACGGCATCGCGAAAGCCCTTGCCGTCGATGACGACATGGAACTCGGAGACAGCAGACCAATAGCCTTATCACGGAGCGCCGGATGCCCAGAGTAAGTGTTCGCGATCAGTTACAGCAGCGCCTTCGCGACTATCTGGCTATCGCTGAGGGTCATGCGCCCGACGAAACGGCACTCGACGTCAGGAGTGTAGCTGCCGCTCTCGGCGTCAGTCCGACAACCCTGTACAAATATGGGTTTAACAACGACGTAAATGCGGCCCAACAACGCCAGCGGGAAAATGGACTGCTATCCGGCGCCGCTATCGAACAACGTTTCTTCGAGGATCAACTTGGCCAGTTGAAAGCGGAATTGGAGAGGGAACAGGAGCGAAACAGGCAGTTCGTCGGCCGTATCGCCATCATCGAGGCGAATGCCGGCAGGCTGGGCATCGACCCCGAGGAATTATACCGAGCCGTTCTGAAGCCCGTCAGAAGCATGTCCCGCGCGGGTTCGAACATGAGCGGCGCACGCAAGCACTTCCGCCGTTCTTAAGTGCATATCGAAAACGGTACACTTCCTTCGTGCCTACAAAACCCTTCACGCACAAACAGGGGCAGTATCTCGCGTTCATTCACTACTACAGCAGGGTCAACGGCCAGCCTCCCGCCGAGGCTGACATGCAGCGATACTTTCGCGTGAGCCCTCCATCCGTCCACCAGATGGTCCTCACCCTGGAAGCCAACTGCTTCATTGAGCGGACTCCCGGGCAGGGACGATCCATCCGGCTCCTCCTCGCACGAGAAGATCTTCCGGACCTGGAATAGTTAGAAAGTGTACAGCGCAGCTCGAGAAAATTGAACAGGTGAAACCGCGTGCGCGGCTATAACTATTTATATATCAATGAATTGTCAATGTGAACACGCCGAAAACCGCGCAAAATCGTTCTGACGCGTTGCGCGCGAAGTTTCACCAGATCTAGCGCAGGAACGCTTCGGGCAAGCCTCCATCCACAGGGAACAGGTGCCCCGTGGTGCAGCGCGAGCGGGCACTCGCAAGGAACAAAATGGCCTCCGCGCAATCGGCCGGATCGATGGGTTGGTGCGTCAACGTGCGCTGCGCGTAGAACGCGGCCAGCCGGTTGCGCAGTTCGTCGTCGCCCATTGTGTCATCGAAAGCGATCCCGTACTTCGTCAGCGATGCGCGCACACGGTCGCGCGGAAACATGGTCGAGCCTTTCACCACCGTGGCCGGACAAATTCCGTTCACCCGCACTCGCGGCGCCAGGCCCACAGCCAGCTCGCGCACAAGATGACTCAGCGCGGCCTTGCTCACGTCATAGGCCTCGCTGCCGCGCTTCGGCACCACAGCGTTGGCTGAGCTGGTCAGCACCATGGACGCGTCCAGCCCCTGCTCCGCGAACACCTTCGCCGCTTCGTCGGCCAGAATGTAATTCGCCGTCACGTTCAGCTCCAGAGTCGTGCCCCACATTGCGTCGCTGACCACTCCATCCTTCGACGATGGAAAGATGGCCGCGGTGTTGATCAGAATATCTACGCCGCCGAACGCCCCGATCGTCTCCTTGATGGCCTGCGCAATGGCGCCGCGACTGCGAATGTCCACCTCAACCGAGCGCACAAACTCCTTTGACGTGACGGAGCCAAGCTCCTCCGCCACTTGGCGTCCCGCGGCCGCATCGCGATCGGCGATCATCACGTGCGCGCCGCGCTCGGCAGCCAGCCAGGCAACTTCGCGTCCAATGCCGCTGCCCCCGCCCACGATGAGCGCGATTTGCCGGCTCAGCTCCTTCTCCGGTGGCTGGCGGCGGATTTTTGCCTCCTCCAGCAGCCAGTACTCGATGCGAAACGCCTCCAGCGCGGGCAGCGCAACGTAATTCGTGAAGAACCGAAAACTGGCTGGATCCATCTTCTCCGCGCATTGCGGCAGAGTACCGTTCAGCGGTGCGTCCCCAGCCAGCAGGCTCGCGCCCTCCATAACGTGGATCGCGTTGGTGTAGAACTCGCCGATGATGCGCGCCTCGGTCCGGTTCTTGCCAAAGCTGAACATGCCCAGGCCGGGAATAAGACACACCGCCGGATTGGCATCCCGCATCGCCGGCGAATCCGCCGTCGCGTGCGCCTTGTAGTATGCCGCGTACTGCTCGCGATATTCCGTGAGCGACGAATCAATCGCCTGTTTCAGCGCCGCAAGGTCTTCGCCCTCGTTCCACGGAACGAACATCGGCCGGATCTTGGTGCGGATGAAGTGGTCGGGGCAGCTGGTGCCCAGGAAGGCCAGATCCCTGCCGTCTTTCGAATTCACGAACTGGAGCACGTCTTCCGCATCGCTGTACCCGGCAATCCACCGGCGCTGACTGCTCACGCGTCCGCGAAGATAGGGCAGGATTTCGATGGCGATTGCGTGCCGGTCCGCGCGCGAGTTCACTTGAGCGCCGCCGAAGCGCACCGCTCCCTTGCGCCGTCCATGCTCGGCGATGAACTGGCCCAGTTCGTCGATGACGGTAAGCGTGCTCGCGTAGCACTCGCGCTGCGTCTGGCCCCAGGTGAACAGCCCGTGCCCGCCCAGCACAATGCCATCGCAGGCAGCATTTTGCTCCACCGCGCGCTTCATCATCAGGGCCAGTTCAAAGCCCGGCCGCTGCCAGGGCAGCCACACCAGCTTGTGGCCGAAAGCGCGATTGAACTCGTCCATCTTCGCTTTGCCATTGCCCGAAGCCGCCAGCGCGATGCCCCAATCGGGATGAAGATGATCCACGTGCGGAAACGGCAGGAAGCCGTGCAGCGGCGTGTCGATCGACGCCGCCACCGGGTTGTTGCGGAAGGCGCACAGTGCGTACATCGCCACCATGTCGTCTTCCGTCTCCTCGCCCGCGTAGAGCTTTTCCAGGGCCAGCAGCTTGTCCTGGTAAAGCGTGGCGAAGCCCGTGCGCTTGATGCTGCCCAGGTCGCCGCCCGAACCCTTCACCCACAGCACCTTCACAGTCTCGCCGGTGAGCGGGTCCACTTCGTCGACCTTCGAGCTGGTGTTGCCGCCGGCAAAGTTGGTGATGCGCAGGTCGGAGCCAAGCAGGTTTGAGCGATACCGGAGCAGTTCTCCCTGGTCCAGCGTCAGTGCCAGGGCGTCGTCCCAGCGGTCTTCAAGGAACTTCAGGGACAGGGATGTGACAGGAGTGGAAGCCATCGGAGCACCTCGGTCTCGCGCTCAGCCCAGCGATGCCGTGCGCGAATGCAATCTCTATTATGGTATCCGGCTCAGTGAACCCGCTTGAGCGTCCGGCTCCAGCGCGTATCGGAAATGAAGTGCAGCGCCACATGGCCCATCCACGCAATCCGCGCGCGCCAGCCCGTCTGCTCCATCTGTTGCTGCGTCGCCGTGAACGACCAGTAATTGAACAGCGGCCGCCCCACGATATTCTCTCGCGGCACAAAGCCCCAGAACCGCGAGTCGGCGCTGTTATGGCGGTTATCGCCCATCATGAAGTACATGCCCGCCGGGACTACCAGATCGCCGTTCGCCACATGATTGTGAAAATCCACTTCCCAGGATTCCGGAATGAAATTGCCGGGCTGGGAGATCGGAGTCACTGCGGGAAACTCGTCGAGGAAGACTGGGTCGAAGGTAGGCGTCATCTTGCCCGTCGGCGCCAGCGGCTGCGCCACGCCGTTGACATAGACGATTCCTTCGTGGAGGTGGATGTGGTCGCCGGGAACACCGACGCAGCGCTTGACCAGATCCTGATATACCTGCTCGCCGTTTACGTCGTCGGCCACAGGCTTGATGAAGACCACGATGTCGCCGCGGCGCGGTTCGCGGTAATGCACCAGGGGCATCCAGTGTGCCGGCGGCGCAAAGGTGGTGCGGTCCACCACCAGGTGATCGCCCACCAGCAGCGTGTCTTCCATGGAGCCCGACGGGATGACCATGTTCTGCGCAAGGAAGTTGAGGATGAAGAGGCCAACCACCAGCACTGAGCAAATGCCCGCAACGGCTTCAAACGGAGTCTCTTCAGCCTGCACTGCTGCAGGTTCGACGGCCGGATTGGCGGAACTGTTTGTCACTCCATCCAATTTACTTTGTCCGCGTGAACGTCCGGCTCCAGCGCGTATCGGTGAAGAAGTGCAAGGCCACGTGGCCCAGCCAGGCAATCTTGTTGCCGATCCCGGTCTTGTCGTACTCGTCATCCGGCGTCTTGAACGACCAGTAGTTGAACAGCGGACGCCCGATGATATTTGCCCGCGGAACAAATCCCCAGTAGCGCGAATCCAGCGAATTATGGCGGTTGTCGCCCATCATGAAGTACCTGTCCGGCGGCACCACCAGGTTGCCATCCACCACGTGGCTGGGTTCCTCGATGGACCATGATTCCGTGGCGCCAATATCCACGCTGGGCGGCACGGCAGGGAACTCATCCAGGAAAATCGGCTCGGCGGCGGGCATGTTTTCGCCATGCGGAGGCTGGGGTTCGGCCACCCCGTTCACGTACACAATGCCTTCATGAAGATGAATGTGGTCGCCGGGCACGCCGATGCAGCGCTTCACCAGGTAGAGATACTGCGGCTCGCCGTTTACATCGTCTGGCACCGGCTTGATGAAGACCACAATGTCGCCGCGTCGGGGATTGCGATAGTGCACCAGGGGCATCCAATGGGCCGGCGGCGCAAACGTGATGCGGTCCACCACCAGGTGGTCGCCGATCAGCAACGTGTTCTCCATCGAACCGGATGGAATGACAAAGTTCTGCGCCAAGAAGGTCAGGATGAACAGGCCCACCACAAATACCGAGCAGATGCTGGCCGCGGCTTCAAACGGAGTTTCTTCCACTCGCTCGGCGGCGGGTTCGGCGGGGAGAGCTTCCTTCGTGGTGGTCTTCGGCATGGGGCAAAATTCGGTGGCAGCGTTCCCGCTCGCTTGTGGCCTCAATGCACCACGTGGAAAATCCGCTTCCAGCGCGCAAATCCAATCAGGTGTGCGGAAAGTTCGCTGTCGTGCTTGAGTTTATCATCCGATGCCTGCTCCACATCCGTGCCCGAGGGACGGCGCAGCGAGAAGTAGATCACCAGCGGGCGCGCGATGATCGCCTGGCGCGGAACCAGTCCCCAGAAGCGGGAATCGTCGGAGTGATTGCGGTTGTCCCCCAGCATAAAGTATTCCCCCGCAGGCACCACCAGCTCGCCGTCCTTGGTGAGCGTCTGCATCTCCCGCCACCAATCGGGATTGATGTTGGGATCGGTGTAGACGCGGGCGGGAAAGTTGTCGCGGAACGGATTGGCGCCGGCCGGCTCAAACACGGCGTAAGGCTCGTTGAGCGTTTCGCCATTCACGGTCACGCGGCTATCCTCGATGCGGATGCGGTCGCCCGGTATGCCCACCACGCGCTTGATCAGCATGGGCGCCGCGGGATCGGGGTGGTGGAAGACGGCGATATCGCCGCGCTCCACGCCGCGGTAAGGCAGGATCAGCCGCGCAAACCGGTCTGACGGTGCAAAAATCTGCTTGTTCACCAGCAGAAAGTCGCCCACCAGCAGCGTGCGCTCCATGCTCTCTGACGGGATCAGGAAAGGCTGGAAAAGAAAGGTGAGCACGAACAGCGCTACGGTAATCGTACGCAGCAGCGACGCCAGCGCTTCAGGAACAGTGGGCAGGTGAGGGCGCAGGCGGCCAAAGGCGCTTTCGCGGGGCAACACCGGCTGAACGGGGGTGATCATTCGGTAGCCGGCTCCTCCATTGGATGTGTTGCGGCGGCCGTGCTCGTTAGCCGCGCCAGTGCCCGGCGCGCGGCGTCCTGCTCGGCCAGCTTTTTGGTTCTGCCCAGGCCGCGGGCCAGGGGCTTAACCGGCTCGCCGAGCGCAGGTTTCAGCCGCACTTCCACCATAAAGCGCTTGCGGTGGTCGGGGCCGCTCTCATGTTTGAGCCGGTAAATCGGAGTGCCGGCGCGGGTGCCCTGCAGGTGTTCCTGGAGCGCGGATTTGTAGTTGCCGAGAGCGGCGCCGCTCTCGAGCTCCGCGGCAAATCGCTCTGCGGCGTCGCCGATTACCTCTGCGTCGACAAAGGCGCGCACAGGATCGAGGCCCCCGTCCAGAAACATCGCGCCCAGCACCGCCTCAAGCGTGTTTGAGAGTACCGTGGATTTGCGCCGAAGCCCGGAGCGGTCTTCGCCCCGGCTGAGAAGGATATGCCGCCCCAGGTCGATCGCGGCCGCCACCTCGGCCATGTGCTGGCGGCTCACCAACTGGGCGCGGACCCGCGTCAGGTCGCCCTCCCGCCAGCCGGCATAGCCCAGAAACAGCGCCTCGGCCACCACCAGGCCCAGCACCGCGTCGCCCAGGAATTCAAGCCGCTCATTGGCAGCGGGATCGGCCGCTTCCCCCTGTTGCTCATGCACCAGCGAACGGTGGGTCAGCGCGCGCAGCAGCAACTCCGGGCGCGCAAAGCTGTACCCGAGTGCCGATTCCAGTTCGCTGAGAGGTGTGTCCATGGCAAAAAATAGCTTTGCTGGCCCGCCAGCTACCGATCCTCCAGCCAACTTGTACGGTGCCTGACCTATATTAGACACCTCAACGGCCCACAAGTAGGAAAGTGGAAACAGGACGCGCGCAAATAGGCCAATAGCGGATCACCGGTCCCTTGTCCCTCCGTCCCTGTTTTACTGCGGCTTTGCCGGCGCAGTGGTCGCAGCCCCCGGATTGGCCGGCGCCGCCTCCGGCGCCTCATCCGCATCGTCCTGCTGGCAACTGTGACCGTTGACGGCGTAGGCGGCTTTCAGGCCGCGTTCGGCGGCCAGGCGCGTGTCCTGCTGCCCATCGCGGTGGTCGTACGCCAGCTTATACTCCGCCACCGCGGCGTCGCGCTTGCAGTCCAGGTCCAGCATCCGGCCCAGGTAAATGTGCGACCAGGCGATCAGGCGGGCGTCCTTGCTGGTGGCCAGCGTCTCCTGAAAGCGGTCGATGGCCTGCTCCGGGTGGCCGGTCATGGCGGCCACGCGGGCAAGGATGAAATCGGCGCGGGCGGCATTCGCCGCCGACTGCAGGCTGCCGGACTTGTCCGCCAGGGCCTGGCCGGCGAGCGTGGCAGCGCCGTTCAGGTCGCGGGACTGGAGCTTGAACTCGGCCAGGTCAAGGCCTTCCAGCTTGTGCGGCTTGGGCTGAATCATCACTTCTTCATCGGCCTGGGCGTCAAACTGGATATGTTTCGCCCGGTTGACCTGCTGGTCAATATCCATGGCATAAACCATCTCGCCGATGGTGTCGCTCAGGCTCGCGGGATCTTTCTCGAACTCAATGAGCTCATCGTAGAAATACTCGGTCAGGACAAAGCCCTGGGTCATGTCGTGGTGGACCAGGGCCTGGCGCACGGCCTCCTGTTTCTGTTCCACCTGAAGCTGCTCATGCTCGTATTTCGGCATATCGGAGCGGAGAATGCCGGGGGGAAGCCGATACTTCGGAATGCCGGTGTCCAGGGTGCGCGCCTCGATCGCCTTGATCAGGCACTCCACCGTCAGCGGCACCACGTCGGAGCGGTAGCGATAGGCGATGGGAGCCTCGCGGATCGCCTTCATAATGGGCTGCATCCGGTCGATGGCGTTGGAGCGGGCGTAAAGCAGCGGCTCGATGGTGTAGTGCAGGTAGGTGTCGCGCACGTCGTTGAGGGGGATCTGGCCGTTGTGGGGCGAAACCACAACCACGTAATTGGTGCCGTAAATGCGGGCGTTGACGAGGGAGGGCGAAAGCATGGGCTCCATCACCACGATGAAGCGGCGTCCGCTGTAGGTTTCCGCGGGCTGCTTGAGGTAAAAATTGGTTTTCACGATCATCTGCGAGAGAGGATCGTGAAGCTGGTCGAGCTGCTCGTCGTAGGTGTGATGGGCGGCCAGCCAGATGCCGTGCAGATCGGTGGCCTTGACGAAGGTATTGAGCAGGGGCACGATGTCGAAAACTGCCGTAGCGTCGGGCGGCATCTCGGAAAGCTCGGTGACGGTCTCGATCTCCGCCGGCGGCGAGGTTAGATACAGGGCCAGAGAGATGTACTGGGAGATGTCCTGCTCGGTCCCGGTCATGCGGTGCTGCGCGATGTAGAGGCAGAGCGCGTCGCGGGACTTGCGGGCGTCCTCGCTGTGGGTGAAGGCCTGGTTCAACTGATCCCGGATGTGGGCACGGATGGGCGCGCTTTCCTTGAGTCCCTCGTCGTAGCCGCAGACGTTCAGTGCCGAAGCGACCACGAAGAGCGGTTCGGCAGTGATCAGCGAGACGGTGGGGCCGGCGGGATCGAGTGCGGGGGATTTCTCCTGCGGCTCGCCCTGGTTGGGAACAGATTCCTGCGAGCTGGAGGAATAGGGCTGCTGCGAACTGGAGGAGGACTGCTGCGCGCCGGCGAGGGGATTGAGGAATAGACAAGCGAGGGCGGCGGCAAGTGGGGCGGCGGCGCGGAGATGAAGACACGGCATGAAAGGAATCCTGCCTGAATGGTAGTTAGACGCGACCGATGGGTCAAACGGAGGGAAGCAGGGACCAAGCCTTCCCAGTGACGATGGACCTGTCGCCGAGAGTCCCGGCAGTGACCAACGGACCAACAGATCGACGGAACAAGGGCAACCGGCAAGGCTGTCCCGTAGAGACCTCAAAGCGGACAGCCGCAAGAGTAGCGTCCCCCTGCGCGTTTACCCTCGCAGATCGAAAACGGCGCCGCCGAGCTGTAGCAGGAAGGCCAAAAACAAGAGGGACAAGCCCAGAGCCATCTCCCCTGCGGAATCGGGTATATCCTTGTTCCCCATGACCTTCGCTTCCACGAACTGTCGCACGCGGTCGCCGCGCCCAAAGACATAAAGAACCGGCACGATGAAGGCAAACACGACGCCTCGGAAGAATTGCTCGGCATAGCGCCGCGACATCAACCATGTCCCCGTGAGCCCAAAGATCGCGCTAGCCGTGTCTACCAGAAATTTGATGAAGTGGGCTGTGGTCAACACGACCTCATTTATGCTCTTCAATCGTCATTACGCGAAGCGGCTTCACGTTGGACTGCAGGTGGATCCTTGCATCGGACGAGAAAGTAACGGTGAACTTCCGCCCTTCCGATTCAAACTCTTCAACGCCGACCTTTATGTAGGGTCTCCCCAAGTCGTCGCTCAGATTCTTGTATATTTCTAACTTCTTACCGGCAATCCGATTCATCAAGTCTATCGGGTATCTCCCGAGCACAAGGAATGCGACGTCCAGTGCGAGATCGTATGAGAGGTCGATGAGCAAGGAGAATACTCCCAGGGGTATCCGCGCCGGCACTTATCGGTAATTGACTTCTCCGAGCTTAAAGTCCAATTCTCGCAGAAGCTCCTGTGCATTTTCAATGAGAATCTTCACCTCTTTGCCTCGAATTGCGCTCAAGCTAACCTCAGAGGTATCTCCCTGTTCAACGGATGAAGGTTGCTTATGCAGGGAGCTTGACTCCAACCGCTCATATGCCGCCTCAAGCTTCCCCTGAGGACTCAATCTGTCATTCTCCTGGATGAAGAGATTTGCAACGTGCATAAGGGTGTCGTAGGTTGCAGCGCTCATCAATACAGCACGGCGCTTCCCGTGCTTCCTGATTACAATCTTGATTGCAGGATTTTCCTGTATTCGCTCGATCGTGGGCAGAAGGCCGTTTCTCAGATCGGTCACATTGGCCTCTTCCATAACCTCTTCAAGGACATTTGCGGCCGTCTGCTGGGCCTCATTCTGCGTGGAAGTTGCCATGCGTTGTCTCGTCGCGGCGGTTTGAGTCATCATGCACCTCCAAAGGGCATCACTTTGTATAACTGTACACTTTTCTGTACATTAAATCAAAAGTCGAGCGGTTGCGGCGTAAAACGGCTGATGTTTTCACCAACTTACGTTTTGTCTGTGGTGACAATCCAACGAGAGGGCGAACTGCAACAAGTCCAGGCCCCCACTACTTGCTGTCAAGCTCCCCACTCTGTGGAAAACGCAATTACTCCTTTCGAATGTGACAGAAGAAATAGTTTGGCGAATCAACAGTATTAGATTACCCGGGTGCTACACTGTAAACAGTTGAAAGAACTACGCCCGCGATTCATCGCGGGCGTTTTCATTGGGCGCGAAAAGGAGAACGGTAATCACCATGAGTTGCGAAAAGAGGTGCGCAAAACTGTGCACTTTTAGATCGCATCTATCTCGATCCACAAGACATCGCCGTTTCTTATTTTCACGCAATTGCGACCGCCGGGTTCGGGCCTGCCGGTCCTTGGCTTCTCAGTCCGTTCGAGCCCGGTCCAGGTGTCCGGAAACGGACGACAGTTTGTGCATTCTTCTGGCGTATTTCGCTCGATCCAAAAGACATCGCCATTTTTATTTTGCGCCGGAGCGCTCCCGGTCAGGCGAGCGCTTCGTCCTCCCTCTCGAAGAGGATGCCGCGGGCTTTCAAGTGGGCGAAGATGCGGTCGGCGCAGCCGGGCGCTTCGCCAATGTACGAGGGCGGAGAGATACCCTTGCGCTGGTAGGAGCCATCGAGGACACAGCGTGCCACGCCTGTACATGAATAACCGGTGGCACGTGACATGGAGCTCATTCCGGTTAGCGGATCCCAGGTGACGAACATGGTGTAGGCGATCTTCCGTGGTTTTCCGTTTTGGGAGCCGCGGAAATGGATGCGCATGATGGTGAATTCATCCTCGTCCTCGCGCGGCGTCCATTTGTCCGGCACCCACGTCTCGCCGGTTTCCTGCAGGCGCTTGATCCAGGCGATGTGGCCGGGGAAGCGAAAGGTCTTCTCCCGCATGTTCGGAATGCGGCCCTTCATGGTGGTGATGAGCGAGCGCAGGCCGTCGGTGTTGAAGGCTTCCAGCGTCAGCGCGTGGCCGCCGATGCGAAAGTCAACCAGCTCCGGCTCAGAGAGCGGAGGCATGGTGATGAGCTTGCCGTCTCTTACGTAGCGCGCGGGTCGGGTGTATTCCTCCCACACGTCGGTGGGCGAAAACGTGGGCAGATATTGCTCGGGTCCGGAGCGATGGAAGTGCAGGCCGCCGATCTGGAATTCGAAATCGTCGATCTGCATCTCGTTCACAAGCTTGCCGGCGAGGTAGTCGGGAGTGCCCGGAGCGACACCGCAATCGACCGCGGCGATGACGTTCCGGCTGCGGGCGAGCTCGTCCAGCGCGAAGGCGTCCTCGGCAAAAAAGGAGATGTCGACAACGTTCTTGCCGCGCTCGAGGATGGTCTTGAGCGTGTTGAAGCCCATGAACCCGGGCACGGCGCAGATGACGAGATCGGCCGGCTCGATAGCATCGGCAACAGCCTGGGGGTTGCCGAGATCGGCGACCTGTGTCTTGACCGGATAGCGCGAGGAAAGAGATGCCAGCGCAGCCGGGCTCATGTCCGCGGAGGTGACCTCGAACTCCTGCGATAGGTCAGAGGCGATGACTTTGCCGACGCGGCCGGCTCCCAGGACCACAACTTTCTGTTGTCTCACTTTTTTTGACCTCTCCCGGGTCCGGAATACGGCTCCGGATTCCCGTGAAATTGTACGGGAGCGGAGCAGAATTGCGCATTCAGTTGTTGGTGAGGATGCGTGATGTGGAGGCGAACTTGTGGTAATTCGTGAAGGACACCAGGTTGACGAAGCGTTCCGGGCCGGCTCCGATCAGAAGCTCAAGCTCGCGGTCGTGAACCACGCTGACCGCGGTTCCGCGAACCGGGCAGATGTAGGTCTTGCCACCGATCGCAACCGGGGCGTATTGAACCGAGAGCCTTGACGCGACCATCGGCGCATCCGGGGGCAGGTCGGCGTCGAGAGTGATCTGGATGATGGTGCCGGAGGCCGGATCGATGTAGAGGTCGCCGTGGTAGGCCGGTTTATCGCGGAACGTGAAGTAACAGCACAAGTCGATGAGGTCATGGGACACGGACCTGGGGACGGTGTAGCGAAAGACGGCAAGGCGGAGGCCGTCGGCGGCACGCTGCCAGCGGCTCCACGTGATAGATCCGGACTGCGCATCCTCGAGGACGGTGACGAGGAGAGGACCAAATTCGCCCCAGGTGGTCATGCCTTCCGGGTGGCTGTTCCCGGAATTTTCGCCCGATGCATCGGGAAGGGAGACTTCTTGTCCCGCCCGGACCGAGACCTGGCGCCGGTACGCTGGCCGGCATGGATGGGCTTAAGGCGACGGTTCGCAAGCTTGCTTCAGGTGGAAGGTCCGCCAGTTGGGACGGCCGCTGAGGCACCCTGTCACCGCACTCGCCGACCTCGACGCCTACTGGCGTCGTCCCGCCCCAATGGCTCACTTTCATTTCGCCATCGACATCTGAATATACATATAGCTCCAATCCGATAGCATAATACCTATCAGTGGAGGTGTGTCCTGGATTCAAAATGTGACGGAGGGACGATAGACCGTTCTGGGAGGTCGTCGCCTTTGAGATGGATAGCCTGGAGCATAGCAATATTACTGGCTTCCTTCTGGCCATTGCTCTATTGGCGCTATGGATTTGAAGTGACTGACACCGGTTGGTACGCTGTGATGAGCCGGGACTTCTTTCACCGCCCTGACATGATTGCAACCGGGTCCCCGTGGTACCTGACCTGGGCAATAGGGGCCTGCTTAACAGTTCACAGCGGCAAAAACCTCTGGCTCATGCTGCGCTTGGTCGGTTTCTTACCTTACTTGGTTTCAAGTATGGCCGTTGCCGCTTTATCCTTGCGGCTCAAGGCTTCCCTCATCGGTTCCAGTCTCGGCATCCTGTGCGCGAGCTTGCTTTCTTACCCTGCCGGACTCTACATCATCAATTACAACACAATCTCTGCGGCCTTTTCCTGCGTTGGGTTGTGCGCGGTTCTACTTAGTTGCTTCAATAATAAGACCATTTGGGCGACTGCGCGTGTGGCGTTGGGCGGCGTCTTTATTGCGCTTGCCGCAGCATCCAGAATTAACAGCATTCTATCCCTGATTCCGGCTTGCCTCTGCCTTCTCATCGCCAACCTCAAAGGCAATAGATGGAAGCGCATGATCGGCTTGCTGTGCGGTTTCGCTACTGGCATCCTGCTTGTTGGAATATTCGCGGCCTGCGCGGGTAACTTAGCCGAATTAGCCCGCGGCCTTTGGACTTTCTTGCTGGAATCCGCCGGAAGGGCTGGCGAATCCTCGCACCCGGAAGGATCTGTCGCAGGTATTTGGATTCATTCGCTAGGACTTGCAGTAGTCCTCGCGGCCGCTGTCACGCAAGGCCTTGGCATGCTGCGACGCCTGCTCCTTGATAAGATCATCGCTTATCGAGTACTTTCACTAGTTATCCTCATGTTGCTGGGCGTGGCCGTGCGTCACCATGACGAACTTTATCTCGCTATGCCGCTGATCATTCTCGGGCTAGCGTGCCTAGATCGTGACAAGAGTTTCTTTTTCGACCTGGGCAATCCGATACCATGCGTTGTCGCTACAGGGGTAGTTTTTGCTGCAATTTTCTCGCTTGGTTCGAATAATGGCCTAACCGTTTCGGTGTTCGCTTATTGGATTGTGCTTCCGTTCTTGCCTGAGCTAGCGCCCAATAACAGAGGTCGCCAAATCGTTATCTTTGCTTTGGCCATGTTAGCCATTCTTGGAGCTGGCAGATCTTACCATCCCTATTGGGATCACAAGATCAACGAGCTAAATTGTCAATTCGGCAGTGGCGTTTTGCGGGGCATATTTTCGCAATGCAGTCGCATTTCTGATGTGGAAGGCGTCGTAAGTGCTATCGATACTAATTCGCAGACAAACGATGAAATCCTTATCGCACAAAACAGCCCTGGACTCTATGTTTTAGCGAACCGGCAAGTGTGGGGTGACGCTCCGTGGCCATATATCGAGTCTCCCGCCAGTATGGCGCAGGAGTTCGCGGCGGCGTCGACACCGCCAAAGCTGTTCATTTTAGACCGAAGAGATGTCTTTAACGCCGACTGGCCAGGAGGGCTGTCTGATGAGCCTGTTGAGCATGATTACGGCGAGAGAGGGCACTGGCCGATCTATCCCGAATACCTTCGCGCGCATGGGTATATTCAGATCTACCAGAACGGCATGTGGACGGTTTTTAGCCTACCTTCACCTGCCCCCGGACCAGCACCCGGCCAAATTCGGCCATGACGCCTGCGACTTGGCGCCTTAGCCGCCCGGATGGCCCGCTGAGATCAAGGTCTGTCATGCCGCCGGCGGTTTCAATCAACCAGGACTCCGATGACGACGGAAATCGGGGAGGCGCAGGGCAGATGAGCTGGCGTACTCGCGGGCTGACTGAAGGATTCGATTCTGCTCGCGAGAGTCGGGAGGAGGTTGGGAATCCACCTCTGCCGCCGTCGGCGGCTCAAAGGTGGAGGCGGCCGCGATGACTTCCAACTGCTCCGCGGATTGCGGTCCGATGCGCAACCTGGAGGCGAAATCGGCAAGGCTCGCGTCGGTAAGCTGCTCGGAGAGCTGGAGGGAAGCCAATTCCCTGGCGATGATGGCGTCGGATTGCTTTTGAGTGTCTCGATTGAGCAGAAAGCTCTCAAGCTGGCGGACCGTGAGGCTGGTTTGAGCAGACCCGGACGCCGCGACCAGGAGGCAAAGGAGGAGCGAGGCGGAGTGGTGCATGGGTGCTCCGTGTGCAGAAGGAATCCTGAGAAGTAGACGGAAGCAGGCGCAATACGGCTTGGAGCGAATTCCGAGCCCGTCAGTGGTAAAAGCAGATTCCCTTCGGGAATGAAAGAAAGTGGAGCAGGGACGCCTAGCCGCGGACGGAGACGCCGGCAAAGTTGAGGACGATGATGCCGTTTACGGGCTGGCCCCAGAAAGTGGCAGGCTCGAAGCGATCCTCGAGGAGGAGGTTTTCGACCTGGGAGCGCGTGGAGGCGTCGTTGGGTCCGGAGACGATGTTGAAGTCGTAGACCTTGCCGTCGGTGTTGATGTAGGCCTCCACCACCAGCGGGCCGGGGAGGGCTGCCATGTCATCGTCGCCGGTACCGGTGATGGAGTATTTGTATTGGGGCGCGGTGGCCTGGCCGAGGGGTTCATCGCCGGCCTGCACGGGTTTGGGCTGAGCGACGATGCCGATGAGCACCACAACGGCGCCAATGAGGAGCACGGCGGAGGCGAAGCCGGCCGTGGCCTGAAGCAGGAAAGGGCCGATGGTGTTGCGCCAGGCGAGATTCAGAGCCTGAAGGGGGCTGCGGGCGCGGCGGGCGCGCTCGTGGCTGACGGCTACGCGGATGCACAGGAGCAGGTCCTCGGGCTCAGCGACGGGACCAAGCATGGAAAGCGCGGACTGAGTCTGGCGCAAGCCCGCCCACTCCCTGGCGCATCCAGAGCAGGAGCCGAGGTGGGCTGAAACCTGCTGCATCTCGAGCCCGGTAAGACGGCCGTCAAGGTACTCACCGAATCTTGTCTGCACATCACTGCAGCCGTTCATCTTGCCTCCTCTCCAAGGGGCATGCGGAGCGCGTCGTGGACAGGAGCGTGGCGATGGGGAATCTGGGCGGTAAGGATGGCTCTGAGGCAGGCGCGTCCGCGCACCAGCCGCGATTTGACCGTTCCCAGATTTATGCCTTGCATCTCCGCCACTTCCTCATAGACGAAACCCTCGATGTCGCGCAGGATGAGGGTGGTGCGGAAGGGTTCCGGCACCTGAGCCAGCGCGGCTTCGACGCGTGCACGGTTTTCCGCATGCACGGCGGCATCGAACGGAGATTCTTGCGGATCGACCAGCAACTCCTTCAGCCGGATGGGAGCGGAGTTTCCGCTCTCGTTGATCTCCTGTTCGATGGGTACTTCCTGTTGCCGGTGACGCACCCACCAGCGCCGCTGGTTGGATGCTTCCCGCAACGCGATCCGGTAAATCCACGTGCGCAAGCTCGATTCGCCGTGGAAATTTGGCACCCCGCGGAAGATCTTGACGAAGACTTCCTGGGTGAGGTCCGCGGCATCGGCACGGTTGTGCACGGTGCGCGCGAGGAGAGAATAGATGGGCTGGTGGTAACGGGCGATGAGCCAGGCGAAGGCCTGCTCGGAACCGGCGCGCAACTCGACAAGGAGGGCCGCCTCCTCCGACTGAAGCGACAACGCGCTGGCTAAGTTCCCCATGGCAAGATCCGTCTGCAACCCGTACCCTCCCACGTTACTCTAAACCGGCCAGGTTTGGCATCTCGGACGGGGCAAACCAAAGTTTCCTTGCCCGAGCCGATCCGCTTTCAGGGCCCAAACTGTTCCCATCGGTTTCGCGGGAGGCGAACCGGCGCTGGTTGGCGTCTTCTCCCGCGTACCTACTTCCTTAGACACCGGATAGGGGGCAAAGTGTTCCCGGAAAAGCAGGAAGGGCGAGGACAAAGGGACGAGAGACGGAGGGACAAAGGGGCAAGGGATAAGGGACAACGCAGATCAATCGGTCTAGGGCACGAAGACGATGCGGCGGCCTTCGGACTTGCGGGTCCAGGCCGATTCGACGCTGCGGAGGGGAATGCGCTCGACATCGACGGTGAGAACGCCTTTGGCCGCGAGAGCAAAGAGGGTGGGCATGGCGTCGAGGATGCGGTCCAGGGAAACGGAGCCGAAGCCGCTGCCGAGGAGTTTCAGGTCGATGCTGCGGAGGGTAGCGCCGGGAAGGGTGATGGTTTTGCCGGCGGTTTCTCCGACTTCAACCATGCGGATGGAGCGCGACTTGTCCGGGCGAAAGCTTTTGGCGAGGGCTTCGAGGATGAGCTCGGCGGGCCGGCCCCAGAGATAGTCGAGGACGACGTCAACACCCTGCTCGACCTCGGCAGCAAGAGCTTTGCGGATTTCGTCTTCGGGCTGGTCGAGGCGGATGATGGCGTCGAGGGCGGCGGCGTGGAGCGAGTCGAGGTTGCGGCCGGCGCCGATGACTTTCCCGGCGCCGAGATGGCGCGCGACCTGGACGGCCATGCGGCCGGCCACGCCGGTGGCGCCGGAGATGAGCACGGTGTCGCCGGGAGCGAGACCGGCACGCTCTTTGAGGGAGAGCCAGGCGGACATGCCGGGGTTGGGAATGGCGGCGGCCACGGCGTCGTCGAGATCTTCAGGAACGGGCATGCACCTGTGCGCCGGAGCCACGGTGCGCTCTGACATGGTGCCGAAGGGGCGGCGGGCGAAACCGAAGAAGACGCGGGAACCGTCGTCATCGCGAATGCCGATGCCGTCAACGCCCGGAACCATGGGGACTTGGCTCCCGGAGGCGTAGTGCGAGCCGCTGGCCAGGCTTTTGACGACGGGATGGAGGCCGGCGGCGCGTACGTGGATAAGAACTTCGCCGGGGCCGGGATCGGGTTCAGGGAAAGGCAAGTATCGGGGCGGCTGGCCCAGGACATTGACCACGGCAGCATTCATCGAGAGCCTCCGGGGAAGACTGACTTCCGTTCACTGTATCACTGCAGCAATTGGGAGTTGCGCTCAGGGTTGCGACGTGGGGGAATTGACGAAAGTGTGTTCAACAGCGAGAATAAAGCCTGTTGCCTTCCCCTAAAGTGGGCCTGTGGCGCAGCTGGGAGCGCGCTTCCATGGCATGGAAGAGGTCGTCGGTTCGATCCCGACCAGGTCCACCAATAACGTCAAGCATTTAGCGCCACCTCCCTTCCGCGACTTTGTCGCATCTTTGTCGCAAATTCCAAAACCACACCACGAGCTGGCTTCGCAGGCACTCCCGAAACCTGAGTGGTGTTGTCTGGAATTGCCGTAGGCATCCCGAGAACATCGTTCCTGGACGAGCCATTCGTCGCCGCTCCCGTGCGTGGTGTCATCGGTGGCTCTGGTGCAGGTGACGCCCCCGCCTTCTTCGACAACTCCGCATGGATTGCATCAAGCGTCGTACGTACTCCCGGAAGGAGAACCTGCATATAAACGTTCTCCGTGGTGTCCGTCGTCTCATGCCGCATGAAGCCCTGCACGTCCTTGCTTGATCCCAGTTTCTGAGCCAAGGTCGCGATCGTGCGCCGGATGACCTGGAATGTCAACTTCGGCAATTCCAGTTCCTCGGCCAGCTTGTGCAGCACCCGCTTGCGGAAGTTGCTCGGATCCAGTGGACCTCCGAACCGCCCCCGAAAGATAAACGCAGATGGCGACACATCCTTGCGCTTTGTCTTCAAGTCTTCGCGCCATTCCCCCAACTTCTTGAACAGATCCTCACAGATCGGCACCTGTGAGGTGCTCCGCTTGGTCTTGCCATACGGACGAATCTTCCCCTTGTAATACGTCTCCTTAATATCAAGGAGCAACGGTTCTTCCAGGAGGCTTCGCCAACGCAAGGCAACCACCTCGCCCGGTCGAAGAGCGTTCGACATGTCGAGCATGAGCAGCAACCAGTCGCGAAGATTCTTGTCGAGAAGTTTGTCGAGTGCGGCGCGAAGCTGGTCCCAAGTGAGGACGGTCTTATCGACCTCACGCAGGTTTGCCGGCACCTTCACCAAACGTGCAGGGTCTTTCGGGAGGTAGTCCTGATCGACCGCCTCAGCAAAGAGAGCCCGCATGTAAGAGCGAATCTGCAACACTCGATCCTTGGAATGGGTTTTGGCCAGCTGATTGAGGTGATTCTGCAGGGTGTACTTGTCGAACTTTTCGAGCTGTACGTCCTCGAACGGGAGGATCAGATCTGCCGTGATGATCAGCTTCTTCACCTTGGCAGTCTCTTCTCTCCAGTCCGCCTCCTTCAGTGGCAGGTAGCGGTTTCGGGCAAACCATCCGAAGGTAACGGTGCCGTTTTTCACGGAGCCGTCTTCGGTGATGTGCCCACTCAGTCGGGTGATCTCCTGCGCCAATTTCTCCCGGGCCTGAGATTTGGTCATCTCAGATTTCAGGCCAAGAGCTACCGGTGAAGAGACCGTCTTCGGTTGATTGGTCTCCGGATCGAGGATGGTGCGGCGGAAATAGCCGTACCACTTCTTCCCTCGAAGAGAGACCCATCCTCTCTGGTACGAAGTTCCCATTTATTCCTCAAATTCTGTGTGGGGGAATAAGCGGGCCGTCTCCATTTTACCGGCGCTTGCGCCTTAAACAGGAGGCCCGTTCGCGCTCTTTCAGGAACTCTTCGATACCGCTCGCCCGGTACCGCAAGGCGCCGTCGCTCATGCGAATGACCGGCAAATACGGCAATCTCCGCGAGGAGTGGTCCCAGACCCAGTCTTTACTAACCTTTAGCTTTAGGGCGACATCCTCGGCGGTCAAAAGGGGATCGACCGTCTCCACTTCCTGCATCATCAGCGCAGATCCCATGGCTTGATTTCCTCCGATCGTGGGTATCCGGGCCGATGCGGCCCGGCGAGTGTGGAAATCTTGGAACGAATTCGATTTTCGGTCAAATCGACGCCGACTCCTGCCCTGCCCGCCGGTCCAGGCGTTTAAAGTCGGCAGAATTCGGATTTGACCGAGTTTTGAGTTCATATCATCCTGTCTCCGCATTTGAGGAGGCGCAGGTGACGAAGCGACCCAGGTTTCTCATCATCGCGGTATTGCTAACGTTTCTCGACTTGGCGGTGGTTGTTTGTTACGGCTGGCCGGTTTGGATGACATGGTCAGGTGATCCTTGGAGCTGCGGGATTTTGGTCCTTCTGGCGGCGTTAGGGGCTACTTCGTTGGCAAATGTCTGGGCTCAAGTGGTCCCTGCACAAGACATCTTGCTTGGCGGCCGGAGCGCCGACAGTGAGCAAATCGCGGTGCCAATTCCAGTACAAGTGCAAGGACAAAGCGATGTTTGATTCAATCGAAGATC
>CAWKOB010000012.1:0-324578 GCA_963851135.1 uncultured Acidobacteriota bacterium | reverse complement strand
GGTGGCGGAGGGCAGGATCGAACTGCCGACCTTGGGGTTATGAATCCCACGCTCTAACCATCTGAGCTACTCCGCCTGGGAGGGCGCGCGGTTCCGGCAAAATGGGCCGGGCGGCCCTTGGAACTGCGACAAGTACTGATGATACGGGGGCATGGGCACGGGGTCAATCGGAGGGGCGCGCCTTATCCGGTCCTTATGGCTGGGGTGGTAGTTTCAGGGAACAGGGACTAGGGACTTAAGCGGGGCGGTTGGATGGAGAGCGGCATCTCGACGGGACTGGAAGCGTTGCTCGGCGACTACCCGCTGGACGGGGCGTACGACGAGATGCGGGCGCCTGCCGGAGAGGTGCGGGAGCACTACCGCGCGCTGGCGGAGATGCTGACGCGCATGCCGATGGACGAATTGCAGCGGCGGAAGCAGGCGGCGGACCTGTCGTTCCTGACCCAAGGAATCACTTTTACGGTGTACGGGCGCGAAGAGGGGACGGAGCGGATTTTCCCGTATGACCTGCTGCCGCGGATTGTGACGGCGGCGGAGTGGGCCACGATTGAGCGCGGGCTGACGCAACGGATTACGGCGCTGAACGAATTCTTGCGCGACGTGTACTCGGACGCGAAGATCCTGGCGGACAAGGTGCTGCCCAGCGAGCTGGTGTATAGCTGCAAGCAGTACCGGAGGCAGATGCGCGGGCTGACGGTGCCGCGCAACGTGTACATCGCGGTGATCGGGTCGGATCTGCTGCGGCTGCGAACGGGCGAGTTTGTGGTGCTGGAGGATAATTTGCGCGTGCCTTCGGGGGTGAGCTACATGCTGACCAGCCGGAGGGTGATGAAGCGGACGTTTCCGCAACTGTTCCACGGGTACGGGGTGCGGCCCATCGAGCACTATCCGCAATTGCTGCTGGCCACGCTGAAGTCGTTGGCGCCGGAGGGGCGGCCGGAGCCGAATATCGTGCTGCTGACGCCGGGGGTGTACAACTCGGCATACTTTGAGCACACCTACCTGGCGCGGCAGATGGGGATTGAGCTGGTAGAGGGCCGCGACCTGGTGACGCACGACAACGTGGTTTACATGCGCACCACGGACGGGCTGAAGCGGGTGGACGTAATCTACCGGCGGGTGGACGACGATTTCAGCGATCCGCTGGTGTTCCGCTCGGATTCGGTGGTGGGTTGCGCCGGGCTGTTCAATGCGTATCGCACCGGAAACGTGACGGTGACGAACGCGTTTGGGACTGGGCTGGCGGACGACAAGGCGCTGTATGCGTACGTGCCGGCGATCATCCGCTATTACCTGGGCGAAGACCCGGTGCTGAACAACGTGGAGACGTATCTGATGACCGACGAACAGCAGCGTCGGCACGTGCTCGAGAACCTGGACAATCTGGTGGTGAAGGCGGTGGGCGAGAGCGGCGGGTACGGAATGCTGATCGGGCCACGGTCGTCGGCGCGGCAGCGGAGGGAGTTTGCGCGGCGGATTGCGGCGCATCCGCGCAATTACATTGCGCAGCCGACGCTGGATTTCTCACGCGCGCCGTGCCTGATTGACGACCGGCTGGAGCCGCGGCATGTGGATTTGCGGCCGTACATCCTCTACGGAGACAAAGTGCAGATTGTGCCCGGCGGACTGACACGGGTGGCGCTCGAAAAGGGATCGCTGGTGGTGAATTCGTCGCAGGGCGGCGGGAGCAAGGATACGTGGGTGTTGCAGTGAGGGAGCGGAGCTAGCGGAGTTAGGTCGTCGAATCGGGCTGTTTCCCCTCCCACCCTTGCGCCGGGAAAAAGGCGCAAGGATAGGGCACGGAGAGATTGTTACTTTTCAGCGAAAGAGGAAGTGCGATGTTGAGCCGGGTTGCCGACAGTTTGTACTGGACGAGCCGCTATCTGGAGCGGGCGGAGAACACGGTGCGGCAACTGGATGTGACCATGAGCCTGATGCTGGACCCGGGCGGGGCGACGACGGAGACGCGCTGGCGGCGGATGATGGCGGCGCTGGGCGGTCCGCCGGGGATGGAGTGGAACGGCAACATGGAGTCCATGGCGCGGGCGCTCATCTTCGACCGCAGCAACCGCGCTTCCGCCATCTATTGCGTGAACGCGGCGCGGGAGAATGCGCGCCAGGTGCGGGAAGAGATTTCATCGGAGCAGTGGCAGCGGCTGAACCGGCTGTTCCACCAGATCCAGTCGCAGAAGGCGGAGAAACTGTTCGCGGTGAATCTGAACGATGTGCTGGTGTCGATCGTGGACGGGATCCACCTGTTCAAGGGAGTGACCGACACCACCATGATTCATGGTCAGGGATGGCAGTTTATGCGGCTGGGCCGCTACCTGGAACGCGCCTATGCCACGGCCACGCTGCTGGAGGTGAACGAGGGCGAGATGGACCTGCGCGAGCGGGAAAACACCGGACAGAGGTACCTGGAACAGGTGGGGCTGTTGCGCTGCTCGACGGCGTTTGAAGCGTACTGCCAGGTGTACACGGCGGATTTGACGGATGGGCGCATCCTCGAGTTTCTGCTGCTGAACCGGCAGTTTCCCCACGCCATCCGCTACTCGATTGAGAGCGTGCTGGATGCGATCGAGGCGATCCACGCGATGAGCGGGCGGCGTCCGCCGGGCGAGCTGCTGGCGTGCGTGGGCCGGGTGCACGCAATGCTGGGTTACACCACGGTGGGCGAAGTGCTGGCTGGCGGGGCGGCGGATTTTCTGCACCGCATCCGGCAGCAATGCATGGCGATCCACGAGCATATCTACGGGTATTACATGAAGTATTCCATTCAGTCGGCGCTGACGGCGTGAAGCAGGACGAGAGGCAGGAACGATTGCACGACAGGGCGCAGGAACAGGTGCAGGGCGCGTTCGAGGAAGCGGAGATGAACTTCTACTCGATACGGCATTTGACGCGATATCGCTACTCGCATCCGGTGAGCGAGAGCATCATGGAGACGCGCATGCATCCGCGCTCCGACGCGCACCAGCATTGCCTGTCGTTCTCGCTTTCAGTGAGCCCGAGGTGCCGCGTGTTTACCTATCGCGATCACCAGGGGAACAACGTGCATCACTTCGACATTCCCGGCGAGCATGGGCAACTGGTGATTGTGGCGGAGTCAGTGGTGGAGCAGCAAAACACACCGGAGCCGCCGGAGGCGCTGACCGCAGACGCGTGGGACGCGCTGGATGCGATGGTGCGCGAAGGCGACTACTGGGAGATGCTGCTGGAGAGCACTTTTGCTGTGCCCACGCCGGCGCTGGTGGAGTTGGCGGAGAAGCTGGATGCGCGGCGCAGGGACGATCCGCTGACCGTGGTGCGGCAGGTGAATCACCGGCTGTTCGAGTACTTCGAATACGTGCCGCGGCATACGCGGGTGGATTCGCCGATTGACGAAGCGATTTTGAGCGGGAAGGGCGTGTGCCAGGATTTTGCGCACACCATGATCGCGATGCTGCGGCATATCGGCATTCCGGCGCGGTACGTTTCGGGGTATTTGTATCGCGGGCGGGAAGATCATGACCGGTCCACGCCGGATGCGACCCATGCGTGGGTTGAAGCGCTGCTGCCGGGCGTGGGATGGATGGGGTTCGATCCGACTAACGACCTGGCCGCGGGGCGGCGGCATATCCGCACGTCCGTCGGGCGCGATTACGCGGACGTTCCGCCGACGCATGGAGTGTTCCGCGGCGAGACGGAGAGCGAGCTGCTTGTAGCTGTGCACGTGGAGGCGACCGCGCACCCGCCGGATCTGGACCGCAAGCTGCCCATTCCCGAGGACTGGAGCGTGCTGGTGGAGAAGGCGCAACAGCCGACGCCAAAGACGGTGACGGCGATTGAGACGCAGCAGATGCAGCAGCAGCAGTGAACAGTGGTCAGTGAACAGTGATCAGTGGTCAACGGTTTTTCTAGGCAGCGCGCGCATGCGGCCGGTGGAGATGCCGCCATCGACCAACAGCGTCTGTCCTGTCACGTAGCGGCTGGCTTCCGAAGCAAGAAAAACGATGGCGCCGTCGAGGTCATCCGGCTGGCCGGGCCGGCGCAGAGGGATGCGCTCGCTGAGATAGTCCACCCATTCCTGGTCCTCGTACATCACCTGATTCTGTTTGGTTTTGAACCAGCCGGGAGCGAGGCAATTCACGGTGACGCCATGCGGACCCCAGTCGTCGGCCAGGCTCATGGTGAGCTGGCGAATGCCGCCGCGGCTGGCGCCGTAGGGTGCGAGGCCAGCGTAACCGGCAACGCTGGTGACGGAGCCGATGTTGACGATGCGCCCGTAGCCGCGGGCAATCATGCCGCGGGCGATGGCCTGGGCAACGAAGAAGCTGCCGCGCAAATTGGTATCGAGGATCAGGTTCCAGTCGTCCCAGGTGACGTCGAGCGCGGGCTTGCGCACGTTGCAGCCGGCGTTGTTGACCAGGATATGAATCTTGCCGAAGCAGGCTTCGGCTTCACCCGCCATGCGCTCGATGCTGGCGTGATCGCGGACGTCGAGTTCCAGGCTGACGGCGCGGCGGCCGAGGGCGCGGATCTCTTCTTCGAATGCGGCGAGCGTTTCGCGCTTGCGGCTGGTGAGGATGAGGTCGGCGCCGGCGCGGGCAAGGGCGCGGGCCAGGTACTGGCCGAGGCCGCGGCTGGTTCCAGTCACCATCGCGACCTGGCCGGTGAGGTCGAACAGGTTCTCGCTCATGGCCGCGCCTCCGTGGACGGAGTGAGAACAATTTTCATCAGATTCGGCTCGCGGGCGTGAAGCCGCTCAAACCAACTCGGGCCCTCCTCAAGGGCCGCGATAGCGGTAATAAGCGGCTTGACGCGGATCGCGCCTTCGGTCAGCAGCTCGATAGCGCGGGGATACTCGCCACAGGAAGCGGCGGTGCCCTGCAGGCGGATCTGCCGGTTGACCACTTTCTGCAGCGGCAGCGTGACTTCGGGATCGATGTTGCCGATGAGCGTGATGGCGCCGCCCTTTCGCGTGCATTCAATGGCCGCGGCCACAGTCTCATTGCGGCCCACTGCTTCAAAGACAATGTCCACGCCCTCGCCGCCAGTGAGCTCGCGGCAGGCGCGCACCAGGTCCGCGCCGGTTGCGGTGATCCGTTCGGTTGCGCCGAGTTCGCGGGCAAGATCGAGCCTGGTCTGGTCAATGTCGGCGATAAAGATGCGGCGACAGCCGGCGGCTCGCGCAGCCTGCAGCGTGAGCAGGCCGATCATCCCCGCGCCGATGACGAGCGCGGTTTCGCCGCCGCGCAGGCCGCTTACGGCGACCGCGTGAAGAGCGACGGAAACGGGCTCGAGCATAGCGGCCTCAGCAAAGCTCAGCTCGTCAGGCAGGCGATAGCAGATTCTCTCCGGCACCGCGATGTACTCCGCAAAGGCGCCGTCGCGGCGGTAGTCGTCGCAGGAGACGCCGAAGGCATTGCGGTTGTCGCAGAGGTTGGTCAGGCCGCGCAGGCAGTAGGGACACTCCCCGCAGGAGATGGTGGAGTCAAAAGTGATGCGATCTCCGGGTTTGTAGCCGGTAACGCCGGGGCCGACTTCGGCCACGGTTCCGGCGGCTTCATGGCCCATGACGATGGGGGGAATGCGCCGTCCGGAGGAGCCATCGAAGCCATGGACGTCGCTGCCGCAGATGCCGCAAGCGGCGATCGAGACCAGCACCTCGCCGGGACCGGGCACGGGCCGCGGACGGTCGGCGATTTCAAAGTGGTTGTACTCGCGCAGGAGCAGAGACTTCATGGGAGCCATTGTAGTGGGAACGGGCTCTGGCGAATCGGGGGAATGGAGAGCTGGGGCAAGCCGTCATCGCTTGCGAGCGCATCGCGCCATGCGCGCAGGCTTCCCTGAAGTGAGTCGACCGAGAGGCCGGCGAATTCAGCCGGATAGGATTCGAGGCGGCGCAAGGCAGCATTCAGCAGCGATACTGCGCCGACGCGATTGCCGCGGCGCAAGTGGTGAAACGCCGCCGTCACCTGAATGAGCGCCTGAAGGAAAGTCTTTTCCGGCTCGGTACAGGCCAGCCAGACAGATTCCCAATGTTCGTGCGCCTCAAAGAATTGCTCCGCACGGTAACAGCGCAACCCCTCGGCCAGCGCACCGATGTCCCAATCAAGCGGCATGTGCCGATTATTGCTCAGGAATGGAGAGGGACAGAAGTGAAGGAGTGATGAAGTGAAGGAGTGAAGACCTCTTTTCACTCTTTCACTCCTTCACGTTTTCATTCACTTCTTCACCGTTTCACTGCCGTCACCACACCCGGCAGGCGTTCTCCGGCTCCATTGGCTGGCCTTTCTTGCAGCCAAAAGCCTCGCCGAACTCGGGCATGTTGCGCACCACGCCATCCACGCGGAACTGCTGCGGCGAGTGGGGATCGGTTTGCACCTGAAGCCGCGCGCGCTGCGGGCGCAGCTCGCCGCACCAGTTTTGCCCGAACGCCACAAAGAACTGCTGCGCCGGGGTGTAGCCGTCCTGCGCCTTCTGGTCCAGCTCGATGCTCTTCCGCTTCGCATCGGCCAGCAACGCCTCGTACGCCAGCCGCAGGCCGCCATTGTCCGCGGTATTCTCGCCCAGCGTCAGTTTGCCGTTCACGTGCACGTCGCCCGGCACCGTGAAAGCGCTGTACTCCTTCACTTCGCAGTCCGCTTTCTCTGTAAACTTGGCGGCATCGCTGTCCGTCCACCAATCCTTCAGGTTGCCGGCTCCGTCAAACTGCCGCCCCTGGTCGTCGAATCCGTGGGTCAGCTCGTGGCCCACCACCGCGCCCATGTGGCCGAAATTCTCCGCGTCGGTGGAGTGGGGATCGTACATGGGCGGCTGCAGAATTCCCGCCGGGAAATTGATGTCGTTCATGCTCGGGTTGTAATACGCATTCACCGTGGGCGGGCTCATGCCGAATTCACCGCGATCGACCGGCTTGCCGATCTTGTCGAGCTCGCGATGGTTTTCGAATTCCGTAGCTCGCTCGGCATTGCCCAGCGCATCCCCACGCACCACTTCCAGCTTCGAGTAGTCGCGCCACTTGTTGGGGTAGCCGATCTTGTTGGCGACTTCATGCAGCTTGTCTTTCGCCTTGGCCTTGGTCTCCGGGCCCATCCAGTCCAGGGTGTCGATGTCCCGGTCCATTGCGGCCTCAATGTCGTTCACCATCTGGACCGTGGCTTGTTTGCTGGAAGGCGGGAAAGCCTTGGCCACGTACACCTGGCCCAGGGCTTCGCCCAGCGCGCCGTCGGTGGCCGCAACGCACCGCTTCCAGCGCGGCTGCTGCACCTGCTGGCCGCTCAGAATCTTGCCGTAGAAATCGAAATGCGCGTCGTCAAACTTGGCCGGCAGCGCCCAGCTCGGCGCGGAGTTCACCACCTGCCATTTGAGATAGGCCCGTATGGTCTCAAAGTCGGTGGATGTAAGCACAGAATTCAGCGCCTTGAAGAACGGCGGATAGGTTACGTTCAACTCCGCGATCGCCGGGGTGCCGGTATCGGTGAAGAATTCCTTCCAGTCGATCGCCGGGGTCGTATTCTCGAGGTCGGCCACCGTCATCATGTGGTACACGTTCTTCGGGTCGCGCTGCGAGGTGATGTCCAGCGAACCCTTGGCCAGCGACGTCTCCAGATCCATCACCTTGTACGCGTCCTCTGCCGCCTTCGCGTCCGGTTCGCCCAGCAGCTTGAAGGTTTGGGTAATGTAGTCCACGTACTGGTCGCGAAGCTTCTGGTCCGCGGCTCCCGTGCGCAGGTAATAGTCCTTTTCCGGCAGTCCCAGGCCGCCCTGGTCCACGGCCGCAATCTGTTTGCGGGCGTCGGCAAAATCTTGCTGCTCGCCGTAGGAGAGGAACGCGCTTACATTCGTCACCTGGAAGTGCGCCAGCAGTGCGGAGAGATCGCTCTTGCTCTTCAAAGCGTCAATGCGGGCAAACTCCGGCTGCAGTCCTTTCAGGTCCGCGCCGTCAATCGCGCCCGTATTCATGCACGAGGCATAAAAGTCGCCGATCTTCTGTTCGTTGGGCGTACGCTGAGCGCCGCCCGCCTCCGCCTTGTCCAGGATCGAGTGCAGGATGTCCTGGTTCTCGTCGTAGAGCAGGTTCAGGCTGCCGAATCCGGACCGGTCGGGCGGGATGGGATGCAGCTTGCCGAAATTGCCGCACGCATATTGAAAGAAATCCGTGCAGGGATCGGCGCTCTTGTCCATGAAGGCCGGGTCCAGCCCCATTAGCTTCGCAGGTTTTTGGGCTGCCGGGGTATCGTTCTGGGCGTGCACCGCGCCCGCCAGCGCCGCCACGCATGCCAGCGCCGCCGCAATCTGCTTTGCATTCTTCATCTGTCTGCTCCATCTCGTTCAAAAAGGGTTGGGCAAGAAAGGGGACTGATCCATTGCACAAGGCCACCGTTTGTTCGGCTCCCATTCTCCTGCGCAAGAACTGGGCCAGTGTACATTGTTGGACCTCAGGGTTTCCCGCAGCGGACTCTCAAGGATTTCTCATCTGCGTTGTTGAATGGCGGCGGACGCCGTGCTCCAGCAACATGACATCCCTGTCCGGAGCCCGCTTCATGGTCGCAGTTCTTCAAGTTCCGTCCCTGCCGTCACCGGACATCGCGCCGCTGCTGGAGTCCACCACCACCCGATTGGCCGTGCTGGCTCGCAAGTTCCAGCGCGACCTTGTCCGCAATCCCCGCAACGCGCGCGCGCTGATCGGGCTCGCCCTGGTGGCGTTGGCCGGACGTCAAACGGAGGCTGCTGTATGCCTGGCGCAAGCCGCCGCCACCGCCGCACCCAACCTGCCGGCCGCCCATGTGGCGTTTGGCCAGGCTCTGCGGGCCGGCGGCCATTTTGACTCGGCAAAGGATGCCTATGAGACGGCCCTGCGGCTGGATCCCGCCGATCCCCTGGCGCTGCTCGGATTGGCTGAGCTCGAGCTTGCTGCCGGCCGCGTCCAAAAAGCGATTTCGCGCTATCGCGTCGCCCTTGGCCTCCACCCAGGCCTGGTGCCGGCGCTGCTCGGATTGGGCCACGCGCTGGGCTGCGCCGGCCGTTTCGACAAGGCACTTCCGCTGTTTGAAAATGTGCTGGCCTTGCGCCCGGGAATGGCGGAAGCGCACTTCGCCGCCGCATTCGCGCTGGACCGGCTGAAGCGCACTTTCGAAGCCGAATCCGCTGTCCGGCGCGCCATCGCGCTCCGGCCTGCCTTCGCGGCGGCGTGGGTTAACCTCGGCTGTCTGCTGCGCCAGCAAGGCCGCATGCTCCATGCCGAGCGCGCCCTTCGCCATGCGGTTCGTCTGCGCCCCGACCTTGTTTCCGGATGGCTTAACCTGGCCCTGCTGGCTCGCGACGCTGGCCTCCTCGACCGCGCCGCTTCTCTTCTGCGCCGCGCCTTCTGGCTCGATCCCGCGCGGCCCGAAACCCATCTGGCCTGGGCTCGCCTTTGCCTGGCACGGCGCGACTTTGCCGGCGCCCGCGGGTGGCTTCGCTGGGCCTTTGCCCGCGCCCCGCGCGATGAGGAGGCCCATAACACGTTTGGCATTCTGCTCCACAGCGAGGGCCGCTTTGCCGAAGCCGTGCCTGCCTTCGTGCGCGCCGAACGTCTCGGCAGCGTGCCTGCCACCTCCAACCGCGGCAATTCACTGCTCGATATGGGCCGGATGGAGGAGGCGCTGGCGGCGCACCAGTCGGCCGTGGACCGCCAGCCCGATCATCCCGGCGCACGCTACAACCTTGCTCTCACCCAGCTCCGCATGGGCCACTGGCGTGAGGGCTGGCGCAATTATGAAGCCCGTTGGCTTTTCCGCGAAGTTCACCGCCGGCCGCGAATCTTTCCCGTCCCTCGCTGGCAAGGAAAACCTCTGGACGGCGAACGCGTTCTCCTCCACGCCGAGCAGGGTCTTGGCGACACCATCCAATTCGCCCGCTACGCCGCCATGGTAGCCGCACGCGGCGGCCGGCCCGTCCTGCAGGTCCAGGCCGCGGTCGCGCGGCTGCTCGCCTCCCTCGCAGTTGTCCGCTCCGGTCTTGCGGAGGTCACGCTGCTGGATCATCCAGCGCCCCAATGCGATCTCGAGTGCCCGCTTATGAGCCTTCCAGACATCTTCGCCACGACTTGCGAAACCGTCCCCTGGCCCGGCGCTTATCTCGCGCCCGTCGAACATGAAGAGTCCAATTCCGCCTCGTTGTCCCTTTTCCCTTGTCCCTTTGTCCCTGGGTCCCTGCCTCCTCGATCCCTTGGTCCCTCGGTCCCTCGTTCCCGGCCTTCCCGTTCCCTGCTTGTCGGCATCGCCTGGGCCGGCAATCCGCGCTACAAAACCGACGCGCAGCGGTCGGTGCGCCTCAAAGACCTGCTACCGCTGCTCCAAACTCCCGGCATCACCTGGATCTCTCTGCAAAAAGGGCCCGCTGCGAACCAGATCTCCGAACTGTCGTGCGGTATGGCCGTCGTCGATGCTTCCAGCGGTGACCGCGACCTGGCAGATACCGCCTCCACCATTGCGCGCCTCGATGCCGTCGTCACCACGGACACGTCGATTGCCCATCTTGCCGGGGCAATGGGCAAGCCCGTCTTCATCCTCCTGCCCTGCCTGGCAGACTGGCGTTGGATGGAGGACTCCCTGACCACGCCCTGGTACCCGACCGCGCGCCTGTTCCGCCAGCCGGAGCGTGGCGACTGGCGCAGTGTCCTGGCCGAGGCCGCCAGAGCTGTGAGCGCTCTGAAGTTCTCCTGACCTGGTCGGCAGAGCCCGATCTGCACGAAAATAAAAACGGCGATGTCTTATGGAATGATGGCGTTACGCCCCACAAATGCACACATTTGCGCGCCTTGGCTGCCGGGATTTCCGGAGTTTGTTCGGGCTGGATTGCCAATTGGCATTTGCGGGCTCCCTTGCGGCGTAAACGACTACGCCCGCCGGGTGGCGGGCGTAGATCAACTCACAATTACACTCTAGCCGGGATTCCTGGGGAAAGCTGTGATTGCGGATACAGGAGCGCAGCCGAACTGGCGGAGTCAGCGTCGCGGGCGAGCCGGGGAGGAAGGTGGCAGGAGAGCCTGCGAGGTTACCTTTGGTGGGGAGGGGGTCGCCTTAAACCGGCGTTTAGTTGGGGCAATGTACTGTTGTGTGGTACCAGAGTGGTATTGGCGGAGTGAGCGGAGTTCGGGTGGTTACCTTTGGGCAGGGGGGGAGGCGGATTCCGGCCCCGGACCATTTGCCGATTGGAGAGGGATACACGGGAAGAAAGGTGACGCGCCGGCTTTTCTCTCGAGTACCTCCACCGCGGCGAACGAGGAACCTCCATCCCAGCATCGGAGACCTGACGCCGGGATCCCTGAACTGGGGCGCGCAGCGCCCGGCCGCTTCCCTGTTGCTTTCCCAAATGAGATGTGCCATGCTTCTATGGGTAACCAAAAGGAATGGACGGCATGAAGCAGAAAGCCGACGTGCAACAGGGAACGCTAGCCCTGATGGTGCTGAAAACCCTTCACGTGCTCGGGTCGCAGCATGGCTACGGCATCGCCCGCCGCATTGAGCAGATCAGCGGCGACCTGCTCGCCGTCAACCAGGGCACTCTCTATCCCGTTTTGCTCCGCCTGGAGCAGGAGGGCGCGATCGCCTCCGACTGGGGGGCTTCAGAAAACAACCGCCGCGCGCGCTTTTATCGCCTTACCAGCGCCGGCCAGAAGCTTCTCGAAGCCGAGAAGCGGGAGTGGGACCAGACCGCCGCGATTATCGCGCGGTTTTTTGAAGTAAAAGCGGAGGACCTGGCATGAGAGCGTTGAATCGAATGTTCACCCGCCTGCGCAAAGTCTTCGCCAGTGGCTCGAGTGACGCGCGGCTGCGCGAGGAATTGGAATCCCATATTGCGTTCCAGACCGAAGAGAACCTCCGCGCAGGCATGGCTCCGGGGGAAGCTCGCCGGCAGGCGCGGCTCAAGCTCGGCCCGGTTGAACCGGTACGGGAGCAGTATCAAACGGAGCGCCGTCTGCCGTTTTTCGAGATCGCCATGCAGGATTGCCGCTACGCATTGCGGCAGTTGCGCAAGGCGCCTGGGTTTACGTTGGGCACCCTGCTTACGCTGGCGCTGGGCATCGGAGCGAATGCTGCAATTTTCACGCTGGTGAATGCGCTGATGCTGCGGAAGCTGCCGGTGGCCGATCCCAAGACGCTGGTGTGGCTGGGCGACACCAACGACTGCTGCGTGGGCATTGGATCGGGTAAGAACGGCGATTACGCGCTGTTTTCAACCGACAGCTACGAGTACCTGAAGAAGAGCTTGCCAGAGTTTGACGGGCTGGCGGCGATGCAGGCGGGATTTGAGTATCGGCCGGTTACGGCGCGGCGCGACCGAACCGGCGAGACACCGCGATCGGTGATGGGCGAGTTTGTCTCCGGCAATTATTTCAGCACCTTCGGACTGAGGGCGCCCATGGGCAGACTGCTCATCGATCGCGACGACGTGGCCGGAGCGCCGCTGACCGCGGTGATGAGCTACGAGACGTGGAAGACGAGGTATAACCAAGATCCTGGGGTGGTGGGCAGCACGTTCCGCGTGAACACGCAGCCGGTGACGGTGGTGGGGATTGCTCCGGAGGGATTCTTTGGAGATCGGCTGACGCGCAATCCGCCGGAGTTTTACCTGCCGATCCAGTCGATGCCGGAGATTGCCAACGTGGCCTATGTGCGTGGGTCCGTGGCGCAGTGGCTCTACCTGATTGGGCGGGTAAAGCCGGGAGTTGAGCTGCCACAACTCGAGACGAAGGTGAGCGGGCTGCTGCGGCAGCAACTGGGGAAACTGGAGCATTACAGCTCAAAGGAACAGCAAGCGAAACTCAAAACATTTCACGTCGTGTTGACGCCGGGCGGCGGGGGAATCCAGGCGATGCAGGAGCAATACAACAGTCACCTGACGCTATTGATGTGGGCGGCGGGGCTGGTGCTGCTGATTGCGTGCGCGAATATTGCCAATCTGCTGCTGGTTCGGGGCATGGCGCGCAAGACGGAGATGAGCGTGCGGACCGCACTGGGCGCGGGGCGGGGACGGATTGTGCGGCAACTGCTGACCGAGAGCGTGCTGCTGGCGCTGGCGGGCGGATTGGCGGGGCTGGCGGTGGCGTATGGCGGAATGCGGATGTTGCTGGCGCTGGCATTTCCCGGCGCGCAGGACATTCCCATCCACGCGAATCCCTCGCCGGCGGTGCTGGGCTTTGCGTTCGGGCTCTCGCTGGTGACGGGAGTTCTGTTTGGTGTGGCTCCCGCGTGGATGGCTTCGCGGGCGGAGCCGGTGGATGCGCTGCGCAGCGGTACGCGCGCGACCGCAGGCGGAGCGACGCTGCTGCAGCGGGCGCTGGTGGTGGTGCAGGCCGCGCTTTCGCTGGTGCTGCTGGTAGGCGCGGGATTGTTTGCCGAGAGCCTGAACAAGCTGGAGCACATTGACCTGAAGCTGGACGCGACCAATCGGTACATTGTGCACATGAGCCCGCAGACGGCGGGCTATGCCACCACGCAGGTGGGCGATTTGTACCGGGAGATTGAAGAGCGATTTCACGCGATTCCCGGCGTGGTGAAAGTGGGGATCTCAAGCTATACGCCGATGGAAGATGACAACAACGGGTGGAGCGTGGTGGTCCAGGGCAAGCCCGATCCGCATCTGAGCGCGTCGTACGTAAAGGTGAATCCGGAATATTTCGATTCGGTGGGGACGCGCGTGGTAATGGGGCGCGGGATCGGGGTTCAGGATACAGCGTCGTCGACCACGGTGGCGGTGGTGAACCGGAATTTTGTGCAGAGACTTTTCAAGCCGGGGGAGAATCCGATTGGGCAGCATTTTGGCGGGGGCGAGAAATCAGCCGGGGACTTCGAGATTGTGGGCGTGGTGGAGAACACGCCGTACCAAAGCGCGGAATGGACCGACCACATGATGTACTTTGCGCCGCTGCCGCAGCGACCGGCGAGCTGGACGGACCCGATTGAAAAAGATGAAGGCATGTATGCCGGCGCGATTGTGGTGGAGACCGACCGGCCGATGCCGGGGATGGAGGAGCTGGCGCGCAAGACCCTGGCAGGGATCAATCCGAACCTGAGCGTGGTGCGATTCCAGACGTTTTCCGCGCAGATTGCGGAGCAGTTTTCCGACCAGCGGATGCTGTCGCGCCTGACCATGCTGTTTGGCGCGCTGGCGCTGCTGCTGGCCGCGCTGGGGTTGTACGGCGTGACCTCGTATGCGGTGGCGCGGAGAACGGCGGAGATCGGCATCCGGATGGCGCTGGGGGCGGAGCGCTGGGGCGTGACCGCGATGGTGATGCGCAGCGCGATGGTGCAGGCCGCGCTGGGACTTGCGATCGGCTTGCCGGTGGCGATGCTGAGCGTGAAGCTGGTCTCGTCCCAGCTCTACGAGATCAAGAGCGTGGATGCGGGCGTGCTGGCCGGCGCGGTACTGATGCTGCTGGCAGCGGCGGCGCTGGCTGGCCTGATTCCTGCGCGCAGAGCAGCCTCCATTGAGCCGGCCCGCGCCCTGCGCACGGACTGACGTCAGCTTGAAGCCGTCACACTGGACGGGCCCCGATGAAACTTCCTCTTCCCATAGTCATTCGAGTGGAGTATGCTGCTCTTGCATAGACATTCGAGTGGAGAGATATTCATGGGAATGAAGAAGCCGCCCGACGCTGGAGAGATTCTCCAGGGCACGCTGGACTTGCTGATCCTGCGCACCCTTGTTATGGGACCAGCTCACGGGCATACGATCGCGCAATCGATCGAAAGCACATCAGAAAACGCGTTGGAAGTGGAGCAGGGCTCGCTTTATCCCGCGCTGCATCGGCTGGAGGATCGGGGATGGCTTTCCTCCGAGTGGGGAGTAAGCGAGAACAACCGCAAAGCGAAGTTTTATCAGCTGACGAGCGACGGGCGGAAGGAACTGAGCGCCGCAGCCGGGCGCTGGCAGAAGATGACGCGCGCTATCGGCCTCATTCTTGGGGAATCGTTCGAATAGGAGGGAAACGGAGATGAACCTGCGGCGGTTCTCCAATCGAGAGAAGAAGGATCACGAGTTTGCCGAGGAGATCGAATCCCACCTCGCCCATGCAGAAGATGCAAACCTGGCGCGCGGGCTCTTGGCGGAAGAGGCACGCCGGCAGGCCCATTTGCGCCTGGGCAATCCGCGCACGGTGCGCGAGCGGGAGTGGCGTTATCGCTCGTTTCCGTGGATGGAGGAATTGGGGCGCGATCTTCGCTTCGCAATGCGCTCGCTGGGGAAAGCGCCGGCATTCGCCATCATTGCGGTTGTGGTGATCGCGGTGGGAATCGGCGTTAACACCGCGGTGTTTTCCGTGATCGACGCGGTGCTTCTGAAGCCGCTGACGTATCCCAACCCGCAGAAACTTGTCGCGCTCACATTGACGACGCCGGAGGGATCATTCCCGGTGGCCAGCGTTCCCTTTTTCAACCTGTGGCGACAGCAGACCGGCATTTTTGAACAGGTGTCGGCCTATGACTTCGGCGGAGCCGGACTGAATATCACCGGCGGCGACCATCCCCAGCAGGTGCAGGGCATTCACGTCTCGGCAGACTACTTTGCCATGCTGGGCGCGCCCGTGATCGCCGGACGCACCTTTACCGCAGCGGAAGACAGCCCGACTGGCGGTCATGTCGCGGTGCTGAGCTACGGTCTGTGGAAGAGCCGCTATGGCGCGGACCCGAAGATTGTGGGGAGGGCCATACAGCTGGATGGCCAGCCGTATCTTGTGGTGGGCGTGATTGGCCCTGGATTTGTGACGGAGGCGCCGGCCGATCTCTGGGTGCCATTCCAGTTCGATCTGAACGCCAAAGACATGGTGGTGTTCTTTACCGTGGCAGCGCGGCTGAAGGAGGGCGTAACCATTTCCCAGGCCAATGCGCAATTGGGCCTGGCTGCCAGCCAGTTCCGCAGACTATACGGCGACGACTCTCTCCCGCGCAGAGGCGGATTCGGAGTGGTGTCCCTCGAACAGAACATGATCGGCGATACCGGCTCGCGGCTGCTGGTTCTGTGGGGAGCGGTGGCGTTTGTGCTTTTGATCGCCTGCGCGAATGTGGCCAACCTTCTGCTGGCCAGGGCCGCCGCGCGGAAGCGGGAGTTTGCGACGCGAGCGGCGCTCGGGGCCGGGCGCGGCCAGATCGTCCGCCAACTTCTTGTGGAAAGCCTTACGTTGTCGCTTGCGGGCGGCCTGATCGGACTGGGACTGGGACTGGGATTTGCGGGAGCCCGCCTGGTGCTGCGGATGAATCCCGGCGATATTCCCCGCATCGGCGAGCATGGCGCGGGCATCACGATCGATTTCCGCATCGTGCTCTTTACCCTGGGAATTTCGATTCTGACCGGGCTCCTCTTCGGTCTGGTTCCCGCCATAAGTGCATCGCGGGCGAACCTTGCTGCCGCCTTGAATGAAAATGGCAGTCACGCCAGCATGGGCATTCGCAGCGGCAAGCTTCGTTCCGTCCTGGTGATTGCGGAGATGGCGCTGACGGTGGTGCTGGTTGTGGGCGCGACATTGCTGATCCGGACTTTCAGGAACCTGGAAGCTGTCGATCCCGGATTCACCATGCACAACGTAATCAGCATGTCGATGGCGGTGAGCGGCGACCGTTTTCAGAAGACGGCTCCAGTGGCCCAGGTCATCCAGGAGGGGACGGATCGCCTGCACGCGGTTCCCGGGGTGATTGACGCGGGCGTGAGCAATTGCCTGCCCATGGCGGGCGGTTTCGGGATGAGCTTCGATGTGGTTGGCCGGCCCAAAGGAGGCGACACGTCGTCAGGTGGAGCCGGCTTTTGTTCCGTCTCCTATGGCTACTTCAACACTCTTAAGATTCCGCTTTTGCGCGGCCGGTTTCTCACCCGGCAGGACAATGCCGCGGTGCCGGGCGTTGTGGTCATCAACGAGGCTTTTGCCCGTCATTATTGGCCGAACGGCGACCCGCTGAAGGACCAGATTCTGATTGGTGCGGGCGCGGGCCCGGCTTTTGCGGAAGGCCCTCGCCAGGTTGTGGGGATTGTGGGCAACACCCACGATCAGGGCCCGAATGCCAATCCGACTCCGATGATGTACATTCCGCTTCCGCAGATGCCGGACCTGGAAACGGCGCTCAATTCGAGGGTGGCTCCGCTGTGGTGGTTTGTTCGCAGCGAGGAGGATCCGCGCACGCTCATTGTCCCCATCACCGCGGCATTGCGCGAAGCCAGCGAAGGCTTGCCGGTTGCGCATATCCGAACCATGGAGGAGCTGGAAGCGGAGAACATTGCGCGCCAGCGGCTGAACATGCTGCTGCTGACGATTTTTGGATGTGCCGGGTTGCTGATGGCGGCGATCGGCGTGTATGGGGTGATGTCGTACTCCGTGCAACAGCGCACACAGGAACTGGGCGTGCGCATGGCACTCGGCGCACAGGCGTCAAACCTTCGCAACATGGTTATCCGCCAGGGAATGACGCTGACGCTGATTGGCGTGCTGATCGGCGCCGGCGGCGCGATTTGGCTTACACGATTTCTGACCAGTTTCCTGTTCGGAGTGAAGCCGCTGGACCTGATCTCGTTCCTCGCCACGCCGCTGGTGCTGAGTGCGGTGGCGCTGTTTTCGATTTGGGCGCCGGCGATCCGGGCGACGCGGGTGGATCCGATGGCGGCGCTGCGGGTGGAATGAGCGAGCTCCCGAAGTCAGAAGTCCGCCAACGGCCTTGCAAACCCACACGGTTCTGCGAAGGAAAAGCGTGCAACGCCTGGTGCTCCATTGAACGTTGTACCAACCAAATTCAATCCGTCGGATTGGGGCTTTGATCCGTCGATCTACTGGCCATCGTCTCCCGCACGCGTTCCATGATGCCGAGATAGTAGGCGAGGTTGTGGATGGTGTTCAGGGTTGCCGAAAGCGGCTCGCCGGCCTGCATGAGGTGGCGCAGGTAAGCGCGGGTGTAGCGCCGGCATACCATGCAGTTGCAGTTGGGGTCGGGCGGCTGCTGGTCCTCGGCGTACTGGCGGTTCTTGATGGTCATGCGCCCTTCGCTGGTGAAGAGCAGGCCGTGGCGCGCGGCGCGGGTGGGGAGCACGCAGTCCATCATGTCGACGCCCATGCGCGCGTATTGCTCGATTTCGTCGGGGTAGCCAACGCCCATTACGTAGCGCGGCTTGTCGACGGGCAGGAGGGGGAGAACTTCGGAGATCATTTCGAGAGTGAGGTCGCGGGGCTCGCCGACCGACAGGCCGCCGATGGCGTAGCCGTCGAAGTCCATCTCCATGAGCTGTTCGACGCTTTGGCGGCGGAGGTCGCGGTACATGCCGCCCTGGACGATGCCGAAGAGGGATTGGGTTTGACCAGTTGCCGGTGCGGGCGAGGACGCCCGCGCTACAGCCGGCCGGGAGGCCGGCGCTACGTCAGGCGCTGCATCGGGGGCTACATCGTGGAGCCAGGGGACTTCATGTTGGTGGGCGCGGAAATGGTCGAGCGAGCGGCGCGCCCAGGACATGGTGAGGCGGAGGCTCTCTTCGGCGCGGTTGCGGGGGGCGGGATACTCGGTGCATTCGTCAAAGGCCATTGCGATGTCGGCGCCGAGGGCGATCTGGACGTCCATGGAGTGCTCCGGCGTGAAGAAGTGGCTGGAGCCATCGAGGTGCGAGCGGAAGCGGACGCCCTCGTCGGTGACCTTGCGGAGCTGGCTGAGCGAGAAGACCTGGAACCCGCCCGAGTCAGTGAGCAGGCCGCGCGGCCAGGAGATGAAGCGGTGCAGGCCGCCCATGCGGCGGATGGCCTCATGGCCGGGGCGCAAATAAAGGTGATAAGTGTTGCCGAGGATGAGCTCGGCGCCGAGCGACTCGAGAATGTCCTGGGGCACGGCTTTGACGCTGCCGGCGGTGCCCACGGGCATGAAGACTGGGGTTTCGACGGTGCGATGGGGCAGTTCCATGCGCGCGCGGCGGCCGCCGGCGGCGGTGGTGTGGATGCGGTTGAAGGTAAGGCCCACGGGATGATTCTAGCGGGGTGAGCGTTGTGGGGGCTGTCGACGCCGCGTCCATCGTGTTGCTTGCGGTGGGCGCGGCGCCGGCGTTGGTTTTACCGCTTGGTCCAGCCACGAGACGGTCCGGAGGGGCCGTGATCGATTCTGCCGGGGCCGCGGTAGCCGCGGTCGAAGCGTCCGCCACGGTCGTAGCCGCGGTTGCCGCGGTCGAAGCGTCCGCCACGGTCGTAGCCGCGGTTGCCGCGGTCGAAGCGTCCGCCGCGGTCGTAGCCGCGGTTGCCCCGGTCGAAGCGGTGCTGGGCGGGTTGATGGTTGAAGGTGGGATGGGGCTGGGCGTTCATCAGGGCGGGCGCGACCGCGAAGGCTGCCGCCAGGACGATTGTGGTGAGTTTCATTTCGCAGATCTCCTTGGGGGTGATTTTTGTTGGGGCAGCAGACGGGAAGTCCACTGGCCTCGACGCCCGGGAATGACGCGCGGCGGGCGGAGATATTCCCAAGGGGCGCGAGTTTATCTGTTTCTTCTGAGGCGGCGGATTGGCGGAGTGGAAACGGAGACGGGCAATCGCCGGGGAAAGTTGGAAGATCTTATTTTATAAAGACCGCAGGACCGGACCCGGAGTTGCTATTGCTAGTTACGGTCTGGAGCAACTTTTCTGCGGTTATGCGTTAGAACTCTCAGAGGACGAAGGTAACGATTGCGGCACATAACCCCCGAGCAGAGTTGACGCAGGGTATTGGGGGAACGAGACTGGATGCGAGCCCGCCAATAAGGGCTTAATCGCACGAGGTTACCGGCATGGGAAGCTATCCACCACCTCCGCCTGGAGGATTGGGCAGTCGAATTGAAGAGGCTATCGAGCTGATCGAGATGGAACTGCGGCACACGATCGCTTATGTAAATGACGCGGTGATACCCCAGGTTCGGCGGGAATCGGTTACGGCCATACGGACACTATCAGAAAAACTGCGCGACCTTGCCGACCGGTTCGACCGGACGGGCCCGGGGCCGAGAGGACCTCAGAGCTGAGCGCGGATTGCCAATGGCGATGCGAATGGGGGCGAGCGCCCGGAGCGCTGGCGGCGCTGGCTTGCGTGGTGCTGGCCGGATGCGGCCATCACCGGCAGACTGCGAGAGCGCCGCAGACTGCTCCGCCGCTGGCGGTGCCCTATACGCCGGGCACACCGGAGCCGGAAGCCACCGAACCGGAAACCGCCCAGACGGCGCCGATTCCGATCACGCGCGTCCCCTCCGGAGGCATTGACTCGAAAGATATCGAATATGTGAACCGGCATCGGCCTATCGAAAGCGAAGAGGGATACGCGACGTGGTACACGGCGGCGCGTGGCCGAAAGTCGGCCAATGGACAGGTTTTCAGCAACCGGGCGCTGACCGCGGCCCATCGCACGCTGCCCATGGGTTCGCTGATCGTGGTCACGAACCTCAAGACGGGGCAGCGATCGGCCATGCGCATCACCGACCGCGGACCGTTTGTGGAAGGGCGCATCCTGGATTTGACCATTGCTTCGGCGAAAGCAACGGGTGTGTACCAGATGGGGTTGGCGCAGGTGCGCATCGACGTGTATGAGACGCCGAAGCCGATTGACCGTGGCGGGCGCTGGTGCGTGCAAATTGGGGCGTTCCACAGCGAGCACAAGGCGATGAAGCTCAAGGAGCAGCTGGAGCGGCGGTATCCGGGTGCCAACGTGATCGAGTTTCCGGGCGAGGACAGTTACTGGGTGCGCATCCGGCCCGAGGGGGACAACCGCGGCCAGGCCGAGAGCATAGCGGCCCGGCTGCGGCCGGCGGAGGGGGAAGCGTTTTTGACGCGGCTCGATTAGCCTGCGAGCAGGCCGGACAGCAGCGCGGTGCGGGGAGCCAGGTGCTCAATCAGGACCGATTCGTGGGTGGCGTGGGCGCCTTCGCCGACTGCTCCGAGACCATCCAGCGTGGGCAAGCCGAGGGCGGAGGTAAAATTGCCGTCGGAGGCGCCTCCGGTGGCGGCTTCGTCAAGGACAAAGCCGAGCTCGGCGGCTAGCGCGCGGGCGCGATGGTAAAGCGCGACCGTACCGCGCGTTCGCTCCATGGGCGGGCGGTTGATGCCGCCGGTGACTGTTAGCGAGCAGCGGGAGTCGGCGGCTTTGAGGGCGGCGAAGCGGCGTTCCATGCGGGGGCCGTCGGCGAGGCGGGCGACGCGGAGATCGACTTCAGCCCAGGCCTCGGCAGGAACCTGATTGACTCTTACGCCGCCGCCGGCGCGGCCCACGCTGACGGTGATGCCGCGCTTGAGATCGGTCCAGGTGCTCACGGTTTCAATGGCGTGGGCGAGCTCGCGGAGGGCGCTTGCGCCTTTTTCGAAGTCGACGCCGGCGTGGGCGGCGACGCCGCGAATGTCGATGCGGAAGTCGCCGGTGCCTTTGCGGGCGGTCTTGCAGGCCGTGCCCTGGGCGGGCTCGAGAACGTAAACCGCGGAGGACGCGCGGGCCAGGTTCTCGGTGATGGAGCGCGAGACGGGGCTGCCGATTTCTTCATCGGAGTTGAGCAGGAGAACGATTTCGCGGTCGAGGAGGCCGGCTTCAGAGAGCATTTCGACGGCGGTGAAGGCCATGGCGACGCCGACCTTCATGTCGAGCGTGCCGGGGCCCCAGAGGCGCGCTTGTCCGGCGGGGTCGGGGGCAATGCGGCAGGGCATGGTGCGGAGGGTGCCGACGGGCCAGACGGTATCGATGTGGCCCAAGATGAGGACAGATTTGAGGGCGGGTTTGGGGCCAGATTTGCTGCGCTGACCGAAGCGAGCCTCGATGACGTTGCCGTAGTCGCGCTGGCGATGCAGGCGAACGAGGCCGCCGAGGGAACGCGCGTGCTCGATGGCAACGAGACCGCAGGCGTCGACAGCGGACTTGGTATCGGAGGGCGACTCGGCGAGTACAAGCTTGCGAGCGAATTCGAGGAGCGCATCCTGTTTGCGGCGCGCGCCGGCAAGGAACGCGCGCATGGGGATCGTGGAGGGTTGCGCGGCAGAGGAGACTCGGCTCAAGGACTTTTTCCAATCAAAACGGCAGCGATGAGGCGATTCTACGCCGATGTGAGCGCGCACCCTCCCGCTGGAGATGGGAAGGAATTGGGTGGGGCATGTTGCCGAGATTGATCCCGGCGAGGGGGAAAATGGGAGTTCGAACTTGAGGATTTTGGCGAATGAAATTCGAAACTTACGGCAAATGCGCGGCTTATGGCGTCATACTGTTGCAAAAAAGACACAGTGCCGGATTGCCGGGCATCGTCTAACCTGATGGCAAGCCCTGGAATGTCAGCAACTGGAGTAGAGATTGGGTCAGCACGAACACCCGGAACAAACAATTGCCGAGCCTATTGAGTTCGCAGGAGTTGGACTGCACTCCGGCGCAACCGTCACCATGCGGCTTTTGCCCGCACCTGGTGGCTCCGGCATAGTTTTCCGCCGCACCGATCTGGACGACTTTGAGATACCCGCGGTGGGCCGCAATGTGGCCAAAGTGAGCTACGCGACCAGCCTGATGCGGCAAGGCGTGTTGATCTCGACCACGGAGCATTTGCTGTCGGCGCTGATCGGGATGGGCGTGGACAACGTAATCGTGGAAGTGGACAACCTGGAGTTGCCGATTCTGGACGGGAGCGCGCTGCCTTACGTGGAAGCGTTTGAGCGGGTAGGCATCCGGGCGCAAAGGCGCCGGCGGGAGTACATTCGGGTGCTGGAGCCGGTTGAGGTACGCGAGGGCAACAAGTTCATCGGGGTTTATCCGGGTTCGGGATACACGATTGATTACAGCATCGAGTTTCCGGCGCCGATCGGGCGGCAGAGCACGTCGGTGGACCTGGCAGCGGAGACCTATGGGGCGCTGATTGCGCCGGCGAGAACGTTTGGCTACAAGGCCGAAGAGCAGAAATTGCGCGACATGGGGCTGATTCGCGGGGCGGGGCCGGAGAACGCCATCATCGTTGGGAAGCAGGGCCCTGAGAACGGTCCGCTGCGTTTCAAGGATGAATACGTACGGCACAAGGTGCTGGACCTGATTGGCGACCTGGCGCTGGCCGGGCATCGAATCGAGGGGCGCGTGGTGGCCGAGCGCGCCGGCCATGCGATGCATACGGCGCTGGTGCAAAGGCTGATGAAGGACCGGTCGGCGTGGGAGCTGGCGCGGGTCCCGATGGAAGAGCCGGAGCGCGCAGAGGCGGCGTTCTCAGTGGTTGGTGGCCAGTGGTCGGTGGCCGGGTCGTAAAGGGCAGCGTCCGGCTTTTAGCACTCAGACGCCCGCGATCAACTTTCCAGGTCAAGCCGTTCTTCGTCTATGCTTTGTCATTGCGTATCAATACAGATAGTCTGCATTAACGCGTACAATGGTATTGAGGTGATCCATGAAGCCGCAGACCATTAGCGCCTCCGACCTGGCCCGCAGCACAAGCACCATCCTCGAACGTGTTTTGTCCGGCGAAACGGTGAAGGTGATGCGGAATCGCACCGAAATAGCCCACATTGTACCCGCCAGACGCACCATGACCGCGGCGCAAGCCATCGCTGGTCTCGAAGGGAAGTTGACGCCCGCCCAAGGCAATTCCTGGCTCAGGGATAGCCGCGGAGAATTCGACGAAGAGGTGGCGAATCCGTGGGAATGATCTTCGACACTTCCATCTGGGTAGGGTTGGCCAGCGGACAGATGTCGAGTGCAGCGATTCTCCGGGCTGCTGGAGACGAGCAGGTCTTCATCTCAGCGATTTCGCTTGGAGAGCTGTGCTTTGGTATCGAATCGTGCACCGATCCGGCAGTGAGGCTGGTGCGCATGCGCTATTTGCGCAACCTGGAGCAGCGTCCTGTTCTCGATGTTTCTTCCCTTACGAGTGCAGCCTTCGGCATCCTGGCCGCCTCTATGAAACAGTCAGGCCGATCGCCGAGAACGCGTGTAAACGATCTCTGGATAGCCGCTCAGGCAGTTGAAAATGACTACGCGCTGTTAACCGCGAACCCCAGGGATTTCGAAGGCCTTCCCGGTTTACGAACCGCCAGTCCTTAAATCTGGCTTTCAGCCGCCAGCTGTTAGCCCTCAGCCGTCAGCCTTCAGCCATCAGCCGTCAGCTTCCTCTGGCGGCTCCGCCGTGTCTTCGTGTTCCCTTGGCCCCTTGTTCCCTCGGTCCCTGCTTCTACGCGAAGAGGATGCACATGGGTGTGGGGCATTCGTAGCTCTTGCCCTGGTCGGCGAGGGCGCCGGTGTGGGGATCGCGGGCGAAGACGCTGAGCTGGCTCGAAGCCTGGTTGGCGACGAGCATCCAGCGCTCGAGTGGGATCGAGGGTGAAGTTGCGCGGAGTCTTGCCGCCGGTGGGAGTTTTGGCGATCGGGGTCAGCGCGCCCGTCTGCGGGTCGGCTTTCGCGGACAGGATGAAATCGTCGCCGCGATTGGCGAAGTAGGCGAAGCGGCCATCGCGCGTGATCACGGTGTCGCAACCGGTGTTTGGCCCTTTGGCCGGATCGGGATTGAGCGGGAGCTGCGAGACGGTTGTGAACTTTCCTTCGCTTGCGTTCCAGCGGAGCACGCTGACCGTCGAGGCCATTTCATTCATGCAGTAAGCAATGACGCCGTTGGGATGGAAGTGGAGCGTGCGCGGGCCAAAGCCGGGCTCGGAGCGCCACTCGCCCGCGGCGGTGAGCTGCGCGGTGGCCGGGTGCAGGCGGTAGATGTGGATGCAGTCGCCTCCGAGATCGTTGATGAAGGCGAAGCGGTTGTCCGGCGAGAAGGATGCGAAGTGGGCGTGGGCGCTTTCCTGGCGATCGGGATTGGGGCCGTGCTGGGTGTAGTGCTGGCTCCAGACCAGCGGGCTGAGCGCGCCGCCGGTCACCTTGAAGCTGGCCGCGCTGCCGCCGCCGTAGTCGGCTGCGAGAAGCGTCTGGCCGGTGTGGTCAATGGCGCACTGGCAGGTGCCCTTGGCGGCGGAGTTTTCGGCGGAGATCTGCGTGAGCTTGCCGCTGTTCAGGCGCAGGCTGGCAACCGCGCCGGTGGGCTTTCCGCGGAAGGTGTCGAGCTCGGCGGCGGCAAAGATGGTTTTGCGGTCGGGCGAGAAGCATAGCCAGTCGATGTTGTTGTCGACCTTAGCGGCCACGCCGGCATAGGTCAGCTCGGCGGTGGCGGGATTCCAGTCGAAGGCGCGGATGCCATCCGGCGTGTTGGAGGCGACGAAGACGCGTTGTTTAGAAGAAGACACGGCAAATCCTTTGGATGCGCGAAGGAGCGCGGCGGCGGGAACGGTGCGAAGAACATCGCGGCGGGTAAGGTTTCGCATGGCAGATGAGATTGTCGCCGATGAGACCGCCAGTTGTCAGGGGTTGGTTGTCACTTTCAGCGATCAGTGGTCAGTTATCAGCAAAATGTTCAGGGCTCGTAGATTACCTTGTCGATTTTGATTTTCGAGCACCAGAAACAAAAGCTGACATCGCGGCCCGGAAGCGTTTCGCTCAGATCGAGTTTTCGCCAGCGGTGCAGGCCGATACTGCAGCACAGTCCGCGGATTGGTCCGGATTCGTGCTCGCGGTGCGGCCAGAGGCGCGCGAGTTCTTTGGCGAGTGCGAAGTCGTCGCTCATGATTTCTCCATAAAGTACATCGCCGATTCGCGGGTGGATCCGAAGAGCGTCGCGAATCGGCGAAGGTGGGACGGCGCGGTCTCGCTCCCGCCGCGCGCCCCAACCCCAGGGAACCTGTTATCGGCCCAGGTTGAACACGACGCTGACGGTCGTTTCCACTTCGACCGGCTGACCATTGAGCAGGTACGGCCGGAAGCGCCATCGGCTGACAGCATCAATAGCAGCTTGCTGGAGCATGGCGTTTCCACTCACCACGCGCAGGTTGGTGATGTCGCCGCCAGTTGAGATAGTGGCCGCGAGCACAACCGTGCCCTGCACGCCAGCCTCGCGCGCAATGGGCGGATAGACAGGCATGACGCGGTCCAGCAACAAGCCATTGGCGACGCCGGAGGAGATGCGCTGTGGGCCTTTGGGCGAGGCACTGACGACGGGCTGCGTCCTCGCAGCGCCATTGCCGAAAGGATTGCTTCCCGGAATGGCTGGGCCGCTGTCCAGGCCAACGATCTGCTCGCCGGGAGGCTCAGGCCGATCGATCATCTTGATGGCGGGCGGAATGCGTGTGGGCACAGTCAGCCCCAGGTCCGTGAGTTCCCGGACGCCGTGAAAAACCTGCTCGGGCTTGACCTCCACCGGTTTGGGCGCGAGCGGCGGCGGAGGCGGCGCGCTGAGCAGGATTGCAGCAAGGCGCCGCGGCAGCGCTTCCGGATAGATAAGCGGAATAACGATAAGCGCGGCGAGGACGGAGGCGTTGAGCGCAAAGGTGGCGATGCTCCACGCGCGGCTGCGAGTGCGGATTCTGCCGCCGGATTCAAAGGTGGAATCTTCAAACATGGCTGCCTCCCGGATACTGCTCAAATTCAGCCGCACCGGCGGGAGGCTGCGATTCAGGCGCGCGGGCGCATCGGCTCACCCGGCGCCGCAGCGGCGGCGGGCAGCCTTCAGCCACCTCGCAGGATACTTCCCAACGCGGGTGGCGCCGAATCTTTGCACATCCTCATCGGTACCACTGTGCTGATGTAGACACCGGCGCCGCGGGAAGTGTTCCCGGCTAAAGAGAAAATCTTGCGGCGTTCCGCGCACAGTGTGCGGTACACTCCAGAACAACGACCGGAAATCCGGCGGACAAAAGATGAAATTGTTGCGTTTGGTTGTACTTGTTTTAGCCGCAATCCAAATCTCAGGCGCGCAGGTAGCAGGCGGAGGAAGTCCTAACTCCGAGGCCACGCTGCACTACATCCACGGCGCCTGGGATACGCTGACGCGCTCGATGACCGAGTGCCACTCGCTGGTGGACATCAAAGTCACCGCCAACCCCATTCTCTACCTGCCCGCGGGCATGACCGCGCCGGCGGCGGTGAAGGAGTTGACGGCAAAATGCCACGTGAAGGTGGCATGGCTGCCGCGCCCCATCGTCAAGCTGGGCGACATTGATCCAAAGGACCTGACCGACGCAGGCCTGCTCTACCTGCCTGAACCGTACGTGGTGCCGGGCGGGCGGTTCAACGAGATGTACGGCTGGGACAGTTTCTTTATCCTGCTGGGGCTGGAAGCGGACCATCATGAAGCGTTGGCCAAGGGCATGGTGGACAACTTCCTGTTTGAGATCGAGAACTATGGGGGAGTGCTGAACGCCAACCGCACCTATTACCTGACGCGGTCGCAGCCGCCGTTCCTGACGTCGATGATTCGCGCGGTGTACGAGGACCCGGCGAGCTTTCCGCAAACGGCGGAAGGCCGGCAGGCGGCGCGCGCGTGGCTGGAGCGCGCCTACACGCTGGCGGAAAAGGACTACTCGACCTGGACCCGGCCCGAGCACATGGCCGGCGGGACGGGGCTGGCGCGGTACTACGATTACGGTCACGGGCCGGTGCCGGAGATGGCCGACGACAGCACGTACTACCCTGACGTGATCCGCTGGATCGTGGCGCATCCGCACACGGGCGGCGACGCGTTCCTGGTGAAGGGCAGCGAGCATCCGGGTGCTGCCGAGGCGGAGCGGCTGAAGCAGACCAGTTGCGATGTGAGTGCCAGCGTGGTGTGCCTGCGCGCGTGGGCCGGCGGCTTCCGCCTGTCGCGCGATTACTACGAGGGCGACCGCGCCATGCGCGAATCGGGATTCGATCCAAGCAATCGCTTTGGTCCATTCAGCGGCGAGACGCACCACTTTGCGCCAGTGTGCCTGAACAGCCTGCTTTATCGCTACGAGCGGGACCTGGAGCACTTTGCGCTGCTGCTGGGCATGCCGCAGGACGCGCAAAAGTGGTCGCGCCGTGCGCAAAGGCGCAATGCTGCCATTCACCGCTACCTGTGGTGGCCGCGCGAAGGGGTTTTTGCCGACTGGGACTTTATGCACTCGCGGCCGAACGAGTACGCCTATATCGCTTCGCTTTACCCCTTGTGGGCTGGAGTGGCCACGCGCGAGGAGGCCAGGCAAGTGGTGGAGAAGCTGGGACTGTTTGAGCGGCCCGGAGGCCTGTCGATGTCGAACACGAACACGGGGCTGCAATGGGACGAGCCGTTCGGATGGGCGCCGACTAACTGGATTGCGGTGGCTGGGCTGGAGTCGATGGGCTTCCACGACGATGCCGCCCGCATTGCGCGCCATTGGAATCACACGGTGGATGATGGCTTTGCGGAAGAAGGCACGATTCGCGAAAAGTACAACGTGGACACAGCCAGCGCCGACGTGCATGTGGAGACCGGCTACAAGCAGAACCAGATCGGCTTTGGCTGGACCAACGCGGTGTACCTGAAAATGAGGGGCGTCATGGAACACGACGCAGCGCCGGTGATGGCGGCGTCGGGCGCGGGCGTGCATTAACCGCGGGGGACGTGTCGAAGAAACAGGAAGGGCGTCCGCCACGGCGGACGCCCTTCCTGTTTGACTCTGCGGCTGCCGCTACTCCGGCAGGTCGATTTGTCCCTGCATCTCGAATGTGCCGCTGACCTGAGGTGCGCTGGTTCCGGGCTGTCCGCCGCCAATTGTCACCGTGTACTTGCCCTGGGCGATCATCGGCGTGCCGAGTTCGGAGACCATGCTGAGGTCGCGCGGCTTCAGGTCGAAGTGGACCGATTGGCTGGCGCCGGGGTCGAGGTGCACGCGTTCGACTCCGCGCAGAGCCTTGAGAGGCGCGCCCGCCACCTTGGGGAATTCGAGATAGAGCTCCACCACTTCATCGCCAGCCACCTTGCCGCTGTTGCTGACGGTGACGTCGGCCGACATGGGGCTGCCCGCGGCCACGGGAGCAGTGGGAAGCACCAGGTCTTTGTAAGCAAACGTGGTGTAACTCAGGCCATAGCCGAAGGGATAGAGCGGCTCCTGCCTGAAGTAGCGGTAAGTGCGATTGCCCATCGAATAATCTTCGAAGTTGGGGAGTTGGTTCACGTCCTTGTAGAAGGTAACGGGCAAACGGCCCGCTGGGTCGTTCTTGCCGCTCAGGGTTTCGGCAATGGCCGTGCCGCCCTCTTCGCCGGAATACCATGCTTCAAGGATGGCGTTGGCGTGTTCTTTCTCCCAGTTGACGGCCAGCGCGCTGCCGTTCATAAGAACGACAACCAGCGGCTTGCCGGCCTTGGCGACTGACTGGACGAGGTCTTCTTCGGGCTGAGGCAAGTTGATGCTGGTACGGTCTCCGCCCAGGAAGCCGGGTTCGTTAACCGGCATCTCTTCGCCCTCAAGCTGGCTGGTGATGCCCACCACCGCGATGACCACATCGGCCTTGCGCGCCGCATCCAGGGCAGCGGGGTCTGCGCCATTTTGCACCTTGGCCCAGATGAGCTGCGCCGCCGGCCCGCTGCCCTCGGCCTCGCCGAACTGCGCGTAGACGACACTAATGCGAACCTTCTCGCCCTTGTCCAGATGGACCTGTCCCATGCCGACGCCGCCGCGATCCTCGGCAACCTGTTTGTCGCCGACCATGACCCGGCCGAAGCCGTTGGCCTTCATGCCCACCAGGTAGTCGCCGGTCTCACTGGGCGTGAGGAAGCCCGACCACTGGGCCACCAGCTGGCTCTTGCCTTTTACCTCGGCTGGCACATTGTCTGCGGTCAGATCGACCGTAGGTTCAACCCGCGTGACGATTGGCTTTGGAGGCGCTCCTCCGAAGTCGAAGCCCAACGAGTACTCGGTCTTCAGGCCGGGCTTGCCATCCGCCGTCGTCAGCAGGTTTGCGGGAACCGGCGTTCCATCCGGATGCAGGAACTGCGTACCCGGCACGTAGTTGATTTTTGCGTCCGGAAATTCTTTCTTCAGCCCTTCCATGAAGCTGACGGTATGCGTCGGGGTGCCGTTGTAATTGCCCAGCAGCACCGCTGTCTGATCGGCCAGCGGCCCCACCACGGCGATGGTCTTCACGTCGGATTTCAGCGGAAGCGTGCCGTCATTCTTGAGCAGGACCATGGATTCATCGGCGATCTTGCGCGCCAAGTCGCGATGCTCGGGGCTGTTGAGCTGGCTAGAGTCGATCTTGGAATAAGGGTCCATTTCCGGAAAATCGAACATGCCCAGTTTCATGCGTGCCGTGAATAGCCGGATCAGCGCGGTATCGATCGCGCCTTCGCTCAGGTAGCCCTGCTGCACGGCGTCAATGTACGGCTTGTAATCGTGGTTGTCTTTTACTACCGCGAAGAAATCGGCGCACTCGTTGTCCATGCCGCGGGTAAGAGAGATGCCCGAGGACTGCGCCTGGGTGGGACGGTAGTGGTGCCCCTCAAAGATATCGATGACGGCGCCGCAGTCTGAGACCACGTAGCCCTTGAAGCCCCATTTGTCGCGTAGCTGATCGACCAGCGTGAACTGGTTGGCGCACGCCGGTTGGCCGTTGATCGCGTTATACGCGCACATCACGGAATCGGCATGGCCCTCGGTGACGGCGGCGCGAAATGCAGGCAGATAAGTGTCCATTTCGTCGTGCTTGCTCACGTCCACGTCCGCCATGTGGCGCGTGGGCTCGGGGCCGCTGTGCACCACGAAGTGCTTGGGCGTGGAGATGACGCGGTAGTAATGGGGATCGTCGCCCTGCATGCCGGTTACAAAAGCGACGGCCATGCGCCCGGTCAGGAATGGGTCTTCGCCGTAGGTTTCCTGGCCGCGGCCCCAGCGGGGATCGCGGAAGATGTTGATGTTGGGCGCCCAGAAGTCCAGCCCCTGCATGATTCTGCTGTAGCCGCCGTTGGCTTTTTCGGCCATCACATGCTTGATGCGCCCCTCGATGCCGATGTCGGTGGCCATCCGGTGAATCGTAGGCGGATCGAAGGTGGCGCCCAGGCCAATGGGCTCAGGAAACTCCGTGGTGCCGTCCACGGCCACGCCGTGCAGCGCCTCGCTCCACCAGTCGTATGCGGGTACGTTGAGCCGGGGAATGGCGCGGGCCTGGTTCACCAGTTGGCTGGCTTTCTCGTCCAAAGTCATGCGGTGCACCAGGTCAGCGGCGCGAACCTCGGGCGGCAGACTGGTGTTCAAGTAGGCCGGCTGTGCGGCTCCGGCGGATGCTTGTTGTGTTTCCTGGGCTCTGGCTGCAAGCAGCAACACGCAGCAAGCCGCCGCGGCTCCTGCCACCATTCGTGCAAATGTTTTCATTGTTCCCTCACGGCGAGCAGAATCGATCTCCTAAAGCAACTGGCTACATGAAATACTGCGCCCGCTCCCGGATGCCCACGCTAAAGGGCGCGGCGGCGATTGTCAAGATGGACTGTGGTCGAACAACAGGCGTGAAAAATCGCTTTAGTATTCGACCAGCTTACCAATAGCGGGGTGGGTACGGCGGGTAGGGCGGAGGCGGAGGAGGACCGTAGTAGTCATACGGCGAGGGTGCCGTGATGGCCCAGATCAGTGCGGCGATCCAGCCGAAGAACGTCCAGCCCAGGAACAGGTTGAGCATCACGATGCCGCTCCGGCACCACAGGTGGCGTCCCACCGCGATCAGCGAAGGCAGAAAATAAAGCCCCAGGAAGAACAGTCCCCCAAGATGGAACATGGATGCACCTCCGCACTTCATCCCGGACCGAATGCCGCTCTCATATTAGCGCAATTCCGGGCTCGGGCTCCCCATCTTTGGCTAATACGGTGTAACCTTCCCCGCAGTTCCCCGTAAGTAGAGTCAGAGGCGCGAAAACGCGTGGCAAGTGGAGTCCTGATGGGCGCGGTGGAGGAGCAAGGGCGGGCGGAGCTGGAGCAGTTTTGCTTTGGGGACGAAGCCGCGTTTGCAGCGCTTTTCCACCGCCATCATCGGGCGGTTTACGGATGGATTCTCCGCATCGTGCGGGATCCGGGAGCGGCCGAGGATCTGACGATCGAGACGTTTTTTCGCATCCACCGGGCGCATGCCCGCTTTGATCCGGCACGCGATTTTGAGCCGTGGGCGCGCCGCATCGCCACCCATGCGGCGCTGGACTGGATGAGGGCGCGACGGCCGGAAACGGCGATGGCCGACGAGTTTTTCGCTGCGGTTCCATCGCCTGAGGGCTCGGATCCGGCGCTCACGTCAGAGATTCGCCGCGCCGTGGGGCTTGCGATGGGCCGCTTGCCGCCCAAGTTGCGCATAGCGGCAATGCTGGCCATCGTTGAGGAGTGCCCGCACAAGGAAGTGGCAAACGCGCTCGGCATCACCACAGCAGCCGTCAAGCTGCGCGTGTTTCGCGCCATGCGACGGCTCAGAAACGATTTGGAACAACAGGGGATCAGACCATGAAGCAGGGAACAGGGAGAAGGGAAAAGGGAATAGAGTCGATGGAACAGCTGCTGCGCGACGCAATTCCGCCGATTGAGACAAGTCCCCAACCGCGGCACGATCTGTGGCCGGCGATGCAGACGCGGCTAAACGCACAGCCGCCGCTCGCTGCCAAATTGCGCTCTGTGCCCTGGTTCGACTGGGCCCTGGCGGCGGGGCTGGCCGTGTTCGCGCTCGTGTTCCCTGCCGCCGTCCCCATGCTCCTCTACTACTTGTGAGGCCACTTACCCACTCTTGAAAGGAATTCGCCATGAACCCGCATCCTTATCTTCGTGCATTTCTCGCCGGCGTTTTCATCCCCACCCTGGTGCTGCCGCTCCTGCTCACCGGTTTCATCGTGGTGAGGCTGGTGCTCCAGTTTCCCGTGCCCATCGAACGCGGCATCATCTTCCCCATGGCGCTGGTGCCGTCCCTGTGGGGAATCTGGAACATGCTCTGGCATCTTCCGGCGCTGCGCACGCGTCTCCCGCTCGGAATCTTTGGCGCGCTGCTGCCGGTTTTCATGGTGCCTGTTGGCGCGCTGGTGGCAACTCTCTCCGGTGTTCTCGCGCTGGGCGCGGCCGGCGTTGTCTGGTTCCAGGTGTGGAGTATTCCGTACGTTGTGCTCGCCTGCGGGTTCTCGGTGGCGCTGGCTGCATACTACCTGGCGTGGAAGTACGTCGTCGGATTCGTGAATCGCACCCTGGGGATTGCGTAAGGCTATTTGCCGCGCGCGCCGGGAATGGCCAGCAGAACGCCTACATATTGGCGAACCCGAGTGAGCAGGACGGCAGGGGCCTTGGAGTGAAACTCAGCATGGCGACCGGCCCAATCGAAGCTCTTCAATTGGTCGACCAGGATGGCCCCTTCGACCTGATCCACTGTCACAGGCAGCGCAAAGGGGTAGGGCTTTCGCCGGCTGGTGAGAGGACAAACGACGGCGAGGCCGCTGGCACGGTTGTAGCGCATGTCGGTCAGCACCATGGCGGGCCGTCGCTTGGCCTGTTCACGGCCAACCTGCGGATCGAAGTCTAGAAAGACAATATCCCCCGCTTCCGGAACGTAGGCCGTTACCATTCGACCGCTTCCTTTCCGACCTCAGGGCCGGAGGGGATTTCTGTGTAGCGGTTTTCCCGGGTAATTTGGGAAACCAACTGGTGAAGCGTCGGGATTCTGCCGACACGATGCAGGCGGATGGAGCCCTCGGCGGCGGCTTCAATCTCCAAAGAGTCGCCCTCGCGCAGCTTGGCGCTGTCGGCAACGGGCTTGGGAATACGGATGGCGAGGCTGTTGCCCCATTTCAGCATCTGTGCACGCATGGGCGCCCTCCTCTCGGATGTAGATACATTGTATCGCGGACACGAGATAGCGAAAGGAAACTAAAAGTTAAGAGCGAACAGCTATCCGCTGCCTTCAAAGAAGTCCCCCAACCCCGCCCGATGCGCGTGCGCGGCCATGGCGTCTTGAATCGCGAGCGCCAGCGCCAGCGCATCGCGCCCCTGCCGCGCCGTCACGCGGGGCTGCTTCCGTGTTCGCACGCACTCCAGAAACGACTCGATCTCCAACCGCAGCGGCTCGCCGGGCGTAACCTCGGGGTTCACAAAGGATAGCCCTGGCGCCGGTCCCGGTGTTGCATCGCCAGCCGGCGCAGCCAGGCTCTTCGCCAGCGCCTTGATCTTCTCCTTGTCGCCCTGGGCAGCCATGAACTGAGCCAGCAGCGGCGCGGGAATCTGGCCCCCGGCCAGCAACTGTTGCGCCAGCTTGAAATCCACCTTGCCGGTGGCCAGAAATTCCGCTGCCGCGACGGCAAGCTGGGGTGGAACCGTTGCCGCAGCCGCGTCGTCAATCCGGATCACGATCACATCTCGCCGGGCGTAGTCGATGGACACGTACTGCCGCGGCTCAAAGAACCTGAGCTTGCGCACGCGCTCGGTGGACACCCGCGACGCCGTGAAATTGGCCAAGCAGCCTGACTCGAACTCCACCCGCACGTTGGCAATGTCCACCTTGGGCGACACAATCGGCAGTCCCACCGCGCGCACTTCGCGCACCGGAGACGCAGCGAAGGTGAGCACAATGTCCAGGTCGTGGATCATGAGGTCGAGGATCACATCCACGTCGAGCGAACGCGGCGTGAACACGCTCAACCGGTGCGCCTCAAAGAACATGGGCCGTTTAAGCCGCGGCTGAACCGCGAGCACCGCCGGATTGAAGCGCTCCAGGTGCCCCACCTGCAACACGCGTCCGGCGCGCTCGGCACGCCCGGCCATGTCATCGGCCTCAGCCAAAGTGGCCGCGATGGGTTTCTCCACCAGCACGTCCAGGCCGGCGTCCAACAGGGCCAACGCAACCGCGTGATGCTGCACCGTGGGAACTGCAACCGTGGCTGCACTCAGGCGTGCGTCAGCGTGGAGCATCTCCTCCACGCTGGCAAAGACCGGAATCCCGTACTCCGCCTCGACCGCCGCCGCGCGCCCCGTATCCGGCTCCACGCAGGCGGCCAGCTCCACGCCGGCGCCAGCCTGCTCCAGCTCGCGATAAACGCGCAGATGGTTGCGCCCGAACGCTCCCGCGCCCGCAACGGCTACACGCAGCCTGGACTCGCCTGCGATGGGCTTACGCCCCTTTGCCTTCAACGGCTCGCAGACAACGCCCGTAGAGTTCCAAAAGCTCGGTCACGTGCTCTTCGGGCTTGGTCCCCGGCGCCGCCGTAAACCCGGTGGAAGGCGCCGTGGGCCGTCCTGCGTTGGTCACTCCTGCCACAAACTTCAGCAGATCCAGTGCAATATCTTCGTTTCTCCGGGCCCCGAGACCCGCGTTCAATGCTCCATCCATAGTCCAATTCTCCGAAATTCGATGCTAGCAAATTGCGCGGGCGGGACGCTCGCCCGGCAGCGGATCCGTCCGATTTTCCCTCCGGGACCGAGTTTGTGGTGTTCATTTGGTGCGTTCGACGGCGGTCTTCGCCCGCGCTCTTGCTTCCGTGTTCGCTAGGAAACGCAAAATCCACGCGAAAACGAACAGGATCAGACCGCCAGTCCATGCCCCCAGACTGAATGTTCCTGAAAACCAAAGTGCAATCCCGACGCCCGTAGCGATCAGAATTCCAGCCAGGAACAGGAACGTGCGCATCCCGTAGAGAGAAGCAAACGGCAAATAGTGCGCGCCGAGAAGGATCATCAGAGCCGGGAAAAACCAGTTCAAGCGGTAATGGCCGACGGGCACCAGAAGCAGCATGGAGAACGGCAGCACAAACGCGACCTGCATCCCCAGCCAATGGAGCGGATTCTCTCTGCTCACCCGCGCGGGACGGCCCGATAAACGCAGCAGCAATTGGGTAAGGGGAAAGATGAAAAATCCTGCGATGACGACCGTCAAAATCGATGCTTTGGGGCTGACCCACGTGCCTAAGGCCGCGGCCGCCAGCCAGATTATGGACGAAACAAGCTGTCCCCAAAAGCCTCCGATGTAGACAGACCGCACTTCGCGTTGAGCATCCAGGATGTCCATTCAAACCTCCGTAATCGCCGCTTCTGCGCTAACCGCTACATTAGCAAACCGCGCACCGATAACCAGGCGGCCCCATCGAGGACCGGCCCCAATAGTCCGGCACTGCCGCGGCCTGGTGTGCGCCGCTGCCTATGGCCTCAATCCGCGCCCGATCCACCCGTCCCTCCCTGTCCGATTGCGGACACTTCGTTCCCTGAGCGGACAATTCCGCTTCCACCCCGATTTCCGCAATCCGGTCGCAACCCGCACATTCGGCGATTTTTACGCTCCGTGCTACCATGGCCTCGAACGTGCTTGTTCACGACCACAGGCAGCCCTCCCCGCCGAGGTATTTCTATGCGCTCTCTCGTTCAAGACCTGCATTACGCCTTGCGCCAGCTTCGCAAAACCCCCGGCATGGCCATCCTCGCCGTGCTCACGCTTGCCCTCGGCATCGGCGCCAACACCGCCATCTTCACTGTTATCCAGAACGTCCTTTTGCGCCCGCTGCCCTACCCGCATTCGGACCGCCTCGTCTACATCGGCCCCAAAGCCGATAAGCCCACATTCGGCTCCACTTCATGGCTCAACTGCGTTGACATCCGCAACCAGTCGCGCCTGCTCGACGCCGTCGCCGGCTTCTCCTACGACGCCGCCGTCGTTCAATCCGCTGACAGTTCCGTCAGCGTGTTCGCGCCACGCGCTACGCCCAATCTCTTCTCCATACTGGGCGTAAAGCCCATCCTCGGCCGCACGTTTACTGAGGCCGACGGCCAAACCGGCGGTCCCAGCGTCGCCATCCTCACTGACGGACTTTGGCGCGAAACCTTCCACGCCGACCCTAACATCGTGGGCAAGAGCATCCGCGCCGGCGGATCCGTCCGCACCGTCGTTGGCGTTCTGCCCGCTTCGTTCCAGTTTCCTGAGAATGTGGGCCCCGACGGCACCCACAATGCCATCTGGTTCCCGCTGCAGCCGACCGGCGAAATGCTCAAGGACCGCGGCTACGATTTCTTCAATATCATTGGCGAACTCCGTCCCGGGGCAACCGTGGCGCAATACCAGCATGAGCTTGACGCCATTGCCGCCCGCATCCCGCGCGACAAGGGCGATTCCAAGCTCGCCTTTAGCGTTTTTCCTTATCAGGAGCTGGTCACCGGCCCTGTCCGTCCCGTCCTTTTCGCGCTCTTCGCCGCGCTCGCCCTGGTTCTGCTCATCGCCTGCGCCAACGTCTCCAACCTCCTCATCGCCCGCTGCCTGGCGCGCCAGCAGGAGTTCGCCGTCCGCGCAGCTCTTGGCGCCGGCCGCATGCGCCTTGTCCGCCAGATGTTGGCGGAAGGCCTGGCCCTCAGCGTTCTCGGCTGCGCGCTTGGCCTTCTTTTCGCTCAGCTCTCGATACTTGCCCTGCGCAAGCTCCCAGTGGGAACCATACCCCGCGCCGACACTATCGCCATCCACTGGAGCGTTGTCTTGACGCTGGCCGCCATTGCCACCCTGACCACGGTGCTGTCGTCGCTGCTGCCCGGACTGCTGGTTGCCCGCGCCAATCCGCAAGCCGCGCTCCAGGCCGCCTCGCGCGGCGTGGGCTCGCGTACCGTCAGTGGGCGTCTCAGCGGCGCGCTGGTCGCCGGCGAAGTTGCGCTCTCCGCCGTCCTGCTGGTCGGCGCCGGCCTGCTCTTCCACACCCTTTGGAACCTGGAGCAGGCCAATCTCGGCATTAACGTCGAGCGCGTGACCACCTTCAACGCCATGCCCGCCGACGCCGCCGGCTTCTCCTCGATGGCCGTCGCCACCGACACGGCCAATGCGCCGCCCTCGGTGGCCACGCTGGTTTATGCACCCATGCTCGACCGCATGCACAGCCTTCCCGGGGTCGAGGACGCCGCCCTGGCCACAACCCTGCCGCTTTCCGGCATGGGCGTGCAATCCAGCTTCGAAATCATCGGCCGGCCCAAGGATCCGCTCGCTTCCACGCGCGTCTCAGCGGCCAGCGCGGGCTTCGCCCGTGTCCTGGGCACGCCCATGGTCCGCGGCCGCATGACTGCTGATAGCGATACCAAAGCCGCTCCGCCGGTCGGCGTCGTCAATGAGGCGTTTGCAAAGAAATACTTCCCCGGCAAAGACCCGGACCAGGCAGCGCTGGGCCACCAGATTAATCTCGGCGGCAAAGACACGGGCATGATCCAACCCATCACCATCGTCGGCGTGATGGCCGACCAGGTGGGCGGCAGCGTTGGCGGCGCCGTCCTGCCCAATCTTCTGCTTCCCCCGGAACAGATCCCCACCACATCGCTCTTTTACCAGGCGCTGCTCAAGACCGTGGTCAGCTTCGTGGTCAAGACTCGCGGCGACATTCCCATTACCACGGAGATGCGCGATCTCTTCCACCGCGACGCGCCCGGTTACGCCCTCGATCAGTTCCAGACCTTGCACCAGGCGGTGGACCAGAGCACCTTCAGCCAGCGCCTGGGTCTCTATCTCGTCGCCTCATTTGCCGGGCTCGCCATCGCCATGGTCATTGCCGGGCTGTACGGCGTGCTGTCGCAACTGGTCAGCTATCGCCGCCGGGAGATCGGCGTGCGCATGGCGCTGGGGGCTACCCGATCGAGCGTGGCCGCGCTTGTCCTTCGCCAGGGGTCGATCCTGGTTGGCCTCGGGCTGGCGGCCGGCCTCGTCATTGCCCTGGCCACGGGCCGTCTGGTCGCCAGCTTCCTCTACCAGGTTCACCCGCTGGACGGATGGACCTACGCGGCCGTCATGCTGGCGTTGGCGCTGGTGGGAGCCATGGCCTCGCTCCTGCCTGCGCGTAAAGCCGCATCCATCCAGCCCATGCAGGCGTTGCGTGAGGAATAGCCGCTCCGAGCCAAGCCGCCCCTGCACCCGAGCCTCCTGGTTCAAGGAGTAGCTGGCCGCTCGAAATCCTTAACCTGGCTCTCTTCCTCCAGCTTCGCGCTGTAGCATCAAAACCAGTGAGGAGCTTTGGAATGCGGGAACGAATTGCCTTGGCGCTCCTATTGGGCGCATTCTTTGCAGGCGCAACCGGCTGCAGAAAGCCCGTCGATACGGCGCCACTGATATCCGCCATAAACCAGTCGTTCGGCCATCGCCACGTATGCGTCTGGCCTCAGCCCGTCAAGCTGCCTGCCGAGATCGATCCTGAGAAAGACGACCGGATTCGCGCCTTCCAGGCCCTCACCGACGCCGGTCTCCTGTCTCGCGTGTCCGATGAAAAGAAGCGCCTGCTCGGCGGCGCCCATGCAGTCAATCTTCTGCATCCGGTCAACACGTACGACCTGTCCGACAAGGGTCACTCCTCCTGGACTTCCGACCCTGGCCACCCCGGTTACGGCAACTTCTGTTTCGGCCACTTCAACGTGACCGCCATCGTCCAGGCCACCCCCAATGACCGCTCCAACCCCACCCAGTACACCGTCACCTATAGTTACGAAGTGGAAGGCGTCCCCGGCTGGGCCACTACCCCCGAATCGATGCGCGCCTTTCCCGCGATTGCCGCCGACACATCCATCCAGACAGCCACCGCTACCCTGGTGAAAGACCCGAACGGAGGCTGGGCCGTCGCATCTCCCCAACCTGCGCAATAAGCGGGTGACCACATCGCGCAGCGCCCCATGCTTCGATCTGAGCGTTCTCCCGTAGACTGAACCTGCCCGCATGCCCACCGCCTACCTCGCCCTCGGCGCCAACATTCCCGGACCCGCCGGCCCGCCAGAATCCACGCTGGCCGCCGCAGCCGACCGCCTGGCCGTCGTCGGCCGCATCGCCGCGCGCTCCTCGCTCTACTCCACCTCCCCTGTCGGACTTGCCGATCAGCCGCGCTTCCTAAATGCCGTCCTCGCCCTTGAAACCGACTTGCCCCCGCGCGAACTTCTCGATCAACTCCTCCGCATCGAGCGCGAATTCGGCCGCGACCGCTCCGCATCCATTCCCAACGGCCCTCGTACCCTCGATCTCGATATCCTCCTCTACGGAAACAAGATCCTCCATTCGTCCGGCCTAGAGATTCCCCACCCGCGCCTGGCGGAACGCGCCTTCGTCCTGGTTCCGCTCGCGGAAATTGCATCTAACCTGGCAGTCCCTGGCGCCGGCCACACCGTGCAACAATTGCTTCAGCGACTGCGCACAAATTTCCCCACGGAAAACAATGCGGTTCTTCCTATCCAAACTTCTTTCTGGCGCTCTTCTGGCAGTGTCGGTCGTGGCGCTGCAGGCGCCGCCGATTGACGCGCAATCGCCGTCCTCCATCACGCTCACGGTCGAAGATGCCGCCGGCTCGGCCGTCGCCGGCGCCATGGTGCGCAATGCCTCCGGCAGCGCCCTGGGCCAGACCAACGCCTCCGGCCGGCTCGTATTGTCGTGCCATGCGCCCTGCCGCGTTCACGTGGAGGCCCCGTCTTTCTCCCCGCAGGATGCAATGCTCTCCGGCAACACGACCCTTCGTCTCGCCCCAGCCAGCGCAGCGGAACAGGTCACCGTGACAGCCTATCGCGCCCCGCTCGGCGACCTGGAGAGTCCGGCCATCACTCGCCAGCTTTCCTCTGAAACCCTCCAGACCACCGCCGCCGTCTCCCTCGACGATAAGATGCGCCAGCTTCCCGGCGTCGAGCTTTTCCGCCGCTCCAGTTCGCTCGTCGCCAACCCCACGTCGCAGGGCATTAGCCTGCGCGGCCTGGGATCCACCTCCGCCAGCCGCACCCTGGTGACCGAGGACGACGTTCCGCTGAACGACCCCATCGGTGGCTGGATCCACTGGGAGGAACGGCCCGAGCTCGCCATCCATTCCATTGAGCTGGTTCGCGGCGGCGCCAGCTCGCTCTACGGCTCCAGCGCCATCGGCGGCGTGGTCAACGTTCGCCTTGAACAGCCCGCCGCGCCCACAGCCGAGCTGCGTTCCACTTACGGCGGCGAAGGCACGTTCGAGAGCAGCCTGCTTGCCGAAGACAAGCACGGCCCATGGGGCGGCCTCATCGCCGGCACCATTCTCGGCACCGACGGCTACATCCAGGAAGCGCCCTGGCAGCGCGGTCCGGTCGACACCGCCTCGTTTGTCCACTCCCAAAGCGGCCTCGTTCTAGCCGATCACACTGCCGGCCCGCTGCGTCTCTTTGGTCGCATCAGCGGCTTCCACGAATCACGCGGCAACGGTACCCCATACCAGGCCAACGCCACCCGCCTCCTGCGTTACGCCACCGGAGCGGACTGGCAGCGCCCGCAAGGCTCCGCGCTCACGCTGCGCCTTTACGGCTCGCGCGAGCGGTACTGGCAGACGTTTTCCTCCATCACCAACACGCCCACGCCGGCTTCTCCTAGTTGCGCCTACCGCTGCGGTGAGAGCCCCACCAAATTTGCCGAGATCCCCGTGAATGAGCTGGGCGCCGCCGCCCACTGGTCGCAGCCGGTCACTCCCGGCCTGCTGTTCCTGGCCGGAGCCGACGTCCACGACGTGCGCTTCTGGGATGATGAGCAGGCCTACACCGGCAGTGGCGCGCTGACTGACACCCACGATCATCAGCGCGACTCCGCTCCATGGATTGAAGCTCTCTGGACGCGCCGTCAATGGACCTTCACCGCCAGCGCGCGCGAAGACTGGTTCCAGAACTACGACGGCCAGCAAGTGGCGAACTCCGGTTCCGGATTCAAGCCCTCAGCCACCCAGCCGCCGCAGTTCGATCAGCGCGTCTTCGATCCACGGCTCGGCCTCACGCGCAAACTCGGCGATCATTGGGCGCTGTCCGCTTCCGGCTTTCGCGCCTTTCGCGCCCCCACTCCGAGCGAACTTTATCGCGCCACCCAGGTGGGCAACCAGCTTACCAAGGCCAACGGCTCATTGCTAAGCGAGCGCGCCACCGGCTGGGAAACCGGCGTGGCCAGCCAGCGCAACTGGGGAGAAATTCGCGCCAGCTGGTTCGACACCCAGATCAACCGGCCCATCGCCGCCGTCACCATCAATCCCAATTCGTCGCCCATACTGCTCCAGCGCGAGAACCTGGGCCAGATTGAAAGCCGCGGCGTTGCGCTCGATTTCGAGCTGGCGCCGCGAAGCTGGCTCAGCCTCGACGGCGGCTACCAATACGCCCATGCCTTAGTCACCCGCGGAACCGCCGGGAACTTCCAGGACGTGGGCAACTGGATCCCCGAAGTGGCGCGCAACATGGCCACCCTCAACCTGCGCGCCTACAAGCCGCGATTCGGCAGCCTGAATTTGCAGGGACGAATGAGCGGGCACATGTACGACGACGATGCCAACACGGATCTGCTGCATAGCTACTTCCACCTGGACGCCTTTGCCAGTCACGATTTGGGGCATCACCTCAGTCTCTTCGCCGCTGGCGAAAACCTCTTCGATCGCACTATCGAAGTCGGCAAGACGCCCACCACCACGCTGGGAATGCCGCGCGTGGCCCGTGCCGGAGTGGAAATCCGCCTGGGGGAAAAATAGACCTTGCCGCATGAGAAGATGAGCAAATTCCGGAAGGAGGCGGGGGTTTTAACCCCCGCAGTTGCCTCAAGAAACTGAGGTGGGCTTCAGCCCCGGTGTTTTGCCTCTACGTCGAGCAATCAGCGAATAGTCACAAACTCCCGGCCTTGCGTCAGCCCGCTATCATTCACCGTGTCCACGGTGAAGCTGTAGCCCACGCCCACATTCAAGCTGCGCACCGTGAGTTCCGTCCCGTCGTACACCTGGTAGTTCTCTTGCATCCGGTCCGGCCGCACGCCGAAACGCACAATGTAAAGCTCAGCTCCGCGCGCCGGCTGCCACGAAACCGTCGCAGCCCGCCCATCCTGCGGATCGCGCGCCACGCGAACGCGCGTAACTAGCGCCGGCGCAGGCTGAAATCCATTGCCGAACAATCGCAATCCGCTGATGGAAAACTTCGCGTTCCCCGGCGTGTGCACATTGGTGATGCGCACATAGCGCGCCAGCGCCGGCTTCTCCAGCTCGATGTACTCATCCGGCGCGTCGCGCTGGTTATCGCTGCGGTTTACCAGGACGCTCCAATGCCGCCCATCGAGCGACTGCTCCATCACGTAGCGGTACGCATCCTTGCTCGCGCCCAGCGTGTCGCTGCCCTCATCGGCAAAATTGATCTGCACCGCGTTGATGCGGCTCGGGCGTCCCATGTCCACCTGCAACCATTCGCCGGGATTGCCCGTCGCCGCCGACCACCACGTGCGAATGTCCTCATCCACCGCCTTTTCCGGCTCATGCCCCGCCAGCGACGACGACGCCGTCACCGGCTTCTTCAAATCCAGCAGAAACCACCCGGCAAATGTGTCGGCCCCGTTTCGCGCCAGCTTGTGCGGGTAATCGCCCAGGTAGGTGTCCACCACCATCTGCCCGTCGGGCGTAAACCACGTGGGGAAAAGTCCCAGCCGCCGCTCGAACATGTGGCGCACGGAAATCGTCATCGACGAAACGTGCCAGTACGCGCCGCTCAGGTCCTGAAACGTGCTGCTGTGTCCCGCGCCCGCAATGAATCCGGTCGGCTTGAACGAAACAGGATTGTAGTCCGCATAGGTAAACGGCCCGGTCGCCGCATCCCCCACCAGCACGCCGTCTCCATACGTCTTGTACTGCGTTCCCGGCCCGGCAAATTGCAGGTAGTATTTGCCATCGTGCTGAGTCATCCACGAGCCCTCGATCCACGGCCGCTCCTTCAACATTTCGTTCGTATCGCCAGGCACCTCCCACCCGTGCTTCGCCGGATCGCCCGCATAAATCGGCGCCGGTTGCGTAAGCGCATGAAAATCCCCGCCGGCCTCGAGCTCCGTCACCCGCAGTGGAGTCATGTTCGAGCAGCCGCCGTACGCATACAGCTTGTGATCCTTGTCCACAAACAAATCGGGATCGGCAAATAACGGAATCGACCCCGCCTTGCGCCACTGGCCCGCAGCCGGATCGTCGGTCACGTAAAGATACGGATCGTTGAACGCCGAAAGATACAGCTTGCCGCCGATCTCGACCACCGTCGGAGCATAGGTCTCCACCGGATAGCCTTCCGCCCAGATGTGTTTCCAGGTATGCAGATCCTTCGACTCCCAGTAGCCTCCGGACTTGGACGCAAACAGCCAGTACTCGCCGTGAAACACCACCATCGTGGGATCGGCCGCCTCGCGCCGCGAAGGCTTCTCCAGCGAGAAGCGATAATCCAGGTCCATCGGATTCGCGTACGTGTGCCCATCCTGACGCTGCGTGCTCTTCTGCGCGTTGGCCGCGCCTGCCAGGCAGAATGCCGCCGCCAACGCCGCCGCAGTCGCAACGCAAAATCCCATTGTTTTCATGGCAACCATATTAGCCGCCTCAGCCGCTAGATTCGGGCCGCACGCGAACAGCAAAAAGCCCCACCAGATTCGGTGAGGCTCCTGCTTCACTCTTTCACTGATTCACTTCTTCACTTCTTCACTTTTTCACTTTTTCACTTCTTCACTGCTTCTCTTACGGCCTATCGTAAAACCGGAAGAACAACGACGGCTTGGCGCAAGGCTCAGCCTTGGCCACCAGTTCCTGCTCCTGATTCGTGCTCAGCGGCGTGAACTCCCGCGCCAGGGCCACGTTCTCCTCAAGCTGAGCCGTCGTATCGCACCCGATAATCACCGTGCTCACCGGCCGCGAAAGCGTGTAATACATCGCTTCCTTCATGGTCAGTGTGCCAGGGTTCGTGGTCTGGATCGTCATCCCCTCCCACGAGTGCTTCTGCGCCTCAATTGACGGCGGATTCCAGCTCGCCAGCAGCCGGCTCCGCCCGGGAATCTTCATCCCGATAATGCCCATCTGCTTCTCCACCGCCAGCGGCAGCAGCTTCTCGTTAAAGCTGTAGTGGTGCGGATCGGCCGCGTTCATCGCCATCAGTATGCAGTCGAACGGATGCCGGTGGATGCACTCCATCAGCGCCTCCGGCCGATAATGTCCCGTGATCCCGAGATAGCGCACCACCTTCTGTTGCTGCATCTCCAGCAGCGCTTCCATCGCGCCGCCCTTGGCAAAAATCTCGTCCACGTCGTATTGCGTCCCCACATCGTGCAACTGCCACAGGTCCACATGATCGGTCTGCATTAGTTGCAGGCTCTTCTCGATCATCTTCATCGAACCGTCGCGCGTCCGCTCCTTGGTCTTGGTCGCCAGGAACGCCTCGTTGCGCCGCGTCGCCATCACCTTGCCGTAATACTGCTCGCTCCAGCGCTCCGGCCCGCCGTAAATTGAAGAAGTGTCCAGGTAATTCACGCCCAGGTCCAGCGCCCTCTCAATAATCGGCACGGCCACGTCAAAGTTGTTCGGCTTCTCGAGGGCCGCTTGGCCCCCCAGCGAGAAAATCCCCACCTTGTACCCGGTCTTGCCCAGGTTCCGCATGGGCATATCCTTTTTCGTGCGCGGATTCACCGGCAATGGAGGCAGTGTCTTCGCCGTGTCCGCCAGCACCGCGCCGGGCGCCACCAGCGCCGCCGCCACCGCTCCGCCTGCCTTTAAAAAGTCGCGCCGACCCTGTTTCCGTCCGCTCATCGCTTCACTCATCGCACCCTCCGCCGTCACCGGTCATTGCGCCTCATCATAAACTGCCATCGCCTTCCGCGAAAGCGGCCGGCCAGCGCCGGGTGCTGCCGTCCGCAAAATCACCAACAAATAATCCTCAAAAAGTACTTGACACCACACACTGTATGTAATACAGTAGTTGATGTACAGTGTACAAGGTACAGCATGAGCCCAGCCCCCGACAACCTCTTCGAAAACCTCCGGATGGAGCTGCGCCGCGGCTGCCTGTCTCTGGCCGTGCTCGCCCAGCTTCGCCAGGAGCACTACGGCTACACGCTACGTAAAGCCCTGGCAGAACGTGGCTTAGCCATCGACGAAAGCACCCTTTACCCACTCCTCCGCCGCCTGGAGACCCAGGGCCTCCTGGCCAGCCAGTGGCGCGAAGAAGATAAGCGCAACAAGCGCTTTTACCAGCTGTCGCCGGACGGCGAGCGCATGCTCGGCCTGCTCCTCGAGGAATGGAACGCCATCAACACCGCCGTCGGCAACATTTTGTAGCCCGGATCGCGCCGCGAACCCAAAGGAGAAAGCCATGGAACCCTGTACGAACTCAAATGACCTGTTCGAACGGTATCTGCACGCTGTCGGCAAGCACCTGCCCTGGCAGCGCCAGGATGACATCGTCGCCGAACTCCGCGCCAACCTTGAGGTCCAGCGCGAGGAACGCGAGGCCGCGCTCGGCCGCCCGCTCACTGAAGGCGAGATGATCGACTGGCTCAAGGAGCTGGGTCCGCCCGTGCGGATGGCCGCCCGCTATCAGCCGGCGCGCTATCTCATTGGCCCAGCCATCTTCCCCTTGTATCTGCAGATCCTGCGCATCGTCCTCCTCTGGGCCACCGTCGCCTACGCCGTCGCGACGGTAGTTCGGACGTTCACTGAACCGCACGCCCCGGAATGGATCGCGCAGGCTCTCCTCGGCTATCCCCAGTTGCTGTTCTCTGCCGCTGCGTGTGTCACCATCGCGTTCGCCATCCTGGAGGTTGTCTCCGAGCGGTACCCGGAGAAGTGCCCGCCGTGCCTGGCCTCGTCACCCAACTGGTCGCCCACCAGCCTGCACCCCGTGGAAAAGGAACCCGCGCTCAAAGGCAAGCCGCGCACGCTCACAACGGCCGTTGCGAATTTCGTCGTGGGCTTCGCCGTGCTCGTTTGGCTCCTGCTCTTACCGAGCTACCCGTTCCTCGTTCTCGGTCCGGGCGCTGCGTACCTGCACCATTCGCCATTCCAGTTCGCACCAGTGGTGGTGTGGTTCTACTGGGCCGTTGTCGGCCTTAACGCCTTCCAGTTGATTTGGCAGGGGTATAACCTGCTGGCCGACATGTGGCGGACCAAACACCCGCTGCACACGCTGGCCACCAAGGCCCTCGGTCTCACTCCCACCGCCATTCTGATCGGCGCGCCCGGGCAAATCTATCTCACCCAAAACCCTGGCGCTTCCGCCATGCTGCCGAATGGGATTCAAGTGCAGGTGGCCACCATCAACCACTACATCTTCGTCTCCTTCGTGATCATCGCCTTCATCGCGGTCATCGACTTCGCCGTCGAAATGTGGAAGGCCAGCAAAACAGCCCGGCAGCATCAGTTCCACACGGTTCTGTAGTGCGGCCCGGCGCTCAACAGGCCGTTATGGGAGCGGAAAACAATTGACGCCGTACCTCCGTCTGAATAATCAAACGTGCGTAGCTTCCACGAGCCTGAGGGCACTTGAATGGCAACCGTCGAAATGGCCTTCCTGCACAGCCAATTGGAGGAACGAAAGCGCCGCCTTGAAACAGCCGTCACCCTGGCGCCGCTTGATGCCAACGTGACCGCCCTCCTGCGCGAAGTGGATTCCGCGCTGGACCGCTTTGCCGCCGGCACCTACGGCCTGTGCGAAACCTGCCAAGACACCATCGAACAGGACCGGCTCCTGGCGGATCCGCTGATCTGCTATTGCCTCGACCATCTCACCCGATCGGAACGCGCCGACCTTCAGCGCGATCTCGACCTTGCCTCCCAACTGCAGCGAGCCCTCCTGCCGCCCGCGAATCTGAAAGTGGATGGTTGGGAAACCAGCTACCACTACGCCCCCCTCGGGCCGGTCAGCGGCGACTATTGCGACCTCTATCCCTCCGGCGGGCAGCTCTACTTCATGCTCGGCGACGTCTCCGGAAAAGGCGTGGCCGCATCCATGAGAATGACACAGCTCCACGCGCTCTTCCGCAGCCTGATCGGCATGGGCCTGCCACTCGCGGAAATTGTGGCCCACATCAACCGCTTCTTCTGCGACAGCGCGCTCGCCGGGCAATATGCCACCCTGGTTTGCGGGCGCGCCAACCCGGATGGTGCGGTTGAGCTCTTCAACGCCGGCCATCCGCCCGTAATTGCACTGGAACAGGGAGGCGTAAAGCTGCTTCCGTCAACCGGGCTTCCCCTGGGAATGTTTCGCGAAGCCTCGTTCGCATCCACCCGGCTGCGAATGTGCTTAGGCGACCTGCTCTTTCTTTACACGGATGGCCTCTCTGAAGCCCCCGGAGACGATGGCGAATACGGCGTCGATCGCGTAGCCGACCTGATCGGCCGGCACGAGCCGTGCTGCGCGGCTGCGATTATTTCCGCATGTCTTGAGGACGTGCGCAGCTTCGCCGGCGCCAACCCCGGGTTTGACGACCTGACCCTGCTCGCCATTCGGCATGGGACATAGGCCGGGAGCACCACATCTTTCCTGGGGTCGGGAAAAGCCCCCCTTTACGTCTGCCGGAACGTGGCGAGGATTCGACTTTTGTATATATTGGGAACATAATCTATATATACAAAAGGAGCGGTTATGCCTGCCACCCTCACCTCGATTCGATTGGACACCAAGCTGGCCGACGAGGCCGTGCGCGTGCTCGGCGTAAAATCCCGCACCGAGGCCGTGCACGTCGCGCTCCGGGAGATCGTCAGGCTCAACGGGTTCAAAAAGCTAATGAAGGATTCCGGGGGCAAGCTGAAGTTCGAGAATTACGAACGGTAAGATGGTCATTTTCGACAGTTCGGTCCTGATCGATCAATTTCGCACGGATTGCCATCGACAGCGGATCGATTCTCTCGATGAGCTGATCCGCAACTCCGCCGTCGTGCTCTCCGAGCTCTGGCGCGGCGCTACGACGCGGTCAGAGCAGGCAACACTTCGCGTTCTTGAGCGAAAATATCCCATCCTTACGCCTACCGAGAATATCTGGCTCGAATCAGGCGAGATTCTCAGTAGGATGGTACGCGACCACGGTTTCGAGGGGCACAAACTCCGCGACCTGCACTTCGACATGCTGATCGCACTGACCACCCGTACATACGGCGCCCGTCTGATCACGAGCAATCGCGCCGATTTCGAGCTGATCCGCAAATATCGGGATTTCAAGCTTGAAGTCTGGTAGCGCCCGCCATCCATGCCCGGTCTACTTTATCGTCAGGTTCACCGTGCCGCTGGCCGTCAATGCGCCTGAAGTTCCCGTGACCGTGACGCTGTAATTCCCCGCGGTGGTGCCGGCAGCGCTTTTTGCTCCGCCACCGCAGGAGAGAACGCCGCCCGCCATCACCACCAACAGCGCCAGCATCCCGATAAGCGTTCGCCAACTCCTCCGCCGCCCCGAAACACCAAACAGCAGGATGCAGCCAAGTGCCGCGCCGCCCGCTGCAAACCAGCGAATTCCAGGCGGGCCAGGAATTGCCTGCGCCGCGCTCGCAGCCGCCGTGGTGGTGATGGTGAGCGTGGCGGTCCCGGCAGCGGTTCCCGTTATGCTCACCGGGCTGGTTGAGCCAAAGCTCAAAATAGGCAGGTTCTGAGCGCCGGCTGGGCTGGAAGCCAAGGAAGCCGTCAGCACCACGCTGCCGGTAAAGCCTCCAGCGGGTGTCACGGTGATGGCCGAAGTGTTCTTCGCGGTTGCGCCCGGCGCCAAGGTAACTGCCGTGCCGCTGAGGGCAAAGCTGGGAATCGGCGCAGCCGCAACCGTGATGGAGGCTGTACCCGTGCTCGCCTTATAGTTGTTGTCGCCTGCGTAACTGGCCGTCAGCGTGGTTGCGCCGATCGCCAACGATCCGGCGGGAATGCTTATCGTTGCGCTACCGCCTTTGAGAGCCGTTGCGGAGGAGGTGTAGCTGCCGCTCGTCAGAGCCACCGATCCGGTGGGCGTCGGGTCGCCAGCGCCGCCGCTGACCGTAATGGTCACCGGCAATGCCTGCGCTGTCGTTATGCTCGCCGCATTCGGCGTCACCGTCACCGTCGGCGTCGCCGTTTGCACGTCCAGTGCTGTTGTGCCGGAGGCGCTGGCGCCATAAATGTCGTCGCCGGGATAGCTCCCTTCCACCAGATGCATCCCTGTCGCAGCGGGCGAGATGCCGCTTGCAGTCGCGGTTGCCGTCACCGTCAACTGGGTCGACAGCACACTCACCGTGCCGCTCGAATAGTTCGTAATCGCAAGATCCGGGATGCCATCCCCGTTGAAATCTCCTTGGGCAATGGAAATAGGCCAGGTGCCCACCGGCGCCGGCCCTTTTGACGCTGGCGTAAAGGTTCCGTCCCCGTTGCCCACCAGAATCGTCACAGTACCCTTGTAGGATGAGGCGGCGCAAGTGGGACCGTTGCCGCACGCGTTGGCCACGGCCAGGTCCGGAATACCGTCCCCGTCGAAGTCCCCCACCACGATGGAGTACGGCGACGTGCCAACCTGCATTGGACTACCGGCAGCCTGCGTAAATGTTCCGTCGCCGTTGCCGAGTTGGATCGTCACCGTGTTGTTGCCGTTATTGGCCACGGCCAAATCCGCTTTGCCGTCCTCGTTGAAATCTCCCACGGCAACAAAAGTCGGCGCAAACCCCGGCGTCGCTGGGCTGCTGGCTGCTTCGGTAAACTTTCCGCCGCCGGTGCCCAGAAGAATCGTCACGGTATCGGCCCCGCCGTTGGCGACGGCCAGATCCGGGACGCCATCTCCGTTGAAATCGCCCGTGGCGACCGAATACGGGGTTGCGCCCGCCGTCACCGGGCTGCCGGCCGCTTGCCGAAACGTTCCGTCGCCGTTGCCCAGGAGGATCGTCACTGTGCCATCGCCGAAGTTAGCCACGGCAAGGTCCGCAATGCCGTCGCCATTAAAGTCTTCCATCGCCATGGAACCAGGCTGCTCGCCCACCACCACCGGGCTGTTGGCCGCTTGCGTAAATGTTCCGTCGCCATCGCCCAGCAGGATCGTCACCGTGCCATCGTTGCCGTTGGCCACGGCCAAATCCAGGCTGCCGTCCCCGTTGAAGTCTCCCGTCGCCAGCGCAACCGGCCCGCTTCCCACCGTCATTGGGCTGGTAGCTGTTTTTGTAAATGTCCCTTCGCCATTGCCCAGCAGGATCGTCACCCCAGCCGTGTTGGTCACGGCCAGGTCCGCGATGCCGTCTCCGTTGAAGTCTCCCGCCGCTATGGCATATGGTTCCTGGCCCACCGCCGGGCTGCCTGCGTCCTTCCAGTTCCAAACCGCGGTGCTCTGCCCCAGCGCCGCGGTTCCCAGTACCGCATTCCCGTTGCTCGTGTCCAGGAAAGAAACGGTTCCAGTCGGCGCCACCGCGCTGCCCGATTCGCTCACCTCGGCTGTCAGGTTAAAGTCGTCCAGGCTGCCGGTCGCAACCATCGCCGTGGTGGTCGGAACGGTCGCTGCCACCGTCAGCGTTGCATCGCCTGACGTGCTCGCCGCGTCGCCGGCGGTTCCCAGGAAAACGGCCTTGTAGCTGTGGCCCCCAATTCCGGGGATGATCTTCAGCGCCGCCGTCCCCGCGCCCGTCAACTGCTCCGTGCCCAAAAGATGGATATCTGTGCAATAGGCCGCTGCCGCGTCGCAGAACTTCACTTGCCCCGCGGTCACCGGCGCGGCCCCGGCCTTCACCGTCGCCGTAAGCGTCACCACGCTCCCCGGCGCAACCGACGTTACCGCGCCGCCTGCCGACGCCATCGCCAAAGTAGTTGTAGTCGCCGCGGGTGTGGCCCAGGCTCCCAGCCCGGTTCCAAATAAACCCATCCAAATGGCGGTTGAAATCCAAAACTGAAAACGGCCCGGGACCTTCATGCCCTCGCTCTTCTTCCCGGGGAAGCCCATCCAGCCATCTTGACGCTCAGAAATCGGGAGCGATGTAATCGGGGTCACAATAGCCGCCGAAAGCGCCTTGTAGAGTCACTGCGCCTCCCTTCCCAGCGGGATTCTCAAATGCAAAGGCCGTCCGCGGATGCGAACGGCCCATGCAGTATCGGCTTGTAGCGAAGTTAGTCCCCAGCCACCGGCTCTTCCTGCCGGTTCCGGTTGATCGGGCTCGCCGCGTTGTTCGACGCCGGCCGGATCGAGTCCAGGCTCACCAGACCCTCCACCGGCTTCTCGCCCAGCACATGCTCGCGATAAAGCTTGGCCATCTGCGCGTTCTCCGCATCCTGCTTCAGCTTGGATTCGAGGCTCTGCTTGTCCCGCGCCCGCAGCTTCTCCTCGCGCGCGTTCTTGGCAATGCCCAGGTTGTCCAGCGTGTGGTTGGCCTCGGAGTTCACGTGTTCCATGTTCAGCACCAGCTCATGGCCCACGTGCGTCATACCCACCTTCTTGCCGCCGGCAAAAATCTCATGCCGCCCATGCTCCTCGTACCACTTGGTCAGAGTCGCGGTCATGTGCATCTTCTCGATAATGTTCCGCCAGCCCACGCCCGTGTTGTACGCGCAGAAGCTGATCTCGCCCTCCTGCGTCGCATACGGAATAATGCACTGCTCCGTCCGCCGGAAGTCGTAGTTGAACAGGTCCTGGAACCACATCCCCGCGATGAACAGGAAATTCCACCTGTCCTGCCGCCGCTTCTGAATGTCTTCGAGCGTCCGGTCGCCCTTCACCGATCCGTAGTTCTTCCCCGTCGCGTTGAAGGTCTTATCCATTTTCTTCAGCATGTCGGTAATCTTGAAGTGCGTGGGCGACTGGAACGGATCGTAATTCCGCATCAGCGCCAGCCCGAACCCGATCACCGAAAGCCACTTCCCGCGCGCCGCGTCATTCACCTTGGCCAGATCCTTCGCCACCTGGTCCATGTGCAGAAACGCCGTCACCGGAGCCGCTTCCTTGGTCTCCTTGTCGATCATCAGCGCCATGCCGATGCCGCAATTCGGATGGCATCCGCACGAGAGCTGTCCCCACTCCGCGCTGGGCCCATGAACCAAATCCGCCCAGTCAGAGAAGGTGCTCATAAAGCTGATGGGGAACCAGTCGCGTTCCGGCACGCCCAGCCCCACCTGCTTCTTCACGTCGTGCGCCATGTGGCTCAGCGTGTACCGTTGCGCCACCCGCCGCTCTTCGCTGATGTCTTCGTCGCGCCCCGTAAAGCTCACCGGCTGGAAGCTCAGGAAGCTGATCTTCTTAGGATTGTCCAGCGCAAACTCGATAATCCGGCCCACCTGCTCGTTGTTGATCCCGTTGATGATCGTCGTCACCGGCACAATCTCCACGCCGGCTTCGTGCAGGTTGTTGATCGCCTGCAGCTTCACATCAAACAGGTTCCCAACCTTGCGGTGCGAATTGGCCGCGTTGCCGATCCCGTCAAACTGGAGGTAGACATACCGCAGCCCCGCCTCGGCCGCCGCCCGGCAAAGTTCCTTGCTCTTGGCAAACTCAATCCCGTTCGACGCCGCCTGCACGCTGTTGTACCCAACCTTGCGGCTGTACGCCACAGCATCCAGGAAGTATGGGCTGAGGGTCGGCTCGCCGCCGCTGAACTGCACGCTCATCTGCCGCCGCGGCTTCATATTCACCGCGTTGTCCAGCATGGTCTTGATCTCTTCCCACGTGAGCTCATGCACAAAGCCCACCTGGTTGGCGTCCATAAAGCACGGATCGCACATCATGTTGCAGCGGTTGGTCAGGTCAATGGTCAACACCGAGCCGCGCCCGTGCGTCACCGTCGACGTCCCATGATTGTGCAGCTTGTCCGCCGTCGATCCATGCGAACGGATGTCGCGTCCAGGGAAGGTCTCTTCCAGATGCTTGAAGAACGCCGGATCAATCGACATCACGTCTTCAAAGTGCCCGTGCTTGGGGCAGTCCTTCACCATCAGGATCTTGCCGTCGCGCTCGATAATCTGCGCCTTGATCTCGCCCACTTTTTCGTTCAGCAGCACTTCGTGCGGCAGCTTGCCGTCCAGAATCTGCTTGCGGATCTCCGGCACGCACTTCGGGCACAGCGAGTCGGTGGTACGCGGCCACCCCAGCGGCGGCTTTTCCTTCTCATACGACTTCAGCAGCGGCTTTTCGCTCCACTTCGGGGTGAAGCTGGGGTTGGGGCTGATGCGGTTGAGCCGTTCAAATACAGCCCATGCACCCTTCGCTCCGTAAACCGCCACCTTTTCGGCGTACTTGATCGCTTTTCCCATGTTGCGATTCTCCTTAAGTAATCTCTGATTGGCCCACTACAAAGTTTGGGTGCTCCACGGTCTCGATTTGGAAACCTGGGATACGAAGAAACCGCCCGGCGAGCTTCCCGCTCTGGCGATCTGTCCCTCGGAATTCAGGTACTTACCGCTCCCGCCACCAGGCGGGAAAAATGCAACTTCAGCCTAGCCGCCCCCGCCCGTCAATCCAACTCCAGTGCAGCAAACGGCGATTTTCAACAGCGAACGGTGCCAGAGGGCGGATTAACGGCGATGCAACTCCCTCCGCTTCATTGGCTAACCACGTGATTCTCCCGGAACTTACACCGGTGTACCCCGTTCGCGGCCGTTCGCCTCGGCCCCCGTGCCCAGCTCGAAATCCGTTCCTGCCCGCCGCCTGGCTCGCCGTCACCGGCGACCTCCCCGCCTTAAGTCGCCGCACTTTGCGCCCCAGCCCTCCACAGACTCGGGTAGTGCGCCACATCACATCCACACTCGTTTCGCCGTGGTTCAATCGAGCCATCAACCTTCGAGAAAGTTCCTGCAGTCGCAGTTCGCGTGCGGGAGCGCACATTTTGCGATGAAATGGACCCAGGGGCAACGGTTCGCCCGCCTATTGCTTTGCTTGTTGGCCGCGGTCTTTTTTCCCGCTGCCGCGCTCGGCCAGTCCGGCTCCTCAGCGCCGACCGTTACCATCGGTGTCACCCCGCTCGTCATCGGTTCGCCGGCCACCATTCAAGTGCTCGTCACCAACCCTGCATTTTCGCCGTTGCCCACGGGACAGGTCATACTCGACTTTGGAGACGCCACCACTCCCGCCAGCCTGAGCCTGTCCAACACATGGGCGGGAACAACCCACGCCTATGCAGATCCGGGCCAGTTCACCATCACGGCATCTTATTCCGGAGACTCGAATTTTGCCCCCGCAATCGCCTCTCTAACTGCGGTGGATCTGATTTCCGCTCCCGTCTATACCCTGCAGGGATTTGGGGATTCGATGACCGGAGGTTATAGCTGGAGCTGGGACATGATGCTGTTGCAGGCGCTTGGATGGAACGCCCACTTCTTTTCCAGCGGGGGCGATAAAACCGATGACGAGGCTCCATCTGTTTACCAGGCGGTGGTTGACGGCTCCTTTGTCAGTACCTGGATGCTCGGCGCAAACGATTGGCCGAACAATGCGGCCAAATTCGACCAGTATCAACATGCGGCCCTCGCTCAGAATGCGTGGCTGGCCATCCCGGAAGGCCCCGGCAAACAGCGTGCGCAAGCATCCACGGTGGGTCACACCGGAGATTGGCAGGCAAGCGATATCTACACCACCACCGGCCTGGTAAGTCTCACCGGTGGAAGCACGCTCACCGCTACGGTGCCGGGGAACGTCGTCTATCTGGGACTGACCTCCACCCTCGCCACCGACTACACCGTGGATGTGGCGATCGATGGAGTCGACCAGGGACAACTCTCGCCGGTTTCAGCCTACGAGGGCAACCATCCGAACACCCAGGGTTATTACGCGGAAACCTATGGAGCCCGCTATCCGGTCGGGGGCGTATTGACGAATCAGCACGTTGTCCAGGTGATGTGCGTAACCCCGGGAACCTCAGGCTGTTATGTGGATTGGATTGGCGGCAACGCGTCCATTCAGCGGGCAAACCTTCCGCCCTACCTGTTCACCGGCGATTCGTACTCTGAGGTTAAGCCCGATACGGGCGGCTACGAGGCAGAACGAGAGCAGACCCTCCGCGAAGTCGTTGCTCAACTCCAGTCGGACGGGCTTTCGGTACACCTTGCCGACATTGCCTCGCACTTCAACGGCCTTGCAGAGCCCCAATGCGTTAACGCCGACGGGGAGCACCCCAACGAATGCGGCAATCAAATCGAGGAGACGGTCTTCCTCTCCGCGGCAGACTTTCTCGCAACCCAGGCGCAGCGCATCGATATCGGCTCCGTGCCATCGGTGGTTGTGGGCCAGCCGCTGACCCTGGACATGGCAACCGCCACCTCGGGCCTCCCGGTAACTTACACCCTTGTCTCCGGCCCCGGAACATTGAATGGCAATCAATTGAACTTCGCGCAAGCGGGCACGCTCACCGTGGAAGCCGACCAGGCCGGAAACTCTTCCGTGCTGCCCGCCCAGCCGGCGCAGTTTAGCGTGTCAGGCTCGTACGCAACCACCACAGGTCTCACCACTTCCGCAGGTTCCAGCGGGTCGGGCGCCAGCATCACTTTCACCGCTACCGTTTCGGCCGACGGCACGCCGGTCTCCGGCGGTTCCGTCACCTTCATGCAGGGCGACGCTTCCATCGGTTCCGTGCTGTTGAATGCCTCCGGTCAAGCCACGTTGATCACCTCTTCGCTTCCGGCGGGAACCGACTTCGTCACAGCAAGCTACGGAGGAGATTCCTCCTATTACCCAAGCACCTCGGCATCCGTGCCGGTCACGGTCGAAGCGCAAGTGGCGACCCCAACATTCAGTTTGCCCGGCAGAACCTATACATCGGCGCAAACCGTGGCCCTCAAGGACACTACGCCGGGTGCGGCCATCCACTACACCACCAACGAGTCCATGCCAACCACTTCTTCCGCCAAATACCAGGGCCCGATCGCGATTTCGAAATCGGAGACCATCCAGGCCATCGCGACGGCTGCGGGTTACACCACCAGCGCCGTAGGCGCGGCAAACTACACCATCAACATTCCCGCCACCGCAACCCCCACCTTCAGCCCGGCCGCTGGAACCTACACTTCCGTCCAGTCCGTCGCCATTTCCGACTCAACCCCCAGTTCCACCATTTACTACACCACCAACGGGTCCACGCCAACCACCTCTTCCACCCGGTACAAATCCTCCATTAAAGTCACAAAATCTGAGACCATTCAGGCCATCGCGACGGCTACGGGTTACACCACCAGCGCTGTCGCTTCGGCAACCTACGCCATCAACCTTCCCGCCACGGCAGCCCCCACCTTCAGCCCGGCCGCTGGAACCTTCTCTTCCGTCCAGTCCGTCGCCATCTCTGACACCACCCCCAGTTCCACCATTTACTACACCACCAACGGGTCCACGCCAACCACCACTTCCGCCAAATACCAGGGCCCGGCCGCGATTTCGAAATCTGAGACCCTCCAGGCCATCGCGACGGCTGCGGGTTACACCACCAGCGCTGTCGCTTCGGCAACTTACACCATCAACCTTCCCGCCACGGCAGCCCCCGCCTTCAGCCCAACCGCTGGAACCTACACTTCCGTCCAGTCCGTCGCCATTTCCGACTCAACCCCCAGCTCCACCATCTACTACACCACCGACGGAACCGCGCCCACTACAGCCTCCACGCCTTACGCCGGCGCTATCGCCGTTTCCTCCACTCAAACCATCAAGGCCCTTGCCACGGCCACCGGGTTCTCACCCAGCGCCGTCGTTGCGGCCGCTTACATCATCAACCTGCCCCCGCCCACGTTCGCCCTCTCGGCCAGTGCCAACGCGCTCACAGTTTCCTCCGGCAGCCAGGGCAGCGTCACCCTCACCGTCACCCCGCAAAACGGCTTCAACGCCGCCGTCACCTTCGCCTGTTCCGGCCTGCCCACCGGCGCCACCTGCTCCTTCTCGCCTTCCAGCGTCACGCCCTCGGGCGGCAGCGCCATCACCACCCAGCTCACCATCGCCGCCAGCGCCTCAGCCTCCGCCGCGCATCCGGGCCACAATCCCTTCCTGCCCGCCGCCGGCCTCACCCTCGCCGGCTGTCTCCTCGCCTTCACCCGCCGCCGCACCCTGCGTCTCTGGCTGCTCCCCCTCGCCGCCATCGCCCTCTTCAGCGCGCTTTCAGCCTGCGGCGGTGGCGGAGGCAATGGCGGCGGTGGCGGAGGCAATGGCGGCGGTGGCGGTTCCCAATCGACCACTTCAACCGTCACCGTAACCGCAAACTCCGGCGCCATCAATCAGTCCACCCAGATTACCCTCACCCAGGAGGTTCACCCGCATCGCGCCCCGAATCTACCACCGGCAGACTTGCGCCCCATTGTCGTGCGCCCCGGGCTGAAATTCCGCGCCCCGTCATAGAGCCAAATCACTGTTATGGAAAAGTTTAGACGCATTACCGAAATCTCTTGGACTCAAATCATTAATTTGCTATTGACAAACTTATATTTTATGACAATAATAGACTAAGATTTTGGAGGACAGCCCACATGGCAACTCTGAAGCCCCGCGGACAGGCCCAAGTCCGTGGGGTAGGCAACCGAGCCATCATCGGAGCGGAGCCATGGTGCTGAAAGACCAGAGCGAGCGCCCGGCGGAGGCACCCCCCTCCCCCCCCAAAGGTAACCATCCCGGGCTTCGCCTAGTCCTTAAGTAGCGGCACGAAGCGAACAAAAGTCGAACACAATGTGTGCAGAAATAGCTCCTATCCATCTGGCTCCACTGCACTTCGCCGTTTTTTTTTGCGGCTGCGTCCCTTCAGGACTGGCGCGAGGCAGCCTTGCCCGCTTCCACCAGGTGCAGACCGCGATATGGGATGTGGCCGCGAATGAGCTGTAGCAGGTCTTCGAGCAGCATGGGCCGGCCAAAGTACCAGCCCTGCGCCTGCACCGTCGGGCGGCAACGGGTGTAATAGCGGACCTGCTCCTCGGTCTCAACCCCCTCGATGATGACATTCAGATGCAGGGAAGCAGCCATGGCCAGAATCTGCGGCGCGATGGTGGTCTTCACCGAATCCGTGCCGATGGACTGCGTGAACTCCTTATCGATCTTCAATCCATCCACCGGCAGGTGATACAGCTGGGCCAGGCTGGAGTTGCCCTTGCCAAAGTCGTCAATGTACACCGGGTGACCGAAATCCCGCAGTGTCATCAGGATGTCGCGCGCGGACTCCCACTCCGCCCGGAAGGTATCCGTAAGCTCAAACCCGAGGCAGCGAGCCGGCACCTGGGTTCTTCTGCGAGCTCGCGAGAGCGTGAGCAAAAAGCGCGGGTCATTCAAGTCCGCCGGGGCAAGGTTAAAGCTGATGCGGAACTCGGGGTCACTGCTCCGGGTCTGCTCCAGCGCGCGCAGAACCTCATAGATCATGAAGCGGGTGATGTCTCCGATGAATCCGCGGGAGTCCGCCAGCTTGATAAAGATGTCGGGGCTTACGGGGAATCCATCCTCGTCGGTCCATCGCGCCAGCGCCTCGGCCGCCACGGCCCGGCCGGACTGAAGGTCGAAAATGGGCTGGAAAACGACGCCGAGGCGGCCTTTGCGCGCCGCTCGGCGCAACTGCTGCTCCATGGAACGGCTGCGCAGATAGATCAGGGCGAGGGCCAGTCCCATCAGTCCGCCGCACAGGACGCTCAGGCCCACGTAGATGCGGTACTGAACCTTCTCCACCTGAAAAGCGTCCGGGATGGTCATGTAGGCGGTGATGCAAGTGGCGTAGCGCTGGGAGCAACTGGTGGAATAAAGAACGCCCTGATAGCGGGCCGTGACGGGCCGGGTGAGAATCTGCGCAGGTTGTGCCTGGTCCGGTAAAGATCCGATGAGCCGCCTGATCTGGCCGGTCCGGGAATCCCAGTCGGTTGCCGCAAAGCGCATGGTCTGCGAGGCAAACTGGAGCAGGTTGTAAGGGTTATACACAACGATGGCGTGACCGCTCTGAACCGCAACCACGGTTTGGCCGGGAACCCGGTAGGGGATGAGATCGCGGTAGACGCGGGAGCCATCGGGGCGGACATATCCGGCATCGAATCCGGCCCAAGGCTGCGCCAGACGGCCGAGCAAAGCAGAACAAGGGATGGTTCCATCGGCCACGCGGCCGGCATCATTCAGATAAACCGCAGTGAAAACGATGCGGCGGAATGCGGCGAGTTCCGCATCGGAGCAGGGTGCATAGGGGAGGCGATTGATTTCCCGAAGTACTTTCCGGGCTTCGTCGGAGGAATCCTCGCCGCTCGAGCGGATGCGATCGGCGAAGCCGGAGAGCTTCTGCCCGGAAACGCGCAGAATCACTTCCCGGCCCCAGAGCATGCCGATGAGCAGACCTGCGGCCAGCCCCAGAGAAACCCCGGCAGCAACGCCTCGAAATCGCAGACTGCGTGCACGCATAAACGTTAATAGGGCCTAAATAATGGCAGTTTCTGAGCCGTTGGGGCTTCTGAATTGGACGCCGGGACTCCCGCCCTTACAATTCAGCGATCCAAGTACCCGTAGCTGGCTATCTTCGAAATCGCGACAGATTGACCGCAGGGGCCCCGGGGGAGAATTGACTCAGAAATTGCGGTAGCGCAAATATAGCACGTTGGGTGACGGGAGGCCGATGACACATTGAGGCCGTCAGCCGGCGAACGGAAGCCGCGGAGCGCCGATCCAGAAGCGGTTCGAAGCGCGGGCGAGCGGGCCGGGCGGCCGGCCTTGGAGACGGGATTGCGCTTCGTGGTACGGGCCGACATAGCGCGCAACGGGCGGAAGTGCGCGGTAAAGCCGCGGCAGCCGGCGGCGCGCGCGGACAATCGCTCGCTGGTCTTCGGGGCCAAACGGCAAGCCAAACTCGGCGCGGAAACGCGGCGCCAGCCAGCTTGTGGTGAGGGCGCGGTACCATCGCGGCGGTTTGATCCAGGAACCTGCGCCGGCGAGCAATCCCTGAGCCATGGCGCGGGCGGATGTGGTGGCTCCGAGCTGGTCTGACTGTTCCATTTCGCGACAGTAGATTAGAAAGCTCTGCCAGTCGGGCGGAAGCGCTTCAGGCGGCAGGCCGAAGAGAGCGGCCATGGTGCGGCTTTCGGTGTAGTAGGCATCCAGCTCAGTGGGCGTGAGCGGCGGGAGAACGAATTCGTATGCGAGGACGGCGGACTCGACCAGGGTGGCGTAGACCCAACGCAGGGCGTCGATCTGGTTGGCTTCATAGTGCGAGCCGCGCGGGAAGCAGCCGGCGGGCTCGGTCAGCTCCCCCTGAATATAGGTGTGCCTTGAGTAGAGCTGGCGCGCGGCTGCCGTTGCCTGATGGACGGAGCCGAAGACCATGGTGAAGACGATGCGGAAGGTGGAGTGGAAGCGCGCGATGGGCCGCCGCATCAGGGTGGAATGCTGGTCCAGCGCCGTGGCCACCCAGGGATGGGCGAGCTGGAGCAATGCGGCCCGGCCCGCACCGAGGAAGAGCGCAGATTCGCGGTTGATGCGCCAGGTGATGGAGCCGGGGCCGAAGAGGCCGGCGCGGGCATCCGTCACGCTGCGCGCGACGGCCGCGATCAGGGATTCGCTGGTGCTCCGGGAGACGGGTTGTCGACCGGCGGGATCCATCGCCACAAGAGCCATGGTATCGCCCGCGAAGCGAGGCAGAGACGCATCTGCCCGGGAACCGGGAAGTGGTGGCTTCCGGGTTCCCGGGCAGATTGGGCAAGGCGGGGCGGGCTGTTGTTATTGGCGGACGGCGATTCCGAAGTCGGTCTGGTAGTCACCCAGATTCGCGACCACGATGTTGAAGTTGCCGGTCCAGGCTGGCGTAAAGCGGACCCAGCAGCCGGACTCGTAGCAGTTGGTCTGTTCGACCATGTTGCCGTTGGCGTCATACACGCTGAGGTGCAGGACCGTGTTTCCAGCTGGCTTGACGGCGACTACTGCGAGCTCTCCGCCCACCAGGGTTACGTTGTTGTAGGTCATGGTGCCGGCGGCGTAGAGGTGATCCTCGGTTGAGGTGGTGCTGGCGTTGGCTACGGCGGTGGCGGCGAGGGTGGCGAGTGCGGCGACGAATGCTACGGTGCGGAATTTCATGGTGATCATCTCCTTCGATTTGGATTTTGAGGCGGTGGCCGTTTGGCTCACTGCTCTCGACACTGGGGAACGACGCTCGGGGCGCGGAAATATTCCTATAGTTCGCAGATTTGTCAAAATTATTTGCAGGCTTCAGCAATCGGGCCAGTTTCGGCGGCGGAAGCGGCGGGGGATTCGCTTGCGGACGGAGCAAAATCCGAGAGTGCCCGGGCCCAAATGATCGACACTTATTTAAAGTGGCTTGAGAACACAAAACCGCAAGGCGGAATTGCGCCGATCGCTTGACCTTTGGACAACGGATATGACTATCGCACCGAACAGCCTCGACGAGAATCTGGAACTGCTGAGCCGGCACAAGCAGCTTTGGGCACAAACCACTGTGGCGGCGCGTATCGCCATCCTGGCCCGGATCAGGGACGGCGTGAATCTGGTGGCGCAGGACTGGGCTGAGACCGCCGCGCGCAAAAAGGGACTTGCAGTAGACGCACCCCTGGCTGGGGAGGAGTGGTTAGCCGGCCCGTACGCCGTAATCACCTATTGCAATGCCCTGATGGAGACGCTCTCAAAAATCGCCGGCAACAAGCACCTGGATGGGCTGCCCATGCGCGAGCTGCCCGACGGTCAACTCGCCGTGGAGGTTATGCCGCATTCCATCTGGGATCGGCTGCTCCTGAACGGCGTGCGCGCCGAAGTATGGATGGAACCCGATGTTACCCGCGCCAATCTGGCGCAGCACACCGCAGCCGCATACACCCACCCTGCCGTCGGAAAGGTGGCGCTGGTGCTGGGCGCGGGCAACATCGCCGCCATTGCGCCGCTGGACTGCCTGCATAAGCTGTTTGTGGCGAACGAGGTGGTGCTACTCAAGATGAGTCCCGTCAACGACTATCTGGCGGAGTTTCTCAATTCATCGATGGCTGCTTTAATCGAACCGGGCTTCCTGCGCATCGTCAGTGGTGACGCCAGCGCGGGACAATATCTTGCAAGTCACCCGTTGGTTGAGACCATCCATATCACCGGCTCCGCCGCCGCGCATGACGCCATTGTGTGGGGCACTCGCGATGAGGCCGCTGCCAACAAGGTGGCCGGGACGCCGAAGAACAAGCGGCCCATTACCTCCGAACTCGGCGGAGTTTCTCCCACCATCGTGGTGCCCGGCCCATGGTCCAGGGCCGATATCGCTTTCCAGGCCGAGAACGTGGCGACGCAAAAACTGCATAACGCCGGCTTCAACTGCATCGCTTGCCAGGTATTGGTTCTCTCTGCAACCTGGGGGCAGAAAGCGGCTTTCCTGGAGACGCTGGAAGCCACATTGGCCGCCTCCGCGCCGCGCCCGATTTATTATCCTGGCGCGAGGGCGCGCCTCGCCGAATTTCAAGAGGCCATCGCCGGGCAAGCTATAACTGACCGGGCTCGCGCGCAATTCGAATCCGCCAATCAATGCGGCATTTTCCCTTTCCAGGCCGGCGCCAACCACATGGCCGAAACTTTTGAGGTGTTCGCTCCCGCTCTTGCCGTGACCGAACTGTCCCTTCCGGACGAAGAGAGCTTTCTCATTGACGCTATACGCTACGCCAACCAGAACCTTGCCGGGACTTTGGGGGCGAATATTCTGATCCATCCCAAAACCCTGCGAAAAATCGGGAGGCGGCGATTCGATGAGATCATTGCCGATCTGCGTTATGGCGCCATCTCCATCAACTCCTGGAGCGGGCTCGGCTTTCTGTTGCCTCATGCCAGCTGGGGCGCTTTCCCCGGCAATACCCTCGATAATGTGCAAAGCGGCATCGGCGTTGTTCACAACGCAATGCTGTTCGACCGCCCGCAACGCACCGTGGTCGAAGCGCCGTTCACCCCGTTCCCGCGCAATTTGCTGAGCCTGCGATTCACCTTGCTGCCGCGCCCGCCATGGTTCATCACCAATCGCAGGGCCAATGTGCTGGGGCGCTTGCTGACGCGTTTCCAGGCCCAGCCCAGCTTTCGAAAATTGTTCGCGATCTTCGCCAACGCCCTGCGCGGCTGAATAAGAAATCACGCGCCACGGGGCAGGTCGACGCATGCTGACACATCCGTCCTCGCCTCCAGGATTCGTTGGAGGAGATCTCTTCCAGTCGTCTCCAGCGCTCTAATTCGCCGGCGGCTTGTCGCTGCCGTTCGCATCCGGTTTCGGCGCGTTTTGGTCGTCCGGCGGCTTTGAGAGATGGAGCTTGCGAATCTCTTTGGCCGCTTTGTCGGGGTCGACCGGCGTCACCTTGATCATGGTTGCCATGGTGCCCGAGGTCCATTTGAAGTAGTAGGTCTTGCCCTCCTCCGCCTCAAACCGGGCGCGCTCATTTTCTTTCTGCCTGGCCTGATTGAGGGCTGCGCCGGCGGACATGATGACGCTGCCGTAGTACATCTTGGGCAATCCCGCGATCACTACCGTGCCCGGAGCGACTTCGGTAAATTCGTATTCGTCGCTGAGAAGCTTGCCCAGGTGGGTGTCGTTGACGAATATCTCGTCGTGCGCAGCCGAGCCGGTGAAGCGGTAGGTCCGGTAGATACAGACGATGGCTTTGCCTTTGGACGGCGCCGGCAGCGCCACGGGAGTTTTGGAATCTTGCGCGATGGAAATGGGCCCGTTGAAGAGAAACGCCATGGCGCTGAATGCCAGCAGAAGGCTCGCCAGTGTTCCGCGAGATCCTTTGAGGCAACGCGCTGCGGCGCAATTGAAGAATGCGTTACACATGGGAGCGCTCCTTTGCTTCGATCGGATTCCGGGGTTCGGAATCTGGCGAGCAATGTAGCATTTTGCGGCAGATTTCGCTGTGATTAGGCGTGGTATTTACAGCTCAGGCCATCACGCAGTGGGGAGAAGTCACCTTCCCCTGTTCGTCACGCCACGTTTGCAGCTTCAATCATGGCGGCGAGGCTGCGGTCGACGTCGTCTTCGGTGGTGGCCCAGGAGCTGACGCTGATGCGCATTGCGGTGTGGCCCTGCCAGACGGTCGAGCCGCACCAGCAGGTTCCTTCCTGCTGAATGGCGGCGACGGTGCGGAGAGTCTTCTCCGGCGAGCCGAAATCGACGAGGACCTGGTTGATGATTACGTCGTTCAGTACGCGGAAGCCGGCGGCGCGAAGGCCGGCGGCGAAGCGACGGGCGTGGGCCGAGGTGCGCTCGACGATTTCCGCCATGCCGGCGCGGCCGAGTGATTTGAGTCCGGCCCAGAGTTCGACGCCGCGGGCGCGGCGCGAGAGCTCGGGATTGAATTGCGAGGGCTCGCGGCCTTCACCCTGGTGGAGGTAGGCGGCCTGCACCTCCATGGCGGCGCGGAGGGTAGCGGGATCGCGGACGAGGGCGATGCCGCAGTCGTAGCCTACGTTGGGCCATTTGTGCGCGTCGGTGGCCCAGGAGTCGGCGCGGTCGTAGCCGTGGGTCAGATGGGCATACTTGGGCGAGGCAGCGGCCCACAGGCCGAAAGCGCCGTCGACGTGGATCCATGCGCCGGCCGCGCGGGCCTCAGGGCAGATGGCGGCGGCGGGATCGAATGCGCCGGTGTTGACGTTGCCGGCCTGAAGGCAGAGGATAGTGCGGCCGGTGAGGTGCGGGAGGGCGTCGGCGCGCATGCGGCCGTGGGCGTCGACGGGCACGCGGACCACGCGCTTGCGGCCGAGGCCGAGCATGCCCAGGGCCTTGATGAGGGAGGAGTGCGCCTCATCGCCAATGACGACGGTGAGCTCGGGCGCGCCGAAGAGGCCGTCATTCTCGACGTCCCAGCCGAGGCGGTCGAGAAGGGCGTGGCGGGCGGCGGCGAGGGAGCAGAAGTTGGCCATGGTGGCGCCGGTAACGACGGCGCCCGCCGTGCCGGCGGGGAGGCCGAGCAGATCGCGGGTCCACTCGATGGCGGTGTTTTCGAGGGCGATTGCCGTGGGCGACTGGCACTGCATGGCGGCGTTCTGGTCCCAGGCGCTCACCAGCCAGGCCGCAGCCATCGCGGCAGGCAGGCAGCCGCCATTGACAAAGCCGAAGTAGCGCCCTCCGCCGTTGGCGACGGTGGCGGGCGAGCCGTATTGGGCGAGCAGGCGGGCGACTTCGGCGGGATCGGTTGGGGCATCCGGCAACGGGCCGGTGAGGGCGCTAAGCACGGCTACGGCATCAGAGCTCGGGGCTACGGGACGGTTGTTGACCGTGCGGATGTAATCGGAGGCCGCCTGGGCGGCGATTTCGAGCGGAGCCACACGATCTGTCGATTCGGGATGAATAAGCGATGAGGGCGGAGCGGGCTCGGCTTGCAGCATGGGGCTGTTATACCACCGGAGCTGCTGCTTAAGCGCTCTTCCGTTGAGCCTCCGCAATCGCCGACGAAATCACCTCGTCGGCTACTCCATGCTTGCGAAGGCTCTCAGTGATCGCCATCATTTGCGAATTCTCCATGCGCTCCTGGTCTCTGCGCAACCCCTGCCCAATATAGGCGCGAATTAACGACTGGTATCCCGAGAAGCCGAGCGAAGGAGCGATTTCCTTCAAGTCCTCGATTACGTCCACGGGCATGCGGATGCTGATCGCCGTCATCGGACGATCCTTCCTGAGCCTCTCGCGAATTCTCTCACTCACCGTCTTCATAAGACCTCAGTTCTGACGCGGTCGCCATCCTGGCAGAGATGATGCGAATTATGTCTTCCTCAAGCCAAACGTGCACTACAAACAAGAGGCTCCCGTCAATGATCCTTCCAAGCGCCGCGTCCCGCCGCTCTTCTTCCACGCTTGCCTCGACATAGCGGACAAATGGATCGAAAAACACCTGGCAAGCGGTTTCGAAACGGACGCTGTGCTTGGCTTCGTTTGCGGACGCCTTGTGCGAGTCCCAGAGAAACTTCTGACCGCGATAAAGGAAATAGACGTCCATCGCAATGTATATACATTGTATAGCAACTGCAGTCTCGGCGTCAATTCGATTTGAGAATTCGGGTCGCGGCGGGTGGAACGTTGTAATTCTTTGGGAATCGCCGTATTCTAAATAAGCAGACGCGTTTGTCCGCCGGGTGTTCCGTGAATCGTCCGGCTGGCGGAGAGATGAGTGGGCTTACGGCCCACTTTTTATTTGGCTCGATTTCCCCCCTAAAACTCGCGGCGGCGCAGGGCGGTTTTTGGGGGCCCAAGGCAGGTTCCGGGTTAGTCGCGGGCCGGGTCACTAAGCACCGGTCAATGCATAACTCACGTGGTTTGAAGCAGATGGCTGTAGCACTGGAGGCAATTCGGACGGCGGCGGAGCGGGTTGCGCACTCGCACGGGCTGGAGGTGGTGGACGTGGAGTTCGCCGGCTCCGCCAAGGACCGGATCCTTCGGGTGTGCCTTGAAAAGGACGCTGCTGGACGGGCGCGGATGAAAGAAGAGATCGCTGCGGGAAGCGGCGAGTTGCCGCAGTCGCTGCGGGAGGGAACATTCAGCCCGGAGCAGCTATCCGGCATCACACATGGAGATTGTGAAGAGTTCAGCCGGGATTTTGGCGTGCTGCTGGATGTGGAAGAACTGGTTCCTGGCGGCGAGTACACGCTTGAGGCAAGTTCGCCCGGACTGGACCGGAAGCTGAGGACGGCGGAGGATTTCGAACGGTTTCAAGGAAACCTGGTGAAGGTGCAGACGTTCGAGCCGGTGCGGAATAACCGGCACTGGCAGGGGCGGTTGGTGAACGCCGGTTCCGAAGGATTCACGATTGATTTGGGGGCAGTGAAGCAGAACTCGAAGAGCCGGAAGGCCGGCGTGAGCACGGTAGAGATTACGCTGAGCAACATAGAGAAGGCGCAGTTGATACCGGAAATCTAAGGAAGGCAGCGGGCGAAAGCATCCCTCAGGGGCTAAAGCCCGAGCCGATTTTGAAGCTGTTGCGGCACGACTGAAGTCGTGCCCTGACACGAGACCGAGAAGCACGAGGAATGGCGGCGGGGAAAGTGGCGCCGCGCCAACAACTGAATTGAAGAGAGTACGCAGACCATGTCCAGCGCCTTGTATCAGAGCATCGAGCTGTTAAGCCGGGAAAAGGGCATAGAGCCCCAGATCGTTGTGGGAGCGGTGGAGGAAGCCATCGCCCTGGCCACGCGCAAGTATTACAAGACGCAGGAAAGCATGCGCGGCGAGCTGAACAAGGAGACGGGCGAGATCACGGCTTACGTGTACAAGACCGTGGTTGCCGACCCGGACCAGATCGAGGATCCGGTAAACGAAATCACGCTGGAGGAAGCCAACGAACTGGCGCCTGGCGTTGAGGTGGGCAGCGAAATCCGGATGTATAAGGACACCAGCCCGCTGGGCCGTATCGCGGCGCAACTTGCCAAGCAGGTGATTTTCCAGAAGGTGCGCGAGGCGGAGCGGGATACGGTGTTCCAGGAGTACGCGCACCGCGAAAAGGAAGTGCTGAACGCGACGGTAAAGCGACTCGAGGGTCAGGACGTGATCTTCGACCTGGGCAAGGCCGAAGCGCGCTGCCCCAAGCGGGAGCAGTCGCGGCTGGAATCGTTCTCGGTAGGCGAGCGCGTGCGCGTGGTGCTGCTGAAGGTGGACCGAGCGGCAAAGGGGCCGCAGGTCATCGTGAGCCGGGCGGCGCCGGAACTGGTTTCGAACCTGTTCCAGAGCGAGGTTCCGGAGATTTACGACAGCACGGTGGTGATTCGCGCCATCGCGCGCGAAGCGGGGGAGCGGACCAAGATAGCGGTGATGAGCCGCGACAAGGACGTGGACCCGGTGGGCGCATGCGTGGGCATGAAAGGCATGCGCGTGCAATCGATCATCCGCGAGCTGCGCGGCGAGAAGATCGACATCATCGAATTCTCAGAAGAGATCACCACTTTTGCCGAGAAGGCGTTGCAGCCGGCGAAGGTAAGCCGCGTTTCCATTTCGGATTTAACAGAGAAGCAGTTGGAAGTGATTGTGGACGATACGCAGCTTTCCCTGGCCATCGGCAAAAAGGGCCAGAACGTGCGGCTGGCGGCCAAGCTGCTGGGCTGGAAGATCGACATCAAGAGCGAGGAAGAGAAGCGCCAGGAAGTTGAGCAGCAGATGCAGGCGCTGAGTGGCGGCCCGACCACGCCGATTGAGCAGGTGACGGAACTGGGCGACGGAATCATTCAGAAGCTGGTGACGGCGGGCATCACCACCGTGGAAGCGCTGGCGGATATGACGCCGGAGCAGCTGGAGGAGATTCCGGGCATCGGCGAGAAGACGCTGGAGCGTATCTCGGTAGCGGTGCGGCACTACTTCGGTCACTTTGAGGAAGGCGAAGAGGGGGCTCCAACCGAAGAGGCGCCGGAGGGTGCGGCGGCAGAGACTGCGGCGGCGGACACCGAGACTCCGGCCACGGGTGACCTTGAAGTGCCGGCCCCGGATGCGGTGGAGGGAACGGCGGAAGCCGAACTCGAGAACGCGCAGGAGACGCTGGAAGAAGCCGAGCAGGAGCGGACCGCCGAAGCGGAGAATGACGAACTCGAAGCAGGCTTGGAGACCGAGGACGACGCCGAGGTGCAGAGCTTGACGGCGGCCGAGCTGGCGGTGGACAACGTGCCCGTTCCCGGCGAATCGGAGCTTCCCGAGCTGGACCGGGAAGAGGGCAAAACAAGTAATGAAGATAAAACGGCGGAGTAACGCGAATTCCCGCGTTTCAAGGGATAATGGAGTTTCCAGAAGTGGAAACTGAAACAGCAGCCAATGCCATGAGGCAGCTATGAGCACTTAGGGCTTTGGGTAGCAGGGTTTTGAAAAGAGGCGGATGAGCAAGGTTCGAATCAACGATCTCGCGCGCGAGATGGAAGTCAAGAGCCGGGAGGTTCTCGACGTCCTGACGGAACTGGGACTGGGCGAGGGGAAGACGCACTCGAGCTCGATCGAGGATTATGAGGCGGAAAAGGTCCGCGGGCACTTTGGCAAGGCGCGCGCGGCGGCACACGCGGCCCCATCAGCACGTGCGCGGGACAGCATACAGCCCAAGATCGATCTGTCGCATGTACACAAGCCGGGCGACGTAGCGAAACTCATCGCGGAGAAGAAAAAGGCCGACGAAGAATCGGCGCGGCGCAGCCATGTTTCCAGGCCCGGCCGCAAAGCCAGCCGCTCCAGCGCCGGCTGCGAAGGCCACACCGGCCAAGCCGGTTGTGGCCGAGGCGCCGCCCACGGCAGCCAAACCGGAGCCTCGCCGCGTTGTGCCTGCCGCCCGCCAGGCGCCGCAGATCGTTTCGGTTCCGGCCAAGCAAGGGGCGATTTCGTCTCGTCCTTCAGCAACTGTGGCGGCCAAACCAGCTATCGCGACAACGCCGGGACAGCGTCCCGCGGTGGCCACGGCGCCGCCGGTTGCGGTGGTGGTAAAGCCACCAGTTGCGCCTCCGGCCCGCGCGCCGGAAGCCGCGCCAGCTCAGGCCAAACCGGCCGCAGCGGCACCTGCAGCGCCGGCTGTTCCTGCACCTTCAACACTCGTTGCCGAAGCTGCTCCGGCGGTCGCGGCTCCAGTCGCGTCTGAACCAGCGAAAGCGGCGCCGCGGGTTGAAGCACCCGCTCCAGCACCGGTTAAAGTTGAGCCTGCTGAAGAGATTGTTGCCGCTCCCGAAGCCGCTGAACTCGAAACGACCACTGCGCCGGTTCCGCCCATTCGCCGCGTGGTGATGCCCCAGACGGGCCCGCGGCCTGTGTACAAGGCGCCGCTAGTCAGTCCCGCGGCGGCGGGCGCCGCAGCAGCTGCAGCGCCGGGCGCCATCCAGCGCGGCAAGCCAATTTTCGACCGGCGGCCGACGGGTGCGCCTGGCCAGGGCGGGTACCCGCAACGCACGCAAGGCGCGCCCGCACCATTTGGCGCGGGTCCTCGCCCCAAGCACCCCACGCGCACTGCGCCCGGCAGTTTCCAGCCCGGTGCGGGTGGTCCCGGCGGGCCAGGCGGGCGTCCTGGATTCGGCCAGCGTCCCGGTTTCGGTGCTCCCCGTCCCGGCGGTTTCGGTCCGCGTCCGGGCGGCTTCGGTGGCCCCGGCGGCGCCGCCCCGCCTGCAGGCGAAGCTCCGCGCCCTGCACGTGGCCCTGCAGCCAGGGGTCGCGGACGCGGCGGCCAGCAGTATCCCAAAACCAAGGAAGGCCCGATGAAGGGCTTTGTCCCGCCGCCACGATTTGGCGGGGCTGCCCAGCTTAGCACGGAGCCGGTGCCCATCAGCCGCGAGATTACGGTGACCGAGGGCATCAGCGTGAAGGATCTGGCCGAGAAGCTGGAGATTCGCGCCAAGGACCTGATCGCCGCGCTGCTGATGCGCGGGATTTTCGTCACCGTGAACCAGTCCCTGGACGCGGAGATGGTGAAGGATGTCGCGGCCAAATTCGGTGCTGGAGCTACCGTGATCAGCTACGAAGAGGATCTGGCGAATCAGGCCATCGAAGAAGTTGTCGAAGCACCGAACTCGGGCGAACTCGAAGTTCCGCGCGCGCCGGTAGTGACGGTGATGGGCCACGTGGATCACGGCAAGACGAGCCTCCTGGACGCCATCCGCGAAACCGATGTGGCCGCCGGTGAGGCCGGCGGGATTACCCAGCACATCGGCGCCTACAAGGTGCGCTTTAGTAAGGAAGGCTCGCCGGTTTCGGGGCGCGAGATCGTTTTCCTCGACACCCCTGGGCACGAAGCCTTCACGCGCATGAGAGCGCGCGGCGCCAAGGTAACGGATATCGTTGTGATTGTGGTGGCGGCGGACGACGGCGTCATGCCGCAGACCCTGGAGGCGATTGATCACGCCAGGGCCGCGAATGTGCCGATCATTGTGGCCGTGAACAAGATCGACAAGCCGGAAGCCAACCCGGAGCGCGTGAAGAAGCAACTTGCCGATCGCGGGCTGGTTCCGGAAGAATGGGCCGGCGGCGGGGAAGGTTCGACGGTATTCGTGGAAGTCTCCGCGAAGAAGCGCATCAACCTGGACCTCCTGCTGGAGCTGATCTGCCTGCAGAGCGACCTGAATGCACCTAAAGCGATGCCGGGACGCAAGGCGGTGGGTTCGGTGCTGGAAGCCAAGCTTGATCGCGGGCGCGGCGCGGTAGCCACAGTGCTGGTGCAGGACGGCACACTCAGCCTGAATGACAGCTTCATCGTGGGCAACACCTTCGGCAAGGTCCGTGCCATGTTTGACGATCGCGGGCGTGCGCTGGAACAGGCCGGACCATCCACTCCGGTGGAAGTCCTGGGCTTGCAGTCGATGCCCGATTCCGGCGACACGTTCCTGGTGGTGGCCGACCGCGACACGGCGAAGGGCATTGCGCAATACCGCAAGATGAAGGAGCGCGATGCGCAGCTGGCCAAGAGCGCTCGCGCCACGCTTGAAGGTCTCTCCGAGCAGATTCGCCAGGCTGGCGTGAAAGACCTGGCTCTCATCATCAAGGCCGACGTGACCGGCTCGGTGGAAGTGCTGGAGAGTTCACTCTCGGGCAAATCCACTGAGAAGGTGCGCATCAAGGTGATCCGTTCCGGCGTCGGTTCCATCACCGAGAGCGACGTGCTGCTGGCCACCGCCTCGAATGCGATCATCATCGGCTTCAACGTGCGGCCGGAACGCAAAGCGGCCGAACTCGCCACACAGGAGGGCGTGGACATTCGCCTGCATTCGATTATTTACGAGCTGCAGGATGAGATTGAAAAGGCCATGCTTGGTCTGCTGGAACCGACGTTCAAGGACAACTACCAGGGCCGCGCTGAAGTGCTTAACATCTTCAGGATTCCCAAGGTGGGCACGATCGCCGGCTGCCGCGTGCAGGACGGCGTAATCCGCCGCGATTCGGAAATCAAGGTGATGCGCGACGGCGAGCAGATCTTCAAGGGAAAGATTGGCTCGCTCAAACGCTTCAAGGACGACGCCCGCGAAGTAACCAACGGCATGGAGTGCGGCATCGGCATCGCCAATTTCAGCGACCTGAAAGAAGGCGATCTGCTGGAGTCGTTCACCACTGAGAAGATGGCCCTCGACCTGGGGGCATTGACGTCAGCTAAGGCATAACTGCTTCACCAACTGGAATGGCCCGCTCTCTTGATCGAAGGCGGGCCATTTCTTTTCTGCCTGCAAAAAACTGACCACCGAGCCCTTTACTTCCGTCTTAGGAGATGCACAGCAATGCGAAGGTTGCCGCCGGCAGCAACTGTGGCTTGGATTCCTGCGTAACGGATCGCGAGCGGGCTGTATGCTTCGCCGGTAATGAATCTTAGATCGATGTCACAGCGCGATGACAATTGGCTACGATCTTTATTACATCCTCATGCGTTTCTCGCAATAGGATACGAAATCGGCTCTAACTTGTTGATAAGTCGTGGAGGCGCATTTCAGACTTGACCGAGGTTATCGTTCCGGGGCACACTGGTGTCGGTAACTATCAACGCAAAGGAGGTCCAACATGCGCCGTATACTTCTCACAACCTTGCTTTCATCCCTGACCCTTACCGCAGCTGCAGCCACCGGCATGCCGGCTAACGACGCTTCTGCCCCAACCTCCATCACGACCGGAGTTACCAGCCCGCACCTCGTCTACACGCCGCACATCAGCATTCCCGCCGATGAGCTGCCCCTGGCGATGGTGAATCCTAGAACCGTTGTGCTGCACGTCAAGCTCGATGAAACCGGCAGCCCAACGCAGATTCAAGTGCTGCACGCCATCAACCAGTCAGTAGATGGGCGCGTAGTCGACGGTGTCCGGCAATTCCGCTGGGCCCCGGCCGTGCTCAACAACCGCGCGGTTCCCTCGGTGCTGACCCTCAATGTCGAGGTCCAGCGCTAACTCGATCGCATAACCTGTAACTTCCGGATACACTCCGCTCTCCCCGGATTGCATCGCGTGGACTGGCGTCCAGTTACCCGTCAAGTTTCGCGATGACTCGGGATTCGTGTATCTATATTACTTAGAAGCCCCATGCTGGCGTAGTGACCGCGCCGGCATGGGGCAATTTTTGTTCGGGTGTTACTCGCTCTTGCCGATCACCAAAATCTGGAACGAGTGGGGAATCATCGGCGGCCGGGGCCTGCGCATCCATGCAGGCGCGTTCGCCGGCAAATTCGTTGGTGGCGTTTTCGGCACCGGCCCGAACTCCGAGGTGATGGTGTAGAGATTGCCCGTTTTCTGGTCCAGCGTGTGCGTTCTGGCGCCCATCGGCGTCGGGACGTTTTGCTCCACCTGGAAGCTCGTCGGCGAATCTTCCTTGATGATCGTCATCGTTCCATCGCCCTGGGAGCTGGCAGCCTCCATGGTCGCGGGGTTGAAGGTGACGCCGTCGCAGCCCTCTCCGGTCGGCAGATCGGTGAGGATATGTCCATCGGCCGCGGACAGGATCACCATGTTGTTCTTTTCCCGGCATGCTGCAAAGAGGATCCCGTTCTTGGCGTCGAGCGCCAGGCCCGCGCAACCGCTGCCCCGAGACGACAGGTCGTATTTGCCCACCATCTTCATGGTGTTGGCGTCGATGACCGCAATGGCAGCCTTATCCTCAATGTCCACATAGATCTTGCCCTGGCCATCTGCCGCCGCCTGTTCCGGCGCGCCGCCGATGTCGATCGTGCCGAGGATGCTGCCATCCTTGTCGTCCAGGATTGTGACATTCGGCGCCACATGACTGAGCACATAAAAGTGATGGTTATAGGTATCGTTCAGATAACCGTCGGGATGACCTCCCGTGTCGATCTTCTTGATCACGGCAAACGTCTTCGCGTCGAACATCGTGACCGGGTTCGACGTGGCGAAGCCATGGCCCGTCTCCGTGTCCACTGCGCCGCCATGCGCGTTCACATTGGGCATGTCGCCGACCGGCGCGAGGGTATCCAGGTCGTAGACGCCAATGTGTCCACCTTCGCGGCCGGAGCGCGCGACGAACAAATGGCGTCCATCCGGGTCCGCGGTTACGTAATCCCAGCCGCCTTCGCCGCCCGTGAGTTGAATCTTGATCACCTTGTATGGACCGCTCTCCTGCGCATGCGCGGCGCCCACCAGTGCCGACCCCGCCATCAATCCTGCCGCAACTACCAACCCAATCTTCATGACCAATACCTCCGGAAGCGTTCGCGGCCTATCCGCGTGTGCCGAGATTTGATTCCCTCAATTAACCGCTGAAAAGAACACACCGAGCATACATGCAACGGCTTAAGACTTCCTGAACCTCGCAGGGAAACAGTCCCAGGAGATGACTTGTGCCACGGATGTTCTGGAATGTTGCAGTGGTGCGGATCAGGACCCGAACAGCGGGTACTTTTCCGCTTGGACGCACGCCTGCGCCACGGCACGGCTCAGCGCGACCGCATTCGCCGGCATGGACCGCGCCAACCGGCGCAGGATGGCAAGTTGCGTACGCAGCGTGTCGCCTTCACCGCAGGCCGCCAGCACGCGTTTGGCAGCCTGTTCCACTTGCGCGAGCGCCTCCTCGGCCAGCAGCCCCGTCAGTTGCGCTGCAACCTGCGCGGCCGCGCGCCGTGCCGAGCCGAGCTTCCGCGCCCGCAGCAGCGCCGACTCCAGCGCGTACGCCTGCGCCACGATATCGGCGAGGTCGGCCATGATTTCCTGCTGCTGCTCAAGCGCCGTCATGTAGCGCTGGCTGGCCACCCCGGCGGCAAACAGCGCGATCTTTTTTACCGCCGAAAGCGCCTCGGCCTCGTGCGCCAGCGGCTCGCCGGTTTCTCCAGCGTCGTCGAACGACGGCGGCTGCATCACTTCGTCCATCAGCCGCTCGATGGCCGGCAGCAGCGCCAACTTGCCGGCCATGGCGCGCTTCATCAGCCAGCCGGCGATGATCATGCGATTGATCTCGTTGGTGCCCTCGAAGATGCGGTTGATGCGGGCGTCGCGGTAGAATCGCTCGGCCGGATACTCTTCCACATAGCCGTAGCCGCCCATGGTGGCCACCAGCTCGTCGGCAACAAAAGCGAGCATCTCCGACCCGTAGACCTTCAGGATGGAGCATTCGACGGCGTACTCCTCAATGCGCCGCTGCGTCTCGCGCGCGTCGGCAGGCGCGCCAGTCGCAAGTTCGGCCAGGGCTGCGTCGATCATGCCCACCGTGCGGTACGCCATGCTTTCGGCGGCATACAGCCGCGCCGCGGCGGTCGAAATCTTGCGTTGGATCATGCCGAATTCGGCGATGGATTTGCCGAATGCCTTGCGCTCGCGGGCGTAGCGAACCATCTCGCCGAAGGCCCGCCGCGCACCGCCCACGCAGGCCACGCCCAGTTTGAGCCGGCCCATGTTCAGCACGTTGAACGCAATGTGATGTCCCTTCCCCGGTTCGCCCAGCAGATTCTCTACGGGCACGCGGCAATCCTGAAGCACCAGCGGGCAGGTGGAGGAACCGCGGATGCCCAGCTTGTGTTCTTCGGCGCCCACCGTCAGTCCAGGAAAAGTGCGCTCGACAAGAAATGCTGAGAACTTCTCGCCATTGATCTTGGCAAAAACGGTGTAGAGATCGGCGAAGCCGCAGTTCGTGATCCACATTTTCTCGCCGTTGAGCAGGTAATGCTTGCCATCCGGCGAGAGCGTAGCGCGGGTGCGGATGTTCATCGCGTCCGAGCCGGAGCTGGCCTCTGACAACGCGTAAGCGGCGATCCATTCCGCTGTGGCCAGCTTGGGCAGGTAACGCCGCTTCTGTTCCTCGGTCCCGTACCACACCAGCGGCAGGGTGCCGATGCCGATCTGGCCGCCGAACGCAGTGGAGAAGCTGGCCAACACTGAAATGTGGTCGGTGATGACGGTGGAGGTGGTCTTGTCCATGCCCACGCCGCCATACTCCTCAGGAATATCCACCGAGGTGAACCCCAGGGCCGCCGCCTTCTGGAGCAGGGACCGCATCAATCCAGGCTCCTTTGACTCAACCCGCGCCACGCACGGCAGGATCTCGTCACGGGCAAATTCGGCTGCGGTGGCCGCGATCTGCCGCTGCTCGTCATTCAGGTCTTCCGGGGTGAAGATCTCTTCGGGCGTGCGGGATTCCAGCAGAAAACTGCCTCCCACAGCGGCCAGGGGTAAGCCAATCAAAGAGGACATTGGGGATTATCTCCAACTGATTGAGAAGGATACGCCACTCGCTCCCAAGCGTACAACCAAGACTCGTTCCAGTTTAGATGCTATCGGGTCAAGGAATGTGAATGCGAATGCTCCCTGGGAAAGCTGCCGCGACTACGCCCAAGAACAAACAAAAAGAGAAAGACAAGAAAGACAGCCAGCACAAAGAGCTGCACCCACCATCGCCGCGCCGTCCTTCGACGCACATTCCGCTGTTTGCCGGCGGGCGCCCATCCCTTGCGGCTCGTCCCGGTCATCGCCGCCTCCTCAATGTTCCCTTTCTTCAACGTACTCGCACGGCCGTCTCGCGTACAATTTTCATTGTTCCGCTTTCGGAGGACTGCCCTGTTCAGCTCATCGATCGTCAGCACGAAGCTTTTGCTCACCTGTGCGCTACCGCAGCAGGTGGGCGCTTTTCTGGCGTTCGCCTCGCGAAATAGCTTTGGACGGCAGCTCCGGTCGTTGTTCAACGACCCGTTCTCCAGCGTGCACCATTATTGGAACTGGTTCGATGCAGTACTCCTTACGCCCTACTTCATCGTCATGATCGTGCTGGCGCTCTACGGCATGCATCGCTATACGCTGTGCTGGCAGTACTTCAAGTACCGCCGCAAATACAACCCGAACCCGCCGAGCCGCTTTGCGGAGTTGCCGCGTGTGACTGTGCAGCTGCCAATTTTCAATGAGCAGTTCGTCATCGACCGGCTGATCGAGGCCGTTTGCGCAATGGAGTATCCTCGGGACCGCCTGGAGATCCAGGTGCTGGACGACTCCACCGACGAGACGCAGCAAGTGGCGGCGGCGATTGTGGCGCGCTACGCGGCCCTCGGGCACCCCATCGAGTATATTCACAGGACTAACCGGCACGGGTACAAGGCGGGCGCGCTGGATGCGGGTTTGAAGGTGGCCAGGGGCGAGTTCGTCGCCATCTTCGATGCCGATTTTGTGCCTCCGCCGGACTGGCTGATGAACGTAATTCATCATTTTGCCGAGCCGGAGATTGGCATGGTGCAGACGCGCTGGACCCACCTGAACCGCGACTACAGCATGCTGACGCAAATCGAAGCCATTCTGCTGGACGGCCACTTCGTGCTGGAACACGGCGCGCGCGTGAACATGGGTGAGTATTTCAACTTTAACGGCACCGCCGGCATGTGGAGGCAGCAGGCCATTACCGATGCTGGCGGCTGGCAGCACGACACGTTGACCGAAGATACCGACCTGAGTTACCGGTCGCAGATGGCGGGATGGAAGTTCAAGTACCTGCCGCATGTCGAGTGTCCAGCGGAACTGCCCATCGAGATGACTGCCTTCAAGACCCAGCAGGCGCGATGGGCCAAGGGCCTTATCCAGACCAGTATCAAGATTCTGCCCGCGCTCCTCCGAAGCAAGGCCTCGCGCAGGATCAAGGTGGAGAGCGTGTACCACCTGACGGCGAACATGAGCTATCCGCTGATGATCGTGATGACGGCGCTGCTGATCCCCAGCATGATCGTCCGCTTCTACCAGGGCTGGTTCCAGATGCTGCTGATCGATTTTCCGCTGTTTACGGCGTCAACGCTGTCGATTGCGGTGTTTTACGTGGGCAGCCAGCGAGTTCTGTTCCCAAAATCATGGATGAAATCGTTCCTCTATCTGCCCTTCCTGATGGCGCTCGGAATCGGGCTGACGGTGACCAACTCAAAGGCCGTGACGGAGGCGCTGCTGGGCATCAAAAGCCCCTTTGCCCGCACGCCCAAGTATCGCGTGGCCAAGAAGGGTGAAAAATCGAGCGCAGGCAAGAAGTACCGCAAACGTCTGCTGCTGGCCCCCTGGATCGAGTTGCTCGTCGGCGCCTACTTTGCACTGGCCATTGCGTACTGCTTCTCGAATCACAACTATTTCACCGCCCCCTTCCTCATCCTGTTCGTGATCGGCTACTGGTATACGGGGCTGACCAGCTTGCTGCAAGGGCGTTTTGAGCACTGGCGTGGCGGCGCCAACATCGAGGAGTCGAGCCCCAAGCCGTTCCCGGTGGGAGTGTAGAAGCGAAAGCCGTCCCCGCCGTAGCCGATTCCGTTCTAGACTGGCAGAGAGGCGATCATGGCATCTACTACAACCGCTGAACAGGTGCGAGCTGCATTGGAATCGCTCGCCCCGACCCAGGAAAAGGTCGATCTCGCCGTGAAGGCTGCGGTCGAGGTCGCTCATCCCACCCGCGTCATACTTTTCGGCTCATGGGCGCGTGGACAAGCACGATGGGACAGCGATCTTGATCTCGCGGTGGTGCTTCCCGATTCTGCGGAGCCCTTATTGCCGGACCTCCATCGCGCGCTGCGGCAGAGACTTCGTGACGTCTCGATGACAATCGATCTCGTGATGTTCACGGAGAGCTTGGGGCGTCAGTTCGGTAATTCCATCAACTCCATTTACTACCAAATTCTGAATGACGGCAAGGTTGCTTATGACAGGGGCGTACACGCCAACTCAGATCCTGCTGATGAAAGCCGCTGAAGACGAAAAGACGCTGCCGGCAGAGGAAATTTCGGATGCCATCGCCGGATTTCACGCGCAGCAGGCAGTAGAAAGGTTGATGAAGGCTTTGCTTTCGGCCCTAAGCCTGTCCTTCGAGCTGACTCACGATCTCAACCGGCTTGAAACCGCTCTCGAAGCGGCCGGAGAGCAGCTGCCCACGACTCCTGTTCCGCTGGATCAGCTGACGGACTATTCGGTCATCTATCGCTACGATTTGATCTTCCAACTGGCCTCCCCAAGCAGAGCTGAACTCATCGAGACCGTCCGCCTCATTCGCGAGCACGTGGTAGCGCGAATTGCCGCGCTTTCCACAGCGCCGCAGACCTAGTCCGCTACAATACTTGAAAGCGCCTGCCGGGCCGGAGAGTTGAATCTCCGTGTCTGCCAGGCGCGTCAAAGTATTATGCTCACAAACAATTTACCCGAAGCGCTGACCTTCGACGACGTACTGCTGGTGCCCGCCTACAGCGAGGTGGTGCCGGTGCAGGTGAGCACCCAGACGCAGCTGACCCGCGACATCACCCTGAATACTCCCCTGCTCTCTTCTGCCATGGACACCGTCACCGAATCGCGCATGGCTATCGCCATGGCGCAGCAGGGCGGCATCGGCATTGTGCACCGCAATCTGACCATTGAGCAGCAAGCAGGCGAAATCGACAAGGTGAAGCGGTCGGAGAGCGGCATGATTGTTGACCCGGTAACCATCGGCCCCGACCAGTTGATCAGTCATGCGCTGGAAGTGATGCGCCGGTACAAGATCTCGGGCGTGCCGGTGACCCAGGGCGGTAAACTCGTCGGCATCCTCACCAATCGCGACCTGCGCTTTGAGACGCGCACCGATATTCCTGTCGGGTCGGTGATGACCAAGAAGAACCTGATCACGGTGCCGGTGGGAACCACGCTCGAAGAGGCTGAGGCCATTCTGCACGAGCACCGCGTGGAAAAGCTGCTGGTGGTGAACGGCGACTACGAGCTCAAAGGTCTGATCACGGTCAAGGACATCCAGAAGAAGTTGAAGTATCCCAACGCCAGCAAGGACGAGAAAGGCCGGCTGCGCGTAGGCGGAGCCATCGGGGCCACAGGGGACTTTCTGGAGCGCGCGGCCGAATTGGTGAAGGCGCGCGCAGACGTGTTGGCCATCGACTCAGCTCATGGACACTCCTCCCGCGTGTTGGAAGCGGTAAGAGAAACCAAGAAGCGATTCGGCGGCGTGGCGTTGCTCGCGGGCAATGTTGCCACCTACGAAGGCGCAAAGGCGCTGATTGACGCCGGAGCGGACGCCATAAAAGTCGGCTTCGGTCCGGGCTCCATCTGCACCACTCGCGTGGTGACCGGCGCCGGCATGCCTCAGATCACCGCTATTGCGGAAGCGTATCGGGCCGGGCAGGAACACAATGTTCCGATTATTGCCGACGGCGGTATCAAGTACTCAGGTGAGGTTACGAAAGCGATTGCCGCCGGCGCCAGCACGGTGATGATCGGATCGCTGTTTGCGGGCGTGGACGAGAGCCCGGGCGAGATTGTCCTGTTTCAGGGCCGCAGCTTCAAGACCTATCGCGGCATGGGTTCGCTGAATGCGATGAGTCTGGGCTCCGGAGAGCGATACTTCCAGAACGGCTCCGAGCAAGCGGATGTGGAGATATCGACGGAAGGCGTGGTGCAGCGCGAACGCAACGGGCAGAACCGGCTGGCGAAATTCGTACCCGAGGGCATTGAGGGACGCGTGCCCTACCGCGGGCCGCTGGAGGCCATGGTCTACCAGCTTGTGGGCGGGCTGAAATCGGGCATGGGCTATCTCGGTTGCGGCACCATCAAGGATTTGCAGGAGAAGGCGCGGTTTGTGCGCATCTCCGGCGCGGGCCTTCGCGAGAGCCACGTGCACGACGTGATCATCACCCGCGAGGCGCCCAACTACCATGTCGAATAGCGCGCGCGGGCCCCGGTATTGGTTTGGCGTGTGGTGGCCGGTCGGGTTGGGCATCGTGGTGATTGCGATTGAGTCGCAGGCGTTCATGGGCGCCGATCACACCAGCCGATTCCTGCGCCCGATCTGGCAGGCGATATTCGGACACGTGAGCGACGCGAGCTGGGAAATCATCCACCACCACATTCGGAAGTCGGGACACTTTGTGGGTTATGGGCTGATCGGGCTGGCGTGGCTGCGCGCGTGGTGGATCACGCTGCCGCACTCGAAATTCCTGAGCGATGCCGCCCTGGCGCTGCTGGGAACGGCGCTGATGGCGAGCTGCGATGAGTGGCACCAGGCTTTCCTGCCCAATCGGACATCCTCAGTGTGGGACGTGTTGCTGGACTGCACGGGCGCCCTGGCGATGATGACGCTGGTTTACGTTTATGCGCGCGTGATACAGCCGAAGCGGCTGGCGCCAGCGGCCAGATAATGCACCTGAATCGGTGCACTTTTCCTATCAAGATATCTTGATATTACAGAAGAGTAAATAGGGTTATCAAAGAGTAATCCCATCAACATATCAAGATATGTTGATGGGATTTTTGTGATACGAAGCAGTCGTTATGCGGCTTGTTCGCCGCCCTCGGTCTCCGCGCCGCCTTCGTCCTTCTTGGACTCTTCGAGTTGTTTCTCGAGTTCCTTGCGCTTCTTGGCCTTCACCTCTTCGCGCTTTTGGCGCTTGGCTTCGAGCTCCTTTTCGGCGCCAAGCAGCTCGATGAAGGCCTTTTCCGCGCCGTCGCCGCGCTGGAAGCCGGTGCGCACGATGCGGAGATAACCGCCGTTGCGGTCGCCATAGCGGGGCGCGACGGTCTCAAAGAGACGCTCTACGGCGGCGTCGGTCATGAGGAATGAGAGGGCCTGACGGCGGGCGTGGAGATCGCCTTTCTTGCCCAGGGTGATCATCTTCTCCACCAGCGGGCGAACCGCCTTGGCCTTGACCACGGTGGTCTCCACGCGGTCGCGTTCGATGACGGACGTGACCAGGTTGCGCAGCAGAGCGCGGCGATGGCTGGTGTTGCGTCCCAGTTTGAATCCTGCATTGCGATGGCGCATGATGCAAATCTCTCTTTCAGCTTGAGCTTTTAGCTCTCAACTCTTAGCCATTAGCTCTTAGCCAGCCGAGCACGGATGTTCCGGCACGGATAACTAAGAGCTAAAAGCTAACGGCTAAGAGCCCGTAACTAGAAATTCTCCGTCTCAGTCGGCAACTGCAGATCCACCGAATCCAGCGGCTCGTCTTCGTCGTCGTAGCGTGCGTTGTAGCTTTGGGCAAGCGCGGTGGCTGGTGGAATGCTGGTCGGTCCGGGAACGGCGTTGCCCTGCTCGTCGATCTTCATCCCCAGGCTGAGGCCCATCTGCGCGAGGATCTCCTTGATCTCGTTCAGGCTCTTGCGGCCGAAGTTCTTGGTCTTGAGCATTTCGGCTTCGGTCTTCTGGACGAGCTCGCCGATGGTTTGAATGTTGGCGTTCTTAAGGCAGTTATAGCTGCGGACGCTGAGCTCGAGCTCTTCAACGGAGCGATTGAGATTATCGTTACGGATGACGGGGCCGGCTTCACCGCGGCTTTCCGTCTCCATCTCCTCCTCAAAGTTGATGAAGATGTTCATGTGGTCCTTGAGGAGCTTGGCGGCCAGGCCGATGGCATCGGCGGGCAGCACGGCGCCGTTCGTCCACACTTCGAGGGATAGCTTGTCGTAGTCGGTGATCTGTCCCAGGCGGGCGGCGTCGACGGTGTAGTTGACGCGGCGCACGGGCGAGTGCACGGAGTCGACGGGGATGAAGCCCAGGCCGAGGTCGCCGTCGAAGTTCTTGTCAGCGGAGACGTAACCGCGGCCGCGCTTGAGGCGCATCTCCATCTCAAGCTTGCCACCTTCGCTGACGGTGGCGATGTAGATTCCCTTGTCGAGGATCTCGACGTCGCCATCGGCCTCGATCATGCCGGAGGTAACAACGCCGGGATGGTCGGCGCGCAGGTAGAGGGCCTTGGGGCCATCGCCGGCGAGCTTGAAGGGGATCTGCTTGAGGTTGAGGATGATGTCGGTGGCGTCTTCCACCACTCCGGCGATGGACTGGAACTCATGCAGGACGCCTTCAATGCGGACGGCAGTGACGGCGGCGCCTTCAATGGAGCTGAGCAGGGTGCGGCGCAGTGCGTTGCCGATGGTGGTGCCGAAACCGCGCTCGAAGGGCTGGGCGCTGAACTTGCCGTAGATGTCAGTGAGTGTCTCGGCATCGACTGCCAGACGCTTGGGTTTCTGGAATCCTCTCCACAACATATGATTCGTCTCTTTCCCGCGCGGCGAGCACGTCGCGATGCATTTTGCGGCGGCCGCGCAAGTTCTCCTTCGGATTGAAATGCAGCTCTCAGCCTTCAGCTATCAGCCTTCAGCTCGATCGTGGCAACGACAGTCCTGAGTGTCACGGAAGAGCTGAGGGCTGACGGCTGACAGCTAATAGCTGTTACTTCGAGTACAGTTCGACGATCAACTGTTCGTTGATCGGCAGGTTGACGTCGGCGCGCTTGGGCAAATGGAGCACGCGTCCGGACATGTTTTCAAAGTTGACCTCGAGCCAGGTGGGAACGGGGTTCTGCGCGGCGTACTGGACACCCTGTTCGACGACGACCAGTTTCCTGGCACCTTCGCGGACAGCGATTTCGTCGCCCACATTGACCTGGAAGGAGGGAATGTTGACCTTCTTGCCGTTGACCTGGACATGGCCGTGGCGCACGACCTGGCGGGCCTGGCGGCGCGAGATGGCAAAGCCGAGGCGATAGGCGACGTTGTCGAGCCGGCGTTCCAATTGTTGGATCAACAGCTCGCCGGTGACGCCGGTGGCGCGGTTGGCCTTTTCGTAGTATTCGCGGAACTGGCCCTCGAGGGTGAAGTACATGCGCTTCGCCTTCTGCTTCTCATGAAGCTGGAGGCCATAACCGACGATCTTGGCTTTGCGATCCTTGCCGTGCTGGCCGGGAGGGAAGTTGCGCTTCTCAATCGGACAACGATCGGAGTGACACTTGGTGCCCTTCAAAAAGAGCTTGGTGCCTTCGCGGCGGCAAAGGCGGCAGACTGCTCCGGTATAACGAGCCATTTTTTCTCCTGACTTCGGATGTCGGCCGGTTTACGCATCCGGAGGATGTGTCGTCCCGGCCCACTGTTTAGAGCTTTCAGCCCTCAGCCGTCAGCCCTCAGCTCCGGTTGGTACACAGGACAAGCTGATGGCTGAAAGCTGACGGCTCGAAAGCTGTCTCTTACACTCTGCGTCGTTTCGGCGGGCGGCAACCGTTGTGCGGCACCGGCGTAACGTCGCGGATGGTCTTGACCTCAATGCCGGAGGCAGCGAGGGCGCGGATGGCGGACTCGCGGCCGGAGCCGGGACCGGAGACGCGGACGTCGACGGTACGCAGGCCATGGTCGCGGGCCATATTGGCGGCGTTGGACGCAGCCTGCTGCGCCGCGAAGGGCGTGCCCTTACGCGAGCCGCGGAAGCCAAGCGAGCCCGAGCTCTTCCAGCTCAAGGTGTTGCCCATCTGATCGGTGATGGTGACGATGGTGTTGTTGAACGAAGCCTGAATGTAACATATGCCGTAAGGCACATTCTTGCGCTCGCGCTTCTTGAATTTCTTTCCCTTGCCGGTCTTGCCGGTGGCAGACTTCGGTTTCTGTTCAGCCATTAGGTCTTCGCCGTCGCTTTCTTCTTGTTGGCCACGGTGCCCTTGCGGGGCCCTTACGGGTGCGGGCGTTGGTGTGGGTACGCTGGCCGCGGACCGGCAGCGAACGACGGTGCCGGCTCCCACGATAGCTCTGGATGTCGATGAGGCGCTTGATGTGCATCTGGGTGTCCTTGCGGAGATCGCCCTCGACTTCCCCCTCGTCCTCGATGACCTGACGGATGCGATTTACCTCTTCCTCACCCAGATCCTGGACTTTCTTGAAGGCGTCGACATTAGCCTTCTCCAGAATGCTGTGCGCGCGAGGATTGCCGATGCCGTAAATGTAAGTAAGCGCGATCCGGGCCTGCTTGTTGCGGGGCAGATCGACGCCAGCAATACGTGCCATGCGGATTCCTTTGCTGCTTCAGGTTAGTGTGCCTCCGGCAAAGCGCCGGCTCGCACGGGTTAACTTAAAAATCCTCCGGGGTTCATCGCAAGCCTTGACTCCGGCTAACTAGCCCCTGAAAAGCAGGGAGTAGGGAACAGGGAATAGGGAGTGGAAAACGGTGCTTCAAAATCGTCGCCGTGTTTTTTCTATTCCCTGCTCCCTACTCCCTTTCCCCTCGTTCCTTGGAGGGTTCCCATTCCTGCCAGGCTCGCGTTAGCCCTGGCGCTGCTTGTGCTTTGCGTTTTCGCAGATCACGCGAACCACCCCGCGGCGGTTGATGACCTTGCACTTGACGCAAATCTTTTTGACCGATGCACGGACCTTCATTTGCCTTGTTACCCTTCTCCGCGCATCCATGTTGACGCGGGAAAATCTTCGAGCTTCCAGCCCTTAGCTATTAGCCCTTAGCTTGGCCACCTTCGCGACGAACAAGCTGAAAGCTAATAGCTAAAGGCTAAAAGCTATTTGTAGCGGTAGACGATCCGTCCGCGATTCAGGTCGTAGGGGCTGAGCTCGACTGCCACGCGGTCGCCGGGGAGGATGCGGATGAAGTTCTTGCGCATCCGGCCGGAGACGTGGGTCAGCACTTCGTGGTTGTTCTCGAGCTTGACCTTGAACATGGCGTTGGGCAGGGTCTCAATGACCGTTGCCATTACCTCAATCGCATCTTCCTTGGACAAACCGTATCCCGCTTCTCTGGAGTGCCTGCGCACTCTCAAGTTCTGGACTGACTGTTAATCAGTCAAAATCATGGATCCGGTGGCGGTAACCGCAACCGTGTGCTCAAAATGAGCACTCATGCTTCCATCGCCGGTGACTGCCGTCCAGCCATCCTTGAGGACTCGGACATCAGGCCCGCCGGCGTTGACCATGGGTTCAATGGCGATGACCATGCCGGCGCGCAACTTCATGCCGCGGCCGGCCTCGCCGAAGTTGGGCACCTGCGGATCCTCGTGCATATTGAATCCGATGCCGTGCCCGACAAAATCGCGCACCACCGAAAAACCTTCCGCTTCCACCACCGACTGCACCGCGGCGCCGATGTCGCCGAGTGTGGCGCCGGGCTTGACCGCGGCAATGCCGGACTTGAGCGACTCCTCGGTGACTCGAAGCAGGCGGACCGTATCGGGGTCGATCTTCTGGCCCACCGGAACTGTGATGGCCGCATCGCCGTAGTAGCCGTCGACCACCGCACCGCAATCCACCGAAACGATATCGCCTTCCTTCAGCATGCGCCTGGCCGATGGGATGCCGTGAACCACTTCGCTGTTGACCGAGGTGCACAGCACGCAGGGATAGCCGTGATAGCCCTTGAATGCGGGCTTGGCGCCCAATTCCTCAATGCGCTTTTCAGCCATGTTCTCCAGGTCGAGCGTAGTGGCGCCCGGTTTTACCCGGCTGCGCACGAGCTCGAGCACCTCGTGGACCACCTGGCCGGCGCGATGCATCTTCTCGATTTCCCGGGACGACTTGAGTACGACGGCCACGATACCTCAGTGAACAGTTCCTGCTGCTCGCCATCCAGTAAACTTGAATACGCGCAAAATTACCGGGGCGGCTGCTTCACATCGAACGCAACCGTTCCACGGCGGAAACAATTCCTGCAGCTACCACTTCAATTGGCCGGTTGCCATCCACCTCGGCAAAACGGCTCAGGGCATGGTAGTGTTCGACGACGGGAGCGGTCTGGGCGGAATAGGCGCGCATGCGCTCCGCAAAAACTTTTTCCGTATCGTCAGCTCGCTGGACCAGAGCCGCACCCTCCACATCGCAAACGCCGTCCACGAGGGGCGGCTTTCCGTAAACGTTGTAGATGGTCTGGCAGACAGGACAATTCCTGCGGCCGGTGATCCGGCGCAACAATTCATTATAGTCCACCTGGAGACTGACGGCAACCACCGGAAGACATTGGGGTTGTTCTGCCAAGCGGCCATCGAGCCAGGCGGCCTGGTTGAGGGTTCGGGGGTAACCGTCGAGGATATAGCCGCGCGTGGTGTCGGGCTCCCGGAGACGGATAGCGACCATCTCGTTGACCAGGGAATCGGGGACGAGTTCGCCCCGGCCCATGATCTCTTTGGCCGCTTTTCCCAGTTCGGTTCCCCGGGCCACGTTGGCGCGAAGCAGGTCTCCGGTTGAGATCTGCGGAATGCCCCACAGCTTGACCAGTTCCTTGGCCTGGGTTCCCTTGCCCACGCCGGGTGCGCCCAACAAAAGGATGGGGCCGGGAAGGATTTTGCGTCCTATTTCCCGGCCGACGATTGCTTCAGTAATCAAGGATGACATTACCAGGTTTTCCTCCCGCGAATACGACCGGATCGCGGGGAAAAGCCCTCATAATGGCGCATGATGAGCTGCGACTCGACCTGATTGATGGTATCCATTGCCACGCCGACCACGATGAGCAACGAAGTACCGCCAAAATAGAAGTTTACGTTCAGACCATGGATTACGGCGTTGGGCAGGTTCTCAAAAAGCCTGCCCACCAGCCAGAGCTTGTCGAGGCGGATGCCGGAGATCATCCAGGTGGGCACCAGGTAGATGAGGAACAGGTACAGCGCGCCGACCAGCGTGATCCGGGTAAGGATGTCGTTGATGAAGTCAGACGTGCGCTTGCCCGGCCGGATGCCGGGAATAAAGGAACCCGACTTGCGGAAGTTATCGGCAATATCATCCGGCTTCATCACGATGGAAACATAGAAGTAGGCGAAGAAGACGATGGCGACGAAGTTCAGGAACACGTACCAGGGATAGCCGGGAGACAGCGCCTGAACGATGGGGGAAAGGAAGCGGTTATTTTGCACCCAATCCGACTGGGCGAACAGGAGCGGCGCCGAGAGGATGGAGCTGGCGAAGATGATGGGCATGACGCCCCCGGAGTTGACCTTGAGCGGCAAATGGCTGGATTGGCCGCCCATCATGCGCCGGCCCACGATGCGCCGCGCGCTCTGGACGGGGATGCGCCGCTCCGCGCGTTCCACAAACACGATGAACGCCACCACCGCGATCATTCCGACGAGCAGGACGATGACGAGGAGGAATGTGAATGTACCCCAGGCGCCGGTTTGGACCTTGCTGACCATTTCCCCCACGCCGCGGGGCAGACCGGCCACGATGCCGGCGAAGATAAGCAAGCTCATGCCATTGCCGATGCCGCGGTCCGTAATCTGCTCGCCCAGCCACATGATGAAGGTGGTGCCGGCGGTCAGGGTGAGAACCGCCATCAAGTCAAAGCCGAAGCCCGGATTGAGGACCATGCCCTGCCGAGTGAGAATGAGGGCGATGCCAATAGACTGCAGTACGCCGAGGATGACGGTGAGATAGCGGGTCCACTGCGTCACCTTGCGCCGGCCCAGCTCGCCTTCTTTTTGCAGGCGCGCCAGCGGCTCATAGACCACGGTAAGGAGCTGGAAGATGATGGACGCGGTGATGTAGGGCATGATGCCCAACGCGAAGATGGTCATACGGCGCAGAGTGCCGCCCCCGAACAGGTTCATGAGGCCGAGCGCGGAGCCGCCCTGAAGATCGAACATTCGCGAGATCATCGGGGTGTTGGTGCCAGGCGTGGGGATCCACGCTCCTAGGCGGTAGACGGCCAGAATGCCAAGCGTGAACAGAACCCGCTTGCGCAGGTCAGGAATGCGGAATATGTTTAAAAACTTCTCAACCATGTTCGAGGTGTTCCTTCAGGCGCCGGGGTGCCCGATTTACGCGTGTGCATCCATTTTACGTGCGTGCCGGCGAACTTGTCGCGTCCGGCGGTCTGGCTTGCCCCGGTTTGGATGCAGAAAAACCGGGGCCCGCGCTTTACGCCTCTGCGGCAGCCGGGTTCTGGGCCGGAAGAACGGCTTTGCCGCCCGCCTTCTCAATTTTTTCCTGCGCCGATTTCGAGAACTTGTGGGCGTGGATGGTGATGGCCGAGGTCAGCTCGCCCGCGCCCAAAATCTTGATGAGCGCTTTTTTGCTGGAAGCGAGACCGAGCCTGACGTAGTCGTCCAGGCCAATTTCCTTCACGCCTTCGAGCTCGGCAATCCTGTCCAGGTTCACCACCGAGTACTCGGTGCGGAAGATGTTGGTGAAACCGCGCTTGGGCAGGCGGCGATGCAGCGGCATCTGGCCGCCCTCAAATCCGCGCATCATGTGCGATCCGGAGCGCGAGCGCTGGCCCTTGTGGCCGCGGGTTGAGGTTTTGCCCATGCCGGAGCCCATACCGCGGCCGACACGCTTGCGCTCCGTGTTGGCCTTCTTCGGCGCGCGCAGATTGGATAGATTCTTTGCCATTGGTTTCCCTCGCTATAGCGCCGGCCGGATGCGGGATCGAGCCGACTCGCGTTGTGTGGTGCCAGTGAATAAGTGAACTAGTGAAAAAGTGAAGGAGTGAATTCACCTCTTCACTCGTTCACTCATTCGCTTTCCAGAATCCTGACCAAGTGCGGAATGGTCTTGACCATTCCCCGCACCGAGGCCGTATCTTCACGCTCGACAATCTGGTTGAGCCGCGTGAAGCCGAGGCCCTTGACCACCGCCTTATGCTTGAACGGCGTGTTGTTCTTCGAGCGGTAGTACTGAATGCGAATTTTCTTGAGCTCAGCCATGATTAGAGTTCCTCCACCTGCTTGCCGCGCATGGTGGCTACTTCGCCCTTGTCGCGGAGCTGGGTCAGGGCGTCGAAGGTCGCCTTGATCACGTTGTGCGGGTTGGCGGTGCCCAGGCTCTTGGTGAGCACGTTCTGGACTCCGGCCGATGTCATGACCGCGCGCACGGCGCCTCCGGCAATCACGCCGGTGCCTTCCGGAGCCGGCTTGAGCAGCACCTGCCCCGAGCCGAACCGGCCGAGGACCTGATGGGGAATGGTGGTCTGGGTCAGATTGACCTTGACCAGGTTCTTCTTGGCGCTTTCGATCCCCTTGCGAATGGCCTGCGGGACTTCTTTGGCCTTGCCCGAACCATAGCCAACTACGCCCGAACCGGCATCGCCCACCACCACCAGCGCGGCGAAGGACATGTTCTTGCCGCCCTTGACCACCTTGGTGACGCGGTTGATGGCCACCACCTGGTCTTTCAGGTTGTACTGGTTGGCGTCGAGTTTCTTCTTCAATATCGTCATTGCTCTTCCTTTGAGCTGTTAGCTCTTAGCTCTGAGCTATTAGCTTCCAGCTTTTGGCTCGTCAAAACCCACTCCGTGCCGGGTGGCGAGCTAAAAGCTAACGGCTAAGAGCTGATAGCTTGCTCCTAGAATTCCAGTCCTGCCTCGCGGGCCGCATCGGCCAGCGCCTTTACGCGGCCATGGTAGAGGAAACCGCCGCGGTCGAAGACCACTTTCGAAACGCCCTTCTCCTTGGCGCGCTCCGCAATCGCTTTGCCGATTTCCCTGGCAGCGGCGACGTTGCCGCCCGACTTCAATTTGATGGTGGATGCGGAAGCGATCGTCACTCCGGCCTGGTCGTCAACCACCTGAGCGTAGATGTGGTTCAGCGAGCGATACACATTCAGGCGCGGCCGCTGAGGCGTTCCCGACAGCTTGCGGCGGATGCGCTCGTGGATGCGTTTGCGAATCTGGTTCCGTTTGTTCTGCGTAATCATCGTTTTCTCTTCCTATCAGCGGAGCCGCCCTGCGGCGCCGTTCGGTTTTTTTCAGATCCTTCTCTTCGTTCAGGATGATCGCGCGAGGCTCATACGCCTCGCAATCGCGGTCACTTCGCTCCGGTCTTGCCGGCCTTCTTCTTCAGCTTCTCGTCGGAGTAGCGCACGCCCTTGTTCTTGTACGGATCCGGCTTGCGCAGCGAGCGCATGTCGGCAGCTACCTGGCCCACCTTCTGCCGGTCGATGCCGGTGATGGTCAAGTGCGTCTGCTTGGGGTCAATCGCGACTTCAATTCCGGTTGGCAAAGGAACCTCGATGGGATGCGAATAACCCAGCGTGAACACCACCGTGCCTTTGCCCTTCAATTCGGCGCGATAGCCGATACCGACGATGTCCAGTTCCTTCTTCCATCCCTGGGTCACGCCCTGGACCGCGTTGAATACCAGCGCGCGCGTCAGGCCGTGATAGGCTGCATACTTATCGTCGGAGCGGTTCACATGCAAGACGCCGTCTTTGGTTTCGAGCGAGATACCTTCGGCAACCAACGCCGACACCTTGCCCTTGGGCCCTTCCACCAGGACGGTGTTGCCCTCCACTTTGTACTTAACGCCCGCGGGCAGCGGGATCGGCTTCTTTCCAATACGAGACATTTCTCAAATCCTTCTTGGCTTGCGAGTCGCGAAAAGCAGTTGTCAGTGATCAGTTCTCATTGATCCGTTTCAACCGCCATCGTTCCACTGCAGCCGGAACAACAGTGAATAAGTGAAGAGGTGAACGGTTGCTCGCTCTTGTGAAGAAGCTGCGACATTCACTCCTTCACTCTTTCACTTCTTCGCTCGTCCTACCACACTTCGCACAGCAACTCGCCGCCCACGCCTTCGCGGCGAGCCTGGCGCCCGGTCATGACTCCCTTGGGAGTAGTCATGATGGAGATGCCCAGACCACCCTGCACGCGCTTGATCTCGTCGCGGCCGATGTAAACGCGGCAGCCGGGACGCGAGATGCGCGCCAGGTCGCGGATGGCCGATTCCGAGCCGCCGTACTTGAGGTACACGCGCAGGACCAGCTTGCCATCCTCATCCTGGGTCTTGTAGTTCGAGATATAGCCCTCTTCCTTGAGAATGCGGGCAATCTCGGTCTTCAACTTCGAAGCGGGCACGTCCAGCTTCTGATGGCGGGCCCGGATTGCATTCCGGATGCGCGCCAGAAAATCTGCTACAGGATCGGTCAGACTCATTCCTTCTCCTTCATTCCCCGTTCGCTCCCGGCCAGCTTCTGCCCGGAGAACCAGCGGAAATGTTTGGGGCTCACGCCCCAGTTCTCAGTTCGCAGTTCTTAGTTCACAGTTACAGCTGCGAACTGTGAACTCGCTACTTACCAGCTCGACTTGACCACGCCCGGGATCTCGCCCTTCAGCGCCAGGGAGCGGAAGCACAGGCGGCATACGCCGAACTTGCGCAGATACCCCCTCGGGCGCCCGCAGAGCTTGCACCGGTTGTGCTTGCGGGAGCTGAACTTCGGCTTCCGCGCGTCCTTTACTCGTTTTGCAGTGGTTGCCATGTTTCCTCGTAACCGCGGCTATTAGCTCTTAGCTATTAGCCCTTTGCTTGTTTCCTCGCAAACTCCGAACCTTTGCGAAACCAACCCAATTCTCGTTTCGTCTCAACCGCCGGTTGTCCGGACATCGAGGCTAAGAGCTAATAGCTGACTGCTAAAAGCTGTTTTACGCTCCCTGTCGGAACGGCATGCCAAAGTGACGCAACAGCGCGCGGGCCGAGTTGTCGTCCTTGGCAGTGGTCACAATGGTGATGTTCATGCCTTTCAGCTTTTCCACTTTCGCGTAGTCGATCTCCGGGAAGATGAGCTGATCGCGCAGCCCCAGGGTGTAGTTGCCGCGGCCATCAAAGCTCTTGGTCGACACGCCGCGGAAATCGCGCACTCGCGGCAGCGCAATTGAGATTAGCCGATCGAGAAACTCATAGGCCTTGTCGTGGCGCAGCGTAACCATCGCTCCGATCGACATGCCCTCACGCACCTTGAAGGCCGCAATCGACTTCTTGGCCTTGGTGGTCACCGGCTTCTGACCGGCGATCTGGGTCAGGTCCGCCGTGAGCGGGTCGAGAAGCTTGTTGTTCTGCGTGGCCTCGCCCAAACCCATGTTGATCACGATCTTTTCCAGCTTGGGAACTGCCATGGAGTTCTCCAGGCCAAGCTCCTTCTGCAACGCCTGCCGGATCTCTTTGTTGTACTTCTCTTTCAGCCTTGCCGCCATTACTTTTTGCTCTCTTTCTTCCGGTCATCGGAGTGGTCGCGGCGGCGACCGTTTACCGTTACGGAAGGTGGAAAACCAGCTATTAGCCGTTAGCTTTTAGCTGTTAGCTGTTAGCTGTTAGCTTGCTGCGCGCGAAATGGAATCGCCGAGTCAAGCTCCTTCAATTCTCGCCTCGAAGATCGGCTTCCCGACATTCGAGGCTAATGGCTAATAGCTAAGAGCTATTAGCCGCTTCTACTTCTTCGTGGGCAGCGTCTGCCCGCACTTCTTGCACACGCGCACGCGGGTGTCTCCGTCCTTCTTGAAAGCTACGCGAGCCGGTCCGCAGTTAGGGCACACCAGCGCGACGTTGGAAATGTCGATGGGCGCTTCATGCTCCGCGATGCCGCCCCGGGTGTTCTTTCCGGTCTTGGACGAAACCGTCTTCTTAACCACACGCACGTGTTCCACCAGGATTCTGCCCTCGTCGGGGAAGACGCGCAGGACGCGTTGCTGCTTGCCCCGGTCCGAACCCGTAAGCACCTGCACCGTGTCATTGCGATGAATACTCAAACTCGGCATTTTCTTCTCCAGCTTTCAGCTATCAGCTGTCAGCGATCCGTTCATCCTGCTTTGGCCACGCTTCCCAACCCGGCACGAACAAGCTGAAAGCTGAGGGCTGACGGCTCAAAGCTGCTCTTACACCACTTCCGGCGCCAGGGAAACGATTTTCAAAAACTTCTTTTCCCGCAACTCGCGCGCCACCGGGCCGAACACGCGCGTCCCCACAGGTTCGTGCGCGTCGTCAATCACCACCGCCGCATTCTCGTCGAAGCGGATATAAGTGCCGTCGCGCCGGCGGTATTCCTTGCGCGTGCGTACGATGACGGCCTTCACAACTTTGCCCTTCTTGACGGTTCCGTCCGGCGAAGCTTCTTTCACAGCCGCAGTGATCACATCGCCCAGCGAAGCTTTCTTGCCCAGCCCACCGCCCAGAGGAAGAATCATCTGCAGCTTGCGCGCGCCCGAGTTATCGGCCACCGCGAGCATCGTTCTCATTTGCACTGCCATGGTCTTATCTCCTCAGTTCCGCGCGCTAGCCGGCAATCTGCGGCGCTTCCAGTTCTTCAATCTGCCCCAGCGTAGAACGGCGTACGATCTCCTCGAGGGTCCACCGCTTCAGCTTGCTCAGAGGCCGCGTCTCGCGAATGCGCACCACGTCGCCCACCCGCGCCGAGTTCTGCTCATCGTGGGCATAGAACTTTTTCGAGCTCTTCACGATGCGCTTGTACTTGGGGTGCGCCTTGCGCATCTCCACTTCGACCACGATGGTCTTCTGCATCTTTGTGGAGACCACGTTGCCGACTTTCTCATTTCGCCGCGATACCGCCGCAGGCGCTTCTGCTGCCTTTACCACTGCCATTTAGCGCGCTCCCTTCTTTACGGGCGTTGCCGCGGCTGCCACCGCCCCGTCCTTGCCCGTGCCGCGAATGCCAAGCGCGCGCTCCCGCGCCACCGTCTTGACCTGAGCAATTTCCTTGCGCAATTGCCTGAGCTTCTTCACGCCGTCGTTCTGCCCCATCGAGACCTGGAAGCGCAGCCGGAAAAGCTGCTCCGCCGAAGTCTTCTCGTGGGCCACCAGTTCGTCGTCGCTCAGGGCGCGAATCTTATTGAGTTCCATCTCCGTTAGCTCCTGGCTTTTTGGCTGTCAGCTCTTAGCTTCATTGCGTTCGTCCTTGACTCCCCGATTCACGGTGCAAAGGACTGAAAGCTAAAAGCCGATAGTTAAAAGCTCAAATTACTCTGCCGCAGATTTTTCTGCCGGGGCGGACTTTTCCGCGCCCGGGCGCTGCACAAATTTGGTTCTGAGCGGCAGCTTGTTGGAAGCCAGCCGCATGGCCTCTGCCGCGATCTCCGGAGTTACGCCTTCCATCTCAAAAAGAATCTTGCCCGGCCGCACCACTGCAACCCAGTGATCCAGCGCGCCCTTGCCCGATCCCATTCGAACTTCGGCCGGTTTCTTGGTGATCGGCTTGTCCGGAAACAGGCGCAGCCAGATTTTGCCGCCGCGCTTGATGAAGCGCGTCATCGCGATACGGCTGGCCTCGATCTGGCGGTCGGTGATGTAGCCGCACTCCAGCACCTTCAATCCGTACTCACCGAACGCAAGCGAGCTTCCGCGCCACGCTTTGCCGCGGCGCTTGCCCTTCTGTTGCTTGCGAAACTTCACCTTCTTTGGCATCAACATGACGAAACCCTCAAAAAGCAGGGAACAGGGAACAGGGATCAGGGATCAGTTTCGTTCCTGTCACTATTCGCTTTCCGGCCGTTTCATTCCAATTCCTTTGCAGATCTCAAGGCGGCAACCGGGCTTTCTGTTCCCTGTTCCCTGATCCCTGCCTCTAAAACACTCCCGATCCAACCGCCGCCGGCTGTTCGCGCCGCCGCTTCTGCTCATAAATGTCGCCGCGATAGATCCAAACCTTCACGCCGATCACGCCGTAGGTGGTCTGCGCCTCGCTGAAGCCGTAGTCGATATCGGCGCGCAGCGTGTGCAGCGGCAGGCGGCCCTGCAGGTACCACTCCGAGCGCGCGATTTCGTTCCCGTTCAACCGGCCCGAGACCCGTACCTTGATCCCCTTGCAGCCGAATCGCAGCGCCGAATCCACACTCTTGCGCATGGCGCGGCGGAAGCTTACGCGCTTCTCCAACTGCAGCGCGATGTTTTCGCTCACAAGCTGCGCGTCCAGCTCCGGCTTGTTCACCTCGATGATGTCGATGAACACGTCGCGGTTGGTCCGCTGGCCCAGCTCGGTCTTCAGCTTCTCGATCTCGGCGCCTTTGCGGCCGATCACGATGCCCGGGCGCGCGGTGCGGATGAGGAACCGCAGCTTGTTGCCCGGACGCTCGATCTCCACCGAGCTCACACCCGCGGCCTTCAGCTTCTCACGCAGCTCGGCCTTGAGCTTCACGTCCTCGACCAGGAGCTTGTCGTAGTCGCGCTCAGAGAACCAGCGCGAGCGCCACGGCTTGTTCACTCCCAGACGGAATCCGTAAGGATGGACTTTCTGTCCCATAATTCTTCCCTTCCCGGCTACTTGCCGGACTTCTTGGCTGCGGTCTTCTTCGCCGGCGCAGCAGATTTCTTGGCGACGGTCTTCTTTGCGGCTGTCTTCTTTGCGAGAGCCTTCTTCGCGGGCCCCTTGGCGGCCGGCGTCTGCGTCTCCGGCTCTTCCGCGCGGGTCACCAGGCTTTCCGCATTCTTGCGCTCGGCCACTGACAGCACGATGTGCGTCAGCCGCCGCTGGTAGCGATAGGCGCGGCCCATGGGAGCGGGGCGGATGCGCTTCATCCGCGGACCGTCGTTGGCCAGCGCCTGCTTTACATAGAGGCTGTCCACGTCCAGGTCGGTGCCCTGTTCGCCGGCCACGTAGCGCGCGTTGTCGATGACCGAGCGCAACAGTTTGTGGATCACCGGGGCAATCCTCTTCTTGGTAAAGGCCGCTGTATCCAGCGCCTCCTGCACACCCCGGCCCTTGATCAGGTCCAGCACCAGCCGCGCCTTCTGCGGCGACACGCGCTGGAACCTTGCCTCGCCCCGGTACTCTTTTGTCTCCACTGCCATCGGTCTCTTCCTCGAAATCATCTGAGCCGTCAGCTTTCAGCCTTCAGCCCTCAGCTTTCCTATCGCGGCCCTGCCGGCTTCGCGGTCGCTTCCGCGGCCCTGCCCGAGGTGTGCCCCTTGAACGTCCGCGTCGGCGCAAACTCGCCCAACTTGTGGCCCACCATGTTTTCTGTCACGTACACGGGAACGAACTTCTTTCCGTTGTGCACGGCGATCGTGTGCCCCACAAACTCGGGGAATATGGTCGAGCGCCGCGACCACGTCTTGACGACCTTCTTGTCGTTGGCCGTGTTGAGCGCTTCGATCTTCACGCTCAGATGCGTATCTACAAACGGCCCCTTTTTCGTCGAACGTGCCATAAAAACCAGCTCCTAGCTCTTAGCCTTTAGCTTCTAGCTCGATCTTTCTGGAGCTAACTGCCCGGCTGTCGCCTCAATCTTTGTCCCGGCTGCGATCAGCTAATAGCTAAGAGCTAGTAGCTAATGGCGGCCCCTCTTACTTCGACCTGCGGCTGATGATGAATGCGTCGGTCCGCTTGTTATTGCGCGTCTTGTAGCCGCGCGTCGGCTGGCCCCACGGAGTTACGGGGTGACGGCCGCCGGAGGTCTTGCCTTCACCGCCGCCATGCGGATGATCCACCGGGTTCATGGTGACGCCGCGGTTGGTGGGCCGGATGCCCAACCAGCGCGTGCGCCCCGCCTTGCCGATCGAAACATTTTCGTGATCGGTGTTGCCCACCTGGCCGATGGTGGCCATGCACTCCACCAGCACCTTGCGCGTCTCGCCGGAAGGCAGCTTGAGCAGCGCGTAATCGCCTTCCTTGGCAACAAGCTGTGCCTGCGCGCCGGCTGACCGCGCCATCTGCGCGCCCTTGCCGGGCCGCAGCTCGATGGCATGCACCGTGGTGCCGGCGGGAATGTTCTTGAGCGGCAGCGCATTTCCCACCAGGATGTCCGCGTCGGGGCCTGAGGTTACGGTCGCGCCCACCTGCAATCCAACCGGCTGCAGGATGTAGCGCTTCTCGCCGTCCGCGTAATGCACCAGCGCAATGCGAGCCGAACGGTTGGGGTCGTACTCGATGGTCGCCACCTTGCCCGGCACGCCGGCCTTGTCGCGCTTGAAATCGATCAGCCGGATCTTCTGCTTGTGCCCGCCGCCGTGATGCCGGATGGTCAAATCGCCCGCGTTGCGGCGGCCGCCGGTCCGCTTGCGCGTCACCAGCAGCGGCTTGTGCGGGCTCGACGTCGTGATGTCGTCGTTCACCTGCGTGCTCTTGAACCGCAAGCTCGGCGTTACCGGTCTGTATGTCTTGATCGCCATTGTCTCTGTCCTTCACGAGCCGTCAGCCGTCAGCTATCAGCCTTCAGCCCGTCCTGCTCAAACTCGTCCTTTGCTTTCGGCCTCAGCGCCCCTTCGTGTGAAAAGCTGAAGGCTGACGGCTGAGGGCTGATCTCTGCTTTACAGGTTGCTCACGTACTCCGGCATCTTTTCGCCAGCCTTGAGCCGGACGTATGCTTTCTTCCAGTCGGCCCGGTAGCCAGTAAACTTGCCGCGGCGGCGCTCCTTGCCCAATACGTTCGAGGTCCGCACCGCCGCCACCTTCACCTTGAAGAGCGCCTCAACAGCCTGCTTCACTTCGGTCTTGGTGGCGTCAGGAGCGACATCGAACACCAGCGTCCCTTCAGTTTCCTTCTTCGCCAAACCCTTTTCGGTGATCAGCGGCCGTCGAATGGTCGTGTAACGTGTCGGCATCAGGCAGCCTCCGTCTGTGCCAGCTTGCGCTTGGACACCGATTTCGCCAGAGCCTCAGTGAGCTGTTCGATTGCAGCCCGGGAGAAGATGGCGCGCTCGTAGCGCAGCAGGTCGTAGGGGTGCACTTCGTTGTTGAGAACCAGTTCCACGCCTTCCAGGTTTCGCGTGCCCAGCACAACGTGGCGCAGGTTTTCGGCGGCCGCCTTGCTGAATTCCACCAGCAGCGCGGTGCGGGTGACGCCCAGCTTGGTCAGCGCATTGCGATAGAGCTTGCTCTTCGCGTCCGCGATCTCCAGCGAATCCACTACCGTTAGCTTGCCATCGGCCAGCTTGGCTGCCAGCGCCGAGCGCAACGCCCCCTGCAGCTTCTTGCGCGGGAACGCGTAATCGTAGCTGCGCGGCTGCGGCCCATGCACGGTGCCGCCATGCCGCCAGATAGGAGACCGCACCGAGCCAACTCGCGCGCGGCCTGTGCCCTTTTGCTTCCACAGTTTCTTGCCGCTGCCCGCTACCAGCTTCCGATTCTTGGTGGCATGCGTGCCCTGGCGCAGCGAGGCGCGGTAATGCTTGACCGCCTCCCAGAGAAGGGCCTCGTTCACCGTGTCCGGCGCAAACACTGCGTCGGCCAGCTCCAGCGATCCCACCTTGTCCCCGTTCAGATTAACTACATCCACTTGTGCCATCGTCTTCTTCCTGCGAGCAATTAGCTGTTAGCTTTTAGCCGTAAGCTCTCAGCTCATACGCTGTAACTTCCGTTCTGAAACTTAACCCAAACAGCTAATAGCTAATGGCTAATAGCTGAAAGCTCGTTACTTCCTCTTCGCCGTCGCCTTCTTCGAAGCCTTCAGCGGATCCACTGTGCCGGAGCCCGCAAACCCGCGGCGCTCACGCGGCGGCGCCTTCGCCTTGCTGATCATCACGTAGCCATCCCTCGGTCCGGGCACGGCGCCTTCCACCATCAGCAGGTTTTCGTCCAGGTCGATCCCGCGAATGCGCAGGTTGCGCACCGTCACCTGGTCCTGCCCCATGTGTCCCGGCATCCGCTGCCCGGGAAAAACCCGCGACGGAAAGCTGGAAGCTCCGATCGAACCCTGCACCTGAAACATATGACCGTGGGACTTGGGTCCGCCGCCGAAATGATGCCGCCGGACGACGCCCGCAAATCCGCGTCCCTTTGAGGTCCCGATCACGTCCACAAACTTCGCATCGGAGAAGATATCCACCAGCACGCGGTCGCCTGCCTTGGTGCCGTCCTGTCCCTCGGCGGCCACTTCGACCGTGACTTCGCGCTGAAACTTCACCGGAGGCGCCTCGGTCTTGGCCAGGTGCCCCGCCTGCGGCTTTGTGATCCGCGACGCCTTCACAAACTCCACCAGTCCGATCTGCGCGGCCTCGTAGCCATCCTTCGCCATGGTCTTCAACTGTGTCACCACGCATGGGCCGGCCTGCAGCACCGTGATCGGGTGCACCTCGCCCCTGTCGTCGAAGACCTGTGTCATTCCGATCTTCTTGCCCAGAATCCCTGTGACTGCCATATCGTCCTCACCTCATCATGCGGAGCTTGTCGCGCCGCACTGCCGGAATTGTCAGAGCTATTAGCCTTTAGCTCTTAGCTGGACCTTGCCGCTACCAGCTTTTGTTTTTCTTCCACTCCCGCGGCTAAGCTCCGCTCTCTCGCAATCGAGCTAGAAGCTAAGAGCTAACAGCTGAAAGCTGAAAAGTAACTTCGTTACTTTTCAAACGCCTTGATCTCCACGTCCACGCCGGCGGGCAGATCCAGCTTCATCAGCGCGTCCACCGTCTGCTGCGTCGGCTCCAGAATGTCGATCAGCCGCTTGTGCGTGCGAATCTCGAACGCCTCGCGCGACTTCTTGTCCACGTGCGGCGAACGCAGCACGCAGTACTTGTTCTTGATCGTCGGCAGCGGAATCGGACCTGCCACCGTTGCCCCGGTGCGCTTGGCCGTATCCACAATCTCGCCGGTCGACGTGTCGAGCACACGATAGTCGTATGCCTTCAGCCGGATGCGAATTCTCTGTCCTACCATGTGCTTCCCTTCAGTTCTTAGTTCGTAGTTCCCAGTTGCCGTTTCTGCTGCGAACTGGGAACTACTAACTGTGAACTCGCCTACTTGATAATCTCCGAGATCGCGCCCGCGCCCACGGTGCGTCCGCCTTCGCGAATCGCGAACCGCAATCCCTTTTCCATTGCCACCGGCGTGATCAGCTCAATCTGCAGCTCCACGTTGTCGCCCGGCATCACCATCTCGGTGCCCGCCGGCAGCTCCGCCACCCCGGTCACGTCCGTCGTCCGGAAATAAAACTGCGGCCGGTAGCCCTTGAAGAACGGCGTATGACGACCGCCCTCTTCCTTGCTCAACACGTATACCGTGCCCTTGAACGTGGTGTGCGGCGTGATCGACCCCGGCTTGGCCAGCACCATGCCGCGTTCCACATCTTCCTTCGCCGTGCCGCGCAGCAGGATCCCGGCGTTGTCTCCGGCCATGCCCTCGTCCAACTGCTTCTTGAACATTTCGACCCCGGTGCACACCGTCGTGCGCGTCTCGCGGAAACCAACGATCTCCACGTTCTCGCCCACCTTCACCTTGCCCCGCTCGATGCGGCCCGTCACCACCGTGCCGCGGCCCGAGATCGAGAAAATATCTTCAATCGGCATCAAGAAAGGCTGGTCGACGGCGCGATCCGGACGCGGCACATAACTATCCACCGCCGCCATCAGCTCGTCGATCTTCGCTTCCCACTTGGCCTCGCCGTTCAGCGCGCCCAAAGCCGAGCCGCGGATCACCGGCGCGTCGTCCGGGAACTGGTACTTGGCCAGCAGCTCGCGCACCTCCAACTCCACCAGCTCGATCAGCTCCTCGTCCTCCACCGCATCGCACTTGTTCAGGAACACCAGCACCGAGGGCACGCCCACCTGGCGCGCCAACAGCACGTGCTCCTTGGTCTGCGGCATGGGGCCATCAGTGGCAGCAACCACAAGAATCGCGCCGTCCATCTGCGCCGCGCCCGTGATCATGTTCTTGATGTAATCGGCGTGGCCGGGGCAATCCACGTGCGCGTAATGCCGGTTCGCCGTCTCGTACTCCACGTGCGCCGTCGCAATCGTAATCCCGCGCTCCCGCTCTTCCGGCGCGTTGTCGATCGAATCGAACGACCGGAACACATTCTTCGGGTTGTGCTTTTGCAGCACCTTGGTAATCGCCGCCGTCAGCGTCGTCTTGCCGTGATCGATGTGCCCAATCGTCCCCACGTTCACGTGCGGCTTCGAACGATCAAATTTTTCCTTCGCCATAAAAGTCCTGAATCCCTTTCGTAGCTCGTACTTCCCGTTTCACAAGTGGGGCGCCGGCGTTCCGGCTCCAGCCCCAAAAAACCAGCCATCAGCTCTCAGCCTTCAGCTTTCAGCCTCGCCGTCTTTAGCTGACGGCTGAGGGCTGACGGCTGACAGCTTACTTCCCCTGCGCCCGTCCGATGATCTCATCGGCAATCATCCGCGGCGCCTCTTCGTAACGCGCAAACTGCATTGAGTACGACGCCCGGCCCTGCGTGCTCGACCGAATGTCGTTCACATATCCAAACATTTCCTTCAGCGGCACAATCGCCTTGATCACCTGCGAGCCGGCCGCGTGCTCCATGCCCTCGATCCGGCCGCGGCGCGAGTTGATGTCGCCGATGATCACGCCCATGAACTCCTCGGGCACCGTAACTTCCACCGCCATCACCGGCTCCAGCAGCACTGGCGAGGCCTTTCTGGCCGCTTCCTTGAACGCGATCGAGCCGGCAAATTTGAACGCCATTTCGTTCGAGTCCACTTCGTGGTAGCTGCCGTCGTACAAGCTCACCTTGACGTCCACCACCGGAAAGCCCGCCAGGATTCCCAGTTCCATTGCACCCCGGACGCCCTGGTCGATCGGCTTGATGTACTCCTTCGGCACCACGCCGCCCTTGATGTCGTTGATGAACTCGTAGCCCGCGCCCGGCGTGTTGGGCTCGACACGCAGTTTGCAGTGCCCGTAGTTGCCCGAGCCGCCGGTCTGGCGAATGTACTTGCCCTCGGCCTCGGCATGCTTGCGAATGGTCTCGCGGAACGCCACCTTGGGCTCGCCTACATTGGCTTCGACCTTGTGCTCGCGCTTCATGCGATCCACAAGAATCTCGAGGTGCAGCTCGCCCATGCCGCTGATGATCGTCTGGCCCGAGTCCTCGTCGGTCCGCACCTTAAAGGTGGGATCCTCGTCCGCCAGCCGCGACAGCGCAATCGCCATCTTCTCCTGGTCGGCCTTGGTCTTGGGCTCGATCGCAACCGAGATCACCGGCTCGGGGAAGGTGATGGCGCCCAGCGCGATGGGATGGTGCGGATCGCACAGCGTGTCGCCGGTCTTCAGGTCCTTCAGGCCCACGCACGCGCAGATATCGCCGGCCAGAATCTCCGTCACATCCTCGCGCTTGTTGGCGTGCATCTTCACCAGCCGTCCTACGCGGTCGGTCTTCCCCGTGCGCGGATTCAGCACCGTGTCCCCGGTCTTGAGCGAGCCCGAATATACGCGGACGAACGACAGCTTGCCGAACGGATCGTTGATCAGCTTGAAAGCCAACGCGGACAACGGCTCGCTATCTTCGACCTTGCGCATCTCCTTGTGGTCGGGATGGTGAGGATTGATGCCTTCCACCGGCGGCTTGTCCAGCGGGCTGGGAAGGTAATCCACCACCGCGTCCAGCAGCGTCTGGATGCCCTTGTTCTTGAATGCCGAGCCGCAGATCACGGGGAAGACCTTCAGGTCGATCGTCGCCTGGCGGATGCCCGCCTTCAGTTCCGCGATGGTCGGCGTCTCGCCTTCCAGGAACTTCTCCAGCAGCACGTCGTCGGTCTCGGCGATCACTTCGATCAACTGCAGGCGGAAGGCTTCGGCCTTCTTCCTCAAGTCAGCCGGAATCTCTTCAACCGAGAACTCCGCGCCCATGGTCTCGTCGTGCCACAGGACGGCCTTCATCTCAATCAGGTCGATGACGCCCTTGAATTTGGCCTCTGCGCCGATGGGGATCTGCAGCGCCACTGGCCGCGCGCCCAGCCGCTTGCGGATGGTGTCGATCACGTGCTCGAAGTCCGCGCCGTTCTTGTCCATCTTGTTCACGAAGCAGATGCGCGGGACCTTGTATTTATCGCCTTGCCGCCACACCGTCTCGGTTTGTGGCTGCACCCCGCTGACGGAGTCGAACAGCGCCACCGCACCATCGAGTACGCGAAGGGACCGCTCCACTTCGGCGGTGAAGTCCACGTGCCCGGGCGTATCGATGATGTTGATGCGGTAATCCTTCCAGATGCACGTCGTCGCCGCCGACGTGATGGTGATGCCGCGCTCCTGCTCCTGCTCCATGTAGTCCATGGTCGCGGTGCCCTCATGCACTTCGCCGATGCGGTGCGTGATGCCCGTGTAGAACAGGATGCGCTCTGTCGCTGTCGTCTTTCCGGCGTCGATGTGCGCCATGATGCCGATGTTGCGGCAACGATTCAGAGGTATGGTGCGAGCCACGGTCAAAATCCTTTGCGGACGGGGATTGCCCGCGGTTAGCTCCAGTGATCAGCGGTCAGTGATCAGTGGTCGGTAAAACCTGTAACGCTTCGGTCGCATTCGATCCAGTGATCACTGTCCACTGATCACTGAACACTTTTCTTCTACCACCGGTAGTGCGCGAATGCCCGGTTGGCTTCGGCCATGCGGTGCACGTCTTCCTTCTTCTTCATCGCGCCGCCGCGGCCGTTGGCTGCATCCAGCAGCTCGTTGCTCAGCTTGTCGGTCATGCCCTTCTCGCCGCGCCCGCGCCCATAGGTCAGCAGCCAGCGGATCGCGAGCGAGGTGCGGCGATCGGGGTTCACCTCGATCGGCACCTGGTAATTGGCGCCGCCCACGCGCCGCGTCTTCACTTCCAGCAGCGGCTTCACATTCTCCACCGCCTTCTTGAACAGCTTCAGCGCATCATCCCCGCCGCCCTTTTCCTCCAGGTTCTTCATGGCCTGGTAGAAGATGCCCTGCGCGGTCGACTTCTTGCCGCCCCACATCATGGAGTTCACAAACTTGGTCACCAGAGTCGACCCGTAGACCGGGTCCGGCGCCACTTCCCGCTTCGCAATGTGCCCTTTTCTCGGCATAAATCCTCAAAAGACAGCCTTCAGCTATCAGCCTTCAGCCATCAGCTTTTCCCTGCCGAGCCTTGAAACTGAAGGCTGACGGCTGAGGGCTGACGGCTAGTCCTTACTTCTTCCCCGCCGCCGGACCACCCTTTGCCCGCTTGGCGCCATACTTCGAGCGTCCCTGCTTGCGGTTGGCCACGCCCACTGAATCGAGCGTCCCCCTCACCACGTGATAGCGCACGCCGGGCAGATCCTTCACACGGCCCCCGCGAATCAGCACAATCGAGTGCTCCTGCAGGTTGTGGCCGATGCCGGGAATGTACGTCGTCACTTCAATCCCGTTGGTCAGCCGCACACGCGCCACCTTGCGCAGCGCCGAGTTCGGCTTCTTGGGCGTCTGCGTGTACACCCTGGTGCACACGCCGCGCCGCTGGGGCGAAGCCTGCAAGGCCGGTGACGCCGTCTTGTATCGCGGGGCTGTCCGCCCCTTCCGAACCAGTTGATTAAATGTCGGCAAACCGAAACTCCTTACCCAATCCTGCGCACTCAATTTCAGCAGCCGCGCAGAGCTCTCGGGCCCTTTTCTCGCCCGCCAGGCCACACCGGCCCAACCGGACGCATAAAAGCCCTGAATCCTGCTTCGCGTCTGCCTGCTTCCCATCTCAGACGAGAACCACGACGGTGACTGTACGTTTCAACCGGTACCATCCGGCGAAAGCCAACTCCGTTTCGCGGTTCCGGCTTGCATAGCCCTCCAAGGTGGAGAACGCGCAAGCACCGTAGCGATTTCGCAATCCAGGCGCTGGCGGAACACCCGCCCTCAACCGTTTGCCTGGGATCGCTTTGTCCCTGCCCTCTGCAAGAAAAGAGCTTGTCCGGGACATACTGAGCCAGATCCATCCTGCTCTCTGGCCTTCGGATCAGCCCTTCTAAAGGGCCCATCCTACCCCTCCAGCGTACAAGTCACGCCAGGAGACGTTCTTGCGGAACCAATTAACAATATCAAGAATCGGGAGCGGGGTCAACGCACACCACCGCTCCTGATCAACTTTCGCGCTTTTTTCAGGGACCCGGCGCTTTTCCGTGCACCCGCCCGGCCTTCCTAGCCGCTTCCGGTCGGGCTACTCCACCCCGTGTACCGTCCAGTTCATGCCGTTATAAGACAGATCGGCCTGGCGATGTGAGCTGAGGTGATTTCCGGGATTGTGGGCAATGTCCTGCAACGGCTCCGGCACACCCTTGAAGTCTACCGCCTCGGTGTAACTCACGCTCTTGGCGATGTTTACGTCCGGCAGGGTCTCGTCCAGTGGATCCTGTAAGTCCATGGCCTTCAACGGATTAGCGGCCGTCGTCACAATCACTACCGTGAACGGGCTCCCCTGTTCCGGCCGCCACTGGATCACGTCCCCGCCGCCGGTCAGCTTGAGGGCCTTTTTCCCCTCATCCGTCAACGTGTAATCCGCCCAGCGGTTGTTCGGATACACCTTGGTCAGCTTCCAGTACCCTGCCGTTATTCCTTGCCTCAGACCCGTATCGTCGATGGTAATGCTGATGCCGGCCGGCGTCTGGTGATCGTAATAGGCCTGGAGTACAGCTTGCGCCGTATCCTTATTCAACGGCGGCGACGATTTGCACCCAGTTGTCAGAAGCCCCGCGCCCGCCACGGCCAGAGCCCCCAAAGCACAGACTCGAAACAGCTTCTTCACGGTTCCCTCCTAGGGCTTTTGGTTTCATGTGCTTCAGTCTGATCCCCGCCGGAATCTGCTGTCCGGACCTCCTGAATCACTCTCCGGGAGCATGGCTCCGGGGCGTAAAGCTCTCCGGAAACCCGTTGGGAATCGACGCGCCAATTCTTACCCTCACTTTCCGCTGTGTCAATCAGAATGAAAGTGACGTGGGGCACACAACCGCGTTCCTTAGAGCCAGCTCAAAGGATTTACTAGCGCATCGGTGCGAATCGGCCCGTCCCTGACCCTCACTGTCCCTGCTTCCTTCTCCGGCGGGGCGATGCGTCCCAACAGAAACTCCAGAAATCCCTTCTCATCCGACTTGAGACAAACCTGTGCATTTGGCGCTCCCGCCACCGGCCGGGTGAACCCCTGGGCGTCCACCTCCAGCCGAATGGGCTGCGCCGGACACAGCTCCGGCCGCACCGCATACGTCGCTGCCACCGGGTCGTAAAGCGTCGGTGTCGGGCTGTGCATGTCGTTGCGCGCGGCCCACTGGTGGTAGAGCAGCGTCAGTTGGTCGGTCACGCGGCGACCCGTAGGAGAATATCCGCTCCCGCTCCAGTTCCTCCAGGTGGATTTGCGTCGAATCCAGCGGCATCATGAACACCGGCACGCCGGAATCCAGCAGCGCCTTGGCTCCCGCCGGGTCCCGCGCAATGTTCCACTCCGCGTCCGGCTTCGGGTTGGTCTGCCCGTCGGCATCGTACCCGCGGTAGATGCTCCCGCCCATCATCACCACCCGCTTCACCTTGCGGAACGTCGCCGGGTCGCGTTCAATCGCCGCACCCACATTCACCAGCGGTCCAATGGCAATCAGCGTCACCTCGCCCGGATGCGCCCCGATCTGGTCCAGCAGAAACTGGACTCCATCCGCGTGCTTGCGGTCCGGCTCCTGCTCCGCATACGCCGCCTGCGTAAACACGTTCGAGTGCGGCGTCGGCTTGCCCGCGGCCACCGGGATATCGCTCCGCCCAACCGCCGCCAGATACCGGTCCACCAGCCGCGCCCGCAGCTCCGTGTCGCCAAATTCCGTCGTAATCCCCAGCAGCTTCAGCTCCGGACTCTTCAGCGCCAGCGCCAGCGCAAATGCGTCGTCAATATCGTCCCCGATGTCCGTATCGAGGATCGCCAATTGAGGCCCTGCTGCGCTTGCCGCGGAATCGGCCACGGCCTGCTGTGCCGCAGCCCCGTTTCGCTGCCGGCCCCGTCTGCGCCAGGCAAGTCGTTATCGCCGCCAGCGCCGCTACTGCACCCATTACCTTCCATTTCTTCATGCACACCAATGTAAACCGTCCCCCGCCGGCCCCGTCCCCTCTCCGATTTCCTCCGCGTATGTCCTTTGGTTGCGTTAACATCAGAGCGAATCCAGTACTCCCCGCCACGTCCAGAGGAAAACCGCTCATGCTCCCCGGCGCACGTCTTCGACAGCTCGCCGTCCCCGTTCTCGCTGCTGTTCTCGCCTTCTGCGCCTGCTCGCTCGCCGCACAATCGTTTGACTTCGCCCATGATCGCCAGCCCATCATCTCCCTCAATGGCCTCTGGCGCTTCCACCCCGGCGACTCCCCCATCGTCAACGGCGCTCCACTCTGGGCCAGCCCCGGCTTCGACGATTCCTCCTGGACCACCCTGCACAGCGACCGCTCCTGGTCCGACCAGGGCTTCCGCGGTCTGGGCGGCTTTGCCTGGTATCGCTTCAAAATCGTGATTCCCGCCGGCCAGGAGCCTACGGACATCCTGCTCGCCCCCATGCTCACCTCCTATCGCGTCTTTGTGGACGGCCGCGACGAGGGCGGGCTGGGCAAAATGGCCAGCGCCATTCCCCCAACCCCCATCATCCGCTACAAGGAATACCCGCTTACGCTCCAAGCCAGCCCTGCCCCGCAAACCATGCAAGTCGCCATCCGGGTTTGGAACCCGCCCATCTGGGCCGCCTACGTCGGCGGTGGACCGTTCTACCCCAACAGTCTCGCCGGCGACCCCGGCCTGCTCGCCGGCGAAGCGCATCACCATGTGGTCACCCGCGACATCCGCTACGTGGACGCCTACTCCTGGAGCATCATCGCAGCACTGGTTGGCCTGGCCATCCTCGGTCTCTTCTTCATGCGGCCCGCCGAGCGCGAGTACCTGTGGTTCGCCGTCATGCTGTTGGCCCAGTCCGCCGACAATGCCCTCTTCATATCCGAACAGGCTCTGTTCTGGCCGTCGCAACCCGTCAATGACTTTCTTGACGGCGCCTTATCCGCGCTTGTCGTCATTTCTGCTCTGTGTTTCTTCTCTCGCGCTCTTGAAGTCCCCCTCGGAAAGCCGGGCCGCACAGCCCTCGCGCTGGCCGCGTTCAGCCCGTTTCCAGCGGTATTCTATTGGCCCGGATGGGCCTCAGGCGCTGCATCTGCTTCCATTCAGATTGCCTGTTTGCTGCCGGCCAGCTTCTGGGTCCTTTTCGTCCTCGGACGGCGCGCCTGGCGCGGCAATCTCGATGCCCGGCTGCTCCTGCTCCCCGCCGGCCTCGACATCGGCTACTACTTCGCTGACAACGTCGCTGTGGTCCTCGGCCAACTCGACTTCATCCGCAATCCGCGTGTTCTTGAAATTGCTTTGCCGCTACCGCCATTCACGGTTCAGCTCTCCACCGTCTTCCATCTCTTTTTCCTGCTGGCGCTGTTGTTGTTCCTCATCCGCCGCTTCGCCCTGGCCCGCCAGCGCGAGCAGCGCCTCCAGGGCGAATTCGAAGCCGCACGCCAGGTCCAGCTCGTCCTGCTGCCCGATGAGCTTGACCAATGCCCCGGCTTCCATGTGGAGAGCTTTTATCAGCCTGCGCACGAGGTCGGCGGCGACTTCTTCCAGCAGATCGCCGATCCCGGGTGCGGCATGCTCGTGGTCATCGGCGACGTCAGCGGCAAGGGACTTTCCGCCGCCATGATCGTCTCCGTGCTCGTCGGCGCCATCCGCACTGAGGCCGCTCACGGAGCCCGGCCCCTCGTCCTGCTCAAAGTGCTCAACGAGCGCCTCATCGGCCGCTCTCACGGCGGATTCGTCACCTGCCTCGCCGTCTGGATCTCCAACCAGGGCGAACTTACCCTGGCCAACGCCGGCCACCTTCCGCCCTATCTCAACGGAAAGGAACTCTCCATCCCCTCCTCGCTCCCGCTGGGCATCGTCGATCACCCTGACTACGAGGAGATCACGCTCAAGCTCAGCCCCGGCGACCGACTCACCTTCGTCTCCGATGGCGTAGTGGAAGCGCAAAACGAACGCGGCGAACTCTTCGGCTTCGACCGCACCCGCGACCTCAGCACCCGATCCGCCCAAAAGATCGCCCGCGCCGCGCAGGCCTTCGGCCAGCAGGACGACATCACCGTCCTCACCGTCGCCTTCTCGCCCGCCGAGGTCCTGCATGCCTGAGCCGCCTCGAAATGTAGCGCCTAAGCCGCCTGGAATGTAGCGCCGGACTCCCGGCCGGCTGTAGCGCGGGTCTCCCGTCCCGCGTTCATGAGCGCTGTCCTGCTGGTCCTCGCTCTGCACGCACCATTTGCTTCCGCGGCGGACAACACCCAGCCCGCGGTCCATTACCAATCCGGCGACAAACTGCAATGGGCTTCTCCATCTTTCGATGACAGCGCCTGGCCGGTTGCGCCACAAGGCCGCTGGCTGGAACCTGCATTCGACTCGAACGGCTTTGTCTGGGTTCGCATTCTTGCGCCCGTACCGACCGACACCGCGGAGCCTCTCGCCCTGCGCATCCGCAGCCTGAGCCGCGCCTGGATGGCCGAAGAGGTCTTTGTGAACGGCGTTCGCGTGGGAAACTTCGGCAGCCTCCCGCCCAACCCATTCGTCCCCGGCCTTCCGCTGGATATAGTCTTCGATCTTCCCGCAGGCCTCACCCATCCTGGAGCCGTCGCGCATATCGCGCTGCGCATCTGGTATCCCCCTTTCGCGCGCCGGCCCGGCGGCCAGGAGGCAAACGCAACCGTCGATTCCGCATCGATTTCCGGCGGACCAACGGCAATCGAAACAATGAAGAAGCAGCCCGGCGGGTTCGACGCGACATCCTTCGCCTTCGACCAGGTCCGCACACTGCACGCCCAAGACGACGCCGCCCGCGCTCAGGCCCGACTGCGCAACGCTCTTCCCGCCACGCTCAATGTATTGATCCTGTTCATCGGCCTCGCCATCCTTCTGCTGGCTCGCTCCTCACGCAGCCGCGATCTCTACCTCTATGGCGCGATGCTCGCAACGCTTCCCTGGATCACCCTCTTTTTTGAATGCATGGATGCCCGGTTGTTGACACTTTCGGAACCGCATTGCGTCTGGTTCCAGGTCGTCAGCCAACTGCCCGCCATGATCATGACCATCGAGTTCATCTGGCGCATCAATGGCTTTCGCGATGTCTGGTTCAAACGGCTCACTTACGCCGCCCTGGCGCTCTTCAACATCGGCGTCCTCATCGCGTTCACTCCCGCCGAGCCGTCTGCTCTTGTTGCCTTCTCGCTGGTGGGTTACCGCGTCAGCCTGCAGGCATTCAACAGTCTCACCCTCCTCGCCAATGTCTGGGTCATCTTCGTCAAGCGCCAAAGACGTCTCATTGCCTTCGCCATGCTGCTGGTACCGGCGGCATCGCTAAGTGAAGGCTTCAGAAACACTTCCCAAAGCGCCGATCTCTTCGATTTAGCGTTCTTTCTCGCCGGCTTTTGCCTCACCGCGATCCTGGCGCATCAGGCCTGGAGAGAATGGCGTGCACGCGACGCGCTGCAAGCCGAATTCGAGGCCGCGCGCGAGTTGCAGCAGCGGCTGGTCACACCTGCCGTGGATATCCCCGGCTTCCGCATCGAGAGCGCGTACGAACCCGCCCGGCATGTCGGCGGAGACTTCTTCTACATCCGCCCGGACGACGACGGCAGCATCCTCGTGGTGATCGGCGACGTCAGCGGCAAAGGGCTGCGGGCCGCCATGACGGTCAATTCCGTCATGGGCGCACTGCGCACCATGCCCGCGCTGCCGCCCGCCCGAATCCTTGGCGCATTGAATCGCGGCCTCTCCGGCCAGATGCAAGGCGGATTCGTCACTTGTTGCGCAGCAAGAATCACAAGCGCCGGACAAGGGATCCTCGCCAACGCCGGCCATCTGCCCCCATATCTGGATGGAACTGAGGCGCCCGTTCCCGCGGGACTTCCGCTGGGCATTGACTCAGGCGCCGCGTACGAAGAGAGCAGCTTCCTTCTGCGCCCGGCAAGTTCCCTCACTTTCCTTTCCGACGGCGTCGTCGAGGCCCGCAATGCGTCCGGCGAGCTCTTCGGCTTCGACCGCACCCGCGACCTGAGCACCCAGTCCGCCGAAGCCATCGCCCAGGCCGCCCAGGACTTCGGCCAGGAAGACGACATCACCGTCCTCACCGTGGAATTCCAAGGGAACCCGCGCTCGGAAACCTCTTCAATTGGATTGAAACTGGAGGGACTGACGGCTGACGGCTAAAAGCTAACGGCTAATAGCCGACAGCTAGCTCTGCGGCGTCAGCACCGGGATCCCATCCACAATTGGATACCCGCACCCGCATATCACGCACACCAGCCGCCCAGGCTCGGCGCGCAACTCCTCATGGCACACCGGACAAGCCAGCAGGCAAAGCACTCTCGGATCGATCGCGCCAGACTCATTTTTCGTGGTCATCGCTCGCCCTGCACTCTGTGCTCCAGCTACTGGCTAACGGCTAACGGCTAACGGCTGACGGCTGATGGCTGATGGCTGATGGCTGACGGCTGACGGCTAACAGCTAACGGCTAACGGCTAATGGCTAACAGCTAACGGCTAACAGCTACTGAATCGTCGCATCCGGCTCCGCCACTACCACCACGCCATGGCTGGTCCGCGTAGGCCGCCCCGCAAACTCCGCCTCGATCTTCTCGTTCGTCCCCGCCTTGGCAAACTCATACGCCACGCGGATGCCGTTGTAGATCGCATTGTCGTTCGAGGAGCCGTGGCCGATGATGCACACCCCGCGCACTCCCAGCAGTTGCGCTCCGCCGTATTCGGTGTAGTCCAGCCGCCGGCGAAAGTCGTTGAACGCCTGCCGCGAAAGCATCGCTCCCACTTTGGCCGTCACCGTCTTGTTCAGAGATTCGCGCAAGGCGTCGCGCACAAACCGCCCGATGCCCTCGCTGGTCTTCAGCGCCACGTTGCCCACAAAGCCGTCGCAGACAATCACGTCGGCATGGCCGTTGAAAATGTCGCGGCCTTCCACGTTGCCGATGAAATTGATGGGCAGCGCCTTCAGCAACGGCAGCGCCTCGCGGGTCAGCTCGTTGCCTTTGGTCTCTTCCTCGCCGATCGAAAGCAGTCCCACCCGCGGCTTGTGGATCTTCAGCACGCTGCGAGCGTACATCTCCCCCATCACCGCGAATTGCTCCAGGTTATGCGCCTTGCAGTCCACGTTGGCGCCCACGTCCAGCAGCACGCAGGGGTTGCCTTTTGAGGTTGGCATGGGAGTGGCCAGTGCCGGCCGGTCCACGCCCGGCAGCGCTCCCAGCACCATCTTGGCCGTGGCCATGGCCGCGCCGGTGTTTCCGGCGGTCACAAAGCCCGCGCAGCGGTGCTCCCGCACCAGCTTCAGCCCCACGCGCATGGAGCTGTCTTTCTTGGCGCGCACCGCGTGCGCCGCCTTCTCCTCCATGCCGATGCGCTCCGAGGCATGAACAATGGAAATGGGAAGGTCTTCGTTTTCCAGGTGCTCGTCCAGCAGGTCGCGCAACTCCGGCTCCGGCCCCACCAGGTGCACCCGCACCGGCAAGGCGCGGCAGGCCAGCATGGCGCCCCGAATCTCAGGCTCGGGGGCCTTGTCGCTGCCGAATGCGTCCAGCGCAATGTCAATCAGCATGCGGGCGCTCGCGGAATGCGTTACTTGGCTTCCTTCACGTCCAGAACCGCGCGGCCCTTGTAGGCTCCGCATTTGAGGCAGGCGCGGTGGGGCAGCTTCTTCTCGTGGCAGTTGGGGCACTCTGAGAGTCCTCCAGCGGTCAAAAAGTCGTGGGCGCGGCGGTTGGCAGTGCGGCGCGTGGAGTGCCGCCGTTTCGGATTGGGCATCGTCGATTTCCTTTCGTGTCCCGCCTGGGTGCCCCATCCTAAGCCGCGCCGTTGTTTTTGGCAGCTTAGGTTGGGAGACAAAGCCCGTGGGCGGTCCACGGTGAACTTGGGGTCTGGCTCAGGACTTGATCCGGCCACGCAGACCGGACAGCGCCTCCCAGCGCGGGTCCGATGGGCCCTCCTCGCAGGTGCATGGCTGGCTGTTGCGGTTCCCTCCGCAGCGCGGGCAAAGTCCCTTGCAGTCGGGCTTGCACAGGGTGCGGACCGGCAGGGACAAAAGCACCTGCTCCCTCAGCACATCTTCAAGCAACAGACTGTCTTTTTGATAATACCCGATTTCGGTTTCGCCCGCCGAGATGGCCCGCTCCGCCGGCCCCCCATCCACGCCTAAAGGCCTGAAAATCAGGTCGAAATCGGCCTCCAGCGTCATCCCCACCGGCTCCACGCAGCGCGCGCAGGGCGTCTCAAAGTTGCCGATAAAGTGCCCCCTGAGACGGATGTCGGCCACGATATCCTTCGGTCCGCGGTGCTCGTGGATGACCTCGGCGCGACCTTCGGTTGCCAGACTGCCCTTCTGCGCGGCTTCTTCTCCGTAGTCGATGGTTCCAGGCTTGTACTGGAGATCGAAGTCGATCGGCTCTTTTTCGAGTTCCACTATCTTGAATTCCATACAGTTAAGAGGTTAAGGCGGGCCAGGCAACCCGTCAATGATCCTCCTCCAAGGGTATCCGCCATCACTGACCGGCTTCTCATTCGCGCCTACACTCGAACCATGAGTTGAACTTCGCCCGCCCTCCGGCGGGCGAAGTCGTCTTACTGGCAGATTGTCGGAACCATGAATGCGGCGTCCAAATCGGCAGCTTTCCCCCCTGGGTCCCCTCGGGACTTCAGGCACCCCCCTCCCCCCAACGGTAACCACTCAAGCCCCGCCGGCCACCAAGACTCCGTCAAATCCCCTAGCCAACAGAGAACAGACGGCAAAGCAAGGCCCAAATCAGGCACCCCCCTCCCCTCCAAAGGTAACCACCCCCAGCACCGAAAAGCGATCAAAAAGCGAACGAACTTGTGCAGTTTATGGCCCCATCCTTATGAATCCACAGCACATCGCCGTTTTTTTTTAACGGTTTAGCCCAGGTTTGAGGGCGCCTTTTCCATTGGACATTGCATAGGAGTTATGCTAGCTTCTTTGCAATGTCCAAAGGAGCGGGCGCGATGAGCGAAGGCAAGTCGGAAGTGCTGCAGGGGACGCTGGACCTGATGGTGTTGAAGACGCTGTATGCGATGGGGCCGCTGCACGGCTTCGGGATTGCCCGGCGGATCGAGCAGGTGAGCGACGGCGTCCTCGACCTGAACGAGGGCACGGTGTACACGGCGCTGCTGCGGCTGCAGCAGCAGGGATGGATCGCCTCGGAGTGGGGAACCAGCGAAAACAACCGCAAGGCGCGGTTCTACTCGATTACCCCGCAGGGGGCCAAGCAACTGGAACGAGAGACCGAGAACTGGGAGCGGGTGGCGGGCGTAATGGATCGGGTGCTGAAACTCGAAAAGCAGGGGTGAGGCGATGGGGAAACTGCGGATGCTGTGGGCGCGAGTGAAGGGGCAGGCGAAGCAGGGGCGCGAGGACGAGGCCTTCGACGAGGAAGTTCGCGAGCACATTGCGTTGCTGGAGCAGCGCTACCGGGCGCAGGGGATGAGCGCGCGCGATGCGGCGCGTGCGGCGCGGCGGCAGTTCGGCAACGTGACAGTGCTCAAGGAGAAGCAGCGGGCGCAGCGCGGGATTCTCTCGCCGACGGAGTGGTGGCGGGATGTGCGATTTGGAGCGCGGATGCTGGCCAAGCGGCCCGTATCGAGCGCGGCGGTGGTGGTGGCGCTGGCGCTGGGAATCGGCATGAATGCGGCCGTGTTCATGTTTATAAACGCCCTGCTGTTGCGGCCGCCGCAGGGAGTGAAAGAGACCAACAAGCTGGTGGAGGTGTGGCTGCACAATCCCAAAGGCGGCGGCGCCATGGGTTATTTCCCCTTCAGCTATCCCAATTATGCGTACTTTCGCGACCATACGAAATCACTGCAGGGGCTGATGGCTTTTGACGGCGACGGAACGCAGGCAATCTGGAATCACGGAGGCATGGGGCAGATTCTGCGCGGCCAGCTTGTGTCAGGAAATCTGTTTTCGTTGCTGGGAGTGAATCCAGTGGCGGGACGGGTGCTCTCAGCGGATGACGACAGGATCGACAACCCGCGGCAGGCGGTGGTGCTGAGTTACTCCTTCTGGAAGCAGAAGCTGAGTGGCGACTCGGGAGTGGTGGGCAAGACGCTGGTGCTGGATGGATCGGCGTTCACGGTGACGGGCGTGGCGCCTGCGGGATTCACCGGGCTGATGGTGGGGATGGCCCCGGATTTCTGGGCTCCGATCACAACACAGGGGCGTTTCACCCATGAGAATGAGAATCGTCTTAGTGATCGTGGCTCAGACTGGGTGATTGTGGCCGGAAAGATGCGGGACTCAAGGGACCGCAAAAGAGTGCAGGCAGAGATGCGCATGATGGAGCGGCAGGTGTACCTGGCGCAGGGAAGCAAGGGCGATTTTTTCGATGCCCTGGTGTATCGGCTGACGCTGATACCGGGGCCATTCCGCGGGTATGTGGGTGCGTTTACGGGAGGCCTGCTGGCGGTGTTTGCACTGGTTTTGCTGATTGCCTGCACCAATGCGGCCAGCCTGCTGCTGGCGCGGGCCACGGGCCGGGCGCGGGAGATGGCAACGCGCGCCGCGCTGGGAGCGGGACGCGCCCGGCTGGTGCGGCAGATGCTGGTGGAGAGCCTGATGCTTGCCGGAATCGCTGGAGCAGCGGGAGTTGCCATTGCATGGGCCGTGTCGCGGCTGCTGATGGATTTAAAGCCGGCGAATTTCCCCATCTCATTGGAGATTCCGATGGATTGGCGGGTGGTGCTGTTTACGGCGGGAGTATCGGTGGCGACGGGGGTGGTTTTCGGGCTGGCGCCGGCGTTGCGGGCAGGCGCGGTTGAAGCGGCGCGGGTGCTCAAGGAGGAGTCGCCGGCCGGGAGCATGAAGAAAGTGCGCATGCGCAATGCGCTGGTGGTGGCGCAGATGGCGATGTGCGTGGTGCTGCTGGCCGGGGCGAGCCTGTGCGTGCGCAGCCTGATGAACGCGAACGCGATCGATCCGGGATTCGACACGAAGCATATCGCGCTGGCGGATCTCAATCCCGGGAGCTTGGGTTATACGCCGGAGAAGGTGAAGGACTTTTATGCGCGGCTTCTTGACCGCACGCGGCGGCTGCCCGGAGTGACCTCGGCAAGTTACGCGGGGTTTTTGCCGCTGGGGACATCGCACGAGGAGACGTCAGCGGGCAAGCAACTTGGGAAGGACGCGGACAAGGCGACGGTGGACGTTTTTCGAGTAGCGCCGGGGCTACTGAAGACCATGGGGATTCCGCTGCTGCGCGGGCGGGACTTGACCCAGAAGGAGGTGGACAGCGAGCGCCCGGAAGCGGTGGTGATTAACGAGACCCTGGCGCGAAGGCTGTGGCCGGGCGAGGGCCCACTGGGCAAGCAACTGGCGCTGGGCGACGAGAAGGCCATGAGCCAAGTGGTCGGCGTGGTGAAGGACGGCAAGTACGACACGCTGGGCGAACCGCCGGTAGCCGTGGTCTTTCGCGGTCAGCTGCCGCCGGCGAGGACACTGGTTGCGCGGACGGCGGGGGATGAGCGGACGGTGCTCAATGAAGTGCGGCGTGAGGTGGCAATCGTGGATCCGCTGATGACGACCACTGTGGAGCAGACCATCGAAGAGTTCATGGCGCTGCCGCTTTTTCCGGCGCGTACCGTGGGTTGGCTGCTTGGAGTGTCGGGAATCCTGGCGGTGGTGATGACGGCGATCGGGCTGTTTGGAGTGATTGCGTACGTGGTGTCGCAGCGTACGCACGAGATTGGGGTGCGGATGGCGCTGGGCGCGCGGCGCGCGGATGTGCTGAAGATGGTAATGGGGCAGGGATTGCGCCTGACCGGGATTGGGCTGGGGATCGGGCTGGTGGCTGCTCTCGCGGCGGCGCGGCTGCTGTCGCCGCTGCTGTACGGGATTGGGGCAAACGATCCGGCAACGATGATTGCGGTGGCCGTAGGACTGGCGGCGATTGCATTGTCAGCGTGTTACCTGCCGGCGCGGAAGGCGATGCGGGTGGAACCGGCGACGGCGCTGCGGTATGAGTGAGGCCAGACGGGGTTGATTCCCACCCTAACCGCAGAAAGCGCGGTTAGGATGGGGCGCCCGGCGGCAGGGCTGGTCAGCGGGTGGGGGCGGGCTGGGGTTTTGGCGCGGGGGCTAGAGGAAGGCGGACGGTGATTTCGGCGCCGCCCGAGGGGCGATTGGCGGCGGCAACCGAGCCGGAGTGGGCGCGGACGACCGCATCGACAAAAGCGAGGCCGAGACCGTGGCCGCTGGAGTTGCGGTTCTTGACGCGGCCGGCGAAAAGGTACTGGCGGATTTCAGGCGAGAAGCCGGCGCCGTTGTCGCGGACGATGAGGACCGCCTCCGTTTCGTGCTGCTGCAATTGAATGGTGACACTGGCGCCGGTGGACAGGTGCTTGAGCTCGTTGTCAAAAAGGTTGGCGACCATGCGGTGGATGAGACCTTCGTCGCCGGCAATGCGAACGGAGCCGCAGGAGTCAAGGTGCAGGCGGATGGCGCGCTCGAGCATGGAAGGCTCGTAGAGATCGGCCATGGCGCGGAGCAGCTCGTCGAGATCGATGATGACAGGCGAGAGGCGGAGAGCGTCGGCGCGGGCTTCGGCCACGTCGAGAGATTTGTTGAGGAAGTCGGCGAGGCGGTCGAGCTCGTCGATGGCGGAGGCGATGGCATCGGCAGGTTCGGGGTCGTGGACGGCGTCGAGAGAGGTTTCAAGCTTGCCGCGGATGGCGGTAAGCGGGCTGCGCAGGTCGTGGGCGAGTGAATCGGTGATGGTGTGGAGCTGATGGACGGTGTTCTCGATGCGGTCGAGCATGCGGTTCAGGGTGAGGGCGAGCTGGGCGATCTCGTCGTTGCGGCGGGTGGTGGGGACGCGGGTTTTGAGGTCGGTCTGGCCAATGCGGGAAGCAGCCTCAGTGATGCCGCGGACGTGGCGGAGGGTGCGGCGCGAGGTAAAGAAGACGATGGCGAAGCCGAGCAGAACAATCGAGAGCCAAAGATAAAAGAAACGCTGGCGCAGTTTGCGCAGAACGCGAAGCTCGTCGCGTTCAGAGAGGCCGAGATAGACGCGGCCGCCGCCCTCCATGGAGATGGAGGCGACGCGGAAGGGAATGGAGAAGCCGCGGACGCGGATGTCGGATGGGGTATCGAGGAGGACATTGCGTGCATGGATGGCCTGGAGAGCGGCCTGGCCATCGCCGGCGCCCACCCATAGCTTGAGGCGGCCATCGGGGCCGGCCTGGAGGAAGAAAACGGAGTCGTTTTCGGTGCCTTCGCCGGGGGCGCGGTTGGGGACTTCGTGGGAGGCGAGCTCGGCCACTTCGCCGACCACGCGGTCGTAGAGAGCGTCCTTGGGGGTGTGGGCGGCGACGTCGGAGAGGGTTTCGATTTCTCCGGTGAGCCAGGCGTCGCTGCGGCGCTGGATATCGTTGGCGACGAATCGATCGAGGAAGAGAAAGACCACCAGGGTGCCGCAGGTAAAGGCCAGCGTGGCCCAGGCGGAGATGCGCCAGGCGGCGCTGTGCATGGCGGCGGGCTTAGCGGTCTTTGAGGACATAGCCGACTCCGCGGAGGGTGCGAATGAGAGGCTGCCTGCCGTTTCCGTCCACTTTGCCGCGGAGGCGATAGATGTGGACGTCGACGACGTTGGTGTCCGGCTGGATGCGCATGCCCCAGACTTTCTGGAGGATCATGGAGCGGGTGACGACGCGGCCGGCGTTGCGGCAGAGGTACTCGAGGAGGACGAACTCCTGCGCGGTGAGCTGGAGGGGTTGTCCAGAGCGGGTGGCTTCGCGGCGAAGGAGATCGAGTTCCAGATCCTGGACGTGGAGCTTTGTTGGTTCGCCTCCAGCCGGTGCATTGCGTTTGAGAAGGTTGCGCAGGCGGGCGAGGAGTTCGGCCAGGGCGAAGGGTTTGGTGAGGTAGTCGTCTCCGCCCTGCTCGAGGCCGCGAACGCGATCGTCGACGGAACGGCGGGCGGAGAGGATGAGGACGGGAGCGCGGACGCCGGTCTGGCGCAGACGGAGGATGAGACTGATGCCGTCCATGTCGGGGAGGCCGAGGTCGACGATGAGGATGTCGAAGGGATGAGTGGCGGCGAGGCTTTCAGCGGTTTTGCCGTCGGGTGCAACGTCCACCATGTAACCGGCCTCGGCCAGCGCCTGACGGAGAAAGGATTGGATGTCGCGCTCGTCCTCAACTAACAGGAGTCGCATGAACAGATGGTAATCCAGGAAAAGGGAGTAAGGAGCGTGGAGCAGGCGGGCCACGGCGAAATGAACGAATTGTCATCGCGATGTGGGCCCAAGTTCATGTTTGGACGTTGCCATTGGTAGTCCAATGAAAAGAAAGCGAGAAGCCGGACCGAAGGAGTGATGCAAGATGAGGCACTCAATGCTGCTGGGCTATCAATGGATGACGGGGACCGCGGACCTGTGCGCGGGAGTGTTGCTTTACCTGGCCCCGGCATTGACGCTGCGGATGATGGGGATGAGCGCGCCGGTAGATGCGACGCCATACGTTTCCTGCATTGGGGCATTTGTGCTGTCAGTGGGGCTGTCGAGCATTTATGGCGCATGGCTGCTCCAGCAGGAGGCGACGCCGGAACGGCTGGAAACGGTGTGGCTGCTGACGGCGTTTGCGCGCAGCGCGGTGGCGATATACGTGATCAAGTGCGTGCTGGCGGGAGAGCTGGAAGCGCCGTGGATCGTGGTGGCGGCATTCGATGGGATTTGCGTGGTGGTGCAGGGACTGGGACTCAAGAGGAGATGGCTGGGCAATGAGGGCTCAGGTATCAAGATTCAGGGACGGCGGATCGGGATTGGCGAATCGCGTTGATCTGGGCGGCGTGGCGGATGGTGTGGAGGGCAATGAGCAGAAGCATCTCGTAGCAATTGAGCGGTCGAGTAATGAGGGGATGCTCGACCAGCGAAGAGCGCAAGTCGCCGGAGAAGTTCTGGACCAACTGGATGGTTTGCGCGCGAACGGCGCGTAAACGATCGAGAGCTTCAGCGAGCGTGGCGCAAGCGCCTGTGGGAAGGATGGGCTGGGGAGCGTCGATTTTGCGTTCGCGATTGAGGGCGAGGAATTCGAGGCGGGCTTCGCGCGCGGGATCGGCGTGAGAGACGGCGCTGGGCGCGGCGTGATGGAGCCGGTCGAGAAGGAAGGCCTCAGAGGCAGCGAGGTGCTCAACGATTTCGACGATGGACCATTGGTCCGGTGCTGGCTTCGCGGTTGAGGATTCGGGATCGAGGCCGGCGAGAGCGGAATTGAGGGCGGATTCACCTTCGTTGAAGCGGGCGATGATCTCTTGCTTTGCCGCATTCATGGGCCGTTTCCACTCCTCTCTACAATGTAACATGCTGATTATAAGTGACTTATCCATGCATATTCTAATAGAATACTAAAGTGCCTGCGTCCTCCAAACCCCTCAATCAAGCGCGGCCCGGAGGAGAAATGGCCATGTCCGAAACCAGCCCCAAATACAGGCAACCAGCATCGGGAAGCGCGCAGGTATCCTGAGGGCATGACATCGCAGGACCGTGTGCCGCCGCAACTCAAAATCAGGGCCGCAACGGCGGCAGATCAGGATCGGCTGATCCCGCTCATCAACTCGGCCTTCGCCATCGAGACGTTTCTCGAAGGCGACCGCACCAACCCCGAGCGGATGGCGGAAACCATGGCCAAAGGCACGTTTCTGGTGGCTGAGGATGCTGCGGGGCGGACGGCCGCGTGCGTGTACGCCGAAGTTCTCGGCGAACGGGGATACGCGGGCCTGCTCGCCGTCGATCCTGCGCAGCAAGGGCAGGGCATTGGCCGCCTGATGATGCAGGCTGCCGAGGATCACTTGCGCCGCCATGGTTGCGTGGCCGTCGAAATTATCGTGCTGAGCCTCAGGACTGACCTGCCGCCGTTCTACGAACGGCTTGGCTATGCGGTGACGAGCCGCGAGCCCTTCACTCCGCAGCGAAAGGTGAAGGAAGGCTTCGAGTGCCACGCGATCAAAATGTCGAAGCGGCTTTGAGCTGGGCCAGCACCGGGGCGCTTTGTGGCGCGCGCAGGTACTTCGCCGCAAAGTCGAGGAACGCAGGCCAGTTGGGCTTGGGGGTGTGCCCGTCGGAGTGCTGGCGGAAGGCCAGGTTGCCTTTGACCAGCGCGGTTTCGACAGGCGGAAACGTGCTAGTCTCGAGTCCTTCTACGCCAAGGAGGCGGTAGACGGGCGTGGCCGCGACCTCGGCCAGAAACATGCCGCGGGGATCGGCCCAGCCATCGCCGTTGGGGTTGGCGTAGCCGTCGCCGTTGTTGGATCCGGAGCCGATGAAGACCGGGCGCGGCGCGCAGAGGGCGATGAGTTCGTGGTTGTCGACGGGGAGATCTCCCGCGGTCAACGTGCCGTCGTACTTGAGAAAGTTGCCCACCATCCAGTGATACTCAGTGGTGCTGGCCAGGTTGGGGATGGGCTCGCCGTAAATGTGCCGGTAGAGCTTGGCGCCGCCTTCGCCGGAGGACGAGCTGTAGGCGATGGCGAAGCGGGGGTCGTAGGCCATGGCGACGAGAACGGCTTTGCCGTAGCGCGAGTGGCCTTCGAGGGCGACGCGATGGGCGTCGAGGGGAGGATCGGTGGCGAAGTAGTCGAGGCATCGGCTGGCGCCCCAGGCCCAGGCCTTGAGCGCGCCCCAGTCTTCAAGCGAGCGCGGCTGACCATGGTTCATGAGGCCGATGATGCCATCGGTGAGGCCCGCGCCGTCGTCGGCCTGGATGCTGGTGGGCTTGAGGATGGCGAATGCCCAGCCGCGCTGGAGGGCGGGAATCGGATCGACGCTGTAGTGGGCCCACGGGCCGGTAAACGCTTCCGCGAGCGGCTTCGCCATTGCCTTGTCGAAATCCTCGGGAAATTCCAGTTCCATGACCACGGGAACTCGGGCGCTGGCGTGTACGGGAACGGCGAGGAGAAGTTGAATATCGACCGTGATCGCAGGATCGATGGAGTTATCGACGTGGCCGACCAGGTGCTGAATCGTCACGTCAACGCCGCCCAGATGTGCGGGAGATTCGGCGGCCACTTTCCAGGTCACGTTGGGCAGATTGGGCGGCGTACGGCCCAGGACTTCGCGGTCATAGAGGGCCTGAATTTCGGGCCGGCGGCGCGCAAACCATTCGTGAGCAGTGGTGACGCGGCCGCCATCGGCAAAGCGCAGCGGATCGGGCAGGTTGTGGTAGGGATCGGCCTTGGCTTCGTCGTAGTTGCAGGAGTTGGGGGCTTTGGCGTCTCCGGATTGCGGCGGGCGGAGCTGGCTGAGGCCGAGAAGATGCATGAGCCGGTCGCGGTCGGCGGAGGCGGTGAGACGCACCGGCGCGCCTGGCTCGGAGGCCTGGGCGGGCGCGGGCTTGGCGGCGGGCGGCGCGGTTTGGCTGCCCGGAGCCGGGGTGGACTGAACGGCGAGGGGAATGGCGGCAAGGAGCACGACGAAGAGCGGCGCGCGGAAAAGCATTTCGGTACCTCGGCGGAGGGTGATGGCGGAGCGCAGGAAGAATATCGATTTGGCAGGAGCGAGGCAAGCGCCGGCGGGGAAGCTTCCCATGTCCGGCAGACGCGGCCCATTCGGTTGGGGCCGGTCCGTTCGAGCGCGATTAGGGGTTCAAGTCGCGGGCCGGCGTGCCGATGAACCAGGGGAAGCGAATCGGAAGGGGTAGAGCATGTCTGCCATTCGCAATCTCCCTATTTCGCGCAAGTTTTATGGCGCGTTCGGCATTGTCTGCAGCCTGTGCATCGTGCTGGGGGCCTATACGTTCCTGGCATTTCGCAGCATTGCCGGCAATACGGTGGTGGTAAGCGGGAACCATCTGCCGGCGCTGATACGGATTGGGGATTTCCGCAACGCGGTAAGCACGTTGCGGAGCGAGGACCTGGAACTGTTGCTGTGCCAGACGCCGGCCTGCACGGCTGCGCACGGGGCCAGACGCAAGCAGGCGGTGGCCGATTACCAGCAGGCGCTGGATGCGATGCAGCCGTTGATTCTGCCGGAGGAGCGCGGCCAGTACCAGCAGTTTATGAACTCGATTCAGGTGTACCAGGTGGCCAGCGACCGAGCGGCGGCGCTGGAAGCTTCCGCCAAGATCGGCGATGCGCTGGACCTGTTGTCGGCTGAAGCCACGACGGGGGCGTTGAACGCGGCGCTGAAGGCGGCTGACCAGGGATTCCAGCTTTATGAGAAGCTGGCCAGCGACAAGGCGCAAAGCGCTTCGGACTCGAGCTCGCGTGCCACCTGGATCGATTTGGCGGTCACGCTGCTGATCGTGGTGCTGTGCGCGCTGGTAGGCGTGGGACTGACGCGGCTGATTGCTCCGCGAATTCAGCGGGCGACGGCGGCGCTGGAAAAGCTTGCCGCCAAGGACCTGACGGCGGCGCTGCGGGTATCGGCGAGCGACGAGATCGGTCGATTGGGCGACGCGCTGAATACCAGCGTGGCGGTGCTCAGGGAAGTGATCGAGTCCGTGGGCAAGGGAGCGGAAACGCTCTCGAGCGCGACCAACCAGATGAGCGCGCGGGCGGTGGAGAGCGCGGCCAACGCCAACACGCAATCGAGCAAGACCAACCAGATTGCGGCGGCGGCGCAGGAGATGACGGTTACGATCGGCGAGATCAGCCAGAACGCGGAGAATGCGGCGCGGGCCAGCCGGCTCTCAGCGGAGACGGCGGACCAGGGCGGCGCGGTGATGCAGGCGGCGGCGGAGACCATGGAGCGCATTGCGTCCGCGACCACATCCGTGAGCGAGAAAATGACATCGCTGGCGGCGCGCAGCGAGGAGATCGGCAAGGTGGTCAACGTGATCCAGGAGATCAGCGAGCAGACCAACCTGCTGGCCCTGAATGCAGCTATTGAAGCGGCTCGCGCGGGCGAGCACGGACGCGGATTTGCGGTGGTGGCGGGCGAAGTGCGGCGGCTGGCGGAGCGGACCAAGAGCGCGACGGAAGAGATTGCGGGAACCATTCGCAGCATTCAGGAGGAGACGCGGGCCACACTGGAGGTAATGGACTCAAGCCGTGCGTCGGTGGAGACCGGGCTGGAAGAGACCAGCCGCGCGCGCAAGAGCCTGGAGGCAATCATCGACTCGTCAAAGGAAGTGGAGCAGCAGATCAACATGATTGCAACGGCGGCCACGGAGCAGACCTCGGCTTCGGGCGAGATTTCGGAGTCGGCTGGGCACATTTCGCAGATTGCGACCGAATCGGCGCACACGGCGGAAGAGGCTGTGGAAGCGCTCAAGAACCTGGCGACGCTGGCCGGCGAACTGGACGGAATGATTCGTCAGTTCCGGTTGGACGAGGATGGGCAGGCGGGTGGCCGTGTGGCCCAGCGCGCCAAATCTTCGGGCATGACGGCGCTGCGGGCGGCGCATTTGTAAATCGAAAACAAGTTCCTAATGCGTCCCGGCAGCCGGATAAGTACGACGCTGCCGGGGCCTTTTTTTGCTCGTCCATACCGACGAAGCAGGATGGAATTACGCAGAGCTTTCATCTTCCTTCCCTGCCCGCACTGCAAGAATGGAATAGATGGTGAGCGGAGGCCGCTATGTTAGCCTCCGTTTGAAGGGGCGCGCGGCGAGTTCTAATCCCGGCGCGACCAACCCGGCCCCAACGCATCGAAATATTCTGGGAGGAAGGACCGACGAATGAGCGCCGTCAACTACGACCTGACCGTAATCGGCTCCGGTCCTTCAGGACAGCGGGCCGCGGTGGCCGCAGCCAAGATGAAGAAGCGCGTGGCGGTGGTGGAAGCGCGGTCGGTGGTGGGCGGCGTGTGCATCAACACCGGGACCATTCCGTCGAAGACGATGCGCGAGGCGGTGCTGCACCTGTCCGGATATAACTACCGTTCCATTTACGGGATGAATTACCGGGTGAAGGAAAAGATCACCATGGGCGACCTTGCGTTCCGGGTGCAAGCGGTGATCAAGACGGAAGTGGACGTGACCGAGGCGCAGCTTTCGCGCAATGGAATCGAAGTGGTGCACGGGATGGCGCACTTTGTCGATCCGCGCCATGTTCGCGTGGAGGGTCCGCAGGGCGACACCACGATCGAGTCGGATCGCATCATCATCGCGGTGGGAACCAAGCCGGCGTCGTCGCCCAAGGTGCCCATCAACGGGCGCACCATCGTCAACAGCGACCAGATCCTGGATCTGCCCTCGCTGCCGCGGTCAATGATCGTGGTGGGCGGCGGCGTGATCGGGGTCGAGTATGCGTGCATGTTCGCCATCCTGGGCGTGCGGGTTACCGTTATTGAAAAGCGGGCCAAGTTGCTGGAGTTTGCCGATCAGGAGATCGTGGAGGCGCTCAGCTATCACCTGCGCGACAGCCGCGTGACGCTGCGGTTGGGCGAAGAGGTGCAGAGCGTGGAGGAGCTGCCGGACGGAACGGTGGTGGCAAACCTGGAGAGCAAGAAGCGAATCTCCGGGGACGCGCTGCTGTTCGCAGTGGGACGGCAGGGAGCTGTAGAAGACCTGAACCTGGCGGCGGCGGGCATTGAAGCGGACTCGCGCGGGCGCATTCCGGTGGACGAGAGCTACCGCACCAAGGTGGAGCACATTTACGCGGTGGGCGACGTGGTGGGATTTCCGGCGCTGGCGTCGGTGTCGATGGAGCAGGGGCGGATTGCGGCGCACCGCGCATTCGACGACAACGTAACCACGTCGAATCCCAGCTTCTATCCCTACGGCATTTACACCATCCCCGAGATCAGCTTTATCGGCAAGACCGAAGAACAGTTGACGGACGAGGATGTGCCGTACGAAGTGGGGATGGCCTATTACCGCGAGGTGGCTCGGGGGCAAATCCGCGGCGATACCACCGGGCGGCTGAAACTGATCTTCCACCGCGAGACGCGCAAGGTGCTTGGGGTGCACATCATCGGCGAGGGCGCGGCGGAGCTGGTGCACATTGGCCAGGCGGTGATGACGCTGGACGGCACCGTGGATTATTTTGTGCAGACTGTTTTCAACTACCCCACGCTGGCCGAGTGCTATAAGGTGGCGGCGTTCAACGGGCTGGGCCGCCTGATGCGCTACCAGGCGGGCTGAAGCTCAAGATGTGGAGGATGCGATGACGATCGCCATCGGCGTGGTGATAACCGAGCACATTGTGGCGGGGCTGCTGGAAGAGCACAAGCTGGTGGGCAAGCCGGTGCGCTTCCCCGCGGATGCCAGGGAGGTGGATGCGCTCCAGGCGATTCCGAACGGAGAACTTATCGAGGTGGTCGCGTCGCAGGTGGCGGAGCTGGCGGGCAAGGGCGACAAGCTGGATGCCATCGGCGTTGCCGTGCCGGGCGTGGTGCGGCACAACATTGTGGAAGAGAGCCCGAACCTGAATCAGCTCAAAGGCGCGCACCTGGGACAGGAGCTCAGCCAGGCTCTGGCCGAGCGCGGCATCACAGCGCCAGTGCACATTGCCAACGATGCCGATGCAATTGCCGCGGGAGTGGCCGCGACGCGCGGCCACCTGAACCGGCTGACGCGGGTGTGGACCATCGGCAACGGCATCGGCTACGGCCGCTGGCCATACGTGGAAGGCGTTTGGGAGGGCGGCCACATTACCGTGAGCCTTGACCCCAAAGAGCGCTACTGCGGATGCGGCGGCGTGGGCCACCTGGAAGGCATCATGGGATACCGCGCCATGCGGCTGCGCTTCCTGGACAAGGAGCCGGAAGAGGTGTTCGCCGCGGCTAAACAAGGCGATGCGACTTGCCGCGAGTTTGTGGATCTGTGGCACCGCGCGCTGGCTGCGGCCACGGCGTCGTTCATTCACCTGGCGGGTCCCGGGCGATTCTACTTCACCGGACACAATGTGGGCTTCCTGGAGTTGCCGGTGCTGCGGGCGCACATGGAAACGATGGTGAAGATGAGCCCGCTGCAAAGCTTCAGCCTGGAAGTACTGGAGCCGGATGACGAAACCGCGCTGATCGGAGCGGGAGTGAGCGCATTGCGGGCGCTGACGTGGTGAAAGTGTTTGGCGGTCCCACCCTTGCGACAGAAAAAGGTCGCAAGGATGGGGCACGGAAACGCTGACGTGTTGAAGACAGGGACCAAGCGACCAAGTGACCGAGGGACCGAGGTCATTCGATGCGCAGCGCCCTCATGGGATCCAGCCGCGACGCTCGCACCGCCGGTATCCACGTTGCCATCCACGCCACCAGGGCGAGCACGATGGGCACAATCACAAAAGCTGTCGGATCCCAGCTCTTCACGCCATAAAGTGAGCTGGCGAGGAGCCGCGTGAGCCCGAAAGCAGCGCCCACGCCCAGCACCACTCCAGCCAGCGCCAGCTTCATGCCCTGCCACACCACCATGCGCCGGATGGCCTGGCGATCCGCGCCAAGCGCCATGCGGATGCCGATCTCCTGCACCCGCTGCGTGACCGAATACGCCATCAGGCCGTAGATGCCGATGGCCGCCAGCACCAGCGCCGCCAGACCGAAGATGGTGAGCAGAAGCATATTGAAATCGTCCCGCGCCATCGATTGCGCCTCAACCTCATCCATCGACCGAATGTGCGCCACGGGGAATCCGCCGCTGGCCTTGCGCAGTTGTTCCTGCACGGCTGCGGCCAACTCGAGCGGCTTCACGCGCGTACGCATCACCCAGGTGAGCGGCGAGATACGCGAATTGAGCTCCGTGATTCCATCGGTCATCTGCGCCTGGGGAATGATCATGAGCGGCCCTGGGTCGTGATTCAGGCCGCCGTCGCGCACGTCGCCCACAATGCCGACGATGATGCGCGCCGGCTCGTTGAACTCCGGCCCCACACCCTTGCCGATTATGATTTGCTGGCCCAGCGGGTCCTCGCCCTTTTTCCAGAACTGGCGCGCCATGGCCTGGGTGATGATCACCACTCCGGGCGCGGCCGCGTCGTCGTTCACCGTAAAATCGCGCCCGCGTAGGATGGGAATCTTGAATGCGGCGAAGTAACCCGGTGACGTGGCCTTCCACTCCGCGTCGCCGGTGTTCGGGCCCTTGGTGGTGGGAGTTCCCACGATGTAGAAGGGCAGGCCGAATCCTCCCTGCAACGGCAGCGAGTTGGTCACGGCTACTGCTTCCACGCCGGGAATGGCGGCGAGGCGCTCGCGGCTGTCGCGGATCAGTTGCGCCACGCCCGCGGTCTTCTCGAAGTGGTCGCCGGTCAGCGACATTTCCATGGTGAGCAGGTTGTGTGTGTCGTAGCCGGGATCGACCATGCGCAGCGCAATGAAGGTGCGAATGAGCAGCACCGCACCCACCAGCAGCACCAGCGCCAGGCCCACTTCTGTCACAATCAGCGCCGAGCGAGTCTTGCTCTGCTTGAGGCCGAAGCCCGAACGGCTGCCGCTTTCGTTCATGGTGCGGGCAAGGTCAGGCCGCGATGCGCCGATTGCCGGAATCAACCCAAACAGAATTCCGGTCAGAAGGGAAACGCCAACCGCGAACAGCGCCACGCGCCAGTCCACGGTGACGCCGGCGCCACTCTCGCCGATGCGTGGGATATCGCCGGGGCTCAGGGTGAGCAGCCAGCGCACGCCGGCAAAGCCCAGGCCCAGTCCGACCGCGCCACCCATCACCGCCAGCAGCACGCTTTCGGTGAGCAACTGCCGGATCAGCCGGCTGCGCGGGGAGCCCATAGCAACGCGGATGGCGAACTCTCGCTTGCGGCCGGCGGCGCGCACCATCAGCAGGTTGGCCACGTTGGCGCAGGCAATCAACAGAACGAAACTGACCGCGCCAATCAGCACCAGCAGCGAATTACGCGCGTCGCCGATGATGGAGTCCTTGAGCTTTTCCACGCTGAAGCCGCCATCGGGATCGGCCTCGGAATACTTGCGCCTGAATTCTGCGTACGCTAGCTTGAGCTGGACCTTGGCCTGGTCCAGGGTGACGCCGGGCTTGAGCCGCGCCGCAGCCACAAAATAGTGCGCCTGGTCGTCGGAGTTGGGCGGAAACTGGAACGGAAGCCACACATCGACAACCGGATCGGTTACGAATTCCCGAGCCGTTACGCCTAGCACGGTATAGGGTTCGCCACTGAGTGAGATGGTCTTGCCCACCATGTGCGGATCGCCGCCAAACTTGCGCATCCAGAACCCGTAGCTCATCACAACCAAGTTGCCGCCATGGGGTATGTCCTCCTGCGGCGTAAACGTACGCCCCAGCAGCATCCGCGCGCCGAAGAGCCGGAAAAATGCCTCGGTCACGTGCTCGCCCTTGATCTGCTCCGGGACACCGCCGGTCAGGTTCAGCCCTTTGCTGCTGAAGTCGTATGCGGCCACGTCCTGAAAGACACTGGTCTGCTCCTGCCACGCGTGAAACTCGGTCGCTGAGGCGCCGGGGTTGCCATGATCTCCGCGAAAAGTAAGCAGGAACTGGACCATGCGATCGGGCTCCGGATAGGTGAGCGGCTTCAGCAGCACCGCGTTGACTACGGAGAAAATGGCGGTGTCAGCGCCGATGCCCAGCGCCAGCGCGGCCACTACGGCCAGGGTGAAGCCGGGGTTCTTGAAAAACATGCGCAGGGCATGGCGAATATCGGCGAGGAGCATGTCCTCAAGTACCTCCGGGGGGGAAACCTGGGAAACGGCCCAAGTAGGTTACGAAAAGCGAAGGTAAAGAGTTCGAGGGAAAACGCCTGTTAAGGAAATAGCAAGACCAATCCGAGGGAGTAGCGGGACCAGTCTTTGAGACCGGGTGCGGATGGAATGGTAAGCAGCCCAAAGCACTGTTTCAGGCGGATCCGCCCTTATCGATTTCGCAGATACGTTTGCGATATGCGGTCGTGCCAAGTCAGGTGGTCGTCATCGAAGATGGACCAGGCAACGCCCAGGCCGACCGGGGCCAGCGAAAGGATCATGGCGCCGAGACGGCGGCGCATCTGCGCGGGCGTGGGGCTGTCATCGTCAAACGTGCACAGTGCGATACCTGCGTAGCGCATGCCGGGAGTGGAAAGACCGGAGGCGAAGAACAGCGCGTGATAGAGGAAGCCGGCAAGGACTATCCCTCCCAGCGCGAGGAATTCCGCCGGCTTTTTCGCGGGCAGATGCTGGATGTGCGATGCGATGTAAAAGGCGGCGGCAAAGAACGCGGCCAGAGTCAGCGATGTGTCGACCACGGTGGACAGCAGGCGCAGGCCCAGCGGCGCGAGGAAGAAGCGCGGCTCAAGCGCGGGCGCTTCCGCTGCCTGCGGCAGTTCGGTGGCGGGATGCTCGTCCAGTTCGATACGCGACCACGCCGGCCCGGCCCATGGAGAAACTTCCACAGCCGTTGGAGCCGGATCAATGGAGATGGCGCCGGGATCGACTTCGAAGATGCTGAGCTGGGCTTCCCCGTTGGGGCGCGATTCGTACGGTGTTTCCGTGAGACGCGGCCGCATGCGGCGCGTGGCCACAAGCTCGCGCGGGAATTGAATCAGATTGGCGTGGGCCGGCTCGGGATCGACCGCAATGGGCTCGCTGCGCAGCGTATCGCTCACCTGCGCGGGGGTCCACCAATCCTCGGCGGAGAACTCGAAATCCTCCCGCGGCGCGGCTTTCGGCTCCAGTACGCGCACGGGAACGTCCGGATCCCAGCGAATGGTGACCGGACGGAGTTCGGGGCCGAATAGCGGCTCGGCTTGGGATTGACAGGCAACCGTGTCGATTGGTTCTGCAAACGGTAAAGTGTCACCGATCTCGGGCGCGGCTTCCGCCACCTGCCCAGCCGGCTCCGCGATATTGTTCAGCGTCGCGCGTTCGCCGCGCACAATGCATTCCACCACGGCCGGCCCATGCATCGGGGGCGCCTGCGCGGCGGCATGCAATTCAGCCAGCGCATCTTCAGCAACTGCCTGCGCCTCCCGCGCCACCTGCGTGGCAATCTCCGCCGCGCGCACTGCCACGCGAGCCTCTTCCGCCTGCATCTGGCTGTAGCTGGGCGCCCTGGCGTAGCGCGCCGCCACTCGCGCGGCCGCCTCGGCGGCGCGGCTTGAGCCAAAATGCTGCGCGTCCTCCGCGGGCTGCGACGCTGCTTCAGATCCCTTGCGATTCCGGTGTGCGGCAAGACGGCGGCTTACTTCCTGCTTCCATGCTGGCTCCATTTGCGGCTGGCCGAGTGTACTCAATGCGATTTTCCTCTCCACTCCGGCTCAACTTCCCTGAACCGGTACGCTGTTCCGCCCCTCCACCGTGCCGATGGACGCGGAGTTGATGTAGAGGAACAGGAGTGCGCGGAGAAAGGAGACGCGTCGCACCGAAGAGGTTGCGCCGTGGGAGGCTCGAACCGGATTGTCCTTAAAGCCAGAGCGCGAGGGAACTCTCGACTACGGGAAGAGCCCGCATTTGCTATGCTGGCCTTAGTCAGCGGATGCGCCCTCGCACCTTTTTGTTTATCACGGCCTTGGTGCTCTGTCACACGTTTACGATGGGGCAGACGTTGACCAATGCGTTACCCTCTGCACAATCCGAAACGCGGGTGCAGAATGCGGCCTCCAATGGTGTTCCCGCCGAGCTCCCCGACGATCCCGGGCAGGAGGCCATGCCAGTTGCGCAGCCGCAGCCCGGCCAGATAGCCGGCGTGCCTGTGAGCTGGAAGGCAGACCGGCAAACCTGGGTAGGCAAGATCGCGACCCTTTACGGCGTAACGGAATTCCAATACCGCGGCTACGTCATCAGCGCCGACAAGATCACTTACAACCAGGACACCACCGAGGCCAACGTCGAGGGCCATATCCACTTGACCGGCGGCCCTGAAGACATCAACATTATTGCCGCCAGCGGTACTCTCCTCCTGAATGAGCATAAAGCGCGGTTTTTTGACGTCACCGGCACCATGGGCCTCCGTTCCGCCGGCCGCACCGTGGTCTACTCCACCGCCAATCCGTTCATTATTCACGCTCGCGTGCTGCTGGAGACGGGCGAAGGCAGCTACCGCGTGGTGGATGGCTCCATGACCAACTGCAAGCTGCCGCATCCGGACTGGCAGTTGCTGGCGCACAGGATCGATGTCTCCGATGGATACGCGTCCACGAAGAATACCGTATTCAAGCTGGCCGGAATCCCGCTCTTCTATCTGCCTTATTTGCGGCATCCGGTGGACGAAAACGGCCGCCAGAGCGGCTTCTTCATTCCCTTCGTGGGCAACGATTCCATGCGCGGGTACACTGTCGGCGAACAATACTACTGGGCCATCAATCGCAGCATGGACGCAATGGTTGGAGTGGAATACTTCAGCAAGCGCGGGTGGGCGCCGAGGGGCAATTTCCGCTATAAGGGAATTGGGCTGGATCACATAACCGCGAACTGGCAAGCGCTGATCGACCGCGGCGTGCACATCACCCAGACAACGGGACCGCAGGCCGCGGAATCCGTGCTGGAAAACCAGGGTGGCGTGGACATCGTGGTGCAGGCGCGGAGGGATTTCTCGCCGGAGACGCGCTTCGCCGGCAACGCCGAGTACCTGTCCAGCTACATTTACCGGCTTGCGTTCGACGACAATTATTGGCAGGCGGTGAGTTCCGAGGTCAAGAGCGACTTCTCTCTGACCCATGCGCACAACGGCATGGTCCCGTCAGGGGACTTCTCCCGTATCCAATCCTTCGACGGGACCACCGAGGGCGATGAGGTGCGCATCCTGCACTTGCCCAGCCTTCGCTACGATGTACTGGACCGGCCCCTGGCAGGCGGAGGGGTTTACTGGGGACTGGGCTCGGCGCTGAGCCAGTTGAGCCGCGCGGAACCGGGCTTTCATGCCCACAACGACGGCCGCATCGATGTCTATCCGCACATTTCTCTGCCTCTGGTTGGAGGCGGATGGAACCTGGTTCCCGAAGCAGCCCTGCGCGGCACCTTCTACTCCGGCAGCCAGGTTCCGGATCTAACCGGCGCGAATTCCGGCATCCCCACCGTGAGCCACGACCCGCTGCGCCGCACCTACGGCGAAGCAGCCGTGGATGTGCGCCCGCCGGCGCTCGAACGCGACTTTGCCCTCAACCGCTGGCACCGCGAGCTGCGCCACGTCATCGAGCCCGAGCTCTACTGGCACTACGTCGGCGGCATCGGCAGCCAGGCGCGCAATGTGCTGCTGGTAGACACCAACGACATTGAGACCGACACCGACGAGGTGGGCTACTCGCTGACGCAGCGCTTCTACCTTCGCCCCACCGAGCCCACGCCCTGTGCGAAATCCGATGCGGACGCGGAGGATGAGAGCGGCGAGAGCAGCGAAAAAACAACCTGCGCCAGCCCCGCGCGGGAATGGGCCAGCTGGCAGCTCGCCCAGCGCTATTACCTCAATCCCAACTTTGGCGGCGCGCTCATTCCCGGCCGCCGCAATGTCTTCTCTTCCACGCTCGATTTGACCGGAGTTTCCTTCCTGACCGAGCCGAGGAACCTGTCGCCGCTGATCAGCCGCATGCGCTTTGAAGCGGTGCCCAACCTGCGCGTTGAGTGGGATCTGGACTACGATCCCAGGCCGGGCCGCATCGCCGCCAGCAATATCTACGCCGGCTTTAGCCACGGCATCACCACGGCCGGGCTTGGCCACGCTCTGCTGAATGCAGTGGACGAGCAGGGCACCGCGGCCGCACTGCTGCAGAGCCAGCAGGTGGAACCCTTCCTGGAGATTGGCAAGCAGAACCGTGACGGTTTCAATCTGGCCGCCAACGGAGGTTATGACTTCGTCCACGGAGCACTGCAGTACGGCGGCATTCAGGCCGTGTACAACTGGGACTGCTGCGGCCTTACCGTCGGTTATCGCCGCTTCGCTCTGGGCAGCGCACGCGACGAAACCCAGTGGCTCTACAGCTTCACCCTCGCCAACTTCGGGTCCCCCGGTAACATCCACAGCACCAACACCGTTTTCCGCGATCCCAGGGCTGCGCCGTCGTACTGACCGCGACCGGCAACCGGGACCGCGGGCACCCGCCGCCAACCTTCCTTCCCGGTCACGTTTCCGCCCGCCGCGCGTCCCACTCATCAGGTACTCTCCTCAACCGGGCGCTGGGGTATCCTTGAAGATAGAGGATTTTAACTTGTTTCGCTTTCGCATGATGGCCGTCCTGCTTGCGCTGGGACTGGCCGCGGGCTGCAAGGCCCAGCTATCCACATCTCCCGACCCGGGCCTTGACCGCCGCATTGAAGTCCTGGTCCGCTCGCAATTCAACATTCCGCCTCAGGTCGACGTCATCCTGGGCCAGCGCTCGCCCAGCCCGATTACAGGCTACGACTCCCTGCCCGTCACCCTATCGAGCGGCAGCCGCAAGCAGGTGGTCGACTTCCTGATCTCCAAGGACAACAAGACCCTGGCGCGCCTCGAAACCTTTAGCCTGGACAAGAATCCGGCGCTGAATATCGACGTTCAGGGCCGGCCTGTTCGCGGCAATCCGAACGCCAAGGTTACGGTCATCAATTTCGACGACCTGGAGTGCCCTTACTGCGCCCGCATGCACGAAGAGCTGTTTCCGGCCACGCTGGAGCGCTACAGAGACAAAGTCCGGTTCATTTACAAGGACGACCCTTTGACGGAACTGCACCCCTGGGCGATGCACGCCGCGGTTGACGCCAACTGCCTGGCGGCGCAGAACGGAACCGTGTACTGGGCCTATGTGGACTACCTGCATTCCCACGGGCAGGAAGTCACCGGCCCCGATCGCGACCTCAACAAGAGCTTTGCGACCCTGGACCGCGTGGCGCGCCAGGAGGGTGCGCTGGGCAAGCTGGATGGCGCCAAGCTCGATGCCTGCCTTGCCAAGCAGGACGAGACGCAAATCAAGGCCGAGGCCAAGGAAGCGGATTCGCTGGGCGTGGACGGCACGCCGGCGATTTTCGTCGAAGGAGAACGGGTGAACGGCGGCGCCGTGCCGGCGGAACAGGTATGGGCGGCGATTGACCGCGCGCTGCGCGCGGCCGGTGAAGAACCGCCGCCGGCCGAGCTGCCGGCCCCGGCCGCAATGCCGGCTCCGGGCGCAACAGCGGCTCCAGGCGCGAAGGGGCCGGCAGGACGCTAGCCAGCGGCCCTCATTTTGCCTGTCCCTGGTGCGGCACGGGGATTTATCCTGTAGTGCCGGAAGGCTTTGGCCTTTCCGAGGGGAGATCAGGTTGCACGTCGACAGCTTTTTCCGGGTTCAATCCCGTTTTGCCGTCATTCTTGTGAGCCTTGGCACCTTGCTCGCCGTATCCGGATGCCATCCCGGCGTTGGGGCGGACGTAGTGGCCACGGTCAACGGCAAGGAAATTATGCGCGCCGACCTGGAAAAGCAGTTCAAGCTCAACCTTGGCAATGCGCCCCAACCGCCGTCTCCCGTCCAGGCTGACCTTGACCGGCTCACTACCCTTCGCGACATGATCGAGCAGGAGATCTACGCCCAGCGGGCGGCCAAACTCAACCTGACCGCCAGCGATGAGGACGTCAACGCCAAGCTGACCGACATCAAGGGCCTCATGACGCAGGAGGAGTTCGACAATCAGTTGAAGCAGCGCGGCATGACCCTGGACGACCTCAAGACCCAGATCCGCCGCAGCCTCACTCAGACCAAGCTCCTCAACAAGGAAATCGTCTCCAAAATCAACATTACCGATGCCGAGATCTCGGATTTCTACAATGCGCACAAGGCCGACTTCAACAACATCGAGCCCACGGTTCACTTAGCCCAGATTCAGGTGACAGGCGCCGCATCTCAGCAGGCTAATTTGCCCCAGGCCCGCCACACTCCAAGCGAAGCAGATGCGCGCAAGGAAATCGAGTCCATCCGTGACCGTCTCCTGGCCGGCGAGGACTTCGGCACACTGGCGTCGCAGTTTTCTGAGAACTCCACAACCGCCTCCAACGGCGGCGATATGGGACCGATACCGGAGTCACGGTTGAAGACGGCCGATCCTGGAGTCTACGACGCGGTGATGGCTCTGCGGCCGGGACAGGTTACGCCACCACTCCCCGTCTATGCCCAAAATGATCCCAGCCGCAAGGTTGTCGGCTACCAGATTTACAAGCTGCTGGAGCGGGAACCCGCGGGCCAGCGCGACTTGAGGGATCCGCGCGTGCAGCAGTACATCCGGCAGCAATTGCACGATCTCAAGGCACAGCTTCTGGAGAACGCCTACGAGGAAATGCTCCACGACCAGGCCAAGATCCACAACTATTTCGCCGAACAGGTCCTCAAGCAGGGCGCGCAGTAGACGCTGAGAGGAAGCGCGGCTGGTTCGGCACACCGCGAAGCTCCCGCGGGCTTGCTGGCTGTAAACTTCATCCGCCTTCCGCAATCGCAAACCCGATCCTGAGCCGGTTCCCATGCTCCAGCGGCTCCCATTCCACCCTATCCGCAAACTGCCGCATCAGCCGGATCCCATTTCCACCCGGCACCAAGTCCTCGAGCGACGAAATCGCGGCATCCTCCTGCGCGACCGCCGGATCGAACGGCCGGAAATGCGGCGCCGAATCCTCCACCACAAACGCGGCCTCGCGCTCTCCATTCCGCTCAAACTCCACCGTCATCGTCTGGTTCGGATCGCCGCGATACCCATGGCGCACGATGTTGGAGAGAGCCTCTTCCAGGCACAGGTTCATCGCGAAGATGGTGTTGTCCGGCAGGGTATAGGCTTCGCCCAGCGATTCGACCCACGGAAACACCATGGCCAAATCCTCCAGCCGGCTGCGCAGCGTCAACCGCTTCGGAATGGTGTGCGCGGGGTCATTCTCAACCATGGCGGTCTCGCCCGGCAGCCGCATCGCTCAGGCCCGGAGTTCGGCCAGCGCCGCATCAAGGTCGTGGTGGATAGGTATGATGGTGCCGATATGAGCGTTCCTCAGCACTTCCGCCACCATCGGAGTGGGATTGAGAAGCACCATTTTGCCGCCCCTCCGCTTGACGGCCTGCGCGGGCAGCACAATGGACCGCAGCCCCATGGACCCCAGGAACGATACGCCCGCCATATCCACCAGCACCCGCGTGGAGCTGCCAGCAATCACGTTCATGCGCATGTCGATGGCCGCCGAGCCCTCGATGTCCATCCGGCCTTCCAGGACAACCTTTAGGATGCCGCCTTCAACTTCTTCCGTGGTGGCTTTCATCGCACCATCCTTTCGTGGGCGCAGCTTCGAGTGGAATCAGCCCCCATCCTATCGGAGGTTTGTGACAAACCGGTTACAGCTACTACGGCTTGACGGCGAGAACGATCCGCGTTCCCGGCGGCAAGACGGTTACTCCGGTGGGGGGCTCGGGCTTGAGCTGGGTGAGCAGGAGCAGCCGGCGGCCCGCTGAAAACGCGCCGCTGGCGCTGTTGGAGAAAGTGGTGTTCGCGCCGGTGCCGTACGCCACCACCCGTACTTCATGTCTTCCCGCCGGAATCACCAGAGCGCCGCCGTTCGACGAGCCGGCCACGCCGCTCCAGAATTTCCCGCCATCCACCTCCACCGACAAAAGAATGGCCGAGGGAAAGCTGTCAAACCCAAGCTGCAGTTGCCCGCTGCTGGCCGGGTCCAGGTTTTTGGGATTGAAATTTGCCGCCGTAGTGGGCGGCAACGCCCCCATAACCGGCTCGGCCGGCGGGGGCGCAGCCTGCCCGGTGTCCGATGCACGCTGCAACGCGGCGCGATTTTGCAGCAAATACCACGTCCCCACGATGCCAAGCACGCCCAAAATCAACCACGTCAGAACCGGTACCCCCTTCTTCTTCTGTGGCTCGGGAACGCTCAGCCGCTCCATCTTGCCGCTGCGGATCGCGGGATTCGCCGGATCGTTTTTCCGGTCGGCAACAGTGTAGGACCGCGAAGGCGCCTGCGGGCCCGCGGTCCTCATCGTGGCGCTTGCGGCCATCGTAGGAGCGGGGTTGGCCATCGGAGTCGGCCGCGAAGCCGGCGCAGCGCTCATCGCGCCCATTCCAGCCGAAAATCCCCCGGACTGCATGGGTGCGGGCGGCAGAGCCGCTGGCATTGGCGGAGAAACGGGCGCCGCCATGCCGGGAGGCACGGTCCATTGCTGCGCAGGGGGCGCGGGCCACGCGGGGGGCGGCGCAGACGGCATTGGCGGGCCTGCGGTTGCATTTTGAGGGGCCATGGTTGCCCATTGCGGCGCCTGGCCGGAATAGGTTTTGGGAAATGGCCCTGCCGTTACATCGAGCGTCCGTCCGGGATCGAATCCCGCCAGCGTTCCCTGCCCTGCCGTGGCAAATGCCGGTGGCCCCGCCTGCGCTCCGGTGCGCACTGCAGCAAGATCTGCGGCCAGTTCTTCGCCCGTCTGGTAGCGGTCTGTCGGGCTCTTGGCCAGGCACTTCAACAGCACCGCTTCAAGCCGCGCGCCGATGGCCGGATTCAACCGCGACGGCGGGATGGGATCGGTATGAACGATCTTGTACGAAACCGCCGTAATCGTCTCGCCGGAAAACGGCTGCTCGCCGGTCGCCATCCGGTACAGGATTACTCCCAACGAAAACAAGTCGGTGCGGCCATCGATGGGCGCCCCGGTGAATTGTTCCGGCGGCATGAAGGCCGGCGTCCCCAGCAACTGACCGGTGGTTGTAATCTCGCCGCCGGCCAGCTTGGCCACCCCGAAGTCCGTGATCCGCGGCCGTTCGGCGCCATACACTTCGCGCGATGTCATCAGGATATTCGCCGGTTTGATATCGCGGTGCACGATGCCGTTGCGGTGAGCGTAGTCGAGCGCCTCCGCAATCCCCTGCCCGATTTCGCAGACCCGCTCGAGCGAAAACCTCTCGCCCTGTTTGAGGGCGTCGGCCAGCGTCCGCCCCTGCACCAGTTCCATGACCAGGAATGGGGTGCCGTCGTCCTCGCCGACGTCGAATACAGGAACAATCCCAGGGTGCGCCAGCGCGCCCGCCGCGCGTGCCTCACGATAAAACCGCTCGCGAAACTCGTTGGTCTGGTCCCCGGCGAGGGCGCCTGAGAGGATGCACTTGAGGGCAACGGTGCGGCCCATGGCAGGGTCCTTCGCGCGCAACACGGCTCCCATCGCTCCCCGGCCCAACTCGTCGATAATCTCGTAACGGCCTATTGTTTTGCGGTCCATAGCTCTCTACAGTGGCTTCAATCTAGCACGCCGTCATAGCGGCAGCACAGTGGTTTTTGCCCCGCCGAGACCGCTTCTGCTCATCCCCTGGCGTTGGGTTTGCGGTAACGAACGGTCAGCAAGGTCACATCGTCGGCAGCTTCCGCGCCCCGGCAGAAGGCCGCTACCGCGTCGAGAATCGACTGCTGCAGTTCGCCAATCTTTTTTTCGCTGCCGCCCGCGGCTGCCTGTTGCAATCGCTCGTATCCAAAGAGCTGCTTATCCGGGTCCAGCGCCTCGGTCACTCCGTCGGTAAACAGGACCAGCGTATCGCCCGGCTCCAGTTGCCTGCGCATCGAAGCGAACTCCGCTTCCTCCACCAGCCCAACCGGAAACGATCCCTCGGTGAAGAGTTCGACGATGGAGTCGCCGCGCAGAAGCAGCGGAGAGGGATGTCCGGCGTTGATGAATTCGAGCCCGCCCGCGCTGTCCAGGATGGCGAAAAACAAGGTCGCGTACCGGCCCACCACCGAGTGCTCGCAAAGGTAGCGATTGATGTGCTGAAGCACCTTGGCCGGCTCCACGCCCAGGGTCATGCCGGAGAGCGCTCCCAGCAACATAGTGGTCAGCAAGGCCGCTCCCAGTCCCTTGCCGGAAACGTCCGCAATCAGAAATGCCGTGCGGTCCTCGCTCATCGGAAACACGTCGAAATAGTCGCCGCCCACTTCCTGGCACGGATACTGGATTCCCGAAACTTCAAGGTGGGGGAAATCGCGCAAGCCCTGGGGCAGAAGCCCCTGCTGGATATTGCGGCCGATCTCCAGTTCCTGCTCCATCCTCTGGCGCTCGCGCTCCCGCTCCACCAGGCGCGCATTGTCAAGGATGCTGGCCGCCTGCCCTCCCAGCGCGTCCAGGATCTGGCGGTCGAGATTGGAAAACGCCGCCGGCTTGCGCGAATCCAGGTACACAGCGCCCAGGAGCTGGCCCTGCGCCAGCATTTGCGATTCTTCGCTGCTGGCGTGAGGCACGGCAAACAGCGGAATGGCCACCACCGCGCGCAGCCCCTGGATGACGACGCTCTCCGCGCTTTTCAGGTCCAGTCCCGCAAGGCTCATATCGTCTGTGATGATGGGGGCCCGTTGCTGAATGGCCTGGCGCAGCGCCGTCTGGCTGGGATTGATGCTGGCCGCTGTCAGATCGCTGCCGCCGCCGCCCCTTGCCAGACGCACCTTCAGCGCGCCCGCCGCGTCCGGTTCCAGCAGAACTCCGCGATCGGCGCGCGTGATCGAAATAGCGTGATCGAGCATGGTGCGCAGCACCGCATCCAGGGGAAGCGCCGAGTGCAGCAGCCCGGTGGCCTCCAGCAGCAGGTTCAACTTGCTCAATCCGCTCGAGCCCAGCGTCGACGTCGCGCTCGATATGCTCCCCAGGCGCGTCAGCATACTTTCCACGGAGTGCCGCGCCAGAGAGGAATGGAAGGTGATCTTGTAGGAGTCTTCCAGTCCGAACTCGATGACATCTCCGTCGTTCAGGATGGCGCGCTCCACCCTCGCCCCGTTCACGAAAATACCCTGCCGGTGCCCGCGGTCTTCCAGGCGGAAGCAGTCGTCCAGGGCAACGATTGCCGCGCAACTGCGCGAGATGCGCCGGTCCTCGAGCGCGAGATGATTGCCGGATTCCCGTCCACGGCCAAGCAGAAACGGCGACTGGGTCAAGGGCACGAATTCAGGCGCGGCACCGGGACTCACAACTTCAAGCACAACATCGGAACTTTTTGCGGGAGTATCCATGGAAGGGGACCCCTGCATATTACCATGCCGCCTGCACGCTGGAGGACCGGGGGCCCACGCGCGGCGTCCAACAAAACGGCCTCCGCCGCAGCGGAGGCCGTTGGCACAGTCAGGAACAAGCGGCTACTTCATGTTGCCGCTCGAATCCAAGGTGATGCCGCCGGGGCCTTTTTCTTTCTTCTGTTCGTTGGCCTTGCGGGTGGCAAGCGTCTGCTGCATCCAGTGGCTGGCCTGATCCACGTCGTCTTTCACCGCTGCCGGATCCTTATAATCGCAATCCGCCTTTCGGCGATAGGTCAGGTTCAGATACGCCATGGCGTCGTCATAAGTGGGCCGGTCGGCAAGAGCCCGATGAAGATAATCGAGCCCTTCGGTGACCAGGGGCGTGTTCTCGTCGCTGATCTGCTCGAGGATCTTCTTGGGCGCCTTCACGTTGCCCTCGCCGTCGTCGTTGATACCCGCCGGGACCAGCGCCTTGAGGGTGTTCTCGTGAGCCTTCGTCCAATCGATCACCCCAACCGTGTAGGCCGCTTCGGCGTCGTTCGGATCGACGGCCAGCACCTTCTTCTGCCACTCCTCGGCATCGTCCAGTTTCTTCACGCTGAAGTAGATTCCGGCAATCTGCTTCATGCTGTTCACGTCGTTCGGCTCCTTGGCCAGCACTTCCTCGAAAATACCGATGGCCTGTTGCGCCGTCTTCAGGTTGTCAGGCGTATCCAGGCCGGGCACCACGTTCTGCGCCAATGCAGTGGCCAGATAGCTCTTGGCCATGGGCAGATTGGGATCGAGCTCGGTGGCCCTCTGGAAATGCCCGATCGCCTCTTCGTAATGGGCGGCCTTGTAGGCATCCACCCCCTTGTTTAACTGGTCGCGCGCGGCCAGACGGTTGCACCCGCTCATGGTCAGCGCCATGGCGCCCGTGGCAACCGCGAGAGCAATCAATCTTGCGGATCGAATCATGTTTGTATTCTTCTCCTTCAGGCCGTGCCTTTCTTTTGAAACGTGCCTGGAACTTGTGCGCCTGTCCAACTTCTCCTGCCGGCCTCAACCTGTCAGCCGTGTCCCGCAGACGCAGCGGGAGTTTCGTGGTACAGGACGAAAAAGAATTGTACTCCTGTTTGCCGGGGTCGCGTGCGACCGAGTTTCCCGCCAGAAAGAGCCCCACCATCCCCCGCCTGCTGCTTCGAAGCCGGACCTCGCGCCCGTAGCCATGATGCCCATGCAATCCGATTCCGTTGCGTTGCCGATCGCCGTGGTAACGTTAGTCCAATTCACCAGAATCGCGGCCCCGGATGAACCATTCGCGATCGTCGCAGTTGCCACCGGCGGCACCGAACACATGGCCAAGTCCTGCCGGATGGTGGGTTGCAGGTTGATCCGGAAGACCGGCCCGTCCGGCCTTCCTTCCAGGATCTGAGAGAAAACCGGTTGCGGATCCGCCGGCCGCCTTTGTTGCCGCCGCCTGCAGAGCCACCCCACCGCTTCCGAGAGCCTACTGGCCTTCCTGGATCTTGGGCGTCATGATCCCGATGTGATCCACGTTTGCCGCCTTGGCAATATCGATCACGTCGGCAATGGCCGCAAAATTCACGTCATCGTCACCCCGGACGAACATGACGCGCTCGGCGCGGTTGGCGTAGATCTCGGTGAGCTTCGGCAAAAGGTCGTGGTGCGTCACCTCGGTCTCGTTGATCTTGTAGGTGAGGTTCGTAGAGCCCTTGCCGAACACCTGGACCACGATGGTGCGGTCGTTTTGCTCTTGCTTCTGCGGGGTCTTCGGCGGCTGCGGCACCAGGGCATCCAGCCCTTTGGGCACCACCGGAACGATGACCATGAAGATAATGAGCAGCACCAGCAGAATGTCGATCATTGGGGTGACGTTGATTTCACCCATCGCGCCAGCGCTGCCGCCCGTTGACATTGACATGGTTTCAAACTCCTGAGTTCCTGAACTTGTAGTGGTTGAACATCGCCGGCGGCAGTTCTATTCTCCGCCCACCGTCGGTGGCTCGCCCGCCTCGCGCTTCTGCGTCAGCAGGCCCACTTCGTCCACGCCCGCGGTACGAACCGCGTCGATGGCATCCTCGACGGCCCGAAACTGGGCGCGCGCGTCGGCCCGGACATAGATCGTCTTCCCCGGCTTGTCGGCAAGCCTGTCGGCCACCAGATGGCCCAACTCGCTGACCGCGACGTGGTCCTGGCCCAGAAATACGTCCCCGGAGCGTGTGATCGCCACCACGATGGAATCTTCCTTGTCGGCGTCCGGCATCGACGTGGGATTGTCCACCTTGGCCATGTCCACCTGCACCTTGTTCTGGAGCATCGGGGTAATGACCATAAAGATGATCAGCAACACCAGCATCACGTCCACCATCGGTGTCACGTTGATGTTGGAGTTTACCTTCTTGCCTTCGTCACGAACTGCTACACCCATAATGGGGCTCCCTGCGGTTGAATTTTTTTCCGGAGTTCCTCCGGCTACCCTGGTCCACCGCCGGGCTGGCGATCGAATCACCGGGCGGGAGAGTGTCTCCGCTCTCCCGCCCGGCAAAGCATATCCCGCTCAGCCGGTCACCCTTACCGCTTGTGGCTCTGCTTGATGAAGTAGTCGATCAATTCGCTGGAGGAGTTGTCCATCTCCACGTCAAACGCCTCCACGCGGCCGGTAAAGTAGTTGAACGCCATAACCGCGGGAATGGCCACCAGCAGGCCGAACGCCGTGGTCACCAGCGCTTCCGAAATACCGCCTGCGACAGCGCCGATACCCGAGGTTTTCTGCGTCGCGATGGCGTCGAAGGCGTGCAGAATGCCGACGACGGTGCCGAACAGGCCCACAAAAGGAGCCGTTGAGCCGATGGTGGCCAGAACCGCAAGGCCCCTCTTCAGCTTGGCGTGCACAATGGCTTCGGCGCGCTCCAAGGCCCGCTGCGAGCTAGCGATGGTCTCCTCGTTCGCCTGTCCGCCGGATACGCGGAATTCCTGCAGGCCCGCCGTAACCACCTCAGCCAGGTGCGACTTCTTGCTGCGGTCGGCGACCTTGATCGCCTCTTCCAGCTTGCTATCCTTCAGCGCGCCGGCCACCTTGGGAGCGAATTCGCGCGACTGCTTGCGGGCGGCAGAGAAGTACAGGTAACGGTCGATCATCACGGCCAGGGACCAGATCGACTCAATGAAAAGGAGGATGGCCACGGAGCGGGCCATCCATGCCATGTGGTTCCACAGCCCGATGGGACTGAAGCTGACTGTCTGCCCTTCGTCCTGGAACAGAGCCAGGCTGCTGACCGCGTGCGTTGCAAAGTGTGAAAGCTGAGCGAGAATCACTTGAATCGTTCCTCCTAAGGAGTTTGCTTGTGGAATGCGGCTGACTTGCGAGCTCAAAAAAAGCAGCAAGGTCAGAAACAACGACCGGGAGAACCGCCGGATCCGGGCTCATCTCCCGTTCCCGTTGCCCTATCGGCCTTCCGTTCAGAATCTGTTAAGGGAATGCAACTCGTTGCCGAGGGGCACTCTCACGCCATAAATTGAGGCCCCTCTACCTTGGATCGGTAAAAGGGCCAATTCGTACTTATCCTCCCAGGCTGAAGATCACGTTCACCGTGGTCTCCACCTCGACGGGCTCGTTGTTCAGCAGGTACGGCCGGTAGCGCCACTGCTTCACGGCCTCGATGGCCGCCTGCTGCAACATCGCCGGCCCGCTGATCACCCGCAAGTTCTCAATCGAGCCGGTCTTGGAAATCTGCGCCTCCAGGACCACCGTGCCCTGCACGCGCGCCGCCTTCGCGATCGGCGGGTACACCGGGGTGACTTTCTGCAGGAGCATGCCCTGCGCCACGCCGCCCGAGATATTGACCTTCTTGGGCGCAGCCACCTGAACCCTGGCGCCGGTGCCGGCAAACAGCCCGCCCATCACGCCGTTAGCGCTGCCGCCCAGGCCTTCCATGCCAGCTACGCCAAAGCTCGACGGCGGCGCTTCCTTCTCTGCCACCTGCTTGATGGAATTGGGAATCTTGGTCGGGGCCACCAGTTGGTTGTTCATCATCTCCGACTGGACATGCACCACGTGCACCGGGGTCGGCGGCGGCGGCGGCGGCGGAGGTGGAGGAGGAGGAGGAGGCACCGTCAGCACCGTTGCCATCAATGCTCTCGGCAATGCCTCGGGGTAGATCAGCGGAATCAAGATCAGCAGAATGAGAATTGACAGGTTGATAGCCCCTGTGACGAGCATCCAGTATTTGCTCTTGCTCTTGATCCTGCCGCTGGATTCAAATGTGGAGTCTTCAAACATGGCCAGCCTCGAATTTCGGGTATTGTTTTTCCTCTTCTTTAGACACCGCGGAAACGTTTTATGTTCCCGCGCGCCCTAGGCCCCTTTACAAGCGTGCTCAACCTATACCAGAACAATGCTCATGATGCAAAGCTTGCTGCATTTCCGGTGCATTTCTCCCACTCAGGTACGCGCCCGCTTGGCTGCCGGCAATACCGCCGCCTTGCCCCGGCGGCTCCGCCATTCTTGCCACGCCACCAGCATTGGCGCCGCAATCGCGATCGAAGAATACGTGCCAATCAGAATACCGATTACCAGCGCAAAGGAAAAGCCCCGCAGCACCTGGCCGCCAAAAATGTACAAGGAAAGAACGGTCAGAAAGGTTAGCCCCGAGGTCAGAACTGTCCGGCTCAGGGTCTGGTTGATGCTCCGGTTCACCACGTCCGGCAACGACTCGCGCCGGCTCAGACGGAGGTTCTCGCGGATGCGGTCGAAAACCACGATGGTGTCGTTCATGGAGTAGCCGATCAGGGTCAGGATGGCCGCCACCACCGTCAGGCTGATCTCCTGCCCGGTCAACGCGAAAGCTCCCACCGTGATCAGCGTGTCGTGAAAACACGCCACCACCGCCGCCACGCCGTAAATGAGCTGAAACCGGAACCAGAGGTACACCAGCATCCCGGCGAGCGACAGCAGCGTGGCCTGTATCGCCTTCTGCTGCAACTGTTTGCCCACCGTCGGGCCCACTACCGATAACTGCACATCCTTGTTCGGGTCAAATGGGTTCGCGCTGTAGTGCTGCTCCAGCGCGCCGATCACCGCCTGGCGGTCGATATCCAGGTTGTTCTCGTTGGTGCGCTCCGGCAGGCTGATCAGCGCCTGGTTGGTTTCGCCCTCTCCCTGGATAGGCTGAATCTTTGCATCCGGATACCCGGCCGAGTCGATCGCGCTGCGGATGGCCCTGATGTCCGGCGCGCTCCGGAACTGCACCGTCACCTCGGTGCCGCCACGAAAATCCACGCCCAGCGGAATCGGGCTGCCGATGTGCGCCCAGTGCCATCCCATTGAGGTCACTCCGGCAACACTGAAGATAAGGCTGAAAGAAAGGAAGTACCACTTCCACCCCAGCCAGTTCACATTTGGACTACGAAAAAATTCCACCTGGTTTTCTACCCTTCCTGTTGTCCCGGAGAACCTCCGGTCCCTAGTCCCTAAATCGATACCAGTTCGCCCGGCTTCATTTTGTTCAGGTGAGCGTCAAATATTGTCCGCGACACAAACACTGACGTGAACAGGTTGGCCAGCAGGCCGAAGAACAGCGTGGTGGCGAAGCCCTTCACCGGGCCGGTGCCGAACATGAACAAGATCGCCGCCGAAACCATCGTGGTCACGTGAGTATCCACAATGGTGATCCAGGCATGCGCGAATCCCTGGTCCACGGCCGCCGAGGCCGCCTTGCCCGCCCGCATCTCTTCCCGTATCCTCTCGAAAATCAGCACGTTCGAGTCCACGCCCATGCCGATGGTCAAGATCACGCCGGCTATGCCCGGCAACGTCAGAGTCGCGTTCACCGCGCCCATGAAACCCAGCAGAATAACCAGGTTAAGGATCAGCGCCAGGTCGGCGTTGATGCCCGCGCCGCGGTAGTAAATCAGCATAAAGGCCAGCACCAGCAGCATGCCAACGATGGCCGCCGTCACGCCCTCGTGCACTGAATCGGCGCCCAGCGAGGCCCCCACCGCGCGCTGTTCCAGGTAGGTGAGCGAAGCCGGCAGCGAGCCCGTGCGCAGCAGCTTTGAGAGCGCATCCACTTCGTCCTTGGTAAATCCGCCCTCGATCAGGCCCTGGTCGTGGATCGGGCCCTTGATGACGGCTACTTCGCGTACCGTGCCCCCCATCACCACCGCCATGGAATTGCCCACATTGGCCTTGGTGTAGTCGTAGAACTTCTCGCCCGCCTCGTCGGTCAGCGTGAAGTTCACGGTAAGCTGGCCGGTATCGGGATTGGTGCCCGGATCGGCGGAACGGAACTGGCTGCCCGCCACCACCGCCATCCGTTGCAGCACGTAATACTGGTCGGCGCCGCTATCGTTCCCAATGGTTCCGGAAAATGGAAGAGCTTCGTCTTCCGGCGGCACCGTGCCGCCCAGGCTCTGCGCCGCTGCCTGTTCACTCGGGTACGGGCCGCCCACCACCGGGTGAATCTCCAGTCTCGCTGTCTCTGAGATGAGGTTCTTCACCTGGTCCAGATTGGAAATGCCCGGCAGCTCCACCAGGATCTGGTTCTGTCCAATGTACGGCGCAATCTCCGGCTCGCTCACGCCCAGCACGTCCACGCGGTCGCGGATGGTCTCAATGGCCTGGCTCACCGTCCGCTGCTCCAGGTCGGTCTCCACCGTCGGCTTCATGGTCAACGTGTAGGATCCGTTCGAGCCTGGATTCACGTCGTATTCGTTGGAGAACTTGCTGTCGAAGATGGTCCGCGCCGCCCCCGAGTTCACCGGCGGGACCCCGTCCACTTCAATGAGCGCGGGGTTCTTTGTCGGATCCGGCTTGAGCACCCGGCCGAACGGCACGTTGGCCTTCTTCAAATCCTGCTGCAGGGTCACCACCGTGTTGTTGGTTTCGTCGTTGACCGCGTCCTGCACATGCACCTGCAGAACCAGGTGCGCCCCGCCCTGCAAATCCAGTCCCAGGCGAATCTTCTTGGTCATCGCCTTCAGCAGCGCCGAACCGCTAAACCCGCTGGGGATACCGAAAATGCCGTACAGGCAAACCACCAGCACCGCAACGATCAGCGCAACTCTGCCTTTGAGGTTCTTCTTCATCTCGTTGTGCCCAATCCTCTAGTCAAAACAATAAAAGCCGCAAGCGCCTTACGAGGCTGCCGGCTCCTGCGTCGTTACCGAAGCAATCGCGGTCTTCGCCACTTCCATCTTGATGCCGTCCGGCGGCACCCTCATGATAATGGTGTCATCCTTGATCGAAAGAATCACGCCGCGAACCCCGCCTGAGGTCGTAATCTTGTCCCCCGGCTTGATCTTCCCCAGCATCTCCTGCCACTGCTTCTGCCGCTTCTGCTGCGGCCGGATCATCAGAAAATAGAGGACCGGGATCAGAAGCAGGATCGGCAGCATCCCGATCGCGCCCGCGCCTCCTGACGGCGCTAACATTGCCAAACTGATTGCCACACTCATCCTTTGCCGCCCGGCTCCCGACCGGCGGGATCGCTCAGGCTGAGGCGCTCACGGGCTTAAAGCCCTGCCCTCCACTGGATTTGTCTCCGGGAATGATCTTCATCCGCGCAGCGGACTTCAGACATGGCTTTCAGGGCTCGCCACCTTGCACTCACAGTGCCTGCCCTGCTGCCGGCGGTTCCTGTTCGACAGGCCCTCCCGAAACTCCGCCCCTGCCAAAACAGCAGCTTCCTGTCTTGTTTCCTGGACGGATCCCCAAAAGAGTGCCTATCGAAATAAGATACGCCCGCCCGCTTGCGTGTCAAGGCGCGGAGCACCCTCAAAACCCGCCTGGTTCATCCACGTAGCCGTCTCGCAACCGCAACATTGAATCTCTACGCTTCCCGCAGCTCTGCCTAAGCGCGCTCTCCACGCATCTTCCTCTCTTGTCCCCCGCTGCTTCGCTCCCGCCCTCCCTGCCGCTTACGAAAGCTTTATGCCGGCCTTTCCGCTCTCTTACGTGCGCGGGATTCTCCTGTACCTATACAGGCTGGCGGCTGGAAGCGGTTTTGCTTCACCCGCCACTCAACACCCTTCCGGAGTTGCGGATGATCGACCCCTCTGCTGCGAAAATCGCCTTCATCGTTCCCTTCGGCACCGCCGTCCTCGTTATGCTCTGGATCCTGTGGAACCTGTTCAAGCAGGACAAAAATTAAACGGAAGCGTCGCACCGTCTCTTGCTTGTTCCATTGATCCCTGTTCCCTGTTCCCTGTTCCCTGTTCCCTGATCCCTGCCTTTACGGCTTTTCCGGCTCGTCTCCTGAGTCCTCCACCAGCAGCGCAGAACCCGGTGCAATATCGAAGCTGGCCGCTTCCCGGCCCTGGGGATGAAAGGTGACCCGCAACGGCTCCCGCTGCCACATCGGCTCGGCACACACGGTATCGGGGCGGCTCTTCGGGTCCGGATCGAGCGCGCCGATTTTCTTCGCCAGGACCGGCTTGCGCGCCGCAAGCTGCGCTACCACCGCGTACAGGCTTTTGCCGCTCGCCGTCACGCCGCAATAGGCCGCGTAGTCGCGGAACCAGCTCACCTGGCTCACGCCCGGATCGTAGTCCGGCAGTTTCAGCGCCGTCTCATGTCCGGTAACGCGGTCCATCAGCAGCCATGGCCCCCGCTGCCAAACCCAGCGCTCTTTCTCCGCTCCCGGCCCGGAAATCTTCTCGCCGGGCAGCTCGTCATTCAGCCGCAGCGCCCGCCGCACCACAAAACTGCGGTCGGTCACGTCGTGCGCCTCGCCCGTCGTCCATTCCTTCACGCTTCCATCCACAATCAGCGCGCGAACCTTCAGCGTGGTCTCGCCTTCTTGCGCGCCGGCCGGATCCCCGGCCTTCGAGTACGGCACCGCCCGCGCCGCGCCCAGCACCACAACGTGGCCCTTGCGCGCCGCAGCGTGAATCGAAATTGGATTGAAGCTGATGAATGTCGCAACCACGGCAACCAAGGCGGAAGCGCGAACGATGCCCATAATGGCCTGCTCTCCGACCTCTCGGGGATGAGGGCATTATCGAACCGGCGGAGCCGGGCGCAAGGTGATCCCGCTCACAGGCCCCCGCAATCAAAATTATGCCTGCAATTCATCCACGCTGAGCCTTCTGTTTCTTGGCCCAAAGCCAACCTGCGATGGCTTCTTTGATGTTCTCAAGTGCTTCTTTCTCGTAGCGGCCTTGGGAAATGCACCCCGGCAGCACAGGGCATTCGGCCACAATCCAACCATCCTCCGCTCGCTCCAGGATCACGGGAAACCTGCCAACCAGCGCCGTTTCCATCGGGTGCCCCCCTGTTCCCCGTTCCCTAATCCGTGTTCCCTGCGTCTTCCACCGCTCTCGCCACCCGGAACGCCGTGCTCTCCCGCAGATGGCTGGCCAGCACCTGCATCCCCACCGGCAGCCCCGCCGCCGTGGTCCCGCAGGGCACGCTCACGCCGCAAATGCCCGCCAGGCTCGCCGTCACGGTGTAGATGTCGGCCAGGTACATCGCCAGCGGATCGTCGGCCTTTTCGCCGATCTTGAACGCCGGAACCGGCGACACCGGCGTCACGATCGCGTCCACTTGGGCAAACGCGCGCAGGAACTCCTCGGCCAGCAGCCGCCGCACCTGCTGCGCCTTGCCGTAGTACGCATCGTAGTAGCCGGCGGAGAGCGCGTAGGTGCCAAGCAAAACCCGCCGCTTTACCTCGGCGCCGAAGCCCTGGTCGCGCGAGTTGCGATACATCGCGCTCAGCGTCTCCGCATGTTTTGCCCGGTAGCCGTAGCGAACCCCATCAAACCGCGCCAGGTTGGCGCTCGCCTCGGCCGTGGCCACAAGGTAGTAGGTCGGGATGGCGTACTTGGTGTGCGGCAGGGAGATCGGCTTGACCGCGCATCCGGCGGCCTTGAGCGCTTCAATGCCTTTCTCAATCGCCGCGCGAACCTCGGGATCAAGCCCCTCGCCGAAATATTCCTTCGGCACGCCGATGCGCAGGCCCGCGGCCGGCTTGTCGCTCTCGGCCGCGTAATCCTCCACCGGGGCCGGAGAACTGGTCGCGTCCTTGGGGTCGTGGCCGGCGATCTCGCTCAGAATCGCCGCCGCATCGCGCACATTTCCCGCAAATGGTCCGATGCGGTCGAGCGACGAGGCAAACGCAATCAAACCGTAGCGCGACACCCGGCCCCAGGTGGGCATCACACCCACCACACCGCAGAAACTTGCCGGCTGGCGGACGGAACCGCCGGTGTCAGAGCCCAGCGTGGCCACGGCAAGGTTGGCCGCCACTGCCGCCGCGCTGCCCCCGCTCGATCCGCCCGGAACCCGCTCCAAGTCCGCCGGGTTGCGCACCGGGCCATACGCCGAATTTTCGTTCGACGAACCCATGGCGAACTCATCGCAATTGAGCTTGCCCAGAAGCACCGCGCCCGCCGCCTCCAGACGGGCCACGGCGGTCGAGTCGTAGGGAGGATGGTAGCCTTCAAGGATTCTCGATCCCGCGGTCGCCGGCGCTCCCTTCATCACCATCACGTCTTTGATCGCACAGGGAACGCCCGCCAGAGGCGGAAGCGGGTCGCCCTTGGCCGCCATCGCGTCGATGCGCCCGGCCTGCTCCATCGCCCGCTCCTTTGAGAGGCTCAGGTACGCGTTCAAACGCGGGTTCCCCTCCGCGATGCGAGCAAAGTAGCTTTCGGCCAGGTCCCCGGCTTTTGCCGAGCCCGACTCGATGCCCGCCCGCAAGTCCTTGAACGTCTTCGGTTTGTCCACCAATGTCCCGTTCATTTTTTCACTTCTTCACTTTTTCACTGCTTCAATGCTTCTCAATCACTCTCGGCACCTTGAAGAACCGCCCGTCGCTTTCCGGCGCCTCCCGCATCACTTGGCCGCGATCGATCGAGGGCTCCAGCGCGTCCGGCCTCGATTGGCTCGCGCTGCCCGCGACCATCAGCTCGGTCACCTGCGCCAACGGAGCAACCCCAGTGGTATCAATTTGATTCAGCTCCGCCACGTAGTCCAGGATGGCGTTCAGGTCGCGCACCATGCGCGGCTTCTCCTCCGCGGCAAGCTCCAGATGCGCCAGCTCCGCCACCCGTTCCACGTCCTCAACCGTCACCCTGGCGCTCATTCCCCGCTCCGGCTCCCTCTCGTTTCCGTCCGTCTGAAGCTCAAGTATATCCGCCATCCAGGCCGGCGTTCCTGCAAGGCGATTCGCAAGACCTTCTCCTCCCCGCTCCGCAATGGCCGCTCAGAGTGCCGGACATTTTGCTCAAAACGTCTCAGACGGGTTAGACACTTGGGCCTCTTTTGTCTAGACTTCTTGGTGATCCAAATCACTTTTGGGCGTCAATCCACCACCAGCGTCAGCGTCACCTTATGCTGCACGCCGTTTGAGGTGATCACTGCCGAGACGGTGTAGGTCCCCGCCGTAGTGTTGCCATTCGGCTGCACGCTGCTGCCGCCGCCGCCCCCCGAACCGGAGCATCCCAGCCCACCTGCCAAAGCGGGAATCACCAGAAGAATGAGCAGGATCCAGAGCCGCCTGCGCCGGCGAGCGAGGGGCCACAGCAGCAGCGCCCCGCAGGCCAGAACCATGGGGGCCGCGCCGGACAGTCCGCGGGGGCGCTCGACCGCCGCAGAGGTCGACGCGGTCGAAATCAGCACCATCTGGGTCCCGGTAGTGTTTGCGGCCACGGTAAGGGTTGCCGGATTAAAGCTGCAGGATGCGTACTCCGGCAGCGAAGCGCACTGCAGGCTGAAAGATGCCGCGACGCCTGCGCCGGGCGCGATGGTGAGGGCGTAAGTGGCTGTTTCTCCGCTGGATACAGTCTGAGCGGCCGATCCGGTGACACCCGCTGTGAAGTCGTAACCGGTGCCCGACAACGGCACCAGAATGGACGATGGCAGCGCGGAAGAGGAAATGGTGAGGGTACCCGTTTGCGGGCCCTCGGCGGTAGGCGCAAAGGCGATCTGAACCGTGCATTTCGCGCTTCCCGCCAGGGACGCCGGACAGGCATTGCTGCTGAGGGCAAAACCGGCGGAAGCCTTCAGCGTGAGGTTGCCATACGATGCGGCCGTGCTCTGATTGGTCAGGGTGACCGCGACCGGATCACTGGTCTGGCCGATTCCCGTGGTGGGAAAACTGACCAGCGCCGGCTGCACCGTCAGGGTGCCGGTGGGTCCAGTCCAGTTCAGCGGAACCGTCGCAGTAATGGCGCTGTTGTCGGGCCCGCGGGTTGAGGTGGTCACTATCAGGCTGGCAGTCAGGATGCCGGACGCAGGTGCGGCGTAGCTCACCGGCACGGTGCAGCTCGATCCCACATCAAGCACCGCTCCGCAGGTGGTTTTGCCGGTGGAGAACGCCGCTGCCCCCGATCCGGAGATTTGGAATCCGACGTTGGCCATGGCCGCCCCGCCGGAATTGGCCAGGGTAAGCACCTGCGGCGCGCTGGTGGTGCCCGCGGGGGTTGCGCTGAAGTTCAGGCTCGGCGGTGTGACGGTGAACTCCGGCGGATTGAGCCCCGTTCCCTGCAAGGCGACGGTCTGGGTGCGCAGAATGTCGTAGACGACAAGCGTTCCGGTTTGCTTCCCCGCGGCCGTGGGAATGAAGACTGCCGTTATGGTGCACTTCTGCCCCCCGATGAGCTGGGTGGTGCAATTACTCGACTGCTGGAATGGCCCGGTGGTGCTGACGGCGATGGACGTGAGCGGATTGCCGCCGCTGTTGCCGATGGTGACATTCTGTCCCGGGGAGGGGACGCCGATAATGGTCGGCGGAAAGGCGAGCGAGCTGGCGTCGAGCGTGTCCGTGGGCGGCGCCGTGCCGGTTCCCAAGAGTTCGACTACCTGGGTTCCGACAGCGTCCAACATGGTCAATGCCCCCGTTGCAGCGGTCGACTTTGTGGGGTCGAACTGCAATGTGATTTCGCATTCGGTTGTGGCCGGCACCGCGGAACCGCAGGCGTTCCCCACCACAGCGAAGGGAGGGGTTGCGGTGAGGCTGGTGATGTCCACGTCGTCGCTTCCGGAGTTGGCTGCCGTAACCTGCAGCACTGCCGAATGGGTACCGGTTTCCACGGGGCCGAAACTGATGGACTGCGGCGCGAGCGTGATCTGTGGAGGCGGGAGACCGATGCCGCTCAGATTGAGGGCGATATTCCCGCCGGCGATATTTCCATCAATGGTCAAGGTGCCTGACCGGGGCCCCAGCGAGCTGGGCGAAAAGGTGACCTGGAATGTGCAGCCCTGGTTCGTATTGATAACTGCGCCCTGGCAATGATTGGGATCGGCGGTGACAAAATCGCCGCTGGCGACGATGAGCGTGGGGATCAGCGCGATTCCGCCGGTATTGGTGAGGGTCACGTTCTTCGCCGCGCTGGTGGTCTGCTGGTCCTGGCTCGAAAAGGTGATGGAACCTGGCGATACGGCAGCACTGGTGAGCTGCTGGCCCGCGGTCAGCAGCGGGATTTGCCAAATGCCTCGCCCGTAGGTTCCCGCCACCAGCACATTGGGGTCCCCGGTGGGCTGCGTGGCCAGGAGCGAAGTAACGGGCGCCTCGGGAAGACCGCTCCCGTAAGCTGCCCAGCAATTGGCCCCGTTGTTTCCGCAGTTGGCCACCTGCTGGGTGACAAATACGCCCCCGTCCGTTCCCAGGTAGACGATGTTGGCGTCGACCGGATCGACCACCAGCGCATTCGCCGGCGCGTAGATCATGTTGGACATGATCGAGGTCCAGTTCGCACCGCCGTCCGTGGATCGATAGATCATCCGGATATTGAGAGAACGATCGGGAATCCCCGCGATGGTGGCGTAGACGGTTTGGCCGGTGGCGTCGTGGGGATCGATGGTGAGGCTGGATATATCGAGGTTATAGGCGTTGAAGGCCACGGTGTCATTGGTAACGGGGTTCAGGGTAAGGTCATTCCATCCGGACCACGTTCCGTCGGCATTCATGGTGACGGTGAGAACATGCCCTGCCATATCGCCCCCGCCATCGAGGCTGCCGTAGAGGCCGGCGTAGACAATCTCTCCGCCGCCCGAAAGCGCCGCTGCCGACAGGGAACGGATTAGCGGGCTCGAACCGCAATCGGACCCGCCGCCCAGCACGGGCGTAATGGCGTTTGCCGAGGTCCAGCCATTGCCGCTGGCGGGGCCACGCCACAGCCGGCAGGTGGCAACCAGCAGTTGCGTGGAATCGGCAGGATCGACCAGGAAAGGCGCAGGCGCGGTCATGGTGAGCCCGTCGTCCCCGGTATCGGCGTCCGTCACCACCGGCTGGACGCCAAAATCCGATGCCGCGCAGCTCCCGGCCTGGGCGCAGAGATGGATGGAGACGCCGGCTCCATTGTTGCCATACCAGTTGTCGGTGTTTACCGGGTCAATGGCGACGGGGCCTCCCTCGCCGCCGAGGATTTCAGGCCACTGCTTTTGAGGGCCAGCAGCGCCTTTAATGCCCGCGGTGCCGTTTGCTCCCAGGCCGGCCATGAGCGTGTAGGGCGTAAGCGGGACGCCCGCCATGTCTTCGACATCGGCCAGCGATCCCAGCGCGCCATTCAGGTTCTGCCAATGCGAAGCATCGGTCGATGCGCACGCCGATCCCGTCTCTCCGATGGCATCGAGCGAACGCCACAGGCCGCTGTCGTTGCCCACGAAAACCTGGGTAGGGTTGGCCGCACTCCATGCGATGGCATGCTGATATTCGCCTACCTTCGCGCTCGTGCAGGTAGTGGAATTGGTGGTGTTGCGCCATTGGCACGCCATGGCGAGGCTGCACTTCCACAGGTCGTTGGCCCCGGCCAGCACCAGCGTGTCCTGGCCGGAAGGCACAGCCGCCAGGGCCAGGTTGTAATCGCCATTGGCGATGGTGATGGCGCCTTGCGAGGTATTGGTTTCCAACGCCGCCGTGCTCCACTGCTTGGCGAAAAGAATCGACTGGTTGCTGCATGCGCTCGAGCTCAGCGAGCACGCGTCCTGCCACAGGCCCTGATCCTGGTTGTTGACGTCCACGGTCCAGGCAAAGGTGTCGCCGGTGGTCGGATTCACCGCCAGGGCTCCGCGAAAGATGGGGCACGCGGGCGAGCCGGTCATGGAGATGTTGGTGGGGCACATCTCGGTGGTCAGCCCCGACCCCGGCTGGGCGGCCATCCGGGTCCAGGTGACGCCGTCCGGGGACTGGTAATAGCCGTGGAAACGAACCGCCGCCACAAACAGGTTGCGCTTGGGATTCCAGACCACAGCCGTTGCCGCGTTTCCGTCGATTCCAGCCCAGGCGTCCGTGGGCCCCTGCACGTCCTCCCCTGTGCCGTCCGTAATGGTGGCCAAATGCCAGGTGGCCCCGCTGTCGTTCGAGTAATAGAGCCCGGCGTAGCTGTATCCGGCCAGGTCGGCGTCGACGATCTCGCCCTCGTACGCCTGCGAAACGGCTGCCACAACCACCTCAGGGTTCTTCGTGCTCCAGGAGAATCCAGCGAACCCTTCGCCCAGGAATCCGTAGTCCGTCGCGGCCAGACCGGAGGCAACATCCGACGTGCCCGGGATCAGCGTCCAGGTGTTGCCGCCGTCGGTTGAGCGCAGCAGCCCCGCGCCGTAATAGGAATCGAGGGCGTCATTGGGGTCTCCGGTACCGGCAAGAAGGACGCCGGTGCCGCCCGGCTGCACGGTGACGGCCCCAATGCTGATGGAGCTGTCTTCGGCGCCGTAGAGCGAACTTACCTGATCCGTAAGAGGAACAAAGGCCAGGTTGGAGACGCTGGATGTGCCGGCATTCTGGCTGATCCATACGCCGCCGCCGGTGGTGCCGGCAAGGAGCGTGTTGGCCGTGGTATCGGCCGGGTCCAGCGCCAGCGAGGAAATGCGGCCGGTAACCAGGCCGAAGCTGGTGGAATTGACCTGAAACGGTCCCAGCGGCTCCCAGTTGGCGTTGGCGGAAGAGGTTGATGAGGACACGGCCAGAGCGCCGGAGCGCGCCTTGAAGACGCCGCCTGTGCGCCGACTGGCCGCGCCGCGCCGTGCCAGAAAGCGCCGGGCTTCCAGAACCTGTGGCGGCGTTCTTGTTGTAGCCGCAGCGGGCTTTACCGGGTTGGCGGCCGCAGGCCCATTCTGGGCCGCAATCCCCAGGGCGAGCGCGAACCCCGCCGCGCAGAGCAGCGCCCAAAGCGCATACTTTTCCATCCGGTGGCTACGCAGACTGGCGGGCAGGCGGCATGCCGCTCCCTGTTTTGCGCGCGTCGTGTTGCGTTTTTTCATGGCCAGACGCTTCCGGAACCAGGTTCCGGCCTCCATCCCGCCATGATCCTCGGGGCAGTGGTTCGGGCGGCGAAAATTAGCGCCGTCTAACTTTGCCGGTTCCCACACTGGAAAGTGTGGCCCATTTTAGGACGGTTGTGGCGAGAGCAGATGTGATGTGGGCCACAAGCGTGCTGAACCCATGCGCACGGCGGATTTATCTTTAGGATGTGCGCGGAAGGAGGTGCCCTGTGTCCCCTGCCAACGAAAATGGCATTGCGTCAGTGCCTAGCCGGCACTCGGTCGACGAGACGGTGAGCCGCATCCGGAGCATTCTGGCAGCGAAAGGCGTGACGCTCTTCGCCGTGGTGGACCATAGCGGCGAGGCAGCCAAGGCCGGGCTCGCAATGCCGAACACCAAGCTGATGATCTTCGGCAACCCGTCTGCCGGCACGCCGTTGATGCAGGCCGCGCCGTCGGCGGCCATCGATCTGCCGCTCAAGCTGCTGGTGGCCGAAGATGGGGCGGGAAATGTCACGATCTCGTGGAACGATCCGGAGTATCTGCGGCGGCGGCACGGTTTCCCAGCGGATTTGCTCAAGAGCATTGCGGTGGTGGAGAAGCTGGCGGAAGCGGCGGCGTCCTAAAGCGCCATTTCGGGCCTTCGCTGCTTTCTCAGCTTAGCTGGGAGCCGGTGCGCTGCGGCTGGCGTCCGGCGAAACAATCCTCGCAACAGGGAATCTGTTTTCGTCCTGCTAGAATTCGGGCGGAAGGTTCCCATCGCATGAAACTCTATCGAAATTCCGCTTTCTGCGCGGCGATGTTTGCCGTGTTTGGCATTCTTCCATTTCTTTGCCCGCGAGCAGAGGCAGCGACGGCGACCTGCGAGTCGCTGGCGCAATTCAAGGTGGATCACGGCGAAATCACGGCGGCGCAGGCAGTTCCGGCGGGGCCGTTCACCGTGCAGGGCTTCATGGGCGCGAGGAAGGTCGACTTGCCCGCGTTCTGCCGGGTGACGGCAACGCTGCGGCCGACTGCGGACTCAGACATAAAGATCGAGGTGTGGCTGCCGGCTTCCGGATGGAACGGGCGCCTGGAGGCCGTGGGCAACGGCGGGCTGGCGGGCTCGATCGGCGAGCAGGAGATGGCTGGTGCGCTCACAGCCGGCTACGCCACGGCGGGAACCGACACCGGGCACACCGGTTCGCCGATGACCGGCGACTGGGCGCTGGGGCATCCGGAGAAGATCGTCGACTTTGGCTGGCGCGCGGTGCACCTGATGACGGTCGAGGCCAAGGCGCTGATTGGGGCGTATTACGGCGCGCCGGAGAAGTACGCCTACTGGAACGGCTGCTCGGAGGGCGGCGGGCAGGCGCTCGGCGAGGCGCAGCGCTTCCCGGACGATTATGACGGAATCCTGGCGGGCGCGCCGGCGAATTATTTCGATCATCTCCAGATGGGCGGCAACTGGATTTCGCAGGCGATCCACGAGGATCCGGCGACCATGATTGCGCCGGCCAAGCTGCCGGCAATTACCGCGGCGGTTTTGGCCGAGTGCGACATGCTGGACGGCGTGAGAGATGGCGTGCTCGAAGATCCGCGGCAGTGCCATTTCGATCCCGAGAAGCTGTTGTGCAAGGGCGAAGAGAACAACACATGCCTGACCGCGCCGCAGATTGCGGGCTTGAAGAAGGTGTACGACGGGGCGAAGAACCCGCGCACCGGGGCGCAGGTTTTTCCGGGGACCATGCGCGGCGGCGAAACGGGCTGGGGCTTCTGGATTGCGGGGACGCAGGTGCCACCGACGAACGCGCAGCACATGATCATGGTGGGCGGTATGTCGAATCTCGTTTTCGACGGGCCCAAGTGGGATTGGCGGACGTTCGACTTCGACAAGGACGTGGCCTACGCCGACAACAAAGTGGGCGGCGCGATCGACCAGATCAATCCCGACCTGAGCAGATTCAAGAAGCATGGCGGCAAGCTGCTGCAGTATCACGGATGGAACGATCCGGCGATTTCGCCGCTGAACAGCATCAATTATTTCGAGAGCGTGCAATCGAAGATGGGCGACACGTCGGACTTCTACCGGCTGTTCATGATTCCGGGGATGGAGCACTGCATGGGCGGGCCGGGCACGAGCGAATTCGATCACATGCAGGTGATTGTGAAATGGGTGGAGGACGGCGTGGCGCCGGCGCAGATTATCGCCAGGCGCGGAACGCGGACCCATCCGCTTTGCGCCTATCCGAAAGTGGCGAAGTACAGCGGGACCGGCAGCACAGACGACGCGGCAAATTACGCCTGCGCGGCGGAATAAGTGCCGTCCCACCCTAACCGCACAAAGCCCGGTTAGGATGGGGCACCCAATCTGTGGGGCTGTCGGGTAGTTCGCAAGCTTTGATATGCTGCACGCGGATGGAGAATTCGGCAGCCAATTCCTCGGCCGCGAACGGCTCAGGCGCTCGGCAGCGCAGGATCGAGCTGCGGCGCGCAACGCTTGTGGTCGATGGCCTTGCCTTGCACCGCACGGCTCAGTTCACCGATGGATCGAGAAAAGCCGTCCGCATGGAATGGAGAGGGATTTCGCGGGTGGGCGCGTTCCGCTGCGACGATGGCGCCTCTGGATTTGTTTGCATGGCGGTGACGGACGGGCGAAATGTAGTGATCCTCAACGAGCTCATGGAAGGGTGGGATTCGGTGACCAGCGCGCTCACCGAACATTTGCCCGGCTGTCCACCGGCCGCAGCCTGGAAAGCGGGCGTAGCCCAGCCCCAGGCGAGCGCCAACTGGACCGTTCTCTTCAAGGCCAAATGAGGAAGGCCGCCCGCAGGCGGCCTTCCTGTTTTCTGTTCCCTGTTCCCTGCTCCCTGTTCCCTGCTTTTCTACCACCGTCCCCACGCGCGCGTCATGTAATCGGAAAGCGTGAGGAAAATCAGAACGCAGAACAGGAACAGGCCCGAGAACAGCGTGAGCTTGGTCAGCTTGGAGCTGTATTTGATGTGCATGAAGAACAAAATCACGATGCTGGCCTTGAAGCAGGCGATGAACAGCGCCACCACGGCGTTGAAGACGCCGAGATCGAGGTAGGACACAGCCGCCGTGGTTGCGGTCATGATGAGCAGGGTGGCGCCGACCGCAATATAGATCTTGGGCGACACAATATGGTTGAGCGAGTCGTGCACGTCCTGCTCTTTGGGGCCGTGGTCGTGTCCGGTGCCGTGATGCGGATCGTTCTGTGTGCTCATGCGCGTGTCCTCAGGTGTGCCTGCTGATCAGGTAAAGCAGCGGGTAAAGGAATATCCAGACGATGTCGACGAAATGCCAGTAGAGGCCGAAGTTCTCCACAAACGTGATGTGGCCGGTGGTGTACGCACCCGCCCGCGCGCGAAAGATCATGAAACCCAGAATGGAGATGCCGATGATCATGTGCAGAGCGTGCATGCCGGTCATGGCGAAGTAAAGCGAAAAGTAGAGCTCGGTGTGGCGCGCCATATCAGGCATCAACGGCTTGTCGTGGTACTCGTTGTAGACCTCGGGATCCGACGGCGGATCGGTGAAGGACTTCATGCTGTAGTGGAAGCCGGGCACGTGGTGCTTGACCCACTTCTCGTGGTACTCAATGCCCTTGATGCCGAGGAAGCCGAGACCCAGGATGAAGGTGAGCACGAGGCACAGCACCAGCCCGCTCTTCTTGCGCATCTCCGCGCACCACACGCCCATCGCCATGGTAAAGCTGGAGGTGATGAGCACGGCGGTGTTCAGCGTGCCCCACAGGATGCTCAACTGGTGCGAACCCTCGACGAACGCCGGATAGTACCAGTTGCGGAAGATCAAGTAGGAGCAGAACAGGCCTCCGAAAAACATGATTTCCGTCAACAGGAACAGCCACATGGCGAAACTGGTGGTGTCCACCTGCTGTTCCATGCTGGCGAAATGGTGGCGCTGGTAGGGCGGATGCTCGTGCGCCGCGTGCGCGCCCGGTGCTGTCACGGTGCTATCCGACACTGGTTACCTCTTTCTCCTTCCGCTCCAGCCACTCGTAGTCGTAGGCGTCGTGATCCACGATGGGAATCTCGATGAAGTTCTCTGTCAGCGGCGGCGACTGCGTTTGCCACTCCAGTCCCGTAGCCTGCCACGGATTCGGCCCGGCAATCTCGCCGTACTTCAGCGACCAGGTCAGGTACAGGATGGGCAACAGGTAACCAATGCCCAGGATGGTTGCGCCGGCTGTGGAGAAGACGTTGAGCACCTGGAACTCCGGCGGATACGCTGCGTAGCGCCGCGGCATGCCCAGCATGCCCAGGAAGAATTGCGGGCCGAAGGTAAAGTTGAACCCGATAAAAGTGATCAACGCAGCCAACTGCGAGATCTTCTCCGGGTACATGCGGCCGGTCCACTTGGGCCACCAGAAGTGGAGACCGGAGAAGAAGGCCATCAGCATGCCGCCCACCATGACAAAGTGGAAATGGGCCACGATGAAGTAAGTCTCGGTAAGGTGGATATCCTCGCCAGTGGCGGCAAGAAAGACGCCGGTGAGGCCGCCAATGGTGAACAGCCCCATAAAGCCGAAAGCGTAAAGCATCGGCGTCTCAAAGGTGATGGAGCCCTTGTAGAGGGTGAAGGACCAGTTGAAGATCTTGATGGCCGAGGGCACCGCAACCAGCATGGTCAGCAGCGAGAACACCAGCGTGGAGTAATTCGACACGCCCATGATGAACATGTGATGTTCCCAGACGAAAAAGGCGAAGACCGCGATGGCCACCGAGGAAAACGCCACCGCGGTGTAGCCAAAGACGCGCTTGCGGCTGAAAGTGGAAACCACCTCGGAGATAACTCCCATGCCGGGCAGAATCATGATGTAGACAGCGGGGTGCGAGTAGAACCAGAACAGATGCTGGAACAGGATCGGGTCGCCGCCCTTAGCGGGGTCGAAAACGCCGATGCCGAAGGCGCGCTCCAGAACCACCAGGACCAGGGTGATGGCCAGGACCGGCGTTCCCAGGACCATGAGGATGCTGGCCGCGTAGTTTGACCATACAAACAGCGGCAGCCGGAACCACGTCATGCCCGGCGCGCGCATCTTGTGGATGGTCACAATGAAGTTGAGGCCGGTAAACACCGAACTGAATCCGGCAACAAACACTGCCAGTCCGGCCGAGATCACATTGGTGTTCACGAAGTGCGTGGAGAGCGGGACGGTGAAAGTCCACCCCGTGTCCACGCCGCCCGTGATCATGGTGTAGAGCATCATCATCCCGGCGATGATGTAGAGATACCAGCTCAGCAGGTTGATCTTGGGCAACGCCAGGTCCTTGGCGCCGATCATCATGGGCATCAGGAAGTTGCCCAGTGTGGCCGGAACCGACGGCACCAGGAACAAAAAGACCATGATGATGCCGTGCATTGAGAACACCTTGTTGTAGGTGTCCGCGGCCATCAGGTCCGACTGCGGGGTGAGCAGCTCCAGGCGAATGAGCCCAGCCAGGGCGCCGCCGATGGCGAAGAAAAATGTAATCGAGATGAGATAGAGCGTGGCAATGCGCTTGTGGTCGCCCGTAAGCAGCCAGCTCAACAGGCCGTTTTCCTTGTTGAGGAAATTGACCCTGGGTATCCGGGCCGTACTCCGGTCCGGCAACCTCACGATTGTGTCTGTACTCATTGCTTCACCATCCCCTGCTTGGCCGAAGGCGCCGCGGGTTTTTGAGTCGCGGGCGTGGCTTTGCCTTCGCTTTCCGGCAGCAGCGCGGTCGTGTTGAGGGTTTGTTCAACGCGATAGTTGGAGTTGAGAGTCTTGATATATTCCACCAGCGAGATGACGCCGTCCTCGCTGATCTGGCCCTGGTAAGTGGGCATGATGGGGGTGAATCCCTGGGTCACGTGATCGGAAGGATTAAGGATGGCTTCGCGCAGATATGCTTCGTCCACGTGAGTGGTCTGCCCGTTGGCGAGGGTCAGATTGGAGCCGTACACATTGGCCAGGCTCGGGCCGCGAGCGTCGGGGCGGCCGTTGTGGCAGGCATTGCAGCTCAGGCTGGCGAACAGCCGCTCGCCGTTCTGCGCCAGGCTCATGCCGCTGGTCGACTCGGCCAGCCACTTCTGAAAATCCTCCGGAGTCATCACCACGATCTCGCCGATCATGGCGGAGTGGTTGGTGCCGCAATACTGAGTGCAGAAAAGGTGATAGGTGCCCACCCGGGTGGCCTCAAACCACACGTTGGTATAGCGGCCGGGGATGGCTTCGCGCTTCACGCGGAATGCGGGGATGGAGAAGGAGTGAAACACATCCTGCGAGATCAGGGTGAGCTGGATGGGCTTGTTCACGGGGATGTGCAGGGCGTCGATCTCGTGCTGGCCGCCGGGATGCTCGCACTTCCACATCCATTGCTTGCCTACCACGTAGATATTCATGGCGTTCGCCGGCGGCGTGTACACCCGGAAGTAGATCAGCGAGCCCCAGACGAACATGATCAGGAACAATCCCAGGGGAATGATGGTCCAGGTGGCTTCCAGCAGCGTGGAACCCTCGATCTGGACGGCGACCGGATGACGCTTCCTGCTGTACAGGATAGAGAAGCTGATGATCAGCAGGACCACGATGGTGAGGCCGATCAGGCTCACCAGGACCATGAAGAAAAACAGCGCGTCCATCTGCGGCGCGATGGTGGACGCCTCCGGCGGGAAGAGCGGGAAGTTCGAGAGCCACTTCTCGAGGAATTTCCAGAGTACTGGACTGATGTGATCCATTCCGTTATCCGTTCACCTTTGTCGGGCTCCCCGGCGACAGGTCTTTGCCGCTGGGATGACCCTTCGTTCCTGGGTCGTCCTTGTCTTTTGCGTCTTGGCCGCCATCGAGGTGGTCGCGGGTGTAATCGCGGCGAAACATGGCAAACATGAAGCCGCCGAGGGAGAGAAAAGTCACCAGCCCGCCCAGTTGCACCACGCGCGCGATCATCAGCGACTGCTTGTTGGTTCCGGGATCGTAGTGGTAGCAGTAGGTCAGGATGTTGTCGACCGGCGATCCAATGCGATTGTTCGAGGTCTGCACCAGCCCGATGCGAATATCCTTGGGCGAATACTCCACGCCCATGTAGTACTGGGCCAGCTTGCCCTGCGGCGTCACCAGTTGAATGGAGCTGGCATGGGCGAACTGGGTGAGTTTGCCGTCGGGGCCCGGGATCCTCACGTATTTGAAGCCAACCGTGTCCGTGAGCGCGTCGATGTTTGCCTGCGTGCCGGTCAGGAAATGCCAGCCGTTGGCGGTTGACGCATCGCCGTAGCGCTTGACGTAGGAGCGCTTCTTGGCGGCGGCAAGGTCGGGGCCTTCGCTGGGATCGATGCTGACCACGATGATGTTGAAGTCGCGGCCCGGCTTTTCATCCACCATCAACAGGGCGCTGGTCAGCCCATCCAGCTCCTCGGAACAAAGCATGGGGCACTTGTAGTAGACCAGCGCCAGAATGGCCGGCTTTTTGCCGAAATAACTGGCCAACTGAATCTGCTTTCCGGTGTCGTCGGCAAACGTGAGGTTCAGTGGCAACTGGTAATTGAGGTGCTGGGCAATGCCCACCTTGCTCAGCAGCGACGCCTTTACGTTGGCCGGCCCCGCTTCCTTATCGCCGTAGCTGGAAACCTGCGCGTTCAGAGCCGGCGCGCACACAATCGCGGCGGCGGCAACCAGGCCCGCCGTACGCAACGTCTTCCGGATTGTGTCTATGCACTTCATGGACTTCTACTCCCGTCTCGATTCCTTGTTCCCTTGGTCCCTTGGTCCCTGTCCTACTACTTGGTGTTCGGCGGGCGCTCCGCATGGGGTCCCTCGTCGCGCCTTTGTTCGATTTCGTATGCCGTCCGGGCAAACCCGTTGGTAAGCGGCATGGTCACCACCGGCCGGTTGTCGCCGGTCATCAACGGTTGTTGCTGCGCTGCCGGAGCTACGGCCAGCCCCTTCTGCGCAATCAGTTCCATGGCGCGCTCAATGGGGATCCGCACCTTCCCCGGTTCTCCGTCAATGCGCGTGTAGTGGTCCAGCAGCAAGTCTTCCCTTGCATGCAGGTCGGTAATGTCCTGGTCCCCGTCGTCGCTCAAAAGGCGCGGCGTGGGAAACTGCTCCACCAGCGTAGCCACCTTGTTTTGCAGCTCCGGACTGGAAGGAAACTCGCCCAGCTGGCGCACATCGGCGGTCTTGGTCCACTTCGAGTTGGGCCCGTCCTCTTTATTCATGGCCGCATTGAATACCTTGCCGATCCCGTAGCAAAGCACGCCGGCCACGGCCACAAAGATTCCCAGCGAGACCAGGAACACCACGATTCCCGTCACGCTGGCGTCGCTGCGCTCATAGCCATGCGAGGCATCGATTTTGCCGGCCTCATGCGGGTCGTGCGGTGGCACTTGGTTGTCGTTATGCAACGGCATGATCGGGCTCCAGGATCTCCGCCAGATGCGGATCGTTAATCTGAACCAGCGGGCGCTTCTTCAGTTGCGTGCAGTAAGCCGCCACCCACAAGCTGATCATCGAGGCGGGAACGGCCACGTACTCCAGAATTCCCCAACTGAAATGAAGATTGCGCGCCGCGTCGCGGAAGTTCGGCTCGATCAGCCAGAACATGTCGAAGACGCGGGCAAAAATCATCCACTGGCACAGCCGCACCATCCGCTTCTTGTTGCGCTTGATGTCGCGCGAGAGCAGTACGGAAAACGGGATCACCCAGTGGAAGATGAAGTCGAGGGTGACGATGACGCCCCAGCCGCCGCGAATTCGGTCAAGATACCAGTTGATCTCGTCCGGCAGGTTGCCTGACCAGATAATGAGGAACTGTCCGAAGGCCAGGTAGATGTTGAGCATCACGAAAGCGAGGGTGAGCTTGCCCAGGTCGTGCTGCTCCGTCTGGCGGAGGATGGTCTTGTACGGCTCGGCCTTTGAGAGGCTGATGGCGGTCAGAATCCCCAGCGCCAGCACCGCGTAACCCTGGCCGACCAGGAACATCAGACCGTAGATCGTCGAGTACCATGTCACGTCCAGCGACATGACCCAGTAGATGGAAGCCGCCGTCATGGTCAACGCATAGACCACGATGCCAGGCCCGGCAAAATTCTCAAGCTTCTTGATCCAGGACGGCGTGGTTTCAGCGCCCTGGGCGTCGCGCTTCAGGCTCCACGAATTCAGCCTCCACGTGTACAGGCCCCAGATTGCAAAGCACGCCAAGCCGATGTACCAGAACCACTGAATGTTCAGCATCGGGCGCTTCCAGGCGATGCAGTGGTCGATCATCTCAACCTGCGCCGCCGTCAGCCAGCCCATCTTCACGTCCTTGTCAACGATGCCGTGATTGGCCCACATAAACAGGGCCTTTTGAAACACCGCGATGGGAAGCCAGAAGAGAAACACAATCGGCAGCGTGCGGCTCATTGCTTCGAGAGGCCGGCGCAGCAGAAGGCCCCACTTGCCGCCGGAGCAATACTGCACCATCAGCAGCGCCAGCCCGCCGACGCAGAAGCTGAAGGTCATCATGAGGCCAAGGTCCCAGGCGCGGAGCACATGCTCCCAGCCCAGCCCGTCCTGCGCCTGCCCCAGCAGCGCCAGCACCACGGCAACAATGGCAAAGACAACGCACAGAATGAGCGCGCGCGTCCTCCAGGTATTCACGAAGAGCGGCGCGCCTAGGTCGGCCGGCAGCGTCTTCGAGTGTGTTGGGTGAGCCATTCCTGTTCCTTCTGACCTCGATTTACTTCGTTGCCGCAGGCTGTTTGCCCGCGGGCGCAATCTGTTTCGGGTCTGCTGTGTTCGCCGGCGCCATCGCAGGCGTGCCTTCCTTCTGCGCCGGTCCCTGGTTCGACCACACCGCCGTCGCCGGCAGCTTCCACGGCTCAGCCAGCCACGCGGGCAGGTTCTCCTTCTGCGCCACGTCCTTCAGGCTCTCCACCTGCGCTCCCGCCGGTACGTCGCTCAGCGTGGCGTTCTGGCTCAACTGCAGTGCGCGAATGTAAGCGGCGATGGCCCACCGGTCTTGCGGCTGAATCTGTCCCGCGTAGTCGGGCATGGCCCCGTAGCCATGGGTCATCACGTAAAAGTAGTGCGAAAGCGGCTGCGCCATGCGCACCTGGTCATGCAGGTTGGCGGCCGGCTTGTAACCGCGCTCCACAATCTCGCCCAGCCCGTTGCCCACGCGGGAATGGCACGGCGTGCAGTAGACGTTAAACCGCTCCTGCCCGCGCTTCAGCACTTCCATCGTCACCGGAACTTCGGCCGGCATCTCGTCGCGTTCCTCGCGATATCCGTTTGCCCCCGTCACCACGCCGGTATAAAAGTAGCTGTCCTCATCCAACTCGCCCCGCGCCACCGTATTCACCACCTGCGGGCGCGCGCCGCGATGATCGGCAAAGAATGTGGTGCCGCGCTGCGGGAACATCCGCGGCTGGTTCTGCATATCCTGCCGGCACCCGGCAACAAACACCAGGCTCGTTAATGCAGCAAACGTGGCGCCCGCTCTCCGCATGCGGCGGGAACTGCGGAAGGCTGACGGCTGATGGCTGATGGCTGATGACTGCATTAGTACTCCACCTCCACCACCGAAAGCGGATGGAAGCCTTCAAGATATTTGTGCGCTTCAATCAGGTCGAACTTGGGATCGAGAGCCTCCAGGCACAGGAAGAACTTGTCCACGCCGGCGCCATCGCGAAAATTGGGCGCGTTGAACACCGGATGATAGAGCTGTGGAAGTCCGTTGAGCGCGATCATGCCGAAAGCTGCGGAAAGTCCCGCCCACAAAATCGTCCACTCGTAAGCCGGTATAAGAAATGCCGGCCACGAATAAAGCGGGCGTCCGGCGATGTTGAGCGGATAGGCGAGAGTATTGATCCATACCTCGAGAAGGAACATCGCGGTCAGCCCCATCAGGCCGCCAATCAGCGTGAGCAGCGCCACCTTGTCGCGATGGAAACCGATGGCTTCCGCCGCCTCTTCCAGCGGATACGGCGAATAGCAATCCATGCGGCGCCATCCGTCTTCGCGGCATTGGCGCGCGGCGCGGATCAGCTCGCCCGGATCTTCGAATTCAGCCAACAGGCCGTAAGTTCCTTCACGCGGAGGCATGCTCAATCTCCATTTCCCGCAATCGCCTTGGGCTTGATCTTTGCCCCCGGCAGCAGCGTGCGAACTTCAAACATGGGAATCATGGGCAGAAAGCGGACAAACAGCAGGAACAGCGTAGTGAAAAGTCCCAGCGTTCCCACAAACGTCATGTAATCCCACTTGGTGGCCCGGTACGTGCCCCACGACGACGGCAGATAATCGCGCGACAGGCTGGTGACGATGATGACAAAACGCTCGAACCACATGCCCGTGTTCACAATAATCGACATGACGAACATGAAGGTCATGTTGGTGCGCCACTTGCGCACCCACAAAGTCGTCAGCGGAATCGCCAGGTTGCACGTGACCAGCACCCAGTACGACCACCCCATGGGTCCGAACGCGCGATTCCAGAACGTGAACAGTTCCCAGTGCGATGCCGAGTACCACGACATGAATGCTTCCATTCCGTAGCCGTAGCCCACAATAAAACCCGTGACCAGCATGACCTTGCCGCAGTTGTCGATGTGCCGGTCCGTGACCAGCGCTTCCAGGTGATAAAACTTGCGCAGCGGGATGGCCAGCGTCAGCACCATGGCAAAGCCGGAGTAGATGGCGCCAGCCACAAAGTATGGCGGAAAAATCGTCGTGTGCCAGCCCGGCATGATCGCCACTGCAAAATCAAAGCTGATGACCGAGTGAACGCTGAGCACCAGCGGCGTGGCCAGGCCGGCCAGCAGCAGCGACGCCGTCTCGTAGCGCACCCAGTGGCGAACCGAACCGCGCCAGCCCAGCGCCACCAGTCCGTAAATGTATCGCGCAAACTTGGTCTTGGCGCGGTCGCGGAACGTGCCCAGGTCGGGAATCATCCCCACATACCAGAACACCACCGAAATCGTCGCATAGGTTGAGACCGCGAACACGTCCCACTCCAGCGGGGATCGGAACTGCGGCCACACCTCCATGGTGAACGGCAGCGGCAACATCCAGTACCCCAGCCACGGCCGGCCGGTGTGAATCAGAGGGAACATGGCCGCGCAAACCACGGCGAAGATCGTCATCGCTTCGGCGAAACGGCTGATCGAATTGCGCCACTTCTGCTTGAACAGCAGCAAAATGGCGGAGATCAGCGTGCCCGCGTGGCCAATGCCGATCCACCACACAAAGTTGATGATGGCAAAGCCCCAGGCAACGGGGACGGAAATGGCCCAGATGCCGGTGCCCTTCAGAAACAGCCAGGTGAGGGCGACCATCAGCATGACCGCGAGCGCGCCAAACGCAGAGAACAGGAAGAACCACCCCTGCGGCGTGTGCGGCGTCAGCACGATCCGGGTGATCTTGTCGGTAACAGACTTGAAGGTCTGTCCCGGCTCAACCACCCGGTATTCCCCGGTGGCGGGGTCCACCCACCGCTCGTATTCCGGGTTGCCTGGTTTGATTTCGCTCGTTGCCATCGTTTCCTTAGTGATCAGTGATCGGTGATCAGTGATCAGTTCACTGCTTTTCAACTACTCGATGACCTTCAAACTTCGGCGGGTTTTTCCTGATGACCGCCTCGCAATCCCTGTTCCCTGTTGCCTTTTCCCTGCTCCCTGTTGCCTGACCACTGACCACTGATCACTGATCACTATCCTTTGTGCTCCACCGGTGTCTCTTCCAGTGCCGTATTCGGATTGATCACCGGCGCCACATAAGTGGTGCGGGGACGGGTGTTGATGTCGGCCAGCACCTGGTAGGTGCGCTCGTCGGCGCGCAGCTTGGCCACGCGGCTCTCCTTGTCGTTGATATTGCCAAAGGTGAACACCTGCGCCGGGCAGGCCTGCTGGCACGCCGTCTGAATCTCCCCGTCGCGGATGGCGCGATTCTCCTTGTCCGCGTTGATCTTCGCTTCCTGAATGCGCTGCACACAGTAGCTGCACTTCTCCATCACCCCGCGCGAACGCACGCTCACGTCGGGGTTGCGCATCAGCTTCAGGCTTTCAGTCTCGTAATCGGAGTAGAGCAGGAAGTTGAACCGCCGCACCTTGTAAGGGCAGTTGTTGGAGCAGTAGCGCGTGCCCACGCAGCGGTTGTAGATCATCATGTTCAGGCCTTCCGGCGTGTGCACCGTTGCACCCACAGGGCAAACCTGCTCGCAGGGCGCGTTTTCGCAGTGTTGACACAGCATAGGCTGCAGGTGCGCCTTGGGCGCGGTCAGGTCGCCTTCGAAATACGTGTCGATGCGCAGCCACTGCATGTTGCGGCCAATGCGCACCTGCTGCTTGCCCACCACCGCAATGTTGTTTTCGGCGTAGCAGGAGACAATGCAGGCATTGCAGCCGGTGCAGCTCGCCATGTCCACGCTCAGGCCCCACGCGTTATCGCGGTAAACCCAGTTGGGGAACAGCGACGTCCCCATGTCGGTCTTCTCTTTGCCCTCGTTGGCAAAGCCCGGATTCTCCTTCCACTCGGCCTGGGTGGCGTAACGAATGATGCCGCGCGGGCCCAATGCCTCATCGCCTTCCAGCGAATTGTTGCCGTCGCCCACGCCGCCGGCGGCTTTGCCGCGATGATCCTGGTAGTGGCTCTTGGTAATGGCAATGCCCCATTTGCCCGCAACCCTCTTCATCGATCCGGTGGCGTAGAACGGCGCCCACGTGTTGCGGATCAGATACGCATTGAAACCCGCACCCGAACCCACTCGGCCGGCAAACTCGCGGCCATAGCCGAGATACACGGTAATCGAATTGTCCGGATGCCCCGGCGCCACAATCACCGGCGCCTTCACCTTGCCCTTGCCCACCGTGATCTCGATAATGTCGTCCTCTTCCACGCCCCACTTGGTCAGCGTGGCCGCGGAAACAATCGCAGCATTGTCCCAGCTCAGGTTTGTCACCGGCTTGGGCAGCTCCTGCAGCCAGCCCACGTTCGCGTAGCGCCCGTCGTACACGTTGGGATCGGGCCGGAAGATGACTTCGAGCGAATCCTTCGGCGAGGGTGTGGCAACGTGCGACTCCATCCCGATCAGCGCAACGCTCGCATCGTCCTTCGTCTCGAACGCGGTGTTTTCGATCCACCCGTCGTGCAGAGCCTTCCGCCAACCCGTCTCAAAATCGCCCTCGATCACCGGCTGCCACGTCTGCCGCACCGCGTCGTGCGGCGAAAGCAGCGGCTCATTCAGCAGCGACTGCAGAATCTGGTGCGCGCTCTTGCCGGCGAATAACGGATCGATCATCGGCTGCACAATGGAAACCGTGCCGTCGTAGCTGCGTGCGTCCGACCACATCTCCATGCTGTGCGCCGCCGGAATGTGCCAGTGCGAAATCTGCCCGGTTTCGTCCAGGTGCGAGCCCAGGTGCGCCACCGTCTTGGCGTTATTGAACGCTGCCGGAAAATCCAGATCGAACGGCGCGGTGTAGATCGGGTTCGAATTCAGGATGACCAGCCAATCCACCTTGCCCGCATTCAGGTCCGCCACCAGCGCCTTCAGATCGGCAAACTGGTCGCTGGGAATCGGATTCAGCGGCTGATCGCTCACCAGCACCGTCTTGCCTACGTTGCCCAGCGTCTGGTTCATGGCCAGCGCCAGCGCCGGTACCGCCGGATCGTGATAAAGCCCTGGAATCACCACGCTCTTGCCGGCGTTGTCCTTCAGGTCCTTCGCTACCGCCGCCAGGTACTTCTGCTGCTCATCGGTCCACGCGTAGCTGGGCGCGTTCACACCGCTCACACCGATAGCCTGAGCGAGGGCCGCCGTAAAGGCCGGCACCTCGCTCGCGCGGAGGGGAAGCCGATGCTCAGCTCTGAATCCCGTCGTTGTGGGGGAACTCTCGATCGCGTACAGCCGGTTCAGATTCGCCGGCGTCTTGCGCCGGGCAGCCCAATCGCGCACCAGCCGATGGAAACCCGGATACGCCGCGCCGGAAAGAAAATCCGCATCCAGCGACACAATCACGTCGGCGCCGGCCAGCGCGTATTGCGGCGTCATCCCTCCAGCAAATGCCGTTCCCGCGATGGCCGGATCGTACTGCGCCAGCTTCGCCTTCGGGTAGGCTTTTTCCACCTCAGCCCATTGCCGCGCCAGCGTGGGCGAGGTGATGGTGGCGCTCAGGAAATAAAAGCCGGTGCCGTCTTTTGAAGCCCCTGCCGCGCCGCGAAATGCTTCAAGGAACTCCTCAAATCCGCGCTCTTCACCCCGGTACAGAACTTTCGATGAGCGGTCGGGATCGTAGAGATCCAGCAGCGAGCCCTGCGTAAAGACGTCGCTTCCACCCTGGTTGTATTTGTGCTCCGGGTTTCCGTCCACTTTGATGGGCCGGAACTCGTCGCTCTTCACCAGCGTCGGAATTCCGCCAGTCACGAATGGATACGCAGTGGCAAAGAAATTCGGCTTGCCCAGGATCAGGTCTTCGGGCTCGCGAACGTAGGGATAGATCGGCTCATCCGGCTGCTTGGTGCATCCAGCCAGCCCGGCCAACGCCATTGACGCGCCCATCAGCTTCATAAAGCCGCGCCGCGAAACCGGGTCCACCCATTCCTGCGCCGCCGCGGGAAACTCCTGCTTCACCGCCTCTTCAAACTCCGGCGTGCCCGCCAACTCGTCAATCGAGCGCCAAAACTTTTTCCCTTTCACGCCCTTCAGCTCCTGGCGCACCTGGGCCAGCGTCAGACCGCCGTCGGCAGCCTGCGTCTCCCCACCGCCGCTCCCGCAAGTGCACGAACCGTGAGAGCACGAACGGGAAACTTCCTGGGTTTTAGCCCCTGCGGGCTCGTCTTCGACCAGTCGCTTCATTCCCATCTCGTTTTCATTGAAAGGCGCGCTCATCGGTGGCAAACCTCGCAACTGGTCAGCTCCCGCGGAGTGCGAATCTTGTAATGCTTCACCAGGAAATTCCCAAGTTCTTCCTGGCTGGTGAACTTCTGGTAGTTGACCGGCACCGGAATCACCGGACCCGGAGTCTCGCCCGCCAGCGGCTCATGCCCGGGCGGCACGGATGGCGTCATCTGCAGCGCGGCCACCTGCGGTCCGGCCCCGGCGGGCTCCGTGGACACGCAGTTCACGTTTTGCGCCGTGGGCACTCCCGCCTCCTGGTCCTTCACCCCGCACCACACCGGCTGGTCTTCGCTGGGAGCCTCCCACGCCATGTTGTAAATCTGGCTGGTCGGCCGGATATTCTTCGCCGGATCGCGATGGCAATTCAGGCACCACTCCATCTGCAGCGTGTTTTGCATATACATCAGCGGCATCTGGTCCACGCGCCCGTGGCAGCTGGAGCAGCCAATGCCCTTGTTCACATGAACGGAGTGGTTGAAGAACACGTAGTCGGGCAGGTCGTGCACCCTCGTCCACACAATCGACTGCCCCGTCGCCCAGCTGTTGCGCACCGGCTCCAGCAACTGCGCATTGGTCCAGATCTGCGCATGGCAATTCATGCAGGTCCGCGTCGGCGGTATCCCCGCATACGAGGAAGTCTCCACCGTCGTGTGGCAGTATTGGCACTGCAGCCCCAGCCCCTGCACGTGGTGCTTGTGGCTGAACGGCACCGGCTGGTCCGGACGCTGCCCCTGGCGGGTAACCCATGGGGAGCGCTGTAACTGGTCCAGCGTCACGCCCAGGGCAATCACAATCAGCCCCGTCAACACAAGGCTCATGCGAGCCAGAGCGTTGGAGCTGCGGTCAAAGATTTGCGCCATGAATAGTTCCTACTCTGCTGCGCTTGTGTTTGTGGAAGAGCTCGGTACGGGTGCGTGCATGTGCCTTGTGCTGGCGGTCACATACCTGGTGTTCACAACTGCCCTAGAGTCATAAAGCCACGTTGAGGCATCGACCCCGAAAAAACAATATATCAGCCGCACCCATGGATGCGTCCCATGCGGAACGAAAAACTGCAAAAAATATTTGTGGGAATCCTGTTTCTAACCCGCTGAAAAGAAAAATCTTTGTGATGAAGCCGCTTTTGGGAGATACACCATCGCTCCTCTCGTGGCGGATGTCCCGGAGGGTGGGATGGCTGGCTAAACAACATTATGCATCACAAGACCCGCGCTCGAAAACCCTGCCGCGCGCGAACCGCTCCCCTCAATACCGCCAGGACTTCGTGTCCGCGCCCTCCGGCGCCGTCGCCAGCATGTGCTCCACCATCTGCGGCAGCACCCGCTGCGTCCAGTCGGCGTTGTTCTTCTGCATGGTGTACTCCGCAGGCCCGCCGGTGTAGCAGTGCGGCATCCCCGGCCCGTACTGGAACGTCGCGTCCGAGTGCGGATTTCGCGTGGCCTCCAGTTGCTTCTGCAACAGGTGCACGGCATTGTTCAGGAAGTACGTGTCGCCATCGCCCACGGCGAAATGCAGTTTGCCTTCGAGCTTCGGCCCCAGCGTCGGCCAGTCGCGCTTCAGCACCGCCGCCAAATCGTAGTGCTCGTGCCAGTAGGACACCACCTTACGGTCAATTGCGCCGGTCAGCGGGTCGATCACCTGCGCCGGGTAGCCATCCGCCCCGGCCGGTGAAAACACCGCCTGCCAGATGTCCCACTGCTCGGTGGAGCGCCCGCGCGTTCCCAGCACGTACTCGTAGGCGTACTCAGCGCCAGCCTCCGCAATGATCGATCCATCCGGTTTGCGGTCGGCCGCAATCGGCACCTCGCCAAAATCCCCCTTGCGCACAAACGCGTTGGCGTCATCGTAGAGGTCAATGTTCTGGTAGCCATGAAAATCCACCGGATCGGGACACGCCACCCACGCGCCGTTGTAAAAGTCGGGATAGAAAACCTGTGTGGCCGCCGCTTCCCATCCGCCCGTCGATCCGCCAAACGTGGCCCGCGCCCACCCCTGGCCGATCCCGCGATACTTCTTCTCGATCGCCGGAATCAGCTCGTCGTTGATGGCGGTTCCGTAAGGCCCCACGTTGGCCGAATCCACGTCGTAGGAGTCGTCGTAGTACGGGTTCGCGTTCTGGACGTAAATCAGGATCACCCTCGGCAGCCGGCCCGAAGTCCAATCCTGGTAGAACTTGTAGCCGGCCTGCTCCCTTCGATAGCCAGGCGACTTCGGATCGGGCGGCGTGCTCGAGAACCCGGCCGGCCTGAATCCCGCACTGAAGTGGTCCTGGTACACGATCAGCGGATAATGCGCATCGGGGTGGGCGTCGAAGCCGTCGGGCAGCAGGATCCACGCGCCCAGAAACACGTCCTGTCCCCAGAACCGGCTCAGCACGCCGCTCTTGAAGCGCATGACCTTGAGCCATTGCTGATCGGGCGAGCGCTTCGAAAGCACCTCCGGGTCGCGGTCCGTGTCCGCAATCGGCGGAATCACCTGGTCGAGCGCGATCTGCACCGTGGCCCTCGCCGCCGGATCAAAATGAACCTTCAGGGGCTCGCTATAAGGATTGCCCGGCTTCAGGTTCCAGTGCTGCCCCTCGCCCTTGTCCGGCGGCAGCCACACCGTCTTGCCGCTGGCCAGGTGGAACGGCTCATAAACATTGAAGACCGCCTGCACATAGTAGTCGCCGGCGTCCAGGTCCTTGAGCGATCGCCGCGGATAGCCAAACGTCTCCGCATCCACAACGATGGGCTTGCCCGCCGGCCAAGCCTCCAAATCCACGCCGAACCCCTGCGCCGAAAGGTAGTTCTCCTCCAGCTGAAAACGCGGCTCCGGCCTGCTGGATTTGGCAAAGACAAGAACCAGATGGCCGGTTACGGGCTGCGTGTTGGGGAGGGTGACTTCGATGCGCTGCGCGGAAGCCGAAAGCGCCGGCAGCAGCAGAAACGGAACAAGGCGGCAGATGGATCGCATGGTTTGCCTCAATTTCAAGTTCGAAGCGCAGTCTAGCAGGAAGGAGGCGCGAACGCCCGCTCATCGTTCGCCGTGGCGAACGATGAGCGGAACACCGCCCTCGGTGCATGAGTGCTGATTTTGGAACCGACGAGCAGGCCACATGCCCGTAGCGAATGGACCGGGCGAGCCGGTAGCATGGTTGACTGTGCCGTGGGGGCACGACCATGACAATTCCCCGAACCAACAGAATTCTGCCGCTTCTCACCTTGCTGCTCCTCTCCGCACCGTTCATCCGCGCAGAAACGATCCCGGGCCTGGGCACTGCCACCTTTCCCACTTCGACGCACTCGCCGGCCGCGGCGCACGATTTCATGCGCGGTTTGCTCTTGCTGCACCTTTTTGAGTACGACGATGCCAGCATGTCGTTTATCGCCGCGGAAAAGGCGGACCCCGGTTTTGCCATGGCCTACTGGGGAGAGGCCATGACCTTCAATCATCCAGTCTGGAATGAGGTAGACGTCCAGGCTGGGCAGGCCGCTCTGGCCAAATTCGGGCCCAACCCGGAAACACGCGCCGAGCGGATTGCCGATCCACGCGAGCGAGCCTGGTTCAACGCGGTTGAGATTCTATACAGCGGCGCCGGCAGCAAGCCCGAGCGCGACGCCCGCTACGCGGCGGCCATGCAGCAGTTGAGCCGCACATATCCCAAAGACGATGAAGCGCAGCTCTTTTACGCACTGGCGCTGCTGGGCAAAAGCGAAGGCGTGCGCGACGTTCCCACTTACCTGCAGGCCGGGGCGATCGCGAAAGCGGTCTTCATGAGGAACCCCGGCCATCCCGGCGCGGCCCACTACTGGATTCATGCCATGGACGACCCGCAGCACGCCGCGGGAGCGCTGGTGGCCGCGCGTGCGTTGTCAAAGATCGCGCCCGATGCGGCGCACGCGCAACACATGTGCTCGCACATTTTTCTGGCGTTGGGGATGTGGGATGACGTGGTGCGAGCCAACATCGCCGCCACCGCAGTCACCAACCAGCACGCCGCAGCAGCAGGAAAGCCGCCCCGACGCTGCGGCCACTACAATTACTGGCTCGAATACGGCTATCTCGAACAGGGTCGCATCGGCGAGGCAAAAAAAGTGGTTGCCGGCTGCCGCGAGGAAGCGACGCTGTCTGGAATGGCGGCCAAGGCGCGCGGGACCGTCGATCCAGACGACGCCAGTGTCTCCTCTTTCGTCGTGATGCGTGCCCGCTATCTCGTCGACACCGGCCGCTGGCAGGGTGAAGTGGCCGGGTGGAAGGTGGACATGGGCGAAGCGCTCATGACGAAAATCAACGATGCATTCGCCACCGGGTTTGCTGCCGCTGAAGGCGGCGATCTGCCCACCGCCAGAAACTCTCTCGCCACGCTGCTCGATCTCTTGCCGCAGGCTCCGGCTGCCTTTGATGCGGACGGCACGCCGCCCGGTGATCCCTTGCGCCGGGTCCCGCAGATTCAGAAGCTGCAACTGCAGGCGGTCATCCTGTCGGCTGAAGGCCACGGCGGCGAGGCGGTAGCCATGGCGCAGCAAGCGGTGGCGGCCGGAGAAGGATTGCCCTACGCGTTCGGCCCCCCAAGCCCTGAGAAGCCCTCCTACGAGCTTCTTGGGGAACTTCTGCTCAAAGAGAGCAGGAACGCGCCCGCGCGTGCGGCGTTTGCGGCTTCACTCGAACGCGCTCCGCAGAGAACTGAATCCATGTTGGGCCTGGCGCGCGCAGAAAGCGCGATGGGAGACAAGGCAGCAGCAGCCGAGACGTATCGTGAACTTCGCAAGATCTGGCAGAATGCAGACCTCGATTACGTGGCGGCGGCTGGCCCACGTCTTGCGCCGACGGCTCAACATTGAAATGTGGGTGCCCCGTAACCTGCCCAGAGCTTGCGAAGGGGTTTCCCGGTTTTGGAGACATGGGATGCCTCGAAGCCTATCTCTACCCAAAACTGCACTCTCGGCGCAAACGTTCCACGGCATGCAAACTTCTTCGCGAGCCGTAAAATTGCGGTAATCTTCGTCGGAAAGGGAGATTCGAGTTGGAGGATTATTCATCATGAGCCCCGCGGAGATTTCTCGCCGCACCATGCTGCGCGGCGCCGCGCTGGGAGTGGCGGCAATCGCTTCCGGAGCCGATAAGCTGGTGGCCGATGCGCCGAACCGCCAGCCCAACATCGTTTTCATCCTTGCCGATGACCTCGGCTATGCCGATGTTTCCTGTTACGGCCGGCCCGATCTGCACACGCCCAACATCGACAACATCGCGCACTCCGGCATGCGTTTTTTCGAGGCTTACGCAAACTCCGCGGTCTGCTCGGCCACGCGCACCGCTCTCATTACCGGCCGCTATCAGGACCGCCTCGACATTGGCCTGGACGAGCCGCTGGCCGGTCGCGACACCGGCTTGCCTCCGAGCCATCCCACGCTGCCATCGCTGCTCGGCAAGGCCGGCTACGGAACCACGCTGGTGGGCAAATGGCACCTGGGCCTGCTGCCCAAGTATGGCCCGCTGCAGAGCGGTTACGACCATTTCTACGGCTTTCGCCGTGGCGCGGCCGACTATTTCACGCATTCCGACGATCTGTGGGATGAGGACATCAAAATTCACGAGGTGGGATACCTGACGGACTTGCTCGGCAACCACGCCGTGAACGCCATCAATGATTATGCCCAGGCGGAAAAGCCCTTTCTGCTGAGCCTGCACTTTAATGCGCCCCACTGGCCATGGGAGGGTCCGGGAGATGAGGCCGAATCCCGCCGCCTGGAGGGGCACGCGCTCGCCGATTTTGACGGCGGCTCGCAGAAGACTTATCAACGCATGATCGAAGACCTCGATTTTCAGGTGGGCCGCGTGCTTCAGGCTCTCCAGGCCAACGGATTGGCTCAGAACACCATCGTGATCTTCACCAGCGACAACGGCGGCGAGCGCTTCGCCGATACCTGGCCATTCACCGGGCGGAAGACGGAACTGCTGGAAGGGGGCCTGCGCATTCCCGCCATCATCTCGTGGCCGGCGCGCATTGCCAGGGGCCAAACCACCAACCAGGTGGCCATCAGCATGGATTGGCTGCCAACGCTCCTCGCCGCCGCCGGCACGGTGCCCGATCCGGCCTATCCCCCAGACGGCATGAACCTGCTGCCATTTCTAGCCGAGGGCGCAGCGCCGGTTTCCCGCAAGCTCTTCTGGCGCTACAAGGCCAACGCCCAGCATGCGGCGCGAGACGGCGATATGAAGTATCTCAAGATTCTAGATAATACTTTCCTCTTCAACGTGGTTGAGGATCCGATGGAGCGTGCCAACCTGAAAGAACGGTTGCCCGATATATACGACCGGCTGATTGACGAATGGGCCGCGTGGAATGCCACGATGCTGCCGGAGATCGATGCCAGCTACACTTTCAACTTCACCGGCGCGGAACTCGCCGATCACATCGGCACGCCGGAAACCAGCCATAAGGCCGATAACCCACCTCCGCCCCCGCCAGCAGCTCCTCAGCAATGAGCTCCGCCGATCTGAAAACTGCGGTGCAGGGGCTAAACAGGCTGCGGAAAAACTCAGACTGAAGGGTAAGGGCCTTAGGCAGGTGGCCCGCTCATCGCGAAAAGCCGCGACGAACGGGGCACGGTCCTGAGTGCATGAGTGCTGATCGTGGAATCGATGAGTGGGCCGCCTGCCCACGCCTGGAAATTGTTATCACTGGCCTGCCGGGGCCGCCTTCTTGTGCTCCACGAAGATGTGTGCTTGATGACAGCTCACACACGTCCTGCCTTTCATGAATGGATCGGACTTCAGTTGTGCCACCTGATCGGAGTGACAGGTGTCGCATGTGCTTAACCCCGGCGTGCCCGCGAAGTCCGGTGCAGTTGTCTCGCCATGGCACACGGTGCATTCGACGCCGTTGGCGGCATGCGGGCTGGCTTTCCATTGGTCAAAGATCGCCTTGTGGCAGGTGGCACAGGTATCCCCGGCTGGAAGCAGCCGATGGTGAATCTGCTTGGCTTGATCAAGCTGAGCAATGGCAGGTTGGACGGCAATAGCCAAAAAGAGAAAAACGAACAGGGCAGAACTGAACAAACGCGCGCGGAAACTATTCACTGGCAGGTCTCCTGAGTAGATGTCGAAGTATCGGACCGTCGATGGCCGCCGATCAGTGATGCCAATCACGTCTCACCGGAATGCGATCCGCGCACTGGCTGCGAGGCCTTTTGCCAAAGGAATGTTCACAAGCCTCGGCGGGTGGCCCGCGCCTTGCGCCGCCGGCTCAACATCGAAATTTGGGCGCCCCATAGGCTGCCATGAGCGTAGCCCTGAGCTTGCGAAGGGGTCTCCCGGTATTGGAGGCGTGGGAGACCGCGAACCCTCCCAGCCACCGGCTATTCCGCGAAGACCCCCTGCCCAACGGTAACCACCCGGACTCCGCTCCCTCCGCTAATACCGCATTTGTCCTGCATCCCGGATCATCGTCCCATTATTAGGTATATTTGAGGCGCCCCCCCCTAACCAACGGTAACCTCCCACGCTCTCCTGAGGGGAGCGGTTGGGGTGCCCCTGGTCCCTCGCACTTGGGGACCAGGGGGAGCGCCGCGCAATAGCTACGCCAACCCGGCCGGCACACCCGTATCCGCCGTCACATCCAGGCCAGAGAATCCGGGCTAGAGTTAATTTGTGAGTTGAATTGCGCCCGCCACTCGGCGGGCGTCGGTGTTTATGCCTCAAGTTCAGGGGTAAAAGGAGAGCGGCCATGCTCAGCCAGAGCGAATCCGGAATCCCAGGCCGCTCCGCGGCCCCCGAACCGTCCCCTTGCACCAAAGTCAGGCAACGCATGCAATTGTGTGCAGTTTTATGGCTTAACTCCATCAATCCATAGGACATCGCCGTTTTTATTTCGCTGCGGGAACACGAAAAACCGCCTCAATCCGTTGGTTCTTGCACGCGGCGTTCCGGCGGCGATACCCAGGTCTCCGCGAAGGACTCATCGGGCGAGGTTGCCGGCCAGCCGATAATGACGAGGAATACGTCGAGAACAAAAAGCGCAATGGCAATGTCGTTGAACAACGTTGCCAGGGGCAGTCCAGGCCAGAACTGGTTGGCGGCCCAGAACAGAAATGCAGCCGACAGCAGGATCGCTTTCATCGCTTCCATGCGTCCGGGCCGGCGCGCCGCCTGGTAAACCAGGTACGCGAGGGCGATCATGGCCAGGGGAAATGCGGCCAGGTAATCATGCGCTCTGGCGGGAAACAGCCTTGGATCGGCATCCCAGGCAAACAGCGCGGCCACGCCGGCGAGGGTCGCGGCGCCGAAGAAGACGGATAGGAATCGATGAGACTTCTGCAGGCGAGTGTACATAGCTCATTATCGTTCCAGTCTTAGAAGAAAAGCATAAAGCCGGCAGCGCCTCAGCACCCACCGCTTCTGGATGTTCTAAGATTTCCTAAAGCGCCGATGACGGTCGGCTTCAGCTCAACAGCTTCCTGATGTGACTCGAAAAACCCGTCGAGGGCCACGGGAAAGGACTATCCGCCCTCGCAAGTAGCTGGAAGATGAACTGAAAGGAAACGGCCATGAAATACGCAGGACTGCTGGTGATGCCCGCGGGGTTCCTGATCGCGGTGGCGGCGCTGGTTCTTTTCGCCGATCCGGGGCGGCGCGGCGTGTTTGTGGTCTGCGGGCTGCTGGTGGAGGCGCTGGGCCTGGCCGTGGCCATGCGCGGGCAGATGCCGAAGCGGGGCGAGCGCCACCTATGACGGCTCAACCGCTTTCCGACCCGATGTGCGCGCTGGCCGCCGGCCTTTTGATCCTGGCGCCGCTTGCCATTGCCGGGCTGGCGCTGATCAATGCCGGGCTGGGCCGCTCGCGGTCCGCGGCGCAGTCGCTGGTGGGTTGTCTTGCCATTTTTTCGGTCGCGGTGGTTGCCTTTGCCATCCTGGGCAGCGTGTTTGCCGCGCCCGGCGGAGCTACTTTCACCGCAGCGGGCAAGCCATGGAACTTGATTGGGGCCGGGCAATGGCTTCTGGGCAGCTTTGCGGGCGCGACGACGGAGCGCCAGCTTCAGATGCTGTTCGAGTGCCTGGCCGTGGCGCTGGTTGGCCTGATTCCGTGGGGCGCGGGCGCGGACCGGCTGCGGCTGGCGGCGGGCATCGCGGTTGCCGTCCTTACCGCGGCATTCCTGTTTCCGGTCTTCGCGCACTGGGTGTGGGGTGGAGGGTGGCTGGCGGGGCTGGGCGCCAACTTCGGCCTCGGCGCCGGCTTCCTGGACCCCGCCGGCGCTGCTTCCATTCACGCCCTGGGAGGGCTGAGCGCCCTGGCCCTGGTCTGGATCGCCGGCCCGCGCAAGGGCAAGTTCCCCAGGGAGGGACTGGCCACCGCCATGCCCGCGCATCACTCCACCTTTGTGCTTTTCGGCTGCCTGCTGGCGCTGGTGGGCTGGCTGGCGTGGAACGCCGCCGGGGCCATTCTGTGGCTGCATGCCGCGCCCTCCACACTGGCCGTAGTTGCCCTGAATACGGTGCTGGCCCCCGCCGGCGCGCTGATTACCACCTACGTGGTCACGCGCCTTCGCTTCGGCAAGCCCGACGCCAGCCTTTGCGCCAACGGCTGGATGGCCGGCCTGGTCACCTCGTCTGCCTGCGCCGCTCTGGTCTCGCCCGGCGATGCGCTTTTTATCGGCGCCTTCGTGGGCGTGTTCACGCCGCTGCTGGTGGAACTGATGGAGCTGGCTCTGTCGATTGACGACCCGACGGGCGCCGTCACCGTCCACGGCGCCGGAGGACTCTGGGGCCTGTTTGCCGCCGGCCTTTTTGCGGGAGGGCATGGACAGTTTCTGGCCCAGCTTGTCGGCATCGCCGCGCTGCTGGGGGTGTTTCTGCCGCTGGTTTACGGACTCTTCGCGCTGCTCAACCGCTTTGTAGCCTTCCGCGTGGAATCCGACGGCGAGCGCCTGGGCATGGACCTGCACGAGCTGGGCGGCGGGGCTTATCCGGAGTTCGTGATTCACCGCGACGACTCGTATCACTGAGCAGGAGGGACTTATTTAGTCCTACCTGTGCTATGATCTTCCTGTGCGCAAGAGCAAGCCGCCCGTCGTGACAACGAGGTCCCAGGTTTTCCGACTGAAGGGAAAGCGGAAGGGCGCACTGCTCAAAGAGCAAATCTGGCTTGAAGATGGAACGGTGGTGGCCTACAGCCTGGCCTACGTCAACCTGCGAGTCTTTGCGAAAGACAATGGCCGGGTTTTGGGTTACGACAACAGCCACGACTTTCATCACCGGCATTTCAGAGGGGCCGTAGAGGCCGTCGATTTCTCGACCTACGACGCGCTGGCCGAGAGATTCTACAACGAAGTTCACGAGCTCTGGAGGATTGAAGATGAAGAATACTAAGGTGAGGATCAAGAGCGGCTCTGTTGACGAATTCTTCAAGAGCGTTCGTGAAAATGCAAAGAAACTCGACCGCGGCGAGACGATCGAACCGGGAATCACCATCACGTTCGAGGATCCGCTGGAGATGCTCGAGTTCCTAAGCGCTGAGCGGGTTCGCCTACTGCGGCATGCAAAGAATGGAGCCCTGCCCATTTCTGCTTTAGCTACGCAACTCAAGCGCGACGTGCGCGCGGTGAGCCGCGATGTGGTACGCCTGGAAAAGGCCGGACTTTTGCGGACAAGCTACCGGCCCAATCCGGGCCATGGACGCTACAAGGTTGTGGAGCCTGTCGCTCAGGAATACGTCCTGACCGCGAGCATTTGATCTGGCTCGCCGCAGTCGTCAAGCCAGCGGCGCTCAATCACTTCTGCGGGTAATCCTTCTCCACCGAACGCTTCAGTTGCTGCAAAAGCGGCACGTTCGGCGCGTCCAGACCGTCGCTCATGGTGCGCTCCCAGATGGGGCTGCTCAAATCGCCGCCGGGCTGTCTCATGCGCACTTCGAGGAAATCGTCGGGGGGACCGGCCTCAGTGTCGGAGCTCAAACCACCTGCATTCCCGCCGGGCTGGCGCGGCGTTCCATTTGGATCCGTATTCTGAGCGCCATAGGGACCCGCTCCCTGAGAGCCGTTTCCCGTCCCGCCATTGGGCGCCGTCCTGGGCCCCGCGGCGATTCCAACCTGCTCGCTGGCCAGGCGCCCCTTGCGCACGATGAACACCAGTTCCGCGCCTTCCGGGCTTGGCAGTACCGTATATCGTCCCCAATCGTGCAGCGCGTTCATCACGTTTGAAATAGCGTCGCGATCCTCCGGCAGCAGGCGGAGATTGTACATGTCGCCATCCTCGGCCATGACATAGACGTACCTGGCGTTTCCGAAAATCGCGGGAGTGCTGGGTTTTTTCTTTTTTTGCGCGAAGCCTATCATGGGCAGGATCGTCAGGGCCAACACCAGAACCGTGCGCAACTTCATGGAAGGGCCTTTCCAACCGAGGCAGACCGATCGCCTCTGTTTCCGGATCGATCCAGCATACGCTGGTTGGATAGTTGGCGCGGCGGTTCGGTGAGCGCCCTTTCTTGTGAGAACTCATCTGAAGGAGGAGAAAATGTCAGGCGAGGAGCCCGCGGCTAAAGCCGCCAGGAGTTTTTTGCGTCTCCTCAGCGGCCTGAAGGCCGCTGCTCCTTCCTCTTCACGAGCCGGCTCAGTGGCGGGCCAGAGCCAGCATCAGCCCGAAGATGGCCAGGGGGACCAGCGCCAGGCAGGCGTAAAGCAGCATGCGGCCGGTGATGAGTTTCCGCAACGGCGCCTTGCCGCCGCCGCGCTTCGTGGTTGTGGAGCCCTCTTCCACTCCGACCTGTTCCTGGTGTCCCAGATCCCATTGCATCTCGGCCGCGGTGGCGTAGCGGTGGCGCGGGTCGCGCTCCAGGGCGCGGCGCAGGATCTCCTCAAGCTGGGGCGAAATCTCCGGGTTCAGCTCCCGCGCGGGCGGCGGATCGATGAGCAAACGCTCGTTCATCACCGCCAGCGGATTGGGCCCGGCGAAGGGCACGCGGCCGGTAAGCATCTCGTAGAGCATGATGCCCAGCGCGTAAATATCGCTGCGCTGGTCGCCGCGCTTGCCCTGCACCTGCTCCGGGGAAATGTAGTCCGGCGTACCCAGCATGGGTGAAGCCCCGGCATACGTGATGCGGCGCGCGTCTTCCTTCATGGCGATGCCGAAGTCGATGATCTTCACCCGGTCGCCGTCGCTCACCATCACGTTCTCCGGCTTCAGGTCGCGGTGGACCACGCCGTGTTTGTGCATGGCGTCGAGCGCGTCGCATAACTCCATGGCGATGGCCACGGCGCGCACGGGCGGTAACGGCTGTTCCTGGTTCAGCAGCGTGCGCAACAGACGCCCATCCACCCATTCCAGCACCATGTAGAGGCGGCTGCGCTGTTCGCTGTTGAAGGTCTTCACAATTCCCGGATGGTCAAGGAGCTGCCCGATCTCCTGCTCCCGGCGGAAGCGCTCCAGCAGCACCGGGTCCGCTTCCATTTCGGGATGCGGAACTTTCACGGCGACGGTCCGGCCGGCGTTAAGGTCCGTGGCGCGGTAAAGCGTGCCCATGCCGCTGCGCGCGGCCGCGGCCTCCAGCCGGTAGTGATCGAGAATGTCGCCGGGCTCAAGCATTGCGGGTGACTTGGAGATGATTGTTTCATGGGACGCGTAAGGGAGATGTAGTGCTCGAGCGGAGTCAGCGAAGTCAGCGGGATCAGCGGAGCTAGTCTCCAGCCCCATGTCCCTTATCCTTTGTCTCTCGTCCCTGTTCCCAACTACCTACTCCCTAATCCCTGCTCCGGGCCTATAAGATGGTTTCGATCATGCGATCCGCCGCCAGAACTTCCGCCGCCTCGCTTTCGCTGGCGATCGGATCCCTTTTGCTTTGCGGCCGCGGAGCGCTCGCCAGCAAGGACCATTCGCCCAGGCCGCCTGCGCAGGAGACGGGATTCCTGAACCGCCGCATGGAGGTGCACGGGGTCAAATACAGATTCCAGGTGTACCTGCCGGAAGAATATCGCCACAACGATCACCGGTCCTGGCCTATCATCCTGTTCCTGCACGGGCGCGGCGAGCGCGGCGCGGAAGGGATGTGGCAGACGCAGATCGGGCTGCCACAGGAAGTGCGCGACCACCCCGAACGCTGGCCGTTCATCATGGTGATGCCGCAATGCCAGTATCCGGGTTTCTGGACCGACCAGCCAATGCTGGAGATGGCAATGGCGGCTCTGGACCAGGAGAGCCGCGAATTCCATGCCGATCCGGCGCGAACGTACCTGACCGGCCTTTCGATGGGCGGCTACGGCGCATGGGAGCTGGCCAAGAACTTCCCGCACCGCTGGGCCGCGGTGATGATTGCCTCCGGCGGCCCTTTCTGGAGCTATGCGCCGGAGCGGTGGCATGAGGCGGCCACGCTGCCGGCCGAATACGCGCGCGCGGTGGGGAGGACGCCGGTGTGGCTGTTTCACGGCAGCGAAGACCACGTGGTGCCGGAGCGGGAGAGCGAACTGATGTTTAACGCGCTGAAAGCCGGAGGCGGCAACGTACGGCTGTGGGTTTTTGAGGGGCTGCATCACGACTCGTGGGCGAGGGCGTACAACGAGCCGGAACTGCCGCGCTGGCTGCTGGGGCAGCGGCTGGGCGCGGCGGTTGAGCCCATGGCGGAGCGGGAAGTGATCCCTCAGCATCCCAATCCCGTGAAGCTTCCGGTGGCGGCGCTGGACGCAATCGCGGGCGAGTATCGCGACGTGAATGGGCGGCTTGCGGCCACGCTTTTCCGGCAAGGCACGCAGCTTTATGAACGCGACCCCCACGGCGAGGTGACGGAGGTGGAGGCGGAATCCTCGTCGATGCTTTTCTATCCCATGGGCGGGGTGTGGACGCGGCTGGAAGTAGACCGCGACAAGGAGGGCCGCGTCACCGGCCTTACTTACCGGGACGATCGCCACGAGGAGCGCTGGGAACGAAGGGAGTTGCCGGCGGCCGGGCGGCAAACCGCGGCACGGGACGTGGGTAAGGAACGGGAAGGCAGGGGAACCTGGGGCGAACGTCCCACGTATCAAAGGTAGACGGGTGGTAGACGGGTGTGAGGGCGCAAAGCCTTGTGCATGAGGAGGTCAGCCATGTTTTGCAGCGCATGTGGAGGTACGCTGGTTCCGGGGCAGGCATTCTGCCCGCAGTGCGGGCGGCCGGTGGCGGCGGATGCGCCGGTTGCACCACCGATTCCGCCGGCGGCGGTTCCGGGATTCCAGTTTGAGCTGAACAACTTTGCCGGCAAGATCCGCGCGCTGAGCGTGGTGTGGTTTATTTTTGGCGGGCTATCCGTGCTTGCAGGATTCATAAAGCTGGCATTTCTGCGTTCGATTTTTTCCGGCAACTGGGGACCGTGGCCGCACGGCAATTCCCCTCAGCTGTGGTTCGGGCCGGAACTCCTGCACCTTGCCTGGCTCTTTGTGCTACTGCACGCGGGAATGGCCCTGGTGACTGGTTGGGGCCTCCTGCAACGGCAACCATGGGGGAAGATTGTGGCGATTGTGACCGCCATTTTCAATGTCTTCCAGGTGTTCCCATTCGGCGTGGGAATGTGCATCTGGACGCTGGCGATGCTGGTGGGATATCGGAATTCGACGTTGTACGATCGATTGCCGCAAGGGTAGAAGTCAGCTTTCAGCTATTAGCTGTTAGCCGTCAGCTGAGGGCTGAAAGCTGAGTGCTGTTCTGTGAGTGAGCTAGCTCCCAGATCCGCGGCTTCAGGCCTCCAATAGAATGAATCCATGAGCTTTCCTGAAGTGCGGATGCGGCGGATGCGCCGCACCGAGAGCCTTCGCGCGCTGGTTCGCGAAACCTCGCTCGAGCCCGGCGACCTGGTCCTGCCGCTTTTTATCTGTCCCGGCGAGGGCGTACGGCACCCTGTGGGGTCGATGCCCGGCGTCTTCAACCTCAGTGTGGATGAGGCGGTGCGCGAGGCCGAAGAGGCGGCGCGGCTGGGGATCGGCGGGCTGCTGCTGTTTGGCCTCCCGGATCACAAAGACGATTTGGCCACCGGAGCGTGGGCTGAGGACGGCATTGTGCAACAGGCGCTGCGGGCGCTGAAGCAATCGGGCGCGGCGCGCAAGCTGGTGCTGATTGCCGACGTCTGCCTGTGCGAATACACCAGCCACGGCCACTGCGGCGTACTGCGCGAGGGGCGCAACGGCTGGGAGGTGGACAACGATCCATCCCTGGAACTGCTGGCAAAGACGGCTGCGAGCGTGGCCCGCGCGGGGGCAGACGTGGTGGCGCCGAGCGACATGATGGATGGCCGCGTGGCGGCAATCCGCAAGGAGCTGGACAAGGACGGCTTTGCGAACACGCCGATCCTGAGTTACGCGTCCAAGTTCGTATCGGCCTTTTACGGGCCGTTCCGAGAGGCGGCTGACTCGGCGCCGCAGTTCGGTGACCGGCGCAGTTACCAGATGGACGGGGCCAACGCGCGCGAGGCTATGCGGGAGATCGAGCTCGACCTGGGCGAGGGCGCCGACATGATCCTGATGAAGCCGGCCATGCCATACCTGGACATTGTGCGGGCGGCGCGAGACCGCTTCGATGTGACGATCGGGGCCTACCAGGTTTCGGGCGAGTACTCGATGCTGCACGCGGCGTTTGAGCGGGGCTGGCTGGAGCGCGACCGGGCCATGCTGGAGTCGCTGGTGGGAATGCGGCGGGCTGGCGCGGACTTTATCGTGACCTATTTTGCGTTGGAGGCGGCGAAGAAGCTGGGGTAGCGGCGTTAACAGCCAGCCGTCAGCCTTCAGCCGTCAGCCTTCAGCTATATGCTGTTGGCCCGCTTTCGGGCACAAGGAGTCTCAACGCCAGCGCGGGCTCTTTGGAAAAGTGGCCCTGTCGAGCGCCGCGGTACTTCTAACTTCAGGCTTCGAGCTACCTGCTACGAGCTGAGGGCTGACGGCTGAGGGCTGAAAGCTCGAATGCGGCTTAAACCCGTACAATCTAATGAATACAGGAATCCTAAGGGCGATTCCTGCGTCTCTAACTCAACACGGAGGAAGCCGGCAGGAAGATGGGGAGCCGCAGACGGACTAAAGGACAAAGACGCGGCTCGAGCTGGGGCAGAACCTTGCTGGCTGTTGCCTTCCTGTTTGCTTTTGGATTGGCCGGATGGGCGGCCTTTGTCCTATTGGCCCCTTACGGGCCGATGCAAGCAACGTTAGTGGAGATTCTTCCCGGCTCCTCGACAATGCGTATCGGGCGACAACTGGAAGAGGCGGGAGTGGTTCGCAGCCGGTACGCGTTTGACGCGATGCGCTGGCTCGTCCGCGGGACGCTGAAGGCGGGAGACTACCGGTTCGATCATCCGGCGCCGGTCAGCGAGGTTTACGACCGGATCCGGCGCGGCGATGTGTACACCATCGCGGTAACGATTCCCGAGGGCGCCAACATGTTCGATATAGCATCGCGGCTGGAGCAGGCGGGATTTGGGCCGGCGGCGGAGTTTGTGAGCGTGGCGCGGCAGGAGGCCGGGCTGGTGGCGGATTTGGATCCGCAGGCAAAGACACTGGAGGGGTACCTGTTTCCGGACACCTATCGCATTGGACCGAAGGAACCCATGCCGCGGATTGCCGCGCTGATGGTGAAGCGCTTCCGCCAGGCGGCAGCGCAGATTGGGCTCACCCACGACGTTCATTCCGTGGTGACGCTGGCCTCGCTGGTGGAACGGGAGACGGCGGTGGACCAGGAGCGGCCGATGGTGGCCAGCGTGTTTGAGAACCGGCTGGCAAAGAAGATGCCGCTGATGACCGATCCCTCAGTCATTTATGGGCTGGAGCTTGAAAATGCGTGGCGGGGAACGATCTACGAGAGTGACCTGAAGCGGAACACGCCCTACAACACCTACGAACACCAGGGATTGCCGCCGGGGCCGATTGCGAATCCGGGAATCAAGTCGCTGGAGGCCGCGATGAATCCGGCGCAGACGAACTACTTTTATTTTGTGGCGGCCGGTGAGAACCCGCAGGGCAAATCGCTGTTTGCGACAACCATCGAAGAGCACAACAAGAACGTGGCCGGATATCGTGCAGCAAAGAAGAAAGCGGGTGGAAAGTGAGGGCGGCGGGCGGCCACGCGGCCACGGGCAGCGGCAAGGCCGCGGCGGTCTTGATGCTGGCGATGCTGCCGCTGGCCGGATGCCGCTTTACCACGCGCAAACTGCCCACGCCGCTGGCGCCGGAGGTTGTGCAAACGGTGGCGCCGCAGCAGCTTGTGGACAAGATGAACGACCGCTGCAATGCCATCAACACTCTGCGCGCCGATGTACAGATCCAATTCACGCAGATGAAGAGCCAGGAAGGCTTGGCCAAGGACTACACCAGCTTTCCCGCCATCATCCTGATGCGCAAGCCGGAGGACCTGCGCGTGGTAGGGTTCATTCCCGTGGTGCATACACGCATGTTTGACATGGTGAGCAACGGACAGGATTTCACCCTCTACCTGCCCACCAAAGACCTTGCCTACGAGGGACCGAACGCGCTCACCCACAAATCGCCGAACGCGATCGAGAACATGCGGCCGGGATTCTTCCTGGACTCGCTGGTGGTGCGCTGCATGCCGCCGCAAGATGAGTACATGGTGACGGCCGATACCGAAACCGTGGAAGATCCCAAGCGGAAGCACCTATTAATGTTTCCGGAGTACATTCTCAGCATCATGCGGCCCAAAGCGAACAGCCGGGAGCTGCAGCCAATCCGTGTGATTACCTTCCGCCGCGACGACTTGTTGCCCTACGAGCAGGACCTGTACGACGACCAGGGGAACCTGCAGACAGAGGTCACCTACGGCCGCTATGCCCAGTATGGCGACAACATGTTCCCTTCCACGGTAACCATCAAGCGGCCGCTGGAGGGTTTCCAGGCCGTGCTGACGGTGCAGAAGGTGGTGGAGAACCTGGAGCTGAAGAACGACCAATTCGAATTGCAGATTCCTTCGGACACCAAGATCCAACATCTGCAATGAGCCCATCCGCCGGCTGATTCCGCGTTCTGTTGCTCCGCCGCATATCAGCAAAAAAACTCAGATGTCCCAGCGGCAGATGATTGGCTCAGGTCACGACGGAAAGCGTATGATTCTGTCGCGAACCACACGAGAATAATTTGATCCCGGGAAGCGGCGCGGTAGTGGCGCGGCGGCAATCAACCGATTTGGTGCCAATTGAATTTGAGCAGTGACCACGGCGTTGCAACGGCGCCTGAAATTCGCGAGACTCCTCGCTCTGGCAGATGGCGGGGCATCGGCCACGGCATCCGCTATCTCGTTTTTCTCATCTTCATGCTGGCGTTCAGTGAGGTTCTTGCCTGGCAAAGCGAGTTGTCCCCTCTGCGCACGCACCTCCTCATTGAAGTGCCTCTACTGCTCGCGCTTTATTGGTTGCTGGGTTTTGCCCTGCGGCCGGGAAAGCAGTCGGCATTTGTCGCGGCACTGCCGCTGGTGACCATCTACGCGGTGTGCGATGTGTTCTTCATTGCCTACGGGGATGTGATTCGCATTATCGATCTGAAAGACCTGCCTGAGCTTCTGAAGGTGCTGCCATGGCTGGAGAAGGCCGGGTCGATATTGGTGGTTGGGCTGCCCATTGCCCTGCTGCTTGTCTTTTTCGATTTCAGAAAATACGGGCGGGTGCTGACGGTGGCGGGGGTGGCGCTGCTGGCGGTGGCGGCCTTGGAGTTTCTGCCCAATGCGGTTCTGTGGGGACTCGACCTGGCACGGCTGAATGTGGACACCTACTCTGACGCGCAGAGCGTGAATGACAACGGGCGGCTGACGATGCTGGTTTATTTTGAGGCAGCGCGAAGAGCCGCGGTGAAGCAAACAGACGCGTACCGCAGGCGCAGCGACTTTGACCAGCAAGTTGGCGCCACGGCCGATTTCATCGCGAAGAACGGGAACGGCCACAACGTGTACGTGGTGGTGCTGGAGAGCTGGGTGGATCCTACGCTGTTTCGCGGGGTGACTTTTTCTCAGGATCCGCGGAATCCGGACTTCAAGCAACTGGTGGGAGACAAGCAGGGGTTTTCCATTTCGCCCGTATTTGGCGGAGGAACGGCGCAGGCGGAGTTTGAGGTGCTGTGCGGCGTGCCCGCGCTGGCGGCGCTTTCCGAAGTTGAGTTCGACGACTTTACGGGACATGCGGCGGGCTGCATGCCCGGCATCCTGCATCAGGCGGGTTACGCGACCTTCGTCAGCAATGTTTTTTATCCGGACTATTTCAACAGCACCAAGGCGTACACCGGAGTTGGGTTTGACAAGATCTATTACCCGCTTGAATACGCGCGCGATCGCCAGACTTATCTGACGATACGCGACGCATCGGACGACGAGACCTACCTTTTTGATGGAGATTTGTTCAACCAGAATCTGGCTTTCATTGCGCGAACTCTGAGGGAGAATCCGGGAAAGCCAATCCTGAATTATGTGCTGACGATGTACGGCCATGAGCCGAACGACATGGACACCAAGCGGCGGCCGCTGGTGTTGCAGATGAAAGCGCCGCACGACGACCAGCAACTGCTGCGCGCCGCCAACCAATACTGGTACCGCACTCAGGCGATCGCCAGTTATATTAGGGGACTGATCCAGCTGGATCCGAAGAGCGTGATCCTACTGGTCTCAGACCATCTGCCGCCGCTGGACGAGGGAACCAAGAGTTACAAGGATTTTCGTTACCTGGATAACAGCAACGATAGCGTGCACATGAATCGGATTCTGGTGTTGGAGGACGGCAAGGTGGTGCGGCTCAAGACCATCCACCACTACGACGTTCCCTCGGTAATTTACGACTACCTGACCGGCCAGCGATTCTGCGCGCAGCACAAATGCGACTTGACCAGCGCGGAGCGAGCGGACAAGTATATGCTGCTGATCTCGCGCGCGGCCAGCCCGATGTAGGACTGAGCCTTGCCTGAAGTGCTCGACCCATGAAAGGAGACGTATGACACGGCTGATGCTTAGATTGGCTGCATGTTTGGTGGTGGCCGCCGCGGTGGTTGGGACGGCGCAGGAGAACGCCGCGCCCGATGCGCTGAAGAGCGGATTTGAGAATCCGCCGCAGAGCGCGCGGCCGCGAGTGTGGTGGCACTGGATGAACGGCAACATCACCAAGGAAGGCATCAAGCTGGACCTGGACTGGATGCACCGGGTGGGGCTGGCCGGGTTTCAGAATTTCGACGCCGCATTGCAGACGCCGCAGGTGGTGCCGCATCGGCTGGCGTATATGACGCCGGAGTGGAAGGACGCTTTCAAATACGCGATCACGCTGGGACAGCAGTACGGAATGGAGATGGCGATTGCCGGATCGCCCGGATGGAGCGAGAGCGGCGGCCCCTGGGTGCCGGCATCGGAAGGCATGAAGAAGTACGTGTGGAGCGAGACGGTTGTGGAGGGCGGCAAACCGTTCTCGGGAGTTCTAAAGCATCCGCCGGCGCAGACCGGCGCTTTTCAAGACCTGGGAATTCACGAGGAGTTGGGCTCCAACCAGGCCAACAAGATTCCGCAGTTCTACGCCGACGCCGCGGTCTTCGCGTACAAGCGGACGCCGATCGACGAGTCTGTGGAGGATTTGCACGCCAAGATTACTTCAAACGGCAACACGCTCGATCCAGCTATGCTTTCCGACGGCGACCTGGAAAAGACGACCACGGTGCCGATTCCCGCGGAAGGCGCGATTTCGTGGATTCAATACGAGTTTCCGCAGGCACAGAGTATTCGCGCGATCACTTTTGTGACCAAGAGCCCGAGCGGGATTGAACAATTGATCACGCGGATATCGCCGCCGGAGATGAACCTGGAGGCCAGCGATGACGGGGAAAACTTCAGGCCGGCGGCCAAACTTGAATCGAGCGACTCACCGGAACAGACGGTTGCGTTTGCGCCGGTAACGGCGAAGTATTTCCGGGTGACGTTCAAGCGCACGCCGCCACCGCCGATTCCCTCCTGGGCTGCGGGGCTGGATTTTTCGTCGATGGGGATCAAGCTTCCGCCGCCGCCAAAGAACTACGAAGTGGCGGAGCTGGTGTTGCATGCGGGAGCGCGGGTGAATCGTTTTGAGGAGAAGGCCGCGTTTGTTGTGGACGAAGACCTCTACGATGTTCCGACGCCGGCGGCCAGCGGCCAGGCTGCGATTGCAACCGGGGACTTGGTGGATTTGACGGGGAAGATGAGCGCGGACGGAACGCTTGACTGGACGCCGCCGCCGGGAACGTGGGTGGTGGTGCGCCTGGGATACTCGCTGCTCGGCATCACCAATCATCCGGCGACCCCGGAAGCGACGGGACTCGAGGTAGACAAGCTGAACCACGCGTACGTGAAGAATTATTTCGAGAAGTACCTGGAGAGCTATAAGGCGACGGTCGGCCCCGACCTGATTGGAAGCAAGGGCATTCGTTACGTGGTCAACGACAGCTGGGAGGCGGGATCGCAGAACTGGACTGACGACATGATGGCGCAGTTCAAGCGGCGGCGCGGCTACGATCCCACGCCGTGGCTGCCGGTGCTGACGGGCCAGGTGGTGGAGAGCGCGGCGGCGAGCGATCGCTTCCTGTGGGATTTCCGCAAGACGATTGGCGACCTGATCGCCGACGAGCATTACGGCCAGTTGGAAGCGACGCTGCATGAGTGGCACATGGGCCACTACGGCGAATCGCACGAGTCAGGGCGGGCGTTTGTGGCCGATGGCATGGAGGTGAAGAAGTTCAACGAAGTCCCGATGAGCGCGATGTGGACGCAGACACCGGGCGTGAACCACGAGCAATACAACTACAACGCGGACGATCGCGAGTCGGCGTCGGTGGCCCACATTTACGGACAGAACATTGCCGCGGCGGAGTCAATGACAGCGGCTGCCGCGCCCTGGGCGTGGTCGCCGGCGACGCTGAAGCCCACCGCAGACCAGGAATTCCTGAACGGCATCAACCGGTTCATGATTCATGAATCGGCGCACCAGCCACTGGTGGGGCCGCATACGGCGCCGGGGATGACGCTGGGGCCGTTCGGGCAGTGGTTCAACCGCAACGAGACCTGGGCTGAGGAGGCCGGCGCGTGGGTGGACTACCTGGCGCGAACCAGCTTTTTGCTGCAGCAGGGAAAGTTTGGCGCGGACTTGCTCTATTTCTACGGTGAAGATTCAAATCTGACGGCGATTTTCAACAATAAGTCTCCCGACGTGCCCGCGGGCTATGGCTTCGACTACGTGAATGCGGATGCACTGATTCATGAATTCCAAGTGGCAAATGGACGGATTGTGACCAGGAGCGGCATGAGCTATCGCCTGCTGGGCCTCGACCCCTACAGCGCGCACATGTCGCTGCCGGTTTTGCGGGCCATCGACAAGCTGGTGGAGGATGGGGCGTCAGTGGCCGGGCCCAAGCCCACGGACGACCCCAGCCTGGCCGATGACCAAGCCGAATTCAAGCGGCTGGATGACGCGCTGTTTGGGGATGGAACCGGCACACTCAGGGTGGGCAAAGGCACAGTCTACGCGGGACAGAATATCGGCAACGTTTTTGCGGTGATGAAGGTGGCTGCAGATTTCGACTCTACGAAGCCCGCAGACGGAACTCATTTCGAATTCATTCATCGCCGGATTAGCGACGGCGATCTGTACTTTGTGGATAACCGGGGCGACGCCGGCAACAAGGTGGACGCAACGTTTCGAGTTACGGGAAAGGAAGCCGAGCTTTGGCATCCCGAAACCGGCAAAACGGAGCCGGCGAGCTTCAGGATTGCAGGAGGCCGCACCACCGTTCCTCTCGATCTGGAACCGTGGGGAAGCGTGTTTGTTGTCTTCCGTAAATCCACGAAGCTGGCCAGCCGCACCGTGCCTCAAGGAGAGAAGAAGGAACTGGCAACACTCGACGGCGCGTGGAAGATCGGCTTCCAGCCGGGACGCGGCGCCCCCGACTCCATCACCGTGGACCAGCTTGCATCGTGGAGCGATAGTTCCGATGCGGGGGTGAAGTACTTCTCCGGCACCGGAACTTACACCAAGACCATTGACGCTCCGGCAGCGTGGTTTGCGAAACGAGGCCAGGTCTGGATCGACCTGGGCGGGGTGAAGAACCTTGCCGAGGTGCTGGTGAACGGAAAATCACTCGGCATCGTGTGGCACGCGCCGTATCGGGTGAACGTGACCTCTGCCTTGAAACCCGGCAACAATGAACTGGTGGTAAAGGTGACGAACGCGTGGGTGAATCGCCTGATTGGCGATCAGCAGCCGGGAGCGGTCAAGTACACGTTTGCCGACGTCAAGCCCTATCGGGCCAATTCGCCGTTGCTTCCCTCCGGCCTGCTGGGCCCGGTGACGGTGTATTCGGTTACGAAATAGCTGCTCGGACGCGCCCCAAAAACGCCTGGCGGAATTCAGAGCACCGCTGGCTCGATGGCGTCAACGTAGAGCAGACGGGTTCCGAGATTGATTTTTCCGGAAACGCGGACACTGGCGCCCTCGAACGACCAGGCTTTTGGTGTGCCGTCGAGGGGGTAGAGGACGCCGGCGACTTCGCGCAGAGCCAGACCGGCGCCGTTGCGGACTACGGTACCGCTAAAGGTGACGGAAACATTCGGCGAGTGTGGCAGCGGACCGTGGGGTGCGCCGCTGCCACCGGAGACGCCGGGTAGCGAGCCAGCTTGCTCTCTTCCGCCGTGCTTTGGCGGAAGGTTGGGCTTGTTCGGCGCGCCGCGATCGAGGTTGCCCTCAATCTCCTGCTCGCGCTCGAAACGTCGCGCCGTCAATGCCGCCAGGGACAAGGCGAATCCCGCGAACAGGTAGCGCTTGATGGTCGACTTCATGGCCCTGAACCTCCGCGATCCGGAGTGCGCGACCACCTGGGGCCTGCGTCTACTCCGGACCGCTTTCTCGCTCTGTTCCTAATAAGGTGCATACGGGAGTCCAAACGGCAAGTTGCTGGTGGTGCGATGTTTGCCCCTGTGGTGGCGTGCGTGACCGGGTAAAAACTTCCCGGAAGCGAGGAACAAATGCATAGGCGCAGGCTCATTTGGCTTGGGCGCCGTGCATCAGCTCGTTGTAGCGGCGGGCGTACTCGGTTTTGTAAGTGGCGACGGCTCCCTCATAGCTCATGCGCGGGGCGTCCGGCTTCATTGTCCAGCGCAAGCGAAGTTCCTTTGCGCCGGTGGGGAGCGTGAGAGCGCCGTCGCGAGCCTGCACCGGCTTGCCATCGACGGTGGCGCTTTGAAGAGCTGCGAACCAGGGGACGTGAACGACGATTGCCGATGGCGCGTGAGTGAAGTGCGTGTCGAGCTTGAGCAGGGCTTCGCTGGCTGAGGGCTGCGTGAGCGCAAAGGCCACGGTGCCGAAGTAGGTCGGGTCCTGCTTGACGGCGATGGTCTTGCCGGCGCCGATCCAATCTGGCGAAAGGACTGAGAGCAGGTGGAGTTCGTCGCCCTGCTCGCGGACCAGCATGTTGCGCAGCAGGGTGCGGTACTCGGCGGCAAACCAGCCGTGCGGAGCCAGGTTGTCCTCAAAGTTGCGGTCGCCCCAGGGCAGGATGGCGAACTCGAAGCCGGCGTTGGTGGAGCTGGTGTGGAGCAGCAGCGCGTAAAGCTCGCGCGTGGCCTGTTCCTGATCGCCGCGGATGACCTCAGTCAACGTGTTTTTGATGGTGAGGTAGTGGTGGAGGAACTCTCCGTCCGCATAGGTCATGATGCCCTCCTTGTATTTGGCCTGGGTGGCGCGGAGGGTAGCGGTTATGCGGGGATCGTTGGGCGGGAGGATGAGCTCGTAGTCGCAGGCGAGCATGTTGCCCCAGTCGTAGCCGCCTTTCTGGCCATCGAGCGCGGGCGGGATGTAGCCGTCATGCGCGGCGGCCTGGGCGTCGAGAACCTTGAAGAACGCGGCATGATAGTCGTCGTACTCGGGCTGCCATTTTTTCGCCAGGTCTTCGTGGCCGGTTTCATGGGCCATCTGGATGGCGAGCTTGAGGCCGGAGAGCGCGAGGAAGTTGTAGCCGGTGAGGTGGCCGGGGACGAACTCGTTGTCGCGGACGTCGGAGGCCGGCATAATGTGCAGCGGATCTTTTTCCCGAGCCTGATGCAGCCAGTCGACGGCGCGGGCGATCTGCGGCAGCGCCCACTCGGCGAAGGCCTTGTCGCCGGTCATGCGGTAGTGCTGCGAGTAGCCCCAGACGGCCTCGCCCCAGCCGTCGTATTGCTGCTCCTGCGAAAGGAAGTTGCCGTCGGGCTTCTGCGATTTGGCAAAAAAGTCCAGGTCCTGCTTGGCGATGTTGGGGTAGCCGGTGACATCGTAGCTGTGGACGATGTCGGCGCCGTCGCGCAGGAAAAACGAGTGGTAGTGCAGCTTGTTGACGGTCTGGATGTAATCGTCGCCGATGCGGTCGCGGGCGATGAGGTCGTAAATAAGGTTGGCATAAAAGGTGTCGACGGGCTTTTGCTCGGGGAGCTGGAGCTGCATGCCCTCATCGAGGATGCGGTTCCAGAAGGCGACGGTGGCGGCGTGGGCCTGGTCGAAACTGGCGTTCTCAAAGGCGGCGATCTGCGCCGGATCGGATGTGGGCACTACGGGCATGGTGTAGTCGAGGGTCCAGGACTCGCCGGGCTTGAGCAGGCGCGAATGCGTGACGATGCCGACGGGCACGACCGGATCGACGTCGAGCTTTGATGGCTTGCCGATGTCCTGCGGGTAGTTGTAGTTGCCGTGGAGGGTCCAGCTCATGCGTGGAGGAGCGAATGTATTGAAGGGGAAGATGTACAAGACGCGGCCGTCGCGAAGGAACATGCCTGGGGTGGGCTCGGTTACGACGTTGAGGTCGGGAGAAGAAAAAGAGTAGATCCAATTTGGGGAGAATTTCTCTCCGAGCTGGCGGTAGCCGCCTTCGTGTTCGGGCTCGCGAGGCCTGTCGAAGCGGTTGTCGCCGTGGTCGGCGGCGGTGTCATTGGGCGCGTCGTATCTGATTCCCGTAGTAAAGATGGCGCGGTTGGGCTCAGCGCCGGCGTTCTTCATCTCCACGCGGATGAAATTGACGAGGCTGGCGTTGGAAGGGCCGGGGTCCAGCAACTTGCCGTCGTGGGTGAGGTCGAGCGAGGTACCGAAGACGGTAATTTCGAAGTCGATGCCGTCGCGCTGGAAGCTGTAATGCAAAATGGGCAGATGGCCCTGCTCCAGGGTGCGGATGCGCACATTGATGGGCTCGTAGTCGGGGCCGGCGAAAAACATGAGCTCGCCGTAGCCGGTGCGCAGGTAGCCCTCGGGCGTGACCTCAGTGGCGGCCTGGGAGTCGAGGATGCCGATCTCGTCAGTGGGTTTTGAGAAGTAAGAGAAGGGCTGGCCGGCGCGGTCGATGGAAGGGTTCACCATCTGAGCGCGAAGCGGCATAGGAGTGAAGGCGGCAAGCAGAAATGCAAGCGAAAACAGAGCACAGCGCGTTCGATTGGTCATGGCGGGATAAGGATAAAGCAGGAGACAGGGAATAGGGAGCAGGGAGTAGGACGAGAGACTGAGAGACTGCGGCGATGGGCGCGTCTGGAGCTCGAAGATTGTGCTAGTATCCCGGCATCCCGCACTTTGGAGAGTATGGCGATGGAGACGCAACTGCGTCCGTGGGAACCGCGCAGCGGAGGAGCCGGCATGAGCAGCGCGCCGCACCCCAGCACGCTGGGCGAAATCCTGGACCGCACGGCGAACATCTACCGCGCGCATTTTCTCAAGTTCCTGGGCATTGCGGCGCCCCCGGCCGCGGTGCTGCTGGGGTGCATGGGCGCGGTGGTGCTGGTGGTCGGCATGAGTCCCGGCGGGCGGCGGGGTTCGGCGGCTTCCGTGGCGTTGGGGCTGGGCTTGCTGGGGCTGATGCTGATCGCGATGCCGATCTATGTGGGCGCGAGCGCGATCAGTTCCGCCGCGTTGAGTTATGCAGCCAGCGCGGCCAGCATGGATGAAGCGATTACGATCCGCGGTGCGTACCGCGCGGTGTGGAAGAACGGCTGGCGCTATGTGGGGCTGTATGTGCTTCAGGGGCTCGCCATCATGGCGGGTCCGTTCCTGGTGTGGACCATCGCGTTTGCGATGCTGACTGCGACGGAAGTAATGGCGCCGCGAGCAGGCGCAGGAGCAGGCGTGGCGGCCGCGGTCATGATACTTTTGCTGGCCGTGATTTTGGCGGTCATCGTCATCTGGATGCTGTTGATGCTGTGCATGGCGTTTCCCGCGTCGGTGGTGGAGGGTCTTGGGCCAGGGACGGCGCTGAAGCGGGCTGCATCGTTGAGCAAAGGCACGCGCTGGCGGATGCTTGTGCTCTACTTGCTGGGCGTCGCGGTCGGCTACATCGTTTCCATCGTTCTGATTATGCCCATGTTCCTTCTGGCGTTGGTTCCCGGCCTGAACACGCCGCAGAAGTCGCAGCTCCTGGGGACCATTGTTATCGTCGTGTTTTACGGGATCTCGTTTGCGGTGCAGGCGCTCACCAAGCCGATCTACGGGATCGCGGTGGTGCTGTTCTACTACGACCAGCGGGTGCGCAAGGAGGGGTTCGATATCGAGCTGCTGATGCGGCAGGCGGGAATGGCGACGGAGCCGGCGGCGATTGCGGAGCCAGGGGTTTTGACGGAGAATTCCGACTCGCCGAGCATTGCGGCCGCAGCGGCACAGGAGGACCCGAAGACTGCATGAATATCTCGCGCAGGAAAGCGTGCCTTGCACTAGCGCTGGCGTGTTTCGGCGGCAGGGCTGTGATGCGCGCTGAAGAGCCTGCGCGGCACTGGCGCGATTCCTCCATGGATGAATACCGCGCGCACCTGGAAGAGCTGAGGCAGTTGGCGGCGGCATGCGCGAAGGCGCGCGACGCGAAGAATTGCGATCCGGCGCTGGTGGGCGAAGACGATCGGATTGCTCTGAATCCCGCTCCAGGCACAGGCCGCAACGCGACCGAGCATCGCGTGATCCGGTACGAATGGCTTCGAGTGCTGTTCGCGCGGGCGGAACAGGCGGACTCGGTTACCGACGCGTCCGGCAACGTTGTGACGCAGGGCCCGAAGGGAGCGAGCGCCGCGGAAAAACCGCGCACTACATCGCAACTGCTTGGGGATGTGCAGACTCGGATTACCTTCGACTTGGCGCAGGCCGCCGCAACACAGGAAGCCGCTCCGCAGCATGCGCGGGAACAGGCGATGATGCGACATGTGCTGGCAGAACGCGAGTTTAGGGGACTGAAGAAGCCCAACCGGAGAGACACGCTCCTGGAGCGTTTGGGCAATTGGCTGAATCGCGCGTTTGCCGGATTAGGCAAGTTGCAGACGCACTCGGCGTGGCTGGGGTGGGCGCTCACGTACGGATTCCTGGCGCTGGTGGGCGCGGGGCTGGTGGCGGCGTTGCTCCGGCTGGAGCGGCGCTGGCGGGTGCGGCTGGTTCCGGAGAGCGATGGGCCGGCGCCGGGCGCGGCATCGGCGCGCGATTGGCAATTGTGGCTGGCGGATGCGCGGCGGACGGCAGGTGCGGGCCAGTGGCGCGAGGCGGTTCATTTTCTTTACTGGGCAGCGATCTCGCGGCTGGAATCGAAGCGGCTTTGGCCCGCGGACCGTGCTCGGACACCGCGCGAATACCTGGCGCTGGTGGCTGCGGAAGATTCACGACGGGCGCCGTTGTCTTCCCTCACGGGCGATTTCGAGCGCATCTGGTACGGCGGGCGCGCGGCGGGCGAGGGCGATTACCGGCGCGCGGAAGAGGTTGCGGCGAGGCTGATCGGGGCAGCGGCGGTGGATGGTCAGAGGAGTGGGCGATGACGGCCTTTTCTCAAAAAAAGTGGGCTGTTGCCGCTGTATGGGGGACTGTCTGCATCGTGTGGATCGGGGCGTGGCTGGTGTATTTGTTTGGCTCCGGCCGCCTGAGATCTGAAGCCACCATCCTTCTACTTATCTGTGGTGTCGTGATCGCCTTGCTGAGTTGGCGGAAACGAAGCGACTCTCGGGACAAGGAGGAGTGATGGCGCCCTCCTGGTTTCTGCCCTCGCTCGACGCCAAGGACCGCAGCATGCTGCTGTGGTCGCTTAGCGCGGCGTTAGTGCTCGCCGTGGCTGCCGGCATCCTGGCCAGTTCCAATGACGACGATGACAACCGAATTCCCTCCAGTTACCTGACGGGAAAACATGGCGCGCTGGCGGCGTACGAAACCCTGGTGCGTTCCGGCTACAACGTGGAACGCTGGGAGCGGCCGCTGCGGGGGCTGGCGGCGCAGGCGGGGCCGCAAACGGTGGTCATCTTCGCTGAGCCGTTCACGCGCGAGCAGGACGACTTGAAGGCCGTGCGGCAGATCCTGGAGCGCGGCGGTCGGGTGGTAGCCACGGGCTACTGGGGTGGATATTTGCTGCCCGGTGGCTGGGCCCAGCCGGCGCAGAATTTCAGCATTGCCGCATGCCAGCTTGAGCCGCAAGGACTGGATCCGCTGGCTGGTTCGGGGCAGGTATGGATGGAGCCGGAGGCGACGTGGCAGTTGGGCAGGCCCGAGGACCGGGTGGAATATAGTTGCGCGAGACAGCCGGCGGTGGTGGAGTACGCCTGGGGCAGGGGCCACGCGGTGTGGTGGGCCAGCGCAACGCCGCTTGAGAACGGCTCGCTGAACCGTGCGCAGAACCTGGATTTTTTTCTCAACTCACTGGGCGAGCGCGATGGGCACCGGTTTTACTGGGATGAGTCGCTACACGGGGACGTCCGCTCCGATTGGAGCTATGCTGCGGGGCCGGCGTTGAACTTGCTGCGCATCGGGCTGCCTATGTTGGGACTGCTGGTTCTGTTCAGCTTCAGCCGGAGGAGCGGACCGGTGCGCGAGCTGCCCGCGCCGGTGCGAGCCACGCCGATTGAGTTTGTTGAAGCGCTGGGCTCGCTTTATGGAAATGCCGGCGCGGCTTCTACTGCCGTCTCGGTGGCCTGGGCTCGGTTTCGCCGTGCGGCGCTGCGCTTGTGTGGGATCGAGATGCAGCGGATGGACGCAGCAGAATTGGCGGCCGTGATTCGGCGGCGATTCCCGCAGACGGACAGCGCGCTGGAAGCTGATTTGGCGGCTTGCGAAGAGGCGGCGCGAGACGAGAGCCTTCAGCCGCGCGCGGCGCTGCGGCTGGTGCAATTGCTTGACGACCACCTAGAGACGTTGAAGGAGATCGCCGGCGAAGCAGTGAGATTGGTGAAAAAGTGAAACAGTGAAAGAGTGAATGGCGGAAAGGATCGCGATGGGCGGGGAGACGACGGGGACGGTGAATGCGGGGGATGAGAACGCGCTGAGGGCAACGCGGGAGCTGATCGCGCACGCACGGGCAGAGATGGGCCGCGTGATCGCGGGGCAGTCGGCGGTGATCGAGGAAGTGCTGGCGGCAATTCTGTGCCAGGGTCACGCGCTGCTGGAAGGCGTGCCGGGCATTGCCAAGACGCTGATGGTGAAGGCGCTGGGGCGGCTGCTGGGGCTGGGCTTTCAGCGCGTGCAGGCCACGCCGGACCTGATGCCCGCGGACATATTGGGCACCTCGATCCTGAAGCCGGGCACCGACGCGTTTACGTTTCATGCGGGGCCGGTGTTCACCGATCTGCTGCTGGTGGACGAGATTAACCGCATGCCTCCACGAACCCAGGCGGCGCTGCTGGAGTGCATGGAGGAGCGGCAGGTGACGGCCGACGGCGTGCGCCATGCGCTGCCGGAGTGGTTTACCGTGTTCGCCACGCAGAATCCGGTGGATTTTGAAGGCACGTATCCGCTGCCGGAGGCACAACTGGACCGCTTCCTGCTGAAAATTCGTGTGGCATATCCCACGGAGGCCGAGGAGATGCAGGTGCTGGAGATGCACCATGGCGTGCGGCACGGGCTGCTGGAGGATGCGGCAATTACGCCGATTCCGGCGGAACTGCTGGCGGCGGCGCGCGGCGAAGTGCGGAGGATCCGCATTGAGCCCGAGTTGTACCGGTACATCCTGGCCCTGGCGCGGCGAACGCGAGAATGGCCGACTCTGTTGCTGGGTGCAAGCCCGCGCGCGGCGCTCAGCCTGATGCTGGTGGCACAGGCCGCGGCGGCGTTTGACGGGCGCGATTACCTGGTTCCCGACGACGTGAAGCGATCGGTGAAGCCGGTGCTGCGGCATCGCATGATCCTGAAGCCGGAGGCGGAGCTGGAGGGATTCGACGCCGACCGGGTGCTGGAGGACGTGGTGGCGGCGGTGCCGGTGCCTCGGCAGTAATGGTGGTATATTGGTAGGATGAAACAGAAGATCTCTATCACACTTTCGTCGGATCTGGTGAAGGAAGTGGACCGCAACGCGGGACGGAATAGCTCGCGGTCGGAGTTCATTGAAAACTTGGTGCGAGAGTACTTCAAGGTAAAGGTACGGGAATCTCTGAATGCAAGAGACGCGGAGCTGATCAATCGGCACGCAGACTATCTGAACCGCGAAATGGAAGACGTGCTTCGCTACCAGGCTCCGATTCTGTTCGACACGGAGGGCTAATCTCTTGCGAAGAGGAGAGCTTTACCGCCTGCAGAATCCTCCCAATGACCCCAAGCGATATCGGGTTTTTGTAATCGTTAGCCGACAATCGATTGTCGAGACGCGTTTTTCGACAGTCATTTGTGCTCCGATCTTTTCGGAGGGCCAAGGCCTGACAACCCAGGTTCAAGTGGGGGTCGAAGAGGGCCTGAAACACGACAGCTGGATCCATTGCGACGGACTGACCAGCCTGCCCAAATCGGAGTTCCGGAACTACGTGGGCTCGCTTTCCGGCGCTCGGTTGGCAGAATTGGAAGGCGCCCTTCGAATGGCGCTGGATATTTCGTGGTAACTCCGAAGTGATCTCCCCCTCGCTCCATCCCGAGCCCATCCGCGCCGCCTGCGAGCGCCGGCGCAAGCTGGCATTTGCGCTGACACCGCGCGCCATCGGGCTGCTGCTGGCAGGATTCCTGCTGCTGATTCCGGGCTTTTATGTTCCGCGGCTCAGCTACGGCATGCTGTTATGGGACGGGCTGGTGCTGCTGGCCGTATTGCTGGATGGCCTGCGCCTTCCCCGCCCCAGCGCGCTGATCGCGGAGCGGAGCTGGAGCAATGCGCCGGCGCTCGATTCGGAAACCGAAATCGAGCTCTCGGTGGAGAATCGCGGCCGCGTCATTGTGAATTGCCGGATGGAAGACGACCTGCCCCCGGCGCTTGCTGCCGAGGCTGTGAAAGCGCAGCTGGCGGCATTTCCGCGGGTTCCGGCGCGGGTTCGCTATCGCGTCGAGCCTCGCGAACGCGGCGATTGCGTGACCGGCAATCTCTATATCCGTTATCGCTCTCCGCTGGGACTGGCGGAGCGCTGGGCGGAGGCGCCGCTCCGGCAGAGCGTCCGCATTTATCCGGCGCTGAAGACGGGCGAGGAACAAAGCATCTTTCTGGCGCGCAGCCGGCAGATCGACTTGCAGCTTCGCCAGTCGCGCCTGCGCGGCCTGGGGCGCGATTTCGAGAGCCTGCGCGAGTACCGCGACGGCGACGATCTGCGCGATATTTGCTGGACGGCGACGGCGCGGCGAGGCAGCCTGATCACGCGCCAGTACCAGACCGAACGCAGCCAGCCGGTGTGGATCGTGCTGGATTGTGGGCGCTTGATGCGGGCACGTGACCCGCGCACCCCGCGGGCGCAGGATGACACCGATGGGCCGCCGGCGCATTCCAAGCTGGACTACTCCTGCTCCACGGCCGTGGCGCTGGCGCAACTGGCGCTCTACTCCGGCGACCGCGTGGGCCTGCTTGCGTACGGACAGAACATCCAGCAGCGGCTGCTGCCCGGCCGCGGGGCGGCGCATCTGCGGCAGGCAATTGAACTGCTGGCTCAGGTGCGCGCCGAGGCCAGCGAGGCGGATCACTTGCGGGCGACGGCTGTGCTGAACCGTTTGCAGCCGCGGAGGGCGCTGGTGCTTTGGATCACGGACCTGGCGGAAACCGCGATGCGGCCGGAAGTGATCGATGGCGCGTCGCAACTGCTCCGCCGGCATGTGCTGCTGTTTGTGGCCATGTCCCAGCCGGAGGTGGAGCGCATCGCGCGCACCCGGCCCCGGAACGTGGAGCAGATGTTCCGGGCAACGGCGGCGCAGGAGATGACCGGACGGCGCGAAACGCTGCTGGCACGCCTGCGCGAGCAGGGCGCACTGATCCTGGATCTGGCGCCCGACACACTCACTTCAGCCGTTTTGAATCAGTATCTTACGGTGAAGGAACGGGCGATGGTAGGATAACTTGGCCAAGTTGGCCAAGTTGTGCTAGGGTTTCCGTATGAAGACGGTCAATATCGGCACGCTCAAGAACAACCTCAGCGCGTATTTGCGGGATGTCAGAAACGGCGAAGAGGTCCTGGTGAAGGACCGGGAAAAGCCGATTGCGCGGCTCGTGCCAGTCTCCACGACCGCGATTGAGGGTCACGATGCGTATCTCATCGCGACCGGGCAGATGAGAGAGGCCAGTGAGAGCATGGATTGGGATGCTTTCATGAAGCTGCCAGCGCCGGACGTTCCTGAAGGCGCAGCGCAAGAAGCGCTGAATTGGGTTCGAGGCAAGGCATAGATGGACTGGGCTTTTGGGGATACAAGCGCTCTTATACCTCTCTGCGTGCGGGAAGCGTCGACGACTGTCGCGAATGGCCTCGGCGGAAAATACAGCAAAACAGTTTGGTGGGCAACTTGTGTGGAAGCGCTCGGCTCATTCGCCCGGTTGCGTCGCGGGGGAACTCTGAGCTCTCCGATGGAAATCCAGGCGCAGATAAGGTTGGAACATCTGCGCCGTGCGTGGCGCGAGATCAGCCCAACTGACGAATTGAGAGACCGCGCGGAAGATCACGTGAGGCGATTCGGTTTGACTGGCGCGGATGCATTCCAACTGGCAGCCGCCTGGATTTGGTGTACTGGTAGTCCGCGCGGGCGACTGTTCATTGCCGGAGATCTGCAGTTGCTTGCGGCGGCGGAAGAACTCGGGTTCTCTATTCTGCGGACTTGAGAAGTGAGAACCTCGTGGAGTGCTTATTGGGTTGATGTTCCAATCACCCGCTTCGCAATCGCCCATTTCAGCTCGTCGATTCCCTGCCCCGTAACCGCCGAAACGGCGTGAAACTCCAGCTTGCGCCGTTTGGCGTGGGCCATCAGCTTCTTCAGCTTCTCCGGGTTGGCGACGTCGATCTTGGTGGCCACCACAATCATCGGTTTTTCGTCCAGGCCGTGGCCAAAGTTGGCTAGCTCGCGGTTGATCACCTTGAAGTCTTCCACCGCATCGGGCCGGCCGGAAGCATCCGACACGTCCACCAGGTGCACCAGCAAACGGGTGCGCTCAATGTGGCGCAAAAACTGCGTCCCCAGGCCCTGGCCCAGGTGCGCGCCCTCAATCAACCCCGGCACATCGGCCACCACGAAGGATTCCTGGTTTGGCTCTTCGCCTACCGTTACTACCCCCAGGTTCGGTTCCAGCGTGGTGAAGGGATAATCGGCAATCTTCGGTCGCGCCGCGGAGATGCGCGAGATCAGCGTGGATTTGCCGGCATTGGGAAACCCCACCAGGCCGGCGTCGGCCAGCAGTTTCAGCTCCAGCCGGTAAGCGCGCTCTTCGCCTGCGCGGCCCAACTCATGCTCGCGGGGCGCTTGATGGGTGGAGGTGGCAAAGTGCTGGTTGCCGCGGCCGCCGCGGCCCCCTTTGGCAATCACCAGGCGCTCGTCGGGAAGCTGAAAATCGTGTACCAGCTCGCCGGTCTCGGCATCGTAAAGCGCCGTGCCCACCGGGACCTGGAGCACGGTGTCGTGCCCGTCCGAGCCGGAGCAGTTGGAGCCCATCCCGTGCTCGCCGCGCTGCGCCTTGTGCTCGGGGTTGTAGCGGAAATGGATGAGGGTGTTGTGCCGTTGGGACGACGCCATGACCACGTCGCCTCCGCGACCGCCGTCGCCGCCGGAGGGACCGCCTCGGGGAACGAATTTTTCCCGCCGGAAGGCCATGCAGCCGTTGCCGCCATCGCCGGCCTTCACCCGGATCTTTGCCTCATCGATAAACATCTCGCTTAATGCCCTCATTTACAAAGACTTAAATCGCCTCGTCGGCGCACTTTTTCCTGCCGGACCGCGCGCCGCATGGCATTAAGTCCTTAAATGCTGAGTAGTTTGACAGTACAGATGTGATGGCGCGCACACAACACGTTCCAAATCGATAATGCCGTCTTCTCAGTGTATCGAAACGGGACTAGAATCGCTCCATCTTCTCCTTGGGGTCACCGGCGCGGCCCACTACGGGCGCACGCGGGGTAATTCCCCGGGCGCTCCCACGAGGTTCCGCAACAGTGCCGGCTGGACAGAAAGTCCAGCCGGTCGAGGGCTCTGGTGGACGATTCCTGGGAGCAGAAGAACGGCGCTCGTTTTCGAAAGTTCGGGTCTTTGGCGCTGCTCGTCGTTTTGTTCGCCGCTGCGCCGTCCGTGGCGCAGTCTGGCGAACGAGGCTCGCTCGAAGGCCGCCTGACCGATCTGTATTCGCACCCACTGGCAGCCACGACAGTGGTCCTGTGGAATTCCCAAACCGGCGCGGAAGCGCATGCCATCACCACAAAAACCGGAGGGTACCGTTTCAGCGGCCTCGCACCCGGCGCCTACACGCTGGAAATCGTTGATTCCACAAGAGGATCGGGGCAGGTCCGGGGCATCACCATTCGGGCGGGCTATGCTTCGCATGTGCAGACGGCAGTCGCGCTGGGGTCAGATGCGCCGGCGGGGATCGCAACTCGCTCTGCGCAGGGTCGTCCCGCGGTGCAAACCTTCCTTGAGACGAGGGCGCCCGCAGCCTTATCGGCGGCAATGAATTCGCCTGCTGAGCCGCCCGCGCTCGCGATCGCCCAGCCGAATGGCTCCGAGAGTGCCGCAGTCATGCCGCCCGCGCTGCTGTCGCCTGCAGCCCAGGCGCTGCGAATAGCCGAGGCCACGCAAGGCGGGACGATGGTGGCTACCCTCGCAGCTGGCGCCATACAGTCCCTCGCCATCCAGTCCGCAATTGCGACGCGGGCGCAGGCGGTGGCAGCAAAGTTGGACCCGGTTCAGCCTGCCGTAACCAACACCATCAGCGGCGAGCAATTGCAGGCGCTGCCGCTGAATGGACGGCGATGGGAGCAGTTTGCTCTGGACACGCCGGCCACAGCGGCAACCGTCGCCAGCGATGAGCAGCCGGAGTTGAGCGGAGGAGTCCGACCGGCGCAGACGATCACGCTCGATGGAGCCGCAACCAAACTCGCTTTCGGAGGGCGCGGAGCCGCAAGCGCGGGTTCCTCCAGGCTGATGAGCGCCCGCACAAACGAAGCAGCCATCACAGAGTTGCAGATCGCGGACGATGGCGGCGGCCGCGGAACAACTGTAAACGTACGGACGCGGACCGGAGCCGATTTCCTGGCTGGCCGCCTGCATGGGCAAATTTTCGCGTATGACCGCCAGAATCTCTGGGGCGCGAAGAATCCGTTCACGCAGTGGCTCAAAGAGACCTCGCCCGCAACCTTGACCACCGTTCCCGTGTTCACGGCGGAGCCATGGTCGCCGGGGGATCGCCGCGCAACGTTCGGCGCCGGCATGGGCGGAGTGATCCGGCAGAAGCGGCTCTTCTGGTTCGGAGCGTTTGACGGAGACCTGCGCGATGACCCAGCCGTTTCCACAGTGCGGGAACCGGAAAACTTCTTTTCGCAGCCCACCAACGACGAGATGCAAGTGCTGAGCGCACGGCTGGCGTTGAGCAGCACCAACCCAGTAGCGGAAGGTTTGGCCGCATATTCGCCGATGTTGGAGCAGCTGGCTGGGCTGCTGGGGCCGGCGGCGCGCAGCTCGAAACAGTGGGACGGCTCCGGGCGTCTTGACTGGAATGCTGCCGAGCGCCATCACTTTGCCCTGGAAGCGACGGGCGCGCAATGGGATGCTCCCGGCGGCGGCATGACCCACGCTTCGGAGATGTACGGAAACCACAGCCTGGGTTCGGGCCGCGCCAGCGAAACTTGGGCACTGGCGCGCTGGGAAGCGTTTCTTACGCCGAACTTGCTCTCCGTGGCGCAGGGCTCCATGGGACGCCAGATTCTCGACCAGCCGGCCGAAACGCCGTCCGCATTTGAGCAAACTTTGAACGCGAGCGCATGGGGCCAGCTGCCGCAGATCGTAGTCGACTCGCGTTACGGGTTCACCATCGGCAATCCGGCGCGATTTGGGCCGGGCAACTATCCCGATGAGCATCTTTACCAGGCACAGGAGAACCTGGACTGGGTGCACGGTCCGCTCCTCGTTCGCAGCGGTTTTGAGCTGCGCCACAATGCGGACAAAACCAGCCTGCTGCGCAATCACACCGGGACGTATCACTACACCTACGCGACAGATTTTGCATCGGACGCGCTGTCGTTCACGAAGTACGGGCTCAAGGACCTGCTCAATCCGGCTAGTCCCCACAATTGCGATCAGCGCGGCAAGGCATGGCGCGACACCGCGGGTCAGTTGCACGGGCTGGGCAATTTGCCCTGCTACTCCTACTACACGCAGACGCTGGGGCCAACGGACTGGCACCTGGAGACAGACGATTGGGCGGGGTTCACGACCACGCAGTGGCAGCCGGCGCGGAATTTTGTGCTCTCTGCCGGATTGCGCTGGGAACACCAGGACATGCCGCCGCCCATTGCGCTGGTAAACAATCCTGACCTGCCATTGACACAAAAGCTCCCCAGCCTGGGCAACCAGCTTGGACCGCGTGCGAGCCTGGCTTTGGGCTCGCCGCAGAGCCACTTGCCGGTGCTGCGGCTGGGATACGGCATGTACTTCGGGCGCACGCCCAACCTGGTGCTGGAGACGGCGCTCACCCAGACGGGCTCGCTCAAGGGAGACCTGAACCTGTTCATCCGTCCCTCGGATGGCTATAACCCGTTCAGCGGAACCAGCAGCGCGCCCATGTTCCCGTACGTGCTTCAGGGCGATCCGGGAACCGTTGAAAAGCCGGGGGCGGTCGAGCTGGCGCCCACGTTCCGCAATGGCGAGATCCACCAGGCCATTGCCGCCGTGGAAGAGACGCTGCCTGGGCACGTGCAGCTGAGCGCAGCCGCAACGGCGAGCCTGGGGCGGCGGCTTCCCGTCACCGTGGACACCAACGTCGATCCCTCAGTGAATCCGCAGACAATCACCTATACCGTGAAGGATGCCTCGGGCCTCGGTCCCATCAAAACGCCGCAAATAACGGTGCCGTTTTTTGCCACGTGGCCCTCGGCAACCGGCGAAACCGGCAGGCTCAACGCGGACTACCAGCAGATCAGCGAACTGATGAGCCGGGCCAATTCCACCTACGAGGCGGCAACGCTGCGCCTGTCGCGATTCGGGCGGCGCGGGCCGAGCTTCAACCTTCGTTACACCTATGCGCATGCCATGGACTGGAACCCGAACGAGAGCGCGATGATTTCGGGACCGAGCGTGCTGGACCCCAACGATTTCCGCCAGGAGTACGGAACCAGCAACATGGATATGCGCCACTCGCTTTCAGCCATGGTCATTTTGGAAGCGCCATGGAAAGCCCACGGAGTGGCAGGAGCGCTGGCCAACGGATGGGCGCTTTCCGGGATCGGACAATTCCACAGCGGCCTGCCCTACACCATGCGCACGGCGGGATCGATCACGGAGGAATTCACCACCACCGGCGCGGCGATTGTGGGACTGGGGCCGGGGATCAACGGCTACGGCGGCGACGATCGCCTTTACGGCGTGGGGCGCAATACCTATCGCTATCCGCAGACATGGAAGGCGGATGCGCGCGTCAGCAAACGTTTCCGGCTCTATCGCGAACATGAGCTGGAACTGATGGGGAAAAGTTTCAACCTGTTCAACCATCAGAACGTGACTGAACTCGAAACCATTGGATACTACATTGATCCGGGAACGACTTCCGGGTCGTTGCCTTCGCTGAACTTCCTCACCGGCCTTACCACCGGGCAGACGGAATTTGGCCAGCCGCTCAACATCAATGCGACGGATTTCTATCGCGAGCGGCAGATCGACTTCGGCTTGCGCTACCGGTTCTGATCGATGGCGCAGGAAGGCATGGCCGAAACCGACTTTCCATCGAGCCGGAAGCACACCGCGCCATCGATGTCAGTCGAAAACGTGCGCACATGCGCCGCCTGAAGCTCCTCCAGCACCTCCGGGCGGGGATGGCCGTAGCGATTGCGCAAGCCGCAGGAGATGACGGCCCACTGCGGAGCAACGCGGGCCAGGAATTCCGGCCGCGTGGAGGTGTTGCTGCCGTGGTGCCCCACCTTGAGCAAGGTGCTCGAAAGCCCCGGTTCGGTCAACATGGCATGCTCGATCGGAGCTTCGGCGTCGCCCTCCAGCATCACCGACGTCGCGCCATAAGCAGCATGGAGCACCAGCGAATCGTCGTTTGTGGGCTCGGCACCAGGCTGGTAATCCGCAAACGGCGCCAGAACCTGGATGTGCATGCTGCCCAGTCCAAGCGAATCGCCGGAATGCAGCGTACGCACACGAATGTGTTCCGCGGCGGCCTGATCCAGCAGCGCGATGTAGACCGGCACGCGCGGATTGTTCCCCACCCACAGTTCCTGGGGATGGAAGTTGTTCAGGACGGCGAACAAACCGCTGATGTGATCGGAGTGCGCATGAGTGAGCGCCACTACGTCGAGGTGCCGAATTCCGCGCGCCCACAGCGTTGCCGAAACTACCTCCTCGCCAATGTCGAAGTTTTGCGGCGCCTGCCGCGGACCTCCGCCAAAGCCGCCGCCATCCACCAGCAGCGTTTTGCCTTCGGGCGTGATCAGCAGGAGAGAATCGCCCTGGCCCACATCGATGGCTTCCATCAGGAGAGCGTTGTGCGGATGGTCAACGGGACGTGGCATCCATCCCGAGAGTGCGGCGCAAGCCAGGGCTGCCCACGCGCAACGGCGTAGGCGCGCTCGTTGCCGTCGCGCCAGCAAAATGGCCGCGCCCAGGAACGCATAGAACGCTGCCGATTGCCAGCTCAGCGGCGTGGGGATGCGCATGTCTGCCAACCGGAAAGAACCGAACAAGTGTACAAGGAACACGCCGAAGTGCAGCAGCAGCGCGGTGGCCGCGCCCGGCATCAGCGCAAGCGGCGGCCACGCCAGCAGCGCAACCAGGGTGATCAGGGCAAGGGGCAAAAGCACCAGCAGCAGCGGCAGAATAAACAGGTTGACGGGCAGCGCAAACAATGTGATGCGATGAAAATAAATAGCCATGGGCAGCGTCATCGCCAGCTCGACCACGAGCGTGACCACCATGGCTTCTCCGATGTGGAGAACGAATCGAACCAGCCAGGGAAAGACGCGCCAGCCAAACCGCGCACCGAAGATTCGCGCGAAACGGCCGGCAAACATGCGCAGCAACACGCGAAACTGCGCCAGATTGGGCGCCAGCTTGATGTCCATGGCTGCCAGAGAAATCTGATGCGTGGCCGCCGCGTACGGATGTAGCGACACAGCGAGCAGTGGAATGGCGACGCCGGCGATGGCGACCACGGCCAGCAGGGTCATCTGGAAGCTGGAATCGAACAGGCTGCGCGGGCTCACCGCAAGCAGAACCAGCGCGGCAAATCCGATGAGATTCAAGGCGTTGCGCTCGCGATAGACGAGCCGGCCAAGCAGATACAGCGTAACCATCCAGAGCGAGCGCTGCACCGGCGTGGCGAAGCCGGTGAAAAGCGCGTAGGCAAACGCGGCCGCGATGGTGACGAGCGTGGCGGGTACGCGCGGGATGCGCAACTTGCCTGTAAGCCAGAAAACAAATCCGGCGACGATGGCCAGGTGCAGCCCGGAAACCACCAGCATGTGAAACGATCCGGTGCGCTCAAAGCCGACGCGCAGCGAATGCGCGAGAAACGTGCGGTCGCCGGTGACCATCGCGCTCAGCATCACGGCATCGTCCTGGCTGAGACGAAATGCGCGCGGCAAATGGCGCGTCGCCGCCGGGAGCTGAAGCAGGCGGGACGATGCGAAGTTGCGCGCGCTGGCCAGCAAGCAATGCAACGATCGTTTTCCTGGCGGGCCGATTCGCTCAATCCGCGCAACATTCACTGAGGCTGTGGCCGTGATTCCCTGGTCCAGCAGGTAATCGGTGCGGCTCCATACGCCCGGATCGCGATACTGTTCCGGAGGAAGCAATCGCACCACTGCGCGAACCTGTTCTCCGCAGGAAAATGGCGCCGGAACCTGCGGCTGCGGCCAGCGCACCGTCAGCCGGACCGATCCGGCCACGGGCGCCTGCGCGTCTTCCACATCGTTGACCACTTCCATCGCCGCAAGACGTACGTCGATCGTCTGCACGGTGGGGTTCGCCGCCGGATCGTCTACGCTCAACTCAGTTTCCGCGCGCACCGGACCGGCGCTGGTCACGGTGCCTTCCGCGGTTCGCAGCAAACCGTTTGAGAGCGCGAGCAGCGGCTGATCGGGCGCGGGATGGGGCTCCATCTCCGCGCTCCAGGCGCCAAGCAGCAACCACAACAGGGCCATCGGCGCCCACACCACGCGCTGCGCGCGAATCGCCGCCGCGGCACAAGCGATTGCGCAAAACATCAGTGCGGCCAGCGTCATCCCCGGAAGCAGCCAGTCGAACGAGGCAACAGCAATGCCCGCGGCGAAGAGCCATGCAGCATGAAAAAGGGGCACACCGGCCGAGCCTGCGCCGGCAGATGACCTCGAACTGGCAAAGGGCCCGGGCATTGCGCGGAGAGTTGAGTCGAACTATATCAGGCGCGGCGAAGATGGACCACCGACTCCAGATGAAAGGTCTGCGGAAACAGGTCGACGAGGGTAATCGACTCAATGGCGTAGCCGCCTTGAAGCAGCCCGCGCAGATCGCGTGCCTGCGTAGCCGGATCGCAGGAAACGTACTTGAGCGCGGGCGCGGCAATGCGGCCAATCAGCGAGACCATCTCATCGCCGAGCCCGGTGCGCGGCGGATCCATCACGATCAGGTCCGGTTTCGGGCCGCTTACGTTAGCACGAAGAAATTCCAGCACCGGCATCGGCCAAGACTCGCCCGTACCTCCCTTGAGATTCGCCGCAAGCGCGTTGACCGCTGCGGGCGCCGATTCCACTGCCATCACGCGAGCAAAGCGCGCACTCAACTGCCGCGCAAACAATCCCACCCCGGCGAAGAGGTCCCATGCCAGATTGCCGCCGGCATTGCCCACGACGCGCTCGATCAGCAGATCGATGAGCCAGCGGTTCACCTGGAAGAATGCGCCGTGGTCGACGCGATAATCGGAATTTCCGGCGCGATAGCTGAGTGACGCCGCGCCCGATTGGGCAATGGCGCGCGCCAGTTCCCCGCGCTGCTCCACCAGTTCCGCGCCCTTCACATTCCCGCATTCCGCCATCAGCGCGTCAAGATCGCCCGTCAGGTGCGCGCTGGCTGCGGGGTTTGCAAAAACGCTGGCCAGAACCGATTCGCCCCTTGCATCGCAGAAGAGCGAAAGCTCAACTGGCCTGCTCCGCACGGTGAATCGCTTATAGTGTTCCGCGGCCACCAGCGCCGTTTCAACCAGCACCGGCGCGGCGATAGGGCACTCGCGAATGGGAACAATCTGATGTGAGCGGCGGCTGCGATAGCCGGGATTGCCCTCCGCATTGAAGGCGACGCGAATGCGATTGCGATACTGCCACGGTTCTCCGGCCAGCACGGCAATCTCCTCCGGCGCCTTGACGCCGCCGCGTTCCAGCGTCTCGCGCAGGATTTGATGTTTCATGCGGAGTTGCGAATCGTATGTGGCGTGCTGGTAATGGCAGGCGCCGCAGGCGCCAAAATGGGAGCACGATGGAGCCACGCGCTCCGGCGACGGCGTGACCATTTCCAGCAATTCCGCCTTCGCGTAACCGCGCTTGCTCCTGTCTTCCACGATCTCCACCCGGGCCGCTTCACCCGGCAGCACCAGCGGCACAAAAATAGCCTTGCCTTCGTCGCGCGCAAGAAAGTCGCCGCCATAAACGGGCTTTTCAATCTGCACCATGCGCGCCGGATGTCGCGCCGCGCCGCCAGGCGAGTGTGCAGGGCGATAGTTGCGAGACTTCTTCATTGCTGGCTCATGTAGAACAGGCTGAGGCGCGGAAGATTGTAATGGGCCAGCAACTGTTTCTGCACAAATTGCCGCTCCACCTGCCGCAATTGCACAACGCCCATTCGGCTGCGGTAGGGCGCAAGCTCGCGCGCGGCATGCTCCTTCAGCGCCAGCTGCAAATCCTCCGGCGCAGCCGTGGTAAGCGCCGCAAAAAGTTTTTCTTCCAGCACCGTGAGATTGCGATCCAGCGCCTCCAGATCCACGCGCGCCTCCGCGCGCACCTGGCCGGCTAACTCGCGCAGCCTCCCCGCAGTCGCCGCACAAACTTCCGGCGCAACCGCCGCGGTCTTCAAGGCGTCCGCCGCGCCCTCAAGATGCGCCGCCACGCGCTCATGCTCAAAACCTGCGTTCGCCGCAGCGTAACTGGCCGTGGGCGAGGCGCCCGCCGCCGCTTCGTGCAATTCCTCGGCCGCTTCCATCACCGCCTGCGCGCACCACGCCAGCCCGTTGATGCGCCGCTTGTGCCCGTGGTGGGTGCGGCTTTCGTACTTGTCGAAGGCCGCATCGATGCCCCGCAAAACGGCTTGCAGCGGCACGCCCGCCTCGCGCCACATCTCGATCAGTGCCCAGTCCAGCGTTGACAGCAGCAGCAGCGAGCCCCGCCGCTGCTGAAAGCGCTCTTCAATCTCAGTGAAGTAGTTAAAGTAGTTCTGCACGGCTGCGCCTCAGTGCGCGCGGCTGCGCGGCCGTGCATTGCGGTTCCGCTCGAATAAGATGCGCAGTCCGTCCAGCGTGAGCATGTCGTCGATCTGCGCAATAAAGCGGGAATCTGCGGCCACCATCCGCGCCAGGCCACCGGTCGCGATGACCTTCGGCTGCTCGCCAAGCTCCGCAAAAATCCGCTCCAGAATCCCATCCACCAGCCCGATATAGCCGTAGTAAATCCCGCTTTGCAAATGGGTCACGGTGTTGGTCCCGATCACCTTCGCCGGCCGCTTGATGTCCACGCGGCTCAATCGCGCCGCCCGCGAAAACAGCGCATCGGCGCTCAGGCCAAGCCCCGGCGCAATGGCGCCGCCCAGGTACTCGCCCTTCGCTGAGATCACCTCGAACTTGGTGGCCGTGCCAAAATCCACCACGATGCACGGCCCGCCATAGCGCTCGTAGGCGGCAATGCAATCGGCCAGGCGATCCGCGCCCAGTTCAGTCGGGTTGTCGATCAGCATCGGCATCCCCGTCTTGATGCCCGGCTCCACAAACATCGGCTCCAGATGAAAATACGTTTCGCAAACCTGCCGCAGCGTCGAATCCACCGGCGGCACCACCGACGAAATAATGATGTGCGTCACCTGGCTCGGTGCCAGCCCATGCATCTGGAACAGGTTCACAAAAAACACGCCATACTCATCCACAGTCTGCGTGCGGTGCGTGGTCACGCGCCAATGCGCCACCAGTTCGCCGGCAGTGCTGCCATCGGCTTGAGGCGCAATCGCCGCCGGCTCCTGCTCATCCAGGCGATAGAGTCCCAACACCGTGTTCGTGTTCCCCACATCCAGTGCCAGCAGCATGCTTCAATCCGTTTCCGCAGCGCGAATTCCGCCGGTTTGCACCTGCACCAGGCCCGCGCGTGTGCGCACCAGCAGAAACCCATGCTCATCCAGGCCTTCGGTCATTCCCACGCATGCCTGCGATCCATGCACTTCCACGCGCCTTCCGCGCACCCACGTCGAGGCTTGCGCCACCCGCGCGGGAATGGCGCGCGCGGCGGCAGGCTCAGTGAGCGCGCGCGCCTCGCGCTCCAGCGATTCTAGCAGGGCGATCAGAACAAACTGGCGGTCGATCCACCGGCCCGACTCCTGATCCAGCGAGGTCGCCGGCGTAGCCAGACCGGGATCGAAGCGCTGCTGATGCACGTTGATTCCGATGCCCGCGACGGCGAACCCAAGCAGCCCCGAATCCGTTTGCGTTTCCACCAGGATGCCGCCCGTTTTGCGCGGCCCGATGAGCAAATCGTTGGGCCAGCGCAAATCGATAGTCAGCCCAGTCGCAGCGCGAATTGCCTCGGCCGCGGCCAGCCCCGCTGCCAGCGGAATCAGCGGCAGATGCGCGGCCTTCACCGGCAATCGCAACACCACGCTTCCGTACACTCCCTGGCCGGCTGCAGAGTGCCACGCGTGGTCTCCGCGCCCGCGCCCCGCCGTCTGCTCATCGGCAAGAAATACGGAACCGTGCGGCGCGCCCTTCCGCGCGGCGGCCATGGCATCGCTGTTGGTGGAACCTGTCACCGGCGCAAAGTGCAGCTTGGCCGCAAATGCGGTCCCGGCAAGCGCACGCTCAAGGGCAGGCAGATCGTACACGCTCGCTACTCCGCCACGATGCTCATGGAAATATTCGCTGCCCGCGCCGAATGCGTGAGCGCGCCCACGCTGATAAAGTCCACGCCGGTTACGGCGTAATCGCGGATGTTCTCAAGCACTATGCCGCCCGAGGCCTCGGTGGGAATCCAGCGCTTTTCCTCCTTGATGCGGTCGATCGCGTTCTTCACTTCGGCCGGACTCATGTTATCCAGCAGGATCGCCTCCGCGCCGCCTTCGAGCGCCTCGTCCAACTCCTGCAGGTTGCGCACCTCCACCTGCACCCGCTGCTCGGTCTGGCGCCGCTCCAGCGCATGCGCCAGCGCGGTCCGCAGCCCGCCGCCCAGCGCGATGTGATTGTTCTTGATGAGAATTCCGCTGGCCAGATCCAGCCTGTGATTGGTCCCGCCGCCGCACAGCACCGCGTACTTCTCCAGCGCCCTCAGTCCCGGCACGGTCTTGCGCGTGTCCAGCACCCGCGCCCTCGTTCCCTGGATCGCATCCACAAAGCGGCGCGTGTTCGTCGCGATGCCGCTCATGTGCTGCAACAGGTTCAGGATCACGCGCTCGCAGCTCAGCAGCACCCGCGCGTTGTGCCGGATGACCGCCAGCACCTGGCCCTTGTGCGCGCGCACGCCGTCGAAAATCTCCGGATGGCTGACCACCTCAAAACGCGTCTGCGCCTGCGCCCGGCGATCGAGCCGCGCAAAAATCTCAAGGAATCGCGGCACCGCGCCAAGGCCTGCAACCACCAGCTCCTCACGCGCCGTAATGGAGGCCGTGGCCTTCAGCTCCGGATCGATGGTCACAATGGTCGTAGAGTCGCTCACGGCCTGGTCTTCCACCAGGGCCTGCTCCAGCAATGCGTCAATGCGGCTGTTTTTCCAGTCCATCGTCAGTTTTCAGTAATCGGTTTTCAGTTGTCAGTTCACTGTTCTTAGTTCACAGTTCCCAATTGTGTTCAACCAGTTGCTGGCAATTACGATGACGCTCTGTAACAGGGCACGACTTCAGTCGTGCCGAAAAGACCGCAAAAAAACGTTGGGGCTTTAGCCCCCGGGGATCTGAGCCCAAGCTCCTAGCCCGGCGGCAACAAAGCCAGCGCAATCCGCGCTTTCTCCAGCAGCAGCCGAGTCTCCATCTCCTGTTTCTTCAATCCCTCTACAACTTCCGCGGGCGCCTTGCCCAGAAAACTAGGGTTGCCCAGTTGCTTCTCGGCAGCCGCCAAGCCTTTGTCGTATTTAGCGATGTCTCTTGTCAAGCGCTCGCGCTCCGCGGCAACGTCCACCGTCTTCTCGTAGACAATCGCCACATCGAATGCCGCCGCATGGTGCTTTGAAAGTCCCGGCGTTATCGAATCTACCAACCGCACCTCGCTCACGCGCGCCAGCTTTTGGATAATGTCCTGATTCTCCTCCGTCACCTTCCGCAACTCGGCCTCGGCACGCACCTCGATCGGAACGCTGGCTTTCTCCCCGACGCCGATCTCCTTGCGCACCGCCCGGACTTCCACAATCAGGCTTTGCAAAAGCTGCATCTGCTCCAGGGCGCGTTGGTCGGGGATTTCCGCCGCCTGCGGGTAGCGTGTCAAGGCGATCGATTTAGCCGGCGGATTGCCATCGTACACCGCATGCCAGATCTCTTCCGTAAGGAATGGCATGAAGGGCGACAGCAATCGCAATGCGGTCTCAAAAACATGGACCAGTGTCGTAAGTGCGAGCTTCGCGTCCGCCCGGTTCGCACTTTCCAAAAACTCAAGACGAAGCTTGACAATTTCGAGATACCAGTCGCAGAAGCTTCCCCAGAAGTACTGATAGATAGTGCTGGCCGCCTCGTCGAATCTGTAATCATCGAGCGATGCATTGACCTTTGTCGCAGTCTCCTCAAGCGCTGTGACGATCCAGCGCGCTTCGAGCGGTGCGTCAGCGGCGGCCGTTGGCATGGAACCCAGCGCCGCCCGATCCACCGCAATCCCCACCTCCGCCGCCCGATCCACATTCATGAAAATGAATCGCGCCGCGTTCCAAATCTTGTTGGCGAACGCGCGATACCCCTCCGTCCGCGCCACGTTGAACGCAATGTCCGTTCCCGGCGAAGCCATCGACGCCAGCGTGAACCGCACCGCATCGGTTCCGTACTGGCTCACGATTTCGATGGGGTCGATCACGTTCCCCTTGGTCTTTGACATCTTCTCCCGGTTGGCGTCGCGCACCAGCGCATGAATGTACACCTCGCGGAACGGCACCGAATCCTTCAAAGAGCGCTGTGAACCATCGGGCAGCGGAACATCGGATGAGAACCAGCACCCCAGCATGATCATCCGCGCCACCCAGAAAAACAGGATGTCGAACCCTGTCACCAACAGGCTGGTCGGATAAAACGTGTCGAAATCCGCGCGCGTCTCCGCCGTCACATTGGGCCAGCCGAACACGCTCACCGGCAGCAGCCCCGATGAAAACCAGGTGTCCAGCACGTCGGTCTCTTGCGTAATCTCGCCCGACTCGCAATGCGCGCACGCCGCCGGATCCTGCCGCGCCACCGTCATCTTGCCGCACTTCGCGCAGTGCCACGCCGGAATGCGATGCCCCCACCACAACTGCCGGCTGATGCACCAGTCGTGGATGTTCTCCATCCAGTTCAGGTAAGTCTTCTCGTACATCTCTGGCACAAACCGGATGGCCTTCTTACTATTTGCATCCGCCTTAACCGCGGCGATAGCCAATTCGGCCAGCGATGAATCCCGGTCCTTTGCCTTTTTGTTCACTGCCACAAACCACTGCGTCGAGAGCCTTGGCTCCACAACAGTCTTGCAGCGGTCGCAGTGGCCCACGTTATGCACATGATCCTTGATGCCGGCCAGCAGCCCCTGCTCTTCCAGATCGGCCACAATCTTCTTGCGCGCCACAAACCGGTCCAGTCCCGCGTAACGCCCCCCGTTCTCATTGATTTTCGCGGTCGTGTCCATCACGCTGATCGACGGCAGACGATGCCGCTCGCCCAGCGCAAAATCATTGGGGTCGTGCGCCGGCGTCACCTTCACCGCGCCGGTGCCGAATTCGCGGCTCACCCACTCGTCCGTAATCACTGGAATCTCGCGGTCCATCAGCGGCAGCCGGAGCTTTCTGCCATGCAGATGCGCATAGCGCTCATCCTCCGGATGCACGGCCACGGCCACGTCGCCAAGCATCGTCTCCGGCCGCGTCGTAGCAATGGTCAGGAATTCCCCGGTGTCCTTCCCGGCATCGTCAATTACGGGATACCGGATCTCCCACAAGTGGCCCTTGTGCTCGTCGTACACAACTTCCAGGTCGCTGATCGCCGTCTGGCACCGCGGGCACCAGTTCACAATGTACGCGCCGCGATAGATCAGTCCCTGCTCGTAAAGGCGCACAAACGCCTCGCGCACCGCGACCGACAGCCGCGCATCCATGGTGAAGTACTCGCGGTTCCAGTCCACGCTTGCGCCCAGCCGCTTCATCTGGTCCAGAATCGCGCCGCCGTAATGCCGCCGCCACTCCCACACCCGCTCCACAAAGGCTTCGCGCCCAATCTTTTCGCGCGAGCTGCCCTCGGCCGTGAGCTGCCGCTCCACCATCATCTGCGTGGCAATGCCCGCATGGTCCGTTCCCGGCAGCCACAACGCACGGCGCCCCTGCATGCGGCGCCAGCGGGTCAGGATGTCCATCTCCGTCTGGTTCAGCATGTGGCCCATGTGCAGGCGCCCCGTCACATTCGGCGGCGGCAGCAGGATGGTGAAAGGCTCGCCGCCATCCTTCTGCGCGCCAAGGTCCGGTGTCGGCTGCTCGAACAGCTTCTCCCGAACCCAATACTCCGCCCAGTGATTTTCAATGGCGGTGGGATCGTACGCTTTGGGCAGGTCGTGAGCCATGAGGTTTGCTTGCGTGCCCCGTAGGTCCTTGACACAGAATTGCGGAAAGGAATTCGCGTGTGAGGCAACTGTTCAGGTTAGCAGATGATGCGCAAGCGCTTGGCCGCGCAGCTTCAGGCAGCCTGGGCCGGTCACCACACGAGCGCCTGAGTCTCCGCCGCCCGCGATTACCCTCATCCCCGCCCACATCCTACAACGCAAAAGCCGCACCCCAAACAGGATGCGGCCTATGTCTTGTTCCCTTCGTCCCTTCGTCCCTTAGTCCCTTGGTCCCTCGGTCCCTTGTTCCATGTCTTTAGAACGGGTTCAGCTTGGCCAATCCCTTCTTCTTCTTTTTCTTGCTGGAAGACTCGTTGTTCAGGTCCGCCTTGGGCGCCTTCTTCTTCGCGGTGTCGTCGCCCGTGGCCTGCTGACCCGTCCCCGCCCGAATCTCGTTGATCTGTTCGGGAGCAGGAGCCGGAGCCTGGGCGGCGGGAATGGCCGCCGCGTTATCCGGAACCACCGGTTTCACCAGCGCGCTCGGAGCGGCCGCTGCGCTCGAGTTCGGCGCGCTCACAATCGAAACCCCCACGCCTGTTCCTTCCGCCGGCGCCACTTCCACCGGCGCCGCCGAGGGCTGATCGCTGCGCGGTGGCTCGTTGGCCGCCGTAGCCGCCGGGGCCGCCGCCGGCGCCGCCGTCTTGCCCGCGTTCAAGGCCGCATTAAACAGGTCCACGTTTTCCTTGTTGATCGCAGGAGCCAATGTCCGCGCAGGATCCTCAAGCGTCGGATCGCCCACGTGCACCGCCTCCACCACCGTAGGCCCGTGTTTCACAATGCCCCACAGAGTGTCCGTAAACTGGATCCTCTGCCGGCTCGCCTCCTCGGCCTCGCTCTCCGCCACCGCGGACTGCGTCGGCTCGGGAATCGGCAGGTTCATCGCCACCAGCCGGTCGCGCGCATCTTCCACCCGCGGCGCCATCGGATAGCGCGTAATCACCTTATCATACGCCTGCGCCGCCTTGTCCAGGTAAAGCGACCGCATCCGCTCCTTCACCGCCCCCCGCAAGCCCGACATCTGCACCAGGCGCGCCTCGCCCTCATACGCGTCGCCAATCGTCAGCAGCGCCAGGTCGCTCTTCGAGTACAGCGGGTACGTGTCCACCACCGTCTGCAACCGCGCAATCGCCGCCGGATAATTCTCCCGGCTCGAGTAGTAGAGCCCGATCTGCGTCTCCCGTTCCGCCAGCACTTCCTGCACATCCCGCAGCCTCTGCTTGGCCCGCGGAATCAGCGTCGAATCCGGGTAGTCGTCGATCATCTCCCGGTATTCCTTCTCCGCCTGCAGCGCATTGGTGTAGTCGCGGTCCGGCTTCTCCATCTCCGAGTAGTAAATGTCCCCCACCTTCATCTGCGCTTCCGCCGCCTCCGGCGCATTGGGGAAGAACGTCTCAAAATCCTTGTACTCGGCTTCCGCCTGCGTCAGCGCCGCCGATCCGCCCTCCTTGAACCAGCTATCGCCCACCGACAGCTTGGCCCGCATCCTGTATTCCGAGTCGGGATACGTGTTCAACAGCGTCTGCAGATCCAGCCGCGCCACGTCGTAGCGCCCCTTCTTCATCTGGATCATCGCCTTGTCGTACAGCTCCTTGTCCGGCTGCTTCGATTGCACATTCGCCAGCGGATTCGCGCTCAGGTCATACGCCTTCTTCTTCTTCGGCTGCTTCTCCTTGGCCAACGCCTGCGCGCCCGTCATCATCGCCAACGCCAGCGCGCCCGCAACCACTCGATTGGAAAACTGCTTCATAGTCCCTCATTGTGGCAAGCCCCTGGGGAAGGCCCGCCCATCCCGTACATCGCCCGTTTGCTGGTCCTTATCTTACCTAAACCGCGCCCGCCGGCTCTCTCGCCGCCTGCCGCGCAGCCTGGAGCAGCGCCCGCGCATCCTCTTCCGCCCGGCCCTCGCCAAACACGGCATTCCCGGCCACCAGAATCTCCGCTCCTGCTTGGACGACCCGCGCAACCGTGTCGTGAGCCACTCCGCCGTCTACTTCAATCTTAAATGTCAGCCCCAGTTCCGCCCGGATTCGCGCCAGCTCGCGAATCTTGTCCAGGGAAAACTCGATAAACTTCTGTCCCCCGAACCCCGGCTCCACGCTCATGATCAGCACGTGGTGCACCATGGGCAAAATGTCGCGGATCAGGTTCACCCTCGTCGCCGGGTTCAGCACCACCGCCGGCTCCATCCCGTGGTCCGCAATATGCTCCAGCGTCCGGTGCAGGTGCCGGCAGGCCTCGTAGTGCACGCTCACCCAGTTCGCTCCCGCATCGGCAAACGCGGGAATAAACTCGTCCGCATTCTCTATCATCAGGTGGCAATCGAGCGGCAGCTTCGTGGCCCCGCGCAGGCACGCCACCACCGGCGGCCCAACGGTGATGTTGGGCACAAAATGCCCATCCATAACGTCCACATGGATCACCGTGCCGCCGCCCCGCTCGGCCGCCGCCACTTCCTCGGCAAGCCGCGCAAAATCAGCGGAAAGTATCGATGGCGCCAGCTCGACCATGACTCCGGAAACGCTCCCCTCAGCGCCTCCAGTGTATCAGCCGGCCTGCTCCCTCCAATACGCGGAGAGCGGGACTTTCAGTCCCGCCGCCAGGCGCAATTCGCTCGAAAGGAAATAGGGTGCTGCTTATCCCTCTCTCAGGGCCTTCATAGGCTCCATCCTGCTTGCAGCTAACGCAGGAAGATACGATGCCAGCAACGCCACCAGAAGCAGGACAGCAGAGGCTCCGATCAAGGCCAACGGGTCGGCCGGGCTCAGGCCGAACAGCATCCTTGAAAAGGCGCGGCCAAGCAGCAGCGAGAGCGCCAGGCCGATCGCAACGCCGGAAGCCACCACCGTCATTCCCTGCCGCAGCACCAGGCGTAGAACGGCGGATCGCGAGGCGCCCAGAGCCATGCGGACGCCGATTTCGCGCTGGCGGCCTCTCACGGAGTAGGCTAGTAAGCCGTAAAGTCCCACGCTTGCCAATGCCAGGGCGAGCAATCCAAAGACTCCCAGCAAGCTGACCACGATGCGCGCGCCATACAGGATCTGATCCATAAGAGTGGTCCCGGTCCTGATGTCGCTAATCTCCACCTTTGGGGCAAGTACTTTTATCTCGCGCTGCACCTCTTCCAATACAGCCCCCGGATCGCCCGCTGTGCGCACGTACAGTGTGAAGTTTCCGCCGGGATTCTGAAGTAATGGAAAGAACAAGCACGGCTGCGGCGCTTCGCCCAGGGTGGTGTAGTCGCTGTTCTTGACGATGCCTACGATCTGGCGCATGGTGTTATCGCCCACAACTTGGAGCCGTTTCCCAATTGCATCTCCTCCTGGCCAATACATCCGCGCCAAATCCTGGTTGATGATGACCAATGGGACAGAGCCATCGCGGTCGCTGTTTGTGAAAGTCCGGCCCTGAACCAGCGGAATGCCCATGACCTTGAAGTAGTCCAGCCCAACCGTGTTGACTACGGTGGTCAAGGCTTCCGATTTCCGCTCCTGTCTCTGCCCTTCAATCTCGACACCGCGCGAGGCGCTGGACCAGAACGGCATGTCTGATGACCAGCTCACGGCTTCGATGCCGGGGATGGTGGCAATATGCCCCCGAACGTCGCGATGAAACTCTTCCAGTTGCACGCCATCGTAGCCCACCTGTTCCGGATTCATCAGGAAGACAGCGAGGTGCTTAACGTCGAACCCCGGATCGATGGTATAGGCGTGTTGGACGGCGCGGAGGAACAGCGATGCGGCAATCAGCGAAACCAGGGAGAGAGAGACCTGCGCCGTGAGCAGAATTTTTTGGAATCGCGCGCTGCGGCCCGTTTGCGCCGCAAGATGGGTGTCTTCTTTCAAGCTGTCCACCAGGTCTGTCTTCGACGCCCTCAGCGACGGCACAATCCCAAAGATGAACGCGGCGGCCAGCGACAGCAAAAGTGCATAGAGGAAGACCGTGGTGTCCATCCGCGGATCAACCATGTTACTGGCAACGTTGGCCGGACGAAACGACCACAGGAACCGGCAGCCCTCATAACCGACGGCAATGCCGCCGACACCGCCAAAAATTCCCAGCAGCATGCTTTCTGTCAGAAGCTGGCGAAACAGTCGCCATCGGCTGGCGCCGATTGCGAGGCGTACCGCAATTTCCTGCCGCCGCCCCACGGCACGCGCCATCAGCAGGTTGGCGACATTGGAGCAGGCGATCAACAACACCAGCCCCACAATCCCGAGCAGAACCGCACTCGCCAGGACGATCCCGCGTTCGCCGCCGGTGCTCGAAAAAAGAGCGGCTGTCACCGGCTGTACTGTAACGGTGCGCCCCGTATTCACATCGGGATACTCCCGCTGAAGAGCCGACGCCACGGTTTGCAGATCTGCTTCCGCCTGGCTACGGCTGACTCCCGGCTTCGGCCTGGCCACCGCTTGAAAGAACGGCTTTCCCCGTTGGGTAAGAATGTCCTGCATTGCCGGCGGCAACACTTGCGCCGCCATCGTCGCGGGGAGCCATACATCCGGTCCAAAGATCGCGCTGACTCCTATAAATCCTTGCGGAGCCACTCCAACCACGGTAAAGGGGCTTCCGTCGATCTCAAGCGTTTTCCCCACAACATCCGGCGCGCGATCGAATCGGATCTTCCACGCGTTGTAACTCAGCACCGCTACGGGCACTCTCCCCGGCGTGCTGGTTTCAGAGTGAAGGAAGAATCGGCCCATGGCCGGCGTGAGGCCAAGCGTTTTGAAATAATCCGAAGTGACAAGCTGGCCGAAGAGCCGCTCCGTGCCGGTCTTTTCCGTCAGCGTCATCACCAACGGTGGCGAAAATCCACTCAGTCCGCTGAGGGAGGAATTCCGCGCCTGGTAATCCTTCAAATTCAGATAGGACGTTGGAAGCAGATTGCCGGATTGCTTCTGGCCTTTCACGTCGGTGCTGTACACGCACACCAGGCGCGACGCATCCCGGGCAGGAAGCGGGTGCAGAAGCAGCGTATTCACCAGCGTGAATACCGTGGTGCTGGCCCCGATTCCCAGGGCCAGCGTCAGAATCGCAAAGAATGAAAAACCCGGAGCTCTGAGCATGCTCCGGAATCCGTATCGCACATCGCGAACGAGGTCGACGGCCAGTTTTCCCGACGGCAATTCTGCTTGCGGAGACAATTTCCGGCCTGGACCGCGCAGCCCCGCCGGCAATGCGGCCGCAAATTGATCGCTGCTCTCAAGTTCTTCGAGGACTCGCCGGAATGCCTCCGGTTCCCCGATTCCTGCGGACAGCAGCTCCAGGTAGCGATCCTGAAGATGCTGACTCAACTCTTCAATGATGGCAGTGCGGCGGCTCGGTTCGATGCGCTGGCCCGCCAATCGCTTTTCCACTTCCTGTTTCCAGTCAGGCATGTTCTCCTCCCATCACGCGGCCCATAGCCTCCACAAATCCAAGCCAGCTCTGCCGCTGCCGCGCCAGCGTCTTGCGTCCTTCCGCGGTCAGGCCGTAGTAGCGCCGGCGGCGTTGATTGGGCTTTTCAACCCAACGCCCTTGAACCAGTCCACGCTCCTCAAGCCGGTAGAGCAGAGGATAGAGCGTGGTTACGTGGAACTTCAGCGCGCCCCCGGACCGCGCCTCGATGAGCTTGCAAAGGTCGTACCCGTGCCGCGCCTGCTGGTCCAGCAACGAGAGGATCAGCAGCTCCGCTCCGCCCTTTTTCCATTCACGATCGGGATTGACCGGCTCATTCATATGTGTGACTCACATATATACATATACGTGAGTCCAATATATCATGTCAAGACTGCGTACCGATTCCGCTGCCGTCCTGGATCCGCACCGGAAAAACCCCGTTCAGACAGTGCGGGTTCCCCGGTCCCTCGCCGTTGGGGATCGGGGACGGCCCTCCCTGTTCGGAATCGCAGCGGCCGCGGGCTCCCCTGCCCGCACGCCACGCCTTCGATGCAGACCCCGTGGTGGCTCTCCAGATGTGAGTAGCGGTTCAGCCTCCGGGGGCGCACGAAATCCAGAATCTCTGCACTTTCGTGCCATTCCCGGAACTAATCTACAAAGTAACTATTTTTTTATCAATCAATTACGAAAACTTACAAACCGACCGGTCTGTCTTTAACGATTTTGAGTTCTTACCCCTGTTTTCTTCCCTTCGCGATTACCCCGCCCGCAGCCCTTCCAGGAGATTTTCCAGCGCCCGCACCCCCCGCATTATGGCAAATTCTGTCTGATGATTCTTCGCCAGCGAGAGGTAGCCCTCGTAGATCGCCACAATCTGCATCGCTGCCTCATCCGCGTTCCGGTCGCGCCGCACCTGGCCTTGCTCCTGGCCCTCTTTTAACGCAGCGGCAATCCCTCCCATCCACTCCTGGAAAACGTGCCAAATGCGAAAGCGGAATCCTTCGTCTATCGACGACATTTCCTGCGCCAGGTTGTTCAAAGGGCACCCGCCTTCAATGTCCGAACGCTTGAATGACGTGCCTTTCACGATTTCGATCAGCGCATCGATGGGGTTCGCGGCCGGCTCCAGCGGCGTCACCCACCTCTCCCGGATCATTCCGGCAATCACTTCATCCACCATCGCGTACCCCAGCTCCTCTTTGCTCCCAAAATGGTGATAAAGGGCGCCCTTCGTCACTCCGGCACGCTCCACGATATGCTCCAGCCCCGTCCTCTGAAATCCCCGGGGATAGATTTCCTTGAAAGCCACCTCCAGCACCAAAGCCCTGGTCTTTTCCGAGTGCCGTCGGGCGCCGGCCCGGGGTCCCTTCCGCCTCGTGGGTTTTCTGGTCCGCCGCAGTCCAATTGTTACCATACCGACCAGTATGCATGTTGACGCCGCAATGTCAAGAATTAAGCTTGCCGGCCCCCGGGAAAAACCCCTCAGTCGAACATGTGCAGCGATGACCGGCACAGATCCTTTTTGCCCTGCTTCTCCAGGGCCTTTAGCAGGATCCGGCTGCGCGCCCGCATCGCCGGCGTCCCCGACCGTCCCGCCATCCGCAGCAGGTCCTCAACCCGCTCCAGCAGCGACCCATCCTGCCGCGTCAGGTCCGCCAGCCCGTGCAGCGCCGTCGTCTTCACGATCGAAGACCGGTCCTCCAGCCAGCCCTCCAGGGTCGCGGCCATCCGCCGGCACTCGGGCACGGTCAGCTTCAGCCGCGGCAGCGTAAGCGCAAGATTCCACCGCACTTTGGGCAGCGTGGACTCGGCCAGCAGCCCGATCAGCGGCTCCTTGAACTCCAGGATGGCCCGCATCAGCCTGGGCGACGCCCACCGCGAAATCCGCTCCAGCACGTCGGCCGCGCGGCTGGCCACGCCCGCGTCGTCGTCCCACATCAGCTCGATCAGGCTGGGGATCCGCCGCGGAAGCTCGCCAATCCACTCGGCGATCTCCGGCACCCGCCCAGGGTGCAGCGCATGCGGCCCCACGGCCAGCTCGGCGCGAAGATCGACTCGCGCGGACATTCGCCCTCCCGCACCCATTCTGCTAAGGCAACACCGCTGCCGTCAGTGACTTGGCCGCAATCCGGCCGACCGCACGCAGGATCCCCTTCACCGGCCACGCGCCGGCTTCATCGGGAAACAGAATTTCGCCCGGCCGCCGCGCTTCCGGCCGGTAATACCAGCGTTTCAGCAGGGCAAGATGCCCCTGCCGCACGGTTGCATCCGGCGTCTCGCCTTCCGCGGAAAGCTGCTCCAGCACCGCTTCCAGCCGCGCCTCCAGCATTCCCCGCGCCGCCTTCGCAGCCTCTCTGTCCCTTGCAGCTTGTCCCTTGACCGTCTCTTCCTGTTCCCTGTTCCCTGTTCCCTCTTCCCTGCTTTCCGGCACTGGTTCCAGCGCCAGCGGCTGGGCAAACAGCGAGGTGGAACCCGACTGCTCGTTCTGGATCCTCATGCCAACGGTTGAAAACGCAGCCGGCCCGCGCAGCCGGCCATCTTTGAAGAGAAAAACCGCCACTTCGCCAGGCTGGGCGGAAGCCTGCAGGATGACTGCCCGCAACTGGCTCATTGGCCGCACCAGCTCCGAGGCCAGCGCCCGCACCGCCTCCGCCTTCAGCACCTGCGCATGAGCGGCCGCCGCCTGCTCAAACTCCAGATTCGCCGAGGCTTCTTCCCGCTGCGCCCGCAATTGCACAAGCCTGCTGTCGCCGCGCGTCGCGAAGAACTGCTCCACGCCCGCCGCCTCCTCCGCGTAGCGTTCGTCGGTGCAGCCCTGGTAGCAGGGCGCCAGGCACATCTTCATCTCCGAGTACACGCAGCCGGGATGGCTGGGGGTCGGGTCCAGATCCTCCACGCACCGACGCAGCAGGAAAAGCTTCAGCGTCTCCTCGGCAAACCGCTCCGCTGCCGCGCGCGAAGGGAACGGGCCGTAAGCCCAATCCGCCTCGCGCAGGCTGGGCCGATTGGTGACCACCACGCGCGGATAGCGGTTCGACCCCAGGAACCGCACAAACGAAGGCGCGCCCAGGTGCATTCGCTCCAGGGCTTTCGGCCCGTAGACCCGCTCCAGCAGCTCGAATTGCAGCAGCAGCGATTCGAAATCCGACCCGGTCAAGCGCCACTCGATACGCCGCACCCGCCCGGCCAGTTGCAGCCGTTTTGGGTGCTTTGCCGACGGCGTGAGCAGCCGCTCCAGCCTCCCGCGCAGGTTCGGTGTGCGCCCAATGTAGGGCTCGGCATTGGCCGCCTCGCCGTAGAGCGCAAACACCGCGTTCCGCTCCGGAAGCTGCTTCAGTGCCGCCCGCGCGTCCGCAGGTTCAAAGGGAACGGATTGGAACTCGGCAGACAGGCGGCCTCACCTCGGCTGGACTCCGCGCGGGGCGCGGAAGCCCAGGGACTACACCGAGCATAGAACAGCGGCGGCTTTCGAGAGGTGCTGACAGCGCGGCTGTGGACGTTCAGCTCGGGATTTGCATCTGTGCCGAAGCGCCCTGATGAATGGTCGTTTTCCAGTCAAGAGTCTTTCCGCCAGCTTCGCTGCCAAGAACCAGCTTCTCAATTCTCAACTCACCCTCGATGACACCAACACTGATGGATTCTTGACCTATTTCAATCGAGCCAAAGGCAGAGGCTGTGGAGAAGAAACACTTGAAGGGCCTGACCTGCAATCGTGGCGAGAACCAAAGCGTCTTTTCCACGGCAGAGTAGCGAAAGCCTGCAAGGGCGCCCAGCAGAGAGTAACTCGCCATGGCGCGTGCGTAGTAATTGCCACACTCGTATTCATTCCATGGATTGCGGGTCTTGCCGTCATAGCGGCTGCGCAGCGCCTTGACGATGGTCAGGCCTTCGGTGACAAATCCTTCCTGAATGAGGTGCGATGCGACCTGGTATTCGATGCCCGTCCAGACCTCGTCGGAGTAGACAAAAGGCAACGTAGGCTTGCCGCCTCGCGGCCAACTGCAGAGGAGCAATCCCGGCTCCCGGCCCATTGCATAACCCGGACGCTGCGCGTTGGCGTGCTCGCTCAGATCGGTTTTGAAATTGTGCTTGAATATGGCCTGCAGTGTTGAGCGCAAATTCTGGCGCGACAGCGGGGTCTCAATTCCGTAAATCCGCGCCATCCACGCGCCAATGACGCCGTCGGAAAGACATCCGCTTCCGTACTGGTATTTGGGGCATTCACGCTTCAGCAGCCGCTGCATTTCGCTGCTCTGGTCATTCACCTGCGCAACGGTTGAGGCGAAGGATGTATCTCGAAGACCTTCATATTGAATCTTCTGCTGATAGTACTCGCCGTTGAACAGTTGCTCGTCCATGAAGCGCGCGCAGCGTTTCGCCAGGTCCCCATAAAGCGTCTCGCCGGCTGCATCGCCGGTTGCCCGAGCCATCTGCGCCATGGCCGACAGCGCTCCCAGATAAATGCTGGTGCACATGCCGTCCGCGCCCCAGAATTCAATGTCATAGGTGTTGTGGTGCGGCTCAAAAAGAGCTCCACGACGATCCGGGTCCCAGGTGCGGATGCAGTAATCCAGGCTTCGCTTCACCAGCGGATACATTCTCCCCAGCCAGCCGGAATCCCCCGAGATCTGCCAGTCGCGATAAACCTTCATGATGCCGCCCAGCTGCCCGTCTGCGGCAGCGGGTCCATCATGATCGACAGGTCCGTCGGGAATGGCCCCGCGGAAATTGACATGACCGCGTTCGTCCATGGACCGGACCAGTTCAAGGTCCCGCAGAGTTCGCTCAAGTTGCGGGTAGAGGTGTTGAAAGGCCTGCGCGTAATTCCACACGTGGGTGCAAGAGCCGTGGCAGCAGCCATGATCGGGAAAGCAGCCTTCCCAACCCCACATGTTTCCATTCTCCTCGCGCAAGACCGTCGGCGACTTGAGGATGGCGAGATCCGCAGATACCGCGTCGAGCACATACGGCGGAAGCGTTGAAGAGAAGAGCGCTTCCTTGAACTTGCTGGTTCGCTCGCGCAACCGAAGATATTCCGTCTCCACGTAAAGGGCGACGTCGCGCGCATCGCTCCAGACACCTGCATAGAATGGCCGCCACAGCGGCGCCGGATCGCCGGCCAAAGTGCGACAACCCACTGGCCCCTCAATTTCGGGCGCAGCAGACTTGCCACCGTCCTGGAGATAGCAATTGGGAAAATGCCAGGTGATGAGGATCGGATACGTCCGAGACTCACCTGCCGCCAGTTTTCCCGCCAGCAAAATGGAGGCTCCATTGCGGCCGGAGGTATCTACGGCATTCGAGCCATCGTTGGACGCGAATGTCCCGGTTGAAACTTCACGCCACAGCGCGGAAAGCGAATCGAATTCCCAACCCGGGCTGCGCAGCCACATTCCCTTGATGCGTGGAGTGTGGCCAATTACAGTGAGAGCCGCGCTTCCAAACGACTCTGCATGCGGCTCTTCAACATTGTGAAGGAACACGCCCTTGCCGGGGATGACTGTATTTATGCTGGCCGCTTGATCCGGCTTGCATCCCTGAGCCAGGTGCGAAAGGTGGTAGGAGAACTCATACTCCACCGGCATTGCGCTGGTATTGCGAAGGGAGTATTCGAGAATGACGCATGGGATTCTGGAGTTCTTATCGTCCAGGGGAATCAACGGATTCCAGCCGAGCAGCGTGACTTCCAGTGGAACGGACGCATCCGTGAACCGGGCGTCTCCGAATGGATACTCCCCTCGAAAAATGCATTTTGCGAAGCGCGGAAACCCCTCGAATCCTCCCCGTCGAAGTCCCTGGCCCTGCAGTCCCTGGTCAAATATCTTGAAGGCAGGGAACGGCCCTTCAACTAATTTGGTGATGCTGGAAGCTCCCTTGATGTGAAGAACTGCGAAAGCCGCCTCGGGAGAGTCGGAGCTGAATTCTTCCGGCAGGGCAGTTGTTTCAGGGCGGGTTCGAATGGCAAAGTCCTGCAAGCCACCGTACCCATTCAGGCAGATGGAGCCGGCCCCTATTCCGCCCAGCGGCATCGCAACCTGGGTGGCGTTTTCCAAGCTAAATGTGCGCTGTGGCGCGGCGCTTAGCAGGTCCTCAGCGGAATTGGCTGTCCCTTGTTCCGGAGAAAGATCCGCAGTCGCAGAGGGGGTTGAATCTGCCTGCGCACCGACTGCGGTTGCTGCGGCCAGCGCAGCGGCTGAACCGATGGTCAAGAACTCTCTACGCGTTGGGTCTTTGCGGGAAGACATGGTGCCCCCAGGAAGCCTGCTTCGATCTCGACTGGAAATCTTGACTGGAAATCTCGACTGGAAATTCTTCCGACTATCCTAGTCTGCTTTCCGGGTAATGAGCGAACTTAGCAGCCATCGGGTCAAATGTTTTCGCTCCTCTACGTTAGCGGCCTGGTTACGCGGATGAGCGGATCACGCGCCAGCCAGCATCATTCCGTCCACGCGGATTGTGGGGGAAGCTGCGGCGCCGCGGAACACCAGGTCGTTGCCCACCGCGGTCACGTTGCGCAGCATCTCCGCCAGGTTGCCGGCGATCGTCACTTCGTCCACCGCGTGGGTCAGTTCGCCATTTTCGATCCACAGGCCGGTGGCGCCGCGCGAATAATCGCCGGTGACGAGGTTGACGCCGAAGCCGATGAGACTGGTGACGTAGAGCCCTTTGTCCACGCCCTTGATGATCTCCTCCGGCGACTGCGTGCCCGGCTCGAGATACAGATTTCCCGGGCCGATTCCGGGCGCGCCTGCGAGGCCTCGCGAAGCGTTGTGGGTTGACTCCATGCCCAGCTTGCGCGCGGCGTAGGTGTTGAGCATGTAATTTTTGAGCACGCCATTCTCTACCAAAACGGTCCGACGCGAGGGTAGGCCTTCGCCGTCGAAGGGGGAGCTGCCGAAGCCGCCGGTTCCATTGGGCAGCAGCATGATGTTGTCGTCGACGATGGTGAGCCCCGACGCGGCAATTTCCTGGCCCAGCTTGCCGGCGAGGAACGATGCGCTGCGCCAGATGGCATTGCCCGATGCGGCGTCGAATACCGATCCAATCAACGAGCGCGCGGTTTCCGGGGCAAACACCACGGGAATCTGCTGGGTGGGCATGCGGCGCGCGCCCAACCGGCGGAGGGTTCGCCGCGCGGCTTCACGGCCAACCGATTCGGGCGATTCGAGATCTCCGATGCGGCGCGCACTCGATTCCCAGTAATCGCGCTGCATCTGGCCGTTTTCGTCTTTGGCCAGCGGCGCCGCCGCAACTCCCGCATAGCTGGTGCGGTAGCGCCCCAGGAAGCCGCTGGAGTTGGCAAGCACGTGGCGTCCCGTGGCTGCATCAAAGCTGGCGCCGCGGGAGTTGGTGATGCGCGGGTCGGCTGCAAGCGCCGCCGCCTCGGCCCGTTTGGCCCACTCAATCCGCTCCGCGCCGGGGAGCGAGTACACGTCCTCAAAGTAAAGGTGCAGGTCGCCGGAGTACCGGCCAAACGCGCCCTGGTAAGGCAGTCCGCTGAAGGGATCTTCCTCGGTAATGTGCGCCAAGGCCAGCGCGCCGTCGACGAGCTGGCGGATGCCATCCGGGGTCAGATCGCTGGTGCTGGTGGATGCGGATCGGTGCCCCATGAATACGCGCAGCCCCAGCGCGCGCGACCCGGATTCCACCAGCTTCTCCACTTCGCCCATGCGCACGGTAACGGAGAACTCGTCGCCCTCGCGGGCCACGGCCTCGGCGTCGCTCGCGCCCGCCTTCTTCGCCATGGCCACCGCGGCCACCGCCAGGAATTCGAGGTCCATCCGCGTTTTGAACCGGCCCTGCAACTTCGCCCATGGGTCCACACTAACAAAACTGCGCCTGAGTTGCCGCGCGTCTGAGTTCACCGTCACATCGCGAGCCGCCGTGTCCACGTAAGATTGCCATCAGGAGTCAGCGAGAGATGCGCGCAAAACTACTGTCAACGCTCGCCTTGCTGTTTGTTTCCTTGGCGATCGCCGCCGCGCAACCGGCGAAAATAGATCCAGCCCTGCTGTTGAAGGCTCAATCCGGCGATGCGCAGGCGCAGTACGAGCTTGCGCAGGCTTACGCAAAAGCCGCGGTACCTGATTATGTTCAGGCTGCCGGTTGGTACCAGAAGGCCGCCGACCAAGGCGACCCGCGCGCGGAATTCGAACTTGGCGGCCTCTATCTGAAAGGCCTCGGCGTGCAGCAAAACAGTGCTCGCTCTTTGGCGCTTCTGGATCACGCGGCGAAGGAGGGTTATCCGCAGGCTGAGCTCACCTTCGGGCTTCTCTATGAGCAGGGCGAATCCGTCCCGCAGAGCTATGCTGTGGCCGCGGAGTGGTACCGCAAGGCGGCAGTTCACGGGTCGGCCCAGGCACAGCTCAACCTGGGCATGCTGTACCAGCGCGGCCAGGGCGTGCCCAAAGATCCTATGCAGTCCGCCGATCTCTATCGCCTTGCCGCGGAACAGGGCAACGCCGCGGCGCAATTCAACCTGGGATTGCTTTACGACAACGGTGAAGGGGTGGCGCAGGATTACACACTAGCCGCAAAATGGTATCGCAAGGCCGCCGGGCAGGGCCTGCCTCGCGCCCAGTTCAACCTTGGATCGTTGTACGCCGGCGGCCAGGGCGTTGGCCGCGATTATGTCGAATCCTGGTTCTGGCTCAACCTTGCCGCCCTCACTTGGAGCGGGACTCACCAGCAGGAGGCCGCGCAGGCCCGAGACAAAGTTGGCGCATTACTGACTGCAGACCAGATACAGCAAGACCAGCAGCGAACCCAGCGGTGGCTCTCGGGAAAACGCGACTAGTTTCTGGCCGAATCCGCACCGTGCCGGATGCGAGCCCAAGCAAAATCGGCGAGAATGGACGGGAGCGAGGACCTTCCCCATGATTGTCCGCAGACTCTATCTCTCGCCGGGACACAACTATTTTGGCCGCCACGGCCAGGAGCCCGGCGCGCACCCCGTTCATGAGGTGGAGGAGATGGAGTGCGTTGCCGGTCACGGCATTCGCGGCGACCGGTTCTTCGACTACGAGCCGGACTACAAGGGCCAGATCACGTTTTTGTCGGGCGAAGTTTTTGACGAGGTCTGCCGCACACTTGCCGCGGGCCCCAGGACGCCGGGCGTCACGCGCCGCAACGTCATCACCGAAGGCATCGACCTGAACACGCTTATCGGGCGGCGCTTCACCGTCCAGGGAATTGAGTTCGAGGGCGTGTGCGAGTGCAGTCCCTGCTACTGGATGGATCGCGCCATTGCGCCCGGCGCCGAGGAAGCGCTCAAGGGGCGCGGCGGTTTGAGGGCGCGGATACTTACGAGCGGGGTGTTGCGGGCCGGGCGGTAGCGGATTTGTGGGTTCTCTTTCGCTTGGCAAGCTCTGCTTTCGATAAGCTGGCGCGTTGGCGGGCGCGCATCTGCTCCGCCAATGCCTCAAACTCAGGAGCCAGGCGGTCGTACTCCGCCTTCACAGCTGGATCCTCAAGCAATTTTGCCGCGATCTCCTCAAATGGAATCGTCACTGGCCCTCCTGTGGTCGAGTTCGCGAATCCAGCATGGGTAATCCCGCTGGGACTTCGACACGCTCATTGTATTAGGCCGCCGGCGTCCTCCTTCGCGGGCGGTTCGTCAGCGAAGTAGGCCGCCATCATGCATTGAACTACGACGAGCCAGGGGATAGCATTTGCGCAAAGGTCATCGCAAAGATCCGGGCGGTCTATTATTCTTGACACCGCGTGACCGAGTCGGCCCCCACCGAGCGAGATCATATTCCATGGGGCGGAGTCGGGCCGAGCGTGGAGCAGGCTATTCATCGCCGTCGTAAGATCGCCTCCGCGGATTGGCGACCCGGGCCTCTGCTTGGCTTGAATCATTTCGAACATTTTGCCCAGTCTTGGCGCTTTGTTGTGCTCCCAACCGGAATTCCACTTATCAATTTCGGCAGGATAGAGATGAAGGTAGAGCAGGATAGCCGCTCGCTCGGCTAACGGTCGAACGAGAATGTGCCCGCCAAAAAGATAGCCCTGCCGGATAAGCTCGCGAATCGAGAGTGCAATGCTGAGGCCCTGTGCAACAACTTGACAGGCCATCTTTTGGTGATCCGTAAGTTCTCTGCCATGTGACGTTGGCGCCAAAGAGGCGTTTGCTTCCACGACTGAACAAATAAGTTGGTCGAAATGAAAGACGAGTTCCCGGCCAAGGTATGGCTCAGTTTCGGGAGTAAAGACTATGGGAATATCCGCGTCGTCCATTTTCTGCTCACTCTTTATCTTCCCGTGCCGCCCACGGTCATCCGGTCCAGCTTGATGGTGGGAATGCCGACGCCCACGGGCACGCTTTGCCCATCCTTGCCGCAGGTGCCGATGCCCTCGTCGAGCTTCAGATCGTGGCCCACCATCGAAACGTGCTTCAGCGCCTCCGGGCCGTTGCCGATCAGGGTGGCATCGCGCACCGGCGCGGTGATTTTTCCGTCTTCGATCAGGTACGCCTCCGACGCGGAAAACACGAATTTGCCGCTAGTGATGTCCACACTGCCGCCGCCAAAGTTTGGCGCGTAAAGCCCTCGCTTCACGCTGCGGATAATGTCTTCCGGCTCATCCTGTCCGGCCAGCATGTAAGTGTTGGTCATGCGCGGCATGGGAATGGAGTGGTAGCTTTCGCGCCGGCCCGATCCCGTATTCGCCGCGCCCATCAGCCGCGCCGACAGCTTGTCGGTCAAATAGCCTTTCAGCACGCCGTTTTCGATCAGCACGGTTTCGTGGGTGGGCGAGCCCTCGTCGTCCACGTTCAGCGATCCGCGCCGGCCTTCCATGGTGCCGTTGTCCACCACCGTGACCAGCGGGCTTGCCACCGGCCGGCCGATCAGGCCCGTGAACGCCGAGGTTCCCTTGCGGTTGAAGTCCGCCTCCAGGCCGTGGCCCACCGCCTCGTGCAGTAGAATTCCGGGCCAGCCAGGCCCCAGCACCACTTCCATTTCGCCCGCCGGCGCCGGAACCGCGCCGAGCTGCAGGATTGCGCCGCGCGCTGCCTCCTGCGCCAGGTGCTCCGGACCTTTGCTCCCCGCAAATTGCCCCAGACCCGCGCGGCCGCCCGCGCCCGCCGAACCGCTGGTGGTTGTCGTGCCGTCCGTGTCCTTGGCGATGACAAACACGCCCAGCCGCGCCAGCGGCTGCGTGTCGCTGGCAAACGATCCGTCCGATCCGGCCACCATGATCCGCCGCACCTCTTCCGAGTAATTCGCACGGACCTGGGTAATGCGCGCATCGTATGCGCGGGCGGCGCGGTCGGCACGCAGGATCAACTCGAGGCGCGCGGCAAGGTCGAGGTCGAAACCGCCCAACGGCACCGGATACAGATCGGCCGCCGCTGCTTCGGTGAATCCCTGCACCGGCTGTTTCGCCGGTCCCGAGGCAATCAGTGCCGCCGTTTTGGCCGCGTGCAGCAGCCGGTCCGGGTTCAGGTTGTCGGTGTATGCGTAGCCGGTGCGCTCGCCGCTGATCACACGGATACCGCAACCAGCGCTGGTGCCCTGGCTGGCCGACTTCACAATCTGCTCGTCCACGCCAAGCGAGATCGCCGTCACCGATTCAAAATACAAATCTGCGTAGTCGCCGCCCGCGGACAAAGCCTCGCCCAGGCACCGCTCCAGCAGGCGCTCCGTGATGCCGAATTTGTCGAAAAAGTACCGTTTGCGAATGGGAATTGGGGAAGCCGAAGAGGAAACCATACTGTTCCTAGTTTACGCTCCGGCGCACCCCGCGAGGTTTTGCGACGCCGCCCGGGCTTTCGAATCAATTAGGATGTCTGTGCCGGAAACTTCGCCGCCAGTTCCGGGCTCGGGATTCGCGTGGGCTCTATCTTTATCTGTGCGGCCTCTTCGGCGGCCGGACTCTACGACACACGACACCACCCCCGCACATGCAAGGAGACTCCATGTACAACGCCAAAGCTTACGCCGCCTCCAGCCCAACCTCGGGCTTTGCTTCCGCCTCGATTCCCCGCCGCGAACCCGGCGCGACCGACGTGCAGATCGAGATCCTCTTCTGCGGCATCTGCCACTCTGACCTGCACCAGGCCCGCGACGAGTGGCACGAAGTGATGCCCACCGTCTATCCCTGCGTGCCAGGGCACGAGATTGTCGGCCGCGTCACCAAGGCCGGTTCCGCAGTGAAGAAATTCAAAGCCGGCGACCTGGCTGCTGTCGGCTGCATGGTTGATTCCGACCGCACCTGCCCCGAATGCAAAGTCGGCCTGGAGCAGTTCTGCAATAACCTCACCCTGACCTATAACTTCCCTGACAAGGGCACCGGCAAAGTGACTTACGGCGGCTATTCCAACTCGATTGTTGTCGATGAGCATTTTGTCCTCAATGTTCCCGGCAATCTCGATCTCGCCGGCACCGCGCCGCTGCTTTGCGCCGGCATCACCACTTACTCCCCTATGCGCCATTGGAACGTGGGCAAAGGCAAGAAAGTTGGCGTGGCCGGACTCGGCGGACTCGGCCACATGGCGGTCAAGTTTTCGCATGCTCTGGGCGCGCATACCGTGGTCTTTACCACCTCGCCCAGCAAGGTTGACGACGCCAAGCGCCTCGGCGCCGATGAAGTTGTTATCTCCAAAGACGCCAACGAAATGCAGAAGCATGCTGGCAGCTTCGATTTCATCCTCGATGCCATCGCCGCGCCGCACGACGTAAATGCGCTCATCGGGCTGCTGGCCCGCGACGGCAATCTCACCATGGTGGGCGCGCCGCCGGAGCCGCTGACCATCAATGTTTTCGGCCTGCTCATGCGCCGCCGCAGCTTTTCAGGCTCGCTCATCGGCGGCATCGCGGAAACCCAGGAAATGCTCGACTTCTGCGGCAAGCACAACATTACCTGCGACGTCGAAGTGATCCCCATCCAGAAACTCAACGAAGCCTACGAGCGCCTGGTCCGCTCCGACGTCAAATACCGCTTCTCCATCGACATGGCTTCGCTCAAATCCGAGTAACTGAGGGAGTGAAGGAGTAACTGAGGGAGTGAAGGAGTGAAAAAGTGAAAGAGTGAACTAACCCGGGCTTTGACTCTTCACTTATTCACTTCTTCACTTTCTTCACTTCTTCACTAATTCACTCACTCACTTTTCACTCTTTTACTGATCCACCAGGAGTACCAATGCAAACTCGCACGTTAGGCAAAAGCAATCTTCAGGTTTCCGCCCTCGGCCTCGGCTGCATGGGTATGAGCTTTAGTTACGGGCCGCCCAAGGACAAGCAGGAGATGACCACCCTTCTGCACGCCGCCGTCGATCGCGGCGTCACTTTCTTTGACACCGCCGAAGTCCACGGCCCTTTCATCAACGAAGAACTCGTCGGCGAAGCTCTCGCGCCCTTCAAAGGCAAGGTCGTGATCGCCACCAAGTTCGGCTTCAATCTCGGCCCCGATTCCGCTCCAGGGCTGCATCCGCCGAACAGCCGCCCGGAGCAAATTCGCCGGGCCATCGAAGGCTCGCTCAAGCGCCTCCGCGTCGATGTTATCGATCTCTTCTACCAGCACCGCGTCGACCCCAACGTTCCCATCGAGGAGGTCGCCGGCACGGTCAAGGACCTCATCGCCGAGGGCAAGGTAAAGCATTTTGGGATGTCCGAAGCCGGCGCGCAGACCATCCGCCGCGCTCACGCCGTCCAGCCCGTCACCGCGCTGCAAAACGAGTACTCCCTCTGGTTCCGGCGGCCGGAAGCCGAAATCATTCCGTTGCTCGAAGAACTGGGCATCGGTATGGTCCCCTACAGCCCGCTGGGCAAGGGCTATCTCACCGGCAAAATCAGCTCAACCGACGACATCGGCAAGAGCGACTTCCGCAGCACGCTGCCGCGCTTCCAGGCCGAAGCCCTCAGCGCCAACCAGGCCATCGTCGATCTGCTGGCCCGCATCGCCGCGGACAAGCAGGCCACGCCCGCCCAGATCGCGCTGGCCTGGCTGCTGGCGCAGAAGCCGTGGATCGTACCCATCCCCGGCACCACGAAACTGCATCGCCTGGAAGAAAACCTTGGCGCCGTCAACATCGAACTCACGCCCGAAGACCTGCGCGAGATCGACGAGGCCGCTCAGAAGATTCAGATCCAGGGCGAACGATATCCCGAGCACGTGGAAAAAATGACCGGGCTGTGAGTGGAAGTGAACGAGTGAAGAAGTGACAAAGTAAAGAAGTGAAAACAAACAATGCTGCTGTCGTCACCTTCACTCTTTCACGAATTCACTTCTTCACTGCCCTCTGACCACTGGAGTCATCATGCAAATCACTCATCCCGACGCCAACCCCTCCGCCAAAGGCCCCGCCGACTGGTTCACCGGCACGGTCCGCGTAGATCCGCTCTTCACCGCGCCCGACCCAGCCCGCGTTGGCGGCGCTCATGTCACCTTCGAGCCCGGAGCCCGCACTGCGTGGCACACCCACCCGCTCGGCCAGACTCTCGTCGTCACCTCCGGCTGCGGCCGCGCGCAAAGCTGGGGCCAACCCATCCAGGAACTTCGCCCCGGCGACGTGGTCTGGTTCGCCCCCGGCGAAAAGCACTGGCACGGCGCGGCTCCCGCCAACGCCATGACTCACATTGCCATCCAGGAACGGCTTGATGGCAAAACGGTCAGCTGGCTCGAGCACGTCAGCGACGAGCAATACCAAGGCTGAGCAGCGCTCGCCTCGCTTTCCGAATCGACTGTGGCCCGTCTTACATGAATCCTGGCAGGAGCAGCCATGACCAACCCAACCTGGGCGCAATCCCTTCAACAGGATCTCCGCTACGCGGCCCGCCAGTTTCGCCGCGCTCCCGGTTACGCCATCTTCGCCATTCTCGTGCTGGCCCTCGGGATCGGCACCGTCACCGCGATGTTCACCGTTTCCTATGCGGTGCTGCTCAAACCGCTTCCGTTCGCCGCGGACCGCCTGCTCTTCCAGCCCATCCTGATGACTCCGCAAGGAGAAGACGACATCAGCGTACCCTACGACGAAATCAAGGAGTGGCAGCGAGCCACTGCGGGTACAGCCGACGTCGCCTTCAACCACAACGGCCTCAACATCGCCGACGGCCCTGCCGGCGCTGTCCTCATCAATGAAGTCAGCATCAGTTCCAATCTGCTCTCCGTCCTCGGCGTCCATCCTGCAATCGGCCGCGCATTCCTTCCGCAGGAAGATGAATCCGCCGTCCCCAGCGCAGCCCTCCTCAGTGATGCGCTCTGGCGCCAGGAATTTGCCGGCGACCCCAACGTTATTGGCAAAACGCTCCACATCGGCCCCACTCTCTACACCGTCGTCGGAGTCATGCCGGCGCAATTCCGCTACCCCTTGTTTGTAGACCGCCCGCAGGTGTTTGTCACCATTGGCTATGCTTTGCCCGCTCCCGGAAACAGGGATGCCTACCAGTACTTTCAGCCTTTGGTGCGCGTCCATCCGGGTACGCCGCTCGACGCCGTCACAGCCCGCCTCGCCCAGGCGCACCGGCCATTCGCAGCGCCTGGAGAATCCGAGCTTCGCCTCGCCGGCCTGCGCGAAATTCTGCTTCTCGTCTACGACGTGCGCCCCGCGCTCATCGCGCTCGAATTCGCCGTTGCTCTGGTCTGGCTTATCGCGTGTGCCAACGTCGCTGGCCTGCTTCTGGCGCGCATCGCCGCCCGCCGCAATGAGATCGCAGTCCGGTCAGCCCTCGGAGCCGGACGAAAACGCATCGTCGCCCAATTCCTCACCGAAAGCCTCGTCCTGAGCTGCGCCGGCGCTCTCGGCGGCCTGGCTCTGGCCGTCGCGTTTCTCCGGATCTTCCGCCACATGCTCGCTCGCATGCTCCCGCTCGGCGCCGCGGACATCCACCTTAATTGGACAGTCTGGTCAGCGTTGCTCGTTCTCACATTCGTTACCGCGATTGCCTTCGGGGTCTTCCCTGCGCTGATTGCTTCCCGTGCCGACGCCGCTGGCGCGCTCAACGGCGGCCGTACCCATCCCTCCGACCGCGGCCAGAACCGCGCCCGCGCCACGCTGCTGGTCTCCCAGGTCGCGCTCTCCATCATGCTTCTCATCGGCGCTGGGCTCATGCTGCGCACCCTGTACGCGCTCCGCCATGTGCCCCTCGGCTTCCGCACCGACCATCTTGTGTTGACCACCCTCACCGTTCCCACCGATCGCTACAAGGACCGCAACCTCGCCACCGAAGTCTGGCAACCGCTCCTCGACGAGATTCAGACGACTCCCGGCGTGCGCGCCGCCGCGCTGTCAACGGTTCTGCCCATCAGTCATCCGGTCGAACTCCTCACCGTCATCTACAACACCCAGCGCACCCACAAGGACGAAATGGCCTCCGTCCGCGCCGCCACTCCCGGCCTGATGAACGTGCTCGGCGTGCGCATGCTTGGCGGCCGGTTCTTCAATCAGCAGGACACCGCCTCAAGCCTGCCCGTGACAGTCGTCAATCAAACCTACGTCAACCGCTACTTCGGCGGCGAAAACCCCATTGGCCGGCAGATCCGCTACGGCCATGTGCCCCGCGCCGCCACCATTGTCGGCGTCATTGACGACATCCGCCAGGAAAGCCCCGACACGCCCAGCGCGCCTGAGTTCTATCTCTCCATGGCGCAGATTGACCCCTCCAACGCGGTTTATCGCGCGCTGCTCGGGCGATACATGGAAGTGGCCGTGCGCACCCAGGCCGCGCCCGGCGCCCTTATCCCCCAGCTCCAGCAAACCATTCACCAGGCCAATCCGCATCTCGCCGTGGGCGAATTCACCACCATGGCCGAGGCGGTCGAAGACTCCATCTCCGCGCAAAAGCTCGCCGCCGGCGTCATCGGCTCCTTCAGCGCGCTGGTTCTCTTGATCACCATGGCCGGCCTCTACGGACTGCTCAGTTTCCTGGTGGCTCGCAGAGCCAGGGAGATCGGCATCCGCATGGCTCTGGGCGCGGACCGCGGCCGGGTGGTGGCCATGGTCATGCGCCAGACCCTCCTGCTCCTGGGCGCCGGAACCCTCGCCGGCATCGCCCTCGCCCTCGCCGCCGGCCGCCTGCTGCAGCGCTTCCTTTTCGGCGTCCACGCCACTGACCCCTGGACCATCGCTCTCGCGCCGCTTGCACTGCTCGCTTGCGGCATCCTGGCTGCTATAATCCCTGCGCGCCGCGCCGCCGCCGTAAACCCGATTGAAGCCCTCCGCGCCGAGTAGTCGTGTCACCTGCCGGGCCCGGATGTTTCCTTTCTTGATGCAAATTAGTAATCTCTGCTTGCGGTTTTTCTCGCACGCACTACAAGCCCGGTGCTACATTCTTCGCATGAAGAAGGTTCTCCTCGCTGCCGCGCTCCTCCTGTTAGCGGTAGCGCCTGCCTTTGCCGGGGCCAAGCGCCACCATCGTCGCCACCACCACCACTCCCATTACTCTCACCCAGCAACCAAGCACCCCACTTCACACCACTAACCCAACCGGCCGGCTGCTTTCGGGCAGCTGGCCGCGTCTTTGCACACTGCGCTCCCGTGCCGCCTGTGATACCGTTCCTGCCATGGATGCCCTGGACGGAATTCGCTACCCCATTGGCCGTTTTGACGCCGCCTCGGAGGGCTCTCGCGCCGATCAGATCGAAACCCTTCGCCGCTTACCCGCAAACCTGCGGCGGGCCGTCGCCGGGCTCAATGACCCCCAGCTCGACACTCCCTACCGCGAGGGCGGGTGGACCGTCCGCCAGGTCGTACATCACTATGCCGACAGCCACGCTAACTCATACATACGCTTCAAGTTAGCTCTGACTGAGGATGCGCCTGCGATCACCGCCTACGACGAGGCCGCATGGGCCCTGCTGCCCGACAGCCGCCTGCCGGTTGAGGTTTCTCTCCCCTTCGTAGAGGCCGTCCACGCACGGCTCGTTGCGCTCCTGGAGTCGATGACCGAGGCCGATTACCAACGCACATTCGTCCACCCCGAGCGCGGAACCGTGACCCTGGCCAACAACCTTGCCATCTACGCCTGGCATTCCCGCCATCACGTGGCCCACATCACCCGGCTGCGGGACCGGATGGGCTGGTGAGGTCGCAACCGCGTGCCGGATCCCAGCCCGACGCGCGCCCGCCAGCCGCAGCCGACCTGGCCCGCGCCATTGAGGACTACCTCGCCGCCAACCCCTCGCCCCAGGTCCTCGAGGATGGCCGCATCCTATTCGACCTGCGCACCGCCCGCTGCTCCGTCACCGAATCGCATGGCCGCTGCCTGCTCCAGCTCTGGAGCGAGGAGCGCAACGTCACGCGCACCGTGGTCGGCGTGGAGCCGCGCGCCCGATCGCTTCGCCTGATGACTCGCCGGATGGGTGCGCCCAAGCCCCAGGCGCTCGAGCTCGTGCCTACCGGCGACCGCCGCACCCCGTCCGCCCGCGACAACACCCGCCGCACCTACCTGCGGCTCCTTGAGCGCGTTCTGGCACGCAACTTCATTGGTTTCAAGGTAGAGGGCATGCGCTCCGCCATGGACCTCGAACACAGCTTCGGTCCCGCCTATGTCCGCGGCCATCTGCTGCGCGGCACTGCCGCTGAGGCGGTCATCGGCGTCGGCCAGGCTGAATCCGGCGCCATTGTCGACGGCATCCTCACCCTCGGCGTACTCTGGCTCGACTACTGCCGCCAGCACGGCGATGCTCGCCGCCACTTCGCCGGCCTCAAAGTGGTTGTGCCGGTTGGGGCCTGGCGTACGACTGCCGAGCGCATGGCCTGGCTGAATCACGCCGCCGCCGCGTTTGAGCTCTACACGCTCGATGAGCGAAGCGAGGAGCTGACGGCCATCGACTTTCGCGACACAGGCAACATGGAATCGCGGCTAGTTCACGCTTTTTCGCCCCAGGGCGCGATCGACCGCTGCCGTGCCGGCCTTGACCGGCTCCTCGCCCTGGTTCCGGCTGAGGCGCGCGATCGCGTCGAGCTTTATCCCCGTTCCGCCACTGAAGTCGCCCTGCTGCTCCACGGCCTCGAGTTCGCTCGCGTCCGCCACGGCGCCGCCGCCGACTCTTTCGCCCGCAGGGATGACATCTCCTTTGGCGCCGGCGCCAGCGAAACCTCGTTGGACGATGGCTCGGAGCCTACGGCGAAGGCGCTATTCACTCAACTGTTTGCGAGCCGCCACGCCGACGGCGTCCAGACCGATCCGCTCTTCCGGCTGCAGCCGGAGCGCTGGCTGGAGTCGCGATTAAGGGCCGCGATCCCGGAGCTATTGCCCGGGCTGCGCGCCGACCTGATGGTCTCGCAGGTTCCGGCGCTCTCCAGCGGCGACCGCGGCATGCTGGACTTGCTCACCCTGGACCGAAACGGCCGGCTGGTGGTGCTGGAATTGAAAGCGAGCGACGACCTGCACCTGCCCCTCCAGGCGCTCGATTACTGGATCCGGGTGCGCGCCCTCAACGACGACCGCAAGCCGGGCCCCGGGGGCCGCATGCTGTCCTCGTTTGAACGGCACGGCTACTTTGCCGGGGCGGAAGTGTCGCCGCTGCCGCCGCGGCTGGTGCTCGTCGGCCCGGCGCTGCGCATTCATCCCGCTACGGAGACCGTGCTGCGCTATCTCTCGCCGGAGATCCAATGGGAGCTGATCGCGCTGGGCGAACAGTGGCGGCGCGAGCTGAAGGTTGTCTTCCGAAAACGCAGCGGCGATCGCTAATTCTCCCCGCCGAAGGCGCCATTGCCCTGAAATGGAGACGCCCGCCGGAAGGGCGGGCGTCTTTTGTGCTGATCCAGGACGAATCCTGGCGGTTGTTTTAGAACTCCAGCCGCAGCGAGCCCTGCAATACACGGGAAGAGTGATCGCTGCCGGCGGGAACTATCGTGCCCCCAATACTGCCGAACTCGTCCGGCGGGCTGATCAGGTCCATGTTGTTCTCAAAACTCGGCGTAGAAAAGTTCGGATGGTTCAGGGAATTGAAGGCATCGCAGCGGAACTTGAGGGTCATTCCCTCGTGGTAAATCGGGAAGGGGAAGCTTTTGCCCAGCCCGAGATCCAGGTCGAAGAAGCCGGGACCGCGCAGGTTGTTGCGCGAACCCATCTGAAAGCCCACAGGACCGCTCCACTGGTTGAAGGCCGTCTCAGGATTCTTGAAGGAGCTGACTATGCCATCCGACCCCACGGTCACATGGGTCCTCGTCAAACCCGACAGGCTGCCGGTCAGAATCGCCGGGTCTTCGTTGGAGTAGCTCATGAGGAAGGCAACCGAGTTGGCCATGTAGGGAGTGCCGGTATGGTAGCTCGGAATACCGCTCAACTCCCATCCGCCAATAGCCTCGTCGGCCCACAACGGAATAGAGTTCGCAAAATCCTTGCCCCGGCCGAACGGCAACTGGTACAGGACGTTGCCGTTTGTAACCTGGGTCTCGTCGAAGTCCGAGTTGCCGCGGCACAGGCGCGGCCGCAGTACATCGCAGATGAACCCGTAACCATTGTAGGCCTCGGAGTTGGCAACCCCCGAGGTATTATCGATCGAGTGCGACCAGGTATAGTTCAGGTCGAACTGCAAACCGTGGCTGATGTTCCTGTGCACCGTGGCCAGGATGCCGTTGTACGAGGAGAAGCCCAGGTCGGTGAAGAAGGTGTTCTCCGAAAGCTGGGCGGCCATGCCGACGTTGGCGGGCAGCAATCCATAGTAGGACATCAGATCGACGCTGTCGGCCACGTCGCCGCGCGCCGGATACGGGGCCATGTTTTCCGCAATGAAGGCCGTGTTGCTGATGCCGGTCCCGTTCGGATTCAGCACGTGCTCAAAAAATGGCTGCGCCGGAACGGTGCTTAGGGGGGCATTCGGATTGGCCCGCAGCCACGTGGTCAGGGCAGCCATGGCCTGGCTCAGTTCCTGCCCGGAGACTTTGTCAGGGAAATCGATGAGCTGTTCGGCATCGGCCTGGGCCAGCAAACGGCGTCCCAGTCGGCCCACGTAGCCCAGCTTGAGGATGTACCCGCCCTTGAGCTCGTCCTGGACGCCTAAGTTGTACATGATGCTGTACGGCGTGGGCAGGTCGTGGTCAACGGAGATATTGAATGCACCGCCATTGGCCAGGCCGCAAGGCCCGGGAACGCCGCCGCACTCCGGAGATTCGGGGCCTACAAACGGAATGAAGGGCTTGGTGATGGCCGGTATCGCGGGGCCCGGCGGCGGGTTGCCCAGAGCCGTAAAGCGCGTATTCTTCAGCAGCGAATTATAGGCCGCGCTATTGGTTGCAGTGGCTGGCACGCCATAATCCCTGGTCCCGGAACTCTCAAACAGGTAGGAATACGACGCTTCCTCCTGCAGAATCGCATTGACGACCGTCTCGTCATAGACGAGTCCGCCGCCGGCATTAATCACGAGTTTGCGGTTCATAACAGGAGGCGTCCAGGCAAAGGCCACGCGCGGAGCAAAGTCCTTGTTGGCCGGCAGATAGTAACCTGCAGCATTGTTGGCTTTGCCGGCCAGATTGTATTCGACGTACGGCACCACGTTGGTCCCGCCCGGCAACGACGCCGCGCCGCCCACGCCGGCTTTGCTCTGCGCGATACGGTCGTTCATGAAATCCCAGAAGCTCAAGTTCTGGTCCGCCTCGATGCCATGGATCTCATAGGGCACCGTGAAGTTCTGGTACCGCAGGCCGTAGCTGAAGGTCAACGACGGCGTCAGCTTCCAGGTATCCCCAAAGTAGAACTCACTCTCGTAATAACGGAACGTGGTCTGCAATCCGGTGCCCTGCGCCACCGCGGTCCCTGCTGCGGTGTAGTTCCAGGTGTCGTTGGTGTCTTCAAAACGGCCCAACGCAAGCACCAGCGCGGACTGGTAGACCGTCAGGCTAGTCTGGCTGTTGTCCAGATTGCTCGGATCGAAGTTAAAGGAGGTTGATCCATTCGTGGGCAGTCCGGTAACGCCGCCGCCCAATCCGACGACCGGACCGTTGAAGTCGCCGTAGACGCTGTAATGCGGACTGGGGTATTTGAAATCGCCGCCGAACGAGAAGTCGTGATGCCCCTTCACCCAATGGAAGTCGTCGCGCAATACGGGAATTGGAAAATAGCGCGCCGAGCCGCCGGCCCCGGCGTAAATGCCGGAGAGGAAGGTTCCTCCGGTGGGGTCTCCATCCCATGAGTACTGGTTTGCCCCTTGCGGGTTATAGGCATCCAGCGTGCTGATGTTGGCGACCGTCTCGCCCCAGATCAGGCTGTTTGTCTTGGTGGTGCCAATCGTCCAGTCCCACCCTGCCACCCACGCATGGCTCGTGTCCAGGTACGGGAAGGTCTCAGGATCGCCCGGGAATTGCGGCGGGGCGTTCACCGAATTGATATTGTTGTAGGTGACGCGGCCAAAGAGGTGGTGGTTGGGGAACGGGTCCAGATCGAGCCTGCCCACGTAGTTCTTTTCGACATAGGGTTCGGGAGAATTGAAGCGGAAACCGGCGGTGTTCACCAGGTCGCCCGCGTCACCGGTAAAGTCGTTCGCCACGGGATACCGGGCGCCAATGGTCGTCATCATCGCCTGATCGAAACCTACGCCTTGCGGATCGAAGCCTTTCACCTGTGCCGCGCTGATGGTGCCGGTCGCTCCCGTCGTAATATTGGTGTAATAGTTGATTTGTTGATTTTTCAGGAAGCTCTGCATCGGCACGGTCCGCGTTGCGATGGTTGAAAGCGCGTCATGGCGGCCGTCGAAATTGAAGAAAAAGAAGGCCTTGTCCTTCCAGATGGGACCGCCGATGTTGCCACCGTACTGGTTGCGGACCAGAGGGGGGCGCGCCACACCTTCGAAGTTGTTAAACCAGTCGTTGGCCTCGAGATCGGTATCGCGGTGATACTCGTTGATATTGCCGTGAAAGTGGTTGGTGCCGGACTTGGTGACCAGATCGAACTGGCCGCCGCCACCGGCGCCGGCGCTCGACAGCATCCCGGCCGTGGTGCCTCTGAACTCCTGCACCGAATCCACCGGGGCGCCGGCGATGACGGCGCCGAAGGAGCCGTAGGACTCGTCGTTCACGTCCAGGCCATCCAGTGTCACGCGGTCCTGGTCGACGCGCGCACCGGTTGACGAGCCGGCAGCCCCACCACCACAATCCATGCAGCTACCGGCCCCATTGCCAGTTGTCATGCCCGGCTGATCCATCATGAGCGCCATCGGAGAGTCGCGGGCCATGACCGGCAAATCCTGCATGTACTGCACCTGGAAGTTGTTGCCCACCGTGGCATCGGTCGTATTCAGGGTCACGGTCTGGCTCTCGGCCGATACCGCGATGGTCGCGGTTACCGCACCAACCAACAGTTTCACGTTCTGCGTGCGGGTTGAACCGACGTTCATATAAACACCGCTCAGGACCGTCGTCTCAAAGCCGCTGTGCGAGACAGTCATCTTATAGCCGGGACCGGGCGCAATGTTGGAGAGGGTATAGGAACCGACCTGATTGGCAACCGTTTTGTAGATCTGGCCGGTGCCCGAATCTGTAAGTTCAATGGTTGCGCCAGGAATCACAGCGCCAGTCGGATCGGTAACCGTACCGGTTATCGATGCGGTCGATGATCCCTGGGACGATAGCTCCACGGGTAATGCGAATGCAAGAAGAACAGCAATCACCAGAGGAAATAGGCACCACACTGAATGCAGTCTCGTCATGTCATGCTCCTTAGCGGAAATGCAGATCAACCGAAGCAAGAGATCGCGCCAACAGGGCTCGCGTTCAATTGCACTTCTTACGAGAAAAACGGAAGTATGGCCGGATCGGAAATTCTGGAGCTGGCTACGTCCCTACAGCTTCGACCACCCTTGCCGACCCGATCAACTGGCGAACTACGGACGAACGCTGGGATAAATGAGGAACCCGAGGAATGAATATGGTTTCTCTTTATAATCCTTTTGCAATTTGTTTTCCATAAAAGAAATTAAGAAAATTCGCCCAATTCGCAGAGGGCCGGCGCACTGGTTACAGAAATTCATAATCTGGCGCATCGCCTATATGAGTTCTCACCGTGGAATCCCGTAAGTGCTTCACCTTCGAGGCCGGGAATTGGATCGTACTCAAACTTTGAGATTACGGGCGAACAGGCATTTCGAGAGTTCCCGAGCGGGCGGTATTCCAGTCGTATACGGCGGTAACGAGCTGGGCAGTGGTGTTGGCGGGCAGGTCGAGCGAGAGGGTGACGGGGATGCCAGACTTCAGGATGGATTGGTACTGGGCTGCAGAGAGCTCGACGGCTTCCTGGGTGGCCTGCCAGTTGAGCGCAGCGCCGTCTGCGCCGTAGGCCTTGACGGCGAGGAGAAGCTTGGCGATGCGCTCGCCGCTGGGCGCCTGGCCGAAGGAGACGTCCTGCGCGCGAATGGTAAAGGCAACGGTGTAGCGCGTGAGCGGACCTTTGAGCTGGAGATTCTGGCCGGCGGGTGTTGTTTCGGAACTGGGTTGCTCGTTCCCTGGTCTCAGAGTCGAGACCTGGGGCGCCCGCACCTGCGTAAGGCTGGCGCCGTAGTAGATGCCGGTGGCGTTGGGAATGCCGAGCTGGAGCAGAGGAGAGATGGGGTTTTCAGCCGGGGCGGTGCCGGGTTCGGAGGCGTTGTAGCCCTGGCGATAGGCAAGTTTGTACTTGCCGCCGGCGACTTTGACCGCGATGCGGCGGAAGCCGCCGTCTTCGTCGGAATCGGTGGGCGCGTAGCCGACGGTGTAATAGACGTCGCTGTCGTGGACGATTTTGTGGAGGGCGCTGCCGATGTCGTTGGTGGTGAAAGCGCGGCCGCCAGTGGAGCTGGCAAGCTCCTCCATGTTGGCGAAGGCCGAGGCGTCATTCAAGGCTTCGCCAGCCATCTGAGCGGTGGTAATGTTGCCGTTGGCGCGGCCGGGACCCGCGGAATCGGCAAGGCCGATGTTGGAGTTCATGACGCCCGCCCCGCTCACCGGGTAGACGGCAATTTTGGAAAGGGTGAAGAGGTTGGCAGTCTGCTGGACGTGGTTTAGGTAGCCAGGGCTGTTCCGGAGCTGTTTTATCTCAGAGGGCGTGGGGAAAAAGACGACGGGGAAGGAACTGGCGAACCAGACGAGATTTTTGCGGCCGGGAACGCCTTCGAGATAGCGGGCGAGTGCGCTGAGGGCTTCGAAGGTCATGGAGATGCGGGCGCCGTAAGTATAGTTGTGGGCGTTGGCGTCGGCAGCCTTGAGGCCCTCAATTCCGGCGGCGCCGGCCTGCATCGTCTGGAGATTCTGGATGTGGGCAGCATCGTCGGCGTCGTCGCTGCGGGTTTGGGCCATGGCGTCGCGTTTGGCTTTATTGCCGCTCACGGCGGCGAGGAGCGTTGCGGGATCGGAGGTAAATCCCTGCAGGAGGCGGAGGTTGGAGCCAAGGGTGAAGATGGCGACATGGGTTCCTGGATCGAGCTGGTGGAGAAACGAGAGAACCTGCTGGCGGATGAAGACCTGGTCCTGGGGCTCGGTGTTGAGGGAGTCGAGAAGGAAGACATAGACCGCGGCCGCAGGTGGCGCGGCGGGGACGTTGCTGACGGCGCCGGGCGGAAGCGGGGGCATGGCGGGCTGCGCTACGGGCGCGGACGAGTCGGCCGAATGTTCTTCAAAGAAGTCGATGGTTTGGGGCTTGCCGTCTTCTTCAATGGAGAAATCGGATTGGGGCAGGCTAGGAACGGGGTCGCCGTTCCTTTTGTCGACAACAACATCGACGAGGACCTGGCGGGCGGTGGCGTGAAAGACGGGGATGTTGGCGGAGTTAGCGGAGCTAGCGGCGTTAGCGGAGTTGGTGGAGCTTGCGGCAGGCGCGGCTTGGGCTGTGGCGGACGCGGCGGGCGAAGCGGTTTCCGCAGTGTTTTGCGCAGGCTCGCCGGCGGGCGCGGACTCAGATGGCGGCGTCGGTCCGTTGCCGGTTGAACCAGCCGGTTCGCCGTTCATCTGTGCAAGCTCGGCGCCAGTAAGGATATGGGACTCGCTGCGGTAGATGTGGTAGCGGGTGAAAGTGACCTCATTGAGAAGGGTCCGCTTGGGGGAGTGATCCATGGCCTCGGCGGGAAGGACGCCGTTTTGGAGCCGAGGGGCACGGACCTGCGCAATGGCTGCGCTGTGGAGGGGACAAATGTAGCTTTTGCCGCCAATGTCGACAGGGCCGTACTCAACCATGATGGAGCCCGAGCTGAGCCCGGTGGTGTAATCCAGGGTGCTGCCGGGTTCGATATCGGCGACAACGGTGAGCCGGAGAATTGCGCCTGAAGTTGGATCGACGGTGATTTCGCCGTGATATCCGGTCAAGGCGCCGGAACAGTTCGGGTCCATGCCGCACATCTGGACCTGGTATTGCGATTTCTTGGCAGGGACGGCATAGCGGAAGACGGCCACCGGGCCGCCGGCGCCCTGTTCCCAATGACTCCAGCCAAGTTGGCTCTTGGCGGCGTCGAGAAGGACGGTGGTAAGGATGGGGCCGAACTCGCCCCAGGAGACCAGTCCTGCGGCGGAGGTGTCGATCTTCTTGCCTTTGGAGTTGGTATCGCGTTCCTGGCCGTCGCGGTAGATGACGCTGGCGGAGGTCTGGCCGGTGAAGTGAAGCGGGAGCGCGCTGTAGGCGCCGGCGGGACGGTCCGCAAAGGAGCGGGTTTCGCGGGTGGCGATGAAGTTGGGGAGGCGGTTGATGGTCTGGGTGACGTAGGTTACGACCAGACTCATGATCTGGCGCTGCTGGGCGAGATCCGGTGCGGGAGTCGACGGAATCTCCGACGGCGGGAGATCGAGGAAGGATGATTGCGCGGCGAGGATGGAAAGTTCCTGCTGCGATTGCGGGCCGGGGAGCTGGGATTGGAGGCGCGCCAGGGTGGGTGGGCTGAGGCGCTGGGTGAGCTCGAGGGCGGAAAGCTCGTCGGCAAGCTTGGCGTCAGGTTGAGTGCGGGCGGCCGTGAGGGTTTGCTCGAGCTGGGCGACGGTTACCGGCATAGAGGCGCGGGCAGGGAGCGCGAGGGCGAGGAACAGGAGCGCGACGGCCGGGGTTCTCATGGTCACTGATCAGTTGACAGTGAACAGTGGCGATTGGTCAACAGGCGACCTTCCCGCGCCAGTGGCCAGCGCCCACGCAGGCGAGGTTGTGAGCTACTCGTCGCGGAGGAGGATGAGCGGGTCGACGGCGAGGGCGCGGCGCGCGGGCAGTAACGCGGCCATCATGCCCAGAACGAGCATGGTGAGGGTAACCCCGCCGAGGACAAATGGATCGCGCGGCGTGGCCTGGTAGACGATGTGGGCGAAGACCTTGGTGGCCAGCAGGCCGAGGGCGATGCCGGTGATGGAGCCGATGGCGAGGAGGCGGAAGGCGCGGCCGAGAGAGGCGGAGAGGATTTGTTTTCGGCTGGCGCCGAGGGCGAGGCGGATGCCGAGCTCGCGGAGCCGGCGGGAGACAACGTAAGACGCCATGCCGAAGATGCCGGTGACGGCGAGCATGGCGCCGAGCAGGCCGAGGATGCCGAGAGCGATGCTGGCGACACGGGCGGGAAACAGCGCCCAGCCTAATTCCATGTTCCAGGGTTCGATGTCGACAGGAAGCGAAGGATCGAGCGCGCTGAGAGTGCGCTGGAGGACCGGCGTCAGGTCCTTGGGCTCGCGCGTGGAGCGGACGACGAAGGTGGCGTCGTTCTGGGTGTGCTGAAGGAAGCTGAAGAACATGGCCGGCATCTGGTCTTCAGTCAGGGCGCGGTATTTGCCGTCTTCCACCACTCCGACGGCTTGAGCGCGTTTGCCGTCCCAGAATTTGAAGTGGCCGCCGACAGCGTTCTGGATGGAGCCGAAAACTTTGATGGCGAAGGTGCGATTGATGAGGGCGACGGTGGGGGCGTTCTTGTCGTCGCTGAAGGCGAGGTCGCGGCCGGCGAGCAGGTGGGTGCCCGCGGCCTGGATGTAGCCGGGAGAGATGTTGTAATCCATGGCATCGGCGACGGCGTTGGTGGGGCGGAAATCGGTGGTAGTGTCGTGGAAGACGGCGGAGTCGCCAGCGCCGACGTTAAGCGGAGGCCGGGTGATGTATCCGGCGGCGGAGACGCCGGGGACGGCCGATATGGCGTCGAGCATGCGTCGCTGCATCTGAGGGATGCGGTCCTCTTCATAGCCACCCATGTGCAGATCGGACATGGCAATGATGGCGTTCTGCGGGTTGAATCCGAATTGGGAGTGAAGAGAGCGGGACATTCCGCGCATGGCCACCAGCGAAGAGGTGACTAGCACGGCGCAGATGGCAATTTGGAAAACAAGAAGCACGTCGCGCAGGCTGAAGCGCTTGAGACCGTCAGAGCTCATGCCGGTGCGGATAGTTTGCCAGGGATCGGCGCGGAGGACCTGGCGCACGGGGACGATGCCGAAGAGGAATCCACTGACGAGAGAGAGCGCAAGCGCGACCCAGCAGGTGCGCAGATCGGGATTGACGGGGATATTGATGGGAACGCCGGGGATGGGATTCCAGGCGCTGAGGAAGCGGAGGATGAGGACTCCGCCGGCGAGGCCGAGCGCGCCGCCAGCAAGCGAAACCAGAATGGCTTCAGTGAGCAGTTGGCGGAGGATGAGGCCGCGGCGGGAGCCCAGCGCCAAGCGGAGAGCGACTTCCTTGGCGCGGTCAGAGGCGCGGGCTGCGAAGAGGCTGCCGAGGTTGGCGCAGGCGGCAAGAAGGATAAGTCCAGCGAGAAGCATGAGCCCGGCCATGAAGGCGCGGGCGGCGCCGGCCAGCATGTCGCCCATGAGGCCGGGGCGGGCAAGAGTGAACTTGATGCCGTCGTCGTCGGCGGGATAGGTCTTGGCCAGCCAGGAGCCTATTACGTTGAGGTCGGGGGTAGCCACGGCGGGGGTGACACCGGGGCGGAGGCGGCCGATGACGACCGGAGAATGATCGCCGCGGTGTTTCAGGAAATCGCCGATGAAGGTTGGGTCTTCGACGATGGGGATCCACAGGTCGGGAGCGAAGAAGAGCTCGGTTCCGCGAAAGGCGGGCGGGGCGACGCCGAGGATGGTAAACGGGTGCCTGTTGACGGCAACAGCGCGGCCCACGACGGAGGGGTCGCCGTGAAAGTAGCTGTGCCAGTACGCATAGCCGAGGACGACATAGGGGGCGCTGTTCTCGCCTTTCTCGTCGGAGGCGTGGAAGAACCGGCCGAGATATGGCTGGACCTTGAGGGCGTCAAAGTAGTTGCCGCTCGACATGTAAGGCCAGGCGACGGAAGGGTGGCCGCCGGTATCAACGCCGACCGGTCCGAGGATCTGGAAGGCGATCATGCTCTCAAAGGTGCGGTTGCGGTCGCGCAGGTCCCGGTAGTCGAGGTAGGACTGGGAGGGATAAGTGCCGCGCTGCACGATGTAGAGGTTCTCCGCGCCGGGAAGGTTCAGCGGCTTGAGCACGATGGAATTGAGCATGCTGAAGACGATGGCGTTGGCGCCGATGCCGAGGGCGAGAGTAATGATGGCGGTCAGCGCGAAGCCCGGAGACTTGGCCAGCTGTCGAAGCGCGAGTTTCAGGTCGCTGAACATGATGCCTGGAGTTACGCGGGCCCATCGCGGAGTGTTCCCCGTTGTTATCACAGTTGATTGTGATAAGGCGGCGGCGTGAAGCACAGCGCAACCGCACCCAGGCCGCCGAGGAATCACTCGTCGCGGAGGAGGATAAGGGGATCGACGGCGAGGGCACGGCGCGCGGGGACGAGCGCGGCCAACATCCCCAACACGAGCATGGTGAGGGTTACGCCTCCGAGGACGAATGGATCGCGCGGCGTGGCCTGGTAGACGATGAAGGCCAGAACCTTGGTGGCCATGAGGCCGAGGACGATGCCGGCGACGGAACCATAAGCGAGCAGGCGGAAGGCGCGGCCGAGCGAGGCGGAGAGAATCTGGCGGCGGCCGGCGCCGAGGGCCAGACGGATGCCGAGTTCGCGCATGCGCCGCGACACCACGTACGAAGCCATGCCGAAGATGCCGGTGATGGCGAGCATGGCGCCGAGCATGCCGAGGACGCCGAGAGCGACGGTGGCAACGCGCGCGGCAAAGAGGGCGGAATCCATCTCCGAGGTCCAGGGCTGGATGGTGAGGGGCAGAGTAGCGTCGAGGCCGCGGATGGCGGTGTCAAGAGCCGGCCCCATCTGCTGGAGATCGCGTGCAGAGCGGACCACGAGGGTGGTGCCGCTATCGGGTTGTTGCTGAAAGTCAAAGAACATGGCCGGCTGCTGATCTTCGGTCAGGGTGCGGTACCTGCCGTCTTCCACCACGCCGACGATCTCCGCGCGCTTGCCGCCCCAGTACTTGAAGTGGCCGCCGAGGGCGCTCCGGACCGATCCGAAGACCTTGATGGCGAACTGGCGATTCACGAGGGCGACGGTGACCGCGTTCTTGTCGTCGCTCTTCTTGTCGTTGAAGGAGAGATCGCGGCCGGCGATGAGGCGGGTTCCGGCGGCCTGGAGGTAGCCGGGCGAGATGGTGTAGTTCATGGCATCGCCGGCGGCGTTGGTGGGGCGGAAATCGGTGGTGGTGTCTTTGTAGACGAAGGAATCGCCGCCGCCAAGGCCGAGTGGGATGTTACTAACGCTGCCGACGGCGGACACTCCGGGAATGGCCGCCACCGCATCAATCATGCGGCGCTGCAACTGGGCAGCCTGGTCGTCCTTGTAACCAGACATGTTCAGGTCGGTAGTGACCAGAATGGCGTTTTGCGGATTGAAGCCGAAGTCCGAGTGCAGCGAGCGGACGAGGCCGCGCACGGCGACCAGCGAGGACGTGACGAGCACGGCGCAGATGGCGATCTGGAGGACGAGGAGGACATCGCGAAGGCTGAAGCGGCGCAGGCTGTCTGTACTCATGCCGGTGCGGATGATCTGCCAGGGGTCGGCGCGAAGAACCTGGCGCACGGGGACCATGCCGAAGAGAAATCCGCTGACGAGGGCGAGCAGGAGGGCGACCAAGTAGGTGCGGAGATCGGGATTGACGGGGACATTGATGGGGATATCGGGGAGGGGCTGCCAGGCGCTGAGGAAGCGCAGCATAACCACCCCGCCGGCAAGGCCGATGACGCCGCCGGCAAGGGAGACGAGCACGGCTTCCGTGAGCAGTTGGCGCACGATCAAGCGGCGCCGCGAACCGAGGGCCATGCGCAGCGCGATTTCCTTGGCGCGATCGGAGGCGCGGGCGGCAAAGAGGCTACCGAGATTGGCGCAGGCGGCCAGCAGGATGAGTCCGGCAAGAAGCATGAGGCCCGCCACAAAGGCGCGGGCAGGGCCGCCGAGAAAATCACCCACCAGGCCGGGCTTGGCCAGGGAGAACTTCACGCCATCGTCTTCGTGGGGATAGGCTTTGGCAAGCGCGGCGCCGATGGTGTTGAGGTCGGCGGTTGCTTGATCCGGCGTGACCCCCGGGCGCAGTCGCCCGAAGACCCACGGAGAATGATTGCCTCGCTCGTCAAGCTGGTTGTCGCCCTCAATGGTGGGCTGCTCCATGATCGGGATCCACATCGCCGGGGCGAAGAAGAGTTCCGTGCCGCGGAATCCCGGCTGCGCCACTCCAATGATGGTGAGCGGGTGCTTGTTGATGGAGATCGCACGGCCGATGACTCCACGGTCGCCATGGAAATAGCTGTGCCACCAGGCATAACTGAGGACGACATAGGGAGCGCTACCCGGACCCTTTTCATCGGAGGCATGAAAGAAGCGGCCGACGTAGGGTTGCTCGCCGAGCGCGTCAAAGTAGTTACCGCTGGAAAGGAAAGGCCAAGCCGTGGTGGGATGCGCGCCGGTGTCAACGCCGACAGCACCGATGATCTTGAAAGCCACCATGCTTGAAAACGTGTGGTTGCGGTCGCGCAAGTCACGGTAATCGGGATAAGACTGCGAGGGGAACTTGAAGCGCTGGACGCTGTAGAGGTTAGCGGCGTCGGGCAGGTTCAGCGGCTTGAGCACCAGCGCATTCATCACGCTGAACACGATGGCGTTGGCGCCGATGCCAAGCGCGAGGGTGATGACCGCGGTAATGGCGAAGCCGGGAGACTTGGCCAATTGGCGAAAGGCAAGCTTCAAGTCGCTCCACATAATGGAGGGGGGTACGGAATGGCGCGGGTCGCGGTTCCCTGACCGTTCGTGATTCGTGGATCGTGAGTCGTGGTTCGTGGTGCGTGGTGCGGGGCCCGGCTGCGATCTGACGGTCCACGAATCGCGAATCGCGGACCCCGAAAGACGGATTGGGCTTCCAGCGAGTTTCAATTTGCGGTACGATGTTTGTACTCGCCGGTCCCGCCGGCTACGGAGGAGAACAATGTTCCAGCCCGTCATCGTCGATCTTGCGCGACCTATTCGCTGAACATTGCCTCGGGTTATCCTTTCTGTTCGTCCCGAGGATGACGTCAGCCCCGGGTGATTCGACTGCACAACTGAATTGAACTGCAGAACGAGCCCCTCGTCTGCGCCCTGGCGTATTCGCCTGCGGCGCTTGAAGGAGCTTTCCCCATGTCGCTTTTGGAGACAACGACGCCGCAGCCGGCGGATGGCCGCGCGGCGAGCTTGTGGAGTTCGGTGCGCGAGGCCCTGCGCGGCTCGCACCAGGATTTCACCCAGGGAAACTTGAATCGCTCCATTCTCCTGCTGGCCATCCCCATGATTCTGGAGATGGTGCTGGAGTCTTTGTTTGCAGTAGTGGACGTGTTCTGGGTGGGCCGGCTGGGCGCCAATGCTGTGGCCACGGTCGGCCTTACCGAGTCGATGCTGGCTTTGGTTTTCGCTATCGGGCTCGGCGTTTCGCTGTCCACTACCGCGATGGTGGCGCGGCGCATCGGCGAAAAGGACCCGGAAGATGCAGCCATCGCCGGGGTGCAGGCCATCGTGCTGGGGCTGGCGATTTCGCTCATTCTGGGGGTGCCGGCGGGAATCTTTGCGCCAAAACTCCTGCAACTGATGGGCGCTTCGCCGGCCATCGTGGCCACGGGTTCAGGGTACGCGCGAATCGCGCTGGGCGGGTGCGGTGCCATCGTGATGCTGTTCTTGAACAACGCCATCTTCCGCGGCGCCGGCGATGCGGCCATCGCCATGCGCCTGTTGTGGGTGTCGAACATCATCAACCTTATCCTCGATCCGTGCCTGATTTTCGGTCTGGGTCCGTTCCCGCACATGGGCGTCACCGGTGCGGCCCTGGCCACATTCACCGGCCGCAGCATCGGCGTGCTCTACCAGTTCTGGCGTCTCGCTCGCGGAACGGAACGCCTGCGCGCGCTCGCTTATCATCTTCGGTTGAATGTCCGCGTGATGTTGCGGCTGCTGCGCGTATCGCTAGTGGGAATCCTGCAATTCGCCATCGCCAACGCAAGCTGGATCGTGCTGGTGCGCATCGTGTCCCTGTTCGGCGCGGACTCGGTGGCCGGCTACACGGTGGCCATTCGCATCGTGGTGTTCTTCATTTTGCCCGCGTGGGGCCTGAGCAACGCCGCGGCGACGCTGGTGGGGCAGAACCTGGGAGCAGGCCTGCCGGAGCGCGCGGCACAAGCAGTGTGGCGCACCGGATTTTACAACATGCTCTTCCTGGGAGCGGTCGGCGTGTTCTTCGCGGTGTTCGCGCGGCCCGCGGTGAGCCTCTTCGTGGACGATGCGGCGGTGATCCCGATTGCTGGCCTGGCGCTGCGCACCTTTGCCTGCGGCAACGTGGGCTACGCCTACGGCATGGTGATGCTCCAGGCCTTCAACGGCGCCGGCGACACCTGGACCCCGACGGTGGTGAACTTCTTCGGTTTCTGGGTGCTGGAGCTGCCGCTGGCGTGGGTGCTGGCGCGCCCGCTGGGCCTGCACGCGGAAGGCGCGTTCCTGGCCATCGTGATCGCGGAGTGCTCCATGGCGGTTGCAGGGGTGGTGCTGTTCCGGCAGGGAAGGTGGAAAAGGAAGAGAATCTAGCGCGGACCTGCGGGCGACGAAGTACGGAGTTAGAAGCAGTCCTGCGCCAGCCGCGACGGCTTCGATCGCTCGCGCGACCGCTAAAGGGCTGCCATGAAACAACATCTGACACAGCGGCTTTATAACTCCAGCTATCTTCGGGGTCGAGATTATCTCTTGGTAACTGCCGTTCCCAAAATGATGCACCTTCCCGCATCGGATTTTGCACAAGGGAACCGATCGGTATCTAAGAAGACTGCGCACTTAATCAACCGATAATCGCTGTCGGAAACATGCGGAACACGAGTCTCACAACGCTACTCAGTGGGCTCGCTGCAGTTTCCGCCGGGTTACGCGAGCAGGCACTGAGGATGTATCTTCAACGGTTAAGTTGTTTCTGCTTCCTTCTCGATTCCCGGCATTTCCAGGCGAGAGGGACCTATGTACGACCTAGTCATCGGACTCATCTATGTCGGCATTCTTTTGATACCGGCTATCGTGGCCACATTCAGCATCGATCGCGCTCAGAGCAACCAGTAGTTTGTGACGCATGCGAATGTTTTACTCCAAATCCTGAGTTGCTGTGACTCCTGGGTTTGTGTCCTGGGTGGCAGCGCCTCAAGACCCTACCCCGGCGACCGCGGTTCTGTATGCCGCCCGTCGACCGGGACACGCTTTCCGGGGCTACCGGCGGGACTTCGCCTGTGAGTGGCTGTGGGGCCAGTGATGGATTTTTGAGAGGCCCACGCCACTCCAGGCGAGGTTGACCGCATGCCGGATTCCCGGAATCTGCAGCACCCTGGGAATGCGGCCAGCCCAAGGGCGGCGCCTGTGCAAGGATTCAACTTTTCATATTGCGACATTTACCGCAATACGACGCATTTGGGGCCCGAACTGCCCTCGGCGATGAAGCCGACAGGGGATCGCACTCGCTGATCTCGGAACCGATCCTTCCCATCCAACGGTAAAGCGCAATTTACGCATGTTCCCACGCAATCCGAATCGCGAAGGCGGCGTGCGACATCTGAGACAATGATGCAAGTGAATGAATCGGGATCAGCTTGCTGGGTGCCTGAGCGCAGCGGGGCGTGGGAGTGTCCGAATCCCACCCAATTGGTGGCGTGCCTTGCGCTTGCCGGCGCCGCGCTGCTGACAACGCCGGCGCGCGCGCAGGTGAATCCTTCCTCGGCGCAGAATCCCTATTACGGCAGCGTGACGGTGACGCCGGTGACGGATGAGCCGTTGCGGCTGTCGCTCGACGACGCCATCCAGATGGGACTCAAGAACAACCTGGGGCTGAAGGAAGCCGAGAACGCGGAGCGCGGGATTCATGCCGAGCAGTCGCAGGCGCTGCAGGAGTTTCTGCCCACCATCAGCCTGGTGGGCGACTCCGGCTTTTACCAGCACAACCTGGTGGCGTTGGGATTCGGGCCCTCGGTCGTAGGCAAGTTCAAGGCCATCCTTCCGCCCGGGGTGACGATTCCCCTAATCACGCACGACACGCTGACCGAAGGAACGCTCCACTACGACCAGACCCTCTTTTCCGGTCCGGTGATTGCCGGCTGGAAGGCTGCGGGAGCGGCCGTGCGCGCCCAGCACTTTGCCACCAACACTGCGCGCGGCGACGTGGTGCAGGACGTGGCGGGAGCATACCTGCATTGCCTTGCGGCCCAGAGCGAAGTGGACAACGCGCACGCGCTGGAACAAGCGGACATGGTGGAATGGAGCCACGCGCACGAACAGCACCTGGCCGGGACCATGGCCAACCTGGACGAGCTGCGCGCGCGGGTGCAGTACCAAGCGCAAGAACAGGAGCGGATTGCGGCTGAGAACGAGGCCGAAAAGGATCTGACTCTGCTCAAGCGGGAGATTGGGGTGGATCCGGGCCAGAAGGTGACGCTGACCGACAAGACGCCATATGGCTACCTGGCCACGCAAACGCCCGAAGAAGTGCGAGCGCTTGCCTACCGCTACCGCAACGATTACCAGAACCTGGAGAACCAGGTGGTGGAGCTGAAGGCGGCGCATGCGGCGTATCGCAGCCAGCGCTGGCCAACCCTGAGCTTCAGCGGGAACTATGGGGTGATGGACATCGGCGGGATCGGCTCGCACGGGACCTGGGCGGCTATCGGGACGCTGAGCGTGCCTCTGTTCCGCGAAGGCAGGTTGCGCGGCGACATTGACGCCTCGCAGGCGCAACTGGACGCGGTGGAGGCAGAGTTGGCGGATCTGCGGGTGAAGATCGACCAACAGGTGCGGACGGCTCTGATGGACGTGGAGACTTCGCGTAAGCTGGTGGACGTGGCGCGTTCCAACGTGGACCTGGCCACCCACGAGCTGAGCGACGAAACCGAGCGCGTGGAAGCCGGCGTGGACAACACGCTGCCGCTGGTGGAGGCGCAGGCGAGTACGGCGGCGGCGCAGAGCAACCTGATCGAGAGCCTTTATCAGTACGGCCTGACCAAGCTGGCTGTGGCCCGGGCCGCGGGCGTGCTGGAACTGCAATACCGGGATTACCTGGGGAGATAGCGCGGGCAGAATGGCGAGGTTCGCCGCCTGAGGTAGTCTAGGTTTACGCGCTTGGCCCCGATTTGCTTGACGAAGGGCGAGAATCGGCCAACCTGGATCGCCAACCTGGATTGAGCATCATTCAACCAATGTAAGGGAAATTCGTCCGCAATCGGCAGCCTGGCCCAGGCAAGTCCCTTACCCCGCCTGGCGGGGCCGGTTCTGGCCCGCACACTGAACCCACATCCTAAAAGGAGCCGAAGATGTCTCGGAAGCTGCGGATCAACTACTACGTGGAGGCGGACGCGGATGCGCTTGCCCGCCGGACCGCGCAGTATTTTGTCGAGATGGCGGCAGAAGCGGTGGATGCGGCGGGCCAGGCGCGAATCGCTATCAGCGGAGGATCGACGCCCAAGGCGGTGTTTGAATTATTGGCCGATCGGCGCAAGAAATGGCGCGGGGCCATGCCGTGGGACCGGCTGAACCTCTACTGGGTGGATGAGCGCACCGTGCCGCCGGACCATCTGGACTCAAACTACCGCATGGCGCGGGAAGCCATGCTGAGCCATGTTCCGCTGCCGGCAGACCAAATTCATCGCATGGAAGGCGAGCTTGATCCGGAAGCAGCGGCATCGCGGTACGAGTCAGAGCTGCGCAACAGCTTTCGCCTGGAGGGCGCGGAAAGCCCGCGCTTTGACCTGGTGCAACTGGGGATGGGACCGGATGGACACACGGCGTCGCTGTTCCCGCACACCGCGGCCCTCCACGAGATGAGCCGCCTGGTGACGGCCAACCACGTGCCGCAACTGGACACCTGGCGCATCACCCTCACCTGGCCGGTGATCAACCACGCCAGCTCGGTGTTTTTTCTGATTGCGGGCGCGGACAAGGCCGAGCGCGTTCACGAAGTCTTCATGGGACCGCGCGACCCGGAGCGGCTGCCCAGTCAACTGATTTGGCCCTCAAGCGGTATACTCACTCTGTTCCTGGATAAGGCCGCTGCTGCGCTTCTGCCCGCAACCAATGGAGAAGGCTGCGGGGTTCTGGAGAGAGAGCGATGATTCTTGCCGGCGACGTAGGCGGCACAAAGGTACATTTGGCGTTGTACGACTTTGCCAACGGTAAGCTGGATTACCGGCGCGAGGAGCGCTTTCCTGCCAAGGAGTATTCGGGACTGGAAACCATCGTGGCCGAGTTTCTGGGCGGCGAGAAGGCAACGGCAGCGTGCTTTGGCGTGCCCGGACCGGTGCGCGACGGGCGGCTGCGCCTGACCAACCTGCCCTGGACGCTGGATGCGCGCGAGCTCTCCCTGCATCTGAACATCGATCACGTATTTCTGATCAACGACCTGGAGGCGAATGGATATGGTGTCGCCGAGCTGCAGCCGGACCAGATATACACGCTGAGCGAGGGCGATCCCAGCCAGATCGGGAACCGCGCTTTGATCTCGGCTGGGACCGGGCTGGGCGAAGGACTGCTGACCTGGAACGGCCGCATCCATGTTCCTTACCCTTCCGAAGGCGGGCACGCCGATTACGCGCCCCGCAACGAGGAAGAAATCGAGCTGTTCCGCTTTCTGAGGCAGAAGTACCAGGGACGGATCAGTTGGGAACGCGTGGTGAGCGGGATGGGGATGACCAACATCTTCGAGTTTCTGCGCGACGTGCGCGGCATGGAGGTTGAGCCGGACCTGGCCGAAGAAGTGGCAGAAGCAGAGGACCTGAACGCCATCATCACCCAACGGGGCCTGACCGGCGGAAGCGAGATCTGCGCGCGAACGCTGAATATGTTCGTTTCCGCGTATGGCGCGGAGGCCGGCAACCTGGCGCTGAAAGTGCTCTCCGTGGGCGGTATGTACATCGGCGGCGGCATCGCGCCGCGCATCCTGGAAAAGCTGAAGGACGGCACTTTCATCAAGGCGTTCACCGACAAGGGACGGCTAAGCCAGTTGCTCATCAACATGCCGGTTCGGGTGATCCTGGAGAGCCGTGCGGCGGTGCTGGGCGCGGCGGCATACGCTGAGGCGCGGGCCGCGGAGTTGAGTGGGGTTTCGCCGCGCGCGGCATCGGTGCAGGTGGTGCAGAGCTAAGCGGAGTGCGGCCGCAGCGATGATGCCACCCCGTCTGCTTCGGGCCTTACTACGCCGAAGAACGCCGTTCGTGCGGTGAGGAGCCTCAATGACCGATAAGCCCGCCAACCTGCTGCTCTCGTTCCGCTTTACCCAGGCAGTCGATTACGCGCGGCACCTTCACATCGAAACACGCAAGGCGACAAACATTCCCTACATGGCGCATCTCCTCGGCGTGGCTTCGCTCGTTATGGGTGAAAACGGCCATGCGCCGATCCCCGTGACAGAGGACATGGTGATCGCGGCAATCCTCCACGATGCCGTGGAAGACCATGGCGGCATGCCGCGCCTGCACGACATCGAGCACAACTTCGGGGCCGAAGTCGCGCGGTTGGTAAAGGGCCTCACCGACAGCTTTGCCGAGGATCCAAGCGAGAAGGTTAGGTGGGAAGAGCGCAAACGTGCCTACGTCGAGCGATTAGGGCGCGAGCCACTCGATGTTCAGCTAATCTCCGCGGCGGACAAGCTCTATAACGCACGCACCATTCTGAGCGACTATCGTGACATTGGGAACCGGGTGTTTGACCGCTTCAAGCGCGGAGGCGGCGAGCAACTCTGGTATTTCGGAGAGCTGCTGCGAGTCTTCCGGGAGCATCCCACAAACCGCATCGTGGACGAATTCGAGCGCGTGGTCAAAGAGCTGAAGGAGAAGATCGCAAACGACGCGTCAGATTAACGCCGGACCACCAAATGGAGACGAGGCATGATGCGTTGGCTGCAGATTGCGTTGATGGCATTGCTGGCGTTTGCCGCGCTCTCCTATCTCGCCGATTTTGCCGTCTTCCACCTGCGCGGCTCGCCCAAGCAAAGGCTCAAGGTGAGCCATTTCATCTCCGTGCCCCTCAACGGCGGACCGAATGAAAACAAGCAGGAGATTGACTACATCGGGTCCGACGATACGCCGTGCTCGATCACGCTGTATCCGCAGGACGGCATGATGCCGTGCTGGTACCTGCGCCGCCATTTGAACCAGGTGAGCAACTATTGAGCGGCTGCCCGCCGGGAATTTCTTCTCACATGGGACGGTGATGCGAGTCACGCGCTGCGGCTGTCGATCCGGCATAGCATCGAACAATCCTGCCTCTGGATGAAAGCATGAACTTCAGCCGGACACAAAACGAGAACGGCACATTCAACACCCGCTGTCTGTACTGCTTCATGACAATCGCGTCGTCGGTAGTGGCAGAGTTCGAGCTCGACGATGTCGAGACCCATCACGCATGCCCGGAGCGGTTGCTCTCGGAGTTGTTCGCGCTCGACGCGCAGCGCAAGCTAGGTGCGTCCCCGCTAAAGTCCCAGTCTCACTGATTCGGCTGAATGGAAGGAGCCGCCGTCGGGGCAGAACTGCCGGAGGGTTCGGCTTGGTTTTTCGGCGGCTCCGGGCGCTTGCGGCCGTTGGCTATCTGCTGATAAAGAGTCTCGTCGGCCTGCTTGTTGAGCTTGCTGGCGTTGGCAAATTCTACCCGGGCCTGGTCCATGCGGCCCATGGCGCGATAGAGCCGCGCCAGCCGCCAATGCACGTCGACATTGTCTGGCTCCAGCTTCGCGGCGGTCTCCAGTTCGTGCAAGGCTTCGACCTTGCGTCCGGCATCGGAGTCTACGATGCCCAGATCTAGATCCCCCAGCCCCAGCGAAGGATCCAGCTTGACGGCTTTCTCGAGCCAAGGGCGCGCTTCGTCTTCGTGATTCAATTGCAGCTCGGAATCGCCCAGGTAAAGCATGGATTGGGCATGAGCGGGATTGTTGGCCAACTCGGCGCGGAATTGCTGCGCGGCCTCAGGATATTGTTTCTGCGTCCACAACAGATAGCCTAGGCCGAAGTGGACATTCGGCTCTTTGGGGTTGGCGGCCGCGGCAGCGCGGAACATCTTCGTGGAGCCCGCATTGTCCTTCATCGCGTCCAGCGCCTCGCCCGCCAGCATGTCGGCCTCGGCCGATTCCGCATTGAGATTGAGGATTTCTCGATAAACGTCCATGACGCATTTGTATTGCTTGGTCCACAGGCAACTGTGCCCCAGGGTGAGGCGAAGGGGAAGGCTGGAAGGATCGTGGACGGCTGCTGTCCGGAGATAGGGAACCGCGTCCGCATACTGGCCCAGCCCGTAATGCGCCATGCCGATCAGAATATTGAGGCGCTGCGCGTCGGCGGAGCCCGGCGGCGCGGTTTTGAGCAATTCGGCGAACTCCGAAATGGCATCCTTGGGCTGGCCGTCCTTGAACAGCGCCAAACCCAGGTTGAGCCGGATGGCTGGCACGTGGGGATCGCGGGGACTTATGGCCAGTGCCTTGCGATAGAGCGGAATGGCTTCTTTATAGCGGCCCTGGTGGGCTTCCAGCACGCCAATTTGAGCGTAGGGTTCGGGGTTGTCAGGGTGATCTTTCAGGTAAGCGCGCCAGGCGGTTTCGGCTTCAGGAATCTTGCCCTGCTGCTGAAGAGCCAGGGCCTCTTGCCGCAGTTCCATTGGGGACTTCGCCATCTGCGCGAAGCAAGGGGCTAGACCTGGGATGAACGCACCCATTACGGCGATTCGGACGAGGAGATTCACCACCATCCATTTTCTCGCGAAAAGGAAGACCCCGGCAAGCCGAATGCGCATTCGGTTTCGAAGGACCGCCGCCTCCGCAGTCCACGCGCGCTAACAACGCCCTATTTCCGAATCGGTGCTCCGTGCGGCGGTCCTTTGCCGGGCCGGAGGATTCCCGAAGCTGAAACGGCGCAGGGCTTCTTGCTGGAAAAACAGCCGGTGATGCCCTTGGACTCCTCAATCGTGTAAATCGTGTCCGATGCGGGAAGGCGAATGGTCTCAATCCGCCCCGAAGGCCAGTGAATTTCGGCTGTTCCGGGATCGGTGCTATCGCCCAGCCCGAAGTGTGCGCGCTTATCATTCGAGGAAATGTAGCTGCCGGAACTGAGGACATCGTCGCGCATACGGAGTCTGTTTGCCTTCAGGAACACTTTTGCGCCGGTCGCATCGCGCGGACTGCCCTTGCCGCCCACAAGCTTCATCTCAACCCAGTGATGCCGGTCCGGGTTGACGTTCCGCAACAGGACAGGCGGTCCGTCGACAGGACTGATTACCACATCGATCTTGCCATCGTTGAAGAGGTCGCCAAAGGCGGCGCCCCGCGCAGAGGTTAGAACCGCCAGTCCCGTTCCCGTGACGGGGGGTATGTATTCGAACTTGCCGTCGTGCGTGTTGTGAAAGAGCAGCGGCCGCTCGGCATAAGTCGATCCCCACGCCACATGGTCCGCAATGGGAAAGACGTGCCCGTTCACGAAAAAGAGATCTTTCCAGCCGTCGTTGTCATAGTCGATGAAACCCACGCCCCAGCTCAGGAACGGAATCGAGATATCCGCTATGCCGACGCTGTTGCTCACATCCGTAAATGCCGCATCGCCATCGTTGCGAAACACAATCTTGAAATCGTCGGCAAAATCCGTGAGAGCCAAATCCGCGCGGCCGTTGTTCAAGTAGTCCCCGACGGCGATGCCCATGCCTGCCATTTCCCGGCCGTCCCTGTTCAAAGCTAAACCCGAGACATAGCTCTCGTCGGCGAAAGTCCCGTTGCGTTTATTCCTGTAAAAATAGGTCGGAGTGGAGTCATTGGCGACAATCAGATCGGGCCAGCCGTCGTCGTCGACATCGGCAAAAACTGCGGTAAGGCCGTAATACTTGTCCTTATCGGCTACACCCGCCTTCTCGCTCACGTCGGCAAAGGTGCCGTCGCCGTTGTTATGGAAAAGATGGTCGGGCTCGCCATCGAGGCCACGCGGCCCGCACGTAAGGCCAAAAATACCGCGGAATCCGCAATCGGCAAAATCGACAACCTCGCTCTTCGGGTAAGGAAGACGGTTGAGATCGAAGTGAACATACCCGCTGACAAACAAGTCGAGATTGCCATCCCGGTCGTAGTCGCCCCAGCTTGCGCCGGCGGACCAATTCCCCAGAACCACCCCCGCTTTTTCGGCGACGTCGGTGAATGTGCCGTCGTGGTTGTTGTGGTATAAACGGTTCTTGCCGTAGTTGGCAACGAAGATGTCCGGCCAGCCGTCGTTGTCAAAGTCGCCCACGGTCACACCGAAGCCCCAGCGGTCGTTTGTCACCCCGGCCTGAGCGGCTACATCGGTGAAAGTCCCGTCGTGGTTGTTATGGAATAGCGCGGCGTGCGGTGCAGTTTCCTTGCCTTCCAGGGCCGCAAATGTTGAGCCGTTCACAAGATAGATATCGAGCCAGCCATCATTGTCGTAATCGATGAGGCCGACGCCCGAGCCGTTCGACTCCAGAATGAAGGTCTTCTCCGGCCCTCCCATGACGTGGCGCCAGTTTCCCAATCCAGCAGCCTTGGTTATGTCCTGAAAGACTACCGGTCCATGGTCGACGAATCCGCCTGCGGTGATCACCCGTCCATGGTCATCGTACCGCGGTTCATGCGCGGGTCCGCTGGACATCGTGTTCTGTCCTCGGGCCTGGCCGCAACCGAGCGCCAGCGCCCCGCAGACCAGCACTCCGCATGCGCGCAGCCGCGCCGCCAGCGTTATAGGCCGGCTCATTGACTTGGGTCCCATGGCGAATTGAACTGCACTTAGAATTATTCCAGACCGCCTGTTCCGTACAAGAGGAAAATAGGGCGCGGCAAGCCGCGCCGCGCCCGGTTACGATTTACGTACTCCGCCGGACGGCGAGACGGTTGCCGGTTCCCGTTCTCTCTCTGCGCTGCTGCTTCCATCGCATAGCAGCGGTGGTTCACTCCGGATCATTGCTTGGCGAGGTCCAGCATCTCGCGCATGCGGTCATCATCAGGAAAAACCTGCAGATACTTTTCCATCTCCGCTGCCACCTGGTCGTATTGTTTGTCCTGGATGAGTTCGTAGATCAGCGTCTTGCGAATGCCGCGGTCGAAGGGATCCAGGGCGACGGCCTTCCTGGCGGACTCGATTGCCTCGGCGGGCTTGCCGCTCTGATCCTGGGCCGCGCACAGATCGACATAGACCAGCGCCTGCAACGGATCGAGCCGCAGCGAGTGCTCCAGGTGGGAGATAGCCTCGGCGTTGTTGTGGTCATCCAGATCGCGATGCCCCAGGGATGCCTGCACAATTGCGTTTTCCGGGTTGGACGTCTCCAACTCGGCCAGTGTCTTGAGCCAGGATTGGACAAACTGCGCCTTACCCTCGGCTATGAACAGCGCGTAGGCCTCTAAACGAATTAGCGCTGGCGGGGCAACAGCCCCTGCGCCGCGTTCTCCCGCCGGGTTCAGTTCGATCAGGTCGGGCATCGCGGCCGTGGTCTGATTGAAGGTCACGTCGGGGAATGGTTCGTCCGGGGTGCGCACAATGCGATGGTTGGTTGCGGTGGAGTGCGCGATGAAGCCGATGCCTCGGCGCGGCATGTGACAGGCGATGCAGTTATCGCTCGGCGTGGTGGCCTGGCGCGCAGCGTGGGTCGCGGTACAACTGCCCTCGCTATGACAAGCCAGGCATCTGGACTTGAAATAGGCCGGGGCTTCCGCCTCGGTAGGCTCCACGTGCGGATCGTGACAGCTAATGCAGCGTAGCTGCTTCTCTGCGCTCAGGTTCCGCGTGGCCCGAAAGCACTTGCTCAAGCTCATCGAGTAATAGTGCTCCACGTGATCTTCGTTGGGCGGGTTGTCGCGGGTTGGCGGAATCTGAAAGATGGCCAGCGTGCGTTCGAGGGGCTCACCCGGGCGGAAATCCTGATAAGTTTTCCCAGGTTCGAGAACGCGCGCATCGCCGACTTGATGGCAGGACATGCAGATGTCGTTGGCTAGCTGACCGCTCAAACGCTCCGGGTCGACAATGGTAGGGTCGGGACCGCTTTGGGCGAACTTGCCTGCGCGCATGGCTTCGACATGAGCGGCGCCGGGACCGTGACAGTTCTCGCAACCGATGGGGGTCTGCGTGAACGCCGGGTCGCGGTAACTTCCGTTATGACCGGCAACGGGCTGCGGGCGGCCGCTATGGCAATAAATGCAGCCAGGCTGGATGACGCGGTTGAAGCCGTCGTCCTTGTTTTGATAGCCGGGCGAAAGGTCCCAGTGCGCGGCCCGCGAGTAATAGGAGAGCGGCGCCTGGAAGAGATAATCGCCACGGCGCAGAAGCGCGCCAAAGCCGTTCTCGCCGGTGCCGACGATCCAGCCCATTTCATGAGTACTGCGGAATACTTCCTGGCCTCTTGCCCCGATTTCATACTCGCTCTCGATAAGTTTGCCATTTTCGGCGTAAACCTTGAAACGATGGTTTGACTGGGCGTCGAACAGGTTGGTCGCCGCCGGCGAATCGAGGGGCAGAGTTTTGAGAAACTCAGGCGTGATTGGAGTAAGCGATCGGCCCATGCTGGATTTGGAAAAGGACCGGGCGATGCCGCGATGGCAAGCGGCGCAGACGGCAGCGCCTACGTAGCCATCCTGATTGGGCACTTTTGCCGTGGCGCGCGGCGTGTCGGCAGCGGGAGCAGGCGCGCGCCCGCCCAATGCATAGCCCGCCCCAGAGGCGAGTACAAGAGCAGCCAGAATGAAGCAGGAATTGGGGAACCGTAACATCTTTGAACAAATCATCGCAGGCCGGCGGATGCGCGGTCCAATCACGCTAATGAAGAAAATCCAAAAAAGGCGCCGCAAGAGTTTCCTCTTGCGGCGCCGATTGCTTCTTGCATCAGGTTAGAACACCATCTTGGCGCCAAGCTGCAATACGCGCGGGCCCCAGTCGCCGGTCGCTTGTCCGTAGTTGCCACCGGTGGAGTAGCTTGAGTTGATTGCGTTGAACTCCGTGTGGTTGAAGGTGTTGTACGATTCCGCGCGGAACTCGAAGTGAGCCCGTTCGGTCATCGCAAAGCTCTTGTAAAGAGACGTTGTGAAATCGACACGGCCCGGGCCGACGAAGGTGTCTTTGTGTCCATCGCCGAAACCGAGGTTAGGGACCACCAGCATAACCAGGGGTCGGTGGCTCTAGCGGATCTTGCGCAGGTGACACCCCGCCGTCGGCGCCAGTATCGAACCAGTCCTTGTACTTGTGATGGTAGTGAATTGGGTCCACGACATTGGCGTAGTTGGTATATACCGTTGCCGCCCAACCCGATAGGATCGTTCACGCCGCCAAAAGTGGCCGCACTAGGCTCGCCCGTCTCATCGATAAAGGTGCCCGCAACCTGCCAGCCACCCAGCAGGGAGTGAACCAACCCCTGCGACTTGTTGAAGATGGGCAGACTATAGATGTAGTTCCCCTGGAACATTTGACGGCGGTCATAACCGCTGTTCCCCTTCTCATACCCCATGTTCCACGGGTTGGCTACAGTCGCCAGATCGGTATCGGTTATGTCGATGTTATGCGAGTAGGTGTAGTCCAGCTCACCGCTCAGACCCCATTTGTTCTGGAGACGGAGGCTGGCCTGCAGTCCGTTGTAGGTGTTGTTTGTGTTGTTCGTCTCCTGGCTGATTCCGGCATATCCCGCGTAGGTGTACAGCTCTTTCGATCCGGCCGGATAAGTCGCACCCGGCAACCCGGTCGGAAGCCGACAAGGCGCGGAGGTTGTCCGGACGTGTTAAGCGGGAAATTGTTGATCGCGATGTCGTCGTTCTGATCGTACCCGAGATTGCCCACGTACTGGATAACCGCAATCACGGACGGCTGCAATTCATGTTGCACGCTGAGACTGTACATTGCCGCGCCGGGAGCCGGGTATTTCGTGTCGATTGAGGTCAGGCCGGCCGCAAAGATCGGAAGGGCCAGCGGATTGCCGCAGTTCGCGGGATTGGCGGTGGATGCCGTCGATTCCCACGAGCAAGTTGGGCCGCTGAAGTACACGTTGCTCGCACTTGGCGTGTATTCGAACGGCAGGTTGCTGTTGGCAAGGCCGTAGATGTCGTTGCCCTGCAGGCGCTCGTAGAAGATTCCAAAGCCTCCGCGGAGAATCGTCTTGCCGGCGCCAGTCAGGTCATACGAAAAACCTACGCGAGGCTGGATCGTGTTGTAGTCGTTGGTTACCAGCCCATGAGGCGTACCGGCGGTCCCTGGTCGAACCATGCCGTTGAGGTAATAGGAAGCTCCGCCAAAGCCGGGAGGCGTCTGAACTCCCGGGCTGCCGTTAACGATAGATCCCGCAATTGTCGTAGACCAATCCACGGGGGTGTTGACGTATTGCGATGGATCGAAGTTCTCGAGCGCGTCGTTGCGTTCCCACGCGTGCGGCAGCGCATCGTAACGCAAACCGAGTTGCAGGCTCAGCCGAGGGCTCACCTTCCAGTTGTCGTTGACGTACGCCGACGTAGTCTGGTTGACGTAGTGCTTGATGACCATGGACTGGGGCTGAGAATATCCGCCGGCCAGGCCAAGGAGTTGGCTCATGAATGGATCGCCGGTATTTCCGCCGGCTCCGGTTCCGGTCTGGTTCTGCCCGAAGCCGTAGTCACCCGCGGCATCGGCCTGCTGTTGCTGGTTCTTGGTGTAGCGGTTGTAGCTGAAGCCATACTTCATGGCATGGTTTCCGCGGGTGAAGGAAAGATCCACCCTGGGCTCATAGTCTTCAGCGGCGTTGTGCCATGGTCCATAGCCAGTTGCCACGGAGCCGCCGACGCCATTGCCGCCCCAATTTACGCCGGTTTGCTGGTTCGAACCGGAGTTCGCAAAGAATACATTGTTAACCCAGCCGGCTGGTTGAAGAGTATTGGCCGAGTTGGTGATGTTGATGATGTTGCCGTCATAGTTCATCGACGCTTCAAGCAGCAGGCTGGGAGAAAGCGTCGCAGTCAGCTTGATGGCTGCGCTGTTCGAAGGGTTGCTCTCCACGCTGCTGATAGTGTGATACGTCGTCCAGTTCCAGCTCAGATCGGCGCCGGCTACGCCGGTCGCCTGGGCGTCATGCAGGAAGTGGCCCAAGATCTGCCACTTGTCGTTGATTTCATGGTCAATACGAACGATTTCTTCGGTGGCCGTGGTTGGAGTGGCTATCTCGGTGGTTGACTCATCCCCTGCGGTATTCACATACGGAAGCAGGGCTGTCGCGGCCGGCTCACTCAAATACAGCGCTCCATTGGGATCGAAAAGCGAAGCTGGAATCGTCTGATTTGGGAACGGAAAGGGGCAGGGAGGCTGCACGCCGTTGACAGGTTGCGGGCAGTTAGGGTCATTCGCATAAGTGTTCCCTGAACGGTACTGCTCAAGATTGGCCGCCCGGAGTTTTGCGTCAAACGCCGGGTCAGGTACCTGCGCTACCGTGGGAACATAAATCTTCTGGCTCGTTGCATAGGCCGGAGAATGGTAAACCAAAGCTTGGCCTGCTACGGGACGGTCGTCATTAGGCAACGTGGTGGCGACGAAGGGTGAACTGGTTTGAATGATCTTGCGCCACTCCTGGTTATAGAAGAAGAAGGTCTTCTTCCGCGACGTATTCATCACATGGGGAATGAACACTGGTCCGCCGATGTTGAACCCGTAGATGTTCTGTCTCAACTTCGGAACCGGCGTGACCGGGGTCGTGACCTTGTTGAGGAAATCGTTCGCATCCAGGTCGTCGTTGCGGAAGAATTCCCAGGCCTCGCCATGGAACTTCTGCGTGCCGCTCTTCAGTGCAAGGCTGAATGTGGCTCCGGAAGCAATACCGTAATCCGGAGGATAGTTGCTGGCCAGCACTTGGAATTGCGCAATGGCGTCCATTGACGGCATCACGCTCATACCGCCGGCGCCGCCGCGGTCATCCGCCTCAGCGCCATCCAGCAGCCAGATGTTATGGCTCTGGCGCAGGCCGTTCACGCTGATACTTGCGCTGGAAGCCGAAGCTGTTGGAGGGTTATTGTCAGGCAGGTTGGAACTGACACCCAGGCCCAGAGCCGCCAATGCCGTAAAGTTGCGGTTTTCTGTCGCGATCGAGGTAACCTGCTCGCCGCTGATCAGCGTGCTGACTTCGTTGGATTCCGCCTGAACTGTCAGCGCATCCGCGGAGACGGTAACTTCTTCTGTCTCGGCGCCGACCGTCAGCTTCACATCGTGTGCAAGGGTCTGCGATACGTTCAGGGATATGCCATTTGTCAGGTAGGCCTCAAACCCCTTCGCCGTAACCCTCATGTCGTAAGTGCCAACGTTCAGGCCGGCAAAAACATATCCGCCGGTGGCGTTGCTGGTGACGTTGTAGACGAAACCGGTTTCTTTTTGCGTCAGTTTCAGGCTCGCCCCAGGAACTACTGCCCCGGTCGGGTCAGTAACTGTGCCGACAATCTCGGAGTTCTGCTGTGCCCTTACTGCCAGGCCAGCAAACAACAAGAGAATCGGTACAACGATGAATTTGAATCCGTGTCTCATGTGACCTTCCTTTTCAAAAGGTGTTGGTTATTTCTTTTGCTCTGTTTCTGTTTGTTTTTGCTACTTCCCCGTCAGGAATGAAGCCCGTATGAACCGAATACTGAAAATAGAAAAAAGAAGTGGAACCGGATTTTCCCGGAAAGACAACAAAACCATCTGCGGGCGCTGTCGTCCGGGATGGGAGCGAAGCTCGAATTTGATTGGATTTCAAGTACAACGATTTACCGAATCCTTGAAAGAACCTGGTTTCCCCATTCCGAGTCATAATTCCCCGGAATGGCCGCAGAACAGCAGCGCATGTGCTCGTTGAATCCTCCGGGCTAAGGTCGCGATCACAAACACCACGTGGAGTTCGCCTTGCGACCGTTTTCCCGTTTCATCACTTCGGGGCTTTCATCCCGTAAACCAGCCGGAGAAGCGGCATTTCTCCGTTTTTGTGAAACAGGGGACAAACCCCTATCCAGTTTTTGGAATGCCCCAACTGAAACGTTTAAGTAGAGCGGTGTGACAAAACCTGTTGATGATTCCGGCTGACATTTAATGCGCTGCATGCAACGAATGTCAAGAGTAAATTTGCTGGCGGGTTCTGAGGCGGCAACAGGCGATGCGAGTTCGCGCTTAAACCTTTCATCTGTGCGGGCAGAACCTATCCTCTCCTCGAACCGGCACACATTCAACGCCTTTCTTCAGGCTGCTGTATGTGTTGGCGATCACCCGCACTTGTTTATCGCCGCGGACAGGTTAATTTCCAGTGTAAATAAAGTATAACTACTTGTATTTACATAAGCTTACAAGAATACTAACTTCCGGATGCAGAATGCCTTATTACTTCATCCCGGCCACATCCCGCAGGCCGCGCGCTGTGGCCTCCAAAAATGTCTCTGTGCTGACTCCGGCAGGCCGCTCCAGGCGGGATTTGGTCCGGATGGCAGCAGCAATCCGTTCGCCAAGGCTCTGGCGAACGGAAAGCGGCATGTCCAGCCGCCGCGCGAAGAACCCTTCCAGCACCTCCAGGTCGGCAAGGGAGAGCCTGGCGATCCCCGCGGCCGGAAGCGTGACCAGCATTTGCGGTTCCGGAGGCGCCGCCAAGGGAGCAAAGCTGGCCGCGGTGAATGTGCGCGAGCCGGACCCCTGCCACAACGGCGACTCCTGCTCCCGATCGCGCACCACCAAGGTGCCCGCGGCCAGATCGCCCAGCCGCTGGTGCTGTTTGGTCGCGAACATCACGATCACGCCCACGGCATAGAACGATGGCAACTGGTCCACGTAGCGGATAAAGTTTCGGGCCATTGATTCGAACAGCCCGATCGGCCGTCCGGACCGTTGAATGACCCGGATCTTGGCGATTTTCTTGCCCGGCGTGCGTCCATTCCAGAACGCCTCAAACAGCGTGAAGTAGCCCCAGTTGAAGAGAAACACCAGGAACACCACGATGGCGACGCCCCATTGGAAGGAGATCTTGTTGAATGCGCGAATGGAAGGCGCCACGATGAGAGACAGGACGATCAGGACAACGAGCCCCACGCCCCACAGCAGGGTATCGATCAGCACCGCAACGAACCGGCTGCCGATACCGGCCAGCGGCATGTCGATAGACACCAGCTCCGGCGTGTCGATGCTAAGCTGATCTGACACCGGTTCCATGGCTGCTGTCCTTTCCAATCTTTGGCTCGCCCGCCGGCGGCCGCTCTGGGATCGTCTCCAGGCGCTCCTCGGCCAGGCCGATTCCGCGGGCATCGGACAGCTTTCCCGCGCCGAACTCGAGGAGTTGGCTCTGCTCTATCGCCAGGTGGCCGCGGACCTGTCTCGACTGCGCCAGGATCCGACCGCCCGCACCTACGCCGCCCACGTCAATCAGTTGCTGGCTCGCGCCCACCATATCATCTATTCGCGCCGCAAAACCAATCTCCTCACTTTGCTCCGCTTTCTCGGTGACCAGTACCCTCTCATCTTCCGCCGCAATCTCCCCTACGTGGCGGCGTCGCTCCTCATCATGCTCGCCTGCGGACTGCTCGGCATGGTATTGACCAGTGCCCGGCCTGAATTCATGCTTCATTACCTCGGTCCGGAAATGATCGCCACCATGGAGCGCCACGAAATGTGGACCAAGTCCGTGGTCAGCATCGCGCCCATGGCCACCAGCGCCATCATGACCAACAACCTCACGGTCAGCTTCATCACCTTTGCCGGCGGCATTACATTCGGCTTGCTCACACTCTTTTCGCTGTTCAACAACGGCATGGAGCTCGGCGTCATCGGCGCGGCCTGTCATCACTACGGCATGTCGCTCGCGCTGTGGAGCTTCGTGGCCGCGCATGGCTCGCTGGAGCTGCCATCCATCCTCATTGCCGGCGCTGCCGGCCTGCGCCTGGGGCACGCGATGTTGTTTCCGTCCGGCTATCGCTGGAAAGACTCTGTCGCCAATGGCGGCATCGAGGCCACGCGCCTCGTCTCCGGCATCATTCCGCTGCTTGTGATCGCGGGCACGCTCGAAGGCTTTTTCTCGCCCTCGCACGCGCCCGTTTGGCTCAAGTTCGCCGTGGGCGGAATGCTCTTCACGCTGCTGAACGTGTGGCTGTTCCGGCCGGTTACCACGCGGACTGCAGCGGAGTGAACGACGGACTCGCGCCCACCTTCGCCGGCACGTGATACCTCAAGTACCCAATCCCCACGCGCATGTTGTGAATCACCGGCCCCGGCACCGTGATGGCCACCGTGATGCCCAAAATGGCGTGCGCCAGCATCAGCGGATACAAGTTGCGGCAGCGCAGGAATACAAAACACGCCACCATGCCCCACACCAGCGTGATGGGAACGAGAATCGGATTGGGCACATGCGCCAGCGCAAAAATCGCCGCCGCCACCACCGCGGCCCACTCGCGCCGCGGCAGCAATCGCAGGCAACGGAACAGAAAATATCCCTGCAGCAGGAATTGCTGCACGAACGACCACACTGTATACCCGCCGAACGTCAGCACCCAAAACGCCAGGCCGCGCGGCGCGTGCAGCGTGTGCAGGCGGACCGCAGCCGTCACCGCCGCTGCGCTGAAGACTCCTGCCGCGGCCACAACCCACAACGAATCCACGAATCCGCCGCGCCGGAATCCCATCGCCGCCCAGCCGGGAAACGACCAACCCGTGGACACGGCGATCCACGCCACAGACGCCCACCACAGCCAGGCCTGCTGCGGGCGCGGCGTCCAGATGGTAGCCACAATCAAGCCATAGGCGATGGCAAGTTCCAATGCTGCGCGCCGACGGCCCCGGATTCCGGCGTCCGCGTCGTCGATAGCCGGCGCGCTCATCGATCGATTGTCCTCACCGCGCCCTCAGAGCCTGCTCTTATATCTTCACAAAGATTCTCTTCCGCCACATCGCCCACACCGGGAGGAAGCACACCGCGGTGAACGAAACCGACCACGCAAATGCCGACCATCCGCGATTGGCAATGTGCCGCACCGTGTGCATCGCCAGGAATCCGGATAGCGGCTCACTATGTCCGTGCACCGTGCCCGCAGGAATGGTCCACAGCGCGCTCGAAAGCAGTTCGCTGATCATGTAAGCGACAATCGCATTCGAGCCAAACACCAGCCACGGCCACGGCCAGCCCTTGCGCCAGCCCTTCACTTCCACAGCCCAATACGCCATGGTCAGCAGCACCAGCGAGCAGCCGCCCGCCGCCAGAACGAAAGAGCTGGTCCACATGTTCTTGTTCAGCGGGAACCACATCGACCATAAATACCCCAGCAGCAGACTGCACGAGGCCGCTATGGCCAGGCCGGCAAACTTGTTGCGCACGCTACGTCCGGTGCGCAGCCAGATGCCCGTCAGCACGCCCATCAGCGCTGTTCCGATCGCCGGCAGATCGCTCAGCAGACCCTCCGGATCGCGCGTATTGAAATCGGGCGCATACAGATAAAGGTGGTGCGGAAACAGTTGCTGGTCGATCCACGAGACCAGATTGCGGTTCATGTCCATGAAGGGAATATCGCGTCCGGGCACGCCCAGTCCCGGCACCGGAACCCAACGCACCAGCACCCAGTAACCAACCAGCGCGACGGCGAGCGCCGCCCACTTGGTCCATGCGCGACGGTCGAACAGGTAGAAGAGCGCCACCACAAGGTAGCAAATCCCGATGCGTTGCAGCACGCCGTAGAACCGCATGTGATCGAGATGGAAGAACGGGAAGCTGTTCACCACGATCCCCAGCAGCACCAGGATGACGGCCCGCATCACCGTGTGCCGCAATAGCTCGGCCTTCGTTGCGCCGCGCGCGAGCCGCGCCTCGGTCGAGAACACCACCGACACGCCCACCACGAACACGAAGGTGGGAAAAACCAGGTCGGTCGGCGTCAGCCCGTTCCACTGCGCGTGGTTCATGAAGCCCCATGAGCCCTCTCCGCCGTTGTTGTTCACCATGATCATGAACGCGATGGTGATGCCGCGGACCACGTCCAGCGACAGCAGCCGCTTCATCGAGCTTGACGCCAGATTCGGATCGGACAGCGTTTTCTCAGCCGCTGCGGCCATGCCAGGATTGCTCATGCAGTTTCTCCGTCTCCATCGGGGAATCGATCCGTGCCGCGATTCCAATGCCCCTCACCTTACGCGCAATGCCCATGCTTCGCCAAGTGCCGAGTGACTCGCTGACCTGCCGGCGCGAACTCGTTCACCTCTTCACTCATTCACTCTCTTGCCGGCTGACTTGCTGACCTGCTGACTTGCTGACTCGCTATCCCGCCGCTCTTCTCCCGCGTGCCGATAATCGCAACCACGCTGGCCAGGATCAGCGACGCCCCCACCAGCGTCCGCCCTCCCAGTTCTTCGCCGCCAAACCAATGCCCGATCATTACCGCGATCGCCGGGTTCACATACGCATATGTCCCCACCCTCGTCGGCGATTGATGATGAATGAGCCACAGGTACGCCGTGAATCCCAGGATCGACCCCGCCACAATTAAGTACGCGAGCGAAATCCAGGACCCGCGCGAAACCTCCGCCGGATGAAACCGCGAAAACTCGCCCATCGCTCCCGCCACCATTCCCAGCAGCACTCCGCCTACCAGCATTTGCGCGCCGGAGCTCACCATCTTCGATTCCGGCAGCGGCAGCCTGCGCGTCAGTACCGAAGCCACTGACCAGCTCATCGCCGCAAACACCAGCCCCGCCGCGCCCGCTCCGCTGATGGCTGATCCGCCCCGCGCCCCGGATCGCAGGGTAAGCACAGCCACCCCGGCCAGCCCCACCAGCAGCGCGGCGCCCAGCCCCAGCGTGAATCGCCGCGTGCGAAGCAGCAGGACGTCGGCAATCGCCATGAACGCGGGAATCGTCGCCATCATCACCGCGGTGATCCCCGAGTCCACCCGCGTCTCAGCCCAGAACAGCAGCCCATAATCGCCCACAAAGATCAGCAGCGCCACCACCGCTACCGATCGCCACTGGCGCCGGCTCGGGGCCTGCTCGCCGCGCATGCGCGTCCAGCCATACAGCAGTACGCCCGCGGCCGTGAACCGCATGGCCGCAAACAATAATGGCGGCACCTCGCGCACGCCGATGCGGATGGCCAGAAACGTCGACCCCCACACGAAGTACACGATCGCAAATGCCAGCAGCGTCTTCCAGAGCGGCCTGTCAGCCATCCGTAGCAGTCACCTGATGACTCCAGTAAACATCCGGCCAGCCAAAGATGCGGTAAAGAAGTGAAAAGGTGAAACGAGTGAAAGAGTGAATCGAATGGAAGAGCTGCGCTATGTAAACGGCGAATGCGCTTCTTAGCTGCCTAGCTTTTCACTCCTTCACTCCTTCACTGTTTCACTTCTTCATTGCTGCCCTAAACAGCAAAAGCCCGGACCATGCGGTCCGGGCTTTTGCCCCTCCAACCCGCTCCGCTGTTATTGGACAGTCAGCGAAACGGTCGTCGTGTGTTTTGTGCTTCCGTTGGTTCCGGTAATTGTGATCGTGTGCGTCCCAGTGGAGGCCCGGCTGTTCACCGTCACCTTCATCGTCGAGGTGCCGCTTCCAGTCACTGAGGTGGGGCTGAAGCTCACCGTCACCCGGCTGGGCTCACCTGAGGCCGTCAGCGAAACCTTGCCGCTGAATCCGCCCGTCCCCGCCACCGTAATGGTGGAGCTGCCCGAGCTGCCGCGAGCAATCGTCAGCGTGTTGGGCGATGCGCTCACCGAGTATGCCGGCGTCGGTCCCGTCACCGTCAACTGCACCGTCGTTGTTTCCAACGTGCTCCCAGACGTGCCCGTTACCGTGATGGAGTAGGTTCCGGCCGCCACCGTCGACGCTACAGTAAGGCTCATAGTCGAAGTGCCGCTGCCGGTGATCGACGTGGGATTGAAGCCCACCGTCACGCCCGTGGGCTGCCCACTCGCGGTCAGCGCCACCGCGGAGTCGAACCCGCCCGTCACCGTGCTGGTGATGGTCGAAGATCCCGAGTTGCCCTGCAGAATCGACACCGCCGTACCCGACAGGCTGAATCCCGGCTGCGCCGGTCCGCTCAGCGCCCCAAGCAACCCTGTATTCGGGCTGCCCCACCCGGTCACCAGGTCGTATCCCGTCACCGCTGAATAGCTGCCCGATGTGCCGCTGGTGATGTCGTGGAAGTCGGCCGCATACGCTGAGGTCAGCGAACCGCCCGACTCGTTCTGCGCATAGATGGTCGGATCGATGAACCCGATCGGTGCACCCGCCTGCTGATTCACCAGCGCGATATACGCAGCCCACAGCGGCGCGGCGAAACTCGTTCCGCCATACTCATTCGCCGTGCACGTGGTCTGGTCCGCGCACACGTAGTAGGTAAAGTTCGCGTTCGCTGAAACGTCCGGCCCGTTGCGATAGGTGGTCGAGCCCTTGTTGCTGGAATTGATCACGCCGGAGATCGCCTGCCATGAGGGGATCGAAATCTTGTCCGGCGAAATGCCGCCGCCCGAATCCGTCCACGCCGTCTCCGATTTCCACGCCCCGCCCGCGCTCGAAGTGGACAGATCGGTACCGCCCACGCTCACCACGTTGGCATCGTCCGCCGGCCATGCCTCGTTCCGGCTTGACCAGGTCGAGCTGTCGCCGCTCGCGGCAAAGAAGTTCTGCCCCTGCGAAGCCATCTTCTCGAAATACACATCCAGCGTCGACGGATCCGCCGGCGTCCAGCCCCACGAGCAGCCGATCGTCGTCGGCAGCGGGTTGTGCGTCGTCATCGCGCTGATCATCGCCGTGTCCGTCGAGCCGATGTACACCGTCAGGCTGGCTAGCCCGGGCGCCATCCCGATGGCCTGTGTCATGTCCAGCGTCTGCTCCGTATCGTCGCAGCCACTCTTGTAAACGCAGCTCGTGCTCGTCCCGTCCGTCGAAAGCAGCGTAATCGGCACATTGTTGGTCTGCTTCGCATTCGTGAAGTACGTGGTCAGGTCCGCCAGGTCCGTGCCGTAGTACTCCAGCAGGCCCAGGTTCTGCCCCGCGCCGGTCAGCGCCGTCCCGCCATAGTAGGCCGCCCTCATGTCGCTGCCCAAAAACGACGCCGACGGACCCGACCCCGTAGTGGCATGACTCACCACTTCTCTCGCGTCAATCCCGTGCTTCGCCGCAAAATCGCTGCGCTTCTCCAGCATCGGCTTGGGAATCGAATAGTTGTCCAGCCCCGAAACATGCCACAGGCTGAACGACAGATTCGGCGTCGGCTCCCGGTCCGCAGAGTAGAAAATGCGGTCTTCCACCGGATGTCGGTAATTCACCATGTTCACGTGAAACGCAGTTTCGATCGCGCCCACCGTGCCCTTCACCTGCACCTCCATCCGGTCGCGCGATCCGCCCACCACCTCGAGCCCGTAATCATGCGCAAAGCGCAAAACCTCGTCGTATTGCTCCACCGTCGGCCCAAAGCGCGCCGTGAATTGCTGCGGCGTCAAAAAGTGCCTGTAGTTCGGGCTCTTCGGGTTATATACGTCGGCCAGAAAGCTCTTCAGCCCTGACGGATTGCTCAGCGGCAGCACCAGGTCCAATTGCATTACCTGGCCCTGCGGCAGCCGTCCCACCGGCGTCGCATCCCCGGTCAGCACCACGTTGCGCACATGGCGCGTCTGCAAGTTCTGCGCCACGCCCGGCGCCGGCAGGCACACTGCCGCCGACACCAATCCCATTACCATCCCTATAGCTATCCTTCTCACTGGCCGCTCTCCTGTCCTTTTGGGGAAACTCGAGAAACCGCACCCACCCGGTAACTGCTTGCGATCTCTATCGTGGTTTGCATTTTGGAGCAACCCGCGTAGCGATGTCCAGAGGAATTCGCTCAGGTAACGTTCCCGCGCTGGTTACTAAAGAGCTATAGCCGTCTGGCTTCCGGCAGGGTCCCCTTTTTAGACCGGAAAACCTGGCCCTGACCCCTGCACCCTCTCACCTGCTACACTCCCCCTTTCAGAACTCCACCGCCATTTGCAGACCGCGAGAATTCTATGGCCCAGACTGAAATCCAGCCGCCCGCACGCCCCGCCTTCAAGAGCTTCATCGCTCCTGAGCAGCGCCTGCCCGAGTTCACCCTCCGCGCTCTCCTCCTCGGCGGCTTCTTCGGCATCGTCTTCGGCGCCGTCACCGTCTACGTGGGCCTCCGCGCCGGACTCACCGTCGCCGCCTCCATTCCCATCGCCGTTCTCTCCATCAGCATCCTCCGCGCCTTCGGCCGCACCTCCATCCTTGAGAACAACATCGTCCAGACCACCGGAAACGCCGGCCAGTCCATCGCTTCCGGCGTCATTTTCACCCTGCCCGCGCTGGTCTTCCTCGGCTTCGAGCTCGAATACACCCGCATCTTCATGCTCGCCCTCATCGGCGGCTGGCTCGGCGTGCTCTTCATGATCCCCCTGCGCCGCCAGCTCATCGTCCAGGAGCACGGCACCCTCCCTTACCCTGAAGGCACCGCCTGCGCTGACGTCCTCATGGCCGGCGAAAAGGGCTCGCTCGCCACCCGCGTCTTCCTCGGGCTCGGCCTCGGCGGCCTCTACACCTTCCTCCAGAACGAAAACCTCTTTTCCGTCTGGCCCCACCAACCCGAATACCGCCCCGACTTCGGCCCGCAGCACGTCCTCAAAGGCGCCAGCATCAACGCCGATGCCACCAGCGAGTACCTCGGCGTGGGCTACATCATCGGCTCTCGCGTCTCCGGCATCATCTTCGCAGGCGGCGTGGTCTCCTGGCTCGTCATCATGCCCCTTATCTACTTCTTCGGCAAAGACCTGCCCCACCCCGTCTACCCCGGCCAGGTTCCCATCGCCCAAATGGGCCCCAGCGACCTCTGGGCCGCCTACATCAAGCCCATGGGCGCGGGAGCCGTCGCCGCCGCCGGCCTCTTCACTCTGGTCAAGACCCTCCCCACCATCTGGTCCGCCCTCACCGCCGGCCTTCGCAACATCCGCACCGGCGAGGCCAGCGCCGCTGCCGCCAAGCCCATCCGCACGGAAGACGACCTCTCCATGAAAGTCGTCCTCATCGGCTCCGCCCTCATCGTCCTCTGCATGTTCCTCTTCCTCGAATTCAAGCCCGTCCCCGGCGCGTTCGTCGGCTGGCCCGCCAACCTCGCCGCATCCCTCCTCGTCGTCGTCTTCGGATTCCTCTTCGTCACCGTCAGCTCGCGCATCGTCGGCCTCGTCGGGTCATCCGCCAGCCCCGTTTCCGGCATGACCATCGCCACCCTCATGGCCACCGCCGCCGTCTTCCTCGTCCAGGGCTGGACAGCCCCCGCATTCGGCGCTCTCGCCATCACCATCGGCGGCGTGGTCTGCATCGCCGCCTCCAACTCCGGCGACACTTCCCAGGACCTCAAAACCGGCTACATCATCGGCGCCACCCCGCGCCTCCAGCAGATCGCCCTCATCATCGGCGTGGTCGTCTCCACCGTCATCATCGGATTCACCCTCAATCTCATGAACACCGGCCTCCAGGAATTTCACGCCATGGCCACGCCGTGGAGCCTGACCGCCTCCCACCCCGGTGTCTCCATCCAGTCCGACACGGCGCACCTGCCCCAAAACATCCCGGTTAAGTCCGAAGACGGCAAGTCCCAGACCACCCACCACAAATCCGAGTACATCGTCCTCAACTCCATCGGCTCCACCGAGCTTCAGGACGGCAAATATCTCTACTCGCCCGCCACGCATGAGATTGAAGTCGCCTGGATTCAGGGCATCGGCAGCCCCTCCGCCCCCGCCCCGCAGGCCCGCCTCATGGCCACCGTCATCAACGGCATTCTCAGCCGCAAGCTGCCCTGGGGACTGGTCCTGCTCGGAGTCGCGCTGGTCATCGGCGTGGAGCTGCTCGGCATCCGCTCCCTAACTTTTGCGGTCGGCGCCTATCTCCCCATCGGAACCACCCTGCCCATCTTCTGTGGCGGCGTGGTCCGCTGGTTAGTCGACCTGGCCGCCCGCCGTTCCGGCTCCGGCGAAGAAGAAAGCGAAATCTCCTCGGGCTCGCTCTTCGCCTCGGGCCTCATCGCCGCCGGCGGCATCGCAGGACTTATCGGCGTAGCTTTAAAAGCCGTAGAAGCCACTTACTTCAACAACCGCGACTTACTAAACGTCCCCCACACGTTCCTGAATAACCCGGTAGTCTCCGTGATAGCCTTCGGCCTGCTCGGCTACTCGCTGTATCACTTCGCCCGCAAGCCGCTGCAGAAGTAAAGCCGGGTGCCCCGGTCCCTGGAGAACAATGCGGGTTCCCCAGCAAATGATGGGTGCCCCGGGGGCCTCGCCTTTGGGCACCCGGGAGGGTATGCAAATGATGTGTGCCCCGGGTGCCTCGCCTTTGAGCACCCGGGAGGGTATGCAAATGATGGGTGCCCCGGGTGCCTCGCCTTTGGGCACCCGGGAGGGTGTGCAAATGATGGGTGCCCCGGGTGCCTCGCCTTTGAGCACCCGGGAGGGTATGCAAATGATGGGTGCCCCGGGTGCCTCGCCTTTGGGCACCCGGGAGGGTATGCAAATGATGGGTGCCCCGGGTGCCTCGCCTTTGGGCACCCGGGAGAGTATGCAAATGATGGGTGCCTCGCCTTTGGGCACTCGGGAGGGTATGCAAATGATGGGTGCCCCGGGTGCCTCGCCTTTGAGCACCCGGGAGGGTATGCAAATGATGGGTGCCCCGGGTGCCTCGCCTTTGAGCACCCGGGAGGGTATGCAAATGATGGGTGCCCCGGGTGCCTCGCCTTTGGGCACCCGGGAGAGTATGCAAATGATGGGTGCCTCGCCTTTGGGCACTCGGGAGGGTATGCAAATGATGGGTGCCCCGGGTGCCTCGCCTTTGGGCACCCGGGAGGGTATGCTCTCGACACCGGCTATCTTCCGTCGTACGATTTCCATCCATGCCACGCGGATTGGTTCGATACGAGCATCTGGGCTGCTTTCACTTTCTAACTTTCAGTTGTTATCACCGGTTTCAGCACCTGGGCACAGCGGTGGCCCGGAACCTGTTTGAGGACGCGCTGGAACGGACGCGGGCGCGCTACCGATTTGTGGTGGCGGGCTACGTTGTGATGCCCGAGCACGTGCACCTGCTGATGGGCGAGCCGCTAAAGGGTAGCGTCTCCGATGTGGTGCATGCATTCAAGCTCTCAGTGACGATGCGCCGCCCTCAGCGGCCCTTCTGGCTGGCGAGATACTACGATTTCCCAGTCCACAACGAAGATAAGCGCGTGGAGAAACTGCGCTACATGCATCGCAATCCGGTTGTGCGGGGATTGGTTATCAGACCTGAGGATTGGAAATGGTCGAGCTATCGCCATTACGCTACAGGGTTGCGAGGGACCGTTGAGATCGAATCGGAATGGACGGCTGCAATGCGCGGAGGAAAATTGCCAGAACATCTGCGGCGCAATGAGATAAAAAGGTGAGGTCCTTTCTCTCCCGGGTGCCCATAAGCGAGGCACCCGGGGCACCCATCTTCAAGCTGAAATGTGGGAATGGGCCCCGGGCCACCTGCCCGTAGCCGGACACCATTCCTCATCCCGGCGTCTTTATGCCCTTTTTCAGCATTGCAATCGCTTTTACCATCCGGCTTTGCCGCGTCTCATCCTTCTTCGCTTCGCTGATCCAACGGGAGTATTCCTTACGATTTGTATAACTCAGTTTCTCAAAGCTCGCCCACAACGCTTCCTTCTTCAGCAGCTTCTCAAACTCCGCCGGCACCTCGACCGTCCTTGTCTCGTCATCCCGCCACACCACCACTTCGATCGAGTCGCCTGGCCCTTTGCCAATCTGCTGCCGAACTCCCTTCAGCACGCCCAGCGTGTGCCGCGCCATCCCGCAGTTCATCAGGGAACCCCGATAAGCCACGCCATCCAGCGTGGACTGCACCGGCACATTCCCTTTCGTGTCAAATTCCTTCTCCACGTCGTATGGAAACTCCACGCCCGCTCCGCCGCCCAGTCCTGCAATGATTACCGCCTTGAACTTGTATTGCTTCGCAGCCACACTAGCCTCCATCGCCATTCCGCGATTCCGATTGGCTCAATCTCGCACACACCCGTGTCCCATGCAAGCGCGAACCGAGCGCCGGGCTGCCACATTTTTTCCCGGTATCCGGTTGTCCCAGGTCTCGAAGACCCGCGTTCCAAAGAGCCCCGGAGGGGCGACGCGATAATAGCCCCGGGTGGAGCGCTGCGGAAGCAGCGTGGGAACCCGGGGAAACGCACCACAAGAAGAAGAATCGGGTATGCTCGCGACCCGCAAGGGTCGCGAGCATACCCTCATGCCACCACCCGCAGCTTCACCCCCTCCTGCTCCTGCAAGCACGCAAGAATGCTGAAGAGTTTCGCCGCCGTCGGATTCCCCTTCGGCCCAAACATCTGGTGCAGCGTCTTCACGTGAATCCCCGTCTCCTCCGCCAGCGCCGGAAACCCAATCGTCGCGTTGATAAAGTCGCGCAGAATCTCCCGCCCCAGCGCGATTTCGCCACCCAGCAATGCCTCCACCGCATCGCGCAACGATCGACGCCGAAAATCCTCGTCGCTGCGCATGCGCGCCATCACCGTCTCCCTGAAATCTCGCGTCAATGCCATGGCTCGATGGTAAAAGATATTCTCCCATTGCGTGACGAGAATTTCGGGTTGAGCCCTGTTCTGTGTTACCAGCGCCCTCACCGCGTTGGTAGATCATGGAACCACCATGAAAGTAGCAGTCATCGGCGGCGGCATCGTAGGCCTGGCAACGGCCTACCGGATCCTTCAACAATTTCCCGCCCTCCACGTTACCGTCATCGAAAAAGAGCCCGGCCCCGGCCGCCACCAGACCGGCAACAACTCGGGCGTCCTCCACTGCGGCCTCTATTACAAGCCCGGTTCCACCAAGGCCCGCCTCGCCGTCGAGGGCATCCGCCAAATGGTCGCGTTCTGCCGCCAGCACGATGTTCCCTTTGACCTCTGCGGCAAAATTGTCGTCGCCACCCAACCCGAAGAAATCCCTCGCCTTCATGATTTGATGAATCGCGGCACTGCCAATGGCGTCAAGGGAATCGAGCTCCTCAAAGGCGACCGGATTCGCGAAATCGAACCCCACGCCGCAGGCATTGAAGCGCTCCGCATCCCCGAAGAAGGCATCGTCGACTATCCCGCCGTGGCCGAAGCCATGGCCCGCGAAATCGCTCAGCGAGGCGGCGAACTCGCGTTCTCTTCTGAAGTCGTGAGCATGAGCCTGAATCGCCAATGGACCATCCGCTCCCGGAAAAAGGAATTCGCCGCCGACTTCCTCTTCAACTGCGCCGGACTGCATTGCGATCGCGTGGGCAGAATGGCCGGCACTCGCGATTCCACCCGCATCGTTCCCTTCCGCGGCGAATATTACAAACTGAAGCCCGAGCGCCAGCACCTTGTCCGCAACCTTATTTACCCGGTTCCCGATCCCGCGTTTCCCTTCCTCGGCGTCCACTTCACCCGGCTCATTCACGGCGGCGTGGAAGCCGGCCCCAATGCTGTCCTCGCCCTCGCTCGCGAGGGCTACCGCAAAACCGACTTCTCCCTGCGCGACACCATCGACGCCCTCACCTATCCCGGATTCTGGCGCTTCCTGCTGCGCTACCCCCGCATGTGCTGGGCGGAACTGCGGCGCTCCTTCAGCAAGGAATTGTTCTGCCGGTCGTTGCAGCGCCTGGTGCCTGCCTTGCGACCCGAAGACTTGATCCGCGGCGGCGCAGGCGTGCGCGCGCAGGCGTTAACCCCCACCGGCGATCTGCTCCAGGACTTCTACTTCGTGCGCCAGCCCCAGGCTTTGCATGTTCTCAATGCTCCCAGCCCCGCCGCCACCGCCAGCCTCGCCATCGCCGGCGAGATCCTCGCGCAAACAAAAGATGCTCTCTCCGCCTGACCTGGCAGCGAGATGGATCGTGCTCCTCTGCTCTCCGGCTAACTATGGAGTCAAGCGAAATGCGGCGGTAAGCGACGCCCGGGAATTTCCACCCGCCCAAACGGTATAACTTCCTGGTTCAACCGCCCAGCGCCGCTCGGCGTTCCATACCGCGAGTTGCTGTTGCGCGACATGAAACGTGACCGTTTTCTTTTCTCCCGGCATGAGATGAATGCGGGAAAAACCTTGCAATTGACGCTCCGGCGTTTCCACGCTGCCCACGTCCTGGCGTATATATAGTTGCGCCACTTCATCTCCTTCGCGCTCGCCGGTGTTAGTCACGTCTACTAACACTTCAATGTCGCGCCCGCTGTTGGAAGCAGGCGCGCGCGCCACCAGCCGATCGTAACCAAACGACGTGTAACTAAGGCCGAATCCGAAGGGGAACAGCGGCTTCCCATCATCGTCGACATACTTGTGCACGCGTGACGGATCGAAGTTATAGAAGTCCGGCAACTGCCCCGTGCTCTTGGGAAACGTGATGGTCAGGCGGCCGGCGGGATTGTTCTCGCCGAAGAGCGTTTCCGCGATCGCCTGTCCTCCGAACTCGCCCGGATACCACGCTTCAAGAATGGCCGGCACATGCCCTGCTGCCCAATTGATGGTGAGCGGACGCCCATTCTCCAAAACCAGCACCACCGGCTTTCCCGCCGCGGCAACGGACTCCAGCAACTGCTCCTGATTGCCGGGCAGATCGAGGTTGGAACGATCGAAGCCCTCGCCGGAGATTCCCTGCCACTCTCCCAGGCAAAGGACCGCAACGTCAGAGTGGGCGGCAGCAGCCGTCGCCGAAGCAATGTCTCGGCCGTCGTTGAATGACACCGCCGCGCCGGGAACTTCTTTCCGTATTCCGTCAAGAATGCTGATGCGCAATCCGTTGGCTTCATTTTCGTAATCGCCGTAGCGAGCCACGTTGCCGTTGGAGCCGATGACTGCAACGCTGCGCAAGGAGCGCGAGAGCGGCAACAGATTATTCTCATTGCGCAACAGCGTCATGGACTCGCGCGCCGATTGAAGGGAGAGCGCAAGGTGCGCGGAAGAACGAGTCACGGTTGACGCCAAGGCTGGATCAACCAGCGGATGGTCAAAAAGCCCGAGCAGAAACTTGACCCGTAATACCGATCCGGCGGCGCGATCGATATCCGCCGCTGGCAGCGAGCCATCGTGCACGCAATCCATCAGCGATTTCTGAAACAGGTCGTGATCGAAATCGTAGAACTGCATGTCGACGCCGGAGCGGATGGCCATGCAGACCGCGTCCCTGGGCGTGGCCGCTACGTGATGCACATCGTAGAGGCGCCGGATCGCTCCCAGGTCGGAGAGCACAAATCCATTGAAGCCCCACTCATTGCGGAGCACCTGCTTGAGCAGAAACGGGTCGGCGGTAACGGGAATTCCATCGATCTCGTGATAGGCGGCCATGGTGGCCATGGCGTGCCCTTCACGAAACGCGGGCTCAAAGCCGCGCAACATGACCATACGCAGTTCGCGCTCTCCCATGTGGACTGGCGAGGTGTTGGTTCCGCCCTCCGGCGACCCGTGGCCTGCAAAATGCTTGGGCTCGGCGACGACGGAATGATCCGAATGCAAGCTCTCGCCCTGCGCTCCACGCACATATGCCAGGCCGAGCTGTCCGGTGAGATAGGGGTCTTCTCCGAAGTCCTCTTCGACGCGTCCCCACCGCGGTTCCCGTGCAAGGTCGAGCACCGGAGCCAGAACCATGTCCACGCCGGCCGAGCGGGCTTCCGCCGCGATGGCTGCACCAGTTTGTTGCGCCAGGTCGCGATTCCAGGTTGCGGCAAGATTGATCGGCGCGGGAAACACCGTCCCCTTGTCGTAGCCGTGCAGCGCTTCCTCAATGAACAGCACGGGAATTCCCAGGCGATTGTGCGCCATCACCCAACTCTGGATCGCATTCGACTGCGCTGGAGTTGGATAGAGGTCGTGAACAGAGCCGACGCCCAGATTGCCCCACAGGGCCTGTGCCTTGCCCGGCAGGAAGACCGCATCAGGCGACGCATGCGTATCGTCGGAGTGCTGCGTAACCAAGGCCCTTGCCCCGGAGTACATGTCCAGCTGCCGCACCTTTTCTGCGAGAGTCATCCGGTTCAGCAGGTCGCGCACACGCTGTTCCACAGGAGCCGAAGCTTGCTTGTAGGCAGGCTCGGCGTTGGTATTCTTTTGGTCTCGTTGCCCATTTGCCAAACTGGAAGCTGCGACGGGAACAGAAAACAACACAAGCAATACACAACCCCAGACCACACTTCCGCGATGTTTCATGAGTTCGTCCAGACTCCTCGGATATTCTTGTTCAGATTAACTCTGAACGCCTGTGGCGCTCGGAACTTTGTTGCGGCTTCGATCTTCAATGCGAGCCGCCAATTAGGCTCGGCCGTATTCGGCCATATTCGGCGCAGGACTTGAGGCGTTCGGCATTCAGGAGAACGGAAATATGCGCAGACGTGATTTTCTAAAAACGTGTTCGGCGGCCGTGGGCACTATGGCCCCCGCGTATCGATGGGCAACAGCGCAGGAACGTGCACAGTCCGCGGCGGGACTGCTGCCGCATGTGCGCCCCATGGTGGGCACGGGCTGGCACGGGCACATGTTTCCCGGCGCGCTGGCGCCGTTCGGGATGGTGCAGCTCAGCCCGGACACCAGCGGCTCTCCGGAACCCAAGTGGAACGAGAAGTGGGATCTTACCGAGTGGGATCACTGCTCGGGATATCACTATCGCGACAATTTCGTTCTCGGATTCAGCCACACGCATCTGCAGGGCACAGGCGCCTCAGATCTGGGCGATGTGCTGCTGATGCCGCTGGTGGAAGGCCGCAACTGGAGCTGGAACACCGGCGCTCCGGGCCAAGAGGCTGAAGCGCAGGTGGAGGCGCTCGGCGGAAATTCGGGCTGGGTGTTTGACGAGGCGGAACGCGGCTACCGCTCGGCCTTCTCGCATGAGCGCGAGACAGCGCGGCCGGGATACTACGCCGTGCATCTGGATACGCCGGATGTGCATGCGGAGGTGACGGCGACCACGCGCTGCGGCATGCACCGCTATCGTTATCCGGCGCTGCCGGCGGAGACCAAGCGCGGACTGATGCTGGACCTGGTGCACGGCATTGGGTGCGAGGTGTATGCGGCGGATTTGCAGATTGAGAGCAGCACGCGGGTGAGCGGCGTGCGCTCCACGCACGGATGGGCGGTGGACAAGCAAGTCTTCTTTGTGGTCGAGTTCTCTCGCGCGTTTGCCGCACTCGCCGTGCAGGTGGATGGCGCGGAACGCAGCGTCACTGTTGGCGACCGAATCACAGGCAAGCAAATCCGCGCCATCTTTACCGAGGGCGCCGACGCCGAGCCTCTGGTGGTTCGAGTGGGGATCTCCGGGACAAGCGTTGACGGCGCAGCAAAGAACCTGGCAGCGGAGATGCCGCATTGGGATTTCGACGGTGTGGCGCGAGCCGCCGCCGAGGAGTGGCGCAAGGCGCTGAGCGCGATGGAAGCGGAGTTGCCGAGCGAGGCGCAGAACGAGACTTTTGCCTCGGGCGCTTATCACGGGCTGGTGGCGCCGGCAACGTTCAACGACGTGGACGGCGCGTATCGCGGGCAGGACCACAAGAATTATCCAGATCACGGTTTCACAAAATACACCACGCTCTCCATCTGGGATATTTATCGCGGGGAATTTGTCTTCCTGACCCTGACGCAGCCCAAGCGGATCGGCGACATTGTGAAGACCATGCTGGCCGATTATCGCCAGCTCGGCCAGCATTCGCTGCCCGTGTGGCCGCTGTGGGGGAATGAGACGTGGTGCATGACGGGCTTCCACGTGGTGGGGCTCATTGTGGGCGCGTACACGCGCGGGCTGCGGGATTTCGATGTGGAAGCGGCCTACGCGGCGATGCGGGATACTGCGCTGGTGGGCGCAACGCTGAATGGCAACAAGGCGCTGCAGGAGCAATTCCGGAAGCTGGGTTACGTGGCGGCGGGCGAGCAGCGGCAGTCGGTCTCGCGCACGCTCGATTTCGCCTATGACTACTGGTGCGTTGGCGCGATGGCGGAGCTGCTGGGCAAGCGGGACGATGCGGCCGAGTTCTACAAGCTCGGGCAGAATTACAAGAACCTGTTCGACGCGGCGAGCGGGTTCATGCGCGGAAAGATGGAAGACGGCAAATGGCGCGAGCCGTTCCGCCCCGACCAGGAGTATTGGGAGGATTACACCGAGTCGGACGGATGGCAGGCAACGTTCAACGTGATGCAGGACGTGGATGGGCTCATCGATTTGTACGGCGGCGACGCTGCGTTTATGACCAAGCTGGACGCGCTGTTTGCTGCGGGATCGGACGTGTTGGAGTCGCCGCCGGACATTACCGGCATGGTGGGGCAGGACGCGCAAGGGAATGAACCAAGTAATCACATTCCGTATCTATATTCATTCGCCGGCGCGCCCTGGAAGACGCAGGAACGTGTGCGCCAGGTGGCGCGGCTTTACAACAACACGCCGGCGGGGGTGCCCGGCAACGACGACTGCGGGCAGATCTCGACGTGGTTCAATTTCGCCGCGCTGGGATTCTATCCAGTGAACGCCGTGACCGGCGTTTATGTGCTCGGCAGCCCGATGGTGAATCACGCTTCGCTGCGCGTTCCGGGGACGGGGAGGACGTTCAGCATTGTTGCCGAGAACAACTCCGATCGGAACATTTACGTGGAGGGCGTGGAGCTGAACGGCAAGCCTCTGACGCGCTCGTGGATCACGCACGCAGAGATCGTGGCCGGTGGAGAGCTGCGCTTCCGGATGGGGAGCGAGCCGAACAAAAAATGGGGTTCCGCGCCCGGCGACCGCCCGCCTTCAGGACTGTTTCACAGGCAATGATTCAAAGGGGCACGGAGGGGTATTGCCGCTTCGGCTGGCGTCGGCGAGTGGGGCGCCGAGCGACGAAATATATACTGGCTGAACTAACTCGCGTGAGGGAAGGTTCCAGGAATTCGCATGAGCTCCAACGATAAAGCCACGTCCCGCGTCCGTTCGCAGGCGCTCCAGCAGCGCGCCGAGCGCTTCTTTCCCGGCGGCGTCAACTCGCCGGTGCGGGCCTTCCGCGCGGTCGGCGGCCATCCGCCGTTCATTGAGCGCGCCCAGGGCGCCTATCTTTACGATGCCGATGGCAATCGCTACATCGACTACTTCGGCTCGTGGGGACCCATGATCCTGGGCCATGCTTTTCCGCCGGTGGTGGAAGCCATCGAGCGCGCCGCGCGCCGTTCGGCGAGCTTCGGCGCATCCACGGCAGCCGAGGCCGATCTGGCGGAACGCATCGTGGCATGCTACCCAGCCATTGAGAAGATGCGCTTCGTCTCGTCGGGCACGGAAGCCACCATGAGCGCCATCCGCGTGGCCCGCGCCGCCACCGGCCGCAATCTCATCGTCAAGTTTGAAGGCTGCTACCACGGCCACGCCGATGGCCTCCTGGTGAAAGCCGGCTCCGGCGTCGCCACATTCGGCATCCCCGGCTCGGCCGGTGTGCCTGACGCCATTGCTGCGCTCACGCTCGCGCTTCCCTACAACGATCTCGGCGCCGTCGATGCAGCCTTCGCCGAACACCCCAATGAGATCGCCGCCATCATCCTCGAACCCGTCGTCGGCAACGCCGGTTGCATCCCACCCGCGCCCGGCTATCTCGACGGCCTCCGCGAGCTTACCCGCCGGAACGGCGCGCTGCTGATCGCCGATGAAGTGATGACCGGGTTTCGCGTTTCGCTGGGAGGCGCGGTCCAGCACTACAAGATGGATCCTGACCTGATCACATTGGGCAAGATCGTCGGCGGCGGTTTGCCAGTGGGCGTCTTCGGCGGCAAACGCGAAATCATGGACCGGCTCGCGCCGCTCGGCCCCGTCTACCAGGCCGGCACGTTAAGCGGCAACCCGCTGGCCATGGCCGCTGGAATCGCTACACTCGACTATCTCCAGGCTCACGCCGCCCAGGTGTATCCGAAGTTGGAAACCACGAGCAAAGCCGTTGCGGATGGCGTGGCTGCGGAAGCTTCGCGCGCCGGCATTGCCCTGACTACCAACCGCGTCGGCGCCATGTGGACCTGGTTCTTTACGCCGGATCCGGTGCGCAACTACGAAGAAGCGGCAAAGTCTGACGCCGCTGCTTTCGGGCGGTTTCATAACGCCATGCTCAATAGCGGCGTGTGGCTGCCGCCCTCGCAGTTCGAGGCCGCATTTATGTCCTACGCGCACACCGATGCAGACATCCAGGCCACCATCGCCGCCGCCCGCGAAGCGTTTAACGCGTTTCGCGAGTAAGCCTTCGCGTCTTGCCAAACCTGAGATGGCTTTGGGGTTAATTCTTCGCTTTGAGCATCCCGCCAATCGCGCGCATCGGCAGCACCAACCGCATCGACTCCGGCAAGCGAATGAATCCGTGCGCCGCATAGAACTTCGCCGCGCTCTCGTTGATCGCGTCCACGATGACCATCGAGGATCCCACCACATCTGCGTTTTCATACGCCTTCTGTAAGGCGGACGTAAGCAATATCCGTCCTATGCCAGTTCCCTGTTCGGAGGAATCGACTGCAAGTCGGCCGATCAACGTCGCGCTCACCAGGGGATAGCGCGGAAGGAGTTTCTGTGCTGCTTCCGGCACCTCGCCCCGTTCGATGCCAAAGGCGCAGAGCGTAAAGTAGCCCACAATTCTCGCAGGGGCGTCCGAACGAATCATGACAAACACAGCATTGGCCTTTCGGCGCATTTCCTGTGTGGATTGTGTCTTCAAATAACTGTCGAGTGAGAGGACGCCACAGGTAAAGCCATCGCGGTCGTGATCCCTGGTGAGGACCTGGACGCGGAACTCCTTCGGGTCGTGCGCGATCACTCCACAACTACCCGAGCGCGCATCTCCCGGAACGCACGCCGCAACCGGGCGTTTGGTTTCGGAGGATTCATCAGCGCATCGAAGAAAACTTCCCGGTCTCTGGCGCTCAGCGTCAGCATCTCGTGGCGTGCGATCGCCTCTCGCGTCGCTTCCGTGATCACCGTCAGGCAAAAATCCGTCATGCTCCGGCGTTCCAGCGCCGCCGCGCGTTCCACCATCTTCTTTGTCTCCGCGTCCACGCGAAATCCCAGGCGGGTCGACCTGGAGCGGCGCTGCTGCGGCTCCTGGGATTTTCTAAGAGCAGCACTCCTGGCCATCGGAATCCTCCACAACACCATTGTACATCCATTGGACGTACAACGAACGCTTCCCGCGCCGCCCCATTGTTTACCGCTGCAGCAAATCAATCGGCGCCTCGAAATCCGTGACCCGGATGTATTTCGCCAGCTCGGGATGCTGCCGCTCCAGCGCCCGGTACATTTCCCACGCCACCTTGCGATAGCTGAAGTGCCCCGCCGGCGCGGACCTGAGCTCCGAGATGTATTGCGCCTCGGCAAAATCCATCTTGAACAGGCAGCGCACGCGCGTGGCCAGCGGCAGCAGATACAGCGCCGACACCGCCGCCTCCGGCGCGCTTCCCGCCGCAATCCGTGCGCTCGCGGCGTGCGCGCCTTCCACCGCGCACCGGTAATCCTCCACCACTCCCGCCTCGGCCAGCCCCGCCGCATCGCCCGATTCCGGCGTCTCGTACCCGAGCCGAGCCGTGAACCCCTGCTGGATCTGCACGCACCTCCGGTGCCGGTGCATATCGCGAAATCCGCCGATGTCCATCAGGATGTCGAACCGCAGCGCCGCGCCCGCGTGGAACGCTCGCAGCGCCTCGTCGTGCCGCCCGCGCTTGCGTAGCCCCAGCTCGATGATCTCGTTTACCCGCGCTTCGCTCAGTCCGGCCACCACATCGCGCACCTGCCGGTAAGGATGGTCGCTCGCCCAGTACACCAGCGTGGCTGCCAGCTCAACCTCAAGAGTCTCCGTGCGTTCCACCAGGTCCACCAGCGGCGCCGGCGCAATCGCCACGCTCTCCAGCAACTCGCCCGCCGCGCGCTCCAGCAACGCCCGTGTCTCCGTCAGGTACGCATTCGCCTCGGCATATTTCACCAGCGTGGGCGCCGTCCTCACCTCGCGCGTCAGCAGCGCTCCGGCCTGCTCGCCCAGCGCCGGATCCATCTTGGCAATCTCCGCCACCAGCGCCGCGCCGGCTTGTCCGCCCACGCACCACGCCGGCCCCGTGGCCGCCTCCCGCAGTTTCCGCCCCAGGTCGCGCACCTCCGCCGCCGGGTGCGACAACAGCCGCGAAACCTGCGTCTCCAGCGTCCGCGCATTCACAATCTGACCCAGCGAGGTGTTCGTCGCCAGCGGCAGCAGGTACCGCGCCACGTCAAACGCCCGCGCTTTCAGCGTCCGCTCATAGGCCTCCGGCTTCATCGCTTCCGGGCACGCCACCCGCTCCTTCAGCGCTCCCAGCACCGCTGCAGCGGTGCGCTCGTAGGCCGCAAAAAGTCCTTCCGCGGTCTCCGCATAAAGCTCGCCTGACGCAACATCTTCTCCAAAATCAGGCATGTACCAGCCCGACTTCAGGAAGTTCTGGTACCGCGTGGAGCGCTCCTGCCCGTCCCAGCGCTGTTCGTCCACCAGCACAATGGCCGCCAGCAGGCTCAGCCGTTCCACCGCAAACGCAATATGCGCCAGGTCCGCGATCGACCGGTGCCCGTACTGAAAATAAAAGGTGTTCAGGAACTGCTCTGCCCGCTGCGCGCTGATCTCCTGCAGCGACTCCCGCATCGACAGCGCCGATCGCGAGTACTTGGCCATGGCGTAGGCCAGCACCTCCGGATCGGCTCCATGCACCGCAAAAACATCGGTCTGGTTGTGCGCGCCCGGATGGACAGGGGACTGGGTGGCGCCGGCTGACATGAAAGTTTTGCTGGACATGATCCCTCGCTCGCGATCAGAATACGTCAATACCCCCGCTCCGCTCCGGCCGGCGCCTTTGGCGCAATTATGTATCCATCGGTTACCCTTTCCAGTTGGGGTTCTTCGGGATTTCGCCATGCGGGAATTTCGAGTGAAGACGTCGCATCGTCCCCGCCCGCTGCCCTCGGGCCGCTGGGTGATGACTCAGCGCTGGAACGACCTCCTCTTCGCGCACTGGCCCATCCCCGCCACCGCCCTCGCCGCGCTCATCCCCGAGGGCCTCCACGTGGATACCTTTCAGGGTTCCGCGTGGATCGGCATCGTTCCTTTTTGGATGGACCGCATCAAGTTCCGCGGCATCCCTGCCATCCCCGGCGCCAGCAGCTTTCCTGAGCTCAACCTGCGCACCTACGTCCGCGACCCTCACACCGGTACGCCCGGCGTCTGGTTCTTTTCCCTCGACGCCCGCAACCCCATTGCCGTCGCTTTTGCGCGAATGCTCTACCACCTGCCCTACCACTGGTCCGCGATGAGCATTGAGCGCCGCGGCGATCGCGAGTTCGCCTACTGGTCCCGCCGCCGCTTCTCTTCCACCCCCGTCGTCTTCCAGGCGCGCTATCGCGGGCTCGGCCCCACCCCCCGCCTCGCGGAAAACCTTCCCGGCAGCCTTGAGTACTTTCTTACCGAGCGATACTGCCTCTTCACCCGCGGTGGCGACGGCCAGATCATGCGCGCCAGCATCCATCATGTCTCCTGGCAGCTTGAGGAAGCGGAAGCCGATATCGCCCGCAACGACCTGGCCGAGGCCGTCGGCATCCGCCTTCCCAACATTCCCCCCGTCCTTCACTACTCCCGCCGCCTGGCCATCTATGTGTGGCAGCTCGAGCGCCTCCGCCAGGCCGCTACCACCCAGCGCATCCCCGCCACCGCGGTGCCTTCCACATAAGTCCTTTTGGGGAGTAGGCTCAGAAATGCGCGCCGTAGTCCAGCGGGTCTCGAAAGCCTCCGTCACTGTCGAGGGACAGACAGTCAGCGAAATCGGGCTGGGCTTGCTGGTGCTGCTTGCCGTTTCCCGCAACGATGGCAAACCGGACGCAGAGTATCTCGCCGAGAAGATCGCCGGCCTGCGCATTTTTGAGGACAGCCTGGGCAAGATGAACCTGAGCATAGTGGATGTTGGCGTGGCGGTGCTTGCAGTCTCCCAGTTCACCCTCTACGGCGACGTCCGCCGCGGCAAGCGGCCTTCCTTTGACGAGGCTGCCCCCTCCGACTGCGCCCGCGAGCTCTACGAATACTTTGTTGCGGAAATTCAGCGACGTGGCCTGCGCTGCCAGACCGGCGAGTTCCAGGCCATGATGTCGGTGTCCTCGATCAACCAGGGACCGGTGACGATATTGCTGGACAGCTCGAAGTTGTTTTAGCGCACAACGGTCCGCGCGAGTGGGCAGAACCAGCCGCCCACCGGGGAAGAAAACAAGGACAGGCTGCGAAGGAGCTACACCGCGCGGCGCGTGGCTTCAAACAGGAACCAGTTGCGGCGCTGGGTCTGGTCAATCCAGTTCTCCAGCAGGCTGGTAGTGGCCACGTCGCCGGCTTCGTCGCACAGATCGTGGGCGGCGCGCATGCTCCGGATAAGGGCCAGCTCGTCCTCGTGCAGCTCGCTCAGCATGTCTTCGGGAGTCACGTATTCGGCGTCATTGTCGGGGAGGCGCTGCAGCCGGGCAATGTGGCCGATGGAGCGGATGGTGGTTCCCCCGATCTTGCGCACCCGCTCGGCGATATCGTCGGTCATGGCGAAGATCTGGTCGCCGTGCTCATCCAGCAGCAGGTGGTAGTCGCGGAAGTGCGGCCCGCTCATGTGCCAATGGAAGTTCTTGGTCTTGAGGTACAGGCTGAAGACATCGGCGAGTAGGGCGTTCAGCGCGGCGGTGATGTCCTTGACGGCGTTGGGTTCGAGGTCAGAGCGCGTGGCGAGGGCAGACTTCTGGCGTTCGATCAATTCTGAAGTGGTGGCCATGCAGATTTCTCCTCTGGCGTGAGATGCAGCGGGAGGGGTGTTGGTTTCGCCGGATTTCAGGGTGCCCGTAGCGACGTAGAATGAACGTGCGGTTAACACATGCGTATCGTGATGGATACCTCAGTGCTTGTGGCCGGGCTGCGTTCCCGGCTCGGCGCCAGCGCGGCCTTGCTTAAGGAAGCCGCTGCAAAGAGGGTTGAACTTGCGGCCAGCCCTGCACTGTTTCTTGAATATGAGGCCGTCCTCAAGCGGGAAGAGCATGGCATGCCTGCGCATCTCGTGGATGGATTTCTTGCGGAACTGGCAATCCTAATCGTGCCGGTGGATATCCGATTCGTCTGGCGGCCTCAGTTGGCGGACGCGGACGACGAAATGGTGCTTGAAGCGGCGATCAACGGGCAGGCCGAGGCAATTGTGACGCATAATAGAAGAGACTTCGAACGGGCAAGCAGCCGCTTCGGGATTCTGGTCCTGTCGCCGGCGGAACTGCTCCAGCGACTCGAACGGAAGGGGAAGCAGTCATGACTCGGGTTTTGGATCTTCCGGATTCGCTGGTAAAGCGGGCCGAAGAGCTGGCGCGGGAAGATGGTGTGTCCCTGGATGTGTGGATAACGTCGGCGCTGGCGCAGAAGATCGGCGCGGTGGAGACGGCGGCTGAGTTCTTCAGTCGCAAGTCCGCGAGCGCGGGCAAGGGGCTTGCGTCCTACCTCGATCTTGTTCCCGATAATCCGCCGATGCCGGGAGACGAGCTGCCGGGGGCTTGAGGCTGGGTGCCAGGCAGTGCTTTATAGCTGGTCGAATGGCTCGGGCGGTGCATCGCCGACTTTCTGAAGGATGGAGCGAAGCTTCTCGATCGAGCCGCGCTCCGTTCGTGCGCGCAAACGGGACCACTCGCGGGCGTGGTGCAGGACGAGCGCAGCAAGCAGTCTGTCAACAGAGACCTGATCGCGCTCGGCCAACTCGGCGGCCCGCTGGTAGACATCGTCGGGGATGTTGACGCTCTTCATGGGAGCTCCTGTACCAGTATAAGGAATTCCTTGGGCGTAAGGCACTGGATTCCGAACTCACGGCTGGCGCGGAAGTGGCGTTTGTTGTAGGTCACGATGAAATCGCTGTTGCTGGCGATGGCGGCCTCAAGCACGAGATCGTCGTCGGGGTCGTTCGCGACGGGCCGCCACACAAAATACTGCTCATGCAGCCCGGCCTGGAAAAAGACGCCGTCCAGCACGACGTCTATGTCACTCTCTGTCAAGCCGAAGGACCGATGCTCACGCTTGAGGATGGCCTCATATTCGAGCGCGAGCGCAACGGTTAGATTGGGCCGCCAATTGGCGCTGCCAATTCGATTCAGCAGGAGATACGAAGCGCCGAGTTTGGAGCGCAAAGCTGCAACCAGAACGTTTGTGTCCATAACTACTTGGTACATCGGCGTGGTCTTTCGGAAGACGCGATCATTCTAATGCGAAGGAGGGGTTGTTTCCCATGTCCCAAAAACCGGGAACATGGGCCATCCGGCTGCCTTCTGGCGGATTGTGCGGCGTAGCTGAAATGGCTACACTTGGGCAGGAGGCTGAGATGCGGCAAGTATCGTTGCGGGAGTTTCGGACGCGGGGGGCCAAGGCGCTGGAGGCTGTGCCCAGGGGAGAGACGGTGCTCCTGGCGGGTCAAAAGGGGCCGGCGTATTTCCTGGTCCCGGTGATGGGCGATATTGCAGAGCAGGAAAGAGATATTCGCAGGGCGATTGCGCGGGCGAGTCTGCGGGAGACGTGTGAGCTGGCGGAGAAGTATCCGATCACCGATGAGGAGATCGAGCAGGAGATACAGGCAGTTCGAGCCGAATCGCGCGCCACGCGAGCAATGAAGAACCCATTCTGACAGCAGTTGCCTCTCACCTCGAAATATTTCTATTGACACACTAATATTATGTGATCATAATGGACTCAATATTCAAACTCAAGCCCGCTGCTCCCGGGGTCCCCACGAACAGGTCCAAGTTCGTGGGGTGGTCATCCCTCCCCAGTCGCGCTCCGGACCCGAGATCGAGATCGGAGCGCAATAACCCGTGCTGAATGTTCCAAATCACGACCTCCAGGTCCAGTCCGGGCCTCAGCCCCACCGCCGGGCCGGCTGCCTCAGCCCCCGCTCCCAATCCGAGCCCCAGGCAGGGGCGCCCCTGCCCAAAGGTAACCACTCTGGCTCCGCTGAACCGCAGCCGCGGCCCTCTGGCCCGCATTCCAGCACCCCCACCCCGGCAAAAAGCCGGTTTGAGGCCACCCCCCTCCCCCCCAAAGGTAACCACGCCCACTCCGCGACCCCAGGCGGCGAGCCCCATGCAAAGCGAACGCACGGCGAACACAACGTGTGCAGAAATAGCACGCATCTCCATGATTCCGCATCACATCGCCGTTTTTTTTGCGCGGTGAACGCACCAAAAGAAGCTCCGCGCAGCCGAAATGCCTACTCTTCCTCTTCCTCTACCGGCCGCTTGGCGTTGGCTAGGATCTTCTCAGCCACCAACTGCGGCACGATGTCGTAATGATCCATCTCCATGCGGTAACTCCCCTTTCCCTGAGTCATGGAAGTTAGCTGGGTGCCGTAGGTCAGCATTTCAGACATGGGCACTTCGGCGTTGACGACGGTGCTGCGGCCTTTGGACTCCATGCCCTGGACGCGGCCGCGGCGGCTGTTGAGGTCGCCCATGACGGCGCCGGCAAACTCATCGGGGGCTTCGATTTCTACCTTCATGACAGGCTCAAGCAGCACCGGCTTGCAGACTTCCATGGCTTTCTTGAAGGCGAGACGGCCGGCGGTCTTGAACGACATTTCGTTGGAATCAACGTCGTGGTAGGAACCGTCGAAGACGATGGCTTTGAAGTCGACGACGGGGTAGCCGGCGAGGTAGCCGCGGGCGGCTGTCTCCACGATGCCCTTCTCGATGGCGGGGATAAAGTTGCGGGGGATGGCGCCGCCGAAGACTTCGCTGGCGAACTCGAAGCCGCCGCCGCGGGGCAGGGGCTCCATGCGGATCTTGCAGTCGCCGAACTGCCCGTGGCCGCCGCTCTGCTTTTTGTGACGGCCGTGGCCCTCGCCTTTTGCGCGGATGGTTTCGCGGTAAGGAACTTTGGGCGCCTTGAGGGTGACCTCGGCGTGGTAGCGCTTTTTGAGTCGCGAGACGATGGTTTCAATGTGCGGCTGGCCGGCACCGGCGATGAGGAACTCGTTGGTCTGCGGATCGCGGAAGAAGCGGATGAGCAGGTCTTCCTCCATCAGTTTGTGGATGGCGGGGGCGAGCTTGTCTTCGTCGGCACGGGATTTGGGCTCGATGGCGTAGGTCATGGCCGGCTCGGGCACCGGGTGCAGGTCGATGAGGATGTCACCGCCCTTGACGCCGAGGGTGTCGCCGGTGAGAGTGTCGCGGAGCTTGGCCACGGCGCCGATGTCGCCTGCGTGCAGCTCAAGGACTTCGACGGCTTTGCGGCCCTGCATGACGCTGAGGTGGGCGAAGCGCTCCTGGCCACGGCGCGAGTAGTTCTCCAGCGTGGCGTCGTTCTTGATGACACCGCTGACCACTTTGAAGAAGCTGATGCGGCCGGCGAAGGGATCGGACATGGTTTTGAAGACGACCACGGCGGGCGGCTCGGAGTCAGAGACGGCGCGGGTAGCGGTTCCGGCGGCGGAGGCGTCGCTGCCTCCATCACCGCCGGCATTGGCGACGACGGCAGCCATGGCTGGAGTACGGACGGAGATGGGGGCGCGCTCGACTGGCGCGGGGGCGTAGACCTTGAAGAAGTCGAGGAGGTGGTCGGTGGCGACGTTGGTTTCGCCGGCGCAGAAGAGGATGGGGAAGATACGGTCGTCGCGGATGGCTTCATGGAGCGCGCCGATGAGGTGATCTTCAGGGATGGTGCCCTTCTCAAAATACTCTTCCATGAGCTCGTCTTTGCCTTCGGCGACGAGCTCAACCAGGGCCTCGTGGGCATCCTTGGCGGCGTGGGACAAGGTGGCGGGAATCTCAACGATCTTGCCGCGGCCGTCGCCGTTGGGCGCGTAGTGGAAAGCCTGCATGGTGACCAGGTCGACCACGCCCTGGAAGCCGTTGGCGTCAACGATGGGGAGTTGGACGGGGATGCAGGCGCGGCCCCAGCGATCTTTCAGGTCGTCAATGAGCGCGGAGAGGCCGCCTTCGCCGCCGGCCTTGGGGTGGTCCATCTGATTGACGACGACGATGCGGGGGACGTTGGCCTCTTCCGCGTATTTCCAAACGCGCTCGGTGACGGGCCCGACGCCGCTCTGGGCGTTGATGACGATGACGGCGGATTCGACGGGAAGGAGCGCGGCGCGGGCTTCATGGCTGAACATGTGAAAGCCGGGGGTGTCTACGAAATTGATTTTCGCGCCTTGCCACTCGGCAAAGGCTACCGCGTTCTGCATGGTGGTGCCGCGGGCGATTTCCTCTTCGTCGTAGGCGGTAACGGCGGAGCCATCGTGGACACGGCCCTGGGTGGAAGTCATTTTGGCGGCATGCAGCAGAGCGGCGATGAGGGTGGTTTTGCCGCTGTGCGCATGCCCGACTACAGCTACGTTGCGGATCTCACTTCCCTGGTAGGTTTTCATGCGACTTCTCCTTGGTGATGCAAGCTTGAGTGCGGAAAGACGTGGGTCCGCTGTGAAAGCGGAGATGAGGAAACAGGCTGTGCGGGATGGATGGGGAGGCAGGGGTTAAAGCGCGCAGGATTTACGAGGGAGCGGGCTGGGGCACGACTGAGGTCGCGCCCTGTTACGAGGCGTTCTCCGCGTTGTGCGATGCCGGGGCAGAAGCCCCAGCGGTCCTCCTCACGGCGAAACGCAGATGATGGTTCCATGCGGGGCAAAAGGCGGTGCATGCTGGAAGATGAGGTTGGCGCTGGAAGGAACGTGGGCTGGGAAGCCCACGTTGCAGCCGGCCAGGAGGCCGGCGCTACAAATGCAGCGGCAGGGAGCAGGGATAGAGGGAGGGCGTCCGGGCGGGCGTCGCGAGGGCCGAATCTGGCCCACCCCAGCGACGAAGACCTGTCGCCGGGGACCCCGAGTTGTTCGGTCAGGCCTCCCGGTCTGCCGTCATCCTCGTCCATGCGGAGGGTCTCCGGCAGGCGCCCGGAAGATGAATCTGCGATGAATCCGCCGGGCGTCCTTCAATCAAGAACCGAAGGCTATCACACCGGGAGTGGGAACGTCTTGTGACAGGGGCTACAGGGAACAGAGAACGAGGGAACGAGGGACAAAGGGACTAGGCAACAGGGACGAAGGCGCGGGATGCGCTTATTGAAAACATTGCGATTGGCCTTGCCGTTCTTTTATGCTGCTCACATCCTCGGAGGCGACGGATGTCGAAGTTTCCCCTGCGCCCTGCTCGGACTCACCGGGCTTTTCTGCTCCTGATTGTTCTGGCACTGCTGCTGGCCCCGACTGCTTCTTCCGCACAGGGCGGGGATTTTCATGTGCGCATTGGCAACTCCGTGGCGGTGTTGACCGGGCCATGGAAATTTCATCCGGGCGACGATCCGGCGTGGGCCAGCCCCGGGTTTGACGATGCGCAGTGGGGAACGATGGACCTGACGCCGCCTGCCGAGTCTTACGATCCGATAACGGGAGCCAGCGGATTCACCAGCGGCTGGACCAGGAAGGGGTACCCGAAGCTGATCGGGTTTGCCTGGTATCGGCTGCGCGTGGATGTGGAAAGCGATGCGCAGGGTCCGGGAGGCGCCGCGCTTGCGCTCACCATGCCGATCGATTTCGACGACGCGTACCAGGTGTTCGTGAATGGGCAGATGGTTGGGGAGTTCGGGGATTTCAAGACGCGCCCGGTGGAGTATTACAACGCGCAGCCGCGTGCGTTCGCTTTGCCTAACGGCGTGAGCAGCGGGCCCGTGGTGATTGCCATTCGCATGTGGATGGACTCGTCCACGCCGCTAACCTCGCCCGACGTCGGCGGCCTCCACGGTCCGCTGATGCTGGGGCAGGCATCGGCGATCAACGCCATGCTGCGGCTGGAGTGGGACGCGGTGAACCGCACAGAGTTGGGAAACTTCATGACCGGAGTGCTCATGCTCCTGGCTTCCCTCCTCGGCATCGTTCTGTTCTGGCTCGATCGCAAGGACCCTGCCTACTTCTGGCTGGCGATGGCCTGCCTTGTAAGCTTCCTTTTGCGATTTACCACGGTGACGGGCTACTACACGACGGTCATTCCGATGATGCAGGAGACATTTTTGGAGGATGTCGGTTTGCAGTCGCTGGGACTGGGATTATGGGCCCTTTTCTGGGGCTACTGGTTCCGGCTGGATCGTTTCCGGAATACCGCGCGGCTGATTGTAGTGCTGGTGTGCCTGGCGTCTTTGAGCATGTCGCTGCTGCGGCCCCCGCTTTTTGGCGGGTTGGTACCAGTGAGCGCGACCACATGGGCGGTTCCGGTGTCGGTTGCATTGAAGCTGGCATTGGGAGTGGTGCTGCTCTGGATCACGTATCGGGGGATCAGAACGCGCGGCACGGAGGGATGGATGGCGCTGACGCCGGTGCTGCTTGTGATCGGCTGGCTCTACCAGGAGGAACTGGCAGTGGTGCACGTTCCGGTGAACCTGCGGCTCTACGCATTGAATTTCTCAGAAGGAGAGATTGGATCGCTGTTGATGCTGGCCATCGTTACCATCCTGATGATGCACCGGTTCATCCGCTCGGAACGGGAGCGGGAGCTGTGGCGGATGGAGATTGAGCAGGCGCGGCAGGTGCAGCAAGTGCTGATTCCGGAAGCGCTGCCGAAGGTGCCGGGATTCAAGCTGGCCAGCGACTACCGGCCGGCGCAACAGGTGGGCGGCGACTTCTTCCAGATTCTGCCGGTTGAAGGCGGAGGAGTTCTGGCGGTGATTGGCGACGTGAGCGGGAAGGGAATGCCGGCCGCCATGACGGTGAGCCTGCTGGTGGGCACGGTGCGCACGCTGGCGCACTTTACCACCAGCCCGGGCGCGATTCTGGAGGCGATGAACGTGCGCATGATGGCGCGCACGCAGGGCGGGTTCACTACGTGCCTGGTGCTGCGGCTGGATGCAAACGGGGCGCTGACGGCGGCCAATGCGGGGCATCTTTCGCCCTATTGCAATGGCAGGGAGCTGACGGTGGATGCGGGGCTGCCGCTGGGGCTGAATGCGGACGCCAAGTATCCGGAAGCGCACTTCCGCCTGGAGCTGTCGCAGCAACTGACGCTGCTGACCGACGGCGTGGTGGAAGCGCGGGCGCGCGGCGGTGAACTGCTGGGGTTTGACCGGACCGCGGCCATGGCGACGCAGCCGGCGGAGCGAATTGCGCAGGCAGCGCAGGACTTCGGCCAGGAGGACGATATCACCGTACTGACGCTGACGCGGCTGGCTGTGGGCGAGGAGGCGGCGACGGTGGTGGGCAGCACGATTCTGTCGCCGACGCCGGCGTGATCGAGGCAGGGAACGAGGGAACAGGGAACAGGTGCACCCAGCTACCAGCGCAGCACGGGCAGGAGGGCGGAGTAGTCGTCGGTCCAGACGCGGAGGCCGGCCTTGGGGCGGATAGGTTTGGCGTGGACCGCCACGATCGGCTGATTCAAGAAGGCATCGTTATCGGTCACCAGGACCCAGGATGCGCTGAACTCGCCCGGCTCCTGGTCAGCTGTGCTTGATACCAACCTCGCCTGCATGCCGGCGGAGGCAGCCACGAGGGCGATGGGCGGCCCTAAATTCACATGCTGATTGGAGATGTGGAAGGCGAGGATGCCGCCCGGGGCGAGGTGGCGGCGATAGAGCGCGAGCGCCTGGGTGGTGAGCAGATGCAGAGGGATGGCGTCGCCGGTGAATGCATCGACGACGAGCACGTCAAAGCGCTGCGGCGGCTCGTGCTCGAGCGATGTGCGGGCGTCGCCGGGGACCACGTCCACGTGCGCGCCGGATTCGCGGATGGAAGTGAAGACGTTGCGGGCGATGGGCTCGACGGCCGGGTTGATCTCGTAGTAGCGGATGTGATCGCCGGGCTGGCCGTAGGCGGCGATGGTGCCGGCGCCTAGGCCGATGACGCCGATGTTGCGCGGGCGGAGAGAACCGTCGGGGCGCATGCAGCAGAAGCGCAGAGCGTAGCCAACGCCGGAGTCAACCGCATAGTAGGTGGTGGGAGTGTGGCGGAGCTCGTCGGAGCCGAAGATCTGGGTGCCGTGCTGGATGGAGCCGTTGAGCAGGGTGCGGACGGTTGCGCCGGGGTAGCTCAAATCCTGCTTGACGCGGAGCGCAGCGTAGAAATTGCGCACGGTGACGGTGGTGTCAGCGAGATAAGCGCGGCGGACCATGAAGGTGAGCGCCACCATGGCCGCTGAGGCCACGATCCACACCATGCGCTGGCTCCAGTTGGAGCGCCAGTTGACGGCGAGGGCGAGGAGCGCGGTGACGAGGAAGGCGATGGGAAGGTCGAGATTGAGGCTGTATAGCAGGGGTGCGGCCATGCCGATGAGGAAGGAGCCCAGAGCGCCACCGGCGGCGAAAAAGAAGTAGAAGAGAGTGGCTTCGGAGTCTCGCTGGGGGCGGAGCGCATAGGCCGCTGCGTGGCAGAAATAGCAGGCGAAGAAAAGCTCAAGGAGAAAGAAGACCAGCGAGAGCCAGAGGGGCAAGGAGTGGCCGGTCTGGGTAAGGAAGTAGGCCAGCCCGCCGAGGAGCACTACCAGAAAACGCGCGATGATTCCCCATGGGAGCCGGGCACGGAACTGGAACGCGAAGATGAGGGTGAGCAGATAAACGCCCAGGGGCAGGACCCAGAGCAGGGGAATGGCGGCGACGTTGGCGGTGAGGTAGGCGGTGATGGCGCAGAGCTGCATGGCCGCGCCCATGGGGAGGAGAACCCAGAGGAGCTTGTCGCGGAGGGAGGCGGGCTGGTCGTTGTCTTGGGGAACGCGGACCGGGAGGTCCGCGCTACTGCCGGCCGGGAGGCCGGCGCTACTCGTGAGTACGGTGGTGCGGGTGCTGCGCATTAGCCAGAGGGTGAGGAGGGCGAAGGCAGCGAATCCGCAGCACCAGGCGATGCGCTGCGTGCGAAGGGTAAGGTATGGCTCGACCACGCTGGGATATGCGGCGAGCGCGAGGAGCGAGGCGAGATTGGAGAGCGCGTAGAGACGGTAAGGAATGCCTGTGGTTTCCGCGCGCGACCACCATACCTGCATCAGCGGACTGGTGGCGGCGAGAACCAGGAACGGCAGCCCGATGGAGAGCGAGAGCGCCAGGAATACGGTAGCGATGGGATGGCTGGCCTGGCCGGTGGCGGGCAGCGGGCGCGCGGCCCAGAGTACGGCAGCGGCCGACGCCACGACAAGCAGCGCAACATGCAGCAGCCCGTGCGGGCGGCGCGCGAGCCAGTGCGCGTAGAGATAGCCGGCGAGGAGGGCGGTCTGGAAGAAGACCAGGCAGGTGATCCACACCGATGCCGATCCGCCGAGGATGGGGAGCAATTGCTTGGCCGCGATGGGCTCGACCATGAACAGAAGGAAGGCGGCGAGGAAGACCGCGACGGCAAAGAGTGCACGCAGATGGGACATCCGATCCCTCGTGTGAGCGACTCCGCCATGGTAGCAGCCGATGGGCGTGGACGAACGCGGGGGGAATAGTGTGGAATGGAGGCTCTGCCGAATGATTGCTGGAAGTAAATCGAATTGGGGGGAGCTCGCGGTGCGCATGCTTGAGGAGCGATACGGAGGCGCGAATTGGGTTCTTGCAGGAGCATTGATGATGGGAACTTGCGGCGTGGCGGCGCAGAGCGTGCCGGCGGTGCCGCAGAATGGCGGGCAAGCGAGTCCCGCAGCGCCGGCTGCGCCGGCGTTCCGCATGCCGCCATCTTATATAGATAAACCGCTGGGCGAGATCAAGCGCTTCCCCGGCGATGGCGACGGCGCCTATAAGACCCATCAATACCGCGATCTGTTCGACGAGATAGGGCACTCGCCGGCGGAAAGCCGCGCCAAGATCGACAAGGCGTTCCAGCAGCTCTTCCATGGGGACGGGCAGGAAGAGCGCGTCTACTTTGAAAACGGCGCCAATGAAAACGGCACGCTGGCCTACATCACCGACTGGGCCAACAACGACGCACGCACCGAGGGCATGAGCTACGGCATGATGATCTCGGTCCAGCTCAACCACAAGCGCGAATTCGACGCCATTTGGAACTGGGCCCACACTTACATGCTGATTACCGATCCGAAGAATCCCTCGGTGGGATACTTCGCGTGGTCCATGAGCACGGACGGAACACCGCGCTCGACGGGCGCGGCACCGGACGGCGAAGAGTATTTCGTGATGTCGCTCTATTTCGCGGCGCACCGCTGGGGAAACGGCAAAGGCATTTACAACTACCAGGCCGAAGCGGACAAAATCCTGCGCGGCATGCGGCATCATCCGGTGCTGACGGGGACGGGGCCGTTCCGCATTCATCCCGACGATCCGCCATTCGTACAGCCCGACCGTCCCTGGCCCAGCCCGAACAACAAGCGCATGGAAGAGGAGATGGCGAAAAGCGGGCGCAAAATGCCGGTGTTCCGCTTCCCGCGCGGTCCGCAGAAGCAGACGGTCGGTCCCATGGTGGACGAAGCGCATTTCATGATCCGATTTGTGCCAGAGGTGGATCGAGGCAATACCGACCCCTCTTACCACCTGCCCGCGTTTTATGAATTGTGGTCGCGATGGGGACCGAAGGAGGATCGCGCATTCTGGGCCAAGGCTGCGGACGTGAGCCGGGATTTGTTCAACAGAGTGACGGGGCCGGAAACGGGACTCACGCCGGACCAGGCGCACTTTGACGGCGGAACGGCGATGGGGTGGGATGGGAAGCCGACGCCGTTCAGCTACGACTCATGGCGCAGCGTGAGCAACTGGAGCGTGGACTACTCGTGGTGGCGCAAGGACCCGCGGGAGACGGTGCTGAGCGACCGGATTCAGAAGTTTCTTTACGGGCAGGGCATCGACAAGTTCGTGGACCGCTACACGCTGGACGGCAAGCCGCTTTCAGACCGGCACTCCATCGGAATGTTGTCTACAACCGCCGTCGGCTCGCAGGCTGCGACCGATGGACCCATCTCGAAAGCGTTCGTTGAGGCGCTGTGGAACACGCCCACGCCGAGCGGTGAACAACGCTACTACGACGGCATGCTCTACCTGATGAGCCTGATGCATTGCAGCGGAGAGTTCCGGATCATCAACTGAACGGTCCTCTGTGGACTTCTCGCTCTTTTATGACTATAATTCTGACTAGAATGGTCAGGAGTTGGAGATGTCGAACTGGCAGGTTCAGGAAGCGAAATCCCGATTCAGCGAATTGATTGAGGACGCTACGTCGAAAGGGCCGCAGATCATCACGCGGCATGGGAAGGGTCGGGCAGTTGTTCTTTCGATCGAGGAGTACGAGTCGCTGAAAAAGGGCAAGAGCGGGGATTTTGTTGCGTTTCTGTTGAATGGGCCGCGGTTTGACGATTTTGAGATTGAGCGGAGCACTGATACCGGACGGGAGATTGACTTTTGAGCGCGCCGGCCGGGTTCCTGCTGGATACCAATGTTGTGAGCGAGGTCCGGAGGGTGAGGCGGGGCCCGTCGGTGGTTCGCTTTCTCTCCTCTTGCGAGAGCAGCCGAACCTGGATCAGCGTGCTGACTCTGGGCGAGCTGTGGAAGGGAGTGGCGAAGCGGCGAGAGTACGATGCCGACGGAGCCGTTTCTCTTGAGAACTGGGTGGTGGAGATTGAACGGACGTTTGCGGACCAAGTTCTCAGCGTAGATTCAGAAACGGCGAAGCTGTGGGGCAAATGGAGTGGGGGGCGAACGCTACCAGTGATCGACGCGCTGCTTGCTGCCACAGCAGCAAAACACGGCCTCGTCCTGGTGACACGCAACACCAAAGATTTGCTGGGTCTTCCGGTGGAGTTCTTGAACCCGTGGAATTGACCTAAACGGCAGCGCCGGCGGGCATGCTCTACCTGATGAGCCTGATGCATTGCAGCGGGGAGTTCCGGATCATCGAGTAAGGCAGCCTTCAGCTTTCAGCCGTCAGCCTTCAGCTTGCCGGAGATGAGATGTCGCAATTCGCGGTGGCGTGAAGTGATTTCGTTCGCGTAAACTGCGTGCACGCAGATTTCTGCCGCGCATAAAGACTCTTCCCCCGGCAGGCTTGCGGCGGGCACCGGTTCCCCAATTGCCCGCGGATTCCCCAATTTCGATACGACGCAACAAGGAGGTCCAGAATGTCTGCCACTGCAACCGCACCTGCGGCTGATCAGATCGCCGCGCCGTCCCCCGACCATATTCTGCAAATCGGCTTGGGATTCTGGGCCTCGAAGACGCTGCTGAGCGCGATTGAGATGGAATTGTTCACCGAGCTTGCGCGCGGGCCGGAAAGCCTTGAGGCGGTGCAATCCCGACTTGGTCTCCATCCCCGATCCGCACGCGATTTTCTGGATGCGCTGGTGGCACTGGGCCTTCTGGAACGGCACGATGGCATCTATTCCAACACGCCCTCCACCGGCATTTTCCTGGACAAGCATAAGCCTTCGTATATTGGCGGCATCCTGGAAATGGCCAATCAGCGACTGTATGGCCACTGGGCGCACTTGACGGAGGGATTGCGCACCGGCAAACCGCAGAACGAAGTGCGTGGCGGCGGCGAACCGTTGTTCGAGACGCTATACGCCGACCCGGCGCGGCTGAGGAGTTTTCTGAAGGCCATGAGCGGCATCAGCCATGGCGCGGCGCTGGCAATTGCGGCCAAGTTTCCCTGGCAGGACTACAAGACTTTTGCCGATGTAGGAACCGCGCAAGGGGATACGGCGGCGCAGATCGCCCTCGCGCATCCGCATCTTGGCGGCATGGGATTCGATCTGCCGGAGGTCGGCCCCATCTTCGAAGAGTACATTGGCCAACTGAGTCTGGATCAGCGCGTCCGGTTTGTTCCGGGGAATTTCTTTAAGGATCCTCTGCCGCAAGTGGACGCGATCGTGATGGGTCACGTCCTGCATGACTGGGACCTGGAAACCAAGCGGATGCTGATCGGCAAAGCCTACGAGGCGCTGCCCGCGGGCGGCGCTTTCATCGTGTACGAAGCGATCATTGACGATGATCGGAGGAAAAACGCGTTTGGCCTGATGGCGAGCCTGAACATGCTGATTGAGACCTACGGCGGATTTGACTACACCGGCGCGGACTGCATGGGTTGGATGCGCGACGCGGGGTTCCGCGAGGCACGCGTGGAGCACCTGGTGGGGCCGGACTCGATGGTGGTGGGGATCAAGTAGATTCCCGCTTGCGCAGGATCGGGCAAAAGAAAGGGACGATGAAGACATCGCAGGAGGCCTGGGAATGGCCGGAAGAATTGGATGCCCTTATCGCTGCACCGCGGCACCATGCAGTCCTGTTCGAGAATGACGCGGTCCGCGTGCTGGACACGCGGATTGCGCCGGGGGAGACCGTGCCGCTGCACACGCACCGCTGGCCGAGTGCTCTCTACCTGGTGAATTGGAGCGATTTTGTTCGCCGCGACGGCGCGGGCACGGTTCTGGTGGACAGCCGCGGCGGCAGGGGAGCGCCCGAGGGAAGCGCGTTGTGGTCAGGGCCATTGCCCCCGCACACGCTGGAGAATGTGGGCGTGGGGGAACTGCGCGTCATCACTGTTGAGATAAAGGGAGCGGGGGCGAACGGGTCAGACTGATGTCGGCGCGTTAGAGCGATTATGCAGTCGCCGTGGCCGGCAGGATGTCTTCCACATCGACCCACTGGGTGGGGTAGTTGCCGGTGTAACAGGCGACACAAAAGCCTTTATTGCTTCCGCAGGCTTTGTAGAGACCGTCAAGCGAGAGGTATGCGAGGGAGTCGGCCTCAATGAACTCGCGAATCTCGTCGATGGTCTTGTTGGCGGCGATCAGATCGCGCTTGGAAGGCGTGTCCACGCCATAAAAACAGGGCGATATGGTGGGCGGGCAACTGATGCGGAGGTGAACCTCGGTTGCGCCCGAGCCGCGCACCATGCGCACGATTTTGCGGCTGGTGGTGCCGCGGATGATGGAGTCGTCAATGAGAATTACGCGCTTGCCTTCCAGTAGATTGTGCACGGGGTTGAGCTTGAGCTTGACGCCGAAGTCGCGCACGCGCTGCTCAGGCTCAATGAAGGTGCGACCCACGTAGTGGTTGCGGATGAGGCCGAAGCGAAAGGGGAGGCTCGCCTCTTCGGCGTAGCCCAGAGCGGCGGTGACGCCGGAGTCGGGCACGGGGACGACGAGATCGGCAGGCACGCCGGACTCGCGCGCGAGCTGACGGCCCATCTGGTCACGGCTTTCCTGCACCCATCGGCCATAGATTTTGCTATCGGGCCGGGCAAAGTAAACGTGCTCGAAGATGCAGCTTGTTTGCGGAACGCCATTGGCGTATTGGCGGCTGGTGACGCCATCCTCGGTGACCATGACTAGCTCGCCGGGGAGCACGTCGCGCTCGTATTCGGCGCGGAGCAGGTCAAAGGCGCAGGTTTCTGATGCGAAGACGATGGTGTCGGCGCCCTCTGGGTTGCGGATGCGGCCCATGGAAAGCGGGCGGAAGCCGCGGGGATCGCGAGCGGCGAAGATGCGGTCGCGGGTCATCATCACGATGGAGAACGCGCCGTCGATCTGCGACAGCGAATCGGCGATTGCGTCCACCAGCGTTCCGGCGTGCGAGTGAGCGATGAGCTGGACGATGATTTCGGAATCGGACGTGGTTTGAAAATATGCGCCCTCGCGTTCGAGGCGCGCTCGCACATTGCCCAGATTGACCAGGTTGCCGTTGTGGGCGATGGCGATGAGGCCCTTCGTGGAATCCACGCGGATAGGCTGAGCGTTCAGAAGAGCGGAATCTCCGGTGGTGGAGTAGCGGGTGTGTCCGATAGCCATGTGGCCGGGAAGCTTGGCCAGCACATCGTCGGTGAAGATTTCAGAAACCAGGCCCATGCCCTTGATGTTGGCGAGGCGCTGCCCGTCCGCTGTAGCGATGCCGGCCGACTCCTGGCCGCGATGCTGGAGGGCGTAGAGACCCAGATACGCCTGGCGAGCTGCGTCAGGGTGACCATGAATGGCTACTACGCCGCATTCTTCGTGGAGTTCGTCGTCGGAGGCGGCGAACCTGAGGGACCGAGGGACCGAGGGACCAAGGGACCGAGACTCGCGGCTGGTGCGATCTGCGATGCCGGAAACGCCCTGGTAGAGGCGGCGGATCATGCGGTCACCTCTTCGTGCAGGGCCGACTCGAGGGCGTGGGCCCAGGGTCCGCGCAGCTCCTCCACTGACGCGGAGATGAAGGTGTTGCCGTAGACGGAGATGGTCAGGCGATCGCCGCCGGTGGTTCCGATGCGCGCGAAGTTGTAGCCGTATTCGTCCGCGAGTTCTTCGATGGCACCGGCCTCTTTCGGATCGGCAGTGAGGAGGACGGTGGAAGCGGGCTCGGCAAACAGGCCGAAGAGCGGATACGCCATGAGGGACTGTTCCTGTTCCACCGCTGCGCCGATGCCGTGTCGAAATGCCGACTGCGCGAGGGCGACCGCAATACCGCCGTCGGAGATGTCGCGGGCGGAGTGAATGAGCTGCCGGTCCGCCAGCACTCCGAGCAGTGCGTGCAGGTCGGCTTCGGCGGCCAGATCGAGCGGCGGGGGTGCGCCCCACAGCGAGCCGAGGATGACTTTCGCGAATTCCGAAGAGCCGAAGACAGCCATGGTGTTGGGCGCGATCTCGCTGGTCAGCGGGGCCTCTTCGGAGACGACCACGGGTTCATCGCCCATCACGCCCGGGACTGTGCTGGAAGCGGAATCCGTAGCTTCGGCGTGAGCCGGCACCTCGCGATCCGGATCCGGCGTGCTAGGCCGTGGGACCGGCCAGAGCAAAAGGACGGCATCGCCGCCGCGCTGGAAGTCCGCGGAAACGGCCTTGGTGACATCGTCGAGAATGCCGACGATGCCGAGCACCGGAGTGGGATAGATGCCCAAGCCTTTGGTTTCGTTATATAAGGAGACGTTGCCGCCAGTAATGGGCGTATGCAACGCCGTGCAGGCCTCGGCGATCCCGCTGATGGCGGCGGAGAGCTGGGCCATGATCTCCGGTTTTTCAGGATTGCCGAAGTTGAGGCAGTTAGTGGCGGCTACCGGAGTGGCGCCGGTCATGGCTACTTTGCGCGCCGATTCGGCCACCGCATGCATGGCGCCGAGCCTGGGATCGAGGTAGCACCAGCGGCCGTTGCCGTCGAGTGCCATGGCCAGGCCGCGCTCATGGCCGTCAGCGCCGGTACCCTTGATGCGCATGAGGCCGGCTTCGCCGCCGGGACCGATGACCGTGTTGGTCTGGACCATGGTGTCGTACTGCTCGTGCACCCAGCGCTTAGAGCAGATGTTGGCGCTGGCCAGCATGGCTTTCAGGTCGGCGGTAAAGTCACGGTCGCGGGCCAGTTCGGCGGCGGCAGATTCGGGGGGATCGAACGGAACCGGCGGCTTCCACTGACCGATGGGGCGGTGGTAGAGCGGCGCATCGTCGGTGAGCGACTGATTGGGAATGTCGGCCACCAGGACGCCGTGGTGGCGGATGCGCAGGCGCGGCTCGGGCTGGACCGTGCCGACGATGACGGCATCGAGGCCCCATTTGGCGAAAACGCGCAGGACTTCGTGTTCCCTGCCCTTTTCCGCGACCAGCAGCATGCGCTCCTGGCTTTCGGAGAGCATGATTTCGTAGGCGCTCATCGCGGTTTCGCGCTGGGGCACGTTGTCGAGCTCGACATCGAGGCCCACGCCGCCGCGCGCGCCCATCTCACAGGTGGAGCAGGTGAGGCCGGCCGCGCCCATATCCTGAATGCCGACGATGGCGCCGGTCTTCATGGCCTCAAGACACGCCTCGAGCAGCAGCTTCTCCATGAAGGGATCGCCCACCTGGACGTTGGGGCGCTTCTGCTCGGAGCCTTCCTTGAATTCCTCGCTGGCCATGGTGGCGCCGTGGATGCCGTCGCGGCCAGTCTTTGCGCCGACGTAAATGACCGGATTGCCGGCGCCCGTCGCCTTGGCGTAGAAGATCTCGTCCTTGCGGACCAGGCCGAGGGCGAAGGCGTTGACCAGGGGATTGCCGCTGTAGCAGGGCTCGAACTTGGTTTCGCCGCCCAGATTGGGCACGCCAAAACAGTTGCCGTAACCGGCGATGCCGCTGACCACGCCTTCAACCACGGCGTGGTTGCGATGGATGGTTTCACGATCGACGCCAGGTTCCGGTTGGATGGGACCAAAACGGAGCGAGTCCATGACGGCGAGCGGCCGCGCGCCCATGGTGAAGATATCGCGCAGGATGCCGCCCACTCCGGTGGCCGCGCCCTGGTAAGGCTCGATGTAGCTGGGGTGGTTGTGCGACTCGATTTTGAAGGCGCAGGCCCAGCCGTCGCCCACGTCGATGATGCCGGCATTTTCGCCCGGTCCCTGGACGACGCGATCGCTTTTGGTGGGCAGGCGCTTGAGATGGACGCGGCTGGATTTGTAAGAGCAGTGCTCGCTCCACATCACGCTGAAGATGCCCAGTTCCGTGAGCGACGGAACCCGGCCCAATGCCGCCAGGATGCGTTTGTACTCGTCCGCGGTGATGCTGTGCGCAGCCAGCAATTCCGGTGTGACCGTTGCCGGCTCGGGGACGGATGAAGGGGCCTTTGTCATCGCGGTACTCTTCTATTGTCGCATGGCGTTCACCGGGTTTGCCGGTGGGAATCCGGGGCGGGAATGTGCGAAAGGAAGGTGCAGCGGGGTCGCTTCGCGCTCCGGGCTGTCCGGGTAGAAAGCAGCAATTACCCGACTGCCACAATCCGGTCGACGCCAAGCGGGCGCGAGACTAGGTTTAGGCGATGCAAGACATCCGATGTACCGCCGGTTGCCTGCGGTCGCCGGTGACACCGTCGATTTCGGCAATTCGGACGGTAGCTTCTACGCTCTGGAGTAGAATACGGATGCGAAAAAGACACCAAAATGCCATGGAATGAAGTTGAAGACGGCAATGCGTGTCCTCGCGCGGTTCCTTTTTCAGGAAGGGACCAAAGAGAGGGAATGAACGGCAATTGGAGTGCGTTGAACCGGGTAGTGCGGACCAGGGCCGGCCAGATTCTACTGCTGGCCCTGGGATTGACTGTGCTGGGAGCGGTTTTTTCGCTGGACATGGTCTCCGACATGGGCTGGGTGAAGGCGCTGGAGCAGGGGCTTTCTCAGTTCTGGGCTTGGGGACTGCTGGTTCCTCTCATCGTGGCCATTGACCGGCGGCTGCCGTTCGGCACCAAGCAGATCGGTCGGCGCATGGGCGCGCACCTGGCCGCGTGCCTGGTGGTGACGGCCCTCTACATGTACCTGTTTTTCGGTTTGCAGGCGGCTTTTGGGGTGGAGAAGTGGACCGCACTGCGGCCCAGCATGATGTTCAGCATGGCGCGGCTGGGGTGGTTTTTCTGGAGCCTGATCTTCTACTGGACCATAGTGGGCGGCGTGCAGGCCTTTCAGTATTACCAACAATACCTGAGGTCGGAGCTGCGATTGGAGCGTATGGAACGGAGCCTTGCAGAAGCGCGACTGAATGCCCTGCGAATGCAGTTGGATCCGCATTTCCTGTTCAACGCGCTGAACACGATTTCCTCGCACGTGGAGCGGAATCCGAAACTGACGCGGCGCATGATCGAGCATCTGGGCGACCTGATGAGAATGTCGCTGGAATCCAAGGACCGGCAGGAAGTTCCGCTCAGCGAGGAAATGGCTTTCCTGGAGCACTATCTGGAGATCCAGCGCATCCGCTTTGGGAACCATCTTCATGTCCGCCTGGAAATCGATCCCGCGGTGCGCTTTGCCAGCGTGCCATCGCTGGTGCTGCAGCCGCTGGTAGAGAACGCGATCCGCCACGGCATCTCCAGGCGCGGAACCGGGGGCACAGTGACGGTTACCGCGAGGGGCCACGACAACTGGCTGTCCATTCGAGTGGTCGACGATGGAGTGGGGCTGCCCGACGGCTGGACTCTGGAGACTAGCGAAGGGCTGGGGTTGTCAGTCACCCGCGAACGCATCGCCGGGTTGTATCCGGACGGGGAGAGCTCATTCGCCGTGCGGCCGCGCGAGGGTGGCGGAACCGCTGTCGAGATCGAGTTGCCGTTACGTATTGTTGGAGAGGAAGCGACGGAACATGCCGCGGACTGATTTGATCCAGGTGCTGGTGGCGGACGATGAAACGCCGGCGCGGCAGCGCCTGCTTGACTTGCTGCGCAAGGACGCCGAGGTGGGCCAGATTGCGGAGGCCGCGGACGGACCGGCGGCGGTGGACGCAATCCTGACGCAGAAGTTCGACCTCGTTCTGCTGGACGTGCAGATGCCGGAGCTCGACGGCCTGGGAGTGATTGACGCCGTCGGCGCCGAGGAGATGCCGCTCACCATTTTTGTGACCGCGTACGACCAGCATGCCATTCGCGCATTTGAAGCCAATGCGCTGGATTACCTGCTGAAGCCTTTCAGCGATGAGCGTTTTGAGGCGGCCATGAGCCGGGTGAAGACGCGCCTGGATGAGCGCAGTTTGCGCGAGTTCAGCCAACGCATGATACGGATGGTTTCCGCGGCGCCCACGGCGGAGCGGCGCTGGGACAGGCTGGTGATCAAGTCCGCGGGGACCACCCGGTTTTTGCGGGTCGCCGACATCGATTGGATTGAGGCCGCCGGAGTGTATGTGAATCTGCATGTCGCCGGCAAGGAGCTGCTGTATCGCACCGCGCTGAACGAACTTGCGGATCATCTCGACCCCAAGCGCTTCATCCGCGTGCACCGCTCCGCGATCGTAAACCTGGAAAGCATTCTGCAGCTGGAGCCGCTGTCGCACGGGGAGTTCGATGTGGTCCTTAAAAACGGATCGCGCACGCGGGTGAGCCGGACTTATCGCGCGCTGCTGGAGCAGCGCCTGGGCCAGCCGCTTTGAAGAAGTTCCCGCTTCTGTCTATTTGTTCGGGATGAGCCGGATGCGAGCGGTGAATGCGCGCCCCAGCGGCTCACTGAAGGTGCGGTACGCGGGCGAATCCACGTCATTGTTCACCAGAAAGAAATCTCCGCTGTTGGTCGCGTTTTCCATTATTCCCCGCAGCCCCAGGTAAAGCCCGCGGAAGTGAAAACGCCACTCGAGACCAGGGCTCAAGGACATGTAATTGGGATATCGCTGTCCGTTGGCCGCACCCACCACCTGGTAATTTGCGTCGATGGCAGTAAACGGGAAACCGGTGCGCCAATCCGCGGTGTACACGAAATCCCAGCGCTTCCTGAACCAGGGCAACGGGACCGGCAACCATCCCCAGGACAGGACCCGGTTCGGCGTATCCCAGGCCAGCGGCCCCTGCTGCTGCGGCCCGAGGAGGGAAACGGTTGGAAAGTAATCGATGGCCGAGTTGGTGTGCGCCGTGGAATGGGTGTAGGCGCCGAAGAGCGTGGAATCGCCGGCGAAGGTGTGCCGCGCCTCCACTTCTTCCATATCGTCGCGATCTTCGCGCGCGTTGGTGAGAGCGAAGTTTCCCGATAGCGCCGCCGGCCCGTTCTGGTTCGAGTAAGTGAATTCGCGCTCGACGGTTTTGTGGATGTAATTCGCCTTTGCGTAAATTGCACCGGGAAGTTTCTGCTCAACTCCGACGCTCCAGTTGATGGCGTAGGCCTCTCGGAGCGAGCCTTGATTGTAAGTAAACGTGGTTGGCAGCGGCGGGCCAGTGGGGGTTACACCATCCGGCGCGAAGTACGTGTCATAACGAATTCCGGCGAGCGATCGGGTCAGGTATTCCAGTTGGGTGTGCTCGTAATAAACTCCGATGCCGGCCGAGATCTTGGTCTCTCCTGTTTTGCCGGACGGCGCCCACACGCCGGCCAGGCGCGGCGAAAACAGTGGCCGCCGGATGATCTCATCCCAGTCGTAACGCAGCCCCGGCTCGATCAGGAACCCGTTTCTCAGTGTCCACTGATCCTGAATGTACGTGGCCAGTTCCGCGTTATGCCGGGTGAAGGGCGCGAACGCCGGAAACGTGCTTTGCCGCAGGAGGGTTCCGTCTTCGCGCATGTAGTTGACCGGCGCGCGCCGGTACGACTCGTGGAACCCGATATGATCGGCATCGATTCCCGCTCTTAAATCATGCCGTCCCAGCCAGTGCAGCGGCGGCAGATACAGGATGGCGTTTCCCTCCAGCCGTTGCGACTCGCTGGCCAGGTTCTCAAAAAAGCTGCCCAGCGCAGTCTCCGGGGTGAGCTGATACGGGCCACCCGGATGCGGCTCATAACCATCGCGAAATCGCGTCTCGCCGAGCCCAACATCCAGGAGCGCGCCGCTCGGGAAGGTCTGCTGGTCGCGAACATACGGGAGCCACGCGATGGTGTCGCGCCTGGTGGTGCTCGCTTGCGGGACCAGCGCAGACAGCCCATCGTAGGGCGAGCGATAGTCGTTGAATAGCAGCCCGGCTGAAACAATGTTCCTGGGCGTGACATTCACCTGAGACCGGATCAGGTTGCTTCCTCGAATGAGCTGATTCGTGTCCGCGTTCGAGGGCAATTCCGGAATATAGATGTCGTCGTACTCGACCTCCAGCCCATCGAAGAACCATGCCCGGTTGCGCCGAATGGGGCCTGCGAACGTAAGGCGCGGCACGGCCTTATCAAAGCGGATTCCGTTTTTGTCTTGAAACGAGGGGAGAAAGTCCGTTGCGTTGAAGCGAAATTTGTTGTCGCCCATTCCAGAATAGAAAGCCAGTACGCCGCCGGTGCTGCGCCCGTACTGAACTGGGTAGCGCGTGGTTTTCTGGTCGATGGAGCGTACCGCGTCGGCGCTAAAGCGCATGGCAAGCTGGCCGCTGACCGGGGATCGGATGTCAAAGTCATCGAGGGTGTCCAGCGTGGCCCACGACTCCGAGCCGTCCACGTGTACCTGGCCTGTTTGATCCTGCACCACGCCGGGGAAAAACGCGAGCAGGTTGCGGATGTCGCGATCGGTCGGGTAAGGGACGTTAACGATCTCCGGCATCTCCATGGTCATTTTGTCGGAGACCTGGCCGGGATCGATGCCCGGCGAGGAAGCAGAAACATTCACCTGCTCCACCACCATTTGCTCGTGGGTCAGCACCAGGTGAACGTCCGGCTGTCGCGTGTCCAGGCCGTTCATTTCCGATTGATAGAAACCCGGCTTTTCGACGTGAAGAGAATAGGACGCCGCACTCTTCAGTTCGAAAGACAAATGTCCGCGAAAATCGGTGGCCATGCGGGCCGGCGCGCTCCCCGGCTGTTCGATGACCACTACTGCGCCGGATACGGCCGCGCCGTTTTCATCCACCACCGACAGGGTTACCCCCGCCGGGGCATTTTGAGCGCCGGCCGTTAGCACGCACAGCATTACCGCGATACCCAGACCCACATGAATGGCGCGCACCCCATGAAGCGTCGGCATGGTTGCTTTAGTACATCTTAGATGCGGCTTTGGCTCTTGGCTTTCTGGAGTTGTCGGCCTCGAGTTGCCGGCTGTTCCGGACACGATCAAATCGGCATTACGCCGGCTCGATCCGCGAAAGTGCCGGACCGGTACTCAGACAATCACTCGCAATGTACAATGCAATTGGGAATTTGTGAGCGGCTCTGCCGCTCCGACCGACCACAAGCCGGGATGGCGGAA
>CAWKOB010000011.1:0-83714 GCA_963851135.1 uncultured Acidobacteriota bacterium | reverse complement strand
CGCGAAGCGCACGAAGTATCGCTGCCCACGCAGTGGGCCATGGGACTCATGGCTGTTGGTGGAGTCGTTCTCGGCCTGGCCCCGCAAATACCATTCGTTTGGTTCTTCCACCCCATGCTCGCAGCCCTGGGGCTCGACGCCTCCATTCGCGTAAGCTGGCTGGGCATGATGGCCGGAGCGGGCACTTTCTCCACCGTCGGAGGCCTGGTGCTTGCCGTCGCTTCCATCCTGTTTGGCGCGGCCATCTTCGCCCTGGCGCGAATCTCCGGCAGCTCCACCGTAACCGCGATCGCGACCGGTTCTGGCGGCGCAGTTCTTGGCGGACCGGTTCTTGGCGGCCCCGGCGACGTCTTCACCGGCGGCGAACCGTTGTGGGAGCAGGATCACCTGACCGCTGCCGACTTCTCCCGCATCTTCGAGCAGAACTGGAAGTCCTTCTTCCGCTGGTCGAATGTGGACGCCGTGTATCGCGGCGCGTTGCGCTGGATCATTGCCTTCGCCCGCCTCACGGCCGTACCTGTCGCGTGGATGGAAAAGCATGCGCTCGCAGTCATGCTTTCCGTTTCCGGCGCCATGGTGCTGGTTGCCGGATACTTGGGGCGGACAACCGCGGTGCATGGAGCGTTTGCCGTTGCGCCAACTCCGGAGTTGCTGATCGGAGCCTGTTGCATCGCCGCGGTTTCGCTGGTTTGCGCCAGCTCTGAAACCAGTGACGACCGATGGTTGCCGCTGGAGATCGGCCTGTTGGCCTGCTTCGCCATTGCCGGCATGATGGCGCTGTCCGAAGGGCGGCGCTTTGGCTTGCTGGAAACGGCATCGCTGTTGAGCATTTGGCCGGTGTGGAGAAGCGCGCGTTCTCTGCAGTCGAAACTCGTATACCTGGGCGCGATGACGGTTTCCGGCGTGTGCCTTGCGCTGGCACAGGCCGTAAGCGCACCCGGAGACGCGGGCTGGAGCCGGGCCTTTCTGCTTACTTCGGTCTGCCTGAAGTTTGCCGCGATTCCATTCTGCTTCTGGATTCTTCGCCTTGCCGACGAGCTGCCCCCCACGCTGCTCGGATTCATCCTCGCTGTCGTCGACATGGCCGCGGTGAGTGAGCTTCTTCAGCTCTCGCAAGCCGATCCCTCCTTGTTTGCGCCACAGACGGTCTGGCTTGTCGCGGCAGTATTGACCAGCGTGGCCGCGGCACTGCTCATGATTGCGCAACGCGATATGAAGCGGCTGCTGGTGCTTTCGAGCATTGAGGATCTCGGGTTCCTGATTCTCGGCGTCTCCTCTCTTTCGTCGATGGGACAGTCCGCCGTCGTCCTGGCCGCGGCCTCGCATGCCATGGCCAAGAGCCTGCTTTTCATCTCCATTGCGTCGCCGCAGCAGGATGGCGCTTCCTGCCACGCCGCTTCCGGCCTCGCCGCGCGCTACCCCTTCAGCGCCTTCGGGTTCTTCGTGGGCATGCTGGGTATGCTCGGCGTACCTCCCTTGCTGGGCTACGCGGGGCGATGGCGGTTGTATGAAGTCGCGCTCCAGAGTCATCCCGCGCTGCTGGCCGGGTTTGTGCTCGCCTCCATGCTCGCCCTCATCGCCTACGTCAACGCCTTCACTGGCTTTTGGTGGGGAGATCTGCGGGGCTGTCCGGAGGTCGGAGACACCGAGCATCGGCATTACCCCCGGGTTAGGCGCGAGCGCATCCTGGTGCGCGGAGCCATCGTTCTGCTCTCGCTTGGACTGTTGGTCGCAGGGATTTGGCCTGACGCCGTCATGCAGGCTTTGCAGGGAGGCCGCCCATGAATCTCTGGAATCGTCTGTTGTGCGCATGCCGCCGCCGCAGTCCATGGATCTTTCACATGAACTCCGGAAGCTGCAACGGATGTGACATTGAATTGATTGCGGCGCTGACGCCGCGCTATGACGCCGAACAACTGGGCGTCCTTCTGCAGGGCAGCCCGCGCCACGCCGACATTCTCTGTGTCACCGGACCGGTAACCCAGACTTCCGTGCCGGCAGTTTGCAAGGTGTACGGCCAGGTCTACGGTCCCAAGGCGGTGTCGCGATCGGCTCCTGTCCGGCAACGACCAACGCTCTTATCGACAGCCGCGTGCTCGTGGGCCCTCTGAACAAGCACATTCCAGTCGACGTATTTGTCCCCGGTTGTCCGCCGCGTCCCGATGCGATCGTGGAGGGAATCGCCGCGGCCGCCAATCTCCTTGCACGGCGACACGATCACGCCTCCGCTGTCTGCGCCGGAACCGACGAACCCATCGAGGAGGTGCCATCGTGAATCTGCTGATGCTCTGGCTCGCTTCCTCGTATTTCCCGGTGCTCTTTGCGGTTCCCGCCGCATGGATGGTGCTCTGGATCGAGCGAAAATCCGTCGCCCGGATCCAAAGCGCATCGGTCCTCCCTTCGGACAACCTTTCTTCGATTTCATCAAGCTGTTCGGCAAAGCCGTTCCGCGCCGGTCGGGCCTTGACGGCGCCCTCATGCGCGCCTGGCCGCTCGTCGCGGTCGCCGCCGCCGCCGGCGCCGTCGGCCTGTTCCCCGTGCTGACCAGGCAGAGCGGTTTTCAGGCCGATCCGATCCTCCTTCTCGCGCTGATGGAGATTCCCCCCATCTGCCTGATTGCCGCCGGCTTCACACGCGTTCGCTCTTCGGCGAGATCGGCTCTGCGCGCGAAGCTGTGCCCCTGGTCTCTACAACCTGGTCTTCCTGCTGCAGCCGTTTCCATCGCGGTCACAGGGCCTCTTTCCGGCTCGACCGCTGCTGCAGTTCCGGTAACGCCGTGGCGCTATCTCGGCCTGTTCGCTATACTGCTTTGCCTGCCAGCGCGCCTACACGTCAATCCGTTCTCGCTTCCCAATGCCGAGCAAGAGATCTATTCCGGCCCCATGACGGAATATGGCGGCTCCGAGCTCGCTCTGTGGCAGTTGTCGCATGGCCTGGAATGGATTGCCGGAGTGGGTCTGGTTGCAGCGCTGGCGGTCCCTTCCTGGCGCAGGCATGGCTTACCCTGGCGGGCATCCTGGCCGTCGGGCTCGTGCTGGTGCTCGCTGTCTCGCTGGTCGCCGGCGCCACTGCCCGCCTCGCGATCGACACTACGGTGCGCTTCTATTGGCAATGCGCGATCGTCTTCGCGGTGCTGGTGCTCGCTTCGACGATCCTGATGAGGCGGCGATCATGAAGATCCTTGGGCTGTTGTGGAAGAACCTGCGAAGAGGGGTGGCGACCTTGCGCTTTCCACGGCGCCGCCGGTCGCACCGGGCTTCCGAGGACTGGTGCACTTTGACCGACGCTTTGTACCGGATGCGCGATGTGCCGATTCCGCTGCACCGCTCGCGCCATCACCTTTACGGCGAGGGGGAAAGCAGTTCATCTGGTCTTACGATCCCGCACAGTGCACGTTTTGCGGCCGATGCGTGGATGGATGTAAAGATCATGCTCTGAGCCAGGACTCCAATTGCCCGCCGATCTATTGCTCGCCAGGAAGCCTGAGGCTGAGCTACACGCTGCAGCGTAAGCCGCCCACACCCAGATCGGTTCCGCAAAGTCCGCCTAAGTCCAGACTCACGCAGGAGGCCAACATGACTATCGGCAGAGATCGGTCTCAGACGTTCGCGGTCGGAAGCCGATCGGCCGACACGAACGGCGTTAACTGGTTCACAACAAGAGATCCCTGATCTTCGCGAACTCGCGCAATTCCTGGGGCAAGAGGAGGCGCGATTCATCACCATCACCGCCTATGAATTACCTCGCGGAGGAGGATTTAGTCTCGAATACCTATGGGACACTCTATGGCCATTTGCTGGGATTTACCGTTTTCCCGACGGCAGAACCATGTCCAGTATTTTCGATATTTGCGAAGCGGCTCGACTGGATCGAGCGCGAAATTCACGAAGAGTTCGCGATCGATTTCGCTGGCCGCGAGTACGAGCCCCTCTTCTGCGCGAGAGAGACCGGGCCGGAGGTGAATCTGCACGAGGTAGCGCCATGAGCTACAAAAGGCCAATGGGGCCGTATCATCCGGCCCTGGAAGAACCATACAGGCTGGAGACGATTTGCGAAGGCGAGACCATCTGCGACGCGAAGCGCACATCGGCTTCAACTTTCGCGGCATCGAGCATCTGGCGGAGACGCGGACCTACGTCCAGCCGGTCGCGCTGATGGAACGTGTTTGCGGCATCTGTTCGAATCTTCCACACGCTCACCCTTGTGCCAGGCCTTGGAGAAGCTCTGCGCCCGCGACCGCCGCCGCGCGCTCTCTATATTCGCGTCATCGTGGCCGAGCTCGAGCGCCTGCATTCGCATGTGCTCTGGGCCGGCATCGCGGCCAAGCTCATGGGCTTCAAGACCATGTTCATGGCCTGTTTTGATTACCGCGAAAAGGTCATGGACATGCTTCAGGCCATTTCCGGAAATCGCGTGAACTATTCGATGCACCGCATCGGGGCGTCACTCGCGACATCGTCGATCCGTCCGCCGTGTTGAATATGGTCGAATGCGCTGGAGCACGAAATCGCGCGCGACCTTCGTTCCCGTCTTCACTTCCAGTTCCACCGCCATGTTCGCGTTGCGCAGGCGTTCGCGGCCTTTCACGCGAGAAGGCCGTCTCCTGCGGCGTTGTGGGTCCCACGGCGCGCGCTTCGGGCATCCCGAGGATTTTCGCCGTTCCGCGCCGTACGCCGCCTAAGCTGAGCTGGAATTCGAGGTGCCAGTGGAATCGGACGGCGACTTCCGTGCGCGCCTTTTGGTGCGCGCACGGGAATTGCTGGAAAGCTGCCGCATTCTGCGCCAGGTAATCGCCAAGCTGCCTCCGGCGAATACCATTGCGGCGAACCAAGTTGGCCTTCGCACCGGCATGGCCGTCAGCCGCGTGCGAAGCGCCGCGGGGAGAGATCTTCTACAGCGTGAGTTGGAAGGAAAATTCCCGGAATCCCAACCGCGTTCACGTGCGCACGCCCACTTATGTCAACATGCTCGCGGTTCGCTGGATGGTTGAAGGTGCGCGCATAGCGGACGCGCCGCTGATCCAGGCTTCGGTCGACCCCTGCTACTCCTGCACCGACCGGTAAATGCTTCCCAAACGTCGCGCAGATTTAGCGTTGCCGCTGGTGGGCTAGCCTGCTTTTCGGACCAAAATTCTCGCAGTTGCGACCCCACTTCCGTAAAGCGGTCAGCCCGGCCGCAAGTCCGTGACAACCGATCTCCCAAATTCAGGATGATTGATTCATAAATCCATATTTCTGGAACCGGTGTAGGGCAATGGACCTCATTAGTCCAGATAGTAAATATAATAGTTTCAAATAGTTACATTGTAAGAAGAGATAAGCCAGATTCGGTACTGCTCGTGCTATGTATCTCAGCAACAAGACCTGTCTTTTCATGGTGCCCGTATCTCGGCCCGAACGCGAGGGGACGCAGGTATTGGGTTTATCTGTATACAGGCTTCGAGGTTGCTACCGCCGACCAATTGCGAGGCGACTGGGACGCGGGCTTCTCAACCGAGTCTCTAAATATGCCAATCGGAGTGGAGAGGCCGATGTACTCCGTTTCCGCACATGAACCAACTGGGCTTGCGTTGCCTTCAGCTCGCCAAGATGAATTCGATGACAAGTTTGACCAAACTCCGGCTCGCTATGGCACGACTGGTGCCTATGCCGAAGAGCACCAAAAGCGCCATTCCGCTCCATCTCGGGGCCTGCTTGCTTGCACTCCTATTCGTATTCAGCCTTACTTCCCAGTCTTTGAAACACCTGCCATGGCTCAGGAGACTACCGGCGGGCTTCAGGGCACGGTCAAGGATCCTTCGGGCGCTGTGGTGCCCGGGGCCACTGTGACGGTCACAACGCCGACCCTGGTCGGCTCCAAGGTTGTCGTGACCGATGCCGCGGGCTATTACCGCTTCGCCAACCTGCCTCCCGGCAACTACACGATCACGGTGAAGGCGCAGGGTTTCGACACGCTGAAGCGGGAAGGCTGGACCTTGAAGTCGGCCATCTTCCCACCCTCAACCTCGCGCTGCAGGTCGGCGCGATCAACACCGTGGTTCAGGTCAACACAGAAGGGCCGATGATCGACACCACCACCTCACCACGCTGACCAACATTCCCGAAGAGACGCTGCAGAATATTCCGCACGGCACGTCGTTCCAGTCGGTGATCCAGTTTGCCCCTTCGGCGCGCAACGAGCCGCTTGATGGCAGCAACATGCATGAGCAACGGCACCGGCTGGCTTCTCCCGGCAACGGCAGCAACGGCGGCGCCTTCGGCTTTTCGATCGGCGGCGGCGCCGACTCTGAGAACTCCTACCTGGTTGAAGGCCAGGAGACGGCCAACATCATCGGCGGCTTCTCGCACACCAACGTCCCCATGGACTTCATCCAGGAAGTGCAGATGAAGACCTCGGGCGTCGAAGCGGAGTACGGCGGCGCACTGGGCGGCGTGGTCAACGTGATCATGGACAAGGGCACCAACCATGGCACGGCTCGATCTTCACCACTTTCCAGGACGGCGCGATGAATGGTTCGCCGACTCCGTTCCTGCGCTACGATCCACAGTTCGAGCGGCACCACGACCAGCTGGGGAGCAGATCGATCCCGACGCACAGGATTACCAGCCGATCCGGCCGCACACCAGCGATTTCTTCCCGGGCTTTACCGTCGGCGGCCCGATGGCGGACCTGTTTCCCGAGGTCTACGGAATACCGGATCGGTTTACCAGAAGCTCAAGGACCGCATCTTCCTGTTTGCCGGCTTCAACCCCGAGTTCAATGCCTTTGAAGAAACTCTGAACTACGGCCCGCAACGGCGGGAGTGATTCCCTTCAGCCAGAACACCATACCGATTACGGCTACGCCCGCATCGATGCCGAAGTAACGCAGAAGATTCGCGTCTTCGGCTCCTGGCTCGTACCAGGGGCAGAAGCAGGCCGGCGAATCGATGCCCCTCGCTGACTCGGTGCAGGGCTATTACAACGTGGTTACTGGATGCTCGGGCACAGGGTTCAATCCTTGACGTGCGGCGGCAATTTCATCGACCCTCGACCTTTGCGCACACCTGGGCTACACCGCGCCGAATATGACCCTGAATACGGGCGCGGATATCACGCTGACCAACAGCCTGGTTTCCACGACGCGGTTCGGCTACTACTTTGAGAACTATCACGACTTCGGTTTCCCGACGACCGGTGTCATCTATGACTTGGCAGACAACGGCGGACCGGCACGACCGACACCAACGGAAATGCCGCTGCCGTCACTGCCCTGCGCGCAGGGCACCGGCTACATCAGCCGGCGCATCGACGGCAACTTCACCCACTACAACTCCAACAAGGCCACCCAGTTCGACCAGGATATTGCCTGGTTCCACGCCGGCAAGGGCGGCACCCACAACCTCAAGTTCGGCTATCAGTTGCACCGCAACACCAACCTATCCACCAGGGCTACAACGAGCCGCTGATCCAGGTTTACCCCGGCATCTCGGGCCCCTACTCTCCCATCGACCCGAACGTCGGCGTCAAGAACTGCGCGGCCGTCGAGGCGATCACCGGCTACTGCGAGCTGCGTGGGCACCTACGGCATCGTCAACATCAACGACTACGGAACCGCCGGCACCGCGACGGGCTTCAACCATGGATTCTTTGCCCAGGATGCCTGGACGCTCGGCAAAGGCATCACCATCAACGCCGGTCTGCGCATCGAGCGCGAGTATCTGCCGGCTGAGAACCAGCCCGTCACCCAGAAGATCACCCAGCCCATCAACTTCGGATGGGGAGACAAGATTGCTCCCCGTATCGGCGCGGCATGGGATGTCTTCAAGAACGGGAAGATGAAGGTCTTCGGCGGCTACGGCGAGTACTACGACCAGATGAAGCTGAATGTGGCCATCAGCTCCTACGGCGGCCAGAACTGGGAGGAGTGCTGGTTTGCCCTGATGCAGCCCGCTCTCAGCGACATCACCCCGGCATTCAACAGCGAGCGGCCGCTACTGCATCGGCACCGGCTCCAGCCCCACGGTCAACTGGGGCTCGGCGGCAACGCCCTCGCGGACATCACCTTCCTCGAAGGCCAGAACAACCGCGCCAATCCCGACCACCTGCTCCACTTGCAGCGTGACCGAAGAAGGCACGGCTCCGGGCCTCAAGCCGTACGCTCAGCACGACTCGAACTTGGCGTCGACTACCAGATCAGCCCCAACGTGGCATTTGAGGCACGATGGGATCGCAGGCGATTGGATCACGTGATCGAAGACTCGGCCATCTTCAACCCGGCGATGGGCGAAACGTTTGTCATCGTCAACCCCGGCCAGGGCGTCAACAGCACCTTCAACGGCTTCTGGAACTTCCTGTACGGCACGCCGCCGGACTGCACGAACAATACCTGCCCGGCCAACAGAAGATCATTCCCGCCGCCCGCAGCTACGACGGACTGGAATTCCGGGTGACAAGGCTGTCGCCCACACTGGATGGGCATGTTCTCGTACACCTACAGCAACTTCCGCGGCAACTACACCGGCCTGACCAGCTCCGACCTGGCGGACGGCGGCGGCGGCCGCAACGCTCCCAACAACAGCCGCGCCTTTGACGAGCCGTACTTCTCGTGGAACGCCAATGGCGGTTCTTCCAGCGGCCTGCTGCCCACCGACCGGCCCAACGCACTCAAGGGCTACTCCTATGACCTGCCGTGGCTGAGAAGTTCAACCACCGCTTCGGCATCTTCCAGTCGGCTTACAGCGGCACACCGCTGACCAGCGACTGATGTGGGCTACGCCTTCCCGGGAGCCTTCCCGCGACATTGTCGATCGCGGCAAGTGGATTGACGTGACCCAGGATCCAACACCGGGTCGATCACACCAGCGAGCCTATACCAAGCGGACGCCGTGGTACACCGAGACGGACTTCAACCTCAAGCAGAGATGAAGCTCGGCGAGCAAAATCCGTAGTTTGACGCCACCTTTACCAACGTGCTTAACCAGCACCGTACTTCCTATGGCCAGCAAATCGACTCCAGTTATGCGGTGAACTACGTTTCGCCACAGACCGCCGGGTGCGGCACCCTTAGTTCAACCTCTGGCAAACCCTAGCGGTCTACCTTCCAACCCTCCCCAGTGCTACGTAGTCATGGCCCGGCTTTCTACGCCGCGGCGCCCTGCAAATTCGATTATGTCGGCCGCATGAGAAGCTGGCCCTTGGCAGCACTGCGGGCGGGCCGATCACCATCAACAGCGAATATAGCAAGCCGTATCTTTACCAGCTCAGCCGCAACATCCGGCTGGGCGTTCATTCACCTTTTAGTGAGTTTTCTCCCGTCGCACTTTGAAGGGCGTCTGCATAGTGACGCTCTTTGTGTCATAGCACTGTAAGCCAATAGCCACCCGCTGCACGCGGTTTACTGGTAGTGGATCAGAGTTGAAGCCGGATACATTATTGGACCGTGCCCTGCGGACGGAGACGGCGGAGATCCAGAGCGCATTCGATGGCGTTTTCGCGGCGACGCGAAGGTTGTCCGTGGCGGCCCAGAGCCAGAAACGCGCGGACTGGGTGGGATTGCGGCCTTCGAGCACGGGACGCAGGCGGACGAGAACGTCGCTCTGTCCTGTAGCCGCGAGGTTTGATGGGGAATCGGTGTCTTCAAGCACAAGGTCGATGTGCTCGCCGCCGATTGCTTCTTCCATCAGAGCGATTTCCACCGGCCGGTCGAGCTCGATGGCGATGGAGAAAGTGTGGCCATGAAAGACAGGCGCGGCGATGGCCTGAAGCGCCAGCGCGGGCAGGCGGCCGCGCCCAATGGCTGCATATTCGCGGCGGATGCGCGCTTCCAGGGCGGACAGACTGGCGACGGCGCTCTCACCCATCCCGGAGAGGAGGTTGTAGGCCGCCTGTGCATCGTAGATAGCGCGGGGCAGCGTTTGGAAGCTGAGCAGGTTTACGGTCTGCTGGTGGAGCTCGTCCATGGCGGCGCGGCCAAACTCGCTCGCGGGAACCAGCAGGGTCACGGCGGCGGTGCGCACGGGCAGCCTGTTGCACATCGGCCTAGTAGCAGCACCAGGGCCATTGCGGCGGAATGCGCCGGGACGGTAGCCGGAGTGAGCAGATCGGCCGGAGAAGAGTCGCTTTCGATCCACGGCGCGCGCACCAGGACGCCGGGTTCATTCCAGTGCCGCGGAAGATCGAGCACCGTGGCCCCGGCACGGGCGGCATCGCGCCAATACTTGCGGTCATTTCCGTCGAGCCGCAGAAAAAAGCAAAGTCGACTTTGTCCCAGGCGTCGGAGACGATGGGCTGGATAAAGGTGATCTCGTCGCCCACCTGATCGAGCTGCCCACTGCGCGGCCTCGTCGTCGAGCAGTGTGAACGTGGCGGCGGCCAGCGGCGACTCGCCGATGGCGTCCTTGAGCTCTTTGCCCAGCAACGTTGAAGCACCCGCAATTGCAATCCGGTACACAGGCTTCCTTTATGGCAACAGGTTAAAGGGTCCGCGGATCCGCGTCCGTGGATGGATGGCCGAATGCGAACGGTGGCGCCGCCGCCGCGACCAGGAGTACGCCCCGCGCGCCCAGATGCCTGAGAACATATAGAGGATCGCGATGGCAAAGAGTACGAATTGGAGAACGCACCATCAGAAACAACATGATGGCCAGCAAAAGCAGGACCTGGACGGATGGCTGCGGGAGAAGCTGATCTCCTTGCCCGACCAGAAGCGCCACGTGCTGACCATGAGGAATCCGCACGTGCCTACAAGGATGAGCCAGATGATGGCGACCCACCACGCCTGGATGGGAATGCCGCTGAAAAAATGGACGCAAGCGGCGATGAGGCCGGCGGCGGCGGGAATGGGCATACCGACAAAATACTTGCGGTCTGGGCGGCCGGGGTTTCGCGGCACGGGGTTGTGGCTGATATTGAATCGGGCCAGGCGGGACGCCCCGCCGATGAGAAACAGAAAACAGACCAACGGCCCCAGGTGCTGCAGGTTTTCCCGCATGCTGGATTCTCGACCCGGGGAGAAAGCGGAATCCCCAGATAAATGCGAGCAGGCTGGGCGCGACGCCGAAAGTGATGATGTCGGCCAGCGAATCGAGCTCTTTGCCGAATTCGCTGGTGGTGTTGGTCATGCGGGCGATCCGGCCATCGAGCGCATCAAAGGGAATCGCCATGAGGATGGCCATCGAGGCCAGGTTGAGGTGGGCCTGCGCATTGGCGTTGGAGCAATGGCGGCGATGGATTCGGTAATGGCAAAGTAGCCGAAGGCGATATTGCCCACCGTGAAAAGCGAAGGCAACAGGAACATTCCGCGGCGCAAACGCGCGCGTGCCTGGGGCGATGGCCGGCCTTGCTCGTTCACCGCGTCTCTCCTTCTTCGGGATCGGCGTGGGCGCTGGCGGAGCGAAGACGTTGGGGCCGATTGGCAGCGCCGGCGCCGGCCATCATCACGGCCAGCACGCTGGATCCGCCTTTGACCCGCTGGCCCACTTTTACCCGGAGCTCAGCTTCGGCGGGCATCAGCACATCCACCCGGGAGCCGAACTTGATCAGTCCCACGCGCTGGCCGCGCTCCACGCCTCGCCCTCGCGCAGCCGAAAAACGATGCGCCTCGCCAGCAAACCGGCAATCTGCTTGAATGTTACTTCGAACCCTTCGCCGCGCACCGTCACTATGTTCTGTTCGTTGCGATCCGCGCTGGCGGGATTCATCGCATTCAGATATTTGCCCTTCTGATAGTGGACCCGGCTGAGCACGCCGCCGATAGGCGCGCGGTTCACATGCACATTGAAGACGCTGAGAAAAATGCTGACGCGCTAGCGGGGACCTTCGGGGTCGAAAGCGCGATGGTTTCAGTCACCAGCCCGTCGCCGGGCGAAACGATGACGCCGGGCTCATCGGGGATCGTTCGCCGGGGATCGCGGAAAAACCACAGAAAGAAAACCGCCAGAACCAGCGGGCGGAATGACCCACCAGCCGCTTCCGGTTACCCAAACCAGCGCAGCGGCAACCACCGCCAGGCTCAATCCGTAAATGTACCCGTCACGCACCATCGCTCAAAGGAGCCTCCGCGCCGGACCTCGGAAACGGAAAACTGCGCGGCAGGCTCTATCGATTATACGGTTGATTGCGTTGGATTAAGGGGTGCGATCGTTATTGTGCGCGGGCCGCGGCTAAAGCCCGGTCCTTTGTCTGTGCAGCGCTCGGCTCCACTACGTGCCCCGTTTGATAACAAAGACCCGCGCTTTAGCCCTTGCGCCGCTCGATCCACAAAACCAGGCCCCGCCGTTTTCCCCCCGGTAAAGTCGCGCCCTTTCAAAGCGCCTTATCCCTGGATGTCGAACTGCTCCGGATGCAGGGTGGCATCGCTCTTGACCAGGATGTTCTTGCCGGTCAGCTCCTCAAACTCGGTCAGCCAGCGGGCATTGTTCGCCTTGAGCACCTTCACCGTTTCAGGATGAACGCGCAGCAGCACATCGCGCGTTCTCAAAGTGCTTCCGCATCTTGCGCATCTCGATGTAAATCTCGTTGCAGACGGTGGTCGGGCTCTTCACCATGCCGGTCGCCTGGCAGGTGGGGCAGGGCACACTGAAGCGTGCGCTCCAGCGACTGCTTCACGCGCTTGCGGGTGATTGCCACCAGGCCAAAATCATTAAACTGCAGAACCTTGGTCGGCGCGCGGTCGTCTCTTGAGCGCTTCTTCCAGCGCGGCCATCACCTTGAATCGGTTCTTGCGCTCATCCATGTCGATGAAGTCGATGACGATGATGCCGCCCAGGTCGCGCAGGCGAATCTGGCGCACGATCTCGGGGATCGCGTCGAGGTTGGTCTTGACGATGGTGTCCTCGAGGCGCGCCGATCTTGCCGACGTACTTGCCGGTGTTGATGTCGATGGCCACCAGCGCTTCGGTCTGGTTGATCACGATGGATCCGCCGGACTTGAGCCACACCTTGGAGCGCAGCGCCTTGGAGATTTCGTCCTGAATGCCGAAGTGCTCGAAGAGCGGCGTTTCCTTGGTGTAGAGCTTGACGCGGCGCACCAGCGATGGCGAGAAGCGATTGAGGAAGCGCACGATGCGCTCGTAGTCCTCTTCCGAGTCGACCCAGATGGATGAGAAGTTGGCGCTGACCTGGTCGCGCAGGATGCGCTCGATCAGCGAGAGATCGTGATAGATGAGCGCCGGCGACTTCGATTTTTCCGAGCGCTGCTTGATCTCGTCCCACAGGTGAATCAGGAAGCGCAGATCGGCGCGCAGCTCTTCTTCCGATGCGCCTTCGGCGGCGGTGCGGACGATGAATCCGCCGGAGGCGTCGCCGCGCTCGTTGGTAAGAATGCGCTTCAGCCGCTGGCGTTCTTCGTCGGATGCGATCTTGCGGCTGACGCCGACGTGGGTGACGGTGGGCATGAAGACCAGGAAGCGGCCGGGCAGGGCGATGTGGCTGGTGATGCGCGCGCCCTTCTTGGCGATGGGCTCCTTGGCAATCTGCACCAGGATCTCCTGCCCCGGCTTCAGCAGGTCGGAGATGATGGGCAGGTCGGAGGTCTGCGCCGAGCGGCGCGATGGGCGGCGGCCACTGGGGCTGCGCCGCGGTCACTGCGCTCGGCGGCGGCGTCCGCGGTCACGGCGCTCGCGCCCGGAGCCGGCGCGCCTTCCTGGGTCGCGGGCTGTTCGCCTTCGTCTTCCCCTTCTTCCTCTTCGATCTCAAGCTCGTCGTCCCCGTTCTTGTCGTCGAAGTTGAGCTGAATCTTGTGATCGAGATGGGCTTCCTGCAGCATCTCGCCAATTTCGCCGGAGCGGATCTGGGTGTGCAGCTTCTCTTCTTCCTCGTAGTCGTCCAGGTCGTGTTCGTCGTGGCGCGCGTGGTGATGTTCGGAGTGTCGTATTCCTCGCCTTCAATCACCTCTTCTTCCACCAGGCCCGATCCCGGCGCAAAGGTGGAAACGGCTCGGCCGTGCCACCGGATGCCTGCTTTGCGGCAGATTCAACCGCATGTGCCGGTTCGGGGTGCTCCGTTCCGTCGTCTCTCTTCTTCTTTCCGCCCATTCCAAACAGGCGGAACTCGCTAGGCGGCAGCGGATCCACTTTGTGGGAGGCCGAGCGGTCGTCTTCCGGTTCGCTGTTGCCCGCGTTGGCGTTGTGCTCTTCGGGCCGGTCAGGATCGCCTTTCTGCGGTACGATCCAGTCGGCAACAACCTCGGTGGAAGGTTCCGGAATGGCCGCGTGACCGATGTTGTTCTCGTCCGCCGGCTCTTCCTGCTGCTCTCCGGAGTGTTCCTCCTGCCGGTAAGCGCCGCTTGCCTTCGGCTCGCCGTAGTCCTTGGTGAAAAATGGGTCATCGAACGGTTCCGAGTCGGCCGCGGCGCGAACCCGTTCGGGCCCGCCCGGCGCACCTTCTTCCGGTAGTTCCTGCTCTTCCTCGATCAGCTCTTCCTGCGAAAACTCCTCGCCTTCGAGCGGCGATTCTTCCGGCGTAAGGTAGGTGGACTCCATGGTCTCGCCAGATGACGCCTTTTCCGAATTGGCAAGGCTAGCCTCCGGCTCGGGCGCCGAAGCGCGGCGATGGCGGGCCAGGGATTCGCCGGGCAGCAGGCCAGAGCCGTCCCAGGCCAGCGGAGCTTCAATAGTGTCGAAGGCCTAAGGTGGGCCGGGGACGCGCCGGAGGAGCCGGAGAAACGGTACCAGCGGATGGCGGGGCAGGCTCGCTGCCGTACTTCGAAAGCGATTCCCCGGGAAGGACGAACGCTGCCGGTTCGCGTTCTCCGCGACTCTCCCGGCTGCGGCTGGATTCACGCGGCTCGCGGGCGTAACGGTGCCGCTCGCGCTCGGCGGCCGGGGGATGCGCATACACCTGGGGTTCGGTGTGAGGCCGAGCCTCGTCCGCCGGTTCCATGTAGGTCTCCGCGGATGCTTCCGTCTCCACCGGGTCGGAGACGGGGACCGGGCCGGGAACAGTCTGCCCGCGCCCACTGCGCCGGCGGCGGCGTCCACGCCAGCGCCGGGATTCGCCCGCGGATTCATCGCCCTCGCTGGACTCCGACGGTGCTTTCATGGGTTCTGCCGGCAGAGCCTGCGCCGGCTCCATCTCGGGAGCATCTTCGGGAGCCGCCTGCGCAGGCGGACGACGTTGGCGGCTGTCGCGGCCTTGCCGTTCGCGGCGCTCCCTCGGGACGCTCTTCCGGCCGGCTTTCGCGGGGCTCGCGACGGCTATCGCGCGCAACCGGAATCGGTGGGGATGTCGCGGCGCGCTCCAGCTCGTCGCTCTCTTCCTGGTCTTCCATCTCCAGAAAGTCGGTGACGTAAAGGAACGCGTCGCGCTCCAGGCCGAGATCCACAAATGCGGACTGCATGCCCGGCAAAACCCGGGTTACACGTCCTTTGTAAACGGATCCCGCGAGCGTGTACTCGTTTTCGCGTTCGTAATAGATTTCAGCGAGCTGGTCGTCTTCCAGGATCGCGAGCCGCGTCTCATGCGGCGTAGAGGAGATACAAATTTCCTTGGCCATCGTACCTTTCCGCCCGGTGCCCGCCGTGGCGGGTGGCCGGGGCCTACGGCAAGGCCGGATGAAGACCAGCATGCATGGGCAAGGAAGGGAATGGCAGGATGACCGGGAGACTCTGGCTGAGCCCAGAAGCCGCTATGCGGCAAACCCGTGGGGGCGGCGAACCAGGACGTTCGGCTTGAGAAACCGGCCGAACAAGCAGTCTAATTGGCTGATCTTCAGCAGAAATTTTGTGGCCATCCAGAACCAGATCGACCATAGGGTCGAAAGGTGCGGGGCCGTTCCGCTGTCGCCCTTCACGGTGTTCGCGCCGGCCAATCGGGGCTTGAAACTCCTTGGCTCCTACGCACTCCGTGGCATTCAGTGGCGACACACGGGGCCGGAAATCCTCTCCTGGGCGATAAAACCGCGCCGCTGGAGAGTACCGGCTTTCCCGTTTCTGCGTGCTCATGAACCCAATCCCGCCGCGCCTTTTGGGGTTCCATCGCGAACCTGGCCGGCGAATTGACTTGATAATCTTTTCCGCGGCGTCACCCAATGGGCAGCGCTTGCGGGTTCAAACCCTTTTCCGTGCAACTCAGTTTACGAACCGGCGCATGCGCACGTTCATCGCCACGCCCAGCGCCAGGAAGGTAAACAACACCGAAGACCCGCCGTAACTCATAAGCGGCAAAGGGATTCCGGTGACAGGCATAAAGCCTATGACCATGCCCACGTTAACCAGAATCTGAAAGGTCAACACCGCCACGATACCCATGATAATCAGGGAACCGGCAAGGTCTGCGGCTGTTTGTGCGTTTTGAATCAAACGCATCAATACAAGGAAGTATAGCAGCAGGACGAAAATCGCGCCCACAAAGCCGTGTTCCTCGCTGAACGCCGCGAAGATGAAGTCGGCGTGGGGAATGGGGATGAAGGCTCCCTGGGTCTGCGAGCCTTTTTCCGCGCCTTCGCCCCATATACCCCCCGCGCCCACAGCAATCTTGGCCTGCAGAATCTGGTAACCGGAGCCGCGGGGATCGTTGTCTGGGTTGATAAAGCTGGTAAGCCGCGCCTTCTGATAAGGCTTCAGCAACTTGCCGCTGCTCCAGCCGCCCGCCAGCAGCACCAGCCCAGCCGCCGCCAGAATCAGCGACTGCTTCAGGTTGATTCCGCCCAGAAACAGGCCGACAACCAGCACCGGGAGATACATGAGCGACGTCCCCAGGTCCGGCTGCTTCAGGATCAGCAGCATGGGGATGCCCACTATGGCGAAGATCTTGAAGATCTCCCTCCATGACAGTGAGCGGCCCCCCAGGTTGGCGAAATAACGCGCCACTACCAGGATGATCACCAGCTTCATCCACTCCGAGGGTTGGAACTGCATCGGCCCCAGCTTGATCCAGCGCCGCGCACCCAGAGCCTTGTGGCCGATGCCTGGCACCAGAACCGCCGTCAGTGCCAATAGGAAAAAGCCGTAAAACCACGGCGCCAGATCGATCAGCTTGTGGTAATCGATCTTGGCAAAAATCAGCATGGCCCCCAGGCCGCCGGCGATATAAAAAAGCTGCTTGATCTGGTAGTGGCCGTCGGCGTACTTGGTGTGCAGAGTGGCGGAGTAGATCTCCATTACCGAAATGGCGCAGACGACCAGCACCATCAACAGCAGGCCCCAGTCGAAATCCCGAAAGCTCATGAAGCGGCGCATTAATGGTCGTCCTTGCGCCAGCGCAGAGGCAGCGTAGACAGCAGCGAGCCGAAGTCGGCGGACTTGACTGCCAGCGCCCGCGCAGGCTCGCTCGGTGTCACGAAAAAATGCCCGGCGTGGAGAACGTCAGCCTCTTCGGCGCCCTTCTTCCCCGCATCCGGCGCCGGCGTCGACCAGACCGCGCCCACTTCCACCGGCTTCGAGGGCTGGCTGGCCTGTTGCAGCAGGTTGTGGTCCTGGCGGCGCTTCTTGTTCACATACGTAATCACCAGCGCCTGGGCAATGTGCGCGGAGTTCGAGCCCCAGTCGCCGTGCTCCTGCAGCACCACCACGGCCAGCTCGGGATTTCGCCGCGGCACCATGCCCACAAACCAGGAGTTCGGGGTGCGCTCGCCGCCTTTCACGTGCGTGTCGCCGCCGCCTACCACCTGGGCTGTTCCGGTCTTGCCGGCAAAGTCCACGCCCACTATATGCGAAGCCGCCGCCGTGCCCGTCGTGGTCGCAGCAGCCATGCCGTCGGTAATGGTCATCCAGGTATCGGTGTTGAGCGGAACGTATTTGTCCCCGGAGCCGGGGAACGAATCGAGCAGTGCCTGGCGAAAGTCGGGTGGAAGCTGCGCCGGGTCCACCACGTGCGGGCGAACGAAGTGGCCGTCCGAGGCGATGCCCGAAAGCGCGCGCAACAACTGGACGGGCGTCACCTGCGTCTCGCCCTGGCCGATGCCGACCGAGATGGTGTTGCCGGCGTAGTACTTCTGATGGAAGTTCCTCCACTCCCACTTCGTGGAGGGCATCACCCCGCTCATCTCGTCGGCCAGGTCGATGCCGGTCTTCTGCGACAGGCCGAATTCCACAGCGTACTTGGCAATGGTGTCGATGCCGAGCTTCTGCGCCAGCGTGTAGAAGAAGGTGTCGCAGGAGAGTGGTATAGCCTGCTGGATTGCGAGCACGCCGTGGTGTTTGTCGCAATGGAAGAAGCGCCCGTAGAAGGTGCCGCCGCCCACGCAGTTCACGTGCATGTTCTGGGCCACGCCTTCCTGCAGTCCAGCCGCCGACATGATGATTTTGAAGGTCGAGCCAGGCGCAAGCTGATCCTGGATAGCCTTGTTCATCAGCGGATGGCGCGGGTCGGTGATGAGCTTGTTCCAGTCGTCGCGACTGATGCGCACCGCGAACGCGTTGGGGTCGAAGTTGGGGTGCGAGACCAGCGCCAGAATATCGCCGTTGCGCGGATCCATCACAATGACCGCGCCGTTCGATTCGCCTAGCTCCTGCTCCGCCACGCGTTGCAGGTCGAGATCGATGGTGAGCTTCAGGTCCTGCCCTGGAATCGCATGTTGCGTGCCCAGAACGCCAACTTCGCGGCCGCGGCTGTCCACAATCACATCGCGAGAGCCGTCCACGCCGCGCAAAAGCTGGTCGTAGGTCTCTTCCACGCCGGCCTTGCCCACCACGTCGCCAGGCTCATAGGCAGCGTAGCGAGGCTGGTTCAGGTCATCCTCGCTGATCTCCCCCACATACCCGATGAGGTGCGAGGCGAAGCCGTCCCGCGGATACAGGCGGCGCTCTTCGTCGATGGTCTCCAGCTCCGGCAGCTCGTTGCGGTGCGCCTCAATAAAGGCCTCTTCGTCGGCCGAAACGTCCTGCTTGATGGGAATCGGCTGGTAGCCGGGGCGGCCCGAAAATGCTTCAGCGTCGAGCGGAGCTGCTCCAGGTCCAGGTGCAGCCCCTGCGCGATCATGGGCAGATCGGCATCCAGGTTCTTGTTCTGCTCGCGTACCAGAAAGCAGGACACCGACGGGTAGTTATCCACCAGCAGCCGGTCCTCGCGGTCGAAGAGCTTGCCCCGCGGCGCCATGATGGGAACCTTGCGGATGCGGTTCTGTTGCGCCAGGTCGCGATAACTCGATGCGCCCAGCACCTGCAGCCTCCACAACCCGGCCGCCAAAGCCAGCATCATCACAAGGATGCCGTACTGCACCGCCGTGGACTTGATGGAGGAGAGTTTTTCGCCGCGGTTACTACGGTCTGAATACATTGCTGCTGTATCTAAGATAACCCGAATTCAGTTCGTGTTTGTAGTTTCTCGATCAAAGGTTGCATGCGGGTAACGGGGAATTCAATCGGCAGACGCGGAAGGGTGGAATGCTGTTCCGCTGCGCAATCCAAAATCCATCTCGTCTCGTCATCGCGTGGATTGGGTAATGACAGGAATGTAGCGCAGGTCTTCAGACCGGCTGTGTGTGTGTCCTCCTGGCCTGCACTTGTTCGGCAATCATGAACCAAATCACGGAGTCTGACACTAAACATTCAATCACTCTTCTTCAAGACGATGTCCGTAGCCCAGTCCTCGACGGTTAAGTGGGGAGCGACCCTGCGGAATGCATGGTCATGCGAAATGAGGATCGCGTCGAGCGATAGCGCGTGCGCGGCGATCATCAGATCGGGATGGTCGAGCGTCTTGCCGGCGGCGCGCAGTTGGGCGCGCAATCTGCTATATGCATGAGCCGCGGACGAAGCCCGGCCCTGAATCTCGATAACTTGAAACAGCTTTTGACCGCAGCTCGCAAGCGGATCGCCCCGGGCTTTAGTTCAGACCCATAAAGAATCTCCGCCTCGGTGAACTTGAAATGTGAACCCGAGTCTGTTGGACCGTCTCATCCAGGACGCTTGAGCCTGAATGGAACGGCCCCTAACGATGTACCCGGTGATGTTGGTGTCGAGGAGAAATCGACGCGGGCCGCTCGCAGCCAGTCCCCCACCACAGGCAGGGTAAGCTCGATCTAACTCAAAATCCGCGGCGCCCGCATCGTCCAACTCCTTGTAAATTTCGCGCAACGAGGGCCGCGGAGGTTGTTCACTAAGAATCACGGCACGGTTTGAGGGTTCCGCACGATGAAACCTCATCCGCGGCAAATCGGAACTCTGCCGGAATCGCACTGCCTGGCTCCGGCCATTTTTAAGGTACGTGCTTTTGGGGCGCTCGCATCGCGAAACCCTCCTGATATCTATAGTGATCGATCTCATCGTCGGCGTCAAGGCTCCTCGTTGCGAATCAAGGCCATTCCGCAGCAAATACGTAGGCTCCAGCATCCCGCTAACCGGATAAATCCTCTCCCACATACTGGAACCCCAGCTTCAGCAACAGCTTGCGAGACGCCACGTTCTCCGGATGATGCCCCGCAAAGATCGCCGTCGCGCCAAAACGGGCGAATCCGTACTTGGACACCGCCGTAGCCGCTCAAACGCCAGCCCGCGTCCCCAGAACTCCGGCCGCAGGTGGAACCCCAGCTCCGGAACGCCGGGCTTCCACGGCCGCAACCCGCAAACCCCTGCATGTCGGCCGTCCTCCAGCAGAAAAGGGCCAGTACTGCATTCCATGGTCGCGCTGGTCGGCCATCTCTCGCGCGAGCCTGGCCTCAACCTGCTCCCGCGAATACGGACCACCGAAGAAACCGGTGACCCGTGCGTCCGTCCACAATTCAAGCGCGAGAGCAAGATCGTCCTCGCGCCAGTGGCGAAAGCCGAGCCGCTCGGTCGAGAGGAAATAACGCGCTAAATAATTGTTCACACTGGATTAGTCGTGGACCTCAAACGGTCGATGAACGGGAAGACGATCACCGCAATAGGGAATTGCAAAGTACCTGCGGCAGCGGAGTCAGCCGCTCCACTCCAGTCGCAGGCCCAGCATGCCCGATAAATGAATAGATACACCGCGCTGCAAAACACCATAAGGGTAAAGTTCAGAGTTACCCGCACAAAATTGTTCTGCACATCGATGCGAATGCCCACAGACGCCGCCAGATAGCCGGCAATGGTCTTGGCGATTAGTTGATTCCGATCGCCTGGTAATCAGCACATCTTCGAAATTACCACAAAGCCGCCGATCAGCATTCCCTGTATGGGGCTGCGGGGGCCAACTGAGAAGTAGATCGTGATCACCAGTGGAAAATCGAACCATATGTGGTTCTCGCCCACCACGCGCGGCAGCATCCCCTTAACACCAGCGCCGCCACAATCACAAATAGATAAAGAGGCGCGGGGTAGCGGTGAATCTCCGCATCCCGGCGGGAGTCCGCCATCATAACCGCCATTAGCGTTCCCCTGCGGCTCGGCTTGAAAGCGCAGGGCTAGCCGGACGCGGTTGCGGCCCCGGCGCGGGCTTAGTCTGCTTCTCCGCCCCCGGACCCGTTCCCGCCGGCTTGGAGCGCTCTGCTGAGTTTTGGGCGCGGTAGGCTTCTTCGTCTGCGCGGCCGCCTGTCCCGCAGTTTCACCGCTCTCAGTCGCCTGCGCCGGGGCAGGTGGTTGCCCGGCATAAAGCGGTCGGGATGCGCCGGGGGCAGCGGCTCGGGAACTACCGCCTGGGGTGGCGTCACCGGCGGCACGCTCATCGGCCGGCTTGGTCTGCGGTCGCGCCGGCGCGTTGGGATCGGTAATGCCCGGCAGCCGCTCGGCCATGATCTGCGAAGCCTTCTGCTGCTCGTCCAGCTCCGCGGCCTCCGCCCCCTTCAGCTCCTGGCTGGTGCCATATCCTTTTGTGTTGTCGGAAGCGCGGCTCTGTCGAGGTAATCACCAGCACCTCGTCCAGCTGGTCAAGATGCGCCGCCGGTTTCACCATCACGTCGATGAAAGAGTCGTGGTCGGGGTCGCGCACCACCTTTCCACCGCGCCCACCGGCAGCCCGCGCGGGAAAATCAGGTCGCCCCCGGCGGTCAGCACCTTTTCGCCCGGCTTGATGCGCTGGTCGGCCAGGATGCCCACAATTTCCGGCTGCCCGGCCGCGTTGCCCCGCAGGATGCCGCGAATCCGCGTCGTCTTCAGAATCACGCCCGCCCCGCTGGTCTGGTCGTTGATCGCCAGCACCTGCGCGGTGTGCGGGAATACGTCGCGCACCTTTCCCACGATCCCGTCCGGCGTAATCACCGCCATATCGCGCTCAGGCCGTCGGCCGAACCCTTGTCGATATAGAAGCCCTCGATTGGTCGCTGCCGCTGGTGCCAAGGCCTGCGCCGCCAGCGTGGAATAGATGTAGTTCTCCTGGAAGCCCAGCACGCGCCTGGAGCCGCTGCCCCTGGCGCGCGTCCTCCAGCAGCGCAGCCTGCTCCAGCCGCAGCCGGTCGATGGTCTTCTCCAGATCCTGGTTCTGCTGGCGCACGTGGCGCAGGTCGAAATAGCCGCCCCACATGGCTCACGCCCGTCTAAGAGATCAGCGACCGCTCCGGCGGCGTGACAATCGCATCGGCCCACAGCCGGATCAGCCGCACGCCCGGAGCGTCCGCCGGGCGAGGCGTTTTGCCCGGTCGCTGCGGCGCACCTGCACGGCCAGCCCGATGATCTGCGCCACCAGCACCGCCAGTCAGCACCAGAAGGTTCCGATAGCGGCCGAAGAAGGATTCCATAAAGACCAGTGCAGGGTTCAGGGATCAGTGGTCAGTGTCCTGCAACTTGAGACATCGCGAGGCGAACTTGGGAAGTTCGCACGGCCTCTCGGGCTGATACCTCAATGCGGATTTCCTCTGATCACTGATCCTGACCACTGATCACTGCTCTTTAATCGATCTTGATCTTGCGCAGCAGCCGGAAGTCCGACAGCATCTTGCCCGTGCCCAGCACCACCGAGGCCAGCGGATCGTCGGCCACCGAGACCGGCAGCCCGGTTTCTTCGCGGATGCGCTTGTCCAGGTTCTTGATCAGCGCGCCGCCGCCGGTCAGCACGATGCCGCGGTCGCTGATGTCGGCGGTCAGCTCCGGCGGCGTCCGCTCCAGCGCCACGCGGATCGCATTCATGATCACCGCAATGCACTCGCCCAGCGCCTCGCGAATCTCGCTGTCGTCGATGGTGATCGTCTTGGGCACGCCCTCGATCAGGTTGCGCCCCTTGATCTCCATGGTCAGCGGCTTGTCCAGCGGGAAGGCCGAGCCGATCTCGATCTTGATCTGCTCCGCCGTGCGCTCGCCGATCAGCAGGTTGTACTTGCGCTTCAGGTAATTGGTGATCGCCTCGTCCATCTGGTTGCCGGCCATGCGCACCGAGCGCGAGTAGACGATGCCGGACAGCGAAATGACCGCGATATCCGTGGTCCCGCCGCCGATATCCACCACCATGTTGCCCGAGGGCTCGGTAATGGGCAGGCCGGCGCCGATCGCCGCCACCATGGCCTGCTCCACCAGGTAAACCTCGCTGGCCTTGGCGCGATAGGCCGAGTCCTCCACCGCGCGCTTTTCCACCTGCGTGATCTCAGAAGGCACGCCGATCACGATCCGCGGATGCACCAGCATCTTGCGGTTGTGCGCCTTCTGGATAAAGTAGTTCAGCATCTTCTCGGTGACCTTGAAGTCGGCGATCACGCCGTCCTTCATGGGCTTGATGGCCACGATGTTGCCGGGCGTGCGGCCCAGCATCTCCTTGGCTTCCTTGCCCACTGCTTCCACTTCGCCGGTGTTCTTGTTGATGGCTACGATGGAGGGCTCGTTGACCACGATGCCCTTGCCGGCCGCGTACACCAGCGTGTTGGCGGTGCCCAGGTCAATGGCCAGGTCGCTGGAAAACATGCTGAAGAGCGAGCGCAGGCCGTGCGAGCGCGAAGGGCGCGAAGGATAACCATTCAAAGACATTGGTGCTCGGGTACTTCCTTAGGGCTATTGTACGGCCAGAGTGCCGCGGCGGCGCCGACAAGTCCGGGCAGGGGCAAAAACTTCGCCCAGTGCGGGAAACTCAACTGTTTGCCGTGCCAGTAGGATAACCCAAAACGGCCTTGCCGGTAGGCTTGGCCCGCGCGCAATTCAAACCGCCGTAACTTCGTCGATCACCGGCGCGTCCCCGCCGCTTCCCACGCGCGTCAACGTCAAAACCGTGATGTCATCTTCCTGGCCAAAATCGACTGCGTCGTCGCTGGCAACGTTCGCCGCCGCCGCGTGCTTGAACAGACTCTGCAGACGGTCAAATCCATACAAGTCACCCTTCTCGTTCCGCGCCTCCAGCAGCCCATCGGTGTAAAGCGCCAGGTGGTCCCCCGGTTCCAGTTGCAGCGGGATCTCCTCGTATTTCGCTTCGCCAATGCCAAGAGGCAGCGCGCCTTGCAGATCGAGTTCGCGGCCATTCAGGTATGGCGAAGGATGACCCGCGCTGGCGATGGCGCCCGTGCCAACCGCCTCCAGGCGCAGCGCCAGGCAGGTGGCGAATCCGCCGTGGAGCCGCCCGCGCAGTCTCCGATTCAGCCCATCCAGCATCTCCGCCGGGCTGCGAGTGAATTCCGCCAGCGTCCGCACCGTGCCCACCACCAGCGCAACCGTCATCGCCGCGGGCAAACCCTTGCCGCTCACGTCGCCCAGCACCACCATGGTTCCTCCCCCAGCCAGCGGAACCACCTGGAAGAAATCTCCACCCACCTCCTGCGCCGGCCGGTAAGAGCTGGTGAGCGCAAACCCCGGCAGATCCGGCAACGCCTCGGGAACCAGCACCTGCTGCAGCTCCTGTGCGTTGCGGATCTCCTGCGCCAGCGCGTTCCGCCGTCGCGATTCCTCCGTGGTGTAGTCGTACACCGCGTAAACGATGGCGAGAATCAGCAGCGCCTCCGCAAACGCGAGAGGAGTAATCGCGCTCCCACCCAGCACGAACATCGGGGCGTTCAGCTTGTCGTAAAACGACCACTGCGTCCACTGCCGGCCCTGCTCCACCACGATCGACAGATCGTTGATGCCTCCCGCCAGAAAAGCAGCGGCCGCCAGCAACCAGCGCGAGACCGACAGGCGCTTGCGCGAAGCCACGGCCCAGACCACCAGCACCACGGGCAGAAACTCCAGCACGGAAACAAGCATGGTGAGAGACCAATCCGATGCCACCACCCAGCCGTGATACGGCAGCGTGGTCAGGATTCCGTCCAGGACGCCCTCTGTGATGGAGATCCACGCTGCGATGCGCACAAAGCGGGCCAGGCGCGCGTTCTCCGACAAGTTCAAAAGGCGCAAAAGCAGCAACCACAGGCAAAGGTCTTCAATTGCGAACATGGGCTGTTCCAGGGCGACAGCAGCCACTCCCGAAATGGGAAGCCGAAGGAGCCCTATCGTGGTTGCGGCCGGAACCTCGAGGGCGAACCCTGCCATCCAGAGCGGCAACGTCTCTCGCGGGTTGCGCGCCCAGAGGAAAAGCCCCACCAGAACCACCAGCAAATACAAAAGCGCTTCGGCGAAGCGAAACTGATTCGTGCTCAGCCAGCGGAAATCGAGTGCGCCGCGAAAATTGGCAATATCCGCGGGATTGCCGATGACGGGAAGTCCCAGGAATCCGCCCGCACTGGCGTCGTCGTAGGAAAAGAGCGTCGCCTTCCAGACGCGCACGGCAAGCACGCCGCCGACGTCGGGGCCGAGGGGGAAAACGGAAGCTGGGCGTGCCTGGTTTGAGACGTACCAGCGCGGATGCGGCGGAAACCGGCCTTCCCTGCCCACCAGGCGGCCGTTCCAATACACCTCATACGCATCGAAAACCCGCGGAATCAGGAGCGACAACTCATTGGGCGCTCCCGGCGAGGGGTGTAGCACAATGTGGCACCGGTACCATCCGTAGCCGATGACCGCCGGGTGCCCCTGCAAACCCCATTGCTTGTCCGCGGTCAGTTGCTCCCAGCCCGCGTCATTGAAATCCGGCGCGGCCCAGCGCGTGTCGTCTCCCAGGTGGAACTGCCACGGGCCGTCCAGCGCAAATGTTCCCTTCCCAAAGCCCTCCAGCACGTGAATGGTTGGTGAGGAGTGTATTACCGGCGCCTGCGCATTCAGCGATATGGCCGTGAGAAGCACCGTTGCGGAAAAATACAGATAAGGGAGAACCTTGGGCCGGATTGGCATGGCAGAAGCATACAACGCGGCTCCCTGAAACGGGAGGTCTCTTACGTGCTCAGCTCGGCACCCGTAATGTATGCTGGCAGCGGCTCGGACGAGTTCGAGCGCACCGAGGTTCTTTCATGAGCAATTCAACTTACCTGAATCTGATCGGCGGCCAATGGGTGCCCGCCAATAGCGGCAAAACCTTCCTGAATATCAACCCGGCCGACCACTCCGACATCGTCGGCGAATTTCCCGCCTCCGGCCCAGCCGATGTGGCCGCGGCCGTAGCCGCCGCAAAAAAGGCCTTCGCCACCTGGCGGCTGGTGCCTGCGCCCAAACGCGCCGAGATCCTGTTCCGCGCCGGCCAACTGCTGCGCGAGCGCAAGGAGCAGTTTGCCCACGACATGACCCGCGAGATGGGCAAAGTGCTGGCCGAAACCAGGGGCGACGTGCAGGAGGCCATTGACGAGGCTTTTTACGTCGCCGGCGAGGGGCGCCGCCTCTTCGGCAAAACCACTCCGAGCGAATTGCAGAACAAGTTCGCCATGAGCATCCGCATGCCCCTGGGCGTGGTGGGGATGATCACGCCGTGGAACTTCCCCATGGCCATCCCGAGCTGGAAGCTGTTCCCTGCCCTGGTTGCGGGTAACGCCTGCGTGATCAAACCGGCCACCGACACGCCGCTTTCGGTCCACAACCTGGTCCAGACCCTGGTGGACGCCGGCGTACCGGACGGCGTGCTGAACATTGTGAACGGCGGCGGAGGTACGGTGGGCAACGCGCTGGTGGAGCATCCCGATGTCCGTGCCATCAGCTTTACCGGATCGAGCGAAGTGGGCTCGCTGGTGGCACAGAAGGCCGCGGCCACCTTCAAGCAGGTGTCGCTTGAGATGGGCGGCAAGAACGCCATGATCGTGCTCGACGACGCCAATCTCGATCTCGCGCTCGACGGCGCGCTCTGGGGCGCCTTCGGCACCACCGGCCAGCGCTGCACCGCCACCAGCCGCATCCTGCTGCAGAAGGGCATTGCGAAGCACTTCACGGAATGGCTTGTCGAACGGGCTGAAAAGCTCAAGGTCGGCAACGGACTGGACGAGTCGGTTGAAGTGGGGCCGCAGGTGAATGCCAGCCAGATTGAAACCTCCAACAGCTACGTCGATATCGCCATCAAGGAGGGTGCAAAGCTGCTCCTCGGCGGCGCTCCGCTTACCGATGGCCACTATGCCAACGGCACATTTTTTGACCCAACGATTTTCGGCGGTGTCACTCCCGGCATGCGCATTGCGCGCGAGGAGGTCTTCGGCCCGGTCCTCAGCCTGATCGAGTTTGACACCTTCGAGCAGGGCATCGAGATCGCCAATTCCATCGACTACGGCCTGTCGTCGGCGCTCTACACCAAGGACCTGAACAAGGCCTTCACCGCGATTCGCGACCTCGAAGCCGGCATCACCTACATCAACGCGCCGACCATCGGCGCCGAGGTGCACTTGCCCTTCGGCGGCGTCAAGCAGACCGGCAACGGCCACCGCGAAGGCTCGGAGGCGCTGGATTTCTTCACTACGTGGAAAGCAGTGTACGTGGATTACTCCGACAAGTTGCAGCGCGCGCAGATCGACAACGCGGAATAGCTTCCGTGCCCAGACTCTTGCGAGGTCCGCCCTCGTAATGTATATTGGAAACATATACAGTACCGGTGATCGGCGAGGGCTGTTCCGGCCGAAATTCGAGGACCAGGGATGCCATACACCGGCTTTGATTGGGACGACGGGAACTCGCGAAAGAATGAGAAGCATGGTGTCACAAATGCGGAAGTGGAGCAGGTGTTTCTCAACGCGCCTCTGATTGTTGCGGTTGACGTGAAGCATAGCTTTCAGGAACGCAGGTTCCATGCGCTTGGCCGGAGCGACGCCGATCGCTGGCTGCATATAACCTTTACGGAACGCGATGGCGGCACCCTGATTCGTCCGATCTCCGCTCGCGGCATGAGCAGGAAGGAGAGAGCCATTTATGAGCAAGCAGTTAAAGCCAATTCCTGAATTTGCGACTGAGGCCGAGGAGCGGGCCTTCTGGGAATCTCCCGGCAACGACAGCACGGAGTACGTGGATTGGAGCAAGGCAAGGGTGGCGACGTTTCCCAAACTGAAGCCATCCACGGAAACAATCTCAATCCGCATGCCCGAAGATGTGCTGAATACCATCCGAGACCACGCGCGCAGGCTGGACGTGCCGTACCAGTCGTTAATCAAGCTCTGGTGCGCGGAGAAGATCGCGGATTTGGCCAGGCGGCCGGCTGCACGGCGCGGCAGACGGTGATCGCGAATCGGCAAACGGCAACGGACACCGCGAAGGCTCCGAAGCGTTAGAGTTCTTCACCACGTGGAAAGCAGTGTACGTGGATTACTCCGACGAGTTGCAGCGCGCGCAGATCGACAACGCGGAGTGATCCTACGAGTCCTCTTCGCCAGAGAGGAAACTCAGGAGCTCTTCCCTGGCGCTCTTGATCTTTGCGGATGCGAAGGCGATGCGGAATTGTGCTGCATTCGAAGCCTCCGCTGTTCCTGAGGAGAACTTGCCATCGAGAGCCGTATTCGCTGCACCCATTTCTCGATACGCCTCAAGCAGGGGTTTTCTGATTGAATCCCTCAGGAGGGAGATCGAGCCCTCATGAATTGCCCGCAGAAACTGCCCGTTAAGGAATTTACAGCCCTGCCTATTGAAGTCGCCCTCGTCCGCCACAGTTGAATTGAAGTCGAGTTCGTCAATCAGCGCCTGAAGCGGCCCCACGTCAGCATCTCGAATGGCGCCGACCAGAGTCTCGGGGCTTTCAGCGCAGATCCTCAGCCACTGTTCCTTGTGGGCGCGTAATTCATCTGGAAGGAACTTGCGCCCGCGCGGATGCCTATCGTTGTAGCTGTGTATTTCGGCGTGGCATTCAAAACAAACTGGAATCGCGTTATCAATATCGTCGGTTCCGCGCTCCTCAGTCGGAACGATGTGATCCGTCTCGATCTTGACGCCGCAGAACCGGCGGCAGATGCAGCAGCGCCTGTGGCAACGGACGAGGAGAGACGATACTTCATCCCTTTTGAATGGCATGCCACCAATTTACCGCAGCACATAATCCGCCACGCCAGGGAAAACAGGATCCGCGCTACAATTCTGCCATGAGCCCGAATGCCCAAAAGATCCTCGACGAAGCCCGCCTACTCCCCCCAAGTGAGCGGGAATGGGTTGCCCACGGCCTGCTGATGGACGAATCCGAAGAGATCGAGCCGGAATGGGCCGCGGAAGTGGAACGACGGGTCGCCGACGCCAACTCTCCCAACGCCTCGACTTGCTCATGGGAGGAGCTTGAGTCTCGTTTGCGCGCCCGGCTCGGTCAATGAGCCCCAAGGCGATCCGTATCCGGTCTGAAGCTGAATTGGAAATTGAGGAAGCATTCGAGCGTTATCGACGGGATAGTGCGCACATCGCTGAGCGGTTCCTGACGGAAATTCGCCTGTCGCTAAAGAAAATCCGGAGGAATCCGAAGCTCTATCCTCCATACACTCGAAATACTCGGCGTCGTGTGCTCGGTTCGTTTCCGTTCTCCATTGTTTTTCAGGAGAAGCAGGACGTGATCCTGATCGTTGCCGTTGCCCACGCCAAGCGGCGCGAGGGCTATTGGGCCAAGCGCCTGAAACAGTGAATCCGCGCTACAATTCTGCCATGGGTCCAAACGCGCAACGGCTCCTCGAGCAAGTTCGCCAGCTCCCCCCGGAAGAGAGGGAATGGCTGATTGAGAGTGCCCTTATCGGGGACGAAGGGCTCTCCGCAGCAGAGGTAGGATCCGCCTGGGACGACGAGATCAAGCGCCGCCTCGACGAGATAGATTCGGGCTCAGTGAAAATGATTTCGCACGAGGAGTTTATTGCGGATCTCGACGCGCATATTGCAAGCAAGCGCAAGGCATGAAGTCGCTCCAATATCACCCTGAATCCAAAACCGAGTCCCGGGAAGCGATTGACTTTTATTGGAGCCGAAGCCGCGTGGCGGCGTTGGATTTCAGAGACGAGCTCAAAGGCGCCCTTTCGCGCCTGCGCAAGACTCCAAATGCCTGCTCGCCGTACTTGCACGGCACCCGCCGCATTCTCCTCGATCGGTTTCCGTACTTCGTCGTCTTCCGCGAACGCCTTGACGATATCCAGATCGTCGCCATCGCTCACGCCAAACGCCGGCCGGGCTACTGGGCCAAGCGCCTGAAGCAGTAGTCTGTAGAGTCATGGAAACTCCGTACGCACCCAACCTCTCCCGCTACGACAACGCCAACTTCCGCCGCTGCGGCCGCTCCGGTCTGGTGCTGCCCGCCATCACCCTCGGCCTGTGGCAGAACTTCGGCGGCACCGACGTGTTTGAGACCGGCCGCGCCATGGTCCGCCGCGCCTTTGACCGCGGCGTCACCCATTTCGACCTGGCCAACAACTACGGCCCGCCCTACGGCTCCGCCGAGGAGAACTTCGGCCAGATCCTGCGCAAGGACTTCGGCGTCAGCAAGCACGCGAGCGGCCTCCGCAACGAGTTACTGATCTCCACCAAGGCCGGTTGGGATATGTGGGAAGGTCCATATGGGATTGGAGGGTCGCGAAAGTATCTGCTGGCGTCGCTCGATGACAGCCTGCGGCGGATGGGTCTCGAATACGTCGACATCTTTTACGCCCACCGGCCGTGGGCCAATTGCCCGCTGGAGGAGACAATGGGCGCGCTGGCGACCGCAATCCACCAGGGCAAGGCGCTCTACGTGGGCATCTCGTCGTATAGCCCGGAGCGGACGCGCGCGGCGGCGGAGATCCTCAAGCAGATGGGCGTGCCGCTGCTGATTCATCAGCCCAGCTACTCGATGCTGAACCGCTGGATCGAGCAGGGGCTGCTGGCCACGCTGGACGAGCTGGGCGTGGGCTGTATTGCGTTTTCCCCGCTTGGTCAGGGGCTTTTGACGCATAAGTACATCAACGGAGTGCCGGAAAGTTCGCGCGCGACGCTGGAGAATTCATCGCTGCTCAAAAATTTTCTCAAGCCCGAGAATATCGAGCGGGTTCGCGCGCTGAACGAGATTGCCAAGCGGCGCGGCCAGTCGCTGGCGCAGATGGCGATTGCGTGGGTGCTGCGCGATCACCGCGTCACTTCGGCGCTGGTCGGCGCGCGCAACGTGGAGCAGCTCGATAACTCGCTCGATGCGCTGCACAAGCTCGAATTCACCGAAGCAGAGCTCAAAGAGATCGACAAGTACGCGATCGATTCGGGTATTGACTTATGGCGCAACGCGCGGGAAAAAATGGATTAGCGCTCGGGCACACAAACGCCTGGAAATATTCGGGGATGGCTATTCGCTTCGCAACGCCTCCAACGGATCCGCGAATGCCGCGCGGCGAGCCGGAATAAGAGTGGCCGCGATGCCGGCGAACGCGAGCACCAGGCTCGCCGCGATGATGGCAACGGAGTTTGCGGCTGTCGAGCCATAGAGAAGATGACCGGCGATCCGCATTGCGAGGATGGAGAGCAATGCTCCGGGCAGAATGCCGGCCAGCAGGATGCGGGCCGTTTGGGTGACGATGAGCATTTGAATATTGCGGCGGGTGGCGCCGAGGGCAAGGCGAATGCCGAACTCGCTCATGCGGCGGGCGGTGCGTGACGACATGACGCCGTAGAAGCCGATGGCGACCAGCAGCAGCGTGAGGCCGGCATAGATCCCGGCGAGCCGGGCAAGAAGTTTTTGGGTGCCGAGGTCGCCGTTCAGGTCGGTGGCGAATGGAACGATCTCCTCGATCGGCAACGCAGGATCAATCTGTTGCAACGCCTGGCGAACGCTTTCGGAGAGCTTGCCAGGGTCGCCGGCGGCGCGGATGCGAATGCTGTGCGGCGGAGCAGGGTTCTGGTTGATGCTCATGTAGACCATGGGCGGGGCGTCGCGCTCGGGGCCATTCACTCGCGCATCGGCCACTTCTCCGACGATGAGAAATCTGTGGTCATTGGGAGCGGGATCGTAGCCGACCCATTGGCCGATGGGATCGCTATCACCGAAAAGCTGGCGCGCATAGGAGCGGCTGATGACCGCGACCGGCGGTGAGCCGTCGCTGTCCTGCCAGGAAATGTCGCGGCCGCGCAGGATGGGAATGCCGAGGGTCGAGAAGAAGCCCGGGCTGACATGATCCTCCTGTCCGTGCACCTGCCCATTGGTCAAATCGCTGCGGCCATGGACGTAAAGGGCGGTGTTCCAGCCGCAGTGGATGCCTCCGCACATGCCGAGGGCAACGCTGCGAACGCCGGGCAGCGCTTGTAGCCGATCGAGCGCCAGGCGAGCGAAGACGGGCAGGTTGATGGAGGGATCGCCCTTCCTCAGCTTCTCCGCGTCAACGTGGACCAGGAGAATGTGTTCGCGATCCATGCCGACGTCAGCGGTCTCCCAATGTACCAGGGTGGCGGCGAAACAGGCGGACAAAGTGGAGAGCAGAACGGAGAGGCTGACCTGCGCCATGAGCAGTGAACTCCCCCGCCAGCGCCGGCGAGCATCCTGCGCGACGCCTGCGACCCGCGCGCGCGAGCCTGCCGCTTGGGCAAGGCTGCTCCTCATAAAGAAAAGCGCGGGCAGTACACTGAACGTAAGAAGCGACAACAGCATGAGCGAGACGCCAACGATGGCGACGGGCATGCCCGGGTGCAAGTCGAGGGTGAGATGCGAATTGCGATTGGAGGCCCAGCGAACCAGCATGACGCTGGAAAGGCGGCCGATCAGCAAAGCCACTGCGCTGCCGGCAACCACAATCAGCGCGTCCTCAAGAACGATTTGGTAAAGGAGCCGGGCGCGGCTTGCCCCCAGGGCCATGCGTACGCCCAGCTCATGCGCGCGCGCATTCAATCGGGCCAGCTGAAGGTTGGCGAGGTTCAAACAGCCGACGAGAAAAATGGAAGCCGAGAGCGCCATGAGCAAAACGAGAGGCACGGAGAACCTTTGCCGCATGCCGCTTGAGCCCTGGTTGAGCGGCGCCAGTTGGGTGGTGGCACCGAGGAGCGCGGATTTGACGGCCGGGTCGACCGTGGCTTCCGTCATCAGCTCACGATCCGGACGAAAGACCCGGTCCCACCGGGCAAGGACCGAGTTGCGCTGTTGGCGCGGGACGCGCGCGATGAGCGACAGCCAGAAGATGGTGGGCTGGTTGTACCAGGGCTTGCTGAGGGAAACGTCGTGGCCGGGGCCGAGCGAATCCCACCCCGGTGTGAATGCGCCGGTGCTTTGGAGCGCGAGCGGCAGCCAGACGCCGGGAGCGTATCCCGTAACCACGCCGAGGAAACGACGGTGAGCGACCCCGATCACGACGAACGGCAGGCCATTGAGGCGAATGTGCCGGCCAACCGCCTGCTCGGCTGAGCCGAACGTTTCCTGGGCAAAGCGGAAGCTGAGAACCGCAGGCCACTCGCTTTGATCCTGAGCGGCGTCGGCTTCAATAAAGAGCCGGCCGGCTGCCGGCGCTACGCCAAGCACGCTGAAGTAATTGTCGGAGACAAGTTCACAAGCGGCGGTTGTCAGCGGGCGATTGGAGAGCTCGAGATCGGCCTGGCCGGCGCTGGCGCGGGCCAGCAGCGGAGCCTTTGAGGTGGATGCGCGGAGGCGTTGGTATGCGGGATAAGAGACGGTCCACTCCTGGTCGAATGGCGTGCGGGCTGCGTGGACTGCGACAAGCTGTTCCGGATGAGGAACGGGCAAGCCGGCCAGAATCACCGTATAAAGCAGTTGGAAGACGCCAAGATTGGCGCCGATGCCGAAGGCCAGCGTGAGCAGCGCCGTTACCGTAAACGCAGGAGCGCGACGGAGCTGGCGAAGGGCATAGAGCGCATCGTGGAGGAGTTGAGTGCCGTCTGCCATTTTCGCCCGCGCCTATTGCTGCCGATCGTCGCGGAAATCGTCATCGTCGTCCTCGTTCGTGGCCGGTTTCTTCGCCGCAGCCTTTGCCTCATCGCCCTTCGGCGCGGCAATGTGTTCCTCCGGCAACTCAGGATGCTCGAACAAGTAAAGCTCATTGAACAGGTACTTGTAAGTGGCATGCGACTGTCCGCGAAACTGCGGCTTGAATCCGTAAAGCACGATTCGTCCGCGCCCATATTCGAGTTCCACCGCCGCGGCCTTGCCTTCGATCGCCTCGGGATGCAACAGCAATCCGCTCTCCAGCGGGTCAGTCTGTTTTGAATACCGCGCCAGCACCGCGCCCTTGAATCCCGCCAGCGGCTCAAACGCCGGTCCGCTCTGGAACATCACCACCGGCGAATCCGGCTCGCCATAATTCGCGGGCAAGTCGGCATGTTCGGTGTTCACGCGCACCAGCGCGCCGGAGCAGAAGAACTTGCTGCTCTTGGCGCCTTCAATCACGTTCTCCACCGGCAGTGAGAGGAGCGGGATGAGCGAGTCGGCCGTGCGGTTCAGCGCCACCAGCGTGCCGCCGCCGCGCACAAACTCGCGCAAATTATCCAGCCCGTCCTCGCCGATGCCGCCTGCATATTGTCCCGGCACCATGCCGATTCCGTAACCTTCCATCAACTGTCTCTTCGACATATCGGGCAGCACAATTACGTCGTAGCGGTCGCGCAATCCGGCCGAGCGGATGCCCGCGTTGTAAATGCTCTCCGGCGCAAAACCGTAGTTCTCCAGGATCCAGCGCGTCCAACCTTCATCGATAGATGGCGCCCAAGGCCGATAAAGTCCAACGCGCGCTTTCTTGATGGGCAGCATGTGCGCCGGCGCGCTAACCGCAATCGCAGGCACCGCGTATTTCTTCGTAAGTTCGTCCATCTTGGCGCGATCAATCCCGCTCACCAGGAACGCGCCCCGCTCCATGCCGTTGGCGGTCTTCACCGGCTCCTCGGCCAGTTGCACGGTAGCGCCCTCGCCCAGCCCCGCATTCACAGCTTCAAACGACGCATTCGTCCGATGGCTCAGCGCAAACAAACTTCCCGCGCCATCCACGCCCTGCGCGGGCATTTCCACTTTGTCTATCTTGCTCAGCAGCGTGCGCTCGTCCGTGCCCAGCGGATCGGTCACCGCATCCACGTTCACGCCCATCTGCAGCGGCAGCGTCCATCCGGTCACGTCGTAAGGCAGGTGGCCAATCGGATTGGGTCCCTGCGCGATCGCATCCGGATACTTCTGCCGCTCAAACAATTCCTTCGCCATGGCGGAAAACGGCTGGTCCATCGGAATCACCCACGATCCCGCGGGATAACTCACGCCATCGGCCTTGAAGCCGTCCTTCGAAGCATAGACATCCAGCCCATTCTCAATCATCAACTGCGCCAACTGCCCCGCCTCCGGTGTATCGGCCTGCTTGCTCGATATGACATAAGCAAACGGAGGCTCCTTGCGATAGAGATTGATGTTGTCGCGCGCCGATTGATAGCGGTCGTAGATCAGCGTTTCGCGGTTCTTCGCGGCCAGGTCCAGCACCGACATCGATCCGCCCACCATGTAGTCCACGGCGTCCTTCAAATGCCACCATCCTCCCTGCCACGGCGTCGTGTACATCGAGAGCGCGCGCAGATCGCGAAACTCCTTGGGAAAATCGTTCACGGTGTAGAAGCGCGGCGTGGCGTATTCGTAAAGCGCGGTCTCGGTAAAGAAGGAGACTTCGCCGCGGAAGACACCTGCCCAGTCCATAAAGCCCGCGTACCAGTTGTCGAATTCGGATTCGGAGATGGCGCCGGGCATGTTGTGCGCATCAAGGTATGCGGCCATGTTGGTGCCGACGACGTTGAGCCAGGAGCGCACGTAGGGGCTGATGTTGGAGGAGATGGGATCGGAGAACGGGGGAATCCAGATGCGCGCAGGGAACGGCGCGGTCTGATGCTGGCAATAAAAGATGTCGGGGCTCCAGTCGATCTCGGCTTTGGCCACCACCTGCTCTTCCTTCATGTTCAGCATGTAGCCGTCGCGGTTGTTGTCGTGGCCCACGTAGTCCTGCCAGAGGCGGGGCACCGGGCTCACTTCATATTGAGTGCCCAGGTTCTGGCGGTACCAGTGGACGACCATGTCCTGGCCGTCGGGGTTGAGGGTGGGCCAGAGCATAAGCACGACGTTGTCGAGGATGGACTGGATCTCGGGATCGTCTTTGGCGGAGAGCAGTTTGTAGGCCAGGATCATGGTGTGCTGCGTGCCGGCCACTTCGCTGGAGTGCAGGCCGCCGTCGATGTGCACGATGATTTTTGTGCTGCGGGCCAGCGCCCGCGCCGAGTCGTCATTCAGGCCGGTGGCGTGGGCCAAGCGCCAGGCGTCTTTCTTGATCTGGTCAAGATTTGCGATGTTGGCCGGCGAAGAGATGATGGCGACTTCGATGTCGCGGCCCTCGGTGGACTTGCCCACGGTGATCATCTTCATGCGGTCCGGCGCGGCCGCGGCCAGGGCATGGAAGTACTTGATGGTGTCTTCGTAGTCGGCCAGGTAGAAGTCGTCGCCCGGGGTGTGGCCGAGGACCGAGACAGGCGTGGGGATCTCCTGCGCGGCGGCGGGCTTGGGTGCTGCGAGGGCGAGGCAGGCGGCAAGAAAGCAAAGGCAAACGGCCGAACGGGAAGACATGGAAACTCCTTGTTCGATTTGGGAAGAGTATTCGGGCGTGTCCAAGGGTAATGCATGGAGGGCGGGGATTGGTATAAGGAACTGGGATGCGAGCGAAACCGACCCCGCCGACGAGGAGCGGGATCATGGTCTCCATGAATGGAAGAATGCGGCTATCTAATAGCTCGGAGCCCAGCTAAACAGTTTCCCGTTCTCGTTAAGATATCTGACTTTTCCGGTTGCGAGATCCGCTTCCCAGAGGGCCTGCTGCTGACCCTGGTCACCGTTGATGAAGTCAAAGGAAACCATGTAGGTAGTCGCGCCGTCCTTCTTGGCGTCCCATCCATTTGCGGGTTTCAGGCCTGGGCTGGCCATGAACATATCGACAACAGCCTGCACGTCGCCAGTGGATCGGCCTCGATCTGGCACCACCATTATGGTTTGGCGTACTAGCGAGATCGCTTTTCCCTCTGGCGAGATCGCCGGAAACGTAATTGTGGGCGCATAGTCAACCTCCTTACTACTATCAATCACGTCTGGATTCGCGGCCTTAAGGATCTTCCCTTTCAACTGCTTTCCGCCTTCACCTCCTACCGCTGCAATGATGTCTTTACTCTGCCACGCCCCGTTGAAGTACGACTCAAAATGGACCCTATAGGCTCGGGCGGGGAAAGGAACCTGACGCACATCGACCTCCATACCTGAGGGCCAGCCGGCCTTAGTAAAGCGCGTGTTCGGAATCCGCATCCAAAGCGGCTCAGTGGCAAAGTTTCCGTTGTGGACGGTGACATTCTCATCACCGGCAACGGATTTCGGAGCGCCGAGCGGCAGCTTGCCGTCTTCCACGTTGACCCAGAGCTTCAACCCTTCCGGTAAGTTGGTGTTTCCTGCGATCACGACCCTTCCATCTTTAAGCCGGGAAGCGCTCGCGTCGATCAAGAGATCTTGGTTTGGTGAAAAGGCCTTGAGAGCTGCCGCAGCGGGACTTGCTGTCGAGCCTGAGTTGGAGTCGCGACAGCCGGCGATGACAAGCCCAATTAATAATGCCGTTCCCGTGAGGAACAGCCCAATAGGTTTACGCATGGGAATCCCTTTGGACATCTCCGAATTCGACCGAAATGTGTGAATGCTGGTTGCATTCTATAGTCGGTGATCGTCGGCGTGCCACTCCTAGGGAGTTCTACCGTTGCGCATCACGGGGCACATCGCGCAGCGCGAAGCTTGTCTCCAGCCCGTTACGCCGGGCAGGATGGTTTTCGACCTCAGCCGCTTCCTGGCTCAACGTTCACCCAGTGTATCGGCGATCGGACTCACACGCCGGCTCAAAACAGATTCAATTTCAACGCCTCGGAAAATGCCCTGAAGTCCGCATCGTGCGTGATGAGGGAGATATTGGCGTCGATGCAGCATTGCGCTATCAACGCGTCTCCCAGCCGAACCTTGCGCTTGCGCGCAAGCGCCCTGGAGCGCAGCTTTCCGGCGCGATACCAGAATCCATCCTTTAACGGAACCATTGGGAGCTCCAGGAGGGTTTGCGCAACGGATGGGGAGAGCTCCGGATCGCTCAATAGTTCCGTTAGCACCGGAGGCGGCATCACAACCTGCCGGGCTTCGAGCGCTTTTGCGAGGGCTCGAACGTCGGCTCCCTCGTCGCCCTCGAAAAAGGAAATCCACGCGCTGGTATCGGCGGCGATCATCGGTCCGCTTTCAACTCTTCGAGTGTCCGGGAGAATTGAACCTTGCCCTGGAGTTTGAGGAGCCGCTCGTAGGCCCTGCCAGCCGCAATCAGTTCGAGTCCGGCGCGAATGGTTTGCGTAATTCCGGCACCGCTTGCCTTTTGCGCCTTGGTCAGAAGTTCGGCGGGAACTTCCACCGTGATCTTTCTTGCTGCTGCAGGCATACCATTCTCTTTACCATATTCTATACCAGCACTGAATATGGCATCTGGACGGAGGCGAAGACCGGAAAGCGCCCCCCCCGGATGACCTTCCATGCGCGCCGATCTTCCATCCCACCCTAACCGCAAAAAGACGCGGTTGAGATGGGGTACCCAAATTGAGTTGGTGCTGCGCCGAGCGATCCGGTTTCCCGCATATTGCGAGCGCTCACGCGGGACCGTTTCAGCACAGGCATCTCAAGCAACCCCATTTCGGTAATGAGCGGGTGAAGAATCAATTCGGAGAGCTCAAGGTTTGCTGCCAGCCGCGTAAGCTGGGCCCATCCGAAGAGGATCCTCTTGCGCTCAACGGCAAAAAGTCGCACTGTCTGCGATGATCCGGAGGAATTGCGGGAACCTGGTTCTGGCGCAACGCTCGATCCCGCGGATTGGCCGGGCTTTCGCCGGCAGGCTCATGCCATGCTGGACGACGCGCTCGATTATGCGGAGAAGATTCGGGAAAGGCCGGTGTGGCAGCCGATTCCGGCTGCGGTGCGGGCAAGATTCGGCGGCGGCATGCCGGTCGCTCCAACTTCTCTGGCTACGGTCCATGAAGAATTTATGACAAACATTCTTCCCTACGGCGCGGGGAATGCGCACCCGGATTTCTTTGGCTGGGTACACGGAGGCGGCACGCCGGTGGGAATGCTGGCGGAGATGTTGGCCGCGGCCATGAATGCGAACCTGGGCGGGAGGGAGCAGATTCCGATCGAAGTGGAGCGGCAGGTGACGGGATGGATGCGCGACCTGTTTGGATTTCCCGCGGGAGCGAGCGGCCTGTTTGTGACGGGAACCTCGATGGCGAATTTTATTGCGGTGCTGGTGGCGCGGGACGCCCGGCTGGGCGGCGAGGTTCGTCGCGGCGGGGTTGCGAATGAGCCGGCGCGGCTTACCGCGTATGCCTCCCGCGAAGCGCATGGCTGCATTGGCCGCGCGCTGGATTTTGCGGGGCTGGGCGGCGACGCGCTGCGGCTGATTCGGAGCGACCATCGCCGGCGCATCGATCTGGACGCGCTGGCAGATGCAATCGCCGCCGATCGAGCCGCGGGATACACGCCGTTCCTCTGCGTGGGGACTGCGGGGACAGTGGACACGGGCGCGGTGGACGATTTGGAGGGGATGGCGGCTCTCTGCCAGCGCGAGAATCTGTGGTTCCACGTGGACGGTGCCTATGGCGCGCTGGCGATGCTGGCCGCGGAACTTGCACCCCGGCTGCGAGGGATTGCGCAGGCCGATTCGCTGGCATTCGACTTTCACAAATGGGGACAGGTTCCCTACGATGCGGGATTCATTCTGGTGCGGGACGGCGAGCTGCACCGGCAGGCGTTTTCCACCTCCGCGAGCTATTTGAGGCGGGAGACGCGCGGACTGGCTGCCGGTTCCGCGTGGCCTTGCGATTTTGGCCCCGACCTTTCCCGCGGCTTTCGGGCGCTGAAGACATGGTTCACATTCAAGGTGCACGGGGCGGCGGCGATGGGTGCGGCGATTGCGCGAACCTGCGCCCTGGCGCGCTATCTTGAAAGCCGCATTGGGGCGACGCCCGATCTCGAGCTGATGGCACCGGTCGAGTTGAACATTGTCTGCTTCCGCTACCGCGCGCCGGATGCCGACCTGCTCAATCGGCGGATTGCGATCGCGTTGCAGGAGTCGGGTGTGGCCGCGCCGTCCACCACGGTGCTGGATGGCCGCTTGGCGATCCGGGCGGCGATTGTGAATCATCGCACGCAGCCGGGCGACATTGACGTGCTCGTGGACGAGACGCTTCGAATCGGCAGGGAGATTAGCGCGGACGACGAGGAGCAGCGCGCGGCGCGCGGCACAGAGGCGGCGCCTCGGCTCGCAGCTGCAGGAGCGGCGCTGAGCAAAACCTGGGATCGGGGGCAATGGAATCGAGTATGACGGCTGACGGCAATGGGTGCGTTGGCGCAGAGATAGGCGTGCAGGAGGCGGCGCGAAAGGCTGCGCGGCTGCCTGGGCCGAACGGCGCCGGCGCCATTCTTTTTGCGGCGGGGAAAATGGAAGCGGCCAAATTGTTTTACGAGGCGATGCTGACGGCCGACCCGGAATCGAGAGAAGCGCATGCGGGGCTTTACCGCGCTTATTCCGCGCTTGGCGACAGCAATCGCGCGGCCTCGCATCTGGGCCGCGCCATGCAGTGGCCGGCGATTGTCAAGTTGCCCTTTCACGGCAAAGGCGAGCCGGTGCCTGTTCTTTTGCTGCTTTCATTGAACGCCGGCAACGTGCTGATCCAGCGATTTTTGAACGACCGCATCTTTCAAACCTACGTGATGTTTGTGGAATCACACGACCAGGCGATTCCCTTCCCGGAACATCGCCTGGTGGTGAACGGCATCGGCGACGCCGACGTTCGTGGCGAAGCACTAACTGCGGCGGAAGGTGTGCTGGCGCGATCCGGGGCGCCGGTCATCAATCGTCCGGAACGGGTTTTGGCAACGGGACGCTGCGAGAATGCGCAACGGCTGCGCCGGATTCCCGGCGTGGTGACCCCGAGGATTGCCTTGTTCCGGCGGGAACAGCTGATGCACGCGGGCGCGGGCCGGCAACTGCGTGCGCAGGGCTTCGAGTTCCCCTTGCTGGTGCGCGCCCCCGGCTTCCACATGGGAAAGAACTTTGTTCGCGTGGAGTCGCAGGAGGAACTGAGCGCATCCGTGGCAGAGCTGCCCGGGAGCCAGGTGCTTGCGATGCAGTATCTGGATGGCTGCGCGAGCGATGGCAACATTCGCAAGTATCGTGTGCTGATGGTGGGCGAAGCGCTCTACCCGGTGCATCTGGCGATTGCACGGCAGTGGAAGATCCATTACTTCAGCGCCGAAATGGCGGTTAACGACGAACACAGGGCCGAGGAATCGCGCTTCCTTTGCGATATGGAGGCCGTGCTGGGGCAGAGAGCGATGAAGGCGCTGCGGGCGATCCAGAAGTCTCTGGGGCTGGATTACGGTGGAATCGACTTTGGATTGAACGCGCGCGGAGATGTGCTGCTGTATGAAGCCAACGCCACCATGGCCGTTTACCGTCCGGACGCGGACCCGAAGTGGGATTATCGCCGCGATAGCGTGGAACGGATCTTTGCGGCGGTGCGGGATGTTTTCCTGTCGAGGGCAAACGCGGAACTCCCGGACCATCGCTGATCGCCCCAACGCTCCCAGCGTTCTACGCCTTTGTGTCGCCCAATACATCGCGCAGGGCGAAGCTGGTTTCCAGGCGCGTGACGTTGGGCAGGCGGGAGAGCTCGTTCTGGTGCAGGCGGCCGTAGTCGTCGATGTTGGCCACGCGGGCGACGAGCATGTAGTCATACTGGCCGGCCATCAAGTGGCAGCTCACGATGCCGCGGGTGTGGCGCACCGCCGCTTCGAACGCGGCCAGCACCGGCGCCGACTGCTTTTCCAGGGTGACGCGCACAAAGACGGTCATCTGGCGGCCAAGGAGCCGGTCGTCGATCAGCGCGCGATAACCGCGGATTGCGCCCATCTCTTCGAGCGACTGAATGCGCCGCGACGACGCCGAGGCAGAAAGACCGACGGCCTCGCCTACCTCGTAATTGGTCGCCCGCCCGGCTTGCTCCAGGTAATGCAGGATGGCCAGGTCCAGCTCATCCATCTTGCCTACGGGCGTAGCGATGGGTTTTTCGTGCGTGGAATCCGATTTCGCATCACGTTTCGTTCCCATGTTGCCGTTTTACCACGAACTTTGCACGCATTGGAAGCTCTATGCGCCGTACTATGCAGTCAGCCCCAACAGGCGCGCGAGCTGGACGCCCCTCCTAATGTGTTTAAAAGTCCGGCTTGCGCGCCGCCCCCTCGCTTGGGCAGGAGCGGCATTCATGATCGTCGGCGTTCCCAAAGAAATCAAGGATCACGAAGCGCGGGTGGGCGTTATTCCCGCAGGTGCGAAGGCGCTTACCGATGCCGGGCACAAGGTGCTGGTGGAGACCAATGCCGGCGCGCAGTCAGGATTTGACGACTGCGAATATCAGGACGCGGGCGCGGAGATTGTCGGCGATGCCGGCCATGTCTGGGGCAAGTCCGACATGGTGGTCAAGGTCAAGGAGCCGATCGAGAAGGAGTATCCATACTTCCGCGAAGGGCTGGTCCTGTTCACCTATTTGCACCTGGCGCCGATCCGCGGGCTGACCAACGAGCTGCTGGGATCGAAGGTGATCGGCATCGCTTATGAAACGGTGCACGACCGCCAGGGCACGCTGCCGCTGCTGACGCCGATGAGCGAAGTGGCGGGGCGGATGAGCGTGCAGGTAGGCGCGTCGTATCTTGAAAAAGAAAAGGGCGGGCGCGGCATTCTGCTGGGCGGCGTACCCGGCGTGCCTCCGGCGCACGTGACGGTAATCGGCGGCGGCGTGGTGGGCACTAACGCGGCGCGGATCGCGCTGGGCATGGGCGCGAAGGTCACGCTGATCGATCTGAACATGAACCGGCTGCGCGAGATCGATGACATTTTCAACGGGCGGGTTTACACGCTGGCCTCCAACAGCTACAACGTGGCCCATGCCACGCGCGAGGCAGACCTAGTGATCGGTGGCGTGCTGATTCCGGGGGCGACGGCGCCCAGGATCGTGACCCGGCACATGGTGAGCCGGATGAAGAAGGGCGCGGTGATTGTGGATGTGGCCATCGACCAGGGCGGATGCGTGGAGACGGCACGGCCCACCTCGCACTCCGACCCCAGCTACACGGTGGATGGCGTGGTGCACTACTGCGTCACCAACATGCCCGGCGCGGTGCCCAATACTTCCACTCTCGCGCTGACCAACGCGACGTTCCCCTATGTGCTGAGGATTGCGAACCTGGGCGCGAAGGAAGCGCTGAAGTTGGATCCCGGGCTCGCCGAGGGCCTCAACACTTGGCTGGGCACGCTGACGCACAAGGGCGTGGCGGAGAGCCAGCAGCGGGAGTGGACCGCGCCCGCGAGCGTGCTGGGATAGCTTTGCAGCGCAGGCCCCGGACTATAATCGCCGCATGCCATGGAAGGATAACCCGCGCCTGCGCTGGATTGTGTTTCTGGCTGCCGGTGCGCTGGCTCTGTTTGCCCTGCTGGGCGGTCTGCAGGCGTTCACGACGTCAAATGTCGGTTTTCTGAATCCAGAAACCGGGGGCGAGACGCTGGCCTTTGCGGGCCTCACCGTATTCCTGTTTCTCCTGCTGATTGCGCTGCTGCTTCTGTTGCTGAGGAATTTGCTGAAGCTCTACGCAGACCAGGGATCGAGCGCGCTGGGCGCGCGCCTGCGCACGCGCATGGTTCTGGGGGCGGCGCTGATCGCGCTGGCGCCGGCGGTGTGCATGTTCCTGTTCAGTTCCATCCTGATGAACCGGACGCTGGACCGCTGGTTTTCGCCGAACATGACTCGGATTCGCGAAGACTCAACGCGGGTGGTGCTGGAGCTGGCGCAATATGTGGCCAGCAACGCGCGGGGCGAGGCTGCGTCGATTGCCGCGTCGGGTGCGCTGGATCAGCCGCCGTCGACGCTCCAGAATGTGCTCAGCTCGCATCGAATTACGCTGGACGGCGGATTTGTGGTTGTGTACGGGAAGGACCGCCGGCCATTTGCCACATTCTATGCGCCGCCGGAGAACACGCCAGCGAGCCTGACCTCATGGCTTCCGGAGAGCAATGAAAAGGGCGAGCCCGCATCGCCGTCGCCGCTGGCCGGGCCGCTCTACGCCAATCTGCTGACCGCGGCGCAGCGCACGGACCAGCCAATCCTGCGCATCAACGACCAGGAATACGCGCTGGGGATGGCGTTGACGGCCTCGGGCAAGTTCGTGGTGGCAGCGCTGCCCATGCCGCAGGGACTGAGCCAGTCGATTGCCCGCATCCGGCGGGGCTCGGACGCGTACTGGGACTTGTACCGCCAGCGCCGGCAGGTGCGGTCCAGCTTTTTCCTGCTGCTGCTGCTGGTCACGGTAGTGGTGTTCTTTGCGAGCGTGTGGCTGGCGATGTTCCTGGCCAAGCAGATCACGCGTCCGGTGGCGGCGCTGGCAGACGCCATGGACGAGATTGCGGCGGGCAAATACCAGGAACGCGTGGGGCTGGCGGTCACCGGAGAGATGGCCGAACTGGTACGCAGCTTCAATCACATGGCGGCGGATCTGGAGACCAGCCGGCAGCGGGCGGAGAGTTCCTCGGCGCAGTTGACAGCGGCCAACCAGGCGCTGGAAGAGCGGAAACGCTGGCTGGAAACCATCGTGGAGACGATTCCCAGCGGGTTGGTCACGCTGGATGCCGCGGGAGTAGTGGTGCAGGCCAACCGCGCGTTTGCCGCGCTCACGGGGCAACGGGAGGACGCAGATCTGCGCGGCACTCCCATCGCATCGTTGTTTTCCTCCGACTGCGCGTCCGATGTGGGCGCGGTGATCCGCCGCGGAAACCGGATGGGGGCGGCGTCCACTGAGATTGAAATGCACGCCGGGGGCCGGACCATGCATCTGGCCGTCACCAGCGCGCGGCTTGACCTGGCCCATGCCCGTCCCGGCTCGGTGCTGGTGGTGGAAGACACCACCGACCTTTTGCGCGCGCAGCGCCAGCTTGCGTGGAAGGAAGTGGCACAGAGGGTGGCGCACGAAATCAAGAACCCGCTCACGCCCATCGCCCTTTCGGCGGAGCGGATCAGCCGCTATATCGATCGCGGGCAGGCCGACTCCACCATCATCCGCAAATGCAGCCAGGTCATCCTCACCAGCGTGGGCACGCTGCGCACCCTGGTGGACCAGTTCAGCGCGCTGGCGCAGTTCCCCGCGCCGCAACCGCGCCACTGCGACCTGAACCGCGTGGCCGAGGAAGCCCTGGCACTCTTCGCCGGGCGGCTGGAAGACATCAGCGTCAAACTCGATCTCGCTCCCGAACTTCCGTCCGTTCTCGCCGATCCGGAAGCCATTCGCCGCGCCCTGGCCAATCTTATCGATAACGCCGCGGAGGCCATGCAGGGCAGCCTGCTGCGCGTGCTGGAGATTTCGACGGCGGTGAGCGAAGATGGCGCTGCCGCGGAGATAACCGTTGCCGACACCGGCCACGGCCTGACCGACGAAATTCGCGAGCGGCTCTTCTTGCCCTTCTACTCCACCAAGCATCGCGGCACCGGACTGGGGCTATCCATCGCGGCCAAGATTGTGCAGGAGCACGGCGGCAGCGTGCGCGCGGAGAGCAACACGCCCAAGGGCGCGCGCTTCCTGGTGCGCATTCCGCTGATGGAAACAGCGGCCGGGCACGCGCCGGAAACCGAGCAGGGCGAGCACCATCCTGAACCCGCCAGGGAAATCCGCTCATGAATCACGTGCTGGTGGTGGATGACGAGGCGGATATCCGGTCCTCTCTCGAAGAGATTCTGCGCGAGGAAGGCTACGGCGTGGCCGGGGCGGAATCCGCGGCCGAAGCCAAAACCCTGCTCGACGATGCCGCCTACGACGTGGTTTTGCTAGACATCTGGCTGCCCGACGGCGATGGACTCGACATGTTGCCAGAGATCACCCGGCTGCCGGAAGAATTGCGGCCGGAAGTTATCATCATCAGCGGACACGGCACCATCGAGACGGCAGTGAAAGCCACCAAGCTGGGCGCCTATGACTTCCTGGAGAAGCCGCTCTCGATTGAGCGCACACTGATCGTGGTGAAAAACGCCGCGGAGTCCCGGCGGCTGCGGGCGGAGAACCTGGAATTCAAGCGCCAGTTCAGCGCCAACTCGGTCCTGACCGGCGAGAGCGTGCCGATGAAAGCGCTGCGCCAGCAGATTCGCCTGATGGCGCCGACCAACGGCCGCGTGCTCATTTATGGCGAATCGGGAACGGGGAAGGAGCTGATAGCGCGCTCCATTCATGCCGAGAGCCTGCGCCTCGACCGCGTTTTCGTGGAGCTGAACTGCGCCGCCATTCCCGAGGCTCACATCGAGGCCGAGCTCTTCGGCATTCGTCACGGCGCGCCGCAGGGCGGGCGAGCCGACCAGCGCGGAACCCTGGAACGAGCCGATGGCGGGACGCTCTACCTTGACGAGGTGGGCGACATGAGCCTGAAGACGCAGGCCAAGGTGCTGAGCGCGCTGGACGACCAAATGTTTACGCCGGTGGGCGGCACCCAGCCCCTGCGCGTGGACGTGCGCCTGATCGCCTCCACCAACAAGGACCTGGAAGAGGAGATCGCGCGCGGCAACTTTCGCGAGGACCTGTTCTACCGGCTCAACGTGGTGCCATTTTTCGTGCCGCCGCTGCGCGAGCGCAAGGAGGACATCCCGCCGCTGGTGCGCGAGTTTCTGGCCGAGTTCGGCCGGCAGTACGGAAGGCCGCGGATCGAGATCGGCGATGAAGCGCTGGAAGTGCTGAGCCGCTATCACTGGCCGGGGAACGTGCGCGAGCTCAAGAATGTTATGGAACGCGTGCTCATCCTCAACCCGCGCGTCGTGCGCATCGAGCGCAAGCACCTGCCGCCGCTCACCCACAAATCGCCGGCGCGCAGCGCGGAGAGCTTCTCCTCGCTGCAGCAGGCCCGCGACGCCTACGAGCGCGACTATATCCAGAAGAAGATCGAGGAGGCGCGCAACAACATCAGCCGCGCCGCCGAGCTGCTGGGCCTGGAGCGCAGCCACCTCTACCGCAAAATGAAGGCGTTGGGGATCGGCGTGCGGGAGTAGGCAGTCAGCGCGCAGTCATGCCGCTTGGCTTTGCGCCAGCGGCTTTACTTTCGCACGTCTCTTCCTTGAGGCCACCCATAGGTCCCTCTGCGCCTGAAGGCGCAGCCATAGTTCGGGATCGGTATTGAATGCTTCCGAGATGCGCAGTGCCATATCCGCAGAAACGGACGCTTTTCCATTCAAAACTCGCGATAGCGCGGGCCGGGTGACCCCAAGATGTTTGGCCACCTCGGTAACCGAACGCCCTTGGAGATAGTAAGCAAGGATTCTTCCGGGATGTGCGGGATTGAACATCTGCATCGCGAACTCCTGTCCTCAGTGGTAATCCTGATAATCGACGAGGATTGCATCTTCTCCCTCGAACCGAAATGTAAGCCGCCAATTTCCATTGACCCTTACAGCCCAATGCCCCGCGAGGTCGCCGCCTAACGCATGGAGCCTCCATCCAGGAACATTCATGTGATCTGGTCTTGTGGCAGCATTCAGAAGAGCAAGTTGATCAAGAAGCTTTATGGCGTGATTCGGCTGAATTCCGGCCTTCGATCCGGTCAAGAAGAACTTCTCGATCCCTTTATGCCGGAAGCTGCGAATCATGCTGCAAGAATTGTACTGCGTAACGCTACGCTATACAACGGTCGGTGGCGATTTGCGGAGGCGCCGGAGTTTCACCGGAAACTTGGGCCGTTTACCGCAAGCCGTAGGTCTCGCCATCGTAATCCTGTTATTAACATGCCTGTCCGGAAGCGAACACCCGTTTGCAAAAGCGGACATCCGGCGCGCCCCAGCGGCCGGATTAGCCTTTCCGGGCCCCGTTTTGCCAACCGGATTTACGGGAATCTCCCTCGCACATTGGTTCCCCAATTGCTTGCACCTTACCAAGCAGCATCACAGGAGGCCCGCTATGGCGTACTTCGAACGTATGCGTGACGCTATCTCCCAGCCGTTTAGCCCCGAGATCATCCAGCAGCGCACCGGCGCCGGCTGGCAGATGGTCTCCATCGAGTGGCGGCGCGAGCTGCCCGACTCCGAGGCTCCGCCCGACAACGCCTTTGCCGAGGACATTCCCTACGGCCTGCGCATCTCAGAGGACTGCAAGCGCCTGGAGGTGCACCCGGCGGAAAACCAGGTCCTGCTGCTGATGATGGACCTGCTGGCCCAGGACTTCTCCTATTCGGCCATCGTGAGCGATCTGAACGAGAAGGGCTTTCGCCAGCGCAACAGCCATCCTTGGAACCGGGTTGCGCTCTTCAACATGATGCCGCGGCTGATTGAGGTGGGCCCGCGCCTGTTCTCGTCCGATGAATGGGAGCAGCGCCGCCTGCGCATGATGCGGGCGCGCGAGCACGAAGGGGCCTAGCTCGCTTCCTGCTCGGCTTTCAGCAGCAGCTCGATGGTGCGATTGCGCAGGGACGCGGTGGCCGCGGCAATCCGCTCCTGGGCGTCGTTCTCGTGCTTGTCGATGGCGAAGGCATCCGTCCAGCCCCCGTAGATCCGGCGTGCCTCCTCGCGCAGGCTGGGATCCGCATCGCTCGAGCTGTTGTGCGCCAACTGCTGGCATTTATGCGCCAACTCCTCAAATGAAAGCTGCCAAAAGTGGTCGTTGGATGGCATCGCTTGTCGCCTCCGGGGACGGGGATAACTGCGGCGAGTCCATATTAATCCTGCCGGACCGGCAGGGAGAACCCCAATCTGCTCCCGGCCATCCGATCCCAGCGCAGCGCCGCACCCGCTTCTATTGCGGACCGTTGTCCACAATGGGTGTGATGGCTCCCTCGTTGTCGCCCATGGTCGGGTTCACGCGGAAGTCCCACACCGTCTCGCTGATGTCCTGGGGCGAGAGGATTTCCACCAGCGCATAGTCTCCGATCTCGAGCTTTTGCACCGGCGTCACCTTCAGCCAGTGCTTGCCCGGCAGCACTTCCACGTTGGTGGGGATAATGTTCTCGTTCTGGGTGATCTTGCCGTCGCGGCCGATCTTGAGCGAGCCGATAATGCGCACCGCCTGGCGCTCATCCACCCTCACAATGGCGAAGCCCGACTGCGCCGAATGCGCGCCGTGCTTTCCGTTGGCCACTTTCTCTTCGCCGCCCGTCTTCACCGTCATGGCGTGGCTCAAAACGTATTCGTGGCTGTCGGTTACGTTCAGCGAGAGGTAAATGACTGGCTCGCTCACGTGCAAATGAACTTTGGCGTGATTGCCAGGCAGCTCAATGGACGCCCGTTCCGCCATCATCGGGTTCAGGACCGAGAGCCCATGATGGGTGCGCGCGTCCACCGCCAGGGCATTCGCCGGCAGCTCCACCAGCTCCGGCGTTCCCTGGAAGGTGTCCAGAACGAAGACCGTGTCCTCGTCGGGAAGCTCCAGGCCCTTGGCCACCTCGGGCATTCGATTCTTTTCCGCCTGGCGCTCGTCGGCCTCTTCCTTGTCGATATCGGCGGCCTCGCGCATCGCCGGCGACGCATCGTCCGACTGGTCCGTGTGGTCCCGATCCCACTTTTTGGTCGCGTCCCAATCCACCAGGCTCGCCGGCAACTCTTCCCACTCGCCGTCGCGCTCCACGCTGATGTAGCGCACGCGGTCGCCCACAATCTCGTACTTGCGCACCACCTGGTAACTGCCGTCCTTGAGGATGAGGCGGTGGTTCATCTGCACTCCGGGAATGCCGGGCGTGATCTGAGCCTTATGCTGCGGCTCCTGACCCGACTCCTGGCCTCTCGCCGCCGGCGCGCCTGCCGCCACCGCCAGGACGATCCCCAAAATCCCTGCCAGACAAGAACTTGTGCCCCACACCCGACGCATGGCTCCGCCATCCTTCCCGCTTCAAAGTTTAGACGGTTTCCTCCGCCGTGGGTTGGCCGAATCCTGTTACCCTCCATTCCCGGCTTGCGTCTAACCATGCGCAGGCATCAAAAACCTGTGTATCCTGAGTAGAAGGGGTACAAGCGTTTGATGGCACTCCAGGCAGGCCGGAACAAAGCCACGGGGTCGCGCGCATTTGCGAAGGCGACAACGGTGCTTTGCCTGCTCCTGCTGCTGCTGCTGGCGTTCGGGCAGGTCGCGCACATCCACACCAGCAGCGCCGAAGCCGATCACTGTTCCCTTTGCATTGTGCTGCACTCTGCCGCGCCCATTGCGGTAGCGGCCCCAGTCGTCATCGTCCTGGTCCCGCTGGACAGTCCGGTTGTCGTCCAGCAAGTCCGGCCGGTTTTCCGCACCTGGCATCCCACGCAGTTTATCCGCCCTCCGCCAGCCTCCTGCTGAAGCGCCCTTTCGTCCTCTATCAGCTCGATTCATCGCCGCCGCTCTCATGGAGAGCCGGACCTGTAGCCGCATAACTGCAGGTTGCTGATTCGCGAAATGGAAGCGCTTCCCTTCGATGCATTTAAGCCCCGTATCCCGCGGGGCCGGGCTTCGCACAATTCAGCTGAGTTTTACGGAGGCGTACGTTGAACATTTTGTCAGGCCGCGCGGCCTTCCGCGCATTCTTCATTCTTGTATTGGCCCTCTCGCCCATTGTCCTGCTGGCTCAGAATGGCCAGGCCGGCGACATTCGCGGCACTGTCGTTGACCCCACCGGCGCCGTCGTCCCTGGCGCCACCGTCCACCTCGTCAACAGCGTCAGCGGCTTCGCTCGAACCACAACAACAGACGCGTCCGGCCGGTTCGAATTCACCAATGTCCCCTTCAACCCCTATTCCATCGACGTCACCGCCAAAGGCTTCGCTACCTTGAGCCAGAACACCTCCGTGGACTCGGCTGTAGCCACTCACCTCAAGCTCACTTTGCAGGTCGGCAGCGCCACCCAGACCGTCACCGTAGAGTCGCAGGGTCCCATGGTCGAAGACGACCCCGATTTCCACGTCGACATCGACCGCGATCTGTTCAATAAGGTGCCGCTGGAAAGCCAGTCGTCCGGCCTCAGCGCTCTGGTAACGGAGACCAGTCCCGGCGTCGCCGCCGACTCTAACGGACTCTTTCACGGCCTCGGCGACCACGCTTCCAACTCGTTCTCCATCGATGGCGAACCCATCACCGACCAGCAAAGTAAAGTCTTTTCCAACCAGCTCCCCACCAATGCCGTGCAGTCGCTGGAAGTGATCGATGGCGCGCCTCCGGCACAATACGGCGGCAAAACCAGCCTCGTCATCGTGGCCACCACGCGCTCCGGCCAGGGTGTTACAACTCCCACCGGAAACATCTACGGCTCCTACGGCAGCTTCGGGTCGGCAACCGGCGGCCTCGACCTCTCCTACGGCGGCAAGAACTGGGGCAACTTCATTGAGATGGACGGACTAAACACCGGCCGCTTCCTCGATCCGCCCGAGTTCACCGTCTTCCATGACAAGGGCAACGAGCAGAACGTCTTCGACCGCATCGACTACAGCTTTAATTCCGCCAATTCCATCCACCTGGACCTGAACTACAGCCGGTCGTGGTTTCAGACTCCGAACGCGTACGATAACGTGAATGTGATGAACGTGCTGAACGGCGGAACCGCCAGCGGCGGCGGCGCCAGCCCCAGCCCCACATTGGTAAACGTGGGCGACGCCGACCAGCGCTCCAAGATCGGCACGTACAACATCGCCCCCACCTTTACGCACATCATCAGCCAGAACGCGGTGCTGAACTGGACCTTCTACAACCGCCGCGACGGATATAACTACTATCCCAGTTCCAATCCGCTTGCCGACCTTGGCCCGCCCAACCTGCAGACCTCCTCCATCTCCCAGTTCCGCACCCTCAACAACGTGGGCAGCCACATTGATTACAGTTGGGTGCACGGACACCAGAACGTCCTGGCGGGTGTTCAATACGAACAAACTTTTCTGCGCGAGCACGATTCGCTGGGCGTGGTCGAGAACACGTATGACTCGCCCTGCGTGGACGTGAACGGCAATCCGCTGCCCGGTCACGCCAGCCAGAGTCAATGCGACGGAGTCACCTCTTTTACTAACCCGAGCTACCTCCCTGTACTGACTCCGTACGACCTGACCCGCGGCGGTTCGGATTACGCGTGGTTCGGCCATACCGATGTGAAGGAGTTCGCTTTCTATGTCGAGGACCAGATCAAGCTCGGCAATTGGAACCTGAACCTGGGCGTTCGAGGCGACAAGTACAACGGACTGGCTGACGCAAGGCAGTTGGAGCCGCGGCTGGGCATCGCTTATGAGGTGAAGCCGACCAAGACGGTGATGGCTGTGTCCTACGCCCGCACCCTGGAGACCCCGTTCAATGAAAACCTGGTGCTGTCCAGCATAGGCTGCGGAGATCCGGTGCTGAACCCGCTGCTTCTGTGCAATCCGGGCGTTCTGGGCGTCTTGCACCCAGGCTTCCGTAACGAGTTTCACGCCAGCCTGCAACAAGGATTCGGCAAGAATCTCGTGGTCGGTGGCGAGTACATCTGGAAGTACACTCACAACGCGTTTGACTTCAGCGTGCTGGGCAACACCCCCATCACCTTCCCCATCGACTGGCACAACTCCAAGATCCCCGGCTATGCGCTTCATGCGGATGTGCCGAATCTGCACAACTTCAGCGCCTACTTTGTCGCCTCCTCCGTGGCCGCCCGGTTCTTTGGACCCCAGATCGCGGGCGCCGGCGCCACCAGCGGCGCGGTGGTGGGAACAAACTACCCGTTCCGCATCGACCACGACGAGAAATTCAATCAGACCACCCACTTCCAGTACACCGTTCCCGGCCAGAATTGGCTCAGCGGCTTCTGGGGTGGCTTCAACTGGCGCTATGATTCGGGACTCGTGGCCGGCTCCGTGCCCTGCTATAACACGACCGACCCCAACAGCCTCTGCGGCGCTACCTCCATCACCCTCCCCAACGGCCAGTTGGGAGTGGATTTGAGCGGCCTGACGCCGGATGAAGAGTTCCAGGCGGGCATCACCTGCGACGGCGTCGCCGCCACTCCTCACACGGGCTTTACGTCATGCGACAACGCCGGCTACAAATCCAACCTGGTGCAAATTCCAGCCGCGGGCACGGAAGACGATGACCACAACCCACCCCGCATCTCCCCGCGCAGCCTCTTCGATGTCAGCATGGGTAAAAACAACATCTTCCGCGCCGACAAGTACAAGACCGACATCGACGTGACCGCAATCAACGTCACCGACAAGTATGCGCTTTACAACTTCCTCTCAACGTTCTCAGGCACGCACTACGTAACGCCGCGCGCCCTCACCGCCAGGGTCACGCTCAACTTCTGAGCGCGGCACGGGCGCCCATTCTTCGCACGGTCCAAACGTGCGAAGAATGGGAAGCCGGCGCTCTCAATACCGGAAGAACTGCTTCAGCAGCCCGTCGATCTCCGGATCGTTGCGGATGTCCTCCCGCGCCGCTGGTCTAGAATGACCCGGTATTTCGATTCGGGAACTTCTCCGGATCGAAAGGGAGCTCGCCATCCAGATGAAACTTCATTTCGCCGTTTCGTTTTGCGCCCTTGCGCTCGTCGTTCCCGCCTTCGCCCAGCGCCAGCGCATGGTGCCCCAAGTCGACCAATGGCATCTTCAGCACTACCCCTTCGACAATCCCAGTCTTCCCGAGGCTCAGCGCATCGACAATCTGCTCTCCCTCATGACCGTCGAGGAGAAGATCGACTGCCTCGGAACCATCACCGGAGTCCCGCGCCTCGGCGTGCCCAACATCGGTAGCTCGGAGGGCATTCACGGCGTGGTGCAGCGCGAGGCTCGCTTCGGCCGCAAGCCCATCACGACGACCCAATTCCCCCAGCCGCCGGGCATGGGCGCCACCTGGGATCCCGATCTGGTCCGCCAGGCCGCCGGCGTTGAAGGCTACGAGGCTCGCTTCATCAGTCAGACCGCCGAATACAACCGCCAGATCCTCATGCTCTGGGGACCGCAGTCCGACCTCGCCCGCGACCCCCGCTGGGGCCGAAGCGAAGAAGTCTACGGCGAAGATCCCTTCTTCAACGGCACCATGGCCACCGCCTTCGTCCGCGGCCTCCAGGGCGATAACCCCAAATACTGGCTCTCTGCCGCGCTGCTCAAGCACTTCCTCGCCAATGAAAATGAAGACGACCGCAACACCTCATCTTCTAACTTCGACGAGCGCCTCTTCTGGGAGTACTACTCGGTTCCGTTCCGCATGGCCTTCCAGGACGGCGGCGCCAAAGCCGTGATGGCCTCTTACAACGCCTGGAACGGCACCACCATGGACATCAATCCCATCCTGCGCAGCATTGTCATGGATAAATGGGGCGTCGACATCCTCTCCTCCGACGGCAACGCTGTCAGCCTGATGGTCAACCAGCGCCATATTTTCCCCAACCAGGAAGCCGCCGTCGTCGCCTGCCTCAAGGCCGGCATCAACCAGTACCTTGACCGTTTTCAGGACGAATTGAAAGCAGCGCTGAAAGACGGCTCCATCGCCGAAGCCGATATCGACAACGCCCTTCGCCCCAAATTCCGCGTTGAGCTCAAGCTCGGCCTGCTCGATCCGCCCGAGATGGTCCCCTACACCAGCATCAAGGACTCTCCCGCGCCTTGGGACACTGACCGCGACCGGGCTGTTTCGCAAAAAATGGCGCTTGAGTCGGTGGTGCTGCTCAAGAACCAGGACAACTTCCTCCCCCTCGACAAATCCAAAATCAAATCCGTCGCCGTCATCGGCCCGCTCGCCGACGTCGTCCACTGGGACTGGTACGGCGGCACGCCGCCCTACGCCGTCACTCCGCTCCAGGGCATTCAAAAAGAAGTCGGTCCCGACGTCAAAGTGAACTACGCCGCCTATGACACGCCCAGCGGCGAGGGCGCCGCCCTCGACGCCGCCAGCCACTCCGACATCGCCGTAGTCGTCATCGGCAACAACCCCACCTGCGGTGACGAGGGCCGCGCCTGGTACGAGCACGGCACCCTCCCCTGCACCGATCCCGGCGACGGCCGTGAAGGCCGCGACCGCGAAGTCATGGACCTGAATCAGGAGCAGATCGTCAAGCAGGTCTTCATCAAGAACCCACACACCGTGGTCATGCTCATCACCAGCTTCCCCTACACCATCACCTGGTCGCAGGAGCACATCCCCGCCATCCTCACCATGACCCACGCCTCGCAGGATGAAGGCACGGCGCTAGCCCAGGTCCTCTTCGGCGACGCGAACCCCGGCGGCCACCTCGTCCGCACCTGGCCCAAGTCCGCCGATCAGCTCCCACCGCGCATGGATTACAACATCCGCGACGGCTACACTTACATGTACTTCAAAGGGCAGCCGCTCTATCCATTCGGTTTCGGCCTCAGCTACACCACCTTCAAGCTCTCCAACCTGCGCACCGATTCAAAGCGCCTGGCCAAAGACGGCTCCGTCACCGTGAGCGTCGACGTAACCAACAGCGGCAGCCGCGCCGGCGACGAAGTAGTACAGCTTTACGTACAGCATCTGCATTCCACGGTGTCGCGCCCGAACCATGAGCTGGAGGGTTTCGCGCGTGTCTCCGTTGATCCCGGCCAGACCAAAACCGTCACCATCAAGCTCCCGGCTTCGCAGCTGGCTTATTGGGACGCGCACACCCACGCCTTCCGCGTCGAACCCGAACCTGTGAGCCTGATGATCGGCGACTCGTCGGCAAACATCGCGCTCAAAACTACAGTTCAGGTTGAGTAGAAAAAGCGGCGATGGGATAATCCCCATCGCCGTCTACTCCGCCGTCGGCATGTGCACGTACATCGACTGGATCCCCACCCGCCCCGGGCCGGTAAACCGGTTCCACACCAGGTTGCCGGCGCTGGCAAACATCCCCGTCGTCAGCTTCTGGAACTGCGTTTCCATCTGCACTGTAGAGTCCTTGTAGACCCAGCCGCCCGGCTCAACGTCGATCTGCTCGCCGGCCCCAAGCGTCACTTCAAACACGTTGCCGTAACCGTGCACCCAAACGATCCCGTCTCCTTCGAGCGCATGGAAATGGTCGATGAAGAACCCGGTCCCGCCCAGCAGCATGTTCGAAACACCCTTCACGCGGGTAAAGGAGTAATCCACGCTGCCCGTGGCCGCCAGGAATTGATGCTCGCGCATATCCACGCCTTCGCCGCGATTGAGATGCATAGCGAAGATGTGGCCCGCGCCGTCGCGGCTGAACCCAAGCTGACCGGGACCGCCGGCCTCAGTGAGAAACACGGGCATTCCCGCCAGAACTCGCTTCAGCGCGCCCTTCAGCGGCCGGATGCCGATGCGCACACCAAGGTCCTTCCACAAAAGGATGTAGTGCTCAAAGTAGACGGGCATGCCGCCAAGTTCCAGATGCAGCACTGGAACCAGTTCGCCCTCGATGTGGTAGGTAACTCCGGCAAACGTCTCTGCATGCGCAGCCGTCGGCTTTAAAACAGGGATGGGCATTTAGCCTCCAGTTTCAACAGCAGGATGATTTCCAACCCATGATGCACCGGAGAATTTAGTTGCGCAAGCGATCCGGACGGGCGCCGCTGAGGTGCGGAATCTGTTTCATAACTCGTTCTGATGCGCATGCAGCGGGATTCGTCGGCGCGGGGTGATCGGGAGCAACCATTATGTGCGCTCGGCAGCGAGGATTTTTTCTTTGCGCTGCCGGCCCCAGCGGTAGCCGCTCGATGCGCCGTCGGCGCCGATCACTCGATGACAGGGGACGAGCAGGGCCACGCGGTTAGTGGCGCAAGCGCGGGCTACGGCGCGGGCGGCGGTAGGCTGGCCGAGGTCGCAGGCCAGTTCGCCGTAGGTGCGGGTCTGGCCACGAGGAATCTGGCGCAGCGCCTGCCAGACGCGGAGCTGGAAGACGGTGCCGCGAAGGTCGAGCGCTCCGGGCAGCTTGCGCTCGGCGGCTAAATCCTCGCCCTCCCTGACGGACGCGAGTGCGGCATTCACCAGGGTGCGAAGCGAAGGGTCGGGGTGGAGCTCGGCTGCGGGGAATTCTGTCTGGAGGGTGCGGAAGGCCCCACCTTCAGAGCCAGCCAGCGAAAGCCAGCAGAGGCCGCGCGAGGTGGAACCGACGATGATCCAGCCGAAGGGCGACGGCGCGGCGCACCAGCCGATGCGCTCGCCGCGGCCGCCTTGGGCGAATCGGGTGGGGGGCATGCCGAGGGGTGAAGCCTCATAGGCGCGGCTGGACGAGCCGAATCCAGCATTGTAGATGGCCGCGGTAACCTGGCTGCCCTGGCGCAACGCGGAGCGGAAGCTGCCCGCGCGAAGGGCGCGGCGGTACTGGAGCGGGCTCACGCCCATCTGCTGCTTGAATTGGCGCTGGACGGTGAACGGGCTGAGGCTGGCGATACGGCCAAGTTCGGCGAGGGAGACGGCGCGGTCGAGGTTGGCTTCAATGTGGCGGCGGACGCGGTCGACGGGGTCGGAGTGCGGGGCGGCGGCTGGCCGGCAGCGCTGGCACGCGCGGAATCCGGCGGCGGTGGCCTCGACAGCCGAGCGGAAGAAGCGCGCATTGCGGCGCAGCGGCCGGCGGCTGGAGCACGAGGGCCGGCAGAAAACGCCGGTCGTGGTCACGGCATAGACGAAATCGGCGTCGGGGTCGCGGCGGAGGAGTTGCTGCCATGCGGCGTCATCGAACTGGGCGGCGGGTTGGAGGATCGCGGTCATGCATTCATCTTCGCGCCGGTGCGGTTACAGTACACTCCGATTCTTGCGCGTAATTCTTGCAGCAGGTCAGCGGGACGGCAAGTCAGCGAGTCAGCGCTTGCACCCTTTGGTGGTCAAGGCGTGGCGCGGCTGAGCAGGACAGCTTCGGCGCGGGCCAGGTCGTCTTCCGTGTCGACGCCGATGGTGTCAGCGGGGGCGGCGGCGACGTAAATGTCGATGCCGTTCTCAAGCAGACGAAGTTGTTCGAGCTTTTCAACAGCTTCAAGCCAGCCGGGAGGCATGGCGGCAAACTGCTCCAGCGCGGCTTTGCGATAGGCGTAGATGCCGAGGTGCTTGCGATAGCCGGCAAAACCGGCCGCGTCGCGGTCAAACGGAATGGTGGCGCGGGAGAAGTAGAGGGCACGGTCGTCGGCGGCGGTCACCACTTTGACGGCATTGGGATTGGCGATGTCTTCAACTGGGCAGCGGACGGCGAGGGTGGCCACCTGGACCTCGGGACGATCGAAGAGGGCGAGAAGCCGGGGAAAAAAGTCGGGAGTGAGAGTGGGCTCGTCGCCCTGAATGCAGACGTAGATGTCGGCGTCGATGAGGGCGGCGGCCTCGCGTACGCGATCGGAGCCTGAGGCGCAGTCTGGCGAAGTCATGACGGAAGGGATGCCGCGCTGGGCGCAGGCATCGGCGATCTCATCGGAGTCAGTGGCGACGACCACGGGGTCCATCAGGCCGCTTGCCTGTGCAGCGCGCCAGACCCACTCCACCATGGGCCGGCCGGCGAGCAGGCGCAGGGCCTTGCGCGGCAGGCGCGTAGAGGCCAGTCGCGCGGGGATGACTCCAGCCACTTTGAGAGCAGGATCCATTCCGGATTTGAGTGTAGCGGTGTAGGGGCTGGGTTGTCCCGCTCAGGAGGTAGATCCTGTTGTCGCATGCGATGCCCCGCGCGTCAGGCGGCGGATGAGCTTATGCCGAGCGCGCGTTTGATACGCGTGCGCAGGGCAATCTTGCTGCGCCAGTCACGGATTTTCCTGGTGCCGCCGCGGCGAACACTCAATGCGAATTCAATGCGGGAAATGCTTGGGCCGATATAAGCTCGCCGCAGCCAGTGCGGGTCGCTGGAGAGATAGTTCAAACCCTCTTCCACGCTGAAGGCGATATCAAACTCTTTTCGCACCAGATCGAGAACCGCATCGTTCGAATCCCCGTAAGGGTATGCGAACGACGCCGGAGAATGACCGAGCAGCGCGGCCAGGTCGTCTTTGCTTCCCTTCACCTCTGCCTCCATTTCGGCAATGGACAGGCTGTTCAAATGCGGGTGAGTGCGGCTATGCGCGCCGAACTCGATCCCCTGCCCTGCCCATTGGCGAATCTGCTCGGCAGTCATCAGGTGCAGCGTGCCGCAACCTTCGGCTTCATCCCAGGTGTTGGTCCCGCCCAGCCGATGGGTCACCACAAAAATGGCGGCGCCGAACCCGTACCTTTTCAAGATAGGCAGGGCGTATTCAGCAGTATCGGCGTACGCATCGTCAAAGGTCAGAAGAATTGGCTTATCGGAAAGACCATTCCCCGTGCGCAGCCATTCGAGCCAGTCCCGGGGGCAGATCCCCTTGAAACCGCGCTCGGCAAGCCAGCGGATCTGCTGTTCAAACTTTTCAGCGGAGACCGTCAATCCGCGAACCGATCCTGGACGTTCTGGGCCGACATGATGATAAAGAAGTATGGGCAATTCCAGGCCGAACTCTCGTTCCAGCGCTTTCCATGATCCTGTTTCCCGGACGGCGCTTCGAGTCTCTACCAGGCTGCGCCCGATTCCCGTCAAAAAAACTCCCGCACGGCGCGCAATAGAGAACCGGGACAGCTTGTCGCAAATCCCAAGTGGGAGGTTGAGAACACCCGCGAGATCGACAGGCGAACCGGCCAGGACGCGCCGTAACACGCTTTTGCTCCAGGAGGTTGTTGCCAGCGATGCGAACCGCGAATAGGGACGATACTCGGCGTGCTTGCGGGACAACAGAACTTCGGTTTTGCCAAATGCCTTGCTGTCGTTGCGGACGACGGAGCGAAGGGATTTAAGAAAAAACTCGCGGGCTCTGGCTTCCGGCACGAACTTGAAATGCAATCCTCGCTTCCAGAGCCGCAGGCCCAGTTCGTAATCTTCCTTCGCTGTCATGGTCTCGTCGAATCCGCCGCATTCGACAACGATTGCGCGAGGCATGGAGCTATTGCTGATCAGGAAGTTGTCTTCCGGCAACCGGAGGCCGCCCTGCGCCGCCAGTTGGCTGTAATATTCCCGGTACCAGGCCTGGGTAGCAAACTTCATCACCGATGAAGGAGTGTCAGGGTCAATCGAGATGGTGCCGTACACCACCGCGGGTTCCGCGCCGGCATGCGCATCAAGGTGACGCTGGAACAGGTCCGGCTCGCACACAATGTCGTCATCGAGAAACAGCAGAAGGTCGCCGCGGGCTCTTTGAATGCCGCCGTTTCGCGCCGAGCTGGCGCCGCCTCCACCTTGTTCGATCACAATCAGCGAACACGGGGGATCGAGCTCGCGAAGCGCGCCGGCGGTTCCGTCGGTAGAGCCATCCACCACTACTACAATCTCAAACTCTTCGGCCGGCATCTGCTGCCGAAACATTGCCGGAAGCGCCCGCGTCAACAGAACCTCGCGCCGGTTGCGTGTCGGCACAATCACTGAGAGCCGGATCATTGCGGCTCGCTTGCGACCGGCACGCGGTGCGGCTTGCGGCAATAAATGGTGGTCACAACAGGATAGAGGCCGTCGTGATAATCCAGTTCCTTGCGCTTCAACTCCTCCAGCGCCAGGCCGAGATCGAAGGCGACGGCGGCGAGGCAGTTCCCTTCCCCATTCACCACAACTTCGCAGCTCGGCCAGGTTCGCCGAAGCAATTCACGCCAGCCCGCAGGCGATGGGTGCCAGAAATCGATCTCTTCCGCATCCAGACGGATCATTCCTGCACAGGTTGCAAGAATCACGCCGCCCGGTCTTACCGCCCGCAGAATGTTTTTCAAACTACTCTCGAGTTCCCGCAGATGATGCAGCGTGCAGGGTAACAAGAAGCAGTCGTAGGCCTCCGATGGAAGAACATCCTCGCAATGCGCAAGATCGCAAAGGTAAGTCGGTTCAGACTTCGGATCGATATCCACGTTGTGAACAGTTCGCAGGTCGTGGCCGTACCTGTGGCTGTAAATGTTGCGGTCGATCTCCAGTACGTCGCCGGTAATTGCGGCCCGGTGCCGTTCGAAAAATCGGTCCACGTAATATCGATCGAGCGGAGTTCCGCGATCCCATCCATGGCTGGTCGAGAATGGTTTGAGGCGCCGCAAGTTTCCCCATCGGGGCAGACCGCGTCCGCGCAAAAGACAGAGCAGGCGGGTGGTCCAAACCGGACCAACCAGGCGCTTCACTCTACTCCGGATCGGCTGTCCTGAGGTTGCATCCACTTGGATTTCCTTCGTTGATAACTGCATTGTACCTAGGTTTTGTCCACATATAGAAATGGGAGGCGTAGCCCGCGAAAATCGGCCGGCACTCAGGACGAGCCTTGCGCTTTGGCAAACGAAGCCGGAAGCGGCTCCAGCATTTCGGTCTTCCACTCAAGGTGGGGCCGAAACGCGCCGGGCCAATGGTCGTGATAATGAGAACGTAATTCGCTGCTGGCATCGTGAACCTCGAATGCGAGCAGGTCATCCCAACCCGCCACTTGATAGCCCCCCACGCCATTCAAATAGATGCCCACGCTTATGCGGTACGTGCCGTTGTTCATCAGGTCGGCCGGCACCTTGAATGAGACCCGCAGAAGTCCCGCAGGCGAAGTGTCGCCCTCAAGATCGGCGGTGGCAAAAACACTGATGCCGTGCTCGTTGTACACCTCGGCTGCAAAGTACAGCCGGCTATTCGCCACCAGTTTCCACAGCTCAAACTCGGCCGCAAACGGCGTTCGAACCGTGATTTGGTCTGAAGAAGTTTCATCCAGGGGGCGAACCCGCGCGCGGCGAAGACGCACAGTATCGCTTCCGGGCGCGGTTTCAATATCGTCGTAGCACACGTCTTTGAAGGTAGGCAGCCATTTCTGCAAGTAGCGTGAAGTGACGGAACCAGGGTTGCCTTCCAACACCATCTTGCCCTGGTGAAGGCAAATTGCGCGCGTGCACATGCTATCGACAGCCAGCATATTATGGCTTACGAACAGCACCGTGCGGCCTTCGCTTGCGACGGCGCCGATTCTCCCCAGGCACTTTTGCTGAAACACGGCGTCGCCTACGGCAAGAACTTCATCCACCAGCAGAATCTCCGTTTGCAAATGAGCAGCAACCGCAAAGCCGAGCCGCACATACATCCCGCTCGAATAGTGCTTCATCGGAGTGTCGAGTAGTCGTCCGCATTCGGCAAAATCTACAATCTCATCGAACTTGCGCGCGATTTCGCGGCGTTTCATGCCCAGAATTGCGCCATTGAGGAAAATGTTCTCTCTTCCCGTGAGTTCAGGGTGGAAGCCCGCCCCGACTTCAAGCAGGCATCCGATCCGGCCGCGAATCTCCGCCTTGCCTTCCGTCGGTTTTGTGATGCGCGACAGGATTTTCAGCAAAGTGGATTTGCCGGAACCGTTTCTTCCGATAATGCCCAGCACCTCGCCCCGATCCACTTGGAAAGAGACATCGCGAAGCGCCCACAGGTCCCGCTCCTCGTTAGCGGCCTTGTGTCCATGGCGCGTAAGCGCGCGAAATGGAGCAAGGGCCATTCTGGAAATGGATTCGCGCAGCATCAGATAACTTGGACGCGAGCCGATCCGGTACCGCTTGCCGATGTTTTCGCAGTGAATGGCGGATTGACGGCCACTGTCAGATGAAGTCCGCAAAGTTGTCCTCGGTTCTGCGGAAGTAGTAGAACCCGGTGACCAGCATCAAAGAACACACAGCTACCGAGAACATGACCGATCGCGCGGGAAAGGATCCCTGGCTGTGAAGCGCCCATCGAAACCCGTCCAACGCGCCCACCATTGGATTCAAATCATAGAGCAGCCGCCAGCGCGGCGGCACGGCGCTCGCAGGATAAGCGACCGGAGAGGCGAAGAACCAAAACTGCACCAGAAAGTTGACTGTATAGCGAACGTCGCGAAACCTGACGTTGAGGGCTGAGAGCCAAAACCCCACGCCGAGTGACGATACGATGGCCGGCAGCACAAATAGCGGGAAGAGCAGCGCGGCCACTCCAGGCATGATGCGAAAGTAGATAAGAAACAAAGCCAGAACCGGAAGGCTTATGGCAAAATCGAGCAGGCTCGACAGGACAGTGGAAACGGGAACGAGGAGTCGCGGGAAATAGACCTTGGATATTAAATGCTCGTTGCCGACAACACTGTTACTGGATTCTGCCAGGCATTGTGCAAAGAGCTGCCAAAGCACCATACCCGCATACGCGAAAACCGGATAGGGCAAATTGGCTGGCTGAATGTGAACGGCACGCCCCAAAAAGCCCGCCAATGCAAGCGCCACAGCCAGTGGCTGCAAGACGGCCCATGTGATGCCTAACACTGTTTGTTTGTAGCGAACTTTAACGTCACGCCAGGCCAGAAGAAAGAAAAGCTCGCGGTGCCGCCAGAGTTCGGGCCATTCCACTGTCCAGGGCGAACGCGAACTCTCGATGATGGTTACAGAATTCGCGCTTGCCCGCTGGCTATTGGAAGAGATCATCGGATCCGCATTAGGTATGACACAATTCGTTGGATGGGAACAGCCTAAGTATATTATAGATTTGCTTGAACAGGCGAAGAGGGGCGTTGACCGGATTCGAGGCAGTGGGACAGAAAGCCATGGCGCAATCCGTGGAGCATCCCGGAAATTGGGGAAGCAACGCGACGCTGCAACGCCTGGCTGCAAAGGAATTCTCCCGTGCTCTAGGCAAAGCCCAAAGAGCGGCGGACAAGAGTAAACCCGAGCTGGCAATCGGATGGTGCCGTTATGCCGCTTCGCTCGCGTGGGGCGTCAATCCAGGCTTCTTCTATTCTCACGAAATGGAGCAACTCCTAGCGGAGATTGGCAGGCGGCATCTGGGTTCAGCTCCCGCTCCGCCGCCGGGCCAAGGCCTTCCTCGCCGATTCCTGCATGTGATGAGTACGGCTTCGGAGACGGGAGGATCGACACCTGCCGTTGCGCGTTGGATTGAGATTTGCGCGCTGCACGCGCCTTCGGAACAGCACTCGATCCTGATTTCATTCCAGGACAACTCGCCCGTGCCCACGTGCCTGACCCAGGCTGCGCAGAAGACGGGCGGGGACATCATCCAGATTCCAACTGATTCTTCGTTGTTGATGGCGGCTGCGGAGATTCGTTCTCGATCGTTTGAATTCGACACGGTCATTCTCCACATTGAGCCAAGTGACCCCTTGCCCGATGTCGCCTTCTTTGATCGACCCAGGCCGGTCTTGTTTTTCCGGCACGCGGAACATGCCTTCAATCTGGGACAGGACATTGCGGGAGTTGTTGCCGATGTTCGTCCCGTGGGCCATGAAATGACGGTTCATTTTTGCGCCAAAGGGCCGCAAACCGTCATGCTTCCCCTGCCGCTGCTTGACCGGCCTCTGATCGGCTGCAAAAAGGCGGAAGCGCGCCAACGGCTTGGACTTCCCCAGGATGCATCGATCCTCCTCACCATCGGCTGGCCTTTTAAGTACGCTTCCGCCTGGGGATATAGCTTCCCCGCCTTGGTTCAGTCGCTTTGTCAGTCAAACTCGGAAATCTGCATCGTTGCCATAGGCCTTTCACGGTCGCAGCCTTTTCCTGGCTTGAATCAAGCCGCGGAAGGCAGGTTCCTGCCCGTCGGCGTAGTCGAAGACCGCGAGGCCCTGGAGCTCTACTACTGCTCCGCGGACATTTATCTGGATGCTTATCCACGCGGTTCCTTGACTGCCGTTCTCGATGCGGCCCGCCGTGGCCTCCCCGTCCAACGCTTGTCAAACCCGTATCAATGCATCATGTGGAGCGACGATATATCGCTCGACTCCGTCATGACTGGGGCCACTTCGCAGGAAAACTATGTCCGGACCGTGCTCGAATGGCTGAAGGGGCCCGAGGAGAGGCGCTCGGAACTCGGCGCCCGTTTCCGGAATGCTGTGCTCCGCGATCACTGCGGGGCAGCCTGGAAGAACAAGTGGCTGGATCCGGCCCTGAGGGCCTTGGTGTCACCCCGCGAAGACCTCGCGGATTTCGCATCGAATCCTCCGCGGAACGAACCCACGAACTATCCCGGACTCGGTTTAGCGTGGCCGGAAACGGATTGGCCTGCCGGCATGATGGTTGCCGGAGCCATCCTGAGCACAACCAACCTGCCTCGCGCGATCCGAATCTTTGGCGTGCTCCATTCCATCAAGCCCATGCTTTCCCGCACGCCCGGGAAAGGCAACACTCGCAAGCGGCTCCACATGTTCGGATTGCTGATTGCGTCGTTGATGCCAAACTTCATCCGCGCCGCAATGCGGGGGATTTGGCGCGCGGCCATCAAGCGCTCACAGCATTCCGAAAGCGGCGCTTGAATCTAGCCGGACAATTCGCTCCGTACCTTAACTCGAAAGCCCATCGAGCGACTCCTGTCCTCGACTGGGTTCAATCCGCGGGGAAAAAAGCTCACGCGGATCGAATTGGCAAACAAACACGGTTTTCGACTAGGATGGCAGGAATGGATTTGCAATGTGACCGGTTGGCCGACCCGCGCTTTGAGTCTCTTCCGGGCCAGCGAAGCCGAATATGCCACCGCGAGCTTCCCTCTTCGCATCGCCGCAGCATGCGGTCCAAGACCGCTCGACACGCGTATCGCGGCGAGCCCTTCCTCGTCGGGTCGTCCCTGCCCGTGCGATCGCAGAATTCGATACCACAGGCATCGTGAGACAAAGCCCTTGACTGATCTTGAGCAGCCGACACATCAGGACCCAAATCGGGGCCAGGAGCCATACCCCGATGGGCGCGCGGCAGAGCTACTGCAACGCCAGGTTGCAAGGGAGTTCTCCCATGCGCTAAATCGCGCCGAAAAAGAAGCTGCGCGGGGCAAACCGGAGTTGGCGGTGGAATGGTGCAGCTATGCCGCAACAATGGCATGGCTGGTGAATCCAGGGTTTTTCTACAGTCATGAAGTGGAGCAGCTGCTCGCCGAAATTGGCAGAAAGCACCTGGACTCAGGGCCTCTCCCAGCCCGTCCAGTTGGGCTACCCCAACGATTCCTGCACCTGATGAGCACAGCATATGAATCGGGAGGGCACACCAGAGCCGTTTCCCGATGGATCGAGATATGCGCCCAACATGCGCCTTCCGAGCACCACTCGATTCTGATTTCAAAGCAGAGAGACGATCCGATTCCGGCATGGCTCGGCAGATCCGCTAAGAAAACCGGCGGCAATCTCATGGAACTCCCTCCAGGTTTATCCCGGCTGCGAGCGGCGGCCGAGATTCGTCTCCGGGCGGCGGGATTCGATGCAGTGATCTTGCACATCCATCCCAACGATCCCCTGCCTAACATCGCTTTTCACGATCGGCCCAGGCCCGTATTGTTCTTCCGGCACGCCGATCATATCTTCAACCTGGGGCTCGACGTGGCACCGGTTTTTGCCGATTTGCGACCCGTTGGCCATGCGATGTCGGTAAGATTCTGCCCTTCAACAGCGCGGAAAGTCATGCTCCCAATTCCGCTCCTCGACGATGGCAACGTCCTTTGCGGCAAGACGGACGCGCGAAAAAAACTGGGACTCCCAGCCGATGCCCTGATCGCCCTGACAGTTGGTTTGCCGCGTCGGTTTACCCCTGAAAATGGCGTCAGCTTTCCTGCTCTCGTCCATTCCGTTTGCAAAGCAAATCCAAAAATCCTGATCATCGCCATCGGCCTCACAGAGTCGGACCCGTTTCCGGGCCTGTCGCAATCGGTGGGGGGCCGATTCCTGCCCATCGGTGTGATCAATGACCGGGATCGTTTTGATCTTTACTACCGAGCCGCAGACATCTACATGGACGCTCCCGGCGGCTCTGGAACCGCCACGCTGGATGCGGCTCGCATGGGCCTCCCTGTCCAGCGCGTGTTCAACCCATGCAGGTGTCTGTTGTGGAGCGAGGATCCGGGGCTTGATTCGGTCTCCCGCGCGGCTAGCAACCAGGAGGAATTTACTGCGACCGCACAGGAATGGCTGAACTGGCCTGAAGAAAGACGATTGGATCTCGGCCGCCGTTTCAGAAACGCTGTGCTACGAGATCACTGCGGTGCATCCTGGAAGAGCAATTGGCTCGATCCGGCGGTGAAGGCGTTGACGCTTCCCACGGATAGCCCGCCGGATTCAATTCCAGGGAGCCCTCACAGGGAAGAATTGGATTTCCCCGGACTCGGAGTGGCGGACCTGGAAGATAGTTGGCCCAGCAGCATGTTTGTTGCCTGCACTATCAACTCCGCCGTCCGCTTCCCCCTTCCGATTCGGCTCTCCGGTTTCTTTCATTCCATAAAGCCTTTGCTCTTTTCCAGCCCGACCGCCGGCGGCACAATGCGGCAGCAGCTGCTGGTGGTTAGGGAACTGATTGCGTCGTTCAAGCCAAACTCCATTCGCGACGCAATGCGGAGGATTTGGCGCGCGGCCCTCAAGCGCTAGCGCGGCTCTCTTCTGATTTCATCGTTAGCGATCGGCGTCTTCGCTCGGCCTCTCACATGGCGGAGGAGCGTCATCAACTGTTCAAAGCGGCTAAACGGCAACCCCATCGCAACAGAACAAAGCAGCAAGGCGTGCTTGATAGAGACTTGACGTCGAAAACTCCTGGCTGCTTCCACCACCCTGTCCGGACGCCCATCGCGGTAAGCCCGGAAAGCTCCCAGATATTCCCACAGAATTGCGTCTTTCTTTCTCTCGCCCGCCAGCCAGCCCCATCGCAGATACTTCACGAACATTCGTTGTTCTGATTCCATGATGGTGCCCCCCATCGTCCTGGTCATCGATGTTGATACCACGCGATAGCAGGCGGTGGGCTCCGGAAAATATTTGAACCGGAACTGTCTGGAAACGCGCAGCCACCAATCCCAGTCCTCTGAGGCAAGATCCTCGTCGGCGTTTCCCGCGACGTCAAAACAGCGGCGCCGGATCAGAGCGGTGATGCCCGGTATAAAATTCCCTTCAACCAGAGTGTCAAATATCCACCCCTCCGGCATCTGCGCAAGCGGCCGATAAGTTTCGATGAAGTTCTTTGGCAATAATTCGCCGCTCTCATCTATCTGAAATGCATCGCTGTAGAGAACACCCACTTCTTCAGACTCCGCTTCCATCTCCTCCACTTGCCGCAAGAGCATGCCCGGCACCATACGATCGTCCGACGCCAGCAGGCGAACATACTTCCCCTGCGCATGCGTCAGCGCCTCGTTTAAGCTCCGGCATATGCCGGCATTGGTCTTGTGTTCCACAAACACAGCATCGGGATAATGCCGGTCCAGCCATTGCCGGATTATTTCTGCGGAATTGTCCTTTGAGCAATCGTCCAGCACAACGAGACGCAGATTCGGGTATGCCTGAGCTTTGACGCTCTCCAACGCCTCCACGACAAACCGGGAGTGGTTGTAACAGTTAACAACAATGGTGACCAAAGGCAGCGGTTGTTGATGCGAACTCATGGGACCCTCGATGAACCGGCATTCAACGCTGAGTTGTAAGCTCGGGCAATTTGCCGGATGCTTCCTGCAACGGATAATAGAAGGCCATTCATTCAGCCGCCGTCTTACGTAACTCGTCCAATAACTTCTCCGGAAAGTTGGAAGTTTGAAGGTTGCGCAGCGCACGGTTCACGCGAGCCGGCTCCCCCTCCCCTCCACCTGCAAGAAGTTTTAGCTTCAGAAATGGCATGCCAATTTCCACCAGCAGGTCAGGCAGGAATATGGTTGTGTTTTCCAGCAGTCCAACACAACGGATTCGATTCCTGACTCTTTCAAAAAAGCTGCGCCGACTCACATAGAGTGCCTGAACGTCTTTCTGCGGGAAGAGGGCTTTCCACTTGAAGCCGTGCTGTTCCAGCCATTTGCTAAGCCCGATCTCATAGCTCGCTACGGCCGCCTCCTTGTCGTGGAACGGGAGAACTGAGCGCCAGAACGCCTGAAAGCAGGGGTCTTCGAGTACCTTCCGTCGGAACACCAGGAAATAACTTTGCAAATGGCGTGTAAATTCGTCGTTGTCCGTCAGGCCCCAAAAATCGCATGGAAATGCGGCGGCACGCTCCCAGAGCGGCTTCAATGGATGGAAGGGGCCGACGATGCTTGAATTGGTCAGTAACAGCTCGTCAAATTGGGCGAGTTCATACTCTGCCAGCGCCCGCTTCCACATTGCGAAATCGTATCCGGTATTCTCCCGCTGAATGATCTTGTCGCATAATTCCCTCAGTTCCGGCTCTCGCGGTGGGGGAATCGGCGAATTGGATATGAAGCAGATCTGGAAGCCTAATTCCCGAAGCTCCCGCAAAAAATGAAGAACATAGAGCGCAAGCCCGTCACTGCTTGAGTAATGAGCGTAAAGAGCGAGTCTCATTCGCATCTCCTTGATACCCGGCAGGGCCAGTTGTCCTGCCCAGTCATTCCGGGCGTCTTGATTTGTGGATTCAATTTGATTTTCCGGAATCCATAGGGCCGACCTTGCCTCTCAAACCATCTAGCAGACCTCTCAGGCTGAACCAAAGGACGCTAAACCTCTCCTTATCGAATAGAACAATGTTCCAGTGATCCATCCAGAATCTTAAGACCAGCCACTCGATGTCGGCACGGCTAAGGCGAGAATTTCTGAATAGATGAATCGTATTTCGCGTGATATAGTACCGCGCTGTTTTGCCATAATGGTCGTAGTAACGGTCGATCCATAAGAATCTGTGTCTCTTCTTTGCTCCCTCCTTGTGCAAAAATACAGCTTCCGGGCAAATATACACGCCAAGCCCGGCGCCCATGAGCCGCTTGCAGAAATCGATATCCACGAAGTAAATGAAAAGATCTTCATTGAACATGCCAACCATGTCGAAGACGCGCAAACAAATCAGACTCCCGGAGGAAAAAACCTCTTTGTCGCAAAAAGGCAATCCGCCGGTCTCTCGCGGCGGGCGATAAAGGTACTCTTGGCTATTTAGATCGAAGGGGCCGGCCGCCACGATCGCCACGTTTCGTATGCCCGCCCCATCGAGAACCTCATACCCTCGCACCAGTTCGTCAACCATCCCGGGAGTCGCTTCGCTATCGTGATCGAGCGTCAGTATCCAGTGAAATCCCTTGCCGCGCGCCCATTGCACGGCTTGGTTGTACGCATGAGCAACTCCCTCATTTCGCTCATTGAAGATCAAGCTGATGGAATCGGAAGCGGCGAGTTTATCCAGCTCCCGCCGCGTCGCTTCGCCCGAGCCATTGTCGACAATCAAAACATGGCCAACCTGATGGTTGATCGCGTTCACCGAGCGGTGTAGCAATTCGCCAATTTTGTAAGTCACGATGACCGCACATATATTAGACCGCTGAGGGGATTCGGCAGGCAGTAATTCTAACTTACCCTTCCCTGGCGCGTCGTCATCCCGAATGAATGGAAGCATCTTAAAGATCGCAAGCGACAAGATCCTAAAACCAGCGGCTTTGATGCCGTTAAGTCGCACCCTCACGTTCCCGCTCCCACCGCCTGAAGATAATCCTGGTATTCCCGGATGTAGTCGCCTTCGTCGTAGAACGTGGATACCAGGGCAAGGCAGACCGCAGCGGAGGAGAAGTTGACAAGCTCGCGCCACATCATCGGAGGAACATAGATTCCCTTCCAGGAGCGATTCAACGGAAAGGTCCTGCGCTCTCGACCGTCATCCAGAATCACGTCAAAGCTGCCGGAAGCGGCAATGATGAACTGCTGCGTGGTCTTCAGCGCGTGACCCGCCCGGGTTTCGCCACCCGGAACGTCATAGAGATAGTAGACTCGCTTGATTTCAAATGGGAGGTGTCTTCCGCTTTCAATAAAGCTCAGATTGCCACGCGGATCCGAGATCCTCGGCAATTCAATGATTCGAGGTTGCTCAATGTCCACGAGCAGCCACTCCTTGGTTTTCAGCTTCGGCTGGTTAGAATGACGGAGAGTTGAATGGAATCACTGCGCCCGTCCGGCAACGTCTACAGGATTAGTTCATAGGCATCATATACCGTTGCCCGGGCTCCATAGGCCTCTTTGTTTTTGATTAGGCCGAAGTTCAGTTTCCGCCCATCTTCCTCGGTGGAGATTCCAAAATCGAAGTAAGGCTTATCTCGGTAGATCTCCTCCATCAGCATGTGCATCACGTAGTCCAACGCCCCCAGTCGCATTCCCTCTTCGGTGGCGTGACGATACTGACCGTGGGCGACGTTTTGGCTCTCGTAGATAATCACCCCACCCAGCATTTCCTCCCCCCGGTTCACGGCATAGAGCTTGATGTTGTCGGGAAAGCGTTCTGCCAGAAGCTGCATTTCCTCAGCGGTGTGGACCGGCTTCCGGCCGTGGCGCAGAGCAAGATTCTCCTCCGCAATGGCCATAAAGCGCTCGAAATCCAGAGAGCGTCCTACGTGAAATCCCTCGGATTCCGCGTGTTTTAAGATCTTGCGGCGGGTTCTGCCCGGTTGCAGCCTTTGGCCCGCGATCAATGTGGAGGACACATTGCGGCGGATTAACTTGGCATTGTGCACGAAAAGAGCATAGAGACCCTCCTCTGCCGGAACATTGTGATAAAAGTGTGGAATCGCTTTATAAATCAGGTTCCTGACTCCACGCGCGCGGAGATCGTCTATGAACGCCGCGAATACCCTGAGCATCAAGGTTGTGGTCATCCGGGCGTCGGAGACGATTCCTCCGAACGTGAGCCCGCCATGCGATTCCACAGTGTCGTCAACCCGGTTTGCCGGCAGCAGAGCAACCAGTTTGTCGTCCTGATAGAAAAGCAGCGAACAGTCGTCGAACCTGTCGGCGTGATACTCCATGTAATCGCGATAGAACAGGAACACGCCGTTTTTGGAGCAACGCACAAACTCGTCCCAGCACACCTTGTGCTCCGGGCGGTAAAGTTCGATGCGAATTCGACGTTGCTCGTCCATGCTTCTCAAACTGGTTCGTTAATGCCAGAATTGCGGACCCGTGCGCTCGGTCTATTCCGCGCGTCCTCTCAGGCGTGCCATTTCGTAGACGGACACCATGTAATCCATCGCTCCCGGACTCAGATGCTGATGGCATGGTACGAAGACGGCGTGCCGGGGATAAAAGACGCTGGCCTCGATTTCGTGCGAAATATAAGCTTGCTTGATTTCCTCCGGGACCACATCGGGGTGCGGCTCGAACATGAAGACCCCTGGAACTGTGCCGGGAACAAGGGGCAGAGCCGGCTTACAGCCAATTTCGCCAAACCTGTCCTCAAGGTATCGCCAGGCTGCATTTCGAGCGTCGCAAATCGACCCCAATTGAGGTAGTAAGGCTCCAGTGACATTGAGGATGGCCCGTCGATGGTCCGGAGAAATCTCAACAGGTTGCGCCAGGCCACAAACTACTCCACCAAAATTGATGGGAAAGAACTTCGGCAGACTAAAGAACGCGTACTTCCCTCTGCGGCCCAAACGCTCACCGTCGTGCAAAGATGCAAAAGCATATGCGCAATCCTCCGCGACCGGAATTCCCAGTTTCAGCAGCTCATCCATATTGGGATATGGGATGCCCCATTCGTGGATCACCAGGATCAGTTTCGTGGATGGCTCGATCTTCATGGACCAATGACAGAGCCGGCCGATTGTGTGGGTCACGCAGCCCGAAACGTAGGTGTTACCGGTGGAGGTAAGAATAGTCACCGTATCGTCCGACCCGACACCGGAATCGGCCAGCACAAGTGCCAGTGCGTGCCGGCCGCTTGACGTAAGCGAATGTGGCCGGCCGAGATACTGATGCAATTGGCGCTCCGCAATTGCCTCGTCCAGGTCTACGCATGCGCGATCGAGATCCGAGTACACGAATGGGCTGATTCGAATGTGAGGCTGAATCATAGCGCCGGGATCGGGAGGAAGGACGACTCTACCATTGCCCTGCAAACTGTTCATGAATTGATCTCTTGAAGAAACAAATTCAGGCGCCTTTCGGATTTGCGGATGGACCAGGAGCACGTTGACTGGTTAGCTCCGGGGCGAAGACTCCGGCGCGCAACTCAGAGTTGCATTTGGGCTCAGGGTACACCGGCATCTTTGAATCGAATCATATACTGTCGCTTTCACGGCTTCGACGCGTGCGCCCCTCGAAAAAGCTGACCGGCACATTCGGCAGCAGGCTCATGGGCGTCTGATCAATACATCTTCGCGCCGATTGGCCATGGGCAGGCCAGAGGGCTGCGGTACAACGTAGGCATCGAATCCCTGGCTTCTTGCCCGGCCCACTAATCCCATGATCACGGAGTCGTCGATCAGGTGCCGCTCGACTCTGTTGAAATGCACTTCCGGCGGGTCCTCGGTCTTCATGAAATCCTTGTGGAACCTGACGCCGTTAGCGCTGCTGAAGAACCGTCGGCGCTTTGACACGTTGGGAATGTCGCCGATCAGCATCTGCCCGCCCTCGGCCAGCAGTTCAAGCGCCCGATCCAGAAAATCCCAGACGTTCCCGTCGATAAAGACACAATGCAGGACGCTGTAAACCAGAATTGCGTCCACCTTTGAGGCGTATTTCTCAAACAGAGGCTCGCAATGCGGAAAGCGGGCGGCAAACTTCTGAATGAAGTTGTCGTTCGGTAAGTAGTCCAGCATCTCCTGCGAATCGACTAGAAGAAGCGTGTGGCCTTGTTCGCGGCAACAGCCGATTACCATTTCGGCCATATCCGCACAACCAGGACCAATATCGAGGACAACCCTCTCTCGTTCTTTGAGCAGCGGCAGATTGGCCGTTACGTTCTGGAAAATGATCTCCTTTTTGCCTTCCAGATAGGAATTGGGGCCGCCGACTTTCTCGTATTTGCTGAGCGAGTCATCCTGCGCCAGCTTCCGGAAATCGTCGAATGTCACCTTCGCAAACTTTCGATATTGCTCGTCCGAAATGGCCATCACGCTATTCTCTCGATGAATTCGAGCGTATCCCCGCCCGCGGCGAATGGGTGTATCCTGCCCCGATGCTAAAGCTTCCTGAAGCGGCAGCGCAACCTCCCCTGCCGTGCAGGATCAGTCATTTAAGGCGCGGGGAACGCCCTGCCTGCCAGGTATCGATTGTTGCTTATGGGCCCGACTCTCCCCGGCGGGGAGCTCTGAAGCTGCCTGCAGAAACTGCCTTCGATGGGTCGTTATTCCGGCGCCGAAACACCCTGCCCCGCAACCGCGGGTTGCGGCGCGCTCGGTGCAGCGCTCAGCGTCACCAGCTTCTCGGCCTGGCGCGTGCGGTACCCATCGTACTCCTGCTGCCATGCCGGCGAAGTAAACTGCTTGCCCAGCGGCTTTTTATACTCCAGCTCCTTCAAAAAGTACCCGCACTTCCTGCAAAAACGCTCGGCAAGATCCAGCATGTCATCGTCTTCTGAGGGAAGCGATTGCCTGCCGATATTCCACTCGAAAATGCGGTCCATCCCGGCGGCAACCGGGCAGTGGTAGTACCCCGTAGGTCCCAATCCGGTGCCACAGCGATGTGTGTATTCACAGGCATTTCGGTAATCCACGCTGCCATAGCCTGGGACCTCCTCAGGGGCCAGGTTGAAGGTAGCGTGCTTGAGCTCGGCCTGCCGCTTGCCGCCCTTGTTGCTGTTTTCAACCTCGATATCCGAGGGAACCTGGGAGGCCAGGCGCTGCGTTTTTTCGCCCGCTCCGTTGGTCAGGACCTTGATCCTCGTGCCCGGAGAATAGCGGTTCCGGTACTCGCGCAGGATACCGATGATCTCGAGGAAATCGGGGTGCATCGTCGGCTCCCCGCCGGCGATCTCCAAAAGGTCCCAGTGATAACCCGCATCGATCCATTCATTTACGTACCGCTGAATCTGCTCCACCGACATTTGGGCGTCGGCAGGAGCCTGCGCCGACGACTCATCGCAATTGAAACAGCGAAGATTGCAGGCGTAGGTGAGAGCAATTCCCATCACCCGGCGATTGCGGTGAAACTGCGGGCCCAGAACGCGCGTCACTCCCCGTCCAACGCGCCAAAAGTCGTATGCGCCCCGCATTTTGAGACACGGATCCAACGCCCGGGAGAACAGATTTCTCACCCCGGACGGCAGGTACGGCTTGCCATACCTCCGGTAGGCCGTGAGCAAACTGTCTAGAGTTCTCATTTGGGGGGAACCTCAGTAGCATTATATCAAGTATTCCCTGGGGAATGTTAACTGTTCCCGACGTAATCAGCCAAAACCCCTGCATTTATGCGACCATTTCGGTACAACTAAAGCCGTACCCTTTCAAAACGCGATTTGTGAATCAAAACGCAACCAGTTCCAAGAGGAAAGCGGATTTGGAGATTGCCTCTCATCCCAGAATCAGTATCCTGATGCCGGTTTTCAATGGAAGCAGGTACCTCCCAAAGACGCTCGACTCGATTCTAGGCCAGACATTTTCCGATTACGAAGTCCTTTGCATCAACGATTGCTCCACTGACGACAGCTTGAAAATCCTCGAGCGCTATGGGGCAGTGGACTCCCGGTTTCGCGTTCTCTCTACGCCCGTGAACCAGGGCATCGTGCCGAAGGTAGCCAATTGGGCGATGCCTTACATGCGTGGCGATTATTGTTTTTATACGTCGCAGGATGACCTATTCTCTCCCGATTTGCTTCAGTCGATGTGGGATACGGCGATGAGCACCGGTGCAGATGCAGTCATCCCGGAAGTGGTGCTCTACCATGAGTCCGAACCGCAGGAGAACATCACAATTACGGCACCTAACGGAAACAAGAGCACGGTGCTTACAAACCGCGAAGCGGTGATTCTGACGCTTGACTGGACCATACCGGGAAATGCGTTGTTCGCGGCAAAGCTAGCAAAGGGGACCGGATGCTACGACTTTTCCCTGAACGCGGATGAATACACGACCAGAGTCCTGCTGTTCCATAGCAACAAAGTTGTCTTTTCCGGGGGGACGTTTTATTACCGGCAGGACAACCTCGAGGCGATCACTCGGAAACTCAGCTCGGGGACGTTCGATTATCCATATACGGATTTCAGGCTATACGAATTCTTACGGGAGCACGACTTCCCTGACCAGGTCCAGGAACAGGTTCTTTTGAGATCGATCGCGGAGTTGTCCGATTTGACAACTTTGCTGAACAAGCTAAGGGTGAAGCGGTTGATTCGCGGCCAGATCGGCGACCCATTGAATATCGGCGAAGCGGACCGCCGGCTGAAAAGGTGCTTCGATGCTTTGCGAGAAAGCAACGCACCAGCCCAGCTTTCGAGATTTGGGTCGGCGATAGCAGGCCGCAGCAGGATCCTGTTGGCGAATTATGCGCTATTCCGGGCCATTTCCCTAATTGCCATGATTGCGCAGGTGGTGAAATCCAGGTTGCGAATTCGCGGTTCTCAAGGCTCGTAGCCATCGGCCGCAGTTCCCTCTTTAAATCCGTTCGTGGAGGACGCAACGAGGGGCAGATCCTATGTACACGTAATGGGAATTCCCATTTTGGGTTCCTTGTTGACGCGGTTCTCCAGATAGGCCTGCTCCCACTCACGAATTCTCGGCTCGACCCCTTGCGCTTTGGGTGTACCCCGGGCCAATGCAGAAGGCCAATCTTCAATACGCAGGACAAATTGCAGCATATTGACGACCTGACCCCCGATGACTCGAGTTGTACGCGCAGCCTTCGATTCTCTGAATCCGTACTTGCGAAGGAGTGAGTGAACCCCAAAGTTGCCGGCCACGGATTCCGCATGGATCCGGGTGACGCCTATTTGCGAAAAGAACAGCTCAAGAAGCAGATACGATGCGGGAATTCCGGCCGATACGCCGTGCCGAATAATGAGCCTGCCGATCTCAGCGCTGGTTCCGTTCAGGTTGTAAATTGAGTATGTGCCAAGTGGAATCCCCTTCAAGGTCTCGACAATAAAGTAGTAATCGCCTTCGCGCTCGAAGTACTTGTTCAGCCATTGTTCCTGGGAAGCTATATCGGCGGCGGAGTCTCCCACCCGGCCCAGGACAAAATCCTGGTTCCGCAACCATACGATGAAGGGCGCATCGTCAATTTGAACCGGCCTCAGCCTGATGCCAAAGCCTTGCGTGGTGAGTGAATGGCGCATACTTACCTTCTGGGGGATGATGGAGTATATTCCACTTTTGGGACGAAGTGTAACTTCTTTTTTCCTCGATGCAGTCGTTTGGGGAATACGCGGGGAATCCTTTGCATTGGGCTGGGAAGTGGTCCCGGCAGGATCAACGCAATCCGCCACCGAAATTCCAATCGCCATCTTGCCAACGGCGCCAAGCAACGAACGTATCAGCGTGCCAATCGGCGCCGACACGCCGACACCCCGGGATCTCTGCCAATTGGCGGAAGCCTCATGCGGGGCGGAAGTTGCAGGCAACGGAGGCGATTCCGCCAGATTGCCGGGCAAGAAGGGCGTCCGCCCGCGGACAAATCCACAGCCAGCCACAAAATTGATTCGACCGTGGCGCGCAAACGCTGAATACGATCCGGAAAATCGTATGTGACATACGACACATGAATTCGTGCTACGACTGCGATAATCCTATTCCAGCAAGTCCTTGCGATCCGATGCCGGGTTGCGAGCCGGCAGCCAGGTCTTTCAGGACCTCAGCGAATGATTCCATTTCTCCAAGGATCCAGTGTCAGAATTGCTCCGCAGACTCGCATTCTTTGCTTTCCTGGCATCCGCCGCGACGGTTCCGGCCCAGCAATCCGCGATCAGCGCGCCTGTGCTCAACCCGCAACCTCGCCCCCTCGCCGCGGGGGAAAAGGCTTATCCGGCGCAGCTTTCAGGAACTGTGGTGGACACATCCGGCGCGGTGATTGCCGGGGCGACGGTGCTGGTTTGGGGCGGGGAAGATTCTGTACAAAGTACCATGCACTCGGACAGCAACGGCTCGTTCGTGATCTCTGGACTCCCGGCAGGCAATTATCGGCTCGCCATATCCAGCCCCGATTTTGCAACCAAGGAAGTCGTCGTCACTCTAGGGACCGCCAATGCGCCGGTGCTGTTGCGCATCTCACTGGCAGTGCAAGCCGTGAGCACCACCATCAACGTTGAGGGCCGTGCGGACGACCTGATCGGCATTGCCGATTCCGCGGGCCAAGTAACGGTGGGCGCAGAGGAGCTGGAAAATCGCCCGATTCTTCGCTCGGGAGAAATTCTGGAGGCGCTGCCCGGCCTCATCGTCACGCAACACGCCGGCGGGGGCAAGGCCAACCAATATTTTCTTCGCGGCTTCAATCTCGATCACGGCACGGATTTTGCCATTTCCCTGGACGGCATGCCGCTGAACCTGCCGTCGCATGCGCACGGCGAGGGCTATTCGGACATGAACGTAGTCATCCCGGAATTTGTGGAACGGATAGATGCGGAGAAAGGCCCTTACTACGCCGATACCGGCGACTACGGCTCGGCGGGAAATGCCCGAGTTAAGTTTTACAAGACGCTGCCGCGGGATTTCGTCCAGGTGGAAGGGGGCATGTTTGGCTATGGAAGGACGGTTTTGGGAGAATCGCGAAAGGTCGGCTTGGGCAACTTGCTGTACGGCGGAGAAGCGTATCACGATAACGGCCCCTGGACGCGCCCCGACAATTATTTCAAGTTCAACGGGTTGCTCACTTACAGCCAGGGCGGCGACGCCAAAGGCTTCAGCGTCACGGCCCGCGGATACCACGGGACATGGCACTCGAGCGATCAAATCCCCGTTGCCGCCGTACCCCTGGTTGGTTTTTTCGGCGCGCTGAACCCGACCGACGGCGGCCATTCGCAGCGTTATAGCCTGCAGGCTGAATGGCATCGGCAAGGCGCGAATTCCGAGTCGATGGTGATGGCTTACGGATTCTATTACGATCTCGATCTATTCTCCGACTTCACCTATTTCCTGACCGACCCCGTTCGCGGCGACCAGTTTGAACAGCAGGACAGGCGGTGGGTGGCTGGCATTGACGCGCGCCACACGATCCTGAGCCAATGGCTTGGGCGCAAGGTGGCAAATACGTTCGGCCTGCAGATGCGCAACGATTGGATCCACAACGGTCTTTTCCAAAGCGAGGATCGCAGGCGCGTGGACAAGGCCGATTCCTCCACCGGCACCATGTTGCCCCTGGCCACGGAAGCCGACCGATTTACGGACACGCAGGTTGGCGCTTATGTGGAGAATAAAACCCAGTGGTCAGGGAAATTCCGCTCCGGCGCAGCCCTGCGCGGGGACCTGGATGCTTTTGATGTGACCAGCCTTGTGACTCCGGCCAATACCGGGACGGCCAGCAAGCTGCTGCCGAGCCCAAAATTGAGCTTGATCTTCGACCCGTGGACCAGCACAGAGTTCTATGTTCAGGGCGGATTCAGTTTTCACTCGAACGACGGACGGGGCGCGACGCAAACGGTGCAACCGGTTTCGGCGGACAATCCTTACCCCGATACGCCTGTGGAGAGAATTCCCGCGCTGGTTCCAACCAAAGGCGCGGAAATCGGCGTACGCAATGTGGCCGTCGCGCACTTGCAAAGCACGCTGTCACTCTGGTATCTCCGCAGCGCCTCCGAATTGCAGCAGGACGGCGATACCGGGGGCACGGTGGCTTCGCCACAGCCGAGCAACCGTTATGGTGTGGAATGGGCGAACTATTACACGCCGAAGGAACACCTGGCTTTCGATTTTGACTTTGCGAATTCCAAAGCGCTTTTTACGACCATTGACACTGCGGATGCCGCGCCGGGCGGCCTGGGCGGCAGGCGTGTGCCCGAAGCGGTGGGGTTGGTGATGGCATCGGGCGTTACCCTGCACGACGACAGAGGCTTTTCAGCGAGTTTGCGCCTGCGCAATTTTGGCCCGCGAGATTTGACCTCTGACGGAGTTTTTCGCTCGAACGCCACGGTAATGGTGAATGCGGAGGCCGGTTACGAAATCAACGAAAAATGGCGCATCACGGCCGAGTGCCTGAATCTGCTGAACCGCCGGGATCACGACATCGACTACGCCTACGAATCGCGAATAATGCCAGTAACCGCACCGGCATTCACAGACGTTTTTCATCCCGTGGAACCGATTCAGGTGCGTTTCTGGATAGGAAGATCGTTCTGACAAGCCCGCTAATGCGGATGCTTGTGGGTGTGCTTGTGCGCCGTCTCTTTGTCCGTTTCCAGCGCATGCGCGGGAACGGTTTTTACCAGGCGGCCGTGCTGCACTCCTTTCAGGCCGATGAGGCGGTCGGCTAATTGCTCGACCTCAGCGGCCTTGCCATGCACGATGAGCACCTCAAGGCATGAGTCGTGGTCCAGATGCGCGTGGCTGGTTGAGACCACGAGATGATGGGCCGAGTGCTGGAGATCGGTGAGTTTTTCGCCTACGCCATGAGCATGGTGGTCATAGATCAGCGTGACGGTGCCAACGACGATGGCGTCGGAAGCGCCGGTTTGCTCGCCAACCAGCCGATCGCGGATCAGGTCACGGAATGCCTCCGAGCGGTTGGTATAGCCACTCCGCTGGATAGAGCGGTCAAAGCGTTTCAGCAGGTCGGAATCAATGGCAATGCCGATGCGGCTTAGAACTCCCATATACGCTCCGAGAATCGGTAAGCTCCTCGAAGAATAACGTACGCTGCCGGTGGTGTGCGGTGCGTGGATGAAAGCCAGGCTTGAGCGAATTCGACAGCGTTTCGGTCGTGTTGCCGCGGATTATCTCGGAATCGGCAAAACGACTGGAGAGGATGGGAAGGGGAGCTGGTAGCGGTGGGCAGGATAAAACTGCCGACCTTGGTGTCATGAAGGCGAATTCCGCCCTCAATCCGGCAGACGTCAACCGGCAGAGTCCAAGAAAACAAAGGGATCGAGCCTCAGTAGACTACGCCGCCAGAATCAGATTTCGCAGGCAAGCAGGTAGGGGCAGAGGATTTCAATGTCAATGCGCGGGGTGCAGGCCAAGACGATAGCTGAGGCCGGTTTCCCAGTTCATTTCGTCGAGGCCCGGGTTGCTGGGCACGACAAAGCCATTGGACTGGTGGAAGAAACCGAAAGCAGTGCGGAAGTCGAAGCGATCGTTGAGGTGGAATTGGATGCCGACGCTCTGATCCAGGGCAAAGTCCTGGTAGGTGGCGTATTGGGAGAACGCCTTCTGCGTGTATGCTGTCATGCCTGCCTTGATGGCGTAGTAGGGCTTGACGCGAGCCTTGTCGAACCAGATGAGGCGAGCGCCGATGGGCAGGATCCCGATGCCGGGAACGGTTTCATACGATTGCGACAGCCGGTTGCCCCAGATGTCGGTTTTGCTGGGCTGGCGCAGGATGACGGCGGGCAGAAACTCCGCGGAATAGTCCACATCAGCGCCGATAACCCTGCCCCACGAATGGCGGTCGTATTCGATGCCGCCGATGTTGAGATAGCTATACCAGGCGTCGGAGAAAAGGTGAATGTGGCCGAAGGAGTTCAGGCTTTCGAAGACGACCTCGCTGTCGACAGGACGGCGCGCGGCCTGCTGCGATGGGGCGACGATTGCCGATCCGAGACGCGGGATCCAGACCATCCCGGCGGAAACGCGTCCAAAGTAATCGGGAATGCCGGCGAGGTGATAAGGCCGCCCCTCGGGAAGTGGCGTGATGGGGTCGAAGTTGCTGTGTTGCATGCCGCCCTCGACACGGAATGCGGTGTGAGATCCGATGGGAGTGTCGATGCCTCCGCCGAGGAATTCGGCAAAAGACGCGATGGTGCCCGTGTTGCCGTTCTTATAACCGGTGTTGGCGGTGCTGAACCAGGTACCGTCCACGCTGCCTTCGCCGGCCAGGGCCTCAGCGTAGAATCGCTCGCGGTGAAACGTCCCCCCGTACTGTCCACCGCTCATGATGAAGAAGGCGTGTTGAGGATCGCCAAGGTTGTTTCCGCGATAAATGGAGTAGTCGAGCTTAATGCGCAGGTGATGCCATTCCTGAAAAGCAACGCCGGCATACATCCCGTTCAGCGGCTGGTGGGAACCTCGCACTCCATTGAACGAGTTAGAGAGCCATGAGTATCCGGCGTAGATCTGGAATGGCGGAGGCGGCTTGGCGGGGTCAGCCGCATGGATGGAAGAGCAGGTTAATGCAAGAAGCAGGAAAAAACAATATGTCCGCATATGTCGCGGCAAACTCCATAAAAGCATGCCACGCTGCCAGTTGAAGATTGCTGAACAGCGGTTGAATTGATGATACAACGCTGCTCTCAGTGCCATCTTGTAACCTATGAGGCCGTTGAAATGACACGGATTCACAAGCTTGGACGATAGGTCTCCCCTTGACCTTTCGACAAGAGAATAAGCCGGCCTCTCGTCGAATGCCAAGGGGAGACAAAACACGCCATCATCGGAGCCCGCGGCGCCTACCGGACGTCGAAGCTGTAAACCACGCTGTAGGAAAAGATGGGATAGATCCGGAACGAGCTGAGCGACTGGCGCCAATCGGTCAATTGTGCCTGAAAGTCATGGTTGTATTTGGTGGCAACCGGAGTGGCGGAGGAAATGTTGCTGCAACTCCCCGGCTCGGTGTTCTGGCAGACCCATCCCGCAGTGGCCAGGTTGAGTGTGGGCGCGCCCATAAAGAGAACGCCGAACTCGGAGGGAAAGGACCAGTGCCGCTCCGAGTGGGGAACGAATCTGCCAAATCCGCCGGTGACGAAGAACTCAGGTTCACGCGCGTGCAGAACCAGAGTGCCGGATCCGGTCAGGGGAGTGGCTCCGCTGGCCGCGTCCGTCTTGGCGGAATAGTATGTATGGTTGTTCAAGCTAAAGCTGTTTCCGGGCTCAGCTTCCCCGGTTGCCGAGAAGTTGTTGCCATTGTGCACCATCACGCCGCCGCTCAGCCGCCAGATGCTGTTGCGCGGGTAAACATCCAGGGCTCCGCCCATCGAGAAGAAGTGCACGGATCCACTTCCCTGAAATCCTTCAAGATCAAAGTTGTTCAAATTGTAGTTAAAGTAGTTGGCCAGCATGCGGGCATCCAGGTAGCGGGTGAGGACAGTGGCGGCCTTGATGCCGACGCCCAGCGGAGACACGTCGGCTCCGATGCCGACGCGAGAGAGAGGCCCGTATTGCCGGTTTCCTTCCCAGGGCTCTCCACCGCGCTGGTTCAGCGTTATGCCTTCCGTTGGCGCGGAGGTATAAAAGCCGGGTGCGTCGGGAAGATCCGACGCGGAGACGGATGGCGAGTCCGAACTCAGTGTATGAAAGTTCGAGGAAAGAGCAAGCGACTCTTCGCCAGAGGCGAACGTCACTTGACCAAGGAGAATGGACGACATACCGAAGGCAAACAGCGCCACCGCAAAGGGTTGGCGGAAGAGGCAGAAAGGATTTCTCACGGCTTTCTCCTAAATGTGAATAACCCGATGGATATCGGTAACATTATTTACGCTCAATGGTAATAACACAATGGTACTAAAGTGACACCTCGGCAAGCCGCGACATGCTTTTCCAGCAGGCGCCGAAGCCGACCGGACCCGCCTTTTACGTACGCACCTGACCGGCGCCCGGTACGGCAGCCGGCAGCATTCGCCCCGCAGTTGCGCGCATTGACCCCAAGCGGATCGTGAACGGCCTCGGCACTTAACCAACCAGATCAATCAGAGCCTGACTCCGCGGCGCGCGTTGGCCCATCTGGCCGCGATCTTTGGGGCGCTGGCGCTGCTGCAGGCTATGCGGGGACTCGTGCAGTTCGCTTATCTGACTGGCTGGCGAAGGGGCGCAGTTGCATCCCTCTTTGGGAAAAGTCGGACAGTGCACCGACATTCAGCCGAAATCAACAAAGGCCAAATGCAAAGGCGTCCGCCAAAACCTTTGTTTTCTGCGGGTAAGTGGTGGCGGAGGGCAGGATCGAACTGCCGACCTTGGGGTTATG
>CAWKOB010000010.1:0-94166 GCA_963851135.1 uncultured Acidobacteriota bacterium | reverse complement strand
ACCCCTCCACCGTTCTTTTCAACTGCCCGCAAGCCGCATAAATATCCCGTCCCCGCGGCCTCCGCACATACGCCGCGATCCCCTCCTCCAGCAGCTTCAGCCGGAACCCCTCCACCGCCTCCGCCGACGGCATCGCATAATCAATCCCCGGCCCCGGATTCCACGCAATCAGATTCACCTTCGCCGCCAAGCCCGTGCGCCGCACCAGCCGCGCCACCTCCCGCGCCTGCTCCGGCCGGTCCGTCACTCCGCCCAGCAGCACGTACTCAAACGTGATCCGCTCCCGCGCCCGAAGCTTCACCGCCCGCACCGCATCCACCACCGCCTCAATCGGCCATTTCCGGTTCACCGGCATCACCTCGCTGCGCACCTCGTTGTTCGGCGCATTCAGGCTGATCGCCAGCTTCGGCCGCACCTCCTTGGGCTCCATCGCGAATCGCTCAATCCCCGGCACAATGCCCGAAGTCGATACCGTCATCCGCTGCGGGCTCAGTCCCGCCTCCTCCACCAGCAGCCGAACGGCAGCCATAAAGTTGTCGTAGTTCAGGAACGGCTCCCCCATCCCCATAAACACCAGGTTCACCCGGTCGCGCCCAACTTCCACGACCTGACGATCCAGCACCGCCACCACCTGTCCCGCAATCTCCCCCGCCGTCAAATTGCGCTGCAGCCCCAGCCGCGCAGTCAGGCAGAACTGGCAGTTAACGGCGCAGCCCACCTGGCTCGACACGCAGATAGTGGCCCGGGATCGCATTTTCGTCTTTTCTTCTCCTTGATCGCCCTCGGCCTCTGAGCCGTCTCCGCTTTCCCCCTCATCGCCCTCCGGCATCCATACCGTCTCCACCGTATCGGCGCCGGCAACGCCCTCCACCAGGTAGCGCTCCGTGCCGTCCACTGACCGGAACACCCGCGCAATCCGTGGCCGCCCCACCTCCCGCCCCTCCGCCGCCAGCCGCTGGCGCAGCGTCAATGGCAGCGTGGTAATCTGCCCCAAATCCGTAACCCGCTGAACATAAATGCCTTCAGCCACCTGTCGTCCGCGGAACGCCGGCTCGCCCATGCCCCTGAGCAGCTCCGTCAGCTCCGCCCGGCTCATCCCGAAAACCGCGCGCAGCGCCGCCGGTTCCCCGCCCAAACCCACCAGTTTTGTCCGCTCGTCGCCCATCGCTTCAGCCCAGAATAGGTCATCCGCCCCTCCCATGCAGCCCCCGCAGCCTCATCCCTCATCCAACGGTGCAACCGCATTGCAGCGGGTCCATTCGCCGGGTTCGCCGTCCCCGTCAATTTCTCCGTGCCCTCTAGCATAGAATTGAGTCTGTACATGTGATGACCCCCGAGCGCAATCTTCGCCGTACTGTCCTGGCCAACGGCCTCATTGTGCTCACGGAGCGCATGGAGCACCTGCGTTCGGTCGCCATGGGCGTCTGGATCAAATCTGGCTCCCGCGGCGAGCCGGCGGAAACCAACGGCATCTCCCACTTCGTTGAGCACATGGTCTTCAAGGGCACGCGCAACCGCTCGGCGCAGATCATCGCCCGCGAGATGGACTCGATCGGCGGCAACCTTGACGCCTTCACCGGCAAGGAGATGATCTGCTTCAACGTCAAATCCCTCGCCGACCACGTGCCCATCGCCCTCGACGTGCTCACCGACCTGGTGCTCAACCCCGTCTTCGCCTCGCCTGACATCGAACGCGAGCGCGACGTCATCCTCGAAGAAATCAAGATCGACGAGGACAATCCCGACGTCCTGGTGCACGAGCTGTTCACGCAAAGCTTCTGGAAGGATCACCCGCTGGGAAAACCGATTCTGGGCACCAAGGTCACGGTTAAAGGGCTCGACCAGCCCAAGCTTCTCGATTACCACTCCGGCCGCTTCCACGCCGGAAACATGGTCTTCTCCGCCGCCGGCGACCTCGAGCACGATCAATTCGTTGAAGCCATCAAGGAAAAGTTTTCCACGCTTGCCGCCGGCCAGCCGCTCACGGAACTCCCCGCCCCGCAGTCGAGCGCCCGCATCCTGCTCAAGAACAAGAAAGCTCTGGAGCAGGTTCAGATCTGCCTCGGCGTCCCTGCCCCGCCCATCACCGACGAAAACCGCTATGCCACGCTCATCCTCAATACCGTGCTCGGCGGCGGCATGAGCTCGCGCCTCTTCCAAACCATCCGCGAAGATCGCGGCATGGCCTACTCCGTCTTCTCCGATCTCAGCCCCTATCGCGACACCGGAACCCTCTGCGTCTATGCCGGCACCTCTGTCGGCAAGGCCCTCGAGTGCATCGACCTCATCCTCGTCGAGTTCCGCAAGCTCCGGGACGAGCTGCTGCCCGCAGAGGAGCTGACTCGCGCCAAGGACCAGCTCAAGGGCAACATCCTCATGGGCCTTGAAAGCTCCAACTCCCGCATGGCCAACCTCGCCCGCCAGGAGATTTACTTCGGCCAGTTCTTCACCGCCGACGAAATCATCGCCCGCGTCGAAGCGGTAGACGCCGAGCAGGTGCAGAAAATGGCGGAACGCCTCCTCGACCCCGCCAAAATCGCGGTCACGTTGCTCGGTCGCCTCGACGGCGTCAAACTAAATCGCCAGCGACTCGTCTGCTGAACAGAATCACTCAAAACCTGGTCGTCAGCCGGACCATCCCGCTGCGCGGCGGCCCAATTGCATTCCCTGAGAACAACCCCCCAAAATCGATCACATCCAGCACGTTGTTCAAGTTGTGCCCATCCGCCTGAAGTTGCACATTCACTCGCTCGGACTTGTAAACATCGGCGCCCGCCGACGCGTTTACCTCGAACACAGGATCAACCCGCCCACGACTGAAGTTGATCCGGTTCAGCACTTGCTGCCCATACTCCTCCAGCACGGTCGACCGGCTCCCGTCGAATTCGAACGGAAGCCCGGTGTCGTATTCAATTCCACTCGCTACCCAGAAGCGCGGATGCACCTCGTAGCGCACGCGTCCGCGCACCGTGTTCCGCTGATCCTGCGAATCCGGAAAGTGCCCGGTGAGCTGTGTCTCCGCCGGGGCCGCGTTATCGCCCAGAAACAGCCCGCCGGTCACCGGATTCCAAGCATTGCCCACTTCATAGGAGTAACTGAGAAAGCCGGAAAACTTTCCCCATACCGGCACGTCGAGCTTACCCTCAGCACCATAAATAATCGCCTTCCGAAACGCGATGGGAAAGCTGATCGTCGTATTGTCAATCTGGTCATCGTCCGCATAATTGCCCACATCCCGCCGAAAATAATTGAACCCCAGTCTCGCCTTGCCATGCAGCCCTTGCGTCAACCCGCCTTCAATGTAATCGCCCACTGAGGGTTCCACCGGCAAACGCAGAAACGTGTTCGGATCCAGCGACTGAATCTGCGTCGAACTCGACAGCAGAATGTTCTCAAACGACGGCGTCTGAAAAACCCGGTCGTAGGAAAAGTGCAGCACCGAATCGCTCGATTGCATATACCGCGAAATCGCAAGTCGAGGTTCCACGGCCTGCTTGTTCTCAATCAGCTGGTAGTGGTCCCAGCGAAGCCCGGCGTTCATTAACCATTTGCCAAAGTGAACCAGGTCCTCAACAAACGCCGCCTGCTCCAGGTCGGCCCTCTCTCCGGAAAACGCAAAGTTAAGCGGCGTCCCCACGTCGAACTGCGTCGGATCCGTGATCAAGTAGCTCGTATCCTCGTGCAGGGTTTTGTTGTCCGATTCCAATCCCGTCTTCCACTCGCTTCGCCCGCGATCGGCAATGATCATGCCCTTTAAGTAGCCGTCGCCAAACCAATTATGCTGAAACACCTCAATCGGCGTCGAATGCGTATTGGAAGTGAGATCGCTCGCCGTGTTCCGCGCCATCCCCGCCAACCTCGCCATAGTCTTCTCTGAGAACGTGTGCTCGTAGGACGCGGTTCCCATCGTCTCTATGTTGTCCGCCGTTTGCCGCTGCCTCGCGGCCTGTTGCACTTGCTCGTTGGGAATGTCGTACCGCGACAAGGAATGGCTTACACCCAGGCGCATGCGGTCGCTCTCCGTAAGGTCGCGCTCGTATCCGCCCGTAAAGTCGCCAACCGTACCGGTGTTGGAGAAATTCTGCGGAACCACCGGATTCAGATAGTGTCCGGTCGTGCTTCCGCTGGCGCTGCCGCTGAAAGTGTTCTTGCCCGCAGTGTATTGCCCTCTTGCAAACGCGCTTCCGCTATCAAAACTCCCTCCCGCCAGCACCACATCGCCGTGAAACCCAGGCTGCGGATTCTCCACCGTGTTCACTTCAACCACTCCGCCCATCTTCCTGCCGTATTCGGCTGGAATCCCCGCCGTGTAAATGCTCAACGACTGAATATCGTCCGCTTCAATCTCCGGCCCGAAGCTCGGCGATCGGTTGTCGGTCAAAGGAATCCCGTCCACCACAAACTGCGTCTGGTATTCACTCCCGCGCGGATGAAGCACCGCGTTCCCTTCATAAAGCCACCCCGGCTGCGAATTAAGGATGTCCTCGACCGACCGGCCCGGAATGGAGCTCAGACGATGCTGAAGAAACGACGAGCCCACCTCATCCACATTGCCGGCCTGCTCGGTATCGATGAGCGTCTTCGCCGCCTCCACCGACACACTTTGTTGCACTGCGGCCAGTTGCAGCGTAATCGAGTGCTTCACCGCAATCGATGAGCGCACCGCAATCGTCTCCGCCACCTGCGCGAATCCCGTTTGCTCAACCTCCAGCCGGTAAATCCCAAACGGCAGCCTGGCCACGTCCAGGTTCCCCTGCTTGTCCGTGGCAAGATTCGCGCTGTATTGGTTGGCCTGGCTCAGCAGATGAACGGTAGCTGGCGTGCCGAGGCCCGACGGATCCACTACATGGAGCCGCAATTCCCCGCTGTTGCTCTGGCACCATGCAGGCAGCGTGCAAAGCAACACCACGAGAAGGACATAGGGTTTCAACGGCATTGACTCACAAATCCTGGGATCTTCGTTGAGCCGCTATCGAGCGCGTCCGGCATCTAGGAAAAAGTCTATCCGGAGATGGCTCGACCCTTCGCAAGCCGGGAGTCCCATTTGGCGGGCATCTCCGCTTCTTTCATCATCATGCATTGTGGACTCCTATGTCCCGCCGTCCCTGCTTTTACAATCGGGAAGATGACCCAACTCACGCACGCGCAACAATTGCTCTCCATCCTGGCCCGGTCCAGCTTCCGGTTGGGCCAGTTCAAGCTGTCCTCCGGTGGCACAAGCGACTATTACATCGATTGCCGAACTACGACACTCCATGCGGAAGGCGGCCGCCTGACGGGACTCGCCATCCTGGACCTGCTGGAGCAGCACGGAATTAGTGTCGAGGCAGTGGGCGGACTCACCCTCGGCGCCGATCCCATCGTGTCCAACGTCGCCACGGCGAGCGCCTGGCAGGCGCTCAACAACGCCGCGGCTCCGCTCATTCACGGGTTCCTGGTGCGCAAGGCGGAAAAAACCCATGGAACCGGAAGGCGCATCGAGGGATTCTGCCGCGAAGGCGCGCGCGTGCTGATTGTGGATGACGTCTGCACCACCGGAGCCTCCACCGTCGCGGCCATTGAGGCGGCGCGGGATGCGGGAATGGTGGTGGCCGCCGTGGTCTGCATCGTGGAGCGCGAAGAGGCAAATGGGCGCCCGGGTGTGGAGGCCGCTGCGCAGGGAGCGCCGTTCCTGCGGCTGTTCACGGCCAGCGACGTGCGCGCGCAGCATGTGAGGCAACAAGCCAGCGAATGAGCGAGTTGCGCACCCCGCGCCCCCAAATCGGGACGAGCGGCACCCGGCTCCTGGAACGTAGTTACCGCCAGAGTGGATATAGTTCATCCGTCACTGCGCCGGCTCTAACTTGTGTGAAACAATGCACGGATGGTAACCCTTCCCAGGATCATTCAGGGCGGCATGGGCGTTGGCGTCTCCAACTGGAGGCTGGCGCGCGCCGTGTCACGTACCGGGCAGCTCGGGGTGGTTTCTGGAACGGCCCTGGACCAGGTTTTTGTGCGGCGGCTCGCGGATGGCGACCAGGGCGGGCATATGTGGCGCGCGCTGGACTCGTTTCCCTTCCCAGACATGGCCCGGCGGCTGTGGAATGAGTACTTCGTCTCCGGGGGCAGGGCCGCCGGCGCGCCCTATCGGGCGACGCCGATGCACCAGGTGCGGGAACCGAGGAAGCTTGTCGAGCTGTGCATTGCGGCCAATTTCGCCGAGGTGTTCCTCGCGCGCTTGGGCCACAGAAATCCGGTGGGTATCAATTATCTTGAGAAGGTGCAGCTCCCTCATCTGGGGTCGATCTACGGAGCCATGCTGGCCGGAGTGGGATATGTGCTGATGGGTGCGGGGATTCCGCTGCATATTCCCGGGGTGCTGGACGCGCTGGCGCAGCAGGTGGCGGCGGAATACAAGGTATCAGTAACGGGCGCGGTCGCGGGGCAGGGAGAAGACGCAATCATGCGGCTGGACCCGGCGGAGTTTGCTGAGGGTCCGCTCACGTCACTGACGCGGCCGCGATTTGTGGCTATTGTCTCGTCCCACACGCTGGCGGCAACGCTGTTGCGGCGGGCCAACGGGACGGTTGACGGATTCGTGGTGGAGGGTCCCACGGCCGGCGGTCACAATGCGCCTCCGCGAGGCAAGCTGCAACTGAGCCAGTCGGGCGAGCCGCTGTACGGTGAGCGGGACAGCGTGGATGCGGCGGGATTCCGTGCCCTGGGCGTGCCGTTCTGGCTGGCCGGCGGGTACGCCAGCAACGCCAAGCTCAAAGAGGCGCTGAGCGAGGGCGCGACGGGCGTACAGGTGGGAACGGCATTTGCGTTCAGCCGCGAGTCGGCCCTGAGGGAAGACCTGAAATCCCGGCTTCTGGCGCAGGCCGGCGAAGGAACCGCTCAGGTGTTCACCGATCCGCTGGCGTCGCCGACCGGGTTTCCGTTCAAGGTGGCGCAGGTGGAAGGAAGCCTGTCAGACACGGAGACGTATGCGGCGCGGACGCGGGTGTGCGACCTGGGTTTTCTGCGCGAGCCATACGCGCAGGAGGATGGTGGGATCGGGTACCGGTGTTCGGCGGAGCCGGTAAGCTGCTATACGGCCAAGGGCGGGCTGGCGGAGGCAACGGAAGGGCGAAAGTGCCTGTGCAACGCGCTTCTGTCCAACATCGGGCTGGCGCAGGTGCGGGCGCACGGGGCCGGGAGGCTCCGCTGGTGACGCTGGGAAACGATTTGAACATCGTGCGGCGCTTCCTGCCGGCGCAGGGAACAAGCTACGGCGCGGCGGATGTGGTTCGGGCCATTCTTGGACAGCGGGAAGAGGCGAGAGTTGAGGAAGAGGGGCGCGAAGATCGCACATTCTCCTCGATGACGCTGTGACCGGGATGCAGCGCGCAAAAAGTGAAGGGCAGCCATATGAGGCTGCCCTTCCCATTCCAGGAGACTGATGGTTGATCCCTGACGTTGGTGCGTCGGGGATTGGCGGATTAGTTGGCCGGCCTGTGCACCACTCGGCGTCCAGGGGCCGGCTTCTTGGCGGGTTCGGCGGGAATCACCTCGCCGTCGTTGAGCACGATCTCGGCCGACTGCGATGTGGTGGTAGTGGCCGGCAACTGACGATAGGTGCTGTAGGTGCCCACCAGCTCCGCCGCGCCGGGATTCATGACGAAGTCGGAACCCACGGCCGGGATGTCTTTGCAGGAGGCCGGGTCCTTCATGTTGACGATGAAGTCCGGCACCTTGACAGCCTTGGCGTCCTGGGTCACCGCCATTTTGATGATGGGAACCAGGCCGACAATGGAGATGCGGCGGATGTGGCTGCCTTCCTTTTCCAGCAAGGCGCTCAGCTTGTCGTCGGGAGTAACGCTGTTGCTGATGAAGTCCTTGCCCGCGGCCGCCTCTTCGCCCTGAGGCAAAGCGGTGCACGCCATCGGCGACTTGAGAGGCTCAGTGAACTCCTCGGCCTTGGGACGCCCGACGACCGTAACGCTGATCTTGGCGCTGGTGGCGTTGGCCTCAAGCACGGTTCCGGGAACCTGGGTCTGCTGCCCCTGCAGCACGGCCCACATGGCGTCCGCATCGGGCTTGGCGCCCATCGCCAGGACGGTTTCCTTGTCGGCCAGAGCCAGAGTCTTGGGATCGGTGGTCTGGAGCAAAGCATGAATCTGCTCCTGCGGGCTGGGCGCGGGAGCGAGAGTCCAGCCGGACGGCGGGAACAAGGAGCCCTGCGTCTGCTGCTTGAGCGCATCCAGGCCGTCGAGCTTGCCGTGGTACTTCTTGTAGTAGTACTCCAGCTTGGGCTCGATCTGATTCTTATAGGCCTGGGGAGCGAAGTCCCAGACGCGGGAATAAAGCCAGCAGGCAAGGGGAATATCCTGCGCCGAGCCGGGCATCGAGTAGGCCTGAGCCAGCAGCAGAGTGTCCTGAAGGCCCATGGACTTGCTCTGCTCGTCGTTGTACATCTTCAGCTCGTCCGTATATGCCTGCTGCGCGTCCTTGTAATCCTTTTTGGAGATCACTTCATCCAGGGCGATGGCGGAGCGGAAGATGGGGAAAGCGCCGGCGGTCAGTTTCTGCCATTCGTCCTCGGCCATTGCGGCGGGCTTGGTCACCTGGAGGCCCTTCTGGGCCAGGGCCGCGGCGTCGTCGCAGGTTTGGGCATCGCTGGTCTTGCCGCACTGGGCCTTCTTGATGGCGACGGAGAAATAGATGGCCTCAAGATTGCTCGGGTCCACCTGAAGCAGCCGGGTAGCCGCGCTGAGGGCTCCGTCCTGGTCTCCGGCGGCCTGGTATGCCTCCATCATTTGTTGCAGCACGGTCTGCTTGGCCAGGCTTTGAGGGTACCTCTTCAGGAAGTCCTCGCCGGCTTCCGCCTTCGCCTTGGGATTCTGCTGGGTGCTGAACATCTCGTAGGCGTTGTACTCGGCAGGATCCTGGATCGAGAGCGATTTCTGATCCTGCTGGGCTAGCAAAGTAGGCGCCAGCACGAGGCCAATGCTCGCCAGCGCCATCATGGACGCAAAGACTAACTTCTTCATTCAGTGCTCCTGGGAAAAATCGGAATCGGAATTGGAATCAATCGTCAAGCATGCGATGGCCCGAGGCCCCCGGTTCAGCATCTGTGGCCCATCGCCCCCGCGCGGGTGTGTAAGCGTTACCACGGCTACCATTTCGGTGTTGCAAGGATTATAGAAACCCCCGCGTCCTCTGACAAGCAAAGTCGTGCAGGGGACGGGATTCCGCGACCGACCGGCCCGGAGCGGGCACCAGTCGGAATTGTATCCTGTCCATCCGGCCGCAGTGCTTTTCAGCAGACCCGCAAGCCTATTTCACTCCCGCCTGTGCGATGAGCGCCGCTTTTCCGTCTTGCGAACAGCGCGACCTCTTCCCCCGGGCGCCGCACCGGCTCTACCGGCTTAGACACCGCAGCCCCCGGAACTGTTACATCAGGGTTGGATGCACGGCAGGAAGGAGTGTAACCCGGTTCTGGCTGTTTGGATTGGAGAGAACCGGATTTTGCATTTTCAATCGGATCGCGGTAATCGCAGGGGGTTTGGGCAATTTCTACAAACGCATAGGAACGAAACCAGCGGCCGCGCCCGGAAGTGCTTTGGGCCTTTGCCCCGGATTTGCCAGACTACAACGAGGATGCAGAGGCCGCGCTTTTCAGCATGAGTTGCATCGGACCGTCACTGAGAAATACGAGTTTGCGCTCGCCGCAGGAGTTGCGCCGGGTACTGTTGCGCCGTTGATGGTATAGGTGTAGGTGCCAGGGGTCATCGCATCCCCTCCGCTTTGAACGCAACCGGCTATTCCGAATGCAAATGACAAACAGGCAGCCATGACCATGACGCTCATCGTCGGCAACTTCCTCAGCCGCAGCCGAAGCAACCCAAGTCCGAAAAAGATGCAGGCCATCAGCGGCAGGGATGATCCCGGGGGCCGGGGCGTAAGCAATTGGCTCGTGGTCTGCGGGGTCACCCAGGGAGGATAGAAGGCGATGGTACCGGAGGCCGAGCCTTTCGCGGGTACATTGACATACTGAGTGGGGTGGCTGCACTGGGGGAGCACCACAAAGGGCAGCAGGTTCGGGTCCGGCTCCTGGCAGTAAACGCCGACCTTGCCCGCAAATCCATTGGTTGAGGTCACAGTGAACTGCGTGGACGCGGTTCCCTGGTCGTCGAGGGTCACGTTGGTGGATGAAATGGTGAAGCCGGGAGAAGAAGAAGCAGAGAGTATGCCCGACAAGCCGAATGCCATGAAACCCGCGACGATGCGCAGTCTTGTCAAAGAGAGAATCATGCGTAAGTTCGATCTCCCAATCAGATTCTGGCTGCTATCGGATTAGACTGACCTGGCGGCGAATCGGTAATTGCGCAAGGGCGCTAGCGCGGAATCACCGCACCGGCAATCGCGGAAGCGAGCGCCAGGGGCTTGAAAATCCGGCAATCACGATCAAAAACGCAAGACGGGCCCGGTGGAGATACGCGGATTGCTATTGACAATGTCGTTGGTGTGGTTATGGTCGTTGGTTCCAAAGCCATTGAAGAACCAGTCGAAGTTGACACGCCAGGAGAGGCGGGAGGAGATCGGATAATCGAGCCCGGCTCCGGCTGCGCCAATGGGAATGCTCTGAGAACTGGTTTGCGCCACCACTTCGGTGGCGGCGAACATTATGCCTCCCAGGCCGTGCACGTAGACGCGCGAGCGGCCCAGGCTGGCGGAGAACTCGGGACCTCCCGCGAGGGAGGAAATCTGCGGCTTAAGGCTGCCGCTAGATTGGTAATGCCCGGAAAAATCGCCGACAATGCCGATCCTGTGAGATAAGACGTGTGGAACGGAGATAGCGGAATCCCAGCCGGGCATGCCGCCGGAAACGGGATTCAGCTGAGTGTGCGCATAGCTGCGAAAGAAGTAAGAAAAGCCTGCGAACAGAGCGGGCCCGGAGCCCGACGAACTCGTGTCGGGGGCAACCTGGGCGCATAGGTGCGGGGAAGCGCAGAGAGCGGCAAGCAGAAGGGCGAAGGCGGTGCGAGTCATTCCGTCACCTCGATGAATGGGATTCCAAGCCACTTCGACACGTTACAGAAAACGGCTTTACAGGCGCAGGGAACAAGTCAGGTAGATTCGGATCCTGCCTCGTTCGACCCGCACTATGCGCAATGGTAAGCGAAGGATCTTCCTGACCGCGGAAGATGACCATCTCTTCATGCGATGCTCGGGGAATAGCACGTCCCATCAGGTTCGCGGCCCCTACTTCACCATTACGGCGCCCGCAATGGCAGCGGCGAGCGCCAGCGGCATGGCCACCGCGCCCACTCTCAGGAAGCTGCCGAATCCCACATGCACGCCTTCGCGGCGCAGCGCGATGAGCCACAGGATGGTGGCCAGCGAGCCGGTTACGGAGAGGTTAGGCCCCAGGTCCACAGCGATCAGTACCGCATGAGCAATCAATCCATGCGCGTCCATCAGCCGCAACGTGCTGCCGGCGATCAGGCCCAGCGGAAGGTTGTTGACCAGGTTGTTGCCCACGCCGATGACGGCAGCGGCCAGAAACGCGCCGGCGTCGGCAGGCAGGTGTTCCGCACAAATGAGGAGGCGCGCCGCCAGTTGCATTGCGCCCACCTGGTTCATCGCCTCCACCAACACAAAAAGCCCGGCCACCAGCGGCAGAACGCTCCATGAGATGTCGCGCGCAATGCGCAACGGATTGGTTCGGGTGGCGACGACGACGACGGCGGCGATAACCAGCGCGGAGATGCAGGTGGGCAGGCCGAGATCCCTGCCCAGGGCCGAAGCAACCAGCAGCACGCCGGCGGTGAGGAAGATTCCGGCCAGTACGAACTTGCCGGCCCGGGTGAAGGTTGGATGCTGGTGATGGTCGGGCACGGCGCAGCGAAGATCGCGGCGGAAATACCAGCGCAGGACCAGCCAGGTAACGACGATAGACAGTGCCGACGGCAAGCCGAACGCGGCCATCCAGTGAGCGAGCGGCGGCACGTGCGCGCGGTAGACCACGAGGTTGGCGGGGTTGGAGATGGGCAGCACGAATGAGGCTGCGTTGGCGATCATGGCGCAGGCGAACAGATGGGGCAGGGGCTCGGCGCGCGACCGGCGCAATGCGCTCAGCACCGCGGGCGTAAGCACCACGGCGGTGGCATCGTTCGACAGGAAGACGGTGACCAGAATTCCCACGGCATAGACAAGCGTGAACAGGCGCGCACAGGAGCCGCGGGCGTGCTCCACGGCGACCGAGGAAATCCAGTCAAAGACACCGTAGTAGCGGGCCAGTTCGGAAAGCAGCATCATGCCGGTAAGAAAGAGATAGACGTCCATCCCTTCAGCGACGGCGTGGCCGGCCAGGCGCAGGGGAACCAGGCGAAGAACGATCAGCAGCACCGCGCCGGCGCCGATCCACCAGACTTCCGTGATGCCGCACGGACGCAGCAGCATCAGCAGGATGCTGAGCAGCACGATGGCAATCAGGAACAGGTGCGCGGCGGAGGTGGCGAGCATGGACGGCGTCGAATCCCTTTAACGATTAGATGAGAGTCAGCCTTTGAAGGCATTGTCGCGTACCGCGGCGGTGCCGGGAAACCGTCGCCCGGTTTGACGCTGCTAACGCGCCGATGAAAAACTCTCCCCATGCGCTACAGCGGCAGAGTGGAATATGCGGACGCCCGCAAAATGCGTACCCGCAACAAGACGTATTACCGGTTCCTGCACTGGCCCATCTGGATCTGGGTGTTCTTTCTTGCGCCGGGGCCACTGACGTTCTCGCTGTTCGCGCACGGATTCAGCGTGGCCAATTCCATCTGGCTGGCGGTGGTGCTGTTGGGCACGGGCACCGCGGGATACTTTGGGCAGATGCCCGGCGTGGAACCGGCGCCTTACATTATTCGTTTCGACGAAGACAAGCCCAACCCGCTTTACCGCAAGGTTTGCTACACGTTTGCGTGGAATGCGGTGCTGAATTTCGCGTTGCTGAACCTTGCCGGGCTGGTCATCGCAACCATCACGGGCGTTTGGACCATGAAGCAGTTGTACCAGTACGTCTATTTGCCGCTCTGCGCGGTGATTCTGCTGCTGGGCGCGGCGGGACTGCTTCCGCGCGTGGGGCGCTCGACAAAAAACGAGGGCACGGAGCGACGCTACTTCTACGGTTCCGTCTGGGCGGTAACCACGGCACAAACAATCCTGCTGGTGCTGTGGAAGACCATTCCAGCCCCGGAGCTGCACACGCGCGGGGGATCGGCAATCGAGCTGGTGGTGTACATGGGCGCGCTGGCAGCGATGGGAGTAGCGGCGTGGCAGGGCGCGCTGCCGCGCACGCGGCCGATCCTGCCCGGCGAAGCGGTGATCGATTAGCCAGCGTTTGAAAACAAGGGGAATAGGCACACTCCCGCGCCAGCGCGATCCCTCAAAAAAATTCGCGCCGTCGAAAGTTCCGCGTGAGATTTCGGCGGTTCTAGCTCCGCACCGGCGTGTAATTCGACCCCGCCGCCTTCTTGGCGATCTCCATGCCTTCGTCGGCGTTGAACAGCGGCGTGGTTTTCGTGCTCCTCAATGAGCCGCCCGCCGCCGCCGCAATCGCCATGGCAGCCGCCGAGGCATTGTCGGGCATGTCCACAATCAGCACCACGTCCTGGTCTCCGAACGACAACCAGGACCCGATCAGCTTTCCGCCGAGGCTCTTCACCGCCTTGCGAATCACTTCGGTGCGGTTTTGCGGGTTCTTGACCAGAGCAGCGAGCGCTTCCGCCGTATAGGAAGCTTGCAGCAGATAACTGGGCATGGCCGTTTACCTTTCCAATGCAATTTTGGGACTGGGGAAATAGCCGGTCGAGTATACACCTGCTACACTCTCCCCGTGATGTCCCTTGCAAGTGTCTTGGTTGGAGTCATTTCGTATCTTCTTGGGTCGATCCCCACGGGGTACCTGCTGGTGCGCGTCTTCCGCAAGCAGGACATCCGCACTGTGGGCAGCGGCAATATCGGCGCGACTAATGTGATGCGCTCGGGGAGCAAGGGTCTGGGAGCGGCCACATTCGTCCTGGATGTGGCCAAAGGCGCCGCGGCGGTGCTGCTGGGCGCCTATTTGTTCGCTCCCATGCTCCCGTCTTGGCCGCAGCGTAACGTGGAGGCGCTGGCGGCGCTGTGCGCGGTGCTGGGGCACATGTTTTCCGTCTGGCTGGGATTCAAGGGCGGCAGAGGCGTGGCTACCGGTTTCGGCGTGTTCCTGGTGGCGGCGCCGTGGGCCGCTCTCGCTGCCATTACTCTCTTCGCCGTCATCACCGCGTTGACGCGGTATGTTTCGCTGGGCTCCATCCTGGGCGCGGCCGGCTTTCCGGTCTTCGCGTGGTTCACGGTGCGTGGCGATAGGCCTGCGTTCTTTATCGCCGTGCAAATCGTGGTGGCGCTGCTCATCATCGTCAAGCATCATCCCAACATTCGCCGGCTGCTCACCGGCACTGAGCACCGGTTTGGAGCGGCCAAGACAGCATGACAGTCATACCGATTTCGCCGCGCATCGTGGTGCTGGGCGCCGGTGCCTGGGGAACGGCGCTGGCGCTTTCGCTGGCGCGCAACGGGCGCCATGTAACCCTGTGGGCGTTCACTCCGGAGCTGGCCAAAGCCATTGGCGACGCCAGGGAGAACGTGCAGTTTCTGCCCGGGTTTCTTTTGCCGGAAGCGGTTGCGATTACGGGCGACGACGGAGCTGTTTCCCACGCCGACATCCTTTTTTCCGTCATCCCGTCGGAGTTCCTGCACGCCACCATGTCGCGGCTGCGCAGCCAGATGCACGCGGGGCAAATCCTGGTAAGCGCCACCAAGGGCCTGGAGGTCGGCACCAACCTGCGCATGACGCAGGTGATCGCGAACACCCTGGCGGAGGCCGGGCTTACCGATGTTCCCGTGGGAGCGCTGAGCGGGCCCAGCTTCGCCAAGGAAGTGGCGGAGGGTCAGCCCACGGTGGTCACCGTGGCATTCGCGGATCACGCAGTGGCGGCGCTGGTGCAGCGCGAGGTTTCGTCGGAGACGCTGCGCTTGTACACGTCGTCCGACGTGGTCGGCGTGGAACTCGGCGGCGCGCTCAAGAACGTGATTGCGATTGCGGCCGGCATTGCGGCGGGCGTGGGGCTCGGTCACAACTCGGCGGCCGGGCTCATGACGCGCGGGATTGCCGAGATTACGCGGCTGGCAGTGGCGTGCGGCGCGCGCCGGGAGACGCTGTCAGGGCTTTCCGGCTTGGGCGACCTGGTCCTGACGTGCACCGGATCGCTGAGCCGGAACCGCACCGTGGGCATGGAGTTGGGCCATGGGCGCGCCCTGAAGGAGATCCTGGATTCGCTGGGCGGAAAAGTTGCCGAGGGCGTGTTGACGACCCGTGCAGCGCTGGAACTGGCCCGGCAGCATCGCGTGGAGATGCCGATCGCTGAGCAGATGCAGCTGATCCTGGAGAAGGGCAAGGACCCGCGCGAGGCCATCCGCGACCTGATGCTGCGGCCAGGCAAGCACGAGCACTGAAGAACGAAACAGTGAGGGCTGAATTAGCGGAGCCGCCTGCTCGATTAGCCAATGGCGTAGGGAATCGCGTCAGGGCATGACTTCAGTCACGCCGCTAGCCACTCAAATAATGGACTGGGCTTTATCGAGGGCTGCACAAGAAATGTCCTTCCGAGCGCGCCGTAGGCGCAGTGGTCGTTAGCCCCGCGCTTCAGCGTGGGGAAACAAGATTCCATGATTCTGCTTCGGAGTCCCGTAGGGACGGCGCAAGGACCATTCTTTTGCAGGAACCAATAGCCCCTGAGGAAACGCTCCTCAACCCTGCACTTTTCCCTCATTTGTCTGGCCGCCCTCACGCAGGCTCAACGGTTCAATGCCCTCCACGCCGCCCAGCCGAGCGCCGCGGCCGCCACGATCCCCAGCCCGGCAACTTTGCGGACGTTCTTCCTCGAATCGAACCCCCGCGCCCGCTCACTATCGCGCACGTGCTCCGGGCGGACGCCAATTCCGATGCCGTATCCCAGCGCCCGATGAATGCCCGGAATGTGAGTGATGACCTTGGCCTGCCACGGCGCATGGATGGGGCCAGGATTCTTGAAAATGCGCGCCATGCCGTTGTGAGCGCGCAGTTGCACTGCCTGGGTATTAAAGCGGGCTCGAATGGAGGATCTGGATGCGCAGCCTATACTGGACGACGGAAACCGGGGCGCACCTGAGCTCCGATTAAAGGAGCAATGAGGATGAACGAGATCAGCCGCCGCCGCTTTCTTGCCACTGCCGCCATGAGTGTTGCCGCCACCAAATTGAGGGCGCAGGGAACCGCGCAAGTCACATTGCAGATCCCCGCCGAGGCCAACGGCCCGCACATGCCCCAGGACTACATCGGGCTTTCCTACGAAGTGCAGCAGCTTCTCGATCCGACATTCTTTTCCGCCGCGAACACAGGCTTGATCCACGAGTTCAAGGCCCTCAGCGCGCACGGCGTTTTGCGCCTCGGCGGCAACACCAGCGAGTACGAGTGGTGGAAGCCCACACCCGATTCCAAAGAACCCGAGCATCCGCAGGTGCGCGAAGTGGTGGGCCAGCCCAAGGCTCAGTACTATCCGGTGACGGCGGAAGCGGTGCGCAACCTGGCCGCCTTCCTTCGCGACGCGGGATGGACTTGTCTCTACGGCATCGGCATGGGCACCAACACCCCGGACGGCGCCGCCGCGGAAGCAGAGTACGTGGCCAAAACGCTGGGCAGCCGGCTGCAATACTTCCAGATCGGCAACGAGGTGGACCTTTTCGGCAGCCACCTGCGCGACCCGAAAACGTGGAACGCGAAGACCTACCTTGACCAGTGGCTGGCGATGGCGCAGGCGGTGGCGAAAGCGGTTCCGGGAGCGCGCTTCGGCATGCCCGACGTGGCGGGAAACATTTCCTGGCTCACCGAGATTGCCGCGATGTGGCCGTCGATCCAGAATCCTCCGCACGTGACCACGCTGACCCACCACTACTACTTCGGCGGCCCGGCCACGAATCCGGCCGTAAGCATTCCCAACCTGCTGAAGCCCGAAACCATGGCGCGCGTGCAGAAGACAGCGGACACCGCCACGGCCGCCGCGGACAAAATGGGCGCCCGCGTGCGCATGACGGAGGGCAATACCTGCTATCGCGGCGGCAAGCCGGGCGTTTCCGACGTGTTTGCGGCGGCGCTGTGGAGCGCCGACTACTCGCTGCTCTTGGCCAGCAACAACTACTCCGGCGTGAACCTGCACGGCGGAACAGGCAAGTCAGTGGCGAATTCCGTGGGCGGATTCCTGCCCGGCGACGTAATGCTGAAGGACGCGGGCGCAACGCCGGAACAGATTGCCAGCCATCCCCACCCGTTCTACACGCCGATAGCGACCTTCGGCGACGAATACACGCTGGAGCCGGTGGGTTACGGGCTGAAATATGCCGGCGCGCTGTGCGGGGCCACGTTGGTCAAGGCCGATCTGACCGGCCAGATCCAGGCCACCGGCGTGGATGCGACGGCCTACGCGGCCAAGCTGCCGGACGGAGCGACAACTGTGGTAATCCTCAACAAGGATGCGGAGCGCGATCTGGAGCTCACGCTCGACTTCGGCTCCGGCAAGAGCGGCGCGGTGGAGATTGAAACCCTGAAAGCGCCGGCGCTGGACGCGCGCGAAGCGCATATCGCGCGCGAGGCCAGGCACGGCGCGCTGAAGCAGGGAAAATACGCTGTGACGGTGCCGCATGCATCGGGAATGCGCGTGACGGTGCGCTGATTCGCGCTTCGTCAGATTTTCTCGCGTAGAAAAGCGATCACGTGATCGGCGTGGACTTCGCCCACCATGCGGCCCTGCGCATCCACCACCGGCAGGGAGTGCAGATTGTATTTGTCGAAGAGCTCGGCCAGCTCGTTCTGACGAGTGTTTGCGGGGCAGGAGAGCACGCGCGGCTCCGCCAGCACACTCAAGCGCGCCTCCGGCTGCGCCATCACCAGGCGCGCCAGTGACACCGCGCCGCGCAGCACGCGCTTCTCGTCGAGCAGATAGATTTCGGTAATGGATTCAGGGTCGCCATCGAAGGAGCGTAATGCCTGGACGGCCTGGGCCACCGTCGAATCCGCGCCGACGCATACGAAGTCAGTAGTCATGGAGCCGGCGGCGGAGTTCTCGTCGAACTCGAGCAGCTCCTCCACTTCGTGCCGCTCTTCGGGCTCCATCTCCTCCAGAATGGCGTCGGATTGTTCTTCCGTCAGCTCGGCCAGCAGGTCCGCGGCCGCGCCTGGATCCATCTCCTCCACAATGTCCGCGATTCGCTCCTCGTCCAGCTTTTCCAGCAGAGACTTCTGCATCCGTGGCTCGACTTCCTCCAGCGCCTCGGCTGCCACTTCTTCGTCAAGCGAATTGAACACGGCTTCGCGCTCCGCGGCCGGCAGATCCTCAAGGATGTCGGCCAGGTCCGAGGGATGCATGTCCGCCAGCCGCTCGTAGGCAATGCGCAGCTTCACCCGCCGCGCGGGATCCACTTCGATCACGTCCACAAACTGCCAGGGAATAATCTTGGGCACGAAGCGGCGGGAGAGCGCCTCAAGCTGCGCCCGCGGCAGCAGCCCTTTCAGCACGCGCCGCAACGCCCCGCGCAGGCCCACTTCCACTTCCGCCACCCGCAGCAGGTGCGCGGAGCCGTGCCCGGTCCATTCCAGGTCCACGTCGTTCACGCGCACCACCTTGCGCCCATGCACGTCGATAATCTGCCGGTCGATCAGGTCCTGCTGCAGGAAGATGAAATTGCCGTCATCCTCCAGCGGCGTCATGGCCTCCGGCGTGCGCAGCTCCAGCGTTCCCGCCGGCGTTTCCATCACTTCCTGCGAAGGCACAAGGAAACGGCCGGTGCGCGTCTTTAGCACCAGGCCCGCAACTTTGCCCGCGTCGGGGCCGGTGGCCACGGCAATATCTTTGAGCCGCCCGCGCAACACGCCCTTGGCGTCGGTCACAGGCATGCCCAGCAGGGCGGTAAGGCTAACGCGGGTTGGAGCGCCGTTCTCCATCACGAAGAGTGTAGCCGGTCAGGGCACGGAAAAGGCGCGCGTCCTGTCCCTGAACCTCGCAATAAAAACGCCGCCGTCATCCCGAGCGCAGTTTGCCGATAATTCGTTTAATAAAGGGGCCGTCATCCTGAGCGGAGTTTGCCGCGTTTTTTGCGGCAATCGGAGTCGAAAGCCTGCCCTGAGCTTGCCGAAGGGGACCTGCATTTTCGCGGCACGGTTCTTCAAAGAACTTCTGACCCAGGACCGCGCCTCGTCTTGACACAATCCCTTCCAGCCATGAAACTTCCGAACAAGGCTCCACAACATGCGCGGCCGTCTCCAAATGCGGTCCGCTATCAGATCACCAGCGGGGTTTTGAAGATCGATTGAGCGGACCAAACAGAGGACGGCAGACCATCTCGCTCAATTCCACCATGGAGAGCGTAGGCGAGGTCGAATCCATAGCAGAGAAGCTGGCGGGGCAGGCGGGGCTGGACGAGGACGAATGCTTCCGCGTCACCATGGCGGTGCGCGAGGCCGCCGTCAACGCCGTTCTCCACGGCAACGAATACGACCCCGCCAAGTGCATCACCGCCAGTTTTGAGAACACCGGCAAATCGCTCGTCTTCGTCATCAGCGACCAGGGCCGCGGAGTCGATCCCGACACCCTCCCCGATCCCCGCGACCCGGAAAACCTTCTGCGCGGAACCGGCCGCGGCATCTTCCTCATTCGCTCCTTTATGGATGAGGTACACTTTCGTCAACTGCATCCTGGAACCGAGCTGACGCTGGTCAAATATCTGGCGCCGCCGGGCGAATCGCAATAGGCGCCGCGGTCACGCGAGCCGTCAGCCCCGGCATCTCCGCTGCGGCCCCTGTCCGGTAAAAGGTGCTATAACCGTAGTACCCGAAAAAGGAGGAATTTCCTGTGGCTTTGACTATTGCTTCCCGTGAAGTGGACGGCGTCACCGTTCTGGACCTGAGCGGGCGGATCACCCTGGGCGAGGGCAGTGTTCAGTTGCGCGAGGCCGTCCGTGACCTCATCAGCAAGGGTTCCCATAATATCCTGCTGAACATGGGCGACGTGAATTACATCGACAGCTCCGGCCTCGGCGAGCTCGTGAGCGCCTTCACCACCGCCAAAAACCAGGGCGCAAGCGTGAAGCTCTTGAACCTGACCAAAAAGGTCAAGGACGTTCTCCAGCTCACCAAGCTTTACACCGTCTTCGACGTCTACGAGGACGAGGCCAGCGGCATCGCATCCTTCAAGTAACCCGCAATTGCAATCGGCGCTAAAGCCAAAGGCCATCCCGCTCGAGATGGCCTTTGCTTTATGGAAAGGCGCTTTGTATCAGGGCACGACTTCAGTCGCGCCGCTAACCGCAAACAAGAGACCCAGGGCTTTAGCCCCTGCCATGTTCGTTGCGCGATCCGGCCCCGTTCCAATCCGGAAGGAGCAGAGGCCTTCAGGCCTCTGAAGAGACGCATAAAGCTCCGCCCGGCTTTAGCCGCGGGCTCCACGCCTGGACTCGGGCATTTCCGCAAGAGGCGCTTTGCAACCGGGCACGGCTCAAATGGCCATCGAAAACATTTGAGTTATTGAACCTAGTCCAACATGTCCAGGAAGCCCATATCCTCAGCACAAATCAGCACAGATTCGGCAGCACAGGCACGTGCCAACCCCAGCCGAAACTTCCGAATTGGCCACAATACGGGCAGAACCAAGCGGAGCCCCGCCCTCAGTCAATCATTTGAGCATTCACCGTCTGGAATCGTGGTGAAGCGAAACCCTGCGAGCACCTGATCGAACAGGCGCTTATCTGCCGCGTAATCCGCCCTCGGCGTTATCAATTTGAATTGATATTCCGTCGTTGCATCCGGGCTGTAGAAGTTGACATAGTCCTCGATGAGTAGATCTTTGCCGTTCTTTAGAGAAGAATGAATGTGCACTGCTTTTTGACCGCCTACCCTGAGGAACGTGCGTCGCAGGAATTGGCTCGCTTCGGTTGTTCCTTTTGATTTGGTGTCGTCCAGCGAATCGTCCGTCTTGGAGACCTCGGATTCTGACTCAAATCCAGGGGAGTCCCACACCCAAAATCTCCGAACAGAACTCGGGGGCACCGTGTTTGTGCCGCTGGGGTTTGCCAGGTCGATCTGAAACCCATGGTTTGGCGCTGGCGGGAGCGAGCCAGAGTGCCCGATCACTCCAGATGGGAGGAGCACGTAATAACCGTGATCACAGTTGGAGTATTTGCCCGTCCAGATGGTCTCATTGGGTGTTTCCCGCCAGTGGGGGGGGTGTCCAATAGCTCCCGGAGCAAAACTCAGGTGGGCAAAGGCGATTGCGGAGACCAGAATGCGGAGGCGTACCATGCCATCAACAATAAACCGACGAACGAAGGGTTCACATGATTCTTAGAAGGTTCGTTCTGCACGTGGCACAGGCGTTCCCGCAAAGTTCCGTTTTCGGCGACTTACAAGACTCAACCCGCCGCCCGTTGTTGAATGGTGATTGCGGTCGAGTCACCGCCAACTCTGACCTTTGCAATCCATTTGCCTCTCAGGGCGCGGCCCGACTGGCGTCTCGTGATCTGGCTCCCGTAAAGTTTCCGCATCCGGCCACCCGCCCGCAACCTGTGAGGTCTTGGAGACGGAATCGGAACCTACCCCGAAATCTTACCGTCAGAAAGCATGCCGGAAGGATCGCGAGTGTTGGCAGCAGGGCTATATTGAATCGTAGCGAGTCGGCAAAATGGAAATTCCGGCTCCACGGAACGAGGATTCGCGGAGATGGCTTTTCTAAAATGGATGGCGTTCGGTGTCCTGGCCTTCATGGCAACCTCCATTTGCTCGGCGCAACAGAAGTTTCCTTTGCGCTCGGGCGAATGGGCAGCGACAACCCCGAGCCCCACTGCGGGGCAGGAGCCTACCGTTCTCCTCTACTGCCTGAATGACGAGATGTGGACCAGGCCCTGACGCAGGATACACACTGCACCGTAACCCAACTCAGCGTCACTTCCAGTGGCGCAACTTACCATATGGACTGTCAGTTGAAAGTCTTCGAGATGAAGGGCAACGTCGAGATGAGATTTGATGGCATGGATCACATGACCGCTAAAGCCTCGATCGACATGACCCTCAACGGAAAAACTACCAGTTCGGTGACGAATTCGGACTATCGCTGGAAGAACGCCAGTTGCAGTCCAAACGACTTGAACATGAGGCCGAAAAGGGGAAATTAGAGGGCCGCTTCCGTCTGCATGGGATGTCCGGTTACGGAAAAGGAACCCGGACGCTCAATGCCACTTGATGAGAACTGACGACCCGTCGGAAATGCTGATTTCGAACCCGTTCCGAAGCATGCCGCCATCGTAGGGCGCTGGACCTTTTGCAGGAACCAATAGCGCCTGCCTGAAAACCCGTCAAACCGTATCCGCGTAGCGGGAAAGCACCCCGGAGGGGTAGCAGGATGTTAGCCCCGGATGGAGTCCTTGACCGCCGGGGCGGGCAAGGACGCAATCCGGGGAACCGGCAAGTATGAATCAGGAGCCCCGTAGGGGCGATGGAAACCACCCACCAGGGCTACACGCCTCAGAAGAGCGCGCGCGATGATCGGTTCCCACCCCGGCTCCTTAGTGGTCCTTTCGATCGCCCCGGATCGGCTCTTTGCTGACGGCTGACGGCTGACAGCTGACGGCTGAGGGCTGCCTTTAAAACTTCACCTGCGGCGCCTGTCGCGAAGCCTCGCTGGCCTGGAAGTACGCGTTATTCCGCCGGAATCCCAGGATGTTGGCCCAAACGCTGTTGGGGAACTGCTCGATAAACGTGTTGTAGCCCTGGATCGCCTCGTTATAGTACCGCCGCGAAACCGAGATGCGGTTCTCCGTGCCCGACAGTTCATCCTGCAGCCGCATGAACTGGTCGCTGGAGCGCAATTGGGGATAGTTTTCCGTCAGCAGCAGCAGCCGTCCAATGGCCCCGTCAAGCTGATTATTGGCTGCGATCTTGGCCGCTGGACCCTGTGCGTTCAACATTCCTGCCCGTGCGTTGGCAATATCGCCAAACACCGTGCTCTCTTCCTTGGTGAATCCCTTCACCGTCTCCACCAGGTTGGGAATCAGGTCGGCTCGGCGCTGCAGATTCACATCCACATCCGCCCACTTCGAGTTCACATTCTCCTGCAATTGCACCATCTGGTTCTGCGCGCTCTTGAAGCTGCCATACACAAACATCCCCGCCAAAACAATCACCGCGATCACAACCAGAAACACCATTGATCCACGACGCATAAAATCCGTTCTCCTCCGGCCTTTTTCAGGCCCCATTTGTTCTTAGTCCCTAGTGTCACGTCCCTGAAGTTCCCAACAAAAACGGTGCCGTCATCCTGAGCGGAGTTTGCCGCGTTTTTTGCGGCAAACGCAGTCGAAAGCCTGCCCTGAGCTTGCCGAAGGGGACCTGCTTTCCGGGTGCTCGCGGATGCGACGAACTTCTGGGACACCACACTAGTCCCTGAGTCCCTACGTCCCTTGTTCCCTGTTCCCTACTCCCTACTCCCTGTCCTTACCAGCTTCCCCCTGCCCCGCCGCCGCCAAACCCTCCGCCGCCGAAGCCGCCAAATCCACCGCCGCCGCCGCCACCACCCCCGCCGCCGCCCCAGCCGCCACCGCTGCCCCAGCTTCCGCCGCCCCAGCCGCCGCCGCGCCAATTATTGAACAGCATGGCTCCGAACAGCAGCCGCCCAATCCACGACCCGCCAAAAAGCAGGAAGAAGATGAGAAAGAAGATGAGCCTTCCCAGCGGAAAGCCGCGATGCACGCTCTGCGGGGCGGCCTGTTCCGCGGGCGGCTGCTCCTCCAGCGTAACGTGGGCATCCTGCGCAATCACCTGCGCAATCGAGCCCACCGCCTCCAGCACCGCATCGTCATAATTGCCTTGGCGCAGATAGACCCGCATCTCCCGGCCGATATCGCCCACCTTCCCATCCGGCAGGATGCCTTCCAGTCCGTACCCAACGTCAATGCGGTACTGGTGATCGTCCACGGCCAGCAGCACCAGCACGCCGCGATCGGTGCCCTTTTTGCCCATGTGCCATTTGTTTTCGAGCTGGTTGGCCCAGTCGGCCGCATCGTCGCCGTCCAGGTTGTGGACGATCACCACCGCCACCTGCGCATTGGCCGCCGTGTGGTCCAGCTCGGCGCAAATTTGATCCAGGCGCGCAATCCCATCCGGCGTCAACACGTGGGCATAGTCGCTTACGTAGTCGGTGGGCTTGGGAATGTCTTCCACCCGTTCCGCCCACACCCAGGCAGCGCAAAAGAACAGGGCTGCCACTGATGCCAGCCGCAACCCTGCCGCAAACCTGCGATTCAAGGAGTTCATCGCTATTTATTGTACGAGGCGCCCCGCCGCCGGGTTCCCTTGTGAGCGAATCCCGAGCAAACACCATAAACTGATAAGCAATGAACCAAGATCAGCTGGCGATTCCCCCCAAAGCACCGCGAATACACAACCAGACCACGCTCCACGGCGTCACCCTCACGGATGACTACGCCTGGCTGCGCAATAAGGACAATCCTGACACTGTCGCCTATCTCGAAGCCGAGAATGCGTACGCTGAAGCCGTGATGGCGCCCGAGGCCGCGCTGCGCGAACAGCTCTACAACGAAATGCTCAGCCACATCAAGCAGACTGACGTATCCGTGCCCTACCGCGACGGCCAGTACTGGTATTACACCCGCACTGAGGAGGGCAGGCAGTACGGCATCAGTTGCCGCAAGATCGGGCTTTCGTCCGGCCCTCTCCATAACGCGCCCGAAGAAGTGCTGCTCGACGGCAACGTCATGGCGGAGGGTCACCCGTTTTTCGCCGTCGGCGCCGTGGATATGAGCGACGACGGGCGCTGGCTGGCTTACACCGTGGACTACACCGGCTTCCGCCAGTACAGGCTTTTCATCAAGGACCTGGAAACCGGCGACACGCTCCCCGGCTCGGTGGAGCGCGTGGGTTCCGTGGTGTGGGCCGCCGACAGTTTCAGCCTTTTCTACACGGTGGAAGACGAGGAACAGAAGCGCCAGTTTCAGCTCTGGCGGCACATGCGCGGCACACCGTACCCCGCCGACGTGCTGGTTTACCAGGATGACGACGAACGCTTCAACCTGGCGGCGGGACGCACCCGCGACGGACAGTTCCTGGTGATGGAATCGGGCAGCCACACCACCACGGAGTGTTGGTTTCTCCCTGCGCACGATCCCCAAGGCAAGTTCACCGTGATCGCTCCGCGGGAGGACGAGCACGAGTACAGCGTGGATCATCGTGGCGGGCTGTGGTTCATCCGCACCAATGACCGCGGGCGCAACTTCCGCCTGGTTACCGCGCCGGTGATCGCACCGCAGCGCGAAAACTGGGTGGAGCGGATCCCGCACCGCGACGGGGTGATGCTGGAAGACGTCGATCTGTTCAACCGCTTCTTCATCGCCTGCGAACGGGAGGGCGGGCTGCCGCGACTGCGTCTGTGGAGGTTCGCCGGTGACACGGCCGAGGCCAAACACCTGGGCGAGATCGCCTTCCCCGAGCCCGCGTACAGCGCGCATCCGGGCATGAACCGCGTCTTTGACACGCGGAAATTCCGCTACGCGTACCAGTCGCTGGTCACGCCCAGTTCCGTCTTCGAATACGACTTCGGCACCGGAGAATCCACGCTGCTGAAGCAAGTGGAGATCCCTGGCGGGTTTGACCGCACCCTGTATGCAAGCGAGCGGATAAACGCCACGGCGCAAGACGGCACCGCGGTTCCTATTTCGCTCGTCTACCGGCGCGACAAACGCAAACCTGGCAAGAATCCGCTCTACGTTTACGGCTACGGGTCGTACGGCTACTCGCTTCCGCTCGGTTTCGGCGCCAGCCGGCTCAGCCTGCTCGACCGCGGCATGGTGATGGCCTACGCGCACATTCGCGGCGGCGGAGATTTGGGCAAACCGTGGCACGACGCCGGCAAAATGCTGGTGAAGCGCAACACGTTTACCGATTTCATTGCCGCGGTGGAGCACCTGACCGCGAACGGCTACGGCGATCCCGCGCGCGTCGCCATCGAAGGCGGCTCCGCCGGCGGCCTGCTGATGGGCGCGGTGGTTAATATGTGTCCCGATCTCTTCCGCGCCGTCTTGTCGCATGTGCCGTTTGTGGACGTGATGAATACCATGCTGGACGCTTCCCTGCCCCTGACCGTGCCGGAGTACGAGGAGTGGGGCGATCCGAACAATGAGGAGTATTTCCGCTACATGCTGAGTTATTCTCCGTATGACAACCTGAAGGCGGCGAGTTATCCGGCGATGCTAATCAAGACCAGCCTGCACGATAGCCAGGTGATGTACTGGGAGCCGGCCAAGTATGTGGCTAAACTGCGCACGCTGAAGACCGATAACAATCCGCTGCTTCTGGTGACCAACATGAAAGCCGGCCACGGCGGCGCCAGCGGGCGGTATGACTATTTGAAGGAGATCGCGCTCGACTACGCGTTTCTGCTGCGGGAATTGGGACTTGTGGTACAGTAATCGCGGCTTCCAATTCAGCTTTCAGGTTTCCTCATGCTGCGCAGATGCGTCGTGTTTTTGCTTCTAGTTGGCTTCTCCGTAGCGGGATCCGCCCAATAAAGCCAACCAGTTTCGGATGCCGATGGATACTATTCGCCTGGCAAAGGCATCGAGCCTCCGAAGCTAGTCCATCCGTCTCCGGCAGAGTTTCCCAATGATCCCCGGCTAGCCGGCATGAAGTACAGCCGCGTCGTCGCCGCGTCCCTCGATGCGAACGGCAAACTGGTCGAAGCGCACCTGGCATCGGCGAATCCTGGACCCTTCGACGCACCTGCTCTCGCGGCGGTGCGGAGTCTGTCGTTCGAGCCTGCGAAACTGCATGGAAAGCCAATCCCGGTCAAAATCCAGATTTGGGTTCCGTTTGTGCCGAACGAAAAGCGCGCGGTCCCCGAAGTGTTGCCGCTCAAGTTCAATGGATTCAAAAAGGACGACAGGCCTCCAAAGGCGTTGAGCACACCCGAAGCGCATTTCTCAGACGAGGCAAGAGCCGAAGGGATTCAGGGAACTGTCTTGTTCAGCGCACTTATTACGGAAAATGGAGAAATGGAAGACCTCCGCATCTTAAAATCGCTTGGACATGGCTTGGACGAGAAGGCGCTGGAGGCCGTTAGACAATATCAATTCGCACCAGCACTTAGATGGGGAATTCCCGTCCCGGATACGATAACAATCGAGGTCAATTTTCGATTGTAAGGTCCCAGTCCGTTTCAGTTAAGCCTCGACCGATGCGCCCACAGCCCCAGCGCCGGATTCGCGATAAAGAAAATATCTTCCCCATCCACCCGGTTATTTCCGTGATGTAACTTCGCCGGATCGTACTTACTCAACATTTCACCTAATTCCCCGTACGCGAACCCCACTCCTTCAATCTCTTCCCGCGTCAGCTTGCCCGGGCACCAGGTGATGCGGAACCGGCCCTCGCTCGACGCGTGAATCAAGTGCGCTGCCGCGCCTAGCTCGCCGGCTAAATCCGCATTTTGCTCGACCGCGCGAATAGTGGCCGGCGTGCCGCGGTAGCCGTACTTGCGGATTAACTCGTCGATGCGCTGGTCCTCGCCAAATTCCTTGACAGCCGGGGCGAGGATGATGAGCTCTGCGCCATCGGCCAGCGCCATGCGGGTGCGGTAGACCGCCTTGTTGCCGATCCAGGTGGAGTGGTACTCGTGGGGATCGAGATACACGACGGCCTTGCGGATAGGCTCGTCTACTAGTTCGAAATTCACCTTCGCGCTCAGCTCGGCCGCGCGCAAAAAGCACTCCTCGTCGTCGCCGATGTAGATGCCGCGAACGACGAGCGCGCCGTCTGGATTACGTCCGACGACGGTCTGCACATAGACAATCGGGATCTGCTTCAGGAAGCGCTCGCTGGCGAAATTGAGCACCGCGCGGACGGGATTCTGCGCCTTGCCCATGATGCGCTCCATGCCATAGACGGCGCCCAGATAGTGGCTGCGGTTGATGCCGTCGCGCCCGCCGGTGCCGACGAGAATGTTCTTGTTGTAATTGGCCATGCCGATGACTTCATGCGGCACTACCTGGCCGATGGAGAGCACTAAGTCAAACCCATCCTCGACAATGTGCCGGTTGACCTGCGCCGGCCAGGAGTAATGGAGCTTGCCCTCAGAGACGCTCTCAATAAACTCTGCCGGAACCTCGCCCAGCGTTAGCGGGTCCGTGCGCCAGTTATGGACCAGGAAACGCTCCTGCGGCACCTCGCCGAACATTTGCGCGATCTGGTCCGGGCGCATGGGCGTGTGGGTGCCGAGAGCGGGCAGAACGGCCTTGAGCCGGTCGCCGTAGTAGCGCCAGACGCAATGGGTGAGGAATCCAGCCTGCGAGTAGAACCGGGTCATGTCCGGCGGCACGGCCAGCACGCGCTGGCGCGGCCCCAGGCGATCGAGCGCGCCGGCCAGAAGCTGTTCCAGCTCCGGCGGCGACAGTTCCCGGTCTACGCCGCCCTCTGCACAGTAAAGGCTCATTTGCCTGCTTCCTCTGTTTCATTATTCATCCGGGAGGGGCTCAACAGGTTGAGGAAAAAGGCCAGTTGTGGCCGTGATTCGCGCAGGCGACGGTGCGGGGGCTAAAGCCCGGATCTTTGTATCATGCGCTGATCGGCGTCCGCCACGGCGGAAAGTCGTGCCCTGTTACAATGCGACTTTCGGGGAAATGCCCGAGTCCAGGTGGAAGGCCCGCGGCTAAAGCCGCCCGGAAGCTTTTGTGCGTCTCTTCAGCGGCCTGAAGGCCGCTGCTCCTTCCGAATTGGAGTGGGGCTGGATCGCGCTATGAGCATGAATCCTTTGATGTTTTGGACCCCCTGGGTCTAAAGCCCCAATTCGTTGAAGTAGCGTTCATCGGCACGGCTGAAGCCGTGCACTTTCAAAGCAGCACTTGGAAATGTAAACAACGTCTTGAAACTTCACAGCTAAAGCCCAAGTTTTTTGTTTGCGGTTATCGGCGGGACTAAAGTCCCGCCCTGACGCGTTCTCTTCTAGACGGCCGTTCGTTTTTCACCAAGCTGTGAAGCCGTGCCCTGATACAGAGCCTTGCACCTGCCCCGCTACTGAAAAATTTCTTGTTAGCGCGGGAAACTCGGGACAACTTGCGGCGCCCGGGGTGCATCGAACCCCACTCAGAGCATTCCCCTGACCGTGCACCGCGACTCGTGAAATTACCCGCGCTTGGGCTTTTTTGAGGGATTCACGATCGGGGCTTGCCTCAGTTTTCTGAATAGCTTGCGCGCAGGAGCAGCATCAAGATGGCTACTTCAATTGAGCAGCCTGGCCTCGGCCAAGACGATCCGAATCACCCTCCCCTTGAACAATCCAATGGCAACGGACTGGCCGAACCCGAGTACCTTGCGGCCATTCTTGAGTGCCTGCAGACGATGAAGGACGGCAACTTCAGCGTGCGCCTGCCGGTTACGTGGAGCGGGATGGCGGGCAAGATTGCCGACACCTTTAATGAGATTGTGATCGCCAATGAGCAGATGGCGCAGGAGCTGAAGCGCGCGGGGCAGGCCGTGGGCAAGGAGGGCCGCACCCGAGAGCGCATCCGCTTTGAGCGGCACCGCGGCGCGTGGGACGAGATGGAAGTGTCAGTGAACACGCTGATTGAGGACCTGCTGCGGCCGACCAACGAGGTGACGCGCGCGATTGCCGCCGTGGCGCAGGGGAATCTGACGCAGACGGTGCGGCTGGATGTGGACGGGCGGCCGCTGGAAGGCGAATTTCTGCGGTCGGCGAACATTGTGAACACGATGATTCAGCAGCTGGGGGTGTTTACTTCGGAAGTGACGCGCGTGGCGCGCGAAGTGGGCACCGAAGGCAAGTTGGGCGGGCAGGCTGTGGTGCCGGGCGTGGCTGGAACGTGGAAGGATTTGACGGATTCTGTCAACGCGATGGCGTCGAATTTGACTAGCCAGGTGCGCAATATTGCGGAGGTGACTACGGCGGTGGCGTCGGGCGACCTTTCGCGCAAGATTACGGTGGACGTGCGCGGCGAGATTCTGCAGCTGAAGGAAGCCATCAACACGATGGTGGATCAGCTGCGGTCGTTTGCTTCGGAAGTGACGCGCGTGGCGCGCGAAGTGGGCACGGAAGGCAAACTGGGTGGACAGGCGGTGGTGCCGGGCGTGGCCGGTACCTGGAAGGACTTGACGGACTCGGTCAACGCCATGGCGTCGAATTTGACTAGCCAGGTGCGAAACATTGCTGAAGTGACGATTGCGGTGGCGCGCGGCGACCTTTCCCGGAAGATCACGGTGGACGTGAAGGGCGAAATCCTGGAGCTGAAAGACACCATTAATACGATGGTGGACCAGCTGAACGCATTCGCCGGCGAGGTGACCCGCGTGGCTCGCGAAGTGGGCACGGAAGGCAAGCTCGGCGGCCAAGCCAACGTGCCCGGCGTGGCGGGTACCTGGAAAGACCTTACCGACAACGTGAATTTTATGGCCGGCAACCTCACCGGCCAGGTGCGCAACATTGCTGAAGTGGCAACCGCCATCGCCAACGGAGACTTGAGCCGCAAGATCACGGTGGACGTGCGCGGCGAGATTCTGCAGCTGAAAGAAACGCTGAACACGATGGTGGATCAGCTCAACCGTTTCGCCGGCGAAGTGACTCGTGTCGCTCGCGAAGTGGGAACGGAAGGGCGTCTCGGCGGGCAGGCCAACGTACCCGGCGTGGCGGGAACGTGGAAGGACTTGACTGACTCAGTCAATTCCATGGCCGGCAACCTTACCGCGCAGGTTCGCAACATTGCCGAAGTTACCACTGCCGTGGCGCGTGGCGATTTGTCGCGCAAGATCACGGTGGACGTGAAGGGCGAGATTCTGGAGCTGAAGAACACTATTAATACGATGGTGGACCAGCTCAACGCCTTCGCCGGCGAAGTGACCCGCGTGGCTCGCGAAGTGGGGACCGAGGGCCGTCTCGGCGGTCAGGCCGTGGTGCCGGGCGTGGCCGGAACGTGGAAGGACCTTACCGACAACGTCAACTTCATGGCGTCGAACCTCACGGGCCAAGTCCGCAACATCGCTGAAGTGGCCACAGCCGTGGCCCGCGGCGACCTCTCGCGCAAGATCACCGTGGACGTGAAGGGCGAAATCCTGGAGCTGAAAAACACCCTGAACACCATGGTGGACCAGCTCAACGCCTTCGCCGGCGAAGTGACCCGCGTGGCCCGCGAGGTGGGCAACGACGGCAAGCTCGGCGGCCAGGCCGTCGTGCCTGACGTGGCCGGCACCTGGAAAGACTTGACCGACTCAGTCAACTCCATGGCTTCCAACCTCACCGGCCAGGTGAGAAACATCGCCGAAGTGGCTACCGCGATCGCCAACGGCGATCTCTCAAAGAAAATCACCGTCAACGTCTCCGGCGAAATCCTGCTGCTGAAGGAAACCATCAACACCATGGTGGACCAGCTCAACCGGTTCGCCGGCGAAGTGACCCGCGTGGCCCGCGAAGTGGGCGCCGAAGGCCGCCTCGGCGGACAGGCCAATGTGCCCGGCGCTTCGGGAACGTGGAAGGACTTTACCGACTCGGTCAACTCCATGGCCGGCAACCTGACCGCGCAGGTCCGAAACATTGCCGAAGTGACAACGGCCGTGGCCCGCGGCGACCTCTCGCGCAAGATCACCGTGGACGTGAAGGGCGAAATTCTCGAGCTCAAGAACACCATCAACACCATGGTGGACCAGCTCAACGCGTTCGCCGGCGAAGTGACGCGCGTGGCCCGCGAAGTGGGAACCGACGGCAAGCTCGGCGGCCAGGCGCAGGTGCCCGGCGTGGCGGGCACGTGGAAAGACCTTACCGACTCGGTCAACTTCATGGCCGGCAACCTCACCGCGCAGGTGCGAAACATCGCCGAAGTGGCCACCGCCATCGCCAACGGCGATTTGAGCCGCAAGATCACCGTGGACGTGCGCGGCGAAATCCTTCAGCTGAAGGAAACGCTGAACACCATGGTGGAGCAGCTTCGCTCCTTCGCCGCGGAAGTGACGCGCGTGGCGCGCGAAGTGGGCACCGAAGGCAAGCTTGGCGGCCAGGCCAACGTGCCCGGCGTGGCCGGAACGTGGAAGGACTTGACCGACTCAGTGAACGCCATGGCCGGCAACCTCACGGCGCAGGTGCGCAACATCGCCGAAGTGACAACCGCCGTGGCCCGCGGCGACTTGAGCCGCAAGATCACGGTGGACGTGAAGGGCGAAATCCTGGAGCTCAAAGACACCATCAACACCATGGTGGACCAGCTCAACGCCTTCGCCGCCGAAGTGACGCGCGTGGCCCGCGAAGTGGGCACCGAAGGCAAGCTCGGCGGCCAGGCGCAGGTGCCCGGCGTGGCCGGAACCTGGAAGGACCTGACCGACAACGTGAACGTGATGGCCGCCAACCTGACCGAGCAGGTGCGCGGCATTGTGAAGGTGGTGACCGCCGTGGCCAACGGCGTGCTGACGCAGAAGCTGACGGTGAACGCCAAGGGCGAAGTGGCCGCGCTGGCCGAAACCATCAACAACATGACCGACACGCTGGCCACGTTTGCCGACCAGGTGACCACGGTGGCCCGCGAAGTCGGCGTGGAAGGCCGGCTGGGCGGCCAGGCCAACGTGCCCGGCGCCGCCGGCACGTGGAAGGACCTTACCGGCAACGTGAACCTGCTGGCCGATAACCTGACCAACCAGGTGCGCGCCATTGCCGAAGTGGCAACCGCCGTGACCAAGGGCGACCTGACGCGGTCGATTCAGGTGGAAGCCCGCGGCGAAGTGGCGGAGCTGAAGGACAACATCAATACGATGATTGACAACCTTCGCCTGACCACCGACCGCAACACCGAGCAGGACTGGCTGAAGACCAACCTGGCGCGCTTCACCGGCATGTTGCAGGGCCAGCGCGACCTGGCCACTGTGGGCCGCATGCTGCTCTCCGAGCTGGCGCCGCTGGTCAACGCGCAGCAGGGCGTCATCTACCAGATGGAGTCGCGACTCCTCCGCCCAGCGCGAAGGCACGCTCCTTCTGCTTTCGACCTTCGCCGATACCCCCGAGGGCCACCTGACTGAGATTCGCATCGGCGAAGGCCTGATTGGCCAGTGCGCCGTAGAGAAGCGCCGCATGCTGATCACCGAACTGCCGAAGAAGACCGCGCCCATCCGCAGCGGCCTCTTCAAAGCCGTTCCCAAAAACGTGATCGTGCTGCCGGTGCTGTTTGAAGACCGCGTGAAGGCGGTCATCGAGCTGGCCAGCCTGAGCGCATTTACCCCTTCGCAACTGGCCTTCCTCGATCAGCTCACCTCCTCCATCGGCATCGTGCTCAACTCCATTGAAGCCACGATGCAGACCGAAGGCCTGCTGAAGCAGTCGCAGCAGCTGGCCACCGAACTGCAGACCCAGCAGAAGGAACTGCAGGGAACCAACGAGCAACTGGCGCAGAAGGCGCAGCAGCTGGCCGAACAGAACTACGAAGTGGAGCGCAAGAACCAGGAAATCGAGCAGGCGCGGCGCGCTCTGGAAGAAAAGGCCCGCGAGCTGGCTCTCACTTCGAAGTACAAGTCGGAATTCCTGGCCAACATGTCGCACGAGCTGCGCACGCCGCTCAACTCCATCCTGGTGCTGGGCCAGCAACTGGCGGAAAACCCCGACGGCTCGCTCTCGCCCAAGCAAGTCGAGTTCGCCCGCACCATTCACGCCGCGGGAACCGACCTGCTCAACCTGATCTCCGACATTCTCGACCTCTCCAAGATCGAGTCGGGCACGGTTTCCGTCGAGGCCGAAGAGATCTTCTTCGGAGCGCTGCTGGAAACGGTGGCGCGGCCGTTCCGCCACGAGGCAGAGAACCGCAAGCTCAGCTTCGAAGTCTCCGGCGATCCGGCGCTCGGCCGCAGCCTGGTCACGGACTCGAAGCGCCTGCAGCAGGTGCTCAAGAACCTGCTTTCCAACGCCTTCAAGTTCACGGACCAGGGCAGCGTCAAGCTCTCCGTCACCTCCGTCACCGGCGGCTGGAGCCCCGATCATCCCATCCTTTCCGGCGCGGGCTCGGTGATCGCGTTCAAGGTTTCCGACACCGGCATCGGGATCGCTCCGGAGAAACAGCGCATCATCTTCGAGGCCTTCCAGCAGGCCGATGCAGGCACCAGCCGCAAGTACGGCGGAACCGGTCTGGGCCTGGCCATCAGCCGCGAGCTGGCCAACCTGCTGGGCGGAGAAATCCAGCTCCGCTCCACCCCTGGCGCCGGCAGCACTTTCACGCTTTTCCTCCCCCAGACCTACGTTGGGGCCACCACGCAGCAGCCCTCATCAAGCCGGAGAAGTCCGGCTACCAACCGCAGTTGCCGCAGACGCCGGTCTTTATTGCCGCTGCCGCCGTCACCGAGCAGGAATCCCGCATTGATGACGACCGCCGCAACATCATGGAGGGCGACGCCGTCCTTCTCATTGTGGAGGACGATCCCCATTATGCCCGCGTCCTCTGCGACCTCTCCCGCGACAAGGGCTTCAAGGTTCTGTGCGCTTTGACCGGCGCCGAAGCCCTCTCGCTGGCGCGCGAATATAACCCCACCGCAATCTCCCTCGATGTGTTCCTGCCCGACATGCTGGGCTGGACGATCCTGAACCACCTGAAGCAGGATCCGCACACCCGCCACATCCCGGTGCAGATGCTGACCCTTGACGAAGACCGCCATCACGGGTTGTCTCGCGGCGCATTCTCCTTCGTGACCAAGCCCACTTCCACCGACGAGCTGGATGAGGCCCTGACGCGGATCTGGGACTACTCGCAGCCGCGCCGCAAGCGCCTGCTGGTGGTTGAGGACAATCCCGCGGAGCAGATGTCGATCCGCGCGCTGCTCGACCACAAGGACATCGACATCGACACCGTCGACAACGGAAAGGACGCGCTGGAATCGCTCGAGTCCGGCAAGTACGACTGCGCCGTGCTCGACCTGCGGCTGCCGGATATGACCGGATTCGAGGTCCTCGAGAAGATGCGCGACACGCCTTCGCTGCACGACATGCCCGTGATTGTGTTCACGGGCCGCGACCTTACCGCGGAAGAAGACACGCAACTGCACACCCTGGCGCGCAGCGTGGTGGTGAAGGATGTGGAGTCGCCCGAGCGGCTGCTGGATGAAACCGCGCTGTTCCTGCACCGCGTGATCTCCGACCTGCCCGAGGAAAAGCAGCGCATGCTCGACCGCCTGCACAAATCCGACGATGCGCTGATCGATCGCAAGGTGCTGGTGGTGGACGATGACGTGCGCAACATTTTCGCCCTCTCCAGCGTGCTGGAACGCCGCGGCATGCACGTGGTTACCGCGGGCACCGGGCGCGAAGCCATCCACATTATTGAGAACACGCCGGACCTGGCGATCGTGCTGATGGACATCATGATGCCGGAGATGGACGGATACGAAACCATGCAGGTGATCCGCCAGAATGCATCACTTCGCCGGCTTCCCATCATCGCGCTTACGGCGAAGGCCATGAAAGGCGACCGCGAAAAATGCCTGGAGGCGGGCGCCAGCGAATACCTGGCCAAGCCCGTGAACACGGAACAACTGCTGTCGGCGCTGCGCATGTGGCTGCACCGGTAGTGCGCAGCACGAGCTATTAGCTGTTAGCGTTTAGCCGTTAGCTAATAGCTAACAGCTAATAGCCAAGAGCTGAAAAGGGCCCCGATCATGAAGGCCGATGAGAAGGTGAACATCCTGATGGTCGACGACCAGCCGGCAAAGCTGCTGAGCTACGAGGTCATCCTTGCCGATCTGGGTGAAAACCTGATCAAAGCCACCACGGCCAAAGAAGCGCTCAACATCCTGCTGAAGACCGATGTGGGAGTGGTGCTGATGGACGTGAGCATGCCCGACCTCGACGGCTTCGAGCTCGCCGATGTCATTCGCCAGCACCCACGGTTTCAGAAGACGGCTATCATTTTCATTTCCGGCGTGCACTTGACAGATGCCGACAAGATCCAGGGGTACAAATCCGGCGCTGTCGATTACATTTCTGTTCCCGTCGTTCCCGAGGTTCTTCGCGCCAAGATCAGCATCTTTGTGGAACTGCACCGCAAGACCCGGCAGCTGGAAGCACTGAATACCGAGCTGGAACGCCGCGTGGCCGAACGAACGGAAGAACTGCGCACGCGCGCCGACCTGCTCGACCTGGCCACTGAGGCCATCCTGGTCCGCGACCTGGAGGGCCAGATCATCTTCTGGAGCACGGGCGCGGAAACCCTCTATGGCTGGACCCGCGAGGAGGCCATCGGCCAGGACATGCACAAGCTTCTGCATACCATCTTCCCCACGTCGCGCGAGGAAATCGAGAGCCTGTTAAGGGAGCAGAAGTACTGGCAGGGCAATCTGACGCAGAAGACGCGTTCCGGCGCCGAGATTGTCGTCTCCTGCCGCAAAACCATGAATCATGAGGGCAATGCGATTCTTGAGGTGAACCGCGACATCACCCAGCAGCTTCAGGCCGAGGAAGCGCTGCGCGAAACCGAAAAGCTCGCCGCCATGGGCCGCGTGGCCGGCATCATCGCCCACGAAATCAACAATCCGCTAGCCGCCATCACCAACACTCTCTATCTGGTGCGCAACCATCCCTCCCTCGACGACACCGCGCGCCACTTCGCCGATGTCGCCGAGCAGGAACTGCAGCGCGTCTCCCATATCACACGCCAGACGCTCAGCTTCTATCGCGAATCCAAGCAGCCCATCGCAGTCAACCTGCCGGAGATGCTCGATGACGTGCTCGAGCTGCAGGATCGCACCCTGGCCAAGAACCGCATCCGCCTGAGCAAGCGCTACCTGGTCACGCCGGTGGTGCAGGGCTTCCCGGTGGAGCTGCGCCAGGTGTTTCTCAACCTGATCGGCAACGCCATCCAGGCCATGCCCGACGGCGGCACTTTGGGCGTCCACCTACGCGAAGTGACGGATTGGACCGGCAATCGCCGCGGCACGACCATCTCCGTGATCGACACCGGCATCGGCATCCATCCCGAGGACGCTCGGCGACTCTTCCAGCCGTTCTTCTCCACCAAATCCACCAAAGGCACCGGCCTCGGCCTCTGGATCAGCAAGGGCATTGTGCAGAAATACGACGGCACCCTGACCTGCCGCACCCTCCACGGTCCGCGCGGAAACGTGACCTGCTTCCGGGTCTTCCTGCCGGTGACGACAACCGGCATGCCCGCCTCGCACGTAGCCGCCGAACCGCCGCGCCAGACGCAGCCGGCAGAACCCCTAGCCCAGCGCCCTGCCATGCAGCCCACCACCTAGCCTTGCGATGAAAGCCGTAATCCCGATACTTAATTGACCCTTTGGCCCAGGGAAATCCGCGAAAATGGGTCATTCCGACAGCGGTACCCAGGTCCCCGGCAACCGAGGCCGGTCCCCGTTTCCTCGGTCGCTCGGTCCCCCCCTTCCATTCCCTTGGTTTCGAGCCCGCAAAAACGTACCATAGAGGCACAGGCTCCGCGCGCCACCCGCTGTGATCCAGTTCTTTTCTGGCACAGCGCGGACCATTCTGTCCATGCGGTTGAAAACAAAACTCGTTCTGGCCATCACCGCCTTGGTGTTGCTGATCTCGGGCCTGCTGTCATTCGTCTATGTCTCGCAGCTCCTGCACGCGGCCGTGCAGCAGACCTACGACACCAATCGCATGGTGGCCGACCAGGTGCGGTACGCGCTTCAGGACGCGCTGCAGACGGGCCTGCAGGATCGCGAGGTGGACCCCAACCAGCCGCAGCAGTTGCGGGGCCTGGCCCGCGAGGCGGTGCGCAACAACCCATCGCTGCAGGCGGTAGTCACCAGCGTCAACCGCTATTCGCTCACCGTCTACGACATCAACATCGCCGACTTCGCTGGCCAGACCCTGCTCAGCACCAACCCCGACAACGAGGACAAGCCGGCGCCGCTGCGGCCCAACTATAGCCAGCTTTTGAACGCCGATCCCATCGAGCTGATGCTCAATGTGTTCGGCCCGCCCAAGGTGTTTGAGATTGTGGAGCCGCTGGAGCGCAATGGCGCGCCCTTTGCCACCGTGCATGTGGGCGCGCGAACCACCCTGCTCCGCGCCGTTTATGCACCCTGGCTGGAAGAGGCGTTCACGCTGATGGGGTTTGCACTGGGTACGGCGCTGCTGGTAGCCCTGCTGCTCTCCAATCTTGCTCTCCGGCCTCTCGAAGAGATCAGCATGCAGCTCGATTACTGGAATCCCAACATCGAGGATCTGGTCCAGGAAGACGAAGAGGCGCAGCCGCGGCAGGACACCGCCAAGAAAGTGTCGTACCAGATCGAGCGTATCGGGCAGAGAATCCGCAATGTCGAGGAGGTGTTCAGCGCCCTCAAGGAGAACCTGGACCAGATCCTTTCCAACCTTCAGGATGGGATTCTTCTGTTCACTCGGGACGCGCGCGCGGTGCTGGTTTCAGAGGCCGCCCGGCGGTTCCTGCAGCTCGATCGCGGCCGCGTGCTGGGGCTGGATGCCTCTGAGCTCTTCGACCGCTCCACCATCCTTGGGCGGACGCTGCGGGACGCATTCCAGACACGCGCCCCGCTGGTCAAGGAGGAGATCCGCACTGAGAACGGACGGCGAATTCAGGCTTCAGTGGATTTCATTCAGGACGATCAGACGCGGCAGGGGCTGGGGGCGCTGGTTACCCTGCGCGACCTCGACTCCATGGAGCGGATCGAATCGGAGCTGGAGGTCTCGCGAAGGATGTCTGCCATCGGGCGGCTTACCTCCGGAGTGGCGCACGAGGTGAAGAACCCCATTAACGCCATCGTGGTGCACCTGGAGCTGCTGAAGAACAAGCTGCAAGGGGCCAGCCCTTCGGCCACCCGGCACCTGGACGTGATTGAGATGGAGATCAAGCGGCTGGATCGCGTGGTACAGACGCTGGTGGATTTCTCCCGGCCGGTGGAGTTGCAGTTGCACGAAGCCGACTTGCGCGGAGTGATCGGCGACGTGCTGGCGCTGGCTGCCGAAGAGCTTTCCACCCGCGGAGTCAGCATGCACAGCCAGCTTCCCCCTGAGCCTGTGCTGGTAAAAGTGGATGTGGACATGATGAAGCAGGCGGCGCTGAACGTGATCCAGAACGGCGCCCAGGCCATGCCCGAAGGCGGACGCCTGGACGTCATCCTCGATTGCGAGGGCAAATTCGCCGTCCTCCGGATCCTGGACGAGGGCGTCGGAATTCCCGACGAGATCCGGGAGAAGATTTTCGATCTATACTTTACGACGAAATCGGAAGGCAGCGGCATCGGGCTGGCCATGACCTACCGCATCTTGCAGTTGCATCACGGCAGCGTGGAAGTACAATCGAGGCAGGACCGGGGCACCGAGTTCCGGTTTCGGATTCCGCTCTCGGCGGACTGGGGACGCCGGCATCTTCAGCCGGCCGTATACGGGGAAGAAAAGGGGATGGGTGAATGATGTCGCGCACCGCACGTGTAGCGTTAGTGCTGCTTCTGGCACTTACGGCGTGCCATAACAAGAACCTGGTGCAGAACCAGCCCCCTCTGGCTCCGCCCATTCTGGACACGCCGCCTCCGCCTCCGGAAAAGGCGCCGATAAATCTGCCTCCGCCTGTGATCACCGTGCCCCAGCCGCAACAGCCCGCTCAGCAGGTGAAGCTGGCCCCGCCAACGCCGCCGCCTAAGCCCAAGCACCACAAGCCCAAGCCAACTGACCAGAAGAATACTGAGGAAGCTCAAAACAACGCCCCGCCGCAGGTAAGCGCGGAAGGCAACTTCACCCCCGTGGAGTCCGCAGACGTGCGCAAGCAGACCTCCGACTCCCTCGCGGAAATCGAGAAAGGACTAAACGCGATTACACGCAATCTGAACGACCAGGAGCAGAAGACCCGCGACCAGATCCGTGAGTTCCTGAAGCAGGCCAAGACCGCGCTCGCCTCCGGCGACGTGGACGGGGCGCATACGCTGGCCCTCAAAGCCAAGGTGCTGCTGAGCGAACTGAGCCAGTAGAAGAGCCTCAAAATAGATGGGCAGCGCGCGGCCGGCGCCAGGCGATTCTCAGCGCGGATAAAGACGAAAATCGCGCACGGCGATGCGCGGGCCGCGGAATACGCCTTCCGTCTCCGGCAACAGCATCAACGTGATTCCATCGAAACGCCGGAGCTGTTCCTGCTGCGGCAGCTTGAAGCGGATCGTCTCTAACGGAACCTGGTCCGGATCGCCGGTATAAATGCGCTGGCGCCCGGCGTATATCTGCTGACGCGGCAGGCTCGAATCCTCCAGAATCAATGCCATCCCAATCACGCCCAGGTGCTGTTCGCGGTTCTCGATCTCCACGTCGATTTCGCCGCAACGCGCCAGGGGAATGCTCGCAGCCAGCCGCTGGCGCGCTTCCATCACGATGAGAACTGAGTTGTTGGCTTCGATATTCACGCCCAGCGGCGAACCGCGCGCGTGGTGCGCATCGGGGCCCGGGCGCTTATCGGGAGGCTGGACATACCAGTAAGGCCCGTCAAACTCGACCACCAGCGGCTGGCGGGTTCCCGGCGCAAGCGGGCCGTTCTGCAGCGGCAACGGGGCCACGATCTGCTTCTTCGCCGGGTAGGGCCACAGGATGACACTGTCATATCCTCCCAGTCCGTGCGCCGTGGACTTGGCCGCAGCTTTCTCGTCGCCGTTTTTCTCGCCCTCGAGGGCTTGCGCTGCCACTTCGGCCATCAAGCGATTGCGGTGCGCAACTCCAGTCATCAGCGCCCACACGGTGATCAGGACCGCGGGCATGGCAAGAAGCATGAGCCGGAATGCTGCCCAGGGAATCTCGTGCCATCGCGGTTCCCTCCGCTGCACCGTCCGCCGCCAGCCGAGGAGGAATGCGGCCAGCCCTAACAGCATGCTTGCGCCCAAAAAGAATTGAGTGGCCATCGCAAACCCGCCGGCGTAAATAGCCAGCGCGATGAGCATGCCGCTGCCCTCCGATCGCGGGCGCAGAAACGGATCGGCGAACAACTCTGCTCCTTCATATCGCCCGAATGCGAACGCGGGCTGCGCCGAAGCAAAGTCCATGGGAACCTGGCGCAGGCCCGCGGCGAGGGCGAATGCGGCAACGGATGCGACCAGAGAGGTGAATGCAGTGACCTGCAAGTAGAGGAGGGTGAGCGCTGGGAGCCAGATCCAGGCGGCAGCGCAGACGAGCGCGAAGAGGCGGAAGTCGATGGGCGCGGAGTCGCGGAAGGGGCTGGCTGGATTGTTCCAGTAGGCCCATGTGCCGGCGGTTCCGGCGGCAACGCCGAGGGCGACAAAGACGGCGGCGCGCAATAGCAATGACGATAGGCTGGGAGAGTGCGCGTCAGGCAGGCGGCAGAGCAGGAAGCCGCAGATTAATGCGTTGGTGGCGCCGGCAGCGACGACGAAAGCGAAGAACCGCCCTGGCTTCCACGACGAATCGGCCCAGGGCGGGTTCGACACAGTTGCAGCCGAACCGTCAGCGGTATCGAGGAGCAGCGAACGCGCTCCCCGGCCGGCGTGCTGGGCTGTTCCCCAAAGCGCCCCCGCCAGGGTCAGGAAATAGGGAATGCGAATGAGATCGGCGAGAAGACCAAGGTCAGAGACTTGCCCCAACACGCTCCCGGCGAGCCTGGCGTTCTGGAGGGCCGGCACGGTTTCTCCGTAGATGGCCGTCAACACGAAGGCGATGCCGTAAATCGGCGGCAAAAGCAGCGGCACGATCCAAAACGCCCGGCGTATCTCCTTCCGCGGGAGAGGCCTTCCCACGAATCTGTGAACGAACTGATACACCATCAAGCCGGCCCAAAGATAAGCCGCATGCAAGGCCGTCCATCCGACCAGGACGAAGGGCCCGAGGACTTCCCAGACTTTGCCGAAATCGTGCGAGGCTTCGAAATCGCTCGTGGCCGCATACCACGCCGGCGCGAGCATGGACCACAGCAGGGCGAAGACGAGCAGGGCGCCGCGGCGCGAGAAGTACTGCGTCCAGCCGGTGGCGACGGCAGCCGTAGCCTGACACCAGTACCACGCATCGGATCGGCCGGCGCTGTAGTGCTCTTCCAGGTCGCCCGTCAGCGCCTCGTCGCGCTCCGCCGGCGGAATCAGATGCTCCAGCATCCATTGCGCCAGCCTCGGAGGTTCCATGCGCGCCATCGGCTCTCCCCTGCCCTACACCCGTTTCAGATCCGGCAACGCCTGCCACAGCCTTGTGAGCACGCGGCGGGTTTCCTGCGCCTGCCGCAAGCCTTCCTTGGTCACCCTGAAAAATCGTTTGGCCTTGCCGCCACGCTCCGGCGTCGGGTCGCCCAGGCTGGATGTGACCAGCCCCTTGGCCTCTAGGCGCTCGAGCCCCGCATAGACAGTACCCACGCTCACGCTGTGCCCGCGCTCGATCTCCAGTCGGCGGGCGATGGGCACGCCGTATGCCTCGTCGCCAAGCTGGATGACGGCGAGAAGGAGCAGGAGTTCGAGTTCGCCGAGATAAGCGCGGCCGTTCATTAGTTCAATAATAGAGAAGAAATAAGGCTCGTCAAGCGGGAACTTCAACTATGATCCAAAACGCTGGCTAAACGCTGAAAGCTGAGGGCTGACGGCTGAGGGCTGAGGGCTGATGGCTGACGGCTGAAAGCTTTTTTCAGCGTTCGCCCCAGCTCAGCTTGCTGCGTAACGCCTCAAAAAAACCGCCATCCTTCAGCCGCACCAGGTTGACGGTGTGCGGCGAGCGATGGCAATGCACCTCGTCGCCAAGCTCGAACTCGACGGCCTGTTGACCGTCAATGGTAAGCAGCGCCAGGTTGGGAATGCCCTCGACGCGCACCGTCAGCGATGCATCGCCGCGCACGACAATGGGCCGCAGCGTGAGCAGGTGCGGGCAGATGGGCGTTACCACCATCGCGTCCACATCGGGCGTGAGGATGGGGCCGTTGGCAGCCAGCGAGTAGGCCGTGGAACCGGTAGGGGTGGCAACGATAACGCCATCGGCGCGAAAATGCGCCACCAGCTTGCCCTCGAGTTCCACGGCGAACTCGCCCATGCGCGCAATTTCGCCCTTGGTAAGGACAATGTCATTGAGCGCGTCGAACGTGGAGTGGAGCACGCTGCCGCGCCAGAGCTCGGCCCTCAGCATGGCGCGCTGCTCGGTAAGGTGGCAGCCGGCGCACCAGCCTTCCAGCGTGGGGTAAAGCTCGGCCAGGCGAACCTCGGTAAGGAAGCCCAGCGTGCCCAGGTTCACGCTGAGGATGGGCGTGCCGGTTGCGGCAAAGATGCGCGCCGCGGCCAACAGCGTCCCGTCACCACCGAGAACGATGACCAGCGCGGGCTCCTGATTCGGCAGCTCGGGGCGCGGAACGGCCGGCGCGTCAGCGGCGTAAACAGCGCTTTCCGCGTCGAGCACCGGCGAGAAGCCGTGCGCGCGCAGCCAGCGGACAAGCTCGGGCAGCAGCCGGGCCAGCTCGTCCTTCTGCGGCTTGGAAACAATGGCGATCGTGGTCATGCGGGATCAGTGTAAATGACAGTGGTCAGTGGACAGTGAAAGGGTGAAGAAGTTAAGAAGGTGAAAGGCGCATTGGCCGGAAGAACGAACAAACCTGGAGAGTGCGGCTAGCTCTGCTGTGGTTTCGCGTAGAGCAGGAACTCCCGATTCCCTTCCGCGCCGGTGATCGGCGAAGGAATAATTCCGGCGACCTCCCAACCCTGTTCAACATAGCATGCGGCGACACGGTCGATAGCGAGCTGGTGTGCTACGGGGTCACGGACGATGCCACCCTTGCCCACGTGCTCCCGGCCGGCCTCGAACTGCGGCTTCACCAGCACGACGGCCTCGCGCAGAGCTGGCGCGGCGGCCAGCACCGGCGGCAGCACCAGCGTGGCCGAGATAAACGACACATCCATCACCAGCAACGTCGGTTCCGGAGAAACGGCGAGCGAGCCGGGTTCGAGCAAACGCGCATTCGTCCTCTCCATCAGGCGCACGCGCGGGTCCGTGCGCAGCTTCATGGCGATCTGCCCAAAGCCGGTATCGACCGCGGTGACGTGCGCGGCGCCATGCTGGAGCAGGCAGTCGGTAAAACCGCCGGTGGAAGCGCCAACGTCGAGGCAGGCGCGGCCGGCCACATTGATTTGCCACTGGTCGAGCGCGGCAGCCAGTTTGAGCCCGCCGCGGCTAACGTAGGGCAGGTCTCCGCCCAGCAGCCGAATGGGCGCATCGGCCGGTACTTGACAGCCGGGCTTGTCTATCTTTTGCTGGCTCACCAGCACGCGGCCTGCAAAGATGAGCGCGCGGGCACGCTCACGGCTCTGCGCGAGACCGCGATCGACGAGGAGCACGTCGAGGCGCTGCTTGGTGGGCATATCCCCTAGCGTAATCGCTCCAGCCCTCAGCTCTCAGCCATCGGCTTTCAGCTACCTGTCCGCAGCCACTCGTCATCCCAGATGCGAAGGCCGCTCCACTGCGGGAGCGGCCTCGTTCCAAGCTGCACAGACGCTAAATAGTGGGAAGAGCATTGCAAGTCTTCAAAGTGATCGAGGCCGCGGGCAGCGTCGTCAGCGGCTGATAACACGGCTCGCCGTAGCCCGGCTTGCGGCTGTTCACCTGCGCGTTGCCGCTCAGGCCATTCTGGCTGGTTGTGCGTACGTCGATGATGTTGCCCTGAACCAGCACGTTGGCATCGATGATGTCCTGGTCGGTGCGGATGATGGTCAGGTTGGGGCTGTCCGGCGAAGCTGCGTAAACCTTGCCGTATAGCGAATTCTGAGTGGACACGACGGTCCTTGGATGGCCATTGACCGGAACCGTCTTCTCCAGCGTGTGGCTGGAAAGATCGACGATGCTGACGGTTCCGTCGGCCTGGTTGGCCGTATAAGCGCGGCTGCCATCGGCCAGAGCCGTCACGCTGGCCGGGTTGGTTCCCACGGGAATGCTATAGGTGGTCCCGAATGTCTGGCTGTCGTTGCCGTACTCGTCCAGGCTTACGTCAATCACGCTGATAGCGTTGCCGTCGTAGTCCGACACGATGAGCTGAGCCGTGATGGCGTTGTACTCGGCGTAGACCGGGCCGGCTATGGCGGGCATGCCCGCGGTGCCGTTGGGCGGAGTGATGCCCGTAGCCGTCACTGCGGAGGTGGAGAGCGGAAGAGTGGGATGGCACGTGACAAGTTGCCCGCTCTGGTTCAGGAACGGAGTGCAGGCGTCCAGGGTGTTATCGGCGCTGTTGATCACCGTAATGGTGTCGTCGCCCCGATTGAGCACAAAGAGACGCTGGCCGTTGGTGGTCTCAACGCCGAAGACAGGGCACTTGCCCAGAGGAATGCGCGCGGAGACAGAGTCAATCGTCTCCTCCACGGCATCGGCTTCACCCAAGGCTATCACGGTGCGGGGCGAAACGTTGCAGGTCACGCCCGCGGTGGCGGTGGTATCGGTGAAGTTCTGGCTGATGATGTAAGCGCGCTCCATGATCGTCATGGGCCCCACCACTTGGACGGGCGTGGGCGCCACCGGTATGGCCAGCTTGAAGGCGGCCGGAAAACCGGTAAGCACATCGGCAACATTGCCATCGAGATCCGATGCCCACAATCCGCCGGAGGGAGAAAACAGGTTCACGACGTTGGCGGTGGTGGGCAGCGTGGTGAACTGGACGTTCTTGGTCTGTAGCTGTGAGCTGACGGAGAAGTTCGTAATGGTTCCGTCGCTGTTGACCGTGTAGCCGTTGGAACCGGTTTCATCGGCGGTAAAAGAGAGCGGCCCGGGGCCGATGGTCGCCTGCGCCACGATGGTGTCGCCGGAGTAGTCAATGATGGTGGCTACGCCGGGCGTGGTGGGCCCGGTGGAGGAGACGACCGCTACCAGCGAATTCGGCTGCGCCGCGGGGCCGGTCGGGTTGATCGGGGTGATGACGGGACGATACCCGTTCCCGCAACCCGCGGCGAAGACTGTAACGGCGAAAACAACGCCTGCCTGCGCCAACCGCGTACGCGCCTGGCCCGAACGCAATAGAAAAAGACTCATTCAGTATCGATCCTGCTTACTCAGGTGATTGTAAATCAGGCGGCCGGCTGAGCCGCAGCCCTGGGAATGCCGATGGAGGTACAGGGGCTTAGACGCAGCAGCGGCGGGTTGGGGGTGAGGGTGTGAAGATGTGAAGGAGTGAAGAAGCAAAAAGGTCGGCGAGCCATTGGTCGTTGTTCACGTTTTCACTTTTTCACCATTGCTTCACCGGCCTACAACCTCCACGATTGCCGAATCCGGCTGGGTCCAAGCCGTGGCGCCGTCGCGCGTGAACTTGTGCTCTGCGTCGTTCCAGTGCATGCGCGTGATGGAGCCGTCGCCGTTCTCGTACGCGTACGTCGTGCCGTCGTCGTTGAACAGCGTGAATTCCGCATCGGCGCCCGGATACACGCGTACCTTTATGATGCTCTGCTTTTCGTGGGTGCTTTCCACCTGGGAGCCTAACGGGACGATCGATCCGGCACGGACAAACAGTGGAATGGTGTCGATGGGCGCGCGCGCGGTGATGGTCTGGCCGCCCTTGAAGCGCTCGCCGGTCCAGTAGTTGTACCAGTCGGCGCCCGCGGGCAGATACACTTCGCGGCTGGTCGCGCCCTGCTCGGTGACCGGCGCCACCAGGAACGCCGGCCCCAACATGTATTCATCGCGGAGGTCGGCCACATTGGGATCATCGGGAAAGTCGAGCGGCAGCGCCCGCATAAACGGCGCGCCGGTGAGCCAGGTGTGGTAGCCGAGCGAGTAGATGTAGGGCATCAGTTCATAGCGGAGGCGCAGGTATTTTTCCAGGATCGGCTCGGCCTGCTTGCCGTAGCTCCACACTTCATTTTGCGGGCGGCTGCCGTGGGTGCGCATGATAGGCAAAAATGTGGCGTACTCAAACCAGCGCGTGTAGAGCTCGGGATAATCGTCATAGCCGCCAACCTCGGCGCGCGCGTCTGAGGGGTCCAGCAGCGGCGGATGCTCGGGATGGTGCACGCGCGGCAGCCACTGCCAGCCGCCGGTGTCGTTGGACCAGTATGTGAGACCCGAAGCCGCGAAATCGAGGCCGGTGGGGATCTGGCGCCGCAGCGTGTCCCAGGTGGGGTAAATGTCGGACGACCAGAAGATGGCGCCGTTAGCCTGTGCGCCGATGTAGGCGTCGCGGGAGAGAATCAGGGCACGCTTTTGGGGCTCGTCCTTGCGGTAGCCATCGTAGAGCGCTTTGGTGTGGAAGTACGGATATGCGTCGAAGAACTCGGTACCGGGGCCGACATAGAGGAACGCGCCATTGGGCGGCAGGTCGGGCTCGGTCTCGTCAGCCCACAGCGAGTCGAAGCCGAGCGAGAGAATGTTGTCGTGAATCACGTTCCAATACCATTTGGCGGCGTCAGGATTTGTGGTGTCGATGTCGGAACCGGCGCGGTCGTAGGGCAGGCCGTTCTCCGGCGTGCCGTCGGCCAGGTGCTCAAACCAGCCTTTGTCCTTGATGAAGTCGTAATAGCGGTCGTCGGGCGTGAAGCGCGGCCACACGCTGATCATCGTCTCAAAGCCCATCTGGTGCAGCTTCTCGTTCATCGCTTTCGGGTCGGGCCAGTACTTGGGGTCCATGTCCATCTGACCCATTTTTGTGTAGTAGAACCAGTCCACCACCAGCACGTCAGCGGGCAAATGGCGCTCGCGGTAACCGTTCGCTACGGCCATCAATTCAGCCTGGCTTGAATACCGCTGCTTGCACTGGATGTATCCGTAAGCCGCCTTGGGCAGCATGTGCGTAGGACCGGTCAGCAGCTTGTAGCCGGCGTAAATTTCGTCATCGTTTTTGCCGGCAATTACAAAATACGAGACGCGGTTGCCGGCTTCGGACTCCCACTTCGTCTGCGCGTTGAACCCCGCCTCAATGGTGGTCTTCGAAGGGTTATCCCACAGCACGCCGTAGCCCTTGTTGGTGACCATCAACGGTACGCAGGTGCTGGGCGCGGCCGCAGCCAGATAGTCGTTCCAGCAACGCACGATGTGGCCGCGATGATCGAGGAAGCCTTCCTGGTTCTGGCCCAGGCCGTAATAGTGCTCGTCGTCCGGCGAAGCGAACGTGGCGCCGACCGTAAAGGATGGCGGATCGGTGGGGCGGAAATCGTTGGCCAGCTGCGCGGTGCCGTCTTTGTGGTTGTACTGGGCCTGCTCCCAGCCTTCCATATCAAGCAACTGCTTCCCGTCCGGCGTCCAGAACGAGATGTTGGCCCACGGCGCGGAGCCACGGAAGTATTTCGAGGTGCCGGTGGTGCCGAACAGCTCCTTCGGCGGCTCGCCCTTGGCGCGATGAATCACCACCACCATGCGGTCGGATTTGAAAGTGTCCTGCGCGGGAGATTCTTGCGAGTTCCACCCGGTCGCGTCCGGCTTGGCAATGATGCCGTAACCGGGCGCAGCCTTGGCCGCCGCATCGTCCATGCTCAGAGTGACGCGCAAAATGTTCGGCGCGTAAGGCTCCAGCACGATGGTTTCGCCTCCGCCGGTAAGGACGAGACGCTGCGAGGTTTCCTGGGCGGTTGTCGCTGCGGCGTTGAGAAGAAAACATGCAGAGACGGCGGCAAAAATGGCGGAATACGGTTTCATGCGCAACCCCGTTGATCCATTAGAAGAATGGAAATTTGCTGGCGCAAATGAGTGTAAACCCTCGCAGGGGTCAGGGATCAGGGGTCAGGGGTCGCCATGGGGAGGCCAATGGGTAGGATGAGGAGGTGGATCGAACGAAGCGGAGTTGGCAATCGAAGCTGGTGCTGCTGGCGGTGCTGCCGTGGACGGCGGTCGAGGTCGCCCTCCAGGCGCAGGACTGGCTGGCGCGCGATGCGCACGTGGCCGCATGGGCGCTGGGGCTGAGCGCAACGCTGGGCCTGCTGGCGTGGGCGGCGCGCAGCGGCACGCCGGCAGCGGCGGCCACCGGCGCGGTGATTACCGCAAGCATGATGTTTGCCACGGCGGGATTGCCGTTTTCGCCATGGCGGACGGCGCTGGTTCCGGTGCTGGCGATGCTGGTGCTCACTTCGGTGGCCACGCGCTACGGCCGCGCGCGCAAGGACCGGCAGGGCACGGCGGAGACGCGGCGCGGGCGGGTGGCGGCGCAGGTGGCCGCGAACCTAGGCGTGGCGGCGCTGGTAGCAACACCCATGATGCAGGCGTGGCTGGTGGACCGGCTGGCAATTCCCTCCTCTGCCACGCTGCCGCTGTTCACGGTGGCGCTGGCGGCGCTGGCGGAAGCTGCCGCGGACACCGTCTCGTCGGAGATTGGCCAGGTGCTCGGCGGCTGGCCGGTGATGGTGACCACGCTGCGGCGGGTTGAGGCGGGAACGGACGGCGCAATCAGCCTGGCGGGAACGCTGGCTGGCGTCCTGGCAGCCGGAATCGTATGCGCGGCGGGCACGATGGCGCTGGGCGGAGGCACGGCGATGCTGGCGGTGAGCTGGGTTGGCGGCGTGTTCGGGCTGTTCTTCGACAGCCTGCTGGGGGCGACCCTCGAACGCGCCGGATGGCTGAACAACGATGCGGTGAATTTCCTCTCGACGGCGAGCGCGGCGGGGTTTGCGCTGATCATGCTAACGTACTTCAGATAATGCCGACGAAAACCGCATCCACGGCCAGAATTCCGATCGAACTCGACGATGAGCTTTTGTGCGCTTTGAATCGGGCCGCGCGCCATACGAAGCAAAGCCGGTCCTCATTGATCCGCGAGGCGCTTCGGGAGCATCTGGCGAGGTTGAGAGTACGAGAGCAAGAAAAGCGAGAGCGGGAGGGATTTGCCAGGCAGCCTCAGGACCTCGAGGAAGTGGCTCGCTGGGAAGCTGTCGCTGCGTGGCCGGAAAAATTTTAAGACCAGTTCCCTACCCTTTTCCAATTCGGCGTCGAATTCTTGAGCGCGGAAACGTCCTAGACTTGGTTTGTTGCAACAGTCGGAGGCGTTCCGCCGTGCGCATATAGGAATTTGTCGATGTCCTTGAAGCTGAATGATCCGAGCCCATAAAATTCCTTGAATTTGGTCATCAGCTCTACGAATTCCGGATAGTAATTCCAGAGATAACCGCGGACTCGCATGTGCTTCGAAAATTCAGTCCGTCTCAAGGAGCAAAGATACGCGTCCACGTGAGAATCCCAAATCGGGTAGGAGTCCCGGTTGTGCCAGCTGCAGAATTTACTCGCAAATGAGTAGCTTCTTCTAGTTTTGCCAGTTGCGCTGATGATGACGGTGGCTATTTTACCCACGATTTCGGGTGCACCCGTTCGCAGCGCGGCGTCTACTTCCTGAGCAAGTTTGTGGATGTGGCGGGCCATGTCGTGCACCGCAAAGATGTTCGTAGAGTAAAGGCGGTTGAGAGCCACAACCTTTAGGAGGACATGCGACTGGTTGTCGTTCGAGTGGTACTGGCTGAACAGGGTTTGCAGGGCCTCCTCCACGACCGAATACCTTTCGTCGAATTCCTTACAGGCAGCTTGTACGAGGTCGCGAGTCGGAAGGATGGGAGAAGTCTGATCAGCAATCATGGGCGGAATGGTATCAGCCGCCGCTGGGTCTGTTAAGGGGCAACCATCCTGTATCATCGTTAAGGCCCTTTCGCGCGCATTGCATCGTGCAGCGGCCACTGACAGGAAGACAATGAAAACCGGCATTATCGGCCTGCCGCAGGTGGGCAAAACCTCGTTATTCAAGATTCTGACCAAGGCAAAACTGGAGGAGCGCGGCCACTCCAACCCGCGCGAGGCGCACATCGGCGTAGCTCGCGTTCCTGACCAGCGTCTGGACAAGCTCTCCGCGCTCTACTCGCCGAAAAAAACCACGTACGCCAGCGTGGAGTACGTTGACGTCGCCGCCATCGGCCAGGAGGCATTGAAAGAGACGGCGTTCCTTACCAGCCTGCGCGGCGTGGACGCGCTCATCCACGTCCTGCGCGCGTTCGAAGACGACTCCATCCCCCACGTCGGTCCCATCGATCCGCTGCGCGATATCAAGAGCGTCGAATTCGACCTGATGGTGAGCGACTTGACCCAGGTGGAAAAGCGGTTGGAGCGCGTGGAGAAAGACCTGAAGAAAGCCCGAACCAGCGAGCTGGAACGCGAGCACGCCCTGCTGCTGCGCGCCAAGGAGGCTCTCGAAAAGGAGCTGCCGCTGCGCGAACTGGAGATGACGCCGGAAGAGAAAAAGCTCATCAAGGGCTTCATGTTTCTTTCGCAAAAGCCCATTCTGTATGCGGTGAATATTGGCGAGAGCATGACGATGGGCGTCGACCTCGACGCGGCGGTGAAGCGCTATGGCCTGGAGGAAATGGCGCATCGGCCCAACGCCGGCGCCACCGCCTTCTGCGGCAAGGTGGAAGCGGAGCTCGCGGAGATGGACGATGAGGAGGCCGCGGATTTCCTGGGCAGCTACGGCCTGCACGAGAGCGGCCTGGTCCGGCTAATCCGCAAGAGTTACGAGCTGCTCGGCCTCATCAGCTTCTTCACCGCAGGCGAAGACGAGTGCCGCGCGTGGACCGTGCCCGTGGGCTCCAAGGCTCCCGCCGCAGCCGGCGCCATCCACACCGACCTCGAGCATCATTTCATCCGCGCCGAGACCATCCGCTGGGATGCGTTGCTCGATGCGGGTTCTGAAGCCGCAGCGCGCTCTCGTGGTACGCTGCGCCTGGAAGGCAAGGAGTACACCGTGCAGGATGGAGATGTGCTACACATCAGGCATAGCGGGTAGCCGTCGGTGCCAGGTTTCAGCGGTCAGCTCTTAGCTCTTAGCCTTTAGCTTTTAGCCTTTAACTCTTAGCTTTGGGCGTCGTGTCTCCAGCTTTTGGCTCAGAGCTAATGGCTAAAAGCTATAGGCTGTCTTTACCATGCTCAAGCTCTCCATGATTCTCGGGGTCGTCGCCGCGCTGGCCAATGTGGCGGGCGGATTTGTACTGGTGCGCGCGCGCGGCATTGAGAAGTACCTGCGCTACTTTGTCGCGCTGGGCGCGGCCTTTCTTATGTCCGCGGCCCTGCTGGAGATGATGCCGGAGAGCCTGCGCATGAGCCCTCGGCTCGCTCCCATCCTCATCATGGCTGGCTATTGCGTGGTGCATCTGGTGGAGCACACCGTCAACGCCCACTTCCACTACGGCGAGGAGACGCACCACGGCGAATTTGTCTCCGCGCGCACAGGCTATTCGGTGCTGGTAGGGCTGAGCCTCCACTGCCTTTTCGACGGAGTCGCGATCGGCGCCGGATTTGTCATCTCCGATTGGCTCGGCTGGCTCATTTTTCTGGCTATCTTCCTCCACAAGGCCCGCGGGGTTCACCATGGCCAGCGTGATGCTGGCCAGCGGCCACAGCCGCGCCGCCGCGTTCAACTCTACCGTTGTGCTGGCCGCATCCACGGTTGCGGGCGTGCTGGTCATCCAACTGGTTCCTCATTGGGTGCCCTACGGCCTGCCCGTTTCCACCGGCGTGGCGCTTTACGTAGGCGCAAGCGACCTGGTGCCCGAGGTTAATCGCGAGCCCGGCATTCGCATGGCGCTCGTCTTTTTCCTCGGAGTGGGAATGTTCCTGCTGATGCGCTCGCTGCTGCCCGCTGTTTGAGGGATGCGCGCCGCACCGGAATGGCGAGCTGACCGTGTGCCGCATTCCGCAGCCCCTGCTGACGTAGGAGGACCCGTTCGACGACTATTCTGACATGTGATACTTTATTTTCACAGCGCGGCCTCCATGAACCGATTCGCGTTGGATTAGCCTGCATGGCCAGCGGGCGCTGGCAACCCCGGGAATCTGCCGCTGTCACATTCCGACGCGCGAATCATGCCTCGGCAGGAGGTGAAACTGTGGACACGGACACATTACTAAAACTCTCAACCATCGTCTACAACAGCACTGTCGCCCTCCTCTCTTTTGGCGCTGTCGTCGCCTACATAAGAGCCCGGCGAGAGAAGGCGATTCAGGAGAAACACGATTTTTTGTCGTTAACGGAACGATATATGAGGATTCAAGAAGCCATCATAAATACCGAAGGTTTGAACGATTTGAACCTGAGCATCTACCGGAATAAGATTACCCCTGACCAAGTAGTGGTTGATGGCTCCTTTAGGATTGATGACTCCTTCAGGACTGATGACTCCCTTACGATTGACGGCTCCTTTAGGATTGATGGCTCCTTAGGAATTGATGACTCCTTTAGCAAAGAGTTGGCTTTGTGTGGAATGATGTTTCAGCTAATGGAGGACGTTTACCTCACTCATGAATTGCCAAACACGAAAATAATCCGCTATATTCGGGTTGGATCCAGTTGTTCAACGACTGGATGTGCGCTGAGCTCGTGTCTCAAAAATGGAACCTGATGAAGACCCATTTTAGTACAGGCTTCATTGATTATGTCGAACGAAGATTTCTTCAATCCAAGGTCGCGCCACTATCCGCGGGAGAGCCATAGGCGTAGCCGGGCGAGCAGATTTGCTCAGCCCGCCGTCTTTGCGGGCCGATCGATCTGAGATTGCAAACGGGAACCCGCGTGACTCCGTTCGCGTCAGACTTCGCCGCCGTCGCCCCATCGCGAGGCAACTCGGAATGGCTGCGGCAGCCATTGCCGTTGTACCTTCCCGGTTACGTCCCAAAAAACCGCGCCGTCGTATCATAAACAAGAGATCGGGCGCGAATGATCAACAACAAAAAAGTGGTCGCTGTGCTCCCCGCCTACAACGCGGAGAAAACGCTGGAGCGCACGGTCAATGAGATTCCGCTGACCGTGGACGCGGTCATCCTTGTCGACGACCACAGCACCGACGAGACTGCCGCTTTGGCGCACAGACTGGGCCTTCAAGTCCGTATCCATGATCGCAATCGCGGCTACGGCGGCAACCAGAAGACTTGTTACGCCGCCGCGCTTGAAGCCGGCGCCGACGTGGTGGTGATGCTCCACCCCGATTACCAGTACTCCCCGCTGCTGGTCGAGCCCATGGCCGGCATGGTCGCCTGCGGCGTCTATGACATCGTTCTCGGCTCGCGCATCCTCGGCGGCGGCGCGCTCAGCGGCGGCATGCCGGTTTACAAGTACATTTCCAACCGCTTGCTCACCTTGTTTGAGAACCTGATGCTCGGCGCCAAGCTCTCTGAGTACCACACCGGCTTCCGCGCTTACAGCCGCGAGCTGCTGCTCAAGCTGCCCCTCGATGCCAACTCCGACGACTTTATTTTTGACAATCAGCTCCTGGCGCAGTGCATTTACATGGGCGCACGCATCGGCGAGCTCTCCTGCCCTACGCGCTACTTCCCTGAAGCCTCATCCATTAACGTGCGCCGCAGCATGATCTACGGACTGGGCGTGCTCGGCACCACCTGGGATTGCTGGCTGGCCAGGCGCGGCCTCCGCAACTCGCCGCGATACCAGTCTGCGCCGGCAGGCAAATCCGCCCAATCTGCCGTCACGGCTGACGAGCCGCAATAGCGCCGAAAATCAGCCATCAGCTTTCAGCCATCAGCCATCAGCTCTCAGGCCCCAGACCCGGCCAATGACGAGCGAACCGCTTGGTAGGCGCCGGGCTCTGACTGCCTTTGAATACACGCAGTCCACTCACTCTCCAGCGCGCTGAACCACCGGTGGATTCAAGGATTGGCCAAGCTCGATCGCGAACAATAATCAGAATCTGCATCGTATTGAGGCCTCGAAGAATGCAGTATCACCGTCCGCACCGATCGGTCGGCGCCATGGCATTAAGCTGACGGCTGATAGCTGAAGGCTGAAAGCTGTCTTTACGGAATCCGGCACACCATCACGACATTGTTCCGGTAGGGACAATCGAGTCCGGCGGCATCGCGCTGGCGCAGAATCACCCAGCCGGCGCCGAACTCATGCTTGAGCCGCTCGAAATCCGCTGTCCCGAACCCGTCAATCCCGCTCTGCGCCTTCACCTGCGCATTCCACGAATCGCCGATGTAAGGGAACATCTCCACCACCCCGCCGTCCTTCAGGCCATCGGCAAGCTGGCTGCGCTGGGCAATGGCGCGGAATCCATTCTCGTCTTCGCCCGGAATCGACATGTAATACGGATCGAGGGCAAATATCGCATCCTCGGGCGTGTTCTGACGAACCCACACAAACGCCTGCGCCCACGGGTTCCGCGGCTGCACTCCTGGCCACTCAATGTGCTGGCTGGCCGGGAACAGCGACCGCTGCGCGTAGGCCATGCCGCCGGCCAGGGGCAGGAACAGCGCCGCCCACCGCCAGGCCTTGTTGCGCAGTACGAACTCGCCTAGCAAGCCGCCCCCGAACAACAGCATCAAGACATACATCAGTTGCAGGCTGCGCATGGGCTGAAGCAGGGCCAAGACTTCCAGCCGCCGCGGGATCGAGACCACCAGACCCACCACCAGGTAAATCGCCCCGTAAATCGCCATGCCGCGCGACAGCACTTCGAAGCTGCGCATTTTGCGTGCGCGACCCACAAGACTGAAGAGCCAGAAGATCAGCAACGGCGCCACGGCGCCGATCAGCTCGTACCATGTCCAGTGCGTCAGCAACTGGTACCGGTGAGACAGCATCACCTTGTCGTAGGCGTGGTCCGGTGCGTCCAGCAAGCCCCCAATCGGCTGGAAAAGCAGCACCGCAGGAACCGCCATGTCCCGTTGCGGCGTCCCGGCTGCGATTACCTCATCCCGGCCCCATTGCCGCTGCCGCGCCGGCCATCGATCCATCACTACCATCACCACGCAGAACGACCCGGCAAACGCCGCCATCAGGGGGTGGATGGATGCGGCGAAAACCAGAAACAGCACGGCCTGAACGTATTTCCGCTCCATCACCTTCAGCACCGCGAACACCTGCGCGAACGCGATGATGTTGCGGGGATTCAGGAACGGATCCATCAGGTAGAGTGCCGTACCCGCCACCGGCATGGTGAACAGCGCCGCTACCAGCGCCACCCCGGCCCAACAGGCCCGGCGATCGCTGAAGACATGGCACATCAGCTTCCAGCATGCCAGCAGAAAAAGGAAGAAGCTGGCCGCCTGCCAAAACAGAAGAGCCCACGGCAGCGGCACATGGAAAAGCTCCACCGTACCGGCAATGAGTTGCGGAAACAGCGTCAGATCCGCGTGGAGCCGAAAGTATTCCGTGCCAACGGGAAAAAGATGCGGGTGCAGCACCTTCTCGATGCCCGGCAAATAGGTCTCGGCGTCCTCTGAGAACGGGTGATAGCCGTGAATGACAAAGGCAGCAGCGGCAAGCGCACCGAGTCCGAGAATTTCCTTCCCTCTGAATCTCACTTCTAAACGACTCCCCACCCAGACTCAGAACAACCGGTCACGCGCTGCCTTCAGCGTCGCATACCCATTTGATTGTACAGTGTGAGAAGGCCCGGCAAACATCCCGTCGCCGGGTGGAAACAAGAATCGGGGCCATGGAGCGGCGCAGCCGCGGGACACCCATTCCGTCCCGCTGTCGTATATTCCACAATGAACACCATTCCCTCGAAACCCGATCCATCGCCGTCCAGGAGGCGGCTGCATGGTTAATCTAACTCAGCGGCTGGTGCTCGGTTGCGCGGTGCTTGCAGGCCTCACCGTCTGGCTTGCTGTGGCGGCGCGCCGGCCGCTCCATGCCGCTGGTCACCCTGCGCTGGCCCTGGCCTTGGGCATCGCGGCCATCGCGGCCGCCGCCATCACCGTCATCGCTGTCCTCTGGCCCATTCGCAACCTGGCCCGCGATACCCGCCGCATCGCGGAGGGCAACCTGGAGCACCGCTCCGCCTGGACCAGCCGCGACAGCTTCGGCGTCATCGCCGCCGAGCTGAACCGCCTTGCCGTGCATCTGCGCGACCTGCGCGAATCGGACGCCGGTCGCCGCCAGATGGAGTTTCAGCTTTCTGACGCCGTCCTCCAGTCCCTCTTTGAGCCCATCATCGTTACCGACGCCAAGGGCCACATTCTCAAGTTGAACCAGGCCGCCGCGGAACTCCTGGGCCAGAGCGCCACCGACCGTATGGCCCTCACCAACACGCCAGGCGGGGCCAAAATCTTGTCTGCCATCCGCGATGCCGTGGCGATGCAGAAAGCCGTAGCCGGCGAAGGCGAGGCCGCGCTGCTTCCCATGCGCTATGGCAAGGCCGACCGCAGCTATCGTCTGCGTACCACCCCCATGCGCGATTCCGACGGCCGCTTGCTCGGCGCCGTCACCACCCTTGAGGACGTCACCTCGCTTCAGGCCACTGACCGCTTCAAGACCCAGTTCATCGCCGTCGCCAGCCGCCGGTTGCGCGATCCGCTGGTTCAGGTCCGCCGTGGTCTCTACGCCCTGTGTCACGGTTATGCCGGCGAACTCAGCTCGCTGCAGTCTGAGCTCGTCTCCTCCGCCGTCGAGGACTCGCAAAAACTCGACGACCTCATGGCCGACCTTATTGAAGTGGCCGAAATCGACACCGGCAAGCGCGAGCTCAAGCTGGAAAACCTCCTGCCGCTCACCCTGCTGCGCGAAGCCGAAGACCGCTTCGCCGATCAGGCCGCTGAAAAACACATCCGCATCGGCATCAAGGCCTTCGCGGACCTCGCCTTCGTGCGCGCCGACCGCCGCGCCGCCCGCTCCATCCTCGACAACCTGCTTTCGAATGCCATCCGTTTTACCCCCGATGAAGGCGAAATCCTGCTCGCCGCCGAAGAGATGAAGAATTTCGTCCAGTTCACCGTTCGCGACACCGGCCGTGGCATTGAGGCCGACCGCCTCAGCACCATTTTCAATCGCTTCGCCAGTTACTCCGAACAGGGCACCGGCCTTGGCCTCGCCCTCGTGCGCCGCCTGGTTGAGTCCCTCGGCGGCCAGATCGCCGTCGAAAGCCGTATCGGGCACGGCACCACGTTCCGCTTCACCCTTCCCGTGGCCACCGTAGTTTCCGATCGCCATCCCGTGGAGGTCGGCTGACCCATGGCGGAATTGAAGCTTGAACGCCGCGAGGATCAAGGCCGCCTGCGCATCTACATCGGCGCCGCGCCCGGCGTGGGCAAAACCTACACCATGATCAACGATGCCTTCAACATGAAACATCAGCAGGGCATCGACGTGGTCATCGGACTCGTGGAACCGCACGGCCGTCAGGAAACCGCCGCCCGTATTCGCGATCTCGAGATCGTTCCCCAGCACGTCATTCCCTATCGTGGCGTCGAGCTGAAAGAGATGGACGTCGACGCCATCATCGCCCGCCATCCCCACACCGTGGTGGTGGACGAGCTCGCCCACACCAACGTCCCCGGCAGCAAGAACCGTAAACGCTACGAAGATGTGCTGGAGATCCTCGAGCACGGCATCAACGTGTTGACCGCCGTCAACATCCAGCACCTTGAAACGCTGAACGATGCGGTCAACCGCTCCGCCAACACTGTCATCCGCGAAACCGTACCGGATAACTTCTTCAAGCGCGCCGATGAAGTGGTCAACGTGGACGTGACCGTAAACGAGCTCCGCAATCGCCTTCGCCAGGGCAAAATCTACGCGCCGGAAAAGGTGGAACAGTCGCTGGCCAACTTCTTCCGCATCGGCAACCTGAACCTGCTGCGCGAGCTTTCCTTGCGCACCACTGCCGAGCAGGTCAGCGCCCGCGAGTCCGAATTCCGCCGCGCCCAGGGCCTGGAACAGGCCGCCCCGCCGGAGAAGGTCATGGTCTGCCTCAGCACGCGCCCCGGCACCGAGCGCCTCATCCGCGTAGGCTCGCGCATCGCCGGCCGCCTGGCCTCCAACTGGTACGCCGTCTATGTCACGCGTCCCGACGGCGACAAGGGCCACGGCGACCCCGAAGCCCACCAGCGCCTGGAAGAGTATCAGCGCATGGCCCGCGATCTCGGCGCCAAGGTCGTCAACCTCGTCGACAAAAACGTCTCCGACGCCCTCGTCCGCTTCGCCCAGCAGGAGAGCATCACTCACGTCGTCTTCGGCCAGCCCGCCCGCTCCCGTTTCGACATCCTCTTCCGCGGCTCCGTCTTGAATCGCTTTCTCTCTGAGGTCCGCGACGTCACCGTCCAGGTCGTCCCCATGCAGAAACCGCTGCCAGCCCGCCGCTAATTCTCACATCTTAACCAGCTCCAGACTTCGAAAGATCGCGCAAAAATCTCCTGTTGCTTTCCAAAAGGAACCATGCGATCATTCCTGTAGGAAACCTAAAGGTTGGTCCCTTCATGAAGGAAAAGCCCGACGTTTTGCAAGGAACGCTTGCCCTGATGGTCCTCAAAACCCTCGATGTGCTGGGCCCGCAGCACGGCTACGGCATCGCCCGCCGCATCGAGCAGATCAGCGGAGACATTCTGGCCCTGAACCAGGGCACGCTCTATCCCCTACTGCTCAAGCTAGAGAATGAAGGCTCGATTGCCTCCGAATGGGGAGCTTCGGAAAACAACCGCCGCGCACGCTTCTATCGCCTTACCGCGACCGGCCGCAAACAACTGCAGGCGGAGACCCGCGACTGGAAGCAGACCGCGGCCATCATGGCGCGCTTCCTTGAAGTGAAAGCCGAGGACCTGCCATGAGATTCCTGCGCCGCTTCTTCATTCGCCTCTCGAACTTCGCCACCGGAAGGCGTGCCGACCAGCGCCTTCGTGAGGAGATGGCCGAGCATCTTGCCCTGCAGACTGAGGAGAACCTGCGCGCCGGCCTGCCGCCCGCCGAGGCGCGCAGGCAGGCCGCACTGAAGCTTGGCGCGGCCCAGGCCATACGCGAGCAACACAACGCCGAGCAGGGTCTTCCGCTGGCCGAGAATCTTCTGCTCGATATCCGCTATGCGTTTCGCATGCTGCACCGGTCTCCCGGATTTGCTCTGATTGCCATCGCCACCATGGCCCTCGGCGTGGGAGCCACCACCGCCATCTACAGCGTCATCGACGCAACCCTGCTGCATCCTTTGCCCTACCCCCACCCCAGCGAACTGGTGCGCATTGAAGCCAACTTTGCCGGCGTGGGCGCGCACGACATCGGCCTCTCCATCCCCGAGTTGAGAGACCTTCAGAACTCGGGAATCTTCCAATATGTGTCCCTGTCCTTTTTCGGCACCAACAATCTCACCGGCAACACCCAGCCCGCGAGCATCGCCTCAAAGTCGGTTTCCCCGAGCTATTTCGCGGTGCTTGGCGTCGAACCGCAGTTGGGCCATACCTGGGATCCGCACGACCCCACGCCCGGCTTCATCCCTGATGTCGTCATCAGCGATGGGCTGTGGAAGCGCGTATTTGGCGCCGACCCGCACATTCTGGGCAAAAGTGTGCACCTTGACAACGATGTCTATCAGATTGCCGGAGTCATGCCCGCCGGCTTTCGCGACCAGGGCCAAAACAGCCTGGAGCGCAGTGCCGATTTGTGGGCGGCGGCCGGATTTTACGGCGACCCCGCCCCGCCGCCGATGCGCGCCACGCGTTTCCCCTTCGAGACCATCGCGCGCCTTCAGCCTGGTCTCTCGCCGCAGGCCGCACAGGGGCGCCTCGATGCCCTGGTGGCATCGTTGAAGAAGCAATATCCGGCGGATTATCCGCCGCAAGGCGCGTGGACTCTCCACCTCACTCCCTTGGCCGAAACTCTCGTCGGCAACGTTCGCCAATCGCTCATTCTGCTGTTCGGCGCGGTGGGCCTGGTCCTGCTGATAAGCTGCGTCAACGTGGCCAATCTGCTGCTTGCCCGCGCTAGCGCGCGAGGACGCGAGATGGCGGTTCGCCAGGCATTGGGAGCCGCAAGAACGCGCCTGATTCGTCAGCTCCTGACCGAGAGTTTGCTGCTCTTCGTGCTCGGCGGCATCACCGGTTTCGCGGTCCTCTTTTCCGCCCGGAAATTCCTGCTGCGATTCATTCCGGAAAGCCTGCCGCGCCTGAATGACATATCCGTCAGTTGGGGCGTGCTGGCGTTTGCCATCATCGTCTCTGTCGCCGCCGGAACCATCTTCGGGCTTGCCCCCGCGTGGCTCACCAGCCGCTTTGATTTGACGGCGACGCTCCGGCAGGAAGGCCGCGGCTCCAACGGTTCGCGGCGGCGGTCGCGCTTGCGCCATGTTCTGGTGATTGGTGAATTAGCGCTTTCCCTAGTGCTGATGATCGCCGCCGGCCTTCTGCTGCGCAGCTTCTGGGACTTGTTCAAGGTGCAACCCGGCTTCAATCCCACTCGGGTGGTGGCAATCGAGACCTCGCTGCCGAATCCTAACGATCCCAAGACCGACATTTACCGCACCGCGACGCAGGAAGGGGTGTTGCTGCGCGAAATTCTGCGCCGCAACCGGACGATTCCGGGCGTGGAAGAAACCGCCGTCGGCGATCGGGCGGCCATTCCCCTTGGCCATAGCCAGACCGATCGCAGAGCAGCTCCGTTGTTTCGCGAGGGCCAGGACCTGAAGAGCAGCCAGCCTCCGCAGATCGATACGTTGACCGTCTCGCCGGAATACTTCCACCTGCTGGGCATGACTCTTTTGCGTGGACGCCTCTTTGTCGACCAGGATGTTGAAGCGACGCCCCTGGTCGCAGTCATCAACCAGGCCGCGGCCCGCATGTACTGGCCCGGCAAGGATGGGAAGGGCGAGAATCCGGTCGGCAAGCGAGTCCGTTTGCAGGGCCGTTTGGGCCGTGCCAGGCCGGACTGGACCACCATCGTCGGCGTGATTGCCGATGCCCGCACGGAATCGCTCGCCGACGCCGGCATTCCGCAAATCTACCTCGACATCTACCAGCGCCCCGCCAAGTTTCTTGCGTTCTACCTGCGTGGGCAGGTCGATCCCGCCAACATCTCCGCCGAGGTGCGCACCCAAATCCAGTCCGTCGATGCGGAGCTTCCCGTCTTCCGCGCGGAGACCCTGGACGACGTTCTCTCCTCTTCGCTGTCTGTGCGCCGCTTCTCCATGGAAATGGTGGCGCTGTTTGCCGTAACTGCCCTGCTGCTCGCGGCCCTGGGAATCTATGGAACCATCTCCTTCCTGGTCAACGAGCAGTCGCGCGAGATCGCCATTCGCCTCGCGCTGGGCGCTCAAAAAGGCACTATCCTCAAGTTGGTTTTACGCCAGGGCCTCACTCTGGCCGCTGCCGGCGCCGGCGTGGGCCTGGTTGGCGCGCTGATCGTTTCTCATCTCATGTCCGGCCTGCTTTACGGTGTCTCGCCCTACGATCCGTCCATCTTCGCCGGCGTAACCGCCGTGCTCACCGCCGTCGCCGTCGCCGCCAGTTACGTCCCTGCGCTGCGCGCCATGCGCCTCGACCCGTTCACCACTCTCCATTCCGAATGATCTTTGGCAATGGCGGGCGGCCCCGGTCTCGGCCCCCTTTCCAGACGGCGAAGAGGGTGCCCCCGAGCCTGCCCTGAGCCTGCCGAAGGGTCCCTGGCACTTGGGGACTGGGGTGGCGCTTGAACTGCCCAGGCCCTCCGAGTCCCTCTGCCCTCCCCTGTGGCGGATCCCTTGGTCCCTCGTTCCCTGTTCCCCGTTCCCCGGTCCCTTGGTCCCTTGGTCCCTTAGTCCCTCGTTCCCTTGTTCCCTCGTTCCCTGCTTCATTCGCAGAACACCCGCACCTTGGTCTGGTTCCCTTCCTTGCCGTCCACGTCCACCGTCAGGTTCATCGAGTTGATCGATAATCTCCTCCAGGTTCTCCGGCTTGATCTGCGAAAGCGTGATGGGCACGCCGTGCTTGCTCAGCGCCTCGTCGAACTGCCCGTGGGCCTGCTGCGGAATCAGCGCGGCCAGGCGCACGCCCGCGCGCAGCAACTGCATGGGAACGCGCACGTTAACGGTGGTGGTGCCCTTCATGCCGGTCGAAGATTCGTCGGCCTCCACCATCACGCGCAGGTACTTGGCTCGCGTCTTCACCGGCGAGCCATTGTCGCCGCGAGTCGTGCCCGCAAACTCTCCGGCCACCGTTCCCGGCCCCGGATCGAGAGCAGCCAGCAGTCGCTCCGCCTCATCGGCCGTGAGCTTGCCGGCGGCCAGCATCTCCAGAATTTGTCTCCGATTCTCGTTCATCTCAATCCTCCTAATCCCTTTTCCGACAGTGCGATAGCTTGTTGCGCAACCAGTGGCATCCCGGCGCCAGCACATGAGCCAGGTGCCCAATCCCTGCGGCGTGGAAGACTCCCTGCGCCGCCAGGAGTACCGCTCCGGCAACCGCAAGCAACAGGAACTCGCGGTCCACAGACCAGGCGACAATCAATCTCTCGGCCTCTGCCGCCGAAATGCGGCCCGCTGCCACCAGTGACAGGATCATCCGGCGCTCCTCTCTCATAACGGCCTTCCTCAGCCAACTCCTTTCAATGTAAACACTTACTTCCTCACAGAATGCGCACATAGATGTGCTTGCCTTCCGCCGTCACCCGAACCTCGGTTCCCGGCAGCGCGCAAAGAACTCTCCAGAAAGCCCCCAGCAGCCGCCACATCTGGTATCCAGCCCCCAGGCAGACCGCCCACAGCACCAGCAGCGCAGCTAAAATCAATGACGACAGCAGGATGGCAACAATCCAAATGAGAAACAGCGGCACCGGAATCGGCGGGCACCATCCCCGCTCGCCCTGAATGCGAATCACTGCCAGATTCGGAATCATCGCTCCCCCTCCCAATTCCACTAAACCACTGATCCTATGTCCCTTAGTCCCTAAGTCCCTAAGTCCCTTAGTCCCTTGGTCCCTTAGTCCCTGTCACTTCAGCGATTCCAGTTCCTTGATAGCCTCTTCCGCAGAGATCTCACCCTGGTTCAGCCGCTCCAGCACCTCCGCCCGCGAAGGCGAGGGGTTGGTCTCGATGAAGTCAAGCAGCCCCGCGATTCGGTTAAGCCTAGCCTTCACAGTCGGATAGCTAACCCCGAACGTCTGTTCCATCTCCTTGATGGAGCCGTGCGAGCGCAGGAAGGCGGTCACGAAGACCTGGTCTTCCAAGCTGAGCCGGGCCAGCTGCGGGGGCGTGAAGGCGCCTTCCACGGCAATGCCCTTCCCAGGCAGGCCCACACGCTCCACCACGAGCTCTGTGCCCTGGGCTATGCGGAGCAGTTCTTGCCAATCGGAAACGGGTTTGGATTTGTCTTCCATCTGATTTATGGAGACTATGATTGATTTTCTTAATTATGTCAACTGTTTTTATTAAATTAATTGATTTTATGATCCGAAATTAGCCCCGCAAGCAGCAGGGCGCGTACAAAAGGTGAAGACGGGCCCAAATATCCGGCCGTGGAGTGAGCCGAACTGTCCCGGAAAGTGATAACAATCACATTTTTCGTGAGACGATCCGGGGGGAGTTGTTGCACCCGTCTGAGACGATCCGGGGGGAGTTGTTGCACCCGTCTGAGACGATCCGGGGTGGGTTGCGCGGAATCGCTGGGGAGCGGGGGCGGTCGCAAGGGGAAAGACGGCCGCTTAGGGCGGGAATACTGAAGTCTGGACTTGAGTATTGCGGGCTGCTCGGGAACGCTGCAAATGGGTCGCCGGCCAGCCGTTCCCGCCGGCGAAGCTGGCGGCGGGACCGACGCTATGGCGGGTCTACGGAACCGTGAACGGACGCAGGCCGTCGGTGGGGAACAGGCCGGTGGGCGCGGTTACGGCGGCGGGCTGCGAACGGAACATGTAGTGAATGGAGAACCCGGCGGAGACGAAGTTGTAATTGCGGGTGTCGTTGCCGGAAACAAAGAATCCCGCGAACCAGTGCGGGGTGATCTGGTATGCGGCGTTGCCGCGGATATCCCAGTTGGCGCTGACGCTGGTGAGATCCGGGAGTTCCGCATCGTTCAATGCAATCTCAATGGCTTTCTGGTTCACCAGCGGGTAAAGCGGCGTTGCATCCTGCTGGAACGCCTGAATGCCCAGGCCGCCCACGACTTCATAGTGCCAACGGGTTTGATAGTGGCCCTCCCAGGTGAGGGGCAGGTTGGCCAGGAAGTAGAACTGGGGGCTGAAGTATCCGCCCATGCCGAAGGTGAAGGCTTCCTGGCTATTGTCGTAGTGCATGCCGAAGAAGTTGGCGCCCAGGCTCAGAGTGCCGTACTCCGGGTAGGCTTTGACGCGCCAGTAGGCGCCGCCGTTGCCATCGAAGCGAAAGTTATTCTTGACGTTGTAGCCCTGGATATATTGGCCGCCGACGCCGAAGTAATAGCCGGACAGGGCCTCGCCGCGCGAGAACTCCGCCGTTCCCTGGTCTGCGACGACGCCGCCCCAGACCACGCCGGGAAAGCTCAGCGAGGCGGTGCCGGGATCGCGCAGGCCGGAGTAGGAAAGCTGCGAATCCTTGATGGAGTCGCGGTTAAAGGCAAACGTGAAGGGGCCATTGGCGGGGCGGAACCAGGCGCGCGCGGTCCAGTTTGCCACGAGGAATTGGAGCGGGGTGTAGCCGAATGCAGCGGCGAACTGGGGAGTGATGAGTTGGCCCTCAAGGGCAACTCCGGCGGCGTTCTGCTGTGGCGGAGGGGCGAACGCCGCAGCCGAACCGGAGGGGCCGGTGCTGGTGTCAGTCCCCAGCGGCTGGGGGATGGATGTGAGCGTTCTGCCGGCCGAGGTGAACTCCGCGACGCTTATGGTGCTGGTGCCGTCGGCCTGGCCGGAATCGAGAAAGACCGGCTTGGCCACCAACCCGACGCGGGCGTGATAGCCCAGCGGAGCGAAAGCCTCAAAAGGCGCTTCCAGGGCCGTGAGCTGGTCATATCCGGGGCTGCCGCTGCGGTAGTTGACGATGCCGGCTCCGCCCAGCCAGCCGCTGTAGCCGCTCTCCAGCGTTTCCAGTTGTTGTTCGGCCTCTTCGCGGGGGCTGGTGGGGCGCGGCTCCCGCTGCACACGAACCCAGGGGCCGCGCAGCGGAGGCAGGTTTTGTTGCTGGAGTTCTTCGTCCGTTGCGCCGCTGGTATTGTCTGGAGCCGGCGCCTGCTCGGGCGCAGGGGGCTGCGCTTCCTCGGCTGGTTTCTGCTCAGCCGGCGCGGTGGACAGCGTCGGCACAGTCTCCGTAGCGGGGGCTGCGGACGGCACTTTCTTTTTCCTGCGATGGCGCTTCCTTGACGTGGACAGAGGAGGAGTGGTCTGATTGGAAGCAGTCTGCGCAGCTTGGGGCTTTTGCGCGGAGTACGCGCCCGTGGCGGCTTCCTTGGCCGAAGGGGTGTACTGCGCATCTTCGACGATGGGAGTTGTGCCGTCGAGGATGGGCGCGACGGATGCCACCTCCAAAGAGGCATGTTGATCGGGTCCGAGAACGGGCACGTTTTTGAGCTGCCGGATTTGCGCATCGCCCGGAGTCAACTGCGCGTCCGTATCCTGCTGGGCGAACTGCGCCTCGACGGCCGCAACCTGACCGCCCATGGGCTGGGAAGAAAGGCGAAAGGCCGGATGGACGAGCGATTGCGCCGATTGCCCGGAAGGCTGCGGTTCCGGGATGAAAACCCGGGGCGCCTCATTGGCGGCCGGCGCTTGAAATTGCGGCCCAACCGACGTGGATTGCCGATGCGGCGCGTTCTCGGCCGGAGGCGGAGGAATGTAGACCGGCTGCGTGGGAGACGCCTGCCTGGTCTGCACCGGCGGCGTATCGGCAGCGGTGCTGGTGATGTATTCCTCAGAGGGCGGAAGCTCGACTTGCCCGGTGTAGCTGGCCGACCTCGGCAACTGCTGCGCGCGGGGCTTGCGCGCATGGTGCGCCGACGAGATTCTGCGCTCGGCTGGCGATGCCGCGGGCGAATCCGCGGCGCCGGGGACGCCGGAGTTGGAGATGCCGGCCTGCGGCACCGGAATCTGGGTGGTTGCGGGTATCGAAGGCTCCGTCGACTGCTGCGGAGGCGCGACCGGCGCGGCATCGACCGGCAGACGTCCCGCGTAGGGATCGGGGCCGTATGAGGGAAGCGGAGGCAGCATTACGGTTCTGGGAAAGCGTTCCGTGCTGTTGACGTAGTCGGGATTCAGGAGCAACTGCAGGTCGCCCGCGGTGACGGCCTTATGCGGCGAATTGTCCTGGTCGGGATAGGCGAGATCGTGAGCCAGCCTGTCAGTGGGCGAGTTGGCCGGCATGGCTTGGAGCGCGGCGCGCCAGAAATCGGCGGCGCGTTCATTGTCGCCGCGCGCCTGCTCGTAGCGGGCAGCCATACCCAGAATCCGGTAGTCGTGGGGATAGCGGCTTAGCGCCATGCGAAGCCATGTTTCGGCGGAGGTGCGATCGCTGGCGGAAAGCGCAGCGCCGATGGCGCCCTGGAATTCGACCGGGGTGGCGTCTTTGATGGGCAGCTTTTTATAGAGCGCGAGGGCGTCACGGCTCTGACCGGTGCGCATGTATCCGCCGGCGAGGATCCATTTCACCTGGAGATTGTCAGGAAACGACAGCATGGCCGCCTCCAGGATCTCGACTGCCCGCTGATTCTGGTTGCTGTCAATGGCAGCTCCGGCGCGGCGCACCGCCCAGTTAGCCCAGATGGTCTGAATGGTCTCGCGCTCGGCGGCGGTCAGGTCGGATCGCGAGCCCAACTGCATCAGCGCGGGATAAAGGCCGCGGTCATTTCCGGTGTTGTAGAGCAGCCACGCGTTCTGAATGGCGAGATTCGGCGGCATGGGCTGGCGCTGACCGGCGTAATAGCGCCGCACCCGGTCCATGTAGACCAGGGCGTTGGGGGTGTCGCCGGCCGAGGCATAGATGCCGGCCTCGGTTTCAACAAAGCCGGGATCCTTCTCCAGCTGCTTGCGCACATCGGGCGGAATATAGCCAATTTCCTCGAGCGCCTCACCGGTGTGGCCGGTGGCCTGGAGGGTTGCAATCAGGCCTTTCCATGCATCCTGGCGGTCAGGATGCGCGGTAAGTGACCTGGCGGTAAATGGGGTATGCCTTGTCGGTGTCGCCGCGCTGGAGATAAATGCCGGCGAGCTGCATTTCCAACTGCATGCTGGGGTGGAGGCCCGCGGCCGTGTCCAGCCGAACCGACCGCTCCAGCATGCTCTGGGCAATCTCAAGCTGATTGGACTGCTGATAGATGGAACCGAGCATGGCGAGGAAGTTGGGGTCGTCGAGCGCGGTTTCGTAAGACGCGGGAGGCATTCGCTCCACGTCACTCAGGGCCTGTGCATCCTGTCCGAGCTGATGGTGCGCGCTTACCAGGCCCATCCAAGCGGAGATGTTGCTGGGATCCTCCTTGAGGATCTGGGTATACATTTCCGCGGCCTGGCTGAAGCGGTTGGCGGTCATCAGGATGCCCGCGTATTGGAGGCGGGTATCCTCCTTGAGCTTGAGGCCGTTGTCAGGGAATGGGAGCGCGAGCGCCTGGGCCAGCACTTTCTGCGCATCGGCAGAGCGGCCTTCCGATTGATAGATGGTGGCGAGGGTTCGCAGGTACTCGGGATCGCGGACCATGGTGGCGCGCACGCGAGGAGGAAACTTTTTGGCAAGGTCGAGCGCCTGGTCATTTTTTCCGTCGCGCGCATAGCTGATGAAAAGGCCGCGCCAGGCATCGGAGTCGGCCGGCCGCGCCTTGACCAGCACGGCATAAATGCCCGTCGCCTGCTGGTACTGATCTTCCTTGAGCATGAGGCCGGCGAGACCGTTGAGGGCCTCGGGACTGTTGGGGCGCATGGCCAGCGCGGCGCGGTATTTTTCTGTGGCCACGTCGAATTGGTTGGCATCAACGGCCTGGGAAGCCTCCCCCATGGTGGCCCAGAACCGGGAAGTGGCGAGGGCGGTCTCAATGATGGCGGTCTTGGTGCCGTTCTGCTCGGCCTGGGTCAGGTAGCTGATGGCACCGCCGAAGTTCTGTTGCTGCATGCGCAGGAAGCCCATGCCTGCTGCGGCGGGGCCGTCGTTGGGTTTACTCGCGAGGATTGCGGTGAAGCGCTTTTCGGCGTCGTCGAGGCGATGCGCGTTGAGAGCGGCGTAAGCGGCGCGCTCGTCGGGGGTGCGCGCGAGGCCTGAGTTTATGCGAGACAGCTTGGCTTCGTCTTCATGGAGGCGCCTGGCGATCTCGGCGTCCTCAGGATGGGCGCGCAGATAGGCGCGCAGCTCCGGTGCGGTGGCCGGATTGGCGGAATTCCAGATGAGAGCCTGACGAAGAGCATCGCGCGCGTCCGGATCGAGAGGATGCTGCGCGAGAATATGAATGCCCTCGGAACGGGTCCGCGGATCGTAGGTCAGCATGCGGCCGAGCTCGATGGCATAACGCGGGTCGCCGGGATTGCGCTGCATGAGGTCACGGAGTCCGGCGACGGCTTGCTCCTTGCCGCCGGTAGCGCCGTAGAGGGTCTGGTAATAGCCGAGCGCGATATCGCCCTCGGGCGGACGATCGCCGTAAAGCTGGCGATAAATGTTCATTGCCTCGTCGTTCTTGCCCTGGCGAGCCAGTTCGCCGGCATGGCGCAACTGGTTGTTTTGATCGTGACCGGTGGGAAGAGCCTCGATTTGGGAAATGGCCGGATCGTTGGGATTGACGGCGCGAAGTTTTTCGAGAGTCAGGTCGGACTCGCGGATGGCGCCGCTCAACTTGTAATCCCGGGCCAGGCCGGCCAGCGCTTCAGCATTGTTGGGATCGGAGAGCAGGATCTGCTGCCAGAGCTGGATGGCCATGTCGGGGCGACCGCGAGCCTCAAGAGCGCGGGCGTTGGCAACCAGCACCTGACGCGTGTGCTCGGCATCGGAAGGCTTGTCCGATTTTTGCGCCGAGCCAACGTTCGCCACGATCGCCAGGCACACCGCAACCACCGATACCCTTACCGCCAGTTTGCGTAGAGTTGTCATCACCTTGTCCACTCCACTTTGAGTTCTCCGTGCGGTCCAAAACGAAACCTTTCATCAAGGAACCCGATCCCGAACAGAACCAGGTTCTGGTCGTAGTAGGCCGGATCCTTTCCGTAAAGGCCGCTTGCGGTATCGAGCTGTTGACTTACTTGTATGCGTTGCTGCGCCGCGGGCCTCGCCAGGTCAGGCGATGACCACATGAACGGCAGAAGCGCTGCGGAAAAGCCCACCGGCCCCGGTTTCGGCAGCGGAATTCCGTCCGCGCTGACCTTTTCCGGCGGCGCGCTATGCTGTGCCAGGTAACTCCCCATGGCCGGCACCGCGGCCATCAACTCTGCCCTCTCTCCATCGTCCGTGTCGGTCATGCCCGCCCAGAGGTACACGCGAACGGCGTCGTAGCTGCCCTCCGGAGACTGGGCAGCAGCCGCAGGCGACGCGGCTTCGGTGTGGGTTGGAGCGGCGGGCGCAACTGCGGGCGCTGTGGCCGGATCGGTGCGATGAGCGGGGCTGGGCTTGGAGGCCGTTGCACGCGATTGCGCTGCAGTTGCCGTTGCGGATTGCGCCGGTTCGTAAACGAGCGCGGGAACGGGGGCGGGAGCGGGAGTGAAGCCGGTGTCCGTCTGGTAGTTCACCCAGTCCATGGCGAATCCACGGCGAGAACTCTCGCGCAGAAAAGGCGCAATGTTGAGCGCAATTGCGCCCCACGGTCCCTCGGGATCGATGGCATCGAAACGCTTGAAGACGAAGAGGGGCAGATAGCTCGGATTCAGGGTCCAGGTATCGCCGTGCACAAATTCTTCCTTCGGACCCGGCAACAGCATGGGTCCGAAATCCGGAAGAACCGCCACTTCCTGCTTCGCGATCTGGTTCATCATTTGGCGCCCCAGCGATGCATACGCTTGGTTGTTCCACAGGCGTCCGGCTTCCACCAGCGTGTATGCCATCCAGCAGTCGGCATCGGAAGCGGAACCGGCATCCAGAATCTTCCACTCGCCCGATGGCGCGCGTCCCCAGAGCCACCCGGGCAGATGAGCAGCAAGGTTGCCATCGGCGAGGTTTGTCTCGGTCCATTTGAGCAAGCGGTCAAAGCGCGCACGATCGTCGTCGGCCAACGCGAAAAACATCGCGTACGACTGACCCTCGGACGTGGTGCGATCGCCTGCATTGCGATCGATAACCCTCCCTTGATCGTCAATGAATCGGTTTGCATACGCATCCCACAACGACCATGGACCCTGACGACAACCGCCGCTGGCCGCTGCAACCACGAAGAGTCCGATAAGGGCGCAGGGAGGAATAAACCGCGACACACGAAGGTTCACTGGTCCGCTGCCCCCGGCTTCTTTGCGGCATCTAATTTAGCCTTATACAGCATTTGCCCCCGGAATTTGTGGGGTTTTATCGGGTTTTGCCCCGTGTTTTCCACCGATTTCCCGGTTTTCCACACCAATGCAATGCCGACCGCCCGGCCAAGTACCGAGTCTTGCCGGACGGTGCAGCGGCCGCAAAGGATCCGTTATCAGTCGAGCATTTTAAGACGCGCTCTTGCCCTCATCCGCAGCCAATTGCGCAACCAGACGGCGAACAGGAACGCCAGCAGAACAACCACCACCGCGGCCAGCCACGGCACCTGCTTGAACCAAAGCGTCAAGCGCGTCCACCAGGGGAGCAGGCCGACGTGATACACATTTGCGCCCACGCGGAAGGACTGGAATCGCGTGCCCAGCAGCATCGACACGGAGCCCTGAATATCGCTGGCCTGCTGGACATAAAGAAACGTCTGCAGGAACGGCGCGTAGGTGTCGGCGTCCTTGAGGTGAATGGCGACCACGCTGCTGCCGGAGGAGTAGGGCGATTCAATTCCCTCGATGACCGCGTCCGGTGAACTATTGGCGACCAGTTCGCCGGAATCGGCGTGATCGGGATTGGTCACCTTCCACCAGGCATGGTGCAGAGGCGCAAAGAAGCCCTCGGTATCGTTCACCTGTACCCGTCCGGATTGCGTTGAAACCGGGAGGTTTTTGCCGAGCTTGTCGAAGGCCGGCTGGTCGTCGCCGGTGCCTATCACCAGGAAATCGGCGTCATTGCCGGCACGCAGCGCCTCAGGTCCCGCCACGGTTACACGCAGCGCAGGATAGCCCGTCTGCCGCCCGAAGTGGCCCATGAGAGTGACAAAGGTCTCAATCTCCTCGGGAGTGGGGTTGGGCGGCAGCACCACCGTGGTGTTATGGAGATCGGGATACCGTGTGAACGGGAATCCGGCATTGGCGAAGAGCTCCAGGTTGGGCATCGGCGCCCAATGGGGATACCCGCGCAGATCCAGGTAAGTGTCGCGCACAATGGCGCCCTGGATGTTAATGGGAGTGGTATCGGTGCAGAAATCGCGTTTCTTCAGCTGGAAGGTGAAGTCAAATGCGAGCGAGTTTGAGAACGGCCGCAGGTTGACCACGGGCACGGCGATTTCGGTCGATTCCTGCTTGGAGACCTCCTGGCCCGGGATCAGCGGCACCGAACCGAGATAGGCGCCGTTGATGCGCACCTGCATGCTGGAGATGTTGCCGATGGGAATCGAATTGTAGCGGTAAGAGATATGCAGCACCGAATTCGGCCGATCGGTGAAGTAGATGTCCGGCGGAATGCGGAAGAAGGTATTCAGCGACGCCGAGCCGTCTCCCTGCAGTTCGTCGGATTTGGCATAGTCCCATAGCGCAATTCTTTGATCGGTCCTCGCCCAGCGCGGCGCACTGTCGGCCGGCTGCTTTGCCGGCAGCGTCAACCTGGTAATGCTAACGTCGGGACCGGCAAGGAGATCGCTATGCAGAGCCACGGCCTGCGCTGCCATCACCAACTGGTCGGGATCGCTTCCAGCAAGGATGAGAACCTTGCCGTATGGGTCCGAGGGGTTGGTACGAACGGCCACCGTGGGGCTGCCGCCGGCTGCGACATTGAGTCCTGCGGGCAAGGCCGAGGAACCATCGCTGACCAGGATCACATTGCCCTCGGGGATGGTTCCGATCGAAACCGGGAATCGCACCGGCCGACCATCGGAGATCATGCCGAAGTAGCTGGTTACGATGCCTGCCGCCTGAATCGATTTGGGGGATGGAGCCGACGCGAACACCACCGGCACGCTCAACGGTTTTACCACTGCGGGATCGAGAAACGGCAGAGGAAGCCGCTTTAGATCGTCGGTCAGGGGCAGAAGATCCCCCTGGATATCGAAGTAAGTGGTGGTGTGCACCCGCGACCACAGAGTGGTATTCGCCGGATCCTCGCACTCCAGCACGTAGTGGCCAATAAACTCCATGGTGAACGAATTGTTGTGCACCAGTAATTCCGTCGGGATATTGAAATCGCCCGACATGGGATCGCTGCGGCTTCCACCCTGGCCGTTGGGAGTGGGCTCGATGGTGGCAAACAGCGTGCCATTCAACATCAGCTTGATGTGGCTCAAGGCAGGCAACAGGCTGGGCGAAAACGCGTAGTCGACGTGAATTTTAGCCGTGCGCGGTACGTGCGTTTCCGGCAGCGTGAAATAGATGGTGTGCGCGCTGTCGATGCCGTGCAGGTCAATCTGGTCGGAACCCGTATCGGCCAGGCTGAACACGTCGTGGAACTGGTCGGCTTTGGGAGCGGCGGCCGGAAGCGCATGTTTGCCGGCTCCCGCGAGGGCCTGGCGTCCGGCGACGTTGGTTTCGGGCTGCGCGTTCAGGCGCGGCGCAGCCGCTACCCCCAGCAGAACCGCGATGGCCAACAAGAGGATGGTCGTGGTGGCCAGTCGTTCCACCTTCTTGTTGGAGCTCTTCTGGGAGCCGAACAGGCTCTGGGAGGTGGACTTGAGTCCATGCATCGAGATTTGGAAAATGCGCCCCAGGCTGCGCAGGACGTCGTCGCTTTCGCGTGCCTCGCCCCAACCCAGCCAGGAGTCTGCTCGGGAGTAGAGAACCATGGTCAGTGCTTCCTGTTCAACAATGCTCAAATTTTCAAATTTCACGCGCAGCACGGTGCCATCAGAGGACACCACATGTCCGCGCACATCGCTGGTTCCGACAGGCATGGGGAAGACCAGCTGCAATTCGGTTTGGGCGGGGAGATCCAGCGCTTCGCTGAAGCGGATGCTGGAGCCGCCGGAAGAAATGTCGATGGTCTCGCCGGCAACTTCTCGCCCGTCGGCCATGCGCGCCATCACCGGCGTCGCCAGCGCGATGCGCACCGTTGTCCGCAACTGCCGCAGTTCGCGTGCCACCGCCGTGGTCACGCCCAGAATGATCACGTTGAAAACGCTCCACAGCACGTTCATCAGCACCGTGCCGCGATGATCCGCATCCCACCAGATGAAGCGCGGGATCGCAATCAGCAATCCGATCAGGTTGAAGATGAGGAGGATAAGAAACGGCTGGGCGATCCGGGTGTCGAAGAAGGTCCGCTTGACCACGCCGCCCTTGGCGGTGACGTTGAACTTGCCCAGCCTGGGATTGATAAGCGCCAGGACGGTGGGCAGCAGGATGTAAGGCGAGAGCACGGTCTCGTAGATTTCGTTCCAGAACGAGTGCCGGTGCTCCCCCTGAATGCGCGAGTTGGTGACGTTGGAAAGGACCAGGTGAGGCAGGGCGTAAGCCAGGATGGCCGCCCAGTAGCCGGGGATGTTGGTGTGGGACAGGATCAAGTAAATAAGCGGAGCGGTGAGGAAAACCAGGCGCGGAATCGCATAAAGGAAATGCGCCATGGCATTGAAGTAGCACAGCCGTTGCGGGAAGCGAAGGCCGGGCGCAAACAGCGGATTCTCAATGCGCAGAATCTGCACCATGCCTCGGGCCCAGCGCATGCGCTGCCCCACGTGGGCGCTCAGCCGCTCCGTAGCCAGCCCCGCCGCCTGGGGAATGTTGATGTAGGCGGTGCCCCATCCGTGCATCTGCATGCGCAGGGATGTGTGGGCGTCTTCGGTGACCGTCTCGACGGCAATGCCGCCGATCTCATCCAGCGCCTCGCGCCGCAGCACCGCGCACGATCCGCAGAAGAATGTCGAGTTCCAAAAGTCGTTGCCGTCCTGCACCACGCCGTAAAACAGCTCGCCTTCGTTGGGAATAATGCGAAACTGCTGCAGGTTGCGCTCGAACGGATCCGGCGAATAAAAATGGTGCGGGGTCTGCAGCATGGCCAGCTTGGCGTCGCGCAGGAACCAGCCCATGGTCATCTGCAGGAAACTGCGCGTGGGCACGTGGTCGCTGTCGAAGATGGCCACGAAGGGGGAATCCAGGCTATACAGCGCGGCGTTGATGTTGCCCGCCTTGGCGTGGGCATTGTCGTCGCGCGTCTTGTATCCAATGCCGGCTTCAAAGGCAAACTGGCGGAACTGCTCGCGGCGTCCGTCATCCAGAATGTAGACGTGCAATTTGTCCGCGGGCCAGTCCATGTTAAGCGCGCCCAGAGAGGTGTAGCGCACCACCTCCAGCGGCTCGTTGTAGGTGGGAATCAGGACGTCGACGTGCGGCCATTCTTCTTCGTCGTCGGGTAGCACGATGGGGGCGCGGCGGAGCGGCCAGATGGTCTGAAAGTATCCCAGGAACAGGATGACAAAGGCGTAGGATTCGGCCAGGAGAAGGCAGAAAATGAAGAAGGCGTCGATGGCGCCCCAGTGATTGGCCGGATCGCGGAAAAACTGGATGGTGGTCGAGACGCGCCAGTAGCCATAGCGGAAGGTGCAGAACATCGACATCATCATCAGCGTCAGCGTGACCAGGTAGGAGTCAGAACTGCGCGCGAGAGCAAGGGCCATCAGCAGGGTGAGAAGACCGCAGACGGCCTGCTGGGGCCAGCTCATCGGCAGCACGGCCAAAAAGTAAAAGGCCACTGCCGCAACCAGGATAAAGAGGAGGCGAATCAGGCGGGTGAGGATGTTCTCGCCCGCGCCGATTTCCTGCCACACATTGTTTGGCGTCATCGCTCGCTCCAACGCACGCCGCGGAAGCCCAGCGAGGCCGGCGCAGCAAGGCTCTTGACCCAGCCTGCGAGAGCGCCGAAATCTTCGGCTACCGTCGAGTTGGGCGCATAATCCACCACCGTCATGCCCTCCGCAAGCGCTTCGCTGACTGCCGGGGCCCGTCGCAGCGAGAACGGCAACAGCCGCTCGCCAAGCTGCTCGCGCAACACCTCGCGCACATCCAAATGAAGGGGAAGAGATGGATCGAACTGGTTCAGCACGTAATAGGGCAGAACCGTCTGGCCGGGAGTGCCGGCATTGCGCTGGAAAAATGCGTCGATGGAGCTGACGCTTACCACGGAACTCATGTCTGGAAGCAGGGGCACAAGGACCGTCGGGGCCATGCGCAGCACCCGGCGAGTGGTGCCGCCGGACGCCGTCGCCAGGTCGACTACGATCCGGCTGGCGTTGACGCTGTTGCGGGCGACTTCAAGCGCCAGCGTCTCCTGCGGCGCGTTCTCCGGCCCCAGTGTCTCCGGATCCAGCGTCAACATTTGAATGGGCGCATCGCCGCTGTTGCCTGGGGGCGTAAAGGTGCGCAAAACACCGGGGCGCTGTTCGCGCGCGCCAAAAAAGAAGGGCAGCAATCCATAGACGGAAGTGTCCACCAGAAGCACGCGCTCGCCACGGGCTGAAAGCGCGCGTCCCAGCGTGGCTACCAGGCTGGTTTTGCCGGCTCCGCCGGCCAGTGAGAACACCGCCAGCACCGGCGCTCTGGAGGGCCCTGTGCCGGCAGCGGTTCGGGCTGCGCGGCAGCCGGAGTGAACAAGCCTTTGAGCGCGAACCAGCGCGAGGCCAGGCGGTCGCGCGAGCCTTGCAATGTGTTTTCCGGGGCCGGCGCCAATGGCGCTCCGCTCATCTCGCTGCGTTCCGTGGCCAGCCATGCCGGCAGCGTACCCGTTTCCCGCGTCTCGCCGCCCCAGCCTGTGCTTTGCAGATCCCGCCCTTGAGGCGGCGCAGCCATCGGATACGGCTGCGAAGGATATACGGGCTGCTGCGGAGGCCCACCATAGCCCGTCGAATACGGCGCCTGCGGCGGATAACCCTGCGCATATTGCGCTGCCTGCCACGCTGCCTGCTGCGCGGCCAGTTGCGCGCGCTCGGCACGCTCCGCGTTCTCCCTGGCTGCGGCCAGCGCCTCGCGTTCCGCCTCCACTGCGTATGCTCCGGAAGCCTCCATCGCGCGACGGCGCTCCGCTTCCATGGCCTCCTGCACCCGCTGGCGCGCCACTGCCCGCCACTGCGCCCGCGACGCCGAAAAGTCCCGGTACTTGGCGCCGTGCAGGTTCGCCCACGAGTACAAACTGGCTACATCCTCAGGCGTCTCGTCCGGATCGGTCGCCCCTCTACGGTCAGTCATCTGTCACCCTTTTTCCTGGAACAAGCTTCCCCGGCGCTCCCCTTCAGCACCAGGAACAAAGCCGAATCCGGCTTGGACTCTTCCGTGTGGCGTGGTGTCTCGCACCACGAATCCTAGTTGTCCACTAGTGCCAAAACAATAACACTTGCAACGTTACGCTGATACCACTTTGGGGGGAGGAATTTGGGGACTGTATGCGCTAGATTGGCACTTTTACTGGATTTATGGCGCAAAAGAAATCACGAAATCCACGCGAAAGTAATTCGTAGTAACTATTACTTTGATCTAAACAGCTGGCTTACTTTCGATGATCTTCTCACGACGAACTCTATGCGTCCACGGCCGCGCCCCCATGCACTCCACGCCTCGGGCGGGTTTATTCCGTACTGTGGTAGTTTGGAATTAGCGGCCTTGAACGAGCTCGTAGCTCAGTTGGTAGAGCAACGCCCTTTTAAGGCGTGGGTCCTGGGTTCGAATCCCAGCGAGCTCACCACCCTCCCGGCCGCGTCCCCTGCAACAAGCGTTGCTGGATTCTGAAGCGGATGCATCACCCCCCATGGCCGCCGCAGTGCATCACGCCCAGAAATTTTATCCACGGCCCCACCGCCTCGCGATACTGAAACGCCAGCACCCGCGAAATCTGGTGCAAATGCGTCATGTCGTGGGCCGCCCACGCTGCCAGCAGCTCGCTCATTGTCACGGAGCCTAATGCGGGGTGCATGCCTCGCCTCTCCAGATCCGCCGCGCCTAGCGCCATCGCGCGCAATTCCTCCAGGCTTCCGGCCCGCAACTGCGCAAACTCGTCCAGAAGTTCCGGCGTTGACTTTCCCTGCATGGCCGCACGCTGGCCCAGGCGGTCAAACGGCGGAAACGGCCGCGCCTCGCCAAACTCCAGCAGGTGCTTCACCCGCGGCATCCAGTCCGTCCGTTCGCAATGCGACAGGTGCGCCACGATCTCCCGCGCGTTCCACGTGTCGCCGCCCTCATTGCGCTCCGTCCATTCCGCAGCAAGGCCGCGCAACAGCTCATCCAGAGCTCCCGGGGTCCGCTCCAGCAGCGCCATCGTGTGGTCCAGATTGGGATTCATGGGCGAGCTCCCAGTGTCTGTCTTCAGTTTCCATAGATCAGCCGTGAGCCGTCAGCCCTAAAGCTGACAGTGGAAAGCTGAGGGCTGAAAGCTGAGGGCAGAGGGCTCAGTCCCTGCTTCTACGCCGGCACGCAAATCTCCGAGATCAGCTCCGCCTCCGGCGTCGTGCGCGGGTCATTCACATAATTCTCAATGTTCCAGCCGTCGCGCACGTCAATTCCCTGCTCCTTCACCATCTCCATCACGCGTCCGGTGGCCGGACCCAGCTGGGAATACGGGCCGGTCAGCACAAACTTGGCATAGCGCCCGCCCTCGAATTTCTCGTACGCCAGCCCCCTGGGCAGCTCCGATGGCGGCGCTTCCAGCGCAAACCCGGCGCGATACGTGCCCGTATTCATCTTGTACAGGCTCAAGTAGCCCGCGATCTTGTTGTGTTCCAGCAGCGCGGGAACCAGGGCATGCGCTTCACCCCACGCGGCCGGCGCATTCTGCATGAAAGGTCCGGTCTTCTCCACAAAAACGTAATAGGTTTCCGGCCAGAGGATGTATTCGGGTTCCTGAGTCAGGTTCATTGCAGCCTCTCTTCGAGCATGCTTGGATGCGCGACGAGGTGTCAATGGCCTGTTGGCTGGTTAGTGCTGAACCTGCGGAGCCGGCGAGCCGTCGGACCAGTGGTCCGCCCAGACCATCATGATCGTCATCCGCTCTTCAGGATCATCCGCCGCAATAACCGGCGATCCCGCCACATTCCCTCCCCACTTCGCTGCCGCAGCGCCCGGAACAAACCACATCAGGTGTGGATGCCAGTTCTTCACGCTATCGTTCAGGTACTGCTCCTTCGACATCATGTAGCACATGGCGCCGGGCTCCAGCGCCGGCAGCTCGCCGCTTTCGAACGCCGCTGTGACCGCCTGGGCGATCTCCGCTTTCGACTTTCCTTCGAGCGCCAGCTTGGCCTTCATCTGCACGATGGGCAAATCGGTCCGCGTCGCCGCAGCATTCAGGCAGATCGGCGATCGGTTCTTGGGATTCCAGAACACAGAGTTGACCGTGGCGGCGGCGAACCCTCGTTCCACCAGGCAGACGAAACCATTGCCGCCCTTCACGGCAGTGGTATATCCGTCTCGCCCCAGCACCAGCACTTCGGCGGTGTGTGAGATGGATGGGGGAGCGGCCGTGCGAGCCAGCGCGATCTCGGCATCCCGATCGCCCATCAGATATTGGTCAATCGGGGCCATGGTCGCATAGGGTGCTTTGGCCTCCTGTGCCGGCGCATGCCACGCCGCTGGCAGCATCACTGCCAGCGCAACGGCAGATAGCGCGAATGTCCTGAGAGGCATCGTCTTCAGTTTCACTGGTTTCTCCTGATGGGGATTTCTTTGCGTCCGGGAAGATTGGCACGATACGTTGATATCAATATAATTCGACGGTTGTTAATCAATAAGGTGAGCTTGTACCCATCCTCCTCCAGGAGAATATCCTATAATGAAGTAGGAAATGTTCAACGGGAAGGTAAGCCAATGCCATCGACAGCCATCATCAGTTCCAAGGGACAAATCGTTATTCCTGCCTATCTGCGGAAGAGATACCGATTGAAAGAGGGAACCACCGTTGTTTTTCAGGAAGAACGTGGCCGGCTGATTCTTGAGCCGCGCAACTACGAGGCGATTTACGCACTCGAAGGAAGCCTGCGAGAGTATCCGCTCGAGGCGAGCCTGGAAGAAGAGCGGCGGGCGGAACGGAAACGCGAGGACGAGCGATGAAGGACTACGTTCTCGACGCGAATGCCGTTCTTCGATACTTCGGAATTGGCGGCGGCCAGGGCCGGGAAAGGGTCCGCGGCTTGTTCGAACAAGCCGAGCGCGATCAGGCGCGTCTTTCGATGTCGGTGGTCAATATGGGCGAGGTGCTCTACATCCTGCTGAAACATTTAGGTGAAGAGAGGGCGTTTCAGTACATACAAGTGCTTCGGCATTCCGTAACGATGATGGACGCGGACGCGAACAGCACCATGGCGGCAGCTACATTGAAACATCGTCACAAGCTTGGCTACGCGGACAGCTTCGCCGCGGCTCTGGCTTTAGCGTCGAAGTCCACGCTCGTTTCCGCGGACCCTTCGTTCGAAAAGATTGGCAAGTCTCTCAAGTGGATGAGGCTGCCGGCGTTTGATCCGAAGACTCGCTAGCTGCCGCGACCGCCGGATCGCTGCTGCGCACCGCAATCTTGGCGAGCCCCTATTGGACCGCTTTGTCTGCCAGGGAGACAGCGGCTTTGAGTTTTTGCTCGGCGGCCTTCGTTTGCTTGTCGAGTTCGCGGAAGACAGCGTACTGAGCCGCGGTGGGACGCACATAAGCGACCTCGACGTCCGCCGCCAGGTATGCCAGGTGGCCGTGCAGCTTGACCTCCTGCATGGTGTCGCCCTCACTGGAGCGGATCTTCATCTGCACTTCACTGTCGATGAGCGAATTCAGCGCGTCCAGCGCGCCGCCCGCCTGGGCGTCGGTGAGGCTGTGCGCGGAGACTGCCTTTTTGAGTTTGTCCCTCGCGGCAATCGCATTATTCACTTCCCCATTCAGGGCATTCACATCCGCCTGGATCTGCTGCGTAAGCGCGAAGCGCGCGGCCAGGTCCTGCGCGGTCGCATGAAGCCGCGGATCAAGGGCGATGGGGAACGTCTGGCGGGATTTTCCTCCGCCGTAATCGAGCACAACCGTATACGTGCCGGGTACCGGCATGGGTCCGTTGGTGGAGTAGTCGAGTCCCCCTGCGGCTTCCGGCGCATGGAAGCCATTTACCTCCACTGAGGGCGGGTAGCGCAGGTCCCACTGGAACTTGTTCATGCCCGGCTCAACCGCGGTCAGCTTTGCCAGGGCTCTCTGCGTCTGTTCAATGGCGCTCTCCGCGCTGTGATCCGGTTCGGGCTTGCCGGCTTCCTCGTCGGCCTTCTCTTTTTTCTGTTCGTCCGTTTCAAGATGCAGGGTGAAGCTGCGCACCAGCTTTCCCGCGGCATCTTCAAACGTCAGCGTGGCCGGTGTCTTGCCGTCGTAATTGCCGGGAACCCTGAAGAACACGGTAGCCCCGAAAGGCGGATTGTCGCCCGCGTTCGGCTCCATTTCGTCCGGATCCTCGGGCGCCCCGTAGGCATGAGTGAGCCACGCCTTCTCCGGCGCGAAAACGTAGCCGCTGCCGGCGGCCACTGAGGGCTTGCCGGTCAACTGCTCCAGCAGGGCAAGGTTGTCCAGTACCCAGAAGGAGCGGCCGTGCGTCGCCGCAACCACTTCGCCCTGGCGCGTGTCGATGGCGATGTCGCGCACCTCGGCGGGCGGCAGGTTCAGCGTGAGCGGCTGCCAGTGCGCGGCGCCGTCAAAGCTGACGTAGGCCGTGCTGAAGGTTCCCAGGAACAACAGGCTGGGGTCGCTGGGGTCCTGGCGGATGTTGAACGCAAACTCGTTGTCGGGCAGCCCAGCGGTAATCGCCCTCCAGTGCTTGCCCAGGTCTGTGGTCTCGTAAACGTAGGGCCGGAGATCGTCCCACATATACCGCCAGGCGGTCAGATATGCGGTCGCTTTATCGTTGTGCGAGGGCTCGATGGAACTGATGGCGCACTCTGCCGGCAGTTCCGGCGGAGTGACTAACTGCCAGCTCTTGCCGCCGTTGGCGGTTACGTGAACCAGGCCGTCGTCGGAGCCGGCCCATAAAAGATCTCCATCCAGCGGCGAAACCGCGAGCGCATAAACTTCGGGATAGATTTCGGCACCGGTCTGATCCAGATCGACGGGGCCTCCGCTGGGGATTTCGGTTTCAGGCTTGTTTCGCGTCAAATCCGGCGAGATGCGCGACCAGGTCATGCCGTAGTCGTCGCTCTTAAACACGTTCTGCGCCGAGATGAACATTTCCTTGGGGTTGGCCGGCGAGAACAGGATGGGATGCGTCCACCCGAAGCGGTACTCGTTCTCCGCGGACGATGCGCCGCTGCGATAGAGCGGCCACGGGCTGACGCTCTGGAGCTGGCCGGTGGGCTCGTCCAATTTGACAAAGATGCTGTAGTAGCCGCTGCCGTAAGTGATGTTGGGACTGCCCGGCTGGGGCACAACGAAAGTGCTTTCTCCAAACGCCACGGTCTTCCAGTCGCCCACCGGAATGGAGCCGTTGGGATCGGCGCTCGGCCCTTCATAGGCACCTTCGTCCTGCTGCGCTCCGTAGATGTGAAAGGGAAACTGGTCGTCGAGATTGACGTGATAGAACTGCCCGGTGGGCTGGTTGTGATCGAAGCTCCAGGTCTTGCCGCCGTCAGTGGAGACGGTGGCGCCGCCGTCGTTGCCCTCGAGCAGAATTCGCGTGTCGTTCGGATTGATCCATAGCGCGTGGTTGTCGCCGTGCGGCGTGTGCAGCTTGGTAAAGGTCTTTCCTCCGTCATGCGAAACCCACAGCGAGTCCACCTGGGGCGCGTAGACGGTATTGGGATCCTTGGGGTCGGCAAAAATGGCCATGTAATAGAAGGCCCGCTGCCGGAGCTTCATCTCGTTATTGACCATCTTCCACGTGGCGCCGGCGTCGACTGACCGGAAGACGCCGCCCTCCTTGGCCTGAACAATGGCATACACCGTGTCCGGCTGGCTGGCGGCAAGAGAGACGCCGATGCGCCCCAGAATTCCCTCCGGGAAACCGGAATTGTGGGTCAGGTTGGTCCAGTTCTCGCCGCCGTCGGCGGTTTTATACAGCCCGCTTCCCGGCCCGCCGCTGATCAGCCCCCAGGGCATGCGCTGCGCCTGCCACATGGTGGCGTAGAGCACATCCGGATGGTTGGGATCCATCACCAGGTCGATGGCTCCCGTCTTGTCGTCCACAAACAGAATCTTCTTCCAGCTCTTGCCGCCGTCCGTGGACTTGTATACGCCACGATCGGCGCCGGCAACAAAGACGTGCCCCATGGAGGATGCGTAGACCACGTTGGGGTCCTGCGGGCTCACCACAATCTCGCTGATGGATTGCGTTTCGCGCAGCCCCGCATATTGCCACGTCTCGCCCGCGTCGGTGGATTTGTAAATGCCGTCGCCGGGAATCATGTCGTTGCGAATATCGTCCTCGCCGGTGCCTACGTAAATGGTCGAAGGATCGGAGGGCGCCACAGCGATGGCCCCGATGCTCGAGCTTGGCCCAGGCAGCTTTTTGTCGGAGATGTTCTCCCATTTGATGCCTTCGTCCGTGCTCCTCCACACCCCGCCGCCGACCGCTCCGGCATAGAACAGGTTGGCGTTCCCTGGAACTCCGGCCACGGTGACCACGCGGCCGCCGATATACGGCCCCACCGAGCGCCACTTGAGCTGGCTCATCAGGTCCTGCGGCGTCACCGGCCCAGTCTCCTGCGACGCGGCAACCACGGGAACCAATCCGGCAAGGACAAAAATGGAAAGCAGGCGGACAGTTGCGAGAGCGAAAACACGTCGCATGTTTCGATTCCTCTGAATAAGTTTTTCCTTGCGACCCCTGGAGAGTCGAATCATAACACCGAAAATGCAGCCGTCAGCTAGAGGCGGTGGTGTCCTGGGAGTAAGGACACTACCGCTAGAGGCTGGAACTGGTTGCATAAACCGGGTTTTGAAAGGGCACGACTTTAGTCGTGCCGCAAAAGGCCAATAAAACTGCGGGCTTTAGCCCCGGGGGGATGCTTTTTCCGGACCCCCTACCATTTATGCAGCCAGTTCGAGCGTCCTGTCTCTGAAGTTCGCAACGAAAATGTTCCCTGCCTCTACGCCGTCGGCTTATCCGGCGGCGGCATTGATGCCAGGTAAAGCCGCGCAAACTCCGCGCTGTACTCCTCCAGCAGATGTTTCACTCGCTCCGCCCGCGGCGAACGCACAATCAGCCCCGCGTGATGATGCTTCTTCATCCGGTAGACGATCTCCGGCGCGGAAAACTGGCTCGTGTCCGGTTCCGCGGTCTGCGCCAGGCATAGCACGCTCCCCGCATACTCCTCGTAATTCGCAGGCAGCTCGTATCGAACTCCGCGCAGGTCGCTCACTTCAATCCGCGCCCACTCCCGCCATAAATTGATCCCGGTCGCCGCCTCCACCAGGTCCGCAATAAACGCACCACCCACGCGCGCCGCAATCTCAAGGAAATAGTTGCGGCCATCCCCGTGCGCCCGGATGTACTCCGCATGGGTCACGCCGCGGACCAGTCCCAGTGCCGGCGCCACGCGTGCATTCAATTCCGTCAGTTCCTGCCACTCGCGGCTCCCGCGGTCCACGGTGCGCGTGGTGAAAACGCCGCCTTCATGCATTACCTGCATCGGCGGCCGTCCATACTGATGCACACAGGAAAACACCACTCGCCCTTCGCTGAGGATCGAATCCACATGGAAGATATCGCCGGGCACGAACTGCTCCAGCAGAAAGTGGCTCTGGCGGTCGCCAAGTTCTTCCAGCGCCAGCCAGAGTTGCTCCGGCTCCTGGATCTTGCGGATGCCCAGCGCCGACGCCTCCGCGCGCGGCTTCAGCAGCCACGGCGCTTTGACGGTCCGCATGTAATCGCGCAGGTCGTCGTAATTCAGCACGGGACAAAACGCCGGCGTAAGAAAGCCCGCCTCCTTGGCGCCGGTGCGCATCGCCAGCTTGTCGCGGTAGAACGCCGTGGTGCTCAGGTTCATTCCCGGCAGGCGCCAGTGCTCGCGGATCGCTGCTGCCGTCTCCTGGTCGAACTCGTCCAGCGCCACCACGCGATCGAAGTGGCGGCCCCGCGCCATCCAGCTCACCGTGTTCAGAATCTGCTCTAGGGTCAGGTCCACCGGCATCAGCGCCACGTCTTCCAGCACATCGCGAGGCCAGTCGGCATCGCGCAGCTTTTCCACCGTCAGCAGCGTGGGCCGCACCCCCATGGCCGCGCACTGGCGGATGAAGTCCTGCCCCTTTTCATAACTCGAGATGCAAAGGATCCGCTCTTCCGCGCCGCTCATTCGTTGTCTCCGAAATCGCTGGTTTTGGACTGCCGAACTTGGATAGTTCTACCATAGACCCAGGGATCGCGGGGTCTGGGCGCGATACACTGAAGCGCAACTTCATGCAATCGGGAGCCGGGCATCCCATGCGGCGGACTTGGATCAAAAACGCGGCAGCCTGCGTCATCGTGGGCGTCATCGCTGCCGCCGTCACCTGCAACATTGAGCGCATCGCCACCCATTCGTCCAACCTGATCGAGCGCTGGCTCCAGTCCATCGCAGTCACCCTTGTCATGCCCGGCCTGCTCGCCGATTTCTTTGCCGGCAGGTCGGGACACAACCTCCACTTATGGATGGCCGCGGCCTGCAACTTCGCCTTCTGGCTCGCCTTCGCCTGGCTGTTCAGTTTCCTGGTCCGCAAACTCCGCCAGCAGTTCCGTCTCCTGGCCTCGCACTTCTAATGCTCGCCGCCGAATCCATCACCGACCTCCACGACCGGCTCACCGCTCTCTGGCACGCCGAGCCGGATGCTGCCCCGCCGCAACCGGACTCGTTCCTCTTCCTCGTAGCCGGCCAGCACCGCGCCAATTTCGACCTGTGGCACATTGAGGACGAAGCGCGCCGCCCCGGCGCAACCGACTCCGAGATTGCCGCGGTAAAGCGGAGCATCGATCGCATCAACCAGCTTCGCAACGACCTCGCCGAGCAGCTCGATGAGACGCTCCTGAAGCACCTAGCCGCTCAAGGCCTGCCCAACAACGCGGCTCCGCTCCATTCGGAATCGCCCGGTCTCATCGTCGACCGCCTCTCCATCCTGGCCCTGAAGATCTATCACACCCGCGAAGAAGCCGTTCGCGCCAGCGCTCCGGATGGGCACAAGCAACGAAATCAGGTGCGCCTGGAGGTGCTGGCAGAGCAGCGCGCGGATCTGGCCGAATGCCTCAACTGCCTGTGGATCGAAACCCTCGCCGGCACGCGTAGATTCAAGCTCTATCGCCAGTTGAAGATGTACAACGATCCGGCGCTGAACCCCGCCATCTACGGCCCGCGCACTTGATGATGCTTCCTCCAAGGCCCGCCCCGTTCCTGAACGAGGGCAACCTCCGATTCGCCGGCAATCCGCCAACGACGAAATCGTTTTGTATCAGGGCACGACTTCAGTCGTGCCGAAAGGCGCACAAAAATGGCCGGGCTTTAGATGGGATGAGACGGCTGGTCTCGCGGAACAGCTAAGCTGACCGCACGCACTCAAGGTGCTAGGAGGAGACCAGCCGATGAAGAAGGTTAGCAAAGTGGTGGAGCAGAGGCAAGCGGCGAAGGACACGCCGGCGATAACGGTGGGTTTGGATCTGGGCGACCGGTACAGCCGCTACTGTTTGTTGAACGAGGAATGCGAAGTGGTCGAGGAAGGGCGCATCCAGAGCACCGAGACCGCATTTCGCCGGCATTTCGAGGGCGAGCCGCGCCAGCGGATCGCGCTGGAGTGCGGCACCCACTCGCCCTGGGTCAGCCGGTTGCTCCAGGCGCTGGGCCACCAGGTGATCGTAGCCAACGCGCGCAAGATTCCCGCCATCACCGCCAGCCAATCGAAGAACGACCGCAACGACGCCGAGCTGCTGGCCCGCTTTGCCGCCCACGATCCCAGGCTGCTGTCGCCGGTCCAGCACCGCCGCCTGGAGCGGCAGCAAGACCTGAACCTGATCCAGGCGCGGGCCACGCTGGTGCGCGCGCGGACCATGATGGTGAACGCATTGCGCGGCCTGGTCAAGAGCGCCGGCTCTCGTCTGCCGGCCTGCTCCACCGAATCGCTTCCCGTCCGCGTGCGGGCGTCCATTCCACCGGCGCTCAAGGCAGCAACGTTTCCGCTGCTCAGCCAGATCGCGCTGCTGAACCGGCAGATCGCCAGCATGGATCGGCAGATCGAAAAACTGGCCGCCAAATATCCGGAGATCCGAGTCCTGCGCACAACGCCGGGTGTGGGACCGGTGGTCGCCGCCGCCTATGTGCTCACACTGGACCGGCCGGATGCGGCCCGCAATCGCTCCGCGGGCGCCTTCCTGGGCCTGCGTCCCGGGCAAAGCCAGTCCGGCGAGTCGGACCCGCAGCGACGCATCTCCAAAGCCGGCGACAGTTATCTGCACAGCCTGCTGGTGCAGTCGGCTCAATACATCCTGGGCCGCTTCGGCCCCGACTCGGCACTGCGCCGCTGGGGCTTGAAGCTGGCGTCTACGGGTGGCAAGCGCGGCAAAAAACGAGCCATCGTGGCGGTGGCTCGAAAACTGGCGGTGATGCTGCACAGCATGTGGCGCAGCGGCCGGCCCTTCCAACCCTTCCCCCAAACCGCAACCAACGCAACCGCAGCTTGAACCAGGTCGAACCGAAACCGCAAACAGGAAAAACAGGCTTACCAACCGGTGTTTCAGGCAAATCAATCTCGTGTCCGGGTGACTGCGTTCAGCGGCTTGGCCGTCAAAGGCCGCGCTTTAGATAGCAGCACCCATTCATCACCATCGGGTCCCAACAGGCACCGAGCCCACAGCGGCTCACTACGAGTGCGGATAGAAGCCCGAGATGAATCCCAAAGACAACTGCAACTGCAAATGCAAAAACATGCCGACAAAGGAAAAACAAAAACACCTTGACTCAACCAGCCGTCTCATAGAAGAAGAAGCCCCTGAGGGATGCATTTTTGCGCATTTTGCGGGCATTGGCCTTGCCATCTATCATGGGAAAATTCGTTCAGAAAGCTGCACACCGCTTTCCGTGAATCGGACCATCTCGGGTGACTTATGGCTAAAAAGCGCATGATTGCGTCTGCCCCGCCAGAGACGCTCACCGACTTTATAGAGGAATTTGCGCGATACTTTTCCGGCTCCACCCAATTGAAATGCTATCGCGGCCAGCGCAATGCCTCTTGGCCGATTGTGGCGGGTATATTCCGATCGGAGCTCAAAGGCCTCCTTGAAGATGAGAAAAGGGCAGTTCGAAAACTGATCTCGGTTCAGCCTCATGAGTTTGCATCCGACGAGACCATGTTCGACAAGCTCGTCCGGATGCAGCATTTTGGACTGCCCACTCGGTTGCTGGATGTTTCTCGGAATGCACTGGTGGCGCTCTTCTTTGCAACCGAGCCAGGCCTTCCCGGTAGCAAACCGAGTGACGGCTTGGTGACTGCTTTCGCATTTCCGCCGGAACTCGAAAAGTATTATGACAGTGATTCAATAAGTTGCATTGCCAACCTGGCCAATATGACCTCTGGAGAAAAGGATGAAATCTACCGATTAATAGAGTCGCTGAAGGGAGATCTATCGAGCACCGGAAGTATCAATAAATTCAATAAAAACAGCGATGTAGAAAGGCTTCTTCAATTTATCAGGGTTGAAAAACCGTATTTCCAGCCGATTATGAACCCCATGGACTTGCTTGTGCCGTATTACGTTCATCCCAAGATGAGCAACAGGCGAATTCTGGCGCAATCTGGCGCCTTCATTATTTACGGTTTCGATCCGCCCAAGGCGATGTTTTTTCCATACCTGTTTGAAGAAACGCAATTCGTTGTTCCGCAGAGCGAAAAGAGCCGTATTCGAGAGGCGCTCGGTAACATTGGCATCGATGAAAGCACACTTTTCCCGGAGATCGACAAGGCTGCAGCCCGGATTGAGAATGATTACAAGACGAGGTAGAGGATCGGCTGAGAGCTAGCTTGCGAACCACCAAGAGCGGAAATTCAGAGAGAGACTCGCGGACCGGCGAAACGCCTTGGTCTCTCAAATTGCCACGGCGAGGCAATTAGTTGCGCTTAGAGCTTCCGCCATTTGTCCCTGCCCCCGACATTCGTGTCGCGGACGCGCTCAACATGAACGGCTGCGTCCGGGTGCATCTGGCGAGCCCGCTCAATAGCTTCAGCTTGGGTTGGAACTATTGCGCTGGCTCTTTCCGAACCTGGTATTCTCACCGCGTAATCCCCCTGCTCGCGCCTTTCGATATACACCGCATTTGTGGCCATGCAGTCCCTCCTTTCCTGCGAGTAGGATACACCGAAGGAGACCAGATTATTAACGAAAAGTCGCCCACTCTTCAGCGATTGTTCCAGCCCAACCCGGCCTGAATTCCGCGCTCCGGGCGCGCTGTCGCCCACGGGGGATGCGGCCTTCCTTCGATGCGAATTCGCCCCCAATCCGATAGCGGAACTCAACCGCCGTCCCCGACAGCAACGTACAGTAAATGGCCGCAGCAAAGCCCGTAACCGCACCCCGGGACCCCCCCGCAATGCCCCCACCATTGACGCCAAGTAGGCCCATGCGTATAAAGTTGCCCTGAGCGCATGAATAGCGTGGAAAGTGTTTCCTGTGCCCCGCACAGGGCTTCCGCTCTTTTTCTGCCTCGGTTGAGATAACGATGCCACCAAGCAAACCCGCGGTATCCAGCCGCAAGAAACCCGTTGCCGTCCCCAAGGCCAGGCCCGCTGCTCTGCCTGAAAGCGGACCCGCGTTCACGCAATACCAGGCCGCCGTCCACCTGGTGCAACAGGGAAAGTACGAAAAGGCGCTGGCTGCCCTTGAAAAACTGCTGCCCATTGCGCCGCCGCATATCGCCGAGCGCGCCCGCATGTACCTGGCCACCTGCCAGCGTCAGCTCCATCACGCGTCGCTCTCCTTCGCCTCCCCTGAGGAACGCTGCGACTACGCCGTCTCGCAGTTGAACCAGGGCCTCTATGACGAAGCGCGCGAGCATTTCATGGCCATCATCACCGCCCATCCCCGCGCCGATTACGCCTTCTACGGCTTGGCCGTCCTCGATAGCATCACCGGACGCAGCCACGATTGCCTTTCCAACCTGACTCGCGCCATTGAACTCAATTCGAGGAGCCGGCTCCAGGCCCGTTCTGACAACGATTTCCTGAATATGCTCGACGATCCGCGCTTTACCGAATTGCTGTACCCGGAACTCCCTTGAAGTTCTAGGCTCCTTGGTAAACTCTGGTTACGCGGAGTGGATTTTGCAAAAGGGCCGGTCTCTAGGTTTCGAAGTCGAAGAGAACGTAAAGCCCCTGCGGGTGGTTGCCCTCGGCGGCGGCACGGGGTTATCCACCCTGTTGCGCGGACTGTGCCGGCACGTCGCTCCTCCCCATCAGCCTGCGGATCTCCAGGCTGCCATCTCTGACCTCGCCGCGGTCGTCTGCGTTACCGACGATGGCGGATCTTCCGGCCGTTTGCGCAAAGGCTTCAACATGCTTGCCCCCGGCGACCTGCGCAACTGCATGGTCGCGCTCAGCGAAGAAGGCGACCTGCTGGCCCGCCTCTTTGACCATCGCTTCCGCGGCGGCGCCGCCCTTGAAGGTCACAACTTCGGCAACCTGTTCGTCGCCGCCCTCACTGAGATTACCGGCGACTTTGCCCACGCCATCCAGCTCGCCTCCAAAATTCTCGCCACCCGCGGCAAAATCTATCCCGCCACCACCACCAATGCCACCCTCACCGCCCGCATGGACGACGGCTCGCTGGTGCGCGGCGAAACCAACATCAACGCCACCCAGCGCCACATTGAGGAGCTGATGCTCGATCCGCCCGACGCCGCCGCCCTCCCTGAGACCCTGGAGGCGATTGCGCACGCCGATCTCATCACCGTGGGGCCCGGCTCCCTCTACACTTCGCTCATTGCCAATCTCCTGGTCCAGGGCATTCCCTCCGCGCTGGCAAGGGCCCCCGGTATCCGCGTGTTTATTTGCAATTTGATGACCGAGGCCAACGAAAGCCTGGGACTGGCCGCCTCGGAGCACATTGAGCGCATTTACGAGCACACCCGCGCGTCCATCTTCGACTACGCCCTCATCAACACCTCTCGCTTCCATCCCGATACCCTGGCCCGTTACGCCGCTGAGGACGCCTCCCCCATCGAGGCCGATATCGAGCGCATTGAGAAAATGGGCGTCCGCTGCATCGTAGGCGATTTTGCCCTGGAAGGCGACGTGGTGCGCCACGAAGCCGGAAAAGTAACCGGCGCACTGCTAGCCCTCGGCCACGCCCGCGCCGCCCACCCCCACTGACGGCCCCGCGCCGGTTCCGATTCCTGGCAATCCGGAGGGAGCAGCAGCCTTCAGGCTGCTCATAGAGCCATAGAAAAGGCGGGCGCTGTGCCCCTTTCATCGCAGTTTCATCGCGATGAGCGGGCGGAGGGCAGTTTCATCGCGATGAACGGGCGGAGGGAGCAGCAGCCTTCAGGCTGCTGAAGAGACGCATAAGACTCCGGGCGGCTTTAGCCGCGGGCCCTGTTCTCCACTCGAGCCAAGTTCCCGCGCGAAACTCTATTTGGAGAAAGTTTTGTATCAGGGCACGACCTTGGTCGCGCCGCAAGCTCCCCAAATAAAAGACCTGGGCTTTAGCCCTTGAGGTTTTCTGCTTCGGCCTGGACACTTTCGCGAGTTTTTCCGCAGACTCTTTACCCCGGGTTTGTGTCCCGTCCCTAAAGTTCGGAACTCCGCTGAAACGCAGAAAAACGTTCGAGAAGCCGACTAGTCAGGACTCATGTGCCGTAGACGAGTGACTTGGCGATTCTGCATCAGTCCAGTGGTATGCTTGGCGGCATACGGGTTTGTCGCTGACATATGCGTGACAGCCGACTTCCGTTAAAGAGATGAAGCGTGCGAACCTATAATTACCGAAGATCGCTGAAGCGGTGCCGACGAATGCCAGTGGAAGGGGCAAGTGATGGTCGAAGGTGCGGTTGTGTTGAAGTCTTTGATCGGCGTAACGGATCGCGTCCGAACGTGGGTTGATCATCGGAATCTAAAAGCAAATCAACGGTTCGTGCAGCTTCTGGAACCGACTTTCAATGACCTGACTGTCATCCATACGGATTATCTGATCATGTTCAACAAGGTCCTCTCGATGCTTCCGGCTGCCGAAGAGGAAACTCGCTTGACGCGTAAAGAACTCAATCGGGCAATCGAGGCGACCACTTGGCTGGCTGAGAACCGCCTGAAGTTTGTAACTCTCAGGGAGAAGATGCGAGCTGTCGCCACTGAAGCAGCTCAAGTCTCTCTCCCAAAAGACGAAAACGACTTCGTGGCGGCGATGGCCGATTATTTTTGTGAGCTTTCCCTCTTTTCTGGTAATTCAACTCCGTCGAATGCACTGAAGGGGAGCCTCGAAGAATTCGTCAAAGAGGCAAAATCGACAGGCGCGGACCAAGAAATCCTCGTTCACCGAGCACGGAGGATCAGGTGGTCCATCGACCACATTCTTTCTGAGCAAGAGAGGCATTGGAAGAATATTTTGAACAGATTCGCAAGATTGAAGATTACCGCTGCTAAACGCTAGCTTGCTTAGGACTCACATTCAAAGATTCGCCCGTATGCTTATGTTGAACGCCTATGCGCAAAGCGGATTGGAAAACATGGGTTCAATGGTACGAGGTGACCGGAGGGCAGCGCGGAACCATTGAAGAATTCAGGGAACTTCTCAAGAAATACAACCGAAGTTCTCTGCTGATAATGTGCGCCCAAGTGAGCGTTGCATTCGCCTACGGCCCTGAGGCGGAAACAACGGCCAACGACGAGTTGACGAAACTGTGGACCCGCATTCTGTTCACGCCCGACGTGGTTCCGAAGATTGAACAGGTCTACACGAATGGGCGTTTGATCTTCTTTCAAGGGCAATTACGGTTCATAGCCGCCGAAATACTCCGGCTTGGCCCCGAGACCGACACAAGCCTTCCTCCAATCGAAAATCATGCGCTGGGCGAAGTTTTGCTGCGCGCTTCAGAACTGATGTATTTCAAGCATGACGATCAGAAGGACCACTTCGATCAGTTGGCGAATAGAGTTTCACAGTTCCTTCCGATCTATGAGGTCGATTCGCCGACCGACACTCTCCTCTTGCTCTTGCGGTTCCACATGTTCATTACGATCAACATCCCTCGTTTGCCGCCGGAGCGACAGCTGTTCAACGTGGACCAAATGTTTCTAGAACGATTCGCAATTGAGCTCAGAACGTTCGCGTTGCTTTTGAAAGCGTTCGAATATCACGCGCTCATGATGCGGTGGGATACGCAGCCGTGGAGAGGATCAGCCGACTGCGGTCTTCGCAAATCCAACCTGAAGAATTCGACGGTTCCCGATGATCTTCTCGAGCGCATGTTCAAAGAAGTCTCATTCTCCTGGGACACGCTCAAGCAAGCGAAGGAAGCCGTTGGATATGCGGATTTCGACTTCTTGAAGGATCAGCCCTACTTTAGCCATAAAGGTGCGCTTTATTGCCTGGATTATGAATTCGCAATGGGGAAGCTGGAGAGCGCGGCGATATGGCGGATCGTGAGAACCCTCAAGGGAAAGAAGGGAGATGAATATCTTGGCTTCTGGGGCTACGTCTTTGAGGACTACGTCGCGTGGCTCTTTCAGATCTATGCCAATCCGAAGTTCGACACTGTAATCCTCTCGCCACGATATGCTGATGACCCTTCGAAGGAGATCTGCGATACGGTCGTTATTAGCGGATCGACTGCGATTCTGATCGAGAGCAAGCTCGCGACCTGTAGATCGTCGATTCGATATTCTGGCAAATTCGAGCTGATGAAGGAATTTCTTGAGGAGAGGCTTGTGAAAGATGTTGGGGTGAACCAGCTGAGAAATGCAATTGATCTTCTGACGGGCTCATCCGTCTCGGTTCCTGCCTGGGCGAAGCGCATTACGAAGTTCATTCCGGTGATCGTCACGCGGGATGACATCGGATCGTGCTGGTTCGTGAATGCCTACCTTAATGATCGATTCGAGGAAAATCTGCAGCGTAAGAAGTACCGGCCCCACACAATCACGAAGCTTGTGAGTATGAATATCGGGTCGCTCGAGAAGTGTATGAAGGAGTTGAAGCGCCGATCATTCAGCGAGGTTCTCGAAAGCAGAATTCGCGCCAACAAAGACATGGTCTGGACATTCGACAAGGCCTGCAAATATGTCGGCCGCGGCCCGGCCCGCGGACTGCCGGAACATGTTGTTGCTCTTGGGCGCTTCAGCGAGGAAATGATCGCCGGCCTTGGAATTCACGATTGACAGCCAATCAGCTCAAATGCAGAAACGCCGCTCGGACCACACGTGACCTGACG
>CAWKOB010000009.1:0-16022 GCA_963851135.1 uncultured Acidobacteriota bacterium | reverse complement strand
CTGTCGAGTGACTTAGATCACTGCGCGAGTTATGGCTTCGAGTCACACTGGGATAACTCTGCTGTTATCCGAAGGGGGACACGTTCATGGCTCGCAATGGTCCATCTGTATCCTGGTCAGCCAGCGCTATTTTGCAGGGGCTGGCGGAGAAGGTTGAGCGCGATCTTCGGCTGGCGCACGACTCCATTGGCCACTCCAGCAACCTGGGGGAGGCCAGCCAGCAGGTTTGGATCCGCATCTTCGATACTTACCTGCCGGAGCGGTACCGGGCGCGCTCGGCTACGGTGATGGACAGCGAGGGGAATTTCAGCGACCAGATCGATATTGTGATTTTCGACCGGCAGTACTCGCCCACCATGTTTGAGTTTGAAGGCACGACGGTGGTGCCGGCGGAGGCGGTATATGCGGTGTTTGAGTGCAAACAGATTTTCAGCGGCGAGGCGCTGACCTATGCGCAGGCCAAAGCCGCGACGGTGCGCAACCTGACGCGGACGAGCGTAACGATTCCGACGATCAACGGGAATTTCAAGAAGAAGCCGCAGTGGATCCTGGCCGGTTTTCTGGCGCTGGATACGAGAAAGCCACCCGATGCGATCGCGATCCGGAGGCGGCTGGCGGCCGATGAGGAGGCGGGGAAACTGGACTTTGGGTGCTGCGCATCGGTGGGGACGTTTGGATGCGGCGGGGCGGAATCGACTGCTTTCGTGCTGGATCCGCGAGCGCCCGGAACTTTTCTGATAGAGCTGATGGCGCGGCTGCAGGGGTGCGGGACGGCGCCGGCGATTGATTACCGCGAATACGGCAAGTGGATGGTCGAGAAGAAATAGAGAGGGCGCTGCCCGAGCGGTGCGGCCGAACTGGCTGCCGGAAATTCTACGTTACGCCGAAAGGGACGGTTGAGATTCGTGCTCTCCCACCCTTCGCGCGATAAAACTGCGCGAAGAATGGGGCACCCTCAGTTCGCTATGCCGGAAATGAGCATTCCTTGCGGATGCTACTATTCCTGAATGTTCAATTTCGGAAATCCGAAAACGCCGGGCCAATGGATTGGTCATATCTTGGTCGCGATCATCGCGCTCTTTCTAATCTGGTGGATGTTTCGGATCTTTGTTCTTTGATGGATATTACGGCGATGATGCCGCGATGAAAGGGGCACGGCCCGGCGGCGGATCGGACCGCTGAGAACTGACAACTGACAAGTGAGTTAGTGATTGCGCCGGTACTGGCCGCGGCGCGACGGCAGAGTATCCACGTCGTCGGAGTTTTCCCAGACGCGCGGCGATTTGATTGGTGTTTTCGGCTCTTTCGCGGCCTTCTCGTGCTCCGTGGTGTCGGCCTGGAAGCGCGGCGGAATGATCTCCGGGCGCGCTGTCACGGAATCTCCCGGAAAGTTGCCGCTGGGGTCGGAGCCGGCCGGCTGGGCCTGGATGGCGCGCTCCGGCGCCGGCATCCTCGGTGGCCGCGAATCGCTCTGGGCTTCGGCTTTGCGCTGTTCCACTCCCTGGTGAAGGGTCTCGATTCCGAGCGACACCAGAAGATTGCGCAGACCGCTCAGGCGGTTGGCGGCGGAATACAAGGCCTCGTCATGTTCGGTGATGGGCTCGGCGGCGGCTGCCGCGGTAATCTCCACCACAGGTTCCTCGAGGGCGGGCTCCGGCTCAGCGACTGGGGAGGGCGCGGGGGCGGGGGCGGGCGCGTGGGCCGTTGACGCCGGTTGGGGCGGCGTGACCAGCTCCTCCCACCACTCCTTCAGCGGCTCGCGGCGCGCTCCGGCCTGCTTCATAACTTCAAACGGATCCGGACGGCGCTCGGATGTCTCCAGGCTCTGAGCGAACGCGGTGGCCTGCTCCTCTTGCGACGGAAAAGCCAGGTCCGCCTGCGATGGAAAAGCCAGGTCCGCGGCTTCTGCTTCCGAACGCAGCAGTTCCCGCCACGCAACCGGAACGTCTTCCCCGGTGAGCGGAGCAGATTGCGGGCCGCCCAGGACCACCTGCACGCCTTCACGGCCTCGTGCCGGCTTCGCGGCGGGTACGGTCTTCCAGCTTTGGGCCTGACTCGTCTGTGCCTGGCTCGGGACGGAATCCGCCGGCATGGCAATATCGTGCGCCGGTGGCGGCTGGGTGGGGGCTGCAAAAGTGTCAAGTTGGGGGTGAATCGGCTCGCCGGGAAGTTCGCGATCCGTGGTCTCCGCTGCGTAGGACGGCGATTCGAAAGAGTGCGCCGAGGATTCAAGAGATTCATGAAAGAAGGCCGCATTGACCGTATCGGTTACGGGTTCTTCCGCGACACCAAAATCTGGCGGAATCGAAACGGGGTCTTCGGAACCGAAGCCGGGCGCGGGTTCGCGAAGGAAAGGATCGCTGCCGGGGTCGGCGGATTCGTCCTGGTAAGCCGCGGGTGGCTCCGCGGCAAACCGCGCACGAATGCGCGCATTGACTTCCGCTTCCCAGGGAAGGAAGCCGTCAGCCCCTTCAGCCCATGGCTCGATGGGGGACACATCGCGCCGCACGCCTTCGGCGGCCGCATTTACTCCCTTCTCCGGTTGCATGAAGCTCTCCGTTTCCCAGCTCCCGGGGGCATCGGCCAGGCTAACCCGCGCCGCATGTTCTTCCCAATCGGGCCGGTTCACAAACATCGTCTCACGAGCTGAGACGAATTCCCTCTCGTTGCATGGTTCGTCCGCCTGCCACTGGGCGTGCGCAGGCCATTTGGCCGGCTCGGACGCAACTCTGGGGTGCGCCGCCGGGCGCTCCGCAGCCTCTGCGGGGGGAACAGAACTCCGCGAATGCTTGCGCTCGAATGCCCGCGCCTGAGCCTTCAAATGCTTTTCGACCGCGTGCACGGAGCCGCGAAACGCGGGATTGCCCCTGGCCATGGAAATGCGATTGAGCACAAACCCCACCGCCGATACGTCGAGCCGCTCCAGGGTTTGCGCCACCTCCCGCAACTGCGCCTTGGTGGTGGTCCCGGATTCGATGACGACGATGGCGGAATCGACGAAGCGGGCGAGGTACTCGGTTTCGCCGGAGATGAGCAAGGGGGCGGTATCAGTGACCACGATGGAGTCGTGGTTGGCCCCGGTCATCTGCTGCAGCAGAGCCGTGGAACGGCTGCCGCGCGGCATGTGCACCAGATCGCTTCCGGGATCGGGGTTCTCTTCGGGCGATGAGCCAACCGCATCGACCAGCGCGGTGGAGCGGCCCATGGCCTGGAGCATGCTGCTGACCCGCGTGGATACGGTGGTGGTGCCGGCTCCGGGCGCAACGCCGGTGAAAATGCAACTGTTCAGATGGCCCTGCTGATGCGCATGTTCCACCGCCGCGGCCAGCCTGAGCATGTACTCCTCCGCAACGCCGGTGCCGACCTCGTAGAGATCGGGAAGCAGAGCCATGGGGGCAAATCCCAGCACCCGCTCCACGTCCGCGGCAATGTAGACGCGGGGGTCAAGATTGTGGGCAATGAGCGCCGCCGCCAGGGCAAAGATGAGTCCCGCCAGCAAGACGATGAGCGCGTTGCGGTAGACTTTTTTGCGGTCGGCGTGGAGCGGAGCGATGGCCGGAGCGGATAGATAGACAGCTCCCGGCGCCGCATTGTCGATGGTAAGGTTCCGGTATTGCTCGTCCACGGTAGTAAAGCGGGCTTGCAGGCGGGAGATATCGGTGGCCAGGTCGTTGGCGCGCTGCAGGCGCGGGGTGGCGCTGCCGGCGGCGCTGGTCAACTGCGCAAGTTGCGCATTCAGGCGGTTTTCAACGCCCGACGTGCGCTCGAGATCGGTCTTCAGCTTTTGCTCAATCTGCTGGGCGGCCTTGGCGCGCAGGTCCTTGCTCATGGCATCGAGCGAAATGTTGATCTTGGCCAGTTCCTGCGCATCCTGCTTGTAGAGCGGATGCTGGGGAGTGAGGTTAGCCATCTGCGAAATCAGGTCGGAACGGCGCTTGTTGAGCGCTGTTTTCATGCTGATGAGCCCGGGATCGGCCGCGACGATTTCATCCGCGGCTGCGTCCAGCGCGGCTGAGGACAGCCCGCCGCCCGCCGTCGCCGTCAGCTTGGCCGCCGCTTCATCATTGTCGGTGCGCGCCTTTACCAATTCCGTGCGAATGGCCGAAATCTGGTCGTCGTACGGATCGGGCGTGGCCGTCCCCACCGCGGCAACCCCCAGTTGCTTGTTCAGCGAGTCCTGGTCGGCGCGGTCGCTGGCCAGCTCTTTCATGACGCGGTCGCGTTCCTCACCCAGCAGGGCGATTCGCTGCGTGTCGCCGGAGCGCAGCTCTTTGGTCGCGCTGTCAATAAAGCTTTCGGCCACGGCGTTGGCCATCTGCGCCGATTCTTCCGCGCTGCCGGCGGTCGCCGTAATGGCAATCTGGTATCCGGTGCTGACCCGCTCCACCAGGAGATTGCCGCCCAGCCGGTCGGCTGCCGCCTGTTCGTTCTCTTTGGCTCCCTGGAAACCCGGAATCCGGCGCACCGCTCCCTCCAGCACGTCTTCCCGGGTCACGTTATGAATCTGCTGCTGGATGTACGACTCGTAGGTGTTGGAGTCGTGGGGCCAGCTTTCCTGTTGCGGCGAGTTCTGGAGCAGTTGCGGCGTCGCGTGCACGTAAACCAGGCTTTCCGCCTTGTAGGTGTGCCATCGCCGCGCCAGGTAGGCTCCCGAAAGCACCAGGGCGGCGAGAAAGATTCCCAGAGCCAGCCCGCGGTGCATTTCCAGCGCGCGCAGCAGATCGAAGTGAAAGAAGGTTTGCTCCGGATTCACCGCCGGCATGCGCCTTATCGGATTGGCCTCGGCGGCCGCGCCCCTCATCGGCCCCCGCGGAGGTTCTTCGTACGGAGCCAGCTCCCTCATGCTCTTCATAGTGCTCCGTTCACGGCCGCCAGCGTGGCCAGCTCGGCAAAGGGACTTAAGCTCGAAACGTACCAGGTGAAACGGTAAAACCCGCTCTGCGGCACGAAAATTATGTCGCCCGGCTTGAGCGTTATTTCGAGCGTCTTGGCGGGATTCATCAGGTCTTTAAACTCGATGGTCCGCTTGGTTCCGGTGGAGGGATCGACGATAACGATCTTGGGATGGCCGCCCGCCTTTTCAGTGACTCCGCCGGCATCGGCCAGCACTTTGGGCAGGGTGGAATTCGACAATAGCGCGACCGCGCCCGGATGGTTGACTTCGCCGAGGACGGACACGAACCGCTCCCTGGGATCGGGCACATAAATCACGTCGTCGCGCCGCAGCCTCAGATCGGCGAGCGGGCTCCCCGAATCGATAAGGGAGCGCAACTGCACGGTCATCACCTGGCCGCTGCCGCGATAAATGGTGCACTGGTCGGGAATCTGCGGGCGTTTGTCAGGGCCCACCGTGGGCAGGCCGCCGCGGGTAATCGCCTCCAGCAGCGTGGGGCTCCCATCGAACGTGACCGGCCCGGGGTGATCGACCGCGCCCAGCACCAGCACCCGGTTGGCGGTGTATTTGGTCACCGTAATCATCGCGCTCAGGTTGGAGTAATAGGCCGACAGCACCTCTTCCACCTTGCGCGCGGCTTCCTCCCTGGTCAGGTTCGCCACCATCACTTCACCGGCGACCGGCAGGGTAATGCGGCCGTCGGGACCGACAACGAGCTTGGCCTGCAACTCCGGACGGCCCGAAAAATCGATGGTGATCTCGTCGCCGCGCCCCAGCCGATATTCCTCGTCGGCAGCAGGCTCAAACTTCCTCAGGGCCTCCATCGGGTTGGGCTTGAGTTGCGGATCGGGAGGTTGCTGCGCTTGCGTGGCAGCAGGCGCGGAAGCCTCGGGCGCGGCGCTGCCCGCCTGTCCCGCGCACACGGTCGCCATTGCCGCCAGGAATAGAAAAACTATCGAAATCGAAGAGTACCGGTTCATGTTTCCGCTCTTCCGCTCGGGACCTTCCCCATCTCCCAACGATGGAGCCGGCCGGTTTTGGCGCCAGAAGCGCAGCACAATCCGGCTCGATGGCAGCGTGGTTTCCATTATTTTGGGTCTGACCCTTATCCCCTGCATCCCCGTTTTCCATGGCCGGCGGCACGGCTGGGCCACCTGCACTGGGCAAAAAACTACAAAATGCTCTCGCCGTACAGGCTAAGTCACTGGAATCGAAACCTCTATCCCACAAACAGGGGGGACAGCCCCATCCCCGCTTGGTAACCAGCGAAACATCATGCAAAAGACAGGGGCAAATCAAAGCGCTTCAATAAGTTAAGCTAGAACGCCGGGCCGTTTCCCTTGCGCCGGCAATGGTTACCCTTCCTACGCAGGCTCACTGTGCCCCGCCGTAGCATTTGGCGGCGTTAAATACCCGCGGACTCGCCTGTCCGCCGTCCGATCCGCCCATGATCTTGGTATAGCAGGTTTGGGCAGGATTTCCAGCATTATGTCCCGCCGGGCCCCCCGATGCTTTCACATCGGGACCAATCGCCGGATATGGGAGCGAGCCCCACCAGGGCGGCTTTGCTGCGAGGTAGAACGATGCCGGGAGCGTCCGGGGCACATTGTTTAGCCAATCCGTCCGTCCCGTGATGTTGTTGAAGTTGCGGTTGACCAAATCCGTGCGCGATGTGCCCGCCGCATGGCATGGAGGCACGCCTCCGCCGCATCCATTGCCCTGGCCATCGTCGTTCTCGCTTCCATAGCCAAAAGAGATGGCTGTTGCCGTCTCATAAGCGCGGTGCGCCGGGAACTCGATTGTGGCAGCCTTCGTCACTGGACCGCCCGCGGTGCGCAACGCCTGCATCTGGGCGCTTCCCAGCACATTTCCGATCACGTTGTTGCGCGTGGCAAGGTAAGAAAGCTGCACCGCGCGCGCGGCCTGGAAAGCGTAATGCCCGTTCGGTCCGGTGCAGGTGACCGTGGCCCGGCCTTCGAGCGGCTCGCAGACGCGGCTGGTCCCCACCACCCAGTTACGGAAGGCCGTGGTCTGGCTGGAACTGCCCCAGACCGAATCCGCATAAATGGAGCCGAGCACGTTGCCTTCCAGCAGGTTGAACTGCGGGTGCGCGCCGTGGAAATCGATGCTTCCCATCACCACGTTGGGCGAGCCCGAGTCGAATTCGCCCATCATGTAGTTGTAGGCAACGACGTTGCCGGCCGCGCCCCACTCCAGCATCACCGAGTCGTGCAACCGCTCCATGATGTTGTTTTCGACCAGCGTGGCGCTGGTTTTGAGAGCCAGGTCAACATCAGAGTCGTGCGCGCCGGGCTGGTGCAGGTAGGCGTTGGAGAAGTAGCTCGAGCGAATCTCATCGTGGAATCCGAACTGCACGTCGACGTGATCGCCGTCGGCGTAATTGGACTCGACGCCTTTGATCCAGCAGTAGGCGCACATGGCCAGCTTGAAGTTGGTTTCGTATCCGGTGTTGTTGGCGCGAACCTGCAAGTCTTCCACGCCGGCGAAGCTGGCCGCCATGTCAAACGGAACGGCTTCGGGCGAGTGCGTGTAGTCGCCATAGAGCGCGGGCGAGATGCTGGCGGCGCGGCCGTTGATGGCCGTCACGGCCACAATCTGGCCGCGGGCCGTGCTGCCGTCGCGCGTCCATCCGCCGTCGCACCAGTTGCAGTTTCCTCCGCTTCCCGCCGCGGTGACAAAGGCCGGATCGTTCTTTTCGGCGATGACCAGAAACTTTCCCGGCGCGACTCCATTGGCCGATTCCAATTCAATCTGCGTGGAGCCTGTCTTCGCGGCGCCGATTCTTACCCGAGAACCGAACGCACCGCTTCCATTCCCCATGGCGATCACGGCCTCGCCCGCTCCGGTTGCGTTGAGGATGGTCCGGTCAGCGCCCGCGCCGCGCAGGGTCACGTTGGCGGGTATGTGGATGGTTCCTGCGATGGTGTACGTGCCGGTTGGGAGCAGCACGGTTTGACCGGGAGGACACGCAGCCAGGGCCGCATTGATGCTGGTTACCGTGGCTGTTGCCGTGAGCCGAGCGCACACCGTGGTTCGCGGCGGAATTCCGCCCACTCCCGCTGACGACCAGTCGATGGCGCGGTTCGCTTCCAGAAGCGGCTTCCAGGGCTGCGCTGAAGCAAGCGCCGGGATCAAAGTCCCAGCCAGCGCCAGCGTCCAGGCGCATCGCCTCACAGCGCCCATCTGCCTTTTGCGGAAAATCGGGGTTTCATCATTGTTCAAGGCAGCATCGCAGAACTTCGGCAAGTTTTAATGGTAACTCCGCATGGGCGCGGTCAAGTAAGCGCCGGCATCAGCGGCCCCATGCAGCTTTATGCGCTGGCCTCATCGGCGACTATGCTTCGCTTTCCCACCAGCCGGTCCACCAGCGCGAAATATTCCTGTTGTTTTACGTCCCAGTTATTGGCGGCGATGAACTCGCTTGAGGCTTGGCGCAGCGCCGCCACCCGCTCCGGCGATTGCATCAGATTCACGATTTTGCGCGCCAGGTCTTCCGCATTTCCTGACTCGAAGAACTCCACCATCCGGTCATTGAAATAAAACTCGTCGATGGGCGTCCGCGAGGCGATTACCGGCACTCCCATGGCCATAAACTCCATGATTTTGGTGCTGAAGGCAATGCTTCCAAACCCCTCGCCGCGTTTCGGCACCACGCCGGCATCGATGGTCTCCATGGCCTTCGCCACCTTTTCCAGCGACACCGTGCCCCTCATTGTCACCATGTCTTCAAGCTTCCGTTCGCAGATGAGCCGTTGCAGGTTCTCGCGCTCCGCTCCGTCGCCGATGATGAGAAAATGCAAGCCCGGCGCTTTGCCGCGCGCCAGCGCCATTGCCTCCACCGCGATGTCTACGCCCTGATGCCGGTTCAGCGTCCCCGGATAGCACACCGTGAACCCCTGGCGCGGTTTGGCCGCAAGCTTTCGGCCGGGAAAGAGCCGGCGGTCGGGGTAATTGAGCACGACCGAGCACTTTTCCGGGCGCACGCTGCGCCGCCCCAGTACCGCTCTTTCCACCATGTGGTTGACCACGATGACGTAGTCCACATAGGCGATCGAAATCCGTTCCACCAGCGCCAGCAGGCGAAACATGAAGGACCGCTCGCCGATTCCGAACTTGCTCGAGTAGAACTCGGGGGTGATCTCGTGCATGTCGAGGATGACCCGCGCTCCCATGAGCCGCGGGACCAGCGTGGCGAACACTTCGAAATCGGGCAGATTGTGCACGTGGATCAGCGCGTAGGGCGAACGGAGTTGGTTGGCGGCGAGGAACCATGCGGTGCGGAAAAAGAAGAAAAGCATTTTGATGAGATAGCTGAGCGGACCGCCTTCATTGCGCACGCGCGTTTGCAGGCGGAAAACACGCACGCCCTCGATAACTTCATTGCGCGGCTGCCCGGGAAGTCCAATGGAGAGCGCATCCACCTTGTCGCCGCGCCGCGCCAGCGCCTCGGCGTAACGGCGCACGCGGTTGTCGGTCTCGTAAAACGAGTACGCCACCATGCAGATTCTCATTGCTCTATTGTCCTCGCGGGGCTGATTCCGGCTTCGCGCATGTCGGCGTAATGGTCCCTTCTATCAACACATCAAAGAGCACCCGGGGCTGACAATGCCACCCCGGCGGGGAATTCTCCCCCGTAAGTGGTAAACGGTGGCGCCAATTGGCGCGGCCGATTCTGCGATCTCCAAACTGTGAACTACGAACTACGAGCTACGAACTTCAACGTTGACGCGCTTTCGTCCCCGCAAATCCTTCAGCAACCTGGCTGCGGTGCGCAACGGCGCCGCGCCGCCATGGAGGGTCACCACTCCCCCAAAGTAAAGCACTCCAAACTCCAGCGTCACAAAGGCGATGCGCAGCGCCGCTCCGCGGGCCCCGGGCAGTTGGTCCAACCCCGGCAAGCGTTCGAGGACGATGTACGAGACCGCCGCTGCCGCCGACGCCGCCGCAATATAGCGCCAGATCACGGCGACGACCGGGCCCACTCCCAGCCCGATGGGCCGCCCCGCATACCAGATTGCCGGCAGCGTCAGCACCCAGAACGACACGCACCACGCCACTGCAACTCCCTGCGGGCCCCAAGGCAAACCGGCAAAGAACAGCGCAATGGTAACCACCCACTCAAAAATGCCCCAGCGCAGCCATCGGTCCGCGTGCCCCAGCGACACGTGGATCCAACCGTGAACTCCGTTCACCATCATGATGCCGATGGCCGGCGCGAAAAATGTGAAGATCAAGCCCGCGGTTCCCCAGTTCGGTCCCAGCAGCAAGCGGATGATGTCTTTGCCGATCAGGGTGAAATCCCCCGCGAGCCCCATGCCCAGGAAGGCAAGCATGCCGGTGGCTCCCAGCAGGTAGCGCAGGAACTGAGGCCGGTCGTCGCGCACCCGGCTCAGCGCCGACACCGCAACGTTCGCATTCGCTGAGACGATCTGCGACATCGGCATCGCGAACAGGTCGTACGCCTTCTTGTAGTAGCCCAGCGGATTGGCTCCAAAGCGCCAGCCCACCAGCACATTGTCAAAGTTGCGCACAAAGTAATTCACGCTGTATCGGGTGCTGATGTGCACGGCAAAAATCAGCGTCTGGCGGGTGCCGGACCGCCGTTGCGGCAGCCCGGGAAGCCACGGGCACAGCAGCAATATGCCGATGCAGGTGCTCAGATACAGCGCGCATTGTCCCATCACTAGCGCCCAATAGCCCCAGCCGGCGATTCCAAAAGCGATGGATACAATCACCGACACCGCCCGCGCCACCAGGTCGTTCTTGGCCAGCGCGGGAAACCGCATGGCCCGCCGCAGCAGCGAAGCGTGAATGCAGGGCGCCTGGCTGAGCAGGATCGTCACCGAAAGCGCCACCGTGATCCCCGCCACCTCCGGCTCGTGGTAGAAACGCGCCAGCAGCGGCGCCGCGGCGGCGAACACTCCGGCCAGCAGCACCCCCAGCCCCATGTTGATCCAGAACAGGTTGTTCGCCAGCGCGCGGTCAATATCCTGGCGCTGCAGGATGGAATCGATAAATCCATTGGGCGTGGCGTTGGTCAGCAGCAGGCTGAATGTAACCACCATCGCCACCAGGCCGAAATCGCGCGGCACCAGCAGGCGCGCCAGCACCACCGTGGCCACCATCTGGATGGCAATGCCGGTGGCCCCGGAGAAGATATTCATGCCCGCGCCGCGAACCGCCAGGCTGCGCAACGCAGTCCCCCCCGCGGCACCGCCGGCGCAAACGCGCCGTTAGCGTCAAACGGCTTCACAGCTTTTTGCTCAATTCCTTCTTCTTTCAGCCGGGGAAAAACCCTCTCCCGGCGTTGCCCACGTGTACATCTCGATAGACCCTAATACAGCACCCGCACTTCTTTGTGCTGCCGCTCCTGCTCCCGTGCCAGCGCAGGCAGCTTCTGCGCCGCCAACTCCAGCCCCGCCGGAATCGCCATCACCCCAAGCAGAAACCCAGTCCAGTCCGGGCTCATCATGCGGAATCCGGCCTCGGTGAATGCGAACACGATCGCCGCCGTCAGCAGCGCCAACCGCAGACCGCCACCCTCCGCGTCGCGCCGGTAGAGTTCCAGGCCGTAGCGGTATCCGGTCAAAATCATCGTGCCCAGCAGCGCAATTCCCACCCAGCCCAGGTTCAGATACAACTCCAGGTACCCGTCGTGCGCCTCCTGGATTCCCTTTTGGCTCATCGACCACACCGACTGCATGCGTTCGCCCATCCAAAAGCTCTCGAATCCCTCGCCCACTATGGGGTTGCTATGCTGCGCCAGCACCGCCCGCCAGATCGTCGTACGTCCCGTTAGCGATGGATTGCGCCCGAGTTCCTTCACCATCTCGCCGCCGGAATCGAGGAATAGCGCGAATCCGGCAATCCCGATGGTGCCTACAATCAGCGACAACATCACGCCGCGGCGACGATGCATCCACGGGGTCGACGCCGCAGCCAGCACCACTCCGCCCAGCGCCAGGGAGGAGAACGATGTCATCGAATCCGCTCGCAACACCAGCCCGACCGCGAGCAGAAGATTCGCGCCATACACAAATAAATGCCGCTTGCGATCCGGATCTTCGCCATGCTGCCAGGCGAAAATCAGCGACCACAGCGACACCAGCCCGCACGCCATGCAGGTGATGCCCAGCAGGTTCTTGAATGTCGCCACGCCGGTGTACATCGTCACCTTTTCAATGGGATCGTAGGTGGTCCCCAGCGACGGATAGAACAGGATGAAGAGCACACTGAGCGGAAGCAGCACCGAGGCCACCACCGTATACATCCGCCGGATGGCCGCCTCGTGATCCTCCTCGGTCAGTATCACCAGGATCACCACCAGGTCGCCTAGAGACTTGATCCAGCGCTTGAACCCGACCGCCGGCTCGTCCGACCACGAAATGCTGACCGCGGTGTAGAAAAAGAACAGCAGAACCGGCCAGTTCGCCCTGAGCAGCGCCTTCAGCCGCAGCATCCGCCGGTTCACCACCAGTAGCCCTGCCACCAGCAGCAGCGTATACAGCGACGCATCCAGCGGGCTGCCCTCCGAGTAGCGCTGCATGTAATCGCCGCCCCCGCCGCCCTGCATCCATTGCGTCACCGGCCGCGAGCAGATGATGGCGAACCACACCATCGGGATCAGCATCGCCCACGACACGCGCGAGTTCCGCTCGCGGCTCCAACCGAGCAGCAGCGCGATGAATGCAAGCGTGATGAGAGTGGCGATCAGCTTCATGCCGTGTCCACAAACAGCCGGTGAAAGTACTCGAGTGTAAGCAACTGGTTGATGGTTGGAGTGTGGTTGGCCGTTCCCTTCAAATGCTCCTCCACAGCCGACTCTACGGCCTTCGCGTTCAGATAGGGCCGCAGCAGGGTTCGCCGGTCCAGCAGTATCTCCCTCACATAACCAGCCAGCTCTTCCCGGTACCAACGGGAGAAATGGGTAAACTTGTGCATCCCCACGAACTGCTTTTCCAATTGTCTACCCAGCAGCCAACGGTCCATCCACGCCAGCCATTGCGGGTGCCCCATGCTCAAAGGCATACTCTGCTCGCATCGTCCCGCGATGGTAGAGGTACCAGAATGCCGTGGCCGCCTTCCCGCCCCTGCCCGCGTATCCCAGGTCGGTACGGATGCGCCCCAGCCGCGCGCTTCCCTCCTGGATCATCCGCACCCGCACGTCGTTGGTCGGGTAAACCGTTCCCCGAGCCCGGTACGCGGCCTGAATCACCTGGTTGTCCAAAAACGGCGAGCGCATCTCAACCTGCGAACCCTCCAGCGCCTGCAAGCCATGGAAGAACCACGAAATCTGCCGCATCGCTCCCCGCGCCGGCTCCAGCTCCCCTATGCTCCGCGCATAGGTTTCACCCGCTGCCGAAACTTCTCGCAGAAACTCCCGGTTGAATACGCCGCCGGCTGGCATGGACGGATGGAAAACCACCCAGTGCCGTATGATTTCGTCGCCATAATTTCCCGTCATCCGCACCGGCGCAATCTCCCGCGCTTTCCGGTTCACGTAAATCCCGGGGCAGCGCATCACGTTCGCCATTCCCTCGGCTATGAAGACCGTCCGTTCCGCGTAATACGGATAACTGCGCAGAAACTCCTGCCCCAGCTCAATCATCTGGTGCGGCTGCGCGCATTCCCGGGCAATCCGGCGGGCGATCCTCACGTCGCGAGACTCGCGGTACCCGTTCCCGAACGTGTAGCAGGGCAGCGCGCCCGGCGCCGCCTTGTGCCACGCCATGATGATGCGCGTATCCAGTCCCCCGGTCAGCGACATCCCGATCCGCCCGGTGTCGCGAAAATAGCGGGGAAGGTTGCCCACAATTGCGTCCCGCATGGCCCGGTAATATGCCTCGCCCTCCAGGCCGCCCTGCTCTTCCCACTCCCGGTGCGAAAAATACTCCCCCTTCGCCTCCAGCGCGCCATTGCGGAAACTCCATGCCGCGCCCCATGGCAAAATGCCGATCCCGTCGAACAGCGCGCGATCCTCCAGCACACAACCGCAGCTCACCAGCTCGCCCAGCGCCCGCGGGCTCACACGGCGCAGCTCCGGCCTCACCGCCAGCAGCGCCTTGGCTTCCGCCGCAAAGTAGAACGCGTCTTTTGCCTCGTGCACGTAGAGCCGCCGCGCCGCATAGCGATCGTTAAACAGCATCGCCGCGGCCCGCGCCCGATCCACCAGCAATCCGTGAAACTGGCCGTTAACTCCCGCGGGAAACGCGCCATCTTCTTCCGCGGCATGGATCAGGTGCGCCAGCGCGCCTTCCCCAACCTGGTGTCCCCGCCCCCGCAGCCGCTCCGCTGTCCCCGGCGGGGGGAAATCGCTCCCCGAAAACACCAGCATTTTGTCCCCGGTTTCGTTGGTCTGCGGCATTGGTCCGCGGCAGGGGTCTTCGAGCTCCACCCACCCCACGTAGATGCCCAGTTCCGCATCCGTCCATGTGCCGGAAACATAAAACGGCTCATGGCGCATGGCTGCCACCATTCGCCTTAGCTCGTCCGTGGCCTGCTCTCGCGGCCGCTTTGTGATGATCCCTGCGATTCCTGGCATCGCCGCCTTCTCAGGCCTCCGCCTTTGCCGGCGCATGCCTCCACTGGTACCAGTCCGCGCGCAGCCCGCGAAGCTTGTTGGCTAGTCCGTCCGGAAGCCGATCGACAAAGCTCCGGTGCAGGCCCAGCCGCAACGCCAATGTTCCCCATGGCGTCAGCGGTACCCAGTAGCGCGGCACGTCCACCCGCTTGAACCCCGTCTTATCCTTGAATTCCGATAAATTGTCTTTCGGCCTGCTGCCCCACGCATAATGATCGTAAAGCAGGTTCTGCACCCCGTGCCGCTCGCAGATCTTCACCCCCTCGCACACCAGCGCGTTAGTCGGCGCTTTGTCCCGGTGTGCCAGCTTCGAAAGGATATTCATGAGCCCGCCCTGCACCTTCTGGTCGTCCCATACCACTTTGATGAACCCGATCAGCTTGCCCTCAAAATACGCGCCCGCAAACGCCGAGCAGTCCGGGAAGGTGGCTTCCTCCCGGTATACGGTCTCCAGGCTCTTGCCGTAGTGGGGATATGGCCGCCCCTGCCGCAGCGGCGACTCGTTGTAAATCTCCCAGATGCCCTGCACCAGCTCGTCGCCGAACTCCACCTCGCGCAGTTCGACTCCTTTCTTTTCCGCCTGCCGCGCGCGGTTGCGGGCCACGCTCTGGATCTGGTCCTTGAAATAGGCTTCGAACGTGGTCACGGGAATGACCGCATAGTTGTCCCATTCCATCCGATAGGGATAACGCCGCTCGGAAACGTTCACGCGCTCCACGAACGTCAACAGATCCGGCCGGTCCCGCCTCTTGCGAAGCGTGGCGACGAATGCCTCCGGATCGGGAAGAAAGCAATAGCCGTCCGCATCCATGCGCGCGATCCGCAGCCCCCGCCCGGTTACATTCAAATCCTGATTCATTACCTGCATCCGCATCCCAGCTCCCTCGCCTCAAAAACGGCGAGCAGTCTCCTGCGCACAATCCTTTGTCGGGATTTCCCTCTGAATGGAACCCTAGCATACGCGAAACCAGCGGTGGAATAACCGGTTAGGGGGAGGCGAAACCCCCGCCTAACCACGCTTGACTTCCCGTGTCCAAAGTCCAAGAGTATGTGTGAACTCAAGGACGCCGCCCTGCAGCCGGCGGATGCAACCGATATCGGCGTCATTGCCAATGTCATACCAGGTTCAAAGGGCCACACCGTCAAACTCGGCATCGCCGCCACCGATCTCGAGATCGCCCAAAACGACTCGCTCCGGACCGATAAAGTGGATGTCTTCCTGGTTGAGCGCGAGGTCTCCGGCATGAAGGCGCAGATCACCGGCCAGACGATGAATCTCCGCCTCCTGCCCGGCTCCTACAAGAAGTATCTGAAGGAAGACATTCCCTTCGACCAGGCGATTGAAGTAGCGCCAGGCGTCGGGTCGGTACGCATCGTAGTCCTCGGTGGGGGCTCCGGCCGCATGGGCTCGGTCACGATTCCGGCAGACGTGCTGGGCAAGAGCTCCTGAATCGGAAGTTCGCGGTCCGTGACCGTTATCCCTGCTTCATCCGAGCCGCTCGACGATTTGCGGCGCTAGCTGACTTA
>CAWKOB010000008.1:0-196962 GCA_963851135.1 uncultured Acidobacteriota bacterium | reverse complement strand
GTGGGCAGAGAGGGACTTGAACCCCCGACTTCCTGCTTGTAAGGCAGGCGCTCTAACCAACTGAGCTATCCGCCCACTCGCCGCGAGAGACCCGCGGGACTTACTTTCCATGATACCAGCGCAAACGTTCCTCTCCGGTGCGCAGGGCGACGGCGCTGCGCTGTGAGGCGCAGCACATAGGACGCGCGCCCCGCCATTTATGCTGAGGGAGAAGTCATTCATTGAAAGCAGGGGTAGATTCCAAGTGCCTAAGCGTCCTCTTGTGCTGACCATTCTTGACGGCTGGGGCTACCGCGCCGAAAGCCAGAACAACGCAATTGCCCTGGCGCGCAAGCCATCGTACGACAAGCTGCTGCGAGAATTTCCCAACACGCTGATCCGCGCGTCAGAGCACTTTGTGGGCCTTCCTGACGGACAGATGGGGAACAGCGAAGTGGGGCATCTGAACATCGGCGCAGGCCGCATTGTGCAGATGGACATCACCCGCATCGACGCGCAGATCGCCTCGGGCGAGTTCCAGAAGAACGCTATGATCGTCCGCGCTATGCAGCTCGCGCGCGTAGAGGGACGACAGCTTCATCTGTTCGGGCTGCTTTCGGACGGCGGCGTCCACTCGCACCAGGAACACCTTTATGCTCTGCTGCGCACCGCGCGGGAACTCAAGCTGGAGCGTGTTTTCGTGCATGCCTTCATGGACGGCCGCGACACCCTGCCCACCTCCGGCGCGGGCTACATTGCCGCCCTGGAGAAGAAAATGCGCGAGTACGGTGTGGGCAAGCTGGCTTCAGTCAACGGCCGCTATTACGCCATGGACCGCGATAAGCGCTGGGAGCGCGAGCGCAAGGCTTTCGATGCGATGGTAAGCGGCAAGGCGGAAGGCGGCGCGCACCACGACGCCGTTGCCCGTATCAAGGAGAGCTACAACAACGGGGTCACTGACGAGTTCCTGATCCCGTTCGTGGTGGCCGATGCGGCCGGCAAGCCCACGGGTCAGATCCGCAACCACGACGTTTGCATCAACTTTAATTTTCGCGCCGACCGAGCGCGACAGATTACCCGGGTGCTGGCGCGCGAGAGCGGCTTGAACAAGAACGGCGGCCGCGATCTGGATGCTTGGGAGGCGCTGGACGAGATGATTCCGCGCAGCGAAATTCCCAAGGGCCTCCACTATCTGTGCATGACGCATTACGACAAGCTCTACGAGCTGCCCGTGGTGATTCCGCCCGAGTCGCTCGACAACATTCTGGCCAATATCCTGGCGGCGCACCAGTTGCGCAATCTGCGCGTAGCGGAGACGGAGAAATTCGCTCACGTAACTTACTTTTTCAATGGCGGGATTGAGACGCCGTTTCCGGGCGAGGACCGCAACCTGATTCCCTCGCTGAAGGTTGCCACCTATGACCTGGCGCCGGAGATGAAGGCGGAAGCGATCGGCGATGCCGTGGTGAAGGCCGTGAACGATACGGCTTTCGATCTGATCGTAGTGAATTTTGCCAACGCGGACATGGTGGGCCACTCGGGCAGGCTGGAGCCAACGATCAAAGCCTGCGAAGCCGTGGATGCGCAGCTTGGACGGATTTACAAGGCGGTGAAGGAAAGGAACGGAAGCTGGCTCATCACCGCCGATCACGGCAACGCCGAGCTGATGGTGGACCCGGTTACGGGCGGCCCGCATACGGCGCACACCACCAACCCGGTGCCGTTTATCTATGTGGCCGAGGACGCGGAACACTTCCGCCTGCGCAATGACGGCAGCCTGCGCGATGTCAGCCCAACGCTGCTGAATCTGTTAGAGCTAGGCCTGCCCAAAGAAATGACTGGCGGCGACATGCGCGTTCCGATTGCAAAGTAGCCGCGCGAAGTTGAGCGACAACGCACAACGGCCTCCCTCATGGGAGGCCGTTGTCATTTCGGGGTTGATTCGAACTGTTTACCTGGATCGCAGCGAGCGGATTGCCGCAGGCAGATGCTCTTCAATGGACTTGGCCCGTTCCGCCGCGATTCCGCCCAGGTAAGTGGGCGCGGGGGTCGCTGTCAAAACCAGCGTCAGGGCAATGATGGAAAAGATGAGCCCTGCGAAGCCGGCCGATAGCAGCATGTGGTACATGTCGAATGGGTCGAGATTGAAAACGTTGAAAGCTACGTGCTCCAGCGGCTTGATGTGTTGGAGGACGGCCAGGGCAAAGAGAAAGAAAATTACGGCTAGCGAGGTAAGTACGGCCAGCGTGACGTCAAGGCTGCGGTGGAACTGGAGACGGGCACGGCAGTGCGCGCAGTCCTCCAGGTGCTGCTCGTAATCGCGGCGCATCTCCGGAGAAATGCCGGAAATGTCATAGCGCCAGCTTGCCAGGATGGCGCCGACTACATGATCGTTGCATCTTGTTCTTGCCATGGTAATCACTCGTTTCAAGTAATTGAGTATTAGCGTGCGCTCATTGGCGCAACCGGCGCGGCAAACCAAGTGACCTTTAAAACCCCGCCTTCCGCCATCCGACCGGCGGTTTCAGCAGGTCCCCTGAATCCAGGCTTTCTAGCCCGGCGCCTCCGCGGCCTCCATCAGAGTGATGCCCGTGCTCTTACTATTGTAACCCGGCATTCCAAAAATAGGAGATTCTTTCTTCTCAGAACTGGATTGACGCAAGCGGCTCCTGTTGCGCGGCTACCAGCAACCGATTGCCCAGCAGGCTGGCCCTCCCGCTCAAAGCTCGTTCCGCGGCCATGCGCGCTAACTCTGGAAGATTATTGTTTTCAGAGAGATGCCCGAGAATGATGTAGGTGGCCTGGCCGTCATACTCGGCCTCGAGATAGCTGGCAGTGGCGTCGTTGGAGAGATGCCCCACCCGAGACAATACCCGCTGCTTGACCTGCCAGGGATAGGGGCCGTCGCGGAGCATTTCCAGGTCATGATTCGACTCCAGCAGGAGCAAATCCGCCCCCTTCAATTGCGCCTTTACGTTGGGCGGAATGTAGCCAAGGTCGGTGGCAACGGCGAGCCGGACTTCCTCGGCTTGGAAGACAAACCCAACAGGATCAGCAGCATCGTGGGGAATGGTGAACGGGCTGACGGAGATGTCGCCGATCTCGAACGGGGTCCCGGCCTGGAAGTATTCGACCGCCGGAAGCCAACTTGGATCGGGCTTATCCACTTTAGGTTCATCTTTTGGCTCTGCCACGGCCTGGCAAGCCTGCAATTCGGTAACTTCTTCTTTTTCAGTGTCTTCGTCGCATTCCGGAGGATCCGCCGGTGCCTCGGCCTGGCACGAAACCGCCTGTTTCCGGCATTGCTCCAGCCACTCGGAATAGGTCATGCGCCGCCGCGGAGTGATCCAGCGCATCCACTCTCGGTGCGTCGCCTCAGTGAAATAGACCGGAATGCCCAACTTGCGCGCCGTCACCGCCAGGCCGTTGACGTGGTCCTGGTGTTCATGGGTTACGAGGATAGCGTCCAGTTTGCGGGTCCTTCCCCGAAGCTTCCATCCGGCGGAACAGCTCCCGGCAGCTCAGGCCTGCATCCACCAGGATGCGCGTATTGCCTCCGGAAACGACGGTGCAGTTGCCCTTGGATCCCGAAGCCAGCACGGTGAAGCGAACCATGCCTTGAGCATACAGCGGATGTCTGTAGACGGCGCGTCGTTTGGGCATTACCTTGGCGGCTACCGCTCTAGAAACGCATCCACAACAGGCCCGATCCGCCCGGCACACTGCACCGGCGCCAAGTGCCCGCAACCTTGAACCACGTCAAGTTGCGACTGCGGCACGAGCTGATGCATCTTCTCGCCGTCGGCCAGCGGTATGATGTGGTCCTCGCTGCCCCACACGATGAGAACCGGCATCTTGAACTGGGGCAGCTCCCCGTCGGTCACGTCCTTTCCCGTCAGCATCGAGTTTAGGGCGCGATCGATCACCCACCTATTCCGCCCCGATATGTGCAGAATATCCTGCGCGATGAAGGTCGGCACCCGCGGCGGATGGGGCATGAGCAGGGCATCCAGCTCATCCAATTCTCCGGGGGTTTTGGGAGTGAATCGCGCCGTGTTCCATGACGGCCTGTCGGCGATTCCCGCACTGTCAAACAGCATCAGCTTTTTGATCCGGCCGGGGTGCTCGAAAGCGACGCGCTGGACGACCCATCCGCCCATGGAATGGCCGCCCAGGTCCACTTGCCCCAGCCCCACGGCATTCATAAAGCCCACCACGGCATTGGCTTCGTCTGCAATGGAATAGGAGAAGTTATTAGGCTTGTCGCTGCGGCCGTAGCCGGGCAGGTCGGGCATGTAAACCCGGAAACCCGCGGCTACCATGTACGGCGCCAGGTTGTGCCAGTCCTCGCTGCGGCCGCCCAGGCCATGCACCAGCACCACAGGCTTGCCGTTCTTAGGTCCCCGCACCCAGTAATGAATATGGATTCCGTTTACCGTAGTCCAGCGGCTGTGTGCGCCGGACAGATGCAACTGCATATCCAGAAACCCGTCGAAGAAGCTGACCGGGCGCTCATAAAGGCCGATCCCCGCGGCAACAAGGAGCGCCAGCGCAACCGCGAGGAATGATATGGCTCTTCGCGATGGCCTCATCGCCGCCCTCCCTCGATGGCCTTGGCTCGTTGCCATGCGGCCTCAATTACGCGAACCGTGATGGGCTCGAGCGCCAGGGCGCTGTGGCTGTTCCACTCCGCGCGTTCCACCCAGCGGGCTTCATCGGCATCGGACGCGGCTTTGAGCGTGCCGCCCTTGACCCGGCACAGGTAGTCGGCAATCACGTAGTGATAGCGCACGCGCTCTCCATTGCGATGAATACGGTCCAGCAGTTCCACCAGCTCCACGGGCTCGACTTCCAGACCCGTTTCCTCGCGCGCTTCGCGCACCACGGCCTCACGCAGCATCTCGCCCACTTCAATCAGCCCGCCGGGGATCGACCAGCGCCCGCGCAGGGGTTCCGTCCCGCGCCGCACCAGGAGAACGCGGCCATCGCGCACGATCACCGCTCCCACACCCACAAGCGGCGACGCCGGGTACTCGCGCTGCAACATGTCTATACCATAGTCTTTGACGGGGCCGTCCTCTGAATGGGTACATCTTTCCGCGCCCGATGTCATCATTGAAAGCAGAGGGGTAAGGAATGTCGGAATTTACGCTGCACATTGAGGGCATGCACTGTGGCGCGTGCGTGCGCCGCGTCAGCCAGGCGTTGGCGCAAACTCCGGGGCTGGAAGTGAAGGAAGTCCAGGTGGGCGCCGCGCGCGTGGCGTCCGCGCAGGAGCCACCCCCGGTGGACCAGGCCATCGCCGCGCTTGCCGCCGCCGGCTATCAGGCACATGCCGCTCCCATTCAGCCCGGAGCCTGACGTGGCAGAGCCCGCTATGGAATCGGTCACGCTGCCTGTGGTGGGGATGACCTGTGCCGCCTGCCAGCATTACGTGGAGGAAGCTCTGCGCACCACCGCCGGCGTGTCGGATGTGCGTGTAGACCTGATGGCCCACCGCGCACGCGTCGTCTTCGACCCCACAGTGGCGCCGCCGGAAAAGCTCATCGCTGCTATCCGCCAGGCCGGCTACGATGCCGTGCTTCCCCGCCCCGGCGCCGCGGCGGCTGCGCGCGAAACGGAAACGGCGGCCGCGCGCAAAGCCTGGGTGATGATCGTTGCCGGGGCCGTGGCCATGCTGCTGGCGATGCCGCTGGGCGGACAAATGGGAGCGATCGATCGTGCGCTCATGCAAGTGCTGCCGTGGCTCTACGCTACGCCGCCGAGCCTGCTGCGCTGGTCGCTGTTCGTTCTTGCCGCGGTACTGGCGCCCTGGGCTGGAGCCGGCATCTTCCTCAATGCGTTTCGCGGCCTGCGCCACGGCACAACCAACATGAACACACTGGTGTCGCTCGGCACCGGCATTGCATTTCTATACTCGGCGTACGCCACGTTCGCTCCCGCGCCCGGACGGCAGGTTTACTACGACGCCGTGCTGCTCATCCTCGGGTTCCTGCTGCTGGGCAAGGCGCTGGAGGGCCGCGCCAAACATCGCGCTCTCGCTGCCCTCGACTCGCTGAGCCGCATGAAGCCGGTGAGCGCGCGCCGAGTGATTGACGGCGTGGAAACCCTGGTGCCGCTTGACGAGATCCGCCCCGGCGACAGCGTGCTGGTGTTGCCCGGCGAACGTTTTCCCGTGGATGCCGTGGTGCTGGAGGGTCGCACCACGGTGGACGAATCAATGCTCACCGGCGAATCCATGCCGCTTCAGCGCGAACCGGGCGGGCGCGTCCTTGCAGGCTCGCTCAACTACGATGGCGCCGTCACCTGCCGCGCCGAATCGCTGGGCGAATCCACCGTGCTGGCGCAAATCACGCGCATGGTGGAGCAGGCGCAGAGCTCGCGCGCGCCCATGGAGCGGCTGGCCGATCGCGCCAGCGCCATCTTTGTCCCCGTTGTTCTGGGGCTCGCGGTGGTCACATTCCTCATCTGGATTCTCGCGGCCCACTCCTTGCAGCTTGCCCTGGCAAACACCGTAGCCGTGCTGGTCATCGCCTGTCCGTGCGCCATGGGGCTCGCGGTTCCCGCGGCGCTCACCGTGGCCGTGGGCCGCGGCGCGCAGATGGGCATCCTCTTCAAAGGCGGCGAGGCGCTCGAACGCTTGTCGAATCTCGACGTCGTCGTGCTCGACAAGACTGGGACGCTGACCGCCGGTCATCCCGTGCTCGAATCGATGCACGCTCTCGACGACGCCGGCGAAAATGAATTGCTGCGCATCGCCGCGTCTGCGGAAGACCGCTCCAACCACCCGCTCGCTCACGCCATCGTGGATTACGCTCGCGCAGCCGGCCTGGCATGGCCCTCCGCCGCAGACGTACAGATTGTGCCCGGACGCGGCCTCACTGCAACAGTTGAAAGCCGCGGCGTCATGCTGGGCAATGAAGCGCTATTCTCCGAGTTCTTCGTTAAGCTTCCCGCCGGTATCGACCCTCCGACCGCCGGCATCTCGCGGCTCTGGATGGCTATCGATAATCTGCCAGTGTGCTATTTTGACGCGCGCGACGTGCTGCGCCCCGAAGCGGCCGCCGCAGTCAGCCAGCTTCGCGCCGAAGGCCTGCGCGTGCTGATGCTTACCGGCGACTCCGCCGCTGCCGCTGCGCCGATTGCACAGCAAGCCGGCATCAGCGAAGTGGAAGCGGGACTCGACCCGGCCGGCAAACTGGCCCGCATCCGGGCGCTGCAGAAGGAGGGCCTGCACGTGGGCATGGTCGGGGACGGAATCAACGATGCCGGAGCGCTGGCCCAGGCCGACGCGGGCGTCGCCATGGGCACTGGCGCCGATCTCGCCCAGGAAGCCGGCGACGTCCTGCTCCTGCGCGCCCAGCCCTCCGCTATTCCCGCAGCGGTCGCCTTGGCTCGCGCCACTGTGCGCAACATGCGCCAGAACCTGGCCTGGGCGGTGGGCTACAACCTGGTCGGCATTCCGCTGGCCGCCGGCGTTCTTTATCCCTCGTTTCACATTCTGCTCAGTCCATGGGTGGCCGCAGCTGCCATGGCCTTCAGCTCCGTCAGCGTGGTCACCAACAGCCTGCGCCTGCGTCGATGGAACCCGCCGTATCGCGCCATTCCCGCTGCGCGATAAACTGTGTTGAGGCCCAACCTGTGCGCATCCTCACCCGCTACATTCTCGGCGAAATCCTCTCCCACGCGCTGATTGGTTGCGCCCTGTTCACCTTCATCCTGTTCATGCCCCGTCTCCCGCAAATCCTGGAAATGGTGGTCCGCAATACCTCCACGCTCACCAACGTTCTCGAAGTCTTCCTGTTTACATTGCCCAACCTGTTCTGGGTAACCATCCCCATGTCGGTGCTGGTGGGCGTTCTGCTGGGGCTCAGCCGGCTGGCGGCCGATAGCGAAATCGTGGCCATGCGCGCCTCGGGTTTCGGCATCGGCTATTTCGTGCGCGTGGCATCGATCATCGCCATCGCCGGCGCGCTGATCGGCCTGCTTAACTCTCTCTGGGTTGCGCCCCGCGCCAATCAGGCCATCCTCGATATGGAAAAGGAACTCGCTGCCTCCCAGGCCTCTTATGAAATCCAGCGGGGCGTCTTCTATGAAGATTTCCACGACGCCGTTTTGTACGTGAACGAGGTGATACCCGGAGCCGGCGCGGCCAACTGGAAGCAAATCTTCATGGCCAATGTGAGCGATCCCAACGCCCCCGTCATCACCACCGCCGCGACCGCCACCGTGGTCAACGATAGCTCGCAGGAACTGCTGATGCGCCTGCGCAACGGCGAGCAGCAGGAGACCAATCCGGCGCAGCCCGATCAGTACAACGTTTCCACCTTCACCACCTTCGACCTTCCCCTCAGCCTCAGCCCGCAAAGCGATGTGCGTCTCGGCCGCATGGACACAGCCATCTACGCCATCCCCACGCACACTCTTCTCCAGCGAATCCACCAGCCTGACGCCAACCGCTACCTCATCGAGCTGAACAAGCGCTTCTCTTATCCCGCCGCGTGTATCGTCCTGATGCTGGTCGGGGTTCCGCTCGGGGTGGTTTCGCGCCGCGGCGGCAAGAGCTCCGGCTTTGTCTTCACGTTGCTCCTGGTCGTCCTGTATTACGTCCTCTCCTACACCGGCGAGTCGCTGGCCCGCCAGGACAAGCTGTCGGTCGCGCTCGGCGTGTGGCTGGCCAATATCGTATTTGCCGCCACCGGCATCTTCCTCCTCTGGCAGATGGCCAGCGGCGGGCGCATTCTCGGCGCCATCGTCAGCCTCACCACGCGCGCTCCCAGGCTCAGCGCCTCCGGGCTGCCTGCCGCCGCGCTCGAGAACGGCTCCCGCATCGCGCATTTCATTGAGCGGCGTCCCCGCACTGCCCGCAGCGCCTACCGCGGCGCATTTCCCCGCATCCTCGATCAATACGTTCTGCGCCAGTTCCTCGGCATGTTTTTCCTGGTCTTGTGCGGCTTCGTGCTGCTCATGCTCGTCTTCACCTTCTTTGAGCTGATTGGCGACATCCTCCGCAACCACCCCGCGCTAAGCACCGTCGGGCTTTACCTCGTCAACCTCACCCCCAGCATGCTTTACACCATCGCTCCGCTGGCCGTGCTCATCGCCGTGCTGGTCACCTTCGGCGTGCTCAATCGCAACAGCGAAATCGTCGCCATGAAGGCCACCGGCATCAGCCTGTACCGCCTAATCGTTCCCATCGTGGCGATTGCCGCGGTTCTAGCCGTAAGCCTCTTCCTGTTCGACGAGTTCTACCTGCCCCAGGCCAATCGCCGCCAGGAGCAACTGCGCAACATCATCAAGGGCCGCCCGCCGCAGACCGTCCTTCATCCCGAGCAGACCTGGATCTTCGGCCATCCGCGCACCGGTGAGCCCGGCCGGATCTTCTACTACAAGTTCTTCGACCGCGATCGCAATGAATTCGCCGACCTCTCCGTCTTCGAGTTCGATCCCGCAACTTTCTCGCTTACTCGCCGCATCTTCGCCCAGCGCGTCTTCTGGGACGACGATCGCAGCCAATGGCGCTTTCAAAACGGCTGGGTAAACGACTTTCAGGACGCTAACCAGACCGGTATCCGCGAGTTCAGCAACACCACTTTCAGCGAGGTTCACGAAGATCCGTCCTACTTCAAAAAGGAAAGCGTCCCCTCGCAGGAGATGAACTTCGGCCAGCTCGAGCGCTATATCCGCGATCTGAGCCAGAGCGGATTCGACACCATGCGACTGCGCGTCGCCCTGTGGCACAAGCTTGCCTATCCGCTGGTTGCCGTCATCATGGCCGCTCTCGCCATTCCCTTCGCGCTCTCCATGGGCCGCCGCGGCTCCCTCACCGGAATCGCCGTCGCCATCGGCATCGCCCTCGCTTACTGGGTCGCCGACGGACTCTTTGGCGCCATGGGAAATGTCGCCTACTTTCCTGCACCGGTCGCTGCATGGTCCCCAGACATTCTCTTTGGCCTCGCTGGCGGCTATCTTCTGCTTCGCACGCCGACATAATTCGGCGCCATCGCTCGTCCTGGACCTGACCTGCCTTCCCGGCGGGCCCGATACAATGAAAGCATGCTGCGCGAACTAAGCCCCCTCTTCCGCTACATGCGTCGCTACCGCTGGGGATACGCCTGGGGCACGTTCGCGTGTGTTTGCACCAACGCCATCTGGGTGCAGTTTCCCCGAGTTTTGCAGAGCGCCATCAATGATCTGAAGAACGGCACCACGCTCCAGCACATCACCATGCTGGCGCTGCTCCTGATTGTCATCTCGCTGGGCAAAGGCATCTTCCTATACACCCAGCGCTGGGTCCTTATTGGCATTTCGCGAGACATCGAATTCGACCTGCGCAACGACCTCTTCCTCGGCCTGGAGCGGCAGGACACCGGCTTCTATCAACGCTACCGCACCGGCGACCTGATGGCGCGCATGACCAACGACCTCAACGCTGTCCGCATGGTTCTCGGGCCCGGCCTGATGTACAGCGTCAATACCCTCTTCCTGTCGGTCTTCGCGGTCATCTTCATGATCCGCATCAGCCCCTGGCTCACTCTTGTGGCCCTTGCCCCCATGCCCCTGGCCAGCATCCTGGTGCAATACTTCGGCAGCCGCATTCATGCGCGTTTTGAGCGCATCCAGGCCAGCTTCTCCGATATCTCCGCTCAAGCTCAGGAGAATTATTCCGGCGTGCGCCTCATCCGCGCCTTCGCCCGCGAACAATCCGAGATCGGCCGCTTCGAGAAACTCAATCGCCAGTACATCGCGCGTGCGCTCCGCCTGGTACAGCTCATGGGCATGCTGTGGCCCACGCTCGAGTTCATCCTTGGCATCTCCATGATCATCACCCTGCTGGTCGGCGGCCACCTGGTCCTCCAGAACCGCATCAATGTCGGCCAGTTCGTCGCCTTCAATACCTATATGATCCTGCTCATCTGGCCCATTATCGCGGTGGGCTGGGTGGTGAACATTTTTCAGCGCGGCACTGCTTCGGTAAAGCGAATCGACGAGCTCCTTAAGCAGAAACCGGCCATCGACGACCGCGACGCCGACCGCGACCTCGCGCCCAACACCGTGATGCGCGGCGAAATCGAGTTCCGCAACTTGAGTTTCAGCTACAACAAAACGCCCGTCCTGCGCGACATTTCCCTGCGCATCGCCGAGAGCGCCAGCCTGGCCATCGTCGGACCCACCGGCTCGGGAAAAACAACATTGGTCAGCCTGCTTTCGCGTCTCTACGAAGCTCCCGCAGGCACCCTGCTCATCGACGGCCGCCCTGTCCGCGAGTACCCTCTTGCCGTCCTTCGACGCAATATCGGCATGGTCCCGCAGGAAACATTCCTCTTCAGCGAGACCCTCCGCGAAAACCTCCGTTTCGGCGCACCCGAATCCGCGGATCAAGAGATGCTCAACGCCGCGGAAGCTGCGCACATCCGCCAGGAATTTGAGGACTTCCCCGCCGGTTTCGAAACCGCGGTGGGCGAGCGTGGCGTCACCCTCTCCGGAGGCCAGAAGCAGCGCGCCGCCATCGCCCGCGCATTGCTGCACGCTCCCGCTATCCTTATCCTCGACGACGCCCTCGCCTCAGTCGATACTTACACCGAGGAGCGCATACTCGGCGGACTGCGCAACTATACAGCCCATTCCACCACCATCCTGATCTCTCACCGCATCTCCACGGTGCGCAATGCCGACCAGATTGCGGTGCTGAATCAGGGCCGCATCGTTGAGCTTGGCCGCCACGACGACCTCCTCGCCCTCGACGGCTATTACGCCAGCCTCTACCGCAAGCAGCAACTCGAAGAAGAACTGTCGGTTGCTGGCTGACAGATGCAGCTTCTGTTCCTACCCCCGGTTCCCTGTTCCCTGCACTACGCGCTCCACCCCTGCGATCCCGCTTCCGCCAAGGCGCTCTCCCGCCGCTCTGCTTGCACCGGCGGATTCACCGCCGGATCCCGCGCCACCTCGCGCCATGCATCCCGTACAGGACGCACACAGGCAATCGCGTGCTCCAGCCGGGACCGCGACGCCGCCTGAGATCCCTGAAGTATTTGCGCAAATGTCGCGGCGTAAAACTCGCTTAAGGCCTTTGCCGGGCTGCCTCCCGCGTCCATTCGCAGCCGCGCCTGCAAGTGCAGAATGATGTCCAGCGCGCGCTTCACCGCCGCCCGCCTTCCGGCTTCGTCGCCACGGTCCACGGCCTCGCAGGCCGCATAAAGAAAGCGGATGATCCCGTCGTACAGCGCCACCACCAGCTCCACCGCCGACGCGCCGTCCAGCGAATGCCCTTGATACTCGTTCATCGTTAAATCCCCTACCCGTTCGTGTTCTGGTTATAACCCGTAATCGCCGCGTAAAGCTCGTTAATGCCCTGCAGCTGCGAGGGCAGTTCCTGCATGATCTCATTGGCGCTGTTTAACTCCGCCGTCAGGCTTTTCTGCTCGGCTGAGATCATGCCCTCTTCCTTCGAAACCTCGGCATTCAGCGTAGACTCGCTGCTGCTGTTGGAACTCGCAGCCAGTTCCAGGATGCCCGTTGACGAACTGTTGCCGGAATTTGTCAACATGGCGGCGAATGATTGGCCCCAGCTGTTCGCATTCTGGAAAAACCCCACCGCGCTGTTGTAGTCCGAGTTCAGCACCGAATCCAGCGTGTTGGCATCGTAAGTAAGCGTGCCGTCATCGTTCGCGGACACGGTAATGCCCAGGTTCGCGAGGGTGGATATGTCCGATGAGTTGGTGTAGCCCAGTGTGGCCGAGGTGAGATTGGTGGTATCGAGTAGGCTGGACGACACATACAAGGTACCCGCCGTCCCCGCGGTCAGGGACTGGAGTGACAGGCTCGACGAACCGTCGCCGTTGGGCACAATCGAGGCCGACACTCCCAGGGCGGCCGAGTTCGCAGTGATGTAGTTCTCGAGATCGGAAAGCGTTGTTCCACCCTCGGCTGAGTTCACTTCGGCCATGGTGACGGAAGTCGACAAGCCGTTCCCCACCTCGATGGAAATGGCGCCGGAGAGCGCATCGCTGCTGCTGGGCACCGAAGTCAATGTCCCATTGGAGGCAGTCGTGCTGGTGCCGGGCGTTCCGGAATAGCTCAGAGGGGTGTCGCCGGTGGCCACGATGGCCGAATTCACGGTAAGCGCTCCGCGGGCCCCGCCGTCCCCGACAGCAGCGTCAGGGTCGATTGTGTGCCGTTGGTGATCACGGCGGCCGTGACCCCGATATTAGCCAAATTGATCGCGGTTGCCAGTGCCGACAAACTGCTGCCGGCAGCGATAGGAACCTTCTCCGCCGTGCCGCTGCCCACCTGGATGGTGATCGAGCCGGAGAGGGTCGTGTCGGTGTTGGTGGAAATCGAATCCAGGGCGCCATTGGGGTTCTGCGTGTTTAACCCGTTCATCAGTTGCTGCTGCAGCAATGCCAGCGTGGGCGAACCGAACAGCGGCTCCGGGGTGCCCGAGCTGTCATTTCCTTCCTGGGTGTTGATACCGCTGATCAGGGAGTTGTAATCGTTGACGAATTGGTTGACCGTGCTTTCCACCGCCGTATTGTCGTTGCCGATCACCACCTGCACTTGTTCCAGGCTGTTATCGGATTCCGTAGCGCTGGGAGCCAGCAGTTGGAACGTCACCCCGGGGATCAGGTTGGTAACCGTGTTCGACGCGCTGGTCAGATTCACGCCATCCACCGTCAGGTGGGCATTCGATCCCGTAACCGTCGAGTTAAAACCGAGCGCCGTGGCGGGATCGCTGATGCTTGAATTTACGGTCAGCGTTCCCGCCGTTCCCGCAGTGCCCGAAGTCAAGGCCAGGCTCGACGTGCCGTCGCTGTTGGTTACAACCGCTGCCGTCACTCCCAGCGTGGCCGAATTCGCTTGAATATAGCTCTGCAAGCTGGAGACCGTGTTATTCGCAGTCCCCGTGGCCAGATCGCCCGGGGGCGCGCTGCTCGATGGGCCCAGATAGATGGTTTGCGCCGCGCCCGTGCCCACCTGGATCGACATCGTCCCCGTCAGTACGTCAGAGAGGTTCCCCACCGGAGCCAGCGTTCCATTCGAAGTCACGGTGCCCGAGCCCACAATCCCGCCGTAGCCTAGAGTGTTCGCCACCGGCGCCGCCAGCGTGTTGCCGCTCACCGTGATATTGCCATTGGCGCCCGACGTACCCGACACCAGGCTCAGGCGGGAACCCGTCGCATCGGTCAGAACGCTGGCGTTGATGCCCACACCCGACGCGTTGATAGCCGATGCCAGCCCTGATAGCGTGTTGTCCGCCGAGGTCAGCGTGATCGTCTGTGCGGTTCCCGTGCCTACCTTGAGCGTGATCGCCCCACTCAGCGTCGTCGACGCGCTGGGAACCTCGGTCAGATATCCGCTGGCCGTCGTGGCCAGGTTCGTCACCTCGACCGTATGCGTTCCCGCCACCGCCGCCGATGTCGCCCCGGTCAGTTCCAGCACGTCGGTGTCGGAGCTCGAGCCGGTCTTCTGCGCCATGATCCCTTGGAGGTCCGTCAGTTGGCTCAGGTCGTTCGACAGGTTTGAAAACAGCGTTCCAAGGCTCGAGATGGCCGTGTCCTGGCTCTCCAGCGAAGTCAGCTGGGTCTTCCACGGCGTCTCCACATTCTCCAGATTCGCCAGGATCATGGACACCGTCGCACTCACGTCAAATCCCGTTCCGCTGGTCGGAGACCCGAAATTCAGACCTACTGCGCCCATCGTTTTCTCCTTCGTAACCTCAAGCAGCCGGACAACCAAGGGGTCAAGTACCAGATTAAGAAAGTCTGATCAGCGCCGGGAAATGCATCCACCAACGCAGAGAAGGGCGTCCGCTGGACGCCCTTCCTGGTTATCGGCCGGTGACCGGCTTGGTTTAGCCCACCCCGGCGGCCGAGTCCCGCCGCCAGGACGGTCACGGGGTTACTGCAGCAGCTTGGTCACCTCCTGCTGCACGCTGTTGGCCTGTGCCAGGGCCGCGATGCCGGTCTGGCTCAGAATTTCGTACTTCGACATGTTGGAGCTTGCCGCAGCATAGTCGGTTGCCTGCACCGCATTTTGCGCCGAGGTGATGTTCTCCTGCTGCGTGCTCAGCACCTGGCTGGCCGCGGTCAGCGTGTTGATCTGCGCGCCGATGTAGCCGTCCTGGGCCGACACGTCGGTAATGGCCGTGTTGAGCTGGGTCAGCGCCGCTTCGGCATCGCCCTGGTTGGTGAGGTCGGTGGCTGCCAACGACTGGCCGGCGGAATCCGAGTAGCTGATGGTGGCCACGCCGTTCGAACCATTGACGTCTTGAACGAAACCCACGTTGGCCGTGCCGCCGCCGGTGCCGCCATCGAGGATGGCAGCGGCGCTCGATATGCCAACGCTGTAATACTGGGAAGAAATGGCGCCGTTGGCCGTGTAATCCGCACCCACACTGTCGGCAACCGTCAGTTTGGAGTTGGTGGAATACAGTTCGATGCCCGTTCCCGCGGTATCGAGACCCGCAGTGACCCCGAATTTACCTGCGTTGATATTCGCGATGTCGGTCGCCGCCACGCCGGTCAGCGTAAAGGTGCCTTCCGATCCCGCCGTCCCGAATGTGAGGGTCGCGGCGGCATCAGTCGTAATATCGCCCACAGCCGTGCTTTGCTGAACACCGGACGCGGAAGGCGTGCCGCTCAAAGTGGTGACATCTGCGCCGGTTCCAACTGCGGCCAGGCTTGTTCCGGCGACAGTTACCGCCGAATCAGCCGTGGTAAACACGATGTTCGCACTTTTCGCGCCGACCACCGCATTGTATGTAGCCGTTACGCCAAGATCGTCTTGGTTAATCGTCGTCGCCAGGTTGGCCAGCGTATCGGTCGAGTTGGCCGCGCCGAGGGTAATGGTGTGGGTCTTTCCGTCTGCGCCCACGATGCTCAGCGTGCCGGACAGAACTGATGCGTCCGCGTCGGCGTTGTTATTGGCGTTGGCGATGGTTAGCGTGCCCACTTCTCCCACGCCGCCGTTGGCGCCGGCTGCCGCGGCTCCCACGCCAATTCCCGTGCCGGAAATGATGATACCGGTGTCGTTGCCACTCCCGCCGGTCGTGGTTTCAGCTGCCCCCGCCGCGTTGACCGCCGTGGTTCCCGCCTGTGTGGCCGTGCCAAAGGCTGCGGTCACGCCCAGACCCGAACCGTTGATCGCGTTGATCAGGCCCTGTGTGGTGTTGGCATAGGAGGTGCCGGCGCCCGCGGTGACAGTTGCGCTGGCCTCGATGGCCGAGCCGTTGGCGCCCTTGGTCATATAGTTGACGGTGATGCTGGTCGACGTCCCCGCTGCGCCCAGGCTGTCGGTGAGAGCCGCATTGTTGCCGCCCTTGGACAGATCGAGGAAAACATTGTTGGCGCCGTTGCTGTAGGCCATCGTGCCGCTGGTGTCGCCCAGGCTGGACGAAGACAGCGAGCGGATGTTCAGATCGTTGATCGACGCTCCGGCCTGCGAAGAGTCGCCGGTGTAGATGTTGGTGTTGGAATTGAAAACCGCACCCTGGTTGTAGGTGGTTGTGGTTCCAATGTTGTTCACTTCGTCCAGGATCGACTGGTATTCCTGGTTGGCGGCGGTGTACTGCGAGCCGGTCAGGGAGCCGTTCGCGGCTTCGGTCGCCAGGGTTACGGCCCGGTTGAGCAGATTCGTCACCTGCGAAAGGGCGCCATCGGCCACTTGCAACATGGCCACGCCTTCACTGGCGTTGGTCTGCGACTGGGCTAGAGCAGTCTGGTTGGCCTCGAGACCGTTAACCAGAGAAAGTCCGGCCGCATCGTCCGCGCCGGAGTTGATTTTCGACCCCGAAGACAACTGCTGCAGTGTCTTCGACAGGCTGTTGTTACTGTTATTCAGGTTGTTTTCTGCATAGATCGCAGACAGGTTGTTCAAGACACCCAGGGACATGGGGTACTCCTTGTGGGATGCGTGGATTTACGGCCCCTCCCCCGGATGCTTCGCTCCCATTCATTCTGCTGCCCTGGGTTGCTGCTGCGGGGTGGTACCGTCGCATCTTGCCCTTTTTTTCGGCGCAACGCTGCAGCACTTTATGTGCCATTCCGACTGTCCCCGAGCCGGACACTTTTGTCCCATTACTTTTTAATCTTTCACCCTTCCTTTCCTTCCGCCGATAACCATGCAAAGGAGTCGCGGACATGATCGAGCTCACCCGGCTCAACGGCACCACCATGGTCCTCAATAGCGACCTGATCAAAACCGCTGAAGCCTCACCCGACACCATGATCACCCTCATCACCGGCGAAAAGCTCATCGTCCGCGAGGATTGCAGCTTGGTGGTCGATCGCATTCTGGAATGGCGTTCCCGCCTGCTGGCCGCGGTGGCGCGCCGCGCCCCCGGAGCCGGCCTCGAACGCGTGGCTTCCTTCTCCGGCCTGTCCGATCCTGAGTCCCCCGAGTCCTTCTTGCCCGCCGGCCAGCGCAAACCCGGCCAGCGATAGTCCACTCATCGCGGAGGAGAGCCGAAATGGACAAATCGAGTTTCGCCGGCGTACTGCTCGCAATTACCGGTATCGTCGCCGGCTTGCTCATGGAAGGCGGTCATATCGGCCAGATCCTCCAGCCCACCGCCGCACTCATCGTCTTCGGCGGCACCATCGGCGCAGTCCTGCTGCAATTTCCCCTCACCACTGTCGCCCAGGCCTTCGGCCGCGTCGGACGCCTCTTCGCCGCCCCCCGCAAACACGACGATCAGCTCATCCGCCTCCTGATTGCCTTCGCCCAGAAGGCTCGCCGCAATGGCGTCGTCTCCCTCGATGCCGACCTCCAAACCATCCAGGATCCATTCCTCAAGCAGGCCGTTATGTTAGCGGTCGATGGCACCGAGCCCAACGACCTGCGCAGTATCATGCGGGTCTCGCTCGACTCTTCCACCGAAAGCGAAGAACGTCTGCCCGCCGTCTTCGAGTCGGCCGGCGGCTTCTCCCCCACCGTCGGCATTCTCGGCGCCGTCCTCGGCCTCATCCAGGTCATGCAGCACCTCGATAACATGACCGAGGTCGGCCGCGGCATAGCCGTCGCCTTCGTCGCCACCATTTACGGCGTCGGCATCGCCAACCTCTTCTTCCTGCCCATCGCCGGCAAAATGCGCCTCCGCCTGCGCGATGAGGTCCAGCGCCGCGAGATGATGCTCGAAGGCGTGATCTCCATCCTCGAAGGCATGAATCCCCGCATGCTTGAGGTCAAACTCTCCGGCTTCGTCGATCAACCCGCCCAGAAACCCACCCCGCGTGCCGCATGAGAGCCCGAGTCCATCGCAGCCGCGTCACTCACGACCGCTGGCTCGTTTCCTATGCCGACTTCGTCACCCTCCTCTTTGCCTTCTTCGTCGTCCTCTATGCCTCCTCCCGCGCCAACCACCAGCAACAGGCGCAATTACCCCAGACCATCGATGCGGCTTTCAAATCCCTGGGCATCTTCGCCAGTTCGTCTCGCAACCCAGCCCGCGCCGAGTCGTCCGCCACGGAATCCGCCCCCATGCCCATGAACATCGTCATGGGCGAAGACGTCCTCTCTCCCGCCGAGGTCCAGAACGACCTCAACCGCATCCAGCGCGATCTCACCCAGCGTCTCTCCAACCAGGTGGCCCACCACACTGTCGCCATCAAAATGGGCCGCGACGGCCTCGTCATCAGCCTCCGCGAAGCCGGCTTCTTTGATTCCGCTTCCGCCACCCCGCACCCCGAAGCCATCCCCACTCTGCGCCAGATCGCGGCATCGCTCGCCGGCACAGCCTACGACCTCCGCATCGAAGGCCACACCGACAACGTTCCCATCCACACCGCGCAGTTCGATTCCAACTGGGAGCTATCCACGGCGCGCGCCGTCAGCATCGCCCGCCTGCTTTTGCAGCTTCACTCTATTCCCGCGGACCACCTCTCCGCCGCCGGTTATGCTGAGTTCCACCCCGTCGACACCAACTCCACTCCCGCCGGCCGCGCCAACAACCGCCGCGTCGACCTGGTCGTCATGCCCCGCACCAAAATCGACCTCCGCACCCCCTCCACAACCACCACCGGTCCCTGGCGCACCATCACCGACGGCGATTAAGCGGAGTTAGCGGGGTTACCGGTGTTCGCGCTTTTCGCCGTGTCAGCCGCGTCCGCCTACTATCTGAGATTTGTCATCCTGAGGAGTGGCGCGACGAAGGACCTGCGGTTGCTCTTCGCCGCGCCCCTGTTTCCCTGCACTCTGCCGGTGGGAGGCGCAAGCGAACTCATTTCTTCTTCCCCTGATCGATAATGGATATGCGGTCAATGTCCTCTCCTGGAGTCTCACAGAATGCGATATTCGACTCTCCCGCCGGCCCGCTTGTTCTGTTTCATCGCCATCATCGCCACAACCATGGCGACGGCTCGTTCGCAATCACAGCCGTACTCCGCGCCCGCCCTCATCAATACCTGCCTCATCAGTTCGAATGTCGATCGACTTGTAGCCTTCTACGAACCTGTCCTTCAAATCAAGGCCATCCGCTCAGGCGCGGACTACGCCGAATTCCACTCCGCCGGAGGCATCCTCGCCATTTTCTCCGCCAAGGCGCAGCAAGCCTACATCCCGGACTCTGCCGAACCGGCAAACAACAAGAGCCTTGTGTTGGAATTTCGCGTCAATGACGTTGACGCCGAATACGCTCGCCTGCGAACGCTTGTGAACGTCTGGGTCAAGCCGCCCACCACTCAGCCGTGGGGCACCCGGTCCTTCTACTTCCGCGACCCCGACGGCAACCTGGTCGACTTCTTCCAGCCCGCCAAATAGCTGCCCGTCTCCCTTATCCTTTATTCCTGTTCCCTGCTCCCTTATCCCTCGTTCCCTTGGTCCCTGCTTCACTCCACTCCCAGCACCTTCACAATCACCCGCTTCCGCCTCTGCCCGTCGAACTCCGCATAAAACACCCGCTGCCACGCCCCCAGGTCCAGCTTTCCGTTCGTCACCGGCAGCGTGGTCTCATGGTGCAGCAGCAGCGACTTCAAATGCGCGTCGCCATTGTCCTCGCCCGTCTGGTGATGTTTGTAATCCGGCCGCGCCGGCGCCAGTTCCTCCAGCCATTTCCCAATGTCCTCGATCAGTCCGCTCTCCAGGTCGTTCACGTAGATTGCCGCCGTAATGTGCATGGGCGAAACAAAGCACAGCCCGTCCTTCACCCCGCTGCGCCGCACAATCTCCTCCACGCGATCCGTGATGTGCACCATCTCCCGTCGCTTCCTGGTCTCGAACACCATGTACTCTGTATGACTTTTCATCCGCAACTCTCCTCTGCCCTTATTGTCGCGGTTTATCATCCGCCTCAGTCCGCCGTCATGAGGAACGAGCAGGCGAGGCAACCGAGTTGGCCACCTGCAATGAGCCTGTGGAAGATGAGCTGTATTTTGTTCGTCCGCGCAGAGCACCTTGACGCTTCGCGCCGCCTCTTGCGCAAAGCGGGGACTCGATTTCGGGAAAACTTATCGCGCCATCTCCACCGGCGCGCTCCGCGGCGCTTCCCCGTTTTTCTGATTCTCGTCCATCTTGCCGAAAATCATCTTGCCGGAGGCGGTCTGCAGCACGCTGGTTACGGAAATGTCCACGGTTCGGCCGATCACCTTGCGCGCATGATCCACAACCACCATGGTGCCATCGTCCAGATAGCCCACGCCCTGGTTGTACTCCTTGCCTTCCTTCAGGATGAGCACTGCCATGTGCTCACCCGGCAGAACCACCGGCTTGAGCGCATTGGCCAGGTCGTTGATGTTCAGCACCTCAACGTGGTGCAGATGCGCCACCTTGTTCAGGTTGAAGTCGTTTGTGACCACCTTGGCTTCCCATTTCTTGGCCAGTTCCAGCAGCTTCAAGTCGACTTCGCGAATCGTGGGGAAATCGTCGGAGACAATCTGTATCTGAAGATTGGGGTTGGACTGCATCCGCTGCAGCATGTCCAGGCCGCGGCGGCCGCGCTGGCGCTTTGAGGAATCCGTGGAATCGGCCACCACCTGGAGCTCCCTCAGCACGAACTCCGGCACCACCAGCGCGCCATCCATAAACCCGGCTTCGGCGATGTCGGCAATGCGCCCGTCAATGATTACCGAAGTGTCCAGCACTTTGGCCGTACGCTTGATGGGCCGTTCCGGGGCGAAGATGGCGCCGAGCGCCGCGGGGTTCAACAGGTCCCCCTTGTTGGCGCCCACCAGCAAGCCCACGTAGGTCATCAGCAGCAATACAAAAATCTGCAGGGCAGCCGAGCTCGAACCGTTCAGAGGCGCCGACCGCAGCACCAGGCAGAAAAGGGCCGCGCCGAAGATCCCCAGCACCGAGCCGGTCACCGCGCCGATCAGCCGGCGCAGGGTCAGCGCCCGAACGCGAAATTCGAAGACGATGACCGCGGCGGCAGACAACGCCCCGGCCCCGGCAGCCGCGGGTGCGGGCAATCCGAAGGGCCGTAGAAAGTAACAAACAACACTGAAAAGAACAACAAACAACACACGCAGAAGAACGAGATCCATATAAGACCAACCGCCGTTGGCGCAGGAATTAGTCGCCACTTCCGGCACAGTTGGGGAGTATGAACAGCGGCAGGGTGGGCCGTCAAGGGGAAAAAAGCTACGGAGCAGGGACTGAGGGAATGATCATCCAAACGGAGGCGAGCGCGGGCGCGGACGGCCGCAAATAGCCGGCTCGGAGGCCAACGGTACAACCCTTCCGGTTTCGCTTTTAATTCGCCTTGCGGGCGGATTTGGACGGGAAACAACCATCAGGAATGGTGAAAGCCTCTGAGTTTTTTGGGCGCACGATGCGATGAAGTCTCGATGAGTTCAATAGAAGAAGAGGTAGCAATATGAAAAGCAGAGTTCGGAATATTTTGACGGTAGCTTCGGTATCTTTCGCGCTGGCATGGCCTGCCGCGGCTCTGTCGCAGGCGGGTGAGATGCCCGCCAGTCCACAGGCGCAACCTCAGGAGTCGGCGCAGCCGGTGCAGAACCCGCAGAAGGCGCGGCGGGAGGCGCGGGAAATGGTTCCTGCAACGGTGAAGCTGGCAAAGAAGCTCGATGCGCAGAATGATCTTCAGGGGTCGGAGTTCAATGCCAAGCTGACGCAAGCGGTGCAGTTGAAAAACGGGCCGGAGTTGCCGAAGGGGACAACGCTGGTGGGCACGGTGGCAACCGACGACATACAGATGGACGGAGTGTCGAAGCTGGCGGTGCGGTTTACCGAAGCGAAGGTGACCGGAGGAGAGACGGTGCCGATCAAAGCGACGATTGTGCAGGAGTACCCGCCGGTTGGCTTTACGCGGAGCGGGTGGCCGATACCCACAGAGGGCCCGCGGCGGTGGGACAATACCCTGCTCCCGAACGTGTGGAGTCCGGGGATTCTGCGGGTGGAACAGATCGGCGCCCTGAAGAACGTGAATATGCTCAGCAACGTGGCCAGCCGGAACTCAGGCGTGTTTATGAGCACCAGGACCGACGACGTGAAGCTGATGCGGGGCAGCCGTCTGCAGCTGGCACTTTCCGCGCGCTGGAATGGGTAGGAGGCGGCGCTGTAAATAAGTTTTCAGGGGCCGGGGGCCCGCGGACGGATCGGCGGTCTGCGACTGCTGGCCCGTTTCTCTTGTCCGTGACTCGCGGAGGTGTTTCTGCGCCGCAAACCATCCCCCTCTGAGGTCGAAGCCCCACGTGTTTTGTGCCACCGTTGAGGCGCGTTTGGAGCCGCGCCCTGACACGTTTAGGGTCGAAGAGGGTGTTTTTCCGCGGGCTGAGGAGGCAGGAGGCGTATCGCGGACCCGGAAACCCGGACGAGAGCCGGCTTGGAGACGGCGTTACAAGCCACTGGGTTTTCGGTAAGCCGCGACGCAGTGCTCTCTCAAGGCGGTGTCGAGGCGACCGATTCCACTTTCGATCCTCGATGATTGGCCACTTTTCCCTCATCCCTCGCCCCTTCGGTGTGAACGAATTTGGGTGGGGTCGCGTCCGTCTATACACCAGGCGACGGTAAGTGGCATTGTGTCCGCTTGGTGCCCGGGCGCACGACAGGCGCGGGGTTGGGGCAGTAGGCTGAGAGCGTATCGCGCTCCTGCGATGCACGCGGCCTGGCCGCGCAATTGAGCGGGGACCGGGTGAAGGAGCTGGGATGAAAGGCATGAAGTGGGCGCTGTTGAGCCTGGTTGCGGCGGTGTTGCTGGCGGGGTGCAAGGGCTTCTGGGATCCTGTGACAACCTCTGGATCGGGCGGAAACACGTCGGCAAGCGGGGTCTTCTATGTGTTGAATCAGAAGACGACCCAGGTTGTGGGATTCTCGTTCGCGAGCGGCTCCACCACGCCCGCGGCGGTTACGGGAGGGTCGGCCAACCTTCCGGCTGATCCGCTGGCCATGGCAATCTCAGCGAACGGAAGCTTTCTTTACGTCAGCACCACAGTGGGGATCTATGTTTACACGATTGGATCGGGCGGCACGTTGACGGAGGCCAACAGTAGCCAGGCGATCTCGGCGGACCCGGCGTACACGATGGTGGTGGATCCCAGCAATCAATGGCTCTTGGAGGCGGTTTCAGGCACGGGAATCTTAAGCGCTATCCCGATCTCCTCGACGACCGGGCTTTACAACAGCAGCCTGCAAGTGGCCACCCTCACGCTTCCCAACACGAACGTGCAGCAGATGGCCATTTCGCCATCGGGTGCGGCGAATCCTTACCTTTTTGTGGCCATGGGTGCTGGTGGAACGGAAGTGATTCCGTTCACCGCGGGGAACACAACGCCGTTTGGGAACGGCGCCAACATTCCGGTTGAGAACAGCAGCGGGGCCGCGAACACGGTGGCCGTGGATCCAACCAACCGGCTGGTGTACATCGGGGAAACGGCGGCGGTAACCGCGACCAAGACACAACCACAGACGGGCGGGCTGCGCGCGTTCACAATCGGCGCAACCAGCCTGACGGAGATCGCCAAGACGGCCTACGAAACGGGCGGAACAGGGCCTTCCGCGATCCTGCCCACCACCGATTACGTGTACGTGGCTAACAAGGCCGTGAGCGGCAGCTCGACAGGGAACATTTCCGGATTTGCGGTTACGTCTACGGCCGGCGTTTACTCCCTCACCAGTGTGAGCACCGTGGCGGCGGGCCTAAGCACGGTGGGCCTGTCAGAAGACAGCACCAGCACCTATGTGCTGGCAGTGAATTCGGGAGGTAGTCCCGACTTGAGCACCTACACGTTTGATTCGACCACGGCGGGCAAGCTGGACGCCGGAACGACAAGCGCGACAGGAACAGATCCTGTGGTCGCGGTGGCGGTGGCGGCAGTGCCGTAAAGCCAGTTCGCAGTTCACAGTCATTAGTTGTCAGTTTTCAGTACGTGGATCGTGAATCATGATTCGGCGCTCGCCGTCGAGATTGGGTGCTACGAACGATGATCTGCGAACTGTGAACTCTGGCGTCACCACTGCTCGAACGTGACGTTCCGCACATTCGCGAAAATCGAGTGTTTCTGGAAGCGGGCGTCATCTCGCACGGGGAAGTCGGTGCGAAAGTGGGCGCCGCGGCTTTCAGTGCGCGCGAGAGCGGAGAGCAAAATGGCGCCGGCGACATGGCAGAGGGATTGTGCCTCCGCAATCCGCCGGTTTGTTCCCTGCTCTGCCAGGCGGTCCGCGGCGGCGGCGAACTCCGCATGGGCTGAGAGGCCGCGGTGCAACGATGATTCGTCGCGCAACAGCCCGGCGTGGCGGCTCATGGTCTGCTGGAGATCGCGAATGAGAGCATCGGGCTGCGATCCCAGGTTTCCAACTGCAGGAGACCTGGGGCACCCGCTCGGCAATTCCGGCCTATCAAGCGGCAGCGAGTCTGCGAGCATGGCGTGCGCCGCGCGCGCGCCGAAGACGAGACCCTCGAGAAGCGAGTTAGAGGCGAGGCGATTGGCGCCGTGAACGCCGGTGCAGGCAGCTTCGCCCGCGGCATAAAGGCTGCGGACCGTGGTCCGGCCCTCAAGATCGGTGCGGATGCCTCCCATGAGATAGTGAGCGGCAGGGCGGATGGGGATGAGATCCCGATCCAGTTTGAGGCCGTACTGCGCAAGGAACGCGCTGATGCCGGGAAAGCGCTGGTACAGGTCTACGCCGCGAACGTGGCGCATGTCGAGATAAACAGGATGCAGCTCGGCAGGTGAGCCGCTCATGCTTTCGCGCGCCACGGCGCGGGCCACCACGTCGCGGGGAGCGAGTTCCAGCTTTGCGTGAAAGCGTTCCATGAAGCGCTCGCCGCGATGGTTGCGCAGATACGCGCCTTCGCCGCGCAGAGCCTCGGAGATGAGGAAGCACGGCGCGCCGGCAAGCGAGAGCGCGGTGGGGTGGAACTGGTAAAACTCCATGTCAGCGAGTTCTGCTCCGGCGCGGAGGGCGAGCGCGATGCCATCGCCGGTGGCGACAGCAGGATTGGTGGTATCAGAGTAGACTTGGCCGGCGCCCCCGGAAGCCACGAGAATGGCGCGAGCCGAGATCCGAAGTGCATTCTGTCTCTGATCGAGCATGTCCGCGGCGACCACGCGGTCCCCGGCCAAAACAAATCCGGTTACGGTGGTCCACTCCGCAAACTCGATGGCGCTGCGCGCGCGAGCCATCGCCGCCAGCGAACGGCTGATCTCCGCGCCGGTGGCGTCGCCATTGGCGTGCAGGATGCGCGGCCGCGAGTGCGCGCCTTCGCGAGTGCGCAGCAGGCGCCCGTTTTCCTCGTCGAAACGCGCGCCCCACTCGATGAGCTCGGCTACGCGCTCGGGGCCTTCGCGAACCAGCACCTCAGCGGCGGGCCGCCAGACCAGGCCGTCACCGGCGGCGATGGTGTCGTCAAGATGCAGCTCGATGTTTTCATCATCGGGCTCGGCCACTGCGATGCCGCCCTGGGCATAATGCGTGTTCGATTCGCCCAGCGATTCCTTGGTGACAACGAGAACCGAGCCGTGAGAGCCGAGAGTGAGCGCGGCGCGAAGGCCGGCAACGCCCGCGCCCATGACAAGGAAGTCGTAATGAGCGGACAAGGGCATCGGTTTCAGGCTAACAAAGCGAGGGAGAAGGAGCAGGGATAAGGAATTATGTGGCGATGCGGTGATGCAGGCGGAGGCATTTCGGTTGCGTTGGAGTGCGAAAAGCAAAACGGCGAATCCGGCGGGATGACGCGCCGGGCGCGCGTCTCTTGAAGAATGGCGAAAGCGCGCGTCTCTCAAAGAAAACCCAATGCCTGATTTGGCGTCCAACTAAATAGATTTCGGCGCAGAGCGTGCCGGGCGGAGCATATCTATCTTCTTCCGCTGAGCACCAACTGCAACGCCGAACGGGCCCCTATAGAAGAAGCACAAAACGACGCGCGCGATGGGACGCGAGGCTCCCTTACATAGAAAGCGTCGAGCGATGCGCGCGAAATCATGACACCCATTTTGTCGCTTCTCCACAAGAGACAGAGAATTCGCGGACTTATGTCTGCTGGTGGACATAATTCTTTCATTTTGAGTGGGATAATCGCACTCAAAGAAATCGAATAACGAGTTCCGTCGTTGCAAAGGACGCATCAAAAAAGTGGTAATGTCAGGATCCTTTGCACATGATGGATTGGAAAAAGCTTTCGATGGTAGGGCAACCTTCTAACCTGCTGCTTGCAGCATTAAACCCGAGTTATCGCGCCGCTTTACTGGCGCGCATGCGCACCGTGACTCTCGCTCCCAAAGAGATTGTCTACGAAGCGGACGAGACGCCGAAGTACGCCCATTTCCTCACCTCGGGCGTGGCATCGATTCTGGTGTCGATGGCGAACGGAGCCAGCACCGAGGTGGGCATCTGGGGCCGCGAAGGCCTCGTGGAGAGCTTCCACCTGCTGGGTGGCGCCAGGATTCCTCAACGCTGCATCGTGCACGTGGAAAGCACGGCGCTGCGGATGCCGTTCAAGGAACTGCACAAGGAATTCCAGGAGAACCAGGAGTTGCGCGACTGTGTGCTGCAGGGCGTGCAGAGCCAGTGCGCCATCCTTGGCCAACTGGCGGCATGCAACCGTCTGCACGAAGCCGAGCCTCGGCTGGCGCGTTGGCTGCTGATGGTGCGGGACCGCACTGAAAGCGAAACCTTCCTCCTGACGCAGGAGTTCCTCGCCGTCATGCTCGGTTCGCGGCGCACCACGGTGACGGCGGCGGCGGGCGCGCTGCAGCGGCGCGGACTCATCCAGTACAGCCGCGGGCGGATTCAGCTAAGGGATTCGGTGGCGCTGGAGAACGTGGCGTGCGAGTGCTACGCGACGATTCGCGACCTGTACGCGAGCTTCTATTGCGGCGCGCCCGAGTTGGAGACGAAAGCACAGGCGCGGGGAACGTTCGCGTAGGCTGCAGTTCGCAGTTTGCAGCTCGAAGTTCAGACTTGTGATCCGTGGACAGTGGCTCGCGGGCCGTGGTTTGCGAAGGATCCGCCGCAGCGCACGCGTGCTTTACGATAAAAGCAGCGTGCAAACGATACGAGTTGAAACTCCATCCGCCCGTTACGACGTGGTTGTCGGAAGCCATCTTCTGGCCACGCTGGCCACGCGCATCCCACGCGTGGCCGGACGGCTGCCACGGCGTGTGTTCGTGATTACGTCGCCGGAGATCTGGGCCTTGTGGGGCATGGCCCTTTGCGCCTCGTTTGCCGAGCCTCCGGTGGCGCTGTTCCTGGCGGCGGGCGAGACCCACAAGACACTGGCAAGCGCGGAGAAGCTGCTGCGGCAGATGGTGGAGGCGGGCGGCGATCGCAGTTCGCTCGTCATCGCCTTCGGCGGCGGCATTGTGGGCGACGTGGGCGGATTTGTGGCCGCCGTCTTCATGCGCGGCGTCCGCTACGTTCAGGTTCCCACAACTTTCCTGGCGCAGGTGGACTCCTCCATCGGCGGAAAAACGGGAGTGAATCTCCCTGAAGGCAAGAACCTGGTGGGCAGCTTTCACCATCCCCTGGCGGTGTTTGCGGATATCGGCGTGCTGGGCACGCTGTCGGACCGCGAACTGCGCGCGGGGCTGATGGAAAGCATCAAGGCGGGGATCATTCGCGACCGCATGCTGGTGCGCTTTATGGAAGATCATGCGGACGAAGTGCTGGCGGGCGAGGAACGCGACCTCGAGAAAGTGATTGCGGCCAGCGTGCGCATGAAGGCAGACGTGGTAAACCGCGACGAGCGCGAAAGCGGGCTGCGGATGATCCTGAACTTCGGGCACACGCTGGGACACGCCATCGAGCAGGTGACCCGCTTCAAGGTGCTGCTGCACGGCGAGGCCGTGGGATGGGGAATGGTGGCAGCGCTCGAATTGGCCGTACGTCGCGGGACCATTACCGTCCGTGAAGCGCAGCGCCTTGAAGCCCTGATCCACCGCTACGGACCGTTGCCGCCGCTGAAGGTGCGCGCGGCCAAGCTGGTTGCGGCAACGGGCGCGGATAAGAAGAACATAGGCGGCGTGCGGCGGTTCGTGTTGCCGGTGGGCATCGGCGACGCGGGCATCGTAGAGGATGTGACCGCGGCGGAGATGGAAGCGGCGGCCGCTTACATGCTGGCGCAGGCGCGAGAGAGGCATGCGTGAGCAGCCGCGGCGCCAGACCGGCCGGCGCGCTCGATGACGCGAGCGCAGCCGAGGCAGTGCGGGGCATGTTCAACAGTATTGCGCCGCGTTACGACCTGCTGAACCATGTGCTTTCGGCCAACGTGGACCGGCTGTGGTGGCGGCGGACGGCGCGGCGATTCCGCGACGTGCTGGCTGAACCGGATGCGGCGATCCTGGACATCTGCTGCGGCACCGGCGACCTGACCATGGCGCTGCTCAGGCATCGGCCGCGGGGCGCGCGGCCGGTGCTGGCGGCGGACTTTGCGCGCGAGATGCTGGCGCGGGGCACGCGAAAATTTGCCGGGCGCGGCGTGGTGGCGCTGGAGGCGGATGCCCTGCGCCTGCCCCTGGCCACGGGATCGCTCGATTTGGTCGTGACCGCGTTCGGATTTCGCAATCTTGCCAATTACGACGCCGGGTTGCGCGAGTTTGCCCGCGTGCTGAAGCCGGGCGGGCAGCTCGGAATCCTCGAATTCAGCGAGCCCGGAGGGATGATCGGCAAAGTGTACGCGGTTTATTTCCGGCGCGTCTTGCCGGCCATCGGGCGCATCATCTGCGGCAGAGACGGACCATACAATTACCTCCCATCGTCGGTGGGCAGCTTTCCTTCGCCGGCGCAGATGCTGGAGAGAATGCGCGCTGCCGGCTACGATGAATGCGCATGGCAGCCGTACACGTTCGGAGTCGCCGGCTTGTATGCCGCGCGAAGGGCTGCGTAGTAGGCTGAGAGCTCATGAGCTCCACCGCATCAAGCGTGGCCAGCCACTCCGCGGAAAAGCGGCAGGTGGCGCTGCGTTCGATGATCGCGGCCGCGTGCATGACGCTGCTGAAGCTGGCCGCCGGGCTCCTTTCCGGATCGCTCGGCGTGCTCTCCGATGCGGCGCACTCCGCGCTCGACATGGCCGCCGCGGCGCTCACTTTCTTGTCCGTTCGCGTCTCCGACAAGCCTGCGGACGAAGACCACACCTACGGCCACGGCAAAGTGGAGAACATCTCCGCCTTCGTTGAAGCAGGCCTGATGGCGATCTCCTGCGCCTGGATCATTGTCGAGGCGGTCGAGCGAATCGCGGGGCGGGCGGTCCAGTTGCGCCATCCTTTCTGGCCGGCGCTGGTCCTGGTCGCTTCTATCGGCGTGGACTGGTGGCGCTCGCGGCAACTGCGCGCAGTGGCCGATCGCACCGGCTCTCCGGCGCTGGCCATGGACGCATTCCATTTCGCATCCGACATCTGGTCCACTCTGGCGGTGCTCATCGGGCTGGGCGCAAGCTGGATCGGCTCGCGGCTCGGCGTGTCCTGGCTGCGCTTTGCCGATCCCTTCGCGGCGATCGTGGTTTCCATCATGATCCTGCGCATCACCCTGGAGCTGACCCGCGACGCCATCGGCGCATTGACGGATCAGGTGCCGGCGCAGATGAGGCGCAGGATTGTGCGCGAGGTGGAGCGGGTAGACGGCGTAATGGCCGTGGAGCAGGCGCGCGTGCGCCGATCGGGGCCTTTGTATTTCGTCGACCTTGCCCTGGCGCTGCCCCGCCGCAACACTTTCGAACACACCGAAGAACTGGTGCACGCGGCCACGCAAGCTGTGCATCGCCTGCTGCCACGGGCCGATGTCGTCATACACTCCGTGCCGCGACAGGCTCGGACGGAAAGCGTGTTTGACCGCGTTCGCGCCGTGGCCGCGCGCAATAACGTCCAGGTGCATGAGCTCAGCGTGCAGTCCCATCACGGCCGCCTGCGCGTGGAGCAGCACCTCGAACTGGACGAGAACCTGGCCCTGGTGGACGCACACAGCTTTGTGACGGTACTGGAGGCGGAGATCCTGCGCGAGGCGCCCGAGGTCGATTCCGTGTTGACCCACATTGAAAGCGAGCCGGCGACCATCGAACAGCCGGAAGAGATTCGGGTCGATGACCGGCGCATCGAACAGGCAATGCGGTCGGCTGCCGCCGAACTCGAGGAAATCATCGACGTCCACCAGATAGAGGTGCGCCGGGCGGGCGATCACATCGATCTCTCCTGCCACTGCACCATGCCGGACAAAACCACCATGCAGCGCGTGCACAAGGTTATTACGGAGCTTGAGGACCGCTTCAAGCTGGCGTGTCCCGAAGTGCGCCGCGTGACCATTCACCCCGAGCCGGCCACCGACAATCTGCGGTGAGAAGCACAGGGATAAGGGATACGGGACAAGGGATAAGAGAATACAAAAACAAGAGCAAGGGACATTTCTGCAAGGCGAGTGCCGCACCCATTAAAATTGTTAGCAAGCGAGTGAACACGGACGGCACTGGAGCAGACAATGATCGCCCACGTTGAATGGAAGCACGACGACATTTTTGAAGGCATCGCGGAGAACGGCAACACCATAGTGCTCGATGCCGATTCCGCGCACAAACACGGCCCCAGTCCGATGGAGATGGTTCTGATGGCATTGTGCGGATGCACCTCCGTCGACGTGGTCTCGATTCTCAAAAAGAAGCGGCAGCAGGTGACCGGGCTGCGCGTTTCGGCCTCGGCGCAGCGCGCACAGACGCCGCCGCAGGTGTTCACGCACATCATGCTGACCTACGCCGTGCGCGGTGAGAAGCTGAGCAGAAAAGCGGTGGAGGCCGCTGTCTCGCTCTCCAAGAACAAGTACTGCTCTGTCTCCAAGATGCTGGAGAAGGCGGCGACGGTGGAGTACGAGATCGTCTACCCGAATGGAGAACCGGAGCCATGAACGCGCGCGCGCGGCGGCGCGAGATGCATCCGCTGGTCCGATTCTTCCGCGCGGCATCACTCGCGCTGGTGCTGGTGCTCATTGGCCTTCTTTCCGCCCTTACCACCATGCACTTTGCCATTCACGGCGCGGAGGTGCAGGTGCCGGCGCTGAAGGGAATGACGGTGGCCGATGCGCGAAGCCAGACCGCGGGGCTGGGACTGAACCTGGTGGTGGACAACCGCTATTTCTCCTCCGATGTGGCCGCCGGGCATATCGTGACACAATCCCCTGATCCGGGAACGGTGGTGCGGCGCGAGTGGCGCGTGCGAGTGTCAGAGAGCCTGGGCCCGCAAAAAGTGGAAGTGCCGGGCACGCTGGGCGCGGACGAGCGCGTGGCGGCAATGAACCTGCGCCGCATGGGGCTGGCGGTGGGCGAGACCGCGCACCTGCCCGATGCAGGCGTGCCCGACGGTACGGTGCTGGCGCAGGACCCGCCGGCGCGTGCGCAGGGTATTGAGGGACCGAACGTTGCCCTCCTCGTTGCCGCAACCGCGGACGAAACGCCGGACGGATTCGTGATGCCGGACCTTGCGGGAATTCCAATCGTCGCCGCTCAAACCGCGCTGGCGCGTGTGGGACTAAAAGCTGCTCCTCCCGTGTTCAAAGATGTGCATGTACCGCCCGTCGGCGCCGGCGCAGCACTGCCTGTTTTGCCGGTGGCGCCGGGATCGGTGATCGCGCAGCAGCCGGCCGCCGGAACCCGCGTGGACACAAGCATGACGGTGAAACTGACGGTGGCTCGGTGAGCGAGTCCGCAAGCGGCCCTGCCGCATCCAACTCGAAAGGCATGAGCTCGGATTCGCAGGAAAGAAGCTTTGCGCCGCCGGACGCGCGCTTCGCGCATGCGTGGCGCGCGTTGCGCCATCGCAATTTCCGCCTTTTCTTCGGCGGGCAGAGCATCTCGCTCATCGGCACCTGGATGACGCGCGTGGCCACTTCCTGGCTGGTCTATCGCCTTACCAAGTCGGCGATCCTGCTGGGCACGGTGGGATTCGCCGGCCAGATCCCCACGTTCCTGCTTGCGCCTTTCGCGGGTGTTGTGGTCGACCGCCTCGACCGGCGCAAGGTCCTGGTGTGGACGCAGACGCTGGCCATGGTGCAATCGCTGGCGCTGGCCGCGCTCACGCTGTCGCACCGCATCACTGTAACGGAAATCCTGGTCCTGAGCGCGTTTCAGGGCACCATCAACGCGTTCGACATGCCCGGCCGCCAGTCGTTCATGATTCGCATGGTGGAGAACCGATCGGATCTCTCCAACGCCATCGCCATCAACTCATCGATGGTGAATGCGGCACGGCTGATCGGGCCGTCGCTCGCCGGCATCGTCATCGCGGCCACCAACGAGGGTTGGTGTTTCTTCATCGACGGCGTCAGCTACATCGCCGTGATCGTCTCCCTGCTGATGATGCGCCTTTCGCGCGAGGAGATTCAACATCACGGCGCAACCATGGTTGAGCAGTTGCGCCAGGGGTGGGTCTACGTCTCCGGATCGCTGCCCATCCGCAACATCCTGATGCTGTTCTGCGTGATCAGTCTGATGGGCTGGCCGTTCATGGTGCTGATGCCCATCTTTGCCGCCCAGATACTGCACGGCGGGCCGCATACGCTCGGCTTCCTGATGGGCGCGGTAGGCGTGGGCTCGCTGGCCTCGGCGCTGAGCCTGGTGTTGCGCCGCTCTGTGCGTGGACTGCTGAAAATCATCCCCATCGGCGCCGCGGTGTTCGGAACCGGTCTCATCGCGTTCGGATTCTCGCGCCTGGAGTGGCTGTCGCTGCTGACAATGCTGGTAACAGGGTTTGGCATGATGCTGGGGCTGACCACCAGCAACACCATCCTGCAAACGCTCGTCGACGAAAAGCTGCGCGGGCGCGTGATGAGCTACTACGCCATGGCCTTTGTGGGCATGGCGCCATTCGGCAGCCTGCTGGCCGGGGGCCTGGCCCACGCGATCGGCGCTCCGCACACCGTCATGATCAGCGGAGTTGCATGCATCGGTGGTTCGCTGTGGTTCTGGTCGCGCATGAGCGCGATTCGCCGCGAGATGAGGCCCATTTACGAGCGGCTGGGCATCGTGCCGGTCCAGCAGGCTCCCATTGAAGAGAACCCGTTGGAAGAGGGTGCCGAAGCCTAAGACCGACTCTGCCGGGTTGACGCATTCGTGGCGTGGCAGGGCGCGGTTTAAGATGAATCGGAGTTTGCGGAGATTGCCGAATGGGCTGGAACGAAGATCTCGAACGCATTGCGCAACAGGAACGAGAGCTGTTGCTTCCGCAGCTGGACGCGCAGGTTGCGTGGAATCTAGGCTCGCGGCTGCGCGCGATGGCAGAGGAGCGCCGGCTCCCCGTTGTCATCGACGTGCGCCGGTTCGGTCAGCAATTGTTTTACGCGGCGATGGACGGCACCACTCCCGACAACCCGGAGTGGGTGCGGCGCAAGAGCAATGTGGTCGCGCGGTTCCATCGCAGTTCCTATGCGGTCGGTATTCGCGAGAAGATGAAGGGCGTAACCCTGGCCGAGAGCCAGGGCCTGCCGATTGCCGACTATGCCACGCATGGCGGGTCATTTCCGTTGACTGTTGCAGGCGCGGGCGTGGTGGGGTGCGTAACGGTCTCTGGACTTCCCATGCGCGAAGATCACGAGCTGGTGGTGGAGGCGTTGTGCGGATTGCTGGACCGCGATTATGCGGCGTTGCGACTGCCGCCGGAGTAGTGCGCGAGCTCGTTCGATTTCTCCATCACCGCGACAAAGAAGCCATCCGTCCCCAATGCGCCCGGGAACAAACGCAGAAAGCCCTCTGGCGTGACGCACGTCTTCAGCTTTTCTGCCGCCCCGGGCATCAGAACACCGCGCTGGTTCATCTCGTCGATGCGCGTCTGCATCGCCACAATGCTCGCATGCGCGTTATCGCGCAGCACTGCCGCAACCACGTCTTCGTTCTCTTCCGGCTCCAGTGAGCAGGTGGAGTACACCACGCGCCCGCCACGCCGCGCCGCGCGTATCGCGCTCGCCAGAATCGCTCGCTGGCGTTCGGCCTGGCGCGCGAAGTCGTCAACGCGCAGGCGATGGCGAATCTCCGGATTGCGCCCCAGCGTCCCGGTTCCGCTGCAGGGAACGTCGGCCAGAACCAGGTCAAACTCGTTTTGGCACGCGAGCGCTGTAACGTCCGCCAGCTTGCACTCGACGCGCGCGCCCAGGAACGCGAGCCGGTCGCGCAGTCCACCAAGTCGCTCGGGACTGGCATCGCACGCAACGATATGGGCCCGCGGATTTCGCTCGGCGAGGACCAGAGTTTTGCCGCCGGGCGCGGCGCAGCAATCCAGGATCGCGCTCCCCTGCCCTGCAATCTCCGCCACAAGCTGCGAGCCTTCATCCTGGATGCGCACGCGGCCCGCGCGGAACGCTTCGGTGTCGCTCACATTTCCTTGCAGAACAACGCGCGCATTCTGCAACAATCTCCCCGGCGCCAGTTGCACGCCATCGCGCTCGAGCTCGCCCTCTGCCGCAGAATCGGCGAGCCGCACATTAGGCTCAGGCTGCATCTGATCATGTGCGCAAAGGTCGCAGGCGGTGTCTCTGCCAAAGAAGGATGTCCAACGATCGAGCATCCATTGCGGCTGCGCTTCGGTTGCCATCGCGAAAGGCGATGCTTCGCGCGCCAGCTTGCGCAGCACCGCGTTGACCATGCCCGATGCGAAGCGATGCCCGGCAGCCTTAACCAACTCCACGCTTTCGCCAATCGCAGCATGCGCGGGAATGCGGTCCATGAACAGCATTTGAAACGCGCCCAGGCGCAGCCCGATCAACACTTCTTCATCGAGCTTTGCGTTCGGACGCTTCAGCAGCGGGCGAGTGCGCGCATCCAGCACCAGCTGCCAGCGCAGCACTCCGAGCACCAGCGCCGTAACCAGGTTACGATCCTGCGCGGACAGCGCCGTGACGGCATCGCCGCGCAGCAGCTCATCGGAATGCGCGCCGCCGCGCTCCATCGCCGTTAGAATCGTGAATGCCGCTCTGCGTGCTGGAGAAACCTGTTTCATTGGAGGAATAAATCCCATTACACGCGGAAGCAATGGAATATTCACCCTCGCTGCTTTGCCGTGGGGCCGCCGCGGTTCCTATCATGTTATAGAACTGATGCTACACGCCGGTCGCGTCTTCCCATTCGCACGAACGCGCCGCCGGTATTCTTTGTCGATCGCGACTTCCTGAGGAGCGCGCGTGCGTCTGAAGACGAAACCGGCCTGGTCGCAGCATCAACTAGCCCTAAAGCTCGGCGCCGGCGCTCCTGCCCGCGCGGGCCTGCTCACGTGGGAGCGCAAGCGGCTGCTCATCCACGCTGCGAAGACCGCACTCGCCGCGGCGCTTTGCTGGTGGCTGGCCCTGCGCTTCGGGCTGCATGACGGCTACTGGAGCGCCATCAGCTCCATCATCGTGCTGCAATCCAACTTTGGCGCCACCATCACTGCATCCCGCGACCGCATTCTCGGCACGCTGATCGGCGCCATTGTCGGGTTTGCGTTCTCGTTCTTCTGGACCCTTCCATGGAATTTCATCCTCGCCGTCTTCGCCGCCATCGTCATCTGCGGCCTGCTTGGCTTCCGCTCCAGTTCGCGCCTCGCTGGAGTCACCATCGCCATCGTGATGCTGGTGCAATCCAGCTCCCACAAAGCTCTGGCCTTCGATCGCGTGCTGCAGGTGATGCTCGGAATATTGGTGGCGCTGGCCGTGGCCACGCTGGTCTTTCCAGACCGCGCGCGGGTGGCACTGCGCGACGGTCTGGCGCAGGAATTCCTGGTGCTGGGCTCGTTCTTTGAGGCCATCCTGCAGGGCTTTCGCGGCACGCCCGACCCCAATCTGGCCAACCTGCGCCAGGATGCGCTTGCTGCGCTGCGCATCAACGGCCAATTGATTGAGGCGTCGCAAAATGAGCCCTCCGGCGGTCCGGGTTGGCGCGAGGGATTATCCATGCTCACGCAGTTTGGCCGCTCCATTTTTGATTCGCTTGTGGCGCTCGAACTCGCTGTCCAGGACAGCACCGAAGACGCCTACGCACAACAACTGGAACCGGCGCTCGGAGATCTCGCCACCGACATTCACGCGGGATTTCAATACGTGGCCGGCTGCATTCACCACTGGCGGTTTCATGTTCCGCCGCCCAACCTGCATCTCGAGGACGACATCGTGCGCCTGGAACAGCGCATGTCGGCGGTTCGTCCAAAGGGCATCGCGTTTTCTCAAGGAGAGATCCTGCGCGCCTACGCGGTGCAATTGCACTTGAAGCAACTCGCGCGCCTTTTGCGCGCCGCGCGGGTTGAGACCAGCCGCGCCGTGGGAGAAACCCACAAAGTCCAGGCAGGAGAATCTATCGACGAACGTGCCTAGCCCAATCGCAAACCGGAGCGTTCGCCGGGCTGCACTCCGCGCAGAAACTCTGCCGCGCTCAGGCGCTTCTTGCCCTCGAGCTGCACTTCAATCAGCTCCAGCCATGTACCTTGCGCGCACGCAGCCATCATGCGGCCGCCCTGCACCGTGGCGCGCCCGGGTTCCGACGTTTCGGCTGGAAAATCATCCGCGCCGGCCACCTGCATGCGGTGCACGATCAGCTTTTTTCCGCTCCAATAAGTAAACGCACCCGGCCACGGCTGAAAACCCCGCCAGCGGTTCTTCAGTTCCGTTGCTGTGCGCGCGCCGAAATCCATCAGTCCATCTTCGCGCGTCAGAACCGGCGCCAACGTAGCTCGCGAGTGGTCCTGCGCCCGCGGTTCCAATGTGCCGGCGTTCAACCGGGCCAGCGTTTCCGCCACCAGCGGTGCGCCGCCGCCGGCCAGTTCATCAAGCAGATCCACTGCGGTCTGTTCCGGTCCGATCGCCAGCGCCTGCTGCATCAGGATTGGTCCCGTATCCAGGCCCTCCTCCAGCAGCATGGTGGTGTTTCCGGTAACGTTTTCGCCCATCGCGATAGCCCATTGAATGGGCGCCGCGCCGCGATAGCGCGGCAACAGCGAACCATGCAGGTTGATACAGCCCAGCCGTGGCAGCGTCAACATCCACGGCGGAATAATGCGCCCGAATGCCACCACCACAATCGCATCCGGCGCAATGGCCTCAAGCTGCGCGCGAAACTCCTCGTTGTTGCGGATCTTGTCCGGCTGCGTGATCGCCAGCCCCGCTGCCAGTGCGGTCTGCTTCACCGGCGACGCCATCAACTCCTGCGCGCGCCCCACCGGCCGGTCCGGTTGCGAAACCACCAGCGCAATCTCGTGTCCCGCGCCGATCAGCGCCTCCAGAGTCGGCACGGCGAATCGCGGCGTGCCGCAAAAAACGAGCCTCACGCCTCTACCACGTGCCTTCCTGCTGCATCTTGCGGATCTTGCGCAGGTTCAGATCGCGCTTCAGCGGGCTCATGCGGTAAATGAACAAAACCCCGTCCAGGTGGTCAATCTCATGCTGAAACGCGCGCGAGAGCAGCTCTTCGCCATCCATCTCGAACCATTTTCCGTGCTCGTTCTGCGCGCGGATGCGCACTTTGGCCGCGCGCGAAACCTTCTCCCGAATATCGGGAAAGCTGAGGCAGCCCTCCTCCTCATATTGCTTGCCCTCGCGCTCAATCACCTCCGGGTTGATGAGCACCAGCTTCTCTTTCGGATCCTTGCCCATGCTCAGATCGATCACCGTGATGCGTTTCGACACGCCCACCTGCGGCGCGGCCAGCCCGATGCCCTGCGCCTTGTAGGTTGTCTCAAACAAGTCCGCGACGAACTTGCGCAACTCGTCGTCGAATTCCGTTACCGGCTCGCCGGGCTGCGAAAGCACCGGCTCCGGGTATTTCACTATCTTCAAAACCATCTTTGCTTTTCAAAAGCTCCTGATCTGTTCGATGTAACCGGCGAAGTTCCGTTTCAATTCGCCCAGAGAATCGCCGCCGAACTTTTCGTGCACCACACCGGCAATGGTCAACGCCACCATGGCTTCTGCCGCGACGCCTGCCGCCGGCACCACGCAGATGTCGCTGCGCTCGTAGCTGGCGCTGGTCGCCTCGCGGGTGTCAAACCGCACCGACTCCAGCGGCCGCCGCAGCGTCGAAATCGGCTTCAGATATCCGCGCACCACAACGTCTTCGCCATTGGAAACGCCGCCTTCGATGCCTCCTGCGTTATTGCGCTCGCGCGTCCACCGCGTGGGCCGGCCGTTCGCGACGCTCTCGCCTCCGGGCGCGTAATGGATGGCATCGTGCACCTCGGATCCGAACGATTCCGCCGCCGTCACGCCGCGCCCGATCTCCACGGCCTTCACCGCCTGCAAACTCATCACGCTCCACGCCAGCAGCCCGTCCAGCCGCTCGTCCCATGTGGTGTAGGTTCCCAGGCCCGCGGGCGCGCCGTGCACAATCACTTCAAACACACCGCCCACAGTGTCGCCGGTGCGCGCCACCTCTTCCACTTCCTCTTTCATGCGCGCTTCGGTCTCGGGATCCACGCAGCTCAGCAGCACTTCGTCCTTCGCGCACACGGCTACGATTTCGTCCCAATCGGCCGTCCGCTTCAGCTCCGCGTGCCCTACGCGAATCACGTGGCTCAGCACCTCAATGCCCAGCTTGCGCAGCATCAGCTTGGCGAATGCTCCGGCGGCCACGCGCGCCGTGGACTCACGCGCCGAGGCCCGCTCCAGCACGTACCGAGCATCGGGGAAATTGTATTTGAGCGCGCCGGCCAGATCCGCATGCCCCGGCCGCGGCGAGGCCACTGCCTGATGCTTGGCCGGATCGCCCACCCCGACCGGCAGCCTCTCCTCCCAGTTTTTCCAATCGCGATTCACAATCTCGATTGCCACCGGCGAGCCGATGGTCTTGCCGTGGCGCACGCCGCTGAGCACATGCGCCTGGTCCGTCTCGATCTTCATCCGCCCGCCGCGCCCGAAGCCTTGTTGCCGACGCCACAGCTCGCGGTTCACAAAATCGAGATCGACGGGCACACCCGCCGGCAGGCCGCTGATCATCGCGATCAAGGCCTCGCCGTGCGACTCCCCGGCACTGGAAAATCGAATCATATCTCTTTCGATTGTAAAGGAACGTTGAACGCCCGCCTAAAACTCAATCCGCCCCTGGAACGCAATCATTCGCGGCGCACTGTCGCCGCCCAGCCCCACGCCCAGCAGCCCCGTCGGCGGCGAGATGGTGCTCTCCAGCGTCCCAAACTTCGCCGGCACAAATTCCCCCGGCACGCCCGCCTCCACACTCGATGGCAGCGCGAAATTGGGATGATTGAACGCGTTGAACATCTGCACATCGAAGCGGAAACTCGCGTGCTCCGGCAGGCGAAACGTGCGCGAGATGGTGATGTCGGAATCGGTGAAGTGCGGCCCGCGCACCGTGTTGCGCCCCGCATCGCCGAACTGGCAGTTGGCCGTGCTGTCGTCGCCGGTGCACGCGCCCGTAGTGGGATCGACCACCGAAACGAACGCCTCCGGATTCAGCCACTGTCGAGTGCCCGCCACCGTCACTCCCGGATACGCTGTCTTGCGATAAAGCGCCACGCCCGGCACCCTCCGCGCAAACTGCGGCCCGCTGGCCTGGAACACGCCATTGCCCCCGGCAGTGTAAGGCTGGCTCAGCACCGTGAACGGCAGCCCGGAGTGCAGAATCGCCGTCTCCGCAAACGACCATCCCCCGAACATCCCGCGCAGCTTTGCGTGCGAGGATTCAAACGGCACCTGGTACATCCCGTAAGCCGTCGTATTGTGGCGCACGTCGTAGTCGCAATTCCCGTATTGCCGGCTCAGTTCACCGGGCAGCGGCGAAAGAATCCCCGCGGTCGAAAACGCCAGCAGCCCTCCATTCGAAACCTCGTCCAGGCAATGGCTCAGCGTGTAGTTCCCGTGCAGCGTCAGCCCGCGTCCTTGCCAGGTCGCGCTGGTTTCGAGCCCCGCATAGTTGCTCACCGCATTCGTGCGGAATTCATTCACACTGGCGAAGCGCCGGTCCAGCGGCTGCCCGAATGGATACGGAGCGAAGCATCCGCCGCACACCGTCTGGTATCCGTTTAGCTCCACTTGATACGGCTCGTGAATCCCGCGCGTGCCCACGTAGTCCGCGCGCACCGAACCGCGCGACCCAAGCTGCTGTTCCACCCCCAAGCTCCATTGGTAGTAATCCGGCGTCTTCAGCGTGCCCGTGGGGAACGTGTTCAGATCGACGGCCAGCGCGCAAACTGGCTTGCTCGCCGTCAGATCGGCGCACGGCGCCGCGGCCGCAGTGAACGCCGACTCGAACTGCACGTCCGCATTGCGCGCCGCATCGGCCGCGCTGTCCGGCACGCCCGGCGCAATAGCCACGCCTCCCACCTGCCCGCCCAATCCTCCCACAAAAGTGGGTGCGTAAGGCGCATTGGTCGCCGCCAGGTCCGCAATCTGCGCGGGAATAATGTCGCTGAACACGCCCACGCCAGCATGCAGCACCGTTCCGTGCGCCACCTCATACGCCGCGGAGACGCGCGGCTGCCACAGGATCGGCGGCGTTGCAGGAAACAACTCGCTCACGTTCGTCTCAATAGCCTGGTTCAGCGGCTGGCCCACACTGTGCCCCATATCGAGGAACGAACCCGCCGGCCGCGCGAACAACCGTTGTTGATTCACCGGATCGGTATTCCACGCCGCGCGAACTCCGGCAGTGAACGTCGTTCCGCGCGCCGGTTTCCACGTGTCCATCGCGTACAGTTCCAGGTTGCCCTCGGCCACGCGCTCCTTGAACGCCGCGGGAAACGTCCAGCTCTCGGTATACGCCGCTCCATAAGTAAACTGCGCCAGGTCGTTGTAAATGGCCGTGGGCACGCTGCCCTCGCCCAGGTCGTAGTCGCTCACGTCAACGCGCCGCGTATTCATCCCGAACCGGAACGTCTCATCTCCCCGCGTCCAGTCCAGATTGTCGTTGACCTGCCATTGCGTCACCTTCCGTCCCTGCGGATAGATGTTGTCGTTGCCGCCGATCGCGGTAAACGGCGCATCGTTGCTGCCCGGCGTCAGCACCATGGGAAACGCCTGCTGTACCGCCGCAAAATTGTTCGGCTCGAAGATGCTCGCGTACCAGCTCGCGCCGGGGTTGAATTGGTTCACCAGGTCGGACGAAAAGATGTGCGTGTATCCCGCCACCAGCGTCCGCTGCGGCTGCGGCGAGTAGGAGTTGAACATCGCATTCACCGGATCGGTGTACGCCGCCTGCAACCCCGTGTCCTGCTGGAACCGATACCAGACGTGATCGTTTGCATCGATCTCGTGATCGATCTTCAACACAATCAGGTTTTCCGTATCGCTGTTGCCCAGCGAAACCTGCCGCTGGTTGGCGCAGCCCGCGCCGTTAGGCAAGCCTTCACCGGCCAACGGCGCGCCATTCGCGTCCAGCGGGCACCCCGCCACCGCCACCGGCGTTCCCGCGGTGCTCCGGAATAGACCGAACATTCCCTGGTAGAACGGAACCTCGGCGGGCTCCGCCGGCAGCGCCACGCCGGTAATCGGATCCATCCCACCCAGCGGCAACTGCCTCAGCACGTAACTCTGGTACGCCGGCGAGGGCGCTACCAGTTGCGTCACAATGGGCAGCGCCATGCGCACGCCTTCCAGATGCAAAAAGAAGAACAGCTTGTCCTTCCGGATCGGCCCTCCCACGCTGCCACCAAATTCGTTCACCACGGACCGCGGCTTTTGTGCAGCGTTCCCCGCCGTGTCGTTGGCATGCAGAAAGTAGTCCTCCGCGTTCAGCAAGCTCCCATTCCAAACCTCGTACAAATCCCCATGCCAGTGGTTCGTCCCTGACTTGGTGAAGTAGTCCACCTGCGAAGCTCCATAGCGGCCCTGGTCCACGGCATACGAATTCGTGTTCACCGTCGCCTGCTCCACCGCGTCCAGACCGATCACCAGGTTCGTCGAGAGCCCGATATTCAACCCCAGCCACGGATCGTTGGTGTCGTAGCCGTCAAGAATGTATCCGTTCGACGTGGCCGGCAGCCCGTTGAATTCCACGTTGCCGTAGCCTCCGGGCGCTTTCGCGTCGTTCGACGATCCCGCCGTGTTCATCAGCGCACCCGGCGCAAATTGCGCCAGCGTGGTCAGGTCCTGCCCCGGATTCGGCAGCCGCTCGATCGCCTTCGCCTCCAGCGTCGTCGCCGTGTTGGCATTGTCCAGGCTCACCAGCGCCGAATCCGCGTGCACCTCAACCGTTTGCTCCACCGCCGCCGGCTGCAGCCTCAGCTCCAGCGTCGCCGTGCGCCCCACCTCCACCGCAAACGGCTCCGATTTCTGTTTCCCAAACCCCGCTGCGCTCGCCGTCACCGTATACGTTCCCGGATCGACCTGCGCCAGCAGAAAGTGGCCCTGCTCGTTGGTTTTCCCCACCCTCCGCGTGCCCGTACCCGCATCCTCGGCAGTCACATCTGCGCCGGCCAGCGCCGCGCCGGTCGCGTCGGTTACGGTTCCGGCAATTGCGCTGGTCGTATTGCTTTGCCCGGCTAATATGCCAATATTAATCGTGGTTAACAACAAGAATGGGAAGCAGCTCTGCGTCATCCTGCGGCGAATTTTCATCCACGACCTCCGGAGAGACAACGAGAAATGCGAAGAGGAGTCTCAGCTCCCTGTGAACGTCTGCACCAGCAGCCACACATTCAGCCCGGCAATCAGCGCCGCCACAAACCACGAAGTAAACTTCAGCAGCGGTCCGTTGGTAAACTCGCCCATCCGCTTGCGGTCGCAAGTGAACTTCACCAGCGGCACCACTGCAAAGCTCAACTGGAACGACAGGATCACCTGGCTCAGGATCAGCAGCTTCTCCGTCCCGTGCGAGCCGTACAGCGCCACCACGATGATCGTCGGGATAATTGCCAGCGTCCGCGTCACCATTCGCCGCGCCCATGGCTTCAGCTTCATGTGGATGAAGCCTTCCATCACCACCTGCCCTGCCAGCGTGCCGGTAATGGACGAGTTCTGCCCTGACGCCAGCAGCGCCACGGCAAACAGAGTGCTCGCAAATCCCGCTCCCACCAGCGGGCTCAGCAGCTTGAACGCGTCCTCGATCGCCTGCACCTCGTAGTGCCCGCTGCGATGAAACACCGCCGCCGCCACAATCAGGATCGCCGCATTCACAAACAGCGCCAGCGTCAGCGCCAGCGCTGAGTCGAGATTGGCAAATCGGATGGCTTCGCGCTTGCCCTTCGGCGTGCGCGCATAGCTGCGCGTCTGCACCAGCGCCGAATGCAGGTACAAGTTGTGCGGCATCACCGTAGCGCCCAGCATGCCGATGGCAATGTACAGCATCGCGTGGTTGGTCAGGATCGCCGCCGACGGCACAAACAGCGCGCGCAGCGCCGGCAGATACTCCGGCCGCGACAGGAACGTCTGCACGCAGAACAGCGCCAGGATGATCCCGATCAGCGCGATTACGATCGCTTCCACAGTGCGGAATCCCCAGCGCTGCAGCAGCAGGATCAGCAGCACGTCCAGCCCGGTGATCAGCACCCCCCAGATCAGGGGAATGTGGAACAGCAGGTTCAGCGCAATCGCCGACCCGATCACCTCGGCCAGGTCGCATGCGGCAATCGCAATCTCCGCCAGGATCCACAGCGTAACGCCGGCCCACTTGCCCGTCGACTCCCGGCAAAGCTGCGCCAGGTCCCGCTCCGTGGCCACGCCCAGCTTCAGGCTCAGGCTCTGCAGCAGGATGGCCATCAGGTTCGACGCCATGATCACGAACAGCAGCGTGTACCCGAACTGCGAGCCGCCCGCTATATCCGTCGCCCAGTTCCCCGGATCCATATAGCCCACGGAGATCAGGAACCCGGGTCCGATGAATCCCAGCAGCCGCCTCCAGTACAACGGCGACCGCGACAGCCGTACCGACGAGTACACCTCGGGCAGCGATGGCGTCGCGAGTTTGGGAGCTAATTCCGTAGCCATGATGGTGTAAAGGAGAGCAGCAAATACTTCTGTAGCCTAGTATGCCACAGAGATATTAATCATGATTAACTAATTCACGTTATTTTAATTTATTCGGCGATGCCAGCCGCAGCCAAACCGCCTCGGCAGCCGGCCGCCCCAGGATAGTCTTTCCTTTATCCAGTTCTATTGAAACGGTTTGATCGTAGTTCTGGCTCAGGACCCTGAGCCCCTTGCCCGGCCCGATTCCACTCCGATGCAGAAACAGCAGCAATTGAGTGTCGCGTTCCTGCAGGCTCGACACCACGTACCGTTTCCCTTCCGCTGCCTCACTCAGCGGCACCTCGCCCCGCTTCTTGCGCACCGCCGGGCTCACCGGCAGCACCGAGTTCCCATGTGGGCAGGCGCCGCCCTCGCCCAGTTTCTCCTTCAGCTTGGCCTCAAACGCCGGCGAAACCGCATGCTCCAGCCGCTCCGCCTCCTCGTGAATCTCGTACCACTCCATCCCGAACACTTCGGTCAGCATGCGCTCAATCAGGTGATGGCGCAGCGCCGTCCGGTAGGCGGTTTCGCGCCCGGCCGCGGTCAGCCGCACAATCCCATCCTCGCCCACCTCTACGTACCCGTCCCGCTTCAGCCGTTTCAGCGCCATCGTCACTGCCGGCGCCGACACTTCCAGCCAGTGCGACAGCGTGGCCGGAATCACCTGCCGTCCCTCCGCTTCGGCCTCCAGGATGGCCTTCAGATAGTTCTCTTTCGAGACGTTGATTGCGTCTTTCATGGCGTGTTGCAACAAGTTTACTGCCTGCGCCCCTTGAGAAATGCAGGTTGGCCGCTTAGCGAAGTGTCTCTATTGGACTGACCTTGGTTGCGCGCCGTGCAGGCAGGTAACTCGCAGCCAGCGCGATCCCCAGAAACACCAGCGGCGCGGCCACAAACGTCAGCGGATCGTGGCCGCCAGTCTGGTAGAGCATTGTGCCCAGCAATCGCGTAAGCGCAAATGCGCATGCCAGCCCCGCGGCAATGCCGAGGAGCGCCAGCATGAAGCCGTGCCGCAGCACCAGCCGCAAAATGTCGTCGCGCTTAGCGCCCAAGGCCAGCCGGATGCCGAATTCGTATTGCCGCTCGGCCACCGAGTAGGAGAGCACGCCATAAATGCCGATGATGGCCAGGATTAGCGCGGTGGCTGAGAATGCCACCACCAGCGCCAGCAGGAAGCGCGGCTGCGTCCGCGCGCTGTCCATCAGCTCGTCCACCGTCTGGATCTTGGTCACCGGCTGGTCGGCATCGATGGCCGCGATCTGCGCGCGGATCGCGGAGGCGAGCGTTTGCGGCGGAACAGCGGTGCGCACAATCAGGTTCATTTCGCCCCAAGGCAGCTGCGCAAACGGCAGATAGATTTGCGGCTGCGGATCCTGCTCCAGGCCGCGATTCTTCACGTCTGCCGCCACACCCACTACCAGCGCCGCCACCGGTCGCCTGCCGATGACAACGTGTTTCGATAGCGGGTTGCCGCCAGGCCAACACTGCCGCGCGAAGCTCTCGTTCACCACGATCACCGGCGGCGACTGCGCCTGGTCGCCGGAGTCAAATGCCCGGCCGGCGCGCATTGGCACGCGCATAGTGTCAAACCAGCTTGGGCTCACTGCTTCGATATCGATGAACGGCCGCTGCGCCAGCGGGACTTCCGGTTGTCCTTCGGGTAGCACCGGCGTAATGCGAATGAAACTGAGCGGCAACGCCGCGGAGATGGCCGCGCTGCGCACGCCCGGCACGGCGGAGACACGCCGCAGCACGTCGTCGAAGAACGCGGTCTGTTGGTCGGGTTTGGCGTAGCGCTGCGTCGACAGCGAAATGTTCATGGTGAGCAGGTTGTGTGGCGCGAAGCCCGGATCGGTTTGGAGTAGCCGTACAAAGCTGCGCATCAGCAGTCCTGCGCCGATCAGCAGCAGTAGCGAGAGCGCCACCTGGCCCACCACCAGCAAATCCTTCAGCCGCGTCCGCGCGCGGCCGGCGGAAGCGCCGCGGCCTTCTTCGCGCAGAGCGGAATTGAGATCGACGTGGGCAAGTTGCAGTGCCGGCGCAATGCCGAACAGCAGTCCCGCGAACAACGAGATGCCCAGCGTGAATGCCAGCACGCGCAGATCCATGCCCACGGGAATTCCGGTTGGAAGCTGATCCGCGCCCCACTGCATCAATGCGCGAGTGGCGCCCCATCCCAGGACTGCGCCCAGCGCGCCGGCCATCAGCGCCAGCAGCAGGCTTTCCGTCAGCAACTGGCCCAGGATTCGGCCACGGCCGGCGCCCAGCGCCGCGCGCACGGCCACTTCCCTCCTCCGCGTCAATGCCCGTGAAAGCATCAGGCTGGCCACATTTCCGCATGCGATCAGCAGCACCAGGCCCACGGCCGCCATCAGCATCAGCACCTTGCTGCGCACGTCGCCCGCCAACAGGTCGCGCAACGGCAGAGCGGCGATGCTCATGTCCATGTTCGCGTCGGGCAGGATGGCGTTCTGCTTGCGGTAATCCTCATTCAGAATCGCGAGTTCCGCGTTGGCCTGCTGCAGAGTGACACCCGGCTTGAGTCGCGCCAGTGTTTGCAGATATTCCACGCCCAGCCGCAATCGGGCGGTCGGCATCAGCGAGTATTCAAAGTAGCGCGGCGTCCAAACATCCGCCGGCCCGGCAAACGGAAATTGCGCGTTGGCAGGTAGCACTCCAATTACCGTCGAAGCTACCTCGTCCAGATCGATGGTCTTTCCCACAATGTCCGGGTCGCCGTGATAGCGTGCGCGCCAGAATGCGTTGCCGAGAATCACCACCGGCTTGCCCTCGGGCAGGCCCTCCTCGGCTCGGAAATCGCGGCCCAAGGCGGGCTGAACTCCCAGCATCGAAAAGAGGTTGGGAGATACGCGCACCACAGGCACCTGCACCGGATTGTTGTCGCCGGTCAGGTTCAGGTTGTCCACAGACCATGCCGCCACCTGTTCGAACGACTTTGCATGGTCGCGCACAAACTCATAGCGGATCGGGTTGGTTCCCCGATCCTGTTTGCGGTCGCGGACCTGCACCGCAACCAACTGTGCGGGGTCGCGGTAGGGGAACGGGCGCAGCAGCAGCGCGTCGGTCACGGAGAAGATGGCCGTGTTGGCGCCGATTCCGAGCGCCAGCGTGAGCACCACGGCGGCCGTGAATCCGGGGTTGTTGCGGATCATGCGGAGGGCGTAGCGTAGGTTGCGGAGCAGGCTCGGCATGGGCCTGAGGATACCGGTTTCGGGGATAGTTCGGAAGCCGTTTTGTGCCCTTCGCGCCAATACTTCGTCTAAGCTCCAACCAGTGCCGCAAGGGACGCCATGGAGGCCAATGAAGCAGCTACCGTCCTTCCCCGTGATGGCGGTCCTTGCGGTGGCTGGTTGGTTAAGCGCTGCGCAGCAGCCGCCGCTCCCTCCGCAGGGCTCGGTTTTCACCTCCCAGACCACCAACGTGATTGTGCCCGCGCTGGTGCGGACCGTCGCCGGTGACTTGGTATACACCCTTAAGGCCGACGATTTCCTGCTGACGGACGATGGCGTGCCGCAAAAACTTACCCTGGAGCAGGAATCGGGCAGCGAGCCGCTGGCGCTGGTCATCGTGATCGAGGTGGGCGGCGGCGGCGCGCGGCAGTTCCAGAACTACCAGCGCCTTGTGCCCCCGCTTGCGCCCATGCTGGGGTCCATCGTCGGCAATGTTTACCACCGCGTGGCCGTAGTCACCTTCGATAGCCATCCCAAGCTGGTGCAGGAGTTTACGTCCGACCTGGATGCGGCGGAAGAGACGCTGCGCGGGCTCTCGGCGGGGTGCTCGCGCCACCGCCACTATAAAGACTGCACCGGGCCGAACCCGGTCCACGACAAGCCGATGGGCGACAATGGCGCGGCTATCCTGGACAGCCTGGAGTTCGCGGTGAACCTGCTGCGGGCGGAGCCGCCAGGCTACCGGCGGGCAATCCTGCTGGTGAGTGAGACGGCAGACCGCGGCAGCGCGACCACGCTGGAGCAGGCGGTGCGCGCCGTAACCGACACCAACGCCACCATTTACGCCATTGGCTTCTCGACGGCGAAGTCAGAGGCGGCGCACTATGCGAACCACCAGCTGCCGTTGAGCGCCGGCGGATGGCAGTGGGCGGAGAATCCCCGTCCCAATCCGCCGCACGGGTGCATGGGAAAGGATCCCAACCCCGAGCCGGATGACCCTACCAGCAAGTGGTCGCAGTTCTATGACTGCGTGGCGCAACTTGTTCCGCCGCTTACGTTTGCCAAGATGGCGGCGATTGCCACCGACTACAGCCTGGAGCGGAACGTGCCGGCGACGGTGGCGCGGCTGACGGGCGGCGAGTACTTCAAGCTGGGCAGCGAGCGGCACCTGGAGCAGGACCTGCTGGCGATCGGGAACCACGTGCCCAACCGCTATGTCCTGAGCTTCCACCCGGTTGCGCCGCACCCGGGATTGCACATCCTGAGGCTGAAGCTGCCGGACTACGAGGGGCTGGAGGTGACGGCGCGGACCAGTTACTGGGCCGAGCCGGCTAGCCAGCCGGAGCGCTGAAACGCGCAAAATAAAAAACGAGTATGTCTAATGGATTCATAAATTTAAGCCATAAATCTGCACACTTTTGTGCGTGCTCTCTCGGCTGGGTGGTTACCGTTGGGGGGGAGGGGGGTCTTTATTTTATCGACAACACCTGGTTTGGCGGAAATTACCGATTGAGAACCTAGTTGGGCGGAGATTTCCCTGGAGTTCTGTAGCCGGGATGTGGCGGCAATCATGGAGCGGATTCCCTTCCCCTGAAATGCGGATGCCCGCCGGTGGGCAGGCAAAGTTCAACTCACGAATTGAGTATGGACGGGTTGCGCTGGCCGGTCTGTGATGGTGGATACGGGCGAGAGGCAGCGGTGTTGGCGGTGGCAGGGAGGCTGCGAGGTTACCTTTGGTGGGGAGGGGGTCGCCTCAGAAAGGCCTTTTGGCTGGGACGAGGTTCCGGGATGCGGGACTGCGCGGCATTTGCGGAGTGTGCGGAGTCCTGGTGGTTACCTTTGGGCAGGGGCGGGCCCCGGCTTGGAATGTGGGCTGGGGCGGCGCCGGGCGCCTAGTTTGTAGCGGGGTCGGCGAGGAGCAACCGCAGATCCTTCACTCCGCTGAACAACGCTCCGTTCAGGATGACACCGTCTGGAGAAGATCTCGTTCTCGGGTCGGAAAAAAACCGGAAGACTCGGAGACACCCGGCTCCGTTCCGGGTGGCACTTCCTGGAAAGGGGTGCGCGCGGGATGAGGGGCTGGCTGGGATGACGCCGTGAGAAGATTCAGAGGCGTGGAATCTTGGGTGCCATGGACGAAAAGATCGCCAGTTTTCTATCGGGAATTGCGCGGGCCCGGGCCCGAGCGCTGATGCTGGACTACGACGGCACGCTGGCCCCGTTCCGGCTGGATCCGGAACGCGCCGTGCCCTACCCGGAGATTCCGCCGCTGCTGGAACGGCTGACGCGGGAGACCGATACGCGGCTGGTGATTGTGAGCGGGCGGCCGGTTGCCGGAGTAATGCGATTGCTGGACATCCCTGGCGTGGAGATATGGGGCTGCCACGGGCTGGAACGGCTGACGGCGGACGGGAAGCTGGACCGGCCGGAGTTGCCCGCGGATGGGATGGAGGCGCTGACGGAGGTTACGGAGCGGCTGATGAAGGAAGGACTGGAGCCGTTCGCGGAGCGGAAGTTCGCCTCGATTGCGATCCACTGGCGGGGCAAGGAAAGCATGGCCAGGGGGCTTAGGCGACGGGTGCAGCGTTGCTGGCAGGCAGTGCCACACCCGAGCGGGCTACGCATGGTCGAGTTCGACGGCGGAGTGGAGATTGTGCTGGGGGCCAAGACCAAGGGAGACGCGGTGCGGACGATCCTGGGGGAGTTGGGGAGCGATGCGGCCGTGGCTTACCTGGGGGACGACACGACCGACGAAGACGCGTTTGAAGCGCTGAAGGGGATAGGCCTGAACGTTCTGGTGCGGGGGGAATATCGGGAGACGCTTGCCGAGGTGTGGATCTGGCCGGAGGAGGTGGCGGAGTTTCTGGGGGCGTGGATTGCGGCGGCGGGGGCGCGATAGGACCCTATTCGTCGACGGTGGAGACGAGGCGGGAATGGGCTCCCAGGCGTCCGGCTACGCGATCCTGATTGCGAACCCGGGCGGCATCGACGAGCATTCTGCCCGCCCAGTTGTAGACGTTGAATTGAGCCAGGACGGAGCGCATGGAGCGCATGCGGTCCTGCTGTTCTTCGGCGGGCATGGACAAGGCGGCAGCCAGCGCGTCGCTGCTGGCTTCCACATCGTACGGGTTCACGATGAGGGCCTCGGTCAGTTCCCTGGCCGCGCCAGTGAATTCACTGAGCACAAGGACGCCGCGAAGGTCAGTGCGCGCGGCAACGAATTCCTTGGCCACCAGGTTCATGCCGTCGTGCAGACTGCTGATGTAACAGAGGTCGGCGGCGCGAAAGAAGCGAAAAACCTCGGGGGGCTCGTGGTGGGCCCGCAACATGAGGATGGGTTTGTAATCCTGGGTTCCGAAGCGCTGATTGATCCTGGCGGCGAGGCTCTCCACGGTTTCATTGAGGTCACGGTACCGCTCGATTTTGGTGCGGCTGGGCGCGGCCAGTTGCGCGAAGGTGAATCGGCCGCGGTATTGCGGGAACTTCTCGAGAAGGTGCTCGACGGCAAGCAGCCTTTCCTCGATGCCCTTGGTGTAATCGAGGCGGTCCACGCCGACGCCGAGCAGCGCCTTGGGTTTCAGGCCCCAATCGCGCCAGACCTGGGCCCGGCACTCCTGGGGACTGGGCGCGGTCTCAGCCCAACGATTGGGCCATTCAATGGAGATGGGATAAGGGCGAACGAGAGTGCGCTGTCCCTGCACGATGACGGCGTTGTTCTCACGGTCGATGCGAGTTTCAAGGTAGCGATCGACGGAATCAAAGAAGTTGTTGCAGTAGAGCTGGGTATGGAAGCCGAGGATGCTGCTGCCCAGCAAGCCGTGGAGTATCTCATTGCGCCAAGGACAGATTCCCATGCGCTCGGCGTTGGGCCAGGGGATGTGCCAAAAGGCGATGATGGTGGCCGAGGGCAGGCGTTTGCGAATCATGGCCGGGGCCAGCGCGAAGTGATAGTCCTGCACCAGGATGATGGGGTCCTGAGAGTCGGTTTCGCTGCAGACGGCGTCAGCGAACCGCTGGTTGACGGCGCGATACTGACGCCAGTCCTCGGCGCGAAAAATGGGACGGGCATGGGCGACGTGGCAGAGCGGCCACAGGCCTTCGTTGGAGAAGCCGTAGTAGTAGCCTTGCTGCTCCATCTCAGAGAGCCAGACGCGGCGGATGTGGTAAGACTCTTCGCCGGGGGGAACGCTTACGCGGTCATGCCGGTCGACGGTCTCGCGATCGGCGCTTCCATTTCCATGAGCAACCCAGACCCCGGAGCAGGCGCGCATCACCGGTTCCAGCGCGGTGACCAGGCCACTGGCGGGGTGCTGGATTACGATTTGGCCATCGGGGCCGCGCTGATGGATGTAGGGCTCGCGATTGGCGAGGATGACGATCTTCTCGCCATGGAGGTGCTGATTGAGCGTGGCCTTGAGCCGGGCCGCAGTCCACTGTCCCGGGGCATCTTCCTGTTGTGCCGCAATGCGCCCGATGAATTCGCGAACGTCGCTCAGGATTGGCTGGAATTCCCGGCTGTGCTTTCCGCCGCCGCGGAGAAGCCTGCGCAGCTCGAGGCTCCAGTCGCGGCGCGCACCTCTGGCTACGATCAACGGGACGCCGAATGCGGTGATGGCGAGAATAGCAAAGATGACGATGAGGAAAGTGCGCGCGCTGGCTTCGCGCCTTTCAATGAAACTGAGGTCCTGCACCATGATTACGAACCCCAATTCTCCCGGTGAGGAGGGAATGGGCATGGCGCTGACCTGCACCAGCCCCGTAGGCAGGGAGGCCATGGTGCTCCATTCCTGGAATGCCGCCGCCCCATCGCCTGCGGCGGGCTCGTCGGTGCGGACGCGTGGGCCGACCTCGGTGCAGTCGAACTCCTGGGGGAAGCCTGGCGTGGCCGCTCGCGTGGTAAAGTCCGGGTTGCACGCGGTCACGGCCATCACGCGTTCATCGCGCGCGATGGCGAGCATCAAGCCATTCAGTTCTCCCGAATTGTTCCAGGCATTGGCCAGAGAATGACTGGCGCTCATCAGGACCAGGTGTGCCCGTGAAGTTTCGTCCCGTTCGAACCATTCGCTGGCTGTAGTCTCCACCACACCCGAGGCCGCCCATGTAAGAAGCACCAGGCCCACGATCAATGCGAGGATGACTTGCGCGATTCTCGGCATTCTATGGATAGATTACGCCCGCGCAGCCTTGACCGATTTCGAAGAAGGCGCGCACGGGCGAAGGGCGGGGCGGCAAAGTCAGGTGGAAGCCGCAGTCAGCCGGCCATGACTTGCGCGAAGGCGGTGCGGAAAGTCTGCATCTCGTCGGGGGTGCCGACGGTGATGCGGACCTGGGTGGGCCATGCGGGCCAGATGCGGCCGATGAAGACGTCTTTGGCGGCCATAGCCTCAAGGACCTGCTTGCCGGGGCGGCGGGTGTCGAGCATGAAGCAGTTGCTCTCAGACGGCGAGACGGCGTAGCCCTGCTGCTTGAGCCAGGCCATGGTTTCGGTGCGGGTGTCGGCGGTGATCTTTTTGCGGGTGGGGACGAGGTCGGCCTGGTTGAGGCTGGCGATGGCGGCGGAGACAGCGGTGGTGGGGAGGAAGTTGCGGCCGAAGTAGTCGAGCTTGTTGAGCAGGTCAGGTCGGCCGATGGCGAATCCCATGCGCAGGCCGGCCATGCCGTAGATTTTGGAGAAGGTGCGGAGGACGATGACGTTGCGGCCTTCCTTGACGAAGTCGAGGGAGCGAGGCGCGTCGCAGAAGTGGACGTAGGCCTCGTCGATGAGGAGGACGGTGTCGCCTTTGGCGGCGGCGACGGCGCGCTCGAGATCGGCGCGCGGGGTGCAGGTGCCGGTGGGGTTGTTGGGGTTGCAGACATAGACGACGCCGGGGTTGGCAGCGGCGGAAAGCATGGCGCCGATGTCGTGGGCGGCGGCGCCCTTGGGGTCGGCGAGGGGGACGGGGATGGATTTGGCGCTGGCGCGCTTGGCGGCGAAAGCGGCGGCCTCATAGCCGGGGTCGGCAAAGACGAGCGGGCGGCTGGGGCTGGCGAAGGCGAGGACGGTGTAGGCGAGGGGCTCGCTGGAGCCGGCGTAGACGCGAACGTTGGAGGGGTCGAGGCCTTCCTGCTTAGCGAAGAGTTCGGCGAGGTCGTACTCCATGTCGAAGTGGTAGCGGCCGCCGTCTTCCACTTTTTTGTGGGCGGCTTCGCGGGCGGGGTCGCAGGGGCCGAGGGGATTCTCATTGGAGTCGATGTGGACGCCTTTGGTGCCGTCACCCATGCGGCGGCCGCGCTGGGCAAGGGTCAGGTGCGCCTCCGTAACGAAGGGGAGGGTGGCGAGCGCGGAGGCTCCGGCGGCGTAGCGGAAGAAGGAGCGGCGGGAGATGGCGGGATCGAGGATGGGCATTGGGGACCTCCGGAATGCAGGGAACAGGGATCAGGGAACAGGGAACAGAGGAAGCGACCCTGGCTTGATGAACACCTTATTACCGGAAGCTGGGGATGGACAAGGTGAAAATCCGTAAAGATTGGCAACGAGGCGGAGCACGGGCGCGGACGGAGCTTTGCGAGGGGCGGGTTGTCTGATACCATCGCGGACAAGCGCGAGGGGCGCATCCGGTCCGCGGAAAGGGCTTGAAGCCCACCCTGCACGAGAAGCTGAAGCGAGAACCTTCTTTCGGCCCGAAGATAAGCGGAACACGGGCGTGCAAACGAAAGGAGGCTCCATGCCCGACGACTCTCCCGCGGTTCTCCGCACTCTTCCCGATCAACCCGATCTCCGCCACCTGAAGGACCAGGCCAAGGAGTTGCTGCGTGCCGGAGGCGCGGCGGCGCTGGCCGAGGCACAGTTCAAGATCGCGCGCCAGTACGGGTTTGCGAGCTGGCCGAAGCTGAAGCGCCACGTGGATCAGCTGCATGCGGCGGGGCTGCTGAAACAGGCCATCGACCACAACGACTTGGACGCGGTGCGCGCGCTGATGACGCAGAATCCGGAGCTGCACCGGGCGCCGATGGGCTACGGCAAGAACGGTCCGCTGACCAGGGTGGCGGAGTGCCGGATTCCCTGGGAGGCTCCGGGGCCGGTGCGGCTGGCCATGGCGCAATGGATGATCGACAACGGCTCCGACGTGCACCAGGGCGGGGACGGGCCGCTGATGCGGGCGGCGCTTTACGACGAGCGGATACCGATGATGGAACTGCTGGTGGAGAACGGAGCGGACGTGAATGCGGCGTGGGGCGGCGGGTTTCCCATGATTTGTACGCCGTGCGAGACGGTGCAGCCGCGGTCGTTGCGATGGCTCCTGGAGCATGGGGCGCGGCCAGAGTTTACGCGGCGGGGCGAGACGGCGCGGGAGAACGCGCTCGACTACCTGCTGGGGACTTACTACCGGTCGGCGGAGTTGGCCGAGTGCATTGAGATTCTGCTGGCGGCAGGGTGCAGATCGCGGCGGAATGTGCCGGCGGCGCTGGATCTGCTGCGGGGGCGGATGGATCTGCTGGAGGAACGGCTCGCGTACGATCCGGGATTGGTGGGGCGGCGGTTCGCTGGGCTGGATTTCGGCAATACAGGGACACGGCGGATGCTGCTCAAGGGCGGGACGCTGCTGCATGTGGCGGCGGAGTTCGGCAGCGTGGAGGCGGCGCAGCTGCTGGTGGAGAATGGGGCGGACGTGAATGCGCGGGCCGATGTGGATGGGGATGGGGTGGGCGGGCAGACCGCTATTTTTCACTCGGCAACGCAGTTCTGGGACAAGGGGCTGGAGATGACTCGATGGCTGGTGGAGCATGGGGCGGATTTGGCGGTGCGGGCGCGGGTTCCGGGGCACTACGAGCGGCCGGAGGAGTTTGTGGAGTGCACTGCGCTGGGGTACGCATTGCGGTTCCCGGGGAGCGAGAGCGCAACGACGCGCATGCTGCGAGAGGCGGGGGCGCATGAGTAGGGAACGCGGCGGTTGGCTTGGGCGGGGCGGGGCGCGATACACTGCCGCGGTAACCGTTTTCATCGGAAACTGCGGGAGATAGAGAAGGTGCGGCCTGGGGGTGAAACGGAAGCGCCGCGCGGGGGGAGTTTCTCGCTTGACAAACAATGGAGTAAAACCATTTACTTGGGGCGAATGCCTAAGGCACTTCAGGCGCAAGCCCCTTCAAGGTGACTCATGTTGGGATTGGTCACGGTCTCTGCGTTTCTCCCCCGTTTAGCGCCGATGGCGGCGCTGATGGTAACGGGCGCGCCCATTGCGCATTTGCGGCCGCTGGATATTGCCATCATCGCTCTCTATTTCGGGGTGGTGATCTGGATCGGCTTCTACCTGAAGGGCCAGTCGAACACCGGCGAAGAGTTTTTCATGGCCGGGCGGGAGATGACCGCCTGGATTGCGGGGTTGAGCTTTGTATCGGCCAACCTGGGCTCGCTGGAGTTGATGGGTTGGGCGGGATCGGCGTATCAATACGGCATCCTGGCGACGAACTGGTATTGGATCGGCGCCATACCGGCCATGGTGTTTCTGGGGCTGGTGATGATGCCGTTCTATTACGTGTCGAAGACGCATTCGGTGCCGGGGTACCTGGATCTGCGCTACGGCGGCGAGGCGCGGACGGTGTCGGCGATCGCATTCGCGCTCGAAATGATTTTGATGAGCGGCGTGAACATGTTCGCCATGGCGGTGGTGATGAAGGTGGTGCTGGGATGGGACATCAACTTCAGCATCATCGTAAGCTCGGTGGCGGTGGCGCTGTATGTGGGGCTGGGCGGATTGCGCTCGGCGATCTTTAATGAGGTGCTGCAGTTTGTGCTGATCTGGGGCGGGGCGCTGCTGGTGCCGATCCTCGGCCTCTACCAGGCGGGCGGCTGGACGGGGATGGAAAACAAGATCATCGCCAACCTGCACTCGGACAGCTATTTCCACCTGTGGCGCGACACCGGTCACTTTGCCTCGAATCCCATGGGCGTGCACTGGACGGGGATCGTGTTCGGCCTGGGATTTGTGATCAGCTTTGGCTACTGGACCACGGATTTCCTGGTGGTGCAGCGCGTGCTGGCGGCGCACAACCTGCGCGCGGCGCGCATGGCTCCGCTGATCGGATCGTTCTTCAAGATGGCGGTTCCGGTGATCGTGATTCTGCCCGGGCTGCTGGGACTGGTGCTGCTGCAGAATCCGGATGGAAGCCGGCGGGTGCTGGTGGGCGAGGACGTGACGGCCGCGTGCAGCATGAACGGCGCGGACCAGGTGCAGGATTCCGCTGGCTGCTCGGCGGCGATGGCGAGGACGAATCTGACGCCGGAGCAGAAGGCGAAGGTGCTGGCCGGCGGGCCGAGTGCGGAGTTGCACACGTACAACCAGGCGCTGCCGCTGATGATGGTGCGGTACCTGGGGCCGGGGCTGCTGGGGCTTGGGATCACCGCGCTGATTGCCGGATTCATGAGCGGCATGGCGGGCAATGTGAGCGCGTTCTCGACGGTGTGGGCCTACGACATTTACAGGCCGCTGATCTACAAGCGAGGCAGCGACAGCCATTATGTGATGGTGGGCCGGATCTCGATTGTCGCGGGCGTGATTGTGTCGATTGGCGCGGCCTACCTGGTGCAGCAGTTCCACGGGATCATGGACTACGTGCAGGCGCTGTTCAGTATTTTTGTAGCGCCGCTGCTGGCCGCAATTCTGTTCGGGATGTTCTGGAAGCGGGCGACGCGCTGGGCGGGATTCCTGGGACTGTTGCTGGGGATTCTCTTCTCCGCCGGGCTTTTTGTGTGGGTCAAGCTGAATCCTGCCAGGCTGGCGATGGTGGCGCTTTCGCCCGATGCCAAGCCGATGGCGGAGAATGTCTATCGCGCGCTTTGGGCATTTTGTTTTGCGGCGATCGTGATATTCGTGGTGAGCCTTTTCACAAAGGCAAAGCCGGTGGCCGAATTGGACGGGTTGGTGTACGGAGCCACAGTGCTGCCCAGGGAAGAATGGGTGCCGCTCTACAAGCGCGAGTGGTTCTGGGCCACGTTAGTGGGCGTGATTTTTGTGGCTCTGAACGTGTTGGTGTGGTGAGGGAGTAGCGCTATGCATGGTTCTCGTATTGCCATCTGGTTTTTCATCGGCCTGCTGCTGGCGGTGTATGGCGGGATGATCTTCGGCTACGGGTGCTACGAGTGGGCCAGCGGCAGCTACCCTTCCGGTGTGCAACTAACGAACCTGCACACGCCGGTGTGGTGGGGCGGCGTGCTGCTGTTGCTGGGGCTGGTGTACGTGGTGAAGTTCCGTCCGGGCAAATCGAAATAACGCACTTTTATAGGCCCGGCGCAGGCAGTGCCGCGGCGAACCGAATTCTGGGCAACAGCAACAGCCGCGCGGGGCGGCAGAGTTTTGAAGGAGCGATACGAACATGGCAGCGCAACGGACAATGACGTTTGGGATCATAGTGGGCAACCGCGGGTTTTTTCCCGATCACCTGGCCAAGACGGGCCGCGAAGAGATTCTTGCCGTGCTAAAAGAGGCCGGGGCCAAGGCAATCGTGCTGGGGCCTGAGGAATCGAAGTACGGCGCGGTGGAAACTTACGAGGAGGCGCAGAGGTGCGCGGAGCTCTTCAAGAAACACGCCGAGGAGATCGACGGCATCATCCTGACGCTGCCGAACTTTGGCGAGGAGCGCGGGATTGTGGATGCGATCCGGCTGTCCGGGCTGAAGGTTCCGGTGCTGGTGCAGGCGACGCCGGACCGCAGCGACAACATGACCATTGCGGTACGGCGCGACAGCTTCTGCGGCAAAATGAGCGCGTGCAACAACATGATGCAGTACGGGATCAAATACTCGCTGACCACGCTGCACACGGAAGCGGTGACATCGCCGGAATTCAAGGCGGACCTGGAGTGGTTCTCGGCGGTTTGCCGGATCGTGAAGGGGCTGAAGAACCTGCGCATCGGAGCCATCGGCGCGCGGCCTACCGCGTTCAACACGGTGCGCTACTCGGAGCGGATTCTTGAGACCAACGGCATCACGGTGGAGACACTGGACCTGTCGGAGGTCTTCGGGCGCATCAACCGGCTGAAGGATAACGACGATGTGGTGCAGGAGAAGCTGAAGAAGATCAAGAACTACGTTTCGACGGCCGGGATTTCAGAGGAAGGCCTGATCAAGCAGTCCAAGCTGGCGGCGGTGGTGGAAGCGTGGATGAAGGCGGCGCACATCAACATCACGGCGCTGCAGTGCTGGACCTCGATGGAGGAGTTTTTCGGCGTGGTGCCATGCACGGTGATGAGCATGATGTCGAACGAGCTGTTGCCCTCAGCCTGCGAAGTGGACGTGCCCGGCACGCTGAGCATGTACATGCTGGCGCTGGCCAGCCAGACCCCCTCGGCGCTGCTGGACTGGAACAACAACTACGGCAGCGATCCCAACAAGTGCGTGTGCTTCCATTGCTCCAACCTGCCCAAGCACTTCTTCAAGGACGTGCGCATGGATTACCAGGAGATCATCGCGGGCACGGTGGGCAAGCTGAACACGTTCGGCACCTGCGTGGGCCGGGTGAAGGCCGGCGCGATGAGTTACGCGCGTTTCTCCACCGACGACCGGCGCGGCGTGATCCGCGGCTACACCGGGGAGGGGCGGTTCACCGACGATCCGCTGGAGACGTTCGGCGGCGCGGGCGTGGCGGAGATTCCGCAATTGCAGAAGCTGCTGAAGTACATCTGCCGCGAGGCGTTCGAGCATCACGTGGCGGCCAACTTCAGCCAGGTGTCGAAGTCGATCCACGAGGCCGCGTGGAATTACATGGGATGGGAGAGCCATTATCATCCCGCGCTGGAAGACTGAGAGACAGTGAGTAGAGAAGGGAGTAGGGAGTAGAAGGCCGGAGCGGAGACTCGACCTGGGGCCGGCTGCTCCCGAATTCCCTTTATAGGGAAGCCGAGGTACGCATTCATGAGTAAGCGGATTGGGAAAGAGTTGGTGGTAAACGGGACCACAATTGTTGCGCAGGCAGCGTGGAACGATGAGTTGGAACATAAGCAGACGCAGGTGGTGGAGTGGCTGCGCTCGAACCATTTTGCCGGCGTGCTGATCCGCCGCAATGAGAATGTGGCGTGGCTGACCGGCGGGGCTGTGGAAGTGCGCGTGCTGACTCCGAACGAGACGGGCGTGGCGGCGCTAATGGTGACGGCGGAGGGCAAGCGCTACTACTTCACCACGGAGAACGAGGCGCCGCGGCTCGGCGATGAGGAGTTTGGCGCACTGGATTTTGAGCCTGTGATCTTTCCGTGGTTCGCGGATGAGACGGGAGAAGCGGCGGCCAAGCTGGCGGGAGGGCCGCTGGCGTCGGATACGGGCGCGGATGCGGTGAGTTTGTTTCCGCTGCGTGCCGCGCTGAGCGAGACCGAGATTGCGCGCTACAAGTGGCTGGGGGCGGAGACCGCGGCGGCCACCGTGGAATCACTCAACGCCGTGAAGCCGGGATTGAGCGAATATGACCTGGAGGCGATGACCTCGGCGAATCTGCTGAGGCGCGGCATCCTGCCCAGCGTGTATCTCTATGCCGCGGACGATCGCATCCTGAAATACAAGCACGCGGTGGCGCGCGGCAAGCGAGTGGAGCGCTACGCGATGCTGAACCTGTGTGCGCGCAAGTGGGGACTGGCGATTTCCATTACGCGATTTGTGCACTTTGGACCGCTGCCGAAGGAGCTTGAGGCGCGGTTCCGTTCGGCCGCGCAGGTGAATGCGGCGCTGTTGCATGCGTCGCGCGTGGGCGCCACTTCAGCGGATTTGTTCAAAGTGGCGCAAGCTGCCTACGAAGCGGAGGGTTATCCCGGCGAGGAGCGTTTCCATCACCAGGGCGGGCCGACGGGCTACTGGGAGCGCGAATGGGTGGCCACGCCGAAGGGCACGGAGACCGTGGTGGACCGGCAGGCGTTTGCGTGGAATCCGAGCATTCGCGGAGGCAAGGCGGAAGACACGGCGATTCTGCGCGATGGAAAAATCGAATGGCTGACGGCGACGACGGAGCTGCCGGTGATTCATGCCAGCGCGGGCGGCAACGAATACCCCGCGGCGGGAGTGCTTGTCAGGGAGTAGGGAAGAGGGAGTAGGGAGTAGAAAGCGGGGTGCAATTCGCTTAGCGAATTGCACCTAGTTTTTTTCTTTCGAGAACGAGTGAGAAGCTTGGCTCCGACTGTTTCCTACTCTTTACTCCCTACTCCTTGTTTCATCGGCTCTAGCGCAACGCGCGCGGTGAGCACAACCAGCGCGGACCAGAGCAGATCGGCGCCAAGCAAGTGTGCGATCTGGAGCCAGACGGGCGCGAGCAGCACCACATCGAAGACACCGAGGATATATTGCGCGGCCAGCAAGAGCAGGACAAGCGCGGAGAGGCTGCGTTTGTGGTCGTGCGCAGACTCCTGCGAAGCGCGTACCACCAGCCAGATGAGGAAGACGCTGGCCAGAAAGGCAATGGCGGGATGTGTCCAGCGCCAGCGCACCAGCCAGCCGCTGGTGGCGGAGAAGTCCGCGGTGAGCGCGGCTCCCAGCGATGTGGCGGGAAAGAGCGTGTCGCCAAGAGCGGCCAAAGACCCGGTTACGCCCACCATGAGGACGACCAGCACACAGGCGATAGCGCCGATGGGAGCGACCAAGCGGATGGAATCTCTGGTGTAGCCGTGACGGCGGCTGAGCAGGTGCGCGGTGAGGGTGAGAGACGCGAGCAGCAGCAGCGTATTGGTGAGGTGCAGCGCCAGGTAGGGCGCTCGTAGCGGCGACTGGCTCTGCGCGGTAAGGCCGAGTTTGACCAGGAAGGCGCCGAGGATTGCCTCAACTAGCGTGAAGAGGACAGCGGCAACCGCGGCGGTGCGCGCGAGGTGTCCGCGCTTAGTGCCGACAAACGTCCACACGAGAAGGCCCACGGCGGCAAAAAACGAGATGCCGCTGGTGACGCGATGCGTAAATTCAATCACTGTGGCCGTGCCCGGCGAGTGCTGAATGACGGTGCCGTTGCACAGCGGCCAGTGATCGCCGCAACCGGCGCCGGATCCGGTGGCTCGAACCAGAGCGCCCCAGAGGATGACTGCGATGAAATAGGCCAACACTGCCCAGGCAAAGCGGCGCAGGGCGGGAGACGGGCGTCGATCCACACTGACGGAGACAGCGGAAGAAGGCATGAATGAAGGCTCCTATCCGTACCCTTCAGTGTAGAACGTAAGGGTTGACGGCGCCGTGCGGGTGGCGGCACGCGCATCAGGGTGCGATGGATGTGGTTGCGTTCTCTTCGCAGCCCTCGGCAAGCGTGCCGATGGCGGCGGGCAGAATGGGCGGGCGCACGCTATCGCTTTCCCATCCGAACAGGAAGGCGGTAGCGGGCGCACAGATGCGCCCCTGGCACGGGCCCATGCCGCAGCGGGTGTGCAGTTTGGCTTCGCGCGCGCTGTGCGAGCCTTGCAGCGCGGCGTAGCGGACGTCTTCGCAGCGACAGACGATGGTCTGCGCATCGGAAAAGTTGCGCAACTCCGCGCGCAGGGCAAATGCCTTGTCGAGATTGCTTGCGAATTGAAGCGCGCGGTTGCGCCGAGCAGCGAGATGCGCCGTGGAACGGCCCGCGGCGGCGAGACCGGCGATTTCGCCCTCGACCAGCGCTTTGTCGAGTCCGCCGATTCCGGTAAGTTCGCCGGCGCAGTAGACGCCGCTCACGGAGGATTGCAGCGCGGAGTCGACGCGCACATAGCCGTTCTGGATGGCGCAGCCGAGGAGCCGCGGTAGCTCGAGATTGGGCACCAGATGAAAGCCGCAGCCAAGGTAATCGCAGGCAATCTCGCGCGTGGCCCCGCCGGACCGGACGGTCACAGATCGAAGGCAATCTTCGCCGCGCGCCTGGCTCACCCAGGAACTTGTACGATATGCCGCGGAGAGAGTCTGCATGCGGTAGCGCGCACCTTCCAGCAGTTTGGCAGGATGGGCGACGAGACCGGCCGCGAAGCGAAGAAGGCGCGGGAGCGGGGCCTGCTCAAAGATGCCGACGATGATGGCGCCGTGGCGAGCGAGATTGGCGGCAACAGCGAGCGGTAGCGGGCCGCTGCCGGCCAACACCACGCGCTTGCCCGCAATAGGCAGGCCGGATTTGACCATGGCCTGCAGCCCGCCCGCGCCCATGACACCGGGCAGCGTCCAGCCGGGAAATGGAAGGAAGCGCTCGCGCGCGCCGGTGGCGAGGATGAGCTGAGTGAAGGCGACATCGGCCGAGCCAGCGTCGCTTTCGACGCGGAGCACGCCGGGTTCAGGTCGATCGACGACGCGCGCGGCGCAGAGCAGTTGCACGCGCGCGGCTTTGAGACGCTGCACCCAACGCGCGTAGAGCGTGAAATGCGCGTGGGCCCGATCGCCGTTCGCGGCATAGCCGCGCCAGATCTGTCCGCCGGGCGCCGGATTGTCATCGATAAGGATGACGCGGCGGCCGGCTTCGGCAGCCGCGGCGGCCGCGGCCATTCCCGCAGGCCCGGCGCCGACTACGAGCACATCGCAACGCGTCATTCTGTCACCACCGTCATGCCGTCGCGCGCAGCCAACTGACAGGTGCGTACGTGCGGCACGCCATCAACTGTGGCGCGGCATTCCATGCAGATGCCCATGCCGCACAATGGCGCGCGCGGCTCTCCGGAAACCGAGATGCGGCAGGGCGCGCCGGCGGCAAGCATGGCCGCGGCCACGGTTGCGCCGACGCGCGCCCGCACTTCGCGGCCGTTGACGGTCAGTACGATTTCATCTGCCGCGGCGCGCATATCGGTATGTGGGCTCATCCTCAAGCGACTCCGATTGTATCGGACTGTATACTTCGCATGAAGCCTGCGACGGGTGCATGCCGGAAATTCGTTTATGAATGCAGAAAGCACTTCCCTTGCCAGCATCACGGTTGTGGATTCGCATACGGCGGGCGAGCCGACGCGGTGTGTGCTCGCGGGCGGGCCCGAACTTGGCGCGGGCTCGCTGGCAGAGCGCCTGGAGATTCTGCGCAGCCGTCACGATCATTTGCGACGTGCCACACTGTGCGAGCCGCGCGGTTCGGACGTCGTGGTGGGCGCGTGGATTTTGCCGCCGGACGATCCCGAGTGCGCTGCCGCTGTCATCTTCTTCAACAACGCGGGCTACCTGGGCATGTGCGGCCACGGCAGTATCGGAGTCGCGGTCACGCTGGCGTATCTGGGCCGCATCGCGCCCGGCCGGCACCGCCTGCAAACGCCGGTGGGCACGGTGACGATCGATCTCCACTCCGCGCACTCGGCAACCATAGAGAACGTCCCGGCGTATCGCCATGCAGCGGGCGTGCGCGTGCAGGTTCCGGGATTCGGCGAGTTTGCCGGGGACATTGCATGGGGCGGCAACTGGTTTTTTCTCATCGAGGAGCATCCGTTCGATCTGCGCCTGGAGCGTGTGGACGAGCTCACACAATTCACCTGGGCGGTGCGGCAGGCTTTGAACGCCTCGGGCATCACTGGCGCGGATGGCGCGGAGATCGACCACATCGAGCTATTCGGCGATGCGCACAACGCTGCCAACGACAGCCGGAATTTTGTTCTCTGCCCGGGCAAGGCATACGACCGCTCGCCCTGCGGCACGGGCACCAGCGCGAAGATGGCATGTCTTGTGGCCGACGGCAAGCTGGCGCCGGACGCGGTGTGGCGGCAGGAAGGCATTCTGGGCACGGTGTTTGAGGGTCGGGTGCGAATCGAAAACGAAGTTGTGATCCCCAGCATCACCGGTTCGGCGTATGTCACCGCGGAGTCGAAGTTGCTCTTCGATACCGCCGATCCGTTTCGCGACGGGATTGGCAATTAGGGGCGCGCATGTCTACGGCATTCGACGCGATCATCGCCGGCGGAGGCATTGTGGGCGCGGCCTGCGCGGAGGCGTGCGCGCGCGCCGGGATGCGTGTCGCGCTGGTGGAGCGCGATGTGCTGGGCAGCGGAGCGACGGCAGCGGGCATGGGGCACGTTGTGGTGATGGATGACTCCGAAGCGCAGTTTGCGCTCACGCGCCGCTCGCAGTTGTTGTGGCGTGATCTGGCTCCTCGGCTGCCCGCCTCCGCCGAATACGAAGCACCGGGCACGATGTGGATTGCCGCGGACGAGGAAGAGATGGCGGAGGCCGCGCGCAAGCAGGCGTACTTCGCGGAACGAGGTGTGCCTGCGCGCATTTTGAGCGCGAGCGAGTTGGCCGTGCTGGAGCCGAACCTGCGGCCCGGCCTTGCTGGCGCGCTCCTGGTTCAGGAAGATGCGGTTGTCTACCCGCCCGCGGTTGCGCTGCATTTGGCGCGCGAAGCGGAGGCGCGCGGCGCATCGTTGATCATCGGGCGCTCCGTGACGCAGATGGGCCATGGCAAAGCAGTACTCGACGATGGAACGAGGCTCGTCGCGCCGCGGATGATCAACGCGATTGGCGCGTGGTCGCCGCAGATGGATGCGGAGATTCCGGTAAGGAAGCGCAAAGGGCACCTGGTCATCACCGATCGCTATCCGGGGTATGTGCGGCATCAGCTCGTGGAGCTCGGCTACTTGAAAAGCGCGCACTCGCTGGGCTCGGATTCCGTCGCCTTCAACGTGCAGCCGCGCAAGACAGGCCAAATCCTCATCGGCTCGTCGCGACAATACGGCAATGACTCGGTGGCTGTGGACCAGCATATGCTGACCGCGATGCTGCAGCGGGCCGAGCTTTACATGCCGGGAATCGCATCGCTCGAGGCAATCCGCGTGTGGACCGGATTTCGCGCAGCCACGCCGGACAAGCTGCCTCTGATTGGGCCATGGCCAGGAGACGAAACGCTGTGGCTCGCGACCGGACACGAAGGACTGGGCATCACCACCGCGCTGGCCACGGCTGAACTGATTGCCGCAGCATTCGCGGGCGCGCCGCCGCCCATCGCTCCGGAGCCGTATCTGCCCGGCCGATTCGCACGGCATGATCCGCACCCGCACAAGGAGACGTTATGCAATGGAAAGGCGTAATGCCCGCCATCACCACGCCATTTGACGAGCAACTGAAGCTCGATCATGCGTTTTTCGCGCGCCACGCACGCTGGCTGTGCGCGAATGGGTGCAGCGGAATTGTGTGCCTTGGCTCGCTGGGCGAAGCGGCGACGCTCGCATTGGACGAGAAGATCGCGATCGTCCGCACGGCGGTGGCGGCAGTGCCTCAGGTAGTGGCGGCTATTTCCGCGCTGTCCACGGCTGAGGCTGTCGCGCTGGCGCAGGCCGCGGCCGAGGAAGGCGCGCAGGGACTCATGATTCTGCCGCCGTACGTTTACCAGGGCGACTGGCGCGAGATGAAGGCGCACATTGCGGCAATTCTCAAGGCCACACCGCTGCCCGCCATGCTTTACAACAACCCGGTAGCGTACGGAACGGACTTTCTTCCCGAACAGGTTCGCGAATTGGCCGATGAATTCGCAAACCTGGCCGCGGTGAAGGAATCCTCGACGGATGTGCGCCGCGTGACTGCGATTTGCGCGCTGACGGGCGAGCGGCTGGCGATCTTTGTCGGCGTGGACGATGCCATTGTGGAAGGGATTGCGGCCGGCGCCGTGGGCTGGATTGCCGGCCTGGTGAATGCATTTCCGCGCGAGTCGGTGGACCTGTTCGAACTGGCAACAGCGGGCCGCAAGCATGAGATGCTTGAGCTTTACCGCTGGTTCCTGCCGCTGTTGCGCATGGATACGGTGCCCAAGTTTGTGCAGCTCATCAAGCAGATGCAGCAGGAGGCGGGCGCGGGTTCCGCTCGCGTGCGCCCGCCGCGGCTCGAGCTCAAGGGGGACGAGTTGGCCGCGGCCCGAGCGATTTATGCGCAGGCTACCGCGCGCCGTCCGGCAGCGGCACGCGTAAGCATTGCCTTCGGCTCTTAGCTTTCAGCTGTTAACTTTGGACGCCGGGGTTACGCCTTTCTTCAGCAGCAGGTTGCCGTACTTGCGCGTCTCGCCGGTCATCACAATGGCGAAGGCCTTGCGCGCGCGCTCGTAGAAGGCGTAACGATCAATGCGCTCCGGCGCGGGCGCATTCGCTGCGCTCTTGCGGATCACGCGTATGTAATCGGCTTCGACTGCCGGGTCGAGCGTGTCGCCCTCGACCACTTGCATCATCACCAGCGGCGGCGCGTAACTGTCCAGCTCAAACAGGGGCATGATTCCATCGAGCAGCGCGGCCACGGTGATGCCGTCAGCGCGCAGCACCTGCGGCCCCAGCGAGTGTCCCGGAAAATGCGCGTCGGCCAAAATGATCTCGTCGCCGTGACCCATGCGATGGAGCACTGCCAGTAACTCTGGCGAAACGCACGCCGCAATTCCCTTCAGCATGATGCCTCCTCCTCTAAACACCCGCCGGACAAACGGCGACCTTACCGCACTTGCGGCTCGCCATCAACGCGTAAGCTTCGCCCGCCTGTTCCAGCGGGAACCGATGCGTGACGATCTCCTCCGGATGCAGCTTCCACCGCACCAGCCGCTCCACCAGTTCTTCCATGAGCCAAGTTGACGTGACCCACGAGCCGTACACCGTCTTTTGTTCATGAATCATGTCGGGCGATGGATTCACGGTGAGCGTGCCGCCTTCTCCGACCAAAGCGATGCGTCCCCATTTGCGCGTAGCGCGGATGGCCGTCGCGCGCGCTTCCGCGTTGGCCGAGCAATCCACGGCGCGCTCCACGCCCTGGCCCCCAGTCAAATCGCGAACCTGCTGCACATTGTCCGCGCCGGAGCGCAGCACATCGTCGCACAGGCCCAGGCCTTGCGCAAGCTGCAGCCGCTCCGCGACCACGTCGATACCGATGATGCGTTCCGCTCCCAGTTTGCGGCAAAGCGCCGCCGCGGCCAGGCCCACCGGACCCAGGCCCGTGATAAGCACCGCGTGGTTTCCGCTGATGCCGATTTTCTCGAGCGCTTCGTAAACCGTCCCGAAGCCGCATGCCACTTGCGCGCCATCGAGATACGTGAGTTCCTCCGGCAGAGCGATCAGGTCCTTTTCTTCCGCCACCATGTAGCGCGCCATTCCGCCATCACGCTGCCAACCGTATGCACGGCGATACTCCGCGCTGGTGCAGGAGATCATGTACCCGCGCCTGCAGTCATTGCACAAGCCGCAGCCCGAAATGTGATACACAATCGCGCGGTCGCCCGGCTTGAAGCAGCGGCAGCCCGGCCCCGTCTCCACCACCTGCCCCGCTGGTTCATGCCCCGCGATCACGCCCTGGTAACCCTCAGGGCCTTTGCCCAGGTGCTCGCGATAAATGGCACGAATGTCCGACCCGCAGATGGTGGAAGCCTTCACCTCAATCAGCACTTCGCCGTGCCCCGGCCGCGGCACCGGCACTTCGCGCATCTCCACCGTACTGTCGCCGGGCAATAACGCCGCTAACATTTTGTCGCCCATGATGGTCCTTCGAGGCTTTGGCTTCAAGCCTCTAGCTCTTCGTTCCTAACTCGCGATCTTCCCATCCATGTCCCACAGCTCTTCCCAGCTCTGATCGTCTTTCCACAGAAACACCTGCCCCTTGATGAGGCGGCAGTTGTGGTTAATGGCCGCGATGGCGTTCATGTCCTCCTGCGTTAGCACGGGGTTGGCAGCGGCGCGCAGGTTGGCCCGGATGTTGCGCGGATTAGTCGAAAACGGAATCGTCGCCTGGCCCCGCTCGATGGCCCACATGATGCAAACTACCGCAGGATGCAGGCCTAGGCGCTCGGCAATGCCGCGGATCACCGGATCCTCTGTCGGCGAAGTGTCCTCCGGAGTGCGGTCGCGGTCCGGCCGCGCCGGCGAACCCAGCGGCGAATAGCCGATGGGCTGCACGCCCCGATCGACAAGGTAGCGAAAGAACTCCGGCTGCTGAAAATGCGGATGCAGCTCCATCTCGTTCGACGCCGGCCGGATGCGCGCATCGCGAAGCACCAGCTCCATTTTCGGAATGGTCATGTTTGACGTGCCGATGTGCCGCGCCAGCCCCGCGTCCACCAGCGACTCCATTTGCCGCCAGGTGTGCATGTAGTTTTCGTGGATGTACGGCTTGGCGTGCGGATTGCGCGCGCTCACGTCGCAGCCCGGCGGGTGGTGGTTGGGGAACGGCCAGTGCACCAGGTAAAGATCGAGGTACTCGATCCGCAAATCCTTGAGCGACTTCTCGCATGACGCGCGCACGTCATCGTGCCTGTCGTTCCACACCTTCGAAGTGATCCAGAACTCCTCGCGGTTGTAGCCCGAGCGGAATAACTCGGCAAACGCGGCACCGATGCGGTCCTCGTTGCCGTAGACCGATGCGCAGTCAAAGTGCCGGTAGCCGATGGAGGCCGCGTAGTGCACAGCATCGGCCACCGCTTCATGCGACGCGTGATCCGATCCGAACGTCCCTAGCCCGATGGCCGGCATGCGCGCGCCGCTTGCCAGGATGCGCTGCGGCACAGTTGCCGGATCTACTCCCGCGTGTGTTTGCGTTTTATCCGTGCTCATGGAATTGTTTCTCCGCCGAATTGTAAGCGCTTTCGCGGCCGCCCGCTTCACCATTGCATGCTGACCTGCTGGCTCATGGACCCGCTGACTTGCTGCTATCGCGCCCCCGCCGCCTCAACCAACCTATCCAGTGAGGGCAAAAACACAAACCGCACCATCCCCGACGCCTGCTCCGCATCGGCCAGCGTCGCGCGGCGATCGTCCAGCCAACCCTGCGATGCCGTCTGATGCGATTGGAGAAACGTCAGCGCCTCCAGCCCCGTTGCGCCCAGCTCGCCGAACTGCCGCGCCCGAGTTTCCTCGTCATTCAGCCGCGGCGTGGCGGCCGTTAGCGCCAGCACCTGCGGCGAAGCTTCAACCCATGCCGTGAATCGCTTCCGCAATTCCATTCGCCCGTTCTCGCGCTCCGCCGGCGACCTCCCTTCCAGCGCCTCGTCCACCTGGCGATCGATCTGCTGCCGCGCCGGCGGATCCGCCACCACCGCGTCAACCAGACGGTCCAGCGCCGTCAACCGGTCGGTGCGCTGAGCGCCGTAGCGATCTCCAAAGCTCACCGGCTCCACTACCGACGCCAGCACATTCAGCGCCCCCGGATGTGCGTTGCCCGCCAGATTGCGTCGCAACTTTTCCGGCCCCGAGATGTGCGTCAGCCCCACGTCCTCAAGCTCCAGCGATGCAATGCGCAACCGCCGGTACATGTCCTTCACATCCGTATCGCTCTGCGGCGACCAGAACCGCTCCGCCACCGCCATCGTCCGCGGCCACACCCGCGAGTCCACCGTCTCCGCATCGATCTGCTCGCCCCACATGCACACTTCGCCGCCCAAGACGCGCTTCTGCTCCTCCGGCGTCAGCTTGGTGTCCGCCGGAATCGGATCGGCCAGAAACATCTCCGCCGAACTCTTCTGCGCGTCCAGATAATATGGCGCGGAAAGCAGTCCCACGTATCCCTGCTCGGCGCCCGCGGCCAGTGAGTCCACGCCTCGCCAGCTCTGCACCACAATGTCCTTGGGCAGCGCAGGGTTCAGAATCTCGTCCCACCCCATCATCTTCTTCCCGTGCTTGGCCAGGATCGGTAAAAGCCGCGTATTGAAATAATTCTGCAACTCGGCCGGCGTGGTAAAGCCCTTCTTCTTCATGAACTCCGCAATGCGCGGATTCTCGAGCCAACCCTTGCCCCTCGTCTCGTCGCCGCCGATGTGAAAGTACGCGTCGGGAAAAATCTGCGCCATCTCGCCGATGAACTCATCGAGGAACCTGTAGGTCTTTTCGTTCGATGGGTCCAACTCCGCCTGCGGAATCCCGAACTGCTGCGGCAGCGCCTTGATGTCCTCGCCCGCGCCGATCTCCGGATACGCCAGCAGCCACGACGTAGTGTGTCCCGGCATGTCGAACTCCGGCACCACGCGAATGCCCCGCGCCCGCGCGTACGCCACAACCTCACGCATCTGGTCCTGGGTGTAATAAAGTCCGTCCGAAGCCACTTCGGTGAACCGCGGGAACTTTTTGCTCTCCGCCCGAAAGCCCTGGTCGTCGCTCAAGTGCCAATGGAAAACATTCAGCTTGGCCACCGCCATTCCGTCCAGCGTCCGCTTGATGACGTCGACGGGCTCAAAGTGCCGGCTCACGTCCAGCATGAATCCGCGCCAGGGAAATCGCGGCGCATCGTCGATGGTTACGGCGGGCAACCAACACGCGCCGTTGGCCGTGGTCACAAGCTGCAGGAACGTCTCCAGCCCGTGCATTGCGCCCACGTCCGTGGCCGCAGTCAAATCGGCCGACGCGCTGGTCACCGTCAACTTGTAGCTCTCGTCCTCGTCCACGCCCTGCACAGCTTCGCCCGGCCCGGCCACATGCAGCGTCAGCATTGCAGGTGCAGTCGCCACAGTCGCAGCATCCGGCGTAGCAGCGCTGAATTGCGAGCGCCGGATCTCGCCACACTGCCGGTCCAGCCGCCACAAAAATCGGTCCAACGCGGCGTCCAGCCGCGCATCGTGGTCTCCGGCAATCACGGCGTGGAAGTTGTCCGCGAGCACCAGCTCGCCGGAGCCCATCTGAAACGATCGCGGCAACGGCATTACGTGCAGCGCCTGCACCCCGCCCGCTTGCCCGTTAACTGTGCCCGGCAAAATAGCGCCCATCGCAACCGCGATTGCGGCGCATCCAAATTCGCGCCCGAACCCCAATCCAAATCGACTCACGATTCTCCTTATGATGGAAGGAACATCATCTCACTTGGTGCGCACACGCACAAAGTGCGCCGCCGGCTGTCCCAGCCATTGCGTCAGCATCATCACTCGCGGAAATCCAATCAGCGGGCCTGTGGCCAGGTTCGTCAGCATGCTTTCCGTAAAGCCCGGCAGTTCGCCGGCCACCTGCTTCCATGTCAGGCCGCGCGCGCGGCGCTGCTCATCCAGCGCGTCGTGCACGGCGCGCGTATCGAAGCGGAGAACGCGCCCCGGCCCGGCCTCGGGAAGCTTCTCTTCTTCGCGCGCCGCGCCGCCGCCCGCAAGAAAGCTCTCCGGCGACCGGCCCAGCCACCTGAGAATCTGAAGCACAACCCCGCTGGTCACCGAGCTCTTCTTCGCTATCCCTCTTACCGTGCTCAGCGTAATGGGAATGGAAGTGGTGCCCTGAAAGGCGCTGTTGACCTCAACCATCAGATCCACCCACGTCAATCCGCGCTCGCTCCGCGCCTCCTCCAGCGCGTCGCAAAGCCGATCCATTTCGAATCTTCGCAGTGGCAAATTCATGCCCCCAAGCTAGCATATTGCCGCCGGAATTCGTCGCGCCTGCGGGATCGAACGGCGAGTTGCCGGCTGCAAGCTACCGGCCCCTGGCTCGGCCTGCCGCTCTGTAATAATCGTGACGCATGCTTCACATTCCTCCATCGCGCCAGCGCGTCGCCATCGATAGCGGCGGTACGTTCACCGATTGCGTAACGCTGCGCGATGGGCAACTCGTCGCGGTCAAAGTGTTTTCCACCCCGCGCGATCCAGGCCAGGCCGTTCTCGAAGGTCTTCGCCGGCTCGGCGCCGCGCCCGATGCGGTGGTGCGCCACGGAACCACCGTCGGCACCAACGCCATGCTTGAAGGCAAGGGCGCGCGCGTTGCTTTTGTCACCACCTGGGGATTTGAAGACACCATCTCCATCGGCCGCCAGGCTCGCCCGCGCCTCTACGACTGGCACCAGCCCCAGCCGCCGTGCCTGGTTCCCGCCGCGCTCCGCTTCGGCATTACAGAGCGCGTCAGCGCCGAAGGCGAGCGGCTAATTGCGCCCGACCCTGAAGAACTGCGCAGGCTGGTTGAGCTGATTCGCGCATCCGGCGCCGAAGCTGTCGCCATCTCGCTTCTCTTTTCGTTTGCAAATCCTGAGAATGAGCGCGAGGTCGCCGGCGCGCTCTCGTCGCTCGGGCTTCCGCTCTCCATCTCGCATCGCATCCTGCCCGAGTTTCGCGAATACGAGCGCGCGTCCACAGTTGTCGCAAACGCGTATCTTGCGCCAAAGGTCGGCGGCTATCTTGCCGCCCTGGCTTCGGCCATTGAGGGCATTTCCGGCGAGGGCCGGCTTGAGGTCATGCAGTCCTCCGGAGGCGTCATCTCCGCACGCCAGGCGGCCGCGGAGCCCGTTCGCACCGTGCTCTCCGGTCCCGCCGGCGGTGTCGTCGGCGCATACAAGCTCGCGCGCGCTGCGGGCTTTGAGCGCATCCTTGCCTTCGACATGGGCGGCACATCCACTGACGTGTCGCTGGTCGATGCTGCCGCCGGTTTTCGCATCGGCAATGAGTCCAGCGTCGCCGGTATTCCCCTCGCCGTGCCCATGCTCGACATTCACACGGCGGGCGCTGGCGGCGGCTCCATCGCGCGCTTCGATGCGGGCGGCATGCTCCGCGTCGGTCCCGAATCCGCCGGCGCCGATCCCGGACCCATCTGCTATGGAACCGGCACGGAGTCCACCGTCACCGACGCCAACCTTGTCCTCGGCCGGCTCGACAGCACGTCGTTCCTCGGCGGCGCGGTTCCTCTCCATTTCGAGCGCTCGCGCCGCTTGATGCTCGAAGCGAAAGGCGCCATCGCCACGGTGGAGGAATTCGCCGAAGGCATCCTGCGCGTGATTGAGACCACCATGGCCAAGGCTATCCGCGTCATCTCCATCGAGCGCGGTTTTGACCCGCGCGATTTCACCCTGGTCGCCTTCGGCGGCGGCGGTCCGGTGCACGCGTGCAGCCTGGCCCGCGCGCTGAGGGTCCCGCGCGTGCTTGTCCCCGCTCTGCCCGGCGCGCTTTCCGCCGTCGGCATCCTGCTGGCCGATACCATCCGCGAGTATTCGCGCACCGTCATGCTGCCTGCTGACGCCGCGCTCGAAGCGTACTTCGCAGAGCTCGAATCCGCGGGCGCGGAAGATTTCCGCCGCGAAGGCCTGGCGGGCGAGAGCCATCGTTCTGTCGATCTGCGCTACCGCGGCCAGGGCTACGAGCTCAACGTTCCCTTTTCGCCGCAGATGACGGCGGATTTTCACGAGCTGCACCGGCTGCGATACGGCTTCGCCGATCCCGCGCGGGCCATGGAAGTGGTGAACGTGCGCGTCCGCATGATCTCCCCCTCCGAGCCGTTCGCGCAGGCACGCGCGCCGCTCGGCGAGGGCAATGGCGCGCAGGCGATGACCGGCACGCGCCCTGTCTGGTTTGACTGTTCGTTCGTGTCCACACAGGTCTACGATCGCAACCTGCTCACTCCCGGCGACCGCTTCGCCGGACCGGCCATAGTCACCGAGTACAGCTCGGCGACTATTGTGCCTCCTCAAGATCGCCTGCGCGTGGATGAGCTCGGCAATATCGTTATCGAGGTGCATGGATGACCGAACACCGATCCGATCCCATCGAGCTCGCCGTGTTTCAGAGCCAGATGCACTCCATCGCCGAGGAGATGGGCGCAGCGCTGCGCCGCACCGCCATCTCGCCCAACATCAAGGAGCGCCGCGATTACTCCTGCGCGCTCTTTGACGCCGAGGAGCGCGTCCTCGCGATGGGCGATCACATGCCGGTGCATCTCGGCGCAATGCCCATGTCCGTCAAAGCTGCCGCCGAGCGCCTTCAGATGCAACCCGGCGACATGGCCATCCTCAACGATCCTTTCGCGGGCGGCACGCACCTGCCGGATATCACGCTGGTGCTGCCGGTCTTTGTGCCCGGCCGTTCCCGCCCCGCCTTCTATTCCGCCGCGCGCGCGCATCACGCCGACGTGGGCGGCATGTACGCCGGCTCCATGGGCCCGGCGCAGGAAATCTACCAGGAGGGCCTGCGCATCCCGCCGGTGCTGCTCATGCAACGCGGAGAAATGGTTCCCGGCATCCTAGCAGTGCTGCTGGCCAATGTGCGCACGCCCGAGGAGCGCGAGGGCGACCTGGCCGCGCAGATCGGCGCATGCCGCGTGGGCGAGCGCCGCATCCTCGAAGTTGTCGCCAAGTACGGTCTGGACAAGGTCGAGACGCTCGCCGCCGATCTCATTGCGTGGTCGGAGCGGCTGATGCGAGCCCAGCTTCGCTCCATGCCTGAGGGTGACTTTTTCGCCGAGGATTATCTCGACGATGACGGCGTCTCCGACGATCCCATCCGCATCGCGGTCTCCATCACCATCCGGCCCGGCGAAGGCGCGGCATCGATCGACTTCGCCGGCTCGTCCCCGCAGGTGCGCGGCGCGGTCAACGCCGTTCTGCCCGTCACGGTTTCCGCCTGCTTTTATGTTTTCCGCTGCCTGCTATCGGAGGATGCGCCGGCCACAGCGGGCCTGATGAATCCGATTACGATCAGCGCGCCATCGGGCACCATCGTCAACGCCGTCCCTCCGGCGGCCGTGGCCGGCGGCAACGTGGAGTGCAGCCAGCGGATCACCGATGTGCTTCTGCGCGCGCTCGCCCAGGCCGCGCCCGAACGCATTCCCGCCGCCAGCTACGGAACCATGAGCAACCTGACCATCGGAGGACTGGATCCTCGCACAGGCTCGCCTTTTGCGTATTACGAGACCATCGCCGGCGGCATGGGCGCGCGCCCCGGCAGCAACGGCATCGACGGCGTCCACTGCCACATGACCAACTCGCTCAACACGCCGGTGGAGGCGCTCGAATATGCTTACCCGCTGCGCGTGGAGCGCTACGGCTACCGCGAGGGCTCGGGCGGCCGCGGCCGGTTCCGCGGCGGCAATGGCCTTGTGCGCGAAGTCCGTTTGCTTGCCCCCGCGCAAGTCACCCTCCTCGCTGACCGCCGCCGCTTCGCGCCCTACGGCCTGGCCGGCGGGCAGAATGGCGCCTGCGGCTCCGCGCTGCTCACCCGCGCCTCCGGGGCAACGGAAGTCCTTAAAGGCAAAGGCTCTATCTACGCCGGCGCAGGCGACGCGATCCGCATTGAGACCCCTGGCGGCGGCGGCTGGGGCCCGGAATCAGACGTTTAGCTTCTCCCACAACTTGGGTGCCCCATCCTAGCCGCGCTTCATGCGGTTAGCGTGGGAGGACTAACCCAGCCAGCCCATCCACGCATCCAACCTAATTGAAGCAACGCCGTCCTATGTCCCTTCGAGCCATTCCCTGCTCTCGCTTGTTGTTTTGCGCGGCCCTCCTTGCCGGGGCTGCGCTTCTGCTCCCGTGCGGCCGTCTGGCTGCCCAGGCACCGCAATCGCCTCCAAGCCAAGCATCGCCGCAGATGCAGAACCCCACGCAGCCCGAGGTTCAGCCGCCGCTCGATGCCGACCGCGACCCCATTCCCTCCCCCGACATCGTAGTTCCGCCGCCGCCGAGCAATGCCTCCACCGTGCCCGCCGGTCCTAACGAAATCCGGAAGGGCGCAAACGGCGTGTACACCCTGCATGAGGACGTGGATGAGGTCCTGCTGAGTTGCGCCGTGGTGGACCAGAAGGGACGGCCGGTGATGGACTTGGCCCGCCGTGACTTCCGCGTATGGGAGGATGGCGCTCCCCAGACCGTCACCTCGTTCCTGCACCAGGATCTGCCCGTGTCGATGGGCATCCTCATCGACAGCTCGGGCTCCATGCTGGACAAGCGCACGGCAGTGGACAATGCCGCGATGCGGCTGCTGTCTGAATCCAATCCGCGCGACGCGGCCTTCGTGGTCAACTTCAACACGCAGGCTTACCTGGACCAGCCGCTCACCATGGACCGCGTGGCGCTGCAGCGGGGCATCAACCGGTTTGAAGCGCGCGGCGAAACCGCGATGTACGATGCGGTGGTGGCCTCGGCCGACGAGCTCTCCCACCACGCCAAGGAACCCAAGCAGGTGCTGCTCATCATCACCGACGGCGCCGACAACGCGTCGCGCCTCACCCGCGACGAGGCCATCCGCCGCGTGGAGGGCCTGGGCGGCCCGGTGGTTTACACCATCGGGCTGCTGTTTGACACCGACCCGCGCGAGTACCAGCAGGCGCGGGACGATCTGAATGAGCTGGCCACCGAGACCGGCGGCATTGCCTACTTCCCCAAGTCGCTGGATGAGGTGGGGGAGATTGCGTCGGAAGTGGCGCGCGATATCCGTAACCAGTATGTGGTGGGGTACCACTCCACCAGGGCGGCGTCGCTGGGCGGCTTCCGCATCGTGCGCGTGGAGGCGCAGGCGGCGGGCTACAAGCAGCTCACCGTACGCACGCGCCGCGGGTACTACGCCAAGCCAGGGCAGGGCCGCCAGGACATGACTGCCGAGCGCTCTTCCGCTCCGCCGCAATAAGGCAGGGACCGAGAGAACAAGGGATCGAGGGACCAAGGAGCCGGGAATGCGCCGCGGCCGGGCGGGAATGCGCGAAATAAAAACCGGCGATGTCTAATGCATTCATCGATTTAAGCCAGAAAACTGCACACTTTTGTGCAGCGTCTTTCGGCTTGGTGGTTACCATTGGGGGGGAGGGGGGTATTTATTTTTTGAGCAACACTGACTCCGAAGAAAATTACTTAATTGGTATCAGGCGGGACCGGGATTTCCCTGGGATTTTGTAGCCGGGTTGTGGGGGCAAACATGATGCGGATTCCCTTCCCCTGAAATGCCAACGCCCGCATCAGATGCGGGCGCAGTGGTGTTGCTGGTTCAAGTGTAGGCGGGCTGCCGTACCAAGGCTGTGATGGCGGATACGGGTGAGAAGCGGAGTTAGCGGGGCCAGCGGAGCCGGGGAACCCCGCCTTCCATTGACATCGCCATCAAGTTACCCAATAATCGGTCTACCCGACTCCGACGATCCCCCGTTTCCCCGCTGAAAGTGAGTCAGGGCAGGCGAATAGCACCGTCAACAAGCCGCTCATGCCGGTGAGGCATGCAAGTTCAATCGAGAGAAGCATCAGGGCCCACTGTTGCTGCGTTCTTTTCTTCCCCCAATCTGAATCAGCGAGGGTTTGCTCCCTGTCCGGGATGCGACCCAAGTGAGGCGAAATACTATGCCGACTCCGATCACGCGGCTGGTGGTCTTAATGCTGGAGAACCGGTCGTTCGACCACATGCTGGGGTTCCTGAAGAAGACCAATCCCGCCATCAACGGGCTGAATGGCGACGAATGGAACTACCCGGCGGGCGAGAGCCCAGCCAACATCGTGGTCAGCAACGATGCCGGCGACGTTGCGGACCTCAACCCCGATCCCAACCACGAATTCGCGCATGTAACGGCACAGATTTCTTCGACCGGCGACCCGGTCGGCAATCCCGATATGAGGGGTTTTGTGCGCGATTATTTTACGGACTGCAACGACGCGGCCCATGCCGCGGGAATCATGAAGTGCTTCACGCCGCAGACGCTTCCGATTCTTTCCACGCTGGCCACGCAATACGGGGTCTGCGATCGCTGGTTCTCTTCCGTGCCCGGCTCCACCATCCCCAACCGCCTGTTCGTTCACGGCGCCAGCTCCGCTGGCTCCCTCACCCAGGATGTGATGGCCGCTCCCTTTGTTCTGCACACCATTTTCGAAAGCTTCGACGACACCACGCCGCATGACTTCGCCATCTATACTTCCGGTTCCTCCGTCCTGCTGGCCAACAAGTACCTGATCCAGAACATGGACAAGTTCCATCCCTGGGCGAATTTCGTGGTGGACGCTACCAGCGGCAATCTCCCCGCATACACCTTTGTTGAGCCCGCCTATGACGACGACGGAGAGGGAACATTCGCCAACAGCCAGCATCCTGACTTTCCTGTCGACCGCGGCGAAGGCCTGATTCGCGACATCTACTACGCGCTGACCAAAAGCCCGGACTGGAAAAGCACGCTCTTCCTCATCCTTTACGACGAGCACGGCGGAATTTTTGACCACGTCCCGCCGCCGGTCCTCACGCGCAATCCCATCTACAACAATCTTCCCGACGTGGAGCACGCCGGTCCGCCCGACGTATTCGACTTCACTCGTCTCGGTGTCAGGGTTCCCGCGGTCTTCGTGTCGCCGTGCATCCCGCCCAATACCCTCATCAACGACAAGGACTACGACCACTGCTCGGTGGTCTCAACGGTCCGCAAGCTCTTTTGCAATCCGGCCAGCCAGCCGCTGAACTGGCGCGAAGCCCAAGCGGCAACCTTCGAAAATGTGCTGACTCTGACCGGGACAAATATCCGGACCGACGTGGTGAACCTGCCCGATCCTGTGATCTCCGGCGGCATCGATATCAGGGGCGCTGCGGACGCTCCCGTTCTCCGCGCCCCAACCGATCTCACCGTCCTGATGGCCGGCGCCATGCAGAATTCATGCCAGCAGCTGGGCCTTCAGCCGCCCGGCGACCACACGACTCTGACTAACTCCACCCAGGTGTCCGCCTACCTGAAACAGGCACTGCAGATCCTGCAAAATGCGGCGGGAGGCGGCCAATGAACCTGCTTCCCCGCCCTCGCAAACTTATTAGCCTGCTCACGGCCGGCCTCGCGCTCGGTTCCGCATCCTTGTTGTTTGCGCAAACCCGCGCCAGTTGCAAGGGATTCTCTGAGAGCCTCGCCAAAAACAATCTGCATTTAAAACTCGACTGCATTGAAGCCTTCTTTTCCGAGGGCCCGCTTCATCTCACGTTTTCCGGTATGCCGCCGGGCAACGGCATGGCCTTTGGCTTAGTTCTGGAACAGAACAACCATTACGTGTCGCCGTTCTCGCTCCCGGCCGGGCCCGGCAGCGTTCCCGGCATGACCAATCCCAGGCCGCCCGACTTTACAACCGGCAAACTTCCATCGGTCGCGAACGGCTCGCTGTGGAGCGCAGATGCGCGTCTTGCCGCGACCTTCTCAACGAACGGGAGCTGGGCCACCATCGGCACGCTGACGGTGATGCCAAAGGGCTACAAAGACGGCCACCGCACCGATCATACGGGAGTCCAGATCAGCTGCAACAAGCTCGGCCCGCTTTGCACCAGGCAGATTTTCGGACTGCATGTCGAAGCCTCGCATCGCAGTCTCCAGACCATCTCGTTCTACGGCATTGGCGCTGATTCGCCGCTGGCGAAGTACGTCTTTCACGAAGACGATACGTTTGCATCTATCCGCGCCGCGCTTCCCCTGGCCGACTGGTTCACATTCGAGTCGGGCGCGGAGTTTCGCCAGACCGATCTTCCCAAAACCGCCGCGCCTAACTCCGTGAGCGGGCACTTCACCTCCGCGACCGCCCCCGGTCTAACTTCACAACCCGGATTCGGCCATTATCATTTCGCGCTCCGCACCAGTCCCGTCGCGATCCTGTCGCCCCGAACCGACGACCAGGACGAAAACCATACCGGGCCCCTGATGAAGCCGTACATCCAGTTCACCTTCAACAACAGCGTGGAATACCACTGGTACTCCGCGCCCGGAAATTCAGCTTTGTCGTTCCAGCAATTTGTCGAGGACTCGGACGAAAACATTCAGCTTGGCACCCGGGTCCGCCACTATGTGCAGGTTGGCGACGCCAAAACCGGCGGGGAGCACTTCTGGGATTCCATGCTGGCGAAAAATTGCGGCGACAAGAACATCGACTGGTCCAAGCCGGCCAATTATGTGCTGAAGGTGCGCCAGCCCTGCGGCTTTGGAGACTTTGACGTGGTTTCGCATATCGCCGCGTCGAGAACCGGAGCTGGTTCGACGGTCCCGTTTTACCTGCAGCCCACCGTCGGCGGTTCCGATATTGACTCCCGGCTCGGCCTGCGCGCGTGGCCCAATTACCGCTTCCGCGCCCCCGACGCGCTCTTTGTGCAGACCAACTACATCCTGCCGCTTTACAACATTCTGGTTTTCTACGACGCAGGAACTGTCGGCCCCACGTTCTCCAGCCTCTCGTTTGCGGGCCTTCGCCAGGATGGTGGCTTCGGCATCGCCTTGTCGCTCGGGGGCCATATTGCTGCCCAGGGATACCTGGCATTTGGCGCCGGCGGCGGTCCAACCTTCGGTTACAACTTCAGCAAATTGTTTTAAGACTCACGGAACTGAGGCGCGAGCTTTGTCGCGCGGCGGTTCCTGTGTCACACTGGCTTGATTGTTTTCGGAGGACGAAACGGAATGGCTGCGAACCCGCTGTACGACCCTGCCCATCCCACGATTCAGCGCCTTGAGGACCAGATCAAGTGGTATGACCGGAAGAGCGGCCATAACCAGCGAATGTTCAAGTGGCTGAAGGGCGTCACCCTGGTCTCGGGAGTGCTGGTTCCCGCCGTCTCCTACGCGCATTGGGGCCGCGGCCTGGCCGGTGCGCTCGGCGTCATCATCGTCATCGCGGAAGGCCTGCAGCAATTGAACCAATACCAGGCCAACTGGATCGCCTACCGTTCCACCGCCGAAGCTCTGAAGCACGAGAAGTATCTCTACCTGGCCGGCGCGGGCCCATACGCCTCCGTCGAGGAGCCACTTGCCCTGCTGGCCGAGCGCGTGGAGAGCCAGGTTTCGCAGGAGCACGCCAAGTGGGTTGCCGCGCAGGAGCATCCCGCGCGCAAAAAGCAGGAGCAGAGAGCGTAGTCATTTTGCTTTCAGGTTCCGGCGAAAGTCTTCGCTGGACCCCTCGCCCAGTGGGAGTTACCTTGATTCTGTCTCCCGGTGTAACAACCCTTCATTCCTGGGAGAATCTTCCGGGAGGCATGCCATGAAACTTCTTTTCAAATTCAACTTGATCCTGGTCGCGGTTTTTCTGGTGGCCGGAAGTCTCATTGCATGGATCTCATGGGGCTATCTCAGGGGTCAAGCCAAACGGGAGGTGGCCGACCAGGCTCGCCTGATGCTGGCCATGACCGAGGCCGTCCGCGACTACACATCGAACGATGTGGGACCGAAGCTGGAGAAGCTTCCCGAGCACCGGTCGGGATTTATTGCAGAAACTGTGCCCGCCTTTAGCGCAGTGACCGTTTTCCGCGCCGTACGCAAGTTTTACCCGGACTATCACTATCGTGAGCCCGCCCTGGCTCCTACCAACATGAAGGACCTGCCGGCCGACTGGGAAAGAGATAAGATCCAAAAGCTTCGCAACAACCCCAATCTCCCTGATGACGTCTTTGAGCGACCCACCATGGACGGCCTAAGTCTTACGATTGTGACTCCGACAAGGTGCGAGAAAGCCTGCCTGGAATGCCACAGCATCCCCAGCCGCGCTCCAAGAGGCCTGATCAACACGTACGGACGCGACAACGGATTCGGCTGGCAAGAGGGCAAGGTGGTGGCCGCCCGCATCATCAGCGTGCCCATGTCGGTGCCGCTCCATCGGGCTCATGCGGCGTTCAATGAGCTGCTAATTTTTCTCGGGATCTCCATGTTGGTGACCATTGCGGCGCTCGACGCGGGGGTCTACCTGTTCGTGATCCGGCCTCTCAAGCTGGTGTCTGCGACTGCCGACCGGGTGAGCCGCGGGGACAAGAACGTTCCGCCTGTGTCGTTGCAAGGCAATGACGAGATCGCCAGTGTGGCCGCGTCTTTTAACCGCATGCAGGTGAGCCTGGCCAAGGCGCTGCGCATGATCGACGAGGGGTAGAAGGTTCTCTCAGGGCGAAAGTGTCTGGCTGAGATTTGGATCTTTGGTTGGCCACGTGAAAGGCCCGCGGCTGAAGCCGCCCGGGTTCCATTGGGATCTTTCAGTGGCCTGAAGGCCACTGCTCCTTCCGGATTCTGTTGAAGAGTTGGGCGACTGGTGAAATGCTGACTACGCCTTGACGGCGCGGAGGAAGCTTGCACGATCGTGCTCGGACTCGATCTCCTCAGCCACGAGGCCGGCCAACTGGCGAAGCGAGCCGGAGCGCCTTGCCGCGCGCTTGACCACCACGGAGGCAATGGGGCCGATGTATTGCGCGAGCTCCTTGGCCACACGTTCCAGCGTGGCTGCGTCGAATTCTGCTCCTGCCTGCTCCGGCATGGCCGGAGTTGCAGGCGAAACTGCCGGCGCACACGGCTGGACGTAGATTGAGAGTGCCCGGATGAGCACGCCCACATCGGACTTCCATCGCACGTGGGTAATCTCCATTGCATTCCGGTAGACCAGTTCTTTCAGGTCGTCAGGCAGGCTGCCGGCCGGCGGCATTACCGCTCCGCGCACCAGGATCGGCACCACGGGGATATCGCGCGAGAGCGCCGAGGCCAGTTCCATGCGGACAAAATCGTTGGGGTCATCCAGGCGCCGACCGCCCTGGCTATTCTGCGCATCGAGCCAGCTGTGGCCGATGAGCGCGAGCAAGACCGCGCACTTGGACACATTTTCGTCGATCGCCTTGCGGAAGTCGCGGCCGGCACTGATTCCGGCCACATCCATGAAGACCGAGTCGGGGCCGAATTTGGCGGACAGGTCGTCAAAGAGACGTCCGGCTTCCCCCTCGGAGTCTTGCCGGCGATAGTTAATGAAGATGGAACCCAAAGAGCTCTGCCCCTCCAGCGGGCAGCGACCGCAGCCCAGGCAGGTAAGTGAGAGAGAAAAGCCGGGCGAATGAAATAGATGATAGAACAGGACTTCCACCGCGCATAGATGTTTCCCGTTACCACGTAACTGCTAAGTCAAGCTCCCGCAATGCGCCTTCGATGCGACGCTATGCGCCGTGCGCGAAACTTAGCTCGCAGTCGAGGCCGGCGCTGCTTCGCGGTTATTCGGTGCGGAGGGCCTCAATCGGATCGATGGTGGTTGCCTTCAGGGCGGGTCCGGCGGAGGCGGAGGCGGCTGCGCAGAAGAGAAGGGCGCAAACGGCGATGAGCACCTGGGGGGAACGGATATTGCCGCTGGTCCAATCGGCAAAAACGCGGCCGAGGGCCACGCTGGCCAGTATGCCCATGGCGGTTCCGACCGAGACGGAGGCGAGAGCGGTGCGCGTGACTGCGGCGACGATGTGCGAGCGGCGGGCGCCAAGCGCCATACGCAGGCCCAGTTCCCGCGTCCTCTGCGCCACGAAATAGGACTGAATGCTGTATAGGCCGCAAACGGCGAAGGCGAGGCCGAGCAGGGCAAAGCCGGTGAAGAGCCGGGCAATGAAACGCTCACGGCCGAGAACTTCTCCTTCGAGCGCATCATCGGCGGTAATCAGATCGCCCACTGCCTGACCGGGATCGGCGCGATGCACATCCTCTTTGATTGCATTCAGCAAGCCCGTGGGATTGATTCTTGCGCGAAATACCACGTTGAAACCATCGTACGGCATCATGGAATACGGTATGTAGACTCCGGCAGCCACCGTTTCATCGAGGCCACGATTGGGCGCATCGCCGACCACTCCGATGACGAGAAAGTGCTGATTGTTCCCGGGAGCCACCAATCTCCACCCATTGCTGTTGGCGATGCCGTTATTGAGCACGAATGTTTGACCGATGGGATTCGAGCTGGGCCAATAGCGCCGGCGCATCGATTCATTGATGAGGGCCAGGTGGGCCGCACCAGTGATCTCCGCAGAGGTCCAGAGGCGGCCGCGCAGGAGTGGAATTCCGACGGTGGAGAAGTACTCGGGACTTACCTCGAGCGCGATGACACGGCCGGAGGCATTGTTCATCGCGGGCACATTCACGGCTGTAAAGTCGAAGACGCCGGGCGGCAAGTTGCCAATGGCCGCGGAGATCAGCTCCGGATCGCCGGCGACGGCTCTGCGAATCTGCTCGTAATAGTGAATGCGATCGGACCAGTGGTTGTGCGATCCTTCGCGCAAGACCATGCCCACTGAGCCCAGGTTGCGTGGCTCGTACCCGAGAGGAGTATGCAAGAGCTGAAGCAGCTTCTGCACGGTAGCGCCGGAACATGCCAACAGCAGGATGGTGAGCGCAACCTGTCCCGCCAAAAGCGCGGCATGGGTTTTGCGGGTTCCCGTCTTTCCGGCGAACCTGCCGGTCCCGCTCTCGGCGGCATTGCGCAGCTGAGCGCGGCAGAGCCTCAAGGCCGGCCACAAACCGCAAGCGACTCCCGTCAATACCGAGATTGCGACACCAAACAGCAGCACGGGAGTGTTCAGCGCGATATTCGCTTCCGGGGGAAAAAGGGACGTCATGGGGCGAATGAGGAAGTTGACCAAGCGAGCGCCTGCGAACGCAAGGAGAATGCCCAGCGCTCCACCGGCGAGGGACAGGAGGAGCGATTCCGTCATCAATTGGCGGACGATGCGGACGGCGGCTGCACCCAATGCGCCACGAATTGCAATCTCGGAGCGTCTACTCTCACCCCGGGCCAGCATGAGGATGGCAACGTTGACGCAAGCGAGAGCGAGGAGAACCGATACGGCAAAAAACAAGGCGAGAAGAAAGCCCCGGAGTCTACCAATGGCGATCTGGTTAATGTGCACAACGTGCACCGTGAAGCGGGTGGGAAAGTTGGCTGGGGTTTGCCGGGCGAACGCGTCGAGAAGGGGTTCGAGGGCAAGCTCAGCTTGCCGGTCGGGGACCCCGGCGCGAAGGCGGGCATACACGTTGAAGGGGAGGAGCCTATTGGCGGCGTAAGGCAGCGGGATGTAGACGTCGCTTCCCATCCAGGCGAAGCGCGGGGGCATGACGCCGACGATTTCGTAATCCTGGCCATCGAGCTGCAAGGATTGACCAATCACTTCCTTTCTTCCGGCAAAATGCGCGTTCCAGAAGTGGTAACTGAGCACTGCGACCCTGGCGCTGTCTGAGGGGCCAAATCCGCGCCCCAGCAAAGCAGGTACGCCGAAATAGTCAAATGCGTTCGCGGACATGCGGTTGACCTGGAGCTGTTGCGGCAGCTCACCGCCTGTCAACGCCATGGTGTAGACATCATCGGCCAGCGCACCGTCCAGCACTGGAGAACCTTGAAACTGGGCGAATTGCTCGCCATCCAGAGCGAGGTCGAACGGATTGGGGTCCTTGTCGTAGAGGTGAATGTGAACCATGCGCATTGCGCCGCGATAGGGATAGGGATCAATGAGCACGGCGTGAATGACGCTGTACATGGTTGTTTGCGCGGCGATGCCGAGTGCGAGGGTGAGAATGCAAATGGCAGCGAAGCGCTTGTTGCGGACGCACTGGCGGAGGGCGAAGCGGAGGTCCTGCAGGAGGCGTTCAAGTGTTGCCCAGCCCCAGGCTTCGTGGGTTTGCTCGCGGATGAGGGCCGGGTTGCCGAAGGCGCGGCGGGCGGCGTATCGAGCTTCGCCGGGCGGCAGGCCGCGGTCGCGCTGCTCTTCTTCTTCGAGGTCGAGATCGGACTGGAGCTCGCGCTCGAGATCGGCGCGGCGCTTGCGGAGTTGCCACCAGTGCAAGTTGGACCTCCACGACAGAGGCGGGCCGGCGAGGGAAGATGCTCGACCTCCGATGGAAGATGATGGTAGACACTCGACTGTCAGGTGTCAAGTACAGGGATCAGGGAACAGGGATGTTGATAAAGGACGAAGACTATAAAACGCAAAAACTGTCGATATCCCATCCAAGCCGGTGCGCAAGGAACGCGCATCGACATGGATGGGGCACAGACCTATTGCGGGCCGCAATCAGTGGAGGTGGAAGGCGACGTCGACGATGATTTGCACGGCGACGGGATGGCCCTGGAACATGGCGGGCCGGAACTTATACTGGCGCACGGCTTCAACGGCTCTTTCGTCGAGTCCCATGCCCAGGCGGCGGACGATGCGAATGTTCTGGGGATTGCCCTGCTGATCGACGATGAGCTCGATGGAAGCGCTGCCCTGGAAGTTGGCTTGGCGGGCTTCCTCAGTGAACTCGGGCTGGGCCAGGCGGAGGACCTCAGGTGCGCTGACGCCGCCACCGACGCTCATGACGCCGCCGCCATAACCGCCGCCGGAGCCGGGGCCGGCGCCGACGCCGTGACCCATGCCGAGTCCGCCGCCCACGCCTTTACCAAAGCCGGAATTGGAACCGCTGCCCTGCGAGGCGAGAGCGATCTGCGGCGAGTTGGACAGGCCAAGGTTGGGGACGGCCGGGTTTTCCGGCATCTTCACCATTTCAGACGGCTCGGCGGCGAGCTTGGGCTGCTGGAAGCGCAGCACCTGCGGCGCGTTGACAGGCGCGGGCGCCACGATGTGCGGAGGATTGCCGCGAGTGGGCTCGACAATCTGGTGTGCACCGCCGCCACCACCTCCGCCCGGCTTGGGGGCGACGGGGAGCGCCTTGGGCGGAGGCGGCGGCGCATACAGCGTGATGTTGAGTGGAGCGGTGATGACTTCAGGATCGACCACGGCCTGGTGCGCCTTGATTCCGATGTACAGAATGGCAGCGATGGCGACGCCATGGATGATGGCGGAGACGACCTTCGCGGCCGGATCGCGCTGTCTGGTGGAAATATCCAGGCCCACGAAGGTTGGCGCGCCGATCATGATGGCGGCCGATCTCGCGCTGGGCAACGGAACCAGTCGCGGCAGGGGTTGAAGGTCTTCGACAAAAGAATCGTCGATTTCTACCGCAAGGCTGGACCGGTTGTAGGCTGCCGCCGGCCGCGGCCTGGCGCTGGGATGTTCCACAACCAGCCTGCCGCGGGCTGAGTTTTCAGGGTTCCTCAATGTACGATTCGTCATAATTTCGCCTGCGGGACCCCCGCATCCCCTCCCGAGTTCTCTAAGTTATCCGGCGTGAAAGTGGCGTTCTTTGGTCTCGTTCTAGTAGTTAGATGACAAACTGGCACATGAAAGCTGGCGCAAGAGTGGAAAAAGTACTTCTGCGAACCAGCGGGCATCGATTACCAGATCCCCTTATCGGTGCCCGTGACCTTCTGGCCGACAACGGCAGCCGTGGCAAGCCAGGGAAGCAGGCTGAGCCGCGCGCCGGTCTGGAGTTGCCGTTTACGCAGGGTGTCAGCAAGCTGCGCGCCATAGAGCCGGGCAGACTGGGGCAGGATGGGCACGCGGAGGAATCCGCGGCCGTAGTAAACCGCCTCGCCGCCGAAACGCGCGCTGGCGGTGACCAGCTCCGGCAGGTTGAGGCCGGCGCCGCGATACCGGGCAGTGTAATCGGAGACGATGGCCAAGTAAGTGGCGACGCCCTCCCAGATGCCGGCCTCTTCCGCAGCGTCGTGAAGGTCCATGAAATCGAGGCCTTCCCCTTCCACCAGCGCCGCGCTGTCGACGATGTCGCACAGGCGGAAGTAGAAATGGCGGTACATGCGCTGAAGAGTGGAAAGGAGAATGCGATCGGATTTGGAGGCAACGCGGAAAGAGCGGTCGGCCACGGTGACAACGCGGGTGCGGCGCAGGAGCGACGATGCGATGGCCGTCTGCTCGCCAGTCTGGCCGAGGCGGCCCACGTGGATTTCAACCAGCTCGGGCAAGCCGGCAAGCTGAAAGTTCCATTTGCAAGCGAGGCGGTCGCCCCAGCTTCTGGGTTCAACGGCGGCGCCGAAGTGGCGGGTCATCAGCGCCACCACCTGCCCGGGCGTGGCGCTCGAGTAAAGATCGATATCGCTGCCGAGGTCGGGCCAATGATCGAGCGACTTGATGACGCAGCAACCGTAGCCCGCGTCTGCAAAAGCCTTGCAGATCTCGGCCAGGAAGGGGAGGGCGTTGCCGATGCGGCGCTGTTCCACGGCGAGCGCCTCAATGGCCCATAGCGCCCGCATTTCGTCGCGCTGGCTGCGGGCGATGGCGAGAAAGACTTCCATGCCGCGCATCACCACGTGATTGAGGCTGGCGAGGTGCAGCAATTCGTTGAATTCGTCGCGGGTTAGGCAGGCGAGGTCGCGCTGGAGTTCTTCTCCCATCCAGGAATGGGCCGCTTCGTCCTGCGGAACCAGGAGCAGACTGGACAGCAAGGACATCGATTGGAAGAAAGGGAACCCGGAATGCGCGTTCATGGCGTCCTTTATCGGTGGTCTATTGCGGTGACGGCCGGCTATCCGGCTGCGGGTTGGGGGACTTGTCCGAGCTGCCTCCGCGCGGAGTGAGCCCGACCGTAGCCGACGGCTGCTTGCGTTCGCGGCTGTAAACTTCGAGCGCGTCATCCACTTTGCCGTTGCTTTGACCGGCGACGGCGAGCAGTGGTTGCCCCTTGGCGACAAGGCTGGTGGCGATGCCAACTTTGGCCGTAGAGTTGGAGGCGCGCTGGGCACGCTGATAAAAGAACTGCGCGGTTTCCAGGTCCCCCTCGCGTTCGGCCACGTAGCCGCGATTGTTGATGGTGAAGGCGCTGGAGGGATCGAGGGCGTAGGCGCGGAGGAAGTCCTGGCGCGCGTCTGTCCAGTCGTTGGCGTTCTCCGCGTGGACGCCGCGCAGCGTGTACATCACGGCCTGCGCCTGGGCGGAATTGATGCTGCGCATCCGCTGCTCAAGCCGGCGGGCGCTTTCGCGGGCGATCGCGGACACGGAATGGCCGCGCCAGGACGTATCGACAGTGACCATGGCCGGCTCATTGGAACCCGTGGCGGCGGCCTGCTGGTAATAGCGCAGGGCGTTGTCGAGGTCGGCGACGGACTCGTAGGCGACGCCGAGATTGTTCAGCGTGAACGCATTGTGCGGATCGGCCGCCAGCGCGCGCTGGAGAGCGTCAATGGCTTCAAAGTTCTGGTCCTGCTCCATCAGGCGCATGGCATCAAGGTTGAGGCGATTGACGCGCATGGTGGCATCTTTGAGCTGGACCAGGGCGGCTTTCATGGGCTGGCCTTCAAGGTGTTTCAAATTGCTCACGTCGATGTCAGCGTTGCTGCTTTGTTCGGCGGCAAGCTTGTAGAAGCGCTGCGCGCGATCGATCTGGCCCTGGAGCTCGGAGACGTAGCCGAGGTTGTTGAGGGTGAAGGGATCGGCGGGATCGTAGAGATAGGCGCGAAAGAAGAGCGTCTGGGCGCGATCGAAATTGTTGTTGCGGATGGCGTCAACGCCTTCGCGATTGAGTTTCTGCACCGGGCTCAGATGGGAGCGCATGGGGATGAGGATCCGCTCGCCGTCGTGGGCCCAACCATTCCTGCCTGCGCCCAGAAGGACGAGGGCAACGATCGCGCCAAGCGTGATTGCGGTCTTTTGCATGGTGCTGTTTATCCCCTTCGGCCAGGCCCAAAGATGGTTTTTACAAAGATGAGCACTTTTTTTTAGATGCGAAGGGAGGATCAGTGTTGTCCGGGACAGCAGATCGTGAGACCACCGGAACGCCGCTGGAAACATCCAACTGGTTGTCTAAACGTAACCAGGGGAACGGGCATGGGACGAATGTTTGCGGTAGTAATGGTGGCCGCGCTGGTGGCGGGCCGGGGCAGCATAGGCGGGGCGCAATCGTCATCGGCGGCGCTGATGGCCAACGGCGGAGCGCGCGGCAATGCGGGCAATACGCCCGATTTGCCGCCGCTTCCCCAGGGAAAAAGCACCATCCTTGGAGGCGAGATCTACCGTGTCGATCCGGTGATGGATGAATTCCAGCTGAAGGTGTACGGCGAGAAGCCGATGAAGATTTTTTTTGACGAACGCACGGAAGTGTACCGGGACGGAAAGCGAATTCCATTGCACGATCTGGGACCGGCGACGCATGCCTCCGTGCAAACAATGCTGGACGGCACAATTGTTTTTGCGGCGAGCATCCATATTCTCTCCACCCAGCCGGAGGGTGAGTACGAGGGCCGGGTGCTTTCCTACGACGCCCGCAGCGGCGACCTGGCCCTGACCACGGAGCCGGATCGGCCGGCGTTCCGGCTCGTGGTTTCAAGCCGGACCACTTTCAAGCGGGTGGGGCAAGCAGCGTTTTCTTCGGTGGCGTCGGGGCCCTCGGATCTGGTGCCGGGTTCCTTGGTCGCGGTCAAGTTCGATTCAAACAACCGCGGGCAGGGAGTGGTGACAGAGGTTTCGGTTCTGGCTGCGCCGGGCGCAAGCTTCGTCTTCAGCGGTACCATTTCGGACCTCAACCTTGCGGCGGGGACGATGGCGGTGGTTGACCCGCGCGATAACGAGAGCTATCAAATTTCGTTCGACGCGCACGCACAGAGCAGCCAGCGCCTGAGCATCGGACAGCATGTGCGGATCGCGGCCGACTACGACGGCGAGAAGTACGTGGCAACTGGAATCACAATCGAGTGAGAGAGTCGTGGTTCGTGATTCGTGATTCTGCTATCTATGGGCGCAGCAAACCAAAGAACCGTTTTGTTTTGGCCACGTCCTTGAGGATTTCGGCTTTGAGTTCCTCGATCGAATCGAATTTCTTTTCGTCGCGCAAGCGCAGCAGAAACTCCAAGTCAACGGGCGTATTGTCATCCAGCTCGACGGGCACAAAGTCGAGGATGTAGGTTTCCACGCTGAATCCGGCGCCCGGAAAAGTGGGCCGGATGCCGACGCTTGTTGCCCCCTGGAAGCAGCGGGAGCCGACGGTCATTTGCGTGACGTAAATGCCGAATGCGGGGAGCGCGCCGTCGCCGGGCGCCAGGTTCACGGTGGGAACCAGCAGGCGCGCGCCCACGCCACGGCCGCGCACCGGCGTTCCACGAATCGCAAACGGCCGGCCCAGCATCCAGCGGGCGCGCTTCATGTCGCCAGCGGCCACCAGCTCGCGCACGGCGGAGCTGGATACTTCAAGGCCATGCACGTGCACAGCATCGTGCACGGTGACGGTGAAGCCGAACTCGCGGCCGAATACGGCCAGCTCCGCGATGCCGCACTGGGCCTTGTGGCCAAAACGGAAGTTGCCGCCCTCATGCAGCGAGCGCACGCCGAGCGCGCTCACCAGTATTTGCTCAACAAATTGCCTGCCGGTAAGCTCGGCGAGGGTTGCGTCGAAGCGCAACACAACGATTGCATCCAGGCCCGTGGCTGAGAGCAAGCGGATCCGCTCATCCATTGGCGTGAGCAGGGCGGGCGCCTGCTGGGGACGGAGAAAACGATCTGGATGGGGGTCGAAGGTGACGGCAACTGAGCGCAGGCCGCGCGCGCGGGCTTCGGCAACGACTGCGCGGAGGATCTCCCGGTGGCCCAGGTGAACGCCGTCGAAGTTGCCGATAGCGGCCACCGAGGGCGCAAGGCCCGCGGGAATTTCGCCAAGCGAGCGGTAGACGGCGGTCATGCGGTTGGATCCGCTGGGCTGAAACTGACAGGAAATTCGAGGCCGTCCCAGGCCAGGCTGACGCCGGAAGGCAGCGTACGGCAAGTCTGCTCATGGCCCAGATCGTGCGCGATGTGGGTGAGCCATGTGTGGCGCGCGCCAATGCGCTGGGCCCAGGCGATGGCCTGCTCGAGCGTGGCATGGCTGGGGTGCGGCTTGTGGCGCAGCGCGGGGAGCACCAGCGTCTCCAGGCCCTCCAGCAAGGCAAAACTCGATTCGGGAATGGCGCTCACGTCGGTAAGATAAGCGGCATCGCCGAAGCGAAAGCCGGAGACTTCCATATCGCCATGCAGCACCGGCACGCGAATAAATTCGGCCTCGTGAACGCGGGTGCGGTCCTCGAGCGAGCAGATTTCTACGCGCGCGCGGTTGATGTAACTGGCATCGTCGGCGAAGGTGTAGTCATAGATGCGGCGCAGCACCGCGGCGGTTTCGTCGGAGGCATAAAGCGGAATGGTACCGCCGGCACGTTTTGCTCCAAAGCTGAGCGGGCGCAGATCGTCCATACCCAAAATGTGATCCGCGTGCGAGTGAGTGTAGAGGACTGCATCCAGATGGGTAAGATGCGCGGCGAGGGCTTGCTGGCGGAAATCGGGGCCGGTGTCGATGACCACGGCGCGGCGGCAGGATGGATCGGCCGGGGCGTTCCAGCGCACCAGAATGGACGGCCGTAATCGGCGGTCACGCGCATCCGCGGAAGTGCAGACCGCGCAGGCGCAGCCCACCGTGGGCACTCCCATGGAGGTTCCGGTGCCGAGGAATGTGAGGGTGGCGTGCACAGTGGACAGTGATCAGTGGACAGTGATCAGTGGACAGTGATCAGTGAAAGAGTGAATGAGTGAAAAGGTGAAGGAATGACGAAGCGAAGCAGGCGCCGTGAGGGCGCGATCCAGACGAACCTGCGCTGAATCACTTTCTTGGTGGCGGCGGCGCCGGTACGCCCTGGAGCGTAATCATGTTGGTGAGCTCAAGGAAAGCCATGCGCGCCTCAAAGAGCGCGGTCTGGAGCATGTGGTCCTCGGTTTCGGACAAATTGCCCTTGGTCTTCTCCGCCAGGATGCCGAGCAGGTCGATGGTCTGGCGCGCGCCCACGATATCGACCCGGCGCTGGCCTTCAGCCTGCGTGCCGCCCATCTGGATCATGGCGGAAAGGAAGAGCTGTTGGACCAGTTGCTCGAACGTGACCGGCGGCAGCGGACCGGCGCCGGGGTTCTGCGCGCGGATCAGGTCTTCAAGGCGCTCGGAAGAGGCGTCATAGGCGGACTTCTGCTGGCGCGACTCCTCGGCGGTGGGCGGAGGCGGCATCTGCGGCTCGCCGGCGAATTCATCCTCTTCCGGTTGCGGCGATTGCGGCGTGACCAGGCGCGGGCCGGCGGCGGGTGCAGGAGCAGGTTCGGTTTTGGGCTCGGTCGTGGGCGGCGGCGCGGCGGCAGCGGGCGTTTCCGGCGCAGTTTCCCGCGCTTCTTCTTCGGCTTTGTACTTGCGGCGATCGATAACTTCGAATTTGGGATTGTCGCTCATGGTTCCTTGCGTATGCGGCAGTTACAGTTTTGGTGGAACGGCAAGCAGCCGCGCGGTTCCAGCGGTTTCCGAGGCGGCGTATTCCAGGGGAAGATTGCGGGCTTCGGCCTCGGCGCGCACCATGGCCAGCGCAAAGCGGCGTATGCCGGCGGGCAGCGCCAGTTCGCAGGCGCTGGTAATGTGGCCGGCGTCGGCGCCTTCCAGGGTGAGGGCCGCGCCAGCCGGCGGCAAAGGGCCGTCGAGCTCAAGGGGTAGCAGGTGGCGATGTACATTGCCGCGGCTTCGGATGCGCTCCACGATCTCCTGGCCGAGATAACAGCCCTTGTTGAAATGGATGGCGCGGGTTTGCGAGGTCTCCTGGGGCAGGTCGCGCTCCGCAATGTCGATTCCGCAGGCCGGAATCCCTTCTGCGATGCGGAACGCCTCGACGGCGCCGGAACCGACCGGGGTGGCTCCGCCGGTCACAAGGTACTTCCACAGCTTGCCCACGGTCGCGGTGGTGGTCCAGAGTTCGTAGTGGTCGCCGAGCGTCCCCCAGCCGCGGCGAACGCGCAGGTGCAAGCCGTTCCAGTCAGCGGCAACGTGAGTCATGGGCTCAGGGAGCGCGGGCAGTCCCAGGCGGGCAAGCACCTGGCCGGCGCGCGGACCGGTGATGCCGAGAGCAGTGGAATCGTCGCGAGGGACCAGCTCCACGTCGTCCATGATGATGAAGTGCTCAAGATGGGCAAGGAGACGCTCGGCCTGGTCTGCGGAGAATTCGATTTCGAGCTTGTCGTGCTTGCGCCAGACAGTGAGGTCGCCCTGGATGCGGCCCTGCGCATTCAGCACCAGGTTCCACGCGCCGGCGGCGGGCTTGAGGTCGTTCACGGTATTGGTCACCATGCCGCTGAGCCAGCGGAAGCGGTCCTCGCCGCGGACCTTGACGCGGCGCAGCCATCCCAGATCGTGCAGAGCGGCGTCAGAGGCCAGCGCCTCTATTTCGGCAGGGAAACCGTCCAACTGAACAGGCGTAAGCACGCCGTGAGCAGGCACGATGCGGATTTGCGCATCGCCCGATGCGATCCAGGCGGCAAGGGGAGTGGCTGTTAGCGGGGCGGCGAGGGCGGTATCAGTCATGGGCAAGAACGAATTCTGCGGCTTTGGAATGAGTGCCATTTCCCTACCGCCGCATCCTAATTATAGACTCGGGCAAGGGACGGGGCCGGCTGGGGCCGTGCCTGCCCCCAGGCAGAAAGCGAAGATGATAAAGGTTCGAAGAAAGGCAGGCATGCTGGGCCGTAAATGCGTGATAAGATTGAGTGTTACGGCGCTGCTGGCTGCCGGCCAGGTGCTGGCGCAAGCGCCCGCGCCGGTCCAGGGCGCTGGTAAGACTCCCGCGGCGCCCGCAAAGCCGGGAGTGCCGTCGACGGAAGCCGGTAAGGGCGAAACGCACATCACGCCCGATCAGGCCAAGCAACTTTTTGCGCTGGTGGACCAGCTCATGCAGTTCTCCAGCCAGGAGACCGGGCTGCCCATCAAGAGCACGGTGAAGCGGCAGATCAGGACCCGCGCGGAGGTGGAAGCCTATCTGAATGAGAAGTTCAACGACGACAAGGACTCCAAGCGGTTGCAGAAGGGCGAAATCGTACTGAAGAAGTTCGGCCTGCTGGACAAGGACTTCGACCTCAAGCCCTTTCTGCTGGAGCTTTTGAATGAGCAGATCGAAGCCTATTACGACACCAAGACCAAAACGGTGAATATGCTGGACTGGGTGAGCGTGGAAGAGCAGAAGCCGGTACTGGCCCACGAGTTGACGCACGCGCTTCAGGACCAGCACGTGGACCTGGAGAAGTGGAGCGATCAGACGCCGGACGACGTTTCCACCAATTACCGGGATGACCAGGACCACCTGGCGAGGGACGAGATGGACGACGCCCGCGAGGCCGTGACCGAGGGACAGGCTACGGCGGTGATGATGGACAACATCCTGAAGCCCATGGGCAAGAGCCTGGTCAAGGATCCGGAGGTAGTGGATTTTATCAAGCAGAACATGTCGGGATCGGACTCGTCGCCGGTGATGGCGCGGGCGCCGCTGCTGCTTTCGGAATCGCTCTTGTTCCCCTACCGCGAAGGATTGAGTTTTGAGCAGGACATCTGGATGGACAAGGGACAGACGGCGGCCTTTGCCGGCATGCTGGACCATCCGCCGACCTCGACCTGGGAGATTATCAACCCGCGGGTGTTCGAGGAGCACAAAGTGCCCGTCGTTCCGCTTCTTCCGGACATTCACCCGCTGGTGGACAAGACCTACCGGGCTTACGACATCGGGCAGGTGGGCGAGCTGGACCTGCACATTCTGACCAAGCTTTTTGGCGGAGACCAGGCGGCGCGCGACCTGACGCCGGCGTGGGACGGAGGCATCTACTGGGCCGGACAGCGGCTGAACGCGACGCCGGCGGAGCAGAAAACCACCAAGTCGATCTCGTTTTTCTATCTTTCCGCATGGAAGAGCGAAGCTTCGGCGCAGGCGTTCGCGCAGTTGTACGCCGATTCGCTGGGGCGCAAGTATTCCGGACTGCACAAGGAAGAGGCGGCGCAGACGCCCGCCAGCGCTCCGGCAGGGACGGTGGAACAGGTGTTTACAACCGACGAAGGTCCGGTGACGATCACGACGAGGGACAAGCTGGTATTTGTATCAGAGAGCTTCGACCTGCCGCTGGCGCGAAAGTTGGCCACGCTGATCATGGATGCGCAGGGGACGAGCGAGATGAAGATGGCGCGGGTCGCGCGGCCGGATGGACCGGCGCATGCTGAACTGCCAACTTTGAGCGGCGGCCTGGTGCGGATGTTTGCCGACTGCGGCGTGATGAAAGCGGCGGTGGACGCGGAGATCGAGGCGGAGGGGCGCTGAAGTTCGGAGGCGGAAGGCAGAGCGGGCTGGTCGGTTTTGGAGTTACTTCCGGAGGGCCGACAATACGGACGTAACCGCAATTCCGGACTCTGCTGCGTTTTTAGGTGCGCATCCGGATTCTTGGTCAGCAGGGTTCGTCCGTGGTGGGTACATTCGATTGGGGGTTTTTTATGGCCCTGCCTAACAGCGGCATCGGCAATGTCACCCGCTGCAACAGGAAAGCCCCGCGTGGCGCAACTGCTGGTTCCGTCACGCGGGCGCTTAACACGCTAATCAATATCTACCTGGAACATTAAGGAAGGGTTGCCGTATGCAACCGCATACCATAGCCCATCCGCGCCCATAATGAAGTACACGTCCTGCTGGTAAAACCATGCCGGAAAGGCTCTGGCATAGAACCAGTATCCACCGTAAGAGTACTCCCGGCGCCCGTTGTAGAAGCGGCCACCACTCTCTTCAAAGCGGGCATGATGCTCAGGTCCAAACCTGCCTTGATTGTACTCGTGGCCACGACTGTCTCTCTGACCGTTGTGGGCCCACTGCCCTTGTGGTTGCGCGCGCTGCTGACCATTGGCGTGTTGTTGGTGCTGCTGGTTCTTTTCCTGCTTCTGCTGAGTCCGGGCCTGTTGCTGCTGTTGTTTCTGTTGCTGTTCCTGCTGGCCCTTGGCCTGCCGCTGCTCATTCTGATTTGCGGTCTTCGTCTGTTGTTGCTGTTGTTTTTGCTGGCCCTTGGCTTGCTGCTGTTCTTGTTTGCCAGGCCTGACTGCTTGCTGTTTCTTGGCCTTGGTCTGCTGCTGGTGTTGTTCGGGTTTGGCCTCCTGATCCTGCTGAGCATACGTGGGAGCAAGGGCTCCGAGAAAGAGGGCCAAAGCCCCCATACCGACAAGCCTGATTCGCTTCATAAGTTGTTCCTCCATCACCATGTTTTCGTGGGCCACTCGCTCCTCTGTCCACGCGTGGTTATTGCTCCCTGCTGTTGTCGACCGGGTGCGGATCGGCTAATTATGGGCGTGGCGCAGTCCGGATGCTGGTCAACATTGACCACCTTCGGGAAAAGACTGGATGTGGCTTATGGAAAATGACTTGCAGCTGAACATTTGTGGCTCGGCAGGGTCGCCCCGGACCATTTTCCCCGTGCGAGTTCAATCATGCGGCTTCGCCGCGCCGATCGCGTCGTGTGTCCTGCCACCAACAATCGATCCTTATTGCCCGTTGTCCTTCACCACCAGGTACTCATCGATGAGCACCGCGACCAGCGCGGCCGTGGGCACGGCTACGAGCGCGCCGGCGACTCCGGCGAGGGCGCCGCCGATGATTATCGCAATGAGGATGGCAAGGCCGGGAAGGTTCACTCTCGACTGCATGATGCGCGGAGTCAGGAACGAATTCTCGAGGTTCAGGTAGACGATGTAGAAGATGGCGACGCCGAGGACGCGGCCCCAGGAATCGATGGCGGCCACCAGCAGCGCCAGGGCGATGCTGACCGCGGCGCCGACCACGGGAATGATGTTGAGCAGACCGGTGAGGAAGCCCAGCGCATAGGCATAGCGGACGTGCAGCAAGGAGAAGGTAATGGTGCTGGCGACGCCCAGGATGACCATCAGGCTTGCCTGCCCCAGCAGCCACCTTTCCATGCGGAGTTCGGCGCGTCGCAGGGCGGTATCGAGGCGCTGACGGTGGCGAACGGGAAAGAGCGACAAAACCCAGCGGTAAGCCACGTCGCCTTCCAGGCTGAAATAGATGGTGAGAATCAGGGCCATGGCCACATCGGCCAACGTGGCGGCCCAGTCCTTGATGGAGAAGAAGACAAACGTGGCCGCCTGTGTGGCTGCGCCCTCAATGCGGGTGGCGAGAAAGTTCCAGTCGATGCTGTTGGCGAAGGGAAGGCGGTCGAACTTGTCGATAATAGCGGGCAGGCGGGAGGGCAAGTCGTGGGCAAAACTCTGCAGATCGCGGGCTACGGGCGGGATGGCGAGAAACCCGAACGCGGCGAGGCTTCCCCCGACAAAGAGCAGCAGGACGAAGATGCCAAATTTGCGGAAAGGACGAAAGCGGCCGATGCGGATATTGGCGATAAACAAGGTGAGCGGTTTGAGAACCACCGCGAACAACGCGCTGACATAGAGCAGGAGAAGGACCTGGCGCAGCACCCAGGCCAGGTAAAGAGCCAGGGCTACTGCAAACCCGAACAAAATGTCGCCGCGAAGACTTCGCGAGCCGGTGTCCGATCCAGTCATGCCGGGCTTTGTCACTGGCCTCCGCCGAGGATGGAACCCACAATGCCGCCGATGACGCCGGCGCCGGCTGACTGCGGCGTCACCGCGCCCCGGCGATCGGGCAGGTACTCGCTGATTTGATGCGCCAGGCGGGAAATGGGCAAAGTCTGGAGCCAGACCGTGCCGGGCCCCATGAGCTGCGCCAGGAACAGGCCGTCGCCGCCGAAGATCATGTTCTTGATGCCGGGGACCATGGTGATCTGGAACGAAACCGAGGCGTGGAACGCGCCCACATGCCCGGGATGCACGCGCAGGACTTCGCCGGGCGCGAGCTCCTTCTGGATCAGCTCGCCGGAAAGCTCAAGCCAGGCCGTGCCGCTGCCGCCCACGCGCTGCAGGATGAAGCCGTCGCCGCCGAAGATGCCGGCGCCCAGCGATTGCTGGAAGCCGATGCTGAGCGTGACCTGGTCCGTGGCGCACAGGAATCCGTGGCGATGGACCATGTAATCCATGCCCGGCGTGACCTGCACGGGCACAATGTGGCCGGGAACCTTGGTGGCGAAGGCCACTTGACCGGGATACTGGAGGGCGCGGTACTCGGTCATGAAGATGCTGCCGCCGGCCACCGCGCGCTTGAAAACGCCCAACAGGCCGCCGCCACCGCCCATTTGCGTGTGGGTGGTCATCTGGATGGATTGCGTCATCCATGACAGCTCGCCGCTTTCAGAGAAGACGCTCTCGTTGGGATCGAGCTGCACTTCGAGCACCGGCATGGTGGTGCCCTGAATCTTTGCTTGCATGGGTTGGCCTCCTTGCTTCTGGAACAGTGTACTCGGGTCCGGCGGCGTAATGGCTGTGGATAGTGATCCGGGATCAGGGAAGGTCAGGGGTGCGGTGCGGGTTGCAGGAGCGCGGCCCAGCGTTCGGGCGAAATGGCGGCGCGGGGAACGCGCGCGCGGACGAGCTTGTAGCGCAGCTTTTCGATGGGGCCAAGCTTGCGGTCGCCTTCAACGTATGGAAGCAGCGGCCGGACGCGGCGTTCGAGGGCGGCGCGCTGCACGCGGAAAAGCGCGCCGTCACCGGGGTGAAACTGTGCCCAGGCGATGGAGCCTACGAATCCGGCAGCGCCGAAGCGATCGGAGCGGAGCACATCGTCCGCGAACACGCGAATGGGACCGGAGAACAGATGGAGAGCGTCGTGAAATGCCACCACGCCGCCGGGGACGAGATGGGGCATGAAGCCGTCAAAGTCGGCTTTGGCGCCGGCCCAGGTATGGTTGCCGTCGATCCAAAGAAGGCGGATGGGGCGGTTCCAGTCCATGGCGATTTCGGTTGAATGCGCGCGATGCGCCTCAACCGTACCGGCAACGCCGGCGGACTTGAGATTGCTGAGAAAAGCTTCAAACGAGGATGCGCCGGGCGCGGCGCGGTGCGCGGCCAGCTCGGGGTTATCGAAGGTGTGCGGGTCAATGGCCACCACGGTGCCAAGGCCGTAATGCTGCGCGACGGTGGCCAGCACCACCGTGGATTTGCCTTTGAAGCTGCCGATTTCGACGATTGCGCCCGCGGCCGGCGTGCAGGCGGCGGCGATGCCCAGGAAATCGGCTTCAGCTTCAGTAAGGAATCCAGGGAGACTGCCGGCGGCGCTCCAGGCGCGGCGCAGGATGGCGGGGAGATCCGGCGGGATGTGGACGTTGCACTGCAGATGCTGTCTCCGCCGGGCTGAGTCCCAGGCCCGGAAAAGGTGCGGGATTGGCCTTCAGTATAGCCGGGCCTTTTGATACAGACGGCGATCCGTCGGGACCGCCCGGGATGGAAGCGCCTAACCAATCCAACCATTTGCAGTTCCAAGGGATGGGCCGGGCCGGTAAAATGGCGAGGCCAGAAAACATCGGAGGTCGAAGGAATGAAGCGAGTGGGCTGGTTTCTCGTCGTGCTGATGGCTGCCGTGCCGGGATGGGCAGCCAAGACCAGAAAGATGACCGTTGACCAACTGAAGCAGATGCTGGTTTCCGCGCACCAGGCAAACACGCGGGATGCGGACATGGCCACCGAGTTGGAAGATGTGGAACTGACGGACGAGCTGACCCACAGCGCGCTGGAAAGCCTGGGCCCTGACGTGCCCGGACAGCTGACCACCGAACAGCTCTTCATCCTGGAAGCAAAAAGCGCGGCGCTGCCGCCGCCGGCGAGCGATATTCCCACGGCCCCGGCGCCGGACGCGGCGGCGCAGAAGGCGATGCTGGACAAGGCGATGGATTACGCCACCAAGACCTACGCGCAGATGCCGGCGGCGACCGCGACCAAGGACACGCGGCGCTTCCAGGACGGCGCAGAGATGCCGAAGGAATCCTTCGGCTCGCATAGCAGCGCGACCTTGGCCCCGGTTATCACGCCGATTCGCTACACCACCGCGAGCGAGTCGCAGGTGACGTTCCACAACGGAGCGGAGCAGGCGCCGGCGGAGGACAAGGGGCAGTGGGGCGCGAACGGAATGATCGCCATGCTGGGCCAGCCGCCCGACTTGACCACAGTGTTGAATGAGGCGCGGCAAACGGGGAAGATCAACTGGCAGCGCTGGGAGATGGTAGACGGCAAGCAGGCGGCGGTGTTCTCTTACGACGTGGATAAGAAGAAAAGCAACGATGAAGTGGTCTATTGCTGCTTCCCGGAGTCGAGCCAGGCCGGCGATATGACGCTGCGCGGCCAGGAGTCCGCGGGCGGCGCGGGAAATTACCAGAACGCTACGTCCTGGAAGATCTGGAAAGCGAAGGTTCCCTATCACGGGGAGATTTTTGTCGATCCGAACACGGGCGAGGTGGTGCGGCTGATTACCGAGGCCGACCTCAAGGGCTCGGACCCGGTGCGAGAGGAGACGCAGCGCATCGATTACGGGCCGCAGACGGTGGGCGGCAAAACGATTGTGGCGCCGGTGCGGACCATCATCGACACCGTGGAACAGCCGTACCCGAACGAACCGCAAGGCAGGTTCATCTTCCGGCACACGCTGTTTACCGAAGACTACAAGGACTACAAGGCGGCGAGCTGAGTTACTGCGTTACCTGGAACGTGGCGTGGGCCGTGGCCAGTGAGCTTCCGCCCACCCACACGTCGTAGGTCGTGGGCTCAACCACCTGCTTCAGGTCCACGTTGTAGAAGTTGAGCTCGTCGAAGCTGAGCGGAAATTCGACGTGTTTTGATTCACCCGGCGCGAGCGTCACCCGCGTGAAGCCCTTCAGCTCGCGGACCGGCTGCTCCACGCTCACGTTGGGAATGCGCAGGTAAAGCTGCACCACTTCAGTCCCCGCCACGCTGCCGGTGTTGCTGACATCCACGCCAACCTTGAGGACCGGCGAGTGTCCGGAGGCAAGCACTTCGCGAATGGGAATCGTTTGCCGGCTGACCGTCGGCGTTGAAAACGCAAAGGTCGTATAGCTGAGGCCCCATCCGAACGGAAACAGCGCGGAGTTCTCCTCGTCGAGATAGCGCGAAACAAACTTTTCGCCGGAGTTCTCCGGCATGTGGCTCAGGTCGACCCCGGTGGCGGGCCGGCCGGTGGGAAGCTGCGCGTAGTAGAGCGGTTCCTGGCCGACGGCGCGGGGCAGGCTCGCCGGGAGCTTGCCGGAGGGATTCACGTCGCCGAAGAGAACATCGGCGATGGCGTGGCCGCCTTCCATGCCCGGCGACCAGGCTTCCAGAATGGCGGGAACATGCTCGCCGGCCCACTTGATCTGGAGCGGACGGCCGGCCACGACGACCAGAATGACCGGCTTGCCAATGGCGGCTACGGCCTCCAGCAGTTTTTCCTGGTTGCCGGTAAAGCCAAGATGCACACGGCTTGAGGCCTCGCCCTCCAACGCGCTTCCGCTCTCACCCAGCGCCAGGATCACCACGTCCGCCTTCTTCGCGGTCTCCACCGCCTCCGCAATCGTGCGCTCGTCGTCGGGCGGCTGAGCGATCGGCTGGCCGATGAACCGCGCAAAACTCATCGCGTCTTTCCCGGCATACAATCCGCAACCCTCGGCGTAGAGCAGGCGCTTACCCAGCCGCTCTTCAAACGCCTGTCGTAAAGTGACGGCATATTCCGGATTGCCCTGCGACCACGCTCCGAGCATGTCGGGCTTGTCATCGCCCAGCGGCCCGATCAGCGCGACCGTTTTTGCGCTCGCTGTCATGGGCAGCAGCTTGCCAATTCCCTCCACCGGATCGTTCTTAAGCAGTACCAGGGTCTCGTCGGCAACCTTGCGGGCCAATGCGCGGCGCTCCGGCGTGGGCTCATAGGCCGGGCCGGGCTGGGTATAGGGATGGTCAAACAGACCCAGGGCAAACTTCACGCGAAGGATGCGGCGGACGGCTTCATCCACGACAGATGCGGGGATCTTGCCGGAGCGGACCTGCGCGGCGATCACGGTGCCGTACAGATTCCCCTCCATGTCCATATCGACGCCGGCTTCGAGCGCCTTGCGCGCCACGGTAGGTCCGTCGCCGATGGAGTGGTCCATGAGCTCGGAAACCGCGCCCCAGTCGGAGACGACAAAGCCGTCAAAACCCCACTCCTTGCGCAGAATCTGGGTCAGCGTCAGCGGATCGGCGGAAGCCGGGATGCCGTTGATGGAGTTGAAGGAGCTCATCAGCGTGGCCGCGCCTGCTGCTACCGCGGCCTGGTAGGGCTTCAGGTAGATTTGCCGCAGCGTGATCTGGCTCATGTCGGTTGCGTTGTAGTCGCGGCCGGCAATCGCCGCGCCGTAAGCGGCAAAGTGCTTCACGCTAACGGCGACGGAATCGGGTTTGGAGAGATCGCCCTGCTGGTAACCCCGCACCCAGGCTCGCGCCATCGTGGAACCGAGATAAGGGTCCTCGCCGTTCGACTCGACGATGCGGCCCCAGCGCGGATCGCGGGCGATATCGACCATGGGCGAAAAGACCCAGGGAATGCCGTCGGCGCGCGCTTCCACTGCGCCGGTGCGCGCCACCATCTCGGCCGCCCTGGGATCGAAGCTGGCGGCAATCGCCAGCGGAACGGGAAACACGGTGTGGTCGCCGTGGATCACGTCCAGCCCGAACAGCAGCGGGATGTGCAGCCGCGTCTTCTCCATGGCGATGTGCTGGAAATGGTTGGTGGCTTCCGCGCCCACCACATTGGCGAACGAACCCACCTGCTCCCTGGCCACCAGATCGTCCCAGCGTTGGTTGGAGGCGCCGGGCCCGGTGGCGAACCCGGCGGAGAATTGGACGAGCTGGCCGATCTTCTCATCGAGCGTCATCTTCTTCAGCAGAGCTTCAACCCTGCGGTTGATCTCAGGCGAAGCATGCTGCGCATTGGCGGGCGGTGCGGCCTGGGCCGCCGAAAAGTGGGCCAGCGGCGCCAGGATCAGGACGGCAACCAAGGACCGGCAGAGAGCACGGAAGGATCGGTTTTTCATAACCGGCCATGATAAACCGTTTTGCCATCGGCGCCGGGGACGCACTTCGAGGGTGCGCGAAGAATCCGGGCGCAGGTTGCACGAGGAATTGCCTTCTTGTGAGGCCATCCCTTCTACAACTAAAGGGCTATCGCCGGGAACCAAATGTGGAGCATACTGAAAAAAAGTCAAATAAATACGGAGTCACGGAATGAGCGCCCTCTCTGCCTTCATTCTTCTGGCCTCGGTTTCCGCGGGGACCGCGACCGGATATGTAAAGCCTTTGGTGAACCCGGTTCTGCAGCCGCAGTTCCAGGATGTTCCCAAGGGCCCCAACGGCTTGTCCCTCTTTGACGAAAAGGGCGACGTGGTGGCGCGCTGCGACCGCAAAGACGATACCTTCGGAAACTGCAAGATCGAGCCGGGCTTCTCGCTCGACGACGTGATGAACGCCTGGGTGCACGCCTATAAGGAAGCGCAAAAGTAGAAGCTCGTCGCGCGATTGAGGTCTCGGCAGTTCCGCTACCGCCGGAGAATCGTCTACTCTGGCAGTGGCCCGTATGCCCCGCATTCTCCAACACATCCGCAAGACGCTCTGGCTGGCGTTGGATCACGACGTTTTCAACACCGCCAAGGCTGCGGCTTATTCTGGCATGCTGTGCTTTTTTCCCGCCGTACTTGTGCTTACGGCGCTGCTGGCGCAGGTTCCTGCCGGGCCCTCCCTGGTTGGCGAGATGCGCGGCTCGCTCGACCAGATCCTGCCGCCTGAGTCAATGAACCTGCTGCAAAACTCCCTGAATGCGCGCCATCTTCGCTCCACCCAGGTCGTCCTGTCGGCCGCCAGCCTTGCCGTGTTTGCCGGGCTCGGCGTCATGCTGTCGCTGATGGAGGGTTTCCGTCGCGCCTACAAGATCCGCCGCGACAGTTGGGGTTTTTGGGAGCGGCGGCTGCGTGCCCTGGCGCTGGTGCCCATCGTGCTGGTGCCCCTCTCGCTGGCTAGCCTGCTGCTGGTCTTCGGCCACCAGATCGAGGGCTGGATCATCGTCTACGCCAATCACGAGCTGCGCCATTTCGTCATCGTGTTCTGGCGCATGCTTCGCTGGGCCATGGCCGTGGCTACCGGCGTTGTGGTCCTGGCCGCTCTCTATCACTTTGGGACTAGTCGCAAAGAACACTGGACCCTGGTGCTTCCCGGCGCCATCACCGCAACCCTGGTATGGTTTCCCGCAACCCTGGCCTTCGGCTGGTACGTGACCCGCGTCGCGGACTACACCCGCTTCTACGGTTCCTTTGCCGCGGGGATTGCCACCCTGGTATGGCTTTACCTCACCTCGTTCAGCGCGCTGCTGGGCGCGGAGCTGAACGGCGTGCTTTATCTTTCGCGCCAGGAACGGTTAGAAACCGCGCGGCGCAAAAAGGCCTAGCAAGCCGCTGCAATAGCCTCAATTGCGGCCGATGAGCTCTCGCCGCCCTGCGTCCGGCAAGAATCCGCCCGCGCCCATGTAGAATGAAAACGGTTGATCCAACAAATTTCCCCATCTGTCGGCACAAAACCCGGAGCACATCTCATGCCGTTTGCTGACCTCAGCCTGAGCGACACTGCCATCCAGCGCCGCGCCAAGATAGTTGCAACGCTCGGCCCTGCGTCCAACACCGAACCCGTCTTCCGCAACCTGGTTCGCGCCGGCCTGGACGTGGCCCGTCTGAACTTTTCCCACGGAACCTACGAGGAGAAGACGGCGCTTATACAGATGATCCGCAAGGTCAGCCGGGAGCTGGGCAAGCCCCTCTGCATCCTCGGCGATCTGCAGGGACCCAAGATCCGGACGTCGAAGCTGAAAGATCACCAGCCGGTTCTGCTGCGGGCAGGCCAGCGCGTCACCATTACGCCGCGCGATGTCCCCGGTACCGCATCGCTCATTGGTACCACGTTCAAAACCCTGGCGGAAAACGTGGAGCAAGGCTCGCGCATTCTGCTCTCTGACGGCCTCATCGAGCTCCGTGTGCACGAAGTGACCGGAGACGACGTGACCTGCGAGGTGGTGAACGGCGGCATGCTGGGCGAAAACAAGGGCATAAACCTGCCCGGCATCCCGGTGCGCGTTCCATCGCTTACGGAAAAGGACGACGCCGACCTCGACTTCGCCCTGCGCAATGGCGTAGATGCCATCGCCGTCTCATTTGTGCGCACGGCGGAGGACATCCGTTTGGTGCGCAACCGGGTTTCCGCGTACGGCAGCGAAACCTGGATCATTGCCAAGCTGGAAAAGCCGCAGGCCATCGAGCAACTGGACCACATTCTCCAGGCCTCCGACGGCATCATGGTGGCGCGCGGCGATCTCGGCGTGGAGGTCCCCCCGGAGCGCGTTCCCGCCATCCAGAAGCACATCATCCGCAAGGCCAGCGAGTATCGCAAGCCCGTCATCACCGCCACGCAGATGCTGGAATCGATGATCGACAATCCCCGCCCCACCCGCGCTGAAGCTTCCGACGTAGCCAACGCCATCTACGACGGCACCGACGCGGTGATGCTGTCGGGCGAGTCGGCCGTCGGCAAGTACCCCGTCGAAACGGTCACCATGATGAGCCGCATTGTGCAGGAGGCTGAGCGCACCATCAAGGAGCAGACCGGCTACGCCGTGCGCCCGCACGAGTCGCACCTGTCCATCGCCGAAACCATTTGCGAAGCCACCGCCCACGCCGCCGAGGACCTGGACCTGCGCGGCATCGCGCTGTTCACTGAGTCGGGCGCCACCGCGCGGCAGCTGTCAAAGTATCACCCCTCGGCGCCCATCTTCGCGCTCAGCCCCGTCGACGTAACCATCAACCGGCTCAATCTTCTCTGGGGAACCATCCCCATCCGCTGCCCCAAGGTCAACTCCACTGAAGCCATGGTGGAAATGGCCGAGAATCTCCTCCAGGAGAACGGCTTCGTGCGGCAAAAGGAAGTCATCGCCATCGTGGCCGGCACACGGACCAAGTCGGGATCCACCAACTTCATGCGCCTGCACGTTCTGGGCGAGCCCACCCACGATCCCCGCTATAATCCGCCGGAAGATGCGCCGCGGGTCAAGCGCCCGGTGACAAAACCCGTCGTACACAAGAAGTAAGAACTCAGCGTGAGCGCAACTGCGGTCCCGGTGGCGCTCTTGATTGGCCGAGAATTCCCTTGTCTTGTGCGGCGCGCGCATGCGCCTCTTCTCCAATGCCCACGAAGCGATCCACTTCCCGGCCGACACAAACTCCGCACTGGCGTTCGCGTCGTAGATACACCGGATTGGAGGATCAGGAGCACCAGCGCAGATCGTCGGCCCGTGTCACAATAGCCTAGCTAAGCTGAAATGCGACGATGAAGCTGCCCAACGCAGAGTCCGCGATCGTAGATGTCAGGAGATTCGCGATTACTGCCTCTCCCCAGACCATCCTCGCGGTAGGCACAAAGCCCGTGTATTCGAGCTTGCCTTGCGGATCAGTTCTCCGGATTCAGAAGTTCTCGTCGCTGCTTTGAAGCGCGCCGCAATTGAGAATGAGGCGGCCATCGGGGCTTCCGATTCTTACGGCGATCGGTACATAATAGACTTTGAATTGAGGCACGGCGGCAGGATGGCGGCAATAAGAAGCTGTTGGATCGTTCTGACGAATGAGAGCGTGCCGCGGTTTGTCACGTGTTATGTCCTTTAGCCAGGAGCCTAGAATGCAATTCGATTTGCTTTCCGAAGTCGCTCTACTGCGGGATGTACCCGAACTCGGACTGGCACGCGGACAGGTTGGGACTGTCGTGGAGAACCTTTCGCCAGATGCGGTCGAAGTTGAATTCAGCGACAATTGCGGCCGCACCTATGCAACCGCCGCATTGCGCGCAGAGGATCTCGTTCGCCTGCGTCGCGCTCCACGGGAACAAGTTGCCTGAAGTTTCTTTTGAGCGGGCTGGCGTCTACCAACCCGCCGTCGTGTGAAATCCAAACCTACTTCCCCGCCAACTGCCGCAGCACAAACTGCAGAATCCCGCCGTGCTCGTAGTAAAGAATCTCCTGCGGCGTGTCGATGCGAATCTTCGCTTCGAACGTCGTCTTCTTCCCATTCGCCGCCGTGGCCACCACCGCAACCGTGCGCCCGATGGCGAATTTCGACGCCAGCCGCTCGCGGAAGCCGACAATCTCGTACGTCTCCTCGCCCGTCAGCCCCAGCGACTCCACCGTCTTGCCGCCTTCAAACTGCAGCGGAATGATCCCCATGCCCACCAGGTTCGATCGGTGGATGCGCTCAAAGCTCTCCGCAATCACCGCACGCACACCCAGAAGGTTCGGCCCCTTGGCCGCCCAGTCCCGCGATGACCCCGAGCCGTACTCCTTGCCTGCCAGGATGATCAGCGGCACGTTCCGCTCCGCGTATTTCACGCTGGCGTCAAAAATCGACATCTGCTCGCCCTCGGGCAGCAACCGCGTCACCCCACCCTCGGTCCCCGGCGCCAGCTTGTTGCGCAGGCGCACGTTGGCAAACGTCCCCCGCACCATCACCTCGTGATTGCCGCGCCGCGATCCGTAGCTGTTAAAGTCCGGCGGCTTCACGCCATGCTCGGTCAGGTACTTCCCTGCAGGCCCGGCAGCCTTGATGTTGCCCGCCGGCGAAATGTGGTCCGTCGTCACCGAGTCGCCCAGCACCGCCAGCACCCGCGCGCCGCTGATGTCCTCGACCGGCGCGGGTGTTGCGCCCATGCCGTCGAAGTACGGCGCCTTGCGAATGTAAGTCGAGTTAGGCTCCCACTGGTACACATCGCCGGTGGGAAAGCTCAACCCTTGCCAGCTCGCATCTCCATTAGTCACGCCGGCATATTCCTTGCGGAATGCCTCGCTCGAAACCGCCTTCGAGATCGCTTGCGCCACTTCCGCCTGCGTCGGCCAAATGTCGCGCAGGAACACTGGACTTCCCTTCTCGTCTTTGCCCAGCGGATCGGCGTCGAAGTTGTGCCCGATGCGCCCGGCCAGCGCGAACGCCACCACCAGCGGCGGGCTCATTAAATAATTGGCCCGCACATCCACGTTCACGCGGCCCTCAAAGTTGCGATTGCCGCTGAGCACGCTCACCGCAACCAGCCCATGCTCGTCAATTGACTTCGACACGTCCGCGGGCAGCGGTCCCGAATTGCCGATGCACGTGGTGCAGCCGTAGCCCACCACGTTGAAGCGCAGCTTTTCGAGATACGGCAGCAATCCGGATTTCTCGTAGTAGTCCGTCACCACGCGCGAACCGGGCGCCAGAGAAGTCTTCACCCATGGCGGGACACTCAATCCTTTCTCCACTGCTTTCTTCGCCAGCAGCCCAGCGGCGATCATCACCGAGGGATTCGAAGTGTTGGTGCAGCTCGTAATGGCCGCAATCACCACCGATCCGTGGTCAAGATACTTGTCCGGATCGACGTTGAAGCGTTCCTTCACTGTCGTAGTCACGTGCAACGGCGCATTGGCCGAAGAAGTCGCAGGTCACTTCGTTGTCTTCCCGCGCCACTGCCAGCGCGGTATCGTTCAGCGCCTGCGGTTGCCACGCATCCGCGGTCCGCGTGCCCAGCGGCTTTGCCGTTGGGGCAAGCAGGCTGGGCAGTTGCTCGCCGAAGCTCTTTGCCGCATCCTTCAGCAGCACCCGATCCTGCGGCCGCTTCGGCCCCGCCACGCTCGGCTCCACGCTTCCGAGATCCAGCTCCAGCGTCTGCGTGTACTCGGCCTCCGGCGCGCCTGCGGTGTGGAATAATCCCTGCTCCTTGTAGTACGCCTCAACCAGCGCGATCTGTTCTTCGCCGCGCCCCGTCAGCCGCAGATAGCGCAGCGTCTCCGCATCCACCGGGAAGATGCCGCAGGTTGCGCCATACTCCGGCGCCATGTTGCTGATGGTGGCGCGATCCGCCAGCGGCAGCTCCGCGATTCCCGGCCCATAGAACTCCACAAACTTGCCCACCACGCCCAGCTTGCGCAGCGCCTGCGTCACCGTCAGCACCAGGTCTGTCGCCGTCGCGCCCTCGCGCAGCTTGCCGGTCAGCTTGTATCCCACCACCTGCGGCACCAGCATGGATACCGCCTGCCCCAGCATCGCGGCCTCGGCCTCGATTCCGCCCACGCCCCAGCCCAGCACGCCCAGGCCGTTAATCATCGTGGTGTGCGAGTCCGTCCCCACCAGCGTGTCGGGATACGCCAGCAGTTCGCCGTCCTGCTCCGCGGTGAACACCACGCGCGCCAGGTATTCCAGGTTCACCTGGTGGCAAATGCCCATCCCCGGCGGCACCACGCTGAAGTTGCGGAACGCCGTCTGTCCCCATTTCAAGAACGCGTAGCGCTCGCGGTTGCGCTGGAACTCCAGCAGCGAATTCGCGTCATAAGCCTGCGGCGTGCCGAACTCGTCCACCTGCACGCTGTGGTCGATCACCAGCTCCGCCGGAATCAGCGGGTTCACGCGCTCGGGATCGCCGCCCAGCGTCTTGATGGCGTCGCGCATGGCTGCCAGGTCCACGATGGCCGGCACGCCAGTAAAGTCCTGCATCAGCACCCGCGCCGGCATGTACGCAATCTCACGGCTTGGCTCGGCCTTCGCATCCCAGCGCGCCAGGAACTCGATGTCGGAGGCGGTGACATTCACGCCGTCCTCGCGTCGCAGCAGGTTTTCAAGCAAAATCTTCAAGCTGAACGGCAGGCGCGCCAGGTCGAAGCCCCTGGCCTCCAGCGCGGGGAGACGATAGATGGTGTAAGAACCGTTTCCGGAGTTCAGTTTCGCTTTCGCAGCAAAGGAATTCATCGGAATAAGAACCTTTCTCGTCCGCGTGCGGGCGGACGGATTGCGGGAAGGGCAACGCGATTCAGGGCGCGCCGCACGGACGCAGCCACTCATCAAAAAACTTGTCGGGAATTAGATTACTCAGCCGGGGGAATCAACGTCCACGGTCATGCCTGCCGCGGCGAAAGCGCCGGAGCGGGGACGAATCGGGAATGGAGAAGCGCACGCGCATGGATTCCGCAACTATTCTAGCGTAGGATTCATCCCGGAGAAAAGGCTCAATCGGAGTTCATGAAGCCAGCGTGGCAGTGAGCCGAACGCCCAGCGCATGCATCACCTTTAGCGTGGTGCCCAACTCCGGATTCCCAGTATCGCTTAGCGCGCGATAGAGCGCTTCCCGGGCAATGCCGGTGTTGCGGGCAAGCCGCGCCATCCCGCCGCGGGCACGCGCCACGGCGCCCAGCGCCTTCGCGATTACCCGGGGGTCTTCGCTGGCAAGCGCTTCCGTGAGATATGCGGCAATGGTCTCCTCATCGGTAAGGAATTCGGCCGCATCGTAGGGCTTCGTTTTCAGCGCCATGGTTGTCAGTCTCCTCCCTTCCAGAGTTTTGCCAGACCGTGCGCCCGACGTATGTCGTCCTTCTGCGTGCTCTTGTCTCCACCACATAAAAGGACCACAATCGTTGTGCCTCCCTTTATGAAATAGACGCGATAGCCCGGGCCGCAATCGATCTTCATTTCGAAAACTCCAGAGCCAACGCTGCGAGTCACACCAGGATTGTCCTCCGCCAGACGGTCAATCCGAGCTAGAATTCTCGCCCGGCCCTGTCGGTCACGGAGATTCCCAAGCCAGTATGCGAATTCTTCAGTACGGAGGACTTGCAAGCTTCCCGCCCCGGAACTAAATCCAAGCGTAACCCAAAAGTTACACAAACTCAAGGGCGACCGCAACCTGCACGTCCAGCTTTGACTTACCCAAAATTGCTTCTTGGCCGTGAAACCTGGATTTGGGACAATCTCCTATGCGCTTACGCCTGTTCCGGCTTGTGATATCTCTCTTGCTTCCGAGTTCCCTAATTGCGCCCGCGCAGACCATGTCCGCGCCCTCCAACGCCCAGCCAGCCCAGACGCAAACAACAACCTGGCCCACGCACGATGGCTGGGTCACCCTCCCCAATTTCAAATTCGGCACCGGCCAGTCGCTCCCCGAGCTCAAGCTCCACTACCTCACCCTGGGCGCGCCGCACCGCAACGCCGCGGGCCACGTGGACAACGCCATCCTCCTTCTACACGGCACCGGCGGCAACGCCCACACCCTCCTCAATCCCATCTTTTCTGATGTGCTCTTCGTCCCCGGCGGCGTCCTCGATATCCAGAAGTACTTCATCATCTTCCCTGACGACATCGGCCACGGCGAAAGCTCCAAGCCCTCTGACGGCCTGCACATGCACTTCCCAGCCTATGACTACGACGACATGGTGCGCAGCCAGCGCAGGATGCTCGACCAGATGCACATCGACCACCTGCGCCTCATTCTCGGCACGTCGATGGGATGCATGCAGTCGTTCGTATGGGGCGAAACTTACCCCAGCTTCATGGACGCGCTCGCTCCGTTCGCCTGCTTGCCAGTCCAGATCGCAGGCCGCAACCGCATGATGCGTTACATGGCCATTCAGGACCTCAAGCTCGATCCCGCGTTCGACGGCGGCGAGTACAAAGCCGAGCCGCAAGACGGGCTACGCGGCGCCAACGAAATGCTGCTGGTGATGGGCCTGAGCCCGCTCACCGCGCAAAAGGCGGCGCCCACGCGCGCGGCCGCTGAACAGTTTGTGGATCGCTATCTCGCCCGCACCATGGCCCACACCGACGCCAACAACATGATTTACTACCTCGACGCCAGCCGGAACTACAATCCCGAGCCAAAGCTTGAATCCATCCAGGCGCCGGTGCTCTGGATCAACTCCGCCGACGACTTCATCAACCCGCCCGACCTCGGCATTGCGGAGACAGAAGTCAAGCGCATCCCGCACGCGCGCTTCATCCTGATTCCGGAGAGCGCCGAGACACGCGGCCATGGCACCCACACCGAAGCCGCGGTCTGGAAGGATTATCTGGCGGAGTTCATGCGGGAAACGGTGCCAAAACAGTGAAGCTGGTCCCCAGCCTGCGTCTTCAAGAACGCAGAGCGGATGGCGGTAAGGCAGTGATGGCGAGCACCGGGGCGGGTCCGGTGGCACGGGCGCGAGCGATTACGTTCGACTGGCGTTGCGCGGACGAGTGGGTTGGCCTGGAAGCAACAGTTGAGCCACGGATCACTTGGCCGGAAAAGCGCTATTCGGCCAAGTGACCAGAAGCGCCCGTGAACTTAAGCCTCCCCCGCCCGTCCTTAGCTGGGGATTCCGAAACGGACCTGCGTTGCTTCACGTTCAGATCTCGCGCAGGACCATCCTCGAAATTCCAACTTCCTATTTCGCCTGCGCCAGCCCCGCAACAACCTCAGCAATCTTATCGAGTATCTGGATCCAGCCCTCCATTTGACCGCTGTTCTTCGCGCTCTCCATGGGTTCATTTCCAATAAAGGTTAGTTTCGTCTGGCCGTTTCCAAGATCCTCAAAGAGAGTCACATCGTACGCGCCGTCTATGGCCTCATGTTCTATTCCGAGTTGCGCAGGGTCAATCTTGTTTCCCTCCGGGTCTGCAAAGTACATCAAGGAAACGATCTTCTCGTGCACAACAATCTCGTAGTATTCAACGGCGTTCCAGAACTCCTGCCCATCCGGCGATCGCATGCAGCAGAGAAGTTTCCCTCCCACGCGAAAATCCATTGTGCAAGCAGGCGCCGTAAAGCCCTTCGGCCCCCACCACTGCATGATGTATTTCGGGTCGGTCCACGCCTTCCAAACCAGTTCGCGTGGGGCATCGAAAACTCGTGTCACAACCATCCGCTCTGTCTCGTTAACCGTGTTGTTTGTCATCTCTGACCTCCTCCTTTTTCATTGCTTTCACAACCACATCCAGTTTGTCGAAACTCTCTTCCCAGAACCGGCGATAGTAGGCCGCCCAGTCGCTGACTGTCTTAATGGTCTGTGGCCTCAGCGTGCACACGCTCTCTCGTCCGCGCTTTGTCTTGATCACAATCCGCGCCCGCACCAGGTAGGCAATGTGTTTTGAAATCATCTGCTGCGAGAGTGCAAACGGATCCGTCAATCCATGCACAGAGGCAGGCCCATGGGAGAGCCGTTCGATCATCGCCCGCCGCGTCGGATCCGACAAAGCCGCAAATGTTGTACCTAGTTTATCCACAACCATATGGTAGTGGATTGCCCGGCAATGTCAAGTGCGAATTCTGCAATCTCTGATTTCTGTTCCCTGATCCCCGATTACTGTTCACTGAGCCCCCATCTCTGAACTCCGACACCCGCGCCAATTTATGTTCCCCATCGGCGGCGTCATCTCATGTTGGCTGCATGGTTTACGAAATGGCCGACTCGCTCAATGACGGGGTCTCGCGCTGGGGGTTGGAGTCATTCTCCGCCAAAGTCGCGGTAGCGCTCCAGCACATCCCGCTGCGTGATCACGCCCTCCAGCTCGCGCAGGTTGGCGCGGTTGATCACCGGCACAAGTTGCCAGCGATCCACGTAGCGCAGCGCCATGTCCAGAGGATGGTCGGGGTGCAGGCCCGGAATCGGCTCGGAGTCGAGCATGGCTGAGATCGTCTGGCTGCCTTTGCCCTCGGCGATCGTCGACTTCGCTTCGTCGCGCGTCAGGTTGCTCCATCCCAGCGGTTTCAATCGCACCAGCAGAACGTCTTTGCCGCTTCGCTCAAACACGCGCAGCGCGCGATCGAAAGTATCGTCGCCTTCGAGCAGCGTCTCCGGCGCCGGTTCCATGGCGTCCTCCACGCGCAGGATGTTTTCCTCGCGCTGCTCCTCCATCGACGGCAGTTCCAGCCCATCCTGGCGGGTCAGAATATCGAAGATCGCCACCGGCTGCAGCGCCCGCGAAATCCAGTAGGCAAAAGTGTTGGCCACAATCACCGGAACAATGATGGTGTAGTTCTGGCTGAGCTCGAGAACCATGAACACCGAGGTCATGGGCGCGCGCAGAAACCCGGCAAACAACACGCCCATGCCCACCAGCGCATACGTGCCGGTAGAGAACGCCAGTTGCGGCAGGATGGCGTGCGCCGCTCCGCCCACCGCCGCGCCCAGCATGCAACCGATAAACAGCGCGGGCGCGAACATGCCGCCCGGAGTGCCGCTGACAAACGACAGCAGCGTGGCCACAATCTTCAAGCCCGCCAGAATGGCAACGAATTGCCACGTGAACTGGCCGTGGATCGCCTCGTCCATGTACTCGTAGCCGGCGCCCATCACCTGCGGCGCGCCCAGCCAGCCGATGCCGCCGATCAGCAGGCCGGCCACAGCCGGCTGAAGGTACTGCGTCCAGCGCGCCATCGCCTTGAACTTGGGACGGAAGTATTCGATCCCGCTGGCGAAAACCACCGAAGCGATTCCGCCCAGGATGCCGAGAATGGCGTATGCGATCAGCTCCGAAGGCCGCTTGATCTCGACCGGCGGAATGCGGAACAGCGACTCCGAGCCGAGAAACCACCGCATCACCACCACGCTGGAGATGGCGGAAAGCACCACCGAGCCGAGGATGCCCGCGGTCCAGCGTCCGATCACCTCCTCGATCACAAACAGCACCGCGGAGATGGGCGCATTGAATGCCGCGGCCAATCCCGCCGCCGCGCCCACCGGGGCAATCAGGCGCATGCGGTCGCGCGATAGCTTCATCCGCGCCCCGATCGCCGAAGCGATGCACGCGCCAATCTGCAGCGATGGATCCTCGGGTCCCAGCGAGAAGCCGGAGCCGATGGCCAGCGCCGACATCAGAAATTTTCCCACCGCCGTGCGGAACGGAATATAGCCGTTGAAGATGTAGAGCGCAGCCTTGGTCTGGTTCACTCCGCTGCCCCGCGACAGGGGAAACACATGAATGACGAATGCCGCAATGATGAGCCCGGATACCGTGGGAACCAGGATCAGGCGCAGCGCCGACGGCTGCGCGCCGGAGCCGAGCAGGTAGATGCGGACCCAGTCGATGGTGAACCGGAAGCAGACCACCGCCAGCCCGGAAAACACGCCGATAAAAACGGAGAGGACAATAAAGAAACGTTCTTCGCGGAAGATCGAGCGCAGAGCCGTGATATGACTCTGCTGTGCCGGCTGCGCCGGAGCCGACTGGCCATCCTCGACGATTATGGCTGGTTGAGAATCGGGTCCGGAACCCACCTTAACTCCCCTCGTGCAGTCTGGATATCAACAGCAAGGCCGTATCCGCGGGCGTGCCCGATCCGCAATTCAGCGCCGCCTGGTGCTCAATGGTGAAAGCCAGGTTCATCGCCTGGTTGATCACGTCCTGGTTGTGCCGGAGATCGCGAACTGTCAACTTCGGTTCAAGCTGTGCCCAGGCCGCGCCCAAAGTCTGTTCATGCACGGCGGTTGGCTGCGGCTGCTTCGGCGCCGTCTGCGGCGCCGCGGCCGGAGCCCGCGATCCCTTGCCCACTTTGGGCAGCTTGTCCAGCGCCGCCGCAATCGACCCCAGAACCCCCTGCCGCTTTCCCGGCGCAGCCGGCGCGCTCGCTGGCGCCGCCGGCGGAATCTCCCCCGAGACCGGCAGACTGGCCAGCGCAGGGCAGCCTTTTAGCCGGTCTCCGGCCGTCTCAAACGCGCTCAACACCGCCTGGTCACGCTCCGCGTCCGTGATCTCCGGGCGAAATGGATCCAGCCGCACCACCTGTTCCGTCACTTCCATCAGCGAGGCGCTGTTGCGGTCGCTGGGGCTCTCACCCAGCGCCTGGGAAAAATAACGCTGCGCCCGCGGGTAGTTGCCCAAATCGAATTCCGCTTCGCCGGCGCCCGCCAGCGCAACCTGGTTGCGGGGATTGGCGCCAAGGCTCAAACGGAACGAAGACAGCGCGTGTTCCCCATCCTGAACTTTCAGAAAATACTCGCCCAGGTTCAATTGCTGCGCCGGGTTTTCGCCAACTTCCGCCGCCAGCCCAATCAGTTCCGACTGCGCCTGCGCCAGCGCTTTGATGTTGAGCAGGTACTTCACCAGCTCCCAGCGCGTGGCTTCCCGCTCCCTTTCCGCGTTGCCGGGCCAGGTGGCGTAAATCGCGTTATGGTAGTAGCGCAGTGCGGCGCGGGTGTCGCCCTTGCCCGCCGCAATCCGCGCCAGCTCCCGGTTCACAATCCCGTCTTCCGGCTGCTGCTCCCACAGGTTTTCCAGATATACCCTGGCCTCGTCCGTGTGGCGCAACCCGATCAACGCTTCCGCCAGGCCAAGCTGCTGCGGAAATCCATCGCGCGTATAACGAAGAGCCGTGTGGTAATCGTTCACGGCAAGGTTGTAGTCATCTATTGCCGCTTTGCTCGCCGCCGGATCGCCAGCCTCCCGCGCGGCACACTCATTTCCCGCTTCCAGCTCGGCATCGCCCCGGCTGGTCAGGCGTGCCGCCAGCGCGTTCTGCTGCGCGTGGTACAGCTCCGATAGGGCGGTTACGCCGCCCAGCAGTACCGCTGCCAGTCCGGTCAACATGGCCAGTGTCACCATTTCCCGCCGCAGATGGATGGGAAGACGGTGCAACCATGGCACTTTGAGCATGCAATCTCCGGGGGAAGAAAACGAAACGGCCTTCCTCTTCGATGATACCGTGAGGGTTCCGGTCACTCGCAAACGGCGCGACTGGAGAGGTGTTCCGTTTTGTACATGGGCGCGGCGGCCGCGGCCCGGCCCTTACAGGCGCGTCTTCGCGCGGCGCGGGTCCAGGCCTTCCCGTTGCACCTGTTCCACTTCGCGCCCATAGCGCCCCAGCAACGCATTCCAGCGCACGATCGCCAGCTCCTCCAGCATCTGCAGGCCGTCGCGCAGATAGCTGATCCGGGTGCGCGCGTCGTGCCCCCAGCTCACCGGAACTTCCCTCACGCGATAATGCCGCTTGCGCGCGATGAACAGGATCTCCGGGTCAAATCCCCAGCGCTCTATCGTCATCAGTTGGAACACGGTCTGCGCCGCCTCGCGCGTGAACGCCTTGAAGCCGCACTGCGTGTCCGCATAGGGCAGGCGCATCACCATCCGCGTCAGCAGGTTGAAGCAACGCCCGAAAATCTGCCGGTACAGCGGCTGGCGATGCGTCTGGCGGCTGGTCTCCAGCCAGCGCGACCCGATGGCAATGTCCGCGCCCTCCGCAATCGCCTGGAAAAGCCGTTCCGCCTCTTCCATCGGCGAGGACAGGTCCGCGTCCGTGAACATCGCAATTTCGCCCTGGGCATGAAGAATTCCCGAACGCACGCTGAACCCTTTGCCTCGGTTCGCAGGATTCTCCAGCAGCCGCACTTCCGGCGCGGTCAAGGCAAACCGGCGCACCAACTCGGCGGTGTCATCCGTGGAGCCGTCGTTCACTACTATCACTTCGGCATCCCAGCCATGATGGCGCACGCACGCCACCACGGACTCCAGCGTCGGTACTATGCGCGCTCGCTCGTTGTAGGCCGGGATTACTATGGTGTATTTCGGGTACAGTCCCACGGCGCCTGCCCCCTTGCCACTTAGACGCTACCGCTTGATGCTTGGACTCCCGATAGAATAACCCGGCTGCCGGTGAATTGCTGCCGGTTGGCAACAAAAAGCCCCATCCTGCGCCAACTCACTGATCCAGAAAGGCCAAATCCACAGCCGGCCCTCTTTTTCCCTCCCAAATCCGCCGATTTTGGGTATCCTTGGAACACGGAGGTCCGTGACAGACATGACCAAGGCTGACCTGGTGGAAAAAGTAACTAGCCTCGGCGACCTGACCCGCCGGGATGGCGAGGTCATCGTCGAAACCATCTTCGACTCGGTAATTCGTGCCCTGCAAGGCGGGGACAAAATCGAAATTCGCGGCTTCGGCTCGTTCCGCATCCGCCAGCGCAACCCGCGCATCGGCCGCAATCCCAAAACCGGCGACAAGGTTGACGTACCGGCCAAGCGTGTCCCCTACTTCAAGCCTTCAAAGGAGTTGCGCGACCTGGTCAATCCCTCCCAGGCAGCGCCGGCTGCGCAGCCGCAATAAGCTGAGTGGCGGGCATTCCCACCCGCCGCTCCATCAGCCGGCGATCCCGATCACGCTCAGCATCCGCCCGCAGCGCCCCTTCGACCCGCGATGGGAAAAGAACAACTCCCGCTGGCACACCGTGCAGCCGCCCACCATTGCAACCGCTTTCGGCCGCAGCCCCGCTGCCAGCAACTGCCGCCGATTCGCCTCCGCCACATCCAGGTGCAGCGCCGGCCCCAGGTTCGAGTGTCCCGGCGCTCGCTGCGTCAAAAACAACATCGGATATTTGGTGCGCACCGGGTCCGTCGAATAAACCTCGTGGAACAACTCGCGCGCGTACGCGAACTGCGACTCGAACTCCGACAGAACCTCTTCGCCCACGGGATAGCAGCACGCGCCGATTCCCGGACCCACCGCGGCCACCAGGTCCTCAGGCCGCGACCCGAACTCCAGCCGCATCCGCCCAATGCCTTTTTCCACGATGCGCTTCACCGTGCCCCGCCAGCCCGCATGAAACGCAGCCACCACCTTGCGCTTCCGGTCCGCCACCAGCACCGGCGTGCAGTCGGCCGTCTGCACTCCAATCAGAATTCCGCGCTCGGCAGTCATCAGCCCGTCGCCCCGCCGCGGAAGCGCGGGAATCTCCGCGCCGGCCAGCCGTACCACGCTCGAGTGAATTTGCTTCAGCAAAGCCATCGGCGTATCGGCGCTGCCGGTGATGGCTTCCGCAAACAATCGCCGATTCGCCAGCACGTTTTCGCGATCGTCGTCGGCGGTGAAACCAAGATTCAGCTCTCCACCTTCGCCTTCCGCAGCGTAGCAACGGCTCAGGCCGCCGCGCCGGGTGCTGAATCCGTGCCACAGCCAACCCATTTTGTCCCACCCGGGAACCGCAACCCACTCCACTCCGTTGGCAGCGCGCCGCGGCTCCACAAAGCATGCCCGGATCTCCTCCGGAGTTTTCTCCTGAAACTGCGCGCGTCGGGTAACCCCGGCTCGCTTGCCCCGGCGGTGGCCCTCCAGTCCTGCATGCCGTAACAGCGCATCAATTTCGCCAAGTTCCACCTCAGCCAACCCGGTTTCAGCCAGCTCGGCTTCGCGCGATCCAGCCGATCTTTTCCCACGCGGCGTCGCCGGCGCGTCCTTCCCCGCCTTGCGCGGAGACAAGGATGCGCGGCGCCGTTGCCCTGCGTAACGCGTCGAATCGGTAGACATCTGTCTGATTTTAGCGGGGGCGTCACGGAGAAAATCCGCAAACAGCGCTTTCGCGCAGCAGAGCAGTTGGGCCCGCCTTCCGGCGGGCCCGCTTGAGAGGCATTGGTTTGGAAGGGGATCCTGGAGGGAGTTTAGAGAAGGGGTTCCGTCAAGACGAAACCTTCAAAGGGAATGGTACACCTTCTTTGGAGGGCCTTAATTCGGGGAAGCCTCTGCTTGTTACTCACTTGGACGCCCGCCCCTGGCGATTGGTTGCTTTTTTCTCTGTAGGAATTTCTCCTCTCCTCGCCGGTTGCGATTCTGTGCACCTCTTGAACGAATCAAGTTGCACAAAACGCAAGCCTTGGCTCAAAATTATTGCATGAGACGCTGGCTGTTTTGGATCTTGCTCCTCGTCGCCTTGGTCGCCATCGGCTGGTATTACTATGGCCACCTGGTGCCCCAGAAGTTGAGTACCGTCCAAACCACGGAAACCATCCAGACCGTCAATTCCAATCAGAATCCGCCTCCGCCCCAGGCCATCAATTGGGAAACGGTGGAGCGCCCGCAGCAAGGGATCAAGCTCCAGATGCCGGCGGGCGCCCAGGATTCTGAGGCGCCTGCTTTCAAAGCCAACGGCGTCGCCGAACAGGTCAACATGGTGTTGTCGAATACCAATGCCAACACCACCTTCGCCATCGGCTGGGAAAACGACCCGCCCGTGGCCGAGGCCAACCGGCACGACCCCCAGCGTACCCTTCAGGCCGCGCGGGATGGAATGCTGGCGCGCACCCAGACCATCCTGATCCAGCAGTCGGACTTGAAGGTGGCGGGATTCCCGGCCCTGGACCTGTCGGCTAGAAATGAGGGCGGCGGCATTCTCGACGCCCGCCTCATCTACGTCAACGGCTGCCTCTACTCGCTCATCGTCACCTACCCTGATTTAGCTGCCAGGCGACAGGCGGACGTAGACCGGTTCTACCAATCCTTTACGCCGGTAGCGCCGGCCAGCGCCGGAATCGCAAAATCCAGCAGCTAAGTGCTAGCTCTTAGCCGTTAGCCGTTAGCTTGTCCGACAAACCTCCCCGCCAGCGTAGCGCCGTGTATGACAGCGTTCACCCCTGTCAACTGCAAACAGCGCGCAGCTTCCCGTGGTGGTCGGGGCGATGTCAAGGGCGCCGTACTTTGGCGTTCATCTCGACCCTTGACACCGCCCCGGCCACGGCCACCATTGAACTTGGTTCGAATCTCGGACGTACTTTCTGAGATTCGAACCATGGCTGGAAACCGGTCTTGCTTTGCGAAACGGCCCTGGGCTCGCATGTTGGTTCTCAATCACTTTCGATCGAACGACTCAGGTTCGATCACCCATGTATTCGGTCCGGTGGTGCCCCATGATTGCCTGTTCAAACTCTCTCCCCCTGGGAAGAGAGGCGGGGTGTCCAATCAACCTCTCGGCTTTTGCGCCGCGACGCTACACGGACTGCCCCGCATGCGAACCGCGCTCCCGCACCTGGCTGTAGTGCTCGCCGGAGCGCAACATCCAATACAACCGCACCGCCAACTTGTGCGCGATAGCCAGCTTGGCCACCCCATGATGCTTTGTCATCGACAGCCGCACGTACTGCCGATGCCAGCTCGGATCCTGGCGCTGGGCGTGCATCGCGGCCTGCACCAGCAGCCAGCGCACCATGCTGTTGCCCTGCTTGGAAACGTGCCCCAGCCGCCGCCGCTGCCCGCTCGACTCCTCGGCTGGAATCAGTCCCAGGTAGCTGGCCACCTTCTTGCCGCGAGCAAACCGCCGCCAGTCCCCGATGGCCAGAACGAAAGCCAGCGACACTACCGGACCCACTCCCGGTTGCGTCATCAGCAGCGCCGCCGCCTGGTTCCGTTCCGCGGCCGTGCGCACCGCCTCGTCCAGTGCCCGCACCCGCCGCTCCAGCAGCCCCAGCACTTCCAGCAGATCCTGCCGCTCGACGGCATGCCAGCCGGCCAAGGGCAACCGGGCCACTTCCTCCAGTCCCTTCTTGCCCCGCGCCGTCGCCATGCCCTCGCTCTTGGCCATCGCATCCAGCTGGTTGTGCACGCGTGTGGCCATGCGCACCATCCGGCAGCGATGCACCAATAGCTGCCGCAGCTCATCCTCCGCCACGGAAAGCTGCCAGACCGCGGGAAACCGGTCCTCCACAAGCAATTGCAAAATATGCCGCGCATCCCGCTTGTCGGTCTTCTGCTTGCGCACAAACGACGCTCGAATCGCCGCCGCGTCGCCCAGCACAAACTCATGGCCCAGCTCCGCCAGCAGCCGCCGAAACCAGCGGAAGCTCCCCGTGGCTTCGACCCCTACCCGCACCGGCTTGCCTGCCAACCCGCGATAAAACTTCTCCGCCTCCTCCGGATGCAACAACCGCCGTTCTCCGTACTCGCCCGTTTCCTTGTCCACAAATGCGACCTGCTGAAACCGGGGATGAAAGTCGCAACCTATAATCACCATGTTCGGCTCCTTCTCCCGAGTCCCTGGTCGTTTCGCAGCCATCAGTCTACTCAGCTGAAGGAGCCGACGCTGTCATGTAATCAGCCTCCCGGCCGGCTGTCGCGCGGACGTCCCCGTCCGCGCTCTCCCCCATCTCGACCCGAGGCTGTGCCCCGCTCATCCTTCGCCGCGGCGAACAATGAACGGGCCTCGCCGGCCAATGAACCCGCCCAAAACCAACCCCCAATTTTGCACCATTATCAGTGCAAATCCCCAATCAGCTTCAGAAAGTCAATACTAGCTGTCTGTGGAAATCGCTACAATTAACAGAAACTAATATAGAAAATGTTTTTGTGCAAAACAGCAGTATTAAGTATTTCAGGGAGTATCATTCAATTAGGCGGGCAAACTGCGAAGCCGCAGCCATCCGCACAGCCTTTTTTTGAAGGGCACGGCCACAAGCCGTGCCCTTCCCGTTTTCCAGCCAGAAAACCGCGCGCAAATGTGTGCACTTTGAGGGCGTAACTCTCTCAATCTGCTTCACATCCTCGTTTTTTATTTCGCGCATTCTTGCGCCAGCCACCGAAACGGAGAAAACCGATGCCGCAACCCGAAGAAAACACCCCCGACGTCTACACCCAAACCATCGAGCGCTGCGCCGCAGCCTACCACCGCGTCCGCGCCGAGCTGCCCGGCGGCGCCACCCCTTATCGCAACCAGGAGAACAACCACAAGGCCTTCCTGGCCTTCGCCGCCGAGCTCCCGGTCCTCCGCGACCCCGACTCCTTCCAGCTTTACGTCGCCTGCATCGGCAAGGGCGCGGCCATCGGCGCCATCGACATCGTCGACATCGGCCGTTTCTGCCACATCGCCCAAACCGCCATGGCCGTCTGGAAGCTAGCCAACCTAACCATCCCAGCCGTCCAGGAAAAACAGCGCTCAGCGCAGGAAAAGGCCCAAAAACAGGCCACCCCCCTCCCCTCCAAAGGTAACCAGTCCCAGGTCCCAACCAGCAGCCAGGTCGGCGACGCGCTCCAGTACGCCCTCGCCCATCTGCCAAGGTTTGAGGTGCAAAAGCAGCATTTCCAGGCACTTAGGAACCGGGGCATGATCCTCCCCTGCGATCGCGAGCTGCGCGACAACCCCCTCGCCGCTCTCCATTTCTGCCGCATGAACGAGGAACTCATTCGCCAGGATGTCCTGGCCAGCATTCCCAAGCCCGGCCCCAATCCCCAGCAGGAACAGTCTCCGGCCTCCGAGCAGGCCGCCTGACCAGCTTTCAGGCCAAAAAACAGGCGAATGAGCCCCGGAAACGACCCAATCCGGCCAACAGCGAACCACCCCCAATACCACTCAAGCGACATCCCGGCCCAAAAGAATACCGCGCCTATCTAATTCCAAATAAACATCTTAAATGACGATTTGCAGGCTACAGCCTGAGGGCTGACGGCTGACGGCTGAGGGCTGACAGCTGACCACTGACAGCCATCAGCTACGCTCCCCCACCCGGCACCGAACGCCGCGCAGCTCTCTCAATAAACCGCGTAATCAGCCCGACGGGCACAAACCGCACCAGGAACGCGGTCAACCGGCCGCTGGCATGGGTGATAACCGTGCCGCGTCCGCGGGCCAGCGCATCCAGGCCGATGCGGGCAACGTCTTCGGCGGACTGGACGCGGCGCTTGAACGCGCCCGCCCGCGCCACGTCGAAAAACTCGCTCTCCGTCGGCCCGGGGCAGAGCGCCGTCACTTTCACGCCGAATCGCTTCACCTCCGCCGCCAGCCCCAGGGCGAAGAAGCGGTCGAAGGCCTTGCTGGCCGCATAGGTTGAGAGATAAGGGATCGGCTGGAAGCTCGCCGTCGACGCGGTAATCAGCACCCAGCCGCGGCCCTGCTCCACCATGCGCGGAACAAACAGCCGCGCCAGCCCGACCACCGCTTCGCAATTCACGCGGACCTGTCCCAGTTCCTGCTCAACCGGGCTCAAGCGGAAGGCGCCGAACTGGCCCAGGCCGGCATTTTCGATAAGGATGTCCACGGGAATGCCCGCGCCCTCTGTGGCGTCGTAGATCTGCTGTGGCGCAGCAGGGTCGTTCAGGTCGGCGGCGATGGTGCGGACTTCAGCGCCTTTGGCGGCGAGCTCCGCGGCGAGCGCGTCCAGGCGATCCTTGCGCCGAGCGGTCAAGATCAGTTTGGCTCCGCGTGAAGCAAGCTCGCGCGCCAAGGCAACGCCGATACCCGCGCTGGCGCCCGTGACCAGCGCCCATTTGCCGTGAAAGGAAATAGAAGATGGCATAGTCGAATCAGGATAGCGCGGCCGGGTTGACACTTCGCTTGAAAGAGCATTTGATTGCATTCCAATGGAAAGAGTCCAGTGGGTTTGGGATCCGGATAAGGCCAAAACAAACCTGCGCAAGCACAAGATAGCCTTCACTGAGGCGGTGCTTGCTTTCAACGATCCCTTTCAGCTATCCCGGCTCGACCTGAACCCTGATGGGGATCGCTGGCAGACCATTGGGCACGTGGGACAATTTCTTGTTTTGGTGGTTCATACAATGCCGGTAAAATTGAAACCGGACGCACCTCCGGTCGAATCATCAGCGCCCGCATCGCGACGACCTCGGAAAGGAGAGCCTATGAAGAAGGAGAGTTCTAGCCCCCTGAATCAAGAGCAGCACGAACGCCTGAAACGCCTGGCTGCTCTTCCCGATGAAGCCATCGATACGAGCGATGCGCCGGAAGTGATGGACTGGTCAGGGGCCAAACGCGGATTGTTTTATTCCGGAGCCTCTATCGACGATGAGGTCGCCGTCGCCGTGGATGCAAGGGTCGTCGACTGGTTTCAAAGCAATTCCGAGTCGGATGAGGACTTCAAATCCCGCATCAACCGCGTTCTCAAGGAACACATTGCCGAGGAGCTTCGCAAGGCGAGTTAGCCTCGATTTCGCGTCGCAGTTCGGCTTGTTTTCTGGTTTTTCTCGAGGCGCAGCTTCCACGCCGTGCGCAGCGCGCCAAGGAGCAGGTCCTCGTTGACCGCTGCAAGGCGCACGTGGGTGGCGCCGTTACGGCCCCAGCCGCCTGGAATGGCAAGAAAAACGACCGGTGCTTCCGCCACAAACTGCGCCTGCATTTCCGGCGTCAGCATCAGGTTGCCATAGCCCTGTTTTACCGCGGCCAGGGTGGCGAAGATGCGCCCGCCGACGCGAAAATCCACCGCGCCCATGTGCGATCCTTCTTCGGCGCCTTCGAGCGAGAGTGCGAGACGGCGAAAGTCGTCAGCGTTCATCGGCAACCTCGGTAAGCAGCTTGTAGCCGGTAGCTCGTAGCCAGTAGCTCGCAGCGTCCATCGCGTAGCAGCCACGGACAAGCTACTGGCCACTGGCTACAAGCTACTGGCCACTGGCTCTTGTTCAAACTCTTCATCGAGCCAGCGCGTGAACGCGGCAAATTCTTCGTCGCGACCCAGGAAGTCGCGAACCATTTGACGGCCGGGCTTGGAGCCGCCCTGCTCCAGCACCGCCTTGCGGTAACGCTCTCCGGCCTCGCAGCCCAGCAGGTCGTCGGCATCGAACTGGCCGAAGAAATCGAGCGCGATGACCTTGTCGAACGCGTAGGTGTAGTAGTTGGATGAGTAGCCGGTCAAGTGCCCGAAGCTCGCGTACATGCGGTTCCCGTCCAGCCAGCTCCAGGGCAGCAAGCCCTCATAGAGCGAGCGGATCTCATGATCGAGGTCGATGGATTTGGGATCGCGGTCGTGGAGATCGAGCGAAAGCGTGGTGTAGTAAATCTGCTGGCGCATGCCGTCGGCGCGGCCAAAGGAGCTGGCGCCTTTCATCTTGCGGATGATGTCAGAGGAGAGAGTCTCCCCGGTCTGGTAATGTTTCGCGAACGACTGCAGGAGCTTCTCGTCGCGGAAGAACTCCTCCAGCATCTGCGATGGAACCTCAATAAAGTCGCCTTCGGTGGCGAAGCCGGAGATGCCTGCCCACTCCGTGTGGCCGCCGAGGATGGCGTGCATCAGGTGGCCGAACTCGTGGAAGAACGTGACCACGTCGTTGTACTGGAGCAGCCCGGGATCGGCGGGATCAGCGCCATCAGACTGGGCTGATCCTCCGGGAAAATTGCAGATGAGCGCGGCCTCAGGCAGGTAGCGTCCGCGCACGCCGGTCACCACCGGGGCCGCGGAAAACCACTTGTCCTTGCCCTCGCGCGGATGCATGTCGAGATAGAACCGGCCGACTCGTTTCTCGCCTTCAAATACGTCAAAGACGGAGACAGCCTTGTCCCACCCCGGCACATCGGCGGGACGATACTCCACCTTGAACAGCCGCGCCGCCGTCTCCAGTACGCCCGCTTCCACTTGCGCATAGGGGAAATAGGGGCGCACCGATTGGGAGTCGAAATCGAATGCCTCGCGCCGGTACTGCTCGTACCAATAGCCGCGGCTGGTGATGTCGATCTCCTTGAGCCCGGGGTGCCGGCTGCGGGCAAATTCGAGCACCATCTCATGTTCGCGGCGGGCGCCGTCGCGGCTGGCCTCATCCAGCCTGCGCAGAAACTCGCGCACGTTGGCTGCCGCGCCCATCATCTGGTCGGCAGTGGCCAGGTCGGCCCAGCTGCGGAATCCGAGCACATCGGCGATCTCCTGCCGCACCGCCAGCAACTGCTCCAGGACAGTCTTGTTCTGCGGATAGGCGCGCGTGTTATAGGCCAGGTACATGCGCCGGCGCAGCTCGGGACTGGAAGCAAAGGTCATCACCGGCTGCATATCGGGCTGATCCGTGGTCAACGCTATCTTGCCGTTCTGATCTGGCCGATGGCGCGCAACATAATCCTGCGGCAGCCCTGCCATCTCCTCCGCGGCAGCTTCCACGGTCTTGGCGCCCTCCTGGATGTTGCGGCTGAATTCGAGCGAGAGGCGCGTGGCCTCTTCGTTCAGCTCTTGCACGCGCGCACGCGTCGGTTCGTCCTTGTCCACGCCGGCCAGCCGGTAGCTGAGCAGGGTCCGCTTAACGTAATGCATGGTGGCCTGGTTGCAGTGCTCAAGGCGCATGGCCGCGAGCGCCTCATAGACCGCGCGGTTGAGGCTGAGCGCACTGGCCGCCTGCGCCACCCGCTGCGCCTCCACCTGCGCCTGGTCTCGGACTTTTTTGTCGGCAGCCACGGAGTTCAACACGCCGGCCTGCGACCCGGCCAGTCCCAGTTGTTCCAGCGCGGCGTCGTAAAGCCGCAGGGTATTTTCCGGAGTGCGGGGATGGTCGACCGCGACCAGCGCCGCCAGCGCGGCCTCATGCGCCGCCAGCCGGGCGCTTACCCAGGCATGCAACGCCTCAGGAGAATCCGCGCCGCCCGCCTCCCATGCGTGCAACTTTTCACAAACGGATACCGCGGCCAACGGATCGGCAGACAAGTGGCGCACCCCCACTCTTCTAGGTTGCCACAATCCGGGATTTTGGACCGATTTTCCTGCCGGATTCGAGTGCGCTATAGAATTACTTTTGGGATCAGCCCTTCCTGCCCCCTGTAAACCGGCCAGCGGGTGAACTCCGTTGGAAGGAGGCGGAACGGGAGCCTTGGGGCGATTTGTGCAGTTGGCGCCGCCAGGACGCAGGCAAGCGACCCCGCCGAATACTCCTATTGACATTCTGTAGGACCGGCTCTATATTCCTATAGACATTCGACATGGAAACACGATCGAAATCCAAACCGGCAAACCTGCTCCAGGGCACGCTGGATCTCCTGATTTTGAAGGCGCTCGGCACCGGAGCTCTGCACGGCCTGGGCGTCTCGCGGCGCATCGAACAGATGACGCGTGGAACGTTCGTTGTGAAACCCGGTTCCCTGTTCCCGGCTCTGCATCGCATGGAGGAATCGGGATGGCTGAGCTCGTTTTGGGGCGATTCGGAGAACAATCGCCGGGCAAAATTCTACGACCTGACGCGGGCGGGAAAGAGCCAGCTTGCAATTGAAACCGAGGAATGGGAAACCATTGCGGTGGCCATGTCCCACGCGCTGAAGGCGACCTGAGGAGACGGGCGATGAAAGCCTGGTCCCAAACGCGAAGCATGCTTCGAAATCTGTTCTGGAAGAGCCGGGTGGAGACAGAACTGGACAGTGAATTGCGGGCGTATGCGGGCATGATCGCCGACGAGAAAGTTGCATCGGGGATGCCGGAAAACGAGGCTCGGAGGACCACCATGGTTGAGCTTGGAGGCGCGGAGCAGGTGAAGCAGGCGGTGCGGGACCGGCGTGCGGGCAGCGGTGTGGAAACTCTGTGGCGGGACGCGCGCTACGGTGTGCGCCAGCTGATTCGCAATCCCGGGTTCGCACTCACGGTGGTGTGCACGCTGGCGCTCTCCATCGGCGCCAACACGGCCATTTTTTCGGTGGTGAACGCCTTGATGCTCAAGCGCCTGCCTTACCCGCAGCCGGAGCGCATGGGCACCATCTTCCTGCGCGTCGCCGGCTCGGAGCCATCTGAGTCGCCGCACTGGATTGACGGCACGCAATGGGAGCTGCTGCGCGACAACGTGCCCTCGCTGGTCTCCGCCATCTCATCCGGCCTGGCTTCCGGCGTGAACCTCGAGGCCGGCGCACAGGCGCAGTATGTGCACGATGGCCGCGTCTCCGCGCACTATTTCGACGTTCTCGGCATCCGTCCCGCGCTGGGCCGGATTTTTGCTGAAGATGAAGACCGTCCGCACGGGCCGCCGGCGGTTATCCTCAGTTACCACTTGTGGCATGCCCTTTTCGGCGGTAACCCGGGCCTGCTGGGCGAGACCATCCAGCTCAAAGGCGAACCGTTCACGGTGGTGGGCATTCTGCCCGCGGGCGCGCAAACGCCGCTGAACGCTGACTTGTACACGCCCATCCAGCCATCGCGGACCGGCGAGGGCGGGGGCACAAATTACGAAGTCATTGTGCGCCTTCGCGATGGCGCCACGTGGCAGCAGGCCGACTCCGAAATCAACCGCGCCTGGGCCGAGAGCGCGCGGCGCTTCGCCGCCGAACATCCGCACGGCAGCACCGTTACCTTCCGCGCCGTACCGCTGCAGCAGGGCCAGACCGCGGAACTGCGCCCGCAGTTGCTGGCGCTGATGGCGGCGGCGGGATTCATCCTGCTCATCGCCTGCGCCAACCTTGCGGGCCTCACCCTGGTTCGCGTTGCCCAGCGCACGCCGGAGATCGCCACGCGGCTGGCGCTTGGCGCCTCCAACTGGCAGCTCCAGAGACAACTTTGGATTGAGAACCTGGTTCTTGCAGCCATCGGCGGGCTGGCCGGTATTGGCGTGGGCTACGCCGCGCTGCGCGGCCTGCTGGCGCTGCTGCCCATCGGTTTCCTGCCGGTAGAGACGGTGTCGCTGGACCTGCGCGTGCTCGCGTTCACCCTTGCAGTTGCCCTGATGACCAGTATTCTGTTTGGCATGCTGCCGGCGCTGGCGGTGCGCCGCGTGGACCTGCGCACCGCCAACCGAACCGTGGCGGGCGGAGACCGGTTGCGGCAGCGGCAGGCGCTGATTGCCGGCGAAGTGGCGCTGACCGTGGTTCTGCTGGCGGGCTCCGGGCTGCTGATCCGCACCCTGGTTCACCTGGAGACGCTGCCGCCCGGCTTCAATCCCGACGGGTTGATGACGGCGAAGGCGTCGCTGGACGATGCGCGCTACACCGATCCGTCCGCGTTCCGTGGGCTTCTGGACCAGAGCCTGGCGGCGATGCGGCAGATTCCCGGGGTGGAGAACGCGGGAGTGGCGCTGTCACTGCCGTACGAGCGTGTGCTGAATGGCGAGGTGAAGATTGGTGACGGCCCCAACTCCGGCCAAGTTGTGGGAACTGACATGGATTACGTCACGCCGGGCTACTTTGAGACCATCCAGGCGCCGTTGATTGCAGGGCGGTACTTCACAGCGTCGGATGGACCAGACGCTGAGCCGGTGGTGATCGTCAACCGCACCTTTGCGCGGAAGTTCTACGGCGGCGCCAGTCCGGTGGGGCACACCCTTAGCGAGGGCCGGACAAACGTTACCAACATGCGCATCGTCGGCGTGGTTGCAGACACGCCGATCTCGTCGGGGCTCAATCCTGTGGCCCCGCTGATGAGCGAGGAGGCGCTCTACCTGCCTGCGGCACAGATAATCGACCCGCAGTCGTTGTCGCTGATTCACGTCTGGATGCAGCCCAGTTGGGTGGTGCGCACGGCCGCGCCGGTGGAGGGGCTGACGGAACAGATGCAGCGTGCGCTCACCGGCGCAGCACCCGCGCTTCCCTTCTCAGGGTTCTACCGCATGAGCGACCTGATGGACGAGACGCTGGCCATGCAGCGCGTGGAAGTGGCGCTGCTGGGGGCGATGGCCGGGCTGGCGCTGCTGCTGAGCGCAGTGGGCATCTTTGCGCTGGTGGCCAGCATGGTGGCGCAGCGCACGCGCGAGATCGGCATCCGCATCGCGCTCGGCTCCAGCGTGCGGCGCGCGATGGCCCACGTGGGAGCACCGGGACTGCGAGCCTCGCTGTTCGGATTGCTGCTCGGCCTGCTGCTCTGCGCCGGCGTTCTGCGCGTCATGCGCAGCGTGCTCTATGGAGTGGCCGTGTACGATGCGGCGTCGCTGACCGCTGTGGTGCTGGGCATGGCCGCAGTCGCGCTGGCGGCTTCCGCGGTTCCGGCGCTGCGCATCGCGCGCATCGATCCGGCGAAAACGCTGCGCGAAGAGTGATGGCCGCTGGTTGCGACCCTCGATATAGACTCATAGCATGCAGCAATTGAGACCCTCTGGGCGGCGGCGTATGCGGGTGGACCGAATCTGCGTGGCCATTCAGGCTGCCACGCCGGCGGAGATGATTGCCCGCGCCGAAGCCGCGTTGCGGGAATCGAAGTTCCTCGAGTTCCGGCTGGACTCGCTGGACCGGCCGGACGCGGTGCTGACCACGTTGCGCCGCTTTCTGGCGGAAAACAAAAACGTGACCGCGATTGCCACGTGCCGGCGCAAACCGAATGGCGGCAACTTCAGCGGGACGCTTGTGGAAGAGCTCGAGATCCTGCGCAAGGCCGTGCGCGACGGATGCGGCATGGTGGATCTCGAGATCGAATCGGCGGAAGAGGCTGCGCCGGCCGAGTTCGATAAGCTCCGCGGGGCGCTGCGCCGGGCCGACGCAGAACTCATCGTCAGCTTTCACGATTTCTCGCGCACGCGGCTGCTCAATCGCGCCGCCGATCGCATTGCGGCGTTCGATCCCGACATTGTGAAGGTGGTTTCGACGGCGCAGACGCTCGAGGATAATCTGGCGGTGCTGCGGCTGATTGAGAACCATGCCGGAAATGCGCGCATTGTGAGCATGGCGATGGGCGAGGAGGGCCTGCCAAGTCGGATTCTCGGCCCGCGCGAGGGCGGCGAATTCACGTTTGCGTCGCTGGCGGAGGGCGAGGAGACTGCGCCGGGCCAGGTGACGGCGCGGACATTGCGAACCTTGTATGGCGCCGGCAGGATCGGCAGCGGCACCCGCATCTTTGGCGTGGCCGGCAACCCCATTGCGCATTCGCTTTCCCCGCTGATGCAGAACACCGCGTTTCGCCGCGCCGGCGTGGACGCTGTGCTGATACCGCTGAAGGTGCGCGCGCTTGCCGACCTGCTGGCGTTTGCCCTCGAATTGCCGCTGAGCGGATTGGCCGTGACGATGCCGCTGAAGCAGGAGATTTTGCCTCACCTTGCCCAGATGGACCCGCTGGTGAAGCGCATCGGCGCGTGCAACACGGTGCGCATCGGAGCGGACGGCAAGCTTTTCGGCTACAACACCGACGTGTCCGGCGTGGTGCGTCCGCTGGAGCGGAGAATGCGGCTGAAGGGCGCGCGCGTGGCGCTGCTGGGGGCCGGAGGCGCCGCGCGCGCGGCGGCGTTTGGGCTGGCGGAACAAGGGGCGGAGGTCTTCATCGTCAACCGCACCCACGAGAACGCGGTAAAGCTGGCGCGGGCCGCCGGGACCACGGCGCTGCGGCAGGCGAAGCTGCGCGGGATGCGCTTCGATGCGCTGATCAACTCGACGCCTTGCGGGATGGCTGGATCGAAGGAGCCGTTGCCGCTGGCCGCCGACGAGTTGAACGCGGACCTGGTCTTCGACCTGGTCTATAACCCCATGGAAACGCCGCTGCTGAAACTGGCGCGGTCGCGCGGAATTGCCGTGATTACCGGCGCGGAGATGTTTGTGCAGCAGGGCGCGCGGCAGTTCGAAATCTGGACCGGCAAGACCGCGCCGGAGGCGGAGATGCGGCGAGTGGTGGAGCGGGAGCTGCGCAGGCGAGTGAAGAAGGGCTGACTGCTGTATTGGAAGATTTATCGGCGCTTCTACCGTGCTTCTGCGCAATCGATTTACGGTTTGACTTCAGGTAAATAGTATATACAATTAACTAATGGGAATCTCCTACGATCCTGCCGAGAATGAGCGCAACATCAGGGAACGTGGACTTTCCTTCGAGCGGGCCTCGGAATTCGATTTCGAGACTGCAGTATTCGTGGACAACCCCCGCAAGGGTGAGATGCGGCGTATCGCGGTTGGATATCTGGACGGGCGGCTGCATCTGCTCTGTTATATTCCCCTGCCGGACGGAATTCGCGTGATCAGTTTTCGCAGAGCCAACAAAAGGGAGGCAAAGCGTTATGGCAAACCGCAGACCATTGATCGATAAGAACGGCGAAGTTAGAGAGCTGACTGCCGAAGAGGTGGCGCGATTCAAGCCGTTCTCCGCTTTGCCGAAGAGCGAACAAACGATGCTGCGGAAGATCCGCGGACGCGGCCCGCAGAAGGCCCCCAAGAAGATCCCCATTTCTATCCGGCTATCTCCCGATGTGGCGGAGGGCCTGCGCGCGACAGGAAATGGATGGCAGAGCCGCGCCGATCAAGTGCTCAGGTCGTGGCTACAGAAAAAAAGACGGGAAGGTTGAAGTCTTCTCGATCCCCGATTATCTTTTCTTCCGCGCCTTCTTCTCTTCTTTCTTCTCGCCGGGCATGTGCATGGCGGGAATGGGGGCCAGATCCGGCCCGATCCGCTTGACCACGGTGTCGATCATCTCGTAGTTGAGGGTGCGCGGAGCCACGGGCCTGGTGACGCCGGTCTCGGCGTCCACGCTCACACTGCCGTTATTGGCCAGCAGGAAACTGAAGGAGGGCACGCTTCCGCCGGGCCCCGGCACGCGCGTCACCTTTACCGGCAGAAAACCCTGGATGGGATGGAGGCGGAAGGCTGTTTCATAGTGATGGTGCCTCGGGCTCCAGGTAAAAACGCGCACCTGGTCGAAGTCGTAGGGCAGGCCGTTTTTGTAGGGCTCCAGCAGCATCACGTATTCCGGCATCTCGTGGTTGGGCGTATCCGCGTCCGTTACCTTCGTCAGCACGTACGCGCCCACAATCCTCTGGCCCTCGGCGTATTGCGCCACCTGGCCGGGAACATCCACGTCCATTCGCCCGGCCAGCAGCCAGCCCGCCTCGCCCTTGGCATCGCGCACCAGCCACCAGTCCTCCATCACCGGAGGCGGCGCAGGTTCGGAATGGACGGGCTCCTTGCCTTTGGATTCCTTGCGCGCGTTCTGCGCCTCTTCCTCGGCCAACCTGTGCTCGGCAATCACGGCCTGGGTCTGTTTCGCCACCGAGGCGCGCTCCAGCAGCTCCACCCGCGAGTTTGCCGGCAGCAGATAAAAATGCTGCGACTCCCGCCCCGGCTTTTCATGCAGATAGGCGTCGTCGCGGATGACCGCGGTGGCGACAACCGGACTATCCTTGTGATCCGCGGCCAGTTTTACAAACCCGTCGTAGGTCTTGCTGTCGATGACGGCGTGTTCCTCGATCCAGCCGATCTCGTTCTTTGGGGTTTTCACCTTCAGGAAGCGGCGGCCACGTTCGAGCACCTGCAGCGCTTCCCCGTTGGTGACTTCGCCGGTGTGGTCTGAGACGGGGGCCACACGGTCGCGAAGGAACATCTTCTGCGCGGAAACGTAGACCATCTCCGGATGCTGCCGGTGAAGGCGGTCGCATCCGCCGGCGGCAAGGGCGAGCAGGCCAATGCCGCACAAGACAGCTCTTCTTGAGGAATGGCGCAGACAATCGGCGAATTGGGGGAGAAACATGAGCAACGGCGTCAGCGACACCTTGAGCATAGCATCCGCACGGAATGCGGGCTCCGCCACGCGAGCGTCCGCTATGGAAGACTGAATCTCGCTTGCTACTCCCTGCCCTAATTGGGCCGGCCGTTGGCTCCGGGACGGCGGCGGAAACGATCGTCGACGGGCTGACGGCCGCGGAAACCGGATTCCACGGTGTGCCAGTGCTCGATGGCCGGCTCGCCCAGTTTCCAGCAAAGCAGGACCACATCTTCATCGAGCTTGAACGGAAAATCGAGGAGGCCTGAGTCCAGGTCCTTTACCTGAACGCCGATGGAGTCGATTTCCGCAATGCTTTCGCGGACGCGGTCCAGGTGCGATTCCATTTCGGCGCGCTGGCGGGTGACGCTGGAGATGTCGACCCTCATGCCGCCGGAGAGATAAATGCGGCGGCCCAGGTCGGTCAGCCCGGACTCGACCGATTCGGCTGCCTCCTTGCTTTCGCGAGCGCGCTTGAGCAGCGCCTCCAGCACGGGAAGCAACGATTGCGCCTCGTCTAAGGTGAAGGTCTTCATTCCTTTTCTCTAGGATACGGAAAGACCCGTGGGGCGGGCCAGTGGAGGGCATGGTGCGGCCGGTGCTAAAGAGATGATTCGGAGTTTTTCTCTCCCGGTCTGGCGATGGCGGAAACCACGGCGCAGACTGCAAGGACGGCGCCGATGATGGCCAGGGAGATGAGGATGGGGACGTCGATCCACGGGCTTGCCAGCATTTTGAGGGCGACGAAGGCAAGCAGCACGCCCAGGCCGTAATGGAGGAAGCGCAGGCGATGGAGCAGGCCGGCGAGGCCGAAGTAAAGCGCGCGCAGGCCCAGCACCGCGGCGATGTTCGAGGTGTAAACAATGAACGGATCGTGGGAGATGGCGAGGACGGCGGGAATGGAGTCGACGGCGAAGATGACGTCAGTGACTTCAACCGCAAGGATGACGGGAAGGAGCGATCCCTGGGCGGGTTGCAGGCGGCGAATCCACGCGGGGATTATCTCGCTGGCCGAGCGCTCGCGAATCAAACGCCAGGCGGCATACAGCAGGAACGCGCCGAGCAGGTAGGTGATCCATGCGTAGCGGCGGATGAGGGTGACGCCGATGGCGATGAAGGCGGCACGCAGCACGATGGCTCCGGCCACGCCCCACGTAAGCGCCTGGTGCTGGCGCCGGGCGCGGATTTCAAAGCCCTGGAAAAGGATGAGGAAGACGAAGAGATTGTCGATGGAGAGCGAAGTTTCAATGGTGTAGCCGGCGACCCACTGGAGGGCGGAAACGTGGCCCTGGCGGAGATCGATCCAGCCGGCGAAGAGGGCGGCGGCAAGCGCGAGAAATGCGGTCCAGAGCCACGCGTTTCTGGTCGCAGGCCGATCCTCATTTCGGTGGCCATGGAGCAGCGAATCGGCAAAGAGCAGCGCGGCGACAACGATGTGGAACCCAATCCACCATGTCCAGGAGGCGCCGCCGATCATGACTGGATGCTAAAGCATCCGGCTTCTGGCTTCTAGCTCCTAGCTTTTAGCTTTTAGCTTTTAGCCTTTAGCTTTTAGCTTTTAGCTGAGACCTTTGCGCGACGGCGGAGGGTCTCGATCGCGAGCTGCAACGCTCGTTCGGTTTCCAGCTAGAAGCTAGAGGCTAGAAGCTATCGTCCATCGATCAGCCGAATCGTCTCCATGAACACGTCGCCATCGATGGTCAGGCTTTTGGCGCTGATCTTGTCCATGGTGTCCTGGGCGGTGTGGTGATAGCTGTTGTTGGGGCCGTAGTCTAAGTCGATGATGTCGATGGCGGGCACGCCGCGCTTGAGAAAGGCCAGGTGATCGTCCTCGATCGACTCCGAGGTCTTGAAGAAATAGCGGTCGTAGCCGTACTTGTGCGCCGCCTTGCGCACCAGGTCCACCAGCCAGCCGGTAGAGGCGGTCTCCCGCTGGATATCGAGGTCTTTGTCGCCGATCATGTCGGCCAGCATGAAGGCCTTGATGCGCTTGAGGGTGCCGTCGCGATCCCATTTGGCGGCCAGGTGGCGGCTGCCGTAGGTGGAGTCGGAGGCCGACCAGTTGACGAACGCCTCTTCGCCGTCGAAGAACACCAGCCACACGGAGTAGCCCGGGATCTTGCGGCCGCCCGCGGTCTCGGCGCGGAGTTTGTCGGCGATGGCAAGGAGCAGGCCGGTGGTGGATCCGCCGTCGTTGGCGCCGACGAAGTCGATGTTCTTCAGCGGATAGTTGGTCTCATAATGCGTGCCGAGGACGATGACGCCGTCCTTGGCGCCGGGAAAACGCACGATGAAGTTGCGCAGGTTTACCGGGCCGATGGGCGTATCGGCGAGGAACGCATCTTCTTCCAGGTTGTCGTGCTGGAGGTGCTGGCGGAGGAAGGCTTGCGCCTTGATGTGGCCGGGACCGGTGGGCCAGCGCGGGCCGATGGCGACGAAATCGCGGGCGTAGTCGTAGGCGCGCTGACCATCGAAATGTTGGGCATGTGCGTTGACAGGAAGAACCAAGAACAGCATCGCGAGGGTGAGGAGAGGAATGAAGCTTCCACCGCTGCTAAGAGCAACCGCAGATCCTTCGCTCCGCTCAGGATGACATCGATCATTTACTAACCGGGATGGAAGAATATGCGGCATATCAGGCCGGCTGCTCCTTCTTCTTCCTGCGCGAGGGGTGCACCCACCACGCCACCAGGATGCCGATGAGATATAGGCCGAGCAAGGGAAGCGCGTAGAGGCACATGGTCCAGGGATCGGGGCTGGGGCAAATGAATGCGGCCACCAGGAAAACGGCAAGGATGGCGTAGCGAATGTTCTTCAGGAGGAACTTCGGGCTCACGATTCCGAACAGGGCGAGGAAGAAGATGAGGATGGGCATCTCAAAACTGATGCCGAGGCCGAGAATGATGGAGAGGAAGAAGCCGGTATATTCCTCGATGGTGATCATCGGGGTAAAGTCGTGGCCGAACTTGACAATCAGGATTTCCATGGCGCCGGGCAGCACGAAGAAGTAGCCGAAAGCCGCGCCGGTAAGAAACAGCGCGATGGTGGCGGCCATGAAGGGCACCACGAATCGTCTTTCCCGCTGGTAAAGGCCGGGGGCGATGAAGAGCCACACCTGATAGAGGATGAAGGGCGAAGCCAGGATAGCCCCGGCAAGCAGCGCCACCTGCAGATCCAGATTGAGCGCATCCATGGGATGCGTCATCACCAGCTTCTTTCCGATTTTCGTCAACGGCTCCTGGAGAAAACCGACCAGCTGCCGGTAAAAAACGCCGGCGATCGCCATTCCCGCGGCCAGGCCGATGGCGGACTGGATGATGCGCTTGCGCAGCTCTTCCAGGTGCTCCATCAGGCTCATGCCCGGGAGGTCCGCGCGCTCGCTCACCGCGGCGCGCGCCTTGTCGATGGCGTCCGCTGCGTCAACCATGCTGGGTCACGGTCTCCGCCGGGTTGGAGTCTGAATGCGGCTCGCCTTCAGGCTGCGCGGCGGTTTCGGCAACTGGAGCGGCTGCTTCCGCGCCGATGTTTGCCTCGGCAACGATCACATCTTCGGGCGGCAACGCAATTGGTCCTTCGGTCTCTTGGTCCCTTGGTCCCTGCACTTCCGTTCCCTGTTTTGCCGGCACCGGCGCGCCCGTGGATGGCGGCTGAATGCGCGGTGTCGTGGCTGGCGGTTCCTCCGCCGCGAGCTCGGTCGTTTCCGGCGGGTACGCCTCGGGGTAGCCGGAGGCGGAACCGTAGAGCGGATGCGATGGGGCGGAGACAGACTCCTGCGCGCCTACGGCGGCCTGCGATTCGATGGTCTGCGCTGGAGGGTTGAGCGCCAGGTTGCGCGCCCGCTCGGCTTCTTCCCGCTTGCGACGGTCGGCCTCCTCGGCCGAACGCAACTCCTCTTCCATCTGGAACTTGAAATCGTTGGAAGCTTTGCGGAACTCGTACATCAGCTTGCCGATCTGGCGGCCGATCTGGGGCAGGCGGCGCGGCCCGAAGACCACCAGCGCCAGCACCATCAGGATCAGCGTGTCGGACATGCCGAGGGTGCCGAGTTCAATTGGCGGGTTCACCATGTAGGAACATGATACTGGCCGGAAACAAGCGCGAACAAATCGGGATGCGGAATGAGTGTCGCAGGTCACTCACCAGGTAAACCCGCCTTTGGGCGGCGGCCACGCGCCCAGCAGTTGGCGCAGCAGGACGATGCGGCCGAGATGATAGGCATTATGCGCCGACAGGCTTTCGAGCTGCTCGCGTACAGTCATTACCCGCATCCGGTGGCCGGGCCGCGAGGGGCAGCGGATGGGCCGGTTGATCTGCGACTCATCGCCGGCGGCGTCTGCGCCGCGCTGCGCGCCCGCAAAAAACCGTCCGCATAGCTGCGCCCACGGCTCGCGCTCCATGTCGTCGACGGTGGGGAATCCGTCGGCGGGGCTGGCCGGAAACGGCGTTTCGGTGCCGCCGATCCAGTCGAGCGTTACCTGCTGCCAGAAGCAGACGTGCCACAGCTCTTCGTAAATGGAGTGCGGCGCGGCGGCGGGCTTGCGGTGCGTCAGCTCTTCGGGCAGCGCTTCCAGGATTTGCGCAGGCGATGCCGCGTAGGCGTCGCTCACCAGGCTCAGTTGCAGCTCGTTCATGGGACCTCCGGGGAGATGCGTGAGGCGTTGCGTTTTTGGATGTTCCGGCGCGATTTTTCGGCGCATGAAAACGCTTGATTTGTGGGCTGGCTGCGGGTGAATTAAACTTCAGGTAACAGCTTGCGGCGGTTCGTGGCTGGGACGGAGCGTCCGCCCGGCAACGGCTGCATAGGCTGGAACGCTGCAACATCCCCGTGGAAGGGGCCGGAATTTCGGCAAGCGCTTCCACTGCAGCCGATTGGCTTTCAACAACCCCGTCCAAAGCCTTGCAAGATGGGCTAAAGGACTGAAGGCGGAACAAATTGACTCTGGCACTCGACGAGACGCTGGCGGCAGAGTCCGCCGAAAAGGCATGCAGCCTGGAAAACTACCTGGCGCTTCCCGACCACAGCATGGACCAGCGGATTGCGGCGGCGCGGGCGAAGCTGGGCGCCTCCACCGTGATCCTGGGCCACCATTACCAGCGCGACGAAGTGGTGCGCTTTGCCGATTACACCGGCGACAGCTACAAGCTCTCAAAGGCGGCTGCGGCGACGGATGCCAAGTACATTGTTTTTTGCGGCGTGCACTTCATGGCCGAGAGCGCGGACGTGCTCGCGCGGGAAGGCCAGGAGGTGATCCTGCCCGACTTGAATGCGGGCTGCTCCATGGCCGACATGGCGGAAATTTCGCAAGTTGAGGCGTGCTGGGAATCGCTTTCGCGCATGCCGGACGGCCAGGGCCACTTTATGACGGATGGCCTGATCCCGGTCACTTACATTAATTCGACCGCGGCCATCAAAGCATTCTGCGGCGAGCGGGGCGGGCTAGTTTGCACCTCGTCGAACGCGCGTGCGGCCATCGAGTGGGCCTTTGCGCGGGGCAAGCGGATCCTGTTTCTGCCCGACCAGCACCTGGGGCGGAACACCGGCTACGCGATGGGGATTCGGCTGGACCAGATGACGGTGTGGGATCCGTGGGCGCTCGAGGGCGGGCAGGCCGCGGCGGCTTATGCGGCCAGCCGCGTGATTCTGTGGAAGGGCCACTGCAGCGTGCACCAGCGGTTCCTGCCCAGCCACGTGGACGCGGTGCGGGCCAAGTATCCGGGGATCCAGGTGATTGCGCACCCGGAATGCCGCTGGGAGGTGTGCCAGAAGGCGGACGCGCTGGGATCGACGGAAGGGCTGATTGCGTTGGTTGAAAAGGCGCCGGAGGGAGCGATGTTCGCCGTGGGAACTGAGATTCACCTGGTGAACCGGCTGGCGAAGCGCGCGGCGGCCGAGGGCAAGCGGGTGATCACGCTGGACGACACCGGCTGCCTGTGCACCACCATGTACCGCATCAGCCCGCAGCACTTGTGCTGGGTGCTGGAGAACCTGGTGGAAGGCCGGGTGGTGAACCGCATCCAGGTGCGCGAGAACGTCAAGCACTGGGGCCGCGTGGCGCTGGACCGGATGCTGGAAGCGGCACGGTAGGGAGGGGGTACAGTAGGGAGCGGCAAGATTCCCTGCTTTCTACTCCCTTTCCCTACTCCCTGTTCCCTGTTCCCTGCTTCCTGCTCCCTGTTCCCTGTTCCCTGCCTTTATCACGCCGCTCGTTGCGGCTCAGGGTAGATCGCCGAGAACGCGACGCTCTCCAGCAACTCGCCTGCCTGCTCTGTGCTTACCAGGTCGGCCACGGCGGTTTCCGGGTCCACGTAAATAACCACGAACACCTCGTCGCGACCCTCGACGCAAACCCGCTCGCGCATTCGTGGCACATACTCGGCGATTGCGTCCGCCACCATTCTTTTCCGGTAAAAGCGATCGACAAGCGCTACAATCGCGCTCGATCCCATCGGACGGCTGCGCGCGCGCTGCACATCCGTCAGCCCGTCCGGGCCAATGTGCGACCCACTTTTTTCTTCCGAGGTAAACTTGAGCGCGCTCAGAACCGGGGAGCTTAATGGAATAGGCCGAGGCATAGGAGAGCCTCTTTTCTAAGGTTCGATTTGTAGAAGTGAAACGAGCCCATCGACAATAGATAAAGAACAGGGCCCGAACGGATCGATGCTTACCCGAGCTTCGATGCGTCGTCCGGGCGACATAGTTGCACCGTGTTCCGATCGGAGTGCAACGGAGCGGCCAACCGTGGAGGGAATCCAACCCATCGCCATGTACATTGCCGAAGACCAGGTTCGCTCGCTGCTGAGGTACGAAGCCCTTATCCCGGCCATCCGGCGGGCGCTCGTCGACTACTCCGCGGGCCGCGTGGAACAGCCGCCGCGCACCATTCTTCGCGCCGGGAACGAGGAGGGCCACGGCAATGGCTGGTTCGCTGCGATGCCAGTGATTCATGGCGATGCGATGGGGGTGAAGGCGGTAACGTTTTTCCCCGGCAACGCGGAGCGGGGACTGCCCACGCACATGGCGGTGATGGCATTGCTGAGCAGCTCCACGGGCCAGCCGCTGGCGGTGATGGATGGACGCCTGATCACGGAGATGCGCACGGCCGCGGTTTCCGCAGTGGCTCTGGACGCGCTGGCGCCGGAGGGCGCCGCCAGCCTGGGGATTCTGGGGGCCGGGGTGCAGGCACGCTCACATATAGAGGCGTTGCGGCTCATTCGGCCGAGTCTGAATGACATCCGCATCTGGAGCCGGACGCGGGCGAGCGCCGAGCGCCTGGCAGCGGAGGCCGGTGCCGCTACCGGGGCCATGGTTCGCGCGACGACCGTAGACGAGGCCGCTCACGCGGAGGTGGTGCTGACCGTCACGGCCTCGCCGGAGCCGGTGCTGGAAGGCCGCTGGCTGCGCGGCGATGCCCTCATTCTGGCGGTGGGCGCGGTGGGCGCATCGCTGCGCGAGCTGAACGACGAGGCCGTGAACGCAAGCTGGATTGTGGCCGAGTCGAGGGCGGGCGTGGAACGCGAGGCCGGCGACATTGTGCTTTCCGGGGCGCCGATTCAGGCCGAGATTGGCGAAATCCTCGCCCGCCCTGCCGCGTTTCCCATTCCCCGCGGGCGGCCGATTCTGTTCAAGTCAGTGGGTATGGCGATCGAGGATCTGGCGGCCGCGCGGCTGGTGTGGGAAGCGCTCCAATAAGTCAGGTCTCAAGACTGCGCGATCGCGACGCGGCGGAAGAAACCCGCTCATCGCGATGAAGGCGCGAGGAACGGGGCACAGTCCGTGGAAGAAGACCCGCTTGTCGCGCCTGGCGAACTCCGCCACTACGACGCCACCGCAAGCTGCGCTGCCGGCTGCATCCGGGTGCTGCCCTTGCGCGGTCCGCGCTTGCGCGCGCTCATCACCTTGATTCGCTCCAGGAGTTCGTTGGGGGAGCAGTTTTTCTTGGCCAGCAGGGCGTCGGCTGAGTGGATCTGATCTCCCATCTTCAACGGATCTCCCAGCAAGATCATGGGGACATGATGGGCAATCTGTTTCAGCTTGCGCACGAGTTGATCTCCATTTCCGGAGGGCAACGAGTGACTGGCCAGAACCAGGTCCACCTGGTTTTCGGAATAGTATCCGATGGCCTCGTGCGCGTTGCGCGCCGCCAGCACCCGGTAACCGTTGGTGGAAAGCATGAAAGAGAGTACCGACAAGTCGTTCTCGTTCGCGTCAACGCAAAGAATTATTTTTTTGGGCCGCATGTGAAGCTGCACTCTCCTGAGGATTGGTTAAGATTTGTGTTGACCAGGCAAAACAATTCCCGTGCCCGCTCTATTGGCGGGCTGGACGACAATTCTGTTTACCTGGCCTTGGGCCCCACTGGGGATGGGCCATCACCTGGAGCCGGTGCGCACCTCAAGGCGCAGCCGGTCCCAGGCGGGGACCGCCGTTAACATCGAGCTTCGAACGGACCGTATCTGCGGCGCGAACAAACCGATTTGCCGCCGCCCGGGACCGCCGGGGCCCGATGTCAAATCCGGCTCGGAAGCCGATCAGATTTCTCCAATGCTTGGCAAGAGTACGAAGAACGGTTTCATCTGACTAGAGAGAATGTGCGGCGAAGACACACTTTTTCGCGCGGTGGAGGCTGAGGGGAAACCATCAACAAATCGCAGATACAACAAGTTGCGTTTATGAAAACCTGTTGAAAGGGTGTGCATCAAGGAAGGAAAATGGTTCCTTCTGCAACGATTACGCTGCTGCCTGCGACGCGGACACGGGTCACCCTTCGATCCGCATGGACGCATGCGGTGAGAAAGAGCTGGCTGGGACGGCGAATCTCAATTCCCTGCCGAACCTGGACGCGCTCTTCGCTGCGAGCGAGGCCGCGCGCCACCAGCCATGCAATGGCGCATCCGGCCGCCGAGCCCGTGGCCGGATCTTCGCCGCCGTTGAACTGCATGCGCGCGCGCCATCCCGCCGCGCCATCGTTTCCGCCGGGAGCCAGGACATAAAACCATCTGCCTCCGCGCGCCCGCAGCCATGCGGTAGCCTCGTCGTGGCTCACGTTAAGCCGCCCCAGCGCCTCCAGGTCTTTCAACAGGACCACGGCAAACGCATTGCCGGTGGAGACCAGTTGCGGCGCATGATCCGCATCCAGATCGTTCCTGCTCAATCCGCACAGCCGCGCCACTTCGCCGGGATCCAATTCCGCTCCGAATTCCGGATCTCGCTGCGTCATTTCCCCAAATAGCGAGTCTCCGGTTTCAAACCGGACCGGGATCGGGCCCACGTTCTCGGCCAGCGTCACCACCCCATCGCGCAATGTCTCCGGCGCCGAGCGCCTGAGCACGCAGGCAGTGCCCAGCGTGGGATGGCCTGCGAATGGCAGCTCCTCCTCGGTGGTGAAGATGCGCACGCGCACGCCCTCCTCGCGCTCCACTTCGGCGGCTCGGCGCTCCACGAATACCGTTTCCGACAAGTTGAACTCGCGCGCGATCGCCAGCATCTGTTCCGTTGCCAGGCCAACCGTATCCATGACCACCGCAAGAGGATTCCCCTCGAGGGGGCCTGGGTGAAGACGTCGGCGACAAAGTATTGGAGGGTTCGGCCGGAGGTTGGCATATCCCCATTATGCGAAGCCCGAGGGGTCGGGCGAATCTGGAAATCCCTGCCGCGCCGGATTTTGGAGGACCAATCCGGAATTCCTAACACCAAAGCCGCATCGCGTTAGCCGGCTGTTGTATTGGCAAACGCGATTTCCTCCGATAAGATTCTTGCGACAAAGCAAGCGGGGCCCGATTGGGCCATTTGATCGGGGCGTCTTCCCTTCTCGCGCTCAGGGTTACGCTTCGGTGGCGAAGTGGAAACGCGCAGGTCAGCAAAACCTGTATCGCTGGTTCAAATCCAGCCCGGAGCTCCAGTAGCGCAGAACCAAAGCCGGAGCCGCCAGGAAACGCGGCTCCGGCTTTATTCGTTCCAGGCGGCTTTCCGGCTCCATGCGCCGTTGGCCGCGTGTCAAATTTTTCCGACAGGGGGTCTGGCCAGGCCATGTGCCGGCTGCGGATGGAGCAAAAGAGAGAAAGGGCCGCGGTGAAGGAATAGTCCGCGGCCCCGGCGATTCGCCACAATCCGATTTATCTATCTATCTACACGTCTAAGTAATCCCGTGCCTCGCTTCGCGTGTAATCCCGTGCCTGGCTTCGCGCGGACGTACTGTTGCCGCTAGAGCGGAATCATTGGCGCCGGCAGGCGGTTGCGCGTCTTGTCTAGGAAGAGCCTCATGCGCAGCGCCTCGGCGCGTTCGGCCGCCACCAGCTTGCGCTGCCGCCGGAGGTGATCCTCGTCATTGAGGTAAAGCAATTGCATCTCGTCGGAATCGGCGTCGAGCTCGAGGCGCTCGATGCGCTCTTCCATGCTGCGGCGAAAGCGCGGGCTGATCTCGATGCCTTCCCACCGCATGGAATCCGGAGCCATTCGCCGCACCTCGCCTTGAAATGTTGAGCTGCGCTTCTTTATTGTTAGCGCGCTCAAGTTTTCTCCTACGATGCCGATACTAGCGAAGAGCCCGTATGTGCGAAAGATTACGGGCTACCGATCGAACCGGAACCGGAAGTAACGGAGCTGTCCGAATTCAGGACACACGAACGCTGGAACAAGTTGCGCGTGTCGTTCTTGCGCGCTGCTCTACCGCGCTCCGGGCTTTTGCGGCGCATCCATCACCGCCAGCACAATCTCCGTGCCGCCATCCAGGTGGACATTCTGCTTGGCGCCCAGAAGCGCGCCGGCAGCATTGGAAAACGGCTGTCCATTGGCGTTGGTGGCCAGCAGCACGCCCGGCACCGCTGTGGTCTTGATGGCTACGTTGCCCTGGCGCGACACGACCGTGCCGCTCTTCGGCTGCGCATTCGTCGCCTGCAGGCCGGCTCCGGCAGACATGGTGGGCGTTCCGCCGCCGGTGGGAGGGATCGTCTGAGCGCCGCTTCCGCGAGCCGCTCCTGCCGGCGATCCCGCCGCGCCGCCGGGAGCCCCGGGCGCCGACGGTGAGGGCATCGGCGTGCTGCCCATCCCCGGGGAATTCAGCGTGTCAGTGGGTTGAACCGTGGTTGGCGGCGGCGCCACGCTCACCAGCACCGTGCGGATGGGCAGTGTCTGGCCGCCCTTGATCTCAGCCTGATCGAACTGGATGGTGAGGCGCGCGTTGGGGGTGGTTTTGCTGTGCGCTTCCACTTCGGTGACGTGCCCCACGATGCGCGAGCCTTTCGGAATCACGGTCCCATCCGCGGTAGTTGCCCGCTCGGTTGTCTTCACGATGACGGGATCGCCGGGTTTGGCGTTTTTGGTGTCGATCTTCTTCTCCAGTTCGCCGGTCACGGGACGGAGCTGCTGATTGCCGGCTTGGGGCGCGCCTGAGGTGCTTGGGGCGGATGCCGTTGCGCCGTTCTGCGGCTGTGCCGCCGTCTGTGCGCCGGAATTGGGCTGCGCAGGGGTGCTCTGCGGCGTTGAAGGCGAGGAGCTGGATGCAGGCTGCTGCGCCGCAAGCGATACGCCGACCAATCCGGCCAAAGCAAGGGCCGGAATCATAATTGTGATCTTTCGCATAAGATAAACCTCCGTCTATTCCCCGCCCCTTCGCGAGCGGGCGTGAGAGTCATTGAATCAATCCGCAACGCCGGTACCAAATCCTAATACCGCTCTTTTTAAGCTCATAACAACATTCGTGTTGGCTGTACGTTCTGTGCTCCACGCTGAACCCGGGTTGCAACGCCAGAATTCCCTCTATCAATGTAATTCCGCTTTGGGCGCAAATGGTTGCCTGCGGCAATGGAAACTCCGGCCCGCTCGGCGCAAACATCGGTCCTTCGCGCACCGGCTCCGGTACGATTGCCCGACCAAAACATGTTGCGGTGGCGGAAATGGCAGAATTATACTAGGGCTACTTGCCTGGCGAACCCACCTGCTCCGCCGGCGAGCCCGCACACTACCGTCTGGAGGAAGCTCATGCGCAAGGCTTTCGTGAGTGTCTCTATAATCGCAGGATGCGCCGTCCTGCTCCCGGTGAGGCTTGCCTCGCAGGAGGTCATCCATGCGCTGACCGGGACCATCAGCGCCATCAACGCCTCGGACAAGACCATCACGGTGTTTCAAGACACCGGGGCCCGCGCAGTTTTTGACGAGATGGTGAACCACAAAACGGCCATCGCGTTCGACAAGAAGATCGCGGCCGAGACTACCGCGGCAACGGCGTTCGACAAGCAGGGCGCATACGCAATCATCTTCTACTACGGCGACGGCGACGACCGAACGGTGGTTGCGGTCAAGAACCTGGGAGCCGGTCCGTTTTCCTCCACCACGGGCGCGGTAAGCAAAATGGACCCCCATGCTCACACCATCGCGGTGAAGGATCCGTCGGGCGCGGAGCATACCTATCGCATCGACGCCGACAGCGTGGCGGAGGGCTATGCCGGAGCCATCCCCGGCCTGAAATTCCAGGCTCAGACCGGCGACCAGGTGCGTGTGGTCAGCTCCAGCGAAGGCGGGGAGCAAGTGGCGCTTTTCCTGCGCCAGATGTAGCCGCTACTTCCACTTGATATTGCAGCCGATCGAGGGGCGCTGGTCGCGAGAGACGGGCTTGCCCGCAAGCACTGCGTCAATGGCGGCGCGCAAATCCTCTCCGGTGACCGGCTTGCCGTTGCCCGGACGGCTGGAGTCGAACTGGCCGCGATAGACGAGTTTCAGATTCGCATCAAACAGGAAAAAGTCCGGGGTGCAGGCGGCGTGATAGGCACGCGCCACCTTCTGGGTCTCGTCGTAGAGGTAAGGAAAGCGGAACCCCAGCGTTTGTGCCTGCCGTTTGAGGCCGGCGGGATTGTCGTCAGGATAATTCTCCGCGTCATTACTGCCGATGGCCGCGATGCTCACCGGTTGGGACGCGTAATCGTTGCCCAGCGCCGCCAGGCCTTTCTCCACGTGCTTGACGTAAGGACAATGAGTGCAGATGAACATGACGAGCAGAGCCTGTTTTCCCCGCAGGGCATCGCGGCGGACGGTTTTGCCGCTGACCACGTCAGGCAGCGCGAAGTCGGGCGCTCCGGCTCCCAAAGCGAGTTCCATGGTTGATTCCGTAAGTGCCATAAGTCCTCCTTAGCGGGGTTAGCGGAGTTAGCGGTGCTAGCGGAGCTAGAACAGCCCGGGCTGGCGGCCGGGCATGGTCAACCCGAAGTGTTCGTAGGCCAGGCGCGTGGCCACGCGTCCGCGCGGGGTGCGATCCAAGAATCCAATCTGAATCAGGAACGGCTCGTAGACTTCTTCGAGCGCATCTTCTTCCTCGGCCAGGGTGGCGGCCAGGGTGCCCAATCCTACCGGCCCACCATCGTACTTTTGCATGATGGTGAGCAGCAGCCGCCGGTCGATTTCGTCGAAGCCGTGGGCGTCCACTTCAAGCATGGTCAGTGCGGCATTGGCGGTGGCGCGGTCGATGGTTCCGGTTCCCCGCACCTGGGCGTAATCGCGCACGCGGCGGAGCAGGCGGTTGGCGATGCGCGGGGTTCCACGCGAGCGCAAGGCAATCTCCGAAGCGCCATCGGCGTCGACGGGCACGCCGAGCACTTCCGCGGAGCGCTCTACGATCACGCGGAGTTCCTCCTCGGTATAAAACTCAAGGCGGAGCAGGATGCCAAAGCGCGAGCGCAAGGGCGAGGAAAGCAGTCCGGGCCGGGTGGTGGCGCCGATAAAAGTGAACGGCCTGATCTCCATCACGTGGGTGCGCGCCGCCGGGCCCTGGCCGATGATGATGTCGAGCTTGTAGTCCTCGAGCGCGGTGTAGAGCTTTTCTTCGAGCACGGGCTGGAGGCGGTGAATCTCGTCGAGGAACAGGACCTGGCGCTCGCGCAAGTTGGTGAGGATGGCGGTGAGGTCGCCCTGGATTTGCAGCGCCGGTCCCGAGGTTTGCTGGAAGCCCACGTCCAGCTCGTTGGCAATGATGGTGGCCAGGGTGGTTTTGCCCAGGCCGGGCGGACCAAAGAGGAGCACGTGGTCGAGGGCCTCGCCGCGCGATTTGGCGGCCTCGAGGGCGATTTCCAGTTGTTCCTTAGCTTTTTTCTGTCCGATGAACTCGCGGAGCCATCGCGGCCGCAGTTTGAGCTCAAAACCCTGTTCCTCTTCCGCCCGCGAGGCGCTGACCAGCCGCTCGGGAGAGTTGTCTTGCCTGATGGCCATGCTGAGAGCAAGTGTAGCGGGTGCAACCATGGGGAGAAAAGCGGGCGGGTTTGGGGAGAGGGAAGGGGTTTTGGCTCCGGGTGGGGCGCAAACGCGTGGATTCACCCCTGGGTTGGGACCGTATACAGATGGGTACACTCCCGGTGGAATGACGCACGTAAGCTCTTGAAAATAGCGGTTTTTGGCCGAACAATCGAGGTTGGTATCCGGCGTGCAAAACAGGTTACGGAGGGGGTCCGCCGGTACGGAGCCCGGTTGCGCGCCCCCGCAAGGAGTCGAACGTGGTCGAACGCAAATCATTCGCACTGATGGCCGGTTGTCTGCTCGCAATCTCGCTGGCCGGCTGCACCTCATCCCAGGTTGACAGCGTGGCGGTATCGCCTTTGACGCAATCGGTGGCGGTTGGACAGGCAGCCCAGTTCACGGCAACCGGAACCACCGGCCATGGGAATCACCCATCTTCGACGAGCAACGTGACCGACAGTGTTACGTGGACATCGAGCGCCCCGGCCGTGGCTACGATTAGCGCCACCGGGCTGGCGAAGGGAGTTTCGGCGGGTACCACGACGATTACGGCGACCATGCCGGGCTATACCGGAGAAATCTCCAATTCCGCCACGCTGACGGTGACCGGTACCGGGGGATCCAGCGGCCCCGGCAACGCCGACATTACGACCATCACCGTGATTCCGGGCGAGCAGTCGGTAGCCTCGCCCAACCAGACCAGCCAGTTCATCGCCATCGGCGCCACCGCGGCGGGAGCCACGGAAGATTTGTCGAACCTGGTTACATGGAGTTCCAGCAGCACCGCGATCGCCACCATCAACGCAAAGGGCCTGGCCACGGGCGTGAGCCAGGGCACTGCGACGATTACCGCGATTTACACCAATTCCGACCAGAGCATCGCCACCGGCACGGGCACATTCACAATTGTGGGCGGCACTACGGAAGCAGTGACCGCGCTGACCGTCTATCCCCCCACCCAGGCGCTGACCCAGGCGCAGCAAACTCAGTTCTTCGTTATCGGCACCCAGGGATCGACGGGACTGCAGGTGGACGAAACCGCGGGCGTGGCGTGGACATCGAGCGATCTGAACGTGGCCACCATCGGCACCACGGGTGACGGCACGCCGGGCCTGGCCACGGCCGTCGGCGCCGGCACTACCACCATTACCGCAACCTTTACCAACCCCGACAAGAGCGTGGTGGTGAATACGGCAACCCTGAGCGTAACCATCGGCGCCGCCCAGGAGCCGCTGCTCTCCATCAATGTTGTGCCCACCGCCTCTCAGGTGTCGAACAAGGGCATGACCACACAATTCCTCGCCTTCGGCACTTACTCCACCAATCCCACCGTCCGCGACATCACCAACTCAGTGACCTGGGTTTCGACCTCGCCCGAGGTGGCCGAGGTGGATTCCTGCGGAGCCGCGTCTTCCGGGCCCGGCATAGGCGTGTGTCCCAGCGGCGGCACAGGGCCGGTGGGTCCTTCAGGGGGACTGCCCGGGGAATACGCGGGTCTTGCTACCTCCATGGGGTATGAGGGAGATTCCGTCATCTACGCGGTTGACAACACCTCCAATCCGGACGGCACCGTCGTGCTTTCCAACCCGATTACTTTCACGTGCGAATTGCCTGGAACCAATCCGCCGATCTGCGTCCAGACGGTGCCCACGCCACAGTTCGCTACCATCACTGTGTTCATCGCCGGCGAGCAGACCGCGCCTTCGGGCGAGTACGTGACCGCGCCATCGGACACCGGGACGCCCAACCTGATCCACTGCGGGAGAGAGTCTCCAATCTCCGGGGGCCAGGTTTGCACGGGAACTTATGAGGTCGGTTCCAAGATCACTCTCAAGGAGAATCTTGCGTCCGGAAGCTCGTATTTTGGCGGATGGTCTACGGGATCGGCTTGCGTAGACAGCTCGGGGACTCTGCTGACTCCCGCACAACTGGCTACGTCGACGACCTGTACGGTCTCAGTGAATGGCTCAGGTGGATTGGCCGGTAACATCTCCGTGGGTGTTATCTTCTACTAGGCAATTTCCGGCTCAGTTCCGGGAAGAAAAAGCCGCCCTCCGGGGCGGCTTTTTTTGACTTGAACATGCTTCGATCCGCGGCCCACGAAGCCCGATCCGTTATTCCCCCGCCGCGGATTCCATTATTCGTACGCCAGGGCGTCGATGGGGTCCTTGCGGGCGGCCATCCAGGCCGGATAGAGCGCGCCGAGGAGCGATCCCCCGAAGGCTATGGCAGAGCCCTGCGCGATCCAGAGGCCGGTGATCTGGAATTGCAGCGTGGTGAAATGCAGCATGACGTAGCGGACGATGAACGTGCCGGCGATTCCCAAGAGCAGGCCGACAACGGCCAGCACCGCGGTTTCGCGGAGGACAACGGCGACGATGGTGGACTTGGATGCGCCCATCGACTTGAGAATGCCGATTTCGCGGGTGCGTTCCAGCACCGCCGTGTACATGGTTTGAAATATGACCAGGAAACCCACGATGACGGCGATGCCGGTGACCGTGTCGAGGGCCAGGTTGAATCCAGGCATCTTTTCCGGAGTCATGGTGGAGGTCCATTCCTCCATGGTCTGCACGGGGTAGTCGGCCAGCCCGGGCGTGGAATGGATTTCATCAATGACGGCTTGATCGTTGGCCGGATCGTCGAGCTTGAGGTAAAAGATGGAGGCCTTGCCAGGAGCGCCGATCAAGCGGTCGATGGTGTCGAGGGGAACGAGCTTGCGGCCGCCCTTGCCGTGCTGGACGACGGCGCAGATGTGGAAGCCGGTGTTCATAATGCTGACGGTGTCGCCCAACGTGTAGAGCTTGCCGGTGGCGGGATTTTTGCGAGCGGCGAAAACATCGTCCACGATGACGTCGTAGGGGTTTTTGAAAGGCGAGCCGCCATTAGCGGGCGGAGCGGAGACGAAGACGAACGGCCTCAGAGCGTTGTAGGTGGGGTAGTCGATGCCCCAGATGATCTCGGGCGTGCCAACGGTGCTGAACTGCAGAGCGGCGGGAGAGACGACGGTGACGTGGGGCAGCTTGCGCAAGGGATCGGCCAGCTTGATGGGCATGGAGACGGGCCCGATTCCGTTGATGTTGCTGGCGGCACTGCCGCGCATCATCAGGTCGGCTCCGACGCCGTTGTTGCGAGCCTTGGTGTCATTGAGAATGCCCATGAAAATGCCGACGATGGAGAGGATCATGATGACTTCAATGGCGACCGCGACCACGCTGATGATGGAGCGGAGGGGGCGGTGCACGAGATTGGCGAAGATCAGTTTGTTCATCCCGGAGCGAACTCCATAAGGCGCATTGGGCGCACTGATTCAAGGGTAGCAGCCGGCACGCAGGGATGCTTCGGCTGCGACTCAGAGCCGGATCCGGCATATAGAGACAAGGAAAAATATAATTAATTCGTTAATAATGCTTAAGATATGGTTACTTTCGGGGTATAGTCCGTTAACCTGCGCTGGACTTCGGCTTATCGTTAGAGGGAAAATCGACAACAGGGTCTCAAAATCTCTGCTACTGGAAGCCGATGAGCAGCTTCGGAGAAGACCTGCGCATGGAGCGGATGTCCCGCGGCATTGCGCTGGAAGACATCACGGCGGTGACGAAGATCAGCCGGCAGCATCTGCTGGCGCTGGAGCAGGACCATTTCAGTCGGCTTCCGGGCGGCATCCTGAGCAAGGGGATTGTGCGCGGCTATGCCGCCGTGGTGGGGCTGGAGCCACAGGACTGGACCGAGCGCTTCATGGAGGCGTACCAGGCCTCGGGGCAGGTGCTGGACGACGATCGCAACTGGATGGCGTTCGCCTCCAACGTGGGCAAGGCGCGCATGCAGCAGCGGGAGGCGCGCGAATTTCGCATTCGCTGGATCGGGGCGCTGATGCTGGTGGCGATGGTGGCCGCGCTCGGTTTCCTGGCCGTCCGATATTACGGACTGCGCGCGGGTTGGTGGAGCACGGTGTTGCCGTGGCAGCATGCCGCGACGATGGCCGTGGGCGCCGCTGGTGTTTCCGCGCGGAAACGGTTGGGACGGCGATTCGTTTGAGCGCGGCTCGCGGCGGCCGGCAGCTTTCAGCCGTCAGCCCTCAGCCGTCAGCCAGGGCCACAATGCTTCGCTGATTTTCTACGTCATTGCTTGTTCACGTCGACGTAGTACTCGTCGAGATCGACCTGGAAATCGTCCTTCGATTGCGTCGACTGCATCCACTGCCACTTCGTGGTCGGATGGATGATTTGCCAGTGGCCCGCTGTGCCGACCTTGACCGGCATGGCGAAATCGTCCTCGTCCGCGTCCCACTTGTACATCACCATCCCCGGCGCTTCTCCGAAGAGCAGTTCCAGGCGCGGAATGTGCGCGTGGCGCAGGTACTGGTTGAAGATGGGCGTCAGGTTCATGCCGGTGTGCTGGTTAAAGTAGGCGACGATGTCCGCGGTCATGATGTTCTGATATTTGAAGTGCTGATAGAGACCGTGGATGAGGGCGAACCATTTGGGATCGTCGTTGACGACGCTGCGCAGGGTGTTCAGCATGAGCGCGCCCTTGAAGTACTGGTCCTCGGTGGGCTCGGAGTTCACGCCGCGCTCGGCCACGATGGGCCGCATGTTGACCACTTTGGGCTTAACGCCGCTCAGATATTTGAGCGCGTCTGCCTTGCCCCAGCGATATTCCACGTAGAGGCTTTCCAGGTAGGTCGTCCAGCCCTCGTGTATCCACATGTCGGACATGTCGGCGGCGGTGATGCTGTTGCCGAACCACTCATGGCCGCTCTCGTGGATGATGATGAAGTCGAAGCGCATGCTGATGCCGACGCCGGTCCAGTCGCGGCCCAGGTAGCCGTTCTCAAAGAGATTGCCGTAGGCCACCGCTGATTGGTGCTCCATGCCCGAGTAGGGAACCTCAATCAGCTTGTAGCCGTCGCGCCAAAACGGGTACGGGCCGAAGTAGTGGGTGTAGGCGTCGATCATGCCGGGGGCCTGGGCGAACTGCTTTTTGGCTTTGTCCAGGTCCTCGGGGAGGACGTAGTAATCCATGGCGAGGCCATTGTGTTTTTCGCCCCAGTGCACGTAATCGCCGATGTTGAGCGCGACATCGTAGTTGTTGATGGGGTAGCTGACGTGCCAGTCCCAGCGCGTGTAGCCATCACCTAGATCGGTCTTGCCGATGAAGTGGCCGTTGGAGACGTCGGTAAGGCCGTTGGGCACGGCCACGCTGATGTCCATGCTTTCCACCTCGTCGCGCCACTGGTCCTTGTCGGGCCACCAGATGCTGGCGCCGGTCCCCTCGCAGGCGGTGTTGATCCAGGTGTGGCCGGCGGCATCTTTCTTGAAAGTGAAGGCGCCGAAGCGGCCGGTCTCCGGCGGATGGCCTGAGTAGTAGAAGTCGATGGTGACCACCTCACCGGTTTTGAGGGTGCGCGGGAAATCGACAAAAACGGCGCCGGTGTCGCGCTCATACTTGAGCGGCGCGTTGTTCCAGAGAATCTTGTCGATGTCCAGCTCTCCGGTCAGGTCGAGCTGAATGCGCGTGCCGTCTTTGAGCATGCGGAAGCGGATGGTGTTCTTGCCGGCGATGGTCTTGGCGTCGGGATCGACGCGTATGTCGAGGTGGTAATAGAGCAGGTCGTTGTTGGCGCGGAACGGCCCGTAAGCGCCGCGCAGGAAGTCGTAGCGCGTGGGCAGGGGCGCAGCGGCGTCGATAGGGCGCACGTGCCGTGGCGCGGGCCCGGCGGGCTTTGCTGCTGCCGCAGCGGCGCCAGCTTGCGACTGTTGCGCGGGCGCAATGGCAGCGGGGCAAAGCAGGCAGGAGAAGCAGAGAAAGGGGAGCAGTGCTCGAATCCGCATGCCGACATGCTATCGCAGCGGCGCAGGCCGGTACCTGGCCCCGTGGTTGGAAGGCGACTATGATGGAGGACGGGTAGGAGCCGGCCGAAAAGGAACGTCTTGCCGATTTTTTTGTCGGGAGCAGCGCGATCATGGATGAGCGGGAGTTCTTTAACGAAACGACCGAACAGCGAACCCACACTCTTACCTGCCCCAAGTGCGGGCAGAGCGGCGAGTACAAAGTCACGTGGATCGTGCGCCGCAAACGGGCGCAAGTGCCGCGGAATGCCGACGAGCGCGACCGCGCCCGCTTTGCCAAGGCCCAGTCCTACATGGTGCGCCGCGACGACAAGCTGGGCTGCCAGAACATCCGCTGCCGCAAGCCATTCGAGATCACCGGCCTGCAGTCGCTGGCGTTTATACAGGATTGAGACGGATTCCCGCCTCAGATTGTGCGCGGTTCTGAGACTTCGTAGAGGCGAAGTGTGCGGTCTCCAATACTCAGGCTTGGCCAGCAAGCGCGCCATTCCTCGATGTGGTCGGACGCGAAATGGAGATCCAGCGCCTTCTGGTCCCGCCATAATTCCTTCACGTGGATCAACCCTGGATCAAGGAGGTCTTCCGCATAGCAGTATTCTTCGCAGCCGGCTTCTGCCTGGCTGGCCTCGATCATCCGGCGCATCGCCGGCAAGGCAGCGGCTATTCTGCCGGCGGGAAGGCGAACGGTTCCTACGATCAGCAGCATACAGACAGATTAGCGGCTTAGTGGCGCGCCTGGGGCCGCATGTGTTTGAATCAAAAGTGAAACCGGCCGCAAATCTTCCCGGCCCTTAGAGGAGATCGCATGGCAAACCCGCTGCTTCCCCCGGAAGAACGCAATTTGACCCCCAACCAGGTGGAGGCGCTGGACAAGCGCCGCGAACTCGGCCACACCCTTCTGGTCATCGCGGGACAGTTCGCCGTCATCGCCACCGTGCTGCTGCTCTGGGTCGGCCAGGATCTGAGCTACTCACCCGGCTGGAAGCATCCCATGGCGTATTACTTCGCGGTGTCCTGCGCGCTGATTGTGGGCTTTGGCCTCACTGGCCTGGCGCTGCGACGGGGCACGCCGCGGATCGACTGATTCCGGGCGGTGTAGCCTGTTAATGTAGATGGCTTCCCTGACCACCAGTCCCGCCGATACTCTTTCCCGCCTCAGAGACAGCCACGGGCGCGTGATCCATGATCTGCGCGTTTCCATCACGGACCGCTGCAACTACAAATGCGTCTACTGCCGCACGGGCGAGTTGGGAGCGCAGTATCCGGAACTGGGCATCGACGAATACCTCCGGATAATCCAGCTCTTTGTCTCGCTTGGCATCACCAAGGTGCGGCTAACCGGCGGCGAGCCGCTGCTGCGGCGCGGCCTCCTCGATTTGATTCGCGAGCTGGCACGCCTGCCCACACACGACGGCGGCAGGCTGGACATTGCGATGACCACCAACGGGCACCTGCTGGAATCGCTTGCCGGTCCGCTCAAGGAAGCTGGCCTGGACCGGGTGACGGTAAGCATGGATGCGGTGGAGGAGAGCACCTTCGAGCGCATCACCCGCGTTCCGGGCAGCTTCAACACGGTGCTGCGCGGGGTGCGCGCGGCCAAAGCCGCGGGCCTCACCCCGCTGAAAATCAACTGCGTGCTGCTGCGGGGCTTCAATGACGACCAAGTGGAGGAGTTCGCCGAATTCGCCCGCCGCGAAGATGTCATTGTGCGCTTTATCGAGTTCATGCCGCTCGAGGAAGACCGCCTGTGGTCGCCGGAGATTGTAGTGTCCCTGCGCGAGATCGTCGAGCGAATCGGCCGCGTGCTGCCGCTCAAAGAACTTGCGCCCAACGAAGCCAGCGAGACCGCCCGCCGCTACACTTTTGCTGACGGTAAGGGCGAGATCGGCATTATCGCCCCGGTGACGCAGGCCTTCTGCGGCGCGTGCAGCCGCGTCCGCCTCACCTCCGACGGCAAGATCCGCACCTGCCTTTTTTCGCAGATCGAACACGATCTCTACGGCCACATGAGGGCAGGCGAAACGGACGACGAACTCCGCGCCTACATTGTCCGCACCGTCTACGGCAAGGAAGCCCGCCACCACATTGGCGAGGCGGAATTCCTCAAACCATCGCGCTCCATGGTGCACATTGGCGGGTAGCACCGCGGCAACTTTTCTTGTACGTCTTTCGTAACTTCCACAAGCACGGGCCTGTGCTGACAACCTGCTACGATTCATTCCAAGGCATCCTTGATGACACTTGTGTGGCCCATTTGCACGACTTTCTTCCCCGGCGGTTTGTGATGGCAGAGCAAACGGAAACCCGAATCCCTCTGGACGATCTGCTAGTGTTTCACCGCCTGACGCGCTCGCTGACGTCAAGCTTCGATTTGGATGCGATTTTGCGCACCATCCTGGAGTACATGGAGCGGATCATCGAGGCCGAGCTTTGGACGCTGCTGATGCTGGATGAGGGGAATCAGGAGCTCTACTATGCCATTGCAGCGGGCGGCGAAGAGGCCGCGCTCCGCGATCTGCGCGTCAAGGTAGGTGAGGGCGTGGCCGGGTGGGTGGCACAGCACGGCGAGACCCTCATCGTCCCTGAGTCCGTGAACGATCCGCGCCTGCACTCGCCCACCACCAACAAGCTGGGCAAGGTTCGCTCCGTCATTGCCCTTCCCCTTCGCGGGCGCAAGGGCACCCACGGCGTGATTGAGATCCTGAATCCGCACGCCGGCCAGCTCAACGATTACACCATCGCCTTTCTGCATATCCTGGCCGACCACGCCGCCATCGCCATTGAAAATGCCAACGACGTGGCCCGCATCCAGCAGCTCACCATCACCGACGACACCACCGGCCTTTACAACGTCCGCCACCTCTACGACGTGCTGGCGCGAGAGCTCGATCGCTCGAGGAGCGAGCGCATTCCGCTCAGCCTGGCGTTCCTTGACCTGGACCGGTTCAAGCTGGTCAACGACGAGCACGGGCACCTGATCGGCAGCGAGTTGCTAAACCGCACCGGCACTCGTCTCCAGGAACTGGCGCGCCCGCAAGATTTCTGCTTCCGCTACGGCGGCGACGAGTTCGTCATCCTGATGCCCGGCACCGGAGCCGATGCCGCCATGATCCAGGCCCGCGCCCTGCACCAGGCGCTGATGGCGACCGGATTCCGCATGAAGAACGGGCTGAGGCTGCGCGTCAGCGCCAGCGTGGGCCTATCTACCGCGCCGCGCGACGGAGACACCGTGCACGAAATCATCGGCGCTGCCGACACCCGCATGTACACAGTGAAAACGACCGGCCGCGGCAGCCTGCGCGGGGCGTGATCCAAACTCGCGCAGATTCTCCAGGCACGCTCGCGCAGAATTTCCGAGCGAATTGTTGCGCGCAGCGTCATTGCAATCAGAAGAGCGCATGCACCGGCCGGTGATCCTGCCCTCGAACTCAGGCAATCTATTTCCGTGAGGCGAGACTATGACACCTTCGCATGTGCAGAAGGCAAGGCGCAGCTTGCGCTTTGCATGCATCCTGGCCGGAACCGCGCTCGCGCTGCTGCTTGGCGGCGCCGCGAGCGTTCAGGCCCAGGAACCAGAACACCCCCCGCTGCCGCCCGAACCCGGGCAAGTGCAAACCTTCTTCCTGAAAAACGCCCGGGACAATCACCAGTTGAACGACATTCAGACGGCTCTCCGCAACATGCTGAACCGGGCCAGGATCTACGGCGAAGCCAGCGAGAACGCCATCATCGTGCGCGGTACCGAGGAAGACCTGGCCGCCGCGCAGAAGATGATTGCGGAGCTTGACCGCCCCATGAAGGTTTATCGCGTCACCTACACCATCACCGATCTGGATAACGGCAAGCGCACCGGCGCCCACATTGTTTCCGTGCTGGTTCCCGCCAACAGCAAGGGCATTTTGAAACTCGGCTCGCGCGTGCCCATCATGACCGGCTCATCCGGCAGCGGCTCCGACCTCACCACTCAGGTCCAGTACATGGATGTGGGCGTGAATCTGGACGCGACTGCTTCCGGCGCGGCGTTGCACACCAAGCTGGAACAGACGGGAGTTTCCGCGGAAAAATCCAACGTTGGCATTCAGGATCCGGTAATCAGCCAGACCATCATCGAAGGAGAATCGCCGCTGGGAAGCTCGAAGCCGGTGGTGCTGGGAACCATCGACGTGCCCAACAGCACGCGCCAGCAGGAAATTTCAGTGAGCACAGAGCTGGTCTCCGGCAATCCGGAGTAATTGCGGCGGGCGCCCGTAGCCGCGCGGCCTCATTGCGCAAGTGTGGGTGCCCGTTGCAGCTATTCCTCGCTATTGTCTGCTGGATTCTGCGTAAGGTTCTCGAGCTGATTGCGCCAGTCCAGCGACTCCACAAACCTGCTCGATTCCCGCCACCCGGGCTCGACAATCACGTGCAGCTCGAGATACACGCGCGTGCCCAGCAGCGACTCGATCTGCTTGCGCGCGCCCGTGCCGATGGCCTTCAGCTTGGCCCCGCCTTTGCCGATCAGGATGGCCTTTTGCCCGTCGCGCTCGCAATAGACGGCGGCAGCGATGCGTGTCAGCGGTAGTTTGTCCGGTGTGCCTTTCCTGCGCGGCCGGATCTCCTGGGGCTCCGGCTCTTCGAAGCGCTCGATGACTACCGCCGACGCGTAAGGAACTTCCTCGCCGGTCTCCACCAGGATTCGCTCGCGAATCAACTCCGCTACCATGAAGCGCATCGGCTGATCAGTGTACTGGTCTATGGGGAAATACCGCTCGCCGGTGGGCAGCACATCGAGGATTCGCAGCAGCAGCACGTCCAGGCCGTCCCGCTTGCGCGCGCTCACCGGAATCACCTCGGCGAACTCGTGCCGGCCGCGCAACGCCTCGATCAAGGGCAACAACTGCGCTTTCGGCACCAGGTCGATCTTGGTCAACACCAGGAACACCGGGCAATCCAGGTTCCGCACCATGCTGAACAAGAACTCATCCTCGCTGGCCCAGGCTTTTTCTCTGATTCCCTGCCTTCTTGTCCCCTCGTTCCCTTGTTCCCTTGTTCCGTGTTCTTCTGTTCCCTGTTCCCTGTTCCCTGTTCCCTGCCTTCTCGATGCATCGACGAGCACCAGCACCAGGTCCCGCGTCTCCAGCGCGTTGTAGACCTCCTGCAACATGCGGCGGTCGAGTTGTGAGCCGGGCTTGTGCACGCCGGGCGTGTCCACAAAGACGATTTGCGCGGCCGGGTGCTGTTTTTTGCGCGCCGGAACTTCCACCACCCCGGTGATGCGATTTCGTGTGGTCTGCGGCTTGGGCGTGACGATGGCCACCTTCTCACCCGTCAGCGCATTCAGCAGCGTGCTCTTGCCCACGTTGGGGCGGCCCAGGATGGCTACAAATCCGCTCTTCAACAGTCCACTCTCCTCGCACCATTATCGCGGACCGTCCCACCGCGACTGGCGCGCGTTCTCTTCGCCCCTGGGTTTCTACTCCCTGGTTGTTATCCTGATTCGTGATTCCCCCGCCGACCACCCCCGAGGGCCGCACCGCGCGCCTGCTGCTGAAGCCGATGGCGGTGGCCGACGCCGAGCAGATCCAAGCCCTGTTTCCGCGCTGGGAGATTGTGAAGTATTTGAATGCCAAGGTGCCCTGGCCTTATCTGCCCGACGGCGCCTTCCAATACATCCGCAATGCAGCGCTGCCGGCGATGGAACGAGGCGATGAGTGGTACTGGACCCTCCGCCTTCTCACCGCGCCGGAGACAATCATCGGCGCCATCGGCCTGATGAAAAGCGAGGAGGAGAATCGCGGCTTCTGGCTGGCGCCCGGGCACCGCGGCCGCGGCCTGATGACCGAAGCCTGCGCCTGGACCGCCGATTTCTACTTCGACGTGCTGGGTTTTGCGCGCATGCGCGTGCCGAAAGCAGTAGCCAACCGCGCCTCGCGCCGCATCTCCGAACGTATGGGAATGCACCTGGTTCGCATGGAGGAGCGCGACTTCGTCTCCGGCCGCCTGCCCAGCGAGGTATGGGAGATCACGGCGGAGGAGTGGAGGACGTGGAAGGCCGCGCAGGCCAAAGGGAGGCCTTAATCTTCCCCCGCTTTGGCCTGGATGCGCGACTTCGTCTCCTCCTCACGCGTCAACGGAGGGAACACTCGCACCCGCTCCACGCGCCGGTCTGTGGACGCCACCACTTCCAAGCGCAACCCCGCATCTCTTAATTCAACAATCTCGCCCACCAGCGGAATGCGACCTTCGATCTCGCTCACCAGGCCGCCAACGGAAGCCGCCTCCCATTCTTCGCCCAGGTCCAGGGGTTCGGCGAACAGGCCCCCCAGCTGATCCACGGGAAAATCACCCGGCACCACCCAGGCGCCACTCTCCTCGCGCTGCGGCTGCTCCACCGGCGCATCGGTTTCGTGCTCGTCGCGAATCTCGCCCACGATCTGTTCCAGCAGGTCCTCAATGGTGACCAGACCCGCTACGCCGCCATACTCGTCGATGACGATGCGCATGTGCTGCTTCTCGCGCTGCATCTCGCGCAGCAGCTCGTAGCCCTTCTTGGTCTCCGGCACAAATGCCGCCGGCCGCTGGATGCTCGCCACCGTGCGCGTGCGCGCCTCCTCGTCGGAAATCTGCAGCAGGTCGTGGGCAAACGCGATTCCCGTAATGTTGTCCAGCGAGCCCGCATACACCGGCACGCGCGAATAGTTATGCACTTTCAATTCGGTCAGGAACTGCTCCAGGGTCATGCTGTCGCGCACCGCAAATACCCGCGGCCGCGGGGTCATGACTTCCTTCACCAGCTTGTCGCCGAACTCGACCGCCGAGCGCACCAGGTCGCGGTCCGTCTCTTCAAGGATTCCCTCTTCCTCGCCGGCTTCAAGCAGTGCCTCCACATCTACCGCGGCTTCTTCCTCGCGTGTGGCCGGCTCCTCGGCCAACGACACCAGGGAGAAAAAGAACCGGATGAGCACCGTGATGGGCGTCATGCTCCATAGCAGCAGGCGGATGAGCCAGAGAATCCGCGCCGCCCAGCGCCCCTTCGTGCGCTCAAACAGCAGCCACGGCAGTGCCTGATTGCAGAACACGATCACCAGCACCACGCCCACCAGCGCCTGCACAATTTCGCCCGCGCTAGGCTGGACCCTGCCGCCGTGGTCGAAGAGCAGCGCGCCGAACACCAGCGCCATCAGCCCCAGGGCCAATTGCTGCGCCACCTGGGCGGAAATGGCCGCATGCTCGCGCGTCAACGCCAGATGCGGCTCGATGCGTTCCTCCCAAATGTCCAGGTTCTCCTGCACCTCGCGGGAGAGGATTTTGCCGAACTCGGAATACACACGGCTGATGTAGCTGGCCAGAGTCTCAATCACGGCCAGGACAAGGATGACGACGACCGCGGCGGTGCTCATGGCTTTTTGCTCCGCGAAAGCTTCCCAGTTCTGCCATGTCCGCCAGGACGGCTGGCACCACTGTGCTTCGCGCGCTCAATCAGGCCCAGAGGCAGCCCCAGCTTCGCGCGCAATTCTCGCTCTTTACGGGCCATTTCGCCGGTATCGTTTTCATGGTCAAGTCCGGCCAGGTGCAGTAATCCGTGTAGAATCAGCACTTTGATCTCGGTGCTCAAAGAGTGGCCGCAAGCAGTGGCCTGTTTTCGCGCCGTTTCTACACTGATGGCCAGATCGCCGGCCACCTCTCCACGCGAGATTTCGGCTGCGGGAAAACTCAGGACGTCCGTGGCGGCATTCATACTGCGAAAGCGCCGGTTGAGCCGCCGCACGGCCGCATCGGAGGTGAGCAGCACCGTGACCAGGCCTCGCAGCCGCACGGCGTGCTGCGCCAGACGCAGAAATGCGTTGAGCGCGCGCATGCCCGGCAGGCGCTCGTCCAATGCAGTTTTTCGGGATTTGGCCTGGGTTGCGCCCGGCGGGATTGAGGGGCGCCGCTCAGGCTCCAGTTCTGAGTCCAGAAGGATCATCGTGCCCGGGCCGGCCGCAAAGGCAGCTGGCCCCGGATGACTTCATATTCTACGCGAATACCCCGCTGCTGCCCCAAAGCTTGCGGATGGGGAATCCGTATTCGCCTGCTTGATTGCCGACACTCAGATAGCCGCTGGTTGCGGCACCGGTCGCCTCAATGGAGCACTTGCCTTCCTTCTCTTTGAGTTCACTGACTTGGGCGGTTTGGCCAGGAGCCTCAGTTGCTCGACTCGATACGCTTTTGCCCGCCGCTTCAATTCGGCGAAATCCCAGGGGCACAGGTGTGCTTCGAGCTCGCAGACGGCGGCGCAGTAACCAAGGGCGGTAATTGCGTCACGCATGATTGTTAACCTCCTCCATGGCGCCGCCGGGAACCATTCCTAAAGCAACGATTTTCAGTGGCACATTCCAACTCATCTCTGTTCCTTAGTTCTACTGCGGCACGCTCTGCCGCGGCCTTGTCTGCAACGCCGGTTCAGACACCTGAACTGGGCCGCCATCCGGATCCGGCGCAGCGCCCGCCGCGGAACTCCCCATCGACGCCAGCTCCGACTGCCGGAACCTGGGCGCGGCAATGTACCCGTGAATGTGGTCCTTGCCGATCTTGTTGATCACCATCTCGACCGGCTGCGGGCTATCCGGCGTGGAGAACATCACCGGTTGGTACAGGTTCACGTGCTTCTGGGTCAGGGTGCGGTCGTCCACGATGAGGTCCAGGTCAGCGTATTGATGCTTCTCGTTGGCCTTGCGCAGCTTGACGCTGAAAGGTCACTTCGCGCGCGAACTGCTTCGACTTGTTGATGTCGAACTCGGTGTAGTTCTTCTGGCCGCGCTTTTCCAAGAGCACCAGCTCGTCATGAGTATGCGCAATGGAGCCGGTCAGTTCCGTGCGGGTGCTGGCCAGATCGCCTGCGGTCGAGGCCAACTGGCTCTGCGTTGCCGCAATCGCCTTATTCTGCGCATCCAGCTGCGCCTGAATTTTCTGCCAGCGCGATGACTGGGAGTGAGCGTGGGCCTGGCTCGCAAGTGGCTTTCTTTTCATCGCGGCCTGAGGCGCCGCGGCGGATTCTGCCGTCTGCTCCCTGGCCACCAGAACATTCACTTTGCTGTTAAGGTCCGTCAGCTCCTGCTGGGTTTGCTTCAGCGAGGCCATGGCCTGCTGGTTCTTTGCCGCCAGCTCCTGGGCGGTGTGGTGTTCATGGAGGGCATAGCCGCCCAGGGTTCCAGCCAGCGCTACAGCAGCGATGGCTGCTGCAAAGCGCTTATACGTTACGCCCAGCGGCAGAAAAGCAGATTCAAGCATAGAGATCCTCCGAGAAGACAGGGTCATCCCGCAATTCGCCTAAGGAAAGAGCACGTTGGAGTCCAACTCGGGAGGAAGGTAATCCACTGAATAGGCATTAGTTACCAAATGAATGCCACTAAAGTAATGCGGTAAGAATCTCCTTCACAGGGAAGATCTTACGCGGCACGGGAGCGGCAAGGTTGACGGCCAAGGCACCCAATTGTGCGCTTTTCCGCAGTCGGGCTGCTCGGGATTTCAGCTTTGTGGAACTTTAGTTTGAGTGGGGTCAAATATTTGATTCCAAGCCTTTTAATGGGGTTTTCAAGGCAGTATTTCACCGCTTTGGATTTGACCGGGCAAGGCTGCGGGGTGGTTTTGCACTGGTTTTGGTGCGTCTATTTCGGCGCATCTGCGGTGCACCGACTGCTCCTGCCAGGGCTCGCATTGCCAGCAAATTCACTACGGGAATGACAGAATGAAAAGTAAAAAGATGTGGGCCGACGCGCCCCTTCGGGTCGCGCCGGCGATATTACTGCACGTCGCTCACCTTCCCCCCGACAAAGATCACTTTCATGTCGGAATAAATGAAGACCGTTTTGGTGGGGAATTTGACGATGTTGAGGGGCTGGCCTTTGCCGGCGATCACTTCAGCCTGGGTTTGCCCCAGAGCGATGGTGATGGGACCCGAGGGGCGAGCGGGGGCCGGAGCTACCGCTCCGCTGGGTAGAGGCGCAGCGCCGGCGGGCTGGTCGGGGGTGCTGGCGTCGGCCACTACCTGCTGCTCAAGCTGGTCGCCTTGCTGGGCTTGCTGGTCGAGTTCGGCAGCGCCGTTGGGATCGGGTGGAGGAGCAGCTGAGGCGTAGGGTGCCTGTGTGGTCCCCTGAATGGCGGCCGCGGGCGGAGCGGGCAATCCGCCCTGTCCGGGATGGTTCTTCATCTGGGCCATTGCGTCGTCGATGTTTTGCAAAAGGTGATTCTGCATCTCCTGCAGGTCATCAAGGCCCACGCTGACCGTAGCGCCGGTGCTGCAATCGCCTTGCTTGCTGGCAAGAACCTGCAGATCGGCGGAATCTGCGCTTTCGGCAGGCGGGCTGGCCAGGGATAGAACGTCGCCCTCCGTGATGCCGCAATCCTGCCCAGACGAGCTGACGCTCAGGCCGGTATTGACCACAAAAACATGGGGCTGGCCGTCTGCCAGCAGGGTGGCCAGATTCGCAGTGCTGCCCTCAGATGGGTCTTGGACCTTCTGCGCGGCGGCCAGTTCGCGATTAATCTCCTGGGCGACGGCATCCTTGACGGCCTTGGTCATAACTGGCGATGCGGCTGTGCTGTCGTCAGGGCTATACGATGCATAAACCAGACGGGGGCCACGGGGCGAGCGAACGCTGGCCGCGCCTGCCTGGCCGGCAGCAACGCCGGCGGCATAAGCGTCAGCCAGGCTGGCGGATATGGTGTAGTCGGTAATCCAGTAGGCGGCGCTGGGATAGACCGGGTATGGCGCGAAATACGGGCCATAGTAGCCGTACCAGGGATTACCAGCCCAGCCCCAGGAATAAACCACGGGCGCGGGCCATGGATTGTAGGCCCAGCCGTAGTAGACCGGCGGATAGTAATACGCGGGCATATAACCGTGCAGATAGACCCCGTGATAGTAGTAGGGGTGGTAATAGGCGCGGTAATAGCCGCCATGACGGTAGTAGGTACGACCGTAGTAGGAATGTCCATGCCAGGAATAGGAGTGGGAGATATACCCGCGGCCATGACCGTAGGCGACGCGGCGCTCGCCATTGCGCTCCACAACGGTGCGCCTGGTGCCGCGGGGACCGTGGTAGACATCCATGCCGTTGCCGTGGACCTCGCGGACGCGGCCGTCGTTGCCGAATTTGGCTTCGCGGCCCTGCGAGTCCTTGTAGGCTGACATGTGGCCGTCACGAGAGCGGGTGACTTCGCCTCCGCGCGCGTTGTGATTGGTAATGCTGCCGTCTCGGCCCCTCACTTCGGTGTTGCCGGTCCGGGTGCGGTTTCCTTCAGCACCGCCCGGTCTGGCCGCTCCCGGACGCGATCCGGCCGGGGAACGGGCGCCGTTTGTCGGTGGCTTAAGTGACCCAGCAGACGCTTTGGCAGCCGGTTTTGGCGCTGGGACCGATTTCTTTTGGGTGGACGCCCACGCCAGGCAGAGGGCTGAACCGAGCAGTACGATGGCGGTCATCCGCGCTATGGCAGCCGACTGTGAGGTGGCAGGCAAATGCGAGCTGATTGTCCGACGGATCGTCATATTTCTCTTCCCTTTCCTCTCTCAAGGAAAGCCCCAAGGCTACTGAACATCGCTGACCTTGTCGTCAATGAAGACGATCTTCATGGTTTTGTAGATATAGGTCTTTTTCTTTCCCAAGTCGATCATCTGCAACGGCATTCCCATGGCCTGAAGGACCTGGGTGGAAGATTCTCCAATGCTGATCGTCGGCGGAGGTCCGGCCGGAGCTGGAGGCGGAGGTGGAGGCGCGGCGGCACGCTGCGGAGGGGGCGGCGGAGGCGGAGCTGGCTGGGCAGGTCCCTGAGCCTGGCCGGCGCCGCCAGCCCCACCGGCTGCCTGGGAGTCATCTCCGGTGTCCGGAGCCAGGATGGCTTCAATGGCCTGCTCGACCTGTCCCGGGGGAGTTTCATCCAGGTAACCGTTTTTGAATTTGAAGGAGACAACCGCCCTAAACTTTTTCTGGCTGCCATCGACTGCATCCATATCGTTGACGGTAACGATGTTGAAGCGGAGTTCGTCGCCTGAATTGCCCTTATTTTCGATTTTGGTGATGTAGACCTTGTCCCCATCCTGGAGGACGTGGGAACCCATTCTCTCCCACGTCATCCGGGTGAAAGTGGAGGCGCTCTTGATGGACCCGTCCACGACGGTGCTGGTGGGAAGAATCATGGAGGTGGCGGGGAACGAGTAAATGCCCGCGCACTTGACGACCATGGTGGTGCCGTCTTTGGTCACCTGCTCGGAGTCGGTGGTAGTTTGAGTGATTTGGTATTTCTTCTGCAACGCCTCGACGACGCCGCTGGCGGGGTGTTGGGCCCAGGCACTCATGGCGGAAAACGCTCCGGCAATCAGCAGGGCGGCTGAGGGGAGAAGGACTGACGGATGGGCCGAAGAGGCGAAGACTCGGTTGCGGAAGAGGGATTTTACCAGCAGCGCACTCCAAGCTGGAATTACTGGATGGCGAGTAGAGACATTCGTGCTTACCCACATGGCTGGACACCCCAAAGGTGAAGGCTTATGTCTTTACAGCAATTAGTAAAGCGGGTATGAGAGGACCCAAGTGAAGAATTAGAGCGAAGAAATCCTTCGAGAGACAAAGCTTACCCCAGCTTGCGACGATGTGGAAGAGAAATCTTTTGATAGTTTTCTGAAAACGTGTTGTCGCTTTGTTTTTATCGCGGCGGGTTCGCCGCCTGTGAGACAGGAAGAAAAGCATGAACAACAGCAAAGGACGTCTGGCAGAAAGTTCCGGATTCCGGAATTGGTTGCACAGTGCGCGGTGGGGGCCTACAAGCAGATTCTCTGCGGGAATGGCAGAAGAAAAGGCAGAGACAACGGCAAATGCAAAGACAATGCAGGGATGGCTGCCTTGCTATCCCATGCCCCCGAAAGCGAGGGACCTGCGGCACCCGGCGGTCGTTAGGGATGGCATCGCCACGGGCGCACTGATCGTTGACAACTGACCACTGTTCCCCGCGTCAGGTGATACCGTATCCCTTGACGGCCCTCGGGCCGCCCTATGACCAAGCGCACGCGCAGAACGCTCCTGGTAGTTGCCATCATCCTCGCTACTGTGGCGCTGGCCGTCTTTCTCCGCTCCAAGGCACCGCCGGAGGCGGCGCGGCTGCTGCCGGAAGCGGACGGCGTTCTTTATGTGAATCTGCGGCCGATCCGCGCCTTTTTCAAAAAGGAGTTGAAAGCGCCTACGCGCGACCCCGATTACCAGGCATTTGTGGACGCCACCGGGATCGACTGGGAGCGGGATCTGGATGAGGCCGCCATCGCCCTGCATCGCATGAAGGAACCCAACGGGCCCAATGGGCCGGTGGCGTACTCGATGGTCCTGGAAGGCAAGATCACCGGTCCGAAGCTGAGCCAGTGGCTGGAAACGCACGCCGCCGAGCGGGAAAGTTACGGTGGAAAAACCATCTACTTGATCCCGTCGGACGGCCGCACGCTCCGCGTCTGCCAGATCGGCTATGACATGGTGGCCACGTCCAATTACCCTACGCCCGAGATGATCCACTCCATGATTGACCGTCATCGGGCGGCGGCGCTGCCCTTTTCCGGCTCGTCGCTGCTGGAGCAGTACTACCGCGATGTGCCGCTCCTGGCTTTGGCCTGGGGGGTGGGCAAAATTGCGGCGCCGTTCAACCAAAGCGGCGCCATCTCCATCCTTGGCTGGCAACTTCCGCTCCAATCCGACTCGACCTACATCGCCAGCCTTGCCCCGGAGATTTCACTTGCAGGCATGCTGCGGCTGCGGTTGGTGGAAATAGCGCCCTCTGAGAACGCGGCGGGGCAGGAGGCAGCATCGCTGGCCGCGCTGGTCGCCCTGGCCCGCAGCGTAACCGAGCCGCTCAACAACAGTCTGCCGGCCAACCGCGGCCTGAAGGATCTGCTCAAGACCGCCGAAGTCACTCAAAAGCGGGATCGGGTGGTGGTCACGGCGGCTATACCCACATCGGTGCTCTCCGAACTTGCTTCCCAAGGAAAAAGAGATAGCGAGACAACCATCCAGGCGGCGCCTCAACAGTGAAGCTCGGCGCGCCCAACTGGCATGCCCGAAGATCCCGAGTCTCCGATTTGCGCGCTCGACGGCGGGCGCGTTCCATTTGCGCGGTCCCGGTGCATTGCTGGGTTCACTCGCATATTCCTTCGCTTCATCAGCCTCATTGACGCAGATAGAGTAGAGGCATGCAATCCAGCACTTTGCCGGGAAGCGCTTCCCCAACCACGCCGAGCTCGCCGCGCAACGGCGCGCGCCGATTGGACCCGTTTGTTCGTCACTTCCTGCCGATCGCAATCCTATTGATGTTTCCCGTGATCTTTACCAACACTCTCAACTGGAACCGGGGACTTGTCGCCGATCCGGATATCTGGTGGCACCTGGCGGACGCGCGCCAGCTTTTCACGACGCATCACTTTATCCGGACCGAAATGACGTCGTTTACGGTTGCAGGAAAGCCGTGGGTGGATCCCGAATGGCTCTCTGAGATTCCGTACTGGGTCGGGTACCGCGCCTTTGGATTGCAGGGCGTGTACCTGACCACCTGGCTTGTGCTGTCAGCGAATCTTCTTCTTTTTTACTGGCGAGGCGTGTGGCGCACGGGCCATGCCGGCGCAGCTCTGCTGGCTTCGTCCCTGGGACTGGTTCTGCTTACGGTCAACTCGGGCCCACGAACCATCGCCATCGCATACCTCGCCATGGCTTTCGAGTTGATGATCCTGGAAAGAGCCGAGGCCGGGCAAAAGAGGCTGTTGTGGCTTTTGCCGCTCCTGTTTTGCGTGTGGGTCAACCTGCACGGAAGCTGGCTGATCGGCGTCGGGCTGCTGGTTCTCTACATTCTCTGCGGATGGTTCCGCGTCCAGAAGGGTGTTTTCGAGCAACAGTCCTTCGCGCCGCGCGATCGCCAGCGTCTGTTAGCCGTTCTCGGCGCCAGCCTGGTAGCGGTGTTCGCCAATCCGTACGGGTGGCGACTGATTTGGAACCCCTTCGACATGATGCTGAACCAGAAGCTGAATATTGCCAACGTGTCGGAGTGGAAGCCACTGAGCCTGAGTGGTGCCGCCGGAGCAACGGCGTTCGCGGCGATATGTTTCCTGATCGTGGCGAATGGACTGAAAAGCCGTAAATGGCGCGTCTACGAATTGGCGATCCTGTTTTTTGGCTGGTTTGCGGCGTTCGATCATATGCGGTTCGTGTTCATGGCCGCCGTCCTCAGCATTCCCATTTTCGCCGAGGAGATTCTCCGCGCATTTAACCTTGAGCCGGTCACCCAATCCTCCACTGTCAAGAGCGCGATTACGGTGGTGGTTGGAGCGTGCATCGTTGCCCTCATATTCCCCAGCGAGAGCGCCCTGGAGAGGCGCGTGGAGCAATTCTTCCCGGTTCATTCCATTGCTGCGGTCGAACCGTCGTGGCGAACTCTGAACTATGCCGAAGCGGGTGGGAGGATGGCCTTTCAATCCCGGCCCAGCTTCATCGACTCCCGCTTTGACATTTTTGAGCATAACGGCGTCATGCTGGACTATTTCAGGGTGATGGGGCTGAGCGATCCCCTGAAAATCCTCGACCAGTACCAAATCGACCACGTTTTGATTCGGGATACGATGCCGCTGAGTTATCTGCTGGAGCACGCCCCCGGCTGGCGAGTGATCCGGATGGAGAAGATTGCGGGCGGGACGTGCGTGACGTTCGCGAGAACAGCGAATGCCGAGATTGGCGCGGGTGCGCCAGGAGTTGCTTCGCCGGAACGCCGCTAAGGCATCTTCAGAAGAGGCGGCGCCGAGATTGCAATATCGCGGGAATCTCTACAGCACGCCGCAGGTGACCACGCTGTATACCTCGATCGACAAGTTCACGCAGACGGCAGAAGCCATGATCGGGGTATATTTCCGGCTGTAGAGGCAAGAGGAGCCTGAATCGAGAATTGGATTGAATTCAGGCTCAGGAATAAAGAACAGCTTGACATATTCCCATATTGGTATGTATTGTCTTTGCATGGCCAGGGCTGCAACCACCTCCGACGCCTTCAACGCCATCGCCGAACCGAAACGTCGGCACATTCTTGTCTTTCTGGCCGAAGCAGAGAAGCAAGTAACAGAAATCGTGGTGGCGCTGGGGATGGACCAGCCGACCGTATCGAAGCACCTGCGGGTGCTGCGCGAGGTTGGGCTGGTGCGGATACGGAGGAATGGGCGCCACAAGATGTACCAGACGGAAGCCGAGGCCATCCGGCCGCTCCATGAGTGGTCGGCGTTCTTTGAACGGTATTGGGGCAATCAGTTGTTGCGGGTGAAGGAACACGCGGAGAAGATGGCCGCGGAGCACAGGAATCCAGAAAGCCGATGAGGAGGAGATAATGCTGGAAACCGCACAGAGCATTGAAGATATGACCCTGACGGTCACACAGGAGATTCGTGTGAACGCGTCTCTCGAAACCACTTACGCGGCGCTGCTGGAGCAGTTGACCACGGCCAACGCCCACCCCGACGGCACCCCGATGCAGATGAAGCTGGAAGCCTGGCCAGGCGGACGGTGGTATCGCGACCTGGGCGACGGCAATGGCCACTACTGGGGCACGGTGCAGGCCATCAAGCGGCCCACGCTCCTGGAGATTATTGGCCCACTGTTTATGTCCTATCCGGTGGCGAATAACGTTCAGTATCGTCTAAGCGAAGAGGCCGGGGCTACTATCATCCGTTTCCGTCATTCAGGCTTCGGCCTTATCCAGGACAACCATAAGAAAGGCGCAACGGGCGTCGCAACCGGCTGGACCTACATCCACGAGCAGGCAAAACTGCGCGCGGAGCGGGCGCGTTCCTGAAGTTTTCCCACTTCCCTCAAGTCCATCCAAACTCTTAACCCCAGCGGAGGAGGTTCACTGTGTCTATTGCACAATCGATGCTTTCTGAATTTGAAAAGCAGGCGCCAATCACGCGCCGGTTCCTGGAGCGGTTGCCGGAAGACAAGCTGATGTGGCAACCGCATGAAAAGTCGATGACGGCGGGGCAGCTTGCGTTTCACCTGGCCGAGGTTCCCGCTGGGGTGCTTCGCCTGGTGCGGAACACTCCGGTGCAGATGCGCGGGAAGTTCGAATTTCCGCAGCCGGCAAGCGTGCGGGAGATTTTGGACAAGATCGACGAGAGCGTCGTTACGGTGCGCGAGTTGCTGCCGAGCTTCGATGACGCGGCCATGAACGAGACGTGGCGGTTGGTGGACAGCGATCAGACGCTGTTGGCGCAACCGCGCAAGGAGTTCATCCGCGACGTGATGCTGAGCCACTGGTACCAGCACCGGGGTCAGTTCAGCGTCTACCTGCGCATCCTCAACATCCCGGTTCCGGCAAGCTGGGGTCCAAGCGGGGACGAGCCGCCGCTGTTTATGCAAGAAAAACAAATGGCGGGAGCGCCGGCGGACTGATCGCGGCTATTGTGCGGCAATCAGCATGAACGAATCGGGCTGGACCGTGCAGGCATTGTTCTTCTCGGGTGTCCAGCTCGAGCCGTCCGCGTAGGTGATGGATTCCAGCTGAAGCGATTTAACCGCGGTGAATGCCGGCAGATCGATATCCGCGGAGACCGAACCGTCGTGATCCGGCGTGAAGGCCACCATCAGCGTCCGCCGGAGGTCCGAGGTACCGTTGCTAACCAGATTGGTGTTTTGCATGCGGCTGCGGGCGGAGAGTCCGCGCACGGTCACAATCGCCGAGGATACGTGCTTGTCCTTGACGAACCCATTCAGAATCAGGTGAATATGTTGCGCCGGTTTTGGAATGGCTTCAGGCTGATCCTGCGGCGACGCCGGTTTTGTCTTCACCATGGCCCCCAGGCCGCGCTGTTTCGCCTGCATGGTCACCGGGCAGGAGCTGATGGGGATCATCACCACCGTAGTCGTTCGTTGGCCGTTCGGAGAGACGGCCACCATCGTTCCGGTGGCGAAGGACTGGTTGGGCTGACTCTGCACTGGAGCCTGTGCAGATACGGCAGCGCTAAGAACAAGTGCGGCGGAAAAGAGCGCGGCAGCGGTGCGAATCATAGCGAGCTCCTTTTTCCCGGCAGGCGAGCCCGGACTTGAAACCACGATACGCCCGGAAGATGCAGGATTCAATGGGGTCCGGAAGCTGGCTTGACCAGCCGGGATGGCGACACACTGCGCTGTGTTACCGTTGCTTATAGCCCGTCCCCGCTCCTGCTGTCTCAGGGCCGGTTAAAAGCCGCACCCGCGCCCGACGGAACGGCGGCTGGACGCGTCAAAGGCAGTACGCTGCCGCCACGCTGGATACTGGCGAGTGGCGCACCGGGCAAAGCGACCGCATGTCACAACAGCCGGAATTGTCGTCCATCCCAGCCAGCCCGGCTACGCGGCCCGACACGCCCGACGGGGCTCAGCAGGCTCCGCAGCGCATTCCGCGCTGGCTGGAGCGCGCCGAGCTTTTCCTCCGTGTTCTTCTCCGCCTCTACATTGGGCTGGCCGTCTGCTACGCTCCATGGTCGCGCGTGTTCTGGGACGAGAATCCCCTGTTTCTGCGCTTTCCTACCTTGGGTTCGATTGCGGTCCACGGGGCTGTTCGCGGCATCATATCGGGTTTAGGGGTGCTGAATCTCTGGTTCGCGTTCCGCGACGCGATCCGTCATCGGAACGGGTGATCATGAAAGAAAACAGAAAGCAGTCAACAGGGAACAAGCAACCGGAGGTTCCCGCAACAGAGGCAAACCCGCCCGCCAACGGCGCCCCGCCCCCGCCGCTGCAACGCGCGCCGCTGGCCTACGAAAACCAGGCGTTCCTGAACAGCGCCGACGGACGCCTGATGCGGATCATGGCCGAGTACGCCGAGCCGCTTGCGCGCTTCAGGCGCGAGCAGATTCAGGACACCGTGGTGTTCTTCGGCTCGGCACGCTTCCGCGGCCGGGAGGAAGCCGACCACGCGTTGGAGCTGCTGGATAATACCGGCGCTACCCGCCCTGCCCCCAGCGAGGAGCAGCCGGCAAGCATTCCCGACATCCGCGAAGGCAAGGCGTCCGACCTGCAGCGCAAACGCGCGGTGGCCGCGGTGGAGATGGCCCGCTACTACGAGGACGCGCGCCGCGTGGCTTTCATGCTCACGCAATGGAGCAAGACCATCCCCTCAAAACGGCACCGGTTCGTGGTCATGTCCGGCGGAGGTCCCGGCATTATGGAAGCGGCCAACCGCGGCGCGTACGAAGCCGGCGGCAAGACTATTGGCCTGAATATCGCTCTGCCCTTCGAGCAGATGCCGAACTCCTACATCACGCCCTCACTCAACTTTGAGTTTCACTACTTTTTCATGCGCAAGCTCTGGTTTGCTTATCTGTCGAAAGCGCTCATCGTGTTCCCGGGCGGGTTCGGCACGCTGGATGAGATGTTCGAGATCCTGACCCTGGCGCAGACGCACAAGCTGGCCAAGAAGATTACCGTGCTCATCTACGGATCGGACTACTGGAAGAAAGTCTTCAACCCGGAAGCACTGGTGGATTCCGGAGCCATCTCGCCCAAGGACATCGAGCTGCTCCAATATGCGGATACTCCCGAGCAGGCCTTTGAACTTTTGAAGCAGGGGCTGACGGAGAATTACCTGATCCCCGAAGCTCAGACGCGTCAGCCAGAGAATATACAAGGTCCGGAAATGCCGGCTGGCGCCAGCATGGAAGACCTCTTGCCGCCGGACATCACCAAGACACATTTGTAGACCAGGCGAGTCCCCATGCGGCGCTTCCGGCGCTGCCAGCGGACTGTCGGCGCAGTATTCCGCTTGCCGCCGGCATTCCTTGTATCGCTTAATGCGGGCAGGTGATCACCGACGGTCCGCGCACCCGCGATTCGGCATCGCACTTTACCGCCCCGATTCTATCGTTCGCCAGGCGCGTCGGCCGCAAGCCGAAGCCTAGGCTCCCGTAACCCAAATGGTTCCATCCCATAGATTGAATTGGCGTTCGCCGTTCCTTAACGCCCTGTTGATGCGCTCCCGGAATACTGGAGGGGAGGCAGGGCCCAGGAGAAGCACGTGTAGGAGGAGCGGATATGCCCAACTTGACCGTCTCGTACCTATGGCGCGACCGTAAAGCGCCGGAAGACTTTCGCACTGGCGTCTCGCTGCACAGTCACACCAATCAATCCCATGAGACGCTGGATTTTCTGGCAAATTTCGGCAACCAGTTCCCTATCGTCCGCCCGCTGATGAACCGGCTGGAGAGCCGGGCGCAGTCATTTCACGGCATCACCGTGAATTACGCCGCCGCCTATTGGACTCCGCCGATGACCCCGCGGCTTGCCTTCGATCTGGAAAGCAGGCAAATTGAAGCGCTCGATCTGGCCTCGATGGTTTCCATCACCGACCACGACAATATCCGCGCGCCGATGCTGTTGCGCACTGTGCCCAGCGCGCGGCGAATCCCGGTATCGGTAGAGTGGAGCGCGCCCTACGGCGGCGTGCAGGATTTTCATCTTGGCATCCACAACCTGCCCAGCGCTCGAGCCAAACATTGGATGCAGACCCTGGCCGATTACACCGCGCACCCCAGCGACTCGCGTCTCACTGAGATCCTGGCCGCGCTGCATGCCGAGCCTGACGTCCTGATCGTATTCAATCACCCTCTCTGGGATCTGTTCCTCGTCGGTAAGGAACGCCACGAATTTCTGGTGAACGAATTCTTGCTGAAGAATGGGAATTTTCTTCACGCGCTGGAACTGAACGGACTGCGCAATTGGGATGAGAATCGCGCGGTGCGCCGCCTGGCCGAGAAGTGGAACATGCTGCTCGTCTCCGGCGGCGACCGGCACGGCGTGGAGCCCAACGCCAACATCAACCTGACCAACGCCGCCAGTTTCACTGAGTTCGTCCACGAGATTCGCCGCGAGAAGCGAAGCAATATGCTCTTCATGCCGCAGTATGCCGAGCCGTGGAAGCACCGCCTGCTTCAGTCGACCATCGACGCGGTGCGCACTTACCCGGATTTTCCTATCGGCTCGCGCACCTGGGATGAGCGCGCCTTCCATCCCGACGCGAACGGCGTGATGCGCCCGTTGAGCGAGATCTGGCCCAGGAGCACGCCGCCGCCATCGATTCGCTGGGTCATCAGCGCCGTTCTGCTGCTGGGCAGCGCGCCGGTATCCGGCGGGCTGCGCTTGGCGTGGAACGAGTCACGCCAGCTTCGCCTGGCACTGGGTGAGCAGGAGGCGTAGCCGCAGCGGTGCTAGGGGAACGAGGAGCGGGATCGGGCGTGATCTCCATGGAGGATGCAAAGATTCTGATCACAGCGGCCCACGAAGCTCACGACATCGCCAACAACTCAAGCGCACTAGCTTTCCCTGGCCCCGCTAGCACCGCTGTCTTTCCTCGCGTCGCTTATTTTCCAGACTCATTTCATGAAATCAACGGCGTGGCTCACACCAGCCGTCATTTTGAAACCTTTGCGCGCCGCAGAAACCTGCCGTTTCTTTGCGTACGCGCGGGCGAACGCGAACCGTCTTTTTCGCAGGATGGCAATGTGTGGACGCTGGAGCTGCCGCGAGGCGCGCTTTCTTTCTCGCTGGAAAAGGACCTCCGCTTCGATCCGGTGTTTCCGCGCCATGTGCCAACGATTGAGGAAGCGCTGGCGCGTTTTCAGCCCGACCTGATCCACATCACCGGACCCAGCGAGGTGGGTATTCTCGGCGCCGGGCTGGCCGGCGCGTTCGGGCTTCCGCTGGCTGCAAGCTGGCACACCAATGTGCACGAATACGCCGCGCGCCGCTCTGAATGGCTCCTGCGGCTGCTGCCCGCTCCCGCGGCCGAGACCGCGGCGCACACCATCGAAGAAGTCTCCCTGGCGATCGCTGCGCGCTTCTATTCGTTTGCCCAGGTGTTGTTTGCCCCCAACGCCGGCCTCTGCGCGCAGCTTGAGCAAGCCACCGGCCGCCCCTGCTTTCTTATGCCGCGCGGAGTGGATGCCGATCTCTTCCATCCTCGGAAGCGCAACCGCGCCGTCAACGATCGCGAACGCGTGCTGGGCTTCGTGGGCCGCCTCTCCATCGAGAAGAACATCGCCCTGCTGGCCACCATCCAGCGCGAGCTCGAGGCTATGGGAGTCGCGGATTTTCACTTCCTCATCGTCGGCCACGGCGCGGAACAGGATTGCCTGCGCGCCAATTTGCCGCGCGCAGAACTTCCCGGAGTGCTGCAGGGCGAGGCCCTCAGCGCGGCGTACGCCAACATGGATGTGTTTGTCTTTCCTTCTCACACAGACACGTTTGGCAACGTTGTGTTGGAAGCGATGGCCAGTGGCGTGCCTGCCGTCGTCACTCCCGATGGCGGCCCCAAAACGATCGTGCGCGACGGCGAAACCGGGCACATCGTTCCCGATGAAGGCTTTGCCGGCGCCATCGCCGGACTCCTCGCCGACCCCGCGCAACACGCTGCAATGCGCGTAGCCGCCCGCGCCTACGCCGAAACGGCAAGCTGGGACGCCGTCTTCGAAGGCGTCTACGCCGCCTACGCTACGACGTTGCCAACAGGTGTCCCGGAGTAAAGTGGAAGCTGCGATGAGCAAAAGCAGCACACCCCTGGCGAGCTTCACTGCAAAACTCGAAAAAAGCCCCAATAAGGCCGGCTGGACCTACGTTGTGTGGCCTGATTCTGTCTCGTTTTTTAAAACCCGCGGACTGGTCAAAGTGCGCGCCACCGTCGACGGCGTTCCTTTTCGTAGCTCGTTTATGGCGCTGGGCGACGGCCGCCACAAGCTCCCCATCAAGGACGATCTTCGCCGGAAAATCGGCAAGGAGGCCGGCGATATTGTGCAGATCGAGCTGCTGGAGCGCGTCGGCAGCCGTGAACCACGCGCTTGACATTCCCACAATCAGGCGCGATGCTGCGCATTCTCCCCGGGTTCAGTCCAGGAGGCCATCATGTTCCGAAGATTTCTGCTCTTGAAGTCATTCGCGCCGCGTCCCAGTTGCGGGCTCCTCGCCCTGCGTCTCTTTACCGCGCTGCCGCTCTTCCTCAAGCACGGCACGGAGAAGCTCTTTCGCTTTTGGCACATGGCCGCGCACTTCCCTGATCCGCTGCACATCGGCGTGCTGCCCAGCCTCATCTTCGCCATGTTGTCTGACGGCATCTGCACGCTGTTGCTTATTCTTGGGCTTGGAACGCGCTGGGCCGCCGCCGTCATCTTCATCAACATTTTTGTGGCGCTGGCATTCGTACACCACTTTCAGGTCTTCGGCCCCGAGGGCGACCACGGCGAGGTGATGTTGCTCTACCTTGGCGCCACATTCACGCTCTTCTTCGCCGGCCCCGGCAAATACAGTGTGGACGCTGTGCTCGACCAGGTTGGCGAGAACTAGGACGCGCTCACAACCCTCGAATCACGATTCACGAATCACGGCGCAGCGCGCTCACGCCTTCGCCGCCAGATCCCCGATCGCCCCCACCAGCTTGTCCAGGTCATCGAGCCTCGTGTAGACATGCGGGGTGACGCGCACGCAGCTGATGTTCTCCCAAACGATCCCAACGGTGTGGATTTTGTAGCGGTCAAACAGCGCGCCGGAAAACGCCGCCGGCGTCATGCCATCAATGCTCACACCGCAGATGGCGCACGAATAATTTAGGTCGAGCGATGTGTGCAGCTTCACTTTCGGAATGGACTGCACCTGCTTGGCCCAGTAGTTCTTCAGGTAGCCGATCCGCTCCTGCTTGCGGCGCGATCCGATCCCCTCGTGGAAGTTGATGGCTTCGCCGATGCCCTGTTCGATGGGAAAGCTGCGCGTGCCCAAATCCTCGAACTTGCGGATGTCAGCCGAGTGCGGGTCGGAGGCGCAGGTCAGAGGCCACAGCTTCTCGATCCTGTCCTCCCGCACCCACATCATTCCGGTGCCGATGGGCGCGGAAAGAAATTTGTGCAGGCTGGTGCCGAAGTAATCGCAGTGCAAATCCGGCACTTTGAAATCCATGAGCCCGAACGAGTGGGCGCCATCGGCAATCACCTCGATCCCGTGCGCATGCGCCATATCGGAGATCTTTTCGACCGGCATCGTCTGGCCCAGCCAGTTGATCATGTGGGTCACGTGGATCAGCCGCGTCTTCGCACTGATCGCCTCTTCGTATGCGCGCACAATCGCGGCATCGTCCTCGATGGGAAAATCGAAACTGATCTGCTTGTAGACGATCCCGTCGCGCTCCGCCCGTTGCCGGTACGCCTCGATCATGTGGGGATAATCCTGCTTGCAGCCGATCACCTCATCGCCCGCCTTCAATGGCAGCCCGTAAATGATCGTGTTGAGTGCCTCTGTCGAGTTGCGGTCGATCGCGATCTCTCCGGGCTTGGCTCCGGCCAGGTGCGCCAGCCGCTCGCGGAGCGGCTCGCGCCCCTGATCGAGGATTCCCCACATGTAGTACGACGGCCCCTCGTTGGAGAGCTCGTTGTATCGCTCCACCGCCTGCTGCACCACGATCGGCGATGGCGACACGCCACCGTTGTTCAGGTTAATAATCTCCGGATTCACCGAATAGCCGCGCTGAATCACGCTCCAGAAATCTTCGTCAGTCGTCGCCGCGTCCGGCGCACCGCCCTCAACGGCTTTTGCCGCCGCGGCAAATTCTTCCGCGTGGAGCTGGTTGAACAGGCTGTTGATGGAGAAGGCTCCGGCAAGAGCGGCGCCCGATCGCAAAAAGCTTCTACGGCTGGCAGGCTTCATAGAGTCCTACTTTAGGACGCATGCAAACGGTGGGCAAGGGCAAATTCACGGAAGGCGCCGCCCCTTCCGCAGATCCAGCGCAAACGGCGTCTCCTTGTCCGTCATCAGCGCCCATCCCATCCCATGCAACGTCCAGCCGTCAATTGCCTTCACCGTTATGCCCTCGTCCGATAACTTCTCCGATTCCCAAGCTTGTCCCTCACGCCCCCACGCCACAATCGTGTGGTGGCCCACAAACAGCAGCAGTTGCGCCTCCATGGCCGGCCGCACCTCAAGCACTGGCCGCTGCAACAGAAATGCGAACTGATCCGGCGCCATGGCGTCGATCACGTAGGCGTATCCGCCGGAGACGCAGCAGACCTGTCGCGGATCGGGCGCGGCCCATACTCCGCTCACCGCCGCAGGATCGCGAAACCCCAATGCACACGTGGCCAGAAAGGGTTTGGCGTCGCGCGGCCGCACCATCACTTCCAGCGCGCCGCGTTCCACCTCCTCCACGTCGCGAGGATAAGTGAAATGCCGCGGCGGAAGAATCAATGGTCGCGCGGGAAGGATCTCCGCCTCCCACGCATGCGCGAAAATCTGTTCAACTTTGGGTGAATTCAATTCGCCTCACGCCCCCACAAACCGGAGTACCCGCTGGCACACGTTGGGAATACCAACTCCCAGCGTCGCGCCGTCCTCAATCAGCGGGATCAACTCGTCGAATTCCGGCCCCGAGTGCGACCCGGTGATCGCGATGCGTACCGGGTGGAACAACTCCGGACCTTTGGCTCCCGTCGCCGTCTTGATCTCATTCAGCCATGCCTTGAAAATCTCCTTAGTCATCGGCCCTCTGTGCATCTTCACCCGGTTGGCGAGTTGCGCCAGAACCATGCGCGCCGAATCCGCGTTGAGCACCGCGGCATTGTCCGCGTCAGCGCGCGCCTCCAGCGGTTCCACTGCAAAAACCGGCTTGGCCATCTCAGGCAACTGGTCCAGGCGATCCACCTTGGACACCAGCAGTGCGAGCAGCCGCTCAAACCACTCCCGCAGCGCCACTGGGATCCCATCCGCACCCGTGGCCGAAGTGCCCGTGCCGGTCGCCGCCATTTCGCCCAGTCCGACCTCGTCTATCGCTGTCCCCGCGGCTCCCGCCGGCATCGCTGGCTCGCCGGGCATTGGCAATGCCGAATCTGCCACGACAGGCGCGCTCAGCCCTCCAAAGCGCCGGGCAAAGTACGGCCATACCAGTGTCACCAGCCGCTCCATCGGGACCTGCTTCAGGTAGTGACGGTTCAGCCAATTCAACTTGGCGATATCGAAGATCGCCGGCGATGGCGTCACCCGCTCCAGGCTGAATGCCTGCGTCAGCTCCTCGAGCGTGAACGTCTCCGTTTTGCCGTCCTCCGCACCCCAGCCCAGCAGCGCCAGGTAATTCACCAGCGCCTCAGGCAGGTAGCCCATCTCGCGGAACGCCGCAATCGACGTGGCCCCGTGCCGCTTCGACAGCCGCTCGCGGTCCGGCCCCAGAATCGTAGACAGATGAGCGAACTCCGGCGTTTTCCACCCCAACGCCTCGTAGATCGCCACCTGCTTGGGCGTGTTGGAGAGATGGTCATCGCCGCGGATCACGTGCGTGATCTCCATCAGCGCATCGTCGATCGTCACCACGTAGTTGTACACAGGCACACCTTCGCTCATGCCGCTTACGCCGCCGTGCGCCGACCGCACCAGCACCGGGTCGCTCACCGCCTCCGCCTCAAACTTCACCTCTCCGCGCACCATGTCGTGGAACTTCAGCGGATGGTCCTCGATTTTAAGCCGCACCGCGAACGGTTTGCCCGCGGCCAGATTCGCCTCCACCTCCGCCTGCGACAAGTCCCGGCACTTGCCCGAGTAAGCTTGCGCCCGATGCTCAGCCGTGGCTGCCTTCCGCTCCGCGTCCAGTTCCTCCGGCATGCAGAAGCACGGATACGCCTTGCCTTCATTCAGCAGCCGCTCGGTGTGCTTGGCGTAGATCTTCAGCCGCTCCGACTGCCGGTACGGTCCATGCTTCCCGTGCTCGTCACCCCAGATGTCGCCGGCCTTCGCGCTTCCCGCCGGGCCCTCGTCCCAGTCCAGCCCCAGCCAGTGCAGGTCTTCGATCAGCTGCTTCTCGTATTGCGTTTCCGAGCGTTCCCGGTCCGTATCCTCAATGCGCAGGACGAACACGCCGCCGTGCCGCCGCGCAAATAGCCAGTTGTACAACGCGGTGCGCGCATTGCCCACGTGCAGCAGCCCCGTCGGGGAAGGCGCAAATCGGACCCGAACCGTATCGTCGCTCATATCAACTCAGATGATAGAAGGAGAACGGCGTATGCCGCAGGGCACGATAGAATCATGCCCATCGAGGTCACCTGTATGCGCCGCCTTCTCCTCGGCTTTGCTTTTGTTCTCTCGCTCGCAACCGCGCTCTCCGCCCAATCGCCCCAGGCCATCTCGCAGAAGACCGCCGGCATGGACCACAAGGACGGCCTTTTCCCTCTCGACTGGGATGCGAAGGCCGGCAAGCTTTACCTGGAAATCCCGCGCCTTGACGATGATTTTCTGCTCCTCGACCAACTCCCCTACGGCATCGGCTCCAACGACATCGGCCTCGATCGCGGACAACTGGGCCGCGGCCACGTGGTCCACTTCTCGCGCGTCGGCGGCAAAGTCTTGCTCATCGAGCCCAATCTCGATTTCCGCTCCTCAGCCGCCGATCCCGACGAGCGCCTCGCCGTCACCCAGTCCTTCGCCGAATCTGTCCTATGGGGCTACCCCATTGAAGCTGAAGAGAACGGCCACATCCTCGTTGACGCCACTTCGTTCTTTCTGCGCGACGCCCATCACGTAGCCGAGACTCTGCAGGCCACCGGCCAGGGCGCTTACCGCGTCGACGCCACCCGCAGCGCCATCGCCCTCGACAACACCAAAGCCTTCCCCAAAAACACTGAAGTCGAGGCCATGCTGACGTTCGTCTCTGAAGGCACGCCACACGGCCATTTCGTCGCCGAAGTCACGCCCGATCCGCGCGCCATCACCGTCCGCGAGCACACCTCGCTCATTGAGCTGCCCGGCCCCGGCTACACTCCCCGCCGCTACGATACGCGCTGCGGCTACTTCGCCGTCGATTACCGCGATTACTCCGCGCCCCTCGGCGAGCCCCTCGATCGGCGCTTTGTCGCCCGCCATCGTCTCATCAAAAAGGACCCCGACGCCGCCGTCAGCGAGCCTGTCCAGCCCCTCGTTTACTACGTGGACCGCGGCGCGCCCGAGCCCATCCGATCCGCGCTCGTCGAAGGCGCGTCCTGGTGGGACAAGGCGTTTGAGGCCGCCGGATTCAAAAACGCCTTCATCGTCAAAGTCCTCCCTGAAGGCGCCGACCCCATGGACATTCGCTACAACATGATCCAGTGGGTGCATCGTTATTCGCGTGGCTGGAGCTACGGCGATTCCATCGTCGATCCCCGCACCGGCGAGATCATTAAGGGCCAGGTCACGCTCGGCTCCGGCCGCGCCCGCCAGGATTACATGATCGCCGAAGCGCTGCTCGCGCCCTACGTTGAAGGCAAGCCCATCCCCAAAGACATGCTGGATATGGTTCTCGCCCGCACCCGCCAGCTTGCCGCGCACGAGGTCGGCCACACCCTCGGCCTGATGCACAACTTCGCCGCCTCCTCGGTCGCGCCGGGCACATCGGTCATGGACTATCCCCATCCCTGGATCACCCTCGACGCCGACGGCAATCCCGATCTCTCCCACGCCTACACCACCGGCATCGGCGCCTGGGACATCGCGGCCATCAAGTACGGCTACACCCAGTTCGCGCCCGGCGCCGATGAACCCGCCGAGCTTCAGAAGCTCTTCCGCGAGGACGAAGCCGGCGGCCTGCGCTACATGACCGATGAAGACGCGCGTCCCATCGGCAGCGCCCACCCCTACGCGCATCTCTGGGATAACGGGGGCTTCGCGCCCAGCGAGCTCAACCGAATTCTCGAAGTGAGAAAAGCCGCCCTCGCCCGCTTCGGGCCGGATGCCATCCGCGACGACACGCCCATGGCGCAGCTTGAGGACACGCTGGTCCCGCTTTATCTGCTGCACCGCTACCAGACCGAGGCCGCGACGAAATGGATCGGCGGCCTCAATTACCGCTACGCTGTCCGCGGCGACGGAGGCTTCGTAACCGAGCCGCTGCCTGCCGCGCAACAGCGCGAGGCGCTCAAGGCCGTTCTGGCCACACTTTCGCCGCAGACCCTCACGCTGCCAGAGTCACTTTTGCGCATCCTGCCGCCGCGCCCGCCCGACTATCCCCGCACCGGCGAGTCCTTTAGCGGCCACACTGGCCTCACCTTCGATCCCGAAGGCCCCGTCGAGGCTGCGGCCGAGCTCACCGCCTCGCTCCTCTTCAACCCCAGCCGCGCCTCCCGGCTGGTGGAAGACCACGCCCGCGATCCCGAGCAGTTGGGCCTTGAAGAAGTCCTCGATACGGCGCTCGCCGCCACCTGGCGCTCGCCTCGCCTCAAAGGACTCGAAGCGGAAACTCAGTTCACCGTCGAAAATGTGATTTTGAATCACCTGCTGCAGCTAGCGGCCAGCGGAGGCGGTTACAGCCAGTCCACCGGCGCCGCCCTTCCCGCCGGCATGTCTCTCAATGTGGCCGCCAGCGGCGCTGCCTCCGGTCAGGCCCGCGCCGTCGCCCTGGCTGAAATTGACAAGCTGGAGAAATGGCTCAACACCAGCCCGCCCGCGGCAGAAACGTCGGAAGCCGCAGCCCACCGCGCCGCCGCCATTGCCGAAATTGAGCAATTCCGCAAGGAACCATCCGGGTTCACCCCACCACCCGGGGTGCCCGTGCCGCCTGGGCAGCCCATCGGCGACGACGATCCCGGAAACAACTAACTCGTCATCAAGCCCCAAAACGCGATAGGCAGGCCGGGGATTGCCAGCCTGCCAAACGTAATTTCCCATTCCCGCGGCCCGGGGCTTGCTTCTTCTCCCTGGGCTTCGATTCCTCTTTGGGTTCCGACTTCTCCGCGGCCTTAGGGTCCAGGCCGCGGCTGAAGTCGGACCCTGTCTGGCTCGCTTAAAGACGGCGTCGTCCGGAAATCAGGTTAAAGATCAGGATCACCAACGCAATCACCAGCAGAACGTGGATCAGGCCACCGCCTAAGTGGAAGCTGAACCCCAGGAGCCAGAGAATCACAAGGATGACAATAATTGTCCAAAGCATGGAAACATCCTCTTTGCATTGCGGGCGCATCCGTGTGGAACCCGCCATGAGCCCGCAACCTGGTTATGGACAGCAGTTAATTCGAAGCGATTGCCTGGGCCTTCGCGCTGCTTACCGCTTCAAGGAACGACGCCGCGGCGGCCGGCGCTGCAACCCTCCCACTCAGAATGGAGCGCGAAGAGACGTGCGGCCCGTACATAACTTCCGTCGAGTCGTCGTCACGGCGAATCGAAGCGCCATTCAGCGTCAGACCGGCAAAAGCTCCCCTTGCCCTCGAGTAGGTCAGAATCTCCACATTCATCTTCCAGTCGGTATCGGCAGAGGCATGGCGTCCCACCGGGCCGGCCGCGGCGGAGGCATCTGCTCCCAGCTCAAACTTGCTTGAGAGCATCCGCTGCATCCCGTGATCGTCCTGGATGACCATCACCAGGTCGATTCCTTCTGCGCCGATTTGCAATCCCCAGCTTCCGCCTGTAATGGCGAAGAACGCCGGCGCGCTCCATCCCTCGTTGGTCCGGCAGGTCACAACGCCACGGCCATTCTCGGCGCCGAAAACAAAGCCGCCTTTCAGCATGTGCGGGACCACGGCGATGCATTTTGCGTGTTCCAGAACTTCTTCGGGAATCCCGCTGTCCGGGGCTGACATAATCTCGTGCAGCACGCGTCCCGCATGATCGAGCCGGTCATTCGTTGCTTCGCGGGTTGTTCCCGCCCAGCTAATGCTTGTAAGGCTCAGAACTGCGGCGAATAGCATAACTTTCTTCATTCAAAACACCCATTTTCTACCCGTGTGCCTAAATTGGTGGTTTAACGGATGGGGAAGCACACTCGGTACTTCCTAAGTTAGAGAAAGGCGGCGCCGCTGTCTGAGCTAGATAGCTCACTCGCCACGAAAACTGGCCAGGGCTTCCGCCCATACCCCAGAAACATGCCCAAAATCTACGGAAATCGGTGCAAGCCGCGCTTCCCCCGTGGGACAATCACAATATCTGGAGAAATGAGTGCGGTTGGAGAACCTCGCTTCGCCGCGCTTTCCAGGCTGGAAACTCAGCCAGGAGGATGCTGCGTTCATGGATACCGGGTTAGCGCCAACCTTCGACCCCGCCGCTTTTCTTGCCCAGGCTGGCCTAGGTCGCAGAATCGTCAAACTCGAACCCAAAGAGCCCTTCTTCTCTCAGGGCGACCCCGCTGATTCGGTGTTCTACCTGCGGCAGGGCCGCGCCAGGGTCACCGTGGTTTCGCAAGCCGGCAAGGAAGCAATCCTCACCCTTATCACGGCGCATGACTTCGTGGGCGAAGAAGCACTGGCTGGTGTCCCTGGGCTGCGGCTGGCTTCGGCCACGGCTGTCACCGAATGCACTGCCCTCAAAATCATGCGCGACGAAATGATCCGGGTTATGCACGAAGAGCACGCTTTCTCTGATCTCTTCCTGGCATTTCTGCTCACACGCGCCATGCGCAAACAGGCCGATCTCGTCGATCAGCTCTTCAATTCGAGCGAGAAGCGCTTGGCCCGCGTTCTCTTGCTGATGGCGGATTTCTGCAACCCGGGCGATACCATGATCCTGATACCGCAGATCACGCAGGAAACGCTGGCCGACATGATTGGCACCACGCGATCCCGCGTGAGCTTCTTTATGAATCGCTTTCGTAAACTCGGTTTTATCCACTACGACGGCAGAATACGCGTTCACAAATCCCTACTGAACGTCATCCTGCACGATCAGCCTCCTGACAATCGCCCCGTCGCGCAATTGGCGGAATGATCTCCGGGCGACGGCGGCAGCATTCCGGCCCCTCGATATAGCCTGAGGTCTGCGAACTGGTAGCCTGAGGCCAACATGATCCGAACTTTCAGCATGATCCTCGTATGCGCCGTATTGGCCACTGTCCTTGTCTCCGCCGTGCCTGCGCAGGATTCCGACGCCGGAGCCAAAGCCGAGATCCGCCGCGACATCGAAACCTACATGCGCTCCGTTGACTTGGCCGACCCGAACCTCGCCGCCACCGTCTGGCTCACCACCCCCGATGCGTCTTTCATCAGCCCCGTCGGTCACGACCGCGGCTGGCAGCAGATCTCCGACGACATCTACGTCAAGCTCATGGGCCAGACCTTCTCCAAACGCCATCTAGCCGCCAAGGCCGAGCCCGTCATCCACGTTTACGGCGATGCCGCCGTTGCTGAGTTCGACTGGGACTTCGTCGCTACGCTGCGTTCCAATGGCAGCCCAGTCCACACCACCGTCCGCGAAAGCCAGGTCTACATCCGCTTCCCAGACAAAGGTTGGCGTCTCGTCCACGTCCATTACTCCGGCCCCGCCGTTCCGCCGCCTTCCAGCGGCAAATTCTGAGCCTCTGAAAGATGAGGTAAAGAATGTTATACTGAGGTAAAGATAGGAGGTAAAGAATGCCCTCCAGCACCATCAGTAGCAAGGGTCAAGTCACTGTCCCCGTTGAAGTTCGCAACCGTCTCGGCCTGAAAACCGGAGATAAAGTCGAATTCGCGTTTGAGGAAGGCAAAACCGTTCTTCGTCCCGTCCGCGCCGAGGAAAATCCTTTTGCGGCCTACCTCGGTGCGCTTCCGGCATTCTCCTCCAGGGAAGAAATCATCCGGTTTCACCGCGATCTTCGGGGGCACGACGAGCTGGATGAGGAGATTCTGTGAGGACTGCGGTTGACTCCAACGTCTTCTCCGCAATTTGGTCGAATGAGCCTTCGGGACAACAGCTCACGCAATCCCTGGCGGCAGCAAGATCCGCCGGCGCTGTCATCATGTCTGCACCGGTATTCGCAGAACTCCACGCCTATCCCCGCTTAACTGAAGCGTTCATCGAGGATTTCCTCGGAAATACGGGAGTCTCGGTCGAATTTTCCCTTCCGGAAAATGTTTGGCGCCTGGCAGGCCAGCGCCACGCACAATACGCCGCGCGGCGGAGGCAATCGGGCGGCTCGGAACCGCGAGGGCTTTTAGCCGATTTCATCATCGGCGCACACGCACTGTTAAAGGCCGATTGCCTGCTGACCCTCGATTCAAAAGTTTACCGCTTGAGCTTCCCCGATCTGCTCCTGATTTAAGCGGTCGAATTCCTCTGCCAGCCACAGGCCGAATCCTCACTCCGGATCACGCAAAGTGCTCCCACCCCCGCGCCTCCAGCGCCCGCAAACCATCCGCACCCTTTATCGTAATCGGCGCCCGCTTCTTGCGCCGCCGCATCATCTGCCCAATCCGCGTCACCCGCACTCCCGCAATCGCCCGCGGAATCCGCGTCCCCTCAGCCGCCGTAAACAGCAGTTCGTAATCCTCGCCGCCGTCGAGGGCCTGCTCCAGCGTTGCTCCCGCGGCGATTGGCAGCGCTGCTTCATCCAACTCCGCCGCCAGGCCCGACTCCTCGCACAGGTGCTCGAGGTCCGTCGAAAGCCCATCGCTCACGTCAATTGCCGCCGTAACCTCACCTCGCCGCCGCAGCCACAGCCCCTGCGCCACCCTCGGCTGCGGAAATAAGTGCGCCCGCAGCAGCCCCTCATTCTTACCGTGCCCTGAACCACGAACTGCGAACTGTGAACTCTTAAGCAGCTCCAGTCCCGCCGCTGCGCCGCCTAACTCGCCGGTCACATAGATCGCGTCCCCAGCCCGCGCCCCGCTTCGCAACAAAGCCCTGCCTCGCGCCCCTGCGCCCACCAGGACAATATCCGCCAGTACCACCGGCGACTCCGCCAGATCCCCGCCCGCCAGTGGCACATCGTATTTTTCCGCCAGCTGCAGCAGACCGCTGTAAAACCGCTCAACCCACGGACCCCGCCCCGGCATCTTCCGCCGCAGTCCCAGGGAAACAAACGCCGCCACCGGCCGCGCTCCCATTGCCGCCAGGTCGCTCAACCCTCTCGCCAGCGCGCGATGTCCCACCGCTTCCGGCTCATGCCAACCCATCCGAAAGTGCCGCCCCTCGATGCTCAAATCAGTGGTGACCGCTACCTCCTCGCCTGGCCGCACCCGCAGCAGCGCACAGTCGTCCCCGATCCCTAAGACCACGCCGGACCGTACACCAGTCCCCATCCGTAGCTTCGCCGTTCTCGCCCGGATCCTCCGGATCAGCTCCAACTCGCCTGTTTCCTTCTCCGTTTCGTCCCTGCGTCTCTTCATCTTCTCCAGCATAGGCGACACACACTGTCCCCCTCCGCATCAAATCCATCTCGGGAATTTGCCGTTCATTCGCCGATTGAGTGGCATTTCGCACCAAAGTTACTTATTTTGGTCATTGACCCGGCTTGGGGTCCGTTGATAGCCTGATCCAACGATTGTCTACAACGCGTCTGGGGCGCATGTTTTTCCTTTTTGGGCCGATTGGCCCCTTAGCCTGCTGTTTGTCGTAATCAGTAACGGCGAATTGCGGCATTTCCTGCTTAGTACCTTGGCTCTGCTCGAGTTCCAATGATGCGCAAGCGCTATTACATTCTTTTCGTTGCCAGGGATGATGACGGGCGAGTTCGCAAGATTCCCCTGCCCCTGCACTATGCCTACGGGTTTGTCGCCGCCGCTGTCATCGGCGCCTTCACCATTGTGGGCATGGCTGGCTCCTACACGCGCATGCTGCTCAAGACGGAGAGTTATAACCAGATCCGCGCCGAGCGCGAAAACCTGCGCAAGAATTACCAGCAAATGGCCCGGATCGCGCACGACCGCGACATCCAGGTCGCTTCGCTCGGCGCGCTCGCCAACGAAGTTACCGCGCTCTATGGCCTGCGCCAGAGCCGCTTGGCCGCGCGCGCCGATTTGTCCAAGTCCACCCCCGCAGCCAGCACTCTGCCTGTCGGCGACAGCGTAAGCCCACAGTACGTCAGGGCCACCATCGACGAGTTCGCCACCCTGCGCAGTCAGGCCATGTCTGGCCGCATCTCGCGCGCCCTTGAAAGCGGCCTCAACCCCTCCTTCACGGGCGACTGGACGGTTCTGGCCGATGCCCCCTCGCTCTGGCCCGTGGATGGCCCAATCGGCTCTGGCTTTGGCGAGCGCCAGGATCCCATTAACGGCGAAGGCGCTTTCCACACCGGCGTCGATATTGACGCGCCGTGGGGTACGCCCGTCCGCGCCGCCGGCGATGGTGTAGTGATGTCAGCGCAGACCGCCGCAGGCTACGGCCGCGAAATCACCATCGACCACGGCCACGACGTCACCACCATCTACGGCCATCTATCTTCCTTCGCCATTGTTCCCGGCGAGCACGTCACCCGCGGCGAAATCATCGGCTACGTTGGCCAAACCGGCCGCGCCACCGGCCCCCACCTCCATTACGAGGTCCGCGTTCACGACGTCCCGGTGAATCCCCACAAGTACCTGCGCGAGACGTACCAGCAGATCATCGCGGAAGTGGATAGCGACTCCTCCGGCGCCGCCGGCAACTGATTCCACGCCGACAACCGCAATTCCCCTCATCCATCCCCGCAGTTCCCAACCCTTTCCGCCGCCATCGGATGGCGCGCTCAGCCGCGTGCTATCGTTGCTTCGACCCATATTTCCACTTCAGGGGAGAATCCTCCAATGATCCGCCGCGCCCGTCTTACCGCATTTCTGCTTATCCTCGCTCTCGCCGCAATTCTCTCCATGCCCGGCGTCGCCTTCGCGCAACCTGCCGATCGCGCCTCCGGACTCCGCACCGCCGTCGCCCGCGCCCAGCACTTGCGCCACGGCATCAACGCATCGGAATGGTTCGCGCAGTCGGCCGGCGACTACTCTGCCGCCCGCACCAACACCTACACCGATGACGGCGACATCGCCCTCATGGCCAAACTGGGCTTCGACAATGTCCGCCTCAGCATCGATCCGGTCCCGCTCCAGCAGGGCCTCGATCGCCAGGGCCAGTACGCCGACTTCCTCGATCGCCTCGACCACGCCGTCGACACCATGCTCGGCCAGGGCCTTGCCGTCCAAATCGACATCCATCCCGAAGAAGCTTTCAAGCAGGACGTGAAAAACTCCAATGACGGCGTGGAGCGTTTCGTCATGCTCTGGCGCAGGCTCGCCGCCCACTACGCCAACCGCAATCCCGATCTCGTCTTCTTTGAGATCATGAACGAGCCCGAAGTGACCGATCCCTACCGCTGGGCCGGCATTCAGGCCGCCGCCGCTGCCGCCATTCGCGCAGCCGCCCCGGCAAACACCATCATCGCCACCGGCCCCAACTGGTCCGGCATTCAGGACCTGCTCACCCAGCACCCGCTTCCCGATGGCAATGTCATTTATACCTTCCATTTTTATGAGCCGCACGAATTCACTCATCAGGGCGCGTCGTGGGGCGGCGTGTGGTGGAGCTACACCCACAACATCGCCTGGCCGCCCGACGCCAACACCATGCAGCAGGACTTGAGCCAGGTCCCCGGCGCAGCCGACCGCTACGCGTTCGAGCATTACTGGCTCGACGGTTGGGACGCCCGCCGCGTCAAACTGGAGATGGATGCGGCCGCGGCATGGGGCAAGGAAAATGGCGTGCCTCTCATCTGCAATGAGTTCGGCGCCTATCGCGACCACTCCGATCCCGCCTCGCGCATGGCCTGGATTCACGACACCCGCACCGCTTTGGAAGCCGATGGCATCGGCTGGACCATGTGGGACTACCGCGGAGGCTTCGGCGTAGTCTACAAACAGAACGGCCAGCCCGCCAAAATCGACCAGCAGGCAGTCGACGCCCTCGGCCTCAAAGAGAAGTAGCGCTTAATCTCTGACCACTGTCCAAAGACCACTGCCCATGCCCGACCCCAATCTCGAAATCGTCACCATCTTCGAAAGCGACGATCTCATCGCGTTCCAGCTCGCCAAAGCCGCACTGGAAGAAGCAGGCATCGAGTTCACCGTCAGCCAGGATGCGCCGCCGGGATTCGGTTTCAGCCCCATGCTCACGCAGATGCGCCGCATAATGATCCCCGCATACCGCGTGGACGAAGCGCTCCACCTGCTGGAAGGCGAGCAACAATCCGGCAGCGATGAAGCCAGCGATGAAAGTTGAGAGCCGCCCGCTCGCAGCTCCGACATTTTCCTTTAACCGCCTGGCAGGCAGGCGTCATTTCCGGGCCGCTGTAGAGTGAAAAGCCCCTCTTGGAGTAAAGACGCAGGCATGACGCTTGGCTTTCGGCTTCCCTTTGCTCTAGACTTCCGTGCCCCATCCTTTCCGCTTTTTTCTGCGGAAAGGGTGGGAAACCTCATTGAATGCGGTCTACACCATTTCCGAAAATGCCCCGGCACAATTTTCGGCACGCCACGCACTCACGTCCGGCACGCATCCGCCTACCCTAAAGCGGTGTCATCCTGAACGCAGTGAAGGATCCGCGGTTGCTTCTCGGTGCCTTAATTTGGCATTACTTCCGCATCGGCCACATCCATGTAAGTCAAAGTCAAGAGAAAAGCGCAGATGTTGGTGGCGCGCTCAGGAGAGCGCGCATTGATCGAATCGGGATGCACCGTCACGCATTGTTGGCCTCTCGGCCGTTGATTCCTGCTCGAGCAGAACCAGACATCCATTTGCGGCCTCGAGCTCCGAAGAGCCGTCGCCGAAGATTGAGTTTGTGTTCTCTGCCAGTCCCGAAACAATTCGTGGTGAGCCTCCGGAGCTTGATCTCCTTCGCACAGTGGCCAATCTGCAGGACCTGGCAGTCTGCGTGCGGAATGATCCTGATGTTTTTTCATTTTTAGGCAGGTTTTTAGGCTGCCGATGTGCCTGCGAACTTTTCCGCAGGCACGAAATCCTGTTTTCTCCGTTCCACAGCAAGGATCCAGCAGACCAGCTTTCTTGCCACCACCAGCGTGGCTCGGTTGCGATTGCCCTTTTGCATCTCCTTTTCGTGGAGCATCGCCAGTTCGTGGCACAGCCTGGGCGCCAGCTTCGCAGCTTCGACCAGCACGTGCTGAATATGCTTATTACGCTGCTTGGAAATAGGCATCCGCATCACCTTGTCAGCCGAACTTCTCTCTGCTCCGCACAGTCCGCAGTAACGAATCGCCTGCTTGATCGATCCGAACCGGGAGACATCGCCGATCTCCAATGCCCACGTTAGCGCAGTGATCGAGCCGACTCCGGGAACCGTTCTCAACCGCCTCAGTCTTTCTGCCAGAAGCGGGTCCCGCTCCAGCGAACTGACCAGGGCATAGTCGAGCTTCTGCGCACGAACGATGTGTTCGCGGCTCAGCTTGAGAAGCGGACGAATACTGGCATCGATCTCTTCGTTGCCGGACATCAACTCGGCAAAATACCCCACCTTATGCAGCCGCCGTTTTGTATGAGTCACGCCTTTTTCCATCAGCAGCCCCGATACACGGTTCTTCATCTGTACCATCTGCTTGACCAGCAGACCGCGATAGCGCAGTGTGCGCCGGCGGTCCCGGATCTCTGTCGAAGCCATGTGGCACTCCGGAAGAAAGTCGCAGCGCAGGCAGTCGGCGATCTTGCTGGCATCGATCTTGTCGTTCTTCCGCTTCGCCGCGGCAATGGCCCGCAGCATCAGCGGGTGAGCCACCTTCACCGTCTCTGCGTGAGGAAGAAGGTGATCGTAGATCCAGCCCGTGAAGATCGTCGCTTCCATGGCAATCATCCGGGGTTGGGGAAGCGTCCCCACCCAGGCGTCCAACTCCCGCCGCGTGGATCCCACCTTCCCTTCCATGTGCACACAACCAGCCGCGTCCTTCACGCAATAGCTGATCGTCCTCTTGTGAACATCCAGTCCGATGGAATACATAGTCTCTGAGGAGCCTCCGAGGTCGTTCTCTGAATCAGCCTTACCGCTGAGTTCAGCTTTTTGCAACACCTCGCGCTCCTCTATGACTTAGCATTCAAACAACTCGCTCGGAACACTAAGTAAAACTGCTCCAATTCAGATTTCCCAATCACCACTATGCCAGCGCGGGAGCCAACTCCCCAGTCCGCGTGACCGCGATGACACTGATGTCGTCTTCCTGTCCGAAGGTTTGCGCGGCCGCGGCAACGGCAGCGGCGCTGCTGGTGGTGCGCAGGAGATCGCGGATACGCTCGAAGCCGAATAGCGCGCCGTTGGCGTCTGTGGCCTCCGCAATGCCGTCGGACATAAGAATGAGTTTGTCGTGGTCGTTGAGCTTGAACTTCATCACGCTGAATTCAGCGCCTTCGATCATGCCGAGCGGGAGTGCGCCCTCCATCGTGATGGGTTCGCCGTTGAGATAGGGCGCGATGTGGCCAGCGTTGGCCAGCGTAGTAATGCCGTCTTTCTCGATGCGGAGCGCGACGCAAGTCGCTTGCGCGTCGCTGCGGCCGAGGAGGCTCAGGTTGAGTTCTTTGAGCACAGCGAGGGGATCGAGATGGGAGCGGGCGGCGGTGCGAATCGCGCCCACAAGCAAGGCCACCAGCATACCTGCTTGCAACCCCTTGCCGGTCACATCGCCGGCGACGATGAGCAGGCTGCCGTCTGCCTTGTTGGGAACAATCTGGAAGAAATCTCCGCCGACTTCCCGTGCGGGGTGGTACTCGCTTTCGATTTCGAGCCCGGGAAAGGAACTGCGCGCTTCAGGCACCATGACCCGCTGGACCTCCTTTGCCTGCCTCACGTCGAACACCATCTGCCGCTGCCGCATGAGCGAGAACCGCAGACGGCGCAGCATCAGTACACCCAAAGCGGCGACGAGGAACAGACCGCCCAGCGAACTGAGAAAGAATGTGATTCCGAACGGATGAAGGACGTATCCCGCTCCCAACACCGAGAGTTCAGGCCCGAAAAGGCCGTACACCATTGCCAGCGCGGCGGGAAGCACGAGCCAGCCCTCCTTGCCCTCCTTGCGAATCCCCAGACCGACGATCAGCAGCAGGAGAAGCATCAGAGCCAGGCGAACCACCAAGCCGGCCGCCTCGAACGCTGACCAAACCGCATGGGGAAGGTAGCTGAAGGAGAACGCTGAAGCCATTGCAGCAGCGACCATACTTCCAAGGGTCAAACCAAGGATCGCCATTGGCGCCCACGCAGGCCGCTTCAGTTGGTACCACACCCACCACACCATCGCCCACGCGCCCAGAAGAATGGGATACAGCACCGCATAGATGAGTAGAAAAAAGACTCTCGCATCGAGCAGGTGAGTGAAATTCATCAAGCAACTCAAAGCGTCGTTTGCCACGGTAATCATCAGGGCTCCGGCCACCCAAAGATAGACCATGTCGGAACGGTCAAACAGCAACACGCTGGCTGCCAGCATAGCCAGCAGCAGGAACACCAACCCCTCGAAACACAAATAGATATTTTCGACGGTGCATTCATTCCAGTCCAGCTTGCTTTGTGCTCCAACGCTGCCGGCCGCCGCCAGCAACGGCGCATAATGGAGCCCCCCCGGAGCAACGGAATAGGTCATTCCCACGGGCCCCATCCAGACCCGATAAGCGAATGTGATAGTTCGTGTGGTCTCGAGCGCACCATCTGCCGGCACGGGCGCTGGCGGCAACAGAAACATATTCGGAAGGGGAAAGTAGGAGGCGAGGAGCTTCCCCTGGCTGTCAAACTTGCCGAGGCTGCCGATCAGTTCCCCATTGGCAAAAAGCTGGTACCCTTCATCTATCTGCAACGGCGAGTTTATGGCTATTCGCTCACCGGGTCTCTCATCTACAGACACACGCAGCCGGTACCAGGCCCAACCCATGTAGCCGGGATGGCCCTTTTCGGTCCAGCCTGGAACCCAGCGCGGGTCTCCATTCCACGGGTCGACAACACCAGGAACCGGAGTCAAATCCATGGTCTCCCACCTGGAGTCGTCAAAGTCGGGCTCGGCCCAGAGGTACTTGCCTGTACGTGCGTCGATGGGTGAGTCGCCGGTCGTGAACTTCCACGGCCCATTAAGAGGCACGACGGACTGGCCCAGAGTGACGGAGACGGGGCCATGCTGACGGCTGCGCGGAGGAAATGCGGACGCACGCCAGCAGGATCGACAGGAAGAGAGACAAGCGGAAGTGTCGCGCCATCCAGGAGTCCTCACAGTCCGGGGAAGTCAATGTTGGCACTATACCTACGCTAAGCCACAGTATGGAATCCTCTGCGGGAGGAGGCATCTCGACTCTCAGGAATTACTAAGCCGGAAATTATTCGCGGCCAATCACGCGGTTTTCTTCTGCAGCCTCTTCAGCCCCCTCCCAAAGGAATAATCCAGCTCCTCTCACTTCCCCTCGTACGTCACCCGCCAGATCGACCGCGACCCGTCATCCGAGACGTACAGCGAACCGTCCTTGCCCACCGTCACCCCCACCGGCCGGCCCCACACGTCGCCGTCGCCGTGGCCCACGGTAAAGCCAGTCAGGAAATCTTCGTACTCGCCCGTCGCGTGCCCTTCCTTCATCGGAATGCGGATCACCTCGTAGCCGGTGCGCTCGGCGCGGTTCCACGAGCCGTGCTCGCACGCAAAGCCGTCGCCCTTGAATTCAGCCGGAAACTGCGAACCCTCATAGAAAAGCATCTCCAGCGAAGCCATGTGCGGGTTCACCAGCACATCCGGCGTGATCACCTTCGATTGCAGCTCCGGATGCAGCCCCTTGTGCCGCGGATCCCACACCCCGCCGTGCGTCCCCATGTAGTAATACGGCCAGCCGTAGAACCCGCCCTCCTCAATGTGGGTCACGTAGTCGGGAACAAGGTTGTTGCCCAGCGCGTCGCGCTCATTGGTTGAGCACCACAGCTCACCGGTAATGGGGTTGATCGCTTCCCCCACGCAGTTGCGGATCCCGTACGCGTACACCTTCTCAAACTTTCCCGTAGGCGTGAACTCCAGCACGTCGGCGCGGTCATGCTCCTCCGGATGCGTGTCGGGATCGTCCACATTCGAGTGCGACCCCACCGACGCGAACAGCTGCAAACCGTCCTTCGAGAACACCAGGTCGCGCGTCCAGTGGCCGCCCCCGCGCAAACGCCCGCCGCCGGGCAGCTCGGCAATATTGGTCATCGGCCCCGTCGCCTTCAGGTCCCCATTGTGGTACGGGAAGCGGACAATCTGGTCGGTGTCGCCCACATACAGATACTGCGGATTGGGTCCAAGCGGGTAGAACGCCATTCCGAACGGCTCATTGAGGCCAGTGGCGAAAACCGACACCTGCTGCGCATGCCCCTGCGCATCCACGCCGCGAAAGACGCGGATCTTGCCGGTCTCGCTTTCGGCAAGGAAAATGTCGCCGTTGGGAGCGGTGCGCAGCTCGCGCGGGTTGTCCAGACCGGTGGCGTAAAGCTCCACCTTGAAGCCCTTGGGAGCCTTGGGCCAGCCGTCCTTCGGGCGCGCTACCACCGTCGGTCCGTTGTCTACGGATTGATCCGGCGCCGGCGCGGGCAGGTCAGCCGCGGTCAAGTGGCGGCGCGTGCCCGGCGACTCGTGCGCCGCATCGGTAAACGCCTCCTGCCCGGTCAGGACCTGCTTCTTCTCTTTCGAGTCGGCTGCAATCAGCGAAGCAGGCAAAAGGGTTAAAGCGGCGGAAAGCAGGACAATACGGCGCATAAGACCTCTCGCGCGGAAATCGTTTGTGAGGAAGGCGGCCGCGATCCGCGGCCTGGCTCCTTCTTTCATCAGACGATAGTTCAAAGCAATGGGACGCGCCAAATTCCCGCACCCTAGACGCAAAAAGGCCATCCGCCGTGGCGGATGGCCTTTTTTGAAGAATAATGCCGGCGATCACCTAATCTCCCACACAGTCACCCGTGCAGTACCATCGGCCCAGCGAGGCTTAACTTCCGTGTTCGGGATGGGAACGGGTGATCCCTCGCGGTATGGTCACCGGCAAAACGAGGCGTTTTCAGGGCGTCTGAGCCCTGAGCTGAGTCCCTGAGTCCGCCGTGGCGGACGAAGGGTCTGCGGTTGCCTTTGATCTTTGGATGGCGCTTGGGGGGTTGGTTTTCCCCCAGCCTGCCGCGGCATCTGCGGCCAAACCCGAATGGTTTCTCTCGGGGGCCGGCAGGAACGCGGTGTGCAACCTGGCGCCATTAAAATCTGCCGGATCCTTCAGAATCCGGCCATTTGAACGAAATCGATTGGGACCTTACAAGGAGTTGAA
>CAWKOB010000007.1:0-16263 GCA_963851135.1 uncultured Acidobacteriota bacterium | reverse complement strand
GAAATCCTTCGGGCTGGATGCCCGCGCTCCCGTAACCGGGAACAACATAGTCCGAATCCAGATCGAATAGATCCAGCAGGAACAGGGCATTGCCGTAGGTGTAAGAGAGGGCGGTTTCCTCACCACTCACCTTGTAGTACTGAGACTGCATGAGCCCCAGCATGTGGTTGATCTCGTGATTGAAGACGCTGATAAGATCGCCGCCGCCGTTGACTCCCTGCGGATAGATGCATTGAGTCGGGTCGTTACAGGAAATCTGGGGCAACCAGAGATTCAGCGAGTTTTCCATATAGGCTTTCGGCAACTGCGTCGCCGTCACCGACGGCGCGGTGGAATCGTAGTCCCATGTGCTCGGCGGCGTGTAGGGCGGAGGCATCGTGGTCAGGTCGGGAATCACCAGCGCCCCATCGGTTCCCGTTAGCGTGACGTTCATGTTGTTCTGCGGCGAATTGAAGTCGTCGATGGTGTGGCCGTTCTTGTTGAACAGCGGCGCGAATCCCAGCATCTTCATCGCTGCCGGAGCGGCACAGAGGGTAAACGGCTTGGCGCCCGGCGTCACCGGGTAATTGCTTGAAGTACCGGTCAGAAAGTTGCTGACCTGATAAGCCGCGAGGCCTGTTGGTTGCTGCCATGCGTAAAAGGATGGCGGCCATTCCACATTGATCTGGCTCTGGCTGGGAAGATAGTTGATCAATTGCATCGGAGACTGGTTCCTCGCGTTCTTTGCCTTCAGCGCGTTCAGCACCACGGTGAAGGTCTCCGGCATCTTGGCGTAGCTCGAACTCCCGTCGGGATTCTCCACGATGTCCGGCGCCTGGTTGCTGAACGGCGGCAACAACGCGTCCGCCGCGCATACAGGGTTCCAATACTCGTTTCCACCAAAGAACGTGTAATTCTGGCCGTTGCCGCTCCAGATGTATTCGACCTTATACACCTCCATGGTCACCGTCTGATTGTCCTTCACATAGGACTCCACTTTCTGCGCGGCTTTAAGGAAGGCCTCTTGTTCCTGGGCATTCAGCGGCATCGTCAGATAGCCGTACCCAGGAGAATTGAAGCCGATTCCGGCAGGAACATCGGCGCAATACGTAACCGAGTTGTATCCGGCGGGCAGCAAAGCGGGGTTGTAAAAGGCTGGGCACTGGCTGGCGCCGTTCGGGCAGGTGGCCCCGTCCAGGGGCGTCATCATCGGGCATGGCCCACTGGTAAAGTGAGGGTCGCCAACCTTGGCTGGCACAATATGCAGCGCGGATGCTGTGCCGGTGAGCAAGGCAAAACAACAGAAGACGGATCCAAGGCGCTTACGCATAAGCCATAACCTCCTGGGCAACGGTTGATGAGCTGGTTTGAGGAACGAAACCGTGCGTGGGGGAGCACGCGGTTGTGGCCCGGCAAAAACAGGGACTCCGGCTTGATTCTTTGGGGGGGAAGCGTCAATTCGAAGTGCTCGGTAATTATACCGCCGGGGTCCAATTTGTCCCCGGAAAGTGGACAGCCGGGGAATCCAGCCATTTTCTCTCATGCTCCTCTGCCGGACCGGCCTTCCCGAGCCCTGCACTACTCCAGCCCGATGACCAGCGCCTTGCGGCGTTCCTTAATCGACTCGGAAGCCGCAAAAATCTTGGGCTCCTCCTCGCCGTCGAGGACGCGGAACACGCCCTCGGCCAGCGCTCGCAGCTCGTCCTCACCGGGGTACACGGCGATGGGCGCTATCCACTCGATCCGTCGGCGCAGCTGCCCAACGAGCCGCTCGGAGTGCGCCATGCCACCGGTCAACAACAACGCGTCCACTCGGCCCTCGAGGACCGCAACCATGGCGCCAATCTCTTTCACCAGCTTGTAGATCATGGCGTCATAGACCTGTTCGGCCGGCGCTTCGCCGGAGTCGATCCGACGCTCCACTTCCAGCAGGTCGCGGGTGCCCAGGTAGGCGTACAGGCCGCCCTCGCCGAAAACCATGCGGTCCAGCTGCTTCTCGTTGTACTGGCCGGAAAAGCACAGCTTGATGAGCTGGCGCACCGGAAGCCAGCCGGTGCGGTCGGGTGCGAACGGACCCTCCTCCGGCGTGTTCTGGTCGATCATGAGCCCGTCCCGATGGGCTGAAACCGTGATGCCGCTGCCCATGTGGACCACGATGAGGCGCATCGACTCGTAGCTGCGCCCGGCCCCATGCGCGTAGCGGCGCGCCACCGCTTTTGTATTCAGCACGTGCCCGATGGCCGAGCGCTCAATGAGCGGCGTGCCGGAGAAACGAGCGCAGTCCTGCCATTCGTCCGCTGTGACCGGATCCACAATGTAGGCGCGCACGCCGGCCGAGCGCGCAAACCGCCAGGCGAGTACCGCGCCCAGGTTGGACGCATGCTCGCCACGCCGAGCCTGGCGTAATTCCTCGATCATGGCAGGATTCACCAGCCACGTGCCGCATTCCATGGGCGGCAACAGGCCCCCGCGCCCGGCCACGGCGGCAAAGCTTGCCGGCGTGTATCCGGCCGCGTGCAGCGCCCGGCGAATGACTGCGGCGCGAAAGTCGATCTGCTGGAACGCGGAGAAGCCGCGAAAGCGTTCCAGTTCCTCGTCCGAGTGGCGTGCACTGGTTTCCCACTCGCAGCCGTCGCGGCGATACACGCCGATCTTGGTCGAAGTGGATCCGGGATTGATGGTCAGCACGCGGCCGGTGTTCTTCTCAGAAGCGTCCATGAGGCACAACGAGTGTACGGTAGCACGTTGACCCATAAAGTGACCTGCCTCACTGGCTTGGCCTGTGCCGGCGGGAGGCAATGGCGAAATCGCGGGGGCCCGGTTTTCCATTGCGCCCTACCGGCACCCTGCGTATACTTCGCTATCCCCCGAATCGACCGGAACCTCCCCCGGAAAGAGATGCTATGGGTAAAATCAACATTTCACGTTGGCTTCTCGGCGGTATCGTAGGCGGAATCGTGGGCGACATCATCGGCTACCTGGTGGACGGTGTCTTGCTCGCGCCGCGGTGGGCCGATGGCATGACCGCGCTGGGACACAGCGGCACCTTCACTTCGCACCAATTGATCTGGTTCAACGTGCTCGGCATCGTGTCTGGATTGCTGGCGATGTGGATTTATGCCGCCATCCGCCCGCGATTCGGCGCCGGGGTAATGACCGCGATCTATGCCGGATTGGCGGCATGGATTCTGGCTGTGGTGATCCCCAACTCGGGCTTCATGTGCGTGGACGGGCTGTTTTCCAAGCACCTGGCCCTGTACACCACAATCGGCGGACTGTTCGAGTACGTGATCGGCACGATCGTCGGAGCCTGGCTGTACAAGGAAGAGTAGAGCCGAGGCGCCCACGCAATCTGACAGTGGCACGGAGCCGGACATCGCCGGCTCCAGATGCCTTAGCCTTGCTCCGGAGGCTCGGTCAGCTTCAACTGCTCCGTATCCAGATTGTCCTTGGCCTCGCACGTGTCGTTGAAGATCATGGTGGTGCGATCGGCGGCGGTAAAGGGCTTCCAGTGCGGAAGCGCTTTCGTATTGGGGTTGCCGCTGCGGGCAAAGGCGATCCAGGCATCGCTCATCCTGGCAGCCAGCGCGCGGGCGGCTTCGCCATCGCCGGTCATGCGGTCGCAGCGCGCGGTGTTGTTGAACACGAACGCCAGCTCAGAGCAATGGAACGACATCAGCCGCCCGTTCAGGATGGGCGTTTGCCACGTGAACTGGTAGCAGTATGCCGGGGCCGCATTCTGCGCAGCCTTGCGTGTGCACTGCTCGATCACGCTGCGGCGCACGCCGGAGGTGGCGATAACGCTCCAGAGCTGGAACGGGTTGGCGTTGGGATAGAGCTGGCGGTAGCTTGCGATCACCTTGGCGGCACGGTCCTGGAAGGATTCCGCCGCATGCTTTTCGAGCTCCGCCTGGGTCATGTCGAATGCGTCTGGGCGGCCGATGCCGGTGGTGAACTCGTTCAGCGTGCAGCCCACGAGCATGGGCACCGACGCCGAGAGCGGAGAAGCCTGCGGATCGAACGGGTGCTGCGCAACGATTCGGCCATCCATCACGGGATACCAGCCGGGCCGCTTGGACATGCTGCGGAAGTTGATAACGCCGGTGAGGCGCGGCGGGCGCAGGATCTTTACACCCGCGGCCTGGAGATCGCCGATGGGAACGTCATGCAGCTTCTCGACCGAGCTCTTGTCGAGGCCGAGTTCCTTGAGCAGCGCGGCGGCGGTGGAGCGGGACACGTCTTCTTCACCGACGCGGAGGGTTGAACCGCTTTCGACTACGGCGCGATGGAACAGTCCCTTGGCCGCGGGCATGGCCATGAGCGTGGAGACTTTGCCGCCGCCTCCGGACTGGCCAAAGATGAGCACACGCCCCGGATCGCCGCCGAAGTTTGCGATGTTGTCGCGGACCCACTCGAGCGCGGCGACAATGTCGAGCATGCCCACGTTGGCGGAGTCGGCATACTGCGATCCGTAGTCGGCGAGATTGAGGTAGCCGAGAACGTTGAGGCGATGGTTGATGCTGACCACGACCACGTCGCCGCGGTGGGCCAGGCTTTCGCCATCGTAGGAGGGTAGCTCCTGCCCGGAGCCGGCGGTGTAGCCGCCGCCGTGCAGCCAGAACATGACCGGGCGCTTGCGGTTATCGAGACCCGGCGACCAGATGTTGACGCGGAGGCAGTCCTCGCCGGGCTGGCCGTCGTCCCAGTTGAAGAGCCATGCTTCTTCGTCGTGGGCCCAGCCGGCTCGCGCGGGCTGCGGGCTCACTTCGCCGTAAGTAAGCGAGCTGCGCACGCCGGTCCAGGGCGTGGCCTTCTGTGGCGGCAGGAAGCGCGCCGCGCCAGCGGTTGAGGCGGCATAAGGAATGCCCTTGAAGGTGAAAATGCCATTGCGCGAGGAGCCGCGGACTTTGCCGCTGCCGGTTTCAACCACGGCGTAATCAGCTTCGGCTAGGACGCGGTCGCCGGTGGTGGGCGCTTCCGCGGGATAGTCGGGCGTAGCGGAAGCAGCGCGCGGCAGAGCGCCGGCGGCAGCTGCAATCACGGAACTCTTGAGCAGGTTGCGGCGAGAGAGCATGGGTTCCTCCGATGAATTTCAGACCGGACCATGTTACTCGCGCGGGGCGGGCTGCGGAGGGTTGAAGCACAGTTGAAGCGAGCGAGTCAGCGAGTTGGCGCGCTGTGTCCTTCCCACCCTTCCGGCAAAAAGCGCCGGAAGCATGGGGCACCCAGCGAGTCAGAGAGTCAGCCGGCGACGTCGAGCTGTACCGAGGCGGGTTCGAGGCCGGGGGATTCCACCTTGAGTAGGATGGAGCCAGCATTGCCCGTGGGCCGAACGATGGCCACGCATACGCCCTGATACGTGCGCCGATGCGGCTGGCGGAAGCTGGCCACGTCTTTGGGATTGCCGTTGCCGACGGCGGCCAGTTCGCCCGCGCCGGTGAGCGTGAAGGAAACCGGTACTACGGCGTCGGGAATGGCGTGGCCGTCTGCATCCGCCACTTGGACCATGACGTAGCTCAGATCGTCGCGGCTAGCCATGAGTCCTGGCTGGTCCGGTGCGAGCACGAGCTTGTTGGGCTTGCCTGCGGTGGTGAAAACGATGCTGCCTATCTCGCTGCCATTCTGATACGCGACAGCCTTCAGCTCGCCGGGCGCATAGGGCACGGTGAACTCGGCGCGGAGTGCATCCTTCTCGGTCAGGTCTTTTGAGTCGATCTGCTTGCCGTTGAGGAAGAGCGCGGCTTTGTCGCCGCGGGTGTAGACACGGACAGTCATCTGCGTTCCGTCAAACCCGGGCCACGACCAGCTGCGCAGCTCGTCGCTCCAGCCCCACATGCTGACGTGCTCGGTGTAGCCCGTGGGCATGGGACGCCGCACGGCCATCTCCACCTTGCTCCGCCGCCACACCACGTCGCGGAAGTACGACTGCGGTTTCTTGTTGCCGATGAGGTCGATATCGCCGCAGTACGAATTGAACCAGGGATACGGGCCGTTGAACGAGTCGGGGCCGGGGCCGTTGTGGACGCTGGCATGACCGATGCCGGACTCGCCGAGGTAATCGATGGCGGTCCAGATGAAGTCGCCGATGACCCATAAGTCGGCCTCGACCGCGCGCCAATTCTGGAACGACTGATTGGGGAACGACTCCGTGCCCACCATGATGCGGTCGGGATAGGTGGCGTGGTCCTTTTCGTATTCGGTCCACTCGTAGTTGTAGCCGCCCACGTCGAGATAAGTGAACGCGGGCTGCATGCTGGACCACGCCTGGCCGGGGTGGTCCCACGCGGCGCAGATGGCGGCGGTGACTTTGCGCGTGGGATCGAGCTTGTGCGCGAGCGCGGCCAGCGCATTGCCGATCTCAACTCCCTCGGGTGTGGCGCGCTCGTTGATCTCGTTGCCGATGCTCCAGAGAATCACCGAAGGATGGTTGCGGTCGCGCACGATCATGCTGGTGAGGTCGCGCTGCCACCAGTCTTTGAAGTAGAGGTGGTAGTCGTCAGGGTTCTTGTTGCCGGCCTCCCAGCAGTCGAAGGCTTCGTCGATCACGAGCACGCCCTGGCGATCGCAAGCGTCAAGAAACGCAGGCGACGGCGGATTATGGCTGGTGCGAATGGCGTTGTAGCCGTTGGCCTTGAGGATTTGGACGCGGCGCTCTTCGGCGCGTGGGACGCAGGCGGAGCCGAGCGGGCCGTTGTCATGATGCACGCAGCCGCCGCGCAGTTTGTGGAGCTCGCCGTTGATGCGCAGGCCGTTCGCCGCATCTATCTCGACCTTACGGATACCGATGCTGAGCGCCGTGGCGGCCGCGGCCTTGTGGTCGGCTTCGATGATGACCTCGACGCGATATAGGTGCGGATCGGCCGGGGACCAGAGATGCGGATTCGCGAGACGGATGGCGCAGGTTGCCGTGGAGCTGCTGTTGGCGGCTACGCTGACGGCTGTCTCGGCTTCGCCGGCCGCCGCGCCGGATGCATCGAGCAGGCGTGCGCGGAGGGTTGCGTGGCGCGCGGCTGATGCGCCGTTCTCGATGGTGACCTCAAGGTTGACAAGCGCCGCGTCCGCCGCGACCTCGGGCATGGTGGCGTAGACGCCGTGCGCCGGAATGCGGAGTTCGCCGCAGGTCGAGAGCCAGACCTTGCGGAAGATGCCGGAGCCCGAATACCAGCGGCTGTTCTTGCCGGTGTTCTTCACCTGCACGGCGACGATGTTCTGCCTGTCCTTGAGGTGGGGCGTGATGTCGTATGCGAATTCGGTGTAGCCGTAGGGGTGGTTGCCGAGGTGGATGCCGTTGATCCAAACGTCGGAGTTCATGTAGACGCCCTCAAAGCGGAGCTCGGCTTTGCCACCCGGCGGAAGCTCTGGCTTCGAAAACGTCTTGCGATACCAGCCGATGCCGCCGACGGTCCAGCCGGTGGCCATCTGGCCTTCGCTCTCGTATAAATCGAACGGGCCGGTGCGCAGCGGCGTGACGCCGCCGGTCCATTCCGCGCCACGGCCTTCATCCGCGTGCGTGGGAAGATCTTCGATGGTCCAGTCGTGGGGCACGTCGAGGGTGCGCCAGGCGGAGTCGTCAAAGCTGGCCGCGTCGGCGCCGGGCGCATCGCCGCGATGGAAGCGCCAGGCATCGTTGAACGGCAGCACGCGGTTTTCGCTCTGCGCCTCGGCCGGCCACGCGGCCGCTTCACTGCGTTTGGCTTCCGCATTCATGGGCAACATGGCGGCAGCAGCAGCGCCGGCGATGCCCTGCAATGCCTCGCGGCGCGTAAACAAATTCTCGTGTCCCATTGGCCATCCCTTGCACAGGATCCGGTTGAGGCGGCCTGCGCCTATCGATAAAGAACCAGAAGGATTATTGCACTCCGGGGCAATCTCAGACGGACCAGGCTCCCGAAATAAGTTGGCACCCGACATTCGGTTCCGATGCCTAACCATCTGCTGCTCGTCAATCATGGCGATGAGCAGCAGTGCCGAGGCCTCCGGGCCACCAATTCCAATCGCCCGCAATGCGAAGGAGCGCGGGGCCAATCACAATTCGAACCAGCGTGGCATCGATCAAGACGGCTACCGCGAGAGTGAATCCGATCATCTTGACCACCAGGAAATCTCCGAAGGTGAATGCGGCGAAGACCACGATCATGATGGCGGCGGCGCTGGTAATCAGGCCCGCGGTTCGGGCCATCCCCTCCGGGATTGCGTCCATTTCATTGAGGCCGCTCCTTCTGGCTTCAAGGACGCGCGCCACCAGGAAGACCTCGTAATCCATGCTGAGTCCGAAGACGATGGCAAAGGCGACGATGGGAACCAGGGGAAACACGCTGCCCGTTCCCCGCGCAACTCCCAGCAACGCGCTTCCGTGTCCATCCTGTATTACCAGGACCAATGCACCGAATGATGCGGCAACGGAAAACAGGTTCAGCGCGATAGCCTTGACCGCGGCAAAGAGGGACCGAAAGCCGACCATTAGCGCCAGGAAGGTTCCCAGGACCACCAGCGACATTGCCGGAACCAGGCGGTCGTCGACAATCGACTGATAGTCGGCGTTCAGCGCGGGAACGCCGCCCACCAGCAGCGTGGAGCCGGGCACTCCGGTGAGAGCTGTGGCGCCGGTCGTCCTGAGCTGCCTTACCCAGTCGACTTGCTGGCGCAGTGAAACTGAAGTTGCCGGCATCACCTCAATCAAAGCGGCCCGTCCGTCGCTGCTCACAAACGTTCGGCGAGTATCGCGCGAGAGGTCGTCCAGCGCGGACCGGTTGCTCGCCGCAAGGCTCGTGATTGAGATGACGCGCTCGCTGCGGGGATCGCTGGCGAGCTGTTTGGAGAGGCGATCGATGGCGCTCCACCCCGCGTCGGTATGCGGAATAGAATCGGGCAGTTCGACAACGATGCGCAATGATTCCACAACGCCGTTCCGGCCCATCTCCGAGAGCGCATTGAGCGCTTGTACCGATTCCGCCGCCTGGGGAAGCCAATTCCCACGGGGGAGGCTGGTATCGAGCCGCGTGGCCTGCCAGGCGAGCAGGAGCATGGGGGCGCCTGCCAGAAAAAGAGCACGCCAGGGGTGGGCCACAATCACCATTCCCCATCGTCTCCATCGCTGCCCTGTGCGTTCGGCCCATTGCGCATCCAATCGGGGACGAAAGGGCAGGCGGCCGGCATCGATCCGGTGACCGAGCAACGCCAGCACCGCCGGTACCAGGGTATTTGCTAGCAGCACGCACATTGCCGCCACCAGGATTCCCGCCACACCGATGGAACGGATTTCGCTGATGGGAACGGTCAGGAGCGCAAGGAATCCGATGGCTACCGTGGAGGCTGAAATCAAGAGAGTGTGTCCTGCCTGACGTGCCGCGATGCTTGCGGCCTCGGGTCCATCGCATCCTGCGCAGAGCGCCTCCCTGAATCGGCTCACCATGAGGAGCGCGTAGTCGATGCCCAGGCCCAAACCCAGCATGGTGGCCAGATTCTGGACCAGGATGGACAAGTGAAAGCGCGAGGCCAACAGGCCGGTAATGGCCATGGTGGTGGCGATGGCGAGTTCGCCAACCGCCAGTGGAATCAGGGCTGCGACAGCGCTGCCGAATGCCAGCAGCAAGAGCGCGAGGGTGGCGGGAATAGCGAGACTTTCGCTGTGATGCACCTCGTCGGCGCTGGCCTTGCGAATGTCGAAATTGAGCGGAATCTCACCTGTCAGTTCGAGTTTTACGCCGGGATAGCGACTCCGCAATTGATCTTCAAGCAAGTGTGCCTGTTGATGAAGCGCGGGAACGAGCGATTCCACCGGCCCGTCGGTCGACTGAAGCCCGATGAGAACAAACGTTCCGCCGCCTTTGCCGAGGAAGACGGGATCGTGCAAGTCGAGGTAGGAAACGACTCCCGTAATACCCGGTTGGTCTTTCAGTCCCGCCTCAATGGTGGCCAGCGCCTGCCCGCCTGGTTGGGAATCCACCGGAGGCAGTCCCTGAACCACCAGCACAACCTGGTCAACAAATGGCGAATGAAAACGGCTGCTCAGCTCTTGCCGGACCGTTTCCGCCTGGCTCCCTTCAACGCGGGTTGCCGTCTCAAGATGGCGTTCGGCGTGAAATGAGAATGGCAAAAGCGCAACCACGGCGATGAGGACAATCCCGGCCACCCAGAAACGGCGTACGTGCATGAGACTTATGATTTCAGACCAGATCGCCAACCGTTAAGTAATATTCCTCTTCTCCGCCGGTACTAAAGGATTTGTGGCGCCCAATCGGCCGCCCGGTGTGCAATCAGTTCGTATAGTAGTAAGGATGCGGCCTGAAAGCTCCCGGCTTGCCGCGCAGCGGCGATTTACCGGGATTTGCGGCCCTTGGCGGTTGAGGAGGATCTGACCTATTCGCAAATTTGTAATGCTCGCATTGATTGTTGCTGTTCCTTTGTGGGCGGCAGACCCCCGCATTGGCTCCTGGAAACTGGTCTCCGCGCAATCGACCCTCGATCCTCCCAACAAACTCTCGATCGCGGATCTTCATGACGTGGTGCACGTGGTGATGTCTGGCGATAAGAGCATGGATTTCACAGCGAGCGGGAAGGGGCACGAAACCTCCGTTGCGGGCAATCCGGCATTCGATCAAGTGGAGTTGCGCAGGATCGACAAGAGGCACGCCGAAGTGAAAGAGAAGAAGGACGGAGCGCCGGTGGAAACGGTGCGTGAATCGCTCTCGGCTGACGGAAATGAGCTGACCATCACGACCACGAGCATTGGCCATCCCGACCAGATCAGCGTGTGGTCGCGCAGCGGAGGCGCGAAGGCCGCACGCGACCTGTTTGCCGGCGACTGGACGCAGGATTTGAGCAAATCCATTTTGCGGCAAGGGACGCCACTCAAGATAGAAGCGGCGGGAAACGATGGGGTCCGTTTTTCCGGCGAGTTCAGCTACATTGCCCGTTTTGACGGAAAGCAGTACGACCTGAGGAACTCGCGCAACGACACCGTGACGCTTCAACTTGTGGATCCGCACACGGTGGATGCAGTTTACCGGCGAGACGATCAAGTGACTCAGAAGGCCAGGTGGGTGGTTTCCCCTGACGGGCAGCAGATGACGATGACCACCTCCGGCACCTATGAAACCGGCCAGCATCTGACCGAGAAGCTGGTGTTCAAAAGGCAGTAGAGAATCGCGTTTCCGCTTATGCGTCCGACCAGGCCAATCGGCCGTTGGTTTCTGGCGCCGGCGCAGGGACAGAGGCAGAGACAGGCGCAGGAACGGTTTTGGTCTCCCGAGCTTCGACTGAAATGATGCCCTTGCGGTGCATGAATTTCAGAATGCCGCTCACCGTATCTTCGAGCGACGGATCGGCTTTGCCCCACTCCGAGGCATCGCGAGCTTTTTGATACGCGGTACTGTCGTAGCGCTTGAACTCCATCGAGGTGATGTTGTCCACGGAGCCCACCAGAAAATCCAGCAGCGGAAAGAGAAGATCTTCCTTGCGGCATCTGCGGATCAGTTCGGGCACGAAATCGGTGACACTGAAAATTTCAAACTGCCGTCCGGTTGCCTTGGTAATGAGCCCGGTAATATCCATCATGTTGGCGTAGTCGTCGCGCACCACATGGTAAGTCTGATTCTCCGTGCCGGGAGTGGTGGAGATGGCAACAATGTTGTTGGCCGCAATGTCAGCCGGCACAAAACTCACCTGATTCAGAGCATCCACTCCAATGCCGTGATTCACCATGAACGCAACCAGGCGAACCGCGATATCGAAGTTGTTGCCGCCGCCCATAACGGAAGGACTCACCAGCGCGGGCCGGAAGATGCGGACGGAAAGCCCCTTGTTGCGCGCGTCGTCGACTACCTGCTCCGCTACCCACTTGGACTGGCTGTACCCGAAGTCGAGCAGCTCCATGTCCTTGTTCCGGTCGGTCTCATAGAGAACACTTTTGACCGCCCAGCCAAACACGAAGGTGGTGGAGACGTAGTTCAGAGTCTTGGGCTTCCCTTCGAACGCCAGTTTCAGGACCTCGTTGGTCCCCAGCACGTTGGCTTCCCGCATGCGGTCGTAATTGAAGAGGTAGTTGACGGTTGCGCCGTTGTGGAACACCGTGTCCATCTTATTGGCGAGGAAATCCCAGACATCCTGCGCCAGGCCTAGATTTGGCTGGCCGAGATCGCCGCAAACGGGAATGACGCGAGCTTCAAACATCGACATGAGACCCGCGGGGCAAGGCCCCATCGATTCCATCGCCGCTCGCAATCTTTGTGTGCCTTGCTCTTCGTCCGAGGCCCTGACGAGCACATAGATTTTTGCCCGCGTCTGTTCCAGCAAGCTTTTCATCAGGAACGGTCCGATGAATCCGGTGCCGCCCGTCAGGAACACGTGATTCAGGACCGGTATCGCAGGCACGGGTGCTGGCGGCGCGGGCGCAAAAATGAGCTTGGTGTCGTTGCTCATCATCTCCTTCTCCGCCGCGCGCTGCTCTTCACGGAAAGCTGCCAGGGAATGACGCAGCAATACCAGCGCCTCTTCAGGAGCGCGCTCCAACTGCTCGGCCAGTTGAAACAGTTCGGCTACGCTCACCCGCTGAATCACGCCGATGTCCACCTGCCTTGCCAGCATGTCGGCGCCTTTGTCCTTCAAAAGCTCCTTGAGCTCATGCATGAATACGACGAGATCCAGCGAATCCAGGCCTGCTTCGACGAGGTTGTACGATTCCGTTCCGGTCAGGTTGTACCGGGCCTTCAGCGCGTCGAATGAGGTTTGGATGTGAGAACAGGGCTGCGCCGTCCCGGCGTCTTTCTCCTGCGATAACTCCGAGAGAACGTTAAACTCGCCGTCCAGCCACATTTGCTTGGCCTTCTGGCGCATGATCTTGCCCGAGCTGGTTCTCGGAATGGCACGAGGCGCTATGAACGAAATCAAAGCCACTTCGACGTTGAGATAGTTGCGGACCGCGGTGGCAATCTTGCGCGCATCCGGAATCGCCTTGGGGTTTTTCACCTCGGCTACGATGGCCAGAGCCGGCTCGGTGTCTTCATGAATCTGGAAGGCGGCCACGCAATTGCCCCGGATCAGTCCCGACGCCTTCTCTACAACGTTCTCAATATCCTGCGGGTAATAGTTTTGCCCGCGGAGAATAATCATGTCCTTGATGCGGCCGCAAACAAACAGCTCGCCGTTATGGAAGAAGCCCATGTCGCCGGTGCGCAGATAGCCATCGTCATACGGGCTGTCATCTACCAGGCGGGCGCGAAACTGCTTCTGCGTCATTTCCGGGTTTTTCCAGTAGCCCTGGCACTTACCGCTTCCGGCAATCCATATCTCGCCGACAAGGCCATCCTTGAGAGCGACGTGCCGCTCCGGATCCACAATCTTGACATCGAGGCCGGGGAGCGGCGTTCCGCAACTGACAATCTGGGTGGAGGCGTCGATCTCCGAGACCTCGGTCGTCATGCGGGCCTTGCCCAGCGTCAGAGCGCGCCTGTTGACGGAGACGATACTGCGGCCGCCGAGCGAAACCGCCAGCGTATTCTCGGCCAGCCCGTAGGCGGCATACAAGCTCTCCGACTTGAGCCCGTAGGGCTGAAACGTCTCCAGAAACCGCGTGTACGTATCCGGTTTGACGGGCTCCGCCGCCACCATCAACACCTCAAGCGAACTCAGGTCGCAATCTTCCAGGCTCTCCTTGGAAAGCCTCCCGGCGCGCAGGCAGTAGTCAAAAGCGAAGTTGGGCGCAGCGGACGCGGTGGCGCGGTGGGTTTTGATGGTGTCAAACCACAGGGCCGGCCGCTGAATGAAATCCATGGGAGCAAAGCCGTAGGTCGTCCCGCCCTTCAGCCCGGGATATAAATAGCACCCGATCAGCCCCATATCGTGATACTGCGGGAGCCAGGAAACCACTATTGGCTCAGGATGGTCGATCACCAACGGGTAAGTATCGAGGATGTTCTCATGGGATACGATTACGCCTTTGGGCTCCATCGTCGACCCTGAAGTGTACTGAAGAAACAGAATCTTCGAAGCGTCAAAATGAGCGTCGCCCGAGATCGTATCCACAAAGTTTTCCGTGGCAATCCAGGGGAGATTGGAGATGTAGTCAACGTCAACGCCGGATGTCGCCACGCCGGTTCGGGCTAGATTCGTCTTCAAAGATGCGCGGTAGTCGCTGCTGGTCAAGATCCCAGCCGCCTGGCAATCCTTGGCGATGTGGACCATCTTGTACAGGGCGCTCTGGAAGCCGCGCGAACCCGGGGGATACACCGGCGCGGGGATTAATCCGGCGCGCACGCAACCAAAAAACGCGCAGATCATTTCCAGGCCTGGAGGGTAGGCGAGCAACAGCCGGTCTCCCGCCCTGAAACCGTGCCCTTCCCGCAAGTGTCCGGCGATTGCCTTCGTCCTCTCGAGAAAAGACGCGTAGGTGTAGCACTCGATCGGATTGCCGTTCAGGTCAAGGTACGAATAGAGAAGCTTGTTTGGGTGCTTATCTCCAAGCCTATCCAATTGTTCCATTATCGACGCCATATTCGATGAGCGATACCCTTCAGAGTGAAGTAGGAAACCCTGGGAAGTTTTTGCCCCTTTGCTGTTATGCGGGCCAAGATGCTGCCAGGTACGACTGAGCCAAGTGGTGCGGGGTTTCAGTCCGGGCCAACATTGAAAAAACGGCAATTACCGTTCATTGCCAGTGTGCCGCTCGGTCCGGTCCGGGGGGTCCATTGCCTTGACGGCCAGGTTCGGGCGGCGGGAAATTCTTGCAGGGTCCGCCGGGCCTTGATTGCCCATTCAACGGATTTTTATACTGTCTGTCCGTCCATGGTAGCAGAGCCAGCTAGCAATGCAACGCATCTTCGCAGCAGGAGTGGTTATCCTGAGCCCGCCCGTCCTACCCGAATTGCCTTGATTCCTAATGGACTTTCGCGCTAACATTCAGACTTCGAGGCTGCTGGAGACGAGTCCATAAACCACCCTCTTCCCTGGGCGGCCGATGCCGCTGGCCGGAGCGTACCGGATCGGCTCAACATAATAATGGAGGCGCAGGTGACGTCCGCGACCGAAGCGGTAATCCCATTGAGGCCGGAATTGGACGATCTAGTACCCTCCGAGGCTTCGCTATCACAATCCATCGGCGACCCGGCATTTGCACCTTCCTTTCCCAAAGCCTTGCGCCGCCGCCTCGAGGATTTCTTCGCCGACCAGAGAATCTCTCCCAAGGCCGACGGCTCCATGTGGCTCAAGGTTGCCGTGGGGCTTTCCGCGCTGCTGGGAAGCTGGATTGCTATCTATGCGCTTAGACCGGATTCATGGAGGTTCGTCGCTCTCTACCTTCTGGGTGGTCTTGCCCAAACATTCCTTTTGCTGAACATCGCCCACGACAGCAATCACAACGCCATTTCAACCGTGCCGCAAGTGAACAAGCTGCTGAATTATGTCTTCGACGTATGCGGAATCAGCTCCTACATGTGGCGAATTCTCCACCATCGCGGCCATCACTCCTGCATCAATCTCCAGGGCGAAGACGATGCGCTTACTGGGCGCGGCATCTTTCGCTTTACCCCCCATGAACCGCGCACGCGCATGCACCGGTTTCAGCACATCTATGCCCTGTTTTTTTACGCGCTTTTCTCCCTCGATTACGTTTTCCTGAGGGACTTTGAAGCATTTTTCTTCCCCTCCCACGATTATTTGAAGCGCGCGAAACACCCTCGGCGAGAGTACGCAATCCTATTCGCGGGCAAGGGGCTATACCTCACTTACATGCTGGTTTTGCCGGTTGTAGTGTTGGGCGAACCGCTTTTGCTCGTCGCCCTGGCGTTCGTGCTGGTCCACTTGATCATTGGACTTTCCGTATCGCTGGTCTTCCAGACCACGCACACTGTCGACAGCACTTATTTCCCATCGGACCGCGGCGAGTTCGACAATGGCGTGTACCACATTTTTGCCACCACGGCCGATTATGCGACGGAAAACCCGCTCGTGGCCTGGCTCACCGGCGGGCTGAACCACCATATCGCCCACCATCTGTGCCCTTACGTTTGCCACACTCACTACGCTCCACTAACCCGGATTGTGAAACAGACCGCCGAGGAATTCGGGGTTCCCTATCGGCAACATCACACCATGACGCGGGCAATTCGGCACCATCTGATGCTTTTAAAGCAGCTGGGAAACGAAGACTGAGCCAGGATGCTCGACCTGGATCACCTAACCTGGACCACGACCGCCTCAGGCAAACTCCATGAGATTCTCCATATTTCAAAGCAAGCATTCGGGCGAGGTATAACGTTGCCGAAGCCTTTACCCGTTGTTTCCCGAATT
>CAWKOB010000006.1:0-463358 GCA_963851135.1 uncultured Acidobacteriota bacterium | reverse complement strand
CGACCGAGTCGGCGGGCGCCGTCAACTCCGCCTCGCGTACGTCGGCATCGAGTTGCGCCACTTGCGCCTCCGCCTGGCCCAAGCGCCCCCGCGCGGCATCGATGTCCTCGCGCCGCGAGCCCTTGACGGACAGCACCCGCGCTGCCTCGGCCTGGTGGTAGCGATCTTCTGCGGCGCGCAGGTCCTCAGGGCGGGTCCCGGCTTGGAGCAGCACCAAACGCTGCCGCGCCGACTCCGCCTTCTGCTGCGCCGCGTCGCGCCGGTCGCGCGCATCGTCAAATTGCTGCCGGGAGATGGTGTCGGTTTGGATCAGTTTCTCCATGCGGCCGTAATAGGAGTCCGCATTCACGGCATCGGCCTGGGCTGCGGCGTAGTCGGCTTTGGCCTGGTCCAGTTCCTGCGGTCGCGGGCCATTGCGGGCTTCATCCAGCGCCGCCTTGGCCGCAGCGGCCTGTGCGGTGGCCTGCGCAATCTCCTCCGGGCGGTTGCCCCGAACCATTCGGTCCAGGTTGGCGCGAGCTTCTTCCACAGCTGCGGCGGCCTGCGCCCGGCTGGCCTTCAGCGCATCGCACTCAAAGCGCACCAGCACGGTTCCGGCCTTCACCGTCTGCCCCTCTTCTACGAAGACATCGGTCACTCGGCCGCCGATCCGGGAACCGACATGGATTTCGCGCGTCTCGATGGTGCCCGAGTACTGGTTCCTGCTGCGGCCGGCGATGACCGTGTGCACCAGCCACAGCATGAGAAGCAGCAACAGAACTCCCACGCCGATCGCAATCGCTCGCCGCCTCATCACACCCTCTCAAATAGCCTTACGGACAGGATGTCCTTGAGGTTACGCAGCAAGATTGGCTGCGCCGGTGACGGAGCGCACATCGGGCAGCCTCATGCGGCTGCGTAGAATCCGTGGGCCTTCTTTGTGAGTGTGGAAGCGGTAGCGAAATCGGCCCGGAAGATGGGGCCGACGGCTCGCAGGCCGCGGACAACGACCTGCGGGCCGTTTAACGCGAAGGAGGTGAGGACATGGATGAGAAATCATCCTGGATGCGGGTTGCAATAACGGTCGCCATTGACTGGCGGTTCATTACTGCGCTCGTTGTCCTCGTCCTGGCGCTACTGATGAAGTAGCCAAAACCCCCGGGAGGATCACACCCTTCCGGGGACAAATCAAGTATAGCGCCGTGGTGCAATTGCCTGCACATAGAATCGGTTGCGATTGCGGTCCCTTCTTCCACAATTGGGACGCTCCGGCTCGGCCTATCCTGATACCAGACCCGCTCCATGTCCGATTTCGCCGCCACCGTGAAGCAGCAGGCCGACATCGTCAAGATTGTCGAGGGCTACATCCGGCTGCGCAAGGCGGGCGCGCAGAACTGGACCGGCCTGTGCCCGTTCCACAAGGAAAAATCGCCGTCGTTTAATGTGAACGCCGTGCGCCAGTTCTACTACTGCTTCGGCTGCCAGGCCACCGGCGATGTGTTCACCTTTGTGGGCAAGATGGAGAATGCCGGATTTCCTGAGGCTGTCCGGCTGGTGGCGCAGAAGTGCGGCATTCCCCTGCCGAAACGCGAATATTCCTCACCGGAAGAAGCCGCCGAAGCCCGGCTGCGGCGCAAGCTTTTGGATCTGCACGAGGCCGCAACGGTGTGGTTCGAAGAGCGGCTGCGCGGCCCCGAAGGCGCAGTGGCCCGCGAGTACCTGGCCAGCCGCGGCCTGACGCCTGAGGGGATCAAGACCTTCCGCATCGGCTACGCGCCGGACAGCTTCAACGCCCTGCGCGACGCGCTCAGTTCGATGGCCGACGCCGAAACTCTCCGCGCCTCAGGGCTGTTCAGCCAGAAAGAACACGAGGACGGCTCGCGCGGGCAGCTCTACGATCGTTTCCGCAAGCGGGTTGTGTTTCCCATCTCGAATGAGGGCGGCCGCGTGATCGCCTTCACCGCCAGAACGCTCGAAACCGGCGAGAAGGCCGGGGCCAAGTACATCAATTCCCCGGAGACGGCGCTCTATTCCAAGGGCCACGTGCTGTTCAATCTCGACAGGGCCAAGGCTGCCATCCGGCAAATGGAATTCGCGGTGCTGGTGGAAGGCCAGATGGACTGCATCAGCGTGTACCTGCGCGGCATTCAGAACGTGATCGCTACCAGCGGGACGGCGTTTACCGAGCACCAGGTGGCGCTGTTGCGGCGCCACACATCCCAGCTTGCCGTCAACTTCGATCCCGACGCCGCGGGCGTCAATGCCGCCGAGAAATCCATCGCGCTGCTCACCGCGGAGGGTTTCACGATCAAGATCGTCACTCTGGAGGACGGCCTGGATCCCGACCGCTACATCAGAGAGCGTGGCGTGGAAGCGTACACGCGTGCGATCCGCGGCGCACGCCGCCAGTCTGACTACCTGATCGAGCGCGCCCGCATGCTTTTTCCCGGCGCCAACGCGGAGCAGAAGGTGAAGGCCATGAACTTCCTGCTGCCGCACATCCGGCGCATGCCGGAAAAGCTGGCCCGCGACCAGTTCGCCGGCGATGCGGCGCAGAAGCTCGGCATCGACTCGACCATTCTGCGCGAGCAACTGCGGCAGGCCGCGCTACGCCGCCAGGACCACATTGAAGTGCGCGCCGCGGCGCTGACTGAAGTGGAGCGGGTGCTGCTGCGGGCGCTCTCCATCGTCGATCCCGAGCACCAGGACGCGCGCGCCTTGGCCGCCGGGGCGATCATGCAGGAACCGGCATGGTTTGAAGGACTTGGCACGTTTCCGGCTTTGCAGGCGCTAGCCGGCCGCCGCGCCCAGGATCCCATGGAAACCGTGCCCGATGACGCCCAGCGCGGGCTGCTTGCCCAGGCGCTGCTCGGCGAAACTCAGGCGCCGACCGAAGCGGAGGTTTCGAGCTCCATTCAGCAGGCGCAGGAAGCGGCCATCGAGCGCCGCCAGCGGGAGTTGCGCGCGCTTATTGCCGAGGCCGAGCGCCGCGGAGATTTCGCCGAGCTGGCCGTGCTGACGCAGCAAAAGCTGGATCTGGACCGGGCGCTGAGGGAGCTGCACAACCAGCACCCGCCGGAGTAGGCTGAGGCCGTTAGCGTTCCGACTTCCGGATTACCAGCTTCAGGCCGGACCAGACAGCATCGACGGCGCAGACCTTGATATCGACGAGACCCAGGGGGAGGGCTTCGGCGCGCACCGCATCTTCTGTGACATCGGTGGCCACTTTGGACGATTTCTTGGGCCACGAAACCCACAGGATGCCGTTTGGGGCCAGCAACTTACGGAGCTTCGCCAGGTGCTGGGCGAGCTCCGCGCGGCGGGTGACAAAAATGTGCGCCATTTCAACGCCGGACTGGGGCGTGCGGAGAAACGAGGGCCAAAGCCCTGAGTCATCGATCTCCTTGGCCACGCTCTCCGGCATGCGATAGCGCCAGGTGAGCTGGCCGGATTTGACGCCGAGCTTCTGGGCAAGCGGAGTTCCAGAGTATCCGGCTGGCATAGTTGTCCTTTGTACCTGATGAAACCGGGCGACCTGAGGATTGGCAAGGGAAAAACCGGCTAAGGCCTGAATCCGAAACGTGCTTTCCCCATATTCTGAGCCGAATTCGGCCCTGAATGCGTCTAAACTCACAGTAGGCGAAGGCGAGGACGGTGGCGCCGTGGCACAAGGGGCAGCCGCACCCTGAAGGCCATCGCTTGCGGGCCGGATTTTCGTTGGAGACCGGGCCGAACTGTGGTAATCTGTTGATCTCTGTAGGGATGCGCGCCCCTTTGCCCCACACATGAGCTGCGGCTCGCGGGCTAACCAGGCGAAACCTGAAGCGTTGCCATCCTGTTCCGAGCAACCACTTTGAACCGCAACTTTTGCGGCTTGACCGCAGGTTTCTCTGTGCGCCGATACACAATTTCGGCGCGGCATGAGACCGGGTCCAGTCAGCAATGCGTGCGAACCGGCACGTATGAAAACCGTTTGTCCGGCGGGCGCATCCCGTTAAGGCAAGAGCACCGAGGGGCAACAAAAAAAGGCCCCCACCATCGCGCATGCAGCACGCCGAAACGGCGGGACGAGAACTTTTCGGAAGCGACCTGGAAAGCAGGATTGATTTGGCGATTGACGACAAATTCGAAGACGACATTCACAGCCTGATCGATGCGGGCAAGGAAAAGGGCTACCTCACTTACGGCGACGTGAACGAGATGATGCCGGATGAGATGGCCACTTCGCCCGATGACATCGACGACTTGATCACAACCATCGGCACCCAGGGCATCGATCTGCTCGAAGGGCCCAAATTCGGTGGCGATAAGGATTTCGAGCTGGAGGAGGGCGAGGACGTCGAGCTTGACCTGACGCCCGGCACTCTGGAAAAGACCAACGACCCGGTGCGCATGTATCTGCGCGAGATGGGCACCGTTCCCCTGCTGACGCGCGAGGGCGAGGTCGAAATCGCCAAGCGCATTGAGCGCGGACAGATGCGCGTGCTTAAGGCAATCTCCCGCTCGCCTATTGTCATTCGCGAGATCGTGGCCCTGGGCGAAGACCTGAAGCGCGGCGTGCGCAATGTCAAGGAAGTGGTCATCTTCGACGAGGAAGAGCTCACCGAGGACGTGGTGCAGGCGCGCGTCCGCACCACCGTGGCGCGCATTGACGCCCTGATCAAGCACCAGAAAAACATCGCGAAATTCGAAGAGCGCGCCGCCACCCCCACGGCCAAATCGCGGGTGAAAGAGTCGCGCCATCTCCGCTGGCTCATCGCCCGCGAGAAGGTCTACATCTCCCGCATCGTGCGCGAGCTCAAATACACCGGCCTGGAGCGCAAGCGGCTGCTCGACAAAGTCAACAAGACCGTCGACACCATGCGCACGCTGGAGCGGCAGATCCGCTCACTCGATCAGAAGTACGAAGCCTCGCGCAGCGAGGACATGAAAAAGGAGTACCGGCGCCAGCAGAAGAACTGCCGGGCGGATCTCGAAAAAATCGAGCAGGACGCGGGCGTCTCAATCGCCGAGCTGAAGCGCACCCAACGCGAGATGATCCAGGGCGACATGGACGCCGAGCAGGCGAAGCGCGAACTGATCGAAGCCAACCTGCGTCTGGTGGTTTCGATCGCCAAGAAGTACACCAACCGCGGCCTGCAGTTCCTCGACCTGATTCAGGAAGGCAACATCGGCCTGATGAAGGCGGTGGACAAGTTCGAATACCGCCGCGGCTATAAGTTCTCGACCTACGCCACGTGGTGGATCCGCCAGGCGATTACCCGCGCCATCGCGGACCAGGCGCGCACCATTCGTATTCCGGTGCACATGATCGAGACCATCAACAAGCTCATCCGCACGTCCCGGCAACTGGTGCAGGAGCTGGGCCGCGAGCCGTCGAGCGAGGAGATCGCGCGGCGCATGGATATTCCCGTGGCCAAGGTGCGCAAGGTGCTCAAGATCGCGCAGGAGCCCATCTCGCTGGAAACGCCGATCGGCGAAGAGGAAGATTCGCATCTTGGCGACTTTATTGAAGACCGCCAGGCCGTCTCGCCCTCTGAGGCTGTGATCAGCGTGAACCTGAAGGAGTACACCAGCCAGGTGCTGCGCACGCTAACGCCGCGCGAAGAGCGCGTCATCAAGATGCGCTTCGGCCTTGAAGATGGCTCCGAGCACACGTTAGAAGAAGTAGGCCAGAGCTTTCAGGTCACCCGCGAGCGCATCCGGCAGATCGAAGCCAAGGCGCTGCGCAAGCTGCGTCATCCCTCGCGCAGCCGCAAGCTGAAGGCGTTTGTGGAAGGCGTGAAGGAAATGTAATTCGGCGCAGGTCGGATCAGCGAGGGTCGCAGCCGCAAGGTTGCGGCCCGTTTTCTTTGTGGGAGGCTATCCAATCGACATTGACTTATTTAAGTCGCATCGCTTAGACTCGATGGTATGGAGCCGAAGGCAATTCGCACCTCAATTGATGTTCCGCGCGATCTGCATCGGCGGCTGCACGAAGCTGCTGCGCGGAAAGGCTGCTCCGCGCGCAAGCTGATCCTCGCCGGCATTGAGCGCGAAGTCGAGGAAGCTAAGTCAATGAGGCCGAAGCGCAGGCTCAAACTTGATCCCCCCCTGATTCGCCCCGCTGGCCGGCACCTCGATCTCACAAATGAGAGAATCTATGAGCTCATTGAGCTTCCCTGATTTGAACGTCTGGCTGGCGCTGGCGACACCGGAGCATGTTCATCACGCGGTAGCGAGGAATTGGTGGAACGAGCACGACGGATCGATCGCGTTCTGCCGTTTGTCGCAGCTTGGATTCCTGCGCCTCCTCACTACAGCCGCCGCAATGGATAACAAACCGCTCACAATTGCGGGGGCTTGGCGAGTCCATGACCGCTTCTTTGATGACGAACGGGTGATCTTCGTGGCTGAACCACCGGAAGTTGAGACAATCTTCCGTAAGAGAGCCACCGGACGATCCGCATCTCCGAAGATCTGGGCCGATGCCTGGCTCCTTGCCACGGCAGAAGCTGCCAATGGTAAGTTGGTGACATTCGACAAAGTTCTTGCCGAACGGGGAGCAGTCAGCTTGTTGCTCAGGTGAAAATCGGGCCGCTACTCGAACCTGAGCGCCTCCATCGGATGCACCCGCGCCGCTCTCCGCGCGGGCAGCACGCACGCCAGCACCGCAACTGAAACCAGCGCCACCAGGCTGACCGCGCACAGCCAGGGATCGAGCGGCTTGACCCCGTAAAGCAGCGTCGTCAACAGGCGCGTCGCGCCCCACACTCCCGCTGCGCCCAGCACCACTCCGGGCAGCACCAGGCGCATGGCCTCACGTAGAATCATCTTCACCACACCGCCCGGCGTCGCCCCCAGCGCCATGCGCACGCCGATCTCGGTCCGCCGCCGGACCACACCGTAGTTCAGCACGCCGTAAAGCCCGATCCCCGTCAGCGCCAGCGTGAGCAGCGCAAAAAATGCGGACAGCAGCGCCACCATCCGCTCGCGGCCCATCGAGCTCGCCACCAGTTCTTGCATGGTGACCGGCTTGTCCACGGCAATATCCGGCGCCAGCTCGCGAAACGCATTCCGCACTGCGCTGACCGCGGTTCCCGCATCCCCCGCGCGCACTTCAAAACTTGCGAAGGAGTTCCACATGCCTCCTTGCAAGAAGGGTTGATAGAGCATGCGTGGCGCTTTCTGGCGCAGGTTGTTATAGAGCGTGTCGCCAACCACGCCTACAATGCGCACTCTGGAATTTCTCTCCATGGTTACCACTCCGCCCACCGCGTTGCCGCCGGGAAAGAAATACTCCGCGGCGCTGCGGTTCAGAATGCAGACGGGCTCGCCACTAGCGTTGTCGTTCCGCGTGAACGCCCTTCCCGTGAGCAACGGCATGCCGAACACGTCAAGGTAACCCGGCGTCACCGTGAGCACCGTCAGGTTGGGATCGGTGCGGGTTCCTCCGGAGTCTGGCTGCGACGAGACCTCCTCCATATAAGTGGCTCCCTGCAGCGGATACGTCCGCGAGATGCTGGCATTTTCCACGCCCGGCGTATGCTGAATGCGATCGAGAAGAGCGATGTAGAGCGATGCCGGGCACCTCCGCCGGCTTATCCTGCGCGGGTTTCTGTTTGCGCGGCGAGAAATCCGCCGTAAGGCAGGTGATGCCGCCGGTGCGGAAGCCTGGATCCACGGCGAGCAGACGCGCCACGGTGGAGCCCATCAGCGCGGCCATGGTGACGATCACCAGCGAAAATGCAATTTGAATCGGAATCAGCCATGCGCCCATGCCCTGCCTTCTTCGCCCGGCGATTGAAGCCTCACCCTCCTTGATGTCCGCTGCCGGATCCACATTGCTGGCCCGCCATGCCGGCCAAACTCCGGCCAGCACCACAACCAGCGCCACCAGGCCCAGGGTGAACAGAAGCACCACTCCGCTGGGCCCGGCGCGCAGTTCCAGGGTGTCGGTGGACAGTCGCTTCATCAGCGCGGCCAGCGCGCTCTCCGCGCCCCATGCGAACAGCACGCTGAGTCCGCCGCCGGCCAGGGCCAGCAGCACGCTCTCCCACGTAAGCTGCGCCGCCACGCGCCTGCGGCTTGCCCCCAGCGCCACACGCACCGCCAGTTCCCGGCGACGCGCCAGCGCACGCGCCGAGGCCAGCATGGCCAGATACGCGCACGCCACCAGGAGCGACAGGCCCACCATGCCTTCGATGAGGTAGAGCGGTCTTTCATACTCGTCTCGCAGATAGGAGAAGCCGGTTCGTCCGGGCCGCGCGATCAGATGCGCATCCGTGGCCTCAGCAAACTTGCCTGCTACAAACGTGAAGTAGCGCAGGTTCTTTTCCGTCTTCCGCTTTGCCTGGAAGAGCGTGTCGGCTTCCTGCTGCGCTGTTGACAGCTTCGCGCCATCCTTCAGCCTTCCCAGCACGGACAGGTCGAAGGAGCTGAGGTTGTGCTGCTCTGCCGGGTCTACCATCTGCAGCGGCACATAAAGATCGGGCCGGGCTCCAACCTCGATATCCTCGAATCCAGGCTGCATGACGCCGACCACAACGCCCTTCGCTGCCCCCGCCCTCATCCCAGGACCGAAATCCATCACACGGCCGATTACTCGCGGATCGGCGCCGAGTTGCGTCCTCCAGTAGTTGTACCCGAGCACCACGGCGTAACCCTCTGGAGAGCCGCCGGGACCATCATCGGCATCCTGCAACAGCCGCCCCAAAGCGGCATGCAGGCCCAGCATCCGCATGCATCCGCCGGTCAACATCGCCGCCGGAACCGGGTGCGTCTCCTCCCCCTCATGCAGGCTCAGGTTGTCATCCTGCCAGCCGCACATGCCGCTGAAGGAGGTCTGCCTGGTCGCCAGCAGATCGAACACCCCGTCGGACACGTCCGGGCTCGGCTCGCCTTTACCTCCGCCCGCCACGGAAAGTTGTAACTCCATCTGCACAATCTGGTCTGGCCGCTCCACCGGCAGGCTGCGCAGCAGCAGCGCATAGAAAAGCCCGAAAATCGCCGTGTTCGCGCCCACTGCCAGGATCAGCGTCAGCAGCGCCGTTGTCGTGTAGCCGGGACTCTTGCGCAATTGGCGCAACGCGTAGCGCACGTCCTGCCAGACCCGCTCCACACCCTCCCAGCCCCACTGCTGCCGCGTCACATCGGCCACCAGCGGCGGATTGCCCATCTCCCGCACCGCCGCCGCGCGTGCTTCTTCCGGCGTCTCGCCGCGCGCCACGCGATCCGCGACGGCCATGCGCAGATGCGCCGCAAGCTCCTCGGCCAGATCGTCCTTGCGCCGCTCCCACGCCCAAAGCTTCATTCGCCCTCCGCTGACTTGCCGACTCGCTAACTCGCCGACTCGCTTCCCATCACCGCCCCGATCGCCCGCACCATCGCCTGCCAGCGCACGTGGTCGGCGGCCAGTTGTTCCTTGCCTTTTCTTGTGATCTGGTAAAACTTGGCGCGCTGGCGGCTCTCGGTCAGTTTCCATTCGGATTTGACCCACTTCTGCCGCTCCAGCCGGTGCAGCGCCGGATAGAGCGACCCGGTCTCCACCTGCAGCACTTCGTTGGATTTAAGGCGGATGGACTGGGCGATGCCGTAGCCGTGCATTTGCCCCCACTGCAGCGCCTGCAGAATCAGCATGTCGAGGGTTCCCTGTAGCAGCTCAATCCGGTTCTTGTAGCTTTCAGCCGCGTTCATAAGGATGTAGACACTCTACACCCGAGGCCGTAGTTTGTCTACAGCCATCGCAACAACATTCTCGAGGGCATTTGCAGGCAACTGGAGAACGGCGGTCAGGCGCGCGCGCTTTACCGGCACCTACTCATCGGTGACGCAGCCGAAGCTGGCGCTCTGCACGGCGCGGATGTACTTTGCCAACGTGCCTCGGGTCGCTTTATAAGGCGGCATCCGCCAATCCTTCTTCCGTTTCGCCAGCTCGCCGTCAGTTAAGCCAACGGAGATTTGGTTGGTGCTCGCGTCAATCACTATCGGGTCGCCATCCTGGATGAGAGCAATCGGGCCGCCCATCTGCGCCTCCGGTGTCACGTGACCGACGATGAAGCCGTGAGAGCCGCCGGAAAAACGCCCGTCGGTCATGAGCGCCACGTCTTTCCCAAGCCCGGCTCCAACAATCGCCGAAGTGGGAGTCAGCATCTCCGGCATGCCCGGGCCGCCTTTCGGCCCTTCGTAGCGAATCACCGCCACGTCGCCCTTTTGGATCTTGCCTTCTTCCAGAGCCTTCAACATCAGCTCTTCTGAATCGAATACCCTTGCCGGTCCGGAAAACCGCAATCCTTCCTTGCCTGTGATCTTGGCAACCGCGCCGTCCGGAGCCAGGTTTCCGCGAAGGATTTGAAGATGGCTGGTCTGCTTGATCGGGTTCGAGAGCGGCCTCACGATCTGTTGCCCCGATTTGAGGCCGGGCAGATCGGACAGGTTCTCCGCCATGGTTTTGCCCGTCACGGTCAGGCAATCTCCATGAAGCAACCCGGCTTCCAGCAGCAGCTTGCAAATGGCCGGCAAGCCGCCCACTCCGTGCAGGTCTTCCATCACATACGAGCCGCTGGGCTTGAAGTCGGCGAGAAGCGGAGTGCGATTGCTGATCGCCTGGAAGTCGTCGATGGTGAGGGGCACATTCACCGATCGCGCCATGGCGATTAAATGAAGCACTGCATTCGTGGAACCGCCCAGCGCGCAGACCACGGTAACCGCATTTTCAAAGGCCGCCCGCGTCATGATGTCCCGCGGTTTGATATCGCGCTCGAGCAGAACACGAATCGCCGCACCGGCCTTCAGGCATTCGTCGATTTTTCCCGGATCCTCCGCCGGCGTGGAGGAGCTATACGGCAGCGTCATGCCCAACGCCTCGATGGCGGAGGCCATCGTATTTGCCGTGTACATGCCGCCGCATGCGCCGGCGCCCGGGCAGGAATTCCGTACGATAGCTTGCCGCTGCTGGTCGCTGATGGAGTGGGAAATGAACTGGCCGTAACTCTGGAATGCGGAAATGATGTCGAGCTTCTCGCCATTGAGATGCCCGGCCCGGATGGTGCCGCCATAGATCATCAGGCTTGGCCGATTCAGCCGCCCCATCGCCATCACGCAGCCAGGCATATTCTTGTCGCACCCGGGAATCGAGATGTTCGCGTCATACCACTGGGCCGCCATCACCGTCTCAATCGAATCGGCAATCAGATCCCGCGACTGCAGCGAGAAACTCATTCCATCGGTCCCCATGGAAATGCCATCGCTCACCCCGATGGTGTTGAAGCGCAAACCCACCATGCCCGCGGACTGCACGCCTTGCTTCACTTTCTCACTAAGAGAAAGCAGGTGCATATTGCATGGGTTCCCTTCGAACCACACGCTCGCAATTCCCACCTGCGGACTCCCCATGTCGGGATCCTTCAGGCCGGTTGCGTAGAGCATGGCCTGTGACGCTCCCTGCGATTTCTTCTGTGTGATTTGGGAACTGTACTTGTTCAGCGTTTTATTCACGGATGGCTCCACAGAGACATGTTCCTTTCCTGAACCGGCGAGTGTTGCGCGCGAACTTTGCTCCGATCAATTCAATAGTACATTCCTTCGCGGGACGGGATGAGCGCGGTCACTTCTTGCTCCAATCGGTCCAGCCGGTCAATCGCAGACTGCACTGCCGGAGCGCCTTCCTCTTTGACCTTGCGCGCCCGGTCCAGCGCATGTTCTGCAATGCGGCTGATTTCGTGCAGCAGCTTGCGAATCTCCACCTCCAGGCGGTCGCGGCTTTCCTGGATGCGATTGAGAACATCGTTTTGTACGCGCGAACTATTCACTTCCAGAAGGTGCCGCAGAAATTCTCGCGCTTCGCTGGTGATGACTCTGCGCCCGCCCATAAGCGGCAAAAAGACGTCAACCAGCCAGCGCAACGGCGATGGAGGTTGCGCCGTTCCGATGAAATCCTCGAACACAAATCGCGAACGGATGCGGAAGCCCTTTTCCGGATCCAGCGCATGAGGCATCCGCGTCAATTCGCTGAGCCCCGCATCGGCAAGCTTTCTTAAGAAGCTGTTTCCCATCTCCACAAAGCGCACGGCCACGGCGCGATATTGGCGTTCGCCCTCCTCCTGCTCGGGCCTGAGCCATGGCATTACCTTGTTGCGTGAGATCTCCTGAGCGAGGTGCATCACGCGGCGCCTGTAATTTGGGCCAAATCCGCGCCGTACCGTCGCCAGCTCTCTGCCAAACTCCGTTTCCGATTCCTTCCACGCTGAACGAAAGAAATCTCGATGCCGTTCAAGGAATAGATCGGAGATCCGATGCTGCTCCGCCATAAAGAGAAAGCCCAGTTCGCGCATGGAGCGCTCCGCCTCGCCGATTGTCTCCTTCATCAGCTGGATGCGCCGTTCGGATTCTTCGATGGGCCGCAAAAGCGCATCCCGATCCTCATTGATTACCGCAATCAGTTGTTCGCTCAGGCGCCGCAGGCCGCGGTCGCATGCGGCGCGCACAAGATTCCGGCTCGAGTCTTCCACCAGGAGGCGCAGGCTGGCCAGCAGTTTGTCCCAATCCCGCAACGGTCCGCTTCCATCCATCCGTTCCGCGGCACTCACTTCCAGAACCTCGCCCATCGGGCGATGAAGCCTCTTTTCCAGAATCTCGCGTGTGAATTTCGCCGCCGCCGCACGCTCGGGATCGGTAGTGCGGTCGGCTTTGTTGATCACCAGGATTAAGTCCTGAACCTGCAGGCCAACCGCTTCCACCAGGGCCAACTCCTCGCCGGCAATCGGCGGATCGGCGCCCACCACAACCAATGCCGCATTGATATGAGGAATGAAGGCCTGCGTGGTGGCGGTGTTTCCCGTGAAGACCGACCCCAAACCCGGCGTGTCGACAAAACACATGCCGGACGACAGCAACGGGCTGGGCACAAAAACCTCCGCGCCGTCCACGCCCTTTTTGTTTTCAGGATTAAACTCTTCGGTCACGTACTCCTTCAAGTCAGCCAGCGCAACCTCCCGCCAGGTGCCATCCCGCGTGCGCACGCGCGCGCTCAGCTCGTCGCCGAATCGAATCACCGTGGGCACGGCCGTGACCGGAATAAATCCGGTGGGCACCACCTGGTGGCCGACCAGCGCGTTCAACAGGCTGGATTTGCCGCGCTTGAACTGGCCCACACAGGCCACGTAGAAACGTCCTTCCGCAACGCGCGCGGCCAGCTCGCGCGCTTCCTCGGCGACCGGCTCCGCTTCAAGTTCCTGGGCGAGATCGGCCAGGCGCAACAAACGCAAAGCGCCATCCAAGCCTAAAGGCGTCTCCATTTGAGGGCTGTCATCCTCGTGCATGGTCGAGTTCCTCAACCCCAGCGCCGCTTGCGGCAAGCAAAGCCGAACACCTCCTGAAATTGCTATCGGAAGGCATTGCCATGTCTGCGCATTTCGCGCATCTGGTAAACAGAAGATTGTCTTGGAAGAGTGAGACGAGACTAGGACCACCTACCAAGAAAATCATCCTTCTTTGTAGGAGTCATCTGCCCGATGGGCGGTTATGGCGAACTCCAACGCCCGTGATTATTCTCGCACATTTTCGCCGGGTTATTCGTCGGCGGGTACGGGGGCGATACCATTGAGCAGATGATGGCTGCTATGGATTCCGCACACGACAATGAGCCGGCAGCCGTGACCCGGGATGGATACGACGGCAACATTGAGCCTGAACTCTTCTTTGCGGCCATCGAACGCAAGGAAGAGATGGCTCGCCTTCAGGTCCAGGCTGAAAAGCGAAAGTCGCTCCTGATCTTCGGACCAGAAGCTGTGGGGAAGACGCTCCTCTTGCGGGCTTTTGTAAAGACGCAGCCCCTCGCACTTTTCGTGCCTCGAGTGGAATCGCCGCGTCAAGTGCTCCTGACGCTCGTGGCTGGACTGAAACGCCTCGGCAGACCGCGGGTCGAACTGCCCGCCAGTCCGGAATCTCTGGGCAGTGCTGGACTCAAGGGGGTGGTGCAACGCGCGCTCGATGTGCATCCATTCTCCCTGGCGCTCGACCAGGTCAGCGGCCCTTCTCGCGTTGTCACCAGCCTCATCAAGGACCTGAATTATTTTGACCGCACGCCCGTCGTTTTTGCCGCTCGCACTCCGCACATGGAAGACGTAGGCGCGCTGCTTCCCATGTGCGCGCGAACTTCAGAACGGCTGGAACTGAAAGAACTCGCTCCCGCAATAGCATCGGAATTTGCCCGGTGGGAAGCGCAGAAAAGCAATCTATGCGCCGCCAACCTCGACGAACTCCTGCGATCGGTCGCCGAAAACAGCAAGGGAAATCCTGGAGCAATTGTTCAGATGGTGAAGATGGCGCATCTGCCCAGATACCGGGCCGGCGACCAGATCAAGTCGCACGTCTTGCACCTTGATTACCGCATGGGGCGACGGGAGTAAGATTTTTCGGGGTCACATTTTGCGTCGACGTGGTAACGCCGCGATACCTATCCAGCTAATCCTCATCCTTATCGATACAGGATTTCTGTTCCTCGATTATGGCGTCCAGGCTCTTGCTTGCGGCCGCCGCCAGGAATCGATTCTCGCTTCCGCTCAGATCGCGCAACAGCGATAAGGAATGCAAATCGCGCAATGCGCCCAAACCCTCCAGAGCGGCCTTGCGAACGAACAGATCTGGATCTTCTTGAGCCAGCCGCATCAATTCCGGCGCTGCTCGGCGGACATGGTTCTCTCCAATCAGCCAGCAAATGCGCGCTCTGGCTTCCGGCAATGGATGAGCAAGCGCTCCGATCAGCTTCTCTTCAAACGTCCGGCGGTCCAGCGTCAAATCCGTTTCGCAGTCAGGACACACCCTGGACTCCGAAGTCACCTCACGCCAGCAATGGGTGCAGAAAGCGATCATGGTCTGAGCCTCGGATGCGCGCCAGCCTTCCTGCCCGAATACGATCCTCGCCCCCCCCGCTTCAGGACCCAATGACGAACCAATCCCGTCAGCTCAGGATTCCGGTGATGGAAACTTCTTTGCGCCCGTCCTCAGGAGAATGCACCAGGTTGCCTTCTATCTTCACACCATCTACTGACAACGCGATCCGGTTCCCGTCGCCCTTGCGTTCGATAGCGATGTTATAGATGACTCCACGAAATGTGCGGCGCGCGGTGAATCCCCCCCAGCTTTGCGGGATCACAGGCGCAATCTCTAGGCCGTCATAGGTAACGCGTATTCCCAGAATCCACTGAGTTATGGCGAAGTAATTCCACGCCGCCGTGCCCGTCAGCCATGAATTCTTGGCTTCGCCGAACGTGGGCGCATCCTTGCCGGCGATCATCTGCGCATAAACGTAGGGCTCGCAGCGGTGCAGATCGCTGATCTCCTCGCGTGCCGATGGGTTGATCCGCGTGTAGTAATCGTGCGCCTTGTCGCCATGGCCGAGCCGCGTCTCTCCGATCATTACCCACGGGTTCACGTGACAAAAAACGCCGGCGTTCTCCTTGTATCCGGGCGGGTAGGAGGAGATCTCACCCAGGTTGAGGTAGTAGCGCGAATACGCAGGCTGATGCACAACGATGCCATGTTTCGTGGCCAGGTGTCGGGCCACGGCGTCCATCGCTTTGGCCGCGCGGCCGTCTTCCAGTCCGATTCCGGCCAACACGCAGTAGCCATTCGACTCGATGAAGATTTTGCCCTCTTCGCACTGCTTTGAGCCGATGGGAGCGCCGAAATCGTCGTAGGCGCGCAGAAACCATTCGCCATCCCACCCGTGCTGGGCAATTGTCTTCTCCATTTTGGCGGCTTCGACAAGGCACCTTTCCGATTCTTCCCGGAGTCCGCGGCGTCCGGCGATGGCGGCAAGCTCCTGGGCCGCGTGCACGAAGAGCCCGGCGATAAACACAGACTCCGCAACCTTGCCATCCTTATTGGTAGTGGTCTGGAAGGACTGCCCGGGCGTCGCGGAAAAGCAGTTCAGGTTCAGGCAGTCGTTCCAGTCCGCGCGGCCGATCAGCGGCAAGCCGTGCGGCCCGAGCCTTTCCAGCGTGTAGGTGAAGCTCCGCCGCAGGTGCTCGTAGAGCGGCGCTTCAGAACCGGGCTCATTGTCGAACGGCACCGGCTCGTCGAGGATGCTCCAGTCGCCGGTTTCCTTCAAGTACGCGGAGACGCCGATGATGAGCCAGTGCGGATCGTCATTAAATCCGCCGCCAATGTCGTTGTTGCCCCGCTTGGTCAGCGGCTGGTACTGGTGGTAGGCGCCGCCGGTGGGCAATTGCGTGGCAGCCAGGTCAAGGATGCGCTCGCGGGCGCGCGCCGGAACCATGTGCACAAAACCGAGCAGGTCCTGGTTGGAGTCACGGAACCCGAGGCCGCGCCCGATACCCGACTCATAGAACGATGCCGAGCGCGACATGTTGAACGTCGCCATGCACTGGTAGGCATTCCAGATGTTCACCATCCGGTTGGTGTGAACATCGGGCGTGTCGACCTGGAAAATGCCCAGCACGCTCTCCCAATACTGGCGCAGTCGCTCGAATGCAGCATCGGCCCGATGCCGGTCCAGGTACTTCGCGATCACCGGCTTGACCGTTTGCTTGTTGATGGTCTGTGAGCCGGGCGGATCGAACTTCTCATCTTCCGGGTTCTCGTGGTAGCCCAGCAGGAAGACGAATTGCCGCGTCTCTCCCGGACCAAGGTCGAACTTGACCTGATGAGCGCCCATGGGCGACCAACCGTGCGCAATGGAGTTGGTTAATTGGCCGGCTTCCACGGCGGCCGGCTTGTCCCAGCCGCGATAGCGGCCGAGAAACGCCTCGCGCTGTGTGTCGAATCCCGCGCCCGGCTCCGAGCAGGCAAAGTAGGCGAAGTGATTACGGCGCTCGCGGTATTCCGTCTTGTGATAAATGACGCCGCTTTCCACCTCCACCTGGCCCGTATTGAAGTTGCGCTGGAAGTTGGCGGCATCGTCCTGCGCGTCCCACAGGCAGAACTCGACGGCGGCGAAGGCGGATAAATGCGCGCTTTCCGCGCGGTGGTTGGTGACCGTGAGCTGCCAGATTTCAAGGTTCTCATCCAGCGGCACAAAGTACCGGGTCGAAGCCTCGATCCCGCCATAAGCAGAGCCGATGGTCGTGTAGCCCATACCGTGGCGGCAGGAATAATCCTCCAATTGGTGGTGCGTCGGCTGCCACGATGGAGACCAGAACTCGGCCGACGCATCGTCGCGCAGGTAGACGTAACGGCCTCCCAGGTCCATGGGCACGTTGTTATATCGATATCGGGTCAGACGGCGCAGCCGCGCATCGCGGTAGAAGGAGTAGCCTCCCGCGGTGTTGGAAATGATCCCGAAATATGCCTGGCACCCCAGGTAATTCATCCAGGGTAACGGCGTGTCCGGTTGCGTGATCACATACTCGCGTCGGTCGTCGTCGAAATACCCGTACTTCACCTCAAGCCTCCAGTCGAGCCAGTAGAAAAAAGCTGATCAAACGTTTTTCCAGAGCGTTTTTTGCTGATTATGGAAGACGAGTGTCGATTATACTCGCTGCATCCAGCATCGGAGTCCAGATGTCCCCGGGTCGGGAAATACGCGGAAACCTTGGTGTCCGGAATCATTGCCAACAGGGAACGGTGTGTGAGACGATTTCCGGTCTTTGGTACTCATCCAATTCTCGCAAGGTGTGCTTACTGCGCCAGCGATGAGATTGCAATCAACTGGCAGGCTTCGCAGAGCTTTCCGCGCTGAGCGACGGGGTTCCCGGGTGGTCAGCGGAATCGAGGTTTCTTATGATGCATCTTCGCGTATTGGATATCGCCATCATCGTGGTTTACCTGCTGAGCACGGTGCTCATCGGCTACTGGGTTTCGCACCGCGCCTCGCAGAACATACAGAACTATTTCCTGGGCGGAAACAAAATGCCCTGGTACGTTCTGGGCGTGTCCAACGCCTCCGGCATGTTCGATATCAGCGGCACCATGCTGCTGGTCTACTGGATGTTCGTCTATGGACTGAAAAGCGTCTGGATCCCCTGGCTGTGGCCCACCTTCAACCAAATCTTCCTCATGGTTTACCTTTCGGCGTGGCTGCGGCGCTCGCGCGTGATGACCGGCGCGGAGTGGATCAAGACCCGCTTTGGCAACGGCCGCGGCGCGCAGTTGTCGCACCTCATCGTGGTCATTTACGCCTTCGTCAGCATCATCGGATTCTTCAGCTACGGCTTCAAGGGCATCGGCAAGTTTGCGGCCACCTTCCTTCCATGGAACCTCACGCCCAACGAGTATGCTCTGATTCTCGTTGGCATCACGGCGATTTACGTCATCAAGGGCGGCATGATCAGCGTGGTCATCACTGAAGTGGTGCAGTTCTGCATCCTGTCCGTCGCATCGTTTGCCGTCGGCATCATCGCCATGATGAAAGTGGCGCCCGAAACGCTGCATCGCATGGTGCCCGCCGGCTGGGACAACGTGTTCTTCGGCTGGCACTTGGGCCTCGACTGGTCCACGCTGATCCCCGCCGCCGGCGCCAAGATCGCCCAGGACGGCTACGGCCTCTTCGGCTTCTTCGTCATGATGCTGCTCTTCAAGGGTGTGCTGATCTCCGCCGCAGGCCCAGCGCCTAACTACGATATGCAGCGCGTGCTCTCCGCAAAGACGCCGCGCGAAGCCTCCATGATGAGCGCGTGGGTAAACATCGTACTCACCTTCCCGCGGTATTTCCTCATCGCCGGGCTCACCGTGCTGGCGGCCGTGTTCTTCAGCGACAACATCCGGGCCATGGGCGCGAATATGGATTTTGAACTGGTGCTCCCTTACGCGCTGGGCCGGTTTGTGCCCGTGGGGCTGCTGGGCTTCCTCATCGCCGGCCTGCTTGCCGCCTTCATGTCGAACTTTGCTGCCACGGTGAACGCCGCGCCCCCATACTTCGTCAACGACATCTACAAGCGCTACATTCGCCCGGACGCTCCGCCCAAGACTTACGTTCGTCTCAGCTACATCAGCTCCTTTGCCGTCGTAGTCGTCGGCGTCCTCATCGGATGGAACGTCACCTCGGTTAACTCGGTCGTGGTCTGGATCGTCTCCGGCCTATGGGGCGGTTACACCGCGTCCAACGTGCTCAAGTGGTACTGGTGGCGCTTTAACGGCTACGGCTACTTCTGGGGCATGGTCGCCGGCATCGCATCGTCGCTCTCGCTGCCCCTTTTCATAGCCAGGGTGCCGCTCGTCCAGCACCTGCTCCATACCTATTCCATCAATGTGGACGTATCCATCGTCTTCCCGCTCGTACTTATTCTGTCGGTCATCGGTTGCCTGGCCGGTACCCTGCTCACCAAGCCGGAAGACGACGCCGTGCTGAAGGATTTCTACAGGCGAGTGCGGCCATGGGGACTCTGGGGACCCGTCCTCCAAAAAGTGCTGGCAGAAGACCCAAGCTTCAAGCGCAACCCTGACTTCGCGCGCGACATGTTCAACATCGTGGTCGGAATCGTGTGGCAGATCGCCCTGGTGGTGCTGCCCCTGTACATCGTGATTCACGAATTCGCGCGCGCCGCCGTCACCTTATTCGTGATCCTGGCCACGTCGGCGATTCTCAAGTTCACCTGGTTCGACCACCTCGCGGTCCGCGAAGTCGAAACCGATAAAGCTGCCGCCGTCACCGTCGGATCGTGACAACTTGCCGGAGACAAGGCGGCCGCGGGGATCTCCACGGCCGCCAAATCATCGAATTCCGGCCTCCCAAGTAACCCGCTGCCGACCCGCGCCATCCCACGCGATATGCGGAGCAGGGATCATTCCGCCCTCATCGATCGCGTCGATGTTTCACACTACAAGATACCCACGGACTTTCCGGAGTCGGATGGCACCCTCAAATGGGATCACACCAGTTTGACCATCGTGGTGGTAAGCGCCGGCGGAGCACAAGGAGTCGGGTACACCTACGCGGGCAGCGAAACCGCCGCGCTCATTCATGAAGTGCTAGCCGGGGCTATCAAAGGCGAGGACGCCATGTCCCCACCGGCGGTGTACAGGTCCATGTGGCAAAAGATTCGCAACATCGGCCGCCCTGGAGTTTGCTCCATGGGAATCTCGGCCGTCGACTGCGCGGTTTGGGACCTGAAAGCGCGCATCCTCGGCGTGCCCTTGGTAAGCCTCTTTAGAAACTCCCGTTATGCGGCAGGGCTGAGGGCGATTTGCAGTCCGAGTTGTTTGGCCCTCTTTTGAATGCTTTGGATTTCATGCTCGCGATACTTCTCCTCGTAATAGTTCATTCCTTTGTCGACGTATTGTTCTCCATACTTGAGCATGCGGTAGACGAGTCGGGCAAGCGTGTGCGCCATGGCGGTGATTGCTTTGGGTGCACCCAGACGTGCTCGCAGGCGGCGAAACTTGGCCCCCAGGTAAGTTTTGCTGCGCCATAGAGTGGAAGCAGCCATGCGTAAGGCAGCGGCAGCACGGTTCTGGACATGTCTGGTGCCCCGGCGGAGTACCTTACCGCCGGTAATCTGGTTGTCCGGACACAGGCCCAGGAAGGATGCGAAGTGAGCCTCACTGGGGAAGCGGCTCATATCGATACCGACCTCGGCGATGATGGTTTGTGCGGTCATGATGTTGATGCCATCGATTTGAGTGAGGTCAGTTCCACTGATGCGGTATAGCTCTCCGCGCACGTCAAAACTGGTCGGAGCATTGCCGCCGGCTCTCTTGTTGGGCTTTGCTGCGGGTGGTTGGCGACCGGGTTCCACCTTATCGTCGAAGGTCTGCAGATGGGCCGCCAGGGCTGTGTCACATTCAGCGATCTGCTGCTGATAGATCTGATAGAGATGCCGCTCTTGCTCGAGAATGAACAACAGTTCCTTGCGCCAGTTGCCTTCCAGGCTACGGGCAATCTCCTCCCGGGTTGCATGTATCCGCGGATCGGCCATATCGGCCAGCTTGTGCCGGTCACGCTCGCCATTGAGAATCGCGTCAATTATGGCCATGCCCGTCAGGCCGCTGATATCGCTGATCACGTTGGCCAGCTGCACGTTCATCTCGGTAAGCACTTTCTGCATCCTTTGAATACACGCGCCCGCTGCGGCCACGTGTTCGACCCGTTGCCGCCAATAGGCGCGCAGAACACAGATCTGCTCTGGCGGGAGAAAGGAATTATTCAGCAGACCAAAAGTGTGCAGTTGCAGCAGCCACTGACACTCCTGCACGTCGCTCTTGCGTCCAGGCAGATTCCTGGTATGGCGCGCGTTGACCAGAAATACCTCCAGTCCCTTCTCCGTCAGAATTTCGTAGACCGGTAACCAATAAACTCCGGTCGATTGCATCGCTACGGTATCGACGCCAAAGCTCTTCAGCCAGTCGGCCAATCGATGCAAATTCTCCGTAAAACAGGCAAACTGCCGCACAGGATTCGGATCACGTTTGGGAGCAACGGCCACGTAATGGGATTCTTTGCCGATATCAATCCCGGCCGCGTTCGCATGCACCACGTCTAGATTTAAGCTCCACTCCGGTTGCTCATTTCTAATCTGCTTGCTCCGTTTCCCACTCATAACCTCACGCTCCTGGCTGGTTTGGCAGCACACGGCCCGGTTGCGATTGGTTTGTAATTCTCTTTAACGGGGTCGAGCTCGTCTTCGTTCGGCAATCTCGCCACCATGCGAGCGATCGCCTAAACCGGAACCACGCTTAGTTTCGGGCATTGAAGCGCCACTGTCACCACGGTCCTGCTTGCTGCGCGCTGCGTGCAATAGCATGCCAGATTCTTCATCCTCGACGCCAGTTTCTTCTCCAAGCGACGACGCGGAGGGGCGTCCGGCGCTTAATTGTCAAAGCTTCGCTTCGAACTTCACGTGACCGCCTTTCTCGACTGTCATTCAAGCGCGTTCGACTCTTTTGTATAGGTTTCAATACAGATTCCCGGATACGCGCGGTTTAATCCAGAAAGGCGATTGCCCGTGCATGTTTTGCAAATCGTTCCCGGTACATGAACACGCGATGCCAGCACCAGAGGTGGATCGTCTTGTGATCGGGGTGCCGGATCTCGCCGCGCGCGTAGACTTCAGCGTCGCGCACCATGCTCCGCCAGTCGAGCTTACGCGCGCCCGGATTACTTGAGATGAGCTTCTCGTATTCGCCGGCGCCAACGCCCTTCGGGTACCGGCTCCAGACCATCACGGTTGTGCCCCCATTTCTCATCATCTCGGCACACAGGTGCGGCTTACCTGCCGCCGCCTCGACTCAGCGGCCTCTTGCGCAGGATCACAGCGTCTTTGTTGTCCGTTCCGGGCTCCAGAACAAAGAACCATTCGCCCTGCCGGATTGCTTCGCGTCCATTGATATCCCGAGGGCGCAAGTTTACTATCGCCGTCTGCGCATCGCGGACTCCGTCGCACGGCACGGCCACAGCAAGCCAGTGACGTTCATCTCGCCCCAGCAGAAACTTGTGCTTTTCCCTTCCTTCGCGGACCAGCAGCACCAGGTGATGCGAAAGTGGCTCGACGTCGAGAACTTCGATTGCCATCTCGCCTTCACACCCGATGATGAATACTTCGCTGGAATGGTCGCTGTCTGCATCGATGCGATTCTCGTCCGCCGCCCTCGGCGAGGCCCGCGCAGACCGAGCGCATGGTCCCCATCGATGCCTTCGGTCGTGATCTCGTCCAACGTCTGCACTTCTTCTGCTCCCTCGACCCGCTGCCTCTCGAAGGGCGGCTCCTGGCACGGCCCGGAAGCGAAGTTGGGATCCTGGTTCGGCTCCGCGATTACCTGCACCTCGTCTGCCACTCCCTCGGCCTCTCTACTCGCACCGTCCACCATCAGTTCAGACACACTCACGCCACGGAGATGCTTCGCTCCGGGGTCAGCTTCTCATCCTGATGAAGTTACTCGGCCGCGTCGATCCCGCCATAACCAGGCACCGATTGGCCGCTTATGGCCATTTGTCACCCATAAATGTAAGCGTCGTAGTGCTTCGCCGATCCGCAGGAGTTTCGGCGCACTCTTCAGGGCAAAAGAAATCTCGGAGAGCGGTCCGACCGCATTCCTGATTCTGAAAAATTGTGCCTTGACTAATAGCCGGTCCCCGATATCGGGATCGGCTGCGGGCCAGTCTGAGCGTTGTCGGTCACAAACAGAATTGCAGTTTCCGAGCCCCTCGCCTCGGGTTTGAAGGTAACGGCGATGGAGCAGCCCGCCTTCGGGTTGAGGGTTTCCGCCTGGCAGTCGTTGGTTTCGGAGAAATCCTGCGAATCGGCGCCAGCGATGGCCACCCTCGAGATCTCGAGGGGGGTGGCGCCGACGCTGGCTACGGTGATGGATTCGGTCGATTTGCCGGAGCGAGTTTTCTCCGCGGGGAACCTCAGGCTTTCAGGGATCAACTGGGCGACGGGATGGATGACCGTGGCAGTCAGCGAAACGGACTGGGGACTTCCGGCAGCGTTGTCGGTAATCATCAGGGTCGCGGTTTGTGGGTTGTAGAACGGACCGGCGATGAAGGTGACGGTCATGACGCAGCTCTTGCCCACGCCAAGGGAACTGGGACAGAGGTTAACGGTGACGAACTCCTTGGAGTTGCCGCCGGAGACAATGGCAATCCGGGGACCGCTGATAGTCATCGCGGCGTCGCCGGTATTCTTGATGGTCACCGTCTTGGTGACCGTTTTGCCCAGGTAGACGTCGCCGAAATTGATGCTTGTGGGCGAGATGCTGGCGATGGGCACTGCCCCTACCGTCAAGGTGTGCTTGATGTCGCTGCTGGTGGTGAAGTTGGTGGAGCCGTTATAAACGGCCTTGATGGTGTACGACTTGGCGGGCGTGCCTGCCGGCAGGGTGTAGTTGACCGAAGCAATGCCGCCAGAGACTGCAGCCGACGTTACGGCGGTCCCCACCGGCGTTGAACCATTGAGCACGCTGAAGGTGATGGTCCCGCCGTTGACGGTTCCCGCGGTGCTGGTGACGGTGGCCGACAGCACCACGATCTGGCTGCCGGGGCTGAAGCTGGCCACCTTGTTGGCGGCGGTGGTGGCGCTGCCGGCCGCGCTCACGGTCAGCATGTGGGTGTTATTGCTGCTGGAGGTGAAGCCTCCCGCACCCGTATAGCTGGCCACGATGGTGTAATTGCCCGCGTTGGTTCCACCGGGCAGCGTGTAGATGGCGGAGGCGCTGCCGTTGCTGACGTTGGCTGGAGTGGTAGCAGAGCCGATCTGGGTGACGCCCTGGAAGACGGTGAAGGAGACGTTGCCAGTGTTCACCGTGCCGCCCGCGCTGGTGACCTTGGCGGTGAGGGTGACGGGCTGATTGCTCGCGTTATAGACGGCAGTGGCGTTTGCGCCGGCCGTGGTGGTGGTGCCGCCGTTCACCGTGAGCTTATGGGTATTGTCACTGCTTGAGGTGAAGGGACCCGCGCCGGTGTAGCTGGCCACGATGGTGTACGAGCCTGCGCCGGTTCCACCCGGCAGGGTGTAGCTGGCAGAGGCCATGCCGTTGCTGACGTTGGCCGGAGTGGTGGCTGAGCCAATCTGGGTAGCGCCCTGGAAGACCGTGAAGGAGACAGTGCCGGTGTTCACAGTGCCGCCCGCGCTGGTGACGGTGGCACTAAGGGTGACTAGCTGGCTGCTTAAGCTGAAGGTGGTCGACTGATTGGTGGCCGTGGTGGTGGTGCCGGCGGTGTTGCTGAGGGAGAACGCCGGGCTGGTAGTGGCGGTTCCGCTGGAGGCGGTCACGCTGTAGGGTCCGCCCGCGGTGCCGTTGGCTGTGAAGACCTGAGAGAGCTGGCCGGAGCCATTGGTGGCGGCCGTGATGGAGGCGGTGGAATTCGAGAAGGTTCCGCTGGCGCCGCTGCCCGGAGCGAAGAAGGTGACGCTGGCGCCGGAGATTGTGTTTCCCCCGGCATCCTTGACAACGACAGTTAGCGGTGTGGCGAAGCTGGAGTTGATAGTGGCGGATTGATTGCTGCCAGAGACGACCGCGATGGATGCCGGAACTTGAACAACGGTGACCGAATCTGAATTCGATTGCAGCTCGGTGCCCGAATTGCCGTGGGCCGGATCGCCCCCGCCCCAGACGGCTGCAATGTTGCTCAACGTACCGGAGATGGTGGCCGGAATGCTGACCGTCAGCTTGATGGTGCTGCTGGCTCCCCCGGCGAGGTTTGGCGTGGCGGTGCAGGTGATGGTGGTGGTGCCGATGCAGCTCCACGCGCTGCCGGTGGAGGTGTAGGAGCTGAGCGATAGTCCCGGGGGCAGCGAGTCGGTAACGGTTATGATGCCGCTGGTGCTGCCGCCGGCTGCGGTGTTGGAGACCACCAGGTCCCACTCTCCAGTGGAGCCCTGGGTGAACGAGCCGGTATGGGACTTGGCGATTGCAAGCGCGGGAGCGGGCTCCAGAGTGACCGGGGTGCTATTGTTGCTGTCCTGGAAGCTGCCGGTGGCGGTAAAGAGAGCCTCCACCGTGTGGCTGGTTGCGGTCAGAGTGGTGGTGGTGTAAGTGGCGCAGAGGCTGTTCGCGGGGGCGTCTCCCGGGCAGGTTGCCACAGTGCCGGTTACCCCTGCCGCGCTATCCACGCTGAAGGTGATGCTGCCGGTGGGCGTGACACTGCCGGAGTTGGGTGATACCACGGCCGTGAAGGTGAGCGACGCCCCCACCGTGGGGTTGGGAGTGCATGACGCGCAACTGATCGCGGTGGTGGTGCCGATCTTGCCCACGTCGAAGCTGGCGCTCTGGGCGGTGATGTTGAGGGTGGAGTTCAGCGGCAGCGTGGCCGTGAGCGTGTCGCCGGTTGTGGCGCCGGTGAAGATGAGGCTGTCGAATGTCGCCACGCCGCTCGAGGCTGAGGCAGTTGCGGGGGTTGTCGTCAGGTCGGTGTTGGCGTCGGTGACGTCGATCGTCGCCGCAGTGGCTGTAAACGCCGTGCCGCTTTCTGTCAGCGTGACCTGGGGCGAGGGCGTCATGGCCGTGGCGGGGAGCGTGCCGGTGGGCGGCGGGCCAACCGTGCCGCTGACCGGGTTGAAGGCGAGGGCGTAGTCGGTCTGCACCGCGCCGATGTCGATGTTGCCGGCGGTGCAGTAGCCGCCCGCGCCAGTGTCGCCGAACGTCACGCCGCGCTGATCGGCCGTGATGCCGGCTGTCTGCGCCGCGGAATAGCTACCCAGGCAGATGGCCTGACTGCCCGGCGTCGGGATCATTATCTGCGTCGGCCCGCCGTAGTTGGCCAGGGCCGCCAGATCGGCACTGATGGGAGTGCCCGTAGTCCCCACCTGATTCCCGTTTGTTCCGTTGGTGATGCCGCTGATTCCGGAGCCGTTCCCAATCAGGTTATGGCCGCCATCTGTAAATGCCCCACTGCCGTCGGGATCACCGCCGGTATCATGGTTCCCGGCAAGAATGGTGTTGGAGAGCGTGCAACTGCTGGTGTTAAAGATTCCGCCGCCAGAATCACCGTTGTAGGAATTGATCTGGCTATTTCCGGAGATGGTACTGTTCTCCACAATCAGGGTTCCGGCGTTATTGATTGCGCCGCCGTGCGCGGTTCCGGCGCTCCCTGGATCGGTCACCTGGTTCTCGGAAAGCGTGGAATCGATCAGGGTCAGGCTTGAATTGTTGAAAATTGCGCCTCCCTGCCCGCCCGCGGTATGGCCCACGGAAGTGTTGGCCGAGAACGTGCTGTTGGTTATCTTCGCCGTGCCATTATTGAGCAGAGCGCCTCCCCTGCTTCCGACGGTCCCCGAGGCGACGTTGTTCGAAATGGTGCACTGGTTGATGGTTAAGCTTGCGCCGGTGTTGTTATAAATCGCTCCGCCTTGCCCCAAGCCTCCCACACCTGTCTCCTGATTGCTTGTGAGGTCGCAGGAGCTGAGGCTGAGAGTTCCCGCGTTGTAGATTCCGCCTCCGCCGAGGATAGATGCGTTATCGAGACCATTGGCGATGTTCATGCCGGAGATCGATGCGGTGACCCCGCTGCCGACGCTCAATACCGTCACCGCGTTGTTGCCGCTGACGGTCAGCAGGTTTGCGCCGGGACCGGTGACAGAGGTGTTCGCAGGAACGGCAAGAGTGCCATTCGTAAGCGTGATGGTCTGCGCGGAACCAAAGACCGTGGAGTCAAAGGTGATGTTGGCTGCGCCCGCGCTTGCGGCTGCGGCCAAGGCATCGCGCAGCGAGCAGTCATTGCCGCCCCCGCCCGCCGGGCAGTTCGCGGCGTTGCCAGTCGCATCGTCTGTAGCCGTTGTGACCACGAAGCCCGGGACCGGATTGACCTGGATGCCGGTCTGGCTTACGCTGGTCAGCCCGTTGATCGCCGCGGTGATGCTCTGTGTGCCTGTGGCGTTAAAGGTTACGGTAAAGGTCCCGGTGCCGTTCGTGATCGTAATCGGCGTGGTCACGGTCGCTGAGTTGTCGCTGGTCGAGATCGTGGCCGTTCCTGAATACCCCGCTACCGGGATACCGTTTGAATCCTCTACGGTCACCGTTCCCTGGTAGCCGACACCGACAGTTACCGGCGTGGGATACCCGCTGACGACCACTTGCGCCGCCATTTGCTGAACCATCAGCGTGTGGATATTGTCGCTGCTGGATATGAAACCGCCCGCGCCGGTGTAGCTGGCCACGATGGTGTACGTGCCCGTCCCTGTGCCGCCCGGCAGCGTGTAGTTTGCAGAGGCGCTGCCGTTGGTTACAGCGGCTGGCGTGGTGGAGGCGCCGATCTGAACATTGCTGGAGTTGAATACGCTGAAGGTGAGGGTGCCCGCATTCACCGTGCCTGCCGCGCTGGTGACCATGGCGCTCAGGAGTACGGGTTGATTAGCAGCACTGAAGGGCGCTGTGGCGTTGGCCCCTGTGGTGGTGGTTCCGGACGTGATCGAAAGCGAGTGGACGCTGTCGCTGCTTGCAACGAAGTCGGTCGAGCCGTTAAAGGCCGCCTGGATGGTGTAAGTCCCGATGGGAGTACCGGCTGGCAGCGTGTAATTTACCCCCGCGCTGCCGCCCGTTACCGTACCCGAAGTTGTCGCATTCCCCACCGGCGTTACGCCGTTGAGCACGGTGAAGGTAACGGTGCCCTCGTTCACCGTCCCTGCCGAACTGGTGACGGTGGCCGAAAGCGGGACGGAACTCGCGCCGAACGTAGCGGTTTGATTGCTTGTGCTGGTAGTCGTCGACGCCGCACTCACCACGAGGGTATGCGCGTTGTCGCTGCCGGAGGTAAATCCGCCCGCTCCCGTGTAGCTGGCGACAATGGTGTAAGTTCCGGCACTTGTTCCGCCGGGCAGCGTGTAGCTTGCTGAGGCGCTGCCACCGGTCACGTTGACTGGAGTAGTGGAAGAACCAATCTGAGTTCCGCCGTTAAATACGCTGAAGGTGACGGTGCCTGCATTGACCGTGCCCCCCGCGCTGGTAACGGTGGCATTGAGAGTTACAGGCTGGCTGCTGGAGCTAAAGGTGGCCGCCGCGTTGGAGGCGCTGGTGGTGGTGGTGGCGGTGTTGGAGAGCGAAAATGCGGGATTGGCGCTCACTGTTCCCGCCGTCGCCGTTACCGTATACGGACCGCCGGGATTTCCGTTGGCGGTGAACGTCTCAACCAACTGGCCCACCGTTCCCGTGCTCGCCGTGGTGGCCGTAATCGTGTTTGTTCCGCTGGAGAAAGTGCCGCTGGCTCCTGAGGCCGGCGCCGTCAAGGTGACAGCCTGACTCGGAATGGCAACTTCCCCAGCGTCCTTGACCAGGACGGTGAGCTGCGTTGCAAAGGCGGTGTTGATAGAGGCACTCTGCGTCCCGCCGGCGGTAATGGTCACCGAGGCAGGCACCTGCACCACGGTGACGGGATCGGTGTTCGACAACGCCGGACTTCCTGAGCTGTGCACAAGATCTCCGCCGCCGTATGCCGAGGCCGTATTGGTCACGGATGTGGGTGAATTCGCCGGAATATTCACCGTGAGGTTAATAACATTGTTGCCGCCGCCGACGATGGCCGCAGTGGAAGTGCAGGTAACCACATTGGTGGTGGCGCCGCATCCGAAGTTGTTGCCGGTAGAGGTCGATGCCTGGAGCGTGTAGCCAGTCGGAAGCGTGTCGTTGACGGTGATGGTTCCCGACGTCTGGCCGCTCGCGGCCGTGTTCGAAACCGTGATATTCCAGGTGGCGGTTTGCCCCTGCGTGAAGGTGTCCGTGTGACTCTTGGCCACGGCCAGTACCGGAGCCGGATCCACCGTGATGGAATCGTCGGCACTATTGGTGGTAATTCCGGCGCCGCTCACACCGATCGAATTGGCGACCGAGGCGGCCGCGCTCGCGGTAACATTCACGCCGATCGTCAACTGCGGATAACTGCTGTCCTGGGCTATTGTGTCGTGGTTGGTGCAGGTCACGGTCTGGCTGCTCGCCGAGCAAGTCCAGTCAGTTCCGTTCGCAACCGAGCTGTCGTACGTAAACGCAGAGTTGAGCGTGTCCGTCACCGTCAGCGGGTTGGTTCCGGCGGGATCGCCAGTCGATCCAGTTCCGTTGTTGGTGACGTCCAGCGTGATGGACGCGCCCTGTTCGCCCTGCACAAAATCGCTGCTGATTCCCGTGCCGCTATAGCCCAGAGTGGGCGTAATGGTCACCGGGTTTTCTGTGAAGTTGATGCACCAGCCCTTTTGCGTGCCCTCCACCAGCGCCTTATCGGTAACATCCCAGAACAGGCTCCAGGTCCCATTGCCGTTCATCTCGTCAGTAAACACGGTGCCGAAACTTGCACTGCCATGCGGAGCCGCAGAATCAATGGTGCCCGGCAAGGGATAAAAGCCGCTCGCGCTGGGGAAGAAAGTATCCGAGCTGTCGTAGTCCGTCGGCTTGTAGGAGGCCGCCCCATAGCTCGATTGCGGCACCTGGCTAAGGGCCGAGTCTGAGAACGTCATGTTGAATGGGCCAAAACCTCCAAACGCCGCATCTCCCGTTCCCGAGTAAAAGTCCAGCCCCATATTGTTCGGTCCCGCCACCATCGCCTCGGTGTTGTTGATGGTCTCGTCGCTGTCCGCGTACATGTTGTTCAGTGACAGCGTCACCGACTGAACGGTTCCAGGTAGACTCTGCACAAACAGGTTCGACGGATTGGGCGTGAAGGCGCCCGTGGCCCCGTCGGTGGAGGTGATCGGACCCGCGTTGCAGGCGGAAATCACGCCGCTGCTGCTGGAGAATGCGGTCACATTGTCGATCCGCTGCACGATCGTTCCCTGGCTCTCGTTATCGGTTGAATCGCCGCTGTAACTCGCCAGGATCGTGTGGTCGCCCTCGGCCAACGCCCTGGTAGTAAATGTCGCTTGCCCGCTTCCGTTGGGGGTTACTACGTTGTTGCCCGATACCGTCCCCGCCGGAGCCACTCCGTTCTCCGTGAACGTAACCGTTCCCCCCGTCACTGGGTTGTTGCTCAGATCCTTGACCGTCGCCGTAAGCGTTACGATATTGCCCACGTAAGCCCCGTTCGGCTCAGCCGCGTTCAAGCTGGAACTCACCTTCGTCGTGGTCGGCGTCCCCGTGTTCAGCGTGAAATCCAGGCACCAGCCACCGCTCAGCGTCTCCGCCACCGATGCGTTGTCGAAGAGGTACAGCGCCCAATCCCCATTCGCGGTGGCGCCGTTGAAGTTGGTCTCGAACGACTCGTTGACGCTCCCTAACGGATACGCATAGTTGATGGTCCCCGGTATCCCCGGAACCGCGCTGTCCAGCGAATTCGCAGTGGGGATAGAGTTGCTAAACGCCGTACCGAACTGATTATTGTCCGTCGGACTCCACATGCTGTTGTTGGTCGGGGTCTGGGTCCCGTTCGGATAGTTGCTTGCCGAGTCCAGGATGTCCACGTTCACATCGGAAAGAGCAGTCGCCGAGAAACCTTCATCGAGAAAATCCAGGTTCTTGGTTCCCCCCGGCGCCACCAGCAGGTGCGCCCCTTCCAGGCCGCCGCTAGTTGTGTTAACGCCATTCAACTCCACTTCCACGTTGGCAACGGTGTTGCTCAACCCCGACACCTTAATGATCGAGGGATACACCTTGCCTGTGCTGTCTCCGCCAGTTGAAGTCACAGCGCCGGCATTGCACCATCTCAGACCGCCGTTCGACGAGGCCGACGTTCCTTCCACCATCTCGATCGCAGTGCCGTTGCTGGACACGTACCCGGTGCCCGAGTAAGTTCCCTTGATGGTGGAAAAGCCCTCGCCAAGCGTGTTCGCCGAGACGGTGCAGGTCGCCGTCCCGCCGCTCACGGCTACGCCCGAGCAAAGCGTGGTGTTGTTCGTGACGTCCGTGAACGTCACTGTCCCGCCGCTAACGCCCCCAACCGCGGACACCGTGGCTGTGAACGTAATTGTGTTTTCCAGGCTCTGGTGGTTGTTGTTCGCGCTGAGCGTTGTGGTCGTATTGACGTTGGTGGTCGCCGTATAGGCCAGGTACAACTTCCAGCCGCTGATGGCTACGGCGGAGTTGTCATTGTCGGAAAGTATGGCGTAAAGCGTCCAGGTGCCATCCGTCGAAAACCCCCCGAAGACGCTGGTGAGCGTCGCGGAACCGTCGGTGGTCGGGTAAACCGTCCCGCCGGGCAGGTTACTGGGCTCGGAGCTGTAATTTGCCTTCCAATAGGAAGCCGGTTTGACCGTCGTGGGGGATGAACCGAATGCGGAACCACCCGGGGCCAGACTTCCGGCGCTATCTGAGACGGTGATCTGGTAGCCGGTGAGAGTTGCGCCGTTACCCGTGGATCCGAGCAGCACCATGGTGCCGCCTGGACCGGTGAGAACGAAGCTCGCCTCCCCGAGCGAGTCGTTGGTGAGGCCCGACCCGGTGTTCGTGTTTAACCCATCCAGTTCTACCGCTACCGAACCGGCTGCTGAGTTGACGGTGCCGCCCAACGACACCACGATGCTCGAAGACGCGGACTGATTCTCTTTACTCGGATCGCTCGTCGGGTTGGTGCTGATGGCTCCGCCGCTGCATGGGCTTGCAGTGCACGTCTGCGCCACCGCACGGCTGCCGGGCGCTACGATCGCCAGCAGGAATGCCAAGGCAACAGGGATGGAGAAGCTCCGGCGGGCTAAACGGGCATTCGGCACAGGAAGGCAGTTTCGGGGCATGGATCAGTCCTCACGGTTGGGCCACTCGCGAACTGCAAAGTGATTGCAAGTCACACCGGATGGCCGGATGAAAGGGAGGTCAATTTAGGGCCAACAGAGTCTGATCTGGGCGATTCGAACAGGGAAGAAGACTACATCGTCCGAGTTACCATAAATGGAATCGGACGAAAAAGGGGAAAACTAGCTCATTTAATTCACGTTTACTGCTTTATTGGTACGAGTGTCAAATAAATTCTCAGCTCAAATGCACGGAAAGATGACCATTTAATAGATTTCATGACACTCGGGTAATGAGCGGTTCAATGACTCGCTGCTCGCGCGGCCTTTCCCTTCCTTTCAGTCGACATTGCTTCCTTCAAATTCTCTGACGAGCTTTTCATTGAAATAACTCTTGCCACCTGGACCTTCGGGGTGATAGTCGTCAGATAATCTGTTTCGAAAGACCACTTTTCACAGAGCTTCTTTTCTTGTCCCCAATCTCTGCACAATAACATGGAGGTTCTCACCATGGGTCAGCCTTATGTGGGGGAAGTGCGCCCCGTCGGCTTCAACTACCCACCCTACGGATGGATGTTTTGCGAGGGACAGCTCCTTCCAATTTCGCAGTACGAAACCCTCTTTAACCTGATCGGCACCACCTACGGCGGAAATGGCCAGAGCACTTTCGCCCTCCCCGATCTGCGTGGCCGCGTCCCCGTACACATGGGCAACGGTTTCTCGCTGGCCCAAACCGGCGGAGTCGAGACCGTCACCCTGACCGTCCAACAAATTCCCTCTCACTCGCACCCGTTTACCGCCAACGGTTCCAATCAAGGCGGGGTGTCTACTCCGGCGAACGCCACTCTCGGCAGCGGTTTGCAGATCTTCTCGAACAGGCCCCGCCGTCACCATGGCGGCCGGAATGATCAGTTCCGTCGGTGGCAGTCAGCCGCATGACAATTTCCAGCCGTATCTGTGCCTCGACTGGTGCATTTCCCTGTTCGGCATTTTCCCGACGCCGAGCTAGTGGGCTGCCCGCCCGGTCCGCACATCGCAAAAGGAGAACAAATATGGCAGAACCGTTTCTCGCAGAGCTTCGCCTGATGTCCTTTGGCTTCCCGCCCAAGAGCTGGTCCCAGTGCAACGGGCAGCTCTTGCCCATCAATCAGTACCAAGCCCTTTTTGCGCTCCTTGGCACCACCTTCGGCGGCGATGGAAGGGTGAACTTCGCGCTCCCGGATCTCCAGGGCCGCACCGCATTGCATCAGGGCAATAGCCACGTCATGGGGGAGCGGGGCGGCGAGCAGGCTCATACCCTCAACATCTCGGAAATACCCGTCCATAACCACCTGGCAAATGCCGGCCTCTCCGTGGCCACCAATTCGCCTGCGAACAACTACCCAGCTGGCGGCGGGCCTGCCATCTTCGCTCCCTTTGCCAATCCGGTTGCCATGAGCCCTCAGATGATCGGACCCACCGGCGGAAGCCAGGCGCACATGAATATGCAGCCGTTTCTGGTCATGAACTGGTGCATCGCCTTGGACGGCATCTTCCCCTCGCGGAATTAGCCAATCAGATTTCAGGAGAAACTCGAATGTCGAATCCATTTGTTGCTGAACTGAGGATTGTGGGTTTCAACTTCGCGCCCACGGGCTGGGCACTCGCCGATGGCCAGATACTGCCGCTTTCGCAAAACACCGCGTTGTTTTCGCTATTGGGCACCACATACGGCGGCGACGGGAAGTCTAACTTTGCCCTGCCCAACATGCAAGGCAGATGTTCCATGCATCAAGGCCAGGGGCCCGGCCTCAGCCTCCACGACCTTGGCGAGACCGGTGGATCGGACACCGTCACCCTGATTCAAAGCCAGATCCCCTCTCACTCGCACACGGTCAATGCGGTCAGCTTCCCCCAGGCCGACCAGACGGCTGCGGCGTCCAACGTCCTTGCCGAGACGAAGACCGGACCGGGCAACGTCGGAAACATCTACAGTAGTTCCGGCGGGGCGCAATTGAATCCGCAGTGTGTCGGCCTCGCCGGTGGAAACCTCCCGCACAACAACCTGATGCCTTACCTCACCTTGAACTGGGTCATCGCCCTGCAGGGCGTCTATCCGCCGCGCAATTGATTCGCGGTTTCAGATGCGGGACCGGTCCCACGCCGGTCCCGCAGAGTGATAAGTGACATGGCCACGCTTGCGGTTCGCCCTGCGCTCCCTCAAGACGAGATCTTCATGTACGAGCTGTACTCGGCCATCCGTGGCCCCGAGTTTGCTCTTGCTCCCCTTACCGCAACTCAACGCGAGCATCTCATCCGCCTCCAGTTTCGCGGGCAGTTGCACACCTATACCCAGATGTACCCCAACTCCTGCTACCACATCGTGCTGCTCGATGGAAAACCGGTAGGACGGCTTTGGGTGGCGCAAATGGATGGCGAGTATCACCTCGTCGACATCGCCGTTCATCCCCAACTGCAGAGCAAGGGAATTGGAACTGTTCTGGTTCAGCGCCTCCAGCAGGAAGCCGCCCGCGCCCGCCTCCCAATCCACTCCACGGTCAGTAAATTCAATCCCGGCAGCCTTCGCTTTCACCAGCGTCTCGGCTTCCGAATTCTGCGCGAAGACGAGATGAATTACTTCATGGAATGGCGGACGGTGTCGCTGGTGTAGGAGATGCGGCGCCGGGTTCAGCTGCGTCCGAGCACTGGCCTTCCCAGCCTATCCAACGCCTGCTCCCACGCCGCGCAAACGCGCTGCAGATGCTCTCGCAACTCGTCCGGGCGGCTATACCGGAATACATTCACATCGCTTCGCTCTTCAAGCTCCCTGCGGAAAGCCAGGATCTCCGGATTGGTTTCGTGGGGAGCATCCTTGATGCAGACCACTACCTCGCGCATTGGCATCGAGGCATCTTCGCGGCACTCCAGCGCCAGCAGAAACAGCTTCCGGAAAAGATCCCTCGGCCCCCAGTCGTCCTGAAAAAGCTGGATGAAAAATGTACTCCAGCGCACGTTATCCGAGACCGCACTGCGGAAGCCTTCCAGCTGCGCATTGTCGCGAAGTCCCACATTCACCAGCAGGATCTTGGCGGGCATGGCCACGGCTTCATTGGTTCGCGAAATGGCGTCATAGGCCGCCTGGCGATCTGCATCCAGATCGCCAGGGCCCGAAACAAAAACACGATAAGCGTCAAATCCGTGCGGCATATACAAAACTCAGCATAGCGTACGCCAGGCAGATTGCCCGGGATGGGGACGGACGACCGATGATGCAGGCGATCTAAAGAGATAATCTGCAGCCGAGTGCAAACGACTTGACTTGTGGGTGCAGCCGCACTGTCCAGCTTGGAGAGTTTTTGTCGTTGACCCGGTGCCAATCCATCTGATCACTGCAAAGTATTAGAGTCGTAAAATCCAAAGGAGCGAGATGAATACTAATGATATTGGACTTGGCGATTGTTGGGGGAGGGCCAGCGGGGGCGGCGGCGGCGCTGTCACTGCGTCAGTTGATGCCCACGGCGCGCGTCGCGATCTTCGACGCTGGACGCATGAAGCGCTGGAAGCCAGGCGAGATGCTCTCGCCGGCGGCGAGGCCGCTACTGGAATCGCTGAGATGTTGGAATGATCTGGAACAATCGGCGCAGACCGGCGCGGCGCTGGAGAGCTTCGGGACCAAGTCCATTTGGGGGTCGGAAGCGGTGGAGGAGCGCGAATTCCTCTTCTCAAAGCAGGGGAACGGCTGGAGACTGGATCGAGCGCGGTTTGATGCGATGCTGCTGGACCGGGCGCAAGCCGAGGGGGTGACGGTGCATCGCGCGGCTACATTGACGGGGTCAACCGAACAGGATTGCGGATGGAGGCTTGAGTTCGCGGGGAGCACGGCGGAATCGCGATTCGTGATCGACTGCACCGGGCGCGCAGCGCGTTTTGCGGTGGGGCGCGGCGCGCAACTTCAAGCGAAAGACTCCCTGGGAGGCGTGTTCGTGTTGTTCAACGCGCCCGCCGGCGAGGAGTACGAGACGCTGATTGAGGCGCAGGAACAGGGGTGGTGGTATTCGACGAGCGTGCCCGGAGGGACGCTGGTAGTGGCGTGGATGAGCGATACGGACCTGATTCGCAACATGGGATTGAAGCATGCTGCGCGCTGGCATTCCCTGCTGGCCTTGAGTGAGCGGACACGCAGGCGAGCGGAGAGGGCTGCGGCGCGGACCGATCCCATGGTTTTTGCGGCGCAATCGCAGCGGCTGAATAAGGTGGCCGGGACAGGATGGGCGGCCGCCGGAGATGCCGCCATGGCATTCGACCCGCTTTCGTCTCACGGAATCACCAAGGCCCTCCGCAGCGGCAAACTGGCATCGTTTATGACTTTGGATTGGCTCGGCGAGAATAAGGACACGCACGCGCGCTATTGCAGCGTTGCAGACGCCGAGTGGGCACAATATGAGGCGGCGCGGATCGCTCATTATCGCGAGGAGTTGCGCTGGCCGGAATCGGCGTTTTGGGCCCGGCGTCAGGGGATGCCGCAGTGACAGCAGTTGAGCCTGCATGCCGAACCCTGTGCTGCCCTGCCTATGCGCGATCTCTTTTTGACAGCGACGAGCGCAGTCCTGTCTGCGGGTCTATCGGGTTCGGTCCGACGGATTACACTCGAGCCACTTTCGCACCGCTTCCATGGCCTGGGGGACCTCGAACTCGCGAATGCGATCATCGACCATTTCAGGATTGTCGCGGATGTCGTTATCGGCGGGGTCGCCACAATGGAACATCGGCTGCGGATTGTATTGCATGGCAAGCTGCCCCTGGCGAGCCTGATCGGAACCATAGAGCAGACTGACGATGTAAAGCGCTTCATCGAGTCCGGAGGAGATGCCGCCGCCGGTGACGCGATTTCCGCTCTTAATGTAGCGGCGGTAATCATCGACTACCTTGCACTGGAAGAGGCTGAGGACGGGCTTGAACGCCCAATGTGTGGTGGCCATGTGGCCGTCAAGCAATCCGGCGCCGGCCAGCAGCAGAGCGCCGGTGCACACTGAGCAAACCAGCATGCAATGAGGCGCCTGGCGCGCGAGAAAATCGAGATAGCAATTGTTGCCGAGGCGCCCTTTCTTGAGAACGCTCACCGGGTCGGCGCCGCCGGGCACGAAAAGGATGTCAAGCTTCAATTTGGGATCGTCGAAGGTCGTGCGCGGCTTGAGGGCGACACCTTCGAACGAAGTGATGGCGTCGCTTGTGGGGCCGAGCAAGTACCGATCCATGCCGGCAAAGGTGAAGGTCTGGAATGGCCCGATGACGTCGAGAGAATCGAACCCTTCATAGAGCGGGAAGCCAACCTTGAGCTGTGACAACGTGTGCCTCCTCGAACGTGTGTGCGCGGCCTGGACTATCCGCCAAGCTGGTTTTCAGAAAGCACAAAGTCCGGAGTTTTCTCCGTCCAGTCCGCAGCGGGAACTACGAACCCGAGCTGGGGCCAGATGCTGACCATGGTCAAATCGCCGGAGTGGGAGTTGGGAGTCGGCGACCACGATGCGCCGTTCACGCTGTTGGGGCGGTGCGCGGGCCACCAGTAGGTGAGCCACGTCTTGTCGGTGAAGGTGTCGCCCGTGGAGACGGCATTGATGGTGTTCCAGTTCTCGTAGGTAACGTCGATGTCCTGGTTGGTGCACTCGTTGAAGTCGGCCTGCCAGGGCACGGCGCTGTACTTGGTTAGATCGCCCGGCTCAAGGCCTTCGCCGAGGCTGGCGCTGGTGTCGGCGCCGGCGACAACAGCGGGTTGGCTGAGCGAACCGGGCATGATGGAAGATGACACGTTTATGCGGTAGGGCGCCGAGTAGATGGCCGGATTGCGCATGATCCAGCAGGCCTCGGCGCCGGGGCAGAAGGCGCCTCCCAGGGCGTTGCCGAGCACCCCACGATCGAGCGCGACGGCTTCCGGCAGCGGAGCGGGCGTAATGTCCTCAAGCCGCTCGTTGATGAATTTCCCCTCTGCCCACTGGCGGAGAAGAAAGAGCTGCGTATCGGTGAGGCGGAGGAATTTGTCGGGCACGTCGTTCGAGAGCGGATTGTCGCCGCATAGCAGCGGCATGGCGTAGAAGATGCGGCCAGGTTGGTCGCGATCGACGTAGAGGCTGTTCTGGCGGCCGGGCTTGCGAAGCACTCGGTAGATGAAGTTGCGGCGCGCCGCGTTGTTTTGTTGATCCGTCGGGTTTTCGCCGTGATAGGGCGGAACGGAAAGAGGCCCGGGATCGAAGTTTCCGCCCGAGCCGGGCCCCGTCTGGTGGGGATCGCCGCCGTCCATGGGGTCGATGTCGGCTACGAACTGATAGCTGAACGGCCGCTGGAGGATGGGCCAGATATCGCGCCAGAAATACGGGTAGTAATTGCGGTTGAAGACGCCGCTGGAGTAGATCTCCGGAGCGTAGTTGGAGGTGCGAACGGCGACGTCGTAGACCAGGTCGTCCATGGTGACGATGTCGACGATTTGCGGGGCGTAGCGCGGGTATCCGGTGATGACCCAGGCACTGGAATCGACCGGGACGGCCTGACGATTGTTCTGCGAAGCGGGCACGGGAACACCGTCGATCGAAGTGACAAGCATGACCAGCGTAGCCGTCACGGGCCCGTCGGAGGTGTCGTCGAACCAGCCGTCATTATTGGCGTATTCCTGGATGGAGGGTTGGCCGAATCCCGTTTTTGACGAGCCGGAGTTGCCGTATCCGCCAAGCACCAGAAGGCGGTTGTGGCCTTCATCCGAACCGACGCAGATGAGCTGGCCAAGGGTATCGATAGGAAAGGGTTTGAGATCGGCCGGGGGAAAGTTCTCGGGAGTTCCCGGCGAGGAATCCCGAGCGAAGGTTGCGGTCCGCGCAGATTTGGAGGTCCAGGACACGGTGCGCGGGCCGGGATCGATGATGAGCTTCTGCCGGGCGCCGCCATCCGTGATGGAGGCATTGCGCAATGGGTGCGAAGAAGAGTAGCCGTGTTCGCCGGCGAGCTCCTGAAATTGATACCAGCTCGATTTCTTGTTGGCCAGATAGACCGTCCACTGAATGTCGAGAAGTGTGCCCGTAAACATTTGCCCGGTCTTGGTTTTCACGGCGGAGATGGTGTCTTGAAGCTTGAGTTCTCGGCCATTCGTCGAAGCGTCCTCGTAGACGTAGACGCGGAAACGGGCTGCCTGCCGGCGGATGCGATTCTTGGTGTCCTTGAACTTTGTCACCGGCTGCTCCACGCCGTTCTTGACGATGGGAACGCCGTCGGGGCCGCAATCGATGGGCGGCGCGCCGGTTCGTTCGGGAGCAAGGTAGAAGCTGTCGGGACTGTTACCCACGCGGGCAACGCCAATGGCCGGATGAATCTTGTATGTGGGTGTCATGTTTCCTCTTAGTCGAAGAAGTTGAGGGAGACGCCTTCCAGGTGCAGGGCGTCCGTAGCCGGGGTGCCGTCGATGTTGAGCACCACGAGAGTGACCTGAAACTCCGTATCGCCTTGCTGGCGAAGGCGGGCGACGGCCTCGGTGCAATCCATGTGGAAGGCGGCAGGGCTCTTGTGGGAACGCGGCCGATGATCGAACTTGCGCCGGGAAGTGGCGGGCGGCGGGGCGCAATGGCCGGGACCGCCGATGCAGAGCCCGGTGAACATGGTTTGCATGCCCACGTAGTGTGGGTTGCCCTCAGTGGGCGTGGAGGCATTCGCATCGGGCTGGTTGAGGAACACGCGAATGAAGAACCCAGCGCGAGTTGAGTACTGCACCCGGTGCAGCCGGACCTCGGCGCGGCGATGGGTGGCCCCGACCTGCGGATGCACCGGCACAGCTTGCGAGACGAATCGCGCGATAGGCACGGAACCGGGCGCGGGAAATGTGTGCGCAGCCTGCATATATTCATAGCCGAGCGTGGCGATGGAGTAGGTGTCGCTCACGGTCATGGTCCACGGCGACAAGATGTCTGTGGGGTCATCGGGTCCGAGGGTCGTGTGCAGTTTCTGCCATTCGGACCACAGGCGATCGACGTTCGAGTGGTGGGCCCAGAAGATCGGATCGAAGGCCGTGCGGCCGGCGTTCACCATGTCCCCCGCTTGCGGATTGTTGACGTTCATCGGCTCGCCGGAGCTGGGATTGTAGTTGGGGTTCAAACCGCCGGAGAAATTGTGAATCAGGTTGTGGATGTTCTCGAGGGCGCCGAAGAAATGGTTGTTCTCGGGACCGCTGCCAAAGGTGAAGAAGTTCTCGATCTGGAGAATGCGGGCGATGTCATCGGGCGAGGGGTACGCTTCAAAGATGATGTTTTTGTTTCCGCCGGGCCAGCGCTGGTAATGCCACAAGGGATTGATGGCCGCCAGAGTTTGAAGGATCGCGCTGTCGGCCGCGGGATCGTCTCCATACTTCAGCTTTGCGGCAATGTAAAGCCGATTGCCGGAGCTGAAGGTTTGGTTCAAAACGGCGGCCACCTTGTCGAGCACCGCCAGGGACACGCCCTGCGCCTTGAGAGAATCGATTCCCTTCTGGTCGATCCAGCAGCGATAGGCTTCGGGCACGATGCCGTTGTCGAGCGAGACGGCCGATCCCATATCGGTGATGGAGGTGACCACGTTGTCGCGGTCGGCGGCCCAGTCCCAGTAGGGAAGAGTCACGGTGGAGTCCACATCCTGCAGGCGCTGCTCAAAAAAATAAAGATAAGCGCGGTGCCAGGTGAGGAACTGCTCCCAGGAGTGCTGGCACTGGTTGGCGTGGATGCGTGCCCAGTAACCGAAGCTGCGCTCATCCTGCTGGTAGCTGTCAAGCGACATCATGGTAGCCACCGCGCAGCGGAAGCGCTGGAGTTCTTCGGGAGTAAGGAAATTGACGTTCTTGCGGACTTTCACCGAGCCGGTGGACTCGCGGAAGGTGTTCGTCGGCCCGCTATGGGGGGCAAAATGCGCATTGCCGCTGGCCAGGGCTGCAAGGTTTGCCGGGACCGCGGCTACGGCGCCTTCCGCAGGCACATCGGTTTCCGGGCAGCCATCGTCAATCCACTTCTCGATGAAAGCGATGTCGGACAGGGAAACCGCGGACCCTCCCCAGGGCAGTTGCGGGAACTGCGAACCATCAAAGGGGGCCTGGCCCTTGAGACCTTTGATCAAACCCGATGCGGCGCCGCGTCCAGGTTGAGCGGCGAGTGGCGCCGCCGTGGAGGCCGTCGACGCCGCAGAGTGGCAACAGGAACCGGCAGCAGCCGGCGGCGGCGCAGCACACGGCGATGGCGACGCGGGAACCGGCGCGATCATGCGCACGCCGTAGAGCGAGAACTCAAGGAATTCCGCGAGCGACAGCTCCCAGAACAGGTCGTATCCCTGATAGCTAGGATGGGCGCTGCCGGAGGCGTCGTTGAGGATTTTCTTTACTTGCTGATAGCGCGACCAGGATTGCGAATCCGGAGCGGGGCTGTTGGTGTTGTCAGGCATGTTACCTCTCTTCAATAGCTACTTGAGCGGGAGTGAACGCAATTTGCGGGGATGGCCGGATCGAGACCGGCGCCGGCGGGAGCAGTGGGTTGGGCTGAATTCGATCGGCGCCGGCGCAGCCTGTTGCGGGCGCCGAGGACGACTTGCAGCGAGAACGGCAGCAGCAAAATGGTCAGAACAAACGGGCGGACCAGCGGATTGGCAACCTGCGCCAGAAAGTGGCTGCCGGTGACTCCGATGCCCGCCGCTGCTGCCCAGGCCGCCACGCACAGCGGGCACTTGGGCAGCAGCAAAGCGCCGGCAAACACTATGCTGCCGAGGGTCCGCCGGCCCAGGCGGGCAAGCCAGCCACCGCGGCGACCGGCAATCGGCCCAGCATCACAACAGCGATTCCGCACAATCATCGTCGGCGCTCCCGATTCGGTGCTCAATGGTGCTTCATGTTGGGCATGCCCAGCCCGTAGCCTGGTGCGCTCAGATCGGGGACAATCTCGACGTTCAGCATCATGCCCGCATCTTCGTGGTCGAGAATATGGCAGTGGATGACGTACTCGCCGATGTAGCGGTCATAGCGTTGCCGGATGTGCACATTAAAGTTGGGTTCCACAAAAACCGTGTCCCGGAACGTATGCAGCATGCCGCAATACTGGTTGGCCAAAGGGTCTGAGAACACTTCCTTTTTGCACTTCCCATCCGCGTCGAAGATCGAGGTCTGGGTGCCGTCGGGCAGATTCTGGACCACGTCGGTCACTTCGAACGGGTTCACGTGAATGTGGAAGATGTGCGGCTCCTGAGTTTGCTGTGGTCCGGCGATCGTCAGAATCCAGTCGTCGGTCGTATTGACTTGACGCCGGATGTTGACCACGTCCGGATCGTACGATTGGCCGTTGATCTGGAACTGTCCCGAGCTCGTAATCGCGAAGTTGATCCACGTCGGCTGCTGAGAGTGGGGCGGCGGCGCTAGCTCGACAAAAGGCGCCCACGGCGTCAGATCGCCCTTGTGAAGGCCGTCCCGCACCGCTTGGGGAAGCTGCGAATTGGCCTGATAGAGCGCGTCCTCGATGTACTTCTCTAGGTCCTCCGTGACCGCATGCCCGCCCTGCACGTGGATATAGGCCAGCAGTTGCGGCACGGACCGGCCAGCGCCGCCGCCGTTCCCGGTTTTGCGGTTGAATCGCTGGGACTCCGGCGCCGCCTGGTCCAGCAGGCAATACCAGCCTTCCTTGGGAAACGTCACCAGGATGTCGCTGCGATAGCCGGGCTGCAGGTAGTTCGCCCCGTCTGAGCCGGCTTCGCTCTTGCCCGCCAGGGTGTGAATTCGGGTCATGGTCAGCCCGTCCGAGGCGATGGCAAACTGCGGCACCAGCGTCTCGATCGTGGACGGGCACTCGGCGTGCACCTCCGCCGCCTGTTCGTCGCGGTTACCCGCCAGTGCCGAGGTGGCCACCAGGTTGTGCGGCCCGTTCTGATTTACGGCGGGAACGATCTGCAGATTCACGGTGTCGTGAACTCCCGCATGCACAAATCTCCAGCGCTGAATCTCGCCCGCCTTGACGGTCATGGTCGGCTCCACCTCGCCGTTCACGCTCGTAAAGCGGCCATTGGTATCCCAGATGCTCGCCGAGAACAGTTGCAGGTTGAAGTTCTCCACCACCCCCGGCGTCACGTACGGATCGGTAGCGGGCAGCGGGCATACCCACGGAGAGATGGCGGGGCTATTCTCCGGAATGGGAGGGTTGACGTTTGCGGTCGTCGCGTTGAATAGTCCATTCGTCGTCCAAAGCTGCTGCCACGGGCCGCCATCCTGGTGAGGCAGGTTGCTGAAGCACGCATAGGCAATCTGCTGCAGAAAGAAAAACTGCTCCGTAAACGGAGAACCGTCCTGGTTGTGCAGAATGGTGTCGATGTCGGCGATGGGATGCGGATCGTCTTTGGTCGGCGGACGGTAAGGCCGGTTGCCGCGCACCACCAGAATGCCCGCCGCGCCGCTGGTTACCTGCACCGCCGTGGAACCATGGCGATGCGCGTGGTACCAGAATGTGCCGGCAGGATGATCCTCGGGGATATTGATCTCATACTCGAACTTCGTCTGCGGCGCGATGTTCAACAGCACGTTGTCGCTGTTGCCCGTCGGCGACACATGCAGCCCGTGGGTGTGCAGATTGATCGTGTTGAAGCATCCCACCCCCGGCGGTAGACCGAGACCCTCGGGCGGCGTCGGATAGCAAGTCGGGTCATCCGTCGGGAGATCGTTAATCAGGTTCACGCGCAGGGTGTCGCCGGGATCGACGGCGATCAGCGGCCCCATCTTGCACCCGCCGTAGGAACGCAGGTGGAGCGGCTCCATGCGGCCGGGCCACGGACTGCTCCCAGACGGATTGAATATCTTCGAGTCGGCGTAGGTCTCGTTCAGATTGACCGTGATAATCCGGCCGTTAACGTCCACCGTGGCCTGTTCGCAGTTTTGGCTGGGTACCGGCTTGGGAGCCGCAAGCAGCGTGGCTAGCCTCTGGCTGGCCTGCGGATTTTCCGGGACTAGAGTTGGGGGCGGTGGGAATGCACGCACCTGGGACGCGGCCGGGACAACCAGGAGTGCGGCCGAAAGCGAGAACAACAAGACGTCGCTGATTTTTCGCATCGCTCTGTTTCCTCAACTTGGTTCTGGAACATGAAGGACTAGGCGCGAACGGCGTAAAACGAAGCCACCACGCCTGCTGGAGCCACTCCGCCGTTGCCCGAGGAATGGGAAATGGTGCGCGTGACCGATCCGACAATTGCCGGGCGATCGAGTGCATTCGTGCTCGCCGGCCACACCGGCACCAGCCAGCCGATATAGTCATAAATCCACTCTTCGCCGCCCACCAGTCCCTTGCCCTGGAAGCGAATCTGCGCGGGCGATCCGTAGGATCGCGAGCCGCGCAAGGCGAGTGACCACCCTAAGCCGCCGATGGTTCCCGTCAGCAGTTCCGCGGGCCCGTCGTCGATGGTGATGGTGCCCAGTCCGAATTCAAGCTGGTCAAGAGGAATGGACGGATCTGGGTCGTTTAGCAAGCTGCGATAAGTCCATTGTCCGGTAAAGGGGTTGTCAGACATTAACATCACCTCGAACTGGGTGGCCTAATTTGCGGCCGCTCCCGGGCGAAACACGACCGAACGATTTGATCCAGGAATCGCAGAGACACGGTCGGGCGTCAGTCGAATCAAAGAGTGAACCGCGGATCCACTCGCGCCGCATGATGACAGTCGCGGGATCACGACCCGAGACAGGGATTCTTAGCGGTTCGCCACAATTTCAGTCAGCCGGGGAAAACTGGGAGCACCCATCCTGAGCGAAGCAAAACAACAATAAACTAACATGACGCGGTCTCGCTCGCAATGAGTTTTTCCGCCAGCGAAGTGTGAAGCGAACTTCGCGCTCATCCGTCTCGTACTCGACCGCCGATAACTCGCCAAAGGTGACTAAAAATCCACTTTGCGCCGGCCTTGACACGGGAAGTCATGCGGCATTTACCTGTGTGTCACACTAGACTGCATGACTGAAATCATTTGAATGAGGCGAGCATTCCCTCGCCCAAGGCCATTTGAGTGCACCGGAGATTTTTCCCGATAAATCACTTGACACCCGATGTTCAATCTTTTATAAGGTGTATGCCGGAGAAAGAAACTTCGAACATCCTGGCAACCCGAACCCCTCTCAGGCCCCATGTCGGCATCGATTAGCGATGCCTGATCCGTAAGTCGGATTCCACGGTAAGGACGCCGACTACGAGTTCAGATGTCTGTTTGTGTAATTCTTTCCCCAGTAATTCGTAACAAGCAGTCACAATAGCATCCTTGCAGGAAAACTGTGTCCCGTCTGACAAACCATTCCCCTAGGATTCCAACCCACCCGGAGGTTTCTATGCCCCTTAGCGATCTCACAGCTGAGCAGCAGAGCGCTTTTAACAAGCGGCTCAAAGAACTACAAATGCAGCCCCAACAGGTGATCAAGCGGATCGATAGCACCACCCACAAGGGACCGATGATCCTCTCCGCGGATCCGAAGGTATCGACATTTAAAGGGCATGCTTTGACGATCACCTCGCTCGACGAAGCGAAGCGTCTGGGTGGTAACGCCGACTCCCTGTTCGAGCAAGGGCTGATGGAGGAAAGAGACTTTGAGATTCCGGAATGGAAGGCGAATTTGAACGACCAGGATGTGTCGAGTCTGACCCCAACGCAAAACCGCTTGGTGAACAGGGCGCATACGGCGTATCTATTTGGAAACTCAAAACGGGTCGCAGGGTATAAGTCGATCATCGAGAAGCTGAACTATCCCGTGACGGTGACGGCTCTGGCGGTTGAGGATATGTGCCTGGACGCCGCGAACAGTCCGTTTGTGGTCGCATCCAATGCCCCCGTGAACATTGGGACGCTTACGATTTGCAATGGCGGATGGATCAAAGTGGAGGCGGATGCGAACTTCACGGTTCAGGTGATGAAGAAAGTGGATAAGGCTTCTTGCAAGGAGTTGGGGGCATGAGCGATCAAGCGACAGTGGTGAACAAGGGAGCGGACGGCGCGGACAACTCGGGCAAAGGCGCGCCGGCTTATCCGGGAGACGTGGATCCTCCCCAAGCCAAGAAGGGCTCAAACGCATCCGACGATGGGAAAAAGTGCGGGACGGGCGCGGGGAAGGGCGACACCGGCATCATTGGGCTTACCGGGGTAGGCGGACAAGGCGGAGGTACGGGAGAGCCGGCCTCACAGATTAAGTGGACCGTCAGCTACATGTCGGGCAACTACACGTTCCAGACGATTGGGGGCAAGGGTGGCGGGGGACAATTAGGCGGCGTGGGCGGTAACGGCCAGATCGGCGGACCGGGGGGCAACAGCTCCAGCCATTGCGGCGGAGGACCACAGGGGGATGGGGGTCCAGGCGGAACCGGCGGTCAGGGCGGCCAGGGTGGCGATGGCGGAGCTGCAGGCGACATTTACATCACCTACGACCCGGAGATATCGATGCCTCCTCCGGTGATCAGCGCGTCGGTTTTACCGGGCACGGGAGGTTCGAGCGCGAATGGTGGAGGCGGCGGCAAGGGGGGCGCGGGGAGCAACACGGGAGGGATAGGCAAGGCCGGGGCGACGCCGACCGATTCGGGCAAGGGAGGATCAGGCGGTTCGATCTATGTGAATGGGACGCCCATCGAAAAAGTGAGTTAGCCGTCCGTGAGCCCAGTCAGGAGAACAACATGTCGAGCAGTTACGATTTTGTAATCAGTGGCAAGGATGGCGCGGACGCGCCAAATCCAAAAACCCCGGGCAAAAACGGCGAGGCATTGGGACCCGCTGGAAACGGGGCGCCGGGCGAAGCGTTCCTGTGGTGGTGCGAGAAACAGGCTGGAGTCGGTAAGCCGGGTAATCGCGGCGATACGGCTCCTCCCGCAGCCAGCGGGGGGAATGCGGATGATGCCCACGCTGTGATTCTTACTTGCAATTCATTTGAGGGGAAATCGTTTTCGCTGTTGGTGTACGGCGGCAATGGAGGCAGGGGTGGAGATGGGGGCGTGGGAGGGGACGGAGGTGCGGGCGGCAATGCCGGCAAGCAGCCCAAGCAATGCACCGAGGTGATTTATGGCGGAGTGGGCGGCAACAGCGGCGCCGGCGGTACAGCCGGGAATGGCGGATGCGGCGGGAATTCCGCAGATGTCTCGGTGATTTGCGGACCCAACCTGTCCACGAGCCTGCTGAGCACGACCAATAATGGCGGCAAGCCGGGCCTGGCCGGCACTCCCGGAGACGGCGGTACACCGGGGCCTGGCGGGAAGAACAGCGACGGGACGTTGAATGTTGACGGGGGAAGATCCGGTGGTGGCGGCCAGGGCACGGATGGCGCCGCCGGAGCCAGCGGAAGATTCGAAGCTGCGAGCGATGTGAAGAAACCACCAAGCTTCCTGGGGATTTCGGTGAAGCCTTTACTGACGCCGCCGAAGGGTTGCGGGGCGTAGTTCCACGGGCCTGTGCTGACCCCTGCGCGATTCGGCAGTATACCCGAGTTACACATCGCAGTCGAGGATCAATCTTGACCCTTCGCTCACTTCTCGCGCAGCATGCGTTGGTCAGGCCCGACGCTCTGGCTTGTATCTATCTCCGCGACGGGGAGCTCGAACACGGACGCCTGACATTTGGCCAGCTGCATAGGGGCGCGACGGCCCGCGCGAAATGGGTTTGCAGTCTAGCGGAGGCGGGCGATCGGGTCTTGCTTGCGCATCCAGCGGGGATAGAGTTCCTGAATGCCTTTATGGGATGCGTATACGCCGGTGTAATCCCCGTTCCGATCGAGTTACCCCGGCGTGGGGAAGCTGGAATGGCGGCGGCGGCTCGCATTCGCGCGATTGCAGCAGACTGCGGAGCTCGCGCTTTACTGACATCGACGGCTGCTCATGCCTACCTGCCGGAAGTGGGAATGCAGTGGCGGTTCAGCGATCGGGCTCCTGACTGCGATTCCGCGCAAGATGGCCAATTCGCGGAGGCGGGTCCGTTCGTCGAAAGCGGCGACCCGCTGAAGAATCTGGTTTACCTGCAGTACACGTCTGGTTCTACCGGGGAGCCGAAGGCCGTGCGTGTAACCGAGCAATCCGTTGCGGCGCAGTTCAACTTTCACGCCAGGCAGGCAGCGCGGTGCGACGTGCGCATCTTCGGAAGCTGGCTGCCTCATTTTCACGACTTTGGCCTGGTGGGATTTCATCTGAGCGCGCTGGCGTTGGGTTTGCCGCACGTCTTCATGGCTCCAGGAGCGTTTTTGGCCAGGCCGCGGCGATGGCTTGAGATGATCTCGCGGTACCAGGTGACGTACAGCGGCGCACCGAACTTTGCCTACGCGCTGTGCGCCCGCTCCGGCGGGAGCGAGGGACTGGATCTGACTTCGTGGCGGACTGCTTCCGTCGGGGGCGAACCAGTGGTTCCGGAGACCCTGCGGGGCTTTGCACGGACATTCTCTGCCGCGGGGTTTGACCCAGCAGCTTATCTGCCGGCGTACGGACTGGCTGAGGCGGGCTTGTGCGTGGCGGCTCGTCAAGGCATGAAGACGCGGCGGTTCTGCCGCGAGGCGCTGGGCTGTGGCTTGGCAAGACAGACGATTGCCGAAGGTGGAGTTGAGTTGGTGGGCTACGGAGAACAGGTCGCGGGACTTTCCGTGAAAGTTGACGGTGTAGGCGAGATCGTCGTGTCGAGCGATGCTCATGGGGAGATTCGGACCGGAGACCTGGGATTTCTTTTCGAGGGGGATCTGTATATTGCCGGCCGTCTGAAAGACGTTCTGAAGGTGCGCGGGAGGAGTCTAGACCCTTGCGATCTAGAACGAACGGCGCAAGAGGTCGACGCGCGGATAAGGCCGGCGAGTACGGCCGTGGTGCAGGCTGGCGACGAGGTCTTGGTCTTGCAGGAAGTGGATCGTTTCGTACCGGCGCACCAGTTTGTGAAGATGGGAGCGGCGATTGCGGGGGCGGTGGCGTCGCGCCACGGGGTAGCAGTCAGTGCGGTAGTGTTGTTGCGGCATGGGAGTCTGCCGCGGACTAGCAGCGGCAAGATCCGGCGAGGCGAATGTCGCACGCGGTTTGTAGAACAGGATCTTGCGGAACTTTTTCGGTGGCGGCGCCCAGGGGTCCAGGTGCGGCCGCAGGCCCGGGAATATTGGCTGCACACCGTCGGATTTCAGGCTCCTCGCATGCTGGTGGCCAAAGGCGCGGCCCGGCTGCAAGCAGCTTCGGGGAGAATCTGGCGGTTCTCTTCCGAGTGGGATCGGCCGCAGGTGGACATTGATCTGGCACTCACGGCGTTGTTTGTATTGCTCCATCGGTGGACCGGACAGACGCGGCTTATGGTGGGATTTGGCTGTGGCGGACGAATGACGCCGGTGCTGATCGACTTGGCGAATCGGGAAGTTGAGTCGGACCTGGCGGGCGCAGTGAAACGGCAACGGCTGGCTGCAGAGGAATACGCCGATTACACGTTGGAGATGCTAGCCAGCGAGTTGCGGCGTTCACCGGATGCGATGGGCTCGCCGGCCTTCGGCGCAACGCTTCGTGTCGGCGAGGAACGCGCGGAGGAGCAAGGGATCGCTGCTCCCCTGTCGATTGTGATCGCGGATCGGTGCCTGCGTTTCGCCTGTCAAGCCGAAACCTTCTCGGAGGCCGATACGGTACGCGTTGCTGGGTACTACATCGAACTGCTGACGAAGATGTGCGCAGGACACGAAGTTCATCCGCTGGACATACTCATGCTGCCGCCTGCTGAAGAAGCCCAATTGAAGATGTGGTCGGTCGGTGATGGGGAGAGTGCGCGGCGGATGGATAAGTTTGAGGCTGAGGGTTTTGAGAGATGGGCGGCGCGCGAGCCAGATCGCATTGCGGTGCTTCATCGCGGAGAGAGCCTTACTTATGGTGCACTGAATGGCTGGGCCGATTGTCTCGCCGAACGGTTGCGGGGAACGGCCGGCGTGCTTAGCCGACAAGGGTTCGGGTTGGTGGCCGGATTGGTTGCGGGGCTCAAGGCGGGGGTCACTTGTGTCGGGCTTGATCCAGATCTGTCTGCTCTGGAACTGAGGGCTTGTCTTGAGCGCATTGGGGTGGTGGTGCTGTGTTACGCGAAGGAGTTTGAGCAGCTGGCCCGAAGAATCTGCGTCGGACTGGAATGCGAGCTCATTTGCCTTGAAATCGACTTACTCAAACCGATCCGCATCCAGCAAAGAGGCGACGGAATCGAGAGGAACATTGAGCGTTCCTGGAGTGAGGCAGCGCGGCGGGCGCGAACGCTGGAGCTTACGGATACCGATGTGGTGGCACAGACAGCGGGACCGTCTTCGCGCTGGGCGGCTTGGCAATGTACGGCGGCGCTATTGGTGGGCGGGCGTGTCTCCGTGATTGAACAGGAGAGCGCCGCCGGGTTACTCGCGGCATGGGTGAAGGATGATGTCACGGTCGCCGAAGAGCCAGCACATGTGGTGCGGGAGGTGCTCGAGACGAGCGGATTCGCGGCGGCGACATACGTTTCATTGCCGAAGATGCGTTGGATGATTGCGCGGGGAGAACCATTCGCCGCGGATACTTGCCGGCGATGGATTGCGTGTTACCCGGAGAGCAGAATGCTGCACGGGCTGCAACTGGTACCTGGCTGCGGGCTCGAACAGAAAATCGAGTGGCCGCCGGCTCCGGGTGATTTTCGCGTCGCGGTGGGCCGGCCGACTGGTGGAATGCGGGTCGAGTTGCGGGATGCGCGCGGGATTTCGGTACCGGCAGGCGCGCCAGGAAGAATCTGGCTGAATGGCGCGGCAACGGGGTGGCTGGGGAGATTCCTGCCCGATGGCCGCGTCGAGGAAGTAGGTCCGGCTGTGACGGTGGATGGCTGGCCGTTCGACACAGCAGAGATAGAGTCAGCCTTGCGGAGCAGTCCGCCTGTCGAGGATGCCACGGTAACGGTAGTGGGTGAAGGCGCCATGGAAGCAGTGCTGGTGGCCTTTGTTGTGTTGCGGAAGCAGCCGATGACCTCGGCCGGAAGACTGAGGGCCTTGCTGCGGAAGTCGCTGCCCGCAGCGATGGTGCCTTCGGTGGTGCACTTTGTCGAAGGGCTGCCGCGAACCGCTTATGGATCGGTGGACTGGAAGGCTTTGCCGGCGCAGCCGGTTGAGACGCGGCTGGGCAGCTTCAAGGAGCCGGCTACGACGACTGAGAAGAGGATCTGGGCAATCTGGAATCTCGAGCTGGCCGCGCGGCCAATCGGAGTGGAAGACGACCTGTTCGAGTTGGGCGGCGACTCATTGACGGCGGCGACCATCGCTGCCGGGATCGAGTCGGAGTTCGGGATCCGCATGGGCCAGTCGGAGCTGTTCCGTACCCCGACGATCCGCGGAGCGGCTCGCTATTTGGACCAACAAATGGCTCCCGATTCCGCTCTGGAGGAATCCGTTCCTAACTCAATTCTTGAACCTCAACTCACGTGACGGGACTTTTAATGCTGTCTTCGATGGATTTCTTCGGGAAGTGGACTTTCTCCCAGTCGGGCGTCTGGGTGCAGATCGATCCGGCGAGCGGACTATTGTCCGTCAGTGCCGATGCCAGCGACGGACGCACACAGTTTAACGGGTATGGCACTGACGAGGCATTTGTGCTTCAGGGAAATAATGGACTGTATGTGACGTCCACTGGGGGGGATTATGCGGCAAACGCGAAGCGCAACGATGCGCTGAATCAGTTCAAGTTGGTCGCCGGAACCGGGGGCGCGGTGTATGTGCGCGATCTGGGAGTGGACGGCGCGGGGCCGCAGTTCGACTGGAACAACGAGAATGGAAAGCTGCGCCAAGTAGCGATCGAGAACCCTCCGGCCTCGGCGAGCTTCACCCAGAAGATTGTCACACCCAGCTTGGCGAAGCTGAAGAACGGCGGCTTCACTTCGCCCACCCCGACCCTGGCGTGGGCTTTTCTGGAAGATGCAGATTTCAGCAAATCCTTCATCACATTTAGTAACTGCAATTTCGATCATGCCAATCTGGAGAAGGCCAAGTTCGCAAAGAGTGTCAGCTTCGACAAGTGCTCTGGACCCGGCGCGAACTTCCGCAGCGCGCAGCTTGTGGCGGCGGGGTTCGACAAGGCGCAGCTTCAGGGCGCGGATTTCACACTAGTCGTGGCCAACGGGGCTTTCTTTACCGGAACAAACTTTGACGGTGCGACGCTGATCGAAGCCAAACTAATGCAAAGCTATTTCACCGCTGCGACGTTCAGAGGCGCGCACGTGGAACGGGCGGATTTTTCCAAGGCAGTGGTGTTCAGCAATACGGATTTTACGGGAGCATTTGCGCAGGGAGCTAACTTTGCGGACTCGTCGGTGACGGGGCCGTTGAAGTTTCTGGGAGCCAATCTTACCGGGGCTACGTTGAACAAGGGGACCACCACCAAGATCAAAGCCAAGATGCTGGCGTTTGACACCAGGACTAACTTGACGTCGGCGACGATTCAGGCCGTCGACCTTTCCGATTACGACCTGAGCAACATGATTTTTTCGCACGCCGACCTGACTGGTTGTCATCTGGACCGCTGCCAGCTGGTCAATGCCGAGTTCGGCTACGCGACGCTGGACAGCGTGACGCTGACCGGTGGGATCTCGATGCAGGGAGTGAATTTTTCCAATGCCAACTTGAAAGGCGCCGATCTTACCGGAGCGCAGATGGGAGCGATCAGCCTCTTGTTTCTGGTTGCGTCCGACAACCCGGAATACGGGCCGTTGCTGACAGCGTTGAAGGCGCCCGACTCGGAAGCGGTACGGGGCATTTTCAAATCAAACGGAGTGGATCTGCTGGGGCCGGTGTCGGTGCTGCCGACGCCCTTCTCGACGCCGAATACGAGTTGGCAGGTGGAGGTGACCACCCCGGTAGCGCTGGCCTACACGGTGCAGGTGGACACGGGCGGTCTGGGGGTGTATCAGGCCACTGTTCCAGCGACGTTATTGAATGCATTCATGGTGAACGTCAACCTGACCGGAGCCAATCTTTTTGGGGTTCGCGCTTCCGGTGTACAGCTGTACGCTACGGCAGGCAAGTCAGTGAATTTGAACCGGGCGAGGTTGAACGGGGTGCAGTTCAACAACGCCAATCTGGGAAATATCGATCTGAGCCAGGCGGTGCTGCCGGGCGTGAACTTTGATTACGCGATGCTGACCGGCGCCAACTTTAACGGCGCGCAGATGTTTGTGGATGCAAGAGGGGGGCAGACGACGTTTAACGGCGCCAACCTGCAGGGCGCAAAGTTCCCCGATGCGTCTCTGAACAATGTAGTGATGACCAATGCGGCAGTGTCGGTGTCGAGCCCTCTCGATGCGGCGAGATATGCGGGCGTGTGGCTCTTCAACCTCTCGGCGCAGGATGCGGCGTTGATCATTGCCGAGCTCGACGCGGCTTCACCGGACCCGAAAGCGCCGGCCAACGCACCGAAACATCAGTTCAATGTGCCCATCGCGGTGCTGCCCGATTTGAGCGTTTCGGGGACGATTCCGGCGAAGCTGCGCAAGGCTTTCGGCGACGCTCACATCACGCTCAGCGCCGCGGCGCTGCTGACCGTCGCAATGAATTCGGTTTACTGGAAGATCCTAGATGGCGCCACCAGCTACGTCGTCTTCCCCTCGTGCAACGACGATTATCAGCCCGCTCTGGGCGTGGCGCCCGGCGAGCTCTTTACCACCAATGCCGAGTTCTATCTTCCGCTCTCGCTCGAGCCGCAGTTGGTGGTGGGCGCGGTGCCGGCGGATATTGCGGCGGCCTTTGCCAAGGCCGGTTATCCGCTGACCGAGAATGCCACGGTCGGAGTGGGGCTACACCCGACGGCCTGGCAGGTGGTCGATACGACGCCTGCTCAGGACGCTGAATCCGCCGAGGCGGAAGCCCTGGCGGCCAATGTGGTGATGGTGTATTCGATGTGGCTGAACCTGCAGTCAGGGTCGACCTGCAGTTATGTCCTTACGGTGCGGCCGGCGATCGCGAGCACCATCAATGCTTTTGGCAATGTGTCGCTGGCCTTGAGTCAGCGCACCACCATCACCCGGCTCGCTTCAACGTCGCAGCTCAAAGGCTGGAAGATCAGCAATGACGCCGATAATCCTTTCAACCCGGTCAAGGATTACATCGAATTTCAGGCCTTCACCAATGCCAAAGGTGGATTGGACGTCTACGGCAGCATGATCCGCATTGTCCGACTGGCGACGCCAACGCAGCTGACTTACTTCAACATTCCCTGTTCGATCACGACGTTGCCGCAGACCGTGTTGAAGCCGAATTGCATTTGCCCAAACAGCAACACGGCGGCTACCAATGCGGCTAACGGCCTGCCCTTTGGGGCGTGGATGTGGGCGCGGTATCTGCCTTCGCCTCCGCTCTGTATTCCAGACCCTAGCGGTGGTTATCTATGCCCGGTTTAGGCGCGAAGCCGCAGCCGCCGCGAATCAAACCACCGGATCGCCAACGCAATCTTCCCTGAACGGCAATTAAGGAGCAATCGATGACCACGATGGAGACTCGGACGTTGCATTTTGACCTTTCTTCTTTTCCACAAGACGCGGAATACACCTTGTTGGCCGATGGAAAGCGGCACCAGGTGAACAGCTACAAGAAGCATCCGGAGAAACTGGCCGAGCATATAAAGCAAAATCGGGCACTGGCGTTGATTGGGAAAAGCGAACTGCCGCGGATCAGCCACTTTGTGGAGCGAATTAAATTCAACGCGGCACGAGCCTGCATGCACCGTATTGTGTATCCGTCGCTCGATGACCATCCGCTGCCGGAGATTGCGATGTGCTACTTCCATGTGCCGGCGCGGCATGTTGCCAAGGCTTACCGCCGCATCCGGGCCTTGAAGGGCAAAGTGCCGCATCCTCATTCGCTCTCGGCCTATGGTGTCGGGGAACATCGCCTGGCGGCAATGAGCGCCAAGGATATGGAAGATATTTATGTCGATGCGGCGTCGATCGGCGAATCGGCTAAGAAAACGGCGCAGACCATCGTGCTGAACCATCCGGAGCTGGGTTCGACGGATCCCACGGTGGCAGCCATGATCGTGGCTCAGTACCTGCAAGATAGCCTGGCGTTCAGCGAACTGTTGCAGTACATTCAGACGCACCCGCCCGGGGGCGAAGACGGCTGCTGGTACAACAAGAGCTGGGCGATGTGGGCCCAGAACGACGACGGCTCCGGGCCGATGGTGCCGTGCGAAGTGAACCTGGATCTGGAGTACAAGGGGGGCGCCAAACCCGACTGGCCGACGCCTCCGGGCGGCAAAGGGCCGGGCATGCCGACCTATAACTTGACCGATTCGTATGAGCCTCCTGTGGGAGCGGCGAATGGCACAAGTGAAGGCGTTATTGAGGCTGCGGGGCCATCCGTGACCTCGGTGTTGCGCGCAAGCAAGAACGATCCTCTATTTAATGGGTTGTTGTACAACCGGCCAACGGGCACGACGCAGGAGTCGCAAACCGATGTCCCGCCGGATCCGAAGCTGGTGGAGAAACCCTCGCCTAAGCTGGCGGTCGCGGGAGTGGCCGCCGCTGCCAAAGGGTTCGGGATCAAAAACAAGACGTCAACCTACGGCCTATATCTCTACAACGACGATTTGAACTTCGATCTTAAAGTGAAGACGCTGACGTTTCCAGTCAAGAACTGGCCAGCCCGCTATCTGGGAGCGTACGTAGAGTTCCATAAGCAGGATGGATCGGTGATTCCGCGGGATGCGATCACGGCCTCGAATCCGTCGGATCCAGGCAAGCCGTTCAAGTGGGAAAACCGCGTCCCGATCGACCTGCCGCTGGTGAAGGCGCTGGCGGAAAGCTCGCCTTCCAAGAATTATCTGACCTGGCTTTCTGCCGGCGCTGCCATCTTCGGCGCTCCTGTGCCTTTCCTGACCCAGACGGAGAACCTGGAGTTCCTGTGGCCGGACGATGCTTCGACCGCAATGGTGCTTCTCGGCGGCCTCGGCGTGGCGGATGGATTTTCCGACTGGGATACGTCGGTCGACCTGGTGGGAGTTCTGGGAACCGGCCTCGTCTGCTACGGCGTCTCGACCATCATGCTGGTGCTCACAGCGTACGTGATCAACCCGTTCATCTCCTCATTGAAGGGGAAGGCGGCAAATGCGTTCTATCTGGCGGCGGCCATCATTGGAGCGGGTGCGCTGGCGTTCGGAGTAGACAAGCGCGATACCTCTGCCGGCAAGAGCGTGCTGTCGAAGCTGGCTGGCATTGCTTCGAGTGTGGTGTTCGGCGCGCTGGCGAAGAAAGTTACGGATGCGGCCGCGCGGCTGGCAATCCGGATCATTCTCGACGCCTCCGCGGAGTTGGTGGCGAGCCTGACGGCGGAAGAAGTATTGCAGTGTGTTCCAGTTGCGGGCTGGGCGCTGAGGGTGGTGTCGATCGCGGCCAGTGTCTCCGGGCTTGCGGCGACCACAATCGAGTGCCTCCTTTCGCCGGCAACCTACCAGCTTGAAGTGCTGCGGACGATGGACCTGACGGTTACTCTGAGCCCCGATCCGACCCATGGAAAGGATGGCTTCAAGCCGGTTTGGCCCCTGGTCAGCGATCACTACCTTATACAGGTCAAGTATCCATCGGCGGCCAACGGCTCGGGCGGCACAACTTACAGCAAGTCCGGACCCATGCCGGGCGCGCATGACCAACCGATCACCGTGGTGTTCACCGGGATTCCGGCGGGCGGCAAGATCGAAGTTTCGGGCAACATCTATTCCAATACCAACTGGCTCTGCGGAAGCTGGAACGGCGGGTGGATCAACGCGCTGCCGGACGCCAACAGCCAGCTGAGCACATCGGGCCGGATCGTCGAGATGCTGGTGCCGTTGACCAGTAACACGACCTACAGCCAGAAGCAGACGCTTGCATACTCGGCTGCGGCGAAGCATTACTGGGAGGTGACGAACTTTGGTCTAGCATCGGCGCTGGTTCCCGATTTCGATAAGGGCGGCTCGCCAACTGCTGCGATCATTGCGGGATTCGCTGCAAATAGCAATGCGCTGTCAGCCACGGCGGTCATCAAGACCGTCACGAAGGGTTCGGCGTGGACGCTGGCGGATCCGACCAAGGGCAACAATTACTCGATCGGGTTGCGCAAACTGCCGCTGGAGAAAGCCTTCCCGGCTTCCTATGCCAAGTATGGCGCCCAGTTGAACAAAGGCGGCAGCACACCGGGAGATGTTACAACTCTGTTCAGCGACAACTCGCTGCCGCTGCCAGCAGGCACGACGATCACGGTGGTTACGGCGAACTCCGAATGGCAGATCGGAATCCCCGAGCAGCCGACGTTGTTCACGCTCAAAAAGGGCTCGGGCGATGTTATCGACGTTTACCAGACGCCGTCCATACTCGACGTTCAGAATACCGTGAAGATTGTGCCACCGCTGCCGAAGGTGTATCCGCTGCCGGCGGCTCCGTCGGGGCACGAGCTCGGCGCGCTGCAGAACATCATTGTGAACAACAAGCAGTTTGAGCTGGGCTATGCGTGGATGGCCTCGGGCCAGAATCTGCCGCTTGACGATGGATCGGCGAAAAGTAATGTGCCGATGTACACCATGCAGAGCATTTCCACGCTCGGCCAGCCGGAGTTGCAGATCATCCAACCTACGCGGGGATTCAGCCTGCCCTCGTTCCTGGCCTATAACCAGTTTGGGCTGACGCCGCTCTTCCCGCTCAGCACAACCTTCATTCCCGTTCTCAAGGATGGGCCTGTGCCACCCGCCATTGCTAAAGAGTTTGCCGACTTCGGGGTCACGCTGCCGGGTAACGCAGTAGTGAAGACGATCCAAAGCGGCAAGGACTGGACGATCGGGGTGCCCAGCGAAGACCCGCTCTACGAGCTGATGCTGATCGATGTGCTGATTGACGGCAAGAATGCGCAGCAAGTTGGCGTGTTCTCGTGGCCGATACCCAAGATGGACAACTTCTATCTTGACCCGCGTGACCACACTGCGGCCAACCCGGTCTACTACCTGCGCGGAGTCAACCTTAATGGCGGTCCGAGCTCGGAATTCGACTACAGCAAGGAAAAGGCCTGGGGGCGGATCGCCGATCCGGATACGATCCAAGGATTCTGTGTGCATCCTCAAGGGTACGTTGTGGCTATCGACTACAAGAACCACAAGCTGTTTGCGCTGAAGCTTCCGGCAGAGGCGGAAGTTTCCGATCAGTCGCAATATGCGGTGCCCCTCTCCGGGGAAGGCTTGATGGAAGGGCTGATGGAGAATCCAACGGCCATGACGGTCTCGGCAGACGGGCGGATTCTGATCCTGGAAGAGGGCAACCGGCGCGTGCAGGCTTTCGACGTCAAGGGGAATCCAGTGCCGTCGTTCAAGCTGCAGAGCGCACCCCCATGGCCGCTTCCGGAGAGCTTCACCGCCGACCTCAACAACCGGACGGTGACACCGGCAATGCTGAAGCTCTTTCAGCAGAACGTGCTGCCGGGTCTGGCGCCGAAATTCAGCATCGAGCCGGGTGAGGAAGGTTTCGACTTCGATCAGATTGTGGACGGACCTCGACGCCGGTCTCGTGGATGCGGAACTCCTTGGCGAGTTCAAGGATCTCGGGTACGTGAAGGCCGATGCGACCAGCGCGGACTTCTCGGTGGATCAGAATGTGGCAAGTAAGTTATGGTTCGTAACCAACAAAGTCGACAAGGCGATCTATGACGTCCGCGTGCTGACCGACGAGTACGCACTGCTTACTCTGAACGTCTTTGCCAACTTCAGCCTGGATATACGACTGGTTTCGAAGAGCACGGAATGGATGATCAACGATACGACCAACGCTCTGAATTTCGACGTGAAGGCTCCCGGCGGAGGCAAGCCCCTGGCGGTGCAGAGGGTTGTTTCCTGGATGCCGCTGCGCGCCGAGAGCCTGACCGGGTTGACTTATCTGGATATTGCCACCGAGACAAAGGGTTACATCTACGTGCTGTCAGTGCTGCAGACGACAGGCCAGCCAGAGTTCCGTCTGGATCTCTACAACCCGGATGGAACCGTGCTGACACCGAAGGCGCAGCCCGGCGTCAATGCCGGCAAGATTACGGTGGATCAGTATCGGTCGATGTTCAGTTTGAACTTTAACGTGGTGCTCGGTCCGGGGGATCGGACGGAGCCGGGCGTGAGTACGTGGATGCCCTCGACGCCCAGCGTATAAATCAATTCTCAGATTGCGGAGCTCTTTGGTTTCTCGCTCTGTTGCCGCCGCCCGGTGCCTCTTACCCCAGTAATGAATGGAATTGCTGGGGCGCCGGGCGGCCCCTCAACCTGCGCAAGGCGCCTAAGGCGTACACCCATCCTGGAATCGTGTGCAGGCGAGCGGGTAGCGCTCTGGGACGCCCAAATTTTCCTTTGCTGCGTTCCAGTTCAGAGAGACGGCGTTGTTGTTGGAGGCGTAATGGCGATGCCACCGGCGGTGTTGGCCAAGAACTTGCTTCTGGCGAATCCAGAGTTTGTGATGGCGGGGTCGGCAGAGGCGCGGGTGACGCTACTCGACATGGCGATGGACACCCAGAGTTACTCCGGCCTGATTCAGTATCTGCAGGAGAATCCCGAGGAGTCGGCTGCGATGGCCGCCGCGTTGAAGCCGGACGGTGCGCCGTCGGCCGTCGCTGTGCCTCTGCCCGCGGGCATAGTGGATGCGCTTTGGGCGGTCTGGGCGGAGATGGAGACATCGGCCTTCAAGGATGACTCGCTTCGGGACCTGTGCTGGTGGGTGGTACAGGGGCTGGCGCCGGGCCTGGAGGCTGGCGGGAAGCCTGGTGGCAGCTGGGAGTTGAAACCGGTGGGCCCAGTCGGGATGGTGGAGTTTCCTTCCGTCGGCTATACGAACCAGCTATTCGCTGTGAGCCTGAGGAATGGCGCTCCGAGGCATCTTTGCGGCTATGTGCGGTTTGAAAAAAACGGCATGGCAGTCGAGCCCGATGGTTGGGTTTCGCGGCTGCCAACTGGAGTGCCAGCGGCGTTCGAAAGCAAGACGGTCAAGTATCTTGGGAGGTTCGCGCCACAGGTCGCAGTGTCGGGCTTTGCGATGAAAGACACGCCACAAACGGCGAGCTTTGCCATGCCGGCGAATGCGGATTCTGCGCAGTTGGCTTTCGGTGGCCTGGGAAGCCGCCGGTTCGATGGGTTGATGTGCGCGGGCGGGCTCGGGCTAACCTATTGGCTCGACTTCATGGCGAGCTGGACGGCTTCGCGGTTTCCGGATGCGCTCGGGACCGATGCCTGGTTCACAGGGATGCTGGCAGATTCCAGGATCTGCGATGCGGCCATGGCCAGTGATGAGTCTCTGCTGCAGGCAGCGGATACGCCGGCTGCACTTGACCGGCTTGCGGATCAGGCAACGGCGATCTTTCTCGGGAGCGGGATGAAGGCCCTGCGCGATTCAATCGACAAACAGTTCGGCCTTGGCTCCGCGGCAGACCTGGCTGCAACCGCGGGCTGGAGCGCGCAGATTGTCGTGGCCGGACTGCGCAAACAGCCACAGACGCAGTCATGGGTCAGCGCGGTCGATGCGGCGGCGGTTCTTCCGCTGGCGGCCTCGTCTTCGCTTGAAGTGCAAGTGAAGGTATTACCCGATCCAGCGTTCGGTACGTTCCCGTTTGATCTGGCGGGCTATGCGATTGAGCTCGCATGCGCAGGTCTTTCGCAGCTGCAGAAAGGCCCGGTCACCATCGAGCAAGCATCCGCGGGCGAAATGACCGTTGCTTTTGGAAGCGTTCGGAACTTGGGGCCGATTGAGGTCTCGGTCAAGTTGACGAACGCCGCCGGCTTGTCAATGGCCGAAGGGTGGGCGCGGTTGGAGCAGCCGGCGCTGGCCCGGGATCGGTTGGTCAAGGTACCTGTTGCAACCGTGGAGTCCCGCATTCCGCTCGGACCCGGGACGAAGTTTGCCAAGGTGCGCTCACTGGCGTTCCGGAACGGAGCCTACATTTGGGATACGGGCAAAACCGCCTCGGGAAATGGTTCGGGGTTGGCACTATTCGCGATCACCGTGTCCGGGCGTGCCCAATCGGTTGGGTATGTTTGGAACACGTCGAAACGTACCGTGCCGAATTGTTCGGCCAAAGGATCGGTGCCCGCGCCTTACCTGATGCAGTCGGTTGGAACGATTGTGCCGGGTGATCGGCTCAAGACAATTTCCTGCGGGTTCGTGATGCAACCGGGACTCGCGTACGAGACCGAAGCAGGCATGTTCCTCGACCCGCGCACGTCACCGTCCGCGCTGCGAGACGTGGATCTGGCCGCCGGTCCATTCAACCTGACCGGTACGGTTTCGCGGGGACGTTTTTCCAGCCAAAGCTTGGACTCGGTTGCGCTGGGCCACGGCTATGCTGCAGGGGTGAGTTCGACTGACGACCGGCTGGAGATCGTACCGCTTGCGGATTTGCCGGTCGCCGACGCATTCGCTCCGCTGCCCGTGGTCGTAGGCGGAACCGGAGCGCGCGTGGGGTTGTTGTCGCAGCCGGTTGCGGTGGCGATTACTGGCTCGGGTGCAGTGCTGGTGCTCGAACGCGGTAACCAGAGGGTGCAGGCGTTCGATCTCGAAGGGAATTCGCTCGCGGCATTCAATGGCAAAGCAGTCGTAGCGGTTTCGGGGACTGACCTGCGGGATTTGTCAGTAGGTCCGGTGGGTGATTTGTATGTGCTTGGAGGGAACGGAGTCGAGGTTCTGAGCGCGGGCGGTGCTTCAATCTGCAGCATCAAGGGATTGGAGGCAGCTCGCATTGCCGTGGATTACCGTGGTCTCATCTACGCCTTGGAAGAAGGTGGGATCGTTGGGGAAAGCGGTTCGTTGGAGCCGGGAATCTCCGTTTGGGCGGCCGTGTAACGCGAAGCGCTTTGGCATTTTCACCTTCGCGGCATCCCACTAAGGCATTTCCGCTTTAGCGACGCAGCGTGAAGAAAATGATGAGACTATAGCGGATTCCTTCTCGGATTCGGCTGACTCCATGAACTAAATGACTGGAATGGACAGCCGCGGCGCCGATCGAGCGAGGCACCTGTTGAAGACGCCCTTCAGTGAGCGCCAGCAATTCGCCCCCCTGGAACTCCCCATCGTCGCTCAGAGCGATATTGATCGTGTAATCGCAGGTGTCAGAGTGAAAGGCAATGTACGGCCGGGTTTCGGGCGAGTAGACCCGGACCATAATACTCACCTCCGCGAAAGCGTTCCAGTTAAGGCCGGCTGGCGCCCCTGCGCGCTCGGCAAGTCGAAGGATTCTGGTCCCAGCCTCTCCGCCAATGAGTTGGGTCAAGAGCTCGGGACTCAAGTTGACCTGGTACTCGGGATAGTCGTCAACCGAATCCGCAACCACCGAAGTCATGTGCGCCTCGGCAAATGTGCGGATAGCTTGACACTCGAGTTCGGTGAGGACTTCGAGACTGTGAATCACACCCTCGCGTCCACCCCGTTGCGGAGTTCCATACCCGGCGATGATTTCGAGTTCTTCCGGAGAGGCTGTCTCGGGCTTGGCGCCTTCCACCAGAAGCCGCCGGACGGCTGGACAGAGCAGGTGCCGATACCGGAGGCGATGCCGGACGGCAGCCCATTCGAGCTTGGCCGTCAGCGGGCCTGGACCCGGCAACGGCCAGGAGAGCGGCAAAGCGGTGGCGGCGGTAAACACTACTCCGTCGCCGACCTCGGGCAGGCGCAGGGCCTCGCAGGACAACGCATCGATGCGGGCGACATGGGGAAGATCGATCCCGAACGTGAGCAAGGTGGCGTCGCTGTGGACGCGCTGCCGGCGAAAGCCGCTGATGGCGGCAAGCGCGCCGGGGGCTAGAAGAATGGAGTCGTGGGACGCGAACTCGATGGCGCAGGAGGCCTGAGTGAAGTCCACCCGGAGATAAATCTGCCAATGGGCACGAGCGCGGTCGTAATCCAATTGAGATCCGGTGAGAAGCGTCGGGGCCGTGACCGTGGCCTCGTTCGCCGGTACCGCACGGTGGCGCAGATGCAGATACAGCTTGTCGACCGCGTCCTGATAGGCCTGCGCGTAAGAGCCGGATTGCCAGGTCGCCTGGCAGGAGGTGTGGGCGAAGAGTAGCGGCTCCCATAGAACGTGATTTTGAGAAGACACCAGAGTGTAGTCGTCGGTGGGGGTGTAGTGGGTGGTGTGGGCCGCAAGCTTCGGCATAGAACTCCCGTCAACCAGCCGCTAATTCGGAGAGCGGTCGGGAGGCATCGGGCGATTCGCTCCCGGCAGCTTGCATCTTGCGGGCCACGGGCCGCCATTGGCTCGGAGGAGGCATAAGAAACTCGTGCTCGCCCGGGTTGCGATCGCTGCGGGAAGTGAGTACCAGATCAAATGACATTGAAATACGCGTTTGCTCAGATGTGTGTGGGTCTACGGAGTGAACCTGCTTGGCGGGGAAGATCAGCAGGCGGCCCTCGATGGGCTTGTAGATGGCGCTCTGAAAGTTGGCGAAGTTCGATTGAATGTAGCCCTTGGTCATGTCGCCGGCAAGTCCGCCGGAAAGTTCGTTGGGGCGGAATTCATTGTGAAAGCGGAGTTCCCCGCCTTCTCCGTCGGTAGGAACCTGAACGTAGTAGACGGCGCTCAAATGGGCGCTGTGGTGCGCGTGCCTGGAGACAATCTGCGATTTGTTCGAGACGACTGGCCAGGCGCGCTGAATTTGCAGGTCGATTAAGTCGAGATCGTGGCCAAGCGCGCGCAGATACTCCCAGGCGTGGTGGCCGACACCCCGCGTGATCCACTCAAAAGCGGGGTCGCAGTGAACGCACTCTACATTATGTATGTCGCCCGTCCACGCGGAGTTCTCTGGAGTTCGTTGCGCCCCGGATTGCACGTGCAGTTCATTAATGCGGGCAAGCAGCGAGGCTTTGTGCAGCGCGCTGTCTGCCAGATCGTCATAATAAACGATGAGGGGAAACCAGGCGTCAGTGGGCATCTTGTGTCACTCCATTTGCGAGACTGTCCCTCAGCAAATTGCCGATCTGCGGCGATTAATACCGATGAGTTGTTCAGCCACTGTGTCACTGGGGTGTTCTAGACTACCAACATGTTACGCTCTGTCCGGTCTTGATTGACAGTTTATTCGCGTTTACCAATCTCCGAATCTGGCGATTTCCCTGAGTGCCGGATAGAAACCTGAAGCGATGAGTAATTCCTGGACTAGGCGAGAATTCATCAACCGCGGAGCAGGATCGGCTGCGGTTTGGGCGCTTGCGCCGCTGGCTGGAAACGCGGTGGCGCCTGGCGAGCGTAGGCCGGCGCTGAAGGGCCGATTTCTAACTCATGTCTCCCTGGTGCGCGTGAACCAGATTGAAGTTACTCCCACGCGCTCGATCGGCCAGGACGAGTCCGCGGATAATAGCCCGGATCGGATCCGCTCGCGGCGCGAAGCCTTTCTGCGTGGCTGCCCGAATGGCAAAATGACCTGGGGAGTTAGTTGGCTGGCTCTCCACGATTCCCGGCAGGAGTACAAGGATGCGCGCCGCCTGCTTGTGTCCTATCACGAGCAATACGGCGATGAGATCACCTTCATCCCCGGCGGTTATTTTGCGCCCATGTACGACACTCGCGAAAACATCCGGGTGACTATACACAAGTCCCTTCAACTGATTTCGGAGATGGTGGGTAACGGATATCGCCCGCAGTGTCTCGTCGCCGGATTTATGGACGCGGAAAACCAGCGGTTGCTCGCCGACGATGAGGGGATCCATGTTTGCCAGGGACAGATCTGGAGCCAGCACGGCATCGACAATGGCGACGGTGACGGGGGCATCTGCTATCCCTATTACCCGAGCCGCGAACACTATCTGAAGCCGGCTCAGGGAAAGGAAGATTTTATTGATTGCGTATGCCTGGACGGATGGACCTGCGATTTTCTCGCCGCGCGCCGTAACGGCTTTGAGGGAGGATTCAATAGCCGCATGGGCGTCGGCCCGATCGAAACGGTGGGAGATCTCGGCGAACAAGCCGGCCGCAAAGAGATGATGGCAACCACGGCCATGCACTTTGACCGTGGGCACGCTCTCAATGGATTCGGCTGGGTGACGGGAATCTGGGAAGTATCGATCCACCATGACAACGACCTTGCGTGGTGGCTACAGGCGGTCCAGGAGCGATGGCCAGACACGCAAGTGCTCAGCGAAGGTGCATTTGGCATGGAATGGCGCAAACACGTTCCTGACAATGCTCAGCTTAACTACCGCTTCGATGCCAGGGGAACCGGGGCGCCCGGCTCAGAGAAAGAGCTGGAAATCCAGTGGTTCATGAACCGGGAGTTTCGCCTGGCATTGCTCAGGAACTGGGAGACGAGGAGTCCCGAGATGGCGATCGACTTCACCCGGTACGATTTGCCGGCGCGAGAACCACAGGGACTTCAACGCGAATGGAGCCTGATGAACGTGTTGAATCAAAAAGGAACTCGTCCCCAGGACAAGCCAATTCGGCTGGGCCAACTGCCCTCCGACGATCAACAGCGCATTTATAGGTGGTATCCGGAGTTGAAGAAGCTGGCGTGATTCGGCAGAGCCGAACGGAAGGGGCATCCTTATTCGAGGGTGAATGGCGAGTCATGCCCGGCTTTTGACCTTTTACGCCGGCGCGCCAAACCGCGGAGTGTGCGGAGACAAAATGGTGCGGATCGGCCATTCCAGAAGGTGTGGCTACCTGAAAGTTCGAGCAGAAGGATCACCTCATCCGCGGTGATCCTTCTGCCGGGTCTTTTAATTACTGCACGGTAAGGGTGAATGTAGTTGTATGGGAGCTGCTGCCGCCTTTTGCGGTGATGGTGACGGTGGAGGTTCCTGCCGGGGTTACTGGCCCGGTGTTAGTGGTGGAGGTCTTGCTCCCGCCGCCGCAGCCGGCCAGGCCGTAAACCGCGAGCATTGAGAAGGCAAAGAGGGCCAGCATCCGGATCCCGACGTGGCGCTGGAAGCGGCGCCGCGAGCGCGAGAACGATGCGGGCCACAGGAACAGCGCGAGAAGGCCGGCGCCGGAGCCCGCCAGTGAGAGTTGCGCCAGGACACCGTTCGAACTCCCGTGGAGGGCGGCGCTGGCGGAGCTGACATTGGTTGCAATGGTGAGGGTGGAAGTGACTGCGCCGCTGCCCGGGGTGACGCTGGCCGGACTGAAGGTGCAGGTGGAATTCGCCGGAAGGCCGGAGCAAGTGAGGCTGGTGGCGGAGGCGAATCCGTTTGACGGCTTAACGCTGACGGTGGTGGTTGTAGAGCCTCCCGAAGTGATGGTGGCCGAAGCAGGACTGGTGCTGAGGGAAAAGTCCGCCGCGGGGGCGCTAATGACGATGGTCTGTGCCGCGGAGACGCCCGCTGCGTAGTTTCCATCGCCTGCATACTTTGCGGTGATGCTGTGCGAGCCGACCGCCAGAGAACTGATGGCATAGCTGGCTGCGCCACTCGCAAGCGATGCTGTCTTCAGAGTCGTGGCGCCGTCGAGGAAGGTTACGCTGCCGGTTGGGGTGGCGCCCGATCCTGTGACGGTGACGCTGAGGGTGACGGAGGAGCCGGAGACCGCGCTGGCCGGCACTTTGAGGGTGATGGCAGGAGTGGCGAGGCTGGCGATGTTGATGGTGGAGGCGCTGCTGGTGGCAGTGCCGAAAGTGCTGTCGCCGCCATAGCTGGCGGTGATGCTATGCGATCCGGCCGCAAGGCTGCTGGTGGAGAAAGTGGCCTTGCCGCTGGCCAGTGTTGCGTGGCCGAGGGCGGTGGCGCCGTCGAGGAACGTAACCGTTCCCGTGGGAGTTCCGCCGCTGCCGCTGACGGTTGCCGTAAAGGTGACGGAAGAACCGAAGACGGCGCTGGGCGGCACCGACAGAGCGACGGTGGCTTTTGCCGGATTGTTGATGGTGACGGTGACGGCGGAGCTGGAACTGACGTCATACACCGAGTCCGAGGAGTAAGTGCCGACGACGGTGTAGGAGCCCACGGCCAATGACGACGTGGTGAAGCTGCCCGCGCCCGCACTCAAGTCGACGGTCCCCAGCGTGGCTGCGGGATCGACGGCGGTGTTGGTTAGCGTGACTGTACCGGTCGGAGCGGGAGTATCCTGCGAGGTCCCGGCGACCGTCACTGCAAACTTGACGTCTTGTCCCGCAACAGTGGTGGCCGGCGTGGCCGTGAGGGTGGTTTTCGTCGGACTCAGAAGAGCTGCAACCTTGACGAAAAACGGAATGACGCCGGTCCCGGTTATTGCTGTGGAATAGGTGCCCTTGGTTGTTGGCCAGCTGGTGAGTGTAGTGCTTCCAACCATCAGGGACTGACCACCTTGTGTATTTCCAACCATATAAATGTTGCCGGACGAGTCCAGCGCCAATCCGTTATGCATCGAGCTGACACCGTTGTTGGGGGCAACCTGGCTGGAGAAGAGTAGATTTGAGCCCTTCGGATCGAGTACGCTCAAAAATGGGTAGGGCTGATACCAGCCATCCGGATATTGCGGCAGTGGATTGACCGCGGGAACAATCAAGTCTCCGGAGTCGCCATAGACGTAGACATTGCCCTTCGAGTCGAGTGCAATGCCATTGGAATTTGCGCCTGACGAAGCCCCCTGGGTAGGCGCAAGGAATGTAGACCAGTCATACGCCGTGCCGGAAGAGTTCAGCTTGCTGACAAAGACGGCGTTATCGCAGAAGTTTGCGCCGCTTCTTCCGTCCAGGGGGCATGTGGAGGCGTAAGCGCCGGCCGTAATGGGGAAAAGGCCGTCGGTGGTATAGCCCGTGAGATAGACGTTGTTGTCCGCGTCGGTGGCGATCGCGTTCAGTTGGGTAGATACGGCCGTATTCGGATTGTCCGGCCCGCTGATGTAGGTAGCCCATTCCAAGGAGGCGGCGCCGGACTTGGTGATGTCGAATGCGGCTACGTAGCCCGCGTTGTCTGTGCATTCGGAAGGTTTGGCCAGGACGCACGTTGTCTGCACTGTACCCGCGGTCACGGGCAGAGTGCCGGCAGTGGTTTCTCCGGCTATGAATACGGTGCCGTTTTGCCCAACTGCGACGCCCGTAGGCACCGTGCCATTGAGGCAGCTTCCGCACCCGTTTGCGACTGGTTCTGTTTCGCCAAAGATGGTGGAGTAAACGATGGTTTGCCCATCGGCACTCAGCACAGTTAGCGCGGTTCCATAATCCCCTACGCCGCCGGTTTGGAACGCGGTTGAAGTAGTCGGGTAATAGATTTCTCCTGAAGGATTTAAGGGGGGATTAGGGTCGGCATTGTTGACCTGATTCAATATGTACATCTGGCCGGTGGAATCGAGAGCCAGCGCCTGCGGATAAACCGTCCCACTAAAGCCAAGGAAAGCGCTGTAAAGCAGGCTGGAACCATCGGCGCTCAGCTTGGAGACAAAGCCGGACGGCCCCTGGATGGTCCACTCCGTACCGCCGCCGTCGAAGTAACCGGAGCAAGTTTCAGCGGGAGTAGTTGGGGCGCTGACCGGGTATGCCGGCTGGCACAACGACATCTGCGGAATTGCGGGAGCATTGACCAGGGGAAAATCGGCGGAAGCGGTTTGGCCAATGACGACGGCGTTTCCGGATGCGTCGGCCTGTACGGCGGCGCCTTTTTCCCAGCCGGTAATTCCATGAAGGTAAGTGGCGTAAACCAGCGCGGTGCCGTCCGCGCTGAGTTTGGTTATATAGGCCGAACTCATGGCCGACTCATTTCCTACGGCGCAACGAATGACTCCGTTTTGCGTATCGGTCGAGCTCACCGGACCGCAGGAGGTCTGGTAGGCGCCCGAGGTGGCAGGGAAGTTCAAATCGAGCGTTGCTCCGGTGATGATGAGTTCGCCTTTCGAATCGACGGCCATTCCGGCGGGGGTGTCGCTCTCACTTGCGGTGCCGAAGGTGCCTGTATACGCCAGCGTCGGGTCAATCACCAGTTCGCGGGTCTTGTCATAGGCGCCGAGGACAATCGTCACCTCGTGATTTCTCGCCATGGTGAAGCGGCCCGCAACCGGCTGCCGGACGCCATGGTTCATCTGGTAAACGACGGGCTGGTGGAAGCGGACTTCGCTCCCGTTGACCGGCAGCACCAGATCGCCATTGGCGGCGAGTTGCGGCGTGGCGCCATCGAAGCGCAGGCGGATCGACGAGGCATCCGCGCCCGGCGCCACGATGAAGTCGTACTCCAGTTGTCCCTGGTGGCCATAGTAAGCCAGATCGATGCCGGGATAGACCTGTTGAAAGCGGACTTTGCCGTAGAGCGAGACATCGCGGTGCCAGTCAGCGCTGTTGTTTCCAGTAAAGTAATTTACTTTGCCGGTTTGCGGCTCTTGGCCTGTGGAGGATGAGGCCAGGTTGCCTCCCAGGAGAATCATGCGCAGGGCGGTAGTGGCGATCTTCGGGGAACCGCCAGGCTTCGCGGCCGGAGCGACCTTGCTCAACTGAAGAACCGCGTCGGGGCCGGTGAGGAACAGAGTGTAATTCGGGCTCCGCGACAGCCACTGCACTTGCGTGGATGTTTGACCCACGTTGGGCTCGAAACCCAGCGGCAGCTGCTCATAGTGGGCCAACTTCTGTTTTGCTGCGGGGGAAATCGATTCCGTTGACAGCGCAGACTGGGCATGAGCAGCCCAAGCCACGATGCAAGCGAGGACGGGCAGAATGCCCCACATCATTTTGCGGTTCATGGTGATCTCCTGCACTGTTCGCGTCAGGCAGGAGAAAACTGTGTCATGTTTCAGGAATGATGTTTTGCCGGATCGGCGCCGAGACGAGCCTGCAGGCCAGCGAGGACCCGGGCTGACTCATCAACATATTCCTTGAGCGTTGGAGCGTTGACCACCGCAGCCCTAAGGATGCGGTCTGCCGCTTCGGCCTGAGGCAGCGCCTCCCGATCGCGACGCTCTGCGACAAGAATCTCGGCATAGAGAAGATCCAGCACTCCGAAGACGGGATGCGCGGGATCTGTTTTGCCAACCCGGATGGCGATGGCCTCCTTCACGTCGGCTTCCGCCTGGGGCAGGTGTCCGGCCCGCAATTCGGCTTTGCCCAGAATGCGCAGCGAATCGGAAAAGTTCGTACTGCCGGCGATTATTTTCCGCTCCGATGGGACGGTTTTTTCCATCAGCGCGAGAGCTTCCTGATTGCGGCCCGCTTTGAGCAGGAGATCTGCCAGGTACGTTGCCTGATAACCGGTCTGGTGGCTGTCCGGTCCGGAGCACTGGCTCATTTCCTGGTGGGCCCGTTGCAAGGCCTCGATCCCCTTGTTCAGCTCACCACGTTTATTCAACACGTACCCCAAACTACTCTCTATCTGAGCCTCGCCACAGAGGAGTGCGGGATCATTTCCATAAACCCGTTGCGCCTGGAGCAGATAGGGCTCAGCCTGGTCCGGCTGGCCGCGATCGATATAATCGTCGGCGAGCAGGTGAATCGCCATTCCGAGCTCGTTCGGAGGTTGATGGGTTTGGCGCTCCAGGGCCACGGCTTCTTTCAACAGCCGGAGGTTCTCATCCGTTCGAAAACCAAGGTCGTCGCGATAGAAGGCATAGAACATGTCACAGTCGGCACGCACGAGAGGAGCGACGCGGGAATCACGTGACAACTGGAGCGCACGCGCTGTGAATGCGGCTCCCTTCGCCGAGTCGCCCCGTATATAAGCGATTTCCCCCAGATGAGCTTCCGCGTCCGCCTCGGCGTTGATATCTGTGCTCGCCTTCGCGCTCTCGTCTATCTGGAGATAGAGCGCTTTCGCGTCGTCGAAATCATCATTTTCCCCGAGCGAACGCGCGAGGCTCAGTTGCGCCGCGCGCAGATCGGCCGGATCCTGAATATACTGCGGCAGAACCTTTGCCCCGAGGTGCAGGAAATCGGCGACGGTTGGATTGTGCTGGCCGCTGAAACCGGAATTCGCAAGGCGCAGGAGGGTGTACATGAAGCTTTGCATCTGCTCGGCGCGGCGACCCTCTTCAATTGCGCGCTGCTGCTTGACCTCTGCATAACCGAGAGCGGCAGCCAGCAACAGGGTGGAGGCGGCGGCCAAGGAGACGAGCTTGCGGTTTCTGCGCACAAACCTGCTGAGGCGATACAACGAAGTCTGTGGCCGGGCAAGCACAGGCCGGCCGGCGAGATGACGCTCCACATCCTGCGCCACGGCATCGACGGAAGCATAGCGCTCGGTTGGCTTTGGCCGCAGACATTTTTCAACCATCGTCTGCAGGTCGCCGCTCAACATTTGGCGCAGCCGCGCATCGGAGTGACCGCGGTTCTGCGCTCCCTCGGGCGTGACCCCCTCCAGGAGACTCTCAGGATTTTGCTCGGTAATGGCGCGTTCGATCATCGCTGCAACCGACGAATCCGCGTAGGGGCGCCGGCCGCAGAGCAGTTCGAAAAGAACAACCCCCAGCGCATATACATCGCAGGCGGTGGTTACCGGCTCGTTGCGCAACTGCTCCGGACTGGCGTAGGCGGGGGTGGCAAGCACCGTAGTGGTCAGCAGGCTGCCGGTCTGAATAAGCTTCGACGTGCCGAAGTCCAGCAGCTTGACGACGCCGTCCTGCGAAACCAGGATGTTCGACGGCTTCAGGTCAAGGTGTACAACCAGGTTTCGATGGGCGCAGGCGACCGCGTCCGAGACTTGCAGAAACAGCTGAAGCCTTTCCCGGATTCCCAGTTTCCGTTGGTCGCAATAGATGTCGAGATGCTCGCCCTCGACATATTCCATCACCAGGTAAGGCTGGCCTGTGTCGGTCAGGCCGGCATTGATGAGTCGGGTAATGTTCGTGTGATCGAGCGATCCCAGGATGTGCTGCTCGCGGTGGAAGCGCTCGATGAACGAGGGGCCGGCCGCATGCGGCGACAACATTTTAAGAGCCGCGCGCTGCGGCGCGCCGCCAAGAATGCGCTCGACAAGATACACGGTGCCGATTCCGCCGGATCCCAGCAGACCAATTAGGGAATACGGCCCAACGCGCCCTTGAACCGTGGACACAGCCTCCGCTGGCGTCGCCGCATCCAGAGCGGCAGCCTCGTGGAACAGACCCAGAGCCCGCCGCACGATCGCCGGATCCGCGCAGCGCTCGGCAAGAACCCGTTCCCGGTCTTGCGGGGCTGTCTCTTCCGCAAGATGAAACAGCTCCTGCAGAATTCTCCAGTTTTCCGAGTCCTCGGTCATTTCAAATGCTCTCTATGGTTCGCGCGATTGAGCTAAGAACTGAATCAGGCAGAGTGCAGCCGCTGGTGCAGCCACGCCCGCACAAAGCGCAGTTCCCGATCGACCGTCGCTTTCGAGGTGCTCAGCAGCTCTGCCGTTTCCTCCGCCGTAAATCCCAAAAAAAAGCGAAACTCGATCATGCGGCACTTGCGCGGATCCATGGCCTCCAGTTCAGCCAGCACGCGATCGAGATCGACCGCTTCCTCCGGTTTGGCATCGATCCAGACAAGTCCTTCTTCCAGGGGAATGCTGGCGCCCCCATCCCGTTTCAAGCGGCCCTGATGGCGCGCGTGGTCCAGCAGGATGCGGCGCATTAGGCGGGCTGAGAGACTATAAAAGTGCTCGCGATCTTCAAAACGCAGGCTGCGCTGGCGCACCAGCTTCAGGAATAGTTCGTTCACTACGCTGGTCGGCTGAAGCAGGTTTTCTGGGCGTTCTCCGCGGAAAAGCGCTCCGGCGATCTTGCGCAACTGAGGATAAACCACTTCGAACAGGCGTTCCTGGGCTGCAAGATTCCCGCCCGTCCATTCCCGGAGAAGAACGGTGATTTCTCCCACATCTTTAGAGGACTCCGTCAACCGCAGAATCTCCTACGCAAGCAAGCTCCGACTCGTGGAGGTCAATTTGGCTGTGGAACCTTACGAACCGTGCAGGCCAGAGCCCGTAGTTTATGCGTGAGCAGAACAATTGGATCACAAAACGGGCCGATTGCCAAGCCGCACTTTTGGCCTCACGATCCTGAACAGCAGCGACGGAAAACATCAACGAGTTATCCACCATCGAGATGTTGCACTCGATCGGTGAAGCCGATCGGCGAATCGAAACGGGTGCGCCACGCCCAGATCGCGATCACGCCCGCCGGTCGGCGACGTGACATTCACGTTCCAGGACAACGCGAACCGGTTCCGCTCGCAATTCCTCGCGTTGTTTGCTTTCCAGTTCTGCGAATGCGGCGATTGGGCCAGCAGCGAGAAATAAAGTTGCGAAGGATACTGCTCAGGGCCCGCGATCGGACGGAGCGGCGTATCAGCCGATATTCATCGTATCGATTACATCCGAATTCTTGACCTGGATCTCCCTTGTCCTTCACTGCCCGATTGGCAAGCTCTCAGATGGCTTCGAGCTCTCTTCTTCGAAATGACGACGACATCCCTTGGCCGTTAAAGCTTGCGGCCATTTTTAGGCTTTCTGCGGACGAACCGCTTCGAACTGTGAGTGAATCGAATTCAAGTTTCCGAAGGCACTTCGATCATCGAATACTCCGTGACGTCGAGGGACTCCTCGGCTCCTGTCTTCTCGCCCGAGGAAGACTCCTCGGAATCCTGCGGACAGTGGATCGCAAAGGCGCCACGCATGAGGAGCGGAGTGATCAGAGTTGTCAGCAGAACGACTGCGACCATTACCGCAACCTCGGTTTCATTGAAGATTCCTGTGCTGGCGCCCATTGCCGTGACGATCAGGCCGACTTCACCCCGGGAGATCATTCCGCAGCCGACTCGGAAACTGCGAACAGTCCCCATGCCCATGCCCAATGCCGCCATTCCGCATCCGAGCAATTTGCTGACTACCGCGACGCCGAAGATGGCGGCCAACAAGAGCCAGTGCCCCGCGAGCGCGCGGAAGTTGCTCGATAGCCCAATAGAAACGAAGAACAGGGGAATCAGGAGCCCGTGACCAATGGCAGCAAATGTGCGCTCGAACAGACTCTTCAGCTTCGCTTCAGCACAGACATATCCGAGCAAATATGCGCCTGTAATTCCCGCAATACTCCCCAGCCACTCCGCACTCACTGCGTACAAGAGCACGAGCGCGAGGACGCAGCTTGTTACCGCCTCGTTCGCATCGATCTTTCGAAAGAGCCTGATGATTGGGTCGATCCACTTCTTCGCGGCGCCATACCCGACCAGGAAGTAGAGGGTAACGCAAATGGCGATCAGACTCATTTGAATAACGAGAGGATGCCGTCCAGCCCAGGGGATGTTTTGCTGGAACCATAGCGCGAGATTCGGGGCAACGCCGAATGCGCTTGCTTTCGCGCTGCAGGCCGCTGCCAGGAACGCCAGGACAAAGAGTCCCATCACGTCATCTATCACGGCCGCACCGAGGATCACCGACGCTTCGGGCGAGGTCATCTTGCCGGCGTCCATCAGAGTACGGGCCGAAATTGAGACGCTGGTTGCCGTAAGGGCGCCGCCCAAAAACCAGGCACTCGTCCATCCGACCCCGAGAAGATGGGCTACCCCGGCACCGAGGAAGAACGGCCAAATAACACCGAGCAGCGCCACGAGAAACGCGGTTGGGCCAGCCTCGCGCATGCGCTCGATGTCGGTCTCAAGGCCGGCGATAAACATCAGGACCAGGCCGCCAATCTGCGCCAAAAGCAGAAATGCATCTCCAGCGGCTGTGCCGCTAAAGAGGGGCCTGTGCATAATGTTCAAAAGGCCGGGACCGGCGGCCACGCCAACCAGAAGTTCACTAAGAATCGCAGGGATTCCAAAGCGCTTGGTAAGAGAAGCGAGAATCTTTCCAGCCGGAAGCAGGATGGCGATCAGCAGCGCCAATTGCAGATCAGCGGGCATTATCTTCTACCTGGTCCCAGCGAGCACCGGGGCAGCTTCGGGTTTATTGGACCGGCGGCGAAACGGAATCAGCCGCGAAACCAGGTTGCCATAGCCACCGCGTTCGATCCCCTCGCGAAGCATGGTGCGGATCGTCGCGGCCTGCTTTCGTGCCAGATCTGCCTGGTAGTCGTTTTCCGCAAGTTGCGCTGCCTTCTTTGTTTCCTCGGCAGCCTGGCTGCAAATGCGCAGGCGCATGAGCAACTCGCCGAACTTCAGTCGAGCGATAAAACAGTCCGGAGCCTGGCGCGCGGCTTCGCGCAACTGCTCCAGCGCTTCCTGTGCCTGGAGATCTACACAAAGAGCCATGCCCAGCAAAACGCGAATCTCGGGGATGCACGGTTCCAGATCGACAGCCTGGCGCAGTTGTGCGATCAGGTCGCCGCGCATCTCCGACTCCAGCACGCGAGGATCGCGGAACATGCGCAACAGCAGGCCGGAAGTCTCTCCGCGCAACGATGCCGGCCATGTGAGGGGCAGCTTCGATGACGTCATCGCGACGGCTCGAGCTTCAATAGAACTTGGATTGATTGAAACTTCTCGTATCATGAGGTGTGCTCCAGACGCGCAGATGGTGAAAAAGGGCAGCAAGGCCGGCGGAATTGGCCTTGCTGCATCAAGAGAATTCTCTAACCGCGGAGCTCCGCGATTCGCAAGGCCCTTGAAGGAGTGGGACCACACGATCGCCGAAAGCGCAGCTTCAACTTAGGCCTCCGCCATTCTTTCCGCCGCAAGCAGCACGTCTGGTTCGGGCTTGAAGACGAATTCGGGATATCCGAGCTGCCCCATTTCCGGCAGGTCCAGCCCCGCAACCTCGGTTGCAATCGAGACTCGCTGTCCAAGGACGACGTCGAGAATCCAGTTGAGGACGAAGCTGAAGGTGAACACGAAACCCACCAGCGTCGCGCAACCGATGATTTGCGCCACTAACTGGCCGGCGTCTCCATAGAACAAGCCGGTAACGGAACCATTCACGCCGTTCCATGCGCCTCCGTAGTTGCTGGTGCCGTCGGCAAAGAATCCGATGGACAGCACACCCCACAGCCCGCACGTTCCGTGCACCGAGACAGCACCCACCGGATCGTCGACCTTGAGGTAGTTCTCAACAAAGGCGCAACTGAGGCAGACCAATATGCCGGCAACAAAGCCGATGATGGCGGCGCCCGTGGTGCTGACGAATCCGCTGGGCGCGGTGATCGCCACCAGGCCCGCCAGGATGCCGTTTCCGCTCATTGAGGCGTCGGGCTTGCCCTTGACCACCCACATGTAAAGCAGTGCGCCAAATGTAGCGGTGCAGCCGGCGAGCATTGTATTGACGGCGATCGAGCCAATGCGCAGGTTGCCGGCGGCGGAGGCGCCAAGAGTGCTGCCGGGATTGAATCCGAACCAGCCAAACGCCAGGATGAAGCAGCCGATCAGCACGGCGGAGATATCGTGACCGATGATGGCGTTGGACGAGCCGTCGCGATTGAATTTCCCGATTCGAGGGCCGATGATCATGGCCACAGCCAGAGCCGTCAATCCACCCACCGCGTGTACGACGCCCGATCCGGCGAAGTCGCAGTAGCCTTTGCCCAGCCCGGCGTTGACGCCCAACTGCGACAACCAGCCGCCGCCCCAGGCCCAGTTGCCGTAGAGCGGATAGGTGAATGCGCCCATCAGCACCGACGACACCGCGAAGGCGAGGAACTTCCAGCGCTCCGCGCAGGCGCCGGTCACGATGGTCAGAGCCGTATCCATGAAGACCATCTCGAACAGGAAGATGACCATGACTCCAACGTCGTAAGTGCTCCTGGCCAGGAACATGCCGCACTCGCCGAAGATGCCCCAATGAGTGCCGAAAATAGTGATCAGATGCTCGGTGTTCAGCGACTGCAACCCGCCCAGGTTACCGTTGCCAGCGGCGCCACCCATCTGAATTGCGAAGCCTATGATCCAGTAGGCGAATAACCCACATGTGTATACAAAGAAGTTCATCATGTAAGTGTGGTTGGCATTTTTGACGCGGCACAGGCCCGCCTCGACCATGGCGAACCCGGCTTGCATGAACATAACCAGGAAGCCTGTGACCAGCGTCCACACGAAGTTGACCGCAATCTTGTTCTGGCCCACCTGATTGGCGACGTCGCCTATGGTGAGGCCGGTTTTGGCATTGGCGACGGGCACGTCGTTGACGGTGCCGGTAATAGTGCCGCCGGGATCGCCGTTGGCTAGTGTCGAGGTTGTGGGCGCCGTCGAGAGGGCGTCCTTCAACTCGGCAGCCGACGCGGAAGGTGCGGCGTCAGCCCGAGCCACAGTCGCTGCGCATGTTAGTAACATCGCCAGGGCGCAGACAAAGGTTGCAATCCGTGCAAGTTTCATCAGATTTCGCTCCATGAGTGGGTTGATGACTGCTGGGGAAGAGTCATTAAGTCTTCCAGATGGCGTTCTTGTTGACTGCGGGCGCAAGAACGAAGCAGATTCCGGCCAGCGAGATGGCAAAGCCTACAATCGAAGTCGCCAAACGCCCGCCTACGCCGGATGTCAGGTGTATTCCGAAGAGGACGATCAGCCAGCCCCCCAGCACAACCACCACGCCGATCAGTTTCATCACGGCAGGTTGTGGGCGAGCCCGGTCTTGCCTTCAAGCGGCTTGATCTTGAAGAAACCCCAAAGAGATACAGCCAGCGTGACAACGCCGAGTAGGAGCGCCACCTTAGCGATGCCCGATGAGAAGAATGCAATTCCTGCGCAGACTGCGGTCAGCCCGCACATGAATAGCGTGAATTTCGTGCCCTGCGATTTTGTTGCCGCCATTACCGCCCTCCTTGAAAAGATTCAGAGTGATTGAAACTCAAACATTCGTGCCCCGAGCCCGATTGATTGCAACTACCAGATCCCATTGCAATGTGCTGGCAGTGTTCACCCTCCGCCCCGAACCGGCGTCATACGAATGGAACCGGGGCCAGCTCGCGAATCGCTCCCTCCGCTACCGTGAACCGAAAACCGCACATTTTCGCGCGCATCATCACCGAGGGAACGCGGTAAAACTCTTCATCCCACCGTGTCACGCTCCCTGTCATCACCAGTTCCAGTGGATGGTCCCTTTCGATGCGAAACATTCGCAGGTGCGCAAAACCGACGGCGGGGAAAGAGCGAAAAATGATTGCGCGCAACTTAAGTGCGTCCCGCAAGGCCTGCAGCGTCTGGTTTTCCTTCGCCAAATGAGGCGGCACATACTTGTCCCATGCATCCGCCGGCCGCATGAGCCAATCGCACTCCACCACATCGTCCTTCCACTCAAGCCTTAGTAACTCAAGCGGCTCGCGTGATAACTCCCCGAACCGCAATTGCCGTCGCGCCCGCCGCAGAAATCTGGCGATATCGATCAACATTCTCATGTGCGAGAAACTCCCGCCGATTGTTTGGCCGAAGGCAACGCCAGGAACACAATGAATTGAGCCGCGACTGTGAGCTCGGCGATTAGCGGAGCCCCCACTTGCTTTCGCATAAACATAAGAAGCAGCACCATGCAGATCCATTGCCATCGCGACTGGCGCAGACGTTCTAATCTCCCCGTAAGCGCGAAGAGTCTTACTGGAGCGAGACCGCGCAGACTCGGCGATTCGGCGCGTGCGCGCAAACAAGCCACGGCAAAGAAGCCGGAAAGCAGGATTTCAGCCAGCAATGCCATTGGGCTCATACAAACCTCCTTTGGAGTAAGGAAGGACTCTTCGCGGCTGATTCACAGCAGCAGTAAGAAAGCCTCAGGGAATTCTGTGGTAGCACTGAACGACGATCGGACTCGGACAAGCTATTTGCAGGATGGCGGCAGATGGGACCGAGAACAACCTATACTTTGGTATATATCTAAAGATCCCACAAAGATTTAGCGAGCCTCCAGCGTGTGCGATCAATTCATTTGAGGCGGCCTCTCCATGCCGGCGCCTGCGCCTTTTCGCACAGCTTTACTAATTCAGCAAGTGAGTCCACCTGCATCTTTTCCATCACGCGGCGGCGGTGGGTCTTCACCATAATCTCGCTGAGATTCAACTCGGCGGCAATTTGCTTGTTCAGCAACCCGGCGGTCACCATCGCCATCACCTCCCGCTCTCGCGGGCTCAGCGAGTCAAGGAGCGCGCGGATCGTGCGCAACCCTTCAGCTTCCTCTCGTTTTGCGCGATCCAGGGCAAAGGCTTCTCCAACCGCCTGCAGCAATTCTTCCTTCTGAAACGGCTTGGTGAGAAACTCAACCGCACCCGCTTTCATGACCTTACGGACCATCGGAATATCGCCGTGCGCCGTCATGAAGATGATTGGCAGCTCGATTCCTGTCGCGCGCATTTGTTCCTGGAATGCAACGCCGCTCATTCCCGGGAGCCGCGCATCCAAAAGCAGGCAACCCGCGTCTTTCATGGTCCAGCTCTGTCCAAAAGCTTCTGCCGATGCATAGGATTCAGCGGAGAGTCCGACTGATTCCAACAGGTTTTCGAGTCCTTCGCAGATGGAAGGATCGTCATCGACAATGAAGACCGTCTGCTTCAATTTCCGTCCTGCGTTGGCAGCTTCGCTCATGGCTGTGTCCGAACTGTAAAGTGAAAGACCGTCCCTCCGGTTGTACCGTTCTCAGCCCAAATCCGTCCATCGTGCAATTCAATGATGCTGCGGCAAATCGCCAGTCCCATGCCCGTTCCGTTCGGCTTGGTGGTGAAGAATGGTTCGAATATGCGATCCGAGATTTCCTTTGCAATGCCCGGCCCCCGATCCTCGATGGATATCAATGTTTCATCGTTGCTCTTTCGAAGCGAACGGATGGTCAACTCTTTCGGCGATGAGATCTCGGCCATCGCTTCCATCGCATTCATCGTCAAATTCAGGAGCACTTGCTGGATTTGAACAGAATCAACGATAAGCTTTGGCGATTCGTCCGCCAGCATCAATCGGATAGAAACGTCGCGCCGAATCGCCTCGTCGCGGAGCAGGCGCAGCACATCGCGGATTAAGCGGTTCATGTCGGTCGATTCCCGTATGTTTGCTTCCTTTCGAAAGATTGCGCGGACTCGGCTCAAAACCGCGCTCGCACGCGTGCTTTCCTGCACAATCTTCTCCGCTGTTGCAGAAGCCTTGGGGATGTTGGGGGCGTCTTCGCGCAACCACTCGCGACACGCATAGGCGTGCGTCATTACTGCGGTGAGAGGCTGATTCAGCTCGTGGGCAATCGAGGCCGCCATTTCCGCCATGCTTAGCAGATGCGAAATGCGCGATTGTTCCTTTTGTGCGTCGGCAAGGCTTTGTTGAGCCCGGCGCTGCTCCTCGATGTCGATATGAATCCCATACCATCGAGCCACCGCGCCCTCATCATCCATCTGCGGAACTGCACGAACCAGAAACCACCTGTAGCTTCCGCCGGCATTGAGAATCCGTGCCTCAGTTTCGAAAGCGCCCTTGGACCGCAGTGCAATTTCCCAAGCCTGGCGGAAAAGCGGCTCATCCAAAGCATGAAAAATACTGAAGAATGATTCCCCTTGTGGAAAGGCCACGGAGCGGCCTATGTATGCCAGCAGGTGACCATTGCAATACTCCACATTCCCCAATGCATCCGCGCGCCAAATCTGTTGCGGGATAGCCTCCGTAAGCTGGCGCAGTTGTCTCTCGCTCTCCTGAATCTCTCGATTCGATTGCTCCAGCTCGATTGTTCGCTCTTTCACCTGTACTTCGAGCTCGTCGCGGGCCGCTCGGACTTGAGAGTCGGCCCGCTTTCTCGCAGAGCTCACCACTGTAATGGCGATTGCGCTGAGGATAAATGCCGTGAAAAAGCTCTGAGACTCCTTCGCGATCGACATCGAGTAGAGCGGCGGGATAAAGAAGTAGTCGATCAGGGCAGAAGAAAAAATGACCGCCAATACACCGGCAGTCATTCCGCCGAACCACGCGCTGCCGATTATCGCCCCGAAAAATAGAAATACAAACGGATACGCGATCACGTGCTGGAGGGGAAATGACCATAAGAGCGCAACCACAACAAAAGCGACTGCGATGGCAGCAGGCGCAATTGCATGTTTCATGATCCACGCTTGCAACCGATCTGCGGTTGAGTCGGTCATGATCGCATCATAAAGCCAAGGTTCAACTCGTGGCCGGGCTCATTTTCCATGGGACAATAGCACCATCGCAAGCAGGATAGCGACAGGCACCAAGGCAAAAAGAAGGTAAAGGAGGATTGTGCGCAGCAGATGCGCCTTTGGAGTTTTCCATTTGCGCAATTCCGGACGCTTCTCGATTCCTACCCGGTCCAGATGCTGCAAATCATGAGCAAACTCGTGCGCGCGCTGGTACCTCTTTCTCGGCTCTCGCTCCAGCGCGCGATAAAGCACTTCCTGAACTTGTGGAGAAATGGAAGGCAAAGCGACCCTCGGCGGAATAGGAGGAACATTGAGCCGCGACTTCATCGCCTCGATTTGCGACGAGCCAGTGAAGGGCAGCTTCCCGGTGAGCATTTCGTACAAGATGACGCCCATCGAATAAATGTCCGAGCGGCTGTCACCGCGCTTCCCTGACGCCTGCTCGGGAGAAATGTAATCGGCGGTTCCAAGTTCATCCGTCAAACTGGTGTAAGTCAGCCGTCGGGAAGCAGCATCGGACGCCAGGCCAAAATCGATCAGCTTGATCTTGTCATGCTCGTCGACCATGATGCTCTCCGGCGTCATTGCCCGGTGCACTACGCCATTGTCGCTGAGATATTGCAGTGCTTCCAATACCGCAACTGCGATGCGAATTGCGCGCTCCTGCGCCATGTTGCCTGCGTCCATGATTTGCCGCAACGGCTTGCCATCGCACCACTCCATCACCATGTAAACTCGCGAGCGCTCAACTTCGCTGAACACATGCATCACGCCATGATGCCCCAGCTTCTCTCCAATCAACGCTGCCCGCCGAAAGCGATCGAGCAGGAAGGGGTCCGTCTCCATCTCCGGGTCCGGAACCTTCAATGCAACTCTCCGGCCGTCCCTCAGGTCCGTGGCGCGGTAAACGGTCGCTAATCGACTTCGAGAAATCGGAGCCTCAATACGGTATGAGTCGATTTGGTCCCCGACTTCCAGGGGCCTCTGAGGGCCGGCCATACACGCTCCCGAATGCGCTAGCGATTTTCACCATCTTACATTCAGCCCATCTGCCCTCACGGCGGATGCGCTATACGCGCTCGGTAGCTCCATGGTTTGGGAACTTCCGAGATTGCGCTCCGACGATTCGCGTGGCACAGACTTCTTCCACGGTCCACAAGGATCAACAATCCGGCTAGGCTTCTTGCTGATTTCACGGGGGTTAGTTTGGGACACGACTTTGTTTCAAAGCAGAGTTACGTGGTTTTTGGGAACCTGTCCGCCTGGTAATCGTGCTTTCCGCTACAGATCCGTCCTGCGGCTCCAACCGAGCTCAGTTTTCGCTGATTTACCACAAGTAAGTGCCAAATAACCCGCCTGTGGATGTCAGTGGAAAACGCCCTTAATTGTATGAAGGTATTGAATTTATTGGAGAAAGGATTGGAGGCGCGGGCCGGGATCGAACCGGCGCATAAAGGTTTTGCAGACCTCTCCCTTACCACTTGGGTACCGCGCCTCTGGGCAGGGCAGCCTTTTGAAAGTGCCCCATTTCATCCGTAGCCCGGCCCCGGCCGGAGAACAAAATGGAGCGGGAGACGAGACTTGAACTCGCGACCCTCGCCTTGGCAAGGCGATGCTCTACCACTGAGCTACTCCCGCTTGTCGCAGCCTTGAGTATACCGGGGCGTTCCAAATCCGGTCAAACCGCGCCGTTTCATCCCCCTACCGCAGCCTCAAACCTTGGTTCCATTGCCCTTGGCCGCACCGCGCCCGCTCTCCACGTTCACAATTTCCCCGTCCCGCATGTGCAGGATCCGCCCCGCGATCCCCGCCGCCTCCGGGTTGTGCGTAATCATCAGTACCGTCTGCCCCAGTTCCCGGTTCGACCGCACCAGCATCTCCAGCACCGCTTCCGAGTTCTTCGTGTCCAAGTTCCCCGTCGGCTCATCGGCCAGCACGATCGCCGGCCGCGTCACCAGCGCCCGCGCAATCGCCACCCGCTGCTGCTCGCCCCCGCTCAACTCCGACGGAAGATGCTCCAGCCGTCCCTTGATCGCCAGCATCTCGCTCAGGTGGTCCAGGTACTTGCAGTCCAGCGGCTCCTTGCGTCCGCTCACGCTGTACGCCACTTCGATGTTTCCCATCGCCGTCAGCGTCGGCAGCAGGTTGAATTTCTGAAACACAAACGCAATTCGATGCCTTCGCAACTGCGTCCGCTGCGCATCGTTCAACGTCGCAAAGTCCACCCCGTCGATCACCACCCGCCCCGTCGTCGCGCGCGTCAACCCGCCCAACAGGTAAAACAACGTCGACTTCCCCGACCCCGAAGGCCCCACGATGGCCACAAACTCCCCGCGTTCCACCGCGAACGTCACTCCGCGCACCGCCGGCACTTCCAGCCGTCCCGACCGGTACACCTTCGTCAAATTTTCAGCCAGAATGATGTGCGACGCCGCTTGACCTTCCACATTGCCCATTCTAACCGGCTGGGTGCCCCATCCAATCGCGCAGTCGTATCGCGCGATTGGGTGGGATAAGCCTCAGAACATCTTGTGGTCCGCCATGTCCTTGTACTCGTCGTACGCCTTGATCTTTTTCAGTTGCTGTTCCACTCCCGCCTGGTCCGGATGAGGCAGCATCGCCGGCGCATCGGCAAACTCCAGCGCCGTCAGCCCCACCACCGCCGCGCCCAGGTTCAGGTCCCGCCGGTTCACCTTGTCAAACGTGTCGCTCGGCTTGTGATGCAGTTTGAAATACTCGTCCGTCGGGTTCCACAGCATGTAAGCCGGCACACCGTGAATCAAAAACGCCCCGTGGTCGGTCGAGAACGCGAACCGCCCCTCGTCCGTGGTCCCGCCCGCGCCCAGCTCGTCCAAAAATGGCTTTACCGGCTCCAGCGCCGCCTTCTCGTCGTCGCGCCCAAAGATGTACCAGCCCTTCGGCGCCTCCGACCCCGTATCCGTGATGAACACCCCCGCGCATTTGTCCATCTCCGCCGCGTGCGCCCTCACGTATTGGATCGACCCCAGCAGTCCCTCTTCTTCCCCGCCAAACAGAACGAATCGCATGGTCCGCTTCGGCTGCACCCGCGCCGCCTTCATCGCCTGCGCAATCGCCAGCACGCTGGCCGCGCCCGTCCCGTTATCCTCGGCGCCCGTCCCCAGTTGCCAGCTATCCAGGTGCCCGCCAATCACCACGTACTCGCCCGTTGCATCCGGCCCCGGAATCTCCGCCACCACGTTCGGCACCTTCACGTGCTCGCGGATGCGGTTCTTGAACGCGAACTCCACCTCCACCGGCCCTTCATTCAGCAGCCGCCTCAGCAGCAGCGTATCCTCCTCGCCCACGTTCCCCACCGGCATCGCCGTCGGAGCACCGTTGCAGCAGCTCAACCCCGCCATGCTGGGCACGTTGTTGGTCGCGCCAATCCCCAGCAGCAGCGCCTGCGCGCCCTCCTGCTTCATCAGGTCGATGGCGCCCAGCATCTTGCCGATCAGAAACTCTCCATTCTGCGGAAATGAGTCCTCATCCACCAGCACCACCGCATCCTTAATGTCCGCGGCCTCCGCCTTCGCCCCCTCCGGCGATAGCTCCTTCAGGTGGTACACCTTCCCCTTCACTCCGCCGGGCGGAGTGGACATGCTCCAGCCGTCCGCCTCCAGGTGCAACCGCTGCCGGTGCGGCGTCAGAATCTCGCCCGTCGCCCACACCTCCGGCTCCCATGCCGCCGTAATCTCCCAGTTCTCCTCGTGCACGTTCTGGAGCCCCATCTTCTTGAACTCATCCACCGCCCACGCCGCCGCCTTCATATAGTTATCGGAACCCGTCAGCCTCGGCCCAATATCGTCCGCCAGCTTGCGGTCATACTCGTAGGCCTTCCCTTCCACCATCAACTGCCCGCCCAGCTTCACCAGCGCCTTCTCGGTAGCCTGGTCCACCTGCGCCGCGCCAGGGGCAGCGCCCTGCGCCCACTCGAGCGCAGGCGTCCACATCAGCGCAGGAAGAAACAACGCCATCGCAACAACAAGCTTGAATCTCACAATTTCTCTCCGGGATTTCAGGTGCGGCCAGTGTAGCAGGGCCATCTCCCGCCGCTTTCGGCATCTGGGTGCTGGGCTACCTAAGGGCAATCTTCCACCCATCAACAACGCCCCACATCTGCTACGGATGGCTTGTTATTGCCACAATGATTACGGCAGTTCCGCCTTTTGCAGGCACGGCGCCATTCGTGGCCGCCGGCACCAGAGCCGTTGCAGCCGTCGCAAACGCCGTCAAAGCCACCTCAATGCGAATCTCCTCAACCACAGGCGATTTTTCGGTCCGGGCTGCCTGCCTGTTTCACTCCGTTCGCAAGGCCTCCATAGGATCCAGGCGCGCGGCACGCCATGCAGGATAAACGCAGGCAATCGTAGCGATCGAAAGTAAGACCAGAATTACGGTGGCAATAACAGCCGGGTCATACGGCTCGGTTCCGTAGAGCATTGACCGGATGAGTTGGGTTACGCCTGCGCTGGCTGCCAAACCAAACATCAGCCCCAGCAGAGCTGGCCGCAGCCCGTCGAACAGGACAAGACGCAACACCTGTGCGCGTTGCGCGCCAAGGGCGATGCGAATGCCGATCTCCGGCACTCGCTGCGTCACCAGGTAGGAGAGCACTCCGTAAAGGCCTACAGCAGCCAATAGAAGCGCCAAAGCGGCGAAGGCCAGTACCAGCTTGGCCGCAAAACCCTGGCTGGCAGTCGTCTTGTCAAGAATCTGGTCCATAGTCAGCGCGTTGTAGACGGGCAGCTCCGGTTCAAGCGCCGAGATTTGTCGCTGGATCGGCATCGACATGGCCAGCGGATCGCCCGCGGTGTAGGCCACAATGGTCGCCTCGCTGGTACGGTCGGGGATGCCGGAGAGGATCGGGAAATACATTGCCGCCTGCACCGGTCGCGTAACGTCTGCAATGGTGTCGCCGACTTCACCAAGGATCTCGTAGGTATCCGGCTTGGTATCCCAGCCCACGCGGATGTGTTTGCCAACGGGGTCGTCGCCGGAGAAAAACTGATCCACAAACAGCTTGCTAACCACCACGTAACGGTCGTTCCCCAGGCGCTCGCGTTCGGTGAAGACCCGGCCACGGATAAGGGGAATTTGCATCACGCTGAAATACTGCGGGTCCGCGGTAAGGGCGTCTGCAGCGTATTGCGTGCTGTAACTGGGTGCGGGCCGCTCCGGGATCGTGAACACTCTGTCGCCCGCTGGCCCCGTTCCAGGCGCAGTGGAAACCAGCGCTGCGCCACGCACACCCGGTAGCCTGCGCACCCGTTCCAGCAGCGACTCGTGGAACGACACCACCTTGTCGCGCGTATCGTATTGGATTTCAGGCAAGCCGAATTTCATTGTCATCACGTGGTCCACACGGCAGCCCAGGTCTCTAGTCCGCAGGCGCACGAAGCTTTTGAAAAGCAGCCCGGCGGAGATCAGCAGCATGACCGTCAGCGCAATCTCGGCCGTAAGCATCGTCTTGCGCAGCCGCGCCCGCGAGGCGCTGCCGTCCACCGATCGCGATGCCTCCCGCAACCCCGTCAGCAGCCCTTTGCCGGTGGAGGAAATCGCCGGCGCCAGCCCGGCCAACAGCGCTGTGGCCACCACCAGGCCCGAGGCAAACGTCAGAACCCATCCATCCACATGCACCGAGTCGGCACGAGGCAGATTACGCCAGTGTGCGGCCAGCCACCAGGTCGAAGCGAGCGATAGCAGCAGGCCCAGTCCTCCGCCGGCGAGGCAGATCAGCAGGCTTTCCATCATTTGTTCGCGAATAAGAACAAACCGGCTGCCGCCCAGCGCGCCACGAATGGCAACTTCTTTGCGTTGCGCAGCCGACCGCGCAACCAGCAGGTTGGTCAGGTTCAGGCAGGCGATCAGCAGCATGCACCCGACCGCACTGAGCAGCACCAGCAGCGGCGTTCGCACATTTTTCACCAGGTCGTCGATCATCGGCCGTGACCAGACGTCCTCGGCAACAGGCTTCGAGGCATTGTCGAGATGGATCCGGTATTGCAGCGCGCTCACCTCGCGGGTCGCCGCCTCTGCGCTCACACCCGGCCGCAGCCGAGCCACCACCAGGCTCTGGTGGCCGTCGTGCATGCCATAGTCTTCCGGCGAGAACGTCTGCGCGTAAGGCATCCAGAACTGGATTCGGGCATCGGGATAGGTAAACCAACTCGGCAGCACGCCAACCACGGTGGTAGAGATCGTATCCAGATGAATCTGTTTGCCGACGATGGAAGGATCTCCGCCAAAGCGGCGCTGGAACAGGCTCCACGTGAGCAGGACCACGCGCTCACCATGCGGCTGGTCTTCGCTCTCCGTAAAGATGCGGCCATAGGCGGGAGCTACGCCCAGAAGCGGAAAGAGATTGGACGATCCACCCGCGCTCTGCGCCACTTCGGGCAGCTCCGAGTGCGCGCCGGACAGGATACCTCCGTAACCGCGCATGGCCGCCATGTCTTCAAAGCCGTGGGTCTGGCTGCGCCACTCGCGGTAGTCGCCTGGGGCAACCGCATTGAATCCGTCACCGCCCTGGTTGTGGCGGAAGTGTTCGTAGAGCACCACCAATTTGCCGGAATCGCGAAACGGCAGAGGCCGCAGCAGCACCGCTCGCACCATGGTGAACAGCGATGTGGTCGCGCCGATGCTGAGCGCCATCACCAGTACGGAGATGAGTGAGAACCCCGGTGAGCGCAGCAAGGTACGTGTGCCATATTTCAGGTCGCGCGCCAACCGCTCCAGCGATCCCCGGTTCCAGATCGCGCGAGTGTGCTCGCGAATGAGCGTGGGATTGCCGAAGGCGCGCCGGGCGGCATAGCGGGCCTCTTCCGGCGATAAGCCGCGCTCCCGCTGCTCCTCCGCTTCCAATTCCAGATCGGACTCCAGTTCCCGCCGCAGATCCTCGTCTCTGTTTCTTAGCCGCCACCATTTCATCTCAGCTCTCCTCGGCGGCGGGCCACATCACGCGCGCCACGGCTTCGGCCATCTGCTTCCATTGCGACTCTTCTACAACCAGCTGTTTCCGGCCTTGCGCCGTCAATCGGTAGTACTTGAACTGCCGATTGCGGTCTGGAGCGGTTTCCCACTTCGCAGTCACCCAGCCTCGCTTCTCCAGCCGATGCAGCGCGGGATAGAGGGAACCGTGCTGCATCTGCAGAAAATCGTTCGTCGTCCGCTGGATGTGCTTTCCAATCTCGTGACCGTGAGCGGCACCGGAACGCAGCGTTCGCAGGATGAGCATGTCCAGCGTGCCTTGAAGAAGTCCGTTTCGTTTTTCCATGGAAGACAGTCGACCCCCAATTTGGAATCGATGGTAGACGCCCTACTATCGATTCGTCAAGGGATGATGTGAAATGGCGATATCGGGCCAACCGGCAAAGCTGAAAGCTGAGGGCTGACGGCTGAGGGCTGAGGGCTGGAGCCCTATTCCCGCCCCATGCTCTAAACTGATCGAGGCGCAATCCAACTCAGGAACCCCGCACCATGACCGCTGAAATCAAGTCTTCCCTAGTCTCCTCGATGCAGACGGCCGCAATCCAGGCCGGCCTCACCCTCGTCTCCGTCACTCAGGGCGTCGACTTCCACGGCGAGGCTACCACCATCTTCGAGTTCGGCCTGAACGACGCCTCCAGCCGCGCGCTGAAGCTCGAACTCAGCCACGACTTCGACTTCGACAAAGGCCATCTGCTCCCGGAGATGACCGCGCACCTCGCCGCCGAGGCCCAGCGCCTGCGCAACCCCCGCCCCGACTGCTACGTCACTCTCGCCGGCATGCCCATCTCCTTCGGCCAGTTCCAGTGGCCCTTCCACCTCTCCACCTCCGGCGCTGACACTTACATCGTCCACGGCGAAATTCGCCTCGCCGACCCCGAGCACCAGGCCCTCCACGCCAAAATCGCCGCCTCCGTCACCGTCACCTTCGCGGAGATCGTGCCCGCCATGGAGCAGCCCTACGCCGAGACCTTCATCTACAACGCCATCCGCAAGATCGTCGACCTCGGCCAGCTCGAATTCCTCAAGTCCGGCAACCGCCAGCCCGTCCCCGTCACCACCCGCTTCTACTCGCGATGGCAAAAGAAGTTCGTCTTCACCGATACCGACGACGACTCGCGCCTGGCCTACTTGCTCAGCAAGGTCTACTGGCTCTCCGGCGTGCTCGGTGAGTCAAAGCCGGTCTGGATCGCCGATCCGCGCGACGCCCAGTACCTGAACACCACCACAGACGGACCTGCTGCGCATGGCCGGCCACGAAGCAGGTGAAGGACTTATGGCTGTGAGCGGCGAGTTCGCCACGGCCACGCCCGCGCTGCTGGCCCGCGCCCCGGAGTTCCAGGCCCGCCTTGAAGCCGCCCTGAACTTCACCAAGCCCCAGTTCAACGAGTCCATGCGCTCCGGCCACGCCAACATGTAAGTGGTGCTAACTCAAGTCTTTGGCTGCTGGCTGAGGGCTGAGGGCTGAGGGCTAACGGCTGAACGATCTACAGCGCGCTCCCGCAGCCGGAGCAGAACCGGGCCCCCGCCATATTGTTCGTGCCGCACTTGGCGCAGGTGACTTGCGCGCCGGAGGGCGGCAGCGTAGTCCCCGGATTTACCGGCGGCACGGGCGCCGGCGCAACCGGCCAGCCCCATCCCGGAGGCGCGTTCATGCCCAGCGCCGCGGCAATCCCCGCCGCCTGTATCGCGTTGAATTCCCGTACCCTTCCGGGCATGAAGAAGCACTCAATAAACCCCAGAATCGCAGTGATTCCGGTCCAGAAGAAGCAGCAATAAAGGATGCCGAGGCCGGTGCGGCGGAGGTAGAAGTGATGGATGCCGAAGGTGCCCAGGAACAGCGCCAGCAGAATCCCTACCACTTCGTCCCGGCGCACTGACTCGTACTACTCGTAGAACATCGCCGTTGTGTTCATTGCCGGAATTCCGCTTGCCATGGCCGCATCTCCTTCATTGCTCTATTAGATACGCTGCGCCTCGCGATTGAGTTCCGCCAGGGTTTTTTGCCGTTGCTGCTGGCATGATTCTCCCACGGCGCGCCGCCAATCGACGCTTCCATGGCGAAAACCGAGTGAGATGGATCACGAAATCCTTATATGAGAGGCAAAAAGCATGAGACGATCCGGGGGTAGTTGTTGCACCCGTCTGAGACGATCCGGGGGGAGATGTTTCACCCGTCTGAGACGATCCGGGGTGGGTTGCGCGGGTATGCGAAGGAACGGGGGCGGTCGCTAGGGGAAGAAAGGACGAAGATGGCAGGAATACTGAAGTCTGGACTTGAGTATTGCCTGCTGCTCCGGGGTAGGGCCAACGGGCCGCCCGGCAGGAAAAAGATGGTGGTAGAATTCGGGCAAACCAATGGTCATTCTCTTTTTTCCGGTGACGCTTGCGGCCATCGTTGGTCTGGGCTACGTGTGGGTGGTGACGTACCGCGAAATGCGCTCGGCGAACGCTGCGGGGTGGCGCCAGACGGCTGCGTGGCTGAGTGTGGGCGCGGTGACGGCGCAGGTGCTGCTGTGCGCGGCGATGTTTTTCTTCCTGTCGCACAACGAGCGCGCGATCGACGGGATTGCGGGAGTTGAGGTTGTGCTCTTTGTGGCGGCGACGGCGTGCGCAATCCCGCGCAAGGGCTTCGCGCGATGGTGGCTTATCCTTTGCTCGCTGTACTTTCTCACCTTCGCAGGCTTTGTGTATGTGGTGAGCGGGATTCAGTTTTGACGCGGGGGCGGTGGTGGCCGTGCCTCCGCGCGACGGGGTAGGTCATGGGGCATTTGTGGTGCGGGCGAAAGGCAACTACAGATCCCTCGGGCCGCTTACCCCATCGCAAAAAGCCGCGACGGGGCCCCAGGCGTGCGGCCCTTCGGGATGACACGCTCACTTGGAGATGGGGTGAGATGGCCGTGGAGCGGCGGCGGGTTTCCGCGTTCCCAGGTCTCCAACTTCAGGAGACCTGCGGCACCCAATCTATTGCGGCGCAGTCAGCAGCCCGAAACGTGGGCCACCCGCCGGGGACCCCGGCGGCGTGCGGTCCTTCGGGATGACACACTCACTGGACGGGCCACGACTCCTTTCCTGTCGAGTTTCATCAATTCACGAACAGGGAAGTTGAAGCTGTAACCGCGCCCGACTGTGCGGTGATCACCGTTGTTCCCGTTCCCACCACGGTTACAACTCCTGTGGAACTGTTGATCGTTGCCACGTTAGGGTTGCTGGATGTCCAGGCAACAGTAAGAGGGAAGGTAAACCCTCCCAGGAAGGTTCCCTTGGCTGTGAATCTCTGGGTGTTCTGCCCCGGAGAGGTGCCGATTGTGGAATTGACTGGAGAGATGGCGATGGACTGGAGAGTGCCATTGAACCACAGGTCATTCAGCTCGTAGGTGCCTGTGCTCAGTGTCGCGTCTGCGCCATTGCCGCCAAAAAGCCAGAAGTTACCATAAGCATCAGTCCAAATGGCCGCGCCGGCCCTCATGCCGGGAACATTCGTCAAGGCGGCGACACCTAAGGCGCCGTAGTTGCCGATTGCGGCCGTAGGGTCGGTCCCGGTCAGTGACGAAAAAGTGTCGCTGCCATTCTGCCACGTCCACTCGTTGGATGAAGGCGCGTAACTCCAGAGATCGTTGGTCACTTCAGAGACAGACACGCCAGGATCGTACCCTGCGCCAGCCAGGCCCCCGAAGAGCCAAATGTTACCGCTGCCGCCGGGCTGAGTGGTAGCGAAAGCACGCGAGCCTGGGATGTTGGTGGTTGAGGGAACCCCAAGGTCCCCGTAGCTCCCGAGGGCGTCATTATGGGAATCGGTACCTCCAATCCATGTCCACATGCTGGTTGTGGTGTTGAATTCCCACAGGTCATTTAGAGCGTTGTCCATTGTTAGTGGACCAACCTCCCCGCCTGCCGTTATTCCGCCTCCCAACCAATCGCCACCGCCGAAGAGCCATAGGTTACCGGCACTATCTGTCCAGGCAGCAGAACCTTGCCTAGCTCCAGGAACGTTGGTGGTTGTGGCAATACCCTGCTTTCCATAGCTGACGCCTGCGTTCAGGTTCGTACCGGTGTTGGTCGACAAAGCATACGGCGTCTGGCTACCTGTGAACCAGGTCCAGGTGCTTGTGGCAATATTGAATTCCCATAAATCATTGAACAAGCATGGACAACTTTCTTGCCCCGATGAGGAGATCTCAAGGGCGCCACCAAAAATCCATAGGTTACCCTTGTTATCGATCCAAATGGCAGGGTAATCACGATACGGAGATGTAGTTGCGGAGCTCCCACTGATCCACGTCCACAGCTTCGTTGTCGGACTGAATTCCCATAAAGTGAAATAGCCATCTATGCCGACCCCGGCGCTGCCAAAGACCCAAAGGTTTCCGCTGCTGTCGCTCCAACCAATGGGGCTATAAAGCGCAGGTGGAACATTGGTCGCCGAAGCAACTCCCTGAGTGCCGAAACTTCCCGTCGAACCGCCAACCGTGTCGCCACCGACCCAGGTCCATGCACTGCTAGTGTTGTTGAATTCCCAGAGGTCGTTGAGAAAATTCAAAGATCCCTTTGAGTCATAGCCGAGGCCGCCGAACATCCACAAATTGCCGCTCTGATCGAGCCAAGAAGCTGCTCCATTACGGCCACCCGGAATGTTCGAGCCGGCACCTGTCCCCTGGGTACCATAAATGCCTGGCTGCCCCGCAGAATTGGATCCGCCCATCCAGATCCATTCATTCGCTGTTGCGACAGGCTCATTGAAGGTGGCCGTTACTGTAGTAGTGGAGGTCACGATGACGCTACATTGGCTCGTTGTTCCGCTGCAACCTGCGATCGACCAACCGGCAAAGGACGATCCAGATGCGGGAACCTCAGTGAGTGCAACGCTAGTTCCGGACGGATAGGTGGCTGAACATGTCGGTCCACAGTTAATGTTTCCGTCGCTGCTGGTCACGGTTCCAGTGCCGGTGCCTGCAAGGACGACCGATAGCGTCTGGTTGGCGGCGGGTAAGTTGAATGTCACGCTGACGGTAGTGGCGGAGGTGACGGAGACGGTGCAGGTGGTTGCGGTTCCACTGCAGCCGCCGCCCGACCAAGCGGCGAGGGAGGACCCTGCGGCTGGAGTCGCTGTCAGCGTGACGCTCGATCCATTCGAGTAGCTTGCCGAGCAGGTTGCGCCGCAGTTGATTTCCCCGTCGCCGCTGGTCACAGTTCCCGAGCCGGTGCCCGCCAGGACCACGGAGAGCGTCGATGTAGCGACTGGCAAGTTAAATGTCGCGGTGACGGTAGTGGCGGAGGTGACGGAGACGGTGCAGGTAGATGTCGTTCCACTGCAGCCACCGCCCGACCAACCGGCGAAGGAGGACCCTGCGGCAGGAGTTGCTTTCAGTGTGACACTCGATCCATTCGAGTAGCTTGCTGAGCAAGTTGTGCCGCAGTTGACGTCTCCGTCGCTGCTGGTCACGGTTCCCGAGCCCGTTCCTGCAAGGGTCACGGAGAGGGTGGAGGAGGACGGGGTGCCCTGATTTGGCTGGCTGGCGCCTCCACCGCATCCCGCTAAAGAGAAGGTGAGAACCGCTCCAATCAATAATACTGACCCCGCGCACCGCAGTGCCTTAACCCCGGTTCCTTCGGGCGATACTTCTAACCTTCCCATAGTTTCTCCTGACATGAATTGATTGGCCGCACCGCGAAGAGCTTTTGGATCTCTAACACCGAGTCAGTTACCAGTCTGGACACGCAGTCTAACCTGCTGAACGGGGAATGTTATTCGCCCTTTGGCCGGTACGGCCTTTTTGATTTTGTCCCGACGGGTTTGGAGCCTTTTCACTGGGTGAGGAGCTGCCCCGGGGTACGGTATTGTAATCGCCATTCATAGAGGCGGCAGTATTCGCATTTGTGGTCACACTTGCCCGCAAATGGCGCGCACGGTAGCCACAGCCGAGAGCGGGTGGTATTTGGGGAATCGCTGGCACAAGCATCAGGCTGGAGTTCTGGTGTTGTCAATCGAAAAACAACAGGCATCCGCAACGAAGTACCAGGCGAGTTGCACGGGTCTTAAGAAGCCGCTTCCAACGCAGAGGCTGGGCGCCTCACGTGTTGATGGAACTTGCTTTCAGGCGCCCGGGCGACCGGCCAAATGCTGCCGTCGTGCACCTCGGCGTTACAATGGCGACGGCTCGAGCCATGCTTTCTGCTCGGCCTGAAAGCTGGCCTTATCTATGGATGAACCCATCATGCTGCATTCCGATTTTGGCCGGCCACGGCGCGGCGGCCGAATCTGGATCGTTGTCGTTGCCCTGCTCGCTGTCGCCCTGCTGAGCTTCCGTACCGTGATTTCTTACTACGTTAGCAATCTGTGGTTCGGGTCGCTGGGGTATGCCGATGTCTTCTGGAGATCGCTGCGGATCCAGTGGGAGATTTTTGCTTTCTTCACGCTGCTTACGTTCGTCCTGCTCTACGGCTGGTGCCGCATCCTGCTCCACTCGAACGCGGCGAGCCTGCGCGGCGCGGGGACATTTGTGTTCAACGGGCGCACCATCAACATCCCGCTGGAGCGGGTGCTGCGCTGGGGCGCGCTGATTGCTTCCGGGTTTATTGCGCTGATTTCCGGCGCGGCGCTGCGGGGGAACTGGACGGACTTTGCGCTCTACTGGTTCCATGGGCCGACGGGCGGCGCGGTGACGGACCCGATCCTGGGGCGGAACCTGGATTTCTACTTTTTCACGCTGCCGGTGTGGAACGACCTGGCGGGATGGCTGCTGGCGCTGGCGATTTTGTTCTGCATTGCCGCGGTATTTTCCGCGCTGATTGCGGGCGGGCGGAGGCTTTCGCACGATGCGTATGACCGGCTGGCGCCGTTTCCGTGGCGGCTGCTGTCGGTTCCGGCGGCGTTTTTGCTGCTGGTGCTGGCGGTGCGCGAATACATTGCGCGGATTGAGCTGATCCTTCAGCCGCACACGGTGTTCAGCGGCATAACTTATACGGACGCGCACGTGCAGTTGGGCGGGATGACGCTGATCGCAATTGCGCTGGTGCTGGGCGCGATTGTGGCGGGGATCAATTTTGTGGCGCGGCCGGGAGCGAAGTGGCTGATTGCGGCGCCGGTGCCGGCGGTGGTGTGCTTTGTGCTGGTGCAGATTGTGGGCTGGTATGTGGGCAACTTTATTGTGAAGCCGAACCAGCTGGACAAGGAGAAGCCCTACATCGCCTACAACATCGACATGACGCGGAAGGCGTACGGGCTGGACCAGATTGCGACGCACGAGTTTCCTGCGAGCGTGGACGTGGCCGACGCGGACGCGGAGCACAACCAGGCGACGCTCGAAAATATTCGCCTGTGGGACTGGCACGCGCTGCAGGACACGCTGCGGCAGATCCAGGAGATACGGACGTACTACGATTTTCCCGATGTGGACATTGACCGGTACGCGATTACCGGGCGGACCCGAGAGGTAATGCTGGGAGCGCGGGAGCTGAGCCTGGAGAAGCTGCCGGAGAGCAGCCGCAACTGGATTAACGAGAAGCTGATTTACACGCATGGATACGGGCTGACGATGAACTCGGTGAACGGGTTTACGCCGGAGGGGCTGCCCACGCTGATGGTGAGTAATATGCCGGTCCAGAGCACGGGTGGAGCGCCGACGGTGACGCGGCCGGAGCTCTACTTTGGGCAGCTGACGGATACCGATGTTTACGTGAAGACGCAACAGAAGGAGTTCAACTACCCGCAGGGCGAGACGAACAGTTTGACGTCGTACGCGGGGACGGGCGGGATCCGGATGGGCGGACTGATGCGGCGGGTGCTGATTGCGTTTGACCGCGGAGACGTGACCAAGGTGCCGTTCTCGGACGACATTGGGCCGGAGAGCCGGCTGCTGATGCGGCGGGATATCCGCCAGCGGGTGCAGGCGCTGGCGCCGTTTCTTGTGTACGAGAATGACCCTTATATAGTGGTGCGCGACGACGGGACTCTGGCGTGGATGATGGACGCGTACACGACCGCGGACACGTATCCTTATGCGACCAATTACCCGCTGGGGGATGGGACGATCAACTACCTGCGCAACAGCGTGAAGGTGGTGATTGATGCGTACAACGGGGACGTGGCGTTTTATGTGTTCGACGCGAAGGACCCGGTGATTGCGGCGTGGCGCGGGGTGTTTCCGTCGCTGTTCAAGGACGAGGCGGCGATGCCGAAGGATCTGCGGCGGCACGTGCGGTATCCGGAGCTGTTTTTGCGGATGCAGGCGCAGGTGTACGGGCTTTACCACATGACGGACCCGACGGTGTTTTATAACCGCGAGGACCTGTGGACGGTGGCAAGCGAAGTGACGCTGGGCGACAGCGGCGAGCAGGTGACCCAGCCGATGGATCCGAACTTTGTGCTGATGAAGTTGCCGGAGGAGCAGGATGTGGAGTTTATCGACATTCTGCCGTTTACGCCGGCGAACCGGAACAACTTGATTGGGTGGATTGCGGGGCGGAGCGACGGGGAACACTACGGGACGTCGGTGGTGTACGACTTTCCTAAGACGCGGCTGGTGGATGGGCCGATGCAGGTGGAGGCGCGGATCGACCAGAATGCGCAGCTTAGCGGTCAGCTAACGCTTTGGAATCAGCAGGGTTCGCATGTGCGGCGGGGGACGCTGCTGGTGATTCCGTGCGGGAAGTCGCTGTTGTACGCCGAGCCGATTTATCTGCAGGCGCAGCGGAGCCCGATGCCGGAACTGCGGCTGGTGGTGCTGGCGCTGCAGGACAAACTGGCGTATGCGACGAGCTACGAGGGGGCGCTGCAGGCGCTGTTTGCCGGCGGGACGAGCAGCCTGAGCGGGAGCGAGGCAAACGCGACGGCGGCTCCGGCTGAGGCGGGGGGTGCGCCGTCGGCGGCGCAAACGAAGGCGCCGGATGTGAACGCGCTGATTCATGCGGCGGCGCAGGATCTTCAGGATTATCAGCAACTTACCGCGCAGGGGAAGCTGAGCGCTGCGGGAGAGAAGCTGGAGGACCTGAAGCAGAAGCTGGCGGCGCTGGAAAGCGCCAAAAAGTAGGATTCAACCCGCGCAGAATGAGCGGTTTACGGCTGGCAGCGCGGGTTCCGCCAAAAAAACGGACATTGCTAATGGAATGAGCTAGTTAAGGCTGAATTCTGCGCAGTGCTGTGCAGTCTTGGGCGAGGGTTTGGGACAATACTGAAGTTTAAACTTGACTATTTTTAAGAATGGATAAATACTAAAGTTGCAACTTCAGTATTGGCTGCGAAAGACAAATGAGAGGACAAGGAGGTTACGGCGATGACAGAGACGAAGATGGAACCGAAGGTTGTGCATGCGACGTGCGTGGTGGAGCGGAGTTTTGCCAAGCCGGCGGGGGTGGTGTTTGCGGCGCTGAGCGATCCTAATAAGGTGCAGCGGTGGATGGGCGGCGGCGGGCACAGCGAGTTGGAGGATTTCCTGGTCGAGTTCAAGGAAGGCGGGCGGCAGGTGATGGCGTACCGGATGGGGCCGGAGACGCCGATTGCGGGGTCAGTGATTCTGAACGAAGGGCGGTACCAGCAGATTGTGCTGGGGGAGAGGATCGTGATTGCGTCGACGATGAAGCGGGACGGGAAGATGTTTTCTTCGTCGCAGGTGACGTTTGAGCTGGTGGAAACGGGGGCGGGGACAGACCTGATTCTGACGCACCAGGGAGCGTTCTTCGAGGGGGCGGATGGACCGGCGATGCGGGAGCAGGGATGGCGGACGCTGATTGCGAATTTGGCGGGGGTGGTGGAGGAGCAGTGAAAAGAAGAGCAGTGAAAAAGTGAAGAAGTGAAAAGGGTGTTGGGCCGAAGGAAGGGACTTGTGGGCGAAGAGAAGAGCGATAGCGATCGGGTGTTCGATGCGCTGGGGGATCCGACGCGGCGGGCGCTGCTGGAGATGGTGCGGGAGCGTCCGCAGTCGGCGACGAAGCTGGCGGAGCCGCTGGGGATTTCACTGACGGCGGTGGGGCAGCACATGGACATTCTGGAGGCGTGCGGGCTGGTGGCGACGGAGAAGGTGGGGCGGGTGCGGACGTGCCGGATGGCGAGCAAGGGACTGGACACGCTGGAGGGGTGGGTACGGGAGCACCGGACGGAGTGGGAACGGCGGATGGAGGGGATTGCGATGATTCTGGCGGAGGAAGATGGAGGGATGTGAGGAGGGAGCGAGAGCCCCACGCAACCCGTGAAGACTCTCGCTTGCTGTGTGCCGATCAGAACTTGTCGGAGTCTGAGTCGCCATGGTTCCAGCCGAACAGGTCGGACATGACCTGGACGCCGGGGTCGCATGCGTGATTCAGGCAGGGAAGATGAAAACCTGCTTCCATCGACTTGAGCAGAGAGAAGCTGGTGTAGTAGGTGGAGCTCTGGACTCCGTGCCGATTTGGGTAATTTGTGTCTACTGTGAGAACGACGCGGTTCTGGTTCTGCGGCGGGAAGAGCCCGGTGAGTTGCGTGGTGCTGCCGCTATAGTCGTTCTCATCCCACACGATCACGATGGCACTGTGTCCAAAGTGCCAGGCCGGGGAAGCGTGAATCGCCGTTACCAGCCGCTCGATGGTTATATCTCCTTGCTGGATGAGGCCGGGATTCAGGCCCACCTGAGTTCCGTAGGTGTAGCCGCTGTTGTTCTCGCCATAGTCGAAGGCGCAGTACGCGTCGCTGTTGGATCGCCCGTGCTGATCATCGCACTGGTTGGGCACGATATAGGCCAGCTCGGGCAGCTCGCCGGACGTCAGATCGGCGTACAGACCACGTGGTCCATCGAAGCCGACCACGTTCTTCAGGCTGTTGTCGGGGTCCAATCCGTCCTGAACGCTTTTGAAGTACGCGAACGGATTGTGCTTGACCGCATAGAGCTGTACCACGCTTGAAGAGGTGAGAGGAGACAGCTGGGTGAAATCGGTCAAGTTGGTTGACGTGCCGTTGCTGTAATTGACGCCTGAGATTGTGCCGAGCGGGAGGTTCTCCTGATAGGACTTCCATCGCATCCGCGCATCGTCCAACTGATCGCCAATGGTCTTGCCGATGGTTGACGCAGCGGGCACGGATTTGACGCCGTCAAGGTCAGCGAGGGCGACGAAAGGGCCAGCGACCTCATTCCAGGTATCGACCGCGGGCGTTTCCGCGTCCTTGCCGCTGCCTTCAATGGGGCAGATGCTTCCCGTGTCCACAGTTACCGGCGCGTTGCCGCCGCCGTCGTCGGCGTTTACGATCCCGCTCGCGATATTTGGAGTGCAGGAGGTGCTGCCCCACGCGGGAGAGTTGTCGCTGCGAATGGCGAAGTTGGAGCCGCCGACAATCTCCAGGTAGTTGGTAAGGCTGGGGTGACCCACGGCGAAGTAGTTGGTGGCGAGATTGACTTTGCCCGAAGAGATCAGGCTGTTGAGGTAGGGCTCGTTGGGATTGTCGATCACCTGCTGATAGCCGTGATTCTCCATCATGATGAGAAACACGTGATCGAGATGCCGGATGCCGGTGGGGACGCGGCCTTCCTGGGCGAAGCAGGCTATTGCCAGCGCTCCGGTGACCAAGCCGATTGCGAATGCTTTTTTGAACATGCGGCTAGACCTTTCAAGGTGGGATGGGGGAAAACTTCGGCGACACGGGTGTGAGGCCGCGTCAGATGTACTGTGTGCCTCGGGCGTGAATTCGGGATTAAGGGTGAGCGAATTAGCGGAGAATCCGGGAAGCGGAGGCAGGAGATTCACGCCGTGGCGATTTCGCAGAATCCGCCCGCCCAACTACACTTTCCGAATGACCAGAGAACGCTGGGCTCAGATAGGAATCACGGTTCAATTCCTTATCGTCGTGAGGACACTGGGCGAGATCTTCCGGCTCAGGTACGTTGATGGCGCGAACTTCTCGACCGCAGAGGCGATCCCGTATGTTGGCGGCGCTTTGATAGCTGCCTGCTCCTGCTGGGCATGCGTGACGTTGTACTTCCTGCGGCGCTACGCGCTTTCCGCCTGGGTCGCGCCAGGGACCGTTGTGATTCTGCTGGCGTACAAAATTTTCCTGATCGGTTTGAAATAGGACTGACGCTTCTTCAGGGGAATTCAATGGACCCGATGCACTCTGCCGAGGGCCGCAGCCAAATCCCGATGAGCGAGCAGAGGCATGCGACGGCCCTTGTACGCTGAAGAGAGCGGTCCCCGATGAGACGCGTTTTGATCCTTCCCTTCCTTCAAGTTCTTTTGCCGCGCCGCTTTACAGGCAAAACAGCGGAAGGCACCTGCGGATGCTTGACTGCGAACAGGAGGACAGACGGGGTGGGGCGAGCGCTTTTTTTCATGGGTCCGGAAGCCTGGCGTGGTCTCCGGCTGCATCCATTGCTCGGGGCCGGGCGTGACGCAGGGCCAGAGGGATGGTCGAGAAGCGGCCTGGGACGCATGCATTATGATGGTTAGGCTGTCCAGGTTTGGCCACCGCGAGAAGCAGAGTGGCAGGAGGCCGGAGATCCCCGCTTAAACCTTGAGGGCGGCTGACGTTGGCGTGGATTCCCCCCACGGCATCGAGGGACTTCACACGGTGCAATTCAAACTGCAGACAACCACAGGAGGATGACACATGCGCGGACTCAGGGCTTTACTCGGTAGTGCGGCATTGCTTGCGGGGTTGGCGCTGGGGCCAGCGGCTCACTCGCAAATCTCGATCGGCATCAACATCGGCGGACCACCGCCGGTTTGCGCCTACGGCTATTACGAAGCTCCCCCTTACGGTTGCGCGCCGATGGGTTTTTACGGGCCGGGGTACTTTTACAACGGCATCTTCCTGGGTGTGGGTCCATGGGCGGGATGGGGCTATGCCCACGGCTGGGGCGGGCATCGGTTTGTGGATGGGCGCGGAGGCCGCTACCACGGCCGCGGCGGCTATGAAGCAAATCATGGCCATTTTGCGCATGGCTACGACGATCGTGGACACGGAGGGCCGCACGGCGGACATCCGGCGCCTGAGCACGGCGGGGGACATCCGGCTCCTCAACATGGTGGCGGACACCCGGCGCCTGCGCATGGCGGGGGACATCCGGCTCCTCAACATGGTGGCGGACATCCGGCGCCTGCGCATGGTGGCGGAGCACCCCACGGAAATGACAAACCGAAACACCAGTAACTGGTTGCCGCGAAATCAGGCGGCTCGATGTGCTTTGAGCGGCGGGGCTTTCGAGCTCCGCCGCCTTGTTTCAGCGGCCGTGTTTTGGGACGGGCGGGGAGCTCCAGAAAGATTGGCCGATTCGCTCGCCAGGGCGCATGCGCAAATCCCGATGAGCGAGCAGAAGCATGCGACGGCCCTTGTATGCTGAAGAGAGCGGTCCCCGATGAGACGCGTTCCAATCCTTCCCTTCCTTTTTGTTTTTCTGCTTGGCTGCCCGACGGCGTGGGCGCAGGCGCAGACGAATGCCGCGCCGGCGTTGCCGGTTTTGAACAGCGCGGGAGAGATGGGGGCGGAACTTTTTGCCGAGTCGGGATCGACGGGGATGGTGCTGGTGGTGGTGCGCGGGGACCAGGTGTTTTTCCGCGGATACGGGGAGACGGCGCCGGGGTCGGGACGGGCGCCGAGCGAGGACTCGACGGTGCGGCTGTGCTCGCTGACGAAGACGTTCACTGCGGATCTGCTGACCAAGCTGGTGGCGGCGAAGACGGTGCGGCTGAGCGACACGCTGGAGCGCTATGCGCCGCGGGGAGCGAAGGTGCCGGAGCGGATACGGCCGATCACGCTCGAGGAGCTGGCGACGCACACATCGGGGCTGCCGCGGGAGGTGGGGAGTGGGCCGCGGGACGCGCCGCATTTTACGTATCCCGACTACCGCACGCGCTGGCGCTGGCTCAAGAGCGAGCGGCTGCGCAGTGTGCCGGGGACGGTGGCGCTTTACTCCAATGTGGGGTTCGATTTTTTGGCCGATGCGCTGGCGGCAGCGGCGCACCTGCAGTACGCGGCACTGCTGAGCGAGCGGACGCTGAAGCCGCTGGACATGTGGAGCACTACGTATTTCCCCACCGCGGACGAGTGCGGGCGGCTGCTCGAGAGCGCGCATGACGAACGGGCGTGCGCGGTGACGGAGGCGACGGCGGGGAGCTCGGGGCTGTATTCATCGGCGCGGGACATGGAGATATGGCTTCGCTATTTGTTGGGCACGGGCGGGGGGGAGATTCCGGCGCAGGATGCGGCGGCGCAGGCGGTTTACATAAAGCCGGCGGACCTGGTGCGGCAGCAGGGGCTGGACCACGCGGGCGAGCCGACGGGCGTGGGGCTGGGCTGGATTCATATTTTGCCGCTCGATTCCCAGTCGACGATTGTGGAGAAGACGGGCGGCGGGGCGGGGTTTACGACGTACATTGCGATCAACCATGCGCGGCGCGCGGCGGTTTTTCTGGCGGCTACGGACGGGGCGGTGTTTACCCACCTGAATCTGTTCAATGCGGCCAACAAGCTGCTGCTGGCGGTGGCGGGGCTGCCGCCGCTGCCGGAGCCGGCGGCGCGGCCGGCGAGGCGGCATGTGCATCGGCGGCGGCGGAGTACCAATCCCAAAGGGAAGACGCATGGGGGCGAGTAGCGCGTTGCGGGAGCGAAACATTTCCTGGGTACAACAAAGGCACTCCCGATGCCATCCCATCTACACGGGCGGCGAACGCGGTTGGCGGACGACTGCCGAATCCAGAGTGAGGACAGGCGAAGACCATGGCGACGGAGTTTCTCGAAAAGGTAGCGACGGTTGACGATGTACGCAAGGAAGTTTCCCGGATGAAGTCCATGGTGACGGACGCCGTGAATGACGGGGTGCGCTCGGCGCTGCGGGCGATTGAGACGGGGCGCGAGGTCGCTGAGGACGCGATCCGCGACGCGGAGCGAATGACGAAACGAAACCCGAAGCAGTCGATCGGAGTTGCGCTGGCCGCGGGAGCGGTGATGGGCGGCGTGGCCATTTGGCTGGCGACGCGGGGACGGTAAGGGTCTCGCTCGATTTTCAATTTACAAAAGAAGCGGCGGTTGAGCGTGGCGCGGTAGGATCACGTTGTGAGCCTACCTGCGGGCGATGGGCAGCTTGTCAAAATCATGGATGCGGCGCTGGCCGAGGCGCGTCGGCGGGCGGGGCCGCACCTGGCTTGCCGGGTGGGGTGCACGCAGTGCTGCCATGGGCCGTTCCGGATCAACGCGCTGGATGCGGCGCGGCTGCGCGCGGGCATGGAAGCACTGCGCGAAAGCGATGCGGCGCTGGCGGCGGAGATTGAGCGGCGGGCGCGGGAGTGGGTGGATGAGTGGGCGGCGGCATTTCCGGGGGATGCGGCGACGGGAGTGCTGAAGGATTCAGAGGCGGCGCAGGAGCGATTCGAGGAGCTTGCGGATGAGGCGGCGTGTCCGGCGCTCGATCCCGAGAGCGGCCGATGCGACGTGTATGCGTGGAGGCCGATGACCTGCCGCGCGTTTGGGCCGCCGGTGCGGATGGCGACGGGCGCGCTGGGCTGCTGCGAGCTTTGTTTTACCACGGCGGACGATGAGGAGATTGCCTCATGCGAGATGGCGGTGCCGCACGATCGCGAGGATGAGTTGCTCAAGGAAATGGGAGGTGCGCGGGAGACGGTGGTGGCGTTTGCGCTGCTGGGGGCGCTGGCAGATGGCGTCTGAACGATCGATGCATCGTTCCGTTGGTGCGGAAAGCGCCTAGGCACGCACAATCTGCGGCAGGGCATCGAAGTGCGCATCTCGTGCGCAAAGAGCCAGCGAGTGCTGCAGAACCAGGGCCGCAATCCACATGTCGTTGGTGGGAATCGGAGTCCCTTGCTTGCGGAGCTGCCGGTACACGTTCGCATAGTGATGCGTGGTTTGATCGTCGGCGTACAACACAGCAATTCCCGGCTTCATCAGGAATCGGCGCAGCACGGACTCATTGCGCGGCCCCTGGGCGCCGACCGCGAATCCGGCGCGCAGTTCCCCCAGGACGATGAAAGGAAGCCACACCTGATCGGCATGCTCGACGGTTTCGACGACCGACGACTCGCCCCGGCAAAGATCGGTGTAGCGATTGGTGTCGAGCGCCAGCCTCATGCGGGTTTCTCCGCGGGCGCGCGCTTGCTTCGAAGGGATTGGGTCACTGCCACATTGTCTCGTCTACGGTGTCCTGCGCGGCAATCGCACGGTCAAACGCGGGGTCCTTTCGCCATGATCCGGCGATGTCGCCGAGGTTGCGCTGGCGGCGCTTGACCTCCTGGATTCCGGCTCCGCGCACGAGGGCCTGAACTGCGACGTCATTCAGGCTCTTGCCCTGCTCGCGTGCGGCGTTGCGAAGGGTGGAATCGAGATAGTCGGGCACATTGCGGATGGTGTATTGCATGCACTCATTGTAGGCGGTGCAGGCAGAAGTTGCAAGCAATTGTGCAAGGGGCCAAGCGCACCGATTACGCGCCTTCGAGATGCTGCATCAGGTCTTCCCACTCGCTGGTGAACGCGGCTAGCTGCGCGCGGAGATCCTGGGCCAGTTGGGTTAGGCGGTCGGTTTCCGCCGCGGAGACGTAGATGCCCAACTGCTGCTCGGTATGGGCTAGGGCTGCTTCCACGCGCGGGACTTCTTCCTCTAAAAATGCGCAGCGGTCTTCCATCTGCTTCTGCTTGATGGGATTGAGGCGGCGCGGTTTCTCTTTTGCGGGATCGTAGCCACCTTCGATGACAATGGTCGTTCCGGTTGGAGCTGGTTTTTCCTTCGGCGCGGGCCCGGATGCGGTTCCGTCTCGTTCGTGTGGAATTGGATGGCTTCCCACCCTTCCGGCGATAAAACTGCCGGAAGGATGGGGCACCCCAGTTTGCTGGATTGCGCTGGCGGCCTGCGCTTCCTTCCTGCGCAGGTAATCTTCGTAGTTGCCCTCGTAGGTTGTGGCGGAGCGGTTTTCGATTTCGAGCACGCGGGTGGCCAGGCGATCGATGAAGTAGCGGTCGTGGGAGACGAATATTACGGTGCCGGAGAAGCTGGCGATGGCTTCGAGGAGCACGTCTTTGGCGCGCATGTCGAGGTGGTTGGTGGGCTCGTCGAGGAGGAGGAAGTTTGAGGGCGAGACGAGGATGCGGGCCAGCGCGTAGCGATTGCGCTCGCCGCCGGAGAGCACGCCGAGGGGCTTGAAGACGTCCTCGCCGGAGAAAAGGAAGCAGCCGAGGAGCGAGCGCAGTTCGGTTTCCGGCACTTTGCGGGCGGCGCGGCCGATGTCGTCGAGCATGCGCGCCTCGGGATCGAGGACTTTGTACTGATCCTGCGCGAAGTACTCGGCGAGGACGTTGTGGCCGAGCTTGACCGTGCCGGCGGTGGGCGATTCCACGCCGGTGAGGAGTTTGATGAGGGTGGATTTTCCCGCGCCGTTGACGCCGACCAGCGCCACGCGGTCGCCGCGCTCGATGGAGAAGCGCACGTTCTCCAGTACGCGCTTTTCGCCGTAGCTCTTGGAGAGCGCTTCGGCCTCGACCACCATGCGGCCCGAGGGCGGCGGCTGGGGAAATTTGAAGTGGATGATGGACTCTTCTTCGGGAATTTCGATGCGCTCGATTTTTTCCAGTTCCTTGATGCGGCTCTGCACCTGCTTGGCCTTGGTGGCCTGGTAGCGGAAGCGGCTGATGAAGGCTTCGAGGTGGTCGATCTGCTCGCGCTGGTTGCGGTATTGGGCCGCAAGCTGGGCGCGGCGCTCATCTTTTTGCGCGAGATATTTCGTGTAGTTGCCGTGGAAGATGGTGAGGCGCTTGTTCCAGATCTCCACTGTGCGATCGACGGTGACGTCGAGGAAATAGCGGTCGTGGGAGCAGAGGATGTAGCCGAAGGGATAGGACTTGAGGTAGTCCTCAAGCCAGTTGCGGGTTTCGAGGTCGAGGTGGTTGGTGGGCTCGTCGAGCAGGAGGAGGTTGGGTTTGGCGAGCAGCAGCCGGGCGAGGGCAATGCGCATCTGCCAGCCGCCGGAGAACTCGCCGGTGTCGCGCGCCCAATCTTCCTTGGCGAAGCCGAGTCCGGTTAGCACCGCGCCCACCTGGGCGTCGAGAGCGTAGCCGTCGAGGACGTGGAAGCGATCCTGCAAGAGGGAGAAGCGCTCAGCGGCGGCTGCGTATTCGGGGCCGGCGTGGTCGAGCTCAGCGAGCTGGCCGCCCAGGTGCTCAATCTCAGCTTCCATGGCGCGGATTTCGTCGAAGACGGTGAGGCACTCCTCGAAGACGGTGCGGCCCTCGAGGCGGAGGCCCTCCTGGGGCAGATAGCCGATGCTCATGCCGCGGGTTTGTTCCGCCGCGCCGTAGTCGAGCGTTTCCTGGCCGGCGAGGACTTTCATCAGCGTGGTTTTGCCGGAGCCGTTGGCGCCCACCAGCGCGGTCTTTTCGTTTTTGCGAATCAGCCAGTCGGCTTCAAGGAAGAGTATGCGCGGCCCGAAGCGTTTTCCGGCATTTTTGAGAGATAGCATCCTTGTCCAGTGTAGCGGTGGAGCGCGGATTTGCAGTCGCAGCGGTTCGATCAGCCGCAATGTATGATGGCGCATTATGGACGCGAATCCAGCGCAACCGGGGCTGCAATGAACGAAGCGATACTGACCAAATCGAGCGGTGCGCAGCCGTCTCATTCCGGCGATGCGACGGCGCTGTGGCTCACCGGCGCGGCCTTCGCCGCGATCCACATTGCGTTCAGCGGCCGGTACGGGTTCCACCGCGATGAGCTGCTGAGTTACAACAACGCGATGCACCTTGACTGGTGTTACGTGGTCTATCCTCCGCTGACTGCGTGGCTGGCGCGCGCGGAACTGATCCTGTTCGGAACCAGCCTTGTGGGTTATCGCCTGTTGCCGGCGATCGCAATCGCATTGGTGAGCGTGCTTGCCGGCTTGATCGCACGCACCATGGGCGGCGGGCGGCGGGCGGCGGGCGGCGGGCATTGCGGGTCCGATTTCGTTCGCGGGCACGTTCTTCTCTTACATGTCGTTCGACCTGCTGTGGTGGGTCCTGGTGGCGTGGGCGACGGCCCGGCTTTTGAAAACGGAAGATGCGCGATGATGGATGATGATCGGCTTTGGCTTCGGCCTCGGTCTGCTGACCAAATACACCGTTTTGACTTTTGCCGCCGGGCTGCTGATTGGCATGCTGCTCACCTCGAACCGCCGTTATTTTCGCTCGGTCTGGTTCTGGGGCGGCGTGGCCCTGGCGCTGGCCATGGCTCTGCCCGTCCTCCTGTGGCAATTCCAGCACCACTGGGTGGCGCTCGCTTGGATGAAAAGTATTCACGCGCGCGATGAGGGATGGGGCAGGACCGACAATTTCCTTCCCAACCAGTTTTGGAATGTGACCAACCCGGTGACGGCTCCGCTGTGGTGCGCGGGATTGTGGTATCTCTTCGCAACCAAAAGCGGCAAGCCCTTCCGCATCCTCGGCTGGATGTACCTGGTGCTCGTGATCCTGCTTGCGATTGCGAAGGGGCGAGACTATTACCTGGCGCCCGCTTACGCCATGTTGATGGCTGCCGGCGCGGTCTGGGGCGAAGCCTGGGTGGACGCGAAGAGCCCGCGGGCGCGCGGGGCCATCACAAGGGCGGTTTGGATTTCGTTTGCGGTCAGCGCCATGCTGGTCTTTGCTCTGACCATCCCGATGGCTCCGCTCCAGTCGGCGTGGTGGCGCATCGCCGATGGAGTACACGGCAATTTCAACATGGAGATTGGCTGGCCGGAGCTTGCCGCTTCGGTGGCGCAGGTTCGCGATTCGCTGCCTCCGGCAGAGCGCAGCGGCGTGCGCGTGCTTGCGGCGGATGAGGGAGAAGCCGGAGCAGTGAACCTGTACGGGCGCAAATACGGATTGGGCGACGCCATCAGCGGGATGAATTCCAACTGGCTGCGCGGTTACGGCAACCCTCCGCCGCAATCTGTGATTGCCGTCGGGTTCACGCAGGCCCAGGTGGACCGGATCTTTGCCCGGTGCGACGTTGCCGCAAAGCTCTCACACCCCTACGGCGTGGTCAACCACGCGATTGGCGGCATTGGCAAAGATGCGATCGGAAACCGGGACACGATTTATGTGTGCCGCGACATCCGCTGGCCATGGCCGGAGTTCTGGAAGGGATTTCAATATTACGGGTGAGGGTGCGGGCGGAGCGGCGCTCAGGGCAGTTCACTGGGATGCTCGCAGGGAGAACCTGCGCGGGCCGCAAAGCAGTTTCTAAAGCGGCCGGTTTTACAGCGACCGTCTGGAGCGGGAAGCCCCTGCTACGGAGTCCCGCAGCAGCGGCGGTCTCTGGCGGCGCGCCGGGTAGGACACGCGGCCATCGGGGTCGGTCATGAGCATGGAGCTGGGTTCGAAGTTGGCGAAGCGAGGCCGCTGGGGGCGCGCCGCCGCCTGCTTTGCGGGGGTGCGGAAGAGGAGCGAATCGAGGCGGAAGACGAACAAGGCGAGAAGCAAAACGAAGGGAATGGCCAGAATCATCGAGCTGGTTTGCGAAAGGTTCATCGAGTACTCCAGTTGAGGCGGGAGCTCCATGGGGGCCGGCAGATTGAGAACAATGGCGACGCGCGATGCCCGGCGGGGAGAGCCGGAACCTCACGCGAAGATTTGTGCAGGAGCCCTATGCCTTCTGTCATTTGAACTTCTTAAGGGAGAGGCGGAAATCCCCCGAATGCGCCATTGGAGTGACACGAGGGGTTGAAGGGGAGACGCCACGGCGAGGGAAAGGCGATTTAAGGCTGTGTCGAACATGATGGAATCGGCGGATTCCTTTCTTAAAGGAAGGATGCCTTGCCTGGGCGACGGGGTTGCACATGGCGGGACGAAGGCGTGGGCGTTGGTAATGGATTGGTTTGCGCGACGGAGTCTATTGGGGGGCTGAAGAGGTTGCGGAAAGACTTGCGAAGGTGCTGAAGCCGAAGCGGAAAGCTTCCGGGGCTAAAGCCCGATCGACGGGAGAGGCTTTTGCGGGGGTTGAAACCCCCGCCTCCTTCCGTCCGGCTGGGCCGAATGGCGTTGTGCGCTGCGATGGCCGAAAAGCAACCGCAGATCCCTCAGGCCGCTTTCCCCGCCCAAAGGCGGCGGGCCCCAAGCGTGCGGCCTCTCGGGATGACACATTTATGTGTGTAGCGTTCCGTGGCCCGTTACAAGAATCTGGGCATTGGAGTTTTACCGGAAGCTGTGAAACCCCCGCCTCCTTCCGTAATTCGGAACGGAAACGAAAAGGGCTTCCGGACGGAGGAAGCGTCCGGAAGCCCTTGGCGAGCTGGGGTGGTTATTGGACCTGACCCAAGCTCTGTTCTGGCTGGATCGTCACGAAGCTGGCATTTCCGTGCGACCACACCAGAAGCAGTACGTCCTTGCCCGCGGGGGCGTTGCGGACCACGGCGGCAAACTCGCTGGCCGATGTGACGGGATGGCGGTCCATCTCTTCGATCACGTCGCCGGGCTGGATGCCGGCATCGTCCGCCGGGCTGCCGGGCTTGACCTGCTGCACCACCACGCCGTTGACCTGGGCGGGAATGTTGAACTGCTGGCGGGCGTTGTCGTCCAGGTTCGCCACTGAGACACCGATGCGCTCCTTCTGGTTCGCACCTTCGCTGCCGTTGCTGGCTTCTTCGCCGTTGGAGTGATACTGGCCCACGGTCACGTCGAGGGTGATCGGCTTGCCGTCGCGCATGACGCCCAGCTTGACCGGGGTTCCCGGCATCATGTCGCTGATGGCGATTTGCAGGCTGGTGGAATCGGCCACTTTCTGGCCGTTGAGCTCGGTGATCACGTCGCCCTGCTTCATTCCGGCTTTGCTGGCGGGCGTATCGGGATGCACCTGGGAGACGATGGCGCCGGCGGCGTTGGTGAGGTTGAAGAACTGCGCATTCTGGGGATTGACGGCTTCAATGTTGACGCCGAGGTAGCCGTGCTCGGCCTTGCCGTTTTTCATGATCTGGTCGGCAGTGGCGCGCACAATCTGCTCAGGAATGGCGAAGCCTGCGCCGGCAAACTGGCCGGAGTTGGTGACGATGAAGGTGTTGATGCCGACCAGCTGGCCGCGCGCATCCACCAGCGGACCGCCGGAGTTGCCGGGATTGATGGCGGCATCGGTCTGGATGTAGCCGCCGGGCTTGCGCGCGTCATCGGAAAACGGATTGGGCCGGTTGACCGCGCTGACGATGCCGCGGGTAACGGAGAACTGGAAGTAGCCGAAGGGGCTGCCGAAGGCGAGCACGGTCTGACCCGGTTCGAGCCTGGTGGAGTCGCCCCAGGAGACCGGGGTCAGGTTATTGGCGTCGATTTTGAGCACGGCAAGATCGGTCAGCTTGTCGGTTCCGATTACTTTGGCGGGGTAAATGCGCCGGTCGTGCAGGGTTACCTTGATCTGAGTTGCGCCGTCGACCACGTGGTTATTGGTAACGATGTAGCCGTCGGGCGAAACGATGACGCCCGATCCGATGCCGTGCTCGAGTTGCGGCTGCTGGGGCTGGCCCTGGGGAAACATCTGGCCGAAGAACTGCTGAAAGCCCGGAGGCAGTTGCATCTGCTGGCCGCCGTTTTCCGACATGTCGCCGCCCTTTTCGTGCGCCGTGACGTAGACGTTGACCACGGAGGGCGTGACCTTGGAGGCGACGGCTTCCATGGCCTGGTCGAGGCTGAGCAGGGGCTCGACGCTGTTGTCACTGAGCGCCGGACTGGACGAGACTGCGGCGGCGCTCACTCGGCCGTGACCTACGAACATGGCGGCGCCAAGGGCGAATGCGCCCACTACTGCCGCAGGGACGGCCAGCTTCTTTGCGATATTTACTAAATGATTAGTTGCTTGAGGCATGATTCATTTTCTCCCGATCGTTGATTCTGTTGATCTTTCGTGGATCTTGGGTGCGGCCCGGCCGCACGGATTCATTGGCTAAATCTGGATGACCAGCCAGCCTGCCGGCGTCTGAACCACGGCGAAGGCGGCACGGATGACGGGCTGGGTTGGTTTTGCTCCCGGCTTCCCATTGGGCATTTGGGCAAAAGCGACCACCACTTGCGGCGGCTCGGCCATGTCAGACCATTGGGTCATGACCAGCAGCGTTTCTGCTTGCGGCGGAGGCGGAGTTCTGAGGCTGGCCAGGCGCGTAATGGGCGGCTTGCGATGGATGGGCCGCCGATCCACTGCGGCGCGGACCGGTTGCGGCTTGGTTTGGGGATTGAATGTGGCTGGGTAGGCTGGGCCGGCAGGCATGATGGCTTTTACCATCTCCGGCTGTCCGCCGAGGGCGCGGCTTACCTGTCCGATGTCGAGCGAGGCCGCCATCTGCGCGCTGGTGAGCTGGGGCGGCGCGAAGCGGACCACCTCCGGCGCACGGGCCAGGGTGAGGGCACAGGCAAGCGCTCCGGCAACCAGTCCGCCGGTAGCGGCCAGGGCGGGCCAGCGCTTCATGGTGCGTGCGGGCTGGTAGAGGATGCGCTGGACGCGCCGCACCAGCTCGGGACGATCTTCCCAGGCGCCCAGGACGAGGCCGAAGCCGCGGCGGACTAAAGAATATTCCGCGAGGCGGGTGAGGCAAAGCGCGTAGGCTTTGCGTCCGGAGCCGGAGTGGAGGACGCGATCGTCGCAGGCCAGCTCGCGCTCGGCGCATAGACGGCGCTCGACCCAGACCAGCGCGGGATTCAGCGGGAAGAGCACGAGGGCGAGTTTCTGGAGGAGGTTGGTCCAGTCGTCGCCGCGGCGGAGGTGCTCCATTTCATGGAGGACGACCTGTTGCAGCTCGGCGGAAGTGAGCCGCGCGGCGAGGCCGGGCGGAAGGAGGATGCGGGGGTGGAAGAATCCGAGCACGCTGGGCCGGGCGACGTCCGCGCAGGTGCAGAGCTGGACGGGGCGGCCGTGGTTATGGAGTAGCTGGGCAATCTGGGGTCCGGCTGGGAACGGGTTGGCCTGGCGGGCGAGGCGGCGGAGGTGCAGCGCGCCCGCGAGAAGCTGGCCAGCGCGCAGCAGCGACAGCGCCAGCCAAACGGCGGCGACGGCCAGGCTCCAGCGGGGGTCGAGGCGCACGGCGCGGGCCGCGAGCGCCTGAGTGCCCGCGGGGCTGCCGGTGAAAAGGGGAACCAAGTGCAACAAAGCCATCAAAATGAAGACGTTGAGCCACACCACGGAGCGGGCTGCCGCGCTCAGGCCGGGAAGAAGCCGCAGCACCAGCCATACCAGGCCGGCGAGCAGAGCACCTTCCCAGACGGCGGCGAGCAAAGCGCCTGCCGCGCCGGCCGACCAGCCTGTCAGCATGGGGGCAAACTCACTCATCGCTCTTCCTCCGCCTCTGCTGTATCAGATGCCGGTTCGTCGGGAACGGAGGCAATGGCTTCTTTCAGACGGCGCAGTTCCTCGGGGCCGATCTGGTCGTCCCCCAGCAGGCTCAACACCAGGCGCTCGCGGGAGTTGCCGAAGAACCGCTGGAGCACGTGCTTGACTTCGCTGCGGCCGGCCTCCTGCTCGGCCACGGCGGCGCTGTAAAGGAAAGCGCGGCCCTCCTGGCGGTGAGCTACGTAACCTTTCTGCTCCAGGATGCGGATGGTGGTGAGGACCGAGGTGTAGGCCAGGGGCGCGGCGCCGGCGCAGGCCGCAGCCACGTCGGCAACGCTCGATTCGCCGCGCGTCCACAGGACTTTCATCAGCCTTAACTCGGCCTGTGTCAGCGTGATGGATGGTTTCGGAGGCATTTTGTCCTTTAAACCTTGGGGGAGGGCCGGTTTTCTCTGTCCTCACTGTGTCAGACGTTCAACTAATAATCTAGTTAGCAGATAGGATTCTGTCAATTCAGGGAAAGGGGAAGGTGCTGGAAGAGGGCCAAAAACATATCAACATATCATGATGTGTTGATAACGAAGGCGAGGGTAGAATGACCTACTCTACCGTCGCATCATGATATGTTGATGCGTTATTGCGAGCTAAAGAGTGGGCCAAATCACAAGGCATGCAGAGCAGGAATAAAGCCCAAAAGGGGCCGCATGGCTGCGGCCCCTTTTGCAATCTTCGTCGGAATCGGGTTACTTGGACGGCGCAGGCTTGGGAGCCGAAGGCGCCTCCGGAGGCGGCGCGGGCACACCCGACTTGGCGTTGTAGGCATCGATAACAGCCTTGGTGATGTCGCTCGAAGGCGCATGATACAGCACCAGCGGGGCCTGCTGCTGCTGCTCGCTGGCGTCGATGACCATGGCGAAGCCCTCCTTCTGGGCGATGTCATGAAGCACCTGGTCCACCTTCTGCGCGACCTTGCCGAAGGTGTCCTGCATCTCCTGCGTATAGTCGTTCTGGGCGTCTTCGGCGATGCGCTGCGCCTGCTTCTTCTTCTCGTCGATCTGACGCGCCTTGGTGGCGCGATCGGCGTCGCTGAGGGCGGCGCCCTGCGCCTGCAACTGCTTGGTGAGCGCGTCCACCTCGTCGCCGAGGGACTTCAACTGATCCCGCTGCGGCGCAAACTTCTTTTGCAGGTCGGCAAAATCGCGCTGGAACTCGTTGGTCGAGGTCACCGCCGCCTGGAATTCGATTACGGCCACCTTGGGGCCCGGCGTGGAACCAGCTGCTGCGGGTGCGGTTTGGGCTGCCGCGGCCAGAGACATTCCCAGGGCCAGAACAGAGGATAAAGCTATGGTGCGCTTCATGCGATTGGTCAAACTCCTTCTCATCTCCCGCCCTTGCGCGCGCTAAACGGCGCTCTTCGTCAGTTTTGGTCTCTCGATTTGCGGGCTGAGCATCAGACGCTGCAGGCAGGAAAAAGACACAAACACTGGAGATCGGCAGGAACTATCTGGATTATAGGTGGGGGTTGCAGCGAGCGTCAAACGGGTGAGGCGGGGAACGAGGGAACAGGGAACAGGGAACAAGGGAATAGGGAGTAGGAAGAAGCGGATTCCCTTCGGGAATGACAGACAGAAAAGCAAAAACGAAGACAAGGACGGGCGGGCTTTGGTGGTCTCCCACCCTAACCGCAAACTGCGCGGTTAGGATGGGGCACCCAGGCCTTCTATTCCCTGCTCCCCTGTTCCCTGTTCCCTGCATTTAGAACGTGGTGGATACTGCGAGGCGGAAGGTTTTTCTAGGTTCGCGGAACTGGTTCAATGCTCCGTAACCCTGGAGGGACTCCTGGTAGGTGTAGTCGCCCGCGCCGCCCGGCGGGAACATGTCGCGGGTGATCAACTGCGCCGAGCAGCTCTGGTTGCGGGAGCCGTTGGCGCTCTCGTTGCAGTAAGGCGTCTCGTACAGGCGGAGCGGGTTGTAGGCGTAATACAAGCGGAAGGGCGCGTTGATGATGGGCATGATGACGGAGAGCTCGCCACCCACGGACATGCGGGGCACAAAGTTGGTGCCCGCCACCGGGCGAATATCTTTCTGGAATCCGACCTTCGATCCGGGAATGCCGCCCTGGCAGGCGCCGTTATTGTAGACCGGGCAGCCATAGAGGGGAGCGGTGAGGGTGGCGAATCCTTCGGGGCTCTGCTCGAGCTGTCCGCGGTTGAGCGCAGAGTCGATGCCGAAGTCATCAAAGAACGACCAGGTGACCGGGCCGGCAATGGGAATGCGGTACTCGGCGTTTGCGCTCAGGTTGGTGTCGCCGCCGATGGAAGCGATGCCATAGACGGGGATGGGCACCTGGATGCACTGGTTCAACTGCGGGTTGTTGGGGTCGCGCGGGACGCAAGTGCCGTCGGGATTGGTCAACTGCACGGTGGTTCGGTTGGGCACATAGCCGTAAGGCGTTGCGCCGCGAACATCGAAGCCGCGGATTTCCTGTTCGCCGCCGGCGTAGAAGCGGCTGTTGGGCGGGGCCACGTCTCCGCCGAAGCCCTGGATATAGCCGAGCTGGGCGCGGAGCGCGAGCACGTTATGACCGGCTGGGCTGGGCCGGAAGTAATGCATCGAGCGGTAGCTCTTGTAGGCCACGAAGGGAGCAATGTAACGCAGGTTGCCGCCAATGCCCGAGATCTGGAAGACCGCGGTGTATTCCTTGCCGGCGCGCGGCCGCAGCGGGTTGTTCACGGTGTTGTAAATGTAAGAGAACGAGGCGGAGCTGTTGACGATGCCGGTGAGCGCGTTCGAGCCCTGGATGCCGGAGCGGAAGGCGATGGTCTGGAAGAACGTCTGCGACGCGGTGGAGAAGGCCGTGATGGCCGAGTCATTCAAGGAGTACGTCATGCCAAGCCGCTGGAAGGTGTGCCGCTTGAGCGGATAACTGATGCTGAAGTTGATGCCCTTGGAGGCCTGGTTGTAGTTTTGCGTGAGCGATTGCTGCGCGGCGGTCAAATTGGCGGACTGCCCTGTGGTGGCCTGGTAGGCCTTGGACGCGTTGAAGTCCTGCTTCTGGTTGAAGACCTGGAAACCGAAGTTCAACGGCCGGTTATGGATATACGGCTGGGTGAAGCCAAACAGGAAGGTCCGTCCCGTGCTGCCCAGGTTGGCCTGGACGCTGAGGGTTTCGCCCAGTCCGAGGAAATTGTTGGTCTGGTAATTGACGCCGAGGAACGCGCCGGACAAGCCGCTCACGCCGCCATTCAAGCCGATGGAGTTCTTGCCCTTCTCCCTGACCTTCAGGAGCAGGTCCACGGTGCCGGCTTCGGGATCCTGGTGGGCTTCGGAGTCCTGGTCGACGCGCAGCGGTTCGAAGTACTCAAGCTGGTTGAGGCGGAGCACCGAGTACTCCCACAGTTGGGAGTTGTAGACCTGGCCCTCTTCCAGCAGCAGTTCGCGGCGAATGACCTTGTCGCGGGTGGTGGTGTTGCCCTGGAACTCGATGCGGGAGACGTAGAACTGCTTTCCTTCGTCGATGTCGATAACCCAGGAGACAACGTGCTTCTGGTCGTCGAAGGTGGGCTTGGGGATGGCGGCGAAGTTGATATAGCCGAGCGAGCCGTAAGCCTTTTTCAGGTTATCCATGCCCTTGGCGAGGGCCTGGTTGTCGTACCATTCGCCGTCCTTGATGTTGAACTGCGCGCGCAGGGCCTGGGGTTCACGATGGCCTTGTTGCCGGTAAAGGTGATGGTGCCGAGGCGGTAGCGCGCGCCTTCTTCGATGGGAAGCAGGAGGTCAATTCGCTTGCCGTGGCGCGGCCGGAAAGTGAACCAGTTCAAGCCGCCTTCGTCGCGAATTTTGGTCTGCGGCTCTTCCACGGCGGCGTTGGCGTAGCCCTTGTCGCGGTAAGCCTCGCGCACGCGTTCGGTGTCTTCTTCGAGCTTGGACGAGTCGAAGGTTTTGGCGAAGAGATTCTCAAAGATCAGCGAATAGGGAATGCCGATGGGCTTGAGGTTCTTCATGGCGCGCCGCAGGATCAGCGGGCTGATGTGCTTGTTGCCGGTAAAGCGGATATCGCCCACCTTCACCGTGGGTCCTTCCTTGATGGAGAAGTTGACCTGCACCATGGCCGGAGGGATGGTTTTGACTTCGGTCTTGATGGTGGCGAACTGGTGGCCGTGCTCGGCTTCCATTTCGCGCAGCACGGCCTCGGCGTGCTTGATGCGGGTGGGGTCGAACTGGCTTTCCTGGCTGAGTCCGACCTTTTCCTTTTTGAACCGGTCCAGCGCGTCGGAGACCGAAAACGAATTCAGGCCGTGATAGTTGATCTCCTCAATGGTGGGTTTTTCCGTGACGTAGACGTCGAGGATGACGCCCTTCTCCGTGTCTTCCCGTTCGATGCGCAGGTTGGCAAAGTAGCCGGTGTTCCAAAGGGAATTGAAGTCGCGCTCCACGGTGACCGGATCGTACTGGTCGCCCTGGTGGGTGAACATGCGGGCGAGGATGGTCTCCTTGGGAATGCGCCGCTGGCCGATGACGCGAATATCGATGATGGCGTTTGACGGCTGGGCGAGCGCGGCGATGGAGGATGCCACCAGGACCAGCAGGAACAACGCGCGCCCCGCTCGGATCAACTTCCCGAGAGCGGGGGAGGAATCCTTGTGCAGCTTGTTCACCGTGGGATTTCCCTGCGGCGAGCGCACATCGTACTGGTGCGGTCCATGGTTACAGTTCACGGGAAAAATATGCACACCCTCATTGCTCTCGAAAGATCGGCTCTGCCTCGAGGAAAAGTCGATTATATTGGACGGCGGCCATCAGCCCCAAACCGGCCGGAACCCGGTGAAGGCGGAAACAGAATTCTTCCCGCCGCGCTCGGGCTTTTCCCGGTCCAATCGCCTGCCGGTTCTAACAAAAAAGCTGCCAACCCCAGTCTACCGGACGCAAATGGCGCGCCCGGCCCGCCGATCTGCTTTCTTTCCTCGGTGTGTTGCACCCTGCTTAGACGCACCAGCCGGTCACATGACATCCTGCAGTGAAGGAGGAATTGAGGTGTCCCAGGAGCCCGCATCGCTCTACCAGCTCTGGGCCGATCTGCTGGACGGCACGCCGCTCCGGCTGGAGACGTTTGCCGGTCGGGTGCTGCTGATTGTGAACACGGCCAGCCGTTGCGGTTTCACACCGCAGTACGCCGGGCTGGAACGGCTGTGGCGGGAGCTGAAGGAGCGGGGACTGGTGGTGCTGGCTTTTCCCTGCGACCAGTTCGGGCACCAGGAGCCGGGCTCGAATGCGGAGATTGGAAATTTTTGCCAGCGCAATTACGGGGTGAGCTTTCCGGTGTTCCGGAAGATTGAAGTGAACGGGCCGCATACGCACCCGGTTTACCGGTTGCTGAAACGGGAGCGCCGCGGGCTGCTGGGGCTGGGGCGCATTCCTTGGAACTTCACCAAATTTCTTGTCGATCGCGGGGGCCGCATCGTCAGCCGGCACGCGCCGTCAACGGACCCGGAGAAGCTGCGCGGGCGCATCGAAAAGCTGCTGTAGACGCCGCGCGCGGTGCGAAGCGCGCGCGGCCATTGCTTATGGTGTTTACTCTGTGCGCGGGGCCAGCACGTAAACGTAAACCAGCATGGCCACGCCGACGAGAAGCGGAATCAGCCCGGCGAGTTTTGGTCCGCCGACCTCGTTGAGCAGGGCGACGACTCCGATGCCCACAAAGGCGGTGATGATACCGCCGATCTTCAGTCCTTCGCGCATCTTGATGCGCTCCTGGCGGGCCTGTTCGCGGATCAGCTCCAGTGCGGCCTTGGCTCCGTCGGTGGTCGATTCGGTCAGGCGGCGCATGGTGTCGGCCTGGTAGAACGCCTCGCGCTCTTTGCGCCGGCTTTCGAGGAAGGTCACAAGCGGGATGAAGACCACGAACAGGGCGACGGAGCCGACAGAGAGAAAGATCCACATGCCCATATTGCCGGAGCTGAATGGGTCGCCTTCGAAAAGCAGATTGAGAAGCAGGTGAGTCATTTTTTGCCTCCTTGTTGGGGGATGTCCATTTTCCCCTATGCGACCGGTACGACAGCAGGCATGCCAAGTCGGTTGCAAAAAGACAGGGAACAGGGAACAGAGGCGCGGGAATAAAATGCAACCGGAGCTTGGCCGATCTTGTCTGACCGCTTGAAACTGTCATGAGCGAACCGGCAGCCATTACGAACCCCGACCTGGCCGACGTGGAGCGCGTGCTGGCCGGGGACGCGCGCGCGTTTGAGGGGATAGTGCGGCGCTGGCAGGGTCCGCTGGTAAACATGGCGTGGCGCTATTGCCGCGACCGCGGCCGCGCCGAGGAGCTGGCGCAGGAAGCGTTTGTGCGGGCGTGGCGGGGACTGAGCGGGTGGCGGCGCGAGAGCAGTTTTTCCACCTGGCTGTTTGCAGTGGCGGCGAACGTTTACCGCAACGAATTGAAGCGAATCCCCACGGTGACGGTTCCCATGGAGGATGCGCCGGAGCCTGCAGCGCCGGCGCGGCAGCATGTGCTGGTGGAAGAGAAGAATCGCGGCGAGGCAGTGAGGCGGGCGGTGCTGGCATTGCCCCAACGCTACCGCGAGCCGGTGGTGCTTTTCTACTTTCATGAGATGGACGTGGACACGGCGGCGAAGACGCTGAAGATGCCGACGGGCACGCTGAAGGCGCGGTTGGCGCGGGGGCGAGCGCTCTTGAAGACGCGGTTTCCGCGGCTTGCTGCGGAGGCAGAGGGCGCGGCCGGCGGCGGTATGGCGCATCTGAACCGGAATGAGGAGGCCTGAAATGGGTGGCGAAGAGCTGGACAGGATTCTGGGGGACGAGGACGAGCTGGTTCCGTCTTCGGGCTTTCTCGCGTCGGTGATGGAGCGCGTGGAGACGGAGGCAATTGCGCCGCCGCCGATTCCGTTTCCGTGGAAGCGGGCGCTGCCTGGTTTTGTGCTGGCGGCGGCGGTGCTGGTGTGGGCGGCGGTGGAGATGGCGCGCGCGGTGATCTCGGCCGGCGGACTGGCGCTGCCGAAGGTGAGTGTGGGCGCATTAACGATCGCGCCCGCATGGCAACAGGCCGGATGGGTGGCGCTGGCGCTGCTGCTGGCGTGGGCTGGATGGAAGCTGGCGCGGAGGTTAAGCGCGTAAAGAGCAGCCGGCAACTACTCTATGGCGAAGACATTGTAGACTGCTGTGCGGACCGAGACTCAGGCAACAGTCCAGTCTTCGATGCGAAGGCCATCGATGAAGGAGAATGCGCGGTCGTGGGTGACGAGCGTCAGGTTTTCTGCGAGCGCCTGCGCGGCAATCAGCATGTCTTCAGTGCTCAGTGGGCGGCCCTTGCGTTCCTGGGCGGTACGCAGGACTGCATAAGACCGGGCCGCGGCGGGATTCCAATTGAGCACAGCGATCCTGGCGAAGAAACTCTCCGCAGTCGTGCGCTGCAAGGCGGATGCCGAGATGCGCTCCAAACCGTACAAGACTTCCGCCTGGGTGATGACGGATATTGCGAGTTTCTTCAACGTCGCGCGTCCGATGTTGTCTCGAACCGCGGGGATGCGTGCCTTCAGAAAATAGCTGACGATATTTGTGTCAAGCAAGTAGAGGAGAGGCATCAGAAGAGCTCGAGCTCGCGCGGTGGCCGTCGATCGAGGTCGGCCAAGAAGTCGTCGGGAAACTGCGCCTCGTCGATCATCTTGAAAAGCTCTTCGAGAGACTTTTTCTCTGCCGATCTCTGCTGCTTCGATGACGAAAGGATGATGTCGCCGGTTGCATGGTTGCGGCGGATGGTGACTTCAGTGCCTTCGAATCGAAACTCCTTGGGCAGACGAACGGCCTGGCTGCGGCCGTTACGGAAGAGCTTGGCGGTTTTCACCCCGGGCTCGGCGGCAGCGGGCGGTTTCGAATTGGAGCGCGTCGCCGTGAGGCGCCTCCCGCGGTGGTCTATACCAACAGTATAGACCAATTCCGATGTGGCAGCCGCGCCGAGATGGAAGGCTTACGACGCGCGTTTTTCGCCGAACCGGCGCAGCTTGGCCAGCGTCGCGGCGGCCTGGCCGGAGTCGATGGCTTCGGCGCTTTGGGCTACCCCTTCCTTTAGATCGCCGGCGATGCCTGCGGCCACAAGCGTTGCGGCGGCGTTGAGCAGCACGATGTCGCGGCGCGGTCCGGGGATGCCGGTGAGGACGTCGTAGAGCAGGCTGCGGTTGGTCTCGATGTCGCCGCCGGAAAACTGTTCGATGGTGGAACGGAGCACGCCGGCCATCTCCGGCGTGATGCGCGCGGCCTTTATCTCCGGCGGCTGGCCGGGGGTGGTTTCTTCAATGCGCGCCACCACAGATTCGCCGCTGGTGGTGAGCTCGTCGATGCCATCGGAGCCATGCACGACGAAGGCGCGACGAGCGCCCAACGCGGCCAGGGTGCGGCCGACGAGCAAGACGCGGCTGGGCGCGAGCACGCCGATGACCTGAGCGCGCGCGCCAGCGGGGTTGGTAAGCGGGCCGCAAAGGTTGAAGATGGAGCGGAAGCCGAGGGCGCGGCGCAGGGGCCCGAGGGCTTTCATGGCGGGGTGATAGAGCGGCGCGAAGAGAAAGACGAAGCCGGTTTGGCGCAGGCACTCGACGGCGAGTTCAGGACTCATGTCGATGGGGACGCTAAGGGCTTCGAGGACATCGGCGGCGCCGCAGCGCGAAGTGACAGCGCGGTTGCCGTGCTTGGCCACTTTTGCGCCGGCTGCGGCTGCGACCAGAGCTGCGCCGCAGGAAATGTTGAAGGTCTGCGGGCCGCCGCCGCCGGTGCCCACGCAGTCCACCAGCTCTTCGCGCTCGCCATCGGTGAACGGAAGAGGAACGACACGGGTGCGCATGACGTCGACGAAGCCGGCGAGCTCCGGCGCCTGCTCGCCGCGGGTGGCCATTACGGCAAGCAATGCGGCGGTTTCCACTTCCGGAACCTGGCCGGAAAGAATCTCAGTGAGGACCTCGGCGGCCTGCTCACGGGTGAGCGCTGCGCCGTCTTCGGCCATCGGTTTGAGGAGTTCCTTGGTGCGGGTCATCCTTGTCCGATGATAGCGGGTGGCGCGTGATCAAGCCGTCAGCCATCAGGTCTCAGTCGATGCATCGCAGCTGAAGGCTGATGGCTGAGAGCTGCTCTTACGCCTTGCCGATGACTTTGGCGAGGGTTTCGCCGATGTCGGCGGGCGAGACTACGACGTGAATGCCGGCCTGGCGCATGGCGTCCATTTTGCCGGAGGCGGTGCCTTCGCCGCCGGAGATGATGGCGCCGGCGTGGCCCATGCGGCGGCCCGGAGGCGCGGTCTGGCCCGCGATGAAGCCAACCACCGGCTTCTTCACGTGCTGCTTGACGAAGGCCGCAGCCTTTTCTTCGTTGGTGCCGCCAATCTCGCCGATCATGATGATGGCCTCGGTGCCGGGATCGTCGTTGAGCAGGCGCAGCGCGTCAATGTGCGTGGTGCCGATGATGGGATCGCCGCCGATGCCGATCGCAGTCGATTGGCCGATCCCTCGTTGCGTTAACTGGTGAACGGCTTCGTAAGTCAGCGTGCCGGAGCGCGACACGATGCCGACGTTGCCTTCCTTGTGAATGCGGCCGGGCATGATGCCGATTTTGGCTTTCCCGGGCGAGATGACGCCGGGGCAATTGGGGCCGATGAGCCGCGACTTGGAAGTTTTGAGCTTGGCCCACACTTTGACCATGTCGAGCGTGGGGATGCCCTCGGTGATGCAGACGATGAGAGGAATGCCGGCGTCTTCGGCTTCGAGGATGGCGTCGGCCGCGAACGGAGGCGGCACGAAGATTATGGTGGCGTTGGCGGCGGTTTCGCGCACTGCGTCGGCTACGGTGTTGAAGACGGGCCAGCCTTCGTGCGTGGTGCCGCCTTTGCCGGGGGTAACGCCGCCGACCACGTTGGTTCCGTATTCGGCGCAGCCTTTGGCGTGAAAGGTTCCTTCTTTGCCGGTGATGCCCTGAACGATCAGCCGCGTGTTCTTATCAACGAGTACCGACATTACGCTGCCACCTCCGCGGCTGCCTTAACCACCAGTTCAGCAGCTTCTTTCATAGTTGCCCCGACTTGGAAGTTCAACCCCGACTCTTTCAGAATCTTCCTGCCCTCTTCCACGTTTGTGCCTTCGAGGCGCAGCACGATCGGCACCTTCACGTTCAGATTGGTTGCCGCTGCCACCACGCCCGTGGCCAGCCGATCGACGCGCAGGATACCGCCGAAAATGTTGATGAAAATCGCCTTCACATTCTTGTCGCTGAGCAGGATCTCAAAGGCGTGCTCGATCTGCTCCTGGGTTGCGCCGCCGCCCACGTCGAGGAAATTCGCGGGGCTGCCGCCGGCGTACTGGATGATGTCCATGGTGGCCATCGCGAGTCCCGCGCCGTTCACCATGCAGGCGATGGTGCCGTCGAGCTTGATGTAGTTGAGCGCGTACTTGCTGGCCTCGACCTCGAGCGGGTCTTCTTCGGCGGTGTCGCGCAGCGCCTTGATCTCAGGATGGCGGAAGAGCGCGTTGTCGTCGAAGTTGATTTTGGCGTCGAGAGCGAAGAGCTTGTCGTCCTTCGTCGTGATGAAGGGATTGATCTCGAGCAGGCTGGCGTCGGTTTCAATGTAAGCCTTGTAAAGGCTCTGGAAGAACGCGACCGCCTGGTTGATCTGGGTGGGCTTGAGGCCGAGCGCGAAGGCCAGCTTGCGCGCCTGCCATGCGCCGAAGCCGACCGCCGGATCAACGGCCTCCTTGAAGATGGCCTCCGGAGTTTTGGCCGCAACCTCCTCAATCTCCATGCCGCCGGCCTGCGAGGCCATGAAGACCAGTTCGCCAGTGGCGCGGTTGAGGACGATGCCGAGGTAGAGCTCGCGGTCGATGGCAGCGGTTTCCTCGATCAGCAGGCGCTGCACTTTTTGCCCCTGCGGGCCGGTCTGGTGGGTAACCAACTGCATGCCGAGAATTTTCTGCACATGCTGCTCGGCTTCCTCTCGGGTTCTGGCCACTTTCACGCCGCCGCCCTTGCCGCGGCCGCCGGCGTGGATCTGCGCCTTGACCACGACGCCGGATGCGCCGTCGGCTAAAAGCTTGCGCGCCACCGCGGCGGCTTCTTCAGGGGTGTTGGCCACCTCGCCCCTGGGAATGGGCACGCCGTATTTCGCGAGGATTTCCTTTGCCTGGTACTCGTGGATCTTCATTTTGGTAGGAACCGCCGGGGCCGCTGAGATTTGGGAGTTGCGGGGCCGGTCCGGAAGACTGTGGGACAAGCGAGGCAGGGTGCCAGCGGCAGGAGAAGAATAGCAACCGGGGGTTTGGAGGGGCAAACCGCAGAGTGAGGCGGCGTCTCTCGATGGGTACTGTTTAGATGGAATGCGGGCAGGTTCGACGGCAGACGCGAAAAGGCCGCGGCGATCGACCGCGGCCCTGTGCGCCCGATAAGTGAGTTATTCCTTCGCAGCCGGCTCGATGGAAGCGAAGCGTCCGCGGCCGCCGCGATTGGTGAAGACTACTCGTCCGCTGACCTTGGCAAAGAGCGTGTCGTCAGAGCCGCGGCCGACGTTGGGGCCGGCCTTGATCCTGGTGCCGCGCTGGCGGGTGATGATGGTGCCGCCGGTGACGAGTTCGCCGGCAAAGGCCTTCACGCCCAGCCGCTGCGCATTGGAATCGCGTCCATTTGTGGAGCTGCCTCCACCTTTTTTGTGTGCCATTGCCGAATCTCCTGAAATCTGAGCTATTAGCTTTTAGCCCTTAGCTGTTAGCTCCTTCGCAGTCGTTCCGCGTTCTGTGTCGACGGGAGCCAGCTAAGAGCTAATGGCTAAAAGCTTACGGCTGCTTTTCCGCCGAGTAGGTGACGCCGTCGGCCTCAATGGCCTTGATGCGCACCTGGGTGAAGTTCTGCCGGTGCCCCTGCAGCTTCTTGTACTGCTTCTTGCGCTTGAAATGGAAAACCAGGATCTTTTCGCCGCGGCCCTGGGTGACCACCTCGGCCGTAACCTTGGCGGAGCCGGGCTTGAGAATGCCCTTGTCGCCGGAAACTGCGAGCACATCGCTGAACTCGATTGTCTGGTCGCCGGCGGGAAGCGATTCGATGTTCAAAACGTCGCCGGGAGCGACACGGTACTGCTTACCACCGGTGCGTAAAACTGCGTACATAAACCCTCCAGGGCAGGCCGCACCGCGGCGATTCTGCTCCAAAGCCAGAGAAATAGGCGGAAACTTCCGTGCCGTGTAGCGCTCAAGCCCAGAACTTGAGATCCCAGGGCGAGCGTCTGACCCCACGGCGACAGGCAGGACGCGCCAAACTTAAATAGTTTACCGGTTCCGCGGGGGCGGGGTCAAACCGCGGAGGAAACGAGCTGTCGTCCAGTGCCGCCCCTTGCGCACCTAGCACTTGGGATGGGGATTCTTGAACACGACCTCGACCGGAGTCCAGTCGGACAGGATCTTCTGGTCGATCTCCGGCTGGTCGGCCGTCATGCTGAGCGACGACTGCGCCAGCGCCACGGTCAGCTTCACCTTCCCGTTGATGCAATACGCTCCCAGCAGCCCTGCCAGGTTTTGGTTTACGGCTTCCATGTAGTCCGGGGGCAGCGCGCCATCCGTGCCGGAAATATTGACCGGCGCCATAATCATCTGGTTGATGACCTGCTTGGTGGTGTGGGCCGCCGCGGGGTCGAAGCGAATGATGACGGTCGCCCGCGTCTCCAGCGCGTCCGGGTTCGCGGTGTACTTGATCGCCGGCATCGTCACCCCGGCCCGGCTCGGTTTGGCCGGCGGATTGGCAAACGAGAGATGGTAGGCCGCTCCCTGCCATTTCGGCGTTGCGGGAACGTTGGCTGCCGGCTTGCCTCCTCCGGCATTGCACCCCGCGAGAAACATCACTGCCGCGAACGACACAAGCATCCCTTTTTTCACGTCATCCTCCTCAGTGCCATCGAACGACGCGCCAGAATACCACTCCGGCGCCTCGCCGCGACGTGATCGCGCTCTGTTCCCGGTCGCAGGAGGCATTTTTCCGCAGCGCCATGCCGGTTCCGGCTCGTCCTACACTGATGGAATAAACGGGAGGGGCGATCATGGCCGGAAGTCTGACCCTGAAAGAACTGCCCCTGCCCATTCGCACGCCTCGGCTCCTTATCCGGCCCAAGCAGGCCGGCGATGGCACCGTGACCGCCGCGGCCGTGAATGAGACCTGGGATGACCTGCACAAGTGGATGCAATGGGCCGAGGACCGGAATGCGCTCACGCCCGAACGGATTGAGCTTCGCAATCGGCAAATGGTGGAAAGCCCCGCTCCGCCCCAGGCAATCGAGCTGATCGGCGTCGAGCTCGCCACCTTCCAGCCGGCGGTCTGGTGCGGCCTTCATGACATCGACTGGAGCACCCACCAGTGCGATACCGGCTTTTGGGTTCGCAAATCCGCACAGGGCCGCGGACTGGCCACCGAGGCTGCCAACGCCATGCTGCGCTATGCCTTCCAGGCGCTGGGCATGCGGCGCGTCGGGCTCACCCATTCCCGGGGGAATGAGGCCAGCCGCCGCATTGCCGATAAACTCGGCTTCCAGTTCCAGGCAATCCAGCCTCACGGAAACGTTCTGCCCGGAGGCAGGACCGCCGACCGCTTTTGCTATGCGCGATTCGACACCGAGGGCCTGCCGAAGTTGGACGTGCAGTGGGCCGAAAAATAGTCGCGCCTCAACATGTCGGAAGGGTGTCCCGATTCCCTGTTTCTCCGCCACGTTCACCTGCGATCATCGAAGACATGCGGTTGATTCTGGCATCGGCCTCGCCACGGCGCCGCGAGCTGCTGGCGCAGGCAGGCTATGAATTCGAGGTGCGCGCGGCGCACCTCAATGAGGACCTGCGCCCCGGCGAAGACCCCATCGCCTACGTCACTCGCCTGGCGCGGGAAAAGGCTGAAGCGGTTCTGCGGCAGATTGTCGCGGAGCCCGAGCCGGATTCCGCAGCGCTCGTCGTCCTTGGCGCCGACACCACCGTCACCCTGGACAACCACATCCTGGCCAAGCCCGAAGACGAGGCCGACGCGCGCCGCATGCTCACACTGCTCAGCGGCCGCACCCATCGCGTCATAACCGGGGTTGCGGTTGCCACTGGTTCCAGATCGGAGATCCGCTGCCAGGCCGCCGCGGAAGTCACCGCCGTCCGCTTCCTCACTTTGAGCGCGGAGGAGATTGCCGACTACGTGGCCACCGGCGAGCCCATGGACAAAGCCGGCGCCTACGCTATCCAGGGCCGCGCCGCCAAATGGATTCCGCGCATCGAGGGCGACTACTTCAACGTGGTCGGCCTGCCCCTGGCGCTGGCCGCCTCCATGCTGGAAGCGATTGCTGCGGGAAAATGAGCGGCTACGGGTAACGGCGATCGATTACTTCAAGCCGTTATAGTCCTTCTCGCTAACTGGTTCTAACCAGATTGTCTTTCCCTTTTGTGTGGGTGTAACTGCTATATAGGCGAAGTTACTATTCGGCAGGGCACCGTGCCAATGCTCTACGCCCGGAGCGCACCTAATTACATCTCCCTTGTGAACGATTCGTACCGGCTTTCCCCTTTCCTGATAATAGCCGGCGCCTTCCGTGATAAGTAGGACCTGGCCGCCGGGATGAATATGCCAATCCAACTTCGCCCCGCCATCATAGGTTGCCATTGCAATACTGGGATCGAACGTGCTGTCTCCAACATTTAACTCGTTAAGCCAGATATTTCCTGTGTGATTCTTGGTGGTGGATAGTTCGCCTTTCGGGAAGACTGAGCCCCCAGTTTGTGCCTGGACCTGGAAGACGAATAGCAAACTCGCCGCGAAAGCAATAAGTAGAAGTTTTGTTCTCATCATTTTTTGTTCTCCTTCTGTGCTCCTATTCCGTACGTACGACCAATCTCGTGTCACCAGTAGCATTGCAGCAAGTTTCAAATGCAGTTACTTTTGTGGTCGCGTCAGCTTTTGCGCTTCCAGCCACCAGTAGAACTCGTCGAGCCAGTGATCGCTGGTTGTGCCTTGCTTGCGCATGCTCCAGCCATGGCCGCCGTGTTCATAGATGTGGAATTCCGGCTTGTATCCTGCCGCCTTGAGCGCGTCGTAGAAAGCGACGATTTGGGGGCCGGCGAGATTGTCGTCCTGCGCCATCTCCATGAAGAACGGCGGCAGTCCTCCTTTTGGTATGGGAGGCACAGGAAATGGCGCGCCGTAAATTGGAGCTGCGTAGTTGGGCCGCGCGCTCACGTCCGGCTGCACGGACGCAAACTCCGCGATGGATCCTCCGGCGGAGAATCCCATGAAGACAATGCGATCAGGAGATACGCCAAATTCGGCGGCGTGCTCCCGCACCACTTTGATGGCCTGAATGCCGTCAGCAATGCCGTACTTTCCGTCCTCCGCGATCAACGCGTGGTTTTGAAGCTGTGCTCCGAAGCGCGCGCCGCCGGACTGGTTTATCTGCGCCTCGTTCTGACCTGCAAGCTGAGCCGTCCGGTATTTCAGGTCGAATGCTGCAATGCCTCGGACTGCCAGCCACTCCGCGATATCCCGTTCCGAGCCAAGAAAAAGAAAACCTCCGCCGGAGGCGATGATGACGGCGGTGCCAGTCGCCTTGGATGGGTCAGGCAGATACGCGGTGAGGGACGGCGAGATCACGTTGACGATTCTTTGCATGGGGCCGGAGCCTAGCGTGACCTCCTTTTGCGTCCATTGCTCAGAGCCCGGCGCCACACCGGGCCATATGTTGATGACCTTCGTGGTTATCGCGGATGTTGCCGGCTGCGCCGGCGTGCCGATGTTGTTTTCTTGTGCGCTTGCAGCAGTCAGAAGCGAACCTACCATCAGCGCGAACGTGACGAAAACCGTCGAAATTCTTAATCCTTGCTTTTGCACGACTCCTCCAGCAGATTGTCTTTTGTTTTTCATGGTCAAAGAGCACTCAGCGTCCGGTCATCTTCAACATGGATTCCGGTAGACGCGCGCCTTCAAGTTTCAAACTGGATGAAGCTTCGTCGATTTGTTTCAGATCGTTTCCGGTCAGCTTGACGTTCACCGCGCCAAGGTTTTCTTCGAGCCGATGGAGCTTCGTGGTTCCGGGGATGGGCACGATCCACGGTTTCTGCGCGAGCAGCCAGGCCAGAGCGACTTGTGCCGGAGTTGTGCCTTTGCGCGCCGCGACGGTTTTCACCAGGTCGACCAGGGCCATGTTGGCCTTGCGCGCCTCCGGCGAGAAGCGGGGCACGATGTTGCGAAAGTCGGTGGGATCGAACTTTGTGTTCTCATCGATTTTTCCGGTGAGGAAGCCGGCGCCGAGCGGGCTGAACGGGACGAAACCGATTCCAAGCTCGTCGAGGGCGGGCAAAAGCTCGGCCTCCGGACCGCGCCAGAACAGCGAATACTCGCTCTGCACCGCGGTAACCGGCTGGACCGAGTGGGCGCGGCGGATGGTCTCGACCGCAGCCTCAGACATGCCGAAGTGTTTCACCTTGCCCTGGGCAATCAACTCCTTGACCGCTCCGGCCACGTCCTCGATGGGCACGTCAGGATCGACGCGGTGCTGATAGAAAAGATCGACGGTGTCGGTGCGCAGGCGCTTGAGGCTGGCGTCGGCCACAGCTTTGATATGCGCAGGCCGGCTGTTGGCGCCGCCGCTGCGCTTGCCCGTCTCAGGGTCGATGTCGAAGCCGAACTTGGTAGCAATCGTCGCTTTGTCGCGGATAGGCTGAAGCGCTTCGCCCAGCAATTCTTCGTTGGCGAACGGACCATAGGCTTCGGCGGTATCGAAGTGAGTTACGCCGCGGTCAAATGCAGCGCGAATCAGCTTGATCATCTCGCCTTTGTCGGCGGGCGGGCCGTAGCCCGAGCTCATGCTCATGCAGCCGAGGCCGAGGGCTGAAACTTCAAGGCCCGAATTTCCCAGTTTTCGCGTGTGCATCCTTTCATCTCCAACTGCAGTGTAGGGAGAAGCGCACGCGGGGCGTTATCCCGATTCTGCCGATCTTTTGCCTGATTCTCTTGAATGCCAGCCTTTGCGCTGGCATGGCGAGAGCCGCAGCGGCTATGCTCAGGATGAAAGGGCAAACAGAATGAACAGGAATGGCACGCATTCCTTCGCACCCGCGGCAGCCCGGCCCATGCAGGAGTTGAGGGCCGAGCTACAAAGGAAAATTGCCTGGTTCATCGGCTCTCAAGAGAGGCAGATGACAGAAGTGCCCGGCCTGATGCTGGTGCGCAGGACCGCGCCCAGCGCGCCCTGCTCAGGAACCTACGCGCCGAGCGTGATCGTGGTTGCCCAGGGCAGCAAGCGCGTCGAACTCGGCCAGACGACATTCATTTACGACCAGTCGCGATTCCTTTTGACCTCGATCGACCTGCCTATCGTCAGCCAGGTAGTGGAGGCAAGTAAAGCGAAGCCGCTGCTCGCCCTGGCGCTCAAACTGGAAATGCCGGTGGTCCGTGAACTTCTCAACCGGGAAGAAGTGCAGGTCCGCGAGGTTCCGCAGAGCACGCCCGCTATGGTCACCGGTGCGGTCACCGTGGAACTGCTGAGCGCATGTTGCCGTTTGATGGACCTGCTGGCTAGTCCGCAGGATATTCCGTTTCTGAGCGGCCTCATTCAACGCGAGATCGTTTACCGGCTGCTGTGCGGGCCGGAGGGCGCCCGCCTGAGGTCGATCGCAACTTCAGGAGATCAGAGCCATCGCACAGCGAGAGCGATCTCCTGGATCCGGGACAACTATGCGAAACCGGTGCGCGTGGACGACCTGGCAGAGATTGCCGGGATGGGCGTATCGACACTGCACCATCATTTTCGAGTGCTGACCCACATGAGCCCGCTTCAGTATCAAAAACAACTACGGTTGCAGGCAGCGCGGGGGCGAATGCTGCTGGATGGTCTGGACGCGTCCACGGTGGCGTTTGAGGTTGGATATGAAAGTGTCAGCCAGTTCAATCGCGAATACAGCCGTTTTTTTGGCCAGCCACCGATGCGCGACATCAAAACTCTGCGCGAAGGGAAAGTTGTGGAGATGAGCGCCGCCTGACAAGCGAATCAGTCGAGGTCCAGCAGTTCACCTGGAATCGGTGAGCGATCGGAAACGTTGTGAGATCCGAACGGCATGTTGGTTGTAACTTCCGGCGTGCGCCCGGAGCCATCCCGCTCGCGCATCAGTTCAAGGAAGATCCGGATCACGTCAACCTGATCGTTACGATTAAGAGGAAAGCTGGGATCGGGATGAATTGCCATGTGTCGCACCTCAGACCAAAGGGTTTGGTTCCGTCCTGCGTTGCACGCCTTCCTGTTTTGCATATCGGCAGGACAACCGTCATGATGCACTTGCTCTGCCAAAGTTCCGCGTTTGAGTGAGGAACCGCCGCAAGCCTTGAATGAAGAACTTACGGTGGGCGTCACTCTTCAAATTCGGGCGATCTTGAGTTAGTGACGCAGACGGGCAGTCGAGATATCGTCTCGGCGACGACATTTCGTCTGCGCAAGCAGAATGCCTGTCGGCTCCATCGGAGCGCACGGAATTGCATCGGACAGTACCGGCGGTTCATCCTATTGCCACGTTATGAGCCATCCTCTCTTCTCGCCCCTGAAGCTGGGTAACCTCATCCTGCCCAACCGGATCGGCGTCTCGCCCATGTGCCAATATTCGTCGGTGGACGGCTTCGCCACGGACTGGCACCTGGTTCACCTGGGAAGCCGGGCCGTGGGTGGAGCGGGGCTGGTCATCGCCGAAGCCTCCGCGGTGACGCCGGAGGGCCGCATTACGCCTGCCGATCTGGGCATCTGGAAGGACGAACACATCGCGGAACTTGCGCGGATTGTTGGCTTTGTGCACAGCCAGGGCGCGCGGGCGGGGATCCAGCTGGCGCACGCAGGCCGCAAGGCCAGCATGGCGCCGCCGTCCCAGGGCGAGCGGCTGCTGAGCGCGGCGGAGGGCGGATGGACGCCGGTGGCGCCCTCGGCCATTCCTTTCAGCGAAAAATACGCCACGCCGCGGGCGCTGGATGAGGCAGGGATGGATGCCGTGGTGGGTGCGTTCCGGGCGGCGGCCGTGCGGGCGCTGAAGGCCGGCTTCGACCTGGTGGAGATTCACGCGGCGCACGGCTACCTGCTGCACGAGTTTCTCTCGCCGCTCTCAAACCACCGGACTGATGCGTACGGCGGCAGCCTCAAGAACCGGGCGCGGCTCCTGCTGCGGGTTGTGGATGCGGTGCGCGGCGCGTGGCCCGAGGAAAAGCCTTTGTTTGTACGCATTTCCGCCACGGACTGGACCGAGGGCGGATGGACGGCGGACGACTCGGTGGCGCTGGCATGGCTGCTGAAGGAGCACGGGGTGGACCTGGTGGATTGCTCCTCGGGCGGGAACGTGGCCGGGGCGAAGATTCTGCTGGAGCCGGGTTACCAGACGCCGTTCGCGGCGCGGATCCGGCGCGAGGCGGGGATCGCCACGGCGGCGGTGGGCCTGATCACGGAGCCGGCGCAAGCCGCGGCGATTGTAGCCGGCGGCGAGGCGGACTTGATCCTGCTGGCGCGGGAGATGTTGCGCGATCCGTACTTTGGCGTGCACGCGGCAGGGGCGCTCGGTGAGACGGCAGGGTGGCCGTTGCAATATCTGCGGGCGGCGCCAGCGGAGTCGGTGGCGCGGAAGCCGGTGGCGGAATAGCGCAGGAATGGCCCCCGGTTGGTGGCATAAGGTGGCATTCGCGGATTAACGTGGAGATACGCCCCTCCGATTGGATTGAGCTTTGCCGGACCGGCGCGCCGATTGCGGTGCCCATTTTTGCCTCCAACTCGCAGCGCACGCGAAGCCGATTGGCGGCGTCAAGGCATCCCTCAGGGGCTAAAGCCCGATCCCATTTTTGCGGTGCTGCGGCGCGACTGAAGTCGTGCCCTGTTACAAGGCTCTTCCGAGTCACTGGAGTCGCGCTGACGTTGATGGTCGCGCTGTTCGTCACTCCTGCGGCGCGGAGCCTGGAGCCGACGACGCCGCTCCAGAACCTGAACCGGCAGGGTTGGGTGATGGAGAACGGGCTGCCGCAGAACACCATCCATGCACTGGCGCAGACTGCGGACGGATTCCTGTGGCTGGGAACCGAAGTGGGGCTGGTGCGGTTCGACGGCGTGAATTTCGCTACGTTCGACGAGCACTCGAAGCCGGCGCTGCCCAGCGGGGATATTCGCTGCCTGCTGGCGGCAAGGGATGGGTCGCTGTGGATCGGGACCGGCGACGGCCTGGCGCGGATGAAGGACGGCGCGGTGACGACCTTCACGGCGAAGGATGGGCTACCGGGAAACGAGATACGCGGGCTGGTGGAAACCAACGACAAGGTGCTGTGGGTTTGGACCGATCAGGGGTTGGTGCGGCTCGACGGAGAAAGGTTTGTTGCGGCTGCCGGGCCTGACGGGCAGCCGGTGAGCGAAGCCAGCGCAGTGATGCCGGATGGAGCGGGGGCCATGTGGATTACGACCTCCCGCGGTTCCGCCGAGTACTTGCACGGGGGCTGGATGGTGTTTGGCAACAGGCTGGGGCGTGAGACGGCGCTTCCCAAGGACGGAGTCGAGCTGGCGCAAGATGATGGTGGCCAATTGTCCGTCGCCAGCAAGAGCACGCTGGTGATAGTCCCCGGGGGCAGCGCAGTTCAGTTCACCGTCGGGCGCGAGCTTCCGGGTAGCCGGATTCAGGCTCTTTACGCCGACCACCACGGTTCTCTGTGGATCGGCACCAACGGCGGGCTGGTGCGCTACGCCTTCGGCAAGCTGGAGAAGTTTCCCCTGACCGATCCGCTGGCGACGGCGTCGGTGCTGTCGATCCTGGAAGACCGCGAAGGCAATCTGTGGGTGGGGACGGAGGCGAGCGGGCTTCAGATTGTGCGCGACTCGCGGTTCCACACTATTGCGGCGCACGATGGGCTGTCGTCCGATTCCGTCAGCACGGTGGTGGAGGACCATGCCGGGCGGCTGTGGGTAGGAACGACGAACAGCGGGCTGAACGTGGTGCGGCTTACCGGGACGCGGCCGGGAGAGGTGGCGATCGAGCCGTTTCCCGGCGCGTTGCTCAGCGAGATCGTCCTTTCGCTGGCGGCAGCGCCCAATGGCGATGTCTGGGTGGGCACGCCGGATGGGCTGAACCGCATCCGCGGCAGCGCGGTGGACGCGTACACCTCGTTCGACGGCCTGCCCGACGACTTCATCCGCTCGCTGCTGGTGGATACGGACGGATCGCTGTGGGTGGGCACGCGGCACGGCCTGGCGCACATGACGTTTGCGCCCGATTCCGGCTCGCCGGCGCGGATCGACACCTATACGCAAGAGGACGGGCTGGGCAGCGACCTGGTGGGCGCGATGACACGCGGGGGGAATCGGGATTTGTGGGTGGCGACGCTCGCCGGGCTTTCGCGGCTGCATCGGGACGGCGCCAAGGTGAAGATCACCAACTACACCACGGCCGAGGGGCTTTCCAGCAACGTGGTGACGACGCTGCTGGCGCGGGCGAACGGCGCAATACTGGTTGGGACGCAGGATCACGGCTGGAACGAGTGGAGCGGCTCGCATTTCAGTCCGGTAACGGGGGGTGGGCTGAAAGATTCCACGATTCGCGCCATTCTTGACGATGGGCGCGGGCATTTGTGGTTCGCGACGGCGAACGGCATCGCGCGCTGCGACTGCAGCTCGGCGATGGGGCCGATGGAGGGCGCGGGCTGCTCGCAATGGATGGAGTTTTCAACCGCGGACGGTTTGCGCAGCCGCGAGACGGCGGTGAATTCGCATCCTTCGGCGTCGAAGTCGACGGATGGAAGGCTGTGGTTCGCCACACCGAAGGGGCTGGTGGAGGTTGATCCGGCGCGTTTCCCGGTGAACATGGTCCCGCCGCCCGTGACGGTGGAGCGGTTTGCCGTGGACGACGCCGATCAGGCGCTTCACGCGGCCGACATGAAGATTCCCGCGGGGCACAATCACTTCCAGATTGAGTACGCAGCCATGAGCTTTGTGGCGCCGCAGAAGGTGCGCTACCGGTACGAGCTGGAAGGGTTTGACCACAACTGGACCGATGCGGGGGCGCGGCGCACGGCGTACTACACCAACATACCGCCGGGCCGTTACACGTTTCGGGTGCAGGCGGCGAACAACGACGGGGTGTGGAACTTGGGCGGCGCAACGCTCAAGTTCGATCTCGAGCCGCATTTCTACCAGACCATCTGGTTTTATGTGCTGCTGGCGCTGGCAGTTCTCGGTCTGGTGCTGCTGGCGCTGCGGCTGCGGCTGATGCGGGCGGAGCGGGAGTTCGGCGCGGTGCTGGGCGAACGCAACCGCATTGCGCGGGAGATTCACGATACGCTGGCCCAGGGCTACGTGGGTATCAGCGTGCAGCTTGAGGTGATGAGCGAGCTGCTGCGGCAAAAGAAGCTGGACGCCGCGGCCGAGCACCTGGACACCACGCGCGGCATTGTGCGCGAGGGCCTGAAGGATGCGCGGCAATCCATCTGGGCGCTCCGCTCGCAGGATACCGGCGAGACCACGCTGCCGGTGCGGCTGCGGCGCGCCACCGAGCAGGCCGGCGGGCATGGCCTGGAGGCGCGCTTCAATGTGCACGGCGCGTACCGGCCGCTGCCGCCGGGAACGGAGAACGAAATAATGCGCGTGGCCCAGGAGGCCCTCCATAATGTGAAGAAGCATGCCGGAGCGCGCACGGTGAAGGTGCAGCTCGAGTATCTCCAGGATGAGATTGCGCTGGAGGTGCGCGACGACGGGCGCGGCTTTGAGACCAACGGAGCAGGAGAGCGGATGGAACCGCCTGCCGGGCACTACGGGCTGACGGGCATGAGGGAGCGGGCGGCGGCTATGGGAGGGACGCTGGAGGTGGTTTCCGCGCCGGGAGCGGGCGTGACGGTGCGGCTGAGGGCGCCGGCGCCGCGCGGGGCAAGAGAAGAAAAGGAGCAGGTGTGAGCGAGGAAAAGATTCGTGTACTGGTGGTGGAAGACCACCACGTGGTGCGGCAGGGGCTGGTGGCGCTGCTCAAGGTGGCCGGCGGCATTGAGGTGGTGGGCGAGGCCGCGGACGGCGTGGAGGCCATCGCGCAAATCCGCAAGCACCAGCCGGCCATCACATTGATCGACCTGCGGCTGCCGCGGCTTTCCGGCGTGGAGGTGATTGAGCGCATCCGCATGGAGACACCGGGAGCGCGCTTTATCGTGCTCACCACTTACGACGGCGACGAGGACATTTATCGCGCGCTGCAGGCGGGGGCGCGCGCCTACCTGCTGAAGGGCATGACCAGCGAGGAACTGATCGCGACGATTCGCGCGGTGCACATGGGCAAGCAGCACATTCCACCGGCGATTGCACAACGGCTGGCGGAGCGCATGGGCACCGAGGAGCTGACGACGCGGGAGCTGGACGTGCTGGAGCAGATTGTGTCCGGCAAGAGCAACAAGGAGATCGCGGCGGAGCTGGAGATATCGGAAGCCACCGTGAAGACGCACATCAACAGCCTGCTGGGCAAGCTGGGAGTGACCGACCGGACGCAGGCGGCGACCGCGGCGATTCAGCGCGGGATTGTGCCGCTGGAGTCGCTGCGGAGGCCGAAGGGGTGAGTTCATGGTTCGTGGTTCACGGTTGTAAGTTTTCAGTTGTCAGTGAAGGAGTGAAGAGGTGAAACAGTGAAGAAGAACATCGCCAATATCGCATTAGTCACTTTTTGACCTTTTCACTGTTTCACTCTTTCACTTGTTCACTTCTTTCACTTGTTCACTTCTTTCACTCTTTCACTTCTTCACGCTTTCACTTCTTCACTTGTTTGCTTCTTTCACTCAGGGGTTTGGTTCATGAAGAGAGTTTGGATTAGCGTTTTTTTTCTTCTCTTGGCTGCTGGGCCATTGACAGCGCAGAAGGCGGGGTGGCGGCAGGCTACGGATGCCGAGCTGGCATCGCTGTTGCCGGCGCGCGCGCCGGTGGTGAAGGAACACATTGAAACGGAGATGCGCACGGCATCGGGAATTGTGGACTCGCGCGGGCGGTTCATCGCGGGAGTGGTGCTGATTACGGCGGGGTACTCCGCGGAGGGGAAGTACTCGCACTACCTGGTGGTGCAGGCGCCGATCCGGATCGGCGGGGTGGAGCTGAAGCCGGGCGAGTACATCTTCGGGTGGGTGCGGGATGAAGTGAATGAGTCGCTCAAGGTGCATTTTCATGTGGCCGCGACGGGCGAGCTGATCGGCAACGCGGAGGCCCAGCGGATGCCGGGGAATTCGCACGAGGTGGTGAGTTTCCGCATCTGGCCGCCGGGCGAGAAGGCGTTTATCCAGATCGGGCGGTTCGGGATTCCATACAAAGTCGGGCCGTAGAGGCAGGGTTGCATGGTGAGTCGGCGAGACTCTGGAGACTCCCGCTGCAGCCGATCTGGAGACCGGCGGTACCCGGGAATCTGGCGGTATTTGGGTGTCGGCGGTAGCTGCGGAGCGCAGAACAATGCCGGTGGCGATGACCTCAAAGGGCATAATCGCCGACCGGCATGAAAAACTACGCGAAGTTCAAAGTCCCAACGTGCTTTTTTTGAAGCTACGTCGAGAACCACAGAGACGGCACGAGAAAAGCTTTTTGCGGTGGCCCTCTTTATTCTTCGGCGGAAGTGCCGATTCCGCTAGCCAGACCTGCCGCTTGTGCCCCAAAAGAGTTAATGAGCAACGGAACGGGAATTCCATTCCGCGGGATCTTCGGCGCCGTTCCAGCAGGAGCGCCGTTTCGCCAAATCTCCCACATCGTAAGATGCGCTAAAGCGCCCAACTGGGTGCGCTGCCCAGGGCGGAGGCGCCGGAAACCGATACCGGACCACGCCCTTCCGGAACCAGGAAGCCTCTCTGGGGATGCGCTTCCGGGCCAGACTTGTCGCGGTGATGGCTGCGCAGGGTTTTGGCGATTTCGCTGAGCGCCTGCGCGCGCTCCATTTTGTTGTGGCGTTCCCAGTAGAGAGCGAATCCCTGCCCGCAAACAGTGCAGCAAACGTTGGCGGCCTGGTTGGTGGTTTTGCACATCACCTGCATTTCGATGGACCTCGTTTTTTTTACGGGCCACAGCGGACACCCTAGCTCCGGTCTATCGCAACAGGCCATGCCTATTTCAGGGAGATGCATGGACCGGAAGGGTCAGGGTGAATCCCACTTGTGTGCTTGGAGAATCGTTTTACTCGCGCGGAAGGACGATTGGCAAGGAGGAAATTTGGGGTGGTATTACACCTTGGGAATCTTCCCTTGTTACTCTCGTTCGGGCGGCCGCGTTCCGGGGATGATGCCGGCCCGGAACACGGCGCCAGGGCCTACTTTCCCACAGGCGGGGCTGGGATTGGGGACTCCGCCGGCGGGCAGGTAGTCCGGAACAGGCCCAGATTTTGGCCCTTCCACACCATGGCGGAGTGAATTCGGTTGTAGCCGCTGGGGTGGTCAAAGAAAATCCATTCCTCCAGCTTGCCGGGGCGCATCTTGCGGTACTCGCCGAGGTGGATGGCGGCCTGGGCGAAGCCGTCGGGCTGGCGCGAGGCGTTCAGGCCGAACATGTCCGCTTCCTTCTCCTGCATGCGGGTCTGCGTGTTCATGACGGGCGTGAGCACGAAGAACAGGATGCCCACAAGCAGCAACGCGAGCGGGATCACCGCGGGATCGGCAGGGTCGCGAATGCCCCAGTGCGGGAAGCGCGCGATGGCCCAGCGGACGCTCCAGAACAGATAGGCCATGGAAAGCACGATGACGACAGCGGTGAAGAAGATACCGCCCAGGATGTGGTGGAGCACGTAGTGCCCCATCTCGTGGCCCATGACGGCCTCAATCTCCTCCTGGGAGCCGCGGCGCAGCAGGTTGTCATTGAGGGTGATGCGCATGGTGCCGGCGAATCCGCTGACGTTGGCGCTCATGCGGGTGGTCTGGCGGCTGGCGTCGATCTCGTAAACGCCGTTGGCCGGGATGCCGTTGGCGTGGGCCATGCGCAGGATGGGCACGGTCACGCGCGGGTCGTCGAGGCGGGTTATTTTGTTGAATATGGGCAGGAGGAAGACCGGCGTAATGGCGGCCAGCACAACCGTGAGAACGATGCCGACGAGCGAGCCCCAGATCCACCAGGTGCGCGGAGCCACGCGCACGACGGCAAGGAGAATGATGACGGCGATGGCGCCGATGATGGCGGAAAGGAGCAAGCCCTTGAGCTGGTCGCCCATCCAGGGACCGATGTTTTGCGTGGCAAGGCCGTACTTCTGCTCGCGGTAGAGGCCTTCATACCACGCCAGCGGGAAACTGAGGATCGACGTGAGGATGAGGTACTGGACCCAGTAGAGCGCGTTCTGCAGCCAGCGGAAGCGCGTAATGCGCTCGGCGAGGTCGCGCATGCGCACGGACCAGCGAGTTTGCAGCAGCAGGAGGCTGATGGCCGCGCTGAGGAGGAAATCCCAAAGGATAAGCCAGTAGCCGCCTTCAAAGTAGGCGTTGGAGCGGGCGATGGCGGCCGGCGGCATCATGGCCATGTACGCCTCGGTGGCGGCATCGGCGTCGAAATGGTCCGATGGCTGGGCCGCGGCGGGAACCTTGGTGATGTCGATTGTGGGCTGGATGGCGGGCTGGGCGCCAAGCATGCAAGGAGCGAGACACAGGGAAAGCAGCAAAGCAAAAACAGGCGTACGCCGGACCATGGAAACCTCTCGGAATTGGAAATGAAAACGGAATTGGTTCGGCTGCAGAGGAGTGTACGCCTGCAAGCCAGGAATTGTTCCGTTATATCCTTGAAGTGCAGACCCTTTTTGAGCAAGGCCGTGCAGCGGGAACGATCATGAGCAGCGACGCAATCAAGATTCAACTTCCGGACGGGGCGGTGCGCGAGGTGCCTGCGGGCACGACGCCGCTCGATATTGCCAACCAGATTTCGCCGCGGCTCGCTGCAGCGAGCGTGGTGGCGCGGCTGACGCCGCTTGCCGGAAACGGAACCGGTGCGGCGGCGCACAAAGCGGACGAGTCAGCCGAAGCAGCGATGTACGCGACGGAGCAGGCGGGCGCGCCGCGGCTGGTGGATATGAGCACGCCACTGACCGAAGACGCGAAGCTGGAGCTAGTGAAAGAGAACGATCCCGAGGCGCTGAAGGTGGTGCGGCACTCCGCCGCGCACGTGCTGGCCACGGCGGTGCTGGAGCTGTTTCCTGAGACCAAGCTGGGTCACGGTCCGGCGACGGATTCGGGTTTTTTTTACGACTTCTATCGCGAGAAGCCATTTACGCCGGAGGATCTGGCGGCCATTGAAGCCAAGATGGCCGAGGTGATCGCGCGCGATGAGAAGTTTGTGCGCGAGTATGAGCCGCGCGAGCAGGCGCTGGCTGAATTCGAGCGCGACGGCGACTTCATGAAGACGCACTTCGTGACGCGATTCACGGAACCCGGCTCTGAGGTAAGTTTTTATCGCAACGGAAAGTTCGTGGACTTTTGCCGCGGGCCGCACGTGCCTTCCACGGGCCGCGTGAAGGCCGCGAAGGTGATGAGCATTTCCGGCGCGTACTGGCTGGGAAGCGAGAAGAACCCGCAGCTGCAGCGCATCTACGGGACAGCGTTCTTCAGCAAGAAAGACCTGGACGCCTACCTGGAGCGGCTTGAAGACGCCAAGCGCCGCGACCATCGCCGGCTGGGCAAGGAGCTGGAACTATTCACGGTGAACGAGGATGTGGGAGCGGGATTGCCGTTGTGGCTTCCCAAGGGAGCGACGATTCGGCGGCTGCTGGAGGAGTACATTCTCGATCTCGAGCGCAAAGACGGGTACGAGCACGTCTATACGCCCGACCTGGCCAAGGTGGATCTCTACATTCGCTCGGGACACTGGGCACATTATCACGAAGACATGTTTCCGCCCATGGATCTGGAGACCGAGAAGATGGTGCTGCGGCCGATGAACTGCCCGCACCACATTTTGATCTACGAGTCGAAGCCGCGCAGCTATCGCGAGTTGCCGGTGCGCCTTGCAGAGCTGGGCACGATGTACCGCTGGGAGCGTTCAGGCGTGTTGAGCGGCCTGAGCCGGGTGCGCTGCATGACGCTGAACGACGCGCATATTTTCTGCACGCCCGATCAGATCAAGGAAGAGTTCTCCAAGGTGATGAGGCTGGTGGAGCGAGCGTATCGCGACCTCGGCATCACGCAATACAGCTATCGCCTGTCGTTGCGCGACCCCGCGAACAAGGAGAAGTACGTTGACAACGACGCCATGTGGGAGCTCGGTGAGCAGGTGCTGCGCGATGCAATGGACAGCCTCGGCCTGAAGTACAAAGAGGCGCGCGGCGAAGCGGCGTTCTACGGGCCCAAGGTGGACATCCAGCTTGCCGACGTGATGGGGCACGAGGAAACCTACTCGACGATTCAAGTGGATTTTCACCTGCCCAGCCAGTTTGGCCTCGAGTACACGGGCGCGGACGGCAACAAGCACCGGCCGGTGATGATTCATCGCGGCGTCATCAGCACCATGGAACGGATGACTTCGTATCTCATCGAGCTGTACGCGGGCGCGTTTCCGTTCTGGCTGGCGCCGGTGCAGATGGGGCTGGTGCCCATCAGCGAGCGGCACACGGAGTACGCGAAGAAAGTGCAGGCGGAGCTGCAGTCCGCGGGCCTGCGCGTGGAGCTGGACGCGCGCAACGAGAAGATGAACGCCAAGATCCGCGACTTGGCCAACCAGAAGATTCCTTACATCCTTGTTTTCGGCGACAAGGAGCAGGAGGCGAGCGCGGTGAGCGTGCGCACGCGCGGCAAAGGCGACCAGGGATCGATGCCGCTGGGGGATTTCATCGCCAAAGCCAAGGGGCTGGTGGAGTCGAAATCGACGGAGCTCTAGCGCGCAAGCCCGAACGGAGAGATACTGTCTGCATGGCGACGCAGCCCATTTACGAAAAGCCCGTCAGTGTCGAAGAGTACCGCTCCATGGTTTTCGAGCACGATTGCGAGTACGTTGACGGCGTCATCGAGGAGCGCGACTTGGGCGAGTTCGAGCATGCCTTTGTGCAGGGGATTCTGACCACGTTGTTCAACAATCATCGGAAAGACTGGGGTGTCTACGCTCTTCCCGAGCAACGCGTGCAGACGCAGAAGACGCATTTTCGCGTACCGGATATCGCGATTCTGCGCGAAGGCAGCAAGCGCGAAGGCATCCTTACGCATCCGCCACTGCTGGTGATCGAGGTCCAGTCGCCCGACATTCCGCTTCGCAAGACGGAGCTGAAGTCTCTGGAATACCTGCAATTCGGCATCGAACAAGTCTGGGTTATCGATCCGTATGCGCGAGTCGCCTACCGCGGAACTCAAGCGGGACTGGATCTAGTTCGCTCGGGCGAGTTGGTGATTCCCGGCACGCCGATTCGGGTAGTTCCCCAGGAGATATTCGCCGAACTGGACCGCGTTTAGCGAAAAGCCTGATTCAGAGCAGCCGCAGGTTCTTCCCCTTCGCTCTACTCAGGGTCAGAATGACAGCTTTATTTCGAAGCAGCGGTGAGCCGCCGGTCAGTAGCCGGCGGCTTTTCCGTACAAGCTGCGATGATCCTGGCCGCCTTCCAGCTCCCCGTTCTTGGGATCGACCACAATGCACTCGCCGTTGGACCAGTGACGGCTGCTCTGCGCAATGGTGTAACCCTCGGCCTGCAACGCGCTGACCGTATCGGGCGAGAAGCCCGGCTCCAGATACAGCTTGTCCGGCTGGTACTGGTGATGGAAGCGCGGTGCGTCCACGGCTTCCTGAATGTTCAGGCCGCCTTCAGCCGCCGATAAGAAAATCCCGGCCACGGTGGTGATGATGCGCGCGCCGCCCGGCGAGCCCAGCACGAAGCGCAGCTTGCCGTTCTCCAGCACGATGGTCGGCGTCATGGAACTCAGCGGGCGCTTGCCCGGCGCGATGGCGTTGGCCGGCCCCTGGATCAGGCCGAACATGTTGGGCACGCCCATCTTCGAGGCGAAGTCGTCCATCTCGTCATTGAGCAGGAAACCGAGCGAACCCGCAGTCACGCCGGACCCGAAAGCGTTGTTGAGCGTCGTGGTCACGGAGACGGCGTTGCCTTCGCTGTCGACGACGGAGTAATGCGTGGTGTCCCGTGACTCCGCGTGGCGATGGCCCGCGGTCTTCGGCGCTGGCGGAAGGAATCCAGCGGGGCGCTTCAGGTCCGCGCTAGGCGTGGCCTTGTCCGGCAGGATGCCGGCGCGCCACGCTGCCGCGTATTTCTTTGACGTGAGCGCTGCCACAGGAATGTTGTTGTAGTCGGGATCGCCCAGATAATCGCTCCGGTCCATGTACGCGCGGCGATAGGCCTCGGTAATGAAGTGCATGGAGGCAGGCGTGCGGTCGCCCAGGCTCTTCAGGTCGTAGCCTTCAAGGATGTTGAGCGCGCTCACCAGCACCACACCGCCGGACGACGGCGGAGGCGCGCTGATGATGGTGTAGTCGTGATATGTGCCGACCACAGGCTTGCGCTCCACCACGCTGTACTGCGCCAGGTCCTCCAGCGTGATCAGCGCGCCGCCTTTCTTCAAATCGTCGACGAGTTCGGCGGCCATTTTGCCGTGGTAAAAATCGTCGGGATCGGCGGCGATTCGTTGCAAGGTTTTCGCAAGCTCTGGCTGGCGAAACGTCTCGCCGGCTTTGTAGAAGTTGCCATCGCGCTGGAAGATGCGGCGCGAATCGGGAAACTGGGTCAGCTCGGAGTCGTGCAATTCTGCGGCTTCTTCCGGGGTGAGAACGAATCCCTGCGCAGCAAGGCGGATGGCCGGCGCCATCACGCGGCTCAGCCCGAGCTTGCCGTATTTGCGCTCGGCGTAGGCGAGGCCGGCCACCGAGCCCGGCGTCGCGATGGCGCGGTAGCCCACGATGCTGGCGTCGGGAATGATATTGCCTTTCGCATCCTGGTACATGGTTTCGGTGGCGGCCAGGGGCGCCTTTTCGCGATAGTCGATGAAGGTAGTCGTGCCGTCGTGCAGGCGCAGGAGCAGGAATCCGCCGCCGCCCAGGTTGCCGGCCAGCGGGTGAACGACGGCAAGGGCAAAGCCGGTGGCCACGGCCGCATCCACGGCGTTGCCGCCTTGTTTCAGGACCTCCAGGCCAGCATCGGCGGCAAGGTGGTGCACGCTCACCACCATGCCGTGGCGCGCGCGGACGGGCTGCTCGCCGCGCCAGGCCAGCACGTTCTTCTGCGCGGACTGGGCCGCGGCGCGGATAGGCGAGCAGGAAACAACGGCGGCGAGAGCGGGGAAAAGGAAGCGCGGGAATTTCATGCGTTCACAGGATAACGGGCTTGCTGGAACTTAAGCGGGTTCCAGTCCGTATAACAAGCAGGGATAGTTGTGTCCCCGGCGCACTTAAGGAACGCCCAAAGGAAGCCGGCTGCAGCCGAAATCGGAATTGGTCTACACTGTTGCGGCAAGGGTAAACGGCCAGGGCTGCGATCCCAGTTCGTCGAGCCGCCGCCCCGGAATAGGGAAAGACGCGAAAGGTGAGGATAGCGAAATGAAGAAATTCATCGAGGGGATGATGGTGTTTTCTGTATTAGCCAGTGCAGTAGTAATGAACGCGCAGACGCCCGCTCAGGCGCCGGCAGCAACGGCTCCAGCGGCGGCCGCACCGGCTGCGACTGCACCGGCTGCGCCAGCGGCAACCCTCACGGCAGACCAGGTTGTGAGCAATTATGTGGACGCTATAGGCGGAAAAGACGCCATTGCCCAGGTGAAGTCGATTTCGATGGATACCTCGGCGCAGGTGATGGGGAACGATGTTACGGGCACCGTGGTGGTTGTCGACGGGGTGGGCTACAAGTCGCAGATGGAGTTCAACGGCGCAGACATCATCCAGTGTTTCAGCGCCAAGGGCGGATGGCAGGTGAATCCGATGGCCGGGTCGGCCGATCCCACGGCGTTGTCGGACGACGAGTACAAGACCGGCAAGGATCAGATCTACGTCGGCGGCCCGCTGTACAACTACGCGGCCAAGGGCAACAAGGTCGAACTGGTTCCAGGCGACGCCGGCACCTACAAGATCAAGCTGACGACCAAGGACAGTGTGGACACGACCTACGTGTTTGACGCCAAGACTTTTCTCATCAAGTCCACTGTGCGCAAGGGCCAGATGCAGGGCCAGGACGTGGACATCACCACCAGCTACTCCGATTACCGCAAGACCGATACGGGCTTTCTGATGCCGTACGCAATGGACTTGGATTTCGGCGGCCAGTTCCAGCTCAGCATCAGCATCAAAAAGGCGGAGCTGAACAAGACCATCGATCCGGCGATTTTTGAAATGCCGAAGCCTGCCGCGGCGCCGGCTGCTGCACCGACTAACCAGCCCAGCGCATAACAGTCGAATGGGGCAGGAAACCAACCCATAGTGAGTGAAGGGCCGCCGGATCATGGCGGCCCTTTCTTGGTTGAGCTACTTCTCGATGACGGCCTTGGTCAAATTGCGCGGCCGGTCCACGTCCACGCCGCGCTCCAGGGCCATGAAAAAAGCGAAGAGCTGCAGCGGGACAACTTCGCCGATGGGCAGCAGATACTCCGAGGCGGGGTCGACCTCGACACAATCGGCAGCCAGTGCAGCCACGTTGCGGTCGCCGCGGTTGGCCAACGCAATCACGCGCGCGCCCTGCTTCTTCATATCTTCAAGGAGCTGCAGCGTCTTCTCGTAGCGCTCCACTGAGGCGGCGTGCTGGCGATCGACGGTGGCAAGGACGACCAGCGGAACCTGCTCGCTGACCAGCGCGTTGGGTCCGTGCTTGAGCTCGCCGGCGGGATACGCCTCCGCCGGAATGTAGGAAGCCTCCTTGAGCTTGAGCGCACCCTCGCGCGCAATGGCGTAATGAATACCGCGGCCGAGATAGAGAAAGGACGCAGCGGAACTGTATCTTTCCGCCAGTTCCGCGGTTTGCTCGCGCCATTTGTCAAGCTGCTCTTCGATCCGGTCACACTGCGCCCACAGCCCGGCGATATGAACCGGCAGTTCCCCGGGCGCTATCAGGCCCCGGCGCTCGCCTTCAAACAGCGCCAGCACATAGAGCACCGCGAGCTGGCAGGTGAAGCTCATGGTGGCGGGAATGGCAAGCTCCCGGCCCGCGGCCTGGGGCATGGACACATCGGCCTCGCGCGCCATGGTGGAGTTAGGGTCGTTGGTGATGGCCAGCGTCTTCTGGCCGCGGGCCTTGGCGGCGCGCATCGCCGCCAGCGTGTCTGAGGTTTCTCCGGATTGCGAGAGGACCAGGCAGCTGGGGTGGCGGAGTTCGCGGCCGCCGCGAATGCTGTATTCGCTGGCGTACTCCACGTCGACGGCCAACCCACACAGATCTTCGAGAAGGATCTCGCCGGCCAGCCCGCTGTGGCGGCTCGAGCCCGAGGCTGCAATCAGCACCTCGCCTTCGGGAATCGACCAGCGGCCCAGGCGATCGGCCATCTCCGCATTCAGCGCTCCGGAGGCGGTGTAGAGCGCCAGGGTGCGGCGGAGCGCGTCTGGTTGAGCGAAGATTTCCTTCAACATGGCGGGTTCTTGCACGCGATCCTCCTGGGTTGGCCGAGTTGCACCAAGTCATCCCTGGTTGTGTTTATATCATGTCATATTGATCAAACATTTGAGTACATAGATTTAAAATGGTGATACTATCGTCATATTCACAGGCATCTTATTGCTGGCGAAGCGATTAAGCGGGGTAGAATCGCGTCATGTCCGAGTCAATCACGCGGCGTTCCGAGCAAATCGTTAAGTTTCTGCTTGGTGCCGGATCCGCGACGATCGAGGAATTGTTATCGGTAGCCGGCTCGTCAGCTCCCAGCATTCGCCGGGACCTGGCGCGGCTGGAGGCGCGGGGACTCATCCGGCGCACCCACGGCGGGGCAGAACTGGTGGAACCGCTCCTCTACGAGCCATTCCGCTACGACAGCTCGTTCCTGGCGCGCGAGCAGCGGCACGCGGCGGAAAAACGGCGCATCGGCCTGGCCGCGGCAGAGCTGGTGCAGCCGGGAGAGACCGTTGGATTGTCGGCCGGCACCACCACCACCCACATCGGGCGCAGCCTGCGCCACCGCGACCAGATCCAGGTCGTGACCAACGCCATCAACATCGGAATGGAGCTTTCCAACCAGACCGCCATCCGCACCTACCTGACCGGCGGTGTGGTCCTGTGGGCCTGGTCGTTTGCGCTTTGCGGGAACGGAGCCCTCAATTTTCTTGACAATATGTACATGGATAAGGTGTTTCTGAGCGTCACCGGGTTCGATCCGGAACGGGGCGCGACGCAGTTGGAGGCCGATGAGGCGCTGGTCTACCGCAAAATGATCAAGCAGTCAAAAGCCGTGGTGGTGGCGGCCGACTCCAGCAAACTGGGCAAGGTGAGCCCGGCGTTCATCTGCCCGGCCAACGAAGTACAGACGCTGATTACGGACCATGGCGCGCCGGCGGAGATGGTGGCGCAGTTCGAGCGCCAGGGGATCAAGGTCATCTGCGTCTGAAGCGGAAATCTTCAGCATTCGCTCGGGTTTTGCGCTAGCGTGCCGTGGCCGGCGGCGCCAGCTCGGCGGCCTGTTCCCGCAGCAGGCGGACGGCTTCTCTCACATCGGCGGTCTGCGCGGGTGCAGCGATTTTGCCGTTGCGGCGGGATAGCGAACCGTGCAGGCAGAAGACGCCGGACAGGCGAACCACCTGGGCAAGATTCTCCAGGCGAAGCCCCCCGCCGGCGATCAGCGGGATACGTCCCGCGGCTTGCTCGGCGAGCTCCCGAATGGTCGCGGCGCCCAGGAGAACGTCCGCCGCGCCGCCCGAAGTCAGCAGGCTATCCGCCCCGGTTTCAATCACATCCTCCAGCGCCTGCGTCAGATCGGCGGTCTCGTCGAAGGCGCGATGAAATGTTACATCCATGGGGCGGGCCAAATCGATCAGCGCGCGCGTGCGGTCGATATCCACGCGGCCGCTGGACAGCAGAATGCCCGTGGCGATGCCGGAAGCGCCGGCGCGCTTGGCGGCTTCAATCTGACGGCGCATGCAGTCAAATTCATTGCTGGAGAAGACGAAATCGCCGGCCCGGGGCCGAATGAGCACGTGAATAGGGATTTCGAGAATACGCAGCGCCTCCGTCATCATCTCCGCGGGGGGCGTGATACCGGCCAGGGCAAGATCCGCGCACAACTCGATGCGATCCGCGCCGCCTTCTTCGGCAGCCAGCGCAGATTCGAGGTTCTCGGCACACAACTCAAAGAGCATTGCCTTCCTTTTCGGGTTCCAGAGTAAACCCCTTGCCTTCGGTCCTTATGAATACCCTCCCATGCCGCTACCGCCTCCGCAGGATGGGATGCAGCCATTCCAACTCCTGGTCATCCACAGTCAAGTAAGTCCAATTTGCGCGGAGAGTCCTGCGGCAGCCGGCTCCAGAGAACATCTCCCCCACGGTTGAACATAGCAATAAAGGATCAAATGTGCAACATCATGATTGTTTAGATTTAATACGATCATTTATTAAATCCAATATGCCTTCCCTTATCCAAGAATGCAGCTATGCTCTAGTCGTTGGGCTGTGACGATTGTCCAGGAGCAGAACGGAAGCGGTTTCCGCAGATTTCGTTTTCATTTCGAACTTCGAAATGAACTAGTTAGCTTGCATTCTGTTTGCCCTTGTTCTTTGGCGGTGCGGCGCGTGAGAGGCCATTATCCGAGCCGGCGAGGAAGCTCCGTAAGGATCACATAAAGCTTATCATTATGACCGCTAAAAGCTCATGAATATGATCAGTTTTGCTTTGATAGATCATTCCTTCGTATAATCTCTCCTGCGCGCCCGTCCGCTGCCGCGCTGGCGGCGAAGCGCTGGTGAGCACAAAGACGAGCCAGGCGCGAGCCCAGTGAACTACGATCATGTGCGGATGGGGCGGCGAGTCGACATCGCTCCTTCTGAAATGCGGACAGAGTTCGATGAAAGAAATGGTCATCACGGCCGATACGCTCTTTGATGGAAGCAAAAGACTCCCGCATCCAGCCGTGGTCGTGGAGGATGGCCGGATCGCATCTGTTTTCTCGCGCGAAGAAGCCGAATTGCCCCGCAACGCCCAGATCTGGGACTTTCCCGGCGCGACCCTCGCGCCCGCGTTTCTCGACGTGCACATTCATGGCGCGGCCGGCCACGACGTGATGGACGCCGCGCCGGAGTTTCCCGCAGCCATGGGACACTTTCTGGCGTCACGCGGAACCGGCGCGTACCTGGCCACAACCGTAACCGCGCCGATGGACCGGACCCTGAAGGCAGTAAACGCGCTGGCGAAGGTGATCGCCGAGGGACCGGTGGCGGGCCAGGCGCGGCCCATCGGGATCCATCTCGAAGGGCCATTTCTCTCCCATGCCAAGCGCGGCGTGCAGCCCGACGAATATCTTCTGGAGCCGGATATTGCCACTTTCGATCGCCTGTGTGAGGCTGCCGAAGGTCAGGTGAGGCTTATCACGCTGGCGCCAGAGCTTCCCGGCGCCGCGGAGCTGACAGCGCATGCTTGCCGGCGCGGGGTGCGGGTTTCGCTGGGGCACTCCAATGCGACCGCTGCGGAAACGCGCGCGGCCATTGCCGCCGGCGCCATCAGCGCCACGCATACCTTCAACGCCATGCGCCCGCTGGATCATCGCGAGCCCGGCATCCTGGGCGTAACTCTCACAGATGACAAGCTTTATGCGGAGCTGATCTGCGATGGCATCCACACCGCGCCGGAGATGGTGCAACTGTGGTGGCGGGCCAAGTGCCCGAACGCGCCATCCTGGTCACCGACGCGATGAGCGCGACGGGAATGGCGGATGGCGGGTATTTTTTGGGTGGGTTTCCGGTGCAGGTGGCCGGGGGGCGCGCTACTGCGGGGGGAGTGCTGGCGGGAAGCGTGCTGACGCTGGACCGGGCGCTGCTGAATTTTCTTCAGTTCACGGGCGCGAGGGTGGAACAGGGGCTGCGGTTGCTGACCGCGAACCCATTGGCAATGCTGGGGATAGGCGATGGGGCATTCGCTGTGGGGCAGCCGGCGAGCCTGGTGGCCGTGGGAGCGGATGGCCGGCTGATGGCGTCCGTGGTGAACTGCGAGCGCGTGTTTTGACGGGTGGATTGCAGCCGTCGGATGTGAGCTTAATCACCAAACACGCGGTACAAAAATGGGCAAAGTGTCCCACCCGTCTGGTACAAAATGGCCTGAAGTGTCCCACCCGTCTGGTACAATTTGCCACCTTTTGAAAAGGTGGCCCCGGCGTCAGTGCTGGTGGTCGCCATGATCGCCTTGGTCGTGATCTGAATCACCGGCTTTCATCGCGTTCAGCTCATCCGGAGTCAGGCTGGGCAGGTGGCGGACGAAAGCGACGATCTTCCAGGCGTGGGCGTCATCGTCGCCGGGCGCGCCGAAGGCGGGCATGCCGGACCAGCGCACGCCGTTTTTGACGATCCAGTAGAGCTCGCCGTCGGACATGTCCCGGGTATCGTCGGAGCGGAGGTCGGTGGGCGCGGGATCCATGGTGCCGTGAAACTTGATGGGTCCGGAGCCATTGTCGCCGTGGCACCCGGAGCAGTGCTCCTCGTAATGGCCGGCCGCGTCTTTCATATCGACCGCGGCGAGGGGGTTCTTCATCTTGGAGTAGCGCGCAGGGATGGAGCTATCCAATGCGCTCATGGCCAGGCTGGTCTCGAGCGCGGGCGGGTGCGGGCGGACGCCGAAGCCATGGCTCCAGACGGCCAGGCAGGCAATCAAGGCAGCAACGATTATCAGAAAAGAGACCGCGGCCCAGATCGTCACAACTTTTCGCATCATCTTTTTTCTCCGGGGATTGGGGAATCCGTGGGAACGAGTATAAAGGGCGCGGCTGGGCCGGAGCACGGCAAGATTTGCGAGGGAGACGCCGCGGCGGCAGAGCGGACGGCGCGCCTTTTAAAATGGCGGGAGAGAAGATGCCGGAACTACCTGAAGTGGAGACGATTGCGCGCGGGGTGGACGCGCGGGTGCGCGGCGACCGCATTGCGGAGGCGTGGTTCGGCCGCCATCGCGAGATCTTCAAGACGCCGGCGGCAGCGCAGGCAAAGGGTCTGGAGGGACGGCGCTTTCTGCGCGTGCAGCGGATGGGAAAGCACATTGTGTGCGAGCTGGGGCCCGGATTCGCGGACGGGGCGCTGGCTGCGGCGACGCCGGATGCCCAGTGGATTGTGCACCTGGGGATGACCGGGCGGCTGCTGGTGACCACGCCGGATGCGGAGCTGGCGCCCCATACCCACGCGCGGCTGCTCCTCAAGAGCGGGCGGGAGCTGCGGTTCGTCGATCCGCGGCGGTTTGGGAGGCTGGAATTCAGGGAGTTGAGGCGCACGGAGGCCTTTGCGGCGCCGGGGCTGGAGCCGCTGGGGATCGGAGCAGCGGAATTTGCCGCCTTGTTCCGGGGCCGGCGGACGCCGGTGAAAGCGGCGCTGCTGAACCAGAGCCTGCTCTCCGGCGTGGGCAATATTTATGCCGACGAAAGCCTTTACCACGCGGGAATCCGGCCACGGCGCCAGGCAGGGAGGTTGACCGGAGCGGAGCTGGAGCGGCTGCGAAAGGCGTTAAAGACGGTGCTGGAGAGCGCGATCCGGCTGGGGGGCTCGTCGGTTTCAGACTACGTGGACGCGGAGGGCGTGCGGGGATTCTTCCAGCTCGAACATCGCGTTTACCAGCGGACAGGAGAGCCGTGCATCGAGTGCGGAACGCCGATCCGGAGGGTGGTGGTGGCGGGGCGCAGCACCCACTATTGCCCGCGCTGCCAGAGCTGAGCCGATACGTTTTTTTGTATTATTTTGGCCGATTTGCTCCAGAATTGTGGTATATCGCTTTACCACTGGTCTGCAAGTAATTGAATTGATAGACACGGCCGAACGGCATAACGATTGCATAAAGAAAGGCGCCAGTGATGATCAGGCCGTCAGCAATGGGCGGCCCCATGATAAAGGCGTCCGGCGCGAGCGAAGCCAAAGGCGAATCTCCCAAGAGAGAAGCCGGCCGGGAGCCAACAAGCGGTTAAGTGAATACCGCAATCATAGTTACACGGGGAGGCCAGTGACCCCGATTGAGGTCGAGAGCGCCACTCAAAGCGAGTGGCGCTTTGACTTTCTGGGGCTGACAGGCTGCGAGAGATCTGCGAAGGTGCTCCTGCGGAAGCAGAACACGTCAGGGGCTGAAGAGGCTGCGGAAAAAGGCAGGGATGCGTTGAAGTCGATGCAAGAATCCGCAGGGGCTAAAGCCCAAGTCCTTTGTTGATGCGGTCTGCGGCACGACTGACGTCGTGCCCTGACACGTCTTCGCCTTTTCGGAAGAGTTTTTCCGCAACCTGTGAAGGCCTTTCATCCGGCTGCTGCCTTCAGGGGCCTGAAGGCCCCTGCTCCCTCCGCAATCACCGCCGGCTGTGGCTGCGAAGTCAGTACATGGATTGCCATCGCAGCGAGCGTATTGTGGCCGATGGGGAAGTTTCGGTCCGGGTTCGTCATGCCGGTTGTCTTGCCAAATCTGTGCTAATTTGTGCTCGCTCTTCGGAAATCTTGGACGTCTCTGGATTTTACGGTATTTCAGAATCAACAGCTTACGTGTTCTTGATGGTTGTTTGGGTCGTGGCCTGACACGATTCTGCCGTTTCCGGAGACTTTTTCTGGGACTTGCTAAACCCGTTCCGGGACGGCGACAGACGCGGTAGCGCTCGAGTAACTTTGGGATACTTGCCAGCGGGAGCGGGTTCGCTGTAGTATCAGAATTGCCGAGAAGCGGCTGAGGCGCGCCCCCCGGACGGGGATGAGCGCGCGCGCTGCTCAAGCAAGGATAGTTCGCCCGGGGGCTAAAAGAAGACGGCTCGAGAGTGGCGAAGTCTCCCCAATTGGAAAGGCCTCACGAGAGGAACAAGGACGGCGCAGGAATCCCATGCGGGTTGCCGGCCGGATTTTGGTTTGGAGACACCAGGACCTGTTTCAGGGCGTGAGAAGGAATGTGCTCGGGACTAGCGCGGGGGCAGGGAATATTGGAACCGGAACGCGCTCGACGACAGTGGGAACAGGGATGGTGCCGCGGGAAGCGCCAGGGACATTGACAGGGAAGGTTCCGCACAGGTCAGGCATTGGCGAGATGCTGCTCGGAAAGAGGGTCGTGGTACATTGCGGACAGCATTTCGCAGAGCGATCAGCCGGCCAATTCCCCTTCGGTCCAGCGGCGGTTCCCGACCTGAGATGGGTCCGACCCGGGCGTGGTAGAGCCGCGCACAGCAAGGGCGCGGCAAGTGAAATAGCAATGCATCCAACAGCAAAGTGCCAGGAAGTGCACGCATGACAACAGATTCGACGCAGCCCCAGCCAGAAGCAGGGGCGAGCCCGGTCGTGGGCCAGGGCCAGTCGCAAGGGCATCGTCGCCGGCGGCGCCGGCGCAAGAATAAGTCGAGCCACCCCGGCGCGGCGCAGCCACAGCAGGCACAGACGCAACCGGCGCAGAGCCAGCCGCAGGCCACGGCAGCGCCCCGGCCACAGCAGGGCCAGGGCCAGCAGCAAGGGGGGCACGGACGGAAGAAAAAGAAGAAGTTCTTCCCGAAGGGTGGTCCGCCGCAGCCGCAGGCGCAGCCGGGCAACAGCATCCATCCGCCGCACCAGAGCAAGCGCAGGAACAAGCAGCGGGGCCCAAGAGAGTTTGTGGGCCCGATGGACCACAGTTACCGCGTGGCCAACGGCAACGTGGCGGATGTGCCGGGCTCAACCATTCCGACTTCGGGCAACGGGCACGGCAACTACTATCAGGACTCGTACGTTCCCGCGACCCCGGCTGCGCCCATCCGGGAGGACGCGCCGGCGCGCATCTTCTGTTTTATCGAAGACCTGTTCTTCCTGGCCAAGATCAACGAGACGGCGCGGAAGCTGGGAGTGAAGGTTGAGTTTGTGAAGAGCGCGGACAAAGAGGCGCCGGGGCGGATTCTGGAAGCGCCAGAAGAGGAACGCGCGCGGCTGATCGTGTTCGATTTGAACAACGCCAACGCCAAGCCGCTGTCGTTGATTCCCAAGTTCAAGACGAAGTTCAAGAAGTCGGTTTCCGTGATCGGATTTCTATCGCACCTGCAGGGCGACCTGAAGGCCAAGGCGACCGAGGCCGGTTGCGACACGGTGATGCCGCGGTCGGCTTTCTCGCAGAGTCTGCCCAATCTGCTGCGGCGCTATGGCCTGGAGGAACAGGAAGAATACGAGGCACAACCGGTGTTCTGAAAGACAGGGAACGAGGGAACAGGGAACAGGGAACGAGAAAGCAGAGGCTAGCGCGTCACCATGATGGTGGCGCGCTCTTCTTTTTGCGGCGGAGTTGGGCGAGTGCAGCTTGAATGCGTGCTTGCCGTTTGCCTGGTCAGTCAGGCGAAGTATGCCCGATTTTTCTCAGCGAGCTCTGCCTTTTCTGCCGGCAGATCGCTTTCCGCAAAGATGGCATTCTGCTCGCACACCGCGGCGCAGTTGCCGCAGTCGATGCACTCGACGGGGTTGATATAGACGTGGGGAACGGTTCCCGCTTTGGGGTCGTCTGCGGTGGGCGCAATGGCGGCGGTGGCGCACTGCTCCACGCAGACAAAGTCCTTCACGCACGCATCGGTAATAACGTAAGCCATGTAACGAAACTCCTCACGACAAGGTTATGAGAGAGGGCGAGGAGGGAACCGTGATTGAGGTCACGGGGATTCGCGGTTTCAACAGGCATTTCCCCTGCAATCCGCGCGAAGGATGTTGACTATTCAGAGGGTAAGAGCATCCTTTCACTGCGAGTGGCTGTTTTTTGGTCTTGTCGCGAGTGATTTAAATCACCGTAGGCAGCGGTCCGCGCGCGTAGAGTCGAAGACCAGGAGGCGACGGCCGCATGGGTTGCGTTACTTCAGGAGAACTTATTGACACGATTGGAGTAAGCTATCCAGGGAGACTTATGCGAATCGCTATCGTTGGCGGCGGCATTGCCGGCCTGGCGGCCGCATACGAACTCGAAAAAGCTCGCGCCGCCAACCTTGCTCTGAGCTATACGCTGTTCGAATCGCGCTCCCGTCCCGGCGGCTCGCTGGCGAGCGAAGTTGTGGATGGCACGGTTCTGGAGCGGGGCCCAGACTCGTTTCTTACGGAGAAACCGGCCGCGGGGGAGCTGGCCCGCGAGCTTGGCCTGGACCCGGATCTTATCGCCTCCAACGACGCTGACCGCAAAACGTGGATTGCGGTGGGTAATCGCCTTATTGCCCTGCCCGACGGGCTCATGTTCCTTATCCCAACCAAGCTGATTCCTACGGCGTTGACGCCGCTTTTCAGCCTTCGCACCAAGCTGCGCATGGCGATGGAGCTGCTGCATCCGCCGCGGCCGAGCGGGGAGGACGAATCGGTGGCGGCGCTGGTCGAGCGGCATTTTGGCCGGGAAGCGGTGGAGCGCCTGGCCGACCCGCTGTTGAGTGGAATTTACGGCGGCGACGCCACCCAGCTGAGCGCCCGCACCGTGCTGCCGCGCCTGGTGGAGATGGAAGCCGAGTACGGCTCTCTGACGCGCGGGATGCTGGCGGCGCACAGGAAGATGAGGGCGGCGATGGCGGCAAAGGGTAGCGGGGGCGGCACGCAATCGCCGGCTGACCGTCTGAAAGCGATGGGCGGAAAGAGTTCGGGGCCGCTGGGCATTTTCACAGGGCTCCGCGGCGGACTGCAGCAACTGGTGGACGCGCTGGTTTCCCGGCTTGATTCCTCGGCGATACGGCTGGACACTCCGGTCAGCTCCATCGAGCGCGCGGGCGAGGGATGGCGGCTAACGGCGGGCGGAAAAGTTGAGATTTACGACGCGGTGATTGTGGCGTCTCCGGCATGGGCGGCGGGGGCGCTGCTGGCCGGGGTCGGACGCGCATCTGGGCCAGGAACTCGAGTCCATTCCGTATTCCTCGTCGATCACGGTGAATCTGGTTTACGACGAGGCGAAGCTTGGCCGTCTCCCGGAGGGGTTTGGATTCCTGGTGCCGGCCAGTTCCGGGCGGTCGATGCTGGCCTGCACGTTTGCGCATCGGAAGTTTCTTGGCCGCACCGCGCCGGGCAAAGCGGTGTTGCGAGCATTTCTCGGCGGCATGCGCAATGAGGCGCTGATGGAAGAGCCGGACAACGTGCTTATCGCCACGGTGCGGCGGGAGCTGAATGAGATTCTGGGCGCGCGGGTGCTGGGACCGCACATCGAGCCGGAGTTTGCGCAGGTGACGCGGTGGCGGCGCGCGATGGCGCAGTATGCGGTGGGGCACAAAGAACGGATCGCGCGCATTCAAGCGCATTTGGCCGAGCTGCCCGGAATCAAACTGGCCGGCAACGCTTATGACGGCATCGGCATTCCCGACTGTATCCGGCTGGGGCGCGCGGCCGCACGGGAGCTGGTGGGCGCGGCCAAGCGCTAACTTAGCACCTGCTTGGCGATGGTCATCAACTGCATGTTCGAGGTGCCTTCGTAGATTTTGCCCACCTTGGCGTCGCGGTAGAACTTCTCCACCGGATAATCGCGCACAAAGCCGTTGCCGCCGAAGATCTCGACCGAGAGGCTGGCTACGCGCTCGGCCACCTCGGAGGCGAAGAGCTTGGTCATGGCGGCTTCCTTGACGTAGGACTGGCCGGCGTCCTTGATGCGGGCGGCGTTGTAGACCATGAGGCGCGCGGCCTCGATATCGGTGGCCATCTGGGCGAGGGCGAACTGCACGGCCTGGAATTCGGCGATGGGTTTGCCGAACTGACGGCGGGCCTTTGCATATTCGGTTGCGTGACGCCATGCGCCCTGGGCGAGGCCGAGCATCTGCGCGCCAATGCCGATACGGCCTTCGTTCAGGGTTTCGATGGCGATCTTGTAGCCCTTGCCGGGCTCGCCGAGAACAGCCTCGCGGGGCAGCTCGCAGTTGTCGAGGAGTAGCTCGCAGGTGGAGGAGGCGCGGATTCCGAGCTTGTCTTCCTTGCGGCCGACGCTGAACCCGGGTGCGCCTTTTTCGATGAGGAAGGCGGCGATGCCGCGGTAGCCCTTTGCGGGATCGAGGGTGGCAAAGACGATGAAGAGACCGGCTTCGCGCGCATTGGAGATCCAGAGCTTGCGGCCATTGAGGCGGTAGCCGGAGCTGGTGAGTTCGGCACGGGTCTGGAGCGCGAAGGCATCGGAGCCGGAGCCGGACTCAGAGAGCGCGTAGGCGCCCACTGTGTCCGCGGCCAGGCGCGGCAGCCACTGGTGTTTCTGGGCGTCGGTGGCCCAACGGCGCAGCGCGTTATTGACCAACGTGTTGTGCACGTCGATGAGGACGGCAACTGCCGGATCGACGGTGGAGATGGCTTCAATGGCTAGGACAGCGTCAAAGAAGCTGCCCGCGGCGCCGCCCATGGCCTCAGGAATCTCGATGCCCATGAGGCCCAGCTCAAAGAGCTTTTGACGAGGCCAGGAGCGAATTGCTGCTGGTCGTCCATGGAGCGCACCAGCGGCGCGATTGTCTCTTCGGCGAAGCGGCGGACGCTGGACGCGAACAGAGATTCTTCTTCAGAGAGTTGGGTAAGCGGAGAAGGGTGGGGGTTGGTCAAAAGATCTGTAGCCTCCGGATTGGGAGTGTACCAAAGCGATGCGGATTCTTTGCCTGGGGGCGGCCTTGGGGGCGCGAGATTCCGGCGGTGCGGTTTGGTACCTGTCGATTTTCAATCCCGAGACCCCGAATCGGGACCTGGAGCACCCAATTTTGTGCAACTCGATGCGCAATTGACAACCGGTGGAATGCGCGGCGAGTTTGACTGCCGGAAAAGGGAGTGTTCCGGCGTGTCTGCGGAGGAGTCTCTCTCATTAATCAAGGTCTGTTGCCGATGAAAGTTGTGATACCCAAGAGCCAACCAGTGGCATCGGCGTGTGAATCCGTTTTGACGGAGTGCGCTGCGGGACCTTGCAGAACTACGGAGCCTATCCATGGCGGTTACAGTACTCGTCGTTGATGATTCAGTAACGATGGTGCTCAGCTTGAAGACCACGTTGTCGCTCAATGGTTTCCAGGTGGAAACTGCCGGCAACGGGCAGGAAGCGCTTCAGAAACTGAAATCGGGACTCAAGCCGGGCCTGATCCTAACCGATGTGAACATGCCGGTGATGGGCGGATTAGACCTGATTCGCAATGTGCGCACGATGCCGGGGCTGAAGTTTATACCGATTCTGACGTTGACCACGGAGAGCGAAGCCGCAAAACGCGACGCCGGCAAGCAGGCGGGGGCGACAGGCTGGCTGGTGAAACCCGTCTCAGGGAACGACCTGGTGGCGGTGATGCGAAAAGTGCTGCCGGGAGCGTGAGGGAATGGCATCCGCAGGATTGACAGCACGGGAAGCGTCCAATACAGGACTGATGCAGGCGATCGAGCCGGATGTGTCAGATGCGAAGCGGAATGTGGCTTCGCGTCTGAACCGGGTCCGCAAGCGGTTGCTTGCGCAAGTCGCTCTTGGATGTTTTAGCGATGCATTGCTTTGGCTCGGATTACGGCGCCTGTTTGCTGACGCTTTCATCCCCGTACAGATGCAGGCGGCGGGACTGATCGTATTGATCGAGGTGGTACCGCTTCTATTGGTGGAATGGTTCAACTGGAAGGGAGCGCAAAAGACAATCTCCCTCATGTGGGCGTTTGGGGAACGCGAATTCGATCAGATTTCCCGAATGCTGTCGGTGCACGGAGTGATGAAGGCCGACGTGGAGGAGTCCGGGCCGTATATCGAAGTGTTGCAGGGGCAGATCGGCGACTCCCTGGAGGAGTCGGAGCGGGAGGTGGTGGCGGTCATCGAGCAGATGGAAAGCCTGATTGAGCGGGCCAACCGGCTTCGGGAACACCTTGCCCATTCCGTGGAGAGCGGCAGAACCCTGACCGCGGATACGCGGGCGCGGGTGAACGGGAACAAGGAACTGATTGCCGCGATCCGCATGCAACTGGAGACGCAGTTGGAGGAAACGCGAGCGAATTTCGAGCGGGTCCGTCACATGTCGAGCGACGTGTGCGCGCTGACGCCGCTGATCAAGGTGATTACCTCTATCGCGCAGCAGACCAGCCTGCTGGCGTTGAACGCCGAGATTGAGGCGGCGCGTGCGGGCAGCGCGGGACGCGGTTTCTCAGTGGTGGCGATGGAAGTAAGGAAGCTGGCGGTGCTGTCGACCAAGGCAGCCACGCAGATTGGGGAGAAGATCAACTCCACATGCAAGAGCGTGGAAACCGAACTGGCAAATGCGCAGGAATCTCTGAGCCAGCGGGAGACCGGCGCCGCCATGAGCCATCTGACCGCCGACCTGGACGGGATGCAGGAGAGCTTTGCGGAAAACTGCGATACTGCTGCTGGCGGTGATCTCCGAGGTGGAGTCGAGTTACGGCGAGACGGTGGAGCGGCTGTCGGCGGCGCTGGGCCATATCCAATTTCAGGATGTGATGCGGCAGCGGCTGGGGCACGTGAAGGAAGCGCTGGGGGAGATGGGCGAGCACCTGATGGAGTTGAATGCATTGCCGGAATGTCCCGACCCGGAGCGCGCGCTGGAGCGGACGTTCAAGGGCATGCTGGAATCGCACCTGGGCAGCTACCGCATGGCCAGCCAGACCAAGACGCACCTGGCGCTGTCTGGCGGAGAAGCAGAAGGGGATCACAGCCGGCCGGCTATCGAACTGTTTTAGCAGTCTGCCGAAAGGGCGCCAAATCCCGCTGGAATTGCCGGCCGGGCGGAGCAGGGGCTAAAGGCCGGAGACTTTTTTTGAAACCTTTGCGGCCCGGCTGAAGCCGTGCGCTTGTTACAAAGCATGTGTCGACTGAGTCTTTGCACAGCCTGCTGGGCATTCTGTGGATATCGCAGAAAAACTCTCGCAGTCTCTCCTGAAACGCCCCACGCCCACTATGGGAGTTCTCCAATCCACACCCATCCATTTCCGGCTTGGGGAATGCTTATCCGAGGTCGATCAATCAGAATGTGACCGCGGGATGCGAGGAGCGATTGTGAGCATTGCCTTGAGCCATGACAGCGGTTGTTGCCAGATGGAGCTGGACGGCGCGATTGACATTTCGTCTGCGGCGGATCTGAAAGCATCGCTGCTTCAGGCGCTGGAGATGGGAGTGGAGATTTCGATCACTCTTACGGGGACGACCGAGCTCGATGTGACCGCGGTTCAGCTGCTTTGGGCAGCGGCGCGCGAGGCCGAGCAGCGGAGGCTCGGATTCATGGTTACTCAGCCGCCGGAGCTCGGCCGATTGCTCGCGGACGCTGGTTTGGAATTGCCTGCCAACAGTCCTTCGGCGGCAGCAGCCGGCGATTGCGCCGCTGCCAGCTAAACGTTGAGAAGAAGATCCAGGGCCGGAAGGGACGGGCCAGAACTTGAGTAGCTCACGGGCCAATTCGAAACAGGAAGCCGCCAACGCCGAACTGTTCAAGCGCAGTTTCCGCGAAGAAGCGCGGGAGATCCTGACGGAGCTGGAAGCGGCGCTGCTGGAGCTGAACGACGGCGGAAACAATCTGGAGCTGGTGGGGCGTATCTTTCGCGGGCTGCACACCATCAAGGGCTCGGGCGCGATGTTCGGGTTCGAGCGCATGGCCGCCTTTACCCACGACCTGGAAACCGCCTTCGACCGGGTAAGGAACGGCCGGCTTGAAGTCAGCTCCGAGCTGATCGATTTGACCCTGGGAGCACTGGACCAGATCGGCATCCTGCTTGAAGAGGAAGCCGGAGGCAAGGCTGCGGATGCGGCAGTCTGCGCCAGCATTCTGGGACGGGTGCGGCGGCTGGCGGGCATGGACGAGAGCGCGCAGCCGGCGGCGAAAAGCGCAGCCGGGGAAGCAGCACCGGTGGCGGAGGGGCCGAACGCGGACTGGCGAATCCACTTTGCTCCGGGGCCGATCTGTTGCGCTTCGGCGCCAATCCAATTCTTTTTGTGCGCGAGCTCGGCCTGCTGGGCAAGCTGACGGTTCGCGCATTGATGGAGGCTCTGCCCGCGCTGGCCGATCTCGATCCGGAACGTTGTTACGTGGCGTGGGAAATGACTTTGGCCACGGCCGCAGGACTGGATGCGATCCGCGATGTCTTTATTTTCGTGGAGGACACGTGCGCATTGAGCGTGGAGCCGGGCGGGGACACCGCGGCGGCGGCGGCGCCGACGGCAGAGATGAGCGAGGCGGAGCGTACGGCGCGAGCACTGATGGAAAAGCGCACCACGCCAGGCCGGCGCGACTACGACAAGACTGAGGTTGCCACCAGTCTGCGGGTGCCGGCCGCGAAGCTGGACCAGTTGCTGAACCTGGTAGGGGAGCTGGTGACGGTGCAGGCGCATCTGAGCGAGCTCTCGGGACGCCGCGAGGATGCAGAGGTGACGGCCATCGCCGAGGAGATCGAGGGGCTGACGTCGTCCCTGCGCGAAAACTCGATGAACATCCGGATGATGCCCATTCGCGGCACCTTTGAGAAGTTCCGGCGGCTGGTGCACGACCTGGCCCGCGACCTGGGCAAAGACGTGGAGCTGACCATCGAGGGCGCGGAAACCGAGCTGGACAAGTCGGTGATCGAGCAATTGAGCGATCCGCTGATGCACCTGATCCGCAACAGCATGGATCACGGAGTGGAGCCGGCGGCCGATCGTGCCGGGCGGGGAAAGCCCTTGACCGCGCGCATCGGGCTGGCGGCGCGGTACTCGGGGGCCAGCGTGCTGGTTACAGTGTCGGACGACGGGAGAGGAATCGATTCGGCGGCGGTGCGTGCTCATGCGATCGAGAAAGGCCTGGTGGCGCCGGAGGCGCCGCTTTCGGACAAAGAGATCTTCGCACTCATTTTTCAACCGGGATTTTCAACGGCACGGCAGGTGACCGATGTTTCCGGCCGCGGCGTAGGCATGGACGTAGTGCGGCAGCGGGTGGAGAGCCTGCGCGGGTCGATCGATGTGGCCAGCACGCCGGGATCGGGCACCAGCGTGACCATGCGGCTGCCGTTGACCATGGCCATCATCGACGGGCTGCTGGTGACGGTGGGCGATGGAAACTTTGTGCTGCCCATGGCCTCGACCCTCGAATGCATCGAGCTGACGCGGGACGATATCGAGCGCGCCCATGGCAAGCACCTGGCTACGGTGCGCGGGGAGATTGTTCCCTACGTGCGCTTGCGCGAGTACTTTCACCTGGCCGCAGAGGGGCCCGAGATCGAACAGATCATGCTGGTGGATACCGGCGAGGGCCGAGTGGGTTTTGTGGTGGACAAGGTGCTGGGCAATTGCCAGACGGTGATCAAGAGCCTGGGACGGCTCTACCGGCATGTGCAGATGGTATCCGGAGCGACCATTCTGGGAAACGGGACGGTGGCATTGATTCTCGATCCCGACCGGTTAATCCAGGAGGCCATGCGCGCGGATCGGGCAAAGGGGAGTGGGCGTGTGCCGACGGCCGGGGGCAGCCGGCCAAGGGATGGAACGCGGAGCGCTGCCTCGCGGCAAAGCAAGGGCGGTGGCGCTGGCGCCAGCGCAATGGGATTGGCAATCTAACCAGGGGTTTTCGCAATTCGTGCGCGCACCAGCCGCCGGGTTTCAGCCGGGCTGCGGTTCGTGAAGCGAACGGGGGAGATCCCCAGTGCAAGGAGAGATTTCATGGGAACTGCAGTTGAACACGGAAGCCGGCGGCCGAACGGCCACGCCAGCGATTATCGCGGAAACGCTAACGGCGAGGCCGCAGCGGTGCCAGCGAAGGGAAACGACCTGGATGCCGAACTCCTGCCGGTCTTGCAGGAGATCATGCGCCTGCTGGACGCGTCGAAGGAAGGCCGGCTGAGCGAGCGCGGCCAACTCCAGCTTTTCAGCGGCATCGAGCGCGACCTGATTCAGGGCGTGAACGAGATGCTGGATGCAATTCTGTTGCCCATCGGCGAAGGCAATCGCGTGCTGGCGCAGATTTCGTCGGGCAAGATCGACGAGCTGATCGCGCAGACCTACAAGGGCGACCACGAGAAGATGAAGGTGGCGATCAACAACGTGGCCATTGTGACCCAGGGGCTGCAGAAGGAGTTGGCCCGGTTGGTGGAGGCATCGAAGGAGGGCCAGCTCTCCGACCGCGGCAAGCCGGAGCAGTTCCAGGGCGCGTTTGCGGAGATCGTGCGCGGCGTCAACACCATGCTGGACGCGATCCTTCTGCCCATCGGCGAAGGCAACCGCATTCTGGCGCAGATTTCGACGGGCAAGATCGACGAGCTGATCGCGCAGACCTACAAGGGCGACCACGAGAAGATGAAGGTGGCGATCAACAACGTGGCCATCGTGACCCAGGGGCTGCAGAAGGAACTGGCGCGGCTGATTGAAGCGTCGAAGGAAGGCCAGCTTTCCGACCGCGGCAAGCCGGAGCAGTTCCAGGGCGCGTTTGCGGAGATCGTGCGCGGCGTCAACACCATGCTGGACGCGATCCTTATTCCCATCGGCGAAGGCAACCGCATCCTGGCGCAGATTTCCAACGGCAAGATCGACGAGCTGATCGCGCAGACCTACAAGGGCGACCACGAGAAGATGAAGGTGGCGATCAACAACGTGGCCGAGGTGTTGCAGAGCCTGCAGAAGGAACTGGCGCGTTTGACCGAGGCGGCCAATGCCGGCAAGCTGGCCGAGCGCGGGCATCAGGATCAGTTCCGTGGCGCTTATGCGGAGATCGTGCGCGGCGTCAATGCGGTGCTGGACGCTGTCATCACGCCTCTGAACGTCTCCGCGCGGTACGTCGATCTGATCTCGAAGGGGGACATCCCGTCGCAGATCACCGACACTTACAACGGCGACTTCAATCTCATCAAGAACAATCTCAATACCCTCATCGTGGCCATGAACGATATAACCAAGGCAGCGGAGGGGATTGCCAACGGGAACCTGACCGTGGAACTCCGCGAGCGGTCGGCGCAGGACAAGCTGATGCAGGCGCTCTCGGCCATGGTGGGCGGATTGACGCGGACGGTGGGCGACATTCGCACCATTGCCGGCGAGGTGGCGGCAGCCAGCCAGTCCATTTCCACGGCGTCGGTTCAGGTGTCGAAAGGCGCCAGCGCGCAGGCGGCGGCGGCCGAGGAAGCCTCCTCTTCGATGGAAGAGATGGTTTCCAACATCAAGCAGAACGCCGACAACGCCAGCCAGACCGACAAGATCGCCAACAAGAGCGCCAAGGACGCGCAGGAAAGCGGCAAGAGCGTGCTGGAGGCGGTGGCGGCGATGAAGGAGATTGCCAACAAGATCTCCATCATCGAGGAGATTGCGCGGCAGACCAACCTGCTGGCGCTGAATGCGGCCATTGAAGCGGCCCGTGCCGGGGAACACGGCAAGGGGTTTGCGGTGGTGGCAGCCGAAGTTCGCAAGCTGGCGGAGCGCAGTCAAAAGGCCGCTGGGGAAATCAACCAGCTTTCCGCCAGCACGCTCAAGGTGAGCGAAAAGTCAGGCGAGATGCTGGATAAGCTGGTTCCCGATATCCAGCGCACCGCCGAACTGGTGCAGGAGATCACGGCTGCCAGCAAGGAGCAGGATACCGGCGCCGAGCAGATCAACAAGGCCCTGCAGCAACTGGAGCAGGTGATCCAGCAGAATGCCTCGGCAGCGGAGGAAATGGCCTCCACCACCGAGGAACTGACCGGCCAGTCCGATCAACTGGTGAGCGCGCTCTCCTTCTTCCATACCGGAGACGAGGAGGCCTCCCAGGACCGTCACAATGCGGGCGCGAAACCGGTGCGGCAAGCGCATGCAGCCGCGGTCAAGTCGGCGAAGCCCATGAGCCACTCTGCGGCGCCGGCAGCCAGATCGGCGGCGAAGGGCGGTGTCAACCTGCGGCTCAACGACAAGCACGACGAACAAGACGCTGAATTCGAGCGTTACTAACTGCCAGGGCGGACCTCGGCAACGAGATCCGCTCCAGTCTTCAGGATGAGAGAGGAGTTTCAGAATGAGCGTTAGCGAAATCACGGAGACGCGGCAGTATCTCACCTTCAAGCTTGGCCACGAGGTGTTTGCCACCGACGTGGCGAAGGTAAGAGAAGTGCTCGATCTCACACCCATCACCGCCATCCCCCGCACGCCGGAGTTCATGGCTGGAGTCATCAATCTACGAGGAAGCGTAGTTCCGGTTGTCGATCTGCGGCTGTGCTTCGGCATGTCGAAGACTGAAACCACGCGCAACACCTGCATTGTTGTGGTTGAGGTTCTGCTGGACAGCGAGTCGATTGTCATTGGCGCGCTGGCCGATTCGGTTGAAGAAGTGATTGACCTGGAGCCGGAGCAGATTGAGCCGGCGCCGCGCATCGGCACCCACATCCGCACCGATTTCATCCGCGGCATGGGCAAGCGCGACACCCAGTTCATCATGATTCTCGACATCGATCGCGTTTTTTCGGCCGAAGAGCTGGCCGTGGCGCGCGGGCCGGAATCCAGCCGGCCGCAAGCAGAACTGGCCGCGTAACCAGAAAGGGGGGCGGGCAACACCGCCCCAACTCTTGCCATGCACGATCGTGACGAATCCATTTCGGGCCGGGATTATTCCCGTTTGCGCCAGCTCATCTACGACGAAGCCGGAATTGCCCTGGGCACCGGGCGCAAGACCATGCTCGAGGTGCGCATCAAGCGCAGGCTCAAGGAACTCGCCATCCACACCTACGGCGAGTATTGCGATTACCTGTTCACACGGCAGGGTATCGAGGCCGAACTCGGCAACCTGATTGACGTTGTGACGACCAACAAGACCGATTTTTTTCGTGAGCCGGGCCACTTTGAACTGCTTACCGCGAGAGTGCTTCCGGACCTGACATCGAATCCGCTGCTGGTGTGGAGCGCGGGCTGTTCCACCGGCGAGGAGCCCTACACGCTGGCCATGGTGCTGAGCGAGTACGCCGCCGCCCACAGCGGTTTTTCGTTTCGCATCCTGGCCACAGACGTCTGCGCGACGGTGCTCGAGAAGGCGGAACTGGGAATTTACTCCGGCGATGTGGTGCGGCCTGTGCCGCCCGCGATGAAGGCCAAATACCTGATGCGCAGCCGCGACCCCAACGCCGAACGCGCGCGCATTGTGCCGGAGCTGCGCCGGCTGGTTGAATTCCGGCGATTGAACTTCATGGACCCGGACTACGGCATCCCCCGGAAAGCCGGCGTCATCTTCTGCCGCAACGTGATCATTTACTTTGACCGGCCCACGCAGCAGCGCATTCTCACGCGGCTCACCGACTGCCTCGAGCCGGGCGGCTATCTATTTGTAGGCCATGCCGAAACTCTGCACGAATTGGATCTGCCGCTCACTCCATTGGCGCCCACGCTGTACCGGAGGATCGATGCCGGCATCTGAGGGCCTTATTCAGGACGTGTACCTGCAACCGGGCGAGTCGCGTCTGGTGAAGCAGTCCACGATTTTCCACACGGTGCTGGGCTCCTGCGTGGGCGTGACGTTCCTGGTGCCGCGGCTGGGCGTCGCCGCGATCTGCCATCCCATGCTGCCCCGCTGTCCCGCCAATCTTCTCGGCAACCGCGCAAGCACGCGCTATGTAGATTTCGCCATCCGCGACCTGGCGCAACAGCTTGGGTCCCTGGGGGCGGCGCGGGCGGAAATACAGGTGAAGCTCTTCGGTGGGGCCGATGTTCTTGTGGTAGTCGATAACCATTCCCGGCCCACCGTGGGCAGATTGAATTTGGAGATGGCTCTGCGCACCCTCGAAGAAGAGGGATTCAGTGTCGCCGCGTCCAGCCTGGGCGGCCGTTCGGGCGTACAAATCCAATTCCACACCGACACCGGCGAGGTGATTCTGCGCAGGTTGGATCGTAGCGAGGCGAATCGGCGAGGGAAGTCTGCGCGGCCATCTTTGGGGGCTTCTGCGAGCAAGGGGAGGCGGAGATCGTGAATACCGGCAAAGTGCGGGTGTTGATCGTAGATGACTCTGCCGTGGTGCGGCAGACGTTGAAGGAAGTCCTGTCGTCGGACCCGGAGATCGAGGTGATTGGAACTGCTGCCGATCCTTTTGCCGCCGCCGAGCACATTCGCGAGCAGGTGCCGGACGTGATCACCCTCGACATCGAGATGCCGCGCATGGATGGGCTCACGTTCCTCAAGAAGATCATGAGCCAGCACCCGGTTCCCGTGGTGATCTGTTCCAGCCTTGCGGAAGAAGGCGCGCAGAGCACGCTCCGAGCGCTCGAGTATGGCGCGGTCGACATCATTACCAAGCCGCGGCTGGGGACCCGTCAATTCCTTGAAGAGTCGCGGATCACTTTATGCGAGTCCGTCAAAGCCGCGGCCGCGGCGCGAATGCACCCGCTCGGCCCCAGCCACACGGTCGAGCCCAAGCTGACTGCGGATGCCATTCTGTCCCCGGCCACGCGGGCGATGATTGAAACCACCGAGAAAGTCGTTGTCATCGGAGCTTCCACCGGCGGAACCGAGGCGCTGAAGGCGCTGCTGGAAACGCTGCCGCCGGATACTCCGGGAATCGTGATTGTGCAGCACATGCCGGAGTTGTTCACGCGCGCATTTGCCGGCCGGCTGGATGGTCTGTGCAATATCAACGTGAAAGAGGCCGAGACCAATGACAGCGTGATCCGCGGCCGCGCGCTCATCGCGCCCGGCAATCATCATCTGCTTCTCAAGCGCAGCGGCGCCCGTTACTATGTCGAGGTCAAGGACGGACCGCTGGTTTCCCGGCATCGCCCGTCTGTCGATGTGCTGTTTCGTTCTGCTGCACGCTATGCGGGACAGAACGCGGTCGGCGTCATCCTGACCGGCATGGGGGACGACGGCGCGCACGGAATGCTCGAAATGAAGCAGGCGGGCGCCTACACCATCGCGCAGGACGAAGCGACCTGCGTGGTCTTCGGCATGCCCAAGGAAGCCATCAAATTGGGGGCCGTTGATAAGGTGCTGCCGCTGCACGCAGTGGCAGGAGCCGTTCTTGCCTGTACGCGGTGACATTACGGGTAGAAGCTCGGATCTCACTGCTTCCTGAGGGCGATCCTTGGCTCAGGTCATAGTGCACGCGACGGCACACCGCCATTGTGCGGGGGAGCCGGGCCCGCGGGACTATGTTTTAATGGGCGGGTTGTTGTAGGAGATAAACTTTGTCGAACTTCGGGCGTACGACGATGACGCGGCGCCTCACGCGGCGCAGGGTCATTCAGGGAACGGCGGGGCTTGGAATCGCGCTAATGCTGGACAACACCGGTCTTGCAATGGGCGCCAAAGAGGGTGGCGAGATTTCGCTGGATTTAGGCGGCGACATGTGGGCCATGCGAGAGGCAGACAAACAAGCGCCGATTCCCGCATTGATTCCCGGAAGCACTTACACGACTCTGCTGGCAGCGGGTACGATACCCGATCCGCTTTACGGAGAAAACAATGACAAGGTGCAATGGGTAGCGGAGAAGACGTGGACCTTTGAGCGAAGCTTTCATGTGCCCGATTCCCTGTTTCGAAAGCGGAACATAGAGCTGGTGTGCCACGGACTGGATACGCTTGCCACAATCGAGCTGAACGGCCAAGAGGTGGGCAGCAGCAACAACATCTTCCGGAGATGGAGCTTTGATATCAAGCGCCATCTGCGCAAAGGGACAAACCAACTGCGAATTCGATTTGACCCGCTGACCGGTTATGTCGAGAAGCAGCGGACTGTCTATCAACAGAAGTACGGGATCAACCTGCCCAATCCACGCTCGTGGGTTCGCAAAGGGCCTTACATGTGGGGTTGGGACTGGTGCCGGCCTGTTCTTACCCAGGGCATCTGGAAGAAGATTGAGGTTCTAGGCTACGACCTACGCATTACGGATGTGGGGATCTTTCAGCAGCACCGGGGGGACGGGTCTGTGGGGCTGGAGATCCGCGCGACGCCGAGCGGGGCGGTTTCAGGATGTCGCCTGGAGGCCGAGATCGCCTTTGCCGGGGAGACGATTGCAAAGGCCGGCGGCGCGGTCACCGATGGCGAGACCATTCTTCATGCCGCCATTCCCAAGCCGCGGCTATGGTGGCCAAACGGGATGGGCGACCAGCCGCTTTATACCGTAAAAGCAACTTTGACCGATGCGGACGGGATCAGCCTGGATTCGATGGCTCGCCGAATCGGCCTTCGGACCATTGAAGTGGTTCCGCCGAGCGGCGACAAGGCGCTTCATCTGCGGGTGAATGGCGTGCCGGTGTTTGCCAAGGGAGCGGACTGGATTCCTGCGGATAACATGCCCACCCGAGTTACGCCGGAGATTTTGCGCTGGTACATGTCAAAGGCGGCGGAGTGTAATTTCAATTTCATCCGGCTATGGGGCGGCGGCTATTACGAAGAGGACGAACTGTTCGATTTGTGCGACGAATTGGGGCTGATGCTTCAGTTCGAGTTCAAGTTTGCCAACGCGAGTTATCCCGTCCGTGACGAATCGTGGATGGACAATCTGCGCGAGGAGATTGAGCAGCAGACGCGCAGATGCCGGAACCATCCTTCGATTGTGATTTGGAGCGGGAACAACGAAATCGAGTACTTCGAAGGCTATAACGAGCTATTCAAGGACTTCATCGGCGGCATTGTGAATCGGCTGGTACCGGGCGCGTTCTATGAGGTGGGTAGCGGTGCGCACGGCAGTGGAGATATTCACACCTGGGGAGTTTGGCATGGGAAGCAGCCGGTGGAGGATTACCGTGAAGTGGAAGGATTCGTCACCGAGTTCGGGATGCAATCAACGCCCGTCCCAATGACGGTTCGCGCCTTCACCGACCCTGCCGATCGCAAGGATGTTCTTTCGCCCGTAATGCGTTTTCACGAACTGGACGGCAGCGGGCACGGCATCGAGAAGATCATGAGTTATACAGACGGTAACTTCGGCAAGGCGCCGGGGAGCTTCGATGATACACTCTGGCTCACCGAGATGAATCAGGCCTGGATGATTCGTTACGGCGTAGAGCACTGGCGGCGCGACATGCCGCGGTCCATGGCCGCCGCAATCTGGCAATACAATGACTGTTGGCCGGGCTCTACCTGGTCCATGGTGGATTATTACCGGCGGGCGAAGGCTTTGCTGTACCAGTCCCGGCACTTCTTTGCGCCGGTGTTGGTGAGCGGACTGCCGGACCTCGAAAGCGGGAGGGCAGATATCTACATCACGAGCGATCGACCGGGTGAGGTTCCCGGTGAATTAGCTTGGAGCGTGACCGATGCTGCGGGCGAGTTGCTGCGGCAGGGCAGAAAGCAGATCGAGATACGCGCAAATACCAGTTGGATCGCCGAGAGCCTCGACCTCTCCGATCTTGTTAAAGTCCACGGTGCGGGAGATTTGCTGGTTTGGCCGGAAGTGACAGTCGATGGACGCACGGTGGCGCGGAATACTTTGTTGTTCGCACGCCCGAAGGACCTGAGGCTCAAGCAGCCGAATCTGGCGGCTCGCGCCAGCGGTGGGGAAACGCAATATCGGCTGGTGATCGAAACCGATGTTCCCGCGCTGTGGGTGTGGGCAGACGTGCAGGATACTGACGCTTTCTACTCCGACAATTTTGTGGATCTAAGGCCAGAGCGGGCGATTGAGATTGAGATAACTCTGGAGAAGCCCATGTCTCCGTTTGAGTTTCGCAGGAATCTGCAAATTCGCAGTGTTTACGATGTCGCACCCGAATTGCGAGCTTGATGCCGGCAACGGTTTGCAGCATTATGTTGTTGTGCTTCCAGGCGTTTCATTCCGCGATTGTTCTTGACATCTGCTTCGGCTAATGGTCTATTGTTCAAACGTTTCAATTCCAATCAGCGCACCCGCGCTACGCATGGGCCGCCGCGACGGTATTGCACTGGCGACGCACCGGCTTTGAGCGAAAGTGCCGCTACTGGAGAGGAGAATCCCCCATGCTGCCGCGATACTTCAGAGAAACCTTCGTCAGCCGGTTGGCTGCCATCGCGATTGCTTCAATGCTGTGCGCCGTGCCCTGGATGAGCCGGGCGCAGGGGTATTTCGGGACCGTAAGCGGCACCCTGACGGATCAGACGGGAGCCGCGCTGCCGGGAGCCCGGGTGCTGCTGGTGGACGAGGAAAAGGGATATCGGTTTTCGCAACAGTCTGACAGCGTCGGCCGCTACTTGTTCCGGTCAGTAGCTCCAGGGGTTTATACCATTTCCGCCGAGATGGCGGGATTCGAAAAGATGGTGCGGACTCACGTCCGGGTGGATGTGAACGAAAACGCAACCGTGAACTTTGAAATGAAAGTGGCCGGCGGCACTCAAACCGTCGAAGTGCAGTCGCAGGCAAAGACCCTCGACACCGAGGACGCGACCACCGGACAGGTGATCAATCGGATATTCATCAACGATCTGCCTTTGATTGATCGCTACGTGATGGACCTTACGTTCCTGACCCCCGGGGTGACGGAGATGGACGACCAGTGCCGGAATTGCGGAGGCACCGATTTTGTCTCCAACGGCAGCCGCGGCGCCACCGCCGACATTCTGATGGACGGCGCCTCGGTGACCAATTTTGAGCCCAACGGCGGAGTCACGCAGGCGGTCTATACTCCCTCGCCGGAAGCTGTAGACGAGTTCAAGGTGCAGGAATCGAACTTCAGCGCTGAGTTCGGCTTCTCCGGCGCAGCGGTCATCAATATGGTGACCCGATCGGGGAGCAACACAATTCACGGAAGCGGATACGATTTCATCCGCAACCAGGTGCTGGATTCGAACAACTGGTTCAACGACCTGGACGACGTTCCCATTGCGCCTCTGCGCCGCAATAACTACGGAGGAACTGTGGGCGGTCCCATACTGAAGAATCGAACCTTCTTCTTTTTCGATTGGGACGGGACCCGCGAGACCACGATGAGCACCAGCCAGGCCGGCGTGCCCAGCGACGCCGAGCGCGGGGGCGACTTTGGAGAAGTATGCGGGGCCCAGGGCGGAACCTTCGACGGCACTGGAATGTGCACGGTGGCCCAGGGGCAGATCTGGGATCCCTATTCAGCGCACTACGACCCCAACCAGGGCGGACCGGTCCGGACAGCTTTTGTCCCGTACAACAACATGGCCACATACGCCAGCCCCGGCAGTCCGAATTTGAAAGGCACGCCGTACCAGTTATCAGGAGCCTACGGGGACCTGATCGATCCGGTGGCGCAGAGGATGATGAATCTGTTTCCGGGGCCGAACATCAAGGGCGGCAACATCTACGACAATTGGATCGGCTCGGGTCCTAACTACAATTACAACGATCAATTCGACGTGAAGATCGATCACCGTTTCAGTGAGCACAATCTGCTCAGCGGCAAGTACTCCCAGGAATGGAGTCATAACTCGCCGTACAACTGCTTTGGTAACTTCGTTGACCCGTGCGCGGGCGGTCCCAACTGGAGCAATGCCCACCTGTTCACGCTGAATGATACGCACACGTTCAACTCCACTCTCCTGCTGGTGACGACGTTGGGTTTCACGCGCGGGGCAATGAAGATCGACGCTTATAACACCAGCACCGGTGTAACGGATCCGCTGGGGAAGCTTGGCTTTCCCGAGTACCTGGGCACGTCGGGATTCGTGGGAGTTCCATCCATCTTCATTGGCAGCGGCGACTATTATTCCGCGGGATACACCAGCATGGGGACGGATCCCTACGGCAATTACAAGCAAGGGCAAGACACGGGGCAATTTACTGCTGCGGTCAGCAAGCAGATCCGATCCACGGAGCTGAAGTTCGGCTTTGAAGGGCGGCTTCACCAGCAGAACTATATTCAGACCAATGCGCCAGAGGGCATTTTCAACTTCAACGTGTATGGAAGCTCGCAATGCCCCAACGACGTGGCGACATGCGGCGGCGATTCGATGGCGAGTTTCTTGATGGGCAACACCATCGGCACAGACAGCAATCCCGCCGGGGGCTACTACGAAATCCAATTCGAACCGGCCACCGAGAACTACCAATACGCGTGGTTCGGCCAGGATAACTGGAGGCTGAACAAGCAGCTGGTTCTGAACATTGGTTTGCGTTACGATGTTTCGCTTCCGCGAACCGACCGGCATAATCGGCAGAACTGGTTCGATCCTGCCGCGGTGTCGCCGCTCATTGTGCCCGGACTGGGGGCCCTGCATGGCGGCGAAGTTTTCGCCAGCTCGCGGGCGCGCACCATCACCGATACAGACTGGAGCGATTTCCAGCCGCGATTCGGTTTCTCCTTCCAAATGACGCCTAACTCCGTGGTCCGCGGAGGATACGGGATCTATTACTCGCAAACACGCTCGGGAGCCAACGGCGTGGGCAGTTACGGAACCCAGGGTTTCAACCAGTACACGGGTATGATTTCCACCTACCAAAACGACGGCGCGACGCCGTGGCTGCATCTGAGCAATCCGTATCCCAATGGGCTGATTCAGCCTACCGGGAGTTCCCTGGGCTTGATGAACGATGTGGGTTATGGAGCGATCGGGCCGATTCGGACCATGGAGGCGACGCCCTACCTGCAGTCATGGAGCCTGGGCCTGGAATACCAGTTGCCCTGGCGAGTTCTTACCAACGTGGAGTACATCGGCAAGAAGGGGACACACCTCTACTTCGGCGGCGATAACCAGTTGAATATTCTGGGACCGCAGATCGAGCACTATTCGCAGAATCAGATAGCGGCACTCAATAACTATGTCGACAATCCGTTCTATGGCGTCATTACCGATCCAAACAGTGTCCTCTCCAGTCCGCAGGTTCAGGAGGCGCAACTAGAGGTTCCGTTTCCACAGTTCACCTCGGTTACGACGGATGTGCCCCCAATCGCCTACTCCATCTATCAAGGGCTGCAGCTCACCGCGGAAAAGAATTACTCCAACGGACTGCAGTTCCTTGCCAGCTTTGTTTGGTCCAAGTCAATGGACGACGCATCGACTGACGACGACAACGTGACTTGGCTGGGCAGCTTTCTCAGCCTGCAGGATCCCAACAAACCGTGGCTCGAATATAGCTTGTCCACTTTCGATATCCCAACCGTGCTGCAGTTTAGTTACACCTACGACCTTCCCGTCGGGCGGGGCAGGATGTATCTTGCCCAGATGCCGCGCGCGCTCAATGCCGTGATCGGCGGCTGGAAGACCAGCGGCATTTGGCGCCTGTCCGGTGGGCGGCCCATGCCATTTAGCACCTACGACGGAACCTCGCTGCCGACTTACGGCTCGCAGCGGCCGAACCTCGTGAGCACGCCCAAGCGCAACCACGGGCACAATTGGATCAATCAGTATTTCGCGAATCCTGACTCGCTGCAGTTGCCGCAGCCGTACGCGCTAGGCACCGCGCCGCGCACCATCGGCAGCGCGCGCACGCCCACGGAGTTCGATGCGGATCTCTCCGTCGCCAAGCAAATCTCGCTGGAAAGCGTGCGCAAGGATATGAACTTGGAGTTGCGTCTGGAGTCGCAGAATGCATTCAACCATCCGGTGTTCGGGACGCCCGACTCGGCGATCGACGACCCTAATTTTGGCGTCGTCTCATATCAATCGAATTCTCCGCGGCAGGTGCAGCTTGGCGTAAAGCTGAATTTCTAGCCCATCTTTCTCCGCCGCGATGGTGTGCCGCCCGGATGATCGCGATCCCGAGCGCGATCCCAAGCTGGCGCCCGGCCGCTTTCCGAGCGCAGCGGCGAAACGGAAAGGAAAGACATGTATCTCCGGTTAGTAAGAGTCACGTTGGTCCCCGCATTTATTCTGCTTGTTTCCATGACCGGCTTGTTCGGCAATTCGCAAACGGTATATGTGGACACAACTCCAGCCAAATCGATCGCTTTCGATCCCGACAAGGCGCTGGGAACTTCCCTCGATATACTTCCCGCCAAGGACTTCAATGCCGTGTACTCCGAGCCCGTGATGAAAGCAGGATTGTCCGCGGGCTGGGGGCCGATCACGTATCGCCAGAACACCGAACTTACCTACGATGCGTGGCACTGGAACCCCAACGGGAAATGGAGCGACGAAGCGCATAAGAGCGGCTATTTCGTGGGCAGCGCGGTGCCAGGCGAGTTTCTGCGCGAATCGTATGGCTACCGTTTACCTCATCGAGGAACGACAAGGAGCGACTCCGGTCAGGACGAATACTCGCGCATGACGGACGGCGATCTCTCCACATATTGGAAGAGCAATCCCTATTTGACCCAGCGCTTTACCGGCGAACCCGATTCAGAACACCCGCAGTGGGTCGTGATTGAATTCGGTCTGCCGCAGGCCATCGATGCCATTGAAGTCTCGTGGGCGAATCCTTATGCCACGAGTTATGTGGTGGAGTACTGGACCGGAAAGGAAGACGCTCTTAACAAGCAGGCCGATGGATTATGGGCGCAATTCCCCTACGGCAGCGTGACAGCGGGATCGGGCGGCAGCAAAGTCCAGAGGCTCGCAGATCAGCCGATCGTCACGCGCTTTCTGCGCATTCTGATGACCGAGTCTTCGAATACCTGCGATAGCCACGGTAGCGACGATCCGCGTAATTGCGTTGGCTATGCCATCCGCGAGATCGCTGCCGGGAATTACAATTCGCTGGGACAGTTCATCGATCTGGTGGCCCACTCTCCCAGCCAGGCACAGACCATCACGCAGACCTCCTCTCTCGATCCGTGGCATACCGCGGACGGGATCGTCCCAATCCGCATCCAGAGCGGTTTCGATCTTTTCTTCACCAGCGGCTACACCAATCATCTGCCAGCGATGATTCCCATTGCCATGGTCTATGCCACTCCGGAGGACAGCGCGGCGGAGTTGACTTACATTGAGAAGCGCGGCTACCCGGTGTCCTACGTTGAAATGAGCGAGGAGCCCGACGGCGCCTACATGATGCCCGAAGACTACGGGGCGCTTTACGTTCAGTGGGCGAAGGCGCTGCATAAAGTGGATCCGAAGCTAAAGCTGGGTGGTCCGGTATTCACGGGCGTGAACAATGACATCCGCGTTTGGCCCGACAGCCAGGGCCGCACTTCCTGGCTCGGCCGCTTCATCGATTACTTGAAAGCGCACGGCGCCATCGATGACCTTGCCTTTGTTTCGTTCGAGCATTACCCGCTTGATCCGTGCGTCATCAACTGGTCGGACTTGTTCCGCGAGCCCGAGTTCGTCAAGACGACGCTTGGCGCATGGCGGGAAGATGGAGTTCCCGCGGGAATTCCGCTGTTCAACACCGAGAGCAATGTGTCGTGGGAACTTACAGATCCCATGCAGGACATTTTCTCCGCCTTGTGGCTGGCTGACAGCGTGGGCGCGTTTCTCACCGACGCCGGTCCCGGCGCTGCCTACTATCACTCCCCTGTGCAACCGGAGCCATTGCATCCTGGCTGTCACGCCTGGTCGACGTATGGAAATTTTGTGGCCGATAACAATCTGAACATAAAACAATATACAGCCCAGTACTTCGCCAGCCAACTTATTAACTTAGATTGGGTGAAACACGGCGGTGGCATACATCATTTGTATCCGGCGTCGATCGATCTGCTTGACGATACCAATCGGCAGGTGGTGACTGCTTATGCCGTGCAACAGCCCGGAGGCGACTGGTCGCTGCTGCTTGTAAATAAAGATCCGAGCAATGCGCACGATGTGCAGATCGCCTTTCGGAATGGGAACGACGCCATTGCAACGACGCTTGAAGGCCCGGTGAAGGCAGTCACCTTCGGCGCCGCCCAATACGTCTGGCATTCCTCCGGGATTACCAGCCATGCAGATCCGGACGGCCCGCCGGTCCGCAGCGTGGTCGAGTGGCATGAAGGCCAAAGCATTGAGTTACCCAAGGCATCCATTACGGTCATTTCGGGCGTGGTTCATCGACCAATCGATCGGCCTTGAAAGTTCTCTTCACGCAACTACAGCCGCTGCTCCTGTCGGATCGATATGGTATCCCAAGCAATCAGCGAACCCTGACTTGCGCCTCAACACGGCCAAAACTGATGTGGCAATCGGATTCCAGAGACAGGAACTGTCCTTTGCCAATGGTGCTGGAGCTGCCATTGGGGCCGACAGCCGACCAGGTCTGTCCGGAGAGGTTTCGCAAACCCAGCGGGTTGATTCCAACTTCCGCCAATACGGTGGCGAAATTATAAGTGTCGCGCTCCAGGTGATGGGGAAAGAGCTGTGCGCCGGAGCTTAGAACGACAAGCTGCGGATCGAAATCGGTGCCGAGGCGCATGCGTGGCGGATTGGCGAGCAACTGGCCGCAGCCCCAACAGGGTTTCGCGGGATTTTTCTGGCGGACCAGCTCGAGATCGAAGAAACTCTCGGCGGTGCAGCTTTGGCAATGAAAGATCGAGTCGCGCAGAGCGCACATTTCCCTACGCCACTCGTTCTCCATGACACGGGCATCGGGATCGTAAAGGCCAACGGTGAACGCCCGGGTGAAGAGCTTCCGCAATGAGGCCGGGTATATCGGCCAGAAACTGAGCAACGGGTCGTGCTCGCCTGGGACCGGCCGGTTGGAGTCGTCATCGGGATCGAAGACAAACAGGGGATTATCTTCGCATAAGCGCCGTGACTTGTCGGGGTCACTCGCATCGTAAGGCAGAGTCAGCTCCCGCTTTCCTTTAAGGGGATGGCCGAGCATAAAGACGAAAAAGAGGAGCACGGCCAGGGAAAAGCGGTCGGACATGCCATTGGGCTGTATTTTATTGTGTGCGACTTCCGGCGCCATGAAGCCCGGAGTTCCCTTGATGCTGCCGGCGCGAAGATTGATGTCGACGTTGTCCGTATCGGCGATGCGGATGTCGCCGTTTTCAGGATTAAAGAAGACATTCCCAAAGTTGATGTCGCGATAGCAGAGGCCGGCTGCATGCAGCTTGAGGAAGCTGTTGGCAAGGCTGAATCCAACAACGGATAGCGCGCGGAAGGATGGCTCGGCCTTGCGCCGGAGCAGGTCGATCATGCTGACGAATTCCGGCGGCTTGAGAGGCATGATGTATCCGCCGAACTCAGCGCTGCGCGGCAGGGACACCAGGTCGAAGGGCCAGAGAAACTGTTCCGTGGGCGAGCCGCTGTTGATGGCGACATGGAGTCGATCCCAAACACGGCGGTCCGCAACGAGATACTCGGGGCGGTACCACTTGACCGCGTACTGCGCGGCGCCGATGGCCGCCCGGTAGACCTCAGCCTGCGCGCCTTCGCCGATTACTTCCTGAATGACGACCGCAGACTTCATGTTGCGGGCAATGACGGTCTGGCCCCGCTTCAAGGCTCCGCCCGTCACTGGATGCCTCCGGATGCAGCTGGAATTTCGGGCGGCGAAGACTGCGGTTCCGGGGCAATGGGTGTGATTTTGCCACCCACTCCTTTGCTGAATGTAACTTCGATGGGATCAGATCCAAGGACGACGTGCTCGCCGCTGTTGACCGTCTTCGCCTTGCCGTTTCCCGTTTTGGCCTTCCATGAATCGTTGGAAAGATTGATCAGGATCATGGCGCCGTTCTGTTCCGCTACCTCAGCATATTTTTCCGAGGATTGGCCGGGAACAATGTCGTTGTGGGCAACAGTGTGTTTTTTATACAAGGTGATGGCAGGACCGTTGGTGATGGAGAGCTTCCATTGCCGGTCCGCAACCGGCTGAGAGCTGCCGGGAATGACCGGCAAATCGTGTTCCCCGGCTTTGTGTTTGCCGTCGACTGGCGAGTGCGTCTGGGGACCCTGTTGGGAATGGAAAAAGCGGTCGCGAAAGAACCATGCGCCAGCAGCCAATGCGCAAAGAACCAGGATGACGACGATATTGCGGAGCCGGCGATTGGCTTTGCTGGTCTGCTCCAGGCGCGAGCTGAGCTCCTCGATACGCCGATCCTGGCTGCTATGGCGCGCTTTGAGCTGTTCAATGAGAGCCGAGCGCGACGCGGTTGAGAGCGGCGGACGTGTACCGCTCTGGCTGGTGGAAGAGCGGGCGAGATTTCCTTGAAGGATGGCGAGTGTAATATCGTCGCCGCTGCCCTGGCGGGTGGCCTCATCCAGGATCGCGGGCAGCTCGCTGGAAAGAGTGGATATGCCCTGTTCGCGAAGGATTTGAAGGTAATCGGCGCCGATCTTGAGGAAATCGTCGTCGGACCGGAACGAATTCACGTAGCCATCGGTTGAGAGAAGTACGAGCGAAGGTAAATGGGGCGCCACCACCCATGCGGAACGGAAGTCATTCCATGCATCGGGCTGGCAGAGAGACGTGGTTTGGTTTCCGACAAGCCGGTCATCTTCGGGCAGCGGCCGGCTAGTGACTCCGTCGGCAGAGACGCTGAGAATCTCGCCATCTCCGAGCTGAAGGTAAACCAGCAGCTCATCGGTTGCAGCGGCGATCAGGAGCGTCGCGCCGTATGCGAGGAGCGGCGACTCTTCCACCGAGGCGTGGGCATCCTCACTCTGGGCTTCAAGCCGCTCCGACTCTTCCGAGGTGATCGGATTGGATGCCAGGTCGGCGACAACGGCTTCGGTCCATTCGCTGACCAGCGAACGCATGAGTTCATCCAGATGCGCCTGGGTCAGCGAAGCAGCGCCGCCGGGCGCGGAAAACCGGACCAAAAAATCGCGCAATGCTGAAATGGCGATATTGACCGCGAGCGCGGAACCAACCTGGCTGCGGAAATGACGCGCGCCTCCGTGGCCATCCGATACGGCCACGATAGCTGTGGTGGGTTGACCAGCATCACCCGGGATGACGCTGCATGCCGCAGCATCCTGATTGGGCAATCCGGAACGGGCGTGGGAGCTCCCGCGCACCGATGCGTCGGCGGTCTTCCACGCAATCCGGCGTCCATTTTGGCTAATGGTTGCTTTTACCATGCGGAGTCGTCGTAAGCTGCTGGTTGCTTGATTTCGGGGGTTGGTGGAGCGTCCTTGCCGGGCGGAGTGCCGGCCACGGACGTAGAGACGTAACGGAAATAGCGCACCAGCTGCTCGGCGTTATCGACGCGGAGCACGGGGCGCTCGGGATTGTCGACAAACTTGCGGAGGGTCTCGTGATCGGCGTCCTGTCCGATGGCGATGGCCTGGCGAACGGCGCGCCGGCCCCAAGGCTCATTCAGCAGGATCTGAAGCGCGCTGCGCCAGTCGTCTGTCGGCTTCCCGTCGGAGATGAGCACGATTTGCGGCGGCAGCATGCGGGTGTTCTGAGGAAGCTGCTGCATATCCTCGGCGAGCAGCGCAAAGGCCTGTCCGAGATCGGTTTCGCCTTCGGCAAGAAGGTCAACCCATTTGAAATCCGCGAGCGTAGTCGGCTGGGCGACGTGCCAGCTTGCGCCCGAGGAAAAGCGAATGACGCGCACGTAAAACTGCACTTCGGGGTTGCCTTCCGCCGCCTGGCGCATCGCGGGAATGACTTCGCGAATGGCATTGTTCAGGGCCTCGATCTTGCCGCCCTCTGCCATGGATCCAGAGCAGTCAAGAAGCCAGATGATGTGCAACGGCCTACCTGCGTATTCTCCACCCGGTCTTACCGGCATGAGATCTCCTCCAGTGGTTGGAGCGTGGATGCCCGGGCTCCTCTGGTAAAGCAGACTCGCCCGGAGGGGTTACCTGGCCGCGCCAGAGCCGATCGAGGCAGGCTGGGCGAGGTGGAAATGCAGCAGCGTTTCAGAGGGCAATTTGACGGGACCAGCTTTCGCCGTGACCGCGCCGGTCACTGCTCCTCCACCGGCTCCGGCTGCTGCTCCCGCCCCTCCGTGATGGAACAGATGGCCGACTACAAATCCGCCTACTGCTCCCGCCGCCGCTCCGAAGCCCGCACGCTTCGCCGCGTCGGCCTTCTTTGCAGGGCCATTGAAGCTTTTCGCCGGGGCGATGACATGTACCCGGCCCCGTTCCGATTCAACGTCAGCGAGGGAGAGAGAGAGATGCTCCGCGCCATCGTTCTGGCCGCTGGCATCAACCGATGTAACGCGAAGGTGTGCGCGCGCTCCAGTGGCAACCACCACATCTCCGTTTATAACAATGGGCGAGGAAACAGTGGCCTCGAGTACATCGCCGCTCGCGACTTCTTCAGAGTTAACGGGACGATCGAGGCGAACAGAAACCAGCGTTCCGGCTGGAATGCGAAGGGTGGAAGCTGTTGCCCCATTCATGGAAGTCGATGAGTTGCCACCGGTGTTGCCACCAGAGGAGCCTGAATGAGTCCCCGATCCATTGTTGTTGCCCTGATTGCTTCCACTACCTGTACCGTTGGTCCCGGTTGTTCCGGAGTTGGTTCCTGTATTGCCACCGTTGTTGGTTCCGCTATTGCCACCTTTATTGGTTCCACTGTTGCCGCCGTTGTTCCCCCCGGGGGAACCGCCCGGAGTCTTGTCTCCGTTGCCATTGTGAACCGGGACAGGCGGCGGTGGCGGCGGCGGTACAGGCTTGTGCCACAAGGCGAAGCCGCCGGCAGCCAGCGCAAGCGCAAGCACGGCTGCGATTCCAGCTCGCTTCTGGTTCGATGGCCGCGGCGGCGGCGCTGGGTCGAGCACGGGGACGGAGCTGACAGCCCGGTCACTGGCGACGCGTTCCGCCACACTGAGCCCGGATGGATGCACGGAGGGCAGGATGGTCGCGGGGATATCCTCCACCCGATCGGATGTGCGGGCCAGCCCTACGCCCAGCGCGTAGGACCAGGTATCGACCGCCCATGCGGCCACTTCCGGCGCGAGACCGCGATTCTCTTCCAGGCGTTGCACCAAGCGGGCGCGCATGGCCTCAGGGGTCATTGCCGATTGCCACGGAGACTTGAGTTCCAGCGGAATCCGCTCGTCCAGCGCGCCAACCAGCGCGGAGATTTCGCGGCGGTAAGATCCGCAGTGGTCCTTGAGGAGGCCTTCGCAACGGTCGCGATCCTGAAACAGGCCTTCGCCGTTCTTCTCAAGCAATTGCTTTAACGTTTCCCGGGGAACTTCTGTTTGCTGGATACTCATTGAAATCTCCTGGTTAACCACGCAGCCGAGCGGGGAATGGGGATGGTGAACAGCCGTTGCCGGCGTTGCAACTCATAACGGAACGACGGTCCTCGCCCGCGGATATTCCTATTGGCTCGATGATGCTCATGCGACTTCTCCGTCGGTCGAACCAAAGTCGATGCGTGTGCCGGGCGCGAGCTTAATGGTCTGGCCCGGGGCGATCTCGCGGCGGGCGCCGCTGGCGGTCATGGTTTCCCACGGGGTGGTGGACAAATTGGTGAGGCCGAGCACCGACGGATTGGTGGGATTGCGGGTGACTTCGGCCACGGGGCCGCCGCGAGTTTCCGCAGCCAGGCCCGGGACCTGGTGCTCGAGCAGGCGCAGTCCGGGAGCGATAACCAGGTACTTTGTTCCTACGCGGAGACGATGGCCCGGAGCGCCTGGCAGCTCGTTCGGAGCCTGCGCGATTTCCGGCAGGGGGGTGGGCGCAACCTGGACGGGCGCCATGCGGACCGCCACGGGAGAGGATGCGGTGGCCGCGAGCGCGGGCTGCTCCATTCCAAAGATCACGCTGGGTTGCAGAATACTGCGATTGGGTGAGATTTCACGGGCCTTGAGAATGGCGGCAGCCAATACCGCATAGGCGAGGACAGCCGTCGCGGCCATCACCAGGGTCATACCTTTGAAGGCAAACGTGTCCCAGAGCGCGTGGGGTATGGCCGCGGAAACCAGGCCGATGCCCAGGATCTTCCAGCGATGATCCGGCTTGAGGATGGAGAGCCCGATGAAGTACCCGAAATATCCGGCATATGCCATGTGGCCGAACGAGAGATCGAGCGAGCGGGTAATCATATTGCCGGTTGCGGGATTGGTCCCAACCAGACCCGCGCCTTCCTGAATGACCTTCACCAACTGCGCCAGGCTCAAATGCGGCAGCACTGCCTTGATCGCATCGTCACCGACGATGTTGTAGCGCGAGAAACCTACGCGCAGGAAGATGTCGCTGAGGTAATTGGAGACATACTGAGCAAGGGTCTCCACGATGGCAAATCCGCCACCGGAAGCCGCGCCGATCAGGATGCCGTCCAGCGGCTCCTCAACGCCGACCTTGGCGCGCATACTGGGGGTCATCTTCGGTGTCCACCATGCCAGAAGCAGCACCGGAATCGCCTTTACGAATTCCTCAAAAAAGCCCGTGCCCAACAAGTGGCGCATAAACAGCTCGGGGATCGACTGTCTTGGATCGGGCTCGCCGCCGGCCAGAGTATTGTGGAAGAACTCGTATAGCCAGGCAAATTGGCCCTGGGTCCTGAACAGCCAGAGGAAGTAGGCGCTGAAGCCCATGGCGCCGAACAGCAGCCACCATGACTTGGTCTTGCCCACCTGCCGGTAAATGAACCACAGGCTGACCGTGGTAAGAAAAACACCCAGTACGATCAAATAGAGCGAGGTGTAGACCCACTCCTGAGGAATCAGAAGTTGGCCCTGATCGTACGTTCTTATGGTGATGACCGAGTCGGGGTCAAACAAGGAAAGCCCGAAAAAGGCTGCAATGCAGAAGATAGCCGGCCAGAGTTGCGCCTTCTTCCCGATCTCTTCCCATTTCGTGATCACGGGGATCAACTGCGAGCGCGTGGGCTCCGATCCCTGCACCATTACACCGCCAGGTCGCTTGGCCATGATTTGTGTTCTCCCGAAGTGCAGTCGTTCGTCCGATGGAAACTGGACGGTCCCGTACCACTGGTCTACTTTTTGCGGCGCAAGCTGTACCAAAGGTAGCCGGCGCCAAGAAACAACAGCAGAATGCCGCCCATCCCGAGTCCCGGATGACCGTGGACGCTGGGCATCAGGAGCCGGGCGGCATCCCCGCTCCCGCCCGTTCCCGGGGTTGTAACGTAGTTCGCCTGGATCAACACCAGAATCCCCGCGGCCATGGCCCCAAACGCCAGGCCGAAATCGCGGATGCGGCCCGGGACCCGGAAGAACTCAGCCATCCGGCGTGTGAAAGGCACTTCAGCCTGAACTTTGACCGCGGCCTGAACCGCTTTCTGCGGCGCAGCGGGAGACGCGGCCATGCGCGCGTCAAACCCCTTCAGTCCTTTGAGCTCCCTGCTGCAACTGGCGCAGAGAAACAAATGAGATTCGGCTTGCCGCTTCTGCATGGCAGTTAGGGAACCATCCAGATATCCAGCGATCTGTTCGTAGCTGAGGTGAAGCGGCTCAGGCATCTGCCTGGCGTCTTCTGGTAACGCAACCGGGCCCATTTGCGCCAGCAGGTTGCGCCGGCAGCGGCCGCACACCGTTAGATGCTTGTCCGCTTTGCGCAAATCTTCCGTCGCAAGCTCACGTTCCTGGTATAGGCGCATCTGATCCTCGGTCAGATGAGGAGAATCCGGATTGACTGTCCGCGTTGGCGAGCCCATGGTCACACCCTCCCGAACCGCTGCCGGCGGAGATTCTTACCGCCGCACCTCGGTCCTTTGCGGAAGCAAGACGTACCCGGCTGGCGGATATTCCCATGGAGGCAAAAAATATTCAAATTTCCCCCCGCAACAACCGCTGCAGCCGCTCCCGAGCCTTGTTCCGATAGGCGATTACCTGGGCACGGGTAACTTCAAGTACCACGGCAATGATGTTGTCTTCGAGCGGTAAGTACTTCCAGAACAATAGGAAACGGCATCCCCGCGCGAGCGCGGCCGGAGGTTCAGGCGAGGCCAGCTCACGAGCCAGCAGACCGAATTGCTTGTCAGTAAGTTCAAGTGCCTCGCCGATCTCTTCCAGCGTGGCCACTCCATATAAAGGAAGAGCTTCCAGGTCACCATCCCGGTGGTTCAGCAGGTAGGCCACGCGGTGCCAAACCAGGAGCTTGAGGACGGCAGCCCAATAAAGCCTCAGCCGCTCTGACGCCAGCCAATTGGAATACGGGCCCGGGCGCCGTGACCGGAGCTGATCGAGTGCCGGTGTTTCCCCCTCGCCGTTGCCGTCGTCCTCGCCGGAGTCGGGTACATCCTCCATGCCGACCACCGGCGCCACTATGGCGATCAAGTCGTCAAGGGGTACCGGGCCGCCGGCATATTCAAATACCGCCAGCAACAGCCCGTGCCACTGCGGCCGGGTCATGTTATCGGCGGAACTTTGGGGAATGGACTCGGCGGGCAGCCGGTAGGGGTCCTCGCGCAATTCCTGAACCCGCGCGGAGGCCTTAGCGAACGACGGCCCCCGCCAGCCCGGATAACCACAGACTTGTTCACCGGATGCGGCCTCCCACACTGCAAAATCGTCCGCCTTGTCGAGGATGCGGCGAAGAGAGTTTTTCAGGCTGGTCCTGACCGGGTAACGCGCGCGCAGGTAGTCGGAGCAGGTGCGGTAAGCCACCGTCGCCGCGTAGGCTGTCAGCTCCTGGACTGAAGCTGTCTCGCCCGATTCGGAAAACCGGCGGATCAGCTTGAGCCGGATCTCCTGCAGGACATCCAGACCGTCGAGGTTCTGCTCCCGGAAATCATTCGCACGAAGACTCACCCGCAGCTTGTGCCGGACAGCTCCGCGGACAGTTGCGTCCACTTGGTTCATCAAGTCTTCGAGGGCGGTTTGCATGCGCTTTCCGGTGGGAGAGGAAGTATGTACGCGAACACCCGCGGGACCCGGGGAAGATTTCCGAGTGACAGCAATATAGCATCGCGGAGCGGCTCTGTCACCGGGTTTTCAGATAAAGGAGGGCTTTCCTGAGCGGGAAGAATTCGCGTTCCACCCGCCGGGTTCCAGTGCGCTCCTCAGGAGCGTTTGGGGCCCAGTTCCCATTTCTACGAGGAATTGCGCCCGGGCGGGCGGCGACAAAAGATTTCAATCGATGGGAATATCAACGCCCCGGTCCCGTCGTCCCTCGATGAAGCCGCCGAGCGGCAAATCCAAATCGAAGGAGACGCACAATGATCATCCAGATTCTTCTCACGTGGATCGCATGGAAAAAGGGCTGGGGCCCGAAAGCGCTGCTCCCCATCGTCGTCGGAGTCGGCATCGTGCTACTCGGCGCCAAGGACGGCAACCAGTTGATCCAGCCGCTGGTTGGCGACATCCTCATCGACATCGTGCTGGGCATTATGATTCTGATGAAGCACAATCAGAGCAAGGCAAATGCGCAGCCCGCCGTAGCCGCCCCGGCGATCGCGGTTGAAACCAGCCAGCGTCCCGCTGCCTGAGCTCGTTTCGCACTGCCGAATCAGCCGCCGCCCGCGCTCACGCCAACATGCCGTCGCTCAAACGTTCCGGCCGGATCTCATCGATCCGGCCGCTTCGTCTTCATCTCTTGTCCTATGTAATCGGAACCGCGCGCCGCGTTCGGAATCCGCATCATTAGGCTCGGATGAGATTTCGATCCCCGATCCGGATATCGGGAAAATGCTGAGTCTGGCTCATGCCGGATGCTCCTATGCTGCGGGATTATGCCAGCCTCCGTCTGCGGCGATCAGCGCGTCAGCCTGCTTTGGCCCCCAGGTGTCGCGTTGGTACGTGCGCACCGGGCGATGGCTCTTGAGGACGCGATCAACCACCGCCCATGCGGCTTCCACCGCATCTTCGCGAGTGAAGAGCGCTCCATCGCCCTTCATCGCGTCGCCCAAAAGCCGTTCGTAAGGCGTTTCTTCCCCCGGCTGTTCATCGGAAAGAAAAAGCTCTCGCTCTTCTCCGATGAATTCCTGCCCCGCAAGCTTTACTCGGGCAGCCAGAGCGATTGCCGAACTGGGAGAGAGCCGGAAGCGCAAGTAGTTCGACTTGCTCTTCGCTTTCACTGCGTCTTCAAACAGTTTCTGTGGAGGCCGCTTCAACTCCACCAGAATCTCGGTCGCAGTGGTTGGCAGATATTTACCGGAACGCAGATACCAGGGCACGCCTTCCCAACGCCATGAATCGATCGACAGGCGCAGAGCGCAGAAGGTCTCAACATCGGAGCGCTTCGCCACGTCTGGCTCCTTTCGATAGCCTGCATACTGGCCGCGCACCGTATCGTTGGGCTTTAGAGGAAGCATGGCTTTAAAGACTTTGGCTTTTTCGTTGTGGACTTCTCCAAAATCCCGGCCCGCAGGCGGTTCCATGGCAAGCAAAGCGACGATCTGGAAAAGATGGTTCTGGATTACGTCACGCAAACAGCCTGCAGTCTCGTAAAACCCGCCGCGCTTCCCTACGCCGAAATCCTCCGACAGCGTAATCTGCACGCTGGCCACGTAGTTACGATTCCAAATTGGCTCCAGGAACGAATTGGCAAAGCGGAAATAGAGAATGTTCATGATCGCTTCCTTGCCCAGGAAGTGATCGATCCGGAAAATCGAGTCTTCAGGAAACACCGCATGCGCAACCTTGTTCAGCTCACGCGCAGAGGCCAAATCGCGTCCGAACGGTTTCTCAACAATCACGCGCGCATTCTTAGCCAGGTTCGCGGCTCCCAGCCCTTTGATCACCGTCTCGAAAAGAGCAGGCGGGATGGCCAGATAATGTGCGGGGCGCTGCGCCTTGCCTAATGCGGCTTTGATGGCCGTGTAGGTATTGCTGTCCTTATAGTCTCCGCTCACATACCTCAACAGGGAAAGAAGATGTTGCAGAGCTCGCTTGTCGTCGATTCCGCCCGATCGCTTGATGCTGTCCGTAGCGCGCCGGTGCAGGCGTTCCAGACTCCACTTTGGGAAGGCGACGCCGATCACCGGAACATTCAATGCGCCGCGCTTCACCATCGCATAGAGCGCAGGAAAGATCATTTTGTGAGCCAAGTCGCCGGTTACACCAAAGACCACAAGCGCGTCCGATTGTGACTTGGCCATGCGGCCCAACCCGATCATGCCGATTTCCATGCGCTTCTCCATCCCTTGAGAGCTCAGAACGCGATCTTCCTACAGTGTAGAAGCATCCGACCGGCGCCACGAAGCCCTCTAGCTGTTGCGCCGTGCCTCGCGCGAAATGTCGACCTCAGGAAGCTCTGGTCGAGCCTCAGCCGTAGGACTAGCTTGCACGCGAAAACGGCTTTGCACCAGGATTTGGCGTTTCGGTCGGAGGACCGCTACTCCGGAGAGAACCCTCTCAGGGTTGGGGAAGCAGAGTCCAAGCGCGCGACGGACCGCAAGGGACAAGCGGTGTCGCACTTAGTCGATGAAGTAGCCAATGTCCGTGAGGACGCTGTCACTCAGTTCCACGCCCATCAGTCGAGCGCCGAGTGAAGCGTACAGGTTTTTTTCAAAGCGTTGCAGCTCATCTGCGGGCAGCTCCGTTTCCTGCCGAAGCAATCGCAGTAGCGCCATGCTGTCGGTTGAGTACTCGTAGTCGCCGGGCCAGCCGCGCGCTGGGCGAATGGTCAGCGAGATCGGAATCGGTCCCGCGGCTGATTCGGAGCGTTGAGATGGTTGAGTGATGAGATTGACTCGCATGGGCGAATGCTGACACTTGATTGCGGTACCCTCAATGACACAGAGGAGTCATCCGGGTCAAACCAAATGGGGAGACCGATGGGGAGATCGGGCAGCCCGTCATTCACCAGGGCTGAGAAACGGTCAATTCTTTCTTTGCGGCTTCGACCCAATCGACGTCAGAACTACGTGCCCGCGAGTTATTCGGTGCGGAGGGCTTGCGATGGATCGATTCTGGTGGCGCGGCGTGCAGACAGCCATGCCGCGGCAACTATCAGGCAAGTTACCGCGGCGAAAGCGACGGAGATGGCCGCCGGATCGAGCGGGCTCAACTGGCAAAGCAGGCACTTGAGGATGCGCGTGGAACCGCCAGCTCAATGGCGTGGCGATTCGATGCGGCTGAAGGCCTGAAAACCCGGGGCCGCCTACACTTTCAGTACATCTCCGTCCCGCGCCACCATTTGATAGAGAACGGGATTCACAAAGAAGCCCAGGAATAACCGTGAGACCAGCCCCGCCACAATCACAATCGCAAACGGTTTTTGCGTGTCGGACCCAATGCCCGTGGAGAGCGCCGCGGGTAGCAGCCCCAGGCACGCCACCAGCGCCGTCATCATAATGGGCCGCAGCCGCAGCAGCGAGGCCTCGCGCGTGGCCGTGCGGATGTCCATGTTCTGCTCGATGCGCAGCTTGTTGATGTAGGAGACCAGAATCACGGCAGTCTCCACCGAGACGCCGATCAGCGCCAGCATGCCCAGCGCAGACGAGGCGCTGAAGGGCGTGTGGGTGAGTTTGAGGGCGAGCAGGGCTCCGACCGGATCGGTGAGTAACACGCCCAGCAGCACGATAATTGGAAACTTGAAGTTATCGTAAAGCGCGAACAGGATCATGGAGATAATTAGCAATGCAATCGGCCCGATCACGAACAATTGCTTCTTTGCCGCCACCAGTTCGTCGTACTCGCCGCCCCACGTCATCCGGTATCCGGTGGGCAGCGATTTCTGAATACCGGCAATAGCCCGCTGACCGGCATCCACCGCGCCCGCCAGGTCGCGTCCTTCCACGCTGTACTGCACGCCGATATACCGCGAATTATTTTCGCGATAAATGAGCGCCGCTCCGCCCGCCTCTTCAATGTCGGCCAATGCGCTCAGTGGAATCTGCTGCCCCGCCGGCGTTCCCACCAGCAGGTTGCCGATCTCGTGCGCGCTCTGGCGGAACTCCGGTTGCATGCGCACCACCAGGTCGAAGAGCTTTTCGCCCTGCACCACCTGCGTGGCCGCCTGCCCGCCCACCGCCGCCTGCACAATCGCTTCCACGTCGGCCACGTTGATGCCGTAGCGCGCTATCTTGGCGCGATCTACGTGGATGGTCAGGGTCGGCTGCCCCAACTGGCGCACCACGGTCAACTCCGTAAATCCACGAACCTGGCTCAGCCGCTGTTTGACCACCTGAGCCGTGTTCTGCAGCACCGTCAGGTCGGGCCCGTAGATTTTCACGGCCAAAGCGCTCTTGAGGCCGGTCAGCGCCTCGTCCACCGCGTCTTCGGCCGGCTGCGTGTAGTTGAATACCACGCCTGGAAAGACATCGAGCTGGCGCTGAATATCGGCTGTCAGCTCGGCCTTGTTGTGAATCGTTCCCGTCTTCCACACTGCGTCGTTATACGGCTTCAGACCCACGTAGAATTCGTCGTTGTAGAACCCCGTCGGATCGGTGCCGTCGTCCGGACGCCCCAACTCCGAGCCCACGTCCGTCACCATTGGATACTTCATCAGGATGTCCCGTACCTGCGGCGAAAACCTGCTCGACGTATCGAACGAAACCGTGTACGGCATGGTAGCGCGAATCCACAGCGCCCCCTCGTCCAGGTGCGGCATGAATTCGCCGCCGATAAACGGGATCAGCAGCAGCGCGGCCGCGAAGATCAGCACCGACAGGATCAAAGTCATACTCGGCCGGTCCAGGCACCAGTCCAGCCACACCGCGTATTTCTTCAGAACCCACTGGAACGGCTTGTTTTCCTTCTCGCGCACGCCCTTCTTGAACCACAGCGCGCAAAGCACAGGCACCAATGTCAGGGTCAGGATCATCGCTCCCACCAGCGCGATGGCCACCGTGTCCGCCATGGGCTTGAACAACTTGCCAGAAGGTCCGGTGAGCGCATAAATGGGCAGATAGCCGGCAATGATGACAGCTACCGAATAAAAGATGGGCCGGTCAACATCCTTGGCGGCGCTCTTGATCACTTCCTCGAGGTCGTACTCCTGCCCTTCGCGCATTCCCAGCTCGCGGAAAATGTTTTCCACCATAACCAGGGTGCCGTCGATCAATATGCCGAAGTCAATCGCCCCGATCGAGAGCAGGTTCGCCGGAATCCCCTCTGCGTGCAGAAAGATGAACGCAAACAATAACGCCAGTGGAATGGTGAGCGCCACAATCACGGCCGCGCGAAAGCTCACCAGGAACGCCATTAGGACCACCAGCACCAGCGTCATTCCCAACAGCAGGTTGTGCTCCACCGTGTCGATGGTCAGTTGCACCAGGTCGCTGCGGTCGTAGTAGGCGCGTACCTTCACGTCCGGCGGCAGAATGTGTTCGTTCAATTCCTTTGTCTCGGCTTCGACGCCTTTGAGCACGTTCTGCGTCTGCTCGCCGCGCCGGATCATGATGACGCCCTCCACCGCGTCATCCGTCTTGTTAAAGCCGAACTCGCCCAGGCGCGGCGCATTGCCGATCACCACCTGCCCGATGTCGCCGATGCGTGTAGGTACGCCGTTCTGCGACCCGACCAGAATGTTCGCGATATCCGATGTATCGCGCACCAGGCCGACGCCGGTGACGTAGTCGAACTGCTGCCCCTGCTCGTAAAAACCGCCGCCGGCATTCGAGTTGTTCACGGAAAGCTGCTGGATCACCGTCGGCACCGTCACGTGATACGCATAGAGCTTGGCCGGATCGAGCAATACCTGATACTGCATCACCGTGCCGCCAAAGCCGGAGTCGTCCGCCACGCCGGGCACTTGCTTGTACTGCCGCTCCAGCACCCAGTCTTCAATTGTCTTCAGTTCCTGCGGCGTGCGATCCGGGCTCTCAATCACGTACCGATACACAAGCCCCGATGGGCTGGCCAGCGGAGCCAGCGTGGGCGTTACGCCCTGCGGATAGGTCACCTCGCTGAGCCGCTGAAACACCACCTCGCGCGCAAAGTAATCGTCCGTCCCCTCGTCGAACGTCATGATCACGTCGGAAAGCCCGTAGAGCGAAATCGAGCGCATCACGGTCAACTTGGGAACGCCGTTCATCTCCACTTCGGTCGGCACCGTCACCAGGCGCTCCACCTCTACCGCATCGTGGCCCGCCCACTGCGTAATCACTTCCACCATGGGCGGCGACAGATCCGGGTACGCGTCTACAGGCATGCTGTGGAACGCCAGCGCTCCACCCACCGCCATGAACGCCACCAGGAGCAGGACGATGGGCTTCTGCCGCAGCGCAAATTGAACAATGCGATGAATCATCTCGGCCTGCCTCTCAGTGCTGCATTGAATTCACAACTTGCAGGAACAGGCTGCCGTCCCCTACAACCTTGTCGCCCGGCGCTATGCCCTTCACAATCTGCGTCTCATTGCCCTGCCCCTCGCCCAGTTCCACGTCGCGCCGCCCGAACTGGTTTTCGCCGGTCAGCGCATACACAAAGGGCTGGTTGTTGTCGTCGCGCAGAATGGCCGCATTGGGCAGCGCCAATGCGTTCTTCAGCACCCCAGCGGTCACCGTCACCGTGCAGTACATATCGCGCTTCAGCTTCTCGCCGGGGTTGTCCACCACGATGCGCGCCTGCAGCGTCCGCGTGTTCGGATCGAGCGCCGGCGACACATACGAAATCCTGCCATGGAAGCTGTCGGGAAACGCATCCGTCCGCACCACCACCTCTTCGCCGCTCTTCACGTATTCAAGATCGGCCTGGTACACGTTCGCCAGCACCCACACCGTGCTCAGATCGGAGATGGTGAACGCCTGTGTCTGTCCCGACTGCACCACCTGCCCCGGCGAAACCAGCCGCTCCACCACCTCGCCCGCAATCGGCGCCAGCACCGGAATCTGCGCCGAAGACGGCATCTTCGCCAACTCCTCCGGATTCTTGATGCCCAGAATCCGCATGCCCTGCTCGGCCGCGTTTCGGTCTGCCTCCGCCTGCGTCCGATTGCTCTCCGCCTGCTCCAGGTCCTGGAGCGCAATCGCATGGTGCGCGTACAGGTCTTGCGCGCGTGTGTAAAGCTTGTCGGCCAGCCGGAACGAATCCGCGGCCTTCAGATAGCCGTCCAGCAACTGCGCGTAGTCCGGGCTGCTCACCTCCAGCATCGGCTGATTCATCTTCACGTGGTCGCCTGGAACCACCAGGATGCGGCTCACCGGCCCGCCCACCTGCGTAATCACCGGCGTTGTATTGAACGCGTTGTAGGCCACCGTGCCCGTCAGCCGCAGCGTGTGCGCAATCGCACCCGGCGCAACCGTCACCACCTGCACGTGGCTCATCTGGTCCGCGGGAATGGTGAACAACTGCGGCGTCGCCGAGGGCGAGGCCTTCGACGAGAACGAGGTCATGCCGCTGGCATTGTCTTTCGCGTGGCAGCCGGACAGCACCAGCAGCGCAACTAGGGGCCACGCGTTTCGCATCCAGCCCGCGCGATCAATCGTTCTTGGGTATCTCATGGTAAGCTCCTGGTTCCTACTGCCTCGCGTAGCTGCTCCAGCGCCAGCAAATACGCCGCCAGCGACTGCCGGTAGCCGAGTTGGGTTGATCGGTAACTCCGTTCCGCGTCCAGAAAGTCCAGCAGGCTGGCCGCGCCGTGCTTGTACGCGTATTCCGTGATGTCGCGCGACTGCTGCGCCTCATCGAGATACCCCGAGCGATAGAGCCCCACGATCTCCTCGTTGGCATGCCAGCCTTCGTATGCATCGCGCACGTCCGTCAACACCTGCCCCTGCGCGTAGACTTGCTGCTCCTGCGCCTGTGTAATCGCGAATCCGGCCCGTTTGATCTCGCCCTGGTTGCGGTCGAAAATCGGCAGTTGCATTGACCCGAAGAGCGATATTTCGTTCAGATAGCCCAGGTGGGTGTAATTGATCTGTCCGGTCACATCCCGCTTTCCGATGGACTTCTGCAATTGGAACTGGCTGTTCGCCGCCGCCACTCCCTGCACTGCCGCCTGCAGGTCCGGACGGGTCTTCAGCGCCGCGGCCTGCAGATCCTCAAGCCCGGTCGTCATCGGCTCATAGTCGAACGAGCCCGCCACGTCGTACTCCGCGCTCACCTGCTCGTATCCGACTAGCTGCCGCAGATCCGAGAGCCCCTGCACCCGCGCCAGCTTGGCCTGCGCCACATCGGTCTGGAACTGCAAAAGCTGCAGCTTCATCTTCAGCAGATCGTCCAGCCCGATTTCCCCCGCGTTATACCGCGCCTGGGTAATGCCCACCGAGTCCTGAAAGCTCTTCAAGTCCTGGTCGGCCAGTTCCAGCGTCGACTCCGCCAGCTCCACGTTGATGAAATCCGCCGCCACATTGAAGGTCAGCGTGCGCTCGTTGTCCGACACCTGCGACCGCGTTACGGCCGTCACATCTTTCGCCGCCTGCAGCCGATGCTGCCGCTTCTGGCCGCGCTCGAAAAGATAGCTCACGCCCACGTCGAACTGCGCGATGTTGTCGATGTAGTCGGAGCTGAAATTGCTGGGCTGGAAGATGGGCAGAAACTGTGTGTCGCCTAGCAGCACCGGGTCCGGCCGCAGATTCGCCGTAATCTCCTCCGCCTGGCTCTGCTCGATCGTGGTCCGCGCCGCCAGCAGATTGTGATTATGCGCGAGCGCCAACTGGATCGCCTGATCGAGCGCGATCAACTCCGCGCCCGGCTTCTGCGCCAGTTGGCTCGCCGCCGGGGCCGGCTGCTGGCCGGCCTGCTGCTGCGCTGACGCCGTTTGCCCGCTCGCGGTTCCTGTAAACAACAAAGGAACCAGCAGCATGGAAGAACATAAGACGGAAGAACGCATAGGCGCTCAACTCCTGATGGGATGACATAGCCATGGAACGTGTCCTGAAGACACGAAGTCGAGGGATGAGGCTATGCAGGAGGGGCGCGGGGCGGCTTCTCATTGGCCCTGCAACACGAAACAAAGTTGTTTTCTCTTACCGCGTATTCCGCGGTTACCGGGACCAATTCGATTGCTTTAATAATTGCCGCCGGGGGCGCGATGGCCAGGTGGCACAGCGTGCAGTTGGCCGCTGAGCACTGGTCATGATGGTGACACACCATTCCCATGGTGAGCGTCAATACCAGCACTATCAACAAAACGGAAACGATGACACGCCGAATTCGCGCAGGGTCAGTCATTGCCAGTGAGCCCATCTAGAGCTCCTACTCCCTCGACACTCGATCCATTCTCAACTGCGCCGATGCTTGGTTCGGGAACTATCCGGAATTCGATCGGCTCGTCCCGCTTTGAGGAACATGCCAGCCGAAGGGTAAAAACCTGGAAATGAGAATGTTTCAACTATAAACCCCCCTCATTAAAGTCTTCGTCGCCGCTGCGCGCCAAAACTCGCAAAAAGTTCTCTGCGGGCGAACGCGACTCATCTAGAATGGGCTCATTCTCAAAGGCGCGTTGTCTCCGTCGCGAAGGCCTTCCCCTTGCTGCCGCAGCGCCTCGTGATCTTCCTGGACGATCTGGACCGCTGCCGCCCGGAACAGGTGGTGGACATCCTCGAAGCCATCAACTTCCTCAGCTCCGCGGCCCCGTGCTTCGTCATTGTGGGCGCGGATTACCGCAAGGTGGAGACCCTGGCGGGCCAGCACTTTGAGGCGGTCGCGTTCCAGGAGGCGCAGAACGTGGCGCGGGACGCCGCCCCCCAACGGCGCCGGGCCCAACACCGTTGTCGCGCGCATGGATTATGCCCGCAACTACATGCTCCAGATCGTGAATATGCGGCTGGACCTTCCCCGGCCTGCGCCGCAGGGAATCGCGAATCTAATCCGTCAACCGGGGCAGTTTACCGAAGCCGATAGGAACGGACCGATGCAGGCTTGACGGCTACACAAAGGTCGGCTTTTGTTGGCCGATCGCGATTCAATTGGCGATAACAGCCCAATGCGCTCCACGCAAGAAATCCTAAGGCACGCTATAAAACTGCGCCGCGAGCTTTTTCATCGCTGCATTTTCGCGAGTAACTTCACCAGCCTCTCGACTGTGTAAAGCTATCTCCGCGGCGATGGAGCGACCGAGAATTCGCTGATCGATATTGCCAAACGGCCCAGGCACGAGGCTTCCCAACCAACCGGCCCAGGCGGGGGTATGAGCGTTGCCGACAATGATGCCGGGGCGAAATATGGCGAGGCGGGCAAAACCGACATTACGCACGGTGTCTTCCTTCATGCCCATTACGCGCGCATAGCGAAGCCGGCTGCGTGCTGTGCTTCCTGCCGCAGAAAGCAGGCAAAACTGGACGATTCCGGCGTCATGGCAGCCACGCGCAAAGGCACCGACGACGCCCACCTCAAGCCGTTGCAATTCTTCCTCGCTCCAGCGCATCGATCCAGAACCGACACCCACACAGCTCACGGCACTGGCGGGACCTTGGCGTAAAACTCCGCGGGCAAGGTCAGCGGTGCGCTCACCAAAGTCCGCGGCGCCGGTATCAAGAACCACGTTGCGCACCCGCGATCGCGGCGCAATCGGCTTTCTGGTGACCATCACCACTTCACGGCATTCCGAAGTCGCTTGCAGTTCCAAGACAGCTGCGCTGCCAACTTGTCCGGTGCCACCAAGAATAATTGCTGCGAAACTCTGCTTCACAAATAGGACCTCTGCAAGGTGGACGATTGGAAGCTACCGGAGAGAAGGCGGACAGCAAACAACTTGCTCCGCCGTCGTGCGGATACGGGCTGCTCGGAACCAGGCTTTTCCGCAGAACACGGACTTTTCACGGACATTCAAGCCGAACTCAAAAAGGCCGCTCACGGGCGGCCTTTTTGAGTTTCCTCATTATAAGAGGCTTGATTGGTTGCGGGGGCTGGATTTGAACCAGCGACCTTTGGGTTATGAGCCCAACGAGCTACCGGGCTGCTCCACCCCGCACTCTCAGTCTACCAAGCTAGTACGAGGGGGTCAACCAGCAGTCTCTTCCAACACAAGATGAGCCTGAAGGAGCGGATGGATTCCAACGCAAGATGAGCCTGAAGGAGTAAGGCATGCTGGGGATTGAACATCCGCGTGTATCAGGCAGAGAAGTTGAGCATGGAGGAGATCCGCCGGTTTGTTGAAGCCAGCGAGGGTCTCCAGTTCCAGGGCAGGCATCGGGCCGAGGTGTACGGCTGGATGGAGCAGGTCCTGGTAGGGCAGCAGTACGCGACGCAGGGCAAGGCGGCGCGCGGGCTGTTGCGGCGCTACATGGAGAAGATGACGGGGCTGAGCCGGGCGCAGGTGACACGGCTGATCACCCGCTACATGGCCCTGGGTCGGGTGCCGGTGACCCGTTATCGGCGGCATCGCTTCCCGGCGCACTACACGCGCGGAGACGCGGAGCTGCTGGCCCAGGTCGACGAGGCGCATGACACGCTGGGCGGGCCGGCCACGCGGCGCATCCTGGAACGCGAGTATGGGGTGTTTGGCAAGCAGGCGTTTGAGCGGCTGTCAGCGATCTCCGTCGCCCATCTCTACAACCTGCGCAAAAGCAGCCGTTACCGGGAGCCGCTGCGCAGCTACACCAGGACTCGTCCCGTCACCGTGTCCATCGGCGAGCGGCGCCGGCCCGATCCTTTGGGCCAGCCCGGCTTCCTACGCGTTGATACCGTGCATCAGGGAGACCGGCCCGACGCCAAGGGTGTCTACCACATCAACGCCGTCGATGAGGTCACTCAGTGGCAAGTCGTGGCGGCCACGCCGCGCATTGCGGAGACGTTTTTAGAGCCGGTGCTGGAGGCCATGCTGCGCCAGTTCCCCTTTCCCATCCAGGGCTTTCACTCCGACAACGGAAGCGAGTTCCTCAACAAAACCGTAGCCCGGCTGCTCGACAAGCTGCGCATCGAGCAGACCAAGAGCCGGCCCCGCCACTCCAACGACAACGGCCTGGTAGAGACCAAGAACGGCTCCATCATCCGCAAGCACATCGGCTACGGATACATCGACGCCACCCACGCCGAGCGGCTCAGCGGATTCTATCGCGACTTCCTCAACCCCTATCTGAACTATCATCGGCCCTGCGCACAGCCCGATGTCTCCACCGACCCCAAGGGCCGTAAGCGCATCCGCTACAGCCGCTATCAAACCCCACTGGAGACCCTCTTGGAAATGCACAACCCAGTCCAATACCTGCGCCCAGGGTTAAGCCTCAATGCCCTCAAACGCGTTGCCGCCGCACACAGTGACACCGAAGCCGCAATGCTCATGCAACAGGCCAAAGCAAAGCTCTTCGACCAACTCCGGCTCGGCGCATGAACCGGCCGCGGCGTAGGGAGGAAATGTGGAAATCAATAAAGCTGATTTCCACATTCCCTCCCTACCGGCTGCGACTGCTATCTTCCTCTTCATCCATACAGAAAGGAACCCCCAAAAGCCGCCCTTACCTTCTGCATCCTTCAGGCTCATCTTTCGATTGGAAAAGACTCCAGCTCCCTGAATTCCCAGAACACCGTTTTGCCGGTCCCGCAGCCCCTTAATCTGCTTGCTTGTTCAGCTCAGTGGCCCTTTCTCGCTCCAGAACGGCCTCCTGGCTGCGCCCTTGCCGATCGTAAGCCAGTGCCAACTGCAGATGCGGCTCGGCAAACGTCGCGTCTGCTGCAATCGACTCCTGGTAGCGCGCGATAGCATCCGCTATCTGCCCCTTCAGCAGGAGCTGATTTCCTGCGTTCAGCAGAAATGTCGCTCGCTGCCGGTTCACCGCGGCCTGGCTCAACTCCGCAGCCTGTTTGCGGAACTCCGCCGCTTGCCCGCGCAGCGCCTTTGCCTGCGCCCGCAATTCGTCTGCCTTGGCCGTGTCTCCGGCGCCCTCCGCCGTCTCCGCTTGCGCTTTCAACTTCGCCGCCAGCTCTGCCAGCACTCCGGCCAGGTTCACTCGCGGTCCCGGCTGCCCCGGCTGGAGCGGGATCGCCTTCTCCAGCGCGTCCTTCGCTTCCTCCAGTCTTTCATCCTGCTTCAGGGTGCTACCCAGAATTGCCCACGCGTTTCCATTGTCCGGACGCAGCGCCACTGCTCGCTTCATCTGCACCACCGCATCATCCAGTCGGCCCATCTGCATGTAAAGAATGCCCAGCGTGTACGGCGGATCCTCCAGCGTGGGATCCATCTCTCCCGCCTTGCTCAGCTCCCCAACCGCTTCGTCCATGCGATCTTTGAATTTGTACGCCAGCCCCAGGTCATAGTGCAGTTGCGGATCGTTGGGGTCCATCGTTAACGCCTGCGTGAAATCCGTGATCGCCTCGTCGAAAGCAGAAAGCTGAATGTGCGCCACGCCCCGATCCTTCACAATCGTCGCATCGTTCGGGTCCAGCGCCTGCGCCTGCGCAAAATATGGCATCGCTTCGCGCGCCTTGCCCGTCAGAGTCAGCGCCAGCGCCAGGTTGGTCAGCATCGCTGCATTATGGTTGTCGGCGGCAACCGCCTTTCGAAACCAAGGAATCGCCTCCTCCTGGCGCCCCAGCCGCTGCAGCGCCATGGCCACCTCGCCCGCGCCGCCAGGCACCGCAGCATCCGCTGCCAACGCCTTCTCAAAAGCGTTCACCGCGTCCTCATCCTTGCCCGCCTCCGCCAGCGTCCGTCCGTATTCCATCCATGCCGTCGCCGGATACTGCCGGTCAAGCGGCACGGTCGGCTCGAGCACCGCCAGCGCCCCGGCAATATCGTGCTGCTGCCGCAACAACACGCCCAGATGCACCCGCGCGGAAATGTTCATCGGGCCCTCATCGAGCGCTCGCTGAAACGCCGCCCTGGCTTCGTCCCCGCGCTGCATCTGCGCGTACACCGACCCGATGGTGTCATCCACTTCCGTTTGCGGACCGCTCAGCTGCTCCTCTTCGGTAAACTCCTTCAGAGCATCTTCCAGCCTGCCCGTCGCAAACAGCGCGCGACCGTATTCGTCGTAGAACGTCGCATCCTTGGGCTGCTTGGCAAGCGTTAGGGCCGCTTCAAAGTGGGGAATGGCCTCGCTGGCGTGGCCGGCATGCGCTAGTGCAATCGCCAGGTCCGCTTCGATCCCCGCATCCTTCGGCCTCAGCTTTGCCGCCAGTTCCAATTCCAAAACCGCCTCTGCCGGCCGGCCCAGCGACGTCAGCGCAGCACCCAGCGCTTCATGCCCCTCGGGAATCTCCGGCGCCAGCCGCACCACCTTCGCAAACTGCGTCCGCGCCTCGTCCAGGTTCCCCGCCTGCAACGCCGCATAGCCGGCATGAAACGCCGCATCCGCTTCGCGCAGCGCCGCCGCATGGGCCGTGTTCGCGCTTTGCTGTTGCGCACTGGCCGGCAAGGTCCAGGCCAGTCCCGCAATCGTCAGCAGCCCCGCGAAAAAATATCGCCTCCTGCCGCCCCGCTTCGTCCTCTCCCTGAAACGCACTTCTATTTCTCCGCCGGCCGCGGATCGTCCCGGTGCTGGATCTCCACCACCAGCTTGAACTCCCGGTTCGCCTCCGCCAGTTGCCCCGTCGCCTTGTACGCCTGCCCCAGCAGATTGTGCGTAATGTAATTCGATGGATCCATCTTCTCCGCGCGCGCCAAATACTGCAGCGCCTGGATCGGATCCTTCAACCGTAAAAACGTCTCCCCCAGCAGAATGTACGGCTCCGTCGAATACGGTTCCAGCAGCACTGCCCGGTTCAGCGCCTGTTGCGCATCGTCGTATTGCCCGGCGCGCAGATACGCATCCCCCAGCCGCCCGTACAGCTCCGGATCCAGCGGATTAATCGCTCGCTCCGCCTCCAATTCCTTGATCGCTGTCGGCAAATCTCCGCCCGCCAGCGCCGTTTCCCCCAGCAACTGGTGCGCCAGCGGCAGCTTCGGATCGAGTTCCAGCGCCTTCTGCGCCTGCTCCGCCGCCTGTGCCTTCAGCTCCCGCCGCAAAAACAGCCGCCCCGCCAGCAAATACGCCTCGGCCGAATCCGGCTTGAATCCGTATTGCTCTGCAAACGCATGCCGCGCATCGTCGTAGCGTCCCGCGTCCGCGTAACACAGCCCCAGCACGTACTCCGGTTCCACGTTCGTGCTCTTCACCGCGGTCTTCGCCTTTTCCAGGTACGGAAGCGCATCCTGCGGCCGACCCAGCCGGAACAGGCTCACCCCCTCCATCTCCAGCGACTCGCGATCCCCCGCATCCTCGGCCACCGCCTTGCCGAACGCCGTCACCGCCTGCGGCAGTTCGTTCTTCTGATATAAAATGATGCCCCGCAGCCTCTCCACTCCCGCCGGCTCCGGCGTCTGCGCCGCCAGCTGGTCCAGGATATTCATGGCCTGATCCACCCGCCCCTTGCCTGCCAGCGCCTGCGCGTCCTCAAACGTCCACTTTTGCGCCTGCGCCTGGTCCACGCTCACACCAAGGTCCGTCTGGCCCTGCGCCGTCACGCAAACCACCGCCAGCGTTCCCGCAACCACCCACTTCAATTGCATCTGAATCTTCCCTGCTCCTAGTTTAGTTCCCTTGTTCCCTCGTTCCCTGTTCCCTGTTCCCTGTTCCAAAAAAAACGGGGAAGCCGAAGCTCCCCCGCGTGCAAGTGTTTGTTGCGGCTCCTCGCTAAAACTGAATGCGAGCAGAAAACTCAAGCTGGCGCGGTCCGCAATCCCCGTTGGGGAAGCAGCCCGCAGCTTCGCCGTTGATCGGGCCATTACCGAAAATATCGGAGTTGCTCGGGTTGCCCGCGTTGATGTGGTTGAACACGTTGAACGCATCCATCCGGAACATCGCGCTCACGCTCTCCCATATGCCGAACGTCTTCGAAATCGCAGAATCGTCGCTGAAGAAGCCCGGTCCGTTGTAGTTGTTCAGCCCGCCGTTGCCGATTTTATCCAGCCCCGGGAACGAGAAGGTCCCCCCGGTGGTCGGCTGCGGCGTCCAGAAGCTCCGCGAGCCCACGCCCGTGCCGCTCGCCTGGTAGCCCGTGAGCGAGGTCTTCAACCGTCCGCTGGAGTTCGGACGGCATGGCGCCGACGAACCTCCAGTATCGTGGTTGCAGTCCAGGTCAGTACCGAAACTGCTGAAGCCCAGGGTGTAGGGCAGTCCGCCGGACCAGTTCAGCACCGTGCTGATCTGATAGCCGCCTATCAACAGGTCGGTCGCATGATTGGCGCCGGAGAGGAACTGCTTGCCCTTTCCGAACGGCAGGTCATAGCTCCCGTACATGACAATCTGCTGGTCGCGCACGTTACCGTCGCGCCCGTGCACCGGGACCTTGCTCCAGGTGGAATAGCCGCCTTGCTCGTCGAATGAGCTGGCCCACTGGTAGTTCATGGTGAACGCAAGTCCCTTCCACATCGACTGCGCCAGAGTAATTTGCAACGCGTCGTATTCCGTGTTCAGGTCGTCGCTGTAGTTGGTGATGCCGTTGGTCCAGCCGCACATACCGGCCTTCAGTGTGGAATCAGGAACGCCGTTATTTGCGTCAACATTTTGCAGGTTGCTCAACGAGATGTAGTTGGGGTCCTTGCAGGCAGGCAGCGATCCGCCATAGTACCGGTTCAGATACTTGGAATTCGCTATCCCGCCAGAATAGCCAGCCGGAATCGGATTCTTGCTGCTGCCGTCCGGTCCACTCGGATCCCAGTTCAGTGTTTGGCCCGTTACGCTGTACGATCCGGGCAGGAACAGCGCCGGCTCGTTCGGGTTGGTGTTGTTGTTGTCGCCGTCCCCCAGGTTGTGCGTACCCTTCGTGGCCACGTACGCGATGGTGAGTGCCATCGTCGGCGTCAAGGCGTGCTGCAACGACAGGTTCCAGGCATCGATTGTCGGGAACCGCAGCGGATTCGGCCGCGCCTTCGCGTTCACTGCATAGCCCTCAGCAGGAAGCAATCCGTTGGCAGGAACCGTCGGGAACACGTTCGGCGCAGGCCCGTTGGCCAGGCTGAACGCAGCTGTTGTCGTGCTGGGCGAAGGAATCGCCTGATCGGCCAGCACCGGCAGGTTCTGCGTCACCACGTGGCCGAAGATCGATCCGAATACTCCCGTATCGAAGCTCCGTCCGTAGCCGGCGCGAATTACTGTCTTGGGATCGATCTGGTAGGCCACGCCGATGCGCGGATCGAACTGTTTGGAGTAGCTCAATCCCCAGCCCATGTCGGACGGAATCCCGCCAATCCCAGCCACGTGCATGTACCCATCCGTCAGGTTCATCAGCGCGCCGTGGCCCACACCGTTCACCGCTTCCGGGAAGTACAGCTCATACCGCAGTCCCAGGTTCAGCGTTAGCGCAGGGGTAACGCGCCACGTGTCCTGCCCGTAGAAGAACGTCCGCTTCTGGAATTCCTTGGCGTTGGTTTCGTCGTACGCGGCGTTGCCCACGTACCGCCCGTACTGGCCCACGTCGCCTATCGCAAAGCTGGCCCAGCCGAGTCCGTTCGATCCGTCGTCCGAGGTCTGGCCGGTGTAGAAGTTGTTCTGGCCCGCACGGTCCGTGTCCGAAGGCACGCGCAGATTGCGCGCATAGCGCAGGTCCACGCCCACCTTCAACGAGTGATTGCCCATGATCTTGGTCCAGTTGTTCACGATCTGGAACTGGTCCTCTTTTTCCGTCAGCGGGCAGTTGCAGCGGTTGATGCCTAGGCCGCCGCCGATCAGCGAAGTTGCGCCTCCGAATGGCGCGTTTATTTCAAAGCCTGGCGCGCCGGAGGTGAAATAGTCGCCCAGGTTTTCACCCGGAATTCCGAGCTGCGTGGCAAACTCCGTGCCCTGGTCGTACTTCGTGTCGATGATGTTGTAGCGGTAATAGCCCAGGCGGAAGTCCGTCAGCAATTTCGGACTGAGCGCATAGTCCATGCCCACCGCCACGCTGTCGTTGGCGCCGTTCGAGTTGCCGCCGTACGGAGGGCTGCCCAACCCGAATCCCGGTCCGCCGGCCGCCCCGAACATTACCGCGCCCGATAGCACGTCGGTGAACCGCGACATGCGCTCGAAGACGTGCGCCTTGTCGTTCAACGTGTAGTCCACGCGCTCCGTCCATGCGTTGGAGTTGAACAGGCCCGTGCCGCTGGCCGCATAGTTGTTTTCGATCGAATTCAGGCCCGTCGTGGCCACGTTCGGCTTGTACGGCTCCATGATCTTCAACAGCGCCTGCGCCTGCGGCGAAACCAACGCCGAGGGAACCACGTTCTTCGCGAATGCCGCGTCATAGGCCGCGTTGCCCGTGTTGTTGAAAATCAACTGCGAGCCCGTCAACTTGCCCAGCGATCCATACGTCGACGCATAGTCGCTGAAGTCGCAGCCCGGAATTCCTTCCGGCCCAGTCGTTCCAAGGCACGTGCTCACCATCTGCGATGTCGGTACCGTGTCCGTGTTGGCCACACCTACCTTCTGCCGTTGCCCTTCATAGTTGAAGAAGAAGAACGCCTTGTCTTTCTTGATCGGACCGCCAATCGATCCGCCAAACCGGTTCTTCAGGCCCGGTGGTATCGAGGCGTTTTCGCCTGCCGCCTTGGTCACCGAGTCCGGTGCCTGGCTGTACGGATCGCGCGCCAGGTTGGCGTTCCCCGTGCGCCAGTCGTATAAGTCGCCGTGGAAGCCGTTGGTGCCCGAGCGCGTCTGCGCCGTCACCACCGCGGAAACTGCCTTGCCCAGCTCCGCGTCGAAGTTCTGCGTTGTGATCTTCGTATCCTGCACTGCATCGGTCGGAGGATTGACCACGATGATGCCGAGAATCGGATCCTGGTTATCGGTGCCGTCCAGCTCAAACGCCGTTCCGCCAAATGCCTGCCCGTCCACCTGGATCTGCTGCGAGGCTTGCGGATTCTCGTCTGCCGCATGCGACCACCCCAGCTTCTGCGCGCCGGGAAGCATCAATTGAATGTTGGTAAAGTTCTGATCGCTGATAGGCAATGACGCCATCTGCTGTTGGTCGAATACGGTGGCCACGTCGGCCTTGTCCGTCTTCAGCTCCGGCTCCTGGTCCGCATTCACCGTCACCGTTTCGGTGCTTCCGCCCACTTGCATGGTCGGATCGATGCGCGGCGCCGTGTCCGCTTCTACCTGGATGCCCTTCGTCTCGAATGCTTTGAATCCCTTCGCTTCGACTTTCAGGTCGTATACGTCGGGAATAAGGTGAGGAACGCTGTAGTCCCCGGATCCGTTGGAGGTCACGGTAAATACCGTGCCCTTGGTTTCATCCGTCACAGTAACCGTGGCGCCCGGTACTGCCGCCCCCGTGCTGTCCGACACTGTGCCGAATACCGATCCGTAGACCGACTGTGCTCTCACGGGCGTGAGGAGCACCAAACTCGCGCAGGCACACGCCAGCGCAAATATTGCGCAAATCTTCTTGTTCATGCGGTCTCCTGAAGCTGCTCTTGTTTTTTCTGTTGACTTGTTTTGGCTCTTTGGCGGGTTTGGTCATGCCGCCTGTGGCGCAAGCTCGCCCGCCGCAACGGCAGGTCCGCAAAAACCCGGGGTAGCTACTCCAAATTCTTCAAACAATAGGAGTGAGGGAAAAAGTCTATCCCCGAAGTAACAGCAAACAATAACCAAACCGGCTGCCAATGTCAACGGACAATTTGCCGGCCGGCAGGCTGCTCTCGAGCCCGCAATCCAAGCTCTCCCGTGGAAACGCTTTCAGTAGCTTAAATACCTATTCTCATAGGTTTGCGAATCATTTCCCGCCATCCTGCCCCTTTGTTTATCTAAACCGATTTACCAGCCTGTAACATCCGCCGAAGACACCCCGCCTGCACCACCCCCACCGCCCTCCTGCAAACGTTTTCGCCCGTTTTCCATAACCTCCCCAACCGAATCTCCTCCGTCACCCGCCACTCGTCCTCATTTCCCATTTCCCCCACATTCCTTCCCCCCGCGGATCGCCGCCGCCATCTCCGCCGCCCGCTTATCCCCCGGCGAAAACTCCAATATCCGCTCCAGCGTCCCCAGCGCCGCACCCCGCTGCCCGGCCGCGCATTCCACCACCGTCAGATTAAATCCCGCCTCCAGCGCCGCCGGATCGTTTTCGAATACCGTCCCCCAGTCCCGCATCGCCTCCGCATATTTCCCCCCGCGTGCCTCTATCAGCGCCAGGTTCCCTCGCGCCAGCTCGTCATATGCATCCGCCGCCAGCGCCTGGCCATACTCCGCCGCAGCTCCCGCACTGTTTCCGCTTACCTCCAGCAGAAATCCCAGCTCCGCATGCACTTCATGATCCCTGTCCGCCCCCGGCTCCGCCTCCGCCTTGCGCAACAGCTCCAGCGCCCGCTTTCCAGCCTCGCGATCTCCCTGCGCCGCCAACTGCGCGTACGCCAATCCCAGGTCGCGATCGCTCGCCTTCACTCCGCCCACGCTCTCGAGCTCTCCCGTCGTCGCCCGCGGCAGCGGCGCTTCGCTCACCGTCTTCCGGATCCAGTGGTCCGTCACCTGCTCGTGCGCAATGTCGTTCGACGGTGGCCGCGCCATGTGGCATTCCGTGCAGTCCGCATTCCCCTCGTGATGACCCTTCGCCATCCCCGCATGGCATTGCAAACACTTCCCCCGGTAATACGCCACCCGTCCCTGCGCCGCCGGCCCTCCGTGCGGATCGTGGCACGTCGTGCACGTCAGCTTGTCCCCCGAAACAATCTTGCATTGGCTGCGCAGCAGCGCCTCCCACTGGCTCGTCGCCCGCCCGCCCGATCCGTTTTCCCCCTTGTGCACAAAAAACACCGAGTAGTCGAACAGGTCATCGCCCGGCCGAAAGTCCTCCGGCCTCCTGCCAGGCCGTGTCACACCAACCTGCCCCTCCAGGTGGCAATTCAAGCAGATCGAATCGCGCCGCACCGCCGGCAGCCGATCCAGATCGAGCATCTTCACCTTGCCGCCCGTCGCCGCATGCGCCGCGCCGTCCCCATGACACGCTGCACATGTGATTCCTCCCTCGGCAAACGGCGCGCCCGCATATTGATTCCGCGCCTCCGGCATCGCCGTCGCCACTCCCGACGCATGGCAATGCAAACATCCCGGATCGACCGCCAGCGTCAGCGGCATCTCCCGCGCATCCTGAAATGCCGGCGCCATGTCCCACACTTTCTTCTTCGCGTACCAGTTGATCGGCGCCTCAAACCAGTACCCATCCTGCTCGAACAAATACGTCCGTCCCCGCAGCCCCGACCCCAGGTAATAGATCAGCTCCCGCCGCCCGCTTAATGAAGAAGAGCCGGGTGCCCAAACTCCGGGTGCCCCAGGTCCCTCGCTTTTGGGGACCTGGGAAGAATGTCCATCCTGAGCGAAGCTTGCCGCGCTTCCTCCCTTACTGCCGTCATCCTTAGCGAGCCCGCGCAGCGGGCGAGTCGAAAGCCTGCCCTGAGCTTGCCGAAGGGGACCTGCATTTCCGGCTGCCCCGGGCGCCTCGCTTTCGGACACTTGAGACGGAAGCTCATAACTCAGCCATACCTTCCCGCCCTCCTCATAAATCCGGTACCGCACCCCAGACGGCGCATGGTAAAAATCCGCGGCGATGAATCCCGCCGCCGCCGGCCCGCTCGCCGTCGCCATCGGCGTCTTGCGATATCGCTCATAGATGGCGCGGTGGCAGCTCGCGCACGCCGCATCGGGGTCCGCTGCTTTTGCCTCCGCGCGCACCACCCCGGCGGCCCCAACCCACCGGCCAGCCAACCATCCCGCACACGTCAACACTGGAATTAGGAGGAGAAGAGGAACGCGGTTCGCCTGAAACACTCCACCAGCATACGCGCAAGTTCGCGGGATCGCTCCCCCACATCCGGCCTACAATATTCCCGTCAGGCTTGTGCTCCAACGGCCTGCAGCCCATCCGAAGAAAGGAGGCGCCATGCTCGATCTCGCCAAAGCCGCCTCTTTCTTCTTCTGCATCCTCGTCATCTACCGCACCGCCATCCACGCCTTCTTTGACCCCGGCGCACCGCTCCACGACCGCCTCGTCCTCGCCCTCGCCTATCTCTTCTTTGCCGCCTGCGTCAGCGTCTTCTCCGGCTTCATCTTCACCTGGCCCGTCCGCTCCAACCCCGACTACGGACAGCGCCTCATCTCCACCCTTCCCGTCCGCGTCTTCCTCTGGGCTTCCATCGGCATCGTCGCCCTCTTCCTCAGTTCCTGGTATCTCAGCGACCTCGCCCAGCAAGCCGCTCCCTTCCTCTTCAACCGCACCCTCCCGCGCTGACATTCGACGGTGCAGTGACATTCGTGGGTGCAGTGACAGCCGTGGGTGCCCCATCCTAAGCGCGCTCTTTGCGTTTAGGGTGGGAAATTGTGCTGCAAGAGTCGTTGCCCTTGCTTTTCTTTCTGTCATTCCCCCGCCGCGACGGGAAATCTGTGCATCCCGTAGGGACGGCGCTAACTACTCGCTACTCCCTACCCTCTGTTTTCTCTGTCCCTTTGTCCCTCGCTCCACATCCATCGCCTCCACATCCATCGCCTCCACATACCCCAGCAGCGCCCCCCAGTGATAAAACCGGTCGCTCGACATAGCATCGTCCCCCGTGCCAGTTATAGCGTTGTAATTCTCATGCACGTGCCGCTTCTCGTTCCACTCCCGCAAAAACAATTCGTAGGACGTCCCCGCAAACGCTTCCCGCGCAGCCGCAACATCGTAGTTTCTTAGCCCCAGATAGACGAGATAATTCATCGGTCCCCAGATCCGCCCGCGCCAGTAGTTCTGATCCTTGAACGCCGCATCGTCGCGCGCAATCGACGGAATCACAAACTCGCCCCAAAATTCGCGCGGGTTCGTCAGATGCTTGTCCACCATGATCCGCGCCTGCACCGGAGTCGCCACCTTCGCCAGCATGGGATAAAAGTTCGTAGGCGAGAGCCGCGTCACCTTCTCGCCGGTCTTCAAATTCAGGTTGAGAAACATTCCCGACTGCGCATCCCACATCGTCTGTAACTTCGCCCGATACTTGTCCCCGCGCTCCTTTAGCTCATGTTCCTCCGCCGTCTTGCCCAGCTCCGCCGCAATCTCCGCCAGCGCATCGCAATCGGCAACGTACAGGCTCATCAGCCCCACGTCGGCATACTCCAGCAGATGCGTCTTCGCGTTGTAAACCGTCCCGTCGTAAATGGGGCTGTTGTCCAGGCCGCTCTCGTAAATCGCGCCCTGCCATGTCCCCACAGAGTCATCATCGGGATTGCGCGGCTGGTTCTCCGGGTCGCTGCCCCACGTCAGGTAACCGTCCAGGTCGCGATGCGCCGCCCACCACCGGTTCCACTTCAACAGCGGCTCAAACGAATCCTCCAGGAACCACCGGTCGTGAAACTTCTTATAAAGCCCCAGCACCGTGATCGCCCCCACCGGAGGCTCGCTGCGGTCAAAGCTCTTCCACCCGCCGGCCCGCGCGTAATTGGGCACAAAACCCTCCGGCGTCTCCTCGCGCAGAATCTCAAGAGCATTCGCATACGCCAGGTCCTTCGACCCCATCCCCGCCATAGTCGCCGCAAAAAACGTGTCCCAGTCGAACAGCACATACCCGCCCCAGCCCACGCTCCACACCCGCGACACCGGCGAGATCACCCGTCCGTTCTCCGGCTCATAGATCGTGTCCCAGCCCAATGTCGTCTCAATCGCATCCAGAATCGGCCCGTTCGCGCCGGCTGCCTTGATTGACTGTTCGTATGCCGTCTTCTCTCTCGCGATCATCGCCTCAATCTCCTCCACCGTGCGTCTCTTCCCCGTGCCCACGCCCACCGGCCCCGTCAAATCCGTCGCAAAGTAATCCCCGCTCACTGGCGCATCAACATACTCCGGAAACCTCCGCGAAGGCTCGCTAACGCACGTACAAAAGATGGCTGTTCCATCCGGCTTTGGCGAGACGTGAAGAAGAGGCTCCGCTTGTATTCGATCTCCTTCACGAAACACCGTCCCCGACAGGTTCCAAAGGTGATTCACGCTGAACACCACCGTAGGCGGCAGCGCCCCGCCAGCATTCGCCAGCGGCGTCACCAACATCACCAGGTCATCGCCGTCGTGCGCGCTCTCCACCCGCCACTTATGCTCTTTCCATGCAAAGTCCGCGCTGGTGTAGCTCCCGTCCCACGCATGAGCCCCCGGCGTCACCACCTCCGCGTCTTTATCCAGACGACCGATCAGCGCATCCCCCAGCCACGCATCTCCATTCAGGCTGGTGTTGTGCTTCATCCCCACATGGATCGCGAGGCCCTCCGGCAGCAGCACCTCGGTCGCCACCGAGTGCACGTCCCAGGTGTTCCATCCCCGCGCCAGACGCGATTGCACCAGCGCATACTCCGCCGACCGCGGCGTCTCGCTTGTCCCCGGCGACCCATGGGAAGCCGCCGGCGTCCCATGACCGATCCCCGAACCGGCGCCAGCCGCCAGCCCGGCAACCGCCCCAACCAACCCCATCCATCTCCTCACAGCACTCCTCCAGTCCGCAAACTCCCCACGAGTTCGATCAGACGGGTGAACTAACTAGCCACTGGTTCGATCAGACGGGTGAACGAACTACCCATGAGTTCGGTCATCGCTTTTGGTGATCCATTTCACAAAATCGCCCCTCTGCCTCCCTTGGCTTGTCCAGCAGCAGCCTGAAGCTGACGGCTGCATTTCACACCCATCCGCCGTCCACCACATACGACTGGTTCGTGATTCCCGACGAGTCATCCGAGGCCAGAAACAGCACCAGCCGGGCCACATCCTCGGGCAAAATATCCCGCTTAAGTGCCTGCCGTGCAAGGATTTCCGCCTTGTACTCCGGCGTGTAAACCAGCCGCTTCTGCTTCTCGGTCGCAATCGCCCCCGGCAGCACCGCATTCACCCGGATGCCCTTCGGGCCGTATTCGTGCGCAAGAGTCCGGGTAAGTCCGATAATCCCTGCCTTTGCAGCAACATACACCGGCAGCCCCGTCGACGGAATCATCCACGCAATCGAGCTAAGGTTCACAATCGATCCCCGCCCCGCCTCCTTCATAACCGGGATAACTGACTGAATCAAAAAGAAATAGGCCCGCAGGTTCAGCGCCACGCAACGATCAAAGAACTCCGGCGTCACCTCCGCCGTAGCGTGCCGCTGGTCGTTTCCGGCATTGTTCACCAGCACGTCCACCGTTCCCAGAGCGGCCAGCACTCGCATCACGCTCTCATTAAGTGCCTCTAAATCAGTCAGATCGCAATGCAGATAGAGCGGCGCAGCGCACCCGGCCACGCCAAGTTCATTCCTCAGCGCCACCGCCGCCTCATCCTGAACATCCAGGAACGCCACCCGCGCCCCCTGGCGCACAAAGTGCCGCACCAGCGACTCCCCGATCCCCGAAGCCCCGCCCGTAATCAGCACCACCCGGCCCTTAAGACTCGGGTATACAGCGCTTTGCGTATCGTTCATGGCAGCCTCCAGCTCCAAACCGGCTCGCCCACAGCATACTTCAGGTCCGCGCTCCTGCCACCATCTGCAGTTTTCCTACAATACGGTATGCAGTACCACAAAATGGGCGCATACTAAATCATGGGCCGCATCGCGGGACCGTGAACCCTCCCAGCCGTTCCCGCCGCACCTGTTCGCTCGTAGACTTATAAAGGGAGACCTTCGGCACGCCCGCCCGGCTTTGCTTCAGCCTTGCCCCCGCGCCGAAAGCAGCTTTTGACCTTTAGCCGCCTGAATGGCGGCCGATTGCCGGACGTTTTCCGGCGCAGTTTGCCGCGCGTTTCTTGCAGGAAATACAATAGGTTTCCGCCGCTGCGGCAAGAAATCCAATCGTTCGCTCGTCTTGAGGGGGTTCGCCAATGAAAGCTCGCTATCCAGGAATCCGCGTCACCGCCAACGGCAACCAGCTTGTCGCGTACCATACTGAGACCCGCATTGCCGACGCCGGCGTCTTCTATCCCATTACGCCCTCCACGGAGGGCGGCGAGCTCTTCCAGCAGGCCTATGCCGAAGGCCACCTCAATGTCTTCGGCGGCAACACCATCGCTATTGAGACGGAAGGCGAGCACGCGGCCCAGGGCGGCGCCATTGCGCACTCCGTCTGCGGCAAGCGCGTGGTCAACTTCACCTCCGGCCAGGGCGTGGTCTACGGCGTGGAGCAGTATTATCACGCGCCGGGCAAGGGATCGACGATGGTGCTTGAGGTGGGCGCGCGCGCGCTGACAAAGCACGCTCTCAACGTCCACTGCGGACACGATGACATCTACGGCGCGCTCGACACCGGCTGGATCATGGTGATGGGCAAAGACGCGCAGCAGGCCGCCGACCAGTCCTTAGTCCTTCGCCGCGTTACGGAACTCTCCCTGACGCCGGGCATGAACATCATGGACGGATTCCTTACCTCGCACCTGGAGCGCACCTTTTACAAGCACGAGTCCGAGCTGATCCGCGAGTACCTCGGGGCTCCCGATGATGTAATTGAGTGCCCCACCGAGGCCCAGCGCGTTCTCTTCGGACCCACCCGCCGCCGCGTCCCCAAAATGATGGACCTCGCCAATCCCATCCTCCTCGGCCCCGTCCAGAATCAAGAGCACTACATGCAGGGCGTGGTGGCGCGCCGCAATAATTTTGCCGAGCCGATCCTGGAATTCCTTGAAGCCGCCTGGAAGGATTTCGGCGACCTGACCGGCCGCTACTACGGTCTGGTCAGCAAGTACAAAACCGACGACGCCGAAACTGTCTTCGTCTCCCTGGGCTCGGCTGCCGAAAACATTGAAGCCGCCGTCGACTACTTGCGCGAAACCCGCGGCTCCTCCGTCGGCTCCATCCACGTGAACGTCATCCGGCCGTTCCCTGAGGCTGCCATCGTTGAAGCCCTGCGCGGCAAAAAGAACGTCATCATCCTGGAGCGGACCGACGAAGCGCTCAGCCCCGACAATCCGCTGGGCCGCGATATCCGCACCGCGCTCTCCAAGGCCGTGCAAGGCGCCGCCGGCATCCCCAAGATCGAGCTCGCTGAAGTCCCCCGCATCATCGGCGGCACTTACGGCCTCGGCTCGCGCGACTTCCGCCCCGAGCACGTGATTGGAGCATTTGAGTTTGCCACCGCCGGCCGCGCCCGCACTGACGGCCACACCGCCGCCGACGGCACCAGTTTCATCGTCCTCGGCATTCCCCACCCCTACTCCGTCGTCGCCGAGGACCGCCCCTCGCTGCTCCCTGAAGCCGCCGTCGCCGTCCGCTTCCACTCCATCGGCGGATGGGGCGCCATCACCACCGGCAAAAACCTCGGCGCCATCATCGGCGACCTCAACGATCTCCTCTACGAGCGCGACAAAATCGTCGACGAGTACGGCAATCCCAAGGAAATCATCCACGTCTCCGCCAACCCCAAATACGGTTCGGAGAAAAAGGGCGCGCCCACCAGCTACTTCATGGTCGCGGCCAAGGAGCGCATCCGGGTCAACTGCGACCTGCGCCACGTGACTACGGTTTTGTGTTGCGATCCCAAGGCCTTCACCCACTGCAATCCGCTCGATGGCATGCAGCCCGGCGGCGCGCTTATCTGGGAGAGTGATGCCGAAGGCGAGCGCGCATGGGAGAACCTGCCCAAGTGGGCGCGCAAGCAAATCATCGACAACAACATTCGCGTCTATACCCTTCCCGGCTTTGACATCGCACGCAAGGCCACCAACCGCGCCGACCTCCAGCTCCGCATGCAGGGCAACGCCTTCCTTGGCGCATTCTTCGCCGTCTCCGGCCTGCTGGATGAGTTCGGCATCACCGGCGAGCAGTTTCTTGAAGTCGTGCACAAGCAGTACGTGAAGAAATTCGGCAAGCAGGGCGATGCCGTGGTCCAGTCCAACATGGAAGTGATGCAGCAGGGATGGGACCGCGTGAAGCAGATCGCCGTCGGCTCTCTCACCGCTACGGATCACTCCTCGCTTCGCGCCGAAGCGCTGCTGCCCATCCTTGAGGAAGTCCCCGTCGAAGTGGGCGCCTCCTGTGCCTCCGGCGGCTGCCGTTCGCATGAAATGCCCGCCGGCCAGGACCCGCGCACGCCCGTCGCCAGCATCAACGCTTTCGACGCCGAGTTCCGTTCCGGCCTGGGCTACGATCAGCCCGCCACCCCACTGATGGCCCTGGGCGTCATCGCCGCGGGCACCGGCGACACCGCCTCCAAGTACGTCGCCCGCCGCGAAACTCCGCTCTACATCCCCGAGAACTGCACCCAATGCATGGAGTGCATCTCCGTATGCCCCGACACCGCGCTGCCCAACACATCGCAGGACCTGGGCACGCTGCTCTCCACGGCGATCACTCGCTACGTGGCCAACCCCGACGATCGCCGCAAGATGATTGCAGCGCTGCCGGAGATCGAAAAGCAAACCCGCGCGCGCATGTTAGCCGACATCAAGGTCGGAACGCCGCTGCCAACCATCATCAGGGAAGTTACTAACTCGGTTGACGGATTCTCGGCTGAAGCAAGGACGCAGTTCTTCAACATTATTGAGAAGGTGCCCATGGCCTATCAGAAGGTCAATGCCATCTTCTCCTCGCCGGAGCGCAAAACGCCCGGCTCCGGCGGAATCTTCAGCATCTTCGTCAGCGATCTCTGCAAAGGCTGCGCCGCCTGCGTGACTGCCTGCGGCGATCACCAGGCCCTGCGCATGGTGCAGGAAACCGAGGAAGTGAACGCCGAGCACGAATCCGGCACCGCATTCCTCGACCAGCTGCCTGACACCTCGCAGAAATATCTCGGCCTCTTCAACGCCGCCAATCCGGCCGACTCGAAGACCGCGACCCTGCGCAACATGCTGATGGTCCGCCGCAATTACGACGCGCTGGTCTCCGGCGACGGAGCGTGCGCCGGCTGCGGCGAAAAGTCCGTCCTGCGCTCCATCGCCGCGGTAACCGAGGCTTACATGCGCCCGGTCTACTACGCCAAGTCGGATCGCTTTGTGGCCAAGGCCGGCGAGCTGGAAAAAACCGGCGCCGCAAAGCTTGCGGCAATCAAAGAAGCGGACGCCAAGGCCTACGCCACCCTGCGCCAGTCCATCCTGCACACGATCATGGCCCTCGGCGGCGAGGACGACGCTGACACCCTCTCCCGCATCGAGGCTCACGAATCCCAGCACGGCCCCGTCACTGATGCGCAGTTGATCGAGGCCATCGCCGCGGTCCTGCTGACCGAGGCCTTCAATCATAAGAACCTGCAGTCGGTCGACGGCCGCATTGCCGACGGCATGAGCGTGATGGCCATGGCCGCGCACACCGGCTGCAACACCGTTTACGGTTCCACCTCGCCCAACAACCCGCATCCGTATCCGTGGATGAACTCGCTCTTCCAGGATGGCATCACCGTGGGCTGGCTGATGGGTGAAAGCTTCATCGTCGATCACGCCCGTCGCTCCGTCATTCCTGAGCGCCTGGCCGACATCGTGCTCGCCGGCAAGGGCGTGAGCGAACGCGAATACTACGACTTCACGCACTTTACCGACGCGCTGATGACCGACCAGGAAATTGTGGAACTGCCCAAGGTATGGGTGGTGGGCGGCGACGGCGGCATGGGCGACATCGGCTACCAGAACATGTCCAAGGTGATCCTGCAGAACCGGCCGAACGTGAAGGCGCTCATGCTCGATACGCAGGTTTATTCGAACACCGGCGGGCAGAACTCTGACTCGACGCCGATGCTGGGCGGAAACGACATGAATACCTACGGCCCCGCCAGCCAGGGCAAGAACACCGAGAAGAAGACGGTGGCGGAGACGTTCCTTGCGGGCCACGGTTCGCCGTTTATCGCACAGTGCTCCATGGCCAACGCGCCCAAGCTCTACCGCGCGATTTTGGATGGCCTGGAGTATCGTGGCACGATGTTCCTGCAGGCGTTCACCACGTGCCAGCCGGAGCACGGCGTGGCCGACGACATGGCTCTGCACCAGGCGCAGCGCGTGCGCGACTCGCGTGGTGTGCCGGAGTTCGTGTTCGATCCGCGCAAGGGCGAGACCTACATGGAAGCGCTGGATATCAACGGCAACCCCAGCAAGGATCTGGATTGGTACGAGACCAAGGACAAGCTCACCGGAGCCACCAGGCGTTACACCGTGGCCCACTGGTGCACCACGGAAGCACGGTTCCGCAACCACCTGCGCAAGGTGAAGCCGGAGCAGGCGGAGAAGCTGATCCCGCTCGATAACATGCTGGTGCGCATCACGCAGCAGGACGTGGTCTATCGCCGCTATCTCAACCCCGCGCACCGCGCGTTCATTCCCGACTTCGGCGTCTATATCACGCTGGAAGAAGACGGTAAGACCGAGTACCGCGTGCTAAGTCGGCAGTTGGTCATGTTCTGCGTGGAGCGGCGCAAGTCCTGGCGCATGTTACAGTCCAAGGCCGGCATCAAGAACCGCGAGTACGAGGCGCAGAGGGCTCTGCTGGCGGACGTAGACGCATGCAAGATCAAGCAGGAAGACTTTCTGGCCAACGCCCAGGAAATGCTGGCGGAGAAGCTGGGCGCGCTGGTGCCCGCCAAAGCATAGGCCGAGCAATCGGGGCAACCGTGCCGAAACCGGCGGAAAAATTGAAAGAGAAACCAAGAATGCGGACCGCAAGGTCCGCGTTCACTTTGCTGCGCAGGGATGAGCAGCGCAGTACGTCTTCGCCGCATCCAGAAACTGCGTATAGTCCTTCGCAATCGCTTGTTGCGCCGTGGCCAGATCCATGTCTCCCGCCTTCACCTGAACGGCTAGATACAGCTCAACCTGGTCCTTCTGTTTGAAGTAGCGCTCCTTCAAAGTCACGCCATCAGGCCCGCACTGCGGCCAGATGTTATCCATCGAGTCCGCGCCGCCGATCTCCAGCGGAACCAGGTGGTCCAGTTCGCACGTCATTGTCTCGCCCGTATTGTTTGCCGGCGCCTGCAGGCTATACCAGCCGTAAGCAACTTTCTTGGCGCTCTCGCTTTCAACCTTGTCGCGAACACAGCCGGTCCGGAACCCCTGCGACTTCAAAACATCGAGCGTCACGGTCGGATTGACGGCGCCGGGCGTGCAAGTTGGATCCGGCATTGGAAATCCATTTTGGGTTTGGATTTTGCACGACCCGTCGGTGGGCGTCTTGTGCGCACCCAACGTCCGGTGGTTCTTCGCCAACACCCCGGCGCAGGATACGGCGCTCTTCTTCGCTTGCGTCTTCGCTTGCGCCGCCCCAAACGGAACCAGCAGCGCCGCACATGCAATCGCAATCAGCACTCGTTTCATCAATCTCTCTTCCTCGTCAATTGCACGCCCTCAGCGTATCTCCGGCGCCTCAAACCACTCCGGCGCCGGTCCGGCCACTTTCTCCACCTCCGGCACGACTTCGCGGTCCAAATGCGCCGTGAACGCCGCCATGTTCTCCACCAGCTTCTCCCATCGCTCCGCGTCGCCAATGTCGCACTGCATCGCGTTCAGATCCGCCGAGGCCGGCATCGGCAGCCGGATCTGAAAATCCGGCAGGTACACGTGGAAGTGTCCCGTCAAATGGCGGCTCCACGTGCCCACGTCCAGCGAAACCTCCACCACGTGGTTCCCCGCTGTGCGCCGCCGCATGGTGAAGATCCCTGAGCCACCCTTGGTTGCGTACCCCATTGGCTTGAAGTGTTTCTCCAGCGCCGGTTTCAGCGGGCTCATCGCATGCTCGGCCCGCGCCGACTCGATGGCATGCGGCATCTGCGCTGCAGCAATCAACTCAGGCATCCGTTCCCGCAGCCGCTCCGCCAGCGCAACCAGTTCCGGCGGCGCCTGGCTCTTGCCCTTGACAACGACCTTTTCGCCCCCATCCGTCTCCTGGATGGGAAATTGCGCAACCGTTCGCGCCTTGCCCAGCGTGGCCAGAAACGCCCCCAGCGCGCCGGCCGGCAAGGGAACTTTGCGGCTCCTTTCGGCCACCTCGACCACAAACGCCGCGCCCAGGTGGCGATTCCTCCCGTTCACCCACCACGTATCGCTGGCCCGTATTCCGGTGTTGAAATGCCCGCGCAGCAGCGGATCGTCCGCCGACCTCTCCGTATCCACCGTGGCCGGCGCCTTGCCGAACTCGTCGGTATAAAAGCGCACATCGGCCAGACGAAACGGCAATGATCGCGGAAGCCCATCCGCGATCTCCGCCAGTTGCGCAAACTCGAGACTCGTTGCGTCGCCGCGGATCGCCGGTGGCCCCATCCGGTCCGTCTCTTTGACTCTCAAAATCGGCGGAAGCGGCTCCGTGGTCACCAACGGCGCCAGGTAAGGAAACTTCTTGACCGCGCGCGCCACCGACGACACCATCCCCTGCACCATGTGGTCGGCAAAGTTGAACCGGTACTGCACCGGCACGCCGCCCTGCCCCAGTCCCTCGTAAATCCGGCGCAGCATCGCGCCGAACGGCTCTTTCCGGCTCGCCCGGTATTCCTGCCGCACGAATAGCTTCATTGCCGCCGATTTTATGGGCAGCAGGGGTGCGAAGCAACTCTCTTATGCGATCTGAACCGCTTGAAATCAGTTCTGGACGCCGGCCGGGGTGCGCTGCTCCAGCTCGCACAGCCGCTTGGCCAGCAGGTTTTCGAGATTGACCAGCGCCGACGAGAAGCCCTCGATTCCTTCCTTCAGCTTGTCGTGGGCCATGCGGTCCGCGGCATGCATCCGCTCAAATGTGGCTTCGTCCATGGGGATCTTTTCCATCTGCATCGACTTGGCCTTTTCCGGATCGAGCTTGCGCGGCAACTCTGCCTGGGTGGATTCAAGCTCGCCGAGCAATTGCGGCGAGATGGTGAGCAGGTCGCAACCGGCCAGCTGCTCAATCTCGCCCAGGTTGCGGAAGCTCGCGCCCATCACCTGCGTCTTGTAGCCGAAATGCTTAAGGTAGTTGTAAATGCTCGTCACCGACTGCACTCCGGGATCTTCCGCGCCCTGGTAATCCTTGCCGGTGTCCTTCTTGTACCAGTCCAGGATGCGCCCCACGAACGGCGAAATCAGGGTAACGCGGGCTTCGGCGCAGGCCACGGCCTGGTGCATGCCGAACAGCAGCGTCAGGTTGCAGTGGATACCTTCCTTTTCCAGCACCTCCGCGGCGCGGATACCCTCCCACGTCGAGGCGATCTTGATCAGGATGTGCTTCCCATGATCGATGCCTGCTGCATTGTATTGCTTGATGATGGCGCGGGCCTGGTCGATAGTCTTATGGGTGTCGTAGCTCAACCGCGCGTCCACTTCAGTGGAAACGCGCCCGGGAACAATCTCCAGGATCCGCTTGCCGAAGGCGACGGCCAGGCGCTGGAAGGCGAGGTTGGCCACATCCTTGTCGCTCGCGTGCTCGCCCTTTTCGTCCCGGGCCTGTTTCAGCACCTCGTCCACAATGGGCTGATACTGCGGCATCTGCGCCGCCGTGGTGATCAGCGAAGGATTGGTGGTGGCATCGGTCGGCTTAAATTGCTTCATCGCCTCCATGTCGCCGGTATCGGCGACCACGGTCGTGTAATTGCGCAACTGCTCGAGCAAATTCTGCGGCATGATTCCTCCTGGGGCGGGCTGGCGCTGCGTGCAATGGGTCGGGGATCGAGGGAAGGCCCGCGCCCCTAGTGTACCTCTCTTACTGATTCATCCCGCGCCCGCGAGTTGCATCGCGAAACGACTTAAGGTGCCCGACGGCAACCAGCCTAAGCGGTCGCGGCCACCGGCTCGGGCTCGAATGTCTCCGCCCGCCGAACGCCGAAGATCCACGCCAGCGCGCCAACCACCGCAACCGATGCGGCCAGGGTAAACGCGGCATGGAAACTGCCGGTAATGTCGATGAGGAAGCCGGTGAGGGCGGGTCCCACGACTCCGCCGAGATTGGCCACACAGTTCTGAAGCCCGGTCCAGCGGCCGGCCAGATGCGGGCCGGAAAGAGTTTGCGCCATGGCAAAGACTCCCGAGCCTGCAGTCCCGTTGCCGATGGCCACGCCGACCAGGCAGGGCAGATAGGTGGTTGGGCCCGCCGCCGCGCAGGCAAACAGCGCCACGGTTGCGATGGAGAGACCCACCACCATACTCCATTTGCGGACGGTAACGGCATCTCCACCCGCGCTGATTCTGCGGTCGGCGATCCAGCCCGCAGCGATGGAAGATGCAGAATCAATGGCATAAAGTAGCCCCGCGGTTCCAGCCATCGACTGCATGGAGACATGACGCTCGTGCACCAGGTAATAGGGAAGCCAGCTCATGAGGAAATAGAGAAGATAGTTGGCGGAGAAGTGGCCGATGGCAGCTCCCCAGAAACTGCGCAGGCGGAGAATCACGCCAACACTTACAGAAGCCGCCGTCTTCCGTTGCCGCGTATGGAGGGCCTGCGGCTTCCAAACCCACCATGCAGGGAGCCAGAGCAGCCCGCCGAGACCGATGAGCATGAACGTGCGGCGCCATCCCCAATGCGCGATCAGAAGTCCCCCGCCGAAGGTGCCGAGGGCGGTTCCCCACCTGATGGAAGCAATCAGCAGGGCGTTGGCAAATCCGCGGCTCCGCTCCGGCAGGTAGTGGCAGCAGATCCTGGAACAGGCGGGAAACATCACGGATTCGCCGGCGCCGAGGAGGAGCCGTATGCAAAGCATCATGGTGAATCCGGAGGCGAACCCTGACATGGCGGTGGAAAGGGACCAGGTGAGGAAGCCGAGGGCGAGGACGATGTTGACGTTGAAACGATCCACCAGCCATCCAGCCGGAATCTGCAGCGCCATGTACGACCAGAAAAAGACAGACAGCAGGATGCCAAGCTGCGAGGCGGACAAGCTCCATTCGGTTTTGAGAATGGGCGCGGCCAGCGCCAGGTTTCCGCGGTCGGCATAGTTGATGAGCACGGCGATGACCAGCACCACGAGGGTGGGCCAAAACGCCTTCAGCTCTTTTGGGGATCGCATACGGTGCTGTGGACCTCGGCTCAGGGGTGTGCGGAATCAGGGGTGTGCGTAATCTACACGGACCGGCCAAGGTTGGACAAAGGAAATTTAGCGTTTGAATTAGAGGACAGATTCTTTTCGCCGCGCCTTCTGGCCGCTACTCCGCCTGAAACGTATTCCTCAGCACGCCCAGCCCCGCCATGGAAACCTCAACTCGATCCCCGGCCTTGAGCGGCCCCTTTTGCTAGCTTGACGGCTTAATATCGAAATTCAGCGCTCGCGCACACTCCAAGAAACGTTGAAAGTTCCCGACTCCCCATTGGTTTGAGACTGCGTAGGTTTCCCCAGGCCCGAGGTTAATCACTTCTTCACCCGCGAGGAAATGCCTTGCAGTATGTTGCCGTTCAAAGATCTTTTGTGCTTCCTCAATCGGAACAAAGAGCTCTCCCCCCTGGGTCTCCTGCGGGAACGCTTCAAGCAATGCTTCAAGGGTTGTGGGCTTGTTGGCTCCGACCCAGTCCTTTATCACTGCCAGAACAAGCTTACGTTTATTGTAGATTTTCCCCTGAAAGGAATAACGCGTATAATCGCGCCCTGAGCGCCGAGCTTCTCTGCGTTCAACCGACTGCTGTCGTATCTGAACCTGATATCTCTCAGCCTCGGGCAGCGGTATTGCTTGCTCGACTTCAACAAGGACATCCTCGTTGTGTTTGTATGGGATTAGTCGAACGCATCGAATGTCAAGATCATGATCATTCAGCCACAGGACAGCGGTGGTTAGTTCCTTCAAAAAGTCCGAAGCAACAAGTGTAATGCGCACCTCGCGGGCAAAATCGTCCTCGCGTGCTTCATCCCACCCGAGGAAGCCGAGTAGTTTTTGTTCTGCGTCCTCGAGCACGCCAAGTTTTTTGTTATAGTCTCTGTATACTTCGACTGCCCGCTTGAATGTTAGCGTAGAAACCATCGCTGCATAGCGAATGGCCTGAAGATCCATGTGTTCGCCGGTGTCATCTCGCTTCAATTCAACAACTACGAGATTCCCGTTCTTGTCCACAGCAAGCAGGTCTATGCGCCTATGGCCGACGTCCCATTCGGAGAACTCTTCTGAAATGACCAGGCAATTCGGGCAAATCACGTCAATCTGGGCTCGCAGGGCGGCTTGAAGATCAAATCGCTCGAGTATGCCTAAAGTTCCAAAGCTCGTCTGCTCGAGTTTCTGGAATTGCTTCTCGCCATAGCGATACAGTGGCATTGTCTTGTCCTCTCCTTCTCGAAACGCGATGTTTGGGTTCACCCCTCCTCCGCCTCAGCTGTATTCTCCAGCACGCCCAGCCCCGCCATGGAAACCTCGACGCGATCCCCGGCCTTGAGCGGGCCCACGCCGGAGGGCGTGCCGGTCAGCAGCAGGTCGCCGGGCTCCAGCGTGATGGCCTGGGTGATGTAGGCGAGCAGCTCGGGGATGGAGAAGATGAAATCGGCGGTAGAGGCGTGCTGCTTGAGCTCGCCGTTCACGCGGGTCTCGAGCGCCACGCCGGCTGCGGGGTCGATCTCGTCGCTCACCACCGGTCCCACCGGGCAGAACGTGTCCCAGCCCTTGGGCCGCGTCCACTGCGCCTCCTTTTTCTGCAGGTCGCGGGCGGTCACGTCGTTGGCCAGGGTATAGCCGCGGACGGCGGCGCGCCAGTCGCCGTCCGCCTTGAAGCGCGAGAGCCGCTTGCCGATGACCAGGGCGAGTTCGCCTTCGAAGTCGACGCGCTCGGAGGCCGCGGGCATGCGCACCACGCCGCCGGGCGCGAGCAGCGACGAAGGGGGCTTGGAGAAAATTAGCGGCTCGGTAGGAACTTCGTTGCCCAGCTCTTTGGCGTGTTCGCGGTAGTTGCGGCCCACGCAGAGAATCTTTGATGGCGTGACCGGCGCCAGCAGTTCGGCGGCAGCCAGCGGCATGGGCTCGAAGTCGAACGCGGCGATATCGGTAACTAGTTGTTCGACCGCTTCAGCACGGATGCGCGCAAGGTGGAATGCAACGTCTTCCTCGGGCGTGGGAGCAAGATCGACGATCCAGTCCTCGCCCGCGCGCGTTTCAACCTTTCCGTAGTGCGGCTTACGTTCAAAAAGGAACCGGCAGTATTTCATGGCGTCTGTCTGGAGCATACAACCGGCGCGTCGCCCCAGATCAACGGAGGCGGGATTTCAGCTTGCGCATGTCGATTCTTCCGGCACGGCGATGACGCTTGCAATTCGGGGCAAGGATGGGTGCGCCGGCCCTGTTCCCAAAGAGCCGGCGATTCTGTTCTGTAGGGTGTTTCTGACCAACTGCAAGCCGCCAATCTTACCGCTATGCGAGCTGGTATTTGATGACGACCTGCATCTCGGCGTCGACAGGGACGCCGCTATGATCCATGTGGAACGCGAGGTAATTGCCTGCATTGAGATGGAGGTCAGGCGAGGCGGAAACGTGTCTTGCGGTGGAAGAGGCAGAGCCGTCAGGAGGAGCCCAGGTTTTGAGAATAACAGCGAAGAAGCGATCCTGCAGCAATACGCCATCCTGCACAAAATCGAGACCGTTGGGATTATCGGGCATCAGCGGCCCGAAGTCTTCGCTGCCACGAAGGTTGAGGTAAGCTGCCGCGGACGGGGAGAACGAAGGCCGCTCCTGGCAAACACCCGCGTGGCACAGCACTTCAGCCTGCCCGCTCGGTCCCGAGCCGCAAATCATGCTGGAGACATCGATATTGATGCCTTGCAGGATCATCTTTTTCCCAACCTCGACGTAGATGTCTGCGCCGTTGTTGGAAAGATTACAAGCTTCCCAGCCAAACCCGGCTGTGTGGATGTTGGCAACGGCATTGGGTTCTGCTTCCTCAGCGGTTGCGGCACCGCTGCTCGCAGCCAATGCGCCGATCACGAAGCTTCCACCCTTCAGGAAGGTCCTTCTGTCATGTGCAATCATTTTCTCTCCTCCCAACCGGAATCGTTCGTGGTCAAGCAGCGCTTGCAACACTTCGAAAAACCGAGTGGCTTTCTTCCACTCTTACGGGGGAGAGGAGAGACATCAACCTTCGCGCGGGGAAAAGAACGATTGGATTCCCGGAATGCAATCGATTCCCAAAATGGTGCAGCGCAGAGAGGTGTTGTCGTGGAACGGCACGCTCTTGCTCCCGCTGCTGTCGTGGAATGAGGCGAACCGCGGCCGAGCGAACCGATTACTGCGGCACGGTCTCCTGCGCATCCGCCGAGCGCCCACTCTCGTGGCCACTCCTGTCTACCGCGCTCACGCCGTAAACGTAGGTGTAGCCGGGCTGCACGCTGGGGTCGTGAAATGCGGGAGCGGGCACAGGCTGCGAGCCGGAGATGCGCTGCCACGGAGTTTCCGCCTCATGCCGGTAGACGTAATAACCGGCCAGGTCCGGCTCGGTATTCGGCTGCCAACTCAGGTCGATCGACGCAGGCTCGCCGTTCGCGGGCGGATTGGCCACCGCGGCCAGCCCGGCGGGGATGGCCGGGGGAAACACGTCCAGCGCCTCGATGCGCACCGCGGTGGAAAGCTCCCCGGCCAGCTCCAGGGTTTTGCCACCTACCTCCACGCGGGCAATGCGTTGCGCGCGGTACTCGTAGGTGCGGCCAAAGTCGATGCCCGGGTCCAGCGCCTTGCCCTTGTCAGAGGAAACGCCCAGCGTTTCATGGACGGGCTCAGCCGGCGCGGCCAGGGGACCGGAATGCGCTTTGGCTGGCGGCGGATTCTCGAGCGTCCGCTCCAGGCGGACACTTTCATTCGGGTCGACCGGTTCCCAGCGCAGCACAATGCCGTCTTTTCGCACCTCTGCATTCAGCTCCGTCACCGGCGCCGGCGCCTGCCCGGCCAGCACCACCGCAGCGTTCGATAGACCTGCCGAGCGCCCTTTGCGGTTTCTCACCTCGACAAAGTAGCGGAGCGGCCGCGGCGCGCCGGAGGCAAGGGCGGCAGGCAGCGTCTCAGTGAAAGTTCCCAATGCCTTCGGCGCCAGCGTCAATTCGCCTGCTGACTCGCAGGCACCGCTGCCCTCGCGCCGGCAAACCCGCACATCGAGCGGCGCATTCAGGATCATCTTGTCAGTGTTGCGGCGCGGCATGGTCCAGGCGAGCGTGACCCTGTCGCCGGCGCGGACCGCGGCCAGGTTCTTCACGGTGTCGGCAAGGTTCAGCGAGGGCGGCAACGGTGCGCCGGGCGTGCCGCATCCGGCCAGCGCCATCGCAGTACACATCGCCAGTGGGATAACCGCAACGCGCGCACGCATCGCCAATCGGTCCGGCGAACTCATTGGTTCCAGTCTAATGGGCGATCTGGCAGCTATCGTGCGTAAAAGGGTTTCGCGATATGGCCATGATCCTGTAAAAAGAACTTCGGCTTCAATCAACTGCAATTTCCGGTTCGGGAAAGGACCGCTCCGCGTGCTCATCTTCGCCGCCATCCTCGCCATCTTTGTCTACGGAATGATCGCCGCCATGCTGGGGACCATCCTTCCCGATCTCTCCGAACGGTTCAAGCTGACCCCCGCGCAGAATGGGACCATTGCCTTCGCGCAGGCGCTGGGACTGATGATCGCATCGCTCGCCGTGGGTCCGCTGCTCGATACCGAGGGCGACAAGATCGGCATCCTGCTCGGCCTCGCGTTTATCGCCGCGGCGCTCATCGGGCTGCCCCGCTCGCGCGGATTCAAGAGCGTCGTAGTGCTGCTGTTTCTGCTGGGAGTCGGCGGCGGCATCGTGGTCACCGGCGCCAACGCGCTCACCAGCGGCGTGAGCGAAACCCATCGCGCCACCGCGCTGAACCTGGTCAACCTGTTCTTCGGCCTCGGCGGGCTGGCCACGCCGTTCATTGTCGCCAACCTTTACCATCGCAACTGGGCGCGGCTTTGCAACTCCATCGTGGTCTTAACGGCCTTAACCGCCATCGTGGAGTTGTCCGCGGCCATGCCCGCGCCGGCTCCCGGCTTCGGCTTTGTGCTCACCCAGGCCGGGCCTATCCTCGGCCGCCCACTCCTGTTCCTGCTGGGCTTTTTCCTATTCCTCTACATTTCCTGCGAGGTGGGGGTGTGGAACTGGCTGGCGCGGCACCTTGTGGCCCAGGGCATTGCGGAGCAGAAGGCGCTCAATATCCTGTCGCTGGGGTTCGCGCTGGGACTGCTGGTGGGGCGCTTGGCTGCCTCGCAGGTGCTCATCCGCGCGGCGCCGGTGGTGGTGCTGATGGGCGCGTCGATTGCCATGTCGGTGACCACGTTCCTGATGCTCAAAACGCGGCGGCCGGCGATGGCGGCGGCCCTGGTGTTCCTTGCCGGGCTGAGCATGGCCCCGGTTTTCCCCACCACGCTCGCCATCACCGGCGGAGCATTCCCCCAGATGACGGGGACGGCGATGGGATTTGTGATCACCTGCGGCTGGGCGGGACTGGCCGTGAGCTCGCGCATCATCGGCGCCATTGCCGGGGGCGATCCGCTGCGGCTGCGCAAGGCGCTGCTGGTCATTCCGGCGTTTTCAATCCTGATGATCGGACTGAACGCCGTCATCTGGGTGGTGCTGAAATAGTGGGCTGGATCGGCGGAATTCGAAAGGCCACGGATGGCCTTGGTTTACGGCGTTTCCCCGCGCACATAGAGGGCCGGCCCACCGGAACGAAGGCCCTGGGAAAGGCGAGCAGCTTCCCGCGGCGTCGCCGGGACCACCGAGATGGGAGAAGCAAGGAAGAAGTCCATCTCCGACTCGGCGGGAATATCGAGGACGGGCCCGGGGCTGGCAATCGAGACCGCCGCGCCGACGCCCGTGCCCAGGGCTGCGCCGGTGCCCGCTCCCGCCAGCCGTCCAACTGCGGTAGTTTCTCCCTTGGCGGTTGCGCTCACGACTCCGCCAACCACTGCACCAAGGATCGCGCCGCCCTTGACCTTCAATTCGGTTGCCCTGGTTTTGCTGGCGCCCGTCACTTTGAACCGGTAGGTGTACAGAGGATAGGTGCGGCCGGCCAGGTCGAGAGAGGTGAGCTGAAGGATCAGTTCGGGTGCTCCAGACAAGGCTCCAGCCTGCCTTGACTCGACAACCGTCCCCTGGACGGCTGCGCCGCGCGGGACGATCAGGACGCCGTCGACGACTACGTCTTCGCTGAGCAGGAACGTGAGCGGCGCGCCTTCGCGCACGTGGCGCGGGTTGAGCGGCTCGTTAGTCCTCACGCGAAAGAGGGTGTTTTCCAACACCGTCACTTGCTGGTTGGGATCTTTGCCGGTCCAGAACCGGGGCGTGCCCGCCGAAGACGAGCCCACCGAAGACGAAAAGGACGAGCTCGGCGTAGCCGCCGTTGAAGGTGCTGTGGATGGGGGCGCGACAGTCGCGCCAATGGGAGAAGGCGCTTCGGGCAGGGGCTGCCGAATGGTCTGAGTCTGGGGTGGCGTGGCCGGCGCGGCCTGCTGGGAAAGCAAAAGAACCCGGCTGCCGAATCCGAAGGCAAGTGCGAGCGCTGAGAAAGTGAAATACCGCAGGAGCATGGGGGCATCTCCCGGAACTTCTTGCAGCATTCTAGACTTTTCCCACGGGAAGTTCTTCATCCGCGTGGCGGCCAAACGGTACTCTGGTCACATCAAGTCATCCAGAGCCGGGAGAAAAGCGCCCTTTACTGCGCGGACTCTTCCGCCAACTCGTCGTCATCGGCGCCCAGCGCGTGGGCAATGCCCCACTTCCGCAGGTAGACAAGGCCGAGTGCCATCCCCACCAGGAACACCACCAGCGACGTATCTTCCGTCACCGTCAAACGGTGATCCTCGGCCTGGGTCTGGTAAATGACGATGCCATGAATGTTCCGCGGCGTCATTCGCGTCTCTGCCGCGTCCGGCGTCCTGGGCAACTTTTCCAGGTAGCTTGTCGATACCATGGCCGAATAGATGAGTCCGGCCAGGCCCGGGAGAAGGAACAACAACGAGAAGAACCTGAGCGTGCCAAGCTGCCGCCGAGTCATCCTGTTCCCCATTCTGCTGCCCTGAAGCGGGAGTGGCCCGGGAGCAGCATTCAATTGCAGCCCGCCAGCGTGCGCACGGGAGACGCACCCTGATTCAAGCGCCTTTGTTTAAGTTTTACCGTTCAAGATATACAGCCACCTTCACCAATCGAGCGAAGGGCTTGAATAGCATTATAGGCGCGAAAGCGGTTGGCACCGTAGCAACAAACGTAACCGGTACTCGACCGGCATTCGCGCCAAAGTAACCATGGTTTGTTACCGGACCCTGGCGAAGGGGATTCAGGTTCCCACCCTGCGCCCTTCATTTCGACTCGCCAGGTTCCCTGATCCGGCTCGCTTCAAAGCTCACAATCTTCCAGCCGCCACTGGGGTCGCGCACATAGACACGGGTATAGCGATAGTTGCCGTTGGCCTTGCTGCCTTCCGTAGCCCCGGTCACTTCGGCTTTCGAAGTTACCACGGCCGTTTTCCCGTAGAACCGAATCTTGCGATCGGAGACTTCGATCGAAGTCAGGCTCACGACCCCCTTCTTCATGTTCTCCAGGGTCTGATCCTTTGACTCCAGGGTTCCGTTGGGCGTGATCCCGATGTAATCGTCCCCCAGCAAATCGTCCATGGCCGGGACGTTGTGCAGGAGGACTGCATCCTTCCACTTTTGTTCCAGTTGCAGAATCTCCTGCCGGCTCTCGTGCCGCTCGGCCCGCGGCATTCCCGGCTTGTTCGGCTTTGACTGCGCCACCCCTGGAGTGAGGAGCAACACCAACCCCATGGCCGGCAGAGAGTTCCAGCGCACGCTCAGTCGCTTTGCAATCCCGGGCATAACTGTGTCTCGGATGGTAGTCCGGATTTCGAACGGCGGCAAATGAAAATTTCCACCGCCGCTACTTCTTCGGGTTGCCACGCCCTCCGCAACCCTTCTTTGACTTGTCTGGGATGCAAACGCGAGCCTGGCAATCTGCTCCTCGGCTAATCGAGCGCGGTCAAATCTTCCCGCGTCCGCTCCCGCATCTTCTGAAAGAGCACTCCTACCGCGTATTGCTTGAAATGCTCCAATTGCCGGTGCGCTTCCGCCGCGGCCTGGTCGGCATACTGCTCGTAGATCAGCACCGTATCGGGGTCGCCGGCCACCGTATGGGCAATGTAGGTGACGCAGCCCGGTTCCTGCCGCGAAGCCGCCACCAGCCGGCGCAGCGCCGCGCCGACCTCCTCCCGGTCATCGGGGCTGAAGCTCATGCGCACCGTAAAGCTGATCATCTCTTCGGGGGCCTCTTCTTCTATTGCAGCACGCCGGTACATCCTTAGATGCCGCGATCCAGTAAAGTAACGCATTCGCCGCGGCCCTGGCAAAACCCGCACACAGTTCTCAGTTCTGAGTTCACTCTTTCACTTCTTCACTTCTTCACTGTCCACTGTGAACTGTGAGCTAACCGTGAATCCCGTCCAGCGCGGCAGCAAACTCCAGCAGCACCATCGTCTGTTCCCGGTCCGGCCCGGTCGATACCATCCCGATCTTGGCCCCGCTCTCCCGCTCCTGGAAACGCAGGTATTCTTGCGCCGCCGCCGGCAACTTGTCGAATTCGGCAATCCCCTCGGTCGATTCCTTCCAGCCCTTCAGCTTTGTGTACACCGGCTTCAGGCTCTCCAGGCCCTTCACGTCGGCCGGAATTTCGTCCGTCACTCGGCCGCCAATCTCATACCCCACGCACACCGGGATCTCATCCAGTTCGTCCAGCACGTCCAGCTTGGTTATCACCAGCCATTCCGCGCCGTTCACCTGGTTGGAGTAGCGCAGCAGCGGAATATCCAGCCATCCGCAGCGCCGCGGCCGCCCCGTCACCGCGCCGTATTCGTTTCCGCGCGCCCGCAGATGATCGGCCGCCGCATCGTGAATCTCGGTCGGGAACGGCCCTCCGCCCACGCGCGTCACATACGCCTTGGTCACCCCGATCACCGTCCCGATCGCCGTCGGCCCCACTCCCGTCCCCGTTGAAGCCCCGCCCGCCGTGGCTGAGGACGAGGTCACAAACGGATACGTCCCGTGATCGATGTCCAGCATCGTCCCCTGCGCGCCTTCGAACATCACGCTGCCGCCGTCGCGGAGAATCCGGTTCAGCAGCCGTCCCGTGTCGGTCACGAACGGCCTCACCTTTTCCGCAGCCGCAGCGTATTCTTCGAACATTTTTCCGGCGTCGAGCGGATGATCGGCGCCGAACAGCGCCTGCACCATGCGGTTCTTCTCCGCGCACGCCTCTTCGATGTGCGTCTTCAAAAGCTCCGTATCCAGCAGGTCCACCACGCGCAACCCGCTGCGCGCCATCTTGTCCTCGTACGCCGGTCCAATCCCTCGGCTGGTGGTCCCGATCTTCTTGCGCCCCGGCGCACTCTCGGCTGCCAGCTCGATCATGCGGTGGTACGGCAAAATCACCTGCGCCCGGTTACTCACCTTCAACTGCCCGTCCACGTCCACGCCCAGCTCGCGCAGCCTTCCCACCTCGGCCAGAAACGCGATCGGGTCCAGCACCACTCCATTGCCGATCACCCCCTGGCACCCCGGCCGCAACACCCCGCAGGGAATCAGCTGCAGCACGAACCGCTGCCCTCCGATGATCACCGTGTGCCCGGCGTTGTGCCCGCCCGCATAGCGCGCCACCGCGCTGAACCGTTCGCTCAGCACGTCCACAATCTTGCCCTTGCCCTCGTCGCCCCACTGGGCGCCCAGAACCACTGCCGTCTTCGCTCGCATCGCTGTCCGTTCCCTGCAAATTCAAAACTCAAACTGGGGTGCCCCATCCTAACCATCTGGGGTGCCCCATCCTAACCGCGCTTTTTGCGGTTAGGGTGGGATTGACGAACCGTTCCCATCACTCCCCGCCGCGCCTTTGCCCTTGCTTTTCTTTCTGTCATTCCCCGCAGGGAATCTGCTTTTCCGCCGCCCCGCACAACACACAAAAAGGGCGTAGCCATACGCCACACCCTGAACGATCATAAACCCCTCAGATGTGTTTTCAGTGCTGGACGCCGCGCACCCTCACGCCAACCGCCCCAAAGCGCTCCGATCCCAACCCGGTGCGAATCTTGTCAATACCCTGACCATCGACGCTCTCCGCGAAATCCTTCCCAAAACGTCCACTAAATTTCCTAACTTCAGTGAGATAAGCCACTCAAACTAAAGTAACTTTGTATTGCAAAGCAATCCGGGGGTCTATATCCTCAAAAGCGCATACTTAATTCAGGAGTAGAAAACCATGCTCGACTCGACCGAAGGCCCCGATGGGGCCTCTTTTAATGCCGTAAAACGTTGCTGCAAAGCCTGGAACCGCGCCCTCGATGAGGCCAAAACCAAAAACCTGGACGGCTCGCACGCCAGGGAAGCCGCCAAAAAGGCCTACCGCCGCGCCATGCCTTATCTCTGTGGAGAAGAAAACATCCGCGGCTTCATTGCCTGCATTGCCGAAGCAGTCCTCATCGGCGCGATCTACGACAGGGAAGCCACCAAGCTCGTTTACCTAGCCCAGGTGGCCCTCACCGGTCTCCCACGCCAGTCGCGTCCCGCCGGCCGTCCGCCCAAAAATCCGGAACCTCCTGCAGCCGATCCGGAGACACCAAAGGACCCGGAAACTCCTGCCTCAAATCCGGATTCGGACCAGAAAACGCCTTCCGATCCAGACACTTCCGTCTCCCTCCAGGCTTGCTCAAGCGAGCAATATCCCATGAGAGCCAGTACCCGGAAAATAAATACCCCCCACCCCCCTATTATTTCTCCAAAAGAGAAAAAATCCGCCTCTCATCGCCGGAAAACACCAGCAAGCCAGGCTGTGCCCCATCCATCCCACAGCCTCATCGTGCGATGGGTGGGACCACCACTGCCGCCCGATCCCGGCCCTCAGCCCGCCCCCATCGCAAAATCCCGCGAAAGCTCGTTAACCTCCCGCTCGCCTCATTCGTTCTCTCTGCAGACCAACGAACGAGGTACCGTCCATGTCCTTCAAATCCACCCTGATTCTCTCCGCTGCCCTGGCCCTCCCGCTCACGCTTGCCGCCCAGACAAGACCCGCGCCGCCGCTCCGGCCCGCAGTGCCCGACGCCGCGCCCGCCCTCAGCAGCCAGGACGAGCACTCCATTCAGCACCAGCTCATTCAGTTGCTCCGCCTCAGCCCCACCCTCACCACGGTCGTCGCCCACGATCCCTCGCTCCTTGCCGACACCGACTACGTGGCCCGCAACAACCCCCAGCTCGCCGACTTCCTCAAGGTCCATCCCGAAGTCGTCCGCAACCCCGACTTCTACCTCTTTACCCACATGAATCCGCAGGACGGCAGCCCCGACGAAGCCCTCGAGCGCGCCGTCTGGCCCGACGTCTACCACGAGCAATATCGCCGCACCGGCTTTGACGAGTTGCTCTCCGACTCGCCGCCGCTGCTCGCTTTTGTCGCCTTCCTCGTCGCCGCCATCTGGGGCATTCGCGTCTTTATTGAGAACCGCCGCTGGAGCCGCACCTTCAAGCTCCAGTCCGAGGTCCACAGCCGCCTCATCGACAAGTTTTCATCGAGCCAGGAGCTCGGCGCCTACATGCAAACCGACGCCGGCAAGCGTTTCCTTGAGGCTGCGCCCATCCCCGTCAACGTCGAGTCGCCGCGGATTCCCAATGCCGTCTCCCGCGTCCTCACTCCCGTCCAGATCGGCGTGGTGTTGATCCTCCTCGGCATCGGCTTCCTGCTCCTGCGCCATGCCGGCCCCGATTACGAAACCCCCATGCTGGTGCTTGGAGTGCTCATTCTGATGCCCGGCGTCGGCTTCATCCTCTCGGCCGGCATCACCTGGGTTCTCGCCACTCGCCTCGGCCTTATGCCATCGCCCGGATCCCAGCTCAACCCGCCTTTTTCGGAACGATAGTGCTCCGCGAGGCGTATCTTGAGAAAGCAGCGGCCCATGCCCTACGAATCCGTCATCTCGAACCCGCTGGCCGGCGAAGCCTCGGCGCTTGCCGGCACAGCGGGGGCGTGTTCCGGCATGGACGATGAAGCCTTTGCTGGATTCTATGAGCGCTCCGCCCGGCCGCTGTGGGCCTATCTGGCGCGCGTCTCCTCCGATCCGGCTCTCGCCGACGACCTGCTCCAGGAAGCCTACATCCGCTTCCTCACCGCCGACACGCCCCGCAGCGCGCAGATCGACGGCGAAGTAGCCGCCCGCCGCTATCTCTTCCGCATCGCCACCAACCTGCTGCGCGATCACTGGCGTCGTCCGCGGGCCTCGTCGCTCGAAGATGTCCCCGAGCGCCACTTTGAAACGCATAGCCACGCGGTCCAGTCGGAGTCCCGCGCCCTGCTCGGCCCCGTGCTCCTCCAGTTGCGGCCGCGCGAGCGCCAGCTCCTCTGGCTGGCGTACGCTGAGGGCTACTCCCACCGCGAGATTGCCCAGATCACCGGCCTGGCCTCGGCCAGCATCCGCCTCCTGCTCTTCCGCGCCCGCCGCAAGGCTGCCCGCCTCCTCGAGCCCGCATCGGATCGGAGGCCTGCATGAACCTCCGCGCCTGCCCTCGCGAAAAAGAGCTCGCCCTCCTGCTCGAACTCGGCCATTGGCCGCATGCCTGCCCGGCCGAGCTGCAGGAACACGTGGCTGCATGCAATGCCTGCCGCGCCCGCGTCGCCGTCACCCAGGCCTTCCGCAGCGAGCGCGATCATGCCATCGCTCAGCCTCGCCTTGAACCCTCCGGCGTGCTCTGGTGGCGCGCCCAGCTTCGCCGCCGCAACGCCGCGCTCGAGCGCCTCAGCCGTCCACTGCTTGGCGCGCAGATCTTCGCCGTCGTCCTCGCCCTCGTCGCCGCCGGAGTGTACCTCGGCTGGCAGCTTCGCCAGGGCGCATCATGGCTGACCGACTTTTCCCGCGCTCTCCACTTTACGGCTCTCCTCCCGCCCGCGCTGCAAAATTCGCCCCTCGCCGCTTTGGCAATGGTCCTGCTTGTCGCTCTGGTAGCTCTTGCCGGTGGCGTGGCCGTCTACGTCGCCTCCGATCGCTGAGAAATTCCGCGCCGCGCTTTTTTTGAGCGGGCAAAATCCCGCGAAAATCGCATTTTCCAAAACGATGGGCTCATGCGCCCTGCAATCTTCCTGCATACTTCTTCTAATGTTCCTGCGGTCACGCTTCGCGGCGTCTGCGTTCGCCATCGCTCTCTGCGCGCAGCCGCTCTGTGCCCAAACTTGGCCATCTGCCGTCGAGAGCGCGTCGCGCACAGCCCCCAACGCGCGCATCCTTGTTCTCGATATCGCCTCGAACCGCATTCTCGCCTCGCACAACCTCGACCAGGCTGCCCGCACGGTCGCCGCGCCCGGATCCACGCTCAAGCCGCTGGTGCTCGATCAGCTCCTGGCCCGCAATCGCTGGAATCCCGAACAGCGCGTCGCCTGCTCTGGCAATCTCGTCATCGCCGGCCGCGAGCTGGCCTGCTCGCATCCTCCGGCTCCGCCATTCGACGCAAGACAGGCGCTGGCCTGGTCCTGCAACACTTACTTCGCCCAGGTTGCTCGATCTCTTCGACCCGGCGAGTTGGACTCGCTGTTTCGCACTTCGGGCCTGCTCGCTGCTACAGGCCTAGCGCAGGGCGAAGCGACCGCGGAATTCCGGCCGCCGCAGACTCCCGACGAAACTCAGCTCGCGTTGCTCGGAGTCGAAGGCATTCGCATTACGCCGCTCGAGCTGGCGGAAGCATATCGATGGCTCGCGCGCGAGTTCGCCGCGCATCCTGATTCGCGCGCCACTCAAACCGTGCTTGCGGGCTTGAGCGATTCGGCCAGCTTTGGCATGGCGGGCCAGGCAGGCCTCGGCGGCGTCCGCATAGCCGGCAAGACCGGCACCGCGGAAGGCGCATCCACGCAGCGAACGCACGGATGGTTCGCCGGCCTGGCACCCGCGGATCGACCGGGCGTCGTGATCCTCGTCTATGTTCCCAGCGGCCGCGGGGCGGACGCGGCCCACCTGGCTGGAATCCTGCTCGCGCATTCGCCGCTGGTGCCGCGATGACGCGCTTCGCAGCCGTTCGCATTTCTCTAACGGCGGTCTGCGCCATCACGATGTGCTTTGTAACAGGGCACGACTTCAGTCGTGCCGAAAACGGAACTACGAATGTGAGGGCTTTAGCCCCTGAGCGAAATCCCCGTTCTACTCTGCGCATCGGCATGTGGACGCTGTGGCACGACCGCGAGCTGACCTTGACTCCTGCCAGCCGCGCGGACATTCGCGACTGCGATCACTGTCCCTCGCGCCCGCTCACGCGCATGATGACCATTCGCGCCAGCGACAATCGCATCCGCTGCGCCGAATCGTCACTGCAAAGCGAGCTGACTGTCTCGGGAAATTACGTCGTCTCCGCGCACGGAGAATCGGACACGCTCCATCATCCGCTCGCCATCACCGCCCGCAACGGCGCGCTGATCCTCGCGGTCACGCTTCCCGTCGAGACGTATGTCGAACGCGTGGTTGCCAGTGAGTCCGGCCCCGCCGACACTCCGGAATCGCTGAAGGCGCTGGCCATTGTCGTCCGCACCTACGCGCTGCATGTGCCTCACGGCCACCGCGACTACGACCTCTGCGATTCCACGCATTGCCAGCTTCTTCACTGGCAGGGCAATCCCGATCGGGCCGCCGCCGCGCACGCCGCAACGCTGCCCACCGCCGGCGAAACGCTCTGGTTTCACTATCGGCCGGCGCTGGCGTATTTCAACAAGGATTGCGGCGGCACCTCGGCCACGCCCGGGGAGATCTGGCCTGCTGCCAAACCGTTGCCCTATCTGCCGCCGCACCCGGATCCGTCGTGTGTCCGCGCCGGCGGCAGCAACTGGGCCAGCGAGATCTCGCGCAAGGATCTGGACGCAGCTGTGGCGGCGCGCGGCCTGGCCCAATCCGGCTGGCAGCAGCTCACAGTATCTCGCCGCGCCGCGTCAGGCCGGGTGCTCGCCGTTCGTGTCGATGCGCACGAAATCCCGGCCGAAGAGTTTCGCCTCGCCGTCGGCGCGGCGCTCGGTTGGAACAGCATTCCCAGCACATGGTTCGAAGTCGCGCAGCAGGGAGACCAGTTCCACTTCCACGGGCGCGGCTGGGGCCACGGTGTCGGCCTATGCCAGAAAGGTGCTGCCGCGATGGCCGCGCAGGGGCACTCGACGACGGAGATCCTGAATCAGTATTTTCCTGGAGCGGAAGCGGCAGACGATGCCACCGGCCGCGCCTGGCAATCCCTTTCCGGCGCAGGCTTCACGCTGGAAACGCTCGACTCCGGCGCGTCGCGATACTTGCCTGAAATCGCTCACGCGCGCGAGGAAGCCTCGCGACTTTCCGGTCTGCATGCGGCGGCTAGCTTCACGGTGCGCGCCTTTCCATCCACCTCGGCTTTCCGCAGTGCGACGCTGGCTCCGGGATGGGTGGCCGCATTCACGGAAGGGGATTGGATTGCCGCGCAGCCGTTGCCCATCCTCTCCGCGCGCAAGCTGCTCGAATCCACTCTGCGTCACGAGTTCCTGCACGCGCTGGTCGAGCGCCAATGCGGTCTGCAAGCGCCGCTGTGGCTTCGCGAGGGCCTGGTCGAGCTCTGGGCCGACCCCGACCAAGTCGCGTCCACTCTCGCCCGCCGCTCAGCCGGCGAGCCACTCATGTCCGTCGATTCCGCCCTTGCCCATGCAGCCACTGAGGTGCAGTCAGCAGCGGCGCACCGCGACGCAGCGATTTATGCCGCGCGTCTGCTGACGCGCTATGGCCGCGATCAGGTGCTCGTATGGCTGCGTTCAGGAGTTCCCGCCGGCGTCGTCAGTGCCCTTCGGTAACGGCCGGCCATGAGAGCCATCCTCAGGCGGCGGCTCAGGTTCAGCGCCGGTCTCTGGCTGCGGCTCATCTGCAGCCGGCGTCAATTCGCCCGGCGCAATTGCACCGCCGAGGCCCAGCCTGAGGTAGGGCTCATCCAGCAGCGTCTTCGGCCGCGGATCCACCAGCATCGCCGACCATGCCAGAACCTTGTTCCAGCCCGTCACTACCAGCAGATATGCCGCGGCGATCTTCAGCAGAACGTGCCAGATCTGCGCATGAACGGTCCCGTGCGGCAACCCGGTGAACCACGTCTGCGGCCACGCCACGGCAATCAGCGCCCAGATCGCGACCAACGGCCACCAGTTCCACTTGGCCCAAACGCGCAGCGCGCGCCGCCACGGCATGCGCAGCAAGCCCCACGCCGCCGAGCAGCAGCCGAGCGGAATCAGCAGTCCCGGAATCACGATCCAGCGCACGGCCCAAAGTCCCCATTCCAGGTCGCGATTGAGATGGTCGAAGCTGGCCCAGGTGGCGCGCGCGTGCGGTCCGAATTTCGAGTTCAGATATGCTGCCCACTGGTAGGTATGCGCGCCCGCGCGATCCAATCCGATCCACGCGGCCCATCCCAGCGCAATCCAAATCACCAGCGTGAGCGCGCCCCAAAAGAGCCACACACGCCGCGGCTCCCGCTCATCATCCTCGTCCGGATCGGTGGCCTGTGGCGTTGTTTCAATCGCCTCCGGCCGCAGCCATGCACGCATGTGCCCCGCCTGCAGCACCAGAAAGCAGAAGAGAATCGCCGCGGGCAGAACGAGAGTCAGCGCCACCTGCCAGCCGTATTTCTCTGGAATGCGCGTCCACAGCAGTCCCAGCGCGATGAGCAGCGCCAACCCGAAATACTGCGCCACCCACCACATCCACGCACGCTTCAACCGCGCGATCCCGTCCCGGATCAGGTCACCCCAGACTTCAAAGACTCTCATGGCTGCACCTCCAGCGAGGCCGGATCCGTTGTGGTTTGCGTGGCGGGCTGGTACATGGGACCGGCCGACGCGGGGCTGATGACGAACTTGCCCTCGTTGTCCACCTTGAGCAGGTAGACGTACTCGCGCCGCCCGCTGAAGTCGGTGTTGAAGAACGCGGCCCGGTCGTCGTGGAACTCCTCACGCGTGAAGTAGTCTGCCCACCACGACGGCTTCTGATTGATGGTGTAGAGCGCCGCGTTGGGCAGGAATTCGGTTCCGGCGGGAATGGGATCCTCGGCCAGCAGGTACTTCCAATCGGTGCCGCTCACCGCGAGGCGCACCGCGACAATTTCGCCGATGTGCACCGGGCCCGAGAGCGGCGTCAGGTCATAAGTGATGGGGTCGGTCGGCTTGTCCTGTCGCTTGGTCAGCAAGAAATAATCGCGGGTGAGATTCAGTGCCAGCTTGCCCTGCTGGTAGAGATGCTTGTCTGCCGAATACCAAGCGCTCTCCGCTGACCAGTACGTAATGCCGTTCCCAGTCTTGCGGATCGTGACCTGGCCGCCGCTGCCAGGGGCGCTGCCAGAGCCTGTCACGGGCACCGTGATCTTCCAGGGCAGCCCGAACGCATCCGCCGGCGCAAAGTGGCGCTTGCCTACGCTGGTCCCATTCACCAGCACTTCCACGTCGCTTTCGTTTTGGGTCTCGCCGCTCAGCGCCAGGTAATCGGTGAGGCCGCCGATGACCATTGCGGTCTGCTTGGTTGTGTACCAGTAATCGCCGTCACGATGCTGGGCGAGCCACACCGCGGCCTTGGGCAACAAGCCGCTCGATTTGTCTTCGCGCACCAGCAGCTTGAGGGCGTATGCGGTGGTTTCATCCGACGTGTCGTACCAGTACTCCAGCATCCCGTCGTATGTGCCTTCCCAATGCGCGTCGTGGTCGGTGACCTTGGCTTTCTTCTCCAGCAGTTGGGCGACGTCCTTGGCGCGAGCATCCTTCGCCGCATCCAGACCGAGCCCGATGAGCGCCAGACCTTCATCGCTGACCTTGGTACGGTCACCCCAAGTTTTCTCGAGTGCGTCCCTTCCCGCGCCGCCGGTAGTGGCGAGCGCGAACACCACGTAGGCGCGCAGGTCCGGAATCATGTTTGGATACTTGCCGAGTGCTGCGACAAGCCAGTCGCGTCCTTTCTGCAAGCGGCCATCGTCGATGGTGTAGCCCGCGTCGCGCGCCTGAGCGAGCCCGCTGATCACGTAGGCGGTCATGAAGACGCGGCTCGGGTCGTCGGGCCACCAGCCCCAGCCGCCGTCGTCGTGCTGGAAGCCGTTGAGCTTTTCGAGGCCGGCCTTCACCATGTCGTTCAGGGTCGCGCGATCCACTGGCGACTTGAGCTTGAGCTGGTCCAACGTGTGCGCCATGATCACGTCAGGCAGGAAGCTCGACATGGTTTGCTCCGTGCATCCCCACGGATAGCTGGCCAGGTAGTCGAGCGCGTCGAAGACGGTTCCGGCCACGCTCGGCGCCACCGTGATGGTCAGGCCGCGGGTGCCTGCATCAGAGTTTGCGGGATAGCTGAAGGACCACTGATTCTGCCCAGCACCGGAGAACACTACGCCGGAGCCCGCGGCGCGCTGCTTGACGCCGAAAGGCAAGACGGGCAGCGTCATCTGCAACGCATCGGACTCTTCATTGGTGAGCGCCTTCGCGGTGAGCACCGCGTTGCCGGTGACGCGCGCCTTCACACGCCAATCCACATTTGCTTCCCCCTTTGCCGGCACGTTCACGGTTTGCTGGCTGCCGCTGATCAGGTCAACGCCTTGAACGTCCAGCGCGAAGGTTACGTCCTTCGCAGACTCGAGATAGTTGTGCGCAATCACGCGCAGCACCGTTTCATCGCCCTGGCGGAAGAAGCGCGGTGCGGCCAGGCGCACAATCAGGTTCTTGCGCACCAGCACCCGCGTCACTACGCCGCCCGCCTTGCCGTCATCGGTCATGGCGCGGATGGTGGTGCGCCAGGTGGTGAGCGCATCGGGGAAATTGAAGGTCACCGTCGCATGCCCGTTCGGCCCCGTGCGCACACTCGGATTCCAGTAGGCAGTGTCCGGAAACGCCTTGCGCACCTTGGGCACCACCAGGTCCGATCCCGGCTTTACCTGCGCCATGCGCGGGTGATAGAGGCCGGCGCTGAGCTGGGCCAGCAGCGGGCTCTGCTTGCCCGCCTGCCCGCTGAAGAAAAAGTCGAACGAGCTTTGCGGCTGCAGATAGACCTCGCGTTTGGGATAGAAGGCGTTGACGATGTTGCCGGTGGTATCGGGCCGGACAGAGTAGAGTGCCTCATCCACTTCGCCGAAGCTCAGATCCGCCTGAACCGGCTGGCCTTTGGAGTCCGCGGTGTAGACGTCGAAGCTGCCCTGCTCGCCAGGCAGGTACTTGTCCTTGCTCGCCGTTGCCGTCACCGTCAGCGTGCGTTCCACCAGCGGCACGCTCAGGCTCTTTTGCGCCGTCATCACCTGGTCCTGGTGCACGGCGATGGCTGTGACGACCACGTTGGGCTGCGATTGCGATGTGATGGGCACATCGAAGGGCACACTCTCGCCGGTTCCATGCAGCACGCGCCGCGATTGCACGCTGTCGCCTTCGACCGTCACCACCGACCACGATTCCTTGAGACCAGTGACCAGAAGCAGATGCGCCGTGTCGCCGACGGCGTGGGTCTTCTTGTCGGTCACGATCTGCATTTGCGTGTTGGCGTTGTAAAACTCGCCCGCGCCATTCCAGATCCACACCCAGGTGCGGCCCTCTACCACGCGCTGCTCCGGCGTGGTGGCGCTGGCCGTCACCTCAAAATCGCCGCTGCCGCTGACGGCCAGGTCCACCATCGCGGTTCCATCGGCGCCGGTGGTTGCATCCTGTGCGGCTGCCTGGTTCTCGCTACGCTCGTGGGTCACGGAATCCCATTTGATGAGCGCCGCCGCCACGTGCACCGGCGTCTGCACGGGCTTGCCGTCGTAGTCCTGCGCGTGGACTTTCACCTTCACCGGCTGGCCGCCCTGGTAGACATAACTGACTGGCTCTACACTCACGCGGAATGAGCCATACGTTGCCAGCGTGGTTCCGTGGCCGCTCACCTCGCGATCGGCGGCGTCGGTCACCCGCGCCTCGATGCGGTAATCCTGATCGTTATGCTTGGGGTCCACGCGCGAGGGGATCTCGACCGTCAGCCGGCCGTTGGCGTCGAGAACTCCTTCGTGTTCCTGCTGCTCGTTCGCACCGAAATCCGCGTCTTCGTCGGATGGCTGGGAGTCCGCGTCTGTGTCCGCCGAATCGCCGCTGCTCTCGTCTTCCTGGTCTTCGTCCCACCACCAGTGCTCGGAGGTGTGCACCACGTACTTGACCTTGGCTCCTGATACCGGCTCGCCGAAGAAGTAGCGCGCCTGAATAATTGCCGTAATCGAATTGCCTTCGAGCACGCGCGGGGTTGCGTTCACCGTCACCTGGTACTCCGGCTTCTTGTATTCCTCCACATAGAAACTGCCGTTGCCCAGTTGTCCATTCAAATTGATGGAATAGTAGCCGAGTGCCGCGTCGTTCTCGAGGGTCAGATCGGCTGTGATGGTGCCATGGGCGCTTACCGGCACGTCCTGTTTCAGGACGGTCTTGTCGTCCGGACCGTTCACCGTCAGCGTCGCCGTCTTCTCGTCCGGCAACAGCAGCGTGTCGTTTTGTTCCTTTCGCAGAATTCCCTTGATGTGGACGGTGTGGCCGGGGCGGTATACCGGGCGATCCGTGTAAAGAAATGCGCGCTCGTTTTGCTGGCCCTGCGCACCAAATCCGTAACCCCACGGCGTCACCAGCGCCGCGTCGTCGCCATGGCGCGCCAGGATCCACACGTTGTCAAGTTCCGGTCCGCTGTCTGTCGTCACCGCCGGACCGCGTTTCGGCATGGTCAGGTCGGCAAGGCCGTCGCCATTCGTTTTCCCTGTGGCCTGCTGCGCGCCATCTGCATACAGCGCCAAGTCGGCGTCGGCCACCGGCGCGCCGGTTTTGCGGTCGGCTACATACACGCTGGCGCCGCCGCTCCCGGTGTTCACGGTTCGTTCCACCAGCGCGATGCCGGTGACGATGGCGACGGTGTAGGCCTTGTAGGTTCCATCGGTGGCTTCTATCAGGTAGACGCCCTGCTTCAGGCCGTCGATCGGCAACTGCTGCGTCTCGCTCACAATGGTGGGCGGCGTCTGCAGCCGCCAGCGCGCTACCAGCTGGGTTGCGTTCAATATGGGCACTTGGGCAAATTGTGATGCGCCGATCACCCGGCTCTTCTTGCCCAGGTTCCCTTGCTCCTCGCGGAAGCTATCCCGCGCCTGGTCGTTGAACTGGCTGCGGAAGAAATGCCGCACTTCCCACCACAGGTGCGCCTTCCAGTCATGGATCCGCTCCAGCCAGGTCTTCTGCTCAATCTGTTCTGCCGGGGACTCGCTGTGCTCGCCAAAGCTATGAATGTCTTTGAGGCCGGCAAAGAACTTCACCGGGTCCTTGATTTTGTAGACGCGGAATTCGAACTCGGGCACGTTGCGGGCGAAGAGCTGGATCTTGACGCTTTCTCCGGGCGCGAAGGTCCGCGAGGTCGACAGCGAGAATGATCGCGGCGCGTCTTTGGCGGCCGCTGCGCCGACGGAGATGGCGAAGAACCCGACGAGCATTGAGGATCTCAGGAAGTTTTTGATCGACAAGAACGGCAAGTTAGCGCCGCTTCGCGGCCGGGCGAGTTCGCAGGTTGGCGATTGCATCGGGTTCTCACGGGGACACATCATCCCCTGAAGGGGTTCCTCTGCCACTTTCATTGCATGCCTCGCAAGATGTTCCACCGGTACACGCCCAGAAAATTCGGATTTCCGGCCATCGGCCGCCAGCGCGCGTCGGGATGCTCCATCAGCTCCGCAATCCGCACCCGCCGCAGCTCGCCGGGCTTGCCGCGATCGGGGCCGGTGTCATAAACCACTTCGCCGCCTGCAAGCACGATCATGGAATGCCACGGCGACGACTGCCCAAATTGCCGCCAGAACAGCAGATCGCCCGGCAGCGCCGCGCGCACATCGCGGCTCACCAGGTACGCGTTCCGCTCCACCAGCGTCTTGGCATCGGCAAACTGGGCAAACGCGCCGTTGGTTGCGTCGGCCGCGGCAAATGGTCCCGGCGTCACTCGGAAAAGTCCCAGACCCAGCGGAGTGTCAGGGTAGTGCCACGCCCCGATCTCGCCCGGCGGCGCCCCAATTTCCATCCCCGTTGCCGCAAACCACTGGCCGTCGTGCCGCCTGAGCGCCTCGCGATAGGCGTAGCGCAGCAAGCTGGCGCAATCCACAATCTCCGTGGGCACTTCGGTCCGTGGACGCGCCGCCTGGAACGCCGCAATGGCCGTGAACCAGCGCCGGAACGCGGCCTGATCGGCTGGATCCGTCAGCCGCAGGAAATCCGGGGTTCCATCGCCGAATCGGTCAGTCCATGCGGGGGATTGCTGCGCCAACACACGCGCAGCCGCAGGCTTCGCGGGGAAGAGGAGATGGCGCAGCCTGTGCTGAGCCGCGGGCAATGCCGCCAGCAGCGCGGCCATCGCCACTGCGCCCGCAACCAACCACAGCCGCTCGGCGCGCAGGCCGGCGCGTTCCCTCATCGGCACTTCCATAGACCGGCTGCCGTTCGTCACCGTGCGTCCCAGATAAGAATCGTACTCATCCTACCCCCTAATCGCGCGGTAAATTGTGCATCCCTATGAATAATCTGCGGCGCGTGCGCTGATCCCCTGCGCAGCAAACTGCATGCCTCAAAAGGGCGTTTCCGCTATCCCCCAGAACTTTTTCCCGTCTCATCCGTAATTCTCTGCATCCCCGCTCGTGTCTTGGTGCGGAATAGAGAGTAGAAGCGAGACTCATGGCTCGTACTTGGCAACCGGATTTCGAATTTCTGGTGGACGAGCATCAGGCCATGGTGTACTCGCTCGCATTTCGCATGACCGGAGACCGCGGACTCGCCGAGGAGATTGCCCAGGATGTATTCCTGGAACTCGACCGGAACCTGTCGCGAATCGAAGGTCCCGGGCACGCTTGCGCGTGGTTGCGGAGGGTGGCCATGAGCCGGTCCACCGATGCGCTTCGCCGCCGGCGGGTGCGGGGAACAAATCTTTGGGTGGAGCTGGAGGAGCAGCACGGCCTGGCAGCCGAGGAACGCGCTTCGCCCCTCGCCGCGCGCCTGGAGCATTTGCTCACCACGCTTCCTGAAGCGCAGCGATCGGCAATTATTCTGCGCTACCAGGAAGACATGCTGCCGGAGGAGATTGCCCTCGCGCTCGAAACGCCTGTGGCAACGGTGAAAAGCCAGCTTCAGCGCGGGCTCAAGCTGTTGCGCGCCAAGGCGACCAGCCAGTTGAAGGAGTTTATTCGTGGAGCATGAACCGATGCACGGGGAAGACCAGTTCGAGCGGGAGCTGAAGGAGGCTTTTGAGCGCCGTCCGGCTCCGCCCGGGCTCAAAACCAGGATTATGGCGGCGCGCCGCGAGCGGCGGCAGGTCGCGCGGCATTCGCATTCGCTGCTGTGGATGCGGTTGGCCGCGATGCTGCTCATCGTCGCGATCATCGGCGGCGCAGTTCGCTGGGACTACGAACGCATCCAGGAGCGCCGCCGCGGCGAGGCAGCCCGGCAGCAGGTGCTGACGGCTTTGCGCATCACCGGGCACGCGCTCCAACTGGTGCAGCAACGGCTGTCGGCGCGGAACCGCGGAAACGGAGAGGATGAAAGATGAATCGCTATAAGGTTGCAGTGCGTATCGGTGCTTTGGCTTTGACTGTCCTGGGCTTCGCGCTTCTGGCCCGCGCCCAGGATGGCCTGCCGCTGCCCTCGCCCGTTGAGAAGGAACTGGCCGCGCGCGCCGTTGACGTCACGGAAGTGACGCTCGACAAGAACATGCTCGGTTTCGCGGCCAAGTTTCTCAACGACAAGGACGACGATCAGTCTCACGTGCGCAAGCTCATCTCCGGCCTCAAAGGCATCTACGTTCGCGATTATGAGTTCGACAAGGAAGGGCAATACTCCATGGATGACGTGGCCAAGCTGCGGGCCCAATTCGAGACCCCCGAGTGGTCGCCCATCGTTCGCGAGCGGGAGCGCAACTCGAAGGAAACCACGGAAGTTCTGGTGAAGTTGGTGAATGGCGAGCCGCAGGGGCTCTTCGTTCTCGACGCGGAACCCAAGGAGCTGGCCATTGTTCTCATCCTGGGCCCTGTCCACATGGAGGATCTGGGCGCGCTTAGCGGCCTCAGCGGCCTGGGCTCGCTCGGCGACATTGAGGGCACGCATCACTCGCCGCACGGTAGCGACAAGAGCAAGCCTGCCGACAAGAAGGGGGACGACGAATGAGGCGCTTTGTGTTCTTCCTCATTTGCGCCGCTGCCCTTATCGTGCCGGTGGCCGTGCTGGCCTCCGGCGGCGAGGGCGGCTTTGACGGCGTGGTGCGCTCCATCGAGCACACCTACCACGTCCGCGCCACCCGCATCCCGTTCATGGGCCTGGTCAGCTTTGTCTCGCGCAAGGCTACTAACGACGGCGTCAGCAACATGCACATGGCGGAGTTTGACGACTTCACCGGTTCGCTGGACGGCGAAGACCTGACCCGCATGGTGGAAGAAAAACTCGGTCCCTCATGGGCGGGCATGGTCCGCGAAACCAGCCGTGGCGGCCGCGAACAGACTCTCGTCTTCATGCGTCCCGAAGGCTCGCGCATGGGCCTCTTCGTTCTCGATTCCGACGGCCATGAGCTCGACGTGGTCGAAGTCTCCGTCAATCCCGATCACTTGAATGCCACCATCGAGCAATACAGCCACCACCACGACGGCCAGGGCAACCAGGATCCCGACTGACAATTGAGTTGGGAAGCCGAACCCTGATAACTCCACTGACTTCGCCTTCCGTCCACGAACCACAAAGGTTACGCATCAAGCGCGCTATCGTTTCGGCGCCGGCATCTGTCTAGAATCGTGGCAGCATGGCCACAGTTGCCACAATGCACAACCCTGGTTATCGGGGCCGGCTGGCGCCGTCGCCCACCGGTTACCTGCACGTGGGCCATGCGCGCACGTTCTGGACCGCCTGGCAGCGCGCCCGTGACGCCGGCGGCACCCTGGTGATGCGCATGGAAGACCTCGACCCCGAGCGCAGCCGGACGCAGTTTGCCGAGGCCGCATGCGAGGACCTGCGCTGGCTCGGCATCCGCTGGCAGGAAGGACCCGATCGCGGCGGTCCCTTCGCGCCCTACCAGCAAAGCAAGCGCATGAACATTTACCTGAGCGCGTGGCGCAAGCTGTATCGCGGCGGATACTTGTTCGCCTGTAAATGTTCGCGCAAGGATCTTGAGGGTGCTTTGGGTGCACCTCACGAAATCAGCGCGGCCGGCGCTCGTGAGGGCGGCAAGCTGGATCCGCTCGATGACGAACCCATTTATCCCGGCACCTGCCGCAGCCTGGGTTCCACCCCGCAACTTCCAAGCCCCATCGGGACCGGGTACGACACGCCCAAAGGCATGAACTGGCGCTTTCGCGTGCCCGACGGCGAGGTCATCGAATTCAACGACGGCAACCTTGGCCGCCAGCGCTTCGTCGCGGGCGTGGACTTCGGCGACTTCGCCGTATGGCGCCGCGACGGCACGCCCAGCTATCAGCTTGCCTGCGTGGCCGACGACGACGCCATGCGCATTACGGAAGTGGTGCGCGGCGCCGATCTGCTGAAGTCCACCGCGCGCCAGATTCTGCTTTATCGCGCGCTCGGCCTCACCCAGCCCAAATGGTTCCACTGCCGCCTGGTGCTGGACCAGAACGGCCGCCGCCTGGCCAAGCGCCACGACGGGCTCAGCATCCGTACCCTTCGCCAGCGCGGGGTCACGCCCATGAACATCCTGGGCGCCGAACTGCCCTTGAGCGCGTGAAGAGCAGTGAAACAGTGAAAAAGTGAAAGGGCGAAACCCTGACCACTCAATCTGGGGCAGGAGCTTTGCGGGTTTTTCGGAAGCTGCTTTTCTTCACGGTTTCACTTGTTCACGCTTTCACTGCCTTGTTCACTCTTTCACCGGTTTCTCCCCTTGACATTCTACCTATTCCTGCCCTAATGTGTAGAACGTCTAGGAGAGAAGCACCCTACCATGTCTCCCGTTGAGAAAACCGATCTGTTGCAAGGCACGCTCGACCTGCTTATCCTGAAGGTCGTCGCTTTCGGCCCGGTGCACGGCTACGGCATCGCCCAGCGCATTCGCCAAATCTCCAACGATGTCCTCCAGGTGCAACAGGGCTCGCTCTATCCCGCGCTGCATCGCCTGGAAAAACGCGGCTGGATCGCGGCCGACTGGGGCGAATCGGACAACGGCCGCCAGGCGCGCTTCTACAAGCTCTCCGCCAAGGGCCGCCGCCAGCTTGTGGCCGAAGAAAAGTCCTGGAACCGGCTCTCCGAAGCGGTTCAGCTCATCCTCGATACCGCGCGCTAGTGCCATCTGCAGGGTTGGAATCAGGAGATCGCAATGAACAAACCCAAATCCGATCCCATCAATCGCGAGATCGCCGATCACATTGAACGCATGGTTGCCGCCAACATTGCTGGCGGCATGAGTCCCGAGGAAGCGCGCCGGCGCGCACTCATTGACTTCGGCGGCCGCGAGCAGGTACGGCAGCAAGTGCGGGAAGTGCATCTCTCCGCGCTCGGCGAATCGCTTCGATTCCATCTCCGCGCCGCTGTGCGTTTTCTCCTCAAGGCGCCTGGCTTCTCGCTTGCCATCGTCCTCACGCTCGCGCTCGGCATCGGCGCCAACACCGCGGTGTTCTCCGCCATTGACGCCATCGTGCTGCGTCCGCTGCCGTTTCCGCACGGCGACGAGCTGGTCCGTATTTTCCAGCACGACGCCAAGGGCCGCGACGCCAACACCTTCGTCGCGCCGCGACGTCTGGAAGACTGGAACCGCATGGCCACGGCGCTCTCCGGCGTCACCGGCTACTACAAAGACGACCTCTCCGAGCTTTCCGGTCCGCTGCCGGAACGAGTTACTGAGGCCCTCGTCGCCCCTCGCTTCCTTCAGGTTCTCGGCGTTGCGCCCATGCTCGGCCGCAATTTTGTTCCCGAGGAGGAACGCTTCGGCGGTACCGACGCCGTACTCATCAGCTACGACTATTGGCAACAGAAGTTTCACGGCGATCCCAATGTCCTCAACCGGAAGCTCCATATCGGGCAGTATTTTTACTCCGTCGTCGGCGTCATGCCGCGTAGCTTCAGCTATCCCGATGGCGACGTCGAGATCTGGGCGCCGAGCCCGCCCGACGCGCCCTACGCACAGCGCCGCGACGAAACGTGGTTCTCGGTGATCGGCCGCATGAAGCCCGGAGTCACCGTTGCGCAGGCCGCCGACGATCTTTCCACCGTGCAGGCGCGCCTGGGCAAACAATTTCCCAAGCCAGACGCCGAGCTGACCGTCGAAACCGTCTCGCTGAAGAGCACCATCGTCGGCGACTCCGCGCACTCGCTCTGGCTCCTCTACGGTTCCGTCTCGCTGCTGCTGCTCATCGCCTGCACCAACATTGCCGCTCTCCTGCTGGCGCGCACTGCAGAGCGCGAACACGAAATCTCCATCCGCTATTCGCTTGGGGCATCGCGCCGCACCATTGTCCTTCAGCTTCTCGCGGAGGTCCTCGGCCTCGCGTTCCTCGGATCCGCAGCCGGGCTCGGCGTCGCCGCCGGCGCGGCGCACGCGTTCCATCTTCTCGCCGGACGCCTGCCCCGCGCGGAAGAGGTTACGTTGAACTGGAGCATCGCCGGCTACTCGCTTGTCTGCGCGCTACTCACCACCCTGCTCTGCGGCCTCTATCCCGCCATCAAAGGCACACGTCGTGGGCTGGCGCAAGGACTCGCCGCGGGCAGCCGCACCCAGGCCTCCACGCGCCATCCCATGCAATGGACGCTGGTCGGCGTGCAGGTCACGCTCGCCGTTACGCTACTCATCGGTGCAGGCTTGCTCCTGCGTTCGCTCGACGCGCTCGGCCAGGTCTCGCCAGGCTTCGATCCCTCCCACGTCCTCACCCTCCAGGTCAGCGGCTCCTGGGGCGAAACGGCGAACATGGCTGCCGTCAACGGCCGCATTAATCGCACGCTGGACGGCCTGCGCACGCTGCCCGGCGTTGAGGATGCCGCCACCGCCGCCATGCTGCCGGGAGTGCCTTCGCTGTATCAGATGGAATTCATGATTGACGGCAAGGTCGATCCGGATCGCAAAATCCTTGCCGACGTGCGGCCAGTCTCCAGCGGCTATTTCAATGCTGTGCGCATTCCGTTGCTTGCCGGCGAGCCATGCAAGGAAGCTTCCACCACCAGCGACGTTGTCGTCAATCGGAGCTTCGCCAACTTGTATCTGGGCGGAACGGCAGCCATCGGGCACACTCTCAGTGACACCAGCGGCAGCTTGTACGGAGTTAAGGGAATTGTTCGCGGCATTGCGGGCGATGCGCGCGAGGAGGGCCTGAACGAGGCGCCGTCCCCTGCGTTGTATCTCTGCGCCAGCGCCCCAGATCCATTCCCCAATTACTTGATTCGCGTTCACGGCGACCCCATGCAAATGGCCGATGCCGTTCGCCGCCGCATTCACGAACTGGAGCCTGCGCGCAGCGTCTACGCCATCATGCCCCTCGACCAGCATCTGAGCGACGCGTTCACGGAGAATCGCCTGCGCACACTGCTGCTTTCGCTATTCGCGTTCACGGCCATCTCGCTGGCCTGCATCGGCCTCTACGGAACGCTGAGTTATCTGGGCCGCCTGCGCCAGCGCGAAGTGAGCGTGCGCCTCGCCCTCGGCGCACCGCGCCAAAGCATCCTAGCCGGGTTCCTCTTTCAGGGTTTGCGTGTAGCCGTGCTCGGCTGCGCGGCGGGACTGGCGCTCAGTCTTCTCTTGAGCCGCTTCCTTCGCGGCATGCTCTATGGAATTTCGGCGCTCGATCCCGTCACCTACGCCGGCGTGCTGGCGCTGCTGCTGCTGGTCGCCGCACTGGCCTCGCTCGCTCCAGCCCTTCGCGCCGCGTTTCTTGAACCCGTGAAAGTCCTGCGTGAAGAGTAAAGGCCAGTAGCCAGTAGCTCTTAGCTTGTAGCTACCGGCTACCGGCTACCGGCTACCGGCTGCCGGCTACTGGCTACTGGCTAATCCGCCGCTTTCACACCGCCGCCGGATTCCGTTCCGGAAAGTTCCGCTGCCACCAGTACGGATACACCGGCGTCACCGCGCTGGCATCATCCAGCTTCTTCACTTGTTCTGCGGTCAAACTCCAGCCCGCCGCGCCCAGGTTCTGCTTGAGTTGTTCTTCGTTCCTCGCGCCCACAATCACCGACGACACCGTAGGCCGCTGCAGAAGCCAGTTCAGCGCGATCTGCGGAATGGTCTTTCCGGTCTCCTTCGCCAATACGTCCAGCGCGTCCACCACTTTGTACAGCAGCTCCTGGTCCACCGGCGGACCGGCGGCAGCGGTTTGCGGCAGGCGGCTCTGCTCGGGCATCGGATGGCCGCGCCGAATCTTGCCGGTCAGCCGTCCCCATCCCAGCGGGCTCCAGATCAGCGCGCCGATGCGCTCTTCCTTGCCCAGCGCCATCAGCTCCCACTCGTACTCGCGGCCCACCAGCGAGTAGTAAACCTGGTGCGCGGCAAACCGCGGCCAGCCGTGCCGGTCGGCCACCGCCAGCGACTTCATCAACTGCCAGCCCGTGAAATTCGAGCACGCCGTGTAGCGCAGCTTGCCCTCGCGCACCAGCGTGTCCAGCGTCTCCTGCGTCTCCTCAATCGGCGTCAGCGCGTCGAATCCGTGCAAATGGTAAAGATCGATGTAATCGGTCCCCAGCCGCCGCAGGCTGTCTTCCACGGCGCGCCGCAAATGCAGCCGCGAAGAGCCCATGTCGTTCGGCCCGGGACCGGTGGGGAACCACGCTTTGGTCGAAATCAGCACCCGGTCGCGGCGGCCCTTGAGCGCCGCGCCCAGAATCTCCTCCGCGCGCCCGTCAGAGTAGCCGTTGGCCGTATCGAACAGGTTGATGCCTGCGTCGATGCACACATCCACCAGGCGGCGCCCTTCGTCTTCCTGGGTCGAACCCCAGGCGCGGAAGAACTCGTTGGCCCCGCCGAACGTCGCAGAACCGAAGCTGAGAGCGGAAACTTTAAGTCCACTACCGGGAAGCAGTCGATATTCCATGGCCTTAGGATGCGCGACTCGCGCCGACGTTGCAATCGCTTGCCAGCCGTGACCCCGGCAGAACAGCCATGCGAAGGCGGCACAAACAACCGGGGCTAGACACCCCTAGCGATCTAGGGGTACTGTGTTTTATACCAAGTTGTCTAGGGGTAAAGAATGGCGCGAACCGATTTTCAGGGAACTCTCGATCTGCTGGTGCTCAAAACCCTGGCTTCCACGGGAACCATGCACGGCTACGGCATCGTGCTCCACATCCAGCGGGCCTCCGTCGACCTGCTGCGCGTGGAAGAAGGGTCGCTCTACCCCGCGCTGCACCGCATGGAGCAGGGCGGCTGGATCAAGAGCGAGTGGGCCCTGACCGAGACCAAACGCAAGGCAAAGTTCTACCGGCTGACCGATGCCGGCAAGCGCGAACTGGCCAAGGCCGAAGAGAGCTTTGACGAGCTTGTGAAAGGCGTGCGCGCAGTGCTGCGCTACGCATGAATCGGGAACCAGGGAGGCAAATCCCATGGGGATTCTTCATCGCATCGGCAATCTGTTCCAGAAGTCGCGCGTGAACCGCGAAATCGAAGCCGAACTCCGCGCCCACATTGAAATGCGCACCGAAGAAAATATGGCCGCGGGCATGGGGCCGGATCAGGCCCGGCGGGATGCCCTCGTGCGCTTCGGAAATCCGGCCTCAACGCGCGAGCGGGTGGCCGGAGCCGACGCCGCCCTCAGCCTTGATAATGTTGCCGCGGACCTGCGCTACTCCTGGCGCCAGTTGCGCCATTCCCCCGGCTTTGCCATCACCGCTGCGTTGACGCTGGCGGTGGCCATAGCCGCCAACGCAATCGTGTTCAGCGTGATGAATGCGCTGGTGCTTCGGCCCCTGAACCTGCCCGGCGCGCGCAGCCTTTACAGCATTGAAAACGAAGGCGAGCCTTTGATTTCCTACCCGGATTATCGCGATCTGCGCGACCGCAACCGGAGCTTCGACGGCATCGCTCTCTACAACTTCAACGACGTGGGCTTCGACACTGGTGGCGCACCGCAGCGGGCCTGGATCTACGAGGCCAGCGGGAATTATTTCGGCGTGCTCGGGGTTCAACCCCATCTTGGCCGTTTCTTCTCGAGCGCCGATGAGCACGGGCCAAACAGCGCGCCCTTTCTTGTTCTGAGCTACGCCTTCTGGCAAACCCGTTTCCATGGCGACCCCGCCGCTGTGGGCCGCGCGGTGCAAGTGAACGGGCACGCCTTCACAATCGTCGGCATCGCGCCCAGGGACTTTCGCGGTTCCGAGCTGATGTATGTTCCGGATTTCTGGCTACCCGTCGTAGACCAGGAGCAGCTTGAAGGGACCAGTGCCCTGGAGGTTCGCGACGAGCGCGGCCTCTGGGCGGTGGGGCGGCTGAAGCCGAAGGTTTCGGTGGCGCAGGCGACAGGCGACCTGAATGACATCGGCGCCTATCTTAAGAAGACCTACCCCATGGCCGATGACGGAGTCCGCTTCTCGCTGGCGCGTCCGGGGCTGGCAGGCGACTTGCTGGGCGGCCCTGCGCGCGCCTTTGCGGCCGGGCTCATGGTGCTGGCCGGACTCATCCTGCTGGCGGCGTGCGCCAACCTGGGCAGCCTGTTTGCCGCGCGCGCATCGGACCGCGCGCGGGAGATTGCGCTGCGGGTGGCGCTCGGTTCCACGCGCCGGCGGATCATGCGCCAGCTCCTCATAGAGGCGCTCCTCATTGCGCTTGCCGGCGGCGCCTGCGGCATTGCCGCGGCAGCGTTCCTGCTCCGCGCTCTCAGCGCATGGCAGCCGCTGCCGCAGTTCCCCATCAACGTTCCGGTCAATCCCGACGCCACCACTTACGCCGTTGCCGTGGCATTGGCCCTCGCCAGCGGCTTGCTGTTCGGTCTGGCGCCCTTGCGTCAGGTCTTCGCCACTGCCCCCTGGGAAGTGGTCAAGTCCGGCGTCAGGGCCACCAACCGCAAGCGCTGGTTCACCGCGCGCGAGCTTCTCCTGGTGGTGCAGATTGCCGCCTGCGCCGTGCTCATGACCTCATCGCTGGTAGCGTTGCGCGGCATGGAGCGCTCCCTGCACAGCGATTTCGGGTTTGAGCCCACGCACGCGCTCGTTGTCGACACCGATTTGAACATGGCCAACTACCACGGCGACCGCATCACCGCAATGCAGCGGCGGATGATCGATTCCGCGGCGGCCATTCCAGGAGTCAGCGCCGCCGGCATCATTGACAATCTGCCGCTGGGGCTCGGCTGGAGCATCACCTCCGTTTATCGCGACGGAACCACGGATTTTCGCACCACCAACGAGGCCGCCGAGCCCGCCCAGTACAGCATCTCCCCCGACTATTTCAGGGCAGCGGGAACGGCGCTGCTGGCCGGACGCACCTTCACCTGGCTCGATGACAAAAACGCGCCGCTGGTTGCGGTGGTCAACCGGGAGTTCGCAACCAAAGTCTTCGGATCGGTGAGCCACGCCATCGGCAGCCGCTTCATCGCGGGCGCAAAAGGAAAGACCGTGGAAGTTGTCGGCGTGGTGGAGGACGGCCGGTACGTTTCGCTCGCCGAAGATCCGCGGCCGGCGTTCTTCCGGCCCATCCTGCAGGTGCCTCAGAGCTCGACCCAACTGGTGGTGCGTACGGCGGGCGATCCCGCCGCCGTCGCCCCGTTGCTGGCTGAGGCCATGAAGAGCCTGGACGACGCCATGCCGTTTTCGTTGCTCACCTGGGAACGGGAGTTGGACACGGCCCTCTTCGCGGCGCGCGCCGCCACCATATCGCTTGGTGTCCTGGGGCTCCTCGGCGCAATTCTCGCCATCACCGGGATCTTCGGCATGGCCAGTTACCAGGTAAGCAAGCGGCTCAAGGAAATGGGCATCCGCATGGCCCTCGGCGCGGGGCAAACCCAGGTGCTGCGGGCGGCGCTGGGAACATCGTTCCGCCTGCTCGCGTGCGGATCGGCTGCCGGCCTGCTGCTTGGAATTGCCGCCGGCAGGGCCCTTGCATTCATCGTGTATCAGGCCACCCCGCGCGACCCCATGGTGCTTGCCGGAACCGTACTGGTGATGTTGCTGGTAGGGCTGTTGGCCACGTGGGCTCCAGCGCAGCGCGCCCTGCGCGTCAATCCCTCCATGCTGATGCGCGAGGAGTGAGCCGATCGCCTGCCTGGCGCCAGCGCGCCGTGCGGCCCGCGTCGATCCCATCGAGGCGCTGCGCAGCGAATAAGCGAAGCCGGAGGGCACAAATCCGCCGAGCCAGCGCAACCGGGCTCTCACCACTGCCGCCCCAGCGCGTCCAACCACCATCCCCATCGCCCGGTTAGCCGCTCCGGGGCTGCGCCGGATACAATAATCCTTGGCTGCCACAAGCGGACATACGGTGGTTTTCTTCTGATTTTGGAGCAGGTGCACGTGACGAGTTTCTTTTGCCGCGCAATGCGGTGCTTCCCACTTGCGGCATTCCCATTGGCGCTGACCATCCCTGTCCTCGCTGCGGCCGGTCCCCAGGCAACCCAAACCACCCTGCGCGCGCAGACGCTGGATCGCAACGGCAGCACCCAGGCCACGCTCTACATCGCCGTCAGCGGCGAAGACGGCCTGCCCGCTCAGGGCGCGGTGGTCATCGAGGACAGCGGCCGCCAGCTTGCCGGCGCCGCCCTCAATACCAATGGCGAAGCCGAGATCGTAATCGGCCTGACTCCCGGCCAGCACGTCCTGCGCGCGGTCTATCAAGGCGATGCAGCCCACCTGCCATCGAGCTCCGACGTCGCGGCGGTCAGCGCCTCCTCAGGCGGCTCGCCCGACTTTCAAATCTCCGTCAGTCCGGCATCCATCACCCTCACCGCTGGCCAATCGGGAGCAGTCAAGGCCTCCGTCACCCCCGTCGATGCCAGCGCCCTCACCGCGCCCATGTTCGTCACCCTGTCCTGCTCGGGAAACCCCGATCAGTCCTCCTGTTCCTTCACCCCTGAAAACATTGAGATCCTGCCCAGCGCCACCAAAGCCATTACCAGCTCCATGGTGATTACAACCCAGGCGCAGCCCACCCACTATGGTGGATCGTCGGCGGCCCATCCCCCCGCTCGCCCCGGATCGCACCGGATCGCCCTGGCCATGCTTCTTCCCGGCGCAATTGGACTTGTCGGGCTTGCTTTCTCTCGCCGCCGCCGCTGGCTCACCCGTCTTTCGCTGCTGGGACTTCTGGCCCTGGTCACCTGCCTGGGAACCACCGCCTGCAACCCGCTGTATAACTACGACAACCACGGCCCGCCGTATAACCTGCCCACGCCGTCCGGCACATACACTTTGATTGTCGCCGCGCAGTCCAGCAACGGCGTCACCGCCTCCACCCACTCCACCAAACTGGTGCTCACGGTGCAGTAAACTGCACCCCAATTTTCAATTTGTGCTCCGCTGACGACGGAAGGCTAATAGCTAAAAGCTGAGGGTTGACGGCTGAAAGCTGAGGGTTGACGGCTGAAAGCTGAGGGTTGACGGCTGAAAGCTGAGGGCTGCTTTATCAGCTCCTCCAATGCAGTTCCACCGCCCCATCCATCGGGTGCTTCCCCGCGCCCTCCAGCCGCGCCTGCTTCAGCGCGAAATACCACTTGGCCGGCTTGTCCGCATCGTCAATCAGCATCAGGCTGGGATTATGCCTCAGCCCCTCCGCCTGCTGGATCATTGTTACCTGGTCCTGCCGCACAAACTTCGCCCCGAAAAACTTCGCCACGGGCGTGACGAACGGCACCCGGTAAAACACATTCCACGCCCCAACCACGTCGATCCGGCACGTCGAGCTCGTCACCGGCGTCACCGTCGTCAGCGAGCTGAACCATTTGTCCCCGCACCGGATCGTCTCCGTCCGTCGGTTCGGCAGCACAAAGTCGATGGTCGTCTCCACCGGCAGCCCGTACACGCCCAGCAGCTTGTAGGGCGCCGAGTTCCCGCTGGGCGCGTGCGCGCTCATGCGGAACCCCTCCGGTATCGGCTCAAACTTCTTCGTCTTTTCGCGGATCGACGCCCGCGACCGCCACCACCACGCCTGGTGCACAAACGGCCCGTGCGCCGGGTCCATCAGCCCGATGATTCCGTGATCCACGTTGCACGGCAAATCCGCCGACAAATGCGCCGTCCGGTAACGCGGCCCAAACTTCTTCAGCTCCGGCACCGCCCGGGGCTGCGCGCCCGGCGAAAGTCTTCCGCTTCCCGGCCCCGGCACAAAGACCCACGCATGCCCATCGCGCTCCTCGCACGGAAACGCATTGGCATAAATCCGCGTCGCGTCCAGCCTGTCATGAGAAGTAAGCGACGGAATCAGCTCGCACCGCCCGGAGCACGGCTCAAACTCCCACCCGTGGTACCGGCACGTCACCCGCTCGCCGTCGAACCACCCATAGCTCAGCGGAATCCCCCGGTGCGGGCAACTGTCGCGCATGGCAAACACGCGCCCATCTGTCCGCCGCCCCAGCACCAGCGGAATATCCAGCAGCATCGCCGTCGTCAGCTTGCCCTTGCGCAGCGTGGAAGTGCGCAGCGCCGGATACCAGTCGTCGTAGATCAGCGTGGCGCCAGGCCCGGTAATCGGCACCCCCGTCTCGGTGGTAGTCACAAACGGCATTTGGGACTCACGATAGCATCCCCGACGGTCGTCGTGCTGCCAAGGTGCTTCTGAGATGGCGATCACTGAATTCGCCAGATACCGCCTCTATCCTGCTTGCACCGCGCTGCAACCGCGCCGGGGAGCCCTTCAATGACCAGACTGAACTGTTCCTTGCTCATCTGCTTCCTCTGCTGTACCGCACTCTACGGACAAGTTCCAAAGGCGTTCCGCACCTCGACCTTAAGGTCACGCCCCGGATTCCACTGGGTCGTCGAGCAGTCCGCCGATTACAGCTTTTACTATGAAGCGGATTCGCCCGCGGCGCGGGATATCGCGCACATTAAGGACGTTATGGAATCTGAGTATGCCCATATCACTGCGCTTCTGGGTGTGGGCCAGGCGAGTCTTCACACGGATGCCTTTATCGTCGATTCCAAAGGGCGAATGAAACAACTCTGTGGGCACGAGTCGAACGGGTTATCCGTGGGAAGCGTGCTTCTGTTTGTCTATGGAGACGTGAAAGCGCTGGGAGCTCATGAAGAGACTCATCTGCTTTCGCAACATCTCTGGGGAGCGCCGCAAGGAGTTTGGCTTTCCGAAGGGCTTGCAGTTTACTCCGACGATACGTGGCGAGGGTATCGATTGCACGACGTCTGCAAGCGATTGAAGACCGAGGGCAAACTGCTTCCGCTCGCTTCGCTCCTGGACGACCATGAATTCTACGGGACTTCTACCATGGTGACCTATCCCGAGGCTGGGAGCTTTATCAAGTTCCTATACGAGCGGTACGGCGTCAGTGCTGTCAGATCGCTATGGAAAAAGGGCGCAAACGGAATTCCCGGCGTAATCGGCAAGCCCTTGGAACAGGTCGAGTCCGAATGGCTTGAGGTAATCGATAAATCTCCGGACGCAAAGGGATACGACCTGCCACTGACCACTGATCACTGACCACTGACCACTGTGGTCGCAATCTGCACCAGCCTCTCCTCATCCACCCCCGTAGCAATCCTCCCCGCGCGCCAGTGCCCCTCGCACCCCGGATAATCCAGCACCATGCACTGCGACGCGATCCCCCGCGCCCGCATCTCGTATCCGCCCGCAAGAATGTTCATCAGGCACGCCACCGCCACCACGCCCACATCGTGTTCGCGTTCCCAGCGCTCCAGCCACTTGCTGAATGAAGACGCATGCGGCACCAGGTACACCGGCACGCCCCGCTGCGCCATCCTCCGCGTGATGCGGTTCACCGCGCACTCTCGATCGCACCTCGCGCAGGTCATGTCCACGCCGTCCGCCTTGGCCTTGCACGTGGCCGCCTTCGCGCCGCGCATGCACGTCGGCAGCAGCACCGCCCGCCGCCCGGTCGCCTCAAACTGCCCGCGCAATCCCTGGTTCATCAGCTCCGCCGCCACCATCGCCAGGTGATACTCCACCCGCCCGCGCCCGCAGAACAACTGGTCTTCGCGAATGCCGCGCCGCGCATACTCGCCGGCCAAAAACCCATCCACTCCCTCGCTATAGCGTCCCAGCGCAATCTGCGATTCCCGCTCGAACCACGCAAATAGCTCCATCGCCGTCGCCACGCACTCCCGCGCTTGTCTCCCCGGCAGCGTCTCCAAGTAGCCGCGCCAATGCGCCAGCCGCGCCGCCTCCTGCTTGAACTCCCCGCTGGCCCGCATCCACGCCATGGTTTGCGGCAGCCTCCGCACCGCCGCCCCCGCATCCAGCGGCCACGCGCCCCGGCCCGGCAGATACGGCGCGAACAGCCGCGCCCGCAGCCCATCCGCCCGCGCCTTCCACCACGCCGAGCAATGCCGCACCGCCAGCAACAGCCGCGCTGCCGTCATGACAGCCCACGGCGTCCGCTCAGCCGCCTCGCTATAGATGCGCAGCGCCAGCCCCAGCGTCAGCAACTCGGCAACCGTCTCGCCGCGGCTTCGCGCCGGCTCCTTCAAGTGAAGTTGTCTCTCGTATCCGTCCAGAAATTCCGCCGCCCGCGTCTCGGCTGCCGCTCTCAGCCGCTCCACAAACGCGCACAAATCGTCGTCGTAGTGAGTCGCATCCAGCATTGAGCTGCGCAGGTCGTAGATCAGATGCCCGGCGTCCATGCGCCCGCGTCCACCCTCACGCATTCCTCTTGCCGCTTGCGGCGACTTTCCCGGTGCTCCCATCGCATAGCTCTTTCCGCGATTCCGCTTCCACCCGGGTTTCCTGCGGGACCAACACGCGATATTACGCCGAATTTATGAATACAGTTCCCCGTCTGGCAGCCTTGTGGTCCCGAAAATCGTCCTTTGACCTGCCGGAATGCCGAGTCCCCCATCTATCGCGGAGGCATTATTGCGCGATGGGTGGGAGATATTCGCAACTTGATGTGATTTATATCACAGCAATTTCATCAAAACTGCCTGTGCAAATAAATGCAAAATACTGAAACTAAACATATTGAATCGCTTTTGCGCGAGCCTACGCCGGCCCCACCGGATAATTCTGGTCAAACGGGAAAATGCACTCGGCTTCGCTCGCCACCGGCTTCCCATCAATCGTCGCCGGATGGAATTTCCACGTCTTCACAATCTCCATCACCTTCGCGTCCAACTCGTTCCCCAATCCCTTCACCAGCGTCTCGTCCAGCACCGCGCCGTCCGCGCTCAGCTTCACATCCACAATGACCTTCTGCTGCGTCTCGGGCAAAAGGGACCGGTCCGTCACCGCCGGCCGCGGGCTAAAGACCGGGAACGCCGGCATCGCATCCTCATCGTCGCTGCCAATCCCGTGCTCCGCCATCCCCCGCCCGTGCGTATCCCGCACCGGCGCATCTTTCCGTCCTGAATGTTTGCCTGATTGCACCTGCGGCGCCGGCTCTGTGATCGTCTTCCCCAGCGGAGGCTCGGGAGTCGTCTCCGCCTGCGGCCGTTCCGGCAGCATCAGCCGCGCCCGCCGCGCCGCGCCCGCAACCTCAACTGCCGTCAGCCATCGCCTCGACTGCGCCGGCTCGACCACCTTCACGCCCAACCAATGCGCAGAGGCCAGCAGCACCGCCAGCGCCACGCCGTGCGCCGCCACCGACAGCAAAACCGCGCTCGCCCCGCGCCTTTTCAAGAAATCTGTCTTCATGGCCCCGACCTCCAACCAGTTTTCCGTACGCCGACCTCCGGTACCGCCGACCTCCAGATCGGCTGTCGTGCGGGTCTCCAGACCCTCATTTACGCTGCCATCATTTGCTCTACTCCGTTAGACTCCGTCACACCCGCCTCAGCTTCCCATTCCGCACTTCAAATCGCTCCCCGCGCCACACAATCGTGTTGCCCGCAAACCCCGCCACCCACAGCCCCATCGCCACCACGTCCCGCAGCGGCAGCAGCCAGAAGTTGGCCAGCACCTGGGCGTCGCCCAGCACGTTCACGCCCACTGCGCCGGCCAGCGCCAGCCGCAGCAGGAACGCCAGCGCCAGCAGCCACAGGCTCACCAGGCTCACCCCGCTCGCCACCACATTCAGCGCCGCCCACACCAGCCCAAACGTGAACACCAGCCCCGCATATCCCCACGGCCGCGCGTCCCGCACCGTCCGGTACCACCGCAACTGGTGCTCCAGGAATCCCCGCCACCGGTAAGCGGGCACGCTCGTCTCCACCACCTCGCGGCTGAGCGCCACCGCGTACCCCGCGCCGTTCACCCGCACTCCAAGCTCGTAATCGTCGGCAAGGTGATCCTTCAGCGCCTCCAGGCCGCCCATCGCCGCCAGCGCCTCCCGGCTCACCGCCAGCGTCGACCCCAGCCCGAACCGCATCCCTCCCTCCAGCCACTGCGCCAGCAACACCGACGGAATAAAGTCCGTCGACATCCCCAGCGACTCCAGCCGCGACCCCAAAGTCCCGTGCATCCGCCCGCGATAGAGCGCCGTCACCAACCCCACCGGCCTTTGTCCCTTGTCCCTAGTCCCTAGTCCCTTTGTCCCTTTGTCCCTCGGTCCCTGTCTTTCTGTTCCCTGTTCTCTGATCCCTGTTCCCTGCATTTCGGCCATCACCCGCTCCAGGTAGTGCGGCCCCACCGTGATGTCGGAGTCGTTGATCAGCAGGAATTCGTAGCGCGCGTGCGGCACAAGCTGGATCAGCGTGCTCAACTTTCCGTTCGTCCCCAGCCGCTCGGGGCACTCCACCAGCCGAATCTCCCGCTCCGGAAACTCCCGCTGCAACTCCCGCACCGCTGCCGCCGCCGGATCATCCTTTGACCCCACCCCGAACACCAGTTCGTAGTCGCCCGCGTAATCCTGCCGGCAATGGGTCCGGAACGCCTCCAGCATGCCCGGGTCCAGCCCTTTCAGGGACTTGAGGATGCTCACCCCTGGCCGCGCCCCCACCGCCCGCGCCCGCCGCCGCCCTAGAAACACAAAAGCAGCCAGCAAGGCCGCCAGGTAGTACCCCATGCCCGCCACGGCCAGCACCGTGGTCACCCCCTCCACAGCCTGTGCCCAAGCGTGCGACATACATGCAAGTGTACAGGGAGCAGATGTCGGGGATTAGGGGTAAGGCGTCACGGGTTGGTTGGCTACTACCTAGCAGGAAGTAGGGACGGAGGATAGCGCCCGCTGCGCGACGTGGCGAGTTGGCGGGGGCGCTGGTTCTCGATTGCAAAAGCAGATTCTCTGCGAGGAATGACGGAGAGAAAAGCAAAAGCAAAGGCAAAAGCAGACTCCTCGCGCTTCCTGTTGACATCCGACCCGAAGGGGTGCATACTCCTGTCGTATGCCGACCCAAAAGGAAGAATCCGAACGTATTGCGCTGCTGCAGGGCACGCTCGACCTGCTGATCCTGAAAGTGCTGCAACTCGGGCCTGTGCATGGCCAAGGCATTGCACGCGCCATCCTGCGCCAGTCAGAAGAGACGTTCTTTGTGGATCATGGCTCGCTGTACCTGGCTTTGCAGAGGCTTGAGGACAGCCGACTGATCCGCGCCGAGTGGGGCGTGAGCGAGAACAACCGCAAGGCGCGGTTTTACACGCTGACAACCAAGGGCCGCGAGCAGCTAACGGCAAAAACGAGCCAGTGGAACCGGCTGGCGCGGGCGATGGCGCTGGTGCTGACCGCCAATGCCGAGGAGGTGTAAATGATGCGCCACAAATCATCACCGCGCTCCGCAGAAGACTTCTCAGAAGAAATTCGCGCGCACCTGGCGCTCGAGGCCGACGAACTGGAAGCTGCGGGGCTGCCCAAGGCGGAAGCGGAACGGCGCGCGCGCGCATCGTTTGGCAGCGTAGCCGTAGCGCGCGAGCGATTTAACCTGCGCGGACGCGTGGCCTGGATTGACAATCTGCTGCGCGACATTCATTTCGGCATTCGCATGATGCTGCGGAACCCGGGCCTGAGCCTGGTTGCCGCGCTAACGCTCGCCATCGGCATCGGCGCCTGCGCCACGGCGTTTACCTGGATCGACGGCATCCTGCTGCAGCCGCTGGGCGGCGTAGCCGACCCCATGCGGCTGGTGACGCTGGAGTCGCTCACTCCCAACGGCGACATGGTGCCCAACTCTTATCCCGACTTTCGCGATTTCCGCGACCATCTGCGCACGGTGGACGTGGCTGTCTTCCATCCTAATGCCTTCAGCGTTGGTCCCGAAGGCCACGGCGAGCGCATCTGGGGCGAGATGGTGAGCGGGAATTATTTTGCGGTGCTGGGCGTGCGCGCTGAAGCCGGCCGCTTGTTTCAGTCCGTCGAAGTTCCCGATGCGCCGGGCAAATCTCCGGTGGCCGTGCTCAGCGACCGTTACTGGCGCTCGCACTACGACGCCGATCCCGCGATTGTGGGCAAGACTATCCGCGTAAACCAGCATGAGCTGACCGTGGTGGGCGTGGCCAGCCCGGAGTTCCACGGCTCCATCCCGGCGATGGCGTTCGATATCTGGGTTCCTTATATGGAGCAGTCCGCGCTGAACGGCGTGCCGCTGTGGATGCTGCGCGACCGGCACGACCGCAACATGCTGGGCATTGCGCGGCTGAAGCCCGGGGTGACGTTTGAGCAGGCGCGGCAGGAAGTGAAAACTCTGGCTGAGCGCATGGCGGTGGCCAACGCAGACGTGAGCGAAGGCATGAGCGCCACGCTGCTGCCGCTGTGGAAGTCGCCGCACGGGCCGCAGGGATTGCTGGTGGGACCGCTGCGGATCGTGATGGGCGTGTGCGTGCTGTTGCTGCTGATTGTGTGCGCCAACGTGGCCAATCTGCTGATGGCGCGGGCCACCATGCGCGAGCCTGAATTTGCCGCGCGGCTGGCACTGGGCGCGAGCCGGATTCGCCTGGCGCGCCAGGTGCTGACAGAGACGCTGCTGCTTACGCTGGCCGGCGCGGGGCTTGGACTGGCGGCGACGCCGTGGCTGAGCCACGCGCTCCATTTGCTGCTGCCGCCGGGCAACATCCGGCAAATGGTTTCAATGGACACGAGCCCCAACCTGGCGGTGCTGGCGTTTACCGCGGGGGCGGCGATGCTGGCAGCGCTCGCCGCCGGGCTGATTCCCGCGCTGCGCGTGGGCCGGCTGAACCTGACCGCGCGACTGAACGCGGGCGGGCGCAGCGGGCAGGCAGGGCGCAGCCGCATCGGATCCGCATTTGTCGCTTGCGAAGTGGCTCTCGCTCTGGTGACGCTGGTGGGCGCGGCGCTGTTCCTGCGCGGATTCCGCGAGACACTCCGCATCAACCCCGGGTTCGATCCCGATCATGTGATGCTGAATCAGTTCTATCTTTCGACGAACGGATACACGCTGGCGCAGCGCAAGGAATTTTGCCGGCGGCTGGAAGAGCGCATGATGAGCGCGCCGGGGGTGAGCGATGTGGCCTACTCCGACGGCATCCCGCTGGGGTTTGAACCGAGCTGGTGGGAGGAGCTCGAAATTGAAGGGTACGCGCGCCACGCCAACGAGAACATGAATATTTTCCGCAACGTGATTTCGCCGGGATACTTGCCGCTGATGCACATTCCGATGGTGGAGGGCCGCAATTTTACCGACCAGGACAACGAAAACTCGCAGCAGTTCGCGATGATTGTGAACCAGGCGTTTGTGCGGCGCTATTTTCCGAAGAGCGATCCTATTGGCAAGAAAGTGCACGGGTGGGGCGAGTGGTTTCGCGTGGTGGGCGTGGCCGCGGACAGCAAATACCACTACCTGGGCGAGCCGGAGACGCCGTATTTTTATGTGCCGTTCCGGCAGGTGTATCGCGAGGACATGAACCTGGCGTTCTACGTGCGGACGCGGGGGAATGCGGAGAGCGTGCTGCCGATTTTGCGGGCCGAGACGCGCGCGATCGATCCCGATGTGACGGTGTTTGACGCCGCGCCGCTGAAGGAGTTCATTGGAGCATCGCTTTATCCGCAAAAAGTGGCCGCCAGTTTGATGAGCGTGCTGAGCGGGCTGGCGCTGCTGCTGGCTGCGGTGGGTTTATACAGCGTGATGGCCTACTGGGTGGCGCAGCGGACGCAGGAGATTGGGGTGCGCATGGCGATGGGCGCGGCGCCCGGGCACGTGCTGCGCATGGTGGTGCGGCAGGGGCTGGCGATGACGAGCCTGGGGCTGGCTGCGGGGCTGGCGCTGGCGTTGGTGCTGGCGCGCAGCGTGGCCAGCGTGTCGTTTACCGGCGGGGCGATGGGCTCAAGCGCGAGCTTGATGGGCGGCAGCTCTACCGATCCGCTGGTGTACGTGGCGGCGGCGGTGTTTCTTTACGCGATTGCGGCGATTGCAGCGCTGCTGCCGGCGCGGCGGGCGGCGGCGATTGAGCCGATGACGGCGCTGCGGACGGAATGAGGGTTGCGCGAGGACCATGGCGAGTGTGCGGGTCTTTAGACCCGCACTGCAGCCGGTCTAGAGACCGGCGGTACGGGGCCGGGCGCGGCATTATTCTGAAGGGTGAATGCAGACGAGAATCCGGACGCGGCTGCGCTGGGTGAAGATCAAGATCTATCTGCGCTGGGTGAGAATGCAGGCACGCCTGCGCTGGCTGAGAAGCGCGCGCGGAGATGGCGTCTGCGCGACGTGGCGCTGTGGCTTGGGATTGGGGTGGTGTCGCTGTGGGTGCTGGCGGGGCTGATGCTGGTGGTGGCGCGATGGGTTGATCCGCCGACTACGGCGGTGCACATGGAGCGGAGGGCGCAGGCGTGGCTCGACGGCAAGGCGTATCACGAGCGATACAAATTTGTGCCGCTGAACCAGATTTCGCCGGAGCTGCAGCACGCGGTGATTGCGGCGGAGGACGCGCGGTTTTATCAGCATCACGGGTTCGACTGGCAGGCGATGGAGCTGGCGGCAGAGAACGATGTGAACGGCGGGCGGCGGCTCAGGGGCGGATCGACGATTACGCAGCAATTGGTGAAGAATTTGTTTTTTGGGACGGAGCGGTCGCTGGTGCGGAAGGGCGTGGAGTTCACGCTGGTTCCGGTGGCGGAGGTGGTGCTGGGCAAGCGGCGGATTCTGGAGCTTTATCTGAATGAGGTGGAGTGGGGGCCGGGAGTTTATGGCGCGGAGGCGGCGACTGAGTATTACTACCGCAAGCCGGCGCGCGGCGTGGGCGCGGAGGATGCGGCGCGGATGGCGGCGATTTTGCCGGCTCCGCTGAAGCGGCGGCCGGAGCGGATGGATAGCTATAGCGGGATTATTTTGGAGCGGATGCGGGAGATGGGGTGGTAGAAGCAGCGACCGAGGGACCAAGGGACCGAGGGAACAAGAAAGCAGGGAGTAGGGAGTAGGGAACGAGGGAGCAGGGAGTGATCCGAGAGTTGTTCCATGAGGAATTGGGAGGCTGGGGAACTGTTGTGAATCTCGAGTTTTTTTATAATGCGCTGGGCGCTTTATGGGTGCTGGGAGAAATTCTCCTCATCGTGCTCACCCAGACGCGCCGGGGCCGGGGCAAGATACAGGATCGCGGATCGCAGATCATTCTCTGGGTGGTTATTGTGATATCGCTTAACAGCGACGGGTGGTTGCACCGCATTTTTCCGATCGACATGCCGGGAAGTCATAGCTGGCTGAGGCCGGTGGCGCTGGGGATTTTGATTTTCGGCCTGGCGGTACGGACCGTCGCCATTGTCACGCTGGGCCGAGCCTTCAGCACCAATGTGGCGACGCGCGCCGGGCAGGGACTGGAGCGGAGGGGACTCTACGCGCTGGTCCGTCATCCATCTTATCTCGGCCTGGAACTGATTTTCCTGGCCTTTGCTCTGCACACGCGCACATGGGTCTGTTTTGCGGTTGTGCTGGTTCCACCAACGCTGGCATTGTTGTATCGCATTCATGTGGAAGAGACGGCGCTCCGCATGACTTTTGGAGCCGATTACGAGGAGTATCGCCGCACCACGAAGCGGCTGATTCCGGGCATCTATTGAAGGTGTTTGCGCGCCCAGGCGGCTTAAAAAGTTGTGGGTGGGGCGATGAGGCAGCGGCCTTCGGTCTGGGCCTGCATTTTGCCGGAGTCGGCGAGAGAGAATTCCTGACGGAAGCGGCCGGTGGCGAGCTGGACGGTTACGGTGTGTTTGGTCATGGTGTCGGCGTCGTTGCGGTAGATTTCAGTGAGCTTCCATTCGTCGGTGGAGATCTCGATGTTCGCGGCTTTGAAATGGGCGAGGCGGAAGTCGGCGTTCTGGCGCATGGTGGCGAGGTCGGCCTGCATGGTGGGCGCGTAGATCCAGTTTCCGAGATTGTGGAAGCTGGAATCGGAGTCGCGGACGCCGGCGCGGAAGTAGGCAAAATCGGATTCGCCCGGGGCGGCCAGCGCGGTTGAGGGGACGCCGGCCTTGATCTGCGCGGGCTGCGGCGTGGCGAAGCTTGCCGGGGACGGATCGGAATAAGTGACCTTGAAAAACTCATCCTTGCCGCCATGGGATGGGTCGGGGGCGACGAAACAGACGTAGACGTGGTCTTGGTGGGCGAAGTCGTTCATGAGGGCGGGGTCGTTGGCGCGGAGGAGTTCCTGGAAGGAGCGGCATGCGGTGGCGGTGCGCTTGTCGGGGCAGGGAGACTGCTGGATGGCCTGGGCTCTCGAGGCCCAACGGGCGCAGTCGGCGGGGTTGAGCTGGCCGGCGCGGCCGCACTGGTCGATGAGGGTCTGGGTGTCAGGGACGGGCGGCTTATGGGTTTGCGCGGATGCGGCGGCGCACGCGATGGCGAGGACGATGGGGAGGATGGGATGGGGCTTCATGGTCTACGAGAGAAGGGTACAGCGAGGCGGAAGGTGGATCAATTGAAGATCGGGGGCGCGGGGTTACCAAAGCGAGTCAGCGCGATGCGCCACCCGGCCGTCGTTAGAAGAGGAGTGGGGTGCGTGGGTGGACGCCCTCGTGTTCAAGGAGCCAACGTTTGCGCTCGATGCCGCCGCCGTAGCCGGTGAGGGAGCCGTTGGCGCCGATGACGCGATGGCAGGGAACCACGACGCCGATGGGGGTGGCGCCGTTGGCGGTTCCTACGGCGCGAACGGCGGCCGGATGGCCGATACGGCGGGCGAGCTCGCCGTAAGACGTGGTTGTGCCGCAGGGGATTTCGCGGAGGGCGCGCCAGACGGATTGCTGGAATTGGGTGCTGGCGGTGCGGACGGGGATTGCGTCGATGGAGTGGAGGTCGCCGGCGAAGTATGCGGCCAGGCGGCTGGTGAGACCGTGGGGATCGCTTGCAGGGGTTAGCTCGATGCGGGATGGGGCGTAGTGGCGGGCCAGGAAGCGCTGAAGCTCGGATTCCTGCTCGGTCCAGAAGGTGGCGCGGAGATTGCCTTCGTCGTCGGCGACCAGGCAAAGATCGCCGATGGGGGTGGGGAGATGGTCGAGGACGAAGCGAAGGGTGACGGGTGGCATTGAGTACATTATCGTTCTCGCGGGTCGGCGGATCGTCTCCCACCCTAAACGCAAAGTGCGCGTTTAGGATGGGGCACCTTCGCGCGTTGTCACGCAACAGCAGATTCCATTCGGGAATGACAGAAAGAAAAGCAAGAACAAGAGCAAATGCAAGGCTACTTGTGGGCGGACCAGACTAGGAGGGCGATGAAGAGCAGTTGCATGGGGGCGCGGAGCCAGAGCGATGTGACGGGCTTGCCGCCCAGAGTTGCGCCGGTGCGGGCGCCGTGGACGTTGGCCGGGAACATGGCGACGAGGAGCGTGATAAGGATATACGCGGCGAACCTGTGGATGTGATGCGGCAGCATGAGGCCGATGGCGCCGGCCAGCTCAAGTGCGCCGGTGACGTAGACGATGGCCACGGGAGCGGGGAAGAACGTGGGGATCATGCGGGCGAGATCGTGGCGCAGGCGGCTGAAGTGGGCGATGGAGGTGAAGAGGAACATGACGGCGAGAGCGTAGGGGAGACAGTCGTGCCAGGCGAGGAAGATGGGAACGCCGAAGCCGCCGAGGAGGCGGAAGATGAGCCAGGAGACGAGGAGAACGATCAGGACGGTCATTTGGGCCTCGCGGAGCGTTTGGTGGATCACTCAAGAGATAGCAGCGAGAGAGCGAGTCGGCAAGTCAGCAGGGCACGCGACGGCAAAAGCAGATTCCCTACGGGGAATGACAGAAAGAAAAGCAAGAGCAAAGGCGCGGTGGATGTGCCGGCTGTATCTGCACTCGGAGTGCGCGGACGGGGACGTCCGCGCTACAGCCGGCCGGGAGGCCGGCGCTACAGGATGCCTCGCGGGTGGGGGGATGGCTTAAGATGCTTCGGGGAAGGGATTCGCTATGAAGATTTGCTTGAAGCGGGTTTGGCTTGCGGTTGTGGGGCTTTGTCTGGCTGCGATTTTTGGAGCCGGGCTGGGTGCGGGGCGCGCGGCGGCGCAGACCGAGGTGGAGCGGGCGCGAGTGGCCGCGGAGGTGGCGCGGGTGGCGGGTAAGCTTCCGGCAGAGTCGCAGGAGGCGATTACGCGGCTGACGCTGCTGGGGCAATTGCCGGATGGCGCGTGGAAGATGCATGGGGGCAGCCTGGCGCACGGCGAGGCGACGGACCTGGACGATTCGACGTGGGAGACGGTGAAGACTCCGTGCACGTGTCCGAATGACGCGGTGTGGTTCCGGCAAACGTACACGGTTCCGGAGACGCTATACGGCTACGACCTGACGGGAGCGCGAATCTGGTTCCAGTTTCACGCGTACGCCAATGGGCCGATGCCGGAGATTCTCTATTTCAACGGGCGGCGCGTGGCGCTGGGAGATGACCTGGAGCCGGTGGTGCTTTTTGACGCGGCCAAGCCGGGCGACAAGGTGACGGTGGCGGTGAAGCTGCTGCACACGGTGGACGTGAAGAACGTTCGCGGGGCGACGTTGAATATCGATTTCCGCGAGAGCCGGCCGAACCCGGATGATTTGCGGACGGAGTTTTTGAGCGGCGCGCTGCTGGTGCCCACGCTGGCGCCGGGCGACGCGAGCAAGATGGACACGCTGAACGGGGCGATTGCGGCGGTGGATTTGAAGGCGCTGGACGCGGCCGATCAGGCCAAGTTCGACGCGAGTTTGAAGGACGCGCAGACAAAGCTGGAGGCGTTGCTGCCGCTGATGCAGACGATGACGTGGCACCTGACCGGCAACTCGCATATTGATGCGGCGTGGCTGTGGCCGTGGACAGAGACGGTGGACGTGGTGAAGCGGACTTTCGGGACGGCGCTGCAGTTGATGTACGAGTATCCGCACTACACCTACACGCAGAGCGCGGCGCAGTACAACGAGTGGATGGCGGACAAGTATCCGGACCTGAACGACCAGATCAAAGAGCGCATCAAGGAAGGGCGCTGGGAGGTTGTGGGCGGCATGTGGGTGGAGCCGGACCTGAACATGCCGGATGGGGAAAGCCTGGTGCGGCAGTTGCTGGTGGGCAAGCGGTGGTACCTGAAGAACTACGGCGTGGACATCAATATCGGATGGAATCCGGACAGCTTTGGGTACACGTGGCAGTTGCCGCAGATCTACAAGAAGAGCGGCGTGGATTATTTTGTGACGCAGAAGATGACGTGGAATGACACGAATCAGTTGCCGTTCAAGCTGTTCTGGTGGGAGTCGCCGGATGGGTCGAAGGTGCTGACGTATTTTCCGCACGATTACGCCAACGACAACCTGGACCCGGTGCGGCTGGCGCACGACACGGTGCAGGCGCGGGAGAGGGCGCCGGGCATGACGGACATGATGGACCTGTACGGCATTGGCGATCACGGCGGCGGGCCGACGCGGGCGATTCTGGACCAGGGAGTGCATTGGTCGGAGCCTTCGATGCCGGCGAAGGTGGTTCCGCAGATGCCGTTTGGGACGGCGTGGACGTACTTCACCAGCGTGGAGCAGAGTGTTGCGCCGCAGAGCCCGACTTGGAATTACCAGTCGATTGCGAAGGGGTATGAGCCGCCGGCGCCGGTGGCGGGCAAGACTGCGATTCCGACGTGGAAGAGCGAGCTTTATTTTGAGTATCACCGCGGGGTGATGACGACGCAGGCCGAGCACAAGCGGAGCATGCGCAAGAGCTCCGAGGAAGTGTTGAATGCGGAGAAGTGGTCGTCGCTGGCGTGGTTGGATGGGGCGCAATATCCGGGGGATGCGCTGACGGAGGATTGGAAGAAAGTGCTCTTCAACCAGTTCCACGATCTGGCGGCGGGGTCGGGGATCGGGATCATATATAAGGATGCGCAGAAGGACTACGCGTGGGTGCGGATGTCGACGGACCGGATCAGCAAGGGCGCGCAGGATCTTGTGGCCGAGCATATCGACACGGCGGGCGCGGCGGGGACGATTCCGGTGGTGGTGTGGAATCCGCTGGGATGGGAGCGAACCGGCGACGTGGCGGTGAAGGTGCAGAGTGCGACGGGCAAGCCGCAGGGGTATACGTGGGTGGAAGGCGGCAAGATACGCGCTGCGGCGACTGCGCATAGCGATGCGACGGACGGTGTGAGCACGCTGCTGCTGACCGGCGTGCGAGTGCCGGCGCTGGGTTATCGCGTGATTCACCTAAGGCCGCGAGCTTCGGTGGTGGCAACGGAGAAACCGGCGTCGGATGCGAGCGGGCACTTTGTTCTGGCCAACGGCATGCTGCGGGTGGCGATTGACAAGACTACTGGCTGCATTACGAGCATTGTGGATGTGAAGACGAAGTACGAATCGCTGGCCGCGGGGGCTTGCGGGAACCAGTTGCAGTTTTTCAAGGACACGCCGAAGGAGTACGACGCGTGGAACATCGATCCGGGGACGCTGGATGTGCCGCCGATGACGATCGCGAAGGCCGATTCGGTGGAGGGCGTGACGCTGGCGGGCGGGGAGCCGGGCGTGCGAGTCAGTTCGACGTTCCAGAACTCGAAGTTTGTGCAGACGATCAGCCTGTCGACTTACTCGGGCGAGGTCAACGTGGAGAACGCGTTTGACTGGCATGAGGCGCACATTTTGTTGAAGGCGGCGTTTCCGCTGGCGGCGACGGGGCCGTTTGCGACGTACGAGATTCCTTACGGGACGATTGAGCGGCCGACTACGCGGAACAACTCGTGGGAGAAGGCGCAGTTTGAGGTGCCGGCGCAGCGCTGGGCGGACCTGGGGGACGGGCAGCATGGGTTCAGCGTGATCAACGAATCGAAGTTTGGCTATGACGCGGTGGGGAATCTGCTTCGGCTGACGCTGCTGCGCTCGCCCAAGTGGCCGGACCCGGATGCGGACATGGGGCATCAGCACTTTTACTATGCGCTGTATCCGCATGCGGGGACGTGGAAGGATGCACTGACGGTGCGCAAGGGTTGGGAGTACAACTACCCGCTGAGCGCGACCGTCGCTACGGCGCATGCGGGGGCGCTGCCGGCGGAGCACTCGTTTGCTTCGGCCGAGCCGGAAAACGTGGTGCTGACGGCGGTGAAGAAGGCCGAGGATACGAACGGGCTGATTTTCCGCGTGTACGAATGGGCGGGGAAGAGCGCGACGGTATCGTTCCATGTGCCTCCGGGGGCGACGGGAGCCACGGTGACGAACCTGATGGAGACGCCGGAGGGCGCGGCGTTGCCGGTGGAAGGTGACGTGGTGAAGACGCCGATCAAGCCGTATGAGATTCTGACGATCCGGGTAGATTATGCGGATAAGGTGGCGAAAAACTAAAGAGGCAGCGGGGCCCTTTTCCCAGGTCTCCAAATTCGGGAGACCTGGGGCACCCACATCCATGTCTTTGATAGTCTAGGAATCTAAGGAGTGTGGCGGATGGACATTACTTCCCCGTATTTTGTTGTGGCTGCGATTGTGATTGTGTTTACGGTGTCGATTTTGTTTGCCACGAGCAGCAAAGCGGACGACGAACACGAGGAGCACGACGGCAACTCGCACGCGTAGGGTTGGCGTTTCCGGATTTCCCAATTGCGAGGGACCTGGGGCAGCCCAGGGAATGACAGACAGAAAAACAAAAGGCCGCGGCGCGGGTGCGCTGCGGCCCATTGCTTTTTGGGCGACGGTTATTCCGGTTTTGGCGGCTCGTCCTTCTTTGGCTTCTTGTGGTCGTCAGGTTTCGCCGGGGGCTTGGCGGCCGGGGCGGGCTTTGCCGCGGGAGTCGCCGGCTTGGCCGGAGCTGCGGGAGAGGCCTTGGGAGCAGGGGTTGGAGCTTTGGCCGCGGGCGTAGCCGGCTTGGATGGAGCGGAGGGAAGGCCGCCCGACTTTGGCGGGATGGCCATGACGGGCGTTCCATCGGCTGGCATGGGGTGCGCGGGGGTGGGATTGGGTTTGCCCGAGGCGGTCAGGTGCTGAGAAGGCGGCATGACCGTGGCGGTTGGTGGCTGGGCTACGACCTTGCGTCCGGGCAACGGTTTGGGCGCAGCCACCTGTTTGACGGGTGGCGGCGCGGGTTGTGCGTGAGGCCTGGCTGCGACGGCCTTGCCATGCGCATCAATAAGGACCGGACGGGCAGTGGCCACTTTGACTGGATGGGCGACGGGGGCCGCAATGACAGCGGCGCGGCGGATATCGACCGGGGGCGCGGCGAGAGCCGGTCCGCGCCCCATGGCGACGGTGTCAACGTGAACCGCGGCCTGGGCTACGGGATGGCCGGCGGCGAAATCCTCCTGGCGCACCGCGGTGACGCCGACGGAGCGATTGACGTAAGTGACATTGGTGACATTGACGATGTTGACGTAGGTTGTCTGGACGACAACGCGCCGGGACGGGGTGATGTTGGTTATGTTGATCTGGTCAACGTAGCGCGGGCTGGTGTGGTACCAGGGGTGATACGCTTCGCCGGGACCGAGGGGGAACCAGGCGGAGACGCCGGGGCTTCCGCCGCCGGCAAACACGACGAGGGCCGGGGACCAGATGGGATGAGCGGCGGGAGGGCCGGGAATCCAGCCCCAGCGGTTGTTGACGGTAACCCAGCGGCCGTAGTGGAAGGGAGCGGCGCCCCAGGGCTCTTCTTCAACCCAGGCCCAGCCCCAGGGGGGACGGTTGATCCAGTGGCCGTGGCGATAGGGAGCCCAGCCGGCATCGACATGGGGGAACCAGACCGGACCGTAGTCGGATTGGGGCGTCCAGTCGCCGGCAGCATCGAGCTCGGCCGCGCCGTTGATTTCAGGGCTGACATAGCGGTAGGAGACGGCGCGGGCCATGGCTTCATTGCGCTGCATGGCCCAGTTGTCGAGGTCGTCCGGGGAGGCTTCCTGAAGCCACTGTGGGTAGACGGGGTTGCTGCCAACGAGCTGGAGAGCGATTCCCATGTGCATCTCCACTCCGTAGTCGTTTGCGCCGGAGATGTACAGCTCGCCGCCGTGGTCAGTGAAGAGAGCGAAATTCTGTACGGGGTCGACGTCGACGCGGAAATCGGCAGGCTGGCTGACGGTGGTGCTTCCGCTGGGGGTTTGGACGTAGAGCACCTGCCCGTCCCACAGGCCAGCGCAGTGGACGCTTACGGAACCGGCCGCGATGCCGAAGGTGATGTGATCGGGGCTGGCTTCGACCAGTGTCACGTCGGCATTGTGCGCGATGCGGACCCAGGTGCGGCCGATCTGGATTTCGGCGCGGGCGTAGTCGCTGGTGACGATGCGATCGCCGGGACCGAGAGGCAGGTTGGGATAGGCTTGACCAAAGGCATCGCTGCCGGCGGGCTGGATGGAGACATCGCCGACGAGGCCGGAGAGGCGTCCGGCTTGAGCAGGCGGATCGTCCTGGGCCCGGGCGGAGACGCAGAGGCCGACCACAAGGGCGAGGAGAACGACTATGGTGTATCGCAAAGAGAAGCTGGGGGGTGATTTGACGCGCATGGCATCCTTTCATTGGCGCCGCTGGGAAGCATTTGAGGCTAAGCCTGAGCGAGCGTGGAGGAGGCTGGGCGCCGACGCCACGGACCACGATTTTCTCGCCAGGGAGAGATGGAACGAGATTGATACCCGGATACTGTTAAAGATGCTAACCCGGACGGCGGGAGAAAGTGTCAAGAAATAAGCGCGGCGGGAACCGCGGGGCCCGGTTCCGCGTAGAAAGCATGGAGGGGATGAGAGCATGCAACCGAACGTAGCGCATAGGCTTGCAGGATTGGCGGCCGCCAGCCTGGTGATTCTGGCAGGAGCGACCGGATGCCGCGTCCACGTGGACAAGGGCGCCAACGGCGAAGACAAGACGGTGCAGGTGGATACGCCATTTGGCGGGGTGCATGTGAACACCGACGTGGTGACGGCGGCGGACCTGGGTCTGCCGGTGTATCCCGGCGCGCAACTGGTGAAGGGGGACGACAACCACAAATCCGCCGATGTGCACATGGGATTCGGAGAATGGCAGTTGCGGGTGCGCGCGGTGACCTACGAGACGGGGGACTCGAAGGACAAGGTGACGGCGTTCTATAAGAAGGCACTGGCGCGGTATGGCGATGTGCTGACCTGCGAGGGCAATTCCCCGGTAGGCACGCCGACAGTGACACAGGAAGGATTGACGTGCGAGGGCAGCGGCAAGAACGGCCAGGTGACGTTCAATAACGGGAACGTGACGGTAGGCGACTTTGAGCTCAAGGCCGGATCCAAGCGGCATCAGCACATTGTGGGTTTTGAGAACCCGGTGGCCGGGCAGACGCGAATTGCGCTGGTGGCGCTGGATCTGCCGGCAGGAATGGATGGAGACACGGGCAAGAGCGACTGAGCGTCAACGGATTGAATGCGAAGAGATGGGGGCAGCCTGCGGGCTGCCCTTGTTTTCGTGGGCAGGAGGGGGATGGATGACCTACAATTCTGCGGAAACGAACGAAAATCTTTTTGCGGAGCCGAATTTCCATGCTGAACAGACCCCTGCGATTTGTTGCTGCCACTCTCTTTTGCGCGGCCATTGCGGCGAATGCTGCCGAGAAGCCGAAACCGAAGCCCGCGCCGGCGGCACCGGCGGACGTGGACCCCTACGCCGAAGTGCAGCCGGCCAGCGAAACTCTAGACTTGGCGATGTACCAGCGCATTCGCGACGAAGGGCTGAACCATTCGCACGTGATGGATTTTGCCAGCGCGCTGATGGACGGAATCGGGCAGCGGCTGACGGCGTCGCCGAACGCGATGAAGGCCAACGAGTGGACGCGCGACACGCTGACCAAGATCGGGCTCGAGAATGCGCACCTGGAGGACTGGGGCGAGTTCGGGTTGGGCTGGCAGCAGTTGAACACGTGGGGCAGGCTGGTTACGCCGGACCCGGCGGTGCTGATGGTGCAGGCCACGCCGTGGTCGCCCTCAACCAATGGCGCGGTGACCGGTGATGTGGTCTATGTCGCCATCCAGGATGAAAAGGATTTCGACAACTACCGCGGCAAGCTGGCGGGCAAGATTGTGCTGTTTGGCGCCATGCGGCCGGTGCCTCCGGTAGAGAAGCCGCTGTTTGTGCGCTACACGGACGCGGAGTTGGCGGAGATGGCCGACTACCCGGTGAATGCGAACGCGGGAGGGCTGCCGCCGGAGATGATGGCGCGGATGCGGGAGCGGATGCAGCGGATGCGGATGATCGACAAGATTGCTCAGTTCTTTGCGGACGAGAAAGTGGCCGCGGTGATTGAGCCGAGCAGGGATGCCAGCGACGGTGGCGGATCGGGGGGAACGTTCTTTGACGACAACGGCGCCACGCTGGGCCGCACGCCGTACCTGGCTGACAAGGCGGTGAAGATTCCAGTGGTGGTGGCGGCGATTGAGAGCTATGGGCGGCTCTATCGCCTGACCCAGGAGCACGCGCCATGCACGGTGCAGATTGACGTGGAGACGAAGTTCACCGGCGATCACGAGCACGGTTTCGACACGGTCGCGGAAATTCCGGGCACCGATCCCAAGCTGAAGGACCAGGTGGTGATGGTGGGCGGGCACCTGGATAGCTGGATTGCGGGAACGGGCGCGACGGACAACGGGGCGGGAACCATTGTGGCCATGGAGGCCATGCGCATCCTGAAAGCGCTGGACGTTCATCCTCGGCGCACCATCCGCATCGCGCTGTGGACGGGCGAAGAAGAAGGACTGTTCGGATCGAAGGGTTACGTGACCCAGCACTTTGGGTCGGCGAAGACTTCGACCGCGCCGGACCAGATGCAATTGCCGGAGTTCATGCGGCGGGCGGCGGGACCACTGGAGGTGAAGCCGGAGCAGAAGCTGATTTCGGGCTACTTCAACGTGGACAACGGCAGCGGGAAAATTCGCGGCATCTACACCCAGGGCAACGCGGCGATTGCGGGGATTTTCGCGCAGTGGATTGCGCCGCTGAAAGACCTGGGCGTGACCACGGTGACCAACCGCAACACTGGCGGCACCGATCACCTGAGCTTCGATGCGGTGGGCATTCCGGGATTCCAGTTCATCCAGGACCCGCTGGACTACGAGACGCGGACGCACCACTCGAACATGGACGTGTATGAAGAGTTGCAGCCAGCGGACCTGAAGCAGATCGCGACGGTGGAAGCGATTTTCCTTTACAACGCAGCGCAGCGCGAGCAGATGCTGCCGCGCAAGCCGCTTCCGGATCCGGAAAAGGAGCAGAAACAGAGGGCGCCTTTGGACATCTTCCCTGGAGTGGAAGCGGCGCCGGCGGCGCAATAGCAGCGGGCCCGGACGGAGCGGGCTGGGTGGCCGCGCCGTCCGGGGTCAAAAGGCCAGGGGAGAATTCTGCTAAACTGATTGGAGCGCATCCGCAGGGTGAAGTTCACCAGGCAAAGCTCGCGGAACGCTTCTGCTGCAAGGGTTCGGGGAGTGGCTCAGCCTGGTAGAGCACCTGGTTCGGGACCAGGGGGTCGGAGGTTCAAATCCTCTCTCCCCGACCATTTATCTCGCACAGTTTATTCGAGTTGAGCTGCTCAAGCTGCCGTTTTCATGCCCTCGTTTCTCGGTACATTCGGAACCTTCGGGACAATTTAAAGACCGAACTCTGGGAACTCAAAGCCGATGCCGCTTTTCTCGGCCCATTCCAGCCGAAATTGCAGATCTTCCTTGACCTTGTCGTAAAGGTCGGTCATGGTTTCACCCGCATGGCCCATCCAGAACTTTTGCAGGCCGTCCGGGCAGGGGGTGTGGTTCCTCAGGTAGGTGTTCCTGAAGCGCCGGAATCAGGGGCGCCCGCCAGCGGGGCGACCTGTCGATTGAGCAGGCCGCGGGGCGAGCAAATATGGATCCGGTTCGGTGGCGGGCCATCGAAGCCGGTGAGGAGGTGGCACTCGGGCCGAGATGCCTTTGCTGGCCCGGGGCCTGGGGATGAGCAGGGCCGATCTCGCGCCGCTGATCATCTTGTGCCGGCTTATCTGCGCGTAATCATGGGCGGCCGGAGTCGCAGGAACTCAGGCCAGCCTTACTCATAACCGTATATGCTCCCTCCGAGAGGAGGTGAGCAAAATCAGCAAGCCTGACGACAGAGGGGTAAAAAGAATGAATTTGAACGTTCCCGTCGATCTCCATAACAGCTTTAAGTCGGTCACCGCCAGCCAGGGGAAGAACATGACGGACGTGTTGCTCGAGCACATCAAGGATTACATCGCGAAGTACTCACCGAAGCCGAAAGGGCGGCGGGTGTGAAGCGCGCCGCTCTTTGCCTCCGGGACTCGACCTTCGATCAGCATCCAGAAAACCAGCTTCTCGGCCTGCGCCAGATGGCCGTCCAGCGCGGCTTCGAGATCGTGCACGAATACAGCGACAGGATATCCGGCACCAAGGCACGCCGGCCGGGGCTCGATGAACCGATGCGGGACGCCCGCCGCGGCCGCTTCGATGTCGTTCTTGTGTAGGCCTGCGATCGCATCGCCCGCTCCACCCGGCATTTCCTCGAGGTCCTGGACACGCTCAATCACCTGAATATCGAGTTCGTCTCGTTCCGCGAACAGATAGACACATCCGGCCCGCTGGGCCGGGCCATCTTGATCATCATCGGCGCTATAGCCGAGTTGGAGCGCAACCTTATTATCGAGCGGGTCCGCGCCGGCATGCGCCGCGCCCGCCTCGAAGGAAGGCACATCGGGCGCAAGCCGCTCGAAGTGGATCGCGAAGCAATCCTCGGCGATCGGCGGCGCGGGCAGAGTCTGGGGCAACTAGCCCACACCTACGGCGTCTCCCGCACCACCATCCACCGCGTGCTCAGCCAAAGCTCTACAGCCCAGGTCCAGGCCGCCTGAGGCCTGTTCCAAAAGGGGTCGGAAAACAGCCTCTCCGAACCGCACAAAACAAAAGGCAGGATCATCTCGATCCGGCTGTTCCAAAACCTGTACCCAAAAAGACAGTCTATCCCTCTAGTTGCCGGTCCCCGAGAGCGGGATCGACTGCGGGCTGTTTTGCGCGTTGTCGGTCACGACCAAGCTCGCGGTGCGCCCGCCCTTAGCGGTCGGCTTGAACGTGACGCTGATCGAGCAAGTGGCCTTGGGATTGAACGTCCCGATGCAGTTGTTGGTCTCTGTGAAGTCTTTGGGGTCAGCGCCGGAGACGGCGATCTTTGAGATGGAGAGAGAGGTTCCCCCGGCGCTGGTTACGGTGATGGACTTTTTGGAACTACCGGAGTTGGTTTTCTCCGTACCGAAGCTCAGGCTGGTTGCACTGAACTTGGCGAGGGGATCGATTACCGTTGCCGAGAGCGGCACGATCTGCGGGCTGCCCGCCGCGCTGTCGCTGATCATCAGGTCGGCCGTTTGCGCGGTGTAGTACGGCCCGGCAACAAAGGTCACCGTCATGGTGCAGCTCTTGCCCGCGGCCAGCGACTTGGGGCAGAGATTCACCGTGACAAACTCGTTGGAGTTGCCGCCCTTCACAATGGCGATGAGCGGATTGCTTATCGTCATCGCGGCGTCGCCCACATTCGTTAGGGTCACCGTCTTCGTGATCACGCTGCCCAGGTAGATGCTGGTCCCGAAATTGATCCCCGTGCTCGGCGAAATGCTGGCGATGGGCACGGCCTTGATGGTCAGCGTGTGCGTGGTATCGCCGCTGTTGGCAAAGGTAGGCGAGCCGCCGCTGTATTCCGCGTCAATCTTGTAGGTCCCGGCGGGAGTCTTGGCCGGCAGCGTGACCGCCGCCGAAACGCTGCCACCTGTAACCGTGCCGGAGCCCGACCCGATCGCGACGTTGCTGCTGTTCAGCACCGTGAACGTTACGGCCCCCACGTTTACGGTGCCCGCCCCGCTGCTAACGGTCGCTGAAAGCGTTACGTTCTGGCTCACGTTGCTGAAGTTGGCTGTGGCGTTCCCGGCCACGGTGCTGGTCTGCGCCGCCCCCACTTTAAAGCCGGTGCTTTGCGCCATAAGGCTCAGCGGTGTGGTGAGTGACGGATTCAGTGACAGGGTTGCGCTCAGCATGTCGCCGGTAGTGGCCCCGTTGAAGATCAGGTTACTGAACGCAGCCTGGCCTGCGGTTGCCGTCGCCGTCGACGTTGAGGCGGTGAGAGTCGAACCGCCGCTCAGGTCAACAGCCGTATCCGTCACGCTCATTGAGGCCGAGCCGCCGGCGAATGGCGTACCACTCTCCGTCAAGGTGACCACCGGCGCCGGAGACATCGCCGTGCCGGGCACGGTTCCCATCGAGGGCGGATCGGTGGTGAAGCTGATAGCGTAGTCCGTCTGCACCGCGCCGGCGTCGAGCGAGCCTGCCGGACAGTAGCCACCCGCGCCGGTGTAGGCGCTGGCGTTCCCCGTGGTCAGGTTCAGAATCACGCCGCGCTGGTCGGCGGTTACGCCCGCGCTGGCTGCCGAAGCTGCCGCGCCCGCGCAGATGGCCGACGAACCCGGCAGCGGAATCATGGTCTGCGTCGGGCCGCCGTAGTTGCCCAGAGCGGCCAGGTTGGCTGCCGTCCCGGTTGGATTCACGATGTTGCCGTCGGCGCCGTTGGTTGGGCAGCCCGTGCCCACGCACTCGCCGCCGACCCCATCGCTGGCCAGGATGCTGTCGGTCACCGTCAGCGTCCCGCTGTAGTTATCAATGCCGCCGCCGTAGCCGGAAGGCGCCGAATTGCCGGAGAAGGTGCTGTTGGTCACCGTCGTCGCAGAGCCGTTGTAGATGAAGATAGCGCCACCGTAACCGCCGGTGCTGTTGTTGCCGGAGAAGGTGCTGTCGGTCACCGTGAGCGTGCCGTCAGTAATATAGATGGCGCCGCCGCTAACACCCGAGTTGCCAGAGAAAGTGCTGTTGGCGACCGTCAGCGAGCCGCTGCCGATGTAAATGGCGCCGCCGAAGGCCGGACTCGCCGAATTTTCGGAGAAGGTGCTGCTGATCACCGTCAGCGTGCCGCTGAAATTGGTGATGGCGCCGCCGGCGGCAAAGTTACCCGATAAGTTGCCGGAGAAGGTGCAGTTGGTCACCGTGAGCGTGCCGCCGGTGTTTTCGATGCCGCCGCCGGCCACGAGACCGCCGGTTCCGTTCTGGATGGTCAGGTTGGCCATGGATGCGCCGGTTACGCCGCTGCCGACAACGATCATAGAAAACCCGCCATGGTTACCGTCCACCGTCACCAGGTTGGTTAGCGTGGCGCCGCTGCCGGTAGTCGGGCCGGTAATGGTTGTGTTAGTCGGTATCTGGAGGCTCAAATTTGAGCCCAGCGTGATGGTGGTGGGCACATTGAAGACCGCGGACGAGAAGGTGATGTTGCCTGTACCGGCCGCGGCGGAGGCCGCCAGAGCATCGCGCAGCGAGCAGGTCCCTTCCGGCATTGAATCGCAGCCGCCGACGCCGTCGTTCGAGTCCGCAGCCGTGTTCACCACGTAGCCCGGTATCGTCGCAAAGCCGGCCACCAGGTTCTCAGGTCCGTTGATGGTGAGAGTGGTGCTGGCGCTACTGGCACTGGCCACGTCGGTCGCGTAATAGCCGGTCCAGCCGGTGAAGTAGTAGCCGGCCGCGGGCGTGGCCACCAGGTTGTAGGTGCTGCCGATCAGTTGGTAAAGACCCGAATTGATGGCGCCGCCTCCGCCGGTCGGCGTCACCGTTACCGTTCCGCTGCCGGAGACGGAGAAGTTGACCAGCGCGGCAGCGGCGCTAAACGTGGCGATATCGACGGGGGAACCGGCAGTGGGGATGAGGGTGTTGGTGGCTACGCCGTTGGAAATCGTGGTCGACCCCGCGCTCCAGTTCTGGATAGCATACTCATAGCCGTTCAGGTCCTGCGTCGTGTTCGTGCTGAGCGTTACCGGAGTGCCGATGGTAAACGTGAGCGTCTGATTCGTGCTGGTGGCTGCAGCGCCGTTGACGGAGTAGCTGAGTCCAGCCGGGCTGGTGCCCACCATAACGGGCACGGTTGTGGTGTCGATCACGATGCTCTTGTTGGCGCCCAGCGATCCAGCGCTGCCCGGCGCCGGCAAGGTGAGAGCGGCGGCGAGCGAGCCAGTACCGATGATGGAGCCGCCATTGAGCGAGAGGGCGCTTGTGGACACCGCGTCGAGATGGGCGCTGTTCTCGCCTGCCCCTACGGTGTAGGTGAAGGTAAGGGTGGCTGTGCCGGAGCCCGAGCTGTATAGCGCCGTCCCGCCCGAGTCCAGGGCGAGCATCGGGGTGCCCGTGACGGTGACTGCATTGCTGAATGTGATCTGAATGCTGATCACAGCGGCCACGCCATAAGTGCTGTTGGAATTCGTTGAAGTCACGTTGGTTACGGTAGTAGGGCTGATCCCCATGCCGCTCAGGCCCACCGTCTGCATGGCGTTGGTTACGTTCAGATTGTTGTCGGTCAGCATCACCGAGCCGGAGTTGGTCCCGGAGCCCGTGGGTTCAAACTCGATATTGATTCCGCAAGTGGCGCCGGCTGCAAGGGAGAATGCCGTGTCGCCGGACTGCGTCTGCGTGCAGGGGTTGGTGGCGTCGGCCGCGTCCCACAGGAATCCCGGAGCCACGCTGGGATTCAATCCCGAGCCCGGAACCGCGAAGACCAGCGGCTGGTTTCCGACGTTCTCCACCGTAAAGCCGAGCGGGTCATCGGTCGCGTCGAGTTCTCCGACGGCGGTCGGAGTGGGGAAGGTGAGCGTGGGCGGAGTGGAAACACTCACCTCGCGGATGCGGAAGTTGTCACCGTCCACGATGTACAGGTTGCCCGCGCCGTCCACTGCTGCGCCAGTGGGATAGTTAAGTTCCGCGCTGGTGGCCGCGACGCCGTCCTCGTTGTAGCCTCTAGTGCCGTTGCCCGCCACGGTGGTGATGACGCTGGTTGCCGCTGACACCTTGCGGATGCGGTTGTTGTAATGGTCCGCGATGTACAGGTTGCCCGCGCCATCTACTGCCACGCCATAGGGACTAGAGAGTTCCGCGCCGGTGGCCGCGCCGGCGTCCCCGCCGTACCCTGCCGTGCCGTCGCCAGCTACGGTGGTGATAATGCCGGTTGCCGCCGTCACCAAGCGGATGCGGTTGTTGAGCTGGTCCGCGATGTACAGGTTGCCCGCGCCATCCACTGCCACGCCAGTGGGGGAATAGAGTTCCGCGCTGGTGGCTGCGACGCCGTCCGCGTTGAAGCCTCCAGTGCCGTTGCCAGCCACGGTACTGATGACGCCGGTTGCCGCCGTCACCATGCGGATGCGGTTGTTGCCGAAGTCCGCGATGTACAGGTTGCCCGCGCCATCTACTGCCACGCCATAGGGGAGGGCGAGTTCCGCGCTGGTGGCCGGGACGCCGTCCTCGTTGAAGCCTCCAGTGCCGTTGCCCGCCGCGGTGCTGATGTCGCCGGTTGCCGCCGTCACCATGCGGACGCGATTGCTGTTTAAGTCCGCGATGTACAGGTTGCCCGCGCCATCCACTGCCACGCCAGTAGGATTCTTTAGTTCCGCGCTGGTGGCCGCGACCCCGTCCTCGCTGTAGCCTGTTGTGCCGTTGCCGGCCACGGTGCTGATGTCGCCGGTTGCCGCCGTCACCTTGCGGATGCGGCTGTCGAGCGTTTCCGCAATGTAGAGGTTGCCCGCGCTGTCCACTGCCACACCATTAGGGCCGTAGAGTTCCGCGCTGGTGGCCAAGATGCCGTCCCCGTTATAGCCGGATATGCCGTTGCCCGCCACGGTGCTGATGATGCCGGGCGTGAACGCTACCGCCGGCCCGGTGCCGACGCCGTAAACATAGGCGGTTGCCTGTACCGTGCCTGTATTATTCGCGCCGGAATAAAACACCACAGCGCCCATGCGCAGGCCGGGAGCGATTGGCGCAAACTTCACATTGACCGCGCAGGTGGTTGTCGAACCATAGGTTTGCGCGGTGCAGGTGCTCTCGCCGCCGTCAGTAAAGTCGAGATTGGGCGTGCCCTGGGTGAGGATGCCGATGCTGCCCACGGTGGTGCCGCTGGCGACGGAGAAGTAGACCGGCTGCGTGATGGACGAGCCGACCGGCTCAGAGCCAAAGTTGGTGCTGGTTGGCGTGGTGCCGGGCACGGCATTTCCGCCGGGCAGCGCGCTGGAAATGGGACCTGTGGTGTTGGAGCCGTTGACCCTGCCGGCGTAGTTGAAAACGGCAACGGAACTGGCTGTGCCGGCAGAGGCGGCTTCTTCGAAAGAGGGGCTGCCCATGGCCCCGGGCTGTCCGGCGGTGGCGGAAAAGCCCGAACCGCTGACATTCTCGAGGATCACGCTGCCCAGGTTGATGAAAATCGCCGGGCCGGCTGCTGCGCCGCCCCCACCGGGTGAGCCGTCCACGCTGTCTCCGGGCCAGCAACAGAGATAGTTTCCACCAGCTCCTCCGGCAACACCTCCCACAGCGGCTGCCGATTGGCCGCCGCTAGCAGCGACAGTGGCGCCCCCACCACCGCCGCCGCCAAAGCCGCCCTGGCCGCCATTGCCTGCTCCCACCCCACCCCCTCCTCCGCCAAAGCCTCCCGCTCCCGGAGTGACTCTGCCGCCACCGCCGCCACCCCCAAAGCCACCCGCACCGCCGGAACCGTCAACTCCGCTTCCGCCATTGCTGCCGTCGCTGCTGGCTGCGTATCCGATTCCGCCTGTTCCGCCGTCTCCGCCGCCACCACCACCGCCGCTACCGCCGTTTCCGCCGGCGACCCCAGGGCCCGTCACTCCGCCGCCCCCGCCACCAGAACCTCCTCCGCCAATTCCCGTTCCTCCGCCAAATCCCGTTCCGCCGCCGCCGCCGCCGCCGCTGCTTAAGGCAAATCCTCCGTTACCGCCGGCCCCGCCGGTCACGCTGCAGTTGCTAAAGGTAGAGTTTTCGACGGTCGCGGCCGCAGTCGTCTGGTTCACAAACAATCCAGCCCCAAACCCAGCGCCGCCGCCGCCGCCGCCAATTTCGCTGCCACCCGCCCCTCCGGTAGCGTTGGCGTTCTGGATCTGCAGATTGGCCAGCGTCACCGCGACATTATCCACAAAGAAGACGCGGTATTTTGTTCCGCCGTCGATGATGATGGTGCCGAACTCCCCGCCGTCGATGGTCAGGTTGTAGCCGGCGATGCCGCCATTGGGGGTCGAAGCCGTGGCAAAGATCGGAGGCAGAGGGCCGCTGAGCGTGATGGTGCACGGCGCCGACGGACAACTGAACTGAATGATGTTTGCCCCGCCGGCCGCATTGGCCTGCAGAATGGCCCAGCGCAGATCGCCACTCGTGCCCGAACCAACACCCGCGCCCAGGCCGTCCCCGACATTCGGGCCATTGGCCGCCGCGTCGGAATTGGTGTCGAAAAGATTCACCGTGTAGGTCGTCGCGCCGGCCGTCGCGCTCAGCATCAGCACGCCTGCCGCGAGCGCCGCCATGGCCGCAACTCTCCCCCGCAACGCCATGCTCCGCGGCCGGGCCACAATGCCGGCGGGAACAGTGCTGGGATCAACTGCCTGGTGACGGGCAAAGAAAGCGGACACACGAGTAACAACAGCGCTACCAGCCAGAACGCGGATCACGGACCCTCCAGGGGAAGAAACAGTTATGGGAACTGCATTCGCTCTTGAGGGGGAGACAAAGAGCGAGGAATTGCGCGCGAGAGCCCGATGCACATTGCCAATCGGCTGTTCGGGGAAAGTCGATCGGAGTTCTTTGAGGCATGGGACACGCTTGGGAAGCGGCACCTTGCCGTTTCGCAGGCGAGACTCAGGAGATTCTCAATCTTTATCGGCCAGCGCAAGACGCGTCAATGCAGGACTTTTCCCAGGACGCGAGCCCGCATGCCAGAAGTAACAACCTCTCGTAACCAGGCTGGCAATCGAGTGGTTACGCCGCGCGCGCTGGGAATTGCTTCGGGCGTTGGTCTGCAATATCCGGCATTCCGCGTCGGTCACCAGCCGCTTTAGGCCACCCACAATTTCCACCAGCCAACGCTTGGCTTCGGTTTCATGAGCGTGGGGCACCCTCCCGACACATCGGGATGTTTGAGTCGACAAAGATGACGAATGCACTCCCGATCTGTAACCCATACCGTCGAAGACAATCCCGCAGCAATCCACCCCGACGATACAAACGAATTCGAGATTGGGATACAACTTTCCCTACCAAAAACGCCGTTATGACTATTTCGTAGTTGTCCATGCCGTCTTTTGAGGTACAGTGCTGAATGACCGTGCCAGTGTGTCTCACTACCTGCAAAGCTCCCGTCGGGGAGGAATCCTCCACACTTGGCAAAGCTGAGCCCGATGTCTGGTTTGGCTTGATTTCGTCAACCGATGATCGGAGTAACACGAACGCTCAACACTGGCCGACTTCGCGTTCCCGATTCCTGTTCGATGGAGCTTTGGCGACCGTATTAGTTCGGGACCGTCATAGTGCGAGCTTCTCGATCAGAGTTACGCCTGCCGTCAAATCGCATCGGATTCGTCTCGGTGTCAAGATTCCCTGCCTAATTTTTCTATCTATGGGGTCGCAACGATCGAGTGGCACATCAACTTCATTCGGTCTATCTATCCACGCTGGGATGGTACATACGCCGACAACCTTCCGCGGCGGTTCGACTTGAAGGCACAGCAGAAGATCAAGAGGATGTCGCACGGACAACGGGTGAAAGCGGCGCTGCTGCTGGCGCTGGCTCGCAGACCAAGACTGCCGGTGCTGGACGAGCCGGCGACCGGTCTCGATCCGATCGCGCGGCGAGAGGTACTGGGCGGGTTGATGGCAGTGCTTGCGGACGAAGAGCGAACGGTGCTGTCCTCTTCGCACAACACATTCGATGTAGAGCAGATTTCCCACCAGATCACGTTCATAGATCGCGGACACATCCTGGAGCCTTCGGATAAGGAAGCGTTTCTCCACAGGTGGCGAAGTCTGGGGCTGGTCTTGCCGCCGGAATCGAAGTTGCCTGGACTTCCGGGCGTGGTGAATGTGGGAGGAAGCAGCCGGCCGGCAGGCATCATTCTTCCCCATGTTGATTTCGAACCAATCCCAATACTCGGTGGCGAATATCAGTTCTCCGCAGAGAGCAAATCGCCCATTTTACGCATCAAGCCGATTCGCGGCAGCGACCCGGCCATACCAGTACCCCGAGTTCGTGATGGTGCGCTTCTGCTCGCGAAAGTCAATGTAAGTGAGACCGTACGCGGATTTAGGGAGGATCGTTGGAATCCGCTGCACACGTCGCGTGCGCGGCATCCGTTTTGCAAGTCGGATAAACGCGCCCGCTCCCTGCGACCGAATTCAAGCTCAACTCCGCACCGGTGAGTGCTTATGGCGATGATGTCAGAAGCCGAGATTTGGCCGGCATACTAAAGTGGTTGCCGGACTGAATTCCTATTGGGGCGGTATAAGGTGGGAACCTGACATGAGGATCCAACTCACGAGTCCATTGCAAGGGGCCGTTGATCGCGGGCGCGATATGCCCGCTCTTAGACGTCCAGCCGATTGGAAGCCGCAACGCGGCTGTACCAATATCCAGAGTCCTTAATTGTGCGCTTTTGGCTTCGGAAGTCTGTATAGATCAAGCCGTATCGTTCTGTGTATCCATCTGCCCACTGGAAATTGTCGAGCAAGGTCCACGCATGGTACGCGCGGACATGTGCTCCGCCCCTGATCGCTCGGGCGAGTTCCGCAAGCACCTGGCGGTACCACTGGATTCTTCGCGTATCGGGTATGCGGCCATCGTCTTTGTCGCAGGGTGCGTCGAGATAGCCGCAGCCGCTCTCGGTGATCTCGATGATTGGATAGTTGTATTCCTTTGAAATCTGGGTGACGAGGTCGTAGATGCCGCGAGGCCATAGCTCCAGACCAGACTCAGTGAGGGGCCCCTCAGTGGGCATATCAGCACGAATCCCGGTGTAGGGGTCGCGGGCGCAACCGCTGTCTGATTCGATTTCGGTTCCGCTGAAGCCGCCACCAATGCAATCCGCTTTACTCGCATCAGAGACGATGCGGCGAGTGTAGTAATGGAATCCCACCCAGTCCAGTGGTGCATACAGGATCTTCTCATCGCCAGGCCGGAATCCCATGATCTTGTATGGAAATTCGCCCACAAAGGCGTTTGGATAGTGGCCCGTCATTGCCGCTTCAAGGAAGAACACATTGTTCATGGCGTGGTACCGCGCGGCGGCTGCGCGATCTGCCTCGGAATTCGTTTTAGGGTATGCGGGAGCCATCTCATAAGCGCTCCCCACAGTCGCCTTGGGTGAAGCTGCTTTAATCGCACGATGTGCTTCCCCCTGCGCCAGGCCGAGCGTGTGTGCCGCTTTAAGGAAATCAGGGAAGCTGGTACGGCACGGTGGGAATGCACCAGCGGCATAGCCCATAAATGCGATGGCCCAGGGCATATTGAATGGCGCCCAAACTGTAATTCGGTCTCCAAGGTGCTTTGCAAGGATTCCGGCATAGTCCGCGTAGTATTTGGCCAGATCGCGGTTCGGCCAGCCACCTCGATCCTCTAATGCCTGTGGGAGATCCCAATGGTAGATCGTGCACCAAGGTCGAATGCCGGCTTCGAGAAGCGTGTCGGCCAATCGGCTGTAGTGGTCGAGCCCCTTCATGTTTGGCGCACCAACACCGGTGGGCTGAATACGGGGCCAGGAGATGGAGAATCGATAGCTCTTCAAATTGAGCTGTCTCGCCAGCACAATATCTTCCGGGTAGCGATGATACTGATCGCAAGCCACATCTCCGGTTACACTGCCACGTACTTTTCCGGGCGTATGCGTAAACTTGTCCCAGATCGACTCGCCTTTGCCGTCCTCATTCCACGCACCTTCCACCTGGTATGAGGCTGTTGCGGCACCCCAGAAAAACCCTTCGGGAAACCGCGCATTTTGTATATCAGCTTCTGGCACCGATCCTGGCATTTGGGACTCTGGTAACAGGCCTGGAATTTCATTCGAGACAGAGGAGGAAACAGGGCCGTAAGCACTTTTCTGAACAAGTGCAGTGCCTGCCGCAGCCGCGACGGAACTGGCCACAAACTGACGACGGTTCATCTTTTCCTTCCTTTATTCCGCCTCTCTGTCTGACCGCACCAGGTTCCGAGCTGAATTCGAACAGCGATCGTTCTACGCTGCGGAGGTCCGGATAATGTTTACTGTTCCATATTCAGCGAGCACAGCAGAATATGTCCAATGAAACATATGACACTGTTTGATAACCTAGAGTTATGGCACTGGATTTGGGCGATTTGAGGTCTTTTCTGATTCTCTCGGAGCAGCTTCACTTTCGCCGCGCCGCGGAGATCCTTCATGTTTCGCAGCCGGCCCTGAGCAAACATATCCGCCGTTTAGAAGACCGGCTGGGCGGGCAACTGCTGATCCGGCGTTCTCGTGGGCTGCACTTGACCCCGGCGGGGAAGGTGCTGATGCAACACGCGCGACAGATCGTCGAGGATTCCGCATCGGCGGAAAGAATCACCCGTCTTGCTCTAAAGGGTGAAGCGGGCACGTTGCGCATTGGCTTCGGAATTGCCGTTCTCGCCCGCGGGTTGCCGAATCTGATGCTGCGCTTCAGGAAGCGATTTCCGAATGTCGACTTATCGGTGCGCAACATGTCCACCTCCGATCAACTGCGCGCGCTCAGCGACAGAAAAATCGAAGTTGGGTTTGTGCGTTTGCCGGTTCGTGCCGAAGATATCGCAACCGTCCCCATCGTAAAGGAGAGGCTCATGATCGTGCTCAGCGAGCATGCCACACACAATGCGAAAGACGGATTGGCGGCCTTAAGCGGCGCACCTTTCATCCTGCCTTGCCGCGCGGACTCAGCCAGCTTCTATGACCATGTCTTTCACACTTGCCGAGCGGCAGGATTTATGCCAACGATTGTCCAGGAGACAGACGTATTTTTCACTGCGCTCAATCTGGTACGCGCCGGCTTGGGCGTGAGCATTGCACCGAGCGCAGTGCAGTTGATGCGAGTGCCGCAGATACGATTTGCGGAAACCAGAATTCCGGAAGGGGATTGGAAGATTGGCATTGCATGGAACCGCCGGTGTACGCGGTCTGTGTTGGTGGAGAATTTTATACAAATGGCCCGCAGATTCCTTTCCTCTGCCATCCAATGAACGGAAAAGGATGCTCTTTCGGACCCTTCCGTGCCGGAAATGTTCCCAACGCACACCAAATCGCCGAGGCGGATCTCCATGGCTATGCCGGTGCTGAGATCGTGACGCAGCAATCAAAGGACGTAAAGCACTTGAACTGGTCTCATATATGCCTTCACGGCTTCGGGCGAGACCATGAGCCCCGCTTCGGCGGCCGGTCTCATCCGGAACAGCGCCGGCGTAAATGGGGTGACGTACCGCGGCATAGGGACCGGTGTTGATCAACTCGTGGCCCTGCTGAGTGGTGATCGAGCGGCTCCAGTTTTTTCCGACATGCACGCGCGCCCAGACGGAAAGCAAAAGGCCGGCGATGGGGATGGCAACCCCCAGCCAGAAGGGCCCAAAAAAGGACCACCAGAGTTGGAGGTACAGCCAGCGCAGCGGGATGCGAGTTGTCGAGAGCAGGGCAGTCCGGCAAGCGTAGTTGACGCAGGTGCCGCTCACCCCGCGAATTTCCGATGCCAGCAACGTTCGGATTCTTGATCGGCCGGGAAGAATGTCTCGATCCGCAGCTCCTTTAGCGTGACGTCCTGCGGCGTGCCTAATGTCATGATGGTGGTGAACAAGCGTAGATCGAGATCTCGATTACGTATGTGAAACGGAAGCAAAGGGTCTCCGGGACGCGGTGCCGGGCGCGAATCGGCAACTGTCGATGCGCCCGCGTAACTCCTGAGCTCAGCCAGCAAAGCAAGGCCAACCGGGTGATCCGTTGAGCCGAATTCCAGCTCCGTCCGGCTCAATAAGTGGTGCTCCACCTGCGGCCAATTCACCTTCCAGCGGCGGATACCCTCCGGGTGAAACGTGGCGCGCAGGGCGTTCTAGTTCCAGGCATTCAGCTCTGACGAGACCAACGGTGCAAAAAACTGACCGGCCGCATGATTCCCCAAAAGAAAATCCCAATGACGGTCCACTGCAATCGCGGCATAGGGCAGATGCCTATCGAGGATGAACTGAAGCATGCCGCGCATGTGAACCATCTCGTCCGCCGATAAAGGTGTCTCGCGAAAAAGATGGGCAAAGCCCGCAGCGTCGAGCAGGCGATTGCGCTCGCGTAGCGGCAGGTCGAGCACTTCCCCCAAAGCAAGCACCGCCTCACGGCTGGGCTGGGATCGACCCGTTTCAATGAAACTGATATGACGCGTGGAGAATCCGGCCCTGCTGGCCAACTCGAATTGGCTCAACCCGCGCGTTTGCCGCCAGGAACGAATCCGCGGCCCAACCGATGTTGCTATATCTACAATGCCGGTGGCCGTCCGCGCCGACTCCGGCTGGTCTTCGGTCCCGGGAAAAGGAAGATTGCCGCTCAATGTGGGGGGTTGAAGAATCCCAGGAATAGTGTGCACAATTGAACAGATTCACCGCCGATTGGTGCGAGTCTGGAAAGACGCCGGAGTGTGGTCCGTTCCAGAATGCGCAGAGGATTGAGCGCTTTCTGGCGCGACAGGCCCTGTTGACCGTCGGTCAATTTTGATTTGCGACCGCCTTTTTGTCGCTTGTCCCGTAGAAGAGAGCGTGGTCGCGTCTCCTTCTCTGCGCTGAAGCGCCGAAGTCGCATTCGGAAAGTGGCCGCTGCAATGGTCGAACTGGAAAGGCCCGCATTCAATGCCGAAACATTTCTGGCGAACGCCGGGCTGGGGCGGAGAATTGTTCAAATGAAGCCCAAACAGGCCTTTTTTCGCAGGGAAACACGGCGGACTCTGTGTTCTATCTGCAAAAGGGCCATGCGAAAGTTACTGTAGTTTCGCAGCACGGCAAAGAAGCCACAATCACGCTTTTGTCCTCTTCCGATTTTGTTGGAGAGGAGTCACTCGCATCGATTGCCGGCCGGCGCCTGGCGACCGCTACTGCCGTGGGTGCTTGCACTGCACTCAAGATCGACAGAAGCGAGATGATTCGGGTGATGCACGGCGAACCTGCGTTCGCCGACATATTCCTCAAGTTTCTGCTTGCTCGAAGCATGCAAACCCAGGCCGACCTTGTCGATCAATTGTTCAACTCCAGTGAAAAGCGCCTGGCACGGATTCTCCTGTTGATGGCGGAATTCGGCAAGCCCGGCGAACCGGAGACCTTCATTCCTTCCATCACGCAAGAAACATTGGCGAATATGATCGGCACCACCCGATCCCGCGTCAGCTTCTTCATGAATCGCTTTCGCAAGCTCGGTTTTATAAGCTATAACGGCCGCATCCAGGTACACAAGTCGCTGCTGAATGTGGTCTTGCTCGATCAATTGCCTGACCACAACGCGCAGAAGCCGGCCATTCTTCCGATTCCTTAAGCTACTTCAACCCGATGCTTCGCGCATGCACGACTAACCTTCCATGGGCTAGCTGACGCTTCGCCGGCGTACGCTGTCGGAGCGTCTGGCGGATGTGCATGGAGTTAGTGGGCTTTCAGGATGGGACCGCAGCCGGGGGTCGCCCCACAGCGGCGGCAAGAGCTTGACAGGCTATCGGTAGCCTCGATATCTTCGCCGAGATGCGCGCCTTCTATCAGGCGAACCTGGCCGGGTTTCTTTTAGGCCTATCGAGGGGGCGACTGATCCTTGACAGAGCAAGCTCTTGCCAACCCGCCGAGTGTCCCGCTGCCGCGCATCGCGGAGAGACATCTGTTGTTCCTGATTTGCGCGAGCGCGGTTGTGGTAATGATGAGTTCGGCTCAGCAGGCTCGCGCGCAGGCCCAGGGGCCGGGCGGCGCTATCTTCCAGCAGGCGGCGGCGCGTTACCGGGCGGGCGACCATGCCGGGGCCGCGGCGCTGTTCCGGCAGGCGGCGGAGGCGGGCAATCCCACCGCGACCTACGAGATGGGCTATCTCTATGAGAACGGCGACGGCGTGGCGAAGGATCCGGCGCGATCGGCGGAGTGGTACATGCGGGGTGCGCGGATGGGCAATGGGGCCTCCGAGGCCGCCGTGGGGCAGCTCTACGAGTATGGCCATGAGGTGCGGGAGAACTGGGACACCGCCGCGCAGTGGTACATGAAGAGTGCGCAGCAAGGCTACGTGATGGGCGAGTTCCGCCTGGCCCGCGCATATCAATACGGGGTCGGCATTCCCATCGACATCAATGCGGCCAGGCAGTGGTACGACCGCGCGGCGGCGCAGGGCGATTCCCAATCGGAGTTCTTCGCAAAATACATCCGCGACAATCCGGGCTATGACACCACCTGGTACAGCGCGCAGGAGAAGGCGCTTATGGCGCCTTACCAGATGCAGCCGTGGATGCTGCGTCCGCCGATGACCGGGCGCGTCTTCCATACTGGCGATCAGCGGCTGGCTTACTTTGCGGCATGGGCGCGAAATGCCGCGGCCTACTCATCCTGCGTTTCCGCGCATGTGAACGCGCCCTCCGGCACCGCCTACCGCTGCCCGGCTCCCTCGCTGCCAAGATAAGACGCCGGGCCCGGCAGCAGCTCGGTATGCGCGGCGGTGTTCAGACTGGGAAGGCGTGCGGTGATTTGACAAACTGCAGCATGTCCATTAGGGTTTGAAACAGATGCAGAACCGCCGCCATCATGGTCATCACCACCATCATGGAACCTCCATGCCGGCGGACTGCTATGGCCTGATGTAAGACGGCCCGACAGATCGAGATTCAAGAAAGCCCGCCGGCTAGCAAAGCCGGCGGGCTTTTTCGTTGTGTGGGGAAATCCGAACCGAAGGAGATGATGTGGAAGCGACGATCGATTTTGAAAAGATGGGCGGGCTGGCGCCGGGGATTGTGCAGGACGCGCGCAGCGGAGAAGTACTGATGCTGGGCTTTCTGAATGCGGAGAGCTACGCCAAAACCCTGGAAACAGGCTTTGTCACGTTCTGGAGCCGCACGCGGCAGAAGCTGTGGATGAAGGGCGAGACCAGCGGCAACCGGCTGCGCATTGTGTCGGCCGCGACTGACTGCGACACCGACGCTCTGCTGTTCCGCGTAGAAGTGGAAGGCGATGGACTGGTGTGCCACGAAGGGACGGTGAGCTGTTTTACCCGCGCGATCTCGATGGCCGCGGCCACAGCAACGGAGGCGGCCAATGGCTAAACTGCGCTTCGGCATTCCCAAGGGCAGCCTGCAGGACGCGACCATTGCGTTGTTCAAGCGCGCGGGCTGGAACATTTATGCGGACGGGCGATCGTATTTTCCTACCGTTGACGATAGCGAGATTGAATGCATGCTGATTCGGGCGCAGGAGATGGCGCGATATGTAGATCACGGCGTGCTGGATGCGGGGCTGACCGGCATCGACTGGGTGGTGGAGAGCGGACTGGAGGTGGCCAGCGTGACCTCACTGACTTACGCCAAGCAGAGCCGGCGGAAGGTGCGCTGGGTGCTTGCGGTGCCGGAGACCAGCGGCTTTGAAAAAGCGGAGGACCTGGAAGGCAAGATTGTGGCCACCGAGCTGGTGGAAGTGACCAAGCGTTATTTTGCGGCCAAGGGCGTGAAGGTGCGCGTGGAGTTCAGCTGGGGAGCGACGGAAGTGAAGCCGCCCATGCTGGCCGATGCGATTGTGGAAGTGACGGAGACGGGCAGCTCGCTGAGGGCAAATCATCTGAAGATTATCGACACGGTGATGGAGAGCGAGACGCACTTGATTGCGAGCAAGGCCGCGCTGGCCGATGACTGGAAGCGGAACAAGATTCAGTCGATTGCGGTGATGCTGCGGGGCGCGATCGATGCGCAGTCGCAGGTGGGCCTGATGCTGAACGTGCGGCGCGCGGACCTGGAGGCGGTGCTGGGCATTCTGCCGGCGCTGAACGCGCCCACCATTTCACAGTTAAGCGACACGGAGTGGGTTGCGGTGAACACGATTGTGGAGGAGCGCGTGGCGCGCGATGTGATTCCGCGGCTGAAAGCAGCGAACGCGAGCGGGATTGTGGAGTATCCGCTGAACAAGGTGGTCATCTAGCGAGGGCGCGATGAAAGTGATTCGAACTCGTGGACGAGGCGCGAGCGGTGCGGCGGCGGCGATTGCGGGCCTGGAGCAGCGCGGCGGCGCGGCGCTGGAGTCCGTGCTGCCGGCGGTGCGGCGCATAGTGGCCGATGTTCGTCGCAATGGCGATCCGGCATTGTTGCGATACGCGCGCAAGCTGGATGCGCTGCCTGAGGATGCGCGGCTGCGCGTGAGCGAGGAGGAGATGCGCGCGGCTTGGGAGGCTTGCGCGCTCGAGCTGCGCCGCGCACTTGAGATTGCGGCGCGGCGCATCCGCCAATTCGCACGGCGGCAGATGCCGAAGTCATGGTCCGTTTCTGCCGGTGGAGTTATGGTTGGCCAACTGGTGCGCCCGCTTGCGTCGGCGGGTTGCTATATTCCCAGCGGGCGGCATCCGCTGCCGTCCACGCTGCTGATGACGGTGATTCCGGCGCAGGTAGCGGGGGTGAAGCGCATCGTAGTGGTTTCTCCCAGGCCGGTGAAGGAAACGCTGGCGGCCGCGCATCTGCTCGGAGTGAGCGAGTTCTACCGCGTGGGCGGAGCGCACGCGATTGCCGCGCTGGCGTACGGAACGAAAAGCCTGGATGCGGTGCAGAAGATCGTGGGGCCGGGGAATCTCTATGTGACGGCGGCCAAGGAGCTTGTCTCGGCGGATTGCCCCATCGATATGCTAGCGGGCCCGACGGAGATTGTGGTTACCAGCGAGCGCGGAGATGCCGCGCTCATTGCAGCCGACCTAGTGGCGCAGGCGGAACACGATCCGGAAACGGTTGCGGTGTTTCTGACCACGCGCGAGGATCTGGCGCGAGCGGTAGTGGCGGAGGTGAAGGCGCAGAGCCGCAACAATGGAACGGCGCAGAAGGCGCTTGAGAAGAATGGATGGGCCATTGTTGCATCCACCCTCGAAGAAGCACGCGCGCTCACCAATCGCCTTGCGCCAGAACATCTGACCGTGGACTCGGCCGAAGATCTGGACTGGGTTTCGAACGCGGGGTCAGTGTTTGTGGGTCCGTGGTCGGCGCAGCCCATGGGCGATTACATTTCGGGGCCGAATCATACGCTGCCCACCGGAGGCATGGCGTGGGTGCGCGGCGGACTGAGCGTTCTCGATTTCGTGAAGCTGGTCACGGTGCAGGAGTACGCGCGCGAAGGCGTGGCCGCGCTTGGCCCCGCTGCCGTTGCGCTGGCCAAGTGCGAAGGACTCGCAGCCCACGCGGGGGCTATCCAGATGAGGATCGATCGGGCTCAACATATTGGGAGGCGCGATGTCTGAAACCGATATCAGGCTTCGTCCGGAACCGCGCACGCGGGTGCGATCGGTGACTGAGTATCATCCGCCGCTTGGCAGCCGCGACGGGCTGCGCCTGGATTTTAACGAGAACACGGTGGGATGCTCGCCTGCCGTTCTGAAAGTGCTTGCCGGCATCTCCGCGGGCGCGCTCACGCGTTACCCCGAGCGCGAGCCGGTGGAGGCGCTGGTGGCGGAGCACCTGGGGGTGGCGGCGGAGTGTGTGGCGCTGACGAACGGCGTGGACGAGGCCATCCACGTGCTGTTTGAGGCGTTTCTGGATGCGGGCGATGAGCTGCTTTTGCCTGTTCCCACCTACACGATGTACCAGGTGTACGCATTGATGACGGAGGCGCGGACCGTGACGGTGGAGGCGGACGACGATTTCAAGTTTCCGTTTGAGCGGTTGCGAGCTGCGATCACGCCGCGCACCAAGATCGTGGTGATTGCGAATCCCAACAGCCCGACGGGAAGCTCGGCCACGATAGCAGAGATTGAAGCGCTGGCGGCAGACGCGCCGCGCGCGCTGGTGCTGGTGGACGAGGCGTATTTCCATTTTCATGGGGAATCGGTGATCGCGCTGATGGAGAAGCACCGCAATTTGATGGTGGCGCGGACATTCTCAAAAGCGTTTGGCCTGGCCGGATTGCGAGTGGGCGTGCTGATTGGCGCGGCGGAGCACATGGGCTGGGTGCGGCGCGTACTCTCGCCCTACAGCGTGAATCAATTGGCGCTTGCGTGCCTTCCCGCGGCGCTCAACGACACGGCGTATCTGAATTGGTATGTGGAGGAAGTGCTTGCGGCACGCGGGGAATTTGAATCCGCGCTGGATGCGGCTGGAATGGAGCGATGGCCGAGCCGCGCGAACTTTGTGCTGGTGCGAATCGGCGACGGACACGCTGAATTTGTGCGGCGCATGAATGCGCTGGGCGTGCTGGTGCGCGACCGGAGCAACGATCCCGGGTGCGATGGATGCGTTCGCATTACCATGGGCACGCGCGATCAGATGCAGCAGGCAGCGGAGGCGCTGGTTACGGTGCTGGCCGAGTTGCGCAAGGAAGGAGTGATGGCATGAGCGCTTCACGGGGAGGCAAGGTGGCGGCAAAGGTGCCGGCGCGGCACGGAGTGCGCAGCGCGCGGGTGGAACGCAACACCACTGAGACACGGATTGCGCTGGAATTGACGATTGAAGGATCGGGCAGATACCAGGTGGCGACGGGGATTCGGTTTTTCGATCACATGCTGGAGTTGTTTGCGCGGCATGGCGCATTCAATCTTGCGTTGACGTGCGATGGCGATCTGGACGTGGATCAGCACCACACGGTGGAGGATGTGGGGATTGCGCTGGGCGAGGCGTTTGACCGGGCTCTCGGCGAGAAGCGGGGAATTTTGCGCGCGGGCTATTTTGTAATGCCGATGGATGAAACCCTGGCGGTTGCGGCCGTGGACCTGAGCGGGCGCGCGGCCTGCGCGGTGGAAACAAAAGTGCGCACGCGGCTGGTGGGCGATTTGCAGAGCGAACTGGTGGCGGATTTCTTTGAGGCGTTTGCGCGCGGCGCTCGCGCCAACGTGCACGTGAAGACGATGTATGGGCGATCGAACCATCACAAGATTGAGGCGATCTTCAAGGCGTTTGCGCGGGCGCTGCGCGTGGCATGCAGCCGCGACAAGCAACTGGGGAGCATGCTGCCCTCAACCAAGGGGCTGCTGTGATGCGCGTGACAGTGATTGACTATGGCGCGGGAAACCTGGCCAGCGTGCTGAAGGCGCTGCGGCATCTGGGCGCTGCGGCGGAGGTGAGCTCGGGAGACCTTGCGCCGATTGAGCACGCGGAGCGGATTGTGCTGCCGGGCGTGGGACATTTTGCGGCGACTGGAAAGCTGGATGAAACGGGAATGACGAGCGCCGTGCGCGCGGCCATCGCGAGAGGCGTGCCGTTCCTGGGCATCTGCGTGGGGATGCAGTGGCTCTACGCAGGTTCGACGGAGGCGCCGGGGCATTCCGGGCTCGGGCATTTCGCTCAAGGCTGCACGCGTTTTTCCGATGGGGGGGGGAAAGTGCCGCATGTCGGATGGAACTCGCTTGAGCCGAGGATCGACTCGCGCCTGCTGCGCGGCGTGGACAGCGGCGACTACGTTTACTTTACGCATTCCTACCGAGCCCCCGTGACTGCGAACACGGCCGCTGTGACCGAGTACATGGAGCCCTTTGCGGCCGCCGTCGAACGCGGCAACGTGATGGGCGTGCAGTTTCATCCTGAAAAGTCAGGGGAAACGGGGCTGAATATTCTGCGCAACTTTCTCGAGTGGCAATCGGCGGAGGCAACATGCTGACCAAACGCATTATTGCCTGCCTGGATGTAAACGCCGGCCGCGTGGTGAAGGGCGTGCAGTTTGTCGACCTGGTGGATGCGGGCGATCCGGCAACGCAGGCGCTGCGCCACGCGCGCGAAGGCGCCGACGAGATTGTGCTGCTGGACATCACGGCCACGCATGAAGGCCGGCAGACTTTGCACGACACCGTGCGCCGCACCGCCAGTGAATTGTTCGTTCCCTTCACGGTGGGCGGCGGAATTCGCACCGTGGGCGACGCGGAGCAGGTGTTCAACGCGGGCGCCGACAAGGTGAGCGTGAACTCCGCGGCATTGGCGGACCCCGGCCTGATCGACGCAATCGGGCGCAGCTTTGGCGCGCAGGCGGTGGTGGTGGCGATTGACGCGCGGCGCGATTTGGAGGCGGACGATCCGGTGCGCGATGCGCAGGTATACGTGAGAGGCGGACGAGTGCCGGCCGGGCGCCGCGTGGTGGAGTGGGCGCGGGAAGCCGAAGCACGCGGCGCGGGCGAGATCCTGCTGACGTCGATGGACGCCGATGGGACGCGGGCCGGCTTCGACTGCGAATTGACGCGGGCGGTGAGCGAGGCCGTCAGCATTCCCGTGATCGCCTCCGGCGGCGCGGGAACTGTGGAGCACTTTGCCGATGTGTTCCAGCACGGTTGCGCCGATGCTGCGCTGGCGGCGAGCATCTTCCACTTTGGCGTGTCGAGCGCCCGCGCACTCAAGGAACAATTGCGCGCGGAGGGAATTCCAGTGAGGCTGCCATGCTGATTCCCTCCATTGACCTGCTGGGCGGCAGGATTGTTCAACTGGTCAAGGGCGAGAAGCTCCGCCTGGCCTTTGACGATTTTGAATATTGGATTGAGAAGTTCTCCGCGTATCCGCTGGTGCAGCTTATTGATCTGGACGCTGCGATGCGCCAGGGCGAGAACTCTGCGCTGGTTGCCCAGATCTGCAAACGTCTGCCATGCCAGGTGGGCGGAGGAATCCGGTCGATCGAGCGGGCGCAGGAATTGCTGGCGGCCGGCGCGCGGCGGGTGATTGTGGGCTCTTCGTATTTATCAAAGGATGGCGTGAACGCGGCGTTCGCAAGCGAGCTGGCCGATGCGGTGGGTGCGGCGAGCCTGGTAGCGGGAATCGACACAAAGAACGGACGCATCGCGGTGAAAGGTTGGAAGGCGCAGGTGGAACTGACGCCCGATGACGCGATTCCGCGATTGGAGCCGTGGGTCTCGGCGTTTCTCTACACGCACGTTGACACGGAGGGAACCATGAGCGGATTCCCAAGCGATGTCGCGGTGCGCCTGCGCCAACTCACTCATCGGCAGCTCATTGTGGCCGGCGGAATCCGCAGCCGCGAAGAGGTGGACGCGCTGGACGCCGCGGGCGTGGATGCGGTGGTGGGCATGGCGATATACACGAAAAGTATGACCGCGTAATGGCGGCGCGAGGCGGGATGAGCCGATGATGCGGCGAGCGGCGGAGCGCGTCAGCTATTCTGATGAGTAACGCGCGGACGCGAAAGGATCGGCATGAGCGCGACGAAAATGAGTGGCATAAGGCTGGCGCGCCGCCTCGACGAGGTGGGATTCTCTGACATTGTTCAGGTGCGCAATAAAGTAATGGCCATGCGCACAGAGGGAATCCAGGTTTTTCCGCTACATGGCGGAGAACCTTTTTTTGAAACGCCGGATGGGATCAAGTTCGCCGCGGTAAAGGCGCTGGTGCAGAATCAAACGCACTATGCGCCGTCGTCGGGTATTCTTCCGCTGCGGCAGGCGTTGGTGGAGAAGCTGGCGAGGAAGAACGCGATCGGGGTGACGGCCGACGAGGTGCTGGCTACGGCGGGCGGATCGCAGGGGCTCTATGCGGCGTTCCAGTGCGTGCTGGACCCAGGCGACGATGCGCTGGTTTTTTCGCCGTACTGGACGCCGATCGGCGACCTGGTGAGAGGCGCGCAGGCACGGCCGCTGCTGGTGCCCAGCGTGACGGCGCGGCGCAATGGGATTCGCAACACGCTGGAGCAATTCTCCACGCCGCGCGTTCGCGCCATTTACTACAACACTCCGCAGAATCCCAGCGGGCTGGTTTTCACGCGGGCCGAGGCGGAGGAAGTGGCCTCGTTCGCGCGGGAACGCGACCTGATCGTGATTGCCGACGAGGCTTATGAAGACCTGGTTTATGAAGGGCAGCATGTTTCCATCGCATCGCTGCCGGGCATGGCGGAGAGGACCATTACCTCTTTTACTTTTTCAAAGACCTACGCGATGACCGGCTGGCGCGCGGGGTACGCGGTGGCCAAAGAACCGTTCATGACGGCGTTGCGCAAGATCGTGCTTTACTCGACCAACGGCGTCGCCACGCCGGTGCAGTTCGCCATGCTGGAGGCGCTGGCCACGCCCGAGGAACAGATTGCAGCGCGGCGCGAGGAGTACAGGAAGCGGCGCGACCTGCTGGTAGCGGGCTTGAATTCCGTGGGACTCCATTGCGAAATGCCTGCGGGCGCGTTTTATGCTTTTCCCGACGTGGAGAAGATAAGCAAAAACAGCCGGACCGCTGCGCAGGTTCTGCTGGAGAAGGCGCAGATTGCAACGGTTCCCGGTGTCGTTTTCGGCGCACAGGGGGAAGGCCATCTTCGCTTCGGGTACGCGATTTCAACGCGCGAGATTGAAGGCTGCGTTGAGGCGCTGCAAAAGTTTTTCGGCTGAGAGTGCGCTGCCTGCATCGGCGATTAATGTGCGCGCTCGAATCTTCTTGTCGCTCACGGAAATCCAATGGTCATGAAGAACATTCGTGTGGGATATCCGGCGGTTCTGGACGCAGAGGCGCGGGCTGCGCTTCCGCCTGAAGTGGAGCTCGTTCCGCTTCCGGATGGCCTCGATCGCGAAACCGAAGTTGACGTTTGGATTCCGGACCCGTATCAGACGCGGGCGCGGCGCATCTGGCCCATGCTGCGCGGCGTGCGCCTGGTGCTTTCGCTGATGGCGGGAACGGAGTGGATTCCGGCGACGGTGGGGCCGCAGGTAACCATCTGCAACGCGCACGGGGCGCACAATATCTCCACGGCCGAGTGGACACTCTCCGCCATTTTGTCCATGCTGAAACAGTTTCCGCTGTTCCTCGACATCCAGCGCTCGGCCAACTGGCGGCGGCGCAAAGAAGCCTCTGAGGAATACGTTCGCCTGACCGGCGATACAACGCCGCACCATCCCGACGTGATGCTGGAAGAGCTGACTGGAAAGACGGTGATGCTGGTTGGATACGGAGCCATCGGAAAGGAGATCGAGCAGATGCTCGCGCCTTTCCATGTGGAGCTGATCCGCGTGGCCCGCAGCGCGCGGAATACGCCAAAAGTGCATCCGGTGAGCGAGATGGAAGGCTTGCTGCCACAGGCCGAGATCGTCATCCTCATCCTGCCGCTGACGGAAGAGTCACGCAGCCTGGTGGGCGCGCGGCAGCTTGAGTTAATGCGGCAAGGCACGTTGCTGGTGAATGCCGCGCGCGGAGCGATTGTCCAAACCGACGCGCTGGTGAACGCGCTGAACGAGGGCAAGATTCGCGCCGCGCTCGATGTTACCGATCCCGAGCCGCTGCCTCCGGAGCACCCGCTGTGGCACTGCCCGAACCTTCTGATCACGCCGCATGTAGCGGGATCGAGCCCTCAATTTGCACGGCGGGCATTCGAGGTTGCGGCGGCGGAGCTGCGGCGATTTCTCAATGGTGAGCGTTTGCACAACGCGGTTCAGGTTGCAAGCTGAGGCTCTTTCGGCGCTTTTTGCCATTCCACTAGGCCGACGATGGCCAGGCCGACGAGGAATGCGTAGAGGACTGCGGTCAACCAGAGATCCTTGTAAAGGTACTCGCCCACGTAGAGCACATCCACCACAATCCACAGCCACCAGTTGGCGATATTTCTCCGCGCCTGCCACCAGCTTGCTACTAAGCTGAACGATGCCAGCGATGCGTCGAGAAACGGCAGCGCCGCATGGAGGCGGGTTGCGATGTTCGCCAGCAAGATGCTTCCCGCGATTCCCAGCAGGACCGCCATGGCCGCTTTTGCAACCGGTAATGGCGCCACCCTCACCTCGCCTTCGTGCTTTATGCCCTGCGTCCAGTTCCACCAGCCGTAGAGGGTGAACGCGACAAAGAAGGCCTGGAGGAGCGCGTCCGAGAGCAACCGCGCATGGTAGAAGACGACGAGGTAGAGAACGTCGGAAGCCAGCGTGATGGGCCAGCAGAGCAGGTTGCGTCGCGTGGTCAGCCAGATGCCGAGAAGCGTAGTCGTCCAACCGGCAACCTCAATCCAGTTTGCGGCGAAGTAATGCGCGATGGTGTGGAGCATGATCAGTTCTTCCCTTCGCCGTGGGTCCTTTTCGTGGCGGCCCAGGCGCGCAACCAATCCAGCAACTTCATGCCGGATCCGTTCCACCATTCTGAATGAAGCACCAGGTAGCCCTCGCATGCGAACCATGCGTTTGCCGCGGAGTGCAGCACGTCCAGGAAGTAATCGTTTTCAGACAACGCGAACTCCGCGTGGCACAGAGCCAGCATGGGCGCAAGCGCCAAAGCCTCCTCGCGTGAGAGCGGCCGCGCGCTCTCATATCCACTGAGTAGCGCGGTCAGATGATCGTAGTGAACGGAAACGCTTTCCGGGCGCTCGGGATCATTGATCAGGACCAGCCACTCGACGATGCTGCGCTCGATGGCATGCGCGAGGTCATGCACCGCGTTGGTTCTGTCGCACAAGCCGAAATCGATCACCGCGGTTGTCTGGGCTTGCGGACCGCGATCGCTCCAGAAAAGGTTCGACGGGTGAAGATCGTTGTGCGTCCACAGGGGCGCAAGATGCGGCAGCAGCGGGACCAGTTCCTGATGAAATGGCCTCAGTAACGCCAGCGCATCTCGGACACATGAGTGCTGCGCCAGGTAAGCGCAGAGCGCGGGCCGCGCGGCCACGTACTGCCGCATGGCCGCTGCCGGATCATTCGCAGAGAAGATGGTGAATCCCGCCACCAATTGCCGTCCGATGCGCGGCGGCGCATCGTATCCCTGCGCGGCCAGGTGCAATTGCGCCATCCTCTCTCCGGCCGCACGGGCATGGTGTGCATTGCGGAAGGGTGTCCAGGAGATTGCGTCTTCGTAGAGATCGATGCCGGTCGCGATTTCGTGAACCTCGTAGGTCCAGTTGTCGATTTCCAGTGCGGTCTCGCCGGTTTTGGTCGGGATAACGCGAGGGACCGGCGCGCCGTGATTTCTCATGTGCGTCATGAATCGATGTTCTTCGCGCAATCCTTCGGTGTCACGCACCGCGCGCGCATGGCGCTTGAGGAATACTTTCGCATCGCGCGTCGCCACCACGCTGGCCGCGGAGAGCGGCCGTGGGCTGATGCTCAGGATTTCAAATGGTCCATGAAACTTGTCGTAGCCATCGAGCACATGCCGCACTTCTTCCCGTGTCAGCGGCGGCCAGTCGGGCGTCACCAGCGTGCCATCCAGTCCGTGTGCTCTTGCGGTTTCGTTCACGGCCATCTACCTCAGTGCTCAGAGCGTCAGAACCTGTAGTGGGCGGAGAGCCGCACGGTTGTGGGCGCGCCGAGGTGGATGAATGTATCGCCGTAGGAAGCGCCCGTGTCCTTCCAGTAGCGCCTGTCGGTGATGTTATCGGCATAGAGCCGGAAGGTGACGCGGCCCTGCTCTCCGCCGGGTGTGTAGCGCGCGCCAAGATTAAGCAGGTTGTAGCCGGCCACGCTCACGGCATCGTCGCGCGTGGCCTCCTTGCTGGCCGTGTAACTCCAGCCGGGCAACAGGCGCAACCCGGCCAGATGGGGCAGCGCGATATCGGCAAAAAATGCAGTGCGCACGCGGGGCACGTTGATGACCTGCTTCGAATCGAAAGCGGGAGTTCCCGTATCGCCTGAGACCGCGTGGATGCCGGCGACCGAGGCGCTCACCTGGATCCAATTGGCGGCCTTCCCTTCCGCGCTCAACTCCACGCCATCATGGGTTTCGTGGCCCTGGGACTCGAAGCATAGATCGCCTGGGGCGTAGAATTCGCTCGCCGTGCAGAACGCGTCCGGAGCCGAGATGACCCTGGGATAGAAGAACGGCGCGCGCATGTGGAAGTAGTCACCGGAGATGAGCAGGCGCTGCCCGGGATTGTATTTGGCCCCCACCTCAGCCTCGCGGGTGAAGAAAGGCGCGAGAAACTGGCTGGAGTTGTCAACCCACCACGGGCCTTGCGGTCCGAGCGAGAGCATGACGCTGTAATTGCCGTAGAGCATGAGGCCCTGCACGGGCGAGAAACTGGCGGCGTACTGTGGCAGCCACAGCAGCTTGTGAGTGAGGGTGGGCGCCGTTCCAGGGCTGGTTGCGGTCAGCGAGTCATTGTTGTCGCGGAGGGAATCGATGCGGCCCGCGGCCAGCAACTGAATGCGGCCGGGCAACTGGACGCGATCCTGCACCAGCCCGGCGGATTGATGATTGTCTTCCCAGAGCGCGCGCGGGCCGGCAGACTCGATCGGGTCTTCAATGGGCTCCGCGACGATGGGCTGGTAGATGTTTTCAGAACCAACGTAGGTGTAGACCGCGCCGTCCTGCACGGTGGCGGGCGCTGCCGGCGGCGGCGCGCCGGGCTGCTGCACGCTGCGCCGGAACAGTTCACCGCCCGTGGCAAGCGCGTGCGTGACGACGCCGGTGTGAACCTGGCCGGTGACAAGGGATTCGGCTTCGGCGTCGATGCGCAACTCACCGGGGTCGCGGTAGTCGTAGATGCCGTAACTGCCGTCCGGGCAGAAGAAATAGGCGGGCGCGTTGGGCGCGCCGGGACAGGCCACGTTCCCATTGGCATCGTAGGGCGCGCCGTAGGCATAAACCACGTTGTCATCGATGAGCGAATGGCTGAAACTGCCCTGTGCAAACGCGTGCCAAGCTTTGGGCAGATCGTAGTCCATGCGCGCGCCGGTGTTGTAAGTGTCGAACGTGTTGGGCTTGGCCCACGACTGTTCGCCGAGCATGGTGGAGGGATAGATTCTGTTTAGATCCGGAACAGTGGTTCCGCCGAGTAACTGGTAGCCGCAAACGGAGCGCTCCAGCTTGTGCTGGTACTCGAAGTCAGTATTGAGGATTGCTTTGGGCGAGAGCTTCCAGTCGGCTGCGCCGGAGCCCATCGCTCTCCAGCCGTCCGCATCGTTGACATAACTCTGAATGCGCTCGCCAACAAGCGTGACGCGCGCGCCGACTTGCTTTTGCGTGCCGAAAAGATGGCCAAAGTCGAGATCGCCCAGCGCGCTGCCGCGATGATCGGTGGCAAGATCGACGGCGCCTATGTCTGCCGGCTTCTTAGTTACGAAATCAATGACTCCGCCGGCGGATGCCACGCCGCTTTCTACACTGTCGATGCCGTTCAGGATCTCCACCCGCTCCTTGTTTTCAAGGGGAACGTCTTGTTCGCCGGCGATGGTCATGCCGTTGATTTCGAGGCCGGTGGCGAGATCGATGGGGAATCCGCGGATTTCGTAATCGCCGTAATAGCCAACGGGCGCGTAATCCTCGCCGACCGAGGCGTCGTTCTTCACCACGTCAGAGAGCAGCCGCGCCTGTTGGTCGCTGAGCTGCTCCTGGGTGATGGCCAGCGCGTTGAGCGGAGTTTGAGAGAGAGGCAACCCGCTTAGCATGCCGGCGGTAATGGAGTTGGAAAGATAGTCGTCTCGCACGTTGCCATGGACGATGACGGTGGTGTTGACATGGGGAAGCGCGGGGTTCTGCCGGGACGGAGTAGTTGGAGTTGGGCTGGATTGCGGGGTGCTTTGCGCATTGGCGCGACCGACGACAAGAAAGCTACTGAGCGCGAGCCCACATGCGACCTGAAGAATGGCTGCGCGCGGCAGAACGCGCGGAAAGGACGGTACGGATTGCGAGGGATGGATTGCGCCAGGCATGGACTCCACGTGCTTTCAAATGAAGCAGGAGTGCCGATGCCAAACTCGCTGAAGGCCGCCTTCGGAAACTTCCCACGCCGGTATTATCCGGATCGGGTTCGAGGGTATCTTCTCAGCTCCGTTTTTCGGAGCACCCCTGTTTCAACTTCAACTCCATTGGAACACCTGCAGGAGCAGATGGCAAATCCGGCTGCGGAACTGGTTGAGGAAGGGGCGGCCGGTGCAGTACCGCGAACCCACCCTCCAATGATTTCCCACATTGTGAGCCGCATGGTGAGGGGGAGGATGGATTGTACGATTCGGTTTCCTCACTTGCGCATTGGCCGCAACTTATTCCGCGGGCGGGGGTATCTTATGACTGAGATCCTGTTTCCGTTTAGCGCGAGTATCGCTAGCTTTCCCCTGATTAACCCACCCCCGGCTCCGAGAGGACCCCATGCGTTTGAATTCCGTTGGCATTGGATTGGCGGCAGTATTCGTTTGTGCCCTGGCCGGCTGCGGCGGCAACACCAACACCGGCCCAAGCACGGGCCCCACGTCCACAACCGTGGTCTACACCTTCCAGGGTGAAGCTCCCAGCGCGGCCGCAGTCGAAATCGGGGCGGGCAGCTATACCGCGGCCACGCTCGCGTCCGGCCAGCTCAGCCTCTCCATTCCCAACGGGACCACGAACTACGCGATCGCCTACGTGTGCCCGCAGGCTGCCGGCCTGGGAGATCTGATTACTGCGGAGTTCGTGATTGAGGCCAGCACTGCCGACGGAAACTCGTTTACGACGTCCTGCAACGAGGCTTCAGGCACAACCGGCAGCGCCACCGGAAGCGTGAACACATCGGCAATCGCGGGAGTGGCCAACGTGCTGATCCGGGGCAGCCAGGGATACGGCGCCAGCGTTGCGGCCAGCGGTAACTTCAGCGTGAACCTGCCCACCGGCTCGAACGATGTGGCGTTGGTGGCAGTGGATAGCTCAGGCAACGTGCGGGCGGTGAAGATTCTTCGCGCGCAGACCGTGCCCGGCGCGCTGAACATTGGGCAGACCATCAGCTTCCAGGCCAGTGATCAGCCCACGATGCAGACGATGAACATTCTGAATGTGCCCAGCGGATTTTCGGCGCCCGCGGCTTCCGTGGATTACGTCACGTCAGGCGGAACAAGTTTTGTGCTCAACGGCAACGCCACCACGCAATATCCGGTTATTCCCGCAGCTTACGTTGCGAGCGGCGACTTCTACAGTTTCCAGGCGAACGCCAGCGATACCGGCACGCACTCTAATTCTGTAGGCGTGATGCAGAACTCGACCGGAGGCGGCGAGGCCACGCTCTCACTACCCACGCCGTGGAGCTACACGGGTCCGACGGCCGCGGCCCTGCCCACTTTCAATTTCAGCTACACGGGATTCAGCAGTTTGTCGGCCGTGGCGCAGCAAGCCGAAATCGAATGGATTCCGTCCACCAACGCGCTTTACAGCCTGACCGTGATTGCAACCGGAAACTACCAGACGGGATCGAATTCGATCGCGATGCCCGACCTGACTTCCGTGACCGGATTTCTGCCATCTGCATCCTCCGGCTCGGATATTTACTGGGTGGCCAGCGTGTGGGGCGGCACAACGCCGGTGTTCGATTATCTTTCTGCTCCTCCGGCTAGCGGATCGGTCTCGTTCGTGGAGCAGTCGGGGACATTTACGGCGCCGTAGATTTGCTTGTTCCTTCTTTCAGGGTGACGATGCGGTCGACGCCGGGAACGGTGAAGTGTTCGACCGCGCCGCTGGGCCAGTGCACCTCGATCGAATCGATTTTTGTGGCCGAGCCCAGTCCAAAATGCACGCGGGGATCGTTGCTGGAGAGATAGCTCCCGCCGCTGATGACGTCGCCGCGCTGCTTGATGCCGTTCGCCGTGACGTAAACCGCTGCGCCCACGGCGTCGCGGGGGCTTTTGGGGCCGCCCACCAGCTTCAGTTCCAGCCAGTGGTTGTGATCCGGATTCACGTTGCGCAGCAGCACCGGGTGTCCATCGATCACGTTGATAACGGCGTCGATCTTGCCATCGTTGAACAAGTCGCTAACGGCCATGCCGCGGCCCGCGATCACGTCCGCCAAGCCTGTGCCCTCGACGGCCGCCACCGGCTCGAATCGCTTTCCGTCGATATTGCGATACAACAATGGCCGCTGCGCCCAGGTGGTTCCCCAGGCGTATTTGTCCGCCTGCGGGTAGACGTGTCCGTTGGAGACCAGCAGATCTTTCCAACCGTCGTTGTCGTAATCGATGAAGGCGTCGCCAAATCCCAGGAACGGAACGGTAATTTCGCCGAGGCCGACGTGGTAGCTAACGTCGGTAAAATTGCCGTCGCCATCGTTGTGGTAGAGGGGCTTGTAGGAATCGCTGAAGGCGGTGTCAAACACGTCCAGCATGCCGTTGTTCTCATAATCGCCGACGGCCAGGCCCATTGAGGCCGATTCCAGGCCGGCTTCATTGAGCGCGAATCCGGAGGCGTAACTATCGTCTTCAAAGGTGCCGTCGCCCTTGTTGATGTAGAGGTAATTGGGAGTGGAGTCGTTGCCGACGAGGAGGTCAGGCTTGCCATCGTTGTTGATATCGGCGAAGACCGCGCCGAGGCCGTAGTAGCCCGGCTTGTCGGATACCCCGGCCTTCACGCTGACATCGGTAAAGGTGCCGTCGCCATTGTTATGGAAGAGATGATCGCCTTCGCCGGGCAGTCCGCGCGGGCCGCAGCTTACCTGTTCGCCGCGGAAAGTGCAAAACGCGTTAGGCGCGTCGCCGGAATTTGCCGTGGGCATGTGATTGCGGTCGTAATGAAGGTATCCGGCCACGAAGAGGTCGAGGCGGCCATCGCCGTCGTAGTCGCCCCAGGTGGCGCCGGTGTGCCAGGCGGCCGGGTCGGCGAGCGCGACCCCTGCCTTCTCGGCAACGTCGGTAAAGGTGCCGTCGTGGTTGTTGTGATAGAGGCGGTTGGCGCCCCAATTGGAGACGAAGATGTCGGGCCAGCCGTCGTTGTCATAGTCGGCGATGGCCACGCCGAAGCCCCAGCGGTCGTTGGTCACGCCGGCTTTCTCCGCCACATCGGTGAAGGTTCCATCGTGATTGTTGTGGAACAGCGCCGCGTGCGGCGGCGTTTCCTTGCCGTCGAGAGCGTTGAAGGTGGACCCGTTCACGATGTAGATGTCCATCCAGCCATCGTTGTCGTAATCGATCAGACCCACGCCGGAACCCTTGGTTTCAACAATGTATTGTTTTTGCGGCGTGCCGGTTTTGTTGATCCACGAATCGAGGCCGGCCTTCTCTGAATCGTCTTCGAAAACGACAAGGCCGGAGGAGACAAAGCCACCCGCAGTGATGGGCCGGTGCTGCGCGTCGAGCTGGACGGGATGGGGAGAGCCGGTGGCCTGGCCGCTATTTGCCGCCGCCTGCGCGCCCTCGCTGTTTTTCGGCGTGTGCTGTTCGGGAGGAAGAGAGCCGGGGCCTGCTGCTTGAGCAAGGAGGAATCCGGGGAAAGCGGCAAAAATTGCCCAGGGAAGTGTTTTCCAGGTCACCGTCGACATGGGAGCCAGTATACGGGCCGGGCTGAAGAAGGGTATCGACCAAAAGGCGGACCCTGGGGCGTGCTGGGGCGCCCCTGGATCCGGTGAAAACCAGCCCGGATCCATGATCGAGTTGGTTCGTTGATCCCGTGGTCAGGCGTTTCGCATGGCGACCGGGTTTGTATCCTTGGTCACGCGCAATTCTGGAATGGAGCAGGCATCGACCGCCAAATCGGCGATGAGGGCGCGATCGAGCACGGAAAGCATCGCCTGCTGGGCCCTGATCCATACGGGATGGGCCGGGCACCAGTGCTGGCGCGCGCAGGTTCTCTCTGTTCCCAGGCACACATTCAACTGGATGGGGCCATCGATCGCCTCGATTACCTGCCGAACCGAGGCCTGCCGGCCGCGTGGCGCCATGGCAAAACCTCCTGCATGGCCGCGCTGCGAAACAACCAGGCCGCCGCGGGTGAGCTCCTGCATCACCTTGGATAGAAAGCTCTCCGGCGCGCCGGTTGCTTTGGCCAGCGCCGGAAGAGACACGCGCGGCTCCGCCTCAGCTGCTGCCAGATGCACCATGACGCGCACGGCGTAATCGGCTGCCCGTGTGAGTTGCATGGAGGAATTGGTTTTGACTGCCGTCATTGGATCGCAAGCCCTGCCTGGAGGAAATGATCCAGCACAATCGTGGGCGGAAACGAGTGTAATTTGGGTTCGTCACATCGGAATGTGTTGGCAGTCACAGACCCGAGTTCGTCCCCGTGAATAATTTTCGGTACGAAGCGTAATTGGAGAGAAATTCTCCGGAATGTTCCAGCAACATTGCTCGTATTGAACTCCGGCAGTCCCTTGCTCGCGAAAGCGTCAACGAATTCCAGGCGCGGACGCGTGTGGTCGGGGGCTGTGCGCGAAAGGAACCTGGTAAGACCATGTCGCCGTTTCCCGCAGTCGATCCCATTCCCTTGCCGGCTCCCATCTGGCTCTTCAAGCTTCTGCACATCGTCACCCTGTCGCTGCATTTTTTTGCGGTGCAGATGTTGCTGGGCGGCCTGCTCCTGGCCGTCGTGCTCAGCTTGTTCCCCTCGGCGTTGTCCCAGGTGGCAGCGCGCGCGCTGGCGCGGCGGCTTACCGTGGTGATGACCTTTGTGATCAATCTTGCCGTTCCGCCGTTGCTGTTTGCCCAGGTTCTTTACGGACGGGCGCTTTATACCAGCAGCGTGCTCATGGGTCTCTACTGGATCTCCATCGTCATCCTTCTCATGCTTGTCTATTGGCTGCTCTACAAATTCAGCGCGCGCCTTGAGGCAGGCCGTTCCGGCTGGTGGGTCGGGCTGAGCGCCTGGCTGGTGGCGGGATTCATTGCACGGCTGCTTTCGAGCAACATGACGCTGATGCTCCGGCCGGATGTGTGGCGACGGATGTACTCGGCTTCGGCCGCCGGAGCCTACCTGCCAGCGGGCGATCCGACCCTGACCCCGCGCTGGCTGCTGATGCTGGCCGGGGGGCTGTTTGTCGGCGGCCTGTGGATGGTTTACCTGGCCGGACGCAGCACTTTTACGGCGGAGGAGAAGCACTTTGTGGCCGGGCTCGGCGGCAAAGTGGCCGCTCTCTTTGGGCTGGTCTATCTGGCCGCCGGATTGTGGGCAGCCGGCGTACAGCCCGCTGTCGTAAAGGCCGGGCTTGCGGCCGGAACGGCGGACCACACCATCTATCGCTTCGCCGGCATTGCCGGCTACGGCTGGCTCGCGCTGGTGGTAATCGCCCTGATTGCTGCGGGAATTGCCGGGTTCGCCCGCATCGCCGCCGGCTGGCTGGGATGGACCCTCGCCGTGCTCGCCCTGCTGGTCGAGATTACCTTCACCGTCTACCGCGACGGCGTGCGCGACCTGACCCTTCTCAGCAAGGGTTTCGATGTGTGGGACCGGGTCGTGGTTACCAACTGGAGCGTGGTTGGACTTTTCCTGATTTTGTTTGTCGGCGGCCTGGCGGTGGTCGGCTGGCTGATCTCTGTTGTTGCTCGTGCGCAAAAGCCGATGGAAGGAGCTGTCCAATGAGCAGTCACATCGTTCTGGATGACGCAACTCTGAAGAAACTGGACGGCGCCGACGGCGCGGGTTCCCGGCGCGGATTCCTTATTGCTGCCGGCGCCGCGGGGCTCTGCTACGTGGCCGCGCTCGGCTATCCCGTTTATCGCTACCTCGCCTCGCCGGCGGAGATGGCCGCCAGCGAAGCCGCCGTCACCGAGGTCACATTGAAGGACGCCGAGAAGCTGCCTGCCGGTAGTGCCCTCATGTTCAAATTCGGGTCTTCGCCGGCCATGCTCATCCATCACACGGACAACACCTGGGTGGCGCTTACCGCGGTCTGCACCCACCTCGGATGCACCGTACAGTACGAGCCCGGCATGAACCGGATTCACTGCGCCTGCCACGGCGGTGTCTACGACCCGCGTACGGGCGCAAACGTGAGCGGGCCGCCTCCGCGCCCGCTCAAGCGTTTCAAAGTCGCCGTCGGCGCAGCGGACGTCCAGGTCTCCCGCGCCTGAATTCACTCTTTCACTTATTCACTTTTTCACTGCTTCAAGGATCGCAGCATGACTTCCAAATCGCTTACCGCTTCGGTCTACGGCTGGATGGACGAGCGCCTCGGCCTTTCCGAAATCGCCGTCTTCGCCCGCAAAAAGACGGTCCCAGCCCACGCCTATTCGTTCTGGTACTACTGGGGCGGAATTTCGCTCTTTCTTTTCCTCGTCCAATGCTTCACCGGCGTGCTGCTGCTGGTGTATTACCGCCCCGGCGCGGACGCCTTTGAATCCGTCCGCCAGATTACTTTTGTAATGCACTTCGGCTGGCTCATCCGCTCCGCCCATTCCTGGTCCGCCAACCTGATGATCTTCGCCATCATGGTGCACACGTTCTCCGTGTTTTTCATGAAGGCCTACCGGAAGCCGCGCGAGTTCGGCTGGTTCAGCGGCATGGCGCTGCTGGCGCTGGCCACAGTCTTCGGATTCTCCGGCTACTTGCTGCCCATGGACGAGCTCAGCTATTTCGCCACCAAGGTGGGCCTTCAGATTCCTGCCGCCATACCCTGGATCGGCCCCGCCATCGCCACCATGCTGCGCGGAGGCCCGGACGTAAGCGAGTTCACCGTGCAGCGATTCTTCGCCCTGCACGTGGTGGTTCTTCCCGCCATCTTTGTGCCCCTGCTTGCCTTTCATCTGTGGCTGGTGCAGAAGCACGGGAACGCCATGCCGCCTAGCGAAGAAGCCAAGCACCCCAGCGAGCGCAGAAGCATTCCGTTCATGCCCGCATTCTTGCGCAAGGATCTGGCGATGTGGATCATCTCGCTCAACATCCTGGCGCTGCTCGCCTCGGTGTTTCCGTGGTCGCTGGGCAAGCAGTACGACATGCTGTCGCCGGCGCCGCTAGGCATCCATCCCGAGTGGTACTTCATGAGCCCCTTTGAAATGCTGAAGCTGCTGGGCAAATGGCTTCCCGGGAGCTCGGGCGAGATTGCCGGCCTCATACTCTTCACCGCCGGCATCGTCTTATGGATCCTGATCCCGTTTTACGACGTGCGCAGCGAAACCGGCCGCCGAGCCCGCGCCGCGCATTACTTCGGGCTGGTTTCGGTGGTTTTGTTGATCGCCACGACTTTGGTTGGGTATTGGACGATACGGTGAGGCAGCCTGGAGCCGGGAGCTTGTAGCCGGTAGCCAGAAACCATGAACTACAAGCTTGGAAATGCGAGTTAGAAGCTACGAGCTACAAGCTACAGGCTACGAGCCAGGAGTCTTACCATGAACTACCCTTTCTGGGAAATCCCGATCCTCGGTTCCGGCTGGGTCATCGGCATCATCGCCATCTTTCACGTGATGATCTCGCAATTTGCCGTTGGCGGCGGGCTCTATCTCCCCATGGCAGAGCGCAAGGCCATGCGCATGGCCGACAAGGAAGTGGGCAAAGCGTGGCTGCATCAGCTGGTGAGCCATTCAAAGTTTTTCCTTGTCCTGACCGGAGTGTTCGGCACCGTCTCCGGCGTGGGCATCTGGTTTGCTATCGGGCTCACCCAGCCTGAAGCCACCAGCACGCTGATTCATAATTTTGTTTTCGGCTGGGCCATGGAGTGGGTCTTCTTTATGGTCGAGCTCATCACCATCGCGGTCTACTATTACACCTGGAACCGCGTCGATCCCAAGCTCCATTTGGCGGTGGGCTGGGTTTATTCCATCGCCTCCGTCGCCACTCTCGTCATCATCAACGGCATTCTCACCTTCATGCTGACGCCGGGCGACACATGGATCTCCGTGGCCGGAACCGGACATGAAGCCAGCAAGTTCTGGAACGCCTTCTTCAATCCCACTTACTGGCCTAGCCTGCTGCTGCGCGCCGGCGTCTGCACGGCGCTGGCGGGGGTTTGGGCTTTGATTACCTCCAGCCGGATTGACGGCGAAAAGGAGCCTGCACTCAAAGCCAGCCTGGTGCGCTGGAGCGTAAAGTGGCTGGTGCCGTCTTTTGTTGCCACGCCGTTTCTGCTCCTGTGGTATCTCTTCATGGTTCCGGCCTCGCAGCGCACGCTGCTCACGCTCGGCATTGACACCATCGCCGGCGGAACATTCTCCACGGTCACCCGCATCGCCCTCATCATCATCATCACTTCGGCCACCATCGTCGGCGTGGCTTACTACCTCGCCTATCGCAATCCCGTGGACTTCAATCTTGCCCACGCGCTCAGCATTCTGCTGCTGGCCCTGATGGCCACCGGCGCCGGCGAGTACGCCCGCGAGATGTTGCGCAAGCCATTCGTGATCGGCCGCTGGATGTATTCGAATGGTGTACGCATGCCCTATGTGCCTCGGATTGACGCGCAGGGATACCTGGCTCAAACCAACTGGATTTGGAACGGCGACGGCGCGGCGCAGCCTTCGACTTACTCGCGCGGCGAAGCGATTTTCCGCGGGGAGTGCGGTTCCTGCCACACCATGAACGGCTACCGCGCCATGCGCGTCCTGATGGAAGGCCGCGACCGAGCCGGCATTCATAACTTCATCGTCATGCTGCACGACTACAAGCCGGACACCCCGTACCATCGCTTCATGCCGCCGATGGTGGGCACCGCGCAGGACATTGAGGATTTGACGAACTACGTGAACGCGCAGGTGAATCCGCCCAGCCCGGCCGTTCAACACCCGCTGCTTACGGCAAGGAAATGATGCTGGTATCTGCGCAGAGAAATGCCCGCCGCATCGCAGCGGGCATTTCAATTATGGGCCGTAGTTTTCAACTGGGATACTCGCTTGGCTCATCGCCAGCCGTGAGTTCCGGCGGCGCATCATTCTCAGGGGCAGCATCCTCGCCCTCCGACGTCTGCGCGCTGCCGGCGACTGTTATCGCGGCGGAACCCGGCTCTTCCTTCCACAGCACCACGATCCACCAGATCAGCACTGCAATGTAGATGGCATTGTTGGCATTGAATATGTTGTCGCGCAAATGAATCACGCGGTTGTACTCTGCCATTTCATGCACAACGGCCGAACGCGCGACGGCCTGCCAGATTGCTTCCACTGCAATCTGCGCTAACGAAGCCGTTGAGAGTCCGATCACGATGCGCTGTACGTGGCTTCGCCATCCCGCCCCGCAGCGGTAACCCAGAGCCACAATGAGCAGCCCGATTCCGACCGTCTCCACATCTGAAAGAAGCCCCAGTTTCTGCGCCAGGAATTCCAGCAGTTGCAGCGTGGAATACGACCCCAGCGTCTTCACCGGCGGCCACGATCCCCAATAAATAAGCACCACCGCGCCCACCGCGATCAGAGACATTGCGCCGGCGAGCCACGAGGCCCGTCGCGCTCTTCCGAACGCGCGGCGCGCCATTTCCACAACCACCATCAGAGTCACAAACGCCGTTGCATCCAGCATGACGACGACGATGCCAGCCAGCGTGACCTGCGGCAGCCGGCCCATGAGGAGACGAACCACCAGCAGGCGAAGCGCGATCAGTCCAATGCTGGCGCTGAACCATGGAAACCGCGCGATGCGGTCGCGGCCGATCAGGACCACCAACAGCACCAGGTGGGCTGCGAACGTGAGTGTCCACAGGATCGACGCTGTCGTAAATGGAAAGTGAAAGTGCATGCAGGATCTTCCTGCCGCGGCGTTCGATTGCGCGCGGCCAGCATCCAGTCTAAATGCCTGCGATGCGCGCCCAGCCCGCCGGTAGCGTTAATCTGATCTGCGGGAGGAGCGCGTCATGGATCGCACTGCCATGCTGGCGCAACTGCGCCGAAGAACGGAGCCGTGGGACATGGTCGTCATCGGCGGCGGAGCAACCGGTGCGGGCGTGGCCGTGGATGCGGCCAGCCGCGGCTTTTCCGTGCTGCTGCTGGAGCGCGAGGATTTCGGCAAAGGCACCTCCAGCCGCAGCACCAAGCTGGTTCATGGCGGGGTGCGTTATCTGGAGCAGGGCAACGTATCGCTGGTGATGGAAGCGCTCAAAGAGCGCGGCATCCTGCTTGAAAATGCGCCCCACCTGGTGCACGATCTCCCGTTCGTGGTGCCGAATTATTCCTGGTGGGAGACTCCGTTCTACGGGATCGGACTCAAGATCTATGACCTTCTCGCGGGCAAATACGGTTTCGGGCGCTCGGGCATTCTTACTCTCGAGGAAACGCTCGCGCACCTGCCTAACATCCGCCAGGACGGGCTGCGCGGGGGAGTCATCTACCACGATGGCCAGTTCGACGATGCGCGCCTCCTGATTGCGCTCCTCGCCACCGCGGCCGAGCACGGCGCAACCATCCTGAACTACGCTCCCGCGGTTGCCTTCGCCCGCGACTCCGACGGATTCATCAATGGCGTAACTGCGGTCGATCGCGAAACGGGCGAGCAGTTCCATGCAAAGGCGCGTGTCGTCATCAACGCCGCAGGCATTTTTGCCGATGAAGTTCGCTGCCTGGCGGAAGGGGACGCGCAGCCCATGCTTGCGCCAAGCCAGGGCATTCATCTTGTCTTTGATAAGTCGTTCCTGCGCGGCAACACCGCCATCATGGTGCCGCACACCTCCGACGGCCGCGTGCTGTTTGCGATTCCCTGGCACGGGCGCACGCTGGTCGGCACCACCGATACGCCGATCGACGCGCCCGCATACGAGCCCGCCCCGTTCGAACACGAAATCGACTTCATTTTGGAAACAGCGGCGCAGTATCTCAGCCGTCCTCCGCGGCGCAGCGACATCCTCAGCGCTTTTGCAGGTATCCGCCCGCTGGTGAAGGCCGCCGGCTCCGACGCCACCAGGACTTCAGCACTCTCTCGCGATCACACGATTCATATCGATTCTTCGGGGTTGCTCACTATCGTTGGGGGCAAGTGGACCACCTATCGCCACATGGCCGAGGACGCAGTGAATCACGCCATCATTTTGGGCCGGCTGGCCGATGCGCCTTGCCTCACCCGCACTCTACGAATTCATGGTTACGTTGCGCCGGAAAAAGTGGCCGAGGACCCCGACTGCCCGTATCGCGCGGAGGATTGCGATCCGCTTCTGGTTTACGGCGCCGATGCGGAGGCCGTTCGCGCGCTGGCTGCGGCCGATCCGCGCCTGGCCGAGCCGCTCGATCCCGAATTGTCTATCATTGGCGCCCAGATAATTTGGGCGGCGCGCGAAGAGATGGCGCGGACGCTCGATGATGCGCTCGCGCGGCGCACGCGGGCGCTTCTGCTCAACGCCGCCGCCGCCGAGCGCATGGCGCCGCCCACCGCTGCCCTGCTTGCCAAGGAACTCGGCAAGGATCCTGGCTGGGCCGAAGAACAAGTTGCAACCTTCCTGCAACTGGCGGCTCAATATAATGTTGGCGCGCACGCTCCGGCTGAAATCGCACATGGCGGCCCGGAGGGCGCCGGCTGAAAGCGTCATCGCTTCAATTCGCATCGAATCCTCGGATTATCGCAACCCGCTTGAGGAAGCATCGAAAGGAAAAACAATGGCCTCCGCAGCTGCAGGAAATGCACCTCTGACCGCCCTTAAGGCATGGACGGATTTGGGAGCTCACGCAAAGAGCATTGGCCAAACCCATCTTCGCGAGCTCTTCGCCAACGATCCCGAGCGCGGCGAGCGCATGACTGCCGAGGGCGCCGGTCTCTTTCTCGACTACTCAAAGAACCGCATCACGGTTGAGACTCTTCGACTGCTGATCCAGCTTGCGGAAGAGTCAGGCCTGCGCCAGCGAACCGAGGCGATGTTCTCCGGCGAAAAAATCAACATCACGGAGAATCGCGCCGTGCTTCACGTTGCCCTGCGCGCGCCCAAGGGCGAGGTGATCCGCGTGGATGGAGAAGACGTGGTGCCCGGGGTGCACAAGGTCCTCGACCGCATGGCGGCCTTCGCGGACCGCATCCGCAGCGGAGAATGGAAGGGCTACACCGGCCAGCCCATCCGCAACGTCATCAACATCGGCATTGGCGGCTCCGACCTGGGCCCGGTAATGGCCTACGAGGCGTTGCGCTACTACTCCGATCGCAATATGTATTTCGGCTTCGTCTCCAACGTGGATTCCACCGACTTTGCCGAAGCTGTTCTCGGACTGGACCCCGCCGAAACGCTGTTCATTGTTTCCTCAAAGACCTTCACCACGCTGGAAACCATGACCAACGCGCACACCGCGCGCGAATGGCTGCTGCTCGGCCTTAAAGACGAGGCCGCCATCGCCAAGCACTTCGTCGCCGTCTCCACCAACGCCGATGCTGTGGCCAAGTTCGGCATCGACACCGCCAACATGTTCGGCTTCTGGGACTGGGTCGGCGGGCGTTACTCCATGGACTCGGCCATCGGTTTGTCTACCATGATCGCCATCGGGCCGGAGCATTTCCAGGCCATGCTCCGCGGCTTTCACCAGATGGACAAGCATTTCCGCACCACTCCTTATGAGCGCAACCTGCCCGTGCTGCTGGCGCTGCTCACCGTCTGGTATACAAACTTCTTTGGCGCGGAAACTATTGCCGTGCTGCCCTACGAGCAGTACCTCAAGCGCTTTCCCGCCTACCTCCAGCAGCTCACCATGGAGAGCAACGGCAAATCCGTTACGCTCGCCGGCACGCGCGTCAACTACTCCACCGGCCCCATCTACTGGGGTGAACCCGGCACCAACGGCCAGCACTCTTTCTATCAGCTGATCCACCAGGGCACGCGCCTCATCCCGTGCGACTTCATAGGATTCAGCCGTGCGCTCAACCCGCTCGGTCCGCATCACGACCTGCTAATGGCCAACGTTTTTGCCCAGGCTGAAGCCCTCGCCTTCGGCAAAACCGCCGATCAGGTTCGCGCGGAAGGTACGCCCGACTGGCTCGTGCCGCATCGCGTGTTTGAAGGCAACCGCCCCTCCAACGTGCTCCTCGCCGAGCGCCTCACGCCGGAAGTGCTGGGCAAACTGGTCGCGCTCTACGAGCACAGCGTTTTCACCCAGGGCGTGATCTGGCAAATCAACTCCTTCGACCAGTGGGGCGTCGAGCTGGGTAAAGCGCTGGCGCAGCGCATTGTTCCCGAGCTTGAGAGCAAGGCCCAACCGGAGTTGAAGCACGACAGCTCGACCAATAACCTCATTCACCGCTATCGCCAATCCCGCACTGTCGAAACAAAGGAGTAGCCATGTCCCCGCGTGGATTCGACCATCCCCTTTACGTTCTTCCCTTCGACCATCGCGGTTCGTTTGAGACCGGCATGTTTGGCTGGCACGGCCAGCTGAATGCGGACCAGACCGCGCAGATTGCCGCCGCCAAGCAGGTTATTTACGACGGTTTCAAAGCCGCCATCGAGCAAGGCGTGGCCAAAGACAACGCCGGTTTGCTGGTCGATGAGCAGTTCGGCGCGGAAATCCTGCGCGACGCCAGCCAGCGCGGTTTCCACACCGCATGTCCTGCGGAAAAAAGCGGGCAGGAGGAATTCGACTTCGAGTATGGTGAGGACTTTGCCACGCACATCGAAGCATTCCACCCAACTTTTTCCAAGGTCCTGGTGCGCTACAACCCCGAGGGCGACGCCGCGCTCAATCGCCGCCAGACAGAACGCCTGCGCCGCCTTTCCGACTACCTGAGCAGCGCCAGGCGCAGCCTCTTCATGTTTGAACTGCTGGTGCCGGCAGAGAAAGCGCAGCTCGATCGTGTTCACGGCGACAAGGCAGCCTACGATGACGAAATCCGGCCGGGCCTGATGGTCCAGGTCATCGAAGAGCTTCAGGATGGCGGTGTCGAGCCCGATGTTTGGAAGATCGAAGGCCTGGATCGCCGCGAGGATTGCGAGAAGATGGTTGCCGCCGCGCGCCGGAATGGCCGCGATCATGTCGGCTGCATCATCCTGGGCCGCGGCGAGAACGAACAGAAAGTCCGCGAATGGCTCACCACTGCCGCATCCGTCCCCGGCTTCATTGGTTTCGCGGTCGGCCGCACCGACTTCTGGGCGCCGCTCTCCGCCTGGCATGAAGGCAAATCACCCCGCCAAACAGCGGTGGCGCAAATCGCCCAGCACTATCGTGAATTCGTAGACATTTTTGAGGAATCCCGCCGGACAGCGGCAACTTGAAGAGAGAGCGGGGTATGCAGAATTGAAGGTCTGGTGCGCCCGGAGAGATTCGAACTCCCGACCTAATGCTCCGGAGGCATTCGCTCTATCCAGCTGAGCTACGGGCGCACACTGCTACCAGAATACCGTATTTCCGGGTGTTCCGCGCTTGCCTCACTGCCGCGCAGCAGTTCCGTCATTGCCCTCCCGCTGCGCGCGAAGTTCCTCCATCACCGACTGGATCAGCGCCTTCGCTCCTTCCATCCCGCTCAACACCGCCTGCAAATCCAGCGCCGGCTTCTGCGGGTTCCGGCTCGATGCGCAATACACCCCATGCTGCCCCACCATGATGAGCGAATCGGTCAGCAGGTCCAGCGCCACCGCCAGCCGGCCGCGCTCCCGCCCCATCATGAACTCGTGCTTCTCAAGCTCCGCCCGCTTCTCGTCAAATACGCTCATGCTCCAAGCCTACCGGAATTCCCCCTTCAGGCCGCGCCGCTATACGCTAAACCGATTCATGTATTCCGCGTCCTGCCGCAGGTCCTCAATCGGATTGAACGTGTAATCCTCCTGTTCAATAAAGTACTGCTTCATTGCGGTGGCCGCTTTGAAGATTGGCCGGTAATCGATGGACCCTTTTCCCAGGATTACCGCCCTCCACTTTCCATCGGGCTGCTTTACCAGGTCCTTGATGTGAAACAGCGGAAAGCGCTCCGGCGAGCGGCTCAAATACTCCACCGGACTGTGGCCGCCCGCAACCACCCATCCGCAGTCCATTTCAAAGACGACGTACTTGGGATCGGTGCGCTTCAGGAGCTCGTCGTAAAAGACAATGCCGCTTTCCGTTCCGAACTCAACCCAGTGATTGTGATAGCCGAACTGCATTCCGGCGGCCTTCACCTTCTGCCCGATCTCATTGAGCTGGTCCGCTGCCCAGCGCCAATCGTCGAGTGTCGGTTCCCCCTTTTTCGCCGGATCGCGATGCATGCCCATCCATGAGCAGATCATGTACTCGAGTCCGATGGCATGGCCAAAGTCCGTCAGTTCACTCAGCTTCGTCGTCAAATCCGTCAGCACATGATGGGTGCTGATACAGCGCAGCCCTGCGGCATCCATTGAGCTCTTCCACTCCGCTGCGGTTTTGTTGAAGTATCCCGCCGCCTCCACCACCTGGTAGCCCGCGGCGTGCACCTGCCGCAGCGTGCCATCGAAATCCTTGGGCAATAAATCGCGAACGGAATAGAGTTGTGTCCCAAGGGGCATATTCAGCCCAGCTGCATGTGCATCTCTCCGCAGGCACGCCGTCGCGGCGACTGCGCCAGTGGTCTTCAAGAAGCTTCTCCGCGAAGTCCCGCTCATTCCAGTATCGGAGCTCGTCATATCCAGCCTTTCCTAGCGGAGCTTATTCTCGCTCTTCATCACCCATCGTGTAAATCGACTCATCTTGTTTTCATTCGCCTGCGGTCATTGTTCAGCAATGCCCGAAGGGGCTAACATACCGCTGATTCAAGCCCAGCATCTTCCCGCGTTGCGAAAGGCTAATGATGGCCCTCCGATTCTCCCGCAAAATTTGTCCGGCAATTCTCTTGTTGCTCCTCGGCGCCTGCTCTTGTTTGGCGGCGCAAAAACACTCAACTAAGACTCCCGATTTCGGCCCCAATGTCCTCATCTTTTCGCCGTCAATGCCCGCGGCGGACATGCAGCGCCAGATCGACGCGATCTACGCCATTCAGCAGCACAGCGAGTTCGGCGCCGAGCGCAACGCCATCCTGTTCCTTCCCGGCGACTACAAACTCGACATTCCCATTGGTTTCTACACCCAGATTGTCGGCCTGGGCGCCACGCCGGACGCCGTCCACATCACCGGCAACGTTCACGCCGATGCCAGCCTGCCGCGCAACAACGCCACCTGCACTTTCTGGCGCGGTGTCGAGGGCTTCTCCGTGACGCCCACCGGCGGGGCGACCTCCGCGCAAGGAATCACCGTCGCGCCGGGAACCATGCAGTGGGCCGTCTCGCAGGCCGTCTTTCTCCGCCGCATGCACATCGCGGGAGATCTCGTCCTCCACCAACACCGTGGCTGGGCCTCCGGCGGTTGGATATCCGATTCGGTGATTGATGGCAACGTCGATTCCGGCTCGCAGCAGCAGTGGCTCTCGCGCAACGCGGAATGGAAGAGCTGGACCGGCGCCAATTGGAACATGGTCTTTGTCGGCGTGAAGGGCGAGCCGCAAGGCGAGTGGCCCTCGCCGCCATATACCAAAGTGGCCGCCACGCCCATCGTCCGGGAGAAGCCATTCCTTTACGTCGACCAGCGCGGCCGCTGGCTCGTGCGCATTCCTGAGCTCCGCGCCAACTCCACCGGCATCACCTGGCACGGCGGCAGCACTGCCGGCCACGATATTCCGCTCAGCCGCTTTTACATTGCAAAACCATCCGACAGCGCGGCGGCAATCAATGCGCAACTGGCTCGTGGCCAGAATCTGCTCTTTACTCCCGGCAATTATGAACTAAGCGAGCCGATCCGCGTTACCCGCCCCAATACTGTCCTTCTCGGCGTCGGCTTCGCCACGCTCAAGCCGGTCAGCGGCACCGCCGCCATCACCACCGCCGACGCCGATGGCATCATCCTCGCTGGTCTGCTCATCGATGCCGGCGAAACCAAGTCGCCCGTCCTGGTCGAAATTGGCCCGGAAGGCAGCCGCGCGAATCACGCGCGCAATCCTATTTCACTGCACGATGTTTTCTTCCGCGTGGGCGGCGCCGGCGTGGGCCGCGCTGACGTGAACCTCCGCGTCAACTCCAACGACACCATCATTGACCACACCTGGATCTGGCGCGCCGACCACGGCAAAGGCGTGGGCTGGGACCAGAATCTTTCCAACAACGGCCTTGTCGTCAACGGCGATCGCGTCACCGCGTATGGCCTCTTCGTCGAGCACCACCAGCAATTCCAGGTGCTGTGGAACGGCAACGCAGGCCGCACCTACTTCTATCAATCGGAGATCCCCTACGATCCGCCCACGCAAGCGGCGTTTACTTCCGCGACCGGCGTCAACGGCTGGGCCTCCTACAAGGTGGCCGACAGCGTCAACACGCATGAAGCCTGGGGCCTCGGCGTCTACTCGGTCTTCCGTCATCCCAACGTCACCCTAACCCGCGCCATCGAGGTTCCCGTAAAGCCGGGCGTCCGCTTCCACCACATGATGACCATTGCCCTCGATAACCTCGGCGAAATTACCCACGTCATCAACGACAAGGGCGACGCGGCCGTCCCGCACGGCCGCCCGCCGCGAGTTACGGAGTTCCCTTAAACAGTCCCTTGGAAACTGTGCCCCATCCATTTGCAGCTTCGCCGCGAATGGGAGGGCTCGCCGCGCCATGAAACAATAACCCTGTAGCCGCCATGACCGACCAAACCTCTCCGGAAGACCAGCTCGTCCACGAAACCGCCCCGGCTGAGCCCACGGAAACCGATACCCTGGAGCCCACCACGGGCGAAGCCTTTTCTGTTGCGCCATCCTATGCGGTCGTCGAAAGTTCCGTGATTCCCTCTGAATCGGTGCTGAGCGACGCGCCGCCTGCTGAATCGGCCGCAAGCCCCGAGCCTGCCGTCGAGCCTGCTCCCGAACCGCAGGAGGATTTCGGCAATCTTCTTGCGGAGTTCGAGAAATCGCACAAGCACCGCACCGCAGCCGGACCGACGCTGCAGGGCACCGTGGTTTCGCTAACGCCGGAGAATGTTCTTCTCGACGTCGGCTACAAGATCGAAGGGGCCCTGCCGCGCTCCGCGTTCCCTGACAACGCCGATTCCGTCAGCCTCGGCGACAACTTCCCTGTCTCCATTACCGGCCGGACGGAAGATGGCTACTACCAGCTCTCGCGTTTCAAGATCGCCGTTCCCAGGGACTGGTCCGCGCTGGAATCGGCGTTCGCGCAGAAGATGCCCATCGCGGGCACCGTCACCGAAGTGGTCAAAGGCGGTCTCAGCGTCGATGTGGGCGTTCGCGCTTTCATGCCCGCCAGCCGCTCCGGCACGCGCGATGCCGCCGAGCTTGAGGCCCTGGTCGATCAGCAGATCACCGTCCGCATCACCAAGCTGGACGTTGCCGACGAGAACGTCGTGGTGGATCGCCGCGCTGTGCTTGAGGAGCAGGCGATGGCCGCTGCCGAAGCCCGCCATGCCGGGCTGCGCGAAGGCGACACCGTCCCCGGCACCGTTCGCAGCCTCACCAGCTACGGCGCCTTTGTCGATCTCGGCGGCATCGACGGCCTGCTGCACGTCTCCGACATGGCCTGGGCCCGGGTCGCCAGGCCCGAAGACATCCTCAGCGTGGGCCAGCCCGTCGAGGTGAAGATTCTCAAAATCGATCCCGAGACGAAGAAGATTTCGGTTGGCCTCAAGCAGCTTCAGGCCGAACCCTGGCTGACAGTCCCTTCGCGCTTCGCCGCCGGCCAGCGCGTCAGCGGCGTGGTCACGCGCGTTACCGACTTCGGCGCCTTCGTTGAGATTGAGCCAGGAGTTGAGGGCCTCATCCATGTCTCCGAGATGTCCTGGGGCAAGAAGGTCCGCATCGCATCGGATATCCTCAAGCCCGGTGAGCGGGTCGACGCCGTCATCCTCAACATTCATCCGGAGCAGCGACGCATCTCGCTCGGCCTGAAGCAGACCCTCACCGACCCGTGGACCGAAGTGGCCGCGAAGTTTCCCGTCGGTTCACAAGTTTCCGGCCCAGTCACCAAGCTCATGCCCTTCGGCGCCTTCGTGCAGATCGCCGAAGGCGTTGAGGGCATGGTCCACATCAGTGAGATTGTCGCTGACCGCCGGCTGAATCACCCCTCCGAAGTCTTGCGCGAGGGAAAGGTGGTTCAAGCGCAGGTGCTTGCCATCGATCCCGGCAAGCGCCAGATCCGCCTCTCTATGAAGCAGCTCGTCCCGACGAGCATCGACGAGTACATCGCCGAGCACAAAGTTTGCGACAAGGTCTCCGGTCGCGTGGTTGAAGTTTCTCCCGCCATCATTGAGCTGGGTGAAGGGATTCGAGCCGCCTGCCGCGCGGCTTCTGCGACGTCAGCGAAGGAGCCCACAACTCAAGCGAAATCAGCAGATAAGGCTGACTTGTCCTCGCTGTCGTCGTTGCTGCAGGCGCGCTGGAAAGGCGCTTCTCCGGCTGCCGACGCCAAGCCCGAGCCGCTTGCCGCGGGCCAGATCCGCAACTTCAAAATTGTCGCGCTCGACGCAAAAGCGAAGAAAATCGACGTCGAACTGGCTTAAACGCCTCGAACTTCCAAGTGCATGCATTGCATGCAAAACAGGGGGGAGGGGGGTATTTCTTTCTCCTCCGAGACCCTAAAACCGCGCTAGCATTGCTAGCAAAACAGGGGGGAGGGGTATTTCTTTGCCCCAAGACCCGGAAAGGAGCTTCGATGGGAAGCTCCTTTCGAGGTTAAGTATCGACGGGTTGCATCGCGGTGGCTGTGGCGCGCGTCACAGGAGACCTCAGAGCCGGGACGCCGGCCTGATTCGCGGCTACAAATACAGTTCGTCGATGTAGCACCAGCGCCAGTCCTCGCCGCGCTCCGCCGACTGGATGATGGGATGATGGGTCCCGTGGTAATGGGCGCGCGCATGCCGGTTCTTCGAGGAGTCGCAACAGCCCACGTGCCCGCACTCCAGGCACATGCGCAGGTGCACCCATGTGTCTCCCATCTTCAGGCACTCCTCGCACCCTTTGGTGTGCGGCTTCACATTCTTAACGTGATCTGCTTCGTGCGTGCAAATCGCTGCCATCTCAACCTCCGTTTCAGTGAACAGTGAACAGTGAAAAGCGACGCCGTGATCGGATGGGCGATGTTCCTCAGTCCCTAGTCCCTAGTCCCTCAGTCCCCGTCCACCCCTTCGATCTGTCCACCGCCTGCTTCCATTTTGCACGTCTCGCTGCCCGCTCGCCCGCCGCCATTCTGGGTTCAAACCGCGAATCGCCGGCGCGCCCCGCGCGCAATTCTTCCGGGCCGCTCCAGAACCCCACGGCCAGGCCAGCCAGGTACGCCGCGCCCAGTGCCGTTGTCTCGGTCACGCGCGGACGCACCACGGGCACGCCCAGCAGGTCCGCCTGAAATTGCATCAGCAGGTCGTTTACCGCCGCGCCGCCATCCACGCGCAGCGCAGCCAGAGGTTTGGCGGTGTCAGCCTGGACCGCTTCCAGCACATCCGCCACCTGGAAAGCGATGCTTTCGAGCGCGGCGCGGGCGATGTGCCCGGGGCGCGTGTCGCGCCGGAGCCCGATCAGCAAACCGCCCGCGTGCGGATCCCAATGCGGCGCGCCGAGGCCGACGAACGCCGGTACAAACACCACGCCGCCCGCGTCTTTTTCCTGCATCGCCAGAGACTCCACTTCGGCCGACGACCCGATCAGCCGCAGATTGTCGCGAAGCCATTGCACCACCGCTCCGCCAATAAAGATGGAGCCCTCCAGCGCGTACTCGAGGCGCTTCTCCGCGCTCGCCGCCACCGTGGTAATCAGCTTGTGCCGCGAGCGAATGAACTCGGCGCCCACGTTTTCCAGCAGAAAACAACCGGTTCCGTATGTGTTCTTGGCTTCGCCCGGGCGCCAGCAGACTTGTCCGAACAATGCGGCCTGCTGGTCGCCGGCAATACCGGCGATTGTAGCGCCGCCGAGGCCCAGCGAAGTGGTAACTTCCCCCACGCGCTGGCTGGACCACACCACCTCCGGCAGCATGCTCTCCTGGATGCCGAAAAGCTCCAGCAGCTCGGTGTCCCAGCGGCCCTCCACCACGTTGTAAAGCATGGTTCGCGAGGCGTTGGTCACGTCCGTTACGTGGCGATGGCCGCTGGTCAAGTGCCAGATCAGCCAGCTATCCACGGTGCCAAACGCGAGCTCGCCACGATCGGCCTTGGCCCTCGCGCCGGCCACGTTGTCGAGGATCCACTTCACCTTGGTCGCGGAAAAATACGGATCGATCACCAGGCCGGTTTTAGCGGAGACAGTTTCTCCGGCGCCGTCGCGCTCCAGCTCGGCGCACAGCGCGGCGGTGCGCCGGTCCTGCCAAACAATGGCGGGATAAACAGGCTTGCCCGTCGCCCGCTCCCACACAATCGTGGTTTCGCGCTGGTTGGTGATGCCGATTCCCGCAACATCCCGCGGGCGCGCGCCGGCTTTGCCCAGCGCTTCCACGGCGCAGGCCATCTGGCTGGTGAGGATTTCCATTGGATCGTGCTCCACCCAGGCCGCCTGCGGATAGAACTGCGCAAACTCTTTCTGCGCCACCGCGGCGATGGAGCCGGACTTGTCGAAGAGGATGGCGCGCGAACTGGTTGTGCCCTGGTCCAACGCAAGGATGAAGGACATCGAAGCCTGCTTTCGGCCTTAGTGAACCACGGCGGGCCTCTGGGGAGCAACCAGTCCTGGGCACTCTCGCTGCCGCTTACGCTGAGACCGGGCAGTTTGCGCAGGCGATCGAAACGGAGCAGCGCGGGCCATTCTGGCCGGCCAGGCGCTCGCGCATGCCCTCAGTGAGCGGCTTGAGCTGCTTCAGAAGCCCCTATTTTGCTTTTCGGAACGCGAAGCATCACCCGGCAGTGTTTCTGCGTCGAAGCAACCAGTCCGTCAAGCGCACCAGTTCTCGCGCCAATTCCGCATATTTATGTCACCCGTTTATTCCATCAACACAGATATCGCCGCCGCAGCCCGAAAACTTCTCGGGTTCAACATTTCGCTCCGCGTCGACACCTTCTCGTCGCAGAGCGAAAAAGAGCAATCGATCGTCCGCCGTGTCGAATTTGCTGACAAACCCGGCATCGTCTACGTTGCCACGCATAAGAATGCCGAGACCATCGCTGCGGATCTCAATCGCGCCGGCGTGCCCGCCGATTTCTACCACGGCGGAATGCGGCCGAGGGAGCGGGAGGAGATTCAGAGCCGTTTCATGAGCGGACAGTTTCCCGTGATCGTGGCCACCAACGCCTTCGGCATGGGCGTCGACAAGCCCGACATCCGCTTTGTTTACCACGCCGACGTTGCCGACTCGCTCGACGCTTACTCGCAGGAGATCGGCCGCGCCGGCCGCGACGGTCAGCCCGCAGAAGCCGTCCTCTTCTATCGCCCGCAGGACATCTCCGCGCAGCAGTTCAAGACCGGCCCATCCCACGTCGACAGCGATGCTCTCGAGGCCGTTTATAACGCGCTGCGCCGGCGTCGCCATCCGGTCTCCCGACGCGATCTCTCCCAAGCTTCCGGCATTCCGCCACGCAAGCTTGCCGGCCTGTTGCAGAAGCTGGTAGACAGCAGCGCCGCTCATCTGCTGGAAACCGGCGAGGTGGAAGTAGCCAGCAAACGCCCGCTCGCCGAGATTGTCGATGAGACCTCGCATCGCCAGCAGCAACAAAAGGAGGTGCGCCAGCTGCGCCTCATGAAGATGCAGCAGTACGCCGAGTGGCGTTCCTGCCGCCGCCAATATTTGTTCCACTACTTCGGCGACGACTACAAGGGTCCGTGCGGCAACTGCGACCGCTGCGAAGCCAGCGGCGTTCTGAGGCGCGCGGCGTAAGAAGTGAGAGTGAAGGAGTGAAACGGTGAAAAAGTGAAGGCTTGGCCTTTTTCACCTCTTCACTCTTTCACCTTTTCACTCTTTCACTTCTTCACTGACCACTGACCACTGTCTACCGCACCTCGCCGATGTAAACCCCGAACGGCTGCAGTTCGACTGCATCCAGACTCGCCGGATCCGTGCCTCCCGGCGACTTCAGCAGCGTCTTGGCGTGCGTGCCCTTCAGTGTCGCGCTGCCGGTCAGGTTCACCGTTTGCGGGTCGGCGGTGAAGTTGCAGCTCACTACCACTTGCTTGCCGTCCGCCTGCCGCATCCAGCTCAGCACCTTGTCGTTCGCGGTATCCAGCATCACGTTGTTGCCGTGCGCAAACGCATCATTGGTTCTTTTCAGCTCGATGATCGACTTGTACCAGTTAAGCATCGAGTCCGGCTCTTTCTCCTCTGCGGCAACGTTCACCGTTTTGTATGTGGGCGGCACCGGCAGCCAGGGATGGTCGCTGGTGGTAAAGCCTGCGTTGGCGGTGTCGTTCCACTGCATCGGCGTGCGCTCGCCGTCGCGCCCCTTGTAGAACGGCCAGTCCCTCTTCCCCACCGGATCCTGCACTTCCGCCTTGGTCGCCGGCGGCGTGGTCTTCATTCCGATGGCGTCGCCATAGTAAAAGAGCGCCGCGTCGCGGCTTGCAAACAGCACCGTCGCGATCACCCGCTCGATTTCGGTGTTGTGCACGCCGTCGCCATAACGCACGTCCAGGCGCGGATTGTCGTGGTTATCAAACACCAGCAGGGGAACGTGCCCGTTCAGATGCAACTCCGCGTCGTCCAGCCGCGCGCGAAACTCCGCCACATTCATCTTGTTGATTTCCAGAATCTGCGTGTCCATGGGCAACTGGAACTCCGGCTTGCCCGGCGGCCCGTATTCCGTTTCCAGATCCTGAATGGTCGGCAGGTACGTCTCCCCGATCAGCACTCGCGTCCCCGGAAACACGTCGGTACCGAACTGGTCGGTCGTCCGGCGCATCTCCTGCATCACGTCGTGTGCCTGGGGCAGGTTGTTGGTCATCGTATCCTGCAGCTCGATCTCCCCGTTCCGGCCCCTCGCCGGCTGCCCGTTCTTGTCCAGGACCGGCAGCTCGTCACGCCACTGCGGATCCTCGTACAGAGTGGTGATGGCGTCAAAGCGGAATCCCGCTACGCCCTTCTTCAGCCAGAAGCGGATGATCTGCTGGAATGCCTCGTGCACCTTGGGGTTGGTCCAGTTCAGGTCAGGCTGCTCCGCGTAGAACTTGTGGTAGTAGTACTGCCGCGTCTTCGGGTCCCACGTCCACGCCGAGCCCCCGAAATCCGACACCCAGTTGTTGGGCGGCTCGCCGGGGCTGGTCGCCGTCTCGCCCTTTCCGTCCTTCCACACGTACCAGTCGCGGTAGGGATTGTTCCTCGACGACCGCGACTCCAGGAACCACTTGTGCTTGTCGCTGGAGTGGTTCATGACCATATCCATGATCACGCGGATGTTGTGCTTGCGCGCCTCGGCCACCAGGCGGTCGAAATCCGCCATGGTTCCGTATTGCGGATCGATGGCCTCGTAGTCAGAGATGTCGTACCCGAAATCCACCTGCGGCGAGGGATAGATGGGCGTAAGCCAGATTGCATCCACGCCGATGCGCTTCAGGTAATCCAGGCGCTGGGTGATTCCGTTCAGGTCGCCAATCCCGTCGCCATTGGAGTCCTGAAAGCTGCGCGGATAAATCTCGTAGAAGACGCCGTTCTTCCACCAGTCGGCCAGCTTGCCCGTGGCGGGATTCTTCACGGCATTGTTGGTGGAGTTTGCCTGACTTGCCGTAGCGGGCGCGGCTTGTCCTTTCACGGCCAGCGATCCCATCCCCACAAGGAGACACAGAACCGCGGCCGCCATGCTTTTGGTCCAGTGCATTGCGGTCTCCTCGCCGACGCTCCTCGGCGGCAAGGTTCGCCGACCGGGACATCCGGCATGTTTCCGTTGCTCGTGGATTCGGCAACGGTGCTCAGGTGAGAAAACTATCACATTCCGGGCCGCTTGCGCCAAGAACCACGGGCCACGAGCCGCAATCCTGCTACTTGCTTCCCGGCGTCTCGGGGTGGGTGCCGCCTCTTCCCAGCGCCACGCCAAACTCCGGATGGTCGCGCGTCCCTCGCACTCTAATGGGCACCTGGGTGCCCGCTCCGTTCTTCCGGAAGAACCGGTCGGCCGGCTTGAGCAGGAATCCTTTCCATCCGCCTACCATTTGCGAGACTGTGGCCTGCATCCGTGCCGTGCCGTCAAAGTGCAGCGCCCCATCCAGCGAGTATGTTCCTCTCATGCTGATCTGCGCTCCCGGCACCGTGTACTTCAGATCCGGCAGCGCGATCACCCCGTTGGCCATCTGAAAGCTCCCCTGCATAGTTGACGTAATAACTTGCGGAGCGGCGTTCTTGACCGCGCGCGGTCTGCCTTGTCCGCGCAGGCTCAGTTCTTCAATCCTTTTCTGAACGTTCTCGCTGGTGAACCGCGTATTGTCCAGCGTGAACCTGCCATCGAGCTTCATCCGGCTGGGCACGGGCTGCTTCCCGGGCGGGATCTCCAGCAGCGCGCGCGCTGTCACGCCGCCAGTCATCGGCGGCGTCCCGCTCTTGCTGGTGAGCTTCAGGAAATCTTCAATCCTCGCCGAACCCACATCTATTTTCATCTCGATCAAATGCCCAATCCTGGTTGGCGCTGCTCCCGTCGGCTCCGGTCCTGCCGGCGTGCCCGCGGGGATTTCCTTGCCATTCGCGTCCATCCGCTCCCGCACAACCTTGCCCGCCAGCCGGAACTTCGATTGGCCCAGCTTCGCGTCTACCTCGTCCAGGTACGTATCCCCGTCTGTCCCGTCCACCCGTGCCTTGAAGTCGGTGTCCAGCTCCATTGGCGTTCCGTACTTCGTCAGGCTGAAATTGGGCACGTCCGCCGAGCCTGTTACCGCCATGTTTCTCAGCGTACCGTCGTAGGCGCCGATGGACGACAGAGTTCCGGCAATGCCTTTGAAGTCGCCGAGATTCGCATTTTCGAACTGGTACTTCCCGTTGACCGCGCTGGCACCGGGATCGTCCACCACCCACGGTCCAAAGGCGCCTTGCGTCCGTATCAGCCCCTTTGGCCGGGCATTGGTCAGCACCGCCTGAAAGTTCATTGGCTGGCCCGCAGCCAGGTGGGTAAGCGTAATCACTTGAATCTCGAAAATCAGCGGGAGTTTCGCCGGGTTGGCCGTCTCCAACACCAGTTCCGCTCCCTGGCAAACCACGCGCTCCACCACCACGTTTTTGAGAAACCCGCTCGGGTTCGCCGACCGCCGCCTCATCGCCGCCGCAATACCGGTCTTTTGGTCCCGCTCCGGCTTGGGGGCCACAACAATCTTCAGCCCCGTCAGCCTCACCTCAGGAATCCGCAGCGCCTGTGTCTGCCGGTACCGGATCGGCACATGAAACGAAAACTCGTTCAGTTGGATCAGCGGCACGGAATTCGCCGCCGTCTCGGCGGCCTGGTCGCCTCCCGTGCGCTGCGGCGGCCAGATGCGCAAGCCTCGGCCCTCCGCCCAGATCCCCCACATCGCTTCCCGGCCTTCGTGCACGGAAACATGAAACTGGTCCAACTCCACCCGGGTATGAAATCGCGCCTCAAGCTCCGCCACAATCTGCGCGCGCAGAAATGGCTCCAAGTGCCGCGCCAGCACCGCGAGAGTGACTCCTACGGCTGCCAGCACCACTCCCGACGCCGCCAGGCTCCACATCAACCACCCGTGCCGCCGCCAAAATCCTTGCCGCCGTGCTTCCAATTCCGTTCCTCAAATCCTTCTGATGCGCTGACAAGCCGAGCCACCTGCTCCCAGCCTTCAGCAGTCAGCATAGATCGCCGCAGCGGCCTTAGAGTTGACGGTCGACGGCCGACAGCCCTGTTCACTGTCCACCGTTCACTGTTAGACTTCAGTTCAACCGTGATTGCGCTGATTGAAAACTTGGCCAGGCTGCAGTGCCTCGAACTGGAACGCGCCCGGCTTGCGCAAACCGCTCGTGCGCTGCCCGGCGAGATCACCCAGGCCGAATCCGCACTGTCAGCCGCTCAGCAGGCCTCCGCCGTCGCCTCCGCCGCGCTGGACCGCGAGGAAACCCTCCGTGCGCGGCTCGAACGCGACATTGCCGCCCTGCGGCAGAAGGCGAGCCGCTACCGCGCCCAGCTCGACACCGTGACCACCCCCGCCCAGGCTCAGGCCATGGAGCACGAAATCGCCTTCGCCGATGGCGAAATCGAACGCCTTGAAAACGAAGAACTGGAAAGCCTGGAGCGTACGGACGGCCACGAAGCGGAGCTCGCCGAAGCGCGCCGTAAGGTGGAGCTGTTGGACGGTGCCCTGCAAAAGACGCGCGAGCTTGTTGCCGTTCGCCAGCGCGAAGTGGCCGCACAGCAGGACTTGCTTTGCGCGCAGCGCCAGGAACTTCGAGCCGCCATTGATGAAGAATGGCTTGCCAAATTCGACCGCATCGCGGCGCATCGCGGAACCGGCGTGTCCCGCGCCGAAAACCAGCAGTGCTCCGCCTGCCGCATGGGCATCCGCCCCCAGATGTGGAACCAGGTCCGCGACGGCCAGCTTCTTCCCTGCGACTCCTGCGGCCGCCTGCTCTATTACGATCCCGCCATGTCCAAACCGCCCGAAGCCGAACCCGCTCCCGAAGCGCGGAATGCGGCTCCGCCCGCAGTGCCGCGGCCCAGACGCGTGGTGTAGCACAGGGCGCGTTCTCCATGTATTACCTCAGCCTGTCATCCTGAACGGAGCGCTTTTCAGCGGAGTGAAGGATCCGCGGTTGCACTTCGCGGAAGGGTTGAACCCACGAGCTTGGCTCACGCCCGCTCGATCACCTCAGTGTCCGCCACGCCCGCGAAATACCGCCGCTGGAAATACAAGGCCACGTTCACCAGCCCGATCATCACCGGCACTTCCACCAGCGGCCCGATTACCGCCGCAAACGCCGCCCCGGAGTTGATTCCGAACACCGACACCGCTACCGCAATCGCCAGCTCGAAATTGTTTGAAGCCGCCGTAAACGAGAGCGTGGCTGTCTTCGAGTAATCCGCGCCCAGCTTCCGCCCCATGTAGAACGACACCAGGAACATCAGCACAAAATAAATCAGGAGCGGCACCGCGATTCGCAGCACGTCCAGCGGCAGGCGCACAATATAGCCGCCCTTCAGCGAAAACATGATCACGATGGTGAACAGCAGCGCGATCAGCGTCAGCGGGCTCACCCGCGGAACAAAACTCCGGTCGTACCATGCAAGCCCTTTCGCCCGGATCAGAACCGCGCGCGTAAGGAATCCGGCAAGGAACGGAATCCCGAGGTAAACGAACACGCTGCGCGCGATCTCGCCCATGGATACGCTGGCCACCGCCCCGCGCAGCCCGAACCAACCGGGCAGCACAGTGATGAATACCCACGAATAAACCGAGTAGAAAAAGACCTGGAACAGCGAGTTGAACGCAACCAGTCCCGCCGCATACTGCGTGTCGCCCTTGGCCAGCTCGTTCCACACAATCACCATGGCAATGCACCGCGCCAGGCCGATCAGGATGAGCCCCGCCATGTACTCTGGGTACCCGCGTAGAAACACGATCGCCAGCACGAACATCAGCACCGGACCAATCACCCAGTTCTGCACCAGCGAGAGTCCCAGCACCTTCCTGTTGCGGAACACTTCGTGCAGTTCCTCAAAGCGCACCCGCGTGAACGGCGGATACATCATCAGGATCAGGCCCGCGGCAATCGGAATCGAAGTGGTGCCCACGCTGAAGCGGTTCAGGAACGGCACCACTCCGGGATCCAGCCAGCCCAGCGCCACGCCCGCGGCCATGGCCGCGAAGATCCACCCGGTCAGGTAGCGGTCGAGAAACGACAAACGGCTTTTCTTCATGCGGAACATCTCCCAGGCAGCGTGCTACTACGGACTAAAGACAACTGACGGCTGACAGCGGACGGCTGAGAGCTGTCTCTTCACGATCGTCCGATCGCATCGATTTCGCGCTTGATGGCGAGGTCGTCCAGCGCAGCGATAGGAAGCGACAAGAATAATCCGATCCTGCGGTCCAGCACCACAAACGCATCGCGAAACGCCCGCGCAATCTCCTCCGGCGTGCCCTGCACCGCCGCGGGATCGGGAATTCCCCAGTGCGCCGTCATTGGCTGCCCCGGCCAGAAAGGACACTGCTCCGCCGCGGCTTTGTCGCAAACCGTGAACACAAAATCAAGCTTCGGCGCTCCCGGGACCGAAAACTCATCCCACGATTTGCTGCGCAAGCCGGCGCTGGAAATCCGCGCCGATTCAATCTGCTTCAGCGCTTCCGGCCGCGGCTGTCCCGAGGGATGGCTGCCCGCGCTGTACGCGGTGAACCGCCCCTTGCCCTTGTGGTTCAGGATCGCCTCGGCCATGATCGACCGCGCCGAGTTTCCGGTGCAGAGAAACAACACGTTGTAGTGCTCGGCCATCTTCTACTCCTTTGCGCCCGCGGCCGCGGACGCACAGCATCCCGGCGCGCAGCACGCAGCCTGTTGCTGGTTGGCCCTGATTGGCTTGTTGGCGCGGATAAACGCGCTGAAAATCTTCCCGTTCACCAGCGGCGCAATCGCATCCACATCCACGCCCGCCTCGGTCAGGAATGTCCGCGCATCGTTCACGTCGTACTCCCGCGTCGGCTCCATCCCGATCTCTGAAAAACCGGCAGCCTCCAGCTTCATCCGATACTCGTTTTCCTCCAGCGCTCCGGCCACGCAGCCCACCCACAAAAGCATGCTCCGGCGCACCTCCTCCGGCACATCGCCGCGCACCACCACGTCGGCCACCGCAAACCGCCCGCCGGGTTTCAGCACGCGGAACGCTTCTCTCAACACGCGATCCTTGTCGGCTGAGAGATTGATGACGCAGTTTGAGATCACCACGTCCACGCTCGCTTCCGGCAGCGGAATATTCTCCATCTCGCCCTTCAGGAATTCCACATTATCCACGCCCGCCTGCCGCTGATTCTCGCGCGCCAGCGCCAGCATCTCGTCCGTCATGTCCAGCCCGTAAGCCTTGCCCGTCGGCCCCACCCTGCGCGCGGAAAGCAGCACGTCGATCCCGCCGCCCGATCCCAGGTCCAGCACCGTCTCGCCCGCCCGCAGCTCAATCAGCGCCGTCGGGTTCCCGCACCCCAGCGACGCCCGCACCGCCTTCTCCGGCAACAATCCCTTTTCGTCCTCGCCGTACAAGTTGGCCGTGATTGGATCGCAACACCGCAGCCCCGTGCGGTTTGAGTCTTGCCCACAGCAACTCGCCATCGTGCCCTCTTCCGCCACCGCCCGCGCCGCACTGCCATACTTCGCCTTCACCTGTTCCTGCACACTCTTCACCGCATCCATAGCACTCCCTCTTTTCACGAATCACGAATCACGAACCATAAAATATATACGCCAACGCAAATATATTCCCCCCTGGACAAATCTGTCAAGGCGTATATGATGGAAGTGTGCCTCAGCCTCATCCCACTTCCGGTCTCGCCCTTCTCTTTGCCGCCCTTGCCGACCCCACACGCCTCCGTCTCCTCAACCTCATGAACGGCCGCGAAGTCTGCGTCTGCTATTTCGTAGAAATCCTGCGCCAGGGCCAGCCCAAAATCTCCCGCCATCTCGCCTATCTGCGTCGCGCCGGCCTCGTGGAAGCCCGCCGCGAAGGCAAGTGGATGCACTACCGCATCGCGGAGGCGCGCAACCCCGCCGCAGCCCGCATCCTCGGCGAAACCCTAGCCGTGCTGGCGCAGCAGCCCCGCATGCAGTCTGACCTCGCCCGCCTCAACCGCGCCTGCTGCGCTCCCCAGCTCATCCCCGCCCCCACACCGCTCATCCTCGCCAGCTCGCTGACCCGCTGACTCGCTTCCCACTCCCTATTCCCTACTCCCTGCTACCCTCATCTCATCGCCACTTCAGGAGCCCCACGTGCCCGCCCGCATCTGCGTCGACATGGATGAAGTCATGGCCGACACCCTCTCCGAACACATCCGTCGCTACAACGAGACCTTCGACGAAGCCGTCACCCCCGCCGACCTCACCGGCCGCGGCCTCTGGGAAGTCACTCCCGCCGAGCGCCGCCAGCAGCTCCGCGCTTTCCTTGACGCCGAAGACTTTTTCGAGGATCTCCCGCTCATGCCCGGCGCCCAGGACGTTCTTCGCGCCCTCTCCGAGCGTTTCGAAATCTATATCGCTACCCAGGCCATGACTGTCCCCAACTCTCTCGGCCCCAAGTATCGCTGGCTGCAGCGCCACTTCCCATTCATCCCGCCCACCCAGTACGTCTTCTGCGGCAACAAGTCCATCCTGCTCGCCGACTACCTCATCGACGACCTGCCCCGCAACCTCGAGCGTTTTCAGGGCGCCGGCCTGCTCTTCTCCGCGCCCCACAACCTCGCCGCCACCGGCACTTTTACGCGCGTCAACAATTGGCCAGAAGTAGCCGCATACTTCGCCGCCATACCTTCACTCTGAAATTTCACTCTGAAATTCTCGCGATCTTCGTTCTTCTCAACCAGCCGCCGGTTCCGCTCCAAACCCCGCCAGCAAAACCGTCGCCGCCCACAGCAACGTGTCGCCCACGTAATTCAAGCCCTCCAGCGCCTGCGAGCCGTGCATCTCCACCACGAAAATCGGCACGTAGAACAACGCCGTCAGCAGCAGCACCACCACCCCCGCCCCGGCCGCCGACCCGCGAACTCTCCGCGGAATGAACAGCCCCATGCCGCCGGCCAGCAGCACCATTCCCACCATGTACGCAATCAGCCTCGGCGCCGGCATCCACGCCGGCGTCAGTAGTTCCAGCGGAACCCCCGGCACATTCAGCGGGAACAGAAAGTGCTCGATCCCGTAGAAAATCATCGTCGCCGCCACAATCCCGCGGCCGATCCGCATCATCATCGCGCCCGCCCCGCGCGCGCTGTTCTGCCATAAGCTCCCTGCCAGCACCATCGCGCCGCTGCCGAACGACAGCTCCCGCACGGTTAGGATCCAGAAGAACCGGTCATGCGGCCCCTTCGGCAACATCGGAATGTCGAGCGTGGCCACGAAAATCCACATTAGTAGTGCCACGCCCGCCGCAGACCAGCGCACCTGCCGCCACACAATAAAGCTGATCGCCGCCGCCAGCCACGCCGCGCCCACAAAGTAGGTCCAGAACAGCGGCCCCGGCAGCCACCGCGGCACAAGCCCCATCAGGTCCCGCGCCGCCGTAAAATGTTCCGCCGCAAACATGGCCAGCGCCACGGCCTCAAACACTGGCCCCAGCACCAGCGCCTTGCCGGCTCCGCTGGCCGCGTCAAACCGCTTCCGCGCCAGCGCCAGCCCCGCCACCAGCGCGGCCACGCCCGCGCCCATCATTCCCCACACTTCCAGCGTCATGCCTGTCTCCGGCGATCGATAAAATCAAACAGCAACGGCTGCAAAAGAGCAACAGAATACCATCACCGCGCCGCTCCGCCCCGCGCCAGCAAAATGTTCCGGAACGGATTCCAATTCATTTCGCATCCAACGAAAAATGGCAGCCTGCCGGTCTCCACAGGCTGGGAACACCTCGTTGGCCGGCCTGCTTCGAATAGGCAGCCGCGCCAGTTGTGTGGAATAGGTCCGTTTGTTAGTTTCAGGTGCATGCCGCCAAGTGTTCCCAAAGAGATCGCGAGAACCATTGAGACGCTCTACCGGTCTGAGGCGGGCAGGATTCTGGCCACGCTGGTGCGCCTGCTGGGCGATCTCGATCTCGCCGAAGAGGCCATGCACGAGGCCTTCGCCGTTGCTTTGGACACGTGGCCTCAGGCTGGCGTGCCGGAGAAACCGCGCCCCTGGCTCATTTCCACCGCGCGCTTCAAAGCCATTGACGGAATCCGCCGGCGGGCGCGCTTCGACAGCGCACAAAATGACCTCGCGCTCCATCTCGAGGCGCGCATCCACGAGGCGCCTCCCCACGGAGAGGAAATCGAGGATGACGAAATCGAGGACGACCGCCTCCGCCTCATCTTTACCTGCTGCCATCCCGCTCTGCCGCCGGAAGCACAAGTGGCGCTCACCCTGCGTGAAGTTTGCGGCCTGACCACAGAGGAGATTGCCCGGGCATTTCTCCTGCCGCCGGCCACGCTCGCGCAGCGCATCGTGCGCGCCAAGGCAAAGATTCGCGAGACGCCGATTCCCTACGAGGTGCCCACGCCGCAGGAATTGCCGGAGCGGCTGGGCGCGGTGCTTCAGGTCATTTATCTCGTCTTCAACGAGGGCTACTCTGCCGCGGCGGGAGCGGAGGTAACGCGGGCCGAGCTAACCGGCGAGGCCATTCGGCTGGGCCGGTTGCTGGCCGAACTCCAGCCCGAGCCAGAGGCAGTTGGGCTGCTTTCCCTCATGTTGCTCCAGGAATCCCGTCGCGCCGCCAGGACCTCTCCGGCCGGAGAGCTGATTTTGCTTGAAAATCAGGACCGCTCGCTCTGGAACCGGGAGCAGATCGCGGAGGGAGTGGCATTGCTAAAGAAGGCTCTGAACTCCCGCCGCTTCGGCCCTTACACCCTGCAGGCTGCCATTGCGGCCGTTCATGCGGAGGCGGAATCGGTCGCTGCCACCGACTGGCGGCAGATTGTTGCCATTTACGACCAATTGGTGCGAATGCAGCCTTCGCCGGTTGTATACCTGAATCGCGCCGTGGCCGTTGCCATGCGCGATGGTCCGGAGGCCGGCCTGAAGCATATCGACGCGGTGCTGGCGCAGGGCGAACTGGCGAATTACTACCTGGCGCATTCCGCCCGCGCGGATATGTGCCGCAGGCTGGGCAGGACCGCTGAGGCCCGGTCCTCTTATGAGAAAGCTCTGGCGCTGACTCAACAGGAACCGGAGCGGCAATTCCTGCAGGAGAGGATTCGGCAGTTGAAATAAAGAATGTCCGGTGGCGCTTCCGTCTCCGGCTTCGTAAACGTCAAGTCCGTGGACCGGATCATCTACTCCATCTTCCAGAGATTTAACCTGGAATGGAAAACACGCACCCTCCGCGTATTTACACAAGCAGCTTGACGTCACCCAGACGTGTGCATCTCTGTACAAAGGCTGGTGAAGGAGGTACTATTTCTAGCACTGCCTCCAAAGCAGACATCGTTAAGGAATGTCATGAGAGAAAGAACTTTTACGATTGTCTTCTGGTTGACCTTTTGCTTGGTTGCATTGACTGGTTGCAAGCTCCCCGGCGGCGCATTTGTGGGCAAATGGGACAGTACGCATAACCGGGGTGATAATATTGAAATCTCCCGAACCAGTATCTACACATTCGATGTCGTGAGAAGCACGACCTACCCCGTTTCCTCGAGCGCCGAGGACACATTTGCTACCTGCGGTGACGCGCTTTGCATTAGAAATGATAATGTGAGAATCCGTTCTGACAGGCTCAGATTTCCAGAGAAAGGGAACCCAGACCTGCTGCTTGACGGGCAAAATGGCGACGACTCCCCAAATTATCCGTTTAAGGTGGGGGGTATGGGGGAGGAACTTTACAAACGCGTTGAATGAGTACGTGCTCCTCGAACTATCGGGTGACGATGGAGGCGGGATGACATATGAGCGGGTGGCCTTGGCCTCATACCGCGCATTATCGAGTTGACGGTGCCCCCCGGTCCCTCGCGTTTGGGGACCGGGGAGGCGGAGTCGAACCGCCTGTTGCGCATCCACGGACCCGCCGGGCTCTACTAAAGTTTGTAGGGAATCCGTATGTCTCGTTCCTTGGAGGGAAAGTCCTTGGAATTCCGCGTCACAAGAAGCAGGTCATTGAGTTGTGCCGTGGCCAGGATGATGGTGTCCGGCAACTTGAGCTTGGGGGTTCGATGTCTGCGGATTTCAGACGAACGCTCGGCAACTTCCATAGTAAGAGGCAAAACTATGAAGGTAGCAAGGAAATCCCGCCGTACCTGCTCGTCGTCCAGGCTAGCGCCCGCCATCACTTCTATCCAGGTGACGATACTGATAGCAGCCGTAGCGTAGCGTTCAACTTCGGCGCGCGCGGAAGCTATGCCTGCCAGGTAGTCGATCAGGATATTCGTATCGAGGAGAGCGTTCCTTACTCCCATTCCCGGCGAATCCTTTCCTGATACTCCATCCCGTCTGCAGAACCTCCAGCCAGGAGCCCGAAGGCCGCTTCCCGAGCTTTCTCGATTTGTGTTTTGCGGTGTGCGGTGAGGCTCTGCGCAATGGCGCGCCGTATAAACTCGGCCCGTGAGATGGATTGAACCTTGATGACGGAATTGATGATGGCCAGATCGTCATCGGGAATGTCAACGAGAGTACGCATATAGACTCCTTTCCTCCCGGCACATGATATATATGTAGTATATCATTTATTTTTTGTGCGCGGGAGCCCTTGCCGTCCACTCCGGCTCGGCTTCAAACAATGCCCTGTAAACCGCGCCGTAGGCGCACGGTTCGCTAGCCCCGCGCTTCAGCGTGGGGAAATGGACACCCAAATTCGGCCGCGGAGTCCCGTAGGGACGGCGCAAGGACGTTTCTTATGCAGGAATCAATAGCAATTCTTGGGCAAAGCCCGTCAGCTGAAATAAAAATCAGGATAGCTGTCGATTTTCCGTCTCCCCAGCGACTATAGGGCAAAAGAACGATGATCTACGATTCCTCCAGTGAACAGGAAACGGGTCATCGGAAACAAACCACCCCACCATCGCTCAACCCAAAGGAGATTTCGCAATGCGATTCATGGTCATCGTCAAATCAACCCCGGAGACGGAAAAACCAGGCGCCCTCCCCGATCCCGAGCTCCTGCTCGAGATGGGCAAGTACAACGAAGAGCTCATGAAGGCCGGCGTCCTGCTCGCCCTCGACGGCCTCCATCCCAGCTCTAAAGGCGCGCGCGTCAAGTTCTCCGGCAAGTCTCGTACCGTCAACGACGGCCCCTTCACCGAGGCCAAGGAGCTCATCGCCGGCTTCTCCATCTTGAAGGTCAAGTCCCTTGAAGAGGCCATCGAGTGGGTCAAGCGCGGCCCCAACTGCTGCCCCGGCGACTACGAAGTCGAAATCCGCCAGGTGTTTGAGATGGAAGACTTCGCCCCCGTCCTGACCGAAGAGCAGATTCAGCACAAAGTAGACAAACGGGCTGCGCTGTCAAATCAGACCGCCAGCTAACAGACTCACTTGCGTCCAAGGACCGAAAGCCGGTGCGATCGGTAGCGCGCAACGGTGCGCTGCCGGCTTCCACCAGGAGGAGAAGAACCGTGAAATACCTCTGTTTTGGCTACTACGACAAAGGCAAATTCGATGGCATGAATGAGAGCGAGCGAAACGCCATGTTCGATGCGTGCTTTGAATATGACGACCATCTTCGTGCCAACGGGCACTGGGCCGGTGGAGAAGCGCTTCAGCCTCGGGAAACCGCCTTGACCCTGTACTGGAAGAACGGCAAAGTCGCCACCACCGACGGTCCCTATGCGGAAACCAAAGAACAACTTGGCGGCGTTCTCGTCCTTGAGGCGCGAGACCTGAACCATGCTATTCAGCTCATCGGCCAGCATCCGGCTCTGAAGTACGGCAACATTTGGGAGATTCGGCCGGCAGGGGACATGAGCGAAATCATGAAGGTGAGCGAGCAGCGGCGACGAAAGAATGCGGCAAAGTGAGAACTAGCCGTTCCGGCCAGCGTGCGACTCGCGAAATCAGCCAACTTGCCAACCTGCCCGGATTTCAGGCCCAAAACTGCCCTGAAATTGGTGCAAATCGACCTCCTGTGGAAATCTTGTCAATACCTAGACAATCTACAGGAGTGCTGCGAAACCGGTGCAACTATGTGTCCAAGCAACTGAATCGCCATGAGTTGCACTTATTCAGAAAAATCGTCCGGGAGGGGGCAAAAACGTGCAGTCTTAAGTTTCCGAAAGAGTAAGATTGAAACAGATGGAAGAAATGCGCCCGCCCTAACAAGGCGGGCGTTCCCGTCTCTGGGAGAAAAGCCGCCATGACATTGATTCAGTTCAACCCGGAAAACCGCCGCCAGGCCGCTACGGAAATGCCGCGCAATTCTGTGCACTTTGAGGGCGCATCTCCATCAATCCATTCGACATCGCCGTTTTTATTTTGCGCCATTTCCCGCTCCCCGAGCCCCAGTAAAAAACCCACCAATCCCGGCCCCAGCTTTTCTGTTCCGTCGGTCCCTCGGCCCCCTCGGTCCCTTGGTCCCTGCTTCTGTGCACTTTCACCCCGTAACCCGATCAAACCACTCGACATCGCCGTTTTTATTTCTCGCGCAACCGCACCCTTTCCGCCGTACAATGGCTCTCCAAAGCCATGCCCGTCGCGCAGCTTACGCTCGAAATCCGCATCGAGCACGCCCAATCCCTCAAGGACCGGCGTCAGGTCGTCCGCTCGCTCAAGGACCAGTTGCGCCAGACCTTCAATGTCTCCGTGGCAGAGATGGATGAAGCCGTCACATGGCAGTCGGCCACCATTGGCGTCGTCGCTATCTCCCGTTCCCGCGATTACCTCCACGGCCTCATCGAGGAAGTCGAGCGCGCCGCACGCCGCATCCTCAACGAGCACGGCGCCGAGCTTCACGACGCCTTCTGGGAGTATGTGGAAAGCTGAACTTGTTACTGCTTGTAACTCCATTGCCTTACTTGTTACTTGTCGGAGGTTCTCGAAGTTAGTAAGCTTCTGGTCACGATCCGCGGCCGGCCATCCGCCCCTATTCCCGTCAGCCTCTCGAGGGCCGGACTGCGCTGCCAACTGGAGGAACCATGCTACTGCTCGACGCCACCGCCATTACGTCGCCATCCCAAGTCCTCACCACGTTTGTCACCGCCATGGTGGGCCTGAGCGTCGCCACCGAGCGCGTGACCGACACCATCAAGCAATGGATCTGGGGCGACGGCACGCCCAATCCGCAAACCGCTCCGGGATGGGTTCAGTTCATTGCCATCCTCTCCGGGATTTTTGTGAGCGCGCTGAGCGGCATGAATCCGCTCAACGTGACCGACTTTCACGCTTGGAAATGGAACGAACCAGCTACGTGGGCGGTTTGCGTCGTTAGCGGCATTCTGGCCTCGGGCGGGTCGGCCTTCTGGAACCACCTGCTGGACATCCTGCAGGCCGCCAAGGTTCAAAAGGAGAACCTGGCGTACGGGACGGGACCCGGCGCGGGCTTGAACGCTGGGAGTGTGCCGGTCGTCGTGGCCGCCATTACCACTACCGGCGAATGAGAGGCACGGCTATTTTTTTCGCGCGGCGGAAATCCAGGTAGGCAAGGTTCATGTTGCCCTGATCGAGGATGCGAACCGTAAGCACGTTGGGGCCCTCGTTCAGGTGGACCCTGGCGATGCGCTCGATGTTCCAGTGGTGCCATTGCCGCCATGCCAGCGGATCCGCCGGGTTGAAGGTGGATTCAATGGCGATCGGGTCGGTGGCGGGCTCGCCGTTCAAGTCGAGGCGGATGGTGCCGCCGCGGTTCGAGGTGTAGAGCAGGTCCACGGTGTAGTCAAATGTTTTGGCCACGTCGACGGAGATGTTGAACCACTCGCCGGGCTCGGTCCAGCCCACGTAGAGCAGGTTTGGCGGCGGCACCAGAGCTTCAAACGGGTTGTCGTCGATCTGGGGATCGCGCCCGATCTTGGTGTACGAAGTGTCCACGCCCTCGTTCATGCGGAACTGGTTGATGTAGTTGCCGTCGGCGGGATTCAGTTCGCCGCTGCCGTGGTTTTTCGCGTCGACATCGTGATAGGCCACGCCTTCGCCACCGCTGTCGTAATAGGCGCAAAGCACCTGGCCGGGAATCGGCTGCGGGCCCTGGATGCGGCTGTCTCCGAACGGAGCGCCCTTGTAGGCGCGCAACCAGTCACTCTGGTTGGCAGCCATTCCGAGGCTTGCGGCAACCGCTGCGAAGGCGATGATCCGAAGCCAGCGAGATTGTGTGGTGTGCTTCATTTGCCCTCCCAGATTGCCGCGCGCTTCTCCAGGAATGCGCGGGTGCCCTCGGCCTTGTCGCGGGTGGCGCAGATCTTGCCAAAGCGGTCGGCCTCGCGGAGAAGGGCGAGGTCGAGCGGCAGGCTCAGGCCGTCGTCCACGGTTCGCAGCGTTTCGGCCACGGCCAGCGGCGCGTTCCTGGCGATGGCCTGCGCAATGGCTTCGGCGCGGGGTAACAAGTCGGCGGCGGGAACCACCTCGTCCACGAGTCCGATGCGGAGAGCCTCGCGAGCGTCAATGGGATCGCCGGTGAGCAGCAGCTTGAGCGCGGCGCCGCGGCCGACGAGCCGGGGCAGGCGCTGCGTGCCGCCGTATCCGGCAATCAAGCCGAGCTTGACTTCGGGCTGGCCGAGCTTTGCATCTTCCGCGGCGATGCGCAGCGTGCAGGCCATGGCCAGCTCGCAGCCACCGCCCAGGGCGAACCCCTGGATGCACGCGATCACGGGCTTGCCCAGGGTTTCAATGCGCCGGAAGAGCTGCTGGCCGCGCAGGGCAAAGGAGCGTCCATCCTCGGGCGTGGCGGCTGCGGCGAGCTCGGCGATGTCGGCTCCGGCGGCAAAGGCGCGACCGCCCGCCCCGGTGAGGAGGATGACGCGGACAGCGTCGTCGACCGCCAATGCCTCAAACGCCGCGGCGAGCTCAGCCAACGTGGCGGCGTTCAGCGCGTTCAGCACCTTGGGCCGGTCGAGTGTTACCTGGGCCACCGGAGGCCGCAGATCGAGACGAATATTTGAGAATTGCATGCGAACACGAGAGTAGCAGAGAAAGCAGGGACGAGGGACGAGGGACAAGGGACAAGGGACAAGGAGCCGATGGCGGCGAGAGGAATCGCTGACGGCTCAGAGCGGTTGCAGCCTTTTGCTTCCAGGGCGAAATCAGTTTATGACCAGATCCTCGAGGGCAATCGGAATCGCATTCCAAGCTGCGCCGCAGGGCTGAGGCTGGTCGTACTGAAAATCGAATACAACGTTGTGGCTTGAATCCAAACCAACCAGCCGCGCATGGGTTAATTTGTCTGAGTTTGCGAAATCCACCAGGAAGGTATTCCCCGAAGCTTCGTAGCTACTTCCGCAAATCTCAGAGTAGATGCTTTGCCCGTAGTTGAATTTCCACACCTGACTAGCGGTCATTGCGGTGGGGTTGATGGAATAGACAGACACTTCGCTAAAGGTTCGGGTAATGCCGGCGGGCTCTCCGGAGGGTTGATTGAGGCTCCCATATCCGTCGTTGAACACCATGACGTAGCCACCTGTCGTAATGGAGACAGCATGCTGGCCGACCGGATAGTCGCCGCCTGCGGCAAGCGTGAGGGCTTTGGCTCGCAGGGAGGGGAAGGTATACCAATACTTGGTTGGATCGCCCAGGATCCACTTAATATCCTTGGTTTGATAGTCGAGCTTGATCAAAAAGTTTTCGCGGCTGGAAACGATTATCGAGTCGTCGCTGGGATCGTACACGGAAGCGTTGATGTGGAACCAATCCACCCCGGGGCGCACAAAAGTGGTTGGATCGTCGCCATTCTTCTTCATATAAGCGGTCAATATGTCTGCCATGTCAAATGTCTGAAGAATCGGCTGGGTCGCCGTCGGCGTGAATTCGGTTACGATATCGCCGTTGCTGACACCGAGATCGTCTGTTCCAGTGAATTCAGCAAGGAAGCTATTGGGGGTGGTGCCGGGATCGATATTGTGGGTAAATGACTGCATAAGCGGTTGAGGAAAGGGCACTGGAAGGATAGAGGTATTCCCGCTAAATGGAATGCTGTAAAGGGTTGAATTCGCTCCATCTCCAATCAGGAACCGCCCGTCTGTGTAAATAACAGCCGAGTTTCCGAGGAAATCAGGTATAACCCAGCGCACGTACCCGTCGGTATCGACGATTACAGGAGGACCTATGTTGGACTTCATGACAAAGAAATTGAACCCCAGGTTACTGCCTGGCGCTCTGGCTTTGAGAATCACCGGATCTGCGTAAACGCCGGTGGGATCTGTGTAGGGTTGGGTTCCGATCGGCTCTGCCAGTTGCTGTACGGAATCATCCAGGAACTGCACCTGAAAAGTGACTTGATTTTGATAGCCATCGTAAAGGCCAAAGACGGGCAGTTGGATCGAACCTGTCTCCAGGTAGCCGTCAGCGACAAGGGCACTCTTGTCCCAGGTGACGCTTACCGGCTTCGATACCGTATTCGGCTTGGGCGCGATGTTGAACGTGATCGCAGTGACATCGCTGACGCTCTGTCCTTCGAATTCGACTGTAGCAATAAAGGGAGACACGCCCGGTGTGGTTGGACCAATTACGATGTCGCTTTCCTGCGCTTCCGTGGGAGTGGAATGAACTACTGCCGAGTTCCGTTTACTGCACCCGCAAATTGCGATGCCCAGACTGAATGCCAGCCCAGCCCTAAGAAGTGTTCCAGCCGATGTCTTGATCACGTTTGTTTCCTCCCGCGGATTTATTTGCATTTGTCTTGGAGAGCCCAAGCTGCAAGGACCCATTTGCCGACCTTTTACACAGGGGTGACTCCGTCATTATGAAACGGCAGGGCCCACTTTTGGGAAAAAAATTGCAAGGTTCAAATCCAGGGCGGTGGCCTTGGCGGGGGCGAACTCTGCCTGAAGAACGAACGGTATGGCAGGCCGCGCCAGCCGCTGTGGGTTGCCGGCTGCAGCTGCTCCCTAGCACCTGAAACCTGACCCCTGTATGCTGTGCGGTGATGAGCGCGAATGAGAGTGGAAGCCAGAGGCGGGCGCCGGTGCTGCTGGTGCATGGCGGGGCATGGGCGATTCCGCTGGCGGAGCAGGCGGCGCATGCGGCGGGTGTGCGGGGGGCGCTGGAGGCGGGTTGGGCCGTGCTGAAGCGCGGCGGGGCAGCGGTGGATGCTGTGGAAGCCGCGGTCACCGTGATGGAAGACGACGTGACGTTCGACGCGGGACGCGGCAGCTTCCTCACCGCGGACGGGCGAGTGCAACTGGACGCGCTGCTGATGGACGGGGGCCGGATGAAGGCCGGCGGTGTGGCCTGCGTGGAGCGGATCCGCAACCCGATCCATGCGGCGCGGCTGGTGCTGGAGGAGAGCGCGCACGTTTTTTTTGTGGGCACGGGCGCGGAGGAGTTTGCGGCGCGGCAAGGGATGGAGCTGATCGACAACCGGGAGCTGGTGCTGGAGCGGGAACGGGAACGGCTGGCTGTAGCCAAGGTGCGCGAGCGGGAAGGGCTCAAGGATGAGACGTTCTCAGGAGAGCCGGATGATAAGGAGCGGGCGACGGCGGCGGAAAGGCAGGGAACAGGGAACAGGGAACAGGGAACAGAAAAGCAGGGACTAGGGACTAGGGACGAAGGGACTAAGAAGTTCGAATCGCACGACACTGTCGGTGCGGTGGCGCTGGATGCAGGAGGTGATTTGGCAGCAGGAACTTCGACGGGCGGGACGCTGAACAAAACGCCGGGACGGGTGGGCGATTCGTCGCTGATCGGGTGCGGGTGCTATGCGGATAATCTGTCGGCCGCGGTGAGCCTGACGGGCTGGGGTGAGCCGATCATGAAGCTGGTGCTGGGCAAGTGGGCCACCGACCGGGTGGCGGCGGGCGCGGCGCCGGAGATGGCGGCGCGCGATGCCATGAGCTATCTCAACAACCGGCTGGGCGGGCATGGCGGGATTATCCTGCTGGGGCCGGACGGGCGGTTCGGGGTTGCGCACAACACGCCGGCGATGGCTTGGGGGATGGCGACGGAGAGGGGAATGGACGTGGGGCTTGGGGTGTGAGAAGGTCAGCTTCTAGGTGCTAGCTCTTAGCTATTAGCTTTTAGCTCTTAGCTAAAACCCTCGCGCTCGCGGTCAGGATGACAGCCTCGGAGGTATCCGGGAATTCCGGAAGGAGAGCTTGGTCAAATGGCGGGACTAGGGACAGAGGTTCGATTCATCGCGGGGTTTGGGCCGATCGATCGCGATGTGGCGGAGAGCCGCGCGCTTTACGCCGATGGACTCGGCATTGCGTTCAAGGAGGATGCGGGCGGATATCTCTACACCGGCGCGCTGGCGGGGGCGAAACACTTTGCGATTTGGCCGCTGAAGCAGGCGGCACAGTCGTGTTTCGGGCGGGACGAGTGGCCGGAGGATGTTCCTGTGCCGCAGGCCTGGCTGGAGTTTGAGGTGGACGACGTGGAGAAAGCCACGGCTGCGCTTGAGTCACGGGGCTATCGCATGCTGATCCGGAACAAGACGGAACCGTGGGGGCAGACGGTGAGCCGGTTTCTCTCGCCGGAGGGATTGCTGGTTGCGGTCACGTTTACGCTGGCGTTGCGAGAGGCGGGTGAAGGGGCTTGACGGGCGATCCTGCGGGGGTCGGGAGACCCCCGCTACAGCCGGTCAGGAGATGGGCGGTACGTTGCGGGATCGTGGCGTGGGCGGCTGTAGTGACTACTTTTGCTTTGCTGGGATAAGCACTTCGTTCTTGAGGATTTTGCCGCCTTCTTCTATTACGTAGAGGCGATTGACGTCGAGGTCTTTCAGTGTGTCCACGGCGCCGGAGGGCCAGCGGATCTCGACTGCGTCAACTTTTTTCGCGTCAGCGAGGCCGAAGTGGATGCGCAGGTCGCTGGAGGAGAAGTAGCCGTTGCAGGATTTTACTTCTTCGATCTGGAGGAGCGGCGTATCGGGTTTGGCGGTGAGGAGCGGCGTGCCGGTGTTGGCCGAGACTTTGATCTTGGCGCCGATGCCGGTCTTGTTGGATTTTGTTCCGACGAGGCGAATTTTAATCCAGCTTCGTTTCAGCGTGGAGGCCTGCCCCGGGGCAGCATCGCAACGGAGAAGCTGCGGGACGGCGTTGACGCAGTTGACCACGGCGTCGAGGTCGCCGTCGTTGTCGTAGTCTCCGAGGGCGAAGCCGCGCGCCTTGGCCGCCGCGGTGATGCCGCTGCCGCCGATGAGGCTGACGTCTTCAAACTGGCCGTTGCGCAGGTTGCGGTAAAGGTATTTGCGCTCCGCGTAGGAGGCGTCCACGTCGGTGCCGTCGACTTCGGGATAGACGTGGCCATTGGCGACGAGGATGTCGAGCCAGCCATCGTTATCGAAGTCCACGAAGCTGATGCCCCAGCCGAGGAGACGCGTGTTCATGCCGAGTCCAGCCTGGTATGTGCGGTCGTCGAAGGAACCGTCGCCGAGGTTCATGAAGATTGAGTCGGTGTCGCCGGCGAAGTTGCTCTTGACGATGTCGGGCAGGCCGTCACGGTTGTAGTCGCCTACGCTGACGCCCATCCCGGCCTGCGGCTTGCCGTCGGGCGAGTAAGCTACGCCGGCTTCGACAGCTTCGTCCTTGAAGGTGCCGTCTTTCTGGTTGACGTAAAACACGGCGCTGGTGGAGTCGTCGGCCACGTAGATGTCAGGCCAGCCGTCGCCGTCGAGATCGCAGGCGGCGCAACTGAGGGCGTAGGTGCCGAGCGTGCCCCACATGCCTGCTTTCTGGCTCACGTCCTCGAAGGTGCCGTCACCCTTGTTGCGATAGAGGATGTTTTTGCCGCCATCGAGGCCGGGAGGGCCGCAGGCCACGGTGATTCCTTTGTAAGTGCAGTTTGCCTCGTCGGGGGTGGGCGTGGTCTTCAGGTCGAGGTCGATGTAGTTGCCGACAAAGAGATCGAGGTGACCGTCCTTGTCGTAGTCGAGGAAGGCACAGCCGGAACCCCAGCGGAGGCGATCCGCCCACAGGCCGGCCTCTTTGGTGACGTCAGTGAATTTTCCGTTGCCGTGATTGCGGTAGAGGGCGTTCTGGCCGTAGTAGGTGACGAAGAGGTCGTTCCAGCCATCGTTGTTGTAGTCGCCGACGCAGCAGGCCTGTCCCCAGCCGGTTCGGTGTTCGAGGCCCGAGCCGAGGGTCACGTCGGTGAAGGTGCCGTCGCGATTGTTTTTGAAGAGGTGACTGAAGGGCTCGTGGCCCTTGGGGAAGCCTTCGAGGCGCCAGCCGTTGACGAGGAAGATATCGAGCCAGTCGTCGTGGTCGTAATCGAAGAAGGCGGCGCCGCAGCCGGTGGTTTCAAGCAGATATTTATTTTTGTGCTCGCCGCCGAAGATGGTTTCGACGTTGAGGCCGGCCTGTTTGGCGACGTCGACAAACTGGACGCCGAGGGGCGTGCCGGTGACGGGAGAGAAGACGCCTTTGGGAGCGGGGCGGGATTCAGCGGCGTAGGACTGGCGGGCACTGCCTTTGGGTTTCTGCGCGGGCTCCTGTGCGGCGAGGCGACGCGGGCGCGCCAGGCTGAGAACATCTTCGAGCGATAGAACCAGTGCGGTTCGCGAGAGCGACTTCAAGAATCCACGACGGGAAAAAGACAAGGAAGACTCCGGGGCGGGACGCTGCAATTCAGTGAATAAGCGCGATTCCGCCCGAAATTCGAGTATATCGGGCAAGCGTGGTGCGGCATCCGTCACAGTTGCGGTCCGGGGGGCAGGTGTAATATGGGCGTGGTTGCGAATAGCCCTTTTTCCGGGCCTTCGCGCCAACCAGCCGCAGCACTTCGCGACTGACGATTTTATGGAAGCCTTCATTTCCGGCCCGCGGTACCTCTTCCGCAGTGGACGGCGGAATATTTCCCTTTTCATTGCGATTTCTGGCAGCCTGATCGCCTGTGGACATGGCTCTAGTGTAGGAGCGCGCTAAATGGCTGATTTAGCGACGCTTACGCGACCGATCCCGCAGACGCAGGTGCGCGTCCAGAGCGCTCCCCGCTTCCGGGGTAGCCGGGGCGGTTGGGTCGTTTTCGGGCTGGCCCTGGCGGGAGGGCTTGGCTACATCGCGTTTCATGTTCTGCGCGACCTGGCGGGAGTAAGAACGCCGACTTCCTGGCCCTATTTTGTGCTGGGCGCGGCACTGTTGACGGCTCTTGGATTCGAGTTCGTGAACGGTTTTCATGACACCGCAAACGCGGTGGCCACGGTGATTTACACCAACGCGCTGAAGCCGCAGGTCGCGGTGGTGTGGTCAGGTGTCTGCAACCTGTGCGGAGTTCTGGTTTCGACAGGCACGGTAGCTTACGCGATTGTGGCTCTGCTGCCGGTGGACCTGATTCTTCAAGTCAACTCGCGCGCAGGTTTCGATATGGTTTTTGCGCTGCTGATTGCGGCCATTCTATGGAACCTGGGTACGTGGTCGCTGGGCCTGCCGGCGTCGAGCTCGCACACGCTGGTGGGTTCGATTATCGGGGTTGGCATCGCCAATCAGTTGTTGAACGCGCAGAGCAGCACGGCGGGAGTGGATTGGGGCCAGGCGGTCAAAGTGCTGGAAGCGCTGTTCATCTCGCCGGTGATCGGGTTCTCGGCGGCAGGGCTTCTTCTGCTGGCGTCGAAACGGCTATTTCGGTATCCGGCGCTCTATGAAGCTCCCCGCGGAAACACGCCGCCGCCGTTTCCAGTGCGAGCCTTGATGGTGCTGAACTGCACAGGCGTCAGTTTCTTTCATGGGTCGAATGACGGGCAGAAGGGCATGGGCCTGATCATGCTGATTCTTATCGGCACGGTGCCGGGCGCGTATGCGCTGAATCATGGCGCGGGCGCAAGGGATGTGCGGGAATTCCTGAATGCCTCAGAACGGGTGGTGCAGGTGCTGGATGCGCACAGCGCCCCAGCGGCGATGGACGAAGGAGCCGCGCGCGCGGAAGTCACGCAATACATCCGCACGCGGAAGCAGGAGCCCGGGACGCTGGCTTCGCTGGGCGCCCTGATCGGCTCCCTTGACGGCGAAATGAGCCAGCACCAGGCGTACAGCAGCCTGCCGGCGCAGGAGCAGGCGAATGTGCGCAACAGCATGTATGTTGCGGGCGAGGCGCTGCGGCTGATGGAAAAAGACCACCCCCATCAGTTCACCGCCAGCGAATGGAATGCGATCCATTCCTACCGGAGTTCGCTGGACCATGCCACGCGATACATACCCGGGTGGGTGAAGGTGGCGGTGGCGCTTGCTCTTGGTTTGGGCACCATGGTGGGCTGGAAGCGGATCACGATCACGGTGGGCGAGAAGATCGGCAAGGACCACCTGACCTACGCGCAGGGAGCGGTAGCCGGCCTGGTGGCCATGGCAACGATATTTGGCGCCAACGGCTTCGGGTTGCCGGTAAGCACCACCCACATTCTCTCGAGCGGCGTGGCCGGAACCATGGCGGCGAACGGCAGCGGGCTGCGCATGCGCACCATCCGCAACATCGCAGCGGGATGGGTATTCACGCTGCCCGCGGCGGCAATGCTCTCGGCGCTGCTTTATGTGGCGTTCCGGCAGATTCCTTAGCGGATGGGCGCGCCGGCTGCTTCAGTGAAGCATGGTCTCCTGCGCGGACTCGTGCGCCGCGGAGCCGTTCCCGTTGCTTCTGGCGACGCCGAAGGAGGCGGGCAGCCTGGCGGCGTGTTCCGCCAGCAGTTCTTCGATCCGTCGCGGGCTGAATCTCCACTCGGAGGGCAGAGTCTCCAATTTCGGCGAGCCGTCAGGGAGCATCCATTCATAGCGCTCGCACACCGTGCAGCGGCCGATGCGGCTGGCGGTTTCGCGCATCGTCTCCGCCACTTCGCCGGGTAGCGCGAGGTAGATGCGCGGCATTTCGTCGATGTCCACGGCACTGAACTGGACCAGGCAGCAGACGGTACGCGAGCCGTAACTCGCCTGCCAGCGATCGATGGCATCGCGCATGTCGAATGTTGCGCCGCCGGTGACCTGGCCGTTGCGCGCATAACCGCTGGTGAGGCGCCACTCGCCGTCCTCGCTGGCTTTGACTGAGATTTTGAGCAAATTACCGGCGCGGGTCACCACCAGGTCATACCACGCCTTGTCGCGGCTGGCCTGCACCAGAACGTCGAATCCGCAGCGGGCAAATTGCGCGGCGGCAATCCCCTCCGCGCCAACGGTGATGGGCCAGGACGTGCTGCGGACGGTGGCAACGGACAGGAAACCCATGATTTCACTCCTGCGCTCACGACGAGAGAACTTGTGCCTTTGCCGGTGCAGTTTTTATCCGGCGCTTTAGGAAGGTTCCACCATTTATCGGCTGTTTTCCACAGTTAGTCTGTGATATTGCTCACTTTTCTCTCGAATTCGGGAATTGCACCAAATTGGGAGCAATGGCCGGCAACGGATCGTGGTCAGGGTGGGCGAGAAAATCGGCAAGGAGCACCTGACCTTTGGCCAGGGGGCGGCAGGCGAAGTTGTGGCGGCGGCCACCATCTTTGCCGCCGATACTCTGGGGCTGCCGGTCTGCGCTACCCACGTGCTCAGTTCCGGAGTGGCGGGCGCCATGGCGGCGAACAAGAGCGGCCTGCAGTGGCCGACGGTGAAAAGCATCGCGGCCGCCTGGGTGTTCACGCTGCCGGCCGCGGCCTTATTCTCCGGGCTGCTGTATGCGCTGTTCCGCACGATTACGGGCGCTTTCCCCCTGCATCTCCAACCGCCGCCACACCGGGGCCTGAGACATCCGGTACCATAATCGAGGTACCGTTTGCCGAATGAGCCTGAAATCAAAGCTGGAAGCTGTTATTTATGCCGCGGAAGAACCTGTGACCCTGGCACAGCTCGCCGCATTGTTTGCCGCCGATGCACTGGAATGGAAAGCGGCGCAACAAGTTGCCGCCGCCGAGCAGGCGGCAGAATATGCCGGAGAGCCGCCGGTGACGGTGGAGCTGGAGCCGCCGCTGGGCTCTGAGCTGGCCTACCCGCGATTGGACAGCGACGCCGCGATGCCGAGCCCGGAGGCCGAGCCGGCTGGACTGGCTGAAGCCGCCGTGGAAAGCGCTCCAGGTGAACCGGTTGCGGATGCCGAAGGCCCCCCAGCAGCGGAGGCCGCGGATCCGGCCGACCAGGAATCCGCGTTGCGCCGCGAGGCGCGCCAGCGCGACCGCGAGGTCAAGGGCGTGATCCAGCAGCACCTGGATGAGCTGATCGACTCCTATGCCTCCGACGATCGCGGCATCGAAATCCGCGAGATTGCCGGCGGCTATCGTATGGCCACCAAGCCCGAGTGCCACGATGCCGTGCTGTCCTTCGTCAAGATCCTCAAGCCGCCGCTCAAGCTGTCATTGCCGGCGCTGGAGACGCTTGCCGTGGTGGCGTACAAGCAGCCGGTAACCGCGCCGGAGTTGAACGAGATTCGCGGCGTGGAATCGGGCGGCGTGCTGGGATCGCTGCTGGCGCGCAAGCTGATTGCGACGGCGGGCCGCAAGCCGGTGATTGGCCGGCCCATCCTGTACAAGACCACCAAGGAGTTCCTGCTGCGCTTCGGGTTGAAGGACCTTACGGAGCTGCCTTCGATGGAAGAGTTCGAGAAAATGGCGGCGGCGGAGATTGAGGAGATGGAACCGGAGCCGGCGGCGGCGGATGCAGCCGAAGCGCCCGCGGGTGACTTGGATGAGGACGCCGCGGAGATCCAGAGCGAGAGCGATCGGGCGGCGCTCGAAGAAGACTCACCCAGCGGCGACGAGACGGCCGGGGAAATCGCGGAAAAGAGCGAGGCCGCCTTGGCTAACCCATCCGCCAGCCTGCCGGTGGAGGCCGAGGCGTCATCCAACCAGCCGGAAGCTGTGCCCGCCGGAGCGGAAACCGCGCCGGCAGAAAACGAGACGATGTTCCATGCCCAGGAAGAAAACGACCAGCGCTGAGTTGGAGCAGGCGGCGGAGATGCTCGCGCAAGAACACGCAACGCCTGAAGGTCTAATCATTGAGCCGGTGGACGACCTTCCCAAGCCGCGCCGGAAAGCGCCGGCAAAGGCACCTGCGAAGACACCTGCTGCGAAGAAGGCAACCGCGAAGAAGCCCGCCGCGAAGAAGCGCGCGGCAAAAACGGAAATGCCACGCGAACCGGAATTGGGTGCGGCGGAAGCTGCTGCAGTTCCGGGGACGCCTGCCCCTATTAACGCGGAAGCAAAGGCAAACGCAGTAGACACCTTCGAGGATGCTTTTGAAGCGAATGACACGCATGAGGCGGGGACCACGACAGCCGATGCGGATTCCGCGGCCACGATGGCGCAGGCGGAAGATGAGAGCGCCGAGGAGCCGCAAGACGAACATCCTCAGCCTGCGGGAAAACAAGAGCGTTTGCAGAAGATTCTGGCCGCCGCGGGCGTGGCCAGCCGCCGCCATGCCGAGGAAATGATTGTGGCCGGGCGGGTCGAGGTGAACGGACAAGTGGTGACGACGCTGGGCTCGAAGGCCGATCCCGCGCGCGATCACATTCGGGTGGACGGCAAGCTGCTGCATGGGGCGGAGCGGCTGCGCTATTTTGTGCTGAACAAGCCGCGCGGCTACGTGACCACGGTCAGCGATCCCGAAGGACGGCCGACCGTGATGGAGTTTTTTGCGCGGATGGGCGAGCGGCTTTACCCCGTGGGCCGGCTGGACTACCTGAGCGAGGGCCTGCTGCTGATGACCAACGACGGAGAGCTGGCCAACAAGCTCACCCGGGCTGCGTCAGGAGTGGAGAAGGTTTATCTGGTGAAGGTGGCGGGGCAGCCGAGCGAGGGACAGATCGAGGCGTTGCGATCGGGCGTGGGGATCGATCGCGCTGGCCGAGGCGAAGGGCGCGTGCAGACTGCGCCGGCGCGGATCCGCCAGTTCCGGCAGGGCGACAACCCGTGGTTTGAGGTGGGGTTGATTGAGGGACGCAACCGCGAGCTGCGCAAGATGTTTGAGGAGATCGGGCATCACGTGGAGAAGATCCGGCGGGTGGGCTACGGCCCGCTGGAGCTGGACGTGGAACCCGGCAAGATGCGCGAGTTGACTGCGGAGGAGGTGCAGGCGCTGCGCCTGGCTGCCGCAGGGAAGCTGAAGCCGAAGCGGTCGCGGACAGCGGCGATGCCCGGGGAAGGGGGCCGCAGTGTGCGGCGTGACGCCGCCGCAACGCGCGGCGAGAGGCCGGCGCAGCGGGGCGAACCGAGGCGAGCTCCAGAACGCACTGGGCAGAATTGGCAGGATCGCCGCAAGCAAGACGAGGGCAGGAGCGGCGAATACCGGCCGCGTGAACAGCGGAGTTTTCCGGATCGCGGGCGGCCCCAAGGTTTCGCAGATAGCCGGGAGCGCGGCAGGCGGGAAGGTCGGGGCGGATTTACGCCGCGTCCCGAGGGTAGGTCAAAGTTTGGCGGGAGTGCCGGCAGAGCCGGCGAGGGTGGAGGCGCGGGGCGCGGATTCGATCGGAACCGCGGCCAGCGCGGCGGGGCTTTCCGGCCGCAGGGACAGCGGCCCTTCGCTGCGAGGCCGGCAACGGGTGGCCGGCCCTTCGAGGGCAGGCCGGAATCGGGCATCGAGAGGCCCACATCCGAGAGACGTCCGCGGCAAGAAGGTTTCGAGGATCGGGGTTCTCGGCCGGCGCGCGGGTCATTCCGCCCGCAAGGGCGTCCCGCGCCCAAACCAGGCGGTTTCCGCCCGGCGGGCAACGAGCAGCGTCGCGGTCCGGGCGGCGGTTCTGGGCAGCGCTTTGGACGTGCCGCGGGCGGGCCTCGCGGTGAGGGCATTGAGGATCGGGGTTCTCGGCCGGCGCGCACGGGATTCCGCCCGGAGGGTAGCTCGGCGCCGAAGCCTGGTGGCTTCCGTCCGGCGGGCAACGAGCAACGGCGCCCTCAGGGCGGCGGATTTGGCCAGCGGCCTGGACGGCCAGCGAGCGGGCCACGAAGGCCGGGGCCCGAGAACTGGTCCTGGTTCGCGGAGTGGGGGCGAGGGCAGTCGCGGAGGATTCGGCCGCAAATCCCCGCCAAAGTTTGGCGGCGGGGGCCGACCCGGTGGTAACAGGGGCCGGAGGCCATAACGGCGCAACCCATTTATAATCTTGGACGAGCGCGGCGTGCGTTCCGGAGCTAGCGAATGACCTTCGACATCCAGGAGATCCTGGGTTTTCTTCCCCACCGTTACCCGTTTCTTCTGATCGACCGGATCGTCGAATTCGAGCCCACCAAACGCCTGGTCGCCATCAAGAATGTGACCATCAACGAGCCGTTCTTCCAAGGGCATTTTCCCGGTTACCCGATCATGCCCGGCGTGCTGGTGGTGGAGGCGATGGCACAGGCCGGCGGCATCATCATCCTGCATGAGACGCCGGACCGCGAACACAAGCTGGTGGTTTTCACGGGCATTGAGCGCGCCAAGTTCCGGCGGCCGATCACGCCGGGCGACCAGCTGCGGATCGAAGTGAACGTGCTCTCATTCCGGCCGCGTGCCGGGCGCATTGAGGGCCATGCCTACGTGGATGGCAAGCTGGCCTGCGAGGCTACGCTGACCTGCCAGGTAGTGCCGCGGAGCCGCGAAAAGAAAGCCACTGAGCCCGCAGAGGCCGCGCCCGCAGAGGCACCGGTTGAAACCGAAGCCGCCGCCGTTACGGGGACCGAGTGAGCATTCATCCCAGCGCGATCGTTGCGCCCGGGGCCGTGATTCCCTCGTCCTGCACGGTGGGACCCTATTGCACTGTTGGCTCGGAGGTGACGCTGGGCGAGGAGTGCACGCTGATTTCGCACGTGGTGGTCGACGGCCGCACACGCCTCGGCGCGCGCAACATGATTTTTCCCTTCACTTCCATTGGTGTCGCCCCGCAGGACCTTAAGTACGCGGGCGAGCCCACCGAAACCGAAATCGGCGACGACAACACCATCCGCGAGTGCGTAACGGTGAGCCGCGGGACGGCCAAGGGCGGCGGGATCACACGGATCGGGTCTGGAAACCTGCTGATGGCCTACGCCCACATCGGCCACGACAGCCATGTGGGCAGCCACTGCATCCTGGCCAACGCGGCCACCCTCGCCGGGCACGTTGTGATAGAGGACTACGCCAGCGTAGGCGCGTTTTCGCCTATCCACCAGTTCTGCACCGTTGGCCAGTATGCGTTCATCGGCGGGGGGACCATTGTTACCCAGGACGTTCTGCCGTTCTCGCTCACCTCCGCGCGGCGCGAGAACAAGGCCTTCGGGATCAACAAGGTGGGGCTGGTGCGGCGGGGATTCACGCCGGAGCGGCTGGCGGTGCTGCAGAAGGCATTCCGGCTGCTGCTCAGCTCGCACATGAACACGACGCAGGCGGTCGAAAAAATCCGCGAGCTCGAGGGCGAGGATGCAAAGATCGTGGCCGATTTCATCGAGCGCAGCCAGCGAGGCGTGATCAAGTAGCCATGACCCTCGGCCTCATCGCCGGCAACGGCCGCTTTCCCTTCCTGCTGCTGGACGCGGCGCGGGCGCAGGGCTTTGCCGTGACGGTGGCCGCCATCCGCGAAGAAACCGATCCCGAGATCGATGAACGCGCCGCCGCCGATCCCGAAATCGCCGTTCATTGGCTCTCGCTTGGCGAGCTTTCGCGGCTCATCGAAATCTTCCACAAACATGGCGTGACCAAAGCCGTCATGGCGGGCCAGGTGAAACACAAGCAGATTTTTTCATCCATCCGGCCGGACTGGCGCCTGGCCAAGCTGCTCCTGAACCTGCGCACGCGCAATACCGACATGCTGCTGGGCGCGGTGGCCAAGGTTCTGGCCGACGAAGGCATCGAGCTTATCAGTTCCACGATATTTCTGGAGCCGCTGCTGGCCCAGGAGGGCGTGCTTACCGCGCGCGCGCCGGACGAGAACGAGCGCAAAGACATCGAGTATGGCCTCGGTGTGGCCCGCGCGCTGGCTGCGTTCGACATCGGCCAGACGGTGGTGGTGGCGGCGCAGGCCTGCGTGGCCGTCGAGGCTATGGAAGGGACAGACGCAGCCATCGAACGCGCCGGCGCCCTGATGCGAACACTGGAAGAAGACGCCGAAGGCCCTGCTTCAACACCTCAACGCCCCAGCGACAAAAACCCGTCGCGGGGGACCCCGACGCTTCATCGCCGCCTCACCGTGGTGAAAGTGGCCAAGCCAAACCAGGACATGCGCTTCGATGTGCCGGTCATCGGCATGGGCACGCTGGATACGATGCTGGCGGCCGGCGCAACCTGCCTTTCCGTCGAAGCCGGCCGCACCCTTCTCTTCGACCGCGACGCGCTCCTTGCCCGCGCCAATCAGGAAAACATTGCCATTGTTGCGGTCCCGCGCTGATACTGGGTGCACGGCGTCCATTCTCCCCCGGATTCCGAATCCTTTCTCCCCAGAGGTGCTCCTATGTCGCTCAAGCCCCCCACTATCGGTTCCGATGTTGAAGAGGACTCTCTCAAGCCGCCGACAGCGTCCATGGAAAGCGCGGCTGCGGTCGCCGACGACTCGCTGAAGCCGCCGACGTCCATGGCCGAAGAGGATGATTCGCTAAAGCCCCCGACGCCGTAACCACTTCTGCCCCGGGGCACTGCACCCGCTCCGCTTCAGCCGGTCCCGGTCTTTTCCTGCGCTCGAGTCCCATCGCAGCGGGGATTTGCCAGCAGTGTGCCTCCAGATCGATACTGAAGGCGCCGGGACGAGCCCCCTGCCAATTCCCCGTTTCCGCATCGCTCCCTGCACTTTGCCCCGCGACCGCAGTTCGCTGGCCACTGTTCACTGCCCACTGTATTCAGGAGGTCTCCCGAGTGAAACCAACCGCTTTTCTCGCCTGCGCCGGAATGCTCTTCTTTGCCGGCGTGTCCCTCGCTGCCCGCGCCGCCGACAACAGCACCATGCCCGCAGCCGGACAGCCCGCCCCCAACTTTACCCTTCCTTCTCAGGATGGCGTCCCCACGTCGCTGGACAGCTTCCGCGGCAAGTGGGTGGTGCTGTACTTCTATCCCCGGGACATGACCCCGGGCTGCACCATTGAGGCCCACAACTTCCAGCGCGACCTGGACAAGTACAAGGCCGACGATGCCGTCATTGTTGGCGTCAGCGTGGACTCCACCGACAGTCACAAGCAGTTCTGCGCCAAGGAAAGCCTCACCTTCCATCTGCTCTCTGACACCGCACACAATGTGGTGGACCAGTACGGCTCGCTGGGCCATTTCGGCGATGCGACCATAGCCTTGCGCAACACCTTCCTGATCAATCCCGAGGGCAAGATCGTGAAGGTGTGGACCAAGGTCAATCCCCAGGTGCATTCCGACGAAGTGCTGGCCGCGCTGAGCGAGTTCGAGCACAAGTAGCCAATCCGGCGGGATTCACCGCTCTCGTTCGAATTCAGACGCAGAAAAGCCCGGCGCAATGCCGGGCTCTTTTGCTTGCCTGGTTGGGGGATGGCTACTTCTTCTTGCCAGCCTTCTTGGCGGCCTTCTTTGCCGGGGCTTTCTTTGCGGCCTTCTTCGCCGGCGCCTTCTTGGCTGCTTTCTTCGCGGCCTTCTTGGCGGGCGCCTTCTTTGCTGCCTTCTTCACTGCCTTCTTTGCCGGGGCTTTCTTTGCTGCCTTTTTGGCGGCCTTCTTTGCCGGGGCTTTCTTTGCAGCCTTCTTCACCGGCGCCTTTTTAGCAGCCTTCTTGGCCGGAGCTTTTTTGGCCGCAGCTTTTTTCGCGGGCGCTTTCTTTGCGGCCTTTTTGGCCGGCTTCGGCGCAGTTACGGCAGCGGGCACTTCCACTATAAGAATGGCCTCTTCCACATCACTCTCGTCGTCATCCGAAGAGGTCAGCACGCCGGAGGTTTCCACTTCCTCGTCTTCTTCCATCCCCTCATCGTGCTCGGGATTCATCTCTGCTGGTTCGTTGTTGTCTGCACTCATTGCGTACATCTTCAACACTTCATCCATCGCATTGCCTCCAGCGGCTTGGCGCTGTCACACGTGATTTTGCGGAACGTTCCGCCTGCGGATGCCATTGTAGCAATAGCTCGCGCGCAAATGCCACTAAAACATAATTCGCAATTGAGTCATGCGCTATTTTTGTTTGGCGGAAGCGGTAGCCGTGGACGACGAGTGCGTTTTCTTCTTTGCCGAATGCGCTCCACCCTTCTTTGCGGCGCCGTGAGGATGCAGATCCGCGGCGGTGATGGTGGTCCGGCGATGCCGCCGCCGGGAAGGCGCCGCTGGTTGGGCCACATGCAGTCTTCGCCCCGCCGCCACCCGCACCTCGCCTGCCGGCAGCCGGTTCCACCGCCGCAGCTGGTCCAGAGATAGGCCGAACCGGTCCGCGATCGACACCAGCGTGTCTCCCCGGCGCGCTGTGTACATCACCAAATGCCCTGATGGCTCCGCCGCCCGCGCCACCGGCACCACCAGCGCCTCAATGCCCGCCAGGCTTGCCCCCTCGTCCAACTGGTTCACTTCCGCCAGGTCCGATTCGCCCACGTGATACGTCCGGGCCACGCTGGCCAGGGTGTCGCCCGCAGTCAAGCGGTGATACCGCCAGGAGCTCCGGTGGCTCTCCGGAATCGCTGCAATATTGTCCTGAAAGGCGGTCGCAGTGCCCGCCGGCAGGTGCAGGTCGAAGGACGCATCGGGCGGCGTGACCATCCGCAGCAGGCTCGGGTTCAGCGCCTCCAGCTCGTCCACCGGCGCGTTCACCAGGTCGCTCACCAGGCGCAGGTCGACTGAGTAGTTGATGCTTATGGTGTCGGTCAGCACCGGCGGGTCCAGCGTAATGTCGTCAAAGCCGTATTGGTGGGGGTTGTTGGCGATGATGATGGCCGCCAGGATTTCCGGAACGTAGTTGGCGGTTTCCCCAGGCAGGTTGTGCCTCCTGTACAGCTCCCAAAAGTCCGCGTACCCGGTCTTTTCCACCGCCCGCTGGATGTTCCCCGCGCCCCAGTCGTATGCCGCCATGGCCAGATACCAGTCGCCCAGTTGGCCGTAGAGGAACTTCATGTAGCGCGCGTATGCGCGGGTTGACTTTTCCGGGTCGAAGCGCTCGTCGACGTATCCGTTGCGGACCAGGCCGTAGTTTCCATGGGGCATGAACTGCCACATCCCGCCCGCTCCGTGCTTGTGATTCACGACTCGCGGCTGAAAGCCGGATTCCGCTACCGCCAGGTAGATCAGGTCCTGGGGCACTCCTTCTTCCGCCATCACTTTCTGAATCATCGGCTTGTACCGGCCGGCGCGCTCAAACGAGTGCAGCAGCGTGTAATGGCCCCGCTGCGAATTGGCAAAGAAATTGATGAAGCTGGAGACGTACTCGTTCACGATCAGCGGCAAATCGGAGTGGGTGGTGGCCAACTCCGCGCGCGCTTTGGCTTCGATGCCCGGGTTGGCGGCGAAGGTTACGTCGCTCGCCACTTCCGCCGGCGTCTCTTCCTCTTTGGGCACAAACCCGTTGCCGACTTTCAGCGCCTCCATCTCCAACGCGTTCACCTGGTCGATGATGCGGTTGAACTCGTCTTCGAGAGCCGGCTCCGTTTTGATGTCGAACCCGCTGGTCAGCATCAGGTCCACGGCGTGGTCGAATTGCACCTTGGCCTCGGGCAGCCGTCCCTTCAAGTAGTCCGCGTCGCCGGCCGCATAGGCCGCATTCACTTGCTCAATCAGCTTCTGGATTTGCTGCTGGTGGACTGCTTCGGGCGAAGGGACCCTGCGGCGCGGGCGTGGCCGGCGCGGGAGCCTGCACCGCCGGAGCCGTGGCCTGCGGCGTCTGGGCCGCTGTAGGCGCCTTGGCGCCTGGCCCCGGACACCCCGTCAGAAGCAGCGCCAGCGCGGCGTACGCGAACCATCGAAATCGGATAAAAGCCATGCTCAACGCATTCGCGCCAATCGCCGGCGCGGCAAATTTACTCCGGACCAGAGAATGGAACCCTTAGGCGATCATAAAGGATGAACCGGATCGCGCCCAGCGCTGGGTAGGCCCGGGCGCGCTGGCGCCAGGAGCTAACGGCGCGATCGGGGGCGCAATGCCGCCATGTGTGAACGCCGTCGAAGTTCTCGATGGATCCGTTCTGCGGTAAGATTGTCTTACCATGCAGACGAAGGTCTCCACCAAAGGCCAAATCGTTATTCCCGGACCGCTTCGCCGCAGGCTGGGCATTCGCGCCGGCGACCCCCTGGACGCACAGATTGAAGCCGGGCGAATCGTGCTGACGCCGCAAAAAAAGCCTTCGTTTGAGGCAAGGATTATCGAAGACCCGGTTACCGGCTTCCCGGTGCTTTACGCGGGCCCGATGCCCCCGTGCTTACAAGCGAAATGGTTCGCGAGCTGCTCGTCGACTTCCCATGAAATACCTTCTTGATGTGAATGCTCTTGTCGCGCTTGGAATCTTCCACCATCAATTCCATCAGCGCGTGAATGCGTGGATCACATCACAGGAGGGTGCGCACTGGTTGACGTGTTCCATCACGGAACTGGGATTCGCCAGAGTCATCGCACAAACGCCGGACTACGGTTTCACTGTCCAGCAGGCGCGGACTCTGCTGCTCGGCTTGAAGACGAAAAGCGGACTGCCACTTGCCTTTTTGCCGGACGGCAACGACATTGCGCTGCTTCCCGGGTGGGTGAAAGCCCCAAAACAAACGACGGACGGTCACCTCGTGCAACTGGCAACCTCGAACGGAGCGGCTCTGGCGACACTGGATGAAGGGATTGCCGGCGCGTTTGTGATTCCCTGATTCCCCTTAAGGCACGGAAGCCTGAATTCAAGCCGCCAGTTTCCTCTTCCTCACGCGAATGGGGCGAATCAGGATTTCAGCGGGGATCTTCAATTGCCGATTGAGTTTTTGAATCATCGCGAGCGATAGCGCCCGGTCGCGGCGGAGAACTTCGTAAACACGGGTCCGATTACCGATGATTCCGATCAGAGCCTTTTTGTCCATGCCTTGCTGCTCCAGCCGGAATTTGATGGCCTCAATCGGGTCCGGCAAATCCATCGGGAAGTGAGTCTCTTCCCAGGCCTCCACCAGCGTGATCAGAATCTCCAGGCGGTCGCCGTCCCCTGTGCCTTCCTCAGCGCCCCAAAGCCGCTCGATCTCCTTGAGGGCAAACTCGTGGTCGGCGTCACTCTTGATGGGTTTGAGTTGCATATTGCACCGTCCTCACGTCGATTGTGTCGTATTGCCTGTGGCTCCCCAGCCATTTGATGAAGAGCGTTGACCGCTTGTAGTCCACGGAGACCACGAGCCGATACGCATTTCCTTTGATATTGAATACCACCCGATCAGCACCCACAATGCTGGCATGGGCATAACTCGCCTTGATGTCAGCGGAGTTCTTCCATTGTGCCTTTCGCGCCTCATGAAACCAGGCATCGAGCGCAATCTTGAGCGCACGGTGATCCTTACTCCCCTGCATCCTCTCCAAGAACCGGGTCAAGGCGCTCCTGGCGATGATGCGCACAGAAAGACTCTATCATGTTCCCAATATGGGTACAACGTACACTCGGCTGTGTGCCTGATCGAGCCAGAAGCCGGAGGCCCGTCTCCGCCAATCGCCCGATGGTAATCTATCCTCTAGAGACGCCGCGCGCAGATTCGCCCTTTTCGCGCCTTTGAGCGCGCTCCTTAACTCCGCACGAAAGCGCCGACTTTCGCCTTCCCAATGGACGCTCGCCTCATCCGCAATTTCGCCATCATCGCCCACATCGACCACGGAAAGTCGACGCTCTCCGACCGCCTGCTGGAGCTCACCGGCTCGCTCTCCCTGCGCGAGATGCACGACCAGGTGCTGGACGACATGGACCTGGAACGAGAGCGCGGCATCACCATCAAGGCCCACGCCGTGCGCATGATGTACAAGGCCCGGGACGGCGAAACCTACCAGCTCAACCTGATCGACACTCCCGGCCACGTGGACTTCAGCTACGAGGTCTCCCGCTCGCTGTCTTCCTGCGAGGGCGCGCTGCTGGTGGTGGATGCCAGCCAGGGCGTCGAGGCCCAGACCCTGGCCAACGCCTATCTCGCCATCAACCACGGCCTGGAAATCATCCCCGTCATCAACAAGATCGACCTTCCCTCGGCTGACGTCGTCGCCACCCAGGAAGCCATTGAGAAAGCAGTCGGACTGGACGCCACTGACGCCATCCCGGTCAGCGCCAAGACCGGCCAGGGCGTCGCCGACGTGCTCGAGGCGATCGTCCATCGCCTGCCCGCGCCCAAAGGCGACCCGAATGCGCCGCTCCAGGCCCTTATTTTCGACTCCTGGTTCGACCCCTACCGCGGCGTCATCGTGCTGGTCCGCGTGATGCAGGGAACCCTGCGCAAGGGCCAGCGCATCCGCCTGATGTCGAACGGGAAGGCGTTCGATGTCGAGTCCATCGGGGTGCTCACGCCCAAGCCCGTTGAGATCGCCGAGCTCTCCGCCGGCGAGGTTGGCCTCTTCGGCGCCACCATCAAAACCGTAAGCGATACCAAGATCGGCGATACCGTCACCGACGACGCCAACCCCGCCCCGGCGCAACTCCCCGGATTTGAAGACATCAAGCCCATGGTCTTCGCCGGCCTCTACACCGTGGACTCCCACGAGCACACCCTGCTCCGCGACGCCCTTGAAAAACTCCGTCTCAACGACAGCTCCTTCTTCTTCGAGCCGGAAAGCTCCGTGGCGCTCGGCTTCGGCTTCCGTTGCGGCTTCCTCGGCCTGCTGCACCTGGAGATCATCCAGGAACGCCTGGAACGCGAATACGAGCTGGACCTGATCACCACCGCGCCCAGCGTCCGCTATCACATCACGATGACGGACGGCTCCATCCTTGAAGTGGACAATCCCTCCCGTTGGCCCGAGGTCACCAACATCGAGTCCATCCGCGAGCCGGTGATTACCGCCAAAATCCTCACCAATGAGGAGTACGTCGGCGGCATCCTCAAGCTGGTGGAAGAAAAGCGCGGCCAGCAGGTCAACTTCGAATACGTCACTCCCACCCGCGTCCTGCTCACTTACGAGCTGCCGCTCAATGAGATCGTGCTCGACTTTTACGACCGGCTCAAATCCATCTCGCGCGGTTACGCCTCGCTCGATTACCAGCTTCACGGCGAGTGGGAATCGCCCATGGTGAAGATGGACATCCTGGTTTCCGGCGAGCCCGTAGACGCGCTCTCCATCATCGTCCATCGCGATCACGCCTACGAGCGCGGCAAGGCGTTGGTTTCCAAGATGCGCGAGCTCATTCCGCGCCAGCAGTTCGAGGTCGCCATTCAGGCCGCCATTGGAGCCAAAGTTATCGCCCGCGAAACCGTCTCCGCCCTGCGCAAAAACGTGCTCGCCAAATGTTACGGAGGCGACATTAGCCGCAAACGGAAGCTGCTGGAAAAACAGAAGGAAGGCAAGAAGCGCATGAAGCGGATCGGCAAGGTCGACATCCCTCAGGAAGCGTTCCTGGCCGTGCTCCGCGTGGGCGAAGACCAGCAGAAATAGACGCCTTGCGGGGCAGTTGGAGCGCGGAATGCGTCATCCGCTGTTCACATCGAATTGTGGAAACCTGCCTTCAGCCCGCTGCAACATCAATGCGTGACAACGCATGCCCCAACCAATTTTCAGGATCAAACTTCCACCGTCAAATCAGCAACTTGCAGCGAGTAACAGAATTCTCCTCCATTTGACAAGAGGAGAGTTCCTACAATTTGTAGGGCGTTGCCCCCGGTATTCCACATTTTTTTCCACAGGTTGTCGAGCCCGTGGACTACTGCGAAGGGGGCTTGTTTCCGGGCTTGGCAGCGGGCGCTTTCGGCGCTTGCTGGCCTGCTGGCGTTGCCGCCGGCGGCGGAGGCGGTACCCCGGATTTCACGTTATATGCCGCAATCACTTCCCGGGTGATGTCCATCCCAGGCGACCCCACATACATCACGGGATTTTCCTGGCTGTTGTCCACGTCCAGCACCAGCGTGAAACCGTGCTTTGGGGCGTAATCCGTCAGCACGTCCTCCACCTTTGACGCCGTCTGTTGAAACAGTTCCTGCATCTGCTGCGTAAAGTCGGACTGGTCGTCTTGCTGCTCCCTGTCGTACTGCTTCTTCTTGTCATCCAGATCGCGCGCTTTCGCGGCCTTTTGCTCGTCGGTCAGCTTGCTGTCGGTGGCCTGCAACTCCTTGGTGAGGCTGTCGATCTGGGCGCTCATCGTTTTCAGCAACTGCTGCTTCGGCGTGAACTTCTTCTGCACGTCGAGAAATGCCCGCTGAAACTCATTGGTTGAAGTTACCGTCACCTGGAACGCGATTACGGCAATCCTGGCGGGGCCCACGCTGGTGGGCACTGCGGCTTCTGACGTGTCTGCCGGGGACGGCGCCGATGGCATGGGAGCTGCCGGCACCTGTGCTGCCGCTCCCGCGGCGATGGCAGTAATCAAAATGACGGGAAACCAAATCGAGCATTTCATCGCGTTCTCTCAAACTCCTTAGCCGGTTCCTTCTCCGGGGTCAGCCTCAGCCGGTGACAACGCCCATGCCTTCTTCTCGAACTGCTTCTCTCGTCTTTTGAGGGAATACCCGCTCAGGATACAAAGAGGGCAGATGAGAAGACGCGGTAGGAGGCGCACCAGGAACTACGAGGATTATAGGAGTGGGGTTGAACACCGTCAAACTCTTCGGGCCGTGCCGGATTGCCGCCCCCGCGCGCGCCTGTCCGGCCATCGCCATCTACACGTAAAATAGAAGCATGAGCCACGAAGGCATCCGCTTTTCCACCCCGGAAGAAAAGTCCCGCGAGGGCGCGGACGAACGTCCGCTGAGCCGCGACGCGCTGATTGCGAAGAAAGTGCGGGTGATGCTCTCAGAGGGCAAAGGGATTGAGATCGACTGGGCCGATGGGCACCGGAGCGCATGGAGCTTTGCCTGGCTGCGCCACGCCTGCCCCTGCGCCACCTGCGTGGACGAGCGCACCCAGCAGGGCCGCAAGGCCGGACAGCCCAAACCGAAACCGGCTGACCTGCTGCCCATGTACGCGCCGCCCGCCAAGCCCGCCAGCGCCCACGCAGTGGGCCGCTACGCCATCCAGTTCAACTGGCTCGACGGCCACTCTGCCGGAATCTACTCGTTCGAGTACCTGCGCCGCCATTGCCAATGCGGCGAGTGCCGCTTCGCCAGCGGCGAAACCACCGGCGTGCCCAACTAGTACCACAGCTGTAAATCGAAGATTCCGGAGGGAGCAGGGAGTTTTAACCCCCTGAAAGATGGCGAGTGTACTTGGCCTTAGGGCTCGGGTCTTCAGACCTTTTCCAGGAATCGACTGAAATACAACTGTAGTACTACGCCGCGGCGACAGCCGCACTTCGGACGACAGCTCGTCCTCCATCCACTGACACCCGCCGTCCTCCGCTCTCTACAATCAGAAGCACATGCTCCTCATGGCCGCCCACCCCCTCGTCCACCTCCAATCCCTGTGGCTCGTCATCGCGGCCTTTCTCGCCGGCGTGCTCAATGCCGTCGCCGGCGGCGGTTCCTTTCTGCTCTTTCCCGCCATGCTGGGCACCGGCATGCTTCCCGTCCATGCCAACGCCACCAACACCGTCGCTCTCTGGCCCGGCCAACTCACTTCCATCGCCGCCTACCGCGACGATATGCGCCGCCATCTTCGCCTCGCCGTACTTATGGGCATTGCCGGCCTCATCGGTGGGACTGCCGGCGCGCTGGTCCTGCTCTCCACGCCCCAGCGCACCTTCATGGCGCTGGTTCCCTGGCTGTTGCTGGTCGCCGCCACCATCTTCGCCCTCAGCCGCCCCGTCACCCGCTGGCTTGAGGGTCGCAAAGCCGCTCGCCACGCCCGCGCCGGAACCGCGCCCGGCCCCCACGCGCCGCACCGCCTCGGCGTCTTCTTCTCGAACATCTTGGTTTGCTTTTACATCGGCTACTTCGGCGCCGGTGCCGGATTCCTCATCATCACCCTGCTATCTCTGTTCGGCTTTGAAGACCTGAATGAGATCAACGCTCTCAAAGTCGTCGCCACCGCCATGGCTAACGGCATCGCGTTCCTCATCTTCGTCATCAGCGGCCAGGTGGAGTGGCGCTATTGCCTCGTGGCCATGGTCACATGCGCCATTGGCGGCTATTCGTCGGCGCGGTTCGCGCGCATGTTGCCCCAATCGGTGCTCCGCGCAAGCGTCATCGTCATCGGCTTCGGCATGGCCGCGTGGTTCTTCTGGAAGGGCCACTGAGTTCGGTATCAGCCAATGCAGGCAGGGCCGCTCTTCTGCTGAGACCGGCAATGCCGCCATCAGAATTCCAGCCGCGTCCTCAGCATCCGCAGCCGATCGCGCGCCACCGGCAATTGCGTGCCACGCTCATCTTTCAGCAGAATCGTAGCCCGCCCTGCAAACGACACATTGGCCTGCTTCACCCAATCCAGGTTCAGAAGGATGGCGCGGTGGATCCGGAAGAACCGCGCCGGATCGAGCCTCCGCTCGAGATCGGCAATGGTCTGATCGACCGAATGCTCGCGCCCGTTCGTCACCGCATAGGTCAGCTTCTCGTGCGCAATAAAGTGGGAGACGGTATCTAGGTCCAGAAACAGCACGCGATCGCCCACTCGGGAGGCGATGCGGCGGGGAGCAGATACCTTTTGACGGAGCATTGATTCCGCCATTTCCTTCAGCACCGCGGGAAGCTCGGGATCCTGTTGCCACGCCGGCTTGGCCACCGGGCGAAGACGGCCGAGTTTGGCCAGGGCGCGCTCCAGTTGTTCGCGCTCGATTGGCTTCACCAGGTAGTCGATGGAATTCACTTCGAAGGCACGCAGCGCGTATTGGTCGTACGCGGTGGTGAAGATTACAAACGGCTGCGCCGCCAGCCGCGAAAGCAATTCGAAGCCGTTCATGCCTGGCATCTGGATATCCAGAAACAGTACATTGATGTCGCCATTCCCGTTCAAGTAGGCCACTGCCTCCGCCGGATCTGTGCTGCTTCCGGCGATGTGGAGCGAATCGTAATTGGCCAGCAGCCGCTTCAGGCGCTCGGTGGCCAGCGGCTCGTCATCCACCAGATACGCGCGCAGCGGTGCGGTTTTCATGGGATTTCAGCATAGCGCGGAAATGAGAGGCGGGCGATCGTCCTCTCCAGTTTGCGGCTGATCTCAAGGCGGGCTTCGCTGCCCAGCAACAGTTCCAGGCGCGCCACAAGGTTGCCGAGTCCATGCCCGGCTTCGATCCGGTCAGGCGAGAATCCGGGCCCGTCATCGCTGACTTCAAGCCACGCGCGGTCTGTGTCCGCGCCTCCCGAGATCTGAATCGACGCGCCCTCGATTCGGGACGCAGCCACGTGCTTGATGGAATTCTCCACCAGGGTCTGCAGCGCCATGGCGGGAATGCGGATGGAGTCAAGGGATTCCGGAACCAGGATCCCGTAACGCAACCGCGGGCCATAGCGTGCGGCTTCGATTTCGAGGTAATCGCGCACCACCTTCAACTCCTGCGAAAGAGCAACCAGGCCGCTATGTTGCGCGTTCAAGCTGAAGCGCAGCAGCGATGCGAGGCGGCCGACCAGTTCTTCGGCGCGGCCCGGATCCGAGGGGATCAAGGACGCGATGGAATTCAGGGTATTGAAGAGAAAGTGCGGATGGACACTCGATTCCAGCGAAGAGAGCCGCGCCTGCGCCAGAAGTTTATTGGCGCGCTCCTCTTCCATCTGCCGCGTGCGTGCTTCCAGCATGGCCTCCTGCAGCTTGTAGCGCAGGGTCTCGTAACTCGACACCGAGAGCCCGATCGCCAGCGTAATCACAATGCAGAAGGGCAGTGACGTGCGATATTCCTCCCAAAGCCTGTCTCGATCGTGGATTCCAAGGCGGCACACTATAAAGGCTGCAAGCAGAGAACCGGCGACCGCTATCAGGGCCAGAGCTAAGGCCTGGATGAGCACGAGCGTTCGCGGAAACCGGCCTGTAAGGCTGATGGAAATCCAGGGCAGAATGACGATACACGGAAGAGATATGCAGACCGAATAGATGAAAATGCTGAGAACATGTTGCGCGGGACGCGACAGGCTGAGATAGCCCAAAGAGTAAAAGATCAGCGCAATCAGAATGGTGGCGCCGGGAATCCACAACAGGCGGGAATAGAACCAGCGGTTGCCCATCCCATGTTGGCTGTCGGCAGCTGTGGCGCACGTGCCGGTCTCTTCTGGGCTGTTCATAGCTGGAACCGGACTCCCGCCGAGGTGGCCGCCGCGTAGGGCGCGGAGCCGAAGTCCGATGTCTTTGCGCCGTGCGGGACCTCGATGTGCACGTACGACGAAAAGTGATTGCCGAACCAGCGGCTGGCATCGAAGATGCCGGTATAGCTGCCGTCGTCGATGTTGGCCACAATCGCTCCGGACACGCTCCATTCCTTCCAACCGGGACGTTCGCGCAGCCGCGCTTTCCCGGCGTCCAGAAAAGCGTAGTGCTGGCGGCCCGCCGCCACAGAAACTCCTTGGTCGCGGTAGTAAGAAATGTTGGGCGGAGTATAGAACTCGCCGATGAAATTAATTCCGGCGAGAGTGTAGTTGGCGCCCAAAAGAACCGCGGCCTGCTCGCGCCACACCGCCTCTCCGTGCAGCTCCAGCGCCTGGCCCACCACGCGGGTAAACGTAAGGGCGCCGAATGAGTCGCCGCCGCGATCGTGGCCGGCAATCATCGACGTGTCGAATCCGCGCACCAGAAAGTTATACCGGAAAGCGGTAGTGTCGCGCAGATTCGTATTCGCCGGAGCCAGCGCCGCGGTGGACCATGCCGCCGAAACCGCCTGCGTTCCATGGATCCAATCGGCCTTCACCATGTCCCGGCCCTCGTTCACGTTCAGGCGATCGGTGGGATTGGTCGGCATGCGCGGCGGATCCAGCACCCCCGCGGCGCTGAACGCGTATCCCACTCCCCACAGCACCATCTTGCGCCCCGCCGTCATTTCAACGTCGCCCGCCGAAACCGTGGCGTACGTTTCCCGCACCCGCAATTGCGTGCTGGTATCGGAGTAAGTGGAAGTCAGGCCGATCAGGCTGGAATTGAAGTTCCAGCGGTTCCGTTCGCGAACTCCAATCGAGGGCTCCAGCAGCACCTGGTTCAGCACCACAGGAATGGGCTCTGTCCGGCCAGCATAGAAAGTGGCGTCGTCGATCGCGTTCACTGAATAGCGCAGCTCGTAGCGGCTCTCGCCATCCGATGGCGCGTTTTGCGCGGCCGCCAGAGTGCCTGCCAGCAGCATCGCCGGAATGAGAAATGTGCAGTTCATCTTCAGAACCTGTCGGCGCGTCCCTGGTAGAAGAGCCGGTCTGGCAGCGAACGCGGCGCGGCCCCTGAGTATTCCAGCACGCTGCGCGAGTTGCGCAGGATCTCGTCGTAAAGCGTGAACCGCTGCAACAGCATCTGGCCGCCGAAGACCGCGTATTGATCGAAGGTGGCGGACTTCACGTGCTTGCCCGAAGTCAGGTAATACTCCGCCTTCACCGGCCGGGCATCTTCCACGCGCAGCCAGTACAAAATGCGGTGATAGGTTGCGCCCTTGCGCTTTGCCGTCAGCTCCAGAACGTAGCAGTCCGTGTTTCCCGCCTTTTCCGTGCGCAGGTAGACGGGCGAATAATCGGCGGCATAGTTGGTACGGGCCACGTCGCCATTTGAGGCGTCCCCGGTCAGCCGCTCCAGCGGCGTGATGCGCACCGGGCGGCTGGTGTCGGGAAGATAAACCCACATGTCGTCGCCCAGCATCAGCACGTGTTCGCCCTTCTCGCGCGCGCTCAGGAATTCCACGTACGTCTTCTCCGTGCCCTTTTGCGAAACCTCGTAGAGATGCTCTTCGTCCGCTCTGCCGGCGGCAAAGTCGGTGATCTTCACGTGCACCACGTACGCTGGCCAGCCGTTGCGAAAGCGGTCGGACTGCTGCAGCAGTGCTTCGGCGTCCGGCGCGGCGGGCGCGGCGCGGCAAACCACGGCGCAGGTAACCAGAAATGCAGCCAGAACAAGAATCAGATACCAGCGCAGAAAGCAGTTGATGTTAGACATGGGCCAATGCCTCCGTAATGCGCAGCCGCGATGCCCGCACCGCGGGCAAAATGGACGCCAGCGTCAACGACACCACCACCAGCAGCGATGCGCCGATCATGATCCCAGGCACGCGCACAATGTGAAAGGCAATACCAAGCGTGTATCCCGGCGGGGGCGGCAGGCGGAAATTTACCAGGTTGAGCAGCGCGCCGGCCACGTTGCCCACGAAGACCCCGATGGCCGCTCCGAGCACGCCGAGCACTCCGGCTTCCGCCATGAACAGGGCAACAATCCACAGATGCGGCGTGCCCATCGCCAGCATGGAGCCGATCTCCCGCGTGCGCTCGAACATCGACATCAGCAGCGTGTTCACGCTCGACATCAGCACCATGAAGAAAACAATCAGCCCCATGAACAAAAAGATTCCGTCAAAAAGATTGCGTACCTGCTTGTAATAGGTCGCCAGGTCGATCCACTTGCGCAGCTCCATTCGCTGCGGAAGGCCGGCGAGCCGCGGCGCCATGGCGCCATACACGCGGTCCGTGTTCGATGTCGCATCCAGGCCCACCACCAGGTTCGTCACGCGATTGCTTTGGAGCAGCCTCTGCGCGGAAACCAGCGGAATGCGCAGGTAGCGCGCATCCAGCTCCGCGGCCGCGGTTTGCACAATGCCGACGACCTCGACATTGATGCCGTTGAGCGCGCCATCTGAAGTGACCGCAAGCAGCGTGAGCCCGTCGCCCACTTTCACGTTCATTGATTTGGCCAGCCCCACTCCGATCAGCGCGCCAACCTCATCGCCGGCCTGGGCGTCCAGATCGTGCCCCGCAATCAAATTCGGCGTGAAGCCCAGGCTCCTTTCGGCAACGGGATCGACCGCGCTGCCCATGTAAACCGACGATTTCTGGCCGTTCGACACCATGCCGTAGAACTCGATGCGGGGCGCCACGCCGCGCACGTGCTGGATGCTCGCGACCCGCGCCGCCACCTGGCCCCAATTGTCAATGCCCGTGTCGAGCACTCGCACCTCGTCGCGCTGGAAATGCTCGGCGTTGAAAATCTGGATGTGCCCCAGTCCATTGCGAATCGTGCTTTCCCTCAGGCCGTCGGTCATGAACCGGAAGTAGCCGCCGGCAAGCAGCAAGCCAGCCACCCCGCCGGCCACCATCATCAGCGTCATCGCCGTCCGCCGACGGTTGCGGAACACGTTACGAAACGCAAGCAGCAGAAACTTGCTCATGGCCGTCTCCTTTCATTGCCTCTTGCGCGTCGCCTTGCGCTCCCGCATCGGAATCGGAGACCACGCGTCCGTCGCACAGGCGAACAATGCGCGGCGTATGCTCCAGCAATCGCTGGTCGTGCGTGGAAAAAATAAAAGTGAGGCCGAGGTTCCGGTTCAGCTCCCGCATCAGGTCGATCAATTGCGTCGCATTCTGCGTGTCCAGATTTGCGGTCGGCTCATCGGCCAGCACCAGCGCCGGCCGGTGCACAATGGCGCGAGCCACGGCCACGCGTTGCCGCTCGCCGCCGGAAAGCAGGTCCGGCCGATGCGCGGCGCGCGACGAAAGCCCCACGCACTCGAGCGCGCCCAACGCCATTCGGCGTCGCTCCTTCGCGCTCATCTCGCGCAGCAGCAGCGGATACTCCACGTTCTCAACCGCCGTGAAGACGGGAATCAAATTGAAGGACTGAAAAACAAATCCGATCTTTTCACGGCGCAGTTCCGTGGTCCGCTTGCGGCTCAGTTCTGACGTGTCCTGTCCGTCGAGGAGAATTCGGCCCTCGGTTGGCGAATCGATGCAGCCGATCAGGTTCAGCAGCGTGGTCTTTCCGCTGCCGCTCGGACCCGCGATCGCCAGGAATTCCCCCGCCGCAATCCGCAGGTCCACCGCATTCAGAGCATGCACTTCACTGTGGTCGAGAGAGAAACTTCGGCTTACAGCTTCCGCCTTCACCAGGTCATCCACGTCTTTCCTCCTGCGCACCTTTGCTCGCATACACAGAAGGTAATGTGGATTCTCCCCACCCGGACGGGAGGCTGGATGAACGCTTCAAATATCGGATGGAAGGGAGTTATTCCGGTATGAACCGTAGCTCAATATGGAGAGTATCAATGGGCGCGCTAAGACCGCTTGACTAAGGTTAGTTTCTTTCCCGCGTCGCTGGGCTCGGGATTCGCCGTGCGGAAAGATCGTGGAAGGTACTTCTCCTCAAATTCAACCCCGGATGCCGCCAGTTCGAGCGCCGTCCTCTCCAGAGGAGCCCTCTTTGCCAGCAAGCCATTTGCGGCCTGTTCGCGATCCGCAGGCGTGGCAAACTCCCCGTACTTCTCCAGGTAAGCAAGCTTGCGATCGTAGAAGTCGATCTCTTGATGAAGGTCGCGCAGAAAGTACTTGTCGCGCCGAAGAAGCGGCTTGGCCATGAACCCTCCAGGCAAAAACGAAAGAGGCGGTCCGGTGAACCGCCTCCCTCGACACTTGGTTTGGCTCTCAGGCGATCCGGACGTTCTCAGCCTGAAGGCCCTTGGGACCCTTTACCACATCGAACGTGACCGCCTGGCCTTCCTGCAGGCTCTTGAAGCCCTCGCTCTGGATTGCCGAGAAATGCACAAACACGTCTTCGCCATTGGGCCGGCTCAAAAAGCCGAATCCCTTGGCGTCGTTAAACCACTTCACTGTTCCTTGTTCCATGAATCTTGTTCCTTAAAGATGGATGTACCGCCGAACTCAATTTGGAGTTGATTGCGAGTAAGGCAGAGAAGCGGAACAAGCAAAAAAAACCAGATCGGATTCTTCGATCTCTTTCAGTGTACACCTCCGGCATTTCAAAATCCCGGCGCACACCGCACTATCTTCGTCTTTTGAGGACCGCATTCCCAAGAGGACCGGCAAATCAGCCGTTTTTGGGCGACGGTTTTCGACCGCACAGTCCGCGGCGGCCGTTCCCATGAATCGCCCACCGCCTAACGGCTATACCGATGCCCTCCCCGGCCGCCTCCACCCGAGTCTTTCTTCCTGGCTCTGAAGCAGTCCTGGCAATAGACAGGACGATCGCCTCGCGGCTCAAACGGCACTGTAGTCTGCTTCCCGCACGCGGAACACGTCACCGTCGTGCCCGGCGAATCGCTCCGGTATCCTCCCCCGCCTCCGCCTCCGGGCTGCTCGTTCTTCTTTGCCTGGCGGCATGGCTTGCATCGTTTCGGAGTGGAGTAGCCGCGCTCCTGGAAAAACGCCTGGTCTTCGCTCGAAAACGTGAATTCCTGTCCGCAGTCGCTACAGGTCAGTTGCAGATCCTCTGCCATAAGGTCCTTTCGTCCACCCTTTCACTGTACGCCAAGCCCAAGGGAGTGGCCTTGAGGGAGCATATCAGGAAAAGTGGCTCCAACAGCATATTCCCAGCCAAAAGGCAATCGAGAGGATACGGCAGACGCCTGGATCGTTGCAATGCGAATCACGGAATACTAAGGGAAACGCTACGCGCCCTCGAGTTCCAGCACGATCGCCGCGCCGTGCGGTTGCAGGTTCATGGCGCTTGCCCGGCCGCGGTTGTCGCGCAGGATGGTGGCGCAAAGGCTCAGCCCCAGGCCCGCGGTTTCGCTGCCCGCCGGCAGTCCCGGCACAAACGGATCGAAGGCGCGCTCGGGATCGTCGAATCCCACTCCGGTGTGCGCAATCACGATCCGCACCCGCCCATTGATGACATTGGCTTCCACCCTCACGGTGCGGTCGCCCTCCATGTTCTCCACCGCGTCCATGGCATATTGCAGGCAATGCAGCACCGCCTGGCGCAACTGCTGGGCATGCGCGCGCACCGGCGGCAGCCCTGGGGAAACGTCCAGCCGGAACTCGATGGACCGCTGCAGGAACTCCGTTCGGTGCAGAGCCTCCATGTCGGCCAGCATCTCCCCCACTGAAATCATGGTGAGCTGCGCGCTCGGCGCGCGCGCCACCCGCTGCAGGCTCTCCAGTGTGGAGCGCATGCTGCGCGCCGCTGACAGGATGGTATCCACTCCCTTGCGCTCCTGCGCGTCCAGGTGCGGCATCTCCCCCAGCAGCGCCGCATAGCCCAGTATCACCGTCAAGGGGTTGTTGAGCTGTTGGGCCACGTTGCCGGCAAGCTGGCCCAGGCCTGCAAACCGCTCGGAATCGATCAGCTTTTCCAGCATCCGCGTCTGGCTGCGCATGGATTGCATGCGCGCTGTCAGCATCTCCACCGGAACCAGGTCGTCGGCGCGCAGGGCATCGTGCGCGTCTTTTTGCTGGGCCAGAAAAAGCGCGCCTTCGGTGCCCGACCGTCCCGTCATCGGCACCGCCAGCGCCGACGTAAAGTGCAACCGTTCCAGATCATCCCCCGGCTTGAGACAAGGGCGCAGGTCCAGCTTCACGGTCTGGCTGCCCTCGGCCGCCGGCTGAGAAACGGTCAGGAAATCGGCCATCGGAAGCTGCTCCACCAGCGTTGCCAGCGCTTTCGCCGTGGCCAGGTCGAATCCCGCTGAGCCCGCCAGCCGATAGGCCCCAGAGGACTGCAACAGCACCAGCGCCGCCTGGCCAAAACGGCTGTTCTCCACCACGGCGCGGCAAATCTCTCCCGCCCGGCGATCAAAATCCGCCACCCGCCGCCGCGATAGCGTCAGCCGCGAATATGCCTCCATCTCCTGCCGCGCCTGACGTTCCCTCCGCGTGGTCGCCGAGTTCGCCGCCAGCTCGTTTTCCAGCGTCAAAAGAATCAATCCCAGCGCCGTCACCACCTTGGCCAGCGTGGTGGTGCGCAACAGCAACAGGTTTGGCTCCGGCGAATGGAAATAAGTCAGGATGTGCAGGATGGGCAGCGACCACGCCACGAAGCCCAGAAAACTGACAACCACCCCCGGCGAGAAGCGTCGGAAATTTGAGATAACCAGCATGGCCGCGATGACGTAGGTGGCCGATTCGGCAAGGATCAGCGGCCAGAACGACCCCGTCTCGAAGTAGAGCCAGTAGGCCAGCCCGCCGAAGACCATCAAAACGAGGGTGCCCGTCCACGACGGCAGCGTGCCCTTGGCATGGTCCCACAACACGCCCGCCCCCAGTGAAAACAGTCCCAGCGCCGGAAACAGCCAGTACATGATCCCGGTGGGTGTGGCGTGCTGATACAGCAAATGGCTGAGACCCGCGTAGACGATCAGCGGCGCAGTGTAAGGAATGGCGTATAGAACCCGGCGCTTACCCACCTTGAAAAACAGCGGCGAGAGCGACCCCAGGAACAGTCCGGCAGCCAGCATGGCCAGTGACTCGGCCAGCGCCCCGGCCCAGGGCGCATGAGTGTCGGCCATGGTAACGGCTGTGCTGGGGTAGAGAAGCGCCATCCGCAGCACGGTGCACAGGAAAGCCAGGAACCACAGCAGGTTGCGGATGTCGCGGGTCCGCGAGTAGAGATAGCCGAACGCTGGCAGCAACATCGCCGTCAGGATAAGCGCCGGCATCTGGTACCAATCTTGCATGGAGCCTGATGCCTCCTTTTCTCCTTCCAATCAGGAGAGTTGTCTTTGCCGTGAACCGGTATCTGGGGAAAAACTAGAGGGCCTCTCACCTGACTTGTACCGCAGCCCAAGGTACCACGAATGCGTCTAATATGGTTAGACGGATCGGCTCGGGCCGCCTTGTCGCAAGCTGCAGCGGCTTGATTTTATTTCACCTGGAGATTGAAGTGAATCGCTTGCGTACTACTTCCCCGAGGAGCGCGCCCGTCCTGCTGGCGGCGGTTTTGGCCGCCGCAATCGCAGGTGCGGCGCCCCGCGCCGCGGCCCAGAGCAAAGACACCTTTACCCCCATGGCGCTCGACTCCGGCTTCGGGCCCATCGACACCCAGCCGCCCACCACCCCTCCCGACCAGATCATCAAGAATTTCGCCGCCAAGGAATCCGAGTTCCAGGAGGCGCTCAACCACTACACCTACCGCCGCATCGCCAAGGTCGACACCATCGATGACGACAACGGCAAAGAGGACGGCGAGTGGTACGAAGTCGACGACGTCATCTTCGACCCCTCCGGCGCGCGCACTGAAAAGGTAGTCTTCGCGCCCCAGAACACCCTCACCCGCGTCGCCATGTCCCCCTCCGACCTCCAGGACATTCAGCACGGCTACCCCTTCGTGCTCACCACCGACGAAGTTCCCGCCTACAACATCGCCTATGTGGGCCGGCAAAAGGTGGACGAGGTCCAGTGCTACGTCTTCGACGTCAGCCCCAAGCAGATCCTCAAGAACCATCGTTACCTGCTGGGCCGCATCTGGGTGGACTCAACCGACCTCCAGATCGTGGTCACCAACGGGCGCATGGTCCCCGACGACACCAAGCGAGGCCAGGAGGACCTGCATCCGCCCTTCATGACCTGGCGTCAGCAGATCGACGGCCACTACTGGTTCCCCGTCTACACCAAGGGCGAGGGCGTCCTCCACTTCACCGGCGGCAACGGCTACCTGGGCGACGACGTCCACATCCGCGACATCATCAAGTACACCGACTACAAGCGCTTCGGCTCCACCAGCAAGATCATCTACGACGGCCAGGAAGTGAAGAACGACAGCCAGCCCGGGACTCAGCCCACGAATCAGCCCGCCGCCGCCGCAAAAGCCCAATCGCTAGCGCAATCTGTGCCCGTTCATGGCGGCTTTATCGCCACGAGCGGGCGTCGCAGCCCCAGCTCACCCCGCCAGCTCCCGAGACCTTCTCGTCTGCTCCCCTGTCTTCTTAGGGCTTTTCCCTGCCGCCGCCATCCACTTCGCGTACGCCCGGTAGTCAATCGCCGGAGCCGTCCCGCACCCCTGCAGCCGCGCCATCAGCTCCAGCAGAAAAGTCCCCGCCGCCCTCTCGTCCAGCGTGAACGCGGTCGCGTCCGCGCCCCCGCAGCCGAACGTCCCCACGCTCGCCACGCAGCCCAGGTCCAGCTTGCCCTCGTCCTGGTCCGCATTCAGCCGCTCCTCCATCGCCTTCTCATCCACGGTCGCAAACCGCGGCTCCAACGCCAGAAAACCTCCCAGAATCCATTGCGGTTTCTTCTTGAAATTCCCATTGATCGTCGGAATCGTCACGCTCGTTCGCGTCAGCCTCCGCACGCTCGCCACCTTCGCCTGCGCGTACTTCAGGAACGCCCCTTCCAGCATTTGCTTTGCCTCGAATACCGCGTATACCGCCTCCGCCGGCACCACCGTCGCCCCCTCAAACTCAAACAGCGTTGACGAATACTGCCGGTCGAAGATCACCACGTCGATCTGGTCGCTGAACTTCCCTTCGCTGTCCATCACTGTCGCCGACCGCGCCCGGTACCGCTCCGGCAAGTACGTCTCAAACACCCGCAGCCACACCCGCTTGCGTCGCCTCACCCATGGTCGGCGCATGACCAATCGAGTAGCGCGCCACCCGCAATTCCCTCTCCACCTTCTCCGCCAGCCCGTGCATAATGTCCGCCGCCGACCACGCCAAACGCCCCCGTCCCTTGTCTCCCTTGCTCATCGAACCTTCCTCCAATGCCTCTCCGGTTTTGCTTCCCCATAAACACCAATGCCCGCACTAGGTGCGGGCATAGTAAGACCACTGCAGTTACTTTACGCAAAACCAGGACCCACGCGATGTGACAGCGAATACACCAGAAACCGCGCCCAGTCCTTCGCAGGCCGCGATGAATGGGGCACTACCCCGGATGCGTTAAGCATTCAGATGAGCTGAGCGGACCACCTGCCGAATTCTCTTGACGCAGTCAGAGGCATTCTCGATCAGCTCGTGCTCCCAGATTCGCATTACCTTGAAGCCGAGTTTACGAAGCTCAAGCTTCACAGTCTTGTCTCGTGCGATGTTTCGAGCGATCTTAGTATTCCAATACAGGCTGTTGGTCCCGATACGGTGAGAGCATTTAGGGCAGCCGTGCCAAAAGCACCCGTCAACAAAAACCGCTAGGCTGCTTTGCTCGAAAAGGAAATCGGGATTTCCGGGAAGATTGCCCGGGTGTAAGACCCAGCCACGTACCGCGCCCCGAACGAGAGATCCGCGCAGCGTCAGTTCCGTGGTTCTATTGCCCCTGCTGCGGATGGCCGACATTCGGCCAGAGGTAGATCTCGGTACATCGCAAAATCGACCATGCTTAAGACTCTTCCGCAATGCCCGTTCCAAAAGCGTTGCTCTCCTCTGGTGAAACCTCGTCGAGGGCTTCCGCTCCAATAGGGACGCCCTTATCGTCATTTATCGCATGCAACAACACGAGCCAGTCTATGGTCCCGTCCTCGGGGAGTTCATACTTCTTCCGTAATTCCTTCACGAGCAATGCGGCCGCCCCACCCACCACCTGGGCCATAGTCGGGTTGTCCCTGGAAAAGTCCTTGACGCCTTTCATGATACCCTGCATGACTGCGTCTTGGGTGTCGGTCCGGTCGTCGTTGAGCCATGTCCAAAACTCGGCTCCGGCCTTCACCTGCACATAATCCAGCGGGGTCAGAATGTCTTGCCTGCGAACATTGTCCCCACGAACGATTCTGTATTTGTCTGTGAGGAGGCCTTTGTGCCCATAAAACACGCCCAGAACAATTCCCGCTCCCTGCTGACGTTCTTGGCCAAGCGCGTGAAAATTGCGATACAGGCCCATTGCTTGGCCATATTGAATCGTCCAACTGCTTGCCTTCAGGGAAAGTCGGTATTCTCCGTCACTTCGATGCACGAGGTGGTCGATATCATCGAACGGTTCTGTATTGTACGGTGGCACGTTCCGGAAAGTAGAATCCAACCGCGTGGTCTGAAAGACATTTGGCAGGATCTTCTCATCAATCATCTTTCCAAAGCCCGTCGCATGACCATTTCCCAAATGCCAATTCAGCATGAACTTCGCCAAGGCAGCTTGGTCCGTGATCTGGTGGAAGTCCTGCAACGCACACATCAGGAAGGGGTTGATGTTGAGGACGCCGCTGATTTCCGTGCGCAGCTTTCGCAAGCGTCTGGCCAGAAACAGTCCGGTTTCATTTGCCGTACCAGCGATTATTGAATCCTTGGGAGTTGGCACTATGTGATCACCATGGGAGAGTTAGCTGGGAATCATTGTTCTTAGGAGAATAGTAGCTCTGATCACCAGCGAACACCTCGCCATTCTTCCAGAAGGAACGGGTCCGCACATGCGGCCTCAAATGAACAGTACTATTTTGGGGTGCGCCCTGCGCTGGCTTCTCACCGGCCTCTATTCTTGACAGGAGGCGTCTTGCCTGTTCGCCGGCTATCCTACCCAACCGGACTGGGACGGCATTGCCGATCTGCCGAAACTTCTCGGAGGTGGTTCCCGCGAACCTCCAGTTCCGTGGGAACTCCTGGATTGCAGCTGCCTCTCCAACCGAAATGGCCCGGAGTTCAGCGGGATGGCACATGCTGGTACCAGCATGATTCGGCATAGTAACCACAGTTGGTGAAGGGAACGCAAAGGATAGCTTTCGCCAGTGGGCGCTTCGTCCCCCTTTCAAATACCAACTCTTGCCCATCGATTCCTTTTGTATTTCGAGCGGCAGACTACGCCAGTTCCCTCCCGGCGGTACTAGGGACAAAAACCTCAATTTCCTGGGGCTGAAGTCCATGACTTCTGGGCATGGGTCGACAAACCCTTCCCCGATCGCATCCCCGAGTGTTCGGAATGGTGGTAGGCCGTCTTCTGGGCGGTTGCTGAAGTGTGGCGCAGGAAAAGTCGAAACCAGCCCATGCCTGTTTCCGATGAACACGACCCTTTCACGGATCTGCGGCGCACCATAATTAGCGGCATTGACCACAAAGCAATCGACTCTGTAGCCCAGTTTTGCGAACCGGTCGAATAGCAGATCAATCACCAGGCCGCTTCTCTTCCTCGGGTTCTTCTGAGGGTCGGATTCTGGCGATCGTGTTGTCATTGAAAGCAGGCCGCGCACGTTCTCCATGATGAAAACGTGTGGCTGAAGCTCACGAACCAGGCGCAAATACTCGAATAAGAGCATTCCACGTTCATCCTGGAGTCCTTTGCGATTTCCGATGACGCTGAAGGCCTGGCAGGGAGGCCCACCTACCAAGAGCGGCAAATCGCGATTCGCTACGCCTGAGGCCGACAGGAGTTCATCGCCTGAGACGTCCGCTACCGACTTCGAGAGTACCGGTAATGATGGACGGTTGGTCAGAATTGTATCCACCGCCGCGCGGTCGTTTTCTACGCAGGCCACCGACTCAAAGCCGGCCATCTCAATGCCCAAATCGAGGCCCATTCCACCACTGAAGAGGGAGATAAAAGGAATATTGGTCGGGCTCGATATTTTGGTTTCCATCGGATCTGGCCGTCTTTGCATTTGTGATCAGTGTAGCGATGGAGCTGTCCTCAGGCTGTGCGAAACATGTGCGAAATGTCACCATTTCATAAACGGCACTGCCATCCCGATTTGGTGCATGGGAAAGGCCGACACAACTGATCAACGAGTCACGAGCTTGGGAAGCGGCTGGACCTCGGGCGCTTGTATTCGCTTGGAGATTACATCTAAATAACCGGGCCGGGTGGGACATGGGCACCCCGAGGTCGTTGGGGGAGCGCGCGAAAGAAGGAGACGGGACACGGAGGGTGACGGCCGGTGGGGTTAGAATGGCACCGACTCGCCAAGGCGACGGAACCTCGCCTTATGTGTGTGCGTATAAGCCGCATATGGAATGCGCGGGCACATTGACCTGGAACGTGGCCGGACTGGGCTGGCGGAAGCTGGCGGAGCCGAAACTGGCTCCCGCCCCATCCCGCCGGCCGGCCGGCCAGGCATTCAATGCCGGAACGGGTCGCGAAGGGGCCGGGGCGGGGCGCAGCGAAAGGCGCGGGGAGGTGAGACCGTTGGAAGTCGACTGGTCCCAGACCGTGCGCCGCTGCATGGACGGCGATTCCGGCGCCTGGGCGCAGCTTGTCCGCGAGCATCACCGGAGGGTGTTTGGGCTGTGCTACCGGTTTACCGGATCGTCCGCCGACGCCGAAGACCTTACCCAGGATGTATTCCTGAAAATCTATTCGAACCTCGCCAGTTTCGACATGGGGCGGGGCAGCCTGCAGGTGTGGATCACGACCATGACCCGCAACCTGCTGGTGGATAATTTCCGCCGCACCAAGAACCAGCGGGCCACCAGCTCGCTCGACGATGGATGGGATCAGGCAGAAGAATTGCGGCCGGTGGACCGGCTTGTGGGGCGGGAGCCTTCTCCCCACGAGATGGCGGCGCGCAAGGAACTGGAGAAGATGGTGCAGGCGGCACTGGCGCACGTCTCTCCGGAACTGAGGGAAGCAGTGATTCTGAGGGACTTGCAGGATATGGACTACAAAGAGATCGCCCAGGTTCTGGGCATACCCGAAGGGACAGTTAAGTCCCGCATCAGCAGGGGAAGAGCGGAACTTGCGCGCCTGCTGGAACGTACTAAACGGGAGGTGATGTAAATGGCCGAGCGCAGCAACATACCGGGTTCCCCCGCCTGCGGGCAGTGGGAAACGCTTTTGGCCGACGCCCTGGACGGGACGCTTCGGACAGAGGACGAGAGCACGTTCTCCAGCCACATGGCTGGTTGCGCGGCGTGCACAGCCCTGTTTGAGGAAGCGCGGCGGGGACGGGAGTGGCTGGATTTTTTATCCGCTGAGCCCGAACTGCCGGAAGGGCTTCTCGAAAAAATTCTGGCCCAGACCGGGCCGGGACAGGCGGCGGGCTACGGCCTGGTGCCCGATACCGGGACGTCTTCGATTGCCGGCGTTCCCCTGGCCATTGTGACGCCGAAGTGGCAGAGGCCCGGGTTCCTTGGGGTGGTGCGCCGCTTTGCCGAGCCCCGGCTGATGATGACCGCGGCCATGGCATTTTTCTCGATCGCCCTCACCCTGAACCTGACCGGCGTCAAGCTGAGCCAGATCCGGATGTCGGACCTGAAGCCCACGGCGGTGCGGTCGTTTGTGCAGCGGCGCATCAGCATGGCTTCCACGCCGATTGTCCGCTACTACGACCACCTCCGGCTGGTGTACGAGGTGCAGGCCCGGGTGCGGGAGATGAAACGGTCCACCGAGACCCAGCAGCAGCCCCAGCAGACGCAGCCCTCGGGAGAGTCGCAGCAGAACAACAAGAACCATAAGGACGGGGGCTCGCGAGTAAGCCCGCCGCAACAGTCGGTCAGCCCGGCCATTCTCAATACTGATTTGCTTGAGTCGTCGCTATCACTTCACGAACAGCCAGCGCATTCCGGCTCCGCGAAGGAAGAGGAAGTGGAAGGGAGCACAGTATGGATTGCGTAAATCACAGCGGGGTAACTGCAACTGCCTTCTGCCAAAACTGCGGTCGAGGTCTGTGCGCGCAATGCGTGCAAACCGGAGCCAATGGGCAGATTCTGTGCCAGCCTTGCGCCACGGCCTGGCAGAGCGTACCCAACCCGTTCATCCCCTTTGCCGCCCCTCCTCCGGGCGCTCCCAACCCCTCCGCCGCAGCAGTCCTAGGACTGATCCCAGGCGTAGGGGCAATGTACAACGGGCAGTTCTTCAAGGGGTTCATCCACGTGGTGATCTTCGCGGTGCTGGTAAGCATCAGCTCGCATTACCCCATTTTTGGGTTGTTTATTGCGGCGTGGGTGCTGTACCAGTCGTTTGAGGCGTACCACACGGCGCGGGCGCGCCGCGACGGCACCCCGCTGCCCGATCCGCTGGGATTGAACGAGGTGGGCAACTGGCTGAACCTGGGCGCCAAACCTCACGATCCTTCCCAGGGGATGGGACCGGGCCCTGCGCCGGGCGCCGGCGCCGGAGCAGCCCCTGGCGGCTACCAGCCGCCCTACCAGGCGCCTTACCAAGCGCCGGGGCAGCCGGGATTCCAGGCGCCGCCATGGACGCCGGTGGGCGGCCCGGTGGATCCGAACATGCCGCCGATTCCGCCTGTGCCTCCGGTCCCGCCGCCTGTCTACTGGCGGCGCAAGGAGCCCATCGGCGCCATCGTCCTCATCGGCCTGGGCATCATGTTTCTGCTGGGCCAGCTTGATATCTTCAACGGGCGGTTCTGGGACTATATGTGGCCGCTATTCCTGATCGGCCTGGGTCTGTGGCTGATGCTCAACCGGGTTGGACCCCGGGCGTGGAGGTCCGAAATGAATCGCTACATTCTCATTCGACGTTTGCGGGGACCTGCGTTCCTGCTGCTGGTAGGTGTGATCGCGTTGCTCAACCAAACGGACATTCTGAGCTGGGGGCACGCGTGGCCTCTGTTCCTCATCCTGGCCGGGGCGCTGCTGCTGGCCGAACGCGCCGCGCTGGCCGGCGAAGACTATTCGCCGTATCCGCATCCGTGCGGCGGAGTGATTCCGCCTGACCCGCAACCGCAGCCCGGAACCGTCGCGAACCCCGGCGCTTCCGCGGCCAATCCCGGTACCCAAATCGTGCGGTCCGATGCTGACGACTTCATCAATCGCGGAGGGCAATCATGAGCAGCGTACCTCCAAACACTCCTCCGGGCGGCGTACCGCCCTACGACCCGCATACGCAATGGCGGATCTACCGCGAACAGCAGCGCGCCGCGTGGCGGGCGCAGCGGGATCAATGGAAGGCGCAGCGGCATGCCTGGAAAGCCGGGGTCGCCGGCCCCTACATCCCGCGGGTGCCATCCATCGTGGGCCCGGTCATCCTGATCGCGATCGGGATCATCGCCCTGCTGATTTACGCGGGCCGGATCGACGCCTCCAGCTTCTGGGACTGGTACGGGAAATGGTGGCCGCTTCTGCTCATCGTGGCCGGGCTGGCCATGCTGGGCGAGTGGGCGGTCGACATCAAGCGGACCACGCCGGTGCGGCGCGGCGGCAACTTTGTGGGCCTGCTGATCCTGCTGGCCGTGATCGGGGTGTTTGCCGCCTTTGCGCACCACAACTGGGACTGGATGCGCAGCGGGTTTGGCGACAACGACGATTTCTGGAACTCGCTGGGGCGGCCGCAGCACGACCTGGACCAGACCGTGCTGAATACGCAGATTCCATCCAACGGAGTGGTGAATATCGACGACCCGCGCGGCGACCTGAGCATTACCGCAGCCGACGGCGAGAACGTGCAGGTGCAGGCGCACGAGATTGCGTACGCAGACTCGGATGACAAGGCCAAAAAGATCTTCGATGCCGAGGCCGCGCACGTGACAGTGAGCGGGAACACGGTGCTGGTGAAGTCGGCCGGGCACACTGACGGACGGGTGAATCTGACGGTGATCGTGCCCAAGTCAGCGCTGGTGACGGTGAACGCGGGCCACGGCGACGTGACCGCGGCCGGCCTGGGCAACGGCGCCAACCTTACCGCGGAACACGGCGATGTCCACATGAACACCATCACCGGGTCGGTGCAGGTGCACTTCTCCACCGACAAAGGCGATTTCTCCGCCCACCAGGTGACGGGCGACATCACCGCGGACGGCCGTTGCAACGATCTGACCCTCTCCGAAGTGAAGGGCAGGGTCGCTTTGAACGGCGATATCTTCGGCGAAGTGCACATGGAGAACCTTTCCGGACCGGTGCATCTGCATACTTCGGTCACCGACCTCGAATTCGGGTCCCTGCCCGGCGACATGACCATGGATCAGGAAGACCTGCGGGTGACCGAGGCCAAGGGCAACGTGCGCGTGACCACGCACTCGAAAAACGTGGACCTGACCCAGATTTACGGCGACACTTACGTTGAGGATCGCGACGCGGACATCTCCATTGCGCCGGCGGGACCGTACGGCGTGCAGGCGACCAGTTCCAGCGGCCAGGGAAACCTGGTGATCACGCTGCCGCCCAACGCCTCGGCGACCATTGATGGGCGCACCCACAACGGCGACATCGTTTCCGACTATCCGCTGGACATTACCGGCGATGAAAGCAAGACGGTGACGGGGCGCGTCGGCGGCGGCGCAGCCAAGATCGTGGTGAGCACAGAGGTGGGAGATGTGCGCATCACCAAGGGGACGGGATTCGCGGACCAGGCGGAAGCACCGGAAAGGCCGGAGAGGCCGGAAAAGCCGGAGAAGCCGGAAAAACCGGAAGCGCCGAATGCCAAACACCTGAAAGCGCCCGCGAAGCCGCCGGTGGCGGTGACGCAGTAAAGCAGGGAACAGGGATCAGGGAACAGGGAACAGAAAGACAGGGGCGCGGATTATGGTCCGCGCCCTTGCTGTTAGAACTTGGCCGGGTTTCAGAAATCTGGGTTGAGAATCGCCGAAATCGAATTCGCTGGGCGATATTGTCGGAGGAGTAACTGACGGGTTGGCCACAATCCAGGCATAACCCGATTCCTGGACGCTGCGGCGTTTTTCAGTATTGATCGGACGGATTTCACGCAAATAGGTGTGGATCAGCAGTTTGCCCTGTTGGCTAAACCGAGTAGTCCGCGGAGATAGATGCTCAGACATGGGCGGCTTCTACTCCGGCGAAGGTGAGGCTGAGAACGGTGATATCGTCTTCCTGGCCGAAGTTCTGAGCTGCTGCCGCTATCTCGGCGGCGGAGCTCGCGGTGCGCAGTAACTCGTGCACCCGCTCGAACCCAAAGAGTTGGCCGCGCTCATCGGTGGCTTCGGCAATGCCGTCGGACATGAGCACAAGCTTGTCGCCGGGGTTCAATTGGAAGTGCATGACGGAGAATTCCGCGCCTTCCATCATGCCGAGCGGTAATGCGCCTTCCATGGCAAGTGGTTCGCTGTTTCGGTACGGCGCGACGTGGCCGGCGTTGGCCATGGTGGCCTCACCATCGTTCCCGAGGAGAAGAGCAAGGCAAGTGGCCTGGCAATCGCCACGCCGCAGGAGGCGCCGGTTCAATACGCGCAGCACGAACTCCGGGTCGAGGCTGATATCTGTAGCGGTGCGGATGGCTCCCACGAGGAGCGCCACCATCATTCCCGCTTTCAGGCCTTTGCCGGCGATGTCTCCGGCTACGATGAGGACACTCCCATCGGTGGGGTGCTGCACGATCTGAAAGAAGTCGCCGCCCACTTCGCGCGCGGGGCGATACTCGGTTTCGATATCGAGGCCGGGAATGGGGGGCTGTTCCCTGGGGATGAGCACCTGCTGCACTTCCTGCGCCTGCTTGATGTCGAGGGCCATCTGGCGCTGGCGCTGCAGGGAGAGCAGCAGACGGCGCAAGAGCAGCAACGCGATGGACGTGGCGAGGGCCAGGTCGGCGGCCTCGTTATAAAAGGCGACCGTGCCGAATACGATAAAAGTTCCGTGCAGGTGGAGGCTGATCAGCTCGCTCTGGAATTGCTCGAACGCCATGAGGGTCACGGCGGGAAGCACCAGCCAGCCCTCTTTGCCTTGTTCCCTGATCCCTTTGGCGACGATAAATACGAGCAACGCGAGCAGCCCCAGCCTCACCACTCCCGATGCCGCGTGAAATAACTGGCCGAGCGACGGAGGGATGGCATAGAACAGGTTCTCCCCAAGGAGTTCGAAAATCATGTCGAGCCCTGTCAATGCGGCAATCGCCCTGGGCAGCCGGAAGGGGCGGCGCAACTGGAACCATTTCCACCACACCATGGCCCACATGCCGATCGCGAGCGGGGCAATGAATGCCTCGAGAGCAAAGAAGAACTCGCGAAGGCTCACCAGTTGTGTCCAGTTGGCGAGGGAGAAGACAACTTCGCGGCTCATGGCCAGCAGGAACGCGCCCGCCACCCAGAGGTACACGCGATCGGAACGGTCGAACAGAATGAGGCTCGCCGCCAGAATCGTCAGCAAGAGAAATACGCCGCTGAGGATGCCGGAGAAGGCGTAATGCCGCACGAGCTCGAGCCAGGCGATGTGAGTCTGCTCTGCGATGGCGCCGCTCTCGCCCAATAGCGGCGCATAATGGAACCCGCCGGTGAAGGGATGGTGCGAAAGCCGCACGGGTCCCATCCAGACGCGGAATGCCAGGACCTGGGTGCGGGCGGCGGACGGCGGCAAGACGAATATCTGAGGCTGGGGGAAATAGACGACAGGATATTTGCCCGCGCGAAACTGCCCGTTGCTTCCCAGCAGCTTGCCCTGGGCGAAGACCTGATAGCCGTCGTCCACGCCGTCCGCCATCACCGCCAGTTTCTCTCCGGGTTCTGCTGCCGCCGCTACGTCGATGCGGTACCAGGCGTAGCCCCAATAACCGGGATGGCCCCGCGTGGTCCAGCCGGGAACGTATTTGGGATTGTGGGTAAAGGGGTCCTCGACGCCGGGCCGCGGGGTCAGATCCACCGTCTCCCAGTGGGAATCGTCGAAGTTCGGGTCGGCCCATTGAGGGTTGTCGCCGATGTGGAACTTCCAGGGGCCGTTGAGGGCGACGACGGAATGGCCGAAGACGATGGGTACGGGGTTTGCGGGGGTGGTCTGGGCGCAGAGTGGGCCGCGGGCAGAGAGGGCAAACATCAGGGAGACTATCGGGAGCAAGAAACTACGCATGGAGGATCTCGACGGGGCCGAAGGTGAGGGTGAGGACGGTGAAGTCGTCCTCCTAGCCGAAGGCCTGGGCTGCTGAGGCGATGGTGTGGGCGAACCGGGTGCCGACCGTCGTGAATAAGAGGAAGGCTAAGGGCATCATTCGGCCAAATTTGAGACTTGTTCCGCCAGTATACTCGGCAACGGAGGTTCGGCCGGATTCAATTGGTGCTAAATCGCCAAAGCACTCGTCGACGGCAGATTAGTAACGAAATGTCGGCCAGTGTTTACAAATCCAATCCACCTGGCCGAAAAACCGCCGATGCGGAAGTTACGAAGAGCAACCGCAGATCGACGCAATAAGGCAGGGAACAGGGATCAGGGAACAGAAAGGCAAGGGCGCGGATGAGATCCACGCCTGCGCTGTTTGAAGGCGCGGACCACCGTGGTTGCAGTTTGCGCCAAATGGCGCGATACTAATGCCAGGTGGCAGATATGGGCGTCGCGGAAATAGTGGAAGTGCTGGGCGGGAAGCGCACGTTCAAGCGGCCGGTGCGGAGCGCGGACGAGCTTGTGGAGCGGGTGCGGTCCGGGTTGCCTGCATCTTCGGTCGCGTCGCTCGCGGAGGCTTTATCCCTCAATCGGGCCAGCGTGGCGGCGCGCCTCAGCATTCCGGCGCGCACCCTCAGCCGCAGGCTCGCCACAAGCTCGCGGCTCACCCACGAAGAGTCGGACCGGGCCCTGCGCATGGCGCGCGTAGTTGCCCTGGCCAAGGAAGTGCTGGGAAGCGAAGAAAAAGCTTCGCACTGGATGAGCAATCCGAATCGCGCCCTGGGAGGGCATCGCCCGTTCGATGAACTGGACACGGAACTGGGCGTCCGCTCGGTGGAGGAGATCCTTCACCGCATCGCCTATGGGATTTATAGCTGATGCAGGTGTGGCGGCTGTTCCCCGCGCGGTTTCGCGCGACGGCCTTCACCGGCGCCGGCGGCCTGTATGCAGCGGGCCGGTGGAATCACCTCGGCGTGACGATGGTCTACACCGCGAGCTCGCGCGCGCTGGCGGCGCTCGAATTCTTTGTCAACCTGGAACCCGGAGAGGCTCCGGAGGATCTGCTGATTGCCGAAGCCGGCGTGAAGGAAGCGTATCTTCAGTCGCTGGACGTTTCGGCGCTTTCCTCCAGATGGCGCGAGCGGAATAGCAAGGCATGCCGCGATGCCGGATCGGAATGGGCAGCGAGCTTGCGATCGGCGGCGTTGCGCGTGCCCTCGGCGGTCGTGGATGGCGAATGGAACGTGCTGCTCAATCCAAAGCATCCGGATTTCGCGAAGATCGAGATCGCCAAACCAAAGCCATTCCGCTTTGACGAGCGCATGTTCCGGTGACAAAGGCAGGGAACGAGGAACAGGGAAAAGGGAAAAGGGAACAAGGAACAGAAAGACAGGGCGCGGATTGAGGTCCGCGACGTTGGCGTTTCTTCTGAGAGTTATTCCGTGCGCAGGGCCTGCATGGGATCGACGCGCGAGGCGCGCCAGGCCGGGAGCAGGCAGGCGATGGCGGCGACCGCTAGCAGCAATGCGGCCACCGCGGCGAATACCCACGGATCGAGCGGGCGAGTCTCGTACAGCATGTCGCGCAGGACGCGCGCGGCTTCCACGCTGGCAGCCAGGCCGAGCACGAGGCCGAGGGCGGCGGGACGCAGGCCGTCGAGCAGCACGCGGCCGAGCACTCCGGAGCGGGGCGCGCCGAGGGCCATGCGGATGCCGATCTCCGCGGTGCGCTGCGCGACGACGTAGGACAGCACGCCGAAGAGGCCGACCGCGGCGAGCAGCAATGACAACGCGCCGAAGCCGACCAGCAGCGTGGTGTTGAAGCTCTGGTCGAGCATGGATTGGCCCAGGAGCTGCTGCATGGTGAGAATGTCGGCGACGGGGACGTCACGGTCCATGCCCTGAATGACCTGCTGGACTGGGACGGCAAGCTGTTCGACGTCGCCACGCGAGCGCAGGATAAGGGTGAGGTAATTTTCGCCTCCATCTTCGTAGGAGATGTACATCATTTCCTTTGGCGGTTCGCCGATGTCGTAGCGAGTGTCCCCGACCACGCCGACGATGGTGTAGGTCTTCCCGGTGAAGCCAATCTTGATGTGCTTTCCGATGGGCTCTTCGCCGGGAAAGTACTTCTTCGCCAACATGTCGCTGATGACGATTTCGTTGGCCTGTTCGAGGCGCAAATTTGGATTAAAGGTGCGGCCGCGCAGGAAAGGGATTCCCATGGCCTGAAAATATCCGGAGTCGGCGCCGCGGGTAATGGCGATGATGCCGCTGCCGGGCGGCAGAGGGGGATGTTCGACGACGGTGAAACCGAAGTCTCCGCCGTAGCCCTGGCCGGGCGCGTTGGTGACCAGGCCTGCGGCTTCCACTCCGGGCAGCGCGCGAAGGCGTTGCAGCAGGGTGCTGAAGAACTCTACCGGGGCAGGCCCAGGAGTCTTGTAGCGCGCGCCGGGCAGTGCGATGCCCATGGTAAGGACGTTGTCGGTAGCGCAGCCCATTTCAGCGGAGCGCATGCGCTCGTAGCTTTTCAGCAGCAGGCCTGCGCCGATGAGAAGGACGACGGTGAGGCCGACCTCGAGGACGAGGAGCGTGCGGCGGAGGCGGGTGCGCGCGGCGCCGCCGGAGTGGGCACGGGAGGACTCGTGCAGCGCGGAGAGAACGTTTTTGTCGCCGGCGCTGAGGGCGGAGATGAGCCCGGCGAAGAGCGCGCAGAAAGCGATGACGCCGATGGTGAATAGAGCCACCATCCAGTCGATGTGGATGGCGTTGACGCGGGCCATGTCGTGCCGCTCGCGCAGCAGCCACTGGAGCGCGGCGGCGGCGAGGAGCAAGCCAAATGCGCCGCCGGCTCCGGAGAGCAGCAGCGACTCCATGAGGCGCTCGCGCAGCAGGCGCAGCCAACCGCCGCCCATTGCGGTGCGGATGGCCAGCTCCTTGCGACGAGCGGCGGCTCGGGCGATGAGCAGATTGGCGACGTTCATGCAGGCGATGAGCAGCACGCAGCCGGTGGCGGCGAGCAGGACGTAGAGCGGGCGCTGGATGTCGCCCACCATGTGTTCGAGCAGCGGGCGCGAGTTGGCGCGCCGATCGATGAAGGGATTTTCAGGGTGCGCATTGTGGATCTGGCGCGAGATGACGCTGAGGTCGGCGCGGGCCTGCGCCTCCGCGACGCCGGGCTTGAGCCGGCCAACGACCCAGAACATGTGAAAGTCGTAGGGGATCATCATTTTTGCCGGCATGTAGTGATAGGCCGGTGTCCAGAGTTGCGTCGTCGCGTCAGGAAAAGCGAACCACGCGGGCATGATGCCGATGACGGTATAAGGGCGCGCGTCGAGACGGATGGTCTGGTTGAGGATGGCGGGATTGGAGCCAAAGCGGCGCTTGAACAGGCTCCAGGAAAGGATGACGGTGGCGTTGGCAGCGGGCGTGTCGTCGGCTGCGGTGAAGTCGCGGCCGAGCGCCGGATGCACGCCCAGCGTGGAGAACAGGTTCCAGGAGGACTCCGCGCCATGCAGCCTTTCCGGGAGCTCTCCGCCGGAGCCGGATAGGCCGAAATCGCCATCCTGAAAGAGGGCGAGATTCTGAAAGCTGTGGTTGTGGGCCTTCCATTCCGCGAAAATTCCGGGCGAGACGACGTTGTAGCTGGGAGCGTCATTCTCGTGCAGGCCGGTTTCGTAGAGCATGAGGAGGCGGTTCGGATCTTGGAACGGAAGCGGACGGAGCAGCACGCCGCGGACCACGGTGAAGAGGGCCACGTTGGCGCCGATGCCGAGAGCCATGACCAGAATTGCGATGAGAGTGAAGCCCGGCGTGCGGGCGAGCGTGCGCGCGGAATAGCGCAGATCGCGCAGGAAGGATTCGGCGGCGGCCCAGCTCCACGTGGCGCGCGCCTGGTCGCGCAGCGCGGCCGGATTGCCGAAGAGGCGCAGCGCGGCAGTGCGGGCTTCCGCGGGGCTCATGCCGGCGGCGCGGTTCTCCGCGATTTGCCGCTCGAGATGGAAGGCCAGCTCGTCATTGAGCTGCGCGGCGGCGCGGCGGCGGGTGAACAGCATGCGGATGCGCATCCAAAAACGGTTGAGAGCGTGCATGGTTGGCTCCTAAAAACAAGATTCGCGCGGCTTGCGCTTCCCCGCGGCCCGCGCAGTTTACGCGCCTTCAAGAACCAGGTCGATGGCCGCCGAGAGCCGCGCCCAGTTGGCCTGTTCGGCCTCCATCCAGCGCCGTCCGGCCGCGGTCAGGGCATAGTGCTTTACCTCGCGTCCGCTTTCGCTCTCCTTCCACTTTCCCCGGATCCAGCCCTGCTGCTCCAGCCGGTGCAGAGCCGGATAGAGCGAGCCCTGCTGCACCTGGAGAACGTCTCCGGAAACCTGCTGGATGCGCTTGCCGATGGCCCAGCCGTGCATCGGCTCGTTGGCCAGCGTCCTGAGGATGAGGAGGTCGAGCGTGCCCTGGACGAGATCGCTTGGTTTGCCCATACCTAGATTATCTACAACAATCGCTGTAGATAGTCAAGGTATCACCGGTCACGAACCAAGACGCCGCTGCGCCTCGCCCAGGCCGCTCTCGTAGCCGGAAAGAATCTTGTCCCACGCCGCGTTGGCCTCGTCGTCAATGATGCGTCGTCCGGGGTCGGCATCGAACCAGGCGATCGTCTGCGCGATGCCTTCGGCAAACGGAACGCGGGCGCTGAAACCGGGAACAAAACGCTTGATCTTGCTGTTATCGAAAACAACGCTTGAGGCTTTGTCGCCGGTGAGACTGCCGACTAGATTGGGCTGGCAAGCGCCCAGGAAATCGGACGCGATGTGAACCAGTTGGAGCTCTACGCCCGCGGCTTGCGCGGTGAAAGCGTAGATCTGGTCCCAGGTAAGGACTTCATCGCCGGTGATGTGGAACGCCTCGCCGATGGCCTGGCTTTGCCCCAGCAGGCCGACCAGTCCCTGGGCGAAATCGCTGTTGTGAGTGACCACCCAGAGCGAGGAGCCGTCGCCGGGAACGATCACTTTTTTGCCGCGGCGCATGCGGTCCACCGCGGTGTAGGACTTCAGCCAGCTATTGACCGCGAGCACGATCTGGGTGTCGCCGTAGGTGAGCGAGGGGCGCACGATGGTGACCGGAAATCCGCTCTCGCGGTGCTCCCGCATCAGGCGGTCTTCGCACGCGATCTTGTCGCGCGAGTATTGCCAATAAGGATTCTCGAGCGGCGTCGATTCGGTGATGAGGTAGTGAGCCACCGGACGCTGATAGGCGCTGGCCGAACTGATGAAGATGTATTGCCGGGTGCGGTCGCGGAAGAGGCGGATGTCGCGCTCGATCTGGTCCGGGGTAAAGGCGATCCAGTCGACCACGGCGTCGAATTGACGGCTGCCGAGCACCCGAGCCACCGTGGCCTCATCGGCGATGTCGGCGGCGATGGTGCGGACGGAGGCGGGAACGGCTGCGGCTCGCTGCCCGCGCCGCAGCAGTGTGAGGTCGATGCCGCGTTCGGCGGCGAGATGAGTGCAGGCGCTGCTGATGTTTCCAGTGCCGCCGATAAACAGAACCTTCATTTGCCCCTCCACGCGACGACTTGCGCGAAGAGACAGATTACCGCGTTAGCGCCGCATTTCGCTGTGGTCTCATCTCTCTTCGTTCAGGATTGCAGCCGGGCCGGATCCACATTATCTGGCGAATCTGCCCCGTTTCCTGCTACGCTCTTGGCGTACCTCGGCAGTCCGCGGCGGCAAGGAATCAGCGGACTCTACCTGCATCTTCCCGCTCCTGGGAGATTGCGGATGGAGGCGACAGGAGCACACCGGGGAGGTGTGCCTGCGCCAGTCAAACAGAGGTGCGGCCCGCCCTTCCACGCTTCCACCACAACACCAAGGAGAGAAACCATGAGCGCACCGGCGCAGCATCACGCCATCAGCTACATCGAATTCACCACCTCTGACATTGCGCGGGCGAAGAAGTTCTACAGCGGCGTCTTCGGCTGGAACTTCCAGGACTACGGTCCGGATTACATCAGCTTCGACGCGGCCTCAGCCGGGACGAACGGCGGGTTTATGAAAGGCGAGCCCAAATGCGAGAAAGGCGCGCCGCTGGTCGTGCTTTACTCCCGCGATCTGAAGGCCACCGAAGACGCCGTGGTTGCCGCGGGTGGAACCATCGTCGTGCCCACGTTCGAATTTCCCGGCGGGCGGCGCTTCCATTTTTCCGATGGATGCGGCAACGTGCTGGCGGTGTGGTCGGAGTAGAAGCAGTGGTCAGTGATCAGTGATCAGTGGTCAGTGCTCAGTCTGTCATCCGGCCATACGCCTTGGCACTGACCACTGATCGCCGGTCACTGAACGCTACTGCGGCGGCGGCGGGAGTAGCGCACGCTTTCTTCCCAGCTCGTCGCGCACCAGCGTCAGGCCCAGGATGCAGCGCTCGAACCAGTCGCTGAGCCGGCCGAACAGCGGCGCTTCCTGCTCATACTCGAACAAATTGAACTGGCTCACGATGTAGTAGCTCTCTTTGCCGGCGTGCACCAGTTCCTGCAGCGAAGGATGACGCCGGCGCCGGCGCGAGGGCTCGGCCGCCTGCGGGTACATGCCGGCCACAAAAAGCGCGTAGTCGCCGATGTGCTTGCGCATCAGGCGCTCGGCGTCGAACGAAGGCGCGGTGCCGTTCACCGGATCGGCGGCGGCAATCATGGCCTCGAGATCCGCCACCGGGCGGCCCTGCTCGTCGCGCATCCGGTAAAGCTTGTCGGAGCGCGAAAACTCGCACAGCACGTGGGCCACGTAGCTGGTCACATTCGGATCGTTCAGTCCCAGCTTGCCTTCGTAGCTGTTGCGCACGGCGTGATGGAAGAACTGTTCGAGGGGGTTGACGACCGGCTGCATGGTGGCCTCCGGCGGGCGCAATCGAGGGGAAGGCGCTCGCTTGTGTGCGCGCGGGGGCCCGTCAGCTTGCAGGCGGTGGGTAGCTGCCCGTTGCGCGCAGCCGGAGCGAGCCAGCCACAGCCCGTGCCGCGCGGAAAGCCTCGATGCAAGGCTCTCTGCGGCTCCTTCTATCAAGATTTGAACAAGAGATTATCGGATTTGTTGTGTTGATCAAAGAGGGGTGGGGCCAGATAGTTGGCAGTGTCGCACCAAGAGTGCAAAAGCCGGGTCATCCGGGAATTGCCGTTTGCACCGGCAGATTGGCCTCTGCTAATCCGCTACACTTCACCACGAGAGCCGCAGCAGCTCCACTGCCTGGCGTGGAAGCAGGCTGCTCACTGCAACCTTTCCATCGCGCACGTCGAGCCACTGCGGCGAGGTGAGAGTTTGCAACTGGCCGGCGGCTTTCAGTTTTTGAAATTGGTCGGGCGTCAGCTCTTGCGGCGATCCCATCTGCAACCAGATCGTGTAAGCGTCGCTGTGGGTCTCATCGACGCGGTAGCGTTCGAGAAGCACGCGCTTTGTGCCGGCGGGGATGCTGGCAATCGCGATCTCGGCCTGCGCGGGCGCGGCGGGCACATCGTCATCGTCGTAGTTCCACAGCAGAACTGCCGCGCTGCCTGAGGATCGTGTCGCCACGACGTCGATATCGGGTGCGCTCCGCGCGCCGGTTTCAAGGAGCTGCGGGAGCGGAATACGCCCGGAACTCGACGCCCATACCCGTTCCCTTTGCATCAGGCCCACCATGCGAAAGAAATTCAGGATGGGCTTATCGATGCCGCAGGTCGAGAGCGCGCGCAGCCCCTCAAAGCAGCCGCCATTCTCGAATTCAAACGCCCAGGTGACGATGCCGCGCAAATTCACTTGATCCTCAGCCTCCAGGTCGAGCATGGATTTGAGCGCGGCCGCGGTGTAGGAGGCATAGAGCGGACCGTTGCGGTAAGCGTCGGCGGGATGCTCCCTGGCCGAGCACGCCGCGCAGCCCTCGGGGTCGGCCTCGCTCAGGATGATGGGCAGATGGCGGAAACGCGGATAGCCGGCCACGATCCGGAAACCGGCCTCCACCGATTGCAGCTCTTCGGCCAGCCCCATCTCGACGTGGCCATCCACCAGCCGCGTTCGGCCCTTGGGATGGTAGGAGATGAAGTCGAGCGGCACCGGCTTGCCGTTGGCGGCGCTGCGGTCGTTGCGGCAATGATCCAGAAAAGCGCGAAGATATTCGGCTGCTTTCGCAGATGCCGGCCCTGTGGTGGCGGGCCCGCCCACGCGCGCGCCGGGCAACGCCGATCGCACCCCATCCACGGCGTAGTCGTAGAGCTTGAAATACTCCTGCCGCGTCCCATGCCAGTAAATAATGTCGGGTTCGTTCCAGACCTCGAAATACCAGGTGCGGACTTCGTCGGCGCCGTAGCGCTTCGCCAGGTGGGCCACGTAAGTGCGGACCAAGTCGCGCCATATGCCGTAATCCCGCGGCGGATTATTCACCGATCCGCCCATGGTCGGCTGGGGATAGTGGAGCTGGTATTCGGTGATTCCCGGCACGCTTGCGGCCAGGTCCCTGGGCATGAAACCTAGCTCGACAAATGGGCGCACGCCGGCCTCTTTGTAGGCGTCGAAGGTGCGGTCGGTGATGGTGAAGTCGTAAACCGGCTTGCCGTCCGGCCCGATGCTGAAGACGTTCGACGAACTCCACTTCAGCTCCGGCACTCCGTTGCCGGTGGTCAGCAGGTGATGCGCGCGGATGTAGATGGGCACGGGACTTAAATCGTGAAGCTCGCGCAACAATTGCTGCCCTTGGGGCATGGAAGCATAATTCGACTCGTCGAAGCCGAACCAGTTGGCGATGGGCGGAAATGCGCCGACGGTGCGCGAAAGATCAACCTGGATGGTTACGGGCGACGATGGAGGGACCGCAGAGGGTGGGGCCTGCGCCAGTGTGGCGGGAATGGAGCCGATCGACAGCAGCAACCATGCGAGTCTACGCATGATCGAGACCGTATCACTCCGCCGGCGGCGGCGCCAGCGCCATCCGTTTGCCCAGCTCTTCCCGCACCAGCGCCAGCCCCAGTACATAGCGCTCGAACTGATCGTGGAGCCGGGCGAACATCGCCGCCTCTTTCTTGTACTCGAACACGTTGAACTGGCTCACAATGTAGTAGCTTTCCTTGCCCGCGCGGATCAGCTCTCCGATGGTGGGCCGGTTGCCGCGGCTGCTGGGTCCTCGCCGATCGCCTCCGGCAGCATGCCCGCCACAAACAGCGCGTAATCGCCAATGTATTTCCGCATGGCGCGCTCGGCGTCGAACGACAGCGCCGACCCGTTCACCGGGTCTGAGGCCAGCATCAAATCCCGCAGTTCTTCCCGCGTGTGCCCGGCCAGTCCCTGGCGAAGAAACAACCGGTCGGTCTCGGAAAAACTGCACAGAACCTTGGCAATATAGTTAGCGATCTCGGGATCGTTGAGGCCCAGCTTGCCCTCGAACGTAGTGGTTACTTCGTGATGAAAAAACGGTTCGAGCGGATGAGCCTGAGCTGGCATCGACTTCTCCTCGGGGCGCACATGCGTGGGTACAGGCGGAAACCCGTGCAACTTGCGCAGCGGAGCAGTCGCCCGGCCATGCTTTTCTATGCTTGCTATGGGGGATAGCTTACCTCATTTTACCGAAAACTCCGTGACCTGAATCACACCGGAGTACCGTAAAAGAGCTGTTACCGAAAGTGTAACGAGCGGAACCATCTTTCCCGCAGGTGTTCCCCCACGTCCATCTCCGCTATGGTCGGCGCGGCCATACCCACCGACGCCCCCGCCGTCGATCGCGCAGAATTTACTGTTTATTGACGCGCTGCAATTCCCCCTGCACCGATAATCCGTAAAGTATTTTTCCCCGCCCCCGAAATCACCGCCGAGGAAATCCCGATGAACGTTCTGTGCCGCAGGATTGTCGTGTCGTCTTCCCTGTCAATCGCGCTGGCTACGGCCACCGCCGCGTTTGCGCAACAAACTCCGTCCTTCACCCCGGGCAATCTGGTGGTTGTTGTGGAAGGCTGCGGCGTCCATGGCGGAACCTGCACATCGGTGGCCAACGGCACCGGGACGGGCGCGGGCAACAGCTCAGCAGGCGGCTATGGAGACAACCAGGCGGCCCCGTTCACCCTCTTCCAATATTCGGTGAGCGACGCGTCCAGCGCCTCGTTTGTGAATTCGCTGGTTCTGCCGCAGTCGGCCGTGAACGCCAATTTCCCGGTTTCCGGCGAGTATGGTTCTTCGTCTGAAGGTACGCTGCAGCTATCCGGCGCGGGGCAATACCTGACCCTGATGGGATACGGAATCGACGCGCCGACCTTCGACGCCGCCTATTATCCGGGATTCACAAACGATCCCTTCGGCGCCGCTCCTTCGGGTTCACTCGCGCAGTCCGGAAGCCTGACCGGACAAAGCTACACCGCGATTCCGCGCGTGATTGCGCTAATCGATCCATACGGCAACGTGAATTCCGCGACGGCGCTCTACAACGTTTTCAACAACAATAACCCGCGCAGCATTTACACCGTCGATGGGGTCTCGTCAGCTTATGTTTCCGGCCAGGGCACCGGCTGCGATCTGACCGGCGGCGTGTTTTATACCGCGCTGGGCGCGCCCAACACCGCGCCAACTGCGATCACGGGCGGTGACGCCAGCCCCACTTCCACCTGCGTCTCCACCGGTTACACAGGCTCGTTGGTCGCCCAGGACACTCGCGACATCCAGATCTACAACAACACTCTCTACATCTCCGTGGACAGCACCGAAGGCAAGAGCGATAACCGGTCTTTCATCGGTACTCTGGGAACTCCGCCCGCCACCGGCCTATTCACCCCGCCACTGCCTCAGACCAGCGGTTACACGACTGGCCCCGCCCAGATCTCCGGCATTGGCAACTCAGGCGGCACCGGAAAGGTAACCATTACGACGGGCGCCAGCACCAACGGCAATTCCCTCAATAACTCCACCACCAAGGTGAACGGCGCCGCGCTCGATGCCATCAATCTGAGCCCGTCGAATTACTTCTTCGCCAGCCCCTCGGTCTTGTACGTTGCAGACACCGGCAACCCCAAGAACAATTCCAATGGCGAGAACAATTCGAACGGCACAGCCAACATCGGCGACGGCGGTTTGCAAAAGTGGGTCAACAGCAGTGCCGACGGCACGGGTACCTGGAGCTTGAAGTACACGCTGTATCAGGGACTGAACCTGGTAAACAATGGCAGCGCTTCCGGTACAACCGGACTGTATGGCCTTGCCGGCATGGTATCCGGCGGTTCAGCGTATCTCTACGCAACCAACGCCATCATTGGCGACCTGGATCCCACTTACCTTTACGGGATCAGCGACACGCTCACCAGCACCACGAATCCGGGGACATCGTTCACGCTGCTCGATAGCGCGCCTCCGGACTCGAACTTCAAAGGTGTCTCGTTTGCGCCCTCGCTCCCCGCAGGCAGTGCCACCATCACCACATCGCCCTCCGCCTTCTCCGTTACCACCGCCGGCAGCGGCTGCGCGCCGGGAACCTACACCACGCCGGTCACTTTGATCTGGACTCCGGACAGCAACTGCACCCTGAGCGTGGTTTCGCCGCAAGGGACGGCGGGCACACAATACACGCTGACCCAATGGCAGGACGGCACCACCTCGAGTACCGATGCCGTGGTGGCTCCTTCCACTTCCGCTGAATACTCGGCCACCTTCGCCACCACCTATCTGCTGACCACCGCGGCGGGAACGGGCGGCACCGTCAGCGCCGGAGGCTACATAACCGCCGGGACCGACGCCACAGTCACGGCGACCCCCGACACGGGCTATTACTTCGTCAATTTCACGGGCTCCATTGATTCCACCACCAACCCGCTGACGGTTCCGATGGACGGGCCGCAGTCGATCACCGCGAACTTCGCGGCGCAGGTGGCGCCGACCGTCATCTTTACCGGCGCGCCGGCAACGGCTCCGGAATACTCAATGTTCGCGGTTTCCACAACCACGAACTCGGGAGCGACGCCCGTGATCACCGCCACCGGCGCGTGCAGCATCAGCGGCGCCACCGTGACCATCACCGCGTCCAGCGGAACCTGCATGATGACTGCCACCTGGCCGGCGCAGGGCACTTATCTTGGCGCAACCCTCACCCAATCCACCACCGCGGAACTGCCCGCCCCGGCGATTACCTGGGCCACACCTGCCGCCATCACCTACGGAACGGCGCTGAGTGGCACGCAACTGAACGCCACCGCTGCCTACAATGGTGAAAAAGTTGCGGGGACGTTTACGTATACGCCGGCCAAAGGAACCGTCCTGACCGCGGGTGCGCAGACCCTTTCCGTGCTGTTCACGCCTAACAACACCGGGGCATTCAGCCCGGTCACCGCATCGGTCACTCTGCAGGTGAACCAGGCAACGCCGAAGATTACCTGGAACAAGCCCGCCGCCATCACTTATGGAACCCAGCTCGACGGCTCGCAACTCGATGCCACCGCTTCAGTGCCGGGCTCGTTCGTGTACTCACCCGCGGCAGGCGCCGTTCTCACCGGCGGCGTGCAGACTCTCTCCGTCACGTTCACTCCCACTGACTCGACCGACTACCAGAGCGCCAGCAGCACCGTGAACATCACGGTGAACAAGGCGACGCCCAGCATCAGCTGGACTGCGCCGGGACCTATTTCTTACGGCACTCCGCTGGATGGCACGGAGCTGGACGCCACCTCGACGACTCCGGGCACGTTCTCGTATTCGCCGGCTGCCGGCGCCGTGCTTGCCGCCGGTACCCAGACGCTAAAGACCACGTTTACTCCCACGGACACGACCGATTACGACACCGCCAAGGATTCGGTCTCCATCCAGGTGAACGCGTCCACGCCGGGCATCATTTGGGCAACGCCGGCGGCCATCACATTCGGCACCGCACTCACCGGAGCCCAGCTCGACGCCCAGGCGACCTTCAACGGCGCCAACGTAGCCGGCACCTACACCTACACCCCAGCCAAGGGGACGGTGCTCGGCGCAGGCTTGCAGACGCTGAGCGTGGTTTTCACCCCCTCGAATACCAGCAACTACAATTCGGTGACGGGATCGGTGACGCTGCAGGTGAACCCCGCGGCCCCCAAGATCACCTGGCTCAAGCCGGGCGCAATTGAGTACGGGACTGCGCTCAGCAGCATTCAGCTGGACGCCACTGCCCCCGTGGACGGCACGTTTGTCTACACGCCGGGAGCGGGAACGGTTCTGCCCGAAGGCAGCAACACGCTCTCCGTCACCTTCACGCCGGCCGACACCACCGATTACACCCCCAACACGGCGACCGTCACCATCAGCGTCAAACCCTGACCCTGTCCCGGCAGCACACTTCGCCTCAACGCAAATCGGAAAGCCCAGCCAGCAAGGCTGGGCTTCCCATCTTGTCCCAGGGGCTCGCAGCCAGCCGCGCCAATCGCATCGCACCCGGGGGCCGCTTGGTCAGAGCCCTTGTGCACGTCGCGATGGGGCTTTCTCTGCGACAGCCGCGCGATAAATGCGCTGTCTTTGTGCATGTCGAAGGGCAGCTTTCCTTTCTCCGTCAGCGCGCCCGTGGGGCACACCTGAACGCACTTGCCGCAGCCCGTGCAGCTCTCCGCCGATCCCCACTCCGCCGAGAGGTCGCTGACAATGTGCGAGGTGATGCCCCGCGACGCAACCTCCCACACGTTGGCGCCTTCAATCTCTGCGCACACGCGCACGCAGCGCGTGCACAAAATGCACCGGTTCGGATCGAGCACAAACCGCGGATGCGACATGTCCACGCGCAGCGGCGGATTCCGGTAGGAATAGCGAACGTGCGTCACGCCAAGGGAACGGGCCAGGTCCTGCAGCTCGCACGCGCCGTTGGACGCGCAAACCGCGCAGGTGTGGTTGCGTTCCACCAGCAACAGCTCAACCGCCATGCGCCGGTAGAGCGTCAGATTGGCGGAAGTGGTGCGGATCGACATCCCCTCCTGCAGCACCGTGGTGCAGGCGGGCAGCAGGCGCTGCGTGCCGGCAAGCTCCACCATGCACAGCCGGCATGCGCCCGCCGGCGTCAGGCCCTCCAGATGGCACAGCGTCGGAATGGATTTGCCATGCGCGCGAGCCGCCTCCAGAATCGTGGTCCCCTCCTTCACGGTGACCAGTTCCCCTTCAATGCGCGCGGAAACCATGTGTGTGGCCACGGTTTGCTCCTTCATTCTTCCACCGATACGGCGCGCAGATCGCAACGCAGGCATCTGCGGCATTCTTCCAGCGCTTCTGTTTCGCTCAGTCCGCCAACCACTTCTTCCTGGGAGCGGATGCGGTCGCTCGCGGACAACCACGCCGCATGGTGGCGGCGGCTGAGGCTCGGCTCGCCCGGCGCGGTGCGCTTGGAATCGAGCTCGGGAAAAAGCTGCTCCCAGCGCGACTCATTCATCAGGCGCTCGTCCATCGATCGAGCCGCCTGTTTGCCGCCGGCCATTGCATTGGACACATTGGAGGCCCCGGTAATCACGTCGCCGCCGGCATAAAAGAACGGACGGCTGGTCTCCAGCGTGAAGCGATTCACCTTGATGATGCCTTCGTCTTTCAGCTCCAGGCCGGAGGCGCGGCAAAAGTCCAGATCGAACGTCTCGCCCACCGCCAGGATCACCGCATCGCAATCGAAGCGCTGCACCTCATCGCCCGGTATGGGGCGGCGGCGGCCGGAGCTGTCATATTCGCCCAGCCGCGTTTTTACAATCTCCAGCGCCTTCACGGTTCCCTTGGCATCACCAATGATGCGGTGCGGCGCGGCCAGAAAAACAAAACGCACACCCTCTTCTTCCGCCGCCAGAATCTCCTCGTCGATAGCAGGCATATCCTTGCGTTCCCGCCGGTAGAAGACCGTAACCGCTGCGCCCATGCGCAGCATCGTACGCGCGGAATCGATGGCAGCGTTGCCGCCGCCGATGATCGCCACTCGCCGGGGTTGCAGCAGCGTCTTCCCCTGCGATGCGGCTTCAAGAAACGGCAGCGCCGGCTCCACGCCTTTCAATTCCGTACCCGGCAAATAAAGCCACGACTCCTTCCAGGTTCCAATGGAAAGAAACGCCGCGTCAAAGCGCGCCGCCAGCTCGTTCAGCGTCACATCCACGCCCACCCGGGTTTCAAACACGAACTTCACGCCCAGTCGCTCAATCAGTTCCAGCTCGCGCCGCAATACCGCCTTGGGCAGCCGGTATTCCGGAATCGCGTAGCGCAGCATCCCGCCTGCCTCCGCGTGTTCCTCAAAGATCGTCACCTCGTGCCCCAGCAGCGCCAGGTAGAACGCCGCCGTCAGGCCGGTGGGACCGGCTCCCGCAATCGCCACTTTGTGGCCGGTGGGCGCCAGTTTGCGCGCCACCACCCGCTCCAAAATCCGCTCAAAGTTCTCGCCGTTGAAAATGGTGTCCGCAATAAGGCGATGCACTTCCCGGATGTTGACCACTTCATCGAACGACTGGCGCCGGCAGCGCTTGTCGCACGGATGCTGGCAAACGCGTCCGGTTGAGGCGGGCAGCGGGTTGTCCAGAATCACCGATACGAACGCGTCCTCTACCCGGCCTTCCTGGTACAGCTCAAGAAAACGCGGCACGTTCATGCGCAAAGGACAACTGTTTTCGCAGGGAGAAATGGCCAGCTCCTGGCAGATGCCCGCGCGGCAGCGATGCGCCAGAATGTGGTCGTCGTATTCCTCTCGAAAATGCCGGATCGTGGTCAGCACCGGATTGGGCGCGGATTGCCCCAGCCCGCACAGCGAAGTATCGCGCACCATGCGCGCCAGCTCATCCAGCAGCGTGAGCTGGTGCACCGTTCCGCTGCCGCTCGTTATCTGGTTCAGAACATGCAGCGCCTGGTCCAGCCCCACCCGGCAGGGCACGCATTTGCCGCACGACTCCGAATGCGTAAACTCCACAAAGTAGCGCGCCACATCCACCATGCAGTTGTCTTCGTCCATCACCACCATGCCGCCGGAACCCATGATGGAGCCAATCTGCGCCAGGCTTTCGTAATCCACCGGCGTGTCGAACATCTCCGCCGGAATGCATCCGCCCGATGGACCGCCGCTCTGCACCGCCTTTACCCTGCGCCCGTTGCCTGCCCCCTCGCCAATGTCATAGACGAGCGTCTTCAGCGGCGTTCCCAAAGGCAACTCCACCAGGCCGGTGTTCTGCACCTTGCCCACCAGCGAAAAAACCTTGGTGCCGGGGCTCTTCGCGCTCCCGGTTTCGGCAAACCACCCGGCCCCGCGCGCGATAATCGGCGCAACGTTGCACCAGGTCTCCACGTTATTAATGTTGGTCGGCTTCCCCCATAGCCCGCGCTGCGCCGGAAACGGCGGCCTCGGCCTCGGCCGTCCCGCGGCGTCTTCGAGCGACGCAATCAGAGCCGTCTCTTCGCCGCACACAAACGCCCCGGCGCCCTGCACCAGCTCAATGTCGAAGTTGAAGCCGCGATTGAGAATGTTCTCGCCCAGCAGCCCGTACTCGCGCGCCTGCTCAATGGCATGGGTCAGCCGCCGCACCGCCAGCGGATACTCGGCGCGCACATAGATGATGCCGTGCGTCCCTCCAGTGGCGTAGGCGCCGATCACCATCCCTTCCAGCAGCGCAAACGGATCGCCCTCGATTTCGTTGCGATTCATGTACGCGCCGGGATCGCCTTCATCCGCATTGCAGAGGATGAATTTCACATCGGATTTCGCCCGCGCCAGAAAGTCCCACTTGTTGCCGGTGGGAAATCCCGCGCCGCCGCGGCCCCTCAGCCGCGATGCCTTCATCTGCTCAATCACCGCATCCGGCCGGCCATCGATCAGCACTTTATACAGCGCCTGGTATCCGCCCGCCGCAATGTACTCTTCAATGTCCTCGGGGTTGATCAGCCCGCAGTTGCGCAGCACAATCTTCTTCTGCGCATGGAAAAACGGGACCGCATTCCAGGGCGCGATTTCGGGATAGCCCTGCCCGTAGCGCACCTGCGCCGTGATGTGGTCCCACTCCTCAATCTTGCAATAAATAAGGTCCGGCGGCAGGCTGTGTCTGCCCAGGCTCTCCAAAATCCGCATTCCATCCTGAGAGCGCACGCGATGCAGCATCACCAGCGGCGCGCCCGGAGTGCGCACCGTTACCAGCGGCTCCTGAAAACAGGCTCCGAAGCATCCCACGCCGGCCAGCAAAACCTCTTGCCCGCTGCGCCCAATGGCATCCTTTAAAGCGTGATACAGCTCTTCTGCTCCGTTGCCGCGGCCGCAAGTCCCCATGCCCACGGTGATGCGCGGAATGGGAGGCAACAGCTTGGCGGTGCCCGCTTCGCGAACTGCGTTGAAGACGCCAATATCCTGAATGCGCGGCATCAGGCCCTCCCGCGCATCAGCGCTTTTACCTCGCGCTGCAACGTGCGCTCGTTCACATGACTAAGGATGTGGTGATTGATTTCCACCACCGGCGCCAGCGCGCACTGGCCGAAACAGGCCACGGTGCGGATCGTAAACCTGCCGTCCGGCGTGGTCAGCGACAGCTTGTCCGCCTCGCTGAGCGCGTGCGCATCGTTCCCGGCCACGCCCAGGTCCATGCACAGCTTCTCCAGCAGGTCGCGCGAGTTCCGCGTGTGGCACGCCGTGCCCCGGCAGATGCACACCACGTTATCGCCCTGCGGATCCAGGTTGAACAGCGCGAAAAACGTCGCCGCGCTGTAGATCCGCGCCGGCGGCAGCCCGGTTTTGTCGGCGATGTATTGGAGCGCCCGCGACGAAAGATACTTCCGCGGGTTGGCCTGCTGCACGCTTCCCAGAATCCCCAGCAACGCGCCGGGGCGGTTTCCAAACGCAGCTACTGCGTTTTCAATTGCCAGCTTTTCCTGCGGGCCCAGAACCTGCAAAGGACTCTGCATGAGCCCTCCTCGGCGAACTGGTCACGGCGCACACTCCAGCCACAGTGGCGGAGTTCCAGACCGCCCAAGGAACATTGCGTCAGAATTCCCAATTGCGATGTGCCCGCGCTCACACTGCACTGTGATTTCAGGCTCCCTTGTACAGCTCCACAACCATCTTCACCTCGGGATGGTTGTCGGGATGGCCAAACATCGTCGCGCGATCGCCGGCAATCGACCCCTGCAGGAAAACTGAAAACGGATGGTCGATATCGGGAATGTGCCCCGCCACCGCGCAGGGAGCCACGCGTACATTCGCGTAAATGGCCGCGCCATCCTCCCGAAAAGAGCCTTGATAAATGTGTTCGGGATCGCCGCCCTGAATAATCCCGTTGCCCAGAACGGCCAGCCCATCGCCTTCAGCGGTCCCGATCTGAAATGCGCGTACCAGATTCCTTCCATGCGTCACCTCCGGCCGGAAGAGTACGAATCTGGTCAGCAAGCATACTCCAAAAACTCAAACTGGCAACAGGGCCCGCAAAAGAGCGCGCGGAAGCCCGTCGATAGGCCCATCGATACCGTGATGATTGTCACGAAAAACTCTAGGCCCTGGTGCTAGCGTGCCTACATGGATGCACGGCGGAATACCGCCCGCATGCAGACAAGTTTGTAGCAGTGCCCGGCTCCCAAGATCGCCTGCCACGTCTCACCCGCAGACGGTCTTGAGCCCGGCAGCTCCACCGGTTTCCCGCGTAGCGTGCCCATGCGGCCGCATTCGCGGATCGGTTTCTTGGGCCCATACCGCAATCGGGTGAGAATGGGGGATCTTGGTGCCGGATCTCAATAATTCCGTCCTCCTTTTGCTGGCTCCAGGCGCTCTTTGCGCCGGCGCGCTGCTGCAGTTACTTCTGGCCCGCGTTCTTTCCTCCCGCGGCAAAGGCGTGGTCGCCTTCGCTTGCGCGTTGCCTGCTCTCCTCAGCGTGGCCGCGCTGCTGCCCGCCATTCGCGCGGGACACGTCTTCGATGCGGTTCTGGGAACATGGGACGGCCCCCTCGCCATCGTGCTTCACGTGGACGCGCTCAGCGCCCTGTTTGCCCTGATGGGCACGCTGCTCGGCGCCCTCGTCCTCCTTTATTCCATCGGCTACATGGCTCACGATCCCGCCGCCACGCGCTTTTACGCGACAATGCTCCTGTTTATCGGCGGCTTTGTGGGCCTCGTCTACTCCGCCAATCTCTTCCTCGCCTACCTGTGCTGGGAAATCATCGGCCTCTGTTCCTTCAGCCTCGTCGGCTTCTGGTATCAGAAACCGGAAGCGGTGGCCGGCGCGCGCAAGGTGCTGCTGATGACCCACGTTGCCGGCTACGGCCTGCTCGCCGCCATCGTCATCCTTTATCTGCGCGCAGGCACCGCCATCTGGACCGATCCCGCCATCGTCCACAGCTTCTCCACCAGCATCTTCCTGCTGATGCTGGTCTCTCTCATAGCCAAGTCCGTGCAGGTTCCCCTGCATACCTGGATTCCCGACGCCATGGCCGCGCCCACTCCGGTCAGTTCGCTGCTCCACGCCGCTTGTTATGTCACCGCCGGCGTGTACCTGGCCGCGCGCATGCACAGTTTCGGCCCCTGGCTGCCGGCATGGAACGCCACCCTCATTGCCATCGCCACCGTCACCATCGCCGTAGGCGTCATGTACGCCCTGGTTGAGAGCGACCTCAAGCGCATGCTCGCTTTCTCCACCGTCAGCCAGATTGGCTACATGCTGCTCGGCATCGGCATCGGTACGCCCCTCGGAATCATGGCCGGCCTCCTCCACTGCCTCAACCATGGCTTCTTCAAGGGCGGCCTGTTTTTGAATGCCGGCGCGGTGCAGCACGCCACCGGCACCCGCGACATGAACCAGCTCGGCGGTCTCGCGTCGCGCATGCCGCGCACCACCCTCTTCTGGTTCGTCGGCGTCGCCAACATGGCGGGCATTCCCCTCATGAGCGGTTTCATCAGTAAGTGGATGCTCTACGCCGCCGCCCTGCAGGCAGGTTGGGCCATTCCCGGAGTGGTCGCCTGGATCGCCAGCCTCGGTACCGTGTTTGTGTGCGCCAAGGCCACGTCCGCTGTATTCCTCGGTCCGCAGACCGCGGCAACCCGCGACGCGCATGAAGCCAACTCCCCCATGAAGTGGGCGATGGGCCTCATGGCCGCCGGCAGCATCGTGCTCGGCGTCGCTCCGCAAATCGCCGTCATTCTTTTCTTCCAGCCCATGTTGAGTGGCCTGGGACTGGCCAGCTCCATTCGCGTCTCCTGGCTGGGAATGTTTTCCGGAGCCGGCACATTTTCTACCGCCGGCGGATTGATCCTCGCCATCGTTTCTCTTGTCGTCGGATTGGTCATCTTCGTCCTCGCGCGCGGGTCACGCAGCGTGCAAGTCGTCGGCGCCACGGGCGGCGCGGCAACCTTATCTATGGGCGGCGGCGTGTTTACCGGCGGCGAGCCCCTGTGGGAGCAGGATCACCTCACCGCGCAGGACTTCTCCCGCATCTTCGAGCAGAACTGGCAGAGCTTCTTCCGCTGGACCAACGTGGACCGCGCCTACGCCTTTGTGTTCCACCAGACCAGGGCCACCGCGCGATTGCTCGCACAGCCCGTTGCCTGGCTGGAAAAGCATGCGCTCAGTTCGCTCATCGTTCTTGCAGCGGCAATACTTCTCGCCGCGCGCCTCATCGGCCAGCCGTCGGTTTTCAGCGAGCGCGTCTCCGGCCTGTCCGTGCCGGAGTTGCTCACCGCGGCTCTGTGCCTGGCCGGCGTTGCCCTCATCTGTGCCGCGGCTGAAGCAGGCAAGGACTCTTTTCTTCCCCTGCAACTAGCCCTCTGCGGCGCTCTCTGCATCTCCGGCTGCATGGCCTCGGGCGAGTGGTCCCGCCTGGCTCTGCTCGAGTCGGCGTCCCTGCTCACCGCTTTTGTGGTGTGGATTGAAGCCCGCTCCCGCAGCGCGGCGCTCGCTTACCTGGCTATTGTGGTACTCTCCGGCGTCTGCTTCACCGCGTCCACCTGGCTCAGCATCTCTCAGGAAACCAATTGGAGCCGCGCCTGCCTGCTTACCGGCGTTTGCCTCAAGCTGGCTCTGGTCCCGCTCCTGTTCTGGCTTCTCCGCCTCGCCGATGAACTCCCCGCGCCTCTGCTCGGATTCATCCTCGCCGTGGTCGACATGGCTGCGGTGGGCGAGCTCTATTTGCGCAGCCAGTCCGATCCCGGCCTCTTCACTCCCGCCGGCCCCTGGCTCGTCATCGCCGTGTTGAGCAGCATCGCCGCGGCTTTGCTCATGCTGGCCCAGCACAGCATCAAACGGCTCCTGGTCCTTTCCAGCATTGAAGACTGCGGATTCCTCATTCTCGGCGTCGCTTCGGCCAGCACTCTTGGCCGCCAGGGCCTGCTGTTCGCAGCCGCATCCCATGCCCTCGCCAAAAGCCTGCTGTTCGTCTCCCTGGCCGCGCCCGAACGCGACGGCGCACTCACTCATCCCCCCCACGCCCTCGCCACTCGTTACCCCATCAGCGCCTTTGGGTTCCTCACGGGCATGCTGGCCATGCTCGGAATCCCTCCCATGCTCAGCTTCGCCGGACGCTGGAGACTCTACGCAACCGCATTCCAGATCCATCCTCTTTTGTTCGCCGGCTTCGTGCTGGCTTCCGTGCTCGCGCTCTTCGCTTACGTAACCATGTTCACCAGCGCCTGGTGGGGCAGCCCCCGCGCGGCGTCCCAAACCCCACAGGTCTATTCCTCGCCGCCCCGGCATGAGCCCTTCATCCTGCGCATCGCCATCGTCGCGCTCTCTTGCTGCCTGCTTCTCGCCGGGCTTTGGCCGCAATTCTTCCTCCAGGGTTTCCCAGGAGGCCGCCCATGAAACTCTGGAATCGCCTGCTCTGCTATTGCCGCCGCCGCAGCCCCTGGATCTTCCACATGAATTCCGGTAGCTGCAACGGCTGCGACATCGAACTCATCGCCGCCATCACCCCGCGTTACGACGCGGAACAGCTCGGCGTCCTGCTTCAGGGCAGCCCGCGCCATGCCGACATCATCTGCGTCACCGGCCCCGTTACCCAGGTCTCCGCGCCCGCCATTCGCAAGGTTTATCAGCAAACCTGCGGCCCCAAGGCCGTAGTCGCCATCGGCTCCTGCCCCGCATCCACCAACGTCTTCATTGAGAGCCGCGTCCTCGCCGGTCCCCTCGACAAGCACATCCCGGTCGATGTTTTCGTCCCCGGATGCCCGCCTCGCCCTGACGCCATCGTGCGCGGAATCGCCGCCGCCGCCAACCTGCTCGCGGAGCGCAACTCCGGCAACGCACCACCGCAGCCCGCTCCCAGCTCCGCGGAGGTGCACGCATGAATCTGCTCGCCGCCCTCGCCCGCCTCCTCATCTTTCCCGGATTGCTCTTCGCCGTTCCCTGCGCATGGCTGGTCCTGTGGACGGAACGCAAGTCCGTCGCCTTGCTCCAGCAGCGCATCGGCCCTCCCTTCGGCCAGCCATTTTTTGACTTCGTCAAGCTGCTCGGCAAATCCACTCCCCCCCGCATCGGCATTGACGGCTGGCTCATGCGCGCCTGGCCCCTCGTAGCACTTTCCGCCTCCCTCGCAGCCGTGGGCATGCTCCCCGTCCTGCCCGCTCGCGGCGGTTTTCAGGGCGACCTCATTCTCCTCCTCGCATTAATGGAAATCCCCGCCATCTGCACCATCGTCGCCGGCTTCACCTCGCGCTCCATCTTCGGCCAGATCGGCTCCGCGCGGGAAGCCATCCTCCTCGTCTCCTATAACCTCGTATTTCTCATGGCTGCGGTCTCCATCGCGGTCGCGCAGCATTCCTTCCGCCTCGATTCCATCGCCACCGCCCCCCCAAACCTGGTCCGCTACCTCGCCCTCGTCGCCATCCTGGTCTGCCTGCCCGCGCGCCTCCACATCAATCCCTTCTCCCTGCCCAACGCGGAACAGGAAATCTACTCCGGCCCCATGACCGAATATGCGGGCTTCGAACTCGCCGCCTGGCAGCTATCCCACGGCCTGGAGTGGATTGCCGGCATCGGCTTCGTCGCCACTCTCGCCATCCCTCCCTCGCTCCCCGCCTGGCTCAGCATCGCCGCCATCCTTGCTCTCGGCCTGCTCCTCGTCCTCCTCTTCTCCGTTGTCGCCGCGGCCACGGCCCGCCTGGCCATTGACACTTCCGTCCGCTTTTACTGGCAATGCGCGCTCGCCTTTCTGGTCCTTGTAGTTCTCGCCACATCTTTCCTGAGGGTCCGGTCATGAAGATACTGGCGCTGCTCTCCAAAAACCTTCGCCGCGGCATCGCCACTCTCCGCTTCCCCGCCGCCCCGCCCGTTGCCCCTGGCTTCCGCGGCCTGGTCTGCTTTGACCCCGCCCGCTGCACCGGATGCGCCGTCTGCCGCTTCCGCTGCACCGCCCATGCCATCACCTTTACCTCCGCGGGCAAGGAATTCACCTGGGCCTACAACCCCGGCCAGTGCACCTTCTGCGGCCGCTGCGTTGAGGGCTGCAAGGATCACGCCCTCACCCAGGACCCCAACTGCCCGCCCATCTATCTCGCGTCCGGCGACCTGAACCGCAGTTACACCGTGGCGCGCAAACCGCCTCCACCCCGCCCCCGCCCCGCTGCAGCCACTGAAGACCCAGGAGGCAAACCATGAAGCTCATGGATCGAATGCCCGCACCGCTCCAGACCGCCGATTCCTGGACCGAGTCCTGCGGCGTCACATGGCTCGCCCCCGGCCGCCTCGACCTTCGCGAATTTGCCCAGCTCATGAAGGAAGCGGAGGCGCGATTCATCACCATCACCGCCACCGAGCTGCCCCGCAATGAGGGCTTCCGCCTCGAATACCTCTGGGATTCCGAAGGCCAGTTGTTTGGCTTCGTGTTTTCGACTCCCGCCGCCGCCGTGCCCAGCATTTATGACATCTGCGAGGCCGCCGATTGGATCGAACGCGAGGTTCACGAGGAGTACAACATCGAATTCACCGGCCGCGCCTATGAGCCGCTTCTCCTCCGCGAAGGCGACCCAACCGGCGTCAACCTGCATGAGGTCACCAAATGAGCTACAGGCTGCCCATGGGCCCCTATCATCCCGGATTGGAAGAGCCCTACAAACTGGAAATGATCTGCGAAGGCGAAACCATCACCGACGCCAACCTGCACATCGGCTTTAATTTTCGCGGCATTGAGCACCTGGCGGAAACCCGCAACTACGTCCAGGTCATCGCCCTCATGGAGCGCGTTTGCGGCATCTGTTCCTTCATCCACACCCTTACCCTCTCCCAGGCGCTTGAAAAACTCACGGGCGTGGAACCGCCGCCCCGCGCCCAATACATCCGCGTCATCATGGCCGAGCTCGAACGCCTCCACTCCCACGTGCTCTGGGCCGGTATCGCCGCCAAGCTCATGGGATTCAAAACCATGTTCATGGCGTGCTTCGCCTACCGCGAAAAAGTGATGGACGTGCTCCAGGCCATCTCCGGCAACCGCGTCAACTACTCCATGAACCGCATCGGCGGCGTCAATCGCGATATCGAAGATCCGGCCGCAATCCTCAAAATGGTCAATGAGCTCGAAAAGGGCCTCGCTCAGGACCTGGTTCCCGTGTTCACCACCAGCTTCACCGCCCGCTCCCGCTGCGCCGGCGTCGGCGTTCTAGCCCGCGAGCGAGCCATTGCCTGCGGCGTGGTCGGCCCCACCGCGCGCGCCTCCGGCCTTACCCAGGATCTGCGCCGCGACGCCCCCTACGCAGCCTATTCCGAGATGGAATTCGACGTTCCCGTTGAAACCGCCGGCGACGTCCGCGCCCGCCTCCTGGTGCGCGCCTATGAACTGCTGCAGAGCTGCCGCATCCTCCGCCAGGCCCTCGCCAAGCTGCCGCCCGGCGAGATCAACCACGGGGAGCCCAAGCTCGTCTTTCCCACTTCCACCGCCATCAGCCGCGTGGAAGCCCCGCGAGGAGAGGTCTTCTACAGCGTTAGCTGGAAAGAGAACTCCCGCACCCCCAGCCGGGTTCACGTGCGCACCCCAACCTACGTCAACATGCCTGCAATTCGCTGGATGGTGCAGGGCGCCCGCGTAGCCGACGCCCCCCTGATTCAGGCCTCCATCGACCCCTGCTACTCCTGCACGGATCGGTAGCGTCCTCTCTTTGCAGCCCGCAAGCATGGCGGCTCGCGGCCATTCTGGATATCATTGAGCCGTTCGAAGGCGAGAAACCGCATGAAGGCAATCCTTCTGTGTTCCATGTTGCTCGGGTGGGGAATCCTCTCTCCTCTGGCCGGCGCGCAATCCGCTCCCGCCGCCTTCCCGCTTATCGGCGACTGGGATGGCGTTTTGGTGGTTCAGAGCAAGGTCCACCATCTCGTGCTTCATATGAACACAACACCCGAAGGAAAGATGACGGCGCTCCTGGACGATATGGACTTGAAAATCTCCGGCGTGCCCCCCATCGGTGGTTCGTTCGACGGCACCCGTCTGATCTTTCGATTCGCCTATTGGAAGCCCAACAGCAATGGCGACTTTGAAGCCCAGGTCGCCTCCTATGACGCGACCGTCAACGCGTCGAACTCCGAGATGACCGGCGTCTGGACCCAGGAGGGCTCGTGGCCCCTTGACTTCAAGCGCGTCACCTGGCAGCAGAAGATCCCCAAGCCCGCCCCGCCCACCATTTTCGACGGCGACTGGACGGGCACCGAATACGAGAGTCGTGGCATCACCATCCACTTCATCTTGCACATCCATAACACCGAGGATGGCCTGATGGCCCTCATCGACTGTCCGGATGAGAAGTTCAAAGGAGCCCTGGCAAGCAATGTCTCTTACCAGGAGGCCTCGCGCCAGATCTCCATTACCTTCTTCGGTCAAACCGTCTTCGCTGGAAAGATGACCGCGGACGGCAAAGCTCTGGACACCTCCATGACGGAGCCCGGTTTTCATTTCCTGATCCACTTCGATCGCCTTGCGCCGAAAACGACAGAACCGAATGGAGTTGCCGGGTCACTCCATCCTTTCCGCGCTTCTTAGGCAAAGCGCAGGATGACCCACACCCCGCGCACCACACCCGCCGCCATTCTGCTCGCAATCAAGGATCTGCGCTTGCTTCCCGGCGATTCCAGGCGAGTTATTTCCGCATCGCCCACCATCCGGCCGGAGCGGCACAGGAGCGTAATTCGCTGGACCACGCTCTCGACGGCCGGCTCAATTCACTGCGCGCATGCGTCTGCGCCATGATCGGACACCTTCCGATACCGCCGCATCAGCAGCTCCCACAAATCTGCTGTGGTATCGTTTGCGCAGTCATCTGAGAACGTGAAGCCGCCACAGCGGCATCCAGGTTGCAGGCAGGAATGCCCCTCGGAGTAGAGGTGGATATCGGCTCGATGACCACACATACAGGGCAAATGAGGGTAGTGAGCCTTTACTTCCCAAAAGGACATGCTTTGAACCACCCCTTTCATTCCGAATGCGCAATAACAACGCAAACCTGGGGTCGCGAAATGCTGCCCGGCCCATTTAAGAAGGGAACGCAGACAACGCGAAAAGTGCCTACACTGTAGCACTGCTTTTGGTGCATAAGGAACGTCACTGAAGTCGGTTACTTAGGAGTAACCGACATGTCTGACAGCGTCAAACGCGTGTCGAGGAGGGTCTTGGGTGGCCTCGTTCCGTTCTGTGCTCAGGGGAAATTCCGCGAATCATCGGTCTGTCACCGCCTACGCGGAATTTAGGCTGCAGGGAACCCGTTCTCAAGATCTCGGCGGCCAAGACCCACCGCAAAATCAGCACAGAAATCCTGAAGCGTTCTTTTGCTCGCGGTTTGCAGCGGGCATAGATCGGCCTTGTATCAGGGCACGACTTCGGTCGCGCCGCTAAAGCCAATCGATTGCGCCCGGCTTTAGATACCTTCCCTGCTGGGGCACACCAACTCAGGAACCGCTCTAAAGCCAATTGCCGCGGAAAAACTCGACGCAAGGACAAGTTTTGAAAGGGCACGGCTTTAGCCGGGCCGATAAGCGCCTGATAACAAAGGTCCGGGTTTTAACCCCTGCCCTGCTCATTGCGCGAATCAGACCCGCAACCGGTCTTTTTCCGCACCCTCTTCAGCCCCTGCCCGGTGCCCCATCCTTTCCGCGCTTCTTGCGGAAAAGTTGGGACGACCCACACCCCGCGCACCACACCCGCCGTCATCCGGAACGCAGTGAAGAACCTGCAGCTGCTTCTCAGCGACTCCACGCGGCGATACTTCCGCATCGGCCACGATCCAGGCATTACCCATTTTGGGACACTGCGGAGTTGGGCGGGAAGTCTCTCACTTCGGCTATCGATTGGCCTGAGGTAATTGACCCAACTCCGATCGTCCGTTTAGCAACCTGGAACAACTTTGTCCGACTATTGAAGCGCGCTGTCAAAATGTAGCTGGACGCCTCCGCTAACGCTGATTGTGCTCCCAACAATTGCACCGAAAAAGTCTGTTCCGCCACCCAAACTGATCGCGGCATTGGGAGCATTCACGGTGATGTAAGCATCAGCACCGCCCGACAATTTTATGGCTTGGGTTCCGGCGTAATTGATCAGAAGGTTTCCTGCGATCCCCGACGGATTGCTGACGGTGCCGCCTGAGAAATCAACGGCCGCGTTGCCCGAGCAGGATGTTCCCGCTACGTTCAAGACAACTTTTTCCGTCGCCGGGCTTATGGTCAGAGTCGAGCCGCCGGTTAACTGGAGGCAGTTGATGTTAAAAATACCGGGGGCCGTCAGCGTAAGCGAGCTGCCGCCGCCAGCGGTGATGCTGTTGTAGGAACCGGGTGCAAGGGTTTGTTTCGTTGCCCGCGACAGACTCACGTTCGCCGTGCCCGCCGCAGGAATGGACGGGACGGCGGGATTGTACGCGCTGATTCCAACCGCACTCCCGTAGGTTGCGCCTCCAGAGACATGCAGGTCGCTTGCTGGACATTTCCCGTTCAAGGCGGTCTGTTGAACGTAGACGGTTCCACCCACGTTTGCGCCACCTGAGAGAACAACGCTGCCATTCGAGCCGACTATCCCTAGGCTTTTCATCTCCGTGGAGGAGTAGGTGCCACCGCTGGCGCTGTTGTAGCCGTCTATCTTGATTCCTCCCGACAAGGAGACCGGTGATGCACTGCCGGTGGATGAACACGTATTCGAATTGGCGAAGAATCCGTAAGGTGCTGTGAATTCCGGCGCCGTCACCTTGCGGACGCGGTAGTTGTAAGTGTCCGCGATGTAGAGATTGCCCGTACTGTCTAATACCACCCCAAGGGGCTGGGAGAGGTCCGCGCTGAGGGCCGGGATGCCATCCCCGTTGTAGCCGCCTGTGCCGTCGCCTGCCACCGTGGTAATAATGCCGCCGGCGTTCACCATGCGAATGCGCTCGTTGGTCTGGTCCGCGATGTAGAGGTCGCCCGCGCTGTCCACCGCCAGGCCAAATGGATAGTTGAGCTCCGCGCTGGCCGCCTGAATGTTGTCGCCGTTGTAACCTTCAGTGCCGGTACCCGCTACGGTCGTGATGATGCCGCTGGCGGCGTTCACCTTGCGGACGCGCGGGTCACTAAGGTTGGAGATGTAGATGTTGCCTGCGCTGTCCACTGCCACGTCAATGGGAACGTTGAGTTCAGCGCTGGTGGCCGGAATGTTGTCCCCGTTATAGCCGCCGATGCCGTTGCCCGCCACGGTGATGATGATGCCGGTCGCCGCGATTACTTCGCGAATGCGGAGGTTGTAGGGGTCCGCGATGTAGAGGTTCCCAACGCTGTCCACCGCAACGCCAAAGGGATAGGCGAGTTCGGCGCTGGTGGCCGGAATATCGTCTCCGTTGTAACCGCCCACGCCGTTGCCCGCCACGGTGGTGATAATGCCGGTCGTCGCGCTCACTTCGCGGATGCGCTGGTTATATTGGTCCGTGATATAGAGATTGCCCGCGCTGTCCACCGCAACGTCAGTGGGAGTGTTGAGTTCCGCGCTGGTGGCCGGAATGTTGTCGCCGTTGTAGCCCGCAATGCCGTTGCCCGCCACGGTGGTGATGATGCCGCTGGCGTCCACCTTGCGGATGCGGAAGTTGTAAGTGTCCGCGATGTAGAGGTTGCCCGCGCTATCTACGGCCACGTTGTCTGGACCATTCAGTGTCGCGCTGATGGCCGGGATGTCGTCCCCGTTGTAGCCGCCTCCGCCGTTCCCCGCCACGGTGGTGAGGATCTGCGCCTTGAGCCGACACGGGGCAAGGCCGCACAGCAGACAGGCAAACACCAGCGCCACGTCCCTGAAGCGCCCAGCGACAACGCATCGGGAAATGAACAACTCTGTGAAATACAGACGGGAGGCGATTCCAAACTGGTTGGTAGTCAATAGGCTCCATTTCAAGGGAAGAACTCGATGGGACGGTCTCGTTTTTAGCGTCCCTTCGGCTGGGATGTCCAATTTGCCTCTTGGCTACGACTCAATTTCCGGAGTTCCCGTTTTGAGTCTCAGGAGGCCCACACTATTCTTGTGTTTCGGTTCTTGAGGGTTGGCCAACACTATAGGCCTTTATTGCAGCGAACGGGGATTTATATTTTTCGCCTTGGCGGACAACAAATTCGAACTCCGGAAATCCCGCTCGCGCAGCCGATGCTTCAGGCGGAGCACCGTCTCTCTTCACCCATCCTGCGGTACCTCGCTGCCAATCTGAAACCGGGAGCGCCTTCACCTACTCCAAATTGCTTCCGAAGAGTGCTTGACGGCAATTAGATTGCCTCCATAGGGGAATGACCGACCCTGTTCGTCGGGCGAGTCACCGCCTACGCGGAAGTTACGGTTGCAAGGAACCCGTTCCCACGATCTTGGCGACCAAGGCCAGGCGCAAAATCGGCACCAAATTCCTGAAGCGTCCTCTTGCCGGCGGTTTGCAGCAGTTATAGATCGGCTTTGTATCAGGGCACGACTTCAGTCGCGCCGCAAATCGTTGAAACAAAGCTCCCGGGCTTTAGCCCCTGCCCTGTCCATCGCGCGAATCAGGACCGCCACTGCCCCAGCGCTCAGCTTCGCCCATTTCCGCCCTCCATTTTTGCACCATTTCTGGTGCAAATCGCCCATCCTCCAAAAAAGTCAATAGGCACTACCTGTTGAAATCGCTGCAATCGACAGAAAACAATAGATAAAAAGTTTTTTGCCAAAACAGCAGTATTAAATATTTTAGGGAGTATGCTTTAGACAGATGGGAAAGATGCGGGCGGAATCGGGCGCCGCAGCTTTCCCCGTTCTCTTTTTGGAGAAGGGCACGGCCGCTGGCCGTGCCCTTCGCATTTCCGGGTGTTCTTCCCGGCAAGATTCGAACCATGCCGGGAATACCCGCGCGAAACTGTGCACTTTTAGGGCGTAAGTCCATCAATCTGCTTTACATCGCCGTTTTTTTTATGTTGTGTGCACGCTACCCGGACCGCTGGACCAGCCTTTCTGGTACTCCGGCCCCTGGATTTCCTTGGGAAAGGCAACGAGTATGAGCCGTGAAACTTTAAAACCGACAACTACCCTGGCGCGCAGGTCCGTTACCCGCCGCCGGGTCGCCAATCCTGGCGTCACCAAGTTGCGCAAGGAAGCCGACGCCAAAGTCCTCAAAAACAGCGCCCAGATCGCCAACGCCCTCGTCAAGGGCGCAAAAAAAGGCAACGCCAGCAGCGCGCGCCTCCTTGTCGACCTCGCTGACAGCGCCAATTGGGTCGAGCATCCCGACTCCGTGGCCCAGGTCATTTCCCTGGCCAGGAACGGATGGAAGGCGGATCCGCCCCTCATCGAGCTCGAGCTCACCACCAATCCGCCCAAGCTGAAGCAGGCTGAAACGCGCCAGCTCACTGACGGCGCCTCTGAAATTCCCGACGCGGAAGTGGTTGAAGACGAACCCGAATCGTGATTCTCTGATTCTGTGCACTTTTAGCATGCAACCGGCTGATCCCAAAAAGGATCGCCGTTTTTTATTTCGCAATCAAAAAAAGGATCTCCAATGAAGCGCATCGGTCAAATCGTTCATCGTTCCGTCGTCCTGCTCGCCTTGTGTGTTCTCGGACTCGCCGCTACAGTCGCAGCGCAGACCTTTACTACCACCACGGTGCAGGGAACGGTGTATGGAGCCAGCGGCGCGCCCGTCTCGGGCACCCTGCAGATCACCTGGCCGGCCTTCACCACCGCCGCCGGTCAGGCCGTGGCCGCTGACAGGACCACCGTCACCATCGGCGCCGACGGCTTCTTCAGCGTCAACCTTGCCCCCAACATCGGCGCCATGCCCGCCGGACTCTACTACACCGCCATCTATCACCTCTCCGACGGCACCACTTCGACCGAGTACTGGCAGGTGCCGGCGGCGACAACGGCCACGCTCTCCCAGGTGCGCGCCACCGTGATGCCGGCGGCGCAGGCCGTGCAGGCAGTCAGCAAGGCCTACGTGGACCAGAGCGTTGCGGAAGCGTTGCAGGGACAAGTAACGGTGACCGGCGGTACGCTGACCAGCCCGCTCTATCTTTCCGGCGATCCCAGCCAGCCCACGCAGGCGGCGGACAAGCACTACGTGGACGACTCCGTTGCCGGGACGCTGCCTTTGAACGGCGGCGTGCTGACGGGGCCGGTGACCGGACCGCAGATCGGCGCCGTTTACCAGGCCGACCAGTTTGCCGGCGCGGACTTCGGGGCAAAGCTGCAGGCGTGCATCAGCGGGCTCAGCGCAAGCTACGGAGGGACCTGCGATGCGCGCAATTTTGCCGGCGCGGTGACCATGGCCGCCAATCTTACGGTGAGCGTGGCCAACGCCACCATTGACCTGCCCTGCTCCACCATTACGACGGCGGCGTCGATCGTGATTCCGGCGGGGGTGCGCAACGTGACCCTGCACGGCTGCGCGTCAGAGGGGACCAGCGCGGCCAGCGGTAGCCAGGGCGGGACCGTGATTCTTTACTCGGGAACCGGCTCGGCCATCAAGGTTGGCGATTCGACCTACGCCGCGGACACGCCCGGCTTTCACCTGGACAACGTGGTGGTGAACACGACCGGGGCAACGGCTTCGACGGCGCGGGCAATCACGGTGTGGCGCACGCAGGAGTTGACGATTTCCGGCCTCTACCTGCTGGGCAATGCGAACCAGACGGCTATTACTCTGGACGGCACCGGGAACTACACCGGGGGCAGCATCGACGACACGCACATCAGCGGGTTCCAGACAGCGGTGAACGCGATCGGCCACCAGGTGGCGAACCCGGCCACGACCGACTGGGTGAACGCGAGCACATTTGTGCGGCTGCACATCGATTGCCCGACGACCAGCGGGAATCCGATTGCGGGAACGTTCGGAATCAATCTGCAACAGGGCGATGGGAACACGTTCACGGGAGGAGATGTAGAGGGATGCGCAACGGCACTTCATCTGGGGGCGAATGCCCAGAACAACACGCTGATGGGACTGCGCAACGAGAACTCGAGCTACCAGGTGGTGGCGGACGCGGGCAGCAACTACAACAGCTGGATCACGGGCGGAACGATGTACACGGGAAAGCTGACCGACAGCGGCACGCACAACAGCTTCCTAGATACATTTCACAGGAGTTTCAACGGACTGAATGGTGACTTATACCGCAGCCAGGCGGATGCGACGGTGACCAATCACATTTACCTGGGCATCGGATTGGGGAACGTGCGCGGCCGGCAGGACGAGTACATCACGGACGTGCCGGGGCAGGCGGGGAGCTACCAGAACGCGTGGCTGTGGGGGCCGCAGGACGGCGCCAGCGGCCAGCAGACGTGGGCGTTGCAGGACATGCTGAACAACGTGCCGCGATTCGGGGTGCAGCAGAATACGGCAGTGGGCGGAAGCCCGCAGACCTATTTGAACGCGGCCGGAGGCGGGAGTGTGTGCTTCAACTGCTCAGCGAATGCGGGCACGGGGGGCGTGAATTTTTCGAGCGGCGGCTCGTTGCCGGCGACGGTGGCGACGATCGACCAGCAAGGCGACGCGCAATTCAACGGGACCCTGCAGGTGAGCGGGACGTCGCAGTCGGCCGGGACCTTGACGGTGCGGAACAACGCGGACGCGGAGGTGGACTACTACCTGTGGCCGGGACTGACGGCGAGCCAGAAGGGATCGTTCACCTACAAGGATTTCAACGGGAACAGCCAGTGGTACCTGGTGAAGGACGCGAGCAATAACTGGGCGCTGAACTCGGCGGTGGGGGGGCTGGACAGCTTCAAGGCGTATCAATCGAGCAACTCCGGCGACACTTATGTAAACGCGAGCAATGCGGCGGGTCACATCCGGCTGAACTACGAGACGGGCGCGGGGGCGGAGACCGATATCTACACCAGCGGGAGCGCGAATCTTGCGGCAGCTTTCCTGAGTCCGACGAGCATCAAGCTGCCGGGGCTGGCGGCGGCGAGCGGGCACAACTGCGTACAGATCGATAACAGCGGATATCTGACGAACACGGGATCGGCTTGCGGGAGCGGCGGCGGCAGCGGGACGGTGAACACGGGAACGGCGGGAGAGATTGCGTACTACAGCGCGAGCGGGACGGCGGTATCGGGCACCAGCGCGGTTCCGGTGAGCTCCGGAGGGACGGGCGCGACGACGGCTGCGGCGGCGCTGGGAAACCTGTTGCCCGGGGTGACTACCTATAGCAGCAACGGCATGGCGGTGGCCGGCAACACGAAAGTAAGCGGCAGCCTGACGGCGACGAGCACGGTGGGCTTTTCCACGCTGGCGGCGGCTTCAGGCCATAACTGCGTACAGGTTGACACCTCAGGCAACCTGACGAACACGGGAGTGGCGTGCGGCAGCGGGGGAACCAACGGAACGGTGAACTCGGGATCGAGCGGGCAGATCGCCTACTACAGCGCGAACGGAACGGTGGTTTCCGGCACGACTACGGTGAGCGCGAGCGTGAACGGCGTGTTCAACATAACTGCTTACGGCGCGGTAGGAGACTGCACGGGTACCGGCGGGACTACGTCCTGCACCGATAACTCCACAGCTATTCAGAACGCTGTCAATGCTGCTTTTGCGGTCGGGGGGGCAGTCTATTTTCCCGCCAACCCCGGCAACACGAACAGCCAGACCGTTTACTATGCAGGGTATCCCATAGACTTCAAGGGTGTAAGTATGTACGGTCCTCCAGGGGCCGCAGGACTGCCACACGGCGGGGCCAGCTATATAAATGTTGCGGTGCGCGGTGGGCAAGGGCTGGATGTGTTCCACTCATTGGATCCGACGGAGGCGGGGTTCGTTGCGCCTCTACAGTCCCCTGTTATACGGGATCTCGGTGTAATTGTAGACAACAGCCTTGACGTAACCAGCACTGCAGCAGGTACAGGGGGCGCTCGCACTTGCAACGATGGCGCCATGTCGAATTCGAGTGCGACTTTAACCTCCGCGTCTCAGTGCAGCTTTCAGTCGACCGACGTAGGGCAGCGCATAGTTGTATACGGCGCCGGTAGCGGCGGCAGCAATCTGACCACCACGATTCTCTCCCGGCAGTCGGCAACTCAAGTAACACTTTCCAGTGCTGCTTCCGCGGCTGTTTCGGGAGTAACAACGTACATTTACAGTTTTGCCAATCGGCTTCCCGGACGCACATGCTGGGACGGCGCAATGACCAACGCCAGCACGGTTCTTACCTCTTCGGCGCAATGTGAGTTTCAACCCGGAGACGTGGGACAGGCAGTGGTTGTCTATGGCGCGGGTAGTTCCGGCAATCTAGTTACTACCATTTCGACTTATACATCGCCAACTTCGGTAACACTTTCAAGTCCGGCGGGCGCCACGGTTACCGGCGCACATGCCTATATCTCGTTGATGGGCCTGCCCACAACGCAGTCCGCGGGCAACTGTGGGTTTGCGGAAGACGATATGTCCGGCGAAAGGCACCCCATTGCCAATTTCAACGGTGTTCTGGAAAATGTAGTTATTCAAACGACAAGCGGGGCGCCGGAAACAACACTTGCGGCTATTTCTTTCAAGGGAACGCGGCTCCATATTACGGTCTTTGGAAGAAGGGGGCTATTACAGGAACATTTGGCTGGCTTTTTGTTCCGGCCACCAATGTGGCGCCCTCGGCGAGTGTATCGGACGGCATCGAGGACTTCAATACGTTCGAGCAGATGTATTTATGGACCTCGTACCCGTTCGTTTCCTACGATGGCCTCTTTACCACTTTCCGCGATGTGCAGATTGGCGCGGCTGCCAGCGGTATTCAACTTCTGGATGGCTATGGGCTTGAGACCTTTACGTGGCAGGACTACATTGACGTTCCGGAAACGGAGAGTCTGGGATCGTGTCCTCTTGGAGTCGGCCTTCGCCTGGCAGGCACCAGCCATACCGTCGAGCGCTATGAATTGCTCAACTGTTCTACGTTGCAACTGGACGCGAGTAACTCATTTGTGAGGCAGCTTATGGTTGCCGACAATACGGCGAGCAGCACAATTAACATCGCGGGAAGCGATAACGAGATACAGGTGCCCTTTTACCCGAATAACACGACGGGACCGACTTTCAACATTACCGGCACCGGCAATCAGTGGATCACGGGTCAGTCTTCGAGCCCCTACAAAGGCCTGCAACCCGCACGAAAGCAGTACGTTGGCAATGGCATCAATGGAGCGTCCACGAACATTCCGGCGCTATCCCGGCAGGCCATTGCATTCAACCACACGCACGACTTTCTGGACAAAGGCGGCTCCAACTATTATCTGAATGGCGAGGATTTGTGGATGTGGCCACAGGAACTCCTGGGATCGCCTGGCCTGGTAAACCCAAGCGTAACCACCGGGGACGCCGTTGCGGCGACAGCAGAAACCGGCTCTTACTTCCAGATTCTAGCCAGCGGAAGCCAGTCACTTAACGGTACGGATGGCTCGCTCTGGATTCTCGGGCAGAGCCTTCCCGCAGGACCGACACGCTGGTATTTCCGCGCGGAGACTACAAGCAGCACTTCGAATCTGACATTTACGGTTCAGTCAGGCACGTATACCGGCGGCTATACGACTTATGCAGCCTGCACCATTACAGGTATCAACGCGACCTGGGGGATATACCATTGCGACGCCGATGCTACCGGGTTAGTCAACAACGTTCGTATCTATATGTCGAATCCGAGCAATCCTGTGGATGTGGATTGGGTTGCGGCAGTGCCCTGGGGTACGGACGCGATCGAGGAAAGCCTGACTCTCGGTACGCCGGCGGCGCCGGGCGCGCCTATGACTACATCCGCCGGGAACGGAGGGGTGGCGCAGGAGACCACGAGCGCGGCGAAGACGAGCGGGCATTTGGCGAGCTACGACGCGAACGGCGATGTTATCGATAGCGGATCGGCGGGAGCGCCGCCGGCGGGAACCGCGAGCGGGGACTTAAGCGGGAGTTATCCCGGTCCGACGGTGGCCAAGGTAAACGGCGGCAGTGTTCCGGCGTCGGCGAACGGCCTGGCGACGAACAGCGGCAGCCAACCGGTGGCGCAGACCGCGCACAATCAAAGCGCGATCGATAGCTGCGCGGCGAGCAATGCAGGCAACACTTACTCGTGCAGCACATCTCCTAGCTTTACGCCGGCTGCAGGGGACCAGGTGAATGTGGACTTCAACGCGGCTAACACCGGATCGGCGACGCTGAACGTGAATGGGGCGGGAGCAAAGGCGCTCTATAAGTGGGGCAACACCACGACGCTGGCCAGCGGCGATATTCAGGCGGGACATTATATCCGCGCCACGTACGACGGATCGCACTGGCAGCTTGAGGGACAGCTTGGCAACGCCAACGCCACCCAGGTGAACGGCGCGGCGGCGCCGGTTTCGGCAACGATCGTGGGGACGAATGGAAGCGGGCAGCTAGTTAGCGCCAGCTCCGCCACGCTGGGGAATGCAACGACAGGAAACGCGGCGACCGCTACCAGCATAGCCGGGCAGACAACGGACTGCGCGCTCTACCAGAGCGCGGCGGGCACGACTGCGTGCGCGAGCGCACCGACGACGGCCAACACCCTGCAGGTTTTGGCGGCGCAGCCGAACGGCTCGGCGGCGGCTCCGGCTTTTGTGAACGCGACCGCGCTGATGTGGTCGCCGGGCACGCAGTATTACGCCCAAAGCAGCCTCGTGTTTGTGCAGAACGACCTTACTTACATAGCCTTCACTTTGCCGCAGGCTATCTACACATCGCATGTCCAAGTGACTCCGTATACGGCGGATAACACGACTAACAAGTACGACATCGGGATCTATTCGATCAGCGGCAGCACGGCCACTCTTGCGGCCCATATCGGGGCGACGGCAGGGACGACATTTGCGCCCAGCACAAGTCAGAGTAACCTTGCCTGGACATCTCCAGTGCTGCTGATGCCGGGGACTTACTTATGGGTGGAAACCACTAACTGCGCATCCAGCTGCGCTGCCTTGCGAGCAGCCAGCGTGGGCGCATCGACGGGAACGATTTATCTGAGCCTGGGTTCCGGCAGCACGACCGGCGGAGCGCTTCCCGGCAGCATCACCGGCTTGTCGGTAACGGCTACCGCGGGATTTCTTCCGAACTTCATGCTGTATTGAGGATGGGATGCGGGGCGCGCCTTGCGCAGCGGGGGAAATGTTGCTGCGCACGGCGGCAGCATGGTTTGCCGTGTGCCGCAAGAGACGAACATCGGGGACGACGGAGAGCAGAAGGGAAGCGGGCGATGGATGGGGTGACGGAGCAGGTGGTGGTGGAAGCGGGCCTGGAGGAGCTGGGCAGGATGCTGGACGAGACTCCCGAGGGCCTGGGCGGGGACACGGTGGTGACGGCGCTGGCGGAGAAGCTGCTGCGGGTGCGGGGGCGGGACGGGGCGACGGTGGCGCTGAAAGCGAACGCGATGCAGCGGGCGTTCGAGCGGGATCGGGGCACAAGGAACATTGTGCTGAAGGCGCGGCAACTGGGGATGACGACGTGGGCGGCGGGGCGGTTTTTTCTGAAGACGATAACGCGCCCCGGGACGCTGACGTTGGAAGTGGCGCACACGCTGGAGGCGGCGGAGGAGATATTCCGGATCGTGCACCGGTTTTTGGATTGCCTGCCGGAGGATCTGCGGACGGGACCGCTGGCGACGTCGCGGGCGAACACGCGGCAGATTGTGTTTCCGGAGCTGGACTCGCAGTACAAGGTGGTGACGGCGGGGGACCGGAACGCGGGGCGGGGATTGACGGTGCAGAACCTGCATTGCTCGGAACTTGCCCGGTGGCCGGGGGATCCCAGCGAGACGCTGGCGGGGCTGCGGGCGAGCTTGGCGCCGGGGGCGGAGGTGATATTGGAGTCGACGCCGTGGGGCGTGGGGGGGTGCTTCTACGAGGAGTGGCATGCGGCGGACGAGACGGGGACGGTTCGGCACTTTTTTCCGTGGTGGCTGGAGGAGCGGTACCAGGGAATGGCGGTGAAGGAGCGGACGCTGACCGAAGACGAGCGGAAGCTGATGGAGCGGGCGGGGCTGACGCTGGAGCAGATCGGGTACCGGCGGCAGGTGCGGGCGGGATTCCGGCGGATGGCGGCGCAGGAGTATGCCGAGGACGCGGAAAGTTGTTTTCTGGCCAGCGGGGATTGTTTTTTTGAGATGGAAGAGGTGGAGAAGCGGCTGAAGGATTTAGGGGAGCCGGTGGAGCGGCGGCGGAACGGAGAGGTGGAGATCTGGCTGCCGCCGCTCAAGGGGCACCAGTACATTGTGTCGCTGGATCCGGCGGGGGGATTGTCGACGGGAGATTATTCGGCGGCGCAGGTGATCGACATGGAGACGGGGATGCAGTGCGCGGAGATGCAGGCGCACGTGGGCGGGCGGGAGCTGGCGGAGCTGGTGGCCGGGCTGGCGCACGAGTACAACGAGGCGCTGCTGGTGGTGGAGCGGAACAGTATTGGGACGGGGCCGTTGGGGATGTTGCAGGAGGTGTGCCAGTACCCGCGGATCTACCGGCAGAACGGGCAGGCGGGCTGGCTGACCACGGTGGCGACGCGGCCGCCGGCGCTGTCGCGGCTGAATACGTTTTTGATCCAGGAGCCGAGCCGGTTTATGAGCCGGCGGCTGCTGGCGGAGTGCCGGACGTTTGTGCGGCAGGCGGACGGGAACATGGGAGCGGCGGCGGGGGCGCATGACGATTTGGTGATGGCGATGGCGATTGCGATGGCGGTGTGGGAGGCTGGGGGAAGGTGAACAGTGGACAGTGATCAGTGAACAGTGAACAGTGGACAGTGGACAGTGAACAGTGAACAGTGGCGAGTGACAGCGAATCATCGTTGGCTTTCAACTTTCGATCTCTGGCCGCCTCTGTTCACTGTGCACTGTGCACTATGCACTGCTGCCGGTACAATTCAGGGCAACACACTGGGACAGGCGGGACGGGCTTGGCGGTACAGGCGACACAGCATATCCGGCGGATGCGGGGCGGGGCGCAGGGGCATTTGATGCTGGGCGCGGACGGGCACGCGTACGTGGTGAAGTTCCAGAACAACCCGCAGCACGTGCGGGTGCTGGCGAACGAGCTGGTGGCGAGCCGGCTGGCAGCGGCGGCAGGGTTGACGGCGCCACAGGCGGAGATTGTGGAAGTATCGGAGTGGCTGGTCGAGAACACTCCGGAGATGGAGATGGACCTGGGGCGGCAGAAGGAGCCGTGCCGGGCAGGGTTGCAATTTGGATCGCGGTTTGTGGGCGGGCTGATGCCGGGGCAGGTGGTGGATTACCTTCCCGGCGAGCAGTTGAACGAGGTGCGGAACCTGAAAGAGTTTGCCGGGGTGCTGGCGCTGGACAAGTGGACGGGGAACGCGAATGGCAGGCAGGCGGTGTTCCAGCGCAAGGCCAGGGAGCGGTTGTACCGGGCGTGGTTTATCGATTACGGGTACTGCTTTCATGCCGGGGAGTGGAAGTTCGGGGACTCGCCGCTGCGGGGCGTCTACCACCGCAACGAGGTGTATGCGGGGATCAGGGGCTGGGAGGATTTTGAGCCGTGGCTGACGCGGCTGGAGACCCTGGGGGCCGAGGTGCTGTGGGCGGCGGCCAATGAAACGCCGCCGGAGTGGTACGGCGGGGACGTGACGGAGATGGAGGCGCTGGTGGAAAAGCTGCTCCAGCGGCGGGGGCGGATCCGGGAGTTGATTGACGGGTTCAGGAGGTCGGAAAGGGAGCCGTTTCCCAATTGGGGTAAGGGGAGGTTGGAAAGCGTGGTGGAGATGTGGGCAGGATGGACAAGCGGGGTTAGGATTCAGTGAGAGAGTGAAGAAGTGAGGGAGTGAAGGAGTAAAGAAGTGAAGGAGTGAAGGAGTAAAGAAGTGAAGGAGTGAAGAAGTGAAGGAGTGAAGGAGTGAAGAAGTGAGGGAGTGAAGAAGTGAGGGAGTGAGGGAGTGAAGAAGTGAAGGAGTGAAGGAGTGAAGGAGTGAGGGAGTGAAGAAGTGAAGGAGTGAAGGAGTGAAGGAGTGAAACCTGCGCGGCAGGATGCAGTTCTTGATTGGCTTCATTGATTCACCGTTTCACCGTTTCACTTTTTCGCCGCTTCACATTTTCACCGTTTCACTTTCTCGCTGTTTCACTTTTCCACCGTTTCACATTTTCACCGTTTCACCTTTTCACTTCGTCACCGTTTCACTTTTCTTAACGGTTGCTTATGGCCAACGGACATGATCGATTGCCGTGCACGTTTCAACTGCTCCGGTATGTGCCGGACGCGGTGCGGAACGAGTATGTGCACATCGGGGTGGTGCTGCGGGATGCGGAGGGGGGAAGCGGGGCGGAGCCGCAGGTGCGATTCACGCGCGACTGGCGGCGGGTGCGGTGCCTCGATCCGGATGCGGATACGACGATGCTGGAAGGGATGGAGACGGAGCTGAAGGGCCGGCTGGGCAAAGGGGCGGGGATCGAGAAGATCCTGGACGAAGGCCTGAGCCTGAACGTGCAGATGACGGAGCCGAAGGGCTACCTGGCCCAGAGCCTGGCGGCGGGGATGGAGGAGCTGATGCGGCTCTACGTGGAGCCGCCGCCGCGGGAGAAGCAGTCGAAATTGCGCGGGCGCGCGGCGGTGCAGGCCCAGATGCGGCGGGAGTTTGAGCGGGCGCAGGTGTGGGATCTGATGCGGAAGCAGATCCGGGCGGCGCAATATACGCGGCCGGGGGATCCGCTGCGGATCGACGCCGGGTACCGGCCGAACGGGATCATCAAGATGTTTCACGCGGTGAGCCTGGAGCCGGGAGTGGAGATGGCCAAGGTGCTGGCGTTTTCTGCGGGCGCGCTGCGGGCGGGCGTGGAGCGGGTGGAGAAGGCCGGGCTGGAGCTGACGGCGATTGTGGAGCCGGCGGCGCGGATCGGCGCAACCGAAGAGGAGCCGGAGCGGCTGGAGCTGTACCGCTTCGCGGTGGAAACGATGGAGGAGCACAGCATTCGGGTGCTGACGACGGAGCGGCTGCCGCTGGTGGCGGAAACGGCGCGGCGGGAGTTGCGGGTGGGGTGAAAGCGGGCGGGGGAACAGGAACTGGGGAACGAGTGAAGAAGTGAATGAAGTGAATGAAGTGAAGAAGTGAATGAAGTGAATGAGGTGAAGAAGTGAATCAGGGATAAGAGAGAGTAGCTGGAAATGAATGAGGCGATTGCCCGCGGGCGGTCGCTTTTTTTATTTCCCGTCACTTGTTGCCCGGTTCACTTGTTCACTTCTTCACTCCTTCACTCGTTTCCTCGCAACAAATTATGCGCACCAACAAGGAGAGACACAGTGAAAGTTAGCGAGCAGATACGGACGATATGGCGGCAGGCCACGGGCGGAGTGGCGGAGCGGGTGGAGGCGGAGGTGGAGCGGAAGACGCTGGCGATGCCGGCAATTCTCTCGCCGGTCCAGTTTCCGGGACGGCTGCTGCCCAAGCCGACGCCGGGGAATTTGCGGCGTTTTGCCGAGACCCCGCTGGTGCGGCGCGCCATCAACCTGATCAAGGACCGGGTGGCGGCGATGGACTGGCAGGTGCGGCTGCGCCGCGATGCCTACGCGGCCGGCGGGCGTTCCCCGGAGCCTGGCGCCGCGGAGACGGCGCACCGCGGGGCGGTGCTGCGGCGCATGCTGGAGGAGCCGAATCCGCAGGACAGCTTCCGCTCCCTGATCGAGCAGGCGATCGAAGACGCGCTCACGGGCGGCTTTGGGGCCATCGAGATGGAGGCGACGGGCGACCCGGAGCGGCCGGCGATGCTGTGGGCGGTGGACGGCGCGTCGATCCGCGTGAACGGGAAGTGGGATGGGTCGGCGGATGTGCCGCGCTACGCGCAGCTGCTGCCCGGGCAGATGGAATCGGCGGCGGTGGAGCTGAGGGACGATCAACTGATCTACCTGCGCATGAACCCGCGCAGCTTTACGCCGTTTGGGCTGGGGCCGCTGGAGGTTGCATTCGAGACCATGAACCAGTTTTTGAGCGCCAACCGGTTCGCGGGCAAGCTGGCGGCGAACAGTGTGGCGCAGTACGCGCTGTGGCTGAACGAGGCGACGCCGGCGCAGCACGACCGGCTGATCCGCTGGTGGCAGGACGAGATTGAAGGCACGGGACGGGTGCCGCTGATCTCGACTGAGCAAAAGCCGGAGGTGCTGCGCTTTGCCCAGGGCACAGACGCGGACCTGCGCTTGCAGTGGCAGGAGTTTTTGATTCGCATGGTGGCCAACGCCTTCGGAGTTCCGCCGCTGCTGCTGGGTCTGGAAAGCGACGTGAACCGATCCACGGCGGCGGAGCTGGCCGATGAGGCATTTCGCGGGGCGATTGCGCCGATGGCGCACCTGGTGGCGGGGCACATCACGCGCGACCTTTTCTCAAAGTGCATCGGCTGGCGCGAGTTCGAGTTTTTGTTCAACGACTTGAGCGCGCGCGACGAGGAGACGGAGCTGGCGGTGCAGGTGCAGTTACTGCAGAACGGGGTGCTGACGGTGGACGAGGTGCGGGCGCTGCGCGGATATGGGCCGATGCCGGGAAGCAGCCGTCAGCCCTCAGCTGTCAGCCCTCAGCCATCTTCTTCGGAGTAGCGCTGCGGGTTTGGTGCTGCAGGCCGATTGCTGCGACTCCGACCGCCCGATAACAAGAACCAAAGCAGTTACCACGGCAAAGCTGATGGCTGAAAGCTGACGGCTTTCTTTTGACGGGAGAGACTCACATGCGACTGGAAGCAATGGCAATCACGATTCCACAGGTGGAGGCGCATCCAAACCGGGCGCCGTTCGAGGGCGTGCTGACGCTGGTGAACGCCACCAGCGACAAGGCGCCGGCTGGGGCGCGCGGTCATCGTGTGCTGCTGACGCGGGCGGCGGCGGAACAGGCGCTGCCCTCGCTGCTGGGCATGGCGGTGGACTACCGCCCGGGCTGGGACGGGCACGACTCCAAGCGCAAGATCGGGGTGCTGACGGAGGCGGACCTGAAGGGCAACAAGCTTATGGTGCGCGGGTATCTGTACGCGCGCGATTTTCCCGAGGCGGCGCGCGAGATCGAGGCGCACGCCCCGGCGCTGCTGGGCATGAGTTATGAGCTCGCCGATTGCCGCATCGAGGACATGCGGGCGGAAGTTTGGAAGCTGACCCGGGTGACTTTCACCGGCGCGGCGATCCTGCTGCGCGAAAAAGCGGCGTACAAGGGGACAAGCTTTGCGCTGGGGAAAGACAGCCGCCGGGCGAGCGCGCTCAGCGCCCAGCCTTCGACCGTTGGCCGTCAGCTAATGGCGGTTTGCGAGGAGTTGGCTCGAAGCTCCTAGCTCTTAGCTGTTAGCTATTAGCTTTTTGCGTTTGGCCGACAGCACCGTTTGCATTTCCAACCGGCTCCGCTGGCGCGGGGCTTTTCTTTTGCGCTTTTCCGCCCCGGCATAAGCCGGATTAACACGTCAGCAGCTAACAGCTAACAGCTAACAGCTAACAGCTAAGAGCTAACAGCTAAGAGCCGATGGCTGCTTTCACCTGAAGAAAGGACGTACTTATGGAACACACGGAACAGGAAGTGATTGACCGGCTGGAGGCCGCGGCCACCGCGCTGGAGCGGACCTTGGCCTGGCTGGAAGAACGCCAGGCTGCGCTCACGGGCGAGGTGGAGAAGATCTCGGCCACAGTGGAGCAGAGCGGCCGCGAAGCCGCGCTGGAGGAGAAGCTGGCGGCGGCGGAAGTGGAGCTGACGGAGCTGAAGGCGGCTGCCGCGGCAGCGGCCCGGCCGGCGCCGGCGGTGGCGCAGAGGCGCACCGCGGTGGCCGCGGAGATGCTGGCCAAGCACGGCATAGACGGCGACGGACCGGTGGATGTGCGCACGCTGGACGAGGCGCTCAAGAGCCTGGGTCTGGAGCAGCGCATCGCCATCAAGAGCCAACTGGCGCGGGCGGGAGCGATCGCGTAGAAGCAGCCGTCAGCCTTCAGCTGTCAGCTTTCAGCTGCGGCGAGGGAGGCAGGGGCTCACTTATCCGAGGAACACGGCGCGCGGATGATCCGCTAAGTGCCCGGACACAACCAATGTCTGAAGTGCAGCAGCTGAAGGCTGATAGCTGACGGCTGAAAGCTGTATTTCGGCCTAACATGCCTCGACAGGCAGAAAGTACACACCATGAACGCAACCTTTGCCGATATCCATGCCGCCGCCGATTTTATCGGACCCGGCGCCATTGAAGTGCCTCTTTACCAGACCGAGATCTTCGATATCTGCCGCCGCTCGGCGCCGTTTGGCCAGCGCATCCAGCAGGTTCCGGCGACGGGGCATCCGTCGCGCTTTTTTGAAGAGACGGCCATTCCGAACCCCGGCGCCGCGGGATTTGTAAACCCGCGCAGCATTACACCGACGGTGGTGAGCGCGACGCGGGTGGAGCGCAGCGTGCCGCTGAAGGCGATTGTGGCACAGATGAACTACAACCTCTTCGACCTGGAGCTGGGCGCGCAGCAGAAGCAGTTCGCATATCTCCAGGCCAAGTGACCTGGCCGACACCGTGTCCGGCGTGATGGTAGCGCACGACGTGGCGTTGTGGAACGGCAACGACACCAGCCTGACCACGCCGACCACGCAGCAGTACATGGGCTGCGCGGCACAGATAGCGGCCGGCGGCAACAGCGTGACGGTTACGACTGCCATGAAGATTGTGGACACGATCAAGACTACGGTGGCGCAGATGGTGGCCAGCAACGGCTACTATGTGCGGCCCACGGCGATCTATGGCAACCCGGTGCTGCTGGACCTGATCGACCAGGAGCTTAAGTCGGAGTACAACGTGGTGCTGAACACCGATCAGATTACCGGCGGCTTGCGCGTGAAGATGCTTTCGACGCAGGCGGGCGACCTGCCGCTGATTCCGGACTGGAGCCTGGCCTACACGGGAACTCCGGGGCAGGGCAATGCCACGCTGCCGGCCTACATTGTGACCGAGGACCTGATCGAGTACCACTGGCTGGGCGAAGTTACCCCGCGGATCTTCGAGTTAGGTTTGCCTAACTCGCTGAGCAAGCAGTACGTGGCAGTGAAATTCGGCGCGCCGGTGGTGAAGGGTGCGAACTATGCGCACTACCAGGTGATGGTGGAGCGGTAAACAGCAGGGTTCAGGGTTCAGGTGTCAGGGTTCAGGGAGCACTCTCTGAACCCTGAGTTCTTTGCGCGCGCGAACCTGCGCGTTCACCTGACCTCTGACGCCTGAAACCTGAAATCTGAACCCTGTTCGGGAGGAAGTTATGGCCTATTTGCAGCCAGCAGATTACCCCAATTACGGATTGCCGGCGTCGACTTCGGCGGACTGGATTACGGCCGCTACGGCCCTCATCAACAGTTATTGCCGGCGGCCGGATCTGAATGTCATTCAATACAGCGAACGCCTGCGCGTGGTGCGCGGATCGCAGACGGTACACCTGAGTTACCTGCCGCTGGCGGCGCTGGCGCCGGCCACCTCGCCACTGGCGAGCATGGAAGGCCGGTATGCGCAACCGCGGCGCGGCGAGCCGGTGGAGGAGCCGCTGATGCAGATGGTGTGGGCGTTTTCCTTGCCCGGCCAATGGGTGGGCATCGACCCATCGACAGTGGACTTTGACCCCAACAGCGGCGAGCTAACGCTTGCCTATAACATCCTGGGCCTGCCGTTCAACGAGATAGCGGTAACTTACACCGCGGGTCTGGCGACGATCGGCGACGACATCAAGAGCGCCTGCGCGCAGATTGTGCGCAACGCGCAATCGACGCCGGCGCTGAACGCAAGCCACGCCAAGATCGACACCATGCAGATGCAGTACTTTTCAAGTTCGCTGGTGGACGAAACGGTGCAGGCGTGGCTGCGTCCTTATGTGGCGAGCAGGGTGGGGTGAGGAAGACAGGGACCGGGGGACCAAGGGACTAAGGGACTAAGGGACCAAGGGACCGAGAGGCCGGCGCCTGAGGCCGGAGCAAGTGAAGGGAGTGAATATGAGCGACACCGCACCGCGCAATCCCGTGGGCGCGCCGCAAATGCTAGCCGACGCGCTGCTTCGCAGCGTGGGAGGGGCCAGCGCGCAATTACGCGTAACCAATGTATCTTCAGACGGCAGCATGTCAGAGGTGGGGCTAGTGGCCACCGCGTTTGTAGACGTGGTGGTGTCACCGGTGGTGCTGCGCAAGCTGCGCCCGACGTGGCACGAAGGCGACCAATCGCAGTGGGAGTTACTGGTGTCGGCTACCAGCGTGGAGGCGCAGTTAAGCGCGCTGTCACTGGATTCCGCGCAGTCGCTTTTCGGCATGACCCTGGCGGTCACCGTGGCCGGGCAGGACTACCTGATCGAATCCATTGCTTCCAACGAAGCCTTCGGGCAGGTGTATCTGTACCGGCTGCTGCTGCGCGAGGGGAAACAGCAGGCGGTGTAGAAGCAGGGAACAGGCAACAGGGATCAGGGAACAGAGAACCGGGAACAGGCGCAGCCTATCACAGGCAGCGCCATAACGTTTCTGGCTTGAATAACTCCTCAACTAACATGCGATTGTTAATCTCATGGTTGGTCGCTAACTCGATTGACCAGGAAAGGTGATCAGGGAAAGCGAGGAACATCGGGCGAGGAACGGTTTTTCTGTTCCCTGTTCCCTGTTGCCTGTTCCCTGCCTTTATGCAGAATGCGAAAGATTCGTTTTACATGGCACTGCGCAACCGGCTGACGGTGGTGAATCCGGAGCGGACTATCATGCTACGCGGCGCGAGCCGGCCCGGGATTTTGGTGGAGGAGGCGGAAGCGCCGTTCAACCAGATGCCGACGGACGTGTTTGTGCTGCGCTGGCTGGCAATGGGCGCGGACGTGGATTTTGCCTCTGCGCTGGTGGCCGAGGAGTGCGAGATTCTGTATCAGACTTGCGGGTGCCAGACGTACGGAGGGCTGGACCGGGGCCGGGCGCTGAGCCAGATGGACGAAGAACTGGTGGCACTTGTGCAGCCGTTCTACACGCCCAAGCTGAATTATGCGACCACGCCGCCGGCTGCGCTGCTGACCAATGTTTTCTGGGACGAGCCAGCGTTCACGCCGTGCGTAACGCTACGGGACCGCATTGGCCGTTCCGCGAAAGTTATGGTGTACAGCTACCAGGAGCAAGGGGAGTGAGGAAATTGGAAGAGTGAAGAAGTGAAAAAGCGAAAAGAGCAGAGAGCCCGACCGGCTGTTTCCATCCCCTGCTCCTTCACTTCTTCACCCATTCACTCCTTCACTCCTTCACTCGTTCGCTGATCACTAACTACTTCTCAAGAGGGGCTTCAAAATGAATGCAACATCGTTTTCCGCTGCCGCGCCGGTGAGCCGCCGCGTGCGCGCGTATTTTGCGCCGGTGAATCGTGCGGCGCAGACGCCGGTAGTTTTCGATCCGGGCGAGGAGGGCGGGTTTGCCCTCGCCACGCCGCCCGCGCCGTGGATCAGCCTCGGCTATATTCAGGGCTTTGCGCGCAAGCCGTTGAGCAAGGGCGGGCCGTTGGAAACAGGGATTCCAGCCGCGCCACTGGAACAGGTGCGAGAGTCGCTGGGCGCGCAGGTGAGCTTTCAGTTCGAGGCATGGACCAAGCTGACGATGGCGCTGGCGACTGCCTCGCAACACATGAACGTGCTGGGGGCCGCAACCGGCGCGACGCCGGCGTGCGTGGGCGCGAAGGCGGCCACAGCGTGCCAAGTCCAGAGCGGATCGACGGCGACTTCGATTGTGCTGGCGAGCACGGATGCGGCGAAGTTCACCGCCGGACAGATTGTTGCGGTGGACGCGGACTACGCGAGTCAGACGGGCTATGTGGGTTCGCCGGTTGCGGGCGCGTACGTGCGGCAAGCGCTGACGGATGTGGACTACATTCGCCGCGTGACGTTCAACGTGGCGCTGGTGGCACAGGTTGCGTCGACGGGACTTACGCTGGCGCAGCCGCTGCCCGGCGGAGCGCCCGGTGCAGGGATGAAGGTGCAGGCGGTGACTGGGTTTGTGGACCGCGAGGGCGGCAGCTTTTACCAGGAGTGGTCGGCGCTGTTTCTTATGGAGGGCGGCCTGGGCGAGCGCATCTTCTACTACTATCCGCGCCTGCAGCCCATGGCGGGAGCCGAAGAGGCCGCGCAGCCGCTGGCGCCGAAGGGGCAGGGCAAACTGGAACGCATTGCGCTGGGGGCGCGGTTTCTGGCGCTGCCGGTAACGGATCCGCTGGATGGCGAGCGGGTGGTGTGCTACCGCAGCTTTTTGCCGGCGAAGAATGCGTTGGTGTAAGGGCAGGGACGAGGGAACAGGGAACAGGGGACAGCGGACCGAGGGACCAAGGGACAAGAGCGGCTAGTTGGCGTCGCTTCGCGACATCGCGAGTTGGCAAGTTGGCGAGCGCGCCCAAGTCTCATGCAGGCCCTAAAGAACTGCGCTAACGTCTCTGGCCCCGCTAACGCCGCCAACTAAGCTAACTCAGCTAACTCAGCTAAGGAAATGTCATGAAGATTGTAATTCAGGGTCAGGATTACTCGGCTGCGCTGGACTCATCGCGGCCGATCGCCGTTACGCGCACTTTGAATGAGCCCGGCGTGTGCACGCTTGGGCTGAGTCTGCCGGTGGGCATGGCTGTGCCCGCGCGGTTGCAGCAGGTAACTATTGCGGGCGACAACGGCACGGTGTACTTTACCGGGTACGTTGCGGCGACGCCGATGCCGGAGTACGCGGGACTGGCGATGGAAGGTCCGCGCTACCGCTATGCGGTGGAGGCAGTGAGCGACGAGATTCTGCTGGACCAGGCGCTGATGGCGCCGGTGAAGGGCGCGAGCAATGTGACGGCGGGCGCGCTGGTGGGATTGCTGGCGGCGCACACGGGATCGGCAGCGTTGAACACGGCGGCGCTAATGCTGGCGGCGCCGGTGGGGAGCTTTGCGCCGGAGCCGGGGGCGCCGTTCAGCAAGAGCGCAGGCCAAGTGGCGAGCCGGGTGCGGGCGGCGTATCGCGCGCAAAGCGGGGCGCTGGTGTTAACGACGATTCCTGCGGCGGTGCATGCGCTGAACGAGAGCGACGGCAGCCTGACGCTCCAGAACCTGACGCTAACGACGGCGGTGAAGCGGGCGCTGGCCAACGACATTACGGTATGCGGCGAGAATGAGCCGGTGGCTTACGTGACGGAGTATTTTCTGGGCGACGGAATCACGACGACGTTCTACCTGGCGGAAGATCCGTGGTTTCCATCGTCGGGCAAGGAGAACATTATCACGGAGCTGTTCAACGAGGCGGCGGTGAATACGACGGTGTGGGGCAATCCGAGCGGCGAAACGTACTTCACGCTGGGGGCTGCGGGGCTGGCGATGAACGGGGGCAGCGGCGTAGATGGGCAGACGCAACTGGCGTGGCTGGACCCAATAGAGATGGGCGGGACGCTGCTGCTAGAAGCCGATGGCGTGACGCTCCAGAACGCGAGCACGGGACTGCTGGCGGCGCTTTTCAACGGGCCGGAGACGATTGCGGGTTGCGTGGCGGGGTTCCAGGCAGCGGCGCAGCAGGGAACGGGGGCGGTGACGGTGCAGCCGATCGTGTATGGGGCGGCGGCGGGCGCGACATTCGCGATCAACCCGGCGAACCAATATAACTTGCGCGTGCGGGTGCATTGCCCGGAGTGCCTGCGCGCGCAGGCGACTTACATTGCCTTTGGCGACAGCGGCGCGATCACGGCGGGGGGGCAGATGAACCTGGCGCCGGGCAAACTGCAGATGGAAGTGCAGGAAGTTGTGAACGGGGTGGCGGCGACGCCGGTGACGCTCTACGACGGCGCGGTGGGCGGTGTGCCGGCGGCGTGCGTGGTGGTGGCGGCGAGCAGCATGAATCTGCACGGAGCGATGCGCGCGCTGCATTTGACGAACCTGGGATCGGGCTGGGTGGTGAGCACGCCGACGAGCGGGGGGCCATACACGCGGCGGGTGGGGACGACGGCGGAGTCGGCCGAGTGCCACGTGGAGCGCACGGGGAAGCTGGTGTTTTACACGGGGTACGCGCCGGTGGTGGGCGAGCAGGTGGCGGTGAGCTACAGGACGCTGGGGCGCGCGGTGGGGCGGCAAGTGAACGCGGCGAGCCAGGAGGCGGCGGGGACGGCGGCGTGGATCGGGACGGTGACGAACCCGCCGGCGCGCTGCTCGGCGGACTGCCGCAGCGCGGCGAGCGCGCTTGCCGCAGCGGCAGCGAGCGTGAGCGCGCTGTGGAGCGGGGCCTATCGCGGTACGAGCCTGGATTTTGCCGCGGACATTTGGCCGGGAGATGCGCTGGCGTTGAGCGCGCAATCGTGCGGGCTGAACGCGCAGATGGTGGTGCGGGCGGTGAAGCTGAGTTACAAGGCGAGCGTGCCGGACATGGTGCAGTACGAGGTGGCGTTTGCGAATGACTGGGCGGATGACCTGGCGATCAAGACGAGCGATACGGTGCCGGGAAACACGTGGCTGCCGGCGACGGCGGGACTGACCCCGGCGGCGAACTTGAACGCGCTGACAGTGACGGCGCTGACGGGATCGGCGATCACGCTGAATACGGGCGCGACGGCGCCGGTGGGCGGAGGGTTCGAAGTGCGGACGCGAGACTTCAGCTTTATGCCGGGCGAGGATCCGGGGCTGGCGCTGCGAGGATCGCAGCCAAACCTGATGCTGGAGCGAGTGAGCGCGGCGGACCGGTACTACGTGCGGATGTTCGATGGAGCGAGCCCGCCGAATTACTCGGAGTTTTCGGCGGCGGTGTTTGTGAATCTGCCGCTGGGATCGTGAACAGTGGATGGTGAATCAGTGAACAAGTGAAGAAGTGAAAAAGTGAAAGACAGCGAATTTGTGAGGCTGGAACGGATTGGGGCAGTGATTGTTGCCGGGCTGTTCACTGTCCACTGTTCCCTTGCGAGGATGCGATGCGGATGATGAATGAGTTTGAGGCGCAGGTATTGAGCGATCTGTGCGTGCTGAAAACGCAGATGACGGGACTGATGGGCGACGGGAACGGCGGGCGGCTGGCGGAACTGGAGCACCGGATGGACCGGCACGAGCAGAACTGGCAACGGGCGAAGGGATTTCTGGCGGCGGTGAGCGTGCTGTTTGCGGTGATCGAAGTGGCGGTGGAGGCCTGGCACCGGCATTGAAAAACAGGGACCAAGGGACCGAGGGAACAAGGGACCGGGTGCTCTATTCGCGGCTGATATCGTAACAGCTATATCGGAGGCTGCGGATGGCGGTTTATGTTGCGCTGCTGCGCGCGGTGAATGTGGGCGGATACGGGAAGCTGGCGATGGCCGAGCTACGCGTGCTGGTGGAGAAGTTGGGCTACAAGCGGGTGGAGACTTACATCCAGAGCGGCAACGTGGTATTTGAGGCGAAGGGGACGGCGGCGGGCGTGGCGCGGGAGCTTGCAGCGGCACTCGAGAAACTTACGGGCGCGCCGGTTGGAGTTATGGTCCGGACGCACGAGGAGTTATCGAGAGTTATCGCGGAGAATCCGTTTGCGGCGGAGGCGGCGGCGGATGGGGCGAAAGTGCATGCGGTGTTCCTGGAGCGGGCGGCGCCGGCGGAGGCGCGAGAGGGATTAGGGCGCATCGTGGCGCAGTATCCGGCGCGGCGGGACAGATTTCACCTGGTGGGCGACACGCTGTATCTGCATTTGCCCGATGGAGCGGCGGAGAGCAAGTTTACGGGCAAGCCGTTGGATCGCGCTTTGGGCGGGGTGAGGGGCACGGCGCGGAATTGGAACACGGTGATGAAACTGCACGCGATGTCTGGGGCGCGGGATTAGCGAGTCGGCGCTCCCGCTCATCGCGATAGTGCCGCGATGAACGGGGCACAGCTTCGTCGATTCCCAGTGGACACCCGCTCCGTCCCACCCTAACCGCAAAGAACGCGGTTAGAGCATTTCCTGAGTTGGTGTGTCCCAGCAGGAAAGGTATCTGAGCGCGGACGAGGACGTCCGCGCCACAGCCGGCCGGGAGGCCGGCGCTACATGATCGTGCCCTTGTTACAAGGCATCGTAGCGGAATACAGCTACCCTGAAACAGCTCTAGGATGGGGCACCCGGCATTAGTAAATCATTTTCAGGGAGAACTGGATCTGGCGCGAGGTGCCGGCGGTGCGGCTGATCTGGCCGAAGCCGGAGCCGGTGAGGATGTTCGAGGGCAGGCCCATGTTGACGATGTTGAAGAGGTTGAAGAACTCCGAGCGGAACTGCAGGTCCATGCGCTCGGCTCCGCTGGGGCGGCGGCCGAAGGGCGTGTCCTTGATGAGGGCGAAGTCGTAGTCGTAATATGCCGGGCCGCGGAAGGTGTTGCGCCCGAGCGTGCCGAGCTGACCCTGATTGGGGCCGCTGCCGCCGGCGATATGGATGGGAATGGAAAAGAAGTCGGCGGCGTTGTCGGCGCCCTTGCCGAAGTAATCCTGACGGATCTTGCGCGCGGTGGAAAGATTCGGCGTGGCAGTCTGGTCGGGTCGGTCGACGCCGCCATCGCCGTAGCCGGTTTGCTGAATGCCGGAGTAGACCGTGAAGGGCGCGCCGGAGCTGATGCTGGAGATGCTGAGCAACTCCCAGCCGTAAGTGATTTTGCGGCTGACGGGCCGCAGCCACTGCGCGCTTTCCATGTGCAGGTCCTGGGCCACGCTCAGGCTGAAGTTATGGGTTGCATCAAAGTTCGACGGACCTTTTTCCGGACGGGTATCGTAGGGATTTTGGGAAACGCCCGAAGTGACCGCGCCGGTGGAACCGGTTCCGCCGAGGACGAGGCTGGTATTGTCGATGGATTTGCTCCAGGTGTAGCCCGCCTGAAGGCCCGGACCGCCGTGGCCCACGGTGCCGGAGAGCGATGTTTGCAGAGCGTTGTAGGAGGAGTGCGAGTCAGAGACGATGACGTTCTCCACTCCGAAGCCGCCGATGGCGTTGCCCGCGCTGTTGAACTGGGTGTGGGGCGCGAAGCCAGGTCCGGCTCCCGGATAGGCATTGGGATAACTGTAGCGCGGGAGCTTTTCCGCCGCTGTGCCGACGTAGGCGGCGTCACCGACTAGATTGCCGAATTTACGCTCCAAGCCCAGCGTCCAGGTGTAGAGCGTGGCGTTGTCGAAGTTGCGGTCGATGCCGCTCAGGTTGAGCGGGCTGACCACGTTGCCTGGGGTCAACGTGGCCATGTCCTTTTCATAGCGGTCCACGTCCATGATGGTGTTTGCGGGGACTTGCTTGGTTGTCCAGGTGGCAAAGATGTCCTGCCCCGAGGGCGTGTACGCCTGGGGCAATTGCGCGGGCGTAATGGTAAAGCCATAGGGAATGGGTACGCCAACATTGGCCACGGCGCGGGGATAGACGACGAAGGGCGTGGAGCCGGTGAGGAAATTGTCCTGCCAGATGTTGGGCGGGATGGCCATGATGCTGCCGCCCACATTGGCCTGGAGCTTGGGCGTGACCTGCCAGACTGCCTGCACGCGCGGCTCAAAAGCGAGATAGTTGGTGTCGTAACCGGGCTGAGGGTCGATGACGAACTGCTGCACGCCGTCGATGGTGCGGAAGGCGGAGGTGCGGTGGGCGCGCTCGGTGATCGGCGTGTAGAGATCCCAACGCACGCCATAGTTCAGCGTGAAGCGGTTGGTCATCTTCCAGGTGTCTTCGAGATAGGCGGCGAAGTTACTGCGGTTGATGGCCGCCGGCCCAATATGTTCGCCGCCGGAGAAGCCGGGCGAGGCGATGGCGACGGAGTAGGAAAACGCGCTGCCGGAGAGGAACGCCGAGACCGTGTCGGGCAGCGGATCGCCTACGGCAACGTCATGTTTGCCGCTCTGAGATGAAATTGCTTCCGTGGCGTAGGCGGTTCCGCCGCCGAAGCCGTATCCGCCATTGGGAGTGATGCCGAAGTAAGTGGTGTCTCGGTTGATGCGGACGTCGGCGCCGGCTTTCCAGGCATGCTTTCCGGCTGTGTAAGAAACATTTTCGCGGCCCTGGAACAGGTTTCCGTAGGATTGCATGACCGAGCCAGCCGCGGAGTCAAACGCCTCGTATGTCCCATCGTTGAACAGCACCGCCGGATCGGTTGTATCGGGCGTGGGAAAGCCCGGCGTGGAGCGGACGATGCCGATGGACGATTCGAAGCTGAGGCGCGGAGTGGCTGTGCGGGTCCAGGCGCCCACCACGTTGCGCTGGCGGTCGAGGTATTGCACGCCAAACGCGGGATCGATCGCGGACTGATCGGGATTGGTAGTGGGCCCGGTCAGGTTGTCCATGGTGAAGCGCGCGAAGAACTGATCCTTGTCGGTGATCTTCTGGTCGATGCGCACGGAGAACTGGTCCGCATTGGTGGCCACCATCGACGGAGTGGCATAGGTGCGCGCTCCGTATGGGCCGGCGGGGTCATTGGGCTTGGGATAGCGGGCAAGGATGGCGGCGATGCGCGGATTGACGGGAACGTTCAGGGTGTCGGTAGTGCCGCCGGCGTAGGTGACGAAATCAGTGCCGGCGCGCTCCGCCAGGCTGGGCACGGGAAACACCTGCGTGGTGCCGAGCGCCTGGCGGAAGCCCTGGTACTCAGTGAAATAGAAGGTGCGCTTGCGGCCGTCGTAGGCGTGGGGAAGATAGACGGGGCCGCCGTTGGTGAAGCCGAATTCATTGCGCCGGAAGGGCGGGATTCTTCCCGGATAGACGGGGGTGGGATGGTCAAAGAAGTTGCGTGCGTCGAGCACGGAATTGCGCACGAACTCGAAGAAGGAACCGTGAAACCCGCTGGCGCCGGAGCGGGTGACGATGTTGGTGAATCCCGATGCGCCCTGGCCGATTTCCGCGGGCATCCAGCCGGAACTTGATTGAAGGTTCTCAATCGCGTCCACATTGAAATTGGTGAAAGTGCTTCCGCCCATCTCGGGATCGGAGATGTCGGCTCCGTCCATGGCGAATGCGGCCTCAACGCCGCGCTGGCCGTTGATGGCGAACTGCTGGGTGAAGTTGGTGGCCCCATTTGCGTCGGTCATGGTGCCGGCCGCGAGCAGAAGCAGAGTGCTGAAGTCACGTCCGTTCAGGGGCAGCGAACTAACGGCCTGGCCGGAGAGCGCCTCGCCGCCAGTGGATCCGGCCTGATTGCTGAGAATCGTTACGGTGATTTCGCCGCGGTCGGAGATCTCGATGTCCACCGGCTTCGAACCTGGCTCGAGATCGATGGGCTGAGCGTAGTCGGCCTTGCGTCCGCCCGCCTCAATGGTGAGCCGGTAGTGTCCCGCGGGCAGCGAGGCGATGCGAAACGCGCCGTCCTCGCCGGCGGAAGCCTGCGCACTTTTGGCTGCACTGCTGAGCCGGATTTTTGCTCCGGCCATGGGCGCGCCGCCGGTGTTATGAATTCTGCCCTGCCAAGCGACTGGTGTTGCCGGCTGCTGCGCGAAAATCCACGCCGCGCCCGAAAGAAACAAAATTAGCAACAGCGCCAAACGCCGCGCTATTTCTGTCGCTGGGGACAAATTGATTTGAAACGTTTTTCTTTCCGCTTCCGAATATAAATGCATGATTGGCTCTGGCTTCCGTAAAGAGGGAGCAATTCCTGAATCGTTTTCTGCTCAGGTTTGCCGTGGATCGGTTTGACTCAAATTATACTGGCTCGCTCGCATAAAAAGCTTCAGTGGGTTCCGGTGTGGTTCGACCGCGCTTGAAGGCGGCGCGGCATCCGCATCAATGCGCGGCTCGCGGCAGGAATTCTTCAGCAGCTTGTGAATTGGCGCTGTTTCAAGGCTGGGTCAAATCGGGATGCTGCACGCTTCTCCTACAATAAGGTGACACCAGACCCAAGATGGCTGAGCCCGAGTTGAAGCTGCCCGCAGTCGACACCATTGCCGCCGTATCCACGCCTCCGGGGCGCGGCGGCATCGGGATTGTGCGCCTTAGCGGACCACTGGCGGCCACGATTGCGAGCGAGCTTGTGCAGTTGCGGCAGCCTCTCGAACACGGCCGCGCGCGGCTGGCGGATGTGGCCGATTCCGAGGCTGAGGATGCGGAGAGCGGGCGCATCGACGAGGCCGTGGTGACCTATTTTGCCGCGCCGAATTCGTACACTGCAGAGGACCTGGTGGAGATTGCGGCGCACGGTTCGCCGGTGGTGCTCGATCATCTTTTGCGACGCGCGATGGCGCTGGGCGCGCGGCTGGCGGAGCCTGGAGAATTTACGCAACGGGCGTTTCTGTCGGGGCGGATTGACCTGACCCAGGCGGAGGCGGTGCGCGATTTGATTGAGGCGCAGACGCTGACGCAAGCGCGACAGGCGGCAAGCCAGATGGGCGGCGCGCTCAGCCGGCGGGTGGCGCCGGTGAAGCAGGCACTGGTGGAGCTGATCGCGCTGCTGGAGGCGGGCATTGATTTCGCCGAAGACGATATTGATGTGGCGCCGCAGGCGGAGATTGCACGCCGCATCGGCGAGCTGGTGGCGCCGCTGGAGGCGCTGGAGGCATCGTTCTCGCGGGGACGCATTGTGCACGACGGGCTGACGCTGGCGATTGTGGGGCGCCCGAATGCCGGCAAGAGCTCGCTGTTCAACCGGCTGGTGGAGCGCGAGCGGGCAATCGTGACGGCGTCGCCGGGCACCACGCGCGACACGGTGAGCGAGCGCATCTCACTGGATGGAATTCCGCTGGAGCTGGTGGACACGGCGGGGCTGCGCGAGGCGCATGACGTTGCCGAGCAGCTTGGGATTGCGCGCAGCCGGGAGGCGCTGGCCGATGCGGCCATTGTGCTGGTGGTGCTGGACGCGACGCAGCAGCTGAACGAGGAAGAGCGGGAGCTGCTGGCTGCGGTTCAAGGACGGCCGGCCCTGGCGGCGATGAACAAGTGCGACCTGGGCGGGCACGACCATGCTGCAGCGGCGGAGCTGGCCGGAGTTCCGGTGCTGCGAACCTCCGCGCTGACGGGCGAGGGCGTGCCGGAGCTGCGCGCGAGGATTCTTGCATTGGCATCGGGCGGCGCCGCCAGCGAGCCGGGGATGCTGACCAGCCTGCGCCATCACCAGGCGGTGACCGCCGCACTGGCCGGGATTCACGACGCGGCGAAAGCAAACCAGGCCGCGATACCGCATGAGATGATTTTGCTCGACCTTTACCGCGCGCTCTCCGCGCTCGATTCCCTCACCGGCCAGACCACGACGGACGACATCCTCAACCTGATTTTTTCCACGTTCTGCATTGGGAAATAATATGGCGCGCGATGAGGGACGAATGACCCTTTCCCGCGCGCAGTGGATTTAAAGGAAGACGACCTGCTTCGACTCGCCGATCATCTGGATGAACGAGCCCACGCCCACATAGTCGATTCCGGGGTAGTCGATCATCTCTTCTTCCTTGAGGCCCATGACGCCCATGGACATTTCGCATACGTGGATGCGCACGCCGAACTCCGCGGCGTCTTTTATGAGCTGCTCGAGCGATTTGACGCCGCGCGCCTTCATGACGGAGCGGATCATTTTTGGTCCGATGCCGGCCATCTGCATTTTGGAGAGCGGCAGCGAATGAGAGCTGCGTGGCAGCATCCAACCGAACATCTTGTCGAGCAGGCCTTTGCGCGAAGACTTTTTGGGATCGCGCAGCGCAGCGGTGGCCCAGAAAGTGAAGAACATGTCCACTTGCATGTCGTAGGCCACGGCGCCGAGCGCGATGATGAAAGCGGCCATGGTGGTATCGAGGTTGCCGCTCATCACACCGATGGATAGGCGATCGTTGCCGGCGGACTGCTCGAGCGCGTCGACGCGCGACGTCAGCAGCCGGATGGTTTCCTGGAGTTCGAGTTCCGTTGATGTGGTGGTCATGGGTTAACTTTCCTTTCGAGACAACGATGGTTCTGCTACACCTCCGCTCCAACGGAAGCGGTAGCTTTGACAGGGGCATGACGCCAGGCAAAGAGGACAAGAGCGAGTGTCCGATAGAGCACATGAGCGAATTTGGTGAGAGGCAGCATGGCCACCAGGTCCATTGCCAGCACGACGTGGACGAAGAAGATTGTGTGGCCAAAGGCGCCGGTGGGCAGGTAAACGACTAGCTCCGTAGCCAGGCCGGTGAGCACCGTGGCATAGAGCAGCAGGGGGAAAAAGCAGTCGGCGAGCGCGCTCTTGCGCCAGGGAACTTGGGCGGCGCGGAGACGGCGGATGAGAACGATGGTGAGGCCATAGAGGCAGACCACGCCGCCCGCTGCGCCCAGCAGCCGGATCGGGCCCCACGGCGGAGCCGGGGAGCCGATTGGTTTGAGCAGAAAATCGAGAGTGGTGGCGAGCAGCATGGCAAGGAATCCGCCCATCACCGTGGCGTGCAGAAACCATGGGCGCAGCAGCAGCGGCTCCTGGCGCGGCTCGGGAGCCTGCGCGGAATCGCACTGCCTGAAACGCGTGTGCAGCAGCGCATCGACGACGCCCGAAGCCACCGCCCCTAAGAGAGCGGCGGGGCGCAGAGAAACACCTTGACGCCGGCGCTCCGCCCAGAAGCGCGCAAACATTGAGACCATGCCGAAGAGCGCGCTGAGGCCGACGATGGCGAACAGCGCCACGCCGATGCTATGAATCCACCACCCGGGAAGAAAATCGAAGAGCGGCGCCTGCGCGCCGGCCGAGCCCTTTTTGATGGCCAGCAGCGATGCAAAGATCAAAGAAAAAACCGCGAAGACGAGCAGGTTGCCGAAGACCGAGCGGTTTACGAGCCGCGCCAGCCCCGTGAAGTCATAACGGCTGATGGCATAGCTGCGCGCGGCGGCCATGAACTCCGCCGGATCGGCCTGGCGCGGACAGGTCCGCGTACACTCGCCGCAGGCGTAGCAGCGCCACAGGTCTTCGCTCGAGAGCAGCTCGCGCTCCATGCCCACCTGGGCCATGCGGATCATGCGCCGGGGGAAGCCGGCCGAGTCCTCAGCCAGTGGGCAGACAGCAGTGCAATTGCCGCAGTTGAAGCAGGCGCTCACGTCGAGCTTGCCGCCGGCTCCATGCCGCTTAATCTTCCGCATGAGGTTTACATCGACAACGCGCGCCATTTGAATTCTCCCAGATGCTAGTGAGTGACTGCCGTGTTTTCTTCGTAAGCCACTGGCGCATAGAGCAGATAGTCACCGTCTTCGCCGGCTTCGGCAACCTTGCCGTACTTCCGCATTCCGGTCACGTGCCACAGGGCCTCGTCGGCCGGCATTCTGAGAGCCTCGGCGATTTGCGGAATCGTGGCAGGCTGCGCTTCGAGGTATTTTTGAATTGCCTTTCGCGCCGCAAGCAAATGCTTTTGTGCTTGCCGTTTCTCCTCGCTGATGCCGCCGAGAGTTGTGCGCAACGCGGCCAACGCCTGCTTTTGCTCTACCGTCAGCGGTTTCATCGCCATAGTTTTCCTTTCCGCTACAGTGAGCGTTAGTGAATGCCAACCAATTCCGTTGCGCATTCGTGGCTGGGAATGTCTGCCGCAATGCCGTCGACCATGGCCTCAAACTGGTCGATCCGCCAGCCGTTCAAGTCGATGGCGCGATGCGGACAAACGGCGACGCACGCGCCGCAGCCGACGCAGAGCCCGGCGTTCACCTCGGCGCGCTCGACCATTGCGCCGTCGACTCCTGCCTGCACGATCTTCAACGCGCCCTCGTAGTCGCATTGGGTGACGCACTGCGCTTCGCCGCGGCAAAGCGCCGGATCCACGGCGGCCACGTAGGGATTCAGCTCGACATCTTCTTTGGCGAACATGGCCGCGGCCTTCACGGCTGCGGCGCCGGCTGCGGCCAGCGTCTCCTGGATGTTCATAGGTCCCTGCGCCGTTCCCGCCAGCAGCACGCCGTTGACGGCGACCTCGACGGGGCGCAACTTGGGATGGACCTCCTGGAGGAAACCGTCCTCTCCCGTCGAAAGCTTCATCTGCTCGATCAGGTCCTCAATCTGCCCCGGCACCATGCCAGTCCCCAGCACCACCATGTCCACGCCGACTGCGAGCTCTTCGCCCCAGGTCAGCGAGTCTTTCACCGTGACGGAGAGCGCCCCCGCGGCGCAATCCGGCGGAGTTAGCTTCACGCGCGGCGGCTCCTCGCCGTTATAGCAAAAGAAAACGACGCCGGCTTTGCTCGCCTCGGCGTAATAGTTCTCTTCGCCGCGGCCGTAGGTGCGGATGTCCTGATTGAAGTCGAAGACACCAACCTGCGGGAAGCGTTTGCGCACGGCCAGCGCCTGCTGCAGGATGGTTGTGCAACAGGTGCGCGAGCAGTACGTATTGAGCCTTCCATTTGCAGGCGGCGTGTGGACGCCATCGAGTTGACGGCTGCCGACGCAATGAAGAAATGCGATGTTGCGGATCGCCCGATCGCGGCAGATGAGCCGCTTTGCGTCCGGGCTCACGGATTGCATGAGCTGAATGAATTCCGGCAGTGTTACGACGCATGGCGCGGTGCGATAAAGGAACTCGCCATCCTGGGGGATGTAGGGACGGAAGCCGGTGGCCATGATGATGGCGCCGACAGGGGCTTCCAACGTGGGCGTAACTGCTTCGCCGGCTTGCGAGGATTCAATCGTCACTTTGAAGTTGCCGATGAATCCGCTGACGGCGGTTACCTTGCTGCCGAGCATTACTTCGATATTTGGTTTCTCGCGCACCTGCTGCGCCAGCGCGGCGACAAATTCGGCGGCCGGCCGCTCGCTGGGATAGACATGGCCCCAGTTGTTCAGATGCCCTCCGAACTGGGCCGATGATTCGACCAGAATCACCTTGACTCCGCGCGCGGCCAGATCGGCGGCGGCCTTCATGCCGGCGATGCCGCCGCCGATTACCAGCGCACGACGGTGATTGGGCAGCTTGATCTGATCGAGTGGCACGGCAAGGCGAAGCTTTCCGACGGCTGCGGCGATCATGCGGATGGCCTTCGCTGTTGCGCCTGCGGGATCGTGCCGGTGCGCCCACGAGGCCTGTTCGCGAATGTTGACGTGTTCGTAAAGATAAGGGTTCATGCCACCGCGCGAGACCGCGCCGCGAAAGGTTGTTTCATGGAGGAAAGGCGAGCAAGAGGCGACGACTACACGGTCGAGATTTTCCTGGAGAATGTCATTGCCGATTGTCTGCTGGCCCGGATCGGAACACACGAAGGTGTGAACTTTGGCGATGGCAACTCCGGGAATTAGCCGCACCGTTTCAGCCACGTATTCGACATCGACCACGTCGGAGATATTTCCGCCGCAACGGCAGATGTAGACGCCGATCCGTGGCTCCGCAGGCTCGGACGCATGCGTATGCGCCCCGTCCTTCTGGCGCGCGGCGTCGATCTGCGCTGAGACGTGGATCTCTTGGTCGCGTCCCGGCTCGCCGCACTCCAATGCGGCTTCGTGCTGCGTCACTTTCGGGTCGTCATCGTTCATCGCATTCCTTTTCAGCTCCGCGGCTCCTGCGCACTCATCCTGCGACGCCTGCGCAGCGTTTCTGGTAAAGGTACTGACTGGCCTGCATGGCCGCCGCGCCTGCTTCGGCAATGGTGTCCACGATGTCCTTCGGGCCCGCCGCCGTCCCCGCAACGAAGATTCCCGGCGCGGTGGTCGCCGTGGGTGCGGTCGGTTCGGGCGTGGCCACAAATCCATCGCCGGCACAGGCAACCGGGGTAGAATCCGATGGGTTCCAGCCGGGAATCATGCCTTGCGCCAACACCACCAGGTCGTGGCGATGCTCTTGTAAGAGGTTCTCGGCGTCCTCCGTGTTCTCGACATGCAGCGAAAGATCGCCGCCGTCTACCGGATCGATGCGCGCTACTTTCCCGCGCACAAAACTGATGCCCATCGCCTTCGCGTTCTGGAAGAACTGCTCGTAGCCCTTGCCGAAGGCGCGAATATCCATGTAGTAGATCGCGATATCGGCCAGGGGCAGCGCGCCAGAGAGAAGCATGGCCTGCTTGATCGAGTACATGCAGCAAACTCGCGAGCAGTAGGGCACTCCGATCGATTCATCGCGCGAGCCTGCGCACTGCACAAAAGCGACTGAAGAGGGAATCTTGCCGTCCGACGGCCGCAGGACGCGACCATACGGACCATGCGGAGCGAGCAAGCGCTCCAGCGTGAGCGGAGAAACGACGTTCTTGCTGCGCTGTGCGCTGTACTGCGGCTTGACCGTCATTGCGTTCAACTGAAAACCGGAGGCGACAATTACGGCATCTGTGCGAATGGTCAGGTTGCGCGGCTGTTGATCGAATTCGATGGCGCCGGTGGGACAGACGCGGGCGCAGGTTCCGCAGGTGCCGCAGTGCTCGGCGTCAAGGACTGCCTTTTGCGGAATGGCGTTGGTAAAAGGTACGGCGATGGCGCGGACCGCGCCCAGGCCCTCTTCAAATGGGTCGGGGTACTCGGTGTCGCAGGCGTACTCGCAGAGCCGGCACCCGATGCACTTGTCGAAGTTCACGTAGGTGGGCTTTTGCAAGAGGCGCACGCTGTGCACTCCATCCGCAGACTCGATCCCCACGACTTCTGTGTTGGTGACGATCTGGATATTCGGATGATGCGCCGCCGCGGACATCTTCGGTGTGGTGATGCAGCTTGCGCAGTCCAGCGTGGGAAACACCTTGCTCAGCCCGATCATGTGTCCGCCGATGCTGGCGTTGCGTTCGACGACCAAGACTTGCAGGCCCTGGTCGGCGAGGTCGAGCGCCGATTGCAGGCCCGCAATTCCGCCTCCGACGATGAGCGCATCCGGCGTGTAGCTGGAATCGATCTGTGTATTCATCGCTGGCCTCCCTGCATCGCCGGAGCGAGGTCCGGATAGCGAGCCAAGGCCTGCAGCCGTTTCACGGACTCGCGCCGCAGCCGCTCCGCCAGTTGCCGATCCACCGGGCCGAGCCGCTGAAGATGGTCGCTTATCAACGCGACTTCCTTCAGGAACGCCTTGATGCAGACGGTGCAAATTGCAGTCAGGCGGATGCGCTCGATGCCTAGCCCGCCGGCGTTCATGCGGGATGTGAGTTGATCGATGCGCGCGGCCAGGCGGTCATAGGCGCCGTGATAAGGGCAGTCGGAGCCGCAGGCGGCAATCAGGATTCCGTCGATCCCCTTGCTGTAGGCGCGCAAGTAGAAGTCCTCAGGGAACAAGACCGGCGAAAGCACTCGCAGGATGTAGACATTGGAGGGATACTCCTGGTGCGCTTTGCCGACCGCATCGGCGCCCGGATAGGCACATTTATCGGTGGCCAGAACCAGAATCTTGGGAATGAACGGATCGCTCATATCGCACCTCACCCATCCATCATTCCCGATGAAGGACGACGGAAGCTTTGCCGGCTACGATGAGCCGGCAGTTGTTGCTCACGTTTCCCGGAAGCGGCTATTTCTTCCGGCGCACCAGCAGGCGATCGTGGCCTTCGGCTTCAATGATGCCGAGGAACTCGTGGCCCACTTTGCCGGCCCAGGCGGCGATATCCTTGCGCGAGCCTTTGTCGTTGGATTTGATTTCAATGACCTGGCCAACCTTGACCGCGCCAATGCCTTTCTTGGCTTCGAGCAGGGGACCGGGACAGGCCGTGCCCCGCGCGTCAATGATCTTGTCGGCCGTCAGCGTTGCAACTGCTTCGCTCATGAAATGACTCCTGAATGATCTGCGCGATCGCGGAACGCCGCGATTGCGTGGGTTGAAAAACTCATGCCACTCTTTGCCGGGGCGGGCGGGCCGATGCCTGGGCCGCATCCTGGCGGAGGCGCTGCGACAGCGCTTCCCGGATCAGGACAGCCGCCTGCACAAAACGCGGGTCGGCGATCCGGTAATAGACGCTCTGCGCGCGTTTTTCCGCCAGTACCGCGCCGCGGTCGCGCATCAGGCGGAGATGCTGCGAGGCGTTGGTAATGGATACGCCCGCTTCCGCGGCGATCTCGGTAACGGTTTTCTCCTCGCGTTGGAGCGCGCAAAAGATGCGCATGCGCGTGGTGTGCGCAAGGGTGGCGAAGAAGCCGCCCAGCAGCTCGCACGACGTTTCCTTCATGACGGGATTCATTGCGGCGCATCCTCCGGCGTAGTCTTCGTATTTGCGTAATTCAGCAACTACAGGATTAGTGTAGGCGGGCGGAGAGGCGCGCTCCGTGACAGCGGTCACGTTCCTTTGTGAGCATCGCTCCGCCGCTCCACACAAAACGTCGGCCCGTGTTTCAGGGTGCGGGAGGAACATTGAAAACTTCACTCCAGGCTACGCGTCCATGTTCAAAAGCTCTTTGCGAAGCCGATGGTCACCGAATTCTCCGACATGCTGCTGGTGACGCTGGTTCCGGGAATCGCGCCTTGCGCCGAAATCCACGGCCCGGTGATCGAGTTCCGGAAAGCGTGGTAGTAAGTGACCATGGTGTCCCAGCCATGCACATTCTGGACGATGCCGCCGGAGACATGGTGCTGCACGATGGCCGGGGCGGGCGTGTTGAAGAACGTGTACTGGGCGGGAACCGGATTCTGGGAGTAGTTGTAACCCGCCATGATCTTTGTCGACTTCGATACTCTTTGCTGAACGCCGCCGCCGACCGCCCAGATGTTGCGCCACCCGAAGCCCGCGACCGAACCGTCGGCGTTGTAGCCAACTTTGCTGAAGCCGCCGGTATTGGCGTAGTCGAACCAGCGAGCGTCCACGCCGATACGGGTGCTCTTGGTTACTGCCGCGCCGGTCCCAAAAGTGACCACTTGAGGCAGATTCATCCGGAAACTAAAGGCGTGCGCGGCGCCGCTCAGATCCTCGCGATTCCAGTTGAACTTCTCGAAAAAGACCGGGGAGTGATACGAAAGGCCGAAGCTCACGGCTTTGAATTCGTACTGCATCCCAGCCTGAAAGCCCACGCCGCCGGCGGGCGCGTTGTTGCCGGCCGAGAGGTAGTAGGGCATGCTGCTGCCGCCGATGACGGGGGCGGTGAAGGGCGCGGGTATGACCTGCAACATGGATAACGCCGGAACTACGGAAATGCCCGCCGAGAGCCGCTCGGTCAACTCCCGCGAGAAACCGACCGGAACGGTGACCAGCATATAGTTCGACCGGATGCGGCCAAACCCGAAGCCGTTGGGCGCCTGAGGAGTAAGGATGGGATTGGAAAAGTTTGTATTCTCCGCATAATCCACGCCAAAACCGCTGACCGCAAGCATGGCGGCGTGATAAGCGGTGGGGCTGCCCACGCGATGGTAAACGAACGCAAAGCCGGGCATCAAGGATGTGTCACGGCTGCTGACCGTGGTTCCGCTTAGCGTGGCGCCGGGCATGCCGGGACCAAACGCGTTGGCGTCGACCGTGCTTGAAAGCGAGCGCCAGGGAGTGAAGATGGTGCCGTGAAACTCAAATCGCCGGCCGGAGAATCGCACTGTGCATGCCGGATTCCAGGCGATGGAGCCGGTGGCGTCCAGGCAGATACCGGTATCGGCTCCGCCCATGGCTTCGTTCACAGGGCCGGCGCCGTGCAGAAAGTGTCCATCGGTTGCGAAGAGCCCAGGCAAACAGAGCAGCGAAAGGACAGGCGCGAGCAGGAGGCGGGAAACGAAGCGGTTCCGGTGATAGCGGGTTGTCATTCTAATGGCGTCCTGTGAGGCCGCTCTCGAAGTGCCGCAAAATGGACCTGCGGCTGGAGCGGACCTCGACAGAGACACAATGGCACGCGCCTCGCCAAACGGATGGTTTGCAGGATGAGTCAGTTAGGGAATCTGGGTGCGAGGGATTAGACATCCTGTTGCAGCATTGTGTTTCAAGTTGCAACAAAACGTTGCAAGCGACGGGCTATTCCACGAGATGCAATTCGCGCATCCGCCGCCACAGGGTGGAGCGGCTCAGCCCGAGAGCCCTGGCTGTATCCGCTCTTCGCCAATGGTGCTTTTCCAGGGCTACCAGCAGAGGCTCTGCCTCAGACTCCGGCGCGTTTGATGGTACTGAACCCTGCGCGGGGGGAAGGGAGGATTGGACGCGAACCGTCCCGGACGAATCGCTCTTCTCGGCGGTTCGCCGAATTTCTTCAGGCAGGTCCTCGGGCAAAATGGTCTCCATCCGGGCCACCGCGACGGCGTATTCCACCACGTTTGCCAATTCGCGGACGTTGCCGGGCCAGGAATAATCGAGCAGTGCGCGCATGGCTTGCGGCGAAATGCGGTGCACCCTTCCCTGCTGCACGCCGATCCGCTTGAGCAGGCACAGGGTCAGTTGCGGAATATCTTCGCGGCGCTCGCGCAAGGGCGGCACCTCGATGGGCACCACGCACAACCGGTAGTACAGATCTTCGCGCATACGCCCATCGCGCTGCGCGACGCGCAGGTCGGCATTGGAGGCCGCGATGATGCGCGCGTCGGTGGTGCGCGGCGTGCTCTCCCCCACCCGTTCGTATTGGCGTTCCTGCAATACGCGCAACAGCTTGACCTGCAGGTGCGGCGGCAAATCGCCGATTTCGTCGAGGAAGAGGGTGCCTCGCGAAGCGAGTTCGAATCGACCGATGCGGTCTCGAACCGCGCCGGTAAAGGCGCCGCGCACGTGCCCAAAAAGCTCCGACTCCAGCAACTCTCCCGGCAGAGCGCCGCAATTCACGGCAATAAACGGACCTCCGCCGCGGGCAGAACGCTGATGAATGGCGCGGGCCACCACCTCTTTTCCAGTGCCGCTTTCCCCGGTGATGAGCACGGTGGCCTCACTGTGCTGAAGAGTCTGAACCAGGCGAAAAATGCGCCGCATAGCTGGCGAACTGGCAACCGTGTCCGAACAGAACGTGGGCGCGTCGGGACAGGTGTCTTCCTCTTCGGCGGGGCGCAGGAGGACCAGATACATGACCCGTGGATCGCAGATTTCGGAACCTTCACGCAGCATCGGCGCCGCTGTAATCGAAACCAGCCGTGGTGGCGCGGTGCCAAAGCGGAGGGTGGCGCGCCAGCCTTCGCGCATTTGGCCATTGAGCAGCGCTTGACGAAGAGGACCGGAGGGGCCAAACAGGTCGACGCCCAGCAACTCTTCGACCGGGCGGGAGCGCAAATTGCCGGCCGAACCCGGCCCCAGCAGATCATCCAGAAGATGCGAGGCGTGGACGATACGAAACGAAGGGTCAAGGCAAACGAAAGCCCGCCCAACTGAGGCCAGGGCGCGGGTGATTCCATGCAGGGCCGCTTTGGTTAACGGGCCAATGGTGGGATCGGACTCGGTAGCATCGAGATTTTCCGCAAGGAAGGCCATGCTGAGTACCGCCGAGCCCCGATGTCTAACCTTTGGGCGCAGGCTTGGATGCGCGTTCAGACGCCAATCTACTGTACGGCAAGGAAAGGGCCAGGAAAGTGCGCCGTGTCACGGTTCTTGGATTGATATGGGAGGGTCTGCCGGAGGGTGCGGTCAGACTTTTTGAAACCAGAGCGGGCACAGGACTCAACCGGTAACTTCACTTCGCAATTCCGAGTCTCCAGAAACGGCCGAAGTCTTTGGACCCCCATAACAACTGGTGTCCGGACTTTATTGCTGGACGGTCGCGAGACTTTCGCGTGCGGCTGTCTCGGTGAAGTTCATGCGGATTCCGTTTTTGGGGCGCAGGATGACCATCGGGCGCGCCTCGATGTCCTGGCCTGGAGCCAGTTGAAAATCGTATCTCCGCAGAAGAACGCTCAGGATCATGAGGATTTGCAGCATGGCGAAGTTACCGCCGATGCAGCCCCGCGGCCCGCCGCCAAATGGCAGATAGGTGAAGGGCGGTTGCAGCTTTTCGTTGTCTTTGGTGAAACGTTCGGGATCGAATTGTTCGGCGCTCTGCCAATACTTGGGCGCATGGTGCGCGCCATACACGAACACAATCACCGTCGACCCTCGGGGTATGGCCACGTCTCCTGCGCGGTCGTCCGCAACAGCCTCGCGGTCGATCATCCAAAACGGCGGGTAGAGGCGCAGCGCCTCCTGAATGACCTGCGTGGCAAACTCGAACCGGGGTACGTCGTTGTAACTCAATGGCGCATCGCCCAGCACGGAATCGAATTCCTGCCGCATCCGCTGGAGACAATCGGGACGCGAGCTCAATAGATAGAACATCCAGGAGAGCGCGTTCGACGATGTTTCATGGCCGGCAACCAGCAGTTGCATGCTCTCGCTCAGGACCAGCTCGTCGCTCATACCCTGGCCGTCGCTGTAGCGGGCATCCATCAATGTCTGCAGCAAATCGTGGCCTGGCTCCTGGTGGCGGCGCTGCTTGATGTATGCCATCAGGATGCTGTCGGCGCGGACGCGCATCTCTTCGTGTTTGCGCAGGGCGCCGGACGCGGCAAACCAGGGATTCATATAAGGCTGAAGGGTCTGGCGAACAATGAACTCTTGCACGGTGCAGATGGTATGGCTGACCAGGTCAATATCTTCTTCCTTCAACTTTGCGCCAAACAGCGATCGGGCAACCATGGAGAAGGTCATTTTCATCAGGTGCGGGTAAATATCGACGGCGCCGGCTCGGACTTGTTTTTCGAATCCCTTCAGCGACTCGGCGAGGGAGTCCTGCAGGATGGAAGACAGGGCCTCAAGCTGTTTTCGATCGAAACCCTTCTGGATAAGACGCCGCTGCGTGCGCCAGGCTTCCCCGTGAGTGGTGAGAAGGCCTTTGCCCAGAAAATGGCCCATCCGCTTTACTTGAATTTCAGATTTCCGGTAGTTCTCCGCGTTGTTCTTCAACACGTGCTGAATCACGTCGGGATTGGTAGTAACAATGGCTTCCTTAAGACCGCCTATATAGAACCGGAACGTGTCGCCATAGAGCTCGGTGTACCTGGTCAAGACCTGTACCGGATTGCGAACCATCGCAGGCGAGTCGGTGAATGAACGAATTCGGGAAACAACGGGTAAAGGCTTCGGCAACGTTATACCTCGCCCGAATGCTTGCTTTGAAATATGGAGAATCTCATGGAGTTTGCCTGAGGCGGTCGTGGTCCAGGTTAGGTGATCCAGGTCGAGCATCCTGGCTCAGTCTTCGTTTCCCAGCTGCTTTAAAAGCATCAGATGGTGCCGAATTGCCCGCGTCATGGTGTGATGTTGCCGATAGGGAACCCCGAATTCCTCGGCGGTCTGTTTCACAATCCGGGTTAGTGGAGCGTAGTGAGTGTGGCAAACGTAAGGGCACAGATGGTGGGCGATATGGTGGTTCAGCCCGCCGGTGAGCCAGGCCACGAGCGGGTTTTCCGTCGCATAATCGGCCGTGGTGGCAAAAATGTGGTACACGCCATTGTCGAACTCGCCGCGGTCCGATGGGAAATAAGTGCTGTCGACAGTGTGCGTGGTCTGGAAGACCAGCGATACGGAAAGTCCAATGATCAAGTGGACCAGCACGAACGCCAGGGCGACGAGCAAAAGCGGTTCGCCCAACACTACAACCGGCAAAACCAGCATGTAAGTGAGGTATAGCCCCTTGCCCGCGAATAGGATTGCGTACTCTCGCCGAGGGTGTTTCGCGCGCTTCAAATAATCGTGGGAGGGGAAGAAAAATGCTTCAAAGTCCCTCAGGAAAACGTAATCGAGGGAGAAAAGCGCGTAAAAAAACAGGGCATAGATGTGCTGAAACCGGTGCATGCGCGTGCGCGGTTCATGGGGGGTAAAGCGAAAGATGCCGCGCCCAGTAAGCGCATCGTCTTCGCCCTGGAGATTGATGCAGGAGTGATGGCCGCGATGGTGGAGAATTCGCCACATGTAGGAGCTGATTCCGCATACGTCGAAGACATAATTCAGCAGCTTGTTCACTTGCGGCACGGTTGAAATGGCGTTGTGATTGCTGTCGTGGGCGATGTTCAGCAAAAGGAATGTTTGGGCAAGACCACCCAGAAGGTAGAGAGCGACGAACCTCCATGAATCCGGTCTAAGCGCATAGATAGCAATCCAGCTTCCCAGCAGCGCGGAAAGCCCCACGGCAACCTTGAGCCACATGGAGCCGTCGGCCTTGGGAGAGATTCTCTGGTCGGCGAAGAAATCCTCGAGGCGGCGGCGCAAGGCTTTGGGAAAGGAAGGTGCAAATGCCGGGTCGCCGATGGATTGTGATAGCGAAGCCTCGGAGGGTACTAGATCGTCCAATTCCGGCCTCAATGGGATTACCGCTTCGGTCGCGGACGTCACCTGCGCCTCCATTATTATGTTGAGCCGATCCGGTACGCTCCGGCCAGCGGCATCGGCCGCCCAGGGAAGAGGGTGGTTTATGGACTCGTCTCCAGCAGCCTCGAAGTCTGAATGTTAGCGCGAAAGTCCATTAGGAATCAAGGCAATTCGGGTAGGACGGGCGGGCTCAGGATAACCACTCCTGCTGCGAAGATGCGTTGCATTGCTAGCTGGCTCTGCTACCATGGACGGACAGACAGTATAAAAATCCGTTGAATGGGCAATCAAGGCCCGGCGGACCCTGCAAGAATTTCCCGCCGCCCGAACCTGGCCGTCAAGGCAATGGACCCCCCGGACCGGACCGAGCGGCACACTGGCAATGAACGGTAATTGCCGTTTTTTCAATGTTGGCCCGGACTGAAACCCCGCACCACTTGGCTCAGTCGTACCTGGCAGCATCTTGGCCCGCATAACAGCAAAGGGGCAAAAACTTCCCAGGGTTTCCTACTTCACTCTGAAGGGTATCGCTCATCGAATATGGCGTCGATAATGGAACAATTGGATAGGCTTGGAGATAAGCACCCAAACAAGCTTCTCTATTCGTACCTTGACCTGAACGGCAATCCGATCGAGTGCTACACCTACGCGTCTTTTCTCGAGAGGACGAAGGCAATCGCCGGACACTTGCGGGAAGGGCACGGTTTCAGGGCGGGAGACCGGCTGTTGCTCGCCTACCCTCCAGGCCTGGAAATGATCTGCGCGTTTTTTGGTTGCGTGCGCGCCGGATTAATCCCCGCGCCGGTGTATCCCCCGGGTTCGCGCGGCTTCCAGAGCGCCCTGTACAAGATGGTCCACATCGCCAAGGATTGCCAGGCGGCTGGGATCTTGACCAGCAGCGACTACCGCGCATCTTTGAAGACGAATCTAGCCCGAACCGGCGTGGCGACATCCGGCGTTGACGTTGACTACATCTCCAATCTCCCCTGGATTGCCACGGAAAACTTTGTGGATACGATCTCGGGCGACGCTCATTTTGACGCTTCGAAGATTCTGTTTCTTCAGTACACTTCAGGGTCGACGATGGAGCCCAAAGGCGTAATCGTATCCCATGAGAACATCCTCGATACTTACCCGTTGGTGATCGACCATCCTGAGCCAATAGTGGTTTCCTGGCTCCCGCAGTATCACGATATGGGGCTGATCGGGTGCTATTTATATCCCGGGCTGAAGGGCGGGACGACCTACGGCTTTGCTCCCATGGATTTCATTCAGCGGCCGGCCCTGTGGTTTGACACCATCAAAACCCACCGCGCCACCGCGTCCGCTGCGCCCAACTTCGCTTTTGACTACTGCCTGCGCGCCGGGAGGCTTTCCAAGGAGAGCCTGGAAGATTGCGACCTGAGTTCGCTTGAGGTGTTGATGGTGGCGGCGGAGCCCGTCAAACCGGATACGTACACGCGGTTTCTGGAGACGTTTCAGCCCTACGGGCTCAAGTCGGAGAGCTTGTATGCCGCCTACGGGCTGGCCGAGAATACGCTGGCGGTTTCGCTCGGCGGCCGCAGTATCGTCTCCGTCAACAGGCGCGCTCTGACGCTGGGCAAGGCCCGCATGACGACCGAGGTCTCGGAGATCGACGCCTCCACCCAGATTGTCAGTTGCGGAACGCCGCTCCCCGGCCTCGATGTCAAGATTGTGGATCCGGAGCGGCACGTCGCTCTCAAGGATGGCCTTGTCGGCGAGATATGGATTGCCGGAAGCGGTAAGTGCCAGGGCTACTGGAAAAACCCGGAAATGACGCAGAAGCAGTTTCGCGCCCGCCTGGTAGATGACAGCCCGTATGACGATGGCTATCTGCGCACCGGCGACATGGGCTTCTTCCATAACGGCGAGCTGTTTGTTTGCGGCCGCATCAAGGACATGATTATTCTCCGCGGGCAAAACTATTACCCGCAGGATATTGAGAACGTTGTAGAGAAGGCGTCGGGACTGATCCGGGGCAATTGCGTGGCCGCCTTCCAGATTCATGAAGACACCGAGCCGGCTCTGGCCATCGTAGCCGAGGTGAAAAACCCCAAGGCGATTCCGGATGCGCGCAAGATTGCCACCGCGGTCCGCAACTATCTCAACGTCGAAGTGGCTTTGATTTCGTTCATAGCGCCTCGTGCCATTCCGAGAACCAGCTCGGGCAAGATCATGCGCCAGAAGGCCAAGCAAATGTGGCTGGACGGCGAGTTTAACGTTCTCTCGGAGTTATCGCAGGAGAAAGACGCCGGGACGGCGCAGCCCTGTTCTCACATCCAAACCTCATTCGACGCGCTGAAGGCCCGGTACAACCTGACCGGAACGGAATCGTACAACCTCGTCGAAGCAGGCCTGGATTCGCTGGATCTCGTCGTATTCATGCATGAGCTCAAGGAGCTTTTGAAGGACAAAGGCGCCGACATGCTGGCAAGGCAGGTGGACATCGGCGTGATTCAGCGGGTGAGCGTAGCCGAACTGTTTCAACTGGCCGAGCAGTTGGAGCGCGCTCCTGAAGAGGCGCTGGTATTGCTGCGTCATTCCCTGGCAGCTTTCCGTGAAGAGCAGCGCGCGGCGGAGAAGGAGATGATGAGCAACGACACCAAGCTCATTTTTGCGCCCGCGCCGCCAGCACCCGTGCCTGCGATACCGGTCCTGAATCACGTGTTCCTGACGGGCGGCACCGGATTCATCGGACCGTTCCTGATGAAAAGCTTGCTGGAACAGACGCGGGCAAAAATCTATGTGCTCGTCAGGGCCTCGGACGAAGAGCAAGGCACACAAAGATTGCGAGCGGCGATGGAATCGATGGGGCCTTGCCCCGCGGGTCTGATGTCGATGTTTGAAGCTCGCGTCATTCCCGTTTGCGGCGATCTCGGCCAGCCAAATCTAGGCCTGGCGCAGGATGTCTGGGATTTCCTCGCCAATAAGATGGACACGGTGTTCCACAACGGCGCAACCGTCAACTACCTCTTCAATTACGACCGCATGCGGGAAGCCAACGTGCTGGGGACCAACGAGGTCCTGAAACTGGCGTTCGAAGGGAAGCCCAAGACTCTGAACTACGTCTCCACCACCTTCGTGTTTGGCTGGGCGGTCAAAAGTGTTCTCTATGAGACCGACCGGAACAAGGACATGGAGCTGCTCGACTTCGGGTACAGCCAGTCCAAGTGGGTAGCGGAGCAGGTAGTCGACGACGCGCGCAACAAGGGCCTTTCCGTCCGCATCTTCCGGCCCGCGCTGGTGAGCCCTTCCGTTATGGGCGGCGGCAACAACCTCGATATCGCGGTTCGCCTGGTTGCGTTCATGGTGAATCACGGCATTGGAGTGGATGCTCTGAATCAGGTGAGTTTTGTGCCGGCTGACATTGCGGCCAACAATATTGTTGCCATCTCCACCACTCCCGGTACGGAGAACCAGACTTACCATGTAGTGCGCGACGACTACGCCAACATGATGGATATTACCGGGCTCATTACCAAGGCGACGGGACGGCAGTTTGAAATTTTCAGTGTCACCGATTTCGTTCCCGAACTGATCCGCAGATGCCGCAAGGAAGATCTTCTCTTTCCGCTGCTCGATTTTCTGGTTGGCTCCGTGGACAACATCACCTCGATGGAGTTCAAGCATTACGACAGTGCCGCGTCTCAAAAAGCACGCGATGCCTCGGAGTGGGGCAAAGCCGATCCGTCGCTCGAAGATACGGTGAGCGGCATTCTGAAATTCATGCACCGCAAGGGCATCATTTCAGTCGAAGCTAGGGAGACCAAACCGTTCCTGCGCCTGTCTCTGCCTCTGTCCCTGCGCCGGCGCCAGAAACCAACGGCCGATTGGCCTGGTCGGACGCATAAGCGGAAACGCGATTCTCTACTGCCTTTTGAACACCAGCTTCTCGGTCAGATGCTGGCAGCCCCCATAGGTGCCGGAGGTGGTCATCGTCATCTGCTGCCCGTCAGGGGAAACCACCCACCTGGCCTTCTGAGTCACTTGATCGTCTCGCCGGTAAACTGCATCCACCGTGTGCGGATCCACAAGTTGAAGCGTCACGGTGTCGTTGCGCGAGTTCCTCAGGTCGTACTGCTTTCCGTCAAAACGGGCAATGTAGCTGAACTCGCCGGAAAAACGGACCCCATCGTTTCCCGCCGCTTCTATCTTGAGTGGCGTCCCTTGCCGCAAAATGGATTTGCTCAAATCCTGCGTCCAGTCGCCGGCAAACAGGTCGCGTGCGGCCTTCGCGCCTCCGCTGCGCGACCACACGCTGATCTGGTCGGGATGGCCAATGCTCGTGGTCGTGATGGTCAGCTCATTTCCGTCAGCCGAGAGCGATTCACGCAC
>CAWKOB010000005.1:0-493899 GCA_963851135.1 uncultured Acidobacteriota bacterium | reverse complement strand
AGCGGAGCGCCGCCGAGGAGCAGCTTTGCACCCTCCTTGATGGCGATATCGACGTAGCTGTTGGAGGTTTCAATCTGGCTGGCATTCACCTGCGGCCCCACTTCAACCGACTCGTCCAGTCCGTTGCCGACCTTGAGCTTTTCAGCCCGTTCGACAAGCCATTCCGTGAAGTGCTTCGCAATGCCCTTCTGCAGCAGGATGCGGCTGGTGGCGGTGCAGCGCTGGCCGGTGGTGCCGAAGGCGCCCCAGAGCGCGCCGTCGAGCGCGAGATCGAGATTGGCGTCGTCGAGCACGATCATGGCGTTCTTGCCGCCCATCTCAAGCGACACCTGCTTGAAGGTGGCCGCGGCCTTCTGTGCCACCAGCGAGCCCACTTCGCTCGATCCGGTAAAGCTGATGGCACGGACATCGGGATGCTCCACCAGCGCGTTGCCCACCGTACCTCCGCCGCCGTTCACAATGTTCAGCACGCCGTCCGGTACGCCGGCGTCCACCAGGGTCTGGACCAGGTTGTGGACCGAAAGCGGCGTGTCGGTGGCCGGTTTGATCACGCAGGCGTTACCCGCAACCAGGGCAGGGAACAGCTTCCAGCTCGGGATGGCCATGGGGAAGTTCCACGGCGTGATCATCCCCACCACGCCCAGGGGCATGCGGATGCTCATGGCGAACTTGTTCTGCAATTCGCTCGGAGTGGTTTTGCCGAAGAGGCGGCGCCCCTCGCCGGCGACGTAAAAAGCCTCGTCAATGGCCTCCTGCACGTCGCCCCTGGTTTCGGCCAGCACTTTGCCCATCTCGCGGGTCATGTCGTGGGCAAACTGCTCCTTGCGCTCGCGCAGCAGTTGGCCGGCGCGGAACAGGATCTCGGCGCGTTTGGGCGCAGGCACCAGCCGCCAGGTGGCGAAGGCCTTTTTTGCGGCGGCTACGGCCGCGGCCACATCGGCTGGGCCGGAGGCGGGAAATTCGCCGACGATGTCGGAGTGGTCGGCCGGGTTGATATTCAGGAAGGTTTTGCCGCTATTGGCGGGCACCCATTGGCCGCCGATCAGATTCAGGTAAGTTGAATTGCTCATGAAAGAACCTCGGTGCGCTCGAACTCGTCCGAGCCGCTGCCAGCATACATTACGGGTGCCGAGCTGAGCACGTAAGAGACCTCCCGTTTCAGGGAGCCGCGTTGTATGCTTCTGCCATGCCAATCCGGCCCAAGGTTCTCCCTTATCTGTATTTTTCCGCAACGGTGCTTCTCACGGCCATATCGCTGAATGCGCAGGCGCCGGTAATACACTCCTCACCAACCATTCACGTGCTGGAGGGCTTTGGGAAGGGAACATTTGCGCTGGACGGCCCGTGGCAGTTCCACCTGGGAGACGACACGCGCTGGGCCGCGCCGGATTTCAATGACGCGGGCTGGGAGCAACTGACCGCGGACAAGCAATGGGGTTTGCAGGGGCACCCGGCGGTCATCGGCTACGGATGGTACCGGTGCCACATTGTGCTACACCCCTCGCCGGGAGCGCCCAATGAGTTGTCGCTCCTGATTCCGCGGGTTTTCGATGCGTATGAGGTGTATTGGAACGGCCGCCTGGTGGGCAGGGAAGGCCGGTTTCCGCCGCATCCGCGCTGGTACGTCTCAAACCAGGCACGCCCAGCTTCCGTTTTCCCCCTCGGCCCCGACGTCGGCGGCGTGCTTGCCGTGCGCGTCTGGAAGGCGACGCTCTTTTCCTACGACGACGCCAGTGCGGGCGGATTCCTGGGACTTCCCGTCATCGGCAATCCCGCGGATATTGCCAATTTTCGCGGCGCACTCGATTTCCGCTGGCTGAGCACGAATCAGTTTCGCTTCGCCGAAGCGCTTTTGTATTTGCTGGTGGTTCTGGTGGGGCTTTTCCTCTGGGCGCGCAACCCGCGAGAGACGTTGCCGCTCTGGATGGCAGGGTTCGCCCTCGAGGTTCCGGCCGCAACCACGATAGGGCTCCTTCGGCTTCCCATTTCGGGAGTGGCTGCTGTCGCCCTGGAACAGCCCATGTTCGCAATTGAAGACCTTTGCCTGTGGTTGCTGCTTTTGCGCCTTTTGAACTTGTCGGAGAACGCGCGCCTGGCCCGCTTTGTGCGCATCGCAGCGTGGATCTCCATCACAGAGGGCGTCCTGGACGGAATCCTGACCACGCTGCCGTATCACGGCTGGGTGGTGGCATCGGATTGGTCTCTCACCATGCTTGTTTCCGTGCTGGAGTTTCTGCCCGTGGTGCTGGTGGTCTGGGCCGTGGCTTCGCGCAAGCGCCTGTCGGTCTCGCGCTGGTTGCTGGCGGCCGCTGCTTTTCTGGCGGGAGGCATCAACGATCTGTCGATCGTGGTGGAGCAGGGCCGGCAGTGGACGCAGTGGTCGTTTTACGACAAGCTGAACGCCCCGATGTTCGTGCTGGGTGGGAGCGCGATTACTCCTCTCGCGTTTGCGGAGGCGCTGCTGATTCTCGCCATCGTTTACGCGGTGTACGACTACACCACGGAGGAATCGCGACGGCGGAACGCGCTGGCGCAGGAGATCCGCAACGCACAGGAGCTGCAGCAGGTGCTGGTTCCCGAGGCGTTGCCGGATCTGCCGGGGTTTGCGCTCACCAGCTCTTACCGGCCGGCGCAGGAGGTGGGTGGAGATTTCTTCCAGGTGGTTCCGCTGGCTGGGGGAGGAACCATGGTGGTGCTGGGCGACGTGAGCGGCAAGGGTTTGCCCGCGGCGATGACGGTTGCGCTGGTGGTGGGCACGGTGCGGACGCTGGCGGAATTCACTCGCAGCCCGGCGGAGATGCTGGATGGGCTGAATCGGAGACTGCGCGGGCGGCTCCACGGCGGATTCGCCACCTGCCTGGCGCTGCGCCTGGAGGCGGTTGGCACGGGCGCCATCGCCAGCGCGGGTCATCCTTCGCCATACCTGAATGGCCGCGAACTCGATCTGCAAGGCGCGCTGCCTCTTGGCATTGGCGAAGCGAAATACGAGGAGATCCCGCTGCAACTGGAACCGGGGGACCACCTGGCGCTTTACACCGATGGGCTGCTGGAGGCGCGGAACGAGAAGGGTGACTTGTATGGATTTGACCGTCTGCAGAGTCTGTTCAAGCACGCGGCGGCGGCGAACGTTGCCAGCGACGACGCAGTCGATTTTGGCCAGGAAGATGACATCACGGTTTTGACGTTGACGCGCGTGGGAAGCGGCGGGGACGCGCCGGTGATCGACGAAGTTACGGCGGTTTGAATTGCGCGCGGGCCAAGCCTACCGGCAAGGCCGTTTTGGGTTATCCTACTGGCACGGCAAACAGTTGAGTTTCCCGCACTGGGCGAAGTTTTTGCCCCTGCCCGGACTTGTCGGCGCCGCCGCGGCACTCTGGCCGTACAATAGCCCTAAGGAAGTACCCGAGCACCAATGTCTTTGAATGGTTATCCTTCGCGCCCTTCGCGCTCGCACGGCCTGCGCTCGCTCTTCAGCATGTTTTCCAGTGACCTGGCCATTGACCTGGGCACCGCCAACACGCTGGTGTACGCGGCCGGCAAAGGCATTGTGGTCAACGAGCCCTCCATCGTAGCCATCAACAAGAACACCGGCGAAGTGGAAGCAGTGGGCAAGGAAGCCAAGGAGATGCTGGGCCGCACGCCCGGCAACATCGTGGCCATCAAGCCCATGAAGGACGGCGTGATTGCCGACTTCAAGGTCACCGAGAAGATGCTCAACTACTTTATCCAGAAGGCCCACAATCGCAAGATGCTGGTGCATCCGCGGATCGTGATCGGCGTGCCTTCTGAGATCACCCAGGTGGAAAAGCGCGCGGTCGAAGACTCGGCCTATCGCGCCAAGGCCAGCGAAGTTTATCTGGTGGAACAGGCCATGGTGGCGGCCATCGGCGCCGGCCTGCCCATCACCGAGCCATCGGGCAACATGGTGGTGGATATCGGCGGCGGGACCACGGATATCGCGGTCATCTCGCTCTCCGGTATCGTCTACTCGCGCTCGGTGCGCATGGCCGGCAACCAGATGGACGAGGCCATCACCAACTACCTGAAGCGCAAGTACAACCTGCTGATCGGCGAGCGCACCGCGGAGCATATCAAGATCGAGATCGGCTCGGCCTTCCCGTTGGACAAGCCGTTGACCATGGAGATCAAGGGCCGCAACCTGATTGAGGGCGTGCCCAAGACCATCACTGTGGATGACTCGGAGATCCGCGAGGCGCTGGGCGAGTGCATCGCGGTGATCATGAACGCAATCCGCGTGGCGCTGGAGCGGACGCCGCCGGAACTGAGCGCCGACATCTCCGACCGCGGCATCGTGCTCACCGGCGGCGGCGCGCTCATCAAGAACCTGGACAAGCGCATCCGCGAGGAAACCGGCCTGCCGGTCTCGGTCGCCGACGATCCGCTGGCTTCAGTGGTGCTGGGCACGGGCAAGATGCTGTCGGACTTCCGGCTGCTGCGGAAGATAAAGATTGATTGATGCCAGTGAAGCAGTGACGGAGTGAAAAAGTGAAGTTTGCGGCGGTGGAAATTCCCTTGCCGCAAGAATAGATGCTGGCGAAATGCAGAGAGCTTATCCCCAGGGACACGACGTGAGGCATCCAGAGTCGCGTGCCAGCCGTTCAGGTTTGCAGCATGGAGATCTCTGTTCACCGTTTCACTCATTCACTCCTTCACTTTTTCACTGAAACTCCATGGAATCCTTCTTCTCCCGTTATCGGAACCTCGTAGTGCTGACGGCCCTGCTGGTGGTCCAGATCATCGGCTTGGCCGTGCAGGTGCATCGCACCAGCTCCGGCCGCAACGTCTACGACCCGGCAGACAGCTCCGGCGTGCGCCTCATCCGCCTGTGGGCCAATGCGCTGGTGTCGCCGCCGGAACGGGTGGTGGAATTCTTCAAGACCGGCATAGGCAATCTCTGGGGCGACTACTTCGATCTGCGCCACGTGCGCCAGCGCAACCAGGATCTTCAGGCAACTGTGGACCGGCTGCGGCTGGAGCAGGCGGAGACGCTGGAAGACGAGCGCCAGGGCCAGCGGCTTCAGGCCATGCTCGGCTTTGAGCGAAGTTACCTTTACGCCACCATCCCTGCGCAGGTGATTGGCACCAGCGGGTCGGATGAATCGCGCCTGTATTACATCGACAAAGGAAGCGAAGACGGTCTCCGGCGCGACATGGCCGTGATAACAGCCGATGGCATCGTGGGCAAGGTGCGCGAGGTGTATTCCCACACCGCGCAGGTGCTGGCGATCAACGACCAGTCCAGCGGCGCCGGCGTGATTCTCGAAACCACGCGCATCCGCGGCATTCTCCGCGGCAACGCCGAGGGCCAGCCGCAGGTGGTGGGCATTCTGGCCGACAATCGTATCCAGCCCGGCGAACCGGTGCTGACGGCGGGCGGCGACCAGATTTTTCCTCGCGGATTGCCGGTGGGCGTGGTTCAGAAGGTGGTGCGCGATCCGGACCGCGACGGCTTTATTCATGTGATCGTGAAGCCGGCGGCGCGCCTGGACCAGTTGGACGAGGTCCTGGTCATCACCTCCATGCAGCCGCGCTTCAGCGACGAGCAGTTGAAGGACATGGCCCAGAGCCAGCAGCTCAAGGGGGTGGAAGCCGAGGAGCTGGACGAGCAGCAGAAAGCCTCGCAGATCATGGCGGAGCGGCTGCCCGGCATCACCGACCCGAATGCTCCGCCGCAGGCGCAGCCAGCCGCGGGCGCCAACGGCTCGCCGGCCACTCCGCCGCTGGCAGTGGTGCCCAAGCTGCTGCCGCCTGCGCATCCTGACCGCTTCACTCCGGGAAGCCAGCCGGCGTCGGTTCAGTCCGCGCCGGACCAGGCCACCGAGCCCGCAGCGCCCAAGGCGAAAAAGCCCGCCTCGCCCAAATCGCAGCCGCCTGCGCGGCAGCCGCAGCCGGCGCAGCCGCAGGGGGAGCGCTAAATGCCGGTCCTGATGGCGGGCTCTCACCGCGACCTTGAAATCCACCGCTACCCGGCGCCCCTTTACCTCATAGTCATTGTGACGGCGCTGGTGCTGCAAGCCTTGCTGCCCCGGGCCGTGGGTCCCAACCACGTCTGGTTCGACTTTCCCCTCGTCGTCACCATTTATTTCGCGCTGGGCCGCCGCAGCCCCATCCAGGGCATGCTCATTGGCGGCTTTGTGGGCATCTTTGAAGACGCGCTCACCCATCACGCCATCGGCATCAACGGCATCGCCAAAACCGTCGCCGGCTACCTGGCAGCTTCCGTGGGCAAGCGCATCGACGTGCAGAATTATCTCGTCCGCGTCCTGCTCAACTTCGTCCTCACCTTGTTCTGCAATGCGCTTTACCTCTTCATTTACCGGGGCATGCTGGGCATGGAGCTGGAGTGGAGCTGGCTCTCCAGCCTCCTGCAGGCGATCGGCAACTCGCTCATCGCGCTCGTTTTCTTCCCCATTCTGGACCGGTTCCAGATCAAGGATTGATGCCCATGAACGAAGGTGCGGGCAGCGCAGAGCGCTACTTCCTCAAAACCGCCCGCCTCGGCTTTCGCCCCTGGCGCGAAGACGACCTGCCCCTGGCCATGGCACTGTGGACGGACGTCCGCGTCACCGGCTTTTTCGGCGGACCGTATTCGCCCCAGCAGGTTCAGGCCCGCCTGGCGCGGGAGATGGCCGACCAGCGCGAGTCCGGCTTGCAGTACTGGCCATTTTTCCTCCTCGAAGATGACCGGCATGTGGGCGTTTGCGGCTTGCGCCCGTGGAAGCCCAGCGTCCCGGAATTGGGTTTTCACCTCAGGCCGGAGTTCTGGCGCCTCGGGCTGGCTTTTGAAGCTGCCTCCGCCGTCATCCGGTATGGGTTTCACCAGTTCGGCGCAACCGCGCTCTTCGCCGGCCACCATCCGGAAAATGTGGCTTCCAGCAAGTTACTGCTCAAGCTGGGGTTCCAGTACGCCGGTGACGAAGTCTATCCGGTCAGCGGGATGCTAGAGCCAACCTATCTTCTCCAGAATCCTGATCTCGATCGTCACAAAGTTTGACGTTAACCTGGATATATATCATGATAGATACCAGTAGGAGTATTGAAATGCCTGCTCCCCAAAAAGCCAGTGTTTTCAAGAACGGCAGAAGTCAGGCAGTGCGCATTCCGGCTGAATACCGGCTCAGCACAAACGAAGTCTACGTGCACCGCGATGAGAGGACTGGCGACCTGATTCTGTCAAAGGATGCCCCAACTGACTGGGACAGAATCTTCAGGATCATCGACGAGGCTGGATTCCCCGACGAATTCATGGCGGACCGGGATCAGGGAACGGCCGAAGCGCGCGAGCCGCTGCGATCCGCTTAGTGATTGACATGCCGAGTTGATGGATATCATGATAGATATCAGAAGGAGTGCACCGATGCCAGCGCCTCAAAAGGCCCGAGTCTTCAAAAACGGCCGCAGCCAGGCCGTGCGCATTCCGGCGGAGTTCCGGTTCACAGCAGATGAGGTCTATATAGAACGGAATCCCCAGACAGGCGCTGTGATTCTCAGCGAAAAGCCTCCTCGCCCATCTCTTAGGGACGTCTACAGGGAGCTGGATGAGGCGGGTGCTGCCGATTTTGAATTAGATCGAGATCTTTCCCTGCCTGCGGAACGGGATTGGCTTTGAACGGCCCACGTCCGTTTCTCCTTGATACGAACATCACCGGCTACATCGTCAGTGGACTTTCCCCCCAGGCTCGAAGAGTCCTGGACGAGGCGATATTGCACACTCCAGTTCTAATTTCCAGCGTCACCGAGGCGGAAATTCTTTACGGCCTTGAGATGAAGCCGGGGGCTATCCGCTTGCGGAGCGCGGTGGAAAGACTGTTTCAGATCATTGCGATCCGCCCTTGGGATTCGCCTGCAGCTCACGCTTATAGCAGATTACGTGCCCAACTCCGGGCCGCAGGCAAGGCATTGGCCCATCCGGATTTGATGATTGCCGCGCATGCGCTTTCGCTCGACGCGGTCCTCATTTCGCATGACAAAGCTTTCCGCAACGCCGCTCCTCACCTTGCTGTTCAGGACTGGGCCAACGACATCTGAGATGGGTCTATCCTCTGATCGGTCTATCCTCTGAACTTTTCCGAGCCCATTTCGACCCCGCCGCGTCCCACTCCTTGCACTCCCCGTTACGCTCGTACATCCTTTGATTGAGAAATCAATAACGCAAACTGTTTTCGCGCTATCTTAGGTAAAGCAGTATGTATTCCGACAGAAGTAACCGGGGCGAAAAGCTATCCGGCGTCAAATCCACGGTAGTGCAGTACGGCATCCTGGTGATGATGCTGGCGCTGGTGGCCGGCTTGTGGAATCTCCAGGTGCTGGGCGCGTCCAACTATCGCGACCTGGCGCAGCAGAACCGCATCCGCAAAGTACCCATCATGGCGCCGCGGGGCAAGCTTTTTGACCGCTATAACCGCCTGCTGGTGGATAACTACCCGTCGGTCTCCTGTTTTCTGGTCCGCGAACAGAATAAGAATGTGGATGCCGATCTGCCCATGATCGCGCTGGGGCTGCACCTGGATCTGGAACAGCTCCGCACCACCCTCCGGCACTTCCGCGCCGCGCCCGGCTATCAGCCCATCCCGATCAAGGAAGATATTTCGGCGGACGAGCAGGCCTTCATCGAGGCGCACCGCAATGAACTGCCCGAGCTCGAGACCATCGATGAGGAGCGCCGGCTCTATCCGCGCGACGGATTTGCCTCGCACCTGATCGGCTACGTGGGCGAGGTGAGCGAAGACGACCTGAACCAGCCGCGCTACGCAGCCTATGAGCCCGGCGACGTGGTGGGCAAAGACGGCGTGGAGGAGACCTACGACCAGCTCCTGCGCGGCGTGAACGGCTCGCGCGACGTCATTGTGGACAGTCACGGCCGCGAGGTGGGCATCCTGGGAACCCAGCACGCCACTCCGGGGCAGGACCTGAAACTCACCATCGATCTCGACCTGCAGCGCGAGGCCGAACAGTTGCTGGGCGATTCCAACGGCGCGGTCATCGCCATGGATCCGCGCAACGGCGATATCCTGGCCCTGGTCTCCCATCCCAACTTCGACCCCAACCAATTCGCCGTTCGCATTACCCGCAACAACTGGAACCAGCTCATTACCGATCCGCGCCATCCCCTCATGAACAAGGCCATTCAGGACCAGCTGGCGCCCGGTTCCACTTTCAAAATCATCATGTCCGCGGCCGGCCTGCAGGAGGGAATCGCCGAAAACATGAAGGTCGTCTGCAATGGCGGCGCTGATTTTTATGGCCGCTTCTTCAAATGCGACCACCATCACGGCCTTCTCTCCATCCACGAAGCCATTCCGGAGTCCTGCGATACCTACTTCTACACCCTGGCGCAGCGGCTGGGGATCGACACCATTGCAAGGTACGCCACTTCGTACGGCATCGGCCAGAAGACCGGGATAGACCTGCCCAACGAGATGACCGGCCTGATGCCCTCCTCGCAGTGGGAGTGGAAGAATTTCCATCAAAAGTACTACGCGGGTAGCACCATCTCCGTCGGTATTGGCCAGGGCGAAACCCAGGTCACGCCCATCCAGCTTCTGCGCGCTCTGTCTGGCCTTGCCTCCGATGGCCACTTCGTTCGCCCCCACACGGTCAATCCCAACCAGCTTCCGCCCGATTTCCGCCAGGCGCTGCTGGACTCTTTCCCCGGCTCCGGCGACAAATACGTGCCCATCTCCAACGACACCTGGACCACCATCACCGACGGCATGGCGGCGGCGACGACCCCCGGCCTTTACCACACCGCGGAAGGCGCGCACATTCAGGGCGTGGACTTTGCCGGCAAAACCGGCACCGCTCAGGTGGTTGGCGGCGGCGATACCCACACCGTGGGCGGCGAGCGCACTCCCAACTCCTGGTTCGTGGGCATGGTGCCCCGGCGCAATCCCGAGTTTGCCGTGGTGGTGCTCCAGGAACACGGCGACTGGGGCTCGAATTCCGCCCACATTGCCCAGGCCCTTGTCATCACCTACGTGAACAAGATGCGCCGCCAGGATCACAACCTGCAGCGGGCCAGCCAGCCCAACAAGCCCGTCGAGGTGGGGACAATATGGACCACCCCGGCCCCGGGCGCGGGCAGCAAGACCGCCGAACAGGCTGATGTGCTGCACACCGGGCACTTCTTCGTCACCCCCACCCAGCCCGCCAGCGCCCTCCCCATGCAATCCGCCCGCTTTGCCTCGCTGCTCCCCACGCTCCCCGTCCGCTGGCGCAAGGATCTCCACTGATGCGCCGTTTCATGAGCTTTCGCGACTTCGACTGGGGCCTCCTGCTGGTGGTGCTCCTGCTTTGCGCCGTTTCCGTCCTGGAGATTTATTCCGCCACCCTCCACACCAAGTACGCCGACGGCCACTTCCACGAAAAGCAGCTCTTTTACATCGGCAGCGGCATAGCGGCCATGTTTCTGTTCTCCAAAATCGACTACCACAAGCTCATCGATCTTTCCCCCTGGCTTTACGGATTCTTCCTGCTTACCCTGATGGCCGTGCTGGTGCCCGGCATCGGCCACAAGGCCCTCGGCGCTCGCCGCTGGATCAAGCTGGGGCCCATGCAGTTTCAGCCCTCGGAATGGATGAAGCTGGTCATCATCCTCCTGGTCGCTCGCTACTTCGCCAACCTCGGCGGCCGCTCCCTAACCTGGAAGGAGATTTTTAAGGCGTTTGCAATGGTTGGTCTTCCTATGCTGCTGATTCTAAAGCAGCCGGACATGGGCACCTCCCTAATGTATTTGCCGGTGCTGGTCATTGGGCTGTTCCTGGGGGGGATCAACTGGAGGCAATCGCTGGCTCTGATTGCGGCTGGGTTGGTTCTGGTGGCGGGGGGCTGGTCGAGCGGCAAACTGCTGAAACCGTATCAAAAGGCGCGGCTTACCAGCTTCATCAATCCTTCCAACGACCCCCGCGGCTCCGGCTACCAGATTCTCCAGGCCAAGATTGCGGTGGGCGCGGGTGGCATATGGGGCCAGGGGGCCGAAAAGGGGTCGCAGACACAAGGCGCGTTCATTCCCATCCCCCACGCCGACTTCATTTTTGCCGCCTTCAGCGAGGAACATGGCTTTGTGGGCGCGATTTTTGTCCTCCTGCTATACTTCCTTCTATTGATGCGTTTGATTCAAAACGCACAAACAGCCGCCGACCTTGCCGGTTCCCTGATTATCATGGGCATCGTGGCTGTGTTGACCTTTCAGATTCTGGTCAACGTGGGCATGGTCATAGGCTTTATGCCGGTCACCGGAATCCCTTTGCCACTAATGAGTTACGGCGGGTCTTCGGTGTTGTTTACCTTCCTGGCGCTGGGCGTGGCGATGAACGTGCGCATGCGCCGGTTCGTAAACTGAGTTCGATTCAAAGGGTTTAGATCCGCGAGCGCTGCCAAATGGCAAAGCCGCGGGAAAGAGATTTAACAAGTCAATTCGCCGGCCAGGTTCGTGACGGAACCCGAAAAAGGCGCGGCGGGATTGGGTTCATGAGCACGCAGAAACGGGCAAGCCGGTTCTCATCCTGGGCGCGGAAGTGCCGCACGGGCGAGACGCGCCGGCACTGCAGGCAGCCATGGAACGGCACGGATCGCGCGGAAGCATGGGGCAGTGTGAACCCCGCTCTTGTGGCGCGGAATGCTCATGGCGGCGGCAAAACGGCCACGTACCTTTCGACCGTCTGGTCGATCTGGTTCTGGATGGCCACAAACTTTCTGCTAGAGGATCAACCACTTGGACTGTCTGTTCGGCCGGCTGCAGAGGTCGAACTTCCTGGTTCGCCGCCTTTCCGTTTCGCGGCTTCCGGCTTACCAGCGTCTCCCGGTCATCCTGCCATTCCCATCCCTTCCTCGCGTGTTTCGCTCCATCCGTCCTTGCCGCAGGCCCCGGCCAGAATTCGCCGGGCGGAAAGGTACGATGGCCAAAGAAATTTGCATATCCTCCACACCGCATGAGACGCGGCTAGCGATCCTGGAAGACGACCAGCTCGCTGAAATCTACTACGAACGCGAAAACGAGTACACCCTCGCCGGATCCATCTACAAGGGCCGGGTGACGCGGGTTCTGCCGGGCATGCAGTCCGCTTTTGTGGACCTGGGCCTGGAGCGCGATGCGTTCCTTTATGTCACCGACTTCATGGAGATGGAAGACCAGGAAGAGAGCGACGAACTGGAGCGTGCCGCAACCAGCGCGCCGGTGCCGCAGGTGGCGCGCGAAAGCCGCCGCGAGCGTGAACCACGTGAAAGCAGCGGGGAGCAACGCGAGCGGAACGGGCGGGACGGTCGCCGCGATCGCCGTCCAGCCCTGGATATCACCCCTGAAGCGGCTCCCGAAATAGAGCCGGTCCACGCCGCATCGGAAGAGCCGGCCTCAACCGCTTCGCAACAGGACGAAGGCGAGGCCAGCGGCGAATCCCGGCGCTGGCGCGGACGCCGCCGCCGTCGCGGCGGGCGCGGCCAATCCGCGGCCATGCCCGTTTCCGACCCGGTTGATTCCGATGCCGCGGCGGAAACCTACATGGAACCCGCCGAGGAAGCGCGCCCCCATGCCGAGCCGCATGCGTTTGCGCAACCGCCGGCTGCGGAGCAGGAACAACCGGGCCACTATTCGCGGGACCCCCGCGACGACCGCCGTGCGCGGGAGGGCCGCCAGGAACGCGGAAGCCGGCCCGAACGCGGAAGCCGTCCCGAACGGGGGAGCAGCTCCGAATCGGGGAGCAGGCCCGAACGTGGGAGCAGTTCCGAGCGCGAATCCAAGCCCTTCGTTATGCCGGGCGAGTCGCTTTCGAAGTACGGCGGCGAGCCCGCTCCGCCGGCCGCCGGCGCCGCAGCTCCGCCTTCCTCCGCGCGCCGTCTCCCGCCTTCCAAGCCTTCCTCGCTGGTTGTAGCTCCGCTGGCGTGGGATGGCTCCGGCCTGCTGCCGGGGGAATCCCTGGCGCGCCATCGCCGCACCCCCGGGCCAGCGCAGGTCGAGCCCGAGACGGAGGCTCATTTCGCCGACGCAGAAGAGCAGTCGGCTGAAGAAACCATCGAATCAACTTACCTGAATCCGGAACAGACTCCGCTTCTGGGCGAAGCGCTGGTCGACGAAGAGATGGACGAAATGGAGGAGGAAGACCTTCCCAGTCTTGACGGTCCCACGGCGGCTGTCGACTCCGACCCTTTCAACGATCCATTCTTCACCGAGTCCCGTGGCGGAGAATCCGCGAACGACAATTACCGGCAGGAAGAGTACACGGGCCAGCGGCAGGGCGAACCCGCGGGTGAAAACAACATCGGCCACGCCCCCATCCCCGAGCCTTCCACGGAGGTGGTCGCCGACTGGATCACCGCGCAGAAGGGCGATCCCGACCGTCCGGAACAGGAGACCGGATCTCATCCCGGCTCGAGCGGCGCCGAGCCGGAGGGCGACCGTTCCGCGTCCCACAACCTGGACCCGCTGCCGCCGAGCGAGTTCCGCCTGTTCGGCATCGGGGGCAAAAAGAGGAAAGATGAAGCGCCGGAGCATCCCGCGCCGGTGAAGACGCCTGGGCCCTCTGCCGCGGGCGGCGGGGCCAGATCGGCTTCGTCCTTTTCGCCGGGCGCCGGCGTGGTGGAAGAGGAGTTGATCGAGGGCGAGGAGTCCGATCTGCCGCGCCATCATCACCCCCGCCACGGCGATCAAGACTTCGATGATCTCGAAGAAGAGGAAAAGCTGCGCTCGCAGATTCGCTCCGGCGAGCTCGGCGAGATGCTGCAGGAAGCGCACCTCGATCACAAAATCCAGCTCAACTTCGACGACAAGGGCGGCGACGTTGACGTGGACGAAGAGGACGAAGACGAAGAAGGCGAAGAGCCGGCAGTTGCGGGAACGGCGCCGGTTCCGGGACGCGAACGCCGCGACCGCGGTGGACGCGGCCGTCGCCCTGAACGAACCGACCGTGGCGACCGCGGCCGTCCCGGCAGCCGGCGCGGTCCCACGCGCCGCTCCATGCAGACCACCGATCTGCCCACCATCAGCGATCTGCTCAAGCCCGGCCAGGAAGTCCTGGTGCAAATCGCCAAGGAGCCCATCGCCAAGAAGGGCGCGCGCATCACCAGCCACATCGCGCTGCCCGGCCGCTTCCTGGTGTTCATGCCTACCGTGACCCATGTGGGCGTCAGCCGCAAGATCGCCTCCGACGAGGAGCGCCAGCGGCTCAAGCGCATCCTCACCAACGAGCGCGGCGACGCCTCCGGCGGCTTCATCGTCCGCACCGCGGCTGAGGGCGCATCGGAGGAAGAACTCCGCGCCGACCTGCGCTTCCTCATTCACCTGTGGGAGGAGATTCGCGACCGCTCGGAGAAATCGAAAGCGCCGGCGCTCATCTACCACGATCTCTCGCTGGTGGAGCGCATCCTGCGCGACCAGGTCAGCGCGGACTTCTCGTCCATCTGGGTGGACTCGCAGGACGACTACGAGCGCATCGTGCGTTTCCTCAACCGATTTGCGCCCACCATGATGCGCCGCGTCAAGCTCTACACCAAGGAGACGCCGCTCTTTGAGCACTTCGGCATTCAGGACGAAATCTCCAAGGCGCTGCGCTCCAAGGTGTGGCTCAAGTCAGGCGGCTCCATCGTCATCAACCAGACGGAAGCGCTGGTGGCCATCGACATCAACACCGGCAAGTACGTGGGCAAAACCGCGCGGCTTGAAGACACGATCGTCAAGACCAACCTGGACGCGATCCCCGAGATCGTGCGCCAGATTCGCCTGCGCGATCTGGGCGGCATCATCATCATCGACTTCATCGACATGGACGAGCGCAAGAACCGCTTCCGGGTGATGGCCGCGCTTGAAGATGCGCTGAAGCACGATCGCGCTCCAACCAAGGTGCTGCAGTTTAACGATTTCGGCCTCGTCGCCATCACCCGCAAGCGGGTGAAGCAGTCGCTCGAACGCACTCTGAGCGTGCCCTGCTATACCTGCCAGGCAACCGGCATGGTAAAGAGTCCGGCAACCGTGTGCAACGAGATCTGGGTGGAGCTGCGCAAGATGCGGCGGCACTTTGAAGGCACCGATGTGCTGCTGCGCGTGCACCCTGAAACCGTGAAGGTGCTCAAGGGCAACAACGCGCGCTGGCTCACCGACTTCGAGGAGCTGACGGGCAAGAACATTCTGGTCAAGAGCGATGCAACGCTGCATCCGGAGCAGTTCGACATCCAGGGATAAAGACAGCGATCAGTGGTCAGTGGTCAGTGATCAGTGATCGGGAGAAAACGCTGAAGGCCGGAGCGCATAGCTCCGGCCTTTCGCGCATAGCGCAAGAACTCATTCCGCCGAAGCTTTGAATGGGCTGTGAATCCTCCGTCCCGAAAACGCGGCCACGCACGCAAGCGGCGCCGCTCACCGGATCACGTGAATCGGCACGCCCACCTTCAGGTTCTTCCACGCCTGCTCGGTGGTGTAAACCGGAGCCTTCAGCGCAATCGCCAGCGCCAGGCAGGAGCGATCACCCAGCGAAAGACCGTGCTTCTGAGTCTCCGCAATCAATGTTCCCGCGGTCTTTGCATGCTCGACGGTGTACGGTTCGGCTGCAACCACGGTAAGAAGAGCATCCCTCCAGGCCTTATCGGGCTCGTGGCCCATTTTGACGAGTTTGCACTGTACCTCTGCCAGATTGACCGTACTTGCAACCGCTCTTCCCAAAATCTCATCGGTCAGGTTTTCTGCTCCCCGCTCCTCAAACAAAAGCGCGAGCATGGCGGAAGCGTCGAACACCGCCTCATTCATGTTTCGCTGCCTCCCGCCGTTCCGCGCTTAGCTCATCGGAAACCAGAGTTCCCGGCGGAGCGAGGTGCCGAACGTTCTGCTGGGCACGACGAATGCGGCTTCGAATGCTTGAAATGCGCAGTTCATCGTCCTCCACGCGCAGGTCCACCGCATCGCCGACGTTCAGTCCCAGTGCCTCGCGAATCGCTGTCGGGATAACCAGTCGTCCTTTTTCCCCAATCAAGGTCCGAGTCTGTAGTTCCATTTATCTCATCCTCCAATCACAATTAGCTGTGGCTCATTCATGCTTGGCCGCCTCACGCCGTTCCGCGCTTAACTCGTCGGCAAGCGATACTCCCGGTGGAACAATCTGCCGAATCCACTCCTGAGCTCGCCGAAGACGCTCCCGCATCGTCGATATGCGCAACTCGTTATCCTCCACACGCAGCACCACGGGCGTGCCCACTTCGATTCCAAGTGCCTCGCGTATCGCCGCCGGTATGACCAGCCGTCCTTTTTCGCCGACTAACGTCTTAGCCTCTAATTCCATTTGCTGCGTCCTCCAATGACCGCCATGGCACGGTGGCGCCTCCCGGATACGCTCGCAGTTGCACAGCTCCGATGTGTCACCCACATCTCCAAGTGACACATCATTAGTATAGCACCACTTTCTCGTAAAGTGTCACCAGAGCCGCCGATCCCACCACGTCCCCTCGTGGATTTCCTGTTGACAATCTGACTATTGATATGTAGAAATTCAACAGGAGCAAATCCATGGGCGAAAGCAAGCCGGACATTCTCCAGGGCACACTCGATCTGATGGTGCTGAAGACCCTTGAATCCATGGGCCCGCTGCATGGCTACGGCATCGCGCGGCGCATTGAGCAGGTGAGCGGAAATACCCTCATCCTCAACCAGGGCACCATCTATCCCGCCCTCCTGCGCCTCGAGCAGCGCGGCTGGATCAAAGCCGAATGGGGCACCTCGGAATCGAACCGCCGCGCCCGTTTTTACTCGCTTACCCGCACCGGGAAAAGCCGCATGGCCGAGGAAACCCGCAACTGGGAGCGCGTCGCCGCCACCATGGCGCTGTTTCTCGCCGAATCGAAATAGGAGTCGCTCATGGACAAGGTCCGCACCTTCCTCAGCCGCATCGCCGCCATCTTCGGCGCGCGCCGCCTCGACGCATCCCTCGATGAGGAACTTTGCACGCACGTCGACATGGCCATCGAAGACCGCATCCGCCGCGGCATGCCTGAGGCCGAAGCCCGCCGTCTTGCCCTGCGCGAATTTGGTGGCATGACCCAGGCCCGCGAAGCCTACCGCGCCCAGCGCGGCCTGCCCCTCATCGAGCAAATCCGCCGCGACCTGCGCTACGGCGTCTTCCAACTCTGGAAATCCCCCGGCTTTACGCTGACCGCCATCCTCACGCTCGCCCTCGGCGTCGGCGCCAACACCACCGTCTTCTCCATGATCAACGGCCTGCTCCTGCGCCCGCTGCCAGTTCCCCAGAGCGACAGGCTTGTGGTCTTCAGCGTGAATCGCGGGGGTCCGCAGCCCCAATACTCGTTTCCCGAATCGATATTCCGGGGGCTCGAGCGCCGCCACGGCGCCTTCAGTTCCATCTTCGCGTTCAACCGTTCGCGGTTCCAAGTCAAGAGCGGGTCCTCGTCTGAAATCATCTATGGCCAATTCGTCAGCGGCTCGTTTTTCGACGCGCTCGAGACGCCTCCGCTCCTCGGCCGCACCCTCAACACTCAGGACGATCGCAAGGGCGGAGATCCTGCCGGCTTCGCCACTGTCATCGGCGAGACCCTTTGGACGAATCGGTATCATCGCGATCCCGAGATTCTTGGCCGCCGCATCGTCATTGAGAACGTAGCCTTCACCATCGTCGGCGTCATGCCCCGCAGCTTCTTTGGCGTCGATCCGATTGAGCGCCCGCAGCTCTTTGTGCCGCTTGCGGATGAACAGGTCCTGAGGGGCGCGCAGAGCCTGACCAAGTACGCCCACCGTGCCTGGTGGCTCGGCGTCGCGGGCCGGCTGGCGCCTGGCGCGACCCTGGACCATGCCAACTCTCAACTCTCGGCCGCCTCCAGCGCCATCCTTCATGAAACTGTTCCCGATGCCGGCTGGATCAAGCGAATGCAGGAACACCCTTTCGTCTTCTTCGCCGAGCCGGCCTCAACCGGGGCCACTTATGTCCGTCTCCAATTCCGCAAGCCTCTCATCGCCGTCTTTGCCATGTGCGGCGGCGTTCTGCTGCTGGCCTGCCTCAATCTCGCCAGCCTGCTCATGGCTCGCGGCACGGCCCGCCAGCGCGAACTCGCCACCCGCATGGCCCTCGGCGCTTCACGCCGCCGCCTCATCCAGCAATTGCTTGTTGAGGGACTGCTGCTCGGAATCGCCGGAACGGCCGCCGGTCTCGCCGTCGCGCCCGCTGTGAGCCAGGTTCTCGTTGCCGTTCTTCTCGGCCGCCAACAAGGGGCGTATCTCGATACGTCGCTCGACTGGCGCGTCTTCGCCTTTGCCGCGGCGGCCGCCGTACTCGCCACGCTTCTCTTCGCCCTGGTTCCCGCCATCAAGGCAACCTCGTGCGATCTCATCGACCGCATGAAAGACGGCCAGCACTCGACTCTGACCCACGAGCGCCGCGCCATCTTCCCTCGCATCCTGCTCGGAGCGGAGATCGGACTCGCTCTCATCCTTGTCGTCGGCGCGGGCCTGGTCGCCACCAGCCTTCTTCGGCTCTACAATTCCGGCTCCGGCTTCGATCCTCGCGGTATCGTCAACATCGAGTTCAGCATGGACAAAGCAGGACTGCAAGGGGATGCCGTCCACGACTTCTACCGCGAGATAGGGGACCGCATCCGCCGCCTGCCCGGCGTCACCAGCGTCAGTTTTCAGCGCGTGCCTCTCTTCAACGGCAGCGTTTGGGACGAGGACTTCGCCGACACGCGCGGTACAGACCACGACCTCTGGGTGAACGCTGTTGCCCCTGCCTACTTCGGCACCATGCGTATTCCCCTGCTTGCCGGCCGTGAATTCACCTGGAACGATGCGCCGCCAGCCAATCGAGTCGCTGGACAACCAGCCTCCGGCTTCAAGGTGATCCTCAATCAATCGGCTGCTCGCCAACTCTTCCCTGACGGCAACGCTCTTGGCCGCTCCGTCCGCCATGACGAAGGCAAAGGGATCAACGTGTATGAGGTCGTCGGTATCGTCGGCGACGCCAAGTACGACGATCTGCGCAAAACCGCGCCCGCCACTGCCTATTTCGCCATCTCGCAGCAAACCGGACCACAAGCGCAGTCCTATATCGCTGAGGTGCGGACCACCGCGGCTTCGGCTCCTCTGGCCTCAGCCGTCCGCCAAATCACCGCGCAGATGGCGCCCGGCGTTCCCGCCCCCAAAGTCACGTCCATGCTCACTGTCATCGACGACTCCCTCGGCGCTGAGCGCATGATGACCATGCTCGCCGTCTTCTTCGCCGTCTGCGCCCTAGTCGTCACCGCCATCGGCCTCTACGGAACCCTCGCCTACGCCACCTCCCGCCGCACCGCGGAGATCGGCATCCGCATGGCCCTTGGCGCGCACCGTTCCCACGTGGCCGCCATGGTCTTCCGCCAGAATTTCTGGGTGGTCATGGGCGGCACCGTTGTCGGCCTCGCCGCAGCTTTGATTGCAACCCGCGCGCTCGCGAGCTTCCTGTTTCAAACCACCGCGCACGATCCCTGGGTCATTGCCGCGTCCATAGCTGCGCTCGCCCTCACCGCCTGCGTCGCGTCCCTGTTGCCCGCGCTGCGCGCCGCCCGCATTGAGCCTTTGTCCGCCATTCGCTGCGAATAACCGCCGCGCATTACTCCGTTCTCAGGGCCGCTATCGGCTGCACCCGCGTGCTGCGCCAGGCCGGAATCATGGCCGCAATCGCCGCCGCCGACCCCAGCGTTGCCACCGCGAACGCAACCGTCGCCACATCGAAACTCGGTACTCCAAACAGCATGCCGGATAACAGCCGGCCGAGCAGCGCGAATGCCAACACGCCGGCGCCCGCACCCACAACCGTCAGGCGAATGCCCTGCGCCACCACCAGCCTGCCGATGTCTCCTCGCGTCGCGCCCAGCGCCATGCGGATACCCACCTCCCGCGTGCGGCTGGCGGCAATAAACGAAATCAATCCGTAAATGCCCAGCGCCGCCAGCAGCAGCGCCGCCGCGCTAAAAAATGCCAACACAATAAACAGGAATCGCCGAACCGCAACCGTATCCCCAACCAGGTCGGAAAACGACTGCACGAAGAACACGCCCTGGCCGGTGTCCACGCTCGCCACCGCGCTCCTCAGCACCTGCGCCACCTGCGCCGTCGACGCCTGCGACTGGATCACGACGAAATTCACATAACCGGTCGTCTGCGCCAGCGGCACAAAGCTTGACGGGCGCGGCGCGGCATCGAGCGAGCGGTTCCGTGTGGGCGCGATCACGCCCACCACCTGTCGCCAGACTGGTTTGGCGGGATCGTCCACATTGAAGAAATGCCCGATCGCGTTCTGGCCCGGCCACAGCGCGTTGGCCAGCGTCTGGTCCACTACGGCCACCTTCGGCGTATCGGCCGTATCAGTTTCGCGAATCAATCGACCCGCGATGAGCTTCACGCCCATCATCTCCAGATACTCTGGAGACACCGAGTCGGTATCACTCACCAGTTGCGCCCCACGGTTGCCGTTGGCCGACTCCCTGGCCTCGATGTTTACGCTGTAATACTGGCCGATGAACGGCAGTCCGGTGGAAACGGCCGCAGCCTCCACTCCCGGCGTGGCTCGCAGTTCATTCAGCAACCTCCGGAAGAACAATTCCTGCTGTTCGAACTTCGGATACCGGGAAGGCCGCAGCACCGTTACGCCGTAGTAATCGTGACTGGCTTGGTATCCCGTATTCGTTGAGAGGAGGTTGTGGAACGTGCGCAGCATCAGCCCTGCGCCGCTTACCAGCACCACCGCCAGTGCGATCTGGATCACCGCCAGCGAACTGCGCAACCGAGTGCGCGGCTGCCCAACGTAGCCTCGCGATGATCCTGCAAGCACCTCGTGCGGAGAGCGCCGCAGCACCTGCAGGGCATTGAATCCGCCCACAAAAGTACTGCTTAAGACCGCCAAACCCGCCGCAAATAATAGGCACTCCAATCGATGCTGGAACCGGCCAGCCGCGGCACGTCAACCGGCGACAACCGCAGCAGCAGCCTCAGCACAGCCCATGCCAGTGGCACTCCCAGCGCGCATCCGGCGGCGCAAACCACCATCCCTTGTAGCAGCGGCAGCCGCGCCACCTGCCAGTATCCCCCGCCCAGCGCCATGCGCACTGCCAGCTCGCCGGTTCGCGCCTCGCCCCGCGCCAGCAGCAGGCTGGCGATATTCGCGCACGTCAGAAGCGCCACCAGCGCCGCCGCCGCAAATAGCGCCAGCAGCGGCGCGCTCACTGGGAGCACCGTTTGTTGCCGCAGCGAGCGCAGGAACGCGGTCAGATCCCGGTTGGTCGCCGGATACTGCTCTTCCAGCCTCCGGCAAGCGGCCTGTAGCTGCTCCTGTGCCCGGACCTGCGCAACGCCATCATTGAGACGCGCAATCACCCCGGTATTCGCCAGTCCGTGCGGCGACTTGGCCAGGTCCACCGTGCGGGGAACCCAGTACTGCATCTGGTCTGTCGGGAGCAGAGCCGTCGTCGCCAGCCGCAAGGGAAAGTTGAATCCCTTCGGCATCACGCCCACAACCTGGTAGCCCTCATCGTCCATCTGGATGGTCTTGCCCACGATCCGCGGGTCGGCGTTGAACTCTCGCCGCCATAGGTCATCGCTCAGAATCACCGCATGCGCAGCGCCCGGCCGGTCGGCGTCGTCGGCAAACCAGTGCCCAAGCTGCGGACGAACGCCCAGCATTGGCAGCAGATTCGCAGTCACAGCGGATCCGTAAAGAGTCTCTGCCTGGTCGCCGCTCTTCAGGTTCAGCAACGCGTAGCCATACACGGCCACGTCGCGAAACGCAGGCACCATCGTCTTCCAGTCGTATGCGTCACGCAGCGGAGCCCATCCGTACCCGTAAGAATCACCGGATCTCCGCGACATGCTGATCACCTGAACCAGCGCGTTCGGATCCCGGTACGGCAGCGGCCGCAGCAGCACGCTGCGCACAATGCTGAAAATCGCCGTGCTCACGCCGATTCCCGCGGCCATCATCAGGATGACCACCGCGGCAAAACCCGGCGCCTTGCCCAACTGCCGGCAAACCTGCCGCAGATCGCCGCGAGCACCATCCATCCAGCGAGCAAATTGCGATGCCATGCCTCTCAATTGTCCGCTCCTGACCGCCCGCCGCGAACCCAAAGCACAAGACCACTACCGCACAAGTCGGTGCAGTCTCAGGGAAATAGACGGTCTCAGGCGCTGAGTGGCACCCGCGAAAAAGACCATGCGGCTCAATTCTGTATCGTGTTGGCGATAGCCGGGGGCAAACCGGTCGATCCGAATTCCAGCGGTAATTCGGTAGCGGCGGGCCGGCCGCAGAACCTTATCGCAGCCCCGCCGCTGATCCGGCCAGGGTGGTCATCACCAGGAACGCGATCAGGCAGACCGCAAAGATGACTCCAGCGCCGGCGGCGCGAACTTCCAGTTTGCTCATAATGCGATCTCCCTTCGGCCGGGAAGCTGAGGCCGAACCCAAATCAGCAGATGGCTTATTGTGTCTCTGCTCACTTTACGGCTACTAGTTTCGCCGCTGCAAGTGACCGATGGAAGTGACCGGAGTCACACCACAGGCTCCGTTTCCCGAAAGGCCGCCTGCGCCGGCGCCAGCTTCAACCCTGTCCTTCGGCTTCCATTCCACCTCGTGCTTTACCATGGAGTTGTTCGCCGTTCCCGCGCAACCCTCCGAGGGGAATTGTGTCTAATGGAGTTAGCGGTAACGGTGCGTAAGACTTCCCTCCCCGGCAAATCCGGCAGCGGGAGGCGTTGGGAGCCCCAAATTTCAAGGTTCCTCAGCTTCAGGTACAACTTCAACCAGACGAGGTCCAGAAAATGTCATCTGCACGTTGGTTGTCACCGGTGTGGCGTTTTTCTTGTTTCGGAACTGCGGCGCTGCTGGCTATTGGCACTGCAAGCGCCCAGCTCGCTTCTTCCACCAGTTCCCGGCAAGCGCCTTCGGTGTCTGCATCGGAGTCCAGCTCCACTGAATGGGCGTTTGCGAACGGAGACGGAACGGACGCGCTGCCGCCAGCGCCGGAACCGGCCGCCGCGGGCGCAGCCGGTCAATATGACAACAAGGGCGGCGGTGGAAACGGCGGTTGGTCCAGCAAGCTCGCCTTCGAGGGCGGAGGCGGATACGACATATCCAGCGGCGACACTTCCAATTACGTCAATTCCGGCTGGGATATCGCTGTTGGCGGTGGGATGCGCTTCTCCCGTGCCTTCTCAGCCCTGATCGAGTACCAGTTCATCCACGACGGTCTGCCCAGCGCCATCGTCACGGAGGCGGGCTCGCAAACCGGTAACGTTCATCTCTGGTCCTTGAGCCTCGATCCCGTCTACGACATCCTTCCCAAGGCCGCCAACGGCGTCTATGTCACTGGCGGCGCAGGGTTTTACCGCAAGGTGACGAGCTTCCAAAATGCCGTGGCCCAGCAGTATTGCTACTACTTTTACTGCGGCACTGGGTACTCCAACCAGACTGTAGGCCACTTCTCCTCCAACCAGGCTGGCTACAATGTCGGCGGCGGATTCCGCCACAAGTTCACCGGAATGTACGGCGACGGACGCATGGAAGTCTTTGCCGAGGTCCGGTACGTCGATGTATTCACACCTGCGGTGATCAACCAGTCGCCCAACGGGCTCGGTAACACCACCATCGGCAAGGGCACACGCCTGTTGCCCATCAACTTCGGCATCCGATTCTAAGCATCAAAACGTGAGATAGATCACAAAACACGCGGGACGAAAGAGGGCCGATTGTTCCACCCGTCTGGGACGATCGGCCCTCTTTTGTTCCACCCGTCCGGGACGATCGGAGGATGTTTGATCCGTGTATAGAAATCTGCATATACGAATATTTGGCGAAAGCATGCTCGGAATCGGCTGAATACTTAAGCCGCCACTTCACCATGCCGGCGGTTTTTGCGTCTCCGTCCCCACCTCGCCCCGCTCGATCCGCCGCAGAAACTCCCGTGCCAGCCGCGGCTCGCCGGGGTCGGACTCCCCATGGATGGAGCAGAGGTCCAGGAACTCGTCCACCAGGGGCGCCGGCTCTTCGGCCTGGGCCAAAAGGGGCTGAAGCGCGGCGCCCAGCTCCCGTAGCTGCGACGCCTCCGGCCACGCAGGCTCGTCCCTGCCAAGGTCCACGGCCTCAGTGAACAGTCCGCGGCGTCCGCGCGCGCACTCCTCCAGGCAGGCGAGGAGCTGGTCGCGGAAAGCGCTGGTCAATGCGGCAAACTGGCCGGTTTCCATTCGGGTTGATTGTATCCGTGATCGGCGGCCGCCGCGTTACCTCCGTGCCCCCATTGGTTTCGATTGTCAGCGAGCAAATGAAGTTGACGCGCCGAGAAATATGGGTAATATGTGGGATACCCATGAAAATGCTTGCATTGGAGGTCACGCTGGCCGCGCTTCCACTTTGCGCTTTCAGCCAGAGCTACGCCAATTCAGCGTTTTCTATCACCAATGAGATTCCCGCCACGGCCCACGTGGAGGGTTGGTCGCACGGCAGCATCCGAGCAAACGGGCTCACGATCGATCTCTCCGAATCGCGCTCGGCACTGGAAATGAAAGAAATTCGCGGTTGGGACCTCCAGTCGAACGTGGATTGGGCAAGGCCTCAGGTGTTCCGCTTTTATATCCAGTACAACCGCCTGGGCGTGACCTTTGGCTACAACCTGGTGGCGCAACCGGTGCGGGGAACGGACCAGATCGAGTGCACCTTCAGCCGGCTTACCGATCTCCCGTCGTACTGGTGGAGTCGCGACAGGAGCGTGGTGCCGGTGGCTCTTCCGGCCGGCCTTGCACCGCTGGTGATCCGCTCCGGCCAGGTAATCTCCATCGCCACTTATCCCGCGGGAGCAACCAAGCCGGCGGTGATTCATTACCTGCGGTTGACGCACTCGGATGCGCCAATCTGGAAAATTAAACGCGTACCGCCGCCTTCGGACGTCGCCATTTCGGTACCTTAATTCAGCCTTCGACATCCAGATACAGCCGGTAGTGTTCGCCGCCGATGGCCGTGAACGGGCGCAAGCTCAGCGTGCCCGCAGGGGTCTTCGCCTGCCAATCGGTTGAGCCGGCGGAAACCTGTTCCATCCGCAGCAGATCCTCGCGGCGCAGGCCCGCGGGAACAGCCCCGGGGCTGAAAAGCGCCAACGGCCCATGCACCGGCGCAACCAGCTTCGGGTGCTCAGGATCGACGGCTTCGAGCACCGTCGGCATGTCGAATTCGACCTCGATGCGGTCTCCGTTGTGCCACTCGCGCTCCAAGGTTGCGAAACGGCCCGGTTCGATGCCGTTCCCAATGCGCTTGCCGTTTACCGAGATGGTGGTGCCAGGTCCGGCCCACCCCGGAATCCGCACCCAGACTGGGAACTGCGCCGGTTTCTCCGTCGTAACTTCAATTTCCGTGGACGGCCGGTGCGGGTACCCAGTGCGCTGCGTCAGCGTGATGCGCTCGGAACCGCGCGCCCAGCGCACCCGGCTGGGCACAAACAGGTTCACGTAGATCCCCGTGCCGTCGTGAAAATACGCGCTGATGCCGTAGTCCGCCGTAATCTGCGAAAACGTGCCGGTGCAGCAATGCCACTTGTAGGGGTGGTAGAACTTGGAACCGTCGCGGTTGTAATCGGAGTAGTAGAACCCGTGGCCGTCCGCTTTCAGCGGCAGCGCGCCGAGGATGCAGTTATACAGCACCCGCTCCATGCTGTCGCCGTAACGGCTGTCGCGGGTGAGGCGGATGAGATAGCGCGTGATCTTGAAATGCGCGTAGGAGCCGCAGGGCGTCTCGAAGCTGGAGTGGGTTTTCGTCAGGCTCTCGCCAATCTCGCCGCTGCCCGGGGCGCGGAAGTCCTCATCCGGCCCCCAGCCGCCGGTGGCGAAACTCTGCGTGGTGCGCAGAAACTCAAAGCAGTTGCGCGCCGCGCGCAGATATTTTTGGTCGCCCAGATTGATGTAGGCTTGCGCGGCGCTGCTCATGCAATTCACGTGGCTGTAGGCGTGCTTGCCCGGCAGCACATTCTCCCCGCGGGCAAGCGGATCGAAGTACCAGGAGTCCGGCAGAAAATGAATGGCCAGGTCGCGATAGCGTGGGCCGGCGCCGCGCTGCCACGCAAGGAAGGCGTTTTCCGCCAGCGTGTAGGGCTCGTCCCAGCAGAAACTCACGTCGCGGTGCGGCCGCGCGTACTGCTCGGCGCGCGAAATGCCGCCCGGCGGCAGATGCTTCTGGACGGAATCGAGGGTCTTGTCCAGCGCGGCAAACGCACCCGGCGCGCCGGCAAGCGAGTGCGCGTCGATCAGTCCAATGCAGATTTTGTCGTAGGTGTAGGCGGGAAAGCGATGGTCATGCCAGAAGTTCTCGCTGATGGCCGGCCCAAAGTCGCCGACCAGCCGGTGGACCTTTTCCTGCGTGGCGCGGTCGCCGGTGCAGGCGTAGTCGCGCGCCAGGCCGGAAAGATACTGCCCGAAGCTGTGGCCGGGCGCAAAGCCGTTATTGCCGGGCTTGTCCAGATCGGCCAGCGGCGCCCAACTGTACCAGCCGCCCATGTCATCGCCGGGCGCAGGCAGGCCGGCGCGCTGGCGGAACGGCTTGAGCAGCGAGTCCTGGTTCAGCGCGGAGTAGGCGGCGTGGTTGGCGTCGAACTGGCTGCCGAGCGGGCCTTCGAGCAGCGCAACCTCGCCGTATTCGAACTGGTCGAGCGCCGGCGTTGCGGCAGCCATTGCGGCCGGCGCGGCACCCATCAGGCGGCGGCTTGCCGCGCCGGCCAGCGCGGCGGCGGCGCTTGTCTTCAGGAAAGTGCGGCGCGAATGCGGCATTGGGTGCTCCCGGTCAGCATTGTACGACTCGACCGGCGCGGCTCTCGTATCGGTTTTGCCCCAGCCATCGAACCGCGCCACTTCTATAATGGAATCGGCGCGCAGGATGCGCGAACAGGAGCAAGGCGATGCCCGCGTACGAGTACCAGTGCCGTGGTTGCGGCGAACATTTTGAGCGGCGGCAGAAGATGTCGGAGCCGGAGATGGCCGCGTGTCCCGCATGTGGCGGGGAAGGGAAGCGGCTGATCTCGGGCGGCGCGGGCGCCATTACAAAAGGCGCGGCGGCCCCTGCGGCGCCGGCGTGCGGCATGGGCGAGTGCTGTGCGCCGCAAATGGGTTGCGGCTCTGGCTGCGGCTGCGCGAATTAGCACGCAGCAGAAACAAATCGCCGGAAGATTAAATCCAATTATTCCCGAGGTCAAAGTATGGCGACGGTTGCGCAGGAAATCTCATTTGAGCAGAAGCTGGATCAACTCGCCCGCATTGCGGTAGAAGTGGGGCTCGGGCTCCAGCGCGGGCAGGAACTGGTGATGACGGCATCGCTCGAAGCAGTACCGCTGACGCGCCGCATTACGGAGCACGCTTACCGCGCCGGCGCTTCGCTGGTCACCACCCTCTACAGCGACGATGAGGCGGCGCTGATGCGCTTCCGCCATGCGCCCGACGAATCCTTCGATCGCGCGGCGGGCTGGCTCTACGACGGCATGGGCGCTGCTTTTCGCGGCGGCGCGGCGCGCCTGGCCATCACCGGCAGCAATCCGCTGCTGCTCTCGAACCAGGACTCCGGCAAAGTGGGCCGCGCCAATGCCGCATTCTCCAGGGCGTACCGTCCGGCGCTGGAGCTGATTACGCGTCACGCCATCAACTGGACCATCGTGGCCAGCGCTACCCCGGCGTGGGCGCAGGCCATGTTCCCCGCCGACGAGCCGGCCGCCGCCCTCAAAAAACTGTGGGACGCCATCTTCCGCACCACTCGCGTCAGCGGCGACGATCCCGTGGCCGCTTGGAAGGCGCACGATGCGGGGTTGCAGCGCCGCGCCGCCACCATGAATGACAAGCGTTACTACGCCCTGCATTACCGTGGCCCGGGCACGGATTTCCGGCTGGGCCTTTCCGACGGCCATGTGTGGATGGGCGGCGGAACCACGGCCGGAAACGGCATCTATTGCATCCCCAACATGCCCACCGAGGAAATCTTCACCACGCCGCACAAGGACCGCGCCGATGGCGCCCTGCGCGCCAGCAAGCCGCTGAGTTACCAGGGCACGATGATCGAAGGCATCGAGGTGCGCTTCGCCGAAGGGCGAATCGTAGAGGCGAAGGCCACCCGCGGCCAGGAGGTGCTGGAGAAGCTGATCTCCACAGACGATGGCGCGCGGCGGCTGGGCGAAGTAGCGCTGGTGCCGCACTCGTCGCCTATCGCCGCCAGCGGGCTGCTGTTTCTCAATACGCTGTTCGACGAGAATGCGGCTTCGCACATCGCGCTGGGACAGTCCTACTCTTCGTGCCTCAAGGATGGCGACAAGCTGACCAAGGAAGAGCTGGCCGCGCGCGGCGCCAATGAGAGCCTGATTCATGTGGACTGGATGATCGGCTCTGGGGAGCTGGACATTGACGGAATCACACCGAACGGGACGGCAGAGCCGGTAATGCGCCAGGGAGAATGGGTCTAGTTTTTTTAGAGGCTAGCCGGTCTTTCCGGCGTGCTTCAGTTCAGCTGCCGCGGAGAGAACAACCTCATGCACATCCGCAATTCGATTCTGTTCCTGACACTCGCGCCCATGACCGCGGCCTTGACCGTGGCCTCGCGCGCGCAAGCGCCTGCTGTTCCAGCCCCAGCGCAGGCACCCGCTGTTCCAGCCCCAGCGCTGGCGCCCCCGGTGGCGGCGACTGGGCAAGCGCCCGCTCCCGCGCCGGCGCAGTCCGCAGCCACGCCAACCGCGGCCGACCTGTTCCAGCCCGCACTCTCCAACGCGCGATCCACGCTGATGGCGCTGAAGGTGGACAAATGGAAAAAGGGATCGGTTCGCGACGAGGCCCAGGAAAATGTGAACACCCTGCTGCGCGACTTCGACAACAACGTCCAGCCGCTGATCACGGCCGCGGACGCCTCGCCAGCGCAGCTCAGCAAAGCCATTCCGCTCATCAAACACCTCGACGCGCTTTACGATGTGCTGCTGCGCGTCGAGGAGGGATCGCGGGTTTCCGCTCCGGCGGATCAGATTGATGCGCTGCAAAAAGCCCTGCTGCGCATGAGCCAGGCGCGCAATGCCTACGATAACGTGTTGCAAGCGCAGGCGGCAGGCGTGGAGAAGCAGATGGGGGATTTGGAGACGGCGGCGCGCTCCGCGCAACAGAGCGTGAAGGACGCACAGCGCGATGTAGAGCTGGCCAGAGCGGCGGCCAAATCCGAGCCCTGCAAACCGGCCACGCCTGCGCGCAGGAAGCGGAGCACTGCGGCGGCGGCGAAGACGCCGGGGACGCAATCGAAACCGCCGGCGCAGAAACCGCCGGCACAACAACCGGCCAAGAAGCCGCAAGCACAACAGCCGCCGCAGAAGCCGCAATAGGCCTGGGCAAGCGTCAGCCGATCTGGCTGAATTTCACATCGAGTTTGTCGTACTCAGTCGTGCCCAGGCCGCGATTGGCCGCCATCTGAAGATAGGGCAAGCGCTCCGGGTCCAGATTCCAGTACGCCTTGGCCACGTACGCATCCAGCGCGACGGGATCGGTGGAGGCGACCACGGTCTTCTTCAGCGCGACGTCTTCCAGGTTGCCGCCCGTGGGCCCATTGCGCAGCAGGATGCGGTAGCAATCCATGACGGTGAGCGTGGGCAGCATAAACGCGGCCAGGTCGGCCAGGCTCTGGTGAATCTGCTGGTGCAGCCGGTTGCGCTGCCCGCCGAGAATGCCATACCAGTTCTTCATTCCCAGCGTGGCGCCCACCAGGTTGTGGTGCTTGGCGATGGGCAGGTTGATGATCTTGTCGGCCTCAAGAAACGGCGTGAATACGGGCCAGCTTTTCAGCACCACGCCGCCCAGGTCCACCTCGCGGAACATGTCGGCGTCGGGCAAAATCACTTCCGCCCCTGCCGCGCGCGCAGCCGCCTCAATGCCGGAACGATGGAAGCAGCGGCGCGGCTCATTGCAGCTCACGTCGGTCACAAGGACGCGCTTGGCTCCGGCGCTCCAGCACTGGCGCACGACTTCGGCGACGAGATCGGGATTGGTGTTTGCCGCCTGCTCCGGCGTACGGTCCCAGGCGATGTTCGGCTTCAGCACCACCACGTCTTGCCGGCGTATGAAGCGCCCCATCCCGCCCAGGTTCTCGAGCGCCTGGCGGCAAAGCTCCGCCGGCTCGCCGTTCTGAACCACGGTCATGCGCGGGAGTTTGTCAGAGGCCTCGATGCGATGGTCGCGGCGCGCTTCTTCCGGCGCCGCCGGGCGTGGCTTTTGGCTGCGTGCTTCCAGCCACCAGCCTGCGCCTCCCGCCGCTGCCGCCACGCCGCCCGCGCGCAGCAGTTGCAGCATCGCGTCGCGGCGCGTCATCCGCTGCTCGCTTCCTCCGGCTTCCGGTGCCCCCTTCGTCTTCATCGCCGCGCCTCGCTTCAGATGTTCACCACGTGGATGCGCGCCGGATCATTTGTCCCCAGCCCGTGCGCCGCATCGGCCGCGACCGCAATGTAGAGCGGAGCCCGCCCGGCCGCTTCGAACGTCGGCAGTCCCACCTGCGCCCGCTGCTGCTCCAGCATCTGCCAGGCAATCGTGTCCAGGGCGACGCGGTCTTCGCCCACGAGGATTGCGTTCGGGTACCACAGCCGCTCGGGATGGAAGCCCGGGCCGCCGTCGTAAACCGAAGAGATGGCGTCGCCAATCGTCAGCCGCACCTTGTTGCGGATCGCGGGAATCGAGTTCAGGTCCGCAACTGCCGGATTGCAATGGTTCGCGTGCAGCGTGTACGGCTTGTCCACCACGCCGTACATGTTCTTCAGGGCGAAAGTCACGCCGGCCATCTCGTGATCCTTGAGGATGGGCATGTTGATCACCATGCCGCATTCTTGCGAAAGGATTTTGGTCAGGCGGATGTGCGCCACGCCCCACGTCGACTCCGCGTCGTCGAAGCCGGCAGCATCGGATGGATAGCAGCGGACGCGGCTGGGATCGCGGTTGACGGTCATGCCGCACGCTGCCAGGAACATTGCGTTCTGGTCGAAGATCAGAATATTGCCGGGCTTGACGCCCGCCTGCTGCAAGCGCTCGGCCACGGCCATGATCAGCGCGGGATGCGTCGCGATCCCTTTGCTGCCGAGTCCGTTCACTTTGAGGCCGATCACCTGGTCCATCGGCACCAGCGATTTCCACGCTGCGACCGGCTTCGCATGTCCGGTGTAGGACGCGATCGCCCGGTCCAGCAGATCGAGCACCTTCTGCTCATCGGGCTGCGGGTTGGCGCCGTGCAGAGTAGGATCGCGAGCGACCACCACCTTGGACTTGCCTTCCTGCGCCCTCTCGCCCAGCATCGCCGCCATGCCCAACTTGCCGCTCGAACTCATCAGCACGGCGCCTGTCGCTGCTTCCTTCAGGAAATCTCTGCGGTTTTTCATCGCCTTCCTCGCTTTCATTTCTGCGGCCGCGTGCGGCCGCCATCCAGTCAGAGTTTGGTTTCCACACCCCGCGCCAGCGCCAGCAACGCCGACTGCGTTTCCGGGGTAGCTTGATACGCAACAATGCGGACCAGGGAGTGGCCTTTGCAAAACACAACGCTCTGGGCAAAAGCAAAGCCGCCGTCGCCCAGCGATACCGCCTGTGCGCTCGGGCCCCGGCCGCTCTCCATGATCTTTTGCGCGCCAGCCGCATCCTTCATCGTGTGCACATCCACCACGGCTTCAATCTGGTCGCTGTACTTGTAGTCGGAGGTTGACGTGGTGATCACGCCGGCGGCAATGTACTGCTCGGCATCGCCGTCGATGTATTGCCAAAGATCCTTGGCTGCGAATACGCGGGTCTCATCGGCCTTTGTCCAGCCGCTAACCGCACCGGTGGCCGGGAATGGATCGCGGGGCGCCGATTTGCAACCGGGAAGGATGGACGCAGCGACAATGGCCGCAAGAGCGCAGGTGATTATTCGATACCGAGGACGGGTTTTCATCGCTACGTCTCCTTGATTGGATCAACTCCGGTTGAGCAGAATCTGGCTCGAGGGCGAGCGGCTTTCGCCGATGCTGGTGACGGACACGGCCGGGCGATCCTGCAATGGGCATGCGTATTCGCACGCGCCGCAGCCCACGCACCGGCTGGGATCCACTCGCGGCTGCTTCAGTCGCTTTACCGTGCCGGACGAATCCACAACGTCGGCCTCTTCCACGTAGATGGCCTTGGGCGAAACCGGGCACCACTCCTCGCACACGATGCACTCGGTGGCCTCGGCCCACGGCAGGCAGCGGCCGCGATCGTAGAAGGCAGTCCCGATGCGGATGGGCTGGTTCTGCTTGGCGTCCACGCCCACCACCCAGCCTTTTTCGCGCGGCGTAATCTGCCAGATGGCGCCGGTCGGGCACACTTCCGAGCACAGCACGCAGCTCGGTTCGCAGTAGCCGATGCGCGGAACCAGCGTCGGCGTCCACAGTCCTTCCAGTCCCGCTTCTGTCAGCGTCGGTTGAATCGCATTATTGGGGCACACCTTCATACACTCGCCGCAGCGGATGCAGCGCGACAAGAAATCCGCTTCTTCCAGCGCGCCCGGCGGACGCAGCAGCCGGTCGTGGCGCCCTTTGCCCAGGCCCACGTTGGCCCGCATCAGCGGAACCGCGGCGATGCCCGCGGCCAGCCCGGTCATCGTCTTGCGACGGGTCAGGTCCGGCGAGGAAACTTCCCTCGATCGATCGAACGCGGGCCTGAGAAAACGGAAACTGAGCGCGTGGTCCGGGCACCCGGCCACGCAGTTCATGCAAAGGTGGCACTCCGATTTGTGCCACGGCACGCCGCCCAAGGGATCGTCGCCGCCCTGGCAGTGCAGCAGGCAGCGGTTGCAGCGGTTGCAGGCCGAGTCTTCCTTGTGCAGCCCGAGAATGGAGAAGCGCGAACACGCGCCCAGCAGCGCCCCCAGCGGACAAATCGCGCGGCACCACAGCCGCGTAACCCGCAAGCTGGCCGCGAGAATGATGAGGAAGAGAATGCCGAGGACCAGGCTCTGGGTGAAGTGCGCCTGGCGGAAGTCGAGAATGAGCGCCTGAAGCACGGTGTGGAGCGCCCCGCCGGTGCTGCGGATGACGGCAATATGGCTATGCTCCATGGGCGCCAGCACCGCGCGCACGGCCACGTTGAATGCCGGCAACAACGCCAGCCCGATTGACCGCACCAGCAGGCTGAACGGATCCAGCACGCCCAGAATCATGGAGCCGAAGCACGCCGCCACGAGCCCGGCGAGAAGCACGATGTACTTGGTTCTCTGCCACGGCTTGTACCGGTTCGATTCAATCCGCTGCTTGCCCCGCTTCGATTCGCTGGGCATGTTGCCCATCCAGTGCTGCAGCGTGCCCATGGGGCAAATCCAGCCGCAGAAAAACCGGCCCAGAAAGATCGTGGGAATCAGGATGACCAGCGACCACACCAGCCCGCGATAAAGCGCGTGCCCGGCCAGCGCGTTGGAAATGGCCACCAGCGGATCGAGCAGAAAGAAGAGCCGCACCGGCGCGCGCAGATGAATGTCGGCGCTGCTGCCCGCGGATGTGCGCAGCGAAGTGAATCCCAGCAGGCCGAGAAACAGCAGCAGAAACGCGATCTGCGAAATCCGCCGCAACAGCGGCAATCGGGAACCGGCCAAGAATCTCCTCCGCTCCAGCGCTGACACACAGGCGGCGCGAAAGGAGGTGAAAGTCCTGTAATTGAAATCCGTCGCCGCTGCTGCATGGCTCGGGCGGCTGGATTAGCCGCCGGCGCTTGAGGCGCAATCCATGCAACAAAATAATTGTCGGCGGGGGTGTTTGCAGACAGTGATGACGATCACGCAGCGTGCCGGGTGGCGACTCCATACCACGCCAGCCAAAACGGCGCCGCCAGCAGCGTGGCCCAGTAAAACGGCGCGGGAGACCACCAATTAATAAGAAACGCGACCTCAAGGACAACACAGGCAAATGCAATCGCTGCGAGGTAGGAGCGCGGCACACTGCGGGAAGCGGCGAACAGGATTGCGGGGAGCGCCACTAAATGATCGTTGAGATAGGCGTACGGAGCCGCAACCAGGGACACAAGCAGCAGCAGATTCACGTCGCGCGGCCAATCCCAGTTGTGGCCGCGGCGCCAGAAGTAGGCGCCGGCCCACACGCACGCTAATGCCATAGGCGCAAACTGCAGCGGCATGAAATTCGGCGCAAGCCGCGTGCGCAGCAATACGCTGAGCGCCGGGATCGGATCGCGCTCATACCCGGTATAGCGCATCATCCGCGCATATTGCGTCCATGCCTGCGGATCGAGCAGAAACGTTACCGCAGCGGAGGCAAGCAATGCAGCCACCGCGCCAGCCAGGATACGGTAATTCCGCGCGATCGCGATCCATGCCAGAAGCACGATGGCCAGCGGCAGAAACAAATGCGGCTTCAGCATGCAGAGCCACAGCGCCGCACCGGCAAGAAAGGGGCGCGTGGCGTGGAAGCGCAGAAACAGCGCCAGTCCCAGCAGGACCAGCAGCGATGTTTGCCCCCAGACGAGACAAATCAGCCCCGGCGCAAACAGGTAGGCGATGGCCTTGACGATGGGGTCCCTGCAGCTATAAATGCCGAGCAGTATGCGCACCGATGCCACCAGCGCGGCAACCAGCACCAGCGACGCAAGAACCGTGGCGGCGCGCAGGCTCAAGAACCCAAGCGGGTACACGAGCAACAGCGCCCACGGCGGATTCCGCGTATAGCCGACCGAGTATTTGTCGGGCAGCCCCGCTCCGTGCTCAATCGCCGGCAGAGCGACGGGGTCGTACGGATTGTGGTGCCTGACGAGTTGAACGCCCGTGGCCCAGTACACCACGAAGTCGCGGTTTCCGCCTATCTGGCGATTCACGTGCACCAACAGGAAAAGCACGAGCGTTGCCAGGCTGGCAAGCGAGAAAGCGCTTACTAGAACGGCTCCCGCCAGCGCTCTGGCATGCGATCGGACGTTGACGCTCGCAGCAGGACTAGGCACCGGATGCCGCTTCCACGCGATTGATCAGCGTGGCAATCACCGCCGCGCCAAAGCCGTTATTGATATTCACCACGCACACGTTGGGCGAGCAGGTGTTCAGCATCCCCAGCAGCGCGGCCACTCCGCCAAAGCTGGCCCCGTAGCCCACGCTCGTCGGCACCGCGATCACCGGCGCATTCACGAGGCCCCCGACCACCGTGGGCAGCGCGCCCTCCATGCCCGCGCAGACAATCAGCACCCGGGCCGACTGCAGCGAGGTCCGCTGCGCCAGCAGGCGGTGGATGCCGGCCACGCCCACGTCGGCGATCAGCTCCACCGTGTTGCCCATCAGCCGCGCGGTCACCGCAGCTTCTTCCGCGACAGGCAGGTCGCTGGTTCCGGCGCAAACCACTGCCACCGTGCCCTTGCCCGGCGGCGCCGGCGTCTGCTCCAGCGTGAGGCAACGCGCGGCTTCATGAAATGTGGCGCGGGGCTCGGCTGCGAGCACTGCCTTCATGCACTCCCCGCTTACCCGCGTGGCCAGCACGTTGCCGCCTGCCGCGGCCATGCGCGCAAAAATCTGCGCCACCTGCGCCGGCGTCTTCCCCGATGCAAAAATCACCTCCGGCATGCCCGTCCTCAGCCCCCGGTGATGGTCCAGCTTGGCGAAGCCCAGATCCTCGAACGGCATGCCGCGCAACCGCTCCAATGCATCGGCCACCTCCGTGCGGCCTTCGCGAACCTCTCTCAGCAGTGCCTCAATCTTCTGGGGATCCATTCCGTGCCTACCCTTGCTTCAGATTTGCTTCCGCGTAGATTCTCGCCGCCTCTGCCATCACCTGCTTCAGCGGGATTCCGTGTTCCGTGGCGATGCGCCGGCAATCCTCGTACTCGGGCGACGCGTTCAGCACCTCGCCGGCGGCGGACCGCGCAATCTTCATCTTCACCGCGCCCCACGGCGTAGCCACTTCGGCGAACTCTCGCCGCAGGGCCATTTTGCTCTCGATGCGCCAGTGCGCGCCGATGGTCGTGGTCTCGCGAAAAAGAATCTTGCGCAGCGCGCCGAGCTTCTGTGGCGCGCACAGAATCGTGAACTGCACGCCGGTGCGGCCTTTCTTCATCGCCACGGAAGTCCGGTAAACATCCCATGCGCCCGCCGCCAGCAGCAGTTCGCTCGCGTAGGCCAGCAATTGCGGCGTGGAGTCGTCAATCACTGCTTCCAGCACCGCGATGGGTTCCGTTGCTTCGGCCGCGCTCTCCGCTTCGCCAACAATGAGGCGCACCAGGTTCGGCTCACCCGGAGTTTCCCGCCCGCCGGCGCCATATCCCGCCGCCTGCGTGCACATCGCCGGCATCGCCGCGTATTCCACATTGAGCATGCGCAGAATCGCCGCGCCCGTGGGCGTCACCCGCTCCATCGCCGGGCCCGCGGAATAAATCGGCGCATCGCCGAGCAGCGCCAGCGTGGCCGGAGCGGGCACCGGCAGCGTGCCATGCGCGCACTGCACGGTTCCGCTGCCCACGTTCAGCGGCGTCGATATCCAGCGGTCCACTTTCAGCGCCCCCGCGCCTGCCGCCGCGCAAACAATGTCCACAATGGTGTCCACCGCGCCCACTTCGTGGAAGTGCACCTGCTCCACCGGAATCGCATGGATGGCGGCCTCGGCCTCGCCCAGCAGTTGAAACGCGCCCGAGGCCCGCTCCTTCACCCCGGCATCGAGAGCCGCCGCGCCGATGATCTTCAGAATCTCCGAGAGCGGCCGGTGATGCGCATGCGTATGCGAGGATTCGTGCGAATGATCGTGCTCGTGATCATCACCACTTCCGTGCCCCATCCTTGCGCTTTCTTTCTGGCGCAAGGGTGGGCTGACAAGATGCTCATCCGTCTGGGAGTGAAGATGCTCGTGCGTATGCGGATGAGAATGCGTGGTGCCGTCATCGTGCGTGTGCTCGTGCTCGTGCGCGTGGGCATCCTGCGTGTGCGCCGCGGCGCCTTCCGCCGAAATCACGTCCACCTTGGTTCCGGCAATCCCGCCCCGCGTCACCTTGCGCGCCTCCAGCCGCGCGCCAATGTTCAGGGCCGCGGCAGCGTCCTGCAGCGTCTCCAGCGGTACGCCCGCATCCACCAGCGCGCCCAGAAACATGTCCCCGCTGATTCCGGAAAAGCACTCCAGGTAGCCAATTCGCATCGAGACTGATTGTACGGGTTCGAGCTCGCCCGGCGGTGAGCCGCAGTTCAGGCCCCGCGCCGCAGCAGCACATCGGCAGGCAGCAGCGCATTCAGCGACCCCGACCGGAAACCGGCGGCATCGAGCGTCACGTATTTGTACCCCGCCTCGCGCAGCGCCGCCGTAATCGCGTCCATGGTTTCCATGGTCAGCGCCCGCGGCATCTCCGCGCGGGCAATCTCCACCCGCGCCAGCTCCCCATGGTGGCGCACGCGGAACTCGCGGAAGCCCAGCCCCCGCACCGCATCCTCGGCGCGTTCCACCTGGCTCAAGACCTCGCGCGTCACCTCGCGCCCGTATTCCACGCGCGACGAAAGGCATGGCGCCGCAGGCCGATCCCACAGCGTGTAGCCCGCCGCCCGCGCCAGCGTGCGCACGTCTTCCTTGGTCATGCCCGCTTCCGCCAGCGGCGCCAGCACCTCGTGCTCCTCTGCCGCGCGCTGCCCGGGCCGGTAATCCTTGCGGTCATCGGCATTCATGCCGTAGGCAATCTGCGTGAAGCCCAGCTCCTTGCCCAGCGCTTCCATGCCCGTAAACAGCTCGGTTTTGCAGTGGAAGCAGCGGCTGCCGTCGTTGGCCCGATACTCAGGCCGCTCCAGTTCTTCGGTCTGGATCACGCGCAGCGGAATCCCCTGCGCTTCGGCGAAGGCCCGCGCCTGCTCCATGTCGCGCCGCGCCAGGGAGGCCGAATCGGCCAGCACCGCAAGCATGCGATCGCCCAGCACCCGATGCGCCGTCGCCGCCAGGAACGCCGAATCCACGCCGCCCGAATACGCCACCATCACGCTGCCAAGCTCGCCCAGCCGCAACTCAAGCGCGCGCAGCCTGGCCGCCGTTTCCGCCGGCAGTTGCTCCTCGTGCGCAATGTTTTGTGCAGGCGCCGCCATGCAGCGATTATAGCCGCGCTGCAGTATTCGCGGCAGTCCTCTGTGGCCGCATATCTTTAGCAGATCTTCGACCAGCTGTGATGACGACTCTTCGTGGACAAAAATTGACTTCACCGCTGCCCAGGGAGGAGAACTATATCCTAAGCGTCAGGATGCTCCGACTTGCCTACGCGGCGAATCGCTGAAAAAACTTCAACGAAGCCTGCCGAGCTCAACTCGCAGTTGCTGTGCCTGCTTTTCGGCGGCCGCGCTTCCTGCAGCGGCAGCTGACTCACGGTTGACGATCATCTGACTTAAGAGAGTCTTCAAGTTTGCTTTTGCCGCATCAGCCCCGGGCGTTCCGAAGGCAGCTCCATAAGCGGACTTCAACTGAGCGAGCCTTAGAACCATCAATTGATATTTCGCATCGATTCCTTGGGAGTGGATACGTGCACTTGATGCATCTAGGGCAGCCTGAAGGCGCTGGATGTGTTGATTGGCGGCTTCGAGGCGCTTTCGATCGGCGGACAGGTCCAGGTTCGCCAGAGCAAGCACATTTACGCAGCGCAGCCAGTCGTCTGCCATCCCCTGTGCTGACTTTAGCGCTTCTGTGCACTTGTTCGATTCTGCCTCCGATCGCGCCTCGGATTTATCCAATTGGAGAAATACCTTCTGCAGGTCGGCCTCGTCCTCAGCTTCTTTCTGCTGTATGACTTGAATCGCCTGAATACGCTTCTGTTCTGCTTTCTGCTTTCGATCAGCGTCGGCTGCTTCGCGAAGAGTAACAAGTTGATTTTCAGCGCCCTCCGCCAGAGCTTCATAATCGATCGAATCAGACGAGATTACCGGGTCGTGCATGTTTCGCAGCTTCGCAGCTATATCGGCGATACTCCGATATTCCTGATAAAGAGCTGTCTTGTCTTCAATCTGTGCATCGAGGGGGACAGGTGGGTTTGCCGGCTGTACGGAAACAACATTCGATTTCAGCTGGGAAACCATTGTCCTATATTGATTTTCAAGGGCAATACGCTCATCAATTGCGGGAATAGAGATTATCTTATAGAGAAAGTTCACAATTCGTTCTACTTGCCAGGCTTCGTAGCCGTTGGAAAGGACGAGAACTATTGCTCCCGGCCCCCTTCCATTCTCGAATTTTCCGTTGACTAGTGGAGGGTTGACATCCAATACAATTCTGTCGGGGAGATATCGAATGTTCATCACATAAACTTCACTTCCGGGCTGCAACACCTTCGAATTGTCCTTCAGTTCGTACGTTCTATTGAATTCCACATGGTCCTTCTGCCAATGTAAAAAATGGTGTTGGACGGTGCCGTCCTCATAGAACTCCGTGGCAAGGTCATCCACTCCGCTTCGATAAACCCAATAATCACATATGAGAGGGAGCTTTGTTTTGACCGTTTTATAATGCACACTCTCTTCCAGAGCCTTCGCGATAGGCGAAGAACTCGGACTCTGCGTGTCTGCCAAAGTGGCAAATGCGACGAACAAAAGAGCGCTGACGGTTGTAGTACCACGCAAACGAAGGGTCATAGATGCTCCGGCAGGGTTGCAGAAGCGGGTGGGCACTTTTCAAGCCGAATCAAGTGCACATCGCGGGCAATGAAGATGCCCAAGAGAAGCGCCTCGATCAGGAGGCCAAAGAACCAGACAAAGAAAATGAACCCAAAAACGCCCTTCAATAGGTCGAGGAGAAAATCTGTAGGATGGTATTCCTCTTCCCGCTGAACGCCTTGAAGCTGTCGCTGCGTTGCCGCAAGAGCGTTGCTCAGATTCTGCAAGCGATCCTTGTCGGGTGCGAGGTCTGGTTGCAGGACGTTTCGTAGCTCGTCGGGAGAAAGCGTCTCCGGCAGGGAATTGAGCTTGGAAATATACCAATTCCCGACGTAAGCGTTCAGGTCGTCGGGATCGTTCAGGCTCAGTTCCTGAATCAGGTTCGACGCGTTTCGAAGCCTTTCATTTATCTGGGGGATAGAATCGTCTTTCTGCCTGCCAAGAAAGGCGCGTACGGTATTTAGAGATTGGGCAGTTGCCGGCGTATTTGCCATTCTGGACTCAATGGCGCCGTTGGCTGCGGTCGCCGCGGAAGCGGCCTGCGCGCGTTTCGCCTGATGTTGTCTTACAAGGTCGTCTTTGTGAGAGTCCCAGTCGCCGTCGAGCGTCTTAAGTTGTCCGTTTAGGCTGGATATTTGGATCTGGAGTTTCGAGCATTGATCGGAGAGGAATGACTCCTGTACCCGCAGCCACTTTGAAGGAAGAAAGTCTTCCCACCCTGTCGCCACAGACGACGCGAGAATGACCATCGCTAGAGCAACCACGGCGCCACGCGAAATCAGGAGGAGGCGGGAGATTAGATACTGCTCATTGCTTGGATCGCGGCTTGATCCGTCACCGCGGGTGGAAGCGATTTGACGGGCGCTTTCCTTCACATAGATGAAGGGGCTGGAGAATGCCCAGCCGACATAGGCCGCCAGGCCGAAAAGCAGAGCACCAGATTTTCCCCTTGCAAACGCAAGGACAAGGAGTGCAAGCGCGATGAGAAAGACAATGGAGATAACCAGCGCGTCGCCGCTAAAGACGCGGAAAAGATGAAAGAGAATGCTCACAAAATCCTCCAGCGCAGAGAACTGCGCGTTGTTCGCAACCAGATGCGATCAATGTCGGGAGAGGCGCGTATAATAGGTCAGCCGGGGTGCTTTGTCAAGAACTTAAGTCCAAGTTTAAGAATCATGTGATTAAGATCAAGGTGGTTAAGTCCTCAATGCCCCCGCCGGATCGCTGGGTTGTGAACCGTCGTGTCCGCCGGTCCGGCCTGTAGCCGCGCGCGGTTTTGCCCTCGCCGTCCCAGGTGGAACATCGTCTGGCCGAACGCCAGCATCACCGCGCCCCACCACAGGTTCACGTCGATGCCCAGGCACTTGGCGTACAGCTCGGCGTTGTCATGGGTGGCCCAACCAAAGGCGGCCATGATCACGCCAATGAATGAGAACAGCAGCCCCATCGGAATGCGCAGGTCCAGGCTCATCGTCGCTCCAGCCCCCATTCTAATGTCTCCCCTCAGCCGGTCCACAATTTTCCCTGGAACACCCGGCACCTATAATTAGGTTTCCGCCATGAGCGATCCTGTCTCCATTTGTGTCGTCGGTTCGGGCTACGTTGGCCTGGTCGCCGCGGTGTGCTTTGCGGAGATGGGCCACACCGTCATCTGCGTTGACAAGGACGAAGCTAAAATCGCCCTGCTGCGCTCCGGCGGCGTGCCCATCTTCGAGCAGCATCTTCCCAAGCTGCTCAAAAAGCATCGCGGCCACGGCGTCACCTTCACCACCGATCTGCGCGAGGCGGTAGCGCAAAGCCAGGCCATCTTCATCGCCGTGGGCACGCCGCAGGGCGACACCGGCGCCGCCGACCTGTCCTACGTTGAAGCCGTCGTCTCTGAGATCGCCCGCGACATTTCCGGCTACAAGGTCATCGTGGAGAAGAGCACCGTCCCGGTCTACACCAACGAGTGGATCTGCCGCGTCCTCAACCGTCGTGGCGTCGATCCCGCCCACTTCGACGTGGCCTCCAATCCCGAGTTCCTGCGCGAGGGCAGCGCGGTCCTGGATTTCCTGCATCCGGATCGCATCGTGGTTGGCGCCGACCCTGGCCGCCCGGCCAATCTGCTCCGGCGCATTTACGCCCCGCTCACTGAAGGCTCCTATTACAGCCAGCCGGGCGCGCTCCCCGGGCCCCGCAGCGCCGCCCGTCCCGCCCCGCTGCTGGTTACCTCGGCGCAAAGCGCGGAGATCCTCAAGCACGCCTCGAACGCCTTCCTCGCGCTCAAAATTTCCTTCATCAATGCCGTGGCCAACCTGGCGGAGAGCGTGGACGCCGACATCGAAGACATCGCCGCGGGCATGGGAATGGACAGCCGCATCGGCCCCAGCTTCCTGCGCGCCGGGCTCGGTTACGGCGGCTCCTGCTTCCCCAAGGATGTGGCCGCGTTCCACTTCGTGGCGCAGCAGCATGGCCTCGGCTTCCCGCTTCTCGAGGAGGTGCGCCGCATTAACGACGCCCAGCGCGACGTGTTCTTCAACAAAGTCCGCTCGGCGCTCTGGACCCTCCGCGGCAAAAAGCTCGCCGTTCTGGGCCTGGCTTTCAAGGGCGGCACCGACGACATCCGCGACTCCCCCGCCATCGACATCATCAAGCGCTTGCTCCACGCCGGCGCTAATGTGTTCGCCTACGATCCCGCAGCCATCGGGCCCGCCCGCGACATCATGCCGCCCTATGAGCGGCTGACGTACGAGTCCGATCTCTACGATGCCGCCGAGGGCGCGGATGCGGCCATCATCCTCACCGAGTGGGACGAGTTCGCCACCATCGACCTGCCCCGGCTCAAGAGCGCGCTCAAGTATCCCATCGTCATCGACGGCCGCAATCTCTACCGCCCTGAGACCATGGCCGAACACGGCTTAACCTACGTCAGCATCGGCCGGCCAGACAGCACCAAAGCCAAGGGCCACGAGCTGAAAAAGTCGCTGCTCTAAGCCTGAAGTGTGGGTGCCCCATCTCCCCGGATTTGGCGCCTGGGAAACGAGCGTGCTCGATCTGCCAAAAAGTGTGGGTGCCCCATCCTAACCGCGTCTTTTGCGGTTAGGGTGGGAAATCGGGATGCAGAGTCCACCCTGATCGGAATCGTTCTAAGCTTCCTTCCCCGGTCCCCGCTCCAATAGATCCATCAGCCCAGCTTCATCCAGCACCGGCACGCCCAGTTCGCGCGCCTTGTCCAGCTTCGACCCCGCCTCTTCGCCCGCCACCACGTAGCTGGTCTTCTTGCTCACCGATCCCGCCACCTTGCCGCCCGCCGCCTCAATCTTCGCCTTGGCATCGTCGCGCGTCAGCGTGGGCAGCGTGCCGGTCAGCACCAGCGTCAGTCCGGCAAGCTGCGACGTGCGCTGCTTCTTTTCCCCCGTCATCTTCACCCCGGCCTGCTTCAGGTGCTCAATCAGCTCGCGGTTCGCCGGCCGCGAAAAGAAGTCCACGATTGCCTGCGAGATTCGCGGACCCACTTCCTCCACGCGCTCCAGCTCCTCCGCGCTCGCCGCCATAATCTCATCCATCGCCCCGAACTCCTCGGCCAGCAGCTCCGCCGTCCTCTCGCCCACAAAGCGGATGCCCAGCCCCATCAGCACCCGCGCCAGCCCCGCGCGCTTCGAGCGCTCAATCTCTTCCAGCAACGTCCGCGAAGACTTCTCCCCCCATCGCTCCAGGGTCATCAGGTCTTCCAGGCGCAGCTTGTACAGGTCGGCTACGCTCCGCACCAGGCCTTTCTCAAGAAGCTGCGCCGTGGCCGCCTCGCCCAAACCTTCGATATTCATCACCCCGCGGCTGCCCCAGTGCTCCAGCGTGCCCTGCAGCACCGCCGGGCAATCCGCGTTCACGCAGCGGTAGTCGGCCTCGCCTTCTTCGCGCACCGCGGGCTGGTGGCACACCGGGCACGCCGTGGGATACACAAACTTCTCGCTCCCGCGCGGATGCTCCGCGTCCTCCACAATCTCCGCCACCTTGGGAATCACGTCGCCGCCCCGCTCCACCTTCACCCAGTCGCCGATCTTCAGCCCCATCCGCTCAATCCAGTCGGCGTTGTGCAACGTGGCCCGGCTTATCGTCACCCCGCCCACAAACACCGGCCGCAGCATCGCCGTCGGCGTCAGTTTGCCGGTGCGTCCGGTGGTGATCAGGATGCCTTCAAGCTTGGTCACCGCCTGCTCCGCGCTGAATTTGTACGCAATCGCCCAGCGCGGCGCCCGCCCCGTGTAGCCCAGCCGCTGCTGCGTCGCCCGCGCGTCCACCTTCAGCACCACGCCGTCAATGTCGTAGCCCAGCGTCGCCCTCCGCTCGCCCGCCGAGTGGATGAACTGCATCATCTGCTCCACCGTGTGCACCTTGCCGCGGTGCGGGTTCACTCTGAAACCCAGCGCCGTCAGCGCCTCCAGCGTGGCCTCCTGCCCGGCCTCAAAGTATTCGCCGCCGGTCAGCAGGAAATACGCAAAGAACACCAGCTTGCGGTTGGCCACAATCGACGGCTCCAGGGTGCGAATCGTCCCCGCCGCCGCATTGCGCGGATTCACCGCCGGCGGCAATCCCTGCGCCTCGCGCTCCTTGTTCAGCGCCTCGAACCCCTTCTCCGGCATCACAATCTCGCCGCGCACTTCAAAATCCCCAGGCACTCTCGCCTTTTTCAACTGCGCCGCCGTAATCGCCAGGGGCACGCTGCGAATCGTGCGCACGTTCGTGGTCACGTCTTCGCCCGTTTGCCCATCGCCGCGCGTCAATCCTCGCGCCAGCCGCGCGCCACCGCCCGGCGCAGCTTCGTAGTGCAGCGCCATGCTCAGCCCGTCCAGCTTCAGCTCCGTCGTGTACTCCACCGGCAAATCGCCGGCCAGCTCATGCACGCGCCGGTCCCAGTCGCGCAGCTCTTCTTCGGAGTAGGCATTGTCCAGGCTCAGCATCGCCCGCGAGTGCCGCACCTTCTGAAAGCCTTCGGCAGGCTTGCCGCCCACGCGCTGCGTGGGCGAGTCCGCCGTCACCAGCTCCGGATGCTCCGCCTCAATCCGCTTCAGCTCGTTCACCAGCTTGTCGTATTGGGCGTCTGATACCTCCGGCGAGTCCAGCACGTAGTAGAGGTGCTCGTGCCGGCGAATCTCCGCCCGCAGTTCCTCGGCCCGCGCCGCCGGATTCCTATGCGAGTGTCCTTTCCCGTCCATGGGCAGGATTATAGGGCGCGACCTGCAGCCCCGTTCCAGCGTGGGCCCAAAGTGGGTGCCCCATCCTAAGCGCGCTTCTTGCGCTTAGGGTGGGATACCTACAGCTCTTTATGGCTTTTTATAGTTTTTGCTGACTTGCTGACTTGCTGACCAGCTGACCAGCTGCCGCCCTCCGCTGCCGTACCATGAGTGGCAGGACATGGAACCCATCACCCATTTCTTAACCGGCGCCTGCATCGGCCGCGCCGGCTTTAATCGCAAAACCGCCTGCGCCACCATCGTCGCCACCCTCGCCGCCGAGGCCGCCGACCTCGACGTCTTCTGGGGCCTCGGCGGCCCGGTCGACGAGCTCAAGCACCATCGCGGCATCACCCACACGTTCCTCGGCGCGCCCTTCGTCGCCCTCGCCACCGTTGCCGTCGTCGGCGGCATCTACGCCTGGCGTCAGCGCCGTCCTTCCTCGCGCCGCGCGCCCCATATCGAGGATCCGCGTCCACCCCTGCGCTGGGGCTGGCTCTTGCTCACCGCCCTCGTCGCCGCCCTCAGCCACATCCTCCTCGACTGGTCCAACAACTACGGCGTCCGCCCGTTCTTTCCCTTCAACCCCCGCTGGTATGCCGGCAGTTTCATGTTCATCGCCGAGCCGGTTCTGTGGGCTGTCCTCCTCATCGCCCTCGTCCTGCCCTGGCTCTTTTCGCTCGCCGACCGCGAAATCGGCGCGCGCCGCACCCTGTTCCGCGGCCGCAACTGGGCCATTTTCGCGCTCTCGGCCGCCTTCGTCCTCGGCTGCTGGCGCTGGGCAGAGCACGCCCACGCCCGCGCCATGTTCCAGAACGTCCAGGTCACCACCGCGCCGGTCCTGCGCATGGCCTTCGAGCCTTACCCAATCGATCCCTGGCGCTGGCACGCCATCATCGAGACCCCCCGCTACTTCCAGACCGCCGAAGTCAACACCCGCACCGGCTCCATCGATTCCGATCCGCAGACCGACATCCTCTACAAGCCCCAGGACACGCCCGCCGTCGAAGCCGCCAAGCGCTGCTTCCTCGGCCGCGTTTTCATGGACTGGGGCACGTGGGCGGTGGTGCGCGACCTCGGCCAGTTGCCCGCGCCCAGCATCGCCCCGCCCAACCTGCTGCCCCAGCGCACCTGGACCACCGTGGAATTCACTGACCTCCGCTTCGCCTACGCCTTCCGCCGCGGCGGCGCATCCAACCCGCCCGCCGGCCTCACCGGCTGGGTCTACATAGTCGACAATCGCGACGACGGAGGCGAATCCATGGCCGGCCGCGAGCAAAAATGACGTCTCACTGACTTGCTGACCTGCGTCTCGAAAAAAATGTTGGTCCGGTAAAACCCGCGAAGCTTTCCGCTGCCTCCATGGTTGACCAGCCCGCTTCCGCCCCGCAAAATGAAAAGAACCAGCCGCTTGACTGCCAGAAGCAGCCCGGCCGCCTTCAAGTCAGAAAGTCCCGAGGTCCCGATGCCCGCTTATCTGCTGCTCCTTGCCGCCGTGTTGAGCCGTCTCCTGCCCCACGCACCCTGGTTCAACTTCACCGCCGTCGGCGGAGCCCTGCTCTACTTTGGCGCGCGCCGCCCCCTCCGCGAGATGCTCGCTCCCCTGGCCGCGCTCATCGCCACCGACGTCTGCCTCACCCTCTTCATCTACCACTACGCGTTCCACTGGCAGTTCTACGTGCTCACCTGGGCCTGGTATGCCGCCGCCATCGTGCTCGGCCGCGTTCTGCTCTCCGGCCGCATCACGCTGCCGCGCTTTGCCGCCGCCGTCGTCCTCGGTCCCACCTCGTTCTTTCTCCTGTCGAACTTCAGCGTCTGGCTGATGGGCACCATGTACCCGCGCACCGGCGCCGGCCTGCTCGCCTGCTACACCGCCGCGCTGCCGTTCCACGGCCTCGAAAACGATCTTCTCTCCACCACCGTCGTCGCCGGCCTCGCCTTCGGCATTCCCGTACTGGTGCGCCGTCTGCGCCCGGAAGGCGCAGCCGCACCGGCCAGCCCGGCGCACTGACGCGAGAATCGCACCGGCGTACAATCCTTCTTGAGGAGGAGCACGCCTTGGCTGCCGCCCCACAACCAACGCCTCTCGAGGTCTATCTCAACAGCTCCTTCGAGCCCGACGCGGAATTTGTCAACGGCGTCATCGAGGAGCGGCCAATGGGAGAGAACGACCATTCAGCTTGGCAACATGCGCTGGACGTCTGGTTTGGACAGCATGCAAAAGAATGGAACATCCGTGTGCGGCCCGAACTCCGCATCCAGGTTTCACCTGACAACTTCCGCGTAGCCGATCTCGCGCTCATCGATCGAAATCTGCCCGTTGAAAAATTCGCCACTCACCCTCCCATCGCCGTCTTCGAAGTTCTCTCCCCTGAGGACACCCTCAGCCGCACCATGATCAGGCTTGCTGACTACGAGCGCATGGGCATAAAGACCATCCTTCTCCTCGATCCCGGCGCCAAGCACTACCACTTCCGGAACGGCGCTCTTGAGCCGCTGACCGAGACCTCCTTCGACCTGCCCGGAAGCGCCTGCCGCTTCGATCTGGCTGAAATCGAAAAGCTCCTCGACTAAGCCCGGCCATCCATCGCCCGGGTTTTCCTTCTTGCGTCGCCAAGCAGACAGAGTAAAATTCTCCTGGGGCACGATGCGGCGCAAACCCGCTGCCGCAATCCCGCAAGACTTTCAACCTGTTCCGGCAGTCGCTGCCGGTTTTCTCCGCCTCATGCTTGTTCGCATTTCTATGAGTGCGGACTGCTCTGCCTTGGCAATCCATTTCCCTTGGGCGACGCGCTCGACCCTCGTCCAGCCAAATCTGCGATGAGCGAACGAAACCACGGCCCCGATCCGTACCAGTTCCTCCACGACAATGTCGACAGCGTTCCCCAACTCGAATCGCTGATTCTCCTGTGGAACAGCCGCCCCGTGGGATGGACTGAGGAAGAGCTTGCTTCCCGGCTGTATGCTCCGCCGGAGCAGGTCAGGCAAGTTCTGCGCGACCTCATGCGCCTCCAGATCGTCCAGGAAATTCCCGGCCCGCCCGTCAAGTATTCCTACTGTCCCCGAACGGAAGAACAAGATGACTTGATGCGCGCAATCGACAACGCCTACCGCCGCGATCTGGTTAAAATTTCGACCATGATACACTCCAAGGCATCTTCCCCTGTTCGCGAATTCGCGAAAGCATTTCGGTTCAAAAAGGACCGGGAACAGTGAACGCCGCTCTCTACATCCTGAATACTCTTACCACCCTCCTCTGCGCCATTCTGCTGCTCCGCGCCTGGTCGCGCGTGCGCCGCAAAATGCTGCTCTGGGCGGGGCTATGCTTTGCTGTGCTCAGCGTCTCCTATGGGCTCAAGTTCGCTGACCTTGTCATCTTCCTCGATACCGATCTGTACACCTGGCGCCTGGCCACCGCGGCGCTGGCCCTGGCCCTGCTGCTTTACGGCCTCATCTGGGAGAGCCAATGAACCTCCACGTTCAACTCGCTCCCCTCTCCCATCCCATCCTGGACGTCTTTCTCATCGGCGTTGTCTGCGCCGCCTGTCTAGTGGTCGCGCTCTTCTTCCTCCGCTTCTGGCGCTCCACCCGCGATACGCTCTTCATGGCCTTCACCATCTTCTTCGCCATCGAGGGAATCAACGAGGCCTTCGTCCTCACTCTGCCTCACCCCAATCAAGGCAGCCTTCCCGTCACCATCATCCGCTTCCTCGCTTCCCTCGGCATCCTCGGCGCCATCCTGTGGAAGAACCTGGCAAGGGGATAGGCACTGTCTGACCAATCGTTGAGCCATCCTGCGTTGAGGGGGCACAACTTTAGTCGTGCCGCCAAGCCGCCTAAAATTGGCAAGGCTTCAGATGGGATGAGACGGCTGGTCTCGCGGAACAGCTAAGCTGACCGCACGCACTCAAGGTGCTAGGAGGAGACCAGCCGATGAAGAAGGTTAGCAAAGTGGTGGAGCAGAGGCAAGCGGCGAAGGACACGCCGGCGATAACGGTGGGTTTGGATCTGGGCGACCGGTACAGCCGCTACTGTTTGTTGAACGAGGAATGCGAAGTGGTCGAGGAAGGGCGCATCCAGAGCACCGAGACCGCATTTCGCCGGCATTTCGAGGGCGAGCCGCGCCAGCGGATCGCGCTGGAGTGCGGCACCCACTCGCCCTGGGTCAGCCGGTTGCTCCAGGCGCTGGGCCACCAGGTGATCGTAGCCAACGCGCGCAAGATTCCCGCCATCACCGCCAGCCAATCGAAGAACGACCGCAACGACGCCGAGCTGCTGGCCCGCTTTGCCGCCCACGATCCCAGGCTGCTGTCGCCGGTCCAGCACCGCCGCCTGGAGCGGCAGCAAGACCTGAACCTGATCCAGGCGCGGGCCACGCTGGTGCGCGCGCGGACCATGATGGTGAACGCATTGCGCGGCCTGGTCAAGAGCGCCGGCTCTCGTCTGCCGGCCTGCTCCACCGAATCGCTTCCCGTCCGCGTGCGGGCGTCCATTCCACCGGCGCTCAAGGCAGCAACGTTTCCGCTGCTCAGCCAGATCGCGCTGCTGAACCGGCAGATCGCCAGCATGGATCGGCAGATCGAAAAACTGGCCGCCAAATATCCGGAGATCCGAGTCCTGCGCACAACGCCGGGTGTGGGACCGGTGGTCGCCGCCGCCTATGTGCTCACACTGGACCGGCCGGATGCGGCCCGCAATCGCTCCGCGGGCGCCTTCCTGGGCCTGCGTCCCGGGCAAAGCCAGTCCGGCGAGTCGGACCCGCAGCGACGCATCTCCAAAGCCGGCGACAGTTATCTGCGCAGCCTGCTGGTGCAGTCGGCTCAATACATCCTGGGCCGCTTCGGCCCCGACTCGGCACTGCGCCGCTGGGGCTTGAAGCTGGCGTCTACGGGTGGCAAGCGCGGCAAAAAACGAGCCATCGTGGCGGTGGCCCGAAAACTGGCGGTGATGCTGCACAGCATGTGGCGCAGCGGCCGGCCCTTCCAACCCTTCCCCCAAACCGCAACCAACGCAACCGCAGCTTGAACCAGGTTCGGAAACCGCAACCAGGAAAAACAGGCTTACCAACCGGTGTTTCAGGCAAATCAATCTCGTGTCCGGGTGACTGCGTTCAGCGGCTTGGCCGTCAAAGGCCGCGCTTTAGATAGCAGCACCCATTCATCACCATCGGGTCCCAACAGGCACCGAGCCCACAGCGGCTCACTACGAGTGCGGATAGAAGCCCGAGATGAATCCCAAAGACAACTGCAACTGCAAATGCAAAAACATGCCGACAAAGGAAAAACAAAAACACCTTGACTCAACCAGCCGTCTCATAGAAGATCGCGCTGCTGAACCGGCAGATCGCCAGCATGGATCGGCAGATCGAAAAACTGGCCGCCAAATATCCGGAGATCCGAGTCCTGCGCACAACGCCGGGTGTGGGACCGGTGGTCGCCGCCGCCTATGTGCTCACACTGGACCGGCCGGATGCGGCCCGCAATCGCTCCGCGGGCGCCTTCCTGGGCCTGCGTCCCGGGCAAAGCCAGTCCGGCGAGTCGGACCCGCAGCGACGCATCTCCAAAGCCGGCGACAGTTATCTGCGCAGCCTGCTGGTGCAGTCGGCTCAATACATCCTGGGCCGCTTCGGCCCCGACTCGGCACTGCGCCGCTGGGGCTTGAAGCTGGCGTCTACGGGTGGCAAGCGCGGCAAAAAACGAGCCATCGTGGCGGTGGCTCGAAAACTGGCGGTGATGCTGCACAGCATGTGGCGCAGCGGCCGGCCCTTCCAACCCTTCCCCCAAACCGCAACCAACGCAACCGCAGCTTGAACCAGGTCGAACCGAAACCGCAACCAGGAAAAACAGGCTTACCAACCGGTGTTTCAGGCAAATCAATCTCGTGTCCGGGTGACTGCGCTCAGGGGCTTGGCCGTCAAAGGCCGCGCTTTAGATAGCAGCACCCATTCATCGCCATCGGGTCCCAACAGGCACCGAGCCCACAGCGGCTCACTACGAGTGCGGATAGAAGCCCGAGATGAATCCCAAAGACAACTGCAACTGCAAATGCAAAAACATGCCGACAAAGGAAAAACAAAAACACCTTGACTCAACCAGCCGTCTCATAGAAGCCCTTGAGGGATGTCTCTCTTCCCCCGCTCACGCCGGTTTCGCAGTCCCGCCGCCGCGCTTCTTCCTTCTCCGCGCCCACCACCACGCGAACCCCAAAACCGCCAGCCCGCAGACTACCAGCACCGCCGTCCGCGCATGGTGCGCCACCACGTTCACCACCCCGGGCCCCAGCTGGATCACCAGCAGGCTCAGCGTCAGCCAGCGCAGCATCCGGCCGCAGAAAACACTCAGCACAAACGCCCCCACCGGCATCTCAAACACCCCGGCGGCAAACACAAACAGCTTCCACGGCGTGGGCGGCGGCATGCAGGAAGGAATCATCACGGCAAGAAACTCCTGCCGCTCAAACCGGTGCCGCAGCTCGTCGAACCGCTGCCGGTTGATCCGCTTCAGCAGGAACAGCTCCCCGCCGGCGCGGCCGATCCAATACGGCACCAGCCCGCCAATCGACGATCCCACCGACGCCAGCACAACATAGGCCCAGAAGTGCCCGCGGTCGGCCCACACCCACCCCGCGATAAACAGGTCCATCGGCACCGGGATGCTGGAGGAATCCAGCAGCGCCGCCGTCCCCGCTCCCAGGAAACCCAGCTTGATGATCGCCGGCAAAATGACCAGCTTCCATTTCGTCATCCACCCGGCAAAAACTGGCTTCAAACAGCTCCCCTTCCGCCCGCGTCCCGCCCCTGAATCGCGTCCCCAAACGTCCAATCGGAAAGATCATTGTACGTGCCCTGCCCACCATCCCTCGCCGGGTGAGTTTTGCCGGAATCTAATGGGATGAGAGAATGGACGAAAGGACTTTAGTGGAGCCAGCCAGCCCGGTTCCCGTGGACGAATGCCCCTCAGCATAGTGCCAACCAGCGAACCTCCCGGCCTCACTCCGCCCAGCGCCCCAGGTCTCAGCGCTCCAGCCCCCAGCGCTCCGGAATCGCCGGAACCGCCGCAGCCCTCCGAGCCGGAGCGGCCCCGTCCCTCCATAGGCGGCTCGCGCTGGGTCGATTACGACATGCACGAGCTCCTCGAAATGATCGGCGAGCTCGAAGACGAGCGCCGCTGGGCCCGCCTCCGCGAAGGCGCACTCTGGGCCGTCCTCATCCATGCCCTGCTCCTGCTCGCCATCTTCCTGCTTCCCAAATATGTCTGGGTTCCTCGCGTCATCCAGCCCAGCATCAGCGCCCGCGACCAGAAGGATTGGACTTACCTCGATAGCCCCAGCGTCCCCGTGCCCCGTCCGCCCAAACTGGCCAAGCCGCCTCAAATCGACCGCAAAACCCTCGACGACATCCGCAAGTCCATGCAGCCTCCCGCCCCCGCTCCCGAGGAGCAGGCCAAGGTGGAACAGCCCAAAATAGCGGAGCCCGAGCCCAAGCCGGCCCAGCCGCCCGTCATTCCGCCCAACCCCCAGTCGCAGTCGCCCATCTCCGCGCCCCAGCCCAAGGCCGTTCCCCGGCCCAACTTTGCCATGGGCTCCCAGAACCCCGCCGACCAGCTCCGCGACGCCATGCGCGGCGCAGCCCACAATCCCGGCTACGGCGTTCCCCAGGCGCCCACTGGCGGCCTGGCCCAGCATCCCGGCGCCGGCGGCGGCGCATCCATCATTTCCGATACCCAGGGCGTCGACTTCAACTCCTGGCTGCAGCGCTGGTACTGGGAGACCGAGCGCACCTGGGATCCGCTTATCCCCGACGAAGTCAATCCGCCCATTTACAAGCAGGGCCAGGTCCAGGTCCGCTTCAAGGTCGCTCCCAACGGGCGCGTGATTGACGGCAGCATGATCCTTGAAGGCCGCTCCGGCGATACCGCCCTCGACCGCGCCGCCTGGGGCGCCATCACCGGCTCCAGCTACCCCCCGCTCCCGCGCGACTTCCACGGCCCCTGGATCGAGCTCCGCGCCGTGTTCATGTACAACATGCGGCCGCAGTGATAGGGGTCAGTGGTCAGCCGTCAGCCGTCAGCCGTTAGCTTGTAGCCGGTGGATCGTAATTTAACTTGTTTATTTTGATTTAGTTATGTGGATTTGTGTTGGGGCGGGGATGTCGTGTTAGTGGCTTTGTGGGCGGTTCGCTGGAGGACGGATTGGGTCGTTTCCGGGGCGAATCCGCTTGGATTATTGGCCTAAAAGCTGGTCAGGCGGCCTGCTGGGAGGCCGGAGACTCTTCGGTTGCGGGATTGGGGCCGGGCCTGGGAATGCTGGCTAGGACATCCTGGCGAACAAGTTCCTCGTTCATGCGGCAGAAATGAAGGGCGGCCAGGGGGTTGTCGCGCAGCTCGCGATCGCAGGGGAGGATCATGCCCCGGTTCCTAAGTGCCTGGAAATGCTGCTTTTGCACCTCAAACCTTGGCAGATGGGCGAGGGCGTACTGGAGCGCGTCGCCGACCTGAGTGCTGGTTGGGACCTGGGACTGGTTACCTTTGGAGGGGAGGGGGGTGGCCTGTTTTTGCGCCTTTTCCTGCGCCAGACGCTCCTTTTCCTGGGCGGCGGGGATGGTTAGGTTGGCTAGCTTCCAGACGGCCATGGCGGTTTGGGCGATGTGGCAGAAACGGCCGATGTCGACGATGTCGATGGCGCCGATGGCCGCGCCCTTGCCGATGCAGGCGACGTAAAGCTGGAAGGAGTCGGGGTCGCGGAGGACCGGGAGCTCGGCGGCGAAGGCCAGGAAGGCCTTGTGGTTGTTCTCCTGGTTGCGATAAGGGGTGGCGCCGCCGGGCAGCTCGGCGCGGACGCGGCGGTAGGCTGCGGCGCAGCGCTCGATGGTTTGGGTGTAGACGTCGGGGGTGTTTTCTTCGGGTTGCGGCATCGGTTTTCTCCGTTTCGGTGGCTGGCGCAAGAATGCGCGAAATAAAAAACGAGGATGTGAAGCAGATTGAGAGAGTTACGCCCTCAAAGTGCACACATTTGCGCGCGGTTTTCTGGCTGGAAAACGGGAAGGGCACGGCTTGTGGCCGTGCCCTTCAAAAAAAGGCTGTGCGGATGGCTGCGGCTTCGCAGTTTGCCCGCCTATTTGAATGATACTCCCTAGAATACTTAATACTGCTGTTTTGCACAAAAACTTTTTCTCTATTAGTTTCTGTTAATTGTAGTGATTTCCACAGACAGCTAGTATTGACTTTCTGAAGCTGATTGGGGATTTGCACTAATAATGGTGCAGAAGGTGGGTTGGTTTTGGGCGGGGGGTGGTTTCCGGAACGCGGGGCGCGGGGTGCGGGGTGTCGTGGCTAGTTGGACGGCCGCAAAGCAGATTCCCGGAGGGAATGACAGAAAGAAAAGCAAGGGCAAAGGCAAGAACAACAGCAAAAGCAGATTCCCGGAGGGAATGACAGAAAGAAAAGCAAGGGCAAAGGCAAGCACAACAGCAAAAGCAGATTCCCGGAGGGAATGACAGAAAGAAAAGCAAGGGCAAAGGCAAGAACAACAGCAAAAGCAGATTCCCGGAGGGAATGACAGAAAGAAAAGCAAGGGCAAAGGCAAGAACAACAGCAAAAGCAGATTCCCGGAGGGAATGACAGAAAGAAAGGCAAGAGCAAAACCTACGCCCGTTCATCGTTCGCCTCGGCGAACGATGAACGGGCACAGCTTCGGAATGATGAGTGAGCTTCCAGCGACCGCTGACCACTGACCACTGACAACTACGTCCCCGCCTGCACCAGGATGCAGGTGATGTTGTCGTTCCCGCCATTGTTGTTGGCGGCGGCGATCAGTTGGCTGGCGCGCTCCTCGAGGCTGTCACCGGCGGTGAGGATCGCCTGGATCTCCTCGTCGGGAACTTCGCGGGTAAGCCCGTCGGAGCAGAGCAGGAAGATGTCGCCGGCAGCGGCTTCGAGCTGGAAACAATCGCCCTCCACCGAGCTTTGCGTGCCCAGGGCGCGGGTGATCACGTTGCGGTAGGGCGAGCGCAGCGCGTCAGAGGGGGTCATGCGGCCCTGCCGCACCTGCTCCTCCACCAGGGAGTGGTCCAGGGTCAGCTGCTCCAGGATGCCGTCGCGAAGGCGGTAGCCGCGGCTGTCGCCCACATTAATGACCCAGGCCTCGGCGTCGCGGACCACGAGGGCGACCATGGTGGTGCCCATGCCGTTGAACTGAACATCGCTCTGGGCGCGGGCGAACACGGCTTGGTTGGCGGTGTTGACCGCTGCTTCCGCCAGATCGGGAAACGGCGAGGAGCGTGAGCAGAGGGCGCGGAGCGTCTCTTTCACGGCAATGGAGCTGGCCACTTCGCCGGCGGCAGCGCCGCCCATGCCGTCGCAGACCACGAAGACGCCCTCTTCAAGCGAGTAGGCAAACGCATCCTCGTTGGAGGGCCGCTTGCGGCCGCGGTCGGTGATTGCTGCGGCGCTCAAGTGGACCCCAGCCGTGCTCAAAGAGAATCCTCCCGCTGGACAGTGTAACGGGTGAAGGGGGGGCGGGGAAACCAGGGAGCGAGGGACTGAGGGACTGAAGGACTGAAGGACTGAAGGACTGAGGGACCAAGGTTCTTCAATACCCGGTTCACTTCCTCGTCCCCGATCCCTGCTGCTTAATCCCTATTCCTTATTCCCTCGCCTCTTCGTCCCTCGTTTCCTTAGTCCCTCAGTCCCTTAGTTCTTGCTGCCTTTTGCCTGCTGGTTGCCGGCGGGGATGGGCGGCGGGGCGGGAAGATTGAAGACCTGGATGTTGCCGTCCATGAGGATGGCGGCGCGGCGGCCGGAAGGCGACAGGGCCACGTTGCCGCCGGCGTCGAAGATGGGGCTGGCGGCGGCGCGCAGCACCTGCTTGCCGGTGGCGGCGTCGAAGACCTGGATATCCTGGCCCTTGATGTCATCGGGCGAGAGGGGCATGGACGCGTTGACGGCGTGATCGACGATGAGGGCTTCGCGGGCGAAGCGCAGGCCGTTGGCGCTGGCGGCGAGGACGGGCCAGACGTCGGGGCCGGCATCGGGGTTTTGCCACAGGCGGCGGCCATCCACCGTGAACGCGTAGAGGCGCGGGTCGCCGGAGGAGCCGCAGGCGGCGGCGAGGAACTCGCCCGGCGAAAGGAAATTCAAAAAAGGCGTGCAAACGGAATCCACCGTGCCGGCGGGAGTTTTGCCGCCGGTAAAGTGGTTGAAGTTAAGTTGCCAGGCCGCCCCGGTGCCGCGAACGGAATCGAGATAGCCGTCCGCACCGATGGGAAGGTGGATGGCCTCATCCACGTGGCTGACCAGCATCACCTGGCCGGTGCTGCGCTGAATGATCCTGAGGACAAAGTCTTTGGCGGCGGAGGAGTCCGGCGGCGGATCGGTGGTGACGGATGTGGCGGCGGTGGCGGGGCTGCCCACTGCGGCGGGGCTGGGCTTGGCATTGGGCGGTTCGAGGGAGCCGGTGACGAGGAAATGCCCCGAGGGATCGACCTCAACCCAGATGACCTGGCCGGGAAACTTCAGCCACGGCTTGAGCTGAAGGGATGCGTTGCCGAGCTTGAGCTGATCCCGATCGCGGAGGATGAATTCGCCTGCGGAGAGCGGGTAAAGGTATCGGGCGCGGTCATGGATGGTCCACACCTGCTCCGCTTCCACGTTGCCCTGGGGAAGGCCGAGGACGAGGGCGCGAATTTCGCGCACTTCGTCGGGATCGGCCTGGGTGTTGCCGGCGCGCTTCAGGAGGCCGGGGACGCGAAAGGTGAAGAGGATGCGGTTTTCATCGAGGAAGTCGAGCGAGACCAGGGCATTGCGCATGCCCAGGTAAAAGAGGCCGGGGGCGGAGAAGCCAAGCGGCTCGGCGGCTATGGTGAGCGCCGGCTGGAGGGTGGCGCGAACCCGCTGATCCTGGGGCGCGGCGGCGGGCTTCTTTTTGGCGGCAATGGTTGAGGGATAGAGGAGGGCCAGCCCGAGGATCGGGATAAGCCAGAGATTCGCCCGCGAAAGCCGGTATGCCATCGTTGCTATTTTCGCGCATAGAGCCCTCAGCCGTCAGCCCTCAGCCGTCAGCTTTTAGCCGGTAGCCAGTAGCTAGTAGCCGGTAGCTCGTAGCCAGTAGCTTATGCATTCCAGCTACAAGCTACAAGCTGCTGGCTACCGGCTACAGGCCACGGGCCGGCTCCGCCCGTATGCGACAGTAGAAAAGATGAGGGGACGCGCGGAAACTTCGAGCCGGCTGCGATGGCTGGGGTACGGAGCCTGCGCGCTTGCCGGGTGCTTGTGGGGCACCGGGTTTTACTTTGGGCGGCTTGCGCTGAACGAGATGAGCGTGGAGTACATGGTGCTCTACCGCTTTCTGTTTGCGTGCGTGGGGCTGCTGCCGGTGGCCATCGTCAAACGGGTGCGGTTGACGTGGCCGGAGACGCGGCTGCTGCTGGTGGCGGCGGCGCTGGGCGTGCCGGTGCAATTCCTCTTACAGTTTCATGGGCTGGCGCTGACCACGGTGAGCCACGCGGCGCTGATGGTGGGCACGGTTCCGGTGCTGCTGGCGGCGGCCGCGGCGCTGTTTGCCGGCGAGCGGCTGGATTGGGTGGGCTGGCTGGCGCTGTTCGGGGCCACTGCCGGCGTGGTGCTGATCACGGTGGGCGGCGCGCACGGGCCCGCGGGCAACGAGCAGCCGACGATAGCCGGCGACGCGCTGGTGGTGTTTTCGCTGGGGCTTTCGATTGCCTGGGTGCTGCTGAGCAAGAAGCTGATGGAGACGCACAGCCCGCCGGCGGTAACGGCGTACACCATTCTGGCGGGCACGGCTATGCTGGCCGCGTGGATCCTGGGGCCGCGCGCGCTGCGGGGATGGATTCCCAACCACAGCGCGGCCATGCCGTTTGCGCACATCAGCGCGACCGCGTGGATGGCGCTGGCGGTGAGCGGACTGGCGGGCACGGCGACGACCACGCTGCTGTGGAACTGGGGGATTCATCACGTGCCGGCGTCGCGGGCAGGCGTGTTCCTGAACATCGAGCCGGCGATGGGTTCGCTGCTGGGGGTAAAGCTGCTGGGCGAGCGGCTGGGGCCGTTCGCGTGGATCGGCGGAGGACTGATTCTGGCCGCGGCCGTTACGCTGACCACGCGCGGACATGAGGAGCCGGAGGTGATTCTGGAGTGAAGAAACAGGGAACAGGGTTTCTAGCTTGTAGCCGGTAGCTAGTAGCTTCACTTGCCGAGCTGCCGAGCTGCCGAGCTGCCGGCTACTGGCTACTGGCTCGTTCACTGCAAAAACAGCGACCAGACGGAGTCCACGGTGGCGTGGGTGACGGCGGAGGCGCCGACGCGGCGATCGCGGCGCCAGGCGCGCCCGTAGAAGATGCCGGCCACGGCGGCCAGGATCACGTAGAGCGTGTTGAAGTGGGCGGCGCGCTTGTTGAAGTGGGCAAGGCCGAAGAGGACTGCGGTGAGGGCGAGCGCCCAATTGCGCCCGGCGCGGCGTTCCAATAGATTTTGCAGCCATCCGCGGAAGAAGAGCTCCTCCGGGACGGCGATAAAGAAGAACGTAAAGAGCCAGGCTTCCGAGAACCGTATGAGCAGCGGGACGGGAGTCCAGGCGAACGCGTGGGTGTGCAGAAAGCCGCTGATGAGGCCGATGAGAAGCGCGATGGGCAGGTAGAAGAGGAACTCCCGCAGGGCGGTGGCAAGGTCGCGCCAGCGCAGGCGAAGGTCGAAACCGGCGCCCGCAAGCGGGTTCAGCATAAAGAAGGCGTAGATGGCCGCGTCGAGCAGCAGGACCTTGTTGAAGATGGAGAGGTGAGCGGGCCAGGCGCGCTCAAACCAGCGCAGGTCGATGGCGAGCCCGACGAGGACGAGGATGGCGAGCTGGGGCCAGATGTTGCGCTCGTTGCGCGGGAAGCTGCGGGCGGCGAGAGCCATGGCGGCGGGGGCCAGGGCGTAGACGGCGAGCCAGCCCCAGCGGAACGAGCGGGCATCGACCGAGACCAGGATGTAGGGGATGGCGAGGAAGGCCGGTATGGCGATCTGCTCCACCACCGTGAGCCGGCGCGCGTGGCCGATAAGCTGCGCCGGGAAAAAAGCCGCGCTCAAATAAGGCGCGAGCGCCAGCAGGGCGGCGAGGACCACAGCAAAATCAATGGGGGGCACGGGTACAGAGTACAGGGTTCAGGGAACAGGGAACAGGGAACAGGGAACAGGACGAGGGACTGAGGGACTAAGGGACGAGGGACTAAGGGACAAAGGGACTAGAGCCGGCCTGATAGCAACATGGAGTTTTTCATTCCGGCGGGCGGACCCTCTTCCATCGTCTTCAAGCTGCCGATAACGGTGATGCAATTCTTCGGTGAGGAACATGGGACTGGTGATGTGGAACCGCGCGTCGAGTGTGGGCGTGCGGGCGATGGATCAGCAGCACGGCGTGTTGATGGACACTTTGAACGACTTACGGCAGGCGGCGGCGCAGGGCGCGAGGGAGCGGGCGCAAAAGGAGTTGACGCGGCTGGTGGAGTTTACCCGGCAGCACTTCAGCAGCGAGGAATGCCTGTTGGAACAGATGGGATTTCCCGCCCTGGGGGAACATCGCGAAGCGCACGCGCGGCTGATGGAAAGGATGGAGCGCGCGCTGGAGCGGTGCCGGCATTGCCGGGGCTGCGATGTGCAGGGCGCGGCCGAGGTGCGCGGCTGGGTCACGGAACACGTTGAGCAGTTGGACCAGAACTACGGCGAGTGGTTGAACGAGCGGGGAATTTCTTAGAGGCAGGGAACAGGGATCAGGGAACAGGGAACAGGGAACAGAACGACGGGGACTAAGGGACTAAGGGACGCCTGTCGGCTGGGGCGCATTCAAGGTGCGGGCCCGCGCGCCGATAGTGGAAGAGGGCCCGCCTTCGAGCGGGCCGATCTCTCTCAAGGTGCAATTGCATGGCTCTGATGACCTGGAATGACAGTTTTTCAGTGGGCGTGAAGGCGATGGACGAGCAGCACAAGGGGCTGGTGAGGACGCTCAATGAGTTGCATGCCGCGATGATGTCGGGGCAGGCGAAAGCCGTATCCGGAGATCTGCTGAAGACGCTGGTGAAGTACACGCGCGACCATTTTGCCAGTGAAGAGGCGCTGATGCGGCGGGCGCAATTTCCGCAGCTTGCCGCGCATTGTGCGCAGCACAAGAACCTGGCCGGGCAGGTGGAGAAGTTTGTCGGGCGTTATGAGCGCGGCGAAACAGCGCTGAACATCGACTTGATGATGTTCCTGCGCGACTGGCTTACGACCCACATCCAGAAGACGGATCGGGATTACGGCCCCTGGCTCAATGCGCACGGGGTGAAGTGATTGCCTTCAGTGATCAGTGATTAGTGGTCAGTGGTCGATTGTCGTTGTCAGAGGAATTGCTGACGACTGACAGCTGACGACTGACGACTGACAACTATTCAGACCTCGAAAGAGAGTTGCGCGGAGGCGAAGGCGGGCGCGGGTTTGGGTTCGGAGGCCAGATCGTAGACCAGCCGCTCCAGCACCAGGCGCTTGTCTGGCGGCGAGGAGCGCAGCTCGAGGTCGGCGCGGGCCACCAGGCGCAGCGCGCGGGTGAGGTCGCGGCGCGATTTGTAGCGGCGCGCCTGGCGGATGAGATCGTCGGCCGCGAACGGCGGAATGCGGAAGCCCTGCCACAATGCCTGCCAGATGGCGCGCTGATCGCGCACATTCTTTTCGAGGATCACGAGCATTTGGCGGAAGGTACGGGCCAGCATGTAGAGATGGCCGATGGCGGAGTCTTCGCCCGCGTCCGACGAGTTGAGCAGCCCGTGCAGCAGGGCCAACGCGCGGGCGGGATTGCGCTGGCTGATGGCTTCCGTCAGCTCGTAAAGCGAGCGCTGCTTGGCGCCGAGCACCATAGTCTCCACGTCGCCGAGGGTGATCTTTCCGCGGCCGGTTGTGTAGAGCAGCAGCTTCTCCATCTCGGAGGCGATCATCATCATGTCCGCGCCGAGGGCGTCCACGAGCTCGCGGGCCGCATCGGGCTCCAGGCGCGCGCCGGCCTCGTGCGCGGTGGCCGCGGCCCAGCGCATGGCGTCCTCCTCGCCCACGCGGGCCAGCTCCACCATGCCGCAGTGCTCGCCGAGGGTCTCCCTGAGGCGCTCAAAGCGGTTCTTGTCGTCCATGTCCATGCGGCAGGCGTCGGAGGGGATGCGCAGGAAATCGGCGATGAACAGGAGCAGCGCCTGCGGGTTGGGCGAACGGAAATAGCGGTCGAGTGCGGCGAACTCGTCCTTTTTTGCGCCGCGGGTGTAGAGGTTGCGCACGCCGCGGACGAAAATCACCTGGAACGGGGCCATAAGCGAAGGAGTCTGTGCGCGGTCGAGGATGTCGAAGATGGTGGTGGAGGCGAGGTCGAGATCGGAGAGGCAGAAGTCGCGCAAGTCGGGGGGGACGAAGGCCTTGAGAACGGCACCGCGGCAGCGGTCCTGAAGGAAGAGCTCGTCGCCGGCGAGGACGTAACCGGGCTTGAGTGGGCCGGAGTTTGTGGCGGCGGCTTCCATTTCGGCCACGAAGCGGCCGACGGCGGAGAAGCCTGCGCCCCAGCGCGCCGCGGTCAACGGCGTTGGCTCCAGGCTGACGGTGGGCAGGTCATTCGCGAATAGGATAACAGGGCATGTAGCCGGTAGCTCGATCATCAAGCTACAGGCTACCGGCTACAAGCTGCCGGCTTTGAGCTGGCGCCCAGTCAAAGGCTTTCCAGCACGTCGGAAACCAGCTGGCTGGCGAAGTCTTTGCTCAGGCGTTCTTCCGCTGCGGGGCTCTCGTCCAGAAACGTGGCCAGGTCTATGGTGGCCTGGAACTGCTGGCGAAAGACGTAGTTCTTGTTCTGGTAAAGCACGCGGCCGTCGCGCGCGGTCAGCGTGACGGAAGCTACGACGGTGATGACGTAGCTGGAGGACTGCTGCGCGGCGTTGTTGAAGGTGAGGGGCAGCACTTGCTGCTGGAGGATGGTGCCGTGGAGAATGACGTCGGAATCGTCCTTGGTGGAGGGCGTGACGCGCAGGCGGGTGCGCGCGGCGAACTCGTGGATCACCGCCTGGGTCATCAACGCTTCCGTATGGTAGGCGTCAGTGCGGGTTTGGAAGACAGGGACGGAAAGCGTGCGCACCGTCGACGGCAGGTGAGTGGCCGCGCCCAGGGTGTGGTAGCCGCAGCCGGTGAGCGAGACCAGGAGCGCAGCGAACACGGCCTGAAGGGATTGGCGCATGAGTTCATCTTACGGCTAGCCCTCAGCCCTCAGCTTTCAGCAATCAGCTATCCGCCGGTATGCGATTTGTGATGGCTGAGAGCTGATGGCTGACGGCTGTTTGGACGCACCATTCGCGCCTTAGACCCATCCCGCGGCCAGCATGCCGATTCCTGTGGGCGAGAGCTTGAGGCCGTCGGCGCGGTTCTGGAAGTAGAGTCCGTTGAGCCGCACATGATCGGCCTGCTCGATGCGATGAAGGCCGGCGTTGCGCAGCTCCGAGTCGATTTGCGTGGTTGTGAAGAAGAGCTGGAAGGGTTCGCCGGCGGCGGCCACACGGCCGGCGAGGAGGTCAAAGACGGCGCGGCGCTCGGGGGTGAGCGTGTCGGGCGGGAAGGCATAGTCGAACGCGAGGCCGGAGCCTGGGGGCAGGCTGCCGACGAAGGCGAGGGTGGCGCGGAAGGCATCGAGGGTGAGGTAAGGGACGACGCCGAGCCAACTGAAGAACGCTGGTTGGCTGGAATCGAAGCCGGCTTGCTGCAGGCCATCGGCGAGGGCCTGGTGCTCGAAATCGACGGGAACAAAGGTGACGTTGGCGGGCGGTTCGATGGAGGCCTGGGCCAGCATCCAGCGCTTCCACTCCTGGGTGGCGGGGAAGTCGACTTCAAAGACGCGGAGCTCGGGGAAGGGGTTGCGGCAGGCGAAGGTATCGAGGCCGGCGCCGAGGATGACGTACTGGCGAACGCCGGCGGCGACGGCCTGGGCGAGGTGGTCTTCCGCGTAGCGGCTGCGGGTGGCCATGAAGCAGCGGAAGTCGCGGGCGACGGTGTGGGAGGCGCGTTCGAGATCGCGCTCATAGCCGGGGCCGATGAGGCGCAGAGCGATGGGATCGTCCAGGATGGGAGGATGATCCACGAGCTGGTGGGCGGCGCGGCGGATGGCGACGCGGAGTGCGGTGCGGCTGGGTTTGCCGTGCTGCATGGGGTCAGGTTACAGGGAACAGGGAACAGGGAGCAGGGAACAGGGGCGACTTGCCTCGGGGACAGCTTACGCGGGCAGATACCATGGAGGCATTGGCTGGATGGCTTGGGGCGTTTGATTTCGAGGGATGCGAACGAAGATGGAGCATGTGGAGGAAAACAACTCGGCTGGAGGGCGCGCGGCGATCCGGCGCATTGTGCTGACCGGATTTATGGGATCGGGCAAGAGCACGGTGGGGCCGCTGCTGGCCGAGCGGCTGGGCTGGCGATTTATCGATGCCGATGACGTGATCGTGGCCGAGGCCGGGATAGCGATCGCGGAGTTTTTCGCACGGCACGGCGAGGCGGCGTTCCGCCAGCGCGAGCGGGAGACGATTGCGCGGCTGGCGACAGAAGATGCGCTGGTGCTGGCGCTGGGCGGCGGCGCGATTGAGGATGCAGAGACGCGTGCACTGCTGCTGGAAGGGCCGGGGACGCTGCTGGTGCATCTGGAGGTGACCCTGGAGACGGCGCGGGTGCGCTGCGGCGGGACCGAGGACACGCGGCCGGTGCTGGCCGATGGAACGCGGCTGGCGGCGCGATACGAGAAGCGGCTGCCGCTGTACGCGCAAGCGCATGTGACGGTCGCCGTGAACGATTTGACGCCGGAACAGGTGGCGGAGTGGGTAATTTGCAGTTTTCATCGGCCCGATTAGCACGATTTTACGTGCACTACGTGCTGCACGTGCCGCACGTGCTATAATGAGAACAACGGGAGTTTATTTCTTATGCCTGCAATCAATGAGATGCAAAACCTGACCGTTCGTTTGAGCCGGCAAACGATTCACAAGGCGCGGGTGCTGGCGGCGAAGCGTTCTACCTCAATCAGCAGTCTTGTAGCCGAGCAAATCGAACACCTGAGCAATTCGGACGAGGACTACGAAAAAGCAAAGGCGGAAGCGTTCGCGATGATGGACAAGGGATTCCATCTGGGTGGCGTGCACAAGTTCGACCGGGATGCCATTCATGAGCGCCGATAAGATCTTCGTCGATTCCAACATCCTGATCTACGCGTTCGACATCGACTCCGGGGTCCGGCACGATCGGGCCAAACAAGTGCTGAAGGAATTGTGGAATGAGAAGTCGGGCGCAGTCAGCATGCAGGTGTTGCAGGAGTTCTACAACGTCGTCACGCGAAAGATCGCCACTCCTCTGCCTCGGACGATGGCCAGGAGGATTGTCAGGCAATACGCTCGCTGGTGCGTGCCAACCGGTCCAGCCGATATCGAAGTGGCATTTTCGCTTGAGGATGCGGCGCAAATCAGTTTCTGGGACGCCTTGATAGTCTCGGCGGCCATCAAGGCCGGCGCAAAGAGAATCCTGACCGAGGATCTGAACATCGGGCAGAAAATCGCCGGCGTGTTAATTGAGAATCCTCTCCTGCCGTGAGCGCGGGCTCGCGGCAATCGCTTCGATCCGCCTTGCTATGATGAAAGTGCGCTCCCATCGCTGCTGGGGCGCTTCCCGGATCTCAATCGCCCGCATGGCTCCCATCTCCCAGACCGCAATTCCCGTAGAGCTTTCGCCGCATTCGGACGGGCACGCGCACGGCGCGATTCATGCGCCGCAGCCGGGCGTGACGGCGCGGCTCATCTCCGACCTGAGAGAGCTGTTCAAGGTGCGGGTGACGGGGATGGTGGTGGTCACCGGGTGGGCGGGGTTCTACCTGGGATCGATGCAATCGGGGATATCGAGCGTGCAGCGTGGGCTGCTGGACACGCTGTTGGGGATTGGGCTGGTGAGCGCCGGCTCGGGCGCGCTGAACCAATGCCTGGAGCGCCGCATCGACGCGCTGATGAAGCGCACCGCCGACCGGCCGCTGGCGTCAGGGCGCTATCCACTGTGGTTTGGGATCGTGGCTGGCCTTGGGGCGCTCGCGCTCGGCTCATTGTGGCTGCTGCTGCACACCAATCTGCTCACGGTGGCGCTGGCTCTGCTTACAGCGTTCACTTATGTGGCCATTTACACGCCGCTGAAGCGCGTTACCACCATGGCCACTTTTATCGGCGCTTTTCCCGGCGCCATGGGCCCGCTGCTGGGGTGGGTGGCCGCGCGCGGCCGCATGGAGTGGCAGGCGGTGGCGCTGTTCGCCATTCTGTTCGTGTGGCAATTTCCGCATTTTATGGCCATTGCATGGATGTATCGCGAGGAGTACGCCAAGGCCGGCATCCGCATGCTGCCGGTGGTGCAGCCGGACGGGAAGACCACGGTGATTGAGGCGCTGTTCTACGCGGTGCTGATGATTCCGGTGAGCCTGGCGCCGTGGCGGCTGGGCATGACCGGCGCAGTGTATGCAATTCCGGCCACCATTCTCGGGCTGGTGTATCTGGGCTACACCATCCGGTTCGCCGGCATCCTGCGCACGCGCAACGCGGCGGTGAGCCGCATGCTGGCGCGCGACCTGCTGAAGGTGAGCGTGATGTACCTGCCGCTGCTGATGACCACGCTGATGCTGTGCGCCATCGCGAAGCATTGAGGACTGTATGACGATTTCCGCACCATCGGCCAGCCGGCCCGCAGGAACGCGCGGCGCCATTGTGGCCATTCTTGGCATCAGCGCGGCGGCAACGCTGTTTCTGTTCTGGCTGATCTATCTGCACCCGGCGTCGGATGCCTCGGGCGCGGAGATGGCGTTTTTGCCGCCGCTGAACGCGATTTTGAATGGAGCGAGCGCGGTGGCGTTGCTGGTGGGGTTCACGTTTATCCGCGCCCGGAAAATTGCCGCGCACCGGCGGGCGATGAAGACCGCGTTTGTGTTTTCCACGCTGTTCCTGGTGGGCTACATCGCTCACCACACGCTGCACGGCGATATCCGTTACCCGCTGCACGTGGCGCTGCGCACACCCTACCTGGCCCTGCTGGCCAGCCACATTATCCTGGCCACGGTGGCGTTGCCCATGGTGCTGGTTACGTTCTTCTTCTCGCTCACGGGGCGCTTTCCGCAGCATCGCAAGATCGCGCGGTGGACGTTTCCCATCTGGCTGTACGTTTCCATCACCGGTGTGGCCACCTATGTGTGGCTGCGGCTGGCGCTGAGCCGGGGATGACGATGACAGCACAAAAAGCGAAGCGGCCCGCGGAGCGCATGCCCGACGACGGCACCAGCCAGTTGCTGCGCTGGGGCGGTTGGATGGTGGGCACCGGCGTGGCGGCTACGGTGCTGCTGCTGACCGTTCTGGGCGGCTTTACGCGCACCGGCGCCAGCACCAACAGCGGCTGGTTTGCGCTGATTGTGGCGCTGATGTGCATTCCGTTTGGAGGCATGCTGCTGACGCTGGGCGTGGCAAAGTGGCTGCGCAACCGGCGCCTGGCGCGCAAGGGCTGATTCGATCGCCTCAGTGCCATCCAACAGAAGTAATCTAAACGCGCGGGTTGCGATTCTGCGTTTTCTTACGTCTAACCGCGGAGACCTGCGCCGGATCGCCGATCCTACCTTCTCCTGCCGGAGCGCCATGAACACCGCGTACATCAATCGCATCGCCACTGCCGTTCCGCCGCATGACGTGCACCGCTCCTTCGTCGCATTCGCTGAGAGCCTGCTGCCCGAGGGAGTGCAGCGCGGTCTGTTCCGGCGCATGGCGCGGGTAGCGGCCATCGAGCATCGCTACTCATTTATTGAGCCGGTTGGGGACGGGGCAGGCTGGTCCGATTCAGAACGACTTTATGTGCGCGGCAGTTTTCCCTCGACGGCGCGGCGCATGCAGATGTTTGAGAAGTTTGCGCCGCGGCTGGCCGAAGCTGCGCTCGACCGCCTCGGGCTGAGCGATGGCGAGCGCGGAGCCATTACGCACGTGATTGTGACTTCGTGCACTGGGCTCTATGCGCCGGGGCTCGATTTCGACATTGTGCGCCACCTTGGGCTGAATCCTGGCGTGGAGCGCACCATGATCGGCTTCATGGGATGCTATGCCGCGATCAACGCGCTCAAATCGGCGCACTACATTGTGCGCTCAGAACCTGCGGCGCGCGTGCTGGTGCTGAATCTGGAGCTTTGCACCATCCACATGCAGGAGACGGAGGAACTGGAGCAGATTCTTTCCTTCCTCCTTTTCGCGGATGGGTGTGCTGCCAGCGTGGTTAGCGCCGAGCCGCGCGGGCTGGCGATCGACAGTTTTCTTGCCGTGTGCCTGCCGGAGACGAGTCACCTGATCACGTGGCGCATTCGCGATGCAGGGTTTGACATGCATCTTTCCGGCCAGGTGCCGGGCGAGATCAAGCGCGGGATGAGGGATGTGGGCGCGCAGGTCACGCGCGGGCGCGATCCGCTCGCCATCGACCTTTGGGCGGTTCATCCCGGCGGGCGCACGGTGCTGGATGCGGTGGAGCAGGGGCTGGGATTGCCCGGCGATGCGCTGCGGTACTCGCGCTGCATCCTGCAACGTTTCGGCAACATGTCGTCGGCAACAGTAATGTTTGTCCTGGAGCAGGTGCTGGCGGCGGCGCAGCGCGGGCAGCAGGGATGCGCCATGTCGTTCGGGCCGGGAGTTACCGCGGAGACGATGCTCTTCCATGCAGCTTGACTTCCGGCGGCGGACGCAACCCGAAGACCTGCCCGAGCAGATGGACCAGCCGTGCAGCCGCGAGGAGCTTCGCGAGTGCCTGCGCGACATGACTCGCGTGAATCGGCTGCTGCTTGGGTATCGGCCCACGTTCCACTGGCTCGCAAGCCTGCATTTGGAGCGGGTGGGGCGGCCGGTTCGCATCCTCGATGTGGGCTGCGGCAATGGAGACCTGCTGCGGCGGATTGAGGATTGGGCGAGCGCGCGCGGCGTTGGCGTTGAGCTGACGGGTCTGGATGTGAATCCGGATTGCGTGGCTATCGCGCGCGAGGCGGCGAACGGGTCAGGGCGCACGGAATGGGTGGAGGGGGACGCATTCCGCTACGCTCCTGCGGCTCCGCCAGACCTGGTGATGAGCTCGCTGGTTGCGCATCATCTTCCGGACGGCGAGCTGGCGCGGTTTCTCCGCTGGATGGAGCAGGAGGCTGCGTTGGGCTGGTTCATCAACGATCTCTCGCGAGCGCCGGTTCCCTACTATCTTTTAGGCTGGTTCGCACGCGCGTTGCGCCTGCATCCTTTTGTGCAGCATGACGGGCCGGTGTCGATCGCGCGCGCGTTTCAGACGGCCGACTGGCGCGAGCTTTGCGCGCAGGCGGGACTCCGCGAAGACGACTTTGCGATTCGCGCGTGGATACCGGCGCGTCTCTGCGTCAGCCGGAGGAAGGCATGAGCGGCGCGGCACAGCATGAGTGCCTCGTCATCGGTGGCGGACTGGCGGGCTCGATGGCGGCGGTGCGGCTGGCGCGCGCGGGACGGTCGGTGATGCTGGTGGAGCGCGAAGTTGCGGCGCATCCCAAGGTGTGCGGCGAGTTTCTGTCGCCGGAAGCGGTGGCGTATCTGCGCCACGCAGGCGTTGATCCGCTGGCGCTGGGCGCGGCAAGCATCGGCCGTCTGCGGTTGTTGATGGGGAGGCGATCCGTCGAAGTGGAGTTGCCGTTTCAAGCGCTGTCGCTTTCGCGCTCCGCATTGGACGAGGCGCTGCTGGAGCGCGCGCGGGACGCGGGAGCCACAGTGAGGCGAGGAGCCGCGGTGCGGCGACTGAGCGGAGGTCCGGGCGGATGGGTGGCCGAGTGTTCCGATGGCGCGTTGCTTGAGGCAAGGAGCGCGTTTTTGGCCACGGGCAAGCACGACCTGCGCGGATGGGCGCGGCCGGCCGGCGCACAGAATGACCTGGTCGGGTTCAAAATGCACTGGCGGCTCGGGGCGGCGCAGATAGAGGCGCTGCGCGGAGCGATGGCGCTCCTCCTGTTTGCCGGTGGCTACGGCGGGCTTTGCCTGGTAGAGGGCGACTTGGCCAACCTGTGCTTTGTTGTACGTCGTTCGCGATTGCAGCGCGCGGGCGGGTGGTTTGAGATGCTGGCTGAAATTGCGCAGGGCAATCCGGCGATGGCGGAGCTTCTGTGCGGCGCAGAGGCGCTGTGGGAACGGCCGCTGGCCATATCGCCTATTCCGTATGGATTCCTTGCCGACGGCTCGGCGGGGCGCGACGGAATTTGGCGCGTGGGCGATCAGGCAGCCGTGATTCCCAGCTTCACCGGCGATGGCATGTCGATCGCACTGCACTCCGGAGCGCTGGGGGCGGAAATGTTCGCGGCGGGCGCGTCCGCGGGGGCGTATCAGGAGAGCCTGCGCCGCCAGTTGCAACCGGGAATGCGGCTGGCCACGCTGGTGTCGCGCGCAATGGTGAACGGAATGGGGCGCATGGCCGCTCCTGCGGCGCTGGCGGCGTGCCCGGCGGTTGTGCGCTGGATCGCTGAAGGGACGCGGATTCCGGCGGGAGCGTTGCCGGAGATGGCGGTTGTGTGAAGCCGTGCGCACAGCGCCGTGCGGATGAGCAGGCATGAGTGTGGAGGGAATTGGTGGAGCTGAGCGGGATCGAACCGCTGGCCTCCTCGTTGCGAACGAGGCGCTCTCCCAGCTGAGCTACAGCCCCACGGGTGACTCATCTATCTTAGCAGCGAACCTGGAATGAGAAAAGCGCGGAGAGCGGGGCGGTGCATCGCGATTCCCGACTTGGAAGGGCGGCGGCTGGCGGGGTAAATCCCGGCTGACGTAGAGTGGTAGGGCTTATCGGAGAGAGGCGGAGGATGAACTCTAACGGGAAGGTTTGGTTTGCGCTCGCGGCGGCCGCGGCGTTGTTTGGTGCAGGTGCGGTTGTTGCGCAGGGGAATGCCCGGAACGGCGCGGTGGGCGCGTTCGAGGGGCAATCGGACGTGGGCGTCGTGAACCCGGCGGGTACGACGTCCTTCGACGCGGCGAGCGGTGTCTATTCGGTTGCGTCGTCGGGGGCAAATTTGTGGGCGGCCACGGATGGCTTTCACATGGTGTGGAAGAAGGTGTCGGGCGACCTTTCGCTGACTGCCGATATCGAACTTGCGGCACCGGCGGCCACGTCGAGTCCGCATCGGAAAGCGTTCCTGATCTTCCGGCAGTCGCTCGATCCAGATTCAATGTACGCGGACGCGGCGGTGCACGGAAACGGCGAGACGGCGCTGCAATACCGGCGGAGCAAGGGCGACACGACGCAGGACATTGCCTTTGACCTGGGCGCTCCCAGGACGGTTCGCCTGGAAAAGCGCGGAGACACCATCACGCTGTTTGTCAGCATGAAGGGCGAGCCGCTGCACCAGGTGGGGGCGTCGGTAAAACTGCATTTCGCGGAGCCGTTTTATGCGGGCCTGGGCGTATGCGCACACCAGGATGGCGCGGTGGAGAAGGCGACGTTCTCGCATGTTGAGCTCGCGCCGCTGATTGCGGCGGCGACAGCGCTGCCCAAGGCGCTTTACAGCACGCTGCAGACTATCGCGATCGACAACGGCGCGCGCATGGCGTTTGTGATTGCGACCGGCAAGGGGTACATGGAAGCGCCCAACTGGAGCCGCGATGGGAAGACGCTGATCTTCGATCGCGGAGGGAAGATTTGGAGCATTGCGGCCACGGGAGGCGAGGCGACGGCGATGGATATCGGCGACGCGACGGGCTGCACCGGAAGCCATGGGCTGTCGCCTGATGGGAAATGGCTGGCCATGACGTGCAGTGTGCCCGCGCATCCGGGGCGGCGCGTTTACATTGTGCCTTCGGGCGGCGGCGCGCCGCGCATGGTGACGGAAAACCCGGACTCGTATTTCCATAGCTGGTCGCCCGACGGCAAGACGATTTTGTTCACGCGGCCATCGAAGGGGAGCATCAATATTTTTGCGATTGCGGCAGAGGGCGGCGCGGAGCGGCAACTGACCACGGGAAGCGGGACCAGCGACGATCCGGATTACTCGCCCGATGGCAGCTACGTTTACTTCAACTCCGATCGCGCGGGCGGCATGCAGATCTTCCGCATGAAGCCGGACGGCAGCCATGCCGGGCAGGTGACGTTCGACGACCGGCGCAACTGGACGGCGCATCCGTCGCCCGACGGCAAGTCGATCCTGATCCTCTCTTACGCGTCCGATGTCGCAGGACACCCGGCCAACAAGGATGTGACCCTGCGCATCCTGGACGCGGGCACCGGCAAGATTCGCGACCTGGTGGAAATTGTGGGCGGATCGGGTACGGACAACGTGCCCAACTGGGCGCCCGATGGGGCCCACTTCGCGTTTGTGAGCTACCAGATGCTGCCGGCCGAGGACGATGGATCGATGGAGTAGCGGCTATACGAATCGCCCCACAGGGGCTTCTATGAGACGGCTGGTTGAGTCAAGGTGTTTTTGTTTTTCCTTTGTCGGCATGTTTTTGCATTTGCAGTTGCAGTTGTCTTTGGGATTCATCTCGGGCTTCTATCCGCACTCGTAGTGAGCCGCTGTGGGCTCGGTGCCTGTTGGGACCCGATGGCGATGAATGGGTGCTGCTATCTAAAGCGCGGCCTTTGACGGCCAAGCCCCTGAGCGCAGTCACCCGGACACGAGATTGATTTGCCTGAAACACCGGTTGGTAAGCCTGTTTTTCCTGGTTGCGGTTTCGGTTCGACCTGGTTCAAGCTGCGGTTGCGTTGGTTGCGGTTTGGGGGAAGGGTTGGAAGGGCCGGCCGCTGCGCCACATGCTGTGCAGCATCACCGCCAGTTTTCGAGCCACCGCCACGATGGCTCGTTTTTTGCCGCGCTTGCCACCCGTAGACGCCAGCTTCAAGCCCCAGCGGCGCAGTGCCGAGTCGGGGCCGAAGCGGCCCAGGATGTATTGAGCCGACTGCACCAGCAGGCTGCGCAGATAACTGTCGCCGGCTTTGGAGATGCGTCGCTGCGGGTCCGACTCGCCGGACTGGCTTTGCCCGGGACGCAGGCCCAGGAAGGCGCCCGCGGAGCGATTGCGGGCCGCATCCGGCCGGTCCAGTGTGAGCACATAGGCGGCGGCGACCACCGGTCCCACACCCGGCGTTGTGCGCAGGACTCGGATCTCCGGATATTTGGCGGCCAGTTTTTCGATCTGCCGATCCATGCTGGCGATCTGCCGGTTCAGCAGCGCGATCTGGCTGAGCAGCGGAAACGTTGCTGCCTTGAGCGCCGGTGGAATGGACGCCCGCACGCGGACGGGAAGCGATTCGGTGGAGCAGGCCGGCAGACGAGAGCCGGCGCTCTTGACCAGGCCGCGCAATGCGTTCACCATCATGGTCCGCGCGCGCACCAGCGTGGCCCGCGCCTGGATCAGGTTCAGGTCTTGCTGCCGCTCCAGGCGGCGGTGCTGGACCGGCGACAGCAGCCTGGGATCGTGGGCGGCAAAGCGGGCCAGCAGCTCGGCGTCGTTGCGGTCGTTCTTCGATTGGCTGGCGGTGATGGCGGGAATCTTGCGCGCGTTGGCTACGATCACCTGGTGGCCCAGCGCCTGGAGCAACCGGCTGACCCAGGGCGAGTGGGTGCCGCACTCCAGCGCGATCCGCTGGCGCGGCTCGCCCTCGAAATGCCGGCGGAATGCGGTCTCGGTGCTCTGGATGCGTCCTTCCTCGACCACTTCGCATTCCTCGTTCAACAAACAATAACGGCTGTACCGGTCGCCCAGATCCAAACCCACCGTTATCGCCGGCGTGTCCTTCGCCGCTTGCCTCTGCTCCACCACTTTGTTAACCTTCTTCATCGGCTGGTCTCCTCCTAGCACCTTGAGTGCGTGCGGTCAGCTTAGCTGTTCCGCGAGACCAGCCGTCTCATCCCATCTAAAGCCCGAGTCCTTTATTCATGATGTCTGCGGCACGACTGAAGTCGTGCCCTGACACGTTCTCGCACTTTCAAGGGAGTTTTTCCGCAGCCTGTGAAGCCGTGCGCTTTCAAGACCCGGTCCATGCAGCCAGTTCTAGAATGAAACGGTGAGCGCTGGATTCCACATCGAGAACTTCGGGTGCCGCGCGGCGCGGGCGGATGGCGAGGCCATCGGCGAACGGCTGCGCGCCTCCGGACATTGCGTGGAGGAGCTTGCCTCTGCCGACGTGGTGATCGTAAATACCTGCAGCGTGACTGAGGAGGCGGATCGCGAAGCGCGGGTGTTCATCCGACGGGCGCACCGGCGCAATCCGGCGGCGCGGATCGTGGTGACCGGTTGCTATGCGCAGCGTGCGCCGAAGGAGGTGGCGGCGTTGCCGGGCGTGGCCGCTGTGGTGGGCAACAGCCACAAGGCCTTTGCACCGGAGATTGTTCAGCAATTCAGCGAGTCAGCGGGTCAGCGAGTCAGCCAGCCAGCTGGTCTGGCGTTTGTCGATGTAAGAACGCTGGTTGCTGGGGAGGGTTCGGAGCCGGCGCAAATTTGGGTGGACGACAGGTTTGCGCACTCGTTTCTGGAGGAGGCGCAGGTTGTGCCCGGAGCGCAGACGCGACCGAATCTCAAAATCCAGGAGGGATGCGGCAACCGGTGCACCTTCTGCGTGATTCCGCAGACGCGGGGCGGGTCGCGAAGCCTGGATGCGGAGAGGGTTTTTGAGCAGGTGCGCGGGTTTGTAGCGGCGGGTGGGAACGAACTGGTGCTGAGCGGGATCAACCTGGGGCGGTGGGGACGAGATTTGGCGAATCCCACCCATGCCGGAAAGAGCCCCGGCATGGATGGGGCACAGCTTGTCGTTGATGTCGCGACCGGAGCTTCGAAAATGACGCTGGCGGGGCTGGTGCGGAGGATATTTTCCGAGACGGATTTGTCGCGGCTGCGGCTGAGCTCGATTGAGCCTATGGATTGGGGTGGGGAACTGATCGGGTTGATGCGGGAGTTTGGGGGCAATCGGCTGGCGCGGCATGCGCATCTGCCGCTGCAGTCGGGGTCGGACGCGGTTCTGCGGCGGATGCACCGGCGCTATCGCCCATGGCACTACGAGGCGAAGGTTGCGGCGCTTTTTGAGGCGGCGGGACCGGAACTGACGCTGGGTGCGGATGTGATGGCGGGATTCCCTGGCGAGACGGAACGGGAGTTCGCCGAGACCTGCGATTTTATCCGCGGCCTGCCATTTGGTTACCTGCACTTGTTCCCGTTTTCGCCGCGGCCCGGTACCCGGGCCTGGCAATTGCACCAGGCTGCTCCGGTGCCGGCAGAGGCGGTGAAAGAGCGAATGGCGGAGCTCCGGACGATCCGGGATGAGAAGATGCGGGCGCACCGGAGCGCATTTGTGGGCAGGGAAGTGGAGTGCATTACGCTGCACACGCCCGAGCCGGAGCGGCGCAACGGGCGGTGCGCCGCGCTGACGGAGAACTTTCTGCCGATCTGGCTGGAGGGCGCGATGAAGGCAAACCGATTTATTCGCGCGCGCGTGACGGGAATGCGGGCAGATGCGGAACTGGAGGGAGAACCTCTCCAGGATGAGGCATAGGACGGGACACGCAGTGATTGTGGCAGCCATGTTACAAAAAGCCTTGATTGGCGCGGGTGGAAGTTAGAAAAGCCGAGCTAACTTCCTTAGTAAATGGAGTCATTCGATCCTGCTTGACACGAGGGATGAAGAAGCGCAGGATGAGGATGAGTCTGGGTGCGGGCTGGCGGATTCAAGGTCAGAGATCGACACAGATAAATAAACGCAAAACATGCGCTCGTCCTGAGATCTTCTTTCTCCTGACCGCCCGCACAGAAACGGGTGGGTCATGGTTGTAAGAACCCGGCAAAACGGGCATGAAGTGACCGGGCTGAGGGTGGGCGCAGCCAACGTAAGGCGCTATTTTCCCAAGACCGTGAGCCGAGTGATGCTGCGGCTTGGAGATCTTGAAATCGACTGCGCGCTCTCGCCCGAATTCTGGCACGGCAAACCGGAGATCGCGGATCCCCGGCTGTGTGAATGGCTGAAGTTCAGAAGGCAGCAGGACGAAGCGGATCGCAAGCCCATCACCCTGGCAATGGATCGTGCCGGTCGAGATTCCTATACGGTTCACGCAACGGCGCTGTCCCATTTCTAGCGACATTGGGGCAAAAAAAGACAACGAAGTAAAACGGAATACGGCACACAGAAAGGCCGCCGGCGGTCTCCCCCATATCAGCCTGACTGCCGGCGGGGACAGAGATAGAGGAGAATACCCATGAAGACAATGCGGGTACCGAATGAAATGGAAGCCAGGGCGGCTGAGGCCCTGGATGCTCTTCTGCACCAGGTTTCGTCCTTCAAGCCGCGCGATATCCGTTTTCAGCCGGCGCGGCGGCGAAGCGATTTTGTGGCCAGCGTGGATGTGCTGGGGCGGAAGCGGGAGCTGGTGTGCAACGTGGCCGACGGCGATCCCGAGCATGTGCGGGAGGCGCTGAACAAGCTGAAGAACTGCGCGGACAGCAAGAGGACGGGCGCGACGCCGGTGCTGATCACGCCGAGGCTGTCAGAGCAGACGAGGGCGCTGTGCGCCGAGCGGCGGGTGGGCTGCCTGGACCTGGAAGGGAACGCGAGCCTTTCGGTGGATGAGGTGTTTATCGGCAAGCGCTCCGTGCGCTGCAGGACGGCGGAGCCGCAGCCGACCCGGTATCTTGCGTAACGAGACGGCGTTGAGCGCAGCGCGAGTGCCGGCGCGAGCGGGTGGTGGGCCGGTTTGCGCGCAGTCGTCGCGCGGGGGTTGAAGCCCGTACCCTTCAAAAACTGACCCACTAACTGGAGCACAAATGCAACCAAGCCAATGGTATACTCAGGGTTGCGTTCCGGCTGCCGGGGCAGAAAAGCGGGCAGAGACGGGAGTGGAGGAGCACCATCGTATTCGATAAACGAGCCGCCAAGTCTTTTATTCGTATCAACGACCGCATTCGCGCCCGCGAGGTGCGCGTCATCGACGACAACGGCGAGCAGCTTGGCATCATGGCCCCGTTTGAGGCCCTGAAGACCGCCCGCGAACGAGGGTTGGATCTGGTTGAGGTTTCGCCCAACGCAGTGCCGCCGGTGTGCCGGATCCAGGACTACGGCCGCTTCCTTTACGAGAAGGAAAAGAGCGAGCGCGCGGCGCGCAAGAAGCAGAAGGTCATCACCATCAAGGAAGTCAAGTTTTCAGTGACGGTGGATGAACACGACTACCAGACCAAGAAGAACCAGGCGGTCCGCTTCCTCGGTGATGGCGACAAGGTGAAAGCCAGCCTGCGCTTCCGCGGCCGCCAGATGGCGCACCGCGAGCTGGGCTACAAAATCATTAACCGGCTGATCCAGGACATTGGCGAGGCCGGGGTGGTGGAGTTCATGCCGCGGATGGAAGGAACCATTCTGCACGCGATCCTGGCGCCGTCCAAGAAGGAGCAGCCAAAGCCGAAGCCTGCGGCAGCGCCGCAACCGCCGCAGCAACAGGCGCCCGCGCCGCAATAAGCAAATAGGAAAACCTGACCATACTCCTGCTTCGGGCCGCCCCTTTGGTGGCCCGTTGTTTTTGCCGGCGTGGCCTCTGAATTGGGGTCCATTTGCGGGCGGATTTGTGGCCCAATTGTGCTACAGTGGAAGGATGGCAACAAACGCAGTAGTTCGCTCGCGAATCGATCCTGGGGTCAAGGAGAAAGCTGCAGAAGTTCTTGACCGAATGGGTTTGACTGTGTCCGACGTGGTGAGAATCGTATTAACGCGCGTTGCGCACGAGGGGGCTCTGCCATTTGAGCTGCGGCCGAATCGGCTAACCCGGGAAACGATCGCCAAGAGTGAACGCGGCGCAGAAGTGCATACGGCGAAAAATGCCGAAGACTTGTTCGATCAGCTCGGCATCTGATGCGCAGGCCCAGGTATTCCACACAGTTTCGACGCGACGTGAAGCGGATGAAGAAGCGGGGCAAGGATCTCGGGAAGCTCAAAGCCCTGATTGAGATTTTGCTCGGCGACGAACCGGTTCCCCATCATTATGGAGCCCATCCGTTGAAGGGAAACTTTGCCGGCCGGCGGGACGCACACATCGAGCCCGACTGGGTGCTGATTTATGCGCTGAGCGACGACATTCTGCATCTGGAGCGCACCGGAACTCACTCGGATATCTTCGAAGATTAATCTCACCGGCGTGCGTGTATGCTGTTGCCATGCTTTCCCGCCGGATGTTCCCCGCCTGCCTGAGTGTGTGTGCCGTTTTGAGCCTCTCCGCCGTGTTGCGCGCGGCCGATGAGCCGAAGCCGGCCGAGCCGCATTTCCCTACCACGGACGATTTGCGCCACCTGAAAGCGATGGGTGGAGCTGAGCTCTCGCCCGATGGCAAGCAGGTGCTGTTTGTGGTGACGGACTCGACTGCAGACGGCGCCAAGTCGCACATCTGGGTGGTGGCGACGAATGGGGACAAGGACTCGCTGCGGCAGTTGACGTTTTCGCCGCCGGCAGACAAGCGCGGCGAACGCGCGCCGCAGTGGGCGCCGGATGGGAGCGCCGTCTTCTTCCTGGCGCATCGCGGCGAGCATACGCAGCTATTCCGGCTGGATCTGCGCGGCGGCGAGGCCATGCCCTACGACCTGAAGGTGATGGCGGTGGTGGATCAGTCGAAGGAGAAGGATGCGATTCCGCCGCCGGGAGCGGAGAACAAGGACGCCGCAAAGAAGGACGCCGACAAGAAGGAGGCAGACAAGAAGGCCGACGCGGATAAGGAGAAGAAGCCGGAGCCGCTTCCGATTGACGTGGCCGGGTACTCGATTTCTGCCGACGGCAAGTGGCTGGCGGTGACGGCCCAAGATCCGGAGACACCGGGAGAGAAGAAGGAAGCGGACGCCAAGGCCGACGCGGACTGGGTGAATCACGACATTCACGGAACGCGGCTTTATCTGGTTGGGCTGAAGGCGGACGGGACCCTGGATGGCGATTTGAAGGCGGCGGGAGTGGCGCCGGATGTGCGCAACGCGGTGTGGTCGCCGAGCTCCGACAAGATGCTGGTGGTCACGGAGCCGATGAACGACCTGAGCGACCTGGGTCCGGCGGGGCAGGCTTTCATTGTGGACGCGGAGAATGCGGACAAGCCGCAGAAGCTGGATGCGATTCCGCCGACGGTGGGGAATATCGCGTTTGCGCCGGATGAGAGCACGATTGTTTTTTCTGCCGCGACGAAAGAGGATGCGCCGCCGGGATACGACGAGCTGTATGCGCTGCCGAAGGAGAGCTCGGGTTCGAAGGTGATTCCGCTGACTTCGGGATTCGTGGGGCAGGTGGGATTTGGGCCGCTGTATTTTTCGGGCGAAGGGAAGGTAATTGCGCAGGCGGGAGTGGGGACGCATACGACGCCGGTGCGGCTGACGCTGGACGGGAGCAAGCCGCCGGCTCCGATCGACCTGGGCGCGGCGGTGGTGAACGGGCTGAATACGAATCGCAAGAAAACCGGTTGGGTTTGGATGGCGGAAAGCGGCGGCGTGCCGACGAAGCTGTGCTATGCCGAACGCCTGGGCGACGCTTGCACGGCGATGCCCATGCCGGAATTGGGGCCGAAGGGGCTAGAGGCAGTGGAGCCGGAACTGGTGAAGTGGACGAGCGGAGAGTTCACGGTGGAGGGGATGCTGTATCTGCCGCCGCAGGCGAAGGACGGACCCACTCCGAAGAAGGTCCCGCTGATCGTGGATGTGCATGGAGGGCCTGCCGGTGCATTCGAGAACCGCTACGATCCGTTTGCGGGATTCCTGCTGGGGCATGGGTGGGCGATCTTCCGGCCGAACCCGCGAGGCTCGTCAAATTACGGGGTGAAGTTTGAGGCGGCCAACAAAAACGACCTGGGCGGCGGCGATTACCAGGACATCATGGCCGGAGTGGATTACGTGCTGGCGCACTATCCGCTGGACGCGAACAAGATGGCGCTGATGGGCTACAGCTACGGCGGCGAGATGGCGGGATTTGTCGAGGGCAAGACGGACCGCTTCAAGGCCATCATCAGCGGCGCGCCGGTGATTGACCAGTTCAGCGAGTACGGGACGGAAGGCGGCTCGTGGTACGACCGGTGGTATTTCGGCAAGCCGTGGGAGCACATGGACGACGCGTGGAAGCAGAGCCCGCTGAGCGGCGCGGCGCGGGCCAAGACGCCGTTCCTGCTGATCCAGGGACAGGCGGACACGACCGACCCGCTGGGGCAATCCGAGGAGATGTACCGGGCGCTGCGGCAGGAGGGCGTGCCGGTGGAGCTGGTGACGTATCCGCGAGAGAACCACGGACCGCTGGCCATCGGAATTTACGGGCGGCCGTCGCCCGAGCCGTGGCACGGCTACGATGGGCGGCAGCGGATCATCCAATTCATTCAAAAGGCGTTTGGGGAGTCGGGGCAGGGGATCGGGCCGGACAACCCGTAGGCCGCAGCCAGTGGCCTGTAGCTTGTAGCTTATAGCCGACGGCAAGCGATGCAGTGGCGGGATTTGTAGTGTTTCTGTATACTGGTGGGAGTCTCTGAAGTGCGGGAAATCCCTGTGCGGTCGGGGCTTATCCGGATCGGGCGGCTATGCCCGGCTCCCAGAAGAGAAGAAAATGCCCAAGTTGAAGACCCATTCGGGCGCGGCCAAGCGCTTCAGCAAGACCGGCACCGGCAAAATCAAGCGGGGCCACACGAAGACGCGGCACATTCTTTCGTCGAAGTCGCCGAAGACCAAGCGCAAGCTGGGCAAGAGCGCAATTGTGTCGGATGGCGATCACGCGAAGGTAGCGCGCATGATTCCCTACGCCTGATCGTTGCGCGTGAGCGCAGCAGGGCTCCAGTGGAGGGGCCCCCGGCGAGCCGGATATGAGGCTGCCGAGAGATTGAGGCTTGAACGAGCGAGTGAAGAGGCCCGGCCGCAGATGGCCCTCCTGCCTCCAGCCGCGCAACCCACTTGAACCAAAAACGGAGAACGAAAATGCCCCGCGTAAAACGCAGTACCAAAAGGAATGACCGGCGCAAGAAGATTCTGGAGCGCGCCAGCGGTTATTTTCTCACCAAATCGAAGCTGTACCAGGCAGCCCAGGAGGCCGTGGAACGCGGCCTGAAGTTCGCCTACAGGGGCCGCCGCGAAAAGAAGCGCCAGTTCCGGTCGTTGTGGATCGTCCGCATCTCCGCCGCGTGCAAGCTGAACCAGACCAGCTACTCGCAGTTCATCAACGGCCTGAAGAAGGCAGGGATCGAGCTGGATCGCAAAATCCTGGCCGACATTGCCGTGCACGACGCCGCGGGCTTTACCAAGCTGGTGGAGCAGGCGAAAGCCGCTCTTGCCAGCGCAGCCGCATAAGCCAGGCTGACGAGTCCCTTATTTCGACGGCCTGGAGCTCAGCTTCAGGCCGTCGTACTTTTGAGGGCTGCCGATTTCCGAAACACAATTCATTTGAACCTGCCGCACCGCGAGTGTGGTTTATTCTGCGAGTTAACGAACATGGCAAACGAAGAGATTCCGAATCTGTCGTCGTTTGATGATGACGCGCTGGACCGGGCTTTTGCGGCGCTGGAGGGTCAGGCGCGTGAAGATGCGGCTGCGCTCGACTCCGCTGACGCGGTGGAGGCATTTCGCTTGCGCTGGCTGGGGCGCAAGCAGGGCCGGCTGAATGAGGTTTCAGCGAAGTGGCTGAAAGCTGCGCCGGCGGAAGCAAAGAAGTCGGTGGGCGAGCGGTTCAAGGCCCTCAAGGATATGGTGGAGAGCCTCCTGGAGCTGGCCTCCGGTGGAGGCCTGAGCGCGGCCGCGCTTGCACGCGAGGCCATCGACATCACACTGCCGGGAACGCGGCGGCTTACCGGCGCCGAACATCCCATTACGCGCACCATGAACGAGATTGTGAGTGTGTTTGCGGCGCTGGGCTACTCGGTGGGCGTGGGGCCGGAGGTGGAAACCGACTACTACAACTTCGAGAGCATGAATTTTCCGCCCGGGCATCCGGCGCGCGACACCCAGGACACGCTGGTGATCGCGAATCAGGAACGCAAGCCGCTGCGCGAGCGCCTGCTGCTGCGCACGCACACATCGCCGGTGCAGATGCGGACCATGGAGCAGCAGCCGCCGCCGGTGCGGATCGTGATTCCCGGCAAGGTGCACCGCAACGATGCGCAGGACGCTACGCACTCGCCCATTTTTCACCAGGTGGAGGGGCTGTGCGTGGACACCAACATCACCTTCAGCGATTTGAAAGGGACGCTGGATCACGCCATGAAGGCGCTGTTCGGCTCGTCGGTCAAAACGCGCCTGTTCCCATCGTTCTTTCCGTTCACCGAACCCAGCGCCGACGTGCAGATCAGTTGCATCTTCTGCGGCGGCAAAGGCTGCCGGAAGTGCAAGCAGTCAGGATGGATTGAGCTGCTGGGCTGCGGCATGGTCGATCCCGCGGTGTTTGCATTCGCGGCACTGAAGCAGCCGGCGTACGACCCCAAGAAGGTCTCGGGCTTCGCGTTTGGAATGGGCGTGGAGCGGATCGCGATGATGAAGTATGGAATCAGCGAAATTGGCAGCTTGTTCGCTGGGGATATGCGGTTTTTGGGGCAATTCGTGTAGCGAGTCAGCAAGTCAGCGAGTCGGCAAGTCAGCAAGTGAGGGCGAAATGGTACGGACACGGCATTATAGGGACCTCATTGCCTGGCAAAAAGCGATGGCGCTGGCGAAGTGCGCTTATGAGCTCACAGACGGATTGCCTAAATCGGAAACGTATGGACTTCAGTCTCAGATCCGCCGTGCCGCAGTTTCCGTTCCGAGTAATATTGCCGAAGGACACGGCAGGCTGAACGATGGACACTTTCGCCAGTTCCTGGCGAATGCCCGTGGATCTCTTTTTGAGATGCAAACCCAGTTGGAGTTTGCAGCAGACCTCAAACTTCTTCAATTCGCACAGGTTGAGCAGATTTTGGAACAAAGCGAGGAAGTGGCGCGAATCATCAATGGCCTTTTAGCTTCCATGGAAGAAGGATGAAATCTCACTGACTCGCCGACTCGCTGACTTGCTGACTCGCTGTGGGGAACTACGCAAATGAAGATTCTTACCAAATGGCTTCGCAGTTATCTCCCGGAACTTCGGGTGGATGACCTTAAACTCGCCGAGGATCTGACCCTGCGCGGCATCGCCGTCGAGGGCATCTACGATCTCGGGCCGGGCAATGGTTCGCTCTACGAGATGGACATCACCACCAACCGCGTGGACGCGATGAACCACTACGGCGTGGCGCGCGAGGCGGCGGCGATTTTTGGCGTCGCCCTGAAGGCGCTTGAGTTTCCGCTTCCCGAGCCGCGTCCGGCAGCCAAGGCGTTTCCGGTCGCCATCGAGGCCGTAGACGTCTGCGGACGGTTCACGGCGCGTGTTTTGCGTGGGATCACGGTTGGGGTATCTCGCGATCTGCCTGGAGCCGACATTGTCACGTACTTCAACCTGCTGGAACAGAAAAAAATTTCGGATGCAGTGGATGCGACGAATTTTGCCTGGCTGGCGATGGGACAGCCCACGCATGTGTTCGACCTGGACAAGCTTGAGGGCGGCATCATTGTGCGCCGGGCGCGCAAGGGCGAGAAGTTGCGCACGCTGGATGGAGTGGAGCGCGAGCTCGATCCGGATGACCTGGTGGTTGCTGACCACGCGAAGCCCGTGGGCCTGGCCGGAGTCATGGGCGGCTGGGACACGATGATTACGGCGGATACGAAGAACGTGCTGGTTGAGGCGGCATGGTTCGACCCGATGGCGGTGCGGCGCACTGCGCGCCGCCATGGGCTGCATACGGACGCGAGTCATCGTTTCGAGCGCGGCGCGGATATCAACGCGGGGCCGGTGGCGTCCGCTCTGGTCAGCAGCATCCTGCTGGCGAACGGCGGCTGGCTTGAGGGAGAACTTGTCGACGCGCGAATTCCCGCCATCGAGGCGCGCACCGCCCATCGCGAGGCCATCGTGCTGGCGTTGGCGGAGGTGTGGCGGATTCTCGGCGCGACGCTCGATGCGGAGGGCATCACGGCGGTCACCGTGGAGAACGTGCTGCGCGCTCTCGGGTGCCAGTTGACGGCGGAGATGACCGGGCAAGCACGCGGCGACGAGTGGTTGGTCAAGCTACCCAGTTGGCGGCTCGACCTGGAGCGCGAGATCGATCTAATCGAAGAAGTTGCGCGCGTTTACGGCTACAACCGATTTGCCAACAAGCTGCCGGCATACGGCGAAGGCGTGCGGGCGCTGCCGTGGGCAGAGGCTGAAGCCGCGGTACGCCGCACCATGCTTGCCGCCGGATTTCACGAGGCCATCGGAAGCACTTTCTGCTCCGCGGCGGACGCGGCATTGACCGCGCCGCAACCGGGCCTGGTGGTGCCGCTGGGCAATCCGCTGAGCGAGGAGGCCGGTGTGATGCGGCCATCGCTGGTTCCGGGCATGTTGACGATGGTCGCGGGCAACCTGCATCGCGATGTGAGCGATGTGCGGCTGTTTGAGCTTGGGACGGTGTTCTCCGGCGCGACGGACAAAGTGGAAGAACGGCCGGCGCTGGCGCTGGCGGCGGCGGGCGCTGCGCCCGATGAAGGAGCGCTGCATGCGGCGCGCGCCATCGATTTTTACGACATCAAGGGCGTGATGCAGCAGTTGCTGGCGCAATTCCAGGCTGGTGGCGTGTATTTTGATCGTTTCCCCGCGGAGGCGGGACTAACGCCGGCGTGGCTGCATCCGTATCGCGCGGCGCGAGCGGTGGTGGATGGGCTGACCGTGGGTTGGTTCGGCCAACTGCATCCGCATGAGGCGGCGGCCCGCAAGCTGCGAGAGACGGTATTTGCGGGCGAAATCTATCTTGACCGTTTGTACAAATTGCCGTCGCGCAGGCCGGCAGCACGCGATATTTCGCGCTTCCAGCAGGTGCGGCGTGACTTCTCGCTGGTGATGGACGAGAGCATACCGTGGGAGCGCATCGACGAGGCCATTGCCGAACTGGGAATTCCGGAGCTGGTGGATTGGCGTGCCTGCGAAGTATTTCGCGATCCGAAACTGGGCGCGGGGGAATACTCGCTCTTGCTTGGGGTTACGTTCCAATCCGCGGATCGCACCTTGCGCGACGAGGAACTGAGGGACTTCCAGGCGCGCGTGGTGGAGGCGGTTGGCAAAGCGGGTGCGCGCCTGCGCGGCTGAGATTTCCACTCCCTCTGCCGGCGCTATACTCGGTGCTGAAGCACGTGCTGCGCGGAGGGTAAATAGATGCCGGAATTATCGTTTGGCGAGGAAGTGGCGGAGGCAAATCAGGATCAGCGCCCGGCCGGCGATGTGGGAGCGGTAACGGTGAGGGCCGATGAGTTCGCCGCGCTGGAAGAGCGCGTGCTGCGCGCCGTGAACCTGGTAAAGCGCGAGCGGCTGGCGCGCGCGGCCGCGGAGGAGCGCGCCGCCCAGGCCGAATCGCGGCTGAAGGAACAAGTGGAATCGACGAAGAATGTCGGCCGCGAAATCGAAACGCTTCGCGCCGAGCGCGAGGCGGTGCGCCAGCGGGTGGAGAAACTCCTTGCCCAGCTTGACGCACTGGAGGCTTGATGCCGCCGCAGTCCGACAATCCGACGAACTACGTGACAGTCCAGATCTATGACCAGACCTATCACCTCTCTGGACAGGACACCGCAGCCATCCTGGCGCTGGCGGAGCAGGTGGACGCCAAGATGCGCGCGGTGGCGGCGCAGGGACGCACCGTAGATTCGTTGCGCGTGGCGGTGCTGGCGGCGCTGAATCTTGCCGATGAACTCTCGCAGTATCAGCAGCCAGGCGCGGCGGCCACGGGGCATGCGCGCGCCAACACATTGCGCTCGCTGCTGGATGAGGTGTTGGACGAAGAACGGAAAACAGGCTCGTAGCAAAACAGGAATTTCGGCGAAAGTGGGGAAAAAAATGGGCGCGGTCCTTTAGCACATCGCGCATACTCCGCACAAGACTTGCAATTCCGCGCGTGTCGCCATAGACTCCGCAATAGAAACCGGCCTGCAAAGCAGGTGGGTGGTCAACGCTGGTTGAACCAACATTCAATGAACAGGAGCTCGACTCGACAATCGGTTCTGTGTGCAGTGTCCGCCAGTCCGGAATGCCTAATGAACCGCGGGGAGCTCCACCGTCTTAGGACGGGTTCACCAGCGCATCAGCCACGGCCCCGCGGGTCGGCTTCTCCTTTTGGCGCCCATGAATCGGCATCTGCGGGATGCCGTATTCTTTTGAGCAGGTGCACCCTGTCCTCTTCCACATCGGCGCGGTCGTCATTCCCAGTTACGGGGCCATGGCGGCCATCGGCGTGCTCGCCGGCTTATTGCTGGCACTGCACACCGCCCGGGTCACGCGTGTTTCCCCCAATCATCTGTGGAATTTATTTGTCTTCTCGCTGTTCGCGGCGCTCGTGGGTTCGCGTTTGCTCCTGGTCGCCATGAACTGGCGCATCCTCGCGCGTCATCCGCTGTGGATGCTTTCGCTGGCCATGATCCATCACCCGCTGGTAGCCACTGTTGCGGGCGCGATCGGCCTGGGGGCGGCGTTTGCGTATGCGCGATGGCAGCGCATGCCGATCGTCGACGCGGCGGATGCGCTGGCTGCGCCGGTGGCATTGGGACTGGCGTGCGAGCAACTGGGCGCACTCATGGCGGGCTCTGGATTCGGCACGCAGACCACCGTGCGATGGGCAGTCACATACACTCATCCACTCGCGGCCCGCTGGAGCGGCGCGCCGCTGGGCGTTCCGCTGCATCCGGTGCAGGCTTACGCGGCCATCGCGTACCTTACTCTCGCCGCCCTGCTGCTGGTATTGTTGCCGGCACGCCGGCAACACGGCGACGCCGCCGGTGTCGCGCTCATCGGATTTGGCGTCATCATCTTTCTAACCGAGATCTGGCGCGATTGGGATGGACGCGGCGCCATGCTCCACGGCGCGCTGGATGGCCCGCAGTTGGCCGCGGTGCTGATGGTGATTGCCGGTGCGGTGCTGTTGCGCGAGCGGCGCGGCGCCGCCATTGCCGCGCCTGCCGAGGCAGCGCATGGATGAGCCGCGCTCGATAATTGCTCCGCCCGAGGCTGCCGGCCGGCGCCTCGATCAGTTTCTGGTGACCCAACTCGAGGGCGTGAGCCGCTCTCGCGTGCAGTTGCTTCTCGATCAAGGCAGCGTGCTGGTGGACGGCGCGCGCCCGAAAGCTTCACACAAATTGCGCGGGGGCGAACGCATTGTCGTTACCGGCGATCCTCACCCCGGGCCGCTGAAGGCCATGGCGGAGGACATTCCGCTGCGCGTGGTTTACGAGGACACCGATCTTGCCGTGGTGGATAAACCCGCCGGCATGATGGTTCACGCCGGCTCGGGAGCAACCGACGATGCCCGCAATCGCGGCACGCTGGTCAACGCGCTGCTGCACCGCTTCCAGTCGCTTTCCTCCAGCGGCGGGGAATTGCGTCCCGGCATCGTGCATCGGCTCGACAAAGAAACCAGCGGACTGATCCTCGTGGCCAAGAACGATCGCGCTCACGCGGCGCTGGCGCGCATGTTCTCCGGCCGCCAGATCCGCAAAACTTACATCGCCCTGGTGCAGGGATCGCTGGAGCACGCGAAGGGCAGCATCAACTCGGCCATCGGCCGCGATCCTGTGCGCCGGACGCGGATGAGCACAAAGGCGCGAGAGAATACGCGCTCGGCCTTGTCGCACTACCAGGTGCTGCGCCGGCTGGAAACCCGTTTCGGCAAGTTCACGCTGATCGAAGTCCGCATCGAGACCGGCCGCACCCATCAGATCCGGGTGCACATGGCGTCAATCGGCCATCCGGTGGTGGGCGATAAGCTCTACGGCGCTGCCGGCCGGCTGACCGAGCAGCCGACGGCCACTTCCGGAGCATCTGGCGCGCCGCGGCGCAATGCAGAGGCACAGGAACTCACATTGAACCGCAATTTCCTCCATGCAGCGGAGCTGGAATTCGCCCATCCGCGTTCGGGCAAGCCGCTGCGCCTCGCTTCTCCACTGCCGCTCGAATTGGAGGCTTTTCTGCGCGCGCTCGGGGGTGACGAACCTTCTGCGCCAACGTCCAACCTTGGCAACAATTTAGCCATTGGTAAAATAGAATCGTGATGATCAAACAGCTTCTTTTTCCGGCGGCCATCCGTCGCTGGGCGTGGGGATTTGCGGTCGTTCCCCTGGCCGCGATCCTTCCGGCAATTATGGCCGCGCAACAGCCCGCCAGTCCGCCGAAAACACCGGCGGCACAACCGAGCCAGCCCACCGCGCAGAGCCAGCAGCCGGCTGCGGGCAATGCCCAGCAGGAAGAAAAGCCCACCTTCGTCATTCAGCGCAATGAGGTCAACCTCATCTTCACGGTGACGGATAAGCACGGCCGCTATATCCCCGATCTCAAGTTGAACGATTTTGCCTTGCTCGACGACGGGCGTGCGCCCCAGAGCATCACTTCGTTCCGGCAACAGATCAATCTTCCCCTGCGCGTCGGTATCGTGATTGACGCCAGCACCTCGATCCGCTCGCGATTCCAGTTTGAGCAGCAGTCGGCCACCGAGTTCCTTATGCAGACGCTGAAACCGAAGACCGACCGCGCGTTTGTGATGGGCTTTGACGTGACGCCGACGGTGGAGGCGGACTGGACAAACGATCTGGACAAGCTGGAGGCCGGCGTGAACCGCTTGCGCCCCGGCGGAGGCACCGCGCTCTTTGACGCGGTCTACACGGCCTGCCGCGACAAATTGCTGGACGTGGCTCGCGGCCAGGAGCCCGTGCGCAAGGCCATGGTGCTCATCTCTGACGGCGACGACAACCAGAGCCGGGTTCGCATCGACGAAGCCGTCAAGGAGTGCGAGCGCGCCGAAACCGTGATCTACGGCATCAGCACCAATTGGACCCCTAGCCGCGGCAGGGGAGACGACGTGATGAGCAAGCTGGCCACGGACACCGGCGGCCAGGTATTTTTCCCGCCATCGGTCGAAGACATGTCGGAGAGCTTCCACAGCATCCAGGAAGCGCTGCGCAGCCAATACGCGCTGACCTACGTGCCCGCCGATTTCAAGTACGACGGGCAGTTCCGGCCTATTTATCTGTATTGCTACGATCGCAAATACCAGGTGCTGGCCAGGAAAGGTTACTTTGCGCCGAAGGATTAGGCGCTTCCGCAGCTTCGTTTCAAATTGAAACTTCCGGGCAGCCTCAGTTCCAGATTGAGAACGGCAACGATTCCCCGCGCCGCGCGCTCAACTCTCAGCCCATCCGAGCGATGAAGGACTTGGTGGCCGCAGGGATTGCGGCTCTGCGCCGTGCGCACTCCGCAGGACGCGCGGTTCGCGATCCCTGCAAGTGCTGCCACGGCAGCAAGCAACGGTACAGGAGGCGCGGGTGATCCGCCAGGCCATTTCGTGCGACATTTGCGGAGCGGAAAAGAAACAGACCAACCATTGGTTCGTGGCGTGCGAGCTGGCGGGTGAGCTGCGCATCGGCGGTTGGAGCTCGCGGAACCGTCTGCGTACCGGCTCCAAGCACCTGTGCGGCCAAACCTGTCTGCACAAGTTGGTGGACGAATTCATGGCCCGCACCATCGCTGGTCGGTCCACCGCTCCCGCTGCTCGCGCGGAGCGCCTGGAAGCGGAACCCGAGTGCGCGGTGACCGACACCAGCCTGACCTCGCCAGCCGCCTTCGCCGATGACGATTCTTCTGCGCAGCTCATCGTGCCCGCGGCTTCCACTCCGTCGCGCGCGACCGGCCTGGCCGACGCCTTACCTGCCGCCATCGCCTCCATGCCGGTGGGGCCGCTTCTCGTTCCGCCCTCGCCAATTTCCGCGCCGGTGCTCCCGGAAGAACCTCCTGTTTACTCTTCGCGCCGTTGGCGTGCCGAAGCCTGGGAACGCGAGCGAAGCCGCGAGTTGCGCGCTGTGGAACGCCACCCCGAGATCCTCCGCCGCCGCAAGGGCTTTTAGAAGCTGTTCGTGACCGCCAACTGCGCCCGGGCGGATCAACTGGCCGGCGGCAACTCTTCAAAATGATGGAGACCACGCTCGCGCGGCATTGGTATGATGGCTCATTCCGGAGCTTCATGAATGAATCCGATGCTGACCAGGATATTCAGCGAGCTGATGAGGCAGGGCTGGCTCGCCAAGCTGTCTTACATCTCCAACATTCTGGCGTTTTTCTTGATTTTGCCTGCATCGGCAGCGGCCTACTACCAGGCACATAAAGCCCGCCAGGAGGCGCGGCGAGAGCGCGAGGGCCGGCTGCACAGCGCCAATTGCCTGGAGTTCGTTGCCGGGGACGGGACCTGCATCAACCTGGTGCCGCTGGAGACGCTGCACTCGCTCCCCCAACCGGGAGACCTGGTGATGCTGCCGGCGCACGGTGTGGGCGGGACGGGGGAGTTCCTGCCCGGCGCGTACCTGGTGGAGTCCATCGAGCATTTTTACTCGCATGAGGAATGCAAAGACTGCCGGCCGAACGAGGCGCGGCTGACCAAGACGGTGGCGCAGGTGACCTCGCTGAACCCGACCCTGGCCAGGGACATTACGGCGGCGGTCCGGAAGCAAAGCTGAGAGAGGCAGGGGCCCGGGGAACAAGGGAACAAGAAAGCGGACAGACGGCGGGTGCGCTTGGGGCAACATCGGCCCAGGTTCGCCGAAATAGAATGCTAGAGTGATGCGTTCCCGCAGAGAGTTCTGCGTTGAAGCTGGCGCGGCTGCGCTGGGGCTGCTGACGGCCAGAGTGAGCCTGGGTGCGTCGAGATCGGCCGCCTGGGAGATGGTGGCGAAGACCGACCGTGAGCGCATTCTGAGGAGCGCCCGCGCGTACCTGCCGCTGGAAATTCAGACCATTACCGCGTTCCCGTCGAGCAAAAGCTCGGGAGGCCTTCACGACTTCTTCTCGCAGGCGGATTACTTCTGGCCCGATCCCAGGAACCCGAACGGGCCCTACGTCAATCGCGATGGGCAAAGCAATCCCGCGAACTTCAACAAGCACCGCGAGGTGATGATTGCTCTTTCCATGCGGATGCCGGCGCTGACGGCGGCATGGCTGCTGACCAGGAACCGGGCCTACGCAAAACGGGCAGGGGACTACCTGCGGGCGTGGTTCGTGACGCCGGCAACGCGCATGAATCCCAACCTCGAGTACGCGCAGGGAGTCCATGGGGTTTCCTCCGGGCGCAGCTGGGGGATCATCGACACCCTTCACCTGGTGGAGGTGGCGCGGGCCGCGAGTTTCCTGGAGGAAGACGCGCTGACGGCGGGAGGTTCCCGGCAAGTGAAGCAATGGTTTCGCGATTATCTGGCGTGGCTGAAGACCAGCGAGAAAGGAAAAAAGGAGCGGGCGGCCGAGAATAATCATGCCACCTGCTGGGCGCTGCAAGCCGCCGAATATGCCCGTTTGATCGGGGACGAAAAGACACGGGACGAGCTGCGGGCGTGGTTCACCGGGACTTTACTGGCTGACCAGATGGCGGTGAATGGATCGTTTCCGCGCGAGTTGGCCAGGACCAAACCCTATAGCTATTCCATTTTCAACTTCGACGCGATGGCGGGCCTGGCCCAGTCGCTGAAGGGCCGGGGCGCGCCGGATCTGACCACGTTCGCCTTGCCCGATGGCCGGGGGCTGTGCCAGGCGGCGGCATTTCTCTACCCGTATCTCAAGGACAAATCGGCGTGGCCATACAAGAAGGATGTGGAACATTTCGATGCCCTGCCGGTACGCTCGCCGGGGCTGCTGTTTGCCGGGCTGGCTTGCCGGCAACGGGATTACATTGCGCTGTGGAAGACGCTGAATCCCGACCCGGCCGATCCTGAAATCATCCGCAACTATCCCATCCGGCAGCCCTTGCTGTGGGTGTGAGCGGAAGACGGGAAGGATGGGGCCTTTCGCGGCCGATTCCGATTCTCACGTGCCGTTATGCCGGGTCATTCGGCGCCAGGCGCGGCTTAATGTGCCTTGCATCAGCCGGGTTTGCTCGGCTTTGAGCGCGGCGTAGGAGTTGCGCACGTAGACGTCGAACTCGGGGGGCCAGCCGATGGTGGAGCGGCGCTCGGTGTAGTCGCCGTTGTTCCATTTGGAGATCACGGCCTTGTAGCCGACCACGTGGGTAACGAAGTCGAGCAGGCACTGCGGCATTTTTTCTTCGACGATGAGGTAGGCCTTCTCGATGATGATCTTTTCGCGAACTTCGTTGAGGGGGATGAAGATGGTGCGCATCCACAGTTCCCACTCACTTAGCTCGGAATCGATGATGGGGTAGCTCTGCGCTTTCCCGAGGCGCGCGAGCAGGGAACGGTAAGCGATGTTGCCGGTCTCAGAGGCGACGTAGAGCGGGCCGTAGAGCTCGTTGAGGCGCTTGTTGACGAGGTCCAGCTTGTCGCGGCGGCGGGCCAGGATGTGGGCGCTGGCAAAGGTGATGGCGTAGCCGGCGAAGGCCACCACGACCGTGAGGATGGCGGCATTCTGCAGAATGCTGGGCACCGAAAGTACCGAAAAATCCATGGGCTGATCCTCGGGTGAGTATAGAAGCGAGTCTGCGGGCAAGATGTGACGGACGACATAAAGGCAGGGAACAGGGAGTAGGGAGTAGAAAGCACCGTGCATCAGCCAGCGAGCGGCCTTCTGAGCCCAAATCTTTGTATTTCGTGCCCCCGTGTTGGGTCTTTGATCGCTACTCCCTATTCCCTACTCCCTTCCCCCTCAGGCGGTACCTTGGGAGGCACGATTTTGATGGAAATTTCGCCGCGGATGAGTTGACGTCGGGATGCGGTCGGGCTACTCTCTAGCGCAGATACCTTACTTGGTTGCCATCGCCAATTCGCGGCGCTGCCTGACGGGGAGGAGCAGAAGCTCCGGACTGCGCGGCGCTGGCCGAAATCCGCTGAAAGCCATTTGCAGGCTCCGGCAATCCCGGCAGCCGTCCGCTTCTATTTACGGTTGTGACGCCGCCGGGAATCCTGCCGCATCCAAATCAATAGTTCTGTGGCTTGCCGGTCCTGCCGATAAAAAGTGCAGGAAGCCGGCGGCGCCGGCACGTTGGCGCTCAAATCTTACTGGACCCTTTGGAGGGTATTAACCACTTGAAGATCGCCCTGGAGATCACGCCCAACCTTGAGCCCCTGTTCGGGACCCGCGACGAAAACCTGAGGCTGATGGAAGACTCGCTTGGCGTTCGCATCGACTTGCGCTCCGACGCCGTGCACGTGGAAGGCCCCGATGAGGGAGTGGCGCGCGTGCGGGGAATTTTCCAGGATTTCGAGTCGCTGCGCCGCCAGGGGATTCATCCCCACAACGGGGAGCTGAATGGAATGCTGCGCCTGGTGGTGGCTGACCCGGCAACCACGCTGCGCGGCCTGGTGGATGCGGGCAAGCAGCGTTCGGCGGGCGTCAAGCGCATGGTGCAGCCGCGGAGCGTGAACCAGCGCAAGTACGTTGAAGCGATCGAGCAGAACGACATGGTGTTCGGCGTGGGGCCGGCCGGCACGGGAAAAACCTACCTGGCCGTGGCCATGGCCGTTGCCGCAATGAACGCCAAGAAGGTAAGCCGGATAGTGCTGGTACGTCCGGCGGTGGAAGCGGGTGAGCGGCTGGGCTTTCTGCCCGGCAGCTTGCAGGAGAAGGTGGACCCGTACCTGCGGCCGCTCTACGATGCGCTCTACGACCTGCTGGACCCGGAGCGCGTGGACAAAATGCTGGAGCGGAATGTGATCGAAGTGGCTCCGCTGGCCTTCATGCGCGGGCGCACCCTCAACGACGCGTTCATCATCATGGACGAGGCGCAGAACACCACCATCGAGCAGATGAAAATGTTCCTCACCCGCATGGGGAACAACTCCAAAAGCGTGATCACGGGCGACATCACCCAGATCGACCTGCCCAACCCGCGGAAGTCGGGGCTGGTGGACGCCATCAACGTGCTCGAAGGAGTTGAAGGCATCCAGTTCTGCCACTTCGAGGAATCGGACGTAGTGCGCCACTTGCTGGTACAGCGCATTGTGCGCGCCTATGGCGCCGCCGAACCGCAGCAGCAGGAGCTGCCGCTGGCGATGGGCGAGGCAATGGAGGTCCCGGCGGAGCAGCGGGTTGCGGTGCACGCGCCCAAGCCGCAGTAAACAGGCAGCGGGCAGTCCCTGGATCTGCAGTACAAGTCTATGATGCAGAGCGGTTTGCGAGTTTTGGCGCAAAGTCTGCGGGACCATGCGCTCGGAGCACCCGTGGTGCGCGGCGCTGGTTTGCTCCGCCGCAGGCACTATGCTAACCTTTGTAATTGTGCCGTACAGCGCGGAGGATGGTGTATCCGCACTGTTTCTGCGGCTTTCGGGCGCTTTTTTTTAGGGTGGCGAGAGACGGGCTGAAGGGGACTCCTCCTGAGGGCTGGCGTAGCTCAGCTGGTAGAGCATCTGATTTGTAATCAGAGGGTCGGGGGTTCAAATCCCTCCGTCAGCTCCACTTACAAAAGGCGAACGAAGGCGGGAAAAGAAGCGGCAGCGAGTGGTGAATCGGCGCGGCGGTTTGGGCGCCGGATCTGTCCTCTGCGGTGAACCCACTCCAGTGCATCAGGATGTTTTTTCCGGAACATTCCGGATTAAGGCTGGTGCGTGGAAATGGTCTTTCCGGGGCGGATGGGCGAATTGGGCACAGGTGGCCGAGCGGTTAATGGCAGCAGACTGTAAATCTGCCACTCATTCGAGTTACGGAGGTTCGAATCCTCCCCTGTGCACCATAAATGCAGGGACCAAGGGAACGAGGGACCAAGGGACCGGGAAGTGCACGACTCGGACCAAGGGACTGAGAATGGCGTGAAGGAGCCGGCCGGATGGATTTGGATGAGGCTGAGCAGAAGCGCGGGGAAGACGAGGCGGCCGGAACGGGCAGCGAACTGGAACGGAAGTACCGGATCGCGATGGCGCTGTACGGCGTGCTGGCGGTAGTAGCGTGGTTTACGATTGGCAAGGGGTCGGTACCGGTCTTCGGCAGGATGGTGGAGATCCGGTGGATTCCGATTTTTGTACTGGCGACATTTGCGTTCCGGACGGTGATGGCAATGCAGGCGGATCGGATCCGGAGGAAAGACAGCCAGTAGCTTTTAGCCTTTAGCTCTTAGCTTTTCCGGTGGCAGGTCGAGCCGATGCGGTTCGCGCCTGCGGGATCAAGCTGAAGGCTGAAAGCTGACGGCTAAAGGCTCGGGTTTAGAGGGCTGATGTAGCTCAGTTGGTAGAGCACTCCCTTGGTAAGGGAGAGGTCACCAGTTCAATCCTGGTCATCAGCTCCAGAAGTGCAGCTTTTAGCCATCAGCCGTTAGCTTTCAGCCTGGTCGTGGTGAATCGGACAGTGGATCCGATCCGGCAGGCGAAAAAGCTGAAGGCTGATGGCTGAAAGCTGAAGGCTGTTTTTTGCGGGAGTAACTCAGTGGTAGAGTCACAGCCTTCCAAGCTGTTGGTCGCGGGTTCGAGTCCCGTCTCCCGCTCCAGAAGTTCAGCCGTCAGCTATCAGCCGTCAGCTTATCTGAGTCAAAGTTGAGCGGAGATGTGGCGGGAGCGGGCGGAGTGAAGCTGAGGGCTGAGAGCTGAAAGCTGTTTTTGAGGTCAGCAGACGTGGGAAAGATGTTCGAGCAGGCGCCGATTGCGGTGCGGAGCGAGGAAGAATACCGGCGGCTGCACGCCATGATCGACGCTGCGTTCGACGTGCGGGACGTGGACGTGCTGCTGACCAAGGTGACGAAGGCGCGGCTTCGGATCAGGGATTTTGAGTCGATTTTGCGGCGGGGTTTCCTGGGCAAAGAGGCGCCGGGGTTGTACGACGGGCTTCCGGTAAGCGACCAGGGACTGACGCGGGAGCGGTATCTGCGGCTGGTGGAAAAGGTACAGGCGGAGCTGCGGCAAAGGTATTTCAAGGCGTACGCGTACTACTGAGCTGTCAGCCTTCAGCCGTCAGCCCTCACCTTGGCGCTGGAGCGGTGAGCGGATGCGGCAGGTGCGAGCGGGTTTTTGAGCTGACGGCTGAGGGCTGATTTTGAAGTCCAACGAAAGGTATACACAATGGCGAAGGAAAAATTTGATCGTTCGAAGCCGCACGTGAACGTGGGAACGATTGGTCACATTGATCACGGCAAGACGACGTTGACGGCGGCGATCACCAAGGTGCTGCAAAAGCACAACCCGAAGAATGTGTTCCGGTCGTTCGACTCGATCGACAACGCGCCGGAAGAGCGGGAGCGCGGCATCACCATCGCCACGGCGCACGTGGAGTACGAGACAGCGAACCGCCACTACGCGCACGTGGATTGCCCGGGGCACGCCGATTACATCAAGAACATGATCACGGGCGCGGCGCAGATGGACGGCGCGATCCTGGTGGTAGCGGCCACCGATGGTCCGATGCCGCAGACCAAGGAGCACGTGCTGTTGGCGCGCCAGGTGGGTGTGCCCTCGGTGCTGGTGTTCCTGAACAAGTGCGATGCGGTGGAGGACGAGGAGCTGATCGAACTGGTGGAGTTGGAGGTGCGCGAGCTGCTGGCCAAGTACCAGTTCCCGGACGACGCGCCGGTGATCCGCGGCTCGGCTTTGGGCGCGCTGAACGGCGAGGCCAAGTGGGAGGCGAAGATCGACGAGCTGATGGCGGCGGTGGACAGTTATGTGCCGCGTCCGGATCGCGCCGTCGACCAGCCTTTCCTGATGCCGATTGAAGATATTTTCTCGATCTCGGGCCGCGGCACGGTGGTGACGGGCCGCATCGAGCGGGGCAAGGTGAAGGTGGGCGAGAACGTGGAGATCGTTGGTTTCCGCGAGACGCGCACGACGGTGTGCACCGGGGTCGAAATGTTCAAGAAGCAGTTGGACGAGGGCATGGCCGGAGACAACGCCGGGATCCTGCTGCGCGGCACGGCGAAGGAAGATGTGGAACGCGGCATGGTGCTGGCCAAGCCGGGGTCGATCACGCCGCACACCACGTTCAAGGGCACGGTGTACGTGTTGAGCAAGGAAGAGGGCGGTCGTCATACGCCGTTCTTCAAGGGTTACCGGCCGCAGTTTTATTTCCGCACGACGGACGTGACGGGGGTGGCGGAGTTGCCGGCGGGCACCGAGATGGTGATGCCGGGCGACAACGTGGAGCTGCAGATTGAGCTGATCACGCCGGTGGCAATGGAAAAGGGATTGCGGTTCGCGATTCGCGAAGGCGGACGCACCGTGGGCGCGGGCGCGATCTCGGAGATTATCAAGTAAGTGGACAAGTGAAGGAGTGAACGAGTGAAGAAAGTGCAAAAGTGAAGGCGGCGGAAGCCGGAAATTCACTTCTTCACTGATTCACTTCTTCACTCGGATTCGGCGGGAAACGCCGAATCGGTTAAGATAAGAAGATGCGGGAAATTGTGACATTGCAATGCACGGAATGCAAGGAGCGGAATTACGCGACGACGAAGAACAAGAAGACGACCACGGGGCGTCTGGAGTTCAAGAAGTTCTGTAACCGCTGCCGCAAGCATCAGGTGCACAAGGAAACGAAGTAAAGGCAGCCTTTAGCCGTCAGCCCTCAGCCATCAGCTACCGTGTTGGAGCCGCGAACGAGTTCGGATTCCAAAAAGATGAGCTGAAGGCTGAGGGCTAATGGCTGTGGTTTCACAGGGGCGTAAGCTCAACGGCTAAACTGCCGGTCTCCAAAACCGGACTTGGGGGTTCGAATCCCTCCGCCCCTGCCAGAATTAGGGAATAGGGAGAAGGGAAAATGGAGTAGATGGCGGAGCACGACTCGCCGATCTCCGGTCCCGATCCCTGGCAAAGGAAAACAGTCGTATGGCAACGAAGGCATCCGTTATGAAGGACGACCGGCCGGCACCGCTGAAGCGGCAGGGACCCAGCGGGATAGGGAGTGGCGGTGGCGGCATCGGTGGCGGCATCACCGGTACCTGGGGCAAGATGACGCAGTTTCTGAGCGACGTGCGCGCAGAGATGAAAAAGGTGGTGGTTCCAAGCCGCAAGGAAGTGGAAACCACTACCGTGGTGGTGATCATCACGACATTTCTGTTCGGGCTGTTCTTTTTCGTGGTGGATAAGATATTCAGCGTGGCCGTGGGACAGATCCTTCAGCGCCTGGGCGGGCAGTGATGGAAGCGGCCGGGCGAAGCGAGACCAAGATGGCAGAAGAACTGGAACAAGCCGCGGAGCAGCCGGAAGGCCAGCAGCCCGATGGGCAAACTCCGGAGGGGCAGCAGCCGGAGGCCCAGCCGGTGCGCAATGAGCGCTTCAAGTGGTACATCCTGCACGCGTACTCGGGCTTCGAGCGCAAGGTGCGGGAGTCGATCGCGAGCCGGGTGGAGGCTTTCGGGCTAAAGGATAAGGTGGGCCGAGTCATGATCCCCACCGAGCCCGTGACCGAGATTGTGAACGGCAAAAAGCGGACGGTGGAACGGGTGTTCCTGCCAGGGTACGTGCTGGTGGAGATGGACCTGGACAACAACCTGTGGCACGTGCTGAAGGAGACGCCGAAAGTGACGGGCTTCCTGGGCACGGGTGACAAGCCGGTGGCGCTGAGCGAGGAAGAGGTGAGCTCGATCCTGTTCCGCTCCGCCGAGGCCAAGGAAAAGCCGCGGTTCAAGATCAAGTTTGAGAAGAGCGAGCAGGTCCGGATTACGGAAGGACCGTTTGCTAACTTCAATGGCGTGGTGGACGAAGTGAATTTGGATCGGGAGACGCTGAAGGTAATGGTGACGATCTTCGGGCGGTCCACGCCGGTGGAACTGGAGTTCGGCAAGGTGGAAAAGATTGAGTAGTTGCAGCTTCTAGCTACTAGCTTCCAGCTTCTAGCCGGTGCGTGGACCTAGCGGCCGCCGGTTTGCAAGCGAACGCTGAGGCGCAACACCAAAATTCGAATGAGAAATGACCGGCTAAGAGCTAAAAGCTAGGAGCTAATAGCTGGTTTCCAAAGGAAACACATGGCAACTCCGAAGAAGGTAACGACATACGTCAAGCTGCAGATTGAAGCCGGGAAAGCTACGCCGGCTCCGCCTGTGGGTCCCGCGCTGGGCCAGGCGCAGGTCAACATCATGGAGTTCTGCAAGCAGTTCAACGCGCGCACGCAGAACAAGGAAATGGCAGGTCTGATCATTCCCGTGGTCATCACGGTATACGCAGACCGAAGCTTTGCGTTTGTAACCAAGACACCGCCCGCCTCCATACTCCTGAAGAAGGCGGCGGGGATCGACAAAGGCTCCGGCACTCCGAACAAAGAGAAGAAGGGCAAAGTGACGGAGAAGCAGGTGCGCGAGATTGCCACGCAGAAGATGCCGGACCTGAATGCGGCATCGGTTGAGACCGCAATCAAGAGCATCAAGGGAACCGCGCGCTCCATGGGAATCGAAGTAGTGGCATAGTTTTCAACCTGGGAGTGGTGAATGGAACGGCCGCGCCTGGGGCGCGGCCGTTCTGCGTTTGAGTCATACGGGGGAACCGTTCGCCATATGAATCCCGCCGCTCGTCCTGTTTTTGCCTGAGACGGACCTTTCGCCACGAGGATCGTGTGCAGGAGGTTTTCGATGCGGATGAGGCGGATTCATTTTGGAGTGATTGCGGCGCTGGTGCTGGCGGTCGCGAGCGTGGTGTTGGCGGCCCAGGTAAAAACTGATGATGCGGCGGCGCCGGATGCGGGGAAGCATCCTGCATTTCAAGTGAAGGCCGCGGGCGAAGGGCGCGCGATCCTCATGATTCCGGGGCTGGCTTCGTCGGGAGCGACCTTCGATTCGACAGTAGAGCATTTGAGCGGGCACTACCGCTGCTATGAGCTGACGCTGGCTGGATTCGCTGGCGTGCCGGCGATCGAGGGGCCTCTGTTGACCGAGGCGCGGGACCAGATTGCGGAGTACATTCGCGAGAACCACCTGGAGCGGCCGGTGATCATGGGACACAGCCTGGGCGGCTCCATTGCGCTGGATCTGGCGGCGCATTATCCGGATCTGGTCGGACCGGTGATCATCGTAGATTCGCTGCCGTTCTTTGCCGGTGCGTGGTTTAATGCGAAGACGCTGGCGGCAGCGCAGCCTACGATTGAACAGATGCGCAAGGGAATGCAGGGGATGACGCACGAGCAGTGGGAAGCGATGACGAAGTCGGGCGCGAGCACGAACGCGTATGCAACCAGCGCGAAGGATCAGAAGACGCTGATCGACTGGAGCCTTGCATCGGACCAGAAAACGGTGACGGACGCGCTGATCGCGCTGGTGAGCACAGATCTGCGGCCGGAACTGAGCAACATTGCGACGCCGGTGCTGGTGCTGGGGACGTGGGTGGGCTTGCAGAACTACGGCGTGACCAAGGACGCGGCGACGGCCGAGTTCAAAGAGCAGTATGCGGGAGTGAAGGATTTTGATTTTGCGATGGCGGGAAAGGCGCGTCACTTTGTGATGTGGGACGATCCGGCGTGGTTCAATACACAGGTGGCTGGATTCCTGGCGGCCCATGCGGGTGTGAACACGGCGGAGCGATAGATGAGCGCGGCGCGGATCGAACACGGAAATGGCGGCAGGCGCAGTCGAGCGTACTGGGCGTGCCAGCTTGCGGGCTGGGGCGGCTACGGGCTTGTCTACTACCTGGCGGTATTGGTGCCGTTTCACGCCGCGGGCCCTGAAAATATCCTGGCCGACGCGGCCTATTGCGTGGCGGGATTAACGGGATCGCACCTGCTGCGAATGCGCATGAAGCAGCGCCGATGGAGCGAGCTGGGTTACGCCAGGCTGGCGCCGCGACTGGTGCTTGGTTCCCTGCTGGTGGGGACGTTTGCAACGGCGGTGCTGGAGGGAAGCCTGACGCTCGAAGGCCAGTTGGACTGGGGACAAGCGCGAGTTCTGCCGATTGTGGGGGTTACGGTTTTCACCAGCGCGTTCCTGGCGGCGCTGTGGCTGGCAATTTACCTTGGGGTTCTGTCGGTGCGGCGGCGCCGCGCGGCGGAAGTGAATGCGCTGCGCGCGGAGCTGGCAGCGCGCGAGTCCAAGCTGAGGTCGCTGCAGCAGCAGTTGAACCCGCATTTTTTGTTCAATTGCCTGAACAGCCTGCGGGGCATGATCGACGAGGACCGGGGACGGGCGCAGCAGATGGTGACGCGATTGGCGGAGTTGCTGCGGGCGTCGTTGCGGCAGGACGAGTGCAGCGCGATTCCGCTGGAGGAGGAGCTGGCCACGGTCGATGCATACCTGGAACTCGAATCGGTGCGGCTGGAGGAACGGCTGCGCATCCGACGGGAGATTGAGCCGGAGGCCCGCGGCGCGCTGACGCCGCCGATGCTGGTGCAGGGCCTGGTGGAGAATGCGTTGAAGCACGGAATTGCGCAGTTGCCGCAGGGAGGAGAGCTGGTGCTGCGCGTGACGCGCGAGGGCGACATGCTGCATGTGGAGGTGGGCAATACCGGCCGGCTGCGGGCGGAGAACGGGAACGGAATCGGGCTCAAAAATGCCCGAGAGCGGCTGCGGCTGCTTTATGGGGACAGGGCAAGCGTTCAACTGATCGAAGATCCCGCGGGGTGGGTGAGGGCGGCGCTGGTGCTGCCGTTTCAAACCGTGGAGGCCGCGTGCGAGCGCTGATTGTTGACGACGAGCGGTTGGCGCGGCAGGAGTTGCGGCGCTTGCTGGCCGAGCACAGCGACGTGGAAGTGGCTGGCGAAGCACGCAACGCCGACGAGGCGGAGGATCTGCTGGAGCGGTTCGAGCCGGATTTGCTATTTCTCGATATCCAGATGCCGGGACGGAGCGGCCTGGAGATGCTGGAGCAGTTCGCCAATCCGCCGCAGACGATTCTGACCACGGCGTTCGACCAGTACGCCGTGCGGGGATTCGAGTTGAACGCGGTGGACTACGTTCTGAAGCCGATTGCGCCGGAACGGCTGGCGGAGGCATTGCGGCGCGTGCGCGAACGGATGCAGGCACGAGCGGCCCAGCGGGAGAAGGCGCGGGGCGAGGCGCCGCTGGAGCAGGTGTTTGTGCGCGATGGCGAGCGGTGCTGGCTGGTGCGGATGGAAGAGATTGCGCTGTTGCGGTCGGAAGGGAATTACACCCGGGTAGTGTTTCAAGGAAACCAGCCGCTGATTCCGCGGTCGCTGGCGCAGATTGAGCCCAGGCTGGACGGGAAGATGTTTTTTCGCGCCAACCGCGGGGAGATTATCAACCTGCGGCGGGTGACGGCAATTTCGCCGGAAGGAGACGGCTACAGCGTTGCGCTGCGTGGCGGCCCGAACGTCGCGGTTTCGCGCCGCCAGGCGAAGACCATGCGGGAGATGTTGGCGCTGTAAGCTTTCAGTGGTCAGTGGTCAGTGGTCAGTGGTCAGTGGTCAGGGCCCGGCGGTAGCGGATTTCCGAAACCGTGATGCCCCATATTTCGTCGCGCTTTTGCGCGCCGTCGGGGAGCCAGCCGTCCTTTCGATAGAAGCGATCGGCGCGGACGTTTCCTTCGAGCACCCACAACACGGTTTCAGCGAATCCCTTGTCCGTGAGCCTTCGCCGCGCCGCGGCTGCGAGCTGCTGCCCCATGCTTTGTCCCCAGCTTTCCGGCGCAACGTAGAGCGCTAGCAACTCTCCCAGTCCGGCGCAGTCGCCATCGCGGGCAGGCGCCGTGGTTGCAAAGCCCACGATGCTTCCGTCGCTCTCCGCCACCTGCGTGTAGGGTTTCTGCGCGTCAATGTGCGAGAAGTCGTAATGCGCGGCGCGATCTTCCGGGTGGAGCTGGTCGAGATATTCGCCGGGGAGCAGCGAGCAGTACGCTGCCTGCCAGGAGCGCACGTGAACGCGCGCAACGGCGAGCGCGTCCCCAGGCTGCGCAGGACGGATGAGCATGTCTGGATGGTACACAACCGCAGGGATCGGGGGAAAGGGAACAGAAACGCAGCCGCAGATCCGTCGCTGCGCGCACGATGACAACCTGATTTTCCCTCCCGCAAACGCTGCGGACGGATGCAGACGCAGGAGCCCAAATGCAAAAGCCCTCCCGATTGGGCGGGCTTTGTTATTTCGCCGGCGGCGGCGTTGAGAAGATTTCGCGCCGCGCGGGCTCTGGCTTCGGTTTCGGTTTGGGCGCCTTCTTCGCTTCTTTGCGGCCTTTGTCTTTTTGTCCCATGAGTGCAAGTTTGCCACAAATCGGTGGTCAGGGGAAAGGGGCGGAAAGTAGTTCTTAGTTCACAGTTCTAAATTCGCAGTTCCGAGTACGCCTGTGAACTACGAACCAAGAACTGTGAACTGCTGCCAGCGCTACTTCTTCTCCTCGGTTGGCGTAGGCGCTGGTGCGGCCTTCGCAAGGTGATCGTGATTGATGATGGCATTGAACACCAAGGCATAGTCGCCGATGGTCTCGCCGCGGTAGATGGGGTTGTTGGCGAACAGCAGCACATTGCCTTCGCCAAGGTGCGCGTCCACCACGATGGCGTGTTCGGCGATGGGTTGCGCGTGGTCCAGCAGCCCTGAGAGCAGCATCGACTTCGCGTCGGAGAAGCGCAGGATCACTTCAGGCCGGTACTGCGCAGGGATGACGGAGGGGTTGTTGCGCACCTGCTCTTCGTTGAGCTCGCGAGCTTCCCAGGGTTGTTGTTTGTGCAGCGGCTCGGCTGCAATGGCCTTGCGGCCCTCAGGCTCATCATTGTCCTCCATAGTCCCCCGGCCGGTGGGGCGCTCGGCGTAGGGGTCCATGAGGATGCGGCCGCCGGAACGCCCAACCGTATTCGAAATGTTGAAGGCGAGCGGTCCGGCGCTCATCACCGGCAAATTGGCGTCGTATCCGAAGGCGACCGGCGAATCCTTCTGGACGAAAACGCTGTTGAGAACCGTGCCGACAACGTTGGCGCCCGCGGCCGGCGCCACGCTCACGCCGGGCGCGAGGCCGGTGTCGATGGCGAATTCCGCGGTGTCTTCGCAGGTGATAAGCAGCCCGCCGGCCTCGACGAATTTCTTCAAGTGGTCAAGGCCGCCGTAGCCGAGACCGGGGCGCTGGTCGTCGGTCGAGTCGATGCGGCCGAGGTTGGGCGTAATGTCCGTCTTCTCCCACGGCATTGCGTTGCCCCACATGGGAATGCCGTTGATGATGGTCTGCGCGTTGGCGCGGCCCACGGGAGCGAAGACGATCACGTCGTATTTTGAGCGAAGGTCGTCTTCTTTGGCCACGGTCTGCGTGCTGATGTAGTCGTAGGGGACCTGGGCATTGTCGAAGGCGTAGCGCCACCAGCCTTCGGTCTGCGTGCCCAGCCAGGTGTGCATGAAGGCGATGCGCGGCACCTGAACGGCGTGCTCATCAACCACGGGCGCGGCCACAAGGCGAGTGCCGTCGAGCGCGAGGTCGTGCAGCGCGGCAGTTAGCTGATCGTCCGGCGCGTTGGAAATAATGAGGGAGCCGGCGGCGAAGTGGTGACCGGCAGCGTCGAATGGCTTGTCCGCCGCCTGGATCGTCGCGCCCTTGAGCTTGTAGACGAGCGCGAGCAGCGTGGTCTGGCCGGAGTTGTTGATGGCGACGACCGACCCGGAGCCCGTGAGCTGGCCGGTGATCGAGGCCGGATCGTCCAGCGGCTTCATCGCGGCCTTCAGGATGGCCGCGTCGGCGATGCGCGTGACCTTCAGATTGAAAAGCTCGCTGAACGACCAGCCGGTATCGTCGTAGGGATGCTTCTGCGGATCGTCGGGTGCCCAGTACTGGCGGTCGAGCAGCGCGTCGGCAAGGCGCGAGTACGGCTGGTCCATGCGCACCACGATGGACCCGGCGGGGAAGGTCTCCGGCTTGGGTTTGTCGTCGCGCTTGGCGCCGGGGACGTCGACGGTGGCGTCGGCAGTGAGCTGCTGCACTTCGACGTGCTGGCGCTGAAGCACCTTGAGCAGCTCCACGTTGCGATTCAGGTGCGCCGGATCGTTGGCCACGATGTAAGCCGCGGGGCCTTCAAGCGTGGGCTTCTCAACTGCGCGCTTGCTCTTCAGGTAATAGTTCTCAAGGAAATGCTGCGTGTGCTGCGAAAAATACGCGATGGTCGAGAGCAACGCGGACTCTTCGTAATTGTTGTTGTCGCGCTGCGACCAGTTGACGATGGGCCATGGCGGATTCTGCCGGTACCAGGTGCGGGAATACTCTTCCGGCGAGAGGATGCGCTTTTCCGTGTCGGCGCCGCCGTTGCCGAATGTTTCATACAGCCGCGAGATGCCGTTGTGCATGGCGGCCAGGAACATCAGGTAGCCAGGGCTCCAGGTGTCGAAGTCGCCGTGAGTAAACACGCCGGGCATGCCGAAGGATTGCATCTGCGAGATGTTGTTCCAGCCAAGCTCGGCCCACTCGTCGCTGAGAATGGGATCCACCCAGGAGTTGTAAGGGCCGTCGCCGACGGTGTTGTCGTAGAGGAACGGGACGGATTCATGCAGGTCGTGCAGCACCTGCGCGTGCCATTCGAGGTAGGTGTTCAGCACGTTGCGGCTGAGGTCGAGAGTCAACCCCATGGCGTCGCGGTTGTTGTCGTGGGCAACGTAGTGGCCCCAGTAGGTGAGGCGCGGGTAGTCCTGGCCGACGTGGGCGCGGTGCCAGCGGTAGATGTCGACCATGCGGTCGCGGCCGTCCACTTCCACCACCGGCGTGATCAGCACAATCATGTGCGAGCGGATGTACTTGATGTAGGGCGCGTCGTCCACGGCCAGGCGGTAAGCCATCTCCATCAGCGCGGTGGGAGCGCCGGTTTCAGTGGAGTGGATGGTGCCGGTGATGTAGTAGATCGGTACGGACTGGTCAATAATGGCGCGGGCTTTCGCGTCGTCAAAGTTGATGGTGCGCGGATCGGCAAGCTGGGCCAGGCGAGCCTTGTTGGCGTCGGCGTTTTTCAGCAGGTCGGCATCGGCGATGGCCACGGCGATCTGCTCGCGGCCTTCCTCGGTGTGGCCGATGGTGTAGATCTTCACCCGCGGCGTGGCCGCCTCAAGCATGCGGAAGTACTTGTAGACATCCTCGGCGTAGGGAAGCATGTTGGGCGCGCCGGAAACGTCGCCCAGCACTTTCTCCGGCGTGGGGACGGTCTTCGAGGCGGGCAGATAACTGACCAGCGGCGAGAGGAATGTGGCGTCGGTGGTGTACTTGTGGATCGCGTCGGTGTAGGCCTGGTCGATGGGCTGGTTGGGATCGCGGGCATAGGTGTTATCGAGAGTGGAGTTCTGGGCCGTAGCGGCAAGCGTGTAACCGCAAAGAAGCAGGGGAAGCAGGCACAACCGTGAGATTCTCATAATCCTCATTCATCAACTGTTTGAGTGAACGCAAAGGTCTGTTTGGACGCAAGCTGGAAGCTGCGATTGCGATGCCTAACAAAGTACACGGCGGGGACGGGTGAATTCAATAGAAACCGGGACCCGGGGGACGAGGACAGCGGAGAAATGAGATTGAGAACAGAAGCGCAAATGAAAACGCCGCCCAAAGCGGGCGGCGTTTGTCGGTGTGCGGTCAAAAATTGATTACTGCATGGGAGTGCGGCCGAGGTAGACCTGCTGCGGAGCGTCCACCTTGGCAGAGACGTCCTTCACCTTCAACTTCATGTTCACCACCTGCGCCTTGTTGCTGAGCGGCGCCACAAAGCCCACTTCGTACTGATTGCCCAGCCGCTTGTCCAAATCCTCAAAGAACGGCTGCAACGAAACCGGATCGCCCATGCCTTCCCAGTAGCTGTTGCCGCCCGTTGCCTGCGTCACTTCAAGCAGAAGGTTCTGCCCCAGGTTGTTGGCATACCAGGTCTGGTCAAACCGCCCCTTGTTCTTCCAGTAAATGGTGTAGACCACCAGCCCGGAGCGTACTGAGTCGGTGATGGCCGCCTGCACGTAGGGGTCGTTCAAATCGTAGCTGCGGTAGTAGTAGTCCGCGCCATCGCTGATCATTACCACCTCGCGGCGGGCATTGGGGTCGCTCGAGGGCCAGTGCTTGGCTAGGTCAGAGAGGCAAAAGTAGGGGCTCGCGTCCTGGCCCACGAAGCCGCTGGGAATATGCAGCCCGCTCAACGCGGCTTGATGGTCCGTGGTGAGAGGCCCGGCGAGCTTGGCCACGCCGTTTTCCATCCATGCGACGCTGACGCGGGCATCGGGCGGCAGGCCCTTGATGAAGTTCGAGATGTCCGGCAACTGCGTGCTCAGGCTGGTGCGCGCGCCGGAATCCAGCATCACCACGATCTCCAGCGCTCCAGTGCGGCCGTTGGCGGGCGTTAGCCTCGTGATATTTGCGTTTTTCCCGTTGACCGTGAGCGTCAGATTCTGTTGGGAAAGTGTTGGCGCCGTGGCGTCTTTGCCCTTGGGGACAACGGTGATGACCGCCTGGCCCTGGCCCTGGTTTTCACTTGGTGCCTGTTGCGCCTGTGCGAACAGCGGTGCCGCCGTCAGCAGCAGGGCCGCTGCGAGGCTTATTTTCGATGCGGGGAATCTCATTTGCTTGCTCCTTCTTCACTTCAGTCCATCTCTTTAGATGGGATTCGCAAAGATTTGTTGCGGTTGGGTCAATGTCTCTAGCCGTCGCCGGCCCGGACGGCGCTGGGGTCCGGGGTGATTGGATGCAATTGGTTCAATTTAGGTTACGGCAGAAGGTCTGGGTGGGCTGGCGCCGGGCGTTGTCTGAGGCGGGAGGCGAGCAAATGGGACGGCAGAGGAGGGCGCGGCTCAACCCAACGATTTTTGAGGGACCGGAATGAGCTTGAACAGGTTTTGGCCGGAAGAGGTCATTGCCAAGGTCACCTGGCTGTGTGAGGGACGGTGCGGATGGTGCTTTGACTCCAGCCACGCGCACAAGCGGAGGTCGCGGATCTCTGCCTCGCCATCCCAGAACTCGGGCGGCAGGCCGCATTCGATGCGCAGATGGTCGAGCTCGAACTCGATGGTTTGAGCCGACCGCGCGAAGTAGCGGCGGGCGTTGGTACGCCCCACGCATAGCGCTGTAACGGAGTGTCCTTTGTATTGCGCTTTGACGAGCACGCTCGCCTCCGAGCACGGGCAGAGCCGTACCATTCGAGTGATCGTGAGGATTTATTAATGCTCTAAAACGATCCAGCGAAGCAGGATCGGCTGGATTCGAGGCAATCTGCCTCAGCGCGGGGCTAACAAGCCCTGCGCCTACGACGCAGTTGCGGGAATCAATCGCTGCGTTTTTGCGCTTCCACGTAGGCGCGGAGCACGGCGTTCATCCGGGTCAGATGGCCCTTGCCCCGGGACCGAAACCACTCGACCACGTCGCTGTCGAGGCGCAGGTGGACGGAGGTTTTCCCGGGGGGCAGGACGACGCGGGCGGATTTCCAGAAGTCCTCGCCGAGGGATTCGGCGGGCGGGGCGTCGGCGCGGGTCTTGTCGAGCCCGCGCTCGCGCATGGTCTCGATTTCGCTAAGAGAATGTCGCACGATAGTAGATTTCTTCTTCATGACTGCTCGCCTTTTGGGCGCTGACGATGCGGACGAGGCTTTTGCCACGCCATGTGTAGACGACACGGTACACCTCCGTTTGCACGCGGCCGAGCGCGATCCATCGCACCTCGCCGTAGTCTTCGCGGTTGTCGATCCGCTCCAACATCTCGTTGAGGAAGATGGCTGCCGCGGTCAGGAACGAAACTCCGTGCTTTTCGAGGTTGGTTCTAGCCTTGGCCTCGTCCCATTCGAACTCAATTTCTCGTTCGGCCATCGTGCTCCAATTATGTAAACACAGATGTGTACACAGGTCAAGAATGGGGCTTCGACGGCAGCCGCCGTTTGCGCCGTCCCTACAGGACTCCGGGGTTCCATTAGGGGTTCGCGCACCCCACGCTGAAGCGCGGGGCTAACAATCGCTGCGCCTACGGCGCGGGTGCTGCGGCTCGACTTGGTTCGTGGTTTCCCGGCCGCGCTGGCGTATTTTGGCCCTAAATTATCACTGTTCCTTCAATTCGGCATTTGTCTTATCCTGACCAGGGGGAACACCGATGATCGAATCCTACGTTCAGTTCTTCAAAATCTGCGAAGGCATCAAGGACCGTCGAACCGTGGTGGACGTTTGGAAGAACCGGAAATTGGAGTGTCTCGGAAGGATCGGAAGGGCCGGTTTAGGCTGGTTCGAGGTAGAAACCGGCAACGGGACAGTCGCGGTCGACCTCAGGGGATCAGAGATTAAGTCGGTGTCGAAGCATGGCTGGAGATTCGAGAAGGCCGGAGAATGGACCGTGATGGAGCGCCCGTACCTATCGGCGGCGTACTGCTGACCCAAGTCCATTGGCGCCCACGATTGCGCCTGTGGCAAGAGAGCCGCAGGCCGTCGCTCCGTTGTGGCTCCCCGGGTCCCAGAACCGGGGACCGGCGCAGACGGGTCAAATTAGAACGGAACCTCTGGGTCAGCCTCGCGTTTTGTCGCTCTTCGCTCATAATCACCGTGCAGTTCGCGCAGGTCGTCTACTCCAATAAGATCGTTCTTGTTCCCGCCGCCATTTGCATTCAGCAGGTCATACTTTCCAGCGGTGGCGACGGCCTTTGCTCTTCTTTCCTGTGACGCTGCTACCAAGACCATGCCAACTGCGCTGCTCCACCCGGCGATTGCGAGACTCATCCACTCCTGGTGTAGCCCCATAACTGACACAGCAATGAACACCCATAGGCAAACCCAAACCCGCCAGGGAGCTCTCGATCTGGTCTGAGTCAAAAACGCCCCCCCAAGCGCCAGACATAGCCAAGCCCATACCGCGCCCTCGCCCATGTCGTGATTCAAAGCCTTGCCGACGGCAAGCCATGCAATGAGGAAGGGCAGTGTTGAGCTGACACGCGTAGATTCCTCGACGCCAAACAGCTTCCTTACTTCGTCGCGCTTAGCTAGCAGTTCGTCCAGATTCATGCTTCCAAGAATCTGCCGCTTAAACCTGTCAAAATGCATGGGCGCAATTGTACCCCCGAGCCTGGTTTCAGGAACCGCTAGAGCTTGCAATTCGTGGGCCAATTCGATATGATCTTTGAATGTGTCCGGAGCGGTAACCCGGACCGTCAATAGCACCACGGCATTTGGGCCTGGATCCGATGGCCGGCGTGGGCGGGGCGGCTTTAAAACGCTGCTTTCCCTTCCGGCGACAGGCTTTCGCCACATGCGAACCGGCAAATGCGGTGGGAGACGAGGAAACGATGAGGAAACTCAGCAAGAATATTGCGAAGGCGCGCGCTGCTGTCACGCAGCCGGCCTATCCTCTGCCGGACGCTGTGAGCCTCCTGCAGAAGGTGAAGTACGCCAAGTTTGATGAGACCGTGGATCTGACACTGCGCCTGGGCGTGGATACTCGCCATGCCGACCAGATGGTTCGCGGGACGGTGGTGCTGCCCCACGGGCTGGGCAAATCGAAGACCGTGGCCGTGATTGCCTCGGGCGACCGGCAGCGGGAAGCGACCGAAGCGGGCGCGGATTTTGTGGGCGGCGAAGAGATGGTCGAGAAGATCCAGAAGGAAAACTGGACCGCCTTCGACGCGCTGATTGCCACCCCGGACATGATGAAGGTGGTGGGGCGCCTCGGCAAGGTTCTGGGCCCCAAAGGGCTGATGCCGAACCCGAAGACGGGCACGGTGACCATGGACGTGGCCGCGGCGGTGAAAGAGATCAAGGCCGGCAAGGTGGAGTTCCGCGCCGACAAAACCAGCCTGGTGCACGTACCGGTGGGCAAGATCAGTTTCACGCCTGAAAAGCTGGTGGACAACGTGACCACGGTAGTGACGGCGATTGTGCGGGCCAAGCCTTCGGCGGCCAAGGGGAAGTACATCAAGAGCATCACGCTGAGCTCGACCATGGGCCCCGGGGTGCCGCTGGATTCAGCGGTAGCGGACGCGGCGGGCAAGCACTAAGGGCAGTGGACAGTGAACAGTGGTCAGTGAACAGTGGCCGGGCGTTCATGTGGGTCCAGCGCAGGGTTCTTACGAAGATTTGAAACAGGAATAATGATCGAGGACAGTTTTTAACTGTCCACTGTTCACTGATCACTGTTCACTGTTGTGCGGAGCACACAATGGCGATTTCGAAAGCGAAGAAGCAGGAAAAGGTCAAGCTGCTGGCCAGGGAGCTGGAAGGCTCGACCACGGCGATTATCGGCACGTTCAGCAAGCTGACCGTGGCCAAGGATTATGAGCTGCGCAAGGTCATCCGCGAGGCGGGTGGCAAGTATCGCGTGGTAAAGAACAAGCTGGCCGCGGTCTCTGGCAAGGACAGAGAAGTGGGTCCCGCGCTGAAAGGCCTGAAGGGCGTGAACTCGGTGGCGTTCACCTCGGGCGACCCGGTGGCACTGGCCAAGGTGTTTGCCAAGTGGGCGGGCGAGAACGCGGAGTTCCAGTTCAAGCTCGGCATTGTGGACGGCAAGCTGCTGAGCGTGGAAGAAGTAAAGGCGCTGGCGACCATGCCGGGCAAGGAAGAGATTTTCTCCAAGCTCCTGTTCCTGATCAACGCGCCGGCGCAGCGGCTGGCGACAGTGATCAACGCCACGGGCCGGGATCTGGCGGTGGTGCTGAACCAGGGTGTGGAGAAGGAAAAGTTTGCGGCGGCGTAGCCGCCGGAGCTGTTAGCCGTTAGCTTTTAGCTCTTAGCTTCGATTGCGGAGACCGGAGCGTCGGCGAAACGGGAGCTAAAGGCTAATAGCTAAGAGCTAATAGCTGGTTTTGGGCTGTGAAGCAAGGCGGGAAGGGCGCGGTCTGGCGCATCGGAAACTTCCGGCATCGCGGATCGGCCAGGGAAGCAACAGATTTCAAGTTTTGAATGGAGAGAAACATGGCGGATATCGCGCAGTTGGAAGAACAGATTGTGAGCCTGAGCCTGCTGGAAGCAGCGGCCCTGGTGAAGAAGCTGGAAGAGCGTCTTGGCGTGTCGGCGGCGGCAGCGGCTCCGGTGATGGTTGCCGGCGGCGGTGCGGCGGCGGCTCCTGTGGTTGAGGAGAAGACCGAATTTCAGGTGATTCTGAAGGATTTCGGCGCCAACAAGATCAACACCATCAAGGCGGTGCGGGAAGTTACTTCGCTGGGCCTGAAGGAAGCCAAGGACCTGGTGGATGGCGCCCCCAAGCCGTTGAAGGAGAATGCGACCAAGGAAGAGGCCGAGGCCATTCGGAAGAAGTTTGAAGGCGTGGCCACGATTGAGGTCAAGTAGACACGCCCGTTTGGCATAGGACTTGCAAGCCCGGCGAGAACGCGCTACGATAAAGGTTGCGCGTTCTAAAGTCTCGTTTTCGATGGCGGGATGGATCGGGAAGGCGCTTTTCGACATCTAACAGGCAGAAAAAACGGGTCGGTGTGCGGGAAACGAGCCAAGCGTTCCGGCACCGGGCCGCGCTGGATTGAGATAAGTTCCTCAAAGTGAGCAAGTTAGGCGGAATTCTGGCGACGAGCGGCGTTCATCTGGCGGGCAAGCAGCGACAGCAAGCATTGGGATCGGCGAGAGCAGGGTATTGAGAATTCGGACGGGAGCACAGGCAACGAGCCGGGCTCGCGAGACGTCGCGTCCTCGCGGGCTATACGTGTCTCCAGGCAAAGTGGTAAATTCCACCTCCAGCGCGCGGGGACGCATTCGGCGTCTTCCGGGCGCACCCTTCTCACCGATTGTGCGCAGCATAGCGCATGTCCCGGACAACCGGCAATATCTCTGAGGTGAATTCGGCAGCGCGGATTTCAGAACAAACATGCTTGGCATGCATACGCCAGTGCGCAGGGCGAGGACGGCGCGGCGACGGTGATGGCTCAGGACTGGCTCGGGATCGGCAAGCCAGACACGGTTTAACAAGATTCATAGCGTAATTTGCGGGCGCCAACGGGACTCAGGCGCCTGCCCGGACACCAGGCAAAATGGCTTTGGCCGGAAACGACAGGGTTCCAGGAGTGAAGCATGCCTAACGAGAAGCGCGCGATTCGCAGCCGGCTCGACTTTTCCAAAATACCCACCGCAACCCAAATCCCCAACCTGATTGAAGTGCAGCGGCGCTCCTACGAGCGCTTCCTGCAAATGGACAAGCTGCCCAACGAGCGCGACGACTCGGGGCTGCAGTCGGTGTTTGTGTCGGTGTTTCCCATTACCGATTTCCGCGGCATCTCGCAGCTTGATTTTGTGGACTTCGCGATTGGGAACTGGGAATGCAAGTGCGGCCACCTCAAAGGGCTGCACCACCTGCGCACGGCCTGCACCAATTGCGGCTCCATGGTGATCACCGATCCCTTCCTGCCCGGCGACGTGCTCTGCCCCAAGTGCGGCCACTACAACAAGAACACCCCGGACTTCTGCAACAAGTGCGGCGACCCGGTGAGCCTGCAACTGAAATACGACCAGCAGGAGTGCGAAGAGCGCGGCATGACGTTCTCCGCTCCGCTGAAGGTGACGGTGCGCCTCACCATTTACGACAAGGATCCGGAGACCGGCAACAAAACCATCCGCGACATCAAGGAGCAGGAAGTCTTCTTCGGCGACATTCCCCTGATGACTCCGAACGGCACGTTCATAGTCAACGGAACCGAGCGCGTCATCGTGTCGCAGCTCCATCGCTCCCCCGGCGTCTTCTTTGAGACGGCGAACAACCGCACCTATTTCCTGGGCAAGATCATTCCCTACCGCGGGTCCTGGGTGGAGTTCGAGTTCGACCAGAAAAACACCCTCTACGTCCGCATCGATCGCAAGCGGAAGTTCCTCGGCACCATCTTCCTGCGCGCGCTGGGGCTGCGCTCGGACGAGGAAATCCTGAAGACCTTCTACGTGGTCGACAGGATCAACATCGCCGACGGCAAGCTGTTCTGGACGGTATCGCCGGACGGCAAGGGGGGAACGCACCTGGTGGGCTCGAAGCCCGCCCACGCCATCCTGCATGGCAAGGAAGAGGTTGCGCACTCCGGGCGCAAAATCACGCCGCACGCGCTCAAGGCGCTGCGCGCGGCCAACATCGAGAAGGTTGAGGTTGAGCAGGCCGAGCTCGACGGCGCCATGACCGCTTCGGACATCGTCGACACCACCACCGGCGAAGTGATTGTGGAATCGAACCTCGAGCTGACTGCCGACCGCCTGCACAAGGTGCTGTCGTCGGGCGCGCAGACCTTCGAGGTGTTCTTCCCCGAGCGCGACGACGTGGGCAACATCATCACCAACACCCTCAAGCGCGACTCCATCCACAAGCCGGAAGAGGCGCTGATCGAGATCTACCGCAAGCTGCGCCCGGGCGATCCGCCCACGCTGGACACCGCCACGGCGCTGTTTGAAGGCATGTTCTTCGATCCGCGCAAATACGACTTCTCGCGCGTGGGCCGGCTGAAATTCAACATCAAGCTTTATGAGAATCAGGACGCGACGCAACTCGACCATCGCACCCTGACCGCCGAGGATTTCTACGCCACCATCCGCTACCTGCTCAAGCTGCGCAAAAACATCGGCATGGTGGATGACATCGATCACCTCGGCAATCGCCGCGTGCGCGCGGTCGGCGAGCTGATGGAAAATCAGTTCCGCATCGGCCTGGTCCGCATGGAGCGCGCCATCAAGGAAAAGATGAGCGTGTATCAGGAGCTCTCGACGGCCATGCCGCACGACCTCATCAACGCCAAGCCGGTCATGGCGGCCATCCGCGAGTTCTTCGGCTCATCGCAGTTGTCGCAGTTCATGGACCAGACCAACCCGCTCTCCGAGATCACGCACAAGCGGCGGCTCTCCGCGCTTGGACCGGGCGGCCTGAGCCGCGAACGCGCCGGGTTTGAAGTGCGCGACGTGCACCCCACGCACTACGGGCGCATCTGCCCCATTGAGACGCCGGAAGGTCCGAACATCGGCCTCATCAGTTCGCTGAGCTGCTTTGCGCGCATCAATGAGTACGGCTTTATCGAGTCGCCGTACCGCAAGGTAAAGGACGCCAAGATTCTCGATTACGTTGAGGTCGCCAACGCCGGCGACAGTGGGCTGCGGGTGGGCGACCACATTGAGAAGGACGAAGCTGCGCGCCTGAATGCACAGCTCAAGAAGGCGGGCAAGCGGGGGATCGACTCCATTCCGTACAGCTTCTACCTGAGCGCGTGGGAAGAAGACCGGCACACCATCGCGCAGGCCAACATCGAGTTTGACTCGAGCGGGCACATCACTGAGGACCTGGTGAACGCGCGCCGGCAGGGCAACTTTGTGCTGGTCAATCGGACGGACGTGGATTACATCGACGTCTCGCCCAAGCAGCTTGTCTCGGTGGCTGCGTCGCTGGTGCCCTTCCTTGAGCACGACGACGCCAACCGCGCGCTGATGGGCGCCAACATGCAGCGGCAATCGGTTCCGTTGCTGGTGGCAGAGGCGCCGCTGGTGGGCACGGGCATGGAAGGCGTCACCGCGCGCGACTCCGGCGCCGTGGTGCTGGCCAAGCGCAACGGCATCGTGGATTCGGTCGACTCCGAGCGCATCATCGTGCGCGTGGAGGGCGAGCATCATCCCACGCAGCTCTCGCGCGAGGTTGGTTCCGACATTTACACCCTGATCAAGTTCAAGCGCTCCAACCAGAACACCTGCATCAATCAGAAGCCGGTGGTGCGCGAGGGCGAGCGCGTGCTCAAGGGCCAGGTCATCGCCGACGGGCCGTGCACGGAGCAGGGCGAGCTGGCGCTGGGACGCAACGTGCTGGTGGCGTTCATGCCCTGGCGCGGCTACAACTTTGAGGACGCCATCCTGATCAGCGAAAAGCTGGTCAAGGACGACTACTACACCTCGGTGCACATTGAAGAGTTTGAGATTGAAGCGCGCGACACCAAGCTGGGCCCGGAAGAGATCACGCGCGACATTCCCAACGTCTCCGAGCATGCGCTGAGGGATCTGGACGAGAGCGGCATTATCCGCATCGGCGCCCAGATCCAGCACGGCGACATTCTGGTGGGCAAGGTGACGCCGAAGGGCGAAACCCAGCTCACCCCGGAAGAGAAGCTGCTGCGCGCCATCTTCGGCGAAAAGGCCGGCGACGTGCGCGACGCTTCGCTGACCTGTCCTCCGGGCATCGAGGGCACGGTGGTGGACGTGCGCATCTTCAGCCGCAAGGGCCAGGAGAAAGACGAGCGGGCCAAGCAGATTGAAGCGGAGTACGTCTCCAAGCTCGAAAAGAACCTGGGCGACGAAATCCGCATTCTCACGGACGAGCGCCTCAAGCGGCTGGCCGGAATCCTGGGCGACAAGGAGGTGCTGGCCGACCTGCACGACGAGCGGACCAACAAGCGCCTGCTCACCAAGGGCGCGATCCTCGATCGCGAGACCATCGAGCGCATCTCCACCAAGAACCTGAAGCGCATCCGCTATAACGACAAGGATCCGCGCGTCAACGAGCAGATCGACGAGATCGAGGAGATGACGTCGCGGCAGATCGAAGTGCTGCGCAAAATCACCAACGAGAAGATCGCCAAGCTGGCCAAGGGTGATGAGCTTCCGCCGGGCGTCATCAAGCTCGTGAAGGTTTACGTGGCCATGAAGCGCAAGCTGAGCGTGGGCGACAAGATGGCCGGCCGGCACGGCAACAAGGGCGTCATCTCGCGCATTCTGCCCGAGGAAGACATGCCGTACCTGCCCGACGGCACCCCGGTTGAAATTGTCCTGAACCCGCTGGGCGTGCCTTCGCGTATGAATGTGGGCCAGATCCTGGAGACGCATCTGGGCTGGGCCGCGCATGGGCTGGGGAAACAGGTAGCCAACTTGGTCCGCGAGCACAACGACGTGAAGACCACGCGCGAGTTTATCCGCAAGCAGTTTGCGGGAACGGCCACGCTGCGGCAACTGGAAGAGCTGGACGACGAGATGCTGCTGCGCGTAGCCGCGGGCATGGATCACGGCATCTGGTTCGGCACCGCGGTGTTTGACGGCGCGCAGGAGAGCGAAATCAAGTCGCTGCTGCGGGCGTCGGGATTGCCGGAGTCGGGCAAGACGCCGCTCTACGACGGCATGACCGGCGAGCAGTTCGAGCAGCCGGTGACGGTGGGTTACATTTACATGCTCAAGCTCTCCCACCTGGTGGACGACAAGATTCACGCGCGCTCCATCGGGCCGTACTCGCTGATTACGCAGCAGCCGCTGGGCGGCAAGGCGCAGTTCGGCGGGCAGCGCTTCGGCGAAATGGAAGTGTGGGCTCTTGAGGCCTACGGCGCCGCGTACATCCTGCAGGAACTGCTCACCGCCAAGAGTGACGACGTATACGGCCGCACCAAAATCTACGAGGCCATCGTCAAGGGCGAAGCGGCCATCGAGCCGGGCGTGCCGGAGTCGTTCAACGTGCTCATCCGCGAATTGCAATCGCTTTGCCTTGACGTGGAACTGATCAAGCGCGCGGACCTGATTAAAAAGGCGCCCGCGCCAGAACCGTTGGCGGCGGTGGCGGACGATTAGCTCGTAGCTGGTAGCCAGTAGCCGGTAGCAAAGTACGAGGAAGCTACAGGCTACAAGCTACCGGCTGCAGGCTCCGAAGTTTGTTTAGGATCCTTCTTCACAGCGAGAACCTTCGCTACCCGGGAAGGAAGGATCCAGTGAAAATCCCGGGAAGAGCCGCGGCAGCGCTGAGAAGGCCTGCCAAGGAGGGTCGCCTTGTTCCGATCGAACCCGTTTGAGCTTGCCAGCCCCATCACCGATTTCGACGCCATCCGCATCATGCTTGCATCCCCGGAAAAAATCCGGAGCTGGTCGCACGGAGAAGTCACGAAGCCGGAAACCATCAACTACCGCACGTTCAAGCCGGAACGCGACGGGCTGTTCTGCGCCCGCATCTTTGGCCCGGTCACCGACTGGGAGTGCCTCTGCGGCAAATACAAGCGCATGAAGCACCGCGGCGTCATCTGCGACAAGTGCGGCGTTGAAGTCACGGTGAGCAAGGTGCGCCGCGAGCGCATGGGCCACATCGAACTGGCGTCGCCCTGTTCGCACGTGTGGTTCTTCAAGGGACTTCCCTCCCGCATCGGCCACCTGCTCGACATTTCGCTGCGCGACCTCGAAGGCATTCTCTACTTCGAGTCCTACGTCGTGGTCGATCCCGGCGATGCGCCGGTGCGCGAGCGCGAAATCATCAAGGATGAGAACCGCTTCCGCGAGCTCGACCAGCAGTTCCGTCCCTCGGGCTTCAAGGCCATGATGGGCGCGGAAGCCATCAAGGAACTGCTAAAGCGCGTCAGCATTGAAGAGCTGGCGATGGAACTGCGTGAGCGCATGAAGACCGAAACCTCGGCGCAGAAAAAGATCAAGTACGCCAAGCGCCTGAAGGTCGTGGAGGCGTTCCGCAAGTCGAGCAACAAGCCGCAGTGGATGATTCTGGACGTCCTGCCCGTGATTCCTCCGGAGCTGCGCCCGCTCGTTCCCCTGGATGGCGGCCGCTTTGCCACCTCCGACCTCAACGATCTCTATCGCCGCGTCATCAACCGCAACAACCGGTTGAAGAAGCTGATGGACCTGCACGCGCCGGAAGTGATTGTGCGCAACGAAAAGCGCATGCTGCAGGAAGCTGTCGACGCGCTGTTCGACAACGGCCGCCGCGGCCGCGTGCTGCGCGGCGCAAATAACCGCCCGCTCAAGTCGCTCAGTGACACGCTCAAGGGCAAGCAGGGCCGCTTCCGCCAGAACCTGCTCGGCAAGCGCGTGGATTATTCCGGCCGTTCGGTCATCGTGGTCGGGCCGGAGCTGAAGCTGCACCAGTGCGGCCTGCCCAAGAAGATGGCGTTGGAGCTGTTCAAGCCGTTCATCTACCATCGCCTGGAGCAGACCGGCCACTGCACCACCATCAAGCAGGCCAAGGAAATGGTGGAGATGCAGGAACCGGTGGTATGGGACATCCTGGAAGAAGTCATCAAGGACCACCCCGTACTGCTGAACCGCGCCCCAACGCTGCACCGTCTCGGCATCCAGGCTTTTGAGCCGGTGCTGGTGGAAGGCAAGGCAATCAAGATTCATCCCCTGGTGTGCACCGCGTTCAACGCCGATTTCGACGGCGACCAGATGGCCGTGCACATTCCCCTGTCGCCGGAGGCGCAGATCGAGGCCAGCGTGCTGATGCTGGCGTCGCACAACATTCTTTCGCCGGCGTCCGGCCAGCCCATCACCGTGCCCACCCAGGACATGGTGCTGGGGCTCTATTACCTCACCAAGGCCAAGAAGGGCGGCATTGGCGAGGGCCGCACGTTCGCCAACACCGATGAAGTGCTGATGGCGCTCGAAGCCAGGGAACTGGAAACGCTGTCGCCTGTCCGCCTGCGCTACACCGGCAAGGTGCTGGACATGACCACGGCGTACGACGACCAGGACCTGACCCACACCGAGCCCGTTGACTTCGAAGGCGACTACATCAACACCACCGTGGGCCGCGTCATTTTGAACGACGCGCTGCCCTCGGGCATGCCCTACATCAACGGCCTGCTCAAGAAGAAGGGCATCGGCCAGCTTGTCAACTATTGCAACCAGAACCTCGGGCTCGAGGTGACGGTGCGGATGCTCGATCGCATCAAGTCGCTCGGATTCCACTACGCCACCCGTTCCGGCCTGTCTGTCGGCTTGGACGACATGGTCATCCCGGCCAGCAAATATGAAGTGGTGAAGGAAGCCGACAAGAAGGTCATCGAGGTGCAAAAGCAGTACCTCGACGGCGCCATCACCAACGGCGAGCGTTCCAACAAGGTCATCCAGATGTGGTCGGCGGTGACCGACGAAGTAGCCGACAAGATGTTCTCCAACATGAAGAGGGCCGATGAAGAGGGGGCGATGAACCCCATTTACATCATGGCCGATTCCGGCGCCCGCGGATCGAAGCAGCAGATCCGGCAGTTGAGCGGCATGCGCGGATTGATGGCCAAGCCTTCGGGTGAGGTTATCGAGACGCCCATCACCGCGAATTTCCGCGAAGGGCTGACGGTGCTCGAGTACTTCATTTCCACGCACGGCGCGCGCAAGGGCCTGGCCGATACGGCGCTGAAGACCGCCGACTCGGGCTACCTGACCCGCCGCCTTGTGGACGTGGCCCAGGACGTAATCGTCACCGAGTACGACTGCGGCACCTCGGAAGGCATCGACGTGGTCGCCATCGTCGAGTCGGGCGAGATCATCGAGCCTCTGCGCGACCGCATTATCGGCCGCGTGTCCCTCGAAAAGATCAAGGACTACGACGGCAACGTGGTGGTCGAGATCAACCAGCAAATCGACGAAGACATCGCTTCGGCCATCCAGGGCGCAGGCGTAGAAAAGGTGAAGATCCGCTCCGTGCTCACCTGCGAATCCAGGCGCGGCGTCTGCGCGCTCTGCTACGGCCGCAACCTCGGCTCCGGCCGCATGGTCGAGCTAGGCGAAACCTGCGGCGTAATCGCCGCCCAGTCCATCGGTGAACCCGGCACCCAGTTAACCATGCGCACCTTCCACGTGGGGGGGACGGCTAGCCGGGTGGCGGACCAGTCGAAACTGGACGCCAAAAACAACGGATCGGTGCGTTTTATCAACCTAAGCACGGTGCAGAGCAAGGGCGGCGGGCTGGTGGCAATGAACCGCTCCGGGTCCCTGGCCGTGGTAGACGAACGGGGCCGGGAAAAGGAGCGCTACCAGGTGGTTTATGGGGCGCGCCTGAAGGTGAAGGATGGCGAAAAGGTGACCCTGGGGCAGCTGCTAGCTGAATGGGATCCTTACACTTACTCCATTCTGACCGAGATTGGCGGTGCGGTGCAGTTCAAGGACCTGCAGGAGGGGATCACCCTGAACGAGGAGGTGGACGAGGTGACCGGGCTGTCCCGCTGGGTGGTAGCAGACGCACCCGACGAGAAGCGCCAGCCGACCTTCGTAGTGAAGGGCGCCAAGGCCAGCAAGCGTTACCTGCTGCCGCGCGGCGCTCACCTGATGGTGCAGGATGGGGACGAAGTGGGACCGGGCGATGTTTTGGCGAAGATTCCCAAGGAGTCGACGCGCACCAAGGACATCACCGGCGGTCTGCCGCGGGTGGTGGAGCTGTTTGAGGCGCGCAAGCCGCGCGAGACCGCGATCATCAGCGAGATCGATGGCCTGGTCCGCTTCGGCGAAGTGGTGAAGGGACAGCGCAAGATTTACGTGACGGCCGACAACGGCGAGGAGAAGGAATATTCCGTGCCGCGCGGTATTCACGTGAACGTCCAGGAAGGCGAGCGGCTCAGGGCCGGCGATCCGCTGATGGACGGCCCCCTGAACCCGCACGACATTCTCGACGTGTTGGGCGAAAAGGAACTGCAGAAGTACCTGGTGAACGAAATCCAGGAAGTGTACCGTCTGCAGGGCGTAGCCATCAGCGACAAGCACATCGAGGTGATTGTGCGGCAGATGCTGCGCTGGGTTCGCATCGATGAAGTGGGCGACAGCATTTTCCTGCTGGAGCAGCAGGTGGATCGTTTCCGCTTCAACGAGGAGAAGGATCGCGTGGAGAAGGACGGCGGGCGTCCGCCGCAGGGGCGTCCGCTGCTGCTGGGCATCACCAAGGCGTCGCTTTCGACCGACAGCTTCATCTCGGCTGCCTCGTTCCAGGAGACGACGCGCGTGCTCACCGAAGCCTCGATCAACGGGGCCATCGACAGCCTGCGCGGCCTGAAGGAAAACGTGATTGTCGGACGGCTGATCCCGGCGGGCACGGGCCTGGAGTACTACCGCAACGTCCAACTCTCTCCGGAGCTGGAGGAAGCGGCGGCGCGGGTTCAACAGGAAGTCTCAGCCGAGATTGAAGCGGCCGAGCGCGAACTGGAGCTCATGCGCCAGGAAGGCGAGGCCGAGGAGATGGCGGCGGAGTAACAGTGATCAGTGGTCAGTGATCAGAAGGCCCGGCGCGAGCCGGGCCTTTCTATTGCCGTAGGAGCAAGGGCCTATTGTCTTACAATGTCCTATATTGTAAGATGATTCTATGGCTACTTCATCCCCAACTCGGCGCACTTTCACCATCAGTTTTCCGCCCGACCTGGCAGCTTTAGTGGAGGAAACGGCACGCCGTGAATCGCGCACAACGAGCGAACTATTCCGCGAGGCGTTTCGTGTATATCGTGCGCAACAACTGCGTGCGGCATTCGAAGAATTCAACGAGATTGGTCGCCGCGATAACCACAAAGGGTACAAGCCGGAAGATGTGGAGCGCTTGATACACGAAGAGCGCGCGGAGAGAGTGCGTTTGGGAAAGCATCCTCGTAAGTGACCGTGGTAATTGATTCCGGGATATGGGTCTCCGCATTTGAGTATGGCGGACCTCCGTTTGCCGCCCTGGAGCGCGCCTTGCACGCAGGCCGTCTTGCAACCTGTGATGAAATCGAAGCTGAAGTCATACGGATTCTGTTTCGCAAGTTTGGCCGAAGTTCTGAGGCTACGCGGCGTCGTCTTCAATTGAGCCTCGCAGAAGCAATTCGGATTGAAGTTACCGGCGAGGTCCGGGGAGTCTGCCGCGATCCGAACGACGAATGCGTGCTGGAATGTGCGCTGAAGTCCGGCGCGCAATTCATCGTGACTGGGGACAACGACCTTCTTGTTCTGGGAAAGTTCAGGGGCACACGCATCATCACTGCGAGGCAGTACCTCGATCTTCCTGGAGAGGAAGTCTGAAGTATCGGGGCTTTACAGGCTGCGGAAAAACTCGGGTATTCAGCTTTGGTCGCACCGAGAACGAAGCAGGGGCTAAATGTCGTGTCTCAAGAGGTTGTTTACATCTCGCCCGGCGGTTGGTAAGGAGCCGGTTATGGAAAAGATGGAAAGCTGAAGGGCGCTTTCCACTTTCCCACAACCGCGACGGCTGCTACGGGCATGAATCCTCTGATGTTTTGGACCCCCTTGGGCTAAAGCCCCAATTCGTTGGAGTAGCGTTCCTCGGCACGGCTGAAGCCGTGCCCTTTCAAAGCAGCACTTGGAAATGTAAACAACGTCTTGAAACTTCACAGCTAAAGCCCAGGTCCTTCGTTTGCGGTTATCGGCGGGACTGAAAGTCCCGCCCTGACGCGATTTGTTTCTCCCCACAGGCGTTTTCGCCAAGCTGTAAAGTCGCGCCCTTGTTACAAAGCCTATCCGTGGGCGTTTTTCCGCAGCCTGTCTATGCCGCGATAGAATTTTTCTATGTCCACTGCAGCCGGCGCAAGCCCCGAAGTCATGGCGAAGTACGAGCCCGTCATCGGACTCGAGGTCCACGTCCAGCTCCTCACGGCCACAAAGATCTTCTGCGGCTGCGCCAACCGGTTCGGCGCCGAACCGAATACCAACATTTGCCCGGTCTGCATCGGCCTGCCCGGGGCGCTGCCAGTGCTGAATGAAAAGGCGGTCGAATTCGCCACCCTGGCCGCGCTCGCTTTGCACTGCACGGTGAATCCGCGCTCCATCTTCGCGCGCAAAAACTACTTCTATCCCGATCTGCCCAAGGGCTACCAGATTTCGCAGTACGACAAGCCGATTGCCGAGCACGGCTGGATTGAAGTGCCGACAGCGGACGGCCCGACAAAAAAGATCGGCATTACTCGGCTGCACATGGAAGAAGATGCGGGCAAGAGCCTGCACGAGGGCTTCGCCGACTCCGCCACGCGCACCTATCTCGACCTGAACCGCTGCGGGACACCTTTGATTGAGATTGTCTCCGAGCCCGACATTCGCACGCCCGACGAGGCCTTTGAATACCTCACGAGACTCAAGGAGATTCTGCTCTACACCGGCGTCTCCGACTGCAACATGGAGGAAGGCTCGCTGCGCTGCGACGCCAACGTGAGCGTGCGGCCGCGGGGCCAGGAGCGCTTCGGCACCAAGGCCGAGGTGAAGAACGTCAACAGCTTCAAATTCATCCGCGCCGCGCTCGAGTATGAGATCGAGCGACAAGTTGAGGTGATCGAGTCCGGCGGGCGCGTCGCGCAGGAGACGCGATTGTGGAATGCGTATGAGGGGCGGACCTACTCCATGCGATCGAAGGAGCAGGCCCACGATTATCGCTACTTTCCCGAGCCGGACCTGCCGCCGCTGGTGCTTGCGCCTGAGTACCTGCTGGCCCGAGAACGGGAGATGCCGGAGCTGCCGGAGGCGCGCCGAGCGCGCATGATCCGCGAATACGGGTTGAACGAGAAGGATGCGCGCGCCCTCACCGCTTCGCGCGAGTTTGCCGACCGCTTTGAAGCCGCCGCGCGCACCGCGAAGAATCCGCGGCGGGTGGCCAACCTGCTGCTGAGCGAGATTGGCGGGCGGCTCCACGCTCTCGGCCTGGAGCAGGAGGCCTCGCCGGTATCGATGGCCGGCATTGTCCTTGCCGCTGACCTGCTGGAGGACGGCAAAATCAGCTCGAAACAACTTAAGGGCTTGCTCGATACTTGTTTCGAAAGAGGCGAGGATTTCTCTGCTGCCTACGAGCGGGAAAAGCCGCAGCAGATCACGGATGTGGGCGCGATAGAGGCTCTCATCGACCAGGTCATTGCTGCCAATCCCAAACAGGTGGAGCAGTACCGCGCCGGCAAGAAGACCCTGGCCGGCTTTTTTGTGGGGCAGGTGATGAAGGCGTCGAAGGGCCAGGCAAATCCGGCGCTGCTGAATGAGATGGTGACGAAGAAGCTGGAGGGATAAGCGCGACGGCGAAAGCCGGTTGCTTCAATTGATGGGAGTCGGGGAAGGACATCCATCTGGGGCTAAAGCCCGGCTCTTTTCATCGCGCGTTTCGGCACGACTGAACAGCTTGGTGAAAAAGGGGGCAGAGCAAGCGAAATTGCGCAAGGAGCGAAGCAGGGGCTAAAGCCCGCCAATGATTATGCGGCGGTTACGGCGCGAGTAAACTCGCGCCCTGATACAGAACTTCGCAGATTTGAGTTTTTCAGGAAGCTGTGAAGTCGTGCCCTTTTAGAACTTGTCCTTGCATTGAGCTTTTCCACTTCAATCGATGGGAGTCGGGGAAGAACATCCCTCCGCGGCTCAAGCCGGGCCTGATTCATCGGCTTTGGAGCTGTTCCTGAATTGGTGTGTCCCAGCCGGGAAGGTATCTGAGCGCGGACGAGGACCCTTCGGCTACGCTCTCAGGGCAGGCTGCGCCACAGCCGGCCGGGAGGGCGGCGCTACATGATCGTGCCCTTTCAAGACTCGGTTCAAGCGGCCAGTTTCAGGAACTTTCGCATGGGTAGCCGCGTATGCGCTTGCAGGAGAGTATTGCCATGAAGTCTCGGCTGTGGGTTTCAGCGCTCCTCGCAATCGGAATGGGCTCGCTGCTCGCCCTTGCAGTGTGCCCACCCGCGCATGTGCTTGCCGCCGCCGCGCCGCAGGCCGGCAAGGTCAGCATTCACCAGATGGGCGGCGACATTGACGTACCCGATGCCCCTGATGGCGCCGACGTGGCCACCATGGGCGGCAACATCCACATTGGCAATGCACGCGGTTCCGTCAGCGCCAAAACCATGGGCGGCAACATCGTAGTCGAACACGCCGACGGCTCGGTCGATGTGTCCAGCATGGGCGGCGTCATCACTCTGCGCCAGGTGAGCGGCGCGGTCCACGCCAGCACCATGGCCGGGGACGTCACGGTCCATCTGACCGGGGCATCCGGCGACCGCCACGACATCCGCCTGAGCTCGCTGGCCGGCGTTGTCCAGCTTACTGTTCCCAAAGATTACGGCATGGACGTCCACATCAAGCTTGAATACACCAGGAACAGCAGCCAGAATTTTCGCGTGTCCCAGCATCTCGGCCTCACCGAACGCCAGACCACCGATTGGGACACGAGCCGGGGCACGCCGCGCAAATACATTTACGTGACGGGCCACGTTGGCGACAGCCGGAACCAGGTGACGATCGAGACCATCAACGGCGATGTGATTTTGAAACAGGAGTAGGCTGCGCCTGGCGCGGGGCCGGCGCCCCGTCCGCGGCCATCGCTACTTGAGCTTGAGTATTTCCTGCACGTCCTTGCGCGTGTCCCAGGAACTCACCGTCTTGGCGGGGCTCTTCCTGCCGTCCTTCTCCGCCCACAGGTCGAAGTCGTCGCTCATGTTGACCTGGACAAAACGGAAGCGCCCGCCCTTTTCCGTCGTGTAACTGCGGATCGACTTGGTCTTCGTGTTGCGTAGAAACACGGTCGCCCCAGCCACATCGGCAGAATCGGCATCCTGCACCGACCCCTCCACCACCCGCTGGCCGAAGTTTTGCTGCGCCTGCGCCGCAGGGCAGGCAAGTCTGGCCACCGGACCCACACCCAGCGCCAACGCGCCCATGACCATGCCGGCCGCCCACCGCGCGCTCCATTTCATTCTTCTTCTTCCTCTTCTTCCTCTACGTAGTCTTCGTCCTCTTCGTCCAGTTCGTCGCCCACCTTGGACAGTTCCAGCGGGTCCACGCCCACTACCTCGTATTCGGTCCCGCATTCTTCGCAGGCCACCACGTCGCCTTCTTCTACTTCATCCAGCTCAATATCCAGATCGTATTCGCATTCCGGGCAGCTCGGCATCGCAGCCTCCTCTCTTTCTTGCCTTCAGTCGCTGCTTGGTACTGTAGGATGTCGTTATTTGGAGTTCGACTCCGCTAGTTTTAGATGGTTGCCCACCTCAGGTCAAGTGGGGAGGCGCGGCCGAACCGTTACTTCCTGTGTGGAGAACCCCCTATGCGAATCGTTCCCGTGCTGCTGGCCGGCTCGCTCGCCGTTTCGGCTCGGTTGCTTTTGGCTCAACCTGACCTCGCGCTTCATGCCCGCCGCGTTACTCCTGCCGCTCCCGATCCCGCCATCGCCCGCGCTATTGCCCGCATCGATCCCGCGCGCATCCACCAGATCATCGCCAAGCTGGTCAGCTTTGAGACCCGCAGCACGCTTTCCAGCATGGAGACCGATCTGCCTGCCGGCACCGGCATCAATGCCGCCGCCGACTGGATTTTCGGCCAGTTCCAGCAAATCTCCAGCGACTGCGGCGGCTGTCTCGAAGTGAAACGCGACATCTTCACCGCCGACCCGGAGAGTGCCGCCGGTTCGCCCTGGGCCCACCGCATTCCCCGGCCGACGCAGCTTACTAACGTGTACGCCATCCTGCGCGGCCACGATCCGGCGCAGGCCAACGTCATGTACCTGGTCACCGGCCACTATGACTCTCGCAATTCCAACATAATGGACGCGCGCGGCGCTGCGCCGGGAGCAAATGACGATGCCTCCGGGGTCGCGGTTTCGCTGGAGAGCGCTAGAGTGCTCTCCAAACTGAAGTTCCCCGCCAGCCTGGTCTTTGTTGCCGTGGCCGGCGAGGAGCAGGGTCTGGTGGGCTCCGCGCATCTGGCCAAGCTGGCCAAAGACCAGGGCTGGCAGCTCGAGGGCGTGCTCAACAACGACATTGTTGGCGGCAACACCACTCCCGGCGACACCCTCCAGCTCAAGGATCGCGTTCGTGTCTTCTCTGAAGGCGTGCCCGTCGCAGCCACGCCACAGGAGCAGCGCCGCATTCGCGCCCTCGGCCTTGAAAACGACTCGCCCAGCCGCCAGCTCGCACGCGCCATCCAGGACGTGGATGCCACTTACTTTCCGTCGCATGGCCCGCACCCGTTCGAAGCCTACCCCGTCACCCGGCCCGATCGCTACCTGCGCGGTGGGGATCATAGTTCCTTCAATCACGAGGGCTTTGCCGCCGTGCGCCTCACGGAGTGGCGCGAGGACCTCAACCACCAGCACCAGAACGTGGTCATGCCTGCGGCTGGTTCTCACGATCCCGTTCTCGGCGACTTGTTGCAGTTTGTAGACTTCGCCTACACCGCAAAGGTTGCCCGGCTGAACGCGGCCACGCTGGCCACGCTGGCCAGCTCCCCCGGCGAGCCCACAAAGGTCTCCATCGACACCCGCAAGGCCGAAAACGACACCACGCTCACCTGGCAGCCCCCGCCCGGCGCCGTGGACCACTACGAGCTCCTGTGGCGGGTGCCCACCGCATTCGACTGGCAGTATGTTCGCAACGTGCCGCCGGGGCCGCCGGGCGAGCCCATTACCATCGACGTGCCCATTTCAAAGGACAACGTCTACTTCGGGGTCCGCGCCGTGGACAAGGCCGGCCATCGCGGCCTGGCTGTGGTTCCGTAACTCCCGCTGACGGCTGAGGGATGACGGCTGAGAGCTTCGGCCTTGTCCCTCTGTCCCTTGTCGGTCTGTCCCTGTTAGGCTGTTTGCTATGGCCAGGATGGCGTCCATTCCCTTGGGTTTTCCCGGGTTCACCGGGGCCACGCGCCGCCTCGTGTTCCTGAACCTGGCGGCGTATTTCTTCCTGCTGCTGCTGGGATTCGCCGCACGAAGCACTGCGATCGACGTGGCCGCGGAGTGCTCGCTCATTCCGCAACTGTTTCTCCACGGTGCGCTCTGGCAGCCAATCACCTATAGCTTTGTCCACCTTGGGCTTCTGCAGACCCTGCTCGAGCTGCTCTCCCTCTGGTTCCTCGTCGGCTTCCTTGAAGGCTACCGCAGCTCCAGTTGGGTCAGCGGGCTCTATGCCGCGTCTGTTCTCGGCACTGCGTTCTCCGGCGCGGCCATCTGGGAGATCGCTGATTTGCTCGGACGCGGCGTTCCGGTTCAGCTTTACGGTTGCATGGGCGGTATCTTCGGCCTGCTCGTCGCTATCGGCGTCCTCTACGGCGAAACCGAGTTCATGATGTTCTTCCTCATCAACATCAAGGCCAAGTACCTCGCCATCATCTATGCGCTCATCGCCTTCGCCATGCTCTTCAGCCAGAGCTGGATCTACGCCGTTGCCCAGCTTGGCGGCGCGGTTGCGGGCCTTCTTTTCATCCGCTATGCTCCGCACAAGGGCTTGTCCGTCGGCGTCAGCGAATGGTTTTACGGCCTGCGCAACCGCTATTACCGCTGGAAACGCCGCCGCGCCGGCCGCAGGTTCGAGGTGTACATGCGTAAGCAGGGCCGCGACGTCCGCCTCGACAACCGTGGCCGCCAGATTGACGACACAGACCCCAACGACAAGTCGCGGTGGAACTGAAAAGCAGGGAACGAGGGAAAAGGGAAAAGGATTCTCGGTATCTGAATCTCTTCTGACCCCTGACGCTTACTTCGACAGCGCCACCCGCAGCCAATTCGGCATTGCGGTTAGCAGCGCCACCACTGCTTTGTACGGCAGTCCCGGAACCACATACAACTTGCCGCGCCGCAAGCCTTTCAGGGAGTCGTCGACGACGCGATCCGCCTTCAGCCAAAGCCAATCCGGCGCAATGGTCTTGCGGTCGAGATGCAGAACGTCGTGGAATTCCGAGTAGGTGTAGCCCGGGCACAGCGCCTGCACCTTCACCGCTGAGCCAATGCTCCTCAGCTCCAGGTGCAGCGCCTCGGTGAATATCGCGATCCAGGACTTGGTGGCTCCGTAGCTGGTGCTTCCCGTGCGGCGGACAAACGCGGCCACCGATGCCACGTTGATGATCGCACCGGCGTTACGTCCCACCATGCCCTTTAGCGCCGCATGGCTCAAGCGCAGAGTGGCATCAATGTGCAGCCGGTGCATCCGCGCGTTTTCCTCCACGTCCATCTTCCAGAACAGTCCTCTGGACCCGATCCCCGCATTGTTCACCAGCAGAGCCAGGCGCGGTTCCGCTGCGATGCGTCCGGCGACCGCCCGCAGTTCTTTTTCGTCCGTCAGATCGGCCGCAAGCACCCCCGCTGAAATGCCGTACTGGGCGCGTAGCTCATCGGCCAGCCCCTCCAGCCGGTCTGCGCGCCGCGCCACCAGGATCAAGTCATAGTCCCGCGCCAGCCTCCGCGCAAACACTGTCCCGATTCCGCTGGACGCGCCTGTAACCACTGCCAGTGGCCTCGCCATTGCCTCTCCCTTCCGTTAGCCCTCAGCCCTCAGCCGTCAGCCCTCAGCTCCTTTGTCTCTAGTCCCTCGGTCCCCTGGTCCCTGCTTTTCGCCATTCGCCGCCGCAGATCTTGCGTCGCCTCGCGATGGCATTGCAAGCACAGCGTGCGAATGTTCTCAAGGTCGCACTCGCCGCCGCCCTCGGCCACCGGCACCATGTGGTCCGCGTCCCACAGAGTCTGGCGTGTCCGCGCTCTCAATCCCCAATGCCGCAGCAGCTCCGCCCGGCGCGCTCCCCGCGAATACCGGAGCCGCCGCGCCTCCGCCATGGTATCCACGCCGCATCCTGCGCACACGCCGCGGTCGCGCGCGAAAACCCGCTCGCGCACGTACGCCGGCTGGGTGCGCAGCTTCCACTCGTGCACGCAATCGTCAGAGCAGAACGTGAAGCGCCGCCTGGGCACCTCCAGCGCGCACCAGCGGCAAATGCCGCGCCCGTTCGGTCCGCGCGGACCCGCCATCCGGTCTACCCATCCTCCGCGCATCACCCGCTGAATGCTCACTTCTCCGTTCTAAATCCCAAAACCGACTTGCGATCAGCCTGCTCGCCTCTCCGCACCAAAGTCGCAAACCGCTTCCAGCCCGATAGCCTGGCCTGAGGATGGTTGTTGCAAGGGCATCCACGAAACGAGTGCGGCGCTGGATAATGGCTGCATGCGGACGTGGCGGATTGTGGTTTGGGTATTGCTGCTGGCGGCGGCCGGCGTGGTGGCTTGGATGCGGTTTGGCGGGCATGGACGAAAGGGTCCGGCGCATGGGCCGGCGGTGGGGGATCTCTCGGTGACGAGCCCGCTGAACGTGCCGGGCGGGGCGCCGGAGCCGGAAGAGGCCTACGCGATCTATTCGGCGCTTTACCAGGAGAAATCGAACGAGGCGCTGGCGTTTGCCAACTACACATCCACCGATATTCCGCAACTGGACGGAAGCTGCCTGAAACCGCAGACGCCGGATGAGCGCGCGATGGCGGCAGCTTTTGAGGCGGCCAACAAGCAGAGCCATCCGTGGGAACAGAAGTTTGCCACTGCGCAGGGATACCGGCTGCTGACGGCGCGCGAGACGAACGAGGCGATGGAGTGCCTGGAAGCGAATTCGGAAGCGGGCGAGAAGGCTGCGGCGCTGCCCCAGTGCGCGGCTTACAAGGACCTGCGCCACGTGCGGTTCCTGGGCGCGCCGGGGTTCAATGCGGAGCACACGCGAGCGCTGGTTTCGATCATTCGCAAATGCGGGCAGTATTGCGGCGCGGGCGGAATCTTCGAAGTGGAGAAGACCGGCGGGACGTGGAAACGAGCCCAGCCGGGAGCGTTTGCCGAGGAGTGCAGCTGGATGTTTCAGAAATAGCATTCTTGTTTCCCACCCTAAGCGCAAAGGGCGCGCTTTAGGATGGGGCACCCACTCGCGGAGGTCAGGAGGCGCCGGGAAAGAGGGCGTCGAAGATCTGTCCGAAGAGGAGGCGGAGGTTCGGCTCCGAGAGCTTTTGCGGCTCGATGTGGGATTCGAGGATGAGCCCGGAGACGATGGGGCCGAGGGCAATGGCGGCCAGATCGAGCCGTGCGCGGCGGGCGCGGGAGAGCGGCCCGAAGACCAGCGTGTAGAGGGCCGCGTCGTTTTCTGGCAGGCTGGCGGCGAAGGCCTGGCGCAGGCGCTGCCTGGATTCGGGATGGCGAAGGGCAAACAGCTTGAATTCGAGCTCGAGGATGGGCCAGGTGCGGTTGGCGGCGAGCGACACCACAAACTCACGAAAAGCGCGGAGCCGCTGGGGGCGGTTCGTGCAGGTCTGCATGGTGGCCAGCAGGCGGGCTACGTAGGCGCGGGTGCGCTGGGCGAAGAGGGCGAGGAAGAGATCTTCCTTGGAGCGGTAGTGGGCGTAGACGGCGCCCTTGGTGCGGCCGGCGGCGGCGGCGATGTGGGCTAGCTGCGCTCCCTCATATCCCTGGCGGACAAAGATCTTCTCGGCCGCATCGAGGAGGCGGGCCTGAGTTTCGCGCGTGCGGATCTGGTGCTTGTTGAGAGAGGATTTGGGCATGGTCCTAATTTATACACCTGGGAAGGCCAGCGGGCTTGATAAATACGTACCGGTAGGTATTTAATTTGATTATGGCAACAGAAGGCACGGGCGCATGGCGACGGTAGAGCTGCCGGTGCGCCGCGGGCGCGATGCGGGCAAGGAAGCGGCGCGACCAGCCGGGCGCGCGGGGGTGAATCCGTGGGTGGTGGCCATGACGGTTACGCTGGCCACGTTCATGGAGGTGCTGGACACTTCGATTGCCAACGTAGCCCTGCCGCACATTGCGGGAAATCTTGGAGCGAGCGCCGACGAAAGCGCGTGGGTGCAGACCAGCTACCTGGTGTCGAACGCGATCGTGCTGCCGCTGAGCGCGTGGCTCTCAACCCGCATGGGGCGAAAGCGGTTTTACATGACGTGCGTGGCGATTTTCACCGCCAGTTCCTTGTTGTGCGGGCTTGCTCATACACTTCCGCTGCTCATTTTTTTCCGGGTGCTTCAGGGAGCGGGCGGCGGCGGGCTGGGGCCGAGCGAGCAGGCGATCCTGGCGGATACATTCGAGCCGGAACAGCGCAATATGGGATTTGCGATCTATGGCATGGCGATTGTGGTGGCGCCGGCCATTGGACCCACGCTAGGCGGATGGATCACCGATAACCTGAGCTGGCACTGGATTTTCTTCATCAATGTGCCCATCGGGATTCTGTCGTTGTTTCTGACCCAGCGCATTGTCCACGATCCGCCGTCGGCGCGGGCGCGCCAGGGCAAGCAGGGAGACTGGCTGGGGATCGCGACCATCGTGGTGGGGATCGGGCTGCTGCAATACGTGCTGGACAAGGGCGAGGACCTGGATTGGCTCGCGTCCAGCACCATCGTCTGGGCGGCGGCGATTTCGCTGGGTGCGCTGGTGGCCATGGTTTGGCGCGAGTGGACGCATCCGGAGCCGGTGCTTGAGCTGCACATGCTCACGGGCAGGAACTTCGGCCCGTCGGTGCTGTTCAACTTCACCCTGGGCGTGGTGCTGAACGGGTCCACCATTTTGATCCCGCTGTTTCTGCAATTGCAACTGGGCTACTCAGCCGAATTGGCAGGATGGGCGCTGTCTCCTGCCGGGCTTACGCTGGCGGTGCTGATGCCGGTGGCGGGCATATTGGCCAGCCGCTTCGATCCGCGCAAGGTCATTGCCGTGGGATTTGTGCTGACCTCCGCAAGCCTGTTCCTGATGATGCGCATTTCGCCGGAGGTGGATTTTACCTGGGTGGTATTGATGCGGATGTTCCAGATGACCGGCCTGCCGCTGATCTTCATCCCCATCACCACACTTTCTTACGTGGGAGTGCCCGCGGAGCGGAGCAATCAGGTTTCCAGCATCAGCAACTTTGCGCGCAATCTGGGCGGGTCCATCGGAGTGTCGTTCCTGGTGTCATTTGTGGCGCGGCACCGGCAAATCAGCCGCGCTGGGCTGACGGCGCATCTGCAGCCGGGCAATCCGGCATTTGAGAGCTACGTGGCGGGGATCGCCGATGCACTGCACCGCGGCGGGGCAAGTTGGGCGGACGCGCAGACCCTGGCGATGGCGCGAATGAACCAGTGGGTGGACGGGCAGGCCAGCATGCTGGCGTTCATCGCCGCATTTTTCGTCATGGGCGTGATTGTGGCGTGCCTTGTGCCGCTGCCGTTCCTGATGCGGAAGCCTACCAAGGAAGAGATGCAGGCGGGGATCGGCGGACACTGAGCAGCGCAGGGGCGGGTTCGATAGAATGCGGTGGTAATGACTACAAAAATCGCCTTTCTCTTTCCCGGCCAGGGCTCACAGTCTGTGGGGATGGGTCGCGCCCTTGCCGACGCCTGGCCGATGGCCGCGCAAGCGTTCGCCGAAGCCGATGATGCTCTCGGCTTCCCAATCTCCAAGTTGTGTTTCGAGGGGCCGGAGGAGGAGTTGCGGCTGACGGAGAACACGCAGCCGGCAATCTTGACGGTGTCCGTGGCGGCGTGGCGGGTGCTGGAGGCTGAAGGGGTGCGGCCAGAGTTGGCGGCGGGGCATTCGCTGGGAGAGTGGAGCGCACATGTGGCGGCCGGAACGTTCGCGTTTGCCGACGCGGTGCGGGCGGTGAAGGCGCGTGGCCGCGCGATGCAGCAAGCAGTTCCGGCGGGGCAGGGTGGGATGGCCGCGGTGCTGATGCTGGACCCGGCGAAGGTGGCCGAGGCGTGCGCGGAGGCCGCAGCGGAAACGGGGCTGACGGTAGGCGCGGCGAATCTGAACTCGCCGGGACAGACGGTGATCTCGGGCGCGATGGCGGCGGTCGAAAAAGCGGCGGAGATCTGCAAGGGCAAGGGCGCGCGGCGGGCGGTGATGCTGCCGGTGAGCGCGCCGTTCCACTGTGCGCTGATGCAGCCGGCGCAGGAAGAAGTGGCGCGGGTGCTGGCGGGAATGGCCATGCATGATCCGCAAATTCCGGTGGCGGCGAACGTGACCGGAGGGCTGGTGCGGACGGCGGCCGAAGCCAAGGATGCGCTGACGCGGCAGGTGACGGGCGCGGTGCGCTGGGTGGATTGCGTGCAGGCGCTGGTTGGCGCGGGCGCCAACACGTTCATCGAAGTGGGGCCGGGCAAGGTGCTGACCGGGCTGATGAAGCAGATTGATTCGGGCGCCAAGGCGATGAATGTGGAAGATGCGGTGAGTTTGGAGAAGACGCTGGCAGAGTTGAAAGCAGCCTCTGGCTCTTAGCCTGGAGCACCCGGCTTAGCAGCGGCGGTATCCGATTTCATTGCGGGAGGATGACTGTGCTGAGAATCCAATGCGCGATTGCCTGCCTGGCGTTGCTCCGCTTGAGCGCGGGGGCGCAGGTCACCGGATCGCCGGCGGACGAGGCGGCAAACGATTTGGGGCGCGCGGGCACGCCGCCGCGATTACTGCATGCCGAACCCGTCAGCTACCCGAGCGACGCAAGTCTGGCGCACACACGGCACACTTGCGTGATCAGCGTCGTAATTGGCAAGGACGGCGAGCTGAGATCGGCGCAACTGGAGAACACGCAGCCAAGCCCGTTTGACGCGGCGGCATTGGAATCCGTGCAGCGGGCCGCGTTTGCGCCGGCGACGCTGCACGGAGAAGCGGTGGGAGCGCGCACCCAAGTGTGGGTTCAATTTCGCGGAGACGGCCGGCCGGCGAATCCCACCACGGATCCGGGACCCACGTTCAACTTTCCCAAAGCCAAGTTCGCTCCCATCGGCCAGTACACGGCAGAAGCGAGGAGACAAGGAATTCAGGGCGAGGTTCTGCTGTCGTTTGTGGTGACGGAGAGCGGCGGGGTGACGGATATCCTGATCCTGAGACACCTGGGCGGAGGGCTAGACGAGGAAGCGATCAAGACCCTCCAGAAATGGGAATTCGCTCCGGCGACGCTGGATGGGGAAGCCATCCCCGACCGCATCAAGACGGCGATGACCTTTCATTTCCGATGAGACTTCAGGGTCCGAGATAGAGTTCGACCGGCGAGTAGGTCAGGGCATCGGTGTGGGGGTCGTAGGCCAGGAACAGCGGCTTATCCCGCCTGCCGTTGATGAAGATGCCGGCGACGAGGACGTTGCCGTTGATGCGGGCGGCGGCGATGAAGTGGTTCTTGATGGGGCCGTAGTCGTTGTCAGGGCTGGCGGCGCCCCAATCCTGCTGGAAGCGGGTGAAGGAATAGGTGGCAAAGCTGTTGCTGTGGCTTTGCCAGTGACTGTCGCCTACCAGCTTGGCATATTCGCTCACGTACTTCTGAGCCGATTTGGGGTCGAGCAGGCCGGGGTTGCCGTTGTAGCCCTGTTGCCTGAGGAATTGGTCATAAGGATGGGCGTTGAACTGGGCCTGTTGCTGCTGCCAGTCGGGATCGTGCAGCCACACAGCGTAGGCCGCGGTGAGGTCGTTTTTCTGCACATCGTCAAGGAAGCGGTTGATGACAGCGCGGCCGCGCAGATGCGCCATCCAGTTCCAGGGCCAGTCGATGGGGTAGCCGGCGGCAATCCAGATGGCGATGACGATGGCGCAGAAGGCGGAGGCCGAGGACCAGAGGATGATGCGCTTGCGGCGGTCGGCGGCTTCGTCGAAACGGGGTGCATCCAGCAGCGTCATGAATGGCCTCTGTGGTCAGGCAATGGGTGCGGAGGTGAATCAGTGAACGAGTGAAAAGTGAACAAGTGAAAGTTCTTCCCTTCGCACATCACAGTTTAGCCCCTGTAGATGAGTCGGCCCCCTCCAACTTAGACACCGGGAAGCCTGGCCCGGTTCCCAGACAATGTTGCCAACCTGTTCACTTTTTCACTTCTTCACTTTTTCACTTTTTCACTCCCTGCTGTAGCAGTTGCGGTTCTTGTCCTGCTGGCGCTCGAGGGCCAGCTCGATGAGCCGGGTGATGAGATCGGTGTAGCTGAGGCCGGAGGCCTCCCAGAGCTTGGGGTACATGCTGATCTTGGTGAAGCCGGGGAGAGTATTGACTTCGTTGACGAAGATGCGGCGCTTGCCGGCAGGTTCCATGAGGAAGTCGACGCGGGCCAGGCCGGAGAGATCGCAGGCGCGGAACGCGGCGATGGCCATCTGCTGGATCTGCTTTGTTTCCGCCCTGGTGAGTTTGGCGGGGATGACGGGGACGGAGCCTTCGGAGAGGTACTTGGCCTCGTAGTCGTAGAACTCCTTGCCGGGAACGATTTCGCCGATGACGCTGGCTTTCGGGGAGTCGTTGCCGAGGACGGCGACTTCGAGCTCGCGGGCGCGCGATTTGGCTCCGCCGACGCCGTCCTCGATGACGAGCTTCCGGTCGTACTTGGCGGCTTCGTTGAGAGCGGGACCGAGTTCGGCGCGGTTATGGGCCTTGGTGATGCCGACCGAGGAGCCGAGATTGGCAGGCTTGACGAAGACGGGATACTTGAGGGCTTTCTCCACCTGGGCGATGGATTTCTTCGGCGATTTCTGCCAGTCAGCGCGGAGAACGGTGACGTGTTTGACGATGGGCAGGCCGGCCTGAGCGAAGAGGCGTTTCATCACGTCCTTGTCCATGCCGGCGGCCGATCCCAGCACTCCTGACCCGACGTAGGCGATGCCGGCCAGCTCAAACAGGCCCTGGATGGTGCCGTCCTCGCCGAAAGTGCCGTGAAGGACAGGGAAGACGACGTCGAGAGGAGTTCCCTGCGGGCCGGGCATGGGCGACATCAGGGTAGGAATGCCCTCGTGGAGAAGCTTCGCTCCGGGCGTAGTTTCCGGATCGCCGGCCCGAAGGCGGCGGGCCACAGCGGGGTCCCCAGCGACAGGTCCTCGTCGCTGGGGTGAGAGGGCGCTGGAATCGCCCTGGAGCAACTTGTGCGCATCGGCCGCAGCCAGCCAGCGGCCTTCCCTCGTGATGCCGATGGGGACGACGTCGAATTTCGAGCGGTCGATTGCGTTGAGGACGGAGGCGGCGGAGAGCAGCGAGACTTCGTGCTCGCCGCTGCGGCCACCGAAGAGAATGCCGACGCGGAGCTTGCTGGCCATGATGGAAGTTTACAGGTTTACGAATTCACGAGTTGAAGGGCATCGGCCGCGATTTTGGCTTCAAAGCATAGCTCTTGAAATGCACGCGCCTCAAAGAGGCTGGCAGCACCGGCGGCCGCCATTATCTTCCTGGCTCGACGGGAGATTGCAGTGAAAGTGCTCATCATCTCCGGCACCGTGGGCTGATTGCGCGAGCGTCTGAATATGTTCGAAAGTTCCCGCATCACGCCGGAAACCTTGCCATCATGAATCTGAGGATCCGTACCATTCAGATCGCTGAGCGACTTCTGGACCCGATAGTTCTTGGCTTCGAAGACGAACCATGTGTGCTTATCAGGATTGGCATTTTCCCAAGCAACAGCCAAGCCGAGTTCGAAAGGCATGTTAAATCTGGGCGTAACAAATGGAGGATTTCTGTCGAGGCCGACCCTCGACAGGTCGTGGATTGAATATCGACATCCTTGAATCTCAGCGATAATCTTTTCGAGTCTCCGTGTTCCGCCCGGCAGCCCCAGCGTCACGCGCGGAATGAACCCGAGATGCACCAAGCCAGCGATGTACGCGAGGTAGAGTGAGCGGAATCTACGGTCGTATGGGATGTTCAGAAAGACGGCGTTCGGGGTAACGCTACTTGCGCCTTGCCGCACCGTGCTTCCTTCCTCTTCCGACGGTGACCTGGGTTATGGCCAATCTATCGGTGGGACTGCGATTCAACCGGTCAACTGGCTTTGCGCCACTTGTCACGGCCGTTTCCGACCGAGTTGCGCACTCGTTCAATGAAGATCACGCCGTTCGGACTGATTTCCCGTGCCCTCTCGACAGCTTCTTTCTGGGTCGGGACAACGAAACTAGCCTTCGAAAGGCCACGCTTTCTCACAGCGTAGTCTCCCGACGGGCGTCTTTCGATGAAAACGGGAGACAGCGACCTTTGTCGCGCCTTGCTCAAACCCAACCCGTTCCCAAATTCTTCCAGTGATGGGATGGGAGTCGTAATTGTCACCGAGCGGGCCATCCCATCCAGTCTACAACGATTGCAGCCGACTTAGACGGGCTCGGTCTCAAATTGAGTCTTTCGACGCGCTCGTTACCTGGGCGGGGAAGGCCGGGATTCGGGCAAGCTAGAGTATCTTCTTCCCGAACGCGGAGCAGGCCAGCTCCACCGCCAAATCCGCCGTCCGGTTGTGCTCGTCGATGACGGGGTTGACCTCGACCATCTCGAAGCTGAGCAGGCGGCCGTGGTCGGCGATGATTTCCATGGCCAGGTGGGCTTCGCGGTAGGTGGCGCCGCCGCGGACGGGGGTGCCTACGCCGGGCGCGTCCTCGGGATCGATCCAGTCCATGTCGAGCGACACGTGGTAGCCCGCTGTCCCGCGGCCGGCGGCCCTCAGGGCCTCTTCCATCACGGTGCGCATGCCGCGCTCGTCGATGTCGCGCATGGTGTAAACCTCGGCGATGCCGGCGCGCTTGATGTTGGCGCGCTCGGCGGCGTCCACGTCGCGGATGCCGACGAGGACGGTGTTCTCAGGGGCGATCTTGGGCGAAAAGCCGTAGAGGTTGGCGAGCGGGTCGAGGCCGAGTCCGAGCAGGGCGGCCAGAGGCATGCCGTGGACGTTGCCCGAAGGCGAGGTGTCAGGGGTGTTTATGTCGGTGTGGGCGTCGATCCAGAGGATGCCGATTTTCTTCCCCGTGCGCCGGTAGAACTCGGAAACGCCGGAGACGGAGCCGGCAGCGATGGAGTGGTCGCCGCCCAGGATCAGAGGGGTCTGCCCGGCATCGAGGGCCTTGAGGACGGCGTCGCCGGTGCGCGAGCAGACGTCGGCTATCTGCTTGAGATAGCGGGCGTTGGGCGATCCGAAGGCCTGGGTTTCGGGAATTTCGACCTTGATGTTGCCGCCATCGGTGACGTGGTGTCCGAGGGCTTCCAGGCGGGCTTCGAGACCGGCCACGCGGATGGCCGACGGGCCCATGTCCACGCCGCGGCGGCTGGCGCCCATGTCCAGGGGAACGCCGAGGACGCGAATCTGGCGGGTGGGGAGGGACTGCAGGCCGCTGACGGATGCGGCGGGGGCGGATTCAGGAGTTACAGAAGGAATATTGGTGGGCATGAGGTCGCTTTTCTGTTGTTTGGTTAGGGAGCCGGGTGAAACCGGCCGGCGGGTTCCCGAATTTGCACAGCCACAGCTGTTTTTGGGCCCAGAACGCTTCGGCGGGGACAGAATACCCCGAAAGAACTAATTACACCAGAATCCGGTATGAGTAGAATAGGGGGCAATAAACACCGGATTGCCAGAAGAGCAGACTGTCACGCACCGAGGCCGTTTTTCCGGGCGGACGGAGACGGTGGGGGCCCGATAGATTTGCCCTGGTAGAAGCGTTGGATGAAGAAGTGGCTTATTGTCGCGGCGTTGTGTGCCGGGCCTATTGCAATAGGGGCGGCGGCGCAGGCGCCTCCCTCCCCGCCCGCGGCGCCTCTGACCACGCTAAAAGCCATCCACCTGGTGAGCAACGCGCAGGCCGCTGAAAGCCTTCCCGTCGATTTCGAAGCGACGGTCACCTTCTATCGCAGTTACGAATCCACCCTTTTTGTCGAAGATGGAGATCTGGCGATTTACGTACAGCCGTCGAAGGTGTACGACCTGTCGCCGGGCGACCGGGTCCGCATTCGCGGCGTAACCCGGAACAGCTTCCGCCCGTTTATAGGCGCGGCGACGGTGACGGTTCTGGGACATGGGCCGGCGGTTAAGTCCTTACCCGCCAGCTATGAAGACCTGATCCATGCGCGCGACGACTGCCGCATGGTGGCCATCCGGGGCAAGGTGCTTTCCGCTGATACCGTGATGAGCTCGGACCGGCCCAGTACGGTGCTGGAAGTGCTGATGGATGGCGGCGGCGAAATCCAGGTAGAGATTGAAAGCAATGTGCCGGACAAGCTGCCCGCGCTGCTGGACAGCTACGTGGAGGTTTCCGGCGCGGCGTCGGGGCGGTTCGACGGCAAAATGCAGATGACCGGCGTGGTCCTGCACACCCAGGACCTGAGCTACCTGACGGTGCTGAAGCCGGCGGCCAGCGATCCGTGGTCGCTTCCCATTACCCCCATGGACGAGGTGTTTTCAGGCTACGCGCAGACCAACCTGCTGAAGCGGCTGCGGGTCGAGGGTACCGTTACTTATTACATGCCGGGGCAGGAAGTGGTGCTGGAGAACGGCAAGCGCAGCCTGTGGATCAATACGCGTTCGCGGAGGCCGATACAGATTGGCGACCGGGTGGAAGCAACCGGATTTGCCGATGTGCACGACGGCTTCCTGAAGCTGACTGACAGCGAATTACGGGACAGCGGGGTGAACCATCCCCTCCAGCCGATGCCGGCGACCTGGCTGGATCTGAACCAGAGCCATCATGTTTTCGACCTGGTCTCAACCGAGGGAGAAGTTGTGGCGGAGGTTCGCGAGGCGGGGCAGGACGAATACGTGCTGCGCGCCGACGGGCACCTGTTCTCGGCCATCTTCCGGCATCCGCCAGACAGCAGCCTGGAGCCGGTACGGCTGCCGGCGTTGCGGGAGATTCCGCTGGGAGCCAGGGTGCGGGTGGCGGGAATCTGCATTCTGGAAGACCCAAATCCGTTCAACCGCTACGTGCCGTTCGATCTGTTGCTGCGCACCTACGACGATATTGTGGTGGTGACCCGTCCGTCGCTGCTGACGGTGGCCAACCTCATCCTTCTGGTGGTGGTGCTGTTGCTGGTCCTGCTGGCGATCAGCGCATGGGGTTGGATCATGCAGCGGCAGGCGCGCAGGCAGACCGTGGCCCTGGCCACGCGCATTGAGACGGAGGCGGCGCAGGAGCGGCGCAATGCGCAGGTGGAGCAGCGGCGCAGCCGGATCCTGGAAGCGATCAACAATTCCAAGCCACTGGCGCATGTGCTGGAAGAGATCACAGAGCTGGTGTCGTTTACCCTGCATGGCGCTCCCTGCTGGTGCGAGGTGGCGGACGGAGCGCGGCTGGGAGATTACGTCGCGGCCGGCCTCAATCGGCGCATCGCCCGGGAAGAGATACCGGCGCGATCCGGTCCGCCGCTGGGGACTCTTTCCGCAGCCATGGAACCCGGCTCCACGCCCGCGGACGAAGAGAAGCAGGCGCTGTTCCTGGGCACCCGCCTGGCTACTCTGGCGATTGAGACGCACAAGGCCTATGCAGACCTGGTGCGGAGGTCGGAATTTGACCTGCTCACGGACGTGCACAACCGTTTCTCGCTCGAAAAACAGTTGCATGCGGTCATCGAGAGGGCGCGCGACATGGCGGGGATCTTCGGGCTCATCTACGCCGATCTCGACGAGTTCAAGCAGGTCAACGATGTTTACGGGCATCATGTGGGCGACCTGTACCTGCAGGAAGTGACGATGCGGATGAAGCGGCAGCTCCGGGCCCGCGATCTTCTGGCGCGCCTGGGTGGAGACGAATTCGCAGTGGTGGTTCCGTCGGCGCGCAGCCGCGCCGACGTCGAGGAGGTCGCGCGCCGGCTGGAGAACTGTTTCCGCGAGCCGTTCCGCATCGGCGGTCATGTAATGAGCGGATCGGCAAGCGTGGGCGTGGCGATTTACCCCGAGGATGGGACGACCAAGGATAGCCTGCTGAGCGCGGCCGACGCGGCCATGTACGTAAACAAGCACACGCGGCGGTAGGAGGATGGAAGGTCCGCGCGCGCGTGAGATAAATCACAATTCTGCAGGCGGCGGATTCCCAGAATGAAAGGGGAGCTGGTCAAAGGCGTAGTGTGTTGCGGCAACCCGTTACCCGGAAGCGCGGGACGGATAGCGTTGCCGCAGAGACAGGTGGCCGGAACCGGATGTGCAGGAGCGAAAAGGGGATAATGTGGCGGTGGCTGCGAAGAATCCCACAGGAAACGGTGCCGGAGGATGTGATCTGCGCGTGCAAACTGCCGATAACCCATAAAGGGAAAGGTGACTCTGCACCTTAAAAGAGAAATGAAGGGTATTGCGGCCATCCTGGCGATGTTTGCGGTTGCGTGGGCCTGCTGCGCAGCCCAAGCCCCGCGCGTGCTCCATTCCGTGAAAGAGGTGCGGATGCTTAGCCACGCGGATGCGGCGCGGCATCTGCCGGTGGACGCACAGGCGACGGTAACGTTTTTCCGCGGCTTTGAGAACACTCTGTTTGTGCAGGACGGGGACACGGCGGGCTTCGTTTGGGCCACGACCAAGCTGCGCCTGGAGCCGGGTGACGTTATCCGGATTCAGGGCACGACGGAAGACAGTTTCAATCCGATCATTATCTCCAGCAGTCTTACGGTGGTGGGGCATGGGCCAATGCCTGCGCCGGTGGCGGCAACGTGGGCAGACCTGGAGAGTGCGAAATACGACTGCCGCTGGGTGACGGTGCGGGGGCGAGTGGCAGTGGCGGAGATCGGAACGGACCTCGGGGGTGGTGGTCTCGCACATCGTGCTGAGCCTGGACGGCGGCATGGCTGAAATCATGATGCAGGGCAACGCCCCCTCCCGGCTTGCCGGGCTGCTGGATGCGCAGGTGGAGATGCGGGCGGTTGCAGGCGAGACTTTCGACGGCAAGATGGAGCAAACGGGGGTGCGTGTGCATGTGCCCTCGATCGACTACATCACGGTGCTGGAGCGCTCGCCGGTGGATGTGTGGAAGTTGCCATTGACGCCCGTCGACAAGGTGATGCGGGGTTATGACGTAGTGGAGAAAACTTCCCGCGTTCGCGTTGAAGGCATCCTGACCTATTATCACCAGACGCGCATGGGAGTGCTGCAGGATGGGCCCAGGAGCATTCGCGTGGATACCTCGCAGATCGACAGGCTGAGAGTGGGCGATCGCGTGGAAGCGATCGGAGTGCCCGCAGTCGACCACAATCTGCTGACGTTGAAGATGGGATCGATCCGCAGCGCCGGTGCGGCCCCGCCCGTGAGTCCGAAGCCTCTTACCTTCGATGAGCTCGCTTCCGGGAAATACCCGTTCGACCTGGTGTCGATGGAAGGGACGGTTGTAACCCAGGTGCGGGAGCAGACCCAGGATGTGTGGGTGATCTCAGCCGGAGGAAACCTGTTGTCGGCGAGCCTGGCGCGCCCGTTTACGTACGTTTGGCCGGCGCCCAAAGCGCGCTTGCCGATGCGGGAGATACGGCCGGGGAGCCGGGTGCGGGTCACGGGAGTGGTGGCGCTGGAATCGGGGAACCCGTATGCCGGGCCGGTGGGCTTCAATATTCTGCTTCGCTCTGAAGATGACGTTGCCGTGCTGGCCCCGGCCTCGTGGCTCAACGTGCGCAACCTGTTGGGGGTGGTCAGCGGGCTGTCTCTGATCGTCCTGAGCATTACCATCTGGGTGGCGATGCTGCGGCGCAAGGTTCACATCAAAACCTCCGAGCTGGCCAAGCGCATTGAAGCGGAGGCAATGCTGGAACGCCGGCGGAGCAAGATCCTCGAGGACATCAACGGGGCCCGGCCGCTGATTGAAATTCTGGAGCAGATTACGGGGCTGGTTTCAACCACCCTGAACGGAGCGGAGTGCTGGATCCGAGTGGCCAACTCCGAACCGATTGGCACCGTGGCGCAGGAATCCCCCGAATCGCGAACAGTGCGGCAGGAGATCCGGTCGCGCGCGGGCTCGCTGCATGGAACCATCTACGCCTCGCTGAGAAAAACGGCGGTTGCCGACGAGGAAGCGCTGCAGGCGCTTCCCATGGGCGCCTGGCTGGCCACTCTCGCCATTGAAACGCGCAGCCTTTATTCCGACCTGGTGCACCGCTCGGATTTCGATCTGCTCACCGACATCCACAATCGCTTCAGCCTGGAGCGCCAGCTGAACCGGCTGGTGGTTGAGGCGCAAGCGCGCCATGGATGCTTCGGACTCATCTACATCGATCTGGATGAATTCAAGCAGGTGAATGACCGTTATGGACACCGCATCGGCGACCTCTACCTGCAGGAAATTGCCGAGCGCATGAAGCGGCAATTGCGGCCGGGCGACATGCTGGCGCGCCTGGGCGGCGACGAATTTGCCGCGCTGGTGCCCCAGGTGCGCAGCCGCGCCGACGTGGAGGAGATCGCCGAGCGGCTGGAGCGCTGCTTCGATGAGCCGCTCTCCCTGGACGGTTATTCTCTGCGCGGCTCGGGAAGCCTGGGCATGGCCGTGTTTCCTGAAGACGGCGTCACCAAGGATGCGCTGCTGGGCGTCGCCGATACCACCATGTATGAAGCCAAGCGGAAACGGCGGAGCATGATCGAGGAGCTGAAGTTCAACGAGGGATAGCGAGCCGGTGCGTGGTTCGTGAGTCGTGCCCAAAGTCCGCGTTCAGCGTACATGCAACTGCGAGATGACCACCTTGCCCTTGACCATCTCCGCTTTGCGCCAGCTGCTTTTGTCGTTCAGAGCCACCCAGCGGCGCTCCTCGCTGCGGTAGTGCCAATCCTTGTCGAGCTGGAAATAAATCAGCAGCCCGCTCGATTCCAGCAAATTCAGAATTGAATTATCGTGCGAATTGCGCTCGTCGTAATCGGTGGTCGCGCTCTGGCCCATCTCTGAATAAATCTCGTTCAACTCGAAAAGCAGTCCGTTCACGCCGTCATCCATCGCCTCCACGTTCAGGCCGATGCGCTTGGCCTCGCGCAGGGTGATGGGATAGTTGTGCGAGGGGTACCCGGCGTTGAGGATGTTGGAAATTTCGCGCGCCCGGTCCTGGTCCTGCATGTGGTAGGAGAGGATCTCCTCGCAGATGCGCGTGGAGAGCGCGCTCGATCGGTCCACCGCGCCGATCACCAGCGGGTGCACGTAAGGAAACAGGGCCTGGTAAGGATTCTGGGTGGAGTCCTTGGCCTGCTCGCTCCACAGGCGGATGACGCGCAACAGCTCGTCGTTCGAGACGCTGACGCGATCGTTGTCGCGGTCGATGGGCGAAAGGTCGTGGGTGAGCGAAGTGTCCACCGCGGAGAGATGCGCCAGCGGACCCATAAGGATGCGGTCGGCGCCGAGCGCGAGCATGGTGGCGGCGGATTGGCACTCGAGCGGCGCCAGCACGGTGAGGTGCTTCACGTAGCGGCGCAGCAGGTTCACCATGCGCAGCGCGGCCTGGCCCGAACCGCCGTCGGACTTGATGAACAATGACAGCCGATCGACCTGCCCCCTCGAGCGCACCAGCGCGTAGAGGCCGGCAACGTCGTTCTGGCAGATGGCGCCCTTGGTTGAGTTCCAGTAAGTGAACACCGGCTCGCCGAGCGCAGCAGAAAGCCGCTCGATCACGGGCTGCGTGCGCTCCATCAGGACGGGTGGCCGGGAGGGATCGGGACGACGGGGTACTTGGAGGACGGCGACAGGTTTTTTCGGCATTGCGACTCGGCTATGGTAGCAAACGGGAGCGCGTTCCCGTCACGTTACCAACGGCGTATCGAACTCACTGTTTGGTATCAATCGGATGCTGCGCCTTCTCGTAGAACTCGTTTTGCAGCTTCAGGCTCTGGTTGTCGGCCTTGATGGCTTTCAGCGCATCGGCGATTTCTTTCGCCCACACCTTCTGGTCGAACTCGCCAAGTTCCTTTGTGGCCGCCGCTCCGTCGCCCGAGTAGTGATTGGGGAAACGCGCGTACCACCAGATGCCGGTGTAGACATTGTCCGGCAGGCTGAGGCGATGCTGGTCGGCTCCGGATTGCTGGCCGGCGCGGTCCTGGTGGACGAGATCGGGCCGCGCGACAAGCATGTTGGAGGTTTCGGTTTCGCCGGCATGCATATCGTTGCTGGGGTCGGATTTCATGGCCGGGCGGCCGGCCACGTGGGTGTCGGGCAGGCCGATGACGTAGACCACGTAGTCGTGCGGCGCGGAGAGCTGAGACTGGGCGAACAGCGGCAGCAGATACTCATTGCCGCCGTGTCCGTTCACGATAACAACCTTTTGGCAGCCGTTGCGCGCCATCTCGTCCACCGTCTCCTGCAATAAGGTGAGCTGGGTGCTCAGGCTGTAAGCGACGGTGCCGGGCTGGTGCTGCGCCTCAAAGATCTGCCCGAAGTAGTACTGGGGAAAGACGACGGCGTACTCCTGTTGGACGGCGTTGAACACGGCGTAGCGGACGTCGAGCAGATCGGTGCCGATGGGCAGGTGCGGGCCGTGCTTCTCGAGGATTCCGAAGGGAAGCATACATACGCCCTGCGACTGGTGGATGGCCTGGACGAAGTCGGGTCCGGTGAGCTCCTCCCACTTCGGCGAGAGTTGTTGCGACCGCACTGCAGCTCCTGAACCTGCGAGAGCGAACAACATCAGTGGAACCATAGAATGCTTCAACATCGGTTCCTCCATTCGGAGCTGCTTATTCCGTTGGGTCGCTGGCGGTGAACTGCGAGCAGCACGGCTTTTCGGTGGCGTGCAGATTCATCATCTCCATGCGTGTTCCATCGGGATCGTAGAGGTTGAGCTGGCCTTTTCCATCACGGCCGATCTTGGGTGCGTTGTCGGCGCGCACGTTCGCCAGCCGGCCACCTTCCTTCAGAGTCTTGAAGGCATCGTTCACTGAAGTCTCGCCGAGCGCGACATGATTCAGCACGCCGAGCGTGCGCTCAGACATGCTGTCCGGGATTCCGGAACCCGGACCGCCCGCAACCATGTACTCGATCCAATCGTGGCCATCGGGGACCTGCTGCGAAACCCAATCCACCTTGGTGTCTTGCATGCCGCCATACCAATACGGCCGGAAACCAAGCAGACCGCGGTAAAACGTGTCTTCCTTTTCGCGGCTATGCACCAGGAGGCCGAAGTGGATGATGTGATGGCTGATGGCGTTGGGCGCGTCCACGTGCGCATTGGCCGGCGGCTGCACAAATTGGATCTTGTTGCCTTCGGGATCGTTCACGAAGAACCAGCAGCTGCCGTCGGATCCGCGCGTCACCTTTGCCGGAACCTCCCAGCCTTTGGCCGCCAGGTACTTGCGCATGCCTTCGGCATTGGTGGTGTTCAAAGCAGCATGATCCATCCGCTGTTTGCCCGCATTGGCTGGCAGGGGCAACACTTCAACGAACTGCGTATCGCTGACGGCGTAGCGCACGCCCTTGGGGTCTTCAGGATCGGTCATTTTAACTGCGCCGATGGTAACGGTGTAGAAATGCTCCGCCGCCGCCGGATCGGAAGTATAGACCGCGAGGTGGGAGACGCCGGTGATCTTCGGCCGCGGCGGCGCGGACTGCGCGAAAGATGAGACGGCGAAGGTTGCCAGAAGGGCAGGGAGAATAACGGTTGTACGAATGGGTCACCTCGACGAAATTCAGGTCCGCACAACGATAAATCGGTTTGGCGGGCGATGCAACGTGGAACTGCGCTCGAACAGGCTTATGGCGGACCGGTACAATGCGCACATGCGCCCGAATGCCTGCTTTTTCGCTGTCGTTTGCCTCTGCCTTCCCCTGGCTGTCGCCGGCCAGAGCGGCATTACGCCCGCTTCTGCCGCCGACCGCGCCGAAGCCCAGGCCATCTTCAAGCAGTTGATTGAGACCAACACCACCGACACTGCGCGCGGCAACGTGACCGCGGGGACCCAGGCGATGGAGAAGCGGTTTCTCGATGCCGGATTTCCGCGCGAGGACGTGCACCTGCTCGGTCCCAACGCGAAGAAAATGAACCTGGTGGTGCGCTACCGCGCCGCGGGCACGCCGAATGAGAAGCCGGTGCTGTTCCTGTGCCACATGGACGTGGTGGAGGCGCTCAAATCCGACTGGCACACCGATCCGTTCCAGTTTGTGCAGAAGGATGGCTACTGGTACGGCCGCGGCACGCAGGACATGAAGGATTCGGATGCGGGGCTGGTGGCCACATTCTTGCGCCTGCATCGCGAGGGGTACAAGCCGAAGCGCGACCTGATCCTGGCGCTGACCGCCGATGAAGAAGGCGGCAAATTCAACGGCGCTTCATGGCTGGTGAATGAGCATCGCGACCTGGTGGACGCGGCCTATGTCATCAATCCCGATTCCGGCGGCGTGGAGCTCGACCACGGCCGCGCGGTGGTTGCCGATGTGGAGGCGACGGAGAAGGTCTACGCCGATTTCCAGGTAACGGCTACCGATCGCGGCGGGCACAGTTCGTTGCCGCGGCCGGACAACGCCATCTACGAGCTATCCGATGCGCTGGAGAAGCTGGCGCGCTACAGTTTTCCATTCGAGCTGAACGAGGTGACGCGCACGTACTTCGGCAATCTTGAGAAGGAGGAAACCGGACAGACGGCCGCGGACATTCGCGCCATCCTGGCCGATCCGCCGGACATGGCGGCAGCGGCGCGCCTCAGCGCGGAGGAGCCGGACTTCAACTCGAACTTCCGCACCACCTGTGTGGCCACGCGGCTACTTGCCGGGCACGCCAACAACGCGCTGCCGCAGACCGCGCAGGCCAACGTGAATTGCCGCATCTTTCCCGGTCACTCGCCGGAGGAGATCCGGCAGAAGCTGATTGAACTCTTCGCCGATCCCAAGCTGACCGTGAAGTACGTCTCCGATAGCGGCGAGGCGATGGACGAGGCGCCCGCCCGCAAAGCCATTGTGCCGCCGCCGCCGAATCCGGAGGTTTTCGAGCCGCTAACGCGCATTACCGACGCCATCTGGCCGGGCGTTCCGGTAACGCCGATCATGGAAAATGGCGCCAGCGATTCCATCTACTTCGCCTGGGCGGGAATACCCTGCTACGGCTACTCCGCCATTGCGCTGGAGCGCGACGACGAGCGGGCGCACGGGCAGGACGAGCGGCTGCCGATGGATTCGTACTGGAAGTCGCTGGACTTCTTGTATGCCTTCGCGAAGGCGCTGGGCGACAAGTGACAGGTCGTCCAGAAGCAGCAGTGTATCGCAGAATCATGGGGCGCATTGTGCCCTTCCTGATGCTGCTCTACACCATTGCCTTTCTCAACCGGGTCAATGTTGGATTTGCCGCGCTCACCATGAACCGCGACCTGGGCATCACGGACCGAATGTCAGGGTTCGCGGCGGGCGTCTTCTTTCTGCCCTACTGCCTGTTCCAATTGCCCGCCAACGTGGTTTTGGCGCGGATCGGCGCGCGGCGCTGGCTGGGCGTGCTGATGGTGGTGTGGGGCATCGTGTCCATGGGCACCGCCTTTGTGGCCAGCATTCCCGCCTACATTGGGGCGCGCGCCCTGCTCGGCGTCGCGGAGTCGGGCTTCTATCCCGGCGTAATCTTTTACTTCACCTTCTGGCTCCCGCGCGCACTGCGGACGCGAGCCCTGGCGCTGTTCCTGTTTGCCCTGCCGATTTGCAACATTGTCGGGTCGCCTGTCTCCGCATATCTCCTGCGGATGAACCTGGTGCTGGGTTTGCGCGGCTGGCAATGGCTCTTCCTGATCGAAGGAGTCCCGGCGGTGCTGCTGGGGATGGCCACCTGGTTCGTGCTCGCCGACCATCCACAGTCGGCAGCGTGGCTTTCGGAAGCGGAGAAACAGCAAGTCGAGCGCGAACTGGCCGGAGACGACGCCGAGCAGAGGGCAAGCGCGAGCCACGCGTGGTGGAAGGTAGCGGGCGATTCCGCCGCATACTTCCTGTGGAGCACGGGCATCTATGGACTGAGTTTCTGGCTGCCGAAGATCCTGGTTACGCTGGGTGCATCCACGATTGCGACGGGCTGGTGGGCGACGCTGACCTTTGCGTTTGGGGGCGTGGCTCTGTGGTGGGCCAGCCGCCAGCACAATATGAAACCTCTGCCGCTCCTGTTCCTCGTCGCAGGCGCGGGCTTTGCCGTCTGCGGCCTCAGCCACACGGTCCTTGAAGCTGTTGCCGGCTTCTCCCTCGCCTGCATGGGGCTGCTGTCCTCGCTGCCGATGTTTTGGAGTGTGGCGACGGGGCGTTTGAGCGGCAAGGCCGCTGGAGCGGCGATCGCGATTGTGAACTCGTGGGGCGCAGTGGGAGCGTTTGCCGGCCCGTACGCGATGGGCTGGCTGAAGGACGCGACCCACCACTTTACGGCCGGGTTGTGGGTGATCGCGGTTTGCCTGGCTGTTGGCGCGGGGATTGTGGCCCTGTCTATTCCGGACACGCCAAAAACGGCGAGCGCCTGAGGGCGATCCTGCTGCCGAGGCCTGGGACCGCGTGGCCTATTTGAACGAGCCTTTCCGCGGCACCGGACGCGCTGACGAGCGGGTTTCGCCACTGATAGACTGATGCTTGATGATTCTCCCGTTCGTCCGCGAAATTTTCGCGGACCTGGAGCAGACCTCGGCGTTTGAGCGCGTTCGCAGGCACCTCAGCCTGAGTTCGGGGCGTCGTATTGTGTCCGGACTCACCGCGACGGCGCGCTCCCTTTACATTCCGCTGATGGCGCGGGCGGCGCAGCGTCCGGTGATCGTGGTTGTGGCCGACAATAAGGCGGCCGAGGCGCTGGAGCCGATGTTGCGTGCCGGGTGCGAGCTGACCGGCGCCGTCGATCCGGAGCGGGTGGTGCGGCTGCCGGCGCACGACGTGTTGCCGTTCGAGAATCTTTCGCCCCATCCCGACGTGCAGGAACAACGCGCGGCGGCCTTGTGGAAGCTGGCCACCGGCGCGGTCTCCATTTTGATTGCGCCGGTGGAAGCTGCGGCGCTGCGCCTTTTTGACCGCGACTACTACGCCAGCCTTGCGGTTACGCTGCGGCGCGGAGAAGAAATCGACATCGAGGTACTCACCGCGCACCTTCTCAGCGTGGGCTATACCCAGATGGACCTGGTGGAGATGCCGGGGCAGTTCACGCGGCGCGGAGGGATTCTCGATGTTTATTCGCCGGAGTCCGACCGCCCCATGCGCTTCGAGTTTTTCGGGGACGAGATCGAAACCATCCGCCGCTTCGATCCCGAAACGCAGCGCTCGCAGTCGGGTTTGGACGAAGTGCAGTTGCTGCCGCTGACGGAGACGCCGGTGACGGAACGATTGCTTGCCGCGGTGAATGCGCGGCTGAGCCGGCAGCGGATCGAGATTGAGGGAGGCGGCGAGGCGGACGAGTTGGCAGAGGAAGCCGCCGCTGCCGGGGGCGTGAGCGTGTTCCCTGGCTGGGAGTTCTTTGCGCAGGTGGCCGGCGCGGAAAGCCATCTGCTAAAGTTCGCGCCCAAGGCGGTGTTGTTTGTGGATGAGCCGGGCATGGTGCGCAACCAGATTGACCGCTGGTGGAACAAGGTGGAGCAGCGCCACGAGCGTTCCGGAATCGGAAGTCTCATCCGGCCCGAGGATATTTACCTGCGTCCCGAAATTCTGCAGGGCCTCCTGAAAGGGCATTTTGGTCTCGATTTCGATCAGCTCGGCGCTATCGACGTGCTCGACGAAGACGCGACGCTGGGCGAGATTGCCATCAACACGCGGCCCACGCTGCGTTTTCACGGCTCCATTCCGGCGCTGACCGAGCAGTTGCGCAAGCTGATGGAAATGGAAACGCACATCGTGATTGCCGCGGCCAACCAGGGCGACGTGGAGCGCACGGCGACGATCCTGCGCGACTACCAGATTCCCTATCGGCTGGGCAGCCGCGCCGTCGGCCATGGCGAGACTGTGCTGGAAGAAGCCAGCTACCTGGCCGGCGATCTGCGCGTGCCGGTGATCGTGCGCTCGCCGTTTGCTTCCGGCGTCAGCTTTCCCGAGTCGACTTTGATTCTGTTTGGCGCCAACGATCTCTCCGACGAGGCTGATGTTGCCGCCAGGCCAGTGCCCCGGAAATCGAAGACGGCCGCATTCGTATCCGATTTTCGCGATTTGACCGTGGGCGATTTCGTGGTGCACGTGGAGCACGGCATCGCGCAATACCAGGGGTTGAAGGAGATTGTGCAGGACGGCCTGGCCGTGGAGTTTATGATCCTGGAGTTCGCTGAAGCGGCGAAGCTGTACGTCCCGCTGACGCGGCTCGATTTGATCCAGAAGTATCGCTCCACCGACACCGGACCCGCGCCGCAACTGAACCGGCTTGGTTCGCAGCAGTGGGTCAAGACCAAGGCGCGCGTGCGCTCGCGCCTGCAGGACATGGCCGCGGAGTTGCTGAAGCTCTACGCGGCGCGGCACACCGTGGAAGGCACTGCGTTTACGCCCGACAACGAATTCCAGAAGGAATTCGAAGACGCATTCGATTACAACGAAACCGACGACCAGATCACCGCGATCCAGGCCATCAAGGAAGACATGGAGAAGCCGACGCCGATGGACCGCCTGCTGTGCGGCGACGTGGGCTACGGCAAGACCGAGGTAGCGATGCGCGCAGCGTTCAAGGCGGTGCAGGACGGCAAGCAGGTAGCGGTGCTGACGCCCACCACCGTCCTCTGCTTTCAGCATTTCGAGACATTCAAGAGCCGCTTTGCGCAGTTCCCCATCAAGGTGGAGATGATTTCGCGCTTCCGCACGGCGAAGGAACAAAAGCTGATTGTGGAGCAGGTAGAGACGGGCAAAGTGGATATCCTCATCGGCACCCATCGACTGCTGTCGAAGGACGTCAAGTTTCAGGACCTGGGTTTGCTTGTTGTAGACGAAGAGCAGCGCTTTGGAGTGCGCCACAAGGAAAAGCTGAAGCAGTTGCGGAAGGAGATTGACGTGCTCGCGATGAGCGCGACGCCGATCCCGCGGACGCTGCACATGTCGCTGGTGGGGCTGCGGGACATGAGCGTGATTGAAACTCCGCCCAAGGACCGCATGGCCATCCAGACCGTGGTGGCAAAATTCGACGAGAAGATCGTACGCTCCGGCATTGAATTGGAACTTGAGCGCGGCGGCCAGATTTATTTTGTTCACAACCGCGTGGAATCCATCTACGAGATTGCCGCGCGCATCCAGGAGCTGGTGCCCGCGGCGCGGGTGGTGGTGGGCCATGGCCAGATGAGCGAGAACGAGCTGGAGCACGTGATGCTCGCCTTCATGCATCACGAGTATGACGTGCTGGTGGCGACCACGATCATTGAGAACGGCCTCGACATCCCGCTGGCCAACACGATGTTTGTGAATCGCGCCGACCGCCACGGCCTGAGCGAGCTCTACCAGCTGCGCGGACGGGTGGGGCGCTCCAATCGCCGCGCTTACGCCTACCTGCTCATCCCGCCGGAGCAGGAGCTGTCGGCAATTGCGCGCCGGCGGCTGGCCGCGCTCAAGGAGTTCAGCGACCTGGGAGCGGGATTCAAGATTGCTGCGCTCGACCTGGAGCTGCGCGGCGCCGGAAACATGCTGGGCGGCGAGCAGAGCGGCCACATTGAGGCGGTCGGATTCGAGCTTTACACTTCCATGCTGGAACAGGCCGTGAAGGAACTGAAAGGCGAGGGCGCCGAGGAGAAGCCGACCACGCAGCTCAACCTCGGCATTGCGTTGCGCATCGACGAGAGTTATGTGGCGGAGGAGAATCAGCGCCTGCGCCTTTACAAGAAGATTGCCGGCGCGCAGCATGAAAAGGCCCTCGCCGACCTGCGCGCGGAGATGGAAGACCGCTACGGGCCGCTGCCGGACGCCACCGTTTACCTGCTGGAAGCCGCGTCGCTGCGCCTGGAATGCGAGCGCATCGGCATCGCGCAGATCGACCGCAAACGGGCGGAACTGCAGATCCGGTTTACGGAGAATGCGGCAGTGGATCCGCAGCACCTGATGCGGCTGGTGGCGCGCAATGGGAAGCGCGGGGCCCAGTTCACGCCGCAGGGCGTGCTCAAGTTTCCGCTGGCCGCCACGCGGCCCGACGACGTGTTGCTGGAGATTCGCGAGTTGATTGGAACCCTTGCCGACGCTCCTGTGAGCGGTTGAAACGCCGTTGTATCCAAGTTCAAGCAGGGCCAGCGCGCCGACCCGCGCGACCGCAACGGGAACCGGCGGATTACCGGATCGAGACGACTCAATGGCAGCTATTCGGCGTTGACCGGTTCGCCGGCTTCGGCGGCGAGGGCGATGGAGTCGTCGTCGAGGTTGGCGCCGGCGAGCACGGACCGGGATAGCGATTTGCCGGGCTTGACGCCGAGCTGGCGGAGCATCTCCACCTGGCGGACGAGGTTGCCGGGGCCTTCACTGAGCTTCTTCATGGCGCCGGTGTAGCACTGATCCACCTTGCGCAGGTTGAGGCCGAGAGCTTCGAGGTCGGCGACAAAGCCGGCGAACTTTTCATAGAGCGCTGCGCCGCGATCCATGATGTCCTGCACGTTGCGGACCTGGAATTCCTGCTGCCAGAGGCTGTCGATGATGCGGATGACGAAGAGGAAGGTGGTGGGACCGACCAGCAGGATCTGGCGGTCGTAGGCGTCGCGCCAGAGGGCGTCATCCTGGTGCAGGGCGGCAAGGAATGCAGGCTCGATAGGAACGAACATCACCACGAATTCAGGCTGCTCGCTGGCTTCCGATTTCTGATACGCGCGCGCTGCAAGACTCTCGGCGTGGGCGCGAACCGAAGCGATATGGCGCTTCATGGCCTGTCTGCGTTGCTCTTCCGATGATGCGTCGACCCAGTCGGCCCAGGCGGCCAGCGGAACCCTGGAGTCGATAACGAGATGGCGCTTGCCGGGAAGATTAAGGATGATGTCGGGCCGCGCCTTGCGGCGGTCGCCGTTGGTTGTGGCGCCGTCAAACGACTCCTGTACCCGGAAGTGCTCGCCCTCGCGCAGGCCTGCTTTCTCAAGGAGATTGCGGACGATGAGCTCGCCCCAGTCGCCCTGGCCCTTGGCGGAGCCGCGAAGCGCAGTGGAGAGATTGCGGGTTTCCTCGGCGAGCTCCTGGTTCAGGTTGTTCAGGTTGCCGATGAGGTTTTGCAGCGTATTAACGCCGACCCTGGAGTCGCTCTGCGCCTCTTCCACCTTCTTGCGAAATTCGTTGATCTGCTCGCGCAGCGGCACCAGCAGGTTGTCGAGGTCTTTCTTATTGGTATCGGTAAAGGCTTTGGACCTTTGCTCGACGATTTCGGAGGCGACGGTCCGAAACTGGTCGGTGAGCGTCGCCTTGGCCGTATCCAGGAGGGCGAGTTTTTCCCCCAGATTCTTCTTCTCATTGAGGAGATCGGCGCGGAGCTGGCTGACTTCGCCGAGCATGCGCCGCTCGTTTTCACTTTTTAACCGCAGTTCTGCGACAGCCCGATCGCGCTCCTCCGCAAGATTGGCGACAATTTTTTCGCGATCAGCATTGAGCACATTGATCATCCGTTCGCGTTCGGCGGCAAGCGATTCGGCGCCGGCTCGACGCTCGGCCTGATCGCGCGCCTGCGCAGTCTCAGTGCGGGCGCCGGCCAGCTCGGCAGCCAGGCCAGAGATGCGTTGCGATAATTGCGCCTTTTCCGCGTCAAGGTCTTCACGGTCTTTGCGATCCGTCGTCATGCGGAAGACGAAATGGATGGCGATGCCGACAACAATGCCGAGCAATGCTGCAATTACTGGGAGGATACCTTGCATGTTCGAATTCCCCTTCGCCTAATGTAGTTTGGAACACGAAAGTTTGGCTTGAGAAATCACGGGGGTCACGTTACTAAAGATGCACGGGATAGGCGGATGTGGTCTTTGGTGACGCGAAGGGAGCGCGAATGGGGGGGGCAGGGCGAGCCAGAGGAACCGCGGCGGAGGCGGCGATCAATCGGCTTCGATGGGGTCGGCTGCCTCGGCTGCCAAGGCGAGGGGCTCGGTCCAATCTTCCGCCGTTAGCACGCGCGGCTCTGCCGTGATTGGCTCTGTGATCTCCAACTGTTGACCGTCGTGCACAAGGCCGCCAAGTTTTCGAGCCTGGAAGAATGCACCGCCGCGTCCCTCGACTGCGCCGACGAATCTGTTGTATTGGCTGACAGCGTTTTGAAGCGCAGAGCCGAGTTTTTCAAAATACTCGTATGCATTGACCAGTTTTCCGTAGAGATCCCTGCCCGTCGCCTGGATTGCCTTGGCGTTTTGGGTGACTTCAGATTGCTGCCATCCATAGGCGACCGCCTTGAGAAGGGCGATGAGCGTAGTAGGCGTGGCCATGACAACATTGGCTTGGGCACTGAATTCGATCAGGCTGGGGTCGGCTTCCAGGGCGGCACTGAAAAGCGCTTCGCTGGGCAGGAAGCAGACAACAAACTCGGGCGTCGAGTCAAACTGTTTCCAATAGGCTTTCGCGGAGAGGTCGCGGAGGTGCATTTTGACCCGCGCGGCATGAGCTTCAAGACGCAGCCTCGCGGTGGCCGGGTCCGGCGCTTCGTCGGAGAAGAGATCGGAGGGCGTTTTGGCATCGACGACGATGGTGCGGCCATTCGGCAGCTGTATGGTCATGTCGGGCTGGAGCCGCTGATCGTCCGCAGTCAGCGTGGAGACCTGCTCGTGAAATGAACAATGATCCACCATGCCAGCGAACTCGACGCAGCGGCGAAGCTGCAATTCGCCCCAATTGCCGCGGGTTTTGGGCGCTCGGAGAGCGGAAACAAGCTGCGAGGTTTCGTTCTTGAGGAGGTTCAGCGACTCCGGGATGGCTTTGCCGACGTCCTGGACGAGGGTTTTCAACTCGCCGTACGCTCCGGCGCGGCTGGCTTCAAGCTGGCGGGAGTGTTCGTCGAGCTGCTTTAGGGTGTCCGCAAGCGGCTTGAGCACGGCCTGAATCGCATTTTCCTTTTCGGTCAAGGTGCTGCTTGCCTGTTGGGTCTGGGGCCCGAGCTCCTGCTTGGCCAGAGCAAGGAACGACTGGGTGTTCGCGCGGAGGGCATCGGCGGCGGCAGCTTTGAACGCGTTGTCGAGGTCCGTCTTCATCTGCGCGTACTTAGCCTGTTCTTGGGTGAGCTGTTCCTGGAGCCGCGCTAATTCGATGGCCTTGGGCCTGAGTTCAATGAGCTCGGCGGAGAGCACTTCCACCTGTTCGCGAAACGCCTGTTCGCGAATGGCCGCCATTTGCTTCTCCGATTGCACCTGGGTTTGCGTTCCAGTCTTGGCAAACCAAAGCCCGAACCACACGCCGAGGGCCGCCGAAAACAGAGCGATGAGAGGGCCGAGGAGGGCAAAGTTCATTTTGGGAGCCTCTTCGCCTAATGTACGCTTGCGGGCTGTGCATTTGTGGGCCGAAACTCGATGGTTGGCGCCGGCCGCGACAAGCAATCGCGGTTCCTTCCCTCCTTCCCGGAGAGACGCCGGGTTGATGATGGGTGATCGGGGCGCATCTTCCGGCGGTGCGCGGCTTTACACTCCGGGGGTAGGCCTTTAGACTTGGAGATTCAGGGCCGTGCGCGGTTTTTTCTCCGCCATGGTTGTGCTCCCCTGCCGTGGGCCGGTATTGTAGGCTGGCGGAGCCCGAGCGGACCTACTGAATCCCGGTTTCCGAAGTAATTGAACAGACGAGGAGAGAACACGCATGGCCGTGGAAGAGAAGGTGAAGCAGATCATCGTGGAACAGCTACAGGTGGACGAGGCGGAAGTGACGCCAAACGCCAGTTTCCAAGAGGATCTGGGGGCGGATTCGCTTGATGTGGTCGAGCTGGTGATGCAGTTCGAGGAAGCCTTCGACCTGGAAATTCCGGACGAAGATGCAGAGAAGATCAAGACGGTGAAGGACGCAATCGACTACATCGAGAAGAACGAGAAAACGAAAGGCAAGTAGCCGGTGAACCGTCGAGTGGTGATTACCGGCCTGGGGCTGGTATGCGGTGTGGGCAACACCGCACCTGAAATCTGGCGGCAATTGGTGGCAGGGGCCAGCGGCGCGGCGCCCATCCAGGGCTTTGATGCAACCGGCTACCCTGTCACATTCGCCTGTGAGGTGAAGAACTTCGACCCGCTGAATTTCGTGGACAAGAAGGAAGCGCGGAAGATGGGGCGCTTCATTCACTTTGCCTTTGCGGCTACCGAAGAAGCGCTGGCGCAATCGGGCCTGAAGATCACCCCGGATAACCAGGACCGCGTGGGCGTCTTCATCGGTTCGGGAATCGGCGGATTCGAGATAATCGAGCGCGAGCATGCGAACCTGTTGAACGGCGGCCCGCGCAAGATTTCGCCTTTCTTTATTCCCGCGACTATCGTGAACATGGCGGCCGGACAGATTTCCATCCGCTATGGCGCGCAGGGGCCCATCTCAGCTACGGCAACGGCGTGCGCCACTAGCGCCAACTCGATTGGCGACTCCGTGCGCATGATTCTGCACGGCGATGCGGATGCGATGATCGCCGGAGGATCGGAGGCAGCGGTAACGTCGCTCTCAGTGGGCGGGTTTGCCGCCATGCGCGCGCTTTCCACGCGCAATGAGGAGCCGCAGCGGGCGAGCCGGCCCTTCGACAAGGACCGTGACGGGTTCGTGATCGGAGAGGGCGCGGGCATCCTGATCCTGGAAGAGCTGGAGTTTGCCCGCAGGCGCGAGGCGAATATTTTGGCTGAGGTGATCGGCTACGGTATGAGCGCCGACGCCCATCACATGACGGGGATCGCTCCGGAAGGCCTGGGGGCGCAACGAAGCATGCGGGCGGCGCTCAAGGATGCGGAGATCCGGCCGGAGCAAGTGGGCTACATCAACGCGCATGCCACTTCGACCCCCGCGGGCGACGGAAACGAGTCGCTCGCCATCGAGAAGGTGTTTGGCGAGCACGCGCTGAGCCACAAGCTGAAAGTGAGCGGGACGAAGTCAATGACCGGGCACCTGCTGGGCGGCGCGGGCGGGCTGGAGGCGGGAATCACGGTGCTGGCTCTCGAAAACCAGATGCTGCCGCCGACCATCAACCTGGACAACGTGGATCCCGAGTGCCGCCTTGACTACGTGCCGAACAAGGCAGAAGCGCACAACTTTGACGTTGCGCTGTCGAACTCGTTTGGGTTTGGCGGGATCAACGCGACGCTGATCATGCGGAAGTGGGAACAGTGAACGAGTGAAGAAGTGAACAAGTGAAGAAGTGAAACGGCGCGCATCGGTTGATGCGCGCCGTTACTTTGCGGGATTGAAAGCTTGCCGGTCAGCCCATGAGGGCGGCGGATCCGACGCCGATGAGAACGACGAGAATCCACCAGGCGAAGACCGAGATGTATCCCGAGCTGCGTTTGACGCCGGCGACGGTAGCCAGGCCGATCCCCATGACCACAAGGCACCAGATGGTGATGATGTCGATGGAACTGGCGAGCGAGTAGAGCGCGGCGCCAGTATCCGTGGGGCTGAGGAAAGCGCCCAGGTTAGTGGGCGCGTAGTTCTTGACGTTGAAAGACTCCGGCGCGGCGCCCGCCAGGACAACGGCAATGCCGAGTAATGTTTTGACCATCGACGGCAGCATGGCGTACATCCACATGGAGTAGACGCCGCCGAAGGTGGCTTTGCCGCCGAAGCCGAAGTTGATGGTGCCGAGCATAACGGCCGAGACGACGACTCCAATGATGAGCAGCAGGGCCGGAGTGAGATAAAAGACCCATGTGGTCACGGTGGTGGAGATCTTCATCTGCATCTCACGCTGCTCCGGGGTGAGCTGGGCGAGCCGATCCTGAGTTTTTTGGCTGAGGTGAATTTGATTCTCGGTGACCTGGCGCATGCCGATCTTGGTGCTGATGACGCCGAAGAAGGCATAGCCGAGGATGATGTAGATGACGAACGGCAGCCACCAGCTGCGGTGACCCACCTTGATGTCATTAAACGTTTTGGAAGGAGCGCTGAAGATGTTGGTGACGCGCTGCATCTGCGACAGGCCGGGGGTTGCATCGGCTGTCGGTGGGACTCCGGTATCGCTCATAGATCGCCTCTCAAAATTGGAGCTTGGATCAAGTGGACGCACCTGCCTGCGGGATGAGACCGCCGGCGCGGGGGCGCGGTTGGATTTCCGACGCCTGCCGCCCGGAGTTCCATCGCGCAGCGGAAAGAACAGGATCCCGGGCTGGAAATGCGTTTGCCCGCGATTGTACCGCGAAAGACCACAGGGTGGGATGATTTTCAGTAAAAGCGAAGCAGGCGGAGTCAGCGGCGTCAGTAGAGCCGGGGAAGGCGATGGAGTTCGCCGGGATTATCGGCCGCGGGACGCGAGCTGCGCGACAGCCGGAGCGTTCCGGATGCGCTTGGGTTTGGCTGGGACGTAGCTCTTGTAGACGGTGATGTGAAAGCAGGCCTGCTGAAACTCCTCCTCCACATCAATTTTGCCGGCTAACTGGAGGGTAAGCAGGCGGGTGCGCATCCATGCAATTTCGGGGAGCGTGAGATCGTGCTTGGCGATGTCCACGGTGGCGCCGGTGAGGTGCGGGCTTACGATGTCGCCCTCGGCGGCAGCCGCGTTACCGTTCACGTGCATCAGGCGCCTCTGGTAGTCGACGGTGCGGACGGCAGAGCTGACCTCCAGCGGGCTGTGGAACCGGGCGCTGTGGGCGCGGGCGAGGTCGGAGAGAAAGCGAGCGGTCCAGGGGCGGCAGTAGCGGCGGTTGGCGGGCAGGTCGGGGTTGACGGCGAGCGCGGCAGAGACGGGGACCGGGACCAGGAGGTGCTGTGCGATGCGATCTTTGAGGTCGTCGTCGTCGAGGATGCGCTCGAGGCCCTCGGCGTCGGAGCGCTCGTTTTGGCGCTCTAGGGACGCAAGCGATCCGGTCAGCGGCGGCGGCATGAACAAGCGGCGGGTGCGACGGTAAACAACGGGTTGCGGCTCGGGATCTGACGAGGTTGGGCTGGCTGAGTCGTCGGCGCGTGCAGCGTCAGTGGGCGGCTGCGGCGAAGCTATGCGGGGAGCGGAGGCCGTGCGATGCTCGCGCGTTTGGCGATCCGTTGCCCTGTGATCGGCCTGGCGGTTTGCGGCAGGCCGAGCCGAGTCGTGATCGCGATGTATTTTCTGACGGCGCGAGCGGGAGCTTTTGATGGAGTGGGAATGCCGGCGAGCGGGCTGGAGAACGAGAGTGTGCGGGTGGCCGTAGCGACGCGCGCGCTCCAGAGGGGCGATGACTGCAGCCGGCGCCAGAGTGGAAGAGGCAGCGGCCAGAACGAAAAGAATAAAGACGGTCCGCAACACGGGAGATTGGGTCGCGGAGAGCCAGAGCAAATTCAGTTTAAAACGGAATTGGGTTGAATGACGAGTGACTGACGGGATGCGGAAGGGTCTGATAACGATAAAGTGCGATTACACTGTGAGGGAAGACATTGAGGAGACGTTCATGAGCCGGGCGCGAATCGAAATCCCGCAGGAACGGATCGAGGCATTCTGCCGGCGGCATCGCATCCGCAGGTTGAGCCTGTTTGGCTCGGTGCTGCGGGACGATTTCCGGCCGGACAGCGATGTGGATGTGCTGGTTGAGTTCGAGCCGGGGTTCACGCCGGGGCTGGCGTTCTTTGGAATGGAAGAGGAACTCTCGGGAATTCTGGGGCGGAAGGCCGATCTGAACACGGTGGGGTTCCTGAGCCCATACTTCAGGGATGCGGCGGTTAATTCGGCAGAGGACAAGTATGTCGCTGCGTGAAGGGCATCCGAAATCTCACGAGCAAGGCGCGGGGTACGAGCGTAAATCAGTGTAAAATAGAGATATAGTCACGCCGCGATCATGGACAAAACCATCCACAGATTTTCGAGCCACGAGGAACAGAAGGCCGAGGTTTACCGGTACTGGCGGAGCCGTCCGCCGGCTGAACGGTTCCTCGCCGTGTGGGACGCAACGGCCTCGGCTTACGCCTTCGCAAACGGAGTCAAGGGGCTGCCGCAATATGACCCTACCCGAAGATCTACGCCAACTCTTGCTCGCGTTGAACGCCCACGGGGTTGAGTATCTGGTCGTTGGAGGATGGGCGGTAGGGTATTACGCCGAGCCGCGGTCTACCAAAGACATCGACATTTTCATCCGCGCCAGCGTAAAGAACAGCGAGGCGGTCTTCCGGGCGCTGGCGGATTTCGGCGCGCCGCTCGCCGGGGTTATGCCTGCCGATTTCAGGGATTGCCCCATATCAATCTTCCAGCTTGGAAACTCGCCCGCCCGCGCCGACGTCCTCCAGTCCATCGACGCAGTTGAGTTCGACGAGGCGTGGGAAAAGCGGGAACAGTTCAAGCTGGAAGGAGTATCTGTGAACGTCATTTCGGCGGAGCACCTGATCCGTAACAAACTCAAATCGGGAAGGCTGAGCGATCTGGCGGACGTGGAGGCAATCCGCGAGGCGGATAAGGCTAACAATACGGAGCGCGAGTAATCTCCCAAGTCTCAGAAGCGACGGGGCATCCGCAGTGGGAGGAGGCGCGATGAGCGATGCCATTGAGATTGACGAGTCGAAGTTCGATTACAAATATGTGCCGGAGCACCTGAAGGAGCGGGTGAAGAATTGGCGTAGCCTTACGGTGGGCGAACGGCTGTCGTTGGTGAGCGAATTGAATGAAGCCGCCTGGGCGAAGATTGGCGTTGTGCGCGATCCGACGAAGCCAATGGATAAGACGATACGGCGGGTGACGCGCCCTCAGGGTTGAGAGGATTCCATCCCAGGCCCCAAAGGCGGGGCCTGGGGCGCGCGGATTCAGACCCGGTTCACTGTTTTCTCATCGCCGGATTCAGAAATTGCGGCGTCACGCAGATCGCGTATGGTCTGATGAAGTTTGGAGCGATTTGATTTCGTGTGCTACGGAGTACCAACTCCTGCGTCTTATGCTTTCCTAATTCTCGTAGGCTATCCACTGTAAAGCTAGTGACGCTTCCCTTGATATCAATTCTAGTCAACAGTCCCCAATAACGCAGACGGCTGCAATCAGTGGCATCCCCTAAGACGACTGGCATACTCTTGCCATCATCGATGGCCTCTCGCCATAGTCTGTCTGCCGTCGTCCAACGTCTCGAATCTTGGTATTCAACTGCCCCCCCTGTCTTTGCATCGCGGTCGAGCCTCTTGCCATCGACGATGGTGTAGACGCTGAATTCAGTAAGGTGCCGCGGCAACCTAAACCCAACCCGCCCGTTCGATTTTGTCCAGCCAATTTCTTTGAGAGCCTTCACAACCACATCGTCCATTCGCCATTGTCGGTGTTGTTCGTCGTCCATTTTTCCCGAAACTTCTGCGATGACGTAAGTCTCATTTCCGGGTGACGCAAAGCCCAGCTCACTCGATATAAATCCGCACAGAATACCGTACTGCAGGTTTCCGGCGCGAGTGCTTGAGTAGCCGCCAAATCCCGCGATCTTCTTCATTGATGCGAGGCGAATCTCGCTATGGCCTTTTAGCATCGCGCGCTGAGACGCAGTTATTTTGTCCTGGATAGCAAAGAGGGCGGCCTTGATCTGGTCGACTGTGAAGTTCTTTTCCATCCGCTATCCCTTCCTCTGAGGAACGAGATCTTCATTGCAACAGCGTGCCCTGCTCTTCGTCCTTGCCGTTGACTTCGTCGGGCGGGATGACCACGGCGGCGGCTACCTTGTCTTCCGCATCCAGATTGAGCAGGCGGACGCCCTGAGTGGCGCGGCCGGCAGCGCGGATGGTTTTGGTGTCGACGCGGATGATCTTGCCCCACTGGCTGATGACCATGATCTCGCTGGAGTCATCGACGAGCTGGATGGAGCTGACCTTGCCGATGCGGTCGGTGACGGCCATGTTTTTGACGCCTTTGCCGCCGCGGGTCTGGAGCCGGTACTCCTCAACGTCCGTACGCTTGCCAAAGCCGTTCTCGCTGACCGAGAGGATGCGGTAGGCGCCGGGCTCGTGTTCTTTTGGCGTGACGGCAACGCCGACTACGTGATCGTTTTTGCCCAGATCGATGCCGCGAACGCCGTAGGCAGGGCGGCCCATGGAGCGAACATCGCACTCGTCGAAACGGATGGCCATGCCGAGGTGGGTGGCGAGGAAGATGATCTGATTGCCGTCGGTGATGCGCGCCTTTACCAACTCGTCCTCTTTGTCGATGCCGATGGCGATGATGCCTTTCGCCATGACATTGGAAAAGTCCTTGAGCGGCGTCTTCTTTACGGTGCCGTTACGGGTTGTGAAGAAGACGTACTTGCCTTCTTCTTCGAGGTCGCGCACGGGAAGAATGGCGCGAACGTTTTCGCCGGCCTGGAGGTTGAGCAGGCTTTGCATGCTCTTGCCTTTGCCGGCGGCGCCCACGTCGGGAATCTCATAGACCTTGAGCCAATACACGCGGCCGGCGTTGGTGAAGCAGAGAAGAAATGCGTGGGTGGAGTCAATGATGAGCTGGGCGACGAAATCCTCTTCGCGCGTCTTCATCCCCATGCGGCCGGTGCCGCCGCGGCGCTGCTGGCGATAGATGCTGATAGGCGTGCGCTTCAGGTAGCCCTGGTGGCTCACTGTGACGGCCACCTGCTCGTCGGCGATGAGGTCTTCCAGCTGGAGCTCGGCGGACTCGTCGAGGATCTGGGTGCGGCGCTCGTCGCCGTAGCGGTCGCGAACTTCCTTGAGTTCCTTGATGATGACTTGGCGGAGCTTTTTGTCGCTGGCGAGGATGGATTCGTATTCAGCAATTTTCTCGCGGATTTCCTTGAGTTCGTTGAGGATTTCGTCGACCGAGAGCTGGGTGAGGCGATAGAGCTGCAACTCGAGGATGGCGTCCACCTGGCGCAGCGAGAGGCCGCGCTCTTCGCTGGGCAGCCGCTCCCGGTCGAGGTTGATGACGATGTCAGCGCCCTTTCCCCAGGCGTACAAGTTTTCGCGGGCTTCGGCGCGGGAACTGGATCCGCGGATGATTTTGATGACGGTGTCGAGATTGTCGAGAGCAATCTTGTAGCCCTCGAGGATGTGCTCGCGTTCGCGCGCCTTTTTCAGCAGGTAAACGGTGCGGCGCTGGACCACATCGACGCGATGATCGATGAAGGCGCGGATGGCCTGATCGAGCGGTAGCTCGCGCGGCTGGCCGTTGAGCACGGCCAGGAAGATCATGGAGAAGCTTTCCTGTAACTGCGTGTGCTTGTAGAGCTGGTTGAGGACGATCTCAGGCTGCGACCCGCGCTTGAGCTCGATGACGATCCTCATGCCGTCGCGGTCGCTCTCGTCGCGCACGTCGGAGATATCGTCGATGATTTTCTCGTTGGCCAACTCGGCGATCCGCTCAATGAGCCTGGACTTGTTCACCTGGTAGGGGATCTCGGTGATGATGATCGCCTGCTTTTCCTTGGTCAGGTTTTCGAGCGCGGTTTTGGCGCGCATCAGGAAGCGGCCGCGGCCGGTGGTATACGCCTGCTTGATGCCGGATCTTCCATAGATGAACCCGCCAGTCGGGAAATCCGGACCCTGGACGTACTTCATTACTTCGTCGATGCCGGCCTTGGGATTGTTCACCAGCTCGATGGCGGCGTTGATGACTTCCGTGAGGTTGTGCGGCGGGATATTGGTGGCCATGCCCACCGCGATGCCATTGGAGCCGTTGACGATGAGGTTGGGAATGCGCGTGGGAAGGACAGTGGGCTCGAGCGTGGACTCGTCGTAGTTAGGGACGAAGTCGACGGTCTCCATCTCGATGTCGGCGAGGAGTTCGCCGGCGATGCGTTCCATGCGGCACTCGGTGTAGCGCATGGCCGCGGGCGGATCGCCATCCACGGAGCCGAAGTTGCCCTGGCCATCTACGAGCGGGTAGCGCAGGGTGAAAGGCTGCGCCATGCGGACCAGCGTGTCGTAAATGGCGGAGTCGCCGTGGGGGTGATAGACACCCATGGCCTGGCCGACGACCTTGGCGCACTTGGTGTACTTCTTGTTGTACTCCAGGCCCATTTCGCTCATGGTGTAGAGCACGCGGCGATGCACCGGCTTGAGGCCGTCGCGGGCGTCAGGCAGCGCGCGCCCAATGATGACGGACATGGAGTAGTCGAGGTAGGAACGGCGCATCTCCTCCTCGATGTTGATGGGAATGAGGTTGGAACGGCCTTCAGGCGGAAGACCGCCATCGAGGGGGAGCTGAGGATTCTTATCGTCTGCCATAGGAGGTTTCTGAGCGCGCGGAGGGCGGCAGGAGACGCCGGAAAAGCAGAGCCGGGCCTGAAGCGGGCTGTAGCTCTATTTTACCCGGTCAAACCTCTCCTCAGCAAGGCGGATTGGTGTTTATAATCCATTTATTTTCATTGATTTAGACGAGACGTGACGAATCGTTCGGCGGGGGATGGACGATACTGGCTGCGGGGCGCGATTTTCAGCCCGTTCCGTTCCGATTTCTCAGCTTCAGTTGCTCTGTTTTGTCCCGGTGTTTCGATGCGCTCTGTTCAGATCAACCCCGGCAGAGCCAGCATGCAAAACACCGCCTGCAGCGCCAGAATCGCGCCGCCGGAAGCCAGAGCCAGCCGCGGACGCGGAGCCTCGTAAGCGTCGGCGAACACGCCGCCAATAAAGGTGAACAGAAATGCCTGTGCCCATAGCCAGGGCGAAGAAGGAACGCTGGTGGTGACCAGCAGGAGAAGAACGATGGCGCAGAATAGCGGCGCAGAGTTGCCGAAATAGCGCGCGCGGCGAAGAACGAAATAGAGGATGACTGCGGCAATAGAAGCAATGGTCGCGCCAGCATTGGGCAGGCTCAGGAAAAAGTGGGAAGCCGGATCCCGCGAGAACCAGAGAAATCCCGCGGCGGAGCGAAACAGAAAGCTGAAGGCGTCCGGGGAGAAGCCGTAGCAGGCAAACACTACGAGCAACCCGCCGGCGCTGGCAAGCAGAATCACCGGCAACACTTGGCTGCGGCGGCCTTCCGCTACCCACAGCATGGTCAACAGGCCCAGCAGCGCCACGATGGGCAGCGCGGCAATGTGCGCGGCCGCGGCAAGCCCAAAACTCGCGATGAGCAGCACGATGCGCGGACGCCATTTGCGCCGCGGACCCTGCATGGCGTGGGCCACGCCGATGCAGGTGTAAACGCCGGCAAAGACACCGAGCGCGGCCAGGATTTCCGGCCCAGGTGTGGTGGACGCTTTGAGGATGGCCGGCGAAAAACAATACAACGCGAGCGCGGTGTAGCCGCCCAGGTTGCCGTAAAGCCGCCGCGTGACCCACCACAGCGCCGCGCCCAGCACAAAGCCGGCGAACAGGAAGGGCAGACGAACAAGCAACAGGATGTGCGGGAGCTGGTGGCGCAGCTCCCAGGTGCTCAACGGAGCAGCATCCGGGCCGGACATCTGAACCACCCGATCCTCCGGCTTACGGAAGTGGTCGAAGCCGCGCTCCAGGAGCAGGTTGAGCGTGAGGGGCAATCCGGCAGCGCGATAGGCCAGCACGCCGTCATGGATGTTGCCGCAACTGGTGTAATAGCCGGCCAGCGGAGAGTCCGCCTCCCACATCTCGCGGCCGCAGCGGGCGTACTGGTAGTCGCGGTCTGAGAGCGTCTGCCGCGACATAAGCCAGAACCCCTGCGCCAGAAACAGCGCCAGGAGGACGGCGGCGATGCGCTGGGGGCGATTGAAATGAAAGCGGCGAAGGCGGGCAAAGCGGTGGGTCATCGTTGGTGGGTGAGCCAGCATTCAGTTTATACGGCAAAGTTCGGCAGGAACGAGAAGGACGGCGGCGCCATCAAGCTGGCTCGATCCGGTGGTATGCTTGCCGTAGAATTCCGGCGATGAGCACCCTCTACACTATCGGTCATTCTGCCCATTCCTTTGAGGAGGTTGTTTCGCTCCTGAAGGGGCGGCTGATTGAAGTGGTAGTGGATACGCGATCCGCGCCCTATTCTCGTTTTGCCCCGCAGTTTGATCGGGAGATCCTGCAACGGGAACTGCCGCGAGCGGAGATCAAGTACCTGTTCCTGGGCGCAGAACTGGGTGGACGGCCGAAAAATGCCGACTACTACGATGCGCACGGGCATGTGCTCTACAGCCGGATCACTCGGGATACTGCGTTTGCCGCGGGAATCGAGCGGCTGGAGCGTGGCATGGCTGCTTTTCGGGTCGCCCTTATGTGCGGCGAAGAGGACCCTGCACATTGCCACCGCCGATTGCTGGTAGGGCGCGTGATGGCCGAGCGCGGACACGAAATGCTTCATATCCGGGGAGATGGCCGCGTTGAAACAGATGCCGAAGTTGCGGCCTCTTCCGGCAAGAAACTCGTGAACGAACAGCCTGCGTTGTTTGCGGAGCTGGACGAGGACCAATGGAGATCTACAGCATCGGTTTCACCCAAAAAAGCGCCCGAGAGTTTTTCGGCGCATTGAAGTTGCATGGCATCGAGCGCCTGCTGGACGTGCGGCTGAATAATACCTCGCAACTGGCAGGGTTCGCGAAGCAATCGGATCTGCCGTATTTCCTGAAAGAGATCTGCGGCGCGGAATACGAGCATGAGCCGTTGCTGGCGCCGACCCAGGATATTCTCGACGCATTCAAAAAGCGCAAAGGCGATTGGGGCGAGTACACCGAAGCCTACTTGAGCCTCATTCGCGATCGAAAAGTTGAGACAGTCCTTTCTCGCGAGAGTTTTGCGAAGAGGACTGTCCTGCTGTGCAGCGAACCGACGGCGGAGCATTGCCATCGGCGGCTGGCGCTGGAGTATTTCGAGCAGCGCTGGGGCGGAATCGGCATTGTCCACCTTTAACAAGGGGGCCGAAGCATGCAGGAAAGACGCTTTCTTTGCCTCGCGGTGTCACGTCGCGAAAGCGGAAACTGCATTGCAGGCATCGACATCGATTCCGGCGAATGGCTTCGGCCGATCCACTCCGAAAACCGCGCTGCGTTTGCGGATTCCGATCTCATCGTAGAGGACAATCACACCCATCAATCGCGATTCATGGCTCCGCTCGATCTACTGTCGATGCCACTGGAGCAATCTGCCGCATCCAACTCGCAGCCGGAAAACCGGGTAGTGGCTCCCGCGTTCTTCGAGAAGCGGCCGGCAATACTCCGCCGATGCATAGGCACGCGAACCGTACAGTTTCTTCTCTCCCATGCCGACCATGGCGAATTGCTCCTGCACAGTTCGCGCGACTCGCTGCACTCGAATGAGTTTGCCGATCGCGCGCTGAGTCATTCATTATCGCTGGTTCAGCCAGTCGAGCTCGGGTGGAGCGTATCGCCTCATGCGAAGCATCCCGGCCAGTTGCAGGTACGCGCGGAGTTTCGATTCGGCCGCGCGCCTTACAGCCTTGTCGTTACGGATCCCGCATGGGAAGCACGATGCCACAAGTTGGGCATCGGCACCCACAAGCATGCTGATTCCGCGTCCCCGGAATGCGGTCTGGTGCTGCTGACAGTGAGCCTCGCCGCAGTTCCGTTTCACGGTTTGCATTACAAGCTCGTGGCAGGAGTTATGGAACTGAGGGCATTCGGCAGTGAGGGTTGAAGCGCACGCTCGCGGGGCCCGTCGGAGATCCCTCTGATTTGCATCCAGCCCGCTATACTTCAGTCACCGGCTTCAGGCAAGCACCTTCCTTTGAACGCGCCCTTCGATTCTGCGGAGAAATTGTCTCTTGACTCATTCCTTGAAGCGCGGAGCCTACGCATCCTGGCTGCTGCTGATCGCCGCCTTCGCCATTGTTCACGCGCTCCACCTGCGCGCCGACTTTCCCAACCACTCCCCGTGGACCGCCGATTGGGCCAAGTACACCGACGAGGGCTGGTATGGCAATGCCGCCATCCGCGCCCACCTCTTCGGCAACTGGTACATGCCGGGCGATTTCAACCCCGCTCCTGCTGTTCCTGTCTGGCCTTTTTTTGAATGGGTCCTCTTCTCCTTCACCGGAGTCAGCATTGGGGCGGCGCGGAGCCTGGCCGTCTTTCTCTTCTTCCTCAATCTTCTTCTTGCCTATCTGCTTCTGCGTGTCCGCGGGTCGCGCTGGATGGCGCTTCTTGCCATCACCTTAATAGTCACCAGCCCGTTTCTCTACTCCTTCAGCCGCCTGGCCATCCTTGAGCCCATGCTCATCGCCTTTCTGCTCGTCGCGCTTAACATCGCTGCGCGCCTGGGGCGCATGCGCAGGCATGTTGCGGCGGCCGCGGTCATTGGCGTTCTCTTTACGCTGATGCTGCTCACCAAAACCACCGCGGTCTTTCTCCTGCCCGCGCTGGTATGGGCCATCGCCGCCGCGCGGTGGCCTAATCGCAAGTCGCTGCTGCGCAGCCTGACCGCCTTCGCAGCGGCCTCGGCCGTCACCTTCGCTCTATGGATGGCGGTCGTCATTCACGCCGGCATGCTGCCCGATTATCGTTATCTATTCCGCGTCAACAACTATCCAAGACCGGCGGGGTTTTATTGGCCCGTCGTCAGTCTCTGGTGGTCCTTCCATGGCGGTCTGTGGATCGATCATGTGCTCATGCCGCTCGCCGGCCTGGTCACCGTTGTCCTCGCGCTGTGCTGGCGTCGCCCCGGTGTGCGGCAACTGGTTCGCGATCCCATTTTCGGCGCATCCATCCTGGCTGTCGCCGGCTACATCTTCTTCATGACCTGCCAGAACCATCCGCAGCCGCGCTATTTCGCGGTCGTCGCGCCCTTCTCGTTTTTCGTTCTTGCCATGGTCACTGAGACGCTGCTCCACGTGCAACCTGGCCCCGTTTTCGCCATCGGCCCAGAGGCGCATCAACGCACTCACGTCAACTGGCCGCGCCTCGCCGGCATTGTGGCCATCGCAACCAGTTGTGTGATGACTGTCGCCAACGCCATCTGGACCCTGGAATACGCTGCCCACCCCGAGTACACCTGGATTGACGCCGCCGCCGGGCTCACCCGCTATATTGATCGGCACCCCAACGGCAATCGGCTGCTCGTGTCCGTCAGCGGCGACGAGATCACTCTGATGACCCACCTGCCCAGCATCTGCGACGACTTCGGCACCATGAAGCTGCCCGAGAAACTAGCCCTCTATAAACCGGGCTGGTGGGCCACCTGGAACGACATCGATCCCCGTATCCTTGAAGCCCTCCACGTCCACTATTCATTGGAACAGGTGGCCAGCTTTCATGCGCTCGATGATCCGGATCGTAACGTCCTGGTGCTCTTCAAGCTTCATCCGCTATCGCAGGACCGCAAGCTCGATCCCACCCTGCGCCAACCGTTGCCGGATGACAAAATCGGCATCGACGTGGAATAAAAAAGGGAGCGAGGGAGACAGGAGTAAAGGACAGCGGGGGAGATGGAGGCAGGAAGTTGCAATCGCGGTCACAAGCCTGCCTCCCTACTCCCTCCCGTTCACCACAGTACCTTTGCCGCGAATTGGATCTGTCTCGATGTCGTCGACGTGCTGGTGATCACGCCCGCTGTAGGTGAAACGCCGGAAGGCGTAAACACCACCAGGTTCGGAGTATTGAAATTCGTGTGGTTGAGAATGTTGAAGAACTCCGCCCGAAGCTGCAACCGCACGTGCTCATCCAGCGAGGTGTCTTTGAACATGGAGTAGTCCCACTCCGTAATTCCTGGCCCCCGCAATGTGTCGCGGCCAAGGTTGCCATAGAATCCGCTCCCGGCGGGCGGCGCAAGAAATGCCGATGGATCGAACCATTCCGTTACCTTGCCCACGATCGGATTTCCGCGAAAACTAGGGTTCACGAACGGGCGCACTGGGTTTTTTGTGTCGCCGCTGTTCGAGGGGTTGTAACTGAGTTGAGGAGTGAATGGGAAGCCCGATTGCAGCGTGACGATGGAGTTCGCCGTCCATCCGCCCGCGAGCAGATTTGTCCAGCGTCCCCCGCCGTTCAAAAACTGCTGATTCTTTCCGAAGGGCAACTCATACACCTCGTTGATGGAGCCCTCATTGGTTACGTCGTAGGTGGCCGGGCCCCAGTCCGCCTTCATGTCGAATGGGTTTGAAACCAGCCCCGGCGCGTTGCCGGCTGCCGTGGCGTTAAGCGAATCGCCGTCGTCCAATGCCCTTGACCACGTGTAGTCGCCGCGGATCAACAGCCCGTGGCTGAGGCGATGATTGAAGTCGGCCTGAAGCGCGTTGTAGGAACTGTCGCCCCTTGAAAACCACGCCCACGCGGCTCCCAGCGCAGGATTGGCCAGCGGTGTTCCCGCGGGATTGTAGTAAGCGCCCGCCGGAACCGACGTCCCCGCAAATCCAGCAGGGAAATTGGCCGGGTAAACCGTGGGGCAGGGCGCCGCCGGACACATGGTTGGCGTCGGCTCGTTGTCGTCCAGACTCACAATTTCGTGGTATCCGTGCGAGCCGACGTAGGCGAGCGTGAAGACCGTGTTGGGCGAGACCTGTTGTTCCAGTTTCAGTGACCACGAGATCAGCGTCGGGGTCCGCAGATCCGGCTGCACGCCCGCAGGAGCGATCTTGGCTTTCGTCGGTACCGGAGAAACCGGCAGCGGAAGATCCGCCACGGGCAGACTGGCGATGCTGTACGAAGGATTGTAGGGCGCATTCTGGTCCATGCGGTATCCCAGCGCGTCCTGCAAATCGTTGTACATCCCGAGCCCCGCGCGAAACACGGTTCCACCCGAGCTGTACGGGCTCCACGCCAGCGCCAGGCGCGGTTGCGGCAGGAACTTCGCGTGATTCACCGTGAATGCGGAACGCCCGATGTTGGGCGCCGTCTGAATCACGCCGGCGGAATCGAATACGAAGCTTGACGCGCGGTCATGCGCCTCGTTCCACCCGGTGGTGAACTCATCGCGGAAGCCCGCGGACAATGTCAGCTTGGGAGTGATGCGAATGGCGTCCTGCACGTACCATGCGCCCAGCAGCGATCGCCAGTTCATCTCCGTTGGCGCCGGGTCGTAAAGGAATGTACCCACCGTGCCACTCAGGAACTGCTGCAGTCCGGTGAAGGTCGCCTGTCCGAACTGCGTCAGCGCCAGATCCTCGTTGGCCTGGAGCGGCTGCAGCCACACTCCCGCGCTCAGGTCGTGCCGTCCCCGCGCAACGATCACGCGATCTTCCCCGGTGTAAAGATTCCTGGCGATGTGAAGGTCGCTTCCCGTGTTGCTACCGGCCTGGCTTACCTGCGCCGCCGGATTTGCGGCCGCGCTGCCTCCCACCACCACCGTCCCCACTGGCTTGCCCGCAACAAATCCGCCTACGCTTGCGGCCGGCGTGCCCGGCGTGGGTTCGCCAGTGTAGAAATATGCGGCGCGCGAGTACCCCAGCCGGCCCACGTTCAGCAACCGCGGCGAAAACACATGCGTCTCATCCAGGCTCGCCACCTGCTCGCGAAGATTTTCCAGATCGGTGCTGTACAGGTTGGCGCTGGTCGGCGTATTGTCGTCGCTGTCGTCGATGGTGTACACGCCGGTCAGCCGGTCGTTCACGGAAATGTCCTGATCAAACCGCACTGTTCCAAAGTCGTCGCGAATAATCTGCAACGGGCTGTTGAACACCTCCGCAATGCCGCCAAAGTCCGGCGAATTGGCGCTCGGCACCGGCCACAGATTGAGCAATGGAACTGCCGCCGGAGCCACTCCCACATCCACCAGCCCCGATGCTGGACACGGATTCGGAGCCGGAGTGACCAGCTTGCACGGAAGCATCCCTGCGCGAGCATTCGCGTCCGGAACCAGCGCCACGCCGGCCTGGTGGAGATGCTGGCGAAATCCCTCGTAGTTGCCGAATGCAAAGCTGCGATCGTGTCGCATCGGGCCGCCAAGCGACCCGCCGAACTCGTTACGCTGGAATGGCGGCTCGGGGCCGGAGTTGAAGTAGTTCCGCGCGTCCAGCGCGCTGTTGCGAAGAAACTCATACACCGAGCCGTGAACCTGATTCGTACCGCCTTGGGTCACGATGAGCACCTGCGCGCCCGGCCGCTTGCCGTACTCCGCGCCATAATCGTCGCGCAAAACATTGAACTCCCGCACGGAATCCACACCCAGCAATTCCTGGCTGGTGCCGCCGGGCTGCATGTTGTTCTCGGCGGCTCCGGTGAATTCAATCCCGTTCAGCAGGAAAAGATTCTGCTGCGGCCGATTGCCGGAAATCGAAAAATTGTTTCCCACCGTCGAATTTGAGACGCCGATTCCGCCGGTCTTCTCCGCCGTGAAATTCACCACGCCCGGATTCAGCGTCAGCAACTCGTCGTAGCTGCGTCCGTTCAGCGGCAGGTCCCTCACCTGCTGTTCCCTTACCAGTCCCGAAATGTCTGATGGGTTCACGCTCACCACATTCGCATCGGCGTTCACCACCACGCGCTCCTGCGTCCCGGCCGGATGCAGTCGCAGATCCGCAGCCGCGACCTGCCCCACTGCCAGATGGATTCCGGTCCGCACCTCGTCGGTAAATCCGCTACGCTGCGCCGCCACCTCGTAGTTTCCCACCGGCAGCGACAAAAGTTGGTACTGGCCTGCAGGGTCAGTTTCTGTAGTTCGCTCCGCGCCGGTATTCAGGTCGCGCGACGTAACCCTCGCGCCGGAAACAGCAGCGCCGGTCTGGTCCAGGACCGTGCCCGTAATGCTCGATCCGGTTTGTGCCGCCGCCCACGAGCAAAGCATCAGCAATCCAATCAGAACGTTAGCTCGCAGCAAATCGACCGGCATCAAGGTACGCGGGGCCCGGCGCAATAAAAATCGCACAGTAACCTCCCATCGAATTGGTTAAAGTTCTGGAGCGGGGAACATGAACGATTCAATGCGAATCAATTCAATTCTTAGGCTAGACGAACCGTATCGCTTACTGCAAGTCCGAACAGGGCAGAGAACTCACCTTTTTCGGGCGAATGCCAGAGAATCTGCAGTCTGGCGACCGCGCACCACTCCCGGCATTCCCTGGCGCCCAAGCCGCGCCCTGGTCCGTTGTCCTGAGCCTGCCGCAAACGAAGCCAAAGGATCCCTCGGTCCCTTGTCCCTTTGCTCCTGCTTCTACGGCTTCCCGATCATCACTTCCGTCGCCTTGATCAGCGCCAGTGCCTGGTCGCCCGGCTTCAGCCCCAGGTCGCGCACAGCATCGGCAGTAATGATGGCGGTGACCCGCTGTTTGCCTACGGCCAGCACCACTTTCGCCAGCAACCCCTCCACCGTAATCTCCAGCACCGTCCCGGAGAGCTGGTTGCGCCCGCTGATCCGCGCCGCGCCCATGTGCGCCGCGGCCTGTGGCAGGAACTCATCCAGCGCCTCGGCCGGCACGCGATGATGACCGCCTGGCGTTTTGATGGTGCGGATGCGTCCGGCCAGGATCCAGTGCTTCAGGGCCGGGTAGCTGATGCCCAGGCGCTCGGCAGCCTGGCGCGGCGTTAGCAAAGTAGAGGTGGCCATGATTTTGGTTCGTTCCTTGGCCGTACTCTACACCTTGAACCGAGCACAAGGATCAGGGAACGTCGAATCGCGGGCCGCCCGGTCGCCGCGGGTTCGGTGAACCAGTTGCAGCAATGATTCGTCGCGTTACGCGGAACGGACGCTGGACGGACAGGGTGGACGTGTTCCTGGGGATGCGGGACGATTCCGGACTGTATGCGAACGTCGCTGGCAAGCGGCTGGGGCTGGCGCTGACGCCGGCAACGTACCAGCACGATATGAAGGACGGGCTTGCGATCGAGGAGCGGCTGCCGAAGACGCCGCCGGGAGCACTTTTGCGGCTGATCGTAATCGATGAGATTTCGCGCAGGATTGGGTCGGTCACGCTGGGGACAAAAGATAACTGATCAAAGCAACGCCATGAGTCCGAAAAGGTCCTGAGTTATAAATCGTCATATCATGATGTGTTGATAACATGGGTGTGGAAGTTAACCATAGTTAAATCCGACATATCATGATATGTTGATGCGTTCCTGGGGCTCAATTCCTCGGTGTCGCGTGATCTATATCACCACTCCTTATGCGCTTGTTGCCTCGGAATCTGGCTCCATCCGCCGCTTATGCCACGGCGGACGGAGTCTGCTGCTCTTCGGCTTCCAGCTTGCTGCCAACCTCAGCGGCAGCAGCGGCCAGCACGCGGTGGTGAATCGTGAACAGCGCCAGCTCCAGCCGGTCGCTGACCCCGGTCTTGTCGTAAATGGACCGCAGATAGTTCTTGATCACCTGTTCGGTGGTCTTCAAACGCAGCGCGATCTCACGATTCTTGCACCCTTGGACGATCAGGGCCACGATCCGCATCTCCTTTGGAGTGAGGCGGTCGCGCACGCGGGTGCCAACGTGATCCTCTTCGAGGACCTCGTGCACTACCAACTGCGGAGGAACCCACGTGTCGCCGGAGCAAACGCGCCGCACGCAATCCATGAGCGAAGTGCCGGTAACCGAGCGGAAAACCACCCCGCGGAAGCCTTGCTTGATGTAAGTTGCTGCAGCTTCTGAGTTTTCGGCGATCACAATGCCCCGGCTCCCGGCCCCATCCAGCATCTGCCGGAGCTGGTTAAGATCGGGACGCAGCGATGTGGCGAACAGAACCACTGACCCAGGGTAAGTGGTCACTGCGTGAAGCAGCCGCTCCAAGTCGGCACACTGCGCCACGATGCGAAGGTCTGCGTCCGCTGCCAACACCTTGGCGGTGCCGGCGCGAAAGATTGCTTGTGAGTCCGCAAGAATGATCTTGTTCATTTTGTGCGCCTCAACTGGCGCGCATTGCGCACAGCCGATTGCGTCTCCTTCTCTTCCTGCCCGTTGGAAATGCCTCGTCGCCGGTTCGGGAAAAATCCCCCAGTACCCTAATCGGCCGTCTGGCTGCGGAACTCCGCCTGGTGTCTCAAAATAAGGCAACAGGAAAACCCAATCCCCCAGGGCATGTTCCCGTTCTGGCCCACGTGCAAGAACAGAATGAGGGAGCTTCGTCTAGAGAGTACCGTGGTAATATTACGCACGAAACTAGATAACTAAGGGAATAACACAAAGGATGTAGTAAAGGAATAGATAGATGACTTGCAGTTGTGGACAACTCCTGTCTCATTCCAAATTGGGAACAATAAGTACACTGGAAGCATGGCAAGGCCAACTCTGCTGGCGATCGACGACGACGTGAATGTGCTGGAGGCAGTGGTACAAGACTTGCGCCGCCAGTACGGCGCCGAGTACCGGGTGATGCGGGCCGCCGGCGGCCAGACCGCCCTGGACACGCTGGGACAACTCCGGCAGCGCGAGGAACCGGTGGCCCTGCTGTTGAGCGACCAGCGGATGCCGGGGATGACCGGCGTGGAATTCCTGGAGCGCTCGCGGGAGCTTTATCCTGAGGCCCGGCGCGTGCTGCTCACCGCGTACGCCGATACCGAAGCGGCCATCCAGGCCATCAATGCGGCCCGTATCCACTATTACCTGAACAAGCCGTGGGATCCGCCGGAAGAGAAGCTTTATCCGGTACTTAGCGACCTGCTGGACGACTGGAAGGCGGGATACCGGCCGAGGTTCGAGGGGTTGCTGGTGATCGGGCACCGCTGGTCGCCGCGGGATCACGAGGTGCGCAGCTTTTTGAGCTGCAATCTCGTGCCCTACCGGTGGATGGACGTGGCCAGCGAGGAAGCGGCCAAGCTGCTGGCGGAGCGGAATATGAGCGGGATGGACCTTCCTGTGGTGGTGCTTCCGGACGGCGAGGTGCTGACCGCGCCGGAGCCGGAACTGCTGGCGGAGAAGGTTGGGATGAAAGTGCAGGCCAGCCAGGACTTCTACGACCTGGTGGTGGTCGGCGCTGGCCCCGCGGGGCTGGCGGCGGCTGTATACGGCGCCAGCGAGGGGCTGAAAACACTGGTGATAGAGCCAGATGCTCCCGGCGGCCAGGCGGGAACAACCTCGAGGATCGAGAATTATCTGGGCTTTCCTACCGGAATCACGGGTGCGGACATGGGCAGGCGGGCTCTGATCCAGGCCAAGCGGTTCGGGGCGGAGTTCGTCACCCAGCGGGCCACGGGGCTGCGCATCGACGGGCAATACCGGTTTGTGCAGACAGCAGACGGGCGCGAGGTGTCGAGCCACGTGGTTTTGCTGTCGCCGGGGGTGCAGTATCGCAAGTTGAACATTCCCGGGGCCGAGCGGCTGACCGGCAGGGGAATCTACTACGGGGCGGCGCTGGTGGAGGCAGCGAGCTGCAAGGACGAGGACGTTTTCCTGGTGGGCGGGGCCAATTCGGCCGGCCAGGCGGCTCTTTACTTTGCCAAATATGCCCGGAGCGTAACGATGTTGGTGCGCGGGGAGGGTCTTGGGGCCACCATGTCGAAATATTTGATCGATGAGATTGGCCGAACATCGAATATTGTGTTGAGGCCGCAAACCCAAGTGGTTGAGGCCATTGGGGAGGAGCGGCTGGAAAGGCTGCGGCTTCAAGGGCCTGGGGACGAGGAAGAGGTTCCGGCCACATCGCTGTTCGTTTTCATCGGGGCGGCGCCGCGGACCGACTGGCTCCCGGCGGAGATATTGCGGGACGACAAGGGATTCCTGCTGGCGGGGCCTCAGCTGCGCACGGACGGGAAGCTGGCGCCGGAGTGGAAAGAGGCACGCGAGCCGTTCCTGCTGGAGTCGAGCGTCCCCGGAGTGTTTGTGGCCGGTGACGTGCGGCATGGCTCGATAAAGCGGGTGGCCTCGGCGGTGGGAGAAGGATCGATTGCGGTGCAGTTTGTGCACCAGTATCTGGCCGGATTCTAAAAGACAGGGATCAGGGATCAGGGAACAGAAAAGCAGGGAACAGGGAACAGGGAGTAACAAACCGAAAGAGGCTGAAGGAACGCGGCAGCAATTTTGAGGAACGGACAACGTTGTGAAGGCGGAAAAGAAAAAGGCGGTCGAGGTCGCAGTGGAGAACGTCAGCTTTGCGCAGGTGGCGGAGCGGCTGCGGCAGTTTCCTGCTTTTGCAGCTTCAGATCTTGAAGACCTGCGCGGCGTGGAGACGGTGCAACTGGTGCGATTGCAGGCAGGCGAGCCGCTGGTGGAACGAGGAAATCGCCCGCTGATGTACTCGGTGGTTTTGCATGGGAAACTGCGCGCGGAGCGGCCGGAGCAGGATGGTTCGATCGCGGTGGTCGGGTATGCCGGTGAAGGCGAGGGGTTTGGGGAGACGCCCATTTTGCACGGCAAGGCCCGATCGTCCTTCCGGATCGTAGCCGAAGCGGAATCAGAGGTGGTGCGATTCACCGAACCGCAGTTCTGGAATCTGCTGGCGTGCTGTCCTACGGTGCGAACGATTGTCCTCCATGACATGGCCGAGCGCATGCAGAGCTACCAGGTGGAAGCGCAGCACCGGGAGAAGCTGGTGACGCTGGGAACCATGTCCGCGGGGCTGATGCACGAGCTGCACAACCCGGTTTCCGCGGCCAGGCGGGCGGCTGCGCAACTGAGGGAAAACCTGAAAAAGCTGCAGGAGCTGGCGCTGCGCATGAGTGAGCGGCCCAAGACCCGGGAGCAGCTTGATTGCGTAAAAGGCCTGCTGGAGCACGCGGTGCGGAGCTGCCATATTCAGGCAATGAGCAGCGTTGAGGAGGCGGACGCCGAAGAGCGCATGTCGGAATGGCTATCTGCGGCGCAGGTGGAGAATGCATACGTGATTGGCCCGACGCTGGTGGAGATGGGGTTCGACGTGGGCCAGCTCCAATGCGCGAAGGAGTATTTTGAGCCGGCAGCGTTCAGCGATGCGCTGAACTGGCTGGGCGCGCTGGTGTCGAGCATGGGGCAGGTGTGCGGGATCGAGGAAAGCATTGGGCGGGTGAGCGAGCTGGTGCACGCGGTGAAGAAGTTTGCTTACGACGAGCGGTCGGGGCCGCGGGAGCTGAACGTGCACGATAGCCTGCAGAGCACGCTGACCATCCTGGGGCACAAACTGCGGATCAAGCAGATCAAGGTGGAAAAGCGGTTCAACGCGTCGCCGGCGACCATAGAGACACATGGCTCGGCGCTGAGCCAGGTGTGGACGAACCTGATCGACAATGCCGCGGATGCGTCGCCGGCGAACGGGCGCCTCGAGATTGCGACCTGGACCGAGCCGGAGTGGCTGGTGGTGTGCGTTGGCGATCACGGCGCGGGAATCCCGGAGGAAGTGCGGCCGCATATCTTCAAGCCGTTCTTTACCACCAAGGCGCTGGGCTCGGGGACGGGGCTGGGCCTGGAGATTGTGCACCGCATCGTGACTCAGAAGTTCGGCGGGCGGATTGATGTGGAGTCAAAACCTGGGGATACGCGGTTCATCGTGCGGCTGCCAGTGAAAGGCAGTGACCAGAAATCCCCGGTCGGAGATCAGAAGACCGTGCAGTCGAATTGAGTGCCGCATGGGCGGCTCAAAGAGCGGCTCGGGCCGATATCAACAAGTGAAATCCACGGCCGGATTGCCCGTCATCTGTCCCAAGCCTCGATCGCAATAATGGCTATGGGAGTTTACCTTCACCGAATTCGTTTCCATGTGAGGTGCGCGTGCCAAGCAGCCGAATCGGCGTCAAGCGATAAGCTGTCTCCAGAAAGCTGGAACGCGCGCGCCTGATTCTGGCCTACCCAGTTGGTCAACCAAGCGCCCTCGATATGATGCGTGATGATGCCCGCTCTCGCATCGATTGTGTACGTGCCCCAATAACCGATGTAGTTCCTCCAGGCCAAAGCGGCTTCCTCATCGCTCGCGCGTAGCGGGTCATTGCTGGCGAAGGCCATCATCCCGGGACGCATCAGTTGAGCCGACATTTGGCCGTTCGCCTCATAGATGATTCGGCCGACAGGGTGTGGTCCCAACGGTGTCGTGATCGTTCCCGAAGGCTTGAGGCGAAGTTCGTACGAGCTAAGGCTCCAGGCTCCGACGATGAGAGTGCGATCTTGCGTGGTCTGAGTCTGCTTGACCTTTCCAGGTGCAAGCAAAGCGAGCGTGAGCCAGGCAAGTGAGGAATTCATTGGCGGATTGTATCGTGCAGCATGCAATTTAGGACAATGCTCCCGGTTAGGTCATGGTCCGTCGGCTATCCGGAAGTTATGCCAGCAACGATTCTCGACGAGTGCGAAATCGCCAATGCGCTCATTCATAACCTGCGTTGAGGCGTGTGTGCGTTTGCGCCGGGATTTCCTCATCTGCGAGCGCCTGTGGATGAAGTTGGAGCGGGGATGGCCGATGAAGCATGTGGAGGCTTCGAATGGCGGACCGCGAGGACCTGATGGAGGCCGCACTGGAAGTCTATCCCGAGGGATTGGCGCTGCTGGACGGGGATGGGCGGGTGGTTTTGTGGAACCGTGCAGCGGAGGCGGTCACCGGCTATGCGCGTGCCGGCGTTCTAGGACGGCCGTTGCCGTGCGCGCTGGCACCGCTGGCGGATTGCCGGGACTACGAGGGGACGCCGGAGCCGCGCAACGGGCCGCAACTGGGGCGCGGGTCGCTGGTGCATGCGCAACACGCGGAAGGGCATGACGTGGCGGCCATCAGCCGAAAGGTGATCCTGCGGGACGATCTGGGTGCGCGCATCGGGACGGCGGCGGTATTTCATCCGGCAGAACGCACCATGGCGCTGCCTCACGGCGAAACCAGCGAAGGATCGGAGGTCCAACAGAGCCAGGCCGAGATGCAGGACCGGCTCGAGTCTGCCTACGAATTGTTTCTCCATGAAGGAGTGCCGCTGGGGGTGCTTTGGGTGACGGTGGATCAGGCAGATGAGTTGCTAAAGACGCATGGCGCGCAGGCTTGCGAGGCGATGCTGGAGAGCGTGGAGCGAACGCTGGCGAATGCGCTGCGTCCTGGCGAGGAGATCGGACGATGGGGTGACGGGGAGTTTTTAATCCTCTCCCAGGAGGGGCGAGGCGATGTGCTGGGGAATCATGCGCAGGTGCTCATCGGGTTTGCGCGGACAGCGGATTTTCGCTGGTGGGGCGACCGGGTCTCAGTGACAGTGAGCGCGGGTGTGGCGGAAGCGGAGAACGGGGATGAACTGGCCGCAGTGCTCCGGCGGGCGCAGGCGGCAATGGAAGCCAGCGTGCACGCGGGAGGCAATCAGGTGACGGTGGCGGCGGGGAGGCTTGCATGTTCGCAATCGTAGGAATCCTGTTGGTATTTGCGGCGGTAATCGGCGGCTTCCTGATGGAGAAGGGGCAGATCCTGGTATTGATGCAGCCGGCCGAACTGCTCATCATCGTGGGCGCGGCGACGGGAACCTTGCTGGTGGCGAATCCGATGCACATCCTGAAGGGCATTGTGGGCGGAATTCTCGGCGTGGTGAAGGGTAAAGGAATCGGCAAGGATCGCTACCTGAACACCCTGAAGATGATGTACCAGTTCCTGAACAAGGTGCGCAAAGAAGGCCTCTTGAGCGTGGAGAACGACGTGGAGAAACCGGAGGCGAGCGCGCTGTTCAAGAACTATCCCGAGTTCCTGGCCGATCATGGGGCGCGGGATTTTGTCTGCGACACGCTGCGCATGGCCATCACGGGCGGCGTGGAGCCGTTTGACATGGACCAGATGATGGAGCTCGACATGGAGGTGCATCACCACGGGGCCAGCGAGCCGATTTCTGCGCTGTCGACGACGGCGGATGCATTGCCGGGGCTGGGCATTGTGGCGGCGGTGCTGGGGGTGGTGATCACGATGGGCGCGCTGGGAGGCCCGCCGGAAGAGATCGGGCACAAGGTGGCGGCGGCGCTGGTGGGTACGTTTTTGGGCATCCTGTTGTGCTACGGAGTGGCGGGACCGTTGAGTTCGAACATGGCCAAGACCGCGGAGGCGCACAACGGATACCTGCATGTGCTGAGGGTCCTGCTGCTGGCGTTTCTGAAAGGGTCGGCGCCGATGATTGCGATCGAGATGGCGCGGCGGGCGATTCCCGCGCACGTGCGGCCGAGTTTTGACGAGATGGAGAAGCACTGCAAGAACACGGGCGCGGGGCAGGCAGCTCCGGCGGCAGGCGCGGGCAACGCGGCATCGCCGGGCAAGGCGGCATAAGCGGAGGGGGAAATGACGCCGGGCAAGGCACAGCATCCGATCATCGTGATCAAGCGTAAGGGCGGGCATGGCGGCCATCATGGCGGCGCATGGAAGGTGGCCTATGCGGATTTTGTCACCGCCATGATGTCGCTGTTCATCGTGCTTTGGCTGATGAACTCGAGCGACAAAATCAAGAAGGCGGTGGCGGGCTACTTCAACGACCCGAAGGGAACAGCCAGCCTGATGGGGACGACGATGACGGGGACAGGCGTGAACGCGACCCAGACCAACAACGAACAGATGAAGCTGTTGAAGGAGAAACTGGAATCGGAGATTGCGGCCAAGAAGGAACTGCAGAAGCTGAGCAAGCAGATCGAGATGACGGTGACGCCGGAGGGTTTGCGGATCGAGATGCTGGAGGATAAGAACGGGACGTTCTTCCAGAGCGGGGGCGCGCAGCTGAGCGATTCCGGCCAGGAGCTACTGACGCTCTTAGGGGGCGAATTGAAGAAGCTGCCCAATTCGCTGCTGATCGAGGGGCACACCGACGCACAGCCGTATGCGAAGGACGCGGGGTACACGAATTGGGAGCTGTCGGCGGACCGGGCCAACTCGGCGCGGCGGCTGCTGCAGCAGGACGGCGTGCGCCGGGACCAGGTGACGCAGGTGCGGGGCTATGCGGACCAGTTGCTGCGGGTGAAGAACAATCCTTACGATCCCTCCAACCGGCGGGTATCGATTCTGGTGAAGAACCTCGACGGATCGGAGCCAAAGCTGGCGCCGTTGAAGGGCACGACGACTCAGACGGGAAAGTAGAAAAGAAAAACGCCGGAGGATCCCGCGATCCCCCGGCGCTTACCATGCTGCCGGTCGGTTTAGAAGTCGTAGCGCAGGCTGAACTGCATGCGGCGAGGCGCCGTCAGCAGGGAGCTGGCGACGCCGAGGTTGCCGTCGGTGAGTCCGGACCCGATGGAGGCGGGGTCGAAGCGGACAGTGTTGGTGACGTTGTAGACTTCCCAACTGAATTTGAGAGCGCCGAACTCGCCCATTTTCCATTCTTTGGAAAGGCCGCTGTCCACGTCAAAATAACCGTCGCCAATGAAGTTGTTGCGTTCGCCGGCTTCGCCAGGGTAGGGGAGACGAACCGGAGTGCCGTTGTATACGCCGTTGTTAATTGCAGTGGGGTTGGCGAAGAACTGGGGGTTTCCGTTGGAATCAAAGTGCCGATGGGTCTTCACCTGAGCTGGATCGGTGACGACGCCGTAGCTCTCGATCTGCCAGTCGGTGGACCAGCCGGGTTCATAGAACGAGAAAGGAAGGCCGCTGGATAGCCGGTTGATTCCTGACAACTGCCATCCGCCGATGAAGGCATCCGCGAAGCGATTGGCTCCGCCGGCCACGGCTTTGCCGGTTCCGAAGGGAAGGGCGTAGACCCCGTCGATGGTGACGAGGTGGGTGGTGTTGAAGTCGGAGAGGCCACGATTCAGGTAAGGCTTCCAGGTGTTGAGGATGTCGCTGAATGAACCGGAGGCCCAGCCGCCGGCGCGTTCCGTGTCGGAGCCCATGTCGATGGAACGGGACCATGTGTAGCTGAGGTCAAAAACAAAGCCGTGGCTGGTGGGGTGACGAAGCGTGAGCTGGCCTGAGTTGTAGTAACTCATGCCGATGGAAGAGAGGGCATAGAGCGACGAAAACTGGTTCTGCCAGAAATGCGGCTGCCAGTTTCCGGGGCAGCCATAGTAGCAGTAAAAGTCGATATCGGAGAGGGAGGTGGTGGCGCCCCACTGGGCGCGATAGGGAGCCCACTCATTGTTGTAGATGGCCTGGGTGGCACTTTCATTGGGGTAGTCGATGCCGGCCATGAACGGGAAGACGTCTTCGAAGTAGGGAATGGTGGCCACGGCGGGACTGTTGGGAGTGCCATTGTACAGACCATCGTTGCCGCCGTTGAGGTCGACATCGCGGGAGAGTTGGGTGGCAGCCGCGAAGTAATCGCCGCTGCCCTTCGGGTCGACATAGTCGACGGGTTCGGCAACGTCCCAGCTCTGGAGCAGGTGGCGGCCGAGGCGGCCGACGTAAGCCGCCTCCACCATGAAGCCGCCGGGAATCTGACGCTGGACGGACATGTCGAAGGTTTCCGAGTAGGGAGTTTTGATCCTGTTGTCGAGGCCCCAGGTGATGGCAAATCCGCACTCAGGGCCTTCCGGTGCAGGATACGGATATTTCTGGGTGGCGACCTGCGCGCAGGAGTTGCCGATGGTCGGCAGTGCGTTCCGGGTGGTAAACCGCGGAGCACCCGGATGGTTCGCGTTGCCCTCGATGGAGAGTACGCCTGCCGGGTTGGTGATTTGGGAACTGATACCGAACGAACCGTTTTGGTCGAAGGTATTGACGAGTGCCTCGCCGTAGTGATCGTAGTAAATCCCGGCGCCGGCGCGAATGGAGGTTTTGGTATCCGGAGAGTAAGCGAATGCGAGTCGAGGAGCGAAGTTGTCTTTTGAGCGGGGCCAGAAGCCGGGCTTTCCGTAGATCTTTCCAGCAGGCGCAAACGAAACGTTGGGTTCGTAAATCTGGCCTGATTGGGCTTCCGATTCGCGCCGGAGTGCCCACGCGTGCATATTGATGGTCGGTGCAACCTGCTGGCCATTGGATTCATAGGGTGTCTGAAGCGCGGTGTAGCGAATGCCGGCCGTCAAAATAACCTTGGGAGAGAGGTGCCATTGATCCTGGACAAATCCTTCCAACTCGTTGGCGTGGAACGAGCGATTGAGGAACGCTCCGTCCGGCAGAATGTTGCCGGTGGTGGGGCTGGCTACTTTGTAATTGTAGGAATTGGTCAGCGACGGCACGGTTCCTACGAGGTTGGCGAACGCTATCTCATAAGAATTCCCGAACCCGCTGGGAACATTTCCATTTCCGGGCGCATTGCCGGAGAGCCAGTACGGATTTGTGCTTCCTCCTTGCCAGGTAGTGCTGTCCTGCGAATGATTCTGATGGATCAGACGCCAATTGACGCCGAATTCCCAGGTGTGCTTTCCCTTTGTCCAGCTCAGATTGTCGATGATGTTGTTGACCGGAACGGTTGTGATCGAAGTACGCGCCTCTGAAGTTGGGGTGGAAACGAAGCGGAAGTCGACAAAGTCGCCCACGCCGGGTCCGCGGGTCGAGTATCCCTGGCGAATATACCCGTAGCGAAGGTCGTTGACCAGGGTCGTCTGGTTTATTAGCCAGGTGTCGCCGAAGATCATGCCCTTGCTATTGTCTTCCGTGATGCTGGAGGGCCTGACCGGGGAAATTCTCCGGAGCAGACGAATCGTCCTTCTGGAGGTTGCCGTGAGCGAAGATGAGGTGGCGGTCATTGAGACGGTAATCGAGTCTGACAATGCTGGTGTTGAGGTTTTGCGGGTTAGGAGACGAAAAGGCGTAGGAGCCCGTATTCAGTCCATCCCCGTCCAGACTGCCGTTCGCGAACGGCATGGAACTGAGATAGGCCTTGGCATTCGAATTAGGGCCGGGTCCATTTGGATATGCTGCAGTGCGGCAAACCTGGCAGTTCACGTCGAGGGCCGTGATATCGGAAGGAGAGTACGAACCGCCAGGGTAATTGATGCTTCCAGCAGCGTAAGAGGCAAAAGCGGTAGTTTGGATTTGTTCATAGTTTTCCGCCAGCCTCTGGCCTTCGTAGTTTGCGAAGAAGAAGAGCTTGTCTTTGACGATCGGGCCGCCCACATCTGCGCCGAAGATGTTCCGTAAAACCTTGGTGGGGATGTTGGGAAGGTGTTCTTCAAGCTCCGCCTGCTTCTGGAACCAGTTGTTGGCTGCAGTCAAGGGCGGGCGATAGTACCAGTAGGAAGCACCGTGGAATCTATTGGTGCCCGATTTGGTGATTTGGCTGACCTGCGCACCCGACGAGCGGCCGGCGTCGGCATTGGCGTCGCCGGTGGTCACGCGAAACTCTTCGATGGAGTCCTGGGTCTCGCGGAGGACGCCGTTGAAGGCATAGCCATTCACCTGATCGTTGTCGTCGATGCCGTCGATGGTGACGTTGCCCTGGTCGGAGCGGCCGCCATTGACGGCGCCGCTGCGGCTGTCGCCAGTGGTGGGCAGGTAAAGCACCCCGGGCTGCAGCGAAAGCAGATCGGGGACGTTGCGAGTTTCGCTGGGCAACGCCTGGATGAGCTCATTGTCAGAGGAGCCACCGAGCGCCGCGTCGGAGGTATTGAGGGTCTGAGCGGAGGCAGAGACATCCACGGTAACGGTGCTGGACTGCACGCTCAGCGTGAAGTCGATGGTAGCTGGCTGGTCGACCAGCAGCTCGGCGGTCTTGGTTTGCTGGCCGAAGCCCATCGCGGTCACTTTGATGGTGTAACGGGCCGGTGCAATCTGAGCGAAAAGGTAATCGCCGGAGGCATTGCTCTGGGACTGTTGCGAAATTCCCGTCGAGGCTGACGTGATGGTCACCGTGGCGCCGGGGACCAGGGCGCCGGACGGATCCTTCACGACGCCGCGAAGGGAAGTGGTTGCGTTCTGGGAAAATGCAAGGGAAGCACAGGATAGGATGCCGATCAGCATCCATCCCCTCAGGGATATTTTCACGACTGTCCTCCAAATACTTCAAAACCAGCACGGGGCGGGTGCGCCGCGCTGGATGGGTTGAGTTGTGCGCTTCGGTCTTCTGGGGCTTGCTTGACCGGAAACGTCTACTCGTCTGCGACCTTTGGCCTGCACGATTGCACCGGCCGGGTAGAATCAGTTTCCACGAGACCACTAAAAAGGCGGCCGCATAGGGAGGGCGGCGGGTCGGAGTATTCAGTAAAAGACATGTTGACCGAAATTCACGCGGGTTTCAACAGGTATTTGCGCGAACATGCCTGGGCAGGGGTTTGGAGGTCCGCCTCCATGCGGGTGATGCGAAAGAAAGTGCTTGCAGACTCTGCCTCGACTCATGTGCGTGCGCCTGTGAGAATCATGGAATAAACCACGGCCTGTTGAACTGCGCTCGAAGATTTTCGTGGAACCGCCATTGGCGAAGTTCTTTTGGCTTGATTGTCGATTCTGCCACGACACTCATAAGGAATTCGTGAGAATTGATGGGAAGGCTGGAGAAACCAGCCAGCCGGTCCGGCGACCGCTCATTGCGGTTATTGCGGGCGGCGCGCTGGGTTAGGCTGTTTGCATGCACATGCGTCGCTTCTCCTTTCCCGCTTTCGCTGTATGCCTGTTTGCCGCCTTGTTCGCCAGCGCGGCCCACGCTCAAAAGACACCTATACAGATCGTCGCCGACTTGACCGATGCGCCGCGCAAACTGTACCACGCAGAAGTGGAGCTTCCGGTCTCGCCGGGGCCGCTGACCTTGATCACCCCGCAATGGATCCCCGGCAATCATCGGCCCACGGGACCGGTGAGCGACATTACCGGGGTGGTGTTCACCATCGACGGCAAGCCCCAGGAATGGCGCCGCGACGACGTGAATATGTACGAGTTCCACCTGACCATTCCTCCCGGCGCGACCAGGCTGCACGCGCACCTGGATTGCATCGTCACGTCGCGGGTGAGCCACGAGATGGCGGTGCTGGAGTGGGAGAAGCTCCTGCTCTACCCGGCCAACATCCCGGTCCGCGACATTCCCATTCAACCGTCGTTGAAGGTGCCGGATGGCTGGGGTGTGGGGACGGCGCTCCAGCCGGTGAGCGGAGGATCGTGGCCCGTTCCTGCGGCGGGAACCACGACGCAGTTCGCCGCTACCAACGTGGAGCAGCTTGAGGATTCGCCCATCCTCACCGGGCAATACTTCCACGAGTTCGCGCTGGCGCCGGAAATTACGCCGAAGCACTACCTGGATGTGGTGAGCGATGAGCCGGAGGACTCGAACCTCCGGCCGGCTTTTCTGGCCGACGTGAGCAACCTGGTGCGCGAAGCAAGTGTGGAGTACGCCTCGCACCACTACAACGTGTACCACTTCCTCCTGACGCTCTCTGACGTTGCCGGAGGCGAAGGCCTGGAGCACGGCCAATCCTCGGATAACGGCGTGGGCGAGAGGGGCTTTGCCGACGACGCACACCAATTAGCCGAAGCGGACTTGCTCTCGCACGAGTTCACCCACTCCTGGAACGGCAAGTATCGGCGCCCGGTGGGGCTTTACCAGCCCGACTTTGCCACGCCGCAGCAAGGGGCGCTTTTGTGGGTGTATGAAGGCATGACGCAGTACCTGGGCAATGTGCTGGCGGCGCGGTCGGGGCTGAAGTCGCAGGCGCAGTACCGGGACCTGCTGGCGATGAGCGCGGCCAACCTCGACTACAAGCCGGGACGCGACTGGAGGCCCACCGAAGACACGGCCATCGCGGCCAGCGTGCTCCGTGGAGGCAATCCAGCGTGGTCCAACTGGCGCCGCGGCCAGGACTACTACCAGGAGGGCGAACTGCTGTGGCTCGATGCGGATACCCTGATCCGCAAAATGACCGACAACAAGAAATCGCTGGACGATTTCGAGAAGATCTTCCTGGCCAAGGGCGGCAATACAGGTCCGATGATCGTTCCCTATACCTTCGATGAGCTGGCTGAGGATTTGAACGAAGTGGCTCCGTACGGCTGGGCCAGCTTCCTGCACGATCGCGTGGACAAAATCCATCCGCGCGCCGATTTCGACGGCATCGAGCGCGGCGGCTACAAGCTGATTTACAAAGATAAGCCGAATCCGTCGGAACGGACAGTTGCGGCGGCCTACGCCCGCCGTGGTGGTGGGGTCGACTGCTGGTACTCCATCGGCCTGCGCCTCAATGGCGAAGGCAACATCTTCGACGTGCTGTGGAACGGGCCCGCGGATAAGGCCGGACTGGCGCCGGGCGAGAAGATCATTGCCGTGAACGGGCAGATTTTTTCGCCTGACAGGCTGCGCGACGCGATCCGCGATGCAAAAGGCAATGCGGAGCCAATCAAGTTGATCGTGCAGGCGGACACTTACGTTCACAACGCGCAGATTGACTACCACGACGGCGAGCGTTATCCCGTGCTGGAGCGGGTTGAGGGGACGCCTGACTATTTGGATGACATCACCAAGCCGCGGACGACGCCGGAGAAGTCGCCGGAATCGGCAACTCAGGCAGAAAAATGATCGAGATCCCAGCCGGTTGCAAAACCTTATGAGCTTTTGCTGCGCACGCGGCGGAGCCCCGGTGGGCAGGTGGACTCGCGAATCACCAGCTCCGGATGAATGGGCACAATGTCGGGGAAGCTGGCCTGTCCGCGGATCCGCTGCAACAGGATGCGTGCGGCGACAATGCCGATTTGCCGCAGAGGCTGGCGGATGGTGGTAAGGCTGGGGTGATGGTACGCAGCTCCCTCAATGTCGTCGAAGCCCACCACGGACACGTCCTCGGGAACGCGCAGGCCGTGGTTGATGAAGGCTCGAATGGCGCCGATGGCGGCGATGTCGTTGAAAGCCACCACGGCCGTGAATTCGGCGCCGCGCTCCATCAGCTCGTTGGCCGGCCCAAAGCCGAGCTCCGGCGTCGAAATGCGTAGTTCGAGCTGTACGCAGAGCTTCGGGTCAATCGTTAGCTTCAGGTCGCGCGCCACCGCCATCAGGCAGTCCCAGCGCTCGTCGGCGTCGGAGCTGTGACTGCCTCCGCGCATGAACGCGATCTTGCGATGACCGAGCTGGTAAAGGTGGCGCAGCGCCAGTTCGGCGGCACGCCGCTGGTCCAGAACCACGTTGGTCACGCCCTCGATTTTGCGGTGGCCTGCAATAACCACCGCGGGCAAGCTGGGAGCCTTCTCCAGGATCGTATCGATGACGATGAACCCCTCCACCGACCGCTCCATCAGCAGCCGCGGATACTCCTCAATCAGGTCCGGCTGGCGGCGATGGCTGACAGTGAGATAGAAATACCCCTCCTCGATCAGAAACTCTTCCACCCCGGAAAGGATCTCCATGGCATACCTGTCGCTGAGCTCCGGAACCAGTACGCCAATCGTGAAACTTTGCCGCTTTCGCAGCGAGCGAGCGTAAAAGCTGGGGCGGTACTCGAATTTTGCGGCGGCCTCGGTAACACGATCCCGCGTCTCCTGCGGGATCGACCGCACTCCGGGCGCGTTATTCAACACCAGCGAAATCGTGGCCGGCGACAGGTTCAGGTATTCGCCCAGCGTGCGCAGGCTCATCCGCTGTCCGGGCTGAGGGTCCGCGCCCGGTTTGGATCGCTTTGCCATGCTCCCTCTTTGTACCACTCCGGGGCGGGAACGCCAGCAAAATCAATCGTTTTTGCCCCAGCAGGAGTGCGCAGAAGAAGCACAACGGCCAGTCCCAAGCCGGAAACAAAACCTGCCTGGAACAGTGGAGAAACGGAACCGAAAAGCGGTCACGTACAATCTTCTCAGAACACCTCATCGCGGAGGGATGGGTGAGCGGTTGAAACCGGCGGTCTTGAAAACCGTTGTACCCGAAAGGGTACCGGGGGTTCGAATCCCTCTCCCTCCGCCATAACTACTCTTCAGAGCATTCCACAACATCCTCGAAATTCGAGAAAGCCCCGGCAATAACTGGGGCCTTCCTCTTTCCGCGTCCACAGCATCGAGATTCAAAGCCTGTTCGCGTCCTTATCGGCAAGCGGGAATTTGGACTTTTCGCGCTCGACTGCAGGGCATCTTTACCAACGCCGGCAAACCGCCTGCGACCCACCGATGAGAGCTTTGACCTGAGATCGCAACAGCCCAAAAACCCGAAGGCCCGATGCGCAGATAGAGCGCCGTCGACCTCGCTTGTCTCGAGTCGAATCACCTGGATTGGAAGAAGACAGCCCTCTTTTTGGGGCACTCCAAGCGGCCTATCCCTTTCGATCTGAAAACTTACAGGGAATCACCGGTCATCCTGCCCTTTGTGCCAACGTAACCAAGGTCACATTACCCTTTTTCCCGTTGTGAACACTTTCGAATTCTGCAAATCAATTTCCTCTGATGTCTCTGAAGGAAACACCATGCTAATCTTCAGACTCCCCTAGGCCCCCAACATAGTTTTTTTACGCCTCGCCCATTAAAGGAGTAAGGTATGAAGTCCCCAGCAGGATTTGTGGCGTTTTTGAGTGTGCTTGCCCTTGGTTTGTTCGTCCCTCAAGCGGAGAGTCAAACTGCACCATCGAACACATGGTCGTCGGCAGGTCAATTGACGACAGCCCGCTCTGGCGCAGCCGCGGTTCAACTCATCGACGGGCGAATCCTGATCACCGGCGGCACCGACGCCAACGGAGTTCCCCAAGCCACGGCCGAGATTTACGACCCGACGAGCGGGGCTTTCCTGGCCATCCCATCGATGAATGTGCCTAGGGCGAATCATGCTGCCGTCCTGTTGGAAACCGGCGATGTCCTGGTGACGGGCGGTTTGACCACCGGCGGAAGCTACAGCAACTCGGCTGAGATTTACAGCCAGAGCGCGCACACGTGGACGAATGTGCCGAATTCGATGAGCACTGGCGTGGCCGGTCAGGCCATGGTCCTGCTCTCTGACGGCAACGTCCTGATTGCCGGCGGGGCCAGCACGGCGAAGGTTGTCAGTTCCGTCGTGCTCTTCAATACGGCCAGTCAGACTTTCACGTCGATCGGCTCGCTGCTTACGCCGCGCACGAACGCCGTGGCCGCAGGTACGCCGGATGGCCGTGTTCTGATTGCGGGCGGCACCGACATTAACGGCGCAGCGCTGATTTCGACTGAGATTTTTACCTATAGCAACAGCACCATGACCGGATCCATAGCAGCCGGTCCCAAAATGTCCTCTGCGCGCGTGTACGCCACGGCGACCACCACGTATGACGGCGTGGCAATCATTGGCGGCAACGATGGGAAGAAAGATCTGGGAACGGCTGAAATCTTCAGCCAGTGGACCAATGCTTTCACGGTGGTGAAGGGCGGCACTCCGCGCAGCCATCACTTTGCGGTGCTGCTGCCGAAAAACGGCAGCATCCTGGCCATGGGAGGCACCGGCGGCGCCAAAGTGGATTTGCTGGAGCCATGGGCGCACAAAACGCTCGGAGCTTTTCTTGCGGCTCCCGATTCTCTTCAGAATCAGGATGGCGGTTTTGGCGCTCCGGCCGGAATGGGTTCGCTGCTGGCTGCCGGCGGCGCCGGCAAAAACGCCACCTCGGCCGAACTCTATCGGTTCCCCACCGTTTCCACTGAGAACCGCGAGTATGCACCCGGAACCAAGGTACAGATGAGCGGCACCGGGTTCAAGCCTTATGAGTCGGTTGACCTTCATATACACGAGTGGGTGAACCAGACTACTGATGATCTTCCCGAGGCCACCGTTGCTGCCGACGCCAACGGCAATTTCAGTTATGACGGATATTCGCCGGACCAAGGGGACATCGGCGCCAGGTACCATCTGACGGCCGTGGGCAAGAGCTCCGGCTACCAGGCCCAGGTGATATTCGGCGATGATGCTACCGCAATCGATTTCTCCAACGCTCCCCTCAATCTAACAGCCGGGGCCTGCGGCACATTAACGTTGACCGTGGGAAGTAATGACGGGACTTACGGAACCATCTACCTTACCGACAGCACGACCACGGGCGCGTTTTACGCGACCGCGGGTTGCACGGGCACCGCGATCACTCAAATAGCGGGTGCTGCGACGATCACCCTTTACTACACGAACAGCACGGCGGGCTCCCCAGAGCTTACGGCGTGCTCCAGTAACAACCCGTTCGCATGCTACTTTTTCGCGGCAGCCGCAAATCAAACCGAAACCATTTACGGGCCGAAGCTTGCGTTTACGGCAATCCCAGGCGGTGGCTCATCGGGCGTGGTGTTTTCGCAGCAGCCGGCTGTTGAAGTTCTAAGCTCGAGCGGCACATTGGTGAGCAGCTCGGCGTCGATCACTCTGACACTCTCCTGCAACGGTTTTGGCTGCGCCGCCGGCACGCTCACCTGCAACGCCAATCCATTGAGTGCGACTGCGGGCGTAGCCACGTTCTCAGGCTGCTCTGTCACCGGGAACAGTGGTCAGTACGGCGAGTATTGTCTGGTCGCATCTTCGCCCGGTATCGCGTCCTCGGGCGCTACCGACGCCTGCTTTACTGTGACGTCGGTCAGCGTGGGCAACGGAGGCCAATCCAGTGTGGTTGCCAGTCCGGCCACCGTCCCGGCGGACGGCGTGTCGACGTCGACCATTACGGTCACGCTGCAAGATTCGCTCGGCAACCCTGTGGTGGGCAAGACGATAACGCTGACGGGCACCGGCGCTTCGGTCATCTGTTATGAGACAACCTGCGGAACTACTGCCAACGGCGTCACGGATGGAAACGGCGTTGTCACCTTTACGGTGACTGACACGACCGTCGAGTCGGTTACTTACACAGCAACAGACACGACCGATTCCATCACGATCGACACAGCTGTCGTGAACTTCACGTCCACCGGAGCCACGCTTTTACTTGGTCCACCGAGTGCACCTGTCATTGCCTTGAGTACGGCTACCGCGGAGACGCTTACCGCTACGCTCACCGATTACGGCGACCGGAGCCCCCTAACGGGGCAACGTCACTTTCACGATCTCCGGGACGGGCTCGGCCGGGTGCACCGCAACAACAAACGCCAGCGGCGTAGCATCGTGCGGCGGTACTGCTGCGTCAAGCGCAACGGCAGGCACCACGTACACCGTTGGGGCAACGTCGGCAGCGGTTACGATCAGCGGCGTAACTTATGCCACCGCCACCGGCAGTCCGGCCCAGACCATAACCGTGAGTACCACCCCCCTCCCGGTGCTGGCGTGGACCACTGCGCCCCCGGCTTCAGAGGTCTACGGGGGCTCGTTCCCCATTGCGGGGCATACCACCACGGCCGGCGATACCGGCACGATCGGCTACAGTGTCACCGGCGCCTGCAGTCTCCGTGGGACCACCGTGACGATGACCAGCGGCACAGGCCCCTGCTATGTGACCCTCAGCATCGCGGAGAGGAAAGTTGGCACCACCACCCCCACCTATTATCCCGCTAACACGCTTACCAACACCGTGACTGCCACCAAGGCCACGCAGCAAACGCTGACGGTTACGGGCGCCCCGGGATCGGCAGGCGACGGCGAGACGTTTACCGTAGGCTACAACGGTGGTTCCGGAACCGGTGCGGTGACCTTTGCCGTCACTGGCGGCATTTGCACGGTTTCAGGCACCGAGGTGACTGATGACTGCCAGCTCGGGCAGCTGCTCGATCACGGTGACCCAAGCCGCTGACCAGAACTACGCGAGTGCAACATCTGCCCCCGTCGTGGTTGTTGCAGCTAGCGGCACCGGGACCGTGGTGGTGACCTGCTCGACTTTTACATATAACGGCACGCCGCCGACGAACCCGTGCAGCGCTACGACCACCCCGTCCAGTCTTCAGAGCGAGGTAACCTTCACCTATAACGGCCTCACGGCGGTGCCGTCGGCAGCGGGAACCTACACGGTGGTGGGCACCATTACTGGCGACCCCAACTACACGGGCAACGGGACAGGGGGACTGACGATCAGCCCCGCGGCGGTAACAGCGGTTGCGGGCACTATCTCCAGCACTTATCAGGGGTCAAATGACATTACCGTTCCGGCCTGCCAGGTGTCGGGCGCTTACACCGGACCCCTGACCTGCACGGACAATCCAGGCACGGTTGGAGCCACCGTAGGCTCGGGCACAGTCACGCCAGTCATGAACTACGGCACCGATGTGGCAGCGAACTACACGGTCACCCCCGTCAATGGTACGTGGGAGATCGACCAGGCATCCTCGACCACAGCGCTGGTCTGCCCGGTGAGTGTTGTTTATAACGGCGCGGCGCAGACTCCGTGCACGGGGACGGCGACGGTGACGGGCTCGATCCCGGTCGTAACATATTCAGTGACGCCTCAGTACGTGAACAACACCTACGTAGGCACGGCATCGGCCGTTGCCACGTTCCTGGGCAACAGCAATGTGAGTGGGAGCAGCAGCAGCCTGTCGACCTTCCAGATCACGGCGCTGCCGGCCACCATCACGCTGGGTCCCACTCTGACCTTTGCCTATACGGGCGCGCAACTTCCGGTAGCGGTAACGACAACGCCGGCGGGACTGACTTTCACTGAGACCTACACCGGCATCGCCCCAACGGTCTATTCCCAGAGCTCGACGCCGCCGACCAATCCGGGCACCTACACGGTCGCAGCCGCCATCACGGATCCCAACTATTCCGGCTCGACAACCGCGATGGAGACCATCGGCCCGGTCTCTCCCCAGATGATCCTGAGTCTTGACGGAGGCAGCTCGAATCCGTCTGTGTATGGCACCGCAGTGTCTTTCGATCTGAATGTGAACAATGGTGCGGCGCCGGCCCCCTGCCCCACGGGAACGGTGCAGTTCTATGTGAATGGTGCGGCATCGGGATCGCCGGTGACACTGCCCGCTTCGTGCGCCTCGTCCCTGTTCTATCAGATTGCGACGCTTCCGGAGGGTGCCAACACCGTCTATGCAATTTACAGCGGCGACGCGAACTATGCCAGCGGCGTGCCCAGCGACACGTCCAACACGCTGACCCAGAACGTGTCGGCAGACGCCACGGGAGTGAGCCTGACCATCCTCCCGGGAACCACCATCAACGTAGGCGGAGCCATAACTTTCACGGCGACGGTGACGCCGTCTCCGGCGATCGATGCCAGCGCTTCCGGTCCCGGCGGCACCGTGTCGTTCTATGAATGCGTCAGCACTGCCACGACCTGCAATTCTTCGAATGGCACATTGGTTGGCACCGCCCAACCTGTATCGGCCACATCGCCCTATATCGCTCAATTGGTGAACCCCGCTCTGGCTGCGGGAACGTGGGCCATCGGCGCTGTTTATTCCAGCAGCGACAACGAGTTTTCGGGCAGCAGCTCCACCGTTGTGCTGACGGTGACGGTAAATATCAATGATCCCAACATCGTCTGGGCCACTCCCGACCCCATCGTCTATGGAACCGCGCTGAGCACGACGCAGTTGGATGCCCAGGCGCAGGATCCGAATACCAACGCTGACATTTCCGGCACCTACGTCTATTCCCCGGTGGCGGGTGTTGTGCCCGCCGCGGGCTCGGTGAACCTGGGTGTGACTTTCACCCCCACGGATACAGCGACTTACTCGCCGCAGGCAGGCTCAGTGACGCTGGCCGTATTGCAGGCAACGCTAACCGTCACTGCGGACCCCCAGACCATGACCTTCGGGGGCACTGTTCCCACTTTGACCTATACGATCACTGGATGTGTGAACGGGGATAGTTGTGACGCCACCAGCAACCCGGTGTGGACTGGCACGGCCACTTGCACGACAACGGCAACCGCGACCAGCCCGGTGGGCGGCTATCCAATTACGTGCGTCACGGGTAGTACCCCGCTGACGGCATCCAACTACACCTTCACATTCGTGCCCGGCATCCTGCAGGTGACGGCGGCGGCATCGCTGACCATAACGACGCCGCCAACAGCCAGCAACATCACCTTCGGGCAGACTCTGGCCTCGTCGGTGCTCACGGGCGGCACGGCCATGTTTGGCACCACTGCCGTTCCCGGCACGTTCGCCTGGACCACGCCAGGAACCGCTCCCGGCGGGGGCACGACTTCTTACCAGGTGACCTTCACGGCCAGCTCCAGTAACTACAGCAACATGCCGACCGCCATGGTCCCCGTTACGGTGCTCAAGGCCGATCCGACGATTGCAACCGAGCCGACAGCCGCCCAAATTTCTGTTGGGCAGGCGCTTTCCGCGTCGGGGCTCAGCGGGGGCACGGTTACCTTTAACGGCAATCCCGTTCTCGGCATCTTCGCCTGGACCAACCCGACGACTGCTCCCCCAGTGGGTACGGCTTCTTACAGCGTGACCTTCACGCCTAACGATACGACCGACTACAACACGGTGACCGGCACTGTCTCGCTTACGGTCAACAACAAGCAGACCCCGACGATAGAGACCCCGCCCGCGGCCGCCACCATTTCCTACGGCCAGGCTCTGTCGGCGTCGGCGCTCAATCCCGTCACGGCTGTCGTTGGCGTGAACGCTTCGGTTGCCGGCACGTTCACGTGGACCACTCCAGCCACCGTTCCCCCCGCAGGTGCGGATCCCGAGAGCATAACCTTTACACCCACCGATACGACCGACTACAACACGGCGGCCGGCAGTGCCACGGTTACGGTGAAACAAGCGACCCCGACGATTGGAACCCCACTACCGACGGCGAGCGCCATTACCGTAGGCCAGACCCTTGCCGCGTCCACGCTGACGGGCGGCACGGCTACAAATCCCAACAGCGCCGTTGCCGTTCCCGGCACGTTCGCCTGGACCACGCCGACGACTGCTCCCGGAGTGGGTACGGCTTCGTTCGGCGTGACATTTACGCCCACCGACACGAGCAACTACACCACGGCGACCACTACGGTCTCGATTACGGTGAACGCCAAGATCGCGCCGACGATTACGACCTTGCCGACGGCCAGCCCCCTCATCTACGGCCAGACGCTGGCCCAATCGACGCTAACGGGTGGCGTGGGTTCCGTTCCTGGCACGTTCGCCTGGACCAACCTGACCACAGTTCCCATTGTGCCTTCGGATCAGGAAAGCGTCACCTTCACGCCCACCGATACCACCGACTACAACACGGTGACCGGTTTGGTCACGGTTACGGTGACCAAGGCGACGCCGACGATTACGACACTGCCGACAGCCAGCGCCATCTCCGTGGGCCAGGCATTGAGCGCGTCGACGCTGACGCCCGGCGTGGCCACCTATAACAGCACTGCGGTCCCCGGCGTGTTCACCTGGACCACGCCGACGACGATTCCGGGCGCGGGCACGCCTTCAGAGAGCGTAACCTTCACGCCCACCGACGCGATCGACTACAACGTGGTCATCTTTACTATCCCGGTCACGGTGAACAACAAGACCACACCGACGGTGACGGCCTGGCCGACGGCCACCGCCATTACCTACGGCCAGACTCTGGCCTCGTCGAATCTGAGCCCCGGCACGGCTTCCGTTGCCGGCACGTTCGCCTGGACCAGCCCGACCACAGCTCCTGGCGCGGGCACGCCTTCAGAGAGCGTGACCTTTACGCCTACCGATACCACCGACTACAACACAGTGGCCAATACCATCACGGTTAAGGTGAACCAGGCCACACCGACGGTAACGGTCCCGCCCACCGCCAGCTTCCTCTCCGTCGGCCAGACTCTGGCCGCGTCCACGCTGGCCGGCGGCACGGCTTCCGTTCCCGGCGCATTCGCCTGGACCACGCCTACGACCGCTCCTCCTCTGGGTGCGGATCCAGAGAGCGTGACCTTCACGCCTACCGATACCACCGACTACACCACCACCACCGTTTCGGTCACGGTTACGGTGAACAGCAAGACCACGCCGACGATTACGACCTTGCCGACGGCCAGCCCCATCATCTACGGCCAGACTCTGGCCGCGTCGGTGCTGACGCCCGGCGTGGCTTCCGTTCCCGGCACGTTCGCCTGGTCCAGCCCCGCCACAGTTCCAGGTGCGGGTACGCCTTCGGAGAGTGTGACCTTCACGCCCTCCGATACCACCGACTACAACTCGGTGACCGGTCTCGTCACGCTCACGGTGAGCAAGGCGACACCGACAATTACGACCCCGCCGACAGCCAGCGCCATCTCCTCAGGCCAGACCCTGGTCGCGTCGGCGCTGGCGGGCGGCGTGGCTTCCGTTCCCGGCACGTTCGCCTGGACCACGCCGGGGACAATTCCCCCTGCGGGTGCGGATCCGGAGGGCGTGACATTTACTCCCACCGATGCCGCCGACTACAACTTTGTGACCTTTACGGTCACCGTTACGGTGAATAACAAGAAGACACCGACGATTACGACCTTGCCGACAGCCAGCGGCCTCACCTACGGCCAGGCTCTGTCTGCGTCCACGCTGACGCTCGGCGTGGCTTCTGTTCCTGGCGCGTTCGCCTGGACCAACCCGGCGACAGTTCCCGGTGCGGGTGCGGATCCGGAGAGCATAACCTTTACGCCCACCGATACAACCGACTACAACACGGCGTCCGGTACGGTCACGGTCACGGTGAACAGGGCCACGCCGACGGTATCGGTCTTGCCGGTAGCCAGCATTCTTTCTGTCGGCCAGACCCTGGCCGCGTCGACACTGACGGGCGGCACCGCTTCCGTTCCCGGCACGTTTGCCTGGGCCACGCCGACCACAGCTCCGCCTCTGGGTGCGGATCCGGAGAGCGTAATCTTCACGCCTACCGATACCACCGACTACAACACGGCGACCACTACGGTCACAGTTACGGTGAACAGCAAAGCGACGCCAACAATTACGACCTTGCCGGCAGCCAGCGCCATTGTCTACGGCCAGTCGCTCGCCGCTTCTGTGCTGACGGGCGGCTCGGGATCCGTTGCCGGCGCGTTTACCTGGACCACGCCGGCAACAACTCCGCCCACGGGTGCGGATCCCGAGAGCGTAACCTTTACGCCCTCCGATACCACCGACTACAACACCGCGACCGGTACCATCACGGTTACGGTGAATAAAGCGACCCCGACGGTGACGGTCTGGCCGACAGCCGCCGCCATCTCCGTCGGCCAGACTCTGGCCTCGTCCGGGCTGGCCGGTGGCACGGCTTCCGTTCCCGGCACATTCGCCTGGACCACGCCGACGACCGCTCCCGCTCTGGGGACCACTTCGGAAAGCGTGACCTTTACGCCCACCGATGCGACTGACTACAACACGGTTGCCGGTACTGTTTCGGTTACGGTGAACAACAAGACGACGCCGACGATTACGACCTTGCCGACAGCAGGCGCCATTACCTACGGCCAGACTCTGACCTCGTCGGCGCTGACCGGCGGCTCTGCTTCCGTTGCCGGCACATTCGCCTGGACCACGACAACCATAGCTCCTGGTGCCGGTGCGGATCCGGAGAGCATCACCTTCACGCCCTCCAATACGACCCTTTACGACACGGTTGCCGGCACAGTCACGGTTACGGTGAATAAGGCCACGCCGACGGTAACGGTCTTGCCGACGGCCGCCGCCCTTTCTGTCGGCCAGGCACTGTCCGCGTCGGTGCTGACGGGCGGTACTGCCTCCGCGGGCGCAACTCCCGTTCCCGGCACCTTCGCCTGGACCGCGCCGGGGACTATTCCCATAGCGGGTGCGGATCCAGAGAGCGTGACCTTTACGCCCACAGATACCATCGACTACAACACCGCAACTGCTAATGTCACGGTGAACGTAGGCAACCTGAAGACGCCGACAATCACGACCTTGCCGACAGCCAGCTCTATCGTCTACGGCCAGACGTTGGCCTCGTCGGTGCTGACGGGCGGCAAGGGTTCCGTTGCCGGCACGTTCGCCTGGACTGACCCGACAACAGCTCCCACTGCGGGTGCGGATCCGGAGGGCGTCACCTTCACCCCCACCGATACAACCGACTACAACACCGTTGCCGGTACCGTCACGGTTACGGTCACCAAGGTGACACCGACGGTCACGGCCTGGCCCACAGCCAGCGCCATCGCCCCCGGCAAGACCCTGGCCGCGTCAACATTGACCGGCGGCACCGCTACTTATAACGGCAATCCGGTTCCCGGCACTTTCGCCTGGACTACGCCGACGATCGCTCCCGCTGCGGGTGCGGATGTGGAGAGCGTCACCTTCACGCCCACCGATGCCACCGACTACAACACGGTGATCGGTACGGTCACGGTTACGGTGAATAACAAGACCACACCGACGATTACGGCGTGGCCGACAGCCAGCGCCATTACCTTCGGCCAGACTCTGGCCGCATCGACGCTGACCGGCGGCACGGCTTCAGTTGCCGGCACCTTCGCATGGACCACCCCAACAACAGCTCCCATTGTGGGCGCGGATGTGGAGAGCGTCACCTTCACGCCCACTGATACCACTGACTACAACACGGTCACCGGTAGTGTTACGGTCACGGTTAGCGCAGGCAACAAGACCACACCGAAGGTGACGGCTTGGCCAACAGCCGGCATCATCTATATCGGTCAAACTCTGGCCTCGTCGGTGCTGACGGGCGGCACGGCATCCGTTGCCGGCACGTTCGACTGGACCACGCCGACGATTGCTCCTCCTGTGGGCGCGGATGCGGAGGGCGTGACCTTCACGCCCACCGATACCACCAGCTACAACACCGTTGCCGGTTCGGTCACGGTTACGGTGAATTCCGGCACCAGAGTGCTGACAGTGTCGGCGAACAGTCAGTCGCGGACCTACGGGGCGGCTAATCCGGCGCTGACCTATGCCGTCACTGGATTTGTGAACGGGGATACCATCGCGGTGGTGAGCGGCAAAGCCGCCTGCACCACGACGGCCGCGCCGGGGAGTGCGGTTGGAAACTACCCCATCACCTGCACCCAGGGGACGCTGTCGGCAACCAACTACACGTTCCAGTTCAATAATAGCGGCAGCCTTACGGTCACAGCAGCACCCTTGGAACTTGTGGCTAACGATGTCACCCGCGTTTATGGAGATGCTAACCCGGCATTCACCGGGAAGGTGTCTGGTGAAGTAAACGGCGATACGTTTACTGAGAGCTTTGCAACTTCCGCCACAACCACCTCGAAGGTCGGAACCTACCCAATCGATCCCAGCGTGAAGGGCACTAATCTGGCGGATTATGCCCCCACAGCGCAAGAAGGAGCGCTTTCGATTACTCAGGCGGATACGAAAACATCGGTGACCCCAAGTAGCTCCTCTGTAAATCCGGGACAGAGCGTTACGCTGACCGCTAAGGTAACCTCGGCCACCACTGGAACTCCAACCGGATCCGTGTCCTTCTACGAGGGCACTACCCTGTTGGGTACCGGCACGTTAGCCTCGGGAAAAGCAGAAATAAGCACCACATCCCTGACTGCCGGATCAACCGATAGCATCGACGCTGTATATAGCGGTGACGACAACTTCATCACTAGCGTCTCATCGACATCTGTGGTCGAGGCTTCGCTGGACTTTAGTCTCGCCATCTCCGGCGCGGCTAGCGCAACCGTAAATCAAGGGAGTGCAGCCACTTATCAAGTGGCCGTAAAACCGCTCTTTGGAAGCTATCCAGGTCCGGTCAGTTTCGCAGCCATTGGTGCGCCGTCTAGTGCGACGGTCACATTCAGCCCCTCAACGATTGCGGCCAACGGTGGTAGCACCACGGTGACTGTCACCATTAAAACTAGCGGTTCGGCGAGCCTGGCCCCCGCAGACACTGGAACCAAGCGGTCTCCTTTGGCTTGGGCTCTCGTCCTGATTCCGTTGCTTGGCTTGAGCCGGCTGCGCCGGCAGGGACGCCGACTCAGCAGGTTAGCTACCTTGCTTCTGCTTCTCGGCTGCACCCTAGCGGGAGCTTTGGTCACTGGCTGCGGAAGCAGCGTCAGTCTGGTCGAGCACGACTACTCGGTAGTAGTGACTGCGACCAGTGGAAAGGTAACACACAACATTCCGGTAACTCTGGATGTTCAATAGCCCAATGAGAAGAAAGGCGATGCGCACCGACCTTCCGAGCAACCTCCACTCGCGGCCAAGTTGAATCGGGCGAGTGGCCCCGGTCCCCATAACCCTTACGCCTTGACGGCGCCCCGGTCCCTCGCATTTGGGGGACCGGGGTGGTCGGTGCTCCCAAGCCACCCCCCCTGCCCAAAGGTAACCACTTCGAGGCCGCTCACCAACAACGCCGCCGCTGTCCCGCATCCCGGTACCGGATCCCGGCCAAACGCCATTTTGAGACGACCCCCTCCCCTCCAAAGGTAACCTCGCAGGCTTCCTTGCCCCCTCCAGCCCCGCCAGCTCCGCGGCACTCCTGTATTCCCCGTCACATCCACAGCTTCGCATCCGAGCTAGAGTCTAACCATGAGTCGAAATGTGCCCGCCCACCGGCGGGCATCCGCATTTCAGAGGAAGGAAATCCGTTCCATGGTCGCCGCCACAATTCGGCTTGATAAGACCAGGGAAATCTCCGCTCGCAAGGGTCCCCACCCAGTAACATTTGCCAACTTCGCTGCTGATCGGAAAAAAATACCCCCCTCCCCCGGACAGAAGCGTGCGCAGTTTTGTGCAGTTTTGTGGCTTAACTTATTTATTACAAATGACATCTGCGTTTTTTATTTCGCGCGCGGCGGCTATTCCGGGCCCCGGTCTTCGGCTGAAAGCATCGCGGGCTCGCAGGCCCCTGACATCAAGGGAGCCCGTCCGCGATCGTCTCCACATCTGGGGCACCATCGTCGCGCTGTGTAGCTCCCTGTCAGATCGACGGTCTTCATGTTCAATGCGTCGAAATACAAGTGACGAGGGGGCCTTCCTGGGAATCCGGCGCAATAGCGCAGGAAGACATCCACAGCATCTGCGGCTGCGCGGGTCGTCAGCGGCGCCAGCTCTCCTTCCAGTTCGCCATCTCCCTCGACATAGCGCACCCTTTTCTTCCATCGGGTTGTCTCGGGGTCTTCGAGTTTGGAGAGGTCAAGGCCATTGCAGCAAAGGCAGGGCCTCCGGCCGCGGAAGCTGGAGCCTTATGTGATGGCCGAGTGCCGTGATCGCACCCCCTCCTGCTCTGCCCCCGCATCCGACCTCGATAAGCGGAATGAGATGCTCGGCGGCAAAGCGCGAAGCGGAGTAGCGGACGGCGTTATGGTCGGGGCAGACAAACAACAAATCCACAGCGGCCAACTCCTGAACCGACGCCTGAGACGGGAAAAACTCGTTCATCGCCTTTACCTGCAGATGGGGAAAGTCCCGCCGCAGAGCCCGCCTTGCCCGCTCGACCTTCAGCCCCTGGCTGCGGGCGCCGGCGAACCAAACCCTTGGAGCGTTATGCGCTTCCAGCCGGTCGCCATCGACGAGCACAAGTTTGCCGGCCAATCCGCCCAGCAGGCGCGCCACCATCGATCCCACGCCACCAATGCCTACGATCCCGACCGAAAGAGCGCGCAGGACCTGAAGCCGCGCTTCTCCAAGGCAGGCAGCGGTTCGCCTGTCCACCTTGAGAGGCGCCGCGGTTTGCTGGGCTTTGTTCACCGGCGTCAGGACGCTGAGCCCGTCCTTGCCATGCACCAGAATTCTGCTTACCGGCACAACGCGGCCCGAGGCGGTGTGTACGCACGCCCAGATGTCTCCATCCGGCGAATGGATGGTGCGCACCAAAAGTGCATCCGGGGCAGGACCATGCAGCGAGCGAAGCTGGCGGCTGGCAGCCTGCTGATCGGTCTGCGATGGAGATACGCCACACCCCCTGGGATGCGAATGAGCGTCGAGAAAAGCGCCACTGCCTTTGGCGCGCATCAGATACGGGACGGCTGCCGCGGCACTGAGAATCACGCGGGATGGTCCGCGTTCCGCATACTCGGAATCGGCGGGTACGGCGAGTTCGCGGAGCGCAATGCGTGCCTTTTCCCGGTCGCCGGCCACGGAGCCGTAGCCGAATGCCATCCGTTCTTCGCCGCTGCCGAGGAGGTGCCCCGTGAGTTGCTTCCAGATTGAGGCAGAAGTCGCAACCGTGTATTCCATATCGCACCCCGGGCACAAATCATGGTTAGGAGCCAGGAAGGCGGAGGCGCAGACCGACGCCGTCGGAAAGACGGCCCCGGCCGGCGCGACCGGTTGATCTGTTGCTGCACAGGAGCCCGTTCAGCCACGCTCCCAGTCGGTGGTCGATCCGTATTCGGCGTCCCGCGTATCCACCACCTCGGCATCGTCGAGGACCCGGCCCGATTGCAGGTCATAGAGCCGCTCGAGTTCGGAGATCTCGCCCAGGCTTTTCAGCTCGGCAACGCTCATCCGGTCCGCCGGGGTCACCACCGTTTGATTGTTGATCTTAGGCAGTCCCATAAGTTCCTCCCTTCTGAGTAGTGGGCTCGGCCTCAGGCCGCCTCGCCGGGTTGTGCCTTGAACCCTGGATTGAGCAGGTGAAGGTCCAGGGTCCTGAGAAAATGAAAGATGGTTGAGTCTGTGCTGGTGACGTGCATCGGATGGATGCACAAGTAGGCAAAACCGTCCGGACCAGCCTCTTCGAAAAGTCGCGGAACCCTGGCCCAACCGCGGCTCCGCGGATCCCAGATTTCGATGCCGGAGCCAAGCCAGATACTTCTGTAGTAGATGTAGGAGTTTCCCGTTCCGGCCGGCTCATACAGATTGGGCGGGGCTTCGATTTTCACATCGCTCCGGCGCCGGGAACAGTTCGGCGGCAGAACGTAGCCGCGGATGTAAATGTGGTTTCCGCCGTGCGCAGTGGGTTTCCAGTCGACTCCGGTCCATCCCGGAGCCATTCCGAAACGGCCGCGCGCCATCTCTTCCGGCGAACTCAACAGCCGCAGATCGCGATTGTGCCAGGCGATATCCATTCTGCCCCCTCTCTTGCGCCTCACTCTCCATAGCGGCCTTCGATCTCCCGCGGTGGAGGAAGAATCTCCGTTTTGGTCAACTCAATCTCGGCGGGCCGGTGAAAGTTCCCCCCTGCCGCGCGGGCCGCGCGCCAGGCCGGAGCGTTGAAACTTCCATCGCCCCTGCGCGGCTGCGGCAAGCGGACGGAGCGACGCCTCCGCGCCCTCCTTCGCCGCGTGCCGGCCCATCGGAGAATTGCGAACACAGCCGTCACCAGCGCAACAACGATCCCCAGCTCCTGCATAAGCAGTCCGGCGCTCTTTCATTGCGCCGCCCTCCCATCGTTCCAGCCCTCGACGGCGCCGAGGGTGTTGTGGGCCCACCATTCGGCCTCCTGGTGCAGGTTTTTCACGCCTTCCGCAAGCATTGCCGGAGGCAGTTGATTGAGCCCGCAGACGCCGGTCCCTTGCCCGAGCTGCTTTTCAAACTGGTCCAGACACAGGTGCAGCGCGGACGGGCCGCGACGGCTGACAAAGCAACTGGTAGAGGAAACCAGATCGACTGCGAGCCGATAGCCAGCCTGCGGGGTGAGGGATGGACCAGGCCCAACCGGAACCGGCGGATCTGTCACGGAGGCCGGGAGCACCAACCAGCCTCGCCCCGGCGACACCTCGAGCCGCCCGAGCGTCCAGGCGCGCAGCAGCAAGCCGGCCAGGTCAACGGCCGCCAGCCGCGTTCCGGGAATGGGCAGAAAGCGATGGCCGGGAATCACATGATGGATCTCAGTCGCCGATGACTGGTGCGCCGCGTCGTAGCTTCTGCGCGCGATCCCGAAGCTTCTCCAATCGGAGAAAGGGAACACCGCGCGCACCTGGAGGAAGACCATGCGTTGGCGATCGCCGGTGTCCACGGGCAGATAGCGCACGCCGCGATCCGTCTGGTACTTATCGAGGACCGGACGGATCGGCTGCATGCGGCTGCCGCCGAGCCCGGCCAGGCGAATCACGGTGACCCCATTGGAGTGGTCAGAAGTTGCGGCCAGAGGCAGCCGCTCATAGGCTTCCAGATCGCGCTCGGCAAGCACCGCGCCGAGCTGCTCTTCGCCGGGGTAGCGATGCATCAGCTCATCGGCCACATGCAGGTCGCCGAGACGCGCCCCGGCCAGAGTCTCCCCGGCAGCCGCGTTGAAGAACGCGGCAGCCGTTCCCGCTTCGCTGAGCGTCGCTGCAGGATCCTCAAGCCGCGCCAGAGCAGTGTCGATCTCGTCGGCGATCCGTTGCTCGTCCGCCGCCGGAAAGCAGCGCTCATGCAGCTCTTCAAGGTCTCCTTCGCAGCGCAAAAGTGCCAGACCGTTGGGGCAGCCGTAGCCGATGGCGTGGTTGGCAGCGCGGCGCTGGTTCTCGCGAAGTGTTTCCGTAAGAGCAGACAGCGAGGAAAGAATCGGCTGAACCGTCTCCTGAATTTCGCGCTGAATGGTCGCGCGCAGCCCGCGCACCACCTGGATTGCGCAGGCAGCCGCTTCGGCGCGGATGCGTTGCGTAGCCCACGCCTCCAGATCGGACCGATACTCGGCCGCGCTCTGCGCCAGCGCGCCTGAGTGCAGAGCACGAAACCACAGGCCCCGGCCATTCAGCCGCTCCAGAGCCTCGGCCTCGACAGCCGCGATCCTCTCATCGAGATCCTTGACCTCCGCCTCGAGTTCGCTGAGCTGCGCAGCCGCGCTCGCCAGCATGGCATCGGTCACGCCTCCGGCGACGGCGAGCCATTTCGACGCCGATCCGGCTCCGAAACGCCGGTTGGTCAGCAGTCGCCGCATCTCGCTCCGCACCAGCTCGTCCAGCTCCTCCGCGACCGCGCTGGCGTGACGCCGGAGTGCCGGCCCGAATTCGCCGGCCTGCTGGATCGAGAGGTTCAGCCGGTTTCGGCCTTCGGTCAACAATTGCGTCTCGCGCAAGCCTTCCGTAGCCAGCCCGAATAGCGTATGCACGCGGTCGAAGCTGAGCTTTTCAGTGTCGTTGCAAAGACGCAGCAGGCGATTGGAGAGAGCGTCGCTGCCGTCGCCGACGACCAAATGGTTGCCTTCGAGAAACGTCCGCACCGCCTGCCGGATGGCCGCCTCCCCGGCCGCCGTCGTGGACTGCTCCACATACTTCAGCGCCAGTTCAGACCAGGACCACAGACTCTGCCGCTCAACGTCGAGAAACACACTGGACAGGCCGATGCTGCGCGCCTGGCACGGCTCCCCGAGGGAGCTCGTGGTCTCGCCGGCCACACTGAAGTCTCCGGCCTGCGCGTCGAGGTGTGAGCCCAGCGGTGTGGCCGTCAATTCGAAGATCATGTCGCCGGCCAGCGCCGCGAAGGCCTCCTCGGAAACCACCCGCGGGGCGTCCGGCGCATTGTTCGAGTCGCTCACCAGGAAGGGCGCGCGAAAGTTGGCGCGCGCCGAGGCCGTCCTCTGGTCCTCATCCGTCGCCTGCCACAGTGAGCCGGTGGAATCGGCGGACAGCTCTTTGAGGACTGCGAAGGTGTTGGCGTATGAATTCTCGGGATCCTTCGATGCGCGGGCCCCCGGCAGCATCAGAACCGGGTATACGTCGAGATGGACCCCCAGTTCCTGCCCCTGTTCGAGAAGCCAATGTTTCATGCGTTGGTACGCTCCGCTGCCCGTGCCTCCAAAGAGGCCCGCCACCAGAAAAACGCGGATACCGTGATTCTGGATCGACGGGAGCGAGGGCTGGCTCTCAAGAAGCGTGATCAGCGCCCCGCGCAGAACCGTGCGTACGCGGTCCTCCGCCACCTGAAAAGCGAGATCAGATGTCGGCCGCGCTCCGCCAGACGCATTTTCGTTTTGCAGCCCGCGCAGCGCCTGGGAGTTCACCTGCCGAATCCCGGCCAACTGGCCAGCTTCAAGACGCGGCAGCACCTCCTGCGGACTGAGGCTGATCTTCACAAACTCCCCCGGGCCCCACTGCGCTTCTTCGGACTCGAGCGGCGCGGGCAATCTGTAGGCCTGCGTGCCATCGAGGTCGAAGGCCTGAATGCGCATGGCTTGGAGGAGTTGCTGGCTGCGCAACCGGAGCGCGCTCTGTTCCGGCTCCGGGGCGCGCGTCAGTTTGCGGCGGAGCGTCTTGAGTTCGTCTTGCCGGCGCTGGCGCACGCGCTGGGCGGCTGCGCTGGCGATGGTGCCAATCGATACGACCAGAGTCCTGCGCATGATTGTCTCCTTCTCTCAGAGATGTAGGGCCTCGGCGTCAAACAGATCCTCGCGGGCGGCCGCGGCCTGGCGGCCAAAGATCGCACGCACCATGTACTCGCGCTCTTCCAGGCGGAGCCGCAGCGTGCCGGCGGCATTGAGCCGCATGCGGTGTTCGCCCCTTACGGCTTCGCCGTCCGCCGTCAGCTCGGGGTGCGGGCTGAGAATGCGCAGGGTTCCGTCTCTCATGGGCACGATCCGGAACAGCTCTCCGTTGGGGCCGCCCTCGACCTCGGCGGCAATGAACGTGGCGGAAACAGGCTCCGTGGAGAAGACCACCGGAACCCCGGCCGCGACCTCGATCCTCCGGTCGCTGCGAGTGACCGCCGGTGACTCGAGGTGACCGTCTACGGTTTCGTTCACCACCAGCGCGACCAGATCGCCACCGCGGGGCGCAGCGTCCCGCCGCTGCAGACGAACCCTGCAGACTAAGCAAAGACCGGCGAGCAAAAGCGCCCCGGCGACGGCGGCGGCCCAGGGCCAGGGAGAGCGCAGTTTCGCCTCGGCCACCGGAGGCGTCGCCGGCGCTGCCGGCAAAGGCGGCGCGGGAACAGTCGCGCTCTCCAGTTCCGCCGGCCCGGCGTAGCGCGCGTGCATCTGCTGAGCCAATAGCCGGCCCGGCGAAGCTTTCGCCTTGCCGGTCTGGCCGGCGCGATCGAAGTCCGAATACACTCGCACAACCAGCCGGTCGGCAAGCGCGCCGTAAGCGGCGTGGAGCTGGCCGTTCAAACTGCCGATCAGCCGCGCCGCGGCTTCGTTGCTCGACACCCTCTGGCTCGGCGTCATCTCCATCACTACTGCGGCCAGAAACTGCCGGCTCGAGTCATCCACAAGAACCGCTGCGCCGCGGACTTCGGCGGTAGTATCGAACGAGGCCACAATCTCCAGTGTGCAGTTGGGCGCGATTTCTTCAATCCGATGCGCGGCTTCCTGTTGCGCCTGGGGGAAGGCTCCGTTCCGCGCCATCGCGCGCCCGGAGTCGAGCAACTCCACCGCGATCGCCGGGCTGGGACAACCCGCCGGCAGAACGGGCAGATGCCAGGCCCGGTTCTGACCGCAAAACAACCGGGCCGGCACGAGAATGAAAACCACGGCAAACAACCATTTGGATTGCGACATGGACACCTCTCAGGAGAGCGAGGCCGTTTCCTTCCTTCGCTCGTACCGTGATTAGGGGGCCCGGGAGCGCGCGGCGGTCCGAGGGCGCTTTCCTTGTCCGGGCCGCGGCTCGAACTGTGGAAAATCCTTCGCATGTGAGGCGGTGAACTTCTCGCATCAAAACCGCAATTCGGGGCTTTAGCGTCGATGTCTCGCAAATCATTCCGGAGCCGGTCGAAGTCCGGTACAATTGCTCTGCAATTCGGGCCAACTCCCTCTCTCGATCGAATCCCCGGAGGAAACCGTCAGGTGCCGATTCACGAGGAGTGTCTCGACGCGATCTTTCGAGCTCTGCGCGGCGCTGGGCTGACGGTGCTGTCTGGACCCCAGCGCCTGGAAATGCTCGACGACCTTGCTAAGGCCGAGTGGCCGGTCGCGGCGCCTCCCCTCTGCGGCGATCTTCTTCAAGACCCTTGTTCTGCCGCTCTCGCTTTCAGCCTGGCCCTGCTCACGCCGTCAAGGGGGTGGGACGCGCAGGTGGCGCTTACGAAGTTCCTCGATTTGGCCGCGGGATTTCAGGAAATCTGGAAGCACGTTCCTCACAGCAATGCGCAAAAGTTAAGGAAGATCGTCGATCACATGGTGGTGGTTTACATTCGGGAGGCCATTCGGGAGAAACAGAACCGGGCGCCGGCCATGGAAGTTTTCTATACGTTGTTGAGTGGAAACATCGGCAGCTACCAGGGCCCCATTGGAGGGTGTGCCCGCTTTCTGAGAGGGAACCCAATTGGCCCGCCCGGTGAGGATGGCGTCCAGGCGATGACCGGGCTCATCCCCGATCTGGATCGCTGCTGGCAGGAAGATTTCCGCATGGACGCTTCCAACTGGCACGTCGGATACATCAGGAACAGGCTTCTTCAGCCATTCATCCCATGGCCTGCCTTCGCACCCGGCGATTTCGTCACCTTCGATTGGGACGATGAACGGGAAACGGTTGTCGTCGAAGCCAATTGGCGCGTCGAGCATGAAGTGCATCGGGACCGGATACCGGCTGGTTCCAGGAGGACCTATCAAATCGAATCAGGTTCCGCGATTCTGCACAAAGGGGACGTCGAATGGGGCGAGGTGCCCGAAGGCCAGCGCATGATCCTCCGCGTCATGGATCGCTCCAAAGCCCAAATCCAGTTGGCGGAGGCGGTTGGCGAAAACATGGGCGGCCCCACGCTCAACTTCGGCCCGGACGACGAGGTCTGGCTGGAAAATCGCGCGAGCCATTCCGTCATCGAAGCATGGAGCTGCACGTGTGGCACGTTGCATTGCGGTTCGCGTCATCGCCTGGACGGTTGGGACCCAAGGACAATGCCGGCGGAAATGACACTCAGGTCGTTCCTGGGGAACGCCATCAAGGGAAGATCCCCACAACTTCATATCAATAGCTTCATTCAGGGAATGTATTACGCGCTGCTCTGCAGCGGGGACTAGAGGCGTGAAAGGCGACGCCCGGCCCCCTAATTACCGGTTCGAACAGGAGGGCGCACCGCGATGAAACGAATTCGATGTGTTCCATTGCTCTGCTCCTCCACTGTGTTGCCGGCGCAGTTGGTCGATGCCGTGGTTCGCCGCCATTGCCTGCAGCCTCTTATCGCGGCCGGCGCCAGCTGGACTGCGCCCGCGCGCCGCCAATGGAAGAATGAGACGGTGCCCCGTATTCTGGCACTCGCTGCTGGTGCGGCGCGGGCCGCTCTGGAACGTCGCGCCGCTCCAGTCGCGCCGCCGGCTGAAGTTGTCGCCAGGATTCTGGATGGGCTGCCCGACGCAGCGGTGCTGTTAGATACCGTACTGGCGATCCTGAGCCCCAATCTCCTTCAGTCCATCCTGGAGGAGTGCGACCGCAGGATTGACGGCCGCCGCACTGAGATTCCGCGCCGCGAGTTGAAACTCGCCCTGGTCGCCTTTACAGAGGTTTGCTCCCCTGTCAATTTCCAGGCCAGAGAGTGCTGGTGCGGGTCGTGGATTATAGAGGGTGAAGTGGAGTGTCGGTTTTGCAAAGAACCGGTTCCAGAGAAGAAAGGCACGACAGTGTGGAAGAAGGAGTACTTCAGCGAGTCCCAGTTGGAAGCGATGATCGAAGAGCACCCGGAGGTCGAGCAGGAACTCAAGGCCCTTGCGGAGAGCGGGGTCAGAATACCTAAATACATGGACCCTTATGAATACATGGTTGCGGTCGAGGGCGGGGAATTCAGCGGAGAGGAAATATAGCAGTATGGGTGAGTCAAGCGGATTGAATTACTCGGGGCTCGCCGGCCGCGCGCTGGACGAGGCGATGGCGCTGCTTGCCGAGGTGGAGTTCGACGCGGTGCATGGCGCCTACCGGCAAGGCAAGCTGACGGCCGTATCGGTCGCGGTCGAGCCCGCCGATGAGGCCGGAGTCTGCCAGATTCGCGTGATGTGCCATGATCCCGGCCATCTGGGGATTGATTGGGACGGGCTGCCGCTGATTCTCGTGGACAAGGAGACTGGGGAAGAACGGCTGGGCTTCCTGGATTCCCGTGGGCGCGGGATTTTCGCGGTCTCGGCTGGGAGCCAAACCTTGTTTGGTTTCGCGGGCATCGATCGTGGGAGTCTTGCATCGGTGGGGGTGCCTGCGGGTTTCTTTGGCGGCGGCGCCTTTGCTGTCGCGATGCCGGTCTGGAACGTTCAGGGGCTATCTCGCGATCGGACCCTCTCCGCGGTCGCAGAGCTAGTAGGCCTGGACGAAGTGCGCATCTCCGTTATAGCCAACTCACCGGAGATGCGGAACGCGACTGTGCAAGTGGTTTTGCGGTCTGCTAGCGATCCATCCGACATATGGGTTAAGACGAAGCTTGAGTTGGATCTTAACGAGGGAATGCTGGGAAGCTGGTCTGGCCGAACCAGAGATGGAGAACTACAGAACCGTACAACGGCAGCAAACCTCGTCGTGTTTGCGTGCAAGTAAGCGTGAGGTTCTTATGGCTCTTAGGGGTGTGCCGCAGGCGGTTGGGGTGGGATCTCCGCTGGTTCGACTATGGTGCGGCTATTACAACGGCGCCGGAACCCCTTTGTATCTGGACGTAGATGTTTTTCCTGCGGAGGGGGACGCGATTCTTCGTCCCGATATTGACGCGATCTCGAGAATCGATTTCAAAGAAACGATCAGGCTCGCATCCCGCTACGTGCGCTGGGTCATCGGCTGGCCGGAAAACGAAACATTTGAGATCGCGTTTATTCCCATTGCTCCGGACGCATATCCACGCCCCGGCTCGTTTGAGGGCACATCGCATTTCGGCGCAGTGACGATGGGGCTGGCGCAGGCCGTCGCACGCAGCCATCCCCAGTGCGCCCGGTCCGGCGCGCAAAGGCTCCTGCACATCCTCGACTCGGTTTGCCTCGACCGTGTGGCTGTGTGCGCTACATTCGCTGAAGATGCTGGGGATTTTAAGCCCGTGGAGTGCATCGGCAATAAGCTGGAGTCTTTCTGCCTTCCCGAAGTTCCGCGGCCGGCAGTTTCCGTGGTTGCCCTCAATGAGGATCTGGACAAGCGGTGCGGCAGGGATTATGGGTATGCCCCGCAGAAAGATCCGGATTTCTACCATCCCCAAAATAGTGGCGAAGCTCTCCCCATTCTCCGCGCCCGCGATCCCATTGAGGCATTTCTGCGCCTGTGGGACGGGCAGGCCGGCGCCCTTGTGGGGCGGCTATGAAGACTATTCTTCCAGCGATTGCCCGCTTTGTGAATGTCGCGATGTTTTTGCTCTCTGTCAGCAACCTTGCCCGCCTGCTGGTGTTGCTGACAACTGTGGCGGCGTGGTGGTATCTCTCCGACTACTACTTTGCTCCCTGGCCGTGGTGGATGGACCGGTATGCCTTCATGGTGTGCTCGTTCTTCGTGTTTCTGGTCATGACGGCGGCCGTTTTCTGGCTTGGCATCCGTACACGGGCACGGAGAAGTACGCCGCCGTTCGATCTCCTCAAGGCGAAGCCGGGGCCCGGCGTCGAGCTTGCCGTTGGCCGGTGGTGCGAGCTGCTGCGCACCATCGCCGGGTTTCATGGAGGCCTCTGGGCAAAGTACTGGACGTGGTATCGTCTTCGCCTTGAAGGCATTGGAAATCCTGGCGAAATGATGACGGCCGATTCACTGCCGGCCCTGTGGTGGTTCCGTCCTTCGGCGATTCCCCAGTGGCTGGCGCTCGGCTGTCTGCCCGCTCTATGGGCGGCGCTGGTGCTCGCCCCCCTACATACGAATGTGATGGAGCGTATCGCGCGGGGCGCCGATAGCCACCCGCAGGTGATCTTCGATGTGCGCTGTTCGGGCGAATTCGCAACCGGGGCGCGGTCCGGGGATGAAGACAAGCTGGAGCTGCGGCCAGTGGCCGAAACGCTCGCCCGCGATCCGTCCGGCTACCAGCGCAGCGGTCAGTGCGCCAATCTGACGGCGGGGAATTTTGCCGTTTCGTCAACCCCGTTTCCGCGGGTTTACCGGCACCTCGTGGTCCGCTGCGGAGAGCGCTGCGGCTTGCGATTGATCGACGGCGTACGGGGCAAACCGCGGCTGGAGGTTCCGGTAGTTTCCGGTGAAGCCGGTTTCAAGTGGCTTCAATACGTCCAGGATCCGCCACTCAAGATGCTGGTCTCGCTGGTGCGGCAGGACGGATCGCCGCTCGATACGGTTTCCATTGAGCCGTGAGGAAAGGAAAAACAGAAATGAAGAGATTCCATTTGCTCTGTATGTTGGGAATGATGGTTTCGCCGGCCCTGGCTCCCGGCCAGGGAGCTACGCTTCCGGCGCCTGCTCTGACAGTTTCCAACGAGCACCCCAACCCCGGCCAAGCGGTCGTGATTGAAGTGAATGTAACTCCGAACAAGGATACGAGGATCTCGTGGTCTAAGTCAGGCGATGGGGACTTTACGTCTCCGATCGAGAATCGACAATCCGTAACATTTGTTCCAACTACTCCCGGCGGGACTGTGATCATCGTCTGCAATGTCAGCATGCCCGGCAGCCATGCTAAACCGGCGGCTGAATTCACGGTGCTGGGAACGCCGGCGCCCCCTCAACATCCAGTTCACCAGAATGATCGACACCCGACGGAGGTTCACCATACAGAAGACGCGCGCATCCCGGAGATGGATTACATGGTTCTCTCGGGTTACATGGGAGACGCAGCGCCGGAGAACTTTGTGGACAGGAAGGTGCGAGCCGCCGTTGTTGACGAGGGGAATAACCAGGGCTGCCATCCGGGTTCGGATTCGTGCCTCAAGATTGACTACAATCCCGCCAACGGCACGGCTGGCTGGGCAGCGTTTGCATATCAGCGGGTAACTACCGGGAAAATGAACTGGGGTGAGAGCCCGGGCGCCGATCTCACTGGGCGCGGGTTCCACTCGGTGCGCGTTTATGCCAGAGGAATTCCGGTCGATGGCGGACCGCTGCCGCGCGCTCAGTTCAAGTCTGGCGGGAATGTGGCGCCCGACTATAAGAACAACCAGGCGTCGTATGTGGCTTCAGGACCGGTGGTGACGCTGCACGCGGACTTCCAGGAATACTGCATTTCGTTGGAAGACAAGAACCTTTCCAATGTTGTGAGCCCTTTTACGGTGGTTCTGCCGGCGGCAGGCGATCGAGCAGTCGAGGCGATTTTAGACGGCATCCGCTTCTCGACCCAGCCGTGCAACTGAGAGGAAACGCCACCGGTGCGCAATGCGTGCTTTGCCGGCCCGGCGCGCGCTTCCGTTTTCTCACCGGAATCGTGGAAGTCTCAGGCCCTACTTATATCGCAGAGGGCCTGGAATCGGCCCGCTAGCGAGCCGGCGCCCCAGGGCGAAGGAGACAGGATGAGTGCTATCCCTGCTGTACCGCGCCCAAGGGTCGGACCGTGGGCAGCCTTTACTTTCCGCAGGGGCGGGCTGTGCTGCCTGGCTCTGGTGTCCTTCGCGTTCGCCGTTGCGGCTCCGCCGGCGGCTGGCGCCCAGGCCGCTTCGCCGGTCGAAATGGGTGATACTTTCACCTTCCCGGCCAACCTGGATGGGGGATATGCCAAGACCCAGTTCTATGCGCCCGCCTACGACACCGGCGTGGTTCAGTGGGACAGCCGGATCGAATACTGGCTGCCGCCTGGCCGGAGCAAATTCTCGTTCGGACCCTACATCCGCATTGCCGGCATCGCCGGTTCGCAAAGCGACGCGTGGCAGAACGAGTGGATCGCAGCGCCGGGCGCCGGGCTGCAGATGTTTCCCTTCAGCGCCGCGCCGTTTCGCGGCGTGCACAACCTGGTTGGCGCTATCCTGGGTCCGCTGCGTGCGTTCGGCGAATACAATTTCGTCGACTATTGGGGAGCTGCGAACGTATGGCGTCCCCGAAATCAGGCTCGTGCCGGTTTCGACTACTGGAAGGCCGTACACGTCAACGACCCCTCCAAGGCGTGGTGGACCGAGATATGGAACGGCCTGTACTGGCAAAGCAGTAATGAATTTACAGATCGGTACGATTCGGTTATCTTCGCCAACTCCGTGCGGCTGGGTGTGCGTGCGCCTAGACGCGGCGTCCGCTCCGCGCTGACGCCATATCTGCTGGCGCAAAGCTCTCACACCAAGTATGACTACGCGGGTCAAACCACGGACTTTTACTGGGAGAACAGCCTGATCGGCGGTGGGGGAGTGCGCGTGGCGCCGACGCTGCATGTCGATCCTGAGAATTCTCGAGGAGTTACGCGCCTGGTGATTTACGGCGAGTATCTCGATACCGCCCTCTACTATGGGCCCATCGCGCCGCCGACAGTTCCAAGGTATGACATCCGCGCCGGGGTGAGCTTGAGCATTGGCGATTGGTTCAAGTGATGGGGCCGGCCCGGCAAGGAGGCAGAAACATGAAAATCGCGAATATGGTCGTCTGGCCCTTCCTTTCCGCGCTCAGTGCAGCCTGCCTTTTCGGCTGCGGGGGTTCCCAAACAGGCACTTCCGGCGGGGAGCAGATTTCGAGCATCACTTCGGTTCGCGTCTCATGCTCGCCATCGAGCATTGAGGCAAACCAAACCAGCCAATGCATCGCCACTGTCTCCGGAACGGGGAGTTATAGCGCGACGGTAAAGTGGTCGGCGTCCAGCGGATCGATCACGCAGGCCGGCGTCTTTACTCCATCGGGTATGGGCACGGCCACTCTCACGGCGACCTCGACCCAGGACACGACTAAGTTCGGCTCGGCATCGGTTTCGATCGGAGCGGTGAGCGTAAGCTATCGGCTTTTTGGTGTCGATTACGGCCCTTATCTCGGATCGCAGAGCGCGGGCTCGGGATCGGCCGTCACCGACGCCGAGATCGAGCAGCAGCTGAAGCTTATTGCGCCCTATACGCAGAGAATCCGCACTTATCAATGCACCGGGCTGGAGGACGTGCCGTCCATCGCTGCCAGTCTCGGTCTTGGCGTCTATCTGGGTGTTTGGATCGGCCCCGATGACGCCACCAACCAGTCCGAGATCTCCGATTGCGTGGCAATCGCCAAGGCCGTGGGCGTTCAGGCAATCGTTGTTGGCAGCGAAGCCCTGCTCAACAATTACGTCAGTCCGGGCCAGTTGGTCGCTTATATCAACCAGGTCCGCGCTGCTGTTCCTGGCATACCGGTTACCACCGCCGATAACTTTATCACTCTCATGAACAATCCCGAAGTGGTCTCGGTGTGTGACTTTGTCTTCGCGAATTATTATCCCTTCTGGGAAGGAGTCGCGATCTCTTCTGCGATGTCCGATCTCAACGCCGAAGACGCGCTGCTAAGATCCACCTATGCGCCCAAGGAGGTCATCGTCTCCGAGACCGGATGGCAAAGCTTCGGCTCCGATGTCGGTAACGCAGTTCCTTCCGCGCAAAACGCCCCTTACTATTTTCTTGACTTCGAGTCCTGGGTTCAGGCCAATACCCGAAAGGCCTTCTATTTCGAAGCCCACGATGAGCCCTGGAAGGGATCGGATGACGGCTGGGGGATCTGGGACGACACGCTGACCATGAAGCCCGGGATGATGGCTGTTTTTGACGGCCAGACCATCGCCAATAATTGGGGTTGTAGCGGAGTGCCGGACGGCAATGGCTCGCCCCAACTCCTGTTTACATCTGTGCCCTCAATCGGCAGCAGCGCCCTTCTCCAGGGCCAGGAGTGGCATGAACCACCTGCCTCTTACTACTTGGTCGTTTACATCCATGTCGAATCTCTTGGCTGGTGGGTCAAGCCGTACGCCGCAAATCCGCTCACGCTTATCAACTGCGATGGCACCTGGTCGGCGAACATCGTGACCGGAGGCAGCGATGCTTCCGCCGATACCATTACGGCATTCCTGATTCCGTCCACGTATAGTCCCCCTATTCTCGAGGGGGCCAGCAGTCTCCCCCAGGAACTGTACACAAACTCGGCAGCGAATGTTACGGCGTCTCGTTGACGCGGCGAAGCAGCGCGCATGGTTTGTTCTTTTCAGACGATTGCGGCGGGTTTCGCGCCGTCGTTAATCCCGACAGGTCGCATCGGCTTTGAAATCGCGGGTCCGCCTTGTTCCTTTCTGGCCCGCGGTCTCATCTTCTCTTTGACAGGCGACAGAAACTGCGCGCGGCAGTATCCGCAAAGGATTCCTCCCTTCTCAACGACAGTCGGACTCGCGTAGATGCTGCGCGGATCGATCATGCATCGGCAAACCAGCCTGACGTGGCCGGATTTGGGCAGTGGCTTGGGGCCCGGCTTCCTCGGTTCGCGCCTTGAGGTTCCCAGCGGCCGGTTCTGCTCGATGAACGCAACGATCTCGCTATATTGGCTGGGAACTCCGCTCACCGGCCAGCCCGTGAGACTCCACCCGCGACGGTTGCTTCCAAACTCGCATCGCAGTCCCAGTCGGATGCACTGATCTCTGAATTCGGCGCGATGGTAGTCGGCGTCGGCTCCGACGCCCCCGGGACGGTGCTTTCGCGCCCCTCCGGGGTATCTTCGCGTGTATAGAATCGCGTGCGCAGCTTCATGCAGGAAGGTGGCAAGCAAGGCGGGCGCCGAAGCGAACTGATCCGGGCTAATGCTCACTTCATGACGTTTTCTCCCTCGCGCTCGCCAGGCGGTCGGGGCAAAATGACCAAGCTTAGCGCGGCGTCCGATGGAGTCGGAAACCAGAACCACTGCCGTGGGGATTTCCGGGATAACATGGCGCAATCGCGCCCATATTTCCTGAACGAATTGTTGTCCTGGCTGGTTTGAGCCTCGATTGAAGTTTTCCATATCATATTTAGTATCATATATTTATGGCAGCTTCTCCCGATTATCGGATAGAAAAAATAAATAAACTGTTTATGATGAATCAGTTAGCTGTATTATATTGTGGCTCAAATGACTGTTCGTCTCCCCCAAATTGAGCCGTGCCGCCCAATCAACACACCGATCACGATGTCTGCTGCGCCGCCGGTTCAGCCGCGCCCCGCCGTAGAGGCATTCGGAAGCCTGCCTGCCCACCCTGGCCGCCGGTCTTGTGCCTGGGCGCCGGTTCCGAAGCGCCCCGCGCGCATACCGGCCCCCCTATTCCACCTCCGTGGGGAGAAATTCCCCCGGGGAGGACAGCATGCTTTCCGATCGGGAGTTGTTGTACAGCCTGATGCAGTTTCTGACGGGATGCGCTGGGATGGCGCACCGCGAAGAAAAGAAGATCCTGGAACTGGAGCGGTTGTTGGATGACCATTTCGAAAAAATCCAGATCATGAGCGACAAGGCGGCGGCCCTCACGGCGATGGTCGAGCTCTATTTGCGCCGCTCCGGCATCGCGCCGATCACGGTGGAGGGGCCAGAGCCTCCCCGTCGCATTCCTTTTGCCATGCATCTCCGGGCGGAGCATAACCCGTTGGCCAGGGGCTGGCAGGTCTGGATCGACTTCCCGAAAGAGCCCTTTGTGGTGCAGGACCAAGTGGGGCTCTTCCTCGATTTCATTTCGAAAGGCGAGGCACCGAAGCAAGGCGGCCTGGCGGCATACCGGACCTTGGACGAGCTGCTGGAACATCTCAAGGAAACGAAGTGCAAAGCCAAGCACCCAATGCGCTACATCAATGTTCTTGTGAACAAGACCCGGAGCGCGCTGGACAAGGCCAAACAGAACCCAGACCTGGTGCAGCGCGACGCGGCGGGCGGCGTGCGTTTCGCCGTGAGGCGCCCGCCATTCTCGTCCCGCTGAGCTATCGGTGTGCCTGCCGGCCCCGTGGCGCCGGCGCGCGGAGAGGGCCCTCGGCCCTCTCGCGCGCCCGGTTTCCATTTGCTCTAGCCCCTGCCGCCGAAGCGGAAGAACACCCCGCAACTGGTCAGCACCGCGTTCTGGCTGCTTGCGGTTCCGGCCACCGAGAACGACTGGCGCTCATAACGTACTTCTGGCCTCACCCCCCAATTGTGGCCCAGATAGACCGATGCTCCGCCGCCAAAGCCGGTGTAGTAACCGTTGATCGCGGCCGAGATGCTGATGCCTTCCGCAGCGCCCGTCCCCTTCAGGCGTGCGCCGCCCATGGCAACCAGTCCGTAGGGGACGAAACGCGTCGAGCCAGAAAAGTTGAAACGCGCCGCGCCACCATACAGGTCGTAACTCGCATGCGCGGTTACGGCCGTGCCGCTCGAGGTATCGGTCACCGAGCCCATTGGCAGGAACTGATACTCGCCCAGGACCGTCAACCAGGGGGTGATGTTGTATCCGCCGGAGCCCCCGTAATTGATGTGGTAATTGTTGTCTGCACCCTTCAGGTTGCTCCACCCCACGTTGCCCGCGAGATCCACAGAGCCGCCCGCAACCCCGCTCTGTGTGGTGGCAGCCGCCTGCGCGTGCGAAAAAGCCGAGAAAGCCGCGAGGAGCGCAACCAAACCGAAGAAGCGCCCCAGGAAATGTGTGATCGTGTGCTGTGTCATTTGAATCCTCCCCAAAGGTTGTGACGGCAAACGGTATCGCCGGCCGCCGATGCTTATGTAGGGCGCCGCCCTTGCCAGGGCGACCTACTTTTCGCGCCAGGACGACAGATGAAGCTTCTCCAGCTTCTTCGCGCCCTCGTTTTCAGGCATAAAGCTGATCTCGTTACGCGCCTTCATCACTCCCATCTCGATGTGCTGTTGAAGGTAATAAGTCTTGCCCGCTTCCACTGTCGCAACCAGCAACGCGTGGTTCTCTGCCACTGAGCAGAACGCGCGCTCGCCAGGATCGAGCGTGAAATAGAAATACGAGTCGCCCTTGTTCACGCCCTTCCAATCGCCGTCCACAGCCAGCTTGGTCTGTATCGCCATGCCCAACATGGTTGGGCGCAGAACATACACGAGCGCCTTGCCCGCCGGCACTTCCGCAGCGGGATGCCGATGCTTGTCGGTGCGCTCCGCGTAATGCATTTCCTTTTCCTTAGGTCCGCAGGCGCGCAACTCGAGATCTTTGTGCGAAACCTCCTGTCCGGCCGCGCCCGCCAAACACAAGCAGGCTGCCAGCGCCAGCAACACAACGGAACAACTCTTCGTCATACGCATCGCTACTTGTCTCCTTTTCTCCAGGCTCGCTTCGGTGCCGGAATCGCCGATCGTCAAATGCGCAGATGCGCAGAAAGCAGCAACGCCGGAACCTCGCGTCAGCCGAAGCGCTCCGCCGCGAACCAAAGAGACGAATAAGCCGCGGAGGAGAAGCAATCGACTACTTGTCAAGGCTTAATTGAGAAGCGGGAGGAATTGCGAAATCACCGCGCCACTCCGACGCGCGTAATCCGCAGCAGGCTGAAATCGCTTGCACTGACTTCAAGGTTTTTCAAGACCAGGACATTTTCAGTCACCTGCGGCGACAGCAGCCACGGTGTCATATGCACTCACTTTTTCTCGGCTAAACTGCCCATCGCTGTTCCCCATGCGGATCGCGGTGACTCGCGGTGCCGGAAACTGACTGCGGGCAGCCCCTTTGCTTCTTTTTCTCAGCAGCTTGATCGGACGTCTCCCCGGAACGTGCGGTGATCGGCCCCATTTTTTCTTTTCCCTTGCAAACTCTAAATGTCGAGGCGAATTACGCAATGGCTCATCTCTGGGTGCATCGAGAAGAACAGTGGCAAGCGAAACAGCTCGGCGAGAGTGTATTCGAACTCGCGCAGTTGGCGTCGTTCGCCGCGGATGCGGAACACCATGCCAGCAAAGCCGCTCTGCTGGTCCGAACCGGCGCGGGCGGCGCTCAGGCATGGGTGCTGATCGCGGCCGCCGATGCCGGCGTCCGCGTGAACAGCGAGGCGCCGGTAGCGGGGCTGCAAGTACTTGTCGATCGCGATCGGATTGGCACGCCTGATGGCCGCGGACTTTTCTTCTCCACGGAAACGTTAGCGCAGGTTGGGCCGTTCCCCGGCGCGGAGCGGGCAGCTTACTGTGGCCGCTGCCGCCAGCAGATTGAAACCGGAGCGCCTGCAGTGCGCTGCCCCGACTGCGGCATCTGGTACAACCAGAGCGCCGATCTGCCCTGCTGGACGTACGCCGAAAAATGCGCGTTCTGCGGCCACGCCACCGCTCTCGACACTGGCTACAAATGGACGCCGGAGGAGGAAGACTGATGGGCGCGCTGCACTTTGTTGTGGCCGGCGCCGGCGGCAACATCGGCTCGCATCTGTTGCCGCACCTCGCGCGCATGCCTGAGGTTTCGCGGCTCACCCTGGTAGACCCAGATGTCTATGAGGCCGCGAATGCCGCGGTACAACAGATAGACGCATGCGACGTGGGAGAGGGCAAGGCCGCCGCGCAGGCGGCGAAACTCCGCCGCATCCGCGCGGATTTGGAAGTAACCGCGATCGCGGGGCGCATCGAGGATGTGCCCCGTGGCCTCGTCCGCTGCGACCTGTTTGTGAGTTGCCTGGACAGCAAACTGGCGCGGATGCACTTGAATGAACTTGCCTGGAGGCTAAATACCGGTTGGATCGACGGCGGCGTGCTGGGTAGCCAGAGCCTGGTGCGCGTGAGCGGCTATGCGCCGTCGGATGACGCGCCGTGCCTCGAATGTTCGTGGAATCCGGGCCGGGATGGCGAGTACTCGCATTTGGAGCAGGAGTACCTGTGCGGCGCAACGCGCGGCGCGGCGTTTCCCAGCATGTCCTCTTCGGCGCTCGGCGCGCTTGCGGCCTCGCTGCTCGCGTTTGAGATCGCGAAGTTTGCGCGCGATGGTGTGCCGGGCAGGATGGCCGGCCGCCAATTAATTCTCGATGTCGAGCACCGTGTGGTGCAGGAGACCGGTGAACGCCGCAATCCCTGGTGCCGCTTCGATCACAGAATTTGGGAGATTTCGCCCTGGTGCTGCCGCCTGGCGCGAACCACCATCCGCGAAGCGCTCGATGCGCTGGGAAGCCTGCAGATGGACGGCCACCGCTTTGTAACCGAGTTGGTGTGCCCCGGCTGCGCTCGCCGCCAGAACCGGCCCCGGCTGAACCGGCCGCCGGCGCGATGCCCGCATTGCGACCGTCGCATGGCGACGGCGGGTTTCGGAGGGCTGGAACGCCTGGACTCGCGGCTCGCCGGCGAGTTTCTGCCGATGACGCTCGCCGATTGCGGTCTGCGCGCGGGCGACATTGTCAGCAGCGGGCGGCGTCATTGGCAACTGGTGGAGGAACCATGAGCGGAAACCCGGAGCCCCAGGACCGGATCTACGAGAGTTTTCTCGAACGGCAGTGCGCCGAGGGAGTGGCGCTCTCGCGGTCGAGCGACCTGCTCGAGCTGCATGTATCGTCGATGGTGCCCCCGCACTTTGTCGCGGAGTTTCACTTGAAAGGCCTGGTGCGCGAGGGCGACGGAGAGATTTGTGAGGCCGGGCGCTTTGAAGTCGGCATTTGGTTTCCTCAGGACTATCTTCGCCGGGCCGACCCGTTCCAGATGCTGCGGTTATTCACGCCGCACGTATGGCACCCCAACGTCAGCCGCGAGCTGCCGCTGATCTGCATTGGGCGGCTCACGCCGGGCACGCCGCTGGTGGACATTCTGTATCAGCTCTTCGACATTCTGACCTGGCAGAAGTACAACCCGCGCGAAAACGACTCGCTGAACAGGGCGGCTTGCGCATGGGCGCGCAATAACCAGCAGCGTTTCCCGATCGACGCCAGGCCCTTGAAGCGCCGGCCTCTGGAACTGGAGGTTCATCCGCGATGAAACTCGTGAATAGGGAAGCAGAGATCGCCGAGTGCGTCCTGAACCAGTGGAGCGGCGGGGCGAAGGCGGTCGGACCGTGGCGCTGGCAATGCGCAGTGCAGAACGGAACCCGGCTGCCGGTCGCGGCGCGGTATGACGATGGGTTTCTCCGCCTTGAAACGAAGTGCGGGATGCAGGCTGCTCCGGCGCTCGCGCCGAGGCGCGCGATCCGATGGAACGCCGCACTGGCAGGCGGCGTAAAGATCGCGGCGGACGCAGCCGCGCGCCAGCTCAGGCTCTGTGCCGACATCCTGGTCCTGGACGAGGCGCAGTTGGCGCGCCGGCTGGAGTGGTCTCTGGACGGATTCCACGAGTGCGCGCAGTTGCTCGATACCGGCGGCTCGGAAGATGCCGAAACGATGCCGCGCCGGGAAGACCTTCCCCTGCCGGTCGCGCAGCATCTGCTCGAGAACACTTCGTGGCCCTTTACCCGCCTTGAATCCGGGGAGTACTCCGTCGCCCTCGAAGCGGATGGGGCGCGTCCGGCCCGAGTGCGTGCGGACCGCTGTCACATCCTGGTTTTCGTTGACCTGGTGTGCACCGGGGTTGACGCCCGGCTGGCCGACCAGGCGCTGGCCTCGTATCTGCTTGCAGCCACCGGAACTCTGCGCATGGTCCGCGCCTGCTGCGTAGAGGCGGAGGCGCGGAGCACTTTTTCTCTGGCGGTACTCTTGCCGGCGGCAGCACTGCCGGAAGAGCTGGATCACGCTTTGGCTTCGCTCTCAGCCGCGCATCGCATCTGCGCGCGCGAAGCAAATGCCTTGCTCGACGAATCGGTGGCCGGCCGTTATCTGGCTGTCCGCGAATCTTCAACCCCCACCCAAACTCAAGACAGAGAGGAGTAGCGACATGGCAAAGACTGAAGTGAAAAACGAGTTCGAGCTGGAGATCAGCGATGTGTCGGGCCAGAAGGTGTTCTCCGTTGCCAACGCGCCTGCAGCCAATACCGTCGGCGAACTTATCCAGGAGATGCTGGGCAAGATGAACCTGCCTCGCAACGACGCCAGCGGCGCGCCGCTAAGCTACCAGGCGAGGCTCGAACGCGAAGGACGCCACCTGCATGCATCGGAGCGCATCGGCGATGTCTTGCTGAATTCCGACCGGCTGACCCTGCAGCCAAATATTGATGCCGGCCTGCTCTGACAAATCAACCGGCGAGGAAAACCGAGAATGACTCCAACGTTTCCATACCGCTTTGCTGTCGCCATGTTTGACGAGGACGGCGTCAGCCTGGGCACCTATGTGGCGCAGCGCGATTGGGAGCCGGTGTGCGAATGGACGCGGTTCTATTACCAGCGCAGAGGAAAACTTCCCCTCGATGGGGATACGAGCGCGTCCGTTCTTCCTCTTTGGGAAGACGCCCCCGGCGAGCCTTACTGCCGGGGATATCGTGTCCAGCTTGCTCCATCCGGGCGGCAGCCCGTGCATGCGGACTTCCCCAAATCGCATTTTCGCGAATTCGCAAAGTCGGTTGCTTCGCTTCTGATCGAGCGAAAAAAGCTGCGCGAGGGCGATCACTTTACCTACACCGTGATCGCTTATCCTGCCGCCGATCGTGCGGCGCAATCCGGCGGATTGCAGGTAGCCAATGCATCGCCCCGCATTCCCGTGCGCGACGCGTCTTTGGCCGGCTACCTGGCAAGGTCCACGCCGCAGGGAGCGGCCACGTGGAGCGACGTTCCCGCGTTCATCGCCCCGTGCGTGCTTGAGGAAGCAGAGTCCCAGACCCACGCGTTCCGGGGAACGGAGACGGGGGGCATCCTGATCGGCTCGCTCTGGCAAGATCCGCAGGCGGGCGAAATCTTCGTCGAAGTCACCGCGCAGATTCCCGCCGAACACACCGCGAGCTCCAACACGAAACTGACTTTCACTGCAAAGACGTGGGCCGCGGCGGATGCTGCCCTGCGCCTGCGCGGGCGCGGCGAAGTGTTCCTCGGATATTGGCATTCGCACCCCGTTCGCGAATGGTGCAAGAGCAAAGAATGCACGCTCGAATCGCAGAAAAACTGCCGTCTGGCGCGGGACTTCTTTTCCGCCGCCGACGAAGCTGTCATGCGGGCCGCATTTCCGCGCGCGTATTCGGTGGCGCTGGTCGCGAACGACACTGCCTTTGCCGATTTGAGCTTTAGCCTTTTCGGAAACCGCGAAGGGATCACCACATCACGAGGATTTTTCATTCTCAAGGAGAACTCGCATGGCGCGTAGACAGACAGAAGAAACCCGAGGCTCTGGCACATTGCTTGAAGCCATCGTGCGCGGCGCGGGCCCGTTTCAGTCGATGGAGGAACGCGCGGCGGGACTCGCGCATCTGCGGGAATCCGGCGCCGATGGCAACGCCGGGATCGACCGTTATCTGCTGGAGCGATTGGCGCAGATGGGCGATGCGCTCGGCACTGTGGAGGAAGAGCAAAACAAGCTGCGTTCTCTCATCGCAAGCTTGACCGCGCCTCCCTGCTTTCCGGCTATCTTTCTCGCTCCCGCGCTGGCCGCTGGAGTGCAGTGCGCCATCGTGCAGACGGAGAGCGACCGGCGTGTTGTCCAACTCGAGAACGGCGTGGAGATCGCCTCGCTCATTCCCGGAGACGAGGTGCTTCTGAGCCACGAGAAGAACTGCCTGGTGGCGAAGTCGGAGGATCCCGGCTTTCTCACCGGCGAGATTGCAAGCTTCAGCCGCGGCCTCCCCGATGGCAGGATCGTGGTCCGCGCCCGCGACGAGGAGATTGTGTTGCTGCCCAACGCCGCGCTCCGCGGCGTCGACATCAGGCCCGGCGACGGGATCCGCCTCAACCGCAATGTGGGACTGGCGTTGGAGAGAATCGAGGCCTCCAGAGGCGAGGAGTACTTCATCGAATCGACGCCCAGCGACACGTTTCGCGAGATCGGCGGGCTTGACCGTGAGATCGAGCAGCTGAAGCGGCTGATGACTTTGCACACTTGCCACCCAGGCATGGCTGCCAAATACCGGCTGCCGCGCAAGCGGTCGGTGCTGATGGAAGGCCCGCCGGGCAATGGCAAGACCAAGGTCGCGCGTGCCACCTGCAACTGGCTCGCGACTCTGTCGAAGAGCGGGCGCTCGCACTTCCTCAACATCAAGCCAGGGGGACTGAACACTTTTCTGTATGGTGCGACGGAACAACGATACCGGGAGGTCTTTCGCGTCGCACGGGAAGCCGCCGCCGCCGAGCCGGATGTTCCGGTAGTGATGTTCTGGGACGAAGTCGACGCCATCGGCTCGCATCGCGGCGAGAGTGTCCACCGCATCGACGACCGCATGCTGAACGCTTTCATGGCTGAGTTAAACGGTCTTGAGGATCGCGGCAACATCGTGATCCTCGCGGCCACCAACCGCATCGATTCGCTCGATCCGGCGCTGTTGCGCCCCGGCCGGCTGGGCGACCTGGTACTGCACTTTCCGCGGCCGCGGGCCAACGCCGCGCGCGCTATCCTCGCGCGTCATCTTCCCGCCGATATTCCATTCTCCGCCAACGGAGAGAGCTCCAGCGCGGCGCGCGATGTGTTGCTCGACCATGCGATTGCGCAGATCTTCTCCTCCGGCGCGGAGGCCGAACTGGCCCGCCTGATGCTGCGCGATGGCAGTAGCCGCACGGTGCGCGCCGCCGATCTGGTCAGCGGGGCGCAACTGGAGTCCATCGCGCAATCGGCGATCGAGCGCGCCTGCGTTCGCGAGGCCGAGGGTGGTCCGGCCGGTATCGGCGTCTCCGACGTGAGCGCCGCCATTGCCGAGTTCTGCCGTTCCGTGCCGAGAGCGCTCACTCCCCGCAATGCGCGCAGTTATTTGCACGATTTGCCGGCCGACACCGACGTGGTCCGCGTGGATTTGATTGAGCGTAAAGTGCAACAGCCCTGGCGTTACCGAGTGGAGGCGGCCTGAGATGAGCTCAAATCACCGCAATCGCCCCGCCCCGCCCCTGATGCCCCGTCTGTGCGGCGCAGACATCGAACTGGGCAACTTCGTCGCAGGCGTGGAACGGCCCGGCGGCACGGGATACGAGGCCTCTCATGCGCTGTTGGCCGAAATCGACGGCTACCCCAGACACCGCCGAGGCTACCTGGGCAATCTCTGGTCTATGGCAGCCACTCACTCGCAAACCGGCGGCCGCAGCGGCACGGGATACGCTGCCAGTGCCGGATCGTCCGTTTTCAATCCGCAGGATGTGGGCCGGCGCTTCCTGGCCGGCAACGGCGGCTGCATTTATATCGATTTGAACCATCTGGAACTGGCCATGCCCGAGGTGTTAAGCGCCTGGGACCACGTCGCGGCCTGGCACGCGATGCTGCGCATCGCCAAAGCCGCGCTCGACCAGGCCAACGCGTGCCGCGACGCGAGGCATCGCATCCAGGTGTTGGTCAACAACACGGATGGTCTGGGGAGCGCATCTTACGGAAGTCATCTAAACTTCCTCATCGGCCGGCGCGCATTTGACAACATCTTCTCGCGCAGGATGCATTATCTCCAGTTTCTCGCCTCCTTCCAGGTGTCGGCGATTTTGCTCACCGGCCAGGGAAAAATAGGCGCGGAGAACGGCCGTCAAAATACGCCTTATCAGATAAGCCAGCGTGCGGACTTCTTCGAAGTGCTGCAGGGCATTCAAACTACCTTCCTTCGCCCGATCGTGAATTCTCGTGATCAAAGTTTGTGTGGCAAGGATCGATCCAACGATCCGAATGCTCCCGCGCGCCTCCATGTCATCTTCTTCGACAGCGCCCTTTGTCATGGTTCGGCTCTGCTGCGCGTGGGATTGATGCAATTGATTCTGACGCTTATCGAGAGGGACCTGGTGAACCCGCGGCTCATTCTTGAGGACCCGCTGGCCGCGGTTCTGGCCTTCAGTCACGACCCCACACTGCGGGCGCGCGCGCGACTCATCAACCGCGAACGCATGACCGCCATTGAGTTGCAGAGCGCGTATCTCGATGACGTGAAGCGGCATGCGGCACGCGGCGTCTTCAATGGAATTGTTCCCGGCGCCGCGGAAATCGTCGCGCTGTGGGAAGACACGCTGGTCAAGCTGGCCCGCCGCGACCTGACGGCGCTCGCTCCGCGTCTCGACTGGGTCCGCAAGCTGGCCGCGATTGAGCGGGCAATGGAGCAGCATCCGGATCTTGCATGGGACTCGCCCCAGGCGAAGGTGATCGACCACATGTACTCGAGCCTCGACAGCGAGGGCCTCTACTGGGCTTACGAAGCGGCCGGGCTCACCGAGCAATTGGTCAGCGAAGAAGAGATCGCAAGCCTGGTCGAGAACCCTCCTTCCGGAACGCGTGCATGGACCCGGGCGATGCTGCTGCGCCGCGCCGCTGAGGAGGGGATCGATATCGATGACGTGGACTGGGACAGCATGACCTTCCGCATGCCGGGGCCGCGAGGCTGGCCGGTCTATCGAACCATCGAGCTCGATGACCCGCTGGGGTTCACACGCAGCGATGCCCGGCCGGCCTTCGACAGCAGCACGGACTTTGACGAGTTGCTCGGCGAACTGGAGGCTCTCCCCAAAGGCCGTCAGATTGCCTTGCAGCCGGCAGCCAATTAAAAAACGGAGAGGAGAAAACTATGCGTTTCATGAAACGGACGAACGGCGAACAACTCCGCCAGCCCGCAGACAGCGGCGATGGGGGCGAATCGGATGCAGTCAACCAGGCGCGTTCGCAGGCGGACCGCATGCTGGCCGCGGGAGACGAAGCCATACGAAGGGCCGTGACAGGGGGGAATTCCGAGGCATTTCTGCGCTCGGCCATGCAGCAAGGCGGCGAGTGAGGCGCCCCGCGCCTTTGTGGCACCGGAATTGGCTGGCCGCGCAAAAACTCGATACGGAGGGAGGCGGGAGTTTTCAACTTCCGCATCAGGTCCGCGGAATCAGCGGGCCTTCAGGCACGGAAAGAAGTTTTCCGCGGATTTGACCTGCAAAAAAATCTTTTGTCGCAGCGTCTTGAGAGCGGCTTGAGCGCGCCATCGCTGCACGGCACGCTCCAACAACATGGCACGCGGTTCATTCCTCGCATGCCCGATGAGGAACAAAGTTGGGACCGTCATGAAAACCTGGCAACTTCGAAGATCCAAGCGGTACCCGCCGCGCTTGCACACCGGAGACGAATCGCCGCCGTCCATGGCGGTGGAAGTCGAAAGCGAGTTGCAGGAAAGGCTGCACCGGATGCACCTGCATCTCGAGGCTCCGGATCACGACACGCTCGCCATCAAGCGTGTGCCGGCAACGCTCCGGTGTTACAGCAAGTCGAGAACCAATCTGCTCATCAAGCGATCCGCGGACGGTGAAACATGCTTCGTGTGCGTGGATGAAGACCTTGAATACCGGGGCTCGGACGCGTCTCTCGCCGAGGCCTTCGCATCGGGCCCCACCCAGCAGGGTTGGCGGATTCTCTCCTTCGCCGGTTCTCTCAGAGGAAGTCTCGGGTTGGCGCTCGAATACGCGCTCGGCATCCTCGGTTCTGACGATTCCGCGCCGCCGGATCTCGCGATGCGGCCGGCCGGCAGCAGTTTGCTTGAGGCTTGTGCCGTCGATCTGACAAAACCGGCGCTCGAATCCCCGGGAAATCCGACCGTGTTTCGCGATGAGGAGCTGGAGCAGGCCGCATCGTGCGTCCTCACCTGGCAGCGGCGATTGTTGCTCATTGTCGGCCAGCCAGGCGTTGGCAAAAGCAACCTGCTTCTGGGAGTGGCCCGGATTCTGGCGTTGCACGGCTGCAACGTCTTTTCGGTCAACGCGGGCGTCATGGCCGCAGCCAAGCTCTTTGACTGCGAGCGCGAGCAGCTCCTCACTTCCTTGCTCCGGGCGGCGAGAGACGCCAATGCGGTCCTGGCTCTGGAGCAGGCGGAATGGGCTCTGGCCGGATCGCCCCGCGCAGGCGTTCTCTTGAAGGACGCTCTCGACCAGGGAACACGGCTGATTGCCACAACCACGCCTGAACACGCCTCGCGCTTCCTTGTTCAACCCCTGGGCTCTGTGCTCGAAGTCACGAATCTCGCCGAGTTGTGCTCCGGCGACACTCTCCGCGTCCTCGAGTTGTTGCGCCCATCGCTTGCAAAGCATCACGGCGTCGAGATTTGCGTCGATGCCGAGCAAGCGGCTGTGGAACGTTCCACGCCCCTCGATGGCGCGTTTCCCGGCAAGGCAATCAGGCTCCTCGACCTCGCCGCCGCGCGCGCCAGGCTCAACTCCCGCGCCTGTGTCCAACCGATCGACATTTATATCGTCGCTTCCCGGCTGCCGGAGAACGCTATGTGATTCGTTGCCGGCACTCGAGTGCGCGCGGCCCGCTGCGGCGCTGCGTTCTCATCGCCACCGTGCCGCCGGGTGTCCTTTGGGCGGCTTTTCTGTCAACGGCAGTCAACTTGGACTTGCGGAGGGGAGCGCGATGGCGGAACTTTTGTTTGGGGCCGAGACCGAGTATGCGGTGGCGCGGCGCAGAGTCAAGAAAGGGCAGCCTCCCGAGCAAGCGGCGATTGAGCTGCTTCGCCTGGCCGGAGAGCGGCTGGCCCACCTCCCCGCCATGAACTCGAGCGGGATTTATCTCGCCAACGGCGCGCGCTTCTACGTGGACTGCGGAACCCATCCCGAGTACTGCACGCCGGAGTGCACCGACCCCTGGGAGCTGGTGCGGCAGGTTGAGGCAGGGCACCGGATTCTCGCCAATCTGGCGTGCGAGGCGCGGGCCGCCCGCAAACAGGACAACGCCATCCTGTGCTTCCGCACCAACGTCGACTACAGTGGCTCCTGCTCTACGTGGGGCAGCCACGAGTCCTATCTCATGCGCAACGGCGTGGACTCGCTGGCCATGCTCCTGATTCCGCACCTCGTCACTCGGCCCATCTACACCGGGGCGGGAGGCTTTCATCCGCGGTCGCGCGGGCTGGAATTCACCCTGGCCCCGCGGCTCACCTGGTTTGAACAAACCGTGGCCGACAACACGACCTCGGGGAGGGGCATCTGGCATGATAAGTGGGAGCCGCTGAGCGAGAAGTTCCGCCGTCTGCACGTGATCTGCGGCGAGAGCCTTTGCTCGCACACCGCACTGTTTCTCAAGTTCGGCGCAACTGCGCTGATTGTGGCCATGGCCGACGCGGGGCTGCGGCCCGGCGACGCGGTGAAGCTGGCCGATCCGGCGCTCGCGCTGCAGACTGTGATCGGCGATGTGAGCTGCAAGGCTCCGCTCGCGCTGGAAAACAAGCGCACCAGCACGGCAATCGAGATTCAGCGCCACTACCTCGAGATGGCCGAAGCGCATGTCGGCGCCGACTTCATGCCTCCGTGGGCGCCCGAGGTCTGCCGCCAATGGCGCGTGATTCTCGAACAGCTCGAAGCCGGACCGGAAGCAGTGGCAGGCACGCTCGATTGGGCCATCAAGTTTTCACTCTACGCCAACCAGGCGCGAAGCCTCGGAATCCGCTGGGACTCGCTGACGGCGATGAATTCTCTGCTCGAACTGACGGCCGCGCCGCCCGACCTCGATGAAGATCCCGAGTCGCTCATGACGCAGGAACGCGAATTGCGGCGCCGGCAGAAGTCGAACAGCGAGCTTGCCCGGCTGGAGATGCTGGCGCGGGGTCAAGGACTCGATGTCGCCGATCTGAAGAAACTGGGCGGCGGCCGCGAGCGCATGTTCGAAATCGACACGCGGTTTGGCCAACTTGGCCCGCAAGGCATCTTCTCCGCCCTGGACCAGGCGGAGGTGCTCGCTCACCGCCTCGTCTCGGAAGAGGAAATTGAGCGGGCCATGACGCAGCCGCCTGCGAGCGGCCGCGCGAAGATTCGCGGACTGGTCGTTAAGAGGCTGGCCGGCAACACCAACATCCAATGCGATTGGCAGCAGATAATCGACTTCGCTGACGGGAAGGAGCTGGACCTGAACGATCCATTCGCGAGCGAGGAGTCGTGGCGAAGCGTGGAGCCGGGGGCGCTTCGCGGCAACCGGACAGACCCGTTCGTTCTCCGCTCCAGGGATTTCAACCGGCATCCGCTGGCGCGCAGAGAGCGTGCCTATCAGCTCTACGAACGTGGAGATTATCGCGGAGCCGAGGAGTTGCTTCGCGGCTGCATTGTGGACCGCTTTGAGGTTGCGGGTAACCGCTGCCATCTTGCCCGGGTACTGATGATGATGGACCGTGAGCCGGAGGCGCGCGAGGAGATCGCCTTGGCGTGGTCTTCGCGAGAGGGCGCAGTCTCCTACGTCTTGCCGCGAATTCTGTTCTTCCGCCTCCTTTTTGCGATGCTCGACGGCCAGGACCTCGCAGACCCGGTCGAGCGCATCAAACACTTTTTGCGGAATGGCGACGCCTGTTCCAGTTGGACCATTCGACCGATGCTCGCACACCTCCGCTCGAGGCTCGACAGTCAGGACTTTCTTTTTCTTGAAGCCCTGGGAGATGCCCTGGGAATTCCGGAGCGTGCCTCCATGCTCGATCGGTTCTCCCAATGGCGAAGCGGGCAGCCTGCGCCTGATTCACCTCGTCAATAGCGGGTCGTCTAGGCTGATCTTCACCACGCCGCCCTCACCATTCCCAGCAGTTCCTCGCCGGTGAGCGGAAGCGGGTTGGCGCTCATGCTGCTGGAGCGGGCTGCCTTTTCCACCACTCCCGGCAGATCGGATTCGCCGATTCCCCACTTGCGTAGTGGAAGAACGTTGAGCTCGGCCGAAAGCGCGCAAACCCACTCAATGCCGTCCTCCGCTCTCGCGTCTGCCTGTCCGGTAAGCAGGCGCGCAATGGCTGCGTAGCGCTCGAGGCGCTGGATGCCGCGGAGCGCGCGCCCTCAACGCAGCCACATTGGCCGCCATTCCGTGCGGCAACAGCGCCGCGCAGAGCGCGCCGTGCGGCGCCTTCCATTCGCCACCAAGCGGTGCCGCAAAACCATGCACCACGCCCAGTCCGGCGTTGGCCAGCGCCAGCCCCCCGAACAGGCTTGCCATCGCCATATCCCGCCGAGCGTCCTGGTCCAATCCATCGCGGTACGCGCGGCCCAGCGCCCCGGCCACGCGTTTCAACCCCTCCGCGCAAATCGCATCCACCAGCGGATTGCAGCGCGCGCTCACATACGGCTCGATGAGCTGCGTTAGAGCGTCAAGGCCGGTGCTCGCGGTAACTGCCGGCGGCAATCCGTAAGTCAGCTCGGGATCCACCACCGCAACTCGCGGCAGCATCAGCGGGCTGCGCATGCTCGCCTTTACCCCATCTGCCGTGGATCCCAGCACCGCGTTGCGGGTCACTTCGCTGCCGGTGCCCGCCGTGGTTGGCGCCGCAATAAACGGCAGCGGCGCAACCGCAATCGCGCGTCCCTGGCCCACCACTTCCAGAAAATCGAGCGGCTCCCCGCCGTTGGTGGCCACCGCCGCAATCGCCTTGCCCGCGTCAATGGCGCTGCCCCCGCCGATCGAGATCACCACATCGCAGCCGGCGTCCTTCACGCACCGCGCGCCCTCGCGCACCAACTCCACCGTCGGCTCCCCAGGCACGGCAAATGTTTCCGCTGAAAGCGCCGCAACCAACGCAGCCGCGCGTTCCCTCGACGCGCCCGTCACCACCAGCGGCCGAGTTCCGAGCGTCCGAACCAGTTCGGGAAGAGTGGCGGCTGTCCCTTCGCCGAATACGATTCGCGTTGCGGTCGCAAACTCGAAACGCATGGCCCTACCAGCCTTGCGGTTCGGGGAACACCGCGCTGTATTTCACGCTGTGGCGCGGCTCGGCCATCATCGCCGCCACAGTGTCGCGCCATCTCGCGTAATGAGCGGTCTCCTTGTGCGCCGCCGCCGCCTCCGGCGTGCGGTAAACCTCGATCAGCACAAACCGGTTCGCATCGTCCTGCTGCTCCACCACGTCAAACCGCGCAATTCCGGGCTCCTGCACGCTGGCACGAGCGTTCTCTTCGGTTGCCTTCCGGAACTCCGCCACCGATTCCGGTTTCACATGCACATATACGTGAACAATCAGCATTGGACCTGCCTCGGCTTCCTGCGGTTAGAGTTTTACCCGCAACTCGCCGCCTTCCACTCTCGCCTCAAGAACTTCAGCCTTGAGCGAGGGCTCGTCTTCCGCTTCTCCAGTGTGGAGATCGAAGGCGTAGGCGTGCCATGGGCAAACCACGCGTCCGTCTTCGATCGTCCCCTCGGCCAGCGGTCCCCCTTCGTGAGGACACGTGCCGTCCAGCACGCAGATGGCGCCTTCAACGTTGGCCACGCAAAGCGCGCGCCCATTTACGCTAAACTCGCGCAGGTTCCCTGGCTGGGGCAGTTCACTCTGTGCGCAGATGCGCATGAATTCGCTCATGGAAACTCCTTTCTCCAACGCACACGCCCGTTTCTATATTGCAGCCTTCTTCTCGATCTTCGCCCAGGTATCCTTCAGCGCCAGCGTCCGGTTGAACACCAGCTTGCCCGCCGTCGAATCCGGATCGAGACAGAAATACCCCACGCGCTCAAACTGGAACCGATCACCAACTGCCGCTTCCGCGAGCGAAGGCTCCAGCTTTGCATCCGCAATTATTTCAAGCGAGTCGGGATTTAGATTGTCCAGAAAGCTGCCGCCCTCCGCATATTCATTGGGATCCGATTTGGTGAACAGCTTGTCATAGAGCCGTACCTCGGCTGACATTGCGTGCGCCGCTGATACCCAGTGCATGGTCGATTTCACTTTGCGTCCATCGGGTGAGTTGCCGCCGCGGCTCGCCGGATCGTAGGTGCAGTGCACCTCGACGACATTGCCCTCCGCGTCCTTCACCACGCTCTTCGCGGTGATGAAGTACGCGTTGCGCAGCCGCACTTCCTTGCCCGGGGAAAGCCGGTAATACTTCGGCGGAGGAATCTCGCGAAAGTCGTCCTGCTCAATATAGATCTCGCGGCTGAACGGAACCCGGCGCATCCCCGCCGAAGCGTCTTCCGGATTGTTCGACACCCCGACAAATTCTTCCTGGCCCTCCGGGTAGTTTTCGATCACCACTTTCAGCGGGCGCAGTACCGCCATCGCTCGCCGCGCGTGCCGGTTCAGGTCGTCGCGCTGGAAGTGCTCCAGCATCTCGATATCAACCAGGCCGTTGGTGCGCGAAACGCCGGCCGTGGCAACAAAAGCGCGGATGGCTTCCGCCGTAAAGCCGCGCCGCCGGAATCCGCTCAGCGTGGGCATGCGCGGGTCGTCCCAGCCGCTCACTTGGCTTTCCTGCACCAGTTGCAGCAGCTTGCGCTTGCTTAGCAGCGTGTATGTAATGTTGAGCCGGTCGAATTCAGTCTGCTGCGAAGGGAAGATGCCGAGATTCTGAATGAACCAGCGGTAGAGCGGCTGGTGGTCGGCAAACTCAAGCGAGCACATCGAGTGGGTCACGTGCTCAATCGAATCGGATTGCCCATGCGCGTAGTCGTACATCGGGTAAATGCACCACTCGTTGCCGGTGCGGTGGTGCTCGGCATGCAGGATGCGGTACATCACCGAATCGCGCATGTTCAGATTCGGCGACGCCATGTCGATCTTGGCCCGCAGCACGCGGGAGCCATCGGGAAATTCCCCCGCCTTCATCCGTTGAAAAAGGTCCAGGTTTTCATCAATGCTCCGGCCGCGATACGGCGAGTCCTTGCCCGGCTCGGTCAGCGAGCCGCGATACTGCCGAATCTCGTCCGCGGTGAGGTCATCCACATACGCCTTGCCCGCCTGGATGAGCTTGAGCGCCCATTCGTAAAGCTGGCCGAAGTAGTCGGAGGCGAAGCAGAGCCGCTCCCAGTCGAATCCGAGCCAGCGGATGTCCTTCTGGATCCCATCGACGTACTCCTGTTCTTCCTTCTCCGGATTGGTATCGTCGAAGCGCAGGTTGGTCTTGCCGCCAAACTCGTCCGCTAGCCCGAAGTCAAGGCAGATGGCCTTGGCGTGGCCGATGTGCAGGTAGCCGTTGGGCTCCGGTGGAAAGCGTGTCTGGATGGTCGCGTCGCCGAACTTGTGCGTGCGCACATCTTCGGCAATGATGTCGCGAAGAAAGTTGGAGAGAGTTCGAATTTCCGGGCTTTCTGGATTTGCGTCGGTCATGGCCACGACCAATTATTCCATGTGAGGTTCGCGCTTCCCAGTTCCGACGTTCCGGCGCTGGGGCTCCGTCCGCATATCGCTCCGCGAAATTCGGTTCCACTCTCTTCTTTCGATCGGCATATCATTTGAGATATGCGGTCGATGGAGGAGATAAATGACGATATTGCCACGCGTAGCTTTGACTACCACACAGCTTTTGGGAAGCCTTCTCGCTTCCGCGAAGAATGTGCTGGATGTCGCGAAGGCATCGTCCGACCGCGCATTGAAAGCAGCTGTCAGCGAACTTCACGACTCCGTGCTCGACGTCAAAGGACGTGTGCTTGAACTTGACGAAGAAAACCGCAGTCTGAAAGCCGAGCTTGCCCGCCAGGGCGAGATCGTTGGCCCGGTTCAGCCGCATGGCTACTTCTTCTTTGAGGAAAAGCCGGAAGGTGCCCTGTGCCCGAATTGCTGGCAGTCCCGACCCCGAAGCGCGAGATTTCTCAGCCCGTTACAGCGCAATAGCAGCGCAAGCTGGCGGAATTGCACTGGATGCGGCCATATGTATTGGGAATCGAAATCGAACCCTCACCAAGGGCAGAACGGAAACTTGAACTATTGGGAGTGAGAGGTGCGGCTCGGGGCCGATACGCCTACGAACACAAACATGGAGGAGCCAACTCAAAATTCCTGAATCTGGGAGGCAGAAACTGCCTGCGCGACCAGGTCCTATTTTGCCTCTACGAGGAAAAAGGGGGATTCTCGCTCCCCAACCTTTACATACAACTTGTCCTTCTGAATCCTCACTTTGAACCTAAATCCCGGAAGCTGCCGTTCCAGAACACTCTTTCGGTTCCAGTTTTCTGGCGCATGTCTTATGACGAGCGTATTGTCTCCGACTTTGATCGTGTATAAGCGAACATCGACGTTTTGACATGAGCCGCTGCTATCCGTTGTCGCTTTAACATCCCCGCTGTCATCGACCGACGCTTTTACGGACCCAGAAGATGAGCAATTGCTTCCAGTATCAACGGTTCGGAAGCTGACCAACACCCCGTCCTGGTAATCGCTATCCGGCCTTTCCTTTGTCTTTGCAAATGCAGCGGTCGCTACGGCGCAAAACAAAACAATTAGAAACAGGCATCTTACGGGCGACTCCATCTTGGCTCCGGTTTCCTTGAATTCTACAACTTATGAAGGGCGCCGAACGGAACTATTCCCACGGATTGATGACGCGCACGCCGGTATGCTCAAAGTGGCCCACGTTGCGCGTCGCCACGGCGAAACCGCGTGCCGCGGCGCATGCGGCAATGTATGCGTCGGGCGCGACGGCCCTTTTGCCCATCTTCTCGCAGCGCGCCGCTATCACAGCCAGTTGATCGGCGGCAGCCCCATCGAAGCTGAGCATCCGGTCCTCGAACAGGTTGAGCGCCCGATCGATATGAGCTCGAAGCGCGTTCTTGCGTTTGCCGTCAGGCAGCTTTAGCACGCCAAAGCGGAGTTCGGCGCGGCTCACGGCGGTGATGAAGAGGGTTTCGGCTGCCTGATTATCGAGCCATTCCATGACCTTTCGCGAAGGCTGAGACCTGAGCGGCTCTGAGATGACGTTTGTATCGAGGACAATCACTCGAAATCCGCTCCCCGGATCTGGCTCCGCTCACGCGAGATCTCGAACTCATCCATGCCACCGATCTCGCTGGCGATGCGGTGAATCTCGGAACCGATCTTGAGGCGCTTGGCAGGACGGACAGTCTCTTCGAGAATCACGCGGACCTCGGCTTCCGTGGACCGGCCGTGGCGCGCGGCGCGCACGCGCAGAGCCCGGTGAGTCTCTTCGGGAAGGTTGCGGACAGTGAGGCTGGACATGCATTCACCTCTCTATAGTTGTAATCAATGCTAGCACAATTCATAAAGTGCTATCAACTGCGAATGGATTCGAGCAGGACTTCGGCCTGCCGAATCCGCTCCAGGCAAACTTCGCGCCCCAGCACCACCATGGTTTCAAACAGCGGCGGCGCGTTCTTACGTCCGCAAACGGCGAAGCGGGCAATGTCTGGAAGATGCGTTCAGCGGCGGAAGGGTTCTCGCTGCCGATATAGAGATAAATCTCGATCAAGTCTTCCCGCGCCAGCGGGGACCAGACAAGATCAACTGGCAAGGGATTGCTCTTCCGAACTCCTTGCCAGCCGTTTACGCGCCTCGATGCGCGCCGCCTCGAAGTCCACCGGCCCCGTGGCTCCGCTCGCCTTGCCTTCATCCCAAAGCTGGCGCAGGTGCTTCAACTCTTCCTGGCGCAGAACGCGCTTGAACTGCCATTCCCGGATTGCTTCACGAACAATCTCGCTCGTCGTGGCGTACTCGCCGGTTTCAACGGCGGCCTTGAGGGCGGCAATTTGCTCCCCGGTCAAGGCAATACTGATTTTTTGCACATCGGGCATTCAGCAGCGTCACTCCTGGAGCAAATTTTACTACTTTTTACATCTTCGGATCCGGGAAAACGCAACAGCTCAGGCAAGGGATTGTAGCTTGGCTTCCGCCTTCCGAATCCGCTCCAGGCACACATCGCGCCCCAGCACCACCATGGTTTCAAACAGCGGCGGCGCGTTCTTGCGTCCGCAAACGGCCACGCGAATCGGCTGAAACATCGGCCCCGCCTTGAGGCTCAGTGAAGCGGCCGCCTCGCGCAGCGCCTTGTCGAGCGAGTCATGGTCGAAGGGCGTGTCGGCGAGGACATCGGCGGCGTGCTTCAGGACGCGCAGGGCCATGGCCGCGTCGCCGCCCTTCGCCGGAATCAGTTCCGCCGCATCGTATGGCGCAAGCTGCTCCACAAAGAAAAAGTCCGCGGCGTCAACCGCATCTTTCAGCAGCTTGATCCGCTCCCGGATCAACGGCGTCACCGCCAGCAGCTTCTCCGGCGAGGCGTGCATGCCGGCCTCAGCGAAGAAGGGCTCGAGCCGTCGGGCCAGCTCCTCCACCGGCAGCGCGCGGATATGTTCCGCGTTCAGCCACACCGCCTTGGGATCGAACGGATCATCCTCTCTAAAGTTCACCACCGCATTGGCGCGGTTCACGCCCTCGAAAGAGAACAGGCTTCGTAGTTCGTCCAGAGTCAGGAATTCGCGGTCGTTCTTCGGCGACCAGCCCAGCAGACACAGGAAGTTGATGAAAGCCTGGGGCAGGAATCCGGCATCGCGGTACGTTGTAACGCTGACCACCGGCCCGTGCCGGCGCTTCGAAAACTTGGTGCCGTCCGGCGCCACCAGCAGCGGCAGGTGCGCAAACTGCGGCGGCTCGGCGCCCAGCCCCTCGAAAATCAGCAGGTGCTTGAAGGTGTTGGTCAGGTGGTCCTGCCCGCGGATGATGTGGGAGATCCGCAAGTCGGCGTCATCCACGCACGAGGCCAGGTGGTAGGTCGGCATCCCATCAGACCTCAGCAGCGCAAAGTCTTCCACTTCGTCGGCGGCCTTCGACTGCTCGCCGTAGACGCCGTCTCTGAAGTGCAGCGTACGGGCCTGATCGGAGTCTGGGCCGCGGGGCACGCGGTAGCGCAGCGCGAACGGCTCGCCCGCCGCGGCCCGCCGGTCGCTTTCCTCGCGCGAAAGTTCGCGCATGCCGGGGTTTGACAGCCACGCCCCTTGGGCGCTCGATGCTTCCCCCTCGGCCGCGTGCGCCGGGGTAAAGTCTCGATACGCAAGGCCCTTTTCGAAGATTGCGTGGGCGGCCGAACGGTGCAGCGCCAGCCGCTGCGACTGTTTGTATTCCTCGTCCCAGTCGAGGCCCAGCCAGCGCAGCCCTTCGAAGATGGACTGGACGCTGGCGTCGGTGTTGCGTTCCACGTCGGTATCGTCCAGCCGCAACACCATGATTCCATTGTGGTGTCGGGCGTAGAGCCAGTTGAATATGAAGGTGCGGGCGCTGCCGACGTGGAGAAAGCCGGTGGGGGATGGGGCAAAGCGAACGCGGACGGTCCGATCAGAGGAGGCTGTAACTTCTGGCATCGTAAGAGAGTCTTTCCTTCCCTCGATGCTACCAAGGTAGCCAGCGGATCAGCGAGTCAGCGAGTCAGCCGATCTAGTCCGAAATCGTGGAATGCTGATTCAGATCTCCCTGGTGACAATCTGCGAACCGGACTTTGCGATGCCCTGCTCAGAGGAAAGGGGATCCTGGGATGGCCCGGGAACGAACATGGGCCGCCGCTTCCAGTCGGCGAGCGCCAACAGATAGAGCAGGACGGTATTGCCGAAGGGGACGCAATTGAGGAGGGTGAGCCAGGGCGAGAATCCGGCTTTGCGGCAGATGATGCCCAGCGGAATGATCCATAGGCCCAGGATGGCAGGGATGCCAAGGAGCAGAAAATACACGAGATGTGTTGGCTGGAGCCAACCGGGCATACTTCAACTCCGGAGAGGGGAAGTGATGGACGCGCAGTGATGGTAGCACTGGCCTGGCGGGATTTGGAAGAGAAATTCCATACGACCTGCGGGCCTGGTTGGAGGCCCTGCAGACTGCATCCTAGGCTGCTTTTCGTGTTGAGCGTTTCTTCGCGGAATCGCTTTTCCTTGACCGGGCCGAACCAATGCCGCTCTTGGGTAGCTCGCAGGGAACAACCGTATGGCAGTCGCTCGAATCTTGAAGGTTTTTCTCCTCCGCGGCCGTGAACGCCATACAGAAGCATCCAGTCTGGACGCAGCCATGCTCGCTGCAATAGAGGTGGATGCCTGCGCGGTGCCCGCAGACGCACAACGTTTCGGGAAAGCGAGACCTGGTTTCCAAGAATGACATTAAGAGCTTCCTTTCATCCCCATTGGAAAAGCGATTTCACGATAGCACCGCATTTGAAGGCAGTGGAACATCACCGAAGTCGGAATGGTCTGCCCGTTTCGTGCTACACGGTGGGGAAGCGCAAAGCTCAGGTACTTAAGTTTTTGCCGTTTTTCCGCGGCCTGCTTCGACGGGCTTCGGGGCGATGCTCGTTGGTCGTGGCTATGGCTGCCGGGGGTGGTTCAGCCTTGCGGCGGGTATGGCGGCTGCGGCGGGTAAGGCGGCGCAAAGACCGGCGGCGCAACCGGAATGACTTTCCAATCGGCGAAAGCCAGCACATAAACCAGGATCAGCCCGCCGAAGGGGACGATGTTGAGCAGCGAGAGCCAGGGTGAGAATCCGGCCTTCTTGCAGATGAACCAGAAGGGGAGAATGATGATGAGAACGCAGATGACTCCAATGAGGAACATAGCCGCAAAGATTCCGGGCAGCATTTTCTGTGCGCGTTCGATGTCGGCCTGGCTTTGCAACAGCAGGAAGGCAAATGCGGGCACGGTGACGGCTCCCCGGCGAATTCCGGCTCTGAGCAAAGATATCGCCGAGGCGCCGGATGCGCAATGGCTAAAGTTCACGGCTCGCAGTTCTCAGCTCACAGGTGTCACTGCGCGCGGTCAGCTAAACAGGGGTCAGGTTCTCGCCCCGATCTGTCTGTACCAATCAGAAGATCTGTGTTGAAACAGAAAGACTAGAGCAACAACATTGAGACCCAAGTTGGCGAGTCCCAATGACGTCGTCAGGGGCGCTAGTTCGATCTGTTGTTGAAAACCCGCAAGAGAGAATGCGACACTCAATATCGTGAGAACCAGACAGAGAATCCGAGCCCAATTCCTGCCCGTATTGATTCTGTTGATGAGGTACAGAGCGAAGGCGAGGGCCAAGACGCCAAGTATCACTAACACGGCTTTGAGCGGGCCGGGCAACGGTCCTTGCTCTTGGCGGGAGCCTTCGAGAAATGCGATTGGCGTTGTTAGCACCCTGACGGCGACGGAAATGTAAAGGAGGATTACCGCGAGTCTAACCGAGTCTGGTCTCCCGGGGGCACGGTCTGCCCTAGCATTCACCGGCTTACCTTGTGCCGCTTCGGTTGGCTCATTTTCGTCTCCCGATTTGCGCTCAAGGTCGCTTGGATTTCCGCACTTGGCGCAAAAGGCGTCGTTCAGCGAGGCACCGCACTTCGAGCAAAATGGCATAATGGAGTCCTCCTCTTGATTCATACTCCGGCCGGATGACTGGGCTACTCCTTGGCGACTGCACTCGGCGAGATTCACGCCGTCCGCCCCAGCAACTCGTAAATCAGGCCAACTTGCAGAATCGCAGGTCGCGAATTGCTGTTCCGCTCTTGATGCCGCCAATTCCGGCGCTGGCGCCGTATTGCCGCCATCACGCCCGTGGCGGGGGCGGATGGGGCGGCGGAGGCACGTATTCGACCTGCGGCGCAGGCACGACCTTCCACTCAGCAAACGCGAGCATATAAAGGAGGATCAATGTGCCGAAGGGAACGATGTTGAGCGTCGAGAGCCAGGGCGAGAGTCCGGCCTTCTTGCAGATGAACCAGAAGGGCAGAATGAAGATCGCCAAGACGATGAGCACGACGAACGGCAACATAGCCAAGATAGTCATGGCCAGCCGCCGGGCATGCTCAATATCAATGTTTTGATTCGTGACCGTCTTCTGCAGAATTGCGGCGAGAAGAGGCATGGTGCACGCTCCGGCGGATTGAGATGGGTTTATGAGTCAAGGTACGGCGAATGGGAGGATTGCGCAAGTGGGAAATGGGGAAACGGGGCGTGGAAAAGCGCGATGGCTGGCCGTGGTAAGCGGGGGATTGGCAGCTGTGCCGCAGTCATGAAAGGGCCGCCCCGATTTCCTGGCCGGTTTCGTCATGTCTGTCTCATGCAGGATTGGGATCTCGTCGTGAAGTTGCTCGGTGTGGGCGAAAGTCGGCGAAACTTCCGATTTGCCGGTGACTCGACCACAATCAAAGACCAGGCTCGGGAAATGGGTAAATCCCGGCGCGTTTAGAATCGAAAGCGCTTGCTTGACGAAGAAACCGCGACGATCGAAACGTCGACTGCAAGCCCTGTAAAACGACTGAAAGCTAGAAACCAGATCGAGGAGGGCGTAGTGCATTCGTCGCCTCAACCGTATCTGCTGAGCGGAATTCTCTTGTGCCTTCTCCTGCACACGTACCAGGCAATCGGGGAAGCCAGGCCTTCACCCCCGCCCTCTGCTCCTCAATCCGCGGTGGCCGCGCAGCCAACCGTTCCCATGCTCGACGAGGGAAAGGGGCTCATCCACCTCGACGTATCGGTAACAGGCACCGATGGAAAGTCTGTATCCGGTCTGAATCGCGAAGATTTTGAGTTGCTGGATGAAGGGCGTCGACAAAAGATCCTGTCGTTTCACGCATACGATGGAGAATCCATCCGGCCCGATCCCCCCTTAAAGGTCATTCTCTTCGTTGATACCTTCAACATGCCCAGCGCTCAGGCAGCGCAAGTGGAACTTTGGATGGAGCAATTCCTGCGGCAGAATGGCGGCCATCTTCCTCAGCCTGTTTCTATCTTCGGGTTTTCGGAGGATGGTTTGTGGACAATCGCCCCCCACGATTCGACGGATGGGGATTTGCTTGCCTCAGATCTGATTCCCAAGAGGAAGATCTTTTTGAATCACCGACCTGATGCTATGCGCGCATTTGGGTTCGTCGCTGCCGGGGAGAGACGGAAGCACGGTCGGAAGGTGCTGCTTTGGATAGGCCCAGGCTGCGGCACTGGAACGGGGAACCTTCTGCCCGGAGGGCATGATACAACCCAATCGGTTTACTGGTTGATCACGCTGCTTCGCGAAGCCCGATTGTCGATTGACGAGATTTCGCTGGGCCAGGAGGCCCCGTGCAAGCCCGGATATCGGCAACACCCTGTTGGAGCGCAAACGCCGCAGGATGTAAATGATCGAATTCTGTACAAGAAAGCTCTGGCGATCCAAAGCGGCGGGAGCATCGAGAATGAAAACTACGATCTAGTCGCTGACATCAATCGCTGTTTGCGCAAGGCGCAGAGCTACTACACGCTTTCGTTCGATCCTCCGCTCGCGCACAATCCCCACGAGTATCACCGGCTGCAGGTCCGGGTGGACAAGCCGGGCGTGCTGGCACAAACCAACACCGGCTACTATGACGAGCCGTTCTATTCCGACCAGCCGAATCCCGCGATGCAGCGCATTACAGTGGGGCAGTTGAACCTGATATTGAGTCAAATCGGCAGCCGCGGGACAGGCGACTGGGAAGAGAAGCTGGCCCACGTTGAACTTACGGAGCGCCTCAGGCTGGCAGACCTCGCAAGCTGGGCTGGGGAGTCACATTCCGGCGCTATGCAGCAGACCCTGATTCGAGTGGCGGATGCATCTTCGTTTTTCGCACCGCCGCCTGCCGAGATCCCGAAGCAGGCCGCGCCGGATGGTGCTGCACAGGAGCGAATGCTGGCTCTCACCAAGGATTATCTTGAGCAGTCGATTCCGAAGTTGCCGGACTTTTACGCGACGAGGACGACGGTCCGCTATGAAGACACCCCGCAGTTGGCTGAGGGTTGGACACATGTCGATTACCATGCCCTGCACGTTGTGGAGACGGAGAAGGCGAACGTTTTCTTCCGTGCCGGAGACGAAGCTGTGGAATTGAAGGGCGGGCAGCCTCAAGCCGAAAGGAACAACCTCCTGACAACCTATGGGACATTCGGTCCTATTCTTGCTGAGCTGCGGCGCCCCGTGGAAACACCGGGCTGGATGAAATGGGTGCGCTGGGAAAAGGGTCCTGAAGGAACCCGCGCCGTCTTTGGATTCGAGATACCGGCCGCCGAATCCACGGACTTTGAAGGCGGCTGTTGTCTGCCAGATTCGGACGGAATAGACTCCTTTCGAATACAGGCCGGCTATCACGGCGAAATTGCGATCAATCCGGCAACCGGGACGATCCTTCGTCTGCAGCTACAGTTCGATTTGCAGGAATACGTGCCAGAGGACGTGGATGAGGTCCAGATCGACTACCGTCCCATCAAAATCGGAGGAAAGACCTATTTTTGCCCGGTCAGGAGCGTGTCCATCGCGAGGGGGCGGTCGATCGTCTCATTGGGGATGTGGGATGCATCCTTCCTGAGTTATGGCCCGTATTCGACGAAGATGAATGACTTCCGTTTTTCGAAGTACCACGTGTTCCGATCTGACTCGCGCATATTGACCAGTTTCAATCCTGTCAAATAACCGGCGCTCCAAGCGCTTTGATATCGCAGCGCGTGTTTTTTCGAGGTTGCAACGTGCAAATGCGCTCATTGGCGATGCAGCGGCCGTATTGTTTGAATGCTAAGTCATAGAGGAGCGCGAGGTGTTGCAAAAAGCTGAACTCAGCGGTAAGGCTGATTCAGAGAACGACCTCGGAGGCTCCTCAGAGACTATGTATTCCATCGGACTGGATGTTCACAAGAGGACGATCAGCTATTGCGTGAAGGACGCGGCTGGTTGTGTGCACATGGAAGGGAAGGTGGGATCCACGCGGCGGGAGTTGGACGCCTGGGTGGGGACGCTTCCCCAACCCCGGATGATTGCCATGGAAGCGACGATCTTCACGGGCTGGATCTACGATCACCTTCTTCCTCACGCAGAGACAGTGAAGGTGGCTCACCCGCTGATGCTGCGGGCCATTGCCGCGGCGAAGCGGAAGAACGACAAGATCGATGCCAGCAAGATCGCCGACTGCCTGCGCTGCGACTTTCTTCCGGAGTGCCACATGGCTTCGACAGAGATCCGGGACCGCCGGCGCACACTGCGCTATCGCGGTCTGCTGGTCAAGCAGATGGTACAGATGAAGAACCGTGTATCGGGGCTGCTGATGGAAAAAGGCGTGACTCATACAAAACGGCGGCTGCATAAGGTGGGGTATTTTGCCGAGTTGATGTCCGGCAACGAAGAGATCAATGCCAGTATTCGTCCGCTTCTCAAGCTGAGCCGCGAACACATCGTTCGTGCGCAGAAGCTCGACTATGCCCTGGTCAGTTCGCTGGAGCGGGGCCCGCTTCTGGCAGAAAGACTGAGGCGGTTGAGAACGGTTCCCGGAGTCGGCTCGATCACTGCGCTAACGTGGGCATTGGAGATCGGCGATGTCTCCCGGTTCGGATCGATCAAGCAGGCGATTCGTTACTGCGGACTGTGCGGAGCAGAGAGAAGTTCGGCTGACAAGGTGATGCGGATGCCTATTTCCAAGCAGCGTAATAAGCATATTCAGCACGTGCTGGTCGAAGCTGCGAAGCTGGCGCCCAGGCTGTGCCACGAACTGGCGATGCTCCACGAAAAGGAGATGCAAAAGGGCAATCGCAACCGAGCCACGCTGGTGGTGGCAAGAAAGCTGGTCTGCTGGATCCTTGCTGTGGAACGGAGAAAACAGGATTTCGTGCCTGCGGAAAAGTTCGCAGGCACATCGGCAGCCTAAAAACCTGCCTAAAAATGAAAAAACATCAGGATCATTCCGCACGCAGACTGCCAGGTCCTGCAGATTGGCCACTGTGCGAAGGAGATCAAGCTCCGGAGGCTCACCACGAATTGTTTCGGGACTGGCAGAGAACACAAACTCAATCTTCGGCGACGGCTCTTCGGAGCTCGAGGCCGCAAATGGATGTCTGGTTCTGCTCGAGCAGGAATCAACGGCCGAGAGGCCAACAATGCGTGACGGTGCATCCCGATTCGATCAATGCGCGCTCTCCTGAGCGCGCCACCAACATCTGCGCTTTTCTCTTGACTTTGACTTACATGGATGTGGCCTAACCGGAAGCAAGTGTTTTTTGCGCTGCAAAGCCGAGAGACAAATGCGGATCCTTCCCCTTCTCTGCGCTCAGGGTCGGGATGACACCGGTTTGCTTACCTGGCTTATCCAGCGAATCGGAGCCGGCTCTAGGTAATGTCCTCGGTGTCGAAGATGGGGGCAGCTACGCGCTTTTTGGGGAGGCCGTGGACCTGGCTGAGGAGGTCTTCGACTACGTCCTCGAGCTGGCGCTGGGATTCGATAACCGCGGACATGCTTTTGAGGTCCTCGTCGTCGAGGACGCGTTCCACCAGGGCTACGGCGTGGCATTGGGCAACGTGGTCGACGCCGAGGCCTTCAGGGGTTTTGGCTTTGATGCTGACCTGCTTGATTTCGACGCCGAGGAGGTCGGCGACGCGGGCGCGCATCTCGCCGGCGATGGGGGAGATTTTGGGTTCGGCCAGGACGAGGGTGACGTCGACGTTGATGAGGCGGTAGCGGGCGTGGTGCAGCTCTTCGAGGGCCAGCTTGAGGAAGATGGCGGAGTCGGCATCTTTCCAGCGTGGGTCGCCGGGAGGGAAGAAGCTGCCAATGTCACCGGCGGCGACGGCGCCGAGGAGAGCATCGGTGATGGCGTGGAGGAGGACGTCGCCATCGGAGTGGCCGGCGAGGCCTTCGGGGTGGTCAAGGGTCATGCCGCCGATGCGCAGCGGTACTCCGGGCTTGAATGCGTGCGAATCCCAGCCAATGCCGATACGAGTTTCCATGGTCTCCAGATTACGATAAAGCCAAATCGAGGCAGAGGGGCGGGTTTTTTCCTGGGGTGAGAAGGCGTTTCCCCGCCCCGCGCTACCCGTGCTGCTTCAGATAGAACTCCGCGAGCTCCAGATCGCCGGGCTGGGTAATCTTGAGGTTGACGGCAGAGCCGTGGACGACGGCGACGCGATGGCCGGCGCGCTCGACTACGGAAGCCTCGTCAGTGCCGACGAATCCGTCGGCGTTGGCCTCAGCAAAGGCGCGCTGGAGGAGGCCGAAGCGGAAGCCCTGCGGCGTCTGGGCGTAAACGATGCACTCGCGGGGGATGGTGGAGGTGACGATGGCGCCGTGGGCGGTGCGCTCGACCTGCTTGATGGTGTCCACGGCGGGCATGGCGACGATGGCGGCGCCGTGCTCGATGACGGCGTCGATGGTGCGGTCGATGGTGGCGGCGTCAATGAGGGGGCGGACGGCGTCGTGGACGAGGACGATGTCGTCGGGATTAGCGGCGATGGCCGCGAGGGCGTGGGTGACGGATTCCTGGCGATTGTCGCCGCCTTCGACAAGCTGGACGCGGGATGCGAAGCCGTATTCGGCGATTTGGTCGTGGACGCGTTCCATCTCCGGTTTTCGTACGGCCACGCAGATGCCGGCGACGCGGGGGACGGCGGCGAAGGCGCGCAGGGAGTGAATAAGGATAGGGATGCCGCGCAGAGCGAGGAATTGTTTGGGCTGGGGACCGGCCATTCGGGTTCCGAGGCCGGCCGCAGGAAGGATGGCGAAGACCTGCATACGGCAGAAGTATAAATGGTGGGGCAGCGAGGCTGGCGGGGTCAGCGGAGCTAGAATGGTCGCACTCCAGAAATGAAAGGATCGGCCGATGCGGATTCCGATTTGGCTCCTGAGCAGCCTTTTGCCGCTTTTTTGCGCGGCGATTTGCATTGGGCAGGTGGCGAATTCAGCAAGCGTAGTGCAGGCATCCGGCGGCGTTTGCGAGCGGCTTGCCAGCCTTACGCTGCCGCATACCGCCATTACGGCGGCGAGCGAGGTTGCTGCCGGCGCGTTCAAGGGGCCGCCGGACCCGTTTACCGGCCAGGACGCGTCGGCGTACTACAAGAAGCTGCCGGCATTCTGCCGCGTTGTGGTCGATTCGCATCCGTCTGCGGATTCCGATATTCCGATCGAAGTGTGGATGCCGATGGAGGGTTGGAACGGACGGCTGGCAGGAGTGGGGAACGGCGGCTTCGCTGGATCGATTGGATACGCGGATCTGGGCGCGGCGGTGGCCAAGGGCTATGCGGTCGTGGGCACGAACACGGGCCACGCCGCATCCTTTATTGACGCAAGCTGGGCGCTTGGCCATCCGGAGAAGGTTGCGGATTTCGGCTATCGGGGAATCCACGAGATGACGGTGACGGCGAAGGCGGTGGTGGAGCAATTTTATGGCGCGGGCGCGAAGCACTCGTATTTTGCCTCCTGTTCGGATGGAGGCCGCGAGGCGCTGATGGAGGCGCAGCGGTTTCCTGAGGATTACGACGGCATTCTGGCGGGGCGCCGGCGAACAACTGGACGGCGCTGCTGGCGACCGCGGCAGTGGACACGCTGGCGCTGACGGCGGAACCAGGGAGCTACATTCCACCGGCGAAGATACCTGCGATAGCGAAGGCGGTGCTGGCCGAGTGCGATGCTCTGGATGGAGTGAAGGATGGAATCCTGAGCGATCCGCGGAAATGCCACTTCAATCCGGCAACGATTGCGTGCAAGGCGGGCGAGGACACCAACGCGTGCCTGACTGCGGCGCAGGTGACGGCGCTGAAGGCGCTTTATGCGGGGCCTCACGATGCCAAAGGCCACCAAGTGTTTCCGGGGTACCTGCCGGGCGCGGAAGAAGGCGGCAACGGCTGGGGAACGTGGATTTTTGGACCGGCGCCGGGGCGCAGCCTGATGGCTATGTTCGGGCAGGGCTACTTTTCCGACATGGTGTATGACAACGCGAAGTGGGAAATGAAGACATTCACGCTGGAAAAAGGGCTCAAAGATGCGCGAGAGAAGACGGCGGCTGCGCTGGACGCGGTGAATCCGGACTTGAGCGCATTTGAGAAGCGGGGCGGCAAGCTGATCCTGTATCACGGCTGGAACGATCCGGCGATTGCCGCGCTCAGCACAGTGAATTATTACGGCAGCGTGGAGGCAAAGCTGGGGCGGGCGGAGACGAACCGGTTTGTCCGGCTCTACATGATTCCTGGGATGCAGCACTGCGGTCTAGGGCCGGGGCCGGACATGATCGGGCAGTCGTGGACGTGGCCCGACCAGGATCCGGGGCACAATGTGCGGATTGCGCTGGAGGATTGGGTGGAGAAGGGAACGGCGCCGGGGACGATTGTGGCGGTGAAGACGAGCGGCGGCGAGCAAGGTGCAGTGGTAATGACGCGGCCGGTGTGCCCTTATCCGCAGAGCGCGAAGTACAAGGGCGGGGATCCGAACCGGGCGGAGAGCTTTGTGTGCGAGGGCAGTGGACGGTGAAGAGTGAAAGAGTGACGAGTGATCGGTGGCCTATCATCGGGGTGTGAAGGGGAGTCCACAGCTCAAGCTGGAAACGGCGCATTTGAAAGCGGGGATGCGGCTGGCGGTGGGAGTGTCTGGCGGGGCGGATTCAGTGGCGCTGCTTCGGGCGCTGGCGGCACGAGCGGCGGAGCTGGGGCTGGTGCTGAGCGTGGCGCATCTGCACCACGGACTGCGCGGGGCGGAGGCGGATGCGGACCTCAAATTTGTGCGCGAGCTGGCCGGTCGGCTGGGGCTGCATTTTCATGAGGCGCGGGTGGACACGGCGGCTGAGGCGGCGGCACTGGGAGGCAAGCGTGCGGAGACCATTGAAGAGGCCGCGCGGCGGGTGCGGTATGCGTGGTTCCGGGGACTGATGGTCTCTCGGGTCCCCAAAGGCGAGGGACACGGGGCACCCAGAGCTTCTTCTCAGAATGTGGATGCGGTGGCGACGGCGCATACGCTGGACGACCAGGCGGAAACGGTTCTGGCCAAGTTTCTGCGTGGGGCGTGGACGGAGGGATTGAGCGGGATCCATCCGGTGGTGGAGTTTCCGGAGGGGCGGGTGGTGCGGCCGCTTTTGGGGACGACGCGAGCGGAGGTGGAAGCGTACCTAAAGGCTCTGGGGCAGGAGTGGCGCGAGGACTCGACCAACCTGCATGTGACCTTTACGCGGAACCGGATCCGGCATGAGCTGCTGCCTCTGCTGGAGGGGTGGAATCCGCGATTGAAGGAACACCTGGCGCAGATGGCGGAGCTGGCGCGGGACGAGGAAGCATGGTGGGATGCCGAGACTGGCCGGCAGGCTGCGGGAGTGATTCTGGAGGGAAAGCCGGTACGCGGCGGCGGGCGGGCGGCCAGCGAGGGGCTTGGGCTAGACCTGGCGCGGCTGGGAACGCTTGATCCGGCTGTACAGCGACGCGTGATCCGGCGAGCCGCGGGGAAACTGGGGTTTGCGCCCGATTTTTCCGGCACGGAGGCGCTGCGGGAGCTGGCCCTGGGGGGCCGAGCGGGGCAGCAATGTGAGCTGGCCGGAGGATTGCGGGCGGAGCGGACGCATCGCGAACTGCGGATCACGGCTGCTCCGGACCGGGAGAGCGGGCCGGAGAGCGGAGTTCCGGGTGAGGTGAGAATTCCGGTGCCTGGGGAAGGGGAGTCGGCGGGCTTCGGGGTGCGGGTGCGGATCGATACTGAGAGCGGTCAGCCGTCAGCCATCAGCCGTCAGCATGCGGTGCTGCGCGTCTGGAAGGCGGGCGATCGGGTGCATTTGCGGCACTCTGCTGCCCCCAAGAAGGTGAAGGAAGTACTGGAGCGGCTGAAGGTTACGGGGGCCGACCGGGCGCACTGGCCGGTTCTGGAGCTCAACGGGCGGATCCTGTGGATGCAGGGAGTGGTTGTTGAACCAGAACCTGGGCTCGCGGTGACGATTACCGAGCTGGCGGGAACAGGCGCGGCGGCACCAGCGTAGTGACTTAAGGGGTTGATTGAACCCTATACGGGGCAGTTACTTTCCACCAAGGCATCATGCAACTTTGCCGACCCGGGAGTACAATTTGAACTACTGCTCAGCCGAGTGGCAGCGTGAGTTGTCTGCGAGGGTGGACGCAAGGAAGATTGTGTGACCGGAGGCCGGTTGCCTGCGTCTTAAGTAAAGGGGAAACGTTGGAAATCCCCGAAGCGGCAAGTCCCCACCGCAAGAAGGAGTCCTGGTGAATTCGACCGTCAAAACCATCATGTTCTGGGTCTTTATCCTGATCTGTCTGCTGATGTTGTGGACAGTGGTGTCAAAGAGCACGAGCATTGGGGGAAAAGACCAGGAGATCCCCATTTCTGAGATGTACCAGAAGGTGCTGGCGGGGCAAGTGCAGGACGCGACGATCCAGGGTTCCGACCTCCATGGGCACCTGAAGGGTTCGAAGGACCAGTTCCACACCACCGTGGGCGCCAACTACGAGGATCTTGAGAAGGCCATGCTGGACCACGGCGTGAACTTCCAGTTGAAGGATCCGCAGAACAGCATGCTGATTCCGTTGCTGATCAACATTGGACCGTTCATCCTGATCGGCGCCATTTGGTTCTTCATGCTGCGGCAGATGCAGAGCGGCGGCAACAAGGCGCTGAGCTTTGGCAAGAGCCGGGCGCGGCTCTTGAGCATGCAGCAGAAAAAGGTCACGTTCAAGGACGTGGCCGGCGTGGATGAGGCCAAGGAAGAGCTGAAGGAGATCATCGAGTACCTGCGGGAGCCGCAGAAGTTCCAGAAACTGGGCGGGCGGATTCCCAAGGGCGTGCTGCTGGTGGGACCTCCGGGAACGGGCAAGACGCTGCTGGCGCGGGCAGTGGCCGGCGAGGCCAACGTGCCGTTTTTCTCGATTTCCGGCTCGGACTTTGTGGAGATGTTTGTAGGCGTGGGCGCGAGCCGCGTGCGCGACCTGTTTGAGCAGGGCAAGAAGAATGCGCCTTGCATCATCTTTATTGACGAAATTGATGCCGTGGGCCGCCATCGCGGAGCCGGGCTGGGCGGCGGCCACGATGAGCGCGAGCAGACGCTGAACCAGTTGCTGGTCGAAATGGACGGGTTTGAGTCGAACGACGGCGTCATCCTGGTTGCGGCCACCAACCGGCCAGACGTGCTCGATCCGGCGCTTCTGCGGCCGGGGCGTTTCGATCGGCGTGTGGTGGTGGGCTTGCCGGATGTGCGCGGACGCGAGGAAGTGCTGCGGGTGCACGTGAAGAAGGTGCCGATTGCCGACGACGTGAACCTGAATGTGCTGGCGCGCGGGACGCCGGGATTCAGCGGAGCCGATTTGGCCAACATGGTGAACGAGGCGGCGCTGAACGGCGCGCGGCTGAATCGGAAACAAGTGACCATGTACGACTTTGAGCTGGCCAAAGACAAGGTGCTGATGGGGGCCGAGCGCAAGAGCATGCTGCTGACCGACGAGGAGAAGCGGGTAACCGCCTACCACGAGGCGGGGCATGCGTTAGTCAGCTTCCTGAGGGACCACTCGGACCCGATCCACAAAGTGACGATCATTCCGCGCGGGATGGCACTGGGGGTGACAGTGTACCTGCCGGACGACCGGCACAACTACACGCGCGACTATCTGGAGACGCGACTGGCTACGGCTTATGGCGGACGCGTGGCGGAGGAGATTTTCCTGAACCAGATGTCGACCGGGGCAGGCTCCGACATTGAAGTGGCGACTGACCTGGCGCGGCGGATGGTGTGCGAGTACGGCATGAGCCGTCTGGGGCCGCTGACCTTCGGCAAGAAGGAAGAGCAGATCTTCCTGGGCCGGGAGATTGCGCAACATCGGGACTTCAGCGAGGAGACGGCGCGGCAGATCGATCTGGAAGTGCGGCGGCTGATCGATGAGGCGTACCAATCGGCTTACTCGATCATCGATTTGCACAAGGACGCGATGCATCGGCTGGCAGCGGCGCTGCTGGAGCGGGAGACCATCGACGCCGAAGAAGTGAAGCTGTTGATCGAGGGCAAGGAGCTGCCGCCGGTGCGGTCCATACTGGCGGCGCCGAGCGACGGCCCCGGATCGGGGCAGCAGGTGCTGAAGCCGGAGCCGCGCGGCGGTTCGGGATTCCCGGAGGGCTCACCGAGTCCGGCGTAAAGGGCAGAGAAAAGCTCGTAATTTACAGGAAGGGCTGCTCAATTCGAGTAGCCCTTTTTTTAATGGGCAGAATTCCCCCCGATCGGCGATCCGGAAATCAAGTACCGAAGCTTCGTGCTACGGTGGAACCAGTAATGAGCAGAAAAGGCCTGAGGCCCGGACGTCTGGAGGCGTTCTCCGACGGCGTCATCGCGGTCATCATTACCATCATGGTGCTGGAACTGAAAGTGCCTGGACTGGACGGCGTAGCCGGCCTGCGCGCGGTTCTGCCCACCATGATTCTGTATCTGCTCACCTTTGTGCAGATCGGAATCTACTGGGTGAACCATCATTATCTTGTCGACGGGCTGGAAACGGTCAGCCACGGGATTTTGTGGGCCAACCTCATCTTTCTCTTTTGCCTCTCGCTGTTTCCATTCGCCACAGATTGGATCGGCGTCAAGGGGCTCACGCCGTTCAACACTGCGCTCTATGCAGCGGTCAGCATTCTCCCTGGCCTCGCATATATGGCATTGTGGGGCCGGATACGATCGCACAGGGCAGCGCCAGCGCACGCAGGCTGGGGCAAACAGATCGCCTCCATTTTGCTCTATCTGGCGGCTATACCCGTGGCTTGGTACTTGCCCGCTGCCTCTCTGGCGCTCATCGGAATCGTCGCAGTGCTCTGGCTATTGCCGCCGAAGTCAGAGTCCCCGTCGAAGTGAGATGACGGCAAACCTCCGCGATGGACATCAGCCGAGCTCACGGCGTTAATTTCCCGTCGTTCCCTTGTTCCGTGCCGCGTCAGCCTGTGTGCGATACTCAAAGCGAGTATGTACAAGCGGATTGTTCTGAAGCTTTCTGGCGAGGCGCTGGCCGGATCGCGCGGGTTCGGGCTGGATGCGGACAAGGTGGCCGAGACGGCTGCCGAGATTGCCGAGGTGCACGACCTTGGCGTGGAAGTCGCCCTTGTTGTGGGCGGCGGAAACATTTTTCGTGGCGTGGCGGACCAGGCTCGCGAAATGGACCGCGTTTCCGCCGACAACATGGGCATGCTGTCGACGATCATCAACGCCATTGCGCTGCAGGATGCGCTGGAACAGCGGGAAGTGCAGTGCCGAGTGATGACCGCGGTGTTCATGAACCAGATTGCCGAGCCGTATATCCGCCGGCGGGCAGTGCGCCACCTGGAAAAGGGCCGGGTGGTGATTTTTGCAGCGGGGATTGGGAACCCGTTCTTCTCCACCGATACGGCGGCGAGCCTGCGAGCGATGGAGATCAAGGCGGATGTGCTGCTGAAGGGCACCAAGGTGGAGGGCGTCTACAACGCCGATCCCAAACTGGTGGTGGACGCCGTCAAATACGACGAGATCACCTACATGGAGATCCTGAAACAGGGCTTGAAGGTGATGGACCTGACCGCGGTGAGCCTGTGCAAGGACAACAACCTGCCCATGATCATCTTCAACATGAATCAACCCGGCAATATCAAGCGGGTGGTGATGGGGGAAAAGGTTGGGTCGCTGGTGACGGCGTAAAGACAGGGACCGAGGGACCAAGGGAACGAGAGAGCAGAGAACAGAAGAAGGTCCGTTGGACGTTATTCCACGAAAAGCTTTTCGGCCGGCAAGTAGCGGCGGCCATCCACATGCATCGAGCGAGTTGATCCATCCAGCCTGCAGCACCAGCCCGGACACTCACGTCTAACGAGGGAGTGGAGATTCGCAAGCCAGACCGGCTGAATGCGTTGACCGGCTTGCGGACTTTTGCGGCCATCAACATTGTTCTCTTCCATTTCTCCAATCCAAAGTGGTTCGGCATTCTGGCGCCGGTAGTGAACGCAGGGTACGCATCGGTAAGCTTTTTCATTCTGCTCTCCGGGTACGTATTGGCTTACAACTACGCGGCGCGTGCCAGAGAAGGGCGGCTGGACGCGATCCGCTTTTACAAGGCCCGGTTTACGCGCCTGTATCCGATTTATCTGCTCAGCCTGTTCCTGGCGTGGCGGATGATCTCGCAGGAGTACGCGGCGCACACGCACCGGATGTTCTGGACAGGCATGGTGCTGACGCCCTTGCTTTTGCAGGGATGGATTCCGGAGATCGCCACGTTCCTGAACACTCCCGCCTGGACCATGTCGGCGGAGTCGTTTTATTACGTGCTGTTTCCCTGGCTGGCGCGGTGGAAGCGGCCGGAAAGCGTGGGACCGGTACTGCGCCGCCTGGCGGCGATCTGGTTCATCGGCCTTATTCCCGGCACGCTTTACATCATCTTCAGTCCCGACGGCATTCCGCACCCCGACCGGTTTTCGACCGGCCCCTGGCTGCAGGCGTTGAAGTTCACGCCGCTCCCGCACATGGCCAGCTTTGTTTTCGGCATGGTGCTGGCGGAGCTGGACGAACTGATTCCGCGCGCCGCGCGCATTCGCCTTCTGCTGGGTTTCGCGGGGTTCGGGGTGCTCTTCTTCGTGTTGTGGCTAGGGTCGGATATTCCGTACCCGATCGTTCATGACGGATTGCTGATGCCTCTCTTCGGCTGCATGATCATTGGACTCTCCGGGCAGAATCTGCTGGCCAGCGTCCTGGGCATCCGGCCGCTGGTTTTTGTGGGCGAGGCCAGCTACTGCCTGTATCTGTTGCATTTCAACTTCTGGAACATGATTCACGACACCCATATTCTGAACCGGCTGCACCTGGCGCAGTACGATCCGTGGATCAGCTACGCGATCCTGATCGCGATGGCGCTGGTGGCCCTGCACGTGGTGGAAAAGCCGGCGCAGCGGCAATTGCGCAAGTGGATGGGCGCATAAAACAGTGGTCAGCGATCAGTGTTGAGGAATCGGCGGGTGGTTGTGGGCGCGGGAACCGCGAGCGTAATCAGGGCAGTTCGCTGCCGACGAAGAGGAACTCCCACGAAGCATCGAGGTAGAGCCACCGTTGCGAACTGAACCAGCTTGTGGGCAGGCTAGGCACGTGGAGCAGAGTATGTCCTCCGGTGCAGATCATTTCCGTGCCATTCCATCCGAGGAAGGTGCAAGACGCGGTGCCGACCTGCGCGGGATGAGTGACGCGGCGGAGGCAGACCGGACAACGATGGCGCTGATCGAGGGCTGCCCAACGAAAAATGAACAGACAGATAGTGAAGGCGTAGACGAATTGCGCAAACTCCGCCATGGGGGAGAATCCGGCGATGTTCCCATAGGCGAGGACACACGAGGCAAAGTAAGCGATGCCCGCGCCAAGCGAGAACTTGGCAGCCAGGAAACTCCAGCGGTAGAGCCGGCTCAAAAAGGACGGCTTGTGCGAGCTGAATGCGGACTCGCTCATGGAGATGGAGGTGACGGCCGGCAGCGCCAGCAGGGCGAGAAAAAGCGCGAACGCAAACACCCGCCACGGCCCGGCGATTGGTTGGCCAAGCGAGACCCCATCAAAATAGGAGGCGTCGCCGCGTTCGTCCACAATCGAAATGGAACTGCCCGAGATCGCCTCCTGTCCAGCCGGCGACAAATGAGCGATCACGAAACCATCGGAGCCTGGAGCCGGCGAGACCACGCCGTCGTTGCTTTCCATCAGCCATGCGTCGGGGTGGCCGGGCAATTGCCACGATCCATAAAACACCACCCCGGCAATGCGAACCATCTTTCCGTCGATTTGAATCTTGCTGCCGATGAGTAGCGGCTTCTGGCCGAAGTCTCGGACCCAGGCTTCGCGGCTCACTACTAGCGTGGGGAGATGTCCGTCGCCCGGAATTGTGGCCGCGAGTTGAAGCGGCAGATTGAGCATGGCAAGCAGGCCTGGGCTGGCATGGGCAACGCGCAAGGCGCGGAATGGATGCGTTTGGTTGCGGCAAGATTCAGTGGTGATCCAATAGAATGCGAGGTCGTCAAAGTAGCGCTGCCGGCTGGTTTTCCAAGTCCGGAACTGCGCAAACGAGATGGTGGGGCGGGAGACGGGTGCATCGGCCATGCCGACGGAAATCAAAGCCGGCCTCAGCTGGAATCGCGCGCTATCGGCTTCTGCGCGCACCCCGGCAAGCAGCCATGCGGGAACCACGCAGAGAACAAGAGCGGCGCACAGGCAAAGGATGCACTGTGCCGCCGACTCGTGGAGCGATGCCGGCTGTTGCGCCGCGGCGGCATGGCACCGGACCTCGAGCGCATCCGCGAAAGAACCGGCGCAGAACTCGGCGATCTGAAATTGGGCGCGCCAGGAAAAGACCTCCCCGGTAAGTGCATTGCGTACATGCCATAGCTCGGCTTCCCACTCGCTTCGCCATTCGCCCCGCCGGCTGCCGGGCACCATGCGCGACGCCGTGCGCAGCAAGAGCAAATCTGCAGCATGTATCGCCCGCTCGAATGGAGACTTCATACCATTTTCGCCTCCTCGTCGGGGATGAAGCGTTCCAGCAGGGGATAGCGTTTGCGCGAAGCTTCCAGGGTGCTTTGGCCGGCATCGGTCAGCTTGTAATATTTGCGCGCCGGCCGCCCTTCCCCTTTCGCGGCGGATTCCCGTTCCCAGTGCGAGCGGATCAGCCGGGCGCGTTCCAGGCGGCGCATGGCGGGGTACACCGTTCCGCTGGGAAGGCCAGAAATCTCCATGATGCTGAACCCGTAAACGTACCCGACTCCAATGGCCTGGAGGATCAAAGCGGCAGTGTGGGAGAGTTTGGTGTCTTTCGCCATACCGCATTTTAGCTATGTAGAAATCTACTTGACAAGGGCAAAATCTTCTATATGCTGAATGCTACATAGGGTGCGGGCCGGAGCCGATTCCATGCTGGAAGTAAAGAACCTCTACAAGAGTTATCGCGGAATTCCGGCGGTGGAAGACGTCAGCTTCAGGCTGGCGGCGGGAGAGATTGTGGGTTTTCTCGGGCCCAACGGGGCGGGGAAGTCCACCACGGTGAAAATGATCACCGGCATGCTGCGGCCGAACGAAGGGCATGTGCTGTTCGAGAGGCGCGACATATGCACGGACCTGGTGGGGTACCGTGCTGTCCTCGGTTACGTGCCAGAGGAAGCGCACCTTTACTCTTACCTCTCGGGCCTCGAATACCTGCAACTGGTGGGCCGGTTGCGCGGCATGGGCGAGCGGCAGATCGAAGCCAAGGCGACGGCGCTTTTGGAGTTGCTGCTGCTGAAGTCATGGCAGCACTCGCCCATTTCGTTTTACTCGAAAGGCATGCGCCAGCGCGTTCTGCTGGCCGCGGCACTTCTGCATAATCCGCGGCTGCTTATTTTCGACGAACCACTGTCAGGCCTGGATGTGGTGTCCGCGCGTCTTTTCAAGGACCTTATGGAGATTCTGGCGGCGGAAGGAAAAGCGATTCTTTACATCTCGCACGTGCTGGAGACCGTGGAGCAGGTGTGCCGGCGCGTGATTGTGATTGCCAAAGGCCGCGTGCTTGCCGATGCGCCGCCCTCCGAGCTGACGCACATGATGAGCCTGCCAAACCTGGAGAGCGTTTTTGCGCAGCTGGTGGAGCAGCAGGACACGCGGACACAGGCGCGCCGCATGGTCGAGGTGATGCATCGCCATGGGTGACGGTTTTCAGCGCATTTTCGAGCGCCATGAGCCGGCGGTGATGTCGCTGGCCGTCCAGGCCGCAATGGGCCCCGTGGTGCAGCCGGAGCGAACGCAGATCTCCCATTTATTGCGGCTTTTTGTGGAGCGGTTCTTCAGTCACGAATCGGCATCCCCAGACGGAGATGCCAAAGCGCGCATGATCCTGATTGCCTGCGCGGCGGGATTGCCGGGTTTTGTGGTTGCCATCTATTTGTGGCCGGTCTATCACCGGTTTCATGGTTGGCCGCCCGACAGCGCGCAGGTGGGGCCGCCGCCCTACTGGGTTCAGGTGAACCACCACTTCTTCTTCGTGCTCTACTCGTTCGTGGCCACGGGGCTGGCGACGGTTTTTGAATGGGATCTGCTGTTCCCCGATGCATTGGATGTTTCGGTGCTGGGCACACTGCCCATCGCGCCGATGAGGACCTTCCTGGCGCGCGTGGGCGCTATCATGGTGTTTACCTTCGGGTTCCTGTTTGACGCCAATATCCTGGCGCCGCTCGTCCTGCCCGCGGCCACGGATCCGCCGCGCCTGTTTCCGCTTCTGGCAGGGCATGCGCTATCGGTGGCGGCCGCCGGCTTGTTCGCCGCTTTGCTTGTGGTGGCCACACAGAGCGCGCTGCTCGCATTGTTTGGCGAACGCTGGTTCCGCCGGCTTTCCCTTGCCGTCCAGGGCGCGCTGGTTACGGCATTCCTTCTTCTCCTGCTGCTCTTTCCCGTCTTGTCCGGAGTAGTGCCCGCAATCCTCGGCTCTGCCCATCGCAGTGCGCTCTGGGTTCCGCCGTTCTGGTTTATCGGGATCTACCAGCGTGTGCTGGAAGGATCCGCCGGAAGTCCGATCTATTCGACTCTTGCGAAATGCGGAGCGGGCGCTCTTTTGGGATTGGGCGCATTCACAGTCCTGGCCTATCCGTTGGCGTACCTGCGCCGGGTGCGCGCCCTGGTAGAGGGCTCGGCGAGCCGATCGAAACTTGTGCCCATCGCCATGCCCTGGAACGCGCTGCTCCATGCCACAGTGGTGCGCCGGCCGGCCGCGCGCGCCATATTTCACTTCATCGGCCAAACCCTGCAGCGTGTGCCGCGCTACCAAATCTACCTGGTGCTCTATGGCGGAGTCGGCGTCTCCGTGGTCATCGCAACCCTCCTTCGCCTGAGCGTAGTGCGGGGTCAAATGGAATGGAGCATCTCCGCGGACGGAATCCGCACCGCGGTGGGAATCATCGCCTTCTGGGTCATCGCCGGATTGCGCACAGCGTTTGTGTCATCGGGGAATCGCCAGGGAAGCTGGATTCTGTGGGCGATCCACGGGCGTCCGCCGGATTTTGACACGGCGTTCGCGGAACTGAATGCGGCGAAAATCTGGGTGATGCTATGCGCTGGGTTAGTCACCGGGGCGGCAATGATCGGGTTCAGGCTTCTATCTCCGCCAGAACTGCTGACCTTGAATGCAACGGCCGCGCAGGTGATTGCCGGCGGCGGCATGTGCGTATTGCTGACCGATTTCTTCTTCCTCCGAGTGACCACCGTGGCGTGCACCGGGCAGCCCGGGCCGGAGAGCAATCTTGCTTTTGTCGTGCTGCGTTACTTTACGTTCTTTCCTCTGGTGTCATGGCTGTCGTGGGCTTCCCAACCGTGGATGGAGGCAAGCGGGCTGCATCTTGGCATTGCAGCGGGCGGGATTGTCGTTCTGCATCTATGGCTGCGCTGGCATCATCGGTCGGTGGTGCGGGAAGCTGTCCAGCAGATTCCCCTCGAGGAGGGTGAAGACGAGTTCCCGATGCGATTGGGGCTGCGCTACTGACGAGGTTGCGAGCCCTCATTCGGCTTGTTCCATCGGAAAAGCTGGAACTCGCGAATGTGCGCCTCGGATGTGCTGGAGAGAATCGAGAGGCGCGCGCGGCGGGCGGTTACGGCAGGAAACGCGTCGATCTTCTTGTGCCCGATGGCCTGCCCGGCCGCCACCACCTTCCACTTCTGAGTCTTTTCGTTCCAGATCTCGATGGCGTACTTCTGCACGTGCTGGCCGTCATTCAGCCATTCCATGGTGACCGCGTGATCGAAGGTGACGGGGTGGTCGAAGTTGACGTCGAGGACAGCGTGATGCGAACCGGCCGGCGCAGACCAGAATGTATCGGGGTCGCCATCGAGCGCGGCAGCTACTTCAGGTGTTGCCGGCGAATGCTGGAGCGAGAGATTATGCTCCGCCCGTTGGCGCAGCACGTTGCCGAATTCGCGCAGCCGCGCCACATCGGAATCGGGCAGCAGCCCGCGATTGTCCGGCGCAAGGCCCAGCATGAGTTGGGCGCCACGGCCAACGGTCTGGTCATAGGTGGCGAGAAGTTCATCCAGGCTCTTCAGTGACCCCTCGTCGTTGGGATGCCAGAACCAGTGATTGCGGCGCAGGGGCGTGTCAGCTTCCACGGGCCGCCAGCGCAAATAACCGTGACGGTCGATGACGTTCCAGTTTTCGTAATTCACAACTCCCGCTTCATTGCCCACCCAGCGCGCGTCGCCGAACTCGAACAATCCGGTATCGGCAAAAACCACAGTGTTTGGCTGGTAGGTGCGCAGCGTCTCCACAATTTTGCGGAAGTCATAGACGTGACCGGCGCTGCCGGCGCCGTCCAGCCAGAATTCCACCAGGTCGCCATAATTCTGCGCCAGCTCTGAAAGTTCGGCGTTGTAGTAGCGGTCATACGCGGCCGCGTCGTTGTAGCGCGGGTCGTGCCGGTCCCACGGCGAGAGATACACGCCGAACCGCAGGCCATACTTGCGTGCGGCACGCGCTACTTCGCCCACCACATCGCCATCGCCATCGCGCCACGGGCTGCTCTTCACGCTGTAGCTGGTCTGCGCGGTCGGCCACAGACAAAAGCCGTCGTGGTGCTTGGCCACCAGCACCACATATTTCGCGCCCGCCGCGCGGATAGCCTCCATCCACTGATCGGGATTGAAAGCGGTGGGATTGAAGACCGATGGACTCGCGGTGCCGTCACCCCATTCCTGGTTGAGAAACGAGTTGGTGGAAAAATGAACGATCACGCCGAACTCGAGATCCTGCCACGCCGTTTGATAGGATGCGGGCCGGATATCGCCGGTCAAGTCCTGTGCGGCGGAAGGCAGGCTCGCCGAGAGAGCGGCGATCGACAGAAGCAGTCCAGGGATTCTTGTCTTGCGCAGGAAACGAGGCGTGTTCACCGCAGCATTGTATCGTCCGCACCACCACTTCGTAGCCGCCATACTGGGGCAGGCCAATATCCTCACATCGCAGCCGGCTCGCAAAGCGTGCGTGCAGAAGGACTGCATTCACGCGAACTCCAGGTTCGCGCCATCGCTGGTCCCGCCGGGACGCAGCAACTCGGGAACTTGCTCTAAGCTGCCTCAGGTGGCCGGCGGCGCAATATCCCACGGACAAACTGCACCGCAAGTTGCGCAAGCTTCTTTTCCACATCCGGCCCTGCCAGCGGCCTTCCATGTCCTGGCGCAATCACGCGCGGGTGCAGCAGAGCCAGCCTGCGGATTGAATCCGCGGCAACGACAAAGTCCTCGGTGAAATAGTCCGGCGGTCCGTGCAGCTCCGGCGGCTGTGCCGGCACGAACGCGAAGAACGACTCCGGCCTGGTGGTGCAAAACGCGTCCCCGGCAAGCAGCGTTTGGTCCGCGGGCCGGAACAGCGAAATATGCCCCGCGGTGTGCCCCGGAGTATGAATGATCTGCCACTCCGGCAGCGCGCTCGTCTGGATTACGTTCTGGCTCTCCGCCAGCAATCGCAAGTGGTCGCCAAGGTCGACCTGGCCGCGGGGATAGATGGGCGCCAACACCGACATCAACCCTCCTTCCACTACCGTTTCCGGCGGAGGATATTCACGCTTGCCGTTCAGGTACGGCGCCTCCATCCGGTGCGCATACACCGGGACGCGCCATTCTCTGGCGAGGTCCGGCGCGCCGCTCACGTGGTCGAAATGCCCATGCGTCAGCACAATCGCGTTGGGCGGACCGCCAAACACCTGCTCCGCCCAGATGCGAATGTAGCCGGCCGAGTAGGGCACGCCCGTATCCACCAGTGTCCACGACCCGTTCGCGTGCATCACTCCAAAAACATTTACAAAGCCGAGTCGCAGCCCGCGCACTCCTTCGGCAACCTGGCCGATCGGCTGCACCAGCTCGCTTGAAACCGGCACTTCCGCGCCCGCAGCCGGCACATCGGTTTGAGTCATTGCAATACCCCTGTTGAACGCACTCCCGCGCCCGCGAGGCAAGCCCGCGTCGTTCAACTCTTGTTGGGATGCGCATTCCCCCGCGAAGGCTGTTGCGGAGAACGATCTAGCTAGCCACTGGCGCCGTCAACAAACGGTATTGATGCAGCATCTTCAGCCGCCAGCGCAGGATCATTCCGAACGCCAGGATGAAGAAAAGGCCGCCGGTCTGCTCCAGGCTCATCATGGAATCGAAATAGCCGCGGGCGAAATACCGGATCGCCGCCAGCACCACCACCACGGCGAAGAAGGCGCCGGAGCGCTGCATCATGATGGAGTCCCCCGTCCGCACCAGGCGCGAAGTGGCCAGCAGCGGCCACGCCAGCAGAACTGCTCCGATGAGGAACGCAACCAGCGCCCATGTCCACGGCACCCGGAACGCGGGAACCAGGAACATCGAAAACCCAGTCGCCATTCCCAGCGGCGGAATGATGATTTTGCGCACGGTCACGGCTGTCCGGCCCTCGCGCACGCGCCACGTCAGCACGCCGGCCAAGCCCACTACCGATACCACTGCTGTTGTTGCTGCGATGGGAAGATGCATCTCCGACCCTGATTCAAGTTTACCAAAAAGCCGTAAGCGATTCTCCGCCGCGCCCGTTTCCGAGGCCGCGAAACGATCGAATCCGGCTTCAGTTCGGCGATTCGTTGAACCCTCGTCCGCTCAGGATCATCGGCACACACTTTTGTGCCCTCGCTACCCGGGTCTTCGCCTGCTTCGCGCTGGAGATGTGGAAGATGTAGGACTTTCTCCGCCCTGGCGTAAGCGTTTCAAACGCCGACTTGAGAATCGCGTCGTCATCCAGCACGGCCTGTAATTCCTCAGGAATCGCGTACTCTGAGGGCTTCTTGAGTTCAACCTTCTTTCCGGATTCCTCCAGCGCCATGGCTTCGTAGAGATACTTACTCAGGGTTGATTCGAGCGCCCCGATCTCTTTCGCCGAAGTGAACTTGATCCAACGCGCGGCCTGCGTGTGCTCGCCAATTCTTTCAAGGATGTGCCTGGGGTCCTTGAGCAGCGCGCCTTTGAAGAACGAGAACGCGCACGACTCCTTGAGCGGGATGACAATGGCAACGTTCTTCTTGAGGAAGGTGAAGCAGTGCTTGCCCCACTTGAGTTCTTCCCTCAGGTCGCAGTCGAGCGCGATTCTGCGCAGCTCTTCCGTTTCTTTCTGCCATTTCTTTGCGAAGGGAACTTTCATCCTCTCGGGCTATTCCTCCATTTCTAAATTCACCCAATTCACCAGCTTGATGGTTCAACCGTGCCGGACGCCAAGCCAGCTCCCAAAATCATGATCATGATGGACCGAACCCAACAACAGCATCTCACGCAACAGTAGCCATCTCTACTCCCTGCTTTTCCGTAACTTTCCCCCCCCATTCGGGTTCATAAATTACGACGGCGTATGCACTATCGGCGTCTAATAGTGTGAATACGCCATACTGGTTCCGCTTCACATTAGGTGCGGAGGAGAATGATGTTCGCGAAGATGCTCAATCCAAAGCAGTTAAGCTTTCAGTCCCTGGCAATCGCCGCGGTTCTCGCCTTCCCCGCGCCGGCCCTGCTGGCGCAGGGCCCGGCGCCGCAGCAGCAGGAGCAGGCGCAGCCTTCCGGCGCCCGCACTGACGGCCAAATCGAAATGGATGTGGTCCAGGCACTGGATGCCTCCAATGCATTGAAAAATGACCTGATTACAGCCGCTACCATCCAGGGGCAGGTCACCCTTTCCGGCACCGCTGCTAGCGACGCCGACAAGCAACTCGCCGGCTCAATCGCCGCCAAGGTTGCCGGTGTCACCAAGGTCAACAACAACCTTAAAGTCGGCAATCCGGCCAATGACCCCAACGCCCAGACCGACCTGAATGACACCGCGCCGCCGGATGAGGACCAGAACGCCAACACCCCGCCGCCGAGCTATCAGGCGCCCGAGGGTCCGCCGAGCACGCAGCAACAGCCGCCGTATGCCCAGCCAGGCGCCGGCCAGCAGCAGCCCCCGGCCTATCCTCAACAGGGACAGAACTACCCTCAGCAGCCCGGCTATCCCCAGCAGCCTCCTTACGGGCAGCAAGCTCCTTACGGACAGCAGCCCGCCTACCCGCCGCCTCCGCCCCCTCCGGGCTACCGGCAGCCGTATCAGCCCTATCCGCAGCAGTCGTATCAGCAGCCTGCGCCGCCCTATTCGTTTGCCACCAGCCCTCTTACCGTTCCCCAGGGCACGGTGCTTCAGTTGCGCACCAATGATGCCGTTACCAGCAAGAAAGCCAAGGTTGGCACGCCGATCGACTTCACCGTCATCCGCGACGTAACCCTGAACGGCTACCTGGCCATTCCGCGCGGCGCCACCGTCCATGGCGTCCTGGCTGAGGTCAAGCACGCCGGCGAACTCACCGGCAGCCCCGAACTGGCTCTGCAGATGACCTCGCTCGACATCGACGGCCACAACTACCCCGTCAGTTCCGATCTGTTCAAGGTGAAAGGCCCCAGCAAAACCGGGCGCACCGTGGGCAACGCCATCGGTGGCGCGCTGATCGGCGCAATCATTGGTGGCGCGGCCGGCGGCGGCGGCGGAGCAGCCATTGGAGCAGTGGCCGGCGGCGGCGCGGGCACGGTTGCCTCAGGGGTCACTAATCCCCAGGCATGGATTCCGGCTGAGGCTCTGGTCACCTTCCACCTGGTCGATCCGGTCACCGTCGACCCAGTCAACCGCGAGCAGGCCGCCCGCTTAGCCCAGGGGCTGTTTCCCGGCGGCCCGCAGCTTTACCGCCGCGGCTACGGCTACTACGGAGGCTACGGCTACCCGGCTTCCTACTATGGCTACCCGCCGGTCTACTATCGCCCCTATTACCTGGCTGGCGGCTATTATTACTGGCGGTAACGCCGGTCGTTAGGCTTCATACGTGACCGGCAAAACAAAGCGGGCATCTCGCAAGAGGTGCCCGCTGCATTTTGTCCCGGTGTTCTCGGTCCCTCGGTCCCTGGTTCTACTCCTTGTACTTCACATAACTTTCCATCTGCCTGGCCGTAAAATCCCGTCGTTCCACCGGCGAGGACAGCACCGTCGAAGTGGAGGTCGCTCCCAGCGCCGACATCCGGTCGATGAGCCCCTCCATGTGCCGGATCGAAACCACGTCCGCTTCAATCACAAACGACTCGTCCCCCGTAATGCGATGGCAGCGTCGAATCTCGGTCAGCTCCTTGATCGCCGTCACCGTCCGGCTGATCTGCAGGTCGCCCCCCGGGATCGTCAACCGCATCAGGATGCGAATGGGCGCGCCCAGCTTCGCTGCATCAATCGCCGCATGATACCCGGTGATGACCCCCGCTTCCTCCAGCCTGTGCACCCGTTCCGCCACAGCCGGCGTCGACAAACCCACTTTTCGCCCCAGCTCCGCAAACGTGATCCGGGCATTGTGCTGCAAACATTCCACGATCTTCCAGGAAATCGCGTCCAGCTCCACGGCGTTGGGGAAATGCTTATGGGGCATGCCGTCAATCCTTAGGTCTCAAGCTAATTATGCCTAACGTCCTAAACCTCGCGCCTCCATTTTTCTTCAAAGCGCCATTTTCTCGGCATTTGCATGCGCCTAATCTGAGATTAGCCGGAATGCTTCCCCGTTCCGAACCTCCCGCGCATCCGGCTCAGAGGTCCTCATGAACGCATCCGCGACCGTTGCATCCCATACCGCTGCCGAGTCCCTGACTACCGACCGAGACTTTCTCCCCCTCAAAGGCACCGATCACGTCGAGTTTTACGTTGGCAACGCGCGCCAGGCCGCGTACTTTTATCGCGCCGCCTTCGGCATGTCGCTGGTGGCCTATGCCGGCCCGGAAACCGGCCAGCGCGACCGCGCTTCCTACGTCGTCCAGCAGGGCAAGGTTCGTTTCGTGCTCACCACTCCTCTTCGTCCCGAAGGACCGATCGCCGATCACATTCATCGCCATGGCGACGGGGTCAAGGTCGTCGCTCTCTTGGTGGACGACGCGCGTCGCTCCTGGCGCGAGACCACCAGCCGCGGCGCCGCCAGCGTGGCCGAACCTTACGTCAAAACCGACGAGCACGGCCAGGTAATCCTTTCCAGCATCAGCGCCTACGGCGACACCATCCACACCTTTGTGGAGCGCGGCGATTACAACGGCCCGTTCCTGCCCGGATACGTCGCTGTCGATCACGATATCGTCGCCCGCCCTGTCGGCCTGCTCCACATCGACCACATGGTGGGCAACGTGGGCTGGCACGAGATGGACAAATGGGTCGACTTTTACGGCCGCATTATGGGGTTCTCTCTTTACCAGCACTTCGACGACAAGGACATCTCTACCGAATACTCCGCGCTTATGTCGAAGGTGATGGCCAACGGCAACGGCTACGTCAAGTTCCCCATCAACGAGCCTGCCGAAGGCAAAAGGAAATCCCAGGTCGAGGAGTATCTCGACTTCTATCCCGGCCCCGGCGTGCAGCACATCGCGCTGGCCACCGACGACATTCTCCGCACCGTCACGCGGCTCAGCCAGCACGGAGTCGAATTCCTCCGCGTTCCCCACACCTACTACACCGAGTTGCAGGCGCGCGTAGGCAAGATCGATGAGCCGATCGAAGAGTTGGAGAAGCTCGGCATCCTGGTGGATCGCGACGACGAGGGCTACATGCTGCAGATCTTCACCAAGCCTGTCGAGGACCGTCCCACGCTGTTTTTCGAGATCATCCAGCGCAAGGGTAGCCGCAGTTTCGGCAAGGGCAACTTCAAGGCGCTGTTTGAAGCCATCGAGCGCGAACAGCAGCTCCGCGGCAACCTCTGATCGGCACATTCACCTCGCACCCGAGGAGAAACACATGGCCACCGCAACCCTGATCGCCGCCGCGCCTTACATCATCCGGCAGGACTACTCCGCTTACACACCCGAGCAGCACAGCGTCTGGTCGGAGCTCGTCGGCCGCGTATTGCCCGAGCTTAAGAAACACGCCGCGCGCGAATACCTTGAAGGCTTCGAGATCATCGGCCTGCAGCGCGACCACTTGCCGAATCTCACTGAGATCACGCGCCGCCTCGGTCCGCGCACCGGCTGGAGTTCCACCCCCGTCAGCGGCTTCCTGCCCGCGCCTGCGTTTTTTGAGATGCTGGCCAACCGGCTTTTTCCCACCACCACCTGGCTGCGCTCGCGCGAATCGCTCGAGTACACGCCGGAGCCCGACATCTTTCACGACGTCTTCGGCCACGTCCCCATGCACGCGCACAAGGTCTTCGGCGATTTCCTTGAGCACTATGGCCGCGTCTGCGCCGCCATCAGCGACCAGGAAACACTGGAAAAACTCGGCCGCCTTTTCTGGTATACAGTGGAGTTCGGCCTCATCCGCCAGGACGGCGAGATCAAGGTGTACGGCAGCGGCCTCATCAGTTCCCATGGCGAGTGCCGCAACGTGGTCCTGGGCGGATGCCAGGTCCACGACTTCTCCCTGGACGAAGTTCTGAACACGCCCGTCAAGGTCGACGAGTTCCAGAAAGTCCTGTTCGCCATCCACAGTTTCGACGAAATGTACGAGGCCATGCATGAAGCAGAGAAACGAGTCAACAACGGTACTCTCTGAATCGGAAGCGGCCGCGGCCGAGCTTTCTTATCAGTCTGGATTTGGCAACGAATTCGCCACGGAAGCCGTTCCCGGCGCGCTTCCGCAAGGGCAAAACGCCCCGCAGAAACATCCGCTCGGCCTCTACACCGAGCAGTTCAGCGGCTCGCCCTTCACCGCGCCGCGCGCCACCAATCGCCGCACCTGGACCTACCGCATCCGGCCATCGGTCACGCATCGCCCGTACGAAGAGATTCCGACGAAGCTCATTCGCAGCGGACCCTTCAACGAAGTTCCCACCACTCCCAACCAACTCCGCTGGGATCCGATCCCCATCCCCACTGAGTCCACGGACTTCGTCGACGGCATCGTTACCCTCGGCGGCAACGGCGATCCTGCAATGCAGGCCGGCGTCGCTATCCATCTCTACGCCTGCAATGCCTCGATGCACGACCGATTCTTCTACTCCGCGGATGGCGAGTTGCTCGTCGTTCCCCAGCAAGGCGCGCTGTGTTTCCACACCGAACTCGGCATCCTCCACGTCGCTCCCGGCGAAATCTGCATCCTGCCCCGCGGCCTCAAGTTCCGCGTCGTTCTTGAGGGGAAACAGGCCCGCGGCTACATCTGCGAGAACTACGACCTCCCGTTCCGCCTGCCCGAACTCGGTCCCATCGGCGCCAACGGCCTCGCCAATCCGCGCGATTTCCTCTCGCCAGTAGCCGCCTATGAAGACCGCGACGGCGAGTTCCACATCACTGCCAAATTCCTCGGCCGCCTCTGGTCCGCATTCATCGATCACTCTCCGCTCGACGTGGTCGGCTGGCACGGCAATTACGCGCCCTGCAAATACGACCTCGCACTCTTCAACTGCATCAACACCGTCTCCTTCGACCATCCCGATCCGTCCATTTATACCGTCCTCACCGCGCCCTCGCTTCATCCCGGCACCGCCAATTGCGACTTCGCCATCTTCCCCCCGCGCTGGATGGTGGCCGAGCACACCTTCCGCCCGCCCTGGTTCCATCGCAACCTGATGAACGAATTCATGGGCCTCATCTTCGGCGCTTACGACGCCAAGGCCGAAGGCTTCGTCCCCGGCGGCGCCAGTCTGCACAACTGCATGGCCGGCCACGGCCCTGACGCGGAAACATTCGAGAAGGCGTCGAACGCCGAGCTGAAACCGCAGTATTTGGCCAACACCCTCGCCTTCATGTTTGAGACGCAACTCGCCGTGCGCCCCACCGCTTTCGCCATGAACACGCGCATTCTTCAGCACGAGTACTTTGAGTGCTGGCAGGGACTCAAGAAGCATTTCAACGCCGGAGAAAACGGCCAATCCGGGAAATGACCGCAATCGAAGCAGCGCTCAGCGGGCTCGTCGACTACGCAGGCCTCTACCCGCCTGCCTCGCTCGACATGCGCACTGCCGTACACAACTATCTCCGCTACCGCGCCGGCGCACGCTCTGCGCTGCTTGGCCGCTTCATCGTCGATGTCGCACGTCTGGGCGAATTGCGAGAAGCCGCCGCCGGCCGGCTCAGCAGCATGCCGCTCAGCATGATCGCTCCCGCGGAGATCGTCTCCGGAACGCTCCAGGCGCTCCTTCGCGACGGATTCGCAATCGAGGCGGTTGAGATCAAGTGCGCCGACCCGCGGGCGATTGAGGAGATCAGCGGGAGATTGCCGCCTCATATCGAACGTTACTTTGAAATTCCGCTCCAGCCCATCTCCACTGAGGTGCTCGATGCCCTGGCTTCCACTCGCTCCCGCGCCAAGCTGCGTATGGGCGGCATTGTGCCCGAAGCATTTCCCGCGAGCAAGCCGACCGCGCTACTGTTGAAGGAATTGGCAGGCCGTCAATTGCCATTCAAAGCCACCGCGGGCCTGCATCATCCCATTCGCTCCCGTCACCGCCTCACTTATGAGCCGGATAGTTCCGCCGCCACCATGCACGGTTTCCTCAATGTTGTTTGCGCCGCGGCGCTGCTACACTTTGGCGGTACGGCTGGCGAAGCATTGAAAACGCTCGACGAAGAAGACTCCGGCGCATTTCAGGTCGACGCCGACGCGATTCGATGCCGCGCATTCCGTTGGACCGCCGCTCAACTGCGCGACGCGCGAGGCTTCTTCACCAGTTTTGGATCATGTTCCTTCACCGAACCCGTGAGCGACCTGGAGACAATCGGATGGCTGAAGTGACAAATCGGACCAGCTGGATCGCCTCCGCCAACTCGCCCGGTGCCGATTTCCCGCTCGCCAACCTCCCATACGGCGTCTTCACCCACGGCCACTCCACGCGCATCGGCGTCGCCATTGGCGACCAGATCCTCGACCTGCGGGCAGCCGCCAGCGAAGCGCTTCTCAAAGAACTTCCCGACGCGGTCGTCGACGCCTGCACGGCGTCCGTCCTGAATCCACTTATGGCGCTCGGGTCTCATGCCTGGTCTGCGCTCCGCCGCCGCATCACGGAGCTGCTCGCCGCAGCCGCCTCAGAATCCACGCAGCGAGCCGTCGCACAGATGCTCGTCCCGCAGCGCGATGCCGAAATGCAGCTTCCGGCCGAGATCGGCGACTACACCGACTTCTACGCCTCCATCCATCACGCCACCCGTGTCGGCAAGCTCTTCCGCCCCGACAATCCGCTCCTGCCCAACTACAAATACGTCCCCATCGGTTATCACGGGCGGGCGTCGTCGATCGTCGTCAGCGGCCAGCCCATACGCCGCCCCTGGGGCCAAGCCAAGCCGCCGCAAGCCGTCGAGCCGTACTACGGCCCTGCGCGCAACCTCGACTACGAGCTTGAAGTTGGCGTCTTCATCGGCCCCGGTAACCCCCTTGGCCGGCCCATCCCCATCACGGAAGCCGAGCAACACGTCTTTGGCCTCTGCCTCGTCAACGACTGGTCCGCGCGCGACATCCAGTCCTGGGAGTATCAGCCGCTCGGGCCATTTCTCGCCAAAAACTTCGCCACCACCATCTCGCCGTGGGTTGTGCCTCTGGAAGCGCTCGCGCCCTATCGCGTGCCCGTCACGGCGCGTCCAGAAGGCGATCCCGCGCCGCTTCCGTATCTCGCCTCACTATCCGCGCAGCGAGATGCCATCGACCTCACTCTCGAAGTCTTCCTCGAATCGCAGCAGATGCGCGATCAGGGCTTGGCGCCGGTTCGCGTCAGCCGTGGGAATCTCCGCGATCTCTACTGGTCCATCTCGCAACTGGTGGCGCATCACTCGAGCAACGGCTGCAAACTTCGTGCGGGCGATCTCCTCGCCACCGGCACCATCTCCGGCCCGGAAGAAGGTTCCGAAGGCTGCCTGCTGGAGATGAAGCACCGCGCCGCGCCGCTCCGCCTGCCCAGCGGCGAGACCCGCGTCTTTCTTGAGGATGGCGATGAAGTCACGTTGCGCGCATACGCGGAATGCGAAGGTCTGCCCCGTATCGGCTTCGGCATTTGCTCTGGAAGGATTGTCGCTGCGCGCTGATCGGAAATTTGCAGCGCGAGGGGCAGGGAGTTAGCGCAGGTCCGCGCCCGATCAGATCGTCCGGTTCATGAACAGCAGAATGATCGTCACAACCAGAATGGCTCCCACGCCCCCGCTCGGAATGTAGCCCCATCTGCGGCTGTACGGCCAAGTGGGAGCAACGGCAATCAGCAGAAGAATTAGTGAAGGAATGACGAAGATGACGATCATGATCACCCGGCCGCGGCTGAGCCACACTGCCGCCCAATACGGGGATGCGCCAAACGAGCCTCCGGGTTGTCCGGCTTCTATTTGATTTCCACCTGATCGATCTCAAACTGGAACTTGCCCGGTGTCGCCACGCGGATGAAGCCCAGCCCGCTCAGATCGCCGCCATCCGTTTCGAACGTCGAAAACGGAAACGTGTATCGCTTCCACTCGGGGCCCGCCACGAACGTCGCCATCGCCGGCAACTCGCCACCGTTCCCGCCGCGCGATTCGGTCAGCACCAGCAACGTGTATGTCCCACCGTCGCCCTTCACCCAGAATCCGATCTCTTTCTTGCTGGAGAGATTCACCGGCTGCATCATCGCCGCGCCCGGCGAGTACAACGCCCCGCCAAACACAAACGGCCCTCCGGCAACCACTTCGCCGGTAATCTGCAACGCCCCTTTCGATCCCGCCGCGCCCGGCTCCACAATTGCAATCGTCGAACTCGATTTGCCGCCATTCATGCCATCGCTAGCCGCTACCCACGATCCGTAATTTGCCGTCACCTTGCCCTGGTCAAATGTGCTCACCACGCCCGACTCCGACCCAGCCGGCACCGGCGCCATCGAAACCGGTTTCCCCGTTCCACCGTTCACGCTCGACACTGTCAGCTTTACCGCGGTGGTGTGATCGGAGCTCGGCCCCACCATCAGCTCGAATACCCCCGGTTCCACCACGCGCTGCATGTTGATGTCCCAGATTCTCAGCATTTCCGGCGTCACCGCAAACTCCACCGTTCGCTTCTCGCCCGGCTTCAGCGTCACCCTCTTGAATCCCGTCAGCTTCATCACCGGCTGCGTCACTGAGGCCACACGCTGATGCAGATAAAGCTCCGCAACTTCGTCGCCTTCGCGCGAGCCCGTGTTGGTCACATCCACACTCACCTTGGCCGTTCCGCCTGTCAGGATCTGCTGTGGCTCCATGCGCAGATTGTCGAATGTGAATGTTGTGTAGCTCAGCCCCGATCCGAACACAAACAGCGGCTGCCGCGTGCTGAACTCGTAGCTGCGATCGTCTGACGGCTTGTGATCGTAGAAATCCGGCAGCGCGCCCACCGTGTGCGGAAATGTGATCGGCAGCTTGCCGCCCGGGTTCACGTCGCCAAACAGCACCTCCGCGAACGCCTGCCCGCCCATTTCGCCAAGGTACCAGCCTTCGAAGATTCCCTGCGCGTGCTCCGCAATGTAGTTGACCGAGAGCGGCCGGCCATTGATCAGCAGCACCACCACGGGCTTGCCTGTCTCCACCACCGCCTTCACCAGCTCGTTCTGCGCCCCCAGCAGGTCCAGCGAATCCCGATCCCCGCGATGATCCTCCGACCATGCCTCGCGATTCGTGCTCTCGTTCTCGCCCACCACCACGATGGCCACATCCGCCGCCTTCGCCGCTTCCACCGCCGCCTTGATAGAATCCTGCTGCGTCTTCGGATCCACAAGCTTTACGCCGTCAGCCCACCAGCCGCCGAAGCCTTGAGGCGCGGTCGTGATCTTGCACCCTTCGGCGTAAATCACCTTCGCCTTGTCACCCACCCGCGCCTTGATCCCGTCCAGCACGCTGATCCCAAACCCCGGATCGCGGCTATAACCGCCGATGTGCACATCCGCCGCATTCGGACCGATCACCGCAATCGTCTTCAGCTTGTCCAGGTCCAGCGGCAGCAGGTTGTTCGCGTTCTTCAGCAGCACAAGCGACTTCCGCGTCGCCTCCAGCGCCAGTTGCCTGTGCTCCGGGCTGTTGTTGATGCGCTCCGCGGTATCGGGATCCACATACGGATGATCGAACAGCCCCAGCCGGAACTTCGTCTCCAGCATCCGCGACACCGCGCGATCGATTTCGCTCATCGGCACCGCGCCCGCCTTCACTTGTTGCACCAGGCCCGGGAAAATCGGCGAATCCGAAACCTCGAAGTCTATCCCCGCAGCCAGCCCTTGTCGCGCCGCATCCAGCATGTCGTACGCCACGTGATGCGTGTAAACCAGCATCTGCAAGCCGTTATCGTCTGAGCTTACATAGCCGTCGAATCCCCACTCCTGCCGCAGAACCTTGTCCAGCAGCCAGTGGTTCACGTGCGAAGGCACTCCGTCGATCTCGTTATACGAAGCCATCACGCTGCCCACGTGAGCCTCTTTCACCGCGGCCTCGAAGGGCGGGAAAAAATCCTCCCGGATTACCCGTTCCGAGAAATTTCCCGGCGCCGTGTTGGTCCCTCCCTCCGGCTCGCTGTGGACGGCATAGTGCTTGGCCGTCGCCAGTACATGGTGCCGGTCGATCATGTACGAGTCGCCCTGCAATCCCTCAATCGCCGCCACTCCCATCCGCGAAACCAGGTACGGATCCTCGCCAAAGGTCTCTTCCGTTCGTCCCCAGCGAGGTTCGCGCGCAATGCCCAGCACCGGCGAGAAAACCTGGTCCGCTCCGCGCGAGCCTGCCTCATCGCCAATCGCCGTAAAGATGCGCTTCACCAGCGCCGGATCCCACGTGCTCGCCAGTCCCAGCGCCTGCGGAAAGCTGGTGCTGCCGTACTCCATGAACCCGTGCAGCGCCTCGCCCGGGAAAATCACCGGAATCCCCAGTCGCGTCTTCTCCAACTGGTAGCGCTCGACCGCGTTGCGCAGGATGGCCGCATTCCTCGGCGTCAGCTTCAGCGGGGCTGACCACTCCCCCGCCACGGCCTGCCGCGCCGTCTCCGTGGTGTACGTCCCTGTCGGGTCGATCACGTCCACTTTCTGGATCCATCCCCAGGAGAGCTGGTCCACTTTCTCCTCCAGCGTCATCCGCCCCAGCAAATCCTTCACCCGGTCGGCGATCGGCAGGTTTGCATCCTTGTAAGGCGGCGTTCCCGGGGTCTCGGCCGGCTTTTGCTGCCCCGCGGAGCCTGGCATGGCGAACGAAAGACACAGTATTAACGCAGGCAAAACGTGGAAACAGCTCATGCGCACGCGGATATTCATGGCTCGGGAAGTCCTTTCAGGAAGTCTGGCGAACCATTGTAGTTCAAATACGGGCGTCGCCCGAGTGTGGTTCCTCACTGGCGCGCCGGTTTCCCGACAATTCTCAACGAGATAGAAACTCCCCCGAAATCAGCCCGTAACACTGTGTTCATCTGTCAGAATTGTCTACAGAGATAGCTTCAGATGCGCAGAGTTGCGCTGGTTGAAAACCCAGCTTCCGGACAGACTTCGCCCCGCCGCCAAGCCATTGTGCGCGACACTATCGCTGCCCTCCGGCAGGCGGGGATCGAGGCCGATCGATACACTATCGACGGCCCCAGCAGCGGCTCCCAACTTGCCCGCCAGGCCATGGAGCGCGGTTGCGACGCCATCCTCGTTGCCGGCGGCGACGGCACTGTTCACGAAATCCTGCAGTGCCTCGTCGGCACTGACGTGGCGCTCGGCGTAGTCCCCATGGGCACCGCCAATGCACTGGCCTCAGACCTCGGCCTGGTTGGCCCCCCGTCGAAAGCCATTCACAGGCTGCTCCTCGCTGAGCCCGTCAAAGTCCCCGTAGGCCGCATCACCTTCCGTGCAGAGGACGGCTCCGATCAATCCCGCTACTTCACCGTGGCCGCAGGTGTTGGAGCCGATGCCCTCCTCATGGCCCGCATGGACCCAGTCCTCAAACGCCGCCTCGGCTATCTCCTTTACCTCGTCGAAGCCCTTCGCATCTGGGTCAGCCACCCCTTCCCGCTCTTTCAGGCCAGCTTCGTTAACGGCGACGGAATCCTGCGCACCGAGCAGGCCTCCCAACTCCTCGCTGTCCGGGTCCGCTCCTTCGGTGGCGCCCTCGGCCGCCTGGCTCCGGGCGCCAGCTTGCATAGCCACAACCTCGCCCTTTTGGCCTTCAAGACCCGCAGCCGCCTGCGCTATCTCATGTTCCTTCTAGCTGTCGTGGCTTCCCGCCAGACCTTCACCCGAGAGGTCGAGCTCATCTCTGCCGATTCGGTCGAGTGTTCTCCCGCTAACGGCTCTTCCACCCCCATCCTCGTAGAGGCCGATGGGGAAGTGCTCGGCCATCTCCCCGTCCGCATTGAAATCGCCGCCGAAACTCTTACCCTGCTCGTCCCGCCCAATGCCCAGCCGTAGCTCCCTTTCACTTTTTCACTTATCCACTTCTTCACCGTTTCCCGTGAAAGTAAGAGCCACTAACTGCGAACTGTGAACTAGAATGCATCCATGCTCCTGGCCGTCGTTACCATCTCCGACCGCTGCTCGCTCGGCCAGATGACCGATACGGCCGGTCCCGCCGCGGTCGCGCTCCTCCGCGCCCAGTGGCCTGACGCCAGCATCGAGACTGCTCTGCTGCCCGACGAAGAAGACTCTATCGTCGCCCTCCTTGAACAGTTCGCCGCCGACCATGCCGCGCTTGTTCTCACCGTCGGCGGTACCGGATTCGGCCCGCGAGACCGTACGCCGGAGGCCACGCGCCGCATCATCGACCGCGAAGCCAGCGGCCTCGCCGAGTTCATGCGCTCCCAGGGCGCCGCTCAGAACAAGTTTGCGTGGCTATCGCGCGCGGTCTGCGGCCTGAAGGGCGGCACGCTGATCGTCAATCTTCCCGGCAGCCAGCGCGGCGCCACCGAGAGCCTCACCACCATCCTGCCGCTGCTCAAGCACGCCATCGATGTTGCCGCCGGCGGGCGGTCGCACCCGTAGACTAGCCTGTTATTAACGATGAGGCTCTTCAGAAGAATCCATCAGCGCACACTCGTAGGGATCGGCATCGCTTTGACGATCGCACCCATCGTGGCCTTGGCCCAGACGGACGAAATCCAGGTGTACGATTCTGTCATCGCGCCACAAGGCGTATTCAACATCATGGTGCACAGCAACTTTACCCCTGAGGGAAGGACGACGCCCGTTTACCCCGGCGCCATCATTGCCAATCATTCGTTCAACGGAGCATGGGAATGGGCGTACGGAGTAAAGCCGTGGATGGAGCAGGGCCTGTATATGCCTGTCTATTCGCCGTATTCGACGGGGCGCGGCGGGGCCATTGATGGTTTCAAAATCCGCGAACTGTTCGTCCGTCCGCACGCTCAGCGGCACAAAGTTTTCTGGGGCACGAATTTCGAATTCAGTTTCAACTTCCACTACTGGGAGCCACGGACGCATACGGCCGAGATACGGCCGATCATCGGCGGCTACGCCGGTAAATGGGAGCTTATTTACAATCCCATTGTCGATACGGATTGGACAGGCGGGCCGGCGGGCCTGGAGTTCAATCCCTCGGGGCGCATTGTCTACAACATCAATAGCACATGGGATGTGGCTGCCGAGGAGTACGACGGGTTCGGACGTTTTAGCAGCTTTGACAACCTGCACAATCAATTCCACGAAGTGTGGGCCGCGTTTGATCGCAACGGCAAGATCTGGGATATCGGAGCGGGCGCCGGCCTGGGCCTGACGGCGGGATCCGATAGATGGACGTTGAAGCTTATGCTGTCCCGGGATATCAACAAAAAACTCTGGCACATACCCGTTCACTTCTAGGCGGCGCGGGCGGACTCACTCTCTGGTATCAGTTCAAAAACATCGTTCGGTACAGCGTATCCCTCTGCACCGGCTTGAACCCCGCATCGCGAATGATTCGCCGCAGCTCTTCTTCCGTGGTGCAGTTTGACGTTCCCGCCGCCCTCACCACGTTCTCTTCCAGCATCACCGAGCCCACGTCGTTGCCGCCGAAGTGCAGTCCCAGCTCCAGCACCTTCAGCCCCTGCGTCACCCAGCTCGCCTGCACGTTCTCAATGTTGTCCAGATGCAGCCTCGAGATCGCCAGCACCTTCAGGTACTCGACGCTGGTGGCCTCGTCCCAGCCCCGCCCGCCCAGCGCCGTGTGCTTGGGCTGGAAGCTCCACGGGATGAACGCCGTGAATCCGCCCGTCTCTTCCTGCAGCCGCCGGATCACCTCAAAGTGGTTCACCCGCTGCTCATACGTCTCGCCCACGCCGAACATCATGGTCGCCGTGGTCCGCATGCCCAGCTCGTGCGCGGTCCGGTGCACGCTCACCCAGTCGTCGGTCCGGCACTTCAGCCGCGCAATCCGGATTCGCACCTCGTCGTCCAGAATCTCCGCGCCGCCGCCGGGAATCGAATCGAGGCCCGCCTCCCTCAGCCGCGCAATCGTCGTCCTCAGGTCCAGTTTGCTGTACTCCGCAATTGCCAGCACCTCGCTCGCCGAAAGGCAATGCAGCCAGATCTGCGGAAACCGCTCCTTTATCCCGCGGAACAGCCGCTCGAACCAGTCGATCTTCAGGTCCGGATGAATGCCGCCCTGCATCAGCACGCCCGTTCCGCCCATCTCCACCGTCTCCGCAATCTTGGCGTAGATGGTCTCGTCGTCCAGGATGTACCCTTCGTTCGCCGTCGGCCCCTTCAGCGGCCGGTAGAACGCGCAGAACGTGCAGTACTCCGTGCAGAAATTGGTGTAGTTGATGTTGCGGTCGATGATGTAGGAGACCACGCCCTCGGGATGCAGGCTCCGGCGCACGGCGTCGGCCTCAAATCCCAGCCCGATCAGGTCAGGGGAGCGGAAATAGTCCAGCGCTTGCTCTCGCGTCAGCGGCATAAAGTCATTTTACTGCGATACGGGACCAGATCGGTCCTGAAAGGAAAGCACGGATTAGCCGTTCGCCTTCGTCTTTCGGAACAGGAACAGTCCTCGCTCCAGGATCGGCGCGTTCCGCGTCCGCGCCACATTCGACTTGGTCGAGACGCCGCTAAACAGCACAAAGAAATCCACAAACGCTCGCCAGAATCCCCTTTTCTCGCTCATCGGTCTGACCTCTCGCTGGTTGGATTCGCCGGAAGCGCATCGGGATTCGAGACTCTCTGGGAAAGCTTCTTGCTCAACTCCGTGGCTTCGTTCCCCCGGCGGGCGGCCCCACCTTCTTCTCCGGGCTGGAAGCACCGAGGCTCATCAGCGCAATCTTCACGATCTTCTTCAGCGTCGCACCCAGTCCCATCCGTCAACTCCTGGCTATTTTTTCGGCGGAGCGCCCGGTGCGGCCGTCGCCGGATTCCGCGCCGCCGTCTCGCCCTTCAATATCGCTACTGCCGCCGGCGGCAGCGGCTTGTTCGAATTGGCCAGCAACAGGCTCACCTGCCACATCTGCGTCTCCGTCAACAGCTCCTTATAGCTCGGCATGCCGGTCAGCCGGATCCCATTGGCCACCTTCCAGTAGGTCTCGCCCGGAGGATCGTCGCTCACGCCCACCACCTTTCCCTCATGGTGTGCCTCCCATAACGGCGGCGCCTTGGGAAACTCGCTCTGCCCGATCCGCGACGGCTGCCCGTGATAGCCGTGGCACACCGCGCAATTGTCCGCATAGATGTGTGCGCCCGCCACGTATGTGTCCTCATCGGCCTGGATGGGAGGGGTCTGCACCATCTCCCGATCGATGCGCGCATGCTGCGGAACGCCGGTGATCAGCTTCTCGTAAGGGAACGGCTTGTCGTTCACCGCCACCGGTGGATTGCCATACTTCAGGTAGCAGTAGACCCCCATCGGCACCAGTACAATGCCAATCACAAGCCCCAAAAGGAAACGAGCCATTGAAGACGACCCCCGCAATTGTTTTCATCGTATCTCACCGGCCTGTAGACTATCCCGCTCTCAGGGTTGAATAATGACGGGAATATTCCCGTCGGCCCTTTACCACCGTGCAGAATCACCGGAACCGCGAATACCGCAGTCCAAAAAACGCCAGAATATGACTTTTGACTTGCAACCCACGCTGCGCGGCTCCCTCGTGGAGCTCAGGCCGCTTCGTCCCGACGATTTTGACGCGCTGTTCGCGGTCGCATCGGACCCGCTCATCTGGGAACAGCACCCGGCCTCTGATCGCTACCAGCCGGACGTCTTCCGCCAGTTCTTTCAGGATGCGCTCGACTCGGGCGGCGCGTTCCTCGTCATCGATCGCAGCGACGGCAGCATCATCGGCTCCTCGCGCTATCACGCCTACGACGCGGAAAAAAGCGAAATCGAGATCGGATGGTCGTTTCTGGCTCGCTCCCACTGGGGCGGCCGCTACAACGGCGAGATGAAGCAGCTCATGGTGCGGCATGCCCTTCAGTTCGTCGGTCGCGTGATCCTCGTCATCGGCGTGCGCAATCTGCGCTCCCAGAAAGCCACTGAAAAGCTTGGCGGCTTGCGCGTGGGGCAGCGGCAGGACGCGGCCGGGCACGATTCCTGGGTCTACGAGATGAGAAGCGTCCCCGAATACGCCCCGTCGTGATCGCCACAGCCCTGCTTCGCGTCCGTCCACCGGATGCAAAACGTCCCCGCCATCGTCCAAACGGTAGCCGGCTCAATCACAAGCCTCGCTACGAGGTGATTTAATACCTAAAGGGAGAAGCCGCTTGAGCGCCATGCAAACGGGCCGCGCCAAAGGCGCGACAACCCGGGAGAAGACCGCGCCGGGGCTTCCGCAATCCCTTGGAGGAATTCCGATCCCGATGTATTCATTTCGCTCTTTTGTCCTCGTGCTCGCCATTGCTGCCGGCGCCGCGCTCTGTGCACCCGCCCAGGAATCCAGTCCCACCTTCGCATCCGGTGGCCCCGTGGACAGTTCTTCATTGCTTGCGTGGCAAGCTGCCCCGCAGGCCCAGGCAGAACAGGCGCCAGCCAATCCCAATCAGGGCTCCCTCAGCGTGCAGGAGCGGATCCGTGAGCGCCGGGCCAAGCGCCGCGCCCAGGCCATTCACGACATCTACTCGCATCTTTACGAGGGCTACGTCGGCATGGGCTACATGCGTTTTGTCCCCGGGCCCAACAAGCAGCGAACCACCATGTACGCCTGGAACGCCGAATTCACCCGCTACTATAACGAGCACTTCGGCGTCACCCTTGATGCCCGCGGCAACTATGGCACCGCTTACGTCGGCCTGAACCCCTACAACCAGACCCGCCCGTCCATCGCCACCTACTCCGGCATGCTCGGCCCCACCTACCGCTTCGTGACCGAGCCCAGATATTCCATCTCTGGCCGCGCCATGGCCGGCTTCATCCATAGCGATTTCTCCGGCGACACCAACGGCTTCGGCACGGCGCTCCTCGGCCTCTATCCCGACGGCTACACCTACTCCGCCAGCGTCTCCCTCGCCGCCGAATACAACCTGAGCAACAATCTCGGCCTTCGCCTCGCGCCGGAGTACAACTTCAGCGGCTTCGGCTCGACCCTCCAGGCCAGCCGCGGATTCACCGGCGGCTTCGTCTACCGCTTCGGCAAGCAATAAAGCAGGAAACGAGGGACCAAGGGAACTGGGAAGGACCTCCCGATTCTTTTCGGGCTAATCCCTGCTTCCTGCTTTTTTCGCTGCGTAATCCGCAGCGCCCATAAGGTGAATCGATACGTAGGGCTGGTCGCCGACTACCCAACTGTCGTGTCCGGGCTCCACATAGAAGAGGTCGCCGGCACGCATTTCGAACACGCGCCCATCGTCCATCGCCGCCGTAGCGCAGCCGGAAACCACCATGCCCACATGTTCCACATCGCAGCTTTTCTTGCCGAGCGCGCGGCCCACATGTTCTGACCATTTCCATCCCGGCTCATAGGTGGCGCGGCCAATCGTCATGCCGCCAATATGAACCAGCTCGAACCTGCCCTTTTCAAACGTGCGGACCTCGTCGGGGCTCTCAAACCGCTTAAGGATGACTTCGTACACAGGACCTCCTTGATTCCTCTATTCTGCGGTATCACCGCGGGAACCAGGTGGGCACGAATCTCGTAGTCCATACCGACAGGAGATTCGCACCCATGCGCAAGACCGTCGTTCTCTCCGCCCTCGCCACGTTGGTTCTCGGCTCCGGCCTGCTCTACGCCGCGCCCGCAAAGTCCGCCGCCGGCTCCATCGTCATCGTCTTCAAGGACGGCCATCGCCAGACCTTCAATCTCGCCGATATCGAGCGCATCGAGTTTCCCGGCGCTTCGGCAGCTTCCACCGGCGAGAACCAGCCGCATGGCCGCTATGTGGGCAAGTGGGAGGTTGGCGACGGCAACGGAAGCAATTTCAACATCACCCTGAACGAGAACGGCGACGCTTACCGCTCCCTGGGCAACGTCCGCGGCCACTGGAACTATGTCAACGGCGATGCGCTGATCACCTGGGACGATGGCAACCAGGACGCCATCCGCCGGGTCGGCTCTCGCTACCAGAAGTTTGCCTACTCGGCGAGCAAGTCCTTCAGCGACGACCCCGACAACGTGACTGCGGCGCGCAACGTGACGCCGAAGCCGATCTGATGCGCCCCAAAACTGGCGAGGTCAGCGAAGCCGCCGAACCAGGTTGAAGGCGGCAGGTAGCCAGCGAGGTTACCTTTGGGCAGGGGGGATCTCCTCAGAATGGCCACTTTTCTGGGACCAAGTACCGGGTTGCGGGACAGAAGTGGGATGAGCGGGGTCAGCTGAGCTGTAGTGGTTACCTTTGGAGGGGAGGGGGGTCGCCTCAGCCTGCCGCCTACGCGTTCAAATCCGCCAGGCCTTCGGGCAGGGCCATTTCAACTCGGCGCGCCTCCAGGTCCAGCTTGCGCAGGTAGGCCTGCGCAAACGGGATCAGCATCTCACCGCCGGGTCCGCGCACGATCAGGATGGGTGCCGCGCCCGGCAGCCGTTCCACGTTTTCGATTTCGCCCAATACGCGCGGCGGCTCCGTGGCCACGTCCACAACGGTGCAGCCGATCAGGTCGGCGATGTGGACCTCGTCTGGCTGCGGCGCCGCCCGTTCGGCAATCGGAATGGCGACGAGAAGCCCGACAAGCGTCTCCGCGTCGGAAATGGAGTCAACTCCGGCAAAGTGCAGCACCACTCCGCCCTTGTGCAGCCAGAACGCGGCCAGATCCGCAGCGCGCGGCTCGGCCTTCTCGCTCAGCAGCCACACCCGCCTGCGCTCGGCAAATTTTTCAGGGAAGTCGGTAAGGAGCTCGGCGAAGACCTCGCCTTTGCGGCCCTGGGGCCTGCGGATGCGGGCCAGCCACACCCAATTATCCCGCATGTCCGCAGTGGTCACAGTGGCCTCAAGGACGGCAGGGCGTACCCATGCTTAGTCTTCTTCGTCCTCTTCAAGGATGTCCAGGGTATAACGATGCCGCAGCTTCATGCTGACCGCACCCAGTATGGTTCGCACCGAACGAGCGGTTCTGCCTTGTTTCCCGATAACCTTGCCCACGTCCTGGGGCGCCACTCGCAACCGGAGAACGGTGTTCTCTTCCCGGCGTACGGACTCCACATCCACAGCCTCGGGATCATCCACGAGGGCCCGCGCAATTTCTCTGACCAGGTCTTCTACGGCGACCATCGCTTGCTGGGTCATGTTCGTGCCCCTGACCGGTACGTTCCAATGTTGGCGACTTAGAGCACGCTCCAGCATTCAGCGTTGCCCCAATTGAACTATTGCCCCGTGAACTGCCAGTACTGCGTCGAGGGAGGGGTTTTACGGACGGTTCGATTGAAAAACTGACGGATATCGGATCGGCCTTGGTGCTGAATAGTACCAGAAATGCGGGCCGTCCGTCAGTATGAATCCGGTTTGGGGCGGCGGGAAATCGGCCGCATTCAGGCTGCTGGCGCTTCCGCCGGAGCCTGGGCGGGGAATTTCACCACCAGCTTGGCTACGGTGGGCGAAAGCTGCGCGCCCACACCGCGCCAGTAGGCGATGCGCTCGTGCTTCAGATTCACTGAAGCGGGATTGGTGCGGGGATTATAGGTGCCCACCACCTCGATGGAACGGCCATTGCGGGACCGGTCCTTTTCAATGACCACCACGCGGTAGTAAGGCTGCTTGGTGGCGCCAAAACGCGCCAGACGTATCATGACCACGGCGATAGATTTCCTTTCAATTCAACTGTTGGTGTGCTCCTGGCTCGGGAGGGCGCGAATGCGCGCCAAACAAGCGGCCAGCAAGGTCAGAGGGCCTCAGCTGGCAGAGGACATTAACATCTAAGTATCGCCGATGAAAGGCCCTCGCCGCAAGTGCACGAATGCAGGGACCGAGGGAACAAGGGACCGAGGGAACTTGGACCCTCAGCCCGCTATGATCAGAAGCAGCCACCATGCGCTTCGACATCGTTACCATTTTTCCGGGGTTCTTTGCCGGCTTTTTTGAGCACGGCATTGTGCGCCGCGCCCAGACCGAAGGACTGGTGCGGGTGGCGGTGCATGACCTGCGCAATTTTACCCACGACCGTCATCGCACGGTGGATGACCGGCCGTTTGGCGGCGGCGAAGGGATGGTGCTGAAGCCGGAGCCGCTGGCGGAGGCGCTGGAGGCGCTGGGCATCCGACCGAAGACTGCGGTACGCGCCGATGACGCAGAGGCTGAAGCCCCTTCATTTTCGGGGGCGTCAGTCGGCATCCGCCACGGCGGAAAGTCTTGCCCTGACGCGACCTGTGTGATCCTGCTGTCGGCGCAGGGGCGGCCGTTCACCCAGGCGGTGGCGCGGGAACTGGCGGGGCTGGAACGGGTGGTGCTGATCTGCGGCCGGTACGAAGGCGTGGACGAGCGCGTGAACCAGCTCTACTGCGACATGGAGCTCTCGATCGGCGACTATGTGCTGAGCGGCGGCGAGCTGGCGGCGGCGGTGGTGCTGGACGCAACCATGCGACTGATCCCTGGCGTGCTGGGGAACGAGGCATCGGGCGAGTTTGAGAGCTTCGGGGCAGCGGACGCCGAGATCGCGACCGGCGTTGAAGGAGTGCTGCGATCGCAGCACGGAGCGGGCGGGCTGCTGGACTATCCGCACTACACGCGGCCGGCGGAGTTTCGCGGGCTGCGCGCGCCCGATGTGCTGCTCAACGGGGACCATCAGCAGATCCGCAAGTGGAGGCGCGAACAGCAGTTGCGCAAGACCTTTGAGAACCGGCCGGACCTGCTCAAGAAGGCCGAATTGAGCGAGGCGGACCGGCGACTGCTGGCGGAATGGGAACGCGACGCAAAATAAAAAACGGCGATCCCGTGCAGAATGAGAGAGATGAGCTTGATTTCTGCACACATTGCACTCGCTTTTTGTTCGCTGAATAGCAGCGGAGCTGGCCGTTTTGCCGGAGGTTGCCGGCGACGGGTGGTTACCTTTGGAGGGGAGGGGGGTAGTGTTGTCGGCGAAGAAAGTGGCGCTTGCGGTGCATCTGGGACGGCCGGAGCCGGAGAGGGCAGGTTCCGCCAGGCTGGAGAGGTTACCTTTGGGGGGGAGGGGGGTCTGCCGCGCGAAGGGCCGGCGCCTGCCTGAGGAGGCATCGGAACGCGCCGGGAGGTGGTTGTGCCGCTGCGGCATGAATACCGACTCCAATCTGGATCTTTGTGCTCCTCACGCAGGGTGGACCTGCCTTCGGGGCCTGAACTGCCCCTAGCACCCGAGTGGAGAGGGATGGCTACGGGCTTGGGTTCGTGATATGAGTCAATTGTTATAAAATAATATTAGTATGTCAATAGAAATATTCATCTATCACAGAACTTTGGGGTTGGGGCAGCGGTTTTGGGTACGGGCAGGTTGGATTGCGACTGGAATCTCATGATCTGCCCGGAGGGTCGAGGCTCTCCCTGACGCTGCGGCGTATTTCGGGAAGTTCGACACGATTTCGCGCATCGATTACGCAAATCCGTAGACCAAGTCGCTCCAGCCGAAGACGCACATTGGCCCCTGACATCCGGCGTCCAGAATTGTCGCCTCGATGTGCATCCGGGACCTTACGACACGTCGGTGTAGGCTGATGCTTGACGCCATAGCAAATTAATCTCGGCTGTATGCTTCATGCCGCGTAGCCTGGAAGGGCAAATGCAAAACGCTTCCAAGTCGGATTCAGCCAACGGAAGGGCTGGTTCAAGAACGCTTCTGGTGGCCGGCCTTCTCTGCTCAACGCTCGTAGGAGTTCTTTATGGGTGTAGCCGTCCAAGAACAATCAATTACCGCCTGACCCTGGAGGTTGAAGTTGATGGGACGATTCACACAGGCTCCGGCGTGATTGGGACGGAATGGACGCACTACCCAGATTGGCTACGAGGCATGGTGAATCCCTACACCATCCAAGTGCATGGTGAAGCTATTGCGGTCGACCTAGGTCCCCGCGGCCTTCTTTTGGCATTGCTGACGGGAGCGCCGAAAAAGGGCACCTTGGACTTCTCGTATAATCCCTTCGATACGCAGGGAATACTGCATGCTTTCATTATCCACCCCAGTGGCCAAGAATGGCTTGAAGCCCTGTCGCATGAACATGATGCCGTTGACGTTCCGTTCGATCTTCTGCCGATGCTGGTCCGCTACACGGATATCCATAGTCCCCATTCGGTGCAGCAAGTGGATCCAGCCAACCTGACTGCCAGCTTTGGACCGGGTGTAAAGCTCGTCCGTGCGACCTTGGCGATTACGAAGGATCCTGTGACGCATGACCTCGATGCCAAGGTAAGTTGGGTCAAAGACCTGGATGTGCATGGGAGCGGGAGTGTGGGTTGCTGTTCTGGCATTGGAGCTACGGCGCAGCTCACGAGTGCCAATTTCAAACGGTAGGGGCGAATTTCGGGTCACAGGCCTAAGTTCCCCAATAAGGCTGGCTTGCGCAGAAAATTCGATGCGGTGGTCGGCTTCTGCGGCCTCGGGTCTTGCGGCTTGTTTTCGGCCTTCGGCCAATCTCAGCCGAAAGCCGATCTCGGTGTCGCATTCGTCCGCCTATCTACTCGGTCCGCGCCAAATGTTTCGCACGGCTTTGCCAACGTTTTCCTGGATTTCACGGGTGATCCGGGTGAGCCCCCGGCATTGCGGAAGTTACCCCAGGAGCATCCGCTGGCGGGTGGATGGGCACGGGCATGCGACTCTCCTGTTGTTTTTGACTTTCTGTCCGTTTGCGGACGGTGGCGGCTGAATTCGGGCAGAAGCGGGGGGTGGAGGAGGTGCGCACGAGCCGGTAAGTCCCGGGGAATGAGGGTACTGCGTGAGACCAGGATTGGCCTGCAGATTGCTGCTGGGACTGTGACCTGAGGAAAGAACAAAAGCAGATTCCCTGCGGGGAATGACAGAAAGAAAAGCAAAGGCAAAAAGCAAAAGCAACGGCAGGAGAGAGGAGTCCGCGATGCTGGCATTGGTGCGGGAAATGCGCCTTGCGCTACGGCAACTGGCCAAGGCGCCAGGGTTTATGGCGACGGCGGTTCTGACGCTGGCAGTGGGAATTGGGGCTACTACGGCGATCTTCACGCTGGTGTACGACGTGCTGCTGCGGCCGTTGCCGTTCGACCATCCGGAGCAACTAGTGAGGATGCAGGAGCAGGTGGCCGAGTTCAAGGGCCTGTACCCGACGCTGCCGATGAATGTGAACCACTTTGTGATGTGGCAGCGGAACGCGAAGACCATCCAGTCCATGACGATGCTGGACGAGCAGTCAGTGCCGCTGGGGCAGGGCGGTCATCCGCAGCAGGTGAAGATGGTAAGCGCGACGCCGGGGATCTTCTCAGTGTTTGGCGTAAGCCCGCAGCTTGGGCGCGCGTTTACGGAGCAGGAGGCTGTGGAGGGTCACGACCGTGTTGCGGTGCTGATGAACGGCCTGTGGCGGACGCAGTTTGGCTCCGATGCGGGGATCCTGGGCAAGACCATCCGGCTGAATGGCTATGAGTACACAGTGATCGGGGTGATGCCGGCGGGATTCCATCTGCCTTATGCGGAGGATAGTTTCCATGCGAGCGCAGGCCTGGCCAAGCCAACCGAGGTGCTTACGCCGATGGCCTTCTCAAAGGACCAGTTGGCCGAGGACATGGGGGAATTTAACTACTACGGGGTGGCGCGGCTGAAGGCAGAGGTGACGGTGGCGCAGGCCGGGGACGAGATCAACAGCCTGGATGCCAGGATTCAGGCGGGGCTGGCCGCGGATGAGAAGGCTACGCTTTCGGCCCAGATTACGCCGCTGAAGACGGAACTGGTGGGGGATAACGAGAAGCCGCTGCTGATTCTGCTGGCGGCGGTGGCGGGGCTGCTGCTGGTGGGCTGCGTGAACATGACCAACCTGCTGCTGAGCCGGGCGGTGGGACAGCGGCAGCAGATGGCGGTGGCGGCGGCGCTGGGCGCGGGCCGCGGCGACCTGATGCTGATGGCGATACGGGAGACGGCGGTGCTGGCGGCGGTGGGCGCTGGGCTGGGGCTGCTGTTGGCGACGGCGGTGTTGCCGGTGATGCAGCGGTATATGCCGGCGGCGCTGGACTTCCGCGGTGCGCTGCACGTGGACTGGGTGGGGGCGGGCTGCGCGGTGCTGCTCGCACTGGCGGCCACGCTGATTGCAGGGGCGGCGCCGGGATGGATGGCGCGGCGGATGAACCCGGTGGAGGCATTGCGCGGGGAAGCGCGCATGGCCAGCGAGGGACGGAGCAGCAAAAAGCTGCGGCGGGTGCTAGTGGGCGCGGAAGTGGCGGTGAGCGTGACCCTGGTGCTGATGACGGGTCTGCTGACGGCAAGCCTGATGCGGCTGATGAGTATCGACCGCGGATTCGACGCGGAGAGCGTGGTGACGGCGAGGATCGACTTGCCGAGCAAGGCTTATGGAGACCTGACGGCGCGGACGGCGTTCTACCGGCGGGTGCTGGATGCCGAGCGGAGGCTGCCGGGAGTGCAGTCGGCCGGGGTGGTGAGCGAGTTGCCGCTGAATGGCGATGCGTGGGGTGACATGGCGCGCGTGATCGGAGATGCGCGGCCATTCATGCAGCTTCTGCCGGAGCATTTCCGCTGGATCAGCCCGGGTTACATGGAGGCGATCCATCTGCCGCTGGTGGAAGGGCGAACGCTGAGCGCGAGCGATGAGGGGAAAAACGTTGCGCTGGTGTCAGAAAACACGGCCAAAGCGCTGTGGCCGGGACGGGATGCGGTAGGGCAGCAGTTTACGCGCGGGGACGAGAAGGACAAGCCGTACACCGTGATTGGTGTGGTGAAGGACGCGCGGACGGTGACGCTGGCGGCGCCGGATCCAATGATGGTGTACATGCCGTACTGGTACCGCGCGGATATGTCGGGCGGGCTAGCGGTGCGGACGACGAGGAGCGGCGCTGCGATGGCGGATGAGGTGCGCAAGGCCATCTGGAGCGTGGATCCCGATGCGAGCGTGCCGGAGGTCAGGGCGCTGGGCGGGGTAGTGGCAGACTCGGTGGCCAACCGGCGGTTTGAGATGGACCTGCTGCTGCTGTTTGCCGCGAGCGCGCTGCTGCTGGCGGGTTTGGGCGTATATGGCGTGGTGACGTACTCGGTGGTGCAGCGGCAACAGGAGATCGGGCTGAGGCTGGCGCTGGGCGCGGACAAGGGGAAGATTTACACGATGGTGCTGCGCGATGGGCTGACGCCGATTGCGCTGGGCGTGATGGGTGGAGTTGCGGCGGCGTTTGCGATGGCGCGGGTGGTGGGGAGCCTGCTGTTCCAGGTGAGCCCGTACGATCCGATGGTGACGGGCGGGGCGATCGCGATTCTGATGACGGTGGGGGTGATGGCGTGCCTGCTGCCGGCGCGGAGGGCCGCGGGGGTGGAGCCGATGGAGGCGTTGAAGTGCAGGGAGTAGGGACGAAAGGCAGGGAGTAGGGAGTAGGGAACGAGGGAAGAAGTGAAAAAGTGAGGAAGTGAAAAGGTGAAGAAGTGAAGGTGTGAAGAAGTGAAAAAGTGATTGTTGGGTCTGTTACCAATGTTTCCTTAATGGGAATCTGGCCTTCGCTTTCGATATGAATAGACTTGCTGAACGGGATGGCGTTGTCCCAGGCCCTCCCATTTAGAGGATTGGAGTGCCTGGGATTTTCTAAAAATTTTCTTTCCATCGCCGATAGGTTTCAACAGGCGGCAAGTTTTGCTGCCTGGCAGACCGGAACGAGGTGCATCCATGCGTGGTCGGCGGCGAATTGGGTCGATGTCAGGTTGCGGCGCGCTGGCTGCTCTGGTGGGGATGGCCGGTGCGGCGTTGGCGAGTGGGCAGACGATGCGGAGGCCGGCGCTCTGGTCGGGATCGGCTAGCGTGACGCTGATTGCGCGGGTGGAGTCGCTCTCTGTGGTGGCGAACGCAGAGACGGCTTTGGGGTCGATGGTTGCGGGCGGAGCGGCCACGGCGCTGCCGGTTTCGATTACTACGAGCTGGGCGGTGCCGGCTAACTTTACGACCTTCAGAGTGACGCGTTATTTTGGAGGGCCGGAGTCGATGGTGGCGGGGCAGGACGGCAGCCAGGGAGCCGCGGCGGGGTCGATTGCAGGGGATGGCGTTGGCTCGCTAGTGGTGGAATCAGGCGAGACAAACCAGGCAAAAACGCGGACTGACCTGCTGGATGGGGTTGGTGGCGGCGAGAAGAAATCGGCTGAAGGAAGGCTGTTGAACATCTTGGTTCAGGCCCTCTGAAATGGCAGAATAAAAAAACACAATCGAAGATGGGAATTTGGATTTAAGTGTCTATTTTGACGTGATTTACCTCACATTTCACCGTACAACGATCGAGCAGTTTCTACTTACGATAGTACCAACGAGAGTTCCCTGTTCTGGCGAAGCAATCGGGTTGAGCTCTCTGTAAGATTCTCTCCGATCCTGTAATTGACATTTGGGTTGCGGCTCCGCGGGTTGGCCTGCGCGGGGCTGCAGCTCATGCGATGCCAGGAACTTTTTTAACGGAGGAAAGTAGTGAAAAATACAATTCGTATTCTGGCGGTGGCGATGGGAGTGGCAGTTGCGAGCACTTCCGGTTTCTGCGCCGCGACCAACTCCAACGCTTCGACAGTGACGCTGACGGCGACGCTGTCTGAGTCCTTAACAATCTCGGCAACGCCGACTGCGGTTACTTTCAACCTGGTTCAGGGCGGGACTGCCACTGGCAGCGCGCCGGTGGCGATCACCTCGAGCTGGATGCTGAACAATACCCGGACCTCGGTTACGCTGACGGGCTGGTTTTCCAGCGCGGCGCAGGCGATGGCGGGAACGGGAACAGGCGCACAGTACATTCCGACGTCGGAGATTTACGGTCAGGTGACGACCGGTGCTCCGACCACGTTTACGGCATTTACGCAGACTGTGACGGGGAGCGCCCTTGGCGTATCCGGCGCGAGCCTGGTGCTGTACACGGACGCGATCACAAACACGAACCGCTATGTGACCCGGACGGACGACCTGAACCTCCAAATCAACCTGGCCACCCAACCGCAGCTGGCGGCTGACACCTACACGGGCACACTGAACCTTCAGGCGCAGGCACTGTAAGGGGCGACCGCTGCTTTTGAGCGGGCGAACCCTGGTCTCGACAGAGGAGGTAGGATCGTGAGCATGCGAAAACTACTGGTTCTTGGATTGCTGGGGGCAGGAAGCTGCGCCTGGGCGCAGAGCGTGTCGCCGGTGATTGTCGAGTACAAGGCCAAGGCAGAAGGAAAAATCTCACTGGTGAACAACACGACGGTGCCGCTGGCGGTGGTGCTGGAGCCGAGAAGTTTCAGCATCACGCCGGACGGCAACGGGGTGTACCGGAATCTCGATCAAGATATTCATTTGAAGCTATCCTCCATGAGTTTCCGGATCGATCCGGGACAGACGTATTACGTTTTTTATTCGGCCACGGCGGACAAGCTACCGGCGTGGTTTTGCGTGTACTCGGTGTTCTCAAAGTTGCAGCGCGCGAAAGGGCTGGACGTGCGCATTTTGCTACCGCACACGGTCTACATCTACCCCAAGAAGCCGCACGCGAAGACGAGCCAGGTGGCGTTCAAGGACGCGGTGGAGTATGCCGGGGGCAAAGTGTCGTTCGATTTGACCAACAGCGGGCTGGACCTGACACGGGTGCGCGAGGTGAAGATTACGTCGGATGGCAAGCCGGTGACGGCGGCGGGATTTCCGTTGTTGCCGGGCGGGGAGCGGCACGTGGAGGTGCCGTGGACCGAAGCGACGCCGCCGCAGGGCGTGGAGCTGGAATTCGACCACGGCACTATGAAACAGCCCGTGCATCGAGGAGGCCAGTGATGGGGAAGCGGCTGGTCCGAGGAGAAGCGCAGTGCGAATCTGCAGTCTTTTTCTTCTGAGCGCGATGGCGGTACCGGTGCTGTACGGGCAGGTGTTCGAGCTGAATGGCGGGGCCTCAAGCCTGTACCAGGCGCAGGGCGGGACGCTGGCGGCGCACGGCGCGAGCTTTGATGCGTCAATGAGCGCGGGGTTGGTGGGCGGCGCGTTTGTGGGCGGCATGACGGTGAAGCGGACATGGGGCAAAACCACGCTGATTGGCGGGAGCGACTACATTCCGTTTGTGCTGCCGACGGATGTGTTCGACACCAGCCATTTTCTGATCGGGCTGGGGGCCGGGGTGCAAACGAAGGTGCACGATACGGACATTTTTGCGTTTGCGGGGGCAACGTCGAACGAATTCGACAGCCCATTTTTCCAGGGCGCGCGGGCCGAAGATCCGGCCGGCGTGGTGTTTTTGAAGAAGCAGCTGACGGATCACCTGACGATGACCAGCAACATGGTGTTTTCGCACCAGGTGACGGCGATCCAGGGGCTAGAGTGGACGCCGGAGAAGAACCTGGAGATGTCGGCGTCGGCGGGAGTGGGAGGCAACCAGCCCTACGGGGCGGCGGCGATGGTATTCAACAAACCGTGGATGGATATGAAGGCGGAGTACGTGGAAGCGGGCAGCCAGTTCCACCGGGTGGCGCTGGATGCGCCGCTGACCAGCGAGCCGGACCGCGAAAACATCAATGTTACGGTGAGGCCGGCGAGTTTTTTGAGCTTCGGCGCGGGGCGGAACAATTATCTTTCGCCGGTAACCGGGAGCGTGACCGAAGTGCGCAGCGACGTGAACAGTGTTTCCGGGGCGGTGCGGGTTCTGGGGACGGGGATATCGGCGTCGCTGTATCAATCGAGTTTTGAGGGGGCGTCAAACGACGCTACGGCGTACTCGGCCGACCGCAAGATTTTCTCGCGGCTGCATGCGAATTCGAGCTACATGGAGAGCCGGCCGAGCGATGCGCCTATCACGAGGTCGTTTGTAACCAACCTGACGGAGAGCCTGTCGCCGCGGCTGGATGTGAGCGAGCTGATCAGCCGGTCGCAGGGGCAGACCACGGTATCGTTTGGAGGCGCGCTGCTTTCAAACCTGGTTTCGGTAACGGCGGAGTACCAGACGTACTACGTTCCGGAGCGCAACTCGTCGCCGTTTGTGCAGGCGCTGATTGTGGATGTAACGATGCACCTGTTCCGGGGGATCAGCCTGCATGGCGGGACGTTTGTGGCGCCAGATGGGAGCCTGAAGTACACGGCGGACACGCACGCGGTGACGGTGAGACAGGGAACTGTTCCGGAGAACGGGACGGTCGACAGCGGAATGGTCAGAGCTTCGATTGGGAACATGTTACTCCGCGGACGCGTCCTGGACACGGAAGGGCACCCGATCGGGGGTGCAGCGCTGATGATCGACAGTCTGCTGGTCTACACTGACGACGACGGGTTCTACTACGTGCGAGAACGGAAACCGCATACGCACCAGCTCAGGGTGATGGTGGACCAGTTTCTGAACGGGGGTACGTACCGGGTAGTTTCCGCGCCGGAGACAATCCGTGACACCTATGACAAGAACGAGCCGGAGACGGTGATTGTTGTGAAACGGGTCCCGGAGGATCGCGGGAGCCAGCGATGAAGTTCTCAAAGCCGCTCTTGCTGGGGATGGTCCTGCTGGGGATGGCGGAACTGTTCGCGCTTGCAGCCGGAGCGCAGGCAGTGAAGCTAAGCCGGCGCGGGCTGACCGCGCTGCCCGATACGGCGGTGGGTTCGCTGGCCGTCTCAGTGACGCCATCCGTGGTGAGCTTTACGCTGGTGTCGAAAGGCACGGCGGCAGGATCGAGCGCGATCAATGTGACTACCACATGGAATTCGACCACCTGCTCGCCGACATGCACGGTGAATTTGTACGGCTATTTCACCAGTTCGACCAGCGCTCTGACGGCGGGGACGGGCGGTAGCATCGCCACTTCTGAGGTGTTGGGCAAGGTGCCGACTGGAACTCCGACGGCCTTTACCGCGTTCACGCAGACGGGGGTGTTTGGAGCAGCCGGAGCCAGCCTGCTCTTGTTTTCGCAGGCAATTTCCGGTCACGCGGCGAAGACGTCGCGCACCGACGCGTTGAGCCTGGAGATAAACTTGAGCAGCCAGCCGCAACAGCCGGCCGGAAGCTACACGGGCACTCTGTACATTCAGGCGCAGACGTTGTGAGAAGCAGGGAACAAGGGGTCGGGGAACAGGTACAAAAGACGGCGGGCATCCCATTCGGGATGCCCGCGCTGTGTTTGTTGTCCCTTTGTCGCTGCTTTTCGCTACTCGCCGGACGCGGGGGTGAGGGCTTTGGGGTTATAGCGGACAAGGTTGTGCTTTTTGAAGTCGTTGCTGATGTTGGAAGAGAAGATTTCGAACGCCTCTTCCTGGCGCCGATCGAGGATCTGCTGGCGGGCTTCGTCGAAGTGCTGCTGAATCTCCTGAGGAGTGGGTTCCTGCTTGTCGACGATTTTGGCCACGACGCCGGTGCGGCCGGCGTTGATGGGGCCGCTGATTTGCCCTACGGACATGTCAAAGAGCTGAGGCGCAATCTGGTCGATGGAGCCGAAGTCGGGGACCTGGGCGCTCTGTCCGACGAGGTCGCTGGTTTTGACGGTGGCGCCCATGTCCTTGGCTGCCTTGGCGAGGTCGCCGGTGGCCTTGACTCTGTCGGCTAGCTGCTGGGTTTTGGAGTTCAGCAGGCCGGGGAGCTGCTCATCGCGGTAGTCTTCGAGGACCTTGTCCTTCCCCTCGGCGAACGAGGGCGCGTGGGAGGGGGTGATGCCGGCTACCTGGAGGATGGCGAATCCTTCGCCGGTGGGCGCGTACTGCGGCTTGTCGCCCTTTGACATCTGGAAGGCCTTGGAGATGACCTGGGAGCCGTCAGGCAGCGCCGAGATGGTGCCGTTGGCGGCGACGGGAGGGGTGGTGACAACCTGGAGGTGGTGCAGGGCGGCGGTAGCGTCGAGGCCATTCTGCGCGGCTTCCTGGGCGAGCTGGCGCGCGTAGTTTTCTTCCGCCTGGGAGATCATCTGGCGGCTGAGGGTGGCCTTGATGGTGTCTTCAACCTCGGCCAGGGACTGGGTATGCGCGGTCTGGCGCTCTTCCACCTGGACGACGTGGAAGCCGAACTGCGACTTGATGACGGCGATCTGGCCGATGGGGTTGTTAAAAATGGCGGCATCGAACTCCGGGACCATGCGCCCGCGCTGAGAGAAGCCGAGCTCGCCGCCGGAATCCTTGGAGCCGGGATCGTCAGAGTCCTTCTTGGCAAGGTCGGTCCAGTTTCCGCCGTGGCGGAGTTGATTGGCGATGTCATCGGCCTTGGCCTTGGCAGCGGCGACGGTCTTGGCGTCGGCGTTGGGGTCAACCTTGATGAGGATGTGACGGGAGCGGGCCTGCTCCGGCACCTGGTACTCGGACTGGTGCTGGTTGTAGTAGTCCTGGACCTCCTGCTGCGAGGGCTGGGGGATGCCGCCGGGGAGCTGGTCGGGCGTGAAGGCGAAGTAGGCGATGGCGCGCTGTTCGGGTACGGCGTGGGCGTAACGGGCGGAGTTGCGCTTGAAGAAGGCTTCCAGATCGGTGTCGGAGGGGTTGATGGTCTTGCGCAGGTCGTCGCCGGAAAGGACGGCGTAGTCGAACTTGATCTTGATGTTCTGTTTGCGGTAGGAGTCGCGGACTTCCTGGTCGCCAACGGAGACGCCGGCGGTGATGTAGTCCTTGAGCCGGCTAATGACGATGTCGCGGCGGACGCTCTCCTCGAAATCGGGAATGGACATGTTCAGGCGCTCGTTGACAAGGTTGGTGTAGGCCTGGTCGCCGATGTACTTGCCATTGGGGAAGAGGACTTCGCCGGTGGGACCGGAGTGGAGGTATTTGACCACGTCGTCGCTGTTGGCGGAGATGCCGAGCCGCGCGGCCTCAGTGAGCAGTTCCTGCTGCTGGACCATCTGCTGGCCGACCTGCTGGGTGAAGAAGTTGAGGATTACCGGGTTATCGAGGTACTGGGGGTTGCGCTGGGAGACCTCCTGGCGCGCCATCTGCTCGACCTTCTGCAGGCTGACCACGTCGGCGGAGTGGAACAGCTTGGAGTACCAGTGGGGGTAGACCTCGGCGTAGGTGTCAGGGGCGGCAGCGGAGCCGCTCATGAGGCCGGGGATGAGGTAAACGACCATGCCCACGGACGCGGCGGCGATGATCACAATGTAGATGGCTTTGGCGATCTTGGTGTCTTTTTGCAGGAAACGAAGCATAGGTGGGTTTTGCTCACTATTCTCTGGATAATTATAAGTTGTCAGTTGTCAGTTGTCAGTTTTCGGGGGACGGCAGCGAGCGAGGGAGCAAGGCGTTGCGGGTGCGCCGGAGGGCGGGATGTTCGAGCGATACACGGAAAAGGCGCGGCAGGCGATCTTTTTTGCCAGCGAAGAGGCGCAGAAGGCTGGGGCTGAGGAGATTGGAACGGAGCATTTGCTGCTGGGGCTCACGCTGAACAGCGCGGATTTGGTGCGGCGATTTGTGGGCGAGGGCGCTACGTTGGAGGTGTTGCGGGCCGAGATTGAATATATGAGCCCGCCGACGAACAAAACCAAATCGCCGGAGTTGGATGCGCCATTGAGCAATCAAAGCAAGCGGGTTCTGGCGTTTGCGGAGGAGGAGGCGGAGCGGCTCGGAAGCCGAATCATTACGCCGGGGCACCTGTTGCTGGGGTTGATGCGGGAGAAAGACTGTGTGGCGGAGCGGGCTCTGCGGAAGTTGGGGGCGAAGCTGAAGACGATGCGTAAAACGATGGGAGCGGCTAACGGATCGAAAGACTGAAATCAGGAGTTTTGGAGTTCTACTTGCTCGGCGGATTGGTTGCGGGCGGCCAGGGATTCGTCGTCGGGGAGGAATAGCTGGAAAACGGTACCGGAGCGAGGGTCGCCGGATGAGGCGGCGCGGCTGCGCACGCGGAGCTGGCCGCGGTGTTTGGAGACGATCTCCTGGCTGACCCATAGTCCGAGGCCGGTTCCGGTGGCTTCCTTGGTGGTGAAGAAGGGCTCGAAGATGCGGGCGCGGACCTCGGGAGTCATGCCGATGCCGGTGTCGGCGATGGTGATGCGGATGCCTGGTTCCCCATCAGACCAGCGGCGCGAGGCGCGCAGGCGCGCGATAATGCGGCCGCCGCCCGAGGTTGCGTCAATGGCGTTGCCAATTAAATTCGCGAGCACCTGGCGGATTTCGCCCTCGAAGCAGAAGACGGTGAGATCGGGATCGAGGTTGCGCTCAAGGACGATGTTAACGGTGTGGATGCGGGATTTATAGAGGTCAAGGATGGAGTCAATGAGCTCGGCGGGGTGCGCGCGGCCGGGCAGAGTGGACTGGCGGTAGAAGCGCAGGGTTTTCTGCGCGATCTCAGAGATGCGGCGGGCTTCGTGCTCGGCCATGGTGGCGTAATCGAGGGCGGGCGGATTGAGGCCGCAATGAGCGCGGAGGAGGTAGAGCAGGTTGGTGAGCCCCTCGAGCGGGTTGTTGATTTCGTGAGCGATGGAGGCGGCAAGGCGGCCGGTGGCGGCCAGTTTTTCAGAGCGGCGGAGGGCTTCTTCGGCGCGGGCGCGCTCGGTGACGTCGCGGACGATGATGCCGACCCAGCGCACCTGATCGGGCATGGTGCGGACGGGATAGGCGCTGACCAGCCAGGCCCACGAGACCTGGTCTACCGGGTGTTGGCTACGGAATTCCATGTCCGCGGCGGGTTCCTGGGAGGTGAAAACGCGCTGGAGGGCTTCCTCGAACTGGGCGGCGACATCGGGTTTGAGGAGTTCGTCGGGAGTGCGGCCGAGGTGGGAGCCGATGGGGATGCCGGTGAGGGAGGCAAAGACCTGGTTGACGCGGACGAAGCGGGCGGAGCGGTCGAAGAAGGCGAATCCGATGGGGGCGTTGGCGAGGAGGGAGTCGAGGAGGGAAAGGGTATCGCGCAGGCCGGCGCGCTGCTCCTCAATGGAGGCGACCATGCTGTTGAAGGCGGAGATGAGATCGCCGAAGTCGTTTTCGACGGTGACGGGAAGGGGAAAGGCGGCGCTCGATTCCGGATGGGCGGCGAGGGCGCGAGTGCCGTGATGGAGGATCGCCATGGGACGGGTGATGAGCAGCGACATGAGCCAGACCAGGACGAAGGAAGCGGCGATCCAAATGGTGCCGAAGATGAGGGTGGCGCGGACGGTATCGAAGACCTGCTCCTCTTCCCAGACGGGATCGGATTCGACCCACGCGTAGCCGCGGAGCTGATAAGCGAAGTAGATGGGCTTGACGGCCTCCCAGCGATTGTCGCCGAGAGAGAAGATCCGAGGAGCGTGGCCGGTGAAGCGGTCGAGGATGGAGCGCTCGCTGGGGATGAGGTGGACCTGGGCGGGCTCGCCGGCGCTGACGGATAGCATGTTGCCGGCGGGGTCGGTGATTTTTGCGCGGAGCACGCTGGGCGCCGCGCCCACCATGCGCACGGCAACAGCGAGAACATCGGGACGATTGTCTTCGTAGGCTTCCTCGGTCTGGACGCAAAGAGAGGTGACCTGGTGCTCCAGGCGCTGGCGATCGCGGTCGCGCATGTCGCGATCCTCCATGTGGGTGAGGAATAGCGCGAACAGGCCGATGGAAAGGCCCTCCAGCAGCACCAGGCTGACGAGCATCTGCCAGCGGAGCGACCGTGGCCACCAGCGGAGGCGGCTGATCCGGGAGAGATGGGGAATTGAATCCTTCAACGTTTTCGGCCCCGTGCAAAAGAGAGTTTATTGGGATGCGGCCAGCGCGCGGGCAATCTGTTTGCCGTGGAAGCGGCCATTTTCGATAAAAATCTCGTTGGTGCGCGAACCGGCCACGATTACGCCGGCGAGGAAAATGCCGGGGACATTGCTCTCCAGAGAATCAGGATGACACAACGGCATGCAATCGGGGCCCTCAAAACGGACGCCGAGGCTTTCCAGGAAGCGGAAATCGGGACGGTAGCCGATGAGGGCAAAGACAAAATCGTTGGCCAGAACTTCGCGTCCGGAAGGTGTCTCGACGGTTACGGTGTCGGGCTCGATGTGAACGACGCGGGAGCTGAAGAGGGCGCGAATCTCGCCGTTCTTGATGCGGTTTTCGATGTCGGGCTTGATCCAGTATTTGACGTGGCGATGGATGTCAGGGCCGCGATGGACGAGGGTAACGCGCGCGCCATGCCGCCAGAGTTCGAGCGCCGCGATGGCCGCCGAGTTTTTGCCGCCGATGACGAGCACGTCGGCGCCAAAGTAGGGGTGAGGATCGTCGTAGTAGTGATGGACCTTGCTCAAATCTTCGCCGGGGATGTTGAGGAAGTTAGGGATGTCGTAGTAGCCGGTGGCGACGATCAGGTTACGCGCGCGCAGAGTATCGGGGCGACTGAAGCGGTCGACCAGGTGCACGGTAAAGTTGCCGCGCTCGCCTTCCACGCGGGTGACGCGGTGGTATTGGCGCACATCGAGCCGGTAGTGGGCGGCAACGTGGCGATAGTATTCGAGCGCTTCATTTCGAGTGGGCTTGGCGTGTGGGCTGGGAAACGGGATGTCGCCGATCTCCAGCAATTCCGAAGTGGTGAAAAAAGTCATGTGCGAGGGGTAATGGAACAGGGAATTGCAGACACAGCCCTTATCCACTAAGACGGTACGGAAGCCGGAACGTTGTGCCTCAATGGCGCAGGAGAGCCCGGTGGGGCCAGCGCCGATGACCAGCACGTCAAAGAGAGTGTCCGCGGCGGGCTTGTCCTGGGGCGCGGGCATGGTTTGGGGTTGGATTTCCGGCACGGAGTCGAGCGGGTAATCGGGCATACAGTTCTAGATTAAAGCGAAAGGCCGCGGTTTTGGATTCGCAGCCGGCCGCGGAGCACGGCATGTGCTTGGCGCGGATTAGCGGGAAGGGCTCAGGAGGTTTCGGCTGCGGGCATCTGCGCTCCGGAATCCTGGGCCTGCGGGATGGGTGTCAGGAATTCCGACAGCGCCGGGCGCGACGGCGGCGAGGTAATGAGGATCACGCGATCGTTGGCATCGAGGATGGTGTCGCGGTGGGGCAGGAGGACATGCTCGCGGCGCAAGATGGCGATGATCTCGAACTCATATTGCTGGAGGCGGCGGTAAAGCCAGGCGACGGTTTGACCGGCGAGGGGACTGGTGTCGGCGACGACGGCCAGGGCGAGTTCCTTTTTGCCGGGCAGGTCAAACTGGATGCGCGAGCGCATGAGGCGGAGCAGGTCGAGGTGACCGAGGCTGTTGTCGAGATGCAGGTCGCGGCGGCCAAGGAGGCGGAGGGCGACGTGGATGTGCTCCATGTAATGAGCGGGGGAGCTGTCGCGGGAGGGCACCTGGCCTTCATAAAGGCTGCGGTAGCGGAGATGGAGGCTGAGCCGGCCCTGGAGCAGGTAGGCGATCATGACGGCGAGTCCAGCGGGGAGAAGCAATTGGAACCCGCCGGCCATCTCCGTGACCATGAGCATGGTGGCGACGGGGACGCGGGCGGCAGCGCCGAAGACCGCGGCCATGCCTACGACGACGAAGATGGCGGCAGGGCGATGAATGGCGAGGGCGAAGGCGCCGCCGAGCATGGCGCCGACAAAGAGCGAGGGAGCGAAGACGCCTCCTGAGCCGCCGGAAGAGACGGTGCAGGCAAAGGCGACGGTTTTGGCGACGATGAGAATGAGCAGGAGGCCGAGGGCGAGTTTGCCGTCGATGGCGAGCTGCATCCAGCCGTAGCCGCCCTGGAGGACCTGGGGCAGGCGAAGGGCGATGAGGCCGACAGCGAGTGCGCCGATGGCGGGTTTGGTCCAGAGGGGGACGGGGAGAGCCCGGAAAAGATCGCGCGTGCGGTAGAAGACGACGGGGAGAAAGGCGCCCACGATGCCGGCGAGAATGCCGAGCGCCGCGTACCAGAGGTTATCCATGAGGGTGGGAGTGCCAGAGGGCGCGAAATGAAAAAGAGGTTGGTAGCCGACGAAGAGGCCGTTGACGGCGTAGGCCACGGCCGAAGAGCACATGGTGTAAAGAAGGGCGCCGACTTCGAATTCCATGGTTCCGTAGAGGACTTCAATGGCGAAGACGCCGGTGCCCATGGGAGAGCGAAAGATGGCGGCGAGACCGCCGGCCATGCCGGCCAGGAGCAAGAGGCGGCGCTGCTCCTCGGAGCGGTGGGCGAGGCGCGCGTACCAGGAGCCAAGGGTGGCGGTGATGAGCGCGATGGGGCCTTCGCGGCCGGCCGAGCCGCCGGAGCCGATGGTGATGGCGGAGGCGATCATTTTTAGCGGCGCCACGCGGGGGCGGATTATGCCCTCTTCGCGGTGGAAGGCGTTGACGGCGGTGTCGGTGCCGTGGCCCTCGGCCTCAGGCGCGAAGCGATACACGATGAAACCGGAGATAAGGCCGCCCAGGGTGGTGACGACCGGGATGAGCCACAGGCCGTGCGGGCCGATGTGCTGGGTTAGGGGTGCGCCGGGCTCGACGCCGGGAGCGCGGTAGCCGGCGATGACATAAAGGAAGACGTAGTCGCACAGCCGTAGCATGGCCATGAACAGTTGCGCGGCAAGCGCGCCGATCACGCCCAGGACAGCCGATTCGAGCAGAAGCCTTGGTTCGCCCTCAAGTTCCAAGCGTCCCTCCGTGTGGTTCGATGATAAAAGGGCGGGACAGGGCTTCGAGCGCGCTCGGCGTGGGATGGGTGTATTCTCCGGGTCCGATTGCCGAGCCCGGAACGCGGGATGCTACTTCCGGCTGACTTCCACGATCATGAACGTGTCCGGCTTCATCTGGGGACGGCGCGATCCGGCTGCGGGCGGTTCGAACTCGGCCGTGGGAAGGTAGAGCTTGTTGGTAGCGGTATCGAGATCCATAGTTCGGGCGCCGTCGGGGGTGCTGACGGTCTGCTCCACTACGTACTGACCGGCCTTCTCAGCGGCGACGATGAGCTTTCCGTCGCGGCAACTGGCGAAGGCCTGGCGGCCATCGACGCGGGTGGCGTCAACGCCCACACCGATATCCACGCTGCCCAGCACCTTGCCGTCATCCGCGCTCATAATGACGAGCTTTTGCGGATTGCGGCAGCCGATGAAGAGGCGGTGCGACTTTTTGTCGAGAGCCATGCCCACGGGATGGCCACCGGGCGCGACCGGCCAGCGGGCGATCACCTTGCGCGTGTGCAGATCGACCTCGGCGACGAGGTCCTTGTCCTCAAGGTTGACGTAGGCCATGCCGGCGCCGTCGGCGGCAAGGAACTCGGGCTTGCCGCCGAGATCGATGGCCGGGGGAATCTTGCCGTTGGGATCGATGTCCGGGCTGAAGGCCATCAGCTTGCCTTCGTCGCCGGAGACGGCGAGGACGAGGTTCTGGCCTGGGTCGTAGACGATGCCGTCGGAATCGGGCATGGTGGCGAGCGTGCCGAGCACGGCATAGGTCTTCAGGTCGAAGACGATGATTTGGCCGCTGCCTCCGCCATCGGTGATGAAGCCGCGATTCAGGCTGGGAACCAACGCGATGCCATGCGACCGTTTCTGACCGGGAATGTCGCCCAGCACTTTGCCGGAATCGGCATCGATGACCTGGGTGTGCGTGGATCGGGTGACGAAAATCCTGTGAGTGGGGGCATCCACGGTGACGTAGTCCCATCCGCCTTCACCACCGATGTGCAGGGTCCTGGTCACATCCCACTGCTGGCTGTGGCCGGCGAGCGAACCCGCCAGCAACAGTGCTAGCGGCAATATTGCAGTTTTCCCGATACGCATTTTCAACTCTCCTTCGCTTTTAGTGGACTTCGGAAGCTTTCAGGGAACGGTGCGTGGAGTCCGTTGAGAACCGTATCACAGGGAACCTTAGGATTTGCTGAAGGGCTGATGAACATGCGATAGCGTTGCTGTGCGCCGTGGCGATGCCATCGCTCGCCGATTGGGGATGCGATGACACTGCGGGGATGGGATGTGCGGGAGATCGAGATCGCCGCTCAGGCGGGGCAGCACGAGCTTACGCCTTTTCCGAAGGTGGAAGATGGCCGGCTCAATTACCGGGCGCCAGGAAATCGCGAGTGACGCGACGCAGGGGCCGCTTCGTTGCAATATTCGCGCTTGCCGCCGATCGAAACGGCGACTCTGGCGCACTTATCATCCGAATCCTTTACATGGAAGAATCGGATTAGAGAGTCGCGCCAGGCGCTAGGGGCTCGCTGTCTTTGGCGGCGAATTTGGGGTGCCGGTCGTCTTCGAAGCGCTGGCCGCCCTTGTCGTCAGTGACCTTGCCAACGTCCGGCCGAGACGATTGTGGAACAGATGCCAATTCGTATTCTCCGGGCCGACTTCCTTAATATCCGTTTTGATCGCGCAGCCGCCGTTTTTCTGATACAGTGCGACCCGGTCGGTGTGGACGATCAGGTCACCGATCACAATAAACGAGGCATGTAATGTGAGGTCGTTCACCGCTGTAAGATCGTAATTATTCTCATTGCGGAGCGTGTTTTTGACGGCGGCCCAAAGAGCGTCGCATGACATCGCATATACGCCTTTCACCGGTTCCACACCTTTCGATCTCGAAAAAGCTGGAACCGCGATGGAAAGCATTAAGGACACCGCGACAAGCGATCTGGTCATTCCGTTCCCCCACGATCATAAGGATCCCCAAAAATCCGCGAGCCGGTCGAAGGCTCACGGCCCGACGGAATTATAACCAAACGACTCAGGGTGCGGTGTGACGGCCGTCGCGGCAACCCGTGAGTGGCGTTACCCTAGAATGTGGTTGATTTTAAGGAGTTTCAGTCTATGACCATCATACGCCAGCAGGATCTTGTTGAAACCATCGCCGCGGCGCTGCAATACATCAGCTATTACCATCCCGAGGACTACATTACGAACCTGGCCAAGGCGTATGAAAGAGAGGAGTCGCCGGCGGCCAAGGATGCGATGGCGCAGATCCTGATCAACAGCCGGATGTGCGCGGAGGGGCACCGGCCGATTTGCCAGGACACGGGAGTGGTGAACGTGTTTCTGAAGGTGGGGATGGAGGTGCGATTTGCGGGGCTGGATGGGGCGAGCCCGCAAATGAGCCTGCAGGAGATGGTGGATGAGGGCGTGCGCAAGGCGTACCTGGACCCGGACAACACGCTGCGGGCGAGCTTGCTGGCGGATCCTGCGGGGGCGCGAAAGAATACGCGAGACAATACGCCGAGCGTGGTGACGGTGGAACTGGTGCCGGGCGGAACGGTGGAGATCACGGTGGCGGCCAAAGGCGGAGGGTCCGAGGCAAAGTCGAAATTCGCCATGCTGAACCCGTCGGACTCAGTTGCGGAGTGGGTGCTGAAGACGGTGCCGACGATGGGCGCGGGATGGTGTCCGCCGGGGATGCTGGGGATCGGCATCGGCGGGACAGCGGAAAAGGCGATGCTGATGGCCAAGCAGAGCCTGATGGAGCCCATCGATATCCAGGACCTGATGGCGCGTGGGCCGAAGACTACGGCCGAAAAGCTGCGCGTGGAACTCTATGACAAGGTAAACAAGCTGGGCATTGGCGCGCAGGGGTTGGGCGGGCTGACGACCGTGCTGGATGTGAAGGTGCTGGATGCGCCGTGCCATGCGGCGAATTTGCCCGTGGCGATGATCCCCAACTGCGCGGCGACGCGGCATGCGCACGTGGTGCTGGATGGATCGGGCCCGGCGTATCTGGATCCGCCGAGGCTGGAGGCGTGGCCGAAGTTGACTTACGATCCCGTGGGCGCGCGGCGGGTGAACCTGGACACGGTGACGCGGGCGGAAGCCGCTGCCTGGAAGCCGGGCGAGGTGCTGCTACTGAACGGAAAGCTGCTGACCGGCCGCGATGCGGCGCACAAGCGCATGACCGAGATGCTGAGCCGCGGCGAGAAGCTTCCGGTGGACTTCCGCGACCGGTTTATCTATTACGTTGGGCCAGTGGATCCGGTGCGGGACGAGGTGATTGGGCCGGCGGGGCCGACAACCTCAACGCGCATGGACAAGTTCACGCGGCAGATGCTGGCGGAGACAGGCTTGCTGGGCATGGTGGGGAAGGCGGAGCGCGGGCCGGCGGCGATCGAGGCGATTCGGGAGTTCGGCGCGGTGTACCTGATGGCGGTGGGGGGCGCGGCGTACCTGGTGTCAAAGGCGATCATGAGCGCGCGGCGGCTGGCCTTCGACGACCTGGGCATGGAGGGCATCTACGAGTTCGAGGTGAAGGACATGCCGGTGACGGTGGCTGTGGATGCGAAGGGGACGAGTGTGCACCAGACCGGGCCGGCGGAGTGGCAGCAGCGGATTGCCGGAGTGCCGATACTGCAGTAGGGCAGGGACCAAGGGAACGAGGGACCGATAAGGCGGGGAACAAGGGACAAAGGGAGTAAGGAGTAGAAATCGAATTCTGCGGGTAACTGAGGAGGTTCTTGATTTGGCGCGGCTGGATTTTTCCTGGCCGCGCCGTTCTTATACTGTGCCCTATGCGACTGGTTCTGGTGTTGGTGCTGGCAGTGGGTTGCGTGGGCGCGCAGGATTTGCGCCAGCAGGTGCGGGCGATCGCGGCGGACGCGCAGGGGCGTGTTTCGACCGCATGCCGGCTGGCGGGAACCGATCTGAACTGCGATTTGAACCCGCACGGGCATCCACCCATGCAGTCGGTATTCAAGCTGCCGCTGGCGATTGCCGTGCTGCACCAGGTGGAGCAGAGTAAGTTCACGCTGGATCAGCCGGTGCGGTTCCTTCCGTCGGATCGAATCCTGCCCCACGCCCACAGTTCTTTGTGGGACAAATACCCGAACGCGAATGTGGATGTACCGCTGCGCGAGTTGCTCCGGCTAAGCGTGAGCCTTAGCGATAACGTGGCGGCGGATATTCTGCTGCGGCTGGCGGGAGGGCCTGCGGTTGTCGACCGGTACATTGCTTTGCTGGGTGTCAGGGGATTTCACCTGGTGGACGACGAGAAGGCACTGCACGAGCAGCGGGACCTGCAGTATCGCAACTGGTTTGAGCCCGCCGGCGCAGTCGAATTACTGCGGGTGATCGACGAGCGCTCGCCGTTGAACGCTGCGGACACGGCGCTTCTGCGGGAGATGATGACGGCCCCGGCGGAGAAGACGCGGCTAGGGGCAGAACTGCCGAAGGGAACGCTGGTGGAGCACAAGACAGGAACGTCGGATGTTTACGGTGGGCTGGCGCGCGCGAACAACGACATTGGGCTGATTCCGTTGCCCGACGGGCGCGAGCTGGCGGTGGCGGTGTTTGTTACGGATTCGCGCGCGGACGAAGCGACAATAAGCCGGGTGATGGCGGAAATTGGGAGGGCGGCGTACGAGGCGGCGGTGACGAAGTAGCGGGACCGCGGGTCAGCGAGTCGGCAAGTCAGGAAGTCAGCGAAGACACGACTTTGGCCGATTCGCCAAAGACCGCGAATCGCCGAATGCGGGGCAAGCGTGTTCAGGTTTAGCGCCAGCGGAAGATGCGCAGCGCGATAGCAAAGGTAATCACCAGCCAAGCCAGCATGATGGCGATGGGCGCAGCGAGATGCACGAGGCCGATACCCTGAAGCATGTTGGCGCGGAAGGCATCGTTGGCGGCAGTGAGCGGTAGCGCGCGCACAAAGGGCTGGAGAACGGCGGGAAAGCGCGACGCAGAAAAGAAGATTCCGCTGAGGATCCACATGGGAAGCATGGCGAGGTTCATGAGACCGGATACGGCTTCCGTGGTGCGGGCGCGGGATGCGATGAGGAGGCCTAGGCAGGAGAAAGAGAGCGCGGCCAGGACACTGAGGAAGCCGAGTTGAAGCAGCGAGCCGCGAAAGGGAACTCCGAAGACCAGACTGGCGAAGCCGAGGAAGAAGACCACTTCAACAACGAGAAGCAGCAGGCGCGAGAGCAGAAACGAAGCGAGATATTGCCAGCGCGGCATGGGCGAGGCGACGAGGCGCTTGAGGAGGTTTTTCTGGCGCGCTTCCACGATGGGGAAGCCGAGGCCCCAGATGCCTGAGCCTATGAGGTTCATGCCGAGCAGGCCGGGGATGACGAAGTCGATGTAACGCGCGCCGACTTCGTGAACCAGGTTATTGCGCGTGGAGACGGCATCGCGGCGGCCGGCGGCGGACTGGATGGCGCGGTTGGCCAGCAAGTGGGCGAGGCGCGCGTCGGGGTTGGTGTCGTCGTAATTGAAGGTGACGCCGGCGGGAGTCTGGGGAACGGCCCCGCATGGATGGGAAGCGGAAAACACCCGGTACTTTGGGCGGTTGCAGCGCGGGAAGGGCGGAGCATCCTTCCCGAAAAGTATGGAAACGTCTTTCTCGATGTTGACAAGTGTTAGGCTACAGGCTACAGTTATTCAGGTGAGAATACGCAACTTCGTCCATAAAGGTTTGAAGAAGCTCTACGCGGACGACGCCACCAAGGGTGTTCCACCCGATACGGTGGACAAGCTCCGCAAGATGCTTGCTTTTCTGGACGACATGGAAGACCCGGAAGAGTTGCGGACGCTGCCCTCATGGAAGGCGCATACCTTGACGGGCGACCGCAAGGGCACATGGAGCCTGAGCGTTACGGCCAATCGGCGGTTGACCTTTCGTATCGACACAGCCGAACGCGAGATTTACGACGCGAATTTAGAGGACTACCACTAGGCCAAAGGAGAAGAGACCATGCCCATGAAGAACCCGCCCCATCCTGGGGATTTCATTCGGACGGAGATTATCGAAGCCGCAGGGCTGACGGTCACGGCGGCGGCGATAGCGTTGCGCGTCTCGCGTCCTACGTTGTCCAGCCTGCTCAATGGCAAGGCCGACCTTTCCGGGGATATGGCGCTCCGCATCGAGAAAGCCTTTGGAGTAAAGATGGATACGCTGATGCGCATGCAGTCGTCTTACGACATTGCCCAAACACGTAAGCGCGAGAATCAAATTCGTGTGCCGCGCATTTCCGTGTTGGTCGCCACGCATTAGCGAAGTGGGATGCCGGAAACCTCAGCGGCGCGGTTGAGGAAGTCCCACACAAAGCGCACTAAGAACAGCCGCCAGCGGCGGCTCGTGCGCGAAGATTTGCCGCTAAGAACGCCCCGGCGGGGCAGCGGCAAATCAGAACCAATATCCGAAGGGGAATTTAGTATCGAACCCCCTACGCCAGCCTCCGCCACGGCTCCGGCCAAAGACTGCTTCGGGAAGATTCAGGGTCAGCGCGGCCTGTGGCGCTGACCGCGTTTGCCTTTGTCGTGTGTCTCCGCCGCCTTCGATGCCTTGGCCTTGGTCTCATCCGGTTGTGGCAACTCCCATCCTGCCATGCCCTGCAACACGCGGTCGGCGTGCTTGATGGTGTTTACATGTCCATAGTGGCTTTCAATCATGTGGACGGAAGTTCCCATCTGCTCGGCAAGGAAATACACGTCCACGCCTTCCTGCAAGCGGAGCGTGGCGTAGGTGTGCCGGAAGCAATAGGTAGAGCGCGGAACGCCCTGCGTTCCATCGCGCAAATTTGCTTCTCTCAGAAGATCGGCAATCAAGGAACTATACAGCGTTTTAGCAGGCTTGCCGGTGATGTTGGTAAATACCCTGTCGTCCAGCTCCGTGGCTTTGGAGATGGCACGGATGCGTTCTAAATAATCTCCGACACTCTTGGGCGCGACCAGTTGACGCGATTTGTCCTTGCCCTGCACGAACAGGACAACGATCTCGCGGCCCTCGCGGTCTTTTGCGGGCATGATGTCGCGCCAGCGGAGATTTTTCATCTCCACTGGTCTCATGCCCGTATTGCAGGCAATCAGGATCATGTTGTAGGTGACGGTGCGATACCAGATGCTCGAAGGCTTGTCGGCCTCGCCAATCCACTTGCGGCCTACGGTATGGAGCTTGCGGTACTCTTCCAGCGTGAACTCATCGCGCCGCATCGTCTTGAGCTTCGGGCGCTCATCAAAACGCTGGCTTGCAGGAACATAACGCTTCTTGACGGCGTAGTTCATCACCGCTCCGAAGATGGACATTTCAAATCTGATGGTGGAATCACTGATGAAAGGAACCACCCGTTCTGCGGAAGGTTTGACTTCAATCGGCTTCAAAACCCGGATGCCCAAAGTTTGCTGAACCTTGGTGCGGCGCTCCGCTTCATGGTCCGCAAAGGTCTGGGCTGTTGCGGCTGTGATCTCCCGAACGCCGTTGCGCCGGTGGCGTCCCGCGCCGTTCTCCCGCCGCCATGCCGGATAGCCGCCCCAACGCTCGTCACCGATAAGGTGAACCTGCGTGGAACCTGCGTATCTGTCTAGCGTGCCCTCGATGACAGCGCGGAGTTTCTTGGGCCGCGCGGCGCTGATCTCTCCACGCTTCGCTCGCGCTTCCTGCGTCAACAGATACTCGTGTGCTACGTCACGGAAGGGACGGTTGAACACAGGAACGTCATGCTTGATTCGAAACCGCACGTCCGCGTCTTGATCGAAGGCGCGTTCCCGCGCCGCTTCTTTATCCGATGTTTTAAGCGAAACCGTCTTGTAGCGGTCTGCCTTCGGCATCTTCATGCGGCAATACCACATCCGGTGGTCTACATCGCCGCGCCTAAAGAGAATCAGGCCGGGTTTCAGTTCCTCTTTCTCGGTAACGAAGGACATATTGCCTCCTGCTGTTGATACCGTTCTGTGCAGTTTCCGTGTAGATTTTCTCTGCAAGCCATTGATTCTTTGTGGCTGTGCAGGGTTTGTATGGGACATTATATAAAATTATGTACTTTATTTCTAGTTATTTATGATATAGTTCTCATCCTGAGCGCATGAAGGAGTATCGCTCGAGAGTGACGCCGGCGGCAGCGAGGTCGTGAACGGCGGCGACGATGTCCGGTACTCGCCATCCGAGAACGGTGCCGCGAGCAGGCGTGGACTCCGGATCGATGGCAATGCGGAGAACAACGCCGTTTGCGTCGAAGACTAATGCGAACGGTAGCTGTTCGCTGAGCAGGCGAAGGCCGAGAACATCGCGGTAGAAGGTACGGGCGCGGTCCACATCGCGCACAGTGACAAAAGCCATCAGGTCAAAGCGGTTCATTTCGGCGTTTTGAGTCATACAAGAAGAATGGCGCAATGGGGGCGGTGACGCAAGAATGCTACGATGCCATAAAATTACATTTATGCGCCACGCGGAAATTCTGCGCGAGTTTGATCCTACGCCTGGGGTGACGATCTCCACGCTGGAGTACGAATACACTGCGGCCTGGGAGGTTGAGCAGCATGCGCATGGGTCCGATCAGTTGATTTACGCCGTACGCGGGGTGATGGAGGTGAGTTCCGGCTATTCGCTTTGGGTCGTTCCCCCTCAATTTGCCCTTTGGGTTCCGGCGGGACACCAACACAGCATCCGGATGGCGAGGGCGGTCTCAATGCGGACGCTCTTTGTACGGACGGGCCGGGTGCGAAGGGAGAAGAAAGTGGCTGTGGTGCATGTGTCCCCACTCCTTCGCGAGCTCACGCTGGAGGCCGTGCGCCTGGAGAAGCTGCACACCCGCGTGCGCGTGGAACGCGGGTTGAGCGATGTGATTGCATCGCAGCTGGAACAAGCCAATTCAGTCCCGACCTCGATACAGCTTCCGGGCGAGCGGCGAACTGTCGCCGTGTGCCGTGCTGTGCTTCGCGAACCTGGTAGCAAAGCGACACTGGAGGCTCTATGCGCCGCTGCGTTTGTGAGTGTGCGCACTGTCCAACGCGTTCTTCGCGCAGAGATGGGAATTGACTTCGACGCGTGGAGGCGGCAGGTGCGATTGATGGGGGCCATCACACTGCTAAGCCAAGGCCGATCGGTGAAAGAGGCGGCTTACGCGATGGGCTACAGACAGCCGGGCGGATTCATCGGGGCTTTCCGGCGGACCTTTGGGGAAACGCCCAGAGCCTGGATCCGAGCGCAAGGGATGCAATAAACGCAGAGGAGGCTGACGGTCAGCGCGAATCTTGGTCGGGGCGCAACCCATCACGCGGGAAAGAGAAAGCACAGCATGGGACGTACGCGCACGGCCCAGCTAGTTTCGTCGTGCGCGCCCTCGGGGAATCGCTCAAAATGCAGGGTATCGCCGCGTTGCCAGCCATTGGCAACCAGGCGCCGGGCCAGATGCTCGGCATCCTGAACGGTGCGGCGGCCTTCGCGTTCCCCCACGTCGAGCCATAGGTGCGGCCGCTCCCAGACTTCGGGGGAGCGCTCGTTCAGGAAGCCGAGAATGCTCTTGTGATTCCACCAGATGCTGGGCGAGAGGACGGCGAGTTTGCCGAAGTGCTGGGCGAAGCGGAGTCCGAGATAGAGCGTGACCAGGCCGCCGAGCGAGCTGCCGCCGAGGCCGGTGGAGTTGCGGCCGGAGCGCACGCGATAATGGCGGGCGATGAAAGGCATCAGCTCGTCGACGATGAGATGGCCGTAGTTTTCGGCTTTACCGCCGCCGCGCTGCCAGTCGGAGTCGGGAGTGTACTCGGCAATGCGGCTGTCGCCGGTGTTGTAGATGCCGACGATAATAAGCGGCTCGACCTCGCCGGCTTCAATGGCGGCGTCGGCGTGCTCGCGCATCTGCCAGGTGCGGCCGCGAATAAACGACGTTTGCGGATCGAAGAGATTCTGGCCGTCATGCATGTAGAGGACGGGGTAGTCGCGTTCGGAGTGGGGATCGTAGTCAGGCGGAACGTAGACGATGAGATCGCGGGCGTCGGGAAGAAAGCGGCTGCGGAAGCCGCGATGCTGGCGGAGGCGCGGATGGGGCGGCGCGATGACGAGCGGCTCGCTGTGCGGCGGTGTCGGCTCCGCGTGAGATTCAAGATTCAAACCGTTCGGTTCCTTTGCCGTTCCCTGGTATGGCGGCGGGCCCGCCCGTGGCTGTTACAGTATCAGGAAACTGCCCGACTTCTCAAACCCGGAGCGCACCATGAATCGCGAATATCACAAGTGGCATTCGTCCCCGCTGGGTCGCGAGATGGAACTGCTGGTTTTTGGCCATGCGGGACTGCCGGCGATTGTGTATCCCACATCGGGAGGGCGGTTCTTCGAGTTCGAGGACCGCGGGATGATCGGGGCGCTGGCGGGGAAAATCGACGCCGGCCAATTGCAGGTCTGCTGCGTTGACTCCATCGACATGGAGAGCTGGTACAACCGCAATGTTCCCCCACGGTGGCGGATCGCGAGGCACGTTCAGTTTGACGATTACGTAATTCAGGAGGTGGTGCCGCTGGTGCGGCAGAAGAACCAGGACCCTCACCTTGTAGCGCTGGGATGCAGCTTCGGCGGGTTTCACGCAGCGAACGCGGCGCTGCGCCATCCGGATGTGTTTACAGGGATGCTGACCATGTCAGGCGCGTTTGATTTATCGAAATTCCTGAACGGTTATCACGACCAGGACGTTTACTTCAATCAGCCCACGCAGTTCCTGCCCAACATGGGCGACCCGTGGTTCCTGGATCGATATCGCCGGAACACCTACATTTTGGGAACGGGCTGGGACGATCAATGCCTGGGCCAGAATCAGAACCTGGACCGGATCATGAGCGAGAAAGGAATCCCGCACAAGCTGTACATCTGGGACACGTGGAACTCGCATGACTGGCCGACGTGGCAGCGGATGGTGTTGGAGTACTTGTGAGGAGAGTGAAGGAGTGAAAAAGTGAAAAGGTGAAAAAGTGAAGGAGCAGGACCAATTCACTTCTTCACTTTTTCACTGCTTCACTTTTGTTCTCGGAGGTTGAGCAATGAATCAGTTGAATCCGTATGAGAAGTTTCTGGATGGGCGGCCGGTGCTGGAGGTTCTTGCCGAGAGTCCGCGCGTGATTGCGCTGCTGCTGGAAAAGATGGGTGCGGGCAAGGCGTACGAGGCGCCGGCACCGGGCAAGTGGAGCGCGGGCGAGATTGTGGCGCACCTTGCCGACTGCGAACTTGTGTTTGGATTCCGGTTGCGGCAGACGCTGGCGGAAGACGGCCCGACCATCCAGCCGTTCGATCAGGACAAGTGGGCCAAAACGTACAGAGGCATTGAGCCCAACGAAGCGCTTGCCGGCTTCACCGCTCTGCGCAGATGGAATCTGCTGATGCTGGAGACGGCGCTGCCTGCGGCAGCGGAGCGGACGATGACGCATCCTGAGCGCGGGACAATGACGTTCCAAACGGTGGTGGAAACGATGGCCGGGCACGACTTGAATCACCTGGGACAGTTGCGGCGGATCGCCGGGCCCGCGGAATAGGCTGGCCCTTTGCCTCCTGCCGTACACTAGGAGCAAAACGCAGCGAGCGGCGCTGATTTTTTGCGCTGTTCTGCGCGTTGCACGGAGGTCGGCGGCATGAAGAAGATCGGCGTTCTGTTCGGCATGGAGAACAGCTTTCCCGGCGCGCTGGTTGAGGCTATCAACGCACGCAACATCGAAGGAATTCAGGCCGAATTTGTGGAGACCGGAGCGGTGCACATGGACCGCGCGCCGAAGTATGCGGTGATTGTGGACCGCATCTCGCACGACATTCCGTTTTACCGAGCGTTCCTGAAGCATGCTGCGCTCAACGGAACCGTCATCATCAACAATCCATTCTGGTGGTCGGCGGACGACAAGTTTTTCAATTACACGCTGGCCGCAAAGCTGGGCGTGGCCGTGCCGCCCACGGTGATTCTGCCGCACAAGAAGCATCCGGAAGGAACTACGGACCGGTCGATGCGGAACCTGGAGTTCCCGCTGGACTGGGACGCGGTGTTTGCCTACGTGGGCGAGCACGGCTTTATGAAGCCGGTGGACGGCGGCGGATGGAAGGACGTGCACCACATCCACAACCGCGATGAGTTCTTCAGTGCCTACGATGAGTCGCGCGATCTGTGCATGATGTACCAGAAGGCAGTGGACTTCAATGAGTATTTCCGCTGTTACGTGGTGGGGCAGAAGATGGTGCACATCATGCCTTACGACCCGCGTCGGCCGCATCACGAACGTTATGTAAAGGACGCACCGAAGTACGACAGGACTCTGCTGAAGCGCGTGGAGCGGGATGCGCTGACGTTGTGCCGCGCGCTGGGATACGATCTGAACACGGTGGAGTTTGCAGTCGAAAACGGTGTGCCCTTTGCGATCGATTTTATGAATCCCGCGCCGGATGCGGATCTGCACTCGGTCGGCCAGGAGAACTTCGATTGGATTGTGAAGGAAGTGGCGGACCTGGCGATCGCGAAGGCGAAAGCGGCGCCGACGAATTTGGAGTTGAGATGGTCGTCCTTCTTGAACGCTGGCGCTGCGCCGGCAAAGAGAAGTGTTCCGGCAAAGAAGACGTCAAGGAAGAAGGCCAGCAAGCTGAAAAGCCCGGCCGCGCCGGTTGAGGAAGACGCATCATCGCTGTGATCCCTGAAGCGCGGCTCCCAAAATCTGCATCCTGTTTCGGTACAATTGCCGCAAGCTGTCCCACTAAGGAGCGCATATGCGGCCATCGTTTTCTCTTGGCATCGAAGAGGAATACCAGACCATCGATCCGGTGACGCGCGATCTGCGCTCGCACATCCAGACAGAGATGCTGGCGACAGGCAAGCTGCGGCTGCAGGAGCGTGTGAAGGCGGAGATGCACACCTCGGTGGTGGAAGTGGGCACGCGCATCTGCAAGAACATCGACGAGGCCCGCGAAGACATCTACGAACTGCGCCGCGAGATGATCAAGCTGGCCGCGGAGCATGGCCTCAAGCTGGTGGCCGGCGCCACTCACCCTTTTGCCGACTGGCGCACGCAGGAGATCTATCCCGACCCTCGCTATCACCAGGTGGTAAAGGACCTTCAACTGGTGGCGCGCGCCAACCTCATCTTCGGCTTGCATGTGCACGTAGGCATCGAAGATCGCGAAGAAGCCATCCGCATCATGAACGCGATGCGGTATTTCCTGCCTCACATCATGGCCCTGGCCACGAATTCGCCCTTCTGGCTGGGTTTGAACACGGGCTACAAGGGATACCGGGCCAAGGTGTTCGAGAACTTTCCCCGCACTGGGATTCCCGATGCGTTTTCAAGCTACACGGAATTTGACGACTACGTGAAGCTGCTGGTGAAGACCAACTGCATCGACAACGCCAAGAAGATCTGGTGGGACATCCGGCCGCATCCATTCTTCGACACAGTTGAGGTGCGCGCCTGCGACATTCCTCTCCGCGCCGAGGAGACGGTGGCCATTGCCGCGCTGATCCAGGCTACGGCGGCTTACCTTTGCCGTCTCCACGAGGCCAACCAGGATTTCCGCCAGTATGCGCGGCCGCTTCTGATGGAAAATAAATTCCGCGCGGTTCGCTACGGGCTTGACGGCAAACTGATCGACTTTGGCCGGCAGCAGGAGGTTCCCGAGCGCGACCTGCTGGAAGAGTACCTGGTGTTGATCGATCGCGAAGTGGACGAGCTGGACAGCCGCGAGGCCATCGATGGTATTCGCAAGATTATGCAGATGGGCACGGGGGCAGACCGCCAGCTCAAGGTCTTTGAGGAGTCCGGCGGCGATCTGAAAGCAGTTGTGGACTACATGGCGAAGGAAACCAGCGAAGGCCTGTAAAGCAGGGCCGGGGCGAAATGAGTGGTCGCCGGGTGAGACCAGGAAGTCCTAAAAACTTAGTTGACAATTCCCGCGCCTCGGGGTAATCTCCTAACTAATTAGGAGGGAATTGATGGCCCGGCGCGAAAAGAATCCGCTTACCCGACTCGAACTCGACCTCATGCAGGTGATCTGGAAGCAGGGATCCGGCAGCGTGTCCGACGTGCAGGAAGGGTTGGAGCAAAAGCTCGCGTACACAACGGTTCAAACCATGCTCAATATCCTCTGCCGCAAGGGCAAGTTGAAGCGCAAGCTGAACGGCCGCGCGTATGTCTACGCTGCAGCCGTCACCGAGGACAAGGCTCTGCGTCACGCCGTCCGCGATCTAGTGGACCGCATGTTCGGCGGATCCAGCGAAGAGTTGGTGATGAGCCTGATCAAAAGCAGGGACATCGACGCCAAGCGCATCGCCGCGTTGAGCCGCGAGCTTGAGGGGGAAAGGAGCGGAGAATGACCGGCTTTCAAAACTGGGCCCTCGCGTATTTTGTGAACTCCGTCTGGCAGGTCCCGCTGGTTTTCATCGGCGCATGGCTGGCGGCGCGATTCGCGGTTCGCATCGGCCCCGGCGCGGAGCATCGCATCTGGGTCAGCGCGCTGCTGGTCCAGATCGCGCTTCCGGCGTGTCCCCTCGCTCCCCGCCAACTTTGGAACGTTCTCGGCAGTCTGCTCTCCTTCGGCGGCACGTCCAACAGCGGCGATATACGCGTAATTGTTGCTCCCGCGGCCGCGATGGGGCCGAGCGCGCTGCATCTGCCGCGCCCGGTCGTCGCCGTTTTGCTGGCCGGCTGCGCCGCTGGCGTGTGCTACTGCGCCGTCAGGCTTGTCTGGGGACTGCTCAAAACGCGCCGCATAGTTCGCCGGTCAACGCCGGTTCGGCTTCAAGGCGCGCATGCCGCCAGTTGGGCGCGCGCCCGTACGATTTTCACGGCAATTCTGAGCGACCCGGCATTTGCGCCCACGCTGGCAACTTCGGTGCAGATCGCAGGGCCGGTGACGGTGGGATCGCGCACGCTCCTTCTTCCCCGTGGATTCCTCGCCCAACTGCCGGAGACGGAGTTCGACGCGCTCCTGGCCCATGAATTTGCCCATATGGCGCGGCGCGACTTCGCCAAGAATCTTGTGTATGGAATTCTGTCGCTGCCGGTTGCGTGGCATCCGGCCGTAGGCCTCACCCGCGCCCGCCTGGCGGAGAGCCGCGAACGCGTGTGCGACGCCACGGCAGCAGAGGCCATCTCCGGCCGTGAACGCTACGCCCGCAGCCTGTTGCGCCTTGCCTCCATCTTGTCCACTGCAGCGCCGGCGGGACCGCTGCACGCCCTTGGCATCTTCGATGCCAACAATCTTGAAAGGAGAATTATGAACTTGACTGGGAAACGTGTGGAAGTGCGCGGCCTGCGCCGGCTCGTCGTATTGGCAGCCTGCGTGGCATTGGGCGCGGCGGCGTGCGCATCGGCGCTCGCGCTGCGCTTTGAGGTCAACCAGCAACCCAAATCGCCAAACAATCCGGTGCATGTCAAAGTCACCGATTTGACAGTCGTCAACAAGGTTTCGCCGGTATACCCGCCTCAGGCCAAAAAAGATCACGTGCAAGGCAGGGTGGTGCTTGACGCCATTATCGGCAAGGACGGCTCGATGGAGAACATCAAGGTGGTTAAGAGCGTGCGCGATGACCTCGACCAGAGCGCCATTGATGCCGTCCGCCATTGGAAATATCAGCCATTCCTGCTCAACGGCGAGCCCATCGAAGTTGAGACGACCATCAACATTATCTATTCGCTCAAGAAGTGAGCTCGGCTCCGCCCGGACCGTTAGTTCAGCCGGGGCACATACAGATCGCGAAAAAGGGCCGGGGCTGAAGCTCCGGTCCTTTTCATTTCTATGACAATTCCGTTAATCTCACGGAATACGCATCTGAATTCCCTTGAGTCTGTGAGGAGCCCCGCACCTATCCATGCTTCAAACCGCAGCCCATCTGCTTTCGCTGGACTTTCCCGCCGAATTCGCCCCCGGGGCGCGCTCGGCGGTCAACACCTGCCTGCGCATCCAGCCAGAGGAAAAGGTCACGTTGATCACCGATCGCGCCACCGAAGGCATTGCAGCTTCCATCGCGCACGAGCTGGAATCGTGCGGCTGCCGCTGGAACGGGTTCGTGCTCGAGGACTTGGCCCCGCGCCCGCTCACCGATATGCCCGCCGCCATCCTCGCCGACATGGAATCCTCTCAGGTGTCGATCTTCGCCGTCATGGTGCAGGCCAATGAACTGCATTCCCGCATGCAGATGACCGATGTGGTGAATCGCCGCCGCATGCGCCACGCGCACATGGTCAACATTACGCCGCAGATCATGTGCGAAGGCATGCGCGCCGACTACGATCGCGTGGATCGGCTGAGCCAGCAGGTCCTCGATCGCGTGCGCCGCGCTCACCGTATCCGCGCCACCACAGCCGCCGGCACCCAAATCATCTCGGAGATAAACCCCAGCTACAAATGGTTCAAGACCTCCGGCATCATCTCGCCGGAAAAATGGGGCAACTTGCCCGGCGGGGAGTGCTTCACCGCTCCCGGGGAAGTGAACGGCACGTTCGTCGTCGATGGCGTGGTCGGCGATTGGCTTTGCGCGCGCTATGGGCTGCTCCAGTCCACGCCGCTCACCATCGAAATCGCCGCCAACCGCATCGTGAGCTGCTCCAGCTCAAATCCCCAGCTCGAAAAAGATTTCTGGGAATACACGCACACCGATGAAAACTCCGATCGCGTGGGCGAATTTGCCATCGGCACCAATGTCGGTGTTGACCACGTCATCGGCAACATTCTCCAGGATGAGAAGTTCCCCGGCATTCACATAGCCTTCGGCAACCCCTACGGAGAGCACACCGGCGCTCCCTGGAGTTCCAGCACCCACATCGATGTGGTCGGACTCGGCTTCAATATCTGGCTGGAATCGGATGCTGGCGAAGAACAGATCATGCGCGAAGGGAAGTTCCTGATCGAAGTCTGAATTGGCGGCTCGAGAAATCCATCCGGCAAGCCCCGAAGAGAGCCGGCTCGGCGGCAACAAACCAGATGCGCCACGGCGCGGCGTGCGTCTATCGTGGTGTTATGACAACCACTGCATCTTCGAGCGCACTGCGCAGACTCGGCAACTCCGATCTTATGCTTACTCCCATCGGCTTCGGCGCCTGGGCCATCGGCGGCGGAAATTGGGAGTTCGCCTGGGGACCGCAGGATGACGGCGACTCCATCGCAGCCATCCATCGCGCCCTCGAAATCGGCATCAACTGGATCGACACCGCCGCCATCTACGGCCTCGGTCATTCTGAGGAAATGGTGGCGCGGGCGCTCGAGCAATGGTCCGGGCCGCGTCCCTACGTCTTCACAAAATGCTCTATGCGCTGGCACCCGGATCGCACCATCTGGCGCTCGCTCAAGGCCGCGTCTCTTCGCGAAGAACTCGAAGCCTCCCTCCGCCGTCTCCAGGTCGACGTCATTGACCTCTACCAGATTCACTGGCCCAATCCTGAAGAGGAGATGGAGGAAGGTTGGGAAACCCTGGCCCGCTTCAAAGAGGAAGGCAAGGTGCGCTGGATCGGTGTATCCAATTTCAATGTCGATCAGATGAAGCGCGCGCTCAAAATCGCGCCCATTTCCAGCCTTCAGCCGCCGTATTCCATGCTGCGCCGCGCCATCGAGGCGGAGATTCTACCTTTTGCGCAGGCGAACGGAATTGGCGTCATCAATTACTCGCCCATGCTCTCCGGTCTGCTGACAGGAAAAATGACAGCAGAGCGAGTGGCAGCTTTGCCCGCCGACGATTGGCGCCGCCGCGGAGTGGAGTTCAATGAGCCCCGCCTCAGCCGAAACCTCCGGTTGGTGGAATTGTTGCGCGAGATCGGCGCCTGCCATGGCGTGGGACCAGGCGTGGTAGCCATCGCGTGGACAATTCACAATCCATCAATCACTTCCGCCATCGTGGGCGCCCGCACCTCCCCCCAAGTGGATGGGGTGGCTGCGGCGCTTGAGTTCCGGCTCAGCGAGCAGGAATTCGCGCGGATTGGAATGTTTTTGGCGGAAAACGCAGCGTGAAGAGCATAGCAACCGAAACGAGCGGACAGCAAAAACCCCGGCCAGGTGGCCGGGGTTTTGGGAGCATGTAGTGCGGGGTGAGGGATTTTGGGTTACATTGCCGCGACAAAGTCGGGCAAAACGCCGGCCGCGTGGCTTTGGAGAAGCGCGGTTAAGCGGGCCGCCATGCTGGAGTAAATTTCAGCGGTGCGATAGGCATTCACCCGGACGCCTTCACTGGCTTGCGTGAACCCATACTGCGCCAGGGCCATCAACACCAGCAGCCGGATCTGCATCGCGTCGCTGCGCAGGCTTTCCAGAACCTCGCGGTCCACGCTGGCGTCATTGCGGGCCGCGAAATTGGCCATTTCCAGCATCACACGCGCGTTCTGGTACATGATCCAGAGCCCCTTCGGGCCTTCCATGCGCTGCCATGCGTCTGCCGGAGTGGCGTTTACGCCCTCTTTCCAGAGAAACTGGTGGCTGAGCTCGCGAGCGCTCCAGTCCAGGCGGAGGCGAGACAGAAGCGATTCCCAGGAGACATCTTTGCGGCGGCGCATACTGGACCGCCAGCGACCAAGACAAATGACCAGAGCCGCGAATGCGACGAATTGGAGAAGCGGAAGAATCATTGGTGACCTTCTTACTGATCGTTAGTAACCTGCGATGGGTGCAGATTTACCCTGCGGTCATCGTTTCGATGTACTAGTGATACCAAACTTCTTCGGTCAGCGCCAGCGAAATCTTTCAATTTCAAGCACTTTTTCCAGATTTAGGTAATCGAAAGGGAGGTGCACCTAGGTAACTAATCCCTGCCGAAGGACGTACCCGAATGCTGCGGTGGGTTTAAATGGCTGCCCCCCTCGTAGTAACGTAACCTGTTCAAATTCAATGCAATGAGTTCTTCCTGGTTTGTTCCATCGCGAGGCGGTTGGCCCGCGCTGCGCCGGCTACAGTCAGCAGAATGCTCTGCATCCGTGGGCTGAACTCCTGCCGCGGAGCCTCCTGCTGGAGGAAGCTGACGCACCAGTAGGTCAAGGAGAATAAGTAGCCGAGGACGACCAGATTTTCGATAACGTCGAACTGGCGCATGGAACCGGGGTGGGTGTGAAGTATTGCTGCGCCCAGGCTGACGATCGAATAAAAGCCCAGCCCCGTTGCCACCTGCAACTCCCTGTCGCGCCAGCTGATCGCCAGGAATTGACCGAGAGCGGCCAGCCCAAGGAAGAAGAGGACTGTCAACATGGAAACGGTCTGCTGAATCCGGAGCAGGACCACCCAATTCCAGGGCCAGCTGTGATTCACGGTGTAAGCGGTGAGTGGCCAGAGAATAGTGCCGACGACAAGGATGGCAAGCGAAATGAGCAAGATGGTGCGGCGCGGAAGTACCGAACGCATCGGGCGGAGCACGCTCCACCCCAACTCCACCAGGACTCCGATCTGCATGAGAGAGTCGAACGGCATCTCGAAATAACGATATACCTGTTCATAGAGAAGAGGATTGCTCTTGATACCGTACAACAAGCCATCACTGATCACGGTCCAGACCAGGTAGGCAAAGAATATCGGCAAAAGGCGCGAAAGCCCCTTCCGGAGAGCGATCACAAGGACGGCGATCTCCAGAGCCGCGCCCACAAACCAAAGTGCCGAGCCTAAAGACACCGGCGAACTCCTGACATGAAAAAGCAAACGGGTCATTCAGCCGTAAATGCTGAATGACCCGAGTGTAACAAGGAATCTAGAACTCTTCGCTGCGAAGTTACCTTCCGAACCTTCTTAGGCGACTCTTATCCCCTCGGCATTGGCCAGGGTGCCGCCGGACCGTTTACTGCAAGGCGTGGCATCGGCCAAGGTGCCGCCGGACCGTTTACTGCAAGGCGTGGCATCGGCCAAGGCGCTGCCGGACCGTTTACTGCAGCACGTGGCATCGGCCAGGGTGCCGCCGGACCGTTTACTGCAAGGCGTGGCATCGGCCAAGGCGCTGCCGGACCGTTTACTGCAGCACGTGGCATCGGCCAAGGCGCTGCCGGACCGTTTACTGCAGCACGTGGCATCGGCCAAGGCGCTGCCGGACCGTTTACTGCAAGGCGTGGCATCGGCCAAGGCGCTGCCGGACCGTTTATTGCAGCACGTGGCATCGGCCAAGGCATCGCAGGTCCCTGCGCTGCGGCCGCTATGACCCGAGGCATCGGCCAAGGCATTGCGGGTCCGGCAAACGCCGTCTGTGCTGCGAAAGCAAGAGCCGCGGAAAGGAAAGCGGAACGAACAACCAACTGGGCCGTACGCATAGAAGGGTCTCCCGAGAGACAACACTCTCTCCAAAGAGGCTACCCCATTAGTGGTACGTAGAAATGCCACAAAAGTACCCAATTTAGTAACTCTTTAGTAAGGTTACCTTTCGGAGCTATTCCCCTCTCGGGGCATTTCTACTACAGAGAGAGCCAATAGCTGTAGCGGCCTCTCCCATCCCCCGGTTCCCCCAGCGCTGCGGAAACGGTATCTTGGTCCTGCGGCGACAAGGTGCAGTGTCCACTGGATTTGCCGTTCCGGAAGCCCATGGGGGTCACTTCAGTGATTTCAGAACTACGCACCCGCTTCAATCGCGACTACTCTCCCCAGCGCTACACCGAGTTGCTCACATGCCTGGAGCAGCGTTGCGGTGCCCCGGTGGAGTTTCGAGTAGCTGAGACGCCGATTTTCGTCCCCCGCGAACTGCTGGATCAGATGGCGGGGGCCGGGGCTGAGATGTGTGCGGCTTTGATGGGAGATCCGGAGTACATCCGGGCGGCCCGCCGAGCCATTCCCCAAGGCTATTGCGTGGCCGGGGAGCCGACTCATCCTCATTTCCTGACTGCGGACTTTGCCCTCATCCGATCCGCAAGCGGGAGTCTGGAGCCGCGCCTGGTTGAGATTCAGGGCTTTCCCTCTGTCTACGCCTATCAGGCTGTGTTGAGCCAGACCTACCGCGAGGTGTATGGCCTCGATCCGGGGCTGGGCACGTTCTTGAGCGGCCTGGATGAGGCCGGTTATTGGAGCCTGCTTGGTCGAACGGTATTGGGAGGACAGGATCCACAGACTGTCGTATTAACTGAAGTCGATCCAAGGCACCAGAAAACGCTGCCCGATTTTGAGGTTACGGCGCGGCGGCTGGGAATTGCGGTCGTCGACATCGCCTCACTGGAGTCGGCGGGCGACAGACTGCATTACCGCACTGCCACCGGGATTCGAGTCCCCATCCGCCGCATTTACAACCGGGCCATTGCCGAGGAGATGATGACGCGCAATGTTCGGCTGCCGTTTGACCTGGAGAGGCCCTGGAATGTGGAATGGGCCGGCCATCCCAACTGGTACTTTCTCATTAGCAAGTTCTCCCTGCCTTGGCTGGCGCGTGCGGGAAAGGCGGGAGAACTGGTCCCCCCGGCGGTATTCCTCGACGAGTTTCTCACCGGCGACGGGCGCACTAGCCTGGCGAATGCCGGAGTGGAGTTGCCGCAACCCCATCCGGACGCGGTGTATCGCGAGTTGTTACTGAAACCGCTGTTTTCCTTTGCAGGCAAGGGAATTCGATTCGATCCGACCCACCGAGAACTGGAAGCGATTCCTCCTGAGGAACGGAACGGCTACCTGCTGCAGCAAAGGATGCAATTTGTGCCGACCATCGAAACTCCATTCGGATTGACTCAGGCCGAAATCCGGATCCTTTATCTTTGGCCGGATCGGGAAACGTTGACTTCTGCACTCTCATTGGTGCGATTGGGCCGGGGAAGGATGATGGGGGTCGATCATAACCGGAATCAGGAATGGGTAGGTGGCTCGGCGGCGTTCTTCCCGTAGGGTGGTTACTATTTCTCAAACCATTGTGTTCTAGGCATTTCAGAAGAAACTCTATAGAGTTTGAATTACACCAGCAGGAAGAGTTTGAATTACACCGGCAGGGCTTTTTCCCTCGCGACAGACAGGACGGGCCGTTCGATGAACCAGCAAGCTCTCAAGTCGGGACTCAAGGTCGTTCCAGGGGGATTGGGAAACTCGGCAGTGGAAGTGCGCTGCGCCGTTCGTTTCCCCTTGAGTCTGCCCGTAGTTATTCGGGCCGGACGCCGGGAGCATACGGCCCTGACGCGGAATGTATCGGCCAGCGGAGTCCTGTTTGATATGTCCAGCACGCTCAGCGTAGGCGAGGGAATCCGATTTTCCCTGCGTATGCCGGGCCAGGTGCTAGGTACTCCTCACGATGTTCTGGTAGACTGCTGCGGGCGTGTGGTACGCTGCTTCCAGAGTCACTCACAGTCGCAGGTTGCAGCCACCATCGACGAATACCGATTCGTGGAGCAGTAGCAGTTCTACTAAATTGTTATGGATTTCGTTGAAGAATCCCCCGAGATAGAGCCTGCCGATGCGTCGGCAAAGCCCGGCACGATCCGCATCATCCTTGCGGATTCGCAGGCGATTTATCGCGTGGGGATCCGCAAGATTTTTGCCCTTGAAGATGACATTCGGGTGGTGGCCCAGGCCGATTCTCTGGAGAACCTGCGTTCGGCCGTCGAGCGTTTTCCCACGGATGTAGTTCTGGCGGAGGCGGCGCTGCTGACAAGCATCCCCACAGCCATCCAGGATCTCCTGCGGCTTGCGCCCGAGGCCAAGCTGATCGTCCAGGCTGTGTCCAACGATGAAAATAATACGGTGGAGCTGTACCGCCATGGAGTGCGCGGCATCATTTCCCGGTCCATCTCCCCTGACCTGCTGGTCCGCTGCGTACGGCGCATCGCGGCCGGCGAAACCTGGATCGATAACCAGAGCGTCAACTGGGTCATAGAGGCTTATCGGGCCCAGGCGGCGGCGCTGGTCAGCCCGCGCACGCAGCCGCGTCTTTCCCCCAAGGAAATGGCCATCATTACCTGCATTACGCAGGGCAAGCGCAACAAGGAAATCGCCTACCAACTGGGAACCACCGAGCAGGTCATCAAGAACTATCTGCGCAAAATCTATGACAAGCTCGGCGTGAGCGATCGTCTGGAACTGGCGCTCTATTGCCTGCATAACAAAATCATCCAAGCGGATGCCGACGAAGAAGTTGTGGCACAGCGCGTAGCTCGGCGATAAAGAAGCTCGAAGAATTCAAAGCGTAAACGGGGGCGCAAGCCCCCATTGCTTTTTCCGTCCGCTCCAGTCTTGCCGAGTCGTTGCCGGGATCGCTGGCGACGGCCCCAAGAACAAATCCAGAAGGCATGGCGGGATAGCCGGTTTTGGGCCAGATTGGGAAGACCAGCCGATCCGGGCATTACCTTGGGAGCCATTCGACCCCGGCCGCAGTTGAAAAGCAGGGTCCAATAGCTATATCGTTGTCACATTGCGGGACTCATGGCGGTTCCCGGACTTCGGGCGCTGTCCCCGCTGTATTGTCGTTTGAGACGTTTGACCGTGCACAGCATCCAACCCGTAAAGGAAAGTAGGAGATCGGCATGATGGAAAACAAGCCGGCACAGAACATTCAGGATACCTTCCTGAATACGGTCCGCAAGGACAAAACCCCCATTACCATCTACCTGGTCAGCGGCGTCAAGCTGACGGGGAAGATACGATCTTTCGATAAATACTCCGTGCTATTGGAGAACAACAGCCAGGAGCAGTTGATCTTCAAGCACGCCATATCCACCGTAGTGAGCAATCGAAGCGTGCTCCACGGCGAGCATCGCCCGGCGGGCATGCATAGCGGGCTGGGCCCGGCTCCCGTAGGCGTTTCTTCGGCAACGTCCAGCGGCGCCGGAGAGAACGCACGCGGAGCGGTTTCGATTGGAGACTGATCAACGCGGCAGGAGTGTGACCGGCAGCCAGAATCCCGGGCGGCTGGAGCGCGCAATCCTGGTGGGAGTGGGCTTCCAGGCACGCTCCCGCATGCGCCGTCCGGCAGTGGAAGGCGCTCGTGCAGCGGCACGTCCTCAGGAAGCTCTTGCCGGGCCGCTGCGAACATCCCCGTCCCAACCGAGCAGTCCATCCACGGAACTGGACGCCGAAGAGTCGCTGGCCGAGTTCCGCGAGCTGGTGTCCAGCGCCGGTGCGGAGATTGCCGCCGAGCTTCTGCAGCGCCGTGACCGCCCCGATCCGGCTACGCTCATCGGCGCGGGCAAAGTGGAGGAAATCGCGGGCATTGCCGCGTCTGCGGAGGCTGACCTGGTTCTCTTCGACCACGACCTTTCGCCCACGCAACTGCGCAACCTGGAGTCCGCGCTCAAGCTTCGCGTTCTCGACCGCACCCAGGTCATCCTCGACATTTTTGCGCGCCACGCCCGCACCCGCGAGGGCCAGCTCCAGGTGGAACTGGCGCAGCTTGAGTACCTGCTGCCGCGCCTCTCCGGCCGGGGCAAGGCCATGTCGCAGCTTGGCGGCGGAATCGGCACCCGTGGACCGGGCGAAACCAAGCTGGAAACCGACCGCCGCCGCATCCAGCGCCGCATCGATCAGCTCAAACAGGACCTGGAGGGTGTGCGCCGCGTGCGCCGCCAGCAGCGTCAGCGCCGCGAAGCCGTTCCCGTTCCCACGGTGGCCCTGGTTGGCTACACCAACGCCGGCAAGAGCACGCTCTTCAACCGCATCACCGGCGGCCACGTGCTGGAGTCGTCGCGCATGTTTGCCACGCTTGACCCCAAGCTGCGAGCCATCGAGCTGCCCAGCCGCCGGAAGGTGCTGCTGTCTGACACCGTGGGCTTTATTCGCAACTTGCCCCACACCCTTGTGACCAGCTTCCGCGCCACGCTGGAAGAGGTGGGGCAGGCAGAGGTGCTGCTGCACGTTTGCGACGCCGCGTCCAGCTACAGCGAAGAACAAAGGACGCAGGTGGAAAAGGTGCTGGGTGAGTTGGAAGCCTTGAAGAAGCCGCGCGTCGAAGTGCTGAACAAAATGGATTTGCTCGGCGAAGCGGAGCGTCAGGCGCTGGCGCATCGGCTTGAGGCGGAGCCGCCGGCGGCGCGCGTTCTGGTCTCTGCGCGCACCGGAGAGGGCGCGGACGCGCTGTTCGATGCAATCGACGCTGCGCTCCACTCCGACCCGCTCGTCGAAGCGGATTTCCGGATTCCGCAACACGAGGGCGCAGTGCTTGCGGCCATCGAAGCGGGCGCCATCGTGCGCAACCGTGCGTATGAAGGCAACCTGGTGCGTCTTTCCGTCACCGGCCCCGCATCGCTGGTCGGCCGCCTGCGGGAATACCGCTTGCGTGGGTGAGCCGCTGTTTTCGTGTGGCCCGCCAAAGGCGGAAATTCAAAGCTGGCAGGGCGTCTCAGGGATTTACGCTCAGAATCCGGGACTTCGATCCAAACCGGTGATAGTCGCGGAACTCTATCGTATGCAGAATCTTCTCCGTCTTGCCAATCTGCATCCGCATCTCGCCGCGCACCGGAACCAGGTAATCGTGGTCGTTCATGGTTACGTAGTCATAATCGATGCTCAATCCCGACGCGCGGATGGGGGAATGCGCCGGAATATCGTCGCCCTCCATCGTGATGCGCCGCACTCCGCGGGTTGCCGCATCAATGAACACCATTCCATGGAACGGCACCAGGATCGACGGCGCAGGCAGCGGAGTTACCGAAAAGCGCGAGTGCTTTTGATCCACTGAGTAATTGAAAACATCCACCGCCGCTCCATCAAGGAAACCGTTCTGCTTCCACTCAAAGTGCGCATCGGAATCCGGCTGAAAGACAACCCGCAACGCTCCGCCGAAAGCTCCTTCCAGCCGCGCTCCCGACATGTCGACGCTACCGGAGTCCGCGGTCTGTCCATTCACCTGCAGCACGCGGCGCCGCTCCTTGTGATTCTCTGATGCCAGCAACTCAACGATGCGGTCGTGGTGCGCTTTTCCGTTGCCCCGGTGATCTACATATCGGTCCGTAATTTCAAGGCATTCAAAGTCCATCAGCGAGGCGAGGAATCCGTCGGCCCGTTCGCGCGCGCCATCCAGCAAAGCCGTCTGCGTCAATTGGCTTGGCGCCGCCAAATCCGGCCCGGGCTGAAATTTGCCCGCAGCCGTCGCGGTTCCGTCAACCGGATAATCCTCCGTGTCCTCATCGGCATAGTCCGGCGCAGCCGGCTTGTCTTCCGGGCTGCCTTGCACCGTGAAGTTCAGGCTCCGCGTCTCAATCTTTGCTCCCTGGGTAAAGGTGAACGCCGCCCGATATGTCCCGTCCGTCAGGTTTCCGCCGTCGATGCTGGCGACGTTCAGGCTCGATGCCCCATTAGGACCTGCTGCGACCTTCGATACCGAATGGGTCACGCTTTTCCCATCCCGATCGACATCGAATACCAGGGCGCCGTCTCCGGCTGAGGAATCGCTTTTTACGCGCACCAGGAAAACGATCTGTTGCGTACCCGCCTGCACGCGGTGGTCGACGCTCGGCACCACCCGCGCGCTGCGGTAAACCAGCGGCTCCAGCGGATCCGGTGCGCCGCCCAGAGGTTGTGTTCGCTGCATCAGAACCACATCGCTCAGCCATGGCCCGCTCTTTGGCGGCGGAACCGTGAAGTCCGTCCGCTGTATCCCCGTTTTGCCTGAAACCTGATCCAGCACCGCCGTTTCCACCGTGTAATTGCCCGGTGGCGATTCGAAATGCCGTTGTAGCGTCACACTCCCAGAGCGCGCTGCGTCGATCGACTCCAGCGCCCCATTCCGCGCCACATCCTGCTGGAACCGCTCCACCACCACGCCCGACTTGTCCTTCACTTCGGCCAGGATCGACGCCCGCACCGCGTACAGCTTCGTCTGCTCGTCGCTGCGAAGGCTGAGATGCGATACCGGCACTTCCACGGCAAACTCGTCGGTCACCCGTCCCTGCGCGTTGTCAGCCACCTCCAGAACGGCCTGGTCAAAGCCAATTCCGTCTGCCGGTGCTGTGTCTGCAAGCAGCTTCACCAGCGGCGCTTCCGAAGCCCGCACCGGCGCCAGCCCCTCTTCGTCCGGGGAAACAGCGAAGTACCCCGAACGGGCGCGGATCGTAACTCCCGCCCGAAGCGCTCGCACATCCAGGGAATGAAAGCTGCCGTCATATTGCTTCAACGCAGGCGCGTAGGAAGCCTCATAGTAACTTCCGACGTCGCTCAGCAGGCGCTTGAGCGGCCGCCGCGGATCGTCGCCCGTCGATATGGCAAATCCTCCCGTGCCATTGGCCAGAAACGCCAGCAGACTGTTGGCGTTTTCCGAGTCCTGCTGCAGATGGCTTGCGCCTGTGGCGTTGTTCTGAATCCCCGCGACCTGCGCGATGTTTCCTTCGAGCGACCCCTGCCACATGCCGATCGGCGACGGCGAATTTCGCCCCGCCAATTGATGTCCCGGCTGGTACATCATCGTCAGCACATCGAACGACTTTGTGGCCACCCCCATCGCGTCCACCGTATAGATGGCAACGCCCCCGCGGTTGGCGCCTTCCACCACGTCTTTGCTCTGCTCCTGCGTGCGCGCGGTAGTGCGAATCCCTTCGGAGAAGAGCAGGACAATGTGGCGGCCGGGCAGTCCCCGCTCCGCCCTCGCAATCGCCAGAATCCCGGCCAGCGCAGGTGTAAAGTGCCGCTCGGTCACAATCTTCTGCGAATCGTCAAGAGCAGTCATCATCAGCTTCGCCTGCGCCCGCTCTTCCACGCTGGCGTCTTTGCCGTCTGGAAATGCTCCATTCTGGACCACGGAGATCATCGCCTTCTCCGCGTCTGCCAGGCTCGTCGCCGGAATCTTGTCTGGAGCAAGCATCATCGCTGCTTTCAGTGCGGCGCGGTCTGTCGAGTAGGTCTCCAGAAGCCTCAGTCCGCGGTCCACCCCGAACACCGCGAAGGCGGTTTCCTGTGGAGCTTCGGCCAGCAACCTGGCGGCGAAATCGTGCGCCGACTTGGCCGCCTCCGCCGACATGTTGTCAATCAGCAGGGCAATTTGCGTTCGCGCTCCCGACTGCGCTGTCACCAGGTGCAGGTCTTCCAGTTGAACCTGGGCCGCGCCGTCCGTGACCGCGATGTCCGATGCGGTCAGATTGACCACTGGCCGGTTCTTTTTGTCTCGCGCCACCAGGTCCAGCACGATCTCCGGCGTATCGGCATGCAGTTGCGGAATGGGCGTCTTCGCCGGCTCCGGCGACGGACCCTGCGCCAAAACTCCGCATGCGCCCACCGCCATTGCAGCGATAAGCATGGCGCTGCCGCCGGCAAAACCCGGACAGGAGCTGGGGAGGATCAGCTGAGAGAATTGGCGATGCACGGTAAGCGATTTCCCTTGTTGCTCTGAATCTTACCCGGCCCGCGAAGCAAAAGATATGGCAAACCCCGCGGCTGACCCGCTGACTCGCTGCCTTCGCGCCCGGCTTTGCTTCACAGCTCCCGAGCCGTCTCTTCTCCCCGCAACACGCGCAAGGTGCCTTCCGCCAGGGATTTCAGCTCGTCCTCCCCCGGATACACGGCCACCGGAGCAATCCACTCCACTGCTTCGCGAATCGCAGCCATCAGCTTCTCTGATCGCGCCATCCCGCCGGTAAGCAGAATCGCGTCCAGCCTGCCATCCAGCACGGTCGCCATGGCGCCTATATCCTTGGCGATCTGGTACGCCATGGCCTCGAACACCAGCGCCGCCTTCGCGTCCCCTGACGCAATCCTCCGCTCCACTTCGCGCAGGTCCTTCGTGCCCAGGTACGAGTACAGGCCGCCCTCGCGGATAAATGCGTCCCACAGCGCGCTTTCCGTATACCGGCCACTGAAACACAGGTCCACCACGCCTAGGAGCTGCAATCCGCCGCTGCGTTCGGTGGAAAATGCGCCTTCCTGCCCGCCCAGGTTCACATCCACCATTCGCCCGCCGCAGTGCGCGGAAACAGAGATGCCGCTGGCCAGGTGAGCGATAACCAGCCGCAGATCCTCATACGCTTTCGATCGTTCGCGCGCATAGCGCCGGGCCACTGCCTTGGTATTCAGCGCGTGGGAAAGGGATCGCCGCTCCACCAGCGCCGAGCCGGAGATTCGCGCCTTCTCCGTCAACTCATCCACGCTCACCGGATCCACCACGAAAGCCTGCGCGCCGCCATGTTGCGCAATCGCCAGCGCCAAAAACGCGCCCATATTCGACGCGTGCTGCTCTCCGAACGGCGCCCCGCGCAAGTCGTCCAGCATCGCTTGGTTCACGCGATACGTTCCGCTGACCACGGGCCGCATGAGTCCTCCGCGCCCGGCTACTGCGTCAAAGCCATCCAGTGCGTACCCGGCGTTCCGCAGTTCCCGCTCGATGGCCTCCAGCCGGAACGCGGTCTGCTCCAGCACCGGCCTTCCCCGAAAAGCCGCCAGCTCCGCCTCGCCGTGCTCCAGGTGGCGCACACACTCGGGCTCATCGCCCGCAAAAACGGCAATCTTGGTCGATGTCGATCCGGGATTGACCGTCAGCACGCGGAAATCATCGCGCCGCATACAGCACTCCCAACGCGATGGCGTTCAGCTTGTCCTGCGCCGTCTCCACGCGTGAGGGGATGAGGATGGGCACTCGGGCGCCAACCGCCACGTGGCCGCACTCCCATCCCGCCAGGAACAGAAGCGCTTTCACCAGCAGGTTGCCGGATTCGATGTTGGGCACAACCAGGCAATCGGCGTGCCCTGCCACAGGATGTTCGATCCCCTTGGCCCGCGCCGCCCACTCCAGCAGCGCGTTGTCCAGCGCCAGCGGCCCGTACACCTCTGCATCAGGGAAGGCGCCTTCAGCGCCCATCTGCGTCAGCACGCGTGCATCAAGCGTGGATGGAATCGCCTCCGTCACCACTTCCACGGCGCTCATTAGAGCGATCCGCGGACGCGCCACTCCCAGGCTGTGCAGCACGTCGATCGCACCCTCAACAATCTGCTTTTTCTTTTCCAGCGTAGGCGCCACGTTGAGCGCGCCGTCTGAAACCCCCACCAGCCGCGTGCCTTCCGGTGTGTTGTGCTCGAAGAACGCCACGTCGCACAACAAGCGCCCGGTCCGCAGGCCATTTTCCTTATCCAGGATCGGGTGAAGCAGTTCGTCGGTGCGCAGGTGCCCCTTCAGCAGCATGTCAACGTGGCCTTCCCGCACCAGCCGCACCGCTGTTCCGGCCGCATCTTCGGCCTCAACAATCTCAGCTGCGCGTTCCAGTTCGGCCAGCCCAAGCTGCGCCATCCGCTCCCGGATGCGCGCCCCGTTGCCGATCAGCACCGGGCTGGCCATAGCCGCCAACATGGCTTCCGAAACCGCCGTCAGCGCCACGTCATCGTCGGCCTGCACCACTCCCACGCGCCGCGGCCCCACCTGGCATGCCCGCTCGCGCAACTGGGCGAAAGTGCGCACCGGGCCTTGACCAGCCACCATCCTTGCCGATATCTCCACTGCAACCGCTTCCATCTCGCCAACCTCGGGTTCTGAGCTACCAGACAAGCTGTCATATCGTCCGCTCCGCGCTCAGTGTTGCAAATCACACCGTAACGGCGCGCCAGCGGCCCGTCGCGGAGCGCCCGAGTCCGCGCGGCGCCGTTCATCGCTTTTCAAACCTCTCATGGCACACTGTTGCTGTGACCGAACCCAATTCTCCCCCGTCCGCGCCCTCTGCGCAGCCGTCCATCACCACCCTTGCCAGCCGCGAAGTCTACCGCAATCCCTGGATGCGCCTGCGCGAGGACGAGATCCTCCGTTCCAACGGCAAGCGCGGCATCTACGGCGTAGTAGAGAAGGACGACTCGGCCATCATCCTGCCCATCGAGGGGGATCGCATCTGGGTAGTCGAGCAGTTCCGCTACACCATTCAGGAACAGGCCATCGAACTTCCGCAGGGCGGATGGGAGATGGAGATTGAGAACCCGGAGGAGCTGGCGCGCGGCGAGCTGAAGGAGGAGACCGGCCTGCACGCGGAGTCCATGACCTATCTCGGGCAGCTATGGATTGCCTACGGATTCACCCGCCAGAAGCAGCACGTCTTCCTCGCCACCGGCCTCTCGCAAGTGGGCAAGGACCCGGACGAGGAGGAGCACGATCTCGCAGTTCGCGCGGTCTTCATCTCCGATTTCGAACAGATGATGCTTGCTGGCGTGGTGCGCGACGGCTGCACGGTGGCGGCGTGGGGGCTGTACCTGATGTGGAAGGCGCGGCAGCAGTGAGAGTTATCCTCCGGCAAGCGAACTGGCGGGATACCGGCAATCCTCCTGGAGGAGGCATGGTCTCTCACCATTCCGCCGCACAGCTGAACGATGCCGGATTTTGCGTCTCAACTCCCGTGATCGGCATCCGATAGACTGGGTAGGCTGTACGCAGGTCTGCCGGGTTGGCGATTGCGAGTGCGGAATGATTGGTGTAAGATGGTGGTGTACGTAGTAAACAAGGGGTGTGATATGCGTGGAACCGAATTCAAGAGGCGCGGAACCGAGTTCAAGTAAAACAGAGGCTTCTGGTTGAGCCGCGGACCTGGCCGACCGGAAACTTCGAATCCTGCTCCAAAGAGGAAAGTGTTGCGCCGTCTCGAAAGTGAGACGGCGTTGTTCATTTTGCGCGCTTTTCTCTTCCTTCCCGATACGAGGCAAGCAGCTTCTTGAACTCCGCCAGACGGGTGGAGTCTAAAGTGCCGAACTCCTCGTCCGGGGGGGCAGCGATATTGTCGTCATCGACGCGAAAGAGGTTCTCGTCTTTTGAATTGCTGTACCAAAAAGCGAACGGCGCATTCGTCTCGTACCGCATGGTCGCCGCCAGAATGTTGAAAAGGTAGCGAATCGCATCGAAGGGCTGCTTGCCGATTTTTGCGAACCAAGCTTCCAGATCCGTCCATTCTTTTAACGCCACCACCGGCCCATCTGTTACCCTCGGCCAGCGCTTCTCGCCTGTTGGAACCCTGGCCTGCAGATGATTGAGGCAGGCTGTGAATTGATCTTCACCGCCGACCGCCGCAACGAATCGCTCGCGGATATTGCTGTAGCTGACTTTGAATATCTGCTCCGCATCGAAATCCTTGAAGAAGATTCCGCCTTCCCTTTCCTTCAGGGTTCGCGCGATAAGGAAAAAACTGGCCATGTTAAAGGCAAGCTCCTTCGCTTTGGCCGGCCCTGAAGCCGACGCCTGCACATAGCTGGATGCGTTGAGGGTCATGGGCAGATAGTAGCGGCCGCCGAGGCGCATCACCTTGGGAAGCAGAATGCGGGCAATTTCCCTCTCTTCTTCCTGCTCGCTTTCACGATCCTTTAGCCTTCGGTCCCGCTTGCTCGATTCGCGGGTAAACCAGTTCGCGAGCACGAGAAGGATGATGGGGAGGGTCAGATCTCTGAGGAATCGGGAAAACCTGCTTGCGAACTGCGACAGCTTGTTGACGCCCAGATCGACCGGGCCCATGGTCATTTCCACCCGCTCAACGAGGGGATAGCAATCATCGGTGTCAGCTATGCAGCTTTTCGCGGCGGGCTCCGCTTTGCCAGACACGGCAGCCGGAGACTTCGCACGCGGGACATAACGCACCCACGATGCGGTGACCAGGATCCTGAACGTTCCTGAAGACTCCTTCGGGGTCAGCCGGATGGTCGCCGGGACGGGTGGCGATGCGATATTGCCCTTGTTGAAGACCTTGACCTGCGTGCAGCCGGAAGCGGGATCGGGAATGAACTCGGGCGCGTCGACGCAGACGGTCATCTCCTCGATGCGGGTTCCGGGGGCGCGCGCGGCTTCGAAGGTGATGGCCTCATCCCTCGATCCATGCAATGCATTGGTGCGGAGGGTTGCGACGAGCGAAGCCCCCGGGGCGGGCCGGGCAATCGCAAGCACCGGGTGAGAGACGGCGGTTTCTTGCGAGGGATAGAAATACAGGAGGAGGATGAGGACGAGGAGAGAGACTGCGATGGCAGCCGAGATGTAGTAAATCCGGTAGCGCTGCCAGTGCGTCTTCTCTTTCTGTGGAGCGGCGCTGCTCATCCTGCGACTGCCTCCAGTTCAAGTCAGCATGACACAGTCTACGGCAGAGACATTGACTTATGGCCGTTTTTTGCCATTCGGAGCGCGGCCCTACAGAGGGGCACATGGTCGCGAGGCGCCGATTGTGATGAAGAAGACGCGGAAAGGAGCGGTGGCGCTATCCCCGCTGGTCAATCGGAATATACGGCGACGGGTACTCCGGCCCGATGTACTCCGCCCGCGGCCGGATCAGGCGGTTGTCGTCCAGCTGCTCGATCACGTGCGCGGCCCATCCGGCAATGCGGCTGATGGCAAAAATCGGCGTGTACAGGTCGATGTCGATGCCCAGGGTCGCGTAGGTCGAAGCCGAATAAAAATCCACGTTGGCGTTCAGCTTCTTGTCCTGGTTGATGTAGAGCTCGATCGCCCGCGACATCTCGAACCACTTGGGTTGTCCCGCATCCCTACCCAACTGCTCGCTCATCCGGCGCAGGTGCGTGGCCCTTGGGTCTTCGGTCCGGTATACTCGATGCCCGAAGCCCATGATCTTCTGCTTAGCCTGCAGCATGCCCTTCACGTACTCCACCGGATCCGCGCCGGCCTTGTCGATCTGCAGCAGCAGCCGCATCACGCCCTCATTAGCGCCTCCGTGTAGCGGCCCTTTCAGCGCGCCCAGCGCGCCGGTAATCGCCGAGTGAATGTCGGAAAGTGTTGCCGCGATCACCCGCGCCGCAAAAGTGGACGCATTCAGCTCATGATCCGCATGAAGAATAAGAGCGATATCCAGCGTCTTGGTGGCCGTGGCAGACGGCTTCTCCCCATTCAGCATCCACAGGAAATTGCCTGCGTGCGGCAACGTACGGTCCGGCGGAACAATCTCCTTGCCCTTGCGAATGCGGTCGTAGATGGCCACAATCATCGCAATCTGCGCGGTCAGGTTGTAGGCCTTCCGTACGTTCGCGTCGTGCGAATTGTCCTTCTCGTCCGCATCGTAAAAGCTCAATGCCGAAACTGCTGTGCGCAGAACCTCCATCGGCGTTGCCGATCGGGGAAAGCTCTTCAGCATGTCCACGATGCGCTGGTCCAGCTCCCGCGCCAGTGCCAGTTGCTGCTGGAATTCCCGCAGCGCCAGCTCCGTCGGCAGGATCCCGTTCCACAGCAGGTAGGTGCTTTCCTCAAAAGTCGAGTTTTCGGCCAGCTCGTGAATATCGATGCCGCGGTAGGCCAGCACTCCAGCCTCGCCATCGATATAACAGATACCCGAATTCGCGGCTACGATGCCTTCCAGGCCCTTCCCCACGACTGCAGTGGACATGATGACGGTTCTCCCTGTTCTATGGACGTACTTGCGGTAGCCGCGGTCGCGTTTCCGGGCGGGCCAGATCGGGACCGAAAATCCGGAAATGGAGCAAATCTCTTTATAATGCAATGGTTCCTCGGTTGTCACTGTGACCTCCGGGGGCACCGCCCGTCTTATATCGATGGTGGAATAGCTCGGGGTTCTATAATCATCTCTATATTCCCAGCGCAGCACTCCCGCGCGGGCGGAGAAGAAAGCAATCCATGAGTGAAATCGACGATACCCCCAGAACATACTCCGGCGCTCTGCTTGGCGCCATTGCGGTCGCGTTGTTGTGCGCGATTGTCTCCCTGGTATGGGCCTGGAATTTGAGCAGCCGGCTATCCGCCCAGCAGGCGGAACTGGCAGATGCCCGGCAGCGCAATGTGCAGCTTGCCGCGGATTTGCGCGAAACCGACGCCCGCCTTCGCGTCACCGCCGATGAGTTGGGCAAGTCCCTCGGCCTGACCCAGAAGCAGTTGGACGCCCGCGCCCAGCAGCTCCTGGCCCGCGAGGCCGCCGACGAGGCCGCCTCAAAGCGCCTGGAAACGGCCCAGCAGCAGACTGCTCAGCAGGTCAGCTCGGTGGCCAGCGACGTTACTACCGTCAAGTCCGATGTGGGCGGCGTAAAGACCGATCTCGGCAAAACCCAGAACGACCTTGCCGGAGCCCTCGCCCAGTTGACTTCGATGAAGGGTGACATGGGCCAGCAGAGCGGCCTGATAGCCAAAAACCACGATCAGCTGGAACTCCTCGAGCACAAGGGCGACCGCAATTATTACGAGTTCACCCTCGATAAAAACCGCAGAAAGCCCGTGGGCACCATCAGCATCGAGCTCAAAAAGGCCGATGCCAAGCACAACCGGTTCACCATTCTGGTCACCTCCGACGACAAGACGGTCGAGAAAAAGGACCGCAACATTGACGAGCCGCTCCAGTTCTACAGCGGCAAGAGTCCGGCCCTGTTTGAGGTCGTGGTCAACTCCATCAATGGCAAGGACCACGTCAGCGGCTATCTCTCCACGCCCAAATCCGCTCCCGTCCCGCCCGTAGGCCAGTAGCCAACGCGCTCGCCCTGAAAGCGAAATGGCTTCTTCGCTCGCCGAAGAAGCCATTGGAGTTTTTGGCGTATTGTCTTGAATTCCGCTTCGCTGCCTTACTGCTCGATCACGGCTCCCGCCGGCTTTATCTCCAAATCCGGCAGGAAGTGGAAGCTCACGTTCAAGTCCAACCCCGTGCGCGAGTCGAACTCCGCCTTCGTCATCCGGAACGAAGAAACAACGTCGCCCTCCAGGTCCTGCCCTGGGTTAATGGTCGCGTCCAGCGCCAGCGGCTTGCCATGCAGCGACGCCAGGTCGGGATAAGCCGCAAACAGGCGTTCATAGTCCGACGGGGAGGCCGCATAGCTGGAATGGATCCCGTCCCCAAGCGTGATGTTGGTCAGAATTTGGTGCAGAAACACCGGATTCTTGCCCTGGTTGTGGAGCTTCAGGTGCGTGAACACCAGCACCTGGTCAAACTCCTCCTTGGGCATCACCGCCCCGCTGGCGTCGAACCCGGAGGTCTCCCGGTGCATCATGTGCGCCACCACGCTGCTGGCCACGCCACTGCTCGGCTGCGGCTTCGGCGCACTCAGCACGTATGTCGCAACCGCCGCCGTCAGCACGACAGCCGCGATGATAGTGGCCCATACGATGTGGCTGGTTCCCTTGGTTAGCTCTTCGCCGCGGCCGACATCGTCAAGAGTGGAGGAGGTATCCTGCTGCAACAAACTCATAACCACACCATGATAGCCGCATTTCAGTGCAATAGGCGACTTAAACCTGCGCCCCACCCAGCCCGGGAGTTTCCATTTTGCTACCGGCTCCGGCCCTGAAGCTGTTTCGGGAACGGTGTGGGACGCTCCCAGAAGCGCCATTCAGGCCCCCAAAGCCGGCCCGCTCCCTAAAAAAAAGGCGCAAGTCCGGCACCGGGTGCGATGCCCTTCGTCCGAATTTAGGTTGTTTTTGCCTGTACTTCCCCTAGTAATCCCGCTGGAATCGCGCCTGGACTAGGCCAAAGCTGCTTTCCTTGGAGAGGCGGCCGGCGCAAACTCCAGCGTCAGCACCGTGATGTCGTCTTCCTGGCCGAACCGCTGCGCCGCGGCCGCAATCTCCGCCGCCCCGCTCATGCTCAGCTCGCTCGTCCGCTCAAACCCCAGCAGCTCCCCGCTCGCGCTCCGAGCTTCCACCACCCCGTCCGACAAAAACGTCACCCGGTCCCCGGCTCCGATCCGCACCGCCGTCTCTCGATACACCGCCCCGCCGTCAATCCCCAGCGGCAAACCCCCTTCGCACGCCAGTTCCTTCCCATTCCAGTACGGCGCCAGGTGACCGGCGTTGGCCAGGGTCATTTCCCCTTCAGGCGAAATCCGCGCCGCCACGCAAGTCACAAATCCCCCGTCCTGCGCATGCGCCATCTGACGGTTCAGCCGCTCCAGCAGCTCTGCCGGCTGCAGCCCCTCCGCGGCCAGCGTGCGCAGAGCTCCAATTGCCAGCGTGCCCGTCATCGCCGCCTTCAGCCCCTTCCCGCTCACGTCGCCCACGGCCAGCAGTGTCGATCCTTCCGCCATCTCCAGCACCTGGTAGAAATCTCCGCCCACCTCCTGCGCCGGAATATACGCGGCCTCCACGCGCCATCCAGCCACCGGCGGCAACACCGCCGGCACCAGCCGCTGCTGGATCTCCCTGGCCGCTTCCAGCTCCGCCGCCGTCCGCGCCTGCTCCCGGCTCACCCGTGTAAACCGGAAAAACATCACCACCGCAATCGCCAGCAGAAACAGCAGCGTGCCCAGGTCCATGGGGTAGAGGGGAACCGAGCCAAGCAGAATCGGGTTCGCCAGGAAATCCAGGCGTCCCCACCCCGTGTAAATCGAAATGGATCCCACGCCCGCCAGGATTCCGGTGCCGGCCGGCAGCATGCTCGGAAATATCAGCAGGGCTGCTTCGCGGTTTCCGCGCCTCCACCACGCAAACAAGAGCGCCGGAAGCGCCAGCGCTACCGGCAGCGTTATGCACGCCTCCACGATTTCATACGTGGAATACGGAAAGTGCCCGCCCCACGCCAGCGCGACCAGAACCAGCGGGCAAAGCAGCAGGACTTCGTAGGTTCTCCATCCACGCCCGACGCGCCGTCCCGCAAAGGCAAATGTGAACTCGATTTGAGCAATCGAAAACAGAAACGTCAGCGGATCCCCAAAGAGAAAGCCCGCGCTCGTAGACAGGACTCCCGCCTGCTCGCACGTTACCAGCCCGTCTGACAGTCCTGAGAGTAGAAGGTAAAGCCCCAGGTAAAGGTACTCGCGATGCGTCCGCTGATGGAAGAACAGCGCGAAAGCTCCAAAAGCCGCCAGGCACAGCGCAAGGTTGACCGCCATCGACGGAAGTACCGCATACAATCGCTGACTCTCCAGCGCTTGCCGCTCATAATCGATCGCCGTCGGGTTGCCGAGCGTCACCGTCAAAAACAGCGGCAGTTGAAACGCCGCATAGTTCGCCGGCGTTCGCGTCCGCAACGCCAGCTCATACTCGCTCGCGGAGTCGTTCAGCGGAAACACTTGCTCTGTCGGCCGCTTCACGTCAAAATCCGAGTGCAGCCGCGCCCCATCCTGCAGCACCCCGTTCACGTACAGCTCGTACGCCCCCTCCCCACCTTCGATCAGCAGATGAACATGCGCGTGATCCGCTCCCAGTTCCACCCGCTTCCGGTACCACCGCCAGCCCACCGTCGCTGCGCCCATGTCGTCCAGATCCACTTGCGCCCAGCCGCTGTCGCTAAACCCCCTCTGCGCCCACTTCAGGTTGTCCCCGTCATGCTCTGCCCAAGCCTCGTCGATCTCCGAAAGCCCCGACCGCCACTGCAACGCTTGGGCCGCATCCGAATCCGGCGCCGCCGCGCCTTGCGCCGCAACCGCCGCCGCTTCGGCGCAGCACGCCGCCGTGCCCGCGCAGAAAACCACGCCGATTGAGACCATCCAGATTGAGACAATGAGCCGCGCCGCTGCGGCCCTGCGGGGAAGCATGTCGAAATCATAGCCGCCAAGGCTTTCTTTTTACTCGCGATTTCCTACATCGTCATCGCGGCGCCAATCTTCGCCGCCTTGTACCGCCGATCTCCAGATCGGCGGTAGCGCGGGTCTCCAGACCCGCGCCGAACGCCGCCAACCCCGCTAACTCCGTTACTTCATCTCAAATCGGTAATCCGAGTACGCAATCGTTACCACCGTCCGCCCAAACAGCCCGATCGACTCCGCCCGCGCCTTTGTCGCCATCGCGTAGCCGTCCATCATCGCGTAGTCCCGCAGCATGTGCGTGGTCCCTGCAAACACATTCGGCGACTTCGACGCGATCCCATCCACTTCCAGAATTGCGCCGTTTGCCGGGTCCACCCACAGCGTCCCGTCAATCATGTTCGGCGCCTTGCGCTTCGGCTTGATCGCCACCCCCACGCACGTCCGCCCTTCCAGCGCACGCGTCTGCCCCGGCTCAACATGCATCTCGTAGTTCGCCGTCGTAAACCACGACTCGGCCACCTTGGCGGGATCGTTGATTTCCTGCTCGTTTTCAAGCAGCGGCTTCAGCCCGAAATGCTGGATCACTGCGGACCCTGACTGCGACAGCACCTTGTAGCTCTTGCCCACGCCCTTGCGGTACGTCACCCGAACCGTCATTTCGGCAGCCGGGGTCGTTTGATCCGCGTCGCGAAACACCGCATACCGTTCCGTATCGCTGAACCCCAGCACATGCTCGTACCGCGCCTGCGCCGCCGCATTGATTTTCGCGAGAATCGCAGCCCCATCCTGCGCCGCGCCGAGTCCGGCCGTGAGCAACATAAGTGACATGGCGCCAACCGCGGTCCGCATCCTGCTCCCTACTTCCTTTTCCCTACGCCCTGCCTCTTCAGCGCTCCCAAAAACTCCTCCACCCCCAGCGTATTCAGCACATCCCCCGGCTCCAGCCACGCCCGTTTTAGCTGCCGCACTCCGTAAGTCATCCTGCCCACCGTCCGCACATCGTGCGCATCTGTGTTGATCACGATCTTCGCTTCCAGCTCCTTGGCCAGTCGCAGGTCGCGGTCGCACAGGTCCAGCCGTTCCGGCGCAGCGTTGTGCTCCATGGCCACTCCCAGCTCCACCGCCCGCCGAATCACCGCGCCCATGTCGATCGCGAATGGCTCCCGCCGCAAAATCAGCCTTCCCGTGGGATGCCCCAGAATTCGCACATGCGGGTTCTCAATCGCCCGCAGCGTTCGCGCCGTCGTCTCCTCGCGGCTCTGGTCAAATCGCGAGTGGATGCTCGCAATCACCATGTCCATCTGCGCCAGCACCTCATCGTCCATATCCAGCGCGCCGTCCGCCAGGATGTCCACTTCGATTCCCGTAAAAATCCGTATCCGACCCTCCAGTTCCCGCTCCACTTCCTTGATCCGCTTCAAATGCTCCAGCGCCCGCTTCTCGTCCAACCCCCGCGCCATCGCCAGCGCCTTGGAGTGGTCCGTGATGGCGATATACTCGAACCCTCGCGCAATCCCTGCCTCCGCCATTTCACGGATCGAGTTCCGCCCATCCGTCGCCGTCGTGTGCATGTGCACATCGCCCTTGATATCCCGCTCCTCAATCAGCCGCGGCAGCTTGTGCGCAATCGCCGCGTCAATCTCGCCCAGGTTCTCCCGCATCTCCGGCGCCATCCAGTCCATCCCCAGCGCCGCATAAATCTCCTCCTCGGTCGCCGCCGCCACCACCTGCGTCTCGTCCTCAAGCCGCGCCAGCGCCCACTCGCTCAGCGTGTAGCCAATCTTCAGCGCCCGCTGCCGCAGCGTCACGTTGTGCGCCTTCGATCCCGTGAAATACTGCAGCGCCGCTCCGTAACTCGCCCCAGGCAGCAGCCGCACATCCACCTGCATCCCCGTATCCAGGTGGAAGCTCACCTTGTTCTCGCCCTTCACAATCAGGTCCGCGATCCCCTCGTACGCTGCCACATACTCAACGGCCGCACTCGTCCGCTCCGGCTCGCAAGCCGGCCCGGTCACCAGCAAGTCCAAATCCCCCTCCGTCTCCCGGCCGCGCCTGAGCGATCCCGCCGGCGTCACCCGCTCCACCCCTTCCAACTGCATCAGGTAAGCCGTCAGCCGCTCCGCCGACTCCTGCGCCTGGTCAATCCGGAACCGCCCCGAGCTCCGCCGGTAGTCCTCAATCCCTTTCTTGATCTTGTCCAGCGCCTTCTGTCCCATGCGCGGCAGCTCCGCCAGCTTGCCGCCCTCAATCGCCGCCGCCAGCGCGTCAATCGAATTGACCTGCGCCGCACTCCAGAACAGCGCAATGGTCTTCGGACCCATCCCCGGCAGCTTCATCAGTTCCAGGATTCCCGCGCCATACTTCGCCAGCAACTCGTCCCTCACAGGCATCGTTCCCGTCCGCTCCAGCGCCTGCAGATTCGCCGCCATGCTCTTGCCGATCCCCGGAATCTCCAGCAGCTTCGCCGTATCCTCGCTCGCCGCCGCCAGGTCCACCGTGGTCGCGTCCACCGCCTCCGCCGCCCGCCGGTAGCTGCGCACGCGAAAGCCGTCCGCCCCGTCAATCTCCATCAAATCCGCCGTCTGCTCCAGCAGCCGCGCCATCGTAGCGTTATCCATTGCCGCCTCTCCGCTGCCAGTATAGGGACTCCCAACCTCCCTCCGAATCCGCCACCCCAATCCGATAGGCGAAAATAAATCCGAGGGACATTCCCTCTACGGAGGTTCGAGTGAAAGTTCTGCATCCTGTCCGGTCTCTGGTTGCACCGGCGCTGGCCGCCCTGGCCCTACTTGTCGCGCCTCTCGCGCACACCGCCCAGCAACCCGCCGCACCCACGCCCAAAGCCGAACCTCCCCTGCGCGCCACCCTGCCCAACGGCATGAAGGTTGTCATCGTTCGCAACACGCTCGCCCCCGTCGTCACCGTGGAAACCAATTACATGGTCGGCGGCAATGAGACCCCCGCGGACTTTCCCGGCATGGCCCACGCCCAGGAGCACATGGCCTTCCGCGGCTGCACCGGCATGACCGCCGACCAGGCCTCCGCCATCTTCGCCCTCCTCGGCGGCGACTTCAATGCCGACACCCAGCAGAACATCACTCAGTACTTCAACACGGTTCCCTCCGCTGACGCCGGCATCGCACTCCATGCCCAGGCCGCCTGCATGCGCGGTACCGACGACTCCGAGCCCGACTGGGACCAGGAGCGCGGCGCAATTGAGCAGGAAGTCGCCAGCGACCTCTCCAACCCCACCTACAAATTCATCAACCGGATGAACCAGGACATGTTCGCCGGCACTCCCTACGCGCACGATCCCCTGGGCACGCGTCCCTCCTTCGACAAAACCACCGGCGCCATGCTGAAAGAATTTCACGACAAGTGGTACACCCCGTCCAACGCCATCCTCGTCGTTGTCGGCGACGTGGAGCCCGCGGCCACAATGGCGGAAATCCGCAAGCTCTACGCCGACATTCCCAACCATCCCATCGCCGAGCGCCCAGCCATCGACCTCCAGCCCATGAAGTCCGACACCTTCACCCTTGATAGCAATCTGCCTTACGTGCTCGGCTTCATCGCATGGCGTATTCCGGGCACGGATTCGCCGGACTGGGCCGCCATCAACGTCCTTGCCGACGTGCTCGCCAGCCAGCGCGCCGACCTCTACGGCATGGTGCCCGCCGGCAAAGCGCTCGCCGCCGAGTTCGGCCTGGCCGAGGCCTATCGCAAAGCCAGCGTCGGCTACGGTGTGGTGGTGCTGCCTGCCGGTCAGGACGTAACCCCCGCCATCGAAGAGATGCGCCAGATCGTCAATAAATACGCCGCCAACGGCGTGCCTGCCGACCTCGTCGATGCCGCCAAGCGCCAGGAAGTCTCCCAGGCCGCGTTCCAGCGCAACTCCATCTCCGGCCTCGCCGATGTGTGGTCTGACGCGCTCGCCGCCGAAGGCCGCAACTCGCCGGAAGAGGACCTCGACGCCATTCGCAAAGTTACCGTCGATGACGTAAACCGCGTGGCCAAACAGTACCTGCTCAACGCGCCCACCATCACCGCCACGCTCAAGCCCGCGCCCAACGGCGCGCCCGTCTCCGCCAAGGGATTCGGCGGCGCCGAGGCGGTCACCAAGGCTCCCACCAAGCCCGTCGTGCTGCCCGATTGGGCTGCAGCCAAGCTCAACCAGATCCAGGTGCCAGAAGATTTCCTTAAAGTCTCCGACACCACCCTGCCCAACGGCATCCGCCTCATCGTCCGCACCGATCACACCAGCCCCACCGTCACCGTCGTCGGCGGCGTCAAGCACAACCCCGATCTCGAAACGCCCAAAGGCCAGGATGGCGTCGCCAGCGTGCTTGACGGCCTCTACTCCTACGGCACCACTACCCTCGACCGCATCGCCTTCCAGAAAGCCCTCGACGATATTGCCGCCAACGAGAGCGCCGGCGACGGCTTCTCCCTGCGCGTGCTCAAGGAATATTTCTCCCGCGGCGTCCAGCTGCTGGCCGACAACGAACTGCACCCCGCGCTGCCCGCGCAGGCGTTCAAAATCACCCAGATGCAAACCGCCCAGTTCGTGGCCGGCAATCTCATGTCGCCCGGCTATCGCACTTCGCGCGCAATGGACCTCGCGCTGCTACCCGCGGACGATCCCGCGCTCCGCCAAACTACCCCCAAATCCGTCGCCAGCCTCACCCTCGATCAGGTCAAGCAGTATCATGCCGCCACCGTGCGCCCTGATCTCACCACCATCGTCGTCATCGGCGACGTTACCGCCGACGAAGCAAAATCGGTCGTAGAAAAATGGTTCGGCGACTGGAAAGCCGACGGGCCGAAGCCCAACACCGACCTGCCCCCGGTTCCTGAAAACAAGCCTTCCGCGGCCAACGTGCCCGATGCCCAGCGCGTGCAGGATCAGGTCGCGCTCGCCGAGCAGGTCGACGTCAACCGCTTCAGCCCCGATTACTACCCGCTTCAGCTCGGCAACCACGTCCTCGGCGGTGGCTTCTACGCCACCCGCCTCTACCACGACCTGCGCCAGGAGGCCGGCCTCGTCTACACCGTCAACGTCTCCCTGAGCGCGGGCAAGACCCGAGCCAGCTACTCCGTCGACTACGGATGCGACCCTCCCAACGTCTCCAAGGCCCGCGCGCTCATCGTTCGCGACCTGAATGCCATGCGCACCGCGGATGTCTCCGCAGACGAGCTCCACCAGGCCAAGGCGCTTTTGCTCCGCTCCATTCCCCTGGGCGAGTCCAGTGAGGAAGCCATCGCCGGCGGCTTGCTCGGCCGCGCCCAGGTCGGTCTGCCCCTCGATGAGCCTGTGGTCGGCGCCAGGAAGTACGCCGCCCTCACCGCCGCAGATGTAAAGGCAGCATTCGCCCGCCACATCCATCCCGACAACCTGGTGCAAATCGTCCGCGGCCCCGCTCCACAATAGCTACCGGGAGGAACCTGTGCCTCGTTCAGCCAGGGTGCCCAGTTCATCGCGTTTCTTAGCGAAGAGCGGACCCTCGCTACGTTCGGTGTAGCGCCGGCCTCCCGGCCGGCTGTGGCGCGGACGTCCCCGTCCGCGCTCTCCGTCTGCCCCCCGGGCACCTGTGGGCACCGGACAGGTCGGGCTAACCCGCTAATCACGCAGGCGCCGCCCAACAAAACAAGAGGTGCCCCACGGGACCGGATGGCGCAAGCTGACCACTACTCGCACTGGCGTCCACGCAGTAGCCCCGCCCATCGCCCGTATACTCAACTTGACCAGCCAGGAGACCCCATCGATGCCCAAGGCGAAAAAGACCGCCAAAGCTGCAAAGCCCGCTAAGACAGCGCCCAAATCCGCAAATGCCGCCAAGCCCAAGGCCCACAAGAAGAAACGCATCACCGCAGAACCGGCCGAACACGCCAAGGTTCTCAGCTCTGACATCGTCTACCAGGGCCCGCTCTTCCGCGTCACCAAGGACGAGATCATCGAGCCCGGCGGCAAGCGCTCCTCTCGCGACGTAGTGCGCCACAACGGCAGCGTGGTCATCATCGCCGTCGACCAAGGCAAATCCGGCAAGAAAAGCAAAGATCCGTGGATCGTCATGGAGCGCCAGTACCGCCATGCCGCAGGCCGATACCTGTGGGAGCTGCCCGCGGGCAAAATCGACGCTGGAGAAGAGCCGCTCGCCGGTGCCCAGCGCGAACTCGAAGAAGAGACCGGCTACCGCGCCAAAAAATGGAAGCCCCTGCAGGAGTACTTTGCCAGCCCCGGCTTCCTCGGCGAGTCCATGAAAGTCTTTGTCGCCGAAGGCCTAGAACCCGGCAAGATGCACTGGGATGAGGACGAAGAGATCGAGATCCGCCTCGTCCGCCTCTCCCAGATCATGAAGGCCATCGACAAGGGCGAGATCATGGACGGCAAGACCCTGTCCTCGATCCCTATCTACGCCCGCCTGCGCAAGCGCTAGCCCGCCATTCCCAACCTGCCGTCATCAGGAGCTGAGGTCGCCGCGCCGACCGTAGTCGAAAGCCTGCCCTGAGCTTGCCGAAGGGGGCCTGCATTTGGACGCCTAGGGATGCGACGGACTTCACTCTGAGGTGCGGCCGTGCCCCGGACAGCCACCAGCGCAGCACACCTCTGCGCATTAGTCCCTAACACCATGATTTCTCAAGCAGAAAGAGCGGGGGCGCAACGCCCGCGCACACGTCCACACCCTCGCCCAACGGAGGCCTCTCAACTTCGCCTTCGCTCGAACCAGTTCAGGCTGCGGTATTGTGGGCGGCGGCATCCCTCAGCCGGATCACCGCATCCGCCTGGGGTCCCTTCTGGCCCTGGACGATGTCAAACTCCACGTCATCGCCCTCCTTCAGAGTTTTGTAGCCGTCCAGCTGGATCGCAGAATAATGGACGAAAACATCCGGCCCGTCTTCACGGCCGATGAATCCGTAGCCCTTGGCGTTGTTGAACCACTTCACCTTACCTTTGTACTGAGCCACAGGCCCCCGCCTTCCTTACTGTGAGGAGTGCGCAGCAGGGCAGATTTCGAGGAAGAATCGCCCCACCACTACCCCTATGACGGGAATTCGGGGGCAAAGGTTTTTCCCTTTTCCAGGTTTCTAACTCACATCGTGGAACAGGGACAAGGGACGGAGGGACAAAGGGACAAGGCGAAGCGGTGCGAATCAAGGCCATATTGCCGGACCTTTCCCTTGCGCCCCTCGGCGCGCCATCTGGTCGTGTGTTGTCCTTAGTCCCTCGTCCCTAGCCCCTTTGTCCCTGCACTTCTGCATCGCCCCCGTCCGCCGTGGCATCCTTATCTCACCGGGAATCCCGCGCGGCGGGCCGCGCTCAAACCTCGCCCCAGCCGAAAGGCACCGCCTTGCCGACCGCCGAGTGTCATCCCATCACCGTGGCTCCGGGACTTACCCGGTTGTTTCTCGACTTCTGCTCCGGCGCTCCCGCTGCCCGTTCCTTTTATGGCTCGGCCCTCAGCGGACCGGGCTGGCAAACTCCACCTTCCGTTCCCGCGCACCGGCTGGAAATCATTGAACTCCTGGCGGAGCAGAACCCGCATTCGGCCGCGCTCGATGCGCTTCGCGCCGGCGCCGGAACCGTGGTTACCGGCCAGCAGGTGGGCCTCTTCGGCGGTCCACTCTATACGCCCCTGAAGGCCGCCACTGCGCTCGCCCGCGCCCGCCACGCCACCTCCGCCGGCCACCCCCACGCGGCCATCTTCTGGCTGGCCGGAGAAGACCACGACTTCGCCGAAGTTAACCACGTCACCTTCCCCGCCCGTCGCGAGCTCCGCACCCTCACCTATAGTCACTCTCCCGCTTCCGCCGCGCCGGTCGGCAGCATCGTGATCGACGACTCCATTCAGCCCCTCCTCGACTCCGCCGGTGAGTTACTCGGCTGGTCCGATGCTCTCGAGGCCCTCACCACCGCTTACCAGCCCGGCCGCACCTTCGCCCAGGCCTTTGCGGACTTTTACTCCCGCGTCTTCGCCGCCCAGGGGCTGCTAATCTTCGACGCCTCCGGCCGCGCCGCCCATCGTCTCGGCGCGCCCGTCCTCAAGGCTGCGCTGGAACGTGCCGACGAGCTGCATGCCGCCCTCGAAGCGCGCGACCGTGAGCTCGCCGCCGCCGGTTACCACGCCCAGGTCGCCGTGGCCGGCCAATCCAGCCTGCTCTTTCTCATCGACGCCAAGTCCGGCGCCCGCCTCGCCCTCAAGCGCAACCCACCCTCAGCCGCGGAGCCCAACGGCCTGTGGCAGGCCGGCCGCGAGCGCTATTCCACCGCCGAACTCACCGGTATCCTCGCCTCCGAGCCCGAGCGCATCTCGCCCTCGGCCCTGCTGCGGCCGGTCTTCCAGGACTCTCTCCTGGGCTCATCGCTGGTCGTCGGCGGCCCGGCGGAGATCGCCTACTTCGCCCAGTCTGAGGTGCTCTACCGGGCGCTCCTCGGCCGCATGACGCCGGTGCAGGCGCGCTTCTCCGCCACGCTCATCGAGCCCGCGATCGCCGAACTGCTGGCGCGTCATGAGCTTACGCTGGAGCGCGTCTTTGCCGAGAGTGAGGACTCGCTCACCCAGCTCCTCGCTGCCCGCGCCCTCCCCATTGAAGGGAAGCGCAAGCTTGCCTCCGCCGGCAACGCGCTCGACGCCGAGCTCACCGGCCTGGTCGGCTGGATGGAGTCCATGGACGAGGGTCTGGGCCGCTCCGCCCTCACCTCGGCGAGCAAGATGCGCTATCAAATGAACCGTTTACGACGCCTGGCAGCCAACTTCAAGTTGCGGAAGGAAGAGTCGCTCCGCCGCCACGCCCAGGCCATCGGCCAGGCTCTCTACCCCGGCGGCCATCTCCAGGAGCGGGTGCACGGCGCCGCCTGGTACTTCGCCCGGCACGGCTTTGAGCTGGCGGAGACCCTTGTGGATCACGCCGCCGACTCCTGCCCCGGCCACACTGCTTTGTGGCTGTAAGCGCAAAATAAAAAACGGCGATGTCTTATCGAATGATAGAGTTACGCCACAAAAGTGCACAGAATTGCGCACCTTGGTTGCCGGGGATTTCGGATTTGCTTCGTGCTGGTTTGCTACGGTCATTTCCGGGCTCCCCTGCGGCATAAACGACGACGCCCGCCAAGTGGGCGGGCGCAGTTCGAACCATGGATTTACTTTAGGCCGGATGCGCGGACACTGGATGTGACGGCGGATACGGGTGTGTAGTGGGGTTCGCGGAGTCGGCGTCGCGGGCGGGAGCGGGGCCGGAGGTGGCTGGAGAGCCTGCGAGGTTACCTTTGGAGGGGAGGGGTCGCCTCAGAATGGCGATCTGCTGGGGATTTGTACCGGGATACGGGACGTAGGCGTGATTGGCGGAGAGAACGAAGCCCGTGTGGTTACCTTTGGGCACGGGGGGGGGGTGCGAACCGCCCGCCTGCCGGGACTTGTTCACCCACCGTCCCCGGTCCTCAAAAGCGAGGGGCCCTTCGACAAGCTCAGGGCAGGTCCGGGGGCACCCGAGGGGATTCAAATGCCGCCGCTGAGGGATCGCGGGCTTTACCACGCGGCTGACGCCGTGCGCGAGATGTACGACATGGGCGACACGCCGAGTTGCGGGGTGTGCGGGGCGATCATGGTGCGGAATGGAAGCTGCTACCGGTGCATGAGCTGCGGGTCGGCTTCGGGGTGCAGTTAGAGAGGCAGCGGAGTCAGCGGAGCTAGCGGAGTCAGGAAAACGAAGCGCCCCGTGAGGAGAAGGCCTTGCGGGGCGCGGGTGTATTAGGGAAGGGGTCGTCGAAGCCCCAACCACGGTGCGGGAACCCGCTTTTCGAGATGCGGGCGGCTCGCCAGACGCCAGCTCTGTCAGAAATAGAAGAATCACTCGGCGATTCGAGGGTCGTGTTAAACTTGCTGCGAAATCCTGGGCCTATCTCTTCTCCCCCACAACGGACTTTTTTGTCGCTTGGGAGGCCTGAGCACCATGATGAACGCGGTCATTGTCTCTATCCTGGACGGCATCGCACTGGCGAGCCGCTACGCCACATCGAATTACAGGAATCGACTGATTCGCCCAGGGATGCTGATCCTGCTGGCGTGCCTTTGCCTCTCAGCCCGTGCGCAGACAGGCGAATGGACGTGGATGGGCGGAAGCAACACAAACCCGGCGGGGCCGGGCGGCTGTGCGGCCGATTATGGCAGTCCCGGTGTTTACGGCACGCTGGGAACCGCTGCGGTTGGAAACATCCCCGGAGGTCGGGACGGCGGGAGCAGTTGGACTGACAGCAGCGGCCATCTCTGGTTGTTTGGTGGCCAGGGCATCGTCGGCAACAGTTCTGGCGATTGCGCTACCATTTTCAACGATCTGTGGGAGTACAACCCCACCACGAGCGAGTGGACATGGATTAGCGGGAGCAGTCCGGCCAGCCCCATTTTTTCCGGTCAGCCCGGCCTGTACGGAACGCTTGGAACGCCTGCGGCTGCAAACACTCCCGGGAGCCGGAATTGGGCTGCGAGCTGGAGCGACAACCAGGGGAATCTCTGGCTCTTTGGAGGCGGCGGCCTTGACGCCAGCGACAATGATGGTCTGCTCAATGACCTTTGGAGGTTCAATCCATCCGCTATCGAGTGGGCATGGATGGGCGGGCTGAGCACTGTAGGGCAGCCTGGGATTTATGGTACGTTGGGGGCACCTGCGGCGTCGAACATTCCCGGAGGTAGGTCTGAAGTTGCGATCTGGAGCGATAGCGGCGGTAACATATGGTTCTTCGGGGGCTGGGGCTTCGACGCAAGCGGCAATGAGGGCATGCTCAGCGATCTTTGGGAGTTCAATCCGTCAACGAACGATTGGGCCTGGATGGGCGGAAGCAGCGCAGTGCCCACTAGCTGCGCGGGGATCTCCACTGGCAACTGTGGACCGCCAGGGATTTACGGAACGCTCGGAACGCCTGCTGCCGGAAACATCCCCGGAGGCCGCTCAGGAAGTGCGCACTGGACGGATAGTCAAGGAAATTTCTGGCTCTTTGGGGGCTTCGGCTCCGATGAAGACGGCAACATGGGATACCTTAACGACCTTTGGCGATTCAATCCGAGCACCGGCAATTGGACGTGGATGGGCGGCAGCGGCAAATTGGGGAGCTTTTGCTTAACGTATATGGGAGCGACCTACTGTGCCGAGTCCGGAGTCTACGGCACATTGGGAGCGCCTGCTGCCGGCAACATTCCCGGCGGGCGCAATGGTTCCTCGAATTGGACTGACAGCCATGGGAACCTGTGGCTCTTTGGGGGCGGAGGTTTTGATGCCAACGGCAATAACGGGAATCTCAACGACCTTTGGGAGTTCAGTCCAACTACCAACGAGTGGGCATGGGTGGGCGGAAGCAGCACGGTAGGCAGCAATGGCCCGCCCGGCGTTTACGGAACACTGGGAACGCCTGCCACCGGAAACATCCCAGGAGGTCGCCAGTCCCCTGCAAACTGGACTGACAGCAGCGGCAATCTGTGGCTCTTTGGAGGCTTCGGCTTCGATGTCGACGGTACTTTCGGCTTGCTCAACGACCTTTGGGAATATCAGCCGCCCACGGTCTCCTCGCCGGCAGCGGCCACTCCAGCCTTCAGCGTGCCTGGCGGAACCTATACCTCGACGCAAACGGTGGCGATCAGCGATGCTACGCCTGGCGCAACCATCTACTACACCGCCGACGGGACTACGCCAACCACGAATTCTACGGTGTATAGCGGCGCGCTATCGGTCTCCTCGACGGAAACGATAGAGGCAATTGCAACAGCCAGCGGCTACTCCACAAGTGCCGTGGCAACGGCCACTTACACTATCAACATTCCAATGGTCATCAGCAGCCTTTCGCCAGCGTTTACGGACGCAGGCGGATCGGCCTTTACGCTCACGGTCAACGGATCGGGATTTACAGCCAAGTCAACTGTCTACTGGGGTACATCTGCGTTGACCACGACATACGGAAGTGCGAACCAACTTACAGCACAGGTTACAGAGGCTGACATCACAAGCGCGGGAACCACAGCAGTCGCGGTGCAGACTCCGGCTCCGGGCGGAGGCACCTCTAATTCATTTGAGTTCGAGGTGGATACCGCCTCTGGAACGACAACCGGGTCAACATTTACATCAACGACCGCGACGGTTAATGCCGGGTCCCAGGCCACCTATCCGGTGACTTTGCCCTCCGATGTGACCAACGTCTCCGTTACATGCCTGAATCTTCCCAAGGGAGCAAGTTGCAGCTACTCCTCAACGACCAATGTGCTGACGATCGCGACATCTTCGACAACACCAGCCGGCACCTATGAGATCACAGTGGTCTTCACTGAAACGGTGACCGGCGCGGCTGCGTTCATTGTGCTTCCAATTCTCTTGCTTCCGCTCGTTCTCCTGAGGAAGAAAATGGCAAAGCGGGATATCTGGATTTCGGCATCCTTTGGGCTGGTTCTACTGGCTGCGGCGGCTTTCAGCATTGGCTGCGGCGGGGGCGGCAGCGGGAGTAGCGGCACTCAGACACATCAGGTGACGAGTTCCGGCACAGTTAGCCTCACGATCCGTTAGTTCCCCGCCGTGAGGCAAATCATCCGTAATTTGGTCATAAAGTGCGAAATGTGGCCAGCAATGACCCTTCTTCAGGCGATGTTGCATGGGGGTCCCTAATCGCCATTAACATACGTAGAGGCACCTGGCATTTAGAGGAGGGTGGCACGGACTCTGCCACTGCGCGAACGGCGTGGATAGAAGATGAGCGAATGATTTAGATCCGCGAGGGGTAGAGATTGCCTTTGTAGGGATGATGGGCCCGGCTCCGGACTAGCCGCCGAACGCCATCGCCGCGTGGTTGACCACGATGGCCGCTCCGTGGGCCGGCACATGGCTTGCATTCCGCTCTGTGAAACGCGATTCGCATTGCGGCCCGAGGCCCTTTTCCTCACATTCGATCAGGAGTAGGCTCGATTGCGTACGTATCCCAAACCAGGAGGTTCCTCCCCCATGACGAAGCCAGTCAAGCCAGTTCCTGACGGATACCATTCCGTTACGCCTTTACTCATCATCGACAATGGCAGGTGCAAAGATGCGCTGGAATTCTATGTCCGCGCATTCGGCGCCAAAGAGGTGATGCGGATGCCGGACGCAGACGGCCGCATTGCGCACGCGGAAATTCAGATCGGGGATTCGAAGGTGATGCTGGCCGACGAATCGCCGAAGAGGAACGCCTACGGGCCGAGCCATTTTCACGGCTCGCCGATTACTCTACACTGCTACATTCCCGACGTGGACGCACGAACCAAGCAGGCCGTCTCCGCCGGGGCCAAGACGGTTCGGCCGATCGAGGACCAGTTCTACGGCGATCGCACGGCGGGCCTGGAAGATCCATTCGGGCACAAGTGGTTCCTGGCGACCCACGTGCGCGATGTGTCGATGGACGAACTGAAACAGCACATGCAGCACGTGGCTGCGGCGTAACCGTCACTGGTGAGTTGAAGTGCCTGGAGAAGATCGCGTTCCTGCGGGACGCGATCTTCTCTTGTTTTTTGGAGGTGTTCCCAGGACTGCGCCGGCGATTGACTTCCGGGCGTACGCGAAGTGGATGGGGGTGCGAGAGGGACTGAGGGACTGAGGGACCTAGGGACCTAGGGACTAAGGGACTAAGGGATCAGAAGTTTGCTGCGGCTGGGTAGGGTGCGGGCGCGGGGAGGGCGGCGATCAGGCGGCGCGTGTAGGGGTGAGCGGGATTGGTGAAGAGCTCGGCCGTGGGGCGGCATTCCACGATCTGTCCCTGGTGCATGACGGCCACGCGATGGCTGATGGCGGCAACGGAAAGAAGATCGTGGGAGATGAAAAGAATGCCCATGTCGAGCTTGCCGCTTAAATCGGCGAAGAGGCGGAGGATTTCCGACTGGGTGACGATATCGAGGGCGCTGGTGGGCTCATCGGCGATGAGGAGGGAGGGCCGGTGAAGGATAGCCATGGCGATGATGACCCTTTGGGCCTGGCCCACGCTGAGAGCGGACGGGAGACGGCGGAGCAGGGAAGGGTCGGCGGGCAGGCTGACGTCGGCGAGGGATTGAAGGATGGCGCGCATGCATTCGTCTTTGCGGTAAGGGCGGCGATGCGCGCGCCAGGCTTCAATGAGCTGATCGCCGATGCGGAGCACGGGATTGAGAGCCGAGAGCGGGCTTTGCAGAACCAGGGATATTTCGCGGCCGCGGAGGCAGCGCATTTCGCGCTCCTTGAGTGCGAGCAGGTTCTGGCCGCGAAAGCCGATGGAGCCGTGGACCTGGCCGCGCTTGAAATGGAGGAGACGCAGGATGGCCAGGGCCAGGGTGCTCTTGCCGCAACCGCTCTCGCCTACCAATCCCAGGATCTCTCCGCGCGCCAGATCTAAAGAGACGTCCTGCAGGACGGCCTGGCGGCCGGGATAATCGGCGGAGATGCGCAGCGAGAGCAGGGAATCAGGCACGGTTCACTTCCTGTCCGCGGACGCGGGACCGAACCATAGCCACTCGATATTCCAGTAAAGCTGGGGGCGCAAGGGCACGGGTTTCAGGTTGCGCAGGCGCGGGGAAACGGCGGAGAGCGACTCCTTGTTGACGAGGTAGATGAAGGGCTGCTGTTCGCGAACGATCTGCTGCACGCGGTCGACAGCCTGCTTGCGCTGGCGGAAGCCGGGCGTGGCAGCCTGAAGGCGCATGAGCCGGTCAATCTCCGCTTCCCAGGGGGTGGCCGGCGATTTCTGGTTGGGATTCCACTGGTGGTTGTCGGCGGAGCTGAGCCAGATGTTGAGTTGGGCATTGGGGTCGAGATCGTCGTTGACCAGGCCGAGAAGGCAGGCCTCGTAATTGAACGTGCGCGCAATGCGTTCGATGAGAGAAGGGAAGTCGAGGGTAACGATGTTGAGGCGAATGCCGACGCGCAGCAAATCCTGCTGGATCATGGCCGCCATTCCTTCGCGGCTTTTGTTGCCGGAGTTGGTGATGACGGAGAATTCGACCGGGTGGCCATCGCGATCGTAGAGGGTTCCATTGCGCAGGGCGAATCCATCGCTGCGGAGTTTCGCGAGCGCGGCCGAGGGGTCGAAGTTGAGGGGCTGAAGCTGGCCGTTGAACCAGGTTCGGTTGGCGGGCGGAATGAGGCCGATGGCGGGCTGGGCAAGTCCGCGAAAGACCACTCGGGCGATGTCGGCGCGGTTGATGGCGAGCGAGACGGCCTGACGAAAAGCGGTGGAGGCAAACCAGGTTCGTTTCCAGGCGGGGATGGGCGCGGATGGCACCTGATTGAACCAGATCTGCTCAGTGTCGAAACCGGCGCCGGCATCGACGGCCATTTGTGGAGCGCGGGTTTTCAGTTGCTGGTAATGATCGGGGTCGAGGGAATTGATGAAATCGATATCGCCGCGGAGAAGGCGCAGCATTTCGATATCGCGATTTTGTTCGACCTGGAGGCGAATGGAGTCGATGTAGGGCAATTGGCGGCCGGCGGAATCGTGTTTCCAGTAATTCGGGTTGCGCTCGAGCAGAACGTAAGCGTCGGGCTTGGATTCGGCGATGCGATAGGGACCGAGCACGGCCATTTCCTTTTGCGGCGAATGGGCGGAGAGGATGGCGAGCTGGTCGAAGAGCTTCTCCACCCCGACGATTATGGTGGGAAAGCGGATGACGATTTTGTCGGGGGCAACGATCTGGGTGGCGATGGCACCTTGGCCGACGCGAAACGCATCCGCAACCGGTGAGTGCAGGGAAGCGTCATTGAGGCGGTTCATGGTGTAGGCAACGTCCTCGGCCGAGAACGGGACGCCATCGGAGAATCGCAGGTTCTTGCGCAGGGTGAGGCGGATGGATTTGCCGTCGGGGCTCAGCTTCCATGAAGACGCCAGCTCCGCCTGGAGCTGCTGGGACTGCCGATTGAGGCGCAGCAGCACGCCGCCGGTGAGATAGCGGACGGTTTCGGAGGGCTCGTCGGTGACGAGGAGCGGATCGAATGTTTTGGGCGAGGCGCCTATCGAAAACCTCAACTGAGTGGGCGACTGCGCGCTTGCTGGCGGCAGCAGGGCCAGCATGGCGAGAGCTGCGAAACCGGAATGGAGATATGGAAGTTTCATGGCAGAGAATTCTCCCGATGCAACACGAGCTGAAAAGCACTGACGGTGAGCGCCAGCAGAGCCAGGGGCAGCCAACGTACCGGCTGGGAGGAGATGGAGGAGAGGCTTTCCAGTTCTTGCAGCAGGCTTCCCCACGAGGGCAGCGGTTCGGACACTCCGAGACCGAGAAGGCCGAGATTGGCTTCAGTGAGGATGAAGACGGGAACGGAGAGCCAGAATTGCGCGAGCAGGGTTCCGGCCAGGTTGGGAGCGATGTGGCGGCCAAGGAGGCGCATGCCGCCGCAGCCGGATGCGCGCGCCAGCAGCACGACATCGGAATTGCGGAGGGTGCGTGCTTCCGCGCAGACGATGCGGGCGGCGCCGGCCCAACCGAGGCATCCGAGAAGCGCGAAAGTGATGGCGACCGAGGCAAGCGGGGAGACGTTGAGAGGCAGCAGCGCACGGACCGTCAGCAGAAGAAAAAGCCATGGCGTGGCGAGAAACAAATCTGCCGCGGCCATGATGGAAGTTTCAATCCAGCCGCCAGCCAGTCCGGCCGCGCCGCCTGCGAGTCCTGCAAGGGAAGTGGCCAATAAGGCCGCAGCCGGGGCCAGGAGAAGGGAGACGCGGGATCCATAGAGCAGGCGAGCGAGGCGATCGCGCCCCAGGTCGTCGGTGCCCAGGAGATGTTGCCGCGAACAAGACGCGTTGGGGATTTCGCGGAACTGCTCGGCATAGGACGCGGGGACGAGCAAGGGACCGAGCAAGCACGCCGCCATGACGATGAGCAGGAATGCGGCCGCCGCCGCGCGCGCGCGCTTCATGGCTGCTTCTCCTTCGGTGTGGCAATTCCAATGAGATCGGCGGCCAGGTTTGCGCTCAAGGTGATGAGGGTGACGATCAAGGTGAGATTCACGAGGAGGGGCAGGTCGCGGCCGAGCGCTGCCTGCCATGCCAGTTGGCCGATTCCGGGCGAGTCGCAGAGGGCTTCAAGGGGGATGCACACGGCTAGCGCGGTGGAGACAGTGACCCCAGCCAGGGCGATGATCTGCGGCGTAGCTACGCGCACGATGTGCGACCCGAGGATACGGAATTCACCTAATCCCCTGGCGCGGGCGGCGAGCACATGGGGAAGGCCGGTCATGTTTTGAAGCAGCCCGCGGCTGAAGTGGTAGACCTTGGGCAAAACCATCACCCCTACGGCGAGGCGGACCGGAAGCCGGGCCAGAACGAAGAAAATGGCCAGCACCGCGGCCGGCGTGCAGAGGATCACGCTGGAGAATGCGGATGCACCCCAATGAACCCAATGCAGGCGCGGGACCAGCGACGCGAAGGCGGCGCCCAGCCCGAGCGTCCAGGCCAGGGCCAATCCGACTGCGATGGTTTTGGCGGTCTCAGGCATGCGCTCGGCCAGAAGCCGGCGAACCGGTTCCTGGAGAGCGGCCGATTCGCCCAGGTCGCCGTGGAGGAGGCGATCCCAGAAGTCGAAGTAGAAATGGGCCAGGCTAGTGTCCTGCTGGGGCACGGCGTGGAGCGCAACGTGGCCGGCGTTGCCGATCCGGATGTCGAGGTCTTCCTCGTTCACGCCGAAGCCGGGCGCGATCCGCACCAGCGTCGCTCCTAGAAATCCGCCCAGAGCCAGCAGGAGGAATATCCGGACCACGTGTTTGCCCAGGTTACGCATATTTGCCTTAGTGTGCGGGGATCAGGGCCGCCTGAGCGAGGCTTGCCGGATTGCGCGCGCCCAGCTGTTCATAGTGCCGCCGTTTGGCCCCGTACATTTCACGGTCGGCTTCGGCCAGGAGTTGTTCGCCTTCGACGCCATCCTGGGGATAGAACGCAGCGCCGAGACTGAGAGAAAGGAAATCCGCGCCGCAAACTTCCAGGGCCGCGTGCTGCGCCATGAGGCTGAACTGTGCGGCACGTCCGCTGATGGCTTCCGGGCTCATGTTGGGAGCGATGATGACGAATTCGTCTCCGCCCATCCTGGCCGCGTAATCGTATTGCCGGCAGGCTGCGGTCAACGCGCCGGCAAATTGCTTGAGCACGCGATCGCCGGCAAGATGGCCGAAACGGTCGTTGATCTGCTTGAAACCGTCCAGGTCGCAGACCATGACCGCGACTGTCGAATGTTCCCGCTTGCAACGCGCCAATTCCTGCTCCAGGTGCATGGAGAAGGCGCGCGCATTGGCGATGCCGGTGAGATAGTCGATGGTGGCCGAGCTCTCCGCCTCGCGGAACTTCAACGCATTCTCGACAAACAGGGCTACGCGCGAGGTGATGACCTGAAGGATGCGCAGATGATCGCTGGTGAACGCGTCCGCCTCGGCCTGGTAAAGAGCCAGCACGCCCACCAGGCCGGTGACACCCTCCAGCGGAACCACCAGCGCGGAACGCAGGTCGCTGGGGTTGCGCGAGTCCGGCGTAAACCCGATCTCTACATCCGGATTGCCGTTGACGATGGGCCGCGCATTTTGGGCGACCCATCCGCAGAGGCCGGTGCCAATGGGAATTTTGAGCGAGGAGAGCTTCCGGAAATGGTCGCCGTTGACAAACTCCGGCAGCAGGAAATCGCCCTTGCGCAGGAACGCGACAAACGAGTCGTATGGAACCAGCTTGCGCAGCCGCATCGCCACCAGGGAGAGGGTCTCGTCCAGGCTGAGTGAGTTGCCCAGATCCTGGCTTAGCTCAAACAGCGTATGCGCCTCCTGCCGCGCGGAGGCAATGGAGTAAAGGAAGTCGGCCGGATTGCCGGATTGGGAGCGGTCCTGCTCAAATCCTGCACCGGGACGTTCTCCGCGCTGCACGATTTTCTTATAGGAGAGCGAGTCCTGCCTTTGCGACTCCATGCTCTCCGTGACGATCTTTTCCAGTTCGATATAGCGGCGTTCGAGCACTTCCACCACGCGCGGATCGAAGGACTTTCCCGATTCGGCAGCCACTTGCTTCATGGCTTCCGCCAACGGAAGCGCCTTGCGGTATTGACGGTCGGATGCGAGGGCATCCAGGCAATCCACGGTGGCCAGAATGCGCGCGCCGATGGGAATCTCTTCTCCTTTAATGCCGTCCGGATAGCCCTCTCCATTCCAGCGCTCGTGGTGCGCGCGCACGATGGGCGCCACGGGATAAGGAAACGCCACCTTCTCCAGAATCTCCGCCCCCACCACGGGGTGAATTTTCATCTTTTCGAATTCTTCCGGGGTGAGGCGGCCGGGCTTGTTGATGATGTGATCCGGCACCGCCAGTTTGCCAATGTCATGCAGCAGGGCGGCGGCCCTCAGGGCATCCATTTCGGCTTCGGATAGCCCGAGGTCTTTGGCGATCTCAACCGCGTAGGTTCGCACCCGGTGAAGGTGCGCGTGGGTGGTGTGGTCCTTGGCGTCGATCGCCAGCGCCAGCCCTTCGATGGTTCTCAAATGGAGATCGCAGACTTCCTCCACATGGCGTTTTTCCGCCTGCACGTGCATCTCTTCGATTTCCACGCGGCGTTTTTCATCCTGGAGCCGGCCCAGGTAGAGATGATAGGAGCGGTAGATCAGATACATGACCGGCAACACCAGCAGGGCGCTTTGCCAGCCAATAAAGCGCATCGAGTAATGCACCAGTCCAACGATGGCCGCTCCAACCAGATAGAAAGGAAGCGACCAGAAATAGGTTTCCGACCAGGTGCGCCGCAGGGACTTGGACTCGCACAGAGCGATCACGATCGCAACCGGAACCGTATTGGTGAGAAAGTAGGCCACCGCGCTGACGATCAGCAGCAGGGGCAGGCTGTTGTGCAGCGGGCCGGCGGTCAGGCGGCAGACGTAATACGTGGCGAAGATGGCGATGCTGTTGCTGCATACGTTGAAAACCACCTGAATCGGCTGCGGCTTGCGCTTGGTTCTCCATAGACATTGCACCAGCACCGCGGAGCAGCCGATGACCAGCGTTTCTGCGAGCGAGAGTTCCAGAATTCCCAGCAGAACAAAGAGGAAATGCACCGACAGAGTGCTTTCCATTCCCGGCAGACGCACCTTCATGGTGGCTGCCAGCAAAGCGATGACGACATAGCAGACAAACTTCAGGGGATCGTGGGACTGCCAGCGCAGGAAGGCCAGCGCAAACGCGACGGTACCCGCAGCCACCACAACGGCGATATACACCTTGGCGCGGATTGGCAGGGAAAGCTCCACTTGCATGCTCCGGATTCGTCGGCCGCGAAAGTTCTCCGGCGGCGACGTTCCACTGGTGTTGTGCTGCCCGCTTGACGGCCGGTTCCAGGTCTCCCCGGACTGTGGCTTTCGACCCAGCGGCCTCATCCCACCCGCATCACCGGAGCGCAAGATCGTGTGAATTCGGCATGCCTCAACACCTTTTCCACGCACTTCTGGCGCGGCTGATCCCTTCATCGGCCACTCGCCGGGCCCCATGAGACATCTCCAGAGCGCGCATCTCCGCGGTATTGATCCAAAGTCACTTCGCGCAAGTTACTGAATTGTTATTACGTTCGGCCTTAAAGATCTCTTACCCCCAAGCCGATGACCTTATTGATCGCATGAGAAGCCTCTAATCCTGGCCCCATGCGAACGGATAACCGGCCTCTCGACGCTTCTCGATTCATTCGCAGTGTGCGCCGCGATGGAGGTCGAGTGGGCACGGCAGGATTCCGCAGCCGCCGAAGATTACGACGCGCACGGATATGCCGTTCTAGAGAAAACAGCAACAGAATGTCCGAAGGAGAGACAATGATCAAACGCAAGACACTGGTGAAGAGCGCGGTGTGGGGCAGATCCATTCTGATCGCATCCGCGCTTATACTGTGCGCTGGCATCGCGCGTGCCGGCACCCAGAAGCTTTCCCCCGATCTCAGAAACCGAAACCCATCCGAACAGGTCAACGTTATTGTTCAATTCAACCAGGCGCCGACGGCGGCACTGCACCAGAGGGTGCTGCACCAGGGCGGCAAGCTGCGGCACGAGCTTCGGGGCTTGCACGCCGGCGCGTATCAGCAGGTGCCCGCTTCCGTTCTGGCGGAGCTCGCTGCCAACCCGAATGTGGTTCACATTTCGGTTGATCGCCCGGTCCACATGTCCGCGACCACGCCTGCCGCGGTACTGGACTATCACAACGAAACCATGAATTCGTCGGCTGGCTGGGCCCAGGGTTTGAATGGCGCCGGCGTCGGTGTGGCTGTGATTGACAGCGGCATCGCTGCGGTAGACGACATCACCCGGAGCAACGTGGTCTACGCCCAGGACTTTGTGGGCGACAACGGCGGCAGCGCTCAAGACCTCTTTGGGCACGGCACGCACGTGGCCGGAATCATCGCCGGGAACGGCGCGGATTCCACCGGGGCGCTCGATTCGTATACGTTCCGGGGCATCGCGCCGGGAGTGAATATCGTAAGCCTGCGCGTACTCGACGGCAACGGCGATGGCCAGGATAGCGACGTCATCTCTGCGATCGACACCGCTATCCAACTCCAGAGAACCTACAACATCCGCGTCATCAACCTCTCGCTGGGCCGCGGCGTATTTGAGAGCTACACCACCGATCCGCTCTGCCAGGCAGTTGAACAGGCGTGGCAGGCCGGCATCGTGGTGGTTGTTTCCGCGGGCAACGACGGCCGGGGCGCCACGGCCGGCACCATCTCCTATGGCTCCATCACCGCTCCCGGAAACGATCCTTACGTGATCACCGTGGGCGCCATGAACACGCTGGGCACGCCGGACCGCACCGACGACATTCCCACCACCTACAGCTCCCGTGGGCCGTCGCTCGTCGATCAGATTGTGAAGCCCGACATCGCGGCTCCGGGCAACCTGATCGTCTCGCTTTATCAGCCGGGAGAAACCCTCAGCCTGGAAAATCCAGCCAACCAGGCTCCGTTGTCGCTTTACCAGCCGGGAGGCGCCACCGGGACATCGTCCAGCTACTTCATCCTGAGCGGCACCAGCATGGCCGCGCCGATGGTGAGCGGGGCCGCCGCCCTGATGCTGCAGCAGAACCCCGCGATGACACCCGACCAGGTGAAGGCGCGGCTGATGCTGACCGCATTCAAGAACCTGGTTCCGCACAGCACCATCACCGACGCGACAACGGGCGTTAACTACAACCTCGAGTCCGACATCTTCACCGTGGGCGCCGGCTACCTTGACGTCCAGGCGGCTCTCAACAACAATGACCTCGCCCCGCCAAACATCGGCGCCGCCATGTCACCCTATGCCACGGTCAACAGCGATGGCAGCGTGGTGATGGTGCTCGGCTCTCAGTATGTCCAGCCTACCGGCCTGGTCTGGGGCACGGGCCTGGTCTGGGGCACCGGGTTGGTATGGGGTACCGGCCTCGTTTGGGGCACCGACACGCAGGGCGACTCCCTGGTATTCGCTCCGCAGAACCTCTCCAGCGAAGGCCTGGTGTGGGGCACCGACGCCACTGCAGCAGATGGACTGGTCTGGGGCACCGGCCTGGTGTGGGGCACAAGCGCAACGGCCGCGGAGGTGTCTGCGGTCGGCGACAGGAAGAAATGATCGCCCGGCTTTGCCGGGACTGAATGGATCGAACACGAACCCGCTCCGGCGTTGAGAGGAACGCCGGGGCGGTCTTGTTTGGGGAGGACTTTCGAATCAGGCTCCGAACCCGCCATCAAAGCGAATGACCCGCGAACGCCTATAATCTACCCTGACGTGTACCTCCATTTTTCCCGTTCGATTGGTTTGGTTGGCCGGCTTGCGGGCGCGGCCGGACTGCTGTTTTTGCTTTTGCTTTGCGCCGTTCTGACCGGGAACGCACAGGCCGCCTCCGGCCCAGCCGGCGAGGAAGGCCGCATCCTGCTGGTATTGCCGTTCGACAACAACACGGGGCAGCCAAGCCTGGAGTGGATTCGCGAGGGCGCGGCGGAGCTGATGAACAGCCGCTTAACCTCGGCTGGATTTGCGCCGCTGAGCCGCGCCGACAGGCTCTATGCGCTGGATCACCTGGGTTTGCCGCAGGGATTTCAGCCGTCACGGGCCAGCTCCCTGAAACTGGCGCAGACGCTCGATGCCGACGACATTGTGGTGGGCAGTTATCGCGCCAACGGCGACACCATTGAGGCGGAAGCGCGGATTGTGAATGTGCCCGAGCTGCACATGGGAGCGCTGGTGACCGCAAGCGGGCCCATGCACGACCTGATCGCGGTGTTCGACGCGCTGGCGTGGAAGCTGACGAAGGAGCTCGATCCGGAATTCAGTGTGGCGGAGGAGACATTTGTGGCATCCGGCGCGAATCTGAATCTGGAGGCGTTTGAGCAGTACACTCGGGGCATCACGGAGCCGGACCAGGCGGAGCGGCTGCGGCACTTGAACGAGGCGGTGAAGTTGAGCCCGGACTTCGGCGCGGCGTGGATGGCGCTGGCGCGAGAAGATTACACCGGTCAGCAGTACGATCAGGCGGCGGCGGCCTTTGCCAAGGTGAAAGGCAATGATGTGGACACGCTGGAAGCCGGGTTCTATCGGGGCCTGGCCCTGATGTTCGGCGGCGAATACGCGCAGGCGGAAACTGCGTTTGCCGCTGTGGCGCGGGTTTTGCCGCTGGCTCCGGTACTCAGCAACGAGGGCGTGGCGATCAGCCGGCAGGGGCACGACGGCACCGCGCTGTTTCGCCAGGCCGAGGCGGCCGATCCTAATTCCGCCGACTATCATTTCAACTTGGCGGTGAGCCTGAAACGGCACGGCGAAACAGCCGAGGCCCAGACGCAACTGGCCGAGTATTTGAAGATGCGGCCAAATGACGGCGACGCTCTGCAAATGCAAGCGGCGTGGAAGCAGCCGTCCGGCGCAGCGAGCGCGGATCCGCTGGAGCGCATCGAGCGCGGGTTTGACGCGGTGGCGTTTCGCCAGGCCGCGGTGATGTTGGACCAGATGGAGGCGACGCGGCTGGCAGCGTTGACGCCCGCGCAACGAGCGCAAACCCTCTCCAACCATGCACGGGAGTACCTTTCTCGCGGCTTGCTACTGGAGGCGGAGCGGCTGTACCGCCAGGCCATCGCCGCCGACAACCAATCGGAGGCCGCGCACGAAGGCCTGGCGGAAGTGCGCGAGCGCACGGGCGATGCGGAGGGCGCACGGCGCGAGGCGCAGGCAGCGCTGGAGATTTCGCCCTCTGCGGAAGCGTACATGGTGCTGGCGCGGCTCGACCTTGCGGCGAACCGGCTGCCCGATGCCGATCACGATGCGGGCGAAGCGCTGAAGCTGAACCCTAACAGCAAGGCTGCCAAGGAACTGTTGCGCCAGGTGAGCGCAAAGCACGCGGCCGCGAGGTAGGTACGCGTCCGGTGAAGGAGCAAGCCATGCTCGGAAAGCTTGCGAGAATGTTGTTCGGATTGACCCTGCTGTCGGCTGCCATGGCCGTTCCATCCCACGCGCAGCAGGCGCTCGTGGACCGGTTCGTGCTGGATGACACTATCCAGCCGGTCAGTGCGGGGCAGCTCGATCGCGCCCTGGCGCGGGCCAACTCCGACGGGGCCTCGGCGCTGCTGATCGAGATGGACACTCCGGGCGGGCTGGTGGACTCCATGCGCCACATCGCGGGCGCAATTTTGAGCTCGCGCGTGCCGGTCATCCTTTACATTACCCCGGCCGGGGCGCGCGCGGGTTCGGCCGGCTTCTTCCTGCTGGAAGCCGCGGATGTGGCGGCCATGGCTCCCGGAACCAATGCCGGCGCGGCCCACGTGGTGTTTGAGATGGGCAAGCCCGATCAGACCATGGAGGAGAAAGTTGAGAACGACGCCGAGGCATTCCTTCGCTCCTACGTTGCCAAACGCGGCCGCAACGTGGACGCGGCGATTGCGGCGGTGCAATCGTCGCACGCATACAGCGCGGAAGAAGCGCTGCAGCAGCACCTGATTGACGTGATCGCATCCAGCGACGAACAACTGCTGAATGAATTGAATGGACGCGAGATTACGCGCCTGGACGGAAACAAGCAGGTGCTTCATCTTGCCGGCGCGCGCATCGTTACCCTGAAGCCCACGCTCCGGGAAGACCTGCTGAGCTGGCTGGTGGATCCCAACATCGCGCTGCTGCTGCTGGTAGGCGGGCGCTGCTCATCTATCTCGAATTCAATACGCCGGGCACGATTGTTCCCGGCGCGCTGGGCACGCTGATGGTGCTGCTGGGAATCTTCGGTCTGAACCTGCTGCCCATCCGCTACACCGCCGTCATGCTGCTTCTTGCCGCTCTGGTGTTGCTGGTGCTTGAGGCCAAGTTCGGCGGCCATGGCGCGCTGGCCATTGCGGGGATTGTCTGCCTGACCCTGGGCACCTTGACGCTGGTGGCCGCGCCGGTGCCGGAGCTTGCCGTCAATCCGTGGGTGGCCGTCGGCGTCGGCGCCGGCTTCGGCGGCATCATCGTTTTCCTGGTGCGGCTGGCGGTGCGCGCGCGCCGCGCAAAAAAGATGCTCGGCCTGGACGCGCTCATCGGGCGTCCTGCTTCGGCCATGGAGGCGCTGGCGCCGGAGGGCCACGTGCTGGTGGAAGGCGAAATTTGGCAGGCCGTTGCCGACACGCCAGTGCCCGCCGGCAGCGCGCTTCGCGTCACCGGCCGCGACGAGTACCGCTTGCGCGTTACCGCGGCGGGAACTGCAATGGTATCCCCGAATGCAAACGATTGATCAACTACAGTAGTACAATCCGTCCGGAAGCGAGGTAACACCCGTGCCCGAAGCCAATTTTGCCCTCCTGATCGCCATTGCCATCGTCGTGCTCTACCTGCTGAACTCCATCAAGATTCTTCGCGAGTATGAGCGCGCGGTGATCTTCCGCCTTGGCCGTGCCCTGCCCGAGCCGAAAGGGCCCGGCATCATTCTCGTGTTTCGCCCGTTCGACCAAATGGTTCGCGTCTCCCTGCGCCAGGAAGTTCTGGAAGTGCCGCCGCAGGATGTGATCACGCGCGACAACGTGACCATCAAGGTGAACGCGGTGGTGACGATGTACGTGGTGAAGCCGCTCGATGTGGCCATCAAGGTGATGAACTACGTTTACCAGACCTCGCAGTTTGCGCAAACCACCCTGCGCAGCGTGCTGGGCGAAGTGGAACTGGACGAAGTGCTGAGCCATCGCGACAAGCTGAACCTGAAAATACAAACCATCATCGATCAGCGCACGGAGCCGTTCGGCGTGAAGGTCATCTCGGTAGAGATCAAGCAGGTGGACCTCTCAGAACAACTGCTGCGCGCCATGGCGAAGCAGGCCGAAGCCGAGCGCGAGAAGCGCTCCAAAATCATCCACGCGGAGGGCGAATTCAACGCCGCCCAAAAGCTGGTGGACGCGGCCGCGCTGATGGCAACTGAGCCGATGACCCTGCAACTGCGTTATCTGCAGACCCTTGCCGATATCGGGGTGGAGAAGAACACCACCATCGTCTTTCCGCTGCCGCTGGAGTTCCTGTCGGTGTTAAACGGGATGCGCGCTGCAGCGCCAACGGACACGGGGAAGAGTTAGCGAAAAGAATCTGGGGCCTTGACTGGTACGTTTCCCGGGTGCTGAATTGTGGCTTGCCGGCGTCCCATATCCGCCTAAACTGGAGTAAGGCTGGAGACCCTAAAGCAGAGCACCCATGGCGCACAGAGGTTTTGGCGGTACCGTATTTGAACCTGTCGAAGAGAGCCGCGACAGGGAGATTACTCTCGGCCCGGTGATGCTGGCGGGGCTTGTGATTGCGCTATTGGCGCTTTGCGGCGTGTGCTTTGTTTGCGGATACGCAGTAGGCCGCCGCCAGCCAGTGCCAACGTTGGCGCCTGCTCCCAACGGTCCAGCCGCCGCTCAGCTTTTGAGTGGACAGTCCAAGCCCGAGGCAACGCAAAGCGGCCTCAATGCGCCGCCTGCCGCTCAGTCCACACCCGCTGTGCCCCAGGCAGCGGACCCGGGAGCGGCCCCAACCGCCGCCGCGCCCGCAGTGGTCCAGGCAGCTTTGCCCGCGCAGACAACATCCGCGCAAGCAGTTCCCACAGCCGCGCCGGTACAATCCGCAATTCCTCCGGCGGGCTCATGGATGGTGCAGATCGCCGCCGTTTCCAATGAGGAGGACGCCGATGTGCTGATGACTGCGCTGCGCCAGCGCGGCTATGCCATCCGCCAGCGCCGCGATCCCGTTGACAATCTGATCCACGTGCAGGTGGGCCCGTTTTCTACCGAGAACGATGCCATCGCCATGCGCCAGCGCCTGCTGAATGACGGCTACAATGCCGTCATCCAGCACTGAGCGCTTTCACTTCTTCACTTCTTCACTCAATCACTTCTTCACTACTTCACTCATTCACTAATTCACTACTTCACTCATTCACTCATTCACTTCTTCACTGTCTCCGCGCATCCATTCCGGCAATCCCGAGGCGATCGCCGCGCGCACCGCTTCCATCAACTCTTCGCGGCTGGAGAAGCGCTTTGGATCCAGCGGCTCATGGAACACAATGTGCGCCGTGCCCGGCCTCACTCGCACGCTGCCCTTCGCCATCATGCTTTCGGTCCCAAAGATAGAAACCGGAACGCAAGGCGCGCCGGCTTCCATCGCCAGATAGAACGGACCTTTCTTGAACGGCAGCAGGCGACCGTCGCGCGACCGCGTCCCCTCAACAAAAGTGGTAATGTGCAGCCCTTTGTTGAGTGCGCGCCGCGCCGCTGCCACGCTTTCCACTGCGCTCTCCACGCGGCCATCGCGATCCACCGGAACAAAATCGCCCAGCTTCAATCCGTAGCCGAACACCGGAATTTTCGTCAGCGATCGCTTGACGAATGCCGAGGTGCGTCCGGGAATGCGCGGAAACAGCGCCGGCGGATCCAGGTTGGAGACGTGGTTGGCCATGAAGATACACGCGGTGCGCGCCGGTATGCGCTCCAGCCCCGCCACCTCCACGCGGATGCCCGCCAGGCGGTAAGCCGTGCGCACAATCGCCTGGGAGACGTTGTACAGTGGCGTTGCATTACCGGTGAGTAGGGCCCAGGGAATGAAAATCAGCGCTGCGGGTGCGCCCAGAATCAGGATGGTAGCGAGCAATGTAAACGAGGCGATCATCGATCCCTTTGCGACTGGTCCGCGGCAAGGCGCGCCGGAAGCTTCTCATAGATTCCGTCAAAGCCGCCGTTGGAAAGAATAGCCACCACGTCTCCGCTGCGCAATTGAGGAACCACTTCGTTCACAATCGATTCCACATCGGGGCAGAGCGACGCCGGCGTGCCCAGGCCGTTCAGTGCGTGGACCACGTCCTCGGGATGCAGTCTCTCACTCTCCGCAATGCGTTGTTGCTGGTAGACGCCGGCCAGAACCACGCGATCGGCCTGGCGCAGGCTGGCCACCAGGTCGTTTTGGAGCACCCTGCGCCGCAGCGTGTTGGAACGAGGCTCCAGCACCGCCCACAGCCGCGCCTGGGGATAGACCGAGCGCAGCGCGCGCAGCGTCTCGCGAATCGCAGTAGGATGATGGGCAAAATCGTCGATGATGGTCACACCGCCGATCTCGGCCCGCACCTCGAGCCGCCGCTTCACGCTCTTGAAGCTCGCAAGTGCCGCCACAATCGATTCCTTCGCGATGCCCTGATTTGCGGCCAGCGCCGCGGCAGCCGTGGCGTTCAGCGCGTTGTGCTCGCCCGCAAGCTGCATCTCCATTTCCGCCCAGAGCGCGCCGCCGCGCCACACCTCCCATCGCGTGCGGCCGGCATCGTGGGCAAGATTGCGGATTTGCCATTGCGCGCTATCAGAAAAGCCGTATCGCTCTACGCGGCAAAACGCGTGCGCAATGCACTCGCCCACATTTTCGCTGCCGTCAAAGGCCACGATGACGCCGCGCTGCGGCACCAGGTTCACCAGACGCTTGAAAGCCGTCTTCACCGCATCCAGATCGGCGTAAATGTCGGCATGATCGAATTCGACATGGGTGAGAATCAGCGCGTCAGGAAAGTAATGCAGGAACTTCGGCCCCTTGTCGAAGAACGCGGTGTCGTACTCGTCGCCCTCCACGAGGAACGTACGCGTGGGCCGCAGTTGAAAACTCGATCCAAAATTCTCCGCCACGCCGCCGATCAAGAACGACGGCTCCAGCGCCGGATTCGCCCGCGACGCCGTCTGATAAATCCACGCCAGCATGCTGGTTGTTGTTGTCTTTCCGTGCGTTCCCGCAACCACCAGCGACTCCCGCCCGGCGAGGAACTCCTCCTTCAGCAGCGCCGCCATCGACGTAAACGGAATGCGCTCATCCAGCACCCGCTCCACTTCGAGATTGCCGCGCGAGAGAGCATTGCCGATCACCACCAGGTCAGGCAACGGGTCCAGATTCTCCGCCGCGTACGGCTCACCAACCGGAATCCCCAGCTCCTGCAACAGGTCGCTCATTGGCGGATATGCCGCCTTGTCGGAACCCGTGATCCGATGCCCCTCAAGCTGCAACAAACCGGCCAGCGAAGCCATCGCCGTTCCGCAAATCCCGCTCAGATGAATATGCTTCTTGTCGGATGCCAATGCCGCTCTCTACTCCCTATTCCCTGCTGCCTATTTTCAACTCCGCTTCATCGCCCAGGTCCATCTCCGCTTCCACGCCGAACGTCAGCGTCACATTCTGCCGCGATACGTGCCCGCTCCGCAGTCCAAGCGCAATCGGTCCTTCGAAACCTGCCAGCGCGCTCAATATCGTTTTCTCCAGCAGCTCCGGCTCTCCCCCCGGCGAAGCGCAATCCAGCATCTCGCCAAATACGATTCCGGTTACGCCTTCAAGCTTCCTCGCCTTGCGCAGTTGCCACAGCATCCGGTCCACCTGGTACGGCTTCGCGCCCACGTCTTCAAGGAATAGGAGCTTGCCCGCTGTTCGCGGTTCCCATTGCGTGCCCAACAGTGAAACCAGGATGCTGAGGCAGCCGCCGTAGAACACGCCGCGTACTCGGCCGGCCTTGAGCGTCCGCAATCCTTCGCTTGCGCCGACGCTGTATGCCTCGCCCGTCAGTGCAGCCGTAAAACTGGGCAGATGCACTCCATTCTCAAGATTGAAATCTGCGGCCAGCATCGGTCCATGAAACGCCGGCAGTCCGATCCGGTCAAGCAAATGCAACTGAATTCCAGTCAGATCGCTGTAAGCGAAAAACGGCTTGGCATGCGCGCGAATCAACTCAAGATCGAGCTGCTCCAGCAGATAATTCGAGCCATATCCTCCGCGCAGGCTCATCACTATCTGCGTCTCCGCGCTGGAAAAAGCTGCGTGCAGGTCGGCAACGCGCTCTTCGGGCGACCCCGCAAAAAACAACGGACCGCGCCGAAGCGCGTGCTCGCCGAATCGCGGCTCATACCCCAGCGCGCGCAGAGCCTTCACGCCACCATCGATGCGCTCCTGCCGCGCGAACGACGCCGGCGCCACGATACTCACGCCCGCTCCTGCGCGCATCCTCTCCAGCCGGATCAGCGCTTGTGCTTCCATCACCACGCCTCGCCGCGCGCAATCAGCGCCGCCGGACCGGTGAGTTCGAGCTCCGATCCCGCGCCCTTCCACTCTACAAACTGCGCGCCGCCGGGTGCCACGACGCGCAGCGGGGAACTGCATCCGTTGAGCGCGATCGCGGCCACAGCGGACGCCGATGTTCCCGTCCCCGACGAATTCGTCGGCCCCACTCCGCGCTCGAAGATCCGGATCTCAATCTCTCCCGGGCTCAAGATGCGCACAAACTCCACGTTAATCTGGTGCGGGAAATCAGGATGGCCGCAAATCTGTTGCCCGATGCTCTGCCATCGCTGTCCAGCCACCGCAAACTCCGCGTTATCCACCACAATCACAAAATGCGGATTGCCCGTCGAAACCTCCATGCCCTCCACGCGCACGCCGCCGGGAATCGTCACCGTCCGCGGAATAAACGCGGGCACTCCCATGCCCATCGTCACATCCACGCTGAATCCGTCCCCGGCATCAACCGCATTCACGCGGCATATGCGCAAACCCGCGTCGGTCTCGATCTCCAGTCTCTCGCCGCTGCGCGCGCCGCATGCCTCCGCCATCCACGCCGCCACGCAGCGCGTGCCGTTTCCACTGATCTCGGCCATCGAGCCATCCGCGTTGTGCAAACGAATTCGCCCCGACCGCTGTCCCGTCCACCGGAAAAACTCAATGCCGTCCGCGCCCACTCCCATGTTGCGCGCGCACAGCCGGCGCGTCAGACTCGCCCAGTCCAGCCCGGCCGCCGCTTCCTCCGTCACAATCAGGAAGTCGTTGCCGCAGGCATGCGCTTTGGTAAAAGGAATCAATCGTTTTTCCGATCTTGCCCGATGCTATCACCGCGCCGTTGCGCTCTGCGCGGCCGAAGCATCCGTGACATAAAGTGTTCCCGCAGGCTGGCCCGGCCACGCAAAACGCGCTGCCAGCTTCAGCCCCTGCGGATGCGCGCGCACCGCCTGGTCAATCTCGTCGCCGGCAAATGCCAGCACCACCGCCGCGTGTCCAGCGGGATCTTCGAGCGCCGCCTGGTAAAACTCCTTATCGCTTTCATTCACGGTCTGTCGCAGCGGAATTCCACTCAGCGCCACAATCTGCGGATACACCGATGTGTTCATCAGCACAGTGCCGCCATGCCGCGTCGCCAGCGCCTTCCGCATCGCCGCTGCAATCTCCCGCTCGTAGCCGCGCCGCGCCTGCGCATTTTTTGTTCCTTCCACGTAGACCAGAGGCCGCGCCCGCACCATCGCCACGGCGTTCGCCGCAACCGCCGCAATCAGCACCGCCGCTGCCGCGCGCGTCCACGCCGGCTTGAAATCCCGTACCGCGCCCAGCACAAAACGCGCCGCGAATCCCACTCCCAGCGCCAGCGCCGGAATCAGCTCCAGCCCGTACCGCGTGTTGTACCACGAGTGCGGCCACCATACCGGAATGAAAATCGGCACCGATCCGTACGCCACCGACCAGGCGTAAAACGGAACCGGAAACCACAGCAGCAGCGACCACGCAAACGCCCCGCGCCGCTCCGCCAGCCATCCCCACGCGGTCCCCAGCACGCTCAGCGCCAGCAGCGTATTTCCCCACGCCGGCGCGGCCGAATCCATCTCCGACACTTTGACGAAAAACAGCAGCCCTACCCACGGATTGTGCCAGCCCGGATGCGGCGGTCCTGCGCCCGGCGTGGCCGTGTGCAGCTCAATCACCTTGGCCGAATACGGTCCGCGCGCAAAATCCAGCCAGTCGCCGAACACTTGGGCGTTGTAAGCAAACCACGCCAGCGGCGCCGCTACCACCACCGCGCTTGCCATCCAGAACGTGCGCGACCGCAGCCTCCCGCGCCGCAACAGCGCCACTCCCATCGCGGTCCACGCCGCCAGCGCCATGATCCAGCCGTCATAGCGCGTAAACACCGCCCCCACCAGCGCCAGCGCGATCAGCCACGTCAGCCGGTTACTTCGCCGGTCGTCACCCTCGTCCAATCCGGCGCGCCACTCCACCAGCCACGCCGCGGTCCACACCATCTCGCATACAAACAACGGCTCCGTCATTGCCGTTGTCTGCATGTAAATCAGGTTGGGATTGAGCACAAAAAACGCCAGCGCAATCGCAGCCGGCGCCGGCTGCAACCATCGCCGCATCAGCCGGTAAATTCCCACGCACGATGCCAGCCACGCCAGCGCAGAGGGAATCGCCCCCGCCATTCCGTTCGCCCACAATGCAAAAACCGACACAAACGGAATCATCAGCAGATGCGGCAACGGCAGCCACACGCTGCCAAGCTGCTCGAGGCCCGGCCGGTGCGAATCGATCACCCTCCGCGCAATGTGCAGGTGCGCTTCGGCATCGCCGTAGTTCAGGATCGCATCGTGCCGCCAACTCCAGGCAATCGCGGCCAGTGAAGCCGCCGCGCAGCAGGCCACCACGGCCAGCATCTCGCCTCGTCCGGCATGTTCTTCAATCAAGATGCGTCAACTCGCGAAATTGTTCAAAGCGTGCGTCCACTTCGTCGCGCGTCAGCTTCTCCAGGCGATCCGTCCCAAACTGCTCCACCGCAAACGAGCCCATCACGCTGCCGTAAAACATGGCGCGCCGGAACGCGGCCGGAGTCAGTTCCTTTTCGGACGCCAGGTACCCGAAGAACCCGCCGCCAAAACTGTCGCCCGCGCCCGTCGGGTCCACCACTTCCTCCAGAGGCAGCGCCGGCGCGCGAAACGTCTTTGCGTCGATCCCATCCCGCGACTGCGCGAAGAATGCCGTCGCTCCGTACTCACCGTGCTTCACCACCACCATCCGCGGACCCATTTTCAACACCGCCCTTGCCGCCTGCACCAGGTTGGGGTTGCCGGCCAGCATCTTGGTCTCGGTATCGTTGATCAGCAGAATGTCCAGCCCCCGCAGCACCTCCAGCAGCGCCGGCCGGTGATCCTTGATCCAGTAATTCATGGTGTCGCCCGCCACCAGCTGCACTTGCGGCATCGCCTCCCGCACCCGCCGCTGCAACACCGGATCGATGTTGGCAAGAAACAGGAATTCCGAATCGCGATATGCCTCGGGTATCTTGGGCTCAAACGACCCGAAAACATTCAGCTCGGTCGTGTGCGTCTTGGCTTCGTTCAGGTTCTCCAGATATGAACCTTCCCAGAAGAAGCTCTTGCCCTCTGCCCGCTCGATCCCGCGCGTATCGATTTTGTGCGCATCGAACACCGCCTGCTGCTCCGGCCCAAAATCCTCGCCCACCACCGCAATCACGCGCACATCGGTGAAGAGGCTAGCCGCCAGCGCGAAGTAAGTCGCCGCGCCGCCCAGGCAGCGCTCCCGCCGCCCCGCCGGAGTTTCAATGGAATCGAACGCCACACTGCCTACTACCGTAATTGCCATTCCTATGAGTTACTCACTTTCTTGAGAGATCTTACTCTGTTCGAGTTACGCAATATGCGGCTAACTCGCAGCATCGCGGCCTAACTCCCATAACTCCGCCAGCCCCGCTAACTCCGCCGTCTTTAGCTACCACCCCAGGTATTTCCCAAACAGCAGCTTCAGCCGCTCCTTTGCCGCCGCGGGAATCGCATCGGGCTGCGTCAGCACTGCGTACTTCGCCGCCGACGCGCACGCGCAGGTTCGTTGCTTCGGCATCGCCGCCACAGCCTGCTTCACCACCGCGCATGCATTGGCCGCGTTCTTGTGCAGCACCGCCACAATCTCCTCGATCGTCACCGCGTCGTGCCCCTCGCGCCAGCAGTCGTAATCCGTCACCATCGCCACCGTTGCGTAACAGATCTCCGCCTCGCGCGCCAGCTTGGCCTCCTGCAGGTTCGTCATTCCAATCACGTCCGCGCCCCAGCTCCGGTAGAGGTTCGACTCTGCCTTGGTCGAGAACTGCGGACCCTCCATGCAAACATAAGTGCCGCCAAGCTTGCCCACCACGCCAGCCTTTTTGCATCCTTCCGCCGCCGCCCTCGCCACCGTGGCGCACACCGGATCGCCAAACGCCACATGCCCCACAATGCCATCGCCGAAAAATGTCGAGGTGCGAAGGAACGTGCGGTCGATGAACTGATCGGGAATCACGAAGTCCGTCGGCTTGTGCTCTTCCTTCAGAGAGCCCACAGCGGAAACGGAAACAATCCGCTCCACGCCCAGCTTCTTGAACGCATAAATGTTGGCGCGAAAGTTCAGCTCGGAAGGCAGAATGCGGTGTCCGCGCCCGTGCCGCGCCAGGAACGCCACTGTGCGTCCCTCCAGCTCCCCCAGCACAAACGCATCGGAGGGCTCGCCAAACGGCGTCTCCACGCGTTCCTCGCGCGCACCGCTAAATCCGGGCATGGAATACAGCCCGCTGCCGCCGATAATCCCGATCTCCGCCTGGGCCAATTCACACTCCCGCGCCCAAGCCCTCGCCGGCCTACGCGCCTGAATTTGGAATCATCTCCAAGTATAAAGGCGCACCATGGTCAACACTCTTCAGGCAGACACCACTGCGGCGGCCCTCACTTCTGCCTCTGCCTTTGTGCCCTTCAGCGCCCATCCCGCCAGCAGCAGGCTCGGCGCCTGCACCGGCCCCGCAGCGGGCAACTCGCCCAGCGTGGTATGGCGAACTTCCTGGTCCGCCTGCGCCGCCCTCGACACCAGCGCGCACGGAAAATCCGCCGGCAACCCTTCAGCCCTCCACTCCGCCGCCAGCAGCGTCAAATCGCGTCCCGGCATGTAAACGATCCGCGTCGTGTTCTCTATCGCCGGCATCGCCGCGTCGTCATGCGACTGCGCATGATGCCCGGTCGAAAACTTCACACTCGATGCGCTTCTCCGGTCGGTCAGCGATGCCGGAATCGCCGCCGCCGCAGCGAGCGCCGACGTGATGCCCGGAACCACCTCGAACTCCACTCCCGCCGCGCGCAGCGCCTCCATCTCTTCAGCCGCCCGCCCAAAAATCAGCGGGTCGCCGCTCTTCAGCCGCACCACGCTCCGGCCTTCCCGTGCCCGTTCAACCATCAGCGCGTTAATCTCCTCCTGCGTAATGCTCTTGGTCCCGCAGCGCTTGCCCACATTCACAAGCTCGGCGCCCCGCGCCAGTTCCAGGATCGCATCCGGCACCAGGTCGTCGTGCAGCACCACATCCGCCCGCTCCATCAGCCGCACCGCCCGCACCGTCAGCAGTTCCGGATCGCCCGGCCCCGCGCCCACCAGGTACACGCGCCCCCGTCCCGCATTCGTGCTGTGTCCCATCCATGACGCGTCTTTTTCGTCATGGGTGGGTTCGGACGCTCCTGTCCCAAACCCCGGCCCATCCTGCGCCAACTCATGCAGCAGCGCCTTCCGTTCCTCGCCCGCCGGCAGCGTCTTCAAGATTTCCCGCCGCGCCTCTCCCATCAGCTCCAGCCATTCACCCGCATCCTCCGCCAGCCGCGCATCAATCTCCTTCCGCAGACGCTGCGCATAGGCCGGGCTTTCTCCCGCCGTCGAAATCGCAATCTGCAACTCGCCCCGCCGCACCACGGCCCCGAAAAAGAAATCGCAGTTGGGAATGTCGTCCACGCTGTTCGACCACACGCCCCGCTCGCCGGCCGCGCGATACACCGCGGCATTCACCTCCGGCACATCCGTCGCCGCAATCACCAAACCTTGACCGTCCAGATCTGCCGCATCCCACTCGCGCCGCACCCACTTGAGCCGTCCCTCCGCCGCCAACGCGCGAATCTCGTCTCTCGCGTCCGGCGCCACCACCGTCATCCGCGCCCCCGTCCGCAGCAGGCTAGTCACCTTCTCGAGAGCCACCACGCCCGCGCCCACCACCAGCGCCCGCCGCCCCTCCATCTTCACAAATATCGGTAGTAAACTCATGAAACCTCCGCCACTTCTTCACTCATTCACTTCTTCACTCATTCACGATCCACGATCCACGATCACTCGATTCCATGCGGCACATGCCCCACCGCCACATCCCGCTCCACCGCCGCCAGCACCTCGCCCGCAAGAAACGCCCGCAACTCGTCATTCGAGTGCCGCGCAAACCACGCCCGCAAATTCTCGCTCCCTCGCCGGCTGCCCAGGTACTCGCGCAGCAGCCGCTCCATCGCCTCCGGAACCAGCGGCGCCGGGCAACGGTATCCCACCGGCCGCGCAATCCCCGCATGTTCGCCCACCGCTCCGCCCAGGCAAAAGTAATACGCGTCTGTCAGCACTCCCTCGTGCTTGATCTTCTTGCCCTCCATCCCGATGTCCGCAATCCAATGCTGTCCGCAGCTGTTTGGGCAGCCCGTTACATGCAGCCGCAGCTCCTGGTCAAACTCCGGCAGCCGCTCTTCCATCTCCTCCACCACCCACCGCGTAAACGCCTTCGTCTCGGTAATCGCCAGTTTGCAAAACTCCGTCCCCGTGCAAGCCACCGCGCCCCGCCAAAATACGGTTCCATCCACGAACAGCCCAATCCGTCCCAGCTCCCGCGCCAGCTCCGCCGTCTTCGCGTACGGCACGTCAACAAAAATCAGGTTCTGCGAAATCGTAGTCCGCAGGTTGCCACTCCCAAACCGTTCCGCCAGTTCCGCCGCCGCCTCCAGTTGCTCGCCCGTCATCCGACCGCGCAGCACGCTCGCGCCCACATACGCCAGCCCCGCCTGCTTCTGCGGATGAATCCCCGCATGATCTCTCAGCGACCCGCTAGGCACGGTCTCTTCCGCGCCCGGCTCCAGCGCAAAATCCAGCCTGCCCTGCAGCTCGTTCAGAAAACTCTCCGGCGTCCAGCCCTCTTTCAAAAACAAATACTTCAGCCGCGCCCGGTCCCGGCTCTCCCGCAATCCCTGCTGATCGCGGAAAATCTCCGCCGCCGCCTTCGCCACCGCCACCGCCTGCTCCGGCCGGATAAACGCATCCAGCTTCACCGCCAGGTGCGGCTCTTTTGATAGCCCTCCGCCCACCCGCAGCGTGAACCCAACTTCCCCGCCGCGCTCCACCGCCGTCAGCGCCACATCATTTATTTCGGGATAATTGCACCAGTCCCTGCAGCCCGTCGCCGACATCTTGAACTTCCGCGGCAGATTCACAAAATCCGGATTCGCCACCAGCATCCGCGCCATCGCCTGCGCAATCGGCGACGCGTCCGTCAGCTCATCCGCCGCCAGCCCCGCCAGCGGGCACCCGGTTACGTTGCGCACCACGTCGCCGCACGCGCCCTTGGGAGATAGCCCAATCGCATCCAGCGCGTCCACCACCTCCGGCAGGCTCTCAATCGTCAGCCAATGAAACTGAATATTCTGCCGCGTCGTAATGTCGGCCAGGTTGCGCGCATACTTCCGCGCCAGCGCCCCAATCGTCCGCGCCTGGTGCGCCGTCAGAATCCCATTCGGAATCCCCACCCGCATCATGAAGTACTCGCTCGCCAGCCCCTCGCCGCCCTTGCCCCCGGTCGCGCCCGCGCCGTCCCCCTGCGTGTACACGCCCCACCACTTGAAGTAGAGCCCCGCCCATTCCGGCGCCACGCTCCCTCGTCCCTCCCGCGCAAACCGCCGCACCTCGTCAAACGCCTCCCAAGGATTCTTCTCGAGCTTCAGCCGCTCCGCCCGCTGCGCCTTAGTCTCTTTCACTACAACATCGCCCATAACGAGACCTCTCTATTTGCACCGTTTCACTTCTTCACTCATTCACTACTTCACTTCTTCTTCACTTCTTCCCCAAAAACAAAACGCCCACGATGGCTGCACCATCGCGGGCGTCTCGGAAACCGTGTGCTCTTTTTGAGCTAGCTAAGCATGCAGGTCACCTGTGCCGCGCGATGAGGCATACAGCAGCGACAACAGGAGACAACTTGCATAGTAAGAATCATAGGGATAGTTCCACCAAATTGCAAATGCCGCCTTCGGGGAATTCCGGCAAAGAGTCGATTCCAACTCGAATCACCCCTCGTCGTGCCGCTGCGTCTATACATCTAAGAGGAGAAATATGGCATCTTCAACCCTGCTCGCGGCCGGTCCCGGGCGCTCCAGGTTCAAAACTGTTCTCTGGATCTTCATCGGCCTCACTACACTTTTTGTCTTCATCACTTCTGAAGTCCTTCTCGTCACCGATTACCCCATGTACCACGCCTACCGTCTGCAGGTCATCGCCGACCGCCATCTCCTCATCCCCCACACACTCTGCGGCACTTTCGCTTTGCTGGCCGGCCCTCTCCAGTTCTCTTCGCGCTTTCGCCAGCGCCATCTGAAACTCCATCGCGTCCTCGGACGCCTCTATCTCATCTCCGTCCTTATCGGCGCTTTCACGGGGATAGCCCTCGCCGCGGGCCGCCCCGGCCTGCCCGGAACTTCCATGCAGGCCGCCGCCTGGATCGTCTGCACCGCTGCTGGCTTCATCACCGCGCGCAACCGCCAAATCGTCCAGCATCGCCAGTGGATGGCGCGTTCCTATGCCGTCACGTTAACGTTCGTCTTCAGCCGCGTCCCCAATCTCTGGCCCCGCTACTGGAGTCATCTTGGCGACTCCTTCTCGGCCGTCGGGGTCATCGCCTTCACCCTGGCTTCCCTTCTTATCGTCGAGTTAGGCCTCAACTGGCACGCGCTCACAACTCGCCGCGCATGAGCGCGTTCGCCCTGTCGCTCGCTGCAGCAAGCCGCAGGGCGGAGCAGTATGTGGCTTACTTACTCGCCTGCGCCGCGTCAAACCATTCGCGTCAATCGTGTGCATCGCAACTGCGCCAGTACTTAAATGAAGCATTCGTCATGTATGAACCATTCGTCATGCAACACCGCTTTCAGGAACCGTACAATCTCCGTATAGGATCCGAAAAAGGAGCATACAAGTTATAACGTCCAGCCTGAATCGGATTCATTCGCAAAACGAAATCCTCGTCCTCGGTGGTGGAGTAGCAGGGTGTGCCGCGTCTATCGCGCTCGCCCGCTTGGGACGAAGCGTTACGATGATCGAACGCGAGCCCACCCCGCGCCATAAGGTCTGCGGAGAGTTCCTGAGCGGTGAGGCCCTTGAGGACCTGCACGCGCTTGGCATTGACGTGGCCTCCCTTGGTGCCGTGCCCATCGACCACGTTCGCCTTGCCGCTGCCAGGCGTGCCGCAGAGGCCCCTTTGCCTTTTCCCGCAGCCTCGCTAACCCGCAAGGCGCTCGATACAGCGCTGATTGCCGCGGCCATCGATGCGGGAGTCCGCGTCGAGCGCGGCCGTAGCGTGCAGGCGCTCAGTCGGACAACAGGCAACGTCTGGCAAGCCACGCTCGACGACGGCGCCACCCGTCAGGCCCCAATTGCCTTTCTCGCCACCGGCAAACACGATCTCCGCGGCTACCCGCGTCCCAAGGACCCCCAGCGATGGGTTGCCTTCAAAACGTATTTTCGGCTCTCCACCGCGCAGGCCGCCGATCTCGCGCGCGCCTCTGAGTTGATGCTCTATCCCGGAGGCTATGGCGGCATCCAGCCGGTTGAAGGCGGCATTGCGAACCTCTGCTGCGTAGTGCAACAGCGGTATCTGTCGCACGCGGGCAATCGCTGGGAAAACTTCCTCCAGAAGATGCAGCAGGACTGCCCACACCTTGCCATGAGACTTGCCGGTGCTCTGCCATTGCTCAACAAGCCCATCGCCATCACTCATATCCCGTATGGCTTCATCCGCCGCACAACGGAAGATGGCCTTTACTGCATAGGCGATCAGGCCGCCGTCATCCCGTCCTTCACCGGCGATGGCATATCCATCGCGCTCCATACTGCGCGCTGTGCCGTGGCTGCCTGTGTTCAGGGCCAGCCGGCGCCGCTCTTCCAGTCCGCGCTCCGATCCGCGCTGCTGCTCCAGATGCGCCTTGCCGAGTTTGCCGCCGATGGCTTGAACAACCCACTGGCGCGCGCTGTACTACCGTTTTGCCTGAGAGTCTGGCCTGGCGTCATGCGCGTGACCGCAACGCTGACACGCGTTTCCCATCGCGCCGCTGCCGCTCCTCATGCGGTCGCCGGATAAAGGGCAAATATCCCGAATTTGAATCTCGCCTGAGAACGTTTCGGCAGGCGCTTGAAACGGTGAAACCGAGAGGAACTTCAGCAGTCAAAACCGCAGGAGTTAGAGCAATGAAATCCATCGCGTTCCTGGCCCTCGCTGTCCTCATCGCTCCAGCCGCGGTCGCTCAGCATCGGACCTTCGTCGTCAATCCCGGCGCCAGCGAAGTGAAGATGACGCTCATTACAACCCATGAGCTCGTCAACGGCGCCTTTCGCGTCCAGTCCGGATCCGTTCAGTTTGACCGCGGTACTCCTGAAATGTCGGGCTCAATCGTCGTCCTCGCCGGCAGCGGCGCCACCGGCAATGGTAGCCGCGACAAGAAGATGAACAAAGACGTCCTGAAGGTTGAACAGTACTCCACCATTTCTTTTGAACCGAAGACCTGCAACGGCTCCATCGCTCCTTCCGGCGACTCGTCCATTCAGGTAACCGGAATCCTCACCCTGCTCGGCGCCCCTCACCAAATCACCGTCCCCATGCTGGTGCGCCTCGATGCCGCCGGCGCAACTGCCAAGGCTCATTTTGTGGTGCCTTACGTCCAATGGGGACTTAAGAATCCAAGCTTCTTGATTTGGAAAGCGGACAACGACGTCGCCATCGACCTGAATCTGGTCGGCTCGATTTCAAAGTAGCCTGCGCTTCGGCGTCAAACTGGCCTGCGCCCGCCCACCGGAGGACAACGGCGCCCTTGGTTTTTTCTATCCCCATTCCCTGTTCCCTACTCCCTTTTCCCTATTCCCTGTTCCCTGCCTTCCTCCAGCCACCCCCCATACGCCCGAATATCGATCATCGGCGCCGTCGCGCACGTCTGCAGCCGCGCTATCAGCTCGAACAAAAACTTCGTCGCTGCCATCTTGTGCGGCGTCAGCGTCGGCAGTCCCTCCGCATCCGTCGTAAAAATCCCATGCGCCGCCACGCACCCCAGGTCCAGCCGCCGCCCTGCTGTCGCCTGGCTCAGGCACGCCACCAATTGCGCCCCAAATGGATCGCCCCACGCCGTGTCCACTCCCAGCATCCCGCCCAGAATCGGGTGCAGCGGTTTCGGCGGCAGCAGCCCGCTCGCCGTAGGAATCGGCATGCTCGTCCGGTGCAGCTTCCTCACGCTTGCCACCTTCTCCTGCGCGTACGCCACCATCCGCCCATTCAAAATCTGCTTGGTCTCAAACACCGCATACACGCTCTCCGCCGGAATCACCTTCTGCCCCTGGTAATTAAACACAAATGGCGAGTACTGCCGGTCGAACACCACAATATCGATCTGCTGGCTGAACCCTCCCTCGCTATCCACCACGTGCGCCTTCGCCGCCTCATACCGCCGCGGCAGATAACTCGTCAGTAACTCAAGCCACGCATTCTCGCTGGCATCTCCCAGCGTCACGCAATGTCCCAGCGCCTTCCGCGCCGTCCCCAGCCTCTGCGAGATATCCTCATGTATCCCGCCCAGCACATCCCTCAATGTCCACTCCATCTCTTCCCCCTTTTGTTTCTCCCATAAACACGAATGCCCGCAGCAGAGTGCGGGCACAATTCCATCGATGAAGTTACTCTACCCTAATTCCACCCCCAGGCAATGTGATAACCGATACACCAGCTGCTTTTGCCCTTGCTGTTGCTTTTGCCCTTGCTTTTCTTTCCGTCATTCCCTCAGGGAATCTGCTTTTGCTCTTGCTTTTGCCCTTGCCTTTGCTCTTGCTTTTCTTTCTGTCATTCCCTCAGGGAATCTGCTTTTCCGCCGCGCGCCGAAACTACTCTCCACACACTGCAGAAGCGTCCCAGGCTCTGTATCAGGGCACGGCTTCAGCCGCGCCGACAAGCGCCGAATAAGAAGGCCCCGGGGCTTTAGCCCCCGCACCGTCCCTTGCGCCAATCGAATAGCTTGCGGAAGAACCGTAACGGAAGGAGGCGGGGGTTTTAACCCCCGCAATAAGCCTAGCAAAAAACGAGAGGGGCTTCAGCCCCGGGCACTGTCCCCGGCGCTAGGACATCGGATACCTTCGCAGCCCATTCCACCACGCCTCTGTTTTTGCCCTTGCTTTTGCTCTTGCCTTTCTTTCTGTCATTCCCTCAGGGAATCTGCTTTTGTTCTTGCTTTTGCTCTTGCCTTTGCTTTTGCCCTTGCCCTTCTTTCTGTCATTCCCTCAGGGAATCTGCTTTTGTTCTTGCTTTTGCTCTTGCCCTTGCTTTTGCCCTTGCCCTTCTTTCTGTCATTCCCTCAGGGAATCTGCTTTTGTTCTTGCTTTTGCCCTTGCTTCTCTCGTCTGTCATCCCCCGCCGGGAATCTGCTGTCACGGCGCCGCAGCCAAACGTACCGCCGGTCTCCAGACCGGCTGTAGTGCGGGCGTCCACGCCCGCGCTCACTTCGCGGGCGAAGAATCTCGTTCCTGCGGCAGGCCGCCACCCATCTCACCCACCCTTTCCGCAAACAACGCGGAAAGGATGGAGCACCCACGTCCGCGAGAAGAAGAAAAGAAAAACAATCAGGAGGGCGAGCGGCCCGCCAATCGGCACGCCCGTCGAGGGCTAACCGCCAACCCGAATGTAGCGCCGGCCTCCCGGCCGGCTGTCGCGCGGGTCTCCCGACCCGCGCGCTCCCAAGACGACGCGGGACTCTGAGATTTCCGGGCCCCTCCACTGCGGCGGACGATGGACGTCCGAGACCCCCCGATGAATTATGAGCAGCGGGGGACCACGGCTACCTGCGAACCGTGGAAATCGAATCGCACTGGACCGCATTCCGGCAGGAAAAATCACACGGCGCCGGGCCGGCATCGATGCCTCCCACCCTTTCCGCAAACGACGCGGAAAGGACGGGGCACCCACGTCTGTTCGAAGAAGACTTGAAAGAGAGAGGAAGGTGGGCCACCCGCCTCAGGGGACCTTAAAAAGGCATAAAAAAACTCCCGAGCCTTTCGGCCTGAGAGTCTCGCTTGTTGTAGCACAGCCTCAATCTTTTTGAACCACCAGTTCGCGGCGAAACTCCACCGTGCATTCCGGTGTGGCAATCAAGAAGGTCGTCGTAGACACCTTCCGCCTGCAGTTCGGAGCGCGTCCGTTGCTCAAAAACGCTCGTATTATCGTAATAATCGCCCCGAACCCCAAACCGAGATTCGAGTACAACCTTTCACCTCTCTTTCTGGGCCACGAACCGCCCGATGTACGAAAGATATTACACCTAATTGACCAGACTGGCATGATTTTTTTAATTCCAATTGGAACGATCGAGTAATTGGCGGGCGAACCGCGGAAATCGAATCGCACTGGACCGCATTCCGGCGGGAAACATCACCCGTCGGCAGGCCGGCACGCAACCCTTTCACTCTTACCGCAAGGTGGACCAACCGCCTACGAGCACGGGTCAGGTACCCGCTTGCTCGTGCTTGAATCCGATGATAACGGCGACGTGCTCCTCGCCCCGGCGTGTCAACCGCCAAACGTCCCGCGAGATGGCGAACGAAGCCCCCCCGGCAGCTGGCCGGTGCTGGGTCTCAGTCACTTCCTCTATTATTCCCAGCCCAGTGAATTGGCGATGTACATCCGCTACAACTCTGTCCAGCGAGCCTAACTTTATTAAGTGCCTCGCGCCCAAATTTGCATCCGCGAGCCCTCGCCAGATAGGATCCAGCCCCTTTGGAATGAATTTCTCGACAAGCAAAATAAAAAGCCTCGCAGGAACATCTCTCTCCTCGACGCGAGAGGTACCGCCTGGGTAAAGTGCGCATAGAACCTCGTCCCATGTCACTTCAAGCGTCGCCTCGGGGAAGGGGAACACTGGTGCCTTCTTGCCGACACCAATCGGCGCCGCGAGGAATTTCGAGGTTTGGACGTTCCAGGTGGCCAAGTCCTGGCCCTGCGCGAGAAGCTCGGCGGTGGGATTCCGAACCTCACGCAGTCTTGTATTTTCGGCCTCCAATCGGATTACACGAGCCTGCAGCTCTCGGATCTCCTCGAGATCTTCGCGGCTCGAAATACCTGCCGGTAGCCACCCACGCCTCGGGTTCACGCCGAATTGGTAATGGAGCGACTGCAAGACCTGCCCCTTCAGTTCATCTGGATTTTCGAAAAACTTGACCAACCTCGACCCCCGTGCCTTTTCGCGGAATGCATCGAGCTTTTGACGGGCATGCTCGTCCGCCTCGCACTTATCGAAGGCGAGTTTGTTTGGGTGCTTGACGAGAAAGGACAAGACCGGTTTCCTCTGGGCGACCGCGTAGTCAAATTCTTTTTCCGTAAAGCTGACTCCGTCTTCCGCCGTGCTCCCGTATCTGCCCGCGATGATGAGTATGTAGTAATCGGAGGAGTCGATTTCGCGCTTAATGAAGTCGAATTGCTCGTCGTCCGCAGATGGGAACAACTCCATTCCCGTGGGGAACGCCTTACATTCGAGAATGGCTTGAAGAGTCTTGTCACGCTCCTCCTTGAGGTCACTGAAGGTCGAGCTTACGAAGACTTGATACCGGATTCCCTCGGTTATGCTTTGCATGGCGAAAGGATACACCTCTTCCACAACGCCAGCGCCCCGCGAGGTCTTCCAACCTCTCGGGGCGCTTTCACCTTCAAACGCTGACTTGCTACCTAACTGCACCCGCTAGTCGACCCGCAGCTCATGCACCGATAGCAGCTACCATTCCGCACCATGATCGCCCCGCACACCCCGCAGCTTGGCGCGTCGCCCATGTCGTACATCTCGCGCATGGCGTCGGCCGCGTGGTAAATACCGCGATCCTTCAGCGGCGGCATTTGAATCCCCTCCGGCGCAGCCGATCCCGAGGCCGAAACTTCCGGCGCAATCCCGCCGCCCGGCGCGCTCGTCCCGCCCATTCCCGGCAGCGTCGTCTGGTTTTGCATCTGGCTCATCTTCCGCGCCACTTCTTCCGCCAGCCGCGCCAGCTGATCCTGCGGAATCGCCTGCTCTTCCTCGAATTCCGCATCGTTCAAAATCGTCGGCGAGGCCGGCAGTTGCGGCGCCGGCGAGACGAGCCCCGCAAACAGAGTCAACTGCTCGCCCGAAAGGAAGCGCAGGTTGAGCCAGCGGAAAATGTAATCCATCAGGCTCTTGGCGTAGCCAATCTGCGCGTTGCCGGTCCAGCCCGACGGCTCAAACCGCGTGTGCGCAAACTTCTCGCACAGCACCCGCAGCGGAACCCCGTGCTGCAGCGCCAGCGAAATCGCCGTGGCAAACGAGTCCATCAGCCCCGAGACCGTCGACCCCTCCTTGGCCATGCGAATGAAAATCTCGCCCGGCTGCTGGTTGGGATAAAGTCCCACCGTGATGTAGCCCTCGTGCCCGGCAATGGAGAACTTGTGCGTAATGCTCGCGCGCTCCTCCGGCAGCCGGTGCCGCACCGCCCGCGGCGGCGCGTTCAGGTCCTGCGCAGCGGGCGCGGGAGCAATCGGAGGAGCCGGCGTGGCCGTTATGGTCGGCACCGCCGCCGCCTTCGCAATCTCCTCCATCGAGCACTCGAACGCGGTCGCCGCCGCGATCACGTTCTTCGCCGAAACCTCCAGCTTGGCCCCGATCTTGGCTTCGAGCGCCTTCACGTCCGCTTCCGCCGGAGCGGTGCCTGAAGCCATTGCCGCCATCACCCGATCGCCAATCGCATCCAGCGCCGACGGCTCCTTCTTGGCGTCCATGCTGGTGTTCAGCGGCTGCACTCCCTTCGATCCGTCGCGGTAAATAGCCACCGCCTTGATCCCGCGCCGCCAGCTCTCCGCGTAGGCTTCGGCCACATCCTCCACGCTGGCCTCGTTGGGCAGGTTCACCGTCTTTGAAATCGCTCCCGAAAGAAACGGCTGCGTGGCCGACATCATCTTGATGTGCCCCATGTAGTGGATGGACCGCGTGCCCTTGGCCGGCTTGAAGCTGCAGTCGAACACCGCCAGATGCTCCGGCTTGATCCCCGGCGCTCCCTCAATGGTCCCCGTCGCGTCAATGTAGCTCACGATCGCGTTTACCTGGTCGTCGGAGTAGCCCAGCTTGAACAGCGCCTCCGGCACCGTGTTGTTGACGATTTTGATCATGCCGCCGCCCACCAGCTTCTTGTACTTCACCAGCGCCAGGTCCGGCTCGATGCCCGTGGTGTCGCAATCCATCATGAAGCCGATGGTGCCCGTCGGGGCCAGCACCGTCACCTGCGAGTTGCGGTAGCCGTAGCGCTCCCCGTAAACCAGCGCCAAGTCCCAGCACTCGCGGCTGGAGTCGATCAGCGCATCCAGTTGCGGCACGCTGAACGGCTCGCCGCTCGCCTTCGACCGGCCGATGTTGTTCACCTCCGCCCGGTGCATCCGGATCACGTCCAGGAACGGCTCCCGGTTCACGTAGAACCCCGGGCATGCCCCGCCGTTGTGCTCCACGCTCGCCGTCAGCGGTGTGGCCGAGGGCAGCGCCCGGCACCCGCCCGCGATTACCGCCGACTGCAGGTACGCCTGCCCGCACATGATCGCCGTCAGCGCCGCCGCCAGGTCGCGCCCAGCTTCCGAGTCGTATGGCAGCCCGAACGCCATCAGCAGCGCCCCCAGGTTGGCATAGCCCAGGCCCAGCGGCCGGTAGTCGTGCGAGTTCTTGGCAATCGCCTCCGTCGGGTACCCGGAGTTGTCCACCAGGATCTCCATCGCCGTAATCATCACCGAGATCCCGTGCCGGTACGCCGCAATGTCAAACACCCCCCCCGCATTCACAAACTTCATAAGGTTGAACGAAGCCAGGTTGCAAGCCGAGTTATCCAAAAACATGTACTCGGAGCAGGGGTTACTGGCGTTGATCCTGGCGGTGTTCTTGCTGGTGTGCCAGCGGTTGATGGTGGTGTCGAACTGCAGGCCGGGGTCGCCGCAGAGCCAGGTGGCCTCGGCGATGCGGTGCATGATGTCGCGGGCCTTGAAGGTCTGGACGGGCTGGCCGTCCTTGACGGTGCGGGTTTCAAAGTCGCCGTCGGCCTCATAGGCGCGCATGAACTCGTCGCTGACGCGGACGGAGTTGTTGGCGTTCTGGAAGAAGATGGAGGAGTAGGCCTCGGAGTCGGGCCCCGAGCCGTCGTAGCCCTCGCGGATGAGGGCATAGGCCTTGGCTTCTTCCTTGGCCTTGCAATCGATAAAGTCAACAATGTCAGGGTGATCCACGTTGAGGATGACCATTTTGGCGGCGCGGCGGGTTTTGCCGCCGGACTTGATGACACCGGCGAAGGCGTCAAAGCCGCGCATGAAGCTCAAGGGGCCGGAGGCCGCGCCGCCGCCGGAGAGGTTCTCCATGGAGCCGCGGATGGGGGACAGGTTGGTGCCGGTGCCGGAGCCCCATTTGAAGAGCATGCCTTCGGTTTTGGCCAGGGTGAGGATGGAATCGAGCGAGTCCTCGACGGCGTTGATGAAGCAGGCGGAGCACTGGGGATTGTGGTAGCCGGTGGCTTCAAACTTGACGCAGCCGGTGGCCGGGTCCCAGTGCCAGCTCTGGCCGGCGGCGTTGGGCTCAAGGCGGTCGCAGCCTACGTTGAACCAAACAGGGGAGTTAAAGGCAACCTTCTGGGTGAGGAGCATGGCGGCGAGCTCGTCGTGGAAGGCGGCCGCATCCTCGGCGGTGGCAAAGTAGCCGCCGGCGAGACCCCAGTCGCGCACCGTTTCCGCCACACGCTGAATGAGCTGCCGGACGCCCGTTTCCCGCTCCGGGGCGCCGAGCTGGCCATGGAGGTACTTGGAGGCCACGATGTTGGTGGCGGTCATGGACCAGTCGATGGGCACCTCAACATCTTTCTGCTCGAAGATGGCGTTGCCCTTGCTGTCGGCAATGAGGGCGGTGCGTTTCTCCCACTGGACTTCGTCGTAGGGAGAGATGCCGGGCCGCGAAAAGCGGCGGCTAAAGGCAAGACCGCCCCATTCGGCGGAGTTGGTGGTGGCAGCGGAAGTGGACAGGTGGGCCTCGTTCATAGGGGGGGTCTCCTCAAGCGCAATTGGTAGAAAGCCGTACCATCCGTGCCTGCCGGGCAGGGACGGTTGAATGAAAACTGCACTCCACAACGGACTGGATCAGATTCGAGCTTGGATGCAGCGGTTGCTTGTTTGCCACGGCTGTTTGGGCCAGATTTGCGTCTGGCCGATTCACAATCCATTCATGAGCCGCAGATGAAAAAATACCGCTGTCTATGGTGCATGTCAACACCAAACCACAATATCTAGTGTTTAGAGTGCAATCGTGGGCACCGAGGCGCAAAACTGCCGGTTTCGGGCTGTGGAAAGCGCGATTGGCCATGCCCGGAGCGGATTTCGGCAAGCGGATTGCCCTCAAATCAGGGCAAAGGCCGTAAACCGCCGGCTGCGAGAAGCGTTCCAACAGGCAAGCCTATGCCCGGAAGGGCGACGGGGCAAGGCGCAGGAATGGTGCAAAGGGCGGCGATCGCTGTGCATTGTGTGGATAAGGTTGCCGGAATGCCGTTTCAATTGGAATTTAGCGCCTTCAGCAGGAGTTGGACGCGATGCTCGTCACTAACTGCTTCCCACGCCGCTACCAGAGCGCGGTGCGCTTCAGCCGACACGGCTATCGGTACTGCAAGGTCTTCGTCTTGAGGGGCGGGAGCGACTGCTCGCCGATCTCCGGAGGTCACTCTCAGGATCAGGTTGCTGACAGCCTGTTTGTCGAGAGATCCAAGTTGTTGCTTGAGCACGCGGGCCGTCGCTGACGCGACCCAGAGGAGAATAGTGTCTGGGTCTACGGTTTCGCTCTGCGCCCGGAAGAAATAGAGATTGGGATCGCCTGGCGGCGGTACGTCGAAGTAAGGCTGAATTTTGATGCCGGCGCTCGTAGTGACGGAGTACCGTTTCTGATTAGTTCGCTTTTCGTAGATCCAGAGGCTTTTGCTGCTCTTTCGAATGCCTCGTGCCGCCGTCACGTTCCATTCGGCGTAGTAGTCCCTCGGGTTGGGTGCGCGCATGGGCTCTTCGAAATAGAGGAACTCGGATAATGAATCCTCCCAAATTAGCCATCCGATCCGCATGTCCGGGATCGAGCCGGGAGTGGCGACTCGCACGCTTTCCGTGCGTGCCGCAACCAGATCTGCGTACTGCTGGAACACGCTCCGCATCACGGCTTTGGCTGGTTGTGAGTCGTTTTCGATGCGGATCGAACGTGTAAGGGCGGGATGCATCAGCGTAGTGCCGCAGACGGACTTCAGAGACTTGCTGCCAAGGGTGGCGATTCTCAGGAGCTTAAGTTCTAGGCCCAATCCCCGGTAATTCACATTGATGTGAAGGTTGCTCCAGCCTGCGTCAGGCAGATCTTTCGCGCGGCAGTAGACCGATGTCCAATCTCCCTCTTCCAATTTCCGGCCCATCATGGATGCCACGCGGGTGGCGAGGAGGAGTTTCGCCTTTTCAGACTGCTCCTTTGTGAATGCGCTCAGTGTCGGCATGGAGAATCGTCCGAAGGCGTCTTTGGCCTGGATGCAATTGCTGACTCTGCCCGCTTGCGAAAGGTCGCAAAATCTTCGAGCTTCGACTTCTGAAGGAGGCGACTCGCGATGAATTCGCTGTAGAGCATCCGGTAATCGATCTCGTCCTCTCTCCGCACGTGAAGGAATGGTAGTACGGGCAAGTCGCCAATTCGCTCGGCAAGGAACTCCTCAAGTGTATCCGGTTGAGCGGCCGTTGAGCTCTCGGGGACGGAATGATCAGCGCGTTTGAGGCAATGGAGGAGCAGGTCACAGCCCGCGGTATTTTCGCTCACGTATTGTTTGAATGTCCCATGCTGCTTGTCGAAGATATCGGCACGGCACAGGGTAAATCCGGCGTTCATAATTGACTCTCGGAGGGCTTTCCAGACCTTCTCCGACGAATTCATAAATACCAGAACCATCCAGTGGCCAGGCCGCAATACCCTGTAGCACTCACGCAGGCTCTGCGTCATCAGGTCGCAGTATTGTGCGATGTCCTTCTTCTGTGCTCGGTTGACGATCGCCTCGTTGGCGTTGTCCGTAAACGATCCGAGCCAAGATTCCCATAGCAGGTTCATCTCGCTGTAGTTGATATTTGCGCCGAAAGGCGGGTCGGTAAAAATGAGGTCTATCGAGTGGTTGGGAAGGAAGCTTAGATCAGTTGCGGAACCGTTGCGAACAATTGCGCGTGCGGCGTAATGACGCGCTGTCGTGTCCAAATGATCTCTGATTGTTTTGGCTTTCCTCTCGAATGTCACGAAGACATTGGCTTCATTAAAGATGTACGGCACATTGAAATGGGCTGTGTTGCCGCTTCCCCCCCAGAATCGGAACTCTGATAGCCGGGTCACCCTCTGATATAGGGAGGTGAACGCAAAGGCCAGGAAGCCCGCGAGTTCGGGCTCGTTCACCCGGTGGATCGCACGCCATATCTGGCTTAACGCGGCCAAGTTCCGAGGTGTATAGAATCGGTCTATCGAAGTAAGGCCCTGGCGCTTCGGCTGGTTGAGATTGACGCCGTCTGGGAGCGCGGTCGTTGGATAAAACCCTTGGGCCAACGGCGGGTTCGCTTCGATGCTCGTCAGGCGGTTTCGGTCCTCTTCAGTGAGCGGATGTTCTTCCTGCTGAGGAGAGCAGCATTTATATCCGATGAAAATGGGTTCTGCAGCGGTTCTGGGCAGTCTTGATTTATGAATCGCCTTCGAGCACTCCGGGCAGGGGAATACGCTTAGGATCTTGTGCTCTCTCACTGACGATCCGTACTTGCGGCAGTGATCCCACAGAAGGAACTCATAGTGGCAATGCGGGCAGCAAACTCGGTAGGACCAAACTGTAAAAAGTATCTCCGCGTCCTTCCCACAGGTGCGGCAGGAGGTGGTGTACAGTTCCCTCCTTAATTTCGCGAGGGATTCGCAGACTTTCGCAACTCCAGTCGCGAAGGTCGCTCCGTCGAGGGCTGATGTGAAGCGGTCAGCGATGAAGCTGGCTGCTGGCGAAAGTTCATTCAGGACTACATCGTTCCCCAAGGTTAGTGCGGCGACGCCTGTCATTCCGCTGCCAGCGAATGGATCGAGGACGAGGCCGCCGTCTGGCAGGTACTGCCTAATCACCTCTGCGATGCCCTGTGGGGGCACTTTTGTATGGTAGGTGTGGGCGTCATAGGTGTAGGTGTTTTTCCCGGCGGATACTCCGTCTGCGGCTGGTTCGGTTATTGTAGGCGCTGGTTTGTCATATTCGGTCAGCGCGGCGGCTAGTTGCGCGGGGCCGTCGGCTGAGAATGCCGTCGGCCGTAGTCTGTTCAGTATCGGGGAATTCGTGAATTTGCCTAGATGCAGCTCGGCGGGCGGTGGATCAAAAAGCGGGAGTTCTCGTCGTTCGTTTGCGCCATGCGACGCGAAGGGATTCGTGTTCTGGGGCTCGGGGCTTGGGGCTTCCCCATGCCGCACGCGGCTGAGCATCTCGCAAAGCTTGGTTCCGATCGCGGGCGGCACTGGCATGTCACCTTTGACCCAGCGTACTACCGAAAAATGGGAGCTTCCAAGGCGCTTGGCCAGTTCTAGGTGGGAAAGCCCTGTGCCGTTGAGAATGTCCTGGATTGTAGCCGGATAATCTACAAATGGCGCCTCGGCCACCGCTTCGTCGCGTGCCATATGCCTCCTTCCTTGGGTTCTTGCCTGGGCTTTCAATAAACGAGATTACACCACTCCGAGGGCGTGTCCCGCGTTTCGATTTCTTGGTTGCGCAGGTTGTTCCGGACCGGTTATCCGTTCCCATATCCGGAGCGGTTTTCAAAATGGGTGAGGTTCGGAGCTTTGCTCGCGCTATTTTGGCGGGTGGCCATGGGTCGGCTAATCGTCAAGTTAGCCTTGCGGGCGGATGGGCGGCATGCTGGGCGGAACGCGGAAATGCGGCCGCGAATCCTTCGCCTTCCCTTTCACTTCGTTCAAGGTGGAGGGTTAGGATGACAGGCGGGGTGGGGCGGGTTGCTGGTGGTGTGACCGGCGGTGCGGTTGCAGGGGGCGAAAAGCGGGCGGTTTGGCAGAGAAGAAGCGCAGGGGCTGAAGCCCGAATCTTTTTGGGCGCCTGTTGCGGCGCGAGTAAACTCGCGCCCTGATACAAAGCTCAATGGCGGCGGTGGCGTGATGCGCGGGGCTAACGGCCGCTGCGCCTACGGCGCGGGGGCGGGGTGGGGCGCATAGGGTCGAGGTTGGGTGGGCGGAGCGGGCTGGCGAATTTCCATACTGTTATGACTATTTGGCAGAGAAGAAGCGCAGGGGCTGAAGCCCACATCTTTTTGTGCGCCTGTTGCGGCGCGAGTGAACTCGCGCCCTGATACAAAGCTCATTGGCGACGGTGGCGTGAAGCTAAGATGGTGACCGCGCGGCTCCGCCGCGTGCTTTGTATTTAGAGTGATTCAGGAAAGGTGAGGATGACGGGCGGGGTGGGGCGGGTTGCTGGCGGTGGGACCGGCGGTGCGGTTGTGAAGGACGAAAGGCGATTGCGGGCGGCATGCGCTTTCGTCGCGTCCCTACGGGACGCGGAGCCTATTTTTGGGGACGCATTCCCAGGATTTCATCCTGGGCTATTTTCGCTCCGTCCCTACGGGACGGTTGGCGCGCGGCGTAACGGGGGAATTCCTGCTGGGGATGATGGAAAGAAAGGCAAAGGCAAGGGCAAGGGCAAGGGCAAGGGCAAAAGCGGATTCCCGGAGGGAATGACAGAAAGAAAAGCAAGGGCGAGGGCAAGAGCAAGAGCAAGAGCAACAGCAGATTCCCGGAGGGAATGACAGAAAGAAAAGCAAGGGCAAGAGCAAAGGCAAAAGCAAAAGCAAGGGCAAGAGCAACGGCGAAAGCACAAGCAAGGGCAAGAGCGAAGGCAAGAGCAAAAGCAAAGACGTGGCCGCCCCGCCCACTCATCGCGCGGATCCTTCTCTTCGCTCAGGAGCGATGAATGGGGTGCAACCCTGTGGTTGGCGGCGTTATTTTGCTATGACGTCGATGGGGGCGGTGATGGTGCGGGGAGGCATGCAGGCGTTTTCATCGCAGGCCTGGAAGCGGAGATGGGCCTGGACGAGATGATCGCCGGGGGTGGCGACGAAGCGGGCTTCGATGACGAAGTCGCCGGTGTAGACGCTTAATTTGGTGGAGGGATCGACGGGGAGGATGTATTCGACGCCCTGGGGATAATGGGCGGCGGCAAGGCTGACACCTGCGTTGGCGGGCACGGAGAGCACGGTGGGAATGAGGAATTGGTCGCTGGGAGTGTGGGAGTTGATGTGCAGGCCGGGGGCGATGCGGAAGTGGAGGATGACGGATTGAGGCTTGCCGGCGGCGAGGGTGATCTGCTCGGGGAAGAGGTATTGGACCTGCTGGGTTTTGGGGACGGGCTGGCTGGGGTCGCGGAAGAGCGGGGTTTGGGCGGGCGCGGCTTGGGCGGCCAATGCAAGGAATACGACGCACGCGCCGAGGCGGCGAAAAGCAGGTCCTTCGACTGCGCGGCGCGATGAAGCTGCGCCGCTGCGCTCAGGATGACAACCTTTAATGTGATCGCTGGTTCGAGTAATTGGTTCCATATTCAATTTGGGCCGGCCTCCTGGAGTTCATTGGGCGAGCGCCTGGCGGATTTTGAGGGCCATGTCGTCTTCCGATGTGATGCCCATTTGGGCGGCGATGATTTTGCCGGAGCGGTTGACGAAGAAGGAAGTGGGCATGGCGTCGAAGTCGCCGTAGGCGTGGCTGATGCTGTCGCCGTCGAGGAGGACAGGGTAGGGCATGTGCTCCTGCTGCGCGAAGTGGGCGACGGCGGATTTGTCTTTGGCCCAGGCGGACTTGTCGGAGGGGGTGACTTCGTCGTCCTCGGTGTCGACGCCGAGGATTTCAAAGCCCTGGGGGGCGTATTGCTTTTCGAGCTCGACGAGCCAGGGAGTTTCCAGCTTGCAGGGGCCGCACCAGGTGGCCCAGAAGTTGATGAGGATGGGCCTTGCCTTTGTAGTCGGCGAGGGAGATTTGCTTGCCGGCGAGGTCTTGAAGGGTGAAGGAAGGCGCCTGCTTGCCGAGGAGCGGGGACTGGGTGTAGGCCTCCTCAGGATTGGCGGCGGAGGCGAGCGCGGCTTTGAGAGTGGCGGCGTCGGCGCGATGCTGGGCGGCCTGCTTGCGGTATTCCCAGTTGGCCCAGCCGGCCCAGGCGAAGACGGCGAGCAGGAGCAGGGTGACGCCGAGGACGATGGTGTTGCGCTTCAAGGGGATCGAGGACCTCTTTGATTATTGTAAGAGAAGGCCCGTGGGTCGTGGTTCGTGGGTCGTGGTTCTTGCATCACGAATCACGAACCACGAATCACGATAGCGGAACCCTTAGCATTCGCTCAGGACACGCTTGGGGGCCTTACAATCATGCCGATGGCAGACGAGAAAGAATCGGGGGGTTCTGGCGGGGGGGCGCTGACGCCGGGGGAGCTGGTGCGGACGGAGGCGGCGGCGCTGGAGGCGCTGGCGCGGCGGCTGGATGGGGCGATGGCGGCGAGCTTCGCCCGGGCCGTGGAGCTGATTTTGCGCTGCGGCGAGGGCAACGGGCGGGTGGTGGTGACGGGGATGGGCAAGAGCGGGATTATCGCGCAGAAGATTGCGGCCACGCTGAGCTCGACCGGTTCGGCTGCCTTGTTTCTGCATCCCGCGGAGGCGGTGCACGGGGACCTGGGCGTGCTGATGCCGGGGGACGTGGTGATTGCGCTGAGCGCGAGCGGAGAGACGGAAGAGATTCTGCGGCTGCTGGCGACGCTGAAGCGCAAGGGCGACGCGCTGATCAGCTTCTGCTGCGATGTGGGGTCGACGCTGGCGACGGCGAGCGATGTGACGCTGGATTGCGGGGTGGAACGCGAGGCTTGCGGGATGGGGCTGGCGCCGACTGCCAGTACGACGGCGATGCTGGCGCTGGGGGATGCGTTGGCGGTGGCGGTGAGCTTGCGGAAGGGCTTCAAGGCGGAGGATTTTGCCGAATTGCACCCGGGCGGGAAGCTGGGCAAGCGGCTGGCGCGGGTGCGCGACCTGATGCATGCGGGCGAAGCGGTGCCGGCGGTGGCGCTGCAGACCGCGATGACGGATGTGATTTACGAGATGTCGAGCAAAAAGCTGGGGATGACGACGGTGCAGGAGGGCGGGCGGCTGCGCGGGGTGATCAGCGACGGCGATTTGCGGAGGCTGCTTGAGCGCGAGGGCGGCGCGGCGCTGAGCAGGACGGCGGGCGAGGCGATGAATGCGACGCCGAAGACGATTGCGGGCGAAGAGCTGGCGGCGCGGGCGCTGGCGGTGCTGGAGGAGCGGAAGATTACGTCGCTGGTGGTGGTGGATGCAGAGGGGCGCGTGGAGGGCGTGGTGCACCTGCATGATTTGTGGGGTGTGGAACTCATTTGATGGACCTGTGGAATTGACTTCATGAACGTATCCACCTAAGCTTTCGCTATGCAGATTGAGCTCACGCCCGCGCAGAACTCTTTTGTTGAGCTTGGTATCCAGGAAGGCCGGTACCGCGATCGCGAAGAGGCCGTTCGGGCCGCGCTCGAGTTATGGGAACGGCGCGAGAGGGCGCGGATTGAGTTGCTATCGTCGCTCGATTTCGCAGAGAAGGCGCTCGATGCGGGTGAAGGTGAGCAATACACGCATGAGAACCTGGGCGCGCTTGTCGAGTCTGTGAAGGCGCGGGGACGGGAAGTCCTTCAGAGATAATGACCCGCATTCGGCTTGCACCTGCAGCGCGCCGCGACTTGGATGAAATCTGGCTTTATGTGGCTCGCGAGAGCGGAAGCGAGGATGCAGCGGCGCGTGTTGTTGAGCGAATCGTCGAGAAGTTTGCTTTGTTCGCCCGGTTCCCATTCATTGGAAGGGAGATTGCATCTGGCCGGCACCCGGAAGTGAGAGCGTTTCCAGCGGATCGTTATGCGATCTTCTATCGCCCTGCGGGGAACGAGATTCGGATCCTACGCGTGATCCATGCGAGCCGGGACGCTGCGGCTGAGTTCCTCGAACATTGAGGGCATTACTCCACGGTGGTGGATGGGGACGGGCGCGTGAGGGAAAAGGGAACAGGGGAACAGCGGGCGGCGATCAGCCGTATTGTGGCGCTAGCAGGACGATCATCTCGATGTCGCGGTCTAGGAGGACGGAGCGGTCTGGATTGGATTCGTTGTAGTGGACGCGAACCGTTTTGTCCTTGGCTTGCCGGAGGAAATCGTCGGCCTGCTCTTCCCGCTTGAATCCGCGGAGGTAGGCGCCGGAGCGGTACTCAGCGACGTAGTAGGAATAAGTTAGTTCGACCCAGTAGCGGCGGCTCTCATTGCGGACGGACCCGGAGAGGACGCGGGCGTCGGTGGCGGGCCAGCCTTCCATAGCCTTTCTCTGGAGGCGTTTCTGGAGGAGGCGGCGAATGCCGACGGCGGCGATGGCGCCGGGAATGAGGCCGAATGTCTTCAATAGCTTGAGGGTCCCGAAGACGATGAATTCCCAGTTGAAGTGATGGAGCATTTGGGCATTAGTATGGCATGGGTTGGGGCATTACAGCCCGTGCAGAGGGGCGGCAGAATCTGCGTCTTGGATTGTGACACATTTTGTGACACAATAGAGCCATGCCGAGCGTGAATCTGAGACAACTCAGGGATACGCGCCAGCTCAAGGCGTGGCTTCGCGCGGGGGAGACGGTTGAGCTGCGTGAGCGGGATGAGGTTCTGGGTGAGATTCGCCCCGTTCGACCGAAGGCAGCGCCAAAGGAATGGCCCGACTTTGAAGCGCGGCGCAAGGAGATGTGGGGAGACCGGGTATTCAACAATCAGGAGATTCTCGATGAGATTCGAGAGGATCGATTTTGAGTATTTGCGTCGACTCGAGTTTTCTGGTCTCGAGTTATGTCTCCGATTCGAATTCTCGGGAGTCTGATCGCCGCCGGTTGAACACACCTGCCATTTGGCTGACGCCGCTGAATCGCGCCGAATTCGCGCACGCGGTTTATCGGTACGTGTTCCGGTCTAAGATGAATCTCGCTCACGGAAACCAACTTTGGAACACCTTCCAGGAAGATTGCGCGCGGGGCATTTGGATCCAGACGGGCTTTCCGGATTCTGCGTGGCGGATCGGAGCGGAACTGGCGAGAAAGCACGGGCCGGCGCTCGGGATACGCACGCTGGATACTTTGCACGTGGCTTGCGCACTGGAGTTGAAGGCGGAGCGGTTCTGGACGTTCGACGAGCGGCAGGCGAAGCTGGCGGAGGCGGTGGGGCTGGAAACGTCGGGCTAAATCGCACGGGCGCCATAGAAATAGTCCCCAAAAATTGATGGAACGGTTGCGCGCCGGTGCCGTAACATCCATTCAGCCTGCTCCCCGCAGGCTCAAATTCACAAGGAGACGGAGAACGGAATGATGAAGGCGAAGAATATCCTCTACCTGGTTCTGGCGATGGCGATTGCGTTCGCGGGCGGCGCGGTTACGATGGCCCAGATGCGCGACTGGCACGATGTGGAGAAAGTGCACCATGAAGTGCAGGTTGCCATTGACGATTTGACGCGCCTGCAAGGAGCCAACGGTTACCACATGGGCGGGCACGCCCAGAGGGCAAAAGAGCACTTGATGGCGGCGGAGGGCGAGCTCCATCAGGCGGTGGACTACATCAGGAACGGCGGCCGCTAGACTGCCGATCTGTTCGCGCGCCCTTTCCCTGGGCAATTGCCGGGGTGGCTTTCCCTTTTGGGAAAGCCATCTTCGGCAGGCCCGGATGCAGGAACCGCGGACGCGGAACGGCTGAAAAGGCCGCAGGCGGCCGGCACGCGATGGCGGGGTGGAGCGGCGAACAACGCGCGGAGCCCGAGCGACATCCGCGGCGTGGCAACGCGCAACATTTAAAATAAAAACCGACTTCATTTTCTTTCGTTCGCTGCGGCGAACGGGAAAGCACGCACGCTATTTCCATGCATCGTTGGTCGAAGCTTTTTATTCCCACTCTGCGCGAGGCCCCGGCGGATGCCGAGGTAGCCAGCCACAAGTTCCTGCTGCGGGCCGGGTATATCCGGCAGCTTGGCGCGGGGATTTACAACTATCTGCCGCTGGGGCAGCGGGCGCTGAACAAGGTGATCGCCATTGTGCGCGAGGAGATGGACACGATCGGGCAGGAGTTTTACCTGCCGGCGATTTTGCCCAAGGAACCGTGGGTGGAGAGTGGGCGCTGGACCACGATGGGCGACAACATGTTTCGCCTGAAGGACCGCAAGGGCGCAGAGCTGTGCCTGGGCATGACCCACGAGGAGATCATGACGGGGATGGCGCGGAACGAGCTGCGCAGCTACAAGCAGCTGCCGCAAATCTGGTACCAGATCCAGAACAAGTTTCGCGATGAGCCGCGGCCGAAGTCGGGATTGCTGCGGGTGCGGCAGTTTCTGATGAAGGACGCGTACTCGTTCGATGTGGATGAGGCGGGGCTGGACGTGAGCTACCGCAAGCACGACGCGGTGTACCGGGCGATTTTTACGCGGGCGGGGCTGAAGTTTGTGGTGGTGGAGGCGGACTCGGGGGCGATGGGCGGGTCGCAGTCGCAGGAGTTTATGGTGTATACGCCGGCGGGCGAGGATTTGATTGCGAGCTGCCCGGTGTGCGGGTACGCGGCCAACGTGGAGAAGGCGGTGTCGCGGCTCGATCCGGTGGAGGAGATGGAGGCGACGGGGGATGGCCAGCCGGAGCTGGTGGAAACGCCGGGCTGCGCGGCGATTGCGGATGTGGCGGCGTTCTTCAAGATATCGCCGGCGAGCGACATCAAGTGCGTGGCGTACATGGCGCTGAAGCGCGGGGCGGGCGGGAAAAACGGCGAGCCGGACGCGTGGCACGGAGTGGCGGCCTTCCTGCGCGGCGACCACCAGGTGAATGAGACGAAGCTTCTGAATGCGATTGGCGCAGCGGAGCTGAGGACGATGCAGGCAGAGGAGCTGGAGAAGTATTTCAAAGGACCGGCTGGGTTCCTGGGACCGGTGGGATTGACGCATGACGAGAAACCGCTGGCCGGCGGGCTGACGGTGGTGGTGGACAAATCGCTCGAAGGCCGGCGGAACCTGGTGTGCGGGGCGAACAAGCTGGATTATCACCTGCGCAACGTTGTGCCGGGACGCGATTTCGGCTGGACGCTGAGCGCGGATATTCGCAGCGTGAAGGAGGGCGAGGCGTGTCCGACGGGAGGCTGTGCGGGCAGGCTGACGGTGGGCACGGCAGTCGAAGTGGGGCACATTTTCAAGTTGGGCAACAAGTACACGAAGTCAATGGGCTCAAGGGTGCTGGACGCGAACGGCAAGGAAGTGACGCCGATCATGGGCTGCTACGGGATCGGGATCGAGCGGATTTTGACGGCGGCGATTGAGCAGTCGAACGACGCCAACGGGTTCTGGCTGCCGGCGAGCATTGCGCCGTTTACTGTCGTCATCACGGTAACGAACATGGGCGACGCGAACCTGCGCGAGACCGGCGAGAAGCTGGGCGCGGAACTGGATGGGGCGGGGATCGACGTGCTGCTGGATGACAGGGACGAGCGCGCAGGAGTCAAATTCAAGGACGCGGATCTGGTGGGAATTCCGTATCGCGTGAATGTGGGCAAAAAGGCTGCGGGAGGGTTGGTGGAGCTGGTGGCGCGGGCCACCGGGCAGAGCGTGGATGTGGCGCTGGAGCGGGTGCTGCATGAGGTGAAGGCACGGGTGGCGGAGGAGCTGCTGCTGGAGGGTAGCGACGGATTGCTGTAAGTAGCCGCGGTTTGTTGGGGGGACGAAAAGCAGATTCCCGGAGGGAATGACAGAAAGAAAAGCAAGGGCAAAGGCAAGGGCAAGAGCAAAAGCAAAGGCAAGAGCAAAAGCAAAGGCAGAAGCAAAGGCAAAAGCAGATTCCCGGAGGGAATGACAGAAAGAAAAGCAAGGGCAAAAGCAAAGGCAAAGGCAAAAGCAAAGGCAAAAGCAAGTGCAAATGCATGTCCCTCGACTGCGCGGCGCGATGAAACTGCGCTGCTCCGCTCAGGATGACGGCCCTTTAAAAAGGTAAGGCGAAGCTAAAAGCTAATGGCTAAAAGCTAATAGCTGTTTTTGAGGAACAGCAATGGCGTTGAAGATCAAATTCCGGATGCCGGGGGCGGGACGGCGCGGTTGGCCCTCAGTGCTTTTGCGGGTGGCGCTGCTGGTGGTTGCGGCCGGATGCGTGGGCCTGCTGAGCGTGTGCGGGTATTTCTACGTCAAGTACGGGCGGATTGTGGACCAGCGGCTGCAGCAGCCGGTATTTGCCAACACGGCGAAGATTTTCGCGGAACCGCGGGAGGTGCGGCCGGGGCAGAAACTTTCGATCCAGCTCCTTTCGAACGAGCTGCGGCAGGCGGGCTACTCGACGGACGGAGCTGCGAAGGCGTCGCCGCTGGGCACATTCCGGGAGGGCACGGGTTCCATCAGCGTGATGCCGGGTCCGCAGTCGTATCACGCGCAGGACGGGGCCACCATCCATGTTGCCGACGGCGTGGTGGACGGGATCACCGACGATCACGGGCAGGCGCTGGCCAGCTATGAGCTGGAACCGCTGCTGATCACGGGCCTGAGCTCGGACGCGAACCGAACCAAGCGGCGGCTGATCACGTACGACGAGATTCCGCCGAACCTGGTGCACGCGGTTCTTGCCATTGAAGACCGCCGATTTTTTGAGCACGGCGGAGTGTATTTCCCCAGCATGATCAGCTGGGCGTGGCACGACATGGTGGGGGACCGGAAGCATCTGGGCGGGGCGTCCACACTTACGATGCAGTTGGCCAAGCAGCTATTTGTGGCCGACAACCGCACCATCCAGTACAAGCTGACGCAGATCATGGTGTCATTCCACCTGGAGCATCGCTTCAACAAGAAGCAGATTTTCGAGCTCTACGCCAACCAGGTTCCGCTGGGCGAGCACGGCAGCTTTTCAGTGAATGGATTCGGCGAAGGCGCGCATGTGTTTTTCGGCAAGGATGTGCGGCAACTGGACCTGGCGGAATGCGCGCTGCTGGCGGGCATGATCCAGAGGCCGAGTTACTTTAATCCGTGGCGTCATGCGGACCGGGCGATTGACCGGCGGAACCTGGTGCTGGACTCGATGGTGGAGACCGGAGCCATTACCAAGGACGAAGCGGAGCAGGCGAAGGAGGAGCCGCTGCATCTATCCACGGGCAGTGTGGACGCCAGCGAGGCGCCGTATTTTGTTGACCTGGTGCATGACCAGTTGCTGCAGCGGCTGGGGGAGAGGGATGTGGACCTGGAAGGGCTGCGCATCTACACGTCGCTCGATCCGGACCTGCAACGGCTGGCGACGATGGCGGTGGACAGCACCGTGCACGTGGTGGACGCGCTGGTGGACCGGAAACACGCGCGCGACCGCAAGCTGGGCCGCCCGTACAGTTACCCGCAGGTGGCGCTGGTGGCGTTGAATCCGCATACGGGACAAGTGCTGGCGCTGGTGGGCGGGCGCAGCTACGGGGCATCGCAGCTGGACCACGCGGTGGCGGAGCGGCCCACGGGCTCGATATTCAAGCCGTTTGTTTATGCTTCGGCGTTCAACACGGCGGTGGAGGGCACGCCGCTGCCGGGGCAGGAGAAGCTGTTCTCGCCGGTGACGATGCTGAACGATCAGCAGACGACGTACGAGGTGGGCGACAAGGAATACACGCCGCGCAACATGGGGAACGAGTACTACGGCGAGATCACGTCGCGGTTCGCGCTGATGCGGTCTGACAACAACGCCACCATCAGCCTGGCGGCGATGGTGGGCTTCGACCGGGTGGCTCAACTGGCGCGCGACGCGGGAATCAAGAACGCGCGGGGCACGCCGGCGATGGCAATTGGGGCCTACGATTCGACGCCGATGGAGATGGCCGGCGCGTACACGTTGTTTGCCAACGGGGGCATGCATATCGATCCGTGGATGGTGGCCAGCGTGCGCACTGCGACCGGCGATATCATCACCGACTTTACGCCGACCACGCAGCAGGTTGTGGACCCGCGGGTTTCGTTCCTGACTACTTACATGATGGAAGCCGTTCTGCAAGGCAATGGGAAAGAAGGCTGCATGGTTGGAGGGCGGGATTTCTGCGGAACCGGCGCCGGGGTGCGCAACATGGGGTTCCAGGCGCCTGCAGCCGGCAAGACGGGCACTGAGCACGACGCCTGGTTCGCCGGATTCACCACCAACCTGCTGTGCGTGGTTTGGGTGGGCAACGACGACTACACCGACCTGAAGATTGAGGGCGCCGATGCGGCCGCGCCAATCTGGGCGGCGTTCATGAAGCAGGCCGTCGAACTGCCGCAGTACTCCGACACGCGCGAGTTTGCGCCGCCCGAAGGCGTGGAGATTGTGAACCTGGACAAGACGAGCAACCTGCTGGCGGATGGGGCGTGTCCGGACGATTACACCGCGGCGTTTCTGGACGGCACCGCGCCGACCGATACGTGCGACCATCCGCCGGATCACCGGAATATTCTGCAGAAGATCTTCGGGATCGGGAGCCCGAAGCCGGGGAATTGAGAAGCAGCTATTAGCCATCAGCCGTCAGCCGTCAGCCATCAGCCGTTAGCTTTTAGCCCGGGGTGCGTGGAGCGCGGGTGCTCCAGAAAGAGCTAAGAGCTAAGAGCTAAGAGCTAGAAGCTGGTTTTACCCGTCCACGTCCGAGCCGTCGGGCATGGGCTGGCACTTGGGGCACCAGAAGGTGATGCGGGCGTCGAATCCCTGGATGCGCCGGCGGATGCGGGCGCCGCACTTGCGGCAGGGCTCGCCATTACGCCCGTAAACCCAGAGGCTTTCCGTGGGGTCGGAGCGATTTGTGGTGCGGCGGCCTGCGCCGCGCCAGGTGACGATGGTGTCAGCGGAATCTTCCAGCACATTCGCGCCCAGTTGGCGATGGGCCACGCGGATTACGCGCTGGATCTCCGCGCGCGTGAGCATGCCGACCCTGGCAAAGGGATGGATTCCGGCAACGAAGCACGCCTCCGACTTAAAGACATTGCCTACGCCGGCCATCACGCGCTGGTTGAGCAGCACGTCGGCGATCTCATCGCCAGATTGTCCGGCGACGCGCTCCACGGCGGCGTCGGAGTCGAATTCGCCGTGGAGCAGGTCATTGGCGGTTTTAGGGAATCGCCGGTCGCGCGCGAGCGATGCAGCGGTGTGCATCTCCGCCACGGGGACGTTGAAGCCGATGGCGTGATACTCCGCGTTTTCAATGACGATGCGCGCGGTGGAGCGCGGCTTCTGCCAGTGCTCGCCGGGGCGATAGATGTGCCAGCTTCCGCTCATGAGCATGTGGGTGGCCAGGGTTGCGCCGCCGGAAAAATGCATCAACAACCACTTGCCGCGAGACTCCACTCGATCGACGGTCTGGCCGGTGAGCGGGGTGTCATCGTGATAGCGCGTCAGCAGCGGGTAAGCGGTGCGGAAGCCGGTGATGACGCGGCCGCCGAGGGCGTGCCCGAGCGCACGGGCAGAGCGGAAGATGGTATCGCCTTCGGGCACTTATTGCAGCTCCTCGGGCGCGGCGTGGTGCTGCACCACGGCCAGCGGAATGCGGCGCAGGTGCATGCCCAGCGGGCCAGGATGAAAGCCCGCATCCATGAGGAAGCGCGCCATAGGGTGCGCGGCTACAGGCTGGCCGTTGATGGTGGTGATGAGCACGCCTTCGCGGCGGTCGGAGTGCATGCGTTCCTGGCCGCGCGCGCAGAGGAAGTGCGCGAGGCCCGCGGCCACCTGCGATCGCTCCGGCTCCTCGGCGGAGAGGAACACGAGCAGGTTGGGATTGTTCCTTCGCAGCCAGGCGACGAGTTGGCCGTTGCGCAGGATGACTTCAGCGTATGCCGCGCGCGTGAGCACACGCGGAGCCGATTCCGAATCTTCGTCCATCACGGGGAGATCGGGCCAGCGCAGGACGGAGCCGTAGGGGTTTGCGGGATCGGCCGCGGCCATCTGCACAAACTCGGGCTTTTCGGCCTCGGGCGCAGAGCGCAACTGGCGCAGCATGTCCACCGCGGCGGGAAGCGCGAACTGAGTTGCGCCAAGGCCGGCGACAAAGTAGCCGCGGCGGATGCGGCCGCTTTCTTCGAGGACCTTGAGCACGTCGTAGACGGCGCTGAATCCGCCCGGGATGCTTTCGGCTGCGGCATGCTCGCGCATGAGGACGCCGTAGCGATTGAGCAGTTGCATGGCGAGGGCGTGGCTTCGCTCGGTAGCGGTGGGGACTTCCGCAGGGGCTGAAGCCCCGGTGATTTTTGCGCTGTTATCGGCACGACTGAAGTCGTGCCCCGACACTTCTTGCTTTGCTTGAGGCCGTTTTCCTAAATCCAAGACCGGCAGCAGCGACCAGCGGCCCTGCGCGTTGGGCGGAGTGGTTCGCCGCGAGCGGAACACCGCGCCGGTTTGATGCTGCCGGCGGGTGCCGCGCGTGTCCGGGCGCTGGATGTAGGCGCGCAGCGCGTGCAGCGAATCGTTGGTGACCATGCCGCGCCACACCAGCGACCATAGCGCATCAATGGTTTCGCCCGGATAGCCGCCGCCCGCGGCCTGGTGCAGCGGATCGAAGAAGCTGGCGCCGGTTGATTCGAGCAGCGCCGTCAGTTCTTCTTCGCGCTCGGTCAGCGGCTCGGATTGAGGCCGCGGCGCGAGAAGCAGCGGAAGCTTGTCGGCGAGGTAGAGCGCGATGCGGCCGTCGCGCTCGCCCATGGGTTCCACGCCGGCCCACGTCACTTCGCCTGCGGCGATCAGCGTGTCCAAACCAGACGGATCGTAGCCGGCCAGCCGCGCGGAGAGAATGGAAGACTCGAGCAGCGAAGCCGGCAGCGGCGCGCCCTGCAGATTCTCGATGACGTCGAGCAGCGCGTCGAGGTGTGCGCCGCTACTGCGCCGCGGAGCCAGCAATCCCTGCCAGTGAGTGAGGAAGCGCGCCAGGGTGTGCTGCTCTACCGGCTCCACTTCGCGCCGCAGACGAGCCAGCGACTTGCGCCGGATCTGGCGCAGAATCTCCGCGTCGCACCACTCGCGATGGAGGCCTCCGGGGATGAAGCCGCCCTCGAGCACGCGGCCCTCATGCGCAAGCTGGCGCAGTACGGCTTCCACGTCGTTAAGCTCAAGCCCGAAACGCTCCGCCGCCGCGCGCGTGGTAAACGGACCGTGGGTGCGGGCGTAGCGCCGGACCAGCTCCAGCACTGGGTGCGCGACGGGTTCCAACAATGCGACGGCGAGGCCCGGCGGCAGGGGAACACCGAGCGCATCGCGGTAGCGCGCGGCGTCCTCGGCTGCAATCAGGCGGCGATCTCCGGCAATGCGCAATCCCAGTAATCGGCGCGCGCGAACCAGCCGGTCGACGTGTTCGAGAAGCTTCGGGTCGGCGACGCGGCGGCGCAGATCGTCACTCGTCAAATCGCCCAACTTGAGGCACAGATCGTGGATTCCATCCGCCGAGCGCGCGCGGTAATTCTCGGCCAGGCACTGCGCTGTCTCTTCCACTTCCGCAATAGCGTCGGCATCCAGCAGCTCGCGCAGATCGGCTTCGCCGAGCAGCTCGCGCAACTGCTCCTGGTCAATGGTGAGGGCCTGGGCGCGGCGTTCGGCCAGCGGAGCATCGCCGTCGTAGAGGAAGTTGGCCACGTAACTGAAGAGCAGGGAAGAGGCGAATGGCGAGGGCTTGCGCGTATCGACAACGTGCACGCGCAACTGCCGCTGCTCAATGGCGCGCAGCGTTTCAATGAGCGCGGGCATGTCGAAAACGTCGCGCAGGCACTCGCGATATGCCTCGAGCAGCAGCGGAAATGACGGATAGCGCGAGGCCACGCTGAGCAGGTCGTATGAGCGCTTGCGCAACTGCCACAACGGGGAGCGCTGATCGGCGCGGCGGCGCGGCAGCAGCAGCGCACGGCCTGCGGCTTCACGAAAGCGGCCGGCGAACAGCGCCGTCGAGCCGAGCTGGCGCAGGACGAGCTGCATGGCTTCAGCGGATTCGACCATGATCCAGTCGGGATCGGGCGGCTCGTCGGTGTCAGGGAAGCGCAGCACGAAGCCGTCGTCGCTCCATAGCGTTTCTACTTCAGGGCCGCCGGCGGCGCGGATGCGCGCGCTTACCGCCATGGCCCACGGCGTGTGAATGCGGCTGCCGAATGGCGACAGCACGCACACACGCCAGTCGCCCAGCTCGTCGCGGCAGCGCTCGACGACGATGGTGCGGTCGTCGGGCACGGAGCCGGTGGCGGCTTCCTGATCGGCCAGGAATTCCAGCAGGTTCTCGGCGGCGTTGGGATCGAGATCGTGCTCGGTTACCAGCCGGGTGAGGGCCGCGCGCTTGGGCAGGGCGCGCATTTCGCGCACCAGCGCGCCGATGCGGCGGCCGAACTCGAGCGGGCGGCCGGGCCCATCGCCTTTCCAGAAGGGCATTTTGCCGGGTTCGCCGGGCGCCGGTTCCACCAGCACGCGATCGTGGGTGATATCGGTAATGCGCCACGTTGACGCGCCAAGGATGAAGGTTTCATTTGGGTGCGACTCGAAGACCATCTCCTCGTCGAGCTCGCCTACGCGGACGGATTTGCCCTCGCTGTGCGCGAGGAAGACGCCGTAAAGGCCGCGATCGGGGATGGTGCCGGCGTTGAGGATGGCAAGCCGCGCCGCGCCCTCGCGCGGCGTGACCATGTTGCGCACGCGATCCCAGGTGAGGCGCGGGCGCAGCTCGGCGAATTCATCGGAGGGGTAGCGGCCGCTGAGTAGATCGAGCACGCCATCGAATGCGGATCGGGTGAGGGAGGCAAACGGCGCCGCGCGGCGGACGAGGTCGTAGAGAAAGTCGACGGAGACTTCAGGCGAAGCGGAGTTAGCGGTGTTAGCGGAGTCAGCGCTGCTCGCCGCGTCCTGCCAGTTCTCAAAGTTGAGATATGGCGCGCCGGCCTTCTTGGTCCCTTGTTCCCCTGTTCCCTTGGTCCCTGCTTTCTTGTTCCCTTGGTCCCTTGGTCCCTTGTTCCCTGCACTCGCCACGATTGCCACCAATTGCTGCGCCAGCACGTCCAGTGGGTTGCGCGGATAGCGCGTGGACTCGATGTGGCCGTCGTGCATGGCCCGCGTGACCGCCGCGCACGCCACGAGGTCCGCGCGATATTTGGGAAACAGGATGCCCTCGCTGACGGCGTCCACGTGGTGGCCGGCGCGGCCGATGCGCTGCATGCCGCTGGCCACCGACGGCGGCGCTTCAATCTGGATGACCATGTCCACCGCGCCCATGTCGATGCCGAGTTCCAGGGTTGAAGTCGCGCAAAGGGCTTTGATCTGTCCCGCCTTGAGCTGTTCTTCGATCACGGAACGCTGATAGGCGGCGACCGATCCGTGATGGGCGCGGGCAATGGGCTCGCCTGCAAGCTCATTCAATGCGCCGGCCAGCCTCTCCGCCACCTGGCGGCTGTTCACGAAAAGAATGGTGGAGTTGCGCTCGCGGATCAGCTCCAGCAGGCGCGGATGAATGGCGTTCCAGATGGAGACGCGCCGCGGCGTCTGCGATGCCGGCCCGCTGGGAATCTCTTCCATCGTGTTCAACCGCGCCATGTCTTCCACCGGCACCTCAATGCGCAGGCGAAGCTGCTTTCGCCCGCTGGCGTTGACGATGGTGACGGGGCGGTAGCGGAGGGGCAGGGAACAAGGGACCAAGGGACCAAGGGAACAAGAGGACAGGGCATCGACGATTCGGTCACTGAAGTCTGAATCAGGATTGCCAACTACTGCCCCATCGTTCTCCGTTGCGGAGGATTCTCTCGGTCCCTCGGTCCCATGGTCCCATGGTCCCTGTATTTCCGGTCCCTGAATTTCCACTCCGCCGAGGAAGCGCGCCACTTCTTCGAGCGGGCGTTGCGTGGCGGAGAGGCCGATGCGCTGCAGCGGACGACCGACCAGCGCTTCCAGCCGCTCCAATGTCAAGGCCAGGTGCGCTCCGCGCTTGGTGGGAACGAGGGCGTGGATTTCGTCCACAATGACGGTGTCCACGCGGCGCAGAGCTTCGGATGCCTGCGAGGTGAGCAGCAGGTAGAGCGATTCCGGCGTGGTGATGAGGATGTCAGCGGGATCGCGGGCGTAGCGCTGGCGCTCGCGCTGGGGCGTGTCGCCGGTGCGCACGCTGATGGTGGGTTCATGGAACGGCACGCCGCGGCGCCGCGCCATGTTGGCGATGCCGGCCAGCGGCGAACGCAGGTTCCGCTCCACGTCCACCGCCAGCGCCTTCAGCGGCGAGACGTAGAGGATACGCGTGCCCTTCTTTCGATCAGCCGGCTGATGATGCAACATCAATCGGTCCAGGCACCACAGGAACGCCGCCAGCGTCTTGCCCGTGCCAGTGGGCGCCAGGATGAGCGTGTTCTCGCCCCGCGCAATCACCGGCCAACCCATTCGCTGGGGCGCCGTGGGCGCGTCAAAGACGGCGCGGAACCACTCCTCGGTTACGGGATGGAACGCGGCAAAGGCGTCGTCCCGAGGAGGGCCGGGATTGGTCTCGGAATGGGGCGGCGAAGACGGCATGTCCGATTAGGATACCGCGTCCGGAAGGGGAAGAAGAAGCGAAGAAAAAACAGCTATCAGCCTTTAGCCGTCAGCCTTGCCCCCGGTGGCACGCAAGCTGAGGGCTGAAAGCTGCTACTCGTCGTAGTGCAGCAGGCTGAACACGTCATATTCCTTGAAGCGATCGCGGCCTTTCAGGAAATCCAGTTCCACGGCAAAGGCCAGCCCGGCAATCTCGCCGCCAAGCTGCTTTACCAGCGTGACGGTGGCCTCCATGGTGCCGCCGGTGGCCAGCAGATCGTCCACCAGCACAACCCTCTGCCCAGGCTCAATCGCGTCCACGTGAATCTCCAGCGTGTCTGAACCGTATTCCAGGTCGTAGGTGACGCGGGCGACGGGCGCGGGCAACTTGCGCGGCTTACGCACCGGCACAAAACCGGCATTCAGGCGGTAGGCCAGCGCCGGCCCAAAGATGAATCCGCGGGCCTCGATTCCCAGCACCAGGTCGATCTGCTCGGCCAGGTAATGCGCGGCCAGCGCGTCAATGAGCTGCGCGAAGCCGGTCTTGTCTTTCAGCAGGGTGGTGATGTCGTAAAAGAGAATCCCCGGCTTGGGAAAATCCTTCACCGTGCGCACTAGCGCTTTGAGCGCATCCACGTTCACTGGCTTCTGAATTGCAGGCATGAGTCGATTATAGAGGGCCGGGCGGAGTCAAAAAGTGACGGAGTGAAGGAGTGAAAAAGAGTGAACGAGTGAAACGGTGAAGGAGTGAAAAAGAGTGAAAATGTACTTCATCATTCGTTCACTTCTTCACTCATTCACTGCCTTACCGTCTCCGCCGCGACGGCTCGTCGGAATAAATCTGTCCATCGCGGATGTGCACCACGCGATGCGCGTACTCGGCGATGTCCTGCTCGTGGGTCACCAGAACAATGGTGTTGCCGCGCTCGTGCAGGCTGTCGAACAGGGCCATGATCTCGATGCCGGTTTTGGAGTCGAGATTCCCTGTGGGCTCATCGGCCAGGATGATGGAGGGGCTGTTGACCAGCGCGCGCGCGATGGCCACCCTTTGCCGCTGCCCGCCGGAGAGCTCATTGGGCTTGTGGTTCACGCGATCTCCCAGGCCCACATCCGTCAGTGCCTTCCGGGCCCGCTCCAGCCGCGCCACGGTTGCGGTGCCGTTATAGATCAGCGGCAGCTCCACGTTGTGCAGCGAGGTTGCGCGCGCCAGCAGGTTGAAGGTTTGAAATACAAAGCCGATCTCCTTGTTGCGGATGCGCGCCAACTGGTCGTCGTCGAGCTCGCTGACCAGCTGGCCGTTCAGCCAGTACTTGCCCTGGGTGGGCGTGTCAAGGCACCCGATCAGGTTCATCAGAGTCGACTTGCCCGACCCCGATGGGCCCATGATGGCTACGTATTCGTTGTGCTGGATCTTCAGGTTGATGCCGCGCAGGGCGTGCACCTGCTGTTCCGCGCCCATGTCGTAGGTGCGCCACAGGTCCTCCACCACGATTACATCGCCGGTGGGTGGCGGAGTCTGTTTGGCTTGCGCTTCCGTGCCGATGCTGTCCAGGGCCATTCCCATATCTTCCTCTGCCGGCTGCACCCCGCGTTCTCCGGCGCACGGCAAGCGAATTCCTCGCCTGCTTGCCTCATGGTACGCAATTTGTAGTCGCGGGTTCACGCCCGCGCTGAACACTTTGCTATTACGATGCTCCGGAACCGCTGGTGGTCAGAACCGCCGGCGCCGATGTGTCGATCTTTACCAGCGCGTTGTCCTTCAGGCCGCGCAGCGTCTTGTAGGGCCCGGTGACAATCTCGTCGCCCACCTTCAGCCCGGAGAGCACTTCAATGTCCGTCGCTCCCGTGATCCCGGTGGTTACCGGTACAAAGTGCACCCGCAGCTTGCCATGCGCATCCTTGCGCAGCACAAACACGCCTTGCTGATCCTGCTTCTGGATGCCGAACGAGTTGGTGTCGGTGGCCGCCTCCACGTTGCCATTCTTGCCCGCCTTCGCGTCCTGGGGCTTGATGGTCAAGGCCTGGATGGGAAGCGCCAGAACGTCCGACTTATGCGCAGTCATGATCCGGGCCGTGGTGGAGAGCCCCGGCCGCAGTTCGTCGTCCGGGTTGTCGAGCGTCACCACCACCTTGAAATCCTTGGCTTCCTCCGTGCCGGTCGTCGACTGCGAAGTGGCCACGCCCGTAGACCTGAGCAGCGCCTGGTCGCCCACTTCCGTCACGTGTCCCTTGAAGATCCTGTTGGGAATCGCGTCCACGGTCACATCCGCCGGCTGGCCCAGCGCGACGTTCACGATGTCGGTCTCGTCCACTTTCACTTCGGCCGTCACCACGCTCATGTCGGCGATGGTCATGAAGGTCGAGCCGTTGGTGTTCTGGATTCCTTCCACCACCGTCTCGCCCTGGCGTACCGGCTCATCGGTCACAATGCCGTCGAAAGGAGCAGTGGACTCGGTCAGGTCGAGCGCGTTCTGGTAGGAACGCAAAGTCGCTATCTGGGTTTGCAAATGTCCTTGCGCCGAAGCCGTGTTCGCCTTGGCCTGGTTCACCCCGGCCACGGCCTGCGCCAGCGTGGCCACATCCAGGTCGTAAGCCGCCTTTTTGGCGTCGTAGTCCTGCTTGGCCAGGATCCCGGCCTTATACAAGGCCTGCGCCCTGTCCCAGTCCAGCTTTTTCTGCTCCAGGTCCGCCTGCGCGTGCTCCACGTTAGCCTGCGCCGTCTTTTCCGCGGCCACATAGGAAGCGATGTCGGTCTTAAACGACGCGATGGTCGCTTGCTGCCCGCTTACCGCGGCCCCTTGCTGCACGTTTTCGACCTCGGCCACGACCTGACCCTTCTTTACGTGATCCCCTTCCTTCACGAACAGGTGGGTCACGCGTCCCATGGCGGTCGCGCCCAGCACAGCGTAGGTCTTCGGCTTGATTTGCCCGGTCCCGCTCACAACCGTGGACAGGTCCTGCTTGGTCAGCTTCGCCGTCATCACCTTGGTGTAGCCAGACTGCTGCTTCACCACCATGAAGGTGACCAGGCCCGCGGCAACAAGGATAGCGAGTACGATCAGAAGTATTTTCTTCATTGCTCGAATTGCTCCCCAGGAGACTTCATCTCATTCTACGTAACATCCGGTCCTGCGGTTCCCAGTCGAGAATGATTTCCGGGCTACCGGGTCACTTTTCATCTCCCTTTCATGCCGCTGCCGACGTGAGCCAGGCATTCCTACAGTCGCCTCCCTGGCGCCGGATGCTCCCTTGGCGGCTGAGGCGCGCGGTCTGGTTTTACCCCGGGAAAAGAAAAGACAAATCAGATGATTCCGCCTGCCCTTTGGACGGGGGCGGCATGCCATTGGTCTCATGTTTTCTTGTTCAAGTATAGGCCTTTTCCCCACTTTGCGGCTTACCCTTGCCGCCGCTTCAGAGTCTAAAGTGCAGCAACGCGGGGCAGAGCCTTGGCTGCGAGGCTTGCCCCCCGCTTCTACGGCTCGTAAAATAGGGCAGTCTAGGAGTACCTGCTTCATGATGTCCACTCGCCCTCCAATCTTCGCTGCTGCCGTTCTTTGCGCCTTCCTTTCCATCCCGTCGTTCCGGCTCATCGCCCAGTCTCCATCGTCCACTTCCGATCAGGAGCAGGATCCCCTGAACCGGCCACGCAGCGACCAGGATCAGTTCAAGGCCCAGAAGGAACTGAGGCAGGAATTGAAAGGCGCTTATAAAACCTGGCTGGATCAGGACGTCGCCTACATCATCACCGACCAGGAGCGCAAAGCCTTCAAGAACCTCGCCAACGACGAGGAGCGCGAGGCATTCATTGAGGCGTTCTGGCAGCGGCGCAATCCCGACCCCGACTCTCCGGAAAACGAATTCCGCGAAGAGCACTACCGCCGTATTGCCTATGCCAATGAGCACTTCTCCGCCGGCAAGCCGGGCTGGAAAACCGATCGCGGCCGCATTTACATCATGTGGGGCAAGCCGGACGACATCGATGCACACCCCTCCGGAGGCGCCTATGACCGCCCCAACGACGAGGGCGGCGGCGAAACTGCCACTTTCCCCTTTGAAGTCTGGCACTACCGTTATCTTGAGGGCATCGGCGAGAACATCGACCTCGAATTCGTCGACACCTGCATGTGCGGCGACTACCACTTCACCATCGACCGCGGGGAAAAGGACGCCCTCGCTCATGTTCCCGGCATGGGCCTGACCCAGTGGGAACAGATGGGCAATGCCAAAAAAGGCGATCGTTTTGCCGGCGGCCTGGAAACCCTCGGCAAGGGCTCCATGACCTCCGCGACTGCCTCCAAGGAGTTCGACCGTCTCGAGCTCGAAGCCAAGATCTTCGCTCCCCCGCCGGTCAAATTCACCGATCTCGATGCCTTCATCACCGAGCACAAAATTCTCACTGGGCCGCCGTTGCCCTTCGATGTCCGCACCGATTTCGTCAAAGTTACGGATGGCACCATCCTGGTTCCCGTTACCATTCAGCTCCGCAACCGCGACATCACCTTCAAGACCGTGAACGGCGTCTCCACCGGCGAGGTCAATATCCTGGGCAAGGTGACGACCATCACTCACAAGACCGTCCAGACCTTCGAGGAAACCGTGGAAGTGGAGCAGCCTGCCGAACTGCTCGAGAAAACCCTCGACTACAAGAAGATTTACTGGAAGGCGCTGCCCTTGTCGCCCGGCCTGTATCGGCTCGACATCGCCATCAAGGACGTAAATAACCCGGATCACATAGGCCTCTACGGCCGCGCCCTCAACGTCCCCGAATACCACGATGAAAAGCTGGGGACTTCATCCCTGATCCTGGCCGATGCAATCTCGCCAGTCAGTACCCACGACATCGGCGAAGGCAACTGCGTCATCGGCAACACCAAAATCTGCCCCCGCGTTACCGCCGGACCCGCGTTCCCCGTCACTTACACCCGCAATCAGGATCTCGCATTCTGGATGCAGGTCTACAACCTGGGAATCGACGAGGCGTCGAAGAGCAATTCGGCAACCGTCACCTATGAGATCGTCGATACGGCCACAAATGACGTGATTCTCTCAAAAGTGATTGATTCTAAAGATCTTGGTTCACATAGCGACCAGCTTACCGTGGACAAGACGCTACCCTTAGCCGGCCTCCAGCCGGGCAAGTATAAGGTCACAATCAAGGTGAACGACGAAATTTCGAAACAAATGATTGCGCAATCGGCCCCTTTTGTCGTGCAATAGTATGCATCTTCCCGAGCAGTACGTTGACCAGGCACCAGACCAGGAGACGGCACGGGATCATCGCTTGGAATATGCCAGGGACGCCGGAAACTTACTCGGCTACGTGATACGCTTCAGGATCCATTTCGCGTTGTTTCTGATGCTGATTGCCACTGGGGCAGCCTCGATGCATGCTGCCGCCCCGGCGTCGGTATCCGGTGTCGTGCGCGACGCCGCAGGCGTGCCCCAGGCCGGCGCTCAAGTCCAGCTCCTCCAGCCGGACTTCACCATCGTGGCCAGCGCCTACACCAATGCAAACGGTCGCTACCGCTTTACCGGCATCCTTCCCGGCCTCTATTCCGTTAAGGTCATGGGCGCGTATTTCCTGCCCTCGCTGCGCGAAGACGTACGCATCCAGTCCAGCGCCGTGGTCAACCTGACCCTGCACACGCTATACGAAGCCCTGCAGTGGCTGCCCGCGCATCCTCGGAACGCCAGCGATAAAAAGGACGACTGGGCGTGGACGCTCAAGTCCGCCGCCGACCGGCCCCTCCTGCGCATGCTTGAGGACGGTCCCCTCGTGGTCGTCTCTGAAGGATCCCATTCCCGCCCCAGGCTCAAAGCGCGCCTGGTGGCTTCCGGCAGCCAGGGATCCTTCGGCGAGGACGGGCGCCGCATTTCCGCTGAAGTGGAGGACACGCCCTCCGACAGCCGCGCGCTGCTGGCCCGGGTCGATTTCGCTCCCGGCTCCAATGCCGGCATGGAATCGATGCTCGGCTTCCGACAGGACCTGGGCTTTGCCGGCTCTGTCCAGTCCGTGGGCGCCATCTCCATTCACCCTGAAATCGAAGGCGCGGGCGCTCAAGGCCTGGAGGAAGCCGTCATGAGCGGTTCGGAGACCATCAATTTCGGGGATGCATACCAGGTGGAGGCCGGCGCCCGGCAAATCCTTGCCCGGTTCGCATCCGGCTCGCCCAATAGCCTGGCCGCCGCGCTTCCCTACATCGCCGTCGGCTGGCATCATGGGAACGCCACCGTGGCTTACCGCTTGGCCACGGCGCTGCCCGATGCCGATTCCAGTGTGGGGTCCGATGCCGATTCATCGCTGCCGAACGTCTCCATCCGCGATGGCCGCCTGGCCCTCGAACACGGCATTCACCAGGAGATCGGCTGGGAGCGCAGCACCGACGGGTCTAGCCTATCCATCGCAATCTACTCCGACAGGATCGATAATCCCGTGCTGGAGGCGGCCGCAGAAGGCGCAGTGCCCGTTTCCGCCGCCCTCTACGACCCCCAGAGCGGCCTGCTCCGCGTTGCCGGCCCCGGTTACTCCTCCAGCGGCGTCCTCGCCAGCTTCCAGCACCGCCTGGCCCACAACCAGTCCATCCGGCTTGCGTATGCCGATGGGGACACGCTGGCCCTGTCCGCCACGCCTCATTCCACGGCGCTGTCTCTGCTGGCGGCATCCACGCATCCCCGCCGGGTCCAGATGTACGCCCTTTCACTCTCCGGCATCGTTGACGGCACCGGAACCCGCTGGCGCGCCAGCTATCGATGGCAGCCCGATGCCACCATTACCCGCGTCGCTCCCTACGCCGAAAACGCCGATGCGGCCTTCATGAATCTCCATTTCCGCCAGCCCATGTGCAAACGCGGTGAAAACGCCCGCAGCCTCGATGCCGTCGTCGATGTGCACAATGTGCTTGGCCAGGGCCGCCGCCCCTTCATCCTCACAGACGGCTCTCTCCTGCTCTTCGCCCAGGAGCAGCGCGCCTTCAGCGCCGGCCTCGCCTTTAGCTTTTGAAGCACCCTGAGGTTTTTCGCATCGACTTCGCCGCTTCCCCGAGTTTTTCCGCAGCCTCTTTAGCCCCCGAGGGGCGACCTCGAGCAAGCTGACCCACGACTCGATTCTGAGACCTGGGAACGGCCGATTCAAGGCGGCGAATAGACCCGCGCGATACCATAGATGCAAATAGCCTCTGACCAAATGGTCAGGTTTTTGCAGAAAATGCACCTATTTCAGTGCATTTTGCACCGGAACCGTAAACCCGCAACACCTGAAACATGCAGGTTTCAGTTGCTCCCTGGCGCCGCGAACTCCGCCGGCCCCCCTCCTTCTCGCGTATCCGCCGTCACATCCGCCGCTCGGCCATCCGGGCTAAAGTCATAACATCAGTCGAACCGCGCCCGCCACCTGCGCGGGCGTTCGCATTTCAAGGGGAAGCGAGCTCTATGAACCACGACCCATCCCGCGCCGGCGATCCCAGGGAAATCCCCGCCTGGCCGGGTGTCGTTCGAGTGATAATCGAACTCAATGAGGTTGACCGGGAAAATAATGCCCCCCCCCATCATTCTTCCCGACCCGGCAACGATAGGCGCGCGAATCAGTGCAGTTTTGCGGCTTAAATCAATGATTCCATACGACATCGCCGTTTTTTATTTCGTGCATTCCGGACGGCGCCCGGGAGCGGACGCCGTCCAGTAGCAGGATCGATCAATAAATATTGTGGTAGTTGGGATACGGCGGCTGTTGCGGCTTTGCCAGTGGATGCGTCTTCAGCTCCTCCATGGCCAGCGAGACTGCCTTCTCGAGCTGCGGGTCGTGCCCCTCGCTCACGGCCTTGGGGTCCTGCTCCACGGCGTAGTCCGGATCGACGCCGTGGTTCTCAACGCTCCACTCGCCCGATGGCGAGAAGAACGCCACGCTGGGCGAGGTGACGTGGCCGCCGTCCATCAGCACGGGGATGGGGCCGATGCCGACCAGTCCGCCCCAGGTGCGCTTGCCCACCAGCGGGCCCAGCTTCCTATATTTGAAGAGCCAGGGCAGGGCGTCGCCGCCGGAGCCGGAATACTCGTTGGCGATCATGACCTTGGGCCCGTAGATGCCGGCGTTGGGGGTGTGCTCGATGGCGCCGTAGCGGGGCAGCCAGTAGGCTTCGATTTGGCGCCCGAGCACCTCGATGAAGTAGTCGGCCACCTGGCCGCCGGCGTTGAAGCGCTCGTCGATGACTGCGCCCTGCTTCTCGGTCTGGGCAAAGTAATAACGGTTGAAGTTGGTGAACCCGCCGCCGCCGGTGTCGGGCAGATAGATGTAGGCGAGCTTGCCGCCGGAGAGCTCGTCCACTTTTTTCTGGTTGGCGTCGATCCAGTCCACGTGGCGCAGCGCGGCCTCGCTGGCGATGGGGGTCACGTCGATGTCGCGCGCGTTGGAGCCGTCGGCGGAGGCGATGCGCAGGCTGGTGACCTGGCCGGCGGCGCCTTCAAGCGGCTCCTGGATGTTGGTGTCGGCGTTGAGGTCGCGGCCGTTGATGTCGAGGATGCAGTCGCCGGCGTTGACGTTGAGGCCGGGTTGCGCCAGCGGGGCGTGAGCGCCGGGGTTGAACGGTCCGCCGGTGTAGATTTTGGCGATGCACCAGCGGTTGTTGTCGATCTTGTAGTCGGCGCCGAGCAGCCCGCCGGGGACGTGTTTGGCTTCGGGGATCTCGCCGCCATTGCCGCGCAAGTGGCCGACGGAGAAGGCGCTGAGCATCTCCTGAAAGATGTAGTTGAGATCGGCGCGCGAGGCGATGGATTGGACCCAGGGCTCGAAGCGTTTCTCGTCCTCAGCCATTTTCACGCCGTTGTAGTCGGGGTTGTAGAAGTAGGCGCGCTCAATGCGCCAGACCTCGTGGTACATCTGCGCCCACTCGTCGTGGGGAACGACTTTGAGCTTGAGTTCGGCGAAGCTGAGGGAGCCCTCGCCGGGCTTGACGGGCGCGTTGGCGGGGACGATGACCCAACTGGGATGGCCGCCGCCGGGACCTGGTTCGCCCTCAGGAGCTGGGTGGCCGAGCGCGAGCAGCATTTTTTCGCCGTTGGCTGAGAACTCGAACGACTCGACGTGTTCGGCGAGCTTTTCCGTCTTGCGGTCTTCCTGGGTCCAGCGGCTGAGGGTCATGCCGCGCTCGCCGAAGCGTCCGGAGGCGGGCCGCTCCAGGAAGTACACCGAGCCCTTGAGCCCGCCCACGACGTATTCATACGCAGCAGCGGGCAAGGGCAGGGCAACGGCGCGCGACTCGATGCCGTCCAGATCGATCTTGACCGGTTTGGGCGGACTGGGCTTGGCCTTCGGCTTTTCGTCGCTGCCGGCATCGCCTTTGTGGTCGCCTTCTTCCGGCTTCTTGTCGGCTTCGTCGCCGGACGCAGGCTTCTCGTCGTCGAGTTCGGGCGCGATGGGCGACGCCGTGCTTTTAGCAAGGGTGATGGCGTAGATGTTGGACGTGACCTGGTAGAGATCGCTGGTCATGTCCAGGCCGTCACTGGTGGCGCCGGCGTTGGTGCTGGCCAGGAAGTAGAGATACTTGCCTTCGCGGTCGAAGGCCGGCACCGTTGAATCGGCCATCTGGCTGGTGAGCTGCGTGGACTGGCCGCTGTCAAGCGAGTATAGGAACAGCGCGTGGAGGTGGTTATCCATCGATCGTGTGTAGGCCAGCCATTTCGAATCCGGCGACCAGGATACGGCATAGCTGGTGTCAGAGAAGCCGCCGTATACGTTCGGCTCACCGACGGTGGTCAGCTTGCCGGTGGTCAGGTCGAGCAGGTAAGTGTGCAGGCGATTGTCGTGGAAGGCGATCTTCTTCGAGTCGGGCGACCAGATGGGGTTGAAGTAGTACGCGGGCTCGGAGGCGAGCGGGAATTTCTTCACGGCAGGCGCGCCGGCTACGTCATTGCCGGTCTGGGGCGCCACGTAAAGCTGGTAGAGGCCCGATTCGTCGGAGAAATAGGCGATGGACTGGCCATCGGGCGCCCAGGCTGGCTCGCGCTCCATGGCGCCGGGCGTGTTGGTGATGTCGCGCGTAGGACCGTGCTTGGCAGGGACGGTAAAGATGTCGCCGTGAGCTTCAATGACGGCGCGGACGCCGGTGGGGGAGATGCCGACGTTCTCAATCTGGTCGGCGACGGTCATGATGTGCGGGCGAACTTCGGGCAGGTCCGCGTCGACGTCAATGGGGACGCGATGGCTCTTGCCGGTGGCGGTGTCAAAGAGGTAGATCTCGCCGAGCCGATCGTAGACCAGCGTGTCGCCATTGCCGGAGAGGGTGCGGATGTCGGAGCCGGAGTTCTTCAGCACCTCGGTGACAGTTTTGCTGGCCGGATCGTATTTGAAGATGGTGATGGGACCGTTGCGGCCGGAGAGGAAGTAAATGCTGCCGCCGGCGTAGACGGGCGAGTAGTCGGATGCCTTCTCATGCGGGATCTGGACGGAGTCGAGGCCGGGCAGGGTAGTGATCCAGATATCGCCGGCGAGGCCGCCGTGATAGTTGCCCCAGGCCACGTAGCTGGTGTAGTTGAAGTTGAAGCCGGGCGGGTCGGGCGAGTAGGCGATTTGGTTGCCGTCGGGCGAGTAAGTGCCCTGGAAGGCCATGGGCAGCGGGAGCGACCTTGGCGATGCCGCCCTTGGCGGGGATGGTGTAGAGCTGCGTGTAGCGGCTGTGGGAGTCGCGGGTGGAGCGGAAGAGGATTTGGGTGCCGTCGTTCGACCAGCCCACGGCGTAATCGGGCGCGGGGTGATAGGTGACGCGGTAAGGAATGCCGCCGCTGGCGGGGATGGTGAAGACGTCGGTGTTGCCGTCATAGTCAGCGGTGAAGGCGATGGTCTGGCCGTCGGGCGAGAAGACGGGCGCGGTCTCAATGCCCACGCCGGTAGTGAGCATGGTGGCTTTGCCGCCGGAACGGGGCACGGTCCAGAGATCGTCGGCGTAGCCGAAGCAGATGAGGTCCTTCGACAGCGCCGGACGCTGGAAGATGTGGTGGTCAGAGGACTGGGCGGGAAGCTGATTGGGGAGGGTGATTGCTAGAAGCGGCAGGACGAGAATCCCAAGGAAAGTAAGACAACGGGCGCGCATAGGCACCTCCGGGAGGGAACTAAAAAGATCGGAGACCATCTTACACGGGCGAGCCGGCAGCCTTCGCACGCACAGGGTCAGGATGACAGCGGGTTGGCGGATGTGCAGGCTTGGTCGTTTCCCACCCAATCGCGCGGTAAAGCTGCGCGATTGGATGGGGCATCCGGTTCCGTGGCAGGGTTGACGAAAAGCAACCACAGATCCTTCCCCTTCGCTTTGATCAGGGTCAGGATGACAGCCCTGGTGACACGGCTTGCGGTGCGGTCGTCATCGCGACCCTACGGGACGCGGCGGTCGCCTTGGGGTGCTTTTCCCCGGGTGGCGTCCGCCGCCGATTGCGGCGGACTCTACCCGGGGCTACTCTCGCGGCATCCCTAAGGGATGCAATCAGAGATTTGGGGATAGTTCCAGGGCTGTCTATTCTTTTAGAGTGACGGTGATTTTGCGATCATCGCCGCCCGTGGAGGTGATGAGGATTTCGCCGGTGGCGCGTTTCTTGATGCTGGGGAACTTTTCGCCCCATTCGACCAGGACCAGTGCGTCGTCTGTGAGCAGTTCGTCGAGGCCTAAGGTTTCAAGCTGGCGCTCGCCTTCGAGACGGTAGACGTCAAGATGGAATAGCTTGATGGGCTTGCCGTGGCGCTCGCCCTTGTACTCGTGGATCAGGGTGAAGGTGGGGCTGGTGACTTCGTCGGGATCGGCGGCGTCGAGGGCCTGGGCGATGCCTTTGACGAGCGTGGTTTTGCCGGTGCCGAGATCGCCCTGGAGAAGGAGAAGCTGGGGCGGCGTGAGCAATGCCGCCAGCTTGCGGCCCACTTCAATGGTGTCCGCGCCGCTGTGGGTGGTGAACTGGTGCACCCGTCCTTCCGCCACCGATGCATTGTTGCTCATTCCGGTCCCTCGCTGGAGCTTTTTGCTGTGCCTGAATTGTCTGGCAATCCCTGTAACCAAAGATAACCGTTTGCGGCGCGGCTGTGAAATCGGAAGGCGGAGGAAAACCGGGACAGAGTATCGGTGGCGAGCAGAGTGTGCTCCTCGGTGTCGCGCACGGCGAGGTCGGCGGCGAGGCCGTGTAGCCATACGGCGGCTTCGACGGCGCTCGCCGGATGGCGCGGGAATTGCGCGAGAAGGCCGGCGACGACGCCGGTGAGGACGTCGCCGCTTCCGCCCTTGGCCATGCCGGGATTGCCGGAGGTGTTGACGGCGGCGCGGCCGTCCGGATGGGCGACGATGGTGCGCGCGCCCTTGAGAACCAGGATGACGTTGTAGCGGGCTGCGAAGCTGCGAGCGATGCCGAGACGGTCGGACTGAACTTGAGCGGTGGTGAGGCCGGCGAGGCGGGCCATTTCGCCGGGATGCGGCGTGAGGACTACAGTGCGGCCGCCGCGAGTGAGCGTGGACAGGCGATCGGGGTGCCTGGCGAGCAGGTTGAGCGCGTCCGCATCGAGGACGGCAGGCATGGTGGTTGCGCCCTGCTGGGCGGTTGCCTCAAGCAGTCCGATGCAGAACTGGCCGGTGGCGTCACTCTGGCCCAGGCCGGGGCCAAGGGCAAGAACGGTGATGCCGCGGGTGAAGTCGGCAAGGCGGCCGGGCGCGAGATTTGCGGGCGAGATGTGACCTTCGGCAGTGGCTTCAAGCGGCCAGGTCATGAGCTCCGGCGCGAACGAGGCGACGATGGGGAGCGCAGGCGCGGGAACTGCCGCTGTGACCAGGCCTGCGCCGATGCGCAATGCGGCGAGCGACGTCATGGTGGGCGCGCCGGATTTGCCGCCCGCCGAGCCGAACGTGCCGCCGACGACGAGGACGTGGCCGTACATGCCCTTGTTGGAATCGGCGGGACGGGGCGCGTGGACGAGCGATTGCGCGGCGCCGGCCCAATAGAGGTTCTGCGAAGAGACGATGGTTTCCGGCGGCGATCCGACGGGAACGACGACGATGGGCTGGTCCCAGCGGCGCGTGAGCTGGGAGAAGACGTGTGCGGGCTTGGGCGCGGTGAAGGTGATGACGGCGTCGGCAGGAAATACGGGGTCGGGGATGGAGGTGCGGGTTTCATCCGCGGGCCAGCCGGAGGGCAGATCGACGGCGAGAATGGGGGCGGTGGTGGATTGGATCCAGCGGAGCGCGGCGAGGGGAAGGCCGCGCATGGGGGGAGTAAAGCCGGTGCCGAGGACCGCGTCGACGATGAGATCAGAGTGCAGCGCGGCCTGGTGCTGGGCCAGCGTGGCTTCGTCTTCGATTACGGCGACTCGGCAGTTGGAGGCGTGATGAAGCTTGCGCCAGGCCTCGGCGGCGTCGCCCTTGATGCCTTCAGGAGAGCCGAGCAGGAGCACGATGACCGGGAGCCCGGAGCCGGCGAGCAGACGCGCGGCCATCATGCCGTCGCCGCCATTGTTGCCGCGGCCGCAGAGGACGGCGATGCGGCGCGCGCGCGGGAACTGGCGTCGGGCGAAGTCGGCCACTGCCGCGCCGGCGTTGCGCATGAGCTGCAGCGATGGAATGCCGTGCTGCTGGCTGGTGGCGCAGTCGCAGGCCTGCATCTCGGCGGCGGTGAGGACGTTCACAGAAACATGGTAACGGAGAGCAGGGCAGTGGTCAGTGATCAGTGTTAAGTGATCAGACGGGGCGCATTTTGCCGCCGGGGAGGAGTTGGAAGCGGCGGCCGCGCCACCAGATGCGGCTGGAAGTGTAGCTGGCAGCCCAGAAGAAGAATCCCATGAGATCGCGGATGGGATAGAGGATAGGGAGGTTCAGCCAGTCGTGGTCGCCGACGACCCAGTTGCCAACGGCGATGGCGAGGGCGAGACGCGTGGCCAGGCCCCAGGCGAACAGGCCAATGCCGAGTGCGAGGTGATGCGTGGCTGCTGCGGCGGCGAGCGCGAGGATGGCAAAGGGCATGCTGAAGGTAAGCGCGGTGCCGAAGTGGCCCTTGGGACGCGAAAAGCGCGTGGACTTCATCCAGCGGACCTGGTGCAGCATGGATTGCCAGAAGCTGGAGTTGATGACGATGTGGTCGATGGCGTGGTGGCTGAGGATGACGGTCTGGCCGAGCTTGTGCGTTTCATTTCCGAGGATGAAGTCGTCGGCACAGTAGTCTGCGGTGACGCGGAAGCCGCCCATGCCGCGGATGGTTTCGCGGCGAAAGGCCATGGTGGGGCCGAGGGTGAACTGCATGCCTTCAAGACTGCGCGCGACGAGGACGCCGGCGGTCATTTCAACGGACATGCCGATGGCTTCAAGGCGCGCCCAGAGGCCGGTCCTTTCTCCGGTTTTGGGCGCGGCCACGCCGCGATAGGGGCAGGTGAGGCCGCCGACGCGCGCGTCGGAGAAGGGAAGGGCGACGGAGCGGAGATAGTCGGGAGTGACGCGGACGTCCGAGTCGGAGATGACAAGAATGTCGTGGGCGGCGTGCCGCTCCATCAACTCCATGGAGGCGGCCTTGGCGTTGATGTAGTGCGGGTCGCCGGTGGAAAGGAACTGCACGGGGATTGCGGGGAAGCGTGCGGCGACGCGGCGGGCGGCGGCGAGGCCCGCGTCGTCAGCGGAACGGGCGCAGAAGAGGATTTCGTATGCGGGGTAATCCTGCTCGAAAAAGGTGGCGAGATGGGCTTCGAGATTGGGCTCGTCGCCGTGGAGGGGTTTGAGGAGGGTGAGCGGTGGGGTGAAGGCGGGCTCGCGACCGAGAGCTGCAATGGCTTCGCGGCGCTCGCGCAGGTAGCGCGGAACCGCGGCCAGGGCCATGCCGGCGAAGACCGAGGAGGTGATGAGGCCGAAGACGGCGAGAGCGAGCAGTGCGTACAGCATGCAGGGTTAAGGATACTGTGCGGGCGCGGAAATCGCCGGCTGTGAATTGGGTGGCGTGGTCAGGATTCGCGGCGATTGTTGTTGGTGCGCGTGACCACCACCGGCCGCGTGACCGCCGGCTTGCGCAGAGGCACAATGGCGGCGGACGTTTCCGGCGCCGACGGATGGAAGCGCGAGAGCATCTCTGTGCGCACGTACTCAACGAAGCTCTGCATCTGGCGGTTCATCTCCTCCATGCGCTCCCTCATCTGCAGGATGATGGCGATGCCGGCGATGTTGACGCCGAGGTCGCGGGCGAGGTTGAGGATGAACTCCAGGCGCTCCAGGTCCTCATCGGTGTAGAGCCGCGTGTTGCCTTCGGTGCGCGACGGCTTGAGCAGCCCCTCGCGCTCGTAGAGGCGCAACGTCTGAGGATGAATTTCGTACATCTCGGCCACCGCCGAGATCATGTAAGCGCCTTTGGATTTTCGTTTGGCAGGCATAACTGGTTCGATCCCACCTTACACGAGAATGTGTGAAAACAGCGTCATGAAGATTTTCTACACCTCAGCGAACAGCTTTGCGCGTGGGCCTTTCGGGTTCAGACGGGCCAGCTCGCGCATGATCTCGCGGCTGCGCTCGTCCTGCAAATGCGGGACCACGATTTCAACGGTAACGATTTGATCGCCGCGCTGCTCGGGCCTCTGGGCATTTTCCACGCCGCGGTCGCGCATGCGGAGCTTCTGGCCGGGCTGCGTGCCCGGCGGAATCTTGAGTTGGGTGCGGCCATCGATGGTGGGCACGTCCACCTTGGCGCCGAGCGAGGCTTCCGGCACGGTGACGGGCACAGTGATGAGGATGTCGTCGCCCTGGCGCGTGAAGACCGGGTGCGTGCCCACGCGCACGATGAGGAACAGGTCGCCGGGAGGACCGCCATTGAGACCGGCGTTGCCCTTGCCTTGCAGGCGAATGCGCTGGCCGTCACGGGTGCCGGGCTTGATGCGGAACTCGACGTTCTCCGTACGATCGACCACACCTTCGCCGTGGCAGGTGGAGCAGTTGGAGGAGACGCGGCCGGTGCCGCCGCAGCGGGGGCACTGGAGGTCGAACTTCATGCGGCCGCCCATCTGCGTCACCTTGCCGGTGCCGTTGCACTCTGGGCAGATGATGGCGCCGCCGGTTTGGGCCTGTCCGTGGCAGGTGGGGCAGGCCTCCTGGCGATGGATCTGCATGCGCGCCTGGCCGCCGCGGATGGCGGTCCAGAAGTCGACTGTGGCCTGGTACTCGAGATCGCCGCCGGGCTGCGGGCCGCGCGGGTGCTGCGGCTGCTGCGCTCCGGAAAAGATGCCGGAGAAAATGTCTTTGAAGCTGCCCCAGTTGCCGCCGGTTTGGGTGTGCGGGCCGGGTTCGGTGGAGAAGCCGGAAAAATCGAAGCCGCCGAAGTCGACCGGAGTTCCGCCGCCAGCTCCTCCGCGGGTTTGCTGGCGCGAGTAGGCTTCGGCCTGGGCCGGATCGATGTTGTCCGAGTAGAAGCCGAGCTGGTCGTAGACCTTGCGCTTCTTTTCGTCGCTCAGGATGTCGTTGGCCTCGGAGATTTCCTTGAACTTCTCCTCAGCCTTCTTGTCGTTGGGATTGACGTCGGGGTGGTACCTGCGCGCGAGCTTGCGGAAAGCCTTGCGGATCTCCTCCGGGGTGGCCGTCTTCTTGACCCCGAGCATCGCGTAATAGTCTTTGTTGGTCGTCGTGGGCATGGGTTATTAGGCATCCACTCTTGTGTTAAGCGATCTGTCTCGCTTTCAGTTCTCCGGTCTCGTGGCGAGGAGCGGGAAATATCTCCACCTCGATCCGCTTCTTCAATTCCCGGCTCGCGATTGCCAAGTCAAAGGACATCTGCATTTTCATCCAGAAGTCCGGAGTAGTCCCAAAATAACGGGCGAGGCGCAGCGCAGTGTCCGCCGTAATGCCGCGCCGCTCTCTCAGGATTTCAGAGATGCGCGTTACCGGTACTCGCAAGGCAATGGCCAAAGCGTTGGCCGAAAGGCCCAGCGGAACAAGAAAATCCTCACGCAGAAACTCGCCGGGATGAATGGGTACGCCGCGCTCGTCGGATTTACGAGTAATGCTCATGGCGAATCTCCTTAGTGATAATCAACAATCTCAACATCCCAGGCATCCTTGCCATCCCACCGGAAGCACACGCGGAATTGGTCGTTAATCCGTATGCTCCACTGGCCAGCCCGGCTGCCTTTCAGCTTCTCCAGCCGGTTGCCAGGATTCGCCAGATCGTCCATCGAGGAGGCAAAATCAATTGTCTGGAGCCGCCTTGCCGCGGCCCGCGCGATGTTTGCCCACCTGCGGCTGGTTCCGGTCAGGTATACCCTTTTCGTCTCTTCGTTGGCGAAGGACTGAATCATGCTTACCGTTTAGCGTAACACGGAAAGCGTTCAATGGCATTCCAGCCGCTTGCCATCACGGCGGTGTTGACGATCCGCAGATCCTTCGACTCCGTTTCGCTCCGCTCGGGATGACAACCCTAAGGAGTGCGGAACGGGGCGAACGACCTTTTCCGTCTACCCCTGTTGACTTACCTCGATTCCGCTCGACGGGCGAGTTGCCTGGACGGCCGGTCCTACTTCTTCGACTCGTCCACATCCACGTACTCGGCGTCGATCACGCCTTCGTCCTTCTTCTGTTCGCCCGCAGGTGGTGCTTCGCCGGCGCCTGGAGCGCCCGGTTCTGCGCCCGGTGCCGCCTGTGCCGCCGTCGCCTTGTATACCGCCTCGGCCAGCTTGTGGCTCGCCTGGGTCAGCTTTTCGTGCGCAGCCTTCATCTGCGCCGCGTCCGTGCCTTCGAGCGCCTTCCTGGCTTCGGCCAGCGCCGCTTCCACCTCGGTCTTGTCGGCCGCCTGCACCTTTTCGCCCGAGTCCTTCAGCATCTTCTCAATGTTGTAGACCATCGAGTCGAGCGTGTTGCGCGCCTCCACCTCTTCGCGCTTCTCCTTGTCCTCGGCCGCGTGCGCCTCGGCTTCCTTGGCCATCTTCTCCACCTCTTCCTTGCTCAGGCCGGAGCTGGAAGTGATGGTGATGCGCGTGTCCTTGCCGGTGGCGTTGTCCTTGGCAGTCACATTCAGAATGCCGTTGGCATCGATGTCGAATGTGACCTCGATCTGCGGCACGCCGCGCGGGGCCGGCATGATTCCGCCCAGCTTGAACTTGCCCAGGGTGCGGTTCTGCGCTGCCATCGGCCGCTCGCCCTGGAGGACATGGACCTCGACCTCGGTCTGGTTGTCGGCCGCGGTGGAGAAGGTCTCCGTCTTCTTGGTCGGGATGGTGGTGTTGCGCTGAATCATCTGCGTGGCCACGCCACCCAGCGTCTCAATAGCCAGGGTCAGCGGGGTTACGTCGAGCAGCAGCAGATCCTTTACCTCGCCCGCGAGCACGCCGGCCTGGACCGCGGCGCCGATCGCGACCACCTCATCGGGGTTCACGCCCCGGTGCGGCTCCTTGCCGAAAAGCTGCTTCACAATCTCCTGGATCTTGGGCATGCGCGTCTGGCCGCCCACCAGAACCACCTCGTCGATGTCCTTGGGCGTGACGCCGGCATCGGCCAAGGCCTTTTTGCACGGCTCCAGCGAGCAATCCAGCAGGTCCTGCACCATCTGCTCCAGCTTGGCCCTCGTCAGCTTGCGGACCAGGTGCTTGGGTCCGTTGGCATCCGCAGTGATAAAGGGCAAATTGATCTCGGTTTCGAGGGTAGTCGATAGCTCGATCTTTGCCTTTTCGGCCGCGTCCTTCAGGCGCTGCAGGGCCATCTCGTTGCCCTTGGAGCTGAGGTCGAGGCCTTCGTCGTGCTTGAATTCGGCAATGAGCCAGTCCACGATGCGCTGGTCCAGGTTGTCGCCGCCCAAATGGGTGTCGCCATTCGTGGATTTAACCTCGATGACGCCTTCGCCAACTTCCAGGACGGAAATATCGAAAGTGCCGCCGCCAAAGTCGTATACGGCAATGGTCTCGTCCTTCTTTTTGTCCAGGCCGTAGGCCAGCGCCGCCGCAGTGGGCTCATTAACGATGCGCTTCACGTCGAGGCCGGCGATCTTGCCCGCATCTTTGGTGGCCTGGCGCTGCGCGTCGTTGAAGTAGGCCGGAACGGTGATCACGGCCTCAGAAACGGTCTCGCCCAGGTAGGCCTCGGCTGACTTCTTCAGCTTCTGCAGGATCATGGCCGAAATCTCGGGCGGGGTGTACTCCTTGCCCTGCGCCACAATGGCCACGTGGTCACCCTGCTGGACCACCTTGAACGGGACCATCTTCATCTCGTCCGATACCTCGTTGTAGCGGCGGCCCATGAAACGCTTGATGGAGAAAATCGTGTTCTCTGGGTTAGTAATGGCCTGGCGTTTGGCCACCTGGCCCACCAGCCGCTCGCCGCTCTTTGAAAAGGCGACGATGGAGGGCGTGGTGCGCGCACCCTCTTCATTTGCAATGACTTTTGGCTCGCCACCTTCCATTACCGCGACGCAAGAGTTGGTGGTTCCAAGGTCGATTCCGATGATTTTTGCCATGATTTGGCTCCCTGAATTCGAATAAACACTGACATAGATAAGATGCAGCATTGAGTGGATTAGTGTCAACTTTTCTTGATGGGATTTTTGTAAGCAATCGCGCTCGGCTGCCATCGGGGCCGGACCGAAGTAGCTGTGGAGCCGGGGTTTGGCGTAGCGCCAGGAGCGGCGGCCGTCACAGGAAACGATTGTGCAGTGGGGTAGGCTGATGGGTTCCCAAGGCCGTGACCACAGCCGCCCTCCAACCCGCTCAAGCCGTGCACCATACGCATCCCTCTGCTCAGGCGCGCTATCCCCTCACACAGGGGGTAAATCCGTGGCTGGTTACGGTGTCGGTGATGTTGCCGACGTTCATGGAGGTGCTGGATACGGCCATTGCGTCGGTGGCGCTGCCGTACATTGCGGGCAGCCTGTCGGCCTCGAACTCCGAGGCTACGTGGGTGTTGACCAGTTACCTGGTGGCTAACGCGGTCATTCTGCCGGCGGCAAACTGGTTTGCGCGGCGCTTCGGGCGGAAGAACTTCCTGCTGTTTTGCGTCGTCACCTTCACGATTGCTTCGTTCTTCTGCGGGGCGGCGCCGTCGCTAGCCGTTATTCTGCTGGCCCGGGTATTGCAGGGCGCGGGCGGCGGGGCGCTGCAGCCGCTGTCGCAATCGATCCTGCTGGAAAGCTTCCCGGTGCAGAAGCGGTCGCAGGCCATGGCGGCCTATGGGCTGGGCATCGTGGTTGCCCCGGTGATCGGACCGACCCTTGGCGGCTGGCTTACGGACACATTCAGTTGGCGCTACGCGTTTTACATCAATATTCCAGTAGGCATCCTGGCGGTGATTCTGATCAGCCGGTTTGTGCACGACCCGCCCTTCATCAAGAACGCAAAGGTGGGCGCATTCGACAATATCGGCTTTGGTCTGCTGATGGTGTGGGCGGGCTGCCTGCAGGTGGTGCTGGACAAGGGCCAGGAGGATGACTGGTTCGGTGCGATCTGGGTGCGCTGGGCCGTGGCCGCGTTGATCGTCGCTTTCGTGGGATGGATCTGGCGGTCATGGAGTAATCCGAAGGGGCTGGTGGACCTGCACATCCTGAAGGACCGCAACTTCCGCACCGGCTGCTTTCTGATTGCGCTGCTGGGCATGTGCATTTACATCACTATCGCCATCCTTCCGCTCTACTACCAGGAGATTCTGGGCTATACGGCGTTCACGGCGGGACTGGTGGTGGGGCCGCGCGGGATCGGTTCGTTTATAGGCTCGCCGCTAATCGGCATTCTGGGATCGCGGTACGACAATCGCAAACTGCTGTCCCTGGGCTTCATCGGTTTCGGAGTCTGCTCACTGTATTTCGGCATGGTGAACCTGGACATTGGGCCATTCACGCTGCTGCTGCCTATCACGCTGACCGGGTTCGCGCTGAGCTTCGTGTTTGTGCCGCTGGCCACGCTGACCACCGCGACCATCTCGCGCGAAGAGATGGGCAACGCCACCGGGCTCTTCAACATGCTGCGCAACATCGGCGGCTCGATCGGGATCGCGATGGCCACGACGGCGATCATCCGGAGAGCAGCCTACTACCAGACGGAGATTGGCGCGCACGTAACGGCGACCGACCCCGCCTTGCAGCAGAAGTCGCAGATGATTGCGGGCTACCTGGGGCAGCACCTGGGCCGCGCGGCCGGACGGCCGGGCGCCATGGGACTTCTATACGGGCTGATGCAGCAGCAGTCGGCGCTGCGCGCATATGTGGACGTGTTCCGCTGGACGGCTCTGCTGGCGTTCTTCTGCGCTGGCGCAGTGTGGCTGTTCCGTAAGCCGCCCGCGCATCACGAAGTGCCCGAGGGCTTGCACTGAGCCCAAAAGCAACCTGTTCTCGCCTGCACCGCTTCTCACGTCTCGAACGCCGGGCCGGCCAGTTTGCCGGCTGGATGTTCAGAACGGTTATAAACCTAACTTGAAGCGCGGGCGGGCGGTGGAGGGTTTTCGCGATTTCTCCTCCTTGCCTGTGGCCAAGGCGAATCGCATTTGCAGCCGCAGGACGCTCGCCCCTACACCAGCTGTCAGTCTTCAGCCCTCAGCCATCATCTAGACCAAAGGCATGAAGCGGCGCGCTTGCCCATCGTACTGCTCGATTCGCCCGGAGAGAATGTCGTAATACCAGCCATGTACCGATAGCGACCCCTTTGCCAGCGCTTTCGCCACCGCGGGTTGCGCCTTCAGATTGAGCAGTTGCGCCACCACGTTGCCGCGGATCAGCGAACACAACTCCGCATGTTCGCCGTCATCAGGGTTCAGCGGCTGGCGATGGGTAAACGCGCCCTCCACGTGATCGAGCCAGCGCTTTGCCTTGGGCAGACTTGACAGCGCCTTGCGATCCAGCGCTGCCTTCAGCGCGCCGCAATCGGAATGCCCGCACAGAATCACATGCGGCACCTTCAGCACCTCCACTGCGTACTCTATGGTTGCCGTTACGCCATCCACATCGCCCATGGACGCCGGCACAACGTTGCCGATGCTGCGGCTGATGAACAGATCGCCCGGTCCCGTGCCGAGGATCAGATCGGGCACGATACGCGAATCGGCGCAGGTGATGAAAAGCCATTGCGGCGCCTGGCCCTCCGCCAGGAGATGAAACTGACTGCGGCGCGTGGGGAATACGTCGGTGAGAAACCGCTTGTGGCCTTCAATGAGCCGTTGCACTCGGGATGACCTCTGATGGGAATTGGTCCTCTTCCAGCGTAGCTCACCGCCCTGCGCTATATTGGGGTTCATGTTTAAGAGAGAATCCAACCGCCCGCGCTCGCTTTTTGCGCTTCTTGCTTTCGTGTTCGCACTGGTGCTTCACGCGCAGACAGTTGACACCATCGACCCGGCGTTGAAAGCGCGTATCGATCGGGTGGCCGAGCAGGTGCTTGCGCTGCGCGGCATCCCCTCGGCCAGCATTGCCGTGGTCGAGGGAGACAAGCTGGTTTACACGCACGCCTACGGCTTCGCCCACCTCGATCCCAACGTGCCCGCAACGCCGGAGATGCGCTATTCCATCGGCTCCATTTCCAAGCAGTTCGCCGCCACGGCCATCCTGCTTCTTCAGGAGCAGGGAAAGCTCTCTCTCGATGATCCCGTGGGCAAATACGTCCCGGGGCTGACGCGGGGCAATGAAGTAACCATCCGCGAGATCCTCTCCCACACCTCCGGTTACCAGGACTACGCGCCCGAGGACTATCCCGTTAAGTCGCAGCTTGGTCCAGTCACGCCGCGCCACATTCTCGACACCTGGGCCACCAAGCCGCTCGACTTCGAGCCCGGCACCGAGTGGCAGTACTCCAACACGAATTACGTCATCGCCGGCCTCATTATCCAGAAGGTCAGCGGCGAGAAGCTTTTCGACCTTCTGGGCGAACACATCTTTCATCCCCTTGGGATGAAGAGCGCGTGGAACAGCGATGAAAGGGAGCTCACGCGCACCGATGCCGCGCCCTACATGCGCAACGCGCTCGGGCCTCCGCGTCCGGTTCCCAACGGAGGCCAGGGATGGATGTTCGCGGCGGGCGAGCTGGCCATGACACCGCACGACCTGGCGCTATGGGATATCGGTCTGCTGCAGCGAAGCATTCTCAAGCCCGAAAGCTACGACCAGATGTTCACTGAGGTGAAGCTGAAGAACGGCAAGGGCACGCACTATGGCCTTGGCGTCGAAGTGACGGAGCGCGACGGTCTTCGCTCCATCGAGCATAGCGGTGAGGTCAACGGCTTCGTTTCCGACAACGAAGTCCTCATCGACAATGGCATCGCCGTTTCCGTGGTCACCAATCACATGGCGGGGGGCGCGGGGGAGATCGCCCAGCTTGCAGCCGCCGCAGTGGCCGGCAATCCCAACGAACCGCCCGCTGAGAAGCAGGCCCGCGAGATCTACAGCAGCCTTCAGAAGGGCGAAATCGACCGCACTGTCCTCGCGCCCAACCTCAGCGCCTATTTCAACACACAAACCCTCGCCGACTACCGCGATAGCCTCGGTCCGCTCGGCGATCCGCCAATCTTTCACATGACGCGTGAATCGCTGCGCGGCGGCATGACCTTCCGCGCCTTCCAGATCGTCTACCCCGGCAAGCGCCTCTCGCTCACCACCTACACTTATCCCGACGGCAAGCTGGAGCAGTACCTGGTTGATCCGGCGGACTGATAGAGAAGGGCTTTGGTCAAGCCGTCGGAGGCACTATCCGAAGTTCGCGATCCTCTTCACAGCTTCACTGTTTCACTCTTTCACTGCATTCCCGATACACTTGAAGTGGACCTATGTTTGAAAACCTCACCGACAAACTCCAGCGTGTCTTCAAAAGTCTTCGCGGCCAGGGCACGCTGACCGAAGAGAACATTCAGGAAGCGATGCGCGAGATCCGCGTGGCGATGCTCGAGGCCGATGTGAACCTCAACGTTGTCCGCGAGCTGATTGAGCACATCCGCGCCAAGGCCGTGGGCACCGAGGTGATGACGGCTCTTTCGCCCTCGGAGCAGGTTATCAAGATCGTGCGCGACGAGCTCATCGATCTTCTGGGCAAGGACACCGCGCGCTTCAAGTTCGCCCCACAGCCGCCCACCGTCATTTTGATGGCCGGCCTGCAAGGCTCGGGCAAGACCACTACTAGCGGCAAGCTGGCCGCATGGCTCAAAAAGGGCGGCCACCGGCCCATCCTGGTCTCTGTCGACGTCTACCGCCCTGCCGCGCGCGAGCAACTCAGGGTTGTCGCGAAATCCATTGAGGCCAAAATCTACGAAGGCGACCAGAAGGGCGAGCCCGCCGGGCCGGCGCTGGTGGAGAGGCTGGCTGCAGAGGCCCGCCGTGAAGCGCGAAACTTCGGCTTCGACACGCTGATCGTCGATACAGCCGGCCGCCTGCACGTTGATGAAGAGTTGATGCATGAGATGGAGCGGCTCAAGAAACTGCTCTCGCCTTCCGAAATCCTCTTTGTGGCCGACGCCATGACAGGGCAAGACGCCGTGAATTCGGCGCAGGACTTCCACAAGCGCCTCGGCCTTACCGGCGTCATCCTTACCAAGATGGACGGCGATGCTCGCGGTGGCGCGGCGCTGTCCATTCGCCACGTCACCGGCCAGCCCATCAAGTTCATTGGCACCGGTGAAAAACCGGATGCCTTCGAGCCCTTTCATCCCGATCGCATCGTAAGCCGCATCCTGGGCATGGGCGACATGATGTCGCTCATCGAAAAGGCCGAGTCCACCCTCGACCGCAAAAAGTCGGAGGAGTTCGCCAAAAAGGCCCTGCTCGGCGACGGCTTCACGCTCGAAGACTTTCGCGATCAGCTCAAGCAGATCAAGAAGCTCGGGTCGATGGAGTCGATCCTGAAGATGCTGCCCAGTGTCGGCCCGTTCGCCGGCATGCAGCAGGCCGCCGGTCAGGTGGATGAGAAGCAGTTCGTGCGCCTGGAGGCCATCATCAACTCGATGACGCCGAGGGAACGCCGCAATCACGAGATCATCTCCGGCACGAGGAGGAAGCGCATCGCCGCCGGCTCAGGGCACCTCAGTTCAAGAAGTGAACCAGCTCCTGCGCCAGTACGCGCAGATGGCCAAGATGTTCAAGTCCATGGGAAAAGGTGGCCTGGCCCGGCAGATGATGCGCGGCGGAATGGGCTCGCTGGGCATGGGCCGGCAGAAGTTCGGAAGGTAAGTGAGATGACGACGACCAGCCTCCAGGATCAGCTGGATGAGATCACGGCCAACACGCGCCACCTCGTCCAGCCGGAGCGGCTGGCCATCGGCGAGCGCGCTATTGCCGAGCTGTTCGCCACGGGGATCGAGGAACGCATCCTGCCGGTGGGCGCGGCAGCGCCGAAGTTCGCCCTCAAGGACGCGAACGGCAGACTGGTCCGCAGCGCCGAATTGCTCCAAACCGGTCCACTGATCGTCAAATTCTTTCGTGGACGCTGGTGCCCCTACTGCATGACCGAACTCGAAACCTGGCGCGATCTGTACGGCAGCCTGCGTGAGCGCGGCGCGGTCATGGTGGCCATCGGCCCGCAGGTCGAGCGCCAAAGCGACTTCATGGCCGGCCAACACGGCCTCCCGTTTCCGGTGCTCAGCGACCCCGGCAACAAGGTTGCCGCGCAGTTCAGCATCGTTTGGACAGCGCCGGAAATCCTGCGCGATTACTACCGCTCAATCCTGGTCAACATCCCCTTCATGAACGGCGACCAGAGCTGGACACTACCCCTTCCCGCCACCTACGTCATTAGCCCCGCCGGCCGCGTGGTTTTCGCCGAGGCCCACTCTGATTTCCGCGTTCGCCCCGAGCCGGAAGAGGCGCTGGCCGCCGCTTTCCAAGCGCTGGGCCGCTAATCTATCGTCGCTTTCAGCGCCGACTGCACCTGCGATAGCTTGATTCCGCGCAACAGAAACACCTTGCTCCGCGACAGCTCGCCGTGGACAATTCCCACTGCCGATTTGGGCAGGGAAAACCGCTCCGCCAGAAACGTAATCAGCGCCTCGTTGGCGCGGCCCTCCGCCGGCGGCGCCTGCACCGCGATTTTCAGTTGCGCCGAAGCACCCTCGCCATAAATACCCACAATCGCCGTCTTCTTAGCGCCGGGCTGCGCGCGCACCGCCAGCGTAACCCCGTCCTTGGATTCGCGGATCACTCGCCAAAGTCCTCGGGGAATGCCTTTTGCTGTGCGGCCATCGGCGGCCGTTTGCCGAACAGCGCCGTGCCGATGCGGATGCGCGTCGCGCCTTCTTCAATGGCAATCGCGAAATCGCCGCTCATCCCCATCGACAGCACATCGAAATTGAGCTGTGGATGCGCCGCCGCCCATCGGTCGCGCCAACCGCGCAGGCTGCAGAAGCACGCGCGGGTCACATCTTTCGCCACGCCCCACGGCGCAATGGTCATCAAGCCGCGCAGGCGCAGATGCTTGAGATCGGGCAGGCGCTCCAGCAGCGCCGCCGCCTCGGCCGACTCCGGCTCAACGCCGGCCTTGGTCTCCTCGGCGCTCAGCTTCACCTCAATGAGCACCGGCATGTGCTTGTGCAACTTGCCGGCAGCGTCGTTCAACCGCTCAGCCAGGCGCACGGAATCGAGGGAATCGACGGCGTCGAACAGCTCCGCCGCCTTGGCCGCCTTGTTCGATTGCAGATGACCAATCAGGTGCATCCAAACCGGCTCGTCGGACGCGGCATTCGCGCCCATCGCGCGCCACGACGCCAGCTCGCCGGCCTTGGCGGCAAATTCCTGCACGCGATTCTCGCCGAACAGCCGCAACCCCAGCTCCGCCGCGGCAATTATTGTTGCGGCCGGATAGGTCTTCGAAACCGCCATCAGCTCCACTTCGCGCCGCGGCCGGCCCGCGCACTGACAGGCCTGCTCGATGGCTGCTTCCAGACGCTCCAGGTTTTCCTTGAGCGGTGTCATGCCTTACCGCCCGTGCTCTTCCAGAAACTTCTCCACTTCCAGCGCCGCCATGCACCCGGTTCCCGCCGCCGTGATGGCCTGGCGGTAGCGCCGGTCCTGAACGTCACCGGAGGCGTACACGCCCGGAACCAGCACGCCGTTGCGCGTGGTGAAGACGTTGTCGCGCGTTTTGACGTAGCCATCGGCGTCGAGATCGATCTGGCCCCGGAACATGCTGGCGTTGGGTTCGTGGCCGATTCCCAGGAACATGCCGCGCACCGGCAGCACGCTGATGCTTCCGTTGGTCACGTCCTTCAGGCGCAGCCCCTGCACCTCGTTCGCATCCGCGCCCAGCACCTCTTCCACCACCACGTTAGTGCGCAGCTCAATGTTTGGGTGCGCCATCGCCCGTTCCAGCATGATCTTGCTGGCGCGGAAGCTCTCGCGCCGGTGCAGCAGGTAGACCTTGGTGGCAAAGCGGGTGAGGAACAGCGCCTCTTCCATGGCCGAGTCGCCGCCTCCGATCACTGCAATTTCCATCCCGCGGAAGAAAAACCCGTCGCAGGTGGCGCAGCTCGACACGCCATGCCCGATCAGCGCCTGCTCGCTCGCCAATCCCAGCCAACGCGCGCTCGCTCCGGAGGCAATGATCAGTGACCGTGTGTGAATCTCGCTTGACGTGGTCTTGAGCTTGAACGGGTGCGTGTGCAAGTCGACAGAAACCAGGTGCGCCGGCTGGAATTCCGCCCCGAACCGCGCCGCCTGCTTCTTCATGTTGTCAATCAATTCCGGCCCCTGAATACCCTCGGGCCAGCCGGGGAAATTCTCCACAAGGGTGGTGATAGAAAGCTGGCCGCCGGGCTCGTGGCCCTCCAGCACCAGCGGCTTCAGCGCGGCACGCGCCGTATAGATGGCTGCCGTAAGCCCCGAACATCCGGAGCCCAGAATCACAGTATCGCGGGTCTCAATCATCGATCGTTCCTGGGTAGATTCTATCTACGAATTTTGCGGCAATGGGGATGTGCCGGGATCTGGAGGCAATCCGCTGCCGGAAGGCTAAGCGCGGAAGATTAGAAAAGTCTCATTCCTGAGTAATCTCTAATCTCCCCTTCCGATAGGATGAACAACATGGCGAATTTGACTCTAGTCTACGGTCTGCGACTGCTTCCCGAGGGCGAAGTGAAAGAGGTCCAGGATGCAACCCTCTCTCTCGCCAACGGCAACCAGGCGCATGTCACCATGCATGTGCTTGAGGGCTCGCGCGACCAGATCGAGCATCAGCTCAGGCGCAGCATCGATGCGTTTTTTGACTTTTATCCCGAAATCTGACCGGTGAAATCCGATCAGACTACTTGCGCCGTGGTTCTCTGCGTCATCGCCGTCTCGTTGGGCCGCTTCACTCTCAGGTTATCCATGGCGTAATCGATGTAGCGCGCCTCGAAGTGCGGCGGCTGCTCCAGGAACCGGCAGGTGGCCAGCACCTGGTCGACGAGGAAGCGCGGCTGGTAGGCGGCAAGGTCCATCTGCTTCTCCCGGCGCAGCTTGTTCACCACGTACGCGAAGATGTCCTCGGTCAGCTTCAGCCCGTTGTTCTCGCACTCGGTTTGGAAGATGCGGCGGAACCGCCCTACATCAGGGCCGCCAACCTCGATTTTGTAGGGCAACCGGCGCAGGAAGGCCGGATCCATCAGGTCTTCGGGATCCAGGTTGGTGGAGAAGATGACCAGCTCCTCGAACGGAACCCGGAAGCTTTTGCCGGTATGCAGCTTGAGGAAGTCGTAGCGACCCTCCAGCGGCACAATCCAGCGGTTGAGCAGGTGGGTCGGGCTCACCAGCTGGCGCCCGAAGTCGTCGATAAAAAAGCACCCGCCCAGCGCCTTCATGTGCAGCGGCGCCTCGTAGAAGCGGCCGGTCTCGTCGTAACGCAGGTCCAGCATTTCCAGCGTCAGCTCGCCGCCGACGATCACGAACGGTCTTCGGCACGGCACCCAGCGCTTGTCGGCCTCATCCTGCCGCACAAACGAAGAGGGTTCCTCGCCTACGTTCGCTGGGGACACCTCGTGGTGGATCGCCGGATCGAAGACCCGGATGGTCTGCCCTTCTACGCCGACGGCGTAAGGCACGTACACCACATCGTGAAACGCCGAGGCAAAACGGAGGGCAACGGTGGTTTTGCCGTTTCCCGGAGGGCCGTACATCAGGATGGCGCGGCCTGAGTTCAGCGCCGGTCCCACCTGCTCCACGATGGCCTGATCCATCTCCAGGCCTTCCAGCGCCATGTGGATCCGCTCCAGCGTGATGACTTCGTTGGTCGGCTTCTGCGCGTTGGTCTGCTCTACAAATTCGTCCAGCGTGACCGGCGCCGGCCCCGCATACCCCGATCGCTCCAGCGCGTTTTTGGCCCACGTGCGTCCCGCATCCGTCATCGCGTAGGCCATGTCTAGAAGGTTGTCGGAGCGCCGCGTTCCCAATGTCTGCAGCAGGGCGCGGTCCACCGCTGTCTTTACCACGTCAGCCACAATGGGATAGGGCAGTTTGATCGCTTCCAGATAATGCCGAACCGTCTGCAGCCGCTGCGTATAGATCAGCTTCAGCAGCAGATCGATGAGGTCCGCCTCATCCATTCCGGTGGCGGCCAGATCGGCCGGTTCTGCCGGAATGCGGTTAATGAAATTGGACAGCGTCCTCTGGTCAATGGCGCCGATCGCCACCAGGTTCTCGCCCAGCCTGCCGCCCAGTTCCTGCGACCGCTTCAGCGCCGCTTCCACGTCTTGTTCGGTGACCCGCTTGGCTCGAATCAGCAGATCTCCCAATCGCATGGTTCCCATAGTATGTTCCGTAAATTCTTTAGATTGAGTGCACAGACCCGCTACCGTGCCCGCCTCGATCCCATCGCAAGAAAGCTGGGTCTTAGCCGGGAAGTGAATTGGTCTCATTGTAACGACATTGCGCCTGGCCCAGGCTGCACATCTGGGGTATTTTCCGCCTCCGGGAAGTCACTCAGGTAACGGACAGTTCCTTAGCGGCTTCTAAGAATTGTTCTCTGAGAAAGGTCTCAGCATTGCAACCCCGATCGCGTTCGGAGACGTTCCCATGCCTACGTCCGCATCCCGGTGGTTGTGCTTTGCGCTCCTGGCCGCTCTTTTACTCTTTCCGGGCGGCGCATGTGCCGGCGGTCCCCGTCTGGTCGCAGGAACCACCTTTTTCAATACCGGCCTTGCCGGCGCCCCCATCCTTTGGGCCAACGGCCAGGTGAACTACTACGTGGATCAGGGCCCTTGAGCGCTTCGGTTTCGAACCAGCAGGCCGTTGCCATGGTGGATGCTGCCGCCGCGCTCTGGAGCAACGTTCCCACCGCCGCCGTCTCGCTTGTCGACAAGGGTTCGCTGAATGAAGACGTCAGCGGGGCGAACGCCGTGGCGGGAACCGGCAATCTGCTTGAGCCGGCGGATGTGGCCTCATCGGCCACCAGCTATCCGTTGGGCGTCATCTTCGATTCTGACGGCTCGGTCATTAATAAGGTGCTCGGCGCCGATTCGAGCGATGCCTCCAATTGCGAAAACACTGGAGTCGTTGTTTGGACCGACAATATTCAGCCGAACGCGACCGTCGCTCACGCCATCATGATCCTGAACGGGCTCTGCACCGCCACCGCGCAGCAGCTTGAAATGATGAACTTCCTCATCGAGCGCGCCTTCGGCCAGATTCTCGGCCTCGGTTTCTCGCAGGTTTACCCGTACGCCGAGACTGACGACAACGCGGCGGAATTTCAGGCCTGGCCCATCATGCAGCCGGGCGCCGGCGTTTGCGGTTCCTCTGGCGGAAACTGCATCTTCAGCCCCAGCACGCTGCAATATGACGACATTGCCTCCCTCAACCGCCTCTACCCCGTTACCGCCGCGAACCTGTCCGCTTTTCCCGGCAAGGTTCTCACCGCCGCGAATACCGTTTCGATTCAGGGAACCATCACCTTCCGCGCCGGAACCGGAATGCAGGGCGTCAACGTTGTTGCCGTCCCCCTCGACTCCTCCGGGAATCCCATGCCCCAGTACGCCGTCAGCTTCGTCTCCGGCTCCCTGTTCAGCGGCGATCACGGCAACGCCGTCACTGCCTGGAACAACTCCAGCGGCACGCCGCTCTCGCAGTGGGGATCGGAAGACCCCGCATTGCAGGGAGCCTTCGATCTTCGGTTCATGCCTCTTCCGCCCGGCCTCAAGTCGGTCTCCTACCAGGTCACGTTTGAGGCCGTCGATGCGCTGTTTATCCAGCAAATGGCGGTTGGTCCTTACACCTGCGGTTCTCCAGTTCCCTCGGGCTCGCTCAATCCGATCACGGTGTCCAGTCTCTCTGCCGGCGGCTCGCAAACCCTCACCGTAAACGCTCCGGACTCCGCAACCGGCGGCTACCAGGACGCCATCTCCACCCAGGAAGAGCCCCGCATGCTACCCGCCAGCGGCCTGTGGGGCGGTCGCATCAGCCAGGTTGGGCAGACGGACTGGTTCAACTTTCCCGTCCGCGCCAACCGCGTGTTTACCGTGGTGACGATCGCCGTGGACGAACAGGGGCAGCCCAGCAATGCCAAAGCCATGCCTGCCATCGGCATCTGGGACGCCTTCGATCCCGTCGGCGCGGCCTCACTCGGGACCGTTCCCGGCCTCAACGGCACCGCCGCCGGGGAGACCTGGGCCCAGGTCACCACTCAGGCCGACGACATCGTCCGCCTGGGTATCGCCGATATGCGCGGCGATGGCCGGCCCGATTATGCCTACAACGGCTGGGTGCTCTATGCCGACACCGTGACGCCTGGCCACCTGCCCCTGGCCGGCGGCCCGATTGTCATTCATGGCATGGGCTTCCACCCGGCAGACACCGTGCTCGTCAACGGCCAGCCCGCGCAGGTTACAAGCATCTCTCCCAACGAGATCACCGCTATCGCTCCGGCGGCGGGCACGGGCGTCAGTGGTTCCGTTGACGTCGAAATCGACGATCTGCCCATTTACTACGCCGGGACGATTCTTCAGGGCGGCATCAACTACGACTCCGGTACGGGCGATTCGCTCACCCTGGTCAGCGCGCCCGCCAACACGGTTCCCGCGAGCGTTCCCATCCCCTTTACAGTCGCTGCCCTCAATGCCGCTCTCCAACCGGCAGGCGGGGTTACCGTCACCTATACCGTTTCCAGCGGCACGGCGACGCTGGGTTGCGGTTCCAGTTCCTGCTCTGTTACGGCCACCGGAGATGGGCTCGCCAGCATGAATTTGACTGCCGTAAACGGATCCGCCGCGGTGGTGACCGCGAGCCTCGCCAACGGTGCCAGCCTGCAGGCTCACTTCAGCGGGGGAACGCCACCGCAAATCTCCGCGCTCACGCCCTCGCTCTCGCTCGCGGCCGGGAGCACCATCAACTGGACCGCGGAGGCCATCGTGCTCAAGAATGGTGCGCCCGCGTCCGGCCAGACGGTTTCCTGGCAGGCAGGCGCAGGAATCGCGGTACCCTCCGCTCCCGCGGCCCTATCCTCTTCCACTGGCATCGATTCTGAATCGCTTTCCGTGGGCCCGCTCTCAGAAGGGCAGCAGGCCACGGCCACGGCATGTCTGAACGGCACCACGCAATGCGCTACTTTCACCGTGCTTGGAGCGCGGCCGGAGTACGCCACCGTGGGAGCCGTCTCTGGAACCGGCCAGAGCGTCTCCATCTCCGGCACGCCGGCGCAGATCGTGATGCGCGTGCGCGACATGGACGGCAATCCCATGGCTGGAGGGATGGTGACGCTCTATCAGGCCCTCTATGCCTGGGCGCCGCCCTGTCCGCCCCACGGCCGCTGCGCCCAGCAGGAACTCCTCGGCTACCAGACCGCCTCCGCCATCTCCGCCCTGGACGGCACCGTCAGCTTTACACCAGCGGCAATTCCCGGCGTGGCTACCAATACCGTTGGCATCGCCGCCACCGGAAACGCCAGCACGCTGACCGTGGCCATTGAACAGCACCCCTAGAAGGCCATCGGTGCGCTCCCCAATCCGAATTCCCTGAGACCCTTTCTCCTCGGCTTGCATCTGCTTGAAGTGAAAGGGAGGTCGGAGTGAGCCAACTGACCGCACCGCTCCAGCCTGGGCGCCATCCACGGGTCATCGTCGTGGGCGGAGGATTTGCCGGCATCCATGCCGCCAAAGGACTGGGCAAGCTGCCCGTCGACGTCACCGTGATCGATCGCCGCAACCACCACACTTTCCAGCCGCTGCTCTACCAGGTGGCGCTGGCCGTGCTCTCGCCTGCCGACATCGCCCAACCCATCCGCTCCATCTTGCGGGGACAACAGAACACGCAGGTCCTGATGGACGAGGTGGTCGGCATTGACACCGCCGCGCAAGTGGCCGTTCTCGGCAGCGGTTCGCAGATGCCCTACGACTACCTGGTGCTGGCTGCGGGCGCGACCCACTCCTACTTTGGTCATGACGAGTGGGCCAAACTCGCGCCCGGCCTCAAGTCCGTGGAGGACGCCACCGAAATTCGCCGCCGCGTGCTGCTCGCGTTCGAGCTGGCCGAGCGCCACATGCAGGAGCACGGCTGGCATCCGCCGCTGAACTTCGTGGTCATCGGCGGAGGTCCCACCGGCGTGGAACTGGCCGGCGCCATCCGCGACATCTCCCAGTACTACATGCGCAACGATTTCCGCCACATTGACCCCACAGAGGCCAAGGTGCTGCTGCTCGACGGCGGCAAACGCGTCCTGGCTGCGTATCCCGAAGACCTTTCCGCCAAGGCGGAGAAGGAGCTGGAGGACCTTGGAGTCGAGGTTCATCTCAACTGCCATGTGACGAACGTTGGTCCCGGTTACGTTGAGACCGGCGGGCCGAATCCGATCGGACGAGTGGAAGCGGCGGTGATTCTGTGGGCAGCGGGCGTCGAGGCCTCGCCGCTGGGCAAGCTCCTGGGCGTGCCCACGGATCATCGCGGCTGCGTGATGGTGGACGATCAGCTCAATCCCGCCAACCTGGCCAACGTGTTTGTGCTGGGCGACCTGGCGCACTTTGAGCAGGACGGCAAGCAGGTTCCGGGCGTTGCGCAGCCGGCCATGCAGATGGGCGACCACGTGGCCAGGATGCTGCGCGCCGACCTTGACGGACGCCCGCGGCCTGTCTTCCGCTACTTCGACAAGGGCGACATGTCCACCATAGGCCGCATGAGCGCGGTGGCGGATGTGAAGTGGCCGTTCAAGGCGCACATGAGCGGGCTGTCCGCGTGGCTAACCTGGATTGTGGTGCACATCTTCTTTCTCATCGGGTTCCGCAACCGCGTGGAGGTGATGGCGTCGTGGATGTGGACCTACTTCACCTTTACGCGGGGCGCACGGCTGATCACCGGCGACCAGCGGCTTCCCGGCTGGGCGGAGCAGGTGAACGCGGGACCGGCGCGGCCGGAAGCGGCGGTGAATCCGGGCGCGAAGGCAGCGGATTGAGGCGAGAAGCTCTCGGCTCTTCGATGTGTTGCGCTGCGCGGTGGCTTCCGTGTGATTTTTCTCACTGCGACTTGGCGGATTTTCGCCTGAGATTCGCCTTTTTGTCCCGAAATGGGAATGATAGGGGGGTAGGGGGTACCCCCTGCCTTAAAGCCAAGAGCCGGATCCCTGGGAGGGAATCCGGCCCGATGTTGAAAGAATAGCGCGTGCCGATTGCGCGAGGAGTGACAGCGGTCACGCGTCAGTCCCAGTGCTTCAAGTTGTCGGCGAGGATCGGCCCGGCCTCGGCATCTTCGAGAACGGGGAAGACTTCAAATTCGAGAAGTTCGGCCCACTTGGTGATGCCCCGATAGAGCTGGTCAGTCTGGTTGGTTTCATAAAGGGAAAATCCGCCGGAACCGTCGATGCGGTGCCAGCGACCCAGCAAAGTGACGCCTTCCTGAGGGACGGCTTCTCCGGCAAGGAATTTGCCAACCGCCGTTTTTACCGCTCCGGGGACAATGGTATAGCTGACGAGAAACTTCATCGTTTCCGTTCTCCTTTGAGTTTTGGTTTGTTGGGGAACCCGAGTGAGTTGGAGTTTAGGGGCGGGTTGGGGCACTGTCAACGACGGCGCCGCGATATTGTTGCGGTATTCAAGCCGGAGCGCGCGCCCCGCTCATCGTTCGCCGTGGCGACCGATGAACGGGGCATAGCGCGGAGCAGCCCGGTGCGATTAGTGGTGCTCATGGGTGCGGCGCCAGTCGTTGTATTCCTTCTTGTCCTGGTCGGCGCGCTGGTTCAGGTCGCGGTGCTCGCGGTGGGTCTCGCGCTCCCACTGGCGATAGGAGGCGTCATCGGATGCAGGCGCGGGTGCAGGAGTGGCCGCGGCGGGAGGGGGCGGTTGTTGCTGGCAGCCGGTGGTGGCCAGGGGAACAGCTAGGACGGCAGCCATGAGGACACTGGGGAAGATCCGGGTTGTAGTTCGCATGCGTGGTTCCCTTTCAAAGGGCAGGATAGCAGCCGCTGGCTTTGAGCTATCAGCTTTCAGCCTTCCTCCGGCTTGGTGGTGCGCGAGGCCTTGCAATCAGCGGCAGCCGCGGGGCGGTAAGCCGTGAATCGCCCTGATAAACTGAACAGTCATGCTCGATCTGAATTTTGTGCGGGGAAACCTGGAGAAAGTGGAAGAAAAGCTGCGCGCGCGAGGGGCCGATCCCGCGGCGCTGCTGGGCGATTTCCGCTCCCTGGATCAGCGGCGGCGCGAGGCCATTACCCAGGCCGAGACGCTGAAGGCGCGGCGCAACGAACTGAGCCAGCAGGTGGGCGCATTGAAGCGGCAGGGGCAGGACGCCACGGCCCTGATGGACGAGACGCGGGCGCTAAAGGACAAGCTGGACGAGCTGGATAAGAGCGCGACAGAGCTGGATGAGCGGATGCGGCTGGCGCTGGCGAGCATTCCCAACCTGACGCGCGATGAGGTTCCGACGGGGAAGTCTGAAGAGGACAACGTCACGGTCAAGACGTGGGGCGAGAAGCCGGCATTTGACTTTGAGCCACGGCCACATTGGGAGATCGGCGAGGCGCTGGGGATTCTGGATCTGGAACGCGCGGCCAAGCTGAGCGGGGCGCGGTTCGCGGTGTACATGGGACAGGGGGCGCGCCTCGAACGGGCGCTGATCGGTTTCATGCTGGACCTGCACACGCAACAGCACGGCTATACCGAGGTGCTGCCGCCGTTCATGGTGAACTCGAAGAGTCTGTTCGGGACAGGCCAGTTGCCCAAGTTTGCCGATGATCTGTTTCGCTGCTCGGATGCGGATGCGGAGGCGGTTGCGCGCGGCGAGTTCAAGGATGCCGATCACTGGTTGATTCCGACGGCGGAAGTTCCGGTGACGAATCTGTACCGCGACGAGGTGCTGGACGAGGCGCGACTGCCCATCCTGCTTACCGCGTACACGCCGTGCTTTCGCGCGGAGGCGGGCGCGGCGGGCAAGGACACGCGCGGCATCATCCGGCAGCATCAGTTCCAGAAGGTGGAGCTGGTCAAATTCTCTCGACCGGAGGAGTCCGACGCCGAGCACGAGAAGCTGACGCGGGATGCCGAGGAGATTCTGGAGGCGCTGGGGCTGCCGTACCGGCGCGTGCTGCTATGCGCGGGCGACACGGGATTCTCTTCCGCGAAGACCTTCGATCTGGAGGTGTGGTTGCCGGGACAGCAGCTATACCGCGAGATTTCGTCGTGCTCGAATTTTGAGGCGTTCCAGGCGCGGCGGGCGAATATCCGCTACAAACCGGCGGGAGCGAAGGCGAAGAACGAGTTTGTGCACACGCTGAACGGCTCGGGGCTGGCGGTGGGGCGGACGTGGCTGGCGATACTCGAAAATTATCAGCAGAAGGACGGGTCGGTGGTGATTCCGGAAGTGTTGCGGCCTTACATGGGTGGCGTCGCAGTGATCAGTGGACAGTGATCAGTGATTGGTAAGCGGTGAAGCAGTGAAAAAGTGAAACGGTGACACCGGGAATTGTAAGGGACAGATGAAGCGGATTCTAAAGAGCTATTTTTACTGGACGTATCAGCGCGGGACGTTTCACTACGATGTGATGGTGACGCTGATCCTGGCGTTCATCTTCATCACGCCGCACCTGTGGGACTTCGGCGACAAACCTTCGGTGCTAAATTTCCCCACGCACCCCATGACTGTGACCAGCGACGGCGGTCGCGGCATGATCATCACCATCCAGGCCGCGGACGTGGCGGCGGCTGCGGGCGCGAGCGACCGCGAGGCAAAGAGCGCGCTGCGCAAAGCGGTTGAGCCGGTGGCCGGGGATGCGGTAACGGTGGAGCACTGGGTGCTGGAGCGCGACGCGCAGGGGAATCCAGTGGCGTGGAAGGTATGGGCGCATCGGTGAGAAGCTGGGAGTAGGGAACAGGGAGCAGGGAATAGCCAGCCCGGCAGCGCTTGTCTGCGTCCAACCAGTCTGAAGGAACGACTATGCGAAAGATGTGTTTCTTGTTTTTGGCGGCGGCGTTGTTGTCTAGTATTCCGGCGCGCGCGGCCGACAACCTGAACTCGGTGCTGGCCCGGTTGAACACGGCGGCCCAGGGATTTCGTTCCGTCAGCGCGGATTTCAAGGTTTTGGTGAAAACGACGGAGCCGATTGAAGACACGGAGACGCAGACCGGACAGGTGTACTACGACCGCATCGGCAAGTCGTTTAAGATGGCGGCGCACATTCACGATGTGAATGGGCAGCCGGTGGCCAAAACGTATATGTACGCCGATGGACAAGTGAAGCTTTGGGACGGCCCGCCGGTGGACCAGGTGACGACGCTGACCAAGCTGAGCCAATACGAGAGCTGGTTCGAGCTGGGCTTCGGGGCGAGCGGGACGGAGCTTGCCGAAAAATGGAACATTACTTACGGCGGGGACGAGACCATCGACGGAGTGAAAACGGCCAAGCTGGAGCTGGTGGCGAAGGATCCTACGGTGCGCAAGAACCTGCCCAAGGTGACGGTTTGGATGGACACGCAGCACGGGGTCAGCCTGAAGCAGGTTTTCGACCAGGGGCAGGGGCAGAGCCGCACCGCGAACTATTCAAACTTTAAATACAATGAGCGGCTGCCCGGAGATGCGTTCACGTTCAAGACGGACAGAAAGACGCAGAAGATCGTCAGATAGTAAAGAGAGTGAAGGAGTGAAGTGACGGAGTGAACGAGTGAAGAAGTGAAACAACCGCTCATCGTTTTTTACGTCTTCACCGTTTCACTTTTTCACTTCCTCGCTTTGACCCGCCATCCGGCGGACGCGCGGCCGATGGCGATGCCACCGAGCACGAATAAAATGGGGAAGAATTCGAGCGTGTAGCGCGCTTCGGGGGCTTCGAGCGTGGCCAGCAGCAGGCCGCGCAGCACGATGTAGAGGACCATCCACGGCCAGAGCCGCGGGCGCAGGCAGAGTCCGGCGATGGCCAGCAGAACATAAAGCGCGTTCAGGCACACATAGAACCAACTGAAGCGCGTTTCGAAATAGTGGTGTTTGTAAACCCACCAGTCGAGGTCGATGTTCAGGTTATCCACGCGGGGGCGGAAGGTCATGTCGAGCACGCGGCCGATGGGCAGCCACAAATAATAGCGCAGGGGATGGTCCGCGATGCGTTGCTGCGCGAGCTGGGCGAATTGGGCGTCGAGTTCGGGCGTTAGCTCGTCTCCATTTTCATCGTAGGCCGCGAAGAGGCGCGCGGTTTCGGTGCGTTGGGCGGGCGAGTCGAATGCGCGCGAGGGAAGCTGGTTCACTTCCAGCTTGTCGCCGGGCATGTTCCAGTAGATTTGCCAGGTGGAGACAAAGTCGAGGCACCAGGTTTTGACCCAGCGCTGCCATCCCGGCCAGATGTCTTCGCCGGGGTCGGTGGCGTAGCGCGGGGCCAGCGGCTGAAAGACGTGGAAGACGCGCTGGTTGCGTGCGGTCCAGATGGCGAACGGAGCGAGGGCAAGCAGGAGGCAGACGAGCACCATGCGGAGTTTGGCCGTTCCCATCCTTGCGACAAAAGGCCGTCGAGGGGATGGGGCACCCACAGGTGGCTCCGCTACCGATGCGTCGGATTTGCGCAGGAGCGCCAGGGCCATAGGCGCTGCCAGGGCCACGCCGACGAGCGCGCCGTCCGGCCGCAGCAGCGCGGCAAAGGTTACGGCAAAGGTGAAGGCGAGGGCGGAGCTCCAATCCCATTTGTCCAGGAATCGCGCGGCCGCCCAGAGAGCCAGCGAGATCGAGAACAGGGTGAGGGTTTCAGTAAGCGGTTCGGCACAGTACACCGCGGTGAAAGGGCAAAGGCAGGCCAGCCAAAGCGTGGCCTGGGAGGCGGCCATGCGCCAGCGGCCCGGAGCAATGCGCCAGGCGAGCAGCGCCAGAAGCACGCAGGCGGCCAGGTCCGCAACAACCTGCACGCAGGCGGGGGCGAAGTAGTTTTCCATGCCGAAGAGGCGGAAGCACGCGGCAAGGAAGAGCGGGTAGCCCGGGAGGCGGATGAGCGTCGCGTGCAGCGCGCCCGTCTGGTCATTGACGGCATAACGCCCGAACCGGAGCAGGCTCTTGGCCATGGAGCCGTAGAGCTCGGAATCCCCATTGACTTCAAACAGCTTGTTTAGCATCCAGATGCGCAGGACGAGACCAGATGCGAGAGCGGCGCACGCCGACGCCTGTGCGGGCATGCGCAAGCGCTTGGAGCGCAATTGCTTCGATTGACTCAATGAGCCAGCTTCCATACGATTCGTACTGTATAGCGTAGACCCTTCAGAGGTTTTCGCAAACGTGAGCCAATGCCGGACAAACAGATTTTTTACGACCCCGAACGCAAGCGCTGGAAGCGGCTGCGCCGCGTTCTGGATGCGATTGCGCTGGTCAGCACGCTGGTCGTAGCCGGATTCATCTTCAACACCCTGCACGGGCAGCGGCTGCATGAGATGCTGCTTCCCGTTCCCCGCCATAACTACCGGGCGCTGCGCGACCGCACGCCGCTGCTGAAGCACATCCCGCCCGCGCCGGCGCGGCGCAAGAGCAACCGCCGGCCATCCGAGATAACCCTGAATACCGGCGAGAGTCTTCGTGCCGCCTTCTACGTCTCTTACGACCCCACCAGCTATTCCTCGTTCAAGGAACACGTCCATCAGATCGACATGCTGTTTCCCGACTGGCTGCATGTGAACGCGGACAAGCCGGCGCTGATGGCCATGAGCAGCATCAATACTCTGCGCGAGTACCAGGTCATCGAAAACGGCGTAGTACACGATCCGGATGACCTTAACAAGGTCAAGCACGTTATCCAGGACTCGCGTGAGGACACGGAGACGTATCCGGAAGTTTATCCCCACCTCAACAACTTCAACCCGCATACGCAGACCTGGGACCCGGCCATCGGCAAAATGCTGGCCGACCCGCAGCAGCGGGAGGCGCTCGAAGGCCAGATTGTGCAGTTCTTCACCGCGCTGCCTTTTTACCGCGGACTCTCGCTGGATTTTGAGAGTCTGAACGACGCGTCGATGCCGGACTACATGACGTTTGCCCGGGAGCTCTACGGTCAGCTCCACGCGCGCAACCTCAAGCTGTGGGTGAATGCCGGCGTGGGCTTGCAGGACAAGTACATGAAGATGCTGGCGGCCAACTCCGACGGCATCATCCTGATGAACTACGACCAGCACGAAGTGGATAGCAATCCCGGGCCCATCGCGGCGCAAAGCTGGTTCGTGGGCAATCTGCAGCGCGTGCTTAAGATCGTTCCCAAGAACAAAATCATCTGCGCCATGGGCAACTATGGCTACGACTGGACGATGTCCATCCCCGGCAAGCCGAAGCGCGGGCACAAGCCGGCCAAGCCGCAGGTGGTGGACACGGAGGATCTCTCTGTTCCGGCAGTGTGGGAGCGGGCGTCGGATGCCGATGCCGATCTGAACCTGGATTACGACACGCTGAACCCGCACTTCGAGTACATTGACGAGGACAACAATCAGCGCCACGTGGTGTGGTTTCTCGATGCGGTGACAGTGCTGAACGAGATGCGCGCCGCACGCGCACTGGGGCTGCAAACCTTCGCTCTCTGGCGCCTGGGCTACGAAGACTCCTCGCTGTGGAGCATCTGGGACAAGCCCAGCAGCCCGGCCGCGCTTGAGGAGCTGGGCCAGGTGCAGCCAGGGCACGATGTAGACACCGAGGGCGACGGCGACATTATTCGCGTGACCGGGCTGCCGAAGGTGGGCAAACGCACGGTTGAGATCGATACCGACGAGCCCGATCCACGCAAGAAGCTCATCATCGACGAGCACATGGACGTGTACCCCAACACCTACACCATCCAGCAATACGGCTATCACCCTGACCAGGTGGCGATCAGCTTCGACGACGGTCCCGATCCGCGATGGACGCCGCGCATTCTCGACATCCTGAAGAGCAAAGGCGTCCATGGCACCTTCATGATGATCGGCGAGGAGGCGCAGCAAAATATCGGCCTGGCCAGGCGCGTGGTGCGCGAAGGCAACGAGATCGGCAACCACACTTACTCCCATCCCGACATCAGCGAAATCTCTCACCGGCAGCTCGAGCTGGAAGTTTCGCTGACCAACCGGCTGTTTGCGGCAGAGCTGGGGGTGCAGCCGCTTTATTTCCGCCCGCCCTACGACATTGACGAGGAGCCCGATACGGACGACGAGGCCGCGCCGGTGGTCGCCATCCAGCAGATGGGGCTCACCATCGTCGGCAACAAGATCGACACCGACGACTGGGACGAGCGCGTGCGCAAGACGCCGCAGGAGATTGCGCAATCGGTCCTGGACCAGCTAAACCGGATGAAGACCAAGCCGCAGTTCAGAGGCTCCATCATCCTGATGCACGACGGCGGCGGCGACCGCTCCGTTACTGTTCGCGCGCTGCCTGTGCTCATTGACACCCTGCGCGCGCACGGTATCAAGATCGTTCAGGTCTCCGCGTTGATGGGCAAGACCACGGCCGAGGTGATGCCGAAACTCACCCCATGGCAGCGCGTGCGCACCTGGCCCGACGCAGTCGCGTTCTCCACCCTGGCCGTCATCTTCCGGTTTATTGTCCTTGTCTTCTTCATCGGGGACGTGCTGATGAGCGCGCGGCTTATTGTGGTGGGAATTCTGGCCATCATCGATCGCCTGCGGCGGCCGCATCGCGAAGCCTCGCCCGGCTACTGCCCTCGTGTTGCGGTCCTCATTCCGGCTTACAACGAAGAAAAGGTCATCGTCAGGACCATTCGCTCGGTGCTCAATTCCGACTACGACAACCTTCGCGTCATCGTAATCGACGACGGCTCCACGGACGGCACTGCCGATGCGGCGCGGGAAGCCTACGCGAATGAGATTCGCGCCCGCCGGGTGACGGTGCTGGAAAAGCCCAACGGCGGCAAGGCGGCGGCGCTCAACTACGGACTGAATTACGTGGACGAGGAGATCTATGTCGGCATCGACGCCGACACCGTGATTGCGGCCGACGCCATCTCCAAGCTCATCCCTCACTTTGAAGACCCCGAGATCGGCGCCGTGGCCGGCAACGCCAAGGTGGGCAATCGCGTAAACCTGTGGACGCGCTGGCAGGCCCTCGAGTACATCACCAGCCAGAATTTCGAGCGCCGCGCGCTGGACCTGATGCACGTGGTGACGGTGGTCCCCGGAGCCATCGGCGCGTGGCGCACGGAGGCCGTGAAGACCGCCGGAGAATACGCCCTGAACACGGTGGCCGAGGATGCCGACCTTACCATGAGCCTGCTGGAGCACGGGCTCAAGGTGGTTTACGAAGACCGCTCCCTGGCGTTTACTGAGGCGCCGATCGACGCCCGCGGACTGATGCGCCAGCGCTTCCGCTGGTCGTTCGGCACGCTGCAGGCGGTGTGGAAACATCGCGCCGCGTTTGTGCGCAACAAGGCCATGGGCCTGTTCGCGCTGCCCAACATCCTCATCTTCCAAATGCTGCTGCCGCTGGTGTCGCCTTTCATCGACATCATGTTCGCCTACGGCATCCTCCACTACTTCATCGACCGGCACTACCATCCCGAGGCTACTTCGGCGGCCAACTTCCAGAAGCTGCTGGCCTACTTCCTCGCCTTCCTGCTCATCGATTTCCTCACGTCAATGCTGGCCTTCAGCCTGGAGCGACGTCACCCGGCCAACAAGGGCGACGGCTGGCTGCTGTTCCACATCTGGCTGCAGCGCTTCAGCTACAGGCAGCTTTTTTCGGTAGTTTTGGCCAAGACGCTGGTGCGGGCGATCGACGGTAAGCCCTTCAACTGGGACAAGCTGGAGCGCACGGCAAAGATGAGCAAGCAGACCGAGGCGCTGACGGAGGCGCGATGAGAAAGCCTTTAGCCGCTTCCCGTAGGGCGGCCGAAGCTTTGGTGTATCCTTTGGTTTCCGCCCAAAGGACTCCAGAAATGCAGACAACGATCCAAGTGATTTCCAGTGGCTCAGAGTCGCTTCGCGACAGAATCGTGAAGGATAACAATCTGCGCGACTTCGGCTTGGAGGTCTCCGAGCAGAAGAAGATAGGCAGAAAGAAAGGGTGGGCCAAGATGAAGAAGGCAGGTGCCGTTGGGGCACTCAACTTCGAATGGCACGCCGCGTCTCAGCTCCTCATCTGCAGGATCGTGACCAAGGCCGACGTGCCTTGCGATTTGGCGGGCAGTTTCGTCTCGTATCTTTTGGCCCGGTTCTCCAAGCGAATTGTCTCGATCCAGATCCTTCGACCAGACTGAAGTGTTCAATGACCCAAGGAGATCGAATGCCAATCTTGGCGCCAAGCTGGGTCTTTTGGGAGAGGCCTCCGCTCCGTTCGCGCAACGTGGAGGTGATCGATATCCCGGTTTTCAATGCGCGTGGGATGCGTCCTCTCTACGGTCGTGGCGATCATTACCCTCGTGAGACCCTCGACGGTCACTATTGCATCGAAAAGTCGTTCCACCTTGATCTTTGGGCCGCGAGGGATGGCCGACTGCTAGCCCGATTTTGGTCCCGCTCCGCATGGGTGGACAACCGATCTCTCGAGATAAGGGGATTTCGTCCCAGGCTCCCAATCCCAAGGCGGCGGGGAAAGGAGCTCGATGAGCGGTGGGTTCCGGCGGCTCTGCGGCGCGAATACGATGACTGGATCGATGAAGAAATAGATTAGCTGCGACGTGGGAGATCATAACTTGGTCTGGGTTACCGAGTTGACTCTACTACGGCTTAGCCGTACCATAATGCCATGCGTTACGTCTGGGATCCGGCGAAAGATGCCGTAAACCGGCGGAAACACGGTCTCTCCCTCGCCGCGGCGATCCCTGCTCTTGAGGATCCGAATCGAGTTATCTGGATCGATGACCGGTTCGTTTACGGCGAGGAAAGATTCATCAACCTGGGTCTCACTCCGCGAGGTGTCCTTTATGTCGTCTACACGGAAAAAAATGAAGACACAACTCGAATCGTCTCCGCGCGGAAAGCCGCAGATCATGAAATCGGATGGTATGGTTTGGGTCGATCATGAGCCCGGTGATCCTCCCATCGATTCTGGTACCGATTGGGACCGCGTGAACGCAATGACCAATGAGGAGGTTCTTGCTGCCGCGCTCTCGGACCCGGATGCACAGCCAATTCCTGTTGGAACTGAAGAAGAGTTGGAGAGGTTCGGGCTTAAGCGCGTGGTCAACCCCAGGCGCCTCCGCAACCGTCTGGGCCTGACTCAGGAGGCATTTGCCGCGCGCTATCGGATACCAGTGGGCACGTTGCGCGACTGGGAGCAGGGACGCAAGCTTCCTGATGCCCCCGCGCGCGCTTATCTCACTGTGATCGACCGCGATCCAAATGTGGTTGCGGGGCTGCTGGGCGAGGCTGCCGCTTAGCCGCGCTGTGGGCCGATTTCAAACGAGAAAAGCGAGAAAGAAAATATGCCGCCCACTCGAAGTTTCCGCGAAACGATCAAGGAGCAGCTCAGGGACGGCAAATTCCGCCGCGAGTTCCTGCGCGAAACAGTGTCGTCGATGATCTCCGGAGATCTGGAGACCGCCAAATCCGCACTGCGCGAGTATGTAAACGGCACAATCGGGTTCGTCGCCCTCGGTGAGGCTGTCTCCAAATCTCCCAAAAGTCTGATGCGAATGCTCAGCCCATCGGGCAATCCGCAGGCGCGGAACCTGTTCGAAATGATCGCATACCTGCAGAAGATCGACGGAACGGTTCTGGAAGTACGAGCAAGCAGCGAAGCAGCAGCCTGAACCATGACCGCGCCCCACGTCCTGTTTATCGGCCGCACCACGCTCGATGCGGTTTATTTCCTGGATGAATTGCCGAGTGAGGACACCAAGGTCTTTGCGCGCGCGTTTCACATGGCGCCGGGCGGGCCCGCATGTAACGCCGCCATCACGCACGCGCTGCTGGGCGGCCGCGCCACCCTGCTGAGCGCGGTGGGACGCGGTCCGGCTGCCGATCTGGTGCGCGGGGAGCTGGATCGCCGAGCCATCCGGCTCGTTGATCTTGCCGACGGGACCGGCTACGAAGCGCCGCTCACCTCCGTTCTGGTGAACTCCTCAGCGGCATCGCGAACCATCGTGAATCCGCCGGCACAGCAGTTCGAGGTAGCGCCGCTGCCGGCTGGCTGGCCGGAGAGTTGGAACGAACCGCCGCAGTTGGCGCTCACCGATGGATTCCATTTGCCGGAGACGCTTCCGCTTCTGGCGGCTCTGCACAATGCGGGCTGCCAGCTCTGCTTCGATGGAGGAAGTTGGAAGCCAGGTACAGACGAGCTCGCGCCATTGCTCACAGCGGCGATCTGCAGCGAACGCTTTGCCTTGCCCGGAAAGACGGCCGATGCCGAAACCACCATGGCGTGGTTTGTCGCCCAAAATGTGCCGCACGTAGCGGTCACACGCGGCGCGCGCTCTATTTGGGCTGCTGATAGAAGCCGCCGATTTGAGATTGAGGTTGAGGTTGAGCCTGTTGACGCCGTAGATACGCTGGGCGCCGGAGACGTGCTCCATGGCGCGTTTTGCTTCTATTTTGCTTCCGGCCACGGATTCGAAGATTCGCTGCGGCGCGCAGCTGGAATCGCGACGCGCTCCTGTTGCGGCGTGGGAATCAACTCCGGGCGCGAAAGCGACACACCTCAGCGATGATGTCCGCCGCCATGGCTGCTGGAGTGTCCTCCGCCGTGGCCGCCACTAGAGTGCACGCCTCCGAACGAATGCGACGAGTGTCCACCGCCCCTGAACGAACGCGACGGGTGTCCGCCGAATTCCGACGAGCTGTGCCCGCCGCCGAACAGGTGGAAGCCACCGGACTTGGGCGCTTTCGCGAATCCGCCACCGGCATAGCCGCGTTCAAACCCGGAGCGGCCGCCAAACGCCGACCCGCCGCCATAAGATCTTGCCGCGCCAGGCTGCTCGCCTCCGCGGTACGCCCGCGGTGAGCCATATCCGCCGCTTCCGCGGCTCATGAAGCCCATGCCGGGCGCAGGCCGCGATGGTTCGCTGAATCCCCGCTCGCCGCGGTTCTGGGCCATCTGCCGCGCCCCGCCATACGAGCCGCCGTAATAAGAGGACCGCCCTCCGGCATAAGGCTGCGGACGTCCGTACGGCTCCGTGCGCCCTTCCGAGGGCATTCGGCCGTATGCCTGCTGGCCGTAACCGCCGCGGCCGTACTCCTGTGCGCGGCTGGCGTATGTGTTTCCGTAGCCGACGTATCCCCGCTGGCCGTAGGCGCCGTTTCCAGCGCGCTGGGCAAACCGGTTACCGGACTCGCCATACCCGCTGTGGCCATATTCGCCGCCGTAGATTGCCATCGGCTGGTGGTGGTAATTCTGGGCAAAGTTCCCTCGATCCCCGAGCCCGCCGTAACCGCGGTTGCCGGCCAACTCGCGCCCGCCCCAGCGCGGGCCTCCGTGCGCAAATCCCCAGTCGCGCACTTCGCGGCTGTTCGTCCAGTACGCGCCGTGGTTAAACAGGATGGAGTGGCCCAGCCAGTCCAGGCCCCAGGCCAGCAGCCCGAATGGCGTATGCATGAATGCGCCCATTCCGAAGCTCATGCCGAATTGCACCGCGGGCCCGATGAACGACCCCACCGTGCTGAGAAAATTGAATCCCGGATAGGCCGGAACCGGTGCGCCGTATGCCGTCCACGGATCGTACGTCGGCACGTAAACATCATCCGGATTGGCGGGAGCAATCTCGATGTTGCCTTGATCGTCGGTCACCTGCTCCTGGGGCGTCGGCTGCAGGTTGCCGGCCTGCTGGGCCCGCTGCCGCATCACCTGGATGGTGTCCAGAACGTCCTGGGGCTGGTTGTAGTAGGCATTGCCCACCGCCGTGGCCCATTGCAGGTCGCCGGCAAGCCATTCCAGCACCTGGGGGAACGCCGTCAGCGCCTTGACGCTGGGGTCCCATTGGGCCTGGGAGCTTGCTGCTGCAATCTGGTCCGGACTGGCTGCCTGCATGCTCTGGATCCACTGCGCCGCCGCCGACACCTGCGCCGGGTAAGTGGAGGCGGTCAGGATCTGGGCCACCAGCGCGTCAGGATAGAGCGCGATGGGCGCCACAAGCTGCTCCAATTGCGCTGCGCTAAGCGGCTGCACCTGGGGATAGCCCTGCTGGCCGTATCCCTGCTGATGCTGGTCGTACACCTGCTGCGGATACCCCTGATCCTGCTGGGGATACTGCGTGAGCTGTTGAGGGTAACCCTGCTGAGGGTAAGGTTGGCCATTTTGCGGGCTGTAGGGCTGCTGCCCGTACTGCTGCTGTTGGGCGTAAGGCTGCTGCCCGTTTGGTTGCTGGGGGTAGCCCTGGTTGTATTGGGTCTGGCCATAATTCGGCAGCGGATTCACCTGGGGAACGCTGTTGTCGTCCGGGGGCCAGGTCGACTGCGCCGAAGCTGCGCCAAGCGCCAGGAGCGGAACCGCCATTGCCAGGCCCAAGTACAAGAATCTTCGACAGTTCATCGCCGTCACCCGTAAACCCGCAAATCCGCCCAGTCCGGTACGCATTGTCGTTCCTTTCAGCCAGCCTCGCGTTGCCGCGTCGCTCAAACTCCGGTAGGAGGCGGAGGCAAGGTCAGTGGTCTAGACCCCCCCACCATTGGATAGTTGCGTTCAGGCCGAAATGGGGCTCCGCGAAGCGCCCCCTCAGGGCCGATCCGAATGCTGAATCGGACGCCCCGGCGAGGGTTCAGCAACCGGCCTCAAAGGGCTACAATCGAAGAGCTATGGCTACCGTCGCGCTATCGACTTCTATCCAGCCGCGCTCGCCCGAGGGCGCTTTCCGCAATGAGCCGTTTGTCAATTTCAAGGCGCCGGAAAACCACCGCGCCATGCAAGCCGCCCTTGACCATGTTGCTGGTCAGCTCGGCCGCGAATACGACCTGATAATCGGCGGTGAACGCTTCCGCACCGACGGCAAGATCCGCTCCATCAACCCGGCCCGACCCAGGCAGGTCGTAGGCATCCACCAGAAAGCCGGAGCGGAGCACGCCGAGCAGGCCATGAAGGCCGCCCTATCCGCATACGAAATCTGGTCCCGCACCACAGTCGAGGAGCGCGTTTCGCTGCTGCTTGGCGCCGCCGACATCATCCGCCGGCGCAAATTCGAGTTCTGCGCCTGGCTCACGTATGAAGTCGGCAAAAACTGGGCCGAGTCCGACGCCGACGTGGGCGAAACCATCGACTTCCTCGAGTTCTATGCGCGCGAGGCGCTGCGCCTGGCCGCCGCCACCACCCCCATCCAGCTTCCCGGCGAGCGCGACCAACTCCTTTACATCCCACTCGGTGTGGGCGCGGTCATTCCGCCGTGGAATTTCCCCTTCGCCATCATGGCCGGCATGACCGTGGCGTCGATCGTCACCGGCAACACCGTGATTCTGAAGCCGTCGTCCGATTCGCCTACGATTGCTGCGAAATTTGTTGAGGTGTTAGAAGAGGCGGGCCTCCCCGGGGGCGTAGTCAACTTCTGCCCCGGCTCCGGCGCTACATTTGGCAACGCCATCGTGGAGCATCCCAGAACGCGATTCATTGCCTTCACCGGCTCCAAGGCCGTCGGCCTCGAAATCCACGAGCGCGCCGCAAAGGCAAAGCCAGGCCAGATCTGGATCAAGCGGACCATTCTCGAAATGGGCGGCAAAGACTCCATTCTCGTCTGCGCCGACGCCGATCTCGATGCCGCGGTCGATGGGACGGTCGCGTCCGCCTTCGGCTACAGCGGCCAGAAGTGCTCGGCCTGCTCCCGCGTCATCGTGGAAGCGCCGATCTACGACATGTTTGTGGACCGCGTGCGCGAGCGCGTCGCCCAGCTCACCGTCGGCGATCCGGTGCACAACCCGGCAATGGGCCCGGTGGTCAACCAGGGTTCCTACGAATCGATTCTCGGCTACATCGAGACCGGCAAACGCGAAGGCCGTCTGGTCGCCGGCGGCAAGGCTGTCGAGAATGCCGATGGCGGCTTTTTCATCCAGCCCACGGTGATCGCCGACGTTGCGCCCAACGCCACCATCGCCCAGGAAGAGATTTTCGGCCCGGTGCTGGCGGTCATCAAGGTCAGCTCGTTTGAGGAGGGCCTCGCCGTCGCCAACAACACCGAATATGGCCTGACCGGCGCGCTCTACACCGGCGACCGCGGCCGGCTGGAGCTTGCCCGGCGAGAGTTTCATGTCGGCAACTTGTATTTCAACCGCAAGTGCACCGGCGCCATGGTGGGCGCGCACCCATTCGGCGGATTCAACATGAGCGGAACGGACTCGAAAGCCGGTGGCCCGGATTATCTGCTCCTGTTCACCCAGGCCAAGAGCGTGGCGGAAAAGCTGGCGTCAAAGCCCGTGCCGGAGGGGAATTAGATCCGAACCGTGCTCCGGCTGTCTTCGTCTCTTTGTCCCATTCTGGACCCTCGCGAGCGGTCAGTTCGCGCTGTCCCGTTTTGCCCGTGTCACCGTGATGGCAGTCACTCGACAGAGGCGGTTATGGATGTTACATTTCCCCGTGACTTCCAACCGGCCTTTCCAGGCCGCGCTACGCGTTATTTGTCTAAGCTGCACACGGCTTTAAACCTTCATCAGGAGGAATTGTGACTGTACAGGATTGGCTGTTCTTTTGTTTGGGTGTAACCGTTCTATCGTGGATTGGGTCCTGGCTCTTTGCGCGCCAGGCGATCGGCTCAATTGGCGCGGCGCGAATCTCCGCCGCCATCGGCAGAAGCGCCGGAACGCTTCTCACGCGGCAATACAAGACCGCGGCGGCCGTCCTCGCCTTGTTGTTGCCAACAGTGGCTTCCGCCCAGCCGGAACATGCCGGAGGCGAAGCCAACCTGGTGCTACCGGATTTGTCGACCGTGAATTTCCTAGGCATGAACGGACATGCCCTTCTGATGATCGGGTTGCTCTTCTGCATCGGCGGCTTGCTGTTCGGCCTGGCGATTTATGTGCAGTTGAAGAACCTGCCGGTTCATAAGTCGATGCGCGATATGTCCGAGCTGATCTATGAGACCTGCAAAACGTATCTGATAACGCAGGGCAAGTTCATTCTTCTGCTCTGGGTCTTTATCGCGGTCATTATCTCGATGTACTTCGGCTGGCTGGCCCCGGTGCCGAACAAACCCATCTGGGTTACGCTGCCCATCATTTTGTTGTTTTCGCTGGTCGGCATCGCCGGCAGCTATGGAGTGGCGTGGTTCGGAATTCGCGTCAACACCTTTGCCAACTCGCGGACGGCGTTCGCGGGATTGCGCGGCAAACCGTATTCATGCTTTGCGATTCCGTTGAAGTCCGGCATGAGCATCGGCATGGCACTGATCTCGGTCGAGCTGCTGATCATGTTGTGTATCCTTCTGTTCATTCCGCGCGATTACGCAGGCCCCTGCTTCATTGGCTTCGCGATTGGCGAAAGCCTGGGCGCCGCGGCCCTGCGTATTGCCGGCGGCATCTTCACCAAGATCGCCGACATCGGCTCCGACCTGATGAAGATCGTATTCAAAATCAAGGAAGACGATGCCCGCAACCCCGGCGTCATCGCCGACTGCACGGGCGACAATGCGGGCGACTCCGTTGGCCCCTCGGCCGACGGCTTTGAAACCTACGGCGTCACCGGCGTGGCCTTGATTACCTTCATTCTGCTGGCGGTCCCCAGTGCCACCACGCAAGTGCAACTGCTGGTTTGGATCTTCGTCATGCGCGTGGCCATGCTGGTTTCGAGCTCTGGCGCGTACTTCATCAATGGCGCCATCGCCAAGGCCAAGTACGGCAACGCCGACGAAATGGATTTTGAGACGCCATTAACCTCGCTGGTTTGGCTCACCTCCATCATCTCCATCGGCCTCACCTTCGTCGTCTCCTGGGCGATGATCCCCACTCTCGGTGACGGAACGCTCTGGTGGAAGCTGGCGTCCATCATCTCGTGCGGAACCCTGGCTGGCGCTCTCATTCCGGAATTGGTCAAGGTCTTCACTTCCACCAAGTCGGCCCACGTGCAGGAAGTCGTCACTTCGGCGAAGGAAGGCGGAGCTTCCCTGGGAATCCTGTCGGGATTCGTGGCTGGAAATATGTCAGCCTACTGGCTGGGACTGAGCATGGTCGCGCTCATGAGCCTGGGCTATTACTTCAGCCTGGGGCAGTCCATGTTAGACCTGATGCTGGCCCCGGCCGTCTTCGCGTTTGGCCTGGTCGCCTTCGGATTCCTGGGCATGGGTCCGGTGACCATTGCCGTGGATTCCTACGGGCCGGTCACCGACAATGCGCAATCCATCTACGAGTTGTCGCTGATCGAGACTATTCCCGGCATCGAAGCTGAGCTGAAGAAGGACTACAAGTTCGACGTGAAGTTCGAACGCGCAAAGTACCTGCTGGAAGCCAACGATGGAGCCGGCAACACCTTCAAGGCTTCGGCAAAGCCGGTGCTGATCGGCACCGCCGTGGTCGGCGCAACCACCATGATCTTCTCCATCATTATGGCTCTGACCCACGGACTGAAAGATGTGGAGGCGGTCAAGAGCCTCTCTCTGCTGCACGCGCCCTTCCTGCTCGGGTTGATCACCGGCGGGGCCATGATCTACTGGTTCACCGGCGCTTCCACCCAGGCCGTCACCACCGGCGCATACCGCGCGGTCGAGTTCATCAAAAGGCACATCAAACTGGATGGCTCGGAGAGCGCATCGGTCTCGGACAGCAAGAAGGTGGTTGAAATCTGCACCAAGTACGCGCAGAAGGGCATGTTCAACATCTTTCTTGCCGTCTTCTTCGCTACGCTTGCCTTCGCGTTCGTTGAGCCGTTCTTCTTCATCGGCTATCTGATCTCGATTGCCGTCTTCGGCCTCTACCAGGCCATCTTCATGGCCAATGCCGGCGGCGCCTGGGACAACGCCAAGAAAGTCGTAGAGGTCGATCTGAAACAGAAAGGGACGCCTCTGCACGATGCAACCGTGATCGGAGATACCGTCGGCGATCCGTTCAAAGATACCTCGTCGGTGGCATTGAACCCGGTAATCAAGTTCACCACCTTGTTCGGCCTGCTTGCAGTCGAGCTTGCTGTTACGCTCACTGCGAACAATCCAATGCTCACCCACATTCTGGCCGTCGCGTTCTTCCTGGTGTCGGTCTTCTTCGTCCACAAGTCCTTCTATGGCATGAGGATCAAGGCGGACGAGTAATCTCCACGATTTAGCTTGAGTGCCCCATCCTTTCCGCGGTTATTGCGGAAGGGATGGGGCGCCACAACCGCTCAAACCAGCCCTCCCCGCTAGTAACCCACGCTGGCGTTACCCACGCCGGCTTCATCCCCCGTAAAGTGCCATTCCCATTCCTGCTGCCTCCGCCCACAATACATTGCATATTCGGGCCCGCGATTTGAGGGGCTCCGGACGCGGAACCGCACTAGCTTCCTTCAATGGCGCCTGTGCTTCAAGTCCGCGAAGCATTCATACAGCCGATCGAATGGAGGCAATCCCATATGGCTACCTTTCTCCACTCGTTGTTTTTCCGGTTAAGGCACGGTCTCCTCGCCACGGAAGGCCAGGACCTGATTGAGTACGCCCTGGTGGCCGCTCTCATATCCTGCGGCGCCGTGGCCGGCATGCAGAGCGTTGCCAGCGACATTTCTTCCGCGTTTACTTATCTCGCCACCACGTTCAATTCCCTGGCCTGATCCGAGGTTCGAGTATGTATATATATAGCCCCGTCGGGCTGGGAGACCGCGGTTTCCCGGCCCGACATAGACAGCTCCGGCAAGCGGAGGATTCTCCCGGAATCGTAAAAACAATTCTTCGCCCGTTCCGCTACGCCGCTATCTCCGCCACCTTCGCAAACACATAAGGCCCTTCGGGAATCACCAGCACGCGCGCTCCAGGTTTCAAGCCATCCAGCAGCGCCCGCACCGCCGCATCCGGGCTCGAAAACATCCGGCTGGCCAGCGCGCCGGCGGCCTCCGGCGGCACGCCCGGCGTATAGAACAGCAGTTCGCACCGTCGTCCGGCGAGCGCCAGCTTTTCCAGCTGCCACTGGTCCACCTCCACCGGCGTGCGCGCCATCTCGTCCAGGCAGCCTTCAAGGCTGGCGACACACCTTAAGCGCGCCGCGAATTCATTTGCTCCAACGCCTTCCGCGCACTCGGCCATCACCAAAATTCGCCCGCCTGGCTTCACCAGGTGCTGCGCCGCCGTGACGCCTTTCACCATCTGGTAGAAAGTCAGGTCCAGCGGATAGCCGGCGGCAGTAGTCAGCACCGCGTCGGCGGGCTGCTCCAGGCGTTCCATCATCGCATCGCGAACGAACCTGACTCCCGCTGCATGAGCATCCTCGCCGGCGCCGGCAAACACGCCCGCAATCTCGCGCGCCGGAGTCAGCACCACGTCCAGCATGAAGTCGTGCCGCGCCATGCGGGCAATCTCGATGAGCTCGGCGTGCAGCGGATTGGCTTCAATGGATCCTTCGATTGCCGCTGGTTCGCGCATGAACGCGGGCGAATGAAGCACCTTGATGGTTTCCTGCGCGGCGAGCCCGGGCGCGATCAGCTTTCGCCCGCCGGAAAAACCGGCCATCAGGTGCTGCTCGATGAAGCCGAGCGTAATGTGCAGGTCGGCTGCAATGAATTCCTTTTGAATAAATACCGGCGTGCCCCGCCGCGTCTGCCCCAAAGCCGCATGAGACTCAAGATCCCGCGCAAAGTGGTTGATCACGCGATATTCGGCGGCAATCCGCTGCCCGACAATCGCCTCAATCTCCGCCGGGGTCGCGGGCCGATGCAATCCGGTAGCGATCAGTATGGTTACGCCCTCCCGCGGAATGCCGCCGGCATGCAGCCGATCCAGCATCGGCGGCAGCGTGGTGGCATTGGGAGCAGGCCGGGTAATGTCGCAAACGGAAATGGCCGCGGTTCGCTTTCCGCGCGCCAGCGCTGCCAGCGGAGCCGTCCCGATCGGGTGGTCCAGCGCGTCGGCCAGGGCCGCGTCCACGTCAGCCAGCGGGGAAGCCGTGCGCGGCTCCAGAACCTGCCACTCCGGCCCCTCGGGCAAATCGATCATGAGCCCCGATTTGCCAAAAGCCAATTCAATCTGCATGGTCAACTCCTCGCGCTCCCGGCCTTCAGTCCTATTTAATGTTCCCACAACGATAATGTAGTAGGGGCAAGTGCCATGCGTGTCTTACTGGTTGAGGACGAAGTGCGGCTTGCGGAGAACCTGGTAGCCGCACTGCGCGACGGTCCAGGCCTTGCGGTGGACTGGGCTGCCGACGGCCTGGAGGGCGACATGCTGGCCTCCGCCGGCTGTTACGACCTTATCCTGCTTGACCTGATGCTGCCCAAACTGGACGGCCTGAGCCTGCTCAAACGCCTGCGCGCCAGGCACGATCCCACCCCGGTTCTCATCCTCACGGCAAAGGATGGCAAAGCCGCCATCATCCAGCTCCTCAACAGCGGGGCCGACGACTACCTCTCCAAGCCCTTCGACCTCGGCGAGCTCATTGCGCGCGCCAAGGCCCTTATCCGCCGCGGCAAGGGCACGCCGCATCCCACACTGCGCGCGGGCGATGTGGAGCTCAACACCCTTGAACAGACCGTGCATCGCGCGGGAGCATTGGTGGACCTGTCGCCCACCGAATACCGCATTCTCGAATACCTCATCCACAATCCACGCAAAGTGGTCAGCCAGCGCGAGCTGCTGGAGCACCTCTACGACTACAACTGGGAGCACCACTCCAACGTGATTGAGGCGCACGTCTCCAACCTGCGCAAACGGCTGCAAGCCTCGCAGCCGGGCGCGGGCGCCGTCATTGAAACCGTGCGCGGGCGCGGCTACCGGCTTTCGCTCCACGCAGAGGCGGCCCCATGAACAGCTTCTGGAACCGGCGGTCCATCGCCTTTCGACTCATCGTTGCCGTCATCGCCGTGGAGACGCTCTTCGCGCTGCTCATCGTGTTTCTCGCGTTCGGCTACGAGCGGCATGTGCAGTTCAACGCCTTCCACACCATGGTCCATGGGCGCGCCGACTCGGTGATGGGCGCCGTCCAGGACTCGGAAGATGCCGCGGACACGCTCATCATGAGCCGGCAGGATCTGCATTTTCCCCCGCAGGATGTTTGGGAAGCGCTCGATGGAGACGGCCGCGTGCTGGGCCGCTCTGACAACTGGGACAACTCGGTGATTGAGACAGGAAAGAAAGGCCGCGACGGCTTTCTTCGCTCCGAGCTGAACCACAGAGGATACGCGGTTTTCGAGCTCCGCGGAACCCGCCTTGTCGATCCCGACGCCAAGGGCGGAGGCACGCTGCACAACGTCGTCGTCTACTACGGCGCCCCGACGGGGCCGGTCTGGCATGTGATTCACGGCGCGGTCAAATTCTATGCCCTCGGCAGCCTGCTGCTGCTGCTGGTCACCGGCCCGCTCATCGCGTGGTTGTTGCGTCGCGGACTGGCGCCCATGCGCGAGCTGGCTGGCCTGGCCGCACAGGTTTCGGCAGATTCCTGGGAGTTCTCGCCGCCTGAATCGGCGCGTTCTACGCCGGAGTTGGCGCCATTAACCGCGGCCATGGAAAACGTGCTGGCGCGCCTCGAGAAAGCCTTCCTGCAGCAGCGGGTGTTCGTCTCCGATGCCGCCCACGAGCTCAAGACCGCCGTTGCCGTAATCAAGTCGTCGCTGCAATTGTTGGCGCTAAAGCCGCGCACGGTAGCGGAATACCAGGAGGGCCTGGACCGCAGCCTGGCCGACTCCGAGCGGCTGGAGGCGCTGGTGGGCCAAATGCTCACGCTGGCGCGGGTAGAAAGCGCGGACGCCGCGGCCGAGCCCGCCGTATGCGACCTTGCGTCAGGTGCCGGCCAGGTTCGCGACCACCTGCAGTCGATCGCGGGGCTGCGCCAGGTTTCGATTCAGGTCAGGGCTTCTTCAGCGGTCATGCTCCCGGTTGCGCCGGAGGATTGCTTCATCGTCGTCTCCAATCTCCTGCTGAATGCGGTCGAGCACAGCCCCGCGGGCGCCCTGGTGGAAGTGGATGTGGCGGCGCGAGACGGCAAAGCGTGGCTTACGGTGCGCGATCGCGGCAATGGCATTCCAGCCGATGTGCTGCCGCATGTCTTCGAACGCTTCTATCGCGGCGATCCCTCGCGTGCGCGCGCCACCGGCGGTTCCGGACTGGGCCTGGCAATCGTGAAGGGAATATTGGATCGCGCCGGCGGAGACATTGCCATCGAGAATTGCACCGACGGTGGCGCGCGAGTAACGGTGCGGCTGCCACTGGGATAATAGACACGTTGAGCCGCTCGTCGTGCTTGCTTTTGCCCTTGCTCTTGCCTTTGTCCAACCACCACTGTGGGTGCCCCATCCTAACCGCGCCCTTTGCGGTTAGGGTGGGATCGCGGCTGCCCGGTCAGCCACTCAGTTTGTTTTTCTTTCTGTCTTTCCTTCCGGGAATCTGCTCTTAAGCTTGGATGCCCCAACTTTGACGCGGCTTTTTAAGTCAAGGGGGAACCACCAAGGCGAGGCAAGCCCCCCCCCAGCCCAAAGGTAACCACGCCGACTCCGCTCGCTCCGCAAATACCGCTACTGTCCCGCATCCCGGCACCTCATCCCAGCCAAACGCCATTCTGAGGCGACCCCCTCCCCACCAAAGGTAACCTCGCAGGCTCTCCCGCCACTTCCGGCACCGCTAACCCCGCCAGCTCTGCTGCCCAACCGTATCCGCCATCACATCCACCGCCAGGAAATCCGGGTTAGAGTCTAACCGTGAGTCAAAGTATGCCCGCCCACCGGCGGGCATTCGAGTTTTGGCAAGAGGGGAACCCGCATGAGCACCGCCGCCGCCACATCCCGGCCGCAAAAGCCCAGGCGAATCTCCGTTCGCAAAGGTTCCCAGTCAGTAATCTTTGCTGAGCCATCTGTTGCTCAGAAAAATAATACCCCCCACCCCCCTCCCCCCATCGGGAAGGTTGCGCAATTGTGTGCAGTTTTAGCACGTAATCACCTGAATCCACAGCACATCGCCGTTTTTTATTTCACGCGTAAGCGCCGTCGGCCGCCGGCTACGCCGGCTGCTCGTCGCCGCCACTCGTGAGCCAGTAGTACACCAGCGGCGTCACCACCAGGCTGAGGAACATGGAGACGGTCAGGCCGCCGATGACCGCGATGGCCAAGGGTTGAAGCATCTGTGAGCCCGCGCCGAGCGCGAACGCCAGCGGCAGCATGCCGCAGATAGCTGCGATGGCGGTCATCATGATGGGCCGCAGCCGGCGCTGCGCAGCGTGCAGCATGGCGTCGGAAGCGGCAGCGCCTTCCGCCCGGTACCGCTCATCGGCGTCGAGCAGGAGGATGCCGTTCTTGGCCACGATGCCGACCACCATGATGAGGCCCATGAAAGAGGCCACGTTGAACGTGGTTCCCGTGACCAGGAGCGCCAGGATCACGCCGGAGATGGATAGCACCGAGGATGTGAGGATGGCGGAGGCCGCCGGGAAGTTGTGGAACTCCGTGACCAGCACGCCGAAGACAAGAGCCAGGGCGAGCACGAGGACGATGAGCAGGTCGTGAAACGACTTCTGCTGCTCCTGGTAGGTTCCGCCGTAGTCCACGCGGACGGATGGGGGCAGGTGCAGGGCGGCAACCGCCTGGCGGACTTTGGCCATGGTGCCGCCGAGGTTGGATCCTTCCAGGTCGCCAGTGACGGTGATCATGCGCTGAAGGTTTTCGCGGAGGATCTCATTCTGCGGGGGAAGCTGCTGGATTTCGGCCATCGATCCCAGACTGGCGGTGTGCCCGGAGGCACTGTTGAACACGGTTGTTCGAATCGCCTCAAGGGATGCACGATGCTCGTCGCCGAGGCGCACGCGGATGGCGTACGCGCGACCGTTGGCAATCATCGGGTTGTTGGTTTCAATGCCGTCAAGGATGGCAGTCGCGTCCTCGGAGACTTCCTGGGGCGTAAAGCCGAGGCGCGCCGCGACGACGGGATCGACCTGGAAGTTGGTGGCCGGGCCGCTGATGGTGTTGTCGATGCCATTCTCCACGTCGGTTACGCCCTCGATTTTGCCGATGGCGTCGCCGACCTCCGGCCCAAGCTTGCTGAGCAGTGCAGGGTCTTCGGAGTAAAGCTTGATCTGGATGGGCTCAGGGGCGTTGGACAGGTCGTTGATGTTGTCCTGGAGAATCTGCGAGAGCTCGATGTCGAGCTCGGGCTCAGTGGACTTGATCCGCTGCCGCACGTCGTCCATTACTTCCCACACGGAGCGGTGGCGGCTGGATTTCAGGCGGACGGTGAAGTCTCCGGTGTTGGCTTCAGTTACGGCAGCAAGGCCGAGTTGCAGCCCCGTGCGGCGGGAGGTGTTCTCGACCTCCGGAATGGAATGGAGAATGCGCGTGACGTGTTCCAGCACGCGGTTGGTTTCGCTCAGCGAGCTTCCCGCCGGCATGATGTAGTCGAGGATGAAACCGCCCTCGTCCATATCGGGGAGTAGGTTCGAGGGGAGGGCCTTGTATCCGAACCAGGTACCCGCTATGAGAACAACCGCGATCGCTCCAACCCATAAGGGCTTGGCCAGCCCCCAGCCTAAGATGCGGCGATGGCGATCGAGAATCCATTGCATAAAACGGCCAGCGTGATGGTCTTTGTCATGGTTCCGGCTGCGCAGTAGCACCATACTGAGGCCGGGGGTCCAGGTGAGGGCAAGCAGAAGGGAAGTGAGCAGCGCCGCGGTCATGGTGACGGCCAGGGCGCGGAAGAAGGCTCCAGTGAGGCCAGTGGTGGCGATGAGGGGCAGGAAGACGACGACGGGAGTGATGGTGGACCCAACCAGCGGCTTGGTGATTTCGGCCAGAGCCTTGCGAACGGCTTCGGTGCGGGTTTCTCCGGCATCGCGGTGCATCACCACGTTCTCTACCACGACGATGGCGTCGTCGATGACAAGTCCAACGGCAGCGGCGAGGCCGCCCAGCGTCATCAGGTTGAAGCTTTCGCCGATGAATGACAGCACGAGAACGGCGACAGCCACTGTGACGGGAATGACCAGGCCGGCGATCAAAGCGGAAGACCAATCGCGCAGGAAGAGGAACATCACGATGCAGGCGAGGACGAGCCCGATGGCGATGGCGTCGCGCACGCTGGAGATGCTATCGCGGACGAGTTGCGACTGGTCGTAGAACACGCTCACATTGACGCCCGCCGGCAGCTTGCTTTTGAGCTGCTTCATCTCCGCATTGGCTGCGTCCACCACGGCCACGGTGTTTGAAGACGGCTGGCGCGCGATGTTCAGAAGCACGGCGTTCTCGCCGTTGGCGGTAACGATGGTGAACATGGGTTCCGTGGAGGCTTCCACGGTGGCCACGTCGGCCAGGTGGACCGGTGCGCCGGCAGCGGTGGTTTTGACGACCAGCCGCCGCAGCTCGTCGGCATCGTGCACCTGCGCGCCAACCAGGGCAAGGATGAGCTGATGATTGGCCTCGTACAGTCCGGGCGACTGGACGATATTGGAGGACTGGATAGCGTTGACCAAGTCGGGGATGGTTACGCCCGCGTTCTGAAGCTGGGCCAGGTTAGGGATGACGTGGTACTCCGGTATTCCGCCTCCCTGCACGGTCACGGTGCTCACACCGTACACGCGGTTCAACGGCGGTTTCAGATCATAGTTCGCGAGTTCCCAAAGCTGCGTGCCGGAAAGGGTTTTTGAGGTAAGACTGTAGCCGAGGATGGGGAACGTGGCGAAGGTGAGGCGGTTAGTGGTGATGGCGGCGGTGGGCGGGAGCGCCACCCTGCTGAGCGCTGCGTCCACCAGTTGCAGCGTGGTCACCATGTTCACGTTCCAGTTGAAGAAGAGGTCGATCTCCGCCGAGCCGCGGCTGGTGGTGGAGCGAACGCTGGTGAGCCCCGGAACGGAATTAACGCCGTCCTCAATCGGCTTGGTGACGCTGACCTCCATCTGCTCGATGGGAGTTACGCCGTTGTCCACGCCGATGACAACGCGGGGGAAACTTGTTTCGGGAAAAACGGAGATGGGCACCTTGGTAGCCATGTAAATACCGGCGATGGTGAGCACGATGACGAAGAAGAAGATGGTACGCGTGGAGCGGGCGAGCCAGAAACGCTGCTCCTCCGCGGACGGGACGGACGCGAGCTGGCTCATTCGTCCCTGCCTCCAGCAGCGGGCTTCTTGTCATCGGCGTCGCCGCCCTTGTCTTCGTCTCCGGCCGGACCGATTTTGACCTTTGTTCCTTCATCGAGTCCGTAGGATCCGACGGTGATGACGTTGTCGGCTGTGGTAATCCCGCTGAGCACCTGCACGTCGTCGCCATCCTCTATGCCCAGCTTGACCGGCCGGGAGTGCGCCGCGCCGTCCGAACCGATGACCATGACGGTCTTGCTGCCGTCCTGAGCCGTGAGCACGGCCGAGGCGGGAATCTTCAACGCGTTGGCAACGGTGCGGCCGGTGACGGTGACCTTGACCGGCGTGCCGACCTTCAACGCGCCGGACTTGTTGTTGATTTTGAGCCAGACTTCGACGGTGGTGGAGCCGGGGTCGAGCGCCGGGCTGATCATCGAGATCTTCGCGGGGACGGGATCATTGATGCCGGGCACGGTGACGGTGGCGTTGTCGCCGACCTTGAGCCGTTCCACGAGGCTTTGCGCAAGGTGAGTTTTGGCAATCAAAACCGCAGTGTCCATTACGGTAATGAGCGGCGTTCCGGCCGATGCGGTTTCACCGTCGTAGAGGGGACGGTCCGTGACTACGCCGTCGATGGGACTGCGGACCTCAGAGTAGCCGACCATGGCTGCTGCGCCTTTGTACTTGCCCTCCGCCGAGGTTAACTGGCCCTGAGCCGTTTTGAGCTCCGCAGCGTGCGTCACTTTCTTCATCGATACGGCCTGACTGGCGGCAGTATCGTAAGCGGCCTGGGCCTGGATCAATGCGGCCTGAGCGGTGTCCAGATCGCGGGCCGGGATGGCGCCCTGGGCCAGGAGCTGCTTGCGTGCATTCACGATGCTTTGATTGAGCGCGAGGTTCGCTTCTGCCTGGGCCAGATCGAATTCGGCTTTCTGCTCCTCCTGGGGGACCTGGGCCTTGGTGGCGGTTTCGAATGCGGCCTGCGCGGCTTCGTAGGAGCCCTTGCTGTCCATGTCCGCGGCGATCAGGTCTGCATTTTCGAGCGTCGCCAGCAATTGGCCGGCTTTCACGTGCGCTCCGCGCTGCACATAGAACTTGCGTATGGGCGCAGTGATTTTGGGTGTGATTGCCGATTGCGCCTGGGGGGCAAGAATTGCGTCGGCCGTAACATGTTCAGAGATTGCGCCCTGCTCGGGATGTTCCGCCTGCACAGCGACCACGGCTTCCGGCGGCGCTTCCTTCTTGCATCCAGCGACGAGGAGGACCAGGCACGCAACGGCTACCACTGTGAAGCATCTGATGGAACCTGGCGGAATTCCGGTGTTCCTCTTCTGGTGTCCAGCCTTGGGGCTTCGTTCACCCATCTCACAAGTCTCCTTCATCGGCTCACATTGTCCCGGTCAGAGTTTGCAGCGCGGCCAGAGCATTCTGGTAACGGACATAGCCGTCTTCGCGCGCGTTCTCGGCGGTCACATAGGTGCTTTGCGCGTCCGCCACTTCGAGCACCAATGCCTCGCCGTTCTGGTAGCGCAACTCGGTCAAGCGCAAGCTCTCGGCCGCATCGGCCACGCTCAAGTCCAGCGACTCCAGTTCCTCCTTAGCCGTTTGAGCGGTCGCATAGTCGGTCTGAAGTTCAGCGATCATTTGCCGTTGCGTGTTGGTTAGAGCCACTCGCGCAGCATCCCGGTGAATCTCGCTCTGCTTTACCTTGTGCTCGGTCGATAGCCAGTCCCAGACGGGAAGATTCAAAGTGACGCTCGTCGAATAGCCCAGGTTACGCGCCTTCACACCGTCGGGGGTCAGGGGACCATTCACGGCAAATTGATTCGCGTCGATGCCGTAAATTACGTTGAGCCCAAGCGAGGGCATGAGCGCCGCACGCGCTCCCAGCACGTCGGCATTGCTCGCTTCGAGATTCGCCAGGGCACTCTTCATCTCGGGACTGTATCGGGCCGCCGCCGCTTCCACCTCTGCGAAGGAGGCCAGCGCAGGCGTAGTTTGCTCCTGCAGCGTGAACTGTGTTCGCGGGTCGGGAAACAACAACACACCGAGGTCCAACCGCGCGGTTTGCGCGGCCAGATCCGCATCTTGGAGCGAGCGCCATTGCCCCTGCTCAGTGAGTTGCGCTTTGATGACGTCGGCGTGAGCTGCCTCGCCCACCTTCTCCCGATCCTGGGCGATGGTGGTGATGTTTTTCGCTTCCTGATAAGCTCGCTGCGCGATCCCGGCCTTGTGGTCCGCCGCCAGCGAGCCGAAAAAGAGGGCCGTCACCGTTGCCACCAATCCGCGCCGCGATATCTCCAGTTCCGCATGCGCCATGGCGGCCGCGGCGTCAGCCCGGCGTACAGCAGCTAATCCCGCTACGCTGAGCGATTCCTCTGCGATGCCCTGGGCCATGTACTCCCGAGGTCTTGAGTCGTTGGCGACGAATTTGGGCAACGGTGCGCTCGGTTGACCGGCATCGCCCTCGGAGTAGATTCCATTCGGTTGGGTGTAGATGTCCTGGCTGTAAAGGCGGGCACTGGGCAGCAGCCCGGCGCGGGCGATGGAGCGGTCGAGGGCAGCGGACTGGCTGGCGGCCCGAGCGGCCGCGAATGCAGGCTCGTTTGCCTGCGCCCGCTTGATGGCCTCGCCGAAGGAAATTACCACTGGCGCGTCGGCAGGCTGCGCAGCCGTTTGCGCGCGTGCTGCCGGATGGCAGAGAAGCAGCCCGATTCCGAGCACGGCCGCGGCGATGAGCGCGCGGTTTTGAGGCGCCGGCACATGCTTTATTGAGTGTCCGCTCATGACACCTGAGCATACGACGCCAGACCTTAAGAATTCCTGAGAGGTGCGGGAAGTTCCCGTAGGATTTCGTAAACGCGAGCGGGGAAAATCGACGCGATTTCACAGTCTGAAATGCGAAAGCCCAGCCGCGGCGACTGGGCTTATGCCGGAGCACGTTCCTGGCTATCTAGGGGCTGGTGGACTCCAGAGAGTGGTTGCCATGCGGCACAATCACCAGCGCAGCCGGATGGGATTGGGCCGGATACGGCGTAGCCTGGCTGGGTTTGAGGGAGCCGGTATCGGGATTCAATTGGAACCCGGAGATCGAATTGCCCAAGAAATTCGCTGTGTACACAAAACGACCGAGCGCAGGGTCGACCGCGATCGCGACCGGCTCCGAATCTGTGGCGTTGATCTGGGATCCGGTCACGTTGACCACCGCGCTTGGGACGCCGGTAGCCAGATTGATGGCGTACGCGGATACGGAAGAGGCCAGCAAGTTGGATACGTAGACGTACTTGGCGCGCGGGTCGACGATGACGGCCGAAGGCTCGCTGCTGGTCTTGAACGGGCCGCTGATGAGGAAATTGAGGATGCTACCCGAACTCACGTCATAGGCGATGAGTTGATTCGACGCATAATCCGTCACGTAGACGAAGCGGCTGGTGGGATCGGCAGCCAGAGCCGAAGGCTTCACCCCAGTCTGATAGGGGCTTGCGGCCGACGGCGTCAGTGAACCGCCGCTGCTGGCCACGGCGAATCCAAAGACCCATCCGGGGCTCGCGCTGCTCGTTACGGTGCCGCCGGGGTTATATGCGGATTGGTCGTATGCGGTCACGTAGACAGCTGCATTGTTAGGCAGGACAGCAACACCCGTGGGGACAACCGTGTCGGTATCAAATCCCGGAACCGTGAGTGCTTCCCTAGCCACCTCGGAGCCGATGGATCCCGAGGAGAGCGAATACTCGGCCAGATTGGCCGTGGTCGAGCCGTAGGCAACGTAGAGGTGATTGTTGGCCTGGTTGACGGCCAGGGAAACCGGAGGACCGGGGAGCGTGATGGAGTCCTTTTTGGTCAATTCGCCGTTGGATGCCAGGGTGAAATGCTCCACCGTGTTGTTATCGGAGGTGGCCACGTAGAGGTTGGCGAAATCCGGGCTCACCGCCATGGCAACCGGGGATTTGCCAGTCAAACATGCAGACGGCGGACCAGTGCGCAGCGCGCCGGACTCCGAGTCGACCGCAAATCCATCGACCTGCCCGCTCTGGCACGATGCTGAGCCGCCTTTGCCGGCCACGTACAGGTAATCGACTGTCACCAATTGACAGGCGGTGAAGACAGAGGCCACAAGAAGGCCGATGGTGGAAACCAGGACTAGCTGGCTCGGTTTGCTCAACTTCATGCGTTTCCTTCGTCGTGGGCCACAGATGCGGAAAGCCCGATGATTGCGTTTCTGGTTATCCATAAGGATTGTAAAGCCCTCATGGGTGTTACCGCAGGGCTGCCGCCCATATGCCGATGCGACGCGCGCGCCCCGTGCAAGCCGGTTTTCCGACGCGCCTTTTGCACTACTGACTGGCCACCGCGCCGTGCGGAACGGCCGCCACGGCGGTTGGGTTGGCGTTGGCCGTGTACGGCGAAAACTGCGAGTCCAGCAGCGTTCCGTCGGCGGCGTTGATCTGGAATCCGGTTACGGTGTTACCGAGAAAATTGGCTGTATACAGAAACTGGTTCATTGCCGGATCGATTCCGACGGCCACTGGTTGCGTGCCCACCGCGTAACTGGCAATGCGTTTCAGTTTCCCATTGGCAATGGAAAAACCGAAAATGCTGGAATCTTGCGCGTTGGCAACATAGGCGTACTTGCCCGTCGCGTCGATCACAATGCCATCGGGCTTGTTCCCGGACGCGAACGGACTCCCGCCGATCGGCGTCAAACTATCCGAGCCAATGGAGTAACCGATAACATCGTTAGCGCCCGAATCCGCCACGTAGAGATAGCTTCCTTTGGGATCGGTGGCGGCGGCTGCCGGATGAATGCCAGCGGGAAATGGAACCCCTGCGTTCATCGGCGTCAAGGAATGGCTGCCCACAGCAAAGCCAAAGACATAGCCCGCATTCGAAGTGGAGTCATACGCCGCGACGAACACGCTCGATCCACCAGGGGTCGCGGCAACCGCAGTCGGTGTCACAACGTCCGTGGGGCTGGATGGCAACGATAAGGGCCAAAACTGAGCGCTGATGGAGTTGTTGGTGAACGCTGTTCCCAGCGAATCGTCGCTGTTAATGGGGTAGGCGGCGATGGAACCCGCGCATGGCGCAGACGGCGAGCAGGTGGGCAATGGCTGGTAGGTGTCGGCGACGAACAGCGTTTTGCCGCCCACCGCTATCGTTAGAGGGAACACACCGGGAGTGTTCACCGTGTTCTGTGGATACAGCTTGCCGTCATTGCCGATGACGAATTGAACGATGGTGTTGTCGTCCTCGTTGACCACGTAAAGATTGGTCTGATCGGGTGAGACTGCTTCGGCCACCGGGTTCCGCCCGCCGGAAGGGAACGGGGAAGTGGGAATCTGGCGCATTTTGCCCGATTCCGAGTCAATTTCGAATACGTCCACTTCGCCATAGTTGTTGGGACCGGCGGCCTTGGCACTGGTGACGTAAACAAAGTCCACAGTGAGGGTGCCGGTGAGCTGATTGCAGGCAGTGAGCAGCCCCGCCGTCAGGAGACATGCCGCGGCGGCCAGCACCAACTGACCCGATTTGTTCAACCTCATGAGCATCGTTCGTCCGAAGGGGAATCAACACGTTGGGATTCGTATCCGGCCCGCCCATCCCCCTGAGCCTGATCCGGAACCCGGATTCTGATTGAGGCGTCCGGAACCCCGGACGCCATGACGGTGCATTTCAACACGGAAATGCCTCGTGCGGGTTGCGCCTCCGCACTAACTGGTGCGTCCGTTCACCACGCAATAGGCGGCGGGTCCCGACAGACTGTAGGAGCGGTTGGCCTTGCCCGGCAGCACGCTCAGCGTGCCGGCGTTCTGATCGATTACCAGCCCAGTCACCGAAGAACTGTTGTAGTTGGCGGTGTAAATGAACTGGTTGGAGGGGTCTTCCACCAGGCACTCCGGTCCCGCGCCGGTCCCCCACGGGCTGCCGGGTAAGGTCATGAGCTGGTTATTGGCTCCCTGGTTGATGGTGTACCCCGCGATGCCGCTCTGCTGGTTGGACTGGCTCTGGTTATCGCCAGTATTGGCGACATATAGCCAATTGCTCTGCGTAGCTCCGGCGCCTGATAGCACGAACTGTGGGTTGGACATGGTGGGGTCGTCTGCAACGGCACCGCCAGTTTGCGCCTGCAGCGCTCCACCCGATCCCACGGTAAAAGGAATGATCTGGCTAGGCGAGGTGATACCGTTGGCCTTGATGGGCTCGTTGTCTAACACGTAAACGGTGCTGATACTTTGTTGCAACGCGGTTCCCTGAAAGATGTTGAGGGGTTGCGCTCCGTTTTGACTGGCCGTTAACTGGCCGTTGGTAGCCGAATAGGCATACGGGAAAACGATGTCGCCGGTGGCGGGGGTTCCGCTCAGAATAAGCATGTAACTCTTTGCGAGCGTCATATCAATAGAATCGGGCGGCACCGGGAAATAGGGCAGCGGCTGGCCGCTGGCCGTGCTCACCTGGGTGTTGATCACCAGGCTGAGCCTACCGGTGGTCTGATCCACCTGGAAGGCAGAAATGTCGCCGCAGGTGGTATACGTGGGGCCCAGCGCCAGCGTGCAGGAGTTCGAGCGGCCCACGCCGCTGTCCGGGGCATCGTGATCGAGCACATAAATGAAGTTCCCCTGCGGGTCGCCGATGATGCGGAACGGGTTGTTGCCCTGAGTGAAGAACTGCTGCGGCTGGACCGACAGGACGCCGTTAGCACCCACCGCAAACAGGGTGATGACCGATCCCTTGCAGGGGCTGGTGGCCGAGGTGCAGTCGGTCCCGCCGGAAGCATCCACGCCCTGATTCAGCACGTAGAAAAATCGCGAGCCTACCAGCAACACCGCCCGCCCGGGATTCGCACCGCCGGAGCTAATGGGCATGCCGTTGATGGGCGTCAGGTAACCCGTGTTGTGATCGATCTTGAACCCACTGATAATGCCCTGGCCAGTGGTCCCCGCAGTCACGTTACCGGTCACATAAAGAAAGCCGACGGTATAACTCTGAACGCAAGACGTAACGCCGAAGACTGCGCCAACGGAGACGGCGCTCATCAGAAGGGCCTTGCCGAAATTCCTAAACTTCATGCTATTCCTTCATCCTGGGCAGGCGGTAGCCGCCAAGTGTGGTCGTTCCCTAGCAGAGCTGGGTTGGGAAGGATCCCTGCTGCATTGTAAAAGGCAAGGGTTGTCTGTGCCTAGTTTACCCGCCGCATTTGGGAAAAACGCGATTTCCCAGAGCGGAAGGGGGCGGTCAAGGGCGATTTTTGCGCCCGGAACTACGGCAACTTGAATCTTCGAGCGCTTTAGGCATTTGGACTGAGCGGACTCGGGAAACGTCAACCCGTGGAAAGGGTATACTGCCTCCCGAAGTGCTTCCGGATAAAGGGCGGAGAGAATTCTTGGTGGGGAAGGGCATGCGGGTCAGTGCGCAGCCGGTCCTGCTGGTCCGATTGCCCCGCCCGGGATCACAAAGGTGGAGTGAAGCAACGATCCGGCATCCTCGCTCTACTGTTCGCTTCCTGCCTGGCGGCGGCCGTTCTGGCTCAGCAGGCCGGCGGAAGGAATTCTCCGCTCGATCCGGCCGCACTCGGTCCCGGCATGGACCCGTCGCAGGGGCGAATTGGAATCGACGTTCATGTTACCGACGCCCAAGGCCGCGGAGTGACCGGCCTGAAGCGGTCCGATTTCAGACTGCTGGATGAGGGCCAGCTTCTGCCGCTGGCCAGCTTTGCGGCCTCTGGCGCCGACGGCCCCGCTCCCGGAGACCCGCCGGTCTCCGTCATCCTGGTACTTGACGAGGCTGATATACCGCGGGCGAACTTTGGCGAGGCGGAACTGGCAGCGGAGGCGTTTCTGCGCAGCAATAGCGGCCGGCTTACGCATCCGGTGACCGTATACCGCGTGGCTGCGGACAAGCTCTACGCCAGCATCAAGTACTCCCTCGACGGCAATGCCCTGGCCGATGTGGTTGCTTCCGGCATGGGCATGCGGCTCGTGGTGACGAAGCCGATGGCCGAAATTGTGCGAGGACCGACGAATGAGATCGAGATCGCCTCAGAGTCCGGCGCCAGCGGTGCGGCGACTTCCGGAACTACTTCATACAAGGCGGCCCTGCCTACCGCTCTCAGGGCGCTGGGCGCCATTACGATTGAGCAGCGGCGTGAACCTGGCCGCAAGCTCCTGTTCTGGATCGGACCCGGCTGGAGAATCGGCATGAAATCCGATAAGGATCTCTTTGACACCATCACCGAATTTTCCACCCGTCTCCGCGAAGCTCGTATCGAGCTCTCCATCGCGAACCGGTGGCTGCTGGGCAAAGAGAGTGCACGTTACTTCCTTACTGACGGGCAGGTTATTCAGTACGCGGCCGGTGTACGCTTGGCGCAGGATTCGAGTTTCGACAATCTCGCGCTGCAAGTTCTTGCCCTCCGCAGCGGCGGCGGAACGCTTACAACGAACGACGAACTCATCGCCCTGGGCAGTCCCGACCGCAACAACATCTCGCGGCTGATTGCGGAGCACATTGCCGATGCCAGCAACTACTACCGTCTTACCTTTGACCCGCCGCGGACGAATACGGTGGATGAATATCACCAACTGAGCGTGGAGCTAGCGCGACAGGGCCTGACAGTGCACGCAGTTGCGGGCTATTACGATGAGCCGATCGTTTACTATCAGCCCACACCCGCAACCGACCAGGTGACGGTGGCGCAGCTGGAACAAAAACTGGAGCGTAAGAGAGGCGATCGCAAGCTTGCGGATGAGCTTGCGGGGCAGCAACTGACCGAGCGAATCAGCACGCCGCGGCTCGAGGCATGGCTGAAACGCATGCCGGGCTCGCGCTCGCGACAGGCGCTCACCGAGGTTGCGGACGCCTCGGTATTCCTGTCTCCGCCACCGGATGAAGTGCTTTTACTGCCAGTACCCGACGTGGCCGCGCGACGGGCAATGCTCTCGCGCGTGGCCAATTACCTGGCGCGCGAGGTCCCGCGCCTGCCTAACTTCTATGCCGAACGCACCACGGTGCAGTTCGGCGAGCCGGCGCCGAGGCTTGGGCAGACCTGGAAGAAGGCCGAGCCCGACCGCAAGCTCACCTACGAGCGCACGACTACCGAGCAAATCTACTTTGAAGACGGCAAGGAGACCACCAACCGGCAAAAACTGAAAGTGAAGCAAGCCACCCAGCAGGATCTGCTTCAGACCACGGGAACCTTCGGTCCTATCTTAGTGGCGGTGCTAAAAGCTGCGGCATCTGCCGGCGGCATGCTCACGTGGAGCCATTGGGAAAAGGGCGCTGCAGGTCCGGTTGCGGTTTACCATTACGTTTCCTCTCCCAACATGCCGGATTACAAAGTAGGCTTCTGCTGTCTCGCCATAGACGAGGTCAATATTCCCTTTCAACGCCGTGTCACCTTCCGTGGCGAGATTGCCGTCGATCCGGACACCGGCCACATTCTCCGCCTGACTGTGAAAGCGGACCTGGAGCCGCGGCTGCCGCTCAAGAACTCCTCCGTCATGGTCGAGTACGGCCCGGTGGTTATGGGTGGCCAGACTTACTTCTGCCCCTTGCGCAGCGTTTCCCTGTCGCGTGCGCGCCGCGTGTGGGACATCGAGGAGTGGGGCATGCGCTTCAAGGTCTACGGGCCTTTCAGGCGCTTCTCAACGACGAGACCTTCAGCCGCTATCACCTTTTCCGCGCGCAGACCACCATTCTGCCCGGCTTTGTTCCGGTGCTTCAGCCGCAATAGCGAAGTTCTGCACAGCGCATTCCGTAGTACACTGCGGTTCATCCGCTGACAGGAAAGGGCCGCAAGCCAATGGCAACTGGAGTCCTGAATCCAAAGGTCGATGGGTACATTGCCAAAGCGCAGCCATTCGCGCAACCGATCCTCGATCAACTGCGGCGACTGGTGCATCGGGGCTGCCCGTCTGTTGAAGAGACATTCAAATGGAGCCGCCCGTTCTTCGAGTACAAAGGTGTGATCCTTTTCAACATGGCGGCCTTCAAGGCGCACTGTAGTTTTGGATTCTGGGGCAATGAGATCGGGGCCATTCTGCGCGACGCCGGCGCATTGCGCGATGGCGCCATGGGCAGCCTGGGCCGCATCACCGCGGTGGACATTTTACCGCCAGAGAAGGTGCCTGCTGGGCTGGATCCGTCAGGCCGCCGCATTTGTCGACAATGGGGAACACACTAGCCCCATTGCCGCGCGCAATCGCGTGGTAAAGGCTCCGCGGCCCGCGCCGGAGCCTCCCGGCGAGTTCGCTGCTGCGCTCAGACGGAACAGGAAGGCCTCGGCCGTGTTTGCGAAATTCAGCCCAAGCTGCAAACGCGAGTACGTCGACTGGATTGCCGAAGCCAAGCGCGAAGAGACGCGCCAGAAGCGCATTGTGCAGGCTGTCGAGTGGATCGCCGAAGGCAAGCAGCGCAACTGGAAGTACCAGTAGAACAGTGAAAACGTGAAGCAGTGAAAAAGTGAACAAATGAAAGGCCCAGCCTTTCACATCTTCACTCATTCACTCATTCACTTCATTACCACACCCGGCAGGAGTTCTCCGGATACATTGGCTGGCCCTTGTGGCAGCCAAATGCTTTGCCGAATTCGTCGAAGTTCTGCACACTGCCGTTAGTGCGCCACTTACCCGGCGAGTGCGGATCGGTCATTGCCGACTGACGCGCCGACTGCTCGGTCTGGTTCTGGCACCAGATCTGCCCGAAGCTGAGGAAGTAGCGCTGGGCTTCGGTGTAGCCGTCAATCTTGTCGTCAATGGATTTGCCTTCCTGGGCGAGAGTGTCCAGCAGAGCGGCATAGGCGATGCGCAGGCCTCCATTATCGGCGGTGTTTTCGCCCAGCGTGAGCTTGCCGTTCAGGTGAGCCGCGGGCGTGTCCTCATGCGCCGGAGCCGCCTCAAAGCCGCCGTACTCTTTGACTTCGCAGTCGGTCCTCTGCACAAACTTGCTGCGGTCATCGGCCGTTTGCCACTCGCGCAAATTGCCGTGGCCGTCGTACTTGGAGCCCTCGTCGTCGAAGCCGTGCGTCATCTCGTGGCCGATGACCACGCCGATGCCGCCGTAGTTCACAGCCGGGTCCATATCGGCATCGAAGAACGGCGGCTGCAGGATTCCGGCGGGAAAGTTGATGTCGTTCATCGACGGGTTGTAATAGGCGTTGACGGTGGGCGGCGTCATGCCCCACTCCTTCTCGTCCACCGGCTTGCCCAGTTTGTTCAGGTTGTAGTTGCGCTGGAACACCGCGTCGCGCTCCACGTTGCCCAAGGGATCGTCGCGCTTCACTGCCAACGCCGCATAACTGCGCCAGTGATCGGGGTAGCCGATCTTGTTGCGATAGAGGGCCAGCTTTTCCAGCGCGGCCTTTTTGGTGTCCTCGCTCATCCAGGGCAGCGTCTTGATGTCTTCGCCCAATTCCTTTTCGAGTTCGGCCACCAGCTTGTCCATGCTGTTCTTGGCCTTGGGCGGGAAGTGCGCTTTGACCCAGTCCTGCCCGACGGCTTCGCCCAGCGCGCGGTCCGTGACCGCCGTGCACTGCTTCCATCTGGGCGCCTGTTCCTTCTGACCAGCCAGCGTCTTCCCAAAGAAGTTGAAGTTCTCATCGCGGAATGCCTCGGGCAGATCCGTTGCCGAGCCGTGCAGAACATGCCAGCGCAGGTAGGATTTCCAGCGGTCCGGAGATTCATACTCAACCAACTCGTTCAGCTCCTTGAAAAAGTTGGGAGTAGCCACGTTGAGGGTGTCGAATTTTCCAACCTTGACGTCTTTGAAGTACAGCCCGAAATCGAAGTTGGGAGTTAGCTTGTCCAGCTCGGCGAGGGTGTAGATGTGGTAGCGGTTCTCCGGCTCGCGCAATTCCGTACGGCTGGTGGAAGCCTTGGCCAGCGCGGTCTCGATGGTCAACACGTTATCGGCTTCTTCGGTGGCCTGATCAGGCTTGTCGCCTGCCAGGGTGAACATTTTGACCAGGTGTTGGTGATACTGTTCGCGGATGCGCTGGAATCGCTTGGCTTCGGAGAGATAGTACTCGCGGTCCGGAAGGGACAATCCCGCCTGGCCGAGCCCCGCAATCTGCTTTGACGAGTCCTTCTCGTCTTGTTGCACGCCGAAGCGGAACAGCGGTGCAGGCGCGCCCTGCTGTTCCAGCGAGCCCAGCACGGCCGCCAGTTCGCTGGAATCGCGCAGCGTGGCAATGCGGGCGAACGCCGGCTTCAACGGCGCCAGGCTCTCCTTATCGATCAGGCTTGTATTCATGCAGGCGGCGTAGAAGTCCCCGTATTTCTTTTGCAGCGCGGTCTTCGGACTCTTCGCAGCGGCATCCAGCTCCTGCCATAGCAGGTAACGGTTACGCTCGCCCAGGAGCGAGAAGGACCGTGCCCAGCGCACCTGGTCCGCGGGAATGGGGTTGTCCTTGTTCCAATTTCCGCACGCGTACTGGTAAAAATCCACGCAGGGATCGGCGGTTTTATCGATGGCAGACAGGTCCAGGCTGCGCGCTTCGGCCGGAGGTGCGGGTTTGGCTTCATCGGTGGCGTCGAACGCGGGAGCTTGGGCCAACGCCGTTCCCGCGGCCAGCGCCAACATGGCTGCAAGGCAAATGCTGTTCTTCATGGATTCCTCACGGTACTTGAAATGCGTGCCGCCTGGCTCTCCATCGTACGCCCATCGAGCTGGCGTGAAGACCTGCGCGAGCATCGCTCTCGATTTCGAAGTGCGTTTTGCAGCTTATCATGAGGGATGCAGTGATTTTAACCCTTCTGCAAATTGGGTAGTGGTGCAGTTTGGTTTTCCACAGGTCTAGCGCGTTCGCTCTGACGGTGGGATGATTGAGTCATGACAAGGAATCCTTACACCATGCGTCTGTTTCCTGAGCGGATCAATGACGACGACGGCGAATGGTTGTATTTCGTGTGCTCTCAATGCAGAAAGATGATAGACGCACCCCCCGACGATCCTCAGGCGCTGGCAAAACTATTTATAGAGCACGTCAAGAGTGATCACACGTCCGAACAGAAACCGCGCGAGGATTTCAGTCAAGCTGCTGCGAGGATCGTGAGAGAAGCCACCGAAGGTAAATAGCTGCTATACGTTCTGCCGTGGGCGAGAGACGCAGCAAATCATGCGACCATAGACAGGGCCGTTCAAGGCATCGAGGGTCGTATGGCAAATATCCTCGAAGTCTCCTAGCTTGCTTGTCCATTCTCCGTTTTCGAGCTGACGTGCCGCATGGGTAGGAACAATCCCTTGACCGGGAATCTCTATTCCGTAAATTGCGATCTTCTCAATTCCAAGTTCTAGCCGTTCATCAAAGCAAAGTTTATAGCCAAGCGTTCCGTACGCTTGTACAAAGGCAGATATCGTCTCTTCGCGCGGGACTCCCTGCGGCCAATGCCCTTTATAGGCAAAGTCAGGCCACCACTTGCGCATAGTGTCCCCGGCTGCCCATGCGATGCAGTTGTATCTGCGTTTGAAAGGGCTAGTTTCTCGACAATTCGAGTTATCAAGAGCAGGAAAATCGTTTGGCGGCCAACTACCCGGCATTGTTTTCTGTATCCCATGCCAGCCACGCTTGGGCCATCTTCACAGAATCGCCCTGATCCTCTGGCTTAATTGGATTTTCGCCTGTGATGCACTCCAGCGCCCAGAACCATTGGTCGGGATCGTCCCCCTCTGCTCTGAGTTGAGCCATTATCAAGGGAACAACAGGTTCTCCCATTCCAATAATCGCGTGATAAGACGGTGCCATTATCGCCTTTGTGATGGACGAGGATGCGCCGCGCTCCTGTTTCCAACCTTTAGTCAATTCCTTGAATTTCGCCCATCGTTTCGCGGCTGGATCGAGAATCATTCTGTATTCACTTGCACGGTAAATCGCAGCGGGGCTGCTGCAAAGTGTTTGCGCGTTCGCGGCTGCCACATTCGTAGGGTATAGCCACGTTACAGATGTGAGCACGAGCGAAATAACAGCCTTCGCTGAAGTCTGAACAGATTTCGCATTCATGATCAATGCACCTTTCCAGACGTAGGTTTGCGCAGGCTTTCTGGGGTTGAGGAAATGATCAACACTTGTCCCGCTCTTACGGCGTACATTGGGTTGCCTTCCGGATCATATTCGCCTTCAATCCGAATGGCGGACAGCACTTGGGGCTTGAGACGTAAAACAGAGCCATCTTCCAATGTAACCTCTGACCAACGTTCCGTCGATTCCTTAACGCCCACTTCAAAACCGTCTTTCATTGGGCTAGTTGGAGTTGGAAATGGCATTTTGACTCTCTTCTCAGACATCGGAATCTCCTGGTCGTGCCCCTGGATGTTCCACGGCCACAAGCATAGCATCTATCCTTGATTATCGACCGAATCTGTCTGCTCTTTAGCCTTTGCCCAGCGCGCCAAGACGGCATTCCGGGCACTCTCGGTTCTCTGCTCGGGGGTCATATTGGCTGCACGTGCAGGGCCGCCCTTGCGACCACCTTTTCGCCCTAGCGCAACAGCATACGGGTTTTTCTTCCGTTTTTCCATGTTTTTATTATACGTGAGCGGTCAGGAAAAACAATAGCTATTTGCGCTTGACATATACGTGACCGCTCACGTATGCTTAGATCATTATGAACCGCCTCAGAATCGAAAAGCGGGTTCAAGTTCTCTCGGCCCTCGTTGAAGGCGTCTCCATCAACGCTACCTGCCGCATGAGTGGAGTTGCCAAACATACCGTTCTGAACTTGCTCCGCGATTTAGGATGCGCTTCGGCAGCTTTTCATCATAGGCATGTGCGCGGTCTGCGTGTGCGCCGATTGCAATGTGACGAGATATGGGCGTTCTGTGGAGCGAAGGCAAAGAACGTATCTATCGAGAAAAAACAGCAGGGATGGGGTGACGTCTGGACTTGGACCGCCATTGATGCCGACACCAAACTGTGCGTTTCATATCTGGTCGGCGGACGCGATACCGGGTGGGCGACCGATTTTATGGTCGATTGCGCCTATCGCATCGTGAGCCGTCCCCAGATCACTACGGACGCGCACAAGCCCTATCTCAAGGCCGTGGAAGAGGCTTTCGGCGGAGACGCTGACTACGCCATGCTGCACAAAATCTACGGGGCATCGTCCACCGAGGACCAGCGCCGCTATTCACCAGCGACGTGCATTGGCTGCGATATGAAGACGATCAGCGGCGTGCCCGATCCTGCCCATGTCAGCACATCCTATGTAGAGCGCCAGAATTTGACCATGCGGATGTCGATGCGGCGGTTTACTCGGCTCACAAACGGATTCTCAAAGAAGCTGGAGAACCACGGTCACGCAGTCGCGCTCTATTTCATGCACTACAACTTTTGCCGGGTTCACAAAACTCTGCGGGTCACACCTGCGATGGAGGCTGGGTTGGCTGACCACGTGTGGAGCGTCGAGGAATTGGTCACGCTCATGCCCGAGCCTCTGGCCAAGAAGCGCGGTTCCTACAAAAAGAGCACTAAGGCTTAGAGGGAAGAGATATAATTCCTCGCACCATGCCCACTCAATATATTGGGTTCTTTGCCGATGTACAGGCAGTACAGGCCGGGAAACTCCGCGCGGCCCTAACGGATGCGGCTAACGCAGGGGATGACATATATTTGCTCATTTCCTCGAACGGCGGAAATGTTAGTGAAGGACTGAACATCGCTGCTTACATGCGAACGCTGCCAGTCCAGATCACGACACACAATGTCGGACAAACAGACTCTATCGCCAATGTGATTTTCTCGGCTGGCGCTATAAGGTACGCCAATACCAGCGCGTCGTTCTTATTTCACGGCGTTTCCATGCACTATGAGAGAGCAGATTTTATTGAGAGCCAACTTGAGGAGCAGTACAAGATAGTCAAGAGGCTACGGGAGAACATCGCCACCGTATTCGCAACCTATACCGGCATTAGCGTCGTTGACGTCGAAGCCTTGATGATTAGCGGTGCCACTATTCTGAACGCCCAAGAAGCTTTGACGAAGACCATTGTCCACGAAGTACGAGATGCTGCAATCCCTCAGAACTCCCGGATCGTAGCGATAGGGAACGGTTGAGATCGACGCGTTATGCTCAGTCGAGTTGGGCATTGCTTCGTCCTCCTTCCTAGTTCGGAACTAAAGTCTTTAACCTGCCATACTCAAATGTCAACAAGCAATTCTGTTACCAAAGTAGCAGGGCGTCTCTAATCGCCTTCCCATTCTTTATCGGCAACACTGATTCTAAACTCTAGTCGATTTTCAAACTGACCCACTACCGCAAATTGCCATCGCTATCCTCGCCATGGCCGGGTCCGCAATCCATTTGCTAAACTCACTTTGCATCTTCCCCGCCTTGTCATCTCAGTCCCTGGAGGACTCGCCCCATGAACCCGATGCGGAAGCTCTTTCCTGCCTGCCTGGTTGCAGTCCTTGTCTTCGCCATGGCGCCGCTTGCGCCCGCCCAATCCGCCGCGCTACAAAAACGCACCCTGGTTCGTGTCGGCCATCTTCTCGATGTGCGCACCGGCAAGCTCGCCGACAGCCAGACTATCGTCGTTGTCGGCGACACCATCCAGTCTGTCCGGCCGTCCAGCTCTGCTCCCACCGAAACCGGAGACACCGTCATCGATCTTGGCCAAATGTACGCCATGCCGGGGATGATCGACGTGCACACCCACCTCACCATGAATCCGGACTTCGATCCCTATCTTGAGTTGACCGAGACCGACGCAAAGGACGCGATCAACGGCGTGGTGAACGCGCGCACGACCCTCATGGCCGGCTTCACCAGTGTCCGCAATGTGGGCGCCAGCGGCTTCGTCGATGTGGATCTCCGTGACGCCGTCAACGCCGGCCAGGTTCCCGGCCCGCATATGCTGGTCAGCGGTCCGCTCATTGGCATCACCGGCGGCCACTGCGACGATAACCTGCTACCCATTCGCTATCACGCTGTGGGCGACGGCGTGGCTGACGGCATCCCCGCCGTGCAGCACAAGGTGCGCGAGAACATCAAGTACGGGGCCGACCTCATCAAGATCTGCGCCACCGGCGGCGTGCTGTCAAAGGGCGACGATCCCCAGGCTTCGCAGTTCACGCTCGAAGAGATGCAGGCCATTGTTGCCGACGCCCATCGCCTCGGCCGGAAAGTGGCCGCACACGCCCATGGCGCGCAGGGCATTCTGTGGGCCACGGAGGCGGGCGTCGATTCTATTGAGCATGGCAGCTACATTGACGACGCGGGGATCGCCGCCATGAAGCAGCACGGCACCTATCTCGTGCCCACGCTTTACCTCGAAGACTGGATGCTCCAGAGCGGCCATTTGCCACCGTTCTACCAGCAGAAGATGATCGACGTGAGCAAAGTGGCGAAGGCGAACATCAAGCGCGCGATGCTGGCCGGCGTCAAAATCGCCCTCGGCACCGACGCCGCTGTCTATCCTCATGGTCTCAACGCCCACGAGCTCGACGTCTATGTCAACCAGCTCGGCATGGCGCCGCTGGCCGCGCTCCAAACCACTACCATCAATGCCGCCGATCTCATGGGCTGGTCCGCCAAAACCGGAACCATCGAGCCCGGCAAATGGGCCGACATCATTGCCGTCGACACCAACCCTCTCGACGACGTTCGCGTGCTTCAGCACGTCCCGTTCGTCATGAAAGCCGGGGTGGTGTACAAGGACGAACACGGGCAATGATGGGACCGGTTCGGTTGAACCGCAGTGTTGTAGTCATTCGCCGCCGGAGAAGCCGCGCGCGACCCCAGTCTTCGGTCTGGCTCAAGATACCGAAGAACTCGCCCGGCGCTCTGCCACAGAAGCGACGAAGCGTTCGAACTCCGCGAGAGGCAAGGGCTTGCTGACGAGGTATCCCTGGATCGCGCTGCACCCCATCATCTCCAGGCGCATTCGTTGCGCTTCGGTTTCTACGCCTTCGGCTACCACAGGCAGCCGCATGGCGTGACTGATCGAGATGATCGCCTGCGCAATGGCGGCGCTACCCTCATCCACCAGGATGTCACGGGTGAACGTGCGATCGATCTTCAATTGCCCCAGCGGCAGCCTCTTCAGATACGACAGCGAGGAGTAGCCGGTGCCGAAGTCGTCAAGCGAGAAGCTCAACCCATGCGCTTTAAGCGAGGTCATCTTCTGGATCACCTCTTCAATGTTCTCCAGCAGGGTGGACTCGGTGATCTCAAGCCGCAGACGACGCGCATCCGGTCCGCGGGCATACAGAAAATCAATCACATCGTCGACGAATTCCGGCCGGCGCATCTGCACTGCACTCACGTTCACAGCCAGATGTAACTTGGACATCAAGTCATTTTCGGCCCAGGCCGCTACCTGCTCGAATGCGGCGGACACCACCCATTTACCGATGGGAACAATCAGGCCGCTCTCTTCAGCTACCTCGATGAACTCCATTGGCCCCACCAAACCGCGCACCGGGTGATTCCAGCGCAAAAGAGCCTCGGCGCCGATGACCTGGTTGTCCTCCATCTGCGGCTGGTAAAAAAGCTCGAGTTGATTCTCTTTGACCGCCGTGCGCAGCTCGGTCTCAATGGATGCGCGCGCCTTCACGTCGTGTTCGAGATTCGGCGCAAAGAACCGTAATGTATTGCCCCCGGCGCCCTTGGCATGATACAAGGCAATCTCCGCCTGCTGAAGCGCCGCATCGGGGCTCTCCATTTTTCGATTGAATATACTGGCCCCGATGCTGCAGGTCACAAAGCGCTCCACTCCATCCATCATGAGAGGTTGTTCCACCGCGGAGAGAATCTTCCTCGCGACACACTCGGCTTCAACGGTCGCGGCTTCCAGCGTTTCGCTCATCTCCTCGACCAGCACCATGAACTCATCGCCGCTAACCCGCGTTACTGTGTCCACCTTGCGCAATGACTGGGCGAGCTGGTGGGCAATCATCTGCAGCAGGCGATCGCCGGCTGCAAAGCCCAGCATGTCGTTGAACTTTTTAAAGCCGTCAATATCCACGGCCAGCAGACCGCGGTTCAAACGGGCTGCCCGGACACTTCGCGCTGGTCTTCGCAGCTGCTCTACCAGCATGCGCCGGTTGGGAAGCCCGGTGAGGGGATCGAAATTGGCAAGGTTTGCGATTTGCTCTTCCGCGCGCCGGATCTCGGACACATCGCGCACAACGACGATGATGCATGCCTGGCCGTTCATCTCGATCTCCGAAGCGGCTATTGCGGCGCGGAACTCCTCACCGTTCTTTCGCTTCAGTTGCGCCTGGAAATTGCGGCAGATGCCGTCGCGAGCCAGGGTTTCAAGCAATGCCTTGCCGTCCTTAGGATCCGTCCAAATGCCCAGTTCCGCTGTGCTTCGGCCCAGAGCCTCCTCTGGTGTGCATCCCATCATCTCGCAATACGCGTGGCTCACATCCCTGACTTGGCCGCCGTCGCGTTGCACGATTGCAAGGGCGTCGAAGTTCAATCCGAAGAGCGCCCGGTAACGCTTTTCGCTGGTGCTCAGTTCATGCTCCAGCCGCTTCACGGGCTCATGATTCCGGGTTGCCCACACTGCTCCCCAGATCGCGCCATTCTTGTCCCGGATGGGAGAGAAGCTTGAGATTGCGGTTCCGGTCTCGCCAGTATCCTTTTGCCGGATCGTATACTCCACGTTCTCGCCGGTGTCGCCGCGCAGAGCCCGCCGCAACGGCTGCATCTGCTTGGGGATCTCTCCCCCTTGCGCCGACAGAATTTCCTTGTATTTGGCCAACTCCTCGAGCAGCATGCCACGTCGATCGTCCACTCCATACATCGCGGCAAATGCGCGATTGAAATGGATCAGTTCGTTGCCACCCTCTACGATCGCTACCGCATCCGGCAGGCTTTCCAGCGCCGATTCCACCTTGGCACGCACGTCTTCCAGCGCCTGTTCCTGTTTGAGCTGTGAGCTGCTCCGCTCGGCCTTGCGCCGCCGTTCGGCGGCAAAACTGGCGATCGCGCCGACGAAAAAGAACACGCAGAGCCCCACCAGGTTGGAAAGACTTTGGTCTCTTCCGCTTCCAGATTGCGGCAGCAACCATACGCCCATCATCACCGTTGACAGCGCCGTCGCCAGCAGCCCCGGCCTGAGCCCGCCGAACAATGCCGCGGCGAGAACCGCTGGATAGAAGAGCAGAAATGGAGACAATTCGATGTGATAGAGGACAGCCGGAAACTCTGTTATGAGAAATGCCACTAAAACTAGAGCCGCAGACAAAACCAGCCTGGGCACATCCTCCTCGGTCGGCCGATCTTTGCGTTCTCGTGGCATGGTCTTCACCGGGAGACGGTTTCTCGTAGACAGCTGCCCTGCACGCTTCCGCGCGGAATCGCCGGGGCGCAAAAGGGGTGTTTCTCCATATCAGAACCCACTTCTGTTCGCCGGTCAATTCAAATCGCGTGGTTGATACTTTATTGTCATAGGGGCTCCGGACAGGGCCAGTGGGCAGTTCCGGATGGCGCCAGCTCATCTGCGTCAAATGTCGTTCATCGGACGGCCGTTTTACTCCACTACCCCGCGCTGCTATCATTCGTCCGGCAAATCCTTCATCCAGGAGACCGTCATGATTGCGCCATCCCGCCGCGCTTTTCTCCAATCCGCTTCCGCCGCCGCCGCATTGATCTCACTACAGCGCGAGAACGCCTGGTCGCAGTCCACGCCCGGCGATGTGCAGGTATGGAGCACCTATCGCGACCGCCGTCACGCGCCCTCAGCGCCGCTTCAGTGGAAACCCTCGGGCCAGATCTCCGCGGAAGCCGTCATCCTCAATCCTCGCGCCACTCGCCAGCAGATTCTCGGCTTCGGTGCCGCCATGACAGACGCAACCTGCTACGTGCTCAGCCAACTCACGCAAGCCGAGCGCGACCAGGTTCTGCACGACGTCTTTGCGCCTGAAGAGATGGCCATGAATGTCTGCCGCACTTCGATTGGCGCCAGCGATTACTCGCGCAAGCTCTACAGCTACGACGAGAGCGACACGCCCGATCCGGAGCTGAAGAAGTTCTCCATCGATTACGACAAGCAATACATCCTGCCCGTTCTGCGCGAGTGCCGCAAGCACAACCCGGAGCTGTTCCTGTTTTCCTCGCCCTGGAGCCCGCCCGGCTGGATGAAGCCCGACCACACCATGCTCGGCGGCGCCATGCGCGCATCCAGCTTTGATCCGTATGCGCGCTATTTCGCAAGGTTCCTCGAGGGCTACAAGGTTGAGGGCGTTCTCATCGATGCCGTAACCGTGCAGAACGAAACCGACGCCGAGCAGGGCGGACGAATGCCCGCGTGCACCTGGGCGCAGGAGATCGAGATGGAATTTGCGGCCCGATATCTTGCTCCCGCCATCAGGAAAGCCGGTTTCGACACCAAGATTTGGCTCCTCGATCACAACTACAGCCTCTGGGGCCGCGCCATTGATGAACTCAGCGATCCGGCGGTCTACGACGCCGTTGATGGCATCGCCTGGCACGGCTACGTGGGCGAGCCCACCGCGATGACCCGCGTGCACGACGCCTTTCCGGCCAAGAACGCTTACTGGACCGAGGGCGGACCGGACATCTCCCAGCCCGATTACCAGACCGACTACACCAACTGGGTGGGCACATTCAATGACGTGCTGAACAACTGGGCACGCTCCATCACCGCTTGGAATCTGGCGCTCGACGAGCACGGCAAGCCCAACATCGGCCCATTCTCCTGTGGCGGCACCATCACCATCCAGAACGGCACCATGTCCAACGCGGACCACAAAGTGACCAGGAGCGGCCAGTACTGGGCCTTCGCGCATTTCTCGCGCCACATCAAACGTGGCGCCAAGGTATTCGCCACAGATGGCATCGCGCCCGATCCGCAGCGAGTGTCGGTGGCGCACTGCGGCTTCGTTCATCCCGATGGCAAACATGTGCTGGTCATCGCCAACCGCGGCCCCGAGCAGCAGATGCAGATCGTCCTTGGCGCGAATGCCATTGAGCTTGAGCTGCCCGCCGATTCGGTGCACACGCTGGAGTGGGCGTAAGGGAGATCAGTAGACAGCTCCGCCAGCCTGGTCGGAATGAAGGACGCCGTCCTCGACGGAGAGCATGTACCGTGTTGCACCGCCCTCCCAGGTATCCAGATCGAAGCTCTCGCCCGGCGTAATCTTCGATACGGCAATGTTGGGGAGCGTCAGCGGTTTGCCACGCGCGAGCACCTGCGCGTCCTCGGATTCCAACAGAAAGTACGCCGCTCCTTTACCCACGACTGTCGCCTTGCCGCTGGGTTCGAGGAGAAGAGCAGTGCGTTCCTCCATGCCGATGCCGCGGACCCGCCGGTCCTGTCCCGTCCAGGGAAGCGGTTTGCCTTCGGGCTCGTTGAGACGAACCAGAAATGCAATGAGCCGCCCCATGCGGTCGCGCCTAGCGAAGTGGGAATCCGTGATGACGGCATAGTGCATCGGCAGATTCAGAAAGCCGTGTACCAGCGTCATGCGGGCGTTGTACGGATCGGCAAGTACGGTCTTGCTGTCGAGGTCTTTGTCGTCCGGCTTGTCTCCCTGCGCCGAGTATGCCCACTCACCCAAAACCGCGAGACCCGCGCTGGTGCCGCCAATCGGAATCCCGCGAGCAATTGCACCGTTCAGCGCCGCCTGCACCGGCGTCCCCATCCAGAAATTGATGTAGTTCGCCTGGTCCCCGCCGGCGATGAACAGCCCGCTCGCCTCCGCAATCCTCCGCGTCACAGCAGGATCCTCTGCCGCCTCGCGGCTTGGAATGATCAGCGTCGCCAACGAGTTCAGCTTCGGGCACAGCTTCTGAATGTACGGGTTGTAGGCATCTGTTCCCGTAGCCCGCAAAACCAGGAAGTCGCCGCCGCCCGCGCGTCCGCACAGCCACTGAAAGGCCTCATCCAGGTCTGTGCCGCCACCCATCAGCGCGTAGCCCGGCTTTGGCGTGGCGCCGGAAGCATCCGCCGCGTTGCCCTCCCGCAAATATTGGTAAGAACCGTTCTTCAGCCCCCAGCTGGGAACCGTGAGCAAAACCAGGGCCATTACCGACAGCATCCGCCAGCAGCGTTTGAATTTCATGCAGGAAAGCTTACCGTATCCAGAACCATCAGCAGACCAGATTCCAGATTCTGTTCTGACTCGTTACCCATGCGATACCCCCAGGGTCCGCGCCCGGAAATTCTACTTTCATCCGCCCTATAGTTGAGTCTGGCGAATCTCACTCGACCTGCTCAGGCGTGGCTACTCAGCGTACTTCCAAAATCGGCACCCTCCCCTGGGAGGATGAAGCGCCGGCGGAGACCCGCTTCCGGCGTCCCCAACAAGTCGCGCCCTCCGGCGGACCCGTCACGCATCCCGGCGCACGCGTGCTTCCCGGTATGCCCCTGGAGTTGGCTGAAGACGACGAGGAAGAACTGCCTCGCCGCCGCCGCCGATTCGATACACCCTCCGGCCCCTGGTATCGCCCCACCACCAAATTCGGCCGCGTCGTTCTTTCACTCGCCGCGCTCGTCCTCCTCGGCGGCCTCATCTCTTCGTTTATTCTCCTCAGGAATTTTCTGGAGCGCGATCCGCACTTTCGCATCGCCGGTGTTCAAGACATTCAGGCCGCCGGCCTGAACCAGGTCTCGCGCCAGGACATCCTGCCCGCCTTCGGCGCCGATATCGGTCGCAACATCTTCTTCATCCATCTCAACGATCGCCGCAAACAGTTGGAGCAGATTCCCTGGATCGAACACGCCACGGTGATGCGCCTCTTGCCCAACCAGATCCGGGTCGTTATCAAGGAGCGCACGCCCATCGCTTTTGTGCGCCTCGGTTCTGATATCGAGCTGGCCGACGCCAGTGGCGTGGTGCTGTCCATGTCGCCTGAGGCCATGACCAC
>CAWKOB010000004.1:0-130855 GCA_963851135.1 uncultured Acidobacteriota bacterium | reverse complement strand
CGGTACAGCTCGACGTCGCCGGCTGACTCTCTGACTCGCTGGGTGCCCCATGCTTCCGGCGCTTTTTGCCGGAAGGGTGGGAAGGACACAGCGCGCCAACTCGCTGACTCGCTCGCTTCAACTGTGCTTCAACCCTCCGCAGCCCGCCCCGCGCGAGTAACATGGTCCGGTCTGAAATTCATCGGAGGAACCCATGCTCTCTCGCCGCAACCTGCTCAAGAGTTCCGTGATTGCAGCTGCCGCCGGCGCTCTGCCGCGCGCTGCTTCCGCTACGCCCGACTATCCCGCGGAAGCGCCCACCACCGGCGACCGCGTCCTAGCCGAAGCTGATTACGCCGTGGTTGAAACCGGCAGCGGCAAAGTCCGCGGCTCCTCGCGCAATGGCATTTTCACCTTCAAGGGCATTCCTTATGCCGCCTGAACAGCTGGCGCGGCGCGCTTCCTGCCGCCAAAGAAAGCCACGCCCTGGACCGGCGTGCGCAGCTCGCTTACTTACGGCGAAGTGAGCCCGCAGCCCGCGCGAGCCGGTTGGGCCCACGACGAAGAAGCATGGCTTTTCAACTGGGATGACGGCCAGCCCGGCGAAGATTGCCTCCGCGTCAATGTCTGGTCGCCGGGTCTGGATAACCGCAAACGCCCGGTCATGTTTTGGCTGCATGGCGGCGGCTACACCGCCGGCTCCGGGCAGGAGTTACTCTCCTATGATGGCGAAAGCCTGGCCCACCGCGGAGATGTGGTCGTGGTCAGCATCAACCATCGCCTGAATGTTCTCGGCTACCTCAATCTCGCCGACTACGGATCGCAGTATGCCGACTCCGCCAACGTGGGCATGCTCGACATTGTCGCCGCGCTCGAGTGGGTCCGCGACAACATCGCAAACTTCGGCGGCGATCCGGGGCGTGTGCTCGATCTTTGGCCAGTCCGGAGGCGGCGGCAAAGTCTCCACGCTCATGGCCATGCCCGCGGCCAAGGGACTGTTCCATCGCGCCATAGTCGAAAGCGGTTCAACCCTCCGCGTCGGTGAAGAAGACGTGTCCCGCTCCACCGCCGCCGCGCTGCTCAAGGAACTCGGCCTCGATAAGAGCTCGGTCGAGAAACTGCATGACGTTCCCATCGGCGATCTCCAGGCCGCGGGTGTAAGATCCTGCGCCCGCCGCGCCTCACCGGCGTTATCAACTTCCGCAGCATGTCCAAGCGGCCCGGCTGGTATCCCGTGATGGATGGCCGAATCGTTGCGCAGCACCCGTTCGATCCGCAGGCTTCTCCGCTCTCGGCGTCGGTGCCCATGCTCGTGGGCTGCACGCTGAACGAGTTCACCACCGGCATCGGCCGCCCAGACGCATTCGACATGACCCAGGCGGAGCTCGAAAAGCATGCGGCGGAATCCTTCCAGGACCGTGCCGCCAAGGTGATCGCAAGCTACCGCCAGCTCTATCCCAACGCCAACCCGTTCCAGCTCTGGAGCGTTATCGCCACCTCCGGCGTGCGCCGCAGCGTGATCGAGCAGTGCACACGCAAGGCTGCGCAGAATGCGGCCCCGGCATACTGCTACCAGTTCACGTGGCAAACGCCCATCCTGAACGGGCGGCTGATGTCGTTCCATTGCTCTGAGCTGGCGTTCGTGTTCAACAACACCGCGCGCTGCGACCGCATGACCGGCGATGGCGAAGCCGCCCGCGCGCTGGCTGCCAGGATGAGCGATGCCTGGATCGCCTTTGCCCGCAGCGGCAACCCCAATACGAAAGCGCTTCCGCACTGGAAGCCCTTTACCGCCGCCGATCGCACCACCATGATCTTCAACGACACGTGCGAGGCCAAGGACAATCTGGATACGGAGCAGTTGAAGCTGACCGAGCCTCCGGAGCAAGGCTAAGGCATCTGGAGCCGGCGATGTCCGGCTCCGTGCCACTGTCAGATTGCGTGGGCGCCTCGGCTCTACTCTTCCTTGTACAGCCAGGCTCCGACGATCGTGCCGATCACGTACTCGAACAGTCCGCCGATTGTGGTGTACAGGGCCAGGTGCTTGGAAAACAGCCCGTCCACGCACATGAAGCCCGAGTTGGGGATCACCACAGCCAGAATCCATGCCGCCAATCCGGCATAGATCGCGGTCATTACCCCGGCGCCGAATCGCGGGCGGATGGCGGCATAAATCCACATCGCCAGCAATCCAGACACGATGCCGAGCACGTTGAACCAGATCAATTGGTGCGAAGTGAAGGTGCCGCTGTGTCCCAGCGCGGTCATGCCATCGGCCCACCGCGGCGCGAGCAAGACACCGTCCACCAGGTAGCCGATGATGTCGCCCACGATTCCGCCTACGATACCGCCGAGAAGCCAACGTGAAATGTTGATTTTACCCATAGCATCTCTTTCCGGGGGAGGTTCCGGTCGATTCGGGGGATAGCGAAGTATACGCAGGGTGCCGGTAGGGCGCAATGGAAAACCGGGCCCCCGCGATTTCGCCATTGCCTCCCGCCGGCACAGGCCAAGCCAGTGAGGCAGGTCACTTTATGGGTCAACGTGCTACCGTACACTCGTTGTGCCTCATGGACGCTTCTGAGAAGAACACCGGCCGCGTGCTGACCATCAATCCCGGATCCACTTCGACCAAGATCGGCGTGTATCGCCGCGACGGCTGCGAGTGGGAAACCAGTGCACGCCACTCGGACGAGGAACTGGAACGCTTTCGCGGCTTCTCCGCGTTCCAGCAGATCGACTTTCGCGCCGCAGTCATTCGCCGGGCGCTGCACGCGGCCGGATACACGCCGGCAAGCTTTGCCGCCGTGGCCGGGCGCGGGGGCCTGTTGCCGCCCATGGAATGCGGCACGTGGCTGGTGAATCCTGCCATGATCGAGGAATTACGCCAGGCTCGGCGTGGCGAGCATGCGTCCAACCTGGGCGCGGTACTCGCCTGGCGGTTTGCGCGCTCGGCCGGCGTGCGCGCCTACATTGTGGATCCGGTCACAGCGGACGAATGGCAGGACTGCGCTCGTTTCTCCGGCACGCCGCTCATTGAGCGCTCGGCCATCGGGCACGTGCTGAATACAAAAGCGGTGGCGCGCCGCTACGCGCATGGGGCCGGGCGCAGCTACGAGTCGATGCGCCTCATCGTGGTCCACATGGGCAGCGGCATCACGGTTTCAGCCCATCGGGACGGGCTCATGATCGACCAGAACACGCCGGAGGAGGGTCCGTTCGCACCCGACCGCACCGGCTGGCTTCCGGTGCGCCAGCTCATCAAGCTGTGCTTTTCCGGCCAGTACAACGAGAAGCAGCTGGACCGCATGGTTTTCGGCGAGGGCGGCCTGTACGCCTACCTGGGCACCCGCGACCTGCTGGAAGTGGAGCGTCGGATCGACTCCGGCGAAGCGCCGGCCGAACAGGTCTATGACGCCATGATCTACAAGCTGGTGAAAGAGATTGGCGCCATGGTTGCGGTCCTCGAGGGCCGAGTGGACGCGTTGTTGTTGACCGGTGGCATGGCGCACTCCGAGCGGCTCGTTGGGCAGCTGCGCCGACGGATCGAGTGGATAGCGCCCATCGCCGTGTACCCCGGTGAGGACGAGCTGCGAGCGCTGGCCGAGGGCGTGTTCCGCGTCCTCGACGGCGAGGAGGAGCCCAAGATTTTTGCGGCTTCCGAGTCGATTAAGGAACGCCGCAAGGCGCTGGTCATCGGGCTGGAGTAGTGCAGGGCTCGGGAAGGCCGGTCCGGCAGAGGAGCATGAGAGAAAATGGCTGGATTCCCCGGCTGTCCACTTTCCGGGGACAAATTGGACCCCGGCGGTATAATTACCGAGCACTTCGAATTGACGCTTCCCCCCCAAAGAATCAAGCCGGAGTCCCTGTTTTTGCCGGGCCACAACCGCGTGCTCCCCCACGCACGGTTTCGTTCCTCAAACCAGCTCATCAACCGTTGCCCAGGAGGTTATGGCTTATGCGTAAGCGCCTTGGATCCGTCTTCTGTTGTTTTGCCTTGCTCACCGGCACAGCATCCGCGCTGCATATTGTGCCAGCCAAGGTTGGCGACCCTCACTTTACCAGTGGGCCATGCCCGATGATGACGCCCCTGGACGGGGCCACCTGCCCGAACGGCGCCAGCCAGTGCCCAGCCTTTTACAACCCCGCTTTGCTGCCCGCCGGATACAACTCGGTTACGTATTGCGCCGATGTTCCTGCCGGAATCGGCTTCAATTCTCCTGGGTACGGCTATCTGACGATGCCGCTGAATGCCCAGGAACAAGAGGCCTTCCTTAAAGCCGCGCAGAAAGTGGAGTCCTATGTGAAGGACAATCAGACGGTGACCATGGAGGTGTATAAGGTCGAATACATCTGGAGCGGCAACGGCCAGAATTACACGTTCTTTGGTGGAAACGAGTATTGGAACCCTGTATGCGCGGCGGACGCGTTGTTGCCGCCGTTCAGCAACCAGGCGCCGGACATCGTGGAGAATCCCGACGGGAGTTCGAGCTACGCCAAGATGCCGGAGACCTTCACCGTGGTGCTGAACGCGCTGAAGGCAAAGAACGCGAGGAACCAGTCTCCGATGCAATTGATCAACTATCTTCCCAGCCAGAGCCAGATCAATGTGGAATGGCCGCCATCCTTTTACGCATGGCAGCAACCAACAGGCCTCGCGGCTTATCAGGTCAGCAACTTTCTGACCGGTACTTCAAGCAATTACCCGGTGACGCCGGGCGCCAAGCCGTTTACCCTCTGTGCCGCTCCGGCAGCGATGAAGATGCTGGGATTCGCGCCGCTGTTCAACAAGAACGGCCACACCATCGACGACTTCAATTCGCCGCAGAACAACATGAACGTCACGCTAACGGGAACCGACGGGGCGCTGGTGATTCCCGACCTGACCACGATGCCTCCGCCCTACACGCCGCCGAGCACATGGGACTACGATTCCACCGCGCCGTCGGTGACGGCGACGCAGTTGCCGAAAGCCTATATGGAAAACTCGCTGAATCTCTGGTTGCCCCAGATTTCCTGTAACGACCCGACTCAATGCATCTATCCGCAGGGAGTCAACGGCGGCGGCGATCTTATCGGCGTCTTCAATCACGAGATCAACCACATGCTGGGGCTCATGCAGTCTCAGTACTACAAGGTGAGCGGCGAGGAAACCGCCCTCTCTTACACCTACGGCAATGCCCTGTTCCTGCTCGATCTATTCGATCTGGATTCGGACTATGTTGTTCCCGGATACGGCAGCGCGGGCATCCAGCATCCGAAGGATTTCACGCTGGCGCCGCGGAATAACGACACCTATGAGCCTACGACGGTCTACTTCGCTTCATCCGCCGGCGATCTGACGCCCTTTGTCCAGTATGGGCTGCATGACCACGTGATGGTCTACGCGGTGAATAACGGCGAGCCACAGTATTTTCCGATGATGAACGACACGGTAGGGAATCCGGACGGCGACATCCAGTTCCAGGAGGGATGGGTCTATAACCCGACGACCTACGCCAGCGAAAGCGTAGTGTTGGTGGATCCCCTGTTGACTGCATTGCCCCCCATGGATGTGGTCCACTTCAACGTGCAAGCTGCAGGCACGAACCAGACGGTCGACGTGGATACGATCCGGGAATACTCCGAGCTGGCGGCGGAGGGATGGGATATCAATTACTCCACGTTGCAGGATCCGTACCATACGGTCTCACCGCTGGCCAAGTGGTATCAGACTTGTTTCGACGCCAATGGCGTGTTTACCACGGCGAAGAACGCAAACTGCAAATTCAGCGTGACGGCGCAGGATCTCAAGTTTCTGCACTGAGCTTGGGTGGCGTAGCCGAACAGACAATTCGGTTTGGTGAATTCCGGTAGTGGGCCGGCTTGCGCGGCAGGCTCCTCTGGGGCTGAAGCGTGTACCCTTCAAATTGGTCCACTGCGCGCATTCCGAGGCGGGTTGCTGCCACGGGCCTGACGCAGGAGGGCACGCTGCGCCGCGGACAGGAGACTGATAATGAAGGTGCTGGGATATCTCGCGGTGTTGCTTGCTGTGTGCGGGGCGGTGGTTTCGGCGATGGCGTTGGAGGTGCACTACTCCACCAAGACGGAGCCGTGTTATGTGAACCAGCGCTGGGATTGCGGCATCGTGAACCACAGCATGTTTTCACAAATCGACGGCGTTCCGGTGGCCGCGATCGGGATGGCGGGGTATGTTGCGCTGGGCGGCCTGGCGCTGTTCCGGCAGCGCTTTCTTACCTTGCTTGCAGCGATGGCGGGGCTGGGATTCGCGCTGCGGCTGAGCTTCCTGGAAGAGTACGTGATTCACATGTGGTGCATCTACTGCGTGATTTCGCAGACGATCATCGCGTTGATCGCGCTGGTGGCGCTGATCTGGTTTGGCGCGGAGTATTACGCTTTGAAACGAGCGCACATTTCTGCATAGGGCGGGCCGGCAACGATAAGCTGATAGGAAGCCCGCGCGCCTGGCGCAGGCTGAGGTTGGCATGGCCGAGCCCCGCGATTATCTTGCTGCCGAACGCACCTTCCTGGCTTGGCTGAGGACCGGGCTTGCCCTGATGGGATTCGGGTTCGTGGTGGCGCGGTTCGGGCTGTTTCTTCAGCAGATCCAGTACCTGCAACACGCGCAGCCGGCGCACTCTTCGGGACTCTCGCTTTGGCTGGGCACGCTGCTGATCGCCGCCGGAATCGCGGTGTGCGCGCTCTCGGCGTGGCGGCACGCGCGCATGATCAGGATGTTCGACGAGAACCGGACGGCGAAGTTCGGTTCCCCGCGCATTGCCGTCGCAATCGCGGTGTTTCTGGTGCTGGTGGGGATCGCCATGGCGGTTTATTTGCTCACGTTTGGACGACCAATCGCCGGTTGAACTTTTTCCCCGATCTCTTGCCCCCGGGGGCTAGATTTTTTCCAGGTTGGCGAATTTTTCGACCAATTTTTTGAGGCCGTGGCGGGTGAACTGGATGGTAAGCTTGGCGTCTTCGCCGTCGCCCTCGCGCATGAGGATGGTTCCTTCGCCGTACTTGCTGTGGCGGACGCGCTGGCCTTTTTTGAGGCCGGATGCGCCGGAGGGGGCGGGGATATCCATTTTGGGGCGGGAAAAACCGCCTGGCTTGACGCCGCGGCCGGAGAAGAAGCTGGCGATGTTGTCCAGCGAGCTGCCGTCGGGGCGGGAGCTTTTTGGACGGGTGCCGGAGCTGGATGAGGACCGCGGCGTCTCCTGGCTCGTAGCCTGGCTCGTGTGTTGGCTCGTATCCTGGCTTGTTTCCTGGCTCTCGTTTTCGTAGTCGTAGTGGCGTTCGGCGAAATCGCCGGATGGGGTGCGGCGGGAGCCGAACGAGTGAGCTGGGCTGGCCCAGGCGGGCTGGCGGCCGCCGAGGCTTTCAATGAGAGGCGGCGGGATTTCTTCAAGGAAGCGCGAGGGGATGCTCATCTCCGGCGCGTCGTTGCCGTAGCGGCGGCGGTAATGCGCGCGGGTGAGGATGAGGGTGTTCATGGCACGGGTCATGCCCACGTAGCAGAGACGGCGTTCCTCCTCGAGCTCGTCGGGATTGTTGAGGGTGCGCGAGTGGGGGAACAGGCCTTCTTCCAGGCCGGCAAGGAAGACGAGAGGGAACTCCAGGCCCTTGGCGGCGTGGAGGGTCATGAGGGTGACGCGGGCGGAGGGGTCGAACTGGTCGGTGTCAGAGGCGAGGGCGGCGTGGTCGAGGAAGTCGGCGAGGGTTTCGCCGCGGACCTGAGCGTCGTGGGCGGCGTTGGCCAGTTCCTTCAGATTTTCGATGCGGCTGAAGGCTTCGGGCGAGCCTTCGGTTTCGAGCGCCTTAATGTAGCCGGTGCGGTCGTTGAGGAAACGGATGAGCTCGGGGAGGGTGGCGGCGTCGCCGGGGGCGCGGAAACCTTCGACGGGGCCGGGACCGTTGGGTGTGGTGGCGTCGTTCCCCGGTCCCTCTGCCGCCGCGGACGAAGGGACCGGGGGCACCCCATCAACGGACTGGGGCGCCTCGGCTTTTGGAGGCATCTTGAGGAACGGCTTGCGCGGCTGATTGGTAAATGGCGAGAAATGGGTGGGGTCGAGGAGCTTTAGCTGATCTTGATTGCCGCCGAAGCTGAAGTCGGCGGCTTCGGCGTCGGCCAGGGCGGCTTCGGCCTCGTTGTCCGCGGAGCCAAACGAAAAATCAGTGTCGCCAGCGTCCGCGCCGGCGGCGGCCACGTCAGCGGACAGCTTGCCGGCGAAGTCGGGGTCGAGCATGGCCTGGGCGTCGACGATGAGGGTGCGGAAGCTTTCGAGCGCGGAGAGCGCGCGGGGCGGAATGAGGCGGTTCTGGATGGCAGCGCCGATGGCTTCCCAGGTGGACGTGCCGGTTTCAAGAGCGAGCCGTTCCAGCGTGGCCAGCGTGGTGGCGCCGATGCCGCGGGCGGGTGTGTTGACGACGCGCTGGAGAGCCATGGAGTCGTGCGGGTTGCGGATGAGGCGGAGGTAGCCGAGCAAGTCTTTGACTTCAGCGCGCTCGTAAAAGCTGAAGCCGCCCACCATGGTGTAGCGGATGTTGTAGCGGCGCAGCGCCTCCTCCACCAGGCGCGATTGCGAATTGGTGCGGTAGAGGACGGCGCTCTTGTTGTGCTCGGGTTCGTCCTCGGTTTCGCGCAGAAACTTCTGGATGCGGTTGGCGATGAAGAGAGCTTCGTTTTCGCCGTCGGGGGCCTCGTAGAAGCCGATGAGGGAGCCGCCCTGGCGCTCGGTCCAGAGTTTCTTGCCTTTGCGGCGCAGGTTGTTGGCAACCACGGCGCCGGCGGCGGAGAGGATGTTCTGCGTGGAGCGGTAATTCTGCTCCAGGCGGACGATGCGGGCGTTGGGGAAATCCTGCTCAAACTCGAGGATGTTGCGGATTTCAGCGCCGCGCCAGGAGTAGATGCTCTGGTCCTCGTCGCCGACGGCGCACACGTTTTTCTCTTCGCCGGAGAGCAGCTTCATCAGCTCGTACTGGGGACGGTTGGTGTCCTGGTACTCGTCGACGAGGAGATAGCGGTAGCGGCGCTGGTAGCGGCGGCGGACTTCCTCGGAGGCGCGAAGGAGGCGGACGGCATCGAGGAGCAGGTCGTCGAAGTCGAGAGCGTTGTTTTTGCCGAGCTCGGCGCGGTAGGCCTGAAAGATGTGCGCGATGCGCTCGGAGTTGGGGTCCTTTGAGCCGAGGTAGTACTCCTGGGGATCGATCATGTGGTTTTTGGCCCAGGAGATGCGGCCGAGGACGGTGCGCGGGGTGAGCTGTTTGGTGTCGAGGCCCATGCGCTTCATCACCTGCTTGACGATGGACTGCTGGTCGTTTTCGTCGTAGATGGCGAAGGCGCGGGTGAGGCCTTCTTTCCCCACGCGGAGGGTTTCAATGTCGCGGCGCAGGATGCGGACGCAAAGGGAGTGGAAGGTGGAGATGAGAGGTTTGGCGAGGGCCGCGTGGCCGATGAGGCGGTCGACGCGCTCGGCCATTTCCGCCGCGGCCTTGTTGGTGAAGGTGACGGCGAGGATGGAATCGGGGGCAACACCTTTTTCGCGGATCAGCCAGGCGATTCGGCTGGTGATGACGCGGGTTTTTCCGGAGCCGGCGCCGGCCAGGATGAGCAGAGGGCCGTCGGTGGCTTCGACGGCGGCGCGCTGTTCGGGATTCAGATTGGAGAGGAGCGACGACAACGGGCGACGTCCGGCGGGAAAGGTCCTAGATCAGTTTAAAGGCAGGGACCGAGGGACAAGGGGAGAAAGGGACTAAGGGAGCTGAGAGTTGAAAGGCGTCCCTGGGAGGACGCCTTCAAAAGAAACAACGCGTGAACTTTTCTTGTGCTGGAACCAGTTGTGCGGGTTAGGTGCGGGTTTCGCTCTCACGGAGGTTGCGGGTGAGGACTTTATCCACCACCTTCTCCACATCGGTGAGGAAGAAGCTGTTGGCGGGCGCGGGAACGGCGATGTTGGTGCCTTTATGGCCGAGGGCCGAGGCGATCTCATTCCAGCGGTAGATGGCGGAGTTGGCGGCAACGACAATGGGCTTGCGGGCCGGCTCGGGCTGGGCGACATAAGCGACCCAGAGGCCCAGGGTAAGAAGAATGATGGCTTCATAGGCGAACTGCGCCGGCTCGGTGAGATTGGTTTTGGCTGAGATGAGAGAAATGGTGATGAAATCGTTAGCGGACATTACGCCAAAGCCGAGCGCCCAACCGAATGTAAGATCGCGCACCGACATGCGCAGGGCATTCATGGCGAAGCAGAGGAATCCGAGCAGGCAAAGCTCGAGAATACTGACCGAACGCATTAGGCCCGCAGCAATATCGGTCATCATGAGCATGCCGCTATGGTGGCCAAACGGGACATTTGAAAGGCTCACAATGAGCGAAGCCAGGGCGGCCCAGCGGAAGATGACGGAACTGAAGCGCATGAGTCCGGAGAAGCCGGAGAGGACGGCGTTGAAGATTTCCATGCAGATGAAAAAGAGCATCACGGCGCTGGCGATGTAAACGAGCCAGTAGCCGAAAAAGTAAACCACGTAGTAGCCGTGGCCCCAGGGCTGCGAGTACACCCATAGCGCGGTCAGCAGGAGCGGCATGGAGATTACGCGCAGGGCGAGATAGGAACCCATCGCCGGAAAGCGCTTCTGGAGTTTTTTTGTCCAGAAAACATATCCGAGGGTGGCCCAGAGGAGGAACTCCACTGCGCTCATCACGGACATTGCAAAGTTCAAAGGCATACGGGGCCGTCCGCCATCCAAAGAGTAAGGTAAGGATAGCGCCTATTCCAGCCCTCTGGAAGGGAAAAGTGCTTTATTTTCCTAGCACTTTAGTGTAATTACCGGTTCCCCTATCGACCGTTGCACAACGGTACATTTGGCCCGCAAGTGGGGATCGGAAGCCCGGCGGTGGCCGACTGATGGCTGGCGAACACGCGACTCGAGGAAGAGCCAAGAGAAGCAGCAGCAGCACCGGCGAGGACGAGACCAAAAGCAAAAACGCGAATGGCAGCTTTCATGATGAGTTACCTCTTTGGGATTTTTGTTGACTGAGGTCACCCCTCAAGTCACACAAAGATGTTAGCCCAGAATCCGGGGTTAAAGCCAGCTTTTTCAGAACGATTCATTTGAAGTGGAAGGCATGCATTACTTTAGTCACATCACCTGTTCGTAACCGTCATTGTGTTACCGGAGTAAGGGCGCCCGGATTGGGGGTAAAAAGCCCGCCTTGCGTGCTAAAATAGGGGCAGGCAGAATCGGCCCGAAGCCCCCGTTTTTTCAACTGCTTAGTGTGAAATTACGAGTCCTGGCGGAACCCTGTGCCGGGTGTGCGAAGCGACTGCCCAATGGACAATTATGGCGACTGAACTCATCCCTGTGACCGACGACCCGAAAGACTCGAGCTACACCGGCGAAAACATCAAGATCCTGGAAGGGCTGGAAGCAGTGCGCCTGCGTCCGGCTATGTACATCGGGTCGACGGGCGAGATGGGCCTGCATCACCTGGTGTACGAGGTGGTGGACAACTCAGTGGATGAAGCGCTGGCGGGGTACGCGAAGAAGGTCGACGTCATCATCCACGTGGACAACTCCATTACCGTGACCGATGACGGGCGCGGAATTCCCGTGGACTTGATGGATGTGGGCAACGGCGAGAAAATGCCGGCGGTGCAGGTGGTGCTGACCAAGCTGCATGCGGGGGGCAAATTCGACTCGTCCACGTACAAAGTTTCCGGCGGGCTGCACGGGGTGGGCGTGAGCTGCGTGAACGCGCTCAGCCAGGAATTCAACGTGGAAATCTGGCGCGACGGCAACACCTGGGAAATGGATTTCAGTTGCGGGCTGCCGACGAGCGAGTTGCGCAAGGCTGGAACGTCCAAGCGGCGCGGGACCAAGATCCACTTCCTGCCGGACCGGACGATTTTTGCCACCACCGAGTACAACTACGACACGCTGGCGCAGCGGCTGCGGGAGCTGGCGTTTCTGAACAAGGGCCTGGAAATCACGCTGACCGACGAGCGCACGGCCGATGCGAAGACGGGCGAGGCCAAGCGGACGGAGTTCAAGTACGCGGGTGGCATTGCGGAGTTTGTAAAGCATCTGAATCGCGGCAAGCAGGTTCTGCACGACAAGCCGATCATGATGGAGGCGACGCGGGACAGCATCGAAATCGAGATCGCGCTGCAATACAACGACAGCTATTCGGAGACGGTGTTCAGCTTCGCCAACAACATCAACACGGTGGATGGCGGCTCGCATTTGTCGGGATTCCGAACGTCACTGACGCGGACGATCAACGCCATCGGCCAGCAGCTGGGGCTCTTCAAGGACATGAAGGAGAACCTGAGCGGCGACGACGTGCGCGAGGGCCTGGTGGCGGTGGTGAGCGTAAAGCTTTCGCAGCCGCAGTTCGAAGGCCAGACCAAGGGCAAGCTGAATTCGGATATCGCGGGCACGGTGCAGGCGTTTGTGAATGAGCGGCTGGGCATGTTCCTGGAGCAGAACCCGCCGGTGGCCAAGCGCATCATCAACAAGGCGATTGAAGCGGCGCGGGCACGCGAGGCGGCGCGCAAGGCGCGCGACCTTACGCGGCGCAAAGGGGCACTGGACGGCGGAGGGCTGCCGGGCAAGCTGGCAGACTGCAGCGAGCGCAATCCGGACCGTTGCGAGCTGTACCTGGTGGAGGGCGAGTCGGCCGGCGGAACAGCGAAGATGGGGCGCGACCGCAAGTTCCAGGCGATTCTGCCGCTGAAGGGCAAAATCCTGAACGTGGAAAAGGCGCGCTACGACAAGATGCTGGGCCACGAGGAAATCCGCGCCATGATCACGGCGCTGGGAACGGGCATCGGCAAGGACGACTTTGACCCGGCCAAGCTGCGCTACGGCAAGATCATCCTGATGACCGACGCCGACGTGGACGGATCGCACATCCGCACGCTGCTGTTGACGTTCTTCTTCCGGCACATGACGGACCTGATCAAGCGCGACAACGTGTACATTGCGCAGCCGCCGCTGTACAAGATCAAGAAGGGCCGCTTCGAGCAGTACATCAAGGACGATCGTGAATTTGTGAAGGTGATGGTGAAGCGAGCCTCGGAAGGCACGGCGATTCGCCACGGCGAGAACGCGCAGAAGATTGAAGGCCCGGACCGCGTGCGCTTTATGAGCACGCTGGGCGAGTATCTTGCGCTGGTGGAGAAGGTGGACAAGCGGTTCCGCAACGAAAAGCTGGTGGAGCTGCTGGCACGTGCGGAGCTGACTCATCGCGCGGACTTTACTTCGAAGAACAACGGCGACCTGCCGGAGAAGATTGCGGCGTTGCAGGCGCAGTTGAAGGAAATGGCGGACGGGTTTCAGATCAAGCTGCATGAACCGGTGCAGGACGAGGAGCATCACACCTGGTCGCTTTGCTTTACGGATGGGCAGGGCGCGTCGCGATGCATCGACTGGGCGGTGGCATCGAGTCCCGAGTTCCGGCAGATGATGGCGAAATACTCGCTGATCAAGGACTACCTGGAGCCGCCGTTTCTTATCGAGTTCCTGCCCAAGGGCGCGGAACAGGCCAAGGAAGGCGAGGAAGAAGAGCCGGACGCGGAGGGTGCGCCATCGCCGGGCAGCGTGGAGACACGCGAAGCCAAGGGGCGTGCCTCGAAGATTCCGCGGGAGCCGGTGGAGAAGCAGACGGCGCGCGAACTCTTCGCGTACATTGTGGAGCAGGGCAAGAAGGACTACCAGGTGCAGCGCTACAAAGGGCTGGGCGAGATGACGGCGACGCAGTTGTGGGAGACGACCATGGATCCCGAGCGGCGCACGCTGCTGAGCGTGAAGCTTGAAGATATCGCCGAGACCGAGGCCATCTTCACCACGCTGATGGGCGAGGACGTGGAAGCGCGGCGCAAGTTTATTGAGGACAACGCGCTGGACGTGAAGAACCTGGATATCTAAAGGCCGCCGTACGCACGCCACTCCAGGTGGACGAGCGCATTGGTCCGTTAACCGGCCAATGTCTGCCCATTTTCCAGTGTTCTCGCGGAAGCACGGAGATCGACAAAACCGCGGCCGTTGACTTTTCCCAAACCGTCGAGAAGACGCCCATCGAGCTAGCGCTTCAGGCGGGCATTCAACTTGGTTTGTGAAGCCCATTTTGGATGACTGAAGTGCGCCATTTCGATGTGGTAGGATATTCCTACCGGAGGTTTTCTGCGCATGGCGAGTCCACGGGCAGTCCTCGAATACCTGGCCACAACCAAGATCGGGGAAAAGGGTCAGGTCACGGTGCCCAAGCAGTTCCGCGAAAACCTTGGGTTGGAGACCGGCGCCCCGCTTGCTGTCCTTCGCCTCGGAGACGGTCTGATCCTGATGCCTCAGCAGGACCGCTTCGAGAGCCTTTGTGCCGAGATCAGTACGGCTCTTACTGCGAATGGAATTCGACCGAAGGCTGTTTTGACGACGCTGTCCGAAGCGCGGCAGCGTATCTTTGAACGCCGCTACGGGTCCGGTGCAACAGAAAAAACTGTCCCGCGACGCCGGGCGAGCCGATCTCGCGCAAAGTGAACAAGCCGGTCAAGCTCCGTTTATTTCTGGACTCGAACGTGCTACTCGGCGGAATAGTTGCCGAATGGGGACTCGACAAAGCCGTTTTGTCTCTGTGCGCCGCGAAGATCGCCCGTCTCGTCCTGGCTGAAGCGGTCCGCGATGAAATCGAAGAGAACCTTCTCTTCCATGCGCAGCGATTGCCCGCACCCGAGGCAGACAAACTCCTCAAGAACTATCGCCGACTCATCGACCTGACAAGCCCGGAAATCGTTCCGTACCCGGATTCGGCTGCCGTGCGGAACGCACGGAAAATGATCTGTCATGAAGCCGATGTTCCAGTACTTCTTTCTGCAATCGCGGCGCAACCGGACTGGCTGCTGAGTCACAATACCAAGCATTTTACGGCGGTTGTTGCCCAACGGACAGGACTCAGAATAGCCACTCCCATTCAGTTTTTCCGCACTCTTTCCGATCTGCTGCGGTGATCAAATGTAGCTGGGCGACCGGAAGGTGCAAGGGTCCGCAGGCGTCCGCATCGGCCTGCCGCGGTTTGACGCCGACCGGAAATCTCGCCCCGTAAACTAAAAATATGCCGCCGATTCTGATCGCGCAGAAAATCTCGAAGCGTTTCGGCGCCACTCCGCTGTTCGAGAACATCTCTTTCGCCGTCCACGACGGCGAACGGATCGGCCTCATCGGTCCTAACGGCGCAGGCAAATCCACGCTGCTCACCATCCTCGGCGCGGAGCAGCAGGCCGACTCCGGCGAAGTCTCGTTCCGCAAGGGTGTGCGCATCGGTTATGTCCATCAGATTTCAGAGTTCGCTTCCAGAATTACCGTTCGACAGGTCATTGAGGCCGCGCTCGACCGCGCCGCCGTTCCCGCTTCCGCGCGCGAGCAGCGGCTGCGCGACACGCTGGGCCGCGCCGGCTTTGCCGAACGGGACACTCCCGGCAATCCCGGCATGGACCGCGAAGCCGCGAGCCTGAGCGGCGGCTGGCGCAAACGGCTCGCCATCGCCGAAGCTCTCGTCACCGAACCCCAGGTCCTGCTGCTCGACGAACCCACGAACCACCTCGATTTGGACGGGATTGAATGGCTGGAAGGCGTGCTGCGGGCCGCAAGTTTTGCCTTGGTGGTGGTCACGCATGACCGCTACTTCCTGGAGAACGTCGCCTCTGAAGTCGTCGAGCTCAACCGCATTTACTCGGACGGCCTTCTGCGCGTTAAAGGCAGCTATTCCAAATTTCTTGAAGACCGCGAGGCTTACGTTGAGTGGCAGCAGCGCGCGCAGGAGAGCCTGCGCAACCGGGTGCGGGTTGAGATTGACTGGCTGCGCCGCGGGCCCAAGGCGCGAACCACCAAATCCAAAGCGCGCATTGACAACGCCAACGCACTGATCTCCGAGCTGCGCGATTCCGAATCCCGCACACGAAGCGCGACGGCCGGCATCGCGTTTGACGCCACCGGCCGGCAGACCAAACGTCTTATCGAAGTTGAGAATGCGACCGTCATCCTTGGCGAGCGCGAAATCCTCCGCGGCGTCAGCATCACCCTCACCAACGGTTTGAGGCTCGGCCTTGCCGGCGCCAACGGCTCCGGAAAAACCACGCTGCTGCGCGCCATCACCGGAGAGATCCCATTGAGCGGCGGCGAGATCCGGCGCGCACCGGGACTGCGTATCGTCTATTTCTCGCAGATGCGGGAGCTCGATACTTCCCTCACGCTTCGCCGCACGCTGGCGCCCGACTCCGATTCGGTCCTCTATCAGGACCGCGTGGTTCATGTCGCCAGCTACGCGTCGCGCTTTCTGTTCACCAGCGAACAACTGAATCAACCGGTAGAGCGCCTCAGCGGCGGCGAGCGCGCCCGCGTGCTCATCGCCCGCCTGATGCTAGCGCCCGCTGACGTGCTCATCCTCGACGAGCCGACCAACGATCTCGATATCCCCACGCTCGAAATTCTGGAAGAATCGCTGCTCGAATTCCCCGGCGCGCTGGTTCTCGTGACCCACGACCGCTATTTGCTTGACCGGGTGACCAACGCCGTTCTCGGTCTCGACGGCCGGGGAAACGCTGCGCTTTTTGCGGATTACCTTCAGTGGGAAGCGTGGCGCAATCAGCGGATGCGGGAGGAATCAGGAGCCGTGGAGGAAGCGCCGCAGCCGGCGCGAGCCGCATCTTCCGAATCGCGACCTCGCAAAAAGCTCTCCTACATGGAGCAGCGCGAGTATGACAACCTGGAAAGCCGCATCGATGAAGCGGACGCGCGTCTTGGCGCCGCCGAACTGCGCATCCAGTCTGCCAAAGTCGTCATCGATCCGGAAGCGCTCACCGCCGCCCTCGGGGAACTGGAAGCGGCAAAAGCGGAACACCACGCCGTTTACGAACGCTGGGTGGAGCTGACGGAGAAGATCGGCGGGTGAAGGACCGCTAATATAGCAGAGCCTTCGCGCGCTGCTTTTCGAAAGCTTCCAGGGCCGCGCGCCAGCCTTCGGCAATGCGCTCGGGATCATCGCCGCTGTTCAGTTCTGCCAGCACGGTTTGATTGGCGAGGAGAGTGTCGATCTTGTCCAGCGCAAATTGCTGCGGATAGAGGCGGTGGAGCGCGGAAGCAATTTCCAGCCCCAGTTCCGGCGCGTCGAGAACATTGCGATCGAGAATGAGAATGTGCACACCATGGCATAGCTGGCCGGCGTATGGGTAGGGCTTTTGCGGTGTGAAATGCACGGGCACGAAGCGCACCGACGGCAGTTGGCGATGGTTCAGGTATTTCGCAAGAGCGACGGCGCCGATCCATGGCGCGCCGATCCGCTCGAACGGAGTGTCGGTGCCGCGGCCGACGGAGATGTTCGTTGTTTCAATCAAGCCGATTGCGGGGTAGAGCGTGGCTTCTTCCAGGTCGCGGAGATTGGGCGAAGGATTGATCCAGGCGAGGCCGGTGGAATCGTACCAGTCGCCGCGCTGCCAGCCCTCGATGGCGACGACAGTGAGCGGGACATGGAGCTGGAGTTGCTCGTTGTCGAAGCGGGCAAGCTCGCCGAGGGTCATGCCGTGACGGACGGGGATCGGAATCGAGTTGACGTAGCTTTCGCTGCCCGGGTCGGAGATGGGACCTTGCACGAAGGCGCCGTTGATGGGATTGGGGCGGTCGAGAATTACGATCTCGGTGCCGGTTTTCGCCGCGGCTTCAAGGAAGTATCGGAGGACGGCCTCGTAGGTATAAAAGCGAACGCCGGCATCTTGCAGATCGATCACGACAGCGTCAAACTTGCGCAGAGTTTCAAGGGTTGGCCGGCGGTCGGCGTCAGCCGCACCGTAGAGGCTGACGATGGGCAGGCCGGTGGCGGCGTCGGTTGAGTTGGGGATGCCGGGCTCGTCTGCAGCGCCGCCAATACCGTGCTCGGGGCTGAAGAGCGTGGTCAGCGCGAGGCCGGGAACGGCGTGGGGCGCGTCGTGGGAGAGGATATCGATGGTGCGGAGGCCATGGCTGTCCATGCCGGTCTGGTTGGTCACGAGGCCCATCCGCAGGCGGCCTTCGTGGCGGCGCGACAACTCCGCCAACTCGCGAAAATCATCGGCTTCGAGGACGTCGATGCCGGTCTTCACGTCGCCGTTCCTCGCCGGCCAGCGGCGCATGCCGCTCAGCGACTCGTTGTAACCGGTGATGCGGGCGGCGAGCGAGCCGCCGTCGCTGTGAATGCCCAGCGCCACGGCGGCGGCGTCCGCGATCTGGCCGCGCAGTGCCGTGATGCTCCTGGGGCCGTCGGGGTGAACGGAGTTGGCGAGGATGATGACGTAGGTGTCGCTGGTGGGATCCATCCAGAGCGACGTGCCGGTGAAACCGGTGTGGCCGAACGAGCCCACGGGAAAAAGCGTGCCGCGATTGCTGGAATACGGGGAATCGATGTCCCACCCAAAGGCACGCAGAGACGTGCCGGTGGCGGGCTGTTGGGGCGCAACCATTTTTTGCAGGACGATGCGCGACAACGGAAAACGGCTGGGGCGGCCAGCAAGACGGTCGAGCAGATTTTGCGCGAAGACGGAGACGTCATCGGCCGTGCTGAACAAGCCTGCATGGCCTGCGACGCCGCCCATCCGCCGCGAAGTGGGATCGTGCACAAGGCCGCGCAGCATGGTGTCACCGGGGAACGTTTTGGACGCTGGATTGCCGAATGCAGACGCGCCATGTTCCCACTGGGTGGGCGCGATCCGCGGGATCCACGAAGCTGGCGGAAGATAGCGCGTGTGCGCGAGGCCCATCGGCGCCATGATGTATTTCCGCGTGTATTGGTCGAGGGTGAGGCCGGAGAGTTTTTCAACAAGCGCGCCGAGAACGATGAAGTTGATGTCGCTATAAACGAAGCGCTCGCCGGGCGGCCGCAGAGGCGCAACGGCATAGGCGCGGCGGTAGGCTTCGTCCTTGCCTTCCCACGGTTGGAGCAAGTCGAGGTCGGGCGGAAGGCCCGAGTAGTGGGTGAGCAGATCGCGAATGGTGATGTCCTGCTTACCGTTGGCGGCGAATTCGGGCAGGTACTTGGCCACCGGATCGTTGGGGCTGAGCTTGCCCTCCTGGTAGAGCTGCATGATGGCGGTTGCGGTGGCCAGGCACTTGGTGAGCGAGGCCATGTCGAAGATGGTGTCGAGGGTCATGCGCTCGCGGGTGGGCTCGAGCGAGCGCCAGCCGAATGCTTTGCGATAAACCACGCGGCCGTGATGGCCGACGATGACCACCGCGCCCGGCAGACGATGTTCGTCGACCGCTTGACCTACGAGGCGATCGATGGTGGATAAATCCGGCGGTATTTGCGCGACGGCCGCGCCGCGAGCCGTCGCGAGCAACACAATGCCGATCGAAAGCCAGCGACGAATCAAGTGGAATGCCTCCGGTTCGAGCGCAAGAGACAGATTACCTGTCTGCGCTCATTCCGCGCGCCCCGCAGCCCAGATCGCCGGCGGGTCAGGCCAGCGAGGCTTTGATCGCGATGCCGTAGTCCGGGATTCCGGAGATTCCGTTCGGCATCTTCACCGTCAGTCCATTGTCGGCCTGCTTCCATTGGGGAGCGTGGGTTGAGCCCAGCACTTCGACTTTGGCAATCTTGCCCGGAGAGTTTGGGCTCGACAGGCCCAGTGCTTCAACGGTGATCTCCTGCGCGGGCAAGCCAAGCACAATGGCGTAGACGACGGTGTTGCTCTTGTTGCGCGTGAAGCGAACATCCTGCGCGCCGAGCTTGCTGACGCTGTTGCCCTGGAACGAGCCGGCCTTGATGGCATTCGGCCCCTCGCCGTAGACCTTCCAGGGCCGAGTTTCGTAAATGGCCTCGCCGTTCACGCCCATCCACGCGGTGATCTTGTCCAAGACGGCAATCTCCTTGGCGTCGATGGTGCCGTCGGGCTTGCCGGGAATGTTGAGGACGAAGGTGCCATTCTTGCTGACCGTATCGACGAGCCAGTGGATCACGTCGCGTGGGTTGAGGTAGCCGCCGAATTCGCCCGGCTTGTCATAGAGCTTGCGATTGTAGTGCCACTCGCCGATGCAGGTTTCCGATTGCCAGGCGAAGGGCACGATGCCGCTGGTTAGCCCGCGCTCGTAGTCGGCGACGACGGACTTGGCGAGACGGTCGGGCACGTTTTTGACATTGGCGGCCACGTCCATCTTGCCGCGCTTCAGGAGCGAGTTGTTGTAGTAATACGCGGCGATGTTCATGCCGCCCCAGCCCAGGGGGAAGAGGGCGTTGTCGAAATAGAGCAGGTCGGGATCGTGCAGGTCGATGAGGTCGCGGGTGCGGTCGTAAAAGTTCTTCACGTAGGAGGGATCGGGCAGCGCGTTCTCAGGATGTTTTACGCCGTAGAGGCGCTGCGGATCGTTGCCCTGCCACCATGCGTCTTTGCCGTCGGCCAGGGTAAGCTCGCCGTCGTAAGGGACGCCGGCCATGGGGCCTTGCTTGTCGGCGCCGTGCGAGGTCTGGAACCACCACCAGTTGCGCGCCTGGTGGATGGTTACGCCGAAGCGAAGCCCGCGGTCGCGCGCAGCCCTGGCCCAGGTGCCTACCACGTCGCGGTGCGGGCCCATGCTCTGCGCGTTCCACGGCTGGTGCTTCGACGCCCAGCAATCGAAGCTGTCGTGGTGGTTGGCGAGGGAGAAGAAGAAGCGCGCGCCGGCTTTCTTGTAGCGGTCCATGAGCTCGTCCGGCTCCCAGTTGAGCAGGGTCCATTGGGCGCACAGATCCTTATAGCCAAAGCGCGAGGGCGGCCCGTAGTGCTCCAGTTGGTATTGATACTGGCGTTGCCCAGGCTCGTACATGTTGCGGGCATACCAGTCGCCCGCCTCGGGGACGCATTGCGGGCTCCAGTGCGCCCAGATGCCGAACTTGGCGTCGCGGTACCACTCGGGAGCGTCGTATTGCAGAAGCGAATCCCAGTTGGGCGCGAAGGGTCCGGTTCCGGCCAGACCGGGGATGGGCGACTGCATGGGCACACCGTCCCACGCATCGGAAATGCCGGGCAGCTTGGGAGAATCGCCCCAACCGCTCGGCTTCCACGTGGCCGCGTCGAGCTTTTCCGTGATGATTCTGTCGCCGGAGACGGCGGAAAAGGTGCGCTCGGCTTCCGGAGTGGCACAGAAACGTGCGTAGTCGAAGTCCGCGGGGTTGGCGATATCATCCCCGAGGCTGCGCGGAAATGCCTTTGCGGTTGCCATGGTTGCTGCGGACGCGCTGAGAATTTTGCAGAAATCGCGACGACGCATTCCGATTCCTCCTGCTGCGGAACAAAGCATGAATACGGTTACAGCAAACCAGCATACTCGACGCACCCCAAGCAAGGGCACGGAATGTCGACAATTTCGAAATTCGGCCCGGATTTCCGCCCGAAGCGCAGTTTTGCCGTTGGCTGCGTATGACTGTTGCGCCGTCGCGGGGCGTGTTTGTCAGTCGGATCTCAATGCGCGCAGGCGCCGAAGTCCCTCTTCACTTTGTTCACCAGGAACGGATGAGCGGCGCCGCGGGCCTTCTTCTTTTTGCCCGAAACGCGCATGCGGTCTCCGGGTTTGACCGCGGATACGTCACCCATGAGGGAGTAGCTCAGGTGATCGCCTTCATTTTCGATGGTGAGACCGTCTGGGCCTGACGCTGCGCAGCCAGTAATGGTCTGGTCGTGGCGGACAGCAAAATAAACGCCGACGCCGATGGCGGCGACAATTACCACGACGGCGGCGACGATCAGGCCGGCCTGAGTCTTGGTGGGGATGGAGTTGTTGGGGTGCGCGCGCAGCTTGGCGGCGCCGGCCTGCTGCGAGGCGGGCACCAGCAACGCGCACGCCGTCAGACTGGTGAGAATGATCCGGTAGGGCTTGCCCATGATCGACCTCTTCCGAAATTTGGAAAGAATTGAATTCGAGTGAATTCGAGCGGGTTGGAATCCACTGAGGGAACCGGTTGGGAAGTGTTCGGATGATATCCGGGAAATGCGGTGCAGGGCCAGCACAATCTTCGTGCAGGTATGCGTGCCCCGATACAATTAGGGCTGTGACGGATCTGGCGCTCATGGACCTTGTGCAGATTGCTCCAGTGCGGCGTGTCCCCGCGCCCAAGCCGGAGTGGCTGAAGGCGCGCGCTCCCATGGGCGAGAACTACCACGCGCTGAAGCGGCTGGCGCGCGGGCTCAACCTGCACACAGTATGCGAGAGCGCGCATTGCCCGAATATCGGCGAGTGCTGGCACCACAAGACCGCAACCTTCATGATGCTGGGCAACCTGTGCACGCGGAGGTGCGGATTCTGCGCCGTGCCCAAGGGAAGGCCGGAGCCGATTGACTTCGACGAGCCGCGGCGCGTGGCGGAGGCCGTGGCTACGCTGGGGCTGGAATTCGCGGTCATCACCAGCGTGAATCGCGATGACGATCTTGTCGGCGGCGCGCGCGCTTTCGCCATGGTGATTGACGAAATCCGGCGGCAGGCGCCAGGGTGCAAGGTAGAAGTGCTGATCCCGGACTTTCAGGGTGATCGCGAGGCGATCCGGGTTGTCGTCGATGCACAGCCGGAAATCCTGAATCACAACACGGAGTCGGTGCCGCGGCTTTACCGCGTGGTGCGCTCGGGCGCACGGTATGAGCGGACGCTGGAATTGCTTCGCTACGCGAAGGAATTGAACCCGGCCCAGATCACGAAGTCCGGCGTGATGGTTGGCCTGGGCGAGGAGACGCACGAACTGCTAGAGGTTTTCCGCGACCTGGCCTCCGTGGGCTGCAACATCCTCACCATCGGGCAGTATCTGCGCCCCTCGCGTGATCATCTGCCCATGGCGCGGCTCTACACGCCCAGGGAGTTTGCCGAGCTGAAAGCAGAGGCGCTGAAGATGGGCTTCCGGCACGTGGAGTCGGGGCCCTGGTGCGGTCAAGCTATCACGCGCACGAGCAGGCGGAGGCGACGGGGCTGAAGGTGCTGGCGTAAGACCTCCCGTGGCTCAGGTCATCTGGTAGCCCGATTCTCTCCCATGCCGCAAAGCCTGAATCACCACGCTGCCATCCTGCACTCGATAAAGAAGCAGGTAGGCGCTGTTTCCGAATGGGATGACCCACTCTCTATAACTCCCAGGAAGCCAATCAACAACCTTGCCAGCATCGGGAGCGCGCCTGAGTGTTTCCAGTCCTTCGCGAATCGAGCGAACTGCACGACCGGCTGCTTCTTCACTTTGAACTGCAAGAAACTCCCGGAGCCGCAGAAGATCATTGCGGGCACCTTGGGTCCAGAGGATCTTGGCCATCTAGACGTGCAGCCCGGGGAGATCGGGATTCTGGCCACGCTCCAGCGCGGCCAGCCACGCAACCACTTCTTCGTCATCCAAGTGGAGCCCGGTCGATTGAAAATGTTCCCAGTCGGCAGCAAGTTTCTCGCGAAGCGCGTCACGCTCCAGACCCTGCTGCGCGATCTCCGCGATTCTGACGAGCAGCCGCTCCACGAACACGTTCGGCGCCAAGCCGCTTGATTTCGCCCGTGCAGCCAACGTCGCGGGAATCTTGACCGTGATTTCCATGCTCAAACTCTACCACTGGCGGCGGTTTAGTAGAATAGCCGTTGGCAGCACTGCTCATTCTGCGAGGAGAAAGCAATGGCACCCTCTGCAATGGCCGGGATTCCGGCACTCAAGGATCTCTATGGCGATCTGAAGCGCCGCATGGACCAGGCGGTGACGACATTCCAGTCGCAACTTGGCTCGACGCGCACCGGACGCGCCAGCGCGCACATGCTCGATTCCATCAAGGTGGACTACTACGGCACGCCCACGCCCATCCCGCAGATGGCGCAGGTGGCCGCGCCGGAAGCGCAGCTCATTGTGATCTCGCCCTACGATCCAAGTATCGTGAAGGACATTGAAAGAGCCATCCAGGCATCGGATCTGGGCTTCAATCCGCAGACCGACGGCAAAATCATCCGCATACCGGTGCCGCCCATGACCGAGGAGCGGCGGCGCGACGTGGTGAAGCACCTGAACCGCGTGCTCGAGGAGCATCGCACGGCGGTGCGCAACGTGCGCCGCGACGGCAACGATGCGCTGAAAAAGCTGGCCAGGGAAAAGAAGATCAGCGAGGACGAAGAGAAGCGCGCCCTTGAAGAAGTGCAAAAGATGACCGACGAAGAGATCCGCAAGATGGAAGAGATGTGCAAGCGCAAGGAAGCGGAAGTGATGCAGGTGTGAGGCAGAAGCCGTTTGGCCATTCTTATCTTTAGTTCACCCAGCCAGCTCTTTCCCTATGTCCGTTCGCTCCCGAGTTCTCACCGTCCTCGTTCTTGCCATTGCCGCCGCGGCAATGATCGCCAGTAACAGCCATTTCACCATTCTGGACGATGAGAGCACGATTGTGACCGTAGCGGGTCATCCGGTTTTGCCCACCATGGAATTGTTTCTGCTGGGAGGCGACCAGCATGAACATCCGCCGCTTTCTGACGTGGCACTGCACCTGTGGCTGATCGCAACCAACTATTCGTTTTCCATGCTCCGCGTATTCGCCAACCTTTTTTATCTGGCCGGAGCTGTCGTTCTGGCGTTGGCCGCCCGCAAGGCGGCAGGAATGAGCGCCTATTGGGCGTGCTTGCTCCTGGCCCTGCTATGGCCGTTCTCGTTTCAATATGGCCGCATCACGGGCTGGTATGCGGTTTCCTGGTTTCTCATCGCGCTCCTCACGTGGATATATTTGAAGATTCTGGACAGCGGCGGAAGCGGGGCATGGACTGCCTTCGGAATGGTCAGCGTTCTTTTCGTCTGGACCAATTACTTTAGCGCCGCCATTCTTCTGCTTTTGCTTGCCGATCTTGTTCTCTTTCATCGCGAGCTGGCCAGGAAACGTATCAGGTCCTTTACGGTAGTTATCGGTGTGGTTGCGCTTAGCTTTCTCCCACTGCTCAGGATGGCGGCACTCGAGGTGACGGCGAACGTGACGTCAATGGCCTCCCACCCGACTTTGAAGAGCGCGATTGCGACCCTCGGCTATCCACTTTTTTCCGCCTTTGCCTCAACGGCTGTCGCGCCATGGTACCTGCCGTTGAGCATTCCTGCTTTTCTTGCTGCGGCGGTGCTGCTTGTTTCCGCGTGGGGCGGCGCAGGCCGCCGATGGCTGGTGTATTGGGCGCTGGCTATGATCCTGCTCGGATTGAGCGTGCATTTGGATGTGAAGCGTGTTCTCTTCCTGCTTCCGTGGCTGTTGCTGGCAATGGCCCTGGCAATCGCCGGCGGTGGCGAGCGCTGGGCCAAACCCGCATTCGCTTCCTGCGTGGCATTGGTTCTGGTGGGCTGGGCCGGAATTATTTCGGGTCGTCATTACTCCACGACCAACCTGTACGAGCCATGGCAAAAGGTCGCAGACACTGTGGCCGCGGATGCGCGCAGCGGCGCCACCATCCTCAGCGATAACTCCCCGTTCTTCTTCTACCTCAATTATCGGCTCGGATTGGAGAAGGAAAGCCAGACCGCCACGGATGCATACCTTGGGCAGCACGTGTATCGGTCGCACGGCTACAACGTGTTCTTTACGCAAGACCTGTCCCAGTGGCCAAACCCGCACGGCAAGGTTGTCCTGGTGATTGGTTCCGCACCCATTGAGCTGGTGCAGAATATCGAGGCCGCCGATGAGCAACTGCGCTCCCGCTGCGCCGTTGTCGGCGAGTATCGCGCCGCTCCGGATCCATCCCTTGCGCTCAAGGAAAAGTACGCAGGCAGCGTCCCGGCGCTGGCGTTCCGCACCGATGTGATCTGGTTCAACTGCCCGTAATGTCGGTGCGTCCCTGGCGATACTGCGGCTCCGAAATACTCCGGGTGAAATGGCTGCATGCACGCTTCATTTTTTTGGTCTCTTATAAAACGGCAGCGCCACCTGCTTCGCGCGCACCGCGTTCGCCCGGCACTGCACCACTACATCCGCCCCGCTGGCTGCGGTTTCCGCCGGCACCAGCGCCATCGCGATATTGGTTTTGAGGAACGGCGCGGGCGATCCCGACGTGACGACGCCGATTTCGCGGCCATCGAGATCGAGCACCGGGTACCCGTCTCGGGCGATGCCGCGATCGATCATCTCCAGGCCGACGATGCGGCGCTTCGGCCCGCCCAATGCCTTTGCCGCCAGCAACGCGTCGCGGCCCATGAATTCGCCCTTATCGAGCTTAAGCCAGCGGTCGAGGCCTGCTTCCAGTACGTTGATCTCTTCCGAGATTTCGTGCCCGTAGAGGCTCATGCCGGCCTCCAGTCGCAGCGTGTTGCGCGCGCCCAGCCCGCTGGGACGAATCCCGAATTCCGCGCCCGCGTCCATCAGCGCGGCCCACATCTTCACGCTGGTGGCCTCGTCCGCGGGAAGGTACACCTCGAATCCATCTTCGCCGGAGTAGCCGGTGCGCGCGATCAGTACGTTGGGTATGCCGGCCACCGTGCCCCACGTGAACCAATAGTTCTTGATTGCGGCCAGCTCCACCTTGGTCAGTTTCTTGAGCGTCGCCAACGCCCGCGGACCCTGGATGGCGAGTTGCGAATAGTACGGCGAGTAGTCGCTGATGTGGACGCCCGGCATTGCGCCCACCTGGCTTCGGATCCACGCGTAGTCCTTGTCCTTGGTGCCCGCGTTCACCACCAGAAGGTAATCGTTGTCGCTGAGCCGGTGCACCAGGATGTCGTCTACGAACGTGCCCGCCGGCGTGAGCAGCGCCGAGTAGTGCGCCTGCCCGTCCTTGAGCTTTGACGCATCGTTCATGGTGATTGCCTGCACGGCTTCAAGCGACCGTGGCCCGCGGAACTGAATCTCCCCCATGTGGCTAACGTCAAACAGGCCCACGCCGGTGCGCACCGCCATGTGCTCGGCGATGAGCCCGCCACCGATGCCTGGATATTCGACGGGCATATCCCATCCGCCGAAGTCCACCATCTTCGCTTTCAGCGCGCGGTGGGTGGCATTCAAAGCGGTCTTCTTCAGCGGCGTTGCTGCAGGTGCTTCGGCTGTGCTCATGGCCTTCCTCTCGTCGCCTTTGCGGCGATCTTTTTCCTTTCCCACGATAGGCAGTGAGTGGCGCGCCGGTCAAACGCCGCACCCACGGCTTACCATGGCATCAAGGAGGCAGAGGAAGCACGAATGAATTCATTTCGCGGAATAGTGCTGCTGGCGGCGGGCGTTGCAGCCATCTGGCGGGGCCTGACGACTCATGCACACCGCGATCCGTTTACGCTCTACGGTCTGGGACTGGTTGCAATCGCGCTGGGTGCATGGCATCTGGCGCGTTCCGCGCGTCCGCGGCGCAATGCTGCGTTACCGCCGGTTGGCCCTCCAGAACGAGCTCAGGCCAAGATACAGGAAGACGAGTCCCATTCCCGCTGACACCAGAAACTTCGCATGATCTGGCCCGTGCGCGTAATCGCTGCGCATTCGCCACGCGGCCAGGCCAAACACCAGCACAAAGAGAAGAAAGAATCCGCCGGCCACTTCCAGAAACAGGATGCCGCCTACGCGGCGAAACGGCCTGAGGAATCCGCCCAGCCCGCGTTTTACTCCGCCGCCCGCGCGCGCGGTGGCGGCGCCGGCCCGGCGGCCGCGGATGCGCGTGTCCTCCTGCGCCCGCGCAACGGCTGCACTCGCGGCTGCCGGACCGGTGCCCGGCCCCGCCAGGCGCTGGCCCGCCATGCGCCCCGCCACGCGAAGCCCCACGCCCAGTACACGGCCAACTGTCTGCGGTTTCATCCCGTCTATCATGGTAGCAGTGAAGCATTTCGGCGAAACAATTCGCGCCTGGATTCCTGCCGGGTTGCCCTTCGCCCACAGCCGAAGTAAGGTAGAAAGAATCGAACCCGCACTTGCGCGCTCGAAGGCGCCTCGCCGCCGCCCAGGAGGTTACGCTTGAAAACCCGTCTGAAGGAATTAATCCAGCAACTGGGCGAGGCCATCCACGAATCCGTCATCGAGAGCGAGCAGATAGCCGGCGTTGTGCAGGACATCCGCCGCCACGGTTTCGACGTGCTCCTTATGCTCGAAGCCACCATCGGCCTGAACGAGATCTCCGCCAAGGAAGCGGAAATTGGCTCAGGCGAAGAGAGGGAAGGCGGCGTACCATTTACGGAGAACGACCGCGACTGGCTGCGCTCGCTGCGCATTTCCGTCGAGGGCGATCACGATGAAGAGGAAGAATCCGATAAAGAGTAGCCCACCAAAATGAAAGCCTGGCTCATCCGCATTGCCGCATTGATTGTCTTTGGCGTCAGCTTCGCGCTCCCAGCCATCCGCCCCGCCGATGCAGGAGCGAGCGCGCAGCCCATCGCCGGCTGGACGTGCGCCCTGTTCGCCAGTATCCTCGCGCCCAAGGCGCTCGCATCCTCTATCGGCCAGGGCGTGCAGCGCGACGCAATCCTGGTCCCCGCCAGCGGGCTGGTCAACTACCTGTTTCTCTTTGTTCTTGTGCTCAGCTTCTGGCGGCGCCTGTTGCGCACTCGTCTCATCGTCGGCGCGCTCATGATCCCGTGCTTCATCGGCACCTGGATGTTTTTCTCTACTTCGAAGATCACACCGCTCGCGGGCCATTATTTATGGGTTGCCGGCGCAGTGCTGCTCGTAGTGCCGGATCTCTTCGGTCTCTTCTTCAAACAGAGCACGGCCGCGGGCGCGGCCAGCGAATCTGCGGCTCCCACTCAGGTCAGTAGTTAGCTCTTCGTCATCACCTTGAGGTGCAACTCGCGCAACTGCTGCTCCGTCACCGTAGTCGGCGCGTCCGCCATCAGGTCAATCGCCTTCGCCGTCTTGGGGAACGCAATTACCTCGCGGAGATTCGCCGCGCCGGCCAGCAGCATCACGATGCGGTCGACCCCCAGCGCGATGCCGCCGTGCGGAGGCGTGCCGTACTCCAGCGCGTCCAGGAAGAATCCGAACCGCTTGCGCGCCTCGTCCTCGCTGATTCCCAGCGACTGGAAGATTACCTGCTGCACATCCTTGCGATGAATCCGGATCGATCCCGATCCCAGCTCCAGTCCGTTCATCGCCAGGTCGTAGCAGTTGGCGCGCACGCTCGCCGGATCGCTGATGAGGTTCGCCATGTCTGCCTCGTGCGGCGCTGTAAACGGATGATGCGCCGGCACCCACTTGCCGGTGCCCAGGTCGTACTCGAACATCGGAAAATCGACGATCCACATGGGGTGAAACGCCGCTCCGCCATCTGTGGGCTTGCCGCTCTGCGCATCGGCCGAGGCCACGCACTGCTCCGTCACCTCGAACGCGTGATGCCGGTCGGCGTACTTCTTCGCCAGCTCCGTCCTGAAGTTGCCCGCCGCCGCGTACACGTTGATTTCTCGCTCGCTCAGGCGGCCGGCAAATTTTGTGTCGCTGGCCTTCACCGGGTGCGCCGGATCGCCCGCCACCACAATGACGAAATCCTCTTCCGCCGCCCCAGCCATCTCCCGCACCCTGGCCGCTGCCTCGGGAAAACTCTTCTGCAGCCGCTTGTAATCGTCAACGAACTTCGCGCCCTTCTGCTTGTCGAAGAGCGGATGATTCTCCTCGCGCTCCTTGCGGCTCAGCTCGCCCACTCGGGGAATGCGCAGGGCCACCACAGGCAGCGCGGGATCGATCGCGAGCGTGTCGAGCGCGTCATCGGTAAACGCCGTGCGCACGTCTGTCAGCCCCGGCAACCGCGGGTCCGGCTTGTCCGTGCCGAAACGCCGCATGGCTTCGTCATACGTCAACTTCGGGAAGGGAATCGGCAGCCGAACTCCCGCCGCCGCAAACGCCGCTTCCAGAAAATTCTCCACTACGGCGAAAACATGCTCCTGCCGCGGGAAACTCATTTCGAGATCCACCTGCGTGAACTCAAGCTGCCGGTCGGCTCTCAGATCCTCATCGCGGAAACACCGTGCGATCTGAAAATAGCGGTCGAAGCCGGAGATCATCAGAATCTGTTTGAAAATCTGCGGCGACTGCGGCAGCGCATAGAACTCGCCCGCATGCACGCGGCTCGGCACCAGGAAATCGCGCGCGCCCTCGGGCGTTGACTTGCAAAGGATCGGAGTCTCGATCTCGAGAAATCCCTGTGCGCTCAAACTCTCCCGGATTGCCCGCGTGATCTCGTGCCGCAGCCGGAAATTGTGCTGCATTTCCGCGCGCCGCAGATCGACGTAGCGGTATTTCAGCCGCACTTCTTCATTCTGGATCGCCTCATCGGCCGGCGAGAACGGCGCGAGGCGCGTGTCGTTCAGCACGCGCAGCTCGGTGGCCTCAATCTCCACTTCGCCGGTGGGCATTTTCGGATTGATCGCATCCAGCGTGCGCAGCCGCACCTTGCCCACCGCTGCCACCACGTACTCCGGCCGCACCTGCTCGCCTTTGGCATGACCCTCCGGCACCAGCTCCTTGTCCAGCACCACCTGGCAAATGCCGCTGCGGTCGCGCAGATCCAGGAAGATCAGGTTCCCGTGGTCGCGCCGCCGGTTCACCCAGCCCATCACCACCACCGGTTGTCCTGCATCTGCGGCGCGAAGCGTGCCGCACATGTGCGTTCGTTCCAGGCTTCCTAAAAAATCAAGCACGATGACTTTCCTTAGATGTTGTGAAAGGGCACGGCTTTAGCCGTGCCGCCAACGTCCCAAAAATGAATGCGGGCTTTAGCACCTGAGGGAAGTTTTTGCGAATCCTGACCACTGATCACTGACCACTGAGCACTTTACCCAGCTCCACCCGCGGCACCTTCTTCTGATCGCCCGTAGCAAATTCCTTCACCGTCAGAATACCGGAGTTCAGCTCATCCTCGCCCAGTATCACGATCCGCCGCGCCGTCTTGTCCGCTGCCTCAAAGCTCTTCTTCAGCCGGAAACTTCCATCTCCCAGTTCGATGGTCAGGCCCGCGCGGCGCAGTTCGCGTGCCAGCTTGAGCGCGGGCGCATTCATTTGCTCCCCGAGCGGCGCAACGTAGGCGTCGGCCTTCTCGGTCTTGGATTCTTCCTGCGCTTGCAGCGTCAGCACCAGCCGGTCCTCGCCCATGGCAAACCCGATTCCAGGCGCCTTGGGCCCTCCAATCGCCTCACTCAACCCGTCGTAACGCCCGCCGCCCAGCAGCGCATTCTGTGCTCCCAATCCTCCGTGCGTAAACTCAAACGTCGTCCGCGTGTAGTAATCGAGTCCCCGCACCAGCCGGTGGTTGCGCGTATACGGCACTCCCGCCGCATCCAGCGCCGCCATCACCGCGGCAAAGTGCGCCTTCGAGTCCTCGTCCAGCGAATCCGCCATCTTCGGCAGCGCCTCAATGTACGGCTGATCCTCGGGCACCTTGCAGTCCAGCACGCGCAGCGGATTCGTCACCGCCCGCCGCTGGCAATCGCCGCACATCTTTGGCGCAACGTCCTTGAGCGCCGCCCGCAGCACGTCGTTATAGCGCGCGCGGTCCGCAGCCGAACCCACTGAATTGATGTGCAGGGTCCAGCCGCCGATCCCCAGCTCATCCAGCAGCGTGGCCAGCATCTCCAGCACTTCCGCATCGCGCAGCGGTCTCTCGCTGCCCGCGCTCGGCGGCCCAATCACCTCCGCCCCAATCTGCGAAAACTGCCGGTAACGCCCCTTTTGCGGCCGCTCCCGCCGGAATTGCGGCCCAATGTAGTAGAGCTTCTGCAACTGCCCCGTCTCGCCCAGCTTGTGCTCAATGTACGCGCGCACCACCCCGGCCGTGTTCTCCGGCCGAAGCGTCAGCGACTGCGCCTTCTCGCTGGCCGCCCGCGCGCGGTCCTCCCACGTGTACATTTCCTTTGAGACGATATCCGTCTCCTCGCCCACCCCGCGCGCAAACAGCGACGTGTCCTCGAAAACGGGCGTGCGAATCTCGCCGAAGTTGTACCGCGCAAAGACGCGCCGCGCCGTCTCCTCGATCCGGTTCCACAGCGCCGTCTCTGGAGGCAAAAGATCCCGCGTCCCGCGCACCGCTTTCAATGTTCCGCTCATTCAGCTAACCTTTGGAGCAACTTCTTAGAATACAAGGTGAATGCCGATGACTGATGCTTTCGCAGCCCTTGCGACGTTTCTTCTTGGCACCGCGCTGCAACAGCCTGCGCCGGATCCAATGTTGAAGTGGCTCCTTCCGACGATCGTACAAACAGCTGTCAGCCTGCTGTCCATCTTCGCTGGCGTGGCAATCGCAGTTAGGTCTTTTCGAGCAAATACCCGTTCCGAGCAGAAGCAGTGGGAGAGAAATCAGCGCGCAGCGCAGGACCAATGGGCGCGCGAGCAAAGGAGAGCCGAGTGGAAAGAACTGCTGCAGCAGATTGCCAATATCGAACACAAGATTCCGGTGCTTGTTTCAGGCCCTCGCGACCATAAGGACCTAGGGCCAGCCGTTTTAAGCATCCTGCCGCTGCTCAGGGGAACTGTCTTCATCTATCCAGCGCTTAGATCAAGTGGGTTTATCGCGAAATGGGAGGAATTCCTCCGCTATGTTTCCGGGAAATTCGCATTAAACACCAGTACGTATCATGCAATACAAACGAACACGCTGGGCGAGCCGGTCTCCGGAGAGGAGCGTGCGCGCTGGATGGAGATTAACAGGGAGGAGGAAGTAGAGATAAGAGAGATGTTCCACTCGTTGATGTCCGAACTTCGGGCTCTCGCACACGAAAGCCTCGGACAAAATTCCCCTACGCCATTTTCTTGATCGCCTTCACCAGCGTCTCGTCGATCCGCGTCTGCCACCCCGGTCCCGTGGACCGAAAGTGCTCAACCACCTCCGGCGACAGCCGCAACGACACCAGTTTCTTCGTCGGCGTTTTCTGCGGCCTGCGCTTGCCCCGCCGCACTACCTTGCCGTTGCGGATCAGATCGGCCCGCTCGAAGAACGCCCGCGTAGCCTCGGCGTCGTTCGGATCATAGGGCCCATCCTCCGGCTCATAAGGGATGCGATCTCCCTCCTTGAACTCCAGCACTCGCTTCCAGTCGGTTTTACTCTCTGTCTTCTTCATCTTTCAGAGCTTGTTTAGGCTCCTCTTCGAGAATCGCCTCAAGATCGCGCGCGCCGTGGAGCACCTGAACAACCAGAAGAATCTGTTCTTCCTGCGAGTAGCGATAGAAGACCATGTGCTTCATGAACCCGGGAACAAAGATCCATCGGAGCCTGCTAAGCGCCGGGGATTCAAAGCGGCATTTAGCCCCGCGCTCCGGCCAGACCAACAGCGACCGCACAGCTTCGTCGACGGCCGTCTCCCAGCGGTCTGCGAGAGCCTCATCGACGGCTTCACGGTAGAAGTCCGCCTGCTCCACAATCGCGATCGCGGCAGCCTCGGACACTCGCAATTCGATCACGATCGCGAGAGCTTCTCCCGCAGCACTGTAACCAGCGACCGCCCCGCCAACTCTTCCGGCGCAATCGCAATCTGCCTCGTCTGCAGTGCGTCCAGCAGCTCCGCCTCGACTCGCAGTCGGCGCTGCTCCTTATCCTGCCGGATCAGGTTGCGGATAAACTCGCTCGGCGTGCCGAAGTCGCCCGAAGCAACCCGGTCCTCTACGTAGGACTTCAGCGGGTCGGGCAGCGAAATATTGAGGGAAGTCATCGCCATACCTTCATTTTATGCCAAATCATGACGGTCCGCCGCATCTTGCTTTGCGGCTGTGCCCGCGACCAGCGAAAGTAAACTGGTTCCAGACAATGCATCCACCCACCTCAGCATTGCGCCGCACCAGGCGGACCGCTTGAGCGCTGCCGCCACTCCGGCTGTGCCTGCTCCCGCCCAATGGGTGCCCTCGGCCAATCCCTGGGCCATCGCTGCCGCCGTTATGACCGCCACTTTCATGGTGGTCCTCGACTCGTCGGTCGCCAATGTCGCCCTGCCCCACATCGCCGGCAGCCTTTCCGCCTCCACTGACGAGTCCACCTGGGTGCTCACCAGCTATCTGGTTTCCAACGCCATCATGCTTCCCGCCACCAGCTGGATCGCCCGCCGCATGGGCCGCAAGCGCCTGCTCATGGTGTCCATCCTGGTGTTCACCGGCGCCTCCATGCTCTGCGGCGCCGCCTTGAGCATGCCCATGCTCATCCTCGCCCGCATCCTCCAGGGCCTGGGCGGCGGCGGCATGCAGCCCCTGGCGCAATCCATTCTTCTGGAGAGTTTTCCCCCATCCCAGCACGGCAAAGCCATGGCGGTTTATGGCACCGGCATCGTGGTCGCACCCGTCATCGGCCCCACCCTCGGCGGCTGGATCACCGACAGCTACTCCTGGCGCTGGATCTTCTACATCAACTTGCCCGTCGGCATCCTCGCCCTAATGCTTACCGCCATGTTTATTGAGGACCCGCCCTACCTCAGGACCAAATTCAGCGGCGCCATTGACGGGCTGGGCTTTGGCTGCATGGCCCTGTGGCTCGGCACCCTCCAGCTTGTGCTCGACAAGGGCCAGGAGGCCGACTGGTTCTCCGCCAACTGGATCCGCTGGACTGCCGGCGTCTCGGTCGTCGCTTTTGCCTGCTTCATCTTCCGCGAACTGTCCGCCGCCGAGCCCGTCGTCCAGCTCCACATCCTTCTCAACCGGAATTTCTCCGTCGGCACCTTTGTCACCGGTGTCTATGGCTTCGTTCTCTACGGGGCCACTGCGCTTTTGCCGTTGTTCCTGCAGACCCTCCTGGGCTATTCGGCTCTCGACAGCGGCCTCGCCGTCAGCCCGCGCGGGCTCGGCTCCATGGCTTCCATGGTGGTTGCCGGGGCAATTGCCGACCGTGTGGACGGCCGCTGGATGCTCATGTTCGGCTTCGCTCTCTTCGGAGGGTCCATGCTCTGGCTGGCACGGCTCAACTTCACTATCGGAATGGGCAACATCATCATTCCTAACGTCCTTAATGGCTTCGCCGGAGGCTTTGTTTTTGTCCCCCTTACCACGCTTGCGATGGGGCGGATTGCCCGCCACGAGATGGGCAATGCTGCCGGTATCTACAATCTTGTCCGCAACATAGGCGGTAGCGTGGGTATTGCCACTGCGACCACACTGCTGGAGCGGCGCAGCCAGGTACACCAGAGCTACCTCGGCGCTTCCCTCAGCCCAACCGATCCCATGCTGAACGGCGCTGTCGCCAGCCTTCAGGGCCACTTGCAAGCGGCCGGCGCCGACCCCGCCAACGCAGCCATGAAGGCCCTCGCCGCCATCTACCAGAACCTGATCCAGCAGGCCTCGCTCATGGCATACGTGGATGCCTTCAGGCTTATGGGCTATCTTTCCCTGATCTGCGTGCCCATCATCCTGCTCTTCCAGCGCGTGCGGCGCGAGCACGGTGCGCGGGTAACTATAGAAGAGTGAGAGTGTTGCCGCGACTTTCCTTTCCCGTCTTCTAGCCCGCTTTGTATTGGACAGAATTGTACAATTTGTACAAAATAGACAAATTGTACAAATTGGTCTAGACTCTCTTCATGGCCGTCGTTTCCGCAACCCACGCCAAGCAGAACTTCGCCGCAGTCATTGACCAGGCTCAGCGCGAGCCCGTCCGCATCCGCCGCCACGACCGCGACGTAGCCGTCCTTATCTCGCCGGAAGAGTACGAGCGCATCCGCCAGCTTCGCGTCAAGGAGCTGATTCGCCTGTCTGACGAAATCGGCGCACAGGCAAAAAAGAACGGACTGACCGAAGAAATCCTCCAGGAAATACTGGCCGAACGCTAAATGGGTCTGCGGATCGTAATCGATACAAGCGTCTACGTGAGTGGCGTCATCTATCCCTCATCAATTCCTCGTTTGGCTGTCTCGCGTGGATGGGACGAAGGCGTCCCACTTCTCTCTGAGCCAACATGGGACGAACTCCAGAGAGTATTTCGGAAGTCGAAGCTCGCAAAGTATGTCGATACCGTTAGTGTGCAGATCTTCCTCGGCCAAGTCTGGGCCATCTCCGAGCTGGTCGCGATCCCATCCCCCATCCGTGCCTGCCGCGATCCCCGCGACGACAAGTTCGTCGAGCTCGCCGTCCATGGCCGCGCCGATCTGCTCGTTACCGGCGATGCCGACCTGCTCGCCCTCAATCCTTTCCACGGCGTCACCATCCTGACGCCCGCTGCCTTTCTCGCAGGCTGATCCGGATCACCATCGACGCCACGCCCCAGCCGCTATCCTGAATCCAGCATGCCTGCCCCGCCCAAACTCCGCCGTGTCGCCGTCTACTGCGGTTCGGCCGACGGCAACAATCCTGAGTTCCGGGCGGAGGCCGTCGCCCTCGGCACAGCCATTGCTGCCGCGGGCCTCGGCCTGGTTTACGGAGGGGCCAACATCGGATTAATGGGCGCTGTGGCCGATGCTGCCCTGGCCCGCGGCGGGGAAGTGATCGGCGTACTGCCCCGCGTTCTGGCCGGCCGCGAAATCGCCCATACCGGCCTCACGCGCCTGGAAACCGTACCTTCCATGCACCGACGCAAGGCCCGCATGGTCGCGCTCGCCGACGCCTTCCTCATCCTGCCCGGCGGTTACGGCACGCTCGACGAGATGCTCGAGATCGTTACATGGTCGCAGCTCCGCATCCATACCAAGCCCTGCATACTCATCAACACGCTGGGCTACTGGAACCCCCTGCTCGATTTTCTCGACTCCACCGTCCAGGCCGGCTTCATCAAACCGGAGAACCGGGCGCTGCTGTTGGTGTCCGCGGACGCTGGAGAAGCTATCGAGCTGGCGAAGCGTGGCACCGGCTGAAAAAGCGAAGAAACTTGCACAAGAAATAAAACGGCGAGCGGGGGGCGGCGTTGCGGGGCCGCCAAGAGCGCAATTCAAGTGAGGGGACTAGAAAAATGGCCCAGGTTCTAGCCTCGATACGGCCGCGATGGACGGGACGCAACTTCGGCTGGGCCGGAGTCAAATGTGCTTTTCCATGAAAACGAGGTGGGGCATCAACTTGTCGGGGTAGGTGGTGTAGGGCGGGACGCGCTCGAATCCCATGCGCGAATACAAACCGATTGCCTCAGTAAAACGATCGCCGGTATCGAGTTGCATGAGGCGGAAGCCGTGGGACTGAGCCGACGCAACGAGCGCATCGACCAATCGGCGTCCCAGGCCGCGCCCTTTGGCTTTATCCATAACGAAGACACGTTTCATCTCGCAGGTGGTTGGGGAGGAATGCCGCCAGGCGCCTGCCCCGACGACCTCGCCATTGAGGACTGCCAACAGCGTTCTTCCGTTGGGCGGACCGTATTTCTCTGCGAGAGCGGACAGCTCTGCTTCCAGCGCCTGATAACCGAAGACTTCATCCATGAGCCAGGGAATGTCCTGGTACCGCTCGCGGCACCATTCCACGTAGAGGCGGCAGATGCGGCTGAATTGCTGGTAGTCGGCGGCGGTCTCGGCTTGGCGGATTGCGGATGAAGTTTCATCTCGAAGCATCGGTCTCCTGCTTTCGGGCGACGGGCGGCGGCCAGGAGGCCTCCGCCACAGCCGGTCAGGAGACCGGCGCTACGTCTGCCTATTTGGTCTCTTTTCGGCCGATCCACCAGGCCTTGATGAATTTCCAGTGGATATAGACGGAGTGGTTCAGGTGCAGCAGGAGGCCTTCGCGGCCGTCAAGGAAGCCTAAGCGAATGAAGTAGTTGTAGACGAAAGTGGCCCAGGGGTTCAGGACCGCGTTCCAGAGGAAGGCGGGCAGCGAGCGGCTGGTTTTGCTTTTGGCGACCAGCAGTTGGGCGATCTCGCCGCTGTAGCGGTTCATGTGCTCCAGGTAGACCACCAGGTCGGGATAGGCGTAGTGGAGCATGTCGCCCCTGAGCTTGCCCTTGGGGCCCTGGTGCTGGGGCGTGGAGTGGGGCCCGACGCCCTCGCTGAGGCGGGCTGAGCTTCGTTTGAAGAGGCGAAGCTTGCGGTCGGGGTAGAAGCCGCCGTGACGCATCCAGCGGCCCAGGATCAGGTTGAGGCGCGGGATCCAGTAGGCAGTGTATTTGGGCTCGCCGGCGAGGAGGGTCTGGATCTCTTTCTGGAGTTCCGGCGTAAGCGGCTCGTCGGCGTCGAGGAGCAGGATCCAATCCATGGTGCAGAGGTCGAGAGCGACGTTCTTCTGCTCGCCGTGGCCGCCAAAGGCGTGATAGCTGGTTTTGGCGCCGTAGGATTGCGCAATCTCAATGGTGCGGTCCCGAGAGCCGGAGTCGACCACGACGATCTCGTCGGCCCATTTGACGGTTTCGAGGGTGCGGGCGAGATTGGCCTCCTCGTTCATGGCGATCATGGCGACGGAGAGGGTGTTGGGCATCGAGGGAAGGATAAATGGTAGGCGTGTCAGGGGGGCATCGCTCCATGGTCCCCAAGTGCGAGGGATCCTTCGACAGGCTCGGGACAGGCTCAGGGGCACCCGGCCTTCGGGGGTATGCATGGGGGCGAGTTTCGAGCGGAAACTGGCGCGGAAGCTACGGCCTCTTTGCCAGCGGCGTGGAGAGCAGTGCAAAGACCGGAAAAGTGAGATAGACCAGGCCAATCTCGGAGTAGTAGGCCAGGGGCGTCATCTTCATGGGGCCGAAGGCGAACAGTGGGTAGTCAAAGATGAGGTTCATCGCCAGCCAGAGCAGGCCGACGAGGGCTGCTTCGCCGAGCCTGACCGCGCGACTCTTGAAATAGAGCTTGAGCAGGAGGCCGGCCACGGCTAGAACGACCAGAAACATCAGGGTGCTGAAGAGCGGCGGGTTGGCCTTCCGGAGCGGAAAGAGCGCGAAGGAGACGGCGAACGGAAGGATCCAACTTAGGAGTCCAAGGAAAATGGCGCGTAACCAGGACATAGGCACCTCCCGGCTGGAAAGTGTAACGCAGCCGGAAGAAAATCGATGTGCGCCCGTGATAGATTGAAAGACCACAGAGGTCACAATTTCCCATGGCAACGGACATTCAGGTCCCGGACCCGAACGGAACCATCGACTTGCAGCAGCAGGTGGCGCGGTTGCAGGCGCTGCTGGAGGCTTCACGGCACGTCCATTCGACCATTCGCGAGGACGAGGTGCTGGAGAGCGTGCTGAGGATCGTGGTGCGGGAACTGGAAATGGCCGGAGCGGCGTTTCCGGGGACGGGGCTGGCCTACGGCGAAGGAATTCCTGAGAACGGGAACGGCGCGGCGCTGCCCGGCTTCCCGCTGAACGACCGCGACGGGCGTGCGATGACCGAGCTGAAGGTGGCGCCGCCGGACGGGCGGGAGCTGACGCTCTACGAAGAGGATTTTCTGGAAGGGCTGGCGTTGCAGGCCGCCGTGGCCCTGGAAAACGCCCGGAACCACAAGCGGAATGTGGAGTTTGCGCGGGTGCAGCGGGATCTGGACTCGGCCCGGGAAATTCAGCGGTCGCTGCTGCCGCAGGAGTTGCCCAAGGTTTCCGGCTACTCCGTGGGCTTTAAGTCGACCACCTGCTACGAGGTGGGCGGCGACTACCTGGACATTGTGGAGATGCCGGACGGCAGCCTGCTGATGGCGGTGGCGGATGTGGCCGGCAAAGGGCTGGCTTCGGCCATGATGTCGATGATCTTCCGCTCGGCGTTCCGGGCGATCGCGATGACCGGGTTGGCGCTGGACGAGCTTGCCGGCCGCATGAATCAGCACCACTGGCAGGAGGGCGAAGAGGCGCAGCGGCGGTACGTGACGGCGATTTTTCTGCGGCTTTATCCGGAAAATGGGGAGATGGAGGTCGTCAATTGCGGGCACAATCCGGGATTTGTTGTGCACCCGGACGGGAGCCAGTGCCAGTTCGAGTCAAGCGGCACGCCGCTGGGGATGCTGCCGGGGATGCGCTACGAACTGACGCGCTGCACTTTTCCCGCGGGATCGCGGCTGCTGTTCTATACCGACGGGCTGACGGAGTCGTTCCGGGGAGATGAAGAGTTTGGTCCAGAACGGCTTATGGACAATTTTTCCCGGTGCCAGTTGCGGGAAGCCGATGGTATTCTCGATGCATTGTGGACGGCCATTGAAGTGTTTATGGAAGGCGGCCCGCAGGGGGACGACATGACAGCACTGGTCCTGTGCCGCGAAGCGGGGCAGGCGGCATGAGCGCACGCAAGTCCACAAGCGTGGAGGTGCGCTTGCCCTCGCGCCTTGGCTATGAGAAGGTGGCCATGAGCACGGCCGCTTCCGTGGCCAAGCTGATGGGCTTTCGCGAGGACCGCATTGAGGACCTGAAGACAGCGGTGGCGGAGGCGTGCATCAACGCCATTGAGCACGGCAACCGGCTGAATGAAGGCTTGCAGGTGGGCGTATTGCTCTCGGCCGGCGAAGACTCGCTGGAAGTGAAGGTGCTGGACGACGGCAAGGGATTGAAATCGATGCCCTCCAAGCCCGATATCGACAAGAAGATCCACGGCGAGGAGGGCCCGCGCGGAATGGGAATGTTCCTGATCCAGGCGCTGGTGGATGAAGCCGAGTGGGTGGCGGGCAGCAACGGGAAGAGCAGTTACGTGCGGCTGGTGATCCGGCTGGATTCGCCGGCTGAGTGACATATCCTGAAGACGGAGAGAAAAGACAAGTGCAGACGGAAACCAAAACGCGTGTCGACCAGCTGACTTCCCCCGCCGGCCATCCGGTGACCGTTCTCCGCTACGAGGGCGATATTGCCAGCACATCAAAGGACGCGGTGCTGGGCACATACCAGGGGCTGCCCAAGGCCACCAACAAGATCATTCTGCTGGACTTTACCAAGGTGGATTACATCAACTCCAGCGGTATTGCGCTGGTGATCCAGCTGCTGATCGAGGCATCTAACTCGGGGCAGAAGGTGTACGCCTACGGGCTGTCGGCGCACTTCATCAAAGTGTTCACCATGGTGGGAATCACCAAGTACGCGGGGCTGTTTCCTGACCAGACCGCGGCGCTGGCGGCGCTGTAACCAAGCCCAAATTCAGGGGATGAAACCGGGCGGTTGCCACTGAGCCGCCTGGAGTGTGTTTTAGGTCTATACTGCTCTCCAACAGCGGTCAGCCTTGACTCGCACGCTGAGGAGGGCGAACCTTGCAAGCCATCACCTACCATCATTACGGCACGCCGGACGTGCTGACCCTTGAAAACATAGCTATGCGGGCTCCCGCCGAAGAGGAAGTGCTGATTGCGGTGCACGCCGCGGCGGTGAACCCTTATGACTGGCATTTTCTGCGCGGCACGCCGGTGTTTGTCCGCCTCTTCACTGGAATGGGCGGGCCCAAGTTCCCAGGGCTGGGGGCAGATGTGGCCGGAGTGGTGGAGTCTGTCGGCGCCAAAGTTACGCGCTTCCGGCCCGGCGACGCGGTCTTCGGAACGGCACGGGGAGCGTTTGCGGAGTACGCTTGTGCGCCTGATTCGCAACTCGCCGTCAAGCCTGAGGGTGTGAGTTTTGCGCAGGCGGCCACGCTGCCGATCGCGGGGGTTACGGCATTGCAGGCGCTGCGCGACCGCGCGCGGGTTCTCCCCGAGCAATCGGTGCTGATCAACGGAGCTGCGGGAGGAGTGGGCGCCTTTGCGGTGCAGATCGCAAAGATTCTGGGCGCGCAGGTGACGGGCGTTTGCAGCGGGCGCAACGTGGAACTGGTGCGCTCGCTGGGCGCCGATGCCGCGATTGACTACACGCGGGAGGACCTTACCCGTTCGCTGGAACATTACGACGTGATCTTCGATCTGGTGGGAAACCGCAAGCTGAAGGATCTGCGGCAGGTGCTGCGGGCGCGGGGAGTGTATGTGGGCTGCGGCGGGGGTGGTCCGGACCGGTCCTCCGGGGAATTGCTGTGGGGCATGATCACGCCGATGCTGGCGGCGCCGTTTGTGAGCCAGAAGCTCACCAGCGTGCTGGCGAAGGTGAACGGAGACGATCTGGCCAAGCTGGGCGCTTGGGTGGCTGAAGGGAAGCTGAGACCGGTGCTGGACAAGAGCTACGCGCTGGCGCAGACGGCGGAGGCGATCCGCTACGTGGAGACATGCCACGCGCGGGGGAAGGTGACGATCGCGGTGGCGTGAGGAGTCTGGGCGCCCCGGCGGCGGGTTATGATGGGCGCATGAATCTGGATGCAATGCAGGCGGCTTCAGTGAGTTTTGAGACGCCTCTGAATCAGTTTCTCTGACTCCACAAGCGCGGCAACGGTCAGGTCATGAAATACCGATGCCTCAAAAAGCGACTTTCCGCCAGCGTTCCGTTTTAGATCGGGCAGTTTTCGTCTAACAGCACGATAGCTGGCCAGCATCTCCGGTACCGTAGTCGCGTCTCCAGGCTGACGAAAGATATTACGAAGGCCAGCCATGACCCCTTTCGCCGTCCCGGTATGAATCTGCGGGTCGATCCCGTTGACATCGCTAGTGGATCGCTGCGCACGGTATCTCCGGCTTTCAAAGATATAGACCCGGTGTCGACCGTTCGAAACGTAGGAGCGGTACAGCGCCAGGCCAAGCTCTACGGGCATGTTGAAGCGAGGGATTCCCTTAGACAGTTGAATGCGCGAGAGATCGTGAATCGAAAAGTCAGACTGCTCGATGAGTCCGATGATGGTTTCGAGCCGGCCTTGGTTTGGGACCGCGAGGGTTGCATTTACGCGCAGACCAAGCTGGGTGAGGCCGACCAAGTAAGCCAGATACAGATTCTCGAACGATTGATCGTAAGGGATGTTGAGGAATACAGATTCTATGCGCTTGCGCCTTGCCACACCAAACCTATCGCTTACCCGTTGCCCGAGATACTTTTCGCGCCCGGCGCGACCTTTGCCGGGATGCGGTCATGAGGGGCGAGCTCGTGCGCCTGGACTTTCGGCTGGAAGGAACTCCCATGATGACTCGCACAGCCGCAACCCGCTCGGAACTGAGCCCGAGAATTCGCCCCATCTCCTCTGGGGTTGGCACCGGGTTGGCAATCACATGCGCGCTCATGGCTCCCATTATAGAGCAAACGGGATTTCCGGCAGCAAAGGGGCGTCAGATTCAACGGTGGGAGCCGTCCCGGTTATCATGTCGGCATGAATCTGGATGCGATGCAGGCGGCGCTGCGCGAAGCCGGCGCCGATGGATGGTTGTTTTACGATCATCACCACCGCGACCCGATCGGCGAGCGGATTCTGGGAATTGACCTGAAGGCGCACATCACGCGGCGCTATTACTACTACGTGCCGGCCGAGGGCGAGCCGCGCAAGCTGGTGCACCGCATCGAGCAGGCACGGCTGGATGCGCTGCCGGGGTCGAAGGGAATGTACTCGAGCTGGCAGGAGCTGGCCGAAGGGCTGGAGGCGATGCTCAAGGACGCGCGGCGCATCGCCATGCAGTACTCGCCCAACAACGCCATCATGTATGTCTCGATGACAGATGCGGGCACGGTGGAGTTTCTGCGCTCGGTGGGCAAGCAGATTGTATCGTCGGCGGACCTGGTGAGCCAGTTTGAGGCGGTGTTAAGCGAAGAACAGAAGGCCAGCCACACAGTGGCGCAGAAGGCCATCGACGAGATCCTCGAAGAGGCGTGGAGGAAGATGGGGCGGGCGCTGCGGCCGGCCTCGGGCAAGCGAACACCGGTGACGGAGTGGGACATGGTGGAGTGGTTCACCGCGGCCATGCGCAACGAGGGGCTGGTGTGGGAGAACGGGCCCAACGTGAGCGTGAACGAGCATTGCAGTGACCAGCACTACGAGCCGACGCGGGAGCGGCATGCCCAGATCCAGCAGGGCGATTTTGTGCTGATCGACATCTGGGGCAAGCAGGACAAGCCGGAAAGCGTGTATTACGACATCACGTGGACTGGCGTGGTGGGCCGCCAGGCGAGCGAGCGCGAGCAGAAGGTCTTCGAGACCGTGCGGGATGCGCGGGATGCGGCGATTGCGGTGGTGGAGAAGGCGTTTGCGGCGGGAAGGCCGATCCGCGGGTTCGAGGCTGACGATGCGGCGCGCGGCGTGATCCAGGTGGCGGGGTTCGGCGAGTACTTCACGCACCGGACCGGGCACAACATCGCGGTGGAGATCCATGGGCCAGGCGCGCACCTGGACAACCTGGAGACGCATGATGAGCGGCTGATCCTGGCCAACACGTGCTTCTCCGTGGAGCCGGGGATTTATTTGCCGGAGTTCGGCGTGCGCAGCGAGGTGGATATGATGACGGCGCCGGGCAAGGCGTGGGTTACTGGCAAAATTCAGCGCGAGCTGGTGAGAATTTAGGATGGCGGCATGAGCGTGACGGCGGCCGAGGCAAAGCAGTTCCTGATCGATCGCATTGCCGCGGAGGCGGAGCGCGGCGGTGCGCCGCTGGATGAGGTGGACAAGGAGATGCTCGGCTTTGGCGAGGCCGAAGCGGGTCTGAAGATCGCGGAGCGGGTGCGCGCGGCCGGTCGCGAAAGGGATGACGAAGCATACGAGAGCCGGATCGCGCGGCTGGCCAAGGCTGTTTACGATGGCGACGTGGAAGCCGGACGCAAGGCACAATGGGACGAGGCGTTGGACGAGCTGGCCGCCGAAGACTTGTACCTGTTTGTGATGCTGGAGCGGGCAGGGCTGGTGAAGACGACCTCGCACCTGGCGATGCCGGAATGGCGGATGATGGCGGGGTTTGTTTCGCCGCTGATTTGCGTGGCGCTGGCCATTGTGGCGGTGACGCCGGTGGGCGGATGGCTGATTCCAAATCTGGCTGTTCGTATCGCGGTTGCGGTGGTTTTGCTGGTAGCGCCATTTGCTCTGGGCAAATTGCGCGGGCGGCGGGCGGGCTAGCGCAAGCGAGGATGACGGTCCGCGCACATGCAGATGGGAATGCCGCCCATCCCGGTACGATATAGTCAAAAAGGAATGGCCACACCTCCGAACAGGATTGCCGCCGATGGGCGCGGCGCGGCGAAGGACCAGGGTTTTGTGTATCTCCCGCTGATTGCGGGATGGCTGGTGCCTGGCGCCGGACATTTTCTGCTGCGCAAATGGGGACGGGGCGCGCTGCTGGCCGCGTCGATCCTGATCATGTTCATCCTGGGGCTGGCCATGAACGGCAAGCTCTACACCAGCGCCGGCGACATCCTGGACCTGCTGGGGCTGGTGGGCGACCTGGGCAACGGGCTGCTCTACTTTGTGAGCCGCGCGCTGGGCCTGGGAGCAGACCAGGTGAAGGTGACGACCGCCGATTACGGGCGCGCCTTCATCGTAGTGGCGGGGCTGCTGAATGTGATGTCGGCCATCGACGCCCACAATCTGCGCACGGGGAGGAAGCGGGGCTGATGGCCTTCTCTCATTTCACCGCCGTGCTCATCTTTGCGCTGTGCGCGTCCACAGTCTTCGGCATCACCATGCGCGAGACGCCGCGCCGCATGCTGCGTTACGGCATCTACTGCTTCACGCTGTTCGTGGGCTCGGCGATTGTGCTGAGCTGGGTGATGTTCCTCATCGCGCGGTGAAGAGACAGTGGTCAGTGATCAGTAATCAGTGATCAGCAGTTCGCAATACCCTCCTGACGCGAGTCTCCACTCATTTCCCGTCACCATTGTGGATGAAGCACTCATGGATCGCGTCATCGGGCGCGTTGGGCCACTTCGCGTTGACAAGGTCCTGCTCCGTGAGCTCGTGGAGCGCGAAGTCGATCGCGCCGTTGGGATGGACTGTTCCCTGGACATAGCCGTAAATCATGGTCTTCGCGCCCTTCTTTGCGTCCTTGGGGAGGACATAGCGGTGCGCGCCGGCGGAGCCGATGATCAGTCCTGGCACCACGGTTTTTGAGTGCTGCTTCCAGTACGGCGTGTCGTAGATGTCGGGCGAATAGTAGTGCGAGTGGCTGGCGATGAGGTAAACGTGTTTGCCTGCCGCCTGCGCGTCGTACATCCAGGTATAGACCAGCTCGCCGGTTCGCTCGCCGCGGTCCCAGTCGTCCATGGCGTGCTCGCTGCCGGTGGAGTGGGGCAGCGCCTCGTGCATGCCGGCGATGATGGTGGTGATTCCCGAGCCGGGCTTCAGGTCGTGGTCCAGCACCTGGCGCAGCCAGTGCAACTGCTCGTCGGTGAATTCCTGTTTATCGGAATTATCCATGGTGATGAAGTCCACGCCGTGCTCGGTCCAGTGGTACCAAGGTCCGGCGGGGGCGGCGTATTCGCCGTCGGCGTTGCGCTGGGCCACGATCTCCGGCCGGTTAAGGAACGAGGAAAACTTTTCGATGTAGCCCTCGCGGGTCATCGGAGGAATGGTTTCGTGGTTGCCGCGGCCGAGGAAGACGGGCATGGAGCCGAACGAGGTCATCTGGTGCTTCAGGAAATCGTCCCATGCGATTTTGCGGTATTCCTCCACGCTCAGTTTCGTCCCCGGATTCATCGCCAGCAGGTCCTGGTCCACGTGCGAGATCCAGCGGAAATCGCCCTGATGCCAGTAGAAGGCATCGTGCTCGGCTTTCACTTTAGCGGCGATGGCGGGCATGACAAAGTCGCCGCAGTTGCGGCTGTCGCCGGAGACGGCGAAGGTCCACGTGCCGGGTTCCTGCGCGCGGGCGGCCGCGGAATGGACGACAGCCGCCATGAGAACGAGGGCGGAAACAAGGAGGGGAAGTTTCATCGTCTGCATGCAGTCAGCATAAATGGCCGTCCGCACCTGCAAAGTGAAGGGAGTATTTCGGTTGCCGGGGCTACCGGTTTTCGTTGCCGGAGAGGCGGAAGGTGATGGTGCCCCAGAACAGGCGCGCGCGCATCTGCACCGGCAGGTGGCGATCGTCGTCTGTGTACCAGATCCAGATGTTGCCGCGGTTTTTCACTACGCCGGCCGCGGCGGTGGGCTGCACGCGAATGGTCTTGAAGGTGCCCAGCGGCGTCTTGATCACTTCCCGGCCTTCCACCTTCATGGTTACGGGCACGGTGTGCAGCGCGTCGGCCAGGGGGACGACGAAGCTTTGTCCCACTACCAGGTTCTGGGAGGCGGCGTAGTAGATGCCGCTGAGAAGATCGGTAACGCAGCCCTGGACCGGATCTTCGATGTGCCGCGTCTTGCCGGTTACCAGGTTCTTTTCGTCCCAGTACGACTTGGAGGCGGCATAGTCGAGGCGGAGGGTTGAGTTCACCTGGCGCCGGCCCTCCACCGTTTGCTTGTCGAACTCGTAACTGCAGCCGCGGGTTCGGTCGATAGTGGACTGAAAGTGATCGCCGACATGGAACAGGAGATTGATGGCGCCGCTGGTTTCAGCGGAGGCGGTGATTTTTTCGCGGTCGCCGTCCGTTTCGAAATGCAGGACGGCGGTTCCGGCGGGGAAAACGCGCCAGTCCACGGAGTAGGTCAGGGTCTGCTTTTGCGGGAAGCTGAAGCCCGGCCGCGGCGCGGGGAGGGTGGGCGGAGGCTGCTGCGGCAGCGCCGAAGCCGCGGCGAAAAGGGCACAGGCTATCAGGGCTGCAGGGGTGCGCTTCTTCACCGGCTGAAGGAACTCCTTTTGAGGTTTGACGCATTCATCGTGGATCGTGCTCACGGGCGCCCGCGAACAATCAGAGAAAGAGCCGGCCGCAGAAAAAACAGGCTGAGATATAGCAGGATTGCCCCTAGTAAAGCATTGTACTCGCGGTGCTTGAGGTACAACGGTAGGAAAAAGCGGCCGCGTTCGCCTTGAGCGGACATGCCGGCCGGAGTAAGCCGGGGGATGAGGCGGGGAACCTGCCGGCAGTACTCGCTGAAGCCGGAAAACGCGGAGCGGAGGAAGCGCTCTTCGGAGACGATAACGGGGACATAGATGGCCACGAACATGACGGCCAGGGCGGCGGCAAATGCCCAGCTACCGAGCGCAACGGCAAAGCCCGCGGCCATGAGAATGGAGCCGAGGTAGAGCGGGTTGCGCACGTGGGCGTAAGGTCCGGTGACGGTCAGCTCCTGGTTCTTCTTCACGTACCCGGAGGCGTAGGCGCGCAGCCAGAGGCCGGGAAGCACCAGCACAAGGCTCCAGGCGATGGCGGCGGGACGGGGATGGCGGCGCCATAGCTCGAAGAGGAAGAGCGCGGCCGTAGCAAAACCGAGGGGAACGCGGATGCGGCGGGCCACGCGCTGCCAGCGGCTGATCCAGTCTGGCCGGGGATCTTTCATCGCGGGCCGGCCTCCTGCGGCTTTGCATCGTGGGATTCCAAGAGCTTGTCGACGGAATGGAGCACTTCTTCCGGAGCGATGGTGAGCAGGCCCGACTCCGGCTGGCGGCGTCGGGCATGGTCGCGCTGACTGAAGGGGCTGCGCAGGACGCGGAAGCGGGTGCCGTAGGGGCCGTTGCGGGCGGGGTCAGTGGGCCCATAGATGCCGACCGCCGGCCGGCCGAGCGCGCAGGCCAGATGAAACGGTCCGGTGTCGCCTCCGATGGCCAGGGCGATACGGCGAGTAAGGGCGATGAGCTGAGCCACCGAGCACTGAACCGGCACCGCGGAGCCTTCGGATTCCTTGGCGATGGAGTCTGTAAGGATTTCCTCGCCGGGACCGGTATTCACCAGCACCTGAAAGCCGCGGCGCTTGAGAGCAGCAGCGACTTCAGCATAACGATCGAGCGGCCAGCGTTTGGCTCCCCAACCGGCGCCGGGATTGAGCAGCGCCACGGGCCGCCGGCGGAACGGTGCAGTCAGCCGGTCGCACCATGCCTCCGCGACCGGATCCAGCGGCAACAAGGGCGGGAGGAAAGAAAGCTTGTCTCCGGCTACGGCGGCGGCGAGCTCGATGTCCTGCTCGATGACGTGGCGGCCGCGCGTGGCCACGCGCTCTGAAAAAAACCATTTGGCCGGCGTTTCGCGCGGGCGAGCTTCGCCGACGATGCGGGAAGAACCGGCGGCGCGGGCAATGAGCGCGGAACGGACGGCTCCCTGGAAATCGAGCACCGCGTTGTAACCGCCAGCCATAAGTGCCCGGCGCAATGCGCCGATTTCACGGAAAGTGGAGGCACTGAGCGGGTGGCGGGCCCAGGCTTTGGCCGGCGCGAGATAGACGTGGTTCACCAGCGGTTGAGCGGCGCTGAGTGGTTCGGCGGCAGCGCCGTTGCCCGTGGTGAGCAGTGGTTGCCAGGCCGGCTCGACGACCCAGTCAATGGTCCAGGAGGGGTGCAACTGGCGCAACGCAGTAACCGCCGGCAAGGCATGAAGGATGTCGCCCATGGCCCCGAGCCGGACCACGAGCAGGCGGAAGCTGGATTGCGCTTGCAAGACTCAATTTTCGCATAGGGGCGGCCGGGGCGCGGACTTCAGCCACGGGCTGCGCCGGATATAAGGGCCAGGAGCCAGTCAAGGGCGGCGGGCTCCTCTTCAATCTCGATTCGAAGCGCGGCGGTGTGAACGGGCAGTGGTGTTTGAATGCCGCTTAGACGCACGGCGTCCTTTTCCGTAGTGATCAGCGCGGGAGCGCCGGCTGCGCGGGCCTGCGCGGCCAGGCGATTGAGATCGGCCTGGGTGTAGCCGTGATGGTCAGCGAAGGCGCGGCGGGCGGCGAGGCGCACGCCGGCGGATTCGAGGCCGGCAAAGAACTGGGCCGGGCGCGCGATGCCGCAGAAGGCAAGCACCGGGCCGGCGAGAGATGGGATCTGCATCTTCCGGCGCAGGCGCCAAATCGGCTGTTCCAAGCCGCGCTCGCGCAGATCGGACTCGAGTGCCGGGTCATCCGCCGGTATGGCGATGACATGCGCGCGCTGGGCTGCATGCAAAGGCTCGCGCAGGTTGCCGGCGGGAAGCAGACGATCCTGCAAATCGATTCGGCTCACCAGCAGAATGTCCACATCCCGATGGAGTTGGCGGTGCTGGAAGCCATCGTCGAGGATGTGGACGCGAACGCCCTGCGCGCCGCTCTCCGATTCCGCCAGAACGCCGGCATCGTAGCGCTCGGGAACAACATAAACGGGCACGCCCGCCGAACGCGCAATCAGCAGCGGTTCGTCGCCGTACTCATCGGCCGAGCCGGCCGGATCCACCCGCGCAGCAGCCGGGCCGCGACGCCCATAGCCGCGCGAAAGAACATCGACGGCCACTCCCCGCGCGGTGAGCGCCTGCGCCAGCGCGATGGCCAGCGGCGTCTTGCCTGAGCCGCCAGTGGAAAGATTGCCAATCGAGATCACCGGGAAGCGCAACCGGCGGACGGGCTCACGGCCGGAGCGCAAGCGGCGTTCGCGCTGGGCGAGGGCGAGACGGTAAAGCGGCGTGAGCGGCGCCAGCAGCGTGCGGGCGCTCATGCCTGCGGCTCCGCGGCAGCGCCGGCCACCACTCCCCGGCCCACCAATCCAGCGATCGCATCCACGCACCGCGCCGTTGCCCCGGACTGCTCCTCGAACGCTAGCCGCGCGCGCTGCCCCATTGCCCTGGCCTGCGTCCGGTCATAGAGCAGATCGAAGAGCGCGTCGCGCAGCTCGTCCGGCGTGGCGATGCGGAGCGCCTCGCGGGCACGCAGATCGTCTGTAACCGCGCGGAAGTTGGCGTAATGCGGCCCCATCACGATGGGCACCCCGAACTGCGCCGGCTCCAGCGGATTGTGCCCGCCGGCCGGAAACAGGCTGCCGCCGACGAACGCCACCGCGGCCAGCGAATAGATGGACGCGAGCTCGCCGATCGAGTCGAGGAGCACTACCTGGCCGCCGCTGAGCGGCTGCAAAGACTCCGCAGCCATTCCTTTCCATGCCGAACGGCGAACCAGCGGCAAACCTGCCGCCATCACCAGAGACGCGACTGCGGAGAAGCGTTCGGGATGGCGCGGAGCGAGAATGAGGACCAGCGAAAGCTCGGAAACCCTGAGGTCCTGAAACACCGTCAGCAGCGCCGATTCTTCACCCTCCAGCGTGCTGCCGGCCACCAGGAAGCGTGCTCCCGCGGCGCAGCTTTTCAGCAGGCGGGTCGCTTCGGCATCCTGGGCCGCGCGGACGTCGAACTTGAGGTTGCCGGCGACCAGCACCCGCTCCGGCTGGCAGCCAATTGCCCGCAACCGCTCTGCGTCGGTCTCAGTCTGCGCCAGCAAAAGAGCAAGCTCCGCCAGGAACGGCGTCCACAGGGCGCGCAGGCTCCGATAGCGCGGCCAGGAGCGATCGGAGACGCGCGCATTCACCACGGCAACCGGGATCCGTCGGCTCCTGCAACCGGCAAGCAGGTTGGGCCAGAATTCGGTCTCCGCCAGGATCAGCAGCGCCGGCTGGAGCGCGTTGAGATACACGCGGACCGCCCAGGCAAGATCGAGCGGGCAATAGAAAACGCGATCGGCGCCGAAGCGCTCGCGGGCCAGCGCCTGCCCAGTGCGGGTGGTGGTCGAAATCAACAGACGATGCCCGGGCAACGCTCGATCGAGTTCCGCCACCAGGCGCGAGACGGCCAGCACCTCGCCTACTGAAACGGCGTGCAGCCAGATCGCGGGGCGCGAATCCGCAGTTTGGCGCAGGCGCCGCGGGACAAAGCCGAGCCTGGCCCACAAGCCTTCGCGATATTTTCGCGTGAACAAAACGCGAAACACCCACCACGGCAGACCGGCCACGAGCACAACAAGCAGCGCCAGGTTGTAAACAAACAAGATCATGCGCGACGATCGAGGCTTTCACCGGTCTAATCCTCAAATGATACAGTCGATGGCGATGAAGGTTCCCGCATTCCTGCTGCTGACCGCCCTCTCTGCAATTCCTTCATGGGCCAACGATCATGCCACGCCGCCGGTGCAGCCGGCTACCACCTATCCCGACGTGGAAGTGCATGCAAAGGAGAAGGTGGCCATCGCCGCAGAACCCTACGAGACCAGGGACAAAGAGAAAATCTTCCGCGTCGACTACCTAGCCCATGGCGTTATGCCCATCTGGCTGGTCGTAACCAATAATGGCGACCGCCCCATTTCCTTGCGCGACGCGCGCATCCTTTTCGAGACCGCCGACGGCGACCGAATTCAGGCCTCCGAGCCCGAGGACGTGGAACGGCTGATGACCCGCAAGGAGCGCGAGGGCGGCAAAATTCCCCTGCCCGGCCCTCTGCCCCCCATTCACACCAAGCCCAAGGCCAGCAACAAGGACATTGAAGCGGATTTCGATGAATTCGAGTACGGCGCCCTCGTGGTTGAGCCGCACACTACGCGCGCCGGCTTCCTGTTCTACGACATCTCCGATCTCGATCAACCGCTCCGGGGAGCCAAGCTGTATCTGCGCGAACTGCGCGATGCGGACGGAAACCAGTTGTTCTATTTCGAGGTCCCGTTCAACAAATACCTGCAATCGAAATCGAGCCAGATGAAGTGAGGAAGAGCCCGCATTTGTAATATTACATGTGATATGATTCTCCGTGCGGCTGGTTCTCGATACTTGCGTTCTCGTGGCGGCTATTCGAAGCCATAATGGCTCTTCGGATCTACTGGTCAAGGCAGCTATGCGGCGAGGCGTGGTTCCGCTTGTGTCGGTGCCCTTGGTTTTGGAGTATGAAGCTGTCTTGACACGGTCCGAGCACCTGAGAACTTCAGGTTTTTCCCTTGGTGAGGTTGTCGAGATCGTAAAGGCCTTTTGCTTCGTAGGGGAGCCGGTTCACTTTTCACGCTCCATCCGGCCGTTGCTGACAGATCCCAGCGACGAATTCGTAATCGAAACTGCAGTCTTCGGCAAAGCAGACTTCATCGTGACCTTCAACAAGAGACACTTCGAGCCCGCAGCGAGAAACTTCAGCATAGGAATAATTTCGCCTTCGGAAGCTCTTGAGAGGATAAGTCCACAATGAGAAAAAGCAACTTCGCCCTTAGACTGCAACCATCCATTATGGAGGAAGCAAAAGAAATGGCGCGTGACGAGGGGGTTGCGCTAAATCAGCTCATTAACATCGCAATGGCTGAAAAGCTGGCTGCCAGCCGGACTCGGGCTTTCTTCGCGCGCTACACTCGAGACGCCAATGTGGAACAGGCATTGGCTCTGTTGCACCGTCCCCGCAAAGGCGAGCCTCCGCGCGAAGGCGACGAACTGCCCGAGGGATGGGTCCGCGCGGACGTGAAAAGTGCGCCGCGCAAACCCCGCCGCCCTACTCGTAGTAAGTCGCGGAAGTAGTGCCGGTTTCCCAGATGGTGCAGTCCTTCACGCGCACGCGGCCTTCGGTCATCGCGGCAAGCTGCTGGTTGGTCTGCTCAAAAAAATAGCGGGCGATGTTTTCGGCCGAGGGGTTGATGGTGGTGAAGGGCTCCAGTTCGTTCAGCATCTGGTGATCGATGCGGTCGATGACCGGGCGCATCACCTGCTTCAGCAGTTTGAAATCGAGCAGCAGCCCGGCCTTGTCCAGCGCCTCGCCCACCAGCTTCACGCACACCTTGTAGTTGTGCCCGTGAGGATTCTCGCAGCGGCCGCGATAATTGCGCAGGTAGTGCCCCGAGGAAAATTCGGCCTCTACGTTCACTTCAAACATGAGCGGCGCTCGCCTTTTGGGGGAAGTGTCCCCAAGCCTCATTTTACGGCTTTTGCCTTCTTCTCCGTCTGGCTTCCAGCCGCGCCTGCTCGCTGCGCCGGTCAACCTGCTCAAACAGATTGGTCATCACGCCGATGAAGGCGAAGGCCAGCGCGGCCAGCGCCAGAGACAACGCGATGGTCCGCCACATGGACGCGTTGGCCGGCAGCCCCGGCTGGAAGTTGGACGGCACCAGCGACATGCCGCCCGAGAGCAAGGCGAAAAAGCCCAGCGTGGCAGCGAGAATGTAGAAGTTGCGCGACATGGCCGACGGCGGAGCCTGCTTCTATTTTAGAGGTCAACCGGACAACTCCGCCGAGTTCAGCAGCAAGACTCCCTCAGCCGCAAATTGCCCCTCCATCGCCGCCGCCGAGCCGCTCCGGTCGATCGCCCGGCACGCATCGCGGACAACTGTAGCCTCAAACCCCAGCCGCCGCGCGTCGAGCGCGGAGTAGCCCACGCAATAGTCGTAGGCCAGCCCGCACAAAAAGACACGATTGAGTCCGCGCTCGCGCAAATAACCCGCCAGGCCCGTAGCTGTGGCGCGGTCATTCTCAAAGAATGCCGAGTAGGAATCGATCTTCGGCCGGAATCCCTTGCGCAGAATCAACTCCGCCTGCGGCAAGCGCAACTCCCGGTGAATCTCCGCGCCCCGCGACCCCTCGACGCAGTGGTCCGGCCATAGCGTCTGTTCGCCATAGCTCGCCTGAATGGTCTCGAAGGGTTTCCTCCCCGGATGCGCACTGGCGAAGGAGAGGTGATGCGGCGAGTGCCAATCCTGCGTGAGCACGACATGTGCGAACAGCGGCGCGATGCGATGAATCACCGGAATTACTGCATCGCCGTCCGCCACAGCCAGCGCCCCGCCGGGGCAGAAGTCATTCTGCACATCGACAACGATGAGGACCGAATTGGAATCGAGGATCATGAAGTTTTCCTTTCGATAGGCTAATCTCCTTCCTGTCTCCCGGGCCCTTCCATTCGGATGCCCGAAAAAAGCTGTTGACAGGTTTCCGATTATACCTACAATGTAGACATGGCTGATTTTCCTGGCGCTTTCGAACAGGCAATTCTGCTGGCCATCGTCCGCCTGGGCGAGGACGCTTACGGCAGAACCATCCTGCACCAGGTGCAGGGTTCGCTCGACCGCGCCGTTGCTGCCGGCGCTGTCTACACCACGCTCGACCGGCTGGAGCAACGCGGCCTGGTGGGCTCAAAGGTGGGCGAAGGCACGCCAGTCCGCGGCGGCCGCCCGCGCCGCTATTACGCCATCAGCGCCGAGGGAGTGCGTGCCTTGAACGATGCCCGCGAAACCTTCACCCGCATGTGGCAGTCGATTGAATGGCCGGCGAGGACCGCGCGATGAGAGATTCGAACAGCCCGCCACGCTGGGCGGAAAACATGCTGGAAATGCTGCTGCCGCGCGAGGATCGCCTCACCCTCACCGGCGATCTGCGCGAGGAGTATGCCGAAACGGTTCTGCCCCGATTGGGCCGCTGGAAGGCCGACCTGTGGTATCTCTCGCAAGCTGCGAGCCTCGCCCCGCGATTCGTTTTGCAGGAGAACGGTATGCGCAAGGCGCTTTTGCTCGCATCGGCATTCTCGCTTGCATGCGGCTACTGGCTGGCAATCATGGAGAGGCTATTGCACCATCCCGGCTATTTGGCGCGAGCGGGGATGGACGCGTCGATCTCCAGCGTGCCCCTGGTGACGATCCTGATAGTCCTCCTCCATGCAGGCATCCGCGTCGAACGCTGGTTCCGGCTATTTGGGATCCCGTTGATCGCCATCGCGCTAATGGCGCTGGTGAGCGATGCGCGCTCGCAACATTTTGAAGGATTCGTCCTTGTGGTCGGCGTCGCGCTCACCATTCAGGGCACGCTCATGCTCCTCGCGCTTGGCCGCAACCCTGCACCTCGCCTCGGCGCCGTGGAGGGCCCGCGATGACACAAGCCATCGACTTCCGCTTCGACCTGCTCTTCCTGCTTTGCGTAGCCGTTACGGCGATCACACTCATCGCGGCCATCGGGTTGGCGATTGCGAAGCGAAGCTGTACATCGAAAAAACTGCTGAAGGGGATGGGCATCGGGTGGGGAGCGTATCTCGCCATCGTGCTCCTGGTCGCGGCTGCCACGCCGCAGCTGGTCATCCCCGTGAATCATGACCTTTGCTTCGACGAGTTGTGCTTCGCCGTCGCGAACCTGCAGACTGCCCCGCAACTGGGGCCAGCAAGCCAGCCAGTGCGCGCCAATGGCGTTTTCAATATCGTTACGGTGCGGGCCAGCAGCCGTGCGCGTGGCCGCGCCCAAAGCGAGCAGGGCCTCGGCGCGGTTTTATGGTCGCTTCAGCGTACCTTTGCCATTTCGCCGCAGGGCCAGGCCGCGTGGAACGCCATGCATCCTGAGAACGCCGCGCTGACGGTTCGTCTTGCCCCCGGCCAGTCCGTTCTCAGCGATCAGGTCTTCGATGTTCCCGCACAAGCTGGAGACCTGGGGCTGGTTCTTACCCATGGCTTTACGCCCGGTTACTTCGTCATCGGCGAATGCCCGCTCCTGCACAAGCCCACCATCCTGCGGCTCTCCCCTCAGACGCCCTGAACTGCAGTCAACATCACGCCTCCCGGGCCCAGGCCAAACTGCAACTCGCCTGTCCGGAATCGCACACTGTTTTCCGCCGCCGAACGTCGCCCATTTCCATCTGCCAACCCACGTGTTGCAAACAAAGCAGTTGACGTAGGCCAGAACCTCCGCGGATTGGAATCCGTATTGCATCCAAAGTGCAGTAACCCAGCTTCGTTCCCCGGAGGACCGATGGCAAAGTGGCTCGTTCAACTCAGGCAGGTGTCACGCCGGCTTGCCCGTGCGCCCATGTTCACGGCCATCACCCTGCTGACCCTAGCCATCGGCATCGGCGCCAACACCGTCATCTTCACCGTGGTTGAGAACGTCCTCCTCAAGCCGCTGCCCTACCCCGACGCCAACCGGCTCATCGGCGTCTGGTACACCGCGCCCGGCATCAACATCAAAGACCTGAACTTTGCGCCCTCGCACTACTTCATTGAGCGCGAGCAGAGCAAGACCCTGGAAGACATCGGCGTCTACACCGGCGATGCCTTCAATGTCTCCGGCTCCGGAGAGCCAGAACACGTCAACGGCCTCGACGTCACCGACGGCACTCTCCCCCTGCTCGGCGTCAAGCCCGCGCTTGGCCGCCTGTTCACCCGCCAGGACGATACCGCCGCTGCCGCCAAAACCGTCGTGCTCTCCTACGGCTACTGGCAAAAGAAATTCGGCGGCGCAACTTCGGTCATCGGCAAGTCCCTCACCATGGACGGCGACACCCGCCAGATCATCGGCGTTCTCCCTCGCGGCTTCCAGTTCCTTGACTACAACGACGTCAACCTGGTCATCCCTTTCCAGTGGGACCGCAGCAAAACGCATCTGGGCAATTACAGTTACGAGGCGCTGGCGCGGCTCAAGCCCGGCGTTACCATGGAACAAGCCAGCGCCGACCTCGCCCGCCTCATTCCCATCACCTGGCACAGCTTCCCTCCCCCAGACGGCTTCTCTGAAACGTTGTTTGAGCAGGTGCACCTTGCGCCCAACCTGCGCCCGCTCAAGAGGGACGTCATCGGCGACATCGGCAATGTGCTCTGGGTGCTGATGGGCGCCATCGGCCTCGTTCTGCTCGTCGCCTGCGCCAATGTTGCTAACCTGCTGCTGGTCCGCGTGGAAGGCCGACGCCAGGAACTCGCCGTCCGCTCCGCTCTCGGCGCAAGCTGGGGCCGCACCGCAGGCGAGCTCGTCGCTGAAAGCCTCGCCCTGGCTGCTATGGGAAGCCTCATCGGCCTCGGCCTCGCATCCGCCGCGTTGCGCGCCCTCGTCTGGGCCGCGCCGGAGGGTCTGCCGCGCCTGCATGAGATCCACATCGATCTCTATGCCCTGCTCTTCACCGCCGGCCTGGCCATCCTCACCAGCCTGTTCATCGCCATCCTGCCCATCGTCAAGTACGCCGGCCTCCGCGCCACCACCGGCCTGCGCGAGGGCGGCCGCGCTCTCAGCCAGAGCCGCGAGCGGCAGCGCGCCCGCAAAACCCTCGTCGTCGTGCAGGTGGCCATGGCCCTCGTGCTACTCATCTGCTCCGGCCTCATGATCCGCACCTTCCTCGCCATCACCCATGTCGATCCCGGCTTCAACGCGCACCAGGGCCTGGAAACCTTCCGCTTCTACACCCCGGAAACGCAGATTCCCGACACGCAACCGGAGCGCATCATCCGCCAGGACCAGGAGATCGCCAACCGCATCGCGGCCCTCCCCGGCGTCACCGCGGTCAGCTTCTCCAACTCCGTGCCCCTGGACGGCAACCAGAACAACGACGTCGTCTATTCCGAGGACAACAGGATGGGCGGCGGCAAAATTCCCCCCCTTTGCCGCTTCAATAACGTCGTTCCCGGCTACTTCGCCAACATCGGCACGCGGATTCTTGCCGGCCGCGAGATCACTTGGGACGATACCTACAACAAGGTTCCCGTCGCCATGGTTTCTGAAAACCTGGCTCGCCAGTACTGGGGCTCGGCGCAGGCCGCGCTGGGCAAGAAGATTCATGTGGCCGCCACCGACGACTGGCGGGAGATCGTTGGCGTGGCCGAAGATGCGCACTACGATGGCCTGGAAAAGCCTACGCCCATCACCGTGTACTGGCCGGTCCTGATGGCCAACTTCGAAGGCCAGAAGATCGAGGTTCGCCGCGGCGTCACCTTTGCCGTCCGCTCCTCCCGCGCCGGCTCCCAGGCCTTCTTCCACGAAATCCAGCAGGCGGTCTGGCAAGTCAACGCCAACAACCCCCTCGCAGACCCCAGGACCATGGACGAGATGTACCGCAAATCCATGGCGCGCACCTCCTTCACCCTGGTTCTGCTCTCCGCCGCCGGAGCCATGGCCCTCCTGCTCGGCATCATCGGCATCTACGGCGTCATCTCTTACACCGTCGCCCAGCGCTCCCGCGAAATCGGCATTCGCATGGCCCTCGGCGCGCAGCGCTCGCAGCTTACCGGCGCATTTTTGCGCCAGGGATTCGTGCTCACGCTCATCGGCGCCGCGGCCGGCCTGGTTGTGGCCTTTGCTGTCATGCGCCTGCTGTCCTCCATCCTGTTTCAGGTCAGCCCGTTCGATCCACTCACTTACACCGTCCTCACCGCGCTGATGCTGGCCACCGCCGCCATCGCCTGCTACCTGCCATCCCGCCGTGCCGCCAGCGTCAATCCCGTGGACGCGCTCCGCGCGGAGTAATTCGCTTCCTCCCCCGGGTGCCCCATCCTAAGCGCGTCTTTCGCGCTTAGGGTGGGAAACAAGGATGTCCGGGTGCCCGTCCTTCAGCGTGCGCTGCGTGTTGCGCCCCGCGCTGCTGCGGTGGAGATGTTGAGGTCGTCGGCCGCGCCTTCCAGATTCACTCGGCTGGCAATCTCGGTCAGCACCGCGTCGGCGTTCTCTTCTTCCGCTTCAACTGATTCCAGCAGCGCCGCGTCTTCATCCAGCCCCAAAAGCTCGGCCCAGCGCCGCAGCGTCCCGTACACGGCGATCTCGTGGTGTTCCACTTGCTGCGCCGCGCCTATCAGCGCAATGTCGCGCACCGTCGGATCGGTGGCGTCCTTGATGGCGTCCGAGGCCTCGGTCGCCAGCCCGTTCATCACCTTGCAGGTCTTGGTCTCGACTTGCCCGGTCCGGTCGCGCAGAATGCGTTCCACCGTCGACGCGTGGCCGCGCGTCTCCTCCAGGTGCATGCGGAACGCCTCCTTGAGCTGTCGATCCTGGGAGTTTTCCATCAGGTCGGGCAACGACTTCACGATGGTCCGCTCCAAGTCCAGTGCTTTCTTCAGGTTATTAAGGTAAAGGCTGCGTAGATCTTCGATATGCGCTGAGAACAGTTTCATAGGTTCCTCCCGTGGGTGGTTGGTTGAAGACAAAGTTCGGTTTCTTTGGCCAGTAGCTAGGAGCAAGGACCCACAAATAGGGTTGTCCGGAGATCAGGAAGAGATCCGCGACTTGTTCCCTGTCCCCTGACCCCCGATCCCTGTTCTCGATACACTGTCTCCATGGAACAGTTCACCCGCCTCCAGCGCCTGCCGCCATACGTCTTCAACATCACCGGCGAGATGAAGACGGCCGCGCGCCGCCGCGGGGAAGACATCATCGACTTCGGCATGGGCAACCCTGACGGCGCCACGCCGCGCCACATCGTGGACAAGCTGGTGGAAGCCGCCCTCAAGCCCGCCACCCATAGGTATTCCGTCTCCCGCGGCCTGCCGCGCCTGCGCCGGGCAATTTCAAATTGGTACGCCTCGCGCTATAACGTCGCCATCGACCCCGACACCGAGGCCATCGTCACCATCGGCTCCAAGGAGGGCATCGCCCATCTCTGCCTCGCCATCCTCGACTCGCGCGACACCGTCCTCGTCCCCAACCCCTCTTATCCCATCCACATTTACGGCCCCGTCATTGCCGGCGCTCACGTGGTCAGCGTCCCCATCGTCCACCCCGATCGCTTCCTGGCCGAGCTAGAAGACCTGATCCCGCGCCTCACCCCGCGCCCCAAAGCCCTCATCGTCAACTTCCCGTCGAACCCCACCACGCAATGCGTCGATCTGCCCTTCCTCGCCCGCCTCGTCGAGTTAGCCCGTCAGTACGGCTTCCACCTCATCCACGACCTCGCCTACGCCGACATCGCCTTCGACGGTTACAAGCCGCCCAGCGTCCTTCAGGTCCCCGGCGCAAAAGAAGTCGCCGTCGAGTTCTTCACCCTTTCCAAGTCCTACAACATGCCCGGCTGGCGCGTCGGTTGCATGGCCGGTAACCCGGTCTTAGTCGCCGCCCTCGCCAAGCTCAAAAGCTGGTTCGACTACGGCACCTTCACCCCCATCCAGGTCGCCAGCATCCTTGCCCTTGAAGGCCCCCAGGACTGCGTCCACGAGATCTGCGAGAACTACCGCCTCCGCCGCAACGTGTTAGTAGAAGGCCTCAACAAGTTAGGCTGGCAAGTCCCCTTGCCCAAGGCGACGATGTTCGTCTGGGCCCAGATCCCCGACCAGTTCAAGCACCTGGGCTCTCTCGAATTCTCCAAACGGTTACTAACGGAAGCCAAAGTAGCAGTAAGTCCCGGCATAGGTTTCGGCGACCACGGCGACACCCACGTAAGGTTCTCGCTCATCGAGAATGAAGAGCGCACCAGGCAAGCGCTACGCGGCATAAAGCAGATGTTCGCGAAAGCACTCGCTACTGCTCTGATTTAATTACTTTTCGCCTTTTACAAAAACGAGATTCCCGTTGACATTGAGTATGTTCCGGGCGTAGCGTTATCGCTCCAAACATTTACTCCCCCGAAATTCACGAAGTAAGAATGAGGCTCTATGAAAAGGGCACGTCAGTCGTGCATTCTGGGGTTGGCATTAATCACGCCATTGTGTGGCCTTGTGCTGGCAGCGCAAACGGGCGATGTATCCGCGATTCAACAGAAGCTCAATGAACGCATCACTCTAGCCAAGTTAGATAATAGCGGCGAAATCGTCGCGGCCGGATCCGTGATTACCCTGCTGAAGGGTCAACTGCAGATGGCCGCCACGACCGCACCGCCTAACGCAGGCGCCCCGACGAATACATACAAGAACGGGAAGCTTTCGGCCGGGATGTTTTCGTGGAATCTGGGTTTGGGCCTTATGAAGATAGATCCAAATTCGATTCCCATGCACACATTGCAGCCCGGAGAAAAGTTCTGGATCGTCCTCTACAACGTCAGGAATAATCACGTTGAATTCAAGATATTGACCGATTCAGACTCCAATAACATGCGTTACTGGACTTGGCTTGTGGTCCCATTCGACAAAAAACAAGTCCCATCGCCCGACCAATTCATGAACACGCTTGCCGAAGTGATTGCGGTGGACAATCAGGCCGCGCAGCAGGCTGCGCAACCGGCCACCGCCGCGCCGCCGCCGCCGGCCCAGGAAGGCCCGCCACCCCCAATCGCCGGAGAGTACACCGCAGCAAGCGGCTCGCGTATTGTTCTTCTTCCCGACTCTTCCTTCACAAAGTACGTGGGAGGCGGGCAAGGTCATGGCCAGTATGCCGTCGACGGAGGTAACGTGACACTCACGTTTGTCTCCACAGGGTTTACCCAGCGATTCAAGCTTCAGAACAACAATCTGGTAGATATGAGCACCCTTCAGGAGTGGTCCCGGACCGGCGACGCGCCCGCTGCGACGCCAGCTCCAATGCCAGCCATTGCGCCTCCGCCGCCGCCAGCAGACACGCCGCCGCCGACAATCTCGATTGGCCAGACCATGGATCAGGTGACAGACGGTTTGGGACAGCCGCTCAAGGTCGGCAGGGTGGGAACTAACACCATCTTCTACTACAAGGACATGAAGGTGACATTCAATAATGGGAAGGTGAGCGACGTGGAGTAGGGCGTGTGCAGTCGACTCGGCGCCAGTCCCACCTGTCGTCCCGCAGAGGATCGAAAGATGAAAGTGAAACATCGGGGAACGTGCATTCTGGCATTTGGATTCGCCCTCGCGGCCTTAGGTCAGCAGAACTCTCAGCCCCCGGCCCCTCTTGTCGACAGCGGTCCGACGCTGGCAGCGACCATGCAGTTCATTCAGGAGAAGTTGAGCGAAAAGGGCAAGGTAGGCTGGGCAGAAACATTTAGCAATCAACCGAGCGTCATCTATCGCCTTGTTGTCAATGTGGGTGACGTTATGGCCGATCCAGCAGCGTGCACCCTCTATACGACCGAGTCAATCGTCTTCATCATCGATTTGCCACCTGGCAAAACAGTGAAGCCCGGAGGGCCGCTTACCGCCGACGACCTCCATACTCAAACGGTGGAGACGGATACAGTTTCCTTCAAACAAGTTGAGAAGATCGCTGTTGAGAGGGCGCAGGATCTTGAAAATCAACGTTTTGCGGAGGCTGCCCACCCTGAGATCACAGCGACCGTGACGCCCCCCGTCTTTTTTGTGAAGCTGTCGGCGTCGAACGCCGTTTTCTCCGTGAAGACCACCGTATCGAGGGGCAGCCAGGCGGCAGTGGACAAGGAAACCACAACAAAGACAAACGGAATCGTATTCAGCGATGAGGACACAGCCAACCGAGTGGCAAAGGCCATGACCCATGCCATGGAATTATGCGGCGGCGGTGCCAAGAAGGAGATATTCTGAGCCTCATGGCAGACGGCCAGCGCGTGGGGCGCGAGAGACTCGGACGCGACAAAAAATCAGGTAACCGCCGGATTCGGCCAGTAACTCAAGTGGCGAATCTGGATGGGGGCTCATCCTCTAGTTCGAGGACATGAAGGTAACCTTCACCAACGGCAAAGTGACTAACGTTGAATAGTAGTTTCCGCCCGCACGCTAGGGGCGCGGGCCCAGGAAAGGATCGAGGAGCTAATGACGATGCCAGTACTTCGCAAATCCACGAGGGGTGCGTCACTGACGGCAGTTCTTGCCGTGCTTTTGACCATGGGCGGCATAGCCGGCGCAGCCGCAGACAATAAGAAACCCGCACCGGCGCCTGCCAAGCCCGCGCCTGCAGCCAGGCCCGCGCCTGCACCAGCCTCCAGACCCGCCGGCTACCCCGGAGGCGGTGCGGCGCGTCCCTACCCAACAACCTCTTCTCCACGCATCACAACTACGTCTCCGCGCACCACCCCGACGACGACTTACCCTCGCACCACCACGACCACTCCGCGCCCGACTACGACGGGACCGCACCCGTCCGTTCCTGGAGAAATGCACGGACCCGGTACTGGGGGACCGCACCCAACCGGCCCAGGCAACTCCGCCATCAGAACGCCTGCTCCCAGGGGAAGTAACGAGCATGTCACTCATACCGGCGCGGTAGTGCGCACCCGGCCCAACGGCAGGGTGAGCGACGTGCACGATGTCAGGCGCGGAATGGACGTGCACAACGGCCTGAACGGAAACCGCAGAATCTCCGTGGAGCGGCATGACGGGAGCCGCATGGTTGTGGAGCGCGGCCGCCGGAGCTTTGTAGAGCGGCCCTATAGTTTCCATGGCCACGACTTTGGCCGGCGCGCTTATTACTATCGCGGCCACGAATACAACCGCTACTACCGGGGCTACGAATTCCGCAACGGGGTGTATCTGAACGTGTACGCTCCCGGCTTCTATTACGCCCCCGGCTTTTATGGCTGGGCCTACAACCCGTGGAGAACCTCGATCGTCTACGGGTGGGGATGGGCGGGGAGCCCCTGGTACGGATATTACGGCGGCTACTTTACCCCCTATCCGGCCTATGCGGGCGCTCCGTATTGGCTGACGGACTACATGCTCTCTCAGGATCTGCAGGCGGCCTATGCGGCGCACCAGGAAGCCGGCGAGACGGACGGCGCTCCCATGGCGGCCGGTGGTCCCCCGGAACTCACGCCGGACGTAAAGCAGCAGATTGCCGACGAGGTGAGAAATCAGTTGGCGCTGGAGAACCAGGAAGCAGCACAGAGCGCTCAGAATGCGGATGTGGATCCTGGTTCCAGCGGGATCGCGCGCATGCTGAGCGACGGGCGGCCGCACGTCTTTGTTGCCGGGGCCGCGCTGGACCTGGTGGACGCGAGCGGGCAGGAATGCGCGATCAGTGACGGCGATGTACTGCAGCTTACGGGTCCGCCCCCGCCCGACGCGAATGCCGCGGACCTGGTCGTCCTGGCCAGCAAGGGCGGGCAGGAGTGTCGGAAATCCGCTACGGTTTCGGTCCAGTTGACTGACCTGCAAGAGATGCAGAATCACATGCGCGAGACCGTCGACCAGGGGCTGCAGGATCTGCAGGCGAAGCAGGGCACGGCAGGATTGCCGCAGGCGCCGCCATCGGCTCAGGCCAAACCTGTTGAGGCCGAGTACGCCTCGATCGCGCCTCCACCCGATCCGGCGGATGCGAACGAGATTCAACAGCAGGCTCAGCAGGCCGATCAAGCTGAGCAGGACGTAACCGCCGACGCGTCACAGGGTGCGGGTGCGCCCGGGAGCGCCACTCCGGCGGCCCCAGCTTCGGTCGAGTTGGGACAAACCCCCGAACAAGTCCAGGGCGCCCTTGGACCGCCGGCGCGCGTGGCCAATCTAGGACCAAAGGTCATCTATTACTACAGCGGAATGAAGGTAGTTTTTCAAAACGGCAAGGTGGCCGACGTGCAATAAGGGGAAACCAGGTCTACTCCGAAACAAGGCCCTCAGGCAGGAAACCCCAGCCTGAGGGCCTTTTGTGAATGGACCTGAGATGCCGGAGTGCCCCAGAGCCTGCCCAGAGCGGAGCCGAAGGGCCCCTGGCACTTGGGACCTGAGATGGTCGCTCGCCAACCACCGCAGCTAGCGCCTCACGCTGCATCCTCAACCCTCGCCGTCACTCTTCGCCCCAGCGAAGGCGCACTCCAAGATCAACCGCCCCAAACGCAGGCAAATTGCCAACCCGCCCCGCGATCCCGTCCTAGAAGCTGCTATTCAGGTTGTATCCGCAGGCAGTGCCGCTGATGTCTCCGCCAGACGAGTTCGCGTTTATGGTGACGTCGAGCATGCAGCTCTGCGTGCCCGCCAGGAACCCTCCACTCATCGTCATCGTCATTGAATCGGCGGGATAGGTGTAGGTCCCATTTACCTGGACATAGGGGTCGCCATTAATCGTAGGTCCATCGCAGGTCCAGCCGTTGATCGATTCAACGATTTGAATTGACAGATACGCAGAGGTTTCAGTTCCGGTGCCGGACAAGTCTCCGGCTATTTCCATGGTTCCGCCGGATTGGCACGAATACGGAACGTTGAATTCGTCGGTGAATTGGCACGTGCCTTTGGAATTGCACGATACGGTCAAGTCTGCTGGCCTGATTTTGGGATTCTGGATAGCCGCAGCTTTCAGAATGCGGGCCGACATGCCTTCCAGTATCCCTAATGCTCTCCCTTGTTGAACTGCCGCCGAGCCCATCGCGGATGTACCCGATCCTGCAAGTAACGACACAAAGCTCGAAGCTTGCGCCTCTGTAAAGCTGCTGCCGCCGCCGGCGCCGCAGGAAGCAAGGAAAACGGAGATAAGGATCGCAATAACTATTGCCGGCACGAACTGAACCTGAGTTTTCATGAGTAAGTCGCTTTCTGGTTTAAGGCCAATTAAACTGGGCCAAATCACAAACCGGCGCACAAATGTAGTCCGCAGGCCACCTTGGCGCGAACCAACATCCATGCTTTTTCTGCCGTAGCATTACTGTGAATCTGCCCACAAGGGCAGTCAATACGCCCTTGGACGTACAGCATTATCTAAGTTTGGGAGTTTAAGGGTGCGGTCGAGAACAACCGGAGCTGTCCGATCGATTCGCGAGATGGAACTGAGCGCCACTGCGGCTGCGGCTGTGCGCGTTTCCACTCCCAGCTTCTGCAGAATATGCTCCACGTGTTTCTTCGCGGTTGGCCCGCTTATCCCCAAAATATCGGCCAGTTCGCTGTTGGTTTTGCCTTGGGCGACCCAGCCCAGCACCTCGGACTCTCGCGGGGACAATTGAAGCTCCTGAATCCTTGTCACAGGCCAAGTTGAACCGGTTTCGTTGAGAAGGAGAAAATTGCCGCTGGCCCCTGCAAGCAGCCGCACAGTCAATTGCATCCCACCCTCATGCTTGGCAAAGGGGAATCTTACCGGTGGCGGGTCGTTCCGGTTGAGTTTGCTTTCCTGAGATTGAATCCAGTGCAGAAGCTCCAACGGAACGCGGCCATCCGGTCCATCCGCAGATTTAAAGTAATACAGCAGATACTTCCTGGCCAACGCGGTCATATACTGGACGCGGCCTTCCCCATCGCAGCGAACCACCGCCAGCCCGGCGCAATCCAGCCCACTTTCGAGCTTCTGCAGTTGATCGCGAATCCCGCCCACGATCCTCGCGCTTTCGAGCGCCTGAACAATATGTGGACGGATGAGATTGACTATCGAGATTTCCCGGTCGGTGAATTTACGATCCCTGTGCCAGCCAACCCCGATGATCCGGAAAGACTGGCCGGGAATTGCGATGCACAAGGAATCCTCCATGTCGTAATTGCGATAGCAACCCGCGTACAAGCCGCTATCGTGCAATTTACGCTGGGTCCAGAAACTGGAAATGCTCGTCGCCCGCCCGTCGCCCGTCCGGGCAAAGTGAGCTAGCACGGGCTGCTCCATCATGTGCTGCTTCCATTGCCCGGTCGCTGTCGGAGAATTGAGTTCGGCGGTGCTCGCCACGTCGTAGGATCTCTTCCCGGCCAGATCCATCTCATCGTAAGTCACATGGGTTGAGGGAATAAGCAGACAAAGGCTGCTAACTAGCCTGCGCAGATACCCTTCATAAGTCTCCGCGTCACGGATGGCATAGCAACTCCGCACGCAGTCGAGGAGACGCAGAAAATCGGATTGCCCCAACTGGTCCATTGTCGTTCGATGGCCCAACTCTGCGCGGCTAGTGCGGTGTTCCGGAAGTTCGTCGCACAAGTAACAACCTGAAATGCAGGTCCTGCGATTACGCTTGCCGCACAAACACGGCAAACTTCGTTCGGGATAACGGCAAATATTTGTTGCGAACTTCAGGGACGCGACGCTCCCGCGCCTTAATCCCCATTTGTTGACCGTCATCGTAGCACATGCGGAGCCGGGGGCAAGCTGTCCCCGATCACACCTGCGTGTGCGCAGTGGCCCCGATTGCCGGGTGTCCCGGGTTCCTCAAATTTGGGGACTTGGGACGATCGTTCGCAGATGGTCGCCCAAATTCGACATCGTCGTTTTATTTTTTGCGCTTGTCCGCCGAAAGCAGCCGCTTTGCCTCCAGCACCCGCTCCAGCGCCTCTTCCGCCGTCCGGCCCACGCTCGACAAATGCCCCATCTTCCGTCCCGCGCGCGGCGTCAGCTTCTCGTAGAGATGCACCCGCACCCCCTCCACCGCCATGGCGGCGGCAAAGTCCGGCTCCTTGCCCAGCCACACTTCGCCCAGCAGATTCACAATGGCGCACGGCGTAATCAGCTCCGTTGAGCCCAGAGGGAGATTGAGCGCCGCCCGCACCGCCTGCTCAAACTGGCTGGTCACGCATCCCCGCTCACTCTGGTGATAACTGTTGTGCGGCCGCGGCGCCAACTCGTTCACATAAAGCTCGCACTGCCCTGAGGAGTCCGGCTTAGTCACAAACATCTCCACGCAGAGCATCCCCTCTATCTCACGCCCGGCAATAATCTCCCGCGCCAGCCGCTCCGCCTGCTCCTCCAGCTCCGGGGGAATCCCGGCCGGCAGCACGCTCCACGCCAGGATCTGGTTCTCGTGGTGGTTGCGCGCCGCGGGAAAGCTCCGCACCTCGCCCGCCGGGTTGCGCGCCGCCATCACGCTGATCTCACCCTCAAGCTCCAGCGCCTGCTCCGCTACGCAGGGGCGATTGCCCAGCGACGCCCACGCCGCAGCCACGCCCGCCTCCGTCATATCCGGTGTAATCCGCGCCTGGCCGCGCCCGTCGTAGCCGCCGCGCCCGATCTTGAGAAAGACATTCCCGCCCAGCGCCTTCACTGCATCCTGCAGCTCCTGCTCAGTGCGCACTACGCGGAACGGCCCAACAAGGAAGCCGTGTTCGGCCAGCCACGGCTTCTGCAGCGTCTTGTCCTGGATAATCCGCACCGGCGCCACGCCCGGCCGCAGCGGCGCTATCCGGGCCACGCGCTCCAGCGCGTCCACGCCGATCTGCTCAATCTCCAGCGTTACCGCATCCGCGCCCATGGCCAGACGGGTGGCCGCCGCGGGATCGTCCCAGTGGCCCACCACGGTTTCATCCACCACATAGCTTGCCGGGCATTTGGCCTCCGGGTCCATCACCCGCACGTGGTAGCCCATGGTGCGCGCGGCCATGGCCATCATGCGGCCCAGTTGTCCGCCGCCAAGGATAGCCAGCGTGCCCCCGGGCTGAATGGCCTGCGTGCCGCTTTTCTCTGGAGATGGGTGATTCGTCATTGAGAAAGGGGAAATCCTTGTTGAAGTGCGCTGCGGATCGATGGCTCAGCCTCCATGTTTGAAGGTGGAGCGTGCAGTTGTCCAGTTGCCGCTACCTGCGGGTTTGCTGCCAAAGGTCTTCCAATGCGTCGGCGGCGGAGCCGGTACCATCTTCGTGCGCCAGAATGCGCGCCACACTCTGCGCGTGCTCTGCGAACCGGGGCTCCTCCAGCAAGGAATGCAGGTTGAGGGCGACGCGGTAGGGCGTGTAATTGGCGCGCTGAATCACGCGGGCCACCTTGAGGCGGCGCATGCGGCGGGCGTTGTCGGGCTGATCGTGCGAGTAGGGCATGATGAGCATGGGTCTGCCGGCCATGAGCGCCTGGGCGGTGGTACCCACTCCGCCCTGGTGGACGATGGCGGCGGCGCGGGGAAAAAGCTTTGAATACGGTGCGTACTCGGCCACGCATATGGAGGACGGCAGGTCTATTTTGGGGCGATTGCGGGCATCGTTGCCGATTAGAAGGACAGCGCGAACCTTCAGTTGAAGAGCGGCGCGGGCGGATTGCTCGTAAAAGCGGCCGGCGGCGAGCACGGCGGCGGAGCCGAGAGTGAACACGACCGGCGGTGGGCCGGAGTCGAGGAACGCGTCAAGATGGGGGGGCAGGGCGGCATTGCCGTTTTCCGCGTCGTAGTAGCAAAAACCGGTAATGCGAGTGTGCGGGGGCCAGTCCTTCTGCTCCACGCCGAGCACGCGGGAGAAGAGCGCGAGGACCAGATGGGGCGAGTGCTTCGCATCGAAGATCGGGTTGGAGCCCTGCGGCAGGCCCAGCTCGCGGCGAAGGTCGTAAATGGGCTCAGGCCAGTTTCGCGTGGTGAAGCGCGCCAGGCGTTTCATCACCCGGCCCATGCCGGGCGTGCGGTCGGCGCGGGCCAGCCGCGGATAGGGCGGAAGCACGGGCGGATCGAAGGCGGAAAAGAAGGAGAGCGGGGCGAGGATATAGCTGGCCCAGGGGATGCCGGTGATTTCGGCGACGAGAGGGCCGGCGTAATTCAGCTCGCCAAGCAACAGTAGGTCGGCGCGTTCTGGCGTTGTGGCCACGGCGAGCAGGTCATCGTAAGTCTGGCGGAGGACGGGGAAAAGAAAATCGCGCAGGCCGCGCTCGGTGCCGTGATTCACGTCGTAGATCATCTCCACCATGGCGGTGTCGGCGGGGTCGATGTCGGGGCGGATGGGACGAAATTCGAGACCGATGGGCTCAATCTTTGCGCGGTAGAGGTTGGGCAGAGCCATCACCGGCGTGTGCCCGCGCCGGCGCAGCTCCAGCGCGATGGCAATCAGCGGGTGGACGTCGCCGTAGGTGCCGATGTTGGAGAGAACGATGCGCACGGATATGAGATTAATGCATAGGGCGGGACGACAGATGAGGGGAGGGTGAAGAAGTGAATGAGTGAAGAAGTGAAGAAGCGCGCAAGCGTCGACGACAGTCAGCGCGAGCGAAACTGCTTCGGGGGCGGTGGTGGGTTGCGATAGAGTTGCAGCCATGCCGAAACACAGTAAGTCGACCATCATTGCGCTCGCGGTGCTGGCCTCAGTCACCGGCTCGCTGCTGCACGAGGGGCTGGGCCATGGCGTAACGGCGTGGCTGCGCGGCGATCTGGTTACGGAATGGACCAGCAACCATCTGAACGACGTGCACCCGGACCGGTTGGTGGACGCGGGCGGGACGCTGGTGAACCTGATCGCCGGCTTCGTGCTCTTCTTTGCCGCGCGAGCCGCGGGATCGCGCGCGAACCTGCGTTACTTTCTTTGGCTGCTGGCCGCGCTGAACCTGCTGCATGCCGCAGGCTATTTCCTGTTCTCGGGAGCGCTGGGGCTGGGCGACTGGGCGCAGGTGATTGCCGGGCTGCCGCACCAGGGCGCGCTGCGAGCCGCGATGGCGGTGACGGGCGCGCTGCTGTACGTGGTATTCCTGCGCTGGATTGTGATTGGGCTGCGGCCTTTTTGCCCCAGCCGCGCGGAATACAACGCCACGGGACGCCTGCCATACTACGCTTCGTGCATCTACATGTGCATGGCAGGCGCGCTGGACCCGTTGGGATTCAAGCTGATGCTGCTCTCAACCGTGCCGGCGTACTTTGGCGGGTTGAGCGGCTTTCTTTGGGGCGACGTCTTCCTGCGCGGACAACGCGAGCCGGACGAAGTTCTCACGGTGGGGCGCAGCGTGCCGACGGAGATTTGCGTGGCGCTGATTGGCCTAGTGTTTTTGCTCACGGTGGCGCGGGGGATTGAATTCAGGCATTAGCCGTGGATCGTGAACCGTGATTCGTGGATGAGGAGGTTGTCGATGTGCTTTTTGGGCGGGAAGTACGGGATGTGCTGGCCAGTGGCGGCAGCGTGCATGGCGATGTTGGCCATGATGGCGCCGGCAATGCGGGCGCAGGGCCGTACCAGGTGATCGACCAGTGGAAGATCGGCGGATCGGGGGCCTGGGATTACCTCACGGTGGATTCGGTGGCGCACCGGCTCTACATCACGCACGGGGTGAAGGTGGACGTGGTGGACACCGAGACCGGCAAGGTGGTGGGCCAGATTGCGGGGCTGAACGGGATCCACGGCGTGGCGCTGGACGATACGGGCAAGTACGGGTACATCTCCGACGGTGGGGCGAACGCGGTGGTGGTGTTTGACCGGCTGTCACTGGAGAAGGTGGCGCGGATCCCAGCGGGGCGGAATCCGGACGGAATTGTGTATGAGCCGGTGACGAAGACGGTGTGGGCGTTCAACGGGCGCAGCAGGAGCGCGACTGTGATCGACACGGCCACAAACAAGGCCGGGGCCCCGGCGACGGGTCGATGTTGCCCGGGTGGAAGGTGGTGGCGACGATTCCGCTGCCGGGCAAGCCGGAGTTTCCGGCGGTGGACGGCGAAGGGAACGTGTACGACAACATCGAGAGCAAGAACGAGATTGTGCGGCTGGACGCGCACGCCTACAAGGTGACAGCGGAGTGGTCGGTGGGGTGCGATTCGCCCTCGGGATTGGCGATGGACCAGGCGGGACACCGGCTCTTCAGCGTGTGCGACGGGCGGAAGATGAGCGTGATTGATTCGAACACTGGCAAGAGCCTGGCGCTGCCGCCGATCGGCGAGGGGCCAGACGCGGCGGCATACTCGCCGGCCAGGAATCTGGCCTTTGCTTCCTGCGGCGAGGGCGAGATGACGGTGATTGACGCGGGCACGCCGGCGTATGCGGCCATTGAGAACGTGAACACGCAGCAGGGGGCGCGCACCATGGCCTACGATCCGGCGACGGACCGCGCCTACCTGGTGACGGCGGAGTTTGGGCCTGCGCCGGCGCCGACGAGGGCGCATCCGCATCCGCGGCCGACGATTGTGCCGGGGACGTTTACGGTGATGGTGGTGGGGAGGAAGTGAAAAGGCAGGGAACAGGGACTAGGGACTGAGGGACTAAGGGACCAAGGGATCGATACTGCATTGAAGATTCGAGCCCTTGAGATGACGGCCTATTTTTCGGCTTTGGTGAAGGTTAGGCTGGCGGAGTTGATGCAGTAGCGCAGCCCGGTCGGCCGCGGGCCGTCGGGGAAGACGTGGCCCAGGTGGCCGCCGCAACGGGCGCAGGTGACCTCAATGCGGCGCATGCCGTAGCTCTTATCCTCGTGCTCGGCGACGGCTGTGGAGTCGGCGGGGATCATGAAGCTGGGCCAGCCGCAGCCGGAGTCGAACTTGGCGCCGGAGTTGAACAGCAGCGCGCCGCAGCCGGCGCAGTGGTAGTCGCCGGTCTCGTAATTGAATTCAAGCACGCCGGTGAAGGCGCGCTCGGTGCCCTTCTCGCGCAGCACATGGTATTGCTCGTGGGTGAGCTGGGCGCGCCACTCGGCTTCGGATTTTGTGATCTTGTCAGGGGTGTCGGGCATGTTCCGTGGTCCGTCAGACTTCTGCGATGAGGTCGATTTCTACGAGGATGTCCATGGGCAGGCGGGCGGCCTGAACCGTGGTGCGGGCCGGCGGGATCGTGCCTTCCGGAGCCAGGTAGCGTGCGTAGACGGCGTTCATGGCGGCGAAATCGTTCATGTCCTTGAGGAACACAGAGGCCTTTACGACCTTTTCCAGGCTCGAACCGCCGGCTTCGAGGATGGCCTTCAAATTCTCCATAACCTGCGTGGTCTGCTCGGTGATACCGCCTGGGGCCACTTTGCCTGTGGCTGGATCCACCGGGCCCTGGCCGGCGGTGAAGAGCAGGCTGCCGAGGCGAATGCCCTGCGAGTAGGGGCCGATGGCTGCGGGTGCGTGGGCCGTGGCGATGGCTTGTTTGCTCATGAAAGCGATTGTAGCGGGGAGCGGCGGACGGTTCATAGTTCGTAGTTCGCAGTTGCGCACACGAGAACGACGAACGCTCGCGCGCGAAGGAACTGCGAACTACGAACCAGAAACCACGAACCGGGAACTACGTACTGCTTCCTAGTGCCACACGCCGAGCAATGCGCCAATGACGAGAAGACCAAGGAGCCAATAGCCACCGTTAATCATGAAGTACTTGGCGCCGCGGCCTTCGTAGATGGAGCTGGGGTAAAGGATTGCGGCCACGAAGCCGACCCACATCAGCAGGCCGATGTGGAGTCCGTCGAGCCCGGAGTCCGCGTGTGACCAGAGAATGACGTGGGCCAGCACGAAGGCGAGCAGGAAGTCGCCGACGAATGACGCGATCATGCCCCAGACAACGCCTTTGGGTTTTTCGCCCGTCTTGCGGCCGACAATGGCTGCCCAGTGCTTGCCAAACAGCGGGGGCGAGTACCACAGTGCGCCGATGATCCACAGGATAATCGCGCAAATGAGGATGGCCCGGTAGTTGACGAGGTGGTGAAGATGTTCCATGTGCCCTCCAAGACTGATCTTGACTGCTTAGGATTGCAGAGGAAAGAAGTGTGTTCCTGACTTTGGAGCAACAGGGGTGGGCATGTCAATGGCAAAGATTGCAAAGACGTTACGAGGGTATCTGGAGCTGCAACGGGCCGAGGGCTGATCCATGGGACGGGGCGCGCAGCGGGCGGCTTTTCATTTGCGCTTCAGGGCTTCCAGCTCGTCCAGCGTGCGCGGCCAGTCCGCGCCCAGCAGGCGCGAAAGGCTGCGGTCGGCCAGGACCTTGCCGCCGGTCTGGCAGGTGGGGCAGTAGTTGGTTTCGTTATCGGCGTAGCGGATGCGCTGGATGGGGCTGCCGCAGCGCGGGCAGTTCTGGCCGAAACGGCCGTGGACGGCGAACTCGGGGCGAAAGGCGGTGACCTTCTCAGGAAAGCTGTGCGCCGCTTCTGAGACGAGGCGTTCCATCCAGGTGATGAGCACATGCCGCGTGGCCTCCCACAGGCGCTTCCACTCGGCCGGCATCAGCTTGCTGGTGAGGGTGATGGGCGAGAGCTGCGCGGCATGGAGGATTTCGTCGGAGTAGGCGTTGCCCACGCCGGAGAGGAGGCGCGGGTCAGTGAGAGCGCGCTTGAGGGTGCGGTTTTCGCGCGTCAGGGCGGCGCGGAAGGCGTCGAGATCCGTCTCCGGCGCGAAGATCTCGATGCCGCCGGGGTCGATGTCGGCGAGCGCCTGCTCGCCCCTGAGGACGTGGAGCGAGGCGCGGCGTTTGGAGCCGGCTTCCGTGAGGATCAGCGAGCCGGAAGGGAAGTCGAGGGCGAGGAGGCCGTTGCGGCCGGCGAGTTTTGCGTGCGGCGGCTTCCAGTGCAGGCGGCCTGCAATCATGAGATGGATGACGAGCCAGATGTCAGCGGCCTCATTGTCTGCGAGCCCGATGGCGATACGCTTGCCGATGCGGCGGACCGCGGTGACAGTGCGGCCTTCGGCGGCGGAGACGGGCGGATCGACCGTGCGCAGCACGAATACCGAGCCCAGGCGCACGTGCTCCAGCTTCTGGCCCAGAATGCGCGGCTCAAGCGCGGCGACGTAGGCGGAGATGTCAGGCAGTTCGGGCACTTGCACCAGATTGCGACGAGAATAACAAGGGTGCAATTATAGTGTCACCGGAATGATTCACCATACCGAGTCCGTAACACAAGTGGATCCTTCCTTGGAGGGCTGAACTGCAAGATGGAGTCGGAGCGAATTATTGATCCGGACGGGGCCGCCGATTGGCGTGATTGTCTTCGCGATCCGATTCCCGAAATCGCGCTCGCGGCGAAAATTCTGGACGCTGCGGTTACGGCTCATCTTTGTGACCAAAGAGATTTAGCCGGATTGCTGATCGGAAAAGCGAACCTCAAGGTTATCGGTGAATGGGCGTTTTCGCTGCGCGGGAAGTCGAGCGTCTATAACCGTTCTTACTTTGTAGAAGGGGCCCCGTCCAGAATCGAGGCTAAAGAAAGGACCCAACCGCGAATGCCTTCATTAATGCTTATACGAGCGCTACATCAGCGGGACGGTTTTCATTGCCGTTTTTGTGGCGTACCCGTGATAGCAAGAGGAGTCCGCACGCGCCTTGTTGTTCTTTACCCGGAGGCGGTGCGATGGGGTCCGACAAATCTCTTGAAACACACGGCACTCGATGCGCTTGAGGCCCAATACGACCATTTATTGCCTCACTCACGCGGGGGAAGCAGCGAGCTCAATAACTTGGTGATCACCTGCAATCCCTGCAACTACGGCCGGGGAGAGCGCACGCTCGCAGAAATGCATTTGACTGATCCCCTGTTGAGACAGCCTGTGAATTCGGATTGGGATGGACTGGAACGCCTCTTACAATAGCAATTCCGGCCCACGGAGATAAGACAAATCATCAAAGGATGGTATTGTCGATCAGGCGCGTGGTGCCCACCCGGGCAGCTACCGCGAAGAGCGCTCCGGGAGAGGCGGCGTCCACGGGCTCAAGAGTGTTCCAGTTGACCAGCGCAACGTAGTCGATGCGAATCAACGGCTGCTCGCTGAGGATGACGCGCGCGGCGTCGATTAGGATGGCCGCGCTACGCTGGCCCTTTGCGAACATGGCCTCAACCCAGTGAATGGCGCGGCTCAGCGCCAGCGCCTGGCGGCGCTCGTCGGAGTTCAGGTAGACATTGCGCGAGCTGAGCGCCAGCCCATCGGAGTCGCGCACGATGGGGCAGACCGCGATCTCGGTGCCGAGGCGCAGGTCCGCGGTCATGCGCCGCAGGACGGCAACCTGGGCTGCGTCCTTCTGCCCGAAAAAAGCCAGATCGGGTTCAGCTGCAACAAAAAGCTTGGCCACGATGGTGGCCACGCCTCGGAAGTGGCCCGGCCGCGATGCGCCGTCCAGGCGACCGCTTAGGCCGTCCACTTCAACAAAGGTGGCTGCTCCGGCGGGATACATTTCTTCCACGCTGGGTGCAAACACTGCGTCCGCGCCAAGCGATTCAGCCAGCGCGCAGTCCGCCTCAAACGCGCGCGGATAGCGGGCATAGTCTTCGTTGGGTCCGAATTGCGTGGGATTGACGAAGATGCTCACCGCGACCGCGCCGCAACGGCTGCGGGCGGCGCGGATGAGCGAAGCATGGCCCTCATGCAGAGCTCCCATGGTGGGGACCAGGCCGACGGTCTTGCCCGTGGCGCGGGCGGCGCGCGACCAGGCACGCAGTTCGTTGACGGTGCGGAAAATCTGCATGACGATAGGATGCACCCAAGCGGCTCAGGCCGCGCCGAACTCGTCCAGGTCCTGGCGCGCGTCGCTGTTCACCACTGCGTCGGAGTCGTCGGGCATCTCGATGACGACATTCTGCGGCGCCGCCGCCAGATGGTAGCTCTCCTTGTCTGACGGGAACGCGCGATGCTCCACGTCTTCGCGATAGCTTTCGATGGCGGTGCGGAACAACCCGGCGGCATCGGCGTAGCGGCGGACAAACTTGGCTGCCGGTGCAAAGGTGAGGTTGACCAGGTCGTGAAAGACCAGTATCTGGCCGTCGCAATCCGGCCCCGCGCCGATGCCGATGGTGGGAATGGAAAGCTCGGCGGTGATGCGCGCGGCCACTTCGCGCGGCACGCCTTCCAGCACCAGTACGCCCGCTCCGGCCTCAGCCAGCGCATGCGCATCGGCGCGAAGCCGGGCGGCGGCTTCCGTGGTACGTGCCTGCACGCGATAGCCGCCCATGCGATGCACGCTCTGCGGAGTCAGGCCCAGGTGCGCCACTACGGGGATCTCCGAGTCGACCAGTTCGCGGACCAGCTCCACGCGCGCGCCTTCAATCTTCACCGCCTCGGCGCCGGCTTCCTTGATAAACCGGACCGCGTTGCGAACGCTTTCCGCCACACTGCCGTGATAGCTGCCGAAAGGCATATCGGCCACCACCAGCGCACGGCGCACCGCTCGGCGCACGGCGCGGGTGTGGTGCAGCATCTCGTCCACGGTGACGGCCAGCGTGTTGTCATGGCCGAGGACAACCTGTGCGAGTGAGTCGCCGACCAGGATGAGATCAATGCCGGCCTCGTCCACCAGCCGCGCGGTGGAGTAGTCGTAGGCTGTAAGCGCGGAGATGGGCTTGCCCTGGCGCTTCATCTCCTGGAGCGCGGGCATGGTCACTTTGGGCAGGGGGATTCCGGCGGAGTTGCCGGCGGACGAAGAACTCCCGGGGAAGTTCGTGAGGCTCATGTGTGTCTCCAGTGCCGCTCCGCGCGCTCAGGATGCGGCCCGTACGCCTAAAGTATACGCCTGGTTGCTTGCGCTTTGTTCGGGCCGGGACGCAGACTTGTAGCAGCCATGCTTATGGAACCGGAACAGGTGATTGCCGAGGCCCTCGGCGGGCTTACCGTGCTCGGACTTGCGGCGGGCGCGTGCGCCTTTGCAGCCATGTGGCCGGGCTCGCAGATCTTTGGCCGCACGCTCATTGCCCCATCCCGGCCCGGCGAGATCGCGCTGACCTTCGACGACGGCCCCAATCCCGCGTGGACGCCGCGCCTGCTCGAACTCCTCGCCCGGCACGACATTAAAGCCACGTTCTTCCTGGTGGGCAAGTTCGCCAGCGAGGAGTCCGCGCTGGCGCGATATATCGCCAACAGCGGCCACGCCGTCGGCAATCACTCCTGGACGCATCCCAACCTGGCGCGCACTTCCGCCGCCAAGATACGGGACGAGCTCAAGCGCACTCGCGACGCGCTGGAACAGATCACGGGAAAGCCGGTGAAGCTTTTCCGGCCTCCTTACGGGGCGCGCCGGCCGTTTGTGTTGCGGACCGCGCGCGAACTGGGCATGACCCCGGTGATGTGGAACGCAATGACCAACGACTGGGAGGAGCCGTCGGCGGAGCGGATCGCCGAGCGGCTGGCTGCGAAGGTTGAGGCTGTCGGGCGGCGCGGGCGCGCGGCCAATATTGTTCTCCATGACGGCGGACACCGCATGCTCGGCGCCGACCGAGGGCCGTCGGTCCGCGCCGCCGAAATCCTTATTGAGCGCTTCCGGTCCACGCACCGGTTTGTGACCGTCGAGGGCTGGATCCCCGAAAATGCTCCGGCTTACGGTAAGTGATCCGCGTCGCGCCGGGATTACAGCAGCGTCGCGTCGGCCTCCACCGGTTCCTGCGCCACGGGCGCGTTCCGCCGCAGGGCTTCCGATGTCAGCTCATCGGCGTGGCGAAGGCTGGGGAACAGCGTGGCCCACAGGCCGCAGACAACGAGCGAGCCGATGCCGCCGTAAATGGTGGCCCGAACCGCGCCCCACCACTGCGCGGTGAGGCCGCTTTCAAACTCGCCCAGTTCATTGGATGCGCCGATGAAGAGCGAGTTGACTGCGGAGACCCGGCCGCGCATCTCCGGCGGCGTGGCCAGTTGCAGCAGCGAGCCGCGGATGATGACGCTGATCATGTCGGCCGCGCCCAGGATGGCCAGGCTGACAAGCGAAAGAACGAGGTTGCGCGAGAAGCCGAAAACGACGGTGGCCGCGCCGAAGATCGATACAGAGATGAACAGCCGCCGCCCTGCCTTGCGCGTCAGCGGGAACCGCGCCAGCACCAGCGACATAACCAGCGCGCCCACCGCAGGCGCCGCGCGCAGCATGCCCAGGCCGCGGGGGCCGGTGTGCAGAATGTCGTTGGCAAAGATGGGCATGAGCGCCACCGCGCCTCCCAGCAGCACCACAAAAAGGTCCAGAGAGAAGGAGCCCAGCAGCATGGGCATCTTTCGGACGTACTGGAACCCGGCCAGCACCACCTTCAATGAGGCCGCGCGGTGCTCCATTCGCCCCGGGCGCACGTGCAGCGTGACAATCAGGACCAGGAACCAGAGCAGCGCCAGCAGCGTGAAGCAATAAACAATGCCCGCGCCGGCCAGCTCGCGCGACGAATCACGGCCAGGAAACATCCCCACCAGCGGCAGCGTGTAGAGGATGCCGCCGAGCGCCGGGCCGGTGGTGTTGGCGAACTGGAAGATGGCCCCGCCCCATGTGACCGCGTTGACGAAATGCTTTTCCGGAACCAGATGCGGGATCAGCGCGGAGCTGGCCGGCCCGGAGAACGACCGTCCCGTGCCGATGAGAAAAAGCACGCAGTAAATGGGGAACACGCGCCGCGAGCCCGCCAGCGTGAGCGCCAGCAGGCCGCAGGTGCAAAGCACCTGGAGCGAATAGCAGACCAGGATCACCATGCGCCGATCGAAGCGGTCGGCCACGTGACCGGCGGGCAGCAGAAAGAGCAGCCCGGGAAGAAACAGCGCCAGGCCGGTGTAGCCCAGGTCCAGCGCGCGGTGGGTCATGGCGTACACCTGCCACGCCACGGCTACTGCCTGCGCCTCCGCGCCCAGGATCACCATCCCGCGTGCGAGTTGGTAGCGGCGGAAGTCGCGCGACGCGAAGGACTCCAGGCCGCGCCGGGACAATGGTTCAGGGGAAGGCATCCACTTTCAGGGTACCGGATGAGTTCGCGGTCACAAAATGGCCGGCTGCACTCGATTCCGCAACGCCTTTTCCGCGAAAAGCACCAGCCGGCTGCAAATTAGTTTCTAATCTGGAGATGGGCGTGTTTGCGGGCATCGTCGCGGAAGGGATGCAGGAGAGAAAGAAGGAGGCTTTTCACTGGGTTGTCACCCTGGGCGCGCCGGGACTGTTTGCGGTTTCATTCCTTGATGCCAGCGTCATTCCCCTGGCCATTCCCGGGTCCACCGATCTGCTCCTGCTTTGGCTTATCAGCCACGGCGGCGACCCCTGGCTTCTGGGGCCGTGCGCGCTTGCAGGCAGCCTGGTGGGTGCCTGGACCACCTGGCGGCTGGGCAAAAAAGGCGGCCAAAAAGCCATCGAGCGTTACGTTCCGCCATTGCTTGAGACGCGCGTTTCCGGATGGTCGCAGCGCAATCCCGTGCTGACGGTGTTTTTGCCGGCCATCCTGCCGCCGCCCATCCCTCTGTGGCCGTTTCTTCTTACCGCAGGCGCTTTGGGCACAACCTGGCGGCGGTTTCTGGTCGCCTTCGGTTCCGGGCGCGCCCTGCGCTACGGGCTGGAAGCATGGCTGGCCTATGTCTACGGCCGCCACATCATCCGCCTCTGGTCTTCCACGCTGCAAAAATGGGAGCCTGCCATCCTGTGGAGTTTCGTCTCTCTTACCGTGCTCGGCGCGGCCTGGGGCATCTGGAAACTGCGCCGCGTCTCGCGCCAGGAAAGCAGCGACCGGAACCTGCACCCAAGTCACGCCGATTGATCCCGAACCCCATGCCAGCCTGCAACATTCCCACCCGTCCTTCGTCTACACTGAACAGCAACGACGTGACGCCTTCCTTCATGGGATGCAGGAATTTACAGGCCAATTCGTGGAGTCTTAGTCTGCCAAATCGGCCATCAGCCTCGTTTCCCACGCGCTTTACCCGCATCTGTTCCCGCACGCTGCTGTTGATTTGCCTTGCGACCATTCCGGCGTGGGGCCGCCAGGCTCCCGATCAGTCCGCCAGTCCCCAGCCGCCAGACGCGCGATCCGGCATCATCCAGGGCGTAGTGATGAACCACGACCAGGAGGTCTACGAAGGCGCGCACGTTGAGTTGTCCGTCCCTGCTGAACCCGCGCCCCGCCAAACCACCACCGACGCCAACGGCCGCTTTGTGTTTTCCGGGGTGCCGGCCGGGACGTTCACGATTTCGGCGTCAGCTTCCGGTTTCAACACAGCAAAGATCGCCGGCACGCTTCACGCCGGCGAAAGCCAGGAGGTCCCCGCCATCATGCTCTCCATGGCTGAGACCACCACCGATGTGAATGTCACTGCTTCCCGCCAGGAGATCGCCACCGAAGAGGTGAAGGTGGAAGAAAAGCAGCGCGTCCTCGGCTTCATTCCCAACTTCTACGTTGTCTACGATGCCAATCCCGCCCCGCTTTCGCCGCGTCAGAAGTTCTCTCTCGCCTGGCACGACTCCATCGATCCCATCACCTTTATCAGCGCCGGCTTCTTTGCCGGCATTGAGCAAGCCCAGAACACCTTTGTCGGCTATGGCCAGGGCGCCCAAGGGTATGCCAAGCGCTTCGGCGCAGACTACGCCGACGGCTTCTCCAGCGACATGCTGGGCGGGGCGCTGTTTCCGTCCCTCCTCCATCAGGACCCTCGCTACTACTACAAAGGCAAAGGCTCCATCGCTTCGCGTACCCTGCACGCCGTCGCCATGGCCTTCATGTGCAAGGGCGACAACGGCCGCTGGCAGTTCAATTACTCGGCTTTGGCGGGGAACCTGGCCGCGGGCGGAATCTCGAACCTCTACTACCCGTCCACCGATCAAAGCAGCTTCGCCGTGATCCTCGACGCCACCGCCGTCGGAATGGGCGAAGACGCCGTCGGCAATATTTTCCAGGAGTTCGTGGTCCGCAAGCTGACCCCCTCGGCGCGCAAACAGCCCACCCCCTGACCCCAATTCGCCGCCCCAAAGGTGCTTTAGAATCAATCGGCATTTGGCCGGTGCAACCGAAACCGCTCCGGCATACTTCTCACCCTGTATGACGCGTTCGCTCGAAGACGCCAATGCACTCTCCGCGCTGGATGCCAAAGTGCTCCGTGAGATCCACACCGATGGCTGGCAAATCACCGGAGTTCTGGCCCGCGAACAGGGCAAGGGACCTGACTTCGCCTATTCCATCGGCCTGTTCCATATGCTCGGCCACCCCGAGATCATCCTTTTCGGCTTGCCCATCGACATGTGCATGCGCGCGGTGAACCAGATCGCTCTCGACATTCGCGACGGCAAGCGCTTCCAGCCCATGGCCGTCTACAGGCGCATCCTCACTCGGCCTCAATCCTGCTGCTTCCGCGAGGTGGATCGAAAGCACTACCACGGGCACGTGGGCTACGCCCTGTGGTTTTACGAGGCCGATCCCTTCCCGCTCCTGCAGTGTTTTTGGAGCGATGAGCATGGGCGCTTCCCGTGGGATCCAGGCTGCAGTTCCTGGGCGCGGGATGCCCAGCCGCTGCTCTACGAATAGCGCCGAAACGCCCCAAATCAACCCTTTTTGGCCCAATCTATCGCGACATTTGCAAAATCTAAGTGCGATTGCACTACTCCCGGTGAAATCCACAGATTTCTCCGAGTTTTCAACTTGCATTCACAGATTGAGGAGGTGCATAGTCCCGTCAGTTGGTAGCCCAGTAACGAATTGGAAGCAAGCATTTCCTGCCCTGCAGGAAGATGAAAGATCCAAAAGAATTGGATTATCGCCTGCGGTGAAAGCCGTGGGAAAGAGATTTGATGAGGTTGGAAACTCATCCTCCGCTGAGCAGGGCGATGCAAAGTTCCGTGGAATGCAGAAGTTCGTTGCCGGCTTGATGTTGGGACATTCGTTCATGGAGGGATGGTTGCAAGAGCGGGTTCGCCCGCAGGCGCAGCTACCCCGGCGAAGTGAGCGGATCCGGACCAGGATCGGGCAGGAAGCGTAACAACCAGGGGACGCCGGTAATTCAACCTCGCAAGAGGCGACGACTACCGGAACAAGCTGGAAGGGACGTTTCCGGCCGGGATGCAGGCAAGGTGATCGGGCTCGGGAGGGTGGCTGCCGCAAGGCAAGCGTCCTCCAAAGCAGGAAAGCCAGCCGGTAACCCGGAAGGAGATGGAAGGAGCAATCTCAGGCGCACACCGTAAGCTTGTGGCCTCGGTCGCAGGTCGAAAGTGGGCGAAAGAGAGAGCAAGATCCATCACCGGTTTGGCAAATGCGAGGGTAGGTACGGTGAAGGCTGGAACGCAGGCGGCTTGCCGCAGGCGCAAACCAACCGGAGACCGGAAGGATCAGGCGCAGCCAGGCGGGAGTACGGACGACGGTTTCACTGAAGATTCATCGCTGAGCTTTGCCGGATGGTGTTTGGTCCGACGAGCGAAAGGCACCCGGAAAGCGCCAGAGGCCGCAAGGCTTCTGGCGCTTTCGTTTGTGGGTCCGATTGCTTTAATCCAGCGGCCAATGGCGCGATTCAGCGGGCGCGAATCGCCTCAACCATCTCCGCGCCATGCAGGACGGCAGCCCGCATCGGAAAGAATTTCTCCTTCAGGCAGGCGTCCAGCTCCGGGTCGCGGTCGGCGCAGCAGTCCGTCACCACCGCCAGCCGGTAATCCGCGTCGGCCGCGTCGAGCAGGGTCGACAGCACCACGCCGCTGGTGGCAATCCCCGTCAGCACCAGGGTGTCAATCTCGCCGGCGCGCAGGATCATCTCCAGGTCGGTGCCTGCAAACGCGCTCACCCGGTGCTTGGTCACTACGGCCTCATTTCCGACTGGTCCGATTTTGGGATGGAGTCCTCCGGAGCCTTCGGCAAACATTTTCTGCCACTGCGGAGACGACTTGATGGCGGCAAACAGCGCATTGCGGTCGCTGATCTCCGGGAAGCCCGGCCGGAAACCCACCTGCACATGGATCACCGGAAGCCCGCGCTCGCGCGCCGCGGCCTGAACACTCGCCACGCGCGCCAGGAATTCATCCGGCTCCGGGAGATAAGCGGAAACGATCGAAGCGTGAAAATCCATGCTGAGCAGCGCGGCGTGCTTCAGATCCGGCAACGGAATGGCCATAAGATCTTCTCCTCATCGTCCAGTATGAGCCCGCCAGCGGAGGCCTCAGCTTCCGGCCAACGGGGCGATTCCTGAGTTCCGTCACAGATTAGCCTGGGCTCAGAACAGCTCGGGAATGCTGTGAAACGCAATGCGCGTGGGCGCGGCCTTGTAGGCGGCCAGCATGGTTGCCGGCGCCAGCGTGCCGGTTCCGTATTTGCGGTTGATATCGTCCATGGCAGCCTGCAGGCGCGCGCGGCTCTTTTCCGATTCGAGCACGTCGAAGAGGCCCAGGGAGTGGAGGCGGTCGGGGACCAGCCCGCCGAGTTGCACGCCGACGTAATAGGGATGACGGTACTCGCCGCCTTTGGGCTGCGATTCCCACAGGTGCTTCAGCGCGGTGATGAGGGTCTGATTGTCCTGGCACTCGGTCACGCGGACTTCGCCATGCCAGCCCTTGGCCGGAACGCCGAAGCGGCTCACGGGCACTGGCGTGGAACCTTCCCTCCCCGCGGAAAATCCCACGGCGAGACCGATCGACGACGCCCACAACTTGTTGGACCGCAGGCGCATGGCGGCCTTGTGCAGCAGCTTGTGCGCCACGGCCCAGGCCTTCTCCGGCGTGCGCAGCTCCGGCGCCAGCACGTGCTGGTGGCTGATGGACTTCAGATGTTCGGTCTCCGACATATCGAAGTCTTCGCCGCGCAGCCAGTGGAACAACCGCTCGCCCCACACCGAGCCCCACACCTGGCCGGAGCGATCGGCATCGAGGGCGAGCAACTCCTGCATGGTTGTGATTCCCCGCTCGTTGAGGCGCTTTTCCGTCCGAGCGCCCACTCCGGGCAGGTCGCGGAGGGTGAGGCGCGTAAGCGCTTCGGGCAGAATGTCGAGCGTGAGCGCCACCAGGCCGTCGGGCTTTTCCATGTCGCTGGCGACCTTTGCCAGATAACGGTTTGTCGCCAGGCCGACAGAACTGCGCATCATCTCGCCGGCGCACTCGCGAACACGAGCTTTCACCTTGCGCGCAAGCTCCAGCGCGGCCAGCAACGGGCGCTCTCGGCCCATCAAGCGGCAAGCCATTTCGTCGATGGAACAAACGGCGCTGACCGGGAGGCAGCTTTCCACCGCCTCAACAATCCTGTGATGATACTCAACATAAAGCTCGTGGCGGCCTTCCACCAGGATGATTTCCGGGCAAATGCGCCTGGCGTCCGCCACCATGGTCCCGGTGCGAACGCCGAAGGCTTTTGCTTCGTAACTCGCGGCAATGCAGCAGGTTGTATCCACCATCGCGGGAACCACGCCAACCGGCTTGCCGCGCAGCTCGGGCCGGGTCTGCTGCTCCACCGATGCAAAATACGAATTCAGGTCTACAAAGAGCCAATTCAGGAGTGGTTCGGAAGTGGTATTTCCACATTGCCGAGCCGCGACTAAACTGTGGCGCATGCCGTCTACGCTGGTAGAAGATTCTGTGTTGGAGCGGCCCGACATCTGCTACACTCTCTCCCATCGGATCCCCCACCGGTAGACGAAAGGCAGCGGAAACAGCGCCGCAACAGCGTCCCTGCATCTTAACTAAGATGGGCCGCCGGAGGTGAGAACCGATTATGCATAGCTTAATCCGATGGCTGATGACAAGCGGTAGCCTGCTGGCCCTGGTGGTGACGGCCGGCGTGGCCATCCTGCTGGTTTGCTGTTTGGGTTGCGCTCGGTGCCCGGAGCGGGACAAGGACGATATCTTTACTCACCACGAAGTTTAGTTCTTTAGATCCGATTTGCGACGATCGATTGCGAGGTTGAATCCTCCCTGAGCATCTCCCCAAAGCAAAAGGGATAGCTTTTTATGCCGCACCTTGCCTGGGGGGCGTCGATGGGTTCTCAGCCACAAGCACCTGCAAGCTGGCGTTGGCGAATGCGGACGGCGCTCCGCCTCGGGACGGCGTGTGCCGTTCCCGTTTTGCTCGTTCTGGTGTACTGGTTTGCCGTGCGGCCGGGGCAACTGCGCTGGGGCGCGACGGCCGCCGAGTTGCGCATGACCCTGCCCGAAGATGGGATCGTGGCCGATCCGGCATTTGACGCCACGCGCGCCATCACCATTGCGGCGCCGCCAGAGAGAATCTGGCCCTGGCTGGTGCAGATGGGATACGGCCGCGCGGGCTTTTACGGCTACGACCTGATCGAAAATCCCGGCGGCGGGCGCGGCCTGCGCAGCGCCACCACCATCCTGCCCGAATTTCAGCATCCCCGCACGGGAGACACGCTGCCGCTGAGCGTTGCGGCCAGCCTGGAGTTCGGAACCATTGCCCAGAACCGCGCGCTGGTTTGGCGCAGCCGGGACAATCCCCACACCGGCGTCTTCATCTGGGCGCTGGTTCCGGTTGATGGCGAGCACACGCGGCTCATCAGCCGAATTCGGTGGCGATATCCGAGCGACCCTCGCGCCCGCGCGCTGAACGTGTTCACCGAGTTTGCCGATCACGTTGCGGTGCGCGCCATTCTGCGCGGAGTTCGCGACCGCGCGGAGGGGCGCAGACCGCCTTCGCTGGTTCTGCAGGGATTCGAGATTGCTGGCTGGGTGCTTGCGTTCCTTGATACAGCGGCGGCGCTGGTGCTGGTCCTGTGCAGCCGGCACGCGATTGCGTGGTGGTGCGCCGCGTTCGGCTCGGGGGCGATGCTCTTGTTTCTGCTTTACGGGGGCGCCCCGGCAGGAGTCAACTCCGCCGCGCCCTGGGCATGGCTTGCGGTCATCATCGTGGTTTTTCGCCGGATGCGCCGCGAATCGCGCGTGGCCGAACCTCGGGCAACAGCGCGTCTCTAGCTTCTGCGCGTTCCCTGGTGGAAGCGCATGCGCCATTCGCCGTCATGGCGGGTCCAGATGGAGCTGCGCAGGCTTTCCAGCGTCTCGCCGGATTTCCCATCGCTGCGCACGGTGCGGTAAGTCACCAGCGCCACCTTGTCGGTAAGCATCGCGCAGAGAAAGTCCTCGATGACCGGCGGAAAGAAATTCTTCTCCGTGGCCAGCAGCTCAATAATCGAGTTGCGCGTCCAAACCTTGCCCGACGAGCCGAACTCGAGAAAATCCTCGGTCAACATCGCGCGCAGCCGTTCCCCATCGCGCCGCACCGCGGGGTTCAGCAGGCTTTCTTCCAGCCGCCGCAGATGCGTTGCCGTCTTGTCCCAACCTCTTGCGGAACGTTCCGGATTTGTCATTTCTCCTGTACGCTCGCGGGCTTCAGATACTCCTCAAAATGGCTGAGAATACGGCTGAAAAGAAGAATGCGGTCGTCGGCCCCGGCTATCGAGTGTGTTTTGCGCGGAAAAATCTGCAGATCGTAGGGAATGCGCGCATCAATCAGTTTCTGGATAAACTGCACGGTATTTTCCATGTGCACGTTGTCGTCGCCCGTGCCTTGCGCCAGCAGCAGATGACCCTTCAGCGCGGCGGCTGAGTTGACTGCCGAAAAATCCTTGTAGCCCTCCGGAAAGTCGGAAGGCTGGCCCAGGTAGCGTTCCGTGTAGATGGAATCATAATCGCGCCAATCGGTCACGGGCGCAACTGCCACCCCCGCCTTGAACCGGTCGGAATGGGTCATGGCGTAGAGGGTGAAGCTGCCGCCCCAGCTCCAGCCCCACCATCCCAGCCGGTTGGGGTCGAGTTCCGCATGCGCGCCCAGCGCGGCATCGAGCACGGTGAGTTGATCCTCAAGCTGGACAGGGCCAAAGTTGTGCCACGCGGCCTGGGCAAAGGCGCGCCCACGGTTCCCTGTCCCGCGGTTGTCGGCGTGGAGCACGGCGAACCCGTGCTCGGCCAGCAGCTCGTCAAACAGCAGCCGTTCGTCCCATTTGTTCTCCACCGTCTGCGGCCCCGGCCCGCCGTATGGGTTCAGGATCAGCGGCACGCTCGCCTTTCCCGCGGCGTCGGCAGGCATCAGCAGCGTGGCGTAAAGTGTGCTGCCATCCTTTGCCTTCACCTCTATCTGCTCCGGCGGGCGCAGCTTGTAGAGTTCCATTCCCTGGTTCGACCAGAACACAACGCACTTGCTGCCCGTCTGGCACAGACTCAGCCGGTCCGGCTCCATCCGCGCTGACCAGGTATCCACAAACACCTGCCCATTGGGCGAGAAGTTGGCTTCGTGGTAGCCGGCGCCCGTGGTCAACTGCCTGCGTTTGCCGTCGAAGCCCACCTGCCACACCTGCTGCTCCAGCGGATTGCCCTCATTCGACGTGTAATAGACAACGTGTTTCGCCGCATCCACCAGCGAAATCGCGTCCACGTCAAAGTCACCGTGGGTTAGCTGCGAAACCTCGCTCGAGGAGTCCGAAGCCGACAGCGGATCGCGTGCGTTGTAGCGATAGAGATAAATGTGATTGTGGCCATCCTTCCAGTCGGTCAGGACGATATCGCCCGCTTCAACGTCCACGTCGTAATTCTCATCCACAAACTTGTCGTCGGTAATCTCCAGCACCAGGCGCGACTGGCTGTTGTTCGCGTCCACGAAATAGAGATCGCGCTGCTTGTGATCGCGCGCCAGCGTTTCCACCCAGATGGTGTGGCGATCCACCCACCCGAAGCGCGGCACATAGTCCTCGCCCGGGTGGTTGGGCAGCCGGATCCATGAGGTGCGGCCGGCATTCGCGCTCACCACCCCCACCCGCACCGCCGGATTCGGGTCGCCGGGCTGAGGATAGCGCTGCAATTCCACGGTCGCGTGCGTGGGAATGAAATCGGTGATGGGATACTGCGGCACGTCGCCTTCATCCATCTGCAGAAACGCGACGTTCTTCGAGTCGGGCGACCAGAAATAGTTGCTGCGCACGTCCAGCTCTTCCTCGTACACCCAATCGACTTCTCCGTTCGAGGTGGCCTCGTTGGGCGGAGGCTCCAGCGGAAACGGCGCTCCGCCCGCGACCTCCTCCGGGCGAACTTCGCTGAGTCCATGATTGCGGATGAAGCTGATGTCCTCGTTGTTGGGAGAGAATTTCGGATCGTCGCCGGCGAGAGTGTCAGTAAAGCCGATCTGGACGCCGGTTCCGTTCCCCAGATTGTAAAGCCACAGCCGCCCGCCGGAGTCGAACAGAAGATGCTTCGAGTCCGGCGCCCAGATGTAGCTGGCCATCTTGTAGCGTTCGCGATGATCGCGGTCCTGCTCGCTCTCAAACACACCCGACAGCGCGGTCAGTTTGGCGCGGCTCACCAGCACGTGCGGCCGGCCGGTGCCGGGATCCAGGTCGATCAGCTCGCCGCCATCGAGATAGCTGAGGTGCTTGCCGTCCGGCGACCAGGTCAGCCCCTCGGGCGGCGCGCCCGTCATGTGCTCGTGGGCAAAAATCCGCTCCACCGTCAGCGGAATGCCGTTCGTTTGTGCAGGTGCGGAAGCAGAAGCCAGGATGAAAACGGACAGAAGTGCGCCGGCGGCACGCGTCACAAGCTTTCCTCCACAGTTGAACCCTGGCAGTCGCCGCGCGAGCGCATTCGGCAGGAGAAGGGTTCTGCGGCCAGTCTAAATCAGCCCACCGGGCGCTGACTCGCAGCCTCTAGCGTCCGCGTGCGTACCGGGCAAACCCGCTCACTTGCTGACTCGCTACGTCGCGAAGCGGCGCTGGCTCGCTGTCTTTGTCCTCGAAACGGCTTTAGTGTCCCCGCATCCCCGCGCCCTTCGCCGGCCGCTTCATCAGGAACACCAGCGGGATCAGGCACACCATGATTACCGCCAGAATTTTGATCACGTCCAGGTAGCCCAGCATGGCGCTCTGCCGCACCAACTGCCCGTACAAGTCCCCCTGCGCAATCGCCTTGCCCTGAGCCAGCGTGGCTGCGCGCCCGCCGTGCATCAGGTACCGGCCCATGCGGTCAAGGGCGCTTTGCAGGTTGGAGTCTCCGGGCGTAATCACTGAGCCCAGCCGGTTCTGGTGGAACTGCGACCGCCGCGCCAGCATGGTAACAAAAAACGCCGTGCCCAGGCTGCCGCCAATGTTGCGCGCCAGGTTGGTAAGCCCGCTCACGTCGTTGTTCTTCGTCATCGGAACGCCGTTATACGACAGCGTATTGATGGGAATGAACAGGAATGCCAGCCCCGCCGCCTGGAACACGCGCAGCCACGCAATGTAGGAGTAGCTCACTTCGAGGTCGAGCGTCAGCATGGTGAACAGCGCCGCCGAGCACATCGCAAAGCCGTACACAATCATCCAGCGCGGATCCACGCGCGTCATCAGGATGGCCACGATGGGCATCATGGCCATTACCGCCACCCCGCCGGGCGAGATCACCAGCCCCGCCTGTTCCGCCGTGTACCCCAGCAGCGTCTGCACAAATTGCGGAATCATCACCGTGGTCGCAAACAGCACCACGCCGAGCGCGAACATCAGCGTGAACGACACCGCAAAATTGCGATTTCGGAACAGCGTCAGGTCCAGGATGGGCCGGTGATTGCGCCGGATCTGCGCCATCTCCCAGAAAAACAGCACCATCAGCGATGCGGCGGCGAGGACCGCGAACAATGTAATAAGGTGAGAGCCGAACCAGTCGTTCTCCTGCCCCTTGTCCATTACAAACTCAAGCGACCCAAATCCCAGCGCCAGCAAACCGAATCCGAAATAGTCCAGGTTCAGCCCCTTCTTGCGATTTTGCTTCACCTGTTCCTTCAAGTGCGGCGGATCTTCGATGATGCGATTGGTCAGAAACAGCGAAAGTATGGCCACCGGCACATTGATGTAAAAACACCAGCGCCAGCTCATGTTGTCGGTGATCCAGCCGCCCAGCGTGGGCCCGATCGCCGGCGCGGCCACCACCGCAAATCCATACAGTGCAAACGCCTGTCCCCGCTTCTCCGGCGCAAACGTATCGGCCAGGATGGATTGCTCGCTCGGCTGCAGTCCGCCGCCTCCCATGCCCTGCAGCACACGGAAGAAGATCAGGAGCGGAAGCGACGGCGCCAGCCCGCACAGCGCGGAACTGAGGCCGAACAGCATCACGCAGATCATGTAAAAGCGCTTGCGGCCAATAAACGTGGTCAGGTAAGCCGACGCCGGCAGGATCACCGCATTCGCCACCAGGTAGCTGGTCAGCACCCACGTGGCTTCGTCCTCGCTCGATCCCAGGCTGCCGGCAATGTGCGGCAGCGCCACGTTGGCAATCGAGGTGTCCAGCACCTCCATGAACGTGGCCAGCGTGACCGTGAGGGCAATAATCCAGGGATTCCGCTTGGGCTTCCAGGCGGCGTGCGTCACGGAAAGGGGAAGCGGCCGTGCGTCGGCCGAAGCGGCGCTCATGCTGTACCTTTCAGTCTAGTGGAATACATCGGCCCCCGCCCGGAGCTGATTTGGGGATGGCGCCGCTCCGCAGTTGCTGATTCCCTGCCGTGAAATCGGAAAAGTGTCAGGGCGCGAGTTTACTCGTGCCGCAAAAGCGCACATAACGGGCCGGGCTTTACAGGCTGCGGAAAAACTCCCCCGAAGGCGGCGAGAACGCGTCAGGGCGGGACTTTAGTCCCGCCGTCAGCCGCCGAAACAAAGGACTTGGGCTTCAGCCCCTGCGGTCTTTCGCACCGACCTGGCCACATCATCGAGTTTTTCCGCAGCCTGTTTAGCCCCTGCTTCGCCCGACACGCGATTAGAGCCGATTCCGCGCCCTGAGCCAGACGCTCGATCTGGTTGCTGACACTGACCACTGACCACTGATTTTGCGAACCCACGGTCCCCCGGTGTATGTTGCCGCCATGCACTGGACAACTCCCGAAGAACGCCGCAAACTCGGCCAGGCCCGCCGCAAGCAGGTGGGCCGCCAGGATCACTGCGACCTGAAGCCCAAGCAGCGGTCAAAGCCGGCGATCGAACTCCTCCAGCATGCCGCCCGCGGCCGCGTCCCTTCGCTGGTCAAGCTCAAGTGGCAGCTCATGGCCGAGTCGCCCTTCGGCTATTTCCGCGGCGCCGTTCCCGTGATGGCCGCCGACCTGTGCGGCCTGCCCAATACCGGCATCCTCACCCAGATCTGCGGCGATGCCCACGTCCGCAACCTGGGCGCATTTGCCGCGCCCGACGGCCGCCTCGTCTTCGACATCAACGACTTCGATGAGACCATCCGCGCTCCCTTCGAGTGGGACCTGAAGCGCATGGCCGCCTCGCTGGTGCTTGCCGGGCGCGAAGCCGGCCACAAGGACGCCTCTGCGCGCGAGGCCGCCGAGCTGTGCGTCCACCACTACGCTGGGCTCATGCGCACCCTGGCCAAAATGCCCGCCATCGATGCCTCCCGTTTCCAGGTGCACCGCATCGGCGGGGTTGAGCCCATCCACGACGCCCTGCTCAAGGCCGAGCGCTCCACTCCCCTGCACTCGCTCGAGCGCCTGACCCAGCCCGCCGGTCACGCCGCCGGCCGCCGGTTCAGGGAACAGAAGCCGATGCTCACCCGCATCGCCGGGCGCAAAGCGGCGGAGGTCCTCAACAGCCTGGCCCCGTACCGGCAAATCCTTGAGCCCCAGCGCCAGCACCTGCTCGGCTTCTACCGCCCCGTGGACGTGGCCTTCAAAGTGGTGGGCACCGGCTCCGTGGGCCTGCGCGACTACTGCATCTACTTTGAAGGCAATGGCGCCGGAGATCCCTTGTTCCTGCAATTCAAGGAAGAAACCGCCTCCGCCTACGCGCCGTATCTCCCTGAGGCGCACCAGCCCCACCACAACGGCCAGCGCGTGGCGGAGGGCCAGCGCGATTTGCAGATCCAATCCGATCCGTTCCTCGGCTGGACCCGCATCGGCGGCCGCGATTTCCTCGTTCGCCAGCTCAACGACCACAAAGGTTCCATTGAAATTGACGACCTGGCAGGCAAGGGGCTGGCGGCATTCGCCGAGGTTTGCGGCGAGTTGCTGGCCCGCAGCCACGCCCGCGCCGGCGACCCGCTCATGCTGGCCGGCTACATCGGCGGCGGCGAGAGCATGGCCGAGGCCTTGGCCGATTTCGGCATACGCTATGCCGATCAGACAGATAAGGACTGGACCGATCTGCGCAAGTGGCTGCGCGCACGATGACCATCCCTGTCAGGCAGTGTGATCCATCGTCGAGACTGTTGCTCGCAATCTGCCTGGCTGGATTACTTCACCTGCAGATCGGCCGATTTCTCATCATAGCGGTCTTCAAATTGCAGCAACTGCGTGGATTCAGGCCCGTTGAATTCAGGTTTTCGACCCGGGAGCAATTTCGCCTGCACCGTTTTCGGATTTCTGCGAAACAGCGCCGCCAGCACATCCCCAAAAGACATGGGAGGATGCAACTCATACCGGAGGGACTTGTGGTAGCCCATCATAAAGTTCTGCTTTCGGCAGGATTTTGGGTAATGCGATCGGACAAACTTTGTCGCGCCTCGAGGGGGGATTTTGAGCCTGGGATGGCCCCGAGGGCGCGAGGCCCTGTGATTACGCTTAAATTGCTAAGATGCAAACCTCACTCCGGCAGCCATATCTCGAAACGAAATATTAATGCCGCGATTAATGTATAGCCAGCTTGACATTCTTGCGGAACCACGCTACGCTCAATCGTAAAGGTTGCTTTACATGGGCGGAACTCCCCAGTACCGGATCGTCAACAAGCTCAAAGACCTGCGCTTGGCCCGCGAATGGACCCAGGAGCAGCTTGCCGCCGCCGCCGGCGTCTCCCGCCAAAGCATCATCTCCATCGAGCGCAACCACTATGTGCCGTCGCTGGAACTGGCGCTCATCTTTGCGCGCCTCTTCACCTGCTCCACTGACGAGATCTTTCACCTGGAGAATCTGACGTGACCCATCCTCTTGCCCGCGTTCCCATCCTCGGCCAGTTCGTCGACGAGCGCTTCCTCGACCATCGCCGCCGCGCCTCCAGCTTCGCCGGCATTGTGACCGCAGTTCTGGCCGTTGTGCTGTGGGAATACCGCTTCTTGCGCTACGGCATCTGGGACTGGGACCTGTTCGCCATTGTGATGGTCTTCCTGGTCCTCAAAATGACCCTGTTTTTCTGGTACCGCGCCCACCGCTGATCAACGAAAGGACTTATACGCCATGCGCAATCTTCGCAATCTCGATCCCCGCTCCCGCCGTCAACTGGCGATGGCAAACGCGGCCCTCGCCATCGGACTCCTGCTGCGCGTATTCGCCCATCCAACCGGAACGGTTGAGCGCGCCATGCTCGACGCTGCCGCAGGATTCCTCCTCAGTTTCTCCATCGTTGCCAACCTGATGGTGATCCTCAGGGCGCGGCGCTCCGGCGTCGGTTGCTGATTCCGGGCTCAAACAGCGCGTCACGCTGAACCAGGCCAATCCCCCCGCTCACAGGAATCCGGCGCGAAGAAACTTCGCAATCACGGCCTTCGAAATGTCCTCGGCATGGTGCACGGTCTTTTTCTCCTCGTGCAGCCACACAATCCGGTCCGTCCCGTTGATCCCGCGCACCGTCAGCTCGAAGTTGTCGTCCACATACGCCAGCGTTTCGCTTGTGAACAACAACGTGTGCGTCTTCGGCGTGTACTCGCCCCGCAGCATGTGCCCATCTTCGCGCCGAATTGTCACGTGGTTCGGGCGATGATCGCTCGACTCCAGAATCAGCCGCCCGGATCGCGCATTAATCTCAATGCACCGCACCGCGATCTTCTCCTTGAGCGCCATCCATTCCTGTTCGTGCCGGTCCTCAATCATGTGTGCATGCTGCGACCGCAGGCGATCCTGGACTTCCGCCTTGGCCTTGCTTTGTTCGTATGCAGCCAGCACATCGTCTTCCCAAGCCATCTCTACACCTCGGTATTAGAAGGAGCCCCTTAAGCCAATCTTGGCGCCAGGCCAATTTTCTCTGCCCAAGAATACCCCAACCGAATCGCCCGCGAACACCCGGACACCAAAGAGTCACGTCAATGCAAGTTCGTAACCGAATCGCGGTGGCCAGGAAACTACACCCTAGGTTTGGACCGGAGCAGTGTTGCGCTCGAACCAAGCCGCGAGCGCGTCTTCGGCAACCTCGCCGACGGCCAGCCCCAGAATGGTCAGGTATGCGTCTTCCTGCGCGGCGCAAACCTCCAGCCCGTTCACATCGAGAAATGCAAAGGAGACCACCAGCGCCGCTCGTTTGTTTCCATCTACGAACGGGTGGTTCGCGGAGATTCCAAACGCGTATGCTGCGGCAAGCCGCGCCAGGCTCGGCTTTTGCTCTGCATAAGCCCAAATGTTGCGGGGCCGCGCCAATGCCGACTCCAGCAAGCCCATGTCGCGAATTCCGCTGGAGCCTCCATGCGCGACAAGCTGGGCGTCGTGCATGATCATCGCGTCCGTTGTGTCTATCCAGACAGGCTCGCCCATTACTCAGCCAGCTTGCGCAGAGTATCGCGATATTTGCGCATCACGCGCTCCGCCGACTCCATCTTGCGCATGAACTGATCGTCATAGGCGGTCAGGTTTGCGCCGAATGGCGTTTCAGAGATGCAGATGGTATCGCCCTTTTCCAGTTTGAGCCGGGAAAGTACTTCCTTGGGCAGAATGATCCCAGCGGAATTGCCGATCGCGATCACTTTGGCAGTAATGGCCATAAACTCCTCGAACTTTGACCATTATAACATAAGTAATAACTACTGCCACTCGTCCCGCGCCGCCAGTCCTTCCGCCACCACTCTGTCGAATTCCGAGCTCTTCTTGATGAAGATCTCGCTGAACGCCCGGTCCTGCCGCAACAGGATCGCCTGCAGCCGCACCAGCTCCAGCAACGCCAGGAACATGGCCACCAGCGCCCGCTCCGATTTGGTGTGCGCCAGCAGCTTACCCAGCCCGATCGGCCGGTCTTCCATGGTCAGCCGCCGCGCCAGAAACTGGATCATCTGCCCCACCGTGACCGCATCGTCCTGCACATTGAAGGTGGGCCGCTTGCGCGCCCGCTCCAAAATGTCGCGGAAAATCCGCATCAGGTCGGTTGTGTCCGCCGCGATCTCCGGCTCCGCGTTCACATCTTCCCGGAACTCGCGCACCCCGGGGTTGGTCCACGTGGCCGACTCCAGCATCTGCTTCTGCTTTAGCATCTGCGCCGCGTTCTTGAACCGCTCGTGCTCCAGCAGCCGCTCCACCAGCTCCCGCCGCGGATCCTCGCCCATCTCGTCGGCGCCGATCTTCTCCCGCGGCAGCAGCATCCTGCTCTTGATGTGAATCAGCAGCGATGCCGTGTAAATAAACTCGCCCGCCACATCCATATCGCTCGCCTTGAGCTGGTTTACATAGGCCAGAAACTGCCCCGTGATCTTCGCAATGGGAATGTCGTAAATGTCGATGTCCTGCTTGCGGATCAGGTCCAGCAGCAGGTCGAGCGGCCCGTCATAGACCTGCCTCACCATCACGTTGATCGGGGAAAACTGCTCCTCTTCCGGCTTCTTTGCCTTGGCCGGAGCAGCCTTGGCCGCAGGCTTCTCCGCTGCAGGCTTCGGATGCGTCAGCACCAGTGGCGGAGGTTCTGAAGATTGAGGCTGGGAATTCTCCAGTCCAGACGCCTCCTGTCCCTCTGTCCCTTTGTCCCTTTGTCCCTGCAGTTCGGCTTGAGGATCGCGGTCGGGCTCTGGGCCCGGCTCGTCCGGCGCTGGGCCGGGGTTCGGCTCGGGATCGGGTTCCAATCCGGGCGGTGGATCGGTCATCGGTGCAGGGCTCGGATCGGGTTCGCGCACGGGAGCCTCCGGAACGGCGCCGTCCTGAAGCTCCGCCGCCGTCTCACTATGCGCGCTCGAATTGGGGAAGGTTTCCATAGCTGCTATAGCTCTCGTTCCTTTGGTCCTTTGGTCCCTTGGTCCCTTGTTCCCTAGGTCCCTGTCTTTATCAACTGCATTGCGGCCCGCACCTCAACCATCGTCTGCTCGGCTCTCGCGCCTGCCCGCTCAGCTCCGTCGCGAAGAATATCGTCCACTTCGCCCTCGGTCAACCTCGCGCGGCGCTCCTGAATCGGATTCAGAATCTCGACCAGCGCGTCCGCGGCCCAGCCCTTGCATTCAATGCACCCGATTCCCGCCGTGCGGCACCCTTCGTACACCTTTGCCATCGTCTCCGGCGTGGAAAACACCTTGTGCAGGTCGCCCACCGGGCATTTGTCCGGATCGCCCGGGTCCTTGCGCCGGATGCGCGCCGGATCCGTCACCATGGTCTTCAGCTTGGCCCGCACCGCCGGCTCCGGATCGGAAATCAAAATGGTATTGCCGTAGCTCTTCGACATCTTCCGCCCGTCGGTCCCCGGCAGCTTGGGTGAGGGCGTCAGCAACACCTGCGGCTCGGGCAGTACCTCCTGCCCATCGAGCCTGCCTGCCGTGGCGGGCTTATAGAAGTTGTTGAACCGCCGCGCCACCTCGCGCGTCAGCTCCACGTGCGCCTGCTGGTCCTGCCCTACCGGCACAAACGCCGCCTGGTACAGCAGAATGTCCGATGCCATCAGCACCGGGTAGCCCAGAAACCCGTACATGCTCAGGTCTTTGTCGGTCAGATTCTCCTGCATCTCCTTGTAGCTGGGCACGCGCTCCAGCCAGCCGATCGGCGTAACCATCCCCAGGTAGAGCGGCAACTCGAAGTGCTGCACCACGTAGCTCTGGACAAAAATCGTGGTTCGTTTCGGATCTAGCCCGGCGGCCAGAAAATCCAGCGCCACCTCCCGCGTGTTGGGCAGGATGTTTGAAGGATCCGCGTAGTCAGTGGTCAGCGCGTGCAGGTCGGCCACAAAAAAGTAGCACTCGTAGTTGCCCGTGTCCTGCAGGCGCACCCAGTTGGCCAGCGCGCCCATGTAGTTGCCCAGGTGGAGCTTGCCCGTGGGACGCATGCCGCTGAGCACGCGCGGCCGGGACGAAGTTGTAGAGGAATCTGCCATGACGCCTTAAGGAATGAGAATTGGTGCCAAATTCGATTTTATGGCATGCCCGCATCCTGGCCCGCGTCCTTCGGTCACGAGGACTTCCGAGGCGGCGCTGACTTGCTCACCCGCTACAAGAGACTCAACGCGTAATACACCAGCATCAGGCACGGCCCGATAAACAGCGACAGCACGAATCCGCCCACGAAGAACATCAGCAGGTAGCTGACCCAGATGGGAATGCGGTCATACGCCTGCACCGCGTTATACGGCAGCACGTTGCGCAGGATCCTGCTCCCGTCCAGCGGCGGAATGGGAAACAAATTGAAGAAAAACAGCGACAGGTTGATGAGGATGGCCAGGCAGCCGAGGATCACCACCGCTTGCAGGCCGGTGGTGGCGCCCATGGCCAGGATGCCCCCGCGCAGCATGGAAACAAACGACACCATCACCAGCATGTGCCCGCCCGGCACCGCGAACGAAATCACCGCCAGCACCAGAAACGCGACCGCCACCAGAATCAGGTTCGATGCCGGCCCCGCGAACGTTGTCAGATTGTCGTCGCGCCGAATCTTCTGAAAGTTGCGCGTGATTACCGGCGTGGGTTTGGCCCACCCCACAAGGAACCCGCTGAACATGGTGAACCCCACGAACGGCCCAAAGATGATCAACGCCGGAAACAGCAGGGTGCCGAACGGATCGATGTGGTAGATGGGATTCAGCGTCACCCGGCCTTCCAGCCGAGCGGTCTGGTCGCCCAGCCGTGACGCCATCCACGCATGCGCGCACTCATGAAAGCTCAGCGAGAAGAGCAGCAGGACAAACTCGAAGATGGCGATGACAAAACTCGTCTGCAACGGCGCGCTCCTGGGACGGGAAACCTCAGGTTAGCACGCGCGCCGTGCAGATCGAGCGTATGCGGGCCTGTCCCGAGTGCTGGCTTCTGCTGTTGCCGCAGCGTTCAGGCGACGGCGTCCAGCCCCTTCTTATCTACCAGCGATAGCAATTTAAGCGAAGGCCCCTGCGGCTTCTTCTCGCCGCGTTCCCATTTGCTTACCAGACTGGGCGTCACGTTCAGATATGCAGCAAACACTGCCTGACTGGCCTTTTCGCGCTCTCGCAAACGGCGTATTCGGCCTGGGGTCATCTCCTGGACAGGCGTAAGGCAGAGCGCGTCGAACCGGCGCATGGTTTTGCGGTCCATACCGCCTGCGGCGTACAGATCGGACGCAGTTTCGTGTATAGCCGCCAGCGCGGGCGATTGGAATTTGGCGGGCATGCTTAAGCTCCTTCCGGTCATTTGATCTCGATCAGCGAGCCCGCTGCCGTCTGGCGCGCGAGTTCTGCATTGTCATAAGCGAGGACTACCCGTGCAAGTTCGCGAAATGCTTCCAGATCTCTCGATGTTGTGTTCTCAAGGTCACTTCTTCTCGAAACCGTAGGCATAAACAGCTCTGACGTTGGACCGGAAGAGAACGATTGCACGCGACCCTCCCGATTTCCCTTCTCCCTTTCGCGCAATGCGCAGCTTGATGACCCCGCCGCCGAGATCGGCGTCGATCATGCCTGAGTTCGCCCGCAGGGCAGACTGCAAAAGGAGTGCCTCCCCAATTCCCGCTTTGCGCGCGAACCGTGAGAATGGTTTGGTCATGAAGACGGCCAGCCGCGATCGATCGGCAGGGGGCATCGCCTCAAAGTATAGCACTGGGTGCTAAGGTTTGCGAACGCAACGGAGTCGGCTCGGAAATACCTTTGGGTAGCTGACGGCTGAGGGCTGACGGCTGCCTTTCTCAGTTCCGCATCGCCGGAAACTCTCCCACCACCTCGTGCTCACCGATCCGCGCCCCGCCCTGCACAATCGCATGCGACCCGATCATTGCCCCGGCCCCAATCTCCGTCGCCATCAGCGCCACCTGGTCAAAGTTGTCCGGACTGCGCTGGTAGCTGAGAATCCGCGCATACGACCCGATCACCGCGTTCTTCCCAATCTTGATCCCGCCGCGATCCTGCAGCAGCGCCCCCTGCCGAATCACCACTCCATCGCCGATCTGCAGGTTATAGCCATAGGTAAAATCCACGCCGTGAAAAATCCTCACCCCCGCGCCCATGTGGTCGAAGATGTGCCGCCCCAGCATGCACCGGAACCGCAGCCCTAACCAGTGATTCAGCCCAATCGGCGACCGGTCGAACATCTGCCAGAACCAGATCAGTGGCTTGCGCCGCGCAAACCGCTCCCGGTCCACATCGGCAAAATGCTCCGCTTCCAGGGTCACATTCTCCGGGTCCAGGCTCATCGTTACCACGTTGCCCGGCAGCTCGCTGGTCAGCGTCAGGTTCAGCTTGCCCCCGCGCGGCCGCCCTAGGTAGATCTGCGTCAACTGGTCGCGAACAATCTCCGCCCGCCGCTCCGGCGCGCAGTGCTTCACAAATTCCTCGTCCAGAAACTGCAGCCAGCGCCGGTAAATCTCCTCAGCTTCCGGCGACGGATGCGGCGCGTTCGCCCCCACAAGGGATCCCGAATTGATCTGAGTAGCCATACGCTTAGGACGATACAACAGCGCGCGCGGATTCAGCCAACACACCTGACTCCGCCAACTCCCCTGGCTCCGCTTCTCCGCGGTTTATCCTGAAACGTACTACCGGAGCCCGCCATCATGTCCGATCAGTCCATCCCGTCCTACGTTCCCGAGCCTGCGGCGCCCGTGGCCACCATCGCCACCCTCGGCCAGCACGAAGGCCAATCCGTCACCCTCCGCGGCTGGCTTTACAACATGCGCGAGTCCGGCAAGCTCCTCTTCCCCATCTTTCGCGACGGCACCGGCACCGTGCAGGGCGTGGCCCACGTCAAATCCGTTCCATCACAGGTCTTTGAGACCCTGAAGAATCTCACGCAGGAAAGCAGCGTCATCGTCACCGGCAAGGTCCGCGCCGACAAGCGCGCCCCCGGCGGCTTCGAGCTCGACGTCGAAGACCTCCAGGTCATCCAGCGTGTTCCTGAGTCCGACCCCTACCCCATCAGCCTCAAAGACCATGGCGTCGACTTCCTCATGGAGCATCGCCATCTCTGGATCCGCTCCCCGCGCCAGTCCGCCATCCTCCGCATCCGCGCCGAAATCATGAGGGCCGCCGCCGAGTATTTTGACTCCAACGGCTTCATCCGCACCGACCCGCCCATCCTCACCCCCGCCGCCTGCGAAGGCACCTCCACCCTCTTCCCCGTCGACTACTTCGGCGACCCCGCCTACCTCACCCAGTCCGGCCAGCTCTATATCGAGTCCACCGCCCTTGCCCTGAGCAAGGTCTACAGCTTCGGCCCCACCTTCCGCGCGGAAAAATCCAAAACCCGCCGCCACTTGACCGAGTTCTGGATGATCGAGCCCGAAGTTGCCTACTGCGACCTCGACGGCCTGATGCAGCTAGCCGAAAACTTCATCTCCCACATAGTCCAGTCGGTCCTGAAGAACCGCGCCAGTGAGTTAGTAGTCATCGAGCGCGACGCGAAAAAGTTAGAAAATATCCTTCCGCCCTTCCCGCGCCTGCGCTACGACGAAGCCGCCAAGATGCTCAACCAGGCCCACGCCAAGGGTGAGTTGGAGCAGCCCTTCGAGTACGGCAACGACTTCGGCTCCCCCGACGAAACATGGCTCACCAAGCAGTTCGACAAGCCCGTAATGGTCCACCGCTACCCCGCAGCGGTAAAGGCCTTTTACATGGAGCCCGACCCCGACGACCCCACGTATGCCCTCTGCGTAGACGTGTTAGCCCCCGAGGGCTACGGCGAAGTAATAGGCGGCAGCCAGCGCGTAGCCAGTTATGAGTTACTAAAACAGCGCATCGAGCAGCACAACCTCCCTCTCGAAGCCTTCCAGTGGTACTTAGACCTGAGGAGATACGGCTCAGTCCCCCACAGCGGCTTCGGCATGGGAATAGAAAGGTTAGTGGCCTGGGTCTGCGGCCTCGACCACTTGAGGGAGACCATCCCGTTTGCGCGCACCCTGCACCGGATGTACCCGTAGAGCAGGGAACAGGGAACAGGGATCAGGGTGCCCGGCCGGGTGAACTGGGTCACGGTGCGGAATAAAAAACGGGGATGTGCTGTGGAATGAGATGGATGCGTGCTATTTCCGCACACATTGCGTTCGTTTCTTGTTCGCTTCGCGCGGGAGCCGGCGGAGTTGGGGTGGTTACCTTTGGAGGGGAGGGGGTGCCTGTTTCTGCTGCCGCTGCGGGGCAAAACGGGGTTTGCCGGGCTCCCTGGGACGGGAACTCCGGCGCTTGCGGGGTTCGGATGGTTACCTTTGGGGGGGAGGGGGGTGCGCCAGTCGATGGACGAGAATCTCCGCCCGGCCCCGGGGTGGGGGTGCTGCGGTTGACCGGGCTGGTCCTGGGGTTGTTGACGCTGGCGGGTTGACACGAGGTGTGCGCTCCGATCTCGGGTCCGGAGCGCGACTGGGGAGGGTGATCCACCCCACGAACGTGGACCTGTTCGTGGGGACCCCGGGGTGCCGCAGGCTTGAGTTACGATATGAGTCTATTGTGATCAGATAATCTTAGTTTGTCAATAGAAATATTTAGAAGTACGCGGAACTCTTTCAGGGTGGGCTTGCATTCCTGAAATGGACTGTGTCGCCGTTGGAGCATTTTTCACAGGCTCAAGGCGTACAAATGCGTGGTAAAATGATGACTTTGAGTAGCAATGGAGACGATGGGGGCAGAAGCTGGATGGCCACAACTACGCAACCAAAATTCGCTGGGCGGTTCAAGGTCGTGTCTGAGACAAAGGCGTCTGGCGCTACGTACACCCCGTCGGTGCTCGCAGATTTTGTCGCGAAAAAGATCGTAGAGTTTGCCTGCTTAGAGGGAAAGGCGGATATTCGGGTTCTTGACCCGGCAGTTGGGGATGGGGAGTTGCTGCTCCACCTTTTGAGGCGGCTTGCGGGTGTAACCAAGGCGGCTATCCATGTCTTCGGCTTCGAGACCGACGAAGTTGCGCTGGGTGAGGCGCGTGTCAGGCTACTTGGCGCGTTCCCGGATTTGCGCCTGAATCTGGAATTGAGGAGTTTTCTTGAATTTGTTCTCGACCGTGGCGGCATTTCTGCCGCGCCCTCGCTGTTTGCTATACCCGATTTTGAGCCCTTTGACTTAATTATTGCGAACCCACCCTACGTGCGGACGCAAATCATGGGAGCCGGTCAGGCCCAAGCGTTGGCGGTCGCGTTTGGTCTTTCGGGCCGGGTTGATTTATATCATGCATTTTTGATTGGCATGGCCGAGGTATTGCGGTCGGACGGGACGGCGGGGATTATTGTCTCGAACCGTTTCATGACAACCAGAGGGGGCGCTGATGTTCGCGCGGCTCTACGGGACCGATTCTCGCTTCGGCACATCTGGGACTTAGGCGATACGAAGATTTTCTCGGCGGCCGTCTTACCCGCAGTAATCCTTGCCGGCGGTCGCAATGGAATGAGTTTCCTCCCCGCATTCAGCTCAATCTATGAGACGTCGGGCTCCGCTACAGGTGGGGCCTCAAATCCTATTGCTGCCCTTGCAATGTCTGGCGAGATTGCTCTTCCAGATGGACGTTGCTTTCGGGTCCAACATGGCATTCTGGATTCATCCGGTCCTACGGATGATATTTGGCGGGTCGCTACTGATAAGGGCGATGCATGGGTTGCAAGTGTGGCCGCACACGCATGGGGCACCTTCCGAAGTCTTGGAAAAATCCGTGTCGGAGTAAAGACCTGCGCGGACAAGGTCTTTATACGTAGTGATTGGAACGCTATGGACGACCGCGAGCGCCCGGAACTGCTGCGTCCAGTCACGACACACCACGTGGCGGGCCGCTTTCGGGCAATTCCGCACAAGGAAAGGCGATCAATTCTTTATCCTCACGAGACGGTCCGGGATCAACGCAGAGCCGTAGATTTGGCCCGTTATCCAAAAAGTCTTGCCTATCTTGAAAAACATCGTTCGTCGCTTGAGGCGCGAACCTACCTGATGGAGGGCGGACGCCAGTGGTATGAGCTTTGGGTTCCGCAGGAGCCAGCACACTGGGCAGCGCCCAAGTTGGTATTCAAGGACATTTCTGAGCGGCCAACCTTCTGGGTGGATCTGGACGGCACAATCGTAAATGGCGACTGCTATTGGCTGACCTGTGACACGCCAGAGCTTTTGTGGCTTGCGGCTGCCGTGGCAAATTCCACCTTCGCAGAGGCGTTTTACGATCGCCGCTTCAATAATAAGCTCTACGCTGGGCGTCGACGATTCATAACTCAATATGTCGAGCAGTTTCCACTTCCGAACCCTCGGTCTGCCCTCGCCCGAGAGATAATTGCCACTGCACGTGCCACATATGAGAAAGCGAATTCTAGTGACGGAGACGCTTTAGAAGAAAGGCTTGATCAAATGGTATGGGAATCTTTTGGTTTACAGTTCAAAGAAATCGCGCGGTAGAGGAATTTGAAGCTTTGCATTCTTCACCTTGCCTTGAAACTGAGTGAAGCGAGTGAAGAAGACTTCGCCCGTCGAAAGGAAGAGGTGTGAAAGGTGCACCCGTCCGCTGTTGATATTTGCGTAAATAATGGCATAGCGCACGTCACAGTGCCGGATTTGCTTCCCCTGGATCATAGGTACATCGAGCGGTTCTGTGCTGTTTGGCCGGACGAGGCCCAAATCTATGGTCGGAGACGTTTGGAGCTTAACTTCCAGGAGTTGGTGACGAACATCAGGGAATTGCCCGTCGTCTTGGTAACTTTCATATCCAAGCGCGGTACATACCAGTCGGTGAAGTGCCGCTCCTCGGTTTCTTTCTTGATCAATTCCCGCATCAGCGAAGTGCGCGCCAACCAGCGTTGAAAGTCGTTTGAAGATTTCTCCTATGGCAAGCAACTCACCGGACTCCGGGGGATTTATTGGCGTTGCGATCTTACTTAAATCGACCTTCGGCTTCACAAATGGGGCTAAGAGTCCAGTATCGAGTGGTGCTACCAATTCCGTAGGTGTAGACCCTGGAATGCACCGAGCTTGATATTTGCTCGTCAGAGTCCCAGTTGTATCGAGCAGCGCCAATGCCTCGCCCGTCACGACTCTCACCTTCGTGACAATATCTTTGTCCGACACACGAATGAGCACATAACGTCTAGTTGGGGAGAGTTCTTCATTCCAAACTTGAAGGTTATTTGACTTCTGTGCATAGGTATCAAACATTTGCCCTGGGAACCGGGGCTGTGTCCTTTGGAAGGAATTCGGGACTGGATACCCGAGAATCTGACAAACCTTCTTTTTCACCACCTTCGAACGCGTGCGGAGCGGCAGACCTGCCAGTGAGAGGCCGCGCATACCCGAATCAAGGAGAATTTGTAGCTTTGGTGCGGGAATCCAAAGTACCGGATCGCCGATCATGATTGGATCGTAGATCGTGAGACCGCTCTCGCGAATTCGAGCTACATATTGGTTCGGGGCGACGGGCGGATTAGTTTTTGTCATCATCTTTCGGTGTGAGCAGCTCAGGAACTGAGACGCCGAGTGCACGTGCGAAAACTTCAAGCGAACTGAGGGTTACATTTCGTTCACCTCGTTCGACTGAACCTACATAGGTTCGATGAAGACCGCACTGCTCCGCCAACGCTTCTTGAGACAGTCGCCTCGCGCCTCTGTACCGGCGCAGATTTGCCGCCAGTATGGAGGTCAGTTTTTTGCTTGCTTTCCGCACCTCTCTTGCGGCCATTTTTCAAGACTCGTTGGAAGGGACGTCTTAAAGATGTTGCTCAAAATGACGCCTCTGAGTCTACAGACTTTGAGTGGCGGGTCGGCGTTGCCTTATCTTTATGCCCCGGATAGGATTAGGAAAGGCGGCTCCCGACAAATGACTGCTTTTACGGCAAACCCGACCACGGAAGAGCGCGTTTTTGCCATTCTTGAATCTGCTGCCGCCTCAGGACAGCGTTGCCCGACGAATCCCCAAATTGCGGAATATCTCGCTAAGAGCGGATGCCGGGTCGGTTACACAAGCGTGCCCGCGTTTGTGAAGAAGCTGACAAAACACGGACAGATCGAGGTGCGGGTCTATGGCAGTAATTGGCGAGAGGTAAAGATCTGCGTTGGCCCGAGCGCTGGGAAGACCACAATGGCTCCGCCGCATGGTGGACAGCCTTACCTCGTCCTTAGCGCCGCTGGCCGTACTCCGCGCCGTTCCCGTGAGGATGTTCTCTCCGGCCTCTTCTAGCAAAATCCGGCCGTTTGCGCTGCGGGCCTTAGAATTGCTGGGAAAGGAAAGCAGAGATGAAAGTTCCGTTGCTTGACCTGAAGGCCCAGTATGGGGGCATTCGGGACGAGGTGATGCGCGCGGTTGGCGAGGTGCTGGAGTCGCAGATGTGCATCCTGGGGCCCAGGGTGGAAGAGCTGGAAAAGAAAGTGGCGGCGCTGAGCGATTGCCGCTATGCCGTGGGCATGTCGAGCGGGACCGACGCGCTGCTCGCCGGCCTGATGGCGCTGGGGATTGGGCCGGGCGACGAGGTGGTGACCACTTCGTTCACGTTCTTTGCCACTGCAGGCTCGATTTGCCGGGTGGGCGCGCTGCCGGTGTTCGTGGACATTGACCCACGCACGTTCAATATTGATCCGGCGCGGATTGAGGCGGCGATTACGGCGAAGACCAAGGCCATTATGCCGGTGCACCTGTTTGGGCAGATGTGCGCGATGGACCCGATCATGGAGATTGCCGGGCGGCACGGGATCCCGGTGATTGAAGACGCGGCGCAGGCCATCAGTGCAACCTACAAGGGGCGCAAGTCGGGGAGCATTGGGGAGATCGGGTGCTTCAGCTTTTTCCCGTCAAAGAACCTGGGCGGGGCGGGCGATGGCGGGATGTGCGTGACCAACGACGCCAAGCTGAACGAGATGCTGCTGCTGATGCGGTCGCATGGGTCAAAGCCGAAGTACTACCACAAGTACGTGGGCGGGAATTTCCGGCTGGATCCGATGCAGGCGGCGGTGCTGCTGGTGAAGCTGCCGCATTTGGACGCGTGGTCGGCGGCGAGGCGAAGGAATGCGGCGCGGTACGATGGGGCGTTTGCGGGCAGCCGGGTGGTGACGCCGTATGTGGACCCGGATTGCGTGAGCATTTACAACCAGTACTCCATCCGGGTGAAGGGCCGCGATGCGCTGCGCGAGGCGCTCAAGGAAGCGGACATCGGGACGGAGATTTACTACCCGGTGCCTATGCATAAGCAGGAATGCTTTCAAGGGCGGTGCCGGGTGGTGGGGTCGCTGGAGCACTCGGAGGCGGCGGCCAACGAGGTGCTGGCGCTGCCGATTTATCCGGAGCTTGCGGAGGAGCAGATCGATTATGTGGCGGGGGCGGTGAGGCAGGGAACAAGGGACCAAAGGAGCCTAGGGACCAAGAAAGCCAGGAACCCAGGGCTCGCGTTGGAGAGCGCGGGTCTGGCGGCAGCGAAATTGGCTCTTCCGCTCTCATGATGGCGCGGGGAATGGGAACGTCGAGGGTGCCGTCGAGCCGGCCGCCGCCAGCCTTATCCTGGATGCGCTGTTTTCTTCGTTGCCCTCCAGTCGAATTGGACGCGCGGTATGCCCGGCGCGATTTCTGCGCGGCCGTCCCTTTCCACCCGTCGCGCGACAGGGTTTGCGCCATGAATGGGGGTCACCGCGGTTCCTGGTGGCGCGTAGGGCTTTAAAAGCCGGGTGTCCAAAGCGGGCCCCTGGGCACCCAGGTATTTGTGAAGAACAAGAAAACGTTGTCACGGCGCGGCGCGAATCGAGTAAGATTGCCTGTTTGCATGGAGTGACATGCAGGACGCCCACAAATTGAAGGCGAAGCATCGCGAGCGGTATGGCGCGGAGCCCAAGGTGTTTGCCGCGCCGGGGCGGGTGAATCTGATTGGGGAGCACACCGATTACGCCGAAGGGTTTGTGATGCCGGCGGCGATCGACTTTGCCACGCTGGCGGGGATTTCGCCGCGGACGGACGGGAAGGTGGCGATCTGGGCGGAGAATTACGGCGAGGAGCGGGTGTACGAGGCTGGGGCTCTGCCGGAGGAGCGATCGCAGCACTGGAGCGATTATCCCGTGGGAGTGCTGAAGATGCTGGAGGAGGAGGGCCTGCCCGCTCATGGCAATGAAGCCGCCATGAACGGGGCACAGCTTCCGGGTGCCGGCGCACAGCTTCGGATTCCGGGGATGAGCCTGACGCTGTGGGGGGATGTGCCGCTGGGGTCGGGGCTGTCGAGCTCGGCGGCGGTGGAGGTGGCGACGGCGGCGGCGGTTGTGGACCTGGTGGGCGCGAAGTACTCGGGTCCGGAATTGGCGCGGCTGTGCCAGCGGGCGGAAAACCGGTTTGTGGGCGCGGCGTCCGGCATCATGGACCAGTTTGTGAGCGTGAACGCGCGGGAGGGTCATGCGCTGCTGCTGGATTGCAGGGATTTGAGTTACCGGCTGGCGCCGATACCGGCGGACGTGGCGCTGGTGATTGCCAACACCATGGTGAAGCACGCGGTGACCGGCGGTGATTATACGAACCGGCGGGCGGATGTGGAAGAGGCCGCGGCGGCGATTCGGCGGCATCGGCCGAAGGTGAAGTTTCTGCGCGACGCGACGGTGGGGGACCTGGAGTGCTGGGGCGGGGAGATGAGCGAGAACGCGCGCAAGCGGGCGCGGCACGTTATTACCGAGAACGCGCGAACGGTTGCAGCGGCGGATGCGCTGATTCGTAATGACTTAAAGGAACTGGGGCGGTTGATGGCGGAGGCGCACTGGAGCTACAGCCGGGACTTTGAGGCGAGCTGCGAGGAGGCGGACGCGATGGTGGAGCTGGCCGCAGGGTTGCCGGGGCTGATCGGGGCGCGGCTGACCGGAGGCGGGTTTGGGGGCTGCACGGTGAACCTGGTGGAAGTTAAACAGGCTGAAGCATTTAGGACGGCGCTGAGGGAAGGTTACCGGATGCGGACGGGGATTGACCCGCAAATCTATATTTGCCATGCCTCGGCGGGCGCTCATTGCGTGGAATGATCGCATCCAAATCAATGGGATAGCCCATGACCGCGGCGTAAACTCCGGTGACTGAGACGAGGTTTTGCAGTTGTGCTTGAATCAATGGAACGGGCCGCGAGCGAGCGGTTCCCAGGGGACTAAGAAGTTTCCAATCATTCTTCACTTTTGCAGGAACGGGAAATGAAGGTGTTGAGTCTGGGCGAAGCTTGCTAGAATCGGTGAGTCCTTAACCGATTTACCAAGCAAGACGCCCTCGCGGTGAGCCGTGCTGTTTTTTTACGATGTGAAGACTCGAGTCCAGCCAGCGGGCGGGCGAGCCGGAGGCGAATAAGGGAATTATGCCATCCACACAAACGAAGCCATTTTCCTATGAAACTTTCCCCACATCCGGACATGTAGCGTACTTCTCGATGGAGATTGCGATCCAACCGGCCATGCCCACGTATTCGGGCGGGCTGGGGGTACTGGCCGGGGATACGCTGCGGTCGGCCGCGGACCTTGGCGTCCCGCTGGTGGCGTTTTCGCTGCTGCACCGGAAAGGATATTTCCGGCAGCATCTGGATGCGGCGGGTAGCCAGACGGAATCGGTGCAGGCGTGGAACCCGGCGGACTTTTGCACGGAAGAGCCGGCGCGGGTGACGGTAGCGATCGAGGACCGGAAGGTGACGGTGCGGGCTTGGCGCTACGACATGATGGGCCGCAGCGGGCACGTGGTGCCGATCTACCTGCTGGATACCGATCTGGAAGGGAATTCCGGATGGGACCGCGGGCTCACCGATCATCTTTACGGCGGAGACACCAACTACCGGCTACAGCAGGAGATTGTGCTGGGGATGGGCGGCGCGCGCATGGTTCACGCGCTGGGACTGCATGTAAACGTGTACCACATGAACGAGGGGCACGCGGCGCTGCTGACATTGGCGCTGCTGGAGAGCCAGCTGGGCGGCGGCCCGCTGAACGGGGCAACGGAGACCGACCTGGCGGCGGTGCGCAGCAAGTGCGTATTTACCACGCATACGCCGGTTCCCGCGGGGCACGACCGCTTCAGCACCGAGCAGGCGATCCGCATTCTGGGCGGGGAACGGACGGCGCGCCTCGAAAAGCTGGAGGTTTTTCGCGACGGCTTGCTGAACATGACGCTGCTGGCGCTGCGCTTCTCTCGCTATGCCAACGGGGTGGCGCTGCAGCACGGCAAAGTTTCGCGGGAGATGTTTCCGGAGTTTGCCATTGACTCGATCACCAACGGAGTGCACGCGCCCACTTGGGTTTCGGAGCCGGTGCAGGGCATGCTAGACCAGCACATTCCCGCGTGGCGGAGGGACATGCTCTACCTGCGCAACGCCATCGATCTGCCGCTGGACGCCATGCGGCAGGCGCACGCGCTGGCCAAGGAGGCGCTGCTGGCCGAGGTGGCTTCGCGCACGGGGCTGGTGCTGAATCCGAAGGTGCTGACGCTGGGATTTGCGCGGCGCGTGGCCACTTACAAGCGCGCGGGGCTGATGTTTACCGATACCGAGCGGCTGGCCAAGATTGCGCAGGAGGCGGGCGGACTGCAGATTCTGTACGCGGGCAAGGCGCATCCCCAGGACGAAGGCGGCAAGGCGCTGATCCGGCAAGTATTCGAGCGGTCGGCGCAACTGTCGAACGACATGCTCCGGATTGTCTATCTCGAAAACTACGCGTGGGACCTGGGAGGCGCTGTTGACCTCGGGCGTGGATGTTTGGGTGAACACGCCGCGGCGGCCGTATGAGGCCTCCGGCACCAGCGGGATGAAGGCGGCGCTGAACGGCGTGCCCAGCCTCTCCATCCTGGACGGATGGTGGATCGAGGGGTGCATTGAAGGCGTGACCGGATGGGCCATTGCCGACGGGGCCGACGATGCCGAAGAGGCAACGCACCTCTACGGCAAACTGGAAAACACGGTGGTGCCGCTCTACTGCCAGGATCCGGACGGGTGGACGCGGTTAATGCGAACCACGATCGCCCACAATGGGTCGTACTTCAATACCAATCGGATGGTGAAGCAGTACACGCGCAATGCGTATTACCCGGTGAAGCTGGTGGAGCATGCGCCGGTGGAAGAGGCGGTTCCGGCGGAAGAGCAAAAAGTAGGGAGCAGGGACTAAGGACCAGGGACCAGGGAACGGGGCGGGCGGGCATTGGGCTCGCCCGTTTGCTTTTTGGGCCATCAATTGGCGGCGTGTCGCCGGTCTCCTGCTCGTGATTGGCCGATGTTTGAGTGCGGTCGCACCTCACATGCTGAAACAAATACCAGGAAAACGCCGCGAAAGGTGCAAGATTTGCGCCGTTGCTGGCGTGGCCATCGTCTCAAGAAGCAGGGGAACCACGAATACGCAGCGAGGTTTTGTAAAGCCCTCGAATCTTCGACTACCATTGTAGGTTCATCTGGATTTGGAATGGCCTGGGCGCAAAGCGCCGGGCTAGAGCGCCGCGGCCGGCCACGCAAGTTGAGGAACCGGAGACGAGCGAGGGTGTCCAGGTGAGCCCGATTCTGGAGCAGGAACCGCCCTTATGATGTGGATTGTCCGGCTTGCGCTTAGGCGGCCATACACTTTTATCGTCTTTGCGCTGCTGATTCTGATCGTCGGCGTGTTCGCGATCGAATCGATGCCGACGGACATTTTCCCGAATATCAATATTCCCATCGTGACCGTGGTTTGGAATTACACCGGACTTTCTGCCGACCAGATGGCGGAGCGCATCGTGTCGAACAGCGAGCGCGGCATGACCACGACGGTGAACGACATAGAGCACATCGAGTCGCAATCCTACAACGGGGTTGCCGTCATCAAGGTTTTCTTTCAGCCCAACGTAAATGTAGCGAGCGCGGTGGCGCAGGTGACGTCGATCAACCAAGTGCTGGTGCGCTCGCTGCCGCCGGGAACCTTTCCCCCGTTCATCATCCAGTACAACGCATCCAGCGTGCCGGTGCTGCAGCTCGGCCTCTCCGGCCAGGGACTGGACGAGCAGAGGCTGAACGACCTGGGACAGAACACGATCCGCTCTCAACTGGCGACGGTGGAAGGCGCGCAAACGCCCTACCCCTACGGCGGACGGCAGCGCCAGATCCAGGTGGACATCGATCTGCCCGCCCTGCAGGCGCGCGGGCTCACGCCGGCCGACGTGGTGAATGCGGTGAACGCGCAGAACGTGATCGCGCCTTCCGGCACCATCAAGATCGACCGCTTCGAGTACGAGGTGGAAACCAACTCCGCGCCCACCATGGTGGCTCGCCTGAACGACCTCCCCATCAAGATGGTGAACGGGACCGAAGTTTACGTGCACGACGTTGCCCACGTGCGCGACGGCAGCCCGCCGCAGACCAATATCGTGCGCGTGAACGGGCGGCGCGGCGTGCTGATGAACATCCTGAAGACCGGATCGGCATCCACGCTGGACATTATCGCGGGAGTGCGGTCCAAAGTGGATGGCATGCGCGGGCAGCTTCCCCCGCAGTTGAACATCTCCGCCCTCAGCGACCAGTCCATTTTCGTGCGCGGAGCCATCAAGGGGGTGGTTCGCGAGGGCATCATCGCCGCCTGCCTCACCGCGCTCATGGTGCTGGTCTTTCTCGGCAGCTGGCGCTCCACGCTCATCATCGCGGTCTCCATCCCGCTATCTATCCTCACCTCGCTGGCCTGCCTGGCCGCGCTGCACGAAACCATCAACATCATGACCCTGGGCGGTTTGGCGCTCGCCGTCGGCATCCTGGTCGACGACGCTACCGTGGCCATTGAAAACATCAACCGCAACCTGGAGACGGGCAAGGAGCTGGAACAGGCCATCCTGGACGGCTCGGCGGAGATCGCCACGCCGGCGCTGGTTTCGACCTTGGCCATCTGCATCGTCTTCGTGCCCATGTTCTTTTTGAGCGGGGTGGCCAAGTACCTCTTTGTGCCCATGGCCGAAGCGGTGGTATTCGCCATGCTGGCCAGCTATTTGCTCTCGCGCACGCTGGTGCCCACCATGGCGCGCTACCTGCTCCACGAACACGACGACGCGGTTGAGACAATGAAGTCCATCAGCCGCAATCCGTTCACCATGTTCCAGTACGGGTTTGAAAAGCGCTTTGAGGGATTCCGCAAGGGCTACCTGCGCTTCCTCACCCTGGCAGTGGATCATGCCGGAGTGTTCCTCGTTCTTGTCCTCGCCTTCGCCGTGGGGTCGGTCGCGCTGCTTTCGCCGTTCCTGGGGCAAGACTTTTTCCCCTCGGTCGATTCCGGCCAGTTCAAGATTCACCTGCGTGCCCACACCGGCACGCGCATTGAAGAGACCGCCGCGCTCTGCGATCACATCGACGCGACCATCCGACAGAACATTCCTCCCGGCGAAATCGTCAACATCGTCGACAACATCGGCCTGCCCTACTCCGGCCTGAATCTCTCCTACTCCACCTCGGCGCCCATTGGCCCCGAGGACGCCGACATCCAGGTGCAGCTCACGGAGAAACATCACCCCACGGATGAATACGTGGAAAAACTGCGCAGCGAGCTGGGACGTCAATATCCGGGCGTCACGTTTTACATGCTGCCCGTCGACATTGTCACCCAGATCCTCAATTTTGGCCTGGCCGCGCCTATTGACATCCAGATAGTTGGCCCGAATCTCTACGCCAACCGCACCCTGGCAGAAAAGATGCTGAACGAGGTGCGCTACGTTCCCGGCGCGGTGGACGCGCGGATCCAGCAGCCGTTCGATTATCCCAACTTCACCGTGAACGTGGACCGTACACGTGCGGAAGATGTGGGCCTGACCCAGCGCGACGTGGCCACCAGCCTGCTGATCGCGCTCAGCGGCAGCTTCCAGACCGCGCCCAACTTCTATCTCGATCCAATTAGCGGCGTCACCTATAACGTCGCCACCCAGTCTCCGCAGTATCGCGTGGACACCATGGCCGATCTGAAGAGCCTCCCGGTGAGCGGCAACGCGCTTCCTTCGCCCACGGTCGGCGCCGGCGGCAGCCTGGCGATGGCGCCCTCCACCATGGCGCCGGGCGCCGGAAGACCGGTGCAGGTGCTGGGCAACGTGGCCAATATCGTTCCCGGCACTGAAATGGGCACGGTGAGCCATTACGACGTGCAGCCCGTGCTCGACATCTTCACCAACGTACGCGGCACCGATCTGGGCACCGTAACCCGCGCCATGGAGAAGATCGTCAACGACAACAGGAAGGATCTCCCGCGCGGCTCCAGCTTTATCCTGCGCGGGCAGAGCGAGACGATGTACAAATCGTACATCGGGCTGCTGGGCGGGCTGGCCATGTCGATCCTGCTGGTCTACCTGCTGATCGTGGTCAATTTTCAATCGTGGCTGGATCCGTTCTTAATCATCTCCGCGCTGCCGGCGGCGCTGGCCGGTATCGTCTGGTTCCTTTTTCTCACCAACACCACGCTGAGCGTACCCGCGCTGACCGGCGCCATCATGTGCATGGGCGTGGCCACGGCCAACTCCATCCTGGTAGTCAGTTTTGCCCGCGAGCAGCTCGAAGTGCTGGTGGGCGACGCGCGCGAGGCTGCGCTGCGGGCCGGGTTTGTGCGCTTCCGCCCGGTGCTGATGACGGCGCTGGCCATGATCATTGGCATGGTGCCGATGGCGCTGGGCCTGGGCGAGGGCGGCGAGCAGAACGCGCCGTTGGGGCGCGCGGTGATCGGCGGGCTGCTGGTGGCTACCGTGGCCACGCTGCTGTTTGTGCCCGCATTCTTTTCTCTTGTGCATGGACGGCTGGAGCAGCGGCGCAGGCGCCTTGCCCCGGGCCGATCCAGCGCAGTTCTTGACGAGTTCGATCAGCATACGGAGTAGCGCATTATGAGCAACACATCGCAACCGAAACCTGGACAGGCAGCGCACGAACATGGGTCCGCGCCCGCGCAACCGGCCGTCTCAGGACGCCGCGCCGCCGTCTGGCTGGTGATTGCCGGAATCCTCGTGGTGGGGCTGGCCATTTACGGCATCTGGAAGCGCCACCACAACGACACGGTGCTGGCGGAAACCACGCGCGAAGAAGCGCCGCCGACGGTGATTGCCATACCGCCCCCGCAGGGCGCGCTGGTGGATACGCTGACGCTGCCGGGCAACGTGACCGCGTATACGGATTCGCCGCTCTACGCGCGCACCTCTGGCTACCTGCTGCACTGGTATTACGATATCGGCGCGCGGGTGAAGCAGGGCGCGCTGCTGGCGGAAATTGCCACCCCGGAACTGGATCAGCAGGTGCTTCAGGCCGAGGCCGATCTGGCCACGGCGGAAGCCAACGCGGGCAATGCCAAGGTGCAGGCCGAACGCTACAAGGGGCTGGTTACGTCGGATGCCGTCTCCAAGCTGGATACGGATAACTTTGTCACCCAGGCGGCTTCAACATCCACGGCGGTGAAATCGGCACAGGCAAATCTGGATCGGCTGAAGCAGTTGCAGGGATTCGAAAAGGTTTATGCGCCATTTACCGGCGTGGTGACGGGGCGCGCGGTGGACACGGGTCAATTGATCGACGCCGGCGCCAACACGGAGCTGTTCCACATGCAGGCGCTGGACACGTTGCGGGTTTACACCAACGTGCCGGAGTACTACACCAAGGGGATACGGCGCGGAGAGACGATTGCGCTCTCGTTCCCGCAGTATCCGGGCAAGACAATTGAAGGAACGCTGGTGCGGACCGCCGATGCCATCGATCCGGCCAACCGGACGCTGCTGGTGGAGATCGACGTGGATAACCGCAAAGGCGAGCTGCTGCCGGGCTCGCTGGCGCAGGTGCACTTCAAGGTGCCTGCGGTGGCGCCGACGTTCATTGTTCCGGTATCCGCGCTGGTATTCCGGCGGCAGGGAATCCAGATCGGCATTGTGGTGGATAAAGACAACGCCACGGTGGCGCACCTGATTCCGGTTACGATCGGCGAGGATGACGGCGCGACCGTGGAAGTGGTGGCCGGCCTGAACGCCAATGACCGCGTGATCCAGGACCCGCCGGACTCCATCATCGAGGGCGAGAAGCTGACGGTGGTAAAGCCGTCCGCGGAGAACCAAGAGCAGCCACCGGCCAACCCGCAGCCACAAGGGCCGCTGAAGGGTAAAGCAAGCAACTCCGGAGGCAAGCCGTGAGCTTGTTTCCGCAGCATGGCCGCGGGTTAGCGTGCACTGCGGTGCTTGCGGGGGCGGCGGTGTGCCTTCTGGCGGGCTGCAAGCCCGTAGGTCCCAATTACCACAAGCCGGACATGACGGCGCCGGCAGCTTATAAGGAAACTGGCGCGCCAACAGTAACCCCGCCGCCGAATCCGGCCAACGGAAGCTGGAAGCCGGCCACGCCCTCTGACGGCATGCTGCGCGGCAAGTGGTGGGAGGTGTTCAACGACCCGCAGCTCAACCAGTATGAGGAGCGGGCGGCCAACGTAAACCAGCAACTGCGCCAGGCGATGGAGACGTATCTCGCCGCTCGGGACCAGGTTGCAGCGGTGCGGGCGAATCTCTACCCCACGCTTTCGGCCGGGCCAAGCTTCACCCATTCCAAGGACTCGCATCACCAGCCGCTGGCGACGCCTACGACTCCGACCAGCTACAACGACCTGGTGCTGGGCGGGCAGGCCGGATGGGAGCCGGATTTCTGGGGGCGCGTCCGCCGGGGCGTGGAGCAGGCGCGGGAGAACGCGCAGGCCTCCGCCGCCGACCTGGCCAACGTGGACCTGTCGTTGCAGGCAGAGCTTGCCGCCGACTATTTTCAGTTGCGCGGGCTCGATTCGCAGACGGATTTGCTCCAGCGCACGGTGGCAGACCTGGAGCGGCAGCTTGACCTGACCGAACGCCGGCTGAAGGGCGGCGTGGCTACAGACGTGGACGTGGCCCAGGCGCAAACGCAGCTGGAGACGGTGCGCGCGCAGCTTGTGGATGTCGAAGTGGCGCGGTCCACCTTCGAGCATGCGGTGGGCACCATCGATGAATACAACCTGCCCGACTTCAGCATTCCGTTTTCGCCGCTGACTCAGCCCTTGCCGCAGGTGCCCATCGGCATTCCGTCGCAGTTGCTGGAGCGCCGGCCGGATATTGCCGCTGCCGAACGCCGCACCGCCGCCGCCAATGCGCAGATCGGCATCGCCGTCTCCGCGTTTTATCCCACCATCAGCCTGGGCGGCTCCGGTGGCTTTGAGAGCACCCACGGCGGCACCTGGCTTCAGGGACCGAGCGCGTTCTGGTCGCTGGGCGCGCAGGCCACGGAGCTGCTCTTCGACGCCGGCCAGCGGCACGCGCTCACTTCCCAGGCCAAACACGAATACGAGGCCCAGGCCGCGGCGTACCGCAACACCGTCTTTCTGGCGTTTGAGGACGTTGAAGACAACATGGCCCAGCTGCGCATCCTGAACCAGGAGAGCGCGGTGGAACAGCGCGCCGTGGCTGCCGCGCAGCACTCGTTTGACCTTTCCAACCAGCGCTATAAGGGCGGAGTTACCAATTACCTTGAGGTGCTGACAGCGGAGGCGGCACTCATCAGCGATGAACGGACCCTGACTGACCTTGAGACCCGGCAGTTCGCGGCCTCAGTGCAGCTGATCCGCGCGTTGGGCGGAGGGTGGGACGTGAGCCAGTTGCCTAAGTGATACCAAACACAGTAACTTGACTTCAGGGGCTATCCGTGTCGCCCATTTCGTGATCTAAGTCACAGTAATGACGCCGTTGAACCTTCTATCGTCAAACTTGAGAATGGCAAGATTCCCCTGGCAGCACGACGCCACAAAAGAGAACCATAATGCAATCTGAGACAGCGGAAACTCAGGAAAGCCGCTCCATTGCCCCGGCCAAAGCCGCCGGGGAACCGGCTCCCGGTCATGGCGCCTGGACTCGCAATAATCCGTTTCACTCGCCAGTCCTGGTCAACCGCCTGCTCACCGGCGAGGGATCGGAGAAGGAAACCCGCCACATCGAGCTGGATCTGGGCTCGTCGGGGATCGAGTACCTGCCCGGCGACTCGGCCGGTATCCTGCCGCACAATCCCGTCTCGGCTGTGGATCGGGTTCTCCAACGGCTGTGCTTTTCCGGCGATGAGCCGGTGAAGGACTTTTACGGGTCGCCGACCAACGTGCGCACTGCTCTCACCTCCTGGCTCATGATCGGCAAGCTGAGCGGTTCCACGCTGCGCGCGTGGATCGCGGAATCCCAATGCGATGCCCTGGCCGACCTGCTTCAGCCCGGCGCCAAGGACAAGATCGACAATTTTCTCTGGGGCCGCGAGTTCATCGATCTGCTGGAAAACTGTCCAACGACGCTGGAAGATCCGCAGCAGCTCTTCAAAATCCTGCCCCGCCTGGCTCCGCGCCTCTATTCCATCTCGTCCAGCCAGGCCCTGCACCCCGACACCGTTCATCTTTCCATTCGCGTGGTCCGCTATGAGAGCCACGGACGGGATCGCCTGGGGGTTTGTTCGGGCCAGGTGGGCGAGCGCACGCCTCCGGGCGGCATGCTGCCCATTTTCGTCCATTCCAACCAGAACTTCCGGCTGCCCGACGACCCCGACGCGCGGGTCATCATGGTCGGTCCCGGCACTGGCCTCGCGCCTTTCCGTGCCTATCTTGAGCACAAGCAGGCTGGACGCGGTCGCTGGCCCATGTGGCTGTTCTTCGGCGATCAGCGCGAGTCGCAGGATTTTCTCTACCGCGACGAGATGCTGGCATGGCAAAAGTCCGGCGTGCTGGAGCGGTTGGACACCGCCTTCTCCCGCGACCAGGCGCACAAGATTTACGTACAGGACCGCGTCCGCGAGCACGCGGAAGAATTATGGCGCTGGCTGGATGCTGGCGCGTATTTCTACGTCTGCGGCGACTCCAAACGCATGGCTCCGGACGTGGAAGCGGCCATGCTGGAGGCGATTGCCGACCACAGCGGCAAGGGTCCGGATTACGCCAACGAGTTCCTGGCTGGGATGAAAAAGCAGAAACGTTATTTGAGGGATATCTACTAGCGCTTCTTCTTGGCTCATGAAGGGAAACGTGGCTCTCTTGAGATCGGAGGTCCATTCGATTGATCGATCGGGTGGATCGAATCTCAAGCGCAGGGCATCTGACGGGGTTTAGCCGGCCCAGGTTACGCGGTTGCAGACGAGATTCTCTTCTGGAAACACTGCGGCATGGCAACGCCGGATGCGACTGGACGTGCTGGCCGTCACAGTAGGCGGCATCATTTTCTCCTTATATTCGCTTTTTCTACTGATTATTGTTCTCTCCCCCTGCTACAATCCCATCGAACTGCATTCCGAAAAAGGTGCCGGAAAGGGCGCTTGATTGCGCGCCCGTCCATTTGGATGCGTCGCCGGCGGAATGTATAGAAGGAGACCCGCTCTCATGGCCATTGCAGACGACCGCGCCAAAGCCGTAGAACTTGCCCTGTCACAGATCGAAAAACAGTTTGGAAAGGGGTCGATTGTACGGCTCGGCTCGCGCGAGGCGCTGCTGCCTATCGCCGTTATCTCCACCGGCAGCATCAGCTTTGACGCGGCGCTGGGCGTGGGTGGCATTCCCCGCGGCCGGGTCAGCGAGGTCTTCGGTCCCGAATCCTCAGGCAAGACGACGATCTGCCTGCAGGTGATTGCCGAGGCGCAAAAGGCAGGCGGGCTGGCCGCGTTTGTCGATGCCGAGCACGCCCTCGATCCCGGCTACGCCAAGAAGCTGGGCGTGGACGTGGACAACCTGCTGGTGTCGCAGCCGGACTCCGGCGAGCAGGCGCTGGAGATTACCGAGGCGCTGGTCCGCTCCGGCGCCATCGACGTGCTGGTGGTCGATTCCGTGGCTGCGCTGGTGCCCAAGGCCGAGCTTGACGGCGAAATGGGCGAGTCTCACATGGGGCTGCAGGCGCGCCTCATGTCGCAAGCCCTGCGCAAGCTCACGGGCACGGTTTCGAAGTCGCGCACCGCGTTGATTTTCATCAACCAGATTCGCGAGAAGATCGGGGTGATGTTCGGCAACCCCGAAACCACCACCGGCGGCCGCGCGCTCAAGTTTTATTCGTCGGTCCGCGTCGACATTCGCCGCATTGCCGCCATCAAGGATGGCGACAGCGTGATCGGCAACCGCACCAAGGTCAAGATTGTGAAGAACAAGGTGGCCGCGCCCTTCCGCGAAGCCGAGTTCGACATTCTCTACGGGGAGGGCATCAGCCGCGAGGGCGACGTGCTCGACCTGGCCGTGAACAACAACATCGTGGAGAAGTCCGGCGCCTGGTACAGTTACGGTGGCGAGCGCATCGGCCAGGGCCGCGAAAATGCGCGCCAGTTCCTCAAAGACAACCGCGACACCTTTGCCAATATTGACGGCGAACTGCGCAAGAAGCTGAACATCGGCGCCGCCAAGGCGGATGTCCCTGAAGTGCCTGCCGGCGGCCCGGCCGAGGCCAAGGAAGCCGTGAAAGGACGCAAGAGCTGAGCCAGGTGTCGACCTGCTATGGCTGGATTGCGTTCAAGAGGTTCGCATCCAGTCCCGCGATATGGGCGATTCCAGGGATTCTCATGGAGTGGAGCTTGCGATCATTGGTCAGAAAGAGGTCGACTTGCGCTTGGGCGGCCGACGCAAGATGGATGGCATCGGGCGGCGACGCACCGGTCCACGCGCGGACCAATGCAAACTGATTCGCGGTCTCTAAATCGTAGGGCAACAGACGAAGCGTCCCGGCAGCGAAGAAACTGAGAATTCTGTCTGCGCCGGATTGCGAACCGAGCTTGCGCGGCGCCACAAGGACTTCACCGACGGAGAATATGCTGGTGCAAAGAGTGTCGCCCCGGCGTCTCATTTCCTCATGGATCGTCTTCACCAACGGGAAGTACGTGGGGTTCCTTTCCAGCAGACAGACAAAGACCATGGAATCCCAATAGATGAGGCTCATTACGTGCCCTCAGCAGCGGCACGTTTCTCCATCTCAAGCCGGTCCCACGGATCCGGTCCCCATGAGTCCCGCTCTGCCCGCAAGTATGCCTCACCGCCTCCGAGGGCTTTGAATTCCTCTTCGAGGATTCCGTAAAGCGACTCAAGACCGGCGCCGTCCCGTACCTGTGCGGACCCGGCTGCAGAGGAAGAAGCGGGAGCTTGATCGGGGTCGAGAATCTTGTAGGTGAATTTGACCGTCGGGCTCTGGCCGGAAGGCGGACCCTGCCGGGAAACCAGTTCGAGATGTGCGCTGTGCAGGAACTTTCGAGTGGAGAGCGCGGAGCAAACCTGGGGAATCCTTCTCGGGTCCCGTTTGAGGGCCTTGTGAACCTCGCCGGCGAGGACGGTAACCGTCTTAGCGCCCTTGCGGCGAGCCGGGACTATGTATCGATCATGGACGAACTGGCGGACTTGGTCGCTGGCGGTCACGTTTATTGAATCCTCGCGTCGAGAATAGAATAGCAGACATTCTCAATAGAATAGAATACAAAGAACATGACGGTGCGGTTAGGATTATCCGGTCAAAAACATATCAACATATCATGATGCGACGATAATATCGTTATAACAACTAATTTGCGACACTACCGTCATATCATGATATGTTGATATGTTATTTGCACTGATTCTGGTGCAGGCGCCAGTGGTCGTTAGTTTACCGATCAGTAACGCTTCAGGAAGTCCGGGTCGACCGGGTTCTCAAACAGGCTGGCGTCGCGGGTGACGATGGTGAGGCCGGTGGGCGTGACGAAGTAGCGGCGCTTGTCCTCGACCTGGTCGAAGCCGATGACGGTGCCTTCGGCGATGTGAACGTCGCGGTCGATGATGGCGCGCTTGATGCGGCAATGGCGGCCGATGTTGACGTGGGAAAAGACGATGGAGGAATCGACCTCGGTGTAGGAATTGACGCGGACGTCCTGCGACAGGACGGAGTTGGTGACGGAGGCGCCGGAGATGATGACGCCGGCGGTGATTACGGAGTTGACGGCCATGCCGGTGCGGCCCGGCTCGCCGAAGACGAACTTGGCGGGCGGGTATTGGCGCACGCGGGTGCGGATGGGCCAGTCGCGGTCGTAGAGGTTGAACGTGGGCGACACGGAGCAAAGGTCCAGGTTGGCGTCGTAGTAGGCGTCGAGGGTGCCGACGTCGCGCCAGTAGAGGGCCTGCTGCTTGTTTTCATCCACGAAGCTGTAGGCCATCATGCGCCCTTTGCCGAGCAGGTTGGGCAGGATGTTGTGGCCGAAGTCGTGCTTGGATTCAGGGTCCTCGGCGTCGGCGATCAGGGCCTTGAGCAGGACTTCGGTATTGAAGATGTAGATGCCCATGTTGACGTCGACAGAGTCGGGATTGAACGGCGATCGGACCGTGGTGGTCTTGGGTTTTTCCTGGAACCCGAGGATCTCGCCGTCGCTGCCGACTTCTACCACGCCGAATCGGCTGACCTCGTCGGGCGAGACGGGAATGGTGGCCAGGGTCACCTCGGCCTTCTTCTCGACGTGGTACTCCATCATGCGCGCGTAGTTCATTTTGTAAATCTGGTCGCCCTGAAGGATGATCATGTGCTTCGGCTGCTCGGAACCGATGGAGTAAATATTTTGGTAGACGGCATCGGCGGTGCCCATGTACCAGTTGGCGCCGGTGCGCTGCATGGGTGGAAGGAGCTCAAAGAACTCGCCGAGTTCGGTAGCGACGACGCCGGTCCAGCCCTCGCGGACGTGGCGGTTGAGGGAAAGCGCCTTGTATTGAGTAAGGATGAAGACTTTGCGCAGGCCGGAGTTGATGCAGTTGGAGAGGGTGATATCGATAATGCGGTAATGACCGCCGAAGGGCACGGCGGGCTTGGCGCGGTCGCGGGTCAGCGGGAAGAGGCGTTCGCCGGCCCCACCCGCAAGCAGCACTGCAAGGGTATCTCTCATATCCACGATTCTGCCCTGCCTTTACTTAATAGGATGACAGACCGGCGGAGAAGAATCGAGCGGCGCCGGAATGGTTTGAGTTCACATGCAATCAGGCACATGCAGACCCCCGAACGGCGAAGGATAGCACAAGAGACAGGGAACAGGGATCAGGGAACAGGGAACAAGAAAAACAGAGATAAGGGACGAGGGGCAGAGCCGGACTGCTGGCGATCGGCGACTGACAACTGAAAACTTCGAGGGGTCAGCGCTTCTTCTTGAACTTGTATTCGATTCCGACGGAGAAAGCGGCGTTGATGTCGAACTGGCGGACTTTGGCGCCGTAGTTGGTGCTGTAGTCGGTGAGGATGGCATCGGGGGTGAGGCGAAGAACCCAGTGGGCGGAGCGGTTGAGGTCAAAGTGGCCGCCCATGATGACGGCGGGGGAGATCTGATCGTTATAGAACCCGACGAGCTGGGGCGACTGGCCGCGAAGATCGCGCTGGAATTCGCCGTAGACGCCGCCGACCAGCACATGGGCGATGAGGTCGCCATGCTTGTTATGAGGGCCGAGAAACTCAGGGCCGGCGACGAAGAAGTACTGAGCGACGAAGGGCCCTGGATGGAGTCCGGGGTGCCGTTGGGATCGAGAAAGGTGTTGGGTGCGGCGCCGGAGGTGCCGACGTAGGGGCGGAGTGAGCCCTGCGCACCCCAGTGTTTGCTGAACCAGTAGGAGCCGGAGACGTCAAGGCCGCCTAGGTTGGAGCCCTGGAGGAGATTGGGGCCTGCCTTCATATGGTCGTAAGCGAGGCTGACGTCGAGGTCGAAACGATTGTCGTAACGGACTCCGGCCAGAGGGTCGGTGGGGACATACTCGGGCGCGGGCTGCTGCACCGGTATGGTCTGCGGCTGGGTTTGGCTGGAAGATTCCTGGGCAAAGAGCGCGGAGGCGGCGCACACCGGAAGGGCGGCAACGGCGAGGTAAAAAGACAGACTTGCTGGGAAACGCATCGTTTTCAAGATTACAGGACCGTGCCGAGGGCGGACAAACGCGACCGGAGCGGAAGATGACACCTTTGGGATGGACGCGGAAGGCGGGTTCAGGGTGAGCAGCGCTCGGCCCAGCGGGAAAAGACGAGGTAGTAGACGGTATGGAGCACCTCGCTGGATGCTCTGGTGTCGGCCATAAACGCCGATTGGGGCTCGATGGAGGGCGCCGCGTGGCCGCGCCACCGGATGGGAACAGCGGAGAAAATCAACTCTGCGCGGGGCAGATGGGCGGCGCTGGTGACCACCTCAGCCGAGCGCCATCCATGCTGCTGCATGATGCGGGCGGAAAAGCAGGCGTTCTGGATGGTGTTGGAGGCAAAGGGCTCGACCACGAGATTCTGTGCGGGGATGCCCTGGGCCTGAGCCGCGCGCGCCATGGTTCGCGCTTCGTTCAGCCCTTTGAAGTCATCGAAGCCGGTGAGGATGAGTCGCGGTGCAACGCCACGCTCGTACTCGTGGACGGCCTCGGTGACGCGAGCCTGGGAAGCAGGCGTGGGATTGCCGTCGCGGTTCACTCCCCCGCCAAGCACGATGATGGCGTCAAAGCGATCCGCTGAGGTATTGCCGGAGGGCGCGTACGCGCGGGCGAGCGCGGCCCACGCGATGCAGGCGACGATGAGCGCCGATCCGGCCAGGATGAGGCGGACTCGCGAAGAGGTTCGGCGGCGAGCAGATCGGCGGATATGAGGGGCGGGGCGGCGGCGGCGGGGGGATTGACGGCGAAGCGGCTGCGGGGGAGCGGGCACTATGAATCCAATGTAACCCGCCAGGGAAGCGAAGCCGATGGCGACCGAGGTACGGGCAGCGTTCAGCTGCTAGCCGTCAGCCATTAGCCGTCAGCCCTCAGCTGTCAGCTGTCAGCTCTTAGCTTGCGGGAACGCCGAGATGCGGAGCTTTGCGGCGGCGTAGGGGATGAGGGTGAGGGATTCGAGCGGCTGATCGGACGCGACCGGGCTCTGGGGGAGCGGGTTGGCGGCGCCGTCATCGGCTTGCCAGGCGGGGAGCTTGCGAGCTTTGACGTCCAGCGTGACCGGAGGGTTGTGGCGGGAGAATGGTGAATTGATTGCGCGGGATTCATCCATCCCACCCTTAGCGCGATGAGACTGCGCCAAGGATGGGGCACCCACAGTCTTGGCGACCTTGGCACCCGGAGTCTCGTCGACCTTGATGGAGGAGGCAGGATTAGCCGGATCGAGGTCGAGTGCGTAATTCCATGGCGTTTCAGGAAAGACCTGCCAGTCGGCGGTCATTCCCTGGTCGCGGAGCTTGACCCAGTCTTCGCCGATGGCGTAGCTGAAGACCAGCGGACCGCGCTCGATGGCGACGGAATTATTGAACCAGCGGGTGGTGCGCGGCTGCATGGGCAGGGTGAGTTCGACGCGGTCGCCGGCGCGCCACGTGCGCTGGATTGGGGTGAAATCCCTGGGAGCAATTGTTTCTACAACGTCCAATGGCAGGATCTTTGAGGCCATCCAGTGTTCCTTGCCGTTGACGGTGATGGTGGCGCCTTCGCCGGCCCATGCGGGGATGCGGAGGGAGAGCGGGAAATCGAGTGGCGTGGCCGGATTCACGGTGAAGCGGATGACGCCGCGGAAGGGATAATCGGTTTCTTCGATGATTTGAACGGGGACGCCGCGGAGGACGGTGCGGAGTTCGCATGGCGCGTAGGCAGCTGCGACGAGGCCGGCGTCGGCATCGGACGAGCCAGAGAGCAGGAAGAGGCTGGCGGCGAACTTGGGCCAGCCCTGACTGAAGTTGGCGGTGCAGCAGCCGAAGTTGGGGGCGAGGCCGTAGAGGTTGGATTCGGGGCCGTCGCTGACCCAGGGCTTCTGGTGCAGGCTGCACTCCACCTGGTTGGGCTCCTGGTTGTATTGGTGGGCCCACATATCGTCAGTGAATGTGCCGGGGAGCGCGTTGAAGGCCAGCTTTTCCAGGCGGTCGGCTAGCGCCGGATGCCCGGTGATGGCGAGCGATTGCTCGAGCGAGAACATGGACTCGACGACGGTGCAGAGCTCGGAGCCGTGCGAGGGGTCGCGGCCGGCGAGGTGCTCGTCGCAGGAGAACATGCCGTTGGGCAGGCCGTGCCAGCGGTCAAGCTCGGCGAGCATTTTGAGCACGGCGTCGCGATCCGATTTGGAGCCGGAGACGAGCGACCAGACGGGACCGGTCTTGATGGCCTGGCCATTGTTGACGCCGTGGGTTGAGAGCGCAAGATCCTTGAGGCCGCCGCCTTCATTCAGCTTGATGAACTCGGCGGTGATGGGCTGGGTGAACTGGAAATCTGCGTATTGCGCGACCCAATCGTGGCCCTGTTGGTGGAGCAGGCGGGCGAGGTCGAGGAGGTATGCGTCGCCAGTGAGGTTATAAAGCCAGAGGACAGAAAGCGCTTCATCCTGCCAGCGGAACTTGCCCCAGTCGCGCAGCGGGCGGAGGGGGAGCGCGTCGAGCTGATGGCGGAAGTAGCGGGCCATTAAGTCAGGCACGCGCGGATCGGCCGTGGCTTCGTGATACTGCGTGAGCGCTTTGAGCATGACGATGCGCGGCCACCAATCGTCGTTGGAGGCGGGGCCGATCATGCCGTTGGGCTGCTGGTGGGTGAGGGTCCAGTCGAGGAAGCGCTGGGCGATGGTTTTGAGGCGCGCGTCGTCGAGGAGCCAGGCGAGCGGGATGAGGCCGTCGAGGTAGTAGGGGCCGCGTTCCCAGGATTCGCCGGTACCGCCGAGCCAGCCGGAGTTGGGGCCGACGTCGGGCCAGGTTTCGCCGAGGTGGCCGCTTAAGCCGTTGGCCTGGATTTGAAGCTGGGCGCGAAGCCATCCCGTTGGGCTAATGGAGCCGAGGGGCAGCGGAGTAAAGACGCCGGGAAACAACGGAGCGCGGGCGCGGACGGGAGACTGCGGCGTGAATGAGGGTGCATCGGCGAACGAGATACGGGGCAGAGCGAGAGTTGCCGAGGCCAGCACGGATTGCTTGAGGAAGTTGCGGCGCGTGGATGAGTTTGAGCGCGGCATGGGCACAATCCTAACGCGATTTGGATGAATGGGCTACAGAGTGCGCGGAGCGGGACGATGCGCGCCGGAGTTATCATGGAGCCGATCGATGGCCTGTGTTGAGCGCCGGAACGGTTGCGGCGCGGGAGGTTCTAAATGGCCGAATACACTTTGAACATCAATGGAAAGCAGATGCGGGTGACGGCGCCGCCGGATGAGCCGTTGCTGAGCGTACTGCGCTACCGGCTGGACATGACGGGGACGAAGTTCGGCTGCGGCGAAGGGCAGTGCGGCGCATGCACGGTGCTGCTGGATGGGCGGGCGGTGCACTCGTGCTTGCTGCCGGTGTCGCGCGCGGCGAGCGAGAAGATCACTACAATCGAGGGCCTGGAGCAGAACGGGAAGCTAACGCCGGTGCAGGAGGCGTTTCTGCGCGAGGACGCGATGCAGTGCGGGTACTGCACGTCGGGGATGGTGATGCGGGCGACGGCGCTGCTCAGGGAAGATAACGCACCCAGCGAGGACCGGATTGTGGAAGCGATGAACAGCAATGTCTGCCGCTGCGGGACGTATCCGCGGATTGTGGCGGCGGTGCGGATGGCGTCGCAGCTATCTGCGAACGGGGGCGGGCGATGAACTCTCCTTACGCGAACATGAATGTGTGGACCGAGGGCTTCCAGGAGACGGCGCGGCCGAGCGGAATGGAATGCGGAGCCCTGGATCTCGACCGGCGCGACTTTCTTAAAGGACTTGGCGCGGGACTGCTGGTGGCGATGGCTTCGCGCGATGCCTGGGCGCAGGAGTCGGGGCGCGGAGGCGGCTGGGGCGGACATCCTCTGCCGAAGGATTTGAATGCGTGGATTCACATTGGCGCCGAAGGCGAAGTGAAGGTGTTCACGGGCAAGGTGGAAGTGGGACAGAACATTCGCACCTCGCTGGCGCAGGCGGTGGCAGAAGAACTGCGCACGCCGTTCGATTCCGTCACGATGATCATGGGCGACACCGACCTGGTGCCGTGGGACATGGGGACGTTTGGAAGCATGACCACACCGACGATGGCTCCGCGACTGCGGAACATGGCGGTGGCGGCGCGGCAGATGTTGATCGAAATGGCTGCTGCGCAGTGGCAGGTGGATGGGTCGCTGCTGACGGCCGAAAACGGCAAAGTGATGGAGGCGAGTGGAGGACGGTCGATTGCGTATGGAGAGCTGACGCGCGGAGAGAAGCTGGTGAAAGTGGTGGAGGGCGATCCGGCGCTCACGCCGGCGACGGAGTGGAAAATTGCGGGAACGCCGATCCACAAGGTGGGCGGGCGGGATTTTGTGACCGGGAAGCACAAGTATCCGTCTGACATTGCGCGGCCGGGGATGATGTACGGCGCGGCGGTAAGGGCGGCGGGGTTCAACGCGAAGCTGGTCAGCGTGGACACGAGCGCCGCGGAGAAGATGGCGGGCGTGAAGGTGGTGCGCGACGGCGAGTTTATTGGCGTGGTCGCGCCCGATACGTACACCGCGCGCAAGGCGGTTGAGGCGATCCAGGCGAAATGGGATGTGCCGGCGCAGCAGGGGAATGATGGATTGTTCGCGTATCTCAAGAGCCATCCGGAGACGGAGCGCGGATTTGGAGGACGGCCGCAGCAGCAGACAGGACAAGTGGAGCAGGCGCTGGCCGGCGCGGACGTGAAGCAGGAGGCGGGCTACACGGTGCAGTACATTGCGCATGCGCCGCTGGAGCCGAGGGCGGCGGTGGCGGAGTGGGAGAACGGCAAGGTGACGGTATGGACGGGGACGCAGCGGCCGTTCGGAGTGCAGGGCGAGCTGATGCAGGCGTTCGAGCTGCCGGCGGAAAAGGTGCGGGTGATCCAACCGGACATGGGCAGCGGCTACGGCGGCAAGCATACGGGTGAGGCGGCGATGGAGGCCGCGCGGCTGGCCAAGGCTGCGGGCGCGCCGGTGAAGGTGGTGTGGACGCGCGAGGATGAGTTTACGTGGGCGTACTCGCGGCCCGCGGGGCTGATCGAGATCAAGGCTGGAGCGCGGAAGGATGGCACGCTCGTGGCCTGGGAGCAACATAACTACAACTCGGGGCCTTCGGCGATTGAGACGCCTTACGACGTGGTGAACCATTTGGCCGAGTATCATCCGGCGCAGACGCCTCTGCGGCAGGGATCGTACCGGGCGCTGGCGGCGACGGCGAACAATTTTGCGCGCGAATCGCAGATGGACATGGTGGCTCACGCGGTGGGGATGGAGCCGCTGGAGTTCCGGCTGAAGAACCTGAAGAACGATCGGCTGCGCGCGGTGCTGCAGGCAGCGGCGGAGAAGTTCGGCTGGGCGCAGGCGAAGTCGACAGCGGAACGCGGATACGGGATCGCGTGCGGCACGGATAAGAACGGCTACGTGGCCAGCTGCGCGGAAGTGGAGATAGACGCAAGAAAGAGAGTGCGGGTGCGGCGCGTTGTTGTGGCGTGGGAATCGGGAGCAGTGGTGAATCCCGACGGGCTGCGCAACCAGCAGATGGGCGCGACGGTGATGGCGCTGGGCGGTGCGCTGTTTGAGGCGATTCTGTTCGGCAATGGGCGGCTCCAGAACGCGAGCTTCACGGAATATCGGGTGCCGCGGTTCAAGGATGCGCCACCGGTGGAGGTGGTGCTGATCGATCGCAAAGATCTGCCGTCGGCGGGGGCGGGCGAGATCGGGCTGATCGCGCTGGCGCCTGCGGTGGGGAATGCGATCTTCGCCGCCACTGGCGTTCGGGTGAAGAACATGCCCATGGCGCCGGAGAGCGCCGTGCCGGGAGTTGAGCCGTCGCCGTTCACAAGCTAGGGATGCGCGAAGGTATCGGAATTCCGTTCGTTTGCGCGCCGAAGATGCGAAGGCCCTCCAGATGAATCCGGAGGGCCTTCAGTTTTAGTGCTCGATCCATCCCGCGCCTGTGCGATCCGCGCGGGCTTGGACCTTCATCGCCCGCAGGCGGTGAAGAGGGATGGCACGCCTACGGGGCCAGCACCGGCGGCGGGAGCGCGCGCGCCGGCTTGTGCCCCACAAAGCCGAAGAAGGCGATGTAGAGGTAGCAGACCACCGGAACCAGCAGCGAAAGCGCATAGGTCGAGTGATCCGAAATCCAGCCGATGAATACCGGGATCAGCGCGCCACCCCACACCGCGGTCATGATCAGTCCCGAGCCTTTGCTGGTCATGGTTCCCAGGCCCGCAATACCCAGCGCAAAGATGTTGGGGAACATGATGGAGTTGAAGAAGCCCGCGAGGATCAGCGACCAGATGGCGACCTGGCCGGTGCTCATGATGGAAACCACGACCAGCGCAGCTGCGATCAGGCCGAAGGCACCCACCAGCTTGCCAGCCTTGATCTTGGTCAGCGTCCACGAGCCCAGCAGGCGGCCGATGAGCGCGCCTCCCCAGTAGTATGCGACGAGTTTCTGCGCGTTTGCGGTGGTGAGGGCGGCCAGGCCATGGTGCGCGGAATCGCTGAAGTAGAGCACCATCTGCGTGGCCAGGCCCACCTCCGTTCCCACGTAGAGGAAAATGCCGAGGGACGCGAGCACCGTGTGCCGGTAGCTCCAGATGCTGCGCCTCATCGCTGTGCCGGTCCCTCCGGTTGCCTCGGATTCGTGCGATCCGGTGATGTGCGGCAGGTGGGTCAACGCGATGGCAATGCCCATCACCGCCAAGCCGATGGCGATGATGATGTATGGAGTTTGCACGGTGTGCGCGATGTTGACTTGATACAGGTGTTGATCGGCCGGCGACTTGTGCGCCACCACATCCGGGGGCAACACCTGGGAAGTGATGATGAACGCGCCCGCGATCCACGGCGCGATGGTGCCGCCGGCTGAGTTCAGCGCCTGGGCGAAAGTGAGCCGCACTGGGGCGGAGCTCTCGGGACCGAGAATGGCAATGTAGGGGTTGGCCGCGGTCTGCAATGCCGTCACGCCCGCGCCCACTACGAAGATCGCCAAAAGGAAGAGCGGGAACGAGACCATGGACGCGGCGGGCAGGAAGATGAGAGCGCCGATGACCTGGATGAACAGCGACACCACCATGGTGCGCTTGTAGCCGATGGCCTCAATGAGCTTGGCGCTGGGGGTGGAGCAGACGAAGTAGGCGGTGAAGAACGCGCCGTTGGCCAGCTGCGCCTGCCAGTTCTGGAAGTTGTGAACCTGGAAGATCTGCTTCAGATACGGCACCAGGCCCATGTTCAGGTTGGTCACGAACCCGAAGATGAAGTACAGGGTAATGACCGCTAGGAATGGTCCGATATAGCTGGGCGCGCTGGACGCCCCGGTAGGTTTAGTCGATTGCGAAGCCATGGGAGGTCGTTTCCCTCGTTTCCAAAAAGAATCCGCCCGGATTTGAGCGGGGTGCAGTTTGCGGGTTGCCAGGCCATTCTTCCCCATGGGCCTGCGCGGGCACAGGCTGGGCAATTCCGGTCCTTTGGCTGCACACAACACTATACGGGAAACCGCGGGCAAGGGAAGGCCCGAGTGTGCCGGTCTTGAAAACGGATGAGCAATCCAGGAGCGATTTCGGCTATCCTCAACTTTCAGCAAGGAGCACCGGAGAGATGGCGTCAATAAAGGAGACAGTGAGCGGATTCCGCTTGAAGAAAGTCCTGGAGGCGCTGGAAGACAGTTGGCAGGCCGAGATGGAGGGCTACCACACCTACAGGGCACTGGCGGATCGCGACACCGATCCCGTGCGCGCCGGCGTACTGCGGCATTTGGCGGCGGCTGAACTGGAGCACGCCGAGCTTTGGCGCGGACGCATCGTCGAGCTGGGCGGAAGCGAGCCAGTCTATAGCGGCAAAGAGGGCGGCGAGGCTGATTCGCTGGCCAACCGCGCGGGCGGCATCCGCATGGCCCTGCGGCGGCTTGAAATCGAGGAGAGCCGGCACATCGCGCGCTACGGCGAACAGCTCAAAGCTCTGGGCGACGAGGGCTCTATCGCCATCCTCGACCACGTGATTGAGGACGAGAAGGACCACTACCGCGAGCTCGGCTCGCTGCTCCGCGGCC
>CAWKOB010000003.1:0-455447 GCA_963851135.1 uncultured Acidobacteriota bacterium | reverse complement strand
ACCTTGCCCTGAGGTGACGAGTAATCCCAGCGCATGCGGCCGGGCTTTTCAAAGGGCAGCATGCCGCCTTCGTACCGCTACATGCCCATTCCTGCATAGCTCTCGGTGAATTCAGCCTTCAACGAATGGAGACGGTTGTAGTGCCGATCCACGAGCTGGGCAAGCTCATGCACGCTGGGACACCGGGGCTTCAGACTTGGGTGCCCCAGGTCTCGACTCTGAGACCTGGGATGGAAGAGCGTGTCCGGAAAGAACCGGGATATTTGCCAGCATCGCCAGCCGCGCGCCGGCCCGCAAGAACCCCGGCATCATTGTCCCAGGTTCTGCGTGCAATTGGTGCCGCCGGTGGGATCGAACTTGATCTGGCCCGACTCATCGCTGCAGAACGTGCGATTTCCTGATTTGCCCACGGTCAGGGGCTGCGCCAGGATTGATAGCCCGTCACTCGGTCGCTCCCTGACGCAGTGTTCTTGGTGCAATTGCTGATCGAGAACTGGTAGCCCGACTTGATTCCAGTCGCCAGGTCCTGTCTGCAGCACCTCGGCATTTGTCGCCGACGGCGGACCGGAATGCGAATCGCCTCCCAGCGCGGTCAGCGCGCACGCGTAGCCGTTGGAGGGATACATTGTGTTGTACTGGCTCTGCGCCATGTTGATGGCCCGAACCGACTGTTGCGCGGATACCTCGTTGGCGTAGCGAGTCATGTTTCCCATGGTGGGAATGGCAATGAGCATAAGAATCGCGATGACCGCCATCACGATCAGAAGTTCCATCAAGGTAAAGCCGTTGACGGTAGCGCGGCTAGCTCGCTTTTCCCCGTCATCAAAACTCTCGTGCAAATCATAACGTTGAAAGCCCTCATTCGGCGGAGCCACCGGCAACCACCCGCAGAAATCCTATAACGGATGGACGCACTTGGCCAATAAATCGTTCGAAACGCAGGAACTCGGGGCCAGGAAGCGGCGCGAGTAAGAGTCCGGGACCAAGCGGCCGGAATTCCACGAAAAACATGACTGCCGAGCGCTAAACTCACCAGCTATGGAGCCACTCGTCATCGCGGCCGATGCGGACCTGGGCATTGAATAGTTGGGTGAGGCGGGACTCTGTGAGGAGATCGGCGCGGCGCCGTCGGCGACGATTCGGCCGTCTTGCATCAGGATGATGCGCTCGATTTCGGGCAAGATATCGCCGAGGTGATGGGTGACGAGGACAAGGCCGGTACCTTCAGCCACGAGGCGGCGGAGGGTTTCGCGCAGGTCGCGCTGTGCGGCCAGGTCGAGGGCGTTGGATGGCTCATCGAGGAGAAGTTGCCGCGGACGGTGGACAAGCGCGCGAGCGATCAGGATGCGGCGCTTTTCTCCCGCCGACATCTCCCCCACCAGTTGATCGGCGAGGTGGGCGGCTTCCATGCGATCGAGGGCTTCGTCGGCCTGCTCGCGCATCTCATCGGTGACGTGGAGATTGGGCCAGAGGGTGGAGGCGGAGAAAAAGCCGGCGATCACGGCATCGCGGCCGGTGGTTACGGCGGTGCGCTCCCCGGGCAGGTCCAGACCGCGGGTGCCGGCCGCCACCACGCCGAAGTGACGGCGAAGCTGCGCCAGGTCCCAGCGGTCGCGGCCGAAGATGCGCACCGACATGCCCGGCCGGACAATGGGGTAAAGCTGGCAGCTCATGGTGAGGATGAGGGTCGACTTGCCGCATCCGTTGGGCCCGAGGATGGCGACGTGCTCGCCGGTGCGGATGGAAAGATTCACGTCATGGAGAACCAGGCGGTCGCCGCGGGCAACGTTGACGTTGCGCATTTCGAGGAATTCGTGGGTCCCATCAGCAGGCGCGGCGTTCTCCGGCATGTGCCCTCCAATTTGCTAGATTAAATTGTTGGCGTCATTCCGCTCCGGCCAACGGCAGCCTGCAGCCGGAGTTCAGCAAAGAAGACAACAGGATGAGTGATGTTTCCCGTTTCTTGATCCCGAAGGGGTTTCGGTTTGGTGCAACGAAGGCTGGTCTGAAGGCCAGCGGTCGCGCAGATTTTGCGTTGATTGTGGCCGATGCTCCGGCAAGCGCCGCGGCGGCGTTCACAGCAAACAAGGTGAGCGCGGCGCCGCTCCAGATTGACAAGGAACACCTGCGCGCTACGGGCGGAAAAGTTCGCGTGGTGGCCATTAATGCCGGCAATGCGAATTGCGCAGTGGGTCAGGCCGGGCTGGATGCGGCGCGAGCCACTTGCGTAGCCGCGGCCCAGGCCTTCGCGTGCAGGACGGAGGAGGTCTTTCCGTCGTCCACAGGAATCATCGGCGTTCCGTTGCCAGCCGAGAAGGTGATTGCGGCGCTGCCGGCGGCCAAAGCTGCGCTGGGCGACGAATCGGATCATTTTCTCGCGGCGGCGCAGGCGATCCTGACCACCGACACGGTGGAAAAGACTGCTTTTGCCCGGTTCGACGGGGACTGCGGAGAGGTACGGATCGCGGCATTTTGCAAGGGCTCGGGTATGATTCATCCCCAGCTGGTGCCCCACGCCACCATGCTGGCGTACGTGCTGACCGACGCCGAGGTCGAGCCGACGGTGCTTCAGGACTACCTGAATGATGCCATCGGGGTAAGCTTCAATTGCATCTCAGTGGACGGCGACACTTCAACCAACGATACGGTGTTGCTGCTGGCGTCGGGAGCGAGCGGAGTCAAGATCGAGCCACAACATGCGGACTTTGCCGCGGCGCTGCAGCAGGTTTGCATTTCGCTGGCGCAGCAGGTGGTGGGCGATGGCGAGGGCATCACCCACGTGGTGGAACTGCGGATTGCCGGCGCAACGTCGGATTCGGACGCGCTCAAGGTGGCGAAGGCGATTGCGCACTCGCCGCTGGTGAAGACTGCATGGGCGGGATGCGATCCGAATTGGGGACGGCTGGTGGCGGCAATCGGCTATTCCGGTGCACAGATCGATCCGGAGCGCATCGACATCCGTTTCGGCGAATTGCAAATTTGCCGCAATGGCGGGCGGGCGACGGAGTTCGATGAGGCAGCCGCTCACGAGTACCTGAAGCAGGAGGAATACGCGATCGAGATAAACCTGCACCAGGGAAAAGGGAAGAGCGTGTTCTGGACTACGGATCTGACGGCGGAATACGTCCACATCAATGCGGATTATTCGACGTAGAGGGACAGGGACCAAAGGAACAAGGGACCAAGTGGGCCGGCGGCAAGGTTGAGGGCACGGGCGAATGAGGCGAGACAAGAGCGAAGTGCGCGCAGGTGCAGGTGCGCCGAAGAAGGAGTGGCTGATCTCGGACGTGAAGCTGCTGGCCCTTCATCGCCGGCTGTTAAAGGCCGTCGATCGGAGGGAGCGCGAAGAGAAGGGAATCGAACGCTATGCCGCCGCCAGGATCGCCGTACGGTTCGATCTGAAGGCCGCGGACACTGTAATTGAGTCGGCTGCCGCGCAAATGCGCGACTTGCTCGGCGCGGCAAGAAGGAACAAAGCGACGAAAAATCGTCGGGCGGTGGTGACGTGGACTGGCGATCCGGGCGCCGAATGGGAAGATGCGCTGGAGGAGATACGCGCGCGCGCGCTGCCTGTGGTCTTTGTGTGCGAAGCAGGCGAAGGCCGCCGGAAACTCGCGCGCGGGACAAATGGAAACCTACGTCCTGGAGAGGAATTGCCCTGCATCACCGTGGATGGTCATGATGTGGTGGCGGCTTACCGCGTGGCACACGAGGCAATCGAGCGCGCTCGGCTGGATCGCGGACCTACGCTGATCCAGTTGGCAACCTATAAGATCGGCAGCAGCGCCTTTACGGATCCCGTGGCGGATATGCAAAATTACTTGCGCGGGCGAGGTCTGTTAAGGAGGGACGCGAACGGACTAAACACCTGAGTGCGGCGTCCTGGCGCAGTTCTATTTTGCGCGCGGATGGGTACGGTCGTAGACCTGGGTGAGCTGCGCTGTAGTGAGCTGGGTGTAACGCTGCGTGGTGGAGAGACGTTCATGGCCGAGGAGCTCCTGAATGGCGCGGAGGTCGGCGCCCTCTTCCAGCAAGTGAGTGCCGAAGGCGTGGCGCAGAGTGTGCGGGTGAACGTCGGCGGAGAGGCCGCGCAAGATGGCGACGCGCTTGACAATCCGGGCGACGCTGCGAGTGGTGAGGCGTGCGTCGCCGCCGGGCCGTTTGAGTCCACGCAGGTAAAGATTAACGAAGAGCGCGCTGGACGCGAAAGATGGCTCTGCCGCAGCCATTCGCGCTGAGCGCTCGGCCAGGTAAGCGCGAAGACCCTGGGCCGCAGAATCGCCCAACGGCACATAACGCTGCTTCTGACCTTTGCCGCGGACAAGAATCGCCTCGTTAGCCCAATGAATGTCATCGAGATTCAAGCCGGTGAGCTCGGCGTTGCGCATGCCGCAGCCATAGAGCAGCTCAAGGATTGCGCGGTCGCGGGTGGGCCAGCTCGCCGCGTCGTCTGCTACGCTATCAACCACGCGATTCATCTGCTCGATTGAGGGGACGCGAGGCAAATGCTTGGGCAACCGTGGGGTGGCCACAAGCGCGGCGACGTTTTGCTTCACATGGCCGGAGCGGGCTAGCCACTTGAACCAGCTGCGGACAGAGGCCAGCGCGCGTGCAGCAGAGGCTTTTGATAGACCGCGATCATAAAGCGTGGAAAGCCAGGCGCGGATGTGCGTGTGCTCAATGGACTCGGGCGTGTGCTGCTCTCCGAACTCCTTCACGATCCAGGCGGCGAAGGCCATCAGCTCGCGGTTGTAGGCTCGAATCGTGTGCGGCGACGAGCCGCGCTCCGCAGCGAGGACGCGCAGATAGGCGTGAACAAGGTCGGCAAGCGGCACCATTCGGTGTAGCGTTTCGTCCGGCGCGGCGCCCCCGTGGCCATGAACCGTAGCTGCGGTCGCGTTCATGCGGCTTCTCCCGACGTACCATTGTTGCTTCCGTTGAACTCAGGCCCAATGCGGCGCCCGCGGGGATGATGCATGCGGTGCACTGCCTTCAACCGGCCTAGCGCAAGGTGCGTATAGACCTGCGTGGTGGAAATATCTGCGTGGCCTAGCAGCAACTGCACGCTGCGCAGGTCGGCACCGTGTTCCACCATGTGCGTGGCGCAACTGTGGCGCAGCATGTGTGGGCTGGCGCCGTCGCCCTCCGTCTTCACCAAGCGCCAAACCCAGTTGCGCGTCAGCGGCATGCCGCGAAGCGAGAGGAAAAGGCGAGCCGCGTCATTTCGGGCTCGCACCTTGCGCACGCGAGCCAGATGCGGACGGCCTTCGGCGAGGTAAACTTCGAGCGCTTCGACGGCCGATCGGCCTAGTGGGACGATCCGTTCCTTGTCGCCTTTTCCGCGCACAAGAACGCGCCCGGCATCGAGAGCCAGGTCGCTGGTGGAAAGGGAAACAGCCTCCGAGACGCGCAGTCCGCCGGCGTAAAGCAACTCGAGGATGGCACGGTCGCGTAACGCGGTCGCCTTTGCCTGCGGATGCGACGCGGCAAGGAGCGCGCGTTCCAGGATTTCCACTACCTCCGACTCCGCCAGAGACTTGGGTAGAACCTTCCAGGATTTGGGAGAATCGATGTTAACCGTAGGATCGTAATGAATGCGACGATCGAGCAGCAGCCATTTATAGAATCCCCGCAGGCAGCTCAGCTTCCGCGCAGCGGAGCGGGAATCGATGCCGTGAGCACGAAGATGTTCGAGAAACGCCGAGACATCTTCCTGTGCCCCGCCCATCAGGATCCCATCGCGCATCTCCAGGAATTCGGCAAAGCTGCGGAGATCGCCATGGTAGGCTTCACAGGTGAGCGGACGCAGGCCCTTTTCCACGCGCAGATAGGTCTGATAATTGCGGAGAAGAACGGAGTTTGCGCTTGCGCTCACAAGCTCGATTATCGGCGTGGTGCGCTGAGCACGGCGGTAATGGACGGTCGCAGCGAACCTGGTTCATCACGGAATCAAGGAGAACAATAGAAATCGAGTCACCGGGGTTGCGTTCCAAGGCGGAACGCGAATCCCCGATCTCGATCGACGAGCTTGACGATCCGCGCTTTCATGGCGCCGAGATTGGATTCACCCTTGAAGATAGCGGCGATCTTGCCGCGTCGATCAATCAGGAAGGTGACAGGCAGGCCAAGAACTTCTCCATATAAACCCGCAAGCTGCTCGTCGCCCATAATCACGGGATAGTTAACATTGCGCTTTCGGGTCAGGTTAAGAACCGGCGCGGCGTCATCGTCCATGGAAATGGCGACGACCTGGAAGCCCCGCGGACCAAGTTCCTGCTGCCAGCGGATAAAATGAGGCATTTCGACCTGGCACGGCGCACACCATGTGGCCCAGAAAGTGAGCAGCACCACGCGCCCGTGATAGGACGCAAGATCGACCCGTTGGCCGTGGATGTCGTTCCGCGCGAACTCGGGAGCGGGCTTGTGCAACATTGAGGAGGGCGGCGGCGCGGCGTAGGACGCGCAGCAGGCCAACAGCACGGAAGCGACTAACGCTCCCGTGTGCGTGGCAAACATTCGGATTCGGTTCATGAAAATATTCACTGACTGCGATCGGTTGGATACCCCTTGGCAACCCAGTCGTCACCGAGGTTGTTGGGCAGATAAAGGACCTTCACGCGCGAATAGCCAAGGTCACCCAAGCGCTCAAAAGCGGGGCCGACGTTAGGACAGTGGTTCCATGGGCAGCAGCCGCAGTAGAGCACAATGAAGCGGTCCTTGGGTTGTTCCGCAACCGTGCTTTCCAGCATTTGGAGGCCAGCCGGTTGCGATCCCGCGCCTGCGTAGTGCGAGCCTTTGATGTGCGCCTCGGCGAAAAAAATGCGCGATCCAACCTGAAGAATGAGCGGCTGTTGCTTGCCTGTACCGAGCACACGCACAAGCTCCGCAGCCTGGATGAGATGGTCCTGCGGAATGGCGGATGCGCTGACCGGTGCTGGAGCAAACTGGCTGAAGGCACCGAGAGGGGCCGCGATTAGAACGGCGCATGAGAACAGACCGAAGATGATTCCCTTTGACATTGACATCCTTTCTGGAACAAAGGAACCGGTATAGCAGGATTTGCCACTAGATGCAAATAGCTCCGCGGATTCGAAAAACGGACTGTTGACGCCTTGCATCCATTCAATGTCCTTTTACGTGCAAGCTGGCGGGAATGCATGAAAATGGAAGGGTAGAGATCATTCAAGAGGAATTGGACACTTGGCGACATCCCAGAAGAAAACAAGAGGACTGACGGCCGCCGAGTTGCGCGCCAGGGTGGTGCATCTCAAGCCGAAAGTGGCCGTGTTCGATTGCGACGGCACCTTGTGGGACGGCGATGCCGGTGTTGGTTTCATGAACTGGTCGCTGGAGCAGGGAATCGTCTCGCGCTCGACGTGCGACTGGATTGACATGCGGCATCGGGCATATCGCGCCGGACAGGTGAGCGAGGTGCAGATCTGCGGCGAAATGGTGCAGATCTATGCCGGGCTTCGCGAGGAAGAACTTCGCTGTGCGGCGGCGCGGTACTTTGTGAGATGGGTGCGGCCGCACATTTTCGAGGAAATGAGGGCGCTGATCGAAGATCTGCGCGGTCTGGGTACGGAGCTGTGGGCCGTGAGCTCAACCAACAAATGGATCGTGCTGGAAGGCATCCGCGAGTTCGGCATTTCACCGCAACGTGTGCTGGCGGCAGAGGTCGCGGTGGCCGACGGCATCATTACAAGCGAACTTGTGGACGTACCTACGGACGAGGGCAAGGCTGCTTCGCTCAGGCGGGTGGGATTGGCCAGGCCGGATGCCGTTTTCGGCAATTCAATTCACGACCTTGCCATGCTGGAGATGGCAGCGCACGCCTTCGCCATTAGCCCCTCGCCGGATTTGCTGCAAGCTGCAACGCGTCACGGCTGGTCTGTCTTCCGGCCGCAAGGTTCGCACCCCATGATCAGCGATATCACCTGAATCCGGGAGATGCGGTTTTTGCGCGTCGGCCATAGGCCAGTTTCGGGTCGAATTTCGCCTTTCCTTTGATTCCGATTAGACTGGAAGCGTGGATAATTTGCCTCAGGACGGAAATGGCAAACCGGTCGCGCCCGCGCTTCGGTTTGTTGCCGCGGCCCTGATCGTGCGCGGCGGCGAAGTGCTGATTTGCCAGAGAGGTCCGGATCAACCGATGGGGCTGCAATGGGAATTCCCCGGAGGCAAGATCGAACCCGGCGAAAGCCCGGAGCAGGCGCTCAAGCGCGAACTGCGTGAGGAACTGGGAATCGAGGCCTCCATCGGCCCGCTGATTACCCGCATCCGCCACAATTACCGGCACGGCGGCGCGGTGGACCTGCAGTTCTTCGCGGTCCGCGACTTTTCCGGCGAGATGGAGAGCCGGGTTCATGCGCAGTTTCGCTGGGCCCGCCTTGAGGATTTGCCTGGGTTCGATTTCCTGCCTGCGGACCGCGGGCTGATCCGGGATCTGGCGTCAGGAAAGCTGCTCTAATTCCACTTGCGAATCGAAATGACGCCGGTTCCACAGATCAATGTCCCGGGATCAGGCTCCACAGCATCACCAGGGTCATGCCGATCACGATAATGCTTGTGCCCCAGGCGATCACGTTCCACAGGCGTGAGTTGCGATACGTGCCCATCAGGTCGCTGCGGTTGATCAGCAGCAGCATCAGGATGACGACCACCGGCAGCAACACTCCGTTCAGCACTTGCGACAGGATGGCGAAATTGATGAGCTGCGCATCCGGCAGTACCAGCACTGACGCCGCGCCGCCTGCAATCAGCAGTGTGTAGAGCCAATAAAAAAATGGCGCGTCGCGGAAGCCCTTGTCGACTCCCGACTCCACGCCTAGTCCTTCGCAGACGGTGTACGCCGTCGATAGCGGCAGAATGGATGCAGCGAACAGCGACGCGTTGAACAGTCCGAATGCGAACAGGATGAAGGCATAATCCCCGGCCAGCGGACGCATGGCTTCGGCGGCGTCCGCCGCCACCTGGATTGCCCCCATTCCGTGTACGAATAGCGTAGCCGCGCAAGCCACCACAATGAACCAGGCAACGACATCCGTGAAAATGCAACCGACAATCACATCGAAACGCGAAGCGCGGTAATCCTTCACCGCGACCCCTTTTTCCACGACCGACGATTGCAGGTAGAACTGCATCCATGGGGCGATAGTGGTGCCGACAACCCCGAGGACCATGTAGAGATAAGCCTTGTCCCGCCAGACCGATTTGGCAGGAACCTGGACCGTGGCCAGCAGCGACTCATGCCAGTTTGGCTGCGCGATCACCCCGGCCAAAATGTACGCAAGATAAAAAGAGGATGCGATAAGAAATATCTTTTCCGTGCTTTTATAGCTGCCCTTCACCACCAGCAGCCAAACCAGCGCCGCACAAATCGGAACGGAGATGAATTTGGTGACGTGGAACAGGTGCAGCGAGCCGGCGATCCCGATAAACTCCGTCACCACGTTGGTGTAATTCACCACCACCAGCAGCACCATCAGCACCACCGTGAGCCGCAGCCCGAACTCTTCGCGGATCAGGTCGCTGAGGCCTTTGCCTGTGACCACCCCCATCCGCGCGCACATCTCCTGCACCACGATCAAGGCGATGGTCACCGGAATCATGGTCCACAGCAGCGTGTATCCGTACTGTGCGCCTGCCTGGCTGTAAGTGAAGATGCCGCCGGAGTCGTTATCGACGTTGGCGGTGATGATGCCGGGACCGAGCACGGCGAGAAAGAGCAGGATTCGGGTTCGCCAACGTTTCCACATGCCGCGGCAGTCCTGGGGAAGGATTCATCTCTAGTTCCTCACTGACCATAACAAAGTTTTGCCGGATGCGCGAACCGGAATCTTTGCCGCCGTTCGGCCGGAACTTTACGCTTGTGCCCAGGGGTCGCGCAGCAGCGACGTCAGCCCCAGGTCGTTCTCGTACCGCTCCACTTCAACCGCGTTCATAGAGATCGCCGAGGTCAATCCCTTGAATGCCGGCACCGCATCCGACCCCATGATCTGCGGGCTCACGAACAGATGAATCCGATCCACCAGGCCGGCTGCCAGAAAGGCTGTGTTCAGTCGCGTGCCAGTCTCGGTGAGCACAGCGCAGACTTTCTCGCGGCCGAGCTTTTCCAGCAGCGCAGCCAGCGGCACGCGGCCTGATTCCGCGGGCAGTACCTCAACCCGCACCCCGCGCTGGGTCAGTTCCCGAGCACGATTCTCGTCCTTGGACACGGTGTAGACCACCACGTCGTCTTGCGCCGTGCTCACCAACTTGCAATCGAGGGGCATCCGTAGCGCGGAATCCAGGATGATGCGCAGGAGCGGGCGCCGCCTGCGCAGACCGCTGCGATCGGTCAGGTGCGGGTCGTCGGCCAGCACTGTATCCACACCCACCAGCACTGCGTCGGCCTGCCAGCGCAGTGGCTGCACGGCGCGGCGCGCAGCCTCGCTGGTGATCCAATACGGCTCTCGCGCGGTGTGGAAGCCGGGCGGCGGCGCAATGCGCCCATCCAGCGTCATTGCCACCTTCATCAGCACAAAGGGGCGTCCGGTTTGGATCCAGCAGGCGAAGGATTCATTCAGCCGGCGGGCCTCGGCCTCGCAAACCCCCAGCACCGTCTCAATCCCCGCTGCGTTCAATGCCTGCATCCCACGCCCGGTAACCGTGGGGTTGGGATCGCCGGTGGCCACAACCACACGGCTCAGGCTTGCCCCGATCAGCGCCTCCGTGCACGGGCCGGTGCGGCCGGTATGATTGCACGGCTCCAGGGTGATGTAAGCCGTGCCGCCGCGCAAGCGATCTCCCGCATGCTGCCGAGCCTCGCGCAACGCGACGACTTCGGCGTGGTCCAGCAGGTCGTACTCGTGCCAGCCTTCGCCGATCACCTGGCCCGCGCAATCGAGAATCACACAGCCCACCGCCGGATTGGGCGCAGTCACGCCGATCCCGCGCCGAGCCAGTTCCAGCGCGCGCCGCATCCAGTAGATGTCTCGGTCAAGTTGGGCGAGAGAACTCACGGCTATTCAAGGTGCCGGGGAAAGTGTAACGGATGAGGGCGCTCCTTGGCCTCTCGCGCTATTACTGAGCGGCCGGCTTTACCACCACCTTGTCCAGCCGCACCTCGCTGGTGAACGCACCGGTCGACCGCGAGTACGTTATGAAAAATGTCTCTCCGCCATTCAGATCGTACTCGGGGTGTGCATGTGCATCGTAGACGTTTCCTGATGCGGGCGCCATCGCCGTAAAGAGAAACGATGGATTGGACCACGGTCCCTGCGGTTGCGGCGCAGTGCGAATCAGCACATCGTTTGAGAACGGCACGCTGTAGACGGCGACATAGAGGTGCAGAAGGTTGTTCCAGGCAACGCTCAGAATGTCGGCCGCGGTAAAAACCGATACCGCATTGCCTACGCTGCCGGACCATGCGCCGTTCCCGGCGTAATAGCTCCACGCGGGGGGAGTCTGCGCTTGCGAGGGTTTGACCCGCGCAAGCCGGCAGCCCTTGTCGGTTCCGCTTGCCGGTGTGCCGCAGCCGTACACGTACAGCATGCCTGCGGTCATCAGCGTCGCCGAACCGAATCCCGGATCGTTTTGGCCCCAGATCAAGTCGGGATGGTTGGGATCAATCGGCGAAGCAAGTACGGGGCGAACCGGATTGGCGGTGAGGCTTGTCCACGTAGCCACGGACGATCCGTAGCCCTGAAAGTTGAAGTTTCCCGGACGCGCATTCACGACACCATAGAAGATCAGGGCCTGGCCGGTTGCAGGATTGGTAATGATCGATGCCGGCCACAGCGCCCATCGCGCGCCGCACGGCTGTACCTGGCAATTGTTGCCGTTGTGCTGCTGGTTATAAGTCTGTTCGGCGGCGGTGAGGGGTAGCAGCATTGCCGGTGCGCCCGCTGAGTCCAGTGGCTGCTGAAAGCCCGTAATACCGCTGGCTGCGCTCAGATCGCCCGCATAGGACCATGAGTCACCGATCAGCGTGTATCCCTGCACGTTGGGCTGGCTCAGAAACGTGTCCCCGTAGATCCAAACGGATTTGCTCTGAAAAAGGGCGCTGTAGGCGCCGTCGCGGCCCAGGATGTGCGGATCCTGCGGGATCGTTCCCAAATCCGTCACGCTTGCAATCGTGACGCCGCCTGTCGAAGTGAGAGTCGTGGAACTGCAGGACAGCAGCGTTGCACAGAGAATGAGCAAACCGCGTGTGAGAGTCCGCGAATACCCGTGACTCATGATCGAGAGATTGGGCATGCAGGCGTCCTCTTAGCATCCTTGCCGGCCGGGCAGCAGGACGCTTGGGCTCGCGAGTCTTTCAATCCAAACGGCCGGCAGGAGCAAATCAGCTAGTCTCTATTGTATGCAGGAAACGGCTGTGCTGTTAATCGATTGCCCCGACCGGCGCGGGCTGGTGGCGCGCGTTTCGGGGCTGCTGTTTGAGCAGGGCGCGAACATCCTTCACGCGGATCAGCACCGCGATGAAGCGCTGGGCCTGTTCTTCATGCGCGTTGAGTGGTCTCTGAACGGGAACGGCGCAAGTTTCGATCTGGAACACTTCGAACGTGCCTTTGCGCCCATGGCCCGGGAACTGGAAATGCGTTGGTCGCTGACCGCAAGCACCCGGCGCGCGCGCGCGGCGCTGTTCTGCTCGCAACACCTGCACTGCATGGCCGACCTTCTGCATCGCTGGCACGTGGGCGAATTGCGCTGCAACATCCCGTTGATCGTCTCCAATCATCGCGACGTGGAGCGGATGGCTTCCTTTTACGGCGTGCCGTTTGAGCATGTGCCGGCAACCACGCCTCCAGAGGCGGAGAATCGCCAACTGGAACTGCTTGAAAAACACCGAATCGAGCTGGTCGTGCTGGCTCGCTACATGCAGATTCTGAGTCCGGAATTCGTAGCGCGATTTCCCGCTGCCATCATCAACGTCCACCATTCCTTCTTGCCGGCATTTACCGGGGCCAAACCATACCATGCGGCGCACGCACGCGGCGTGAAACTGATCGGCGCCACCAGCCACTACGTTACCGAGGAGCTGGATGATGGGCCGATTATCGAGCAGGATGTGGAGCGGATTTCCCATCGCGACCAGGTCGCGGACCTCGTAGCACGAGGACGCGATCTCGAACGGGTCGTTCTGGCGCGCGCGGTGCGGTGGCACCTGCAACGGCGGATTTTGTGCTATGGGAATAAAACAGTGGTTTTCGACTGAATACTGCAATCCTGAACCGGATCCATCAAAGCTCGAGCACGGTATCTTCGATCGCCAGCCGTACATTTCCGTCGCTCTTGGCCAACCGCCGCACTGCCTCAGGCTTGTCCACCTTCGCCTTCAACATCACCAGCGCCACCGGCACGCTGCGTCCCGCGCTCTTGATGGTCTCTACGGCCGTGTGCCGGTCAATGCCGCACGCCTTCATCAGGATGCGAATGCCGCGCTCCACCAGCTTCGAGTTCTGCATGTGCACGTTTACCATCAGGTTCTCGTACACGTACCCGAGCCGCGTCATCGCGCCCGTAGTGATCATGTTCAGGATCATCTTCTGCGCTGTGGCGGCCTTCAGGCGCGTGGAGCCGGAAATTACCTCCGCGCCAACCTCGGCGACGATGGCGATCTCTGCGGCTTCTGAGATCGGCGTCCCCTGATTGCAGGTCACAGCCGCGGTAAACGCGCCGCGCGCGCGGGCATAAGCCGTCGCGGCCACCACGTAGGGTGTGCGGCCGGAGGCGGACACGCCAACCACCACGTCCTTGCGCGTAGGCCGGCGCCGCGCAATGTCGCGCTGGCCCAGTTCTTCTGAGTCCTCGTTCACTTCCACGGCCGAAGCCAGCGCCTTGGGTCCGCCCGCCATGATGTACTGCACCTGGCCGGGCGCGGTGGAGTACGTCGGAGGACATTCCGAAGCGTCCAGCGCCGCGATCCGTCCGCTGGAGCCTGCGCCGATGTAAATCAATCGTCCGCCGTCGCGCAGTGCGCGCGCCACCTGGTCGATCACCTGCGCGATCTCCGGCAGCGCCTTCTTCACCGCGGCCGCTACCTTTGCGTCTTCGTGGTTGATGATGCGAGCGATCTCGACCGCGGACTTGGTGTCAAATCCCTGGGAAGCTTCGTTCTGGCTCTCTGTGGTGAGATTCTGAAGCAAGGACGCCGGGTCTTTCTTTGCGGCTTCTTGGATTGGCGCGGGGGCGTTCTCTTGCGTCGAGGAAGGGGTTAACATCAAAAATGTCCTTATTTAGATTGTAACTGGAACTTCAAGCAAGGGGAAAATAATTCTGTTGGCGTTCCATGCCTTGCACTGAGCGCGGATTCCTCGGCAGCCACTTAATCGATTGACCACAGAACTTGCGTCTATGTGGAAGATGGCGAACCACATATCACTTTCGGCTTACACTTGTTCGCGGCCGCGTCTTGCCGCAATCAAAGCGCTTCGCGAACCGCGTTGTGGAACTCCGGGCGCACCTGCCGTACCGCCTGGTTGGCGCGATCCGGCCAGGTCCGGTTCGTCAGCAGCACCACCGCAATCCCCGCCTCGCGATCGATCCACAACGAGCAACCGCTGTAACCCAGGTGGCCGATGGAGCGCATCGAAAAATGTCGGCCCGACGACGAATTCTCCCCCGGCGTGTCCCAGCCAAGAGCGCGCGTGCTGCCCTCGGGCGCCTGGCGTTCGGCGAAGAGCTCCACGGTCGCCGGATGAAACAGCCGCGCATCTTCACCAACCGCCGAATGCCCGCCCGCAGCCAGCATCTCGCCCGCCAGCGTCAGCAGATCGTGCGCATTGGTGAACAGGCCCGCATGCCCTGCAGCGCCGTTCATCAGAAATGCATTCTCATCCTGCACCTCGCCCTGGATCAAGCGATGGCGAGACCAGGTGTCGTTCTCGGTGGGAGGAATATGCGCGCGGCTTGCTGAGCGTGGACAGAACACGCTGGCGCTCATACCCAGGGGCGCAAAAACTTCGCGCTCCACCCAGACCGAAAGCGGCTCGCCCGCGATCACCTCGAGCACCTTGCCCAGCAGGATGAATCCCGGATCGGAGTATTCCACGCGCGAGCCCGGCGGCGTTTCCACCGGCAGTTCCAGGCAGGCCCGCAGCACACCCGCAGCGCTTTTGTGCTGGCGAAAAAAATCCACGTATCCGGGCAGGCCGGAGTTGTGGGCCAGCAGGTGGCGCAGCTTTACATGCCGCGCAAATGTGCCTGGCGCGCGCCCTACCACAAAACCGGGCAGCAGATCGGCAATAGGCGTCTCCAAATCGAGCCGCCCCTGCTGATGGAGCAGCATGGCAGCGGCCGTGGTCGACGCTACCTTGGTTACGCTGGCCACGTCGAACACCGTCTGCGGCATTACCGCCGCCGAATCCTTTTCAAACGTGAACCGCCCCAGCGCATCCTCCAGCACAATACGTCCTTCCGCCAGCACGCCGAACGCGCACCCGGGAAAGGCCTTCGCCTCGATGGCCTCTTCCAGGACTCGATAAACGTTGGCAAATCGCGACCTTGGCTCGGCATTGGGCGCGGAAGAAGGCACAACATCTTTCTCGGTCATCGTGACAGCATCGTAACGCCTTTGCCTAGCCCCCAACTGCGATAAGTAGGCGGGATTTTGCCCCTTCGCTCCCTGACCGGGCTATCCTTGGAACTGCATTCGCCGTCTATCGCATTGAGAGGCTCGGAGGCAGGAATGGTATGTCGTCCATGGTTGGTTGTCGCGGTCGCAGCAGCGGCCTCCCAGGCTTGGGCGCAAACTCCCGCGCCGCAGCCACAGCCAGTCACAGCGCCGTCCGCTCAAACCCAATCCGCCCAGCCGGCTGCTCCTCCTCAATCCGCTCCCTCGCCCAGGACTTTCACCGTTCCCGCCGGAACCAAGGTCCTGCTCCAGTTAACCAGCTCCGTGGATACAAGGAGCGCCCGTCCAGGCGACGGCGTCTACTTGACCTCCATTTTCCCCACAGTAGTAGGCAATCGCGTCCTCATTCCCGTCGGCGTCTACGTGCAGGGTGTGGTGGATCGCGTGCAGCGCGCCGGCCACGTCAAGGGCCGCGCCCAGCTTGATATGCACTTCACCTCCATGATCTTTCCCAATGAATCCGTGGTAGAAATCCCCGGCTTGGTAGACAGTTTGCCCGGCGCCAGCAAGCAGAAGGTGGACAAGGAAGGCACCATCGAGCAGAACAGCGACAAGGCCCGCAACTTGGGCAAAGTGGCCGAAGTCAGCATCCCCGCGGGCGGCACGGTTGGGTCGCTCGCCGGACTGGGCAGCGGACATCCGCTGGCCGGCGGTATCATCGGCCTCGCCGGAGGCGCTGCCGCAGCGGGCCTCGTCAGCCTGTTCACCCGCGGCGCTGATGTCAACATCCCCTCCGGCACTCAGGTCGAGATGGTCCTCCAGCGCCCTTTGGTTCTTGAAGAAGGAAACCTGGGCGCCACGCCAGGGCAGGGGCCTGCCGCACTGGTTCCCGCGCCCAATCAGCCCCATCCCATGGAAAAACCCAACCGGGCCCGCATTCTCTGTCCTCCGGGAAGCCTCGGATGCGAGTAATCTGGAGATAGAGACGCATGGTCCCCGACGATCCTAATTCCTCAACCTCACCGGCCCCGGAACCTCAACCCGATATCGCGCCTGCTCCGGCGGCGCCATCGGAGCGCATCGCCATCGGCGTTTATCTCTGGATTCGCGACGTCCTCATCTCCGTCGCCGTCTCCATCCTGATCATCATGTTCCTCTACCAGCCGGTTCGCGTCGAAGGCACCAGCATGCTGCCGCGCCTTGAGGACAGCGATCGCCTCTTCATCAACAAGTTCGTGTATCACTTTGAGGACATCCACCGGGACGATGTTGTGGTCTTCCATTATCCCCGCGACCCCGAAAAGAGCTACATCAAGCGCGTCATCGCCATTCCCGGAGACCGCCTCCGCATCGACCACGGCCGCGTCTATCTCAACGGCAAGCTCCTCCACGAGCCCTACGTCCCTGAAAAGTACCGCGACACCCGGTCCATGCCGGAGATGGTGATTCCCGAGGACGAGTACTTCATGATGGGCGACCATCGCTCCATCTCATCCGACAGCCGCGAGTTCGGCCCCGTCGATCGCGACCTCATCTACGGCAAAGCCGTCTTCGTCTACTGGCCCACACGCGACGCCGGCGTGGTGGATTAGCCGCCTGCCAGGGTGGCCAATCCCGATTTACCGAGCCCTCGCTGGGATTATCGCGAAGTGGGTTCGGCGCTCAAATCCGGCGCCCCGGAAAACCTCGAATATTCGTGCTTCTTTTCGCGGATTGTGCGGGCAGGATATTTCACGGAAGGCCAATGTTGTTCGGGAAGCCATTTGCCCTTGTCCTGGACTGCTCCGACCGCCGCGCCGCAGACCTCGCAGGTATAAACGGCCCACTGGCTTCGACCCCTGTCATTACCTAGAGAAGATAAGACTTCCTCACTGAAACGGCCCTCACAGGGCTTTACCGGTATCGGCATGATCCTCCATGGATTCAGAAGATTAGGTACGGCACTCCCTGAGTGCGCAACCCCTTTATTTAGATGCCCGCCGCGGCAGAACGTCGCGGCTGAATCTTCCAGGACGAGATTCTGGCCGGATCAAGGCCACTTTTTCGTTGCTTCTCGTCGAGTGTGTCCACATCTTCCTCAGCCGCGACCATCGATTCGCCGGCCGGCGTGGCGGACTAATTCCCGCTGCGACGGCCGTGCAAGCGGTAGACCAGCCCCACCCCCCACATCATCTCGTCGATCCCCGGATTGTTCGGCACCAGGAATCCGTTGGAAAAGTGAAAATCGCTCACTCCGGCCCGCATCTCCCACTTGCCGGTCAGCCGAATCTGCACCCCCGTCAACTCCTGCAGACTGAAATTCTCATAGGATGCATAGGGGGAAAGCGCTTTGTTCGCATAGCCAATCATCCCCCCCTTGGCCATGAAGTACGGCTGCACACGGCTCCCGTCCCGCCATAGGAATCGCACTCCAAACGGCGAAATCCCCAGTCCCGGATTCGTGGTGTGCCCCGTCGTTTTCGTCAAGGGGTCTCCCCACTGGTCGGCCTGGCTCGGCTGCTCCAGGATCACCACCGGAAGAATCTCCGCAACATAATCCATCCGCGCCTTGAGGAACGTTCCCCAGCTATTCCGGTCGTACTCCACCCCCGCCACATGCAGAAAACTCCACCACGTGTAGGCAAAAATATGCCAATGGCCAAACGAGTTCTCATCCTCCGCAATCACATCGGTTTCGGGCGGCTCAGAGTGTGAACTTGTCTCCTGGACCGCGCTCCTCACAACTGGCGTCCACACCACGCCCGTTGAGATCCGGCCCGCGAAACGGGGCAATCCGGAAGACGCGTACGGAAGCTGATGTTCGTTGGGCTCAACCAGATCGAGATTGGTGTGCTGCATGTCGCCTTCCACCCGCCATGCAAAATGGCTGCTCACGGGAGTATCCACGCCGCCGCCGAGCAGCGCAGCAAAGGATGCCGTCATACCCGGATGGCTTTCCGGCCCCCAGTTGCGCGTAATTCCCATGTCGCCCACCAGTGCGTGCGCAAAGAATCGCTCCCTCCCCAGCGCATGCTCGTACTGGCCTCCCCCGAGAACGAAATACGAACTCTGCGAGGCGCCTCCGCTCTCTCCCGTGGTTCCGGAAACATTGATCTTCAAGCGCACATTGCGCCAGGCGGGGAACTCCGCCGACGATTCCCATCCCAGAAGCGCGGAGCGCGCCCCCGGCACCCCGTTGAATGCATTAGAAACGTAGGTGGCGCCGCCGTAAAGCCGGTATGGAACCGTGGTCTGGGTCTGGCACACTAAGCCGAATGGCCACAAGAATATACCGGCATATATCGAGAGTTGCTTCCCGATTTCCATTCCGCTTCCGTGGCAAATTGGGATTTAGCTTTATTGGTTAGGCTAATTGACCACCCTACTTCCGGCAACCCGCTTATTTACCACCCCGGTTTTCCAGATTCCGGCTCTCGGCCCCATCCCTGAAACCTGCTAAAATCGATTGAATCCACTCCTCGGAGCGTCAATGAAGGCACTCCTTGCGCTCGAAGACGGGCGCATCTTTCAGGGCCAGAGCTACGGCCACCCCGGCGATTGCCAGGGCGAGGTTGTTTTTAATACTTCCCTTACCGGTTACCAGGAAATCGCCACCGACCCCTCCTACTCCGGCCAGATCGTCGTCCTCACCAATCCCCAGATCGGCAACTACGGCACTAACCACGCCGATAACGAGGCCGCCAGGCCCTACATCGAAGGCCTCATCGTCCGCGAGTTCTCCGCCATCAGCTCCAACTGGCGCTCCGAGCAGGTCACCGACGAGTACATGGAGCGCTACTCCGTTCCCGTCCTGGCCGAGATCGATACCCGCGCCCTGGTTCGCCACCTTCGCACTCACGGCGTGATGCGTGGCGTAATGTCGACCGATGTTTCGGATCCGCAGGCCCTCGTTGCCCGCGCCCGCGCCATCCGCAAGATGGACGGCACCGACCTGGCCAAAGTCGTCTCTACCAAGGCGCCCTATAACTTCGACGAGACCGACCCGCGCTTCCAAGCCAACGACCCTCTCCTTCCAGGAATCGCGTGCCCCACTCATGACGCGATGAGACTGCGTCATGAATGGGAAAAGCTCCACGTCGTCGCCTATGACTTCGGCATCAAGCAGAACATCCTGCGCATGCTCGCCCGCGAAAACTGCCGCGTCACCGTGGTCCCCGCCCAGACAACCGCCGCCGACGTCCTCGCCCTCAAGCCCGACGGAGTCTTCCTCTCCAACGGCCCCGGCGACCCCGAGCCCGTCGACTACGCCGTCCGCGCCATCCGCGACATGATGGGCCGCGTGCCCGTCTTCGGCATCTGTCTTGGCCACCAGCTCTGCGGCCTCGCCCTCGGCGGCAAAACCTACAAGCTCAAGTTCGGCCATCACGGCGGCAACCATCCGGTTCGCAACAACTCCACCGGCAAGGTCGAAATCACGGCCCACAACCACAACTTCGCCGTCGATCCCGACTCCGTGAACGCCAACGAGGTCGAGCTCACTCACGTCGACCTCAACGACCAGACGCTCGAAGGCCTGCGCCACAAGACCCTCCCGCTCTTCAGCGTCCAGTACCACCCGGAAGCCGCCCCAGGCCCGCACGACTCCCACTACCTCTTCCGCGACTTTCGCCACATGATGGAGGAGTGGAGGGGATGACCCAAACCGCCAGTGCGAGATATCGATTTTCCAGACAGCGGGGCTTTTGGCTCCGCTGTTTTTTGGGCAACGCAATGTTGGCGACGGCCGTCCTGCTCGCCGGTCCACCATCGTCCTGGGCCAAAGTCGAATCCCAGCGCCCATCCATCTCTGGCGCCTTCACGGCCTCCTCGTCAACCCCGAAGGCAAACCGCTCACCAACGTCCCCGTCACCCTCTCGCGCGACAACAAGATCGTCGACAAAACCACCACCGACAGCGATGGCCGTTTCGCCTTCGACCACATCTACGGCCACTTCCAACTGCACATTGACCGCACCCACTACTCGCCCCTGGACCGCGAAGTCATCGTAGGAATCGAAACCGCCGAGCTATCCCGCAAAATGCTCTACGTCATCGCCGGCCCCGGCGCCTGCACTGACGATTGCTCCTCCGTCTTCACCAACAAAAACGAATTCCAAAAAACGATCCAACGAAACACGCAACACCGCTACTAGGACAAGTCGAAAAAATGCCACGCAGAAATGACATCCAGAAGATCCTGGTCATCGGCTCCGGCCCCATCGTCATCGGCCAGTCCGCCGAGTTCGACTACTCCGGCACCCAGGCCTGCAAAGCCCTCAAGCAGGAGGGCTACGAGGTCGTCCTCGTCAACTCCAACCCCGCCACCATCATGACCGATCCCGAGCTGGCCGACCGCACCTATATCGAGCCGCTCACCCGCGAGTACGTCGAGGAAATCATCCGTCGCGAAGCCGAAATGCTCGCCGCGAATCCCGCCGCCGGCAAGTTCGCCCTGCTGCCCACCGTCGGCGGCCAAACCGCCCTCAATCTCGCCGTCGATCTCGCCGACTCCGGCGTGCTCGACCGCTACAACGTCGAGCTCATCGGCGCCAAGCTCGATGCCATCAAGAAGGCTGAAGACCGCCTGCTCTTCAAAGACGCCATGCTGCGCATCGGCCTTGAGGTTTCCAAATCCTCGCTGGTCAACAATCTTCGTGACGGCCTCGACTTTGCCGGCAAGCTCGGCTTTCCCGTCCTCATCCGCCCCAGCTTCACCCTCGGCGGCACCGGCGGCGGCATCGCTTACAACCGCGAAGAGCTGATGGAAATCCTCGCCCGCGGCCTAGACCTCTCGCCCGTCCACGAGTGCCTCATCGAAGAAAGCGTCCTCGGCTGGAAGGAGTACGAGCTTGAGGTCATGCGCGACCTCGCCGACAACGTCATCATCATCTGCTCCATTGAAAATTTCGATCCCATGGGCGTCCACACCGGCGACTCCATCACCGTCGCCCCCGCGCAGACCCTCACCGACCGCGAGTATCAGAAGATGCGCGATGCGGCCATCGCCGTCATGCGCGAGATCGGCGTCGAGACCGGCGGCTCCAACGTGCAGTTTGCCGTTAATCCCGCCGATGGCCGCATGACCGTCATTGAGATGAACCCGCGCGTCTCTCGCTCCTCCGCGCTCGCATCCAAAGCCACAGGCTTTCCCATCGCCAAAATTGCCGCCAAGCTCGCCGTCGGCTACACCCTCGACGAAATCCCCAACGACATCACGCGCAAAACCCCTGCCTGCTTTGAGCCCACCATCGACTACGTCGTCACCAAAATCCCCAAGTGGCAATTTGAAAAATTCCCCGGCGCCGACGACACCCTCGGCCCGCAGATGAAGTCCGTAGGCGAAGTCATGGCGATCGGTCGCACCTTCAAGGAATCGCTGATGAAGGCCTGGCGCGCGCTTGAAACGGGCAAGCGCACCGGCGCGGAAGTCCTGGAGCCGCGCCGCCTCACCCAGATGCTCGTCACGCCCAAGCCGGAGCGACTCGGCTACATCCGTTTCGCCTTTGAGCGCGGCATGACCGTGCGCGAAGTCGCCCGCCTAACCGGTATGGACCCGTGGTTCCTCTTTCAGATCCGCGAAATCACCCTGGACCAGATGAAGATCTCCGAGACCACGCCGGAAGCAATGCCCGCCGACCAACTCCGCCGTCTCAAGCGCCTCGGCCTCTCCGACGAGCGCATAGCCACCGAGTGGAAACTCGAAGGCCACGACGGCACACAGCGCGTGCGCGAGCTGCGGGAAAAGCACGGCATCCGCCCCGTTTTCAAGCTGGTCGATACCTGCGCCGCCGAGTTCGAATCCATGACACCCTACCTCTACTCCACCTACGACGAAGAGGACGAAGCGCCACCGACAGACAAGCCGAAAATCATCATCCTCGGCTCGGGGCCGAATCGCATAGGGCAGGGAATTGAGTTCGACTACTGCTGCTGCCACGCCGCCTTCGCCCTGCGCGACGACGGCTACGAGACCATCATGGTCAATTGCAACCCTGAGACCGTCTCCACCGATTACGACACCAGCGACCGCCTCTACTTCGAACCGCTGGTTCTTGAAGACGTGCTTGCAATCTACAATCACGAGGCAAGCAGCGGCGCAAAGATCGGCGTGATCGTCCAGTACGGCGGCCAAACCCCGCTCAATCTCGCCCAGCGCCTGCTCGCCGCAGGCGTCCCCATCATCGGCACCTCGCCGGAATCTATCGATCTCGCCGAAGACCGCAAGCAATTCGGAAAACTTCTCAATGAGCTCGACATTCCCCAGCCCGCCGGCGGCACCGCCACCAGCGTGGAGGAAGCTCTCGCCGTAGCAGGCCGCATCGGCTATCCCGTCCTCGTCCGCCCCAGCTACGTCCTCGGCGGGCGCGCCATGGTCATCGCGTACGATGCCCACGCCGTCGCCACCTACATGCGCGAGGCCGTCGAGTACTCGCAGGACCGTCCCGTCCTCGTCGATCACTTCCTCGAGAGCGCCATCGAGCTCGACGTCGACGCGCTCTGCGACTCGAAAGACGTCATCATCGCAGGCATCATGCAGCACATTGAGGAAGCCGGCATCCATTCCGGCGACTCCTCCTGCGTTTTGCCCGCCGTCAGCATCCGCGAGGAGACGCTCCAAATCATCCGCGCCTACACCCGCAAGCTTGCTCTCACCCTCAAGGTCGTCGGCCTCGTCAACATCCAGTTCGCCATCCAGCGCGATGCCCAGGACCGCGACAACGTCTACGTCATCGAAGTCAATCCGCGCGCCTCGCGCACCGTCCCCTACGTCTCCAAGGCCACCGGCGTTCCGCTCGCCAAAGTCGCCGCGCGCCTCATGACAGGCCGCACCCTCCGCGAACTCCTGCCCCAGCAGCTAGCCTCCGGCAACGACCTCGAGGTCGGCGATCACTTCTACGTCAAGTCCCCGGTCTTCCCTTGGTCCAAGTTCGCCGGCGTCGATACCGTTCTCGGCCCGGAGATGAAGTCCACCGGCGAAGTCATGGGTGTAGCTTCCACTTTTGGCGAAGCCTTTGCCAAGGCTCAGCTCTCCGCCGGACAATTGCTGCCCACCAGCGGCACCGTCTTCTTCTCCGTCAACGATCACGACAAGCCCGCGGCCGTGGAGCTGGCCCGCCGCTATGTGGATCTCGGTTTCAAAATCGTCGCCACCGAGGGCACTGCGCGCGTGCTTGAGGCGGGCCTCGGCTTCGCCATCGACACTGTGTTCAAGGTCAAAGAGGGCCGCCCCAACGTGGTCGATCTCATCAAGGGAGAGCGTATCCAGCTCATCGTCAACACGCCCCGCGGCCAGGACACATTCTTCGACGAGAAAGCCATTCGCCGTGCCGCCGTGCTGGCCCGCATACCCACCATCACCACCATTGCCGCCGCGCAGGCCGCCGTCGAGGGTATCGCCGCCATGCAGCGCCGCCACACCACCGTATACGCCCTGCAATCCCTTCACGCCGCCCGGAGAGAATCAATCGCGTAGTTGCTCTCGTTCTTTGTGTAGTTGCTCTTGCTTTTCTTGCTGTCATTCCCCGCCGCGGCGGGGAATCTGCTTTTGAAGAGGGCTCGCACCCAGCTTCGAAACTGCACTCTGCCCGCTCCAGGGCTCAGGCGATCGCCGGCTCTTCACGAGCCAGGGCCGCCGACGCTTCCCGCGTCAGTGCAATCACGCTGATGTCATCCTCCTGACCAAAAAGCTGGACGGCATTGGCGAGCTCGCTGGCAGTCTTTCCGTCGCGCACCAGGGCTTGAACGCGGTCGAAGCCGAACAACTGCCTTTCCGGGTTCATCGCCTCGGCCAGGCCGTCGGATGCAAGCACCAGGCGATCGTTCGGCTGCAGCATAAAGCGCGTAACGGAGAAGTCCGCGCCCTCCATAACGCCCAGAGGCAGCGCGCCGTCGACGGCCACTGGCGCCCCATTCAAAAAGGGAGGAACATGGCCTGCGTTGGCCAGCGTCACCCCGCCGTCGGCCGAGATTCGCAGCGCCATGCAAGTGGCATGAGCTTCGTTGCGGCCCAGCAGACGGCGGTTCAAGGCTTGCAGTAGCGCCAGTGGATCGGAGGTTGTTTCCGCGGTGCTGCGAATAGCCCCAATCAGCAGAGCCACCAGCATTCCTGCCTGCAGCCCCTTGCCCGCCACGTCCCCGGCAACCACCAGCAGGCTGCCATCGGTAGGGTGAGGAATGATCTGAAAGAAATCGCCGCCCACCTGGCGCGCGGGGCGGTACTCGCTTTCGATCAGCAGCCCCGGAACCGCGGTGCGCGACTCGGGCAGAATTACCCGCTGCACCTCCTGTGCCTGCTTTACGTCGAGGGCCATCAAACGCTGGCTGCGAATGGAGAGGATCAGGCGGCGCAGCAACAGTATGGCCAGCACCAGGATCAGGAGCAGCCGGGACGCAACCGGGAGGGTGATCTGCACATGAAACGGGAACCAGACTGTTCGCACGCCAAGGGACTGCAGCTCGCGGGTGAACTCAGCCGCGGCCGTCAGTATCACGGCGGGCAGCACCAGCCAGCCTTCAAGCCCCTGCTCTCGAATGCCTTTCACCACCACGTAGAGCAGAAAAACGGAGAGGATGAGGCGGACCATAAGAGAGACCGCAGTTGCTGCTGCGGCCATTTGTGCGGAGACCACCGTGAAGAACAGGTTCTGACTCAAAGCATGGGAGAGAATCAGCAGTGCAACCAGCGGAATCAGGGCCCAGGGAATCCACCGCGGGCGTTGTTGCCGGAACCACGCGCGCCACACCATCACCCATCCGGCATACTCCAGCGAAAATAGCACCACGTCATGGGAAATACTGTCGTAGATGGCGCTGACTGAGGTGGACCACACCGCGAATGTACCGGACAAAGCGTCGAGGGCGATCATCAGCAGCAGGCAGCCGATCCAAAGGTAGACGCGATCGGAGCGGTCGAAGAGGACCAGGCTGAAAGCAACCATGCCAAGGAGTCCAAATACCGCGGCCTCGATGGGTTGCCAAAAGTAAGCGCGAATCAGTTCGTCGAACTGCACCTGCTGAATAGCGGCGATGGCCGTGCTCTCGCCGAGGATTGGGGCGGTCTCAAAACCGCCCACATTGGCGGCCTGGGTCAGGGTTTGCGGCTGCATCCACACCCGGAAGGCAATCACCCGCATGGAGGCGCCGGCGGAACTGTCTGCCGCACGCGAAAGCGGAAACATCATCGGCTGTCCGTAGTTGATTCTGGGTCTGGGCGAAGAGAAATTGCCGAATGCGCCAACGTAAGTACCGTCGTCGAAAAGCTGGTAGGCGTCGTCCACCTGGCCCGGGCCGGCAAGGGCAAGGTCGACCCCCGGCGCTGACTTAATGCGAACGTGGATTCGGTACCAGGCGTAGCCCCAGTAGCCGGCATGTCCGCGCGCCGTCCAGCCGGGAACGTTGCCGGGCATACCGTTGATGGGATTCAGAGCGCCTGCTGCGGGCGTCAGGTCCACGGTCTCCCATTTGGAGTCATCGAAGGCCGGATTCGCCCATCCCGGCTGGTGAGTCGCCGGATCCACCGGCGAGTCGCCCACCGTGAACTTCCATGGTCCGTAGAGCGGTACCGCCGACTGGCCCAGAACAATGCGCACGGTGGCGTGTTGCTCCGGGGTCGCATGGGTGGGCCTCTGCTGCGCCCGGGCCTGAATGGGAATTGAACAGGCTATCGCGATGATCGATACAAGCGGCGAAAGAGATGGACGGAAGCAAGCGAGCATTCCGAAGTGCCTTTCCGGCGTTTGGGGAATTAATACGAATCCACTATACCGGAGGAGTCTGAGATTGCCGGTTTTATCTGCGCTACAACCGACCCAGGTGGAATATGCTTTCGCTATTCTTCCGCCAGCGCCTGCCTGACCCTTCGCAGGGCCACCTTCGCGGCAATCGAATACCCCAGCAGCGCCGCCGCCGGCCACGTGGCGAACAGCGGCCCATTATCGTCAATCAGCCCGCTCGGACTGGGAATGCTGAACAGCGATCGCGTCAACTTTTCCGAAGCTGTGCAACCCAGGCATGCGTTCGGCCCCGTCGGCATATCCAGAAGCCACAGGGCGACGCATAGCATCAGGATCAGCCCCAGCAGCCAGATGTGACCCGCCATCTCGTTCGGTTTCGCCCGGACAACGAAAAAGCCCACAATCCCAGGCACCAGGAGTGACAGAACCAGGATGACAAGCTGCGATGCCGAGGCCGGATTCAGGACATATCCCGCCAGCATGAGCGCTGCCCATGCCAGCAGAGCCACGATCGCATGGAAGAAGAACGACGCCACCTGCCCGGAGAGCTTCTCGCTGCTAACGTCCACTTCGTCCATCATCGTATTGGCCATGGATCAAAACTCCTTCGCCGGCGTTTGGGGAACGCGAACTTGCCCGATTACCCCGGATATCTACCCCATACGCTACACTCCGCATCCCGAATCCACAATAACCACAATGGCGCATCCGCTGTGGCTCAAATTTGCGAAGCCGCGGGTAAAATAGGCCCATGTTGATTGAGGGCATCTTCGCCGCCGTTCCCACGCCTTTCTACTCTGACGAGCGGGTCTATTACCGCAAGCTCGAAGCTAACGTGGCCCGCTACTCCCGGAGCCTGCTGGCCGGAATGGTAATCATGGGCTCGACCGGCGAAGCTGTCGAGCTCACTGACGCCGAGTCGCGCGAGGTCCTGCGCATCTCCGCCCAGTCCGCCGCGCCGGAAAAAGTGCTCATCGCCGGCGTAGGCCGGGAAAGCGTCCGCGCCACCGTGGAACTGGCCGAAGCCGCCGCCGAGGCGCACTTCGATGCGGTCCTGGTGCGCACGCCCACCTACTACGCGCCCGCAATGTCCACCGCAGCCGTCCTCCATTACTTCCGCAGCGTAGCCGACCGCTCGCCGCTGCCGGTCCTCCTCTATCACATCCCGAAGTTCGTGCCTTACGCGTTCCCCATCGAAGTCGTGGCCGAGCTCGCGCTTCACCCCAACATCGTCGGTATCAAGGATTCGAGCGGCGAAGTGAGCCGGATCCGCGATTTGGTAGCCGCCACCCGCGCGCTCCCCAAGCGCACCGTCACCGTCACGCCCATCTTTGAGGCAGTCACCGGGCGCATGCTCGCCGCCAAACAGGAAGCGCCCGGCGGTTTCGTTCCCGCGTCCGATCTGAACGGTGGAGTGGCCGTGGCCACGGCGCCGCCCGCGCCGCCGCTCAAAACCCGCACCCGCGACGTCGGCTTCCAGGTCGTGTCCGGATCACCCGGCACGCTGCTTGACTCGCTTGAGGCCGGCGCTTCCGGCGCCATCCTTGCCTTTGCTGCGTGCGCGCCCCAGGCATGCCAGGAGATCTACCTGGCCTGGAAGGACCACGACCTGAAGCTGGCCAAGGAGAAGCAGCAGCGCATCGCGGCGGCGGGCAAGCGCGTGGCTGGCGATTTTGGCATTGCCGGGATCAAGTACGCCTGTGATTTCAATGGCTTCTACGGAGGGCGTCCCCGCGCGCCGCTGCTGGGGCTCAGCGCGGAGCAGAAGGCTGAAGTGGAGTCGCTGATGGCCGATATCCGGAACTGAGGCAGGGCGAAAAGGGAGGTTCCGCGCGAAAAATAAAACGGAGATGTCTTATGGAATCATTGAGTTAAGCCACAAAAGTGCACAGAATTGCGCACCCTCTCCCCAGGGGACATGGGGGAGGGGGTATTCTTCTGCCGGCCAACATAAAGGTTGACGAATATTACTGAGCGGGAACCGTTGCGGGCGGAGATTCCCCCGGACTTTTGCAGGCGGGTTGTGGCGGCGATCATGATTGCGGGTTCCTTGTCCCTGAAATGCGGATGCCCGCCGGTGGGGCGGGCACATTTCGACTCACAGATAGAATCTAGCGCGGATTTCAGGGCCTGGATGTGATGGCGGATACGGGAGGGAAGCGGAGCTAGCGGGGTTATCGGAGCTGGCGGCGCTCCCCCCACCCGGGTCCCCAAGGGCGAGGGACCCGGGGCACCGCGCATGAGAGCTTGCGAGGTTACCTTTGGTGGGGAGGGGGTCGCCTCAAATCGGGCTTTGGCTGGGACGACCTACCGGGATGTGGGATTAGAGCGGATTTATCGGGGTGAGCGGAGTCCCGGTGGTTACCTTTGGGCAGGGGGGTGGCTTGGGATCGGAAGATCCCGCGGCATCGCTCAAGAAATGCTCTCCGCCCCAACGACAAGGCCGCTTCGTACGCGAAGGCGGGTGACGCGACGGCCTCCTTCCCGGGTATCCAAGTGCGAGGGACCCGGGGCACCCAATCAGTTTTTCAGACTTGGGGTGCGAGTCATCCTCCCATAAGCGAAGATCTCCTTGACAACATACCAACTAATCGGTATGTTTTTCTCTAACCAGATGGTACCTGACATGAAGACAGACGCAGCGAGACACGAGTCGAAAACCAGATTTTTGCAAGCAGCCCTCCAAGTGATTCGCGCAAAGGGATATACGGCCGCGACGATCGATGACGTTTGCGAGGCGGCAGGGCTGACGAAGGGAAGCTTCTTTCACCATTTTGACAGCAAGGAGGAGTTGGCCCTGGCTGCGGCTGACTTTTGGACGGAAGGCGCGGGGGCGCTGTTTGCCGCTGCGCCCTACCATGAGCGAGCCGACGCGGTGGAGCGGTTGTTGGCCTATGTGGACTTCCGTAAGACGCTGCTGACGGGGGAATTAGCCGACTTTACCTGCCTGGCGGGGACGATGGTACAGGAGGTTTACGAGACTCACCCGGCGATCCGCGAGGCGTGCGACAGGAGCATTAGCGGGCACGCGGAGATGCTGGAGCCGGATATCGCCGAGGCGATGGGGAAATACGGGGTGGCCGGCGAGTGGACGGCGCGGAGCTTGGCGCTGTATACGCAGGCGGTGCTGCAGGGGGCGTTCATTATGGCCAAGGCGAAGGGCGGGGCGGCGGTGGCTGGGGAGTGCCTCGATCACCTGCGGAGGTATATCGAGATGCTGTTTCAGCGAAAGGAAGTCGCCGCTTAGGAGCCTGTGGTGGAAGTCGGTATCAGGACGAAAGCATCCCTCAGCGGCTTCTATGAGACGGCTGGTTGAGTCAAGGTGTTTTTGTTTTTCCTTTGTCGGCATGTTTTTGCATTTGCAGTTGCAGTTGTCTTTGGGATTCATCTCGGGCTTCTATCCGCACTCGTAGTGAGCCGCTGTGGGCTCGGTGCCTGTTGGGACCCGATGGCGATGAATGGGTGCTGCTATCTAAAGCGCGGCCTTTGACGGCCAAGCCCCTGAGCGCAGTCACCCGGACACGAGATTGATTTGCCTGAAACACCGGTTGGTAAGCCTGTTTTTCCTGGTTGCGGTTTCGGTTCGACCTGGTTCAAGCTGCGGTTGCGTTGGTTGCGGTTTGGGGGAAGGGTTGGAAGGGCCGGCCGCTGCGCCACATGCTGTGCAGCATCACCGCCAGTTTTCGAGCCACCGCCACGATGGCTCGTTTTTTGCCGCGCTTGCCACCCGTAGACGCCAGCTTCAAGCCCCAGCGGCGCAGTGCCGAGTCGGGGCCGAAGCGGCCCAGGATGTATTGAGCCGACTGCACCAGCAGGCTGCGCAGATAACTGTCGCCGGCTTTGGAGATGCGTCGCTGCGGGTCCGACTCGCCGGACTGGCTTTGCCCGGGACGCAGGCCCAGGAAGGCGCCCGCGGAGCGATTGCGGGCCGCATCCGGCCGGTCCAGTGTGAGCACATAGGCGGCGGCGACCACCGGTCCCACACCCGGCGTTGTGCGCAGGACTCGGATCTCCGGATATTTGGCGGCCAGTTTTTCGATCTGCCGATCCATGCTGGCGATCTGCCGGTTCAGCAGCGCGATCTGGCTGAGCAGCGGAAACGTTGCTGCCTTGAGCGCCGGTGGAATGGACGCCCGCACGCGGACGGGAAGCGATTCGGTGGAGCAGGCCGGCAGACGAGAGCCGGCGCTCTTGACCAGGCCGCGCAATGCGTTCACCATCATGGTCCGCGCGCGCACCAGCGTGGCCCGCGCCTGGATCAGGTTCAGGTCTTGCTGCCGCTCCAGGCGGCGGTGCTGGACCGGCGACAGCAGCCTGGGATCGTGGGCGGCAAAGCGGGCCAGCAGCTCGGCGTCGTTGCGGTCGTTCTTCGATTGGCTGGCGGTGATGGCGGGAATCTTGCGCGCGTTGGCTACGATCACCTGGTGGCCCAGCGCCTGGAGCAACCGGCTGACCCAGGGCGAGTGGGTGCCGCACTCCAGCGCGATCCGCTGGCGCGGCTCGCCCTCGAAATGCCGGCGGAATGCGGTCTCGGTGCTCTGGATGCGTCCTTCCTCGACCACTTCGCATTCCTCGTTCAACAAACAATAACGGCTGTACCGGTCGCCCAGATCCAAACCCACCGTTATCGCCGGCGTGTCCTTCGCCGCTTGCCTCTGCTCCACCACTTTGTTAACCTTCTTCATCGGCTGGTCTCCTCCTAGCACCTTGAGTGCGTGCGGTCAGCTTAGCTGTTCCGCGAGACCAGCCGTCTCATCCCATCTAAAGAGGCAGCGTGAGAACTCCTGTTGTCGGCTCCGGTTCGCTCGATGGAGCCCATTTTCCGGAAAAAAAGCAGCGAGTTGGCGTCGCTTCGCGACATCGCGAGTTGGCAGGTTGGCGAAAAGATCCAGTTCTCACGCAGAGACTAAAGCCGGGTTGATTCTTGACGCTTTAAGGCACGACTAAAGTCGCGCCCTTTCAAAACTGGACTTTCACCACGAGATGTTAGTTGGACCGGTAGGCGGTCAACGTTGTCGATGACACAATTCAAAGCTTTCTGGAAAGGGAGAATCGCATGCGAAATTCGGTTACGATCTTCGTTTTTGTACTGCTGGCGCTGGCAGTTCTGCCGGGAGAGATGCGACAGGCGCGAGCGCAGGCGAATTCCTATCCCGCCATGGCGCCTCTGGATCAGTATCTGATCCCGGATGAGAATGCCGAGATCGCGCTGGCTCGGAGCGCGGCGCCGGCTTCCATCTCCGGCGACGCCACGGTGATGGTGCTGGGACGGCAGGGATACACGACCGCCGTCGAAGGCAAGAACGGCTTTGTCTGTTATGTGGAGCGATCCTGGGCCCATGACACGGATCATCCGGAATTCTGGAATCCGAAGATGAGCGCCCCCAATTGTTTTAACGCGGCGGCGGCGGGCAGCATTACGCCGATCTATTTGATGAAGACGCGGCTGGTGCTGGCAGGCAAATCGAAGGCAGAGATTGCGCAGTCGATTGGGGCGGCGCTGGACAGTGGGCAATTGCGAGCGGTGGGGCCGGGAGCGATGTGCTACATGATGTCGAAGGAACAATACCTCAACGATGGGGTCCACAGCTGGCACTCGCACGTGATGTTCTATGCCGCGGGAGACGCGGCGAAGAACTGGGGAGCAAATCAGGCGGGCTCGCCGGTGATCGCGGCGAACGATCCGCAAGCGCGAGTGACAACATTCATGGTGGTGGTGGATCGCTGGTCGGATGGGACACCGGCCCCGCCGTGGGGGTACTGACCGCGAAACCGGAGCCGAGTGGCCGATGCATGCCGGAGATCCTGCAGGAAGTGTTTCGATGAGCAAACAAACGCTCGATACAGTCGCGTTTTCTATCAGGGCGGCACCAGTAAAGCTGTACCACGCAGTCGAGACGCGCGGGCGAGGACGCCCGCACGACAGCCGACCGGGAGGCCGGCGGTACTTGTACAGCGACTCTGGAGTCGCCCCAGGAAATCGCTTCGCGATGTAGGAGCAACACGGAATTTCTAATCCAATTCGAAGCGCGTTTGGCGGTTGTTCCAGGGAGTGCGTTGTGGGCTTTCGAACGCTCCTCCCTGGGGAACCTTGGCTGGTTTCTATGGAGTTGGCTGGTTTCGTGTCTAATCGCCGGCGCGGTGCTCGTCTATCGATATTACGCGCGCTACATTTCGAGCGAACTGCATGTTGAAAAGCTGGAACACAGCTTAGCCGAATCGCGACTCAACTCGCTGCGCATGCAACTCGATCCGCAATTCCTGTTCAACGCACTGAACACGATTTCTTCGCATGTCGAGCGCGATCCCAAGCTCACTCGCCGGATGATTGAGCACCTCGGCGATCTGCTGCGGACTTCGCTAGAGTCGAAAGACAAACTTGAAGTATCGCTGGCAGAAGAACTTTGGTCGCTGGAACACTACCTTGCCATTCAGAGGATTCGCTTCGGCAACAAACTGAGGTTCAGGACGGAGATCGCCTCTGAAGTCCAGTTTGCCCAAGTGCCGTCGTTCTTTATTCAGCCGCTGGTTGAAAACGCGATCCGTCACGGAATATCGCGCCGCGCCGCCGGCGGGACAGTGACGGTGAAGGCCGAGGGTGTCGATGGGCGCCTGGAGATTCATGTGCTTGACGACGGTGTCGGCTTGCCCGCTGGCTGGTCGATGAAAACCTCGGCTGGCCACGGTCTTTCCATTACCTCCGAACGCATAGCCGGACTGCATCCAAACGGAGACAGCAAGTTCGCAGTCCACGACCGCGCAGAAGGCGGTACGGTTGTCGAGATTTCGCTGCCATTGCGTGTGAATAGGGCAGAAGCCGATGGCACGAACCCCTGAGCGGGGTGTCCTGAACATAATGCTGAATGGCGTGGGAGGTCCGTCGGTCGTCGCGTCCCTGCGGGACGCTTTTTGCCGGTCCTGATTCGCGGGCGGGTCTGGGGGCGCGGGTCGGGAGACCCGCGCTACAGCCGGTCTGGAGACCGGCGGTGCGCTCCGATTGGGGCACCCCGGGTTCGGGGTGGCGCGGGCGAAAAGCAGATTCCCGGAGGGAATGACAGAAAGAAAAGCAAGGGCAAAAGCAAAGGCGAAAGCAAAGGCAAAAGCAGATTCCCGGAGGGAATGACAGAAAGAAAAGCAAGGGCAAAAACAAGCGAATTGGCTGCACAGCCGCGATCCCACCCTAACCGCAAAGAGCGCGGTTAGGATGGGGCACCCACATTCGTGTTGAGGCGGGCGGCGGGAAAAGCAGGTCCTTCGACTCGTTCGCCGCGGCGAATTCGCTCAGGATGACGGCGGCGTTTTGGTGGATCGAATGTAAGGGCTGAAGCCCGCACTCTTCAAAAACCCACGACATCCCAGGCACAGATGGGCGCGTGGATTTCCCAGGTCCCAAGACCGGCGCCCTGTGACACCCCAATCCAAATTTGTTTCCGGTTATGGGAATGCGGGCCACTCGCCCTGTGCGAAGTGTAGTCATTTCCGAGGTAATACGCCTGAAGGCGTATTGCGCGCGCATATGGAGCGAGGAATGATTGCAGCCAACGAAATATGCCGGATTGGGGATGCGACGAAGCAATGGCTGGTTTCCGCAATGCAGGCAGGGAGGCTGTATGAAGAGTTTCGAGGGGAAAATGTCTCGAGGAATTTTGGTTGCCGGGTTACTGCCTTTGATTTGTGGGCTGATCCTTGGTTGCGGCGCCGGCGGCACAGGAAACGGCACTACTACTACCAACAACCTTCCGACTCAAGGTTGGACCCTGACCAACGATGCCGGACAGGTGGCCTATGTCACCGTCGCTCCCTTCACCAACAGCGGGACCTTTACGGAAACGAGCAGCAGTCCGGGATGGTGGGTAATGGATTCCTCGGGAAATCCAACCGTACGGATTCCTCTTAACGGAACCATCTCCCACAGCGGGACATACGATACCTGGGACTTTACGGTTACGGTGCAGGGAGGCGGCATGCAAGTGACCGGGCAGGGCACGGGTACCGCCAACGGAAACTTTCCTGCCGCCACTCAGGTACAAGGCACGCTGGATGGAACCGTTACCTCTCCGATGGGCTCGCAGCAGACTTCGGACACGTGGACCGGAAACAACTACACCATCTGGACAACCCAAACTACGCTCACCATCACGGCTCCCTCGAGCGTGGCGGCGGGCGCCAGTGGCCTGATAGCATCGGTGCCCGCTGCAACCGGCGACACCTTTGCGTGGACGATCACCGATGGCACGATCACCGCGGGCGGAACTACCAACCAGATCACCTTTACCGCGGGAACATCGGGCACGGTTGTGCTGGGATGCACCGAGTCCAACGCCAGCGGGACAGTTGGTTCGGGCACGATCAACATTCCCATCACCGCCGGTGTCACCGTCACTTCTCCGATTGTTCTGTTAAGCAATTCGAGCGTCCTTGCAACCGCTTTGGGACCGGGTGCAGCCTCCAGTTCCGTGATGACCGAACTCGAAAGCGGGTACGTTGGCGGACTCAGCTTCTCGCCCGCTCTGGTGGGTGACTATGGCTCCGACACCGCTGTGCCAACCGGCTCGCCCGCCGGGACCCAGGTCATCAACATACCGCCGGGAGATGGCGAGAGCGGCTTCTTCGAAATCAGCTTCACCATGCCTTTCTCCTTTACCTCGGTTCAGCTTTCGGGAGCCGCCAACATCGACGACGAAGGACAGGTTTTCCTGAATGGCACTCCCATTACACCCTCTCTGGGAAGCCCTGGAATGATCACCGAGTATGGGAACGTTACCTTCAGCACCTCGGACGCAACTCTGTTCCTGCCCGACAACAACGTCATCGTCATCTCCGACGCTAATCTCGGAGGGCCCAGTGGGGCTGCGTTCTATATCACCATCACCTTCCAGTAGAGCCTGGATAGGACGCGGAAGTTCTGCGTGCCCCATCCTGACCGCAAAAAACGCGGTCAGGATGGGGCCGCGGTTCGTGGTGAGGCGGGTCAGAAAGGCTGACAAATTTGAAGCCCGCCCTCTCGCTGGTATGCGAAAAGGGCGGGCGCTCCCCCATAGGTAAGTTATAGGAGCTTTAGTTATAGCGTTCCGCGGGGACGGCGAGTGCCGCCTGGGGGACAAAGGTTCCGGCGTCGGAGAGCCGAATCAAGCGGTGCAGGTAGGCGCGGGAGATGGAGAGGCTGCGGGCGGCCATGGTTTTGTTGCCGTGGTTTTCGCGAATGGCGGCTTCAGCGAGCTTGATTTTGTAATCGCGGAGGAGGCGTTCGAAGCTGCCATCGGGATTGGCTTCGTCGACGGTTTCGACGCCGGCCTGATCGCGAAGGTTTTCGGGCAGGTCGTGGGCGCGGACGGTGTTGCCGGGGGCAAGGATGATGGCGCGCTGCATGACGTTTTCGAGCTCGCGAACGTTGCCGGGCCAGTTGTAGGACTCGAGGATGGCAATGGCGTCGGGTTCAATGCGGGCCATGGGTTTGCCAAACTGCGCGGAGAAGCGGCGCAGCAGGTGATGGGCGATCTCGGCAATGTCCTCGGCGTGCTCCTGGAGGGCCGGAGTTTCAATCTTCATCACGTTGATGCGGTAGTAGAGGTCCTGGCGGAATTTTCCCTCGGAGACCATCTGGGCCAGGTCGCGATGAGTGGCGAAGACGATGCGGGCGCGGAGGGGAATGAGCTTGTTGGAGCCGAGACGGCAGAACTCGCGCTGCTGGAGGACGCGGAGCAGCTTGACCTGAACATAGGGCGTCAACTCGCCAATCTCGTCGAGGAACAGGGTGCCGTCGCCGGCCTGTTCGAGGTAGCCTTCACGAGCGCCGTTGGAGCCGGTATAGGCGCCTTTTTCGTGGCCGAAGAGCTCGGCTTCGATGAGGGTTTCCGGAATGGCGCCACAAGCGACGGCGACGAACGGTTTGTTGGCGCGGGGACCGCGGTTGTGGATGGCGCGGGCGACGAGTTCCTTGCCGGTTCCGCTTTCGCCCTGAACCAGGACCGAGGCATCGATGGAGGCAACGCGGGCGACTAGCTCCTGCACATATTGGAGGGCCGCGCTGGAGCCGATCATGGTTTGAGCATTTGTGGAGGGTGCTTCCGCGGGCAGGGCAGAGACGGCCTGTTCGGCGGCGTCTTCCGGGGCGCGGCGGGCGGCGGTGGATTCGTAAGCCTGGGTCAGCATGCCGCGGAGTTCGCGAATGGAAGGCGGACGGCGGCAATAGCCGAATGCGCCCTGGGCGACCATTTCGGTGGCGGTGGGGCGGAGGACGTCGTCGGCGAGCACGATCACGGTGGCCTGGGACTCGATGAGCCGGGAGGCGCAGGCGATGCGCTCCTTAAGTCCGTCGTGGTTGGAATTGAGATCGAGCAGAACGACGTCGCAGTGCTCGTCGAGGGCCAGGCGCTGGATACCGGCGTCAGTGGATTCCGAAAGAAACTCGAATTCCTTGCCCAAAGCGGAGGCCAGCAGCGGCTTCAAAGCGAAATCGCGAGTATACAGTCCGACGCGGATCATATTGGATTTACGAACCCCTCAAATGGAAGGCCGATTCAGTGCTTCCAACAGTAATATCGGCGGAACCGCGAGTACATACAACGAATAGGGAATGGGGGTCATTACCGCGGTGTCAGGGGAAAATGAGTGTCGCCAATGGGTTGCGGGAGGGTGTCGTCCAGCCGATGCAAGGGGTGGGGCGGCTGTAAACAGGAGTGGACACCCGGGGGTCTGAAAGCGGCTTAAGCCTATAAAAATGAATGGATTGGGTGCTAAGACACCTTTGGAACTCCGATTGCAGGATTGGGGGGCAGAAATCTTGTGTTCGGGAGGTTCAGACCATGGAGCAATCGATTCTTTACCCGACGCTGGCGCTGCTGGGAGCAGCGGCGGCCTCGATTCCGGTGATTCAAAACTCGAACAACCGGGCGATTTTGTACTGGGCGGTTCTGTCGCCGGTGGCGCTGGGTCTGGTGGGCGCCGCAGTTTTGCTCGGAATTCGTTAAGGAGACTTGGGGCATGCATTCGATTGCCTGGTGGCCCACGGTAGCGGTGTTGGCCGTGGCAACATTCACCGATCTGCGCAGCCGCCGGATACCGAACTGGCTGGTGCTGCCGTTTCTGGCCGCGGGACTGGCAGAGTCCGCGTGGTTCCACGGCTGGCATGGCCTGGGCAGAAGTGCGGAGGGGATGGCGCTGGGGCTGGTGGTTTTCGGAGTGCTGTTCCTGATGGGCGGCATGGGAGCCGGAGACGTGAAGCTGTGCGCGGCGATCGGGGCGTGGGTAGGCCCGCATCAGCTTTTGCTGGCGCTGGTGGTAACGGGATTGGCCGGCGGGGTGATGGCGCTGGTGTGGGCTCTTTGGGGCGGATTCTTGGGGGAGATGCTGAAGGGATCGGGTGACCTGATGTTCGGTTGGCGCAAACGGGGTACGGTGGCGCATCCGGAACTGGTGCTGGAGAACCCGAAGGCACGGAAGATGCCGTACGCCCCGGCAATTGCGATTGGAACGCTGCTTTCGTTTTTTGCGCGTTGATATCGGCAAGGCGATCCGGAAGAGGAGAAAGGGCTAAAGGGCATATATCGAGATGGCACAGAGCGCATGGAGTATCGGAACAGACGCCGATTCGCCGGAATCATCGGTGGCGCGGGACGGCATGCTCTCGGTTGGCGTGGTGGGGCCGGAAGACCGACGCCGGGAGATGGTGGTGGCGGCGGCCACGGCGCCGTGGTGCTCCGATGCGCGGGAGGTTTCCTACTACCCCGAGGGCGGTCGCCTGGTCGAGTTGATCAACAAGGCATTCGATGTGGTGATTGTGGACCTGGACAGCGATCCGGAGAAGGCGCTGAACGTGGTGGAGCAGCTGGCACGGGTGAGCCCGTCCACGGTGATGGTCTACTCGGTGGAAAACGATTCGGACATGATGATCCGGTGCATGCGGGCCGGGGCGCGGGAGTTTCTGAGCCTTCCGATTGCGCAGACTGCGATGTTGGAAGCGCTGGCGAGGGCGTCGGCGCGGAAATCGACCCAGCATGGGCGCATCAAGGGGGACGGGCTGCTGTGCATGTTCTGGGGCGCCAAGGGTGGATCGGGCGTGACCATGGTGGCGACCAACTTTGCCATCGCGGCGGCCAAGGAAGCGGCTCAGAAGGTGCTCCTGATTGATTTGGATCTGCCGCTGGGCGATGCAGTGCTGAACCTGGGGCTGACGCCGCAGTACTCGACCGTGGATGCGCTGCAGAACTACTTGCGCCTGGATGGCCAGTTTCTTTCCAAGCTATTGATGCGGCACGAACCTTCGGGGATCTGGGTGCTGGCGGCGCCGGGCAGGCTGCTTCCGGTTCCATTTTCCACCGAGGCGGTGGACAAGCTGATCAGCGTGGCGCGGCAGGAATTCGATGTGGTGGTAGTGGATTCGGGGTCGCGCTTCGACCTGACGGGGACCACGGTGTTCGATTCCAAGGCGCACATTTACCTGGTGACGCAGGTGAGCATACCGGAACTGCGCAACACCAACCGGCTGGCGGCGGACCTTTTCGGTCCCAAGTCGCCCCGGTTCGAAGTGATTCTGAACCGGTGGGAGCAATCCGCGATGGGCCTGGATGAGGATCACATCACCAAGATCATCACGCGCAAGCCGCAATGGAAGATTCCCAACGATTACGCCGCGGTGCGGGAGATGCAGAACAGCGCAACGCCAATTGCAATGAACGAGTCTGCGATTTCAAAAGTGATCTGCCAGATGGCGCGGTCCGCATGCGGGTTGCCGGATAAGCCGGTCAAGAAAAAGAAACTGATGAGCCTGTTTTAGGGAATGAGGATATAAAGCCGTGGGTGCTGCCGAGACACTGGATCTAGAAAAATACAAAACGGAAATACACCGGTCCCTGATATCGAAGCTGGATCTGGAAAAGCTATCGCGCGTCGATAATCAGCAGGCGCGCAAGGTAGTGGCGGGACTCATCGACGAGATCATCCGCGGCCAGGGCGTGCCGCTCAGCTTCGACGAGCAATCGAAGATCCAGGCCGATCTGCTGGATGAGATTTTCGGATTGGGGCCGCTGGAGCCTCTGCTGAGGGACGCGACCATCTCCGACATTCTGATCAACGGGCGCGACACCATTTTTGTGGAGCGGATGGGCCGGCTGCAAAGGACGGCGGCGCGATTCCGCGACGACGCGCACCTGTTGCAGATTATTGACCGCATCGTTTCGCGGGTAGGACGGCGAGTGGACGAATCGTCGCCGATGGTGGATGCGCGCCTGCCCGACGGTTCGCGCGTGAACGCCATTATTCCGCCGCTGGCGATTGACGGACCCTCGATGTCCATTCGCCGATTTGGGCTGGGACCGGTGCGCAGCAGCAGCCTGGTGGAATTGAAGAGCGCCACGGCGGAAATGATGATGGTGCTGGAGTCGGCGGCGCGGGCGCGGCTGACGATCCTGATTTCCGGCAGCACGGGCTCCGGCAAGACGACCATGCTGAACATTCTCTCCCGCAGTATTCCCCAGGGCGAGCGGGTGATCACGATTGAAGACGCGGCGGAACTGCAGCTCGGCCATCCCAATCTGGTGCGTCTTGAAACCCGGCCACCCAACGTGGAAGGCCAGGGCGCCATCCGTCAGCGGCAACTGCTGATCAACTGCCTGCGCATGCGGCCGGACCGGATCATCCTGGGCGAGGTTCGCGGCGACGAAGCTTTCGACATGCTCCAGGCCATGAACACCGGCCACGAAGGATCGATGGCGACGATCCACGCCAACACGCCGCGCGATGCCATGATGCGCCTGGAGTCGATGGTGGCGATGGGCGGCCTGAACCTGACGGAAAAGACGGTGCGCCAGATGATTGCGTCGGCCATCGATGTGGTGGTTCAGGTGAACCGCATGAGCGATGGAAGCCGCAAGGTGACGAACATCACGGAAATAGTTGGGATGGAAGAGAACGTGATTACGATGCAGGATATTTTCCTCTTCGAGAAGAAGGGAATCAGTGTGGACGGGCGGGTGGTGGGAACCTTTACGCCTACGCGGATCCGGCCGCGTTTTCTGGAGCGGTTGCAACGTGCCGGCATCGTGCTTCCGCCGGACACCTTCGAAACTGCAGTGGATGTGAACTGAGCGGAAAGGGGCGCGCATGTATCTGATTATCGGTTTGGTTTTCATCGCCGTATTTGCCGTCGCTGCTCCCTTGTTGATTATGGCCGGCGGCGTGGAAAAGTCGGCGCATAAGAAGAAGGTGGCCGCGGCTCTGGAAACGGCTGTGGGCGTGGCCGGAGGTCTGCCGCGCGCCGATATGGTTAGCTTTCGAATAAAGGATCACGCGAGCGCCATCCCGCTGCTGAACCGCTTGATGGCCAACATGGACCTGGTGCCCAAGCTTGCCAAGGTGCTGAAGCAGGCGGATCTGAAGTGGACGCCGGCGTCTCTGGTCCTGATGTCGGTGGCGGCCATCGCGATTCCGGGGTACCTGGTGGAGCTGCGCACCGGATCCATCCTTTTCGGACTTGGGATCGGCCTGGTGGCGGGGATGGTTCCTGCGGGCTTTGTATGGTTCAAGCGGCACCAGCGCTTTGGCAAATTCGAGAAGGGGTTGCCGGAAGCGCTGGACCTGATTGTGAGCGCGCTGCGGGCCGGCCATGCGCTGAATGCGGCCATGGGGCTGGTGTCGCGGGAATGCCCGGAGCCGGTGGGCGGCGAATTCCGCGCAGCCTTCGACGAACAGAATTTCGGCCTGGATATGCGCGCCACACTGGACAATCTGATCACCCGCGTTCCCTTGCAGGACCTGAAGATGGCGGTGACCGCGATCATCATCCAGCGGGAAAGCGGCGGCAACCTGGCCGAGGTGCTGGACAAGACTTCTTACATGATCCGGCAAAGGTTCCGCTTGCGGAAGCAGATCATGGTGCACACGGCGCAAGGCCGGCTGACGGGGCTGATCCTGACCGTTCTGCCTATCGCCCTGGGCATCGCACTCTACATCATCAACCCGAAGAACATGAGCCTGCTGTGGACGCGGGACATTGGAATCAAGCTGCTGATTGCCGCGGGCATTTCGCTGACCATCGGCACGATATTGATCCAGAAGATTGTCCGGATCAGGATTTGAGGAAGGGACTATGGCATTCGCAATCATTGCATTTGTGAGCGCGTTCGTGGTGATCAGCAGCCTTGGGGTGCTGCTGTTCTACCGCGAAGCCATGATCCAGCGCATCACCGCTGTGATCAACGAACGCCAGCAAAACAAGAAAAAGGGACTGGCGGGCAAGCTGGAGAGCGCGCAGGAACAGCTCGGAGTGATGTTCGAGAAGATCGAGCGCGTGGTGCCGAGATCGCAGTCGGAGGTTTCGGTAGTCCAGCAGCGGCTGATCCGCGCGGGTTTCCGTGGCGACAGCGCGATCAAGGTCTTCTATGCCTGTAAATTGGTGGTTCCGCTCACCCTCGCGGCGGTGGTCACGTTCAGCGGCCTGGCCAAGCAAAACGCGTTCATCTTTTATGCCGCGGCCCTGGGGCTGGGCTACCTGATTCCCGACTTCTGGCTGGGACGCAAGATCAAGAACCGGCAAATAGAGATACGGCGCACGCTGCCGGACATCCTGGACCTGCTGGTGGTTTGCCTGGAAGCCGGTCTTGGCATGGACCAGGCCACCCAGCGCACCGCGTTTGAAATGGGCGGGGCCCATCCCATCATCGCCGACGAGTTGGAGGTGATGGTGCTGGAACAGCGCGCCGGCCGTCCGCGTCCCGATGCGTGGAGGAACCTGGCCGAGCGCACCGATGTGGACGCGGTACGCAACTTGGTATCGACGATCGTGCAGGCGGAGCAGTTCGGAACCAGTATCGCCAAAACCCTGCGCACGCACTCGGATTCGATGCGCACGCAGCGCATCCAGAACGTGGAAGAGATGGCTGCGAAGACCACCGTCAAACTGATTTTCCCCCTGGTCTTTTTCATTTTTCCCTGCCTGTTCCTGGTGACCCTGGGGCCGGCCATCATCATCATGTCGGATGAATTCAAAGTATTGCTCGGAAATTGAGAGAAAGGAGAAGCTCGATGGATACCACAACCACGATCCGGATCGTTGCCGGCGTAATCTTCGTGCTCGTGCTCGGCGTTTTGATTCAGCGCCGCCGCTCGCGTGTGCGCTAGTTCGCTGGGGCGGCGGGCACGGCTTGAGCAGCCGCCGGAAAATGAAGAGCGTATGCAGACAACACGGCGCGACCCACAGACAAAGTTCTGCGATTCGCGTCAAGCCAGGCCTGGAGTTCCGGTATCTTCCGGGACCGAACGGCCGCTCATGGGGACGTTAAGGGAATGCAAGGCCAAACGGTTTGCGTTTACAACCAGACCAACGAGTGCTTCCTCAGCCTCGGCGCCAGCCGGGCAGAGCATCCTTTCTCGCAGATGAAGAGGAGGATCTTTGCCCGGGGCGCGCACAATCTTTTGGATGAGGGAAGCTGGCACGCAAGTCCCTATGGTCTCCGCACACTTGGAGTTTTTGCACGCCGCGATCTGATTTACCTGGACGACCGGTTCCGGGTGGTCGAAATCGCGGAATCGTTTCCGATTCTGCGCATGCCGCGGAAGCGGAAGGGAGCGGAGAGCCTTCTGGCGCTCCCTGTGCACACCATCAGCTCCTCCCGGACGCAGACGGGGAACCAACTGGTGATCTGCGCTCCGGAAGAAATGGAATCGCAATTACGCATCATCCGCGAGTTGACCCAGAAGCCGCCACAAACGGTGGTGGATATCTCGATCCTTCCCCCGGAGGAGTACGTGGGCCGTCAAGTTCATGGAAGCTTCGGCAACGGGTCAGCACGGGCGCTGAAATACGCTCCGGGGGTGCATGTGATCCGCGATCTTAACGCCAAGGGACTGTATTTGGTGACGAAGGAACGCTGGCCGGTTGGCTCGGAAGTGAAGATGAGCCTGCAGCGCACCGCTGCGGCCCCGAATGGATTTCAGAGTGCGATCACAGTGCAGATGAAGGTAACCCGCTGGGGAGCGGATGGAGTGGGACTGGAATTCGCCGGCTCGTCGACGGAACACGCCGGCCTGGCGACCATGTACCCGTGCTGAGGCGCGACCCCAGGCAGTTTGGAATTTTATGAACGGACGACTCGCAGAACGCGCTATTTACCGCCCTGGCCAACGCGTGCCGCGGGGCCGGATGGAGCTGCCGTCAGTCGTCTTCTTCAGGGATGATGAGCAGGATCTCCACGGGCGTGGGCTTGCCGTCCTGGCTGGCCGGGCGAAACTTCCAGCGAGAAAGGGCATTGACCACGAAGCTGGCATGGGGGAACCCTTCGGGAAACGCGACCGCGAGCTGCTCCAGCTTTCCGGAAACATTGAGAACGCCGTGCACCATGAGGGCATCGGCGTTCACGTCCACGGCCAGCAGGTTGGGGCGAAAGATGTCGAACGGCCAGGGGGCGTCGAGACGAGCCACAGAGCCAGTGCCGTTAGCCTGCGCGGCGCCTATGAGGCCGTATTGGAGGATCCAGGTTTTGGGCAGGCCGACGTGGAGATAGACGGTGTAAGCGATGCGATCGCTCCAGAACTCGGCAGCTTCAGGGAATTGGCCGGTCTGGGAAGAGCCAACCACGACCACGCCGAACTGGCCGGTGGGCGGGAGCTGAATGTGGTCGATGGTTTCGCTGGTGGAAGCCTGGGCACTGGTGCTGGAACTATCGGCGGCTTTGGCCCCGCCCACGCCATTTGCAGAGCCGGTTCGGCCCGGCTTGCCCGCGGAAGAATTGCCGTTACCGGGCGGCTTCGCTCCCGCGCCGGCGACTTTGGATCCGACCCCGGTCTGATTCACAGGGGGCAGCATGGCGATGCCTTCCGGCATGCGAACATCGGAAACCGAGAGAAGGGCAGTGGGAGTGGGCTGTCCGGGTACATCCGAATCGGTGGTGGGAGGCAGCTTCACGAGGCCGGGTCCGTTCTGCGCCAGGGGCGTGGTGGTGCTGGGCGGGGGCGTTTCGACTTTTGGCTGCAGGTCAACCGACGAAACGCTCATTTCGGACAGTTCCAGCTCCTCGTTGGGCTCGACAACGGACGGAGGAACAACCGCCTGGGTGGCCAGCGTGGGCTTGGCGGGGACGATCACTTTGGTGTGGTTCAGCTCCGGCATCCACATCACGGCCGAGGGCACGGGGATTTTTTCCGCGAGCTGATCTTTGATGTGGAGTTTGGGCTGCATCAGGATCTGCTTGCTGACGCCGCCATCGGGGGGCAGAGGCGGCAGAATCGGAGCATTGTTCTTGGCGGCTTCGCGGGACGTATCGGCCGGTGGCGCGGGCTGCGCAGCCTTCTTGCCTGCCTCTGGCTTGCGGATGGGATCGGGAAAGAGCGGATCGTTCTGGGTAGGCACATGCTGGGGCATGTGCAGCTTGAGCTCGCGCACAGCAAAGCGGTTGTTCGCGGGAACCACGCGAATAACAGGCGCGTGGATCAGCACCCAGGAGACCAGGCCGATGCCCGCACCGTGCATCACCATCGAGAGCGCGTAAGCAGATACGAAGCCACGGCGCACGCGGGGCCTCTGTTCAAACAGGCTCGTCATCTCAAAACTGCTGTCCATCAGGACCTATTCTCGCGGTTACGTGCGTGGCCGCTCAGGGAGAGGTGGAATCATCTCCATTCTAAGGGGATTCCGCAAAATCTGGAATTACTCAGGTACCGTGAGCCTGCGGCGTTACCCCCCAACCCGGCGCGCAATCGAGTCAAGGCAACAAATATCCGCTCTTTGCTAGGTAGCATAGTTTCCTCTCGTTTCCCGCAAGCGTTCGAAGCCGGTACCTATCGAGTCACTAGGTACCAGGAAGTAAACAGCGTACCCTTAACTATCGGAGCAGGCCTGAAATGAATCGCAGATTGATGACCGTACTGTCGTTTGCCCTTGTGCTGGCACTAGGCGTTTCGTTCCTGGTGTACAGGGTGATGGGCAAGAAAATGGCCAATGAGCGGACGGTGCAGGTCACCCGCATCGTCGCCGCATCCACTGACCTGAAGCTCGGCACCATGATTACCGCCGGGAATCTGACCACCACCGAGATCTCCGGCACGCTGCCGAAGGGAGCCCTTACGCAGCCGAGCCAGGCGATCGGCCGCGGTGTGATCGCCGACATCTACCAGGGCGAACCGATTCTCGACAACCGACTGGCTCCGCCGGGTTCGGGAGGCGGATTGGCCGCGACCATTCCTCCGGGCATGCGCGCCTGTGCGGTGAAGGTGGATGAAGTTGTGGGCGTGGCCGGTTTTGTCACCCCCGGCATGCACGTAGACGTGCTGGTGTCAGGCGATGCGCCCGGTAACCCCGATCCACGCGAGGGAACCGAGGTTAAAACGCTTCTGCAGGACATTCGGGTGCTTTCGGCTGGAACCGATATCCAGCCGGATGCAGAGGGAAAACCGCAGCAGGTGCACGTCGTCAACCTTCTGGTGACGCCGGATCAGGCGCAAACGTTGAGCCTGGCCAGCAACCACACCCAGATCCAGCTGGTGCTGCGCAATCCTCTCGACACCAAGGTTGCCACCGTGGAGCAAACTGCGATGGGCAACATTTTCTCGGGCTCGACATTGCCGCCTAAGGCTGTGCCCGCGCATATCCGGCGTGCCGCCCCGCGGCCAGTCACGAAGACCGTATCCATTGAAGTAGTAAGTGGCGACAAACGCAGCGAACAAAAATTCGTACTTCCCGAGGCGAAAGAATGAGGCCGAACAAGACAATTCAGGCAACATGGCGCTGGCCGCTCATCCTGTTGATAGCGGCTGCCGCGCAGATGCCGGCGCAGGCGCAATCCAGTCCTGCGTCGCAGGTGACACGGCAGGACGCCACCAACGACTTATCTCTGGTGGTAGGCCGCTCCGTGCTGCTGGATTGCGCGCAGCCCGTGGAGCGCGTAGCCGTGGGCAGTCCCACCGTTGCGGAAGCCGTGCCGACCACCCCCACCGAGGTCATGGTCGACGGCAAAGCGATCGGGGAAACCACCGTCATCCTGTGGGAGAGGGGCGGAAATCGCGAATTTTTCAACGTCACGGTCCGGCCGAGCACCACCGAGACGACGGACAGAATAGAGTCAGTGCGCCGCGAGCTTCGAAGCGAGCTTCCCGGCGAAGCGCTGAAAGTTTCCTATGAGAACGGGAATGTGTTCTTGCGCGGAACCGTGGACAACCTCACGGACTCGACCCGCGCGGCGCAGATTGCCGCGGCAGGCGGAAAAGTAGTGAACCTCCTGGATGTGAAGGTGCCCGACGCCACGCCGCAAATCCTGCTCAAGGTGATCTTCGCAAGCGTGGACCGCAACCGGAGCAAGGAACTTGGCATTAATCTTTTCAGCACCGGGTACGGAAACACCATGGCCGGAGTGAACACCGGCCAGTTCAACCCGCCCTCCATCGGCACTACGCCGGGATCCGGTGCGGTGACGTTGTCGAATGAGCTGAACCTGTTTGCCTTCTTCCCTGGTCTCAACCTGGGAGCCACCATCGCGGCCATGGAGCAGAAGGGACTGGTGCAGGTTCTGGCCCAACCCAACGTGCTGACCGAGGACGGCAAGCTCGGCACCTTCCTGGCCGGCGGCGAGTATCCCTTTCCCGTGGTGCAGGGCACCAGCGCGGGCGGCTCCGGCCCCACCGTCACCATTATGTTCAAGGAATTCGGCGTGCGCCTGAATTTCATTCCCACTATTACCCCGCGCGGAACCATTCATCTGCAGGTCGCTCCCGAAGTCAGCTCGCTGGACTTTTCCAATGGCGTCACCATCGAAGGCTTCCAGATTCCGGGCATCGATATCCGCCGCGTAAAGACGGATGTGGAACTCCAGGCAGGCCAGTCCTTTGCCATCGGCGGATTGTTGGATAACCGGGTCACAGATACCTACAATAAAATCCCGTTTCTCGGCGACATTCCCATCCTGGGCAAGTTCTTCCAATCGGTCAATCACAGCAAGACCAACACGGAGCTGATCGTTATCGTCACTCCCGAAATTGTGCAGCCTGTGCCCGGCGGCTCCATCGCGACTCCGAATTACTCGGCGCAGTTTATGGCGCCGAACTCCAAAACGGCGATGCACACTCCGGAGAACGGGCCAACCGCCTCGCCGGCTCCCGCCACGATACCGGTGGAGCAGTTGATACAGAGCATGAAGCCAGGTCAGCAACTACCGGCTGATAGTGCAAACCCGTCGAGTTCGATGGGAGCGTCCGGTGGCGGAAGCAGCAGCAATACAACGTCGGGTAGCTCAGGTAGCACAGGACCGTAATCGGAATCATTTGCAATGGCAAAGCAAGAATCAAGCCTACTTGACTCAGTCGCCGGGTTCCTGCGGTCCAAGCCACAGGAACCCGACGAGTTGATGCGCGTCGTCAACCAGACGCGCCAAACCGAGATCGGGGCCAGGATTGCGGTGGCGGATCACGGTGCGCGGCGCCGCAAAGGCTTACTGGGCCGAAACGGCCTTGACGAGGGCGAAGGTCTCTGGATCGTGCCCTGTGAAGCTGTTCACACCTTCGGGATGAGGTTTGCCATCGACCTGGTGTATCTCGATCGCGGAAAGCGCGTGGTCAAGGTTCGCCACAGCGTGGGGCCGGCCAGAATGTCTGCCAGCCTGAGGGCTCACTCGATCCTCGAGCTTCGTCCTGGCACCGTGGCGGCGACGGGAACGCAACCGGGAGATCAGATTCAGTTTCTCCCCGCGGCGGAGGCTTCCACGGAATATGCTTCGGGCTGAGCAGCGGCAAGGGAAGTCTGTTTCGACTGCAGCCAGGTCTCATTCCGCGGCTGGTGCCAGAACCGGTGGCTCTTTCGCGTCAGGCATCCGGTCGACTGCAACGCACCAAAGCAGCCAGGCAGGCGCAGTCCAGAGGTATCCCGCGCTCTGCACCGGAACGTTCATGATTCCCTCCAGGATGGCAACGGCGTTGAAGAGGGCCAAGGCGCCCAGGCAAGGCCAGGACAATCTGCACCGCACCAGGCGCGACACCAGCGCAGGCATCGCAATGCATTCGTCCATGACCCACGAATAGGGAGCAGTAACCGGGCCGAGAGCGAGCAGGAGCACGCCATTGTTTTCCCAGGACCACGATCTGCGTTTCTTCAGGTAGTAAGCAATGGCGAGCGGGCAAGCCACAGCGCTGGGAAGGAACTGAACGGCAACACCCGCCTTCAGCAGCCTGCGCAGGTAGGCACTAAGACACGGTAGCGGCAAGTTGATTACGCCAGCATGCGCCATCATTTCCCGGTATTGCTGCCAGCAATGCGGATCGATCCAGACGGAAAGCCCTAAGCTCAAGGCGACTGCAGTGAGGCAGCCGAAGACGATTTTCCAGCGCCGCTCGAAAAGGATCCAGACAACCAGAACGCATGCGAGCGGAAGAAAAATATGCGGCTTCAAAACCATGGGCGCAAGACAGGCCCCGGCGATGAATGGGCGCTGACGATAGGCCTTGAGAAAAACCAGGAGAGCGAGGAGGAGGAAGATCCCCAACTGCCCGGCGCGCTCGCAGAACAGAACCGGCGCAAACAGAAAAACCGTCCAGAGCAGATAACCGAGGGTTTTGTCGTAGATCGCGCCCAGGACGCGCACGGCCGCAAACAGGCAGAGTAACTGCGCAGCGTACCAGATTTACGACGCCATCCTCAGACTCATGAAACCGAGAGGAAGCCAGAAGGGAAGTGCAACGGGAGGACCAAAGTTATAGTGAGGGGTATCCCCCTTCATGCCTTCCACGAGCTCGAGCTGGTAGACGCGGGGGAGATCGTACGGGCTCTCGTATGCGCGCAGCAGCTTGCCGGTCGCCCAGAATTCGATGACATCGCTTCCCACATCCCGTTTGGGACGCGTGTTTCCGTACAGGGTCGAGAGGGCCTGGATAGAGCCAAAAACCAGAAAAGTGGCAATCGCAATCTTGCTGCAGTGCAGGATCCAGGATGCCTTATACAAGCGGATAGGTTTGAGCATGATCTTTTCCATGCAAGCGCAGAATCGCCATGGAAGTCAACAGGGGAATCCGTTGCCGAATCTCCCAAAGCACTTTGTGGAGAGAACCGGAACCAACCCGCAGGTTACTGATTCCAATATGCAATGCCACCATTGGGTCATTCCCGCGGTAATGTGTACACCGTGTCACTCCTGAGCCTGGACAGAGTAAACCAGCGATTACAGAATGCAGCGCCCGGGAAGCCGTTTCTGGATGATAGCTGCAGAAACCAAAAGACTTAACTGATTGGCACAGCGATTGCACTTAAGACGGGCAAATACCCGGCATCGCCGGGAAATTCCAAAATCTACGGGGAGAAAAAGTCAAATGAAGGACACCATGTTGAAGCTCTATGTGAAGGCTCAGAACCTGCTCTGGTCCGACGAAGGCCAGGATCTGGTTGAGTATGCTCTGGTCATCGCTCTCATCGCCCTGGCCGCAACCGTTGGCATGAACACTCTGGCTTCCGACATCAGCGCCGCGTTCACGAAGGTCGGCACCACCATCAACACTGACGTCTAAATTCCCTTGTCGCGACGCGAAATCCTGGGTTGACGGATTTCAGAACGATCCCGCCTTTCAATTCGCCGCCTGGCGGAGATTCTCTGATCGTAGCTGAGGCCAACGGATACCCTGGGTTTCGACAAAGGAATCACTGATCCCCGTTGTTCGTGGGGAGTGCCCGACGCCTCGCAGTCGTTCACTCGGCCTCCCCACGCAACACACAACCAATTCACGGTGGGCGCATCATCCTCCCCCATCCGTATCGCTTGCCGATGCGGAAGGTCCCAGGCCCGCCGCGGAATGTGTGGGATCGGCTCCGAGGCTCGCAGATAGACCAAGACCATGATCAGCCCCAGCGCCCCAGACAGCAGCTTCACCCTGTTACTCATCGAAACCGGACTTGGCGCGGTGGCGGTCATAACCGCATTCGCTTTTCCGCATTTGCTCTCGGTTCTCTTTCGCCGCTGTGAGGCGGCATTCTCTCGTCTCGCCCACAAAAAGCGCCTGGCCTGCGCCGCGGTAGGCGCTTCGGCGTTCCTTTTGCGGCTGGCGCTTCTTCCTCTGTTCCCGGCGCCACTGCCTTTCCTGCCGGACGACTTCAGCTTTCTTCTGTCTGCCGATACGTTCGCGCACGGACGCCTGGCCAATCCGGCTCCGCTGATGTGGCCGCACTTCGAAACGGTTCACCTCACTGTAGTGCCCACTTACACTTCCATGTACTTTCCCGGTACCGGGCTCGTGCTCGCGGCCGGGAAGGTGCTTTTTGGCAACCCTTGGGCGGGTCTGCTGATCGTCACCGCGCTCATGTGCGCGGCCATCTGCTGGGCGCTTCAGGCGTGGCTTCCGCCCACCTGGGCGCTGCTCGGCGGATTCCTCGCGGTGCTGCGCCTTGGCCTGTTCAGTTACTGGATCAACACGTATACCGGCGGAGCTCCTATAGCCGCGCTCGGTGGCGCGCTGATTCTGGGGGCATTTCCGCGTCTCACGCGTACGGGCCGAATGCGTTACGGCGTGCTGATGGCGCTGGGAATGTCCATGCTGGTTCTCACTCGGCCCTATGAAGGCATGTTGCTATGCATTCCCGTGGCCTTGGCCCTGGGCTACTGGATCCTTCGCGGCAAAAATCGGCCTCCCGCGCTGGTGCTCGTGCGCCGAGCGGTTTTGCCGCTGGCGCTGATGGCTGGCACGCTGGCCTGGCTGGGTTACTACGACTCGAGCGCATTCGGCAGCCCGCGCACCCTGCCTTATACGGTTGATCGCACGACCTACGCCGTCGTCCCCTTGTACGTGTGGCAGCCCGCGCACCCCACGCCGGAATACAGCACGCTCGAAATGCGCCGCTACTACACGGCTCGTGAAGCACAGGACTTCTATATGCTCCACAGGCGCGGCGGCTGGCTTCTCTTCTATTACGAGAAGCTCTCAACGACCCTCCTATTCCTCTGCGGAACGATCCTGCTGCCGCCGCTCATCATGTTTGGCCGCGTCTTTCGCGACCGCCGCATGCGCTTCTTCGCCTGGTCGCTCCCGTTCTGGATGGCTGGAATGGCGCTCAGCATGTACATGGTTCCGCATTACCTGGCGCCGTTTACCGTTGCCGCTTATGTGCTGGGACTCCAAGCCCTGCGCCACTTGCGCGCGGGGTCAGTGAGCGGAGCGCCGGTGGGCCGCACTTTTGTTCGCCTCACGGTTACGGCTTGCGTCGTCATGGCTGGCCTGCGGGTCGTCTCCGTGCCACTCCACTTTGCCCCGCCCCAGTGGCCCAACAACGTATGGGAGGATTCATGGATCGGCCCCGGCCACTTTGGCGCCGAACGCGCGGCGGTTACGCTAAAGCTGGATAAGATCCCCGGCAATCACCTGGTGCTGGTGCATTATGCGCCCAATCACGAGCCGATGGACCAATGGGTCTACAACGACGCCAATCTCTCCAGTTCGCGCATTATCTGGGCCAGCGACCTCGATCCCCAGTCCAACTCTGAACTGATGCGGTTCTATAATGACCGCGATGTGTGGATGGTTCAGCCGGATGTGGACGGCGGCAAACTCACGCAGTCAGCCGTTCCGCGCGCGCTCCTTGCGGCGCGACCGGGGAAAAGCGCAGCTTTGTCACCGAGCATCGGCGCATCACTGGAGCGCCCGGCGCCTTTTTGGGACCATCAATAAGCGCGAAAGCCGCCAAAACCTCAGCTATGATGGTTTCTTGACAAAAAATGAATGAGTTAGAAACCGCCGGAAAACAGCTTGAGTTGTCCGTCATTATGCCATGCCTCAATGAACGAGAGACGGTGGGCATGTGCGTCCGCAAGGCTATGGCGAGTCTTCGCGAAGCCAGCATTTCAAGTGAGGTAATTGTCTGCGACAACGGATCGACCGACGGGTCGGTGGAAATTGCCGAGAGGGAAGGGGCGCGAGTTGTTCATGTGGCAGAAGAAGGCTATGGCAACGCTCTGAAGGGCGGCATTCTTGCCGCACGCGGAGAATACGTCCTAATGGCTGACTCTGATGACAGCTATGACTTTGGCCACACTATGCGGTTTCTGGAGCAATTGCGCTCGGGAGCAGACTTGGTGATGGGCAACCGATTTCGGGGAGGAGTTGCGAAGCATGCCATGCCTCCACTGCATCGGTATCTTGGAAACCCGGTGCTGACAGGCGTTGGAAGATTGCTCTTTCGCTCGCCATGTCGAGACTTTCATTGCGGGATGCGGGGTTTCAGGAAAGACAGCTTCGCCCGCATGGACATACGTTCCACCGGAATGGAGTTTGCCAGTGAGATGGTGGTGAAGGCAACTCTTTTGCAGATGAAGGTGCGCGAAGTCCCCACCACGCTTTCCCCCGACAAACGCAGTCGCCCGCCTCACTTGCGCACTTGGCACGACGGTTGGCGGCATCTCCGATTTCTGCTCATGTATAGCCCACGGTGGCTCTTCCTGTATCCCGGGATTGTCTTGATCCTGCTGGGGCTTATCGGATGCGCCTGGCTCCTGCCCGGGCCGCGCGTCATCCACGACGTCGTACTCGACGTGCACACACTCCTTTATGCATTTGTTTCAGTGGTCTTGGGCTTTCAGTTTGTTACCTTTGCCGTGTTTACCAAGGTGTTCGCCATCTCTGAAGGCTTGCTTCCCGAAGATCCGCGCCTGAACCACGTCTTTCGATATATCACTTTGGAAACCGGTCTGGCTGCCGGCGGCCTGCTGGTGGCTTTGGGAATTGGTGGGTCGATCCTTGCCGTGTCTGGATGGGCGAAGGGGAGTTTCGGAGTGCTGGATCCTGCGCACATGCTGCGCGTGGTCATGCCATCTGTCTTTTCGCTCACCCTGGGTGTACAGATTGTATGCAGCAGCTTCTTTCTGAGCATTCTCGGGCTACGGCGACGCTAAAAGGGAATCGCGAGGGAGGCAGAGTGGACATAAACGCCCAGTACAACGTTGCTGCTCCAAACTCGGTCCCTATCAAGGTAGCCGCCTACCAGCGACGGAAGATGTTTGATGTTTTCCTCTCCTCGACCGGTATTCAGCCGCAGGATACGGTCCTCGATGTCGGAGTCACAAGCGACCGGACATACAGCCATTCCAATTATTTCGAATGCTGGTATCCGTACAAGAGTCGTATTACTGCGAGCGGCATTGATGACGCAAAATTCCTTGAGGAAATGTATCCCGGAGTGAGGTTCGTTCTTGCCGATGGCAAGACCCTCCCGTTTCTCGACCAGGAATTCGATTACGTCCACTCGAGCGCGGTTTTGGAACATGTTGGCAGCCGTGAGAATCAGGCTGCTTTCCTTCGAGAGGCGTGGCGTGTGGCCCGCAAGGGGATTTTTGTCACCACGCCCAATCGGTGGTTCCCGATCGAGTTTCATACTGTGATGCCCTTTGTACATTGGCTTCCGGCGGTTGCTTTCCGGGGTTTGTGCAAAATGAGAGGTCTGGGATTTTTTGCTTCTGAGGAAAATCTGAACCTGCTTTCTGCCGCGCAATTCAGACAGCTGGCCGAAGAAGCAGGGGTGGTGAACTTCAAGGTGACATCTGTGACTCTGGCCGGCTGGCCCTCAAATTTGATGCTTTCTGCACACAGAACGACGTGTGCTCCTGGGTTGAAGCAGGAACAATCCCGATCTGCCAACTGACATCCAGGGTTGCATCGGCGTACACTATCGCAAACCGACGAGCGAAACATAAAAGCCCATGCGCGCAAAGGTTCACTGGGCTTCACTCCCACCGGCAGCATCAACCGTGCAGCGCTTTGAAGGCCGCCCGGCGAAGGTGGAGTACGCCGAATCGCCGGACAAGACCGTCGACGGCCAGGTTATCTCAGTCGAGCTGCACAAGTGAGCGCGATAGTATTGCCTTTGGACTATGGCCAGTCTTGAGAACTTTCGCCTGGTGGTGTTCCGCTCCGTTGCCGAGCACCTCAGCTTTCGCAAGGCTGCCGAAGAGTTGTATCTGACCCAGCCCGCGGTGAGCCTTCAGGTCAAAGCCCTGGAAGAAGATCTCGCCGTTAAGCTGTTCGATCGCTCCGGTTCGCATGTCCGGCTGACTGCGGCGGGCGAAGTGTTGCTGCGGCATGCGCGGAATCTGCATGCGCTGCTGATGGAAGCCGAAGCGGAGATTGCGGCGGCCGTGGGAGACCGCGGCGGGCACCTGGCCCTGGGCGCATCCACTACGATTGCGCAATACGTTCTGCCGCGCCTGCTGGGAGAGTTTCGCAGGCTGCATCCACGCGTCCGGCTGCGCATGATCAGCGGGAATACGGAGCAGATTGTGCGAGCGCTGGAGAAGGGCAAGATCGGGCTGGGCTTAATTGAAGGTCCTGCACGCAATCGCGATGTGAAAACCCAGCCCTTTCTGCTCGATCTCCTGGTGCTGATTGTGCCGGTGTCCCGCGATTGGCCCGAGCGGCAGAGCATTCCCGTGACTGAAATTGCCAGGATGCCGCTGGTGATGAGGGAACACGGCTCGGGTTCCCGTCACGTGGTGGAAGCAGCCCTCGAGACCCATGGCCTGAGGCGTGGCGCTCTCCGGATCGTGATGGATCTGGATTCGACGGAGGCCATCAAGTCCGCGGTGGAGTCGGGATTGGGCGCGGGATTCGTATCGCGCTCGGCGTTGGCAATGGATGCGCGCCTTGGCACGTCGTTCCGGATCGTCGAAATCGAGGGACTGCGAATCCAGCGGGAACTGCTCATTGCCAGTCATCGCGGACCGCAGCCGCTGGGTCCGGAGAGCGAGTTCAGGAGATTCCTGCTCGCACGGACCGCGGCTCTGGCTCAAGAGAACCACAAAGCGAGGCAGGCCGGACGCAGCAGCGATAAGAAACGCAAATAGGACATCAGCGCTTCTGCTTGGACAGGAGCCCTTCCCACTGCGGACACTGCATTCATGCCGAAGACCCTGTTCTTTGTTGGCCTCATTTTGGCGGCGAGCGGTCTTGTGTCTCCTCCGCTGGCGCTCGCGCTTGGCCTGGCCTATGGACTCGTTCTCACACATCCCTTTCACGCGGAATCGCGGCATCTTTCCAAGTTCCTGCTTCAGGCGTCCGTCGTGGGCCTGGGCTTCGGGATGGATCTCCACCAGGTGATCCGCGCCGGCAGGTCCGGGTTTGTGTATACAGCGGCCAGCATTACCTTCGCGATGACGCTGGGATTGCTTCTGGGCAAGACGCTTACCGTGAAGCGCCGCGTCTCCTTCCTGATTTCCGCCGGCACGGCGATCTGCGGCGGCAGCGCCATTGCCGCGGTGGGTCCGATCAGCGAAGCCACGGAAGAGGAGATGGCCGTATCCCTCGGGACCGTGTTCGTGCTCAACTCAATCGCGCTGCTGGCATTTCCCGCCATCGGCACGTTCTTGCATCTGAGCCAGACACAATTTGGGCTGTGGGCGGCGCTGGCCATCCACGACACGAGCTCCGTAGTCGGCGCCTCCGCAAAGTACGGCGCAGTAGCGCTGGCGGTTGGCACCACGGTGAAGCTTGCGCGCGCCCTCTGGATCGTGCCCCTCTCGGTGGGAACGGCGACAGTACGCAAAAGTAGTGCAAAGATTCAGTGGCCGTGGTTCATCGCGTTGTTTTGCCTGGCCGCCGTGGCCAATACGTACCTGCACGCGGGGCATGCCGCGTATTCGTTGCTCAAGCATCTGGGCATCGTGGGACTGACCGCGACACTTTACCTGATCGGTACCGGGCTTTCGCGCAGGACCATCCGGCAAGTAGGCGTGCGGCCGATGCTTCAGGGCGTGATGTTGTGGATCGTCGTTGCCGTCGGGTCGCTGGCACTCATCCGTGCGGGGTGGATCCATCTTTGACCGGGTCCGGATCGAGCCGGCGGCGCACTTCGACGAACATGCCTTTGCCGTGCGCCAGCATGGTGCCCCCGGAGTCGAGGATCTTTGCTTCCGCCCAATGGCTGCGGCCTTCATTGTGCGTTACGCGCGCTTCCAGCCGGATTGGCGCCAGCGATGGAACCGGGCGCAGGTAATCCACCTCCATGTGGCGGGTCATACCCACAACGCCGTGCGAGCGCACCGCCTTGCTCATGATCTCGTCCAGCAGCGTGGCGATGATGCCGCCGTGAAGGAGTCCGTGCGGTCCCTCGAAGGCGTCGGCCACCTGGGTCATCGCGACCACCTTGCCGTCGTCGGCAAGAAAGAACTCGAGATGCAGTCCGATGGGGTTGGCTTCACCGCAGCCGAAGCAGCGGTTCTGCGCGGTGTGGGGCAGCGGAGTGAGGTTCTCAATGGTGTGTTTCATGGCTTTTTGCGTCAGATGCCGGTTGCCGCATGCGATCAGCATAGTGAATCCACCAGACTAGCTGATAGCCGAGCGCAGAGTCCAGAGCGGTATAACTGAAGAAGTGACATTTCTCCCGCAAAAACTTCTCGTTGTCACCGGCGCCATCGCAGGAGCGGCGCTCGGCTTCGCCATTCTCGCCGGGTGTCGCTCGGAGCCGCCGCTGACTCCCCAGCAGCTGGAAGGCAAGCGCGTCTACCAGGCAGGCTGCGCTCACTGCCACGAGGAAAACGATCTTGCGCTCAAGAAGGTTCCGCCGAATCTGCACGACCTGTTTGGACGCAAGACCCTTCCCGAGGGCGAACCGGCGACGGATGCCCAGGTGGAACACGTGGTTATGACTGGTAAAGGCATGATGCCGTCGTTCGCCTACCAGATGACTCGGGAGCAACTGAACGCCCTGATCGCGTACCTGCACACCGGGTTGCGATGAGGCAGGGAAGCGGACAAAATTCGATCGCTGCCCTTACTCGGTGGTGTATCGGATTTCAAGACGGCGAATCCTGACGCAGGAGTATGCGAGGACGACGGCAATGAGAGTGACCAATCCAAGAGTCGCCTGCCAGCCGGCGACCGGCTCGGTTTGAACTGTGAGCAAGGCGAAGATACCTTCGCCGGGAACCGTAATGGGCATGAGGTGACGCAGGTAGGACGCTACGCTGATCTTCTGCAGCAGCGAGGGCATCACCGGATTGAGAGCCTCCCATCCGAGCACGATCATGGCGGCAGGAGTGGGGTTGCGCAGGATCATGCTGAGAAGCAGGAAGACTGCTCCATAACCAAGGCAAGCCAGGACGACGATCAGGAGATACGCTTCGAGTTGGGAAAGTCCGGGGCCGCTAAAGACATACTCCTGGCCGGCTGCGCCGAAGCCGGCATACACGAGGGCGAAGTCAGCGACGATGGCGCTGCCGAACAGCAGGAGCGCGCTCACTGAGCCTGCCGTGAATTTGGCCAGCAGGAGGATTTCCCGGCGCACCGGCGCAAGCAGATAGAAATGAAGGCTGCGCTCGATCATTTCGCCGCGAATCAGCCGGGAAAAAATGCTGAGGCAGCCAAAGAAGATGCCGAGGCGGACGTAGTAGAACTGCACGATGCCGGCCAGCACATTGGTGTCTTCGCTCAATTCGAAGGCAGGATGCCTTTCGAACAGAAGGTGGATGAGGAGGATGGCGGTGGGAACGAAGGCCAGAAAGTAGATCCACCACGCCTTCCATGAGAACAGATTCCTGCGCAATTCAATGCGCACCAGGCGGCGCGCCTGCAGACCCCACAGGCCCCAGGGCTGAGCGAGAAGCGAATTCTTGAATGCGGCTACTCGTTCGGTCTTCATGACGGGCCCCCATCCGAACCGATCAGGTACTGGTAGATGGCGAGGGTATCGTCATCGGCGGGCGCAACCGCGTCAATGGACACCAGGCCTTCGACTGCGATCTGATTCAGCAGCCGGTAGAACTCGTCGATATCGGCGGTGCGCACAAACACGCCTTTGCCGTCGGCGTGAAGTCTTGCCTCTACGCAATGGTCTGAAGTGAACATTCGGGAAGCGAGCAGTTCCGGCTGATCGCAACGGATGAGCACCTGCATGGGTTTGTCGCGCACCTCGCGCCGCACCTCATGGATATTCCCCTCAGCGACGATGTAGCCGCCGGTGATAAGTATGACCTGATCGGAGATTCTGTCGACCTCATCCAGGATGTGACTGGAGATGACGAGATGCATGCCCATGCGGCTCAACTCCTGGAACAAGGCAAGAGATTCGGCGCGGGCCATGGGGTCGAGGCCGTTCAGCGGCTCATCGAGCACCAGCACCCGGGGGTGATGGGCGATGGCCTGGGCAAGGCGAATCTTCTGGCGCATCCCCTTGCTGTAGCTGTCGATCCGGCGCGAGGCGGCGTCACCGAGGCGGACGCGCTCGATGGCTTCGCCGGCCAAGCGGAATGCGTCGCTCTCGCTCATGCCGTGAAGCAGCAGGGAATCGAGGAGAAACTCCCAGCCGGTGAGGCGGCGGGGAAACGAATCGAACTGGGTGCAGTAGCCGACCTGGCGAAAGAATCTGTCGGCATTGCCGGGGGTAAGGCCGAGAACAGAAATATTTCCCCGCGATGGCTGCACCAGGCCTGTCATCAGGTTCATCAGCGTGGTTTTGCCGGAGCCATTGGGACCGACGAGGGATGTGACTCCGGGCGGAATGCTGAGCAACACTCGATTGACGCCGAGGACTTCGCCGTAGAACTTGGAAACATTCTCGAAGACGATGCGATCGTTCATGGCTGTCATCCCCGCACCACTTCGCGTCCGCGAATGCGCGCGTTCAGCATGATGAAGCAAATGCCGCATGCGAGTGAAAGCACAATCAGTATTGCCGAGGTGGGCAGGTGCAGCCGGCCTTCCATGAGCTCCGGCGAGCCCAAAAGCCGCTGCCACAATTGCGTCATCATTACGGGGACATTGAGGAGGAATCCCCACCTGGTGCGCAGCACGCCGGTGATGATGCCGCCGATGCCTGCGGGAACGAACACCACGGCGAAGATGGCGCCGGTCGCCACCACTCGCCATTTCACCCAGGCCGAAACGGCTAACCCAAGAATGGAAAGGAACGCAATCCACAAAAGAGAACCCGCAAGCAGGCCAAATGCAATTCGCATATTGGCTGCAAACCACGGTTGTGCCGAGGAATAGCCCTGGTACGCAAACAAGAGGAGACAGGGTATCCAGGTGACCGAGGACAGGCACGCAATGAGAGCGATGAATTTTCCCAGCACGTAACCGAAGCGCGAGATGGGATGACTGAGAAGAATGGGGAGGGCGTTGTCGGCCAGATCGAATGAGACCAGGCGAGGCGCGATCCATGCGGCAAGGGCTAGGGCAATCCAGCATTGCGTTGACAGAAGGTTGAGGAAAAAGCCGGCCCCGATCTGGAATTCAGAATCCCTGTGCATGATGATGGATCTCGCCAGCGAATTATTGCCGAGATAAATGCCGATCAAGTAGATGACGATGGGCAGCATGGTCAAACAGAAAAGCCCCACGGTGATTCGCGAGGACCATGCTTCAGCGAGCGCGTAGCGCACCACCACGACGATGCGCGACCAGAGCGGAGTGAGCGCGCCGGAGTAAGCCCGGTACTCGTGCTTATAAACGGACAAGGTCCCTCCTCTCCGGCGCGGTTTCCATGGCGCGCATGAAAATGTCTTCCAGGGAGTCGCGCCGCCGATGGATGCGGCGGATCTGCATTCCGAACCGGTCCGCGACCACGTAGAGATCGCGAGGCTCAATGCCGCCGGGCATCACCAGCTTTATGCGGCCATCGGGGAAAGATGCGCATTCGCATCCAAGGCTGCGCAGGTTCTCGCAGAATTCTTCCGTCGGGCCGGCCGCTTCCAGCTCTATAAAGTTGCGATGCGAGCGGCGCTCCTCTTCGATGTTGCACAGCGCGGCGATGCGTCCGTCCTTGAGGATGAGGACCTCATCGCAGGTCTGGTCGATGTCGCGCAGGAGGTGCGACGAAATGAGCAGATGGATGCTGCCTTCCTTGCGGATCTGCTGAAGGGTCTGGATCATGCGCTGGCGCGCTATGGGATCAAGGCCGTTGGTGGGCTCGTCCAGGATGAGCAACTTTGGACCGTGCGCCAGTGCCTGCGCCAGCTTGATGAGTTGCTTCATGCCCAGTGAATAAGTGCTGATTTTGCGATAGCGCACCTCGCCCAATCCGACGTAGAACAGCGCTTGGTGCGCCCGCTCCAGTGCTTCGCGTGGGGGGAGGCCGGCGAGTTCCGCCATGTAACGCACAAATCTCACACCGGTCATGCTGCCGATGAAGGAGTCGTTCTCCGGCATGTAACCGACGGCCTGGCGGATTTGCGCCGGCTGGCGCCGCGTATCCATGCCAAAGACGTGTGCTGATCCTCGGGAGGGAAAGTGAAATCCAAGGAGGGTATTGATGAGGGTGGATTTGCCGGCGCCATTCGGCCCGAGCAGCCCGATGGCCTTGCCGCGGAGATCGCCGGTCAGGCTGTCGAGAACCAGCCGGCCGCCGAGCCGCACCTCAAGTCCATCCAGGTTGATAACACTCATGTCATTGCATTACGTAATGGCCGGCTGTCTTGTTCCCTGCATCCATGATTGCGCCAAGGGTGAGGAAATCGAAGCCAAAGAGCCGGCTGTCGCTGGCCGCTTCAATGCGATTGTCCTTGCCCCATGCACAGATTACCGTGGGCCTTGAGTCGGCTGCCAGCTTCTGGATGGCGTCCGCCGCCTCGCCGCTGAACTGGGAAAGCAGAGGAGTGAGCACGGGACTCAGATTCTGATACACGATCGACGAGTAATTTTCGTTTTCGTCGCGCGGAAGCAGAGCCCGGAACGACGCTGAACGCGCCAGGGAATTGCCGCTGACATGGGCCTTGAGCGCATCCATCAATAGCGCACGGCTGGGAGCGATGATCATGAACCCGTCTGCGAAAGTATATTGCGCCACAATTGTGCCCGTCACCTGGTCGCGAACCGCGTAGTAGCGTTCGGAATCCACGGTGCTTGGCTCGATGGTAAGCAAGTGCGCCTTGGGCCCGTGCGGCTGCTCGCGTATGGCTTGCATCATTCGCTCCAGGGCGTTCTCAAGCGCATCGGGATTATTGACTTCGACGATCATTTTCCACGAGGGCGTGGGAAGAACCGGGCCATCGAGAGTGAAAGCAAAATCTCCGCCGAGGTTGGCGATGAGATCGTTGCGCACGTCAATCTGCAGCTTGTTGTCGATCTCACTCCAATTCGCGCCGCCGTTTGCCTGCGCAGCCATCGCCATCAGATCGTCGGCAATCGCCGCCGGATCCTTGGTGAGCGCTGCCGCGGCAAACGTCGCATTCTGGCTTACAAAGTCCAGTGAGCCGATGGGCGCAGGACTGGCCAGCCAGGAAGCGATGCGCTGGCGCGTGCCCGAGAATTGGATGTCGAGATGATTCGCCGGTGCGCCACTCACTTCGCGATGCTCCGCGATCAGATACTGCACATCCTGGAGACCGCTGTTTGTCATCATCTGCTGCTGATGCGGCCCCTTCGCCGATTGTCCGGCCTTCGATTCGAGAATTGCGTGGAGATTTGCGCCGAGGATGATTCCCGCGCCGCGGCCGTAAGCTCCCGCGAGTTGCCTGCCGAAATCTCCATCGCCGAACCCGCTTGAACTGGCGTTCAATTGAGCGTTCAATTCCTTTAACGCTGCAATGCTGCCGGCGAACACCACTTCGTGATCCCGTACCAGCGCATATCCGCCGTGGGCTGTTTCCGGCGCTGCGTTTTGAGTTGCGAGCGATGCTTCGTCGAGCACCGCCAGCTTTCCCGGCCCACTGGAGAATTGTTGCTTCAATTCATCTTCAAGGCCGCTTTTGGTCACGTCGGCAACCATGGCGATGTCCGGGCGATTTCCCTGGCCCCATCCCACGAAGACCACTTCGTCACCAAGGTACTGACTTACATTGTGGATTTTGTCTACGAACTCATTCAGCTGGCCGGGATTGCGCTTTTGTCCCTTCGTCCACCACTCCTGCAGCTCCGGGCTCTGCTTCAATTGGTCCTGGAAGATACCATTTGCCTGTTCAAGAAACTCGCCAAGGTTGGGGATGCTGACGTAGAACACCGTGTTGGCCGGTACGCGCGCCAGCAGATCGCTGGTGTAACGCGGCCGCGGGAGGGGAATCTGCGCTATGCTATGCGCAACATTCGCCAGTTCGGCCATCATGCCCACGTATTTCTCGCGGTCGGGACTCCACGCAAACTGTTCGGCCAGCGGTTCGGGCGCCAGATTGTCGCTGGTTTCCAACTGCTCGCCGGCACGTAGCGCATTATGCATGCCCGCATGCAATACGTTCACCGATCCACGCAGCACAGCGACCCGCGAGCCTTTGAGTCCCGCGTCCACGGAGAACACAGTGCCAGTTACTGCAACCCGGCAGTCCGGTGTCCGTACGTAGAGATGGCCCGAATCGCGATGCGCGGCCTGCACAATCACTGCGCCCCGTTTGAGGCTCACCGTCATGTCGCGTCCGCGCGCGCCGACGTCCAATGTGCTCCGCTGATTGACCTCGACCACCGAACCATCCGCGAGCCGTAAGACAGCATGAGAATCGCCTGACGTGCGTAGTTCCGCTCCTTCCCGCAGTTGGGTTCCCGGCGCAATTTTCTTATCCCCGCCGGCGTCGATGAGATATGCGGAGCCGTCAATAGTCTGCACTTCGGCGCGCACTCCCGGTGGAACCTGCCAGTACGCCTTGTAAAGGAACGTTCCTGTAACCAGCAGCGCCGCGGAAGCCGCCAGCGCCCATCCCCACGCGAGGGGTCGCCTGCGCGAAGCCGCAGCGATCTCAGGCGCCTCCCAATTGAGCGGAGCGCGTTCTCCACCTTCTCGGAAAGCCTTCAGGCACGCACCGCAGTCATGCAGATGTGTCTCGACAAGGAGCTTTCGATTCGGCGGCAGAACGCCGGCGCGAAACGGCGAAAACAGCCGCTGCACGTCTTTGCAGCTCTGAATGTTTCCGTCGAGGGCCACACGATCTGTTGCAATGCCAAGCGCCCGGGCCGACCGTTGCGCTGCCATTGTGACCGCTTCGGGATCGGGCACGTCAGCCCGCACTGCAAGCGTGGCACCATCCAACAAAGTCATTCTGTCGCGTTTCATCGCATCCCCCGTAACAACTCGGTGAGTCGTTTCTTCAGCTTCGATCGCGATTGATAGAGCGTAACGGCCACCACGGCGTGCGACGTTCCCATCAGTTTCGCGATTTCGCGGTTGCTCATTTCTTCCAGGTAGCGCAGGGCAAACATCTCCGCGGCCCGGGGCGCCAATTCGCCGATCGCCTGCCGCAAAAGCCGCGCCAGTTCCTTGTTCGCGGTCGCCCGTTCCGGCGAAGAATCCACTGCCTTTGACACCAGGTCCGACGCGGCCTCTAGCGGTTCGCCGGCCGCGGTCTTTCTCTTTCGAATCAGGTCCAGAGCGCCGTTGATGGCCGCACGGTAGAGAAAGCTTCCGGCGTTCTCTATGGCCAGGTGGCCGCTTCCTCCCAGGCGCAGAAATACCGATTGCGCCACGTCCTCGGCGTCAGCCAGGTTGCCCGTAATGCGATAGCCGGCGCTGAGCACACGCCGATAGTGCTCCACAAAGAGCCGCTCCAGTTGGTCCTGGTTCTCGAGTGCCGGCAGGGCTGCAATCGCTACGCTCACGGGTCCACGCTTTGCTTTGTTCATAAGGATGACGTGCAGATTTGCAAATTATGAATGCACATGGCCGAATCTACGTCACGGAAGCATCCAGTGTTCCCGCACACTCCGATAGTAGGCGCCCAAGCTCAACCGATCCATGAGATCGGCTCAGCCCGGTCCGGACGAGCGGCGCAGGGTCGGAGAAGAGGATGAAGGCGTGTGAACTGGAGGGAGCCATCAAACCCGCGGGGGCAGGTCATTAGCCTTGAAGGCTGCAGCCTGGGCTTCGAATACCTGGCCGGCGATGAAATCCCATCGCCGGCCAGATGTCTGCAAACAGCGTGAACTTTAAAGTGCAGGGAGACCGAGTTGCATCAGGACCACTTTTTGCCGAGAGCGCCGAGGTCGGCCTGGGCTAGGTCGGCAGGAGTCATGGTGGGTTGGAACGTGACTTCGGCATTGAAGAGAAGGAACCACGGTTCGGCAAAGCGGGGAATATCCGAGGCGTTGTCGAAATTGACGACGAGGACGCCACCCCGGCGACCGTCCATGCTGGCGAAGTAGGCAGCCTCGGGCTTCATCTCGTCGAGGATGCGTTTCATGGTAGCGGCGGCAGAGCCATCGCGGACCAGTGAGTTGAAGGGTTCGACGGGGAACTTGACGGACATGAGCATGCGCATAGGAGACCTCTCAGTGGGGATGGGAATGGTGACGCAGAACCCGAGATGAGGGGAAACTACTACGCGATAGGGAGAGCGGTCAATCGAATAAAGTCGAATGCGCCGGTAAGCGGTTGAAATGCAGATTCCCTTTGGCGATAACGGAAAAGAAGCAAGAGCAAAGGCAGAGGGGACCGTGGCGGACACTGCGCCGGCAGCAAGTCGCTATTCGTAGCGCAGGGCGATAGCGGGATCGACAGCAGCGGCGCGGCGGGCGGGGATGGCACTGGCGAGGAGCGTGACCAGGAGCAGGGTGAGGGAAGCGGCGAGCATCAGGAGAGGATCGCGGGAACTGGCCTGGCTCTCCGGCGACCAGTGAGCCATGAGGCGGCTGAGGGAGATGCTGAGGATGAGCCCGAGACCGGCGCCGATGGCGACGCTGCCGATCATGGAGGCTAAGACGAGCCGGACGACGTGGGAACGCGAGGCGCCGAGAGCCATACGGATGCCGAGTTCGTTAGTGCGTTGCGCCACCGTATAGGAAACAACGCTATATAGGCCGACGGCCGCCAGGGCCAGGGCAAGCGCGGCGAATCCGCCGAAGAGCCACGCGACGAGGTGGCCGCGCGCCCATTCGGGAGTGTCGCGAATCCACTGGTCGAGATCCTGCACGCGGCCATTGGTCTGCTGGGCGTGGTCGACGGAGTTGACCTTGAGCTGAATGGCATGCAGCAGAACGAGCGGGGAGCCCAGAGACGACTTGACGAGGATCTGAGTGTACATGGTGGCGACGAACGGATACGGGACGAAGATTTCGGGCTGTATGGGCTTGGCGAGGCCGTCGTCGAGCTTGTCGCCGACGACGCCGATGACCAGGACAGGGGACGAGGCTAACGGTGAAAGCAGGACGTACGGGGGCTGTGCAGCAGCAGCCAACTCGGGGAGCTTGAGCGAGTGGCCGATGGCGTCGCCGTGGGGGAAATATCGGCGGGCCAGGGTCTGGTTGATGACGGCGACGGCAGCGCCCCGGTGATTCTGGTCGGCGTTCCAGATGCGGCCCTGGAGCAGGGGAATGCTGAGGACGCGGAAATACTCGGGGCTGACGAGATTGACGCGGAGGTCCTGGTCGCGCGAAGAAGGCTGGCCGACGACGTCAAAGTGAGTACGGAAGCCATTATCTGGCGGGGTGGCGTTGGAGGAGATGGCGGCAATGGAAACGCCGGGGACGGTGCGAACGGCGTCGAGAAGCCTTTCGAAGTAGGTTGCGCGCTCGGCCCAGGTTCCGTGCGTGCCCTGGTGAATGGGTATGCCAACAGACATGACGCCATGCGGATCGTAGCCAAGAGGTGTGTTGGCGAGGCGGACGTAGCCCTCGATGGCCGCGCCGGCTCCCGCCAGGAGCAGGAGGGTGAGAGCGATCTGCCCGGAGATAAGCGCGCCGTGGAGGCGCTGCCGGCCGGCGCCGGCGGTTGTCTTTCGCGAGCCGGACTGCACGGCCCTGGCGATCTCAGGGCGCGAGAGCTCAAGCGCGGGCCAGAGACCGAAGAGGACGCCGGTTGCAACGGAGAGAGCGACGCAAAAAGCCAGCACCGGGATGTTGAGATGGATGGCTGCTTCGTGCGGGAAAGAGAACTCCGGCAAATTGGCAGCGATCATCCCGATGAGCTTCCACGCGAGGAGGATTCCCAGCGCGGCGCCGGTAAGAGATAAAAGCAGAGCCTCGGTCAAAAGCTGGCGCACAAGGCGAAAGCGGCTGGCGCCGATAGCAGCCCGCACTCCGAACTCGCTGCGGCGGCCGGCGGCACGGGCCAGAAGCAGGATGGAGACGTTACCGCAGCCGATGAGCAGCAGCAGGGCCACCGAGCCGAACATGAGGTAGAGCGTGCCGCCGATGTCGTGCATGAAATCTTCATTCAGGCCGACGACGGTGAACTTCATGGCAGTGTCCGGGAAATGCTTCGGGGTTTCCTTGCGGAAAGCGTCAATCAGCGGCGTGAGCGCGGCATTGGCCTGGGCGTGGGTGATGCCGGGCTTCAGGCGCAGTCCCACGTAGTAGCCGGGGATGGTTTCCTGGGTGATTTTTTTGGGCAGGTAGACGTCCGCATCATCCCAGGTAAAGCGCGGGGCGGCCACGCCGACGACGGTGTAGGCCTTGTCAACCAGGTGGATGGTTTGGCCGATGATGGAGCGGTCGCCGTGGAAGTGGCGTGTCCAAAACTTGTAGCTGAGTTCGACCACAGGCTGAGGATCCTGGCCATCGATGGCGTCGGAGGGCTGGATGTTGCGGCCGGCGTAGGCGGGGACGCCCATGAAGCTGAAGGTGTTGGAACTGACATTGTCGGAGGCAACATCTTCCGGCACATCGCTGCCGGTGATGGTCAGGTTCCAGGTGCCGTCGGTTAGGAAAGCGTCCTCAACGACAGGGGATTGGCGGATGCGCTGCCACTGGCCTCCGGTGAGGCCGAAGCCACGATTGGAGCCGTCCGGATTAAGCAAGCGCATGTGGACCATGCGATCGGAATGGGCGTACGGGTAGGGATTGACCACGATGGCGTAGACCACGCTGAGGACGGCGGTGGTGGCTCCAATGCCGAGCGCGAGGGAGAGGATCGCAGTGAAGGTAAAGCCCGGCATCTTGATCAACTGCCGGAAGCTGTAACGGAGGTCCTGGAGGACAGCGTGCATCGCGGGATCCTTTCAGTCAGGGAAGCCGATAGTGCGACGCCCTAAGGTAACAACGCAGAAACCGCCGGATTGGTTCACATTTAGCTGCGGGTCGGCGGGGAACGGTCTTGCCAGGTTGCAATCCTGAGGGCGCGAGCGGCTGCCTTCAGAGAGACACCTATTGCGCACGTCAGGCACGTATTGGGCCAATTGCAGCGGACGTAAGCTCCTCATTCTGCAGCGGGGAAGGCTGCTTGTCCGAGCAGGGAGCGTTCATTTCGGAGCGAGACTGTCCGAAGACGGACAAAGAGCTGCGACCAAGGAGCAAGGGAACGAGAAACAGGGGGACAAGGCGTGAGATGGATCACGGTATACTTTAGGCTGTCATGGCCGCCGAAGCTTCCCCGCTGATTGCCGGAAAAACGCTGCATGGGCAGCATGAGAAGACGTTTTATCTGGAGACCTTCGGCTGCCAGATGAACGCCCATGACTCCGAGAAAGTGATCGGCACGCTCCAGCAGGAGGGCTACCGCAGGGTTGACTCGGAGGAGGAAGCCGGGCTGATCCTTTACAACACCTGCTCCATCCGCGACAAGGCGGAGCAGAAGGTTTTCAATCGCCTGAACGACTACAAAAAGCTGCATAAGGCCGGGAAACGCTTTGGAGTGCTTGGGTGCGTGGCGCAGCAGGAGGGCGAGAAAATCTTCGACCGGGCTCCGTATGTGTCGCTCGTATCCGGCTCGGCCAGTTATCGCAATCTGCCGGAAATGCTGACGCGGCTGGAAGCGGGCGAGCGGCGGATCACCGGCCTGGACGACCGCCAGACCGAAGAGACCTTCGAAACGGAGTTCACTTCCCGGCAGAACCCGTACCGCGCGTACATCACCATCATTGAAGGATGCGACAAGTTCTGCGCCTACTGCGTGGTGCCCTACACGAGGGGTAAGGAACGAAGCCGGTCGTCGAGTTCAGTGCTCACGGAGGCGCGGCGGATCGCTGACGAGGGCTATACGGAGATTCAGCTCCTGGGGCAGAACGTGAATAGCTACAAGGACCCGGAAGGGAAGTTGAGCTTCGCTGAGCTGCTGGCGGCGGTGGGGCAGGTGCCGGGGATCCGAAGGGTGCGGTTTACCACCAGCCATCCGCGGGATTTTACGAGAGAGATTGTGGAGGCGATCGACTCGGTGCCAACCCTGTGCGACCACGTGCACTTGCCGGTGCAGTCGGGATCATCCAGAGTCTTGAAAGCGATGGCGCGGGAGTACACGCGGGAGTGGTACCTGGAGCGAATTGCGTGGATAAAGGGCGCGCGGCGCCAGATTTCGCTTTCGACGGACATTATTGTCGGTTTCCCGGGGGAGACAGCGGACGAGTTTATTGAAACCATGGACCTGCTGGCCGAGGTCGAGTACGATTGCGTGTTCGGATTCAAGTACTCTGCGCGGCCCAATACGCCGGCGCTGGTGATGATTGACTCAATTTCGGAGGCGGAGAAGGCGGGGCGTCTTCAAGTCCTCTTGGATCGGCAGAGAGAGATCCAAAGAGTTAATTATGCCAGGCATTTAGGGCAGGTAATGGAAGTTATGGTTGAGGGTCACAATCCGGCACGGGTACAGGTCAACGGGCGCAGCAGCCAGAACAAACCCGTGAATTTCACCTGGGGACAGCCCATTGCCCCGGCACCGGGTAGCTACGTACGGGTTCGGATTACGGCGGCGCATCCAAACAGCCTGGTTGGCGAAGCGGTTTAGGCAGGGAGGGATCCAATGGATATCGAGGTGCGGGTACGCGGGCTGATGATGGACCCGGCGACCAATATGCCGATTGTGGTGCTGAAGGACACGGCTTCCGATACGGTGATGCCGATCTGGGTAGGGATTTTCGAGGCTAACGCGATCGCGGTTGAGATTGAGAAGCTATCGGCCCCGCGGCCAATGACGCACGACTTGACGCGAAACCTCATCCATTACCTGAATGGGACCCTGGAACGCGTTGTAATTACGGAAATTAGAGATGATACCTTCTTCGCCAAGCTGTGGTTGAGGCAGGGAGATGACCCGGTATTGGTGGATGCGCGGCCCTCGGATGCCATCGCGTTGGCGCTCCGGTTCGATTGTCCCATCTACGTAGCGGCGCCGGTAATGCAATCGGCCAGACTGACTGCGGCGAATGTGACGGAGGGGCAGACGGGCGAGCAACTCAAGGGCTGGCTCGAAGGACTGAACGACGAAGACCTCGGCCGGTACAAGATGTAAGAACTCTGGACCAAGGAAGCAAAGGCGCAGGGAAGGGGCAAATTGGTCCAACCTGCAGGCAGATTCAGCCATCTTCCCCACTCTTCATCTTTAGTTAACAGAATATCTGTTATCAGACATTCTGTTTCTTTCAGAGCCCTGGGCTTGTCCGATTCACCCTGGTGATCTCATCGCTCGACCTGAGATGAAATCATCCATTTCCGGCATGTATGATGTTCGGGAATCGTATGGATTGGCAGGCCTTCTTTCTCACGCTGCGGCTGGCGGGGCTAACCACGGCGATCTTGATGCTGATCGCGGTGCCACTCGCCGGGCTGCTGGTGCTGGGGCGCGGACGATGGCTGGCTGCGCTCGAGGCCCTTGCTGCCCTGCCGCTGGTGCTGCCGCCTACGGTGCTCGGATTCTTCCTGCTGGTTCTCGTGGGACCGCGCACGGCTTTCGGCCGTGGAATTGCGGCTGTGCTCGGTCATCCGCTGGCCTTCTCCTTTTCCGGCCTGGTGGTTGGGTCGGTCATTTACAGCCTGCCCTTTGCGGTACAGCCCACGGTGGCCGGATTTGCCGCGGTGAACCCGGCCCTGGTGGACGCGGCGCGGCTGCTGGGAGCCGGATCGGCACGGGTGGTGCTCACGTTGCTTGCGCCGCTCGCCCGGCGCTCCCTGATCACCGCTGCGGTGCTCAGTTTTCTGCACACGGTGGGCGAGTTTGGCGTAGTGCTGATGCTTGGCGGCGACATTCCGGGGGCGACACGGACGCTCTCGATCGTTCTTTATGACCAGGTGGAGAACTTCGATTATGCCGCTGCCGGGCGAACCGCTGCCGTGCTTTTGAGCCTGAGCCTCATCGCGCTGGTAGCCATGTACACGGCTGGCCAGGCACGCAGGAGGCCCAGTGCTTGAGGTCGCAATGGCAGCCCGCCGCGGGAGCTTCCGGCTGGATCTGGCCTGCTGCCTAACGGCGAGTTGGACGGTCATTTTTGGACCCTCCGGAGCGGGAAAAAGCACGCTACTGCGGTTGTTGGCGGGGCTTGACCGCGAGAGCGTGGGCAGCGAGAAGGCTCGTGTGGTTCATGAAGGAAGCGTTCTAAGTGATTCTTCCATTGGAACCTGGCTGTCTCCTGGCCGGCGCAGAGCGGCTCTGGTAGCGCAGCAACCAGCGCTCTTCCCTCATCTGAGCGTGCGATCGAATGTGGCCTACGGGATCGCGCATCTACCGCGTGGCGCGCGCGAACAGCGCGTGGAGGAGATGCTGGCGCTGGTGGGCGGACTGGACCTCATGGACCGGCATCCGCGCGGCCTTTCCGGCGGCGAAGCGCAGCGGGTGGCACTGGCACGGGCCCTGGCGCCGGGGCCGAAGCTGCTGTTGCTGGACGAGCCGTTTTCGGCGCTCGATGGGACGGCGGCCGATTCCCTTCTCGACCGGCTGCATCCCTGGGTTCAGGCGCGCGAAATCCAGACAATCCAGGCGACGCACGATGCGACGGATGCGTTTATCACCGTCGCAGAGGTGGTGCTGCTGCACGAGGGTCGATTGGCGGCGCAAGGCACGGCGGAAACAGTGCTGGCGCCTGAGCGCACGCGGTTGTTGGGTTGGCTCAGGCCGCAAGCGCCTTAGATGGCTGCAATCACCAACAGCGTGGCGTCATCGCGGAAGTGACCGCCGCAAAATGCGTCCACGCGATCAAGGAGGAAACTGTTTAACTCTGCCGCCGGCCGATGGCGCTCTGACCGGGCCAATTCGGCGATTCGCGATTCGCTGAATTCTTCCAGATCAGGATTTTCGGCTTCGGAGATTCCATCGGTAAACAAGAGCAAGCGGTCGCCGCGTTCGAGCTGCACCAGCCGCTCCTGGTATTTCCATGCGGGAAATACGCCAAGAACTGCGCCGTTTGAATCGAGCGCCGCTTCCCTTCCCGATTGAATCAGGATTGGCTCGAGATGGCCGGCATTGCAATAGGCGAATGAGCGCGTCTCAGAGTCGAGGACTCCAAACAGAAAGGTGACGAATTTGCCCACGGCGATGTTCTCGCAGAGCAGGCGATTGACCTTGTCGCAAAGGGAGGCTGGATGGACGTTTTCAATCGCGAAGGCGCGCACGGCGGCCTGGACATTGGCCATGAGAAGCGCAGCCGATACGCCCTTTCCAACAACGTCGGCGATGCAGACGCCGACTCGGCCTTCGCCGAGATGAAAGACGTCAAAGTAGTCGCCGCTGACTTCGAGTGCCGGGCGCCAGGCCGCAGAGATTTCAAAACCGCTTAACTGAGGAATCACTTTGGGCAGCAGCGACTCCTGGATCTCGCGGGCCCGTAGCAACTCCTGCCTCTGAACCTGAATCTCTGCCGCGCCTTTCTCCACGGTTTTCTGCAACTCCAGGTTGCGGTTCTCCAGACGTTCTTTGGTGACGCGATAAGCGAAAATGCTGACGCTGAAAACAAGGATAATCACCACCGGGAACTTCCAATTCTCGGCGAGGTATTCCGCCAGCGGTGGGTGAGTCGACGGCGCGATCCGCCAGACGATGGTGGTGCTTACTACGTATACCGGCCCGACGATCGCGAGCAGCAGTCCCCAGTATGCGATCCAGTCCCACGGAAACGGGCGCGCCCAGTAGACCCGCCAAAGTGCCCGCATGGTGGGAGAAACCAGGTTCCCGAACAACAAGGCATAAAGGACAATGGTGAGGGGATTAACCTCCTGGCCCGTTGCCCAAAACAAAGCAGCCACGATGGCGGCCAGGGCGAGAAAAAGCACCTGCTCCTGCAGGAAATGGGTCAGCGACTTGCGTCTGGTTTTCACGGTTTTGCGCCAGGAAACGAAGGCTCTGGCGATGGATTCTACGGCGCATGAATCGGAAAATCCGTAACCGCCGTCACGTCAGGTCCCGCAGGTGAAGTAAGATCAGAAGCCCACGAACACCGGTTCGGGCTGGAGCACCACGCCGAAGCGCTGTTCCACCGTGGAGTGAATCCGGGCGGCGAGGTTAAGGATGTCCTGTGCGGTGGCGTCGCCGCGGTTAATCAGAGCCAGGGTGTGGCGCGAGGAGATGCCCGCGTTACCCTCAACTGCGCCCCTGCGGAACCCGGCCTGCTCAATAAGCCAGGCAGCGGACAGCTTTACTCGTCCCTCGCCGGCGCCGTAACGCGGAGGATCCTTGCCTGTGAGGTCGGCGACGTGCTCGGCCCGGGCCTCGTCCACGATGGGGTTCTTGAAGAAACTGCCGGCGCTGCGGCAATCTGGGTCGCCATCGACAATCAGCATTCCCTTCCCTTTGCGGATGCGCCGCACGGCCTCTGCCACCTCCGGCAGGATGGGATGTGCCTCCGGACCGAACTCGCCCAGCAGGTCGGAGTAATGCATTGAGAGCTTGCCGTTCCGTGTTAGCCGGAAGCTGACGCAGGTCACGATGAAGCGGTCGCGGTCAGTGGAGTTGAAGCGGCTCTTGCGGTAGGAGAAGTCGCACTCCTCGGCGCTGAACTCAACCATGCGGCGCTCTTTGGTGTCGAATGCGCGCACGCGGTCGATCACCTGGGCCACCTCCTGCCCGTAAGCGCCTACGTTCTGGACCGGCGTGCCCCCCACGCTTCCGGGAATGCCCGCCAGACATTCGATCCCAGCGCAGTTCGCATCCACGGCGCGCTGGACGAACGCATCCCAGTCCTCGCCTGCCTCCACGCGATAGAGCACTCCGGAGTCGCCGATGTCCTGCTCCTGGATGCCCTTGAGCCCCACCTGAAGCACCAGGCCGGGGAAGCCGCCGTCCGCGATGAGGACGTTGCTTCCGCCGCCAAGCACGAACAGCGGGACACCGCGGCTGTGTGCCCACTCGGAGGCTTCGAGGATCTCGTCCTCAGAGTGCACGGACACAAACCAGCGCGCCGGACCGCCGATCCCAAACGTGGTAAACGGCGCCAGCAGCTTATTTTCTTCCATCTGCATCTGCTATAAAGCTACATCCTCTGTACCATTTAGAATAGGTGACAGGCGTTAGCGCCGGAGGTTCATACACAAATGTATCCAGAATTGATGGTGATTCCCATGCGCGAGGAACTGGTGCGCGCCGGGATCCAGGAAACAAAGACAGCCGAAGAGGTGGACGCAGCGGTGGCCCAGCCGGGAACAACCCTGCTAGTGGTCAACTCGATTTGCGGCTGCGCCGCGGGCAAGATGCGTCCAGGCGTGCGCCTCGCCCTGGCCAACTCGGCCAACCAGCCGGAGCGCAAGATCACGGTGTTTGCCGGCCAGGATCGCGAGGCCACGGAGCGGGCGCGCAGCTACTTTGAGGGCAATCCGCCCACTTCGCCGGCCGTAGCCATCCTGCGCGACGGCAAGCTGGTGTACCTGATGCAGAGGTTCATCATCGAGCAGGCCACTGCGCAACAGATTGCCGGAGAATTGATCCGGGCATTCGATGAGTTTTGCGCGAAGACGGCGGCGTAAAGGCTTAGACCTTGCGGATGGGCCCAGGATACTGCGCCATCCTTCCATCCGAAGTCAATAGCGTGATCCCTTCAACCATCGATTGAGCGATCAGGATGCGGTCGAAGGGATCCCCGTGCAGCCGGGGCAGGTTAGAAACGGCAAGGACGTGCGCTCCCGAAATTGAAAGCTCCGAATAGCCATTCTGAAGAAGCGCGTCTCGAAACTCGTGGGGAGACGTTTCGAACTGGTCCGGCGCATTCGCGTATTTAGTCCCATACTCCCAGATGCTTGCGACACTGAAAATTAGATCGTTCTCCGGGTCTTGGATGAGACGAATAGCCACCCGGGAAAGACTACGGGAATGCTGGGCTGTCCAAACCAACAGGTGAGTGTCGATCAAGAGCCTCATGCTTCCCCGCTAAACATCTTCTCGATCTCGTCGGCCATCATGGTGTCGAAATCTTCGGGGACCTTGATCTTACCCTTTAAGAATCCGATCCGGCGCTTTGGTCTTTGTGCGGTCCCACTGATCGGATTCAACTGAGCCTTCGGTTTGCCGGCTTTGGCAATCTGGACGGATTCCCCCCGCTCGACCAGGTCTACCAGCCGGGAGAGGTGGGTCTTGGCTTCGTGGATGTTGACGGTGCGCATCGGCGGCTCCAAGTGAACTAAGTTTACTTAGTTTAGTCCATTTTTGAACTGCCGTGCAACCGCCCCAATAAATACGGCCTCCCGCGAGGAAGGCCGTTTTGATCTGCTGGGATAAAAAGGGGCCTCAGTCCCCTGCCGCCACCTTCGCGGCCAAATTCCGCCGCACTTTGCTGTGCTTGCGGCTATAGCCAAAGTAAATAAACAGCCCGAACACCAGCCAGCTTCCAAAGCCGATCCAGGCAGGGCGGTCGAGCGAGACCATCAGCGCAACCGAAACGATCATGCCGCAGATGGGGACGATCGGAACCAGCGGTGTGCGGAACGGCCGCTTCATCTCCGGATGGCGCACACGCATCACCCACACGCCGAGGGAGACGATGGTGAAGGCCAGCAATGTGCCCAGGCTGACAAGCTCGCCCAAAAGCGTGATGGGAAAAAGCGCGGCCAGCGTGGCGGCGAAGATCCCGACCACGATGGAAGTAATCCAGGGGGTGCAGAAGCGGGGATGCAGCTTACCCACCCAGGGCCAGAGCAGGCCGTCGTGAGACATGGTGTAGAGGACGCGCGACTGTCCCAGCATCATGACCAGCATAACGGAGGCGAGGCCGGCGATGGCGCCGAGGTCGATGAGGACAACAGCCCATCGCACGCCGATTTCGACCGCGCCGTCGGCTACGGGAGCGGGGACATTGAGGCGCGTATAGGAGACCACGCCAGTCAGCAGGCCGGCCACCAATATGTAGAGGGTGGTGCAAATGATGAGCGATCCCAGGATGCCGAAGGGCATGTCCTTCTGGGGATTGCGGGCCTCTTGGGCGGCAGTGGAGACGGCGTCGAAGCCGATGTAGGCGAAGAAGACCACGCCCGCGCCGCGCATGATGCCCGACCAGCCGAACTGGCCGAAGTGCCCCAGGTTTTTGGGGATGAACGGGTGCCAGTTGGCCATCATGTGATGCCAGTTGGCGAAAGCAAACGTCGACGCGAGGCCGATGAAGATGAGCACCACGGAGACCTTGATCATGACCGCGGTCGAGTTGAAGTTGGCGGACTCGCGCACGCCCACCACCAGGATGACGGTGATGAGGATGAGGGCGGAGAGGGCGAAGATGTCGACCTGCGCGTGTAACGGATGTCCGAAGACCGTGAAAGCCAGGTGCGGATTGGGATTGAAGGGCAGCTTGACGCCGAAGAAGCTCACCAGGTTGCTGACGAAGCCGCTCCAGCCCACAGCCACGGTGGCCGCGCCGAATGCGTACTCCAGCACCAGCGCCCAGCCGATGATCCAGGCCACCAGCTCGCCCATGGTGGCGTAGCCGTAGGTGTAGGCCGATCCGGCAATGGGCATCATGGAGGCGAACTCGGCGTAGCAGAGGCCGGCAAACACGCAGCCAATTCCGGCGATGATGTAGGAAATCACGATGGCCGGGCCGGCGAATTGCGCCGCAGCGGTTCCGGTGAGCACAAAGATGCCCGCGCCGATAATTGCGCCGATGCCGAGGGTAATCAGGTTGATGGGGCCAAGCGCCCGTTTGAGCGAGTGGCCGCCCTCGCCGTCGCCCTCCGCCTCCGCCATGATGGTGCTGATGGGCTTGGTGGCAAACAATCCATTAGGCATGCGCATCCTCCGCGGTATCAGCCATAAGATGCACGGCCCGCGCCGGCTTCGATTGGCTTGTGCATAGTCTCATAATCAACAAACGACTCCAAAAAGAGTTCGCAACATGATTCCGCATTCAGCTTTGCTGCTCTTGTTCTTCAAGGCGGGCCGGTTTCTGCCGTGACCAAAAGAAATAGACGGGAATGCCAAGCAATACCAGCACAAATCCCGGCCAAGTGTATTGGGGCTTGTACCGCAATAATACGATACAGATCCATCCCGCCATCACAATATAGAGCGCGGGCAGAACCGGATAACCCAGGGCGCGGTAGGGGCGCGGCGCGGAAGGCCACTTGAAGCGCAGTACGAACAGTCCCAGAATGGTGAGAATGTAAAAGAGAATTACGGAAAACATGATGTAGTCGAGAAGCTGGCTATAAGTGCCGCTGAGACATAGCAGCGCGGTCCAGATGGCCTGCACCACCAGGCCGGCAACCGGCGTATGGTACTTCGGGTTCAGCTTTCCAACTGCCTTGAAGAACAGGCCATCGCGGCTCATGGCATAGTAGACGCGCGCGCCCGCCAGGGTGAGACCGTTGGCGCAGCCGAATGTGGAGATGAGGATGGCCGCGGCCATCAGTTGCGCGCCGCCGGAGTGGAAGATCTGCGAGAGCGCCGCAGTGGCCACGCGATCCTCAGTAGCGTGTTGGACGCCGCGAGCCAGCGCCGTTGCGCCTTGCGGATCGCCATGGAATGGCAGCACCAGGATGTAAACCAGCGACGCGAGGAAATAGACGGTGAGGACGAAGCCCGTGCCCAGCACAAGCGAGAGAGGGATATTGCGCCGCGGGTTCTTTACCTCGCCCGCGGTGAAGGTGATGTTGTTCCACGCGTCAGAGGAGAAAAGCGATCCCACCTGCACCACGCCGAGAATCACGAACACGTTCACCAGCACGATGGGCCCGCCCATGCCCACCTGGACCGGGTGCAGCGAGTGCCAGCCCGCGTTCTGCCAGAAGTTGCTCCAGCCCGCTCCAAAGTTGGCGTTCCAGGCAACGGAATTGACCCCGAAAACCAGGCCGACGACCACAAGGCCGGCCAATGAAAGCGCCTTGGCCGAGGTGAATATGTTCTGGATCAAAGCGCCCAGCTTGAGGCCGAAGATGTTCACAAAGGCCAGCAAAAAGACGATGGAGATGGCAACCAGGTTGGCCGTATTGAGCCCGATCTCCATGTTGCCCAGAACCATGGGACCGACCTGGATCGGGGGCACGTGCGCGATGTGCCAAAGCCAGTGCGACGTGGAAACAGATGGAAAGAAGACGCCCAGGAACTTGCCAAACGCTACGCAGACTGCGGCGATGGTTCCGGTCTGGATGACGAGGAACAGCGTCCAGCCGTAAAGAAAGCCCCACACCGGACCCAGCGACTCGCGCAGGTAAACATATTGGCCGCCGGCCCTGGGCATCATCGCGGCCAGCTCGCCGTAACTGAGCGCTGCAATCATCGTAAGCACGGCGGTCACGATCCACGCGCCCAGGTAGAGCGCCGGAGAGTTGGTGTCGCGGGCGATTTCCGAGTCGACAATGAAGATGCCGGAGCCGATCATGGAACCGATCACCAGCGCCGTAGAGCTGAAGAGACCCAGGCTCTGCACCAGTTTTGGCGCCGAATTTGAAGTGGAAGCGGCCTCTGAGCGGGGAATGATATTCGGAGTCGTCACTGCTGTTGATTCTTACTCGTTTAACGCGCGATTGTCTCCAGAATTCTATGCGAGGCCCAACGTGGTGCACCACCGCTGAAACTCGGCCGCGGGATCGGGGTTGCGAAAGATGGCTGCGCTCACGGCAATTGCGCTGGCTCCGGCCTCCAGCACCAGCGGCGCAGTCTCCAGCGTGACGCCGGCTGCCGCGGTAAGAATCACGCCCGTTCCAGCTTCGCGGCGCAAGCGGCGCACGCCCTCCACCCCGATGGGCCGCTTGTCCGTCTGCTTGGTCGTGGTCGGGAACACCGGACCGACGGCGAAGTAGTCCGCCGGCTCATTCAGGATGCCGGGCAGCAACGCGTCCCCTCCGGCAAATGTGCCTACGATGCGGGCCGGTCCAACCAGCCGCCGCGCTTCTGCCACCGAAACATCGCCGGCATCCACATGAACGCCGTCAAAATCGACACCGTCGACCAAGTCAGCGCGGTCATCGAGGATCAGCTTCACCTGGCCCGCGGGCATGGCGGCGCGTAGAGCTTCGGCATCCGCGCGGATTTGCGTGTCCGGGCCGGTTTTATTGCGGTATTCGAGCAACGTGACGCTCGCAGCAGTGAGCGAAGCGCCCAGGCGGCGCAGAAACTCATCGCGCCCGGCCAATGGAATCTGCGAAGCATCGAGGATGGGATAAATGCGCGGAAACGTCCAGGCCATGCCTCCAGAGTAGACGCTAATCCGGGCCACTGTCAGTGATCGCACTCCGCCGAACCCGGGAACCGCAAGCGCAATGAGCTAGGTTCTGACTTCAAGCAAAGGAGCCGGTGTGCAGCCTCCCACCCTGCGCCGCCGGCCCTGTTCCCTGTTCCCTGCCCCCTGCCAATCACATCTCGTCTGCCGACGGCCCGAACATCCCCGGCACTTTGCCGCCCACCAGCCGAATATAAACTCCCAGTTGCGCGCGGTGGTGCGCCATATGACTCAACACCATCTCCCGCCACACCCGGAACTTGGAATTGGAGATCCATGTCTGCCCGTTGGCTCCGAACTCCCAGGTCCGGTCCCACGTGTCTCCGGCGGTGTCAGCCAGCGCCTTCTTCGCTTCAGCCACCTGCTTGTCAAACTGAGCCAGCACCGCTGCCTTGTTCGGCGCCGTCGGAGGGTTCATCGATGGATCCCAGTCCAGCCGGTCTTTAGTCAGCGTGAACAGCGCCCAGTCACCGGGAAGCTGCGACAGATGGTCTGCCAACTTGCCCAACTTCATCGATTTGGCATGGGGCGCAAAATTCCAGTCGGCGTCCTCTGGGATCGCTTCCAACATCTTCCGCGTCTTGGCGGATTCGATATCGAACTCCTGAATCAGTTCCTTTTGAATGTCCATCCGTGCAACCTCCTCGAGTTGCCCTGCCAGCATAACCGAAGACCGCGTCAAAAGGCGAATAAAAAGCGATAATATTTTCCCCGCCTCAGAAACGACGAGATATGCCCTTGATCGAGGTCCGGGCCCCGAACACCGGCGTTTATGGCAGCGTGAACGCAACGTAGGCGCTGCCCTGCGGGGTCTTGGGATCGCGGGCGCCGCTCGCGCCAATCACAATATACTGTCTTCCATTTATCATGTAGGTCGCCGGCGTGGCCACACCTGCGTATGGCAACTCCTTCTCCCACAGTAGCTTGCCGGTCTCGGCATCGAAGGCGCGAAACTTGCGGTCGTGCACCGTTGCGCCGATAAATAGAACTCCGCCCGCAGTGACAATGGGCCCGCCATAGTTCTCCGAGCCAGTGTCTTTCAATCCCTGCGCCACCAACTCTGGGTATTCTCCTAAGTTTATCTTCCACAGATACTTGCCGGTCTTCAAATCAATGGCGTTCAGGGTTCCCCACGGCGGCTGAAAGGCTCGATAGCCGTCAAGGTCAATGAACCTCCGGTAACCGCTGAAGACGTATTCCGGGGTTGTGGTGGCGGCGTCGTTGGGGGCCGAGGGATTCTGCTTCGTGCCGACACCCAGGAAAGCCAGAAGCGCGGCTAGATCGGAGCCCTTCAGATCGGGCTGGTCGGGCATGCTTCCCTTGCCCTTTTGGATGAGTTCTGTGATCTGGGCGGCGGACATGCGGTTGCCAACGCCGACCAGCATGGGAATGGCAGGGGCGACGCCCTCCAAGTGCTCGCCGTGGCAGATGCCGCACTGGTTCTGGTAAACCTTGGATCCGGCGGCGTTCTCTTCACCCGGTTTGGGCGCAGGCGCGGCGGCGTCGGAGTGCATCTCCTTCTCCAAGCCGGAGGGTTTGAGCGGTGTGCGCAGGTAATCCACAATCGCGGCAACCCGCTGCTCATCGAGGTTTGGGAACGAGGGCATGCGGCCGTTGCCATTGCGGATCAGAACAGCGATTTTGGGCGCCCCACGCTTCTCCGTGACGCCGACCAGCGAGGGGAACTCTGGTGGCGAGCCCGCCCGGTCAATGCCGTGGCAGACGGCGCACTGCTCGCGATAGACACGCTGGCCCTCGCTGCCGCCCTGAACCGCTGCCAGCCCGCCGGTCCACGCCATTTCATTGGCATTGACGTAGAGAATGCGATGGACGGGATCGATGGCCGGGCCGCCCCACTCCGCGCCACCGTCAAAACCGGGAAAGATGACGGTCTGCTTGTCCACGCTGAAGGGGACGAACTGGCCGTCGCTGCGAAAGTCATTGAAGGCTTTGACGGCCCAGGCGTGGGCTTCCGGAGTTCGCGTGGTCAGCATGTCCGCGGTGAGGCGCTGGCGGGCGAAGGGCTGGGGCCAATCGGGCAGCGGCTGGGTCTTGGAGGCCACTTCGCCGGGGACAGTGCTCGGCGGGTAGGGACGCTCGGTAATGGGATAGAGCGGCTTGCCGGTCAGGCGATCAAACTCGTAGAGCCAGCCTTGCTTGCTGGTTTGAGCGATAGCCGGAATGGTTTTGCCGCCGCGCCGGACGGTAAACAAGGCCGGTGGCGAAGGAAAATCGCGGTCCCAAATGTCGTGGTGCACGCCCTGGAAGTGCCAGAGAAGCTTGCCGGTGTTGGCATCGAGGGCGAGCAGCGAATTGGCGAAGAGGTCGTCGCCGATGCGGTCGCCGCCATAGAAATCCATGACGGCTGAGCCGGTCGGCACGTAAAGGATTCCGCGCGATTCGTCGAGCGTCATGCCGGCCCAGTTATTGGCGGAGCCGGCTGTTTTCCACGCATCCGGCGGCCAGGTTTCATATCCGGGCTCGCCGGGGTGGGGGATGGTGTGAAATATCCAGCGCAGTTGGCCGGTGTGTACGTCGAAGGCGCGGATGTCGCCGGGCGGCGCGGGATGGGTCTCGGGCTCGCGGCCGCCAACAATGATCATGTCCTTAAAAACAATGCCGGGCGAAGTAAGCGCGATCGATTGCTGATCCGAGGGTTCGCGCAGGCCCTTGCGCAGATCGAGGCGGCCGTACTCGGCGAAGCTGCCGATGGCCTGGCCGGTTTGGGGATCGAGGCAGAAGAGGTAATTGACAATGCCGGCAAAGAGCCGGCTGTCTTTGCCATCGGTCCAGTACGCGAGACCGCGCGACGGCTGCGCGAAGCCAAGGCCACCGGAACCATTGGCGCCGAGGCCGGGATTGAAGGTCCACAGCCGCTTGCCGGTGGCGGCGTCAAGGGCGATGACCTTGAGCGACGGCGTAAAGGCGTAAAGCGTGCGCCCGACGATGAGCGGATTGGTCTGGATGCCGCCCTTTTCGCCGGTGTCGAAGGTCCATGCCACGCGCAGGCGATCGACGTTAGTGCGGTTGATCTGCCGCAGCGGCGAGTAATGGTCGCCATCCTTGCCGCCGTTGTACGCGGACCAGGAGACGGACTGGGCGGAGGCGATGGCGGCCAACGCCAGCAGAAGTGTGCACGGCAAAACGAAGCGGCCAACTGCGCGGAGCAGCATGGGCGAGCAACCCCTGTAGTTGATATGAATCAAGATCAGATTGTTACATCCTGGGTGGAAGCGGGGAAAGTGGTTCCTCGCGAAATCGGCGCGAGGGGTGTTTTCGATTGGTGCGGCGGGAACGAGGCGTTGGGCTGTTTCATCGTCGGTGAGGTCTGGGGGAGGCTGATCGGCGGACGCTGGGCGACTTTCGAGTAGTAATCTGCCGTCGACAAGTGATTCGGCGATAATGCGAAAACTAAGAGGTTTCGACGCGACCAAATCTCACGCTATTCGGTTCGCAATGCCCGCATCGGATCAAGGCGCGAAGCATACCAGGCCGGGGCGAGGTAGGCCGCAATAGCCACGATCAAAAGCAGCCCTGCCGCTGCGCCAAATACCACGGGATCGAGCGGCTCTGTTTCATAGAGCATGCTGCGGATGAGGCGGACTACGGCCCCGCTCGCCGGCAAGCCAATCAAGAGTCCCACCATCGCTGGCTTGAGGCCGTCCCACAGCAGGTGACTTAGCAAGGCGTTGCGTTGCGCGCCGAGTGCCAGGCGGATTCCAAATTCAACCAGCCGCTGGGCCACCAGATACACCAGCACACCATAGAGCCCCGCGGCGGCCAGAACCAGCGCGATGATGGCAAAGGCCAGAACCAGAATCGAATCGAATTCCGAGTCGATTGTGCTCTTGCCGATAGCCTCTCGCAACGTCATCACATTCGAGACCGGTAAATCCGGGTCGAGTTGGGCGACGATCTTCTGAACTGGAACTGCCATCGAGTCCGCGTCATGGGAGCTTCGCACCACAATGGTGCCAAAGCTGTAGCCATTTCCGTAGATAGGCCAATACAACGTGGGATTCGGCGGTTTTGCCACATTCCATCGCACATCACCGACCACGCCGATAACCGTCCATACGCCGCCTTCATCAATCGTCTTGATATGCTTGCCGACGGGGTCTTCGCCGGGAAAATACTGCTGGGCAGCGCCGCGGCTGATCAGCACAACGTTCGCCCGCTTCCCTCGCTCATCCATGTTGAAGGTGCGTCCTCGTAGAATGGGAAGCCCGATTGCCGAAAAATATCCCGGATCCGCGCCGCGCAGCATGAAGTCGAGTCCCTGGCCCTTCGGCAGGGGCGGATGCTCCACGATGGCCATCAGATCGTCGCCGTTCCATCCTTCGCCAGGCGCCGCGCTCACCAGGCCGGTGGACGAGACCCCGGGCAGAGCGCGGACCCGTGCAATGAGTTCCTCGAAAAATGCAATCCTCTGTTCGTCCTGCTTGTAACGAGCATCCGGCAGTCCCAATCGCAACGTGAGAACGTTGTCGACCGGCACGCCGAGATCGGAAGAGCGCAGATGCTCGAAGCTCTTGAGCAGGATTCCTGCCCCGACCAGGAGCACAACGGTCAGGCCTACTTCCGCCGATAGCAGAAGGCGGCGCAGCAGCGCGCGCGACCGGCCGCCGCTGTGCGAGCGAGAGCCCTCCTGCAATCCGGCCAGTATATTGCCCCCCGCCGTGCTGTGAGCGGAGATCAGCCCGGAAAAGAGGGTGCAGAGGAAGATGATAGCCACCGTAAACCCCGCAGCCATACCATCGAAATGAATCGCCTCCACACGATTCATGTCATGGCGCGCATGAACCAGCCACGCGAGCGCGGCCCAGGCGAGCAAAACGCCGAGTCCGCCGCCTGACGCTGAAAGCAGCAGGCTTTCGATCAGCCGTTCCCGGATTAGGCGCATGCGCCCGCCCCCCATCGCTGCGCGAATGGAAAACTCCTTGCTGCGCGATGCTGCACGCGCGACCATAAGCCCCGCGACATTCATGCAGGCGATGAGTAATACACATCCGGTTGCGCCCAGCAGGGCATAAAGCGGCGTTTTGTAGTTTTGCACGGCATCGTCGAGCATGGTTCTGCTAATGGCGCCGGGATGTACCGCGGGTTCGGGATGAGCCGACTTGATCTGCTTCTGTAACGCGTCGACACGCGCCGTAAGCGCTGCGAGCGAAACACCCGGAGCGAGCCGCGCTACGGCCAGGAACTCGTGATCTTCGTAGGTGTGCAGCAGAGAAGCCGGCGCCTCATGCCTCACCGGCGTCCAGATCTGGTCGGCGCCACCCCCAAATGCTCCGGAATAGACGAACGTAGAAGGCAGGACGCCGATAATCGTATAGGGTTTGGCATCGAGCCACATTGTCTTACTGGTGATAGCGGGATCGGATGCATAACGGCGCTTCCAAAAGCCGGCGGTAATCATCGCTGTAGCCGGCGCGCCCGGCCTATCGTCATCCGGTGTAAAAGATCTCCCCAGCATCGGCTGCACCCCAAGCAACGAAAAGAAATTGTAGGTGCACCATGCCGCTTCGACTACTTCCGGCAGCTTTCCACTTTCGCCGGAAACGTTGTATCCCTGAAAGGGGGAGACGAGGGCCATCTGTGCGAAGGACTGAGTTGAACGCTGCCACTCCCAGAAGCTACCCGCATCCACGGGAAGCCAAGGCGCGGGATGCGGTTGACTATTATCCGCTTCATAGATCAATGCCAGCCGGTCGGAGTCGCTATACGGAAGCGGCTTGAGCAATACGCTGCGGACAACCGTAAACAAAGCAACGTTGGCTCCGATGCCCAGCGCCATCACCAGAAGGGCAACGAGCGTGAATCCGGGCGTGCGGCTCAGGGTCCGAATTCCGATGCGAAGGTCATGCACGAACTGCTCCAGTCCGTTCCAGTTCCATGTTGCTCTTGTTTGATCGTGCAGTAGCGCCGCATTGCCCAATTTCCGCAAAGCCGCAAGTCGAGCCTCTTCTGGACTCATCCCGCTTGCCAGATTGAATTCAATCTGCCGGTCCAGATGATCGCGAATCTCATCGTCGAGCTCCGAGTCCAGGCGGTTGCGATGAAACAGGGCGCGCAGCCGCAGCGGAATTGTGTAGATCCAGTGATCAAGCCGCATCGCTCACACCTCCGTAAGCCGCAATACGCCGGAAATGGCTCTGGAGATACGCTCCCAGTTAGCCGCCTCTTTCTCGAGGTATCGACGACCGAGTCGCGTTAGAGAGTAGAACTTCGCCCTCCGATTGTTTTCGGTCGGCTTCCATTCGGCATGAATCCAGCCTTGTTGTTCAAGCTTGTGCAGAGCTGGGTAAAGCGACCCGTCGCTCACCTGAAGTACGTCGCCGGACACTTGCTTGAGCCGCTGGCTGAGAGCCCATCCGTGCAGCGGCTCAAGAGCGAGAATCTTGAGAACCAACAGATCCAGGGTGCCCTGGACGAGGTCAGAAGGTTTGCTCATGGGTACTCCCCTCGGTTACCGAGCAATAATAGCGCGCTTCCACTCGGTAAGCAAGAGGAATGTTGTCCTTTACCCAAAAAGCCGCGTTGATGACTTCAGGCCAAAGCGCTCACCCAGAATGTTTTGTGCGAGAAAAGCACGATAGGTATCCGAAAACGCCCTTCGCTCCAAGAGTGATCGTCGGTTCAAGAATGATAGCCATTCCTGGGCAAATGGGATTAGAGTTGCGGGTCTTTCCCTTCGTTTCGGCTGGCTTGATCGACAGCATTAACCAACCGGCCCTATACAGCCCTTTTAGCACGCAATGAAAGTCTGCCATAGAGGCCATAAGTGGTACGTTTGAGTGACGCAGCATTTCCTATCTCTCTTCAAGCTCCAGAGCCTCTTTGCCTCACGCTGAGAGGCAATGCCGGAAAGTGTGTCATCCGATTTTGCCGAATCCGGTCAGAATGGTCGTTGCCCGGAGAACCGGGTAACGACCGGGATCGTGAAGCTCACAAATTCTCTCTCGCCTCCCTGTTCCCGCTCGAGGGCGGTGAACTACCCGAATTCGATCAGTCGGGTCTCGTTCGGATGTACTTCTAAATCGGATTCCTTCAACCTTCGTGTTTGTCTCTCTCGAGGTCTTCACCTCACGACATAAGCATGGACGCGGGAATATACGAAGGATCGATCCTGTGCGAGCAGCTCTTTGCTCAGCTCTTCCTGGAGTTGAATCCTGGCCCGAAGTTCTTCGGGCACGCCGCGCGGCACAATCAGGTTGCGAAAGCAGATTCGCGCGCCCGCTCGCGCAGTGCGTGCTACTTCGAAAAACAGCCGTCCTGCTTCGTCCTGGCTCATCAACTCGCAGATATTTGAAAGACTGAAGGCGTCAATTGATGAGTCCGGCTGCTTTCCAAACCATCCTTGTGCATCGCAGGTAATCACTTGGATGCGGTCCAGCCTGTCCCTCACAATGGCCAGATTCTCCTTGCGCAAATAGTCAGGCACTGCATCGCCACTCCAATAGCGGCCACGCAAATATTGCGCCAGGAAGTAGTTTGTGGCGATGGGGATTTCACACATGGCATGTCTGGACCGGCGAAAAAAACTCTCCGCAAAGGAAGAGGAACCATCGTCGAATTTGAAGTAGTCCGCTGTAAGGCCGCGCTTGGCGAGCATCCTCTTGTTGAAGGCCAGCTTGAAAAGCAGGCGCCATTGAAATGTGTTCCAGACCCTTTCGAAGTAGGCGCGTTGGTCTTCAATGGATCCACAGCGGAAGAAGTTCTCGACCCGGCTTTTCCCCTGCACCACACCAAGAAGGCGGATGAACTTGCCGATGAAGGATTCATAGCGACCGGTATGGACCACTCCCTGTCGCACCGCACCAGCCTTGCTTATCCAATAAGCAAGCGCATCCGAAGTCAGATCGCCCGCGAGGCCTTCAAAGACCCTGAGGCGGTTTTCAGATGCCGTCAGTCCAAGAAAGGACAGCAATTGCTCATGTTCCAGGTGGCGTAGCGCGGCGATTTTCAGTTCCAGCAGATAGGACTGCGATGCATTGATGTCCACCGCATAGATTTTTGCTGGATTATCGAGCAACAACGTCAGCGTATTGCAACCACCCGAACTGATCGTCGTAACAGTGTTTCCCTGCTTGATCGCCAGAGCTCGGCGATCCGACGAAGGGTCTTCCCAACTCATGCCAAAGAGAAGGTTCGCTAACTCGACCTGATGCTGTGAAGTCACACTCATTGTCCTATCCCTTCCAGCTCGCAGTGATGCTGGATCTCGATTGGCCCACCGCTGTTATATAGCGGCGCAAGGCGGATGCCGTGACGGTCCGCCAACTTTTCCATCTCCTCGACCCGCTGAGGCGTAATGAATCCGCGGCCTTCTGAAAATGGCTCGAATCTTCTTTCGAGCGCGAGCGTCATCCCTTCCAGAAGACATCCATGGACAACATCGCGAAAGGGATGCCGGTTCAAGACGCCGCCGACGTCGGGCGCAAACGTCATGCCGGCGGTCACCTGTCCAAGGCCTCCGTAAAATACTTTCCATCCGTTGCTGTTCGCAAGTGGAGCAAGGTTCTTGGGATATCCCGCATCGCAGATGACGGCATCCGGGGCAAGTTGGCCCAGCAGCAACGAAGGGGACGGCAGGCTCGCTGCACAAACCACGACGTCCGCCCTGGCAGGCAGTTCGAGAATGCTCGCCGCCACATCGACTTGGAATCTTTGCGACTCCAGTTCTTCCTTCAGCTTCCGGAGTCGCTCCATATTCCGCGCGCAGAGGATCACTCGGCCAGCGAGAGGCGCAAGGCAGCGGGCGCAGCCGGACCCCACATCGCCGGTGGCTCCCACGATCAGCACCGTTGCATGGCGCAAATCGCGGCCCTCTTGCGCGCACATCTTCCGGAGACCGCTGACGATGAACGCAACCGTTAGCGAATTGCCCGTGGTAAAGACCGTTGTGCCCCGATCCGGAATCATGTCGAAGTTGCCTTCAATCAGAATCGAGCTGAATCCACCCAGGCTCACAATCCTTGCGCCAGCCTTAATGGCGTAAGCCGCTGCGCCGCGAACGCGCTTGAGGTTTTCCTGTAGAAATGCAGCGTCTAAGCGGTCAGGAGGAATAAACGTGTCGATATAGAGTCCACGTGCAGTCCACCCCAGGTGGGAATATGTCTGCACGCGGCAAACCGCCCGCGGCGGAATCCACGGCACGATGGACATGATCTCTTCGTCCGGGACCGGCGGGTACTCCGGCCCGCGCAGCACGGCGAAGACATCCGCAGTAGCTCTCCAGCTTTCCTGATGACCGATCAGAGCGAACTCGACTGGCTCGTCTTTCATTCGTGCTCCTATACCGGCAGCCGCGTCACCCATTCGAGAGTTGTTTCGCCTGGCAACCCGAGCATGTCAAGTGTCGTCAAGTATTGCTGCAGCGATGCGCCCCGCAACTCACTTGTCGTCAAGCCCACTCCGGGCAATGAAGCCTTCATGCAGTTGCCGTGGCAGACTTCGCAATGACCGTTCTTGTCATCGCGCGCCAGCATTTCGGCCAGCGTCGTCATCACATCGAGATGAAGCCTGTGAACCTTCTCATCGAAGCTCAGGGCATCGAGCGCACGATCTGCCCTCAGGATTGACAACGCATGATCGATGTGCCCTACCTCTTCAGCAGCGATCGCAGCAAAGGTCCGGCCCAGGCTTCCGGGTCCGACCTTACCGATGCGCCCATAGCTGGCAACGGCGAAGGACTCGAGCATGACCTCCTGAACGATGAGGCAGCCGACAAAATCGCGCTCGGCAATGCACCGCAGGAATGCCGCGCGCAGGCGTTTCCAGTATTGGCCCTCGACATTGTCTTGAGGCACAACGCCAAGCCTACGCCCTTCGTTGGCAAAAGCCTCGGCATGGCCGCGTTCACTTGCGGCGTGTTCCAGCGCATCCGCCTTCTCCTCTGCGTCCGTGCACATCTCCGCGAGGGATTCATAATTCATTGAAGCGATGAGTTCGCCCGTAATCGCCTGAGCAAGCACATCCTGCCAAATCGATGCCGCCGAGGGCGTGGTGCCGGCTGCAACGGCGGCTGAGTCATTCATGCTCGATGCTGCTTCCATCGCGTTCTCCTTTTCCTGTTTCTATACCAGTGCATAATCTTCATAGGGAATCCGATCGACAAGGCTCTTGACTCTGTCTGGCGTGATCGCGCTCGTTGCCATCGACCGAGAGGTAAACGTAAAGCGCGGAACTCCTTCCACAACAAACCGCAGCGGATCGCGCTCGTGCAGCCCAAACGTCAGAAAAGTGAACCTATAGCGATAAGCCAGAGCCCTCGCTTCGGCAATCAGCGGGCGCAGTGCTTCTTCGCAGCCTTCCGTGCAACCAATGAATCGCACATAGAGCAAGGAGAGTTGGCTGCCGATGTGGGGCACACTGAGCCCGGGAATGGGGAGCACCAGCACACGAAGAACCGCAACCACAATCCGAAGAGAAGTCGGCAATCCGATCAACACATTCTGGCGCAGGGTGCTCGTATCTTCCACGGTAAGGGTTGCGACGACCCTTCCTGCTTCTCGCGCCACAAGCATGCTGCGAAAAGCATCCGATCCGGTCCGGTCAATCAACCTATGCAAATCATCCGAGCGGACCGGAGGCGCGAAATTCATTTTCCTGCTGAGCCCATCAAGGATCGTAGTAATCTCCGGCAGGTCCTGCTCGCATGCTGGTTCGATAAGATATCTCCGCGACCTTCGCCGGAAGGGCGACGGGATCAGCTCCTCCACAAAAAAGCGCCCAAGCTGAACCTCCGCAGGCGTCCCATGCTTTCCTTCCGCAATCGTCATGACCGGCTTGTTTCCATCCGCAACGAGGCTGAAGCAGACATCGACGCCTTCTGATTGAAGGTGAACCTGCAATGCCGCAATCAACCGCAACGTCACACGTCTCCCCCTGAAGTTGGGGTGCACCTTCATGTCGCCTACGTGAGCAATTCTCTCCAGGGTTCCGCACACATACGACGAATGAATCGCCGCGGACAAACAACCAATTACATCCTGGTTGTGGGTTGCGACGTAGACAACCGCATCGCCGCGGGCGCGCAGGAGTGCAAAAAAGTCCGGGTCCCGGTCAATGCGCAATGCAATCCGTCCACCCATCGGCGTAGCTTTTGTCAGCGCCAGCAAGGCATCATTGTCGCCATTCGTCGCTTCGCGAATTTCTATCCCGTCCACTGCCTTCGTATTCTCCGCGGCCCGCGGATCATCCATCGTGTGCAATATCATCAGGCTGCCTCCGCTGGGGCAATCGCCCGAGAGTCCGGGAAACCCAGAGGCCACCAGTTCCAGTCGCCCGCAATTTGGAGCAGAGCCGGGCCAATGACCATCCGCACTGCAACTGCCAGCGTGAATTCAAGCATCTTGATGATCAGGAAGTTCCCCAGCATGAACGCTGCGAACATCGCGATGATAATTGCCGCAGCGCTGGTAATGAGTCCTGCTGTACTTGCAAGGCCCTCAATCACGGCGGCTCTTTCCGTCAGCCCTCTGCGCCGCTCCTCGAGAACCCGAGAGACGAGAAATACCTCGTCCCCTGCGCGATGGGTTGCAGGCATCACCACGGGAGTTCCATTGGGATGAATCGGGTCCGCTCCGCCCGCTCAGGCAGCGGACCAACCTTCTGATACTGCGGTGGCCATGCCTGCTCGACTCCTTCGGGCGGTTGCCACAACTTGATGTACGTGCTGCCGTATCCGCGAGTCGGCTGCTGAGCCGCAATCGAGGGTAAGAAATTCCATGGGCCCCACTCCGCAAGATGGTGGGTCAGGTGATAATTGAAATGCAGATAGAGTAACTCCAGCGGCTTCCAGAGCCTCAGATCGTAAGCGCCCAACACCGCATGCCGCGCCGTTCGAACGTGATAAATGTACTGCTGGCTGGCCCATGAAAATCCGAATGCGGCATAGCAAATAGCAATCGGAACAAAATGTAGATGCAGAACTGGGAATGCAATTGCCCATACCAGGACGGTAACCAGCAGATCCCGGCGCACTCTCCCCGGGCGCACTTCATTCAGGAATTGCGCAAATTTGCGAAACGATCCGGCGCCATCTTCCGGGCGCGGAAGCTTGATCCTTCTTCCAGGGATGAATGCCACCACAATGGATGAGAGTGGCAGAAGCAACCAAAACAGACCCGAAATCAGAAGAAAATACATGATCCGCTTGAACCATGGATTCTCCCCGGGCAAGACGTAGTCTTCAAGTTCGTCATTGGAGCGATTTCGGCGATGGTGAAGCAGGTGCGCAACTTCAAAGAAATGCACACTTCCGGGGAACAGGGAGAAAAGCAAAATGCCCATGCCGAGGTTTAGCCTGCGGTTGCTGTGCAGCTTGCTGTGAACCGCCTCATGTGCCAAGCAAAAGCCCATCTGCATTGTGAAAGCAAAACTGATTGCCAATGCTGCTTTGAGATAGAAATTCTCTGTGCGACTCGCCGCGGATAGAATCGCGAGAGCCGCCAGCATCTGCACAGACGTCAAAACGAGATTCAATCGGTCCGGAATCGCATACCGCCTGTCTTTGCGTCGGGAAATCCACTGTCCCGCCGCCGCAGCTTCATTGGAGATTAAAGGTGGAGTCGGGCTATCCGGACGAGATGCGAGCGCATGAATTCTCATTCTGACCTTGCCGATTTGAGGCGCTGTGCCCAGCATTTCATTCGTCGAGAAGCGGATGCGGCTACCGTCAGAGTCTTCCGGGGGATTCTCAATAGGCCCTCCGTTCAGCGACGGAAAACACCCTAATTCCGCGAAGGTCGTTTTTCGCATCAATTAATTTCGAAGGACGCCCATGTGCGTGAGCATACAGTTGAGAGGACAATCAAGCCTGTTGTCAAGCAAATCTTGGTGTTATTCCTTGCACCGCAGTTGGTCCGATTCTCTAAATACGTCCAGATTCTGGGCCAGTTTTGTCCTGGGCCATGCGCGATTCCGAGGTCGGAATCTGGATTCATTAATTTCTCCCAAAAAACGCCGCAGTGTGCGATAGGCCGAGATCGCTCATGCTTTTTGCCACGACGAATGGAGGGCCGTATCCATGGCAAAGAGCAAGGCAAAGCGCAAACGGGCACCCAAGCATGTTCTGAAGCTGCCGGATCTTGAGCAATCGAAGTCAGCCGTATTGAACAGCCTGACGTCTCAAAGCTCACAACGAACCTACGATCATGCAATCAGAGAATTCATCGAATGGTATTGCTCGGAACCCAGGCTCGCCTTCAACAAGACGGTGGTCACCCGGTACCGAATATCTCTGGAGCAGAAGCACTACGCGTCAACCACCATCAACCTGCGGCTGGCGGCAGTTCGGAGACTGGCATACGAGGCTTCCGATTGTGGACTGCTCAGCGCAGACTTGGCTGCCGGCATCCGCCGGGTGAAGGGTGCAAAGCGCTTGGGGGTGCTTGTTGGCAATTGGCTCACGGCGGAACAGGGCAAGCGCCTGCTGTTGACAGCAGACAGCGCGAGTCTTAGAGGCAAGCGCGACTAAGCGACATTGGCGATTCTGCTTGGCTGCGAGCTACGCCGGGCGGAACTGACTGCGTTACGCGTCAAGGATATTCAACAGCGAGAGGAGCACTGGGTAATAGCCGATCTCGTCGGCAAGGGCGGCCAGATACGAACCATTCCGGTCCCGGATTGGGTGAAGGCTGGAATTGACGGCTGGATGGTAGCTTCCGGAATCACCACTGGCACTCTCCTTCGGTCGATCAACGGGGCTGGCAGAGTTTGGGGAACAGGCTTCAGCCCCAAGGTCATTTGGGGTGTCGTGAAGCAGAAGGCAAAAGCCTGTGAGATTCCCAGCCTCGCGCCCCACGATCTTAGGCGGACATGCGCCCGTCTGTGCCATCAGGCTGGCGGGGAACTGGAGCAGATTCAGTTTTTGTTGGGACACATCTCTGTACAAACGACGAAACGCTACTTGGGTTGCAAACAGCGATTCCGCAATGCAGTCAATGATCGAATCGGCCTGGAACCGGACACCGTAGGATCTCAGTAGATCCGATTTTCAATACCTACGGGCCAATTGTTCCACTATTGTTGCTGCTCGAAAAAGCGCGTACGGGCAAGCAAGCCGAAGCCGGGCCGAATAAGATTGTCCGGCGGTGACGAGTTTGTCCGTAAACAACGGCACCAGGGCCTTGAGCAGAAAGGAAAACCAATGCCCGCATACTTATGTCGTTGGCCCAACGGAGATGTGTCGCTTGCTGCCGGAGAGTCTGAGGTTGAAGTTGCCGATGTTCTGGATGAACTCGACAATCCCGATGCCGCCGAGCTGATGCAGCTGGACCACGCGATTGCTGTCCACTTCAAGCTCGGCGCGAGGCCCGGTGAAGAAGGAACGCTGCCTCTGCGTTTCGAAGATATGAGCGAGCAGTTGGAGTCCTCAATCTACGAGCGAGTATACCCGGTGTACAACGAGGTCCGCACGAAGCCGGACCCGACGGCCAAGGAACTGACCGAAGCCCTGAAACACGAGAAGAACCCCATATACCGAAAGACGCCGGAGCCGTCTTCCAACCCCTCGGTTGCCGGCCTTCAAGATGAATTGCAAATGCCCCGAGTTGTGCTTGAACATCTTGGCTGGGCGCGCGGCAGCAACCGCAGGGATACCCGGGCAGATCTCGACCGAGGACATCAGGAAAATGATGTGCAATCCCGTCTACTGCTTGGACCGGGTTGCTCCCTGGATCGCTGAACCACCGAGACCGGTGGTTCCCGTCGAACAATGGGTTGCGGCTGGCGCCAAGCTGATCGAGGAAATCGGCGCCGAGGCCTACCTACATCTGCTCATCCAAAACCTCAGAGGAGATTAGCCGGATACGGATGGGCGGAGGCATCGCTCATCCCGATTGAAGTCTATGACGCCGCGGCAACACGGCCGCTGGGCACAAGATTTCAGTCGCCATGGCGACATTTCAGTATGCATCCGCCTTGCGTGCCTAGAAAGTGTTTCCGCGAGCTTCTCGTTCCTTCTGCGGTCCGTCCGGATTCGAACTTCTCACCGCGAATGAAATTCTTCGATCCGGTTTCCTGCTGAACCTGAGCCGACGTGAACACCGGAATCACTGTCGGACGATGGTTCAAATGCGAGTCGCCCTTGCCGGGATCGTTCGGGTGCTCATCCCTGCAGCAATGCGCAGAAGCGATCTGGACTCTGTGCGAGCGAGGCTGAGTAGCGCGCAGCCTGCTTCCACTGGAAGAGCATCTGGTCCTTCGGATGCAGATCGATAACAGGCTGCGATGCCGCGGAAGCATCGGCGAAGCGCCCCGTATCCCAGTCGCTGGTGAGAGCGTCCGCCAGAGCCTGATCGCGGGCCGCGATCGCTTGAACCAGCAACGTGGCTCTCGCCCGATCGAGCGGCCGCTGCGATGCCTGCTCGATCACCACGGTCTCACGCCAGAACATTCTCTCCAGATAATGGATGCAAAGCGCGAAGGCTTGAAAATCGGCGAGATTGGTGAGAACAGAAGGCTCCAGCAGAACAAGGAGACTGGAGAGGCGAGTAAATGGATTCGGAGCTGAAGCCCCAGCCCCGAGCAGGGCGGTCAGCTGCGCATCGTTGCTCCAGGGGACTGGCAGCTTGAGTCCCTGCCAGGAGGCTGGCGATTCTTCCGGCCAGCAGGGCGCGGCGCTGTATAGACTTTCGAACAGCTCCCTCCAATGCTCGATCCAGGTCGTCTGATAATGTTTCTCGACGAAACGCTGGAAGCCCGAGGTTTGTGCGGTTGCGGTTCCCTGGTTGAGAGCGACGGCGGCGTATGCAAAGCTGTCCCAGATGGAATTCTGGACATAGCGGCTGGGAATCCAATTGGTGACCACCACGCCGAGGGATGCCGATTCGTTCGACGCCAGATATGCGTCGGCATAGGCGCCGACATTGCGCAACTGCTCGGTGCCGACGCGCGGGCCCCAGCGGTAGCAGGAGAGCCCGGGGGCTCCGATGGCCCGAGTACCGTGCGCAGCGATCTTCTCGATCGTGTCATGAAGTGGAACCGCGTTGTTCTCTGCATAGTTCCAGTCCATGATGATGATTCGTTTGTCCAGCAGGCCGAGGATCTGCGGATCTTTGTGCAGAACAAAGTCGCCCCAGACGATCAGCTCCTTATGCAGCTCCATCGCGGCGCGGTTCAGGGCGTTCAGGTAGTCGGCCCAGATCTGTGCGCGGCTGCGGCTCTGCAGCGCCTGGCGGGAGCGCGCAGAGCCGCCCCAGTTCACCTCATCGCAGCCGCCATGTAGATAGTTCGAGGGGAAGATCGAAGCAACTTCCCCGTACAGTTTGGTCATCAGCGCCAGCGTTGCAGGATCGACCGGGCTGACGCCGGAAAACTCCGAGGAGCCGTTTGGATCGCGATCGAGTAAATGGGCAAAGGCAGGCGAGCGCGTGATGTATCCGGTGTGCCCGAAGGACTCAATCTCAGGCAGCACATCGATACCATGGCGTTGACCGTATTCGGCAAGATCGCTCAGCTGCTCCGGCGTAAATGCGTTTTTATGGGTGATCAGACCGGAGACAGAAGCAAAGCGGAGCGCGCTTCCCTGGTCGTCGGCTAGGCGAAAATGGAGAGTATTGCATCCCCAATCCGCGCAGAAGTCGATCACGCGGCGGTAGTACTCGAGCTTCTCCGGAACACGCCCCGCGTCCACCATCAGCCCGCGCATCCGATGCGGGAGAGCCGCTGCCTGAGCATCTGCCGGCGGCAGAGAAGACACGCCGCGCGCTCGGGAAGACACATCCTCCGCTTGCGCTCCCCTGGCTTCGGCAAACCATGTCGGACCGGAGACGGCGCCGGCCACCGCAACTCCCGCTCCGCGAAGAAAGTCCCGTCGACTTCGATTTTGGGCGGTCAGGATTCGGCCTCCTCACTGGATTCTACTTCGACTGCAGGAATGCCTTCGCGTATTGCCTTCAGGCCTATAACATTCCCGTGGATTTTTCCGGGTTTTCGCTGAATATCTGCTTTTAGGTTTTTATCGATTTGGCACAAGAAAGAGCGGGTTTCCACGGCACAAGGCGATACTGGTGGAGACACAATGATTCGCCAATCGATCCACGGACGCGATCCGCTCACCGATGAGTTCATTGAAATACTCGTTGAGAACGGAATCATTCGGTCAATCGCTCCCGGACTCTCCGGGGAAGATCTGTGGCTGTCGCCCGGATTCATTGACCTGCAAGTCAACGGCTATTGCGGTTGTGATTTGAATGCGGAATCGATTACGGCGGATCTCGTGACCGCTCTGATGTACAGGTTATTCGCTGTCGGGGTCACCACATTTATCCCGACCATTATCACGGCATCGGAAAGCCGGATTATCGCAGCCCTGCGTGCAATTAGCGAGGCGCGCAATGGTTCGCCTCTTGCGAGGCATGTAATTCCATTCGCTCACATTGAAGGCCCGCACATCTCGCCTGCAGATGGCCCGCGGGGCGCCCATTCGCGCAACCAAGTCCGGCCTCCTGACATCGAGGAATTCGAACGCTGGCAGGCGTTCAGCGGCGGCTTGGTGGGGATGGTGACGCTTTCGCCGCACTGGGATTCCGCGTTGCCCTACATCGAACACCTGGCGAGTCAGGGTTGTGTGGTGGCGATCGGGCACACGGATGCCGAACCATCCCGCATCCATGCGGCGGCAGATGCGGGAGCGGTTTTGTCCACGCATTTGGGAAATGGAGTGGCCGACGAGTTGCGGCGCCACCCGAATCTCCTCTGGGCACAGCTGGCGGACGATCGTCTCACCGCTTCGTTCATTGCCGACGGCCATCACCTGTCCGCAGATACTCTAAGGGCGATGTTGCGCGCCAAGGGAACAGAGCACAGCATTCTTGTTTCCGACTCGGTGGCCCTTGCAGGAATGCCTCCGGGCAGATATGAGACATCGGTGGGCGGAACTGTGGAATTAACCGCTGAAGGGAGAATCGGCATCCCGGGTACTCGAACCCTGGCTGGCGCGGCGCTGCCTTTGAAGGCCGGCATTGCCACGGTCGCGCGACTGCCGGGATTTTCGCTGCAGGATTCAATTCTCATGGCCACCGAGAATCCCGGGCGCTATGCAAATGGCCGTGGAGTGCTGCAAGTCGGGGCAGACGCCGACTTGGTTCAATTCAGGTGGGATCGAAACGGCGCCGACATCGAAATCATTAACACCTTCGTTAGAGGGGTGACCCCGTGAGGGGATCGGAAGAGATGATTCGACAGAGGTCTCGTTGCCCTGCCTGTCAGGTGACGGAGATTGTCCCGGCGACTTTATATCGTGTGAGGACCAATGAAGCATGGAGCTGACAAACGATGACATGGGCACCATGAAGGTACGAGTCTACCCGACCGCCAAAGCAGCGGGGCAAGCGGCAGCAGAATCCGTCGCGGCCGCGCTGCGGAAACTGGGTGCGGAGCGGAATCACGTCGGCGTCATCTTTGCCACCGGTACCTCACAGTTTGAGACGCTGCATGCCCTTACTTCCATCCCCGATCTGCCCTGGGAGAAGGTTCATGGCTTTCACATGGATGAGTACATCGGCATCGACGAGAATCATCCGGCTTCTTTCCGCGGCTATCTGCGCGAGAGGCTGACGAGCCGCGTCTCGATGGCGGCATTTCATGAAATGGATGGCAGCGCTTCGGATCTGGAGAAGGTCCGGCGTGAATATACTGAGAAGCTCAGCGCGGCCGATCCGCAGATCTGTTTGCTGGGCATAGGGGAAAATGGGCACCTCGCGTTCAATGATCCTCACGAAGCGGATTTCGACGACCCCGAGCCGATGAAGATCGTGACACTCGATCGGGCCTGCCGCGAGCAGCAGCTTGCGGAAGGCTGGTTCCCTAGCTTCGAGCAAGTGCCGAAGCAGGCCCTGACGCTAACAATCCCGACACTGTTTAAAGTACCAAGACTTATCGTGTCGGTGCCGGGGAAGCGCAAAGCGGCCATCGTGCGGCGCGCGCTTCGGGATCCCATCTCCGTGCATTGCCCCGCAACCGTTCTCCGCACTCATCCGGATATAACGATTTATCTCGATGAAGAATCCGCAACGGAACTGGACTAGTTCGCGGCCGTGCGACAAAATGCGGTCGGCGTTTTCCACTGCCGTTCGGCAACACCTCCCGGAAAGCTGGTGCGATGACGCACACATTTCAGGACCTATCGGAGATTAGAACTCAGAAATGGACACCGATACCGCCGTTCACCTTTCCGGAAAGGCGACAAACCGGGTGCAAACACGATCCTGGACCCTGCGGTGCTTTTCATTATCGGAAGGAATTGAGAGCGCTCGGCATACGCATATGGATCAGCGGATAAGGGCGTCCCTGGCTATCTCTCTCCGAGCGGCCGATGCGCTCGAATCCCAGATGCTCATAGAACCCGACCGCTTGGGAATTCTGTTCGTTTACATCCGTCGTCAGATTCGGCTGAATCCTCAACGCGTGTTGGACGAGCTTGCGCCGACACCCGATCCACGTTGCAGTGGATCGATAAATAGCGCCTCCATACGGATCCCGTCTAAGATCATGAAACTTATCGGACGATCGCTTTCGTCTACGGCCAGCCAAAGGGGAGCGTGTGGCAAAAGAGAGACAACTTCCGCTTCAATTTCCCGCCTATCGGCCGGAGACAAGAAGTGGTGCGTTGCATCAACTGCCCGCGGCAAATATCCAGAGCTCGCTCTCCATCCGCTGCTGTCGCTTTCCGAATCCTCACTATAGATACCAGAATATCTGCAAACTGCGTGCCGTGTTCATCAGAGAGTGCTCAGCCGACCGGTAATGAAACGGCGGCAATGGGAACGCCTTCCCTGGTCTCGGCGGTAATCCGAGCGGATCACCTGCTTCGCGGAAAATTCACCGATTTTTGCCGACGTTTCGCCTACGAAGCTCGAAAGGTACGGGATGCCGATCACACACTAAGAACACGCAAGCTGTCCGACTGGACTGCTTGACTGAATAGGCTGTTTAGCCCATGGATTCGTCCATGCGGAACGGCATGCGGTGAAGACGTTTGCCGGTTGCGGCGAAAATAGCGTTTGCAACAGCGGGCGCAGTCAGACCCACGGCGGCCTCCCCAAGGCCGTGTGGATCGGCATGGCTTTCAATCAACCACGTTTCCAGCTTAGGAGCCTCGGGAAATCGAAGTAGGCTGTAATCGTCAAGATTCTGCTGCTCCACTGCGCCGTTCTTGATCGTGATGGCTTCCTTCAGGATCGCGCTAAGGGTGAAGACTGCTCCTCCTTCTAATTGAGAACGGGCACCGTTAGGATTGATCACCTGTCCGCAGTCCACCGCAGTCACAAGGCGGTCGACACGGATGGTGGCGCGCTCGACAGTGACTTCGGCCACCTGAGCCAGATAGGCATAGACAGAAGTGCACGCGATGCCGCGGCCGCGTCCTGGCGGAAGCGGTTTGTCCCAGTCGCCCTTCTTTGCAGCCAGATCCAGTGCCGCGATCAGTCGCTGCGGTTCAAATGGAGGTTCATCGGAAGCCTCCTTGTCTCTCGGGATCGGCGGAAGTTGCAGAAGACGTCTGCGGAACTGGTACGGATCCTGATTCGCAGCGTGGGCCAGTTCATCGATGAATGATTCGACCGCGAAGATATTGAACGAACTCTCAACAGAACGCCACCATGCGCGCGGCACCGCGCTCTCAGCCAGCGAAAACGTGGTGCGAAGATTCGCAATAGGATAGGCCAGATCGCCCGGCAGTTCGTCGCCGCTCGGCTTCCACTTGCCAGGCTCGCTCCAGAAGGCGCCGATCGCCGTGTCGACAAGAGTATCGGACCAGGCCACCACGTTTCCCTGCTCATCCACAGCGCCACGCATGCGGCGCATGCCGGTCGGCCGATAGAAGTCGTGCGTCATATCGTCTTCGCGCGTCCACACGAGCTGAAAGGGCCCGGAAAAGTGGCGGGCAATCTGCGCAGCTTCGGTCTGGAAATCGTATTGGAAGCGCCGTCCAAAACCTCCACCCATGAAGGTGGTGTGAACAGTGATGGCGGACTCGGACAGCCCAAGCTCCTTGGCGATGGCTGCGCGGCTGCGGTTGGCGCACTGCGAGGGACACCATGCCTCGCATTTGTCGTCTTTGAGATGCATGGTGATGTTCATCGGTTCCATGCAGGCATGCGCAAGGAAAGGAAATTCATACACAGCCTCGACGCGCTGTGCCGCAGCGATCGTGTCGGGGTCGGGTCCGTGCAGTTCGGACGACCATGCGGGAGCGCCCGCGAGCGACTGCTGCATTTGCCGGCGCAGCGATTCGCTCGATTCATTCGCGTGCAGTCCGTGGTTCCACTTGATGTTGAGTACATTACGGCCCTGGATCGCGGCCCATGTCGAATTGGCGACGATTACAATTCCACCCGCAGTGAAGACGCGGTATCCCCGCGCGGGAATCTCGAAGACCTGAAGAACCCCCGGAGTGGCGAGGGTCTTCGTTGCATCAAAACTGGCCGGAGTTCCGCCAAATGTGGGACAGCGAGCAATGACGGCGTACACCATGCCGGGCAGTCGAACATCGAGTCCAAAACGGGTTTTCCCTTTGCATTTGTCGGGTATATCGAGGTGCGGTGTGTTGTGGCCGATCAACGTGTATTGCCGCGGATCCTTGAGGCGCAATTGGGTCGCATCGGGCAGAGGCAGACGCCGGGCTGTCTCGACGAGTTCCCCGTAGGTGGCCTTCTTCCCAGATGCCGAATGGAGCACCTCGCTGTTCATTGTGGTGCACTCTGTCTCGGGCACGTTCCAAATTCGCGCGGCAGCAGCAATCATCAACGCTCTTACGCTGGCGCCGGCGCGCCGAAGCGGCATGAAATTTTCGATAACGCTGCCGCTGCCGCCCGTGTCACGCGAAGAATCTGACTGGATCACCTGGACCCGGCCCCAGTCAAGGTCCGCCTCTTCGGCCAGAATCATGGGAAGAGCGGTGTAGACTCCCTGGCCCATCTCGGATTGGGTTAAGACAAGTTGATGGCTGTTGTCCGGTGTGATCCGCACCCATGCATTGAAGGGATTCTCCGGCGTATGAGGGCTTTGTCCACCGTGGAGACGCCGGCGCAAGGTGAAACCAATTACCAGCGCACCTCCTGCGGCCACTGAAGAACTGAGAAAAGCTCGGCGACTGATGTTCACGGCTGCATCTCCTGCACGGCGCGGTGGATTGCCTTGCGAATGCGGAAGTAGGTTCCGCAGCGGCAGATGTTGCCCTCCATGGCTTCGTCAATCTGCGCGTCGGTGGGAGCCCGGTGCGTCGCGAGCAGAGCTGCTGCAGACATGATCTGGCCCGACTGGCAATATCCGCATTGAGGGACCTGCTCGGCGATCCATGCCCTCTGCACGGGATGGAGGCCATCGGGGTTCAGACCCTCGATCGTCACCACCGGGTGACCCACGGCGCTCTGCACTGGGGTCAGGCAGGACCGCACAGCTTCTCCATCCAGATGCACGGTGCAGGCGCCGCACATGCCAATGCCGCAGCCGTACTTGGTTCCGGTCATTTCGAGCAGGTCGCGCAGAACCCATAGCAGGGGCATATCCGCGTCCGCGCTTACAGTGCGAGGACGGCCGTTGACTTCAAGTGTGAATGGGGACATTCGACGACCTCGCACTCAGGATGGCTCTGCGCAACGTCAGACGGAAGTCTCGTGCAGCGAGAGCTGACCATCATGCAGGGAACCGAACAGGAAGTGCGTGCTTTTGCGTCAGGTTCGCGTCGCCGCCAGCAGCGCCTGCCAACCAACCTTGCTCATCTTCAGCCGATGTCCGCTAGGCAGCACCACCGCGCCCTCGCTCCGCCCCTCGCGAATGATCTCCCGAACCTGCCCGATATTGACAATTGCGGAGCGGTGCACGCGAACGAATTTGGCTGGATCGAGAGTGCCGGCCAGTTGCTTGATCGGTTCCCGCAGCAGGTAATTCCTGTTCCCGACATGCAGACACGAGTAGTAATCGGCCGCTTCAATCCATTCCACTTCGTCGAGCGTTACCAGCACGTCTTTGGTTCCGTTGCGAACCAGTAAGCGCTTGGGGTAGGTTTTGCTCCCACCCGGCGATGCGGCTCGGAGGCTTTCGAAGACGGCTCTGAGCTGTTCTTGCGCCATCAGGGCAGTTTTTGAGGCGATGCGTTCTTTCACACGCGTCAGCGTCTCGCGCAGCCGCTCGGGCTCAATCGGCTTGGTCAAATAATCGAGCGCGTAGACCTCAAAGGCTTTCAGTGCGTAGTGGTTGTGCGCTGTAACAAACACCGTAACGGGCATATTGGCTGCGCCAATCTGCTCAATGACATCGAAGCCACCGCGTGCGGGCATCTGGATATCGAGAAAGAGCGCATCGGGAGGCTTCTCATGCAGTGCCGCGATCACCTCGCGGCCGTTCCGACACTCGCCCACGATCTCGATTTCCTCATCGCCAGACAGCAGGAATCTGAGACGCTCGCGCGCCAGCGGTTCGTCATCGGCGATGAGTGCCTTCAGTTTCATCCTGCAGTCTCGTAGGGAACGTCGATGGCGACCTCGAAACCACCGGATCGCATCGGTCCGGCATGAATAAGATGCCGTTCCGGATAGAAGTAGGCGAGACGCTCGCGAGTGTTTTTCAGGCCGATTCCCTTGCCGGATAAAGCGCTGCTGCTACACGGGCCGCTGCTGTTGCCCGCACAGTTGTCGCGTACAAGGATGCGAAGGCGGTCGCCTTCGCGCCTGGCGGATGCCGCCACTGTGCCCTCGCCTTCGCTGTTCGCGATGCCGTGCCGGATTGCATTCTCGACAATTGGCTGCAACAGGAAGCACGGGACAAGACTGTGCAGCGCGCCCGGATCGACCTTGATGTCGATACGAAGCCGGTCGGCGAATCGAACCTGCTCGATGGCGAGATAGTTTTCCACGATCTCCAGCTCCTGCGAAAGAGGAATCTTCTCGGGGGTGGACCGTTCCAGCGTCCGCTTCAGGATCACGTTAAGATGTCCCAGCATCTCCGCGGCCTGCGGCTGCCTCCCCAACTCAACCAGCGTCGTGATTGCGTTCAGCGTGTTGAACAGGAAGTGCGGCTCCAGCTGCATCTGCAGAGCCTTAAGTTGCGCGGCAGCGAGCTGGCGCTGCAATTCCAGAGATTTGAGTGCATCGCGTTGAGCACGGATATGTGCCTGAATGATTCCGATGACCCCGAATGTGAATCCGTAGATCAGGATCTCGAATCCGAACCGATTCAGATTGAGCATGCCCGTGAGCACCTTGATCGCAGGAGCATGCGTCTCCCACTCGGGGATAAACAGGCTGAGGCTCCCGAGCAGTATCAGATGGACAACTCCCGCAACGCAGGCGAAAAAGACTTGCAGCGCGATGGGAGGCAAAGTGCGCGGCAGAACCGATGGAGACTTCAGGCCGGTAAGCCATAACGCGGACGCAATAATTCCCCACCAGCCCCAGAGCACCAGGCCATAGAGCAGCGAAGGCAAATGCGTGATGGATTGGCACTCCATGGCCGTGACCAGAGCGAGAATGAGCGAAGCGGCGCCAATCACGAGCGGTCCCCGCAACTGGTCGAAGCGTGGGAAGGAATGCCGGGGCTCTTGAGAGAGTGCGGTGGGGAAATTGGCGCGCGCGGACACCGCAGTCATCAAACTCATTGAAGTACCTCACGATCGCAGTTCACGTTTTCGGACCCGAAGTACTCCAGATTTTACAGCGGGCAGGCCCGGGCTTTCAGCATGGCGCCAGAAATGCAGAATCCCTAGAAAGATTCCGCCAGATAGATCCTTTTTGCAGGGAAAATGGACTTTCTGATATCGAAGCGCGTGTTGCAAACGATCGCAATTCGGGGTAGTTCTTATGCACTTCCACCATTTAAGGAATACGCGCGCAGCCGAACCCAGAGTTCTGGTCGTATTATCCGCCGCGGGAAGGGAGCATGGGAGTGGGCGCAGCCGGCCGACAAAGAAGTCGTTGCCGTGTCACCGGCTTATCGGACACATGGCCATGCTCACCGGTTGATAATCACCGTTCAGCGAGAAATGCGTCACAATACTGGTGGTTCATCGCCCTCGAAGTAAGGGTCATATCCGCTAAAGAGGAGGCATTCCAGCCGCTCCGCGTCCCGAAAAACGTCGTTTGGAACTCGCTTACGTTCCGCGGAAAGAAAATCGACGAGTCCGTAGACCGCGGCGACGACACCTTTGTGAATCAACGCATCCGCCTTGGTTAATTCGGCATAGCGTTTTGTCGCTGACCAATACGCTTGAAACTGCCGTACGGGGTATCTCCGCTTTACTGAGGCAAGGCCCTCCTGGAAACCCTCCCAGCGATCGATGGCCTCAGCAGCCAATTGGTCCTTTTGTGAAGTAGGCATTTTCTCTGTCTTTTTTCCCAAGCACCATTCGATCACAGCAGTGTAACAACTCCTCTTGCCGATTCGGAACGTCGTGGAAATTTGACGGCGCAGGTAATTTCGGACCCGTCATCTGTCATCTGAGCCCATATTCCTGGTTTTGAATCAAGCTATATCGAGATAGATTGCAAATCCCGCTGGTCAAGTCTAAATAGTTAATTTTGAGTCAGTTGAACGCCTTGTCAGAGCGTTAGTAACGGTAAACGCCGCAGGGTCGCGAAGTACGGTTAGGTCAAGATTGTCGGATTTGGGAAGCGGTGGAGTTCTTGCCTGGTTTAGAGCGGCGAACCGCAAGCGCAGATGGTTCCCTCCGCTACTCCCTGTTCATGATGGCAAGTTTGAAACGGGTGCGCAGGAAGGCGCCAGAGCTGCGGCAGGTTGCCGAGGTATCGGCAGGGAGGGTGATAGGGAAATCTCCCGCGGGCCGGCGCGATGGACTGCGCCGGGCGAGAATGCTGCGCATGGAGACCAGCGTGCGGCCTCCTGCGGCAAGGAGGGATCAACGGCAAACCGGGCGCATGGCGCAGGCCGAGCGCCCTCGCCGTTTACTTGCGCTGGCTGGAAAACATGGCTCGCAGAGAGCCGGCCAGCTCGTCCGCCTGAGGCTCGCGAGGCAGTTCCTGCTTGGGCGGCAGAGCGCTGCCGAGCGTCTCAATAGTGTTGCCGGCGGGAGCAAGTCCCGAGGACGGGTAGCTGGGAGCAGGGGCAGAGTTCGAGAACCGCCGCTGCAAACGCTCAAGGGCTGCCATATCTAACCGGTAATCTTCTTCGATCTGACGCCGCAAAGCGTCCAACTGTTCCCTGCTAAATCCTGCCATGATCTGCTCTCCCTTTTTTGTGTGTCTTGCTATATCAGCTAGTGTGCCACAGTGCAAAAGCATTGCAAGTGGCACTTAGGATGTAGGGGCGTATCGCTTTGGAATCAGGGGGAACGCGCCATTGTTGGATAGAGGCTGCCAGGGCGCAAGAGAACGATTTCGCCGATCGGGCTGTACCGAGGGCTGAAACGGAGAGGCGGCAGCTTGTACACTTGAAGACAGCGGGGCCACTCGGCCATGGAAATCCGCAACCAAAGCGCATGTCGACCATCCAACCGATAGCAGAGACGAACGAGCAGCATCCCGACGTAGGCCTCGTGGAAAGGGTGCGCGGCGGCGACGTTTCCGCATATGACGAGTTGGTGCGCAAGTACGAGCGCCAGGTGTTTCGCATCGCGCAGCACATTACGCAGAATCGCGAGGACGCGCAAGACGTGGTGCAGGACGCGTTCCTCAAAGCTTTTGAGAAGCTCGATCAATTTCAGGGGAATTCGAAGTTTTACACATGGCTGGTCCGTATAGCAGTGAACGAGAGCCTGATGCGGTTGCGGCGGCGGCGCACGGGCAAGATGGTATCGATCGACGAGGACGTGCAGACCGAGGAAGGCAGCGTTCCGCGCGACCTGGCCGACTGGGCCCCCGACCCGGAGCAGAATTACTCTCGCGCCGAGTTGAATCGGATTTTGCGCAAGACTATCAAAGGGTTGCCGCCGGGGTTCCGCGTGGTGTTCGAGTTGCGGGACATTCAGGGGCTCTCCACCGAGGACACGGCCGAAGCCCTCGGGCTTTCGGTGCCCGCCGTGAAATCGCGGCTGTTGCGCGCACGCTTGCAGCTTCGCGAGCGGCTAACCCGCTATTTTCGCCGCAAAAAAGGGGTTGAGAAATGACCTGCTCTGAGTTTCTTGCCCTGCTTGACGACATGATCGAAGCTCCCGAGCTGCGCGCTGACCTGAAGGATCATCTGCTGTCCTGCGAACACTGCGAAGTCACTCTCAATACAACTCGGAAAACCATCGAAATCTATCGATCCCATCAGATCTACGATATGCCCACGGGATTGCGGGAACGGCTTCACGCAGCCATCATGGCGCGATGCAGGAAAGGCTGCTGAACCGTTGATCACTGATCGCTCTCTCTGAGCGCCTTCCGCAATCGTGGGCTTCCCACATCCTCCACAGCTTTGGCGATCCGCGCACGCAGCTCGTCGTTCGGCGAAGACTTGCCCAGCGCTTTGATCGTGTGCCCAGCGTCGCGCTCCTCCCGCTCAATGATTCCGATCAGGTAATCGGCGGCCTCGGGCAGGCGTGTAAGCGCGATTGCGCTCAGCAGTGCGCCGGTGAACCATGGTTCGGGATCTGTCGCGGTGCGGTGAGCATCCAGTAGCACAGCAAGGGCGGCAGAGCTGTGCGTTTCCGCCAGCGCAAAAGCCGCTTCGGCGGCTCCGTCGTCTCCTGACGCAAGGAACCGCGCAATGAATGGAATTGCGGCGTCGCGATCGATGGCAAGGAGCGCGTTGAAGCAAGCGGCCAGTATATCTGGTTCCTCGCCGGGGATCAGCGCACGCAAACGCAAAATCGGAATCGCCAGTTCGCCGATTTGCGCCATCGCGCGAACCACTTCAACGCGCACGCCCTTGTCCGCGTCCACTAGCAGGTCAACGAGAAGCAGCAGCAACTCGTCGTTGAGCAGCCCCTCGCAGGCCACCAACGCGTGGGCGCAGTTGGCGCGGAGAGTTCCGGCAGTGTCAGAGCGCCCACCCCATGTCGCCTCCCACTGATGGAAGTTGAGCCCGCGGAGGAATACATCCTTGTCGCGGCAGCCGAGCCGCGGCAGTGCGTTGCTCAGCGCGTTCTTGGCCCAGCACTGCGGATCGGACTTCTCCGCGTTCTCAAAGAAGCGATGAAAAGCGGCGATCAGTTCGAGCAGGAGTGACACAAGTTCGGCCTCTTCCGCCAGGCGCGCGGCCTTCGCGGCCAGAAAATTGCTTTTTCCCGCCAGCACCTTGCGAATGAGGTCCGCGGCTGCGCCATCAATGGGCCGGCCCTTGAGCGCGTCCAACGCCTCCATCTGCTGGTCGAAGCCGCGTTGCGCCATGACTTCCCTCGCCTGTCTGGATTGGAATGCGAGACCAGTCTACTGCGCCGCTCTGCTATCATTCGGCACAAGAGCGCGTCTGAAGACAACAAGCCCGGAGGACGCCATGAGAGTCTTCGTTTTCGTCCTGGTTGCCGTCAGCTCAGCGGCTCTATCCTCGCAAACTCCGGCGCAGACGCCCTCAGGCCCTGACCAGCTGTTTCATTTTTCGCCGCCGCTCTCCAGCCGTTCGCCGCATTTCAAGATTCAGATGGACGGAAGCTCACCGCGCGTCTTCTGCCCAAACATCGTGATTGTCAATCCACCGGCGCCGGATGTGCATGTGGATCCGGGCATTGTCAGGCATCCGCCCGAAGGCTCGTTCGCAGTAACGCCGTCCACTCCCGTCCTGCCGCAGAATCTCCACCCGGGCCTGAAGATCCAGCCCACCGAATTGGCCAGCTTGGCGCCGCTGACCACGCCTTTGCCTGATGGACAAGGCATCTCCATCCCCATCATGTGGCCCAATGCCAAGATGATTCCGATCACTTGGCCAGACGCCAAGGTCATTCTAATTCCCCGGAACGTGGATGGATTCAAGGCCGTCGAGATCCGATCGCAGGCTCCGGCGTCCCCGCCGACAAATGACCCCAATGGTTGATGCCGTACGCCCGACTCAAGGCGGGCCCAGTTAAGATGGATTTCATGGAGACCGTCTGTACCCGCTGTTACGCGGTTCTCGCTCCAGGGATAAAAGCCGACTGGTGCCCGGTGTGTGGCGCCGCGCTGATCGAGCGCGAAATGTCACCCACCCTCGCCAGCACCACCAGGCCCGCCCCGGAAGTGGATCATCGCGGCATCCTGCTTCCCCGCCGCCACGCCCTCGGCGGCATCATCACCCCGCAGTAGCACTCCACTTCCCTTCCCTCAACCCGCCAGTGATACACTTCTCCCCGGTCAAGAACAGACCTCAAAAGCCGTAGTCTGCGCGCTGTAAGCCGAATTAACGGATCCGCGCAGCCAGCTTAGGTTCGTCCGTCCATTCGGGGGGAAAACATCGTGGGCCTATTCACATCCAGAATTCATCGCTTTGCATTTGCATTTGCTTTCTTACTCATCACGGCCACATTTGGCGCGGCTCAGGCCGTCCCGGTGGTTACGGGCGATGCGCGTGTCGACAAGCTCCTAAGCCAGATGACGCTCCAGGAAAAGATCACCCTCATTCATGGCACTCAGGAAGATCCCAAGGTGTACCAGGGCCAGGCTGGTTACCTCGCGGGCGTGCCCCGACTGGGGATTCCGGGCCTTCGCTTTGCTGATGGACCTCCGGGCGTGCTGACCCGCATTCCTTCGCAGGGAGAATCCGCGACCATGGCTGTTGCCGCAACTTTCAGCGTCAAGGATGCTGAAGACAACGGCATTGTCATTGGCCGCGAAGATCGCGCCAACGGCATCGATGTTGCCCTGCAGCCGTTCGTGAACATCGATCGCGATCTCGAATTCGGGCGCGGCTATAACACCTTCGGCGAAGACCCTTATCTGACTTCGCAGATGGGCGTGGCAGAGGTAAAGGGCATCCAGTCGCAGCACGTCATGGCACAGATCAAGCACTACGTGGGCTATGACTCCGATAACGAGAGCACCTACATCGACGACCAGACCCTGCACGAAATCTACGTGGCGCCGTTCGATGCCGCGGTCAAAGCCGGCGTCTCGTCCATCATGTGCTCCTATAATCGCCTCAATGGCACCTTTGCCTGCGGCAACAAGGACACTCTGACCACGATCCTCCGGGACCAGCTTCACTTCAAAGGGTTCGTCACGTCAGACTGGGGCGCCGTCCACGCTGTCAACTTCATCAAGGCCGGACTCGACATGGAGATGCCGGGACCGCTCCCGGGAATGGGCGCGTTCCTTCCATCGTTCTTCAATACCAATCCCCCTCCACCCGCGCCAAAGCAGGTAGGCGGAATGGACATCGGCGACATGTTTGGCGGCCACATTCCCGAGGAGCCAGCGCCCAAAGGAGGATTCGGCGGCGGCAACTTCGGCGTCAAGCTTAACCCCGAGAAGATGCCCGAGGCGCTCACGGATGGCAGCGTCACCGAGGCGGATATCACTCGCGCAGCAGGTCGTGTGCTCTATGAGATCGTGCACTTCGGTTACATGAACGGCATGCAGAAGCACGATGTGACGGCGCAGCCTGTAGAAGCGAATGCAAAAATCATCCAAAAGACCGGCGAAGACGCCGCCGTGCTGCTCAAGAACGAAGGCAACACGCTGCCCCTCAAGGCCGCGGATCTGAACTCGGTAATACTGATCGGGCCCACCGCAGGTCAGGTGGATTCCATCGGCATCAACGGTGAGCGCAGCGTGGGCCTGCCCTGGCGCCAGGTGGGACCGTTAGCAGCCATGCGCAAGATCTCCGGCAACGCTGACATCCAGTTCGCAGTGGCCGACGACATGACCGGCACGACGATTCCGGCCAGCCTCCTTACCCACGACGGCCAGCCGGGCATGGCGCGCACCACCGGCGGCGCCACCCAGACCGACGCCGAAATCAACTTCACCACCAAGGGCCACAACGCGCTTGCACCCAACTCTGTGGTTACGTGGAAAGGCACGCTGACGCCGCCGCACGCGGGCAACTACTGGATCTACCTGCAGGCGATGGGAACCAACGCAAGGCTGAAGCTGGACGGCAAGAACCTGGCCAGCACGGGAGCGTTCCAGGGCGGCGTCCATGGCGACATTCTCCAGGCCAATCAGGACAACGTGGTTCCCACGCCCGACGGCCTGGACAATGTGCGCCGCGCTATTGAGCTGACCGCAGCGCCCCACCAGGTTGAAATCAACACCTCACCGGACAGCTCCAATGCGCCGGTCCAGGTGCGGCTCAACTGGTACACGCCGGAGCAGCGCCAGGCCGACCACGACGCTGCCATCTCGGCAGCGAAAAACGCAAAACTCGCGGTGGTGTTTGCATGGACGCGGCTGGAGCCGGTCTTCGGGCTTCCAGACGACCAGGACAAGCTTATCGATGAAATCGCCGCGGTAAATCCGAATACGGTGGTGGTGCTCAACACCAGCCAGCCGGTGGCGTTGCCGTGGGTGCACAACGTGAAGGCCGTGCTTGAAATGTGGTGGCCGGGCGACGAAGGCGGATGGGCTACAGCCAATCTGCTGCTGGGCAAGGTCTCGCCTGCGGGCCGGCTGCCTATTACCTGGGGCAAGTGTCCCGACGACTACCCGGCGACAGATCCGAAGCACCCGGAGCGCAGTAAGAATCCGCCCGACCACAAGACCCTTTACAGCGAGGGCGTAAACGTCGGCTATCGCTGGTTCGACAAGCAGAACATCGAGCCGCTGTTCGCGTTCGGCCACGGCCTAAGTTACACCAAGTTTGCCTACTCCGGCCTGAAGGTGACCAAGGCCTCCGATCACGGATTGGACGTAACAGCGCGCATCAAGAACACCGGAGCCATGGCTTCCGACGAAGTGCCGCAAGTGTACCTTGGAGCGCCCAGCCAGATTCCGGATGGCGTCCAGTTCCCGGTGCGTGCGCTGGTAGCGTTCGATCGTATCCATCTCGCGCCCGGCGAAGAGAAGCTCGTAACTCTGCATGTGCCGGAGCGCCAGCTTCAGTACTGGTCGACGAAGGATCAACAGTGGGTGACGGCAACGGGCACACGCACGGTTAGCATCGGCGGTTCGTCTCGCGACCTGCCGCTGCACGCCGAGATCGATTGATCCGCGTTTGACGTGAGAAAGCCCGGGCTCCGCGATTTGCGGCCCGGGCTTTCTCTTTCAGCTTGCGTACCAATCCCTCATGCATTCAAGCCGTATGCCGGCAAAGCATACTGGCCATCAAGTTGCCGGAATGCTCAAATTCGATCCGGTCCCGACGTCACACTAGATTCGGACCAGGACCAGAAGGCCCGCATTGAGAAGGGCGACGTAGAGGCGTGGCAGGCCAGATAAGCTTGCTGAGCGTCAGATCCTCTTATGGGGTTGCGTTGAGAGCGGCAGTCCGTCAATACCGGCAAACAGACAAGGATCCTTCTCCATCTGCGCTTCAGTTCTCTTGGGGAACCTTCGGTGCTCCGGAGCCGTGGCGCCTGCTGTTCTGCCCTTGCAACCTGCTTCTATAACTTTACGCGGGGCCGCCCATCAGTTTTGGTGCGTATTCCATTAGCGGGGCTGGCCGTCCTAGCCTGGATTCGGCTTGAGCCCTGAAACTCAGAAAATGCGATAGCCGACGCCTGCGCTGACCCCATACGGAAGAAGAGCGGTGTTGTTCAGCCATGTCGGCCAGTCCTGGTATTCGAAATCACCGCGGATGGTCAGCCTGCGGTTCAGGTGGTAATCCACTGTGCCTCCGAATGCCAGCGCGGTAAAGTTGCCATATCCGTAACCATACGGAAAGGTCATCTTGCCCACGCCGATGAGCGCCTTGCCAAAGACTTCGGTCTTTTTGCCTATTTGCACCACAGGCACGCGCGGCCCGACCAGGTAATTGCTTTCCTTCTCGCCGTCCGTCTGGTTCCAATAGAGCCAGCGGCCTTCCCCCTCCACTTGAACCCAGTGCCGGAAGCGCACGTCCACAAACGCGCCCGCGCCAACAAGCTTATCGTTGTTATCGTCGGATTCGAATCCCGAAGCGAATCCTCCGGCAGTGATGGACGTGCGCGGTCCGCTGGCATCTGAAGCAGCCTGCGCCCGAGCGAATTGCGCGCCCATTAGCAGAAGCACGGAAACTGAACACAAAATAAGAGCAGCTTGTTTCATTGGCTATTTGCCTACCTTCGATCGAATGATGGTGGCGTCATTATTTACGACGACCGTTCGCGCATACAAAGATGGCCGGGGAAACCTCCTCGGCCATCCACTTAAGACCACCCGGATTCATCTCATTGGCGCCATTGGGCAGCTTCGTGTACATCCAATCAACCTCGACGTCCCGGGTTATAGGCAAAGGCAACGTTCATATGAAATATGCGTCCTCCTTCAGCGGCCGGTTCAATCTGGGCCGCGAGTCGAGCAGCCATAAGTGCTCCCACAAGGAGCGAGTTGCCCTCATGGGGCTATTTAACATCCAGGGTTACCGGAACGTTGTGTATTACATTTCCACTGGTCGCAGTCACTACTATCGAGTAGTCGTGCTCGATCAGATTGACGCTGCCACCACAGCCAGTCACCATAGCTCCCACTAGTGTGCAGCCGAGAAGCAGAAGCAAGGTAGCTAACCTGCTCAGTCGGCGTCCTTGCCGTCGCAGCCGGCTCAAGCCAAGCAACGGGATAAGGAGGAGAGCCCAGGCCAAAGGAGACCGCTTGCTTCCAGTGTCTCCGGGGGCCAGGTTCGCCGAACCGCTAGTCGTAATGGTGAGAGTCACCGTGGTGCTACCACCGTTGGCCGCAACCGTTGCGGGGCTGAAAGTGACCGTCGAAGTTGACGGCGCTCCAACGGATGTGAATGTGACCGGACCTGGATAGCTTCCATAGAGCGGTTTAACGGCTATCTGATAAGTGGCCGCGCTTCCTTGATTTACGTTTACGCTAGCCGCTCCGGAGATGGCGAGAGTAAAGTCCAGCGAAGCTTCGCTCACAGAGGTTGATCCGAAGCTAGTGATGAAGTTGTCGTCCCCGCCATATACAGCCTCGATGGTATTAGTTGTTCCGGCAGTCAGGGAGCTGGTGCTAAATGTTGCTGTTCCCGAAGCTAGCGTTCCGGTACCCAACAGGGACGTGCCCTCGTAGAAGGACACGGACCCTGTTGGGGTCCCGGTAGTGGCTGAAACGACCTTAGCGGTCAGCGTGACGCTCTGTCCCGGATTTACAGAGGAACTACTTGGGCTCACCGATGTTTTAGTATCCGCCTGAGTGATGGTAAGCGATCCGTTTCGCGTCGTCACGACGTAATCAGCGAGATTTGTGCCTTTTACGCTGGGAACAATTGGGTAGGTACCGACGTTGGAGCTGATTGTAGCGACGGTGCTAAAGCTCTCAGTGAATGTATCGCCATTTACCGCCCCAGTTACACTCCCCGTGAATGCTGGGTTGGCAGTTCCATAAACGCGACTTACATCGTTAGCCGACACCGTCAGCACTCTGCCGGTGGCGCTGCTCACCGTGACCTTGACCGAACCGGCAACGGTGTTGTAGTCGGTGGTATCGGTGGGCGTGAAGGTCACGCCCTCCGCATTCGTACCCGCGGGGGGAACTGTCGTCGGCGTGGTCCAGGCGAATGTGCCGGCAACAGAAGCTGTGCCGCCCGTCAGCACCGACGAGGCCAGAGTTTGACCGACATAGATGACGCCGGCTGTCGGCCACGCCGTCACCGTCGGTGTGATCTTGTTGCCTACCCTAACCGTGACAGTAACGGTCACCATGTTGTAGTCGGTCGCATCGGTGGGCGTGAATGTCACGCTCTCCGGATCCGCACCGGCGACGGGAACTGTCGCTGGCGTGGTCCAGGCGAAGGTGCCGGGAACTGCGGTGCCGCCCGCGGAGGCGGCGCCGCCCGTCAGCGTAGACGCGGACAGAGCCTGGCCGACAGCAAGGGCGCCGGCGGTTGGCAAGGTCGTCACCGTCGGTGTCGCCTTGCTCACCGTAACCGTGACAGAACCGACCGCCGGGTTGTAGTCAGTGGTATCGGTGGGCGTGAAGGTCACGCTTTCCGCGTCCGCACCTGTAGTGGGAGCTGTCGTTGGCGTGGTCCATGCAAACGTGCCGGCAACAGAAGCAGTGCCGCCCGTCAGCGTCGATGAGGCCAGAGTCTGGCCGTAGGTGATGGCGCTGGCTGTCGGCCACACCGTAACCGTCGGTGTGGTTTTGTTGTTCACCGTAACCGTGACCGTACCGATCACCGTGTTGTAGTCGGTGGCATCGGTGGGCGTGAAGGTCACGCTCTCCACATCCGTGCCCGCAGCGGGAGTAGTCGTGGGCGTGGTCCAGGCGAATGTGCCGGGAACTGTAGTGCCGTTATAGGAAGCAGTGCCGCCCGCCAGTGTTGACGAGGCCAAGGTCTTGCCGGGGGCGATGGCGCTGGCAGTGGGCCAGGCCGTCACCGTCGGTGTCACCTTGCTCACGGTAACCGTGACTGTACCGGCAACGGTGTTGTAGACGGTCGTATCGGTGGGCGTGAATGTCACGCTCTCCGGATCCGCACCTGCAAGCGGAGCTGTTGTCGGGTTGGTCCAGGCGAACGTGCCGGGAACTGCAGTGCCGCCCGCGGAAGCCGCGCCGCCCGTCAGCACCGACGAGGCCAGAGTCTGGCCGTAGACGATGGTGCCGGCTGTCGGCCAGGCTGTCACCGTCGGTGTGATCTTGTTGCCTACGGTAACCGAGACAGTAACGGTCACCGTTTTGTAGTCGGTCGCATCGGTAGGCGTGAAAGTCACGCTCTCCAGATCCGCACCTGCAACGGGAATTATAGTCGGCGTGGTCCAGGCGAACGTGCCGGGAACTGCAGTGCCGCCCACGGAGGCCGCGCCACCCGTCAGCGTCGACGCGGACAGAGCCTGGCCCACAGAAAGGGAGCTGGCGGTTGGCAAGGTCGTCACCGTCGGTGTGGCCTCGTTCACCGTAACCGTGACTGTATCGGCAGCCGTGTTGTAAAGGGTCGTATTGGTGGGCGTAAAGGTGACGCTCTCCGGATCCGCACCCGCAATGGGAGCTGTTGTCGGGTTGGTCCAGGCGAACGTGCCGGCAACGGGAGTGCCGCCCGCGGAAGCCGCGCCGCCCGTCAGCACCGACGAGGCCAAAGTCTGGCCGTAGGTAATCGCGCTGGCTGTCGGCAAGGTCGAAAACGTCGGCGTCGTCTTGCTGTTCACCGTAACCGTGACAGAAACGGTCACCGTGTTGTAGTCGACCCCATCCGTGGGTGTGAAGATTACGTTCTCCGGATCCGCGCCCAACGGGGGAGCTGTCGCCGGCGTTGCCCAGGCGAACGAGCCGGGAACGGGAGTGCTGCCCGCGGAAGCCACGCCGCCTGTCAGCGTCGACGAGACCAGGGTCTGACCGACGGATATGGCGCTGGCTGTCGGCAAGGTCGTCACCGTCGGTGTGGCTTTGTTTACCGTAACCGTAACCGAACCGGCCACGGTGTTGTAGTCGGTCGTATCGCTAGGCGTAAAGGTTATGCTCTCCGGATCCGCACCCGCACCGGGAATTGACGTCGGGTTGGTCCAGGCGAACGTGCCGGCAACGGAAGCCACACCGCCCGACAGCGTCGACGCGGACAGTGCCTGACCGTAAGTAATGGCGGTGGCTGTCGGCAAAGTTGTAATTGTCGGTGTCTTCAGAGTGTTCGCCGTAATGGAGACAGTTCCGGCCACCGTGTTGTAGTCGGCCACATCGTTGGGCGTAAAGGTTACGCTCTCCGGAGTCGTGCCTGTAGCCGGAACTGTTGCCGGCGTGGTCCAGGCGAACGTGCCCTGAACCGGATTGCCGTTATAGGTAGCGGTGCCGCCCGTCAGCGCCGAAGTGGACAGAGCCTGGCCGACCTCGATGTTGGCAGCCGTCGGCCAGGCCGTCACCGCCGGCGTGGCCAGCAGCACCGTAACCGATACATTTCCGGTCGCTGTGTTGTAGTCGCTAACATCCGTGGCCGTGAAGGTAACGCCGTAAGGAGCCGTCCCCGCAACGGGGACTGTCCCCGGCGTGGTCCAGGCGAACGTGCCCGCAACGGTAGCGCCGTTGTACTTCGCCACGCCTCCCGTGAGCACCGACGAGGCCAGAGTCTGGGTGTAAGTAATGTTGCTGGCCGTCGGCAAGGTCGTAATCGTCAGCGACGTCCCCGCGGTAATCGTCAATTGGCCGGCCACGAACGTGAAGGCGTAGTTGGCGGCGGCCAGAGTGCCAACCGAGCAGGTGATCGGATAGTTCCCTGCCGGGCTCGTCGAAGTTGCCGTCGTCGTGCATTCGGGCGCGCCGGTCACCACTGAGCTCGTATCCCCGTTCACATATCCGGCGATCTGGTAGGTAAACGTCGGAATGGCCGCTCCAAAAACCATCGTCTGGGGGTCCGGCGTCACAGTTAGCGTTGCCGGAAGCACGGTCAGATTTTGCTGGGATTTCTGCACCGAGTAGGTTGTTAGGTCACTGGGCGTGAAGGTCACGTTCAGGACCTGGTTTCCAGCGTCCAGCACAACCCCGGTGTCCGGGGTGTAGGCGAAGGTGCCGGGTATCGTATCGGCTGCAGTCGGATATCCCGCTGTGGCATCCAACTGCGTCGCACTCAACTGCGTTCCGTAGACGATGGCCGTCGGATAGGGCCAGGCAATGATGGGAGCGTCCGGATTCACCGTCACTGTCTCGGCGAGTATCGCGCTGCTGCCCGTATAGTCAAGGTCGCTGACCGTTGGTGTATAGACGGCCCCGATGACGTACGATCCCTCAGCCGTAAGCGAGGTCGTCAGCGCAGATGAAGCTGTGTTGGACGTTATGCCCGAGATAGCCTGGGGAGTGCCCAGCTCGGTGCCGTTTGAACCATCGCATGTAGCAGCAGGGCTGGTGCATTGATAGAACGACACCGTGCCATCGGGAACGGTAGCGGTTCCGTTGATCGACGCCGCCAGCGTTATCGTCGCCGTGAAGGTTACCGATTGGCCCACATTGACGATGGTTCCCGTGGTAGTCAGGGTCATCGACGTGCCGTCTGCGTTCACGGTCTGGGTCAGCGTGACGGATTGCGCGCTGGGATAATTCGCATCGCCGCTGTAAGTCGCATAGATGGAGTTCTGGCCCACCGGGAGATCGGCAACCTGGAAGAACACTGACGAGCCGCAGTCACCCGGCAGGTCAATCGCCGCTCCCGATTTGCTACCGTTCACCCAGAGCTGCACCGTTCCCGTGGGGCAGGTCGCGGCACCATTATTCACATTCAGGTCAAAAGCCACTGGCGTGCCATACACGGACGGATTGGAACTGCTTTGGTCAAGAGTCAGGGTCATCGGGGCAGCGATCGGAGAGATGACCTCCGTCGTGGTGTCCATGCCTGAATAGTTGGGATCCGTGATGGTGGCTACCACCGTGTAACTGCCCGGGAGGATCGGCGGGACCGTGGTCTGCGGATAGACCGTGGGGCTGATACCGGCGTAGGTGACGCTGTAGGCCAGCGCCACGCCGTTGGCGTTCAGCACTGGGTTCGTCGTAACCGTCACCGGAACCTGCGAGCCGGTGTAAGCGTACGGCGAGTTGTTGGTGATCGTAATCGTCGCCACTTCAGGCACGATCAGGAAGGTCGTCAGGGCGCTGTTGCTGCTCGCAGCATCGGTAGTGCCAGCGACACTGGCAACTGCCGACGCCGTGCCCGCGTTGATGTTGTTAGCGTACTGGATGGTCGCTACCTGGGTCGGGTCCGGCGACGTCACCGTCGCCGTGCAAGGCGTAATTTTCGCGCCGGTGTAAGCGTCAGGCGACGTGCAGCTTAGCGATACGGACGACGTTGCCCGGGTGATCGTCCACGTACTGTTGACGGTGGTTACTGAATAGTTTGCTGCCAGGTCCGTGCCATAGGAAACGACTGGCGTGAGTGTGCCCGAGCCCACATCCGGTCCGACCGTGGCTGGACTGTCGGCGCAGGTCAGATTGCTGGTGAATGTGCCCGACAGAAGGCAGGCCGGAGTCGGAATCGCTACCCCGGTGTAAACACTGTTGACACTGACCGCAGTCGCCGTTACCGGCTCGGGGCTGATCGTCAGCGTCCCCGTCCCCGAGCCCGCGTAATTGGGGTCGTTAATGGTGCCGGTTACCGTGTAGGTTCCCGCATTGGTCGGCGGCGTGGGGCTATAGGTGAGGTCTACCTCCAGCCCGGAGGGGGTGCTCGTGGCGCTGCACGCCGTCGTTTGCGGCGAGCCGTTATAGGTAACTTGCGTGCAGCTAACCACCACCGCACCGGACCCGCTGATTGCGCTAATCACGGGGGCGGAGTAGATGTTGCACTTGCGTAATTCAGGTCGCCAGCCTTGGTCACCGTGATCGAGCAGGTGCCCGTGCTGGCATTCATCGTCACCTGGGTGCCGGAAATGGTGCAACTACCAATGACCGCAAAGGTCACCGCGCCGGTTCCGGCGCCACCCGAGTAGCCTATGGTGAACATCGATTGGTCGGGCGCCGATCCCGGGCAGTGCCCGATGGGGCGCACGTAACCGTCAGCGCTGGCGTCTGCGTGGCCTTGGTGGCTGTCACGGTCGAAGTGAGCGTGTTAGCGGGATAATAGGTGGAGGTTCCGACTTTCTTCTCCCCGATGCTGAGGGTCACATAGCAGGGGCCTGTGCCGCTGGTCATGGTCACGGTGTAGACGGTGGGAAACCCACCGCTAGCAAGCGTGCAGGCGCCGGTAACGCTGTAGCCGATCGTGCCGGTATCGCCGGCCGTCGTGGTATGCCCCGCAATGGTGAAAGTGCCGTTGTAGACCTCTGAGGCCGGGGGCGCGGTGGTCCACGCCAGCACCGGGAGGGGGGTGGTACTCACGGTTATGAATTGGGCAGGACTGCCGGTGGCGCCGGCATAGGTTACGCCGCTGATCGTAATCGCTGCGGACGTTGCCCCAACGGTGTACGTGGTGCCTGCCGTTGCGTTTGACGCAGCAGTACCGCTGCACGATGCTACGCCGCTGGCGTTTGTTGTTGCGGTGCACCCGGCCGAACCCGTCCCGGAGATCGTGAAAGTGACCGTTGCCCCGTTAAGAGGGGCTCCCGTCGCCGTATCGGTGAGCGTTGCGGTAAGCGTCTCCGCAGTAGCCGTACTTAATGGAATGACAGGTGCACTCGGCGGAGCAAGTAAAAGCGTAGTCGTGGTGGACGAGAAAGTCACTTGAACTGTGCCGATCGTGATGGAATCGGTCGAGTCTTTTGCTGTATAAGTAACATTCTGGACGGTCGCGTCGGTCACCGTAAAGGTGACAACGCCGTTTTCATCCGTGACGCCGCCATTGCTACCGCAGAGATGACCGAAGCGCCGCTGCCCGGAGTCAGCGTTATCGTCTTGCCCACTACAGGGTCGTTGAGTGTGTCGTTCAGCGTGACCGTAATGGTCGACGTCGATATGCCGTCCGCCGGGACGGTGGTCGGACTGGCAACCACACTTGAGTTGCCCGTGCTGACCGCAGTCACATTAAAGCAAGCGTCGGTAGCGCCAGTGGGCCCAATGCCGGGCGAAGAAGCGACCAGACAATACTGGTTGGCGGTGGCCGGAGTGGCGGAGCAGCCGGAAAACGCGGCTACGCCCGCTGTTGCATTCAATGGATTCGCGTTGCAGGTGAGCGTGCCGGTGTGCCTCCCGTGCCGCAGGTGACGTAGCCGCCGCCGAAACCGCCGGTCTGGCACATGAGTGTCAAAGTGATCGGCGCCGTGCTGGTCGTCACCACGGTGCCGCCCGAACTTAGAACTTCTAACGCCGGCTGCACCGCAAACACCGCGCCCGGTGCGCCACCGCTCGGGAGCACTGTCCACGCGAGCTTCGGCCCGTAAATCGTTTCGGTTTGATTTCCGTAATCCGCGAGGGGAATAACCTAAGAAGGTGGTGCAGGTGTCTTCATTTGCCGAGTCGCACGCCAAAAGGTCTGGGGTGCCCGCCGTGGTGTTCGCGTAGTAAAGGGTGACCGTCGCAGCACCCGCTATCTGAGTGATTGCAGTGGTGCAGGCCGCGTTCGAGTAAAACGTTCCCGTGGTGGTGCTGTCGTAAAGGTAGATGGTGCCGTAGGGCCGTACTACCCCCGACAGTCAACGTTAATTTGCCGCAGGCCCCGGTTGCCTGATTGAGGGGAGGGTTGGAGAAATCGATGCTGCTGATGCTATCCCCGAATATCGTCTGGGCCTGCTCTCCGGAGCTCTCGCCCACGGCCGTCAGATGGTACCTTGCGCCGATGTCCCCCTGGTCCGGCGAATATCCGTCATAACTGAAATTGCCGAGGGCGTCGGCTGTGACGGTGGCATCGGGAACATCTTCAGTAGTCTGGTTCACCCACTCGTGGATGTGAAGGTCAATCGTCTCAAAGGGCTTGAACCCGGTACCGCTCATCTGCTACCTTGGTGCCGGGGGCATACTCGGCGTTCTCATGTGGAGACGGTCGGGAACGAATAGAGTTCGGCCGAGGTGGCGTTTTTGCCGGTGCCGCCGGCAGCCAGCAGCGAACCCAGTCCGGCCGGAGCGCCAAAACCGCCATCCTGATTGTCAAGAGAATCGGGAGCCGCAAGAAAAGCTCCGAGCGTACTGTTCGCCCATGGCTCGCAGCAAATCCACCTTGGCGCCGCCGGTGCCGCCCATGGCCAGGATGCTGCCGTTTTTCGGCAGCAGCACCGCAAAGTGATGGCTGCGCGGCGTGCCGCCGGTCACCACCTTGAATTTGTTGGTCCACTGGCTGAAGATTTCAGCCGTTCCCAGATCGTTTTTCCCATCGTTGCCGCCAATGACTGCCACCCCGTCATAGGTGGTGGTCGCCGTGGCGTACTCGCGGGCAGAGGACATTTTGGGACCGGCAGCGATGGTTCCGGTCATCGTGCTCTTGCTATAGGTGAAGATCTCAGTCGAGGCCAGCGCTGCGCCGTTAATGTCGGCGCCGCCCGCAATCAGAACGCGGCCATCCGGCGTACCTGCGGCCACGGCGTTGGTGCGCGGCGTCAGCAGTGAGCTGATCTGCGTGAACGTCTGACTGGCAGTATTGAAGAGAACGATGGAACTGACAACTTTGGCCGTGCTGGTGCCGCCGGCAATCAGGACGTTTCCGTCAGAGAGCAGCACCATGGTCTGGCCCGCCAGGCCAGTGTCCATCGAACTCGGCAGAAGCGTCCACGTGTGCGTCTTGAAGCCATAAATTTCCGCAGAATCGCTGTAGCCTCCGCCGCTGGTCAAACCGCCCGTTACCAGGACGTCGCCAGTCATCAGAATGGTGGCAGCATGATTCGCCCTGGGCACATTCATCGCAGGCAAGGCCGAGAAGACACCGGTCGCGGGATCGTAAGCTTCAGCCGTGGCTAGGGGAACCCCATTGCCGTCGGTGCCGCCGGTGATCAAAATTCGCCCGTCGGTCATTTGAACCGAGGCTGCGCCAGAGCGAGCTTGGGTCAATTGTCCGGCTGAGGACCAGGTGTTCGACAACTTGGTTTGGCTATATGCCTGAGGGATGGACAAACCACAGGCGATCAGGCTTAGAAAAGCCACACAACTTGTTACGGACTTCATACGTTACTCCGTTGGTAGGGGCACAACTTAAACAACTAAAAATCGGGGCCTGGAGAGGTTAGCAAAGCATAACATGGCGCACAAGTCTGCAACATCTGTGGAAACAAAATTCCAAGACATCGAAAGTGCTCTCAATTGGCAAAAGGGTAATACGGCACGGGCAAATAGGTAATACAACTTTAGTTACGTTGAGACGATGCGCAAGCTCACAGGTAATTCGGTGTATGTTGTTAAATCTAAATGGATAGACAGGTGAAGTGGTGCACTGGGCCGGGCTGGCCCATTCCGATCCATGTGTACCGCTTCCAGACAAACGAGGCTGCATTGCGCCTTATTTGCACCTCGGGACTTCGAGCTCTTTAGGCTGTTGCGCTGTCCGAAAACAGGACATGCGGCCTCAGCATCAGATTACGACTGAGAAATCCACACTTGCACTCACCGCCTGGGGCACGGGCGCAACCTCTCTTAGTGCAACTTGTCCATGTTGCTGGTGCCCGGAGGGGGACTTGAACCCCCACGACCTGTTAGAGTCTGCGGATTTTAAGTCCGCTCTGTAGCAGTTTAGCTTGCTGAAACTAAACAACTTATAAATCATCCCTGTGGATCTGTGTAAGTCAGTGTGCAAGTTTTTGGCTTTTGCCGTGAATTTGCAACCTTAGTCGCAATGCTCAATCAAGCCGGTGTGCAGGTCAGAAAAGCTTCTTTGCGGCGTCACGCTCACCGTGCTCGAAGGCGTCCACGAAGGGCTCAAACTCCTCGTCACTCATGCCGATACTGCGTCCGGTCATGCGCCAGTTGTCCATGGCGTGCACAACTTCACTCAATATCCCCTTGGCACGCGCGCGCGTGATGCGGAAGTAAGCAATCACGGACATAAGGGCGTCGATGGTCATGTCGGGGCCTGCGTCCTTGGATATCCAGGTCTTTAATTCGCGCACGCGCTCGGGTGAGGGGTTGATGTCGAAGGCGGGCGACAACCGCCAGAATTCCCGATCTTCATGCAAGAAGCCGTGATTGCGCAGGTGGTCGTCAACATTCGTAATCAGAATCGAGAAGGCAATACGACGCCACAACTCTTCAATGTCGGCTTGTGCGTCGGCCCCGTGCACGCGGATTGCGTCCACAATCTCGGTGTAGGAATGTTCCTCGGGTTCCGTCGGCTCGACGCCCAGCATCGTGGCGGCGGAGACGTACATCAAGCGTTGTCCGTCGCCACGCCGGTCGAAGCGGCGGATCAGCGCAACGGGCAATCCCTGGCTCTCGACGATACGCGCCGCGGCTGCATTGATCCCGGCGTTTTTGGCGAGCGTGAGAGCTAGCACTTCTCCCTTGGTGACGGCGCGCTCGTCCGCGATGCTGGGGAACTTGCCGATGCTGAGCGCTCCGTCTTCGTCGATGACCGTGCATTTCGGACGCATGCCGCCAAGTGACGTGCCACGCCCGCGCAAATACGCAAGGTCCGCTGCCGTCTCTTTGTTCGCCTCGACAGCACGCGACGCGCTAAGCAGATGCCCAAGTTCGACAAGTGGCGGAGCAGTCCTGCGTCCTTCGTCTTGCGCGCGCCGGAACACGCCGTCTTCGTCGCGAAGACGAAGCGCGCCGACACGGCTGGCATCATCCACGGCCAGCAAATAATCAAGCGCGTTGAGCGGCTGCGCCTCTTCTTTTCCTTGACGGCGCAATTCTTGTCTGCGTTTGATGTAATCACGCATAATGACGCGCCTTCCCCACCCGTCGGGCTCTGTGTCGGCAATCGCGGCATGGAAGAGAGAACCATCTTTCGACTTGCGATGGAACTGTGGTCCCGCCTGGATCGGAAGTGTTGGCCCAAGAGCGAAACGCGCGGGGTCGCCGAGCCAACCTGCGCCGTACTCGAAAGCAGCATTTTCACGACGCCCTTGCAGGTCGTAACGCAGCGTGCCGACCTGCTGCCCCTCGCCGAGCACAACGTCAATGGTCCGCTTCATGACTGGGGCACCCGTGCTTTCTTCATGCGCACGCGCTTGGGCAGACGTTCTTCATCGAGCAGAAGGCCGGTGTCGTCGCGGCTCACGTCGATAAGTGTGCCAAGAGGGCTGCCAAAGCCCAGAACGAAAAGTGCCATCGCATAAACGCCAAGGCCGACCCGAGGGTCGCCCTTCTCTGCGCGCAGGTACGTATTCTTGGCGACGCCCATGCGCTCGGCGACGGCAAGGATAGTAAGTCCACGTTTCCGCCGCGCCGTCGCAAGATCGCTGCCGAATTTGATCAGCGACCGCTTGACGGCAGGGGGCAAGACATCTGATACACTCGATCTCATCTTTAAGGCTCCATATATAAATCCTTATAACCACTTATAGTCCAATATATAGGCCTTTATAAAATATGTCCAGCCCCACGCATTCAATCGGTATCGCTTAGCCTGCCGATACTTACCGCGTCACGCAGGCGACGGCCAGCCTGCACAGTTGAGGGTTCGCTATGAAATTCCCTCGCAGCCGTCAGATCACGCATTCGAGGTTCAATCGATGAATCGAAATTGGGCTTGATGATGTAACGAAATGCCACCATCCTTTTATTATCGAAGAACTGACGATAGGAGCCTTCGCGGGGAACCGTACCCGTGAAGCGAGTTGCGGGAGTTAGATTGGGTGGCGAGCGTTGAGGGCCACCCGCCTGCTCGTCAATATCGTTGGACAACGAGTTTTAGTAGTATTTTTCTTGGCGTTCACAAAATGCACACTGGGGGCGGCGACATGGTCAGGAAGGTATTTTTCTGCGCAATGGTGACGGTAGGGCTGGCGCTTGGCACCGGCGCAACTGTCTTGCGCTCACAGGCAATCGACGAAGGCCGTTCCTCCCCGGGGGTCGCTAGCGGGTATGAGGGGGCACCCATTGAGGTATCCCTATATAAAAGGGTGGGGATCTCAGACCGCCTCCGGCTATTCGCGACCGTCGAAGTATACGGCAGCATCTGGTTCACTTCGAAGGGTATCAAGAGAGGAGTAGATAGCCTGCGCAGGCTTCAACTCGATAGCGCGGAGGGCAAGTGGCTCTCTATAACAAAGAGAAAGCTTATCAACGGTCGTGCGGTGATCACGACTGAGGATGGGAAAACCTACACCATCTTCAATCTGGGGATCGATGAATTGGCCGGAGAAATCACTTTGGGGGAGACCCCCGGCGCAGGAACCGGGCCGACCAAGAAGTAGCAAGCGAACCGGCGACGCGTCGGCAGGCCAAATGCGGAGGAACCATGAAAAAATTGCTCATTGCCGCGATTCTGTCGGTTTCAGTAGCAATGGGGATCTGGCTAGCCAGAAACTGGCTCGACGATCACGCCTGGCAGATTGCCATGCACAGCGGGACGTCACACCTTCTGTTCATGGCTTGCAATGGCCGGGGTCTCAATAAAGGAGATTCAAGTCCTAGCCGGCCACAAGACGATCAGCATGTCAGCCCGCTACGCACACCTCTCGCCAGAAGTCACGGCATCTGCATCTGAGCGCCTCGTAAGAGTTGCAAACACTGCCTGACACAACATGCACCACAACATGCACCAGAAGAAAATGGCCTCCCAATCGTGGAGGCCATTTCTCTTGTAACTCATTGATTCTATGGTGCCCGGAGGGGGACTTGAACCCCCACGACCTGTTAGAGTCTGCGGATTTTAAGTCCGCTGCGTCTGCCAATTTCGCCATCCGGGCATTTCTTGCAAATCACTGATTCAAACCTATTTATCGAACTATTGTCGTTTGCAACCCAAGCGCGTAATGGGAGAATGTGTAAGAAAATGTGAAAATTTCTCGGATTCTGCACGGTTCTTTTCACCCCCAAATGAGGACGCCCTGACCCCGTTCTCGGGCCAAGATACTCTCACAAGTTCTAAGAGCACGCTATGTGAGATTTTACTATCCGTCGCGCACACAGCCCTATCTCTATTACGGTCCTGCGCTGCGTCGGTTGCCGTGTATTGAGGTTGTAATGGTCGCCCAGCCTTGCTTCTGCTTCCCAAAACTCTGTATGTCACGCCTGCCAAGCTGCTGAAGACCATCTCTCAGCCCACGCTCAAACCCTGCGCGACTTGTATGCTTTCCGCTTGCGGCTCGAGTTTCTGTGCTGCTGCTGGCTCCTGCTGGATCGCGGTCGGATGTGAAACGTCGCGGCTCAACTCGAATCCCAACGCTTTCGCATCGTTCGTGTACATCTGCACGTCGAACTGAGCGCGCGACACCGACACATAGGCCATACGGCTGTTGACGAGTTCGCCGGGAGCCTGTTCCGTGTCCACGTGGATCAGCACGCGGTCTGCGGTCTGCCCTTGGCTGCTGTGGCTCGTCACCGCATAACCGTAGTCGAGATGTGGATGCTGCCTCGCGTTGAATTCGACCTCGCGCCCCGAGTCTGTGCGGAGTCTCAGATTGCCGTTGCCCTCGATCTGCTCGATGGTCGCCAGTTCGCGGTTAGCGAGTTTCTGTTCATGGTACGGAGCCGTGAGTTGCACGCGGTCGCCCTGAGCGAACTTGCGCTCGCTGTCGCGGTAGACCGTTACACCCTGCAAGCGGCGCGGATCGTAGCTCAGCTCTTCGCCGCCGTGCCGCTTTACTGTGAGCGTGTTGCTCTCGCGGTCTGCGTGTGAAACACGCGCATATTCTCCCGGCTCAATGCCGAGAGGCTTCGAGCCTTTCGAGTAGCGCAGTACGTCGCCGCGCTCGTAGTTCTGCGCGTGCTGCCGGTCCGCGCCGGTCACATCCTGCCGCGCGTAGAGCACATGCACGCGCTGCTCGTTATCGCTGACCTTGCCCTCGTTCTGCATCGCGCGATGGATGGCATCGTTGATCTCGCGCCGCGATGCGTTGTCCGGCGACACAACCAAGGTCCGCTCCGGCGAGCGCACATACTCGCGGGCGATTTCGCCGATGCGTTCCTGCCGGTCGCCGATCTCATGCACGCGGCCCTGGCTGTTTAAATTTCCGATAGCTTCGCGCACTTCGCCCCGCGCAAGCTGCTCCACGGCTTCTTTGAGCGCCGGGTCCTTCTGCCGAATGATCTCGTCCAACCTGGCCGTGCGCATTCCCGCTTCCTGCAACTGCGCATAGGGCCGTCCTGCTTCGACCGCCTCATGCTGGCGCACGTCGCCCACGAACAGCACGCGGTCGTTTTCTCTCAGCCGCTCCACGAACGTGTGTATCTGCTTCGTGCTCGCCATGCTCGATTCATCGACTACGTAGAGCCGTTTCTGTCCCTCGTCGGGCTGTTCGCCTCGCGCAAGATGCCTTTGCAGCGTTTGAGTCTCGATACCAGCCTCGGCGAGTTTCTGCGCGGCCCTCGATGTCGGCGCGAGTCCTTCCACTTGATAGCCTGCGCGCTCGGCCCCTTCACGGACTGCGGCTAAAGAAGTCGTTTTTCCGCCCCCGGCTACGCCCTCAAGCGCCATCATGCGGTCGCGGCTCGTCAGCACATCTTCGACCGCGTTCCGCTGGCTCAAGCTCAAGTGCTGATGCTGCTCCATCGTCTGCTGCCGTACCTGTCCGTCTGCTAATACCTCGCGCGTACCCTGGCCCAGCTTCATGCGCTCAATCAGCTCACTCTCGTGGCCTTGCATCTCGCGAGTTGTGAACGCGCGGCCTGCGAGTCCCGGCCTGCGCTCCACTTCGATCAGTTCTTGGCGTTCTGCACGCCGCTCGAACTCGGCGCGAACCTCCGGCAACTTGGCCTCGCCCATAGTGTGCTTGAGGGCATCGCGCATCAGCGTTCTTTCATCGGCTACGGCCTCGCGCTCCATGCCGCGCTCGCGCGCATAGGCCACGCCCTGTTGGGCGGCAACTCCCGTCTGCTCCGGCCTCAGTTCCACACCTTCACGGTGCGCCGCTTCTGTCACAATGCGCAGTGGCTGCTGGCCGTGTTCGGCGGCGAGTCGCTGATGCTGCGCTCGCACTTCTTCATGTGAAAGCGGTTGCTTGGCATCGCGCGTCTGATGCGCCGCGATCTGCGCGGCGCCAGCACCCCGCACGCCTGCCTTTTCCATGTGCTCTTCAATCTGCTGCCGTCGCGGACTCGACGCCTCCAGGTACTCGCGCGTGTAGCCCTTTATCTCCGGCTGTCCGTGTGCGCCGCGCTCAATCTCGTAACCAAGCTCCTGCAACCGCACTGCTAATTCCGAGCGATACACCGCCGTCGCGTACTGCTGCGTCCTGTAAAGTTCCTGCGGTTGCAACGCCCGAGTCTGGCCCTCAGCCGTTTCGGTCATGTTGAAGATCACCGCGTGCGTGTGCAACTGCGGCGCGGCGTATCCATCAACGGGCCTGCTGCTATCGTGCTCGAATTTCGCGACTGCCCACTGGCCCGTGGTTTGCGCCGGGACGTTCCCGCCCATACGCGCTTGCGCGTACTTCTCCATCTCATCAAGCGCCGTGCGCACGCTCTCCCTGTGAGCATCACGCACTCGATCATCGCCGCCAACCAACGCGGTCAGAGATACACTCTTCGGCGCGCTGAACGTCGCATCCCATCCGGCCCGGTGCTCCATCGTGCGCACGGTCTCGCCATTTGCGTTGACGTACTCCCGTGCCGTCTGATGCCGTACCAGCTGCTCGCCTGTCTCCGGGTGCTGGCCCTCGGCCAGCCGCGCGAACTGCTGCTCCTGAACTTCACCCTGCAAGCCCCATCGCGCGGCAAGTTGGCCCTGCCACTCGCCGCGCACACGCTCGCCTTCCGTGTAGTAGTTCTCCCTGGCATTGGCGAACTCCTCCCGGTGGTAGGCCTGCGCCTGACCGGAGCTAATGGGTTTCGACAGTGTAATCATCGCTTTACTCGAAGAACGGCGTCTGCTCGTTCACCGCTGCGGGCTTCTGTTCCTGCTCCTGCTTCTTTTGGACGGAGCGCACTGGCTTCCGTGCTGTCGCTTGCGCAACGATGGGTTGCTCCGGTTCTCTCGCCAGCATCGTCGCCCGCGTTGCCGTCGCCGGCATCGTCATCTTCCGCTCGATGAATTTCTCTGCGGGTTGGTCAAGCTTCAGATACGGCATCCGCATCCGCACAACCAGATTGCCGTGCTTCAAGTAGCCGTGCAGTGGCTCAAGCCCGCCGATCTCCGATGCCATGACCAACGGCTCGCGCGTGATTTCTCGCTGCTCATTCTCACGATTCTGCGGGAACGCTCCCCGCGTGCGACTTTCCCGGAACCGTTCTACTTCTATCTCGCCGATGGATTTCGAGATCCACTCCGAGGCGTGCGGCTCGCTCGTCTTGAAGAAAATTTTCGTTGCGGGCTGCGACAGCATCGCCTCGGCGATGTGACCGTACAGCGTCTCTACCTGCGCCTTCCCCTGGAAGCCGAGGACCATTGGGCAATTCGATTTCCGACTCTCCGTGATCGCGGTCGTAAGCTGCGGCAACCGTTGCAGCGTCGCCACCTCGTCCAGCACGAACCACGTCTTCCGTGCGCCGCTCCCGCCCTCGTTCATCAGCCGCAGCACTAACAAGTCGAGCCACAGGCTGAGAAGCGGCTGCAGGCGCTCCCTCATCGTCGGCTTCGATGTAAGGAACAGCCAACCGCGCCGCTCCTGACTCCACTGATACGCGCTCCAGCGCCGCTTCGTCTCGCGCTCCGTTGGCAACAGCCTGAACGCATCGGCAACCATATTGAGCGAACCCATCACCCCTGACCTCTGATTCGGTGCCGTCGAGTGGATCATGGCCCACATTTCCGTACCCTGCACACGGGCGTCGATCTCCTGCTCGTGGCACATCCAGTACGTCAACTGCTCCGGGGTTGGTTTCAGGTTCACAAGATGCGCGAAGATTTTCCTCGGAGCGTCCACGAAAAAGCGGTTCTCCAAGCCGCGCTCCGGGAACAACGAAGCCGCTACCGTAAGGGCCTCGGCCTCGTGCGGTGCTTCGTCGCTGGGCATCCAGAACGGACACCGCGCGTCCAGCGGATTCAGGATCACGTCGCCCCGCGACTCGCGATAGAACTGCGGCAGGTATTCGAGCGCCGGATCGTACACGATGGCCGTCTCCCCGCGCTCCCATATCTGCGAGAGCATCTGCCGGATGGCCGCGCTCTTGCCCGCGCCGCTGTCGCCTACGGTCAGGAAGTGCATCGCCTCGCGCTCCTTCGGGATGCGCACCCAGCGGCCCCGGTCCCGCCCGAGCAGCCGGTTGTACCAAGTCTGTTCAAGATTCACGAACGCGATCCCGTCCGGGAAGTATGTCGTCAGCCATTTCTTCCGCCCCAGCTTCTCGTTGAACTCCGCCGTCGTGACCAGCTCTGGCCCGCGCAGCCGCCGCCCGAACTTCCAGACCATCCGCCGCGCACGGTCTTTCGGAACGGCCATGAACAAGAGCACCACGAAGAACGCCGCCGTCCAGTACGTGGGCCGCTTCACGAAGTCCCACAGCGTCTGGTTCTGGTAAACGTAGCGCCCCATCAGCCCATGCAGTCCACGGTCGTTGTACACCGCTGTCGTCCACTGCAACCGCTCCAGTCCATCCTTCACGCCTTCGTCGGTTAGCGCGTACCCGTACCGCCCGTCCTGGCCCTTCACCGCCTCGATCTCGTCGCCGGTCACGAGCAATTGCTCGCCCTTGGGCGTGATCCCTAAGAGCAGCGTGTAACGCGCCTTCGCCGCCGGGAGCTTCGACCGCGCACCGCTCTTCAAGTAATCGGACAGGTACAGCCGCTGCGCTGCCGTCCAATTCACCCGTCCGTCCCGCCAGACCATGAACACGAAGAACAGGCAGCTAAGGAAAAACGCTCCCCAAGTCCACACATGCGTCCGGCTCGGCCACGGTTTGCTGTACTGCTTCCGGCCCCACTCCGCCATATATTCAGACCTCCTCTACTTGTGGCTCTCCATCCTTCGGCTTTTCAGCAGGGACACCGGCCTGCTTCCGCGCCTGGCTCCGCGCCGCCTCGATTCGCTCTCGTGCCCGCTCTCCCTTCACCGTGTCGGCCCGCTCGATCAACCCGCGCATCTCGGCCTCGGTCAACGGACCCTGCGTCTGCCGGAACTGGAGATTCAGGAACAGCGTCCGCAATGCCAGCACTTCGGCCAGCGTCACCCGGCCCGCCAGCGCCGCGTCGTCGTCGGGAAGCTCCACCCCCGGCGCGGCCAGCAACACCGCCCGCACCCATTCCGAAAGCGTCATGTCAGCTTGACGCGCGCACTCCTCCAGCGCCGCGAACTCCTCCTCGCTCACCTTCGTGCCGATGGACTTCGTGCGCAGCGGGGCCTTCACTCTGCACCGCCATTTCGATTGTTTGTGGTATTCGAGCCGCACGCCGCCAGCGCGCCGCAACGTGCAGGGCAACGAGCCGTGCAGGGCCGATTTCTTGCTAAAGGGAGGGGAGTCATTGGGTTACCCCTTCAGCAACCGCAGGTTGCTACCAGAGTAACCCGATTTCAAGAATTTTGCCTCGCCGCTGCCTGCTGGACGGCGAACGATGCCCAGACAAATTTCGCAAAGCCCTTGCTCTATCCAGGTCGAAACTTGGGACACACGCGGCGAGCCCTATACTGTGCAGAGCTAACGTGAGACGAATAGGAACTCTGCTATGGAGACCAAGCTCATTTCGGCAATCGATCTAGCCTCCGAGTTGGGCCGACGGAAGCAGACCATCTTCAAAGTAATCAACCGGCTTCGAATCGAGGGACAGAAGATGTCCACCTCGAAGAGCCGGGGCCAGATGGTCCTCCATATTACTGAGGAAGATGCAGGGCGAGTCCGGACAGAGTTGGGTCTTCCAAACGCCGTGCCGGACGGCGGGAATGAGTCTGCGAAGCGCGACGGATTCGTTCTTTCTCAGGATGGAGTCTTCTACGTCATTCAGCTTGAGCCGGAGTATGATCCGGGCAGGTTCAAAGTCGGATTTACGACCGATCTCGACGATAGGCTCCGTAAACACCGCTGCTCAGCCCCGCATTCAATCGTGCTCAGGTGGTGGGTATGCAAATCACTTTGGGAAAAGACTGCGATCGACTGCGTAACGGTCGGATGTGATCGCCTTCACACAGAAGTCTTCCGGACTGCATCAATTGACGACGTTATCGGCAGGTGTGAGCGTTTTTTTGAGCTGATGCCGAAATGATTGCGTAGCCGCCTCGAAGTGGCCCCTAGATCGGAGCCGTGGCCGTTGTCATGTGGAACATGAGAAGAAGACATTCTTCTCATAGCTGGCAACCAGCCACAGCGGAGCCGTCAGTCAAGGCCGACCAACGGGAGCCGCGCCAGCGGTCGGAGCGTAGCGGAGAGCCTTTACGGACGGCGGAGCGGAGGCTACACGCGCGTAAGCGCGCCGGGATGCCGGTTTCGGCCTCTCACTCTGTGCTTTCAACAGGTTCCCCGAGTGGCAGCAGCAGGTTACTCCGCCAGTAACCGTGAGCAACCCATTTTGCGCTCAACCACCATGCTTTGAAGAGGTTCCCGCTGCGGGAACCTTCAGCAACCTTGCAGCACCCGAGCCGGGGTGACGTGTCGCCATTTATCCGCTGCGCAAGCAGCGTGCGGCTCTCGCTGAAGCACGCAGGGGCGCAAACGGTAAACAGCCTCGGCGCTTGGGTTCCACCACGCGCGCTATCATGATGCCAATAGCCTGGCTGCACGGAGAAAGATATGAAAGGGATTGGCCTGCTTCTTTGCCTTGGTGTTAGTTGCTCCTGCGTTGCTCAAACAACGTGGCAGGGGCTTCAGTTTGGGATGGGTCGCCAGCAGGTTCGCGATTCCCTGGGAAAATCCGGTTTTTCTGTCCAGCCCGGACCCGACGCGACGGTAGCGATTGTCACTCCAGATTTCGAACTGCCCACAAATAGCAGCTATCTCTCGCAGAATCTCAAGCCGGAAATCGCATCAGCCTCCGTATATTTCACCCCGGCCTTGGGCTTCGGGCCGCAAGACAAATTGCTGGTCGTCAAGCTCGTTTTAGACCAATCGAAGACTTTCCAGGTTACTCCCGCACTTGGCTCGAATCTGCCGACACTAACGTTCCTCGCTGGCACTTCGGCGTATGAGCAACTCGTCGGCAAATACGGCCCCCCGGCTTCCACGAAAGGACCGTGCGCAAGCATACCGATAGCGGACCTGGTCGGCTCAGTCACAGACTGTAGTGCCCGGTGGAATAGTAGCGGACAAACAATAGAGCTTTTCTGGGACTACAACTGGATGCGGCGCAGTTTGACCTTCACGATCACCTATTCGGGAATCTCCTCGGGCCTCTGAGGGTTCTTGTCGCAACGGCGGAGAGACAGAGTTGGCCTGGCGATTCAGAAAATCGAAGCGGCTCCCGTTGGGATTTCGGCTGAATTTCTCGCGGCGCGGAATAGGGTACTCATGGGGCATCCGGGGCTTTCGCGTTGGCCGGGACGCTCAAGGTCGCGTAGTCCGCACCGTCTCCATTCCTGGAACGGGGATTTACAGACGCGATTATCTAACCCCGAAGTCTCCACAAGCCGCTGCGGTCGGATCGCAACCGGCAGTGAAATCATCGAGCGGATTTGCGGTGGCTGCGGCGGTTGTCATCATTCTTGCGCTCGTCGCAAGCGGGAATCTTGTGGGCGTAATCCTCGGGGTCGCATTGGCTGCATACGTTCTCTTTCGCACGGTGAGCGGGGCCCGGATTAGCCAGGGTCAAGACGCGCTTCTTGCGCCGCCTCCCGGACAGCCGCAACTTGGAATCCAAGTAAAGGCGCTCTTCGATGAATTGGCCGTTTCCTTGAAAGTTACGCTACTGGAGCGACGAGTCGCGTCGGCGTACGGAGACATCTTCGAGAACGCATTCCTGAATGTAATCTGCCGGTTTGCTGCCTTGGATGGATTCGTAAAGGTAGAGGAAGGTCTGGTCTTTCAATCCGTGTTTAGTCAGCTTCACCCAAAGGGCTTTGGTGGAGTGACCGGACAGGGCGCGGTCACGTTGATTGAGGGCCATGTCCAAAGAAATCCAAGTTGTGTCCATGATCCTGTCCAGTCACCGCTCCTCGTTCAAATCGCGCAAGAATCTGACGCGACGCGCGGGACCCATTGCGCGGAGAAACTCTCGGCTCTGCTTTACGAAACCGCAAGACAAGTCGCCATCGCGGATGGGCCTCTGACGGCGGAAGAACAGCGCGAACTCGTCGCTTTCCATGACGCTTTATGGTGCCCCCCGGCTATCAAATCCAACGATGTCGTTGCCCCTGAGAGCTGGAAAGCAGACGTTGTGAACAATGAAAATAATCCGGCCCCTCAGCCCCAATCTCTCCAGTCAGGGGCCGCACCCGTGATCGGGAATGAAGGCCAGCTAAAAGTGCCCGAAGTGAAATCGTCGATGCCGGGTGCGGAAGGGGATCGCAATCACCCATCGTGTGCTCGTTTCGACGCCCTCGCATCAGCTATCAAACCTTTTGTGGATGAAATGGTTCCCCCGGTCAAGGCGGAGTTGCGAAAGTTACGAATGGCTGGGGCCGCAAGGGAGATGCTGGAGCACGACATTCTGAGGGTTATCATTCAGTTTGGATTCGACAATTCACGCGTTTCCGAAAACGCGGGGAGTCTCTACCTGGCTTTGTTTCGGCCCTTACATCCAAGACAATATGCTGCATGGAACACAGCCAACTCGATCAATCTCCTGCAAAACCTCGCGCAGAACGATCCGAAGACGTATCTCGGGCCTGTGGAGAAGCCTTTTACACTGAAACTTTTGGCGGACTCTGGCGCGGCCAACGGAGCGGAATTGGTGACGAAGGCCGCAGCATTCTTTCAGCAAGTTGCCGAGTGTGCCGTGATGACACAGAACGGCGTTGTCTCGAAGCCAGCGATGTTGACCTCATTCAAGTCGTTATTGCAAGGGAGATGATGATGACTCCGCAAGATGAATCGCTCTTCTTCACGGACCCGCGAGTCGAACCGTCTATTCCGGGCGAATTCAGCACCCTCTACTTGCTTCGACGTGACGCTAAGAGTTGCCTTGAACACGGAATTCAGTGGCCGGGAGCCATGTGCGTCATGGCTGGCATCGACTTGCTAGGTAAGTTCTTCGATGGCAGTGATTCGGTGGCAGGGTCCGGCGAGCGCTTCCGTACATTTGCTGGGAAGTACCTGCATCTGTCAGCCTCGGACCCTGAAGCCCTCTATCAGTTGCGCAATGCCCTACTCCATTCGTTTGGTCTGTTCTCGGCAACCAAAACAACGAACTATCAGTTTCAACTGAGGGCAGAGGGAAACCTGGCTCCTATAGTCGAGCACTTAGCGAAGGGCATCGTTAAAATTGATCTACTGTGTCTCTATCACGGATTCGACGCCGCCGTGAGCGAATACCGGAACGATCTGCGAACCACAACAAATCTACAGAACAGTTTCGATGGAATGTTCCCGCGATACGGCAAAATTCCTATTCGCTAAGGGTTGGGCGAGACATTCCGATGCCCCTATCGCGAGACGGAAGACTGCGAATTTCAGTTCACCTTTTCCAACTCTGCGGAAACACTCCGCGAATCCCCGGCTTCCACTTTGATTGATCGCTCCCACGGTTGAAAGCCCTTCTTCGTGATCTTGATGGAATGAGTACCAGGCTTAAGCTTGATCTGACTCGGCGTGCTTCCAGCGTAGTCGCCGTCAAGAGTGATGTCGGCTCCGTCAGGTGTTGACGTTAAGGTCACCTGCGCCGATTCGTCCTTTGTAGTGGGGCCTTGGGACTTGCTTGTGTCCGGTGCGAGTCCTTGATTGATCTGAATAGCTTTGTCCAATTCGCTCCAAAACCGCAAAGCTTCCTTATCTTTTGCCTTGCCTACTCCGAAAATCTGAGGATTTCCTACCGCCTGTGCGATGGAAATTGAAACCGATGTCTTATCTGTGCCAGCCTCACGGCAAATCGCACTCATAACCAGAGAAAATTGTCCGCCGCTGAAAAAGCTGACCGTATATCCCTCTTTGACAGCAGCCTTCAGGTTGTAGTCAGCGGATGCGACTTGCACGACTGCTGCGTAGATCCTTTCAATCGGAGCGTCGTAGGTCTTGGACAGAGGCGCAGGATTTTTGTCAGCGGCAAGCAGCATAGTGCCACAAGCAAACATGCAAATTGATGCAAAGAGATTTCGGCACCTCATTTTGCCTCCAACGCAAGTAGATTCTCTTGGGCATTTGCCAGAGCAGAGTAAACGCATCGATTGATTTTCAGGTTACAAGTCAGTATACTCGCCGTCTTCGGCGGTCAGGTAGGTGGCAGAAAGACGAAGTTACGTAGAAGGACAAGCCGCATCCGATTCAACCCAGGACGCCCAACCTTGATACGTGGGGCCGCGCCGACAATTGGCGCTCCCATTGCCTGTGTAGGCGAATCCAAGTAGTGGATGACTGCGCGGGCAACCGTACAACCCGGAAGAATCGACTTTCGCTTGCAAACATCCGATAATAGGTATTGGTACGAGGTTTCCATGACAATCCGCGTCGAACTCAACCCGGAGATGGAAAGACAGCTTGCCGCTGAAGCATTGGCTCGCGGTATTGCGCTGGAGTTGTATGCACAGCGGCTTCTCCAGGAAGCAATCGCTGGTAGAGGCCAACGGCACGCACGCGCAAGCCAGGAAGAATTTCGCGCTTTTCTGGATGCTCTTGCGAGCAAAGCGCCGGATGTCCCTCAACTGCGAACTGAGACTTTCTCGCGCGAAATGATCTACGGTGAACACGCCTGATGCCCGGTTCGTCCTACCTGGCGGACACGAACATTTTGCTCCGCCTCGTACAGCCGGACAGTCCCGAATATGGAACGATTCGGCAATGTACGGATCATCTTTGGGCGCAGGGAGCGGGCCTCTTCTACACATCGCAAAATTTGGCTGAATTCTGGAACGTGTGTACTCGACCGGCTGATCGGAACGGGTTCGGATTCTCGGTTGCAGAGACGGATGAACGCGCTGCTCTGATCGAATCCAAATTCTCTTTCGCCGCCGACAGCGAAGCAACACATCAAGAGTGGCGCAGAATCGTTGCGGCGGGCGTATCCGGCATCCAGGTCCATGACGCTCGCATGGTGGCAGCAATGCGAGTGCACGGAATTGCGAATTTGCTGACGCTCAATGGCAAGGATTTTCGCCGGTTCACCGGCATCACTATTCTTTCGCCAGATGAAGTCTTGGCCTCCTTCAGCTAGGGGCCGCCAAAGGCGTGGGCGTTTGGAAACTTTGCGCTTTTCAAGACTCCATTTGCTATTGCATTCGGGAAACTTGCAACAGGCTCTTGATCCTGGTCCCCTCCGGAACCTTCTTGAAATACTCTTCGACGGACTCACCCTCCTCGGGAGATGACGGGGCCGGGTCGAGAACCACTCCCGCTCGCACTAAAACTGCGTGTGCTATGGCCTTTTCTTGTGAGGCGTGAAACATGACGGCCTCGCCCTGAAAACGTCTCAAAAAACCTGCCGGTGCATCTCCGACTTCGGCTGGGTTAAATGGCGTCATCCTATAGCCAACTTGCTTGAGGCACGCCGTCAAAGCGTCAAGCGAAATTCCACTCTCGCCGTTCAGATACGGGAAAAACCGACAGAAAGCGGAGCCTTCGTCCTCGCCGGTTATGTAGCGATAAACGATTAGCACGCAATCTTGAAACTTCTGCCTTGGGCGCACTATTCTTCACCTCAGAAGTCTGTCGGCACTGGTTGGTAAGACAGAATGAAGCTTTTAAGACGTCCATCGAAGACGGACCAAGCTACTTCAATCTTCTGGCCTTCTGATCTCCACACAGCATTGCACACAACCGGCGTGTGGTTCATGAGCATTTCCGCTGTTAGCTTACACTCGCCCTCTTCGGTGAGCGGCTTCCCATAGTGTTCTACTAGACTGCTGGTGACTTGCTCTACAACCGCTAATGTGGACCCGCTGGCGCTCGCTTCGTCCTTTTCATTGGCGAAAGGGCTTTCTTTCGCGATGATGTTGATCACCTCAAGCTTGCCGGACTTGCCGAGGGAAAGTCGCACCGTCGCTGGCACACTAACGGGTGCAGGGAGCAGTTCAAAAGTGTCGTCCACGAGAACTGTCTCTTGAGTCTCGTCAACCTCTTTTTGCAGCGCCTTGCCATATGTGGCTCGAACTTCGGCCTCGGACATGCCAAACCGAAGCCCCTTCCAAGTGGACTGACCATACAGAAACCCTTGAACGGCGAGCACGAGTAAGAGGGTCTGAAAAGTCCTTTTCATTTGTTGTCGCTGGGCTCCTTTCGATCTCCGCTGCACTACGAACCCGCAAATTATTTTACGCGGGCTACCTAGTGGACACGAAGATATTGCTGGGCCCCACGGGGAAGGATGGCTGGAGAAAAGCAAGCAGCGGCTCTCATCGAAACGCAACCCGCTTTCGTATGCAAGCAATTGAAGGTACCTGGCCCGGTTCCGGGCCCGAGTTGGGCCGGTTCCGGCCCCAAAACCCTGCCAGGATGGTTCCATCCTGGCTCACTGGATAACTGTGTTTCAGATAGCAAGCGGGCGCTGGCCTACGCTTCTTCAGCCAAGCGGACGGCTTCCACTCGTGCGGGGCCTTTCCTGGGAACCGTCTTTTTCTTCGACCGTGGCCTCATGATGTTGATAGCGGAAGCATCGAGCTGCGTCTTCAAATGCGCCGCGTAGTATTTCTCAATCATCTCCACGCTTGTCCGGCAGTTCTTGGCAATCTGATAGATGTCGGCACCTTCAAGCAGGCGCAGACAGATGTACGTGTGGCGCAGGCTATAGGCCGTTCGCGGCCTTCCATCACGGTCGGTGCGAAGCTTTTCTTCCTCAAGAATTGCGTTGAACAACTCGCGCGGCCATTTCGGGAATAGGAGATCAGTGGGTCCGGGCGCTTGCCACTCGCCATTGGCCATTGATGCGGTACGACTGCCCGATCTTCCCGGCCCTCCATCTGGACGTGGTCGCGCTTTCAGCCGCTCGAACGGATGCACAGCACCTGTTGTGCTCTTGCAATAACCAACGCCTCGCTTTCCACGTACTTCGATCTCAAGGATGGTCTGGCCGCTGCCCTCGTCTTCAATCACCGTGACATCGCGAAACTGAAGACGCCGCGCCTCGTCGGGGCGGAGTCCGGTGTTGGCGGAGAACAGAACATAATCGTGAAGTTGTTCCGCCTCCCAACGAAAGCGGGGCTGCTTTGGGTCCTGCGCCCGTTTGCGCGTTGCCTCATAAAGCTGCTTGTACTCTTCCGGTGAGAACCATGCTCGATGGGAAATCTTTCCGGAAGCACGATATGGCGCTGAAAAATCCGGGAGATGATCGACCCATCCGTGCCGCAGAGCCGTTTTGAAAATCTGGCGCAGCGTCACGGTCTCCTGGTGCATGGTGCTATGCGCTGGAGGCTTGCCGCGCATCGCCTTACTTTCCTCAAGGCGATGGATACGATATTCATTGACCTTGCCAGCCGTTATCTCGGGAAGGACCATGCTGCCGAAGAATGGAATCAGGTAGCCATTTGTCCGCGCGTGCTGTCCGCGCGCATAGGTTGGGCTGCGCTGCCCCTGCGTCATGATGTCGAACTCGCGCAAGTACAACTTCGCTGCTTCGCGGAACAGTTTGCCGCTTTTCAACTGGCCGTCGCGGAGCTTGCCGCGCAACTGCAAATACCAGTCCTCCGCGAACTCCTTCGCTTTCGAGAGGCTGTCTTCTTTGGTGGTGGTTCGCCGATTCTTCCCGGCCAGATAGGTTGCGCACTGCCAGCTCGAACTGTTCGGACGCTTGTAGACGTGAACTTTGCCACCGAGGATGGTGTGATGCTCTGCCACGCGGATGCACCTCCTGCTTCATCTATAGAAGCACAAAAGTGTGCAAGAGTTGCGCAAGGCTCACGCAGTGGTCGGTATTAAGATAATCTATTTACTCTCAATAATATACAGAAATACAGCGGTGTTATAAGCCGATTTTAAGTCCGCTGCGTCTGCCAATTTCGCCATCCGGGCCTGGTTGGTAGTCCCACTTCAATTATCGTACGTGCCCGGTTGATCCATGGGCCGCGCTCGGCCGGTTGGAATCGCCGGCTCCTGCAACGGCAGCCAGAAAACGAGCGCGAAACAACGCGGATCGCCCGCGTTTCGCAGCCGCATGACGGCGATAATCGGCGACCTACTGCGGCTTTTTAAAGCAGATATTCTCGCCGTCCAGCTGGTATTCGGCCGAGCAGAAGTCGCCGCCACAGATCATCGGTTCATATCCGATTAACTGCCGCCGGGTAATCAGCCCCATGGTGCCGCACCTTGGGCACGACATCACAGCGACAAATGGATTTTGCGCGTTGCCCAGCGTGGTCTGGTTTTCCAGCACGAAAACCGTGCCGGGGTCCATTCTTTCCGGGATCCACTCTTCCAGAAACTGCAAGTCTGCTGACATCTTGCCCTCCACGGGTTGAGATGCAACAGAGCCGATGCGATGTTCCCGCCGCGACACCGTTGTTGCAACAACTGCAGGCTGCGAAGCAACCCTGCGAATTGGACGCCTCAGGGTCGAAAACAGTTTTGCCCCTGCGCGCGCGTTCGTCAACCAGAATTGACGGAAGCTAGTGCCGAATCGGATTCCCACCCGTGTGGTCCCATTCCAAGGGAGGCTTCCGGCTCCGGACCTTGAGGCGGTGTCCCACTTACTTCTCTAACGTGGTCAGCCGCGCTGTGGCATCGGTTCTTTGCCACGCCGCCTCGCCTGTCGCCGCGCGCGTTTCCACCAGGTAGAGATCGGTGCGGAGCTCGTATGGGAGGTGGGTCCCGGGATCGAGGAAAGTCAGCTGGATCGGCGCGTCCGCGGCAAGGAATGACGGCACGTGGAAGCGCACATCGTAATCGTAGCGGGTGTCCGCCAAGGCGTGGCGGATCGCCTCATCCAGCTTCAGCTCGTGGAACACGCCGCCGCCGTAGGCGCGCTCCATCTTGTTGGCCGCGCCTGCAAATGGGTTGACGCCTCCGACGGATGCGTCGTTGGTGGAGGGCGAAGATGGCATCTGCGCGCTGCCGCCATCGCTCACGTACACCGGGGATAGCCGATCGGTCTGGGACGCCAGCCAACGCACAAATCTATCATCGGACCTGCCGCCAAGATCAACCAGGATGACGCGATATCCGGGCTGTGCGCGCAAACCATCGATTGCGCTCGCAATTGTATCCAGCCCCGCATCCTCCATCGGCGCATCGGCGGACTCCGCAAGAGCGCTGCGCAAATCCACCTCGCGTGTGTACGGAGTAAACGTTCCGTCGGCGCGGCATACGCTCACCAACCACCCGGCGGCCAGCACCCGCTTCAGCTTCGCCATCAGTTCCGTATCCTGGCGCCGCTTGATTCCAGGCGCGAACGCCACCAGAAGATGAACTGGAACCGCACCGGACGCCGCCACCCCGCTGCCCCGCGGCTGTGCCACGCGCGCTGGCACGCGCACGCCTCCGGCCGTCACGCGGATGTTGCCCGCCCGCACCGGCTGCGTGCATCCGTAAAAGAAGCAGCCGGGAAGCGTGTTCACCTCAATGTGATATTCCCGTCCGGAGCGCGCCGAATTCCCTTCCCGCGTGGGCTTCGCCTGCGCCCAAAACTGGATGCAGAAACACGCCAAAAGCCAGACCGGCGCGAACCGAAGCCCTGCTACGAATGCTCTTTTCCCTTGTGACACTCCATCCCCTTGAATTCGAGCGGTTGTTAATCTATTCAAGGAATCATTATGGGGCTTTTCGAGGCTCTTCGACGGGATGCGAGCCGGTTACTTTAGTGGACCCGGCTACCGTCAACGTGGGATTAGAATCCATCCTGTCTGCGCTCGACGCTCCACCCAATGGGTTGTCTCGACTTCTACCGCGATGCGATTCCCGTCCGCGCCTGCGCGCTCGCAGCCGAATCCAATGAGCGATAAATCTCCTCGTTGCGCAGGATAGCTTCCACATACTCCCGCGTCTGCGTAAACGGGATCGACTCCACAAACTCATCCATGCCGCCGTATGGGCCCGCCGCCTGCCAGTCCACCACGCGCGAGTCCCCTGCGTTGTACGCCGCCAGCGCGTACTCCTCGACCCCGCCGAAGCGGTCCAGCATCTGCTTCAGGTATTTGCATCCGAGCCGGATGTTCACCTCGGGGTTCAGCAATTGGAAGGTCTGGAAATGGCTCATGCCTTCTTCGCGCGCCAGCTTCCTGCCCACATTTGGCTCCAGTTGCATAAGCCCCCAAGCGTTGGCGTACGAAATCGCCGACGCATTGAACTCCGACTCCTGCCGGATCAGCGATGCCACCAGGTACGGGTCAAGCCCGTTCTTCGCGCTCTCTTCCTTGATCGTGTCCCACCACGGTTCGGGAAACAGAATGCGCCAGTACGCCTGCGGGATCGACCCAATCGGCGCCGACGTGTAGTACGGCATGGCGCGCTTCAGTGCCCGCATGGCGCGGAACGTCTCCCCGAACGACGCATAAATCTGCGCCTCCGCCAGCGCGCTCCACGAACCGGAATCCGGATCGGCCGCAATCTCCTGGCCAACGTACTCGTTCAAGCCCGCGTTGGCGATCAGTCGCGCCTTGGCGATATGCGGGCTGTCCGCGGGAAACGTGTCCACCAGGTGCGGCACGGGCGGCGGCTGGAATGCGCCCATCTGCGTCTGGCTCACCAGCTCCGGCAGTCCCAGCGCCTTCAGCCGTTTCCGCGCCATCTGCGCGTAAAAATAATGCTGATACCGCCCCACCACCGCGCGAAAATCGGCCGCGGCCAGCGCCGTCTGGTGATCCTGCGATTCATGCAGCCGTCCGCGCCAGTACAGCGCCGCCGCGCTTTCCGTGTCCTGCGGATACAGCCGGATCTGCTCGTCGAAGATTCGCGACGCTTCGCCAAACTGTCCTTGCCGGTAACTCAGCCACCCCGCGCGCCAATGCGCCGCCGCCGCGTTCTTATATCCGGGAAAGTGCGCGGCCAGGTAGCTGTAGGCATCCACCGCCCGCGGGTAGTCCCTCAGCAGCAGGTACATGTTGCCGCTGGAGTAGAGCGCCTCAGCCAGCCACGGGCTCTCCGGGAACCGCGACTTCATCTCTTCCACCAGTTGCTGCTGCTCGCCCTGGTTCTCATGCGAGCGCGCCAGTTCCATCAGCAGGTAGAGCCGCCGCGCGCCGTTCTCGTCGTTCGTATCCGGCAATGCCTCTGCTTCCCGATCCGTCAGCAGCTTCAACTTCAAATCGCATGCCGCCGCGGCCACCTCAAACTCGTTCCGCTCCGCCGCCGGCAGCTCCATGTTCCGCGCCAGCGCCCGATACTGCTCCGATGCCAACTGGTATCGGCCCGCGTTGTAATACGCGTCGCCCAGGCTGCGCAGTTCCTCCGCCGTCAGGCTCGTCTCCGCGCCCATCGCCGTCAGCCGCGCCCGCGCCTCTTCCGCTTCCGGGCTCAGTGGATGACTCAGCAACAGTTGCTTGAAAACCCGCTCGGCCTCGTCGTTCTGCTGGATGGCGTACGCGATCTTCGCCTCCGTCAGCTCGTAGTTAGGCATGTCCTGCGCTTCGTCGGCCACCGTCAGCAGCGTCCGCTGTGCCGCTGTCGCATCGCCCTCGGCCAGCAGCACGTTCGCTTCCAGCTCCGGTGCCTCAATATCGAAGATCGTATCCGGATATCGCTCGTCGAAGCCCCTGAGCAGCGCCTCGGCCGCCTTCTCATTGTTCTCCGCGTGCAGGCACTCCGCCGCCAGGTAGTCCGCGTAATCCGCCAGCACCTCGCTATGTTGCTTCGCTGCCGCGTACGCAGCCACCGCCTCGCCGTAGCGCTTGTCCATCTGGTAGGCGCGCCCCAGCGCCAGGTACGCCGCGCCCGCCGCATCGCCCGTATGCCGCTTGGCGTAGCTGGTCACGCCCTGGTACGCAGCCGGCGTCCGCAGCGTTATCAACTGCTCTGCCATCGGCCGCAACTCAGTGGACGCAACAAACGCCCGCCGCAGCCGCGCCGTCTTCGCCCGCCGCTGCGCCAACGTCAGTCGTTGCCGCCGATGCCTTCTTGTCGCCTTCCTCGATTTGGCCGCCGTCTTATGGTGCGCTGTCCTTTTATGTGTAGTCGAACTCGTCGCGCTCGTGGTCTGTCCGGAAATCGCTCCAGCGGCAACCAGCAAGCACAGCATTCCGCCCAGGCAGGCCTTACTCAACCTGGAGGGAAAAAGCGGGGAGATCCTTACCCTCATACATCCAATGTAGCCGCAAATCCACTCCAGCGGCAGCGTCACGCATCACAAAACAGGGACCGAGGTACCAAGGGAACAAGGGACCAAGAAAGACAACCTCTGAACGTCCTCGTCTTTGCGTTCTTGTTCCCTTGTTCCCTCGGTCCCTGCCTTTACGCCTCCACCGGCACATTCTCCATCCCCGCCGTCCCAAACACTCTCCGGTAACGCTCGATCTCCTCCGCCGTCCCCATCGCCTTGGCGTAGTTGTCGCTCAGCTTCACCGCCGGCCGCCCATCCACTTCCGTCATCTTGCACACCAGGCTCACCGGGTCAAAGCTCCCATCCCCCCGCGGATTCGAGTTTCTGAAGTCGTTGGTCAAAAACGTCCCCCAGCCGGCGCTGAACCGGATCCGCCGCTCCGGCCGCCATCGCGACCCGTCTTCAAAATCCGCCGCCACCCTGAAATCCCACGCATCTCCCTGCACGATTGTTCCGCCAAAGTACGCATGCAGCGCCAGGATCTTGTCCACGTCCAGTGCATCGCTCGCAATCAGCCGCTTGCGCCGCGGGTCGCGTCCCCGCTCCTCCAGCCACGCAATGTACTCGTCCCCCGCCGCAAACGGGTCCTTGCTGTCGATCCTCTGCCCCGTCCAGTCTCCAACCCAGTCCGGCGCGTGGCGCAAAAACTGCGTCGTCCCAAACGTGTCCGGCAGCAGAATCAGCAACTCGCCCGCGTACGTCTGCTGCCAAAGCTCCAGCAACCGGTATTGCGCCGTCTTCAGCTCCTCTTCGCTATCCGCCAGCGCCGCCAGCGCCATCGGAAGCTCGTGCGCGTTGGTGCCCATCGCCTCCAGGTCATGCTTGTAGGCCAGATAAGTATTCGAGCTCCCGGTAAAGGTCTTCCCCAGCGTGTCCTGCATCGCCAGCAGAACGTACTCGTGCCAAAGAAAGCTATGCCGCCGCCGCGTCCCAAAGTCGCTCACCGCCAGCCCCGGCACGCCCTTCAGCCGCTCCATCTTGTCCCACAGCCGCGACTTCGCCCGCGCGTACAGCAGGTCCAGCTCAAATTCGTTCAGCACCTTCAGCGCCGAACGCGTCTTCAGCTCGTCCACAATCGACAATGCGTAAATCTCCCACATCGTCGTCTCCGTCCACAGCCCGTCGAACCGGAGCGAGACCTGCCCGTCCTCCACGCCAAGCTCGAAATCGCTCAGCCGGAAATCCTTCTCCAGCCACTCCAGAAACGCCGGCTCAAACATCCCCCTGCGTCCGTAGAACGTGTTTCCGGCCAGCCAGATCAGCTCCGACTTGTGAAACCGCAATTGCCGCACCGCGTCCAGCTGCTCCCACAACTCCTCCAGGCGCACCACCTCGCCCAGCCGCACGCTGACAGTCCGGTTCTGCACCGCAAACGTCGCCCGCGTCCCGGCAAAATGCTTCCAGATAAACTGCAGCATCAGCAGCTTGTAAAAGTCGGTATCGAGCAGCGACCGCACAATGGGGTCGAGCTCCCAATTATGGTCGTGCGCCCGCCGGGCTATGTTGATGATCACAGAACTACTTTATAGGACCGTCGTCGCCGGACCGATACACCCAATGCCGTGTCATCCCGAAGACCCGCACGCCTGGCACCGCTCACAGTTTCATCGTGAGTGGGGTCAGCGGGTCGAGGGATCTGTAGTTCGGCCTCTTGCTCAGCGCGGAACGCACATTGGCTTAAGCCCGCTGCTCGATCGGGCGCAACCACGGATCCCTCGGGCCCGCCCGCTTGTGACCCCACGCACAGACGCAAAGAAACCACCGGTTCAACATAGTTCTGCAGGCGCGCGCCAGAAACCAGCGCATGCACTTCCGCCGCTGCTAAAAACAGATCGCCCGGAAGGAGATGGAAAGTTTACCAGATAAATAATCCCCCCTACCCCCATCCCCGCCGAGATAATTCCGGAACTATCTGATTCTATTCACACACAATACCCGATAGAGTGATTCCATTTCTTGCGGCAGTTCTCTCTTATTACCGAATAGTAAACATCGGCAAGACAGCACATGACCAACGCTCGCAATCCCCTTGCGCGATGAGGCCGCGCAAGGGGGATTCGAGCCAGCAAAGATGAGATTAGTGGATCATCTGGATGGTTTCCTGGGTGATGGTGTCGAACGTGGTTACGGTTTTGGAGTTGGCCTCAAACGCGCGCTGCGCGATGATAAGGTCGGAGAATTCGGCGGAAATGTTAACGTTCGAGTTCTCCAGAGCGCCATCCTGCAGCGTGCCCAGGCCGGCCGTGCCCGATGTGCCGATCACGGCATTGCCGCTCGCCAGCGTGGTCGCGTATTCTCCATTGCCGTCCGCCTGGAGGCCCTGAAGATTGGCCACGGTGCCGAGGGCGATCTGTCCCACGTTGAGCTTCTGCTGATTGGAGTATGTCACCGTCACGGTGCCGTCGGAGCCGATCGTGAAGCCCTGATACTCGCCGCTGGCAAAGCCGTCCTGGGTGGTGCCCGAGGCCGCGGACTGGGCCGCCACCTGGCTGATGGTGGGCGTGCCTGCCGTGCCCAGAAGATTCCAGTTCATGTTCAGATCGCTGGCCTGATCGGCGAGACCGGTGAAGGCGACCGGAATCGAGGATATGTCGGCTGCCGCTGTGCCCACTGTCTTCGCCGGGTTGGCGCCGGCGGCGACGGTGGCCAGATTGCCGTTGGCGTCAAAGGTCATGGCGCCGGTGACCGGGGTGGAAACGCCGTTGGCGAAATCCGCCGCCGGCAGCGCGATGGAGTAATTCCACGCATTGGTAGCGGTTTGGGTGTAGGTAATGGTAGCCGTGTGCGCCTGCCCCAGCGAGTCGAAGATGGTCTCGGTGGCGGGGAATATCTGATTGGAGCCGGCCGAGTTGAGATTGGCCGTCATGGTGAAGTTCTTGGTGGCCTGCGGCGGCAGGATGGCGGATTCGGGAATGTTAATGGGCGCCAGCGGCGAGTTGGTGTCCACTGCCCCGTTCACCCCGGGGTAACCCATCACGTTGAGCCCGTTGGCCGTGGTCAGATTGCCGTTGGATGCGATCGAGAAATCGCCGGCGCGGGTCAGGTACTGGCTATTGCCATCGGATACGACGAAGAACCCGTTGCCCTGGAGCGCAACATCCGTGCTGACGCCGTTTGACGTGGGTGTGCCATCGGAGAAATCGGTGGTGGTGGAGGCGACCTGCGTGCCCGATCCCGTCTGGATCGGATCGCCCGAGCCGGCGCTGCCGACTTGCTGATAGAACAGGTCAGCGAAATTGACTGTCACCGCCTTGAAGCCGGTGGTGCTCATGTTGGAAAGGTTGTTGGCGATGGTGTTCAGAGCGGTAGAATCGGCGTTCAGGCCGGTCAAAGGAATGCTGAAGCTTGCCATGGTTTCGATCTCCTTCGGTGATCGGCCGTAAAGGCCTGGGTTGAGAGTGAAGATTGCAGGGCAGTTACCGTCGCGGGCGCCTGGACCCGAGAGCGCTGGCCACGCGCAACGCTGCGGGGCTGGATGAGGATATGTTGAGATTGCCGGAGGTGACAGGGTCCGTCACCGGGGCCGGCGCACCGGTAAGCGAGGACGCCTGCGCCCCAAGCGGCGCCGAAACCGGTTGCGTGGATGCGGCAGCCGGGCTTGACGGCGCAGGATTGACGGCGGCATTGATGCCGTGGGCCGCGCTGGACGAGCCCCCCGTGCCCGACGCGGGCGCCGGAAGGTCGCTGGTGAGCGTCTGGTTGATTTGAATAAGCTGCTCCAGGCTGTTCACGTTTACGAGCTGGTTGATGTATTCGTTGGGATCGGTGTCGGCCGTGGGGTCCTGGTTCTGCATCTCGGTCACGAGCAGGGTGAGAAAGTCGTTGGCTGTAATGGTGGCCCCGTCGTCGGAAGAGCCGCTGCCACCGGTCGAAGAATCGGCCGGGTGCGCCCTGGCGAGCGCGATGCTCGCCGCTGCGTGTTGCGTTGAAATCAGCGATGAGGTTGCCATTTTCTTACCTTCCTGGCGCGGATCGCCCAGCGAACCGCGGGTTAGCCATTCTCAGGCGATCACCGAAATATGGCTGCCGGACCAAACCGGAACGGCCAGTGCTTCAAAGCCGGGGACCGGCGAAGCCGCTGAGGCATCCGCCGTGTGGGTTAAGGTTGAATCGGAACTGGATCCAGCGGGCGGTTCGCCGCCCCGCTGTTCCTGACCCGCCTGCTGGCCAGATGGGTTGAAGCCGGATTGGCCGGCGAACGATAGTCCGGACGGCAACGGCGCGATGGTCAACTGGGCCGCCGCAACGCGATGATCGGCCAGATAGCTGTTGAGACCGTCAAGGTGCGATCCGAGGGCCTGTGCGGCCTCTGCCGAAGAGGGCAGGATGGAGGCATGGACGGTGTTGCCCGCGACGCCGGCGCGGACCGCAACCCAGCCAAGCGAGGGATCGAGGTAGCCTGCCTCGGCGCGGGTGGGCCCGGCGTGAATCCAGGTTGCGGGCGGCGCAGCCGGTTCAGCATCCAGAGCGGCGAAGGTGTCAGCGGGAGCCTGGGTTGCCACGCCAGAGGTATTCGTGGATTCGCGGGACACATTGAGCATTGACGCATGCGCGGGTGGGGTGCCGGGCTGCGCTGCAGCCGGTGCCCCCGAGGCAACGGCGTTCTGAGCCGGTATCGACTGCGTGAGTCTCGATACATTGGAAGCACGCGCAGGCTGTCCCGCTTTCGGCTCCGCAGGCGGTACATCGGTGGCGGCGCTAGGTGAATCCGGCGGGTTTCGGACTCCGTGCGCGACGCTCGAAGAGGGCGCGGGCCCGATGACGGACGGGGGTCCGATGACGGACGCCGGTTGCGACTTCGTTGCTTGCTCCACAGGCTGTATGGGAGCAGGGGCGGCTGAATCGGATGAAACGGGCGCGGGATGCAGGTCGTCGCGCCCATCGGAGCTGGCCGCGGGCGTGGCAGCGTACTCTAGCGGCGGCGAGGAGTCAGGTGTGGATTGGAATGCCGCGGTATGCGCAGCGGATTGGGCCACGATCGGTTTGACTGGCGCCGGAGACGCAGAGCGCTCACGCGGTTCCATCAATGATGGCGGCGAAACAGCTCTTGGGAAAGCCTCCGGGCTGACGGACCCCATCGCTGCCCCGGAAGTTCCAGTCAATGTTGGCTTCGAGGAAACTTCTGCGCGCACTGCCGGAGCGGTTGAATGCGGGACCGGCGACGGGGAAGGTATCGGCAATGGCTGCGGAAGTGTTCCAGCAGATACCAAAACAAGCGATGGCGACGCTGGATCGCCGCCCATGCCGGACTGCGAAGACTTCTCCCGCGCCGCCCGATGGGAGGAAGGAGAAGACGGTACGGACACCGGCTGGAGCGAAATGGGATCCGTTCCAGGATCCATTCTTTGACTGGAACGCTGCGGTGAGGCTGGAAGCGTGGGCGTTGGGGGAGGCTGCCGCGTGACGGTGCTGAGCGAAACCTGCAGCACGGGCCGCGCAGGCGTTGCCGGGGCTTGCGGCGTGCGGATGCCGGGCGAAACCAGCGGCACCGGCTGCGCGGGGATGGATTGAGGCGTCGATACGCCATCGCGCGCAACAGAGTCTTCAGATTCCGGGATCACGGGATCGATTGGGGACTCCGATCCCGCCGTTTTGGAAGCTTGGATTTCCGCGGCAAACATCGTCTGCAGCCGGGCGCGAAAGCTGGTCTCCAGCGGAAGTGCGGCTGCGCCGGGTTGGGCACGCGGCGTCGCGCCTGGCTTGGCCGGTCCGGCCAGCTTTCCGGGCTCGACCACGACGGGGATGGCAACGGCTAGGGGCACGCCGCTGAGATAGTGCATACGGTGTGCCAAATTCAGACATTGCGGTCTTAGAGAGTTGCGAAGTTTGGATCAAGGGTTCCGAATCGGGAAGGTGGTACTTCTCTGTGAGTGGTCTTAACTAAAGAACTTCCTTAGAGGAACGAGCGGGGCGGAGTTTGGACGGCGACTTGTCCCGATGGGCGCGGGAGGCAATCCAGTTGTCGAGCCCCTGCTGCGCGCGGCGATCGGCCTCGATGGCATCGAGCGCTTCGCGTTCGCGGATCAGCGCCTCAGCCTGGCGGCGCTCGGTGCGCTTCAAAAGATATTGCAGGCGAAGGCGGCTGACTTCCTGTTCGGCGGCGGCGATGCGGGGCACCAGTGCCGCGGTGCGGCGTGTGGCCGACGAAAACTCGACCCGGGCGGCAATTCGATCGGCAGGATCGGGAGCCGGCGCGCTAGAGGTGAGGCGCGCGCGCCCGCGGCGCTCCGCCGCGCGGGCCAGGACCAGCGCGTGTTCCAGGGCGTGCAGGTCAGAGAGAGCGGATTCGAGGGCGAGACGGTGCTGCTCCTCTTCAAGATCGCGAACGCGGAGCAGCCGGCGCAGCGCAGCCGAGACCGGCATGGATCAAACCTCCGCGGCGAGCTGAGCCAGGCGGCCCACCGTCTCCGCGGACAGTGCGCGTTCGACTGAATCCTGGGTGAGGAATGCGCGCAGCGACGCGCGCGCGCGGAGGGCGCGATCGAGCTCCGGATCGGAGCCGGCCTTGTAGGCGCCGATACGCACCAGGTCCTCGCTCCGCGCGTAGACCGCCATCAGCCTGCGCAGCAGGGCGGCGTGCTCCCGATGAGCCGGGGCGGTGACGGCGGGCATGAGACGGCTGATGGAGTCGAGCACCTCGATAGGCGGATACCAGCCCTCGGCGGCCAGGGACCGGGAGAGGACAACATGCCCATCCAGCAGGGAGCGGACAGCGTCCACCAGCGGGTCCTGCTGATCGTCTCCCTCCATCAGAACGGTGTAAAAGGCGGTGATGGAGCCGTTGCGGAAGCTGCCGGCGCGCTCAATGAGACGCGCCAGACCCGAGAAAACACCGGGGGTGTAGCCCTTGTTGGTCGGGGGTTCGCCGGCGGCCAGGCCGATCTCGCGCGCGGCCATGGCAAAGCGGGTGAGCGAGTCGAGAACAAGGAGCACGGTGCGGCCCCGAGTGGCAAAGAACTCTGCCAGCGTGGTGGCGGCCAGCGCGGCCCGCATGCGCAGGAGCGGCGACTGGTCCGAAGTTGAGACCACAACCACGGATCGGGCGCGCCCCTCCTCGCCCAGCGCATCTTCGAGGAACTCGCCCACCTCGCGTCCGCGCTCCCCCACCAGTCCGACCACGGTCACGTCGGCTTCCGTATTGCGCGTCATCATGCCGATGAGCGTGCTTTTGCCCACGCCGGAGCCGCCGAAGATGCCCACGCGCTGGCCGCGCCCCACCGTGAGCAGCGCATCGATGGCGCGGATACCGGTGCCCAGAGGCTCGCGTATGGGCGGACGGTCCAGCGGAGAGCGGGCCTTGCCTTCGAGGGGCAGCATGGTGGGCTCGCTCAAGCGCGAGCCACCGTCGATGGGCTCGCCGACCGCATTCAACACGCGTCCCATGAGCCCGGGTCCGGCTTCGATCAGAGGGCGCTCGCCGACAGCCAGGATGGTGTCGCCAAAGCGGATGCCGCCGGTGCTTTCGAGCGGCATGGAGAGGACATTGGAGCCGCGGAAGCCGATCACCTCGGCGGGATGCGCGCGGCCGGAGCGGTCGAGGATCTCGCAGCACTCGCCCACCGAAGCCGGAGGGCCGGCCGACTCGATGGTCAGGCCCACGGATTCGATCACCTGGCCGGACCAGCGCCACGGCTGGCGTCGGTTGAGCGAGGCGAAGTAGGCACCGAGCAGCGGGTTCATGGTTGGGGCTCTCTAAGGGCAGGCGGTTGGGGGAGAACGGCGCTGCGGGAAAACAGGACACGCTCGATCTCATCGAGCTGCGCGCGCACGCTGAGATCGGCCTGGCCCAGGCTAGCCTCAAGCCGGCAATCGCCCAGGCTCAAATCGCTTTCGACGATCACCGCCGGGCGCACCGGAGGATTGGGTAGAAGCGCAAGCGATTCCTTCCAGAGATCCGCATCTGCTGCCGGCACGTGCAGGCGGACCTCGGTGGCGCCGGCCAGTTGCCCCAGCGCGGCGCGAACGGCGCCCATCAGCAGCAAAGGATCCATCTGGGCTTCGCGCCGGAGAATGCGCGACGCAACGGCCAGGGCAAGGCGAACCACTTCGTGCTCCACGGCGAGAAGATAGCGGTCGCGTTCGGCCCCGAAATCTTCGAGCAGCCGGCCTAGTTGTTCGGCGCGATGCATTTCCGCGGGAGCGTGCGCGGCGTGTTCGGTGGCGCGGCCCTCCTCGATCCCGCGCGCAAGGCCGGCCTCGAAGCTGCTTCGGACCTCATCCGCCAGGCGTTGTTCCATGTCTTCGAAGGCCACCGGGGCCAATTCGGATCTTGCGCTCTCGACCACCAGGCGGCCGCTCGAGTCGACGCAGGGCAAATCCAGGTTGGTGCAGGGCGGCGGCGGTTCGGTGGGAGGAGTGTAGGGGAATGACTCCAGCCTCACCGGCCTTGCCCGAAGCGCCGCGGCGGGGTTCATGCTCTTCTCCATGGCGTCAGGCCAGCATCTCGTCGCCGGTTTCGAGCTTCAGGATGACCTTTCCCTCGGCTTCCAGGCGGCGGGCGAGGTTGAGAATCTCCTGCTGCGCCTGGGCCACTTCCCGCGAGCGCACCGGTCCCAGCACTTCCATGTCTTCCTTCAGCATTTCGACGGCACGGGAACTCATGGATTTAAAGATCTGCGCGCGCAGTTCTTCATTGGCGCCCCGCAGGGCAAGCGCAAGCTGGCGTTTGTCCACGCCGGAGACAATCTCGCGGATGGTGGCTGCGGGAACGGTGATGAGGTCCTCAAAGGTGAACATGAGATTGCGGATGTTGAGCGCCAGCTCGGCATTTTTGTCCTCGATGGCCTCCAGGATGTGCTTGGATTCCTCGGCATTGAGACGGTTGAGCAGGTCGGCAACCGCTTTGAAGCCGGAGTAGCTGCGCCGCGCGGTGGTGTCCCCCATGCTTTCGAGGCGCCGATGCAGCGTATGGGCCACCTTCTGCGCCATCTCCGGCGAGAACTGGCGCATCTCCGCCAGCCGCTGCACACTCACAATTTTGTGTTCCTCGCTGAGGTTTTCGAGCACCTGCGAGGCGCGGCGCGGATCGAGATGCGCCAGCACCAGCGCGATGGTCTGGGGATGCTCGGAGTCGAGCAGCTTGCCCAGTTGCTGCGGGTCCGTAAGCTGCAGCTTGGCCAGATTGCCCTGTGCCTCCTGCTGCGAATGGCGCACCATCAGGAGCAGGTCCTCGGCGCGTTCCTTGCCGAAAGTCTCAATCAGCAGGCGGCTGGCGTAATCGAGGCCGCCATGCACCATGAAGTTCTGCGTCTCCAGCAGCTGCCAGAATTCCTCCAGTACCTCGGCGGAAAGCTCCGGGGTGACGCCGCGCAGGTCGGCAAGCTCCTCGGTCAGCCGCTGGACATCGACTTCCGGCAGCGCGCGCAGAATCTCCTTGGCCAGTTCCTCGCCCACGGCCACCAGCAGCACCGCCGCCTTGCGCAAACCGCTCACCTGGGAACGGCTGCGCGGCCGGACAGCTCCTTCCGCCATGTTCGCTTCTGGCACGATGCCTTTCTCCCCCGCTAGTCGGAGTGAATCCAGCTTTGCAGCAGGCGCGAGGTCTGCGCCGGCTGCTTCTTCACCTGACCGGTAACTTGTTCAAAGATCTCCTGCGCACGCACGCGCTCGGCATCGAGCTGCGGCGGCTCCGGCGCGGCCAGCGGTGCGCCGGCTGGGCCCGCAAGCTCCTTTGCTCCACGCGGCCCATTTGCCGCATGCGCACTTGCTGCTGCGGCGCCGGCACGCTTCAGCGCCGGACGCACCCCGAGTCCCATCACCAGCAATAGCCCGGTGAGAATGGCCGCGTATTTCACCAGCACCGGCGACATCTCAGCGTCCTCGAGCGCGCGCGATACGGCAGAGCTACCCATGACGGCATGATTGTCTTGAAAGGGCAGGTCCTCGACCGTCACCACGTCGCCGCGCTGGCCGTTAAAGCCCACCGCGGCCTGCGCCAGCGCGGTCAGGTTACGCAACTCGTCGGCCGAGCGCGGCTGCCAGACCGCCGGCTTGTTGTTGCCTGCGGGCTGAAGCTCGCGGTCGTTGACCACGATGGCCGCGGTCAGCCGATGGATGCGCCCCGGCTCCTGCGTGAGGTGGCGAACCGTGTTGGAGACGCCGTAAGTTCCCGACTCGGTCTTGGCCGATTGCGGAGGCGTGGTCTCATGCGGATACACGGGAAGCGCCTGGGAGTTGGGCGCATTCGAAGCCGTTCCCGCAACCCCCGCCGCCACCGCCTGCGGCCCGGTGGTCTGCTCCGTGCGTTGCATGGAGAGGGTGGCGGTCTGTGCGGGATCATAGGTCTGAGCCGTCTCATCGCTGGCCGAAGTGTCGTAATCGAGGCTGACGGAGGCGCGCACATTCCCCGCGCCTGTGACCGGTTCGAGCGTGGACACGAGTTTGTCTTCGAGAGCCTGCTCGGCCGTAAGGCGCATCGCATCCGGTGTCTTTGGCCCCAGCGGCAGGTGACCGGCCGCATCCACCAGCACCACGCGGTCGGGCATGAGCCCGTCGACGGCCGAGGCTACAAGGTTCCGGATGGCGTCCGGCTCGCCGTCGGCCAACGTGCGATGGCGCAATTTCAGCACCACCGATGCCTTGGCCGGCCGCTCCTGGTCGCGGAAGAGCGAATCGTGTGGCAGAACCAGGTGCACCCGTGCGCTCTCGACATCGCTGAGCGACCCCACCGTGTGCTCCAGCTCGCCCTCGAGTGCGCGCTGGTAGTTCACCTGCTCGTCAAACTCGGAGCCTACCCAGTTGGGCTTGTCGAAGAGCTCAAATCCCATGCGGCCCGAGCGCACGCCGCCCTTGGCTGCGGTGGCCAACCGCGCCTTGTCCAGTTGCGCCGCGGGCACACGGATCACGCCGCCGCTCGCGCCCAGATCGAAGGGGATCTGCGCCTGGGTGAGGTCCTGGCCGATCTGGCGCGCATCGTCGGGGTCGAGATCGGCATAGAGAATGCGCCAATCGGGCCGGATGGCATACCAAAGAAGAAAGCCGGTCAGGCCCACGAGAAGCACGGCGGAGAAAACGGCCCACGTACGCTGCCGTGGTTGCATGCCCGCCCAGAGGATGCGGGCGCGGGTCCACAGAACCCCCAGGCCGCCGCCCGCGGCCGCCCTGGCGGGGACGGGGGGCGGGGTTCTTTCCAACTCGGTTCCGGTGGCCATCGACTCCCGTCCTCATTCCTCAAAACTGCATGCTCATGACCTGCTGATACGCCTGCACCGCTTTATTGCGCACCGCCAGCGCCAGCTCAAACGCCATGTCGGCTTTTTCCGTGGCGATCATGGCCGTATGCACATCGACACCCGTCCCGGTCATCAGCCCGTTGACAGCGGCGTTGGCCTGATCCTGAAGATTGTTGACCTGGCCGATGGCGTTGGTCATCAAATCGGAAAAAGGCGTGCTCCCCGCGCCCGCGGCGGAAGAACCTGAACTGAGGCCAGGCAGCGAGGACGTCGCGGCTGCGGCCACTTGTTGCACTGCGTGAATCGGACTGGCCATGCTCTGCTCCTCCTCCTCTGTGTTTCCCCCCGCTTCGGCGCGCTTCACCCTGCGCGTTCCCTCGCTCCTAAGACTTCACAATGTCCAGCGCCGAGGTGATCATTCCCTTTTCCGCCTGCACCGCGGAACCGTTCAGGCCGTATGCACGGGTGGCTCCCATCAGGTCCACCATCTCTGTGATGGGGTTAATGTCGGGGTATGCGACGTAGCCGTCGGGCCCGGCGTCGGGATGGCCGGGGTCGTAGCGGCGCAGCGGCGGCGAGGGGTCTTCCACTACCCCGGCAATGTGCACGCCGCCTGCGGGCAACAGGCCATTGGGCGAGAACGGTGCGCCCAGCGAATTCATAGGAAGCGGCGGCGCCGGAAAAGTCCCGCCCGCGGCTCCGTTCAGCGCGTCCGCAAACGAGTTATCGTCCGGATTGGCCGCAAAAACCACCTCATGCCGGCGATATGGCCCCCCTGACTCGGTGCGCGTGGTCTCGGCATTGGCCATGTTCGCCGCCACCACTTCGGCCCGCATGCGCTCGGCCTGCATGGCGCTTCCGGAGGTCTCCATCAGCCCGAAGAGATTCATGCATCCTCCTACTTGTCCGCATGGATTGCGTCCATGGTCATCTGGAATTGCTGGTGCAGGAGCGCGATTCCGGTGCGAAACTTCAGTTGCGCCTCGGCCAGGTTCAGGCCTTCGCGATCCATCGAGACATTGTTGCCGTCAGGGCGCGCTACCAGCCCGTCCTCGAATCGGACGTGCGCCGGCTTCGCGCCCTCGTCGGCTGCCGCGCCGCCTATCGCGTTGCGCATTTCGGCCTCAAAGTCCATCCCCTTGGCGCGATATCCGGGGGTATCGATATTGGCCATGTTTTCGGCGGTCAGCTTGGTCTCTTCCGATGCCAGGTCAAGATAGCGCTCCAGGCGATCGCTCATCAGGCTCTCGATGCGCATCGGCTGCCCTCCTTATTCGTCCGCGGCGCCGAAGTCGATCTCCGACGCGGTGATGGTGGGACTGTCGCCGGCCAGGATGGCGGCGCGCTCCAGCACGTGCTCGAGTTCGCGCACGTTGCCCGGCCAGCCATGCTCGACGAGGCGCGCCACGGCGGTATCGTCGATGCGTTTGATTGGCTCGGCGCGGCCCAGCTTGTCCAGGATGTGATTGACCAGAAGGGGCAGATCTTCCTTGTGGTCGGCCAGCGCCGGCGTGCGCACCAGGAACACTGCCAGGCGGAAATACAGGTCGGGGCGGAAGGTGTTGTCGGCGGCTTGCTTGGCGAGCTGGCGATGGGTGGCGGCGATCACGCGCACATCGACGCGCGCGGTCTCGTTTTCGCCCACCCGCTGCAACTCGCCGCACTCCACAAAGCGCAACAGCTTGGCCTGGAGGGCCATCGGCATCTCTCCGATCTCGTCCAGAAAGATGGTGCCGCCGTCGGCGGCTTCCAATCGGCCCATGCGTCCCTGGACCGCGCCGGTGAACGCGCCACGGGTGTGGCCAAAGAGTTCTGCCTCCAGCAGCGCTTCCGGAATGGCCGCGCAATTGATGGCGAAAAACGGTTTGCGGCTGCGCGGCGAAAGCCGGTGCAGCACTTCGGCAACCAGCTCCTTGCCCGAGCCGGTCGGGCCTTCAATCAGAACCGGCGTGTTGCGCGGCGCCACCAGGCGGACACGGCGGCTCACCTCCAGCATCACCGGCGCGTTGCCGATCAGTTCCGGCAGGGGCTCGATGGTTGGCGCAGTGCGCGGAGACGCCGCCATGGTTGCGGCGACGAGCATCGGTCCGTGGTGCAGAACTGCGTCCGCAACGCGCAAAGCCGGCTCCGCGCTCACCGGCGGCTTCTTGGTTTCTCCCCTCACCTGGAGCGGCTTCGCGTCCTCCAGATCGCAGGCCGTATTCCAGGCGGCGGTATCCGTATCCTGGTTCATGCGCAGTGCGTACAGGAGTTCCTGGCGGTACGGGCTGCGCGGGCAGCCCTCGGGTTGCGGTCCGTCGCTGGCGATGATATCGACGCGCGGAAAAGCCGCGCGAAACTCGCGCAGGAACTCGGCTAGCTCGAGGTCGGGCAGCCAGGTATCCACGATCGCGGCCTCGGGAGCGGCGGCGTCTGCTTCGGCCCAGGCTTGCGCACCCGACCCGGCTTCTCGCACCTTCCAGCGCAGTCCCCCGAGCCTCTGGCCCAGGCGGCTGCGAAAGCTCGCGTCGGAGCTGATGAGGATGGCCGTGCGCGGATGCGTGGGAAGTACAGAAGGCAGAGACGGAATCGGAAGAGGAAACGATGGCAGCACGGCGAATCTCCTGAAGGAATTGGTGGGGGCCCGGCAGAGGGCGTTCAGTGCATCTCAACCGCAGCGGGTTGCGATGTCGCTTGAGCGGTAAGAACCGCCTGCAGGGCCAGTTCGGCCTCTGAGGGAACCACGTAACCTTGTCCGCGTACGGTGCGGATGACCCGTCCCGGCGCCGGGTCTTTGATCTTGCGGCGCAGGTAGTTCACGTAAACATCCACAATGTTGGTGGTCTGCGCCGGCTCCATGCGCCAGACGGAATCGAGTAGTTCCACCCGCGAGACGCACTGGCCGCGGTTGAGCATCAGGTGCTCCAGCAGGGCGAACTCCTTGTTGGTCAGCGGGACCGCTTCGCCGGCGCGCCGCGCCGAATGTTCCATGCGATCGAGCTCGAGATCGCCGGCGCGCAATGTAAGCCGCGCTTCTCTCTTCCGCCGCAACAGCGCCCGGCATCGCGCCCTCAGTTCGTGCAGGCTGAACGGCTTGGTCATCAGGTCGTCGGCGCCCTTATCGAGGCAGCTCACCCTCGTTTCGACTTCCTGCCGCGCGGTCAGCACCAGCACCGGCAGCTCGGCATCGATGGCGCGCATTTCTTCGAGCACCTGCTCGCCGTCCTTTACCGGCAGGTTCAGGTCGAGGATGGTCAGGTCGGGCAGATCGGCGCGAAACGCCTCTACGGCAGCGCCACCATCAAGAGCAACCCGCACCCGATGTCCATCTGCCTCCAGCCCGCGGCTCAGAAACTGTCCCAGCGCCCGGTCGTCTTCCGCAATCAAAAGCCTCATGGTTTCCTTCCGTGTTGCCGCCCACGCCTGGATGCGCGCCGGCAGCGGAGCATCTCAGCAGCGCCTTGTCCAATTGCGGGCCAGTTCGGTTAGCAGTCGTTAATCGAACATGGACCACTCTCGCCTGAAGCGGAAAGGAACTCAACAGATTCGCGGAGGAAGACGGGTCTCGATTCCCTCTACAGGAATGATCCTGGGGAGAGTTTCAAAATGGGCGCAGCCGCGCACCGCATCGCCTCAACCCGCGCAGCGGACTTACACGTGCCCTCAGGCGATCTTGCGCCGCTCGCGCAATTCCGCCGCCGAAGCGGATTCGCCCTTGACCGCGGATTTGTACCGGTACATGGCGACGTCGGCGCGGTCCAGAAGCTGCTCCAGCGTCTCCGGAGAAGCAAATGCGGCGAGCCCGATGGATGCGCTCACTTCTATCTTGTGTGTGCTCGCCGCTCCGGGCACGGTGTAAGGGCCGCAGACCCAGGCCCGCACCCGCTCGATCTGCGCTTCGGCGTCCGCGAGCGGGCAATCGAGCACGATCAGGAACTCGTCGCCGCCCCACCGGCCAACGATATCCGTGGAACGGCAGGCAGAGCGCAACTCGTTGGCAAACTGGCGCAGAACCTCATCGCCGGCGATGTGGCCGAAGGTATCGTTGACGCCCTTGAAGCCGTCGATATCGACGATCGCGACCGAAAAGCCTGCGGATGCGGCTACACGCGATTCGAGTTGGCCCTCCACCCAGAGCCGGCTGCGAAGGCGCGTGAGCGCGTCGAGCGATGCCAGCTGTTCCGCCTCGTCGAGCCGCGCCTGAAAGGTGACCACCTTTGTCTGCAAGGCATCGAGCACGCTTTTGCCCTCGGCGTTGATCCGTTCGATGGAGGCTTTCAATTCGCATGCGCTTTTCTCTATGGAGACGCGGATCTGGGAGATGTCGTCGAGCGAGGCGATGCGGCGCAGTTGCGCCGTCACCTCATCGATCTGGTGCGCGCAGCGCTGGTCGCGCTCGCCCACACACTCTGCGGTGCGCGCCATGGCCAGCAGCATTTCCTTCACTTCGCCGGCCTTTTGCTGGAAGTAGCGCCCAGTGCGCCGGCCCCAATCCTGGAGGAGGGAGCGGGCGGCATTGTCGGCCTCGGCCAGTGAAGCGGCATTCATGCCGCGGGTAAGCTTCTCGCTCAATTCGGCGAGTCGTTGTGCCAGTTCGGATCCAGTGGCCGGACACGCATCCGTGCCGCTCCGGCCCATATCGCCCAGCGCCGAGCGGTACGCCTCCACCAGTGGCGCGATCAGATCGCCAGCGACGCGCTTTTGCGGGCGCTGCTCCGGCGCAACCACCTCCGGCGGGGAGGTCTCTTCAAGGTATTTGCGTATGGATATCATCGAATTCCCGGCGCTCGAAACACGAACCCTCTGAAGCGATCTATCGGCGAAAACGGCAGGTGCATGAGCGGGCAGACGCAAAGCGGGGTTGCGGGCTGGTCCTTAGGCTCGTGCTACCTTAAACAGGCCGTGTTGACAGTCTGGAGACGGGCCCCGAGAGTATCTCGGAAAAAATGCGTTGCAATTCGCTTTTTGTTCGCTATAATTCGCCCATGGCAGTCACACGGCGACAAAAAGAAGTTCTCGACTTCCTGGAAACCTTTGTCTCCCGCAACGGCTACTCGCCCTCCTTCGAGGAAATTGCGCGGGGAATGAGTCTGAAGAGCCTGGCCACGGTCCACAAGCACATCACCAACCTGGAGAAGAAGGGCATGCTGGACCGCGTGCACAATCGCAGCCGGTCCATCGACGTGCTGCCGCCGGGCGCGCGTTCGCGCTCGAGCGACCGCCTGCCTTTGGCCGGACGCATCGCCGCCGGCATGCCGGTGGAGGCGCCGGAGGCAGCCGAAACCATCTCCCTGCACGACGTGGTGGGCAACCGCGACGTGTTTGCGCTGGAGGTGCGCGGTGATTCCATGCGCGACGAGCACATCATCTCCGGCGATTTCGTGCTGGTGGAGCGCACCCGTACAGCCCGCCAGGGAGAGATTGTCGTGGCGCTTGTGCACGGCTCGGAAACCACGCTCAAGCGCTTCTACGCCGAAGGCAGCATGGTGCGCCTGCAACCCTCGAACCTCGAAATGGAGCCTATCTACGTCCCGGCGGTGAATGTGGCCATACAGGGGCGTGTCCTCGGCGTACTGCGCAAATATCACTGATCCGGCCGCATCTTGAGGACGATCCAAAAGATAACGGCCCGGCATTGCGCCGGGCCGTTCGCTTGCAAATAGGGATTAAAGCGGTTTTCGCCTGTTATCCGATTACGCGCCGGACCTTCTCGTCGATCACCTCGCCCGCGCTGGGCGGCAGCCCCACGATCTGGTCGGCCACCTGGCCATTCTTGAAAAATAGCAGTGCAGGAATGCCGCGGATGTTATAGCGCGATGGTGTCGCGCCGTTTTGATCCACGTTCACCTTGGCCACCTTGATCTTTCCCGCGTACGATTCGGCCACCTTGTCCACGTAGGGCGCAATGGCCCGGCACGGGCCGCACCACGCAGCCCAAAAGTCCACCAGCACCGGCTGCTCGCTGCGCAGCACTTCCTGGTCGAAATTTGCATCCGTTACTTCCAACACACCCGCTCCCGCCATGTTCCTCCTTACTTCATCTACACCGATTCAGTTTACTCGATGAATGGGATGCCTCACGGTGACGGAAAGTCGCAAGCGGTGTCTGGGTGGAAACAGGCCGGTCCGGAAAAGAAGAAGCGCCCGGACTCCTTTAAGGAATCACGGGCGCTAGAGCAGCCCTCCCCCAGAACTGCCCACGCAGCGAATGTAGGTGTTCTGAGCATGAGAATCAAGCTATCTTAGGTAACCGCACAAGTAATCACCAACGGGGTATTAGCCAGTTGGATAATCCAGACTCTCAAAGAGTTACGCGGGTACACCCATAAGTCGGCGTAAAACGAAAATCTAAGCGGAGCTTTATTACCTACGCTTCGGATGGTTCGCCAGCGCAGCAGAAAAGGATTCTGCTCCTCCCGGCTCAAACCGGCAAACCAGCAGTTCCGGCTCCTCCAAGTCACTGAGCGCGTTACGTATAGCCGCCTGTCCCGCTGCTAAGCGAGACTCTCCTTCGACCACCACAAGCACCGCCGGACCGGCTCCGCTGAGCGCCACTCCAAGAATGCCGGCAACCCCCGCCAGCGGCAGCAGACGAGGAAGCTGTGGGCAAATTGCCGTTCTGTAAGGCTGGTGGATTCGGTCCGCCATGGCAACGCGCAGCAGGTCACCCCGCGCCTGTGCAAATGCCGGCCCCAATAAGCTCACAGCCTGCAGGTTGGCCACAACGTCAGAGCGGGAGTACGCCTCCGGCAGAATTGCACGGGCTTTGCTGGTGGCCAGCGGATCGGATGGAACAACTACAATCGCTCGCCACTCCGCTGGGGGAACAACTCTTGCCACCTGAATCGTGCCGCCGGCGTTGGCTGCCGCCACAAATCCGCCCAGCCAGCACGCCGCAACATTGTCGGGATGGCCTTCCAGCGCCGCTGCTTCGGACAGGATCCGCTCACCGTTCCAGTCAAGCCGGCCGAAATGCACTGCCAGTGCTATCGCTGCCAGCCTGCCTGCCGCGGACGATCCGCACCCCATCCCCAGCGGAATGGCATTGTCCATGCGAATGGCGATGGGGATGATCGGGCGGCCGGTTTCCGCGAGCAGTCTCCGGTACAGCTCAAGAACCAGGTTGTCCTGCAGTTGCCCGCAGCGATCGGGGTCGCGGCCGGTTGCGGTAATTAGAAAATCGTCCGCCGGTTCCGCTTCCACATCGAGATAAAGGTCCAGAGCCACCGCGGCGGCATCAAAACCGGAGCCCAGATTTGCTGAAGTAGCGGGAAGCCGCAGGCGCAGCTTCGCGGACGATTCGCCGCTCATGCGTCCGCTCCCTTCATTGCCGCCAGAACCGCCTCCGGTGTGGCTTCCACCACAAGGCCATTGCTTCGCAGGCGCGCAATCTGCTCTACGTTGCCGGCCGCCTCTTCGGCGCTTAGCAGCGTGCCACGGTGGAATTCAATGGTATAGTCGGCGTCCTTCAGCGTGTGTCCGGTGAGCACCAGCACCACGGATTCCGCGGCAAGCACATGACCCTCTGCGCGCAGCTTCTTCAGGCCGGCCAGGGTAACGGCAGATGCAGGTTCACATCCAAGGCCCTCAGCGCCTAACTCGGCCTTTGCTATTGCGATCTCGGCCTCCGTCACATCCAGACACCAGCCGCCTGTTTCAACAATTGCTTGTGCCGCCTTGCGCCATGAAGCCGGATTGCCGATGCGAATGGCCGTGGCGCGAGTGTGCGCCTCCACCGGCTCCAGTCGTCTTCCGCCACTCGCAAAAAAGCTTTTCACCAGCGGATTGGCACCGGCCGCCTGAACCACCGAGATCCTGGGCAGGCACGAGACCAGGCCCAGCGCACGCATTTCACGGAATCCTTTAGCCAAAGCTGAGCTGTTGGCCAGGTTGCCGCCGGGCACAATGAGATGATCGGGCACATTCCAGTCGAAGGCTTCGGCGATCTCAAAGGCGGCCGTCTTTTGCCCTTCGAGGCGATAGGGGTTTACGGAATTGAGAAGGTAAATGGGCGCGCGGCGCACAATCTCAGTGAGCACTCGCGCGCAGCCGTCGAAATCAGCCTTCACCTGGCAGGTCACCGCGCCGTAATCCATGGCCTGGGCCAGCTTGCCCCACGCAATCCGGCCATCGGGAATCAGCACCAGGCTGCGCATTCCCGCGCGCGCGGCGTAAGCGGCCATGGCCGCCGAAGTGTTGCCGGTGGAGGCGCACGCCACCCACTCAAAACCGCGCTCATGAGCCACGCTCAGGGCAGCGGTCATGCCCGTGTCCTTGAACGAGCCGGTCGGATTCATGCCCTGGTGCTTGGCAAGGAGCTGGTCCATTCCCAGTGCCCGGGCCGCCCGCGGCAGCGGATACAACGGCGTATTGCCTTCGCGCAACGACACCGCATGGCCGAAGTTGTCCAGGATGGGCAATAGCTCGCGGAAGCGCCACACGCCGGATTGATCGAGCGCTTCAGAGGAGCATTTCCGCTCGCGCCAGAGCCACTTCAGCGCGCCGGGATTGGGACGGTCCGTGTTGGCCAGGCCCGGGCTCGCGCTCCTCGCCCAGCCGGGATAATCCACCTCGAACAGGTCACCGCACTCCGCGCAGCGGAAGTCGGGGCGCGCCTGGTCTCCGGAGATGCGCATCCCGCAACCGAAGCAGCGCAATTGGTGTAAATTGTCGTTCATGCCTGCTGATAGCCTAGCAGTGTTGAACGATTTCTGACCTCAATGGGCTGCGGATTGCTCTTGCATTTGCTCTTGCTTTTGCATTTGCTCTTGCTTTTCTTTCTGTCATTCCCTCCGGGAATCTGCTTTTGTCTTTGCTCTTGCATTTGTTTTTGCCTGTGCTCCTGCATTTGCTTTTGCTTTTCTTTCTGTCATTCCCTCCGGGAATCTGCTTTTGCCTTTGCTCTTGCCCTTGCCTTTGCATTTGCCCTTGCTTTTCTTTCTGTCATTCCCTCCGGGAATCTGCTTTTGCCGAAGGAGGTTTTCATGCCCCGTTTCCTCCCCACCGCAGGCTTGCTTCTCGCCGTCCTCGCGCCCATCGCCGCGCAGACGCTGCGTGTGGCCGCGGCTGCCGATCTGCAACCTGTTCTGCCGCCCATCTTCGCCGAATTCCAGCGCAGCACTGGCATTGCTGCCGAAGCAACGTACCGGGCCTCAGCAACGCTGACCACGCAGATTGAAAATGGCGCGCCCTTCGATGTGTTCTTCTCCGCCAACATGGACTATCCACAGCGGCTGATCGCCGACGGGCTGGCCGAGGGCGTCGGCGAGGGCAAAGCCAGCGTGCCGATTCTCTACGCCAGGGGAACGCTAGTGCTGTGGACGCGCAAGGATACCAATCTTCCGCCACCGTCGCTCGAACTGCTGCGCGACCCCGCGCTGAAGACGCTGGCCATCGCCAATCCCCAGCGCGCGCCGTACGGCAAGGCCGCAGTTGCGGCGCTCCAGAAATTTGGCTTGTACGACTCGCTCAAGCCGCGCCTGGTGACGGCGGAGAACATCGCCCAGGCCGCGCAGTTTGTAGACTCCGGCAACGCCGACGCGGGCCTGATCTCGATGACGGCGGCGATGACCCCGAGGCTGGCTTCCGCGGGCAGCTACTTCGTGATTCCGCGCGATCTCTACCCGCCCATCGAACAGGGCGCGGTGATTCTCTCGAAATCATCGCAGCGCGCGGCGGCGAAAAAGTTGCTCGATTACCTGATGTCGCCACCGGTTCAGGAGGAGTTGCGCACCCGCGGCCTGACGCCGGCTGGCGGCACAAGCACGGCCCGGTAGCGAAAACTAAGAGCTGGAAGCCGGCCCTCCTTCCGGCATGGCTCCCGACTGCGAAGCCACCCACGAGCCCCAGCGGTTCCCGGCCTCATTCAGCCGGGCCAGTCCGGCCGCATCCAGTCCAGCGCCAAACAGCAGCGTGTGCGTCATGGCCGCGGTAAACGCATCGCCGGCGCCAATAGTGTCCATCACCTTCACCGCAATGCCCGGATGTTCATGCCAGCCCTCGCGGCTCACCAGCACGCTTCCCTGCCCTCCGCGCGTCACCGCTGCCAGCTTCAGCGCGGGAAACTCCTGGAGCAGCCGCCCGCATGCCTCGCGCAGCGTCTCCGTCTCGGGAAATCCCAGCAGCTTCATCACCACCGGAACCTCGGCATCGTTCATCTTCACCACGCCGGCCAGCTCCAGCGACTCCTGGATCACCTCGCTCGAATAAAACGGCGCCCTCAGGTTCACATCGAAGACGCGAATGCAACCGGCGCGCGTCTGTGAAGCCAAAGTCTGGATGGTTTGACGCGACTCGACCGCGCGCTGCGCCAGGGAGCCGAAGCAGATGGCGTCAGCGCGCTCCGCCAGCCGGACCCAATCGTCGGTCAGCTCCATGAAGTCCCACGCCGCCGGCTCGTGGATGGTGTACTCGGGCTGCCCGTCTTTGAGAGCTACGGTTACGCGGCCGGTTTCGTGAGCAGGGTCGACTTGGAGAAACTCGGTGTCTGCCGGCAGCGGATCCAGCAGTTCCACAGCGCGCCGTCCCAGGTCGTCGCGCCCGATGCGGCTGAGGATGGCGGAGTGGGCTCCCAGCCGCCCAGCCGTGACGGCAAAGTTTGCTGGAGCGCCGCCTAAACGAGGCCCCTCTGGCAGCAGGTCCCACAACAGTTCGCCCAGTCCCAGAATCAGATGCGGTTCCATCTCTTACTCCCCGCCACGAAGCGGCGCATCTATCCCAGGTCTTCGTTAAACCGCAAACTGTAAGCGGTCCGCTGACAGTTACGTCAGCGCCAGATTCAGGTTGTCGATGGCTTCGTCGATTTCCTGACGGTTCTTGAAGCCCACGGTTACAGCGTCAACCTTGGCGTTCTGGAAGGCAAAACGCATGGCTTCGACGCGGTCGTTGTGCTGGGTGAAAAGGCCGTTACCGCAAAGCTTCATGCTGATGACGCCCATTCCGTCTTTCTTGACCTGCTGGACGTGCTCAACAACTTCGGGAACGTTTTGTGGATGATTGCTGTCGTCCAGGCCGTTGGGGCCGTCCATGCGCGTTCCATTCTGGTTCATGCGGATCATGGCCACCTGGAGCCAGGGATTGCCGGGCATCTGGCGCAGGGCGGGCAGGCCGTGCACGCTGGCGCCGCGGGAGAGGATGGCCTTCTTGGCCTGGAACTGGTCGACGCCATCCTGCCAGCGCTTTGTGGTCTCCACCCAGTCGCCGGTGTGCTGCCAGTGCAGGAGCATGATGTCGAAGTACTCGGTCTGCGAGGTGCGCAGCATGTCGTCAAAGCGCTTGGCGGGATCGGCGTTGTGATCCGTGGTCACTTTCGACATGAGGACGTAACTGTCGCGCGGGTAGGGCTTGAGGGCTTCGCCGAGCATGGCCGGGGTCACGTAGGATTCGGCGGTTTCAAAGAAGCGCATGCCGCGCTCGTAGGCGTAGGCGACGAGATCGGAGAAGGCTTTCTGGCCGAGCTGTGCCTGGACGTAGCCGTTGTTGGTGCCGGTGCCGAAAGCGAGGCGCGAAACCTGCACACCGGACTTGCCCAAGGTCACCTTGGAGAATGCGGTCTGCTTCTCTGCCTGCAGCAGAGGCGCTCCCACGCTGGCGAGAGTGCCGGCGGCGATGCCGGTCTTGAGAAAATCGCGACGCGAGTAGCCGTTCATGCGGGACCTCCTGGGGGGTTTGCCGGCGCAGGCGCCGGATGGGTGAATGGTAGCACAGCGGAGGATTGAACAGCTGGCCGTGGACAGAGCTGTTTCGGTTGACTCACTGGACACACGGAGAGGCATACTGGAGCTGGATTTTGATCAATTTGGAAGTGATGAGGAGGCGCTATGAAGGCCACGATCTGGCTTCGAGTTGCAGCAGTGCTGACACTGATCCATTCAATCCTGCACACGGTGGGAGGCGTGTTCGGCAAGACGCCGGCGGGACCGGCGAGCGTGGCGTTGGCGGCGATGCAGGCCAACCACTTCCTGTTCATGGGCGTTACGCGCACCTTCTGGGACTTTAGTCGCGGGATGGGGCTGGCGGTGACCATCTTCCTTACTATGGAGGCGGTGGTGTTCTGGCTTCTAGCCAGCCTGGTCAAGGTCGACGGACCGCGGCTGCGGCCGGTGCTGGCGATATTTGCGCTGGGCTACGTGGCGTTCGCAGTGGACTCCATGGTGTATTTCTTTCCGTTCGCAGCGGTCGTGGAGGTGTGCATTGCCGCATGCCTGACGCTGGCGTGGACAGCGGCACGGCGCGCCGAGCGAGCGTAGTCTGCTGCTAACCTGAAGATCGGAACGCGCGAGGATGGAAATGCAATGAGCGATTGGGACCACCGTTTTCTCGATATGGCTGCGCTGGTTTCCACCTGGAGCAAGGACCCCAGCACCAAGGTGGGCGCCGTGATTACGCGGGGCAAGTTCGTGGTCTCGCTTGGTTTCAATGGCCACCCCGCGGGCGTTGAAGACTCCGCCGTGCGCCTCCAGGACCGCGAGACGAAATACCGCACCATCATTCACGCCGAGCTCAACGCCATCCTTTCCGCAAGGCAGCCGCTCGAGGGATGCACGCTTTACGTTGTCCCGTTCATGCCCTGTTCCAGTTGCGGCGCGGTGATAGTGCAGGCCGGCATCAAGCGCGTGGTCACTCTCGAAAGCAACAACGAGCGCTGGGCGGAAAGCTTCGAGATCACCCGCACCATCTTCGCCGAGGCGGGTATCGAGCTGGTGATTCTGCCCGCGGCTGGAGAGTGACATGCCCGCTCCGCGCGAACCAATCCGTTGCGCCTGGGCAGCCGGTATGCAGCAGATGGCCGCCTACCACGACGCGGAGTGGGGCGTGCCCGTGCACGACGATCGCATCCTTTTCGAATTCCTGATCCTCGAAGGCGCGCAGGCCGGGCTTTCCTGGTCGACCATCCTTAACAAGCGCGAGAACTACCGCAAAGCGTTTCACCGCTTCGACCCCAAAAAGATCGCACGCTACACCGATGCAGACGCGGCGCGGCTGCTTGCCGATCCAGGTATTGTCCGCAACCGTCTCAAGATCGCCGCCACCATCCGGAACGCCAAGGCATTTCTCCAGGTGCAGAAGGAATTTGGCTCGTTCGATGCCTACATCTGGCAGTTCGTCGGCGGCGCGCCGATCCAGAATCGCGTTACTTCGATGAAAGACGTCCAGGCGCGAAGCAACGAGTCAGATGCGATGAGCAAGGACCTGCTCAGGCGCGGCTTCAAGTTCGTGGGTTCGACCATCTGCTACGCCTTCATGCAGGCTGTCGGCATGGTCGACGACCACGACGTGCAGTGTTTCCGTTACCGGGAAGTTTCAGGCACGAAGGCGCGCAAGCGGTAGCGATTGCCGGTCGCAATTCTTAAGGATTTGCTGGAGTTATGGTGCGCCCGGAGAGATTCGAACTCCCGGCCTACTGATTCGTAGTCAGTCGCTCTATCCAGCTGAGCTACGGGCGCACACGGGCTCGGAATGAACCTGAATTAGAGTATCAAGGATCGTGGGCTCACGCAATTGCGCCGCGTGAGCCGGCGCCACGCTCCGGCCATGGCTGGTCTACGCCTTGGCGAGCTCCGCAGCGGCCACTTCCGGCGCTGGCGCGGGGACTGGAATCAGCGGCAACTCCTCCACGATTTCCAGCCCAGCGCGCCGCAGAAGCCCCGTCACCATGCCTGCATTCAGCCGGGTCGCGTCGTACTCAACCCGCACCGCCTTCGCCTCGCTGTCGAAGGCCAGCTTGCGGATTCCGTACACATCGCGGGCCTCGCTTAGCGCAAACAAAACCGCCTCAGCCGGCTGCGTGGCATAGCGGAACAGAATCTCCACGTTGGTCATGACCCAAGGATAACAGTCGCACGCGCATCCATCAGTAGTCGCTGCGCACCATCGGTAGGCCGGGCCCCGTGTCTCCCGGGCCCGATTCCGTTTCATTCTCCAGGGCCGCCTGATTCGGACCCGTGAGAGTCAGATGGAAGTGCGACGGAGGATCATTCAGCGTGCGCGGCGGATGCGCGCGCTTGTGGCTCACCATGAAGCGCAGCGTCTTGCCATCGAACATCGGGTTGAGTATCGGTTCTGCCGCGGTGGCGGGCATGGAGGTCCAGGGATCGTTCACCGTAGCCCGCTCGTGCAGGAAGAAGAGCACCGCCCCGGATAGCTTTCCCCCCTCGTCCGTGATGGTGAGCGTCACCGCCGGCATGTTGTCCATCTGGCCTCGCCACACTCCGGTGATGGCCGAATCAGGTGTTGCGGCGGGCGCGTTCTGCGCCTGAACCGCCGCGCACAGAAGCACAGCCAACACTAGCCCTGCAAATAGAGTTTTCATCGCGACCTCCTCACCACTCCTTCGTTAGCTCAACAACCGGCGCACCGTTGCAGTTGGTGCAATGTATGGTCGCCGTCCCGTCCGGTTTCAGGACCATAATGAAGTCCATCATGTTATAAGGAGGGCGCGGGCTCCTGGCCTCAAAGGCCAGCGTTCTCTGGTTCAGGCGCGGATGCAGAAGCAACAGCGGCTCGCTACCGACAACGCGCGTTTCGCCGCCTTCGCTTCTGACGATGTTGAGCACCACCGTGCCGCCAGGATGGCCCGCATCGTCGGCCAACGTCATCATCGCCGCTGTCTGTCCATCCAGCTCGCTCTGCCACACACCCAGCCAGGGCTTCTCGCTGCCCTGCGCCCATCCTGCCGCGCAGAACGGCATCAGACACACTGCTCCCATCAACCATCTGAGTCTCATCTCAACCTCAAGTTTGTGATTTAGCTTTGTTTTGCGATTGCCGCCGTGGCCAGCGACCCGCCCAGTCCCATGGTCTCCACCGCCGACGAGGGCACGATCACCATCGATCCCTTCTCCTTGATCGCCTCGTAGAGCATGTTCATGGCGCGCAGGTGCAGTGCAATCGGATTCTCCGCGTATGCGGCGGCCGCCAGCACAAAACTGTTCGAGATCTCCGTCTCTGCCTGCCCCAGGATGATCCGCGCCTGCCGCTCGCGCTCCGCCTGCGCCTGCCGCGACATCGCGTCCTCCAGTGCCTGCGGGATCTTCACGTCGCGAATCTCCACCGACTGCACCGTGATACCCCACGATGTGGTCTTTTCGTCCAGGATTTTCTGCAACTCGCGCCCCAGAGCTTCGCGATCGGTGATCATCTGCGCCAGTTCATGCCGCCCGATCGACTCTCGCAGCGCCGACTGCGCGCTCATCGTGATTGCTTCAAGATAGTTCTCTACCTCGAGAATCGATTTCTCCGCATTCCAAACCAGCCAGAACACGATCGCATTCACGTCCACCGGCACCGTGTCCCGCGTCAGCGTCGACTCCGCCGTCACGCTGGTCACGCGCACCCGCTGGTCCACAAACAGGCTCATCGTTTCTACCACCGGCACAATCACGAACAGTCCCGGTCCCCGCAATCCCACATAGCGTCCCAGCCGCAGCTTCACGCCCTTTTCCCACTGCTGCACCACCTTGAGGGCGAACAGCAGGTACAAGCCGACAAGCAAGCCGGCAATGCCAGGCCACGGATTTCTTGTCAGGATGCTGGGAATGGTTCCGGCCGCAGTCAAAAAAATGCACGCGGCCACTGCGACCCGATTGAATCTCTGAGTTTCGATCATCAACATCGTCTTACCTCCTGCGCGGCGCTTCCCATTGCCGCAGTTCTTCCAGCAGATTCGTAACCGTGAATCCCGCGGCTCCGGCGCGTGCCACGCAATCGTCCACAATCTGGCGCAACTGCCGCTCCCGCTCCGCGTCCGCCCGCGCCACTTTCTTTTCACTGATGAACGTGCCCGTCCCCTGTTGCGTCTCCAGCAGACCTCCCAGCTCCAGCTCGCGATAGGCCCGCACCACGGTGTTGGGGTTGATCTGCAAATCAACGGCAAGCTGCCGCACCGTGGGCAACTGGTCCCCCGCAGCCAGCGCACCCGACGCCACTCCGCCGCGCACCTGGTCGATAATCTGCCGGTAAACCGGCACTCCACTGTTCTGGTCCAGGCGGAAGCGAAAGGTCGAATTGGCGGCTCGGCTCATGTGGAAATCAATGTACTATACAAATAGTACACTAGAACGGAGATCTGTCAACTTCTTTTTTCGCGGGGACAAACATGCTGCCCTATTCCGCACCGAAAAGCGCATTGGAACGGGCGTCGTAGGAAGATGGAGAGAGATGAAAACCAGCAGCTTACCGCCGGAGGCCACGAGCAGGAAACCCATTCAGCCTTGCTTTTGCAGGTTCTTGAGAAACGCCCGCAACTCCGGATTCGACCAATCCGGGTCGCCTACAACCTTGCGCCGGATGATTCCCTTCCGATCGATGATGTAGGTCTCCGGCCAGCCGTCGGTGTGGTACAGCTTGGGGGCTCTCTCGTCCGGATCCATCACCGTAGGGATATCCACGTGGTAGCGCGCGAGGAAGCGATGGTAGGAATCCGGATCTGTATCGATGCTGACACCGATGATCTCCAGGTCGGGGCGGTCATGATGCAACTGCTCCAGCCCCGGTGTTTCCTCAATGCACGGCGCGCACTGACTCCACCAGAAATTCAACAGCACCACCTTGCCGCGATAGCTGGCCAGGTGAATGGTGTTGGTCCCGTCGCTTACCGTGAAGTCGGGAGCCTTCTTGCCCACCTGTACCGGGTGGTCGCCGCGGTTGCAGCCCTGGAGAAGCAGAGAGCCGGCCACCGACGCAGCCGCAAGCAATTTGGGGAACCACCGTTGCACATTCTTATAATACGGAGCGAGAGGCCTCTGGTGGAATGCCATACGTCACACCTCTTTCGCGGCAATTCCAATCAAGCTCCATCGCCCGCACGGAAAGGCGCGTAAATGCCAAAAGATCAGGATTTGCCCGAAAGCTCCGCGCCGGCCGAATACAAGCCCATCCTCGGCCTTTCCGGCGAACCGCCCGAGGCGCACCAGCGGCTTCCACGCAACGGAACCGTTTTTGACCAGCCCGAGCCGGACCCGCTCGTCGAGCTCACCGTTGTCGTTCCCGCGCGCGATGAAGAGGCATCGATTGGCGCCTGCCTCCAGTCTCTTGTGGCGCAATCGGAGGACATATTCAAGCTCGGCCGCGACTGGGAGTTGATTGTGGTCGACGATGCATCGACGGATCGCACTGCGGAGATCGCACGCAGCTTTTCCGGCGTCACCGTGATGACTGCCGTCAAGCTCAAGCCCGGGTGGACGGGCAAGGCGAACGCCGTCTCAACCGCGGCCCGCAAGGCACGGGGCCGCTGGCTCCTGTTTACCGATGCGGACACCATTCACCAGCCCGGCTCGCTGCGCCACGGCATTCATGAGGCGACGCGTCACAAAGCCGGAATGCTCAGTTACTCACCGCGCCAAATCGTCTCTGGAATCGCGCAGCGCACGCTCATGCCGCTCATTTTCTGTGAGCTCGCCATTGCCTATCCCCCGGCCAAGGTCTCGGACCCGGCCGAGCGGGTGGCCGCGGCCAACGGCCAATACCTGCTCGTCGAACGCGAGGCCTATCGCCGCATCGGCGGGCATGCAGCGGTGCATGATCGCGTCCTCGAAGACGTGGAGCTTGCATTTATGGCCAAGCGCCGCCGCGTAGGCCTGCGCTTCCGCTACGCTGACGACGCCGTCGCCACGCGCATGTACCGCACCACCGGCGCCATGATCGAGGGCTGGACCAAGAACTTGGCCCTGCTCTTCGCCAACGCCCTTCCGCTTGCCGTGTGGCGCGCCATCGACCTGCTGCTCCTTTTTTGCCTGCCCATCGTTTCCGTGGAACTGTGGGGTGCGCGCTTCAATGCGCACGGCCTGGAGTGGCTGGGCGCCGGCTGGCTCCTGGCGCTGCTTTGGGCGCGCACGCTCTTCCGCTTCTACCATCGCGTAAGCAAATCGAACTTTCCCTTTGCTGACTGCGCCCTGTCGCCGCTAGGCCTCCCACTCTTCATCTTTCTTCTCTATCGAAGCTGGTTCCAGCACCGCGTGTTAAAGCAGGTGAGCTGGAAAGGCCGGACGTATGCGCAGTAGTTTCCGGAAGAAGCTGACGGCTGAAGGCTGACGGCTGATGGCTGCGTCTTCACATCGCCTCCACGCACTCCGGATCGCTGTTCCTCACATTGCCCACGCGCCCGTTTACTTTCCACGCCGTCATGGCATCGGCATCGTACGGCCGCAGCAGGTCCACCGGCAGGCGCTCCGGTTCGCCCGGCTCCAGCCAGCGGCCGTAGTCCTCGCGCCGCAGGATGGCCGGCATGCGATTGTGCAGTGGCTCCATCAGCTCGTTGGGATCCGTCGTAATCACCGTGTAAGTCTCCAGCGTCTTACCGGTGACCTTGTCCTTCCATGAATCCCACAAGCCCGCGAAGGCAAACAGCGAGTCGTCCTTCATGGCGATGGCGTACGGCTGCTTCGTCTTCGCATCGATCTTTTGCCACTCGTAAAACCACTCGGCGGGCACCAGGCAGCGCCTGCGCTTCATGGCTTCGCGGAACGCCGGGCTGCTGGTGACGGTCTCAGCCTTGGCGTTGATAGTGGAATAACCGATCTTCGCGTCTTTGGCCCAGAACGGAATCAGTCCCCAGCGCATCACCGTCAGTTCCCTTTCGCCGGTCTCGCCGTCCAGCCGCACCACCGGCTGCAAACTCTGCGGCGCAACGTTGTAGGAGGGAGCAAAGTACGACTCGTCGAATACGTTCGTATTCCGGGCCTGCATCCACTCCGCAATGCGCTGCTTGTCCGCCCGGCGCCCGTACCGTCCGCACATCACCCGCCTCCAATCTTTTCCATCTTCTCAGGCACGCGCCGGAAGACACGATTGAAGATTTCGTGCGCCAGGTCAATGGACTCCTCGATGGCGTGGCCGGTCGGGATTACGCGCGTATTCACCTGCCGCTCTCGCGCCAGCCGCAGGCCGGCAACAATGCACGCGCCCAGGTAGATCAGCGTGCGATTGGGCCGGGGCATACCTGCATTCGGGTCGAACATGACAGAGTCATTATAGGCGAATAGAAGGCGAATGGAAGAATGTGCCCCCGCCGCTCCCGATTTGCCTCGCCTCGCCTACCATAAGAGCAGGCAGTTCAGTCGGATGAACCCAATCGCTGTGTTGGTTCATCCACTCCATTAAGAGGCTTCGATGATTTTCCTCACCCGGCGCGCCACCTTTTCCGCTTCGCACTTTTACTGGAATCCGGAGTGGACGGAGGAGAAGAATCGCGCCGTCTTTGGCCGCTGCGCCAATCGCAATGGCCACGGCCACAATTACACGCTTGAAGTCACCGTTGCCGGCGAGCCCGATCCCGCCACCGGCTTCGTGGTCGATCTCAAGTGGCTCAAGGATGTCATCGAAGACCGCATCATGACCGCGTGGGACCATCGCCACCTCAACCTCGAAGTCCCTGAATTCGCATCTGCGATTCCCACCACGGAGAACATCGCCATCGCCGCATGGCGCCGCCTTGAGCCGTCCATTGCCGCCGCCAAAGGCGCACGCCTCAGCCGCATTCGCGTCTACGAAACACCCGAGATCTTTGCCGAATTTCGAGGCGAACTCGCGGAGCCGCGCCCATGACCGCTTACTTCGGCCGCCGCTACACGCTCTCGGCCAGCCATCGCCTGCACTGCGGTGCGTTCTCGCCGGAGCAGAACCGCGCCACCTACGGCAAATGCAACAACCCGCACGGCCACGGGCACAACTACATCATCGAAGTCCTCATCGCCGGCCCGGTGCAGCCGGAAACCGGCATGGTCATCAATCTCGTCGACCTCGATGCGATCGTGCGCAAACAAATCCTCGACCGTTTCGATCACGCCAATCTCAACCTCGATCCCCTCTTCGCATCCCAGGTTCCCACCACGGAGAATCTATGTAGAGAAGTCTTCAACTTGGTAAGCAGTCATCTGCCCGCGGGCAAGCTCGAGTACGTCCGCGTAGAAGAAACGGAAAACAATTTCTTCGAGTACAACAACGTGTAACCTGGCGCGGCCTGCGGAATCGAATCTCCAGAGGCACAAGAAACTGGCAGCGCACGCCGCTTCGAAATGGAAAGGATCGCCGCATGGCAAAGACCGTGCCCATGACAAGGCCCGTATTCAACGCACTAATGGATAAGGGATCACTGAAGGATTTCAGCACCAAGGAACTCTATCGCGAAATCATTGCCCGCATCGGCGAAGATCCCGATCGCGACGGCCTGGTAGCCACGCCCGCCCGCATGGAGAAAGCTCTGGCTTATCTCACCAAGGGCTACCAGGAAGACCCCAACGAGATCCTTCGCGGCGCGCTGTTCGAGGTCGATTACGACGAGATGGTCATCGTCAAGGATGTGGAAATGTACTCGCTCTGCGAGCACCACTTGCTGCCCTTCTTTGGCAAGGTTCACATGGCTTATATTCCCAAGGGCAAGGTCATCGGCCTTAGCAAGCTCGCGCGCCTGGTCGAGGTCTTCGCGCGCCGCCTGCAGGTGCAGGAGCGTTTGACCCGCCAGATCGCCGACGCCATCCAGGAAGCCATCGCGCCCCAGGGCGTGGGCGTGGTTATTGAAGCGCGCCACCTCTGCATGATGATGCGCGGCATTGAGAAACAGAACTCCTCCACCGTGACTTCCGCCATGGTAGGCGTCTTTCAGAAAAAGGAAACCCGCTCCGAGTTCCTCTCGTTGGTGCGCTCCTCCGCTCCCGGCAGCATGTAGCGCAGGCTCAATCCCGCATCGCCACCGCCGCCCAATCGCGTTGCCATCCTGGGCGCAGCCAAGGATCTGCGCCGGCTCTTCGCTGCGTCACAGCGAGACGCTCCTCCCCGCTGCTAAAGTATTCCCGTGAACGGCCTCATCGTTATCGATAAACCCTCCGGCATCACCAGCCACGACGTCGTCAGCCGCCTCCGCCGCATCGCCCAGGAGCAATCCATCGGCCATCTCGGCACGCTTGATCCCATGGCCACCGGCGTTCTCCCGCTGCTCCTCGGCAAGTTCACGCGTCTCGCGCAATGGTTCTCAGCCGCGGAAAAATCCTACTCAGGCGCCATTCGCTTCGGCTGGGCAACTGACACCTATGATGCCGATGGCGAACCCCTAAGTCCGCAAACCAACCCGCACCTGAGCCTCGACGCAATCCGCGCCGCCGCTGCGCCCTTCCACGGCCAGCTCCAGCAGATGCCGCCGCCGTTCTCCGCTAAGAAAATCGCCGGCACGCCTGCCTACAAGCTCGCCCGCCAGGGCAAGCCCGTCGAGCTCAAGCCCGTCACCGTTACCATCGATTCGTTTGAGATCCTCTCGCTCACCGGCGCGGAAGCCGAATTCACCATCCGCATCAGCGCCGGCGGCTACGTCCGTTCCGTGGCGCACGAGTTGGGCCAGGCGCTCGGCTGCGGCGCGCATCTCAGCGCCCTGCGCCGCACTCAGGCCGGCGCGTTCACACTTGCCGACGCGCACACCCTCGACGAGCTTCAGCCTCTCGCCGGCAATCTTCCCGCGCTCCAAGAGCTCTGCATCCACCCCCGCGCCCTGCTGCCGCAGATGCCGTCCGTTACCGCCGACGAACAGACCCTCGGCAGGCTCCGCAACGGCATGCAAGCCAACCTGCCCAGTTTTTCCGACGCCCCGATCGTCAAAGTATTCGCCGGCCAGCGCGACCTCTTCGCCATAGCCCAGCGCGTCGCCGGCACGCTCTTCCAGCCGATTGCGGTGCTCGGATGAAAGAGCAGCCGTCAGCCGTCAGCCATCAGCCCTCAGCTCTGCACCGCCGCCAATCTGCACCACAGCAAAGCTGAGGGCTGATGGCTGACGGCTGACGGCTATCGTCTCAGCAAAGGCCTCAGCACCGGCCAAATCGTATCCGCCACCATCACCGCGCCCTTCGCCGTCGGATGAATTCCATCCGCCTGGATCGTTTCCGGAACGTGCACCAGATCCTTGTAAATCATCGGCACCAACGCCGTGTGATGCTCTGCCGCCAGCTTGTGAAACATCCCATCGAATGCGTGAATGTAATCCGGCCCGTAGTTGGGTGGCAACGTAATACCCGCCAGCAGCACCTTTACATGTGCCGCCTCAAGCGCGGCGATCACAGTATCCAGATTCTTCTCCGTATCGGTCAGCGGCAGCCCGCGCAACCCGTCATTCCCGCCGAACTCCACAATCGCCACATCCGGATGCAGCCGCAGCACCTCCGGCAGGCTGACCACGGCGTCTTTCGTCGTAGCCCCGCTGGTTCCCTCATTTATCACTTTGTAGTCATAGCCGCTCTGTTCAAGCTTTGCTTGAAGATCGTCCGGGTATGCCTTCCCCGGAGCCACCCCGTATCCTGCGGTTATGCTGTCTCCAAAGCACACCAGCACCGGCCGCCGCGCCCCGAACGCAGGCCAAGCCGCCACCAGCAATAGAATTGAAACGAGAACCCGCCGCCGAACGTCCACATAATCAGTGTAAGTGCGTAGGGAACCATCCTCTCCAGAATGCGTAATTCATGAAGTGAAAAAGTGAAGCAGTGAATCAGTGAAAGAGTGAAAAAGTGAATAAGTGAAAGCGGCTAGGGAGCGGGGTTTCTTCACTCCTTCACTGATTCACTCCTTCACTTTAGTGATCGCTGCTAAGCCACCGGAGCCACCTTGATCAACGTCCGCAACGCCGCCAAATCCATCCAGAACGGCGCTCGCCGCGTCGACATCCTCAAAGGAATAACGCTCGCCATTCCCGCCGGCCAGTTCGTCGCCATCGTGGGCGCCAGCGGCAGCGGCAAAAGCACCCTCCTCGGCCTGCTCGCCGGCCTTGACTCGCCCAGCTCCGGTGAAATCTGGCTCGATGGCGTGCCCATCCACAACCTCGCCGAAGCCCAGCTCGCCCAGGTGCGCGGCAGCAAAATCGGCTTCGTGTTCCAGTCTTACCAGCTCATTCCCACGCTGACCGCGCTGGAAAACGTGCTCCTCCCGTTCGAGCTCAACGTCGCCGGTTCCGGCCTCAAGATGGCTCGCGAACTCCTCACGTCCGTTGGTTTGGAGGAGCGCATGGACCACTACCCCGTCCAGCTCTCCGGCGGCGAGCAGCAACGGGTCGCCATCGCCCGCGCTTTCGTCGTCGAGCCTCCCATTATCATGGCCGACGAACCTACTGGCAACCTCGACTCCACCAACGGCCGCATGATTCTCGACCTCCTGCTCGAGCATAACCAGCGCGCTGGAACCACCCTCGTCCTCGTCACCCACGATTCCGAAGTCGCATCCAAAGCCGATCGCCGAATCGTCCTTCGTGACGGCCTCATCGTCGAAGACACGCTCCCCTGCGCTGATCCCGAATCCGTAACGCCCGCGCCCGCGGAGGCCCCGCATGCCTGATCCCGCGCTCCCGCGTAAACGCGCCCTCACCTGGCGCCGCGCCGCCGCCATCGCCTGGCGCGACCTCAAGTCCGCCCCCGGCAAGTTCACTTTCGTCGTCCTCTCCGTCGCCATCGGCGTGGCCGCGCTGGTCGGCGTCCGCGGATTCGCTGAGGCCTTCCGCCACACCCTCGGCGTCGAATCGCGCTCCCTCATGGCCGGCGACCTCAGCGCACGCATCTACCGCCTGCCCACCGCCGCCGAGCTCAAAAGCATCGCCGCCCTCGGACAAAAAGTCCCCGGCATCCGCTCCACCTGGATCACGGAAACGGTCTCCATGGCCTCTGTCCCCTCCGATCCGGTCCCGCTCCTCGTCTCGCTCAAAGCCGTCGACCCCACCCAGTACCCCTACTACGGCGCTGTCGACCTCGAGCCCGCGATCCCGCTCCCGCAGGCGCTCTCCGGCTCCAACGTCGCCGTCGCCGACGAATTCCTCATCCGCCTCAACGCCCACGTCGGCGGCGATCTCCGCCTGGGCGGCAAAACCTTCCATATCGCCGCCATGATCCAGCAGGAGCCCGATCGCCTCTCCGGCGGCGCCGGCATCGGTCCGCGCGTCCTCATCTCGCGCCAGGAACTCGACTCCACCGAACTCATCGCGCCCGGCAGCCGCGCCACCCAGCGCCTCATCGTTAAGCTGCCTGACCAGCTCCCCAAGGGCGTCACCCCCGAGTCGCTGCGCAAGGACTTCGAGCAGGCCCTCCCCGACGCGCAGGTGATGGACTATCGCGAAGGCAATCCCGCGCTCACGCAAGGCCTTGACCACGCCACCGCGCTGCTCTCGCTCATTTGCCTGGTCGCCATGGTCCTTGGCGCCATCGGCGTCGCCATGGCAATGCACGCACACCTCGAGCAGCGCATGGACGTCCTCGCCATCCTCAAAGCTGTGGGCGCGGGCTCCTCTGACCTGCTCCGCATCTTCCTTCTGCAAACCCTCGGCCTGGGTCTCGCCGGCGGCCTGCTCGGCGTCGCTGCCGGTCTTGCCGTCATGGAGTCGCTCCCCGCCGTCTTCGGCAACTTGCTTCCCGTCCACACCGTGCTCGCCTTCCCCTGGCGCTCCATCGGCGCAGGCCTCGGCACCGGCCTGCTCACCACCCTGCTCTTCTGCCTGCCGCCGCTGCTTGACGTTCGCGCGGTCCGTCCCGTCCTCGTCCTTCGCCGCCTGGTCGAGTCCTCGCCCGACACCATCGCCGGCTTTTTCGCGCGGCTCTGGGCGCGCCGCCTCCAGCTCTCGCTCGCAATCGTTGTCGTCGCAGGACTCGGCGGCATCGCCTGGGCGCTCTCTGACTCGCGGGTCGTGGGCACGTGGTTCGCCGTCATCCTTGCCTCCGCGCTCCTCGTTCTTCTGGCGCTCGCCTTTGTTACCCTTCGCCTGTTGCGCTTCCTGCTCAACCGCGTCCGCCTCCGCCTGCCCAGCTTCCTGCGCCACGGCCTGGCCAACCTTTACCGCCCCGGCAACCAGTCCGCCGCCGTGCTCGCCGCGCTCGGCGCCGGCGTCATGCTCATCCTCGCCGTCTACCTCATGCAATCGGCCATTTTGAACGACATCAAGCAGACCGCCGCGCCCAACGTCCCCAACATGTTCCTTATCGACATCACCACGGACGAAGCCGCGCCCCTCAGAACTTTCTTCGACCACCTTCCCGGCATCATCGAGCCTCTCGACCTCATGCCCTCGGTTCGCGGCCACGTTACGGCGCTCAACGGCAAAACCCTCGACGAGCTCAAGGACCAGCACCTACCCCGGCGCATGCTGGAGGAAGTGAGCCTGACCTGGGCGGACGCGCCGCCGGCCGGGGACAAGATCGTTCAAGGCAAGTGGTGGTCTGACCCCAACGCGCAGCAGATCGCCGTAGGCGAGGGATTTGCCCGACGCCTTCACCTCGGGATCGGCTCGTCGGTCGAGCTTGAAACCGAGGTCACCGGCGTTCACAAGCTCACCGTTGCTGCCATCTTCCGTGCGGACGAGCAGCACCTGGGCGGACGCGCGCCATTCGTGCTGCCCTCCGGCGCGCTAAAAGGCGAAGTCGCCACCTGGTACGGCGGCGCGCACGTCAACCCCGCCCAGGTGGCCAACATTGAGCGCGCGCTCTTCGCCTCGTACCCTACCGTCACCGTCATCAACCTCGCTGACGTCATCCAGCGCATCGAGTCCGTCATCAACCAGGTGACTTTTGTCATCCATTTCCTCGCCGGATTTTCCATCTTTGCCGGTCTTACCATCCTGGCCTCGTCCATCGCCTCCACGCGCTTCCGCCGCATGAGGGAGGCTGTGGTGCTCAAGACGCTCGGCGCAACCCGCATGCGCATCGTGCGCACTTTCAGCGTGGAGTTCAGCGTCCTCGGCCTGCTTGCCGGCCTGGTCGGCGTCATCTTTGCCAACCTGCTCACCCAGGTGCTCCTCCAACGCCTTGAAACCGCCTTCCACATCCAGTGGACAGCCACCGTCATCGCGCTCTTGGGCACGGCCGTTTTGGCCACAGCCACCGGCTGGCTGGCCAGCTACCGCATCCTCGGCCTCCGCCCGCTTGAAGTTCTCCGCGAGGAATGACGATCGGAGCCTTAAGCAACCATTTTTCCGTTATGTCGCTCAAACGGCATTCCGGGAATTACGCTTTCAGCTACAATCAATTTCGTCCCCATAGCGCGGGGTATTCATAGAGCAAGGTAGAGATTCTTTCGGCTCTCAGGGCCCGTCCCCGTCACTTCTCGTCCGGAGGTTCGTTCTATGCCTGATAGCGACTACAAGCCCCGCATCCTCATCGTGGACGATGAGCACAACATTGCCGATACGCTGGCCATGGTTTTCCGAATCAAGGGCCACGAAAGCACGGTGGCCTATAGCGCCGAAAGTGCCGTGGAGGTCGTCGAGCAGTTCGAGCCCGACATTGTGCTCAGCGACGTGGTGATGGGCAAGATGACCGGGGTCGATCTCGCGATCTATCTTTCCAAGGCGCGCCCCGATTGCAAGGTGGTGCTGTTTTCAGGCCAGGCATCCACCGCCGACCTTCTGACCGAAGCCGGCCGCAAGGGCCATCATTTTCACCTGCTGGCCAAGCCCATCCACCCGGAAAAGCTCCTCGAAGACCTGATGGCGACTCGATAAGGGGTCTGCGGCGCCGAAATGCGCGCAATAAAAAACGGCGATGTGGATTGGATTGTTGAGGATGAGGGCTAAAAGTGCACAGAATTCGCGTGCACCCCTGCGATCCGGAAGACGAGTACAGAAAAACCGGCGACGGGAGAGAAACGGGCGACAATAAAAACGGCGATGTCGATTGGATTGTTGAGGATAGGCGCTGAAACTGCACAGAATTTGCAGGACTTTTGGCGGACGTGAGGCGGGTGGCCCGGTTGATGGCTTGCGGACCGTGGTTGCAGTTTGCATGTTGCATCGTTCCGGGCTCCTTGCGCGGTGGATTGCAGAAACAGAAACGCCCGCGCGGTTGGCGCGGGCGCATTCTTCTCTGACTGTTCTTAGTATAGCACCCTGAGAACTTAATACTGCTGATTCCGCCATATTTCTTTTTCCCAATGTTTAATGGGGTCCGAGTGGGTTTTCCACAGACCGTGGGGCTTGACAAGATTCGACCAGAGGCTGGAATCGGAGGAATTCCGGTTTCCATCCAAGGACCATCCACTGCGGCAGACGAAGGGATCTCCGCGCCAGCGAGGGGGACATGTCGCTGGGACGCCGGACCTTTGGCCACCGGCGAATCGGGCCGGGGGACATTCAAGGCTCTTTCCAAGCGCCGAGAGCAGTATTCTGGAAGCTGCGGGGAATGCGATGGATAGGCATGACGGCATGTTGAGCGAGAAAATCCGAACACTCAGCCCCGAGCAGATCGCCGAGGTAGAGAGCTTTGTCGAATTTCTTCGCCTCCGCGCACAGGATCGCGGTCTCACGCAGACTGCGGCGGCGGTAAGTGTTCCCGCGTTTGAAACTATCTGGAATAACCCCGAAGACGACGCTTACGATGCCCTTTGAGTTCGGGAGCCATTCTGGATGCCTTGCCGCACACGAGAGTTCAAACTGTTATGGCGGACAGGGATAATTCGACGACCGCGGCAGCCATAAGCGTGGGGTCGTCGCGCAGTTCAGTTGAAGCGTGACGCTTGCAGAAAAACTTCTCGCCAGATCGCGTATGTAATATCAATTCGGCCGAGCAGGGTTTCTCACCGGAGAACGAAGGGTAATCCTTTGTTGAATACTCACATGGGCGCGGACTCAAAGCGTGCTCCACTATGTACGGTTCTATAATTGACATATAAATCTCCTTTGAAATCATCATTCGCCCAGCTCGCTTCGCAGTCAACGACGATCAGGCACCTACCCGAACTTTCTGCCGATGCGCCCGAGGGCCTGCGGGCACGATTGCGGGCATTTTAGACGCGAATCCCGGGAGCGCAGCAATGACGGCATGACCGGCTAGACGCGCTTATCGCCAGAGCCTTTTCCTCAAAAAAACGGCGGCGCGTGTGGTTGTTTCATTGAAAAGCGGTAGACTTGCTCCTACTTGAAATGTTGAAGGATTGCTCAAAATGCGGAGAAACTTTTGACCTCTTGCCCGGCAAGAAGGGATTCGCAAATGTCTGTCCGGCCTGCACGGAGAAGCCAGAAGACGTCGCGCGAAGAGCCGCAGTGGATGAGAGACTGCGCAAGGGAATGCGTGCGGCAACAAGAAAGAACCTCAAGAATCGTGAAGAGGCACGCAACGTGAAGCGCTATATAGATTGGGTTCGTTTGAAGTTGCGCCGGGAACACGATTCAAAGTAAAAATCCGGAAAAACGTGAAGTGATGCCCGTCGGCCTCTCGCGGGTCTCGCATCTATCACCTCCCACAATCGGACCCAGATACAAAAACGGCCTGGGAATCTTCCCAGGCCGCCGCAGAGAGGGCAGGCAAGTGCGGTGTTATGCTTCGCAAATGGACCCCAAGACCGCGGTATTTGCGTTGCAAGTTCTAGATAGAGCGTGGAGTGCATTAGAAGCGGCACGAGAACGAGCACAGGCGTCCAAGGATGCGGTTCTCAAAGGGCACATCAGCAGCCTCTATGACGAATTCTTGGCGCTTAAGTCTGCAATCGTTCGTATCTCCGATGAGAACGCGGCGCTGCGCCAATCGCAGGTGCAGGGGCTGGAAAAACCCGAGATTCGCCAAGTTGGCAGAGTGAATTACTATTACATCGGGAACGCCGGACCGTACTGCCAAAAGTGTTACGACCTAGATAGACAGTTGCGCCTTTTAACGGCGCAACAGCGCTTCGCCGGGGGGACCGGGAGGAATTGCCAAATCTGCAAAACGGTCTTCATTGAAGCAGCCTCGTCCCCTCCAAGAACACGAATGAAGAATTACTGGGAGTAGGCAGCACAGGGCCCCGCCACATCGCTGCCGGTTACACATCCAATTTCGGGTTGAGCGTGGGAGCGTTCCTCAGTTCCCTGCCCCAAAGACAGCAACGGCCCGGGATTGCTCCCGAGCCGCTGCCGGTGATCTGTTGGGATTGGACTAAGGCCATCGCGCTGCCGCGAGAAGCCAGTGGCCCGGCGGTTGATCTCCGCTCGGGGACAACCATGGTCTGGGGCGCGATGCCCTAGGCCTCAGTCACCTCACGTACGGTACTACTGCAACAATCAGATTTCATTCGGATGGATCAACCTCCTTTCCCGTGTACGCCCAGATTATGCGCAGCGTGAAAGGACGTCAAGGAGCGGGGCCGGTCCGGGGCCAATTCAAGTACATTCGGCGGCATTTTCCGGAGGCCGGTTCATCGATGAACGCGGCAAAGATTCGACAGCAGATTCCCTGCGGGGAATGGCAGAAAGAAAGGCAAGGGCAACAACAAAGGCAAGAGCAACAGCAAAAGCAGATTCCCGGAGGGAATGACAGAAAGAAAAGCAAGGGCAACAACAAAGGCAAGGGCAACAACAAAGGCAAGAGCAACAGCAAAAGCAGATTCTCGGAGGGAATGACAGAAAGAAAAGCAAGGGCAACAGCAAAGGCAAGGGCAAAGGCAGGAGCAGGAGCCGGTCCCTGCTCTACCGCCTCCGCGGTTCCGGCCGAATGGAATCAAACAGATGCCCCATGTCCATCATGTTCCAGGCCTGTGCGATGAGGCCGCCGCGGATGATGCCGATGGTGGCGCCGTCAAGGGTCAGTGATTTGTTGGTAGGCGCGAAGCCAAGATGCGGTCCCAGGTGCGTGCCCAATGAACTCCAGCGCACGGCCACTCGGTCGCCGGCGGCAATCACGTCGTGGACGGTGAACTTGACATCGGGAAACGCACCGATAAACAGGCGCAGAACCGCCTTGAACTCTTCCCGGCCGTGCAGCACGGCATCGGGGTCGGGCAGCCCATACGCAATGCAATCCGGTGCAAGAAGATCGTCGATTGCCGCTTCATTCTTCCGGTTCCACACTTCTTCAAAGAAGCGGCGCACCAACTGCTCGTTGGCTTCGGTCTCTGACAAGGACTTGCCTCCGGGGAACGTAGCGCCACTATAGCAGGCGCGATGAATCGAGGAATGCCCAAGAGGCAACAGAGGCGGCGAGTCCGGGCACAGCAGACCGGAGAGACAGGAATCCATGGCCCACGGGATCGGTGGAAGCTTTGGCTCCAAGATTCCGTATGCCATCAATCACCCTCCTTCCGGCAAAAGCGCGCCTGGAAGCTCTCTTTCCGGAGCATGCCGGGTTAGTAACTTGGACTTGAGGGGAGTTGCGATGGTTACGCAGCTTGGTCCACTGAGGGTTTGAGCGCTCTCCAACCCATGCTTGGAAGCATGAGGAAGACTAAGCGAAAATCGCTTTGTGAAACGCAGCTTTCTGACCTGGGGAATCGCGGCTGTTTTAAGTGTGGTGAGCATGAACGCCGCGGCAGCGCCATGGCAACGTGCAGCGAAGGCGCCGCCACGTCTGAAGCGCCATCCCACGGTCGCGCTTACCTTTGACGATCTGCCCGCGGCCGGAGGATTGCCCGGCGACGAAACCCGCGCCGGCATTATCAGCCGGCTTGCCGGTGAGCTGAAGGCCGGGCATCTGGAGGGCGCGTACGGCTTTGTGAATGCGGCCGACCTGGAAGATGATCCCGATGTGCAGGAAGCGCTGCGGGATTGGGTTTCGGCGGGGATGAACATCGGCAATCACACGTGGTCCCATCCGTCGCTCACCAGCGTGACGGCGCAAGCGTTTGAGCGCGACATCGCCAGAGACGAGCCGGCATTGCGGCAGTACGCAGAGGGGCGCGACTGGCACTGGTTTCGCTACCCCAACCTGGAGGAAGGCGACACGCTGCGAAAGCGCGACGATGTGCGCGCTTGGTTGCACCATCACGGCTACCGCATTGCCGAAGTGACGCTGACCATTCAGGACGATGACTGGAGCGATCCGTATAACCGCTGCCGCGCAAAGGGTGACGCTGCCGGCATCGCGTGGCTGAAACAGAGTTACCTTGCCAACGCGGCTGAGTTTATCCGGCTGGGGCGCGAGGAAGAGCGGATTGCGTTCGGCCACGAGATTCCCAACGTGATGTTGCTCCATGCCACCGACTTCACCACGCGGATGCTGCCGACTCTTCTCGATCAACTGCGCCAGGAGGGTTTTCAGTTCGCCTCGCTCAAGAAAGTGGAACGGAATCGCGCTTACTCCATGGATCCGCACGCCGCACTGGCAGACGGCGGCCCGCTGCCCAACCAGTTCCTGAACTCGCGCCATCTGAAGTATCCGCTGTTCCAGCCGGAGCCGGTGGAGAAACTGGACAGCATGTGCCGGTAGCGGATCAGGAGAATGCGTGAGACGCGCGTTTACGGCCCTCTAGCGCCAGCAAAACTGCGAATGCCCGTATCATCTTCGATAGAGACGCAGTGAGCAGAGGATCGTTGACGGGAATCCTGGTAGATCCATTGAACTGTGAGACCGGGGAGGGAGTTTGAGCGTGCTTGAAACGGGTCTGCAAGGCCGGTCCTATAGGCCGGATATTGACGGACTCCGTGCTATCGCCATTTTGAGCGTTGTCCTGTACCACGCAGGTGTACCCATGGACAGCGGAGGGTTCACTGGGGTTGATATCTTCTTTGCGATATCCGGCTACCTGATTGGCGGTCATATTTATTCCGAGTTGCGTGCGGGAACATTCAGTTATTTGGAGTTCTATCGGCGGCGCGCCAAGCGGATTCTCCCAGCACTTTATTTTGTGCTTGTGATTCTCATGCTGGCAGCTCTGTTTTTATTGGCGCCTACCGAAGTCATTGAGGTTGGACGATCCACGCTTGCCGCCGTGCTTTCAGTATCGAATGTCTATTTTCGGAGAGAGATAAACTATTTCAATCCAACGAATGACCTCAATCCACTTTTAATGACCTGGTCACTCGGGATAGAAGAACAGTTCTATCTTCTAATCGTTCCGGCGATGCTCTGGCTGACGCGGCTTCGACCCAAATTCGTGATTCCTGTCTCCTTGGCAATATGCACACTCAGTTTCCTCGCCGCCGGGATTGAGGTGCATAGAAGCCCCGCCTCAGCCTTTTATCTGTTGCCGTTCCGCGCATGGGAGCTGGGCGTGGGAGTAATACTGGCCATCGTTGAGTCGAACTCGAATGGGCGCAGGCTCTCAGCAAACTTTACTCAATGGTTTAGTTTGGCAGGAGCGGCGGCGATGCTGTTTCCCGTGTTCCTGCTCGCCAGAACGAGCCAGTTTCCCGGACCGAGTGCCGCGCCCTCTGTAATAGGAACCGCGCTCCTTATCGCTACGCCTTCAAGCTGGATTAATCGGCGACTACTCTCCGCGCCCCCCCCTTGTTTTCGTTGGAAAGGTCTCTTACTCCTTTTATTTGTGGCATTGGCCGCTATTGGCGCTTGCAACTGCCATCTATGGGAAACAGTTGCCGGTTCCTTTAAGCCTGGTCATTATTGCGGCGGCGTTTTTGGCGTCTGTCATCTCCTACTATTTTGTTGAGCAACCGTTCAGGAAGTCGCGTTCCGCATCCGGCACGCTTCTTGCCCGCTACGCTGCGATCAGCGCCATACTTCTTGCCTCGGGCGGCGGCTTATTGCTTTGCAATGGGGCTCCTCAGCGATTTCCAACGCTGATTCGAAGTGAGAGCAGACTTTTGAATGGCGTTGCGGCGAGGGATAAATGCCTGCTAGATGTAGGATCCACAGGTGGAATAAACCGGAGCTCGGAGTGTTTCGATCTTTCGTCGGGGAGTTCGAGCGTGGCTATATGGGGAGACAGCCACGCAGCGGCAATGGCGCCCGGCATACGGGCGCTTACATCCTCATCTGGCATTGGCCTTGTTGTTCTTAGCATGGGTGATTGCGAGCCGTTAATCGGCGCGACGATCTATAATCCGGCTCTGCCAGACGCTACGCAAACATGCCGCTCCTACAAGCAAAAGGTTGTGAGGCTACTGGAGGAGACGCCGAGGATACGAGTTGTCATCCTGTCAAGCGCATGGATAACCTGCACTGGCCCCCTGAATGATCTGCATGGTGATACGACCTGGCTCAGGCCCGATTCCAGCAGCGATGATCGGATTCCTGCTCCGAACTCCGGTGAGACGCTCTTCGAGCAATCGTTGGCTAGCACGGTTCGGACTCTCGTTGCGTCCGGCAAGAAGGTTGTACTGCTCGGGGATGCGCCAGCATTTGAGGTTGATCCAGTGTCGCGCTACAGCACAGCGCAGATTCCACCGCGCCAACTTATCGCAAAGTGGCTCGGGGCGGCGAGTGCCGATGACCCCGGCTTCGATTCCCCGAGTTGGGTTCGGAAGTATGCTGCATCGCGCCTGATTCTGCGTCTTGTGGCAGCTCAATTCGCTAATGTCGAAGTTTTCGATGTTGAACCAAAGTTCTGCGCCAGCGCGGGCGTATGTCCTTACCGGCATGGGGATCAGCTGCTCTATTCCGATTGGAATCATCTGACTCCCGATGGAGCGCTCTTCGCACTCAGGGATTTCAAGCTTCCCAGGCTCTCCGCGGCGGAGAAATAGCGGCCCGTGGACGGGCAGAACACGCTGAAGAACTGCGATGCGGCGTAGGCCGAGGTTCACGCGTGGCTCGGGAGTCACAGCGTCGATCCGGACCTTCGCCTCAAGGTGCTTGAGGCTGCCGACGCGCTGGAGCGCACCAATCGCATCCGGGTGCGATACGGCGATTGAGTTGCGCAGAGAATTGCCGGGCGATTTTTGGGCAGGAAATGGATCAGCCTCCGGCGATCGCGCCAATAATGAGCAACGGCTCCTGGCCCTGGACTACGGCGTCGGGCAGGGGCTTGTCGACGGGATCGTGAGAGAGGTCTTCCTGGCAGGCGAAGAAACGCAGGAACGGGCGGCGCTGCAGCGTGCCGTGGTCGCGAATGGTGCCGCGGAGCATGGGGTAGCGGACTTCCAGGGCATCGAGAACGGAGCGGAGGGAAATGGGCGGCTGGACGTCGAGAGCGATCTCAGGGCCGACCTGCGCCAGGTTGCGGAGGTGGTAGGGGAGAGCCACGCGGATGGAGTAAGTGGGCATAAAGCGGGGTTAGCGGGGGCCTTGTGGAGTTAGCGGAGCTAGTAAGTCCCACCCATCGCACTATAAAACCGTGCGATGGATGGGGCACACACGATGCGGTGAAGTTTAGGACAAGGTCTGCACTTCAACGCTGAGGACGGCGGGCAGGTCGTGGACCACGGTCCGCCAAGTGTCGCCGCCGTCGGGTGAGCAGTAGACCTGGCCGCCGGTGGTGCCGAAGTAAATGCCGCAATCGTCGAGGCGGTCAACGGCCATGGCGTCGCGGAGCACGTTCACATAGCAGTCTTTTTGGGGCAGGCCTTTGGTCAGCGCTTCCCACTCGTTGCCGCCGCTGCGGCTGCGGTAAACCTCCAGCTTGCCGTCGATGGGAAAGTGCTCGGAGTCGCTTTTGATGGGGACGACGTAGAGCGTTTCGGGCTGGTGGGCATGGACATCGATGACGAAGCCGAAGTCGGTGGGGAGATTGCCGCTGACCTTGGTCCAGTTGTCGCCCGCATCGTCGGAGCGCATGACATGCCAGTGCTTCTGCATGAAGAGCGTATCCGGTTTGGATGGGTGCAGCGCGACGTGGTGAACGCAGTGGCCGACCTCGGCGTCCTGGTCGGGCATATACGGCGATCTCAGGCCCTTGTTGATGGGCTTCCAGGTCTTGCCGCCGTCGTCGGTGCGGAAGGCTCCGGCGGCGGAGATGGCGATGTAAATGCGATCGGGGTTGGCGGGGTCTAGAAGGATAGTGTGGAGGCACATGCCGCCCGCGCCGGGCTGCCATTTAGGGCCGGATCCGTGGCCGCGCAAGCCGGAAAGCTCGTGCCAGGACTCGCCGCGGTCGGTGGATTTGAAAATGGCGGCGTCTTCAATGCCGGCATAAACCACGTTGGGGTCGTGGAGCGACGGCTCGATGTGCCACACGCGCTTGAATTCCCAGGGGTGCTGGGTGCCGTCGTACCACTGATGGGTGGTGAGGGGATGTCCGGACTCCTCGCTGGTGTCGTAGAGGAAGCGATTGGGGGCAGTGGCTGGGAAGCGAGGCATTTCCGGTTCACCGGGCTTGAGGCCCGGCTGGTGCCAGGTCTTGCCGCCGTCGTCGGAGCGCTGGACGATCTGGCCGAACCAGCCGCTGGTTTGCGAGGTAAAGATGGTGTTGGGATCGGCGGACGACCCTTTCATGTGGTAGATCTCCCAGCCGGCGAAGTGCGGGCCGGAGACGGACCAGTTATCTCGTTTGCCATCGGATTCAATGACGAATGCGCCTTTGTGGGTGCCAACGAGGACGCGTACGGAACTCATGCTGACCTCCGGCGGCCGGCTTTCAGGGGAAGGCGGCCGCAGTGCTGGAAGTTGGGATGTTGCCTTGCCATTGTGGCCTGAGGGGTGCGGAGGCGGCAAGGCGGGTTCGGCAAAAAAGCGCTACTGCGGAATAATAGTTGATATCAACTTTCCGTGGCAAGGGAGACAAACCGGAAATCGATGGCGAGGGCTCATCTGTTGAAATGGCATCACGATATCTTGTGCCAGTTCGATGTGTCGAATGGATGCTGAGGGGGAGCTTTATGCCAATCGCTTTGCGCGCGAAGATTTTGGAATTGGAGGACCGGCTCAGGAGCGCGATGCTTGACTCAAACGTGGCGGCACTCGACGAGCTTTTGGCGCCGGACTTAGTTTTTACCAATCACCTGGGCCAATTACAACGAAAGACCGACGACCTCGCTGCCCATCAGTCGGGCGTGCTGAAGATTACGCGCCTGGAAGCGTCCGAGCTGCAAATCAGAGCTCTGGGAGACGTGGCAGTGGTATCGGTGCGAATGAGCGTCGCAGGAACGTATGCAGGAACGCCGGCCAATGGAGATTTCCGATTCACGCGGGTGTGGGCGCATGCAGGACGGGAGAAGTGGCAGATCGTGGCGGCGCATTCGAGTTTGATCGCGCCCTGACGCGATTTTGGTTGACGAGCGTCTTCGGGAGAGTGGTGAGGTTGTGGCTCTGGACGCGAAAAGCAGATTCCCGGAGGGAATGACAGAAAGAAAAACAAGAACAACAGCAAGAGCAAAAACAAGAAACAACAGCAACAGCAACGGCAACCGCAGATCCTTCGCTCCGCTCAGGATGACAGCCTTGGTTGAAGTGAGCGTCGAGCGCTGTTGAACTGGAAGACGGGTGCTGTTGAAATAGACTTAGATTGAATATGTCTTTTATTAGTTTATTTGGCAGTTTGAACGAGGAGCCCGAGAAGCCGGAAGAGCCTGAGGAGCAGAAGGCCGGCTTTTTCAGCCGGATGAAGCAGGCTGTCTCGCGGACGCGGGAGTCGTTCAGCTCGAAGATCGAAGGCATCGTGGCGCTGACGCGCACGGTGGACGAGGCGGCGCTTGAGGACTTGGAATCGGCGCTCTTGACCAGCGACCTGGGCGTGCAGACTACCACCGAAATCCTGGACGCGCTGCGGGAGCGGGCGAAACGGCAGGCGATTGAGGGCGGCGCGGAGTTGCGCGAGCTATTAAAGGAGCAGATCAAAGGTATTTTGGAAGCACCGCAGCGTCCGGTTCCCTCCCCTGCCGCGCCGCCCAAGGTGATTTTTCTTGTTGGCGTGAACGGTACGGGCAAGACAACGACCAGCGGGAAGCTGGCGGCGTGGTCGCGCGGGCAGGGGCGGACAGCGATGCTGTGCGCGGCAGACACATTCCGTGCGGCGGCGATCGAGCAGCTTGAGGTGTGGGCCTCGCGATCGGGCGTGGAGATGATCAAGACGAAGCAAGGCGGCGATCCCGCGGCAGTCTTGTTCGATGCCATGAGTGCGGCCAAGGCACGGGGCATTGCCGACCTCTACGTGGACACGGCAGGGCGGCTGCACACCAAGACCGGACTGATGGATGAGCTCGACAAAATGCGGCGGACAGCCACGCGGCAGATTGCCGATGCCCCGCATGAAGTTCTGCTGGTGATGGACGCGACAACAGGGCAGAATGGGTTGCAACAGGCGCGGCTGTTTACGGCGTCGGCCGGCGTGACGGGCATTGTGCTTACCAAGCTGGACGGGACAGCAAAGGGCGGGATCGCGGTGGCGATTGCGCGGGAGCTGAATTTGCCGGTGCGGTTTGTGGGCGTGGGCGAAAAGATGACGGACCTGCTGGAATTTTCAGCGGAGGCGTTTGTGGATGGGCTGCTGGGGTGAGACAGCAGTCAGGGATTGGAGAACAGCAGATTCCCGCGGGGAATGACAGAGAGAAAAGCAAGTGCAACAGCAAAGACAAATGCAAAAGCAAATGCAGGTTCTTCGCTGCGCTCAGGATGACGGTGTCGTTTTTAGGAGTGAATTGATTGGATAAGTTTCTGGTAACAGGTGGATGGCCGCTGATGGGCACGATTCACGTGTCGGGAGCGAAGAACTCTGCGCTCCCATGCATGGCCGCGGCCATTCTGACCACCGGGGACGTGGTGCTCGAGAACATTCCCCAGGTGCGCGACATCGATACCGAGCGGAAGCTGCTGGCGGCGATGGGCGCGGAGGTGGAACTGTGGGACGACGGGACTACGCGGCGGACCAGGATCAATTGCGCCAGTTTGCCGGAGCCGGTGGCCAAGTACGAAATTGTGAAGACGATGCGGGCGAGTTCGCTAGTGCTGGGGCCGCTGGTGGCGCGGTTTGGCGTGGCGCGGGTGGCTATGCCGGGAGGGTGCGCGATCGGCGGGCGGCCCATCGACCTGCACATCAAGGGCCTGGAGAAGATGGGCGCCAAGATCGAGCAGGAACACGGGTACCTGGTGGCGCGGGCGGAACGGATGAAGGGCGCGCATATCGTCTTTGACAAGATCACGGTGACGGGCACAGAGGACCTGCTGATGGCGGCTGCGCTGGCCGAGGGCGAGACGCTGATGGAGAATTGCGCGCGGGAGCCGGAGGTGACGGACCTGGCGGCGCTGCTGACGGCGATGGGCGCGAAGATCGAGGGCGCGGGAACGGCGACCATCCGCGTACAGGGTGTAAGCAGCTTGCGTGGGGCGACGCATCGGATCAATCCTGACAGAATTGAAGCTGGGACGTTTCTGATTGCCGGAGCGATCACGGGGGGCGACCTGATCGTGGCCGGCTGCAACACCGAACACCTGGGCGCGTTGCTCGGCAAATTGCAGGAGACAGGCGTGCGTGTGGATCTTCTGGGACGCGATGCGGTGCGCGTGCGCTGCCACGGGAAGTTGCGCGCGGCCGATATTTCCACCGAGGAGTATCCGGGATTCCCCACCGATATGCAGGCGCAATACATGGCGCTGGCCACGCAGGCCGAGGGAGCGAGCGTTTTCGAGGAAAACATCTTCGAGAACCGTTTCATGCACGTACAGGAACTGGTGAGGATGGGGGCGCAGATCAAGGTGGACGGGCGAACGGCGACGGTGCAAGGGCGGGCGAAGCTGTCGGCGGCGAGCGTGATGTGCTCGGATTTGCGCGCCTCAGCCAGCCTGGTGCTGGCGGCTTTAGTGGCGGATGGGCAGACGGTGCTGGATCGCGTGTATCACATCGACCGCGGCTACGAGCGGATTGAGCAGAAGCTGCGCGGGGTGGGAGCGAGGATTGCGCGGGTGAGCCAGGTGCCGGCGGGGGTGGCGGAAGAGGCGATGGCGTAAAGGCAGCTTGTAGCCTGTAGCCCGTAGCTTGTATCTGCTGAACCGGAGCTACTGGCTACGAGTTACAGGCAGTCGGCTAGTGGCTGCTTTTTCAGCGCCAGGAGACGGCCAGATGCCAGCGCAGGTTGTGCCTGGCGGTTTTTCTGAGGACGCACTCGTATTCGCGCAACTCGGAGAGGACCTGGGCGGTTTCAGAGCCGAAGGCGGCCTGATTTTTGAGCAGGAAATCAATCAGCGCGCAAACGGAAACGAGGCCGTCGGCTGGGGAAAACCATTGTGGACGGGGAAGATGGCTGGCCCATTCCGGATCGCCGGCGCCTTGTTCGAGAAGGAGGGCCATGGAATTCTCGTCGGCGGAGAAAAACTCGAGGAGCGGCTTCACTTTCAGGCGGTCGGCCAGGCGCTCGAGGGCATCCTCGTTTCGGGCCAAGGAGTGGCCATTGACGAAGATATCGAACTCGGGGTCCTCACCTTCGACCACAATGTAAAGACTGGCAGCCATTTAGGTCAGTGTATCGGTGAACGAGCCGCGTGGGCGACCAAAATGGGACGAGCATCTGATAAATTACGGGGGCGTCATCTCTACCACTTCCGTCATATTGCCGAGGGACTAAAGGAGGAGTTAGATACGACCAAGGCGCTCCTATAATCGTCTATGACGGTATTGGATTTGACCGGGGAAGCGCGACAAAAAGGTCAAAAAGAGGTGGTCTGCGTTGGATTGGAGTAAGCTCCCAGATCTGATTGCCTTCGGACTCCTTGCGGGAGCGTTTGCCTCTGTTGCGCGCGATAGCCACACCCCGGTCTCGCGCCACTGGCTCACGGCCTGGCTGTTGATTGTGGCGCATTTCGGGGCGTTCATGTTTGCGACGTTACCGGGGTGGGCAGGCAACGCGGCAGGACTGGCGGGACTGTTGGTGCTGATCTGGGCCGGCGTCCTGTTCATGCGCGCGGCCGTCCCCTATCGCACAGAAAACTCGAGCCGGGCGATGCTGGTGGTTCTGCTCGCGGCTTACACATTTAACGCCGTTGCACTCAGTTTCGATTCGCTGCAATGGCTGTTGCGCCCGGCAGCTCTGACATTTGCAGCCGGGCCGATTGCCGTGATGTTGCTCAGTGCCAGAAAGTTCAGTCATCGGCTGCGCTGGGTGGCTGTGTTGCTGCATTGTGGGCTGGCGGCGTACCTGCTGTATGTGGAAGGGCGTGTGGGGGGCGGCGACCTGGCCCTGAACGGGATTTTGTTTACGGTTTATATCGGAGCCGCGATCCACTTCTTGTACCTGTACAAGAGAGCGACGGCAGGGGCGTTTATCACCATCAGCGGATTTCTGCTGTGGGCCAACGTGTTTACTGTGGCGCCCATCACCCAGGCGTGGTTCCCCAACCTGCACCTGGAGAGCGAGGTCTGGAACCTGCCCAAGTACGTGGTTGCGGTGGGCATGATTTTGATCCTGCTGGAGGACCAGATTGCGCACAACAAGCACCTGGCGCTGCATGACGCGTTGACCGGCCTGCCCAATCGCCGGCTGTTCCAGGACCGGCTGACCCTGGCGCTGGAGCGGGCTCGGCGGACAGGCACGAGGGCGGCGCTGCTGGTGCTGGACCTGGACCGGTTCAAGCAGGTGAACGATACGCAAGGGCATCATTTTGGGGACTTGTTGCTGCAGGCTGTGGCGCACCTGTTCGAGGGGCGTATACGGCGTTCTGACACGGTAGCGAGGACGGGCGGCGACGAATTTGCGGTGATACTGGAAGGGCCGACGAGCATGACCGAAGCCAAGCATGTGGGGAATTCCCTGCTGGAACTGCTGAAGGAACCGTTGCGGCTGAAGGATCGGCTGGTGAAGGTTGAGGCGAGCATGGGAGTGGCGGTTTTCCCGGATGACGCCGAAGACCTGGAACAACTGTTCATCAAGGCTGACTTGCGGATGTACGACTACAAGCGCAACGCGGCGCCACCTGTGGTGATAGTGGAACCGGAGCGGCCCGCGCGCGCGGCGCAATCGACAACACAAACCCGCAACGTGCCTGTGTCGTAGGGCCCTGAGGAGAACAGTTCAGGCCACAATGTCTGGGAATACAGCATGCTCTGTAAAAAGCTGAAGGCCCGGACGCAAGTTCCGGGCCTTCAGCATTTTGGAATCCGATGGGATCGGAATCAATGGCCACCGCCGCCTGGTCCGCGGCCACCGCCGCCACCGCTGCCACCTGGACGACGGCGGCGACGACGGCGGTTGTTGTTTACGCTTCCACCCTGGGGACGGTCTCCGCCGCTGGGCGCGGCCGCAACGGGGGCACCGTCAGCGCGGTTGAAGTTGGGCTCGTTCTCTTCGTCTAACTCCTCAGTCCCCTCCTCGAAGTCGTCGCCGCCCTCGATGAGGATGGTGCTCTGGTTGGAATGCGGCTGACGCTCGTCAAACTCATGGCGCGGAGGGCGCGGAGCCTGCGGCTGAGGCGCCCGCGGCGGTTGCGATGGCGTCTCTTCCTCCCCTTCAGCGGCCGGTGCGGATTCCTGCTGCTGCGCCAGCTTGGCCTTCTGCTCCCTGATGAGGGCCTTGCGGCTGAGCTTGATGCGGTTGCCCTCGATGGCGAGCACCTTGACCATGACCTGGTCGCCTTCGCGCAGCTCGTCCTTTACTTCCTTCACGCGATGCTCGGCAATCTCAGAGATGTGCAGGAGGCCGTCGGTGCCGGGGAAGAGCTCGACGAATGCGCCGAATTCAGCGAGGCGAACAACCTTGCCCAGATAGACCTTGCCGAGTTCGGGTACGGCGGTGATGTCGCTGATCATGGCAAGAGCCTTCTTGAGCCCTTCGGCATCCGCCGAAGCCACAGAAACGCGGCCGGTATCGTCGACATCGATCTTGGCGCCGGTCTGCTCCACGATGCCGCGGATGGTGGCGCCACCCTTGCCGATCAGGTCGCGAATCTTGTCGGTGGGAATCATCACGGTCTCAATGCGCGGAGCGTACTTGGAACGCTCGCTGCGCGGCTGGGCGAGTACGGCCTCCATCTTGTCCAGCAGGAAGAAACGGCCGCGACGGGCCTGATCCATGGCCTGCTCGAGGATCTGGCGGGAAAGGCCGCCGATCTTGATGTCCATCTGGAGGGCAGTGATGCCGTCGCGGGTTCCAGCCACCTTGAAATCCATGTCGCCGTAGTGGTCTTCGGCGCCGGCGATATCAGTGAGGATGGCGTAATCGTCGCCTTCCTTGACCAGGCCCATGGCGATTCCGGCGACGGCGCTCTTAATGGCGACGCCGGCGTCAAAGAGGGCGAGGGAAGCGCCGCAGACGGTGGCCATGGACGAGGAACCGTTGGACTCCAGAATGTCAGAGACGATGCGGATGGAGTAAAGAGACTCCTCGAACGATGGCAAAACGGCGGAGATGGCGCGCTCGGCGAGAGCGCCGTGGCCCACTTCGCGGCGGCCGACGCCGGTCATACGTCCTGTTTCACCAACGCTGAACGGGGGAAAGTTATAGTGGAGCATGAAGGGCTTCTTTTTCTCGCCCTCGTAGCTTTCCATGCGCTGGGCGTCGTCCATGGTGCCCAGTGTGGCCGTAACCAAGGCCTGGGTTTCGCCGCGGGTGAACAGCGCCGAGCCGTGAGTGCGGGGCAGGACGCCGGTCTCAATGGTGATGGGACGAATCTCGTCGAAGGCGCGGCGGTCGGGGCGGATGTGCTCCCTGGTTACCTGCTCGCGGAAGGTGCGCTCGCGGAGAAGTTCGTAATAGGTGGCGAGCTTCTTTTTTGCGGCGGGGTCGTCGGCGGGAAGCTCGGCTGCGAGTTCGTCCTTGATCTGCTTGAGGAGCGCGTAGCTTTCGGTTTTGCCGTGGGTCTTGGTGTCGAGCGCGTCCTTGAGCCGATCGCCGATCTTCGCCGAGAGGCCGTTGTAGTAGGCTTCGTCGTGCTCGGGCGCGGTAAACGCACGCTTGGGCTTGCCCGCTTTGGAAACGAGTTCCTCGATGGCGGCGACGATCTTCTTGATCTCGACGTGCGCGAACTCAATGGCGCTGATGATAACGTCTTCCGTCTCCTGCTTGGCGCCAGCCTCGATCATGACGATGCCGTCTTTATGGCCGACGACCATGATGTTGAGCGTGGTTTCCTGGCGCTCCGCGTAGGTGGGATTGATGATGAACTCGCCGTTTACGCGGCCGACGCGCACAGCGCCGATGGTGGCGCTGAAAGGAACGTCAGACAGCGCGAGCGCGGTGGCAGCGGCGTTGATGGCAACTACGTCGGGGTCGTTTTCCTTGTCGGCGGAGAATACCAGCGCGATGACCTGGGTCTCGTTGCGGAAGCCGTCGGGGAAGAGCGGGCGGATGGGACGGTCGATCTGGCGCGAGGTAAGGATTTCCTTTTCGCTGGGACGGCCTTCGCGCTTGATGAAGCCTCCGGGGATGCGGCCGCCGGCGTAGGTGTACTCGCGGTAGTCGACGGTGAGGGGGAAGAAGTCGATGCCCTCGCGCGGGTCGGGCGATGCAACGGCGGTGGCCAGGACGACGGTTTCGCCCAGGGTGATCAGGGCAGCGCCCGAGGCCTGCTTGGCCATGCGCCCTGTTTCAATGGTCAGGCGCTTGCCGCCAGCCAACTCAATGGCGACTTCATGCTTGGTAGACATAGTGTCCTCTTTTCTTTTTTTCGCTTGGGAAACTTGGGTGCGGAGGTGCTCCGTATGCTGCGGTCGCGGCACACGCTGCCGGATGCGGCCAATTCGGTACGGACCTCCGCGGCGCGGTCGCCGCTGCCGGGGAAGGCGCGGACAGGCCACAGTCTGGCGTGGGCCCTGGCTGCCAACGGGGTTCGCCAGATGCACCATGGCCCCCGGTACCATATACGACAGGGGCCTTGACCAACCTTCGGTCTGGGCGCTTCCGATTCAAAGATGAGCTTTCCGGGTGAACGATTACTTGCGGATACCCAGTTTGCCGATGACGTCGCGGTAGCGGTCGGCATCGTGCGTTTTGAGGTAATCCAGCAGGCGGCGGCGTTTGCTGACGAGCATGAGCAGGCCACGCCGGGAGGCGTGATCTTTCTTGTGCGTCTTGAAATGCTCGGTCAACTCGCCAATCCGCGTACTCAGAATCGCAATCTGGACCTCGGGGGAACCCGTGTCCGAATCGTGGGTGCGGAAGCGTTGAATCAGGTCAGTTTTTTTTTCGGTCGCCAGCACGGCGTGTGTTGCTCCTCTTGCTTTCTCAAGTCCACTCTCAAGTGTCTGAATTGAGATTAACATGAACGGGCGCAAGGGGGAACTTTCGCGGGCCGATGGGTTGTACTTGAAGAACCTGAGAAGTCAGCTAGTTCCGAAACGGAGGAGTAGCACGGGTTCAGATCCAGATGTCATTCGGGGTGGTGCGTTCCCCGCCCTGCTCGCCGGTGTTGCGCACTCCGCGAGGCTCAATCAAAAGGAGTTTCACCTCGCCGGCGGCGAAGGGCTTGTGTTCCGCACCTTTGGGCACGATAAACATCTCGCCGGCGCGGACGGTTGCGGCGCCGTCACGGAAGTCGATGCGGAGAACCCCATCCAGCACCAGGAACGCCTCATCGGTGTCCTGGTGATGGTGCCAGACAAAGTCGCCTTGGATGCGGACCAGCTTGAACTGATAATCATTCAGCTCGGCGATGACGCGCGGCTGCCATTGTTCTGCAAGCCTGGTAAGCTTTTCGATGAAATTGATGGGAGAGTAGTCCAAATCGACCTCCGGCGGGACTTTATTGCGCGGCGCCATCGGGCTCCTCTTCGCCGATCCAGTAGTTGGCGCGGGCGACGATGCGGGCGCTGTAATCCTGGGCCAGGTGCACTCGGATGGTGTGCAGGCCGGGCGTGGGATCCGCGGGACTGAAGGTGAGCAGGTAGCGATTGCGGGCATCGCGGGCCGCGGTCAGGACGCGCTGCTCGAATTTTTTGTCGGTGATGAAGGTGGTGTATTCGCCGCCGCTCATCAGGGCGACCTCTTTGGTAATGTTTTTGCGAAACGCCTGAATGAGGGCGACCAGCGCTGAGATCGGGTTCAAGGTGCGGTTGTCGCCGCTGTCTTTGAGGTCGTGAGTAAACTCAGCCATGATGGGAGAGAACTCGACGGTGAGGACGAGGACGTCGGACTCGCCGATTTTCTTGATTAAGTGCTCGATTTTGGTGTGCTTGCTGCCGTGATCGCGGGCCTGGCTGATGAGCAGCAGGACGCGACGGTTCTGCTTGGGCTCGGTTTCGAGCAGGTCGACGGCGTAGCTGACGGTATCGAGGATTGCGTCCCCGCCGTCGCCCGGTTGAAGCTGGTGGAGGTCTTTCGTCAGATCCTCTTCCGAGCGGGTGAAATCGTGGGTGAGGTGGGGTTCGGAGTCAAATTCAACCAATGCGGCCTGGCTGCGCGGATCGGAGAGGAAGAGATCGAGCAGGGGGCCGAGCTTGGTGAACTTGTCGAACTCGAGCGCGCTGGCGCCGCCTTGTTCCACAGCGACCACCAGCGAGACGGGAGCGGTATCCAACTCTTCCTGAGCCCGGACCTTCTGCGGAATGCCGTTGTCTTCCAGCACGAAATCGCCGGACTTGAGGCCGTACAGGATTCCGCCATCGTGCTTTTCGACGAGCGTGGGGACGAGGACTTCGCGGGTGGTGACGCGAAGGGTGGGTTGGTTGGGCGAGCCGGGCATCGGCCGGGGCGGCTCAGGCGGGGGAATCTGCTGCTCCGCGGGAGGCTGCTCGGAGCCAGGAGACGGTGAGGATTGCACAGTCTGCGACGGGGCGGACGCGGGCGGTTGGGCGAAGCCGGCTGCGGCGACTGCGCACGAGGAAACCAACAGGAAAATGGAGGAGATTTTCAGGCAGCCTGAGAACACATCTTGATCATAACGGCGTCGCGGCGATTTCCGCTTTGGCTTCAAGGGGGGGTGCTGGATTCGGTAACTAAAGATCAAGCTGGCTAAGTCTATGTTAGTCTGCGTGCTAAAAGGTCATTAGACTTACTTTCAAAACGAGGGTTCCAGATGGCGAAAATCGTCTCCGACCTGAAGTTTGCGATCCGCCAGCTCGGGAAGGCTCCCGGCTTCTCCATAACGGCGGTGCTGATGCTGGCCTTCGGCATTGGCGCCACCACGGCAATTTTCTCGGTTGTGGAGGCGGTGCTGCTGCGCCCTCTTCCCTTCCCGGATGCGGAAAGGCTGATGGTGATTGGGGATCATCTGGAGGGCACCAAGGTCGACTTTTTGAGCGTTACGGTGCCGGACATCAAGGCCTACACGCGCGAGACGCACGGGTTCAGCGCGCTGGGCGGATACGAATTCGCGCAATACGAATTGTCGGGCAACGGCGAGCCGGCGCAGGTGAATGCTGCACGATTGACCGCGGGAGTATTTCAGGCGCTCGGGGTGCAGCCGCAGCTTGGGCGCATATTCAATCAGGACGAGGTGGATCACAACCAGCTACTTGCCGTTTTGAGCTACGGGAGCTGGGTGGAGCGATTTCATCGCGACTTCAAGGTGGTGGGCACCAAGATCCTTCTGGATCGCAAGCCGTACATCATCATCGGGGTGATGCCGAAGGGATTCGAGTTTCCGCTGGTGACAGGGCAATTGAACCGTGTGGAGATGTGGGTACCGATGAGCTATCGGCCGGAGGAACTGACGCCCCCGGCTGCAGCCAACTGGAGCTACAGCATGGTGGGACGGCTGAAGCCGGGCTGGAGCCCACAGCAGGCGCAGGCCGATGCCGAGGTGGTGGCGCAGGAGATCATGCGCGGCTACCCGGCGATGATCGCCAGCATTCGCATCACCGCGCAGGTTAGGCCGCTCCAGGAGGACACAGTAGCGCAAGCGCGGCCGATGCTACGGATCCTGTTTCTGGCGGTGACGGTGGTGCTCCTTATTGCATGCGTCAACCTGGCCGGACTCATGCTGGTCCGCGCCATCCGGAGGCAACGAGAGATGGCCGTGCGGCTGGCCCTGGGCGCTCGGGCGGCGGAACTTTTGCGGCAGGCCATCATGGAGAGCCTGGTGCTGAGCGTGAGCGGCGGCATACTGGGGCTGATTCTGGCGGCGATCGCGCTGGAGGCGCTCATGAGCGTGTTGCCGGAAACGCTGCCGCGCGTGAACGAGATCGGGCTGAACTGGTACGTGGTGGGTTTTGCGCTGGCTTTGGGAATCCTTACCGGATTGTTGTGCGGGCTGGCGCCGGCATTTGCCGCGTTGCGAACCAATGTGAACGCGAACCTAAAAGAAGGCGGGCGCTCGGGCTCGGAGGGCGGAGGTACTGCGCGGCTGCGATCGGCACTCGTTGTTGCAGAGATCGCCATTGCGCTGGTGCTGTTGACGGCCTCGGGCCTGCTGCTGCGCAGCTTCGACAAGATGCGCGATGTGAACCTTGGCTTTCAGCCGGATCGCGTCACTACCGCAAACTACGCGTTGCCGCAGACGCAATACGCGAAACAGGACCGGATTGACGAGTTCAACCGTGAGCTGCTGTTCCGGCTGAATGCGCTGCCCGGCGTAACGGCGGCGGGCATTATCAGTCAGCTGCCGGCCAACGGCGCAAACAATAACCAGACGTTTGTTGTTGACGGCTATGCCGCGCCCAAAGGCGCGGACATGAACCTGGCCACGGTGTCGGAGGTGCTGGGAAATGCATTTCAGTCGCTGGGAGTTCCACTGCTGAAGGGCAGGTTCTTCACTCCAGATGACCGGAATGGATCGCAACTTGTCGTCATCGTGAATCACAAGTTCGCGCAACACTACTGGGCGGGGCAGGATCCCATCGGCAAGCGGCTTCGAATCGGCACTCCGGAGATGCAGACGCCGTGGATGACGGTAGTTGGCGAAGTGGCGGACGTGAAGCTGAACTCTCCGGACCAGCCATCGACCGAGCAGTATTACGAACCCGAACCGCAGGGGCTGGACGATGCGGGATCCCTGGTTTCGCCGACAGACCTGGACGGCAACGGGGGGTACATTGTGCTTCGCTCCGCGCTGCCGCCGGAACAAATGGAGAATTCGCTTCGCACGGTGGTGCGTTCCCTTGATCCGCTGTTGCCGCTCACGCAGGTGGAGACCATGGAGCAGGCCGTCTCATCCAGCGAGGCGTCGCGGCGGTTCAGCACCCTGCTTATCGGCAGCTTTGCCGCAGCAGCGGTCCTGTTGGCGGTGCTGGGCATTTACAGCGTGATCGCGTTCAGCGTGGCTTCGCGGGTGCAGGAGATGGCGATTCGCATGGCGCTGGGCTCGCAACGCGGCGCAATCATTCAGCTGGTGCTCCTATCCGGCGCCAAACTGGGCTTGATCGGTTGCCTGATCGGATTGGGTGGGGCCGCGGCGGCATCCGGCCTGCTTCGTTCGCTGCTTTTCGGCGTGAGCCCTTTCGATCCGCTGGTGCTGACGGCAGCCGCGCTCGGTGTGCTGGCGCTGGCGCTGGCGGCATCTGCGCTTCCGGCCGTGCGCGCCGCATCCATCGATCCAATGGCATCGCTGAGAGGAGAATGATCCTCTATGGCTGCCTCGGCGTAAGCACGTTCTCATCCGGAGAAACGGGTGCCTGGGAAAGCTTCTGTCCGTTCGGACTGCCCGGCACCCGAAACGGCTGGTACAGGAGCGCGGGGTCTAGTTGGTCCTGCTTATCCGCCCCGGAAGCCTGCGCCAGGGGGCGCGCCGCATCGAGGGCCTGTCGCGCCGCCAGAAAAGCCGGCGTGGGTTGAAGGTCTGGGTCGAACGGCAATGGCCTCTGCTCGGCGCCATCTGAGCGCTTTGCCCAGTCCCCGTGGCTCGCATTCAACCACGTATGCGCGTCGGAAATGCCCCAGGTCAGCGCCACCGAAGCATTCGGTTCCTCCAGCACAAGGCACAGGTAGCTGCCATACACTTGTGCGACGGCCTGGTCCTGCGCCTCGAGCCCACCATCCACTCCGCGCGTGTTCACATCCATTTCGGTCACGTAGACTTCGAGCCCTAATGTCTTCATCTCGCGGATGAAAATCCGCAGACCCTCTCCCGGCAGCGGTCCCGTTGCCTGCAAATGACTCTGCAACCCCACGGCATGGATGGGAATGTTGCGCGCCTTGAGCCGGCGCACCAGCATCAGCACCTGGCCGCGCTTCAGGGCGTTGTCGTCGGTGTCGAGTTCAATGCCGTAATCGTTATAGGTAAGCTTGGCCGCGGGGTCCGCCTCGGCCGCGGTCTTGAAGGCCAGCTCGATGTATTCAGGCCCGATGAGGCCCAGCCATGGCGAATTGCGCAATCCGTCGGCACGCCCGTCCTTGAGTTCGACAGCTTCGTTCACCACGTCCCAGCTATGGATTTTTCCGCGGTAACGGCCGGCAACCGTCTGAATATGATCGGTGAGCAGTTTGCGTGCATTGTCGCTTGTGGCCGTGGTCTGGAACCATGAGGGCAACTGCTGGTGCCAGCAGAGATTGTGGCCGCGAACGCGCTGTCCGGCGAGGGCGGCAAAGCGCACCAGGCGATCGGCCTGGGTAAAGTCGTAGGTATCCGGAGTGGGTCGCAGCGGACCCCACTTCATGGAGTTCTCCGCCACCACGATGTTTGCCTGGCCGGCAATCAATGTCGTATACGGGTCGGTGCTTTTTCCGGCGGCAATGCCGTCCATGTCCAGTAATGAGGGATCCACGGCGCAGCCAAACAGCAACCCGCGTGCTTCGGCGTGGGAGCGCAGCGAGTCAGTGCCGGTGAAGTTGAGGCGAGAGCCCGTTTTGTCGAATGCGCTTGCCCATCGCGGCATAGCCCCCGCCGCTCCGGCTGCAAACGAGGCTTTAATCCAATCCCGCCGCGTCCAAATCAACTTTCCCATTGGGTTACCAGCCCTTCCCCATCCCGCCCAGACAGCGCCGGAAGCTCAGGACTTGCGCCGCGCCTCCCGTTGAACTTGCCCGGTCCATCGGAGGAAGCTTAGCAGCTCCCAGCGCGAATTCCAGAAGAACCCAAGCACTTCGCGGATCGACAGCGTCCCGGCCCATTGCCCGGAGTAGGTTTCCACCCGCCACCGCAAATACTTGCTGCGCCACGGCATCAGCCGCGACCCACGCGTCGCGTTCCAGACAAAGCGGACCGGTTCCAACACAAATGAGTCCTGTGGCTCCAGTATACCGGGACCGGCAGCACTGGGGAACACACCCCTGCGCCAGATTGGCGATCATCCGCCGATCGGAAGCTTGTTGAACAGACTGTCGGATCCGATTTGCGCGATCACATCTTCAAGTGCGGTCTGCTGAGTCTCAGAGAGCGACAATTGCGTGGAAACCTGGGCCACGTCGGCCTGCATCAGGTTGGTCTGCGCCGCAGTCAATTGCGTCTGCTCGCTGCTGACGGCGTTGGAGGCGGCGGTTAGCTGGGTGATGGAATTGTCGATGGTGACCCGCTGCTGGGAAACGTAGTTCAAGGCGGTTCCAAGGGCAGTCGTATCGTTCACCGCTTGCGCCGTGTTGACCGTGCCTGAGGAGTAGTCGGCAATCAGGCTGTTGAGGGCGGCAAAAACGTTATTTTCACCCGCGGCGGAGAAGATCTGATTCCCTGGAACATTCAATTGGATGCTCTGGCCGTTGGGCGTCTCCAGGTAATTGACATCCTGGTCGCCGTTATAAGTGACCGTGGCCGGCGAGGTAGCCGTTGACAGCGTGAATGGCGCACCGGACTGGCTGGTCCCGGCAAAAATGTACTGGCCCTGGTAGTTCGAGTTGGCGAGAGAAAGCACTTCCGCTTGAATGCCGGAAAGCTGGCTGGCAATCGATCGATCATCGCTCGCGTTCATGGTGCCGTTGTTGGCGCTGGTGGCCAGCGATATAGCCTGAGTGAGTTGCGTCACCACTTGCCCCAGCGCCGAATCCGCCACCTGCAACTGCCCGGTCACCAGGCTGGACGATTGGGTAAACGAGTCGTCCTGCTGGATCTGGTTGAGCAGCAGCACGTTCTCCCCCGCGGCCACCGGGTTCGAACCGAGCGAAGTGACGCTCACGCCGCTCGACAGCTCGGACGAAAGCTGCTGGGAGTTCGACTGCGCCTGGTCGAGCGCGCCCACAAGGTTGCTGGTGTAGCTGGGATCGACTCGCATGGCGCCGTCTCCGTTTCCTCTGAGGAAGAAGGGTTATGACACTGTCGACTGTTCGCCCAGGTTGAGCGCCGCCGCCAGGATGGTATTGAGCATTGAGAACACTTGCGAAGCGGCCTGGTAGCTGCGCTCGAGAGTGGTCATGGCCGAGGCTTCGTCGTTCAGGTTCACCTCAGAGAGCGCGTTGTTCTGCGTCTGCAATTGCGATACGGATGCATTCTGGGCCGTGTTTTCCGTTTGCACCTGGCTCACCGTGGAGCCAAGCGTCGAAACGAAGTTCGAGAAGAACTCCTCCGGTGAGTCGGCCGTGGCGTAACCGTTCTGGCTCTGGGCGGTCTGCGCAGAGGCGGAAGCGGACTGGGCAATGTTTGCGGCGCCGTTGGTTCCGTAGAGATTCCAGGTAAGGCTCAGCGGGGCGGCGCCATCGCTGAGGCCGGAAAAGCTAATTCCGCCGATGTCTGCTCCCGGGCTGACCAAACTACCGGCTGCGTTGAACTGGAGGGTTCCAGTGGAGTTGGCCGCCTCCGCATCGGCAACCACGTTTCCACTCGTTGAGGTAGCGCCGGAGATGGTCAAAACGCCGTTGTTGCTGCTGACGTTGACGCTGGTGATCCCTTTCGCGGACAGTGCAGACTCGAGCGCCCCAACGTAGCCGGTACCCGGCGGTCCCGCGCTGCCCAACGGCTCGCCGGCGGCAAATATCGGCGCCACGATGGTGGCCGTACCCCCCAATGCCGTAGTGCCGGTGATCGTCAAATTGGTCGATGGATCGACGGTCTCCCCGCTGCCGAAGGTGTAGCCGACCTGGCCGGCAACGGAGGAGTCCGCATTCAGCGTCTCCGGCAGAGAAATGGAATAGCCCCAGTTGTTGCCGCCTTCATTGGTATAAGTGATTGCCGCCGTATAGGTGTTTCCCAGGGAATCGTAGAGTTCGATGCTTCCGGTCGCCGACGCGTCGCTGGAATCGAGATTCTGCGTCACGCTGAATTGCGTAGTAGCCGAACGGATGGTTGCCTGATTGCCCAGGTTCGACAGTGCAATCGCATTGGAGTCGTCGCCCGAGCCCGTCCCCGATGCTGCCGCCGCAATGCCGCTGGGGTCGGTCATCACGACGCTCATTTCCAAAGCACTGCCCGTGGTCTGGGTAGGCTGGTAGAAGATGTTTCCTCCCGGGCTGCCGTTGAGGTCTGAGCCGGCCGAGTTCTGCTGATTGACTTGGGTGGAAATGCCATAGGCCAGCTGATCGAGTGCGTTGAGCGTCGTGGGAATGTCCTGGTCGCGCGCCGTAAGATAGCCGCCGAGCGATCCGCCGCCACTCGCGAGTTGCGAAGTCACATCGGTCCCGCCGACAAAAAAGTCGGTGACGCCGTTCACCGTGCCGGTAGTGAGCGCCGTGCTCGTCCCTTCCGAGACCAGTGTCTGCCCCGCAGTGGTGGTGATGGTCAGCCCGTTGTTCTCGGTTGTGATCTGGTTGATGCCGATCAACTGCGAAAGCTGGCTCAGATCCTGCTGCCTCTGATCCTCCAGGGTGCCGGCGTCTGCATCGGGCGAGGTGGACTGGATTTGCTGGTTCAATTGCGCAAGCGACGTGGTAAGCGCGTTCACCTGCGTGGCCACGCCGCCTGCCTCCTGATCCAGCGCCGAACGCTGCTGGTTCAGGCTGGATGCCGCGTTGGAGATGTCGCCGGCCAGGGTGGCGGCCGAGGAAAGCACCTGCTGCCGCAGTGCATTGTCGCTCGGATTGGCCTCAAGAGAAGAAAAGGAATCGAAAAAACTGGTGATGTCATTGCCGATATCGCCCGCCGTCGAACTGGACGATCCCGAGTCCGGCGTGAACAGCGTCTGAAGCGTATCCAGCGCCGCCAGCCTTGACGTCGAAGCCGAAGCCAGTTGTTGCTGCTGGTCGAGCCGCTGTTCCAGCACCCGGTCCCGCACTGAGGTTGCGCCGGTCTCGGTCACGCCGGTTCCGTAGCTGACCCCATTGATGGTGACCGGCGTGTTCTCGGCCCAGTTGGGCTGCTCTTCGGTGTAACCGGGCGTGCTGGCGTTGGCCACATTGCCGGCAACGATGCTCAACCCGCTCTGATCCGCGTCGAGAGCGCCGGAAATGATGCTGAAGGCGGAGCTAATGGTTCCCATCGACGCCTCCGTTCCAGCCGCGCGCTCCCTTTGGCTCCCCATATTCGGCCATACTCAGGCGCAGGTCGCGCAACCGCCGCATCACATTCAGGTTGGCGCGCGTCGCTTCGAGGACATGCCCAAAGATGGCCATATCGGCTCGCGCTTCCGCCGCCTGCCGCGCAAGTTCCTTCCCCGGCGGCAGATCGCGGTTCAGCGCCTGGCAGCAGCCGGCAAGTTCCTCCAGCCGGTCCGCATTGAGATACGCTAGCGCCCGCGACGCTTCGGCGATGATTTGCTTCAACTCCGGTGCGACCCGGATTTGGGTGATTGCCTGCATGATTCGATTCTCAGATATCCTGGTTCCCGGCAGACGGCATTACTAGCCCGCCGTCAGCATCGCATCGACCATTCGGGACGCCACCGCGGAGGCCGGAACGCTGTACGTGCCCGCCGCCAGCGCAGCCTGGATCGACGCTACCTTGTCCATGTTGACGCCGCTGTCGGCAGCCGACTGCGCCACTTCGCTGCCCGCGCTGCTTAGGGTGGCCCGGTCGGAGGTTTCGGCGTTCGTCTCCTTTGCCGTGCTGCCGTTACGTACCGGTTGCGCGCCGGATTGCGTAGCCGGTGTAACTCCCAAGAGCGATTTCAACCCATCCAACCCGCTGCGAATATCCATTCAACCTGCTCCTCGCCGTTCTTATCGGCTCTGTCTCCAATCACCTTAGTCATTTAAGGCGGCTCATGCTGGTATTAAGGTGTCCATTTCTGGTTACCGATTCCGTATCGGATCGGTTACCGGAACGGGAGAGCTGCCCGAGGATCTGCTTTGCAATCCCGAACCCGCCCTGCTCACTCAGCGCCTTGCCCAGAGCTTCGGAGCCAAACTCCCCAAGGATGTTCGAGCTGGGGTCCGATCCGCCCAGCCCATCGGACTCCGTCATCGGCTTCAGCAACTCCTTCAGCATCTGTCCTTCGAACTCGTGAGCGGCGGAAATCAGGCGTGGCGAGGGCTGCGCCGTGCCTTGATCTGCCGTCCTTGCCATTGCACTCATTGCAGCTGCTCGCATTTCCATGCCATCTCCGTGACTCCGCTCTCTGTTCCCTACTCCCCGTTCTCTGCTCCCTGCTTCCTGTTCCCTGCTCCCTGCCTTTACAACACCTCAAGGTCCGCTTCGAGAGCCCCGGCTTCCTTCATGGCCTGCAGCACGCTGATTACATCGCGTGCCGTTGCCCCTGTTCGTTGCAATTCCCGTACCAGATCCTCAACTGTAGCGCCTTCTTTCAGGTCGATGCGGTTGACCGGTTTATCCTGTGTCTCAACCGTCGTCTGTTGCACCACCTGGGTGGTTCCGCCGGACAACGGATTGGGCTGCGAAACCATCGGTACCGACATCACATTCACGGAAAGCCCTCCGTGAAGGATCGAAACCGGCTGCAGCCGCACGGTTCCGCCAATCACCACTGTTCCCGTGCGCTCATTCACCACCACGCGCGCTCTCGGCCATACTTCAATCTCGGTACCCTCAATCTTGTCCAGCAATGCGGCGCGGTCTTCCCCCTGAATCGGCGCGATCTCCACCCGGCGGCTGTCCACGGCGTGCGCCCGCTCGGCCCCAAGCGTCTGGTCGATGGCTGCTGCCATTCTCTCGGCGGTGTGGAAGTCCGCATCGTTCAGCACTACGCTGATGGTCTGCAGTTGCTTCAGGTCGAATGGCACCGCCCGTTCCACCAAAGCTCCGTTGGGGATTCTCGCGGTGGTCGGGTGATTCACCCGTTGGGTATTGCCTGCCGCCGACACCGAGTATCCTCCCAGCACCAGCCCTCCCTGCGCCTGGGCGTAAATCTGGCCGTCGGGCCCGTAGAGCGGCGTCATCAGCAGGATCCCTCCCTCGAGCGACCGCGCATCGCCCGCCGACGAGGCCGTGATATCCAACTTGTACCCAGGCTGGCTGAAGGGCGGCATGGTAGCCACCACGAACACCGCCGCCATGTTCTTTACCTGCATGTTGGCCGCGCTGATGGCGCCCGATTGCGGCACCGTGATACCCATCCGCTCCAGCGCAGAAACCAGCGTTTGATACGGAAAGATCGTCTGCTGGCTGTCACCGGTTCCGCGCAGTCCGACCACCAGCCCGTAGCCCACAAGCTGGTTGTCGCGAATTCCTTCGATGGAGGCGACATCCTTTATCCGCGCCTTCTCGGCCGGCCCGTTCTCACCCGGCGCCGAGGAGATCAGCATTGCCGCCATTACCGTTGCTATACCGCTCATCCGCGCCAGCCGCATCATTGCTCCAATAACAGCCTTCAGCTATCAGCTTTCAGCCAGAATTCCAATCTGCACGCGACCTCAGAAGATGATCGCCCGCTCCAGCCACCGCACCAGCGGATTCTGCCGGTAGGTGGAATCGTTCACGATTCCCTTGCCCGTCACCTCCAGCTCCAGGTCGGTCATGGCGTTCGACATCACCTGGTTCTGCGCGCTCACATCTTCCGGCCGCACCAGGCCGCGCAGCCGGATCAACTGTGTCTGCTGGGAGAACGTCAACTGGCGCGTGGCCTGCACCACCAGCATCCCGTTGGGGAGCACGTCCACCACTTCGGCGCCGAACGTAGTGATCAAACTGGTGTCGGTAGTGCTTTGTCCCTGTGCGCTCAGGCCCGAAGCGGCGGTTGCGCCCACCAGGTTTTGCAGCGCGTTGCTCGACTTCAACGCCCCGAACAGCGACGTCAGCCCCGAATTGGCGTTCGAGGCCCGCGAGTTCTTTACCTGCCCGTCGGTCGAGGCGGTCAAACTCTCTGTGACCACGATCATCACCACGTCGTGCAGCCGGAAGGCCTTGACGTCGGTGCCCAGGCGCACCAGTTGCCCATTGGGACTCCAGATCGAGCCCAGCGTGTGCACCTCCGCCGCCTGCTGCGCCCGCACCTTCTCGATGTAGGCGCGCAGCGAAGCTTCTGGAGGCGTGGCCCTGGCCGTCTCCGGAGTTTTCGCTTTTTTTCCCGCGCCGAAAACAAACAGGGACGCGAACAGCAGCAGCAGCGTCGCACCCACCGCGCGTCTCCCCACCATGGTCATGGCCTGTCTCCCGCAGGCTCCAGCGCCGCCCGGCCGGCCGCGAGCGCGCGTGCCTTCACCACCCGCCCGCCAATCCTCAGACGCACTCGCAGCATCTCTCCGGGAATCGCCGAACTTAGCGCCACCGCCTGCAAGCTCGCGTCCACCACCCCCGTGTGCTCCTCCACCTGAACCGCCTCGCCGGCGTGAATCACCGGATTCGCTTTGGCAACCCTGACTGCATTCTTCCCCGGTTTGGCTTTGGCTTCGTCCGATCGCAACGAAATCAGCCGCCCCGGCCCGCCGGGATGCCCCGGATCCTCGACCAGAAGCCACCGCTGCCCCGAGTTGGGGTCGTCGATCTCCTTGAATACCGCGCCGGCGGCCAACTCCGGTGCGACGGTCGTGACTACCGCCAGCGGCGCCGCATTGGGCCTGCCTTCCTCGGCCCCCGCCGTAGGCGCCCATACAATTGCCGACAGGGCTAATGCCAACCCGATCCGAATCTTCTCCATGTTCGCCGCCTGCAGCCCCTTTGTTCCCCTGCTCCCTTGTTCCCTTGGTCCCTGCGTCATGAATGCGTCATGTTATTAACCTGCTGGTACATCTGATCCGCCGCAGTGATCACTTTCGAATTCGACTCGTAGGCCCTCTGCGCCATTACCATCTGCACGAACTCCGTCACCACGTCCACATTCGAGTTCTCCAGATATCCCTGCTGCAGTGTGCCCAGTCCTTCGCTCCCGCCGGGGTTGCCCAGCACCGAATCGCCCGAGCTCAGCGTGGCCGTCAGCAGGTTACCTCCCATGTTTTCCAGACCCCCGGGATTGGGAAAGTTGGCCAGCTGAATCTGACCCAGCTGCGACGGGTTCTGCTGACCCGGCAAGGTGGCGTTGACCACCCCGTACTGCGTGATCGTCACCGCTGTCGCGTTGGGCGGAATGGTGATGGTCGGGATCAGCGGATCGCCGTTGGCGGTGACCATGGATCCCTGGCTGTTCAACTGGAACTGCCCTGCGCGGGTGTAGGCGATGGTCCCGTCCGGCTGCTGCACCTGGAAGAATCCCGATCCCTCGATGGCGACATCGAGCGGGTTGTCGGTCTCGTTCAGCGACCCCTGGGTGTTGATCACCTCGGTGGCCGCCGGGAGCGTTCCCAGCCCGATCTGCAAGCCCGCTTTCACCGTCGACTGGCTCTGCGCCGCGCCCGGCGTTACCAGGTTCTGATACACCATGTCCTGAAACTGCAGGCGAAGCTGCCGAAAACCCGTGGTCGACGAGTTGGCCAGGTTGTTGGCGATCGTGTCCAGGTTCATCTGCTGCGCGCTCATGCCGCTGGCCGCTGTATACAACGCTCGAATCATTTCGCTTCGCTCCCGTTCTCAGTTCATAGTCCGCGGTTCACAGTTCGGAACACCGAGGAACTCCTCGATAGCGCCGGGAATTCCGCCTCCAAGACACCGCTGTGAACTACGAATTGTGAGCTGTGAACTCATGGTTAGATTTTCGGCAGCTCCTCGGTGGCAAACTGGTTGAACTCGGTGTGGAACACCGTCAGCGCCTTCTGCATCATCTCCGCCTGGCGCTGCATCACCATCAGGTCCAGCGTTCCCTGGACCGCATCCTGGTTGGCCGACTCGATCGCCCCCTGATGCACGGCTGCGTCTTTTGAGACAATGGGCTTGGCCTCTTGGGGCGCAACATAGCGATTGGTTCCCTCGGCTTGAAGATTGGTGCCCGGCGCAAAGGTGAACACGCCCACCGTGGCCACCACGCCGCCGGCCACCGACAGCGTCCCGCTTGCACCCACTGAGACCTCGCCCGGCGGCACCGGAATGGGCCTTCCCCCATCGGAAAGCACCGGCTCGTCCTCGGCCGTCACCAGCATCCCCGCCGGGGAGCGGTGGAAGCCCCCATCGCGCGTATAGCGCACGCCATTCTTCGTCTGGATGGCAAAGAATCCCTGCCCCTCGACAGCCAGATCCAGCGGATTGCCGGTGTCCTGGAGCGGCCCCTGCCCCATGCTGAGCCGGTCGCCACCGAGCAGACCGTAATTGTTCACCGTCTGCCCCAGTTGCGAGGCCATTCCCGGTTCATCCAGCATCACGCCGCGGAAGTACTCCCGCTCGGCCCGGAAACCCGGCGTCTGGGCATTGGCCAGGTTTTCGGCCGCCGTGTCCAACGCCTGCATCCGCGCCAGCAGACCGGTCATCGCCGCGTAATAGCCGCTGTCCATGGCAGGTCCTCCCGCGCGGAAGACCCCTGCACGAACCGGACCAGTGCGGCGGGAACGAAGATTGGAGGGCTATCAGAATGCAGGCGCAAATTCGGACAGGGGAGGCGTCCCACGGCAGCGAGGGAGCCACCGGCCCCGCGCCATTCTGCAGCACCGGCCGGCGGTCCGGAGAGAACTAGACAATCCCGTCGCAGAGGATGGTCACTTCGAAGCGAACTCCATCGAACTCGTAGACGTGCCGGAGACGGAACTCCGGGGCCTGCACGTGCAATTTGTAATCGTGCCCCGTGATCACCGCCGGCACCGAAAGGCCGCAGTGCGCAGCCAGCTCCGGCACCTTCGACTTCCACGACCCGGCCAGCATGTTGCATAGTTCTCCAATGCCGTCCTTCACCGTATCGTCGATATCGGAAAACTCCATGCCCGTCATCCGCGCCGCCACCCGGCGCGCGGCTGCGCCGCCCGACCGGAACAAACAGGCTCCGCTCAGAACTCCGCCAAACCCGACCACCGCCGTCACCCAATCCGGTTCCGGCTCCAGCGCCCCATCCTGTCGCCGGCAGTTGGCGCCGAGCATGAGCTGGAATACTTCCTCCACGCTGGCATCCAGATTCTTCGGATTTGCAATCTCGCCGAGACTTTCCCGCAATGAAACCGGCATGCTCGTCTCTCCCCCCTTGGTATTGCCCGGTTCCTGGCTATCCCCAGGCCCCCTGTTACGCCCACACGTCATCGCCCGCGAGCGCGCGCCATCCCATCGCACCCCGCTGAGCATCATGGCCGCCTCATGCCGCTCCCAACAGCGATAAAACCCGCTCCTTCACCTGATCGGCAGTGAACGGCTTGCGAATATAACCTCGGGCGCCCGCTTGAATCGCCTGCTTCACATGTTCCTCGCTCGATTCCGTGGTAATCATCACCACTGGAACCCCCGGGGCCAGATTCTGCGCCCGGATCTGACGCAGAAACTCGAGCCCGTCCATCACCGGCATGTTGATGTCGGAAAGGATCAGGTTGACGGGCCCGCGCTTCAGCGCCTCCACTCCCTCGGCGCCGCTCGCCGCCTCCACCACCACCAGCGAATCCAGCCCCGCCTGGCGCAGCGACCGCTCCACAATCTTCCGCATCACCGACGAATCGTCCACAATCAGCGCTCGCACCTCTTCCATCGGTCCCTCGCTCTTCTTCCCGTCTATCGGCAACCATCCCCGGATCGTGAACGGCCTTTCGTCATTTCCTCTCGGGCAGGCCCGATCCGGGAGCAGATTGGGGCCGCGCCCTGCCATGGGGACTCACCCCGTCAGGGTTGCAATCATGTCCACAACCGAGGAAACCTCCGCGATCGGCCCCGTCCGCGCCTTCGGCCACATGCGCAGCCAGAGGCAATCGTGCACCCGCACCAGCCTCGACTCGACCGGCCGCGTCCGCTCCACCGATCGCGCCAGCGCCCGCACCAGCGCCGCCTCGGAAGCCGCCTCCAACAGCTCCACACCGGGAAACCGCGCCTCCAGCAGCCGCCGATGCGCGGCGCGGAATCGCGTCCCTTCCACCAAACCGCTTTCCACCCGCAGGCCCGTCATCCGCTCCACGGCCAGCGCCAGCACCGCGTCCGGCCGATCCTCGAATCCAAGATACAACAGACGCCCTGCAGCCACGCGCAGCGGCAGGGCGCCGAACGCATCCACAAAAAACCGCGGCAGAACGGGCGCCATACCCTCCGCGTCATGGGAGTCCAGCGCCAACACCGGACAACTCCACTGCAGCCCCAGAGCCCGCGTCACCAGGCTCTCGTTGACACCCTCCTTTGCCATCAGCCAATGGCCCAGGCGCCCGGCCCCGTGGGTTCGCTGGCCTTCGAGCGCGCTGCGCAATTGCACCCCCGATATCCATCCCTGTTCGAGCATCAGCAGTCCCAGCGGTACGCGATGGCGATGCCGCTCGAGGGGCGTACCCCGGCCCTCCAGTTCCCGCGCCACGGCTGACTCCAGGCGCCGGGCCGTGCATGCCGGCGAACAACTCCAGCCGCCCTCGAAGATGGGGGCAGAGCGGCTGCGCCAGATCTGCAGCCAGGCTGTGCTGCAGGCGGGATTGGCGCAGGCGCCGAGAAATCCCCTCCGCGCCGGCGGCCCCGTCCACGCGGTTTCGCCGGCCGCAGCCGAATCCCACGGCAGGAGCGCGGGATCCCGGCCGGAAGCGAGCCGCTCCATCTGACGGTGGTTCAGAACAGGCACCGGATGCTCTCCAATCGCTTGCGCGGCGCCGCCACCTCGGTCACGCGCAGGCCGAAATTGCCGTTCACCAGCACCACTTCTCCCCTCGCCACAATCTTGTCGCCCACAATCAGATCGGCAGGATCCGCAATATGACGGTCCAGGGTGACCACGTCGCCGGGCCCGAGTTCCAAAATCTCCTTGAGCGGCAGCTCGCGGCAGCCGAAGCGGATGGTGGCATCGAGCTCCACGTCGAGCAGAAGCTCAAGGCCCTGTGCTGTCGGAACCGCCTCCGCGGGCACTTCCGCAGCCGGCCGCTGTTCGCGCGCGGCCGGCAGCGGCTGCTTTTCGCTGGCCTTCGCCTTCACTTCGTCGCGAACCATAATCTGCCATGCCTGCGCCTCCGACTTCAGCTGGAACGAGCGGGTCACGGGCGAGGTTTCCCCAACCTCTTCAAACCGGTTGACGCGGCATTTGATCCCGGCCCGCGCCAGCAGTTCGCCGGCCGCGGCCTCTGCCGCCTCCTTCAGCAACTCGCTCCATCCGGATTTCTGATCGGCGCCCTCGCCCAGCAGCGCCGCGGTCATCAACCCCGGATCGAGCACCACCGTAAAGCGCCCTTCAACCTCGCCGCCAATCTCAGCTGCGAATGCCGTCGCCTGGCCCTCCATCGGCTTGGGCAATGCATCCGCGAGTTCGGGCCCTCCCGCCAGCGCTTGCGAAAATAGCGCTGCCGCCGTCGCCATCCATGCTTCCAGATAGGTCATCGCTGATTCTCCGCGAGGGCTCCCTCAATGCGCGCCGCCCGGTACTCGCCCTGCCGGAGCGCCCGCGCCCGGGCCAGGACCTCGCCTCCGCCGCGCCACAACGCCGCGTCCTCGCCGGGAATGCGGAAGCGCAGCACCGTTCCCGGCTCCAGTTCTTCCACCGCGGAGGCGGGAAGACTCACCCGCGGCAGTTCCAGCGTCGTGCCAAACCGGATTCCGTCGACCAGTTCCTCCAACCGCTCCCTCACCTCGCGCGCATGGCGCCGCGACCGTCCCCCGTCCACCGTCAGCCGCCGCAGGATGGTATTCGACACCACCGCGGGAAACGCCAGGTTGAGCAGCCCCGATGCGTGCGGCATGCGCAGCTCGAAGCTCAGGCACAGCGTCCTTTCGTTGACGCCGATGATGCGCCCCACCTGGGTCAGCATCTGGCGCCGCTCGAAATTAAACACCAGTCCCACCGGCTGCCAGGCCACCGTCAGCTCCCGGCAGATGATCTCCACCACACTGGCCAGAATGGACTCCTCGATGTCGGTCAGTTCCCGCAGCGGTCCTTCCTTGCCCTCGCCGCCCAGCAGCAGGTCGATCACCGGCGGCGCCAGCGACATCTCCAATTGAAGAACCGACAGCGCCCCCAGCGGCTCCAGCCTCACCGAGGCCACGTAGCTGATCTCGGGGATCCGGAGCAGAAACTCGTTGAACGGGAACTGCTCGGCCGAGACCAGGTTTACCTGGACCCGCGTGCGCAGCGACGCCGCCAGGTTATGGGTCAGGTTGCGCGCGAACAGGTCGTTCAGCATGCTGATGGCGCGCAGTTGCTCGGTCGAGATCTGTCCCGACGAGGCAAAGTTGTATGGGGTAACCCTGGCCGGGGATCCGCCTCCCCCATCCTCCGGCGCGGTGTCGCGCGCCGCCGCGAACAGCGCGTCGATCTCGTCCTGGCCCAGCATCTTCTCTTGTGCCACGATTCCCTACACCGTCCCCTTCTGCCCGCCCGGCTGCCGCGCCCCGCCGCGATCCAGCAAACCCTTCGCCGCAAGGTCCCGGAGCGCGCTCCGCAGATGCACCACCGCCGACGCATGCACCTGCGAGACCCGCGATTCGACCACTCCCAGGGCCAGGCCGATCTCCCTCATCGTCATCTCTTCGTAGTAGTAGAGCGTCATCACCAGCCGCTCCCGGTCGGGCAGGTTCTGGATCGCCTCTGCCAGCCGCTCTTCGAGCTCCCCCCTCAGACAGCGGAATAGAGGATCCTCTTCCGGCCGCCCCGGCACATAGGCCAGCTCCTCCTCACCGGAATCTTCGTTGCGTTCGGCATGCAGCGTGCCGATCTCAAGGCCCTTCAGATCGCCCAGCAACAGCTGGTATTCCTCCAGCGCCAGATCCAGCTCCGCAGCCACTTCGACTTCGCTCGGCGCCCGTCCCAGCCGCGCCGTCGCCGCCCGGATCGCCTCTTCCACCGCCCGGCCCTTCCGCCGCAGCTCCCGCGGACTCCAGTCGAGCGTCCTCAGGCTGTCCAGGATGGCTCCCCGAATGCGGAACTGCGCGTAGCTGCGGAACTGAACCTTCTTCGCCGGATCGAACTTGGTGAAGGCGTCCATCAGGCCCACAACCCCCGCCGAGACCAGGTCCTCGAGATCGACGTGCTGCGGCAGCCGCTCGTGAATCCGCCGCGCCAGAAACCGCACCACCGGCAGATGCTCCAGCAGTACCCGCTCCTGCTCAGCCGTCAATCCCCCGCCACCGGGGGCCGCCGGAGGATATCCCCCCGGCATGTTCGCTCTTTTTCTCCCATCCGGATTCGTCCCCACGGCAGATTCCAGCATTGGCGTCCCCTGTTCCTTCCCGCTCGTGTCAACTCAATTTGAGGAGCGTGCTTCGCCTGCCCGGTTCAGCGCACCGTTCCCACAGGCCGCAACCGCACCTGCGGCGGAATCTCGCCCGCCGATACCACCGCCAGCCGCGGGAACAGAGGCTCCAGCCACCGCCGCACGTGATAGCGCGCCGGACTCGGACACAGGAGCACGGGCGGGACCGCCGGAGATGCGGAAGCGATAAGAGATTTCACAGAATCGGCCAGCCGCCGCACCAGCGGCGCGCCCGCCGTCGAAGCTGCGCCGAGCAGCCGCTGCCCCCCGTCGGGCGAAACCGTGGCCAGAATCTCGTCCTCGATCGCGGCGTCGAGCAAGAGCACCGGCAGCTGTCCCTCGCTGTCGAGCAGCGGCTGCACCAGGCGCCGCCCCATCGCCTGCCGCGCCGCTTCCACCAGCATCTCCGGGCTCTTGTTCACCGGCGCGGTCTCGAGCAGCGCTTCCAGAATCGCTCCCAGATCTCGGATCGACACCCGCTCCCGGAGCAACTGCTCCAGCACCCGGCCCACTTCGCCCAGCGAAAGCAACTTCGGCACCAGCTCTTCGATCAGCTTCGGATGCGAATCGTTCAGCGCATCCATCGATCGCTTGATCTCCGCCCGACCCAACAGCTCCCAAGCATGCTGCCGGATCAGCTCGCCCAGGTGAGTGGTGATCACCGTGGTCGCGTCTACCACCGAATAGCCCGCGGCCACCGCCTGTTCTTCGAGCGCGGGCTGAATCCAGATCGCGGGCACGCCAAAGGCCGGCTCCCGCGTCTCTCGCCCCGCCAACGGCCTCCGTCCCGGCTCCCCGGAGACCGCCAGCATCTGCGCGCCCTCGGTCTGCCAGCGCCCAATCTCCAGGCCGCGCATCGAAAAGACATACTCCCGTGGCTTCAGCCGCAGGTTGTCCGATATGTGCACCGGCGGGATCAGGAACCCAAGCTCCGCGGAGAGATTCCGCCGCAGCGTGCGGATGCGGTTCAGCAGCTGCCCGCCCTGCTTGTCATCCACCAGCGGAATCAACTGGAACCCAATCTCGAGCGTCAGGTCCTCCAGCTTCAGCAATCCCGCCATCTCCGCTGCCGGGGCCTTCTTGCTCTCGACAGGTCCCTCTGCAGCCGGCGCCATAGCCGCCGCCGCCGACACCCTCCGCCCGATCACGAACAATCCCGCCGATACCAGCAGAAACACAAACTTCGGCAGGCCCGGGATCAGGCACATCGCCGCGCATACCAGGCTGGAGATGTAGAGGGTCGCCGGCCGCCCCAGCAGTTGCTGCCGTATCTCGCCCCCGAGCTGACCCGCCGAGTTGGCCCGCGTCAATGTGATCCCGCCGGCCACGCTCACCAGCAGCGAAGGAATGATCGTCACCAGCCCGTCGCCCACGGTGAGGGTGGTGTAGGTGCGCGCCGCCTCGGCCAGCCCCACTCCCTGCTGCAGGGTCCCGATCAGCAATCCGGCAACGATATTGATCGCGGTGATCAGAATCGTCGCCAGCGCATCCCTCTGGTTGAACCGCGCCGCGCCGTCCATGGCGCCGTAGAACTCGGCCTCCCGCGCGATCGCCTGCCTGCGCCGCCGCGCCTCCGCCTCGTCGATCAGGCCCGCGTTCATATCCGCGTCGATTGCCATCTGCTTTCCCGGCAGGGCATCCAGGGTGAACCGCGCCGTCACCTCGGCCGTCCGCACCGCGCCGTGCGACACCACCAGAAACTGGATCGCGATCAGCACCAGGAACAGCACAAAGCCCACCACGTAGTTGCCGCCCACCACGAATTGCCCGAAGGCCTCGATCACCTTCCCCGCCGCGGCGGTGCCCTCCTGCCCGTGCAGCAGGATCCTCCGGCTGGAGGCGATGTTCAGCGACAACCGGAATAGAGTCAGCAGCAGCAGCAGGGTGGGAAACACGCTCAGCTCCACCGCCCGCCGGATCTGCACCGCGCTCAGGAACACGATCATCGACGCCGCCATCGACAGGGCCAGCAGCAGGTCCAGCACCGCGGCCGGCACCGGCACCAGCATCACAAAAATCACGCTGATCGCCATGGCCGGCAAAACGTAATCCTTGAACCGCATCAACCCATCCAGCACCTTCATCGGCGCCGGCGCCACGGCCGTCGTGCTCATCGCTCGCCTCGTTCCATTCCGCCCCGTTCAAATCCCGGATTCGCTCTGGCCCCGCTCCACCCCGCCGTTGCCGCCTTGGCCCGCGCCGCCTCGCGCGCCCGCCGCTCCCTCACTTCGCTCTCCACCCGCTGCCGGTAGAGGTAGGCCAGAATGGTCGCCACCGCCGCGTACAGGTCCACCGGGATCGCCTGTCCAACTTCGACCGACCGGTACAGCGATCGCGCCAGCGGAGGGTTCTCCACAATCGGCACCCCCGCCCATCGCGCCTCCGCCTTGATCTCCTCGGCCAACAGGTTTCTGCCCTTGGCCAGCACCTTCGGCGCCTCCATGCTGCTGAAGTCGAACCCCAGCGCCACCGCATAGTGGGTCGGATTGGTCAGCACCACCGCCGCCCGCGACACGTCCGCCTTCACCCTTCGCCGCCGCATCTGCCGCTGCAGGTTGCGGATCCGGCCGCGCACCTGCGGCGATCCCTCCGTCTCCTTGTATTCCTCGCGCATGTCCTCGCGGCTCATCCGCAAACGCGACTCCCGGCTCTGCCACTCCACCATGTAGTCCACCAGCGCCCAGCCGAACAGCAGCCACGCCGCCGCCTGCAACAGGCCGAAGACGTCTTCGCCCAGAATCTCCAGCCGCGCCGTCGAGAACGGGGGCATCGTCATCTGCCGCGCGATCCGCTGCACCGCAAACAGCGCCAGAAGCGCCGCCGGCAAAAGGCTCTTGCCCAGCCGCGCGGCAGCGCGCAGCGAAAAAATGTTCTTCGCGTTCGCCATCGGGCTGATCCGCTCCAGTTTGAAACCAACCGCGCCGGCATACACCGTCACCCCCCCCGTCTGCGCCACTGCCGCAATGAGGGCCGCCGCGGCCACCGCCGCCATCACCAGCGCCATCGGTTCCAGAACCTTCAGCGACAGCCCCCGCAGCGCCACCATGGTCCCGGCCACCTGCTCCGGCTCCCAGTGCCCTGCTCGCCCCATGTCCAGAAACGACGAAAACACTTCGCGCCAGGCCAACAGCGACTGGCTCCCGGTAACGGCCAGCGTCAGCACTCCCCCCAGCATTCCCGCCGCCGCGGTCAAATCCCGGCTGTGCAGGATGTCGCCGTCCTTGCGCGCCTTGTCGCGCCGGTGCTGAGTGGCCTGTTCGGTGCGGTCGCCGGGCATGCGCTATACCCCCGTCCCGACCAGCCGCTCGGCCATGTCCAGCAATCCGCCGAAGCGCGCCTCGATAAACCGCGACCACAGCGCCAGCGACCCGGCCAGGATCACGAACCCGGTTATCTGCTTCATGGGCACGGAGAGAAACATCACCGGCAACTGCGGGCTCAGCTTGCCCATCAGCGACGTGGCAATTTCCACCAGCAGCGTCGCCGCCAGCACCGGAGCAGCCAGCTCCACCGCCGCCACAAACACTCCGCTGGCCGCCTGCATCATGGCCAGGCCCGTCGCCGGAGTCATGGCGTAGCTGCCCAGCGGCGCGGCGCGAAAGCTGCGCATCATCGATGCCAGCAGGATCCGGTCCAGTCCCGCCGAAATAATCACCAGCGTCCCTGCCATCTGGAACAGCGTGCCCAGCAGCGGGGTCTCGATCGGCGACGATGGGTCCATCAGGTTCACCAGCGAAAAGCTGAATTGCATGCCCGCAATCTGCCCCGCAAACAACAGCATCTCGTTCAGCATCGCCAGCGCCAGCCCGTACACCAGGCCCACCGCCAGCTCGCCCAGGATGGGGGCAAAACCGATCTCCGCATGGGCGTTCGGCAGCGCGGCCACCAGCGGCGCCAGGAGAAAGGCCACCGCCAGCACAAACACCGCCTTGGCGCGCACGGGCAGCGCGGTCGAGGAGAAGAACGGCGCAAACAGCACCATGCCGCTCACCCGCACCATCGCCAGCACCATCGCGCTCAGGAATGTGGACCAGTCTGTCATGCAAGCCTTCAGCCGTCAGCCTTCAGCCGTCAGATTTCAGCTCGAAGTTGCCGTCTTCGCCGCTGCGGCGCCCGCTCTGCCACAGTCCAAGCGGACGGCTGATAGCTGAGGCCTGACGGCTGCCTTCACCCCAGGTATCTCCGCACATCCAGCAGCAGCATCCGCGTGTACACCGTCATCCGCTCCAGGAACCACGGCATTCCCACCAGCAGCACCAGCGCCACCGCCAGCAGCCGCGGCACCGTGGTCAGCGACTGGTCCTGCAAGCTGGTCAGCGTCTGCCCCAGGCTCAGCACAAAACTCAGCAGCGCCGCAATCAGCAGCACCGGCGCCGACAGGATCAGCGCCTCCCGCATCAGTTGCCGCAGCAGCTCGGAAACCATGTCCGGATTCATCAACCCTCCTCAAAAACTCTTCAACAACGAGTTGGCAAGCAGGTTCCACCCGTCCACCATCACGAACAGCAGGATCTTCAACGGGGTCGACACCACCACCGGCGGCAACTGGAACATCCCGATGGAAGTCGTGATCGCGGCCGTCACCATGTCGATCAGCAGAAACGGGAGAAACAGCACCGCGCCGATGGCAAATCCGGCCTTCAGCTCGGAGAGAATGTAGGCCGGAACCACAACCCGCATGGGCAAGTCTTCCGCCGTATTCGGCCGCGGAACCTGCCCCGCCGCCGTAAACAGCGCCAGGTCCTTCTCCCGCGCGTAACGCAGCATGAAGTGCTTCACCGGCTCGGCGCCTTTGTCGATCGCCTCCATCCCCGTGATCTGCCCCGCGCGGTACGGTTCCACCGCCTGCTGGTCCACCTGGGTCAGAACCGGCGTCATCAGAAACCAGGTCATCATCAGGCCCAGCCCCAGCAGAGTGGGGTTCGAGGGCGCCGTCTGTGTCCCCAGCGCCTGGCGCAGAAAGTGGAACACCACCATCAGCCGCACCATCGGCGTCATCGCCATCAGGATGGCCGGCAGCAGCGTGATCAGCGTCAGGACAAAGACAATCGTCCACGGCGTCGAATCCGATGCATGCAGCTTCGCATTCAGGTCCGGAATCAGCGGCGCCGAGGTTGCCGCCGCCGTGTGCGCCGCGGCAAGCAGAGCTAGCACGTCACCCTCCGCGCTTCCCTCGGTTGCCGCCCTTGGTCGAGCGCAAACAATGCGGGCGCTCCGTCAGCCGACGTTGCCAGCAGCACCCTGCGCCCATCCACTTCCACCAGGCACAACGTCTGTCGCGGCGCAGGCGTGATGCGCTCCAGCAGCTTCAGCCGCGGCGCGGCCGTCCTGCTCCCTCGCCACCGCCGCAATAGCCATCCCACCCATCCGCCGGGCAGCCTCGCGCCGACTTTGCTCGTCCCTTGCACGTCCTTTCACCTCTCTCCTGTGGGTGCCCCGCCCCACGCCGCGCCTTTGTCTTGCGGCTTCGGCGGGACCTAGTTGAGCCGCGTCAATCGCGCCGCCAGTTGCGTGTCCACCACCTCGAACTCCGTCCACGCCAGTTGCACACGCCCCGCTGCCAGCGGCAGGTCATCGGAGTGGTTCCATCGCGACTCGATCACCATCCCCGCCTCCAGCGCCAGAAGCTTCCTTACTCGAAAGCCCCGCGCCGGAACACTCACTTCAAGCTCAACTTTCATGCGGAGCGCGGGCGAGCCCTCCGGAATCGCATGTTTGCTCGCTGCCGGCACCACCGCCGCCGGAACCAATGCCGCAACCGGCACAGCGGGCCCCGCGGAAACAGGCGCAGGCCTCGCCGGCGGTGTTCCCGGTGCCGCCGGCCGATGAGCTGCGGATGCTTGCGTCGCGCTTGGGACAGAGGTCGCCATGCGCAGATGAGAAAGCAGCAAGATGACCAGAAAGGAAACAGAAAGATTGGAATGGACTCAGAATTGCGCCCGCCCTCGCCTCTCTCAGTCCCTGGTCCCTACGTCCCTGCCTTCCTGTTCCCTCGGTCCCTGCAATTCATTCCCTGCTAAACTAAGACTTGCCATCCACTTGCCGCGATGAGCACTCAGAATTTCCGGCCGAGGTCAGCGATCATGTCCGAAATGAATGGGAACAAGAGCTTTACGGGAACCGGCCTCCGACTCAAGATCGGTCTGGCGGAGATGCTCAAGGGCGGCGTCATCATGGACGTGATGAACGTCGAGCAGGCCCGCATCGCCGAAGAGGCGGGCGCGGTCTCGGTCATGGCCCTAGAGCGCGTCCCCGCCATGATCCGCGCCGAGGGCGGCGTGGCCCGCATGGCCAGCCCCAAACTCATCAAGGGCATCATCGCTGCGGTCTCCATCCCCGTCATGGCCAAGGCCCGCATCGGCCACTTCGCCGAAGCCCAGATCTTGCAGGAATTAGGTGTCGACTTCATCGATGAGTCCGAGGTTCTCACCCCCGCCGACGAGGCTCACCACATCGACAAGCACGCCTTCAAGACGCCGTTCGTCTGCGGCGCCCGCAATCTGGGCGAGGCTCTGCGCCGCATCGCCGAGGGCGCGGCTATGATCCGGACAAAAGGAGAAGCGGGCACCGGCGACGTGGTCCACGCCGTCCAGCACATGCGCCAGATCGTGAAAGAGATGAAGGCCCTCACCGTACTTTCCGAACGAGAACTCTACGCCGCCGCCAAGGAGCACCAGGCCCCCTACGAGCTCATCCGCATGGTCGCGGCAGCGGGCAAGCTTCCCGTGCCCAACTTCTCCGCGGGCGGCATCGCCACCCCCGCCGACGCCGCGCTCATGATGCAGCTAGGCGCAGAGGCCATATTCGTCGGCAGCGGCATCTTTATGAAGGAGCGCGCTACCCCGCTCGACGTCGAAAACGATCCCAAGGAGCGCGAAGAAGCCATGAGCCGCGCCAAGGCCATCGTCATCGCCACCACCCACTACAGCGACCCCAAGGTCCTGGCCGAAGTCTCTGAGCAAGTCACCGGCACCATGAAGGGCCTGGCCGCCGCCGCAATAGAAGAGTCCCAGCTCCTCCAAACTCGCGGCTGGTGAACTGGCTGTCCAGGCGGTCGCTCGCTATTCGCTCGCATGAGAAGTCCGGCAGCTAAGGAACGATGAAAGATGAAAGGCGAATGCAGCCAATGTAGGGAACCACTGACAATAGAAAACGCCTCACGAGTTGTAGCCAAAACCGGCTACGGCCGATGCCGGTCATGTGAAAACGAACACACAAAGGGTCGATCACGGACATTGGGAGGAAGATATACCTATGGCCGCTCTCAAGCTAAGTTCAACAAGCACAAATGGGAATTAAGTTTTCAGCAATACGCCGCAATAGTGTCTTCGGGCCAATGCTTTTACTGCGGTAGTCCACTCCCAACAGCGGCAGCTGGGCTGGATCGCAAGGACAATGGAGACTACGCATGGGATTCAGTACTACCATGCTGTGGGAAACAGCCGCGGGCCGCTGGTCCACGAGGATGCAATGAAACTAAGAGCGGCGACACAGCACCTATTCTCCAGTTCGCCCGAAGATGGTACGAGAAATACAACAGACTTCCCACGGAACAAGATTTTATCTGCAAGGTGCGAGAGTTCGAAGCCGAACGAGATGCTGTGCTTGAGGTTGTTTCTCGACTGAGTTCAAAGGAACTCAAAACACTGAAGAGAGCTAAATCTGTTCGAGAAGGCCTTATACAACTCGAGCACAAGAGGGCACCGTTATCTGATTGAAAAGATGCCGGGTGCCCCATCCTTCGGCGGGTGGCCACGGTCTCGGTGACTTTTCTCAACCCAGATGAGGGTGCCACCGGTCCCTCGCATTTGGGGACCGGTGATGACAGTCGGGGGCCGGGTGCCCCATCCTTCGCGCTCTTTGCGAAGGGTGGGATTCCGCATCGCCCAATCAGCCGCGCCGCAGGCCGCTGGCGCCACGGAACCGCGCCCGAGCGAGCGTCCGCCCCACCGCAGGTGCTTGACCGTGTAAACTAAATAGTCTACACTCAAAAAATGATCGGCACGTTCCGGCATAAGGGACTTGAGGAGATTTATCTCACCGGCAAGACCCGCCGGATCGGCCCCGATCAGATCAGGAAGTGCGTTCGCATCCTGCAGTTGCTGGAGGTCGCCCGTCAGCCCGACGAGTTGAATATCGCCGGCCTGCACTTCCACAGCCTGCAAGGCAAACCGAAGCGATGGTCCATGCGAGTGACCGGGAACAACCGGATCACCTTCGGCTGGGCGGGTGAGACTGCGTTGGATGTCGATTTAGAGGACTACCACTAGCTGCGTGAACAAGGAGAATCTTATGGAGAGAAAGAGCGGACTGCCACCCGTGCATCCGGGTGAAATTCTCAAGCAAGACGTTCTGCCGTCCGTTGGCCTCTCCGTAACCGCGGCCGCGAAGGCTCTCGGCGTCTCCCGCCAGTTGCTTCATGACATTCTGTCGGAGCGCAGGCCCCTTTCCGCCGTCATGTGCCTCAAGCTCTCCCGGCTCCTGGGGGGCTCGCCGGAAGTGTGGATGCGGTTGCAGGCGGCTTACGACTTGAAAATCGCCGAAAGAGACAAAAGAGTGACGCAGCGAGTCGCACGAATCACGCCCCTGCAGCCCACCGGGCAACTCAGCGCCTGATCTCCGATTTATGTCACTCGGGGATTCTCGGAATCATCTGCATTAGGCGCGCTTCGCGGGGTATTTCGAACACAGTCAGATGACTAGTCATCTGACTAGTGCTATAATCTCTTTCGAGAGGTCCCCATGGTCTGGCCCGTATACGACGCCAAAGCCCGCTTCAGCGAACTCCTTGACGCCGCCCTTAAAGACGGCCCCCAGATCGTCACTCGCCGCGGTGTCGAAACCGCCGTCCTCGTCCCCATCGATGAGTGGAAACATCTCAAAGAAAAGGCCAGAGTTTCCATTCCCGACCCGCTCCTCGATCCGAATGCGCCGCACGATATTCCCCTGCCGTCGCGCCGGCCCGTCCTAAAGCTCCGCCCTTTCCAATTCGATGATGAGGAATAGGCTTGAACTTTCTGCTCGACACCAACATCGTCTCTGAGTTTCGAAAGCTTCGCCCCCACGGCGCCGTAGCCGCATGGAAGCGGTCGATTCCCGCGCATCAACTCGCGATTCCAGCCATCGTCCTCGCCGAAGCGCAGACGGGTGTCGAGCAGACCCGCAAGCAAAACCCTGAAAAGGCGCTCGAACTGGAAGCCTGGATCGACAATCTCGAAGCCTATTACACCATTGTTCCAGCCGATGGCCCCATCCTTCGAGAATGGGCCCGATTGATTCACGGAAAGTCGCTCGATTTGAGCGCGGATGCAATGATTGCAGCCACCGCGAGGATCTTGCGATTGACCGTCGCTACGCGAAACGTAAAAGACTTCCTCATCTTCCAGGTCGACGTGTTCAATCCGTTCACCTACAAGGCAGAAATTTGAATCAGTCACCCCCTCCCCGCATCGGCGTGCTCGCCATCCAGGGCGACTACGCCGCCCACGCCGTCGCTCTCACAGATGCCGGCGCCGATCCCGTCGAGGTCCGCAATCCGGAGGAACTCGATGCTCTGGACGGCCTGATCCTCCCCGGCGGCGAATCCACCACTATGCTCAAGTTCCTGGAACGCAGGCAGTTCTTTGATGTCCTGCGCGAGTACGCTACCCAGAAGCCCGTCTTCGGCACCTGCGCCGGATGCATCCTGCTGGCTCGCAAGGTCACCCACCCCGCTCAGAAGTCCCTCGGCCTGCTCGACGCTACCGTGGAGCGCAACGCCTACGGCCGCCAGATCGACTCCTCCATCCTTACCGCACCGACTTCCCTGCCCGGCGATCCGCTGGAGATGGTTTTCATCCGCGCGCCCCGCATCGCTCAGACCGGCCCGGAAGTCGAAGTCCTGGCCCGCCGCGAAGGTGACCCAGTATTGGTGCGCCAGGGAATAATGATGGCCGCAACATTCCATCCTGAGCTATCCTCTGATCGTCGGGTGCATCGTTTATTTGTTGAAACCGTCCAGGCGCACCGGAGGTCTAAGTAGGAAAGAGGTCCCGGCAGGCGGAGGAGACTCGTTTCCGTTCGCGAAACGACATCTCATCCCTATTGCCGCGCGTCACAGGAAGCGTGGGATGCATCCCACTACAGCAGAGGCCCCTAATGCCCATCGCCTTCACGCGAGCCCCGGCGGAAGTTGAACGCAAAGAGCCCGGCATCGGCGGCAAACCGCCCGTTGACCGGCGTCCGACCGGCGGCGGTGGCGGCGGCGGGGACGACGACTGGCAAAATCCAAAGCATGGACCGCGCGAGCGCCTCCAGCGCGTCCGTTTCTTTGTCTTCTTCGCCTTGGCCGGCGACATGATGTTCTTTGCCGCCCTGGTGGTGCTGTTCTTCGCCCGCCAGGCCGGAATGCACATGGACCCGCGCAGCCACGAGATGATCGGCGACTGGCACCCCATCCAGCTTCCGCCCATCGTCTACCTCAACACCGCAATCCTTATCCTCAGCAGCCTGACCATGGAAATGGCCCGGCGCAACATCTTCCGCGAGATCGACGTGCTGGAAGAGTGGCTGGGCATGGGCAAGCCGGCGCTGCGGCGCGCACTGCCCTGGCTGATTGCCACGCTGGTTCTGGGCGCCGCGTTCGTCACCGGCCAGATGATTGCATGGAAACAGCTTACGGCGCAGGGCTTTGCCTTCAACCAGTTCTCAACGCCGGCCAGTTACTTCTTCTATGTGGTTACTGGCCTGCACGCCAGCCACCTGGTTCTGGGCATCCTGGCTCTGCTGTTGTGCGTCACCGCGCTGGGCTGGTTCCGCCGCGTCGAGTCGCGCCAGATTGTCGTGGACATCACCGGCTGGTACTGGCATACGCTGGGCGCTGCCTGGATCCTGCTGCTGGCGGTGCTGGCCATCGGACAATAAGGCAGGGACCGAGGGAACAAGGGACCAAGGGACCAAATGCCCTCCCCACCCCAGAATACGCGCAAAAAAAACGGCGATGTCTAGTGGAATGATGGAGTTAAGCCGCAAATGTGCACACATTTGCGAGCCTTGGATGCCGGGGGTTCCGGAGTTCGTTCGGGATGTGCTGGGATTTGCATTTCCGGGCTCCCCTGGGCCTAAACACCGACGCCCGCCAAGTGGCGGGCGCAATTCGACTCATGGGTAGACTGTAGCCCGGATTCTGCTGGCGTGTATGTGATGTGGGATACGATTGTGCGGCGGCGTTAGTGGAGCTAGCAGGGCTGGCGGAGCCAACTGCTTGGCGTTCCCCCACCCGGGTCCCTCCGCCGCCGCGGACGAGGGACCCTGGGCACCCCGGATGAGAGCCTACGAGGTTACCTTTGGAGGGGAGGGGGTACTTCAGAATTGCGTTCAACGTGGGATCGGGTACCGGGATGCGGGAAAATGGCGGCGCTGGCAGATTGCGCGGGGTCCTAGTGGTTATCTTTGGGTACGGGGGGGTGTCGGGGCCAGGGCCACCCGCCGACCTGCCGCAAGTCAGCTAAGCGCACGGGTGAGGGCGTCGAGTACGCCGGGGATGTCGTGGGGGTTGGCCTCCGCTGCCGGGGGCCAGCCGAGATTACAAAGGGTTTCGCTGGTGATTGGCCCGATGGAGATGGCCGCTACGCCGGGGAGCGGGAATGGCAGGCCGGCCTGGCGCGCCGCTTCGGCCAGGTGCTCGACTGTGGAAGAGCTGGTAAAAAGCGCGGCGGCGACGGGCCGGGCGAGGGCGGCGCAGAGCAATTCCGCTGCGTTTGCCGGTAGCACATTGCGGTACGCATCGACCACATCCACTTGTGCGCCGGCTGAGCGGAGAGCGTCAGGGATTACGTCGCGGGCGACCTCGGCGCGCGCGAGAAGAATGTGCTGGCCGGCAAGGTGGCACTGGGCAGACATCGCTTCAATGAGGCCCTCGGCGACGTAGCGTTCCGGGACCAGCGAGACGGTGAGACCTTCTTTGGCGAGGGCTTCCGCGGTGGCAGCGCCGACGGCGGCGATGCGGGCGGTGAGGGCGTTTCGGTCTGGAGAACCAGCCGTTGCCGGTGAGGCAGGGCCGGATGAGACGTCAGCATCACCGTGGCGGGGGTCTGGAGACCCCCGCGACAGCCGGTCAGGAGACCGGCGGTACAAATCATTCGGCTCCTTAGAAACGCAGCCTGCAAGCGCGATGCCCAGTTCCCTTGCCCGGCTGGCCACGGCGCGGACGGTGTTAGTGCTGGTGAAGAGCAGCCAGTCATAGGAAGAGAGATTGTGGAGAGCCCGGTCGAGGGGATCTAAGCTGACCGGCGGCTGGATCTCAAGCAGCGGCACTTCCACCGGTTCGGCACCGAGGGCGCGGAGGCCGGCGGAAAGCTTGCCGGCCTGGCGCGCGGCGCGGGTGACGAGAACGCGTTGGCCGGCGAGAGGTTGGGGCGACGAGGGCATGCTGAGGTGAGTGTAGATGAGAAGACAGCTTTGAGCCGTCAGCCCTCAGCCGTCAGCCCTCAGCCTCGTCATGGTCGAGCAGAATTCTGATCCTTGCGTCCGCTCATCGCTCCCGGCAAGTGAATATTCCCAAAAACACTGCAGAACCAGGAGGGCGGCGCGCCTGAGGAGTGTTACCTCCTGAGGCGCGCGGGCACGGTCCGATGGGAACATTGGCGAGCGGCACGGCCTTAGCGGCGAATCTACCTCGGATGCCCGCCGTGACTGGCCGGCTTTAGGTTGCGGTCGGCCTTCAGCGGCCGGCTGACGGCTGGTGTAGCAGGCCTTCCGTGATTCTGGGCGGCAAGCTGACCACGAGCGGTGGAGTAGCTGCGCGCGTGCTGCACCTGAGTGCGCATGCGCGGAGCTGTTGGCTCGCGCCTCGCGGCCATTTCAGATGGCCGGGGGCGAGCCTGAACGCCGCGCTGTCCACCATTGAAGCTGGCGCGGGGGACGCCTCGGGCGCGATAGCCGGCGTTGTAGTTGTAGACGTTGTGCACGTGGCGCTCGTCGATGTGGTTATAGACGCGGTTGTAGAAGAAACGGCCGGAATTCCAATAGCCGCCTTCGTAGCCCAGGCCGACGTAGCCGAAGCCGTAGTTGATGCCGCCGTAGAATCCGATGTGCCTGCCCCAGTGGCCGGGATAGAAGCCATAGCGGCCGCCGTAGAACCCCCAATAGCCGGGCGTCCAGAGAGCGCCCATATAGGGCGGCTCGACCCACGCGCCGGGCACCCAGTAATAGCCGGACGGGCCCCAGGCCCAATAGCCGGGCGTCCAGATATAGCCGTCTGCAGGCGGCGGGGGCTGATCGTAGTCGGGCAGAGCAGGCGGAGGCTCGGTGGCTGTTTCCGTGGGCTGCTGCGGGTAAGTTGATTCATCGGGAGGCTGGCCCGGAGCGGCGGCCTGGCCGGGCGGCGGCGCTTGGGTTGTATAAGATGGCCCGTTTGGCGCCATGTTGGCTGCGGCGGGGTCCTGACCCTGGTCCGGCGGCGGGGCTTGATCCTGTGCAGCCGCGACCGCGGCGCTGACGGTAGGAATGGTGGAAATCAGGCGCTGGCTGCAGACGGCGGCACAGAGCGCAACCGCAACGGCGAATACGACCCACGGCACAATCCGAGGAAGATGTTTCATATCACTCTCCAAGTCTTCGGATACTGTTCAAATCTTCGGATACTGTCCGAGGTCCCTAAGTTTAGCGCGGCCCGGGTGCATATGACTATTGCGGCGAGAGGCTGGCGTTGCCCCTGCCGCAGATCGACACTCGCGCCGGAAGAGCGCGCCGGATGCGCACCGGTGCGGACCCTCAAGCGTCGACGCGTATGATGGAGCGCGGTGCGTCGCAATTGCCTGGGGAGGGCCTGAAGTTGTGAGGAAGAAATTCGCTTTACTCGCGGTGTTGGCGGGGTTGTTGTTGGGACCGGGTTGCGGCGCGTGGGGGCAGCCGACCCCGGGGGCGCGAGGACATGACGCGGCGGCGAACAAGCCGCTTCCCCTGGTGAGCACCATTTTCGGCGACAACATGGTGCTGCAGCGCGGGAAGGCGAACACGATGTGGGGATGGTCGGAGCCGGGCGACAAGGTGACGGTTCAGGTGGCGGATAAGAGCGCATCGGGAACGGCTGGCGAGGACGGGCGCTGGGAGGTGAAGATCGATCCGCCGCCGGTGGGCGGACCTTACACGGTGAAGATTGCCGGCGCGAAGCAGACGGTGGACCTCAAAAATGTGCTGGTGGGCGATGTGTGGCTGTGCGGTGGGCAGTCGAACATGGAAGTGAGCCTGCGTATGGCTGCGAACGGCGCCGAGGAAGTGAAGGCGGCGAACTATCCGGAGATTCGCTTCTTCGAGGTCGTCGGAGGGCCGGCATATCACCCGAAACAAGTGATTGGAGGGCAGTGGAACGTGGTTACGCCGGAGACGGCGGGGCGGATTTCGTCGGTGGCGTACTATTTTGCGCGGCGGGTGCAGCAGGACATTCACGTGCCCATCGGGCTGGTGGTGGATGCGGTGGGAGGAACGCCGGCGGAGGCTTGGACGAGCGCGGCGGCGCTGAAGCCGCTGGGGGATTTCGACGTGCCGCTGGCCGAGCTGGCGCGGCTGACGGCGGCGGGCGGGCCGGAGTACGGCAACTACGTGATGAGCTGGTACGACGAATTCGACACTGGCGAGAAACAACACTGGGAAGCGCCGGACTATAACGACTCGGACTGGAAAACCGTAACACTGCCCCAGCCGGGGGGTTTCAAGGAGCTGGGCGTGCCGGATCAGCCGGCGGTGGTTTGGTTCAGGAAGGACGTGACGCTGCCGGATCCGCTGCCGGAAGGGCGCAACCTGATTTTCCTGGGCGAGATTGAGCGCATGGATACGGTCTACGTGAACGGGGCCGAGGTGGGTGCAAGCTCCTGGGTGGAGAATCCACGCGTGTACTTTTTGCGGCCGGGGGTGCTGAGGCCGGGAAAGAACGTCATTGCGATCCGGGTGCTGAAGACGAAGCCGGATGGCGGGTTCCTGGGCAAGCCGGAGGAGATGCACCTGGTGATTGGCGATCACTCGCCGTTTCCGTTTGGTCCGCCGCAGCCTGCGGGCGCGCCGGGTAAGACGATTGCGCTGGCCGGGGAGTGGAAAGCGAAGCTGAGCGTGGATGCGCGGCCACCGCATCCGCTGCCGCTGGCGTATGAGAATTGGCCGGTGATGCCGGCGGTGCTCTACAACGGGATGCTGGCGCCGGTGGCGCCGCTGGCGATTACGGGGGCGATCTGGTACCAGGGGGAGCAGAATTCGCCGCGCGGGTACGAGTACCGCAGGATTTTGCCGGCGATGATCGCGGACTGGCGGCAGACATTCGGGCAGGGAAATTTTCCGTTCTACATTGTGAGCCTGCCCGCGTTTATGAAGCGCAGCGCGACCCCGGTGGACGGCGACGAATGGGCGGAGACGCGGGATTCGCAGGCGATTGTAGCGGCGGAAGTGCCGAACTCGTGCCTGGCGGTGACGATTGACACCGGCGAGGCGAACAACATCCATCCCAGGGAGAAGAAGCCTGTGGGCGACCGGCTGGCGCTGTGTGCGCTGGCGAAACACTACGGCGAGAAGGTGGCGTACCAGGGGCCGACGCTGAAGAAGGCCAAGGTGGAGAAAGGCAAGATCAAGATCACGTTTGCGCACACGGATGGCGGGCTGGTGGCGAAAGGCGACAAGCTGGGCGAGTTCTCCATTGCCGGCGCGGACCGGAAGTGGCATTGGGCGGACGCGAAGATTGAGGGGAACTCGGTGGTGGTTTCATCGCCCGATTTGGCGAAGCCGGTAGCGGCGCGGTACGCGTGGCAGTCAAATCCGCTGGCGACGCTTTATAACGGGGCGGGATTGCCGGCTGTGCCGTTCCGGACAGACGACTGGCCGGAGATCACGCAGAACGCGAGACCGTACTGAAGAGCTTGTTGCAAGACAGCGATTGGCGGATCAGGCGAAGCGGCGAAGCATAGTAGCGAACCGCTGACCGAAGCTGGGAACCTCAGGGCAGTCTGCGTAGATGCCGCGGTTGACTTCCATGAGCAGCAGGATGGCTTGCATGCAGCCTTTGGAGTCCTCGGGAGCAACCATAAACTCGTCAGTGAGGTAGTCAATCGCGTGCCCGAGTTTTTCCAGTGCGTGTCCCGCCATCGGAGTGATGCGCCGCCGGACTGCCGGGATGTGGGGCACGGCCCAGGGATGAACGAATTGAGTGGCGGCAGCGGTCATGCTTGGTATCCTCACTCTCTTCCTCGGCCAATACGAGGGAGAACAGCAGATGACCGACGTACCGGGGACCGTTCTGAAACGACGCAATTATGCGGATTCAATACGGGATTTGAAGTGATGTGCATCACGCGCACTTCATCCCCACTTCTGGTCACCTGAAAAGTTGGATGCCTGTGTTAAAGCAAGGTTATCCAGGTTGCCGGTGCACTTTTGGCAAGGATCTGGCTGCCTTGACGTTGACGCTTATGAGAACCTAAGCTCAGGCTAGCGGCTCCGTTGCGGCAGGTGAGGAATCTGCGCGGCGCACATGCAAGCGCTTTGCGGCCGACGAACTTGTTTTCGAGCGATTTCGAGTCATTTTTGGCAGTGAATCTGTTAGTCATTCCGGTGGGCAAGGCAGGGGCTGAAGCAATGCTTATTCCCTATCACTGGCAGTATGTGCCGTTGTTGATGCAGATCGTGGTGGCGTTCGGGATGGGGATGGCCATGGTGGCCGGGTCCTGGTTCATTGGGCGGCACCGGAACACCAAGACCAAGCTGGCAGCGTACGAGTGCGGCATCGAGGCGGTGGGAGACGCGCGGGCGCGGTTCAGCGTGCGCTTCTACATGGTGGCCATGCTGTTTATTCTGTTCGACGTGGAAGCGGTGTTCATGATGCCGTGGGCGGTGATTTACCGCAAGCTGCCGGCGATCACGGGATCGCGTTTGTTCGGGTTCTGGGAGATGCTGGTGTACCTGGGATTCATTGCGGTGGGCCTCTACTACATTGTGCGCAAGGGCATCCTGGACTGGAGCCGAGACAAGGCGGACCTCTGATGCCTGAGACCAAGACCCTGCTGAGCAAGGCCGCGGTGCTGGAACAAATGGCGGAGCACCCGGCAGTGAAGGCGATACTGGCCTGGAATGCGGACGCGCTGACCAATGCGAAGTTTGACCGGGGCGAACTGACGCTTACGATTCAGCGAGAGCAGATCCGGCCGGCATGCGAGGCGGTGAAGGCGGCGGGGTATAACGCTCTGCAGACGGTGACGGCGGTGGACTGGTATCCCGCTTCGCCGCGATTTCAAGTCACCTACCAGATTGTTTCGCACTCCTATAAGGAGATGCTGCGGCTGTGCGCGATGGTGGAGGAAGCGGACGCGGCGATCGGGAGCATTACGCCGGTGTGGGCGGGGGCAAATTATTACGAGCGGGAAGTTTTCGATCTGTTCGGGATCCGGTTCGAGGGGCATCCCAACCTGCGGAGGATTTTGATGCCGGACGAGTGGGTGGGATATCCGTTGCGGAAGGATTATCCGGTGGAGGGGTATCGTTGAATCCTGATGTGGGGACGCCGATCCTGGAGGCGCCGGTAGCCGAGGGCGCGCGCGACCAGCACATGGTGCTGAACATGGGCCCGCAGCATCCGGCAACGCACGGGGTGCTGCGGCTGGTGCTGGAGATCGACGGGGAGATTGTGGTGCGGGTGTATCCGGAGATCGGGTACCTGCACACAGGCATCGAGAAGACCTGCGAGGCGAAGTTCTACCAGCAGGTGGTTCCGCTGACAGACCGGGTGGACTACCTGGGACCGATGGCCAACAACCTGTGCTACGCGCTGGCCGTGGAAAAGCTGCTGGGGCTGCCGATTCCCGACAAGGCGCAATGGATGCGGGTGTTGCTGGCGGAGCTGACGCGGCTGAACTCACACCTGATCTGGCTGGGCACGCACGCCATGGACATTGGCGCGCTATCGGTGTTCCTGTATACCTTCCGCGAGCGCGAGGATCTGCTGCGAATTTTTGAGGCGGTGAGCGGGCAGCGGATGATGACCTCGTACATTCGCATCGGCGGGCTGGCCATGGAGCCGCCGCTGGGGTGGTTCGAGCGGGTGCAGGATTTCATCCGGACGTTTCCGGAGAAGATTGACGAGTACTCGAACTTGCTGACCGGGAATCCCATCTTCATGAACCGGCTGAAGGGGGTGGGGCTTCTTTCCGCGGAAGATGCGATTGCGCTGGCGGTGACGGGACCGGTGATGCGTGCGTCGGGGATCGATTTCGACACGCGGCGCGATATGCCGTACTCCAGCTACGAGAAGTTCCAGTTCAAGGTGCCGGTGAGTAACGGGTGCGACGTGTGGGCGCGATACCTGCTGCGCCTGGAAGAGATGCGGGAGAGCACGAAGATTTGCCAGCAGGCGCTGGACGGAATGCCGGAGGGCCGGATCAAGGCCGATGCGCCGAAGATCGTGCTGCCGGACCGCGAGGCGATGAAGACGCAGATGGAGGCATTGATCCATCACTTCAAGATTGTGACCGAGGGGTTTGCGGTGCCGGCCGGCGAGGTGTACCAGCAGATTGAGTCGGGACACGGGCAGATGGGGTATTACGTGGTTTCCGATGGGACGGCCAAGCCTTACCGCGTGCACATGCGGTATCCGTCGTTTGCCGATCTGCAGGCGCTGGAGACGATGTGCCAGGGACGGATGATTGCGGATGTGGTGGCGGTGATTGGGTCGATTGACATTGTGCTGGGGGAGATTGATCGGTAGGGACTAGGGACTAGGGACTAAGGGACTCGTTTATTGATGAAGCGAGAGGGAGATTGAAAGGGACTGCGCACGATGCCGTATTTGTTGAGCTTTGGGTGTCGCTGGCTTCGCTGCTGCGCAGTTACACCTCGATGCACGGGCTGAATGGAGACCGGCAGGCGACGGTGGAGCTGGGGGAAAACAGAATTACGGTTCGGCACGGAGACAAGTGGCTGGACCTGGAACGCGCGGGCGCTGAGGTTGCGTGGCGGCGCGAGGATGGGCGCGAGGGACGGATGGAGTTGTTGGAGACGGGACGATTAAGGAACGCCGACCGCGAAGAAGAGATGGATTTGCTGGCGAACGATTGGGCGCAGGAGTTGATGGGATGAGCAAAACCAGCAGCCGAAATGCAGGTCCTTCGACTTCGTGGCGCAAGAAACGCGCCTCTTCGCTCAGGATGACGGCAGCTTTGATTTTATGCGCTCGGAAGCCGGACGCAAATTGCCTTCGGGAGTTGACCGCATGAGCGCGGAGACCATGAGCGTGTTTTCGCCAAAGCTAGCGGCACGGTTTGACGCGCTGGTGGAGAAGTATCCGGTGAAGCGGTCGGCGCTGGTGCCGATGCTCTTGTACGCGCAGGACGAGATTGGGTACGTGAGCGACGGGGCGATAGCGGAGATTGCGGACCGGCTGGGGCTGACGACGCTGGAGGTGAGGAACGTGGCCAGCTACTACTCGATGCTGCGGTTCAAGCCGGGGGGAAAGTTCAACATCCAGGTGTGCACCAACATCAGTTGTATGCTGCGGGGCGGGTACGACGTGCTGGAACGGTTCCAGCAGGAGTTGGGGGTCGGGAACAAGGGGATCACGAAGGACGGAGTGTTTTCCCTCGAAGAAGTGGAGTGCATCGGCGCGTGCAGTTGGGCGCCGGCCATCCAGGTGAATTACGACTTCCACGACGAACTGACGCCGGATCACGTGCCGGGGATCCTTTCAGGGTATCGCGGGCGAGCCAAGGAGGGCATCTGATGCCAAGGCTGGTTTCGCATCCCGATGAAGTGAAGATTGTCTCGAAGCGGTTCGGCATGGGCGCTGCGAACATCGACCGCTATATGGAGCTGGGAGGTTACGAGGCGGCGAAGAAGTGCGTGGCGCAGGGACCGGACTGGATCATCAGCGAGATGAAGGCCTCGAATTTACGCGGGCGCGGCGGCGCGGGATTTCCGACGGGGCTGAAATGGAGCTTCGTACCCAAGCAAAGCGCGAAGCCGAAATACGTGCTGGTGAACGGCGACGAGAGCGAACCGGGCACGTGCAAGGACCACCTGATTTTTCTGCACGATCCGCACGCGGTGATCGAGGGGGCGTTGATTGCGGGCCTCGCGGTCGGCGCGAAAATGGGGTTTATTTATCTGCGAGGCGAGTACCGCTACCTGCTGGAAATCATGGAGAAAGCGGTTGCGGACGCATGCGCGAAGGGGTTCCTGGGCAAAAACATCTTCGGCAGTGAGCATGAGTTCCAGGTGGTTACGCAGACCGGCGCGGGCGCGTACGAGGTGGGCGAAGAGTCGGCGCTGATGGAGTCGCTGGAGGGCAAGCGGGGCATTCCGCGCATCCGGCCTCCCTTCCCTGCCGTGGTGGGACTTTATGGCGGGCCGACGATCATCAATAATGCGGAGACCATCGCATCGGTTCCGGCTGTCATCCAAATGGGCGGCGCGGCGTACGCGGCGGTGGGCTCGGAGCGCAACGGCGGGACGCGGCTGTTCTGCCTGAGCGGGCACGTGGAGCGGCCCGGCGTGTACGAGCTGCCCATGGGCTACAACCTGAAGAAGATGATTTACGAGGTAGGCGGCGGAATTCGCGGCGGGCGGAAGTTGAAGGCCGTGGTGCCGGGCGGGTCGTCGACGCCGGTGCTGCTGCCCGAAGAGATCGAGAACCTGGGGATGGATTTCGACCAGGTGGGCAAGGCGGGATCGATGCTGGGTTCGGGCGGCGTGGTGGTGATCGACGATCAGACCTGCATGGTGGAGTTTGCGCTGCGGACGATGAGCTTTTATGCGCACGAGAGCTGCGGATGGTGCATCCCGTGCCGCGAAGGAACGGACTGGCTGAAGAAATCGCTGACGCGTTTGCACGCGGGGTTTGGACAGGCGAAAGACATCGACAATATCCGGTACCTGGCCGAGAACATGATGGGCAGGACGTTCTGCCCGCTGGGCGATGCGGCGGCGATGCCGACGCTGGGATTTGTGAAGAAGTTCAGGAAGGAATTTGAGGATCATTTGAATTGGAAGCCATGCCCGTTTGCGAAGGAAGGCGCGGTGGAGTTGACGGTGGTGTGATTTGTTGGTGCGAGCAAGGACTGAAGGAATGAATGGCTGACGTAACAATCACGGTGGATGGGAAGAAGCTGACGGCGCCGGCGGGGACGCTGCTGATCGAAGCTTGCCGCAAGGCGGGGATCGAGATTCCCTCGTTCTGCTATTACCCGGGGCTGAGCCTGCAGGCGGCGTGCCGGATGTGCGTGGTGCGGCAGGAAAAAGTGCCGAAACTGCAGACGGCGTGCACCACCACTGTGGCCGAGGGACAGGTGTTCACCACCGAGTCGACGGAGATTGCGCAGGCGCGCAAGGCGACGATTGAGTTGCTGCTGGGGAACCATCCGCTGGACTGCCCGGTGTGCGACGCGGGCGGCGAGTGCGAATTGCAGGACATGACGTTTAAGTACGGCGCGGGCACCAGCCTGATGGTGGACGCCAAGCGGCACCGCGACGAGCAGCAATGGTCGCCGGCGGTGTACTACGACCGGCCGCGGTGCATCCTGTGCTACCGGTGCGTGCGCGTGTGCGGCGAAGGCATGGATGTGTGGGCGCTTGGGGTGGAGAACCGCGGCGTATCAAGCGTGATTGCGCCGAACGGCGGCGGGCCGGACGGGCAAGGCAGGCTGGACTGCGAAGAATGCGGGATGTGCATCGACATTTGCCCGGTGGGCGCGCTGACCAGCGGGAGCTACCGGTACAAGACGCGGCCATGGGAAATGAAGCACGTTTCCACGGTGTGCACCCACTGCGGCGATGGGTGCAAGGTAACGTTGGGCGTGCGCGCGGTGGAGGAAGGGACGGAGATTATTCGCGCGGACAATCGCGACAAGAGCGGGATCAACGGGGATTTTCTGTGCGCGAAGGGGCGGTTCGGATTTGATTTTGTAGACAGCGAGCAGCGGTTGACCAAGCCGCTGGTGCGCAATGCGAAGGGCGAGCTGGAGCCGACGACGTGGGAGAACGCGCTGCGCATTGCGGGCGCGAAGCTGAAGGAGGTTCGCGATACGCGGGGCGGGTCTGCGATTGGCGTGATTGGATCGAACCGCACTACGAACGAAGAGAATTACCTGCTGCAGAAGTTTGCGCGGACGGTGCTGAAGACGAACAATATCGATCATCGACGGACGGCGGATTATGCGGCGTTTGCGCAGGCGATGGCCGGACACACGGACAAGGCGGCGAGTTTACGCGATGCGGGGACGGCACCGGCAATCCTGCTGGTGGGCGGCAATCCCACGGAGGAGCATCCGCTGCTGGCTTGGCAGTTGCGCACCAATGTGCGGCTGAACAAGGCGCGACTGTACGTGGTGAACCATCGCACCATAAAGCTGGAGCGGCAGGCGAAGGCAGTGCAGGGCGTGCCGCCGGCGGGATACAAGGATCTGACCGCGCTGCTGGACAAGCAGGACAACGATTTTGCGCGCGCAGTGATGGCGGAGGAATCGCTGCTGGTGGTGTTGGGCGAGGAGTTCCGCGGGGCGCAGTTGAAGGCGCTCGTGGAGTGGGGACTGAAACGCGGCAATGTGCGTTTTGCGTACCTTGGGGATCATGCGAACTCGCGCGGCGCGGCGGACATGGGCGTGTTGCCGGATTTGCTGCCGGGGTATGTGCCGGTGAGCGCGCCGGGGGCGTTTGCGGCGGAGTATGCGGGCATGCCGCAGACAGCGGGCATGACCATGCCGGAGATGTTGGAAGCGACGCGCAGTGGAAAGCTGGGCGCGCTGCTGGTGGTGGGCGCAAATCCCCTGGCGGATGAGACGTTGGGCGCGGCGAACGCGAAGGACACGTTTCTGATTGTGCTGGACCTGTTTTTGACGGAGACGGCGGCGCAGGCGGATGTGGTGTTTCCGGCGGCGAGCCTGTATGAGAAGACGGGCACGGTGACCAACACGTTTGGCGATGTGCAGCTGGTGAAGAAGGCGGCCGATCGGCCGGGCGTGAGGACGGATTTCGAGATCCTGGTGCGGCTCGCCGGCGCCATGGACGCGGATGTGAAGGCGCTGGTGCCGTTCGGGCTGCGCGGCGTACACGCCGATATGGGGCAGACGCGCGGTGCGCAGTCCGGCGAAGCAGACCGGCACGGGGTGTGGCTCGCGGCGAACGGGATGGAACCGAAGCTGAGCCCATTCGATCCGCTGGCCGTACTGGATGAAATTGAACGGCTGGCGCCTGCGTACAAGCTGGACCGGGTGAATCTGCTTGCAGGAAACGATGTGAAGACGGAGCCCGGGTTTGTGCCGGTTTCTGCGCTGACGGGAGAGCGCAAGGATTTGGTGGATCCGACGCACGATGGGCTGTTTTCGTCGGGGACGTTGGGACGGTACAGCAGGTATTTGCGGGAGATTGACGAGCACCAGGTAGAGCAGATGACGGAGACGGCGGCGGATTGAGTTTCCCGAGCGGGGAGGAGATGCAGATCCTTCGCTTCGCTCAGGCTGACGGCATTTTTGTTGGGTGCGTAAGAGAGGCTAAGGTCAAGTGACGATTCTCGAGTTTGTATTCTGGAGCCTGCTCAAGATCATCGTGGTGACGGTGGTGCTGCTGCTGGGCGTCGCCTACACGGTGCTGCTGGAGCGCAAGCTGGTGGGGCGGATCCAGAACCGATGGGGACCAAGCCGCGTGGGGCCGTTCGGGCTGCTGCAGCCGCTGGTGGATGGGGCCAAGAATTTCCTGAAAGAAGACATTATTCCCGCGGGAGTGTACCGGCCGCTCTACCTCCTGGCGCCGGTTCTGTCGCTCGGCTGCGCGATGATATCGATCGCAGTGGTGCCCTTCGGATCGCCGACGATCGCAAAAGACGGTTTCCGTTTCTTCGAGATATCGGACGTCAATATCGGGCTGCTGGTGATTCTGGGCGTCACATCGATCGGCGTTTACGGCATCGCGCTGGCGGGTTGGTCGTCGAACAACAAATACTCGCTGCTGGGCTCTCTGCGGTCGTCGGCGCAACTGATCAGCTACGAGCTGGCGCTGGGATTGTCGCTGGTAGGTGTGGTTCTGAGGGCGGGATCGCTGAACCTGCGCACTATCGTGGAAATCCAGGCCACGCATGGCATCCTTACCTGGAACGTCTTTGGCGGGTTGCAGTTCATCGCGTTCTTCATTTACCTGATGGCGGCATACGCGGAGACGAACCGCGCGCCATTCGACCTGCCCGAAGCGGAAAGCGAACTGACCGCCGGCTACCACACCGAATACAGCTCAATGAAGTTCGCCATGTTCTTCATGGCCGAGTACGCCAACATGATTACAGTGGGCTGCGTGGCCACGCTGCTGTTTCTGGGCGGCTGGACGAGCCCGTTTGGCGATCTCATCGGCCCATTGCAGAGCACGTTTGCCAACGTGGTGTTTCCCATCTTCTGGTTCGTGCTCAAAGTTTTCTGTTTCTTGTTCCTTTACATCTGGGTGCGCGGAACACTGCCGCGCTTCCGCTACGACCAATTGATGAACTTCGGCTGGCGGTTTCTGTTGCCGCTGGCGATCCTGAACATTGTGGGCACCAGCCTGTGGTACGCGTACAGGCACTAATCGACGCAGGATCCCGGGCTCGAAGGCGAGGCCTGGGACACACAATCTTGAGCACGGCGCTCAAGTACAATCGGAGAGGTTCTCCCGAAGCGAAGTCTGCTTTGCGGCCTCCCCACAATCGGCGAGCCATAGCGGTCGCTGCCTGATGCACGGCATGGAACGATGCACCTGATTTTTTTTATCGTGTTTGGCGGAATGTGCCTGGCGGGAGCGGTGAACCTCCTGCTGCAGCGCCATCCCATCAACAGCGCCCTGTCGCTGGTGGTGGTGATGAGCTCGCTGGCGGTGCTCTATCTGCTGCTGGGCGCGGAGTTCCTGGCCGCGGCGCAGATTATTGTGTACGCCGGCGCCATCATGGTGCTGTTCGTGTTCGTGGTGATGCTGCTGAACGCAGGACGCGAGGAGCGCACCATGGGCAGCCGCGTGGCCAAGATCGTCGGATTCCCAGCCACCGCGGTGGTGCTGGCGGTGATGGCCACAACGATTCTGAAAGCCCAAGGACTGGGTTCGGCCTCGCTGAGCGATCCGATTACTTCCACCGAAGAGCTGAGCCGCGTCCTGTTCAGCGAACTGTTGCTGCCGTTTGAAGTCACGTCGGTGCTGATCCTGATCGCGATCCTAGGCGCTGTGGCGCTGGCGCGGTCGAGCGAGGGTGATCGGAGGGCGAGCAAATGATTCCGATCTCCTGGTACTTGCTGCTGAGCGCGACGCTGTTTTGCCTGGGCATGGTGGGGTTCCTCATCAAGCGCAATGTGATCTCGGTATTCATGTCGATTGAGCTGATGCTGAACGGCGTGAATCTTTCGTTTGTGACCTTTGCCCACATGTGGCACAAGGTGAACGGGCAGATTTTTGTCTTTTTCGTGATGGTGGTGGCGGCGGCGGAAGCGGCCGTGGGCCTGGCCATCATCATCGCCATCTTCCGCGCGCGGGGAACGCTGGCCGTGGACCGCATCAACCTGATGAAACTATGAACGGACCGCTGCTGTTTTTGCCATTGATTCCGCTTTTGCCGTTTGCCGGCTTTGTGCTGAACGGCGTATTCGGCAGCAAGCTGCCGAAGCCGCTGGTGACGGCCATTGGCCTGCTGGCGCCTCTCGGTTCGTTCGCGCTGGTAGCACGGATTGCCTACCTTGTGTGGTCAAAAGCGCTGGCGCTGCCTGTGATTGAAGCGAACGCGCCGGCATGGATCAGCGTGGGCAACCTGCACGTGGACTTCGGATCGGTCGTCGATCCACTTTCGCTGACCATGCTGCTGATTGTGACCGGGGTGGGGTTCCTGATCCACGTTTATTCGGTCGGCTACATGCATGGCGACAAGGGCTACTGGCGCTACTTCGCCTACCTCAACCTGTTCCTGTTCTTCATGACGCTGTTGGTGCAGGCCGGCAACATCCTGCTGATGTTTGTGGGATGGGAGGGCGTGGGACTCGCGTCGTATCTGCTGATCGGGTTCTGGTACCAGAAAACTACGGCGGCAGATGCGGGCAAGAAAGCGTTCATCGTTAATCGCATTGGCGACTTCGGATTCCTGATCGGGATTTTCCTGCTGCTGGGGAACTTCGGCTCGCTGACGTTCAGCGAAATCGCCGCGAAGCTCGCCGCCAGTCCTGCGTGGACCGGTGGAATCCTGACCGCGATTTGCATCTGTCTTCTCATCGGCGCCGCGGGCAAGAGCGCGCAGTTGCCGCTTTACGTGTGGCTGCCGGATGCCATGGAAGGCCCCACGCCGGTGTCGGCATTGATCCACGCGGCCACCATGGTGACGGCCGGTGTGTACATGATCGCGCGCACACATTTCCTGTTTGACCGATCGCCCGTGGCAATGCTGGTTGTGGCGTGCATGGGAGCTGCCACAGCTATTTTTGCGGCGACCATCGGCATGGTTCAGACCGACATCAAACGCGTGCTCGCGTACTCCACGATATCGCAGCTTGGGTACATGTTCCTTGCGTGCGGCGTGGCGGCGTACTCGGCCGGCATCTTCCACCTGATGACGCACGCGTTTTTCAAGGCGCTGTTATTCCTCGCGGCAGGATCGGTGATCCACGGATTGGGCGGCGAGCAGGATCTGCGCCGCATGGGCGGATTGCGCAAGAAGATGCCGGCCACGTTCTGGACCATGACGGCGGCCGTGTTTGCTATCGCGGGTATCCCCGGCTTCGCCGGGTTCTTCTCAAAAGACGCGATCCTGTACGCCGCGTTTCTCTCCGGGATAAATGGAAAGATCTTCTGGGCGGTGGGGCTGTTCACGGCGATGCTCACCTCCTTTTACATTTTCCGGTTATGGTATCTGGCGTTTCTTGGCAAGCCGCGCAGTCCGGAGCTGCATGCCCATGAAGGCCCGTGGTGGATGCTCGGGCCACTGGTGATCCTGGGAATCCTGTCGGTATGCGGGGGGTGGATTGGGGCTGGACGCATGAGCACCTGGTTGGCGCCCGCGGTGGGCACACATACCGTGGAAGCGGCCGGAAGCTCCCTGGAATGGTTCCTGAGCGGGGCGGCGACATTGGCCGCACTGCTTGGCTGGCTGATGGCGCACATGCTCTACCGCGAGGGCTCGCGCCGCGCCGAGCAACTGGCGACGCGTTTCTCCGCAGCTTACAAGCTGCTCTTGAACAAGTACTGGGTGGACGAGCTCTACGGCAAGCTCATCGTAAAGCCGCTGTTGGCGATTTCGCGTTTCGTACTGGAGTGGGTTGTCGAATACGCGATTCTGGGCGGCCTGGCGTGGCTGCTGTCAGGGACCGCGCTTTTGGGTGGCGCGGTGCTGCAGCGTTGGCAGTCCGGCAATCTGCGGTCGTATGCGGGATGGCTTGCAGCCGGAGCGGCGGTGCTGCTGGTGTTTGCTTTGGTGCCGTATTTCCTGAGCGCGCATGGAGTCAACGTGAAGTGGGCGGGGTGGTGAGAACTTGAACCAAGTGAACCAATCGATTCTCTCCTGGATCCTGCTGACGCCGCTGATTGGCGCGCTGGTGGTGGCGATCCTGCCCGATCGCGGCAAGCTGGCGGCGTGGCTGGCGCTGGCGACGACGGTGGTCACGTTCGGATTGACACTGCATTTGCCCGCGCACTTTATCTCGGGGCAGCCGGGATTTCAGTTTGAGATCAATCGCAAGTGGATTGAGCTGGGAGCGGCCGGCCAGGGGATCTTTTATCACGTCGGCGTGGACGGGTTGAGCCTTTGGCTCGTAGTCCTGAGCGGATTGCTGGGACCGGTCGGCGTGCTGGCAAGCTGGAACGCGATCAAGGAACGCAAGAAGGTCTTCTATTCGCTGTTCCTGGTGCAGCAGACGGCGATGATCGGCGTGTTTTTGTCGCTCGACCTGATGCTCTATTACGGTTTCTGGGAGCTGACGCTGGTGCCCATGGCTGTGCTCATCGCCATGTACGGGCGCAAGGATGGGCCGAAGGCGGCGACCAAGTTTTTCCTGTTCACATTTATTCCCTCGGCACCGCTGCTGGTGGCAATCCTGTGGCTCTACGCGAAGACGGGAACATTCGATTTCACGCAACTGCAGAGCCTGGTCGCCGCCGGCGCGTTCCCTGCCGCAGCGCTGTTCTGGGTCGCGCTCGCCTTCCTGGTGGCATTCGCGGTCAAAGTGCCGGTGTTTCCGCTGCATGGATGGCTGGCGGACAGCTTCAGTGAGGCGCCGGTGGCGCTGGCCATGGTGATCGCGGGCAAGCTCGGACTTTACTCGCTGTTGCGTTTTCACGTCGAGCTCTTCCCTGCCCAGGCCAAGCAAGTCGCGCCGGTGCTGATTGTGCTGACGGTGATTGGCGTTCTCTACGGCGCGTGCCTGGCGCTGGTGCAGCGCGACTTCTGGAAACTGATCGCCTTCGCCACGCTGAGCCACTTCAGCCTGATCACGCTCGGCATCTATGGGCTTACGTCGACAGGGCGCGACGGCGCGATTTACCAGACCGTGGCGGAGGGCGTGATCGAGGGCGCGCTGTTTGTGCTGCTTGGCGTGCTGGACACGCGCTACTCCACCAGCCAGATTGCCAGCTACGGCGGGGTGGCGGCACGGCTGCCGCGGACGGCGACCTTTTTTGTGATCACGATTCTGGCCATGGCGGGATTGCCGCTGCTGAATGGATTTGTGGGGGAATTCCTCATCCTGTCGAGCACGTTTACCGGCGTCAGCCGAAGCTGGGCCGTCGTTGCTGCGATCACGGTGATCCTGGGCGCGGCCTACATACTTTGGCTGGTGCAGCGCATTTTCTACGGGCCAGAGAGCCTAATGGCGGCCACGCAACCGGCAAAGGATCTGAATATCAGCGAGTGGGTGGCGTTGGCGCCGCTGGCCGTGCTGATGCTGGTGATGGGCGTTGCGCCCAACCTGTGGCTGCGCGATTTCCAGCAAATTGCCGGGTCGCCATCGATGCACTCGAAGGTCGTTGAGATGCAGCAGCCTGGATCGAATGCTGTTTCCACCCCCGCGGAGGCGCGATAAATGAACCCACAGGACAGCCTTCGCATTTTGCCTGAGATTGTTCTCACTTTGACCGGCGTCCTGGTGATGCTGATAGATGCCAGCCTGCCGCCGCGCGTAGGGCGCCGGCCGCTGGGATGGGTGGCGGCGATCGGAACCACAGCGGCGCTCTGGGCCAGCGTGTGGCAACTGAACCTGGGCACGGGTACAGCATTCTTCGACACGGTAGAGACCAGCCCGTTCACCGTTTTCTTTCATGTTCTGATTTGCGGCATCGTGCTGGTGGCACTGCTGCTCTCAATGGACACGCTGCCCGAGGACAATCATCACCAGGGCGAGTACTACGCGCTGATGGTGTTTGGCGCGGTGGGCATGTGCCTGCTGACCAGCGCGGTCGAGCTGCTGGTGGTGTTCATCGCACTGGAGATTTCGTCCATATCCACCTATGTGCTTGCGGGTTATCGCAAGCAGACCGGGCAGGGACCAGAGGCGGCCCTCAAATACTTCCTGCTGGGCTCGTTTGCCACGGCATTTCTGCTCTACGGCATCGCCATGGTGTTTGGGGCAACCGGCACCACCCAGATTTACGAAATCGCACGACTCGCGCCCTCGGCCCAGAACCACGGCTTTGTCATCCTGGCGCTGATTCTGATGATGGTCGGGATGCTATTCAAGGTATCGGCGGCGCCGTTCCACGTGTGGACACCGGACGTTTATGAAGGCGCGCCGTCCCCGGTGGTGGCGCTGCTGTCAACCGCGCCCAAGGCCGCCGTGTTCGCCCTGCTCCTCCGCGTGACCTACGAGATGCTGCCGTCGCTTCGGCCGCTATGGCTGCCGCTGCTGTGGGCGGTCGCGGTAGCGTCGATGACAATCGGCAACCTGGCTGCGCTGCGGCAGCAAAACGTGAAACGCATGCTGGCCTACTCGTCGATTGCGCACGCGGGTTACCTGCTGGCCGCATTTGCCGGAGCAGGGACCAGCGGCATTGCCGCGGCGGCATTTTATACCGCGGCGTATGCAGCCATGAACGTGGGCGTTTTCGCGGTGGTGACGCTGGCCGGAGGATATGACGAGCAGTTGTCGCTAGTGCGCGATTTCCGCGGATTGCTCTATCGCCGGCCCCTGATTGGCATCCTGCTCATTTTCTTCCTGATTTCGCTCATCGGGATTCCTTTCACCAGCGGATTCTTCGGCAAGTTCTATGCATTCTCAGCGGCGGTGAGCGGGGGCGCGGTTTGGCTGGCGATCATCGGTTTGCTGAATTCAGGCGTTTCCGCCGCCTACTACCTGCGGCTAGCATTCTCCGCGGCGCAGCGGCCCGAGGATGTTGACCGAGGCCTCAAGATCGCGCTTCCCCAGGTGGGAGTGGCTGCAATGGCGGCGCTGGCATTTGCTACGGCAGCCACGCTGACGCTGGGTATCGTACCGGGCGAGGTGTTGCGCGCGGCGCAGACCGCGGCGCACACGTTGCAGCTTCCGCCAGCGGGGAACGCCGAGCCGGCGTTCAATCTCCAGCCGCCGCCGCGTCCGTAGTCATGGCGGCGACCGGTTCTCTTCCAGCTTCGACCATGAGCTGACGGTAGAGTCCAACGGTGAGGCTCTGAACGCGCGTGTGGACGAACCGCTCCGCGACCCATTCCCGCGCCGTCAAGCCCATCTGCCGGCGCAGTGCGGGGTCATAGAGGAGTTGCTCTATGGCCGCGGCCAGAGCCGGGCAGTCGCCTGGAGGGACCAGCAGCCCGGTGCGGTTGTGCTGTACCGCATCGCGCGCGCCGGTGACCAGCGTAGTTACAACCGGAACACCGCTGGCCGCCGCTTCCAGTACGGCGTTGGGGAATCCCTCGCGCCAGGTGGGCAGGACCAGCAAGTCCATGGCGTGATAATACGGGGCCGTATCGGAGACAAACCCGGTGCACACAATTCGCGGATGGGTTTCAATCCAGGCACACTCGGCCCAATTGAGCGCGTCTTCCGAGTCATCGAACCACCCCACCAGAAGCAGCATGGCCTGGGGGAATTCCTTGAGCACCTGTTCGAAGGTCTCCAGAAGCTCGGGAATTCCCTTGTCGCGGGTGAGGCGGCCCACGAAGCCAATGACCGGCATGTTGCCGGCAATGCCAAGGCCGGCGCGCGCCACATCCGGTCCGGATTCGGAATTGAGCGCGAATCGCCTCACGTCCACGCCACCGCTGCTGCCATTGCCGATAACGCGCAGCTTGCGCTGCGGCGCGAGGCCCAACTCCAGAGCGTGGGAACGCAAGCTCTCGCTGTTGCATACCACCAGATGACTGCAGGCCGCGGCAATGCGCTCGCTGATCTCCAGAATCTTGCGTTGCAGGCCCGACGCTGTTTCAAGGCGCAGTCCGCGCAACAAGTAAATGCGGACAGGAATCCGGCAAAAAAAGCCGGCGATATTGCCGAGAAGTCCCGCCTTGGGAGTGCTGAACTCGGCCAGCACGGGGCGAAGGCGCCAGAGCGCGCTCGCAAGCCGGAAAACGGAAACAAGGTCAGCCAGCGGCGAAATCCCGCGCTTCATGGGAATGGCCAGATGTTCCACACCTTCCTCCGCTGCGATCAGGGTGGCCAATTCACCCGGAGCGGAGATGAGCACGACGCGGAGACCGGACTGGCGCAAGGCCCTCAGGCGGCCGCGGAGAACCAGGCAGGTTTGCGGGTGTGTTACCCCCACGACAATCAAAGGCCGGTCAAATCCACCAAATCGCAGCAGCGGGGCCGGCTGGCAAACTTCAAAGGTACCCATGACGAAGAACCCTGACCTCTCCCCCGCTCTCCGGCGGGGAAATGAGAGGATTCTTAGGAATGTACCAAAACTGGACAGTTACCGAATGTGACACCAGTCACGGGATTTCATCCTGTATATGGTTACGCTTGTAACTCTCACCATGAGCAGGCAACCCATCATTCTGCTGCTGATTCCGCATCTGGGCGGAGGCGGAGCGGAACGTGTTACAGCGCTACTGTCAGAACGGTTGGATCCGGAGAAGTACCGGGTGCACATCGGCCTGGTGACAGCAAGGGATACGGCGAACATCGCATTGCCGCGCAGGGTAACGGTGCATGCGCTGGGCGCCCGCAGGGTTCGATACAGCTTGATCCGGATCCTGCGCCTGGTTTGGAAGTTGCGCCCCGATGCGATTCTTTCCGGCATGGCCCACCTGAACTTCGCGGTGCTGCTGCTGCGGTCATTTTTCCCGAGAAAGACCCGTGTTCTGGTGCGGCAGAACGGTCGGCCGGACGCGGGCGATGCCGGCCTGTTCTCAGCTCAGCTTTACCGGGTACTCTACCGCCGTGCCGATGCAATCATCTGCCAGTCCGGGGCCATGGCGGGGGATCTGGCGCTGGCGGCACGATGCAACGAAACACTTCATGTTCTGCCCAACCCGGTAGACCTGAGCGCTATTCGATCGCGCGTTGAAATCCGGCAAAATCACTGGCGCGGACCCGGTCCCCATCTTCTGGCCGTCGGGAGGCTGGCCCCGGAGAAGGGATTCGACCTGCTTCTTCGGGCGATGGCCGTGTTGCGATTTGAGTATCCGCAAGCCGACCTGGCCATATTGGGAGCTGGGCACGAGGAAGCACATTTGCGCGCGCTGGCCGCACGGCTCGCCCTGGAAAAATCTGTATTCTTTGCTGGGCATGTTTCCAATCCAGAGGCGTGGTTCGCGGGCGCCACCCTGTTTGTGCTTTCGTCCACTCGTGAGGGCATGCCCAACGCTCTTCTGGAGGCTGCGGCGGAGGGAATGCCGATCGCGGCCACGCCGGCCCAGGGCGGTCTGCGCGAGTTGTTGGCCGGCAGGCCCGGCGTGTGGATGGCGGACCAGGTCTCGGCCGGTTCCCTGGAGCGGGCCATCGCGAGCTCGCTGAATGCGCTCAAGCCCGGCCAGCGCTTCTCGCACGACTGGATTGAGGAGTACCGGACGGAGCGCGCCATTCCGCGTTTCGAGGCTCTCATCGATACCGTTCTGGGGGCCGGGCAATGAGCCGCATCGTTCACGTGATTCCGGGCATCGACCGGATCGGGGGCGCCGAACGGCAGGTGATCCTGCTCGCCGGCGGCATGGCGCGCCGGGGATGGAGGACGACCGTGGTTGCCCTCTCAGGCGATGGCGGCAATGCTGCGCCGGAACTGCGATCGGCGGGAGTGGATTTTCTCTCGCTGGGCATGCAAAAGGGGCTTGCGGATCCCCGAGGATGGCTGCGCATGCGCCGGTGGCTCCTTGAAAACACGCCGGACGTGGTGCATGCGCATCTTCCTCACGCGACGTGGTTGGCGCGGCTGTCGCGGATGCTGGCGCCGGTACGCGTGGTGGTGGATACGGTCCACACGGCTGCAACGGGTTCGGCCCTGAGGCGCACTCTCTACCGCACCACCGCTCAACTGGCCGATTGCGTCTCCGCCGTAAGCCGTCCGGTGGCGGATGCCTGCATCTCGGCGGGCATGGTTAAGGCCGGGCAAATTGTGGTTGTTCCCAACGGCATCGACACCGGCATATGGCGTACCGACCCTGAAGCGGGAGCGCGGCTGCGCGCAGAAGCGGCCGCCGGCGGCCGCTTTTTGTGGCTCGCGGTAGGACGCCTGGAACCGGTAAAGGACCATGCCATGCTGCTGGCTGCTTTTGCCGGCCTGCCGCAACAGGCTCTCCTGTTAATTGCAGGCTCGGGCTCACTGGAACCGGAACTTCGTCGATTATCGGACAGCCTGGGCATCGGAGCCCGCGTGCGGTTTCTCGGATTCACTTCCGACGTGCTGCGCTCAATGCAAGCGGCGGACGCCTGCGTCCTGGCTTCGCGTTGGGAGGGCCTGCCCATCTGTCTGCTGGAAGCCGGAGCGTGTGCGCTGCCATGCGTGGCTACCGATGTGGCCGGCTCGAACGAGGTGATAGCGGATGGTGAAACCGGATTTCTTGCCCGGCCCGGCGACGCCGGCTCCCTGCGCCGCACCATGCTTCGCCTGATGCAGATGACGCCTGCAAATCGCCTCGCCATGGGCATGAATGCGCGGCAGAGGATCGAGGAACGATACGGCGTGGAATCCGTGCTGGACCGGTGGGAGCAGCTTTACGCAGATTTGCTGGCTCAGCGACCGCTTCCTGCCCGCTGGGGCTCGAGCACGGGCAGTCCGCTCAGCGAGTTGAAAAGCTCCTGCGCAGCATGATCCTGCCGGTCTGAAACGCCTCCCATGCGCGTTCGCGCAATGGCGGAGGGAAACCTTCCCACTTCTCGATCACGCTTTCGAAGCTGGTGAATTGTGCCGCATGCCCGCGAAGGAACTCCCCGAGCACCGCGGCATCGCTATCCGTCATCGTGTTGGGATGGATGCAGATGGTCCAGATGCCCTTTGATTTGACTTCCGGCCGCCAGAGCTGCTGCGGAATCCAAACCACTCCACCGCGACACACCGGCACGCGGCCCAGGCCGTCGCTAAGGTACTCGATTCCTGAGCGACGGAGCGCATCGAGCGTGTTGCCATCGAAGCCGTGCCGCGGCGCTACCCACAGGCGCGGGTTGAGGCCGTGGCCGCGCAGGATGGCCAGTCCCGCTTCCATCCAGCGGTGTTGTTCTTCGCGCGGAGCGCCGGCGAATTCAGAAGTGCGATGCAGCGGCACCAGGCTGCGGCCTCGCCGCGTGCACAGGTGCAGATAACCGTGGAGCGCCACGGTAGCGCCAGCAGCCTGGCGCTCGCGCATCTGCGGCCAGAAAGCGGGACTGGGCGGCGAGACGGCGAGCTGTGGATCTCGATTGTCGGGAACCACTGCCAGAATCGGCCGGATAGCGAACGCGTCCAGGAGCTCGCAAAGGCGCGGCCATCGCTCCGCATGAATGGTAGGGCAAAGGTCGTCCACGCGAAGCAGATACTTTGCGGGCGCGGGAAGCGGGCTCATGTGCGCGACCTTTCCTCCGCGCCGCGCTCAGCGTTCTTGAGCAGCTGCAACGCCCAGAACCACAGGAACGCGCAGGTGCTCACGCACCAAAGCGAGGTTGCCAACGCAATCCCGGCCACGCCCATTGAGCGCATCAGGATGAGATTGAAGCCAACATCGAGCACCAGGTTGATACCGCCGCAATAAAAAACCAGGTCCGTCCGGCGCATGGCGACGATCAGCCGATACGGTACCCGGCTGACCACGAAAAAAGGAATTTGCAGCGCGTACATAACCAGGACCCAGGCGACCACGCTGCTGTCCCAGCTTCCGAATGCTCCATGCTGAAGAACCACACGCACCAGTGGGCGCGCACCGGCAATCAGCGCCGCCGCAACCGCCGCTGAAAGGAGCGCGGCGCGGACACCCCATGCGCGCAGCGTAGCGCGGCAGGCATGCCAATCGCGCAACGCCGCGAGCTCCGACAGATGCGGCGCCAAAGCGGAGGAAATGGCGCCCGCCAACAAGCTCACCGCTATGCTCACAAACCGGCCTGCGAACACCAGCGCGGAAACGCTGCCGGCGGGCAGCATGGCGGCCATGGCCTGATCCACCAGCAGCCCTCCGGAGGCGACAATTGCGCTCAGAAACGCCGGTCCGTACTGCCGTGCCACCTCCCGCGCCGGCTCCGTCCACCCGTGCCAGCGCAACCGGAAACCGTAACCGCACCGACGCATGGAGGCGATCATCCAACCCGCGTGGATGGTCATGCCCAATATGGTGGCCCACGCTAGCGCCCAAATCCCCAGCGAACCGTGGAATAGAAGCGTCCCCGCCGCAATCGTCAGGGGGATGACCATCGGCGCCAGCGCGGGAAATGCGAATCGTCCCTCTGCGTTCAGCACCGCCGTGCAATTGCTGGCAATGCCGCCCAGCAGCACGCAAGGAAGCAGCAGATAGAACAGGTGGATCGACAGCTCCAGCTTCGGTTGGGCGAAATTCGATCCGATCAGAGGGAAGAAGGCTCGCGCGGCCAGCGCCATCGCAACGGTTGCCCCGGCCAGCAACCCGCAGAGCGCAGTGGTCGAGCTCGCCAGCAATTCCTGTGCGCGTTCCCGGCCCTCCCGCAGGCGTTCGCGGATGAGCGTCGGAATCAGCGCCTGATTCATAGATTCGGCGACCACGTTGATCAGCAGGTTGGGAATGAGGAACGCCGCCAGGAACGCGTCCATGGCGTCGGAGCGTCCGTAAAGCGCGGCCACCATCGACTCCTTGCCGGTGGCTGCAATCTTCACAGCGATGCCTGCCAGCGCCAACACGCCAGCCGCACGCATCGCACGGCGGTCCGGAGTGCTGCGCGCAAGCGTAAAGGTCTCTGCCATCGCGGCTTCAGTCCGTGGCAACGGCCACTGAATAGGGTGGGCTTGCGATGGTCGATCGCGGGAATTCTTTTCGAAACTCCTCGGGTATCTCCGCCGCAAGGCGGCCGGCAGCAACAATCATGCCGAGCAGGAGCCACGTGGTGCGGTTGGCCTGAATGGAAAGCACCAGGGCATTCGCCAGCCACACCAGGAATGCCGTTCCCAGGCCCAGCCGCATTGCACCGCGCATTGAAAATATAGACACAGCCGCGACGGCAAGAATGGCCGCAGCCGCCAGCAGCGCGACCACGCCCCCCTCAACGGCGATGGCAAGCGCGGTGTTGTGCGCGGTCGCGCCGGGCGGAAGATGGGTGGCGGCGAGGAATGTCCCGGCTCCGCTCCCGACAAATGGCGCACGGGCAAAGGCTTGCCATCCGGCTGCCCAAATGCTCAAGCGTTGGTTGAGATCGCCGCCCGCAAGTGCTTGTGGTATCGAGAGAATACGGTTCGTGGTTCCCTGTGGAGCGGCCGTCCAGAACGCCAGCAACACCGCTGGCAAAGTGAAGGCGATTACCGCGCGCGACCGGCTGTTGGCCAGCATCAACGCGCAGCCTCCCAGGGCAATCACGGCGGCAATCAAGCCGCTGCGGGAGGCCGTCAACAGCACGCCCAGTAGCCCAAGCGGCATGTACCCGAGGACAAGCAGCCTGTCTCCCCATCGCGTGCGAGTGTTGATCAGGAGCGCGCCCAGGGGAAAGCCAAAATCCAGGAAGCGCGCGACATCATTGGGGTCCTGCCCCGCGGCTACAAAGCGAATCTGGCCGGCTGCGTCGGGAGATATGAAATTCGCAATGGTCAGTCCGGCAAGCACGCAAGAACCCGCAACGTAACCGCGAAGCAAATCGCGCAGGTCTCCGGGCGAGTCGGTCAGCTCCCACACAAACCACGCAATCATCATCTCCTGCACGTACCCGCGAACCTGGGCAAGAGTCGCGTGGCTATCCACGCTCCAAAAGCACGAAACAGCAGACCATGCCAGCAGAGCCAGCGCCAGCCATTCGAGCGGATGCAGCCGGCGGATGCGGCCTGCCTGGAGCACCGCCAGTACCATCACCAGCAACAGCACAATTCCCAGCATGCGCGCAATGTTGCCCACCGGAGGGCCCAGGTCGAGAGAGTATTCCCACGGAATGCTGAAAGCCAGCGCCAGTAGCAGCCACCATGCCAACTTGCGCATGCCGTTAAAACCTCTGCGAGTAGACCAGGCCGGCGTAAATGCTTACGCCCGCGGCCGATTGCACCACCGACTCCAGGCTGCGGTTCCACAGGTTCTTCATCGCGGAATCGGGCACAAACAGGATGTCGCGCTCGGTGATCGGCATATCCGGGTCTAGTCCGCGCATCATGCGCTTCAGGTTGAGGGTGGTCACGGTGCGGCTGCCATTCTCCTCGTGAATCATCAGCGCCTTGTTCAGGATTGCGTTCTGTGTCGGCCCCCACGCCAGCGAAACCGCCTGCAGCACCGTCATGGGCTGGGCCGGCTCCATGGTGAATCCGCCCGGCCGGATCACGTCGCCCACAACATAGACAACACCTGCTCGGCTCACCTCCACGGTGTCTCCCGGCCGAAGTTCGGGATTGCGGCCCGCCCCCGCGGCCATGACGCCGCCCAACGGGATCAGCTCCGGCTTGTCCGGCTCATCGCGATGCACAATGCTCACTACGCTTCCCGCTGCCGGGCTCAGGCCAGAGGCGGCTGCGATCAGGTCCAGCAACCGATGGTGCACGGCGTAGGGATACACGCCCGGCCGCGCCACCTCTCCTGACAACGTCACATCCTGGCCCACAATGGCCGTCTCCAGCACTTCCACCTGCGGATGCAACAGAATTCCCTTGGCCACCAGCGCATCGTCGATGGCCCGCGCCGCGCCCATCTCATCCAGCCCCAGCACCCTGACCTCGCCGATCATGGGCAGCAGCACGGTTCCCGCTGCCGAGACCCGCACCGTCGAATGAAACTCCGGCGTGTGGTACTCGCCCACATCCAGCACGTCGCCGGGAACAATCGGCCCCGGCAATCCTCCCTCCGCCGCTCCTCCATTTGCCGCTGCCGCGCCCGCAATCCCCGCGTTCCATACCGGCGGAGCATCTTTCGCGTTTGGCGAGGCGTGGGTAGCGCCGCCAGCAGGGATACGCACCGTACCCTCGGGAAGTCCGGATGTATTGGGGGCCGGAGGCGGCTGCGCTTGCGCGCCCAGGCACCATAATCCCATTGCGCAAACCATCAGCAAGGTTCCGCCCGCCCGGGGACGCAAGTTTTCCATCAGGAACGCACCTCCAGCGGCCAGCCACACGCCGGCAAAGAGCGCAATGGCGAAGTCGAGCGGTGGATTGGGGACGGCGGGCATTACCGGCGGCACGGCCGGATCCACCACCCAGAATTCCGAACCTTGCACCCCCGCCGCCAACCCCGCGGAAGTCACTTTTTCCTGCATGCGTAAGTAGAGATCCTGGCTCGCGTCGGCCCCGCGGCGCATGATCGCGAATTGCGCTGCCGCCGCATTGGCTTGTTGGCCCTCGCCGGTCTGCTCTTCCAGGTTTTTGCGCACCATGGTTTCGCGATACTCCGAGGTTTGCCACGCGCTTTTGAATCGGTCTCGCAACCTGGCATCCTCGGCCTGCAGCTGCTGGTCCACATCCTTGATCTGCCCGCGAATTTCTATCGAGCGCGGATAATTAGGACCGTGTTCCGGCGCAAGTTGCGCCAATTCCTGCTCAAGAGCCGAGCGCCGCGCATTCAGCTCGCGAAACGCCGACACCGATAGCCCGCCGGTCTCTCCCTGCAGTTGCGGGTCGGATGCCAGCACCGCTTCCGGATCCCCGTCCATGGCCGCGCGATACTCCGCTTCCCGCAAAATCCGCTCCGAACTGGCAGCCACCATCTCGCTGGCCGCCTCGTCCACCTCGCGGAATGGAGCCGTATGATCCTCGGCGGCGCGCTGGCCGTTCCCAAGCTCCTGAAGCGTGATCAACAGGCCGTGCTTCCTCTGGAATTCTTCCAGTCGCGCCTCATCCCGGTCCGAACGCGCCTTCATTGTCTGCAATTGCTGTTCCAGCCATCCTGAGGCTTGCGACATAGCCAGAATTCGCGTTTCCGTCTCCTCGTCCCGGTATCCCTTGATCAGCGCATTCACTACGGCCGCCGAGAGCGCCCCATCCCGGCTGCGGAAACGGATCTCCAGCAGCAGCGTGCGTGGAATCGTCCGGGTCGCCAGCGAATCGTCGAATCGTTCCAGCAACCGCGCGCGCTCCTGCGGATTGGGGGACTCAGGACGAAAATCCGCGTAGCGCTGCATGATTCCGTGCGCGAAAGCTGGATCCCGGTAGAGTTTCTGCTCCACGATGACGCGCCATGCAAGCTGCTCGCTGCGAAAAATACTTGCCAGCGTCTCCAACTGGGTCTGGCCGTTCGCAAGCGATCCTGAGTAGCCGCCGTCGGTCCCGTCCAGGTTGAGCCCGTTGGCCGGGGCAGTCCGCAGAGCCACCTGCGCTTTCGCGTCGTACTCCCGCGGCGCCGCCAACCAATAAATCAGGCATGCCAGCAGGATTCCCCCGAGAACGGCCGCAACCAGGCGCCGCCGCGCCCATAACACCGTTCCCGCTCCGCGAAGCGAAGTGGATGAGCCCGTCTCCGCACGCCGCCTTGCATGCGCATTCGAAAGCTCCATATCAGCAACGGATTCGACCACGGCCGGTTCGGGCAATGTTCTCTAACCCCCATTCCCCAAAGCTCTTCCCCGTTGGCAAATCGCGTGGCTGGCGCTTTTGCGTTCTGGAGAGATCCCCAGCAGTGTGAAGCGTCAGGCCCACACTTGTTAGTGAGATACGTCACAGATGTGTCTCATAACGCGACAGCCCCTATTCCCACTCCCAATTCCCTGCTCCATTGCCCCTTGTCCCTTATCCCTTGGTCCCCAGATCCTTGCCTTTCTGTTCCCTACTCCGTGCTCCCTGCTCCCTGTCTTTTGTCCCTGAGTCCCTTGGTCGTGTATCGTGAGGGGTTTGGCTATGAATCTCCTGTCCGCTACGCTGGCCGAGCCCCAGCACTTCTCGATGGCGGAGAAGACGCTTTTTCTGGCTCTGGCCGCTGCTTCCTTCGCCTTATTCTGGCGTCGCTTCGGCCCCGTCCTGGGTCGCATCCTCGCATCCCGCAAAGACCCCGACTTCCACCTCGCGCCCATTGGCCGCCGCGCCTGGGACTTCTTCTCCGAGGTCCTCTGTCAGGCCAAAGTCATCCGCCAGCGTCCCCTGCCCGGCCTTGCCCACGCCTTCGTCTTCTGGGGATTCTGCGCTTTCGTTCTCGTCACGCTGAACCACTGGGCCGATGGCCTCGGCCTCGCCTTTCTCAACCCGGCAAGCTGGTTCGGCCGCATCTACTTCTACACCGCCGCGGCCTTCGCCCTCGCCTGCGCCATCGGAATCGCCGGCCTATTCATTCGCCGCTTCTTCGTCCGCCCGCGCTGGCTGGGCAAAAAGGTGTCCATCGAATCCGGCGTCATCGCCGGCCTCATTTTTCTGCTGATGGTCACCTATCTGGCCGCATTCTTCACCACGGAAAGCTCGCCCGCTGCCCGCGCCCTCTGGTGGATTCACACGCTGACGCTGCTGGTCTTTCTCCCCATCATCCCCCACACCAAGCACCTGCACCTTATTCTTAGCCCGGTCACTGTTTTCCTCTCGCGCGGCAGCTTCTCCAGGATTCCCCCGCTCGTAGGCGACGAAGACTTCGGCCTGGTGACCGGCAAGGACCTCACCCAGATCGTCAGTCTTCAGGCCTACTCCTGCGTAGAGTGCGGCCGCTGCTCGGAGCACTGCCCCGCCACCAACACCGGCAAGGAGCTGAACCCCAAGGAAATCATTCTCGGCGTCCGCGCCTACCTGAACGGCCCCGGACCCGCATCCGAGGAAGCTTTGCTCGGCAAGTACAACTCGCAGACGGCCGTCTTCCAGTGCACCACTTGCGGCGCCTGCGAATTTCAGTGCCCCGTCGGCATTGAGCACGTTCCCATCATGGTCGGCCTGCGCCGCGGCGCCGTAAACACCGGCACGTGGGAAGACGACTACGGCGCCAAGCTCTTCAATCAGCTCGAACGCGGCTCAAACGCGCTGGGAATCTCCACGCTCGAACGCGACAAGTTTATTCAGAAGCAGCAATTCCCCATCTTCGACGGGACGCAGGAATACTGCCTTTGGCTGGGCTGCATGGGCGGCTACGATCCCAAGGGCCGCGAGATCGTTACTGCCTTCGCGCAAGTGATGAATTATCTCGGCGCAAGCTACGGCGTGCTCAAGAAAGAGAAATGCACCGGCGATCCGGTCCGCCGCCTCGGCAACGATCTCCTCTTCCAGACGTTGGCTGAAGAGAACCTGAAGAATCTGGCCCAGAACAAGGTCAAGAAGATCGTCTCCATCTGCCCCCACTGCGTCCGCACCATTCAGGAGGACTGGAAAGCGTACGGCACCCCGCCGGAGATCGAGCATCATACAGAATTCATGGCTCGTTTCGCCGACCGGCTGCCAAACCTTACCTCAAAATCAATCGCATCCGCGCACGAGTCAGGAACGCGCGCGTCAGGGCATGACTTCAGTCGTGCCGAAAAGGCCGAAAAAGATGACGGGGCTTTAGCCCCTGCGGAAACCATCGTTTTCCACGACCCCTGCTACCTGGGCCGCTACCGCAACGTCTACGACCAGCCGCGCCAACTCGTCCAAATCGCCGGCACGCTGGTCGAAGCCCCGCGCCACAAGGAGCGCAGCTTCTGTTGCGGCGCAGGCGGCGGGCTCGCGTTCTTGGGCGAGGAAACCGGCGAGCGCGTAAGCCACGCCCGCGCCAAAGAGCTAGTAGACACCGGCGCACATACCATCGGCACCGCATGCCCGTTCTGCAACTCCATGTTCCGCGACGCGCTGGGCGAGATGGACGGCAACGCGCCGCAACTGCTCGACGTCGCTCAGCTCATCGCCCGCAATCTTCCCGAACCACAAAAATCACTGCCGTCATCCTGAGCGCAGCGCGAAGCGCGGAGTCGAAGGACCTGCTTTCGCGATGCCTGAACCCTCCACCAAATCTCGGAGCTGCACCACAAATGAAAATCATCGTCGCCATCAAGCAAGTCCCCGAGCGCGATGCGCAAGTCCGCATCGACGCCACCGGCAAATGGATCGAGGAGTCCGACCTCCAGTACGCCATGAACGAGTCGGACGCCTACGCCCTGGAAGAAGCGCTCCAGCTCAAGGAAAAGAACGGCGGCGAAGTCATCGTGGTCAGCGCCGGCCCCGAGCGCGTGGGCACCACCATCCGCGAAGCCCTGGCCAAGGGCGCCGACCGCGCCATCCACGTCTCCGCCGGCGACCTCGCCCAGCGCGACGCCCTCGGCGTGGCCCGCCTCATCGCCGAAGCCATCCGCCCCGAGAACCCCGACCTCGTCCTCACCGGCCTCCAATCCGATGACCTCGGCTACGGCCAGACCGGCGTCATCCTCGCCGAACTCCTCAAGATCCCGCACGCATCGCTCATCCTCCACGTGGAGAAAACCGACGCCGGCCTCAAAGTCAAGCGCGAGCTCGAAGCCGGCTGGTTTCAGGAGATCGAGCTGCCCCTGCCAGCCGCGCTCGCCATCCAATCCGGCGGCAACAAGCTCCGCTACGCCACGCTGATGGGCATCAAAAAGGCCAAGACCAAAGAAATGCGCGTCGTCACTGCGACTGATCTCGGCCAGGCTGCTCTACCGGTCGTCGTGCTGGAAGGCATCGCTCTGCCGCAAAAGCAGAAATCCACGCAAATTATCGAAGGCGATGCCAAACATGCCGCCGCAACCCTGGTGGAAAAACTCAAGTTCGAGGTGCGGGTGCTATGAGCGGAATCTGGGTAGTTCTTGAAGATCGTGACGGCCGAATTGGCCGCGCAAGCTGGGAGGCCCTCGCAGCCGGCCAGCGCCTGGCCGAGCTCACCGGCCAGACATTGAACGCAGCAGTCATCGGCAGTGCGACGGAAGCGCTAGCCGCGGAAGCCGCAGCCAAATCCGTCGCCAAGATCGCGCGCATCGAGCATCCGCTGCTGGAGCGCTACACCGCCGACGCATTCTCCATTGCGCTCGACCAGTTCATTCAGTCCGAGCAACCCGGCTACGTCGTCTTCCCTCACACCTACCAGGTGCGCGACTTCGCGCCCGCGCTGGCCGCGCGCATCAGTGAGGTCCTCATCAGCGACGTGATCGCCATCGGCGAAGGGCCCGTTTTCACCCGCCAACTTCTCCAGGGCCGCCTCACCGGCAACTATCGCCATCCAGGTTCCGGCCCGTGCTTCGTCTCCGTGCAGGCCGGCGCCTTCCGCGCAGAAGCGGTAGCAACCGGTGCCGCCGAAATGGCGCGATTCGAGCCGCAGATCGATCCTGGAGCCATCCGCACCAAGCCCGGCGAACCCTTCCGCGGCTCCGCTCAAACCGTTGACCTCGCCACCGCGCCGCTCATCGTCAGCGTCGGCCGCGGCATCAAGGAAGCCGACAACCTCCCGCTGGTTGAGGAGCTTGCCGCCGCGCTTGGCGCGGAGCTCGCCGCCTCACGCCCCATCTGCGACAACGGCTGGCTGCCCATGGAGCGCCAGGTGGGAAGCTCCGGCCAGACCGTCGCGCCCAAACTTTATCTCGCCATCGGCATCTCGGGCGCCATCCAGCACTTGGTCGGCATGAAAGGGTCGCAGTGCATCGTGGCCATCAACAAGGACCAGGAAGCGCCCATCTTTGAAGTAGCCGACTATGGCATTGTCGGAGATTTATTCGAAGTGGTCCCGGCGCTCACAGAGGCGATCAAGGCGGCGAAGAACTGAGAAAGACCCATCAACATATCATGATGTCTTGATAATTGCATAAAAAAATGTATATGCACTCTACCATCACATCATGATATATTGATACGTTTTCTGCATCGAATCTGGTGCATTTCAGACGACCCGGAAATGCACCGTTTATCAACAAGAACGCACAACCTCCCATGTGCTAGTTTCCTAACCGAGACCCTTTTGCACCTGGTTGAGGACCCCGTTGGAGACACCCGTGCCCGGCAAGCTGGAATTGATCGTCGGACCCATGCGCAGCAACAAGACCGCCGAGTTGCTGCGCCGCATTGAAATCCGCCGTCAATACGCCAAGCAGCACGTGCTCTTGCTCAAGCCCAGTGCCGACACCAAGGCCGCACCCGGATTGGTGGAAAGCCGCAATGGCAACGGTTGCGGGAAAATGCAGGCCGTCGAATTCCCCAACTCCGATCCCTGGACCGCCCTGCCCATCCTGGACCAGACCGAGCAGCACATCGGCAAACGCGTGGAGTGCATCGCCATCGACGAGGGCCAGTTCGTCCACGACCTTTTCCTTTTCACCAAGCGTTTGCTTGAGTCTGGCCACGACGTCATGGTCTCCGGCCTGGAGCTCGACTTTCGCGGCCTTCCCTTTGGCGAAATGCTCTCGCTCTCCTGGCTCGTCCGCACCTACGCCGGCAACATTACCGAGCTGGTCTCGTATTGCAGTTGCGGCGCGCGCGCGCTTTACCCGCAGCGCCTCATCGACGGCAAACCCGCGCCCTACGAGAGCCCCGTAATCATGGCGGGCGACAACTACGAGCCGCGATGCGCGGAACACTTTGTGCTGCCGGGCCGCCCGCACTGATCGGGCTCCTTGCCCACTCGCCACCTTCCGCGCTATCGTTCCCTTTCGCCCCAAATTGACCCACTGAAGGGACTTGCGATGTACCTTCCCGCCACTTACCATGCCGCCCTCTTCCTCATGATCCTCAGCATGCTGTGCTGGGGATCGTGGGCTAACACGCTCAAGCTCTGCCCACGCTACCGTTTCCAGCTCTTCTATTGGGATTACGTTTTCGGCGTTCTGCTGGGCGCCATCGTCTGGGGACTCACCGCCGGCAGCCTCGGCCACACGGGCCTCGCGTTCCCCAGCGCCCTCGCCAATACCCCAGAGAGCGCGATTGTTTACGCGCTCTGCGGCGGCGCCATCTTCAACGTCGCCAACCTGCTGCTGGTTGCCGCCATCGACATAGCCGGCCTCGCCGTCGCGTTCCCCATCGGCATCGGCCTGGCGCTCATTGTCGGCGCGGTCTCCAGCTACCTGGTGCATCCCGCGGCCAATCCCCTGCTGCTTTTCGTCGGAGTGGCGCTGGTGACGGTGGCCATTATTCTGGACGCAGCCGCCTATCGCCGGAGAGATAAGGATGCGCCCGCGGCCACCACGCGCGGCATCGTGCTCTCGCTGGTTGCCGGGCTTCTGATGGGCACGTTCTATCCCCTCGTCGCTCGCGCCATGGCCGGCGATCCCGCGCATCCGCAACTCCCGCCGCCCGGCCCCTACGCCATCGCCTTCTTCTTCGCCATCGGCGTCCTCCTCATCAACATCCCCGCCAACTGGCTGCTGATGAAAAAGCCGCTCGATGGCAAGCCGCCCGTCTCCGGCGCAGATTACTGGCGCGCCGACTTCGGCTGGCATCTGGCCGGCATATTCGGCGGTTTCGTCTGGTGCGCCGGCGCAGTCTCCAACTTCATCGCTTCGCAGGCCCACGTCAACATTGGCCCCGCGGTGTCTTACTCCATCGGCCAGGGCGCCACCATGGTCTCCGCGCTGTGGGGTGTGTTCGTCTGGCGCGAATTCGCCGGTGCATCGCGTGCCGCCAAGGCTCTCCTCACCCTCATGTTTCTTTTCTTCCTTCTCGGCCTCGGCTCCATCGCCCTTGCGCCGCTCTATTGATTGGGAACTCGCATGAATGCTCACCCAAAACCCATCGTCGTTGTCGGCAGCATCAGCATGGACATGGTGGCGTGCACGCCTCGCATCCCCGCAGTGGGCGAAACCGTCATCGGCACCAGCTTCTCCACCACTCCTGGCGGCAAGGGCGCCAACCAGTCCGTTGCAGCAGCCCGGCTCGGCTACCTCACGCATATGGTGGGCATGGTGGGCGACGACGCCTTCGGCCAGACGCTGCTCGACGCGCTCGCCGAGGCCGGTGTCGGCATCGAAGCCATGGAGCCCTCGCCGGGCTCGTCCGGCCTGGCCCACATCTTCCTCGCCGAGGACGGCCACAACAGCATCGTCATCGTGCAGGGCGCCAACGGCCGCGTCGATCGCGTCCACATCGATCGCCACGCCGACCTGATCCGCAGCGCCGGCATCGTGCTCTGCCAACTTGAGCTACCGCTGGCGACAACTTGCTACGCAAGTGAGATGGCAGCGGAATCAGGCGTGCCCGTGATGCTCGATCCCGCGCCCGCAGCGCCGCTGCCCGAGTCGCTCTTCGGCAAAATCGCGTGGTTCACACCCAATGAAACTGAGGCTGCGCTCTACGTCGGCAAGGGCCTCAGCGTGGAAGCGACCGCGGAAAAGCTTTTTGCAAAGGGTCTGAAAGGCGTGGCCCTAAAGCGTGGCGCAGAAGGCGCGTACGTTGCCGTGGCGGGCGGCCGGGCCGGCTGGGTCTCCGCGTTTCCGGTGCAGGCCGTCGACACCGTCGCGGCCGGCGATTGTTTCAACGGCGCATTCGCCGTGGCGTTGATGGAGGGCCGCGATCCCTGGGAAGCAGCGCGATTTGCCTCCGCTGCCGCGGCAATCTCCGTAACCCGCCGTGGCGCGCAGTCCTCCATGCCGGAACGGAACGAGGTGAATGCGTTTTTGACGGCAGCAGGTAGCTTTTAGCTCTTAGCTTATAGCTCTGGTTTTTAGCTAATCGCTAATGGCTAAGAGCTAATAGCAGCCGGCCACCGGCTCCGTTGCGAGTGAGAATATAACTAGAAGGAAAACCATGTTGCGAACCGCGTCCTTTATTGCCCTCTTTGCTACGCTTCTCCTCTCCGCTTCCGCCCAGGACACCGCCTTCGCCCCGCGCGGCCAGCAGATTCCCGCGCCCGCCTGCATGGAGCTGCATTTTGCCTGGGAAGGCCCCGCGCCCGAGTGCGGCCCATTCATCCATGAGCGCTGGCTACACGATCTTGAGCACTGGCGCGCCGAACGCCGCATCCGCATCGCCTACGATCCCAGTCGCTACGAGTTGCCCGCGCTGAAGTGGACGCAGTCCAGCTTCATCCAGCCGCAGATGATGGTGCACGACCGTTACTTCTACGATCCCGTTGCCGGGCGCTACACCGTCGATCGCTATCTCGACGACCTCGAGCATCGTTACGGCGGCATCGATGCGGTGCTCATCTGGGCCACCTATCCCAACATGGGCCTGGACGACCGCAACCAGCTTGAGATGGTGGAGTCAATGCCCGGCGGCGTTGCGGGCGTGCGGCAGATGGTGGAGGACTTTCATCGCCGCGGCGTGCGCGTGCTCTTCCCGATGATGATGTGGGATGAGGGCACGCACGATCCGGGCAAGCCGTGGCCGGAGGCCGTTGCAGAACTGATGAAAGCTGTCGATGCGGATGGCATCAACGGCGACACGCAGGATGGCGTGCCGCTCGGCTTCTCTCTGGCCGCGGACAAGCTTGGTCACCCTTTGGCGTTCGAGCCCGAAGGCAGCCCCAGCGACGAGGCCCTGGCCTGGAACGTGATGACCTGGGGCCAGTACGCGTTTCCATTTGTACCCGAAGTGGATCAGTTTAAGTGGCTGGAGACGCGCCACATGGTCAACATCAGCGACCGCTGGAACCAGGACAAGACCGCCGACCTCCAGTTCGCCTTCTTTAATGGCGTGGGCTGGGAGAGCTGGGAAAACGTGTGGGGTTATTGGAACGGAATTACTCCGCGCGACGCGGAAGCCACGCGCCGGGTGGCGGCGATCGAGCGTGCAGTGGCGCGTTTCCTGGTCAGTCCGGACTGGGAACCGTACTATCCCATGCACAGTTATGGCGTCTTCGCCAGCCGATGGCCGCTCGCAAATCAAACCGTTTGGACCATCGTGAACCGGAACCAGTACGACGTCGAGGGTCCGCAGATGGTGGTGGCGTCCGCGCCCGGCATGCATTACTACGACCTCTACCACGGCGTGGAGTTGAAGGCGCAGGTTGACGACGGACGCGCGACTCTAAGCTTCCCCATTGAAGCGGAAGGCTACGGTACCATCCTTGCCACGGCCGGTGAGCCGAGCGCGGACCTGCGCGCACTCATGAAAAAAATGGCGGCTCTTACCGCGAAACCCCTGGCGAGCTACTCGCACCAGTGGCAGTTTCTGCCCCAGACCATGGTCGCGATTGCGCCGACCCAGCCGACGGCTCAGGCGCCCGAGGGCATGGTGCGGATTCCCGGCGGGACGTTTGACTTTCGTGTGCGCGGAATCGAGATCGAAGGCGGAGACAATGTCGGCATCGATGTCCAGTATCCGTGGGAGAATTCGCCGCGTCGTTTTCATGATCGTGTCATGACGGTCAAGCCGTTCTTCATCGACAAATATCCGGTGACCAACAAGCTGTTCAAGGAGTTCCTTGACGCAACGCACTACAGCCCTAAGGACAGCATCGACTTTCTGCGCGATTGGAAAGACGGCACGTATCCCGCGGGCTGGGACAACCGGCCCGTCACGTGGGTTTCGCTCGAAGATGCGCGAGCCTACGCGGCATGGGCGGGCAAGCGGCTTCCGCATGAGTGGGAATGGCAGCTTGCGGCGCAGGGCACCGACGAGCGCGAGTATCCCTGGGGCGGAGGCTGGCAACCGGCCAATGTGCCCACGCCGGACCAGGCTCAGAATTCGACACGCACCTTGCGCGGCCCGGACCCGGTGGACGCGCATCCGGCGGGAGCAAGCCCGTATGGCGTGATGGACATGGTGGGCAACGTCTGGCAGTGGACCGATGAGTTTGAGGACGAGCACACGCGGGCAGACATTGTGCGCGGAGGAAGCTACTACCAGCCGCAGGGTTCCATCTGGTACTTTCCCCAGGCCTACCGCAACGACGAGCACGGGAAGGTGCTGCTGATGTCGCCCGGCATGGACCGTAGCGGGGGGATCGGCTTTCGCTGCGTGAAGGACGCAACAGAGTAGCTGCACTCAACTTGCAGAGAGACGGAGCGCGGCCGCGGGCTGCGTTTCACGTTGTGAAAACCTCCGGCGGGGGAGTAATGCCACGTTGATTTGACTCCGCGCCCGGCTCCTATACTGGAGAAGTAGAGAGCAAGCAAGGAGGCTTTATGTCTAGCGAAGCAGAGTGCCCGTTCACTGGAAATGGTATGAATCATGCCGCCGGCGGAAGAAGCAATCGTGACTGGTGGCCGGACCAGTTGAACCTGGAAATGTTGCATCAGCCATCCTCGCGCGCCAATCCCTTGGGCGAGGATTTCAACTACGCAAAAGAATTCGCCAGTCTCGATCTGGACGCGGTCGTCAAGGATCTCCATGCCGTGATGACGGACTCGCAGGACTGGTGGCCGGCCGATTTCGGCCACTACGGTGGGCTGTTCATCCGCATGGCGTGGCACTCGGCGGGAACGTATCGCATCCACGACGGCCGCGGCGGCGCGGGCAAAGGCGCGCAGCGATTTGCTCCGCTGAATAGCTGGCCGGACAATGTGAACCTGGACAAGGCGCGGCGGCTGCTGTGGCCGGTGAAGCAGAAGTATGGGAAGAAGATCTCCTGGGCGGATCTGATGATCCTGGCCGGCAACGTGGCGCTGGAGTCGATGGGGTTCAAGACCTTCGGGTTCGGCGGCGGCCGCGCGGACATCTGGGAGCCGGAGTTAGACGTGGATTGGGGTCCGGAGGCCGAGTGGCTGGGCGACAAGCGTTACAGCGGCGATCGCGATCTCGCCAATCCGCTGGCCGCGGTGCAGATGGGCCTGATCTACGTGAACCCGGAAGGCCCCAACGGCAAACCCGATCCCATCGCGGCGGCGCGCGACATCCGCGAGACCTTCGCCCGCATGGCGATGAATGACTACGAGACCGTGGCGCTGATTGCCGGCGGCCACACCTTTGGCAAGACGCACGGCGCCGCGCCTGCCAGCCACGTTGGCGTGGAACCCGAAGGCACCACCGTTGAGGAAATGGGACTGGGCTGGAAGAGCACCTTCGGCACGGGCATCGGCAGAGACGCGATCGGCAGCGGTCTGGAAGTGACCTGGACCAAAACGCCGACCAGGTGGAGCAACAACTTCTTCGAGAACCTGTTTGGCTTCGAGTGGGAGCTGACCAAGAGCCCGGCCGGCGCACACCAGTGGAAGCCGAAGGGCAATGCGGGTGCGAACCTGATTCCCGATGCCCACGATCCCTCGAAGCATCACCAGCCCTCCATGCTGACCACCGATCTCTCGCTGCGCTTTGACCCGGTATACGAAAAGATCTCGCGGCACTTCATGGAGCATCCGGATGAGTTCGCCGATGCCTTTGCGAGGGCATGGTTCAAGCTGACGCACCGCGACATGGGCCCACGCGCGCGCTACCTGGGCAAGCTGGTCCCCAGGGAAGAGCTGATCTGGCAGGATCCGGTTCCTGCGGTAGATCACACGCTGATCGACGCCAAGGACACGGAAGCTCTGAAGAAGGAGATTCTGGCGTCGGGGCTGTCGGTTCCCGAGCTGGTGAGGACGGCCTGGGCGTCGGCATCGACGTTCCGCTCCAGCGACAAGCGCGGCGGTGCCAACGGCGCGCGCATTCGCCTGGCGCCGCAAAAGGACTGGGAGGTGAACCAGCCCGCCGAACTCAAGAAGGTGCTGGATAAGCTGGAAGCGATCCAGAAGAAGTTCAACGCAGCGCAGAAGGGCCGCAAGAAGGTCTCGCTGGCCGACCTGATCGTAATCGGCGGAGACGCGGCGATCGAGTCTGCGGCTAAGAAGGCCGGGCACGACGTCAAGATCGACTTTGCGCCGGGGCGCACGGACGCTACCCCGGAGCAAACCGATGTGGCGTCGTTCGCGGTGCTGGAGCCGATGGCCGATGGGTTCCGCAACTACGCGCGCAAGGGGCTGGAAGAAAAATTGCATGAGGTTCTGCTGGACAAGGCGCAATTACTTTCGCTGACCGCTCCGGAGATGACGGTGCTGGTGGGCGGGATGAGGGTGCTGGGCATCAGCAACGGGCAGCAGGGCGTGTTCACCAAGCAACCCGGAGCGCTGAGCAACGACTTCTTCGTGAACCTGCTGGACATGAGGACGAAGTGGGCGAAGTCAGACAAGTCTGCCGGGGTGCTGGAAGGACGGGACCGCAAGACGGGCGAGCCGAAGTGGACGGCGACCATCGTCGATCTCATCTTCGGGTCGAACTCGCAGCTCCGCGCGCTGGCCGAGGTGTATGCCAGCAGCGACGGCGAGAAGGCCTTCGTGGAGGAGTTCGCCAAGGCATGGAGCAAGGTGATGAACCTGGATCGGTACGATCTGCGGCGGCCGGAAAAGGCCGCATCGGACGCTAAACTGGCGGCAGCGGCGGTCTGAGCAGCTGGCCGGATCTAGAACCGGTAACGGAGGGCGAACTGCATCAGCCTTGGCGGCATGGCGCTGACTGCCTGACCGAAGCTGGTGCTGGAGATGTTGCCGTTTACCGATGCGGCTCCGAAGAACTGCGCGTGATTGAAGAGGTTGAAGGCTTCGGCGCGGAACTCGAGGGCGCGATTGTCAGTGACGAGGAAGTTGCGCGAAAGAGTGGCGTCGACGTTCTCCATTCCGGGGCCGGAAAAGAATCGCCGGCGCGCATTGCCCATGGTGCCGAGAGCAGGCAGGCTGAACTGAGCCGGATTGAAGACGAACTGGCCGGCGCGGGGATTGGTATCAATGTGCAACGCCGATCCGGACCAGTCCGGTGTATCGACGCCGTTATTGTTGATGCCGTTGGGAATGGTGCCGAGGAGCGAGGTGTCGTTGTTGTTGAGCAGGGTGACGGGAAGCCCTGAGGTGAATCGCGTAACCCCGGCGACGGCCCAGCCGCCGGCGAGCGCGCGCAACGAGCCATTGGCGAACCTTGGCTCCGGAATCCGATAGCTGAAAGTGCCGACCAGGTTGTGGCGCATGTCAAACGAAGACAAGCCGCGACTCAGGGATGGGTCGACTGGATTCACGGGCTCGGGCAGGCCGGCCGATTGGTCGATGGATTTGGAAAAAGTGTAGCTTGCCAGCAGCTCGATGCCATGGGAGCGATGGTTCAGCGTGGCCTCAAAGGCGTTGTAGGCCGAGTTGGCGATGGTTCGCTGCAGCTCGACGCTGCCGAATGCGGGACCGAACTGCGTACGCGCAGCCTGCTCGTTGAAGGGTCCGCACGCCGATCCCAGGCTGAGGCAGAGCGTCGGATCGGCCGGATTTGCTTCTTCCAGCACCAGCAGATGATGCGAGGAAGCACCGACATAACTGAGGGTGGCTAGGGTCGAGCCGAACTGGCGCTCGAAGCTGGCCATCCAGTGCTCGGCGTAGGGAGTCACATCGCTGGGATCGACGGCGGGGATGCCGACGAGCGGCTCAAACTGGGTCCAATCGACGGTGGTGTTGGGATGGCTGGGGCTGGCGCCATAGGCGACCTTTTGCAATGGAAAGCGCTGGCCCGCATCGGCGCCGGTGGACGCGACGGTGAACGGATTCTCGAACAGCGGCGGCGCGGCCGAGGTGTAGGTGTAACCGTAAGGCGGATTGGCGCTCATGATGCCGGCGGAAAGGCCTTCATAGGCGGTATAGAAGACACCGTAGCCGAGGCGAATGCTGGTGGATCCGGGCTGGCCGAGAGCTCGATGGAGGATGCCATCGCCGGGAGAAGACGGCGACCAGGCAATGCCGATGCGGGGCGCCAGATTGTTACGCGCGTCAGCGAGCGAGCGCGGGACTCCTGGATCGCCGGGGAAGACCAGACCCAGCGGCGCGCCGGGATAGACCTGCGACTGCTCGCCTTTTACCAGGGTCTGCAACTGGTTGAACTTCTCGTCCCAGGGGCGAATGCGATCCCAGCGCACTCCATAGTTGACGGTGAGCCGGTCGGTGGCCTTCCAACTGTCCTGGGCGAAGGCGGCCAGGTAGAGGTTGCGGTTATAGAAGCTGCTGGCCTGGCCCTGGGTGTAGCTTGACGGCGCGCCGAGCAGGAAGTCGGCAAAATCGAGGCCGGTTTCAGAGCCGTTGAATGCAAAGCTGCCGTTGAAGACGACATCGGGATGGGTGTTGATCTGGTTGGAGTGCACTTCGCCGCCAAACTTGAGTCCATGTTTGCCGAAGATGCGAGAGAAGGCGTCGCTGACCTCGTAGATGTTTTCCGCCTGCACCAGCGCGGTGGTGCCGACGCCCATGGTGAAGTCGTTGAAGGCGATGTTCTCGATGCCTTCGGTAGACGGCTTGAGAGGGACGATGCCGGCGAAACCCTGCGACGCCAGCGAGGGACCAACGCCGCCGCGGGGCTGGCCCACAGCATTGTCATTGCGCATATAGCTGAGGTGGACCTCATTCAGGGTATTCGCGCCATGCGTTGACGTGTCAGCCAGGCTGGCAAGCTGCGCGCTGCCGCTGGACGTGGCGTCGAATCCGGGCACATTGGCGCCGCCGGTCCCGGTGGGATACGGGTTATCCAAAGAGTAGGCGTCGAGGAAGTAGTAAGCCGTCAGGGTTCCCTTGGTGTGGGTCCAGTCCGCACGCAATGCGCCTTTGTCGTCCTGCAGGGTTTGCGCTTCGGCAGCCGTTTCAAAGAGCGACGCGCCTGCGTTGGGCGCGGGAACGTACTGAAGCAGCGACCGGGCAGGCGCAGACCAAGCAGACTGCGGGATGAGTCCATCCGGGAATACCTGGGAATACTGCTCGCCCGCCGTCACATTGCGGCCCAGCCGCGCCGAGAGCAACGAGGCCCAGTAAGGACCGCTGACGCTGCCGGTGAGCGGAGCCTGGTTGAAATTACCCGCGCGCTCGTCGAGCGAGGGAACGGCGATGTTGCCGGTATCGATGCCTTCAGTGAGGCGCGTTCCCTGGTAATCGCCAAAGAGCGTGAGGGATTTGAGGCGAAACGGCGTTCCGCCCAGCGTGCCTCCAAACTGGTTCTGGCGATATGCGGCGCGTTCCTGGGAAAAGTAGTTGCGCGCGTCGAGTGCGGTGTTGCGCAGGAACTCGAATAGGCTGCCATGCGTTTTTGCGCCGCCGCTCCTGGTGGTGACCAGGATCTGGCCGCCGCTTGAGTTGCCGTATTCCGCGTCAAAGTTCGAGGTGAGGACGCGAAAGCTCTCGATTGCGTCCAGATTGGGGACGATGGACGTGCCCATGTTGACGTCCTCCTCCACATCGCTGCCGTTAACGCGAAATCCGTTGGAGGTTTCGCGCTGGCCGCTGATGGAGAGAGCGCCGGGGTTCGCGTCGCCCGACGGAGGCGTGGAGGCAACGCCGCTCATGATAACGGCGCCGGGCTGGGATGTGTTCTCGGGGACGATTCCCGGCTGCACCGCCATGAGGTCGGTAAAGTTGCGTCCATTCAGGGGGACGCTTTCGATTTTTTTGGTGTCGAGACTTTCGCCGAGCTGGGTGCTTGTGGTTTCGGCGGCTAGGGCGTCAGCGGTCACTTCGACGGTCTGCGTGGCCGCGGCCAGCTTGAGGGCGATCTCCAGCGTGGCTATTGGAGACGAGCTGCTGACTACGGCTGAACCGACATAAGGCGCAAATCCGTCGTCTTCCACGCGGATTTGATAGCTTCCCGGTCCTGGAACAACGAGCCTGAACTCGCCCTTGTCGTCCGTAAGGACCGACGAAGCGGGGACGGTTGCGGAAGGCAGCAAGGAAATGGCCGCGCCGGGCAACAGGCTGCCGGCGGGGTCCTGAACGGTTCCGCTGATTACGAACTGGGGGCTTTGACAGTGGCCCGCAAGAATATACAAACAAATGATTAGAGCGAAGATGGCCGAGCGAGTTCTCACGTTCCCTACAGCTACCTTTCCGATCAATACTGCGTGCAAAACCGGGATGAATAGAGCGCAATTCCTGACATCGGGACAAATATACGACTGAAACAGTCCGCGTTTACTTCTTAAATATACGACAAATCAAGTCGGATATTATCGCAGTGATTTAAATCACGCCACATCGCGAGACGGGGTCAGTATGCGATCGCGATGGGGAAGCGTTGACGAGATGAGATGGAGGAGTGGTGGATTCCCACCCTAGGCGCAAAAAGCGCGGTTAGGATTGGGCACCCCGAGTTCGCTGCCTATGCGACTGCGTTCTCCAGGGTGCCGATGGGATCAATGCAGATGCGGATGCGGTCTCCGGCGTGAAGGGTGAAATCCGAAGGCGGGACGATGCCGGTTCCGGTCATGAGGAAGCATCCGCTGGGGAACGAGTTGTCGCGGAAGAGATACTCGACCAGCAGTTTGGGATCGCGTTTGAGCTCGGAGAGCTTGACGCAGCCGGCGAAGACGCAGCGGACTTCTTGATCGGCCCCGGGGCGATCGATCTCGAGAACGATCTCAGTGGATTTGGGCAGGGGCTCGGAGGAGACTAAGATCGCTGGGCCGAGGGCGCAGCTTCCGTCGTAGACCTTGGCCTGGGGCAGGTAGAGCGGGTTCTCGCCCTCAATGTCGCGAGAGCTCATGTCGTTGCCGATGGTGTAGCCGACGATGGCGCCGCGGGGATTGATCACGAGAGTGAGTTCGGGCTCGGGGACGGACCATTTTGCGTCCTTGCGGATGCGGATCTTGTCACCGGGGCCGGCGGTGCGGCTGGCGGTGGACTTGAAGAAGAGCTCGGGGCGCTCGGCGGTATAGACGCGGTCGTAGAAGTCGCCGCCGCCGGCGTCTTTGGATTCTTCCATGCGCGCGCCGCGGCTGCGGTAGTAAGTGACGCCGGCGGCCCAGACTTCCTGGTGGTCGATGGGCGCGAGGATGCCGTCGAGCGTGGCCGGTTTGGCGGTTGAGATGGCGGCGGTGAGAGCGGACTCAAGGTTGTCGTGCGCGAGAAGTTGGTCCCAGCTCAGGCCATCCAGGCGATAGCTCTTGCCGTCCGCTTCAACCACGCAGCCGCTCTTGGTGCGATATAGCTTCATACGCTCGCTCCTCGGTTCAGCGTAATCATGCTACAACAGCCGTCAGCCGTCAGCTTTCAGCCCTCAGCTTCCGCACCAGGGATTGAAGACGCCGCGACGAACGGCCGTTGCCAGGGCTTCGATGTCGGGGGCGAGCGAGCGGTCCTGCTCCAGCCGCGGGACAATGCTCCGGACGGCAAAGATCACGTCTTCCAGTCTGGGGCTGGTATGGAGCGGGCGCCGGAATTCGACCGCCTGGGCGGCGCACATCAGTTCGATGGCCAGGACGCGCTCGACGTTGTCGACGATCTGGCGCAGCTTGAGCGCGCCGGTCATGCCCATGGAGACGTGGTCTTCCTTGCCGCCGTCGGTGGGAATGCTGCCGGTGGAGGATGGATGCGCTAGGACCTGGCACTCGTTGATGAGCGCGGCGGCGACGATCTGCGCGATCATGAAGCCGGAAGAAAGGCCGGGATCGGGCGAGAGAAAGGCGGGCAGGCCTTCGTTGATGTCGGGATTGAGCAGGCGGTCGATGCGGCGCTCGCAAATGCCGGCTAGATCGGTGACGGCGATCGAAGCGTAGTCGAACGCGTAAGAAAGCGGCGCGCCATGGAAGTTGCCGCCAGAGAGCACGGCTCCGTGGTCCGGCGTGGCGAAATCAGGATCGGGAAAAACGAGCGGATTGTCGGTGGCAGAGCCAGCTTCGATCTCGAGGACCGAGGCGACATGGGAGAGCGCGCCGCGGACAGCGCCGTGGACCTGCGGCATGCAGCGCAGGCAGTAGGCGTCCTGCACGCGCGAGCAGTGTTCGCGGTGGGACTCACGGATCTGGGAGTCCTGAAGCAGAGCAATGAGGTGCGCGGCGGCGGAGAGCTGACCTGGATGCGGACGGGCGCGCTGGATGCGCTCGTCGAAAGCGGCGGGGGTGCCGAGGAGCGCGTCGAGAGACATGGCGCCGGAAACGTCGGCCAGGCGGACGAGGCGGCAAGCGCGGGCCACGGCAAGCGCGCCGACAGCGACCATGGCCTGGGTGCCGTTCAGCAGCGCCAGGCCTTCCTTGGCGACAAGCGGAAGCGGCTTGAGGCCGGCGCGTTCGAGGGCATCGGCGCCGGAGATGCGCTGGCCGTCATGGTAGGCTTCGCCTTCGCCGATGACGACGAGAGCGAGATGCGCGAGCGGCGCAAGATCGCCGCTGGCGCCCACCGAGCCTTTCTCCGGAATGACGGGATGGACCTGGGCATTGAGCAGGCCAACAAGCAGTTCGGCGAGCTCGACGCGCGAACCGCTGAAACCCTTGGCCAGCACGTTGGCGCGGAGCAGAAGCATGGCGCGCGCTTCGGGCTCGCTGAGCGCCTGGCCCACGCCGCCGGCATGGCTGCGGACGAGGTTGGTCTGGAGCTGGGCGAGATGGTCGCTGGAGATGCGGACGTCAGCCAGCTTGCCGAAGCCGGTGTTGACGCCGTACACCGTCTCTCCCGCGGCGACAATGCGCTCGATAAGCGCGCGGCTCGCAGCCATGCGCTCAAGTGCGGCGTCAGCAATGGCGACGGGACGACATTCCAGCGAGACGGCTTCAATTTCGGCAAGAGTGAGGGCCTGGCCGTCGAGATGAAGCAGTTCCATAATGCCGATGCTAGACCGGGGGTTCGCTGGAGTACAGATGGAATTCGCGCAGAATCATGCGTTGCGATGGTGAACTCAGCTATGATGGGGTGCCATGGCAATGAATTCAACGGCGTTGATGGATAGTTATGGTAGAAAGCTTCTTGACCTCTTGCAGAATAATGCGCGGCTGAGTGTAGCCGAACTGGCGCGGCGCATCGAACTCTCGCCCACTGCGACAGCGGAACGACTGCGGCAGATGGAAGAGACGGGGATCTTGCGCGCGTATACGGTGGAAATCGACCGTGAGGCGCTGGGGCTGGAAGTGCTGGCCTTCATCCGGATGAGTTGCAATGGAATGCAGTATCACAAGCTGCTGGATTATGTGCAGACCCTGGAGGAAGTGCGGGAATGCCATCACCTGACCGGCGGCGACGACCTATTGCTGAAGGTGACGACGACAAATATGAACGACCTGGAGGCGTTGATTGAAGCGCTGCTGCCGTATGGGACGCCGGTGACGAGCCTGGTGCTGTCGTCGCCCGTGGTGCGAAGAAGATTCGCGGTGACGGGTAAGCTGGTGACGGTGACGAAGCGGGTAGGAATGAAGAGACGGTAAATTGCAGCTTTTAGCTCTTAGCCTTTAGCTCTTAGCTTTGGTGCACTGAGAGCAACCAGCCAGTAGCCGCTAGCCTGTAACCTGGCGAATGAGTTGGAGCGACTGGTTACAGACCAACAATTCTGAAACTGCGTCCAGCCAACCGGCAACGAAAGGAAGTTTATGGCATTCACTCGTAGGGAATTCGGCAAGCTGGGCGCGTTGAGCCTGGCCGCTCATTATGTGCCCACACTGGCTGCGCAGGAGCCCGCGCGCAAGACTGGCTACGCCATCATCGGACTGGGGCGCATAGCCGACCATTTCATGCGCGGCATTCAGCTCACCACCAACTCGCGCGTGGCGGCGCTGGTGAGCGGGCATCCCGACAAGGCGGCGCGGATTGCGGCGCAGTACGGCGTGCCGTCGGGCTCGATCTACAACTACGAGAACTTCGACGAAATTGCGCACAACCCTACCGTGGACGCGGTGTACGTGGCGCTGCCGAATTCGATGCACGCCGAGTACACCATACGCGCGGCGAAGGCGGGCAAGCACGTGCTGTGCGAGAAGCCCATGTGCACCAGCGTGGCCGACGCCGAGCGCATGATCGCCGCCTGCAAGGCTGCGAACGTGAAACTGATGATCGCCTATCGCTGCCACTACGAGGCGACAAACCTGCGCGCGGTGGAGCTGATCCGATCGGGAGCCATCGGGCAGGTGGAAGCAATCGAGAGCGCATTCGGATTCGACATTGCGCCGGGCGAATGGCGGCTCAACAAGAAGATGGCCGGCGGAGGGCCGCTCTACGACGTGGGCATCTACTGCCTGAACGCCGGCCGTTATTTGACCGGCGAGGAGCCGGAGAGAATTGCGGCGTTCGCATCCGTAATCGACAAAGACGGGCGCTTCAGCCAGGTGGAGGAGAATGTCTCGTGGACCATGCGCTTCCCTTCCGGCGTGTTGGCGTCGTGCAACACGACCTATGGGTCGAATATGACCGGCTATTTCCGGGTCCACGGATCCAAGGGAATGGTGGAGGCGCAACCGGCGTTTAATTACGACGGAAACGCGCTGACCGCCGACCTGAACGGCAAAACAATCGACGAGCCGAACCCGGCCAAGGATCCGTACCAGTTCACGCCGCAGGCCGAGCACTTCTCGCACTGCATTCAAAACAATCTTGAGCCGAAGACGCCGGGCGAAGAAGGGCTGCGCGATATGCGTTACATCGCAGAGATTTACCGATCGGCGGGAATTGCGGTGTGAGCGAAGCTGCAGCTCGCACGAGCCAGTAGCTTGTAGCTCGTAGACTGTAGCTCTGCCCTTCGAAGCACAAGCTACCGGCTACAAGCTACAGGCCAAGAATTCTGCGATTGCGCTCCGCATCCGTGCTGCCGCCCGCAAAATCGTCAAACGCCTTCTCCGTAACGCGAATGATGTGTTCGCGAATAAACGGCGCGCCCTCCGCCGCACCCTGCTCGGGATGCTTGATGCAGCACTCCCATTCCAGCACCGCCCAGCCGGGATAGTCGTATTGCGCCATCTTGGAGAAGATTTGGCCGAAGTCCACCTCGCCATCGCCTAACGAGCGGAAACGGCCGGGGCGATTGATCCAGTCCATGTACCCGCCGTAAACGCCGGCGCGTCCAGTGGGGTTAAACTCCGCGTCTTTCACATGAAACGCGCGCACGCGCTCGTGATAGAGATCGAGGAAGGCCAAATAGTCGAGCTGCTGCAGCACCATGTGGCTCGGGTCGTAGAGGATGTTGGCGCGCGGGTGCTGATGGACCGCATCGAGGAAGCGCTCGAAGGTGGCGCCGTCGTGCAGGTCCTCGCCGGGATGGAGCTCAAAGCAGGCGTCCACGCCGCACTCGTCGAACACATCGAGAATCGGCTTCCAGCGGCGAGCCAGTTCGGCAAAGGCTTCGTCGATGAGGCCGGCGGGGCGCTGCGGCCAGGGATAAAAGAACGGCCAGGCCAGCGCGCCGGAGAAAGTGGCGTGCGCGGTGAGGCCGAGGCGTTGGCTGGCCTTTGCCGCCCAGTGCAACTGCTGCACCGCCCATTGCTGGCGCGCGCTGGCGTCGAGACCTGCGGGCGCGAAGCCTTCGAGCATCGTGTCATAGGCCGGATGGCTGGCGACTAACTGGCCTTGTAAGTGCGTGGATAACTCGGTAATTTCGAGGCCGGCGCGACGCACAATGCCTTCGATTTCATCGCAGTAGGCCTGGCTCTCGGCGGCGCGCTTCAGGTCGAAGAGGCGCGCGTCCCAGCTAGGGATCTGGATGCCGGCGAAGCCGAGCTTCGCGGCCCACTGCGCCATGCCTTGCAGCGTGTTGACGGGTGCCTCATCGCCTGCAAATTGGGCGAGAAAGATGCCGGGGCCTTTGATGGTCTTCATGATGACTCCTGGAACTCTCAATCAGGGAAAGCCTGGAAAGCGCGCACTCGGTATCTAGCTACACCGTGTCTGCCATCTCCTTCGATCACGGTATCAAAGATTTGGTATTCCGGCTGACTGCATTTTGAGCACTGATTCACGTGGTCGGAGCTGGGCTCGGCATGGTCGGTGGGAACGACACTTCCGACAGGAAAAGTGCCGAACGTGTTCTCCAGAATTACACGAATCTCAGACCTTGAAAGTATTTCACTTATCCTATTGCGAAAGGCATGCTCGTAATCCGAATGGAGGCTCTTTGTCCTGTTCTCATAGCCCATAGCTTGCACCTGCCCTCCTATCCCGCCGATTCAGCCTAGAACTCCACCCACGCGCCAGTCTTATTGCTCTCGATGGCTCTCTCAATGAAGCGCATTCCGCGCACGCCGGCGCGAATGCCGGGCAGCGTGGCCGGCGCGGCTGCCTTGCTCGCGCGCCATGCCTCGAGCCAATCCGCAAATTCACGATAGAGCACGGCGAAGGCTTCGAGATACCCTTCCGGATGGCCGCCGGGCAGCCTCGCCGCCGCTATTGCATCCGGCTTTAGATATCCCATTCCGGCATGGCGCGTCTCGTCCGGCCCGCTGTTGCGGCGGATGGTGAGCGTGTTGGGCACCTCCTGCTGCCAGTGCAGGCTGGCCTTCTCGCCATAGACGCGGATGCGCATGCCGTTGCCCTCGCCGGCGGCGATCTGCGACGCCATCAACACACCCTGCGCTCCGTTGCTCAGCTTGAACAGCGCGGTGCAGTCGTCGTCCACGCGGCGGCCCGCGACCACGGAGCGCAGCGTTGCGTGAAGCGCGGTGACATCGAGGCCGGTGATGTACTCGGTAAGGTGAAAAGCGTGAGTGCCGATGTCGCCGATGCAGCCGCCGGGGCCGCTGACGGCGGGGTCGACGCGCCAGCCGGCTTGCTTGCTTCCGGTGGCTTCGAGCGGCGCGCTCAGCCAGCCCTGCAGATACTCGACGGCGACTTTGCGGATCTGGCCCAACTCGCCCGCCGCGCAGATGGCCCGCGCATCGCGCACCAGCGCGTAGCCGGCGTAGGTGTGGGTAAGCGCATATGGCAGGCCTGCTTTGGCAACTACTTTTTCAAGCTCAACCACTTCGCTGTAAGTCGCCGTGGCGGGCTTATCGCTGACCACCGGAATGCCCGCGTCGAGCGCGACTTTCGCGATGGGCAGATGGGAGCTGTTCGGCGTCGCAATGACAACGAAGTCGATCCCGTCGGCGCGCTGCTTCTCTTTCGCGAACATCTCGGCGTAGCTTGAATAGGCCCGCTCCGGATCAACGCGATAGGATGCGCCAGCCTGCTTCGACTTCTCCGCCGAGGATGAAAATGCGCCGGCGACCAACTCGATTCTGCCATCCAGTTCCGCGGCCATGCGGTGCACCGGGCCGATGAATGCTCCCGGACCGCCGCCGCACATCCCCATACGAAGTTTGCGATTTTCCGACATCTCGAATTCCTCTCACGCTTCTTGCTCAAGCTTCGCCCGCTTGAGGCCCGGCGCGAGTGTCAGCACCACGCCCAGCGCCAGCAGATATGCGCCGCCCGAGTAAACAAACAACGGAACGTAAGTGTGCACCAACTCGAGAAGGTGGCCGGCGACGAGAGCGAGGATCGCGCCGCCCACCGCGCCGCCCACCTGGCCGAAGCTGACCACAGTCCCAACCGTCTCCGACGGGAACATGTCCGACGACGTGGTAAATACGTTCGCCGACCATCCCTGATGCGCCGCCGTTGCCAGGCTGATAAGGCCCACGACCATCCACTCGGAGTGGACCAGCCCGACGGTCGCAATCGGCACCACCAGGCAGGCGCAGGTGAACATCGCGGTCAGTCGCGCCGGCTTTAGCGCCATGCCGAAGCGCACGTAAAGCCGCGGCAGCCAACCGCCGAAGATGCTGCCCACAGACGAGGACAGATAGATGACGACCAGCGGCAAGCCGATGTGCGCCAGGTCCAGCTTGAAGCGGAAGCTGAAGTATTTCGGCAGCCAGAATAGAAAGAACCACCACACCGGATCGGTGAGGAATTTCGCCGTCATGAACGCCCACGTCTGGCGATAGCGAAGCAGCTTCCACAAGCCGAACTTGCTGGCGGGCGGCGCAACCACTGCCTGGCCGTGCGACAGGTCCATGGCCTGGAGCGGTTTGCGGTAACGTATTGACCACCACACGATCCACGCCGCGCTGAACACGCCGGTGACCAGAAACGACGCGCGCCATCCGAAGTGCAGCACCACCCATGGCACCATGAAGGGCGCAAGAATGGCCCCCACGCAGGTGCCGGAATTGAAGATGCCGGTGGCCAGCGCGCGCTCGCGCGGCGGGAACCACTCCGCCGTCGCCTTTATCGCCGCGGGAAAGTTGCCGCTCTCGCCCAGGCCCAGGGTGAAGCGCGCCAATCCCAGTTCGCCAACCGTATTCACCAGCGAGTGGCTCATCGCGGAAATGCTCCAGACCGCGGTCACGATGGCGTACCCGCGACGGCAGCCGAGCCGGTCGATCAGCCGTCCGGCAAAGATCACGCCCAGCGCGTAGGCAACCTGGAACGCCCACACGATGTTGCCGTACTGCACTTCGCTCAGGTTGATGGTGCGCTCGGTGGTGTGCCATCCGGGGATGAGCGGCTGGAGGTGAATGATGGTCCCATTCAAAATCGGCGCCAGGATGGAGAGCACCTGCCGGTCCACATAGTTGATGGTGGTGGCTACGAATAACATGGCGCAGATGGTCCAGCGCCCGCTCAGTGCCGGCGGTTCCATCGCGGTTTCGATCTGCTCTTCGGTCCCGATCATTTACCAGTCCGTCAGCGTACCGTCTAGCTTGCGATTCACGGGCAGATAGGCCCGCTGATAGGGATACTTCGTCGCGAGCTTCTCGTCCAGCTCAACGCCCAGCCCTGGCCCATCGCCCGGATGCATGAAGCCATCCTTGAAAGAGTACTGGTGCGGAAAAACGGCGTCGGTCTCCTCGGTGTGCGGCATGTGCTCCTGGATGCCGAAGTTGTGAATGGCCGTGCCGAAATGCAGAGCCGCCGCCATCGACACCGGCGAAAGATCCGTGGCGCCGTGGCAGCCGGTCTTCACGTGATAGAGCGCGGCAAAATCCGCCAGCTTCTTCAGGTGCGTCAACCCGCCCGCGTGAACCACCGTCGCGCGAATGTAATCGATCCACTGGTTGCGGATCAGGTCGTGCGCGTCCCAGATGGAGTTGAACACCTCGCCCACCGCAATTGGCGTGGTGGTGTGCTCGCGGATCACGCGATAACCCTCCTGCAGCTCCGCCGGCGCAGGATCTTCCATCCAGAACAGGTGGAACGGCTCCAGTTCCCTGCCCAGGCGGCCGGCCTCGATCGGCGTAAGCCGGTGGTGGCAATCGTGCAGCAGGCAGAGATCGTCGCCGAACTTCTCGCGCACGCGAGCAAAGAGCTTTGGCACGTGACATAAATAAGGCTCGGTCTCCCATTCGTACTCGGATGGCAGGCCACGCTCAGCCGGTTCGTAACGGCCTGCACCTTTGGCCACGCCGTAAGTGCTCTTGAGCCCCGCAATGCCGCTTTGCACGCGAACGGCCTTGTAACCGAGCTCCTTGTGCCGGGCCACGTCATCGAGCGCAGCGTCAATGTCTTTGCCGTTGGCGTGCGCGTAGACGAGCACGCCATCGCGGCTTTTTCCGCCCAGCAAGTTGTAGACGGGCGTGTTGAGCGCCTTCCCCTTGATGTCCCAAAGCGCCACGTCCACGGCGGAAATTGCCGTCATGGTCACCGGGCCGCGCCGCCAGTACGCGCCGCGATAGAGATACTGCCAGATGTCCTCGGTCTGGAACGGATCGCGCCCGAGGATGCACGGAATTACGTGGTCCGTCAGGTAGCTGGCCACGGCTAGTTCGCGGCCGTTGAGCGTGCCATCGCCGAGCCCGTAAATCCCCTCATCGGTCTCCACTTTCAGGGTGACGAAGTTCCGCCCCGGCGAGGTGATGTTCACGCTGGCGTTGGTGACTTTCAAAATTCAGCTCCCGGGTTTCGGTTAGTAGCTTGTAGCCTGTAGCTTGTAGCCTCGACGTTATAGCTACTAGCTACCGGCTACCGGCTCTCGTTCCTTACTGACTACTGACCACTGTTCACCTGTTCACCCCGCTGGCCAAAAACCCGCCATCCACCGCAACAATTTCGCCCGTAACGTAGTTCGAAGCATCCGAGGCCAGAAAAACCGCCGCGCCCACTAGCTCCTCTGCCTTGCCGAATCGCCCCATGGGCACGCGCATGTGCAGCTCTTCGCCGCGCGGCGTGCCGGTAATCAGCTTGGCATTCAATTCCGTGGGGAACATGCCCGGCGCGATGGCATTCACGTTCACTCCCGTCTTGGCCAGCTCAACGGCCAGCACCTGCGTAAGCGACGTGACCGCTGCCTTGCTGGCCGCATACGCCGCCACCTGGTAGAAGCCGCGAAACGCGGTCAGCGAAGAGATGTTGATGATGCGCCCATGACCGGCCTTCACCATGGTCGAGCCGAAAATCTGGCAGGCGCGAAGTGTGCCCGTCAGATTGGTCTCAATAACGCGCGTCCACTCCGCTTCGCTCTCTTCGAGAGTGGGCGACTTGTGCGTGACCCCAGCCGCGGTCACCAGGATGTCGACCTTGCCGAACTCCTTGATGACGGTGTCGTGCAGGCGTTGCACGGATGCGCGGTCGAGCACGTCACTGGGGACGCGCAAGGTTCGACGGCCCAGCGCTTCAATCTCCGCAGCCACCGTTCGCACCTGTTCCGGCCGCCGCGAGCTGGCCACCACGTCCGCTCCGGCCTCTGCCAATCCCACGCTGATGGCGTGCCCCAGGCCCGTTGTCCCGCCCGTCACCACTGCAACCCGTCCAGATAAATCGAAAAGGCCCGTACTCATTGCTGCTCCTTGCTATAAATCGATTCACCGAAACTTTAACAGGATTCGCCGGGCGACGTTCATCACCGCGCCCCGCCGCCCTTCGCAATGTATCATCGGATACCGATTCCCCTGTTCGCCGAGTCGGCGCTCGGATTGTTGGCCTGCGGACAGCGGACCCCTTCGAGGATGCGATGGAAGCACTTGCGATTCCCGGTTCTGCCCGGCGATGGGACTGCATTTCTTTGGGAGAAGTGATGCTGCGGCTCGATCCCGGCGAAGGCCGCATCCACACCGCGCGGCAGTTTGCGGCCTGGGAAGGCGGCGGCGAATACAACGTGGCGCGCGGCCTGCGTCGCTGCTTCGGGCTGCGCACGGCTGTCGCCACGGTGCTCGCGGACAATCCCGTCGGCAGGCTGGTGGAGGACCTGATCCTCCAGGGCGGCGTGGACACTTCCCTGCTCCGCTGGGTCCCTTACGACAGCGTGGGCCGCGCGGTGCGCAACGGGCTCAACTTTACCGAACGTGGTTTCGGGCTGCGCGCCGCGGTGGGATGCTCGGACCGCGGCCATACTGCCATCAGCCAGGTCAAGCGCGGCGACTTTGATTGGGCTGATATTTTCGGGGCCAAGAACGGCGCCAAGTGTTTCCACACCGGCGGCATCTTCGCGGCCCTCTCACCATCGACGGCGGAAGTGGCAGCGGAGGCAATGGACGCGGCGCGCGCCGCCGGCACCATGATTTCCTATGACCTGAATTATCGCGAATCGCTCTGGAAATCCATTGGCGGCAAGCCCAGGGCGCAGGAAGTGAACCGCGAGATGGTGCGCAAAGTGGACCTGCTGCTGGGCAACGAAGAAGATTTTTCCGCCATGCTCGGCGTGCACGTAAAGGGTGTCACGGAGGAGTTCGGCGAGCTGCCCATTGCCGGATACGAGGAAATACTGCGCGAGGTCGCGGCGTCGTATCCAAACCTGAAGCTGGTGGCCAGCACGCTGCGCACCGCGTACACAGCCACGCGCAATGCGTGGGGGGCCATCGCGCTCTACCAGGACCAGATTGTGCATGTGACTCAACGCGAAGTGGAGATCTTCGATCGGGTGGGCGGCGGCGACAGCTTTGCCTCCGGCCTGATCTACGGATTCCTCGCCGGCAAGGACTTCAAGTGGGCGGTGAAATGCGGCGTGGCCCACGGCGCGCTGGCCATGACCACCCCGGGCGACACGAGCATGGCCACGCTGGCCGAAGTGGAACGCGCCATGAAAGGCGGCAGCGCGCGCATTGCAAGGTAAGGCAGCTTCTAGCTTCTAGCTCTTAGCTCTTAGCTCTTAAGCTACGTCTATGTGGAATTTGGCACGTTGGATCATGGCGGAAAGCTAATAGCTAAAAGCTAAGAGCTAAAGGCCAGGAGGAACAAGTGACGGAATCAACGGCAGAAACTATCGAACGCATCGGCCTGATTCCCGTTCTGCGCGCAAAGAATGCCGCGCAGGCACTCGCCGTCGTCGACGCAATGATCGCCGGCGGCGTCACCGTTGTTGAAGTCACCATGACCGTCCCCGGCGCCATTGATGTGTTACGCGAGCTCAAGCAGCGCTACGGCTCCGAGCTGCTGCTCGGCTCGGGCACCGTGACTATCGCGAAAGAAGCCGAGGCCACCATCGCGGCCGGCGCGGAGTTCGTCGTCAGCCCCAGTTTGCACCCCGACGTAATCGCCGCCACCAAGGCCGCCGGCAAGCTCAGCATTCCCGGCGCGCTCTCACCAACTGAAGTGGTCACCGCGTATCGCGCCGGCGCCGATTACGTGAAGGTCTTTCCCTGCTCGGCCGTTGGCGGTGCGCCGTACCTGAAGGCGCTGCTGGCCCCGTTCCCTTTTCTCAAGCTCATCCCCACCGGCGGCGTCACACTCGACACCGCGGCGAACTACCTCAAGGCCGGCGCGCGCGCACTGGGCGTCGGCAGCGACCTGGTAAACCTCGCGGCCATCGATGAGGGCCGGCCGGAAGCCATTACTAGCGCGGCAAGTGCGTATGTCGACCTGGTTTCAAAATGCAGAACGGGAATTACAAAGCAATGATGCTGCGGGCAGGACTCTCGCTCTTGCAGGGGGCGATATAACTGACGAGCGGTCCATATCTTGCCCGGGACTAAGAGAATGTATTTTCCGCGCCGGCCGCTAACCGTACTTGAGATCGGTGCTCTGTCCCACCTCGATAATGTATCCGTCAGGATCGCGGATGTAGCAGCGTATCTCGCCGTACTTGGGGATCGGCTCCGTGATGAACTCCGCTCCGCGGCTCTTCCATAACTCATAGCACGCTTGAATATCCGCAACCCTGAAGTTCAAAAAGCTGTTGATGTGATTCGGGTCGGGGACACTGAGCGTTACCGTCGGTTTATCCGCGGTTGGCCCGCCCCCAACGTTCAAAATCATCCAGATATTCGCCAGCTGAAGGTACGCCGGCGCATTGCCGTCCCCCATGCTTAGAATGCGCGCGCCGTAGACCTTTTCGTAGTAGCGAGCCGATCGCTCGATGTCGGCGACGGTGAGAAAATGCGCGATGCTCATCCCCTCTCGCGGGGGCATCTCATAGCTCTTCTGATCGATTTGAACGCTGTCCATTGGCGGCTCCAGTTCCGATTTACGGCTCCTCCGGGGATTCCGTTTTGTGCCGACCATCGTACTCCTTTCCATGTCAGCGAGCGACTGAGAATCTCAGCGGACCGCGGACCCGGCACCCTCAATTGTGGTTTGGAACCCCCGCACCTTGACACAGGATTGTATCCACCACAGCGTGCCCGTGGGCGGAGCCCGAAACTCCCTTCCCGCATGTCAAAATGAATCCGGTCCGGCTTGACCGCTGTTCGGGGGTCGTATGCTATTCTCGCTGCGAGAGAATCCCTCTGCGGAGACAGAACGAACATGGCATACGTGATTGCAGAACCCTGTATCGGCACCAAGGACACCGCCTGCGTGGATGCGTGCCCGGTCGATTGCATCCACCCCAAAAAGGATGAGGACGGCCACGCCGACGCCGAACAGCTTTTTATCGATCCGGTTGAGTGTATTGACTGCGGCGCCTGCGTACCCGCCTGCCCGGTCTCGGCCATTTTTGCCGCCGACGACCTGCCCGAGAAGTGGGCCAGCTACACCGAGAAGAACGCCACTCACTTCGGCCGCTAAACCTGCGCCCCGGCGCGGCCCCAACGCGCATTTTGCCCGCGTGCAGAATGCGCGTTTGTGTCTCTGCTCTACACCTTCAGGCGTTCCATGCCCAGATCGCGCCCCGCAATCCTGTCGAACGTTACCACCTTACGGCACCCAGCTGTCGTTGCGCATATAGTAATCAGGCAATCTGAAAAGCCCGCGCGCGTGGTGCGGTAAAGCAGCAGCGCTCTTTCCACCTTGTCGCGATTCTCAAGTTCAATGTCGCGGCTTGCCAGCAGACTGTCGGCGATCCGAACGATCTGATCCTTGCTGAATTGGTATGTCTTCTTCAGCGACCACAGCGTTTCCACAAGAACCACGTTGCCGATCCAGCCAGGTTCCTCCGGCGAAAGGTGATCCAGCACCTCATTCGCCGCTTTCGATTGCGCCGGATCGTCTTGCGTCAGATACCGAAGCATAACACTGGTGTCGATACCGATCACGCTGCCTCTCCTTCCGGCTGACTCGACTGTCCGCTCTTTTGTCTGCCGCCAACGCTGCTGAGGTACTCTTCTTCAATCGCCGCGGCAATTCCCTCGTCCAACTGTTCCAGACTCGGAACGTAATCGAGCTTGGGTACGATTCCTTTCAGGTCGCGAATCGAACGATTTCGCGCCCGTAATGAAACCTGACCGTTCCCCAGGTCGGAAAACAGGCCTCATCCCCCCCCGATATGCTCAAGGTCTTCCGAACTTCCATCGGAATTGTGATTTGTCCTTTCGAAGTAACTTTTGCGGAATTCATGAAGATTTCCTTTCCATATCCGATATTACATTACCTTTTCCATTTTTTCTTATTTATTTCGGTTTGTAGGCGATAATTGGAGATAGTCCGCGTGCGATGATGGTACCGGAATGCCCGTCCTCTCCAGCGAAGCCGTCATCCTGCGCACCTGGCCGGTGCAGGAAGCCGACCTCATCGTCAGCTTCTTCACCCGCGACTACGGCAAAATGCGCGGCGTGGCCAAGTCGGCCCTCAAGAGCCGAAGGCGCTTCGGCGGCGCGCTCGAACCCATGACCGTTGCCCAGGCCTGGTTCGCGGAGAAGCCCAAGCAGGAGCTCGTCCGACTCGATCAGCTCGAGATCATCCGCTCGCCGCTCGCCCAGCCGGTCGATCCCATCCGCCTCGCCATCCTCAGCTTCTACGCCGAGCTGCTTGACGAGGCCCTCCCGGAGCACGATCCGCAAGACCCCATCTTCCGCCTGCTCCTCTCCGTGCTGGAGCAGACAGTGTCCACCCCGGCGCCGTCGGCCGATACGCAATCCACGCAGCTGCAATCCTCCGGCCCGCCAAGCTCCGGCCCTTGGATGCCACTCACCTATTTTTCTCTCTGGATGACCCGCCTGATGGGCCTGTTGCCGGACATCGCTCACTGCATCGTCTGCGGCGAACCACTCAGTGCCGGCGACGTCTGGTTCAACTCGCACTCCGACGGCCTGCTCTGCAGTCTTCACCGCACTGGCGCATCTAGCGCATTGGCCGCCGATTCCTGGCAGCTTGCCCAGCGCATGTTGCGCCAGCCCGTAGTCGCCTTCACCGGCGAGCCATGGCCCCGCCGCCGCGCCCAGGATCTGCGCCGTTTCACGCTGCAAGCTCTGGAACGCCATCTCGAAAAAAAGCTGCGCTCGGCGGAAGCGCTCGTACGGCTCGGTGGGTGACCTGATCAGCCTCACGGCCGCCATCCACTAACCCGGAACTGGCGTAGAATCCCAATATGCCCAATGCGCAGCGGCTAACAGCAATCATTGAACGCGAAGACGACGGATTCGTTTCCTTGTGTCCCGAACTGGACATCGCCAGCCAGGGCGCGACCATCGAGGACGCCCGCGCCAATCTTGTTGAGGCCCTGACGCTCTTTTTCGAAACCGCCTCCGAGTCTGAAGTCGCCCGCAGATTCCACGGAGAAGTATTTGTAACTCAAGTCGAGGTGCCGGTTGGGTAGGCTCCGGGTACTATCTGGCCCTGAAGCCTGCAAGATTCTTGAGCAGCACGGTTTCGTTGCCGTTCGGCAACACGGCAGCCATCGAATCATGCAATCGAAAGCCGCGGGGACGACCATCACCGTTCCGGTGCCCCTTCATGACACTCTTCGGCGCGGCACCCTGCAAAGCATTATTCGCCAGTCGGGCCTTCCCAAATCGCTTTTCGAAACCGAATAGCTCAAGCTAGCGGTGGCGTCGACCAGCTTACCCGGACTGTTAAAATCTTCCTTTAGCTCCGCTGAAAGAGAGCCCACGCATGTCACTCTCCAGCACTACCGCAGCCCCGTCCCCGCTCACCTTCCAGGACCTGCTCTTCCGCCTGCAATCCTTTTGGTCCGCCCGCGGCTGCATCCTCCAGCAGCCCTATGACGTCGAAGTTGGCGCGGGCACCATGGCGCCGGAAACCTTCCTGCGCGTCCTCGGCCCCAAGCCCTACCGCGTCGGCTACGCACAGCCCTCGCGCCGCCCCGCCGACGGCCGCTACGGCGAGAATCCCAACCGCCTCTTCAAGCACACCCAATTCCAACTCATCCTCAAGCCGCCGCCGGTCAACGTGCAGGAGCTCTATCTTCAGTCGCTTGAGGCCCTCGGCATCGACCTCCGCCAGCACGACCTCAAGTTCGAAGAGGACAACTGGGAGTGGCCCGCCGGCGGCGCGTGGGGCGTGGGCTGGCAGGTCATGCTCGACGGCCTCGAAATCACCCAGTTCACTTACTTCCAGCAGTGCGGCGGCCTCGACCTCAACCCCATCTGCGCCGAGCTCACCTACGGCCTGGAGCGCATCGCCGCGTTCCTTCAGGACGTGGACTCCATCTACGACATCGTCTGGTCGCGCGATCCGGACACCGGCCAGCCCGTGACCTACGGCGACGTCCGTCTTGCGGAAGAGCTGCAGTTCTCCGTTTACAACTTTGAATACGCCGACGTTCCGCGCCTCTGGGAGCACTTCAACTCGTACGAGGCCGAAGCCAAATTACTGCTCGAACTAGGCAACGCCGTACTCTCCAACGAAACCGCGAGCGCGACAGACAAGAAACGCTTTCCGCTTCTGGCAACCTACGAATTAGCGCTCAAGTGCTCCAACCTTTTCAACCTGCTCGATGCCCGCGGCGCCATCAGCGTAACCGAGCGCGTAGGCGTCATCGGCCGCATACGCAACCTGGCTGTCGGGGTGGCGAAGGCGTACGCGCTGCAGCAGGCCGCGTAGATGCAGCTTTCAGCCGTCAGCCCTCAGCTTGACGGCGGAGCGCAGGGCTAACATGCAAAATCTGATCGAGAGATCGCTCGTCGCAACTCGCTCGATTGGTGGATTATGGAGCTGACGGCTGAGGGCTGACGGCTGAAGGCTTGAAGAAAGAACTGACCATGGCATCATTTCTCCTCGAACTCGGCCTCGAAGAAATTCCTGCCCGCATGATTGCTTCTGCGGAGGCGGAACTAGGCCGCAGCCTCACCGATCTGCTCACCCGCGAGCGCCTGCTCGCCGATAGCGCGGCCGTGACCACTTACTCCACGCCGCGCCGTTTGGCCGTCCTCGCCCACAGCGTGATCGAAAGACAGGCCGACGTTGAAGAAGCGCTGACCGGCCCTTCATGGTCCGTCGCCTTCAAAGATGGCGCTCCCACCAAGGCTGCCGAAGCCTTCGCCAAAAAGGCCGGCGTCGACGTCTCCGCGCTCACGAAGATCACCAACGCGAAAGGCGATTACGTCGGCGCAACCGTGAAGCGCCCCGGCCGCGCCGCCGCTGAAATCCTCGCATCCGAGCTGCCCAAAGAAGTCCTCTCCATTTACTGGGCCAAGAACATGTACTGGCGCGCCGGCAAGCCCGAGCGCTTCGTCCGTCCCGTTCGCTGGCTTGTCGCGCTGCTCGATTTCGCCATCGTGCCCATTGAAATCGCCGGCATCGTGGCCGGCAATCAAAGCCGCGGCCATCGCATCCTCTACGGCGACTCTCCAGTCGTGATTGCATCGGCCGCCGCCTACGCCGAAACCTTGCGCGCCGCCAAGGTCATCGTCGACGTCGCCGAGCGCCGCCAAATAATCCGCAAGGGTCTCGACAAGGCCACCCGCACCGTCCCAGGCGCGCGCTGGCGCGAAGACGAACCTTTGGTCGAGACCGTCACCCACCTTACCGAGTGGCCCTCCGTCATCCTCGGCAACTTCGAGCAGGGGTATCTCGCGCTTCCTGAGGAAGTCCTCGTCACGGTCATGCGCGACCACCAGAAGTACTTCGCCGTCGAAGACGCCAACGGCAAACTCGCGCCGCACTTCCTCGCCGTGCTCAACACTGAGGTCGATGCCCCCGGCGAAGCCATCATCCGCCACGGCAACGAGCGCGTGCTTACGGCGCGCTTCAAAGACGCCCGGTTCTTCTGGGACTTTGACCAGAAGATTCCGCTGAAAGACCGCGTCGACAGCCTCAAATCTGTCACCTTCCAGAAAGAACTGGGCAGCTACCACTGGAAGACTGAAGAGAATCTGGCTGTAGTGCGCGAACTGGCCGCCGCGCTTCAGCCTGCAGGCATAGTTTTCGACGAAGCCGCCCTGATGCACGCCACCGAGCTTGCCAAGACTGACCTAACCACCGAGTTAGTCAAAGAATTTACCGAGTTACAAGGAGTTATTGGCGGGCTTTACGCCCGTGCCCAAGGCCTGGGCGACAAAGTCGCACAAGCCATCTACGACCAATACACTCCCGCAGCAACCGACGACCCAATCTCTCTGACGCGCGAGGGCCAGTTACTGGGATTAGCTGACCGCATCCAGACCATCGTCGCGATGTTCGGCATCGGCATGGCACCCACGGGTTCCAAAGATCCGTTTGCTTTACGCCGGGCGGCTAACAGCATTATCAAGATCCTCGTCGAGTCGAATATTCCCTTGTCACTCACTAGCGTGCTGAATGCCGCCGCTACGAAGGAAGCAAGCAGGCAGCAGCTCAATGAGTTTTTCCGCGAGCGCCTTCACTTTTATCTCAAAGACGTCCGCAACTTTGCCTACGACGTAGTCAACGCCGTCCTGGCCGCCGGCGCCGACGACGTCCGCGACGCTATTGCCCGCGCCGAAGCCCTCACCGCCGTCCGCGGCTCCGAGGATTTCGCGGCCGTCTCCGCCGCCTTCAAGCGCATCAAGAACATCCTCCGCCAGGCCGCGGAGAAGAACATGGAGATCGGCTCTTCAAGCAACGTCAACGCCGATGAGGCGTTGCGCCTCCACGCCGCCGCAAGCGCCATCGCCGCCGACTTTGCCAGCCTCCGTGAGCAGCGCGATTACGCCAACGCCCTCTCGCTCATCGCCACTTTGCGCCCCGTCGTCGACACCTTCTTCGACAAGGTGATGGTCCTCGACGCCGACCCGACGATTCGCGGCGCCAACCTTGCCCTCATCAATGAGGTTCTGCGCAACTTCTCCACCATCGCCGACTTCAGCGAGATCGTAACCCCGGCCTAAGCAAGTTGCGCCCCATGCGGCGCTCCTTAGCTCTGCCGTCAGCTATCAGCTATCAGCTTTTAGCTCTCAGCCTTCAGCTCTTAGCTTTTAGCTGTTAGCCGTTAGCTTGTCTCCGGTGGAGTTGTGGTGTAAGTTATTTATTTTTAGCTAGATACGTGGAGAATCTTTTTGGGTTGGGATGTCGCTTGGGTGGTATTGGGGGCGGTTCGCTGGAGGCCGGATTGGGGGTTTCCGGGGCTCACTTGCCTGATTTTTTGGCCTAAAGCCTGGTCAGGCGGCCTGCTGGGAGGCCGGAGACTGTTCCTGCGCGGGATCGGGGCCGGGATTGGGACTGGGCGGAATGCTGGCCAGAACATCCTGGCGAATGAGTTCCTCGTTCATGCGGCAGAAATGGAGAGCGGCGAGGGGGTTGTCGCGCAGCTCGCGATCGCAGGGGAGGATCATGCCCCGGTTCCTAAGTGCCTGGAAGTGCTTCTTTTGCACCTCAAACCTTGGCAGATGGGCGAGGGCGTACTGGAGCGCGTCGCCTACCTGGCTGCTGGTTGGGACCTGGGACTGGTTACCTTTGGAGGGGAGGGGGGTGGCCTGTTTTTGCGCCTTTTCCTGCGCCAGACGCTCCTTTTCCTGGGCGGCGGGGATGGTTAGGTTGGCTAGCTTCCAGACGGCCATGGCGGTTTGGGCGATGTGGCAGAAACGGCCGATGTCGACGATGTCGATGGCGCCGATGGCCGCGCCCTTGCCGATGCAGGCGACGTAAAGCTGGAAGGAGTCGGGGTCGCGGAGGACCGGGAGCTCGGCGGCGAAGGCGAGGAAAGCCTTGTGGTTGTTCTCCTGGTTGCGATAAGGGGTGGCGCCGCCGGGCAGCTCGGCGCGGACGCGGTGGTAGGCTGCGGCGCAGCGCTCGATGGTTTCGGTGTAGACGTCGGGGGTGTTTTCTTCGGGTTGCGGCATCGGTTTTCTCCGTTTCGGTGGCTGGCGCAAGAATGCGCGAAATAAAAAACGAGGATGTGAAGCAGATTGAGAGAGTTACGCCCTCAAAGTGCACACATTTGCGCACGGTTTTCCGGCTGGAAAACGGGAAGGGCACGGCTTGTGGCCGTGCCCTTCAAAAAAAGGCTGTGCGGGAAGGCTGCGGCTTCGCAGTTTGCCCGCCTAATTGAATGATACTCCTTGAAATACTTAATACTGCTGATTTGGACAAAAACTTTTTCTCTATTACTATCTGTCTATTGCAGCGATTTCCACAGATAGCTAGTATTGACTCGGCGGGAGTGGGTTCGGGGTTTGCACTAATAATTGTGCAGAAATGCGGGTGGGTTTGGGGCGGGTTTGCTGTTGCGGGTTTGCCTGGGGTTCTTACGCCCCCTTTGGGGGCTGCGGGGACCGTTTATGCCACGGTTCCCCCAGGCTTGCGCCTGGGGCTAGCTTCTTTTGCCCGCTGAAGCGGGCTGCGGCGGTTTTGGGCTCTCGTGGTTTCGTGGTCTCCGAGCTCGAGATGCATCGCTTCGCTCGAGGACAGGCTCTGGGGCCGGGCCTGAAGAGGCTGCCACTAAACTTCAGCATTCTGGGGCCTGAAGAGGCTGCGGAAAAACTCCCGAAATCGGCTCAGATCGCTCAGTGAGCGAGGCAGGGGCTAAAGCCCGGTGCTTTCTTTTGAGCGACCTAGCGGCACGACTGAAGTCGTGCCCTGATACAAAGCATCGCAGATGAGAGTTTTTCCGCAGCCTGTGAAGGCCATCTGCACCCTCCGCCTGGTCCCGCAGCGGCATAGCCAGGGGCAATCGCTATTCGTCGCGCAGCGCCTCCATGGGATCGACTGCTGCGGCGCGGCGGGCGGGAATCCAGCTTGCCAGCAGTGCCGTGCCCACCACGGCGGCTGTGATGGTGATAAAGACAACGGGATCGTTGGGGCTGACGCCGCGCAGCAGGCTGGCCACCGCGTGCGCCAGCGCGAACGCCATGGCCAGCCCGATCACTACTCCAGCCGTCATCAGCTTTACCGCACGGCTGAGAATCATGCCCAACACGTCTTCCCTGCGCGCGCCCATGGCCAGGCGGACGCCGATCTCCCGCGTCCGCTCGCCCACCAGGTTTGCCATTACCGCAAAGATGCCGATAGCCGCCAGCAGCAGCGCAATCAAGGCATCGATGCCCAGAAGCACCGCGGCGTTGATGAGGCCCGTGAGTTGCACATGCAATTGCTTCTCCCAGGTCTCAAAAATATTTAGCGGCAGGGTGGGATCGAGCGCGGCCAGGGCTTTACGCGCGGGAGTGGCGAGCGCCATCGGGTCTCCATTCGTCATCACGGCGTAGAACTCCTGGGTGGTGGGCACCTGCGCCACATCAATGTAAACAGCCGGTTGTATTTGGTCATCCCACAGCGAGTAGCTGGTCTCTTCCGCCACGCCGACCACTGTAAGCCACGGCGTGAGCGAGTCGCCCGCTCCCATGCGGATGTGTTGCCCAATGGGGTTTTGATTGGGGAAGTAGCGCTCGACGTAGCGGCGGCTTACCACTGCCACAGGTTGGGCGCCCAGGGCATCGCCGGGGCTGAAACCGCGCCCGGAAACGATGGGAACATGGAACGCGGAGAAGTATCCGTCGCTGACGGTCTGGCGGATGGCGCTCTGGAACTTGCCGGGAACCACGGCCCGGTTCTCGATGGCCGTATCCTGCACCCAGCCGGAATCGCTGTAAGGCAGGGTCCCCGCAACCTCAGCATGGGTGACGCCGGGCAGCGCGCGCAGCCTGGCCAGGCTGTCTGCGTACCAGGCAGCCATCTTCTGCGGCGTGTTGTAGCTCTTGAGCGGCAGCGTGGGCCTGAATGTGAGCACGTGGGTGGGGTTATAAACGTCGGCCACATGCAGTAGCGCGTTCATGCCCTTGGACATGAGCGCAGCCCCAATGACCAGGGCCACCGCCAGGGAAATCTGGGCCACGGCGAAGATGCTGCGCAGGCGGTGAGCGCGGCGGGAGCCGATGGAACCGCGGAAGCCGGAACGGAGCTGATCGATGGGGTTGAGACGGAGAGCCTCAAGGGCCGGCGCGATGCCGGTGACCACGCCGGTGCCCACGGCAAGCAGCAGGGAAAACACCAGCGTTCTTGCGTTGAGTGACGTGTTGGACCACCCCGGCATGTAACGGGCGACCTCGGGCGGCATGTTCACCATGATCATGTGCAGATAAAGGCTTGCAAAAGCCACGCCGCCAAATGCTCCGGTGAGTCCGAGCAAGAGGTTTTCTGTCAGCAGTTGCCGAATCACCCGTGTGCGGCTGGCACCCAGCGCGGCGCGCAGCGCAATCTCAGGCCGCCGCGCAATGCCGCGTGCAAACTGCAGGTTGGCCACATTGGCGCACACCACCAGCAACAGAAACAATGTTGCGCCCATGCACAGGTCGTAATAGCGAGGCGTGTACGGCCCGTTGATGCCGTCCAGCAGCGTCTCCACCTTGACGCTCCATCCCTGGTTGGTGGCCGGATAGGCGTTTGCCAGCTCCCGCCCCATGATCCGCATCTCGGCCTGCGCCTGTGCCACAGTCACGCTGTCGCGCAGCCGGCCGATCACCAGGTAGGAATGATCTGTGCGGTTGCTCAATTGCTTCGGAGTGGGTGCGAACGGAACAAAGACATCCACTTCGGACGGGTATTGCGTCGTCTTGGGCATGACGCCAATCACAGTGAAAGCGCGCTGGTCCAGTTCAATGGTTTTGCCGAGCACGCCGGGATCGGCGCCAAAATGCTGTTGCCAGAAAGCGAAGTTCAACACCGCAACATCGTCTCGTCCAGGCTGGCATTCCTTGTCAGTGAAGATGCGCCCCAGCAACGGCTGCTCTTTGAGCACGCTGAAGAAGGTGGCGGAGTTTTCCGCCGCCTCAACCCGCGCGGCATCGCCCGCTCCGGTGAGGGTCATGTCCAGACTGGTTAACACTCCCATTTGCTGGAACGACCGGCTCTGCCGGCTCCAGTCCTGAAAGTCGGCCAGAGTAGCCTGCTGAAAGATGCCGCTGCCGCCCTGGTCCCGCTGCTCTGCAATGGTCACAACGCGATCCATCCGCGGAACCGCCAGCGGCCGAAGGACTACGGCATCCATGCTGCTGAAAATGGCGGTATTCATGCCGATCCCAATAGCAATGGTCATCACCGCCGCCACGGCGAATCCGCGCGACTTGGTCAACTGCCGCAGCGCATAACGCAGGTCTTTCCATAAAGCCGACATACGGACACTCCGATGAACCTGAAGGCTACGAAGCTTGAGTCTTCGATGTTCCTGTGTGCACCCGCTCCGCCAAACCAAGTCGATAGCAAACAATTTACATTCAGCGACTTGCGGGACGCGTCCGGGGAAGGCGGATGTCCGATTCCGGCCATTCTGTCCGGTTCCGCACACTGCCTATGCCACCCGTGCCTGAAGCCGAGGCCCGCGAACGCTTCCGTAAATGGGCCACAGGCTGCCCAGTAAGGTCGGGGGCCGCTTGACACAACGGGCCTCGACCGCGATGCTAAACAGTTCTAGTTCTTACGTTTTTTCGGAGAGGAAGCCCCCAGAATTGCAGGTTCGCGTCTTTTACCACGACAAATGCTTCGACGGCGCCTGCTCGGCCTCGCTCTTCACCCGCTTTCATCGCGAGTGCGTCGCTACCGAGCCCGCCGAGTACTCCTATCACGGCCTGGTTCACCGCGCCGGCGCGCTGTTTGACGAGCGGGAGTTTACCGGGGACGAAAACGCGATTGTCGATTTCAAGTATTCGGCATCGCCCAAAATTACCTGGTGGTTCGACCATCATTTGTCGGCATTTCTGACGCCGGCGGACCAGGCCGATTTTCAGGCCTGCCAGCAAGTGCCGGAATGTGCCGGACGGAAGTTTTTCGATCCCACCTATACTTCCTGCACCAGTTTTCTGGCAGATGTGGCGGCGGAGCGATTTGGGTTTGATAGGCGGCCGGTGGCGGAGCTGATCCACTGGGCGAACATTGTGGACGGCGCGCTTTATGAGAGTCCGGAGGCGGCGGTGGAGATGGCCGCGCCGGCGATGAAGCTGACCCTGGTGATCGAGTCGACGCAGGACGCGACGTTCGTTCCGCGGTTGATTCCGCTGCTGACGGAGATGCCGCTGGCGGAGGTGCTGGCCCAGCCATTTGTGGCCGAGCTGCTGCCGCCGCTGCTGGAACGCCACCGGCAAGCGCTGGAGCTGATCCGCACACGCGCCGAGGAGCGCGACGGGACGATATTTTTCGACATCACTGACTACCCTACGGAGGGATTCAACAAGTTCATCCCGTACTATCTGCACCCGCAGGCGACTTACTCGATTGGATTGTCGAAGTCGAGCTTCCGGACGAAGGTGGCGGTGGGGTCGAATCCGTGGACCAAGGCCGATCCGGCGAAGATGGAGAACCTGGCGGCGATCTGCGAGCGGTATGGGGGCGGCGGACATGCGAGAGTGGGGGCGATCAGCTTCCCGCCGGATCGCGAAGACGAGGCGCGCGAGGCGGCGCAGGAAATCGTGGCGGAGTTGAGGGCGAAGAAGCCGGTGTAACGCGAGTACACATGGAGGCGGCTGCGCTCAGGCGCCTACGCGCTCCAATTTCTCCTGGAAATACTCCTTCCAGCTTTCGGGCAATGCATCCACAGCAATGGCTCGTTTCACCTGGCGAATATCTTCGGGGGCGTACTTCTCCGTCACGTGCAAACGGGTGATTTCGGAGACGGGAACAGAATCGGGATCGTGACTTAGCAAGGTCATTTCGTCGCCGGCGCCAACATCGCCTTCGCGAGTGACCGCGACATAGAAGCCGGTACGCCGGCTGTTGAGAAAGCGCCTCACCATGTCGTCTGACTCGAAGCGAATGCCGAGCTTGTAGCAGGGCAGGCGCGGCTGGGTCACAATGACTTCCGCCGAACCGACAGTGAACTGGTCGCCAATATGAACGGCGTCTTCAGAGAAGCCGTCAACCGTCAGGTTCTCGCCGAAGGCTCCCATGGGCAGCGGACGGCGGGGCAATTGCGCTCTCCAATATTCGTAATGCCCGATTGGGTAGCAATAAACAGCCTTGTCTTTTCCGCCGTGCACGGTCAAATCGGATTGCCTGTCCCCGTCGAGGTTGAGGGTCCGAAGGGCGACACGACCTTCCACCGGCTCTTTGTAAATCGACGTAGTCACATTCCTGCCGTGCCAGAGAACCTGCCGGGGCAGCCCGCAATTGACGGAGAGGATTTTCATAGCGATCCACAGATTAGATGACCGGCCAGTGTCTCCGGTCGCGGGGATTCAGCATGGCGGACTTGGCGCACCAGCTTGGAACGCGAGCCCAGCCAGTCCGATCCCAGGGGTAGTACACTTAGCAAAATCGATTTGGCTCAAAGGAAACTATGTCGCGTTTGAATCCTCAAGTAGTTTTGCTGACATTGATTGCTACGCTGGGCGGATTGCTTTTTGGATATGACACGGCTGTGATCAACGGCGCGGTGGGCAGCCTGAAGGCTTATTTCGTGGATCCGCGGTTTACGGATCTGGGCAACGCGGCGCAGTCCGACGCCGCCGATTCGCTGCTGGGCTTTGTGGTATCGAGCGCGCTGATCGGCTGCATCATCGGAGGGCTGATCGGTGGATGGGTGAGCACGCATATCGGGCGCAAGCGAGGGTTGATCATCGCCGCCGTGCTGTTCCTTCTGTCGGCGCTGGGGGCTTCCGCGCCGGAATTTCTCTTCGCTCCCATCGGCCATGGCGGCCCGGGTTACATGTGGAATTTTGTGGGCTATCGCATCCTGGGCGGGATCGGCGTGGGGCTGGCGTCGATGCTCTCGCCCATGTACATTGCGGAGATTGCGCCGGCCAAGGTGCGGGGCAACCTGGTGGCGTGGAACCAGTTCGCGATCATCTTCGGCATGCTGGTGATTTACTTTGTGAACTTCGGCATCTCGAAATCGGGCTCGGGCGACGCCTGGCTGAACACGATCGGCTGGCGATACATGTTCCTTTCCGGCGCCATTCCGGCAGGGCTTTTTCTGCTGCTGCTTTTCCTGGTGCCGGAGACGCCGCGCTACCTGATGCTGAAGGGCGATGAGAGCGGAGCGCGCGCGGTGCTGGACAGGCTGGTAACGCAGGAGGAAGCGGAAAAGGAACTCTCCGAGATTCGCGCCTCGCTGGGCGAGCACCACTCAGGCAAGCTGTTATCGTTCGGCGCGAAGCTCATCTTCATCGGCATCATGCTGTCGGTTTTCCAGCAGTTTGTGGGCATTAACGTGGTGCTTTATTACGCCACGGCGATCTTCCAGGGCATGGGCCTGACCACCAACGCGTCGCTGTTCCAGACCATCATTGTGGGCGCGGTCAACCTGACCTTCACTTGCGTCGCGATCTTCACCGTGGATCGCTTCGGCCGGCGACCGCTGCAGATTGTGGGGGCGCTGATCATGGCGGTAAGTTTTATGACCCTGGGCACGGACTTCTGGCTGGGCGGGAAGCCCATCATTGCTCTCCTTGCCATACTCGTTTACACGGCGGGATTCGCCATGTCGTGGGGCCCGGTGACCTGGGTGCTGTTGAGCGAGATTTTCCCCAACCAGATTCGCGGCAAGGCGATGGCGCTGGCGGTGGCGATGCAATGGATCGCCAATTACCTGGTGAGCTGGACCTTCCCGATTCTGGACAAGAATCCGTACCTGGTGGAGCACTTCCATCACGGATTCGGCTACTGGATTTACGGGGGCATGGGGGTTCTGGCCGCATTCTTCATGTGGAGATTTGTGCCGGAGACCAAGGGCCGCACGCTGGAGCAGATGGAAGCGCTGTGGCTGGGGCAGGGGAAGAAGGGGGTTCCCGCGGAGTAGGGTTGCAGGGATTTACGGCCCGGGCGCACGGCGCCCGGGCTTTCGTTTTTTTGCCTGATTCCACTTGACAATCATTCCAGTAGTGGCTATACCGGTAGCATGTCTACGGTAGACGATCTATCTGACGACGCGCGGCTGGATCTTCTGCAGGGGACGCTGGAGGTGCTGATTCTGCGCAGCCTTCAGCTGGAGCCGAATCACGCTTACGGCATTTCCCAGTTTCTGCAGCGCCAATCGGACGATGAATTTTTGGTGGACAACGGGTCACTGTATCCCGCGCTGCAGCGACTTTTACAGCGCGAGTGGATTGCGGCGCAGTGGAAGAAGTCTCCCAACGGGCGGCGCGCGCGCTATTACCGGCTGACTCCGGCAGGACGGCGGCAGCTGGCTACTGCCACTACCAAGTGGCGGCGGTTTGTGGAAGCCATGGCGCGAGTGCTGGCGCCGGAGGGATGACGTGCGTGAAGCGTGGGGGAAGATCCGCAGCCTGTTTTCCACGCGCCGGGGAATTCCCGACGAGCTGGGCGAGGAGATGGAGGCTCATCTCAATTTTCTGGTTGAGGAGAAGATGGACCGCGGCATGGAGCCGGAACAAGCGCGGCTGGCTGCGCATCGCGAATTCGGGAACCGGGGCCGGGTGAGCGAGCGCGCTTATACCGCGTGGCAGTTCCCTTCTATCGAGACGATCCTGCAGGACATTCGCTATGGGATCCGCGGAATTTTCCGAGCACCATCGTTCGCGCTGATCGTCATCCTGACGCTGGCAGTGGGAATTGGGGCGAACACCGCGATATTCAGCGCGGTTTACGCCGTACTGCTGAAGCCGCTGCCATTCCCCAATAGCCAGCGTTTGGTCTGGCTGGGCGAGAATGTGCCCAAGGCCGACGGAGTAGCTGTTACGTGGCTGAACTACCGATATTGGAAAACCGAGAACCACTCCTTCGAGGCCATGGCCGGCTTTCATACCGGCGATTACACGCTCACTGGCCGCGGCCAGGCTGTCCTGACGCATGCCGGCGTGGTTACGAGCGAGTTTTTCGCGCTTACCGGCTCGCGCGCCCTGCTGGGGCGGCTATTCGCCGCATCCGACGACGATCCGCATGCGCCGCCGGTGGTTCTAGTCAATCAGACCTTCTGGGCAAAAACGCTTGGAGCTGACCCGCAGATCGTGGGCAAGACCCTCGTGCTCGATGGCACGTCTTATGAGGTCATCGGCGTTCTGCCTCGCGACCCGCGGTTCTTCTTCCGCGCACCGGACTATTACCTTCCTTATCGCCCGTCGCCTGCCGAGCTCTCGAAACGCTCGGCCCACGAATCCATGCGTGTGCTGGCACGGCTTAAACCAGGAGTGACGCTGTCGAACGCGCGCGCCGATCTCGACTCCATCATGGAACGGCTGGCCCACGCCGATCCCGGACCGGAAAGCGACCACCGCGCCTATCTTGAATTCCTCACGGAAGAACGAACGGGCGACGTCAGCGATGCGCTCAAACTGCTGATGGGAGCAGTCGGGCTTATCCTGCTGCTTGCCTGCGCCAATGTTGGCGGTCTTTTGCTGATGCGCGTGACTACGCGTGCCCGCGAGATGGCGATCCGCTCCGCGCTGGGCGCGGCTCGTGCGCGGCTGGCGCGGCAACTTGTGACGGAAATTTTGCTGCTCGCCGGAATCGGCGGTGTATTCGGCGTTGTACTCGCATTCTTTGGCCTGCGCGCCATGGTGGCGCTCGGTCCACGCGATATCCCGCGACTCTCCGAAGCTGGACTCGACTGGCCGGTGCTTCTGTTTGCTGTCGGAACTACACTTGTTGTCGGCCTGCTTTGCGCGCTGGTGCCCGTCTTCAGCTCCGGCCGCGTAAATCTAAACGTGGTGCTGCGCGAGAGTTCTGCCGGGGCCGGCAGCAGCCGTCTCGGCCACACCCTCCGCACCGGTCTCGTCATCGTGGAAGTCGCCGCCGCCGTAGTGCTTCTTTTCACTTCAGGCCTGCTGTTGCGCAGCCTGTATTCGGCGGAGACGGCCTCGCCGGGATTCGATCCCGATCCCGTCATGGCGCTCGAGCTCCAGCTTCCGCCGTCGGGCTACAAAGCCGATGCTGCCATCCTCGACTTCTACAGCCGCCTCGAGTCGGCCTTGCGCGCCCAGCCCGGTGTGGTGTCAGTGGGGGCGGTGATGTGCCCGCCTGGGGGCGGCGACTGCGGCGACGGGTGGTATTCCATCCAGGAGAAGCCGAAACCTTCGCGCGAAAACGTGCCTCTTACACTGTTCAACGTGGCCGACGCCGGGTACTTCCAAACCATGCGCATCCCGCTACTTGCCGGCCGCGCCCCATCCCCGCAAGACACGGCGTCCGCTCTGCCAGTGGCCATTGTGAATCAGGAGTTCGCGCGCGCCGAGTTCCCCAATCCGCGCGCAGCAATCGGCCGGCACATCAAGGTTGGAGGCCCGTACATGGCAGGGCCGGTGGTGGAAATTGTCGGCGTCTCCGCCAACGTGTCCCAGATGGGACTCGATGCCGAGCCCGAGCCGACCGTCATTTTTCCTGCCGCGCAGAGCGCAAGCGCTGCCATGGTGGTGATGATCCGCGCCAGCGGAAGCCCCGAGGCGCTGATGAATCCGGCTCGCCGCGTCATGGCCTCCATCGATCCGAATGTGCCCATCCAGTCGCTCAAGAGCATGGATGAGTGGTTGGGCGCGACGCTGGTGCAGCGGCGATTCATCACGCTGCTGCTGGCCATTTTTGCCGCCATGGCCGTGATTCTCGCGGCGATCGGAGTTTATGGCGTGCTGAACTACTGGGTGGGCAGCCGCCGCCAGGAGATCGCGATTCGGATGGCGATGGGCGCGCGTACGGCGGCAATTCTGCGCCGCACCGGACGTCAGGCGGTTGTGCTTGCAATGGTGGGGCTGGCCATCGGCCTGGGCGGAAGCTGGGCGGCCGCGCGATGGGTGAAGAGCATGGTCTACGGTGTCTCCGTCCACGACCCATTGATGTTTTCCCTTGCGGCAGCAGCCGCGCTGCTCATCGTGCTGGTGTCGGCTGCTGTTCCGCTGGTGCGCGCGGCACGCGTGGATCCGATTTCGGTTCTGCGGGAGCCGTAGGGCGCGGGCGGGGCGGAACGTGTTTGAGTTGCAACGCGACGCTTCGATCGGACTATTCGGCGACTCGAGGAGTCGCGGCCTGAGATGAGGCGGGTTAGGGCGAGCTGGGGTTTATCCCACCCTAAGCGCGATGAAGCTGCGCTTAGGATGGGGCACCCCCTATGTTGACGGGTTGGACAGAACCTATGCGGCGCAAGGGCTAAAGCCCTGCCGATCTCAGGCCGCTTAACGGCGCGACTGAAGTCGTGCCCTGATACAAAGCATCGCAGATGAGGGTTCTTCCGCGGCCTGAGAAGGCGCTCGCGACTGGAATTGGATTCCAGGGACCTGAAGGTCCATGCTCCTTCCTTCTGCTCAGCCTTGTCTTATGCCTCACGCACGGCTAGACGCCGCAGAACGCCGGTCAGCATGAAGGTGAGCACCAGCGCTGCCGGCGCGGCTATGACGAACCATGCCAGCAGAGCCTGGCCGGCCATCATACCGAGCTGCTCCAGCACCGGACCGGGCGCGTGGACCCACGCAATGGGGGAATGCATCAGGATGGAGAAGTCGCGCTGCTGAGCGGTGAGAGCCGGAGTGAGCCAGCTGCCCATTTTTACCAACGGAGCAATCAGGGCCACCTGAAACGGCATAGCCGCATAATTGGCTGCCTGGATGGCCGGATGATTGAGGCGGAAGGACAGTGCCGCTAGAACGCATAAACCAGTGGGAACGCCCACCACCGGAATGCAGCCCAAAACGAATCCCAGAGAAAGGCTGAGGGCCAGCCGCTCCGGTGAAAACCCTGCCAACAGCCATTCGGCCGCTTTCTTTCGCATCCGCACCCATCCTGGAACCCTGGCTCGCATACTTCGACCCTATGGGCTTAGACGCATTTCTGTCGCCAATTGCACATGAAACTTTTGAGTGAGTATCACAATGGTAATCAATTCCCGCCGGCTGGAATCGAGGGCAGGTTGGCTGGCTGCGGAGGCGCCGGAGTCTGTTTACGTTATTGGGGCTCTTCAATGGATACAGGCGGATTGAGATCGGGGGGCTCATCCACCGGCTCTTTTTCCACCAGCGGGACCCAGAAGCGGAAGGTGGCCCCGTGGCCGGGTGAGCTGAGGACTTCGATGCCTCCGTTGTGCACATCGAGGATGGCGCGGGCAATGGCAAGGCCCATGCCGGTTCCCTTCCCTGGGGCTTTGCGCCCGCGGTAGAACTTGTCAAAGACGTAGAGAAGGTCGGCGGCGTCGATTCCTGGTCCGTCGTCTTCGACACTGAACTCGAGGCGGCCGGCGCCGCGCCACGAGCGCAGTGCAATCCGGCTTCCCGGCGGTGAGTATCGGGCGGCGTTCTCCAGCAGGTGGCGGAGAACGCGGCTCAAAAGAGAGGAATCGAACCACGCCGGCGCATCGGGCTCTTGCACATTGACCACAACGCGGTGGGGTGCAAGCACGGCGTGCGCCTCCTCGACCGCCTGATCGAGCAGAGAGCGCGGGTGTTGCGGGGATGCATGGACACGCACCACGCGGGCGTCGATTTCCGCCATTTCCACGGCTTCGCCAATCAGCATGTCAAGGCGCGCGCTCTCCTCGTCGATGAGGGCGGCGAGGTCGCGGCGGACTGCCTCGTCAAGTCCCTCCTCATGGCTGAGAGTGGTGGCGGCTGCGCGGATGGAGGTAAGCGGCGTGCGCAACTCGTGGCTGAGCGAGTCCACCAGAGCGGTGCGCAACCTCTCCCCTTCGCGCGAGGCCTCAAGGCGGGTGAAGGTTTCAATGGCGAGGGCGCGAGTGAGGGCGATGGAAACCTGCGCGCTGACCGTGGTGGCAACCTCCCGGGAGAGCCTGTCCGGCTTCCACGCCAGCGCGCCAATGGATTTGAGCCCCAGCATGAGCGCCAGATACTCGTATCCCGCCGGCCCGGCCATGGTGGGGTGATGTCCATGGGTCAGAGCGCTCATGCTGGCCTGCACGCTGGAGGGGACCTCGGCGGACGTGGCATAGAACTGTCCCCGGTCCTGGACAAAGAGGACCACCTCCTCCAGATGGAAGTGCCGCTTGAGCAGCAACGGCAGCTCGCGAATGAGGCGGTTGGCGTCTTCATGCAGCATCATGTCCTGGCTGAGGGCGTAGAGGCGCTCGACGTCGTCGCGGCGTTGCTGCGCCTGACGAGTTTGCCGCCGGGCGCGCTCGGCAAGCTGGCCCACCACCAGGGAGCTGACCAGAAACGACAGCATCTCAATCCATGCCTGAATGCCGGCCAGGCGGAACGTGTGCACCGGCGGCAAGAAGTAATAGTCAAATGAAACGGCACACAGCAGCGCGACATACAGCGACATGGCGATGCCCGCGCGGGTGGCGAATCCGACCACCAGGGCGAGAAACACCAATCCCGCGGCCGTCACGTTCATGTTGGCGAGAGTAAGGAGCAAAACCGCCAGCGCAACAAATGCGGTGGCGCCGATCCAGCCCACAACCCGGCGCTTCATCTCTTCTTGCTGCAAGGCGGCGGGGAAATCGGAAGCCATGGTTGAACGCTCATCGAGCATCATACCTCCCCGGCCGCAGGTGGTATCTTTCTGTGATTAGAAAGCAGGAAGAAAATGCCAGGCAGGATTCTTGTCATCGACGATGAGCCGCAGATCACCCGGGTGTTGCGCGCCGCCCTGATGGCGCAGGCATTTGACGTGCGCACTGCCAACGATCCCGCCGAGGGACTGGAAGTGTTCCGCGACTGGACGCCGGACCTGGTGATTACCGACCTGATGATGCCCGGCATGAGCGGCGTAGAGGTTTGCCGTGCGGTGCGGGCGAAAGGGTCGACGCCGGTGCTGGTGCTCAGCGTGCGCGACCACGAGCGAGCGAAGGTGGAAGCGCTTGATGCCGGCGCGGACGATTACGTGACCAAGCCGTTCAGCACCCAGGAACTGCTGGCGCGGGTGCGGGCTCACCTGCGCCGGGCACCGGAGCGGACCACTTCGGCTATTGAGGCCGGCGACTTCACCGTGGATACCGCGGCGCACGTTATCGCGGTGCAGGGCAAGATAATTCACCTTACCCCCAAGGAATTTGACCTGCTAACACATCTGGCGCGCAATGCGGGCAAGGTGATGACTCACCGCGCGCTGCTTACGGCGGTGTGGGGCGGACAGTCTGCCCACCAGCCGGAGTATCTGCGCGTGTTTGTGGGCCAACTGCGCAAGAAGCTGGAAGCCGAAACCGGCCGGCAATACATCCAGACGGAGCCCTGGGTGGGATACCGCTTTGTGCCGGAAGGCTGGACCGGCAGTAGCGACTAGCCCTCGAGTGAACCGATTTACTTCCTTTCGCTTCCACCCTTACAAACTCTTTACGAATCCTTTGGAATACTCCTACCTGTGCGCATGGATGATGGTTCGTGAGCAGATTGGCGAACGGAACCGCAAGTCCGGCAGCCTGTTCGCATTTCCGCCGCGCATGCGGCATTGCCGTGGAGTAGAAACCGAATGCAAGATGTATTGATGTTGTCTTTCACCGCCGTGTTCTTCGTTGTGGCGTTTCTTTACGTTAAAGCCTGCCAGAAGCTGAGGTAGCCATGAGTCTCATCGCAGCTGTCGCTCTCGTTCTTTCGATCCTGCTGTTTGTTTACCTCACCATCGCGATGCTCTATCCGGAGAAATTCTAAAAATGTCCCCGAATGGCTGGCTGCAATTTGCCATCTACAGCGTGATTCTGCTGGCATTGGTTCGCCCGGTCGGAATCTACCTCGCCCGGGTTGTTGAGGGCGAGCGCACCTGGCTTGACCCCGTGCTCCGCCCCTGCGAGCGGCTCCTCTACAAGCTCTGCGCCGTCAACGCCGAGAAGGAGATGAACTGGCGGCAGTACGCGTACGCGCTGCTGGGCTTTTCCGCAGTCACGATGGTATTTACATACGCCATTGAGCGATTGCAGCAATACCTGCCCTTCAACCCGCAGCACCTGCCCGCAGTGAGCCAGGATCTGGCCTTTAACACCGCCGCCAGTTTCACCACCAACACCAACTGGCAGTTTTATTCCGGCGAATCCACGATGAGCTATCTCACCCAGATGATGGGGCTGGCGACGCATAACTTCTGGTCCGCCGCCGCGGGCATCGTGGTCGCCATCGCGCTTATTCGTGGGATCAAGCGGACCACCTCCGCCACCATCGGCAACTTCTGGGTGGACATGACGCGCACGCTGCTCTATGTGCTGATGCCTGCTTGCGTGATCTACGCATTGCTGCTGGTCTGGCAGGGTGTTCCGCAGAACTTCAGCGCGTACACGGCGGCCCACACCGTCGAGCAGCCCTCGCAAGTGCAGACCATCGCGCAGGGCCTGTCGCATCGCAGGAAGCTATCAAGATGCTGGGGACAAACGGAGGCGGATTCTTCAATGCCAACAGCGCCGATCCTTACGAAAATCCAACGCCACTTTCCAACTACATCGAGATCCTGTCGATCTTCGTCATCGGCGCGGGGCTCACTTACACCCTCGGACGCATGACTGGCTCATCCGGCCACGGCTGGGCCGTCTGCGCCGCCATGTACATCCTTTTCGCCGCCGGCTTTCTTGTCTGCTATTGGGCGGAGGCGCACCCCAATCCGCTGATCCACGGCGCGCAGCAGTCGCTTACCCGCGGTTCGCCCGGCGGCAACATGGAAGGCAAGGAGGTGCGCAACGGGATCACGGAGAGCGCGCTCTTTGCCACCATCACCACGGACGCCAGTTGCGGCGCGGTCAACAGCATGCACGACAGCTTTACTCCGCTGGGCGGCATGGTTCCGCTGGCCAACATCATGGCCGGCGAAGTGATCTTCGGCGGCGTCGGGGCCGGCATGTACGGCATGTTGATTTTTGTCGTGCTTTCGGTGTTCATCGCCGGGCTGATGGTTGGCCGCACGCCGGAATACCTGGGCAAGAAAATCGAAGCCTTCGATGTGAAGATGGCCATGCTGTACGCGCTTATCTTTGCGTTCATCATCCTTACGTTCAGCGCCATCTTTGTGCTCCGGCCTGAAGGGCTGACGGCCATGGCCAATCCCGGACCGCACGGATTCTCCGAAGTTCTTTACTCGTTTGTTTCCGGCGCCGGCAACAACGGCTCGGCGTTCGCAGGCCTGGGAACGAACTGGTGGTACAACATCGCGATGGGTTTCGACATGCTCGTCGGCCGCTTCCTCATGATGATCCCGGTGCTGGCTCTGGCGGGGAATCTGGCGCAGAAAAAGAGCGTTCCCCCATCACCCGGCACGTTCCCTGTCAATACGCCGCTGTTCACGGTGCTATTGATCGGTGTTGTCATCATCGTGGGCGCGCTCACCTTCTTCCCGGCGCTGAGCCTGGGACCGATTTTGGAACACCTGCTTCTGCACGCAGGACAAACCTTTTAAGCTATTAGCCGTTAGCTTTTAGCTCTTAGCCCAAAGCTGACGGGAGATGGCGAGCAGCTGGTATTGGCAAAGTGGGCTAAAGGCTAAGAGCTAACAGTTAAAAGCTGCTTTACGAAACGGACTTTTATGGCAGAGAAAATTAGCATCTGGGACACAAGTATCATCGGCCAGGCGGCCATCGAAAGCCTGCGCAAGCTCAATCCGCGCTGGATGGCAAAGAACCCGGTGATGTTTGTCGTCGAAGTGGGCAGCGTGCTAACGACAGCGCTGCTGGTCGACAACGAAATTCACCATCGCGTGGCCTTTGCTTTTAACCTGCAGATCACGCTTTGGCTGTGGTTCACGGTGCTTTTCGCCAACTTTGCCGAGGCCATGGCCGAGGGGCGCGGCAAGGCCCAGGCCGATACTTTGCGCAAGGCCAAGGGCGAGACCATCGCCCAGCGTTACACGGCCACAGGCGCACTGGAAGAGGTGGTTAGCGGCCTGCTTCGCGCGGGCGACGTCATCTATATTGCCGCGGGCCACTACATCGCGGGCGACGGCGAGGTCATCGAAGGCGTCGCTTCGGTGGATGAGTCCGCCATTACCGGCGAATCCGCTCCGGTGATTCGCGAAGCGGGCGGCGACCGATCGGCCGTCACCGGCGGGACAAAAGTTCTGTCGGACTGGATCAAGGTGAAGATCACCTCGAACCCCGGCGAAACATTTCTCGACCGCATGATTGCGCTGGTGGAAGGCGCGACGAGGCAGAAGACGCCCAACGAGATCGCGCTCAGCATTCTTCTTTCCGGCTTGACCATCATCTTTCTGCTGGCCGTGGTTACGCTGCAGCCGTTCGCCATTTATGCCAAGGCGCCGCAAACCGTATTCGTGCTGGTTTCGCTGCTGGTCTGCCTCATTCCAACAACCATCGGCGGTTTGCTCTCCGCCATCGGCATTGCCGGCATGGATCGGCTGGTGCAATACAATGTGCTGGCCATGAGTGGGCGCGCGGTGGAAGCCGCCGGCGACGTGAACACACTGCTGCTGGACAAGACCGGCACCATCACGCTGGGCAATCGCCAGGCGACTGAATTCATTCCCGCGCCCGACATCAGCTCAGAGCGTCTTGCCGATGCGGCGCAGCTCTCGTCGCTCTCAGACGAAACTCCCGAAGGACGCTCCATCGTGGTGCTGGCCAAGACCGAGTACAATTTGCGCGGCCGCGACCTGGCCGGCATTCACGCCGACTTTGTTCCCTTCAGCGCGCAGACGCGGATGAGCGGCGTGAACCTGCCCGGCGTGCGGATCCGCAAAGGATCGGTGGACGCGATCGCGCGGTTCCTGGAGGACCAGGGCTCAGCGCTACCCAAGAAAGTGCGCGATTCCGTGGAGGAGATTGCGCGGCAGGGTGGAACGCCGCTGGTGGTGGCGGAAAACTCCACGGCGCTGGGCGTGATCTACCTCAAGGACATTGTGAAAGGAGGACTGAAGGACCGGCTGGCGCGACTTCGCGCCATGGGTATCCGCTCCATCATGATTACGGGCGACAATCCGCTGACCGCCGCGGTGATTGCGCGCGAGGCGGGGGTAGATGATTTCCTGGCCGAAGCGAAACCCAAGGACAAGATGGACCTTATCAAGCGCGAACAGGCCAGGGGCAAGCTGGTGGCGATGACCGGCGACGGCACCAACGACGCGCCGGCGCTGGCGCAGGCCGACGTGGGCGTGGCCATGAACTCCGGCACACAGGCCGCCAAGGAAGCCGGCAACATGGTGGATCTCGATTCCAATCCCACCAAGCTGATTGAAATCGTGGAGATCGGCAAGCAGCTCCTGATGACGCGCGGCGCTCTAACCACCTTCTCCATCGCCAACGATGTGGCCAAGTATTTCGCCATCATTCCGGCCATGTTCCTGGGCGTGTTCCCGGTTCTGGGCGCGCTCAACATCATGCGCCTGCATTCGCCGGAGTCGGCCATTCTTTCCGCGGTGATCTTCAACGCGATTATTATCGTCGCGCTCATTCCGCTGGCGCTGAAGGGCGTGAAATACGAGCCCAAGCCTGCGGGCGTGCTGCTGCGCAATAACCTCCTCATTTACGGAGTAGGCGGCATTCTCATCCCATTCATCGGCATCAAGGCCATCGACTTGTGCCTGGTAGCCATGCATCTGGCGTAACCAATCGGGCCGCGCGCCGGCCCAATGGAGATTCAATCGTGCACTCCTCAAGTACACTGGTCCCGGAACACGAAATGGACGTTCACGCGAACGGAAAGGGCCTGCAGCCCCAAGAAACGCCAGCCTCGCATTCCATCTGGCGCACCTCGATCCTGTTCACGCTGGTGACCGCGGTCCTCTTCGGCCTTGCGTATCCCCTGGTCATCGCGGGCATCGCGCACGTGATGTTTCCCCACCAGGCGGACGGAAGCCTGATTTTGCATAATGGCCAAGTGATCGGCTCGTCGCTGCTGGCACAGAGTTTTACCTCGGACCGCTACTTCCATCCTCGGCCTTCGGCGGCGGGCAACGGTTACGACCCGACCTCCTCCGGCGGCTCAAACCTGGCCCAGACTAACGCCAAGCTCATCGCCCGCATTCAGGGCGACATTGATAAGCTCCAGAAGGAGAACCCCGGCAAGCCAGTGCCAATCGATCTGGTAACGACTTCCGCCTCCGGCCTCGATCCGGACATCACGCCCGATGACGCAGCCTACCAGGCGCCGCGGGTGGCCAAGGCGCGCGGCTGGGGCGGAGACCGCGTGCGCCAGCTCATCGCCAAGCATACTGAGGGACGCTCGCTCGGCTTTCTCGGCGAGCCGCGCGTGAATGTGCTCGAGCTCAATCTGGATCTCGACCGGCAGAAGTGAGCGGCGCTATCCTGCGCCCTCCACGCCTCGCAATAACGCCATGTCTGCCTGCCAGTCGTAGTTCTCCACGCCGGCCAGCTCGGCGAAGATGCGCGGATAGTAAGCGGAAAAGGGATGACCGAGGCAGTTATTGTGCCACAGCAGGGTGAGCACGCCGCCGGCGGCTTCACAGCGGTGCATCAGGTTCTTCAGCGTAGCGAGGCTTTGGTCCGGGGTTAAGCCCATGTAGTTCGCGCTGGTGATGGTACGATCCATCACGATGAGGGGAATCTCGAGAAGGTCGGTGCGCCGATTCTGGTTCCACAGCCACGGGAAATAGGGCACGCAGGTTCCGGCGCGGAAGCCTACTCGATGGGCGTAACCGAGGGTGCTGTCATAGGCGAGGCCGCACTGCTCCCAGTGGATCCAGGTGTCTGGATGCCAGCGGAGATAGTGCTGGCGGCCGCCGATGTGCTGCTGTTCGACTGCCGCACGGCAACGTTCCACTTCTTCGCGGAGCTTTTCCGGTGCGCGGAATGTGTTGTATCCCGGATGCACGCCCATCTCGATGTTGCGCTGGCGCGCCCAGGCGATGATTTTGGCGACGCGCGGATCGGAAAGGCTGTAGCCGCTGTCAAAGGGACTGCGGCCGGAAGCCTTCCAGTAGAGCGCCGAATGCAGGCCGTGCTCTTTAGCCAGCGCGCAAATTTCCATCACCTGGCGCAGCGATCCGGGAACGACCGGAGCAATGCCGCTGGCGAGGTCGCGCAGACCGGTTGCGATGGAGCGGCGCGCGAGCAATTGCACGGCGGCGGCGCGCGCGCTGAATGGAATGCCGATCTCATCGATGTCGTGGCTGAGCTTGACGCGGAGGCGTCGCGGGCGCGGCTTGAAGCCGGGCACAATGGATCGGATGGCCGCCTCAAGAGCGAGTCCATATTCGTCGATGATCGGCCGATCGAGGTAGCCGTCGCGGACAGCCATGCTGGCAGCGGCCTCAAAGCGGCCGTGCGCGTCGTGGCGCGGAGGATCGAGCTCCTCGAAGCGCGAAAGCACCAGAACGGTGGAAGCGAGCAGATCTTCAGTGCAGCGGAAGTGACCGGGCGAGACTTCAGCGAAGAGTGGCTCACCGGCTTTTGACTCCCGGCGCGCAAATGGGACCACAAAGTCGGGAACGACTGCTGCGAACTCCGAAGACGCGCCGATGGGCCAGGATTTGTGAACGGCGAGTTCCGAGAGCAGTTCGCCGGAGTAGGCGGGAAACTCAATGCTGCCGATGTAAGGATCGCGGGCGCGCAAGGCGAGCATTTGCCCGTCGGCGCTGGTTTCGATCGACCAGAGGCTGCGGAAATCCTCGTCGAGGCAAGCGCGGCGGCAAAGCTCACCCAGAGCGTAGCGCCGTGCTTCCGGAGTGATCGCGATTCCGCCAGTCATGATTGCGCGGAGCCTCTTTCCTTATGCCGCGAGCTCGGCTTCAATGGCTTCAGTGAGCCGCGGATTGAACGGATCGGTGTTGGGCGCGAAGCGGCACACCACTTGGCCAGAACGGTCGACGAGGAATTTCTCAAAGTTCCAGAGGATTTCCGGCGGTGGATTGGGCTGGATTCCGTATTTGCGCAGGTCGTCGGCGAAGGGAAATTCGCTGGTGCTGATGGCGTCGGGTTCGGCGGCGATCAGTGCGACGTACAAAGCGTGCTTTTGCGGGCCGACGACGGGAATCTTCTCAAAGAGCGGAAAATCGACGCCGTAGTTAAGAGTGCAGAAGGAGCGGATTTCGTCGCTGGTTCCGGGCTCCTGCTGGGCAAAGTCGTTCGAGGGAAAGCCGGCGATGATGAAGCCGCGATCGCGATAGTGCTTGTAGAGGCGCTCCAGGCCCTCGTACTGGGGCGTGAGGCCGCACTTGGAGGCAACGTTGACAATGAGCAGGACCTTGCCGGCGAACTCCTTCAGGCTGGTCTCGTCGCCGGAAAGTGTGCGGACAGGGATGTCGTAGATGGAATTGGACATGGAAGGATTGTAGCGGAGGAGCCAAGTCGCAGCGCTACGCATCCTGAACCCCGGAGTGTTGATTCGAGGGACAATTCTGAGTGGCAGGGCGCGGCTCGCATGAATTCCTCCTCATGTTTTTGCCTGAATTGGGAGAGCTGCGTGCAGGGAAGACCGGCACCGGAGGACCCTATGCACATCCATGGGATGGGAATGAATGGGAGCAATGTGCCCGGCATGGTCGGGGCTGCCGCAGCGCAGCGGGATGCGGATACGAAGCGCGCCGCAGAGGTGCGCAAGCGCCTTTTGCGGGTAGGGGAGGCGGGTGCAGCGGACGAGGAAGGGTCATTTTCGACGCTGTTTCTTAGCGATCGCCAACCCGCAGTGACGAACGTGGAGGGGTATCCATATAACACGGGTGGGCGGGATAACGATTTGGGGTGATATCGTCCTCGACGATAAGGGACAGACGCAAATCTGGAGATGGCCGGTTCCCCTCCGATGGCCGGCCACGGCGACATTTGTCATTTCTTCCGCGCTGCACCTTTAGGTTTGCTCGGGTTGCGCGGCGGCCTGGTTAGGTTACGGCTTGCTGGCCAGGATCAGGGGCGAAGGGCCGGGAACCTCCAGCTTGCGGGCATGGGTGAATCCGGCTTCGAGGAGCCATTCGGAGATTTCCTCGAAGCTGTAGGTGTCGCCTTCGTCGGTGTTGACCAGCATGTTGACGGCGAAGATGAGGCCGTTGGCCGGGCCGGTGCGGTCGGCGTTGACCAGGAACTCGGCGATGGCGATGGTGCCGCCGGGGGCGAGCGCGTGAAAGGTTTTGCTGAGCAGCGCCTTGCTGCGCGCGACGCCTTCGCTATGGAGGATGTGGCCGAGAGTGGCGACGGCGTGGCCGGCGCCGAAGTCAGCCTGCATGAGGTCGCCTTCGACGTAGGAGTAGCGCTGGGCGAGGCCGAGGCGGGCGACGGTGTTCCTGGTTACCGGGATCACCTCCGGCCAGTCGACCACCGTAACCCGGACATTGTGGCCCGATTGGGCGAGGGCAACGCTCCACACGCCGGAGCCGGCGGCCAGGTCAAGCACCGAGACCGGATCGTTGAAGGCGCTGAGATTGAGGTGCTCGGCTAACTGGCGCGCGATGGGATAGCTCATGGGAAAGAGGTCGCTGACGAATTCGCGGAAGAACTCGCCGCCCGCTTTCTCCTGGTTTACGGACATGGCGGGGCGCCCGGTAGCCACCACCTGGTTCAATTGGAGCCAGTTGGGCAGGAGCTGAGTGCTGGTGTGGCGAATGATGCCGCCCTGGAAGCTGGGCTTGGTGCTGACGAGGAACGCGGCGGACTCGGGCGTGAGCGAGAACTTGCCGCCCGGTTCCTTGTGGAGAAATTCAAAGCCGACCAGCATGTTGACGATGGCAGAGAGGCCGCGGCGCGATGCTCCGGTGGCGCGGACGAGCTCCTCAATGGTCATGGGAGAGCCGTCGAGTGAGTCGAAGACGTGATGGTGAATGGCGGCCTCAAGCACCAAGGGGACAGCGTACGCCCAGCCGAACTGGAGGATGCGCTCCGGAGTGACGGGCGCGGACTGGGCCTGTGGCGTGGTGACGGTGGTTGTCATCGGACGGACCTCGCTTTTGAGATGATGTGCCCGGGGAAGAACGCAGGCGCAGGATAGCACACGAATGCGTGCTGTCGCGTGGAAAGCCATTTAGCTTGCTGCGGATAGAAGCTGCTTTGCCACGGAGATGTAAAAGTCCACGGCTTGGCGGAGCTCCGATTTGCGGATTTTTTCATCGGGGGTGTGGGCGACATGGATAGAGCCGGGGCCGAGCAGGAGCGGCTGGCCCCAGTTTGTGAGCCAGGGAATGTCGGTGGTGAACTTGGCGATCATGGTGGGCAGGCCGGGGACGGCGCGGAGGCGGACGAAAGGTATCTCAAGGGTGAAGTCGACCTCGGCCACGCCATCGCAGGCGTCAAGAATGGCGGCGCGGACCGGGGCCGAGTCGCCCACCAGGCGGGTGAGCACCTGAGCTTCGGCGTGATCGGCGATGACGTTGGGAGCGCGGCCGCCCTGAATCAGGCCGATGTTGAGAGTGGACGAACCGACTTCGGGGTCGACGGGCAGATCGAGGCGCAGGAGCCGTTCCAGCGCTTGGACAAGCTTGTGGATGGCGCTCTCGCCGAGCTCGGGATAGGCGGAATGGGCCATGGTGCCTGTGGCGCGCAGGATGGTGCGAAGCGCTCCCTTTGAAGCAATGCCGAGGCGATTGTCAGTCGGTTCTCCGTTGATGAGGAATCGGCTGCCTTTGGGGCGCTGATTGGCCACCTTTGCCCCGGCGGAGTCGCGCTCTTCGCCGGCAACGAAGAGAAGCCCGACCGGGAATCCCTGTCCGCGCAGAGCTTCGGCCGCGGCGATTTGCGCGGCCATGATGCCCTTGGCGTCGCAGACACCGCGGCCGTAGAGGAAATCGTCATCTTCGCGCAGGGGGATGTAGGGCGGAACGGTGTCCATGTGCGTCGAGAAGACGACCTCGGGAGCAGAGCCGGCAGGCCCGGCGTAGACATTCCACCGGGCTCCGGCAGGCGCGCTGTCGCTGGGCGGCGGGACGGGCATTTTCTCCACATCCCATTCGCGCGAGGCGAGAAAGCCGGCCAGGAATTCGCCCATCGCGCCTTCGTTGTAGCTGGGCGATTCGATGGCGACCAGGTCGCGGGTGAGCTGGATGGGATCGATGGCTGCGGGCATGGAGCAAGAATATCTCACGGCGTATGAACGCGATAGGACGCGAGGAGCGAGGCGATTTGCCAACGGGGCTACAATCTATATTGAATGGCCGCTCCACACACATTTGCTGCGAATGCCGGGGGGTCTGGTCCTGCGCGAGTGGCGACGGCCGCGGAACCACGGCGCCCTATTCTGCTACACGGCGTCGATCATTTTTTTAACGGCCAACTGGCGCCAATGCAACCGGCATTGAGCGGCTGGCTGAAGGAGCAGGTGGCATGACTCCGGTAAGCGAAGCGGCTTTAGAAAGCCTGCACACCACAGCGACGGGCTTGTTCACTGGCGCGCTGGCCGCGTGCAACATCGAGTCCGCATTCGACCGCAGGATCCGCATGGAAGGCAATGTGCTGCGGCGCCTGATGCCGGATGGCGGCGGGCCGGAGCAGATCGACATTTCTGTCTACAAACGGGTCTTCGTGATCGCGCTGGGCAAGGCGGCCGTTCCCATGCTGGATGTGCTGCTGGATCGCATGAAGCGGCGCAAGGGTCTGCGCGGGATCTGCTGCTCCAATTGCGTGCCCGCGAAGCGGAACTGGCGCTTCCGTTATTTTGAGGGTGGCCATCCGCTGCCCAACGACGATTCGTTCGCGGCGGCTCGCGCAGCACTGGTGCTGTTGAAAAAGGCGCGCAAGGACACGCTGGTGTTCTTTCTTATCTCCGGCGGCGGCTCGGCGCTGTTCGACCTGCCCATCGATCCCGGGATCACGCTCGAGGACACGCGAGCGTTTCACGATGCTCTGCTGGCCTCAGGAGCGCCGATCAACGAGATTAATACGCTGCGCAAGCATTTCTCGCAGGTGAAGGGCGGGCGGCTTGCCATGGCTGCGCCGGACGCGGCGAAGATCTCGCTGCTGCTGCCGGACGTGCCCCTGCGCGCGCTGGATGCGCTTTCGTCTGGTCCCACGTCGCCGGACCACTCCACGGTGGAAGAAGTGCGTTCCATCATAGAGCGCTACCAACTTGCGGCCAAGTTTCCCCCGGCGGTGCGGGCCTACTTTGAGCGCGAAGATATGCCGGAATCTCCCGGTAACAAGAGCTGGCGGCCGCCGTTCTTCCCCAAGCTGGCTGAAGCCGTGATGGCGCGACGCATCACCGCCGCGGCCAGCATGAAGGACGAGGACGGCGCGTTCCGCGATTCGGTGTTTGAAATCCTTCTCTCCAGTCACGACCTGGTGGAGAATTGCCGGGTGCTGGCAGAAGAAGCGGGCTACCACGTGGCCGTGGACAATAGCTGCGACGACTGGGATTACGCCGAAGCCGCGCGGTACCTGCTGGAGCGGTTCCACTCGCTGCGGGAGGCCCATCCGCGTCTCTGCCTGATTTCCGCCGGCGAGGTGACGGTGACGTTGACGCGCGTGCCCGGGGCCGGCGGCCGCAACCAGCAATTCGCACTGGCGGCGGCACTGGAGTTGGCGCGGCACGCGGGCGAACCGCTGACCGTGCTCAGCGCGGGAACGGACGGGATCGACGGCAACACGCGCGCCGCCGGAGCAATTGCCGATCCGACCACGGTGACGCGGGCGCGCGCATTTGGCTTCGACCCGGAACAGGCACTGGCTGAATTCAACGCCTGCCCGCTGTTTACAGCGCTGGGCGACTCAGTGGTTACCGGACCGACGGGGCATAATCTGCGCGACTTGCGGCTGCTGATGGCGGCGGAGTAGAGGTGCCGCGAGCATCCGCTCGCGACTGGAACCGGCGCGGGAATTGGAGCCGGAAAGCCTTTTCACCCTGAAGCCAAGTCAATTAGCATGGATGCGTGCCCCGTAAAGGAACGCGCAAAACGGTCGCAAAAGCGGCAGACATACGGACTGTCGCCGCGCTGGCGAAAGTTTCCATCGCCACGGTGTCGCGGACCGTCAACGGCTCGCCCGCGGTGAGCGAGCGGTTGAGCAAACGCGTGTGGCAGGCCATTGAACAGCTCAGCTACTTCCCCAACACCCACGCTCGCAGCCTGGTATCGGGACGCAGCCGCTTGTTCGGCATCATCGTTGAGAACATCACCAACCCGTTTTTTCCGGAGCTGATCCAGAGCTTTGAAGAGATCGCCGTCGCCAATGGATACGAGATCCTGGTGAGCTCGTCGAACAGCGATCCCAGAATCCTGACCAGCTGCGTGCGGCGCATGCTGGAGCGCAAGGTGGAAGGCGTGGCGGTGCTGACGTTTGGCGAGGAAGAGCCGGTGCTGGACCAACTGGCCAACCACGATGTGCCGATGGTGCTGGCCGAATTCAAGCTCGCCGACCCCAAGTCAAGCACCATCGTTCTGGATTACACCACGGGGATGGATGAGGCGGTGAAGCACCTGTCGGGACTCGGTCACCGGAGGATCGGCTATCTCGCCGGACCGCACACGATTCACTCGGCGGTCACCCGGAAGAACGATTTCCGCAATACCATGAAACGCGCGGGGATGGAAATCGAAGCCGAGTGGGTGATCGAGTGCGATCACACGCTGCGCGGCGGAGTGAACGGATTCGAGCGGCTGCGTGGCTTGAAGCGGCAGCCCACCGCGGTGATCTGCTCCAACGATATGACCGCGATCGGCGTGCTGCGCGCCGCCTACATGGAGGGGCTGCGGGTGCCGCAGGATCTTTCCGTCATCGGGCTGGACGACATCGCATTCGACGAATACACCCTGCCGCCGCTGACTACCATCCGCTTGTCGCGCGCGGACCTGGCGCAGGCTGCATTCGAGGCGCTGCGGGTACAGGCCGAAGCCGCTCCGGGAGACAACATCCAGCGCGAATTTCTGGTTTCCACCAGCCTGGTGATACGCGGATCGACCGCGGCGCCGGCCAAAGCGTAAACATTCCCAATCGGAAAAAAGAGAGCGCCGGAACCCGCCTGCCTGGCGAGTTCCGGCGCTCACGTCTCGGCGCGGCTAATTCCCCTTGCCGCGGTTGAAGTCGGTGGTCATGGTGAACGTGCCTAGCTCGTAGGTGTTGGCATTCCAGGGCGCCGTGATCAACCACTTCGCGTTTGGATTGCAGCCCACGATGCTGATGGTGATGTTTGTGGAAGCCGATCCGCCCGCGGGAATGCCTCCGAGAACGATGGGGAATCCAGTGGGCGAAGTAATCTTTGGCGTGCACGACGGCCTGGACTGCTGGGTCAGCGTAAAACCACTTATCTGGGTTGCATACGCAGTGCCGGAACTGGGGTTGGTTGCGGTCAGAGTGATGGTGCGGGTGTCACTGGTGCCCGCCGCAATGGTTCCAGTGAGCGCTAGCCCATAACCTGGCAACTGTGTTTTATCCACAATCCCCCAGTACGCCGGCTTGGCCTGCAATCCCATGTCGAACGGCAGCGGGTAATCCGTGCGCGCGACCGGGAAGCTGTCCAGCCACGTATCGTCGTCGGCCATGCCCCAAAGAGTGACACGGTCGATCTTGCCGGCCAGTTGCTTATAGGCATCGAAGGTGTCGGCATAGAGCCAGCCCTGCTCCGCCAGCACCGACGGTGGAATGCTGTTGCCGTAATTCGACGTGTCGTCGCCGGCGTTGTAGACGCTTTCGTCGTACTCGGTCACCTGCTGTTCCAGGCCCGGGAACAGTAGATGCAAAGTATCGACCGAGTTCACCATCGCCTGCACGCTGGGATAGTTGATGGAGTTGTGCATCTCGTGGCCCACGCCATCCACCGGTATCCCGCGCGCACGCAGGTCGGCGATCAGCTTTACCATGCAGGCCAGGCGGTTGGGATCGCTGGTGGAGTAGTCGTTGATGAACAGCTTGGTGCCGGCGGGCGCATATTCGCGCGCCGCTTTAAGCGCCACATCGATGTAGCTCTTGCCCAGCACCTGGTAGAACGGGCCGTGTTCCAGGCAATCGGACTGCGTGGGGTCGAGCGGCTCGTTGACCACGTCCCACACTCCCACCGCGGTGCCGAAGTGCTGCACCTCGTTCTGGATGTGCTCCTGGATGTTGGCGGTTACGGTGGCCTGGTTGGCGGGGGAGTTGGTGCCGTCGCCAAACGCGTACGTTGGCGTCTGCGCGCCCGTGGCCCACACCAGGTTGTGACCGCGGATCAGCATGTTGTTGCAGACCGCCAGGCCCACCTCCTGATCGGCGGTGGTGAAAGTGAAGCTCCCGAACGAGGGTTCCACCGAGCTCCACTTCATGTCGTTGCCTGAGGTAATGCTGTTGAAGTGCGTCGTCAGCAGTTGTTCGTGCGGCCCCGACAGGTCGGTCGGATCAATCGCAGCCCCAATCGGGAAGTACGCCGACAGCGCCTTGTACATCGAGGGAATATCGGTCTGGATGGTCGGCGGCGGCACGTAGCTCAACTGGAAGTCGTCGAGGTAGAACGACACCAGGTCGCTGCCCGACGGCGGCACCGTTTGGAAGTACAAGTACGCTTGCCCCTGGTCATACGGGCTGGACATGTTGTAACCGAGCACGCTGATCTGGTGCCACTGTCCATCCGCCGGCACGGTAATGCCCGGATAAGCGGTGATGCTGGGATAGTTGGTATTGCCGCTCAGAGTGGTCTGCAGGCTCATGTTGATCACGTGGCTCGTGCCATCGGTTGGCAGGAGCATCACCCAGCCGCTGATGTTGTAGACCGAGCCCGGATACATCTTGTCGCTCACGCTGATCTGCGGGCCGTCGTAGTTGGCGGTGCGGCCGGTAGTCAGCAGGCTATGAGTGCCGGTGTGCGCTTCCGCCGTGGAGTTGGTCAGCGTAGACCCGGCGCGCGAACTCCAGCCGTCCAGGCCGCCATCTTCAAACGTGGTGGCGATGCCGGTGTTGTCCTGCTGGCTCAGGGTCGGCGGCGGCGGCGAAAGCTCGCCGATCACGACGTCGCTGATATAGAACGAGTCCGTCGCGCTCGAGGATTGGAAATAGAGATCCAGCGAAGTCGGCGGTCCCGGCTGATTACTGAACGTAAACGTTCCCTGCACCTTGGTCCACACCCCGTTGGTCAGCGCCGCGGACGTGCCCAGATTGCTGTAGCTTCCGCTGGTCGCGCAGTCGGCCAGCTTGGTCGACATGGTTACAGTCGGGCCGCCGGCATCGGTGGATGCCAGCAACACATACGCGGACACCTGGTACGTTGCTCCGGCCACCACGCCGCTGACCCCTACCAGGTTCAATGCCGGTCCCATGTAGGTTGCGGTCCGGTTCGTCGTCAGCAGCCCGTTGGTGTTGCTATTCGGATCGGGGGTGGGCAGCACAGCATTGGCCACCGTTGCCGAACCAAACGGGAACCAGCCGTCCGTGCCGCCATCGCTGAAGTTGTAGGTGGCAACGGGAGTTCCGCCCGGAGGCGGCGCAGTCTCCGTAATCACCACGTCATCCAGGTAGAAGGGCACCGCGGAAGTTGCTCCCACCAGTTGCGCGTAAAGCAGAAGCGCGGTCTCTGTTGTGGCGGGGGTGTACGTGCCGCCAATCTGCGTCCAGCTCGTATCGTTTATAGGCACCTGGTATCCGCCGATGGTGTCGTAGCAAGCATCGCTGGTGCAAGATGGATCGCTGCGCAGCATGGTGAAGTCGGCATTCTGTGCCGATTCGCCGCTGGTCAGCATCACCCATCCCGTGATGGTATAGGTGGCCCCAGCCTGAAGCACGCCGGTGAGCGGGATCGACGGACCGCCCGTGCCGGTCGCGCTGGTTGTCGTCAGCAGGCTGTAGCTGCCGGTATAGGCTGCGGCGTTGGTAGAAACGGGCGTGCTGGCGTTGTAAAACGAGACCCAGCCATCCGTGTTGCCGCTTTCAAAGTCGTAGGTCGCCACGGTCTGCGCGCTCAACGGCACTAAGCCCAGGAGCGAGATGGAGAGCAGCAGGTGAAAAGCGCGAATTACCCGGTCCGGACCGGAACCGGAAGCCGGGTTACTGGTGAGACGGAACATGGCACAATCCTCCTGAAGCAACGTCTGGAGCTAGAGAGCAACAGGCTGCCTCAAAGAGGAAATGGGGAGGCGGCAAAAATGGACAGAGTAATTCGATTTACTCAGGCGACCGGAGTATAGGCAGGTTCGAACACGGATGTCAAGAACTCTTTCGCCGCAAAGGTGCGCGAGGACCTGACCGATGCACCTACTCGAGTTAGAACATGTTACAGCCGTGTAACTGCTTGGCTGGCTTCAGGGTGCTTGGCGCCATGGTGAATGGCGCGCATGTCTTCTACACCTGCCTGCGATTCGCGGGAGGCAGTCCGCCGGTCAGGATAGATGCGCGACTTCCCGAGCACCACATGAGCGCAAACATTTTTCGCGCCGAGAATCTTCCACAGATTGGGCAGGAACTGCTCATCGCCGAACCAGCATAGCTCCGGCTCCGGAGGCCCATCCGTTGCTGCATAGCCGACGGCGGCCGGTGTAATCGGCGCCTCGGCGGCCACGGCGGGCTCGAAAAGCCTGGAGTGAAAGCGCAGCACCTCGGTCCCATCTGTGCTGGTGCCCTCAGGAAACACCAGGACAGGGACAGCAATGCTGAGCCGGCCGGCAATTACCAGGGCCACGGCTTCGGCACTGGCGCGGCTGCTGCGGTCAATGAAGATGGTTCCACCCAATCGCGCTGTCAAGCCGAATACCGGCCACCGGCTTACCTCGATCTTCGATACAAAGGCGCACGGCATGGCCGCGGCCAATGCAACCACGTCGAGATAGCTGAGATGATTCGAGACCACCAGGCCGCGCGCAGGAGGAGTGCCAACCACGCGCAACTCGATTCCCGCGGCCGCCAGCACTTTCCCGGCCGTGCGTTGCAGCCATCGCGCTCGGTCGATCGGAGTGAGCGGGCCGAGTAGACGTTCCAGCAGCGCGCCCAGAATGCATCCCGGAATCGTGACCGCCAGCGCCACAGCGCGCCGGCAGCGTCGCAGCATCATTCGGTAAGCGGCGCCAGGAACCGGTTCCGCGCCGCGGCGGAGAGCAGCTTGAGATCGAGCAGCGTCAGGAAATCGATGGTGCCGAACCCGCGATCCCACGCCGGCGGAGCCGCAATGCGCGCCCCGATGGCGAGATACGTCTTCAGCAGCCGGGGCGCCTTCACGGCCGCGCAGGTCGCGGCAGCTTCCGGCGTGGAGATCTCTTGAGGGACGGGCGGCTGTGCGCCCGCTCCCCGCCACTCATTGGGACAGTGATACTCCGCCGTCGGCTCCGTGGCAAACTCCGGCGAAACCCGATACGGCTCGAGCTGCCGGTACAACTCCCAACCTTCCGCAGGATTGCGCGAGCTCAACGACGAGCACCCGACCAGGTAACGCAGCTCCATTCCGGCTGCATATTGCGCGATTCCGCGCCACAGCAAAGTCAAAACTTCCGGCGTGCGATGCTCGCGATCGATGGAGGCGCGGCCCAGTTCCAGGATCTCCGGCCGCAGAATCTCATACGGCGCAAAGCTGAACTCCTGTTCCGAGTAGTACCCCAGATGGCGCGCCGCCGTGGCGCCCGACTGCATCCGGTAGGTCCCCACAATCTGCCTCGTCGCGCTCGCCGCCTGGCGGTCTTCCACCAGCAGATGCTCGCAAATGGAGTCGAACTTGTCCGTATCCAATCCATTCTCGTACGAGCTATCCAGACCCTCGCCAAGCTCCAAATTGAATACTTTGAAGCGCAGCCGGCACGCTGCCTCTCGGTCCTCGCGCGTCTCCGCCATACGCACGCGATAGCGGCCCACCTCCGCGTGAATGCGCCGCTGTGTGACGGGAACTTCAGGGACAAGATTGGCAGCAGGAGGATCCAGTAGGGCGACGGATCCGGCAGGTCTTGCAAACGGAACCTTCAGCCATGGTTGTGGAATCACGGGATTAGTATCCCGCGGCAATTGTAAGAGGAAAGTGAAGCCATGGAGAACGCCGTGCAAATAATTGTTGCCGCCATGTGACAAACCGCACAATCAACGACATAGCAAGTGATTGATCTCACAATTCTCAAGGAATCCCCACCACAATTTGCTTGCTTCGGTTTTCACTTTGCGGTATAAAGTGAATCCATGAAGACGATTCTCCGCCCCCTCGCCGCCGCCGAACTTCTCCTGGTCGCGCCCGCCGCGCTGTTCATGACGGCGCTCTTCGTGCGCAACCTGCAACCCCAACAATACGAGCCTGCCCGCAGCGCCGCACGCATTGTGGCCTTCTTCGCATCGAGCACTCGCATTGGACTGTGGCTGTTGATGATCGCGTTGCCGCTGACAGTCCTGATCGTCGGCAGCTTCGTGCTCATCCGCTCTTGGCGCGCCGACTCTACCCTGCGTCAGGCCGCTGGTCAGGCCATCGACGCGCTGCGTGCGCACCTGGCCGCGTTCTTCATCGCCTGTGCAACGTTCTCAGCCTTTGCAATTCTCTCCATCGTCGCGCTGCACCTGATCACCGACTGATGAGCGGACTCTACTGCCCGCTGGTCACCGCCGCGTACGCCGATTGGATGTTCGGATCATTCAGTCCCATCGCCTTCAACCGCGCTTCGATACGGCCGCGCACCGCCTCGGCCTCTGGAAAGTTCTTGTCCGTCCAGAACCGCTTTTCCGCGTCGAAATATCCAGCATCCCTCAGAAGGAAGGCTCCGTACATCTGCGCATCGCCCAGCGTGTCGTCGATATCGCTGGTCTTGAATGACCCATCCGCCTGCAGCGAATCCTTCAGGCACCATGCCAGCATCCCCGAGATCTCCTCGCGAACCCGCGCGCGCGTCGCCTCATCCAGCGTCGGCCAGGCGTAGCGGAACACCTTCACCAAGTCCCAGTTCAAGTGGTTTTCCGGGTGCCCGTTCATTCGCGGCCCCGCCGGAAAATCCAGCTTGTCCAGCTCCATGAGCCGCCGCGCAATCCGGTCCAGATTCTCCACCTGACCGTGGGTATCTGAAACAACATGAAAGGTGATCCCGGTGTCATCCATCTTCCAAACCCGCCCATAGCGGTCCACCACCCACTGCCCCCAGCATCCTGTCTCCGGACTCTGCCATGCGTTGATGTAGCTGCGCATCGCATCGGGCAGCCGCGGATCGAACGCATAGCCCGTCTTGATCGGCTTGAAGAGCAGCCGCATGATGGCCGACGACGTCTCATCCAGCTCCTCGCGATTGAATTCACCCGTCCGCGTGAAGTCGTCATATAGCGCCGAATCCAGTTGAGCCTTCAAGCGTTCAGGCGAGTTGATGCGATCCAAAACCCGCAGCGGATACTTCGGCTCGTTCTGGTTGTCGAGCCCATCCTCCACTGTGTAATAGAGCCGCAGATACCAGGCATTGATCCCCATTCCCCAGCTTCCGTCGTCCGCCTGCTGCTGGTTGGCCTGCTTCTGTTTTTCCGCGTCGTTCAGGCTGGCTCGCAAATCCTCAATCCTCGCCCGCGTGGCGGCAACGTCCGGCGTGAAGTTCAGCCGCCAGCGAATCTCGCGATAGATATGCACGGAATACTGCATGTTCTCGCCGGCAGCCTGGCGTCGGTCAAGCTCCTTTATCAGCGGCCGCAACTCCGGGTTCAGCTCTTTCAGCCGCCGTTCGCGGGCAATCCGCAGCTCAGAAAAATCCCAGTAGAATCGCGCATTGCGCCAGCGCTGCGTCCACCATGATTCCCCCGCTGCACCTGGCGGAGCGAAGATCCCCGCGCGATACACCTTATACGCGATGAACGCACGCTCAAAGTCCGTTCGAGCAGCGAATATGACCCCCGCGAACATCGCTACAGCCGCGGTTGCCATCAGCGCGTGTTTTGTCAGCCGGCTCATTCAGGAATACGAACCACTATACGTCGCCGCCACATTGGATACACAAAGGGCTCCTCAGGTCGAGGAGCCCTCCGCCGTTTACCCAAGCAGCCAGTTTCAGCAACATCCGCCCGCAATTGACGGAATCACCAGCACTTCATCGCCTTCCTGGAAGCTGTACTTCTCGTTCCCGAGGAAGCGAATATCCTCCTCGTTCACATAGAAATTGATGAAGCGGCGGATCTGTCCATCCTCGCCGCGCAGGTGCGGGCGCAGAGCCGGGAACCGCCCCTCAATGTCCGTCACCAGCTCCGGCAAGTTGGCCGCCGAGCTGGAGATCTCCTTCACATTGTTCGTGTGCTTCTGGAATGCATTGGGCAACAACACTCGCACGGCCATCTCCGTCAATTCTCCGCCAGGGCAAATTCCTGATTGTTGGTGTGCTCGTCTACAAACGTCTCAAAGTCCGCGAGCCGCGGCCGAATCGCCCGGCTCTGGTCGTAGGCGCCGTTGAGCACGTCGGTCGTCTTCAGTCCGTTGCCGGTAATGCACGCAACCGTCAGCTCATCCGGCTGGATGCGCCCATGCGCGTAAAGCCGCGCCGTAACCGCCGTGGTCACGCCGCCGGCCGTCTCCGTAAAAATGCCTTCTGTCTCCGCCAGTTCCTGGATGGCCGATACGATCTCCACGTCCGACACGTCCTCGGCCCATCCGTCCGTCTCGCGGATCATCCGCGCCGCATAAATTCCGTCCGCCGGATTGCCGATCGCCAGCGAGCGCGCGATGGTATGCGGTCGCTGCGGCTCAATCAAATCCGTCCCGTTTTTCACTGCCTTGGCAATGGGCGAACAGCCCGTAGCCTGCGCGCCGAAAAACCGCACCGGCTTCTCCGCGACCAGCCCCAGCTCGATCAGCTCGTTGAACGCCTTGCGAATCTTCGTAATCAGCGATCCGCCGGCCATGGGCACCACCACGTTGTCCGGCAGCCGCCAGCCGAGCTGCTCGGCAATCTCAAATCCCACCGTCTTCGATCCTTCGGCGTAGTACGGCCGCAGGTTCACATTCACAAATCCCCAGTTGTAGCGGTCGGCAATCTGCGAGCTCAACCGGTTGCAGTGGTCGTAGTTCCCTTCCACCCGCACCAGCGTGGCGCCGTACACCTGCGTGTTCAGAATCTTCGCCGGCTCCAGGTCCGCGGGCACCAGGATGAACGTCTTCAGCCCCAGCCGCGCCGCCTGCGCCGCCACCGCGTTGGCCAGGTTGCCCGTCGACGAGCACCCCACCGTGTCAAACCCGAACTCCTGCGCGTTGGCCAGCGCCACCGCCACCACGCGATCCTTGAAGCTCAGCGTGGGCATGCACACTGCATCGTTCTTGATCCACAGGTTCTTCGCCCCGATGTGCGCGCCCAGCCGCGGCGCCTGCAGCAGAGGCGTCAGCCCCGCCGGCGTACCCAGTTCCCTTCCCTCGGGGATGGGCAACAACGCCTTGTACCGCGCCATGTTCAGCGGGCCCTGCGCTATCGCCTCGCGCGTAAAATACTTGCGCGCGTAGTCCATGTCGTACTTCACTTCGAGAGGAGAAAAGCATTCATCGCAGATCGACAGCGGCTGAACCCCGTAGCTCTTGCCGCATTCCCGACATCGCAACTCGTATGCAGTAGTCACAGTCCCTCGCTCGCAGAAGGTCTGCGGGTATGCGGGCACGTGACCGGCTCCTTGTGGAGCGAACACTCGTAAATGACTCGAAACCGCTTGCGAAGCCGCCTCAGTAGGACTGAAGCGACCCCCGAATCTCATGTTCCCGGCATTTCAGCCAGCGAGAGTTGACACCATGCTCCCGGTTTGCCCGGGCAGGTTGTCGTGGCGTCACAGGGCCCGTCCCTCAGCCACTCTGCATGAAACTCAGGCCTGCCCTTTGGGGGCAAACTTGAATGATCTACTTGTACCATAGGTCCCGCGCCAGTGCAAGCGCCCTTGCAGCGGATGGCCACATCGGGCCATTAAAGCGCCGTTTTTACGGGCGGAGCGGAACTGACGCCTGTCACACCCGTCGATACACCTGTCCGCGTGGTTCAATGTCAACGACCAGCAGGTTTGGCTCCTGAATCAATAGCAGGATACGGTAACCTCCGACACGGGCAGAGCGTTTATCGGTCCCTTGCAGCGGATACGAATTGCGCGGATTGAGGGGATCGGCTGCGACAGCCTCGATCTTGTCCTTAATTCGCTTTCGAGTCGGAACGTCTAGCGAATTCAAGGCCTTGGCTGCACTCTTGGTTAGAATAATCTCAAGCGGAAGCTTCAACGAACCGCTGACCACGGCACCACATCGCCATGTGCGAACTCAGCTTGAGCCACTTTGAACCTCTCGGATACTTCCTCCGGAGTGCTCATTGCATCAAACCAGTCCGCCACGTCCAGAATTCGTTCCGATTGCGCCCGCAAACGAGCGAGTCTGCTTCCCGTCAGAGTGCGCAGAGCAGCGCTGTACTCATCGGCCAAGAGACGATTGCAATCCGCGTGCAATCTCAAGAGAATGTCTCGCCCCTGGCGAATTCGATCGCAAGAAACAGACACCGGGAATGCGATGGGCCGATCATACTCATTCAGTATCTCGTCTAGGTCACGATTAAGCCTGCCAAGGCGCCAATAGATTTTCCAGGCAGCGAAAATTGAGCTACTTGCGGAAGTGGGCCGACTGAGAGCGGCAGCCAACTCTGACGCAATGGAAAGCCCGGCGTAAACCCGTGCGTTCCAGAGATCGCCACCAACCTCGATTGCTGCGGCTGTGCTCATGCGCCCCCCTTCCCGATCCGGAGAATCTTCGGCATAGCGCCGTATTCATCCATCTCAAGTATAGCTCTGACTCAAATTACGAAGGGCAAGCGCAGCACTCCCGCTGCCCCAAACCACCATTACGATCAGCACCAGTTTTCGACTTGCAACCCTGGCACGCGCCCAAACTCCCGCGTATTGTTCGTGACTAGCACCAACTCCTCGCATCGCGCATGCGCGGCAATCAACAAGTCGTTCGCGCCGATGATCGTGCCGCGCTTCTTCAGAAACGCCCGCATCTCCGCGTAATGCGCAGCGGCGTTGCCCGGGTAATCCAGAACAGACACATGCCGAAGAAAAAGATCGAGCCGTCCTCGATCTCTCTGCGGAGCCGGAGAAACCTCAGTCCCAAACGCCAGTTCCGAGTGGCTGATCGCCGAGATGCAAACGTCGCCTATCGGCACTTTCTGGAGCCGTTTGAGAACCGAAGCGTTGCCCTTCATCGCATACGAGACTGTATCGGTATCCAGCATGTAACGGAGCATCAGAACGACCGTTCCTGCACCGGGAGCTTCTCCACATTCTCCATGAACTCCTCCGACGCGAATGGTCCTTCAAGCAGAGCGGACCAGTCCTTCGGCCGCGGCGACAGAATCACCTCCTCGCCTCTCTTGCGGATATAAACCTCCGGCGTTGAGAACTGAAACTCCTTGGGCAGTCGCACCGCCTGGCTGCGGTTGTTCATAAAAACCTTTGCGGTTCGCTGCATCGTCCACCCCTCCCGGCTTGGCATATACATAAGTATATGCCAAAACCGGCTCAATGGCCACACCTCGGATTCGCCTCCTTTTTGCGGTTCAACCGGAATGCAAACCGCGCGAACTCGGCATCACGCCGCGTTGCCGACTTCCGCGGGAGATTTATCCGCAGCCGTCTTGCGCTTCGCCGCCCGGCTGATCGAATCGGCGACCACCCAGACGGATGCCGCGATCGCCAGATTGATGCCGTTGCCCGCCCAGTTGAAATGCTCATGCAGCCCCGCGGCGAGTTTCGGAATCCACACCAGAAGCTGGAAGCCGACGATCTCCGCCGTCAGCAGGCGCGCGGCCAGCGGAGCCATGATCCCGGTGAGGATAGCCGCCGCGGCCAGGAAAAAGCAGACGGTGGTGGCGTAGGACCAGAACAACTGGTTCGGCGGAAGCCACTTGGGAATCCAGCCGGTCAGGCCTCTCATGGTGTCGGAAATTTGTTCGATGCCGAACGAAATTGAGCAAAGGCAGAAGATCCGCGCGAACAGAGCCTCACGCCGCGAAACCCACGAGCCGGCCGGAAACAGGATTGCGCACAGCACAAGCCCGGCAGCGACCATGGAAAACTCCTCAAACACGTTGCCCGTGGCATCGTATCTCAGTCGGAAGCCATAATCCTGGCGGAAAACATCCACCAGGGCATTGGGCGCCCACAAAAGCGTGAACACGGAGTAGACGGCGGTCAGCGTCACCGCGCCCATGCGGGCGGTGCGTGGCGTCAGCAGCGCGATGCCGGCGGCCAATTCGATCAAGCCCGTAAGGTAGGCGAGCGGCTCGCGCAGCGAGACGTTGGGCCCGACGTGCTGCCAGCCGGTGGCGAAATCACCTGACACCAATCCGACAACGCCGAGGAAAATGGCGCCGCCGCCATAGACATAAATGCCGAGATTCGATGCGAGCCAGCGCCTTTGCATGGTCATCACCCGATTCCAAATTCGTAAGGCGGCCAACGGCTGGGGAAAGCCAAACGCAGTGTAGCCTCGGTCAGACAGCCCCGCGCATTCTCGTTGCGGGAAGGTCGAAGGTGGCTGCGGGCAGGAATAATCCGCGAATCAAGCGGCGAGCGCGCGCAGGCAATTGGCCTCTTTCGCGGTCCAGGTCCGCTCTATGTGCGTCGCAAGAGTCCGGAGCGCCCGGCCCCAGGTGCGCGTCTGAAGGGGATCAAACCGCGCCTCACGGGCGCCCAGAGCTTCAACACTGAGCTGTGATGATGTGCGCCTCATGCGGGATGCAGCCGGTCGAAGACCTGCACCGGCCGCGAGCCATTCTCAATCGGTGTAAATCCGCACGTAGTCCACCTGCATCTCCGCGGGGAACTTCGTGCTTGCGTTGGGCGCGCCGGGCCAGTCGCCGCCGATGGCAAGGTTCAGCAGGATAAAGTTGCTCTGTCCCGCATCGAACCCCCACACCGCTCCGCTCAATCCCTGCAGGCTCGCCGGCGTGTAAGTCACATAAGGTTTCGCTGGATCGTCGATGTAATAGGCCACACTGCTCGGCGTCCAGATCATTCCATACGTGTGCCAGTCCGCGGCCGTGGTGCCCGCGGGAAAGTTGTACATCGTCCCCAGATTCTCGCCATCGAATCCCGTGCCATGCACTGACCCCTCGTTCCAGTCCGGCGTCTTGGCTGCGTTCACGCGCTCCAGGATGTCCATTTCGCCGCACGCCGGCCACTGCACCGTAGTAATGTTGTTGCCCATCGACCACGCGGCCGGCCAATACCCCTGCGCCTCTGGAACCCGCGCGCGAAACTCCACCCTGCCGTAGCGAAAACTGAACAGCCCTTGCGACTTCAGGCGCGCCGACGTGTACACGCCTGCGGAAGGCTGTCGGGCGACGATGTGCAGGTACCCGTCCGTGCCCACGTAGGCATTTGGATTGGCCGTCGAGCACGGCGACGCGTTCGATCCCCACGCGCAGTAATTCTCCAGCTCATGATTGCCAAAGCCGCTGTTGCCGGTGTCGTAGGTCCACACCGCGGGGTTGGGCTCGGCGGGCGCGCTCCCTGAATTCGTGAACTCGTCGCTCCACACCAGCGTGCCCGAAGGAATGTTCAGGATTAACGTCTGCGAAGCCACCTCGCTGTTCAGGGTTGTAGTCGGCACGTCGGCCATGGCTTTTACCGTCAGGCTGCCGGCTACGAGGAATGGCGCTTCGTAGATCTGCGACTGGCTCGTCGGAGCGCTTCCATCCATGGTGTAGTAAATGGTTGTGCCGGCGGTCGCATCCGCCAGCGTCACAATCACGGCTCCGTTTTGTGCCGCAGAGGTGGAGATGGCGGGAGTGGCTGGCGGCTGCTGCGGCGGAAACTTGTCTCCGGCGCCTCCACTGTTGCCGCACGCACACATCAACGCCACCGCCGACAAAGCAACCAACATAATCCCTCCCCGCATGTTCTTCCTCATGCCTCGCTCAAATCGCGTCTGTCTTGTCCGGCATCAATCATAGTATGGTCCGGCCCAGCGAGCAGTTCGTAGTTCACAGTTCACAGTTCTTTGCAACTTCCGGAATATCCGATTCCTCTGCCTTTTTGAGGCGCAATCTTGAGCGAATCTCGCTGACTTGCTGAGAACTGCGAACTATGAACTGTGAACTGTGAACTCGCTCCGGTACAATTGCTTTCCGTATGCGACATACGATCCGCAGTCTCACTCTCTTAGCAATTGCTGCCTGCTTTTTTGCGCAGGCCAGAGGACAGGCGACCATGGAAATCGGCGGTCAACCGCTCGTCACGCTCTCTCGCAAAGCCGTCTCCACCACCACACCGGAATTCACCTCCATCACCCTCATGCCCGGCCGCGGTATGGAGCTGCTCCAGATTACCGCCAACTTTCCGGGCAAAGGCGATGTGAACGTCCTCGCCTCTCCGTCTGAATCCACCGCAAAGGAGATGCTCGACGTCAAGGACGACGCCAACGGCGACCTCGGTTACCGCCTCGGAGCAGCCTTCCTCGTTCCCTACCCCAACCGCATCCGCGGCAAGCTCTCGCCCGATGGCAAAACCCTCACCGCCGAGTGGGAAGGCCACACCCTCACTCTGCCCGCCAACAACATGGGCCGCCTGCCCACCGCCGAGCGCCACGCCATGCACGGCCTCATCCTCAAAGACCACACTGACGACGTGAAGGTCCACGAAATTCCCGGCGGCCAGGAAGTCACTGGCATCGTCCACGCCGGCAACTTCGGCGGCCACTGGATCGGCGATACCGACCTCCACTACCGCATCGCGCTCCACGCCAACGCCGTTGACGTAACCGTCACCGCAACCAACATCGGCCACGAATCCGAGCCCATCGCCCTCGGATGGCATCCTTATTTCAACTTGCCCTCCGGCGACCGCACCCAGGTCCGCGTCCACATCCCCGGCGAGAAGTACGCCGTCGTCGACAACTACGACAACGTCTTCCCCACCGGCGAGCTCAAGCCAGTGGCCGGCACCCAGTACGATCTCCGCGCTCCCGACGGCGTTGCGCTCGACAAAAAGTTCTACGACGACAACTGGAGCACCATCGACTGGACCAGCGGCGCTGCCGACGTCAAGGTCATCGATCCCAAGGCCCACTACGGCGTCGCTATCGAAGGCCTCTCGCCTGAGATCAAGACCATCCAGATGTACGCCCCGCCGCCTATGCAATTCGTGGCCATCGAACACCAGTACAACTTCGCCGATCCCTTCGACAAAAAAGTCTGGGGCAACATGGACACCGGCATGGTCACGCTCAAGCCCGGCCAATCCACCACCTGGAAGGTGCGGCTCAAAGTCTTCGTCCCGTAAGCCAACCCATCTCTACACTTCCTGTGCCCCATCCATTCGCGTTTTCTGCGAATGGGTGGGATGCCGGGTGCCCCAGAGCCTGCCCTGAGCGCATCCGAAGGGCCCCGGTGTTGGGACCTGGGAAGGGACAATGCCCGATCCACCACAACCTCCTGTGCCCCATGTATGACAGCCTCTAACGCTGTCAAGCAAGAACAGCGCGCAGATTGCCGTGGTGGTCGGGGCGGTGTCAAGGGCGCCGTACTTTGGCGTTCATCTCGACCCTTGACACCGTCCCGGCCACTTCCACCATTGGACTGGGTTCGAATCTCGAACGTTCTTTCCGAGATTCGAACCATAGCTGGAAAACCGTCTTTGCTCGCTAAACGACCCAAGCTCGCACCTTGATTTTCAATCACCTTCGATGGCAACCTTCAGGTTCCACCAACCATGTATTCGGCCTGGTACAGCACCATGATTTCCTGTTCAAACTCTTCCCTCGCGGAAAGAGGCGAGGCGTCCAATCATTCAATCGGTCTCCTACTGCGACCAACGGGGCACTCGGACTGCCTCGCATGCGAACCGCGCTCCTTGATCTGTCCATAATCCTGCCCGGAGCGCAACATCCAATACAACCTCACTGCCAGCTTGTGCGCGATGGCCACCTTCGCCACCCCGTGATGCTTCGTCATCGACAGCCGCACGTACTGCCGATGCCAGCCCGGATCATGCCGCTGGGCCGTCGCCGCCGCCTCCACCAGCAGCCAGCGGAGCAGCGTGTTGCCCTGCTTGGTAATGTGGCCCATCTGCTGCTGGCGCTTGCCGCTCGATGCCTCCGCCGGAATCAGCCCAAGATAACTGGCCACCTGCTTGCCGCGCGGGAACCGTTCCCAGCCCCCAACAATCAGCACGTAAGCCAGAGATACCACCGGGCCCACTCCCGGATGAGTCATCAGAAGACGCGCCTGCGCATCCTGGCTGGCCGCGGCCTCCACCGCCCTGTCCAACGGCTTGATCCGCAACTCCAGCCCATCCAGCAACTGCAGAAGATCCCCCCGCCGCTGACCATACCAGCCCGTCAACGGCAACGCCTCGATCTGGCCCCGCCGCTGCGCCGACCAGCTCCGCGAACCGGTCAGACCTTCGCTCTTGGCGATCGAGTCCAACTGGTTCTTGATCCTGGTCCGCATCCGCACCAGACGGCAACGATGCAGCAACAACTGCCGCTGCTCCTGGTTGGCCACCGAAGGCTGCCAAACGGCGGGAAACCGGTTCTCCACCAGCAGCCTCAGGATGTGCCGCGCATCCCGCTTGTCGGTCCGCTGCTGGCGCGGCGCCGAAGCATGAATCGCGCTGGCGTCGCCCACCAGCAACTCATGCCCGGACTCCATCACCAGCTTGCGGAACCAACGATCGTTGCCCGTCGCTTCCAATCCCACAACCACCTTGCTGCCGGCCAGCGAACCGTAAAATCTTACCGCCTCTTCGCGATGGTTCAACCGCCGCTCTCCGTACTCCCCGGTCTCCCGATCCAAATACGCGATCTGCTGGAAACTGGGATGAAAGTCACAGCCTATAATCATCATGCTCGGCTCCTTCTCCCGAGCTACACGGTCGTATAGCAGCAACCAGTCTACTCAGCCGAAGGAGCCGACGCTGTCATGCAATCATCCATTCCGTGCTTTTTGCGGAATGGGTGGGTTAACCCGCTGACATGCCGGCTCGCTAACCGCGCCCCTCTTCATCCGAAAACAATTCCTCAATCGGCATCTCGAACAGCCGCGACAGCTTGAACGCCAGGGTTAAACTCGGGTCGAACTTCCCCGTCTCGATCGCGTTCACGCTCTGCCGCGACACCTCCAGCCGGTGCGCCAACTCCGCCTGCGACCAGTCCCGCTCCGCGCGCAGAACCCTCAGCCGGTTTTTCATCGGTACCTCATCAGCACAAACGGCATGGAGAGCCCGGTGGCGATCCAGAAGATGGGGTAGACCCAGATCGCGTCCAGGTGCGGCGCATGGGCCATGCTCTCCAGGTACCCCCACACCGTCGTCCCCGCCAGCGTGATCGCCATCCCGCCCAGCACCGACTCCAACAAAAGCTGGCGCTGGAAGTCGTCCTTCTCCTCGGCGAGGTAAAGGGCCGTCACCACCAACGCGCCAATGATGGGAAACGCCGGCAGAATGGCAACACAGTAAGCTGCTACGCCGTGCGGATGGCCGAATCGTATGGTGAGAGCGGCAATGGTGGAGAACACGATGCTGAGAAATGCCGAAACAAACATCCGCAGGATGTATCGGCGTTGAGCAGGATTGGAAGGCCACAAGCATTCGATCATGATTGGTTTCCTTTACATGTTGACAATAACACTTTACATATTTCAGAGAGCTATGTCAAGTTTTATTTACATACCCCTGGCCGCGTCTCGTCTCCGAAGTTCGCGACAAAAATGCTGCCGTCATCCTGAGCGGAGTTTGCCGCGTCTTCTGCGGCAAACGCGGGACCTGCTTTTCGCGCCGCCCGATGCAACGGGTTGGCTAGGCGTGAATCGCGCATCCGCGTTCCTGGGTCCCCAACACCGTGGATCCGGGGGTACACGGCGGCTACGACTGTAGTACGTGCTGGCATACTGGAGTCATGGCCAACCCGGAACACCTTGCAATTCTGAAAGAGGGCGTCGAGGCGTGGAATCGGTGGCGGAAGAAACACCCTAAGATTCAGCCAGACCTTTTTAGGGCGGACCTCTGCGCGGCGGACCTGCGCGGCGCGAACCTCCGTGCGACGAACCTCCGCATGGCCAACCTCAGAAATGCAATCTTCGGCACCGCGGACCAAAATAGAGGCCCTTTAAGGAGATTTTGGGCGGTCCCCCAAGCTTCAGAGCTTCGCAATGCGATCCGCGCCCCGGCGGACCTCAGCGGGGCCGACCTTGTCTCTTCGGACTTATTCGGAGCGGACCTCAGCTCGACCGACCTCCGCAAAGCAGCTCTCTGCGAGGCGAAATTAGCCACAGCGAACCTCCGTGGGGCGAATCTCGCTTGGGCGGACCTTTTCGGGGCAGACCTTAGCTCGGCAGTCCTCAATCGGACAACCCTTAGCAAGGCGAACCTCTCTTCGGCGATTCTTCGCGGCGTAGACCTCAGCATGGCAGCCCTCGACGGGACGAGCTTCCACGGGGCGAGGGTCGGTTACGCGATCTTTGCCAACCTCGATTTGAGCGAGGCAAAAGGGCTAGAAACCGTAATACATGAGGGCCCATCCAGCATCGGCATCGACACAATCTACAAATCCAAAGGCGAGATCCCACAAATCTTTTTGCGTGGGGTCGGCGTTCCCGAGAACCTCATCGAGTACATGGCGTCGCTGGTCAACACAGGCATCGAGTTCTACTCCCTCTTCATCAGCTACTCGACGCTCGATCAGGAATTTGCCGAGCGCATTCACAACGATCTACAAGCCAAAGGCGTGCGCTGCTGGTTTGCTCCCCAAAAGTTGCAAGGAGGCAAGAAGGTTTATAGGCAAATCGACGAAGCGATTCGCCTTTATGACAAACTGCTGCTCATCCTCTCCGAGGCCAGCATGGCCAGCGAGTGGGTGAGAACGGAAATCGCTATAGCGCGCAAGCGGGAGGTCGAGCAGAAGAGAGAGGTCTTGTTTCCCATCGGCCTTTGCCCGTTTGGGACGATACGGCAATGGGAATATTTCGACTCCGATATTGGCAAAGACTCGGCCCGCGAGATTCGCGAGTTTCATATTCCCGATTTCAGCAACTGGAAGGACCACGATTCCTACAAGCTGGCTTTCGGCCGGCTGCTCCGCGACCTTCAGGGAGGGTCCAAGCCCGTTTCCGATTGATCCGGCCGTTCGCCACAGCCTCTCGCCCAGCCGGACCATCCAGGCTGCGCCGAGGCCGTCCATCGGAGCATTTCCGCGACGAGCGGGCGTTCCCCGCGGCCGGCCCAAATCTCGGATGGGTCGGCCCAACCAATGACCAAAGGCAACGGTATCGCGAAGTCGGCATTTGGAAACTAGCCCCGCCGCGTCGCACGCCTGCTCCGGCCCGGCCATCCTATAAACTCAATCCGTGAGCTTCCGCGAATTCCTGGGCAACACCGCTACCGTCACCCGCCTGCGCGAGTCGGTCCGCTCCGGCCACTTTCCCCAGGCCATGATCCTCGCCGGGCCGCGCGGCGCGGGAAAATACACCCTCGCCCTGATGCTCGCCCAGGCCGTCAACTGCCTCCATCCCACCGAATCCGACGGCCTGCCCGACTACTGCGGTCAATGCGCCAACTGTGTCCGCATCGGCGAAGCCGCCAACCTCGAAGACCGCGTCGCCGAAGCCATTGCCGCCCGCGACGACCTGCGCGAAACCGACAAGAAAGACACCCGCATCCTCATCCAGACCCATCCGGACGTCCTCATCGTCCCGCCCGATCCGCCCCAGCTTCTCATCAAGCTCGGCCAGGTTCGCCAGGTCATCCATAACGCCAACTTCCGCCCGCCCGTCGAAGCCCGCCGCGCCTTCACCATCTTCACCAGCTCCGCCTTCATGAAGGAGGCGGCCAACAGCCTCCTCAAAGTTCTCGAGGAGCCGCCGGAGCACACGTCGCTCATCCTGCTCGCCGAAAACCCTCAGGAGCTGCTGCCCACCATCCGTTCCCGCGCCATCGTGCACCGCCTCGGCGCGCTTCCTGCCGTGGAAATCGAGGCTCTCCTGGCCCAGCGCCGCCCCCAGCTCAAGCCCCAGGACCGCAACCTGGTCGCGCGCCAGGCCGAGGGCGCAATCGGCCGTGCCCTCAACTTCGACCTCGACGCCTACCTGGTCAGCCGCAAGGATGCGCTCATCATCCTCCACACTGCCCTCCGCGAGCCCGATTACTCCACCCTCTTCCGCGCCACTGAGACCTACCGCGCCGGCGCCGACGGCCAGCAAAAGACCGTTACCCTGTTGCGCGCCCTCGGCAGCCTGGTTGAGGATCTGCTCCTCTGCGTCGCCGGCACACCCTCCCTGATCCGCAACATCGATCTGGCCGCCGAGCTCGATCGCCTCGCCTCCGGCCTAACCGTCGACTGGATTGACGGCGCAGCCCGCGCCCTCGGACAGGTCGAATCCGGCATGCGCCGCAATCTCCTCCGCTCCCTGTCCCTCGACGCCATGGCCGTAAGCCTGGAATCCCGCTGAAATCAGCGTCCCTGTTCTCTGTCTTTCTGTTCCCTGTTCCCTGATCCCTGTTCCCTGCCTTTCTGTTCCCTGATCCCTGTTCCCTGCTTTTCTGTTCCCTGCTCCCTGCTTCTCTGTTACTCTGGGTGACAATTCCGCTGAATTTTGAGCAACTTCGCAACTGGGCCCGGCATCTTTCCCTGTACGAGCAGCCTCAGAACACGCCCCAACCGGTAAATCCATGAGCCTATGATGGTTCAGCCCGCATTGCGGCGGAAATCGGCATTTTCCCCAGGTGCTCAAAGCATTCGGAATCTTGGTTCACCCTGTGCGGCCGTCTCGCATCTTACCGATTCGTTCCGCTCATTCGTTCCACTGGACGCCCAATCACAGAGGTTCCGGAAGGAAAGACCCAGATGAGCCACATCCTCTCTCCGATTGTCGAACCAGCCCCTGCCGACTCCCATGCCTTGCCCGGTTTTCGCAGGAATCGGCATTTTGCCCCTGCTGTTCCCTTTCGCTTTTCCGCCCTTACTCACATGCGCGACGAGGAGACCGTTCACCGCCAGGCCGAGCTCTTTTACCTGCAAAAACAGATCCAGTCCCAGACCCCCATGGTCATCGTCCTTGAAGACGGCGAGCACATCGAAGGCTGCATCGAGTGGTACGACCGCTACTCCCTGAAAGTCCGCGGCCGCAGCCGCATGCTAATCTTCAAGTCCTCCATCAAGTACATGTTGAAGCAGGGGGAGAACGGCTTGTAATGCGGTTTGGCATAGCACATTGCTGATGGCACGGCACATTGCTGATGGAATGCGATTTGGGCGGGACAGATTGCAGGCGCTGGTGCTAGGGTTGGGCGGCTTTGCAGAGGCGGTCGCGGATGGCGACGCCGATGCCTTCAGGGGATGGCATGGGGCAGACGATGACCTCGCAACCTACTGAATCCAGGGCACGCAGGCCGGCGTAAAGGCTGGCGGCTAACTCCTCTGGATGGTTCCAGTTACCGCATTCAAAGACGACGGTTCCCGGGAGCGGCTGAAACCGCCAGCCGGTGGGCAGCATCAGGCCTACGCGCTTGCCGGGGTGCTGCAGCACCGCGTCCAGAAATGCCTGCTGGGAGGCCGCAATTCCGTTGGAGGAATGGGCTGTTGCAGGGGGCGTTTTTCCGTCTAGGGTAGGGGGGTATCCCTGGGTACCAGTAACTTGCGCATAGGTTAGAGTTAGGTGGGCGCGGGGGGCGTAATGGCGGATTCCTACGCCGGGAGAAGGTTGGGCCGCGGGTTCTTCGGCGCGGGCGGAGGGGGATTCGAACTGGACGACATCGCCGGCTACGGCGCGAATTTGAGCTGCGCCGATGGCTCCGGGGCGGTAAATGACCATGGGGGACTGGCAGGGGTCGAGGACGGTAGATTCGACGCCGTGGCGGGCGGGGCCGGCGTCGAGGACGGCGTCGATGCGGCCATCGAGGTCGTCGAGGACGTGCTGGGCGGTGGTGGGGCTGATGTGGCCGAAGAGGTTGGCGCTGGGGGCGGCGATGGGGACGCCGGCGAGGCGGATCAGCTCAAAAGCGACGGGATGGGAGGGCATGCGCACTCCGACAAGCGGTCGGCCGGCGGTGACGGCGCTGGGGACGGCGGCGGTGCGCGGGAGCAGGAGGGTGAGCGGTCCGGGCCAGAAGGCTGCGATCAATTTGCGCGCAACATCGGGAATCTCGGAAGCGACGGCGGCGAGCATGGGGTTGTCCCGGACGGGGCCGGCGATGTGGACGATGACGGGGTCCCAGGAGGGGCGCTGCTTGGCGGCGAAGATGCGGGCGACGGCCTGGGGCGAGAGGGCGTTGGCGCCGAGGCCGTAGACGGTTTCCGTGGGGAGGGCCACGAGGCCGCCGGAGCGGAGGATGGCGGCGGCCTGCTCGAGGGCGGCGCGGGATTCGGGCGCGTCGAGGTGGTCCGGATCGACCTTTAGGCGCAGGGTGGTCACAGTTCTATTGTCGCTTGTTGGGATGGTGCGGGGTTTCCGGCGGCGGGCGGGTGGTTTCCGGAGCCAACGGTCTCCTTGATCGCGAACGGGATTTGCCTGGAGCTCGCGGCGTTTGCCGTTACCGATCTGGGGCTGGCGTAGCCCCTCGGTCGCTGGAGCTGCCGGAGGTGGTGGGCCTACCCTCGCCGAAGCTCTAGAAAAGGCGACGGGGGCAAATCGGAACGAACATGAGCCTGGCAAGGACAAGCCGGAGCATAGGGTTCAGGCATACCTTATTCGAGAGGCCTTGCTGGAAGGATTGCGACTTCATCAAGCAATCCGATGCTTCGGCAAGGAGTTCGATGAGCTTATCTTCGTCACGGATGAACTCTCCCTGGAGGCCGGGGAAAACAAATTACGGGCCGACATGATCGCGGTGGGAGGCAAAAACGGCATATATTTCCCAGTGTTCATCGAACTAAAGAATGGCCGGGAACTTACCACGCTAATAGGCCAACTTAATAATGCCAACGCAATGCTTTGGGAAAACAATGAAGCACGCCCGAAGTTTGCAGAGTTTCTAAATGCTGTAGCGGGCGTAAAGGTTGACACATCGGCGAAAGCAAAGCTGATGTTAATTTGGCCGAAGTCGCCGAGCGGGAACGAGTCGAAAGATGCGAAGAAAGCGCGCAGAGAGGGGTTCCTCATTGCGGACTTTGAACCATCGTATCTATTCCGCGCCCTCGAGTAGCCTCATAACGCCATGGAAACGGGGCGACGAGGTGCATATGGTATGGTTCAACGAGCAACGGCAGTGGATGTAACTATAATCCTGACCGCGTCCACGAGAAGCGATCGGCGACCATCTTAAAAGAAGGCAATCGGGTAGCCCGAGTCAGACTTGTTGCCGGATTTCCTTTTGGGTCTCGTTGAGAAACGATTGTGAAGGCCGAAGGGTGATTGTAAAAAAGCGGGCCTCTTCGCTTGCCTGAGTGGCCCGGTCAACACACATTACTCCTCAAAAGTCGTAAAGAGTTCGCGGATTTTCGTAGGCGAACCGTCAACTTTCGTGAACAATATGGCCGCGCTACGCAAGAAGCTCCAGTTGAATGGGACGGACCTGGTCTTTGAGGGGAGGCTTTTTGCCGGACATGTTTTTTCGAATCTCTTGCGCGAATCGAATCACAAGCGGTAGAGCCAGGTGGTCCGCATCGTTGTGGTGAACGAAAGCGGTGTCGGCAGTCCAGTGAATGCCGGCGATTGGCCTGGTCGTGAGAGCTGAGTCGATGGGTGTCCTCTGGTCTATGAGCGCCACTCCATATGGAGTTGCGGTGCAACGTAACCATCTACCGGACGAGCGGTGTCGTGCTCGAATTTGGCAGCGATGAACTTGGCTGTCGTTTCGGGCGGATGGTTCCCGCCGATCCGAGCCTGCGTGTACATTTCGAGCTGCTCCAAGGCGACACGAACGCTTTGGCGATGGGCTGCACGCACATTGTCCTTGTGGATCGAAAATGGAAGCTGCAGGACGAACGCTGCTAGCCCAAACAGAAGCTGCATCTTGAAGAGGTTGTAGAGCGGAACATCCCCGTATATCCAGTGCGCAATCCACGCATGAATTACCCTGTTCTGACAGTTGCGCGGTGCTTCGCGCATGAGGAAGTAGGTGCCATGGACTGCGGCTTCCGGTGTTAGCGTCAACGGCAACGGCTTGCCGCCAAACTGCGGCGTAGAGCCCGGCTGCACATCCGCTTCGAGTGCGGCCCGGCCCGGTGTTTCGCCGTCTGAAACATACAGCATCTCGTATTTGCTGGCTGAATGCGCAATGCCCGCCGTCTCGCTGCGCAAATAGTAGGGCAGGTAGTAGCGTTGGAGGGGTTGCAGGCCAAATTGAAAGCGAAGGTAGACGAAGAATCCCGTCGCAACGCACGCGAGAAAGAACGCTCCGAGCGTGTAAAGATAGCCGCGCGGCGGCCAGATGATGGACTCTCTGCGGCCCCATTGTTGAACGGTTGGCATGGCTATTTCTCCCTGTTTTGACTCCGCTTGGCGAGGAGTTCCTGAGCCTGGGCGGCCTTAGTTGTTTGCACCTGGCGAAAGAGAATGTTGAGCTGATCCTGGGCCATCTTGTCGCCACGCAGAAGCGGTTCAAGCGTTTTCATCAAGAGCATCTGGATGCCTACAAGTTCGGTACCCGGGAAGGAGGCCGTCGCGTCACCCGCCTTCGCGTACGAAGCGGCCTTGTCGTTGGGGCGGAGAGCATTTCTTGAGCGATGCCGCGGGATCTTCCGATCCCAAGCCACCCCCCTGCCCAAAGGTAACCACCGGGACTCCGCTCACCCCGATAAATCCGCTCTAATCCCACATCCCGGTAGGTCGTCCCAGCCAAAGCCCGATTTGAGGCGACCCCCTCCCCACCAAAGGTAACCTCGCAAGCTCTCATGCGCGGTGCCCCGGGTCCCTCGCCCTTGGGGACCCGGGTGGGGGGAGCGCCGCCAGCTCCGATAACCCCGCTAGCTCCGCTTCCCTCCCGTATCCGCCATCACATCCAGGCCCTGAAATCCGCGCTAGATTCTATCTGTGAGTCGAAATGTGCCCGCCCCACCGGCGGGCATCCGCATTTCAGGGACAAGGAACCCGCAATCATGATCGCCGCCACAACCCGCCTGCAAAAGTCCGGGGGAATCTCCGCCCGCAACGGTTCCCGCTCAGTAATATTCGTCAACCTTTATGTTGGCCGGCAGAAGAATACCCCCTCCCCCATGTCCCCTGGGGAGAGGGTGCGCAATTCTGTGCACTTTTGTGGCTTAACTCAATGATTCCATAAGACATCTCCGTTTTATTTTTCGCGCGGAACCTCCCTTTTCGCCCTGCCTCAGTTCCGGATATCGGCCATCAGCGACTCCACTTCAGCCTTCTGCTCCGCGCTGAGCCCCAGCAGCGGCGCGCGGGGACGCCCTCCGTAGAAGCCATTGAAATCACAGGCGTACTTGATCCCGGCAATGCCAAAATCGCCAGCCACGCGCTTGCCCGCCGCCGCGATGCGCTGCTGCTTCTCCTTGGCCAGCTTCAGGTCGTGGTCCTTCCAGGCCAGGTAGATCTCCTGGCATGCCTGGGGCGCGCACGCAGCAAAGGCAAGGATGGCGCCGGAAGCGCCGGCCTCAAGCGAGTCAAGCAGCGTGCCGGGTGATCCGGACACGACCTGGAAGCCGACGTCGCGGGTGCGGGTTTTGAGCGGCGGCGCGGGCGGCGCCGTGGCCACGGCCAGCCAGGATGCGCAGGCGCGTCTTCTGATGACTCATCCGGGAGTGGGCCCGGTGGTATCTCTGGCTTACGTGCTGATTGTTGGGGACTGGGAACGGTTCCCGCGCGGCAAGCAGGTGGCCAGTTATCTTGGGCTGATTCCGGCGGAGGCATCGAGCGGCAAGCGCCAGCAGCAGATGGGCCACATTACCAAGCAGGGCAACACGCTGCTCCGCTGGCTGCTGGTGGAGGCGGCGGCGACGGCCCAGCGGCATGATCCGGGCTGGCATCGGCAGTACGTGCGGCTGTCGATGACGAAGCATCACGGGGTGGCGAAGGTGGCCATCGCGCACAAGCTGGCAGTGAGGTTGTATTGGATGTTGCGCTCCGGGCAGGATTATGGACAGATCAAGGAGCGCGGTTCGCATGCGAGGCAGTCCGAGTGCCCCGTTGGTCGCAGTAGGAGACCGATTGAATGATTGGACGCCTCGCCTCTTTCCGCGAGGGAAGAGTTTGAACAGGAAATCATGGTGCTGTACCAGGCCGAATACATGGTTGGTGGAACCTGAAGGTTGCCATCGAAGGTGATTGAAAATCAAGGTGCGAGCTTGGGTCGTTTAGCGAGCAAAGACGGTTTTCCAGCTATGGTTCGAATCTCGGAAAGAACGTTCGAGATTCGAACCCAGTCCAATGGTGGAAGTGGCCGGGACGGTGTCAAGGGTCGAGATGAACGCCAAAGTACGGCGCCCTTGACACCGCCCCGACCACCACGGCAATCTGCGCGCTGTTCTTGCTTGACAGCGTTAGAGGCTGTCATACACGGGGCACGGGGCATGGTGGTGTCGTCACTCCGCCGGGGACGTTGCCCCGAGGCTTTTGCGTTTCCGGGACTTTGATTATTTTGGCGGGGGGGGTGAAGGAGAATCATTCTTTTTCTTATGGAAGAGTTTGGAGAGGCCGGTCTTTTTCAGGAAGTTGGCGGCGTTGCCTTTCATGAGGCCGTGGACATCGGCGGTGATGACGGGGTTCTGCGCGGTGCCGGTGATATTGATGGGGATGCCTTCGGCTTTGGAGGGTTTGGCGGCGGCCGATGAGTGGTTCAACCGGGTGAGGATATTGACGCCGAGTTTATTGAGTCCTTTGGCGCTGGTGACTTTGGAGATGAGGTGGAAGTTGAGCTCGCCGGAAGGAGAGACGGTGCCGCTGCCGGTGGATTCGCCGAGGGCAGGAAGCACGGAGTAGATATTGGTAGACTCGCTGCCGGATTTGGTGATGCGGACGTCGGCGCGGGAGATGGTGATGGCGGTGATATCGCCGGTTTTGATGCCACCCAGGGCGGCGATGCCGACGATTTTGGAGCCGAGGTTGTAGCCTTCCAACTCGGTATTTTTGATTTCGTAGGAGCCGGTGATGACGTTGTCGTTGGGCGAGCCCTTGATGGCGAAGTTGGCAGAGAGGGTTCCACCTTTGAGGACGGCGTTGTTGGGGAGCTTTACGCCGATGGCGGGGAAAAGCGCCTGGAGATCGTCGATGGGAATATTTTTGGCGAGCAGCTTGAGATCGAAGACGGGTGCGTTGGCGGCGAACTGATAAGCGCCGTTGATGTGAATGGCTACAGCGCCGGTTTGCAGGGCGAGATCGGAGACCTGGCCGCTGTTGCCTTTGAGGGAGTAGGCGACCTGATAGCTGATATCGAGAGGATGCGGGGCGGGCTGGCCGCTTTTGAGCAGGATGAGGTGCTCGGCGTGGATTTTGCCGTCGCTGGTGACATGGATGCCGTCAGAGACGATGTGGACGTCGAGGCCGGCGATCATGGAGATTCCGGCGGCGGGGTCGACGAAGCCGGCGGCGACGGGGTCCAGGTGCCGGATGGAGAGCTGGGCGTCGAAGGTGGTGGCGGCAGCGTCTTGCGGATTGATGGGCCCGACTGTACCGGAGAGCCATACATTGCCGTCGCCGGGCAGCGAGGCGCCGACCGTGAAGGGAAAGGCCTTGGCCAGGGAGAAGTGCTGCAACGAGACGTTGAGATGGTCGTAGACCTGGGGATTTCGCTGGGAGGGCAGCGTTTCAATTCTGGCGTTGCCGTTTTTGATGGTGATGAGGCCGACGGGGAGATCGGGTAAAGAGGCGGGTTGAGTGGCGCTGTGAGAGCCGACGCCGTGGCTGAGGGTGGAGAAGTTCCAGGCGCCATTCTCGGCTTGGACCAGATGGATTTGGGGAGTTTCGACCTCAAAACTGCGGATAATCAGTTGACGGTGAAAGAGGAGCGGCTTCATCTGCACGCCGATGCGCAATCGTTTGGCGGTGAGGAATGGAGCCTGGCCGAAGTTCGGGTCTTCGGCAATGGCGAGATCGTTGGCCACCAGGCTTCCGGTGATGACGGAGAGGCTGAGATCGCCGAGGGTGACCTTGCGGGAAAGGGCTGCGGTAAGACGGCTCTCGATGATGGGACGAAACGTGTTGGCGTCCACGAAGAGGGGAATGGCTGCTAACGCGAGTATTGGCAGCGCGATGGCTGCAGCCAGACCGATCTTGACCGACTTCCTCATGAATCCTCCGCGATTGAGAAAGAGGCTACTCCGACTTCGAAGCTTGGTTCATTTGAGCGATGCAGATGTGGGGGAATCCGCATCCATGGCAGCATCTATGATTGGCCTGGCAATGTCCAGCGAATCTTCGCGATTTAGGAACGGCGGTGATGGTGGAACCGGCGCTGGCGTTTTCCGAGGGACGGCGGGGCGGCCATTACACTCGAGGTATGTCAGGGGTGGAGACGGAGATTAAATTCCGGGTGGGGGATGTTGCGGAGCTGGAGTTGCGGCTGGGCGCGGCGGGACTGCGGGTGGAGACGGCGCGGGCGTTCGAGGCGAACGTGCTGTATGACACGCCGGAGCGGACGTTGCGGGCGCGGACAGAGATTCTGCGCATTCGCACGTATGCGGGGCGATGCGTGCTGACGCACAAGAGGCTGCCTGACGCGGGGCCGGGCGAGGATCGGCACAAGCATCGCGTGGAGACGGAGACGGAGGTGGCGGACGGCGATGCGCTGGCGGAGGTGTTCCGTTCGCTGGGGCTGGTGGCGGCGTTCCGCTATGAGAAGTGGCGGACGGAGTGGAGCGACGGGGTGGGACATTGCGTGGTGGACGAGACGCCGATTGGGAATTACGCGGAGCTCGAAGGCCGGCCGGAGTGGATTGATGGGGTGGCCGCGCGGCTGGGGCTGTCGCAATCCGATTACATCACGCTGAGCTATGGCCGATTGTTCGACCTATGGCGTGAAGAGCGGCAATCGACAGCCGAAGATTTGACGTTTGAAGCGATCGGCGGCGCACGAAGTTAGTCACGCACCGATCCTCTCTGGACTTTTCCTAAGAAATAAGACTGTTCTCATGTTTGGGTCTTTTCCGCCGATAAACCGCGTGTGCACATCCTGTGCACGTGAGGATGGAATGGGTGGAAAGCAAGAAGCTGGAAGCAAAGCACAGATATGGGCACGGCGGAGTGTGAAGGCAGTGGCGTTGGGAATGCTGCTGGCGTTCGCGCTGCCGGGGCGTGCGGACGAGCGGGCGATCAAGAGCCGTGTCGCACCGGTTTATCCAGAAATTGCCAAACGCATGCGAATCGCGGGAGAGGTGAAAGTGGAGGCCACGGTGGATGCGGAAGGCAAGGTGACGGCGGTGAAGGCGGTGAGCGGAAGCGGCGCCCTGTTGACTGCAGCGGAAGAAGCGGTGCGCAAGTGGAAATTTGTGCCGGGCGACGGAGTTGCGGTGGTGGTGGTGACGTTGAATTTTGAGATGACGGCGCAGTAGAGAGAGAAGTACAGAGGTTTCATGGGGCCGTGCTTTGACTCTGTCAGAGCGCGGCCCCCTGTGCAAGGAGCGGCGAAAGGAGCGGGATCAGGATTTTTTTGGGGGAACCTTTTTCCCTTCGCGGCGAGCCTCAGAAAGGCCGATGGCGACGGCCTGCTTGCGGCTGGTGACCTTTTTCCCGCTGCGGCCCGACTTCAGCTTGCCTTGTTTCATCGCGTGCATTTCGCGCTTCACGTCTTTGCCGGCCGAGGGAGAGTATTTGCGGCGCGAGGATTTTTTTGCCGCGGACTTTTTGGCGTTGGACTTCTTGCTGGATTTTTTGGTTGCCATCACGATCCTCCCGTGGAGTCAGATGGCGGGGCAGATGGCGTAGTTGTATCAATTAGAAAAGCGGAGTCAGCGGAGCTTGCTGGGTGAGCGGTGTCAGAGCGCCGTCCCTTCTCTTGAATTCGTCCTATGCGGTGGCGCGCTGCTGTTCGCGATGGGCTAGCTGGACGCTGACGATTTTGGAGACGCCGGGCTCCTGCATGGTGACGCCGTAGATCATGTCGCCGGCGTGCATCATGCGCTTGGAATGGGTGATGACCATGAACTGAGTTTCGTTGCCGAGGGAGCGCAGCATGTCAGCGAGGCGGCCGACATTGGTTTCGTCGAGGGCCGCATCCACTTCGTCGAGGAAGCAGAAGGGGCTGGGCTGAAACTCGAAGATGGCGACCAGGAGGGCGAGCGCGGTGAGGGATTTTTCTCCGCCGGAGAGCAGGAGCACGTTCTGGAGCTTTTTACCCGGTGGCGAAGCGACGATGTCGAGGCCGCTTTCCGCCTGATTCTCCTCGTCGGTGAGGCGCAATAAAGCCTGGCCGCCGTGGAAGAGGCGGGCGAATACCTGGCCGAAGTTCTCATTAATGCGCGCGAAAGCCTCATCGAATTTTGTGCGCGAGATCTGATCGATTTCGCGAATGGTTTCCTGAGTGTTTTCGATGGACTCGACGAGGTCCTTGCGCTGGGTATCGAGGAAGCCGTGGCGCTCGGCGGTTTCCTTGTACTCGTCGAGCGCCATCATGTTGACCGGACCCATTTGTTCGAGGCGCTGGCGGAGGGAGCGGCAGGTTTCTTCCTGAGCGGCGAGTTCTTCGCCCTCGATACGGCTGAGTTCGGCATCGGCACGGAGGACGGAGGCCTCAACGTTGACTTCGGCCAGACACCCGGCTTCGAGGTACTCGAGGTCGGAGTGGAGTTTGGCGAGTTCGCTGGCGCGGTTGGAGCGATCGTCGCGCAACTGGTCGAGTGCGGCGCGATGAGTCTTTAGATCGGATTCAAGCTGGGCCAACTGCTGACGCAGGGCCTGAACCTCGGTGGTCAGGTTTTGCGCATCGGCCAGCGCCTGGGTGCGCTGCTGAGCCAGTTCCTGCTGGCGCTCGGCGAGCGCGGCATTCTCGCGAATGCGCTGCTCGCGCTCGGCTTCAGCGGCGGCGCGTTGCTGCTCAATCGAGAGGACGCGGCGCTCGAGATCGGCATGGAGACGATCGATGCGCTGGAATGCAGCCTCCGCCCCGCGGCGGCGCTCTTCGAGGCCGGCGAGCTCGGCGGTGAGCTGGGCTGCTTCCTGCTGAAGGTTTTCGCGTTTCCGGCGCATTTCAACCAGCGCCGACTGCTGCGACTCAAGGGCCGACTCTGCCTGGTTGTGCTCGGCCTCCATGTGCTCGGCTTCAGCGCGCTTCTGCTCGATCAGGCTGCGCTTGGCTTCGCTGGCGTCCTTGTTGCGCGCGGCCTGAAGCGTCCACTCCTGCAGGCGGCGATCGATGCGCTGGACTTCCGCATCCATCTGGCGGAGCGCCGCGCCCTGGTTGGCCAACTCTTGCTCTGCCTGGCGGCGCAGTTCGCTGCTTGCTTCCAACTGGCGATTCAGTTCTTCAATGGAGTGCGCCAACGCTGCGGCCGTCATCTCCGCTTCAGCGAGCGCCGCTTCCACGGTGATGAGGTTCCGCTCTGTTTCGCGCAGGTCGCGCTTGAGGGCGAGCGGACCCTCGCTCGCGGGCTTGCCGCCGGTGACGGTGGTGTTGTGGAAGCATTCGCCGCCGGGGGTGAGGAAGAAGGCGCGGGTGTACTGCTCACTGAGCTGCTGCGCGAGTGCGGAACTTTCAACGATGTAGCCGTTTTTCAACTTGGGCAGGATGGCTTCAAGGGAGCGGCCAAAGCCGTTGAGGACGCGGATGGTGTCCTTGAGCGGCGTGAGTCCTTCCATTCTTATCTCGTCTTCCTGTTCGGCGCGCGACATGAGCGCGGTGGGATTTTCCGGGTGAACGAGGAAGGTGGCGCGGCCGTCCGCGCCGGATTTAAGAAGATTGACGCCCTGCTCGGCGGCGCTCCAGCTATTGACGACGAGGTAGTTCAGTTCTTCGCGGAGGAACTCATCGACGACGCCCTCATGCTCGCCGCTGACCTCTAGGAAATCGGCGAGGGTGCCGACGGGCGCCATGCCGGGACCGAGCGCGCCGGGCTTGAGAAGCTGCCGGACTGAGTTGGTGGAGTAGCTGTGATCGCGGATGAGCGACTCAAGGGAATTGCGACGGCCGCCGAGCGAAGCGTGCTGGCTGCGAAGCTGATTGGCGCGGGCGCGAGCCAGATTCTCCTCTTCGCGGCGGCCCTGGAGATTTTCGCGGAAGGTCGCGATTTCTGCTTCGAGAGATTTGAGGCGCTCGGTGGCGGAATCGAAGTTGAGGCGCGCCTGTCCGCTTTCGACGCCGAGGTTTTCAAGTTCGAGATGGGACTGGCGCATCTCGGCCTGGAGGCGTTCGGCTTCGCGCTCGAGAGCGGCCAGACTTTCTTCAGCCTGCGCGGTGGAGTTGCGCGCGTTGCCGGCCAGGGTGAGGAGGTGCATGGCGCGGCGGCGATTGGCTTCAAGTTCGCGCTCGGCGTTGAAGACCTCATCGGCGGCGGCGCGAGCCTCCTGCTGGCGCGCGGAGACTTTTTGATGGAACGCGTGAGCCTCTTCCGCCGCGGTTTGAAGGAAGCTATGCTGCTGGGCACGCTCTTCAACAATGCCGGCGAGCTGGGTGCGGGTCTGTTCGATTTCCGCGGCAGCGGCGGCGGAACGCGCTTCCAACTCGGCAACGCGCTCAGTGTTGCCGCGTTCGCGGGCTGAGGCGCGTTCGATTTCGACCGCGGCGTTGCCGGCACGGGACTGGGCTTCCTGGATGGCGGCGTCGAGCTGGTAGCCGCGCTCGGTCATGGAGTGCTGGCCGGCTTCCATTTCGCCGATCTGCGTAGCGGAGGTGTTGATGTGTTCCGTGAGGGCGGCGATTTCGGCGTCAAGGCGCGCCTGATCGGCATCCATCAGGGCCATGCGGCTGGCGAGGACGACACGCAGGCGGGAGCGGAGATCGTCGCGGACCGCAGCGAAACGCTCCGCCTTGGCCGCCTGACGTTTAAGGGAGTTCATCTGTCGAGTGACTTCCTCGAAGATGTCGTCGATGCGGGCGAGGTTTTGTTTGGCGGACTCGAGACGAAGCTCGGCGAGGCGCTTCTTGGTTTTGAAGCGGGTGATGCCCGCGGCTTCTTCAATGATGGCGCGGCGGTCGTGCGGCTTGGAACTGAGCAACTGGCCGATGCGCTCCTGGCCGATGATGGCGTAGCTTTCCGGGCCGAGGCCGGTGCCCATGAAGATGTCCTGAATGTCGCGCAGGCGGCAGAGCTTGCCGTTGAGGAGGTATTCGCTTTCGCCGGTGCGGAAGAGGCGCCGGGTGATGACGATTTCGCCCTTGTTAAAGGAGCGCTGGAATTTGCGGCGGCGAATCTTTAGGACGACGGGCTGAGGGCCTGCGGCGCTCGCGTCTACAGGGGTCGCGGCTGCCGCAGGTTCATTGGAAGGCGCTGCCGATGGAGTATCGCCTTCTTCAATGACCTGGCCGGGCTGCTCGGAGCCGACGATCTCCTCGGTTTCGATGGCGCGCGCACGCCGGAACTCTTCTTCATTCCAGTCGGCGGGGCTATCGGAATCGACCTCGATCTCCGGTTCGACTGGGATGGGTCCCTCGTATGCCTCTGGATCGACCATGGTGAGGGTGACTTCGGCCATGCCGAGGGCCTTGCGCTCGCGGGTGCCGGCAAAGATGACGTCCTGCATGCTGGCGCCGCGAAGAGATTTGGCGCTCTGCTCGCCGAGGACCCAGCTGACTGCGTCGAGGATGTTGGACTTGCCGCAACCGTTTGGTCCCACCACCACGGCGACGCCGGTTCCAGTGACCGTAAGCTCGGTGCGATCGCAGAAACTCTTGAAACCGAGGATGTGGATTTTTTTGAGCTTCAGCATGCGGTCTCCGTGGGTTCGATGTAGGCGTCCTGGTTTGCGCGCGGACCCTGACTTGCGGCAAGGGTTTACCCGCACGCTCTAGAATATTGCCTTTGATTGAGACTGTACGAACGGCGGAGGGCATGGTCAACGGCTGGAGGACTGGTTTTTGTGGATAATGCAGGACGGAATTCGCATTAAGGAAAACTGGGAGATTTGCCGGAAGTTGTTGGCGTTTCTGGAGTAATTTCCGGACGGTTTTTCAACAAGGAATGGGGTGTGGAGTATCCGGTTGGTAAATGATGAGCCCGGTCGGAACAATGCCATTCGCCGGAGTGAGGGGAATGCACTCGCTGATTGGGGATTGGTGAATGCAGGAGTACCATGATGGAACAGCGAGCAATATCCACAGGGAGGTCATAAACCGAGCGCCCTCGGACCAGACGGACCATCCCGCTCCGCGCCAGGTGCGAGGGACAAGCCAGAGGAGGGCCCGTGGATTCCGACAGCAATACAAAGACACCGAAGGTCCGCATCGTACAGCACACATTCATGGGAGGCGCCTGGTGTGCGTGCTGGCTGTTTACCATTGGCTTCCTGCACCTGAGTTTCTGGCGGGGTGTGTGGGCCATCATTGTGTGGCCTTACTATCTTGGCGTTCACTTTGGCGCGGGGATGCACTAAGCGCGATGCGTGCGGCGGGCCGGTCTGGCAAGATGGTTTCAGGACGCTGAAGTGACTATGCCTGACGATCGACCAGCGATCGAATCGATTCGCTTGAGCTACGACCGCGTAGCCGACGCTTATGCCGCGGCCATCTTCGATGAGCTGAAGAACAAGCCCTTCGATCGCGAGGTGCTCCTCCGATTTACGCGAGAAACTGCCGGGCGCGGACGGGTATGCGATATGGGTTGCGGGCCAGGGCAGGTGGCGCGGTTCCTGAAGGAGGCCGGCGGGGACGTCTTCGGGCTGGACTTGTCACCGGGGATGGTCGCAGAAGCGCGGCGGCTGAGCCCAGAGACCGATTTTTGCGTGGGCGACATGACGGCGCTCGAAATGGAAGATGAGTCGCTGGCTGGGATTACGGCTTTCTACGCCATTGTGAATCTGCCCGCCGAGCTGCGCCCGCGGGTGTTTCGCGAGATGGCGCGCGTGCTGAAGCCGGGAGGACTGTTGCTGCTCACATTTCACGTGGGAGGCGAAGTGCTGGGGGTGAGCGAGTTGTGGGGACGGCCCATCACGATGAAGTTCTATACGCTGAACCGGGAGGTGGTGCTGGGGGAACTTGAAGAAGCAGGTTTCACGATCGAGGAATGCCTGGAGCGCGATCCGTATCCGCCGCCGATTGAGCACCAGAGCTTTCGGGCGTATGTGTTTGCGCGCAAGCCTTAGAGCGGCAACAGAGGGTGCCCGTCGGTTATTTGTGGACGGAGCCGTCGAATGGCGGAGGAGTTCCCTGATCGGCAAGCGCCGCGTCCTGCCCATCCGACAACCGGGACTGCGCGAATTGCTTTTCGCGGGCGGTCATAATGCTCGCAACTTCCTTCACCCGCCGCGCGGCCATCCGATCTCCGGCGGCTGCCGCACGGCTGTACCACACATAGGCACTGACGTAGTCCAGGGGGACGCCCCGGCCGGAGTAATAAAGAGTTGCCAGATTGTATTGGCCGCGAGGCACGCCATGCACGGCCGCCTGCCGATACCAGGCCGCAGCCTGCCCATAGTCCTTCTCGACACCGGTCCCGTTTTCATACATCACCCCGAGGTTGTTGGCGGCATCGACAAGTCCATTTGCGATCGCCCGGTGGTACCAGGAAATGGCCGCGTCAAAGTCCTGATTCACGCCCAGGCCCTGACGGTAGAGCTCCCCCAGATTGTTTTGCGCCGGTGCAAAGTTCTGTTCCGCGGCTTTCCGGTACCATTTTGCGGCCTCGGCATCGTCACGCGGAACGCCGTGCCCATCGTAGTATTCATTGCCAAGTTCGCACTGCGCCTCGGCGTTTCCTTGTTCCGCCGCTGTGCGAAACCAGCGGACGGCCTGTTTCGGATCGGCAGGTACGGCCCATCCCTTCTCGTAAAAGAGTCCCAGCTTCGCCTCAGCCGGTGCGAATCCCTTTTGGGCTGCATCCTGGAAGCTGACCAGGGCTCTTCGATAGTCCTGCGACACACCAAAGCCATATTCATACATGACGCCCAGGTTGAACTGAGCAGGGACAAATCCGGAAGCAACGGCGCGATTAAGCCATCGGACCGCGTCCTCCCTGTCGGGTGCGACGCCCTGGCCCAGTGCGTAGGCAAATCCAAGGTTGTTCTCCGCCAGAGGATCGCCCTTCTCTGCCCTGCGCCGCAACGTTGCGATGTCCTGCGACGGCACAATCTTGTAGCTGTACGGGACGATCGTGAGTTCGTCGCCGGATTCGATGCGGGTTCGATTCTGTTGGCCAAACGACTGCGGATTCTGGGAGACAAAAACGATTGCAGCAGAAAGTAATACGAAGATGGTTTTCATTGGCCTTCCCCACGATCCCGGTAAGATGCAGAATCTTACCGCAGGGCCAGCACATTTACAAGATTTTAACATTAGGTAATTGACTTTCTCACGGGCATATGAATTCACACCGGCAATTGTGCGATTTCGGGACTCGTATCCGGCCGGCCAATTCTTCTTGGCGCCTGACTTAACGTATTGAGAATCCTCCCAGATCCTCCACCCAACCAGTGAGCAGCGGGCCGAAGCCGAAGGTGCCGGAGGCGGGAAGGCGAAGTCTCGGTTTCCTGTAAAGTGAAGATGCACCCGTGCGCCGCTGTTGAATCCCTTGGACCAATTCGCCGAGCTTGCCCCGCTGCTGCAATCGACATTTGGCTTCAGCAGTTTTCGCGCCAACCAGGAGGCAGTTTGCCGCGCGGCGATCGTGGGGCGCGATCTGCTGCTGGTGATGCCGACCGGCTCCGGAAAATCGCTCTGCTATCAGCTTCCCGCCGTTGCGCGGGGCGGGACAGCGCTGGTGGTTTCGCCGCTGATTGCGCTGATGGAGGACCAAGTGGCGAAGCTGGCGGCGCTAGGGCTACGCGTGGCCCGGATTCACTCCGGGCTGGATCGTGCAGCGCTGCGGCAGACATGCGTGGACTACCTGAACGGCGAGCTGCAGTTTCTTTTCATCGCTCCGGAGCGGCTGCGAGTTCCGGGATTTCCGGAGATGCTGGCCAAGCGCAAGCTGGCGTTGATCGCGATCGACGAGGCTCACTGCATTTCGCAATGGGGACACGATTTTCGCCCCGACTATCGCATGCTGGGGCAACATCTGCCGGCGCTTCGCGGGGAGGATGCGCCGGCGCCTGTCCTGGCGCTGACAGCCACGGCGACGCCAACGGTGCAGGCCGATATCATCGCGCAGCTCGGGCTGGTGCGCCCAGCGAAATTCATTCACGGATTCCGGCGCGAGAACCTGGCTATCGAGCTAGTGGAGGTTTCCATTCCCCTGCGCGCGGGCATTGTTTGCGGGCTGCTTCGCGATCCTGCGCGCCGTCCGGCGATTGTGTATGCGACGTCGCGCAAGCAGTCTGAGGCGCTGGCGGCGGAACTGTCGGCGCAGGTGCGCGCTGCGGCCTACCATGCCGGGCTGGATGCGCGAACACGCGAGCGGGTGCAGACTGCGTTTCAATGCGACGAGCTGGAGGTGGTGGTGGCGACCATTGCGTTTGGCATGGGCATCGACAAGCCGAACATCCGCACCATTCTGCATGTTGGTTTGCCGGCAACGCTCGAGGGCTACTACCAGGAGATTGGGCGCGCGGGCCGCGACGGGCTGCCCAGCCGCACCATCCTGATGCACAGCTACGCCGACCAGAGGACGCAGGACTATTTTCACAACCTGAACTATCCGCCGGCGGAGCATCTGGAGGAGGTTTACGCGATGCTGCGCGACGAGCCGCAGCCGGTGGAGGAGCTTCGCGAGCAAGCAAAGCTGAGTGCGGAGGCCTTCGACAAGGCGCTGGAGAAGCTGCAGATTCATGGGGGCGCGCGGGTGGATTTCAGCGGACATGCGGTGCGCGGCGGCCCGGGCTGGAAAAAGACGTACTCCGTGCAGGCACAGTATCGGCTGGAGCAGTTTGAGAAAGTAGTGCGTTTTACGGAAGCGCACGAATGCAGGATGGGGCTGCTGGTGCGGCACTTTGGGGACGAGGAAGACGCAGCGCGGCCATGCGGTTGTTGCGACGCGTGCGACCCGGCCGGCGCGATGCTGCGGATGTTTCGGCGGGCGACCGCGCGCGAACGCCGCTGGGTACAGGACATCATGGATGCGCTACACAGCTCGTCGTACAAGACTCCAAAGGCGCTGCGCAGCGAGCTGCCGTGGGCTGAATCGCTAGACCGAAGTGAGTTTGACGATTTGCTGGGAGCGATGGCGCGGGCAGGACTGATCGATATAGAAGAGGCCGAATTTGAGAAAGACGGCCGCATGATTCCGTTCCGCAAGATCGGACTCACGGATGCGGGGCTTCGCACCGGGGCGGATGCGGCGCTGGAGTTGCTGCTGGATGATGGGGTGGTGGAAGAATTTGTTTCTTCCCGCGGGCCGCGCGCGCGGAAATCGGCGGCTCGGATGCCGAGGAGAGATGCTTCAAAGCCGTCGGCGAGTACTTCAGGGACGGCGCCGGTTGCGAAGGCCGCGACTCCGGGAATTACGGGTTCCAAAGCCGATTCTGCACAGCCTGCAATGCCCATCGCACTCTCCGCAACTGGGGCGGCGCTTGCGGAGCGGCTGAGAGCATGGCGGACCGCGGAGGCCAAGCGGCTTCGGGTTCCTGCGTTTACGGTGTTGCACGACAGCACCCTGAACGCGCTGGCGGCCGCGCGGCCGACGACGCCGCATGAGCTGCTGGCTATCGCGGGGATGGGACCATCGAAGGCAGGCCGATTCGGCGCGGCCATCCTGGAGCTTTGCGCAGACGAAAAGTGACTCCGGGAGGCCGGCAACTTTCATCGAGGCGACGTGGCGCCGGTTTGCGTGGCCGCACACACGCAGCCGGTGAAGCCAGCGGCTGAGGCATGCGAAAGCGTGCATACATACCGTGGCCAGACCAGAGGCAGCAAGATGTCAGGACGGCCAGTGAGAAAGTCGCGGACATAGGCGCGGCTCGACGCGCTCTTCTCTCCAGGATCATTGGAAAACTCAGCCAAAATACTTTCGACGGAATCCGGAGAGAAGGAAGTGCGATGGTAGGTGCGATCGAAGTCGTAGAGCTCCGGCCAGACGCCTGCGCCGGAGGAATCTTTCGCCGCATAGACCCGATAATCGGCGACACGAGCCGTCTCGGGATCCACCTGGGCGACGACAAATGCGGGATTGTTGCCGTTGACGGGCGAAATCGACGGCACCATTTTGATTGCAACCGCGGAGCTGTTCCCGTTCGCGCCGGGAGGGCTCGCTGCGCCTGGTGCGGCGTCTGCCGGCTCCGGCCGCAAGAGCTTGAACTCGTCCGTGTGGGCGTGGGCGAAGATGGCCAGGCGGATTTCGTCTCCCGCGCCTGTTAATTCCTGAGCAAGTTGGTCTGTGGCGAGAAACATGACCGGCGGCTTGCTGTTGCAGCCTGGGCCCATGTGGGCCAGCGTGGAATAAGCATCCACGCCTGGCGGGATATGTCCCATCACCCAGACGTGTTCCCGCGCTGCGCGTGCCTGCTCGAGCTGCTGCGCAAGCCAGCTAAGCTCTGCTTTCCCAGCAGCCGGATCTGGGGCGCCCGCACAATTCTCATGCCAGGGGGAAAGAAACACGTCATTCAAAACCACCAGACGGGTTCGCTCAACCGGCGCAGGAAGCAATACGCTGTAATATCCGCCTTCTTTGAATGGCTCCATGGCCTCCGCGCGTTCGTGCTTTGAAGCCCCACGCAACAAAAGTGGACCGATATCGGCGAGGAATGGGCCGCCGGAGTCCAAGTGATAGTCGCCGCAATCGGAGTCGTTGTTTCCCAACGCGACATAGAGGGGCGCGGAGGAAGCAACCCGGTCCAGCGCTCCGGTCACGAAGGCGATTGTCTTCTCCACAAATGCGCGGTAGTCCGCGGGTGCGGCGTTGGGGAAGAGCGAATTGTATTTGCAATCGAACCCGTGTGCGATGAGGTCGCCGCTCACGATCACAAAGTGCGCGGCGCCGGCGTGCGCTCGCATTGCCCGCAGCGCGGATTCGAAAAGAGCGAAAGACGTGTCTTCGCCGCGCATGTGGCACGATTTTTCGAGATCGGAAAACTGCGGCAGACGGTCGGGAGAGGCGGGTGACTCAAAGATGTTTCGCCAGCCGCTAACGGGAGAAGCTGCGAGCCGGGCGACCTTGCCGGGATCCCAGAAGGGCTCGAAGTGCACGTCGCTCACGAGGAGTACCTGCACGTCGGGCGGCCGCTGCTGCGCGCGAGCCTGACCGTCGCACGCGAGCAGAATCGCGATACAGATCAGTACCCCAAGAATGCGCCGTTCGCCTACGCGCGGGCATGCACTTGTTTGCTTCACGATCACCTGAACTGCCCCACTTCTTCCCCAGTCTGCGGAAGACAGGGCGCGGGGAAGATGCCAACCATCTTATGCCACGCGCTCGATGGTGACCGATTCCAGCGACACCGCTTTGTGCGGCTTGTCCTGCGCGTTACGCGGCACTTTGGAGATTTTGTCGACCACGTCCTGGCCCACGACGACTTCGCCGAAGATGGTGTGATTGCCGGTGAGCCACGGCGTCGGCGCCACGCTGATGAAGAACTGGCATCCATTGGTATTGGGGCCGGAATTGGCCATGGCCAGCTTGCCGGGCTTGTCAAACTTGTGGGGCGAGCCCTTGGTTTCGTCCTGAAAACGATAGCCTGGGCCGCCCATGCCGGTACCAGTGGGATCGCCTCCCTGGATCATGAAATCCGGAATCACGCGATGAAAAATGGTCCCGTTGAACAGCTTGTCAGTCGATTTTGCATGCGTGCCGGGATGGGTCCACTCTTTCATTCCCTCAGCCAGCTCGATGAAGTTCTTTACCGCGATGGGGGCATCGGTCTCGAAGAGCCGCACCGTTATTTTGCCTTCTGTGGTGTTGAAGTGCGCGTAAGTGCCGGGCGCTTGTGCCATGGGATCCTCTTTTCGTTTGCGGGGAGAGTTCATGCAACTCGATGTTGGACCGCTCGAAAGCACCGGCGGACCGCCATGCGGAGTGCGAGGCCAGATTCTAGTGTTGCGGCGAACTGGGAGCAGAACCCGGTCCAGCCGTGGGCGGCTTCAGTGAATCCGGGGGTGGCGCCGGAAGCGGATGACCTTCCGGAACAATCGTCACCTTGTTCAGATACACGGGCGCAATCGGCTTGTCATTCGAGTCGGTCTGCACCCGGGCAATCGTCTTGACCACATTCACGCTGGGCTCATCGCACTGGCCGAAGACGGTGTAATGCTGGCTGAGCGAGGGGTACGGCAGCTCTGTAATGAAGAATTGGCTGCCGTTGGTGTTGGGTCCGGAGTTGGCCATCGCCAGGCGGCCGGCGACGTCGAAATTGAGGTTGGGATCGAATTCATCGTTGAAGCTGAAGCCTGGATCGCCCGAACCAGTACCGGTGGGATCGCCGCCCTGGATCATGAATTGGGCGATCACGCGATGGAACGTGGTGTGGTCGTAAAGCGGTTTTCCATGCATGACCTTCTTGGTCGTCGGGTCTGTCCAGTCCTTCTTGCCGGTTGCGAGTCCGATAAAATTGGCGACCGCGACCGGGGCCTGCTTCTGGAAGAACTGGCAGGTGATCCGGCCCATGGACGTATCCATGACCACCATGGGACCGTTGGGCGGGACAGCCGCAGGTCCGGTGGGCTGAGGCGAATCGGGCAAATCAGCGGGCTTGGTGGTGGACTGCTGCGCCGTAACCGCCAGCGTTAGCGCCACAAATGCACATGCGAGGACAAAATTGCGTGACTTCATAACGTATTTCAGGGTAAATGATCCACCTCGGCCGCTACCACCTTTGCGCAATTCTCTTCCCTGCCAGGTGGGGTGGCGCGATATCGTATCCACCATGAGATTTCCCAGCTTCCCTTCCACCTCTGTCCGCATTCTCATCGCGTGCGCGCTTTGCTTCGTTGCCACAACCAGCATCGGCTGGCCGCAGTCCGGTCCTGCCGCGGAGAGCAAACCCGCGGAAAAGCCGGCGGAGAAGGCGACGCCGGATAAGAACGCGCTTCCGCCGCTGCCGCCGGAGAAGAGCGCGCAGCAGTCAATGGTCCTCGACGGCAAGACGCTGCATTACACGGTGACGGTGGGCGCCTATCCCACGCGCGATAAAGACGGCAAGGTGGCCGGCGAGGTTGTGGTCACTTCCTACACCATGCCGGGAGAAAACCGCCCCGTCACCTTCGCTTTCAACGGAGGCCCGGGCGCGTCAAGCGTCTACCTGAACTTTGGCGCCATCGGCCCCAAGCATCTCCAGTTTGGCAATGAGGGCGACAGCCCATCCGATCCCACGGTGCTCACTGACAATCCCGGCACCTGGCTGAATTTCACCGACCTGGTTTTCATCGATCCGATCGGCACCGGCTTCAGCCGCGCCACGGTACCAGAGGACCAGCAGAAAAAGCTTTTCTTTTCCACCGGGGCCGATATCGAGTACCTCTCGCGTATCGTCTACGACTGGCTGGTCACGAACGACCGTCTCGATTCGCGAAAGTATCTCGTAGGCGAGAGCTACGGCGGTTTCCGAGGGCCGCGCATCGTCTATGACTTGCAATCCGAATTGGGCGTGGCAATGAACGGATTTGTCCTGGTGTCGCCCTATCTGAACCCAACCATCGATAGGGACGGCCTGATTTATTCTCCGTTGCCATGGATGATGACGCTGCCCTCCATCACAGCGGCCAATTTGGAGCGGCAACACAAGCTTTCAAACGAGGCGATGCAGGATGTGATCGCCTACACCGAAGGCGAATACGCCACCACGCTCATCAAGGGCAACAGCGATGCGGCGGCCACGAGCCAAATGATTCAGCGCGTCACGGAGATGACCGGTTTGGATCCTACTTTTGTGAAGGAATCGGGCGGCCGGATCGAAACCGAAGCGTATCTCCGCGAAGTGCACCGAGAGCAAGGTAAGCTGGGCTCGGTGTACGACTCCAATGTCACCATGTTCGACCCATTCCCCTACGCGCCGGAACAGCGCGCCAACGATCCGATTCTGGCCAGCATTATTGCGCCGCTCACTACGGCGATGGTCAATTTTGTCACCCACACCGTGGGCTGGAAGGTTGACGCGCGCTACAACGCGCTGTCGTTCGATGTGAACCGGCTCTGGGTCCGCGACGATGCGCTGCGGACCGGATCGGTGGCGCAGTTGCGCGAAGCCGTTGCCGCCGACCCGAAGTTGCGCGTGATCATCGCCCACGGCTGGAACGATCTTTCCTGTCCCTTTATGGGCTCCGTCCTCACGGTCGATCAGATGCCGGTGATGGGTGATCCCACCCGCGTATCGGTTCACGAGTACCCCGGCGGGCACATGTTCTATACCCGCGAGTCGAGCCGCATTGCGCTGCGCACGGAAGTGATGGAGATGTTCGCGAAGCATTGACGCGATATCGGAATTCGCAAGAGATCATTGAAGGGTAAGTCAAAATGAAACCTCATGGTTGCCTTGCTTCATTCGTCCTTTTGGCAGGCCTGACACATGCGGCCGGGCTTGCACATGATCAGGCTTGCAAGCAGCAAAGTTTTGCCGGAACGGTCGGAGGCGGTCAGGAGTTTTCCCATTTGATCGGGCCCAATCTGACCGTTGTCTTCCGGCCGCTTAAGGACAATTGGGGGTGGACGCTAGCTGTCCATCCTCGCGACTCATCGGAACAATGGGAGGACTGGACCTATCCTGTGAACCTGCCTATTCGGACGGGGGAAACTCAGCTCCTGGGAACGGGCTATGGGAGTACCGCGCAGGAGATACTGTCTCAACCACGGTCCATCCGCTTTGTTCTCAGCCAATCCGATTTCAAAGAATACTCCCAGATGGCCGATGATGCCCTCGACTCGCCCGATCCTTTCGCTGCGGGTAGATTCACTGCGGCAATCAAAAAAGCGCACACGGGCGAAATCCTATTTACGCCCATTGCTTATCACAGCGGTGGATCACCGGAATCTGTGAAGTCGGTTGAATTCACGATCACAGCCACCATTCCGGCGGGTTTTTCCGACAGACGGGACAGTCTGGCATCCCGTTTCCTGCCTCGATTCTCGCTGAGACCCCTCAAACTTTTACGATGAGTTCACACTTGACAATCTATGCATAGATAATCTATACATAGTTTTCATGGGGAAACCAGACCTTTTACCCGGCACGCTCGACATGCTCGTCCTCAAGACCCTCACCCGCGCTCCTTTGCACGGCTACGGCATTGCCCAGTCCATCAAGCGCATGTCCGACGACGTGCTTACGGTGGAAGAAGGATCGCTCTATCCGGCGCTGCAGCGGTTGCTGCTTCAGGGCTGGGTGAAGGCGGAGTGGAAGATGACGGAAACCAATCGCCGCGCGCGTTTTTACAAGCTCACCGCGGCCGGCCGCAAGCAGCTCGGCATCGAGGTTTCGGAGTTTGAGCAGATGATCACCGCGATCAGCCGCGTCCTCGCCGAGCAGTCGTAGATCCGGCAACTGCGATCCGGCCACCGGCCGCCTGGCCCTGAGCGATAGTCCGCGCATGGAGGTTCCATGAACGCCGTCTCGAAACTTTTACGCAAGATCTGGTTCTTGTTTCGCCGCAACCGCTTCCGCAGCGAGCTTGACGAGGAGATGACCTTTCATCGCGAGCAGGCCGAGCGCGAGCTGATCGCCTCCGGTCTCTCGCCGCAAGCCGCGCACACCGCAGCCATCCGCCAGTTCGGAAATCCGGCGCTGCTCAAGGAAAAGAGCCACGGAGTGGTCGCCTTCCGCGCGGAGACCATCCTCCAAGACCTGCGTTTTGCTCTTCGCCAGCTCCGCAAGAACCCCGGCTTCGCCGTCACCGCAATCCTCATCCTCGCTCTCGGCATCGCCTCCAGCGTCGCCATCTTCGCCTTTGTCGATGCCGCCCTCATTCAGCCACTCCCCTACAAAAATCCCGGCCGCCTCGTCCAACTCTTCGAACGCAATGGCCTCGGTTCTCGCTTCCATCTCTCCTATCCCGACTACATTGACTGGAAGCGAATGAACAAGTCCTTCTCCTCGATCGACGTTTTTGCCCCCTACGGCTTCATGATGAAAACTCCCGACGGCCTCCGCAAGACCGACGGGGCGCGTGTAAGCGCAGGTTTCTTCCGCACCCTCGGCGTCACTCCCGTCCTCGGCCGCGACTTCTACCAGGGCGAAGATGCCGCAGCTCCCGCCCGCACCGCTCTGATCGGCTACTCCACTTGGCAGAAGCAGTACAACGGCAGCCCTGCTGTCCTCGGCCAGAGCGTCGATCTCGACGGCGATCCCTACGCGATCGTTGGCGTCCTGCCGCGCGCCTTCAGCTTTGCTCCCGCCGAGCCCGCCGATTTCTGGGTCATCGAAAAATCCAACCGCAACTGCGAGCAAAATCGCGGCTGTCACAACCTCTTCGGCGTCGCGCGCCTCAAGCCGGGCGTCACCTTTGCTGCGGCATTTGCCGACGTCAAATCCATCGCCCTGCAGTTGCAGCGCCAGTATCCGGACGACAACCGCGATCGCTACGCTTATATGCTTCCGCTCGCCGATGTCATCGTCGGCGACATCCGTCCTATCCTGCTCACCACGCTTGCCGGCGCCGGCCTGCTGCTCCTCATTGCCAGCGTCAACGTTGCCAGTCTTCTGCTCGTTCGCGCGGAGAGCCGCCGCCGCGAGATGGCTGTCCGCGGCGCTCTCGGCGCATCGCCTCGCCGCCTGGTGCGCCAGTTCATCACCGAAGGCCTCCTGCTCGCCTTTATCGGCTGCATCCTGGGCATTGCGGCCGCTCAGCGGTTCATGCATCTCCTGGTCACGCTCGTCCCCAAAGACCTGATGGCCGGGATGCCCTATCTTGATGGGCTCGGCCTCAACACCCACGTTTTTGCCTTCGCCTGCGCTCTCGCTCTCTTTGCGGGCGTACTGTTTGCGCTTGTACCCATGGCGCGCCTGCGCTTTAGCCGGATAAGCGAAAGCCTGTCGGACGGGGCACGCGGCTCCGCCGGCCTGGCTTGGCGACGTTTCGGCGCAAACCTCGTCGTCATCGAGCTCGCAACAGCCATGATCCTGCTGGTTGGCGCTGGCCTGCTCGGCAAAAGCCTCTATCGCCTCCTGCACACAGACATCGGCCTTGAGCCGAATCACATAGCCACGATCCAGGTCAACGCTCCACCGGAAAAATACAAAACCGACAAACCTCAGATCGCGCTTAACCGCGAAATCGTGCGGCGAGTGGCCGCTATTCCCGGAGTCGAATCCGTCGGCCTGACTACAAGCCTGCCCATTGGAGACGGCGATGGGACGACTACCTTTAACTATGTTGGCAGACCCAACAATGGCGCGCCAAAAGAGGTCGCGACCCGCTATGTGAGCCCCGATTACATGGCCACGCTCAAAACCGCGCTCAAAAGCGGGCGTTACTTCACCGGCGACGACGACCTCTCGCATTCCAAAGTGGTCATCGTGAATCGAACCCTCGCCGAAGAATACTTCCCCGGCGAAAATCCCGTCGGAAAGCAAATCTCGCTCGAAGACGACAAAAACCATCCCATTTTGATCGTTGGCGAGATCGACGACATCCAGGAAGGGCAGTTGGATGCCGCGCCGCGCGCCGCCATGTATCTGCCGCTCTATCAGGATGGGGAAACTTCATTCGCCGTTCTCGCCCGCACCGGGCAGGATGAGCGAACTATCTTTCCCGCCCTCAAATCCACCCTGCACGTTATCGACCCCGGCATGGCCATTTACGACCCCCGGACCATGGAAGACAAGATTCACGACGCCCCCGCCACCTATTTACACCGCTCGTCCGCATGGCTCGTGGGCGGCTTCGCCGCGATGGCGTTGCTCCTCAGCGTGGTCGGTCTCTACGGCGTCATAGCCTATTCTGTCTCGCAGCGCACGCGCGAGATCGGTGTGCGGATGGCGCTGGGCGCGCAGCGCGGAGCCATCTACTCCATGGTTATGCGCCAGGCCGGCCTGCTCACTGCCATCGGTATCGTTTTCGGCCTCGCCTGTTCCATCGTTGCCGCAATGGGTCTTCGCGGCCTCCTCTTTGGCGTCGCCTCGTGGGACGTGACCACCCTCGCGGCTGTCGCCCTTTTGCTCGCCGCTGCGTCGCTCGCCGCCAGCTTTATCCCCGCGCGGCGCGCTGCCTCGGTAAATCCCACCGACGCCCTGCGCACCGAATAGGGGATGAGCCCCGAGCCGGCGCGCGGCATTTCGCTGCGCGCCACGCGCATTGTGTCGCCTCATTCGCTATATTCAAAGCGGCATACATTCCTGCACGGAGACCATCATGAAGCTCGTTTCTTTTTCCACCGGCGACGGCATCGTCCGCCCTGGCGCACTTCGCGAAGAATCCAATCTAGTCATAGACCTAACCGCCGCCGGCTGCCTTGATGCGCTGGCCGCTGTTGGCGCCGGAATCAAGCAGGTCCCGCAGGAACCCGGCGTTTATTTCGGTCACCGCCGCGACGAAGTCAAGATACACGCACCGCTTCCGAACCCGCCGCGCATCTTTGCCATTGGCCTCAACTACCGCGATCACGCCCGTGAGTCCGGCATGGAACTACCGACCACCCCCGTAGTCTTCTTCAAACTCACCACCTCCGTCATCGGCCCCGGCGAGCCCATCGTTTTGCCGCGCAACTCCACGCAGCCCGATTACGAGGCCGAATTTGCCTTTGTCATCGGCCGCGGCGGCTACCGCATCCCCGCCTCCGCCTGGCGCGACCACGTCTACGGCTACACCATCGTGAATGACGTCTCCGCTCGCGATGTGCAGTTCGCATCCACGCAGTGGAACCTCAGCAAATCGTTTCCCACGTTTTGCCCGCTCGGCCCCGCCATCGTAACCGCCGACGAGATTGACGACCCGCATAATCTCGACATCTTGCTCTCGATCGAAGGTGAGACCCTCCAGCACTCCAACACCCGAGAGCTGGTCTTCAAGATTCCAGAGTTGATCGAGTATATTTCCTCCATCACTCCGCTGCTTCCCGGGGATATCGTCTCCACCGGCACGCCGCCCGGCGTAGGCCTTGGGCGCAATCCAAAACGCTGGCTCAAACCGGGTGAGACCGTCACCATCACCATCGCGGGACTGGGATCCTTGACCAATCCTGTCATTGCGGAATCCTGAACGAAGGGATACGTTTATCCATTCCGTACCTTCCCGGAGACCCGGCGACAGATCTTCGAGCGGTCCTGCCAACGGCTTTGCACCGGACCACACCTTTCTTATCCGCGCAATCCCGAACTGGCGGGGATAAGCTTGAATACATGGAACTCATGGGATTGTCTTTCCTCGGGTCAACGCGCGGCGCCCCCGGCGACGCCACATTCCGCGCTGTCAACCCGCAGACCGGCGATGTGCTGGATCCCGTCTTTTATTCCGCTTCGCACGAGGAGGCAGATGCCGCCGCGCATCTTGCCGCCGATGCTTTTGTGAGCTACTCTCGCGCTTCGGGTAAGGCGAAGGCGGCATTCCTGCGCCGCTCGGCAGACGCGCTCGACCGGCACAAGGATGAGATTGCGCAGCGTGCTCATCTCGAAACCGCCCTCCCCATGCCGCGCCTGACCGGCGAAATCGGCCGCACCACTGGCCAGCTCCGTCTGTTTGCCGCACTGGTGGAAGAAGGCTCATGGGTTCAGGCGCGCATCGATCCAGCCATTCCCAATCGCCAGCCGCTCCCGCGCGTCGACCTGCGCTCCATGCTTCGTCCGCTCGGCCCCGTCGTGGTCTTCGGCGCAAGCAACTTCCCGCTCGCCTTCTCAGTGGCAGGCGGCGATACCGCATCTGCGCTTGCCGCGGGTTGCCCTGTCATCGTCAAGGCTCATCAAGCCCACCCCGGAACCAGTGAGATGGCAGCCGGGCTCATCGCTGCATCCGTCGCCGCCGAAGGCCTGCACCCTGGTACCTTTACAGCGCTCTTCGGTCCCGGCGCCGACGTCGGAACCGCGCTCGTCAAGCACCCCCTTGTCCGCGCCGTCACTTTCACGGGCTCGCTCCACGGCGGCCGGGCCCTCATGGACCATTGCGCTGCGCGCCCTCAGCCCATACCCTGCTTCACTGAGATGTCCAGCGGCAACCCGGTCTTCGTGCTCCCAAGCGCGCTGCGCGAAGGCCCCGCCGAGCTCGCCAAAAACCTCTTCGGTTCCTTCACGCTCGGCGCCGGCCAGTTCTGCACCAAACCCGGCATCGTTTTCATGCCGGATGCACCCGAGGGTCCGTCTTTCCTGGAGGAGCTTCGCACGCTCGTCGAACGGTCCCAGCCATTTACGCTCCTCACCGCGGGCATTGCGCAAACCTACAGCCGCGCCACTGCCGATCGCTCCCATCACATTCCCCTTACAGCAACCGCCGTCACCCTTGAATCCACCCGCGGCTTCGCCTCCAACGCCAAGCTTTTCACCGTCTGCCTCGACCAGCTACTCGCGGAGCCGGAGCTTGCGGAAGAGATATTTGGTCCTGACACGCTTCTCGTCCACTGCGAAACCACAGCCGACTATCTCCGCGCCGCGCGCGCGCTTGACGGCCACCTCACCGCAACAATACTCGGCGATGAGGACGACCTCGCCTTCCACCGCGAGCTCGTCGAGATTCTCGAGCAGAAAGCAGGCCGCGTCATCGTCAATGGATTCCCCACCGGCGTTGAGGTCACCCACGCCATGGTCCACGGCGGCCCATACCCTGCCACCAGCGACGCGCGCTTCACCTCCGTCGGCACGCAAGCCATCTACCGCTTCGCGCGCCCCGTCTGCTACCAGAACTTCCCGCAGTCTCTGCTTCCGCCCGAGCTCCAGGACGCGAACCCGCTGGGAATTCGCCGTCTTCGCGATGGCAAACCCGAGACAGACAGTTAGCTGGGTGCCCCAGGTCTCGATTTTGAGTCCTGGGAAACGACCAAACCGGACTGTCCTTCGTCGGTTTGTCAAACGGGGCAGTTTGAGTCGGGCAAGTCGCGCGTTTCGAGTGTGAGCAAAGAGCGCTGTTCTTCGCCACGCGTCTTGCAATTACAATCGGTCGCCAGGGAGTAAACCGATCCAATGAGCCGCACCCGCTTCCTTGCCGCAATTCCTCTTCTTCTCTTCGCAGTGGCCGTAGCCGCCTTGGCTCCCACCATCTCCGCGCGCACGCTGCAGAGCGCCACCGAGCAAGATAGCCGGCTTCGCGTCGCCATCGTGGGCCTCGAGCACGGCCATGTCGAAGGCTTTCTCGCCGCGCTTCCACGCCACTCCGACGTCGAGCTGGTTGGCATCGCCGATTCCGATGACGCCCTCATGGCCAAGTACCAGAGCAAATACAACCTCGATCCGAAACTCTTCTTCAAGAGCGAAGCCATCATGATCGAGGCGCGCCATCCCGCCGCTGTCCTCGTCTACACGCCCATCTCCGATCATCGCCAAGCTATCGAAGTCGCCGCGCAATATGGCGTAGCGTCGATGGTGGAGAAACCCCTCACTATCTCATACGGCGACGCCCTCGCCATCCAGAAGATCGCCCGCGAGCACCACGTTCAGGTCCTGGTGAATTACGAAACCACCTGGTACGCCTCCAATCGCGAGGCGTACAACCTGCTCAACACCGGCAGGCTCGGCGACGTGCGCAAAGTCGTCGTCCACGACGGCCACCAGGGCCCCAAAGAAATCGGCGTCCCGCCCGAGTTCCTCCGCTGGCTCACTGACCCCGCGCAGAACGGCGCCGGCGCGCTCTATGATTTCGGCTGCTACGGCGTCGACCTGATGACCTGGCTGATGCACGGCGAGACTCCGCTCACCGTTACGGCCGTCGTCAACCACGACAAACCAAATCTCTATCCCCGCGTCGACGACGACGCAACCATCATCCTCAAGTACGCGCATGCGCAGGCCATCATCATGGCCTCGTGGAACTGGCCTTTCAACCGCAAGGACATGGAAGTCTATGGCGCAACCGGCTACGCCATCACCGTTGAGAGCGACAAACTACGCGTGCGCTATGAGCATGACCGCGAAGAGCACCTGGAGACCCCGCCCGCTCTGCCCGCCGATCAGCGCGATTCGCTCAGTTACCTCGCTGCGGTCCTTGCCCGGCGCCTACAAGCCAAAGGCGACTTGAGTGCTCTCGACACCAACGTGACGGTCATGCGGATTCTCGATGCTGCGCGCCAATCCGCCCGCACCGGCCAGTCCGTGCATCTCCACCAAGGCGACGAATAGATTGCGCGTCGAACCGGCAACATGAACTTTTTGTCACCTTGCACCGTCCGCCTCGTCCAGTCGGTACGATCAATTCAGGTATTCTTTGATTCCATTCGAACGCCGAGCCGAAATTAAGGATACCTCGGAGGCTGTTTCTCATCGTGCGCTCTTCATTTTCGCGCTTGTTTCCCGCACTCTTCGCTTTGATTTTTGCTGCTCCGTTGCTCTGCCGTGCCCAGTCGGCGTTGGACCCGTGCACACAGGCCACGTGGTCTTCCTCTAATTACGACCTGCCTTCGGCGCCCGAACCGCAACAGCAACAACAATCCTCACGTCCGCAGCAGCAGGAGAATCAGAACAAGCCTCCTCAGCCTCCGAACCTAAGCGACCTCGGTTTCCCTTCGCAACAGACCCAATCCGACCCCAAGCTGCAGGCGATGCTCGAAAAGCGCACACGCATGTTGAGGATCCACCAGAAGCTGGCCCTCATCACTCTCGCGCCCATGGCAGCCACTCTCATTACCGGCCCCATGGCCAAGGCCAAGGGCCGCAACGGCCAAACCATCACGGAGCCGACCGATGCCAATCTCGATTTCCACATGGCCCTCGGCGGCCTCACCACGGCGATGTACTGGACGACGGCCTTTTACGCCATCGACGCCCCGCGCATACCGGGCCAACATCATCGCGGCCCCATCCGGGTGCATGAGGCGTTGGCCTGGGTCCATGGCTCCGGCATGATTGCTACGCCGGTGCTTGGCTACATGGCATGGAAGCAGGAGAACTCTGGCGAGAAAGTTCACGGCATCGCCTCGGCCCACGGGCCCATCGCCGTCGCCACGGTTTGCGCCTATGCCGGCGCCATGGTCGCCGTCAGCTGGCCCATTCACCTGCATCATTCCCATTGATGAGTGACGCAGTCTTCCGGAGACCATCGATGATCCGCCGACTTTGTTTTCTTGCGCTGCTGCTGGCGGCGCCCTTTGTTGCTGCAGCCCAGACTCAATACATTCTAGCCCAATCCACGCTCACTTATCACATGTCGCATCCCATGCATAACGTCGACGGCGCCAGCACCGCGGCGCGTGGAAAAGGCACCTGCGGCGACGGGAAATGCGATTTCCTGATTGCCGCTCCGGTCAAGAGTTTCACCTCCGGCGACTCCAACCGCGACCTGCACATGATCGAAACCGTGCGCGGCGCAGAGTTTCCCATGGTGGTGGTGAGAACTACGCTGCCAGAGAATGTGCCGGACGGCGCCATCTACGCCGATCTCGAGGTCCAGTTCGCCGGCCAAACCGCGCATTACCAGCACGTCCCGTTTCAAAACAATGGCAGCGGAAGCGAAGTGCACATTACGGGAACGGTTCCGGCAACGTGCTCCGATTTCAAGATCGACCGGCCCACATTCCTGACCGTGCCAATCAAAAACGAAATCCCCGTCTCTGTCGACATGACCTGGCGAAGAAAATGAATCGGCGAGACCTAGAAGGGTGCGAACATGTCGCGCCCTTCTATGGCGTCGCCTTGTTTATTTACCGCTTCGACTCTGCGCGCGGATGGTCTTGATTTCCGCAGTCGGAATGTGGAGGAATTCGAGGAATTCCTGGTGCTCTTCGGGAGCGGATCGCTCGAATTCGGCGTGCCAGCGGTGCATCTGCTCTTCGGTCAAACCGCAGCCTTTCATGATGGAAACCCATTTCTCTTTCGTGATCATTTGTCCCTTTCCCAGGGCCTTCGAGCCCAGCAGTTGGAGGATTGCGTGCTGATGCGCGCGCGAGGCGCCGATCTCGGCGTCGAGCTCGACCAGGCGCCGCTCAAGCACCCGGCGCGCATCGCTGGTTCGCGATTTTGTAGCGAGGATCGCGCGAATGTCCTCGATGCTGAGGCCTGCGTTCCGGTAGGCGCGGATCTGGAGCAGGCGGTCCAGATCGGCTTGCGCATAAGCGCGATAGTTTCCACCCGTGCGCGCGGGCGGGGGCATCAAACCGATCGATTCGTAGTACAAAAGCGCGGTGCGGCTCATGCCGCAGCGCCGGGCGAGTTGGCTTACCGTAATCATCGTCCATCTCCACTGTGAACCCTATAGTGATAGACAGGTCAAGAAGGAAAGACAGTGAAAGCGTGAAAAAGTGAAGGGATGAGCTCGTCGACTCATTGACTCACTCTTTCACTCCTTCACTCTTCTACCCGCTCCGTCAGCGGACTTTTGCTTCAAAAAGCGCGTGATGTGCCAGGATGAAAAGCGTTTTGCGATCCTCGCCGCCGAAGATAAGTTGCAGCGGGCGCTCGGGGACGTCGATCTCGGCGATCTGCTCTCCTCCCGGCGAATAGACGAATATCTGGCCGTTGGCAACGTAGACATTGCCCTCAGGATCGGTGGCTACGCTTTCGCCGCCGCGGTACACAAAAGGCTTGAGATCGGCGAGCGTGCCGTCGGTGTAAACGGTGGCGCTGTACGTGATGTCTTCGGACTCGCTGCTGACAAAGACGTGCTGGCCTGGCTTTGCTTCCAGAAACCCATAGGTGTCGAGGTTGTCGCTGAAACGCCAGCCAGAGGTGTCGCTGGCGGGCCCCTGCTGGAAGACACGGCCTGCGGGCAGAACGGCGCTGCCGTCGGGCGAGACGTACGCGCGCGGTTTGGGCGCAGTCACGTCGGCCGCGAACATTTCGCCGAGCGTCGTGAATCGCATGGTGCTGAATTCCAGCTGGTCCTTGAACTCGCCGTTGTTCCAGTAATTCGCCGGGAAAATGAAAGTCGCGTGAGGGTGTGTACTTCCGGATTGCGGCTCGAGGACGGTTAGCTCTTCGGCGGACGTGTCGGGTTTGAAGGTGTAGACCGTGCTTTCCGGCCCGGCAGAGGAAAGTACCATCAGGTTGCCGGACTTGTCGAAGGCAAGATTGACTGGATCGAGCGGGTTATCGCGAACGATGGTCAGACCCTGCTTCGGCGACCACGCGTAGATGCGCTGGAAGTGGTGATCGACGAAGTAGAGCTTGCCATCGGCGTCGATCGCAGCGCCGGAGATGGAGAAAAAGCCATCTTCAAGCTTCCACACGCGGGCGCCGGACGCGAGGACAGCGCCCGCATCGGGTGCGGGCGGCTGCGCCAGGTTCTCCGCGATGTCAAGCACCGCGAACTCGCGCTCACGAACCTCCAGGTGATGGGTCATGTCTTCGATGGAGTTTTCGTAGGGAAACTTGCTCAGCCGCAGAAAAGTGCCGCAGCCGTTCTCGTCGCAGATGCCGTAGCCGCTTTCGGCGTTCACGTGCACGTTGCGGAAGTGAATATCGCTCGACTGATACAGGCGCACAGCGGCGGGAAATGGAGCGCGTGAACGGGTCACGCGGTAACCGTGGTAATTGGCGATAGTGATGTTGTGCGAGAAGTCGAGTTCCAGCGACAGGGACTCTGGACTTTCGCCGGCTTCCTCTTCGGTCTGCGGCGCGTTCACCCACCAGTTGGCGGCGTGGTCAAAGACGATCTCGTTGCGAACGTGATGCTCGTTGGAAAGCTCGTAGACGTGGCCTGGTGTGGAGGTATTGGAGACCATGAATCCGGCCTGCGCAAACGTGTTGGGCGTCCAGATGTCGGCAAACGTGCCGCCGCCGCCATCGGCGATCCAGAGGCTCGGATACTGCGAGTCCCATCTCTTGCGCAAATCCGAATCGGCGGTGTGGTTGTTGTTGTAGGGGTTGGTGCCGCTGCCGTGTCCGCCGAGAAAACGCACGTCGTCGATAAGCGAATGCTCGCCGGCTTTCCACAGCACTCCCGTCGCGCGCGGGTTGATTCCACCGGTGAATACGCCGAATCCGGAGAGAATGTTGTCGCCGCCGGGCGGAGCCTCAATCAGAGCCTTGGGCACGCCCACTCCTTGGTACCCCGGTGTCGAATCCAGCAGGTCAATCTGCGTCAGCGTCGGATGCAGCCCGATGAGGACCGTATCCTTCTTGAGCGCGAGCGTGTCGCGGACAACGTAGTGGCCACTAGGAAAATAGAGCACGCGATGCGCGGCGATCGCGGCCTGGATAGCCGCGGTGTTGTCGGTCTCACCATCGCCCTTGATGCCCAGGGTGTGTACGTTGACCCAATCGGTGATGGGCGGAAGCGCACGAATCGCGGGAGGAAGATCGGGCGGCATCACAAGCAGCGACTCGGCTTTCCAGATCTCGCCAATCTTGCCCATCTGGCCTTCGGCGGGAATAATAAGTCCGAAATCGAATTCGCTTACACGATAAATTGTCCCCGGCGCGGCCACTGACCGGCCCGACTCGCGATAATGTGCAAACGTCGGCACATCGCGGAATACGTCGTTCTCGAATCCGATTTCGGTGAGCGGGCTGTGTTCGTCGCTGATCACGACGGCAGCGTGCGCAATGTGCTCGAAGCGGCACTCCGTTACCCAGAGCTCGTCCGGATAGCCCTGGTCAATGTCGATGGCAGTGGGCACGTCGCGAAAGGTAACGTGCGCCAGTGTGAGTTGCGCCTCATGCTCGCGGATCGCGGCCTCGCGCTGGCCGTCGAAGGTGGAGTCAAGCAGCGTGAACTGCCACGCCGGCGAGGTCTTCTCCGTGAGGACTCCGTATCGGCCGCCGTGAAAGTGCAGGTCTTCGGCTTCGTTGCCGACCATATAAATGCCGGCAAGTCCGGAGCCGATTCGGAAGTCGATATGGCTGAGCAACGAGTGCTGCGCCACGTGGAATCGGACCGCCACGGCCGCGGGGTTGCCATCGCCGATCTCGAAATCTATGTTGCTCATCGCCGAGTAGAACGTGTTCGGGTTCGCGTCGGCGATCTTGTCGTTCGGCGGAACCTGCCCCGGCGGCGGAAACGGCACCCGGAAGTTGCGGAACATTCCTTCGCCGGGACGGAAGCCCGCAAACATGACCATGACGCCCATGCCGGTCTGGAAGCCTGGCATGCTGGGCGCGAGAAAGAACACTGGGCGTTTTGCGCCATAGCCGATGACGCGCACACCGGGCCAGATGTAGACCGTATGGTCGAGGCGATAGCGGCCCTCGGGCACAAACACGATACCTTCGCGGTGGTGACCTTCTGCTTTGTCAATGGCGTCCTGAAGCGCAACCGAGGAATCGGCGCTGCCGTCGGGACGTGCGCCAAATTCCGGCGCATCCAGGTATACGGCCTTTGGGTCTTCCAGACGAGCAGTATAGATCGATTGCGCAAAACCAAAATAGACCGCGCCAGACAGTAGAAGCAACGGCAGAAATCTCTTCATGGCCCCTCCGCAGTTTGCCTTGCGGCTCGGCAAACCGCGGAACCAGAATACTGGAGCCCAGCGAAGGGACTTTGTCCATGGACAAGCGGGAACGAAAACTCCGTAGCCCCTGCCGATGTTTATTTAGTCCCTGGTCTGTCTCCCTGCCGCCTTTTCAGCGTTCCCCTCCGTCCTCCGTTCGCGACAAAAAAACGCCGGGGCCTGAGTTGCCAGAGCCCCGGCAAAGGAGTGTTGCGCAAAGACCCCGGATATCACCGGTATGGGAAATCACACTTCTTATTCGCCGCGTGTCCCTATCGGCGCGGCTAATTGGCGGCGGAGATTGCCGGCAAGATCGGCCATGATCCGCAACCGCTCCGAAAGGGGAGAATTCGCGTCGCTGCCGGATAGCGCCAGCTCCGACTGCAGCAGCAGGCCGGCCACAGTGGACTTCAGCTCGGTCTCGATAGCCACAGCCGCGGCTTTGCGCGCCAGCGACTGCTCGCGCTCCCGGCGGTTCAGCGCGGCGCGGATGTCCCGAATCAGACGCGCGGTTCCGGACAGGGCAAAGTTCACCTGGATCGGTATGGCCAGCCCCGCGCGCTCCCAGATAGTCTCCGCTGCCGCCGGGTCGCACTCCGCAATGGTTTCGTCAATCACCACGGCGGCGAACTCCTTCTGCCGCAGAGCAGCCAGGGCGCCCTTGCGTCCTTCGGCGGTCTCCACATCCATCCCCAGCTGCTTGGCCACCACGTCGGCGCAATTCCGCGCACCTTCGATTCCCGTCACAATCAGAATGCTCATCTCCGTCTCCAGTGCAGCAATGCTCAGTGGTCAGGGTTCCAGTTCAGATTCAGGTGTCAGGGTTCAGCGTGCCAGCGATCCCCCGATGTTCGCGATCGCCGATCATTCCTCACGCACCACTGACCACCGATCCCTACTCCTGCGTGGGATCGTCGATCCCATATTCCTTTAGTTTGCGGTAGAGGGTGGTTTTGCCGATGCCGAGGAGTTTTGCCGCCTGGAGCTTGTCTCCGTGGAGCGTGCGGATGGTGGTAAGAATCGCATCCTTTTCCATCTCCGCCAGCGTCATCACCGCGGCCCCCGCCGGATTCTCCGCCTGCCGGCCTGGACCCGCTGCCATGCGCCGCGCTTCCAGTCCATGGTTCTGCAACTGCGTGGGCAGATCGCCCAGGTGCAGCACTGGGCCTGAGGACATGGCGCATGCGCGTTCGATTGAGTTTTCGAGCTCCCTCACGTTGCCCGGCCAATCGTACCGCATCATGGTGCGCAAAACCTCGTCGCTCAGGGTGAACTGCCGCCCGTTATCCCGGCTGATGCGATCCAGGAAGTGCGCGGCCAGAGGCGGTATATCTTCCTTACGGTCGCGCAGAGGAGGCAGCCTCAGGTTCACCACGTTCAGCCGGTAATAGAGATCCTTGCGGAATTGGCCGCACTCCACCATCTCGGCCAGGTTGCGGTTGGTCGCGGCCACAATGCGCGCCCGGATCGGCACCCGATGGGTTGCACCTACGGGCCGCACCTCCCGTTCCTGGAGGGTGCGCAGCAGCTTGGCCTGCAAATCCAGCGAGAGCTCTCCGATCTCGTCCAGGAACACGGTTCCGCCCTCGGCTGAGACCAGCAGCCCGTCTTTCGAACGGTTTGCGCCGGTGAACGCGCCCTTCACGTAGCCGAAGAGCTCGCTCTCAATCAAGGTGGGCACCAGCGATCCACAATCAACGGGCAGGAACGGCTTTTGCGGGTTGGGCCCGTAAGCGTGGATGTTCCGCGCCACCAGCTCCTTGCCGGTCCCGCTCTCGCCCAGGATCAAAACCGGGTGCGTACTCTGCGCCACCTTGGAGAGAATACGGTAGAGCTTCTCCATTTCACCGGAGCGGCCGATCATGGCGCCCAGCCCCTGGGAGAGCCTCAGCCGTTCCCGCAGCTGGCGCGTGGCCGTATCGGTCAGCAGAGTGGCCGCCGCGCGGTCCAGCACGCTCGAAAGTTCGTCCATGGCAAACGGCTTGATCAAGTAGTCCGCGGCGCCGCAGCGCATGGCCTCAACCGCCGACGCCACCGACATCGACACCGTCATTGCAATCAAAGCGGTCTGGGGGTAGAGCAGCTTCACTTCGGAGACCAGTTCCAGCCCGTGCCCGTTCCCGTTAGGAAGGTTCACCAGCACAATGTCAGCCGCATGGCCGCGCATCAGGCTCCGCGCCTGGCCCATATCGCCCGTCGCCTCCACCACGTATCCAAGGCTGGAGGCGATCTCCGCGCACGCCGAGCGCACCGCCGGATCCGTATCCAATACGAGTACGTGCAACGGAGCCGAAGGCTCCCCTCCGTGGCTGAGAATCTCCATAGTCTTCTCGTCAAAGATCGCTGCCGGCATTGTATTCATCTTTCCCCCTCGCAATTCCGTGTCCTGGCTCACTGCCGTTGCGCCGGTAGTTCAATCACAATCCGAGTTCCACCCTCGGCGCGATTCTCCGCGCGGACGCCCCCCCCGGCTGCTTCCACAATGGATCGCGTGATCGACAGCCCAAGTCCTCGGTGCGCCGCCGGCCACCCGTTATCGAGTTCCTCTCCCGATCCCGTCAAATGGGTCGTAAAACCGGGCGCAAATACTTGCTCCAGAAGGCCTTCGCGGATGCCAGGCCCGGTATCGTCAATGCTCAGCACCAGCACTGCCCGGCCCGTCTCCCCCTCCTCGTGTTCCCGCAGGGTGATGTCAATCCGTCCTGACCGGCGCATGGCTTCGGTGGCGTTCTTCACCAGGTTCACCAGAACCCGGGTCAGGTCTTCCGCGGTCAGGCGAACCGGACGCGCTCCGCCCTCCGTCCGAACCTTGACCGTAATCGCCATGCCTGCCATGGCGTCCAGCAAGTTCCGGTTGGCCTCGATCTCCCGCGCCAGGTCTCGTATGGGATCGCCGGGGCGGGCCTCGACCGGCGCATTCACCGCTCGGACAGCTAAGGCCTGTTGCCGGCGGGCAAGCTCATGCGGTTCGTTCGCCACCGTGCTCTCCCTTCCGTCCAGCAGCATCAGCTTTTCCACCAGCCTCCGGCTCGCCGAGGCCACCAGTTTCAACTCGCTGGCATAGTGCAGCGAACCCTCCGTCAGAACGCCCGGTTCCGCCAGAAGATCGCAGTAAAGCTCCAGCGCCGTCACCATGTTGCGCGCATCGTGAGCCACTTCTGCCGCCGTGTATCCCGGCTGGCGCGTGCGGGCGAGCGTCTCTACCACCGCCTGAACCCGTCTCCGCTCCGCCTCGCCCGAAAATGTCCTTGTCTCTGCACCTTGCATGTCGTTCAACCTCTCTCCCCCAATGGCGCCGGGCATCCTCGTCTTCCCTGCTCTACCCGGATCGCCCTGGTTCCAAACCGGCCCATCTTGCTCCGGACTGTCTCCTTCTAATACACGCCGTGTGCCAAACCGAAACAGCGTCCCTAAGTGGTTCTTAAGAAAAGCCTTATGTTCCCGATTCGGCAGCCTAACTGTCCCACGACTCCCTGCCCGAAATTCCCGTTTTGACACCAAATCCATTTGCTCAAATCGCTTTCCCTCTTGTTTTCAACCACTTATCGCTGATTCCCGCTTCGGCATTCCAAACTCGGGTATTCCCACTTCGGGAATCACCCCCCAAGCCAATCCCGTAACGGATTCCAAGCCCTACAATTTCCCTATGTCTTCCTTCTTCCGTCCCGGCGCGCGCGCCCCCCACCAGCTTCGCCCGCTTACCCTTGCTCCCGGCTTCGTCCACACCGCCGAAGGCTCCGTCCTCGTCTCCCTGGGAAACACCCGCGTGCTATGCAACGCCACCATCGAGCCCGGCGTCCCCGCCTGGATGCGCAATTCCGGCCGCGGCTGGGTCACAGCCGAGTACTCCATGCTCCCCCGCTCCACCGTCACCCGCACCCCGCGCGAGAGCGAAAAAGGCAAAATCGGCGGCCGCACCCATGAAATCCAGCGCCTGATCGGCCGCAGCCTCCGCTCCGTGGTCGACAGGACCGCCCTGGGCGAGCGCACCGTCATCCTCGATTGCGATGTAATCCAGGCCGACGGAGGCACACGCACCGCCGCCATCACCGGCGCCGCCGTGGCTCTCCATATCGCCCTCGATGCGCTGGTCAAGGCCGGCACCCTGAAAACCTCTCCTATGCGCAAGCTTGTCGCCGCCACCTCCGTCGGCGTCGTGGACGGAACCGCACTCCTCGACCTCTGTTACGAAGAGGACTCGCAGGCGGAGGTGGACATGAACGTGGTGATGACTGCCGACGGGGGCCTGATCGAAACCCAGGCCACGGCGGAGCGCGGCAGCTACTCCCGCACCCAGCTCAACGCGCTGATCGATCTGGCCGAGTCAGGATTGAAGGAGATCTTCGCGGCCCAGCGCGCAGTGCTAAGCCTCTAGCGCAGAATCATGCGCGCGAAGCGCGCCCGCACCTCATGCCGGAACTCGGAAAGCACCAAAGTGTAGACAGTCTGATTCCTGCTCAACCTTTTGTAAGTGCAAGTCACAACAATTTCAGAGATAATTCCGTGGGATAAGTTGCAACTCCCCGAAAAGAAAAATCAGGTGCAACACCATGCTTCGCAAGACCGCAATTCTCGTTCTGGCTACTTCGTGCCTAACTGCAATGTGCCAAACCAACGAGCCAGTGGTGAGCAATGCGGATGTCATCAGCATGGCCAAAGCTGGCATCAGCGAAGACACGATCATTCTGTCAATTCAGCGGGGACCGACAAGCTTCGAAACATCACCGCAGGCTCTCATCGCGATGAAGAAGGCCGGCCTCTCCGATAAGGTACTGAGGGCAATGTTGGATGCCCCTCAAAAGGCAGCAACCGCCCAGCCGGGAGTACGGTTGGCTCAGCAGCCTCCGGCGAACACAAGCGTCACCTCCGCCGTGCGCAAAGACGCACAGGCTCTCTTCGAGCAGGCGCTTAATTCGATCGGCGCCGAGAACCTGATTCGGCAAGTGAAATCTATACGTCGACAAGCCGAGGTCGTGCGAACTTCACAGGGAAGCGACACGCGGTTCAGTAGGGAGACCACAAGGATTCTTCCTGAAAAGATGGCCGTCGTCGACACGATGGATGGACGCAGCGAGACAACAGTGGCCACTCCGGACTTCGGGTATGTAACTAAAGGGGAGGCCACGTCGGAAATGCCGTGGGTCAACGTGGTCGACACGCTGCAATTCCTTCGGATCGACCCCCTCTATGTGGCTCAGCAGCCCTACGATTTCGATGTCGAATTTGCGTGCGAAGTGCAAGGCCCAGAAGGGATTAGCTGCAACCAAATTCGAATCACCCACATTGTGAGCCACGCCAAGGCAGTTTGGCTCATCGGCCCCGAGGGCAGTATTCTTTCAGTTCGGACCGAGAGTCCCCTACCAAAACAGCAGGTGAATTATTCTGACTATCGCAGCGTAGAAGGCATCCAACTTCCATTTCATCTCATAAGGACGTCAGGAGAAGAGAGAACGGAAATAACCGTGAGACAATACGAGATCAACCCCTCAATCGACGCCTCCCTATTCACTAAACCAGAATTCAGCCCTCCACCTTCCAGCAGGCCAACAAGCGCCAACAGTCCTAGCCTCGCTGCCGGGCCCACCGGACTGTCATTTAGGGTGCTTCAAGAGAAATCCGTGCCTTACACCCAAGAATTCAACGGGGGTGCCTCGACAACTTGCAGCATCGTTGGCGGCTCGAACACAACCGTTTCTGCGACAGCCTTCGGGAACTCCGCGTACGGGCAAGCCAATACGAGCTTTAACCAACAGATGAGTTGCAATTCGTATGACACGACCATAAGGTGGCCACACATTCTCAACGTCATGTTTGTCGAGGCTTCGAACGGGAACTCCTACATCATCGGGTGCGACAGGGCTTGGCGCTGGTCAAAATGCGTTCCTTTGCGTGTGGGCGACGTTTTCAGCGCTCACTTTACAAACAAAGGTGTTGAAGTCTCTGCCGTCAGTCCAAAGGGAAAGGACGAAAGCCTTACCTATCAAATCCTTCAATCCGCGGTCGCCCGATAGCCCCGCAGATTCGCAAACCTACTTCTCCTCCACCACCGGCAGTTCCACAGCGCTCGCCTCGCCCGCAGCGTGATACACCCGCTGGGTCACCTTCACGTAATCCTCGGGCTTGGCCCAGAAGATATTCGGCACAAATGTCTGCGGGTTCCGATCGTACAGCGGGAACCAGCTCGACTGCACCTGCACCATGATCCGATGCCCAGGCAGAAACACATGATTCGCCGGCGGCAGCGCAAACCGATAGGTCAGCGGCTTGCCCGGCTCAATTGCCTTGGGCTCCGCAAAGCTCTCCCGATACCGCCCGCGGAAGATGTCCATCGCCACCGCCAACTGGTACCCGCCCATCTCCGGTTGGTCCGCCACCTGGTCCGGGTACACGTCGATCAGCTTCACCACCCAGTCCGAGTCCGTGCCGCTGGTCGAGGCCACCAGGTTCGCAATCGCTTGCCCGCGAATGTGGATCGGCTCGGTCAGCACGTCGCTCGCATAAGTCAGCACATCCGTCCGCCCCGAATCCTCGCGCTGGTCGTCCACCAGCCAGTACTCCCAGGTATTAGCCGGCGGGTCGTATCCCGTCGGCTGGTTGGGCCGCGCCCGGAACGGCACTGGCTTCGCCGGATCCGAAACATACTCGTCGTAGTCTTTGCCAGCCTCGCCCGCTCCGCTTTGAACAAAGCTCAACTTGAACCCCGCCTCCAAATACAGCGGCTTCATCTTAGGCGCCACCGGCCAGTTATCCAGCTTCTGCCAGCGGTTTTCCCCCGTCTCATACGCCGTTACAGGCGCCACGTCCATCGCCGGCGCGCCGTCCTTCAGGTAATGCGCCAGAAATGGCGCCAGCACGTTCTTTCGCCACCACGCCGCCGTATCGCTGCCGAATTGGATTGCCCCAAGCGACGATCCATTCGAAATCTGCTGACCGTGATACCAGGGCCCATAGGTGATAAACACCTTGTCACCATCTTTATCCAGCGGCTTGGTCGCCTTGTAGACCGCCGTGGGTCCATAGATATCCTCCTGGTCCCAGAGACCCGCCACCAGCATGAACGGAACCTTGATCCCCTCCTGTTTGAAGTCCTCCGCCAGCACCTTGTCCACCGCCTGCTCGCTCCAGAACGAGTCATAGCTTGGGTGATTGAGAATCTTCTTCCAGAACCCTACCTGCTCCAGGCCGTGCTGCCGCCCCAGCTCGCCCGCCGACCCCGCCCTCATATAAAGGTCGTAGTCGTCGAAGTTCCCGCTCCACCAGTGCTCCGAGTTCGCGCGCGTCGCTTCCTGCTCGTAGATGTAGGGCATGTTCTGCTCGCGGAACGCCCCATTGTGGAACCAGTCGTCGCCCATCCATCCGTCCACCATCGGGTTCATCGGTGCGGCCACCTTCAATGCCGGGTGCGGATGCACCAGCGCCATAAGCGGCAGAAACCCGTCGTAGCTGATCCCGAGAATTCCCACCTTCCCGTTCGTCTCCGGAATGTTCTTCACCAGCCAGTCGATAGTGTCGTATGTGTCGGTCGACTCGTCCACCGGCGTCGGATTCTGCGGCCCGTGGATGGGCCGGTTCATCACATAATCGCCTTCCGACTCGTACTTGCCGCGGATATCTTCGATCGCGCGAATGTATCCGCCGTCCACAATCACGTCCGCGGGGTTGTCGTAGCCCCACAGCACCGGCTCCAGATGCGGGCTCGCCGCGTGGCTCGTTTGCACATCGGCGCTGTATGGCGTCCGCGTCAGCAGAATCGCCGCATCGTGCGCACCCTTCGGAACCAGGATCACCACGTGCAGCTTCACCCCGTCGCGCATCGGGATCATGGCCTCGCGCAGGGTATAGTCGAAGCTCGCCGTCGCCGGCTGCAAATGCTGCGGGGTTTCGCTCGGGTAATCGGGATACTGCGGCTGTTGCGCAGCGCACATCGCAGCAAAGGAAACGCCAACGGCGCTCCACGCCGCCAGGGCGATTGCAGATCGTTTGCAACTCATGGGCATAAGCCTCTTCGGGAAGCCTGGGATGCAGTCGATTGTAGCGGATCGTTGTGGCTCGCCGTCCCTTGTTCCTTCGTTCCCTTGGTCCCTGCCTCACGCAAAAAGGCGGCCCATCCTCCCACAAGGAATGGACCGCCTCTTTTGCATTCCGGAACAAGTGCGCCGGAAACCCCAAAATCAGCTTTCAGCCTTCAGCCGTCAGCCTTCAGCTCGGAGCCCTTCGGTGCCAGCATCGGAGCTGACAGCTGAGGGCTGACGGCTGTCTCTACAGCGTCCTCTTGAACAGCGGCGTAGCCAGCAGCAGTGTGCCCAGCCCGAATGCGAATAGGAAGAGGAGATCGCCCTCGATCGAAACAAACCCGCCGTCCTTCAGCAAAATCGACTTGAAGCCGTGCACGATGTAGGTGAACGGGTCCACCACCGTGATCGCCCGCAGCCAGGGCGGAAACGCCGAAATCGGCGAGATGGCGCCCGAGGGGAAAAACAACAGCGTGTTCAGAACCCCGAACATCGCCCTCGGCACCAACGGATCGTCCACCCGCACCATCATCAGAAACATCATCCCGTTGAACGCAATCGACGCGCCCACGATCAGCAGCAGCAGGTAGAGATCCGCCATCGGATTGAAAATTACGCCCAGCCCCGCCATCAGCGAGCCGATCAGGGTCAGCGAAATCCCGGCCAGCACGGCCTTGATCGCCCCCGCCGCGTTCATCCCCATCACCAGTTCGAGCTTCGAGATCGGCGTCACCAGGTACCCCTCGTGCACGCCTCTCGCCTTGTCGTCGATGTAGAGCATGCCGCCGCCGATCATCACGCTGATGTACATCGCCAGCGCAATCGTTCCCGCCAGCAGGTACTTCATGTACTCCGCATAGGGATACAGCTCCACGATCTCGAGCGCAATATCGGTCACAATGCGCTTCGGAATCACCGGCTGGTTCAGCGCGTCCACCAGCGATTGCATCTCGCTCTCGATGCTGCCGCTCATGATCTGGTCGGTGTTGTCCACCACCAGCCCGATCCGCGGCGCATCCCCGGCGTACACCCGCCGCGAGTATTGCGGCGGAATGATTATCGCCGCGTCCACCTTGCCCTCGCGCACGTCGCGCTTGGCCGTCTGCTCATCCGTATACGGGATCGCGGTGAACGTCGCGATGTTCGCCGCCACCGCGTCGAATGCCTCCTGCACTTTCACCGACTGCGGCCCATGATCTTCGTTCACCACCGCAACCTTGGCGCCCACAATGTGCCCGCCGTACGCGTGCCCCAACACCAGCAACTGCACAATCGGCAGCATCATGCTCATGATCATCAGCACCGGAGAACGGAAAAACTTCCGCATCTCTCGTTCTACAATCGCCCAGAACCGGTTCATGCGTTCGCCCCCGGCCGCGGCGGCATCGTGAACACCGCCTTCACCTGCTCATCCCGCAACTGCCGTCCCGTGTAGTGCACAAAAACATCGTCCAGAGACGTGTTTTGCACGCTCAGTGAAGTCAACTGCTCGCCCATTCGCGATGCCATCTCCACCACTTGGGTCGTGGTCTGCGGCCCATTGGAGGTCAGCACACGGTACATACCCACCGACTGCGACTGCACCTCGGTCACATTCGGCAGCGCCTGCAGCCGCTTCTGCCACTCTTCGTCCTCGCGGTTGAACTGCACCTCCACCACGTTCGACCCCGGCACGCTCTGCTTCAGGCCGATTGGAGTGTCCAGCGCCACCAGCTTGCCATGATCCACAATCGCAATGCGGTCGCACAGCCGGTCCGCCTCTTCCATGTAGTGCGTGGTCAGCAGAATGGTCAGGTTGCGCGTCTTCTTCAGATTGTTCAGCATCTCCCACACCGCAATGCGGCTTACCGGGTCCAGTCCCGTCGTCGGCTCGTCCAGGAAAAAAATCTTCGGGTTGTGCACCAGTCCCCGCGCTATCTCCAGCCGCCGCCGCATGCCGCCGCTCAGCGTCTTGGTCTGCGCGTCTTTCCACTTGGTCAGGTCCACCGCCTCCAGCACCTCGGCGATGTTCTTCTCTCGCTGCTCCTTGGGCACGCTATACAGCTTCGCGTAAATACTCAGGTTCTCCCACAACGTCAGGTCCGGATCGCTGGTCATCGCTTGCGGAATCACTCCGATCATGTTCCGCACCGCGTTTGCTTCCTTCTCCACGTCGTGCCCACCCACCAGCGCACGCCCTGAAGTTACCGGCATCAGCGTTGTCATCATGCGGATCAGCGTGCTCTTCCCCGCCCCGTTCGGTCCCAGCAGTCCAAAGATCTCCCCATCCTTCACTTCAAACGAGATCCCCTTCACCGCTTCGAATGTGCCGAACCGCTTGAGGATGTTCTCCACCCGGATCGCCGCGGGATGTTCCATCGGCGCGCCCTCAGCCGCCTTACCGTGTTTCCTCAGCGCAGCGCTCATTGCTTCGACATCTCCCGCCGCTCCAGGTTTGATTTGGGGAGGTACACGTTCGCCGTCATCCCCGGCACAAACTCCTCGCCCGGGTTGGGGATCAGCAGCTTGATCTGCACCGTCTTGATGTCGCGCTTGCGTCCGCCGTTGATGTCGCGCTGCGTGGCGAAGTCCGCCTCGGCGGCCTTCGCTATCACCTTGCCCTCAACCGTGTCGCCGCTCGGCATCGCCACGCGCAACAGGTCGCCAAGTTTCACCGCGTCTGCCTGCGTCTCCGGAAGCGGCGCGTACACCCACGTCTGGCTCAGGTCCATGATGGTCACAATCGGCTGTCCCGCGCTCACCACCTCGCCCTGCCGCGCCGCCCACACTTCCACCTTGCCCGTCACCGGCGCATACACCTTCGCGTAGCCCTCTTCCACCGCGGCCTGCTGCGCCAGAAAATGCGCATTCGTCACCGCATCGCGCGTGGAGGCCACCGTCTTGGCCGCGGCCGCAGCCTGCAACTCGTGCGCCCGCGCCTGCTGAAAAGCCGCCTGTGCCGCCGCCACATTATGCCGGGCCGACTCCACCGCTGCCTGGTCCGCCTCCAGGCTTGCCACCGCCTCGTCGCGCGACTGGTCGCTCATGATTCCCTGCTTGGCCAGCGCTACCGTGCGCGTCGTATCCGCTTTCTGCTTCTCCAGGTTCGCCTGCGCCTGGTCCAGCGCCGCCTGCGCCGCGTATACCTGCGCTTCTGAGCTCAGAGCCGCGCTCGATACCTCGCCCTTCGTCTGCCGCTCTGTGTCCTCGGTCTCATTCAGCTTCTGCTGCTGGCTGGCAACGTTGGCCCGGGCCGCGGCCTCCGCGGCCGCCAGGTCCTGGCTCTCGATCACCGCGATCAGTTGTCCCGCCTGCACCTGGTCGCCCTCTTCGACCAGCAGTTGCTGCACCCGTCCCGGTATCTTCGAACTCACTTCCACCTCGTTCGCGTCCACCGTCCCAATCAGGTGCAGATCGGGCGCGGGCCGCGCCGTCACGAAATACCAGATCAGCGACCCCACCAGAAGAAGCCCCAAAATCATAAAAACGCGATTTCTAGCGTTCACTTTTGTGTCCTCGTCGTTCTCTGAATTGCTTATGTCCTTGTTCCTGCTTTTCTTCCTGTCATTCCCGAAGGGAATCCGCTTCTCGAACATCCGTGTCCCTACTGCCTATTCCCTACTCCCTGTTCCCTTCCCTCCGCCCAGACAAACCCCTCCTTCAGGAACCCCCGGCATCGGCGTATCGGCGAAAATCTTCGACACCAGCTCCAACCCATGCTCCCGGTCCCGGAAGATCGCATGCCCCAGAAACTCCAGCAAGCTCCATCGCCGCGCCACCAGTTCCTCGCGCTCCAGCGGATCGCGGTCGAGGATGATCCGCCACACCGGCGCGCTCAGAAAATAAAAGACGTTGGCTCCCAGGCTCGCCAGGTGCATCTGCAGCCAGTCCACCGGAATCAGCTCGCCGGAGGCCACACCCTCCCGCACCAGCGCCTGGTAGATCGTGATCACTGGCACAAACACCTTCTTCACGATCGTCTCCGCCGTATTCGACTCTCCCTTGTGCAGCCGCATCATCTCCTGCTGCATCAGGCTCTGAAACTCCTGCTGCGCCAGGATTCGGTCAAAATGGTTTAGCGCAGTCCGCAGCAGCTTCTCGCCCGGCGTTGCCGACTCGTTGAAAAGCACCGCCAGCGAGCTGTCCCGGATCTGCGCCGCGCTCATCTCCACCGCCGCCTCGTACAGCTTTTCCTTGCTCTCGAAGTGGTAGTAAAGCATCGCCTTGTTCACGCCCGCCGCATCGGCAATCCGATCCGTCCGGGCTCCCGCCAGACCCTCTGCGGCAAACTCCTTCAGCGCCACCTCGAGGATCCGCTTGCGCGTCTCCGATCTCTTGTCCGTGCCCGCCGTCTCCGTAGTGCCGGCAACCGCCGCATTCGCCGTGTTTTTGTCGCTGGCGCTCATTGTTCCTACTAACCAGTTAGTTAAACTAACTGGTTAGTTGACACCATACCCCAACCCTACCCCGATTTCAAGATCTATTCATTGGGGATAATGGAATCAGGCGGTTTTCAGGATGGGGTGGAGCCTGAGCCTTGGACCCGGCCCGGACCAGAGTCAAGCATAACTTCCTGTTGAAAACGGCGTAATCAATTGACATAAATAGAGAACAAGTTTTTTACTGAATCATAAGTATTAGATATTTTTGGTAGTATAATGGTTTCAGTATCAGAAAAATGCGCCCCGGCTGAGGATCCTCTTTGCCAGGCCTTTCATTTCCAGCGATCTCGCCACTCCCGGATGGGCCCGGAGCAGAATTTAGTGCACTTTTAGGGCGTAATTCGATGAATCCATTCGACATCGCCGTTTTTTTTGCAACAAGCCAAAGACAGCAAAGCCGGAACCTTGCGGTTCCGGCTTTCGACATCAGGAAATAGCAGTTACCCACATCAGATCCGCAACATGGTCTCCTTTGCAGGTTGGGCCGGCGCGGGACTGGGCACCGGCTCCGGACCTGCGGAAACGGATGGCAGCGACCACGCTTGGCACACTGCGTCCACCCGCGCGGCGTTGTTCTCGCGGGCGGCCTGTTTCAACGCCTGCATCGGCGGATGAAGAAATTTGTTCACGATTCCTCGAGTGAGCGCTTCGACGGCAGCGGTCTGCTCCGGCGTTAGCGGTCCCAGGCGCGTCTGCATCCGCCGGAGTTCCGTCAGCCGCAGCTCCTCTGCCTGGCGCTGGAGCGCCACGATTGCTGGCGCCACATTGACCGCGCGCCGCCGTCCATCGAAGCGCTCGACTTCCGCGCCGATCAGCACCTCGGCCCCGCCGGCTGCGCGGTTTCGTTCTGAAATGTGGGAGACGGCCATCTGCTGCAGGTCGTCGATGTTGTAAACGAAGAGATCGTCCGTATCGTTCACCGCCGGATCCACGTCGCGCGGAACCGCAATATCGATAAAGAACATGGGGCGGTTCTTGCGGGCGTGCAGGAAGGCGCGTCCATGCTCGGGGCGGAAGATATGGTGCGGCGCGCCGGTCGATGTGATCACGATATCGGCTTCGGCGGCGTGCTCGTAAAGTTGCTCGAAGGGAATCACGCGGCCGTTGAAGGGCTCGGCCATGCGCCGCGCCCGCTCCATGGTGCGGTTGGTCACGAGAATCGTTCCCGCGCCCTGTTGCACCAGGTGCCGCGCAGCCAGTTCGCTCATCTTGCCCGCGCCCACCAGGAACACCGTGCGTCCGTTCAGCGAGCCGAAGATTTTTCGCGCCAGATCCACCGCGACCGAGGCGATCGAAACAGAACTGGAGCCGATTTCGGTCTCTGTGCGCACGCGCTTGGCCGCGGAAAATGCGCTCTGCATCAGGTGCTCGAGCTCGGACCCGACCGTGCCCGCAGCTCGCGCTACGGAAAAGGCTTCCTTCACCTGTCCCAGGATCTGCGGCTCGCCAACCACCATGGAGTCAAGGCTGGAGGCAACGCGGAAAATGTGGCTGACTGCTTGCTTGTCGCGGTGCCGATAGATGTGCGAGGTGAGGACCGAAGCATCCAGTCCGAACTGGTTGCAAAGGAACGAACTGAGATCGGTCTGGTCCGAGTCGAGGGTCGCGATCAGCTCCACGCGATTGCAGGTGGAGACGATCATGCACTCCGCCACGCCGGGAACACTGGCCAGCGCGCGCGTCACTTCGGGCAGTTCGTCACGCCCGATGGCAATGCGCTCCCTCAGCTCGATGGGAGCGGTCTTGTGGTTCACGCCCAGCACGGTCAGCGTCATGGGGCACCGTACCTGTGAACCTGGCTGAAGGTGTTGGCCGCCCAAACCGCCAGCATCACCAGAAATACCAGGCCGGAGAGATAGGCGGCCTTGCGGCCGCGCAGGCCCGAACGGCTGCGCCACACCAGAAGCAGCACGTAGGAAATCCACATCACAAACGAAGCCAGGATCTTGGGATCGCGGAAGTAGGCCGCGCCAAGGTCCGTTTCCTGAACCAGAACCGAGCCAATCACCAGGCCCACCGTCATGCAGGGAAAGCCGAACAGCAGCGTGGCGTGGGCAATGCGCTCCAGCGTGTCCAGCGGCGGCAGCCAGTCCATCGACGCCCACCACGACGTCTCGCTCGGCTTCCGCTTGCTCTTGATGCGGCGTTCCTTCATCAGGTAGAGACCGGAAGCCAGGATACTGAATCCAAGCGCAGCATAAGCCGCCATCAGCGAAAGCACGTGAGCAACAAGCCAGCTCATGCGAACGCCGTAGGACGGAAAAACGTACTTCTGCATGCCCAGCGAGGGAATAAAGACGATGAAGAACGTGATGGGCAGCGCAAAGACGCCAAACGACATGGCGCCGTAGAGCCACCAGACCAGGAAGAAAAGACCCGCCACGACGAGACCGAGGAGCGACTCGACCTCGCGCACGCCCACCGGCAACCAGCGGTGTGCCAGCGCCAGCATTTCCACCACCGAGACAAAGTGGAAGAATACCGCCAGACCGCCCAGGTGGACGCAGGTAGCCTTCCAGCGTTCCTTGTTCTGCAGAACGGCGGGAAAGACCGCGATGCTCGCCCCCGCGTACAGCACCGCCGCGACTCTAAGCCAAAATAAAACCATTCCGTTGTTTACGTTAAGACGTAGTAAATAAGACAGTCGCCGTGCTCAACAAGAGAACGGGCGTCAGCCGCGTGCGGAACGATCTTGCGGGATCGCACTTATGTGATCGCACACGGCGGATTGTTTTATCTTGCCGCCGCTACGGCTAACTCGGGAGCCGAATGATTCTCTTTATGATCTTCAGTTCGCCTCTCGTTCTGCTGCAACAGTTCGGCGGCGCGCTTTGCGAAATAGGTGATGATGATATCTGCTCCAGCGCGTTTCATGGCAGCGAGAGCTTCGAACATGACGGCATCTCTGTCGAGGCGCCCCATCCGCGCGGCTGCGTCAATCATGGCGTACTCGCCACTGACATCATAGACCGCGAGCGGCATGTTGAATTCGTGTTTCGCGCGGTAGACGATATCCAGGTAGAAGAGGGCCGGCTTCACCATAATAATGTCGGCTCCCTCTTCGATATCCAGTGCGATCTCGCGCATAGCTTCGTCGGAGTTGAAGAAATCCATCTGATGAGTTCTCTTGTCGCCGAAGGCCACGACCGAGTGGGTTCCCTGCTTGAAGAATGGGTCGTATAGCTTTGATGCGTACTTCGCCGAGTAACCCATAATGGGCAGATTGGAGAATCCATTGGCATCGAGCGTCCTGCGCATGGCCTCTATCTCTCCATCCAGCATCGCAGCCGGCGCAACCATGTCGCTGCCTGCCTGGGCGTGGGAAAGCGCGATCTTGCAAATCAGCTCGAGCGATAGGTCGTTGTCCAGGTAACGGTCTTTGATGATGCCGCAATGCCCTGTGGTGACATATTCGCAGGCGCAGACATCGGTAATTACCAGCAGCTTGGGAACCGCTGCCTTCAAGGCGCGAACGGCCTCCTGCACGAGCCCATCCGCTGCATATCCGCCTGAGCCAATATCATCCTTGGTGGCGGGTACGCCGAACAGCAGCACCGCGGGTATGCCGAGGGAGTAGACTGCCGCAGCCTCTTCCACCAGGCAGTCAATCGACAGATGGTAGTTTCCCGGCAAAGAGTCGATTTCCCGCTTGATGTTGCTGCCGGGGACTACAAAAAGAGGAAGAACGAAGTCACTGGCGGAGAGACGGTTCTCGCGAACGAGAACCCGCATCGTTTCGCTCTTTCTCAACCTTCTGAGTCGCTGCGCTGGAAATGCCATTTTGTTTATCTCCTCTTGTTATCGTGGAATGAAAATGCGGACGGGAAATCGACTCCCGACGTCCCTTTCGAGTTGAGTATCTTAGAGTCCATAGGCGCGAATGGGAGAGCGCGTTGCATGTTTCAGAACGACCTCCGGATTATTTTTCCGGACGCAGCAATTGCCAAAGCCGGAACAAACTGGATCAGAGCAGGTATCTTGTGGGGCGGAAGGAATTCACGGCAAAACCGAAGAATGCTTTCCTGAAGCGAAAGTTCATCAGCGTATCCCGTTGACAATGGCGATCGCAACACCACAGCGGCAGACACAACTGCTCCAGTCACCGGGTTCTTCTTCGCTCGAACGTGTGACATGTGGACGGCTGGATGGCGATTGAGGATCGTCTCCACTTCCTCGGCGTACACCTTGAGCCCCCCCACATTAATCCGTCCATCCTGCCTGCCAACGAAATAATATCGGCCGTCTCGCAACTCAACCAGATCGTCCGTATCGACGAATCCGCCAGCGTCCTTCAGAGAAGGTGCATCGGTTCCCAGGTATCTAATTGCAGCCATTCCGGATCGCACTCTAAGAGTTTCCGCTTCCACTTTCATCTCGACATTTGGCGCGTCCCGGAGCAATTCTGCGGGGAATCCGGCGAGGCCATCGCGCACCTCGAACACCGTGCCTGCCTCATTGGATCCGAAGGCGTGTACGATTTTCGCCATCGGGTACACTGACCGGAGCTGATCCAGTATTCCTTGATCTACTATCTCGCCCGATAGCCGAATGTATGTTGGTGTAATCGACTTAGCCGATCCACTCATCAGGGCGCGGCGCCATTGTGAGGGCGTGCCGGAAATATGCGTGACTCCAAAGGAACCAGCTCTGACAAGGAATTGAGCAGGAGTTTCCGAAGTGCTGGATAACACCAAAGATGTTCCCGACATCAGGGCGCGAAGAAAGACTTGCAGGCCTCCGAAGCGGCGAATGTCATAAAACGTGCTCCAGACCGTCCTCGATGCCGGAACTACGCCGGAAGGAATTGCCCCGACCAGAGTCGACAGTGTGTGGCTTGCAAGCTTCGGCCGTCCCGTTGTACCGGAGGTGAAGGTGATCCATTCCGTTTGCTGTTGAATGCGTCCGTCGCCAATTTGCAACCCAACGGTGTGGGGAGTTGGAGCGATTTGACGGACGCCTGGCGCTATTTCCGGAAGATCCGGCAAATCTGAGACGATCGCATCCGCATTTGTGGCCTCAATCACAAAGGGAAGATGCTCCAATGACGATTCGTTGGGGTAGACTACGATCCGACGGACGATGCCATCCAATTCAATTAATGCCATTCCCGCCGTTAACTGGTCGGCCGTTATGACAATCACACATTGTCCGCGAAGTTCGTTCCGGCGTCCATTGAGGATGGAGCCCCTCGCCACATCAGGGCGTGATATCGACTGTTCCGCGTCACAGATGAACGACGACGTCTCAGTTTCGGACACGCGCAATGCGTCCCACAGGCAGAAGGGCGAATTCACGACCGAGTTTTGACCTGCAGACAAGTTCATATGAATAAAGCAGCATGCTCTTCCTAAGGTAGTTATCCTTCCTCAAGAATTGCTCTGAGGAGGGGACTACTTCAACGCGTTCTCATAGAGCCGAACAAAGTCGCCGAATGTTACCGGAAAACGCAAATCTTCATTCTCATCGAAAGGGTCGGTCCCCAGGGAGCTTTCAAGCCGGGTGATAAGTACCGCGAAGCACAGCGAATCTAACCCTGAGTCAACCAAAATGAGCTCGGGCGTCAGTGGAGCGAGCCCCTTGCCGTGCTCGCGCGCCACCTTTTCGAATTGCGATGAGATCTCGGATTTAACGTCAACCATTTCCGGTCTATCCTCCGCTATGACACTGTGGGTTCACGATTCTATCTTTACGCCGTCGGATCATGTCTGCTTTGCGAGGCGGCCCGATTCGCAAATCTCCAGGGGAGGCCTACACGGGAGACCAAGGACGGGGAAAGTTGCGGATAGCCAATTCACGATGTGTTTGTCCACAGTGACGCGTCCATTGCTATTTGAAAAGGTATGATTTGCGCCTTCTATAAACTCCACGCAGATTCTGTGGTTACTCCCCGCGAGCTTTAGCGCGTAGTGGATGTAGTCGAACTCGCCAAGGCGAGGCGCACTGCCTCTTGCCTTAAAGCCCGGCGCCTTGAGCAATAGTATCGGCAAACCCGAGGTTGCAACTTGTTTCCAGCGTGCCAACAGCTGAGTATTTGCATCCGAGGGCAGCGATGCGTCTCTCAGGCTGTAACGAACATTGCGAATGTGGTCACGGAGATTGTGGGCAGAGCGACCGAAGGAGGTAAGCAGAGCCCAGCGGCTCAGCTTGTGCCGCACCAGAGGTTTCTCAGCCCGGACCAAGTTGAAATAGGGATCCAAGAGGATCAAACCGCGGAAACTTGCGCCGGGGGCGGCATAGACAGCGGACACCGCACCGGCACAGTGACCCAGCACCACAATGCCAGACAACCGGAAACGATTCTCCAGTTCGCTTGCCAGGAGTTTAACTTCGGAAGCAAAGCATCCGGCATTGATCAAGTCGTGCACACCGGGGCCGGCAACACCCTCTGAGTCGCCAAGGCCGGGTAGATCAACGCGAAAAGCATGGAGGCCGCACCGAGCAATAGAGTCAGCCCAATGCACGAAGGTGTCACCAGTGGCGGCTCTCGACATTGTGAGCGAGTTGAGAAAGAGGACGCCTATGCGTTCCTTGGTCGACCGGAGGAGAGATTCCGATGACCGCATTTCGGCAGGGCAATGATAAGTGCACCGAATACGAAGTCCGTTGCAGCTCAGATCGATTAACTCGCGGCCTTCTATCGCCTCTATCATGTTCGGGACCTCATTTGTGAACTAGATGAAGCCTCTTCGATCCATTCGCTATTCGGAGCGAACAACCAAGTGAAGTCCTTCACGTCATCCAATCCCCACTCTCCATATTTAGTCAACGGTGCCGCGTTTCGCGCGAGCTTAACGATTCTGACGGGTCGGTCGTATGTTCGATCTGCAATCACCTGGTTCGATAACGCCGCAGGAAGAGCGAACTGCAGTGAATCCCGCCATAATCTGGCGGTCCATTTATACCCATCCACGTCGATTGTGTTGCCCATTTCCAATTCGCCAATGTAGTGCGAAGCGGACCGCTGTTCGGAGCCGAATTTGAACACCTGATCGAGAAACACCCACCGCAACAGAGTGGACCGGAGCGCCTCGTTCGCGCTTGCTGGTGTGGACCACAACAGGACCCCATCGCCAATGCCGGCGTCAAATGCCATACCGGCAAGAACCCCACCCCCGCCGAGCCCATGGAGCAGGAGCGGTACGCGCGGATGACGATTCGCCAGCCAGCCCGCTAGAAGCCGCACATCTTCGCTCCAATTCTCAAAGCTCACTTCTTCAAACTTGCCGGTGCTTTCGCCAACGCCGCGAAAGTCGAAGCGTAAGACCTCAATGCGCCTTCCTGCGAGGAATCGCGCCCAGCGCACCCAGGGCAGATAGGAGTTGTGACGTTCGGAAGTAAGTGGCCCGACCAATAAAACGCGGGCAATCGGATCTTCCACTTCATGAAGAAACGTGTAGAGATGCGCTTCGCGAACGGGGAAGTAGGCTGCTGTCTCGCAACACTGCTTGTTTTGAACTTGATTCTGCAATGTCATATTTTTGAGGTATGCGCAATTAGAGTTCATCATGCCAGGAGTGTTCAAGATTACCTGCGAGTCAATGACAGTAACACCAAATGAGCAGTGCTCAATGGGGCGCCGCCTGCTGAGCCATTGTGGCTCAGCCCGACGAATGAGCCCTTTAACTGTGGGCGAGAACAAATGCGGCGAGCAAAGCAATCAGACGTCGGCGTTGAAAGTTTTGAGGCCGAGAAGTTGGAGCCCTATTTTCCAAAGGAACTTCGGGTTGTTGATGAGGTAGCGTCTCCAAAGGCGGCGGGGTTCCTGGCATAGCCGGTGTAACCACTGCATTCCAGAGCGTTTGACCCAGGCCGGAGCGTCCGCGACTTTGCCGGTGTGAATGTCGAACGCAGCGCCGACGCCGACCATGAGGCGTGTATCGAGACGTTCGAGATACTCGGCCATGAATTGCTCCTGCTTGGGAGTACTGAGTCCCACCCAAATGACGTCGGGTTTTGTGGCGCGCACCAGCTCCCGCAGTTCCCGTTCTTCGGCCCCGTTGAGTGGCCGGTAGGGTGGTGTGTAGGTGCCGACGATCCGCAATCCGGGGAATCGTCTCGTAAGAACCCCCGTGAGTTGGTCGGCGACGCCCGGATTACCACCGTACAAAAAATGCCGATAGCCGCGCGTGATCGACAGCGAACAGAAATTGAGCATGAAATCGGGGCCGTATACGCGGCCCATTTTGCGCTGTCCTTGAAGACGGCCAACCCAAACTGTGGGCATGCCGTCGGGAGTCGTTATCAATGAGCGGTTGAGGATTTCAAGCAGTTCGGGGTTTCTTTGAGCCTCCATAACCCCATGGACGCCGGTAACACATATGTAGCCTTTGTTACCAGCGCTGATATGGGCGTCAGCGAGACCGATGGCCTGATCCATGTCGATCGCACTGACCTTGACACCCAGAATGTCGCAGCGAGGATGAGAGATGCTCGAATTGGTTTTCAGCTTGGACATGCAACCTTGAGCCAAATGGATTCTGCTGCGCCTTCGCTTTCCGTGAGATCTAAGTCGTGGAAAGTGCGGGAATATGTTTATTGGCTTCCGCCTGGTTTTCGATCCAGAGATAGGTTTTGGCTAGTCCGTCGCGGAGAGTCTGCGACGGTTCCCAGCCGAGCATTTGCCGGATAAGACGATTATCGGAATTGCGGCCGCGCACGCCCAGAGGGCCTCAATATGGCGAATGGAGAGATTTTTGCCGGCGATATCCATGATCATCTCAGCCATTCGATTGATGGTGACCATCTCTTCGGAGCCGATGTTGACGGGACCTGTGAAATCCGAATCCATGAGGCGGCGGACGCCCTCGAGGCACTCGTCAATATAGAGAAATGAGCGGGTCTGCTTGCCGTCACCCCAAATCTCAATCTCGTCGCCGTTGCTGGCTTCCGCGACCTTTCGGCAAAGCGCGGCAGGGGCTTTTTCGCGACCTCCGCACCAAGTTCCCTCCGGCCCGAAGATATTGTGAAACCGGGCGACGCGGACCTTGACCTTGTAATTCCGGGAAAATGCGAAATAGAGTCGCTCGCTGAACAACTTCTCCCATCCGTATTCACTGTCGGGGTTGGCGGGATAGGCAGAATCCTCTGAGCAAACGGGATTATCAGGGTCCATCTGATTGTGTTCCGGATACATGCAGGCGGAAGAAGAATAAAAGAACTTCCGTACTCCGGCGCGCACGCCTTCATGGAGCATATTGAGGTTGATTGTGCCGGAGTTGTGCATCACATCGGCGTCGTGTTCGCCTGTGAAGATATAACCCGCGCCGCCCATATCCGCGGCCAACTGATATATCTCTTCAATACCTTCAACGGCACTGGCCACGACTTCGACTTTGCGCAGGTCGCCGACGATAAATTCGTCGGCAGCCGTTGGTCTGAACTCGGGACATTTCAGATCGACGCCGCGGACCCAGAAACCTTCGTTCTTTAAGCGCCTCGTGAGATGACTGCCGATAAATCCGCCAGCGCCTGCGACTAATACTTTCTTCATATCTGTCTCCTTGGTGGGAAATGGTGTGAATTATCAGACGCATGTGCGCGTGCGCACAATTCGTGTTGATTGCGGAGTAATAAGCCTTTCATTGAGAATGGCTGCATCCTCTTTGCCGGGCAGCTGCGAATTATGCGCGAGAGGAACTTTCATGTTCCGCAACTGCACTGGGAAGAGTTGAGGGAGAAGGGACGGCTTGGGTGTTGTCCGCTGCGCCCGGCACAGCCGAGGATCGACCGAGCAGGTTCCAAACGACCCCGTTGGAAACGAAGCACGCACGGTCCTTGTATTGCGCAAGTAAAGAGAAGGCTCGTTCGAGGTTGGACCAATCGCTATTCTGTTCGATCTCCCAAGAGTGACCCCACAAGTGAACGACACCACCGCGGTCAGCTGCCGAGGCCAGCGCGGAATCCAGTGTCGCCACCCAGTTTTCCCCGCGAAAGCGGGCCCAGCGCACAAAATTGCCTGGCCGAAGGCGCTTAGCAGCGTTCTTTAAATGGGTGGACATGCCCGCCGGAACAGCCTGTATCGTGGTCGGCATCAATCCGATGCCTTGGTGCAAGCGCGGAGAGGCTAGCGACATAAGCTCCACGGTTCGGGCGAGAGTAAAGCCCGCGGCTCTGACCTGGGCGATATGGATGCGAAGAAACCTGCCCCTGGGAAAGCAGAAAGAGCGACAGGATACCGAGGTGATCTGTTCCAGCGCATCTTTGCTCTGCGCAATTTCGTCGCGGCTGACGTGGTCGGGCGTGGCGCGAAGATCGCAATGGCTGAAGGTGTGGCCGCCAATCTCAAAGCATGCGCTGAGGCTTCGAATCTGGCCGGCGTCGAGAAGTTCTCTGCTGCCGTTTCGAATGGGGACGTAGAATGTTGCCTTCAGGCCGTATTGGACCAGCAGATCAGCGAGTTTGCAATCCAGGGGATGGCCGTCGTCCCAACTGGTCGTAATGTAAAGAGGCTTGGCGGACATGGACGATACCGATCTGGGAGAACAGCCATTACAGTCGAACCACTTCTGCAAGAATCATCCGGCTAGAATTGGGCGACTGCGTTTTCACGGAGTGAGGGGAACTGCCCGGCGGCAGCAACCCGGTCGAAAATATCGATCATCATCTGGTAATTGCGTGCGGGCGTATAGAGCTCTTCATAGGTCTTGCGGGCGGCTGTACGCATGGCGCGCCATTCAGCGGGATGTTCGAGCATCCACTCCACTTGCTCGGCCAGAGACTCGGAGCTCCCAGAATCGTAGTGAAGACCATTGTTGCGATGGGTCACCATGGTAGTTATGTTTCCGATGTTGGAAGCGATGACGGGAGTTCCCTTGGCAAAAGCTTCGGCGATGGTACGGCCAAAGGTCTCATAACAGGTGGAAGGAAAGATTAAGGCCGCAGCCCTGCCCATGATCTCGTAAGTCTCCTCGAGCGGCATGGGGCCGAGATAGTCAAGGGAAGGAATGGTAGCGGCGTGGTCGCGAACAGTTGCTTCGAGTGGGCCTCCACCGACGATTTTGAGCTTGAGACGGTTGCCGATCCGCTGCCATGCGGACAGAAGCGTGTCCACGCCTTTTTCCGGCGACAGACGTCCGACGAAGAGCGCATAGGCGCCACTGCCGTCGCCCACGCCGTGATCGGAGACGAAGTTAGGCTTGACGTACAGCCGGTCGGAGGGCAGTCCCCCTTCGATGAACTTGCGGCGGGCAAAGTCGCTCAGGGCTACAAAGGCGGTGACGCGGTTGCGCCAGGTGCCGGCGAGCCGATGGATTGAGGCCATGGCTGCAGGAGCCAAAGTCTGGGATCGTGATTCTCGGTAGCAGCCGTGCAGGAGCGAGGGCCAGGGGACGGTCTTCGAGATGCAGTCTTCGCAGATTTTGCCTTCCCGAAAGAAAGTAGCGCCGGGGCAAAGCAATCGGAAGTTCCGCAAGTTCTGGACCGTGGGGACGCGTTCGGCATTCGCGGCATAAAAGATTGCCGGGGAGACCTGGGGAAAGAAATTATCGACCTTGACAAGATCGATATGATGCTCACGGATCAACGCTCTGGTAACTGAATACGTGGTTGGGTTCCAGATTGAGCGGAGGCCGATCCCAACCAGGGATTGGCCGGCGAAATCATGGTTATCGACGAGATGCTCAAAGACCTCATGGCCTTTATCTCGCAGAAGCGAATTCTCCAGCTTGTTGGACTCATCCTCGCCGCCGCGATGCAAATAGCGATTATGTATGCTGAGAATTTTCATCGTATAGTTCGTAGGTTAAAGTACGCTCGTCGGTCGGGTCTCGTTACAACGAGAACCGGTCCCCGGTTGCATGTCCGAACCCCGCATCAGCGAGAAGTCCATCGCAGGAGACGAGGTTGGGGTGTAATGTCGGCGTCACCAGGCTTTGGCTTCCAGGTGTTGCCGCTCAAATCGGTAAAGGACCACTCGCCGTTCCGCCCCGGATTGGGGGGCAGCTGGAAATGAGTTTTTCCGGAAGGATTCCAGACGATCCAGGTCGTTTGGCCTTCTTCAGTCAAGCGGCAGGTCCACAGATGCCTGTCATCCTCGGCGCAGCTGTCGATCCGCGCCCCCGTCATCCAACTTTGCATGGTCTGAAACGCATTTGCAGCCGGAGTAGGACGGGAATCGTGACCTTCGGTTAACAAGAGCGTGCACCAATCGTGCTCGTCCCATGCATACCAATAGAAGCGGCTGACTCCGGCTGCCCAGGCGAGCAAGATGGAGCGAGCGACATAACCGGAAGCCTCATCAGAGGACGTGAAGTGTTTGGGATTGGCCCAGCCGGTTTCGGTGTCCCACAGAGGCAGATGAATGTGATTCCGGTTCATGCGCGAGCGGACTTCGGCCACCAATGCAGGAATCTGCTCAGGAGCATCCGGCGTAACGTAAAGATGGTACGCAATCACGTCTACGAATTGTGCACCGCCGTGCTCGAGAAAGCTCTCAAACCAGTCCAGGCCATCAAATGAGGTTACGCTCGGGGAGACGACGAGGGCCGAAGGATCGATGGCGTGTATGGTTTGAGCGGCAATGCGCGTCATTTCAACCATGGTGCGAACGTTCCCCGTATAGAAGCCGTGCCAGTTTGGCTCGTTCCAGACTTCATAGGCCTGGATTCTGCCCTTGTAGCGCGAGGCGATTTTCTCGACGAAGTCTTTCCAATCGTCGAGATTGGGAGGAGTAGCATCTATGGGTTCATTTTGTTGGGCGTCAGCATTGACGCTGGCAGCCCACGCCGGCGTCTTGCCGAAGCAGAGGAGAACCTCAACGTGATGGTCGGTGGCCAAGTTCACCAGGCGGTCAAGGCGGCCAAGGTGCCAATCGTTCCTATTAGGTTCAAGATCTTTCCATGTGACTCCGGTGTCCCAAAACCTGATGGCGCCAAAAGGGACGGGAGGCCAGGATGTGAATTCGAGCAGACCGTGGACGTGCATCCCGAAGTAGACAGGAGGAACCGTTCCGGAAAGGCTTTCCAGGGGCGGCGCAAGAGCGGGCCGCTGGTGGCCGGAAACAGGCAACAGAGCGAATAACGCCAAAATGCTGAAAAGAATCGGACGTATCATGATTAAGATTCGACGTCTCAATACGCGCATCCAGGTCCCTTGGCGCCAGCAACGGGCGACCTATCCGGTTACGGATTTGACCGCGGAGGCAGCGGAGAGCCCGCCAGCGGCTTTCTCCCTGCGAATGAACCAGTGAATGACGAAGTAAAGAGAGATGGCCAATGCTCCGTCAGAAGCGAGGCTGGACCAACTGGCCCCGCGCCAGGAATATACCCGGATCAGCCATAGGTTAATCAGGATATTGAAACCGGCTACTCCAAGTTGCGTGGCAGAGCGCGCTGGTTGGTGATCGCCTCCGGTGAGCACGTCCGTGAGGAACGCGTGGATGCTCCTGATAAGGGGTAAGGGGGCAAGCCATCGGAGTGCGTCGGCACTCTCGGCGTATTCGCGGCCCATCACAAGGGGCACAAGATCGGACCCGGCGAAGAGCGCAAGGCTGGCTAACAGGCCGTAGATGACAGATCGCCGGAGAATTCGCCGGGCAAATTGGTAGGCTCCGGCAACGCCATTTTGTCCCTGGCGAAAGAACTCTGGGTAGGTTGCCCCTGCGAGGGAGCGAATTGGTACGGTGGCGGCATCAACGAACCTATAGGCTACAGCATAGATTGCCGCGGCCTCGACGGTGCAGAGGCGGGCCAACATTGTCTTATCAATGTTGTTGTAGATAGTCTGCGCCGAGAGGCTGGTGGCGAAATGGAAGCCCTCGTGCAAAGAACTCCAAATGCGACCGATCTCCACTTTCGGAGCCGAAGATGCCCGCGCAACCTGCACGATCTGGATCACTGCGGCGATTACAGCAGCGGTGGTGTACAGGTACGCCCAAACGGCCGGCGAGGTGGATGTGAACAACAGGACTAAAGATGCGACGAAACGAAGTAGGGCCGAGAAGACCAGCACCTGGGACGCCATTTTGGGTTGATCGATGGCCAGAAAGGCCAAGCTACAGATGGCAGTGATCTGGGTGCAAATGAGATCGGCCAGAGCAACGGCGGCCAACATCAAAGCGGGCACGGTCGGCGGTAATATGAATCGGCGCAATAGGATCAAAACTGCTGATAGCGCGAGCCCCGATACCACGGTAACGAGGATCGCATTTCCGAAGTAAACAGGCAGCTGCTCCCGATTACGGGCCGTGTATTTCACCAGCACCTGGCCAGCACCCCAGGGGCCGAAGGGGGAGAGAGTGAGCACAGTCGCGGTGCAGGCCACGAAGGTTCCGTAACCCCTTGGCCCCAGTGCGTGGGCAACGATGACAAAGTACGCGAACTGCGACAGGAGCTGGATGCCCTGACCCTGGAACAGCCAAGCTGCGCTACGGAGCAAGCGAGACTTTAGCAGGTGGCGCAACTGAGTTCGAAGAGAAGGATGATCAGCCGCAGACATGCTTGGACCTGAGCAAGACGCCGCACACAATTCCGGGCGGGTTTCCGAGTCATGCGTGCCCAAGCACCTGGCAAGAGGTCACGCATCAAATGCCTCGCGGTTAACTTACTCAAGAGAAGGACGTGCCGCTGTGTTTCGAGCGTTCACTCTGACATATCCTCCGCACTTCGGCCAGAGTGCTCGTTTCGAGTTTGCATTTTGTTTAGCGGAGAAAGCCGGTAGGCCTGCAGAAGTAGTTCGGTGCGGCTGGAGACGCCGACTTTCTCAAAGATACGGAAGAGATAATTCTTGATCGTATTCTCGCTCAGGTTCAGCGAGCGCGCGATATCGCGGTTCGACAGACCTTCGGCCAGCAGGTTGACTACATCAACCTCGCGCTTGCTGAGCTTTTCGAATTGGAGTATTTTTCGGCCCCTCGCCAAGGAAGGCGGGCCGGAAGCGAAGTCCACATTCTGCAACGCATCCATTACCCAATGGATTTCCTGCACATTGGCCCAGATTTGCCCCTGATGGACAGCGTGGATGCATCTGGAAAGCAGATCGTAGCCGCTGCCAGCCATTGAGAAGACCGCCTTCGCGCCAAGGCGGAAGGATTCGACCACATTAAATGGGTCCGAGGTCTCCATCAACATTACGGTGCGGATCTGGCAATGTTCGTGGCGGAGGGCTCGGAGTACGTCAAGTCCGTCCCGGGTAGCAGCTAGATTCAGTGAGATCAATGCAACATGGATGTCAGCATGGCGGGTAAAGGCGCTGACGGCCTCGGGTGAAGAGACATGGGCCGACACACGGATATCGCGCTCATGGTTGAGGGCCTCAACGATAAGCCGGCCAGTGAGGGCTTTTGGGAAAACCAAGAGCACTTCAACTGGGCCGTTTGACAGGGTTCTTTCTCTCACGATGGGTAACATTTGCGGAACAGTTCTGTTTTCAATAGTAAACACGGGCTTTGCTTCCTGGCATCCGGCAGCAGCTCGAAACAGCGGAGTGGGGTCATGCGACCATCATCGCAGCAGGGATCAACCGCACGCTGACTCTCGTCGGGATCAACCGAGGAGCACGCTATCGGCCTCGGTAACCCGGCGAAGCAGAACAGGGCCTGGAGCCGGTTCAGCCTCTTCGCAACGATCCGTGGAGGCGGCTACTCGGAGGGGGCGCACATCGGGGCGCCCCATGCTGAAGTACATAAACCCGAGCGATCTCATTTCCTCGGGGGAGAGAAGGTTGCGCCCGTCGATCACGATGGGATAGCGGAGCAGATCGCGCATCAGGGAGTAATTGGCACGTGTGAATTCATCCCAGTCTGTAAGAATGAGGAGCGCGTCGGCTCCCTCGGCGGCCTCATAAATGGAGCCTGCGTAACAGATCCGGTTGGCGGAGAGTACCTCGCGAGTTTTCGGACCGGCGGCGGGATCATAGACACAAACCGAAGCGCCCTTTTGAACCAGCGAAGCGATAATGGCGACGGCGGGAGACTCTCTGACGTCATCCGTTCCTCCCTTAAAGGCGAGTCCGAGCACACCCAGGCGCTTGCCCTTTATTGTCCACAACGCGTTCTGAACCTTGCGCAAGAACCTCTCACGCTGTTTGTTGTTGATTTCCATGACATCCTCGAGGAGACGGAAGTCGTACCCGCACTCCCGTGCCACCGCTCGACAAGCCGAGAGATCCTTGGGAAGGCAAGAGCCCCCGTAACCGATACCGGGGTTCAGGAACTTATTCCCGATGCGCTCATCGGAGCCGACCCCCTCGCGCACGTCGTCAACATTGGCACCGACGTTGTCGCAAATCGTAGCTACGGCATTGATGAAGCTGATCTTCAAAGCCAGGAAGGCGTTGGACGCATACTTGATGAGCTCGGCGGATTTGGTGGTGGTTGTAATCAGTTTTGCTTGGAAGAAGTTCGAAGTTGGCAGGGGAAAGCGGTCATCGCGCAGGTAATAGGATCCGTCAACGAGCGGCTTGTAGATCTCCGTGAGGACGGCGATGGCGCGGGGCGAGTTGGCGCCGATGACGATGCGGTCAGGATAGAGAAAGTCGGTAACTGCGACGCCTTCGCGCAAGAATTCGGGATTGGAGGCAACGTCTACGAACTCCTCGCTCGCTCCATTTAAAAGGAGAACACGGCGAATCCAGTCGCTGGTGCTGACAGGAACTGTGCTTTTCCCGATCACGACTTTGTAACTGGTGAAGGAGGACGCAATCTCGCGCGCTACGGACTCGACGTGGGACAGGTCGGTTTCTCCTTGCGCTGTCGAAGGAGTTCCTACGGCGATCATGATCGCCTCGGATGCGACCGCGGCCTCGGTCAGGTTCTGGGAGAACGTGAGGCAGCGTCCGCGGTGCCGATCGAGGAGTTCCGGCAAGTACCGCTCGTGAATAGGGCATTCTCCGCGCATCAACGTTGCATACTTGGCGAGATCGTTATCGACGAGGATCACGTCATGGCCGATTTCAGCCAAACAAGCGCCGGCAACGAGTCCGACGTATCCGGACCCAACAACGGTGATGCGCATAAAAGCACCTCGAGACAATCGTTCTGGCGGCCAATCTGAAGATGGCGGCCTGGAAAACGCAGCCGGAACCGCGCATACCCACAGGAAATGAAGCCTATTATCGGAATTACGGCCGGCTATGTGCCTCGCGCCGCGAACATTGCGGTGTGCAGGAGCAGGGCGAGGTCGAGGAAGAAACTGCGATGTTGCATGTAGTACAGATCGTATTGCAGGTTCTCGTGAATGAGAAAGTCGCGGTCGGCGCTCAGTTGCCATAGGCCCGTGATCCCGGGCATGACCTGCAACCGCTGGCGCTGGCGCGCGTCGTACTTGTCGACAATGAAAGGCATCTCGGGCCTTGGGCCGACGAGCGACATGTGACCGCGGAGCACGTTCACAAGTTGTGGTAGTTCATCGAGGCTGGTGCGGCGAAGCCACCGGCCAGTGCGAGTGATTCTGGGGTCGCGCGAGTCTTTGGGGTGATAGCCATATTTTGGGCATTCGACGTGCATCGAACGGAATTTGAGTATTTCGAACGGGACTCCGTTGCGGCCGATGCGGAATTGCCGAAACAGTACAGGTCCCGGGGAGTCGAGCTTAATCAGCACCGCAATGAGAAGCCAAGCAGGTGCGGTCAAGAGGATGAGCGTAAAAGTCGCGGCGACATCAAAGAAGCGTTTGCAGAGGTCGTACAGTGGCTTTTCGTCAGGTGGCGTCAGGGACGCTACAAGTACTCCATCTAGATCCGCGTACTCCAGTGAAAGATCCTCCGGAATGTTTCCTGTACTGGGGACGAACGAAACCGCAGAACCGGCGGAAAATGCTTCTTGCGCTACGGCGCTGAGCCGCTCAGTAGACAAAGTCGGGATGCCCACCAACACAAGACGCGCCTTTAGCCGATGAATCAATTCCGCGGTCACCGGACCGCAAAGTATGGGAAGGGAATGTTTGCGACGATATCCAGATTCATGAACCAGCTGGCCGGCCAGGCCGGGGTTGTCGTCGACGATCGCGATCGGAAGGAGGCCAAGCTTGGGAGAACGCGTAAGCGCTGAAAAGAGTCTCTTGCCGGTTTCGCCCGCACCATAAATGAGTACGTTCTGAATACCGTGACCGCGCGCGTGCAGATTGCGAACCACACGGTAGAAGAGCTGCTTCTGAGCGGAAATTGCGAGAGGAACGGTGAAGAATGCAAAGCAAATAATAACGCGGGAAATCAATTGAGCCATCAAGATGGTTGAGAAGAAGAAAAGTCCGAATGCGATAACCGCGATACGGAGAGTGCGTTCAGTTTCGCGAATGCGTAGAAGGCTGTTCGCAGACTCGTAGGCTCCGTCGCGTTCCATCAGAATGACGAATATCAGCGCCAAGCTGATTGAGGCAAGGAGTACACTCTGGAAATCGTAGTGAAGGCGCTTCCCCACCTGGAGGAGCTGGTACGTAATCCAACAACTTAGCACGGTGAGTACGACGGTGCAGAAATCGGCGGTAATCTCGGCAATAGTGATGAACCTCTCGGACCTCTGACGCCGCAAAAAAACAGCCATAGCGGCGTGCTGTCCAGACGAAATCCGGGGCAGCAGGTTTTGAGAGCCAGCAGGAGAGGTCGCCATGGAAGCTGTCCTTATAGAATTAAAGCGACAGGATGCGAAGCGAGAACTTGACGGAACGGAGCGCCTGGTTCTCGCGTCCATGAAAAGAGTGTCTACATAACGAGTGAAACGCGGGCAGCGCTGGCGGAAATCGATCCGGGCGCTACAGACTCCAGGTTCGACGAATCAATCTCCACAGCTATGCCTTGCATAATCGCATCGATGGTGAGAACAACACGTTCCCCGGTCTTGTTACGTACCAAAATCCCGGTAAACCCGGCGAATGATCCGGATTTCACCCGGACTGTCTCTCCCATGGCAAAGCAGGGATGCGGTTCGGCGCGGTGATCTTTGATTCCATTTTGGAGGGCATCAATCTCGCAGTCCGGAACTGGCGTGGCGTGCCTGCCATTACCCACGAATGCGAGAACGCCCGGTGTGGAAAGGACGGGGCCGCGCTCCCGAGAAGATACCCGCACAAATAGGTAACTAGGGAACAAGGGCAGCTCCAAGGTCACAGGAGGGCGCTTTTTCCACTGCCTGGTCGTGCGATAGAGCGGAAGGAATAGCTCGATTTTCCTGGCCGTGATCATTTCAGCGACGCATTTTTCATGCCTAGGAGCCGTATAAACCGCAAACCACTGACTAATTTGATTATCTCCCCGGTCCGAGGTCAAGCTTTCATAATTCATCGTGCCAGTCTCCTGAGGCAAGGCTTCGCCACGGTCACTCGGGGATGACTTTCAACCTGTGGAAAGTGAAACTCTGAATCCGGAATTAGCCCTGAGCAACCTGGTGCTTCGAAAGCAGGTTGCGAACGTTACCTACCCGAGTTTCCTCTTGAAACGAATCGGGGAAATCACCACCGGCTCCGACGCGACCCACAACCTCCATGTGTTGTATGCGCCGAGACTATGCGACGAGCACATGATTCACAAGCGGAAAAACCTACCTAAGGACAACCGTCTCTATCCATCCTTTTGTACATAGAAACGATTCGAGGCCGACATCTCCGGGGCGAGTTCAGTCCGGGTCCGGAGGCGAGAAGGCCCAAAGCCTATCGGTGAAGTCCTTCCACAGCTTCGATAACGTTTTCCACTAGGCTCTTGTCCAGGCTTCTGCGATAATCAAGAGCGATCCGATAGGACAGTTCCGGGATACCGGCAGCCGGGCTCTTTAGGCGCGACCGGCGCGCTGAAACAAGGCCTACGCGCATGTGACCGAAATCACTGCGCGCTGAGTTTTGATTTGGCTTAATACGTTCATCTTCTTTACAGCCTGTGTTGGTCAGTTTCCAGGTTTTTGGGAAGGAACAAGAGGGGACAGCGCCGATCAGATTCGAGCGCAACGACGTTCTAACTGAACGTCCCGGGTCGGCTGTCCAGTAGGAACCACGCTTCTTTGGCCCGACGAGGGCTCTGTTTTCAATTGCTTTGGTTTAATGTATGGCTTCCATAGCACGAAAGTGGTATGGAGAGCTGAGCCGTGCTGAACATAATCTGTGCATTACCAACGGAACTTACCTTGAGTGACTTTGGTATTGCGTGTTTAGCTTCAACTGCCTAAACAGACCGAAACCGTGGTTGCAATCAGAATGGGCAAAGTCCCAAAAAGGATATGGGGCTGCCGGAATATGCATAGCAAGCGCGATCGCGGTCGGGCTGATGGCCTCGGAATGAGGTCTACTTGTCCTTGGTTACCTAAGCGAGAGAGATTCGTAACTCTTCGGAGGCGGGGACATGCTTAAGAAAGTCGGCCTTCTTCTCGTCTTTTTGGCCATTTTATCCGGCTGCAGTTCACTTAAATTATCTCCGACTACCTCCAAGGTTTCGGTGCCGAATCCTCCATCGTTCAGCATAAGAACCGGGGCCTTCTCGGCGCCGTTTACAGTGACCATCAGCGAAGGGAGCTCATGCGCAACGGTGTACTACACGACTGATGGAAGCACGCCCACCGCGGCGTCGGCGGTGTACAGCATCCCCATCTCGATTTCCAAAACCACCAGGCTACAGGCGATAGCCGAGTGCTCGGACAGCAGTTCAAGCGCGGTATCTTCGGCCACCTATACATTCTCGATATCGGCGCTGAATCCTCCCTCCTTCAGCATAGGAACCGGGACCTTCTCGGCGCCGTTTACGGTGACCATCAGCGAAGGGAGCTCGTGCGCAACGGTGTACTACACGACTGATGGAAGCACGCCCACAGCGGCGTCGGCGGCGTACAGCAGCCCCATCTCGATTTCCAAAACCACCACGCTACAGGCGATAGCGGAGTGTCCGGAAAATGGTCCAAGTGCGGTGTCTTCGGCCACCTACAGATTCGCGTCATCGGCGCTTACCCCCCCCTCGTTCAGCATCGGAACCGGGACCTACTCCGCGCCGTTTACGGTGACCATCAGCGAAGCGAACTCGTGCGCAACGGTGTACTACACGACTGATGGAAGCACGCCCACAGCGGCTTCGGCCGTATATAACAGCCCCATTTCGATTTCCAAAACCACCACGCTACAGGCGATAGCGGAGTGCCCGGGCGGCAGTTCAAGCGCGGTGTCTTCGGCCACCTACACATTCTCGTTATCGGCGCCGAATCCCCCCTCGTTCAGCATCGGAACCGGGACCTACTCCGCGCCGTTTACGGTGACCATCAGCGAAGCGAACTCGTGCGCAACGGTGTACTACACGACTGATGGAAGCACGCCCACAGCGGCTTCGGCCGTATATAACAGCCCCATTTCGATTTCCAAAACCACCACGCTACAGGCGATTGCGGAGTGTATGGGCGGCAGTTCAAGCGCGGTGTCTTCCGCGACATACACAATTAGCTCTGTTGCTACGCCAGTACTTAGCCTTCCCACTGGGACGTATCAGAGTTCAATCCAAGTGACGATTGGCGATTCGACTTCCGGAGCGACCGTATACTACACCACTAACGGCGCCACGCCAACCACCTCTTCACCGATCTACAATGGGCCCCTGACGTTCAGCAACAACACCAGTCCCAGTGCGACCATTACCTTGAAGGCGATCGCCGCTCTTTCAGGAGCTTCCGTTAGTTCTCCGGCCGCTGCAAGTTATACAATTCTCCCTGCGAGTACTCCTCAGACTTCGGCATCGTCGTTCTTCGGCATGGACGTGAACGGGCTCACTTATGGAACGCCATGGCCAGAGGTGCCTGTAGGAACTTTGCGTCTATGGGATTCCAACACGCCGTGGAACATGCTCAACCCCAGCAGCGGCACCTACTCCTGGACCTACCTGGACGAGAACATCAAGCTGGCGCAGGAGAATAACGCCCAGATCATCTACACCTTCGGGCGCACGCCCACATGGGCGATTGCGGGCGGCGCCGCATGCAACGGAGGCTACGCCCCCAACGGATGCGCCAATGCTCCAGTGCTGGCGGACTGGGATGCTTACGTGACGGCCATCGTCGATCACGTCGGCCCCGGTGTCATCAAGTATTGGGAGCTGTGGAATGAGGCCAACCTGACCCTCTACTGGACCGGCACGAACGCCGAGCTGGTGCAGATGGCGGCGGACGCGCGGAAGATCATCAAGGCGGTGGATCCCAATGCCGTCATCCTGAGCCCGTCGGAGACAGACAACTACTCCGCGGGGATGACATGCACCGGCGGCAGCAACAACTGCGGCAGCGTGTGGCTGCAGGCGTGGCTCCAGGCGGGCGGCGCGGCGTACATCGACGGCGTGGCATTTCATGCCTACCCGCAAATGAACGAGACGCCGGAGCAGGTGGTCAGCCAGGTGGCGTATCAGCGCGCGGTCATGAGCGCAAACGGCGTGGGCTCGTTGCCCTTGCTTGATACCGAGTCCAGCTGGGGCGAAAACTCCGACCTGCCTGCCGCCGCCGATCAGGTTGCGTTCCTGGCACGCCATCTAATCCTGGAGCAGTCCTCGGGTGTGGCTACGTCCGTTTGGTATGCCTATGACGGGGGAGACTGGGGTCCGCTGTGGACCAAGACGTCTGGCTTGAACGAAGCGGGCGAAGCCTACGGGCAGGTAGCGCTCTGGTTGACGGGCGCAACGCTGGCCACGCCGTGCGCGGCCTCGGGCACCACGTACACCTGCGCTTATACGCGCTCCAGCGGTTACACCGCGCTGGCCGTGTGGAACACCAGCGGGGACGCGACGTTCTCGGTGCCCTCGGGCTACACCCAGTACCGGGATCTTGCTGGAGATCTCATTGTGATAAGTGGAGGGACGGTTCCGATTTCGACGGCTCCGATCCTGCTGGAGTCAGCCAGTGCGTTCTAGGCGTGGTGAAGAAAGAGCCAGCATCCAAATGAATTGGTCCCTAGGGTGGAGAGACTTCGATTTCGGTCGATAAGGGATGAGGGTACCGTAGCAGACATTGTCAGAGGTGATTCCTGTCACTGTAAAGTGACTTCCGGAAGTAACACAATGGGCTAAGATCGCTGTCGTGCTTCGATACTAGAGAGATACTGAGAATGGCAACAAATCTATTGGAATTGACAAACACGGCTGCGGAAGATGGGCAACCGCAGGGCCACGTATCACGTCGGTTCGGACAAATTCTCCGCTTTCCGGCCGCAACGGATGAACTTCCTTGTCCGAGTGGAGATAGCAACGGGTTGGGTTGCGCATTCGCAGTTCGGCTAGTTCTCGGGGCCGAGCTAGTTGCAGCCCTTGCAGGATATGGAGTTTGGCGATTCCTACATTAACTCCGCCAGCCAGGCTCTTCGGCTTCGCAGGTTCCTTGATCCGCTGTTCTTAGTTGGATAGGTCCTTCCGACAGAAAGGAAACGAGCCGCGACGTTCCTGTGACTCTTCGGCTGCTGAGCCTGCTTCACTGGATGGTAAGCGAAACATTCTGGAAGAAGGAGGTTCCCGTATTCTCTCCGGTGCCCCCAATCCGGATGCTATAGGTACCGCGGGCCGCCTCCGTGAAACTGACCGATGAGCCGCAGCCGCTCAGAGTGGCGGAGATACCGGCAGCCAAAGCGATCACGACAATCAGGAGTCCTCTTACGCGCAATCGCCGGCGCCAAATCAACAAAGCCAGCAAGCCCCCAGGTATCGTAAGCGCGGCGCCTGTCGCCGATCCGGACGAGTTCCCGGTGCTGGGTGTACTGCCAAGGAGTTCGGTGTATATTTGGAGTTGAAGTTTTGCGCTCTTGGGATCTTGCAGTGGCAATGTCTCCGACGAGAAATGGCACACTGAGTTAGCCGGCAGTCCCAGGCACCCCATCACAATCGTGTCAGAAAACCCTGTTGCGGGGGTCAACGAGACATCGAGCGTGCCAGTATGGCCATCAAGCACATTGAGCGAGCCTGGGCTGACCGTCACAACAAAACTCAAAAAGGTTCCGATAATGGATACCGCAGACGACACCGAAGGCGCATGGTAAGAGTCGCCGCTATAGCTTGCAATAATGCTGTAAGTCGCCGGAGGGAGTTGGGGAACGTATGTCGCTATGCCAGCTCCATCAAGTGTTATGGTACTGAGGGTAGTGGAACCGGTTGAAAACGTGATCGTGCCTTTGGGAACTGGGCCGGAAGAAGCAGGAGAAACGTTCGCGATCAGGATCGGCTGCGGTTTGCTGCCGCCCGTATTCGAGGTGTTCAGCAGAGTGCTGGTCGGAATCGCTGTAATCACCTGATTCAGCAAGCTGGAACTACTGGGGAGATTGTTGGCATCGCCGGAATAGTTGGCGACAATCTTGTGGCTACCGGTCGTAAGAGAAGAGTCTGAGAAGGACGCCATTCCGGTGCCGTCAATCGCGACAGGCTGAATAGAGTTTCCATCAATCGAAAAGACAATGGTACCGGTTGGAACTGCGCCGGTCCCACTAACGGTGGCAGTGAAGGTGACGGTCCCAAAAATCGGCGCAGGGGACGCACTTGAGGTCAGGGCAACCTTGGTGGCAGAGGGAGATACTTGCAACGTGACCACTGCGGAAGCGCTCGCGCTGTCATCGGTGTCGCCGCCATAGATGGCCTTTAAGGGATGTGTTCCTGTTGAGAAAACGACAGCGATACTGGACTGTCCATTGGCTCCTACGGCAGAGGAACCGAGGCTGGTGGCTCCATCGGTAAACCTAACCGTTCCAGTAACCGATCCCGACCCTGAGGTTGGCGAGACGGAGGCAGTCAGGGTCGCGGAAGTGCCGGACTCGGGCTGAGCCGGGTTCACCGTAAGGACGGTCGCTGTATTCGCCTCGGTTATGGTCTGAGTAATCGCGGCCGAGGTGCTGGCATCTACGTTCTCATCGCCTGCATAGGATACGGTTATTTTATGCGCGCCAACTGCGAGTGCATTGGTTGAAAATGCGGTGACTCCACCCGTCCCCAATGCCACAGTGCCAATGGACTGGCCGCCATCGGAGAACACAATAGAGCCGGTTGGCGAAATTGAGCTGGTCGCCTTCAAGGTCGCGGTTAGGGTGACTGGTACGCCGAAAGTTGCGGGGTTAAGGGACGAAGAAACGCTCAGGCTCGAGGGCGCGACTACGTTCAAAGCCAACGTGGCGCTAGTACTGGAATCAATGAACTTGGATGTGTCGCCTCCATATTGAGCGGTAAAGGAGTGCGGCCCCTGGGATATGCTGGAGATCTTCAGCGCTGCGCTTCCGCTCGCGTTGACACTCGCCGTTCCCAGCACCGTGGTTCCATCGAGAAACGCGACGAGGCCATCGGGTGTCACACCTCCGCCGGAAGGCGTGGTGACATTCGCAGTCAGAGTGAATGTCGACCCCAGAATTGCGGGATTGCTGCTGGCGGTCAAGACTACTGCGGTAGGTTCAGCTACCTGCTGGATCATCGGATTGGATGTGCTCGTGGAGTGAACGGCATCTCCAGAATAGCTGGCCGTGATGCTGTGTGTCCCGACGGCTAAGGTTGAGATAGCAAAGGAACCGCTCGCAAGAGCGTTGAGTGCGACGCCCCCCTGGAGAACCTTGGCTCCGTCATAGAAGGTCAGCGTTCCGGTGGGTGTGCCGGATCCGCTGCCGGTGGAAACACTGCCCGAAATCGTAAGACTTTGGCCGTATGGACCAGGGTTCTGCGAGGAAGTGATGGCCAACAATGTGGAATTACTTGTTGGGGAGTCTCCAGCAATGGTCAAAGTCATCGGATTGTTGGCGGCTTGACCGTTGATCGTTAGGGTTCCGATGAGTGGATCTCCAGGAGAACTGGGGGCAAATTCTGTCGCAATATCACATTGGGCATCGACGGCGAGCGGCGAGAGGTTGATGCACGTGGTGCCTGACGCCTGATAGGCGGCGTTCGATCCGTCAGCTATTGAAGAAAGAGTTAGAGTGTCGTTGCCGTCATTTTCGATGGTCTGATCGAGAGGCGTGGACGTGTTGCCTTCAAAAATGGGATTGGCCGTGAAATCTAGAAAAGTTGCATTGGCCTGAAATTCGAGAACCCGCATGTTGAACGTGTTGGCGACGAAAAGGTCTCCAAAGTCGTCAAGAACGATCCCCTTCTGGCCATAAAGTCCAATCGTGGCAATAGAGGAACCGGTGTAGAACTCAAAGTTGGTTGCTATCTCACTCGAGATGTCTCCGCTAATAGCGTTTACTTTGCGAATTGCAGAGTTGCCGCTGTCACAAATGAGAACATTCTGGGCGGAATCTACGATGACGCTGGTCGGGGTTTGCAATGCAGCTGCTGTCGGAAGACCACCGTCTCCAAAATACCCCGGCGTGCCGGTACCAGCGAAGGTTGTAATCGTGCCTGCCGGAGTTACCAGACGCACGACGTTGTTGGCGGAGTCAGGAATGTACATGCTCCCTTTGGCGTCAAACCCCGGGGCATAAGGAAAATTGAGTTCAGCGCTCGTGGCAGGCCCTTTGTCTCCCGAATACCCGCCGGTACCTGTCGCCGTGGTGTAGCCGTCGCCTGCGAGGGAAATCACGTCCCCCGCAGCGCCGCAGGAGACACCATAGAGGCTCGCGGTTCCCGTCGCGCAGATGGCGCGAATCTTGTGATTTGCTGTGTCAGCAATATACAAGTTACCGACCGCGTCCACACTTATACCGGCCGGGGAGTTCAATGAAGCACTGGGAGCCGGACCGTTGTCGCCCGAATCGCCCGCTGTACCATTGCCGGCGACAGTGGTGATAATACCCGTGGCCGCATCAATCCTGCGAATTACGTTGTTTCCAGTGTCGGCGATGTATAAATTGCCCGCACCGTCGATCGCGAGACCTGACGGGTCATTCACTGACACTGAGAAATCTGAAGCTGCCTGACCGTCCCCCGTCCAACCAGCGACGCCGTTGCCGGCTATAGTAACGATATATCCGTCCTGCGGGTAGGTAACGGAATTATGGATTGTTTCGCCTTTGCCCGAGCTCACCATGCGAATGAGGTTATGCAGGCTGTCTGCAATGTATAGGTTGCCGTAACCATCAAGCGCTACTGCAGAGGGAAGATACAAGCCAGCTTCCAGTGCAGGGCCACCGTCGTCGACAATGGACCAGTACCCGTTCCCGGCAATAATCGACACTCCGGGCGGATTGAAGAAGGCGAGCCCTCCTGTTCCTTTACCCTGGAGAAGCGCGGATCCCAACACATTTCCGGAGGAGTCCAGGAGCACGACGGCACCCCTCCGAAGACCTGGAGCTACCGGCGCAAAGCTAACTGTTACCGAACATACCTGCCCCGCAGCCGAAAAGATCTTGCCAGTGCAGGTGTCGCCCGTTGTCGTGTAGTCACGGTCTGGAGCTCCGGCAGTCAGCACTTCGACAGAATTGACCGTGCCCGCGGTGACAGAGCTGACTGTGACGTTTCCGGAAGTTGTGCTGCCAACTTTGACTGGACCCAAATTCGCCTGAGCCATAAGTTGGGCACAAATTGCAATGAACCCCAGAAATAATGTCGAATGACCTCTGAAAGCAGCCATCTTGGTGGCGCGCATGGGAGTATCGCTTTGCAGCATACAATTCCCCTTCCTTAATGTCCCGTTGTTAAAACATGCTTGCCAAGAAGTGGCTTCTTGATCGGTCAACGGACGGTTCTGGCTGCCCCGTAGAACTGCGCGCAAATGCAGGAAAGTGCCGCCCGTCTGTCATTGAAACGCCCACTATGTGCGTGACTCCGTCGTTCGACGGCCACTTAGCGCATCTGTGGTAACATCAAATGCACCCTGAAGCCGCTCACTCAGGAAACGCCGAATATGAGCGGCCTGATCATATTGCTCGCGCAGGAATTGATAGGCTCGGTCTGTCATTCGCTCCGCCTCATCTGCATGTTCGAAGATCTCCCGGATCGCTGCTGCAAACCTAACCGGATCATCTTCGACGCGAATATGTTCCCGATTCCTGAGACCGCTTCCTTCCGCGCCAACCGTGGTGGTGACCAAAGGACGCCCCTCGAGTGCGGCATGAATGGTCTTTAGCTTCACTCCTGCGCCGCTTTGCATCGGGTTCACCACCACATTTGCCCGACTGTACAGAGGAGAGAGGTCGGCACGGTCTACGTGCACTTCACACCGTTCAGTATCGGCAATCCCGGCTACGAAACTTCGCGCCTTCTCTGATCCTCCGGTCGACCCTGCGATGGTCAGCCGGTATGCATCATCCTGTCGTAGTATCGGATGGACATGCCGGAGGTACCATCGGATGCCTTCCCGGTTTAACGGACCTTTAAGGCCACCTACGATTAGCACCTCTCGAGAACCCGCTTGCAGCCTGGCCCGTCGGGGACCTGCGCACAGGTCGATTGCTGGAGGTAGCCAGAAACTCTTTGATCTAAGATCTGCGGACTCGAGTGCAATTCGGTCACGTTCTGACTCGGAGATGAACCACAAACCATCCACCTTGTTGAACAATCTGGGACTGAACCGCCGGAATTTCAGGGACTCCAGTGCAAAAAACGCCTTCCAGAGTGGGCGTTCTTCAGCCTTTGCTAAAGTTCGGTAGTAGCGGGTCTCATCATTATGTACACGAACAACGCGCAGCCGTGCCCTTAGCAGCGGGTTGTCAAAGATTGGCGCCATGAGCTCTGAATCGGCTAATGCAAGATCGTATTCCTCCTCCAGCACAAGACTCTTTAGGGTCCTGTTGGTTGCCACTAAGATTGGCTGGAGTGTAAACAATGCTCCTGCCGTAATTTCGCGCGGCACCAGGTCCACCTTGTCCGCAATTCTTCGTATCTCCGCCAGTTCGGACTCGCCCGGAACAGACCCTCGCGTTGTGATGACAACGTGCACTTGGCATCCGAGCCTACACATTGACACAAGCCTGTGCCAGATGTCCGCCCGGATACCATTTGTAGGCGGATACGGACAGTCCTTAACTACATGCAGAACTCTCATAATGTAACTTTCTGTGAACTGTAGCCTTTATACCTCAGCCCACTCAACGAACGGGCGAGATTGTAACTCGTGCGATGTTGAAAGCGCCTGAATGAGGATCGCGGAATATTCCTTTGAGCTCGACAAGACGATTGCATGTCTGAAGGCACACCGATGGCGATTCGACAATATCTGAGGGAGCACGTAACTCGCCTATGCAGGAGTTAAGTCCAAACACACGATTATTGCGATCGAGGAACGGCAGACTTCGCTCCGCCCATTAATAGATGAGAGGTTGCTTGAGGGTACGTCAGACGAACAGTCGCCTCGCCAGATTGCTCCTCCTTTCGTCCCACGGCCAGCGATGTAAAGAGCGCCGTAAACAGGCTACACGCAAAGGAAGAGTCATAAATGAATTCGCTCTCCCCTAACCCGTGAACGAGGATGAACAAAATACACGCCACAGGCCAGAGTGCGGCCCATCCAGGCGCGGTGCGGATATACCGAATGGCCATGCTGAAAGCCTTCCAAAAAACTAGAATACAGGCGGCGATACCGGGAATACCAAGAGCAATCCAGAGCTCAAGGTAGGCATTATGAGCCTCAGGGACAATCCAGCCTGAGGCGATGGTCACATCCAGCGATTCTCCACTGAGACCGGACCAGAAGGAACCGTACCCGTATCCCAGGTACGGGTGATGGTGAATTGCCAAAAGCAACTGATTCCACACATCAGTCCGGCCTGTAAACGTATCGTCCTTACCCAATAGTGACAGAAAAAAAGCCGAATAACTCACGAGAAGGATACAACCGACCATCACCGATAGAGTCAGAAACAGGTATCCAACTACTCGTTGTTTAGGATGGAACCGAGCAATCAGGAACAAGGGCAACATTGCGATGATCAATGCGGTGGACGCAACCGACGTCATCGAACGCGAGAGCAGCAATAGTCCGAATGCCACTGGAATGAACAGATTTCTCAGCCATCTGAGGCGCTTGAATGGGATAAGAAGCAACGTCGCGGCAGTCAACCCGATGTAGAATCCGAATCCGTTTTTATTCTGCGAAAGTCCTTTTAAAGCGAACTGTCTTCCGGGATCGATTACGAGATGTGGCGCGACAAAGAAAAGAACGATAACCACGCACATAGCAATGCAAAGGACTTGCGCAAGCAGTCTGGCAAATTCCAGCGTGGTGTATCGCTCTCCCAGATAAATCGCAATAAAGAGCATGATCAGTTCAAGGATGTCTCTGCGAGCGGTTAGAACAGGTTGAATACTCCACGATATGGACAACACTTGCAGGCCAGCTAAGAGAAGCAAGGGCCACACTCTCAATGTTGCCTGGGCTACGCGATTCCATCGCCTGAAAATCAGGAGCGCTGCAAACAACGCCAAGAATAGTTGGATTGCAATAATTGGCCCATGAGAAGCCCCTTGAATGAAGAGGCTCTCGTCATTTCTGGCGTCCCCATAAAATATCGCAGTAGCTACTCCCATTTGGAAAAGAAAGAAAAAATAGAAGAAGCCACGCTCAGCGGCGCGAAGGAGCATCCAATTACCTCCTAACACCAGATGCCATTGGATCGAGACTCACAGTTGGTCATCTACTCTTAAAGAAACCTACGCTTTACCTTGGCGCATGGCCGACCGCGGAGGGAGAGGATTCCGGAGTCGTAAACGCCACACCGGGTTCTCAGGTCCCGCGCTTTCCAGTCAAACTCGTAAAGGCGGGAAATGCCGACAACTATGGCACGCGATACACCGCCGCTCCGGCCGCACTCGAAAGCATGTCCTGGGTATTCTGAGCAACGTGCTTCAATTTGCTGGGCGGAATGTAGAGAATGTCATTGCGTGCCAATGGCACGTCTGGAATTCGTCCGCGTATCATATCGCCGACCTTGACGCGTGTAGTGACATATCCGGCGTCGTCGGTCTTATGGAGAAGGTAGGCGCCGTTCATGGAGGAGGTGTAGTTGGCGCCGCCTGCCTGAGCGAGTGCCTGCAAGAGTGTGATCTTGCCGTTGTCCTGCATGGTCAGTCCCCCGGGACGCCCGACGTCGCCCAGAACATAGACCACTCCAGCGCGGGGAACCACAACGAGATCGCCGGGATAGACGACCGCGTTCTCGTCCAGTTCCGTACTCGCCTCGTCCGCGCTCAAATTGACAGTGACGCGTTCCTCGTCTCCGGATCGGTGTTTGATCGTGACATGGGTATCGGCCAGGGGCGTGAATCCTCCGGCGAGCGAGATGGCGTCGAGTACGCTCCGCGAAGTCAGCAGTGGAAAGATACCGGGATGGTTTACCTCGCCAGTTACCGATACGGTCTGGGTGGCGTTCTCCTTAATGAGTACTGTGACCTGGGCGTTAATGAAATACTTCTTTGCGGTATATCGTGCAGCGATCCAGTTGCCCGCATCCTGCGCGGTCATGCCGCCCAGCTTGACGGGGCCGAGCAGGTTCAGGTTAACGAAGCCTCCGGTTTCAACCCGCACCTCCTGGCTGAGGTCGGGGTTGTCGTAAACGGTGATATCCAATAAATCGCCTGCGGAGATGAGGAGGGGTGGGTTCTGATTCGCTCCCCCAACGGCTGGCTGGGCGGACCCGCGCGCGCCGGCTACGGCAGCGGCAAAACACAGTACGGTTACCGACACAATTCTGTTAAATCTCATCATCACTTCTCCCGACCGGATGCCGCCATTTCTTCCGGTTCGCCCTCAATGATCTCATCGTCCGTCTTGTCAACGAAGTACGAGTCATAATTGCCGTATTCGTCAGATAGCGTATCCATGTCGTTGACTATCACGCCGAAACACTCGGCTCGCGCGCTAAGCAAGGTTCGAATGGTCCGGATAATAGCCTGCTGTTTGCTGACCGCGAAACGCGCCACCACAATCACGCCGTCGACCATCTGCGACAACACTACAGCGTCGGTGACGGGAAGAACCGGAGGGCTATCAATGACTACGAAGTCATAGTGCTCCCGCCATTCCAAAATCAACTGGTCCATTTTGCGAGAGCCAATCAACTCGGCCGGATTGGAAGGCGTTGCCCCAGCGGGAAGGAAAGTGAGTCCGGGAACGGAGGCGACTTCGTGGTAGACTGCCCCATCATTGGAACCGGCTATTAGCGTGCTGAGGCCGGCGCGGAAAGCCATCTTCAGATCACGGCTCAAGCTCCCTCTGCGGAAATCCGCATCCACAAGCAGCACAGTTGCGCCGTTTTGAGCAAGTACTGCGGCCAGGTGCAAGGCGGAAAAGGACTTGCCTTCGCCTGGTTGCGCGCTGGTTATCAAAAAGATTCGCCGCGGATTATCCTGGCGCGAGAGAAGAATGGAGGAGCGTATGGACCGGAACGATTCCATCACTCGCGAGTGCGAATCACACAGGCTCGGTAGCGACGTTTGCTGACCCGCATCGGAAGGCACGATGCCGTACCCGCGGGCTCGTGATGTGGCATTCCTCGGGAGTTTCTTCTTTCCCGCCTTGTCCAACTGCGCACGCGGCACCATGCCCAGTACGGGCAAATGAGTGATGAGCTCTATCTCGTCAGGATTGCGCAAACCGGTATCGACCGAATCACGAATGACGGCGCCGGCAACCCCGAACAGCGTGCCTAGAAATAGACCCGCGGCGAGGTAGAGGGGAATGATCGGTGTATCGGGCTTGCCGGGGGGAACAGCCGGGTTCACTACATTCAGGTCGGTAGTATGAACTCCGGCTAGGATAGGCATCGTTTTGGAGGATTCGAGGAGCTTCTGATACAGGGCTTGCGCGGAATCGGCTTCGTTCTTCGCAATATCATAATTGGCAATTTTCTGCTGCAGGTCGGTGGCGACGCGCTTCTGCTCGTCAAGAGCGCGGTTGGCATCGGCCTCGCCTGCAACTGCAGCCAGATATTCATTGCGAGCACGTCCGGCGATACGGTTTGTCTCGGCCTTGATTTCGTCTTGCGCAGCCTGGAGCTTGGTTCGAAGCTGTATCAACTTCGGATTGTCAGGTCCATATTTCGCGGCGGCCTCTGCATATTGCGTGTCGAGTTCGGCTTCTTGCTGACGGAGGTCGATAAGAAGAGCGGCTCCGCCTGTTGAGCCGCCGCTCCCGCCTTGGGCGCCCTGCGTGCCTGCCATGAGCCCGGTCACCAGCTCCGGATCGCCGCTCTGCGCCATCTTATAAATCGCTTCTTTAGCGGCGCGATTGGCCTGTGCCTGTTGAGCGGTTGTATCCAGTTGTTCCATGCGTTCGGCTAAGATGTTGTGGTCGGAGCTGGAGGAACCGTAGACGCCCACAGCCTGTGAAGCTCTGGTCAACCGATCGGCGGCCTCCTGCGCTTGAGCTTTGACTGCTGCCAGCTTGGTATTCAACCATTCCGTGGTGCGCTCCGCAGCAGCGTAGCGAACTTCGTAGCGGTAGTCTACGTAGTCAGCCACCAATTGATTCACAATGCGCGCTGCCATGTCTGGGTCCGGGTGCGAGAAAGACACCTCGATCATGCGTGTGCCCGCAACGGATTGTACCTTCAGTCGCTTTGACCATTTCTTCAGTAATGCCGCGCGTCTAATCGGAGACTGCTCGATTGGCTCCGCCATGATTTTTTTGGCCTTTTCGGTCAAAATGAGCGGCTTGTAGGCGAACTCGTCGGTATCCTCGAGGTGAAGTTCGTTGATAACCCGAAATGCGAGTCTGTCCGATTTGAGAACCGAAACTGCCGTCTGCAGGGACAAGCTGAAATTCAATGCGTCTTCCGCGTCTGCTGCTCCCGACTGCGTTTGGCCATCCTGCGCGGTCACATCCAGTGCTCCCTGTTCCTGCTTCAGCATTTCCAGTTGAGCTGTAGCTTTATAGCGCGGCGTCATTACCAGGCAAACCGCTCCTGCCAAGGTGAGAAAGAAAGCGATCGATCCGTAAATCCATCGGCGCCGCCGGAAAAGGAGGCGAAATACCCCACCGAGATCGGCGGAAGCATCCTCCTTGGGGAGAGCGGCGGGCTGGGCAGGAGATTGCCAGGCCGCCGCAGCCGACAGCGGAGAGCGCCCCTCGGTTTTAATGATTTGTGTGGTCATTTTCATCTCCTCGGATCGATTTCGGCGCCGCCGTCTGGCCGCAAGACAGGAATTTTGCCGTGCGGCTGGATATCACACGATCAACGTGCGCCGAGGTTGCGTCTGAGACGTGAGAACTGCCAAGCCCCGCATTCGACTCCGGATAAGCAAATTCACAGCCTCGCTCCAGGAAGGAGCCAACTTGCAAGGCTTCGCCATTCTCACTCGGTGAGGCAGGCTTTTCTATAGGTATGGGAATCGCGCCGTTGCGCGCGGCTGTCGCGATTCCACGAGCTTACGCGCTTCGAGATCAGGTTAGGGTGGCGAATAGGCGCCAGCAAGCGGAAAAGGTTCCCTATGGAAGTTCGTCTCTATTGGAAGACGGAGGACCCGGGCGGAAATAATTGTTCCGCCGCAGCCTAGCTGGCGGTGCGCTCACGAGGCGTAAGCACGTAAAGCATCAACTCTGAACGGGTGGAAATCCCCAGCTTGTCGTAGATGCGGAATAGATAGTTCTTGACTGTATGCTCGCTCAACCCAAGCATCTGAGCGATCTCCCTGTTCTGCATACCATCCACGAGAAGCTCGACCACGTCTTCCTCACGCTTGCTTAGAAGCTTGGTTCCGAGGGCGTCCACCAAAGGCTTCGGCTTGTGCACGTCCAGGCGATTCTCGAATGCACTCATCACCCACTCTAGTTCTTCCGAATTGGCCCATATCTGGCCTTCGTGCACCTTCGCGATGCATTTCCACAAATCTTCCAAGCCCGAGGATCGCGGACAGAGCACTCCTCTTGCCCCCCTGTTGAATGCCCGGATCACCAAGTCCCGGTCGCGCTGCTCCATCAGAACAATGACTCGGACGTTGAGTTTTCTAAGACGGATTCTCTCTAAGATGGATGTAAGTTTTTCCAGGGAGTCGCGCGGGTCGAAAACCATCAGAAGGATGTTGTTGTGCTCAAGCTCGTCCAACATCTCGTCGTCCGTTTCCGCCAAGTGCACAGATTCGAACCGCTCATGAGACCCGATGGCTGCCTTCAAGGACTCCGACGAGAGATTTCTTGGGGACCGAATGAGAATACGAATCTTGCTTAGCTCTTGAAGTTCTAACGATAATTCTTGCGGCATCGCCTGCTGCTCCCCACTTATTTTGCTTGCTAAGGTTAGAGAAACCGATTTTGGAACTTCGATGAAGTGAAATACTCCCATTCATTCGTCGCTAAATCGCGAGCGCCAAGAGCCAAGGTTTGCAGTCAGACGAGGCTCACGTCTCGCACTTCGAGGCATTACCAACTAGACAATCTGTGTGGCCCGGATAAACAAGAACGACCACGCCTGCGGACTCGCAGGACGGAGCTGCTGGGAGAAAGGGGGGAGGAAGTAACTACACGTGAATTCTAGGGACTCTCATCCGTGGTGGCAATGATCTTTAGATGATTCCAATGTGGAAAAGCGCACTTTGGTACCCAGTCCAATGTACCTAAGTATGCATTCCCTCAAAAGAGGGAGCATCCATTTGCAGAACGCCTCGCAAACCGCCCATTACTGGGGGCATTTGACTGCAGGCGACGCGGTTGGAGAGCCAGACCTCCGGGATTGGACAGATCCCGGCTCGTGCGTTCAATTCGACATGGATCGGATGCGGGCGCCGAAAGGGACCCTGCTGGAGATCCATGGAAATGGGTCCAAAAAGTAGTGCATTGAATGTGAGGACGCCATCGAGTCTAAGTTCTCTGGATTCAATCGCAAGGTCGCCTATTCCAACGCGCGCTTGTCGCAGGCGCTCATTCTGGCTGGATGGATTGGCAAGAACAGGAGAATGATCGCGGTGGGGTGTGAGTCTCTGAAACGGCTGGTCGCCGAGCAGCATCCAGACGATGGGCACGTGTTTGTGCCGATCGGCTCCAGGGGTTTATGGTTCCTTGGGAGAACGACCTGCAGGTTCCACTCTACAATGCCGTGACCGGAGGGTGCGGGGATGGACTGCATCCGGATCGCATCAACGAAAATCAAGGGGCGGAATCTACCCTCTCGTTTCTCATGGCTCTGCTGGAAATGCAGGCCGTGGAAGCGCCGACTGGCGGCCATCGGAACCAGGAAATGAGCGTTTGCCTTTGACTCCCATTCCTCTTCCCTCCACACTGCCAGGCCCCGACTCTGCAGGTCGCCAATCTCGCAACAACAATCCGCAGCTTGCTCCGTTCAATCGTCATTCTGAAAACCCTATCCTCAGTCGAGACATTTGGCCCTACGCGGTCAACAGCGTCTTCAATGCGGGCGCAGTGTGATTGGCGGATGGCGATTCGCTGCCCCGGCACCGTGTGGAAGACCGTCGCGGGCTGTCCCATCTAACCGCAGCCCGATCTGCGGCATTGGGGCCATCTCAAAATCATGCTCGAAGCTCGTCGCGGTGGATGGTGGGATGCCAATAGAATTGGCCTCTGTTCCCCTCCGATAAAAACGGCCAAGGGTTGGCTGGCGCTGTACCATGGCGTCCGCACAACTGCCTCCAGCAGCATCTGTCGGATTGGTCTTGCTCTCTTCGATCTGGAGAATCCGGGAGACAGGAGTGATTCCAGACTGGATTCGGGAGGCGAAGAAGAGCCGTGGACCACGATCTGGAAGCACTCAAGGGCCGTCTGTCGCTGCTGGAGTACTGGCGACGGCAGAACTGGATTAGCCGGCGGGCGGGCCGGTTCGATTATGTCGGGCTGTGTCCGCTGCATGAGGAGAGCCGGCCGTCGTTCTATGTGAACACGCGCAAAGATGTCTTCTAATGCCACGGCTGTGGGCAGGACGGCGATCTGATTCGCTTCGTACAGTTATCTCGCCAAGCATCTTTCCGCCAGAGCCTCGCCGATCTGCATCCGCAGATTCGACGTTACAGAAGCTTCACCCAAAATTCGCCCTCGCAGCCGCAGGGCCAACTGAAAACCGGTCCTGTGATCCACGGCACAGCCGCCGCTACCCCTTTGGCACATACTCAAAATCGGGAAGGAGCTTCCACTCGAAGCTCCTTTCGGCGTTTGAGAGGAAAATAAACACCCCCCTCCCCCCCATTTTGCTAGCAGTGCTAGCAGTGGGACGGAACCAGGCCATGCGAAACGACGACAATTTCGAACTCGGGCCGAGGCAATGCCAAGCGAGCTGGCCCGGCGACCCGCGCAGGCGGTTTTGGGCTCTCTACTTCCCTACCCCCCTCCCCCCAGATTTGCTAGCACTGCTAGCAGAGGAAGAGAATCATGGCAACCATCATAGTCCGCAATCTGGACGAAGAGACAAAGCGCCACCTGCAGGTGCTGGCCGCGATGCACGGCCGCTCGATGGAGGCTGAAGCCCGGAAGATCCTGAGCTACCACCTCGGGAGTGCCCCAAGGCTGATGCCGGAATCCCTCGCGCTTGCTGCGCCGGACCCCGAGTTGCACCTTGCCGCGGACCATGGCTCGGACTCGGAACAAGACTTGCCCCAGGCGGCCAGAACGCCTCGCGGGATGGGTCCGCGAGAGGCGATTTTGTGCGTCAACAGGGAGTTGGGAAAGTTGGGCATGAGCGACTTCGCGCTTCGGGAGGAGCCTGCCGCTAGGATGACTCCTTTGTAGCGCCGCGGCGTCCAGGCAAAGGCCGCGCGGGGATCGATATCGCCCATCGCGGGAGAGCAGTTGAGTCGCCTGCGCCTCGGTACTCATAATACCGCTCGGGGATGCCGCATAACATGCGTCGCTTGTCCCCGAGCGATGTTCTCTTTCTACTCCGCGACATTGCCGGAAGCCTGGTAGATCGCTCCATCCATGTCCATCCAGAATGCATAAGCGGTTGGATTACCTGTCGCGTCAAGATAAAAGCTCTGGTCTTCGGACATCATGCCCATTGCCGGACTCGAGTAGACTTCGGAAATTACGAAGATGGACTCGCCGTTGTAACCAGGGTTGAGCGCCCAGGTGATGGTGAGCATTGTGCCATCGCTGCCTTGGAACAGACCCAGGTTCCCCGAGTCGCCAACTTCTACCGGCGCTTTGCCAAAAGAGTCGTTTGAGATCCGCACATAGGTTGTTGTGCCTGAACTGGAGGTGTGAACCATCCGATAGAAGCTTCCGTCCGATACCCGGAAATACTTGGTGCTGGTTTCGTCAACCAGATTCGATCCGTTCTGGGCGAGTATGGACGTGGTCACGGTTGAGTAACACCGCGTTCCATCCGGTAGAACTGTCACATCGGCGGCAGGAACAATGCTCAAGGAGCCGGAAAGCGGGTTTCCCTGAGAATCTGTGCCCGTAAGGGAGGGATATTTGAGAGCAACGCTGCCGGATTTTCCCGTGAATGTGCTGTCGAATGTGCTCAAGTTCACTACTGTTCCCAGCGGTGTAAGGGCAGGACTATTGCCGCCGCAGCCCGCGGCGCCGCACATGATTGCCGCAAGCGAACCCATGATTGCTGTTCTGAACATCATCCTTTTCATCTTTCTCTCCTGTTTTCGATTCACTCGTCCGCGCTGAAATCGTCGGTCATGTGAACCTCACGAGCCATTCCGGCTTGGCTGCATTGCGAATTCCGCTATGCCTTTACGCTTCGCAGCGTGCGATCTCCTTCTTTCCGGTCTCGCCCTCATTAGGTGGCCGGATGCAGACTCTTGCGTGGCTGGTCATCGTCGTCATCGTCGGAATGAGCCTTCCTGAGCGACAAAGGAAGCGGCTTGTTGTGCATCACGCCCTTCCAGAGAATGCGGTTGTAGACAAGCGGATCGACGCGGTCGGCATCGGAGAGATCCAATCCCCTGGTAACACGCGCCCAGTAAGCGGCGTTGTGCGTGGACTTGGGAATCGTCATGCCCGCTTGGGCCGTTGGCAGCGGCAACTGGGTCGCATAAAGATAGTTGGAAGGCGAGGCGGTGAAACTCCACGCTTGCGGCGTGGTGGTAAAGACGTCGGCCATCGGGTGGCCGAGTGCGTCATTCAGGTTCAGGAACTGCTTCAGCCCCAGAACCTCTTCCATGGTGCGGATGAAATCGATCGTGTTATATGGGGTGGAAACCACCGCGCCCTGCTTCACATAAGGGCCCACGATAAAAGCAATGGTGCGGTGAGAGTCGACGTGGTCGGCGCCGTCCTGCGCATCGTCTTCGATGACGAAAATCAGCGTGTTCTGCGCATAGATGCTATTGGCGATCTTCTGAACCAGAAGCCCGACCGCGTAGTCGTTGTCGGCCTGCTGCAACTCCGGCGTGTTCACAAGATCGATTGCGGTCCCGAAGCTGCCGGTGTGGTCGTGCATCAGACGCAGCAGGCTGAGTGTGGGAAGGCCGCCGCTGGCATAGTTCGCGTCGAAATCGCGCTCCCACTCCTTCTCGCGGTAGTAGTCCGGAAGATTGTTGTCAAAGCCGCGATAGTAAGGATCGGTGTACGGCGCCAGCGCGGCATTCGTGGGGTGAGCCACGACGGTGTTGGTCGCGGCCGGGTTTTCGATCACCGGAATGGCGCAGGCCGGCTCGGAATAGCAAGTTGTATCTATAAAGAAGCCGTAATTGCGCACCGTGAGACCCGCGCGCAACGCGCCATTCCATAGGTATCCAGTCGCAATCTCGTCGTTGGGTCCATCCGGAGCGCCCGCCGGGGTTTGTCCCGGCAAAATGTCCGGATCGTTGGGGGTCAGCGGATCGGCCGCCATGCGCGCGGCCAGGGTGGGAAGCCCCACGTTCACGCTCCGATTCAAACCTTCGGCATCGATGCTGAGGGCGCGAAATCCATAAGTGACCGGGTATTGATGTTCATCGATGTCGAGGCATTGCGCCGAAGTGCTCCACAGCCAACCGTCGTAACTGACCTCCGACGATGCGTAGAAATGATCGAGGTCTACAAACGTGCGCGCCAGACTGTGCAGGTTCGGCGTAATGGCCTGCCCCCACTGCACCAGACCCGGGTCCTGATCGCCGATCGGCATGCCACTCGCATCCACCAGGTCGCCCAGAACCTGGTCGTAGGTCCGGTTCTCCTTGATGATGTAGATCACGTGCTTGATGCCTTGGCTCACCGCGGCCATAATCTGAGCGTCGCTCGCGGATTCCGAGCTTGAGAAGCGATCGTTGGTGGCGACCTGCGCGGTCAACTGAGGGAGTTGGCTGGCGCCGGGAACCGGAAAGCTCTGCAGCCCGGCCTTGGTCTGCTGCGGATTGTATTGGTTTGCCGGAAAGCAATTCGGCTCGAAGTTCATTGGGCCGTAGCCATAGCACCAATCGGGATTCGGCCCCGTCGGCGACTTGGCATTGGCGACATACATCCACTTACCGGCCGCGTCGATGCTCACGGAGTTTGGGTACCATCCGGTGGGAATCAGGCCGATCGCCTGGCCTGCGTTTGCCCCGGCCAGCTGGACGACTGCAACATCGTTCAAGTTACCGTTGGTCACATAGAGTCGTGACTCGTCCGGCGAGAGCGCGAGGCTGTTGGTATTCGCACCGGTATAAATGGGGTTGGCAATTTCGCTGCTGGAGCCCGAGTAATAGAAAGACGAAGGCAGCAGTCCCGGCGGCGCGAGAACCGGAATGGTCTCGATCACCGTGTTGTAGGTCATCGCGTGCGTCGGGCCGGGGTCGATATCGATCACGTCCACAGTGTCGGTCTGATCTTCGGCCACGTAGAGCAGCGTCTGCGCCCGGTTGATGACCATCTTGTTGGGCTGCCCCTTGACGGGGATGCGCGCCGTCACCCACATCGGGGCAGAGGAAAGAAGCACCACGTCGATCTCGCGGTCGCGAATACTCGATACGTAGGCAACGGCATTCGGCTCGCTGCCTGCGATCGCAACCCAGAAGGGATACTCGCCGCCCGGCGTTCCCGAAGCCGCCGACACCAGGCTTTTGCCGGGACGCAGATCCAGGTTCGAAGGGGCCGGACTGCTGCCGGTCGGGATCGGCCGCCCGGTTGCGACGTTCTCCGGACTCCAGTTTCCGTGGCCGCCGGTGAACACCGAGATCGAATCGTTATAGTAGTTTGCCACCACCATGGTCTGCCCGGTCTTTGAGAGTGCGATGCCCGCGGCGCAAGGATAGACAAAGACCTGCGAGTTTACCGGCACCGATCCCACCGGCGGAGCGACACTCAAGCCCACTCCTGTTGTGTGCCCCAACTGAATGGCCGGCATCATGTGGCCCTTCTCGCTGACCAGATTGTCTTCCGCCCAGCCGCCGGTCGTGCTGTTGAACGAAAACTCGTGCACATCGTCGTAACTACAGCCGCTCACGTAGAAATGCGCACTCGCGCCGGTGCTGGTTGGATCCCATGCGATTCCAAAATAGGTAGTGGGAACCCGCAGAACCTGCTTCTTGATCGGAGCGCCGCCCGAGATGTCGTAGACGAACACATACTCATTGGAGTCGGCCGCTTCAAACGTAGTCAGCGAGTTGCTGCCCAGATCGAAGACGCGATTGTAGCCGCTGGTGAGGACCAGCATAGTGTTTCCATCGGGGCTGACTGCCGTGGTGGCGGCGTGCGAGGCCAGCCACGCCGGATTATCCGCGAGATCGGGATTGAGTTGTTGAAACTGCGATCCGGCCGGCGCCAGCGGCGTGATGGTCTGATCCGTATTCGGGATGCTTTGCGGCCACGGAGCCGCATCGTCCACCGTAATGCTGACTGCTCCCGCCGCGTTGCCGGCGGAGGTCGATGCCATGACGGTATATGTCTCCGTCGCGGTCCCGTTGGTTGGCGTTCCGCCGATCGTTCCCGAACTCGAGTCCAGGGTCAATCCATCCGGAAGCGGCGGAGTCACGCTATAGTTTCCGGACACGCCATTGCTCACTGCCAGCGGCGTAATCGCCTGGCCGGCGGTGTAGACGACGGTGCTGGGCGAGTAGGTCAAAGCCGCCGTCTGCGCATCGACAGCGATCCTCAGCGAAGCAGTAGCGCTTCCGAACGCGTTCTTGGCAGTGACCACATAAATCGAGGCCGGCGATGTTCCGGCCGGCATTCCGCTGATCGCGCCGCTCGTCGGATTAAGAGCGAGGCCGTCGGGAAGCACGGGGTTCACCAGGAATTGCGCCGGCTCGCCGCCGCTGTAGGTGGGAAGATCTACTGGGATTGGTGTCTGCGCGGTGTAAGTTGGCGCAGTGTTGCTGTAAGTAAGATTGGCCGGAGCGCCGTTGGTCACCGTGATGCTCAGCGTGACGCTTGTGCTGCCGCCTGCGTTGAACGCGCTTACGGTGTACGCGGTCTCCGCCGCGGCCACGGCCGGAGTGCCGCCGATCGTGCCCGTCGCGCTGTTCAAGCTCAAACCCCAGGGAAGCGTCGGAACCATGCTGTAGGACGCTATGGCTCCTCCCGTATTTGTTGGAGTGTTTAGAGGGATGGCCACTCCGATGCTGTAAAGGGCGGGATTGGCGGCGTAGGACAAAGTCGCCGGAGCGGCGGGATTCACGGTGATGGAAACCGTGGCGGTCGCGCTTCCGGCTGCATTCGATGCCGTAATTGTGTAATTTGCCGCGGCGCTTACCTTGGCCGGGGTTCCACTCATAGAGCCCGTGCTGCTGTTCAGGCTCAGGCCCGGCGGCAGAGTCGGAATCACACTATATGAGGTCACCGCTCCGCCGCTTACCGTCGGGATGTCGGCGGCGGTAGCCGTACCCACTGTGTACGTCGCCGCTGACACGGCATAGCTCAAGCCCGACGGAGGCAGAGGTGTCGGATTTGAATTGCTGCCGCGGTTACATCCACACTGTAAGAAGCCAAAGGCCAACACAAAGACAAACGTCCAACGGAACAATCGCATGGAGGACTCCTGCGGGAATTATGATTCGTCGCCTGGCAGTGCGGTATCTGGCAGTGAGTTTTCGCGCGACTTCGGTGTTCCTTTTGGCTGCTCTTCCCGTTTTGGAATTCCATGGGTGGCTGGCGCTCCCGGAGTGCGCCAACGTGCAGGAAACTTGCGGCGTGACATTTCAATGACGAATTCTCTTGGCCGACACAAAGCCGCTTTATCAATGACATTTGCTGAAGGTCTTCTCCCGTGAAGGTTTGGGATGTGATCTTTTTCCCACCTTTGTTGAATGGTGGCGTCGGCAGCTAAAACAAAACTCGTTCAGGCCGATAACACGGGCATCGTTCATTGCAAATTGATTTCATTGGAACGATCGGGCAGGGTGTGGCTTTCAATTCGTGAAAGGGACCTATGAGCAAACTCTCACGCTACTTGTTTCTTCTCGTGATCGGAAATGTCTTATGGATATCGGGATGCGGCGCCGGGAACCCCACGCCCGCGACTCCGGCTTCGCCCCCATCGACTTATACGGTGGTGGCAATCTCCGATATTCATTTCAATCCGCTTGCGGAACCAGCCTTATTCCCCCAGCTCGTGGCCCAACCCGCCAGTCAGTGGAAGAGCATTTTCGAACAGAGCGCGATTCCCGTGGCACCCTCGACATTTGGGGCCGATACAAACTACCCATCGCTGGTCCTCGCCCTGGCCGCGCTGAAGCAGAATCTTGGATCGAGTCCCATGATTCTCTTTTCCGGCGACATGCTGGGCCACGATCTCCCGGAGTGGTTTTGTGCTCTCTATTCAAACCCTCAATTGCCCATCGCCAACCCTCCCAAGCCCTGTTCCCTGGATGGGGCCGGCGCGGCCGCAATGCAAAGTTTTCTGGATAAGACGCTGGCCTTCGTCTCCATCGAGATCAGGGCCAACGTGGGGAAGGTACCAGTGATCTTCGTGCCGGGAAACATCGACACCTACAGCATTTACGGCACCGGTCCGGATGCTCAATTCCTTGCTGACAACGGGAGCACATACTACACGCAGCTTCTGAACAGCAGCGTGGACCAGGTGTCGTTTGAGAGCACGTTCACGACTCTCGGATCGTATTCCGCGCAGCCGTCGGGATCGAATTTACTGGTAATCGCTCTCGATAGCAACCCGTTCGCCCAGTCGCCTTACCTGCCGCCGCTGGATCCTTACGCCGAACTAACATGGCTTGATTCTCAGTTGGCCGCTGCGCAGTCTGCCGGCCAGAAGGTGTGGCTCATGATGCATGTGCCGCCCGGCGCCAACACTACGGCGACCTCACAATATGCCGCAAAAGGAGTTGCTCCCAGTCCGGGGACAGACGATGAAGCCGCCATGATGTGGCAGCCGCAATTCGAGACTCAGTTTATGCAGATCCTGTCAAAGTATCCGGGGCTGATCGCCATGGGCATCACGGGGCACACCCACATGGATGAATTCCGGATCTTGCCCACCGGAGATGTTCTCTATGGAATTCCGGGCATAAGCCCGGTCTTCGGCAATAACCCGGCGTTCAAAGTATTCACTGTTGCGCAAGCCACCGAGATGCCGATGGATTATCAGTCGATTAGCTACAATCTTGCGGCCAAGACGGCACCGGCACAATTCAGCAGCCTTTATACGTTTTCGAAAGCTTATGGCGCTACTCCCAACACGACGCTCGAGTCTTCCTTCCAACAACTCTACCCGCAGCTTACGCCGATCGCTCCCGGAACTGCTACGTTTCTCAACTACTACTTATCCAGCAGCGTAACGTATCCCTGGAACATGGCCAAGACCGGTAACTGGCCGTTTTACAGCTGCGGTTTCAGCCAAATGGACGAGCAGAATTATGTCGATTGTGTGAACTCTTACTCAATCCGCTAATTCTCCTCCAGGAGCGCGGCGCCTTCATTGAAACCGGCGGGCAAAGAGCCAGTGGGAGGCAATGGGAATTAGTTTGGATCATGCAAAAAGGAAGGCTGACACGAAGAGAGCGATATGGCCAATACGACGTTTGGGAGTTCAGGTGGCGTGAGCCGGGCCGGAATGGCGTTCGGCGCCACCGCGGAATCGTTATCGGTTCGATCAATCAGATTGCAGATGACCTGCTGCCCGACAGGCCGTTGACCGCGCTGCAAATTGAGATCAACCCCATCGAACTCCGCAATCGGACGCCGCAGTTCGGCCTTGGCAGCGGATCTGTAAGAGAAACGACGATGAATGATGGCTTTCGAATCATTGGCGGGAGCGACGGGACTCGAACCCGCGGCCTCCTGCGTGACAGGCAGGCGTTCTAACCAGCTGAACTACGCCCCCGCATAACGAATTCCTACACTGTGTCCGTGCGTTTCCTTCCGTGCCCGTGAAGACCTACAGTTGCTAAGAGTGCCGTGCCAAGGCAGCGCTCTAACCAAACTGAGCTACGTCTCCGAGCACCATTGCGAATCCGACTGGCGGCTGCCTACCGGGGCTCATTCGCGGCACACCAGCACCCTCGCAGGGCACTCGCACTTTGCTCGAACAGGTTCAAGTGTAACAGAAAAGGGCTGGCGCCAATGAAAGGGCCGGTTCATGACCCCTGTGTACTTCTCCTTAGCTATGCGGTCCAGGCGGCTGGGCGGGTTGCATGGCTGTTGCTGGAGATAAAGCCCATATCCGATGAGATGCCGCGCACGCACTGCAGCAAGTGGTTGGCGATGGACGGCAGCTTTTGCGCAGTTACGCGGAACGACGGCCCAGAGATGCTGACCGCGGCCACCGGGAGCCGCTGGGCATCCAGCACGGGAACGGCGATACAGCGCAGTCCTTCCTCAAGTTCCTCGTCATCAACGGCGTAGCCGCGGCGGTGCGTCTTCTCGATCTCGCTACGCAAGGCCTCAACGGTGGCGATGGTACGGGGCGTGAACCGTTCGAAGCGCGTGCGGCGGAGAATATCGTCCACGCGATCTTCCGGCAGGAAGGCGAGCATGGCCTTGCCCACTGCCGTGCAATGGACCGGGTTGCTGGCGCCGACGCGAGTGATCATGCGCACGGAGCGCGCCGGCTCAATCTTGTCGATATAAATGACGCGCGCCTGCTCTAGGATGCAAAGGTGCGCGGTCTCCTCGGTTTCAGCCACCAGGCGGCGCAAGTGCGGCTGGGCGCGGTCGCGGAGATCGTACTGCTCAATGGCGCGGTTGCCGAAGTCAAACAGGCGCAGGCCGAGACGAAACTTGCCGCCGCCGGTGCGCTCCACCATATGGTGGCGCTCCAGAACCATCAGGAACCGGTGCGCGGTGCTTTTGTGCAACTGGAGCGAGCTGGCTACCTGGGCGAGTCCAAGCGGCGTTTCGCTTTCACCCAACAGATCGAGTACAGCAAAAGCGCGATCGAGTGCTTGAACCTTATAAGTCCCTTGGGGGGGGGTGTCTCGCATAATGGTTCTCCGTTTCGCTAATTGATCTAGTTCAGTCTTTCAAAAAATGGAAATGGCTGTCAACCACCTATAGTTTTTTGCAGAATACACCCTCGATGTGAGCTGCCGCACCGATTTCAGGGTTGGTTATGCGTGACTCGGCGAGATCGTTCCTTATGCCGGTACGGTATCTCCCTCGCCGGGAGCGAGGAAGAGGTTGGCCTCAAGGCCATGCTGGCGAGTGTAAAGGTCGTAATATCGGCCGCCGAGGGCAAAGAGTTCGGCGTGATTGCCGCGCTCGACTACCCTGCCCTGCTCGACAACGAGTATCTGGTCGGCGCGGCGGATGGTGGAAAGGCGGTGGGCAATAACGAAGGTGGTGCGTCCCTGCATGAGTTGGGCGAGGCCTGATTGGATCATGGCCTCCGACTCAGAGTCGAGCGAGCTGGTGGCCTCGTCGAGGATAAGGATCCGCGGCTGGGCGAGGAGCGCGCGGGCGATGGAGAGGCGCTGGCGCTGGCCGCCGGAGAGCTTGACGCCGCGCTCGCCCACGACGGTGTCGTAGCCGTCGGGATAGCGCTCCGCAAACTCGTCGACGCGCGCGATGCGGCAGGCAGAGAGGAACTGCTCTTCTGTGGCATCGGGGCGCGAGAACAGGATGTTCTCGCGGATGGTGCCGTCGAAGAGAAACGAATCTTGCAAAACCACGCCGAGCTGGGAGCGGTAGGTGTGCAGGTCAACGTGGGCCAGATCCACGTCGTCCACGACGACGCGGCCGCTGTTGGGAGTGTGGAAGGCGCAGAGCAGGCTGATGATGGTGGATTTTCCCGAGCCAGACGAGCCGACCAGTGCGGTGACGGTGCCCGGCTCGGCGCTGAAGCTGACCCCGTACAGCACAGGCTTATCCGGCACGTAAGCGAATTCGACATCCTCAAAGCGGACGCGACCCACGATGGGCGGCATCTGCACGGTGCGGCCAGGGACCTGGTTTTCTTCGATCTCGGCCATCAGCTCGTTAGTGCGGTCCAGTCCGGCGAATGCCTCCGTCAACTGGGTGCCGACGGCCACAATCTGGAATATGGGGGCGACCATGAGGGCGAGGAAGACGTTGTATTGGAAATAGGAGCCGACGGTCCAGGAACCTTTGAGAACCAGCATACCGCCGAGCCACATGACCAGCGCGGACACGGCACCGAGCACGGTGGTGGAGGCGGACCCCAGCACGCTGGTCATGGTGAGCGATTTCATCACGTTTTCAAGGAGGCGATCAACTCCGGCGGAGAATACTTTGTGCTCGCGCTCCTCGGCGTGATAGCCCTTGACGACGCGAACCCCGCCCAGCGACTCGGTGAGACGGCCAGTGACTTCCGCGTTGATCTTGCCGCGTTCGCGGAAAATTGGCCGGATGACCTTGAATCCATATTGGAGAACAAAGACGAACGTGCCCACCACCGCAAAAACAGTAAGCGTGACAGTAACGCTGCGATAGAGCAGGAAGAAGAAGACCAGGACAGCGGTAAGCATGCCGCCCACAAATTGCACCAGGCCGGTGCCGATGAGGTTGCGCACGCCTTCGACATCGGTCATAATGCGCGCCACGAGAGTACCGGCGCGGTTTTCATCGTAGTAAGCCACGGAGAGCAGGCCTACGTGCCTTTGCACGTCTCGGCGCATGTCGGCGATCAGTTTCTGCCCGGCGATGGAAAGCAATTGCGTAAGCGAATAGGAGGTGATGGCCTGCACCACTGTGGCCGCAAGCACGGCAATAATGATACGGGTGAGCAATCCCGGCACCGGATGGGCGGCGGACAGCACCTTGTCCAGCAGCGGCTTTGAGACCAGCGGCAGAACCAGTCCGGCGAGGCGGTTGACGGCCATCAACAGAAGGCCGCCAACGAGGAGCCCTTTGCGGGGGGCAATCAGCTTCCATATCTGCGGTCCCAGTTTCTTGAGACTGGGTTTGCTTTTGGGCAGGTCGGCCTTGCCCGTGCGCGCACTGCGGCCATGGACGCCGCGCTCGGCGTTCATGCCCATGCCGGGACCGCGCATTCCGCCCATGCGCTAGATTTCCCTCGCGCGGCGCGCTTCAATAAAAGAGCGCACGCACATCAGGACGTAAACGAGGAGAATGAGCGCCATGGCGGATTGCGCAATGATCGCGGTGTAGTTGGGATCCAGGCCCGCCGAGCGCGCATTGCCGAATTCCCGAATGGCCTGGATGGCGGCGCCGAAGAAGCCGATGACGCCGATGGTCACGTTGATGTGCATGAACAGCTTGCGGCGACCCTCATTAGGGCTGATGGCAAAAAAGCCGAAGACGCCCAGCGCCAGGCCGAACCAAAGGGGAATAAGCGCGGTAGGATGCTGGCTGCCGGTTCCGAAGTAGAACCCCAGCCCGAGGACGGCCAGCAGGACCGCGAACACCAGACTTACTTTTGCCATGGTTGTGCCTCTCTCGTGTGCTCCACGGCCAGCATATCAGTGAGATACCATGGCGGGCGCGCGGATTCAGGAGAATTGACGCATTGGCTGAAGCAGAATCGCAGAAAGCAGTTCTCCTGGCTGGAGCGCGGCTAGCGTTGAATGCGCGCCGAGCCGCCGCGGGCAAAGGCGCGCACCTGCTCCAGCGTGGCCATCGTGGTGTCGCCGGGAAATGTGGTGAGCAGCGCGCCATGAGCCCAGCCCAGTTTGAGCGCTTCCTCGGGCGGCTCGCCGGCGAGCAATCCATAGAAGAACCCTGCGGCAAAGCCGTCGCCGCCACCCACGCGGTCGTAGACGTCGAGCTCCGCGGTAGGCGCGACATAGGATTTGCCGTCAATCCACGCCACCGCGCTCCAGCTATGGCGATTGGTAGTGTGCACCTCGCGCAGCGTGGTTGCAATCACCTTCACATGGGGCAGCTTCTTCTTGACGTTGTCGATCATCGCCAGAAAGGCGCCTGGATCAAGTTTGGATTTTGAACCAATCTCAGGACCGGGAATCCCGAGGCCCTTCTGCAGGTCTTCCTCGTTGCCCACCAGCACATCCACGTTCTCCACGATGCGGGCGATGGTCTCAACTGCGTGGTCCTCGCCGCCGGCAACTTTCCATAGCTTCTCGCGGAAATTCAGGTCGAAAGATGTGACGGCGCCTGCCTGCTTGGCGGCCTTCATCATATCCGCGGCAAGCTCTGCCGTGGAGGGCGAGAGCGCGGCAAAGATGCCGCCGGAATGGACCCAGCGCACGCCACCGGAGAAGATCGCCTTCCAATCGAAGTCGCCGGGTTTGAGCTCGGCAGCGGCTTCGTTGGCTCGGTTGTAAAACACCACCGGCGGGCGTATGCCGAAGCCGCGATCGCTGTACACGGTGGCCATGTTGGGTCCGTTCACGCCGTTGTGCTTGAAGTGCCGGTAAATGCCGCGAACGCCCATGGCGCGGACCCGCTCGGCGATAAGATCGCCGATGGGATAGCCGGACATGGCGCTGACGATGGCGGTCTTCATGGCGAAGCAGTCGGCCAGGTTGGCGGCCACGTTGAACTCGCCGCCGCTGACGTGAATGCGGCACTCTGCAGCTTTGCGGAAAGGAATGATGCCGGGATCGAGCCGGTGGACCAGTGCACCGAGGGAAAGGAAATCTAATTCTCCCGAGTTGGAAATGTGCAGCCCGTTGCTCATTGACCGCTCCTTCATGAATCCAGGATGAAACGAATCAGGCCGGGACGACCGCCGGCACCATGCGTTGGATGCGTCAGGCGCCGGCGGCGGCTTGCCTCATGTCGGTCACGACCTGGTCGATTGTCCACTCATTGCCGGGATAGAAGCGAATGACTTTGCCGTCCGCGCCAATGAGCGTGGTAGACAGCGTATGCGTGATCGTCGAGTCGGGCGCGCGCGTAATGCCCACGTCGAAGAATAGCGCCATCTTTTCCAGGGTCTTCTCATCCGGCACCGCGAAATCCCAGTGGTTGAATGCGTTCTTCGCGTCGCTGCCGATGTAGGTGGCGCCGTAAGCGCGCAGGCGCGCAGGCGTATCGTGCTCGGGATCGAAGCTGATGCACAGCAGGTGCGTTTTGCGGTAAACGGCCGGATCGGCGCTCAGCTCGCGATTGATGACGGCGAAGTTATGCGTGACCAGCGGGCAGAAGTTGGGCAGCGGGCAGCGCGTGTAGATAAAGGTGATGAGCAGGTCCTGGCCGCGGAACTGGTTCAGGGCGATGGTGCGGCCGTCCTGGTTGCGCAGGCGGAAATCGGGAACCGCGTCGCCGGGAGCGGGCACCTGGTATGTGACTTTCGGACGGTAATCCGGCTTGCCCTGCCCCACGACCACGATGTGATCGAGATAGACGTCCGCGTCGTCAGTCTGCGAGACAAACAAGTCCGCAGTGATCACATCTCCTGGATGGAGGTCGCTCATAATGCCGGGGTTCTTGAGCCTGTAGGGCATGGTCATGGCTTCCATGAAGCCGGGAATAGCTTCATGACTTATCGTCATCTCGCCGGTCGACGGATCGGTGGAAACAATCTTGCCGCGCAAATGGTAGGTCTTGTAAGAAGGATTGGCTGCCGCTTGCGCATCCGGCTTGGGGCCGCTGTGGCATCCGGTTGCAATCAGAACGGCGAGGAAGGTGCAACTTAGGAATCGGCGGATCACCCTTCAGTGTACAACCGGGCGCGAGGGGACGCTGTGGATGCATTGCGGCGCGGAAGAAGCGTATAACGCTGGCATGGGGACAATTTCGGCCTCTGAACTGGACGCGTGGCTGACCGCGGGCGGACTGGTGGTGACCGCGAGTGAGCGAGCGGCGCGCGCCATGCTGCGGGCGTATCACCGCGCGCGACAGAGTGAAGGCCGAACGGCGTGGATCGCGCCCAGCGTGACGCACTGGCAGGCGTTCGTCAGAGACGCGTGGGAAAAAGGTGCGCGCGACCGACGGCTGGTGCTGAGCCCGCAGCAGGAATTGCTGCTTTGGCGGCGGATTGTTGCGGCGAGCCAGCTGCCGGCAGCGGTGCTGGATGGCCCGCGCAGGAAGTTGGCCGGACTGGCCATGGAGGCGCATGCGCGGATCTGCGCTTTTGCGCCGCAGTATCTTGATGCGCGCCGTCGCCACGGCTGGGACCAGGACGCTGCCGCGTGGAGCGGATGGTTGGAGGATTTCGACAGGGCGTGCCGGGATTGCGCCGCGGTAAGCGCGGAGCGCATTGCCCTGGAATTACCTGGCCTGCTGGATGAGCGTGAGCAACGGCCGCCAATAGCGCTGGCCGGGGTCGACCGGCTGACGCTGTCACAGCGCGGCGTATTGGACGCGTGGGGCGAGTGGCGGCAGGTTGCGGCCGACGAGCCGGCGGAAAATGTAGCCTTCTATCGCGCCGCCGATGCGAGCTCAGAATTGGCAGCGTGCGCAGCATGGTGCCGGAAGGTTATCGAAAGCGGGCCGGAGCGGCGCGTGCTGGTAATTGCGCAGAATGCAGCGGAGCAGCGCGGCGAGATAGAGCGCGCTTTTCTGCGTGAGAACGAGCGCGGAGCCGACTTGCATTTTGAGTTTTCCCTTGGAGTTCCGCTGGGCCAGACGACGGTAGCGCGCAGCGCGGAACTGGTGCTGCGCTGGCTGGATGGCCCGCTGGAAGAGCAGGAACTGGACTGGCTGATTTCGAGCGGCCACGCTTCGGCGAGCGAGAGCGAGACGGCGGAGCTTGCGTCAACCATGCGCGCCATTCGCAGGCACAACCGTCAGCGTACCCAGTGGAGTCTGCGCGCCTTTACCGCGGAATCAATGCGTGACTCGCTTGCGTGGTCAGAACGCGTGCTGACTGCCCACCGGCGCCTGGCCGCCGCGGAAGGACGCGAGCGGAGCCCATTCGAGTGGGCGGAGATTGCCAGTGATCTGTTGGAAGCGGCAGGCTGGCCAGGCGCGCGCCCGCAATCCAGCGGGGAGTTCCAGGCCGCCCGCCGATGGAGCCAGGCGTTGGAGGCATGCGGTTCGCTGGGCTTCGACGGGCAGCGCATCAGCTGGAGCGTTTTTTTTAGGGAGCTGCGCGCCGCACTGGACGAGACGCTGTTCGCGCCGGAGTCGGAAGATGCGCCGATTGTAATTGCGGGACCGGCTGAATCGGCCGGCCTTGAAGCCGACGCGATCTGGTTCCTTGGCGCGGATGAAAACGCATGGCCTGCTTGCGGCAAAATGAACCCGCTGTTGCCGCCCGCGGTGCAGCGCGAGGCGGAAATGCCGCACGCCTCCCCCGCGCTCGATTGGGAGCTGGCGCGGGCTGTCACCGAGCGGTTACTCCGGTCTGCGCCGGAGGTTCGATTCAGCTATTCCGCGCAATTGGACGGTGCCGATGCGCAGCCCTCGCGGCTCGCAGCGCAGTTGGCCGCGGCGCCGGAGCAAATGCCTGGCAAGCTCGCCGCCGCGCCGGCTGCGAGCCCAGTTGCGGTTCCCTATCAAGACACAAGTCGAGTGCCGCTTGCAATCGCCTCCGGAGACGGCTCAGACCTGCCCGCCGCGGTGCATGGCGGTTCGAGCGTGATTACGGCACAGTCGAATTGCCCGTTCAAGGCATTTGCTACCGCCCGATTGCAGGCGGAGACGTGGGACCTTGCCGAAGCCAGCCTCACACCCCTCGAGCGCGGCGTACTCGTCCACGCAGTGCTGCACGCGGTGTGGGGAGGGCCGCCGCAAGGACTGCGGTCGCTGGCCGAACTGCGCGCAACAGCGGATCTGAGCACCACTGTCACGCAGCATGTGCGCAGCGCGATTACAGGCATCTCAAGCCGCGTTCGCGAGCAGATGCCGGCACGCTATCTCGCGCTGGAAGAGCAGCGGCTGTCGCGGCTGATAGTGACGTGGCTCGAATACGAACGGACGCGCGCCGAGTTTGTAGTGGAAGAAACCGAATTGGAAAGACTCGTTAACATTGCCGGTGTGCCGCTCAACTTGCGGTTGGACCGGCTTGACCAGCTCAATGACGGCACATTTCTGGTGATTGATTACAAGACCGGAACGGCGACGGACCGCGCGTGGAAACTGCCAAGGGCGGAAGATTTGCAGTTGCCTTTGTACGCGGGGTTTGGGCTTGAGGACGGCCAGGAACTTGGCGGCCTTGTCTTCGCAAAGGTGCGGACCGGAAAGGATATGTCTTTTGCGGGTAGCGTGAGCAATGCGCTGGGCACGCTACTCCCGGATCTCGGTCAAACTTGCGCCCTGGTGAAAAGACCGTTTGAAGCGGAGCAACTGATGGAATGGCGCGAGGAAATCGAGAAACTGGGGCGCGAGTTTCTCTCCGGACGCGCCGATGTGGACCCCCGCGATCCCCCAAAGACCTGTGAGCGCTGCGGCCTGCATACACTGTGCCGCATCCATGAGCGCGAACCGGCGTTTGTCGAGAACGATGACGACAAGGAGGACGGGGATGCCTGAGCGCGCGCTGTCCGCTCCTCCCGACCAGGCGCAGCGCGAGCAGGCGCTTAACCCCGCACGCTCCGTCATGGTGCAGGCGCCTGCAGGATCGGGCAAAACCGATCTGCTCACGCGCCGGTTCCTGCGGCTGCTGGGCGAAGTCGACGATCCATCGCAGATCGTCGCCATCACGTTTACGCGCGCCGCCGCCGCGGAGATGCGCAACCGCATCCTGGCCGAGCTGGAAAAAGCTACAACATCGACGGCGCCGGAGGCGGAAGAGAATTCAATGGAGCAGCTGGCAGCACGCGCCCTGGAGCGTTCCCGCCGGCTCGGCTGGAGCCTTCTCGAGCTCTCGTCGCAATTGCGAATCTCTACCATTGATTCGTTCTGCGCCGAGATCGCCGCGCGCCAGCCCCTGCTGTCCACTTTGGGTAGCGGCCTCTCCATCAGCGAGAACCCAGACGAGCTTTATCGCCGCGCCGCCCGCGCAACCCTGATGCAACTTGGCGCCGATGATCGCCCGGCACACGCGGAACTTGCCGGTGCCATCGAGACTCTGCTCGAGTGGCGCGACAATAACTGGCATGAAATTGAAGAACACCTGGCGCAAATGTTGCGCGATCGCGATCGCTGGATGGAGGACTTCGTGCTCAACCACGAGCAGGATTGGGACGACCTGCGCAAGCGTCTCGAGTTGCCTTTCGCGCGCGCTATTCGTGGAGCGCTAGACAACGTCGATCGACTGCTTGCCACGGTGCCTGGCGCTTACCAGGAGGCGATGGACCTGGCGCGATTCGCTTGCGCAAATCACCTAAATGGTTTGCACCGTGAACTGGCCGAGATGGCGGCCTTCCCTTCCGGCCCGTGGCAATCGACGGAGGACCTGGAGGACGCGCGCCAGGGATTCGAATGCCTTGCCGACCTGGTAATGAAGGATAACGGCGAAATCCGACAGACCGTGAACAAGCTTCACGGATTTCCCTCCGGAGCGCGATCGGAAAAGGCGCGGCTGCTCACATTCGCCCAGGATCTTTTCAACGTGCCCGGCCTCGCGGATGCGCTGCATGCCATCCGCGGACTCCCGCCCGCCCATTACACCGATGACGACTGGCACATCGTGCGCGCAGCCTTCACCCTTCTTCATCACGCGGCAGGCGAGTTACATGTGACCTTCGCCGAAGCCGGGGTCGCAGACTTCGTCGAAGTGGCGCAGGCCGCGCGGCGCGTGCTTCAGGATGGGAGCGGCCACCCAACCGACGCAGCCCTGGCGATTGCCGACGAGATTCATCACCTGCTTGTGGACGAATTCCAGGACACCAGCCGCCGCCAGCACCAACTTTTGTCCTCTCTGGTCTCCGCATGGCCCGATCCCGCCCGCCGCACCCTCTTCGTGGTCGGCGACCCCATGCAGTCCATCTACTTCTTCCGTGAAGCCGACGCCGAATTGTTTGCCCGCGTACAGTCCCTCGGCCTGGAATTTGCGGCTGGCGAGCGGCACGAACTTGGCGATGTGCGCCTGACTGCCAATTTCCGTACCGCGCCCGAACTCGTTACTGCGCTCAATGAGACTTTCCACGCAGCCTTCGCGGAAGACGACGAAAGCGGCATCCGATTCGGCCCTTCGGAGCCGGCGCGACCGGCCAGTGCTTCAGCCGGCGTCTGCATCAAGCTGCACACGGAGTTCATTCCGCGACGGCCGCTCTTCCATAGCGGAAATCCCGACTCCGAGCAGGACCGGCAGGATGCTGCAGATGCGCGTGATGAGTCGACCGCCTCGCAAATCGACGAGTTGGTCGAACTCATACAGCGTCATCTTGCTCGCGCAGTTCAGGCTTGCGCGAGAGGCGAGAAATACCGCATTGCCGTGCTCGGCCGCACTCGTTCATCGCTGGCGCCCATCGCGCAGGCCCTTCGCCAGCGGGGTGTTCCCTTTCGCGCAGTCGAGCTGGAGCCCCTGGCCATGCGACCGGAGGTGCTGGACGCGCTGTCGTTGGCACGAGCACTTTACTTTACTGAGGATCGTGTGGCGTGGCTGGGGGTGTTGCGCGCGCCGTGGTGCGCCCTGTCGCTCTCTGACCTGTACACCCTTTGCGGTAACGACGTCGCGCAACGTCCGATCCTCGAAGCATTGCGCGAGCGCGAACATCTGCTCAGCAACGAGGGCCACGCGGCTGCTTCACGCTTGCTCACTGCTCTCGATGCTGCGCCCGCGTTGCATTCCGCACTCCCCGCGTCCGCGCTGGGCACCTGGATCGAGCAGGTCTGGCTCAGCCTTGGCGGAGCTGCATGCGTAGACGCGCAGGGACGCAACAATCTCGACATGCTCTGGCGATGCCTCGATCATCTGCCCAACGGGGAGCCCGATCTGCTTGGCCACAAGCTTGATTCAGCTCTGGAGAAATTGAGCGGCCAACCCGATCCCGGATCAGACGGCAATTGCGGTGTTCAGCTGATGACAATTCACAAGTCCAAGGGCCTGGAATTCGAAGTCGTCATCATTCCCGACCTCCAGGCCCGCACCGCAATAACAACTCCAAAGATGCTCTCCTGGCTGGAACGCGGCCTGGCTGACGCCGATGACGCGGATGAGATTACGGAGTTCCTGATTGCTCCATTTCAGACCAAAGGAGCCGACCGCGGCGGCGCGAAAGCATGGGTTGACGGCGAACGCCGCAAACGTGAGCGCCAGGAGATGCGGCGAGTCTTCTACGTTGCTGCCACGCGTGCGCGCGAAGAGCTTCATTTCTTCACGCGCATCGAGTTCCAGAGCGGCACCGGCGAGCTCTGCAAGCCTCCGGAAAGCTTACTCAGCGTTGCGTGGCCCGCAGTTGAGGCGCAGATCCGCGAGCAGTATGCCAGGTGGCGGGTCGATGACGAGGCGCCGCAAGTGGCCGAGATTGCGGCCAGCGGCAACAACGTGTTAGTGATGCCATCGCCAGCGAAGCACGCCATTGTGCGCCGGTTGCCGCGCGATTTCCAGCCGCCGCAGCCGTTACGCCATCCAGCAGCGCGGTCGCTGCTGTCAGGCGACAGCGGCGCCCAGTTCAAGCGGCACCAAGGCGGCATGAAGTCGCGCGCGCTCGGCGTGGCCGTTCACTCCTACCTGGAAGAGATTGCGCGGCAGCGCGCCGCGGGAATGGAAGTGCATGAGTCCACACTTCAGGCATTCCTCTCTCGCGTCGCCACGAGAATCCGCGCGATCGGATTGGACCGTGGCGCCGCGGAGGATCTGGCTGCGCAGGCGCTCCAGCTCGCATATCGTGCGGCTCAGAACCCCATTGGCGATTGGATTCTTGCACCGCATGATCAGGCCGGGAGCGAAATCCGCTGGACCGGAATCGTGAGCAGGGTAATCCACACCGTGCAGTTGGATCGCGTCTTCCGCGCGGGAGCTAGACCGCAGGCCGAGGGCTCAGACGCATGGTGGATCATCGATTACAAATCCGCGCACGCTGATGGGCTTGATCTGGCCGAATCTCTGCCGCAATTGCGCGAGCTATTCGCGCCGCAGCTTGAGACTTACGCTGAAGTACTGCGCGGTCTCCATGGGCGCGACACACTGGTCCGCGCGGGACTCTTCTATCCACGCCTGCTCGCCTTCGACTGGTGGGAACCATAGCAACGATGGGATTGCGCGCCGCTATACGGCCTGTTCCACCGCCGCGCTCTCTTTGAAGTCGTCGTACGATTTTGCGCCCACCGACTGCTCCTTCGGCAGCGGCGCATCTTCGTCCAGATCAAGGCAGCGCAACACGCCGGACTTGATTTCGGCGTACCGGAATCCGCTCTCCGGGCAAACCATAATGCCCTTCGCATCCGGCGCGCCCAGGCGGTGGCCGTGCCTGCTCATCCAGCCTTTTTGCCGCGCCGGGTTGCCCACCATAAGCGCATAATCGGGCACGCTTCGCGCCACCACCGCTCCCGCGGCGATGAAACAATAACGGCCCAGCTCGATGCCGCACACGATGGTTGCGTTGGCGCCCACAGTGGCTCCGCGCCGGATCACCGTCTTCTCGTAAAGCGCGTGCCGGTTCACCTGCGATCGCGGATTGGTCACGTTCGTCAGTACGCACGAGGGGCCGAGAAATACGTCGTCCTCCACCACCGTTCCGGTGTAGATGGAGACGTTGTTCTGCACCTTCACGTTGTTGCCAATCGTTACCTTTTCGCCCACCTGGCAGTTCTGTCCGAAGATGCATCGCACGCCGATGCTCACTCCGGGAAGGACGTGCGAGAAGTGCCAGATCTTCGTGCCGCGCCCGATTTGCGCCGGCTCATCGACAACCGCAGTTGGGTGTACGAAGTACTCCTTGCCGGCAGGCTCCAGATGCTTCGCAATCGGAATCACGCGATGAGTCTGCAGCGCTTCCTCGCACGCGGCCAGCACCTTCAGCACCCTCAGTCCTTCGCGCGCATCGGTCCTGGGCGTCTTGCGTTGCTCCACGCATTCCAGGAAATGCCGGCACTCCATGTTGAGCGGCTCTGCGTCTTCCAGTTCCACCTTCTCGCCCGTGGCCTTCACCGCGTTGGGCACGCGATCCTTCCACTCCACGCGATGCGAATACAGCATCAGCTTGTCGGCCGCGGTGTCATCGAATACAGCCATCTTCTCCGATCCCACCACGACCAGCCGCTGCTCCTTGAAGGGATGCAGCCAGCTCACGAAGATGTGCGCGCGAACCCCGCTCGAAAAGGTAAGCTGGCTCAGGGTCACGTCCGCCACGCCGCGATTCAAATACTCGCCGCCATCGCAGGTCACGCTCGTGGGGTCTTCGTCCAGCATGCTCAGCACCACGCTGATGTCGTGCGGTGCAAAGCTCCACAGGATGTTCTCCTCTGTCCGGATTTTGCCCATATTCAGCCGGTTTGAATAAATGTAATGGATGCGGCCCAGGCCGCCGGCAACGATCAGCTCCTTCAGCTTGAGCACCGCGGGATGGTATTGCAGAATGTGGCCGACCATCACGATCCGCCCGCAACGCTCCGCCAGCCGCGCCAGTTTCGCGCCCTCATCCACATTCAGCGCCAGCGGCTTCTCGACGTAAACGTCCTTTCCCGCCTCCATCGCCTGCCGCGCCATTTCAAAATGCGTCACCGCGGGCGTGGCCACCACCACCGCGTCCACGTCAGCGTCCGCCAGCACTTCGGCGTAGTCCCTCCGGAACACGGCTTGCGGATACTTCTCGCGGATTTCCGCTTCCACCTGCGGGTTCCCGTCGCACACCGTGTGCAGCGCGCCCAACTGATGAAAGTTGCGCACCAGGTTCCGGCCCCAATACCCGCTGCCGATGACCGCAATCCGTCGAGCCACGTTTGCTCCCATTTCAGGCCTGCACGATCTTCTCGCGGTTCACGCGCACATTCTTGGTGGCGTTGCGGGTGTCAATCACAAGCTGCGACAGCCGCACAATCCGCTCGTAGTCGAATGCATCGTGGTCGGTCAGCAGCAGCACGGCGTCCGCACCCTTCAGGTCGGCGTCGGTCAACTCGTTCAGTTCGGTCCCAGGCAGGCCCCCGTAACGATGCGAGACGTATCCCTTCACCAACGGATCGTAATAGACAATCGAATACCCCCGGTCGGCCAGCAGCTTCAGAATTTTGATCGCCGGCGACTCGCGGCAATCGTCAACGTTCTTCTTGTAAGCCAGTCCCAGTACCAAAAGCCGCGCCGCGGTAGAAGCCACTCCGCGCGCGTTCACGTACTCGCCCACCCGGGCCACCACTTCGTACGGCATGGCCGTGTTTACTTCGCCGGCCAGCTCGATGAATCGCGTAGAAAAATCGTACTGCCGCGCCTTCCAGGAAAGATAAAACGGATCGATGGGGATGCAGTGGCCTCCCAGCCCCGGCCCCGGATAAAACGCCTGGAAACCGAACGGCTTGGTCCGCGCCGCGTCGATCACCTCCCAGATATTCAGGCCCATCCGCTGCGAAAGCAGCTTCAGCTCATTCACCAGCGCGATGTTTACGCAGCGGTAAATGTTCTCCAGGATCTTCACCATCTCCGCTGCCTCGCAAGAGGACACCGGCACGATGGTGTCGAACGCTGCTCCGTAAAACGCCTCCAGCGCCTTGCGCGACGCCGGGTCATTGGCGCCCACCACCTTGGGAATCGTCTGCGCCGTGAAGTTCGGATTGCCCGGATCCTCCCGCTCCGGCGAGTATCCCACAAACAACTCCTCGCCTATCTTCAGCCCCGTCTTCTCCAGGATCGGGATCACCACTTCCGTCGTGGTTCCCGGATAAGTCGTACTCTCCAGGATCACCAGCTGTCCCGGCCTCAGGTGCGGCACCAGCGATTCGACCGTGGTGCGCACCGCCGTCAGGTCCGGCTGCCGCATGTCATCCAGCGGCGTGGGCACGCAGATGCTCAGCGCATCGGCTTCCGACGCCGCGGAAAAATCTGCCGTCGCCGTCAACCGGTCCTGCTCCAGGATCTGGGCGATCGCCGCCGAAGGAATATGCCGGATGTAGCTCTCCCCGCGCATCAGGCGCTCAGTCTTCTTCTCGTCGATGTCGATCCCGATCACGCGGAATCCGCGGTTGGCAAACAATTGCGTTAGCGGAAGACCGACATAGCCCAGCCCCACCACCCCTGGCCGCAGCGTGCGCCGTTCAACCTTCTCCAAAAAGCCGCTCAGGCTCGCTGCCGGTACCGTTTCCTGCATATACATGTCTCCTAATTGCAATATTTAGCCTACACTCACACCGCCCAATTCGCATCCCACAACCGGGTTACATTTCACCGGTTCGAGTCATCTTTGGGAACGTGCGCGGCGGCTGCCGGACTGCCCTCATTCGAGACACCGAGACCAATGGCCCGCATCAGCTTCAGCGCATTGCTGGTCTCCACCGGCCCCGGCCGCAGCCTGAAATCGAACACCAGCGCATCTCCGGCAAGCCGGTCCTCAAAGTGCGCGTTGAATGCCCGCCCGTCCATCGCTTCGGGAATCCGCGTCAACGCCAGGTCGTGCGTGCTCACCACCCCGATGGCGCCGTGATCCGCCAGAGTGCGCACCACAAACTCAGTTCCTTTGAGCCGGTCATGAGAGTTGGTCCCGGACAAGAGCTCGTCAAGAAGGAACAGCACCGGCAGGCGACCCTCCGCCATTTCCGCTATCGCCTTCACCCGCCGGATCTCCGCATAAAACCGCGACACGCCCCCGCTCAGCGAGTCCAGCACGCAGATCGATGCGGCCACCCGCAATTGCGACATCCGCACCCGTCGCGCGCACGCCGGCGCACCGCACTGCGCCAGCACCGCGTTCACCCCAATGCAGCGGATGAAAGTGCTCTTTCCGGCCATGTTCGGCCCGCTCAGGATCATCACTTGGCCGTCGCCATCCAGCCGCACGTCGTTGCCCACCGCCTTGCCCTGCGTTATCAGCGGGTGCGCCAGATCCTCAGCCTCGAATAGCGCCGTCTCCTGCGCGAATTCTGCAAAGACATACTCCGGATGCTCATAGGCAAACGCTCCCAGAGATGTCAGCGCCTCCAGCTCGCCCGCCGTTGCCAGCCAGACCCGGATGGCCGGCCCGTACTGCCGTTGCCACCTCTCTGCGAGAAATACAAACTGCGCGCTCCAGAACAACACCGGATCCAGCGGCCGCACCAGCCGGTTATGCCGCCCCGCAATCGTTTCCGCCAGCCGCGCCAGCCGCCGGATTGCCTGCGACGCAGCTGCTCCCTCCCGCCGCACCTTCGCCTGCAATTCCTTCAGCTTCGCCGCCCCAAACTCCCCCCGCTCCAGCAGGACCAGCACCTCGGACAGCAAACGCAGTTCCGCCCCCGCCTTCTCGAACGCTTCCGCCGCGCGCTCCCACCGCAAGTAGATCTTGTGCGAATAGGCAACGTTCGCCACCGACATCAGCACCAGCGGCAGCCACGTTCCATCGAGCGGCCACGCCGCCAGGCTCGCCAGCCACGCCAACCCCAGCACGGTCGTCGCCCCGCGCGTGGCCATTGTCGACAGCACCGGCCCGCTCTCGCCCCACGCCGCCAATCTCTCCGGATCCACGCCCGCACGCATATCTTCCCCGCACGAGGCCAGCCGCTCCCGCAGCTTCACCTTCGGTCCCAGCTCCCGCACCGCTGCCTGCCGCGCCAGCACCTCGTCCACCGGCGCAGCTTCCAGCAGCCACTTCGCCAGCAGTTCTTCGCCAACCCGCGTCCGAGCCCCGCACAGGTACTGGAACAGCGATCCCTCGCCAAACACATCCAGATCGCGCGCGTACGGATGCGCCGCATCCAGGAATCTCTCGCCGCGCCCGCTCTCGCCGGCCCAGCGCCCTTCCAGCCGCGCCATTCCTCGCCCGTAAAAGCGAAGGGCGCGATCGCGTAATCGGATCGCGCCCAGTACCTGCTCATGCACCACCGCCAGCACCAGAAAAAGCACGCACGGCAACAACAGCCATGCCAATCTCAACTTGTAATAAATCAGCAGCCCGGCCGCGATCAGCGTCGCCGCCGCAATCAGCAGCTTGGCAATCCCCAGCGCCCGTTCTCGCCGTCGCGCGCGCGCCTGTATATCGTTGAGGCCGGCGATCTCCGCCGCATACACTGCCGCCGCGCCGCGCAATTCGCCAGTCTCCGTGTCAGCCCTCATAAGCCTTCACCAAGACTACCGCGCCCCGCGCGCCGTCATCGCTGCCTTAGCTCTTTATTGTTTTGAGTTCTGCCCTGCGCCGTCGGTTCCTGCCGCAGCGGCGGCCGCCGCCTGCTTCGCCATCACGCTCTTGTGGTGCCGCACGTCCGCGCCCTGCACCCAGAAAATCACGTCCTCGGCAATATTCGTCGCATGATCCGCTACCCGTTCCAGGCTGCGGCAGATCATCAGCGCACTCAACGCCTGCGGCGCCAGGTGGCTCTGTTCCTCCATCAGCTTGGTCAGCGCCCGGTAGGCCGAGCGGTTCATCGCGTCCACCGCGTCGTCCATCGTCAGTACGCTCCGCGCGAGTTCCGCGTCGCCCTCGATAAACGATTGCAGGCTCTTCCGCACCATGTCGGCGGAAAGCGTCGCCATCCGCGGAATATCCACCGGCAACTCCGCCGCGGGCAATTGCTCAATGGTCCGCACCCGCTCGCTGATGCTCTTCGCCGCGTCTCCCACCCGCTCCAGGTCCGCATTGATCTTAATCACGCTCAGGATGAACCTCAGATCGCTCGCCATCGGCTGTTCCATCGCCAGCAGGTCCAGCGCCGCCCGGTCGATGTCCCGCTCCATCCGGTTGATCGCCGCTTCGCTGCGGTTCACCAGGTCGACGATCGAAAGATCGCGCACCCGGTACGCCTCGATCGCCCGCTGGATCGCCTGCTCCGCCAACCCCGCCATCACCAGCAGGTTCTCTTTCAAATCCTCAAGGCTCTGTTGAAACCGTATCCGCGTCATCCAAACCTTCCCGTGATGTAATCTTCCGTCCTCTTATCACTGGGATTTGTAAAAATCTTGTGCGTCGAGTCGAACTCCACCATCCGCCCGTTCAGGAAGAATCCCGTCTTCTCCGCCACCCGCGCGGCCTGTTGCATGTTGTGCGTAACAATCACAATAGTGTACTGCGATTTCAGCTCAAAGATCAGATCCTCTATTTTCGAAGTGGATACCGGGTCCAGCGCCGATGCCGGCTCGTCCATCAGCAGCACCTCGGGGTCCACCGCCAGCGCCCGCGCAATGCACAACCGCTGCTGTTGCCCGCCAGACAGGCTCGCTCCCGATTTCTTCTTCAGGTCGTCCTTCACCTCGTCCCATAGCGCCGACTTCTTCAGCGAACGCTCCACCGTCTCGTCCAGCACGCTCCGGTTGCGATAGCCATTCAGCTTCAACCCTGAAGCCACGTTGTCGTAGATCGACATGGTCGGAAACGGGTTCGGCCGCTGGAACACCATCCCCACCCGCCGCCGGATCTGCACCGGCTTGATGTCGGCGTAAATGTCCACCCCGCCCATCTTTACCGATCCCGTCACCCGCGCCACTGGATTGGTCTCGTGCATCCGGTTCAGGCAGCGCACAAACGTGCTCTTGCCGCACCCTGACGGCCCGATCAGCGCCGTCGCATGGTTCGCCGGAATGTTCAGGTTGATCTCCTGCAGCGTGTGGTTCGTCCCATACCACGCGTTCAGATTCGTCACTTCAATTCCGACGCCCACGTGCCCCTCTCTCCTTCTCGTCTACCAACCGGCCATCTTTGAAAGGGCACGACTTCAGTCGTGCCGTTATCCCCGCCTAAAAGAGCCGGGGCTTTAGCCCCTGAGGGATGCATCCCTAGCTAGTCCCCTTCAACACTCCCCGGCTGGTCACAAACCGCACCAGCGACACCGCCGTCACAATCAGCGCGATCAACACCAGGGATCCCGCCCAGGCCAGCCGGTGCCAGTCATCGTATGGCGAAAGCGCGTCCGTATAAATCTGCAGCGGCAGCGCCTCAATCGGCCGGTTCAGATTCACGCTCCAGAATGAATTGCCCAGTACCGTGAAGATCAGCGGCGCCGTCTCGCCCGCCACCCGCGCAAATGCCAGCATGCACCCCGTGATAATGCCCGGCGAAGCCGTCTTGACGGTGATCGAAAGTGTCGCCCGCCAGTTCGGCACTCCCAGCCCCAGCGCCGCCTCGCGCACCGCGTGCGGCACCATTAACAGCATCTCTTCCGTGGTCCGCGCAATCGTCGGAACCATCATGATCGCCAGGGCCACACCGCCGGCGAGCGCTGAAAAATGTCCCAGGAACGGCATCCACGGTATCTGCGGGCTCACAATCAGCGCGTATGCCGCCACTCCCATCACGATCGATGGCACCCCGTTCAGAATGTCCGCCGTAAACCGGACAGCGTTTGCCAGCTTGGTTCCACGCCCGAATTCCGCCAGAAAGATTCCCGCGCCAATACCCAAAGGAACGCCAATGATGCTCGCCAGCCCCAGCAGCACCGCGGACCCGACGATCGCATTCGCCATCCCGCCGCCCACTTCGCCCGGCGACTTCTGCACCTCCGTAAAGAAGGCCAGGTTCAGCGAGCTTGCGCCTCGATACAGCAGGTAAACGAAGATCGCCACCAGCGGCAGGATCACCAGCAGCGTCGCCCCGGTCGCCAGCACGCTGACGCCATGGTCCGTGAACCCCCGCCATCGCGATCGAACTGTCTCCTGGCCTGTATTCACTTGGCTTCCCCTCAACCCGCTTACACCACCCGCGCCGGCGCGCCCCGCGTCACCGCCCACACCAGCAGCCGCGCTGCCGCGTTCACAATAATCGTCACCACAAACAGCGCCAGCCCGATCTCCGTCAGCGCGCTGCGATGCAGGTTGCTCACCGCCTCCGCATACTCGTTCGCGATCACCGCCGCCATCGACGCGCCATTCCCCAACAGCGACTTGCTGATTGCCGGCGTATTGCCGATCACCATGGTCACCGCCATGGTCTCGCCAAGTGCGCGGCCCAGCCCCAGAATCACCGCGCCCACAATGCCGATCCGCGCATTCCGCAGAACGCCCATGCGGATCATCTCCCACCGCGTCGCCCCCAGCGCCAGCACCGCTTCACGCTGAGAGTGCGGCACCGCCATCATCACTTCCCGCGTCAGCGACGAGATGATGGGCAGAATCATGATCGCCAGGATCACCGCGGAAGCCGTATAACCCAGGCCGGTCGGATTGTCGTCCGCAAACAGTCCTGTCCAGCCCAGGTAGTGCACCAGCAGCGGGTTCACATCGTCGCGCAGAATCGGCACCAGGATGTATACCGCCCACAGACCGTAAACGATGCTCGGAATCGCCGCCAGCAGTTCGGTCAGAAATGCCAGGATTCCCCGCAGCGCCTTGGGGCACATCTCCGTCAGGAAGATCGCCGTCCCCACCGCCAGCGGCACTGCGATCACCAGCGACAGAAGCGACGTAACCAGCGTCCCGTAAACAAACGGCAGCGCGCTGAAGTGGTCGTTCACCGGGTCCCAGTAAATGGGCGCTCCCGTCGCCGGATCGCGATCCGCTGTGAAGAAGAATCTCCACCCGAAGGCATGCAGTGAGAGATTCGAACGCAATATCAACTCGAAGACAATCAGCGCCACGATCGCGAAGAGGCTGAGGCCGCACAACACCATCAGCCAGCTGAAAGCGCGATCCGCCCCGGCCGAGTTCCCGCGCGTATGCAGATACCGCCGGACCTCTGACTCAGCGGCCTCGCCCGGCGGCGGTTCCGCGGCCGGAGATTCGAGCTTCGAACTTGGTTGGGGTTTTGAGACGCGAATCTCTGCCACTTGTTCAATCACCTCACACAGGCTACCGGCCAAATGTGAACGCAAGGTTACAACCCTGCAAAATCAAATGCATACCACCCGGCTTCTGAGGAAAACCGGCGTCGCCCCCCTCCGCGCCGCCCCAACCGTGTACAGTGGACCCCGGAAACCTCACGGAGATTGTATGCGCCTTCTGCCCGCCGCCCTCCTCATTGCCGCATCCTGCGTCTCAGCCACGGGGTCCCCTGCGACGGGTCTTGGTCGCTGGGGTGTTGGAGCCCAAACCGCGCCGCTCCCACCCGATCCGCCGCATCGCGACTGGAAAGCCAGCTGGATCACCCACCCCACTGCCCCGCTCCGTGATCCCATAGTCCTCCATTTCCGCCGTGCTCTCACCCTCCCCGCGGCTCCATCCTCTTATATAGTCCGCGTCAGCGCCGACAATCGCTTCATCCTCTACGTCAACGGGCCCCGCGCGGGCGACGGCCCCGCCCGCGGCGATCTGTCCCACTGGCGTTACGAACGCTTCGACCTTGCCCCGCTCCTCCATCCCGGCTCCAATGTCGTTACCGCAACCGTCTGGAACTTCGGCGTCTACTCCCCCGTCGCCCAAATGTCCGACCGCACCGCCTTCCTGCTCGAGAGCGAGGCGACAGGCGATACCGGCATCTCCACTCCTGAAAAATGGCAGGTCGAGATCGAGCCCGGCCACAAACCGCTACCCCGCGTCGCCAACGGCTTCTGGGCTTACATGGCGCAAGGCCCCGGCGAAGAGCTCGACGCCGCCGACTACGACTGGAACTGGCAGTCCCCTGACGACAAAAACCCCGCTTGGGTCACCGCCGCACTGCCCACCCGCGAAAGCGTCTACCCAAACACCAGCGAAGCCCACTCCGCCGACGAAACCGGCGACAATCCCTGGGGCCTCATCCCGGACGCGCTGCCCCACATGGCGTACACCCAAACCGAACCGGGAAAAATCGTCCACATTGAGATGCCAGGCGGTTCGAATCTGCCTCCTCTTCCGTCCTTTGACCCGCCATCGGTCCTTTCGCCCAACTCGCACTACCACCTCATGCTCGACCGCAAAACCCTAACCACCGCCTACCCCCGGCTAACCGTCTCCGGCGGCAAAGGTGCAACCATCCGCCTCACCTACGCCGAAGCCCTCTACGATAACCACCAGCACAAGGGTGACCGAGATGCCATCACTTACAAAGACGCGAACGGCGTAGAGCACCCCCGCGTAGCCCTCGGCCTAAGCGACCTCTTCCGCCCCGACGGCGGCGACCACCGCACCTTCGAGCCCCTCTGGTGGCGCACCTGGCGCTACCTCGACATCGACATCACCACGGCAGATCAACCGCTTACGCTCGAATCCTTAAAGGCAAACTTCACCGCTTATCCCTTCGAGGTGCGCGCCAAATTCGACGCCGCCAGCCCCGCCTCCGACCCCGCTTTGGCCCCCGACCTCGCCAAAATCTGGGACATCTCCTGGCGCACCGCGCAGATCGAAGCCCATGAGACCTTCTCCGATTCGCCCTACTACGAGCAGCTCCAGTACATCGGCGATTCCCGTATCGAGGCAAACATCACCTACGCCGTCACCGGTGACGGCCGCCTCGCCCGCCAGGCCCTTGAAGCCTTCAACGACTCCCGCATCCCCGAAGGCATCACCCGCTCCCGCTATCCCAGTTCGCTGCCGCAAAACATCCCCACGTTCTCCCTGCTCTGGATCGGCATGCTCCACGACTGGTGGATGTATCAGCCCGATCCCGCGCCCATTCGCGAATCCATCGAAGGCACCCGCGGCGTCCTCCGCTGGTTCGCGCAATACGAGCGCCCCGACGGCCTGCTCGCCCAAACCCCGTGGTGGTCTTTCATCGATTGGGTGCAGGACAAACAGGAAATCCCCACCTACTCGGCCAACGGCGAATCCTGCGTCACCACCCTCGAATATCTCGGCGCCCTCGAACAAGCGGCGGATCTCGAGCAGGCCTTCGGCGACCCCCACATCGCCCAGCAGCACCGCGAGCGCGCCACCCGCGTACGCAGCGGCCTCTTGGAGCAGTGCTGGAGCCCCGATCGCAGCCTCCTCGCCGACACTCCCGACAAGAAAATCTTCAGTCAGCAGACCAACATCCTCGGCGTCCTCTACGACGTGATCCCAAAAGACCAGCAACCAGCGGTCATGAAGCAGATCCTGGCCATTGAACCCGGCACCACCCCCAACGGCGTCCTCTCCGCTTCCTACTACTTCCGCTTCTACCTCGCTCGCGCCCTCGACCACGCCGGCATGGCCGACCAGTATCTCTCCACCCTCAAAGCCTGGCGTGAGATGCTCCGCCTACACTTCACCACCTGGCCTGAGCAGCCCGGCGAAACCCGTTCCGACTCCCACGCCTGGTCCGCCCACCCAATCTACGATCTGCTAACTCTAGTCGCCGGCTTCGAGCCCGCCAGCCCCGGCTTCAAAACCGTCCGCATCGCCCCGCATCTCGGCAGCCTGCCGTCGCTCACCGCGTCCTTCCCTCATCCCGAAGGCATGATCCAGGTCCACTACACGCGCCAAGGCGCCGGACTCAACGCCGACATCACCCTTCCCGGCCAGCTCACCGGCACATTCGACTTCAGCGGCCGGACCTGGCCGTTGAAACCGGGCGCCAATCATATCGAAGCTTCGCCTAAGTGAACGCCCACAAAGCCGAGGGCTGACCGCTGAAGGTTGCGGGCTGAAGGCTAAGGGCTAATGGCTAACAGCTAATGGCTGACCAGTTGTTATCACTGCCATCTCCCGCCTCCGCTGTGTTACAACTCGAACATGCCAAAGGGCAAAACTCCTGATCCACCGGGCCATGTGAACCTGCGGACTCTGGCCGAGCATCTCGACCTTTCGCAGACCACGGTTTCGCTGGTCCTCAATAACTCCCCTTCTGCCCGTTCCATCCCGCCGGAGACCCGCCGCCGCGTGATGGAGGCCGCCCAGCGCCTCAATTACCGCCCCAATTACTTCGCCCGTTCCCTGCGCCAAAGCAAGTCCATGTCCGTCGGAGTCCTCGCCCCCGACCTCAGCGAAGGCTACTTCACCCGCGTCATGAACGGCGTCGTCCAGGAGCTCACCGCGGCGCACTATTTCTACTTCACCGCCTGCCACGATTGGAAAAAGGAGCTGATCGACCAGTATCCCCGCATGTTGGTGGAACGCGCCGTCGACGGATTCCTCCTGCTCAACACATCGGCTGAAAGCATCAACGTTCCCGTTCCCGTCGTAGCCATCTCCGCGCATTCTCCCGCTGAGAACGTCACCAACATCGTGCTCGACCATCACTGCGCCGTCGATCTGGCTCTCCGCCACCTCTACAATCTCGGCCACCGCCGCATCGCCTTCATGCGCGGCCCTCGCGCCATCCCCGACTCCGAATACCGCTGGGAAGCCATCCAGCAGGTCGCGCGTGAGATCGGCCTCAAAATCGATCCCGCCAACGTCATCCGCATCGATACCGAGGGCTGGTCCATGAAGACCGGCTACCACCCCATGGCCCCCGAAATCGGCTACAAGCCCATGAAGGCCCTGCTCGAAAAGACCCGCGACTTCACCGCCATTTTCTGCTTCAACGACATCGCCGCCATCGGCGCCATCCGCGCCCTCAAAGATGCTGGCCGCTCCGTCCCCGACGACGTTTCCGTGGTCGGCTTCGACGACATTCAATCGGCGGCCTACTCCACGCCCTCGCTCACCACCGTCCGCCAGCCACTCATGGAAATGGGCCAGCGCGGCGCCCAGGTCCTGCTCGACCGCATCGCCAACCGCGAGAAACAGTACCCCAGCCAGATCACCATGACTCCCGAACTAGTGGTCCGCGAATCCACCGCCGTAGCGCGCGGCTAGCGCGGGAGAGATGATGCCACTCACCAAAGACTTCAATGAGACCATTCGCGAGCAACTGCAAACCAGCGCCGGTTTCCGCCGCGCTCTGCTCAAAGAAGCCGTGGGCTGCATGATCGCTGGCGATGTCGATACCGGCAAATCCGTCCTGCGGAAATACATCAACGGCACCGTTGGATTCGTCAAACTGGGCGCGGATCTGGGCCGCTCGCCCAAGGTGCTCATGCGCATGTTCAGCGCCAAAGGCAATCCACAAGCGAAGAATCTCTTCGAGATTGTCGCCTATCTGCAGAAGGTCGAAGGCACAAAGCTTGAAGTCGTGAATCGGGCCGCGTAAAGCCCGCGCACACCGTTCACTT
>CAWKOB010000002.1:0-170901 GCA_963851135.1 uncultured Acidobacteriota bacterium | reverse complement strand
GCGCACGAGTGGCACTCTGCTTCGTTCAACCAACAAGGCCGGCAGAATCTGGGGAACCGGCTTCAGTCCTAAAGTTATTTGGGGTGTCGTGAAGGAGTGAGCAAAGAGCTGTGAGATTCCGTCTCTAGCGCCCCACGATCTCCGCCGGACCTGTGCCCGTCTTTGTCACCAGGCCGGCGGTGAACTGGAACAGATTCAGTTTCTATTGGGACATATCTCAGTGCAAACGAAGGAGCGATATCTGGGCTGCAAACAGCGCTTCCGCAACGCGGTGAATGACCGGATCGGACTGGAACCGGACCAACCGGGATCTTAGTAGATTCCACCCGGCTAGAGCATTTTCGGAAATCGTGTAGTCATCAATTTTGGTCGGAATCCCACCCTTTCCGCAGGAAGAAGCGGAAAGGATGGGGCACGGAAGTCTACAGCAAAACAGAAAATGCTCTAGCATTCGCGGGTGTCATCCTCGCAAACTGTTTTGTAAGAAAATCAGTTGCTGGGAACAATCTAACTCGCTCTCCAACCCCGCATTTGACCGCGTGACGAGGCTTGAGGCGGGATTAGTAACGATAAACGCCGCTGGTTCCCGGAGCCTGCTCGACCCCAGCCCCGGCGGGGGGACAAGATTCCGGTCGCCATGGCGACTTCCCGGTACTAATCTGGTCGCCCTGGCGAAAACCCTTAACCGCTGTTCATCAAGTAGTAATTGACAAATGGGCGCCCCAGCCCCATCGCTGAAAAGATGTCAATGACGTCACCGGCGGCCGTTGCTTTCGAGATGGTCTGGCGAACGGCATGCCTTTTCGCCTCAACCGAAATCATGGTGCAAATCACTCCCCTCTATTTCCTGGACACTGGGCAAATGGCGAGGTTTATACTCTTGGCGACTGCGAAAGCGACTTTAAAAAGGGCAATGTTGGAGGACCGATGAAAACGTTATCACGCCGAAATATCCTGAAGACTGGCTTGTTGATCCCGGCTGCAGCGGCGGCCCAGGGCGTGGCTCCCATCGGCTCCGCCATCAACGCGGTGGAGGAGTGCTCCGGTCCTCTTTCTCCGCAAGCGACCGAGGAATCGGCAAACCCCGCAGGCAGCCCATCCTCGGCGACGCGCGAGGCCGGCAGGGAGCGGCTGCTTTTGGATTTCGGGTGGAGATTTCACCTGGGCGACGCCGACAATGCGCCCAAGGATTTCGATTATGGGTTGGGACAGTCCGGCAATTTTCAAAAGACCGGCAATTTTCTTCCCGCCAGTGCGATTGCGTTCGACGACGGCGACTGGAAGGCGGTGGATCTGCCCCACGACTGGGCCGTGGAACTGCCGTTCCAGAACGACCCGGCACTGGCGAGCAAGGGATTTTATCCGCTGGGACGGGATTATCCGGCAACCAGTGTGGGATGGTATCGCCGGGTGTTCGAACTCGCGCCGGAAGATGGAAACAAGCGCATCACCTTCGAATTCGATGGCGCCTACCGCGAGACCATGGTGGTGTGCAACGGTTTTTACGTGGGGCGCCACAGCGGCGGATACGATCCGTTCAGCTTCGATGTGAGTGACTTTGTCAACCCCGGCGGAAGAAATGTTCTGCTGGTCCGAGTGGATGCCACGCTGAGCGACGGCTGGTTTTATGAGGGCGCGGGAATATACCGGCACTTGTGGATGGTAAAAACGAATCCGGTCCACGTAAAGAAATGGGGGACGTTTGTAGCCGCGGAGGTGCGGCCCGGCGAAGCCACTCTCTCCATCCGCACCGAGGTGAAGAACGACGGAGGCGCCGCGGCGAATTCGCGCGTGGTCTCCACCATTCTGGACCCGGCCGGGAAGGCGATCGCCAAAGATGCCAGCGCGCCAACGGCGGTCGCGCCGCGCGGAGAGCAAACCTACGAGCAAAAAATAACGGTCGCGCATCCGCTGCTGTGGTCGATCGAGGAGAGAAACCTTTACACCCTGGTGACAGAAATCAGGGCGGGCGGCGGGGTGGTGGACCGCTATGAGACGCCATTCGGAATACGCACGGTGAAATTCGATGCCGCGCAGGGTTTTTTTCTTAACGGCCAGCACGTGAAGGTGAAGGGCACCTGCAATCACCAGGATCATGCGGGGCTGGGCGCGGCGCTGCCCGACGCGGTGCAGTATTACCGCATTCAAAAGCTGAAAGAGATGGGGTGCAACGCAATTCGGACTTCGCACAATCCGCCCACGCCGGAACTTTTGGACGCCTGCGACAAATTGGGGATGCTGGTTTTCGACGAGACACGGATGATGTCGTCGAATCCGGAAGGCATGAGCCAGTTCAGGGACCTGGTGCGGCGCGACCGCAACCGGCCTAGCGTCTTCATGTGGTCGATGGGCAACGAAGAGCGCCAGGCAAATACGGAACGGACGGGCGTGCGGATACTGACCGCGATGAAGCAAGTGGCGACCGAAGAGGATGGCACGCGGCCAGTTTCGATCGCCCCCACCGGCGCGATTGGAACCGGCGGGCTAGCGGTTTGCGACGTCATCGGCTACAACTACATGGACCCGGAGGCGAAGGCGTATCACGAAGCTCATCCCGACCACCCGGTGATCGGCACGGAGACGGTGAGCGCTGTAGGCACACGCGGCATTTATGTAACCGACCCGGCAAAAGGCTATGTGGGCTCCTACGATCCCTACACCACAACGGGCCGCGCCTCCGCCGTGGGCTGGTGGAGCTTTTGCGATGCGCAGCCATGGCTGGCCGGTGGCTTTATATGGACGGGCTTCGATTACCGCGGCGAACCTTCGCCGAATCAGTGGCCCAATATCAGCTCGCAGTACGGGATTATCGACACCTGCGGATTTCCCAAGGATTCGTTCTACTATTACCGTTCCTGGTGGACCGACAATCCGGTGCTGCATGTGTTTCCGCATTGGAATTGGCCGGGAATGGAGGGCAAGGAGATTGCGGTGTGGGTCTACTCGAATGTGGACCGGGTTGAGCTGCTGTTGAACGGCGCCAGCCTGGGCACACAAGAGGTGAAGAAGAATCTGCATCCGGCGTGGATGGTGAAATACGCCCCCGGAAGACTGGAGGCGCGTGGGTACGAGGGGGACAAGGTGGCGATGACAGCCGTGCGAGAGACCACCGGCCCCGCGGCTAAGCTGGTGGTGCATGCGGATCGCAAGCAGGTGTCCGCGGATGGGGTGGACGTGGCTATGATTGCGGTCGAGGTGCAGGACGCGCATGGCCGGGTGGTGCCCATCACCGATAACGAAGTGACATTCACTGTTACCGGCGCGGGCAAGCTCATCGGCGCCGGCAACGGGGATCCCACCGATCACGCGCCGGACAAGGGATCTTCGCGCAAGGCTTTCTCCGGCCTCTGCATGGCGCTGGTTCAGTCACTGAAGAAAGATGGAGAAATCACGGTCGAGGCCGCGGCGCCGGGACTTACCCCGGCTCGCGTGACGATCGAGGCCAAAACGGTGACGCCCCCGCCGCAGGTTGCAACCTGGGAGCGCGAGGTGCCGCAAGGGGCAGGCGTAACGGGGTTGTGGCGGCCCGAGCCTCCCGCAGGCAACGCCAGCAACCCCTTGCTCCAGTTCCTCGTTGGAAGGGGCTCCATGGTCTTTTCGCTGCGCCAGGGTGGAAATATCCTGGCCGGAAATGTGGAAGGCGGAGAAGGCGGGTTCTTTGGCGGCAGCGATGTGCCGGCTCCAATTGAAGACGGCCAGGTAAGCGGCAACCGCATTTCCTTCAAGGCTGGAAGGAGCACCTACGCAGGCACGGTGAACGGCGACCGGATCGAGCTCGATCGCAAAATGAGCTTCCCTTTCCGCATGCCCACTCCTCAAAAAGAGTCCGGCGAGCGACCGGCCATTGGGCCTCCTCCGGATGGATCCGATCCGTCGTTTGGCGGTTCGTTTCACATGCCTCCAGCGATACCGATGGTCCTGCATCGGGTTCAACGGTAAGGCAGTCCAGCGGCGGCCGAAGCAGATAACTCATCGCGATGAAACTGCGATGAATGATTGCATGACAGCGTCGGCTCCTTCGGCTGAGTAGACTGGTTGCTGCTATACGACCGTGTAGCTCGGGAGAAGGAGCCGAGCATGATGATTATAGGCTGTGACTTTCATCCCAGTTTCCAGCAGATCGCGTATTTGGATCGGGAGACCGGGGAGTACGGAGAGCGGCGGTTGAACCATCGCGAAGAGGCGGTAAGATTTTACGGTTCGCTGGCCGGCAGCAAGGTGGTTGTGGGATTGGAAGCGACGGGCAACGATCGTTGGTTCCGCAAGCTGGTGATGGAGTCCGGGCATGAGTTGCTGGTGGGCGACGCCAGCGCGATTCATGCTTCGGCGCCGCGCCAGCAGCGGACCGACAAGCGGGATGCGCGGCACATCCTGAGGCTGCTGGTGGAGAACCGGTTTCCCGCCGTTTGGCAGCCTTCGGTGGCCAACCAGGAGCAGCGGCAGTTGTTGCTGCATCGTTGCCGTCTGGTGCGGATGCGGACCAGGATCAAGAACCAGTTGGACTCGATCGCCAAGAGCGAAGGTCTGACCGGTTCGCGGAGCTGGTCGGCGCAGCGGCGGGGCCAGATCGAGGCGTTGCCGTTGACGGGCTGGTATGGTCAGCGGCGGGGGGATCTTCTGCAGTTGCTGGATGGGCTGGAGTTGCGGATCAAGCCGTTGGACAGGGCGGTGGAGGCCGCGGCCAGCCAGGATGCGCAGGCGCGTCTTCTGATGACTCATCCGGGAGTGGGCCCGGTGGTATCTCTGGCTTACGTGCTGATTGTTGGGGGCTGGGAACGGTTCCCGCGCGGCAAGCAGGTGGCCAGTTATCTTGGGCTGATTCCGGCGGAGGCATCGAGCGGCAAGCGCCAGCAGCAGATGGGCCACATTACCAAGCAGGGCAACACGCTGCTCCGCTGGCTGCTGGTGGAGGCGGCGGCGACGGCCCAGCGGCATGATCCGGGCTGGCATCGGCAGTACGTGCGGCTGTCGATGACGAAGCATCACGGGGTGGCGAAGGTGGCCATCGCGCACAAGCTGGCAGTGAGGTTGTATTGGATGTTGCGCTCCGGGCAGGATTATGGACAGATCAAGGAGCGCGGTTCGCATGCGAGGCAGTCCGAGTGCCCCGTTGGTCGCAGTAGGAGACCGATTGAATGATTGGACGCCTCGCCTCTTTCCGCGAGGGAAGAGTTTGAACAGGAAATCATGGTGCATTACCAGGCCGAATACATGGTTGGTGGAACCTGAAGGTTGCCATCGAAGGTGATTGAAAATCAAGGTGCGAGCTTGGGTCGTTTAGCGAGCAAAGACGGTTTTCCAGCTATGGTTCGAATCTCGGAAAGAACGTTCGAGATTCGAACCCAGTCCAATGGTGGAAGTGGCCGGGACGGTGTCAAGGGTCGAGATGAACGCCAAAGTACGGCGCCCTTGACACCGCCCCGACCACCACGGCAATCTGCGCGCTGTTCTTGCTTGACAGCGTTAGAGGCTGTCATACATGGGGCACAGTCCGGGCGTTTGTTTTGACGCGATTCTGCTGCCCCGGGCCGCTTGCCTGGTCGCTTGGTCCCTTGGTCCCTGCTTTACTGCGGCGGGGGGCCGGGACGGCGGGCTGGGCCGCCTTCGGCCCTGGGCGTCATCACGCTGACTGAGGTGGCCACGAACTGGCCGTTCTTGATGGCGCCCTCGACGCGCACGGGATCGCCCACCTGGATGTCGGCCAGGGTGATGGGGTCGCGGCGCTTGCGGAAGCCGGTGTTCTCGTCGGCCACAAAGGTGTGAGCGGCGTTGTCCGGGCCGCCCTCAACGGTGACGGTGGTGTCCTTGATGGCGGTGACTCGGCCGGCCAGCCAGGTTTTGCCGAAGTTGGCGCGCATCTCTTCCATGCGCTTGGCGGTGTCGGGATCGAGCGCGATCACCGCGACGGCGCCGACGGACTTGGCGGCATCGTCCATCTCGCCCATGGCTGCGATGGCGTCGCCCACCTTGATGTCAGAGGATTTGATGGGCTCCGGGGGGCCGCCGCGCCGCATGTACATGCCGCTGCCCTGGCCCTGACCTTCGCCCTGGCCTTGACTCTGGGCCTGACCCTGACCCTGGCCGCGCGCCGGAGCATTGGCTGGGCGGGCAGGCTGCTTCATCATGCGGGTGTTGGCGCTGTAATGCACGGTCCAGGTCTCGCCCTGGTCGTTCTTCACCATGTAATGATCGGCCGCCACCTCGGTGACGTTGCCCATCACGCCGCGGCCAAATCCCCCACCCATGCCGCGTCCGTAGCCGCGGCCGCCCTGCTGGCCGTTCTGCTGCTGGGTGTCGGGCGGAGCGGAAGGCGACTGCCCCAGTACGCCGGCGCTCAACGCCAGAGCCAGTGCGGAGGTGAATAGCAAATGAATCTTCATGGATGTCCTCAGAGGATTAGACGAAAGGATTGGCGGCGAGGACGAGGGAAGGCCTCTGCGGCCGGCAGGGACCCGAAAAGCAGATTCCCTGCGCGGTATGACAGAAAGAAAAGCAAAGACAGCTGCGGATCCTTCGCTCCGCTCAGGAGATTCCCTGCCCGCTACTGCCGTACCGGCGTGATATTTGCGTGCTTACGCAGGCGGTTATCAGACAGTATTCATTGAACTTATTTCTTTACCCAAACTTTACCTCTCCTTCACCATAAAAATATTGCGCCCGGAGCTCGCGTGCTTACTATGAGACCCACGAACTTCCCCTAAAGGAGAACATCTATGCGCAGGATTTTGCTCTTAGGTCTGCTCGCGTTCGCTCCGTCTCTCGGTTTCGGCGCGGGCATCCCCATTCTTACGGTGAGCAACACGACCATCAACTACGGAACGAACCAGGTAACCATCAACGGCTCCAGCTTTGAGCCGGTCAAGAAAGCCCCGTCGGTGATTATGAACGGTGCGCCGCTCCCGATCGTTTCCTACACAAACTCCCAGATCGTCGCGACCCTACCGAAGAATACGGCGGCGGGGAATTACGGCATCGTCGTCAGCAACGCGATCGGGGAAATCTTTCCATTCGTAATCACCTATGGAGCCGTGGGGCCGCAAGGGCTCCAGGGTTCCGCCGGCGCTCCCGGACCCGCCGGTCAAACCGGATCAGCTGGCCCTGCGGGACCAACTGGGCCTGCGGGGCCGCAAGGCGCCGCGGGAGGGCCACTGTCTTTCGTCCTTTCCACGCAGCCTTTTCAAATCACGCTTCCACTAACTGGAAACACTGCAGAAATCATCGGCGTCCAATTGTCGAATGCGGGAACCTACATCCTTGGTGGGCAAGTATCGTTTCTCAACGCCGATACCGCAATTGACGCCTATCCGAGTTGCTACCTTCTGAGTAGTACGAATGTGTTCGATCCTCTCGGCAATCCTGCGCCGGCTCCGTTCGCCCATTTAAACGCGGAGCAAGTCATCACGCTGCCCCTTAACGGATACTTTGTCGCCCAGCAGGCGAATATCATTCTCTATTTGGAGTGTGAATATGGCGGGAATCTGCAAGACCAATTTTCATCGGCGGTGTACGTCAGCGCCGCCACGCTCACCGCGATGCAGGTGCAGTAGTTATAGTAAGGCGCGCGGAGAGTTGTGAACTCTAGCAGGCGCGGTTGTCGCCCTTATTGGCTGAGGGTTCTGGCTTAAGGCACAGGCGAGACGTTCCTGACTGGCGCCACCTTTCAACCCCAGACCGGGGCTTATTGCGCCACCGGTGGATGGGCGGAGATGCCGTTCAGGTAGACGCCCTGCGCCGCCATCATCTCAACGAAGGCCGGCATCTTGTGCAGGGGGTTGAATTCGGCGTCGGCAATGACCTTTTTGGGCGTGGTGAACCCCTCATTCAGGGCCAGGCGGAGGTATCCGATGGCGCGCTCCGGCAAGCCTGCCTTCATGCATCCCTTGGCCATGTAGTAGTTCATGGCGCCGCGATCCTGGATGGTGCCGGGATTCTCCACCTGGACGCTGGAGGAGCGGTCGAAGATTTCGGGGTCGAGCTTGAGCGCCTCCTGGTAGGCGACCCAGCCTTTCTTGTAATCCCGGTCGGCGAACAGCGCGGTGCCCAGGTTCTTCTGGTAGAGGCCGGAAGTGGGGTCGAGGCGGGACGCCCTGCGGAAGGTCTTTACCGCCCTTCCGTACTCCTTGTCGGCCATGTAGACCGACCCCATGTTATTGAGATATTTGGGGTTTCTAGGGTCGCTTCGCAGGGCTTCCTTGTAGCACCGGGAGGCGTCGCGGGTGTTATAGAGGAGCTGGTAGGCGACGCCCATTTTGTTGAGGACTTCGGGCTCGGGAGGGGCTTGTTTGTACTGCTCGATGGCGGCCTGGTACTGCTGGCGGGCCATGAGCGAGTCGCCCAGGTTCTCATGGGTGGGATGGAAACCGGGGATACGAGACGGGGCGGCGCTGTTCTGGGGCGGGGTGGAAGCGGCGGACTGACCCGGCGCGACAGCCGCGGGAACGCCCAGAACCAGTACGGCAGTGCCAACGAGCCACCAGTTCGAGAACTTGATGGGATTCATGGGAACCTCCCTGAAAGCCAGAAGGCCTTCGGAGCGGGCGCGCCTGCGTTTAATCCTCGATTAAACCACCAATGGATTTCTTTTGCCACTCTCGGGCGCAAGCGCATCCAAAGGCTGTGCCATGTCAGACGAGACTTTGCTCCGAGTGGAAAGGTATGCTTTTCGGGGCCGATTCGGGCGGATTTCGTTTCCACCCGGCGCTATTGCCGGTCGAACCGGAACGGGCAGGGCACGGCTTAGGGTAGACTTTTGAGCACGAGGGAGGGTGTGCAATGGGCATTTCCACCCCGATGACGGCCGCGGCCAGGGTAGCGGAGAGGTTCCGCGCGGTGCGCCGGCGAACCATGAGCCTGTGCGAGGGGCTGAGCGCGGAGGACATGATGGTGCAGTCCACGGCGGAGGCTTCGCCGGCCAAATGGCACCTGGCGCACACGGCGTGGTTCTTTGAGTCGTTTGTGCTGCGGGAGTTTGTGCCCGGGTACCGCGCGTTCAACCCCGATTATGCCTGGCTGTTCAACAGCTACTACCAGAGCTTCGCGTCGTTTCCGGAGAAGCGGCTACGGTCGTCGTTTTCGCGGCCGGCGCTGGAGGAGATTGTGCGCTTCCGCGCGCATGTGGATGCGGAGGTGGAGCGGCTGCTGGAGGGCGATCCCGAGCCGGAGGCGGTGAAGCGGATCGAGCTGGGCGCGAACCACGAGGAACAGCACCAGGAGCTGCTGCTGACGGATGTGCTGCATGCGTTTTTCACGAACCCGTTAAGGCCCGCGTACGCGGGCCAGGGAACAGGGAACAGGGAACAGGGAACAGAAAAGCAGGGAACAGGGAATAGGGAACAGGGAACAGAAAAACAGGACCGAGGGTCCGAACACCTTGATCCGGTGCGGTTTTTGCGGTTTGAGGGCGGGATGAGGGAGGCGGGGCACGCTGGGGATGGATTCTGTTTCGACAACGAGCTTCCGCGGCACCGGGTGTGGCTGGAGCCGTATGGGTTGGCGGAGCGGCTGGTGACCTGCGGGGAGTATGCGGAGTTTATGGAGGACGGCGGGTACCGGCGGCCTGAGCTATGGCTGAGCGACGGCTGGAACGCGATGCAGACCCAGGGCTGGCGCTCGCCGCTTTACTGGACCAGCGAGTCGGGCGAATGGGCGGTGTTCACGCTGCGGGGCCTGCAGCCGATGAAGCGGATGAAGAACGCGCCGGTGAGCCAGGTGAGCTTTTACGAGGCGGACGCCTACGCGCGCTGGGCGGGCTACCGGCTGCCGACGGAGTTGGAATGGGAAGCGGCGGCGGAGGGGTTGCTGATTGCGGGCAACCTGCTGGACGAGGGTTGGCTGATGCCGATCGCGGCGAGCGAGAGCGCAGAAACCGCGCCGGGACGCGCGGCGAAGGGGACGGCGCTGCTGAAGGAGAGCCCGGTGGAGTTCCGGCGGCCGTGGCAGCTATTTGGCGATTGCTGGCAATGGACGGCGAGCGCGTACCTGGGCTACCCGGGGTTCCGGCCGCTGGCGGGATCGCTGGGCGAATACAACGGCAAGTTCATGAGCGGGCAGATGGTTTTGCGCGGCGGATCCTGCGTGACTCCGAAGGCGCATATCCGGTCCAGTTATCGGAACTTTTTTCCGCCGGAAACACGCTGGCAATTTTCCGGGATCAGAATGGCATCCTGGTAACTCCAAACAGGCAAGGAAGCATCAAAACGCTCTGGTGAAATTCGGGGCAGAAATCGAACCACAAAGCGACAGATCCCAACTTTTGACATGACGACTTACTCTCTTCCCCTCAGCAGCACAAAGATCGACGGGCATGTGGCCGCGGTAGTTACCGAGGGCCTGCTTTCCCGTCCGCGCTGGTTGCCTTCGTGGTTGTTTTACGATGAGGCCGGCTCGCGGCTCTTCGACCGCATAACGGAATTGCCGGAGTATTACCTGACGCGCACGGAGCGCGGCATTCTGACGGAGCGCGCCGGCGAGATTGTGGCGCTGGCCGCGGGGGCCGATGCGCTGCACGTGGTGGAGCTGGGCGCGGGGAGCTGCGACAAGACGCGCCTGCTGCTGAAGGCGGCGGCGGAGCGGCAGGATACGGTGCTGTACGAGCCGGTGGACGTGTCGGCGAGCGCGCTGATGGAAGCGCAGGAACGGCTGGAGCGGGAGCTACCGGGTGTGGTGGTTTGCCCGCGCGTGCTGGACTACACCCGCAACCTGACCCTGGATGCGGCGGTGTGCGGCGAGCGGCGGCTGGTGCTTTATATCGGCTCCAGCATTGGGAACTTTGAGCCGCTGGAGGCGCGGACGCTGCTCAAAAGAGTGAGAGCCGCGCTGGCGCTGGGCGACAGCATTCTGCTGGGCGTGGACCTGGTGAAGGATGAGCGGATTCTGCTGCCGGCGTATGACGATGCGGCGGGAGTGACGGCGGAATTCAACCGCAACATTCTGCGCAGGATCAACCGCGAGCTGGGCGCCAACTTCGACGTGGAGGCGTTTGCGCATCGCGCGGCGTGGAATCCGACGGCATCGCGGATGGAGATCCACCTGGTGAGCCTGCGGGAGCAGACGGTGCTGCTGCCGAGCCCGCCGGATTTCGATCTGCGCATCCGCTTTGCCGAGGGCGAGACGATTCATACGGAAAACAGCTGCAAGTACCGGCCAGGGCAGGCGGAGGCGATGCTGACGGAGGCGGGATTCACGCCCGCGCATACCTGGACGGACGAGCGGGGGTGGTTTGCGGTGTGCCTGGCCACGTGCAGGGACTAGGGACTAGGGACTAAGAAACAGGTGCGGCCCGGGACGGTTTCCCGGGCCGCTTCGTTTTGGCGCATCAAGGTGCAGCTACTTTGCCGACCAGGGCGGGACCACGCTGTTCATGCGGGAGTAGGCGATGAGCTGGCCCATGTGCTCGTCGGCGTGGACTATGAGGCGCAGGTAAATCCCATCGACCGTTGTGGTGCGGTCGGCCACGTGGACTCGTTTGGCGAGGTGGTCGGGCGTCTCTTTCAGGTGGGCTGCGCGGACGGCTTCGAGCGAGCGCTGGAGCCAGGCGATGACATCGGCTTTGGACGTGACGGTCTTCTCGGCATTGTTTTTCAGGTCTGGCGGCGCGGGCTGGCCGGCGATGGAGAGCAGCCAGTAGTTGGTCTCGACGATGTGCATGAAGACTTCGCTGGTGGAGCGAACGCCGGGCGAGGGACGCCAGGCGTAGTCCTTCTCCGGAATGGCCTGGGCCAGGGCGAGGAGCTGGTAGGTGGTGTGATGCCACTCGCCTTCGTAGCCCATCCAGACGCCTTCGAGGTCGAGCTGCTGGGCGGTTTTCTGCTGGGGCGCATTGGCTTGGCCGCGGGCGGGATGGGCCGGGCTAAGAGTTATGGCGAAGAACAGCGCGGAGAGAGCGAGGGAAGTGCGGCGCATGCAGTCGGGTCCTTTCGATTAAGCCGGCCGGCAGGTTAGGAGTCGGCGGGTCTGCTTGGGCACGGGGGATTTGTCTGGAAACTGATAACCGATTGTGCTTCTGGGACGTTGGCCTATCAAGAACGGTAGCACTGGGGAAGCCCGGAGATGGGCGCGGCCGGCGGAACATTGGCGGATGGCGCACCGTAATGATCCTGGAGGTCGAACTTGAAAGAACAATCGAGAGCAGGAACCGCGCGACGCGCGCCGGCTGGGCTACTGGGACCGGTTTGGGTGAACGTGGCAATGTTGCTGGTGTGGCTGGGGGCGGGGGTGCTGCCGTTTTTGCCGTTTGCGTACAGCACGTCGGCGTGGAACGCGGTAACGCTGAATGTGCCGGGAAACCAGGGCAACTGGTGGCATTTCCTGGTGGGCGCGCCGTTCTTTTTGGCGTATCCGATGATCTGGCTGCGGGTGCGGGCGCTGTTTGGGTCGCGGGCATCTTCGCTTCCCAGGTCTCCAAAACCGGGAGACCTGGGGCACCCGGTGCTGTGGGTGGTGGCGGGGTTGTCGGCAGTGGGCACGCTGCTGGTGGAGACGCCCTTCATGCTGCATCTGGCGGGCACGAAGGGTTGGCCTAGTTTCTCCATGTTGACGGCGGGGCTGGGGATTGTGGTGATGAGCGCGGCGATTCTGGCGGCGCGGAGAAGAAACTTGCCGCCCATACGCGGATGCCTGGCGGCGCTGAACACGGCTTATCTTGCAAACGTGACGCTGTGCCTGGTGGTGTATGCGGGAGTGCCGGGGGAGTTTGCGACGCGATCGGGTTGGTCGGTGGCGATGGTGCTGGTTTGGCCGATGGCGGCGGAGCTGGTGTGGCTGTGGGGCGAGGCGCTTTCGGGGGCGCGGGCACTGGCGGCGGTTTAGTTAGCGGGGCGGCGAGGTGGAAGTACTCGGCAGCCCCGGACTCATTAAGGTGCCTTCGCAGGTTTATAGCTTACGGAGGCGGGCGCAGGCGTCGTCCAGGTCTTCGTCTTTTTTGGCGAAGCAGAAGCGCAAGAGATTTTCGCTGTGGCCGGGGCGGAAGAAGGCGCTGCCGGCTACGCTGGCAACGCCGGTCTGGGCTAGCAGATTGCGGGCTTTTTCCGCGGCAGTTTGGCCGGGCAGGCGGGAGTTGTCGGCGAGGATGTAATAGGCGCCCTGGGGGACGGTGGGAGTCAGGCCGGCGTCGCGGAGGGCGGACACGATGCGCTCGCGTTTGCTCTGGTGGCTCGAGGCGATCTCCTTGTAAAAGCTGGGCGGGAGCTGCTCGAGGCCGGCGGCTGCGCCATGCTGGAAGGCCGAGGGCGCGCAAACGTAGGTAAGGTCGTGGAAGTAGGCCATGGCGGCCATCCAGCGGGCGTCAGCGGTCACGTAGCCGAGACGCCAGCCGGTGATGGAAAAAGTTTTGGAGAAGCCGCTGATAACGATGGTGCGCTCCCTCATGCCGGGCAGCGTGGCGGGAGCGATGTGGCGCGCGCCGTCGTAGACAAAATACTCGTAGATCTCGTCGGTGATGAGAAACAGGTCGTGCTCCAGGCAGACCTGGCAGACGGCTTCGGTTTCCGCCTGGGTGAGAACTTTGCCGCTGGGGTTGGCGGGGGTGTTGAGGAGGATGGCGCGGGTGCGCGGCGTGGCTGCTGCGCGAAGGGCGGACGTCTCCAGCGAAAAGTCGGGCTCCGTCAGCGGGACCAGCACCGGCTTCACGCGCATGGAGTTGAGCGTGGCCGTGTGGTAGCCGTAGAAGGGTTCAAAGAGGATGACTTCGTCGCCGGGGTTGAGCAGGGCCATGGCGGCGGCGTGCAGGCCGGCGGTCGCGCCGCTGGCTACGAGGACTTCGGTTTCGGGGTCGTAGTGGAGGCCGTAATCCTTTTGCTGCTTCGCGGAAATGGCGGCGCGGAGGCGGGCGATGCCGTCCATGCGGGTGTAAATGTTGTGGCCGGCGCGGATGGCGGCGATGGCTTCCTGCTCGACGGGGGCGGGGACGGGGGTGTCGCAGACGCCCTGGGCCAGGTTGATGCCGCCCATGCGCTCGCAGGCGACGGACATAGCGCGGATCTCGGACTGGACTGCGCCGGGCGCGAGATCGCTGACGCGGAGACGGCTGGAGACGGCGGCTGGGGCGGAGATTGTTTCAGGCACGGGGAAGATCCTTTGCAATCCATGGTACTAGGGAGGTGGAGCAGGGAACAGGGAACAGGGAGCAGGGAGAAGGAAGAGGGACCGAGGGACGTTCCCTGTTCCCTGTTCCCTGCTTTGTTGATGGGAATCTTATGGGGGTTTGTGATTCAATGCATCCAAGCGCAATCGTCCCCTGAAGAAAACCGGGCCATCCTTACGGGCTAACCGGAGTGGCGATTCGCCATATTTCCCTTTGCGAGGCCGCAATGCACACAAGAAGGATCTGGATCGCGATACTCATCGCGTGCGTATTTACAGCCGTATGCCAGGTTGGCAGAGCCCAAGCGACGACGTCTCTGAGCGGGCGGGTGACGGACCAGAGCGGGGCCGTGGTTGCGGGCGCGAAAGTAACGGCAACCTCGGCAACCACCAGCGCGGCGCGCACCGCCAGCACCAACAGCAACGGCGAGTACCAGTTCTCGCAGCTTGCGCCGGGCAAGTACAACCTGACGGTGACGGCGGCGGGGTTTGAAAAGGTGGAAAAAACGGGGATGGACCTGCTGGTGGGGCAGCCGGCCTCAATGAACGTGAGCCTGGGCGTGGCCTCGGTCACGTCAACGGTGACGGTGACGGAGGCGGAGCCGGTGATGAACACCACGGACGCCACTCTGGGCAACGCGTTCGACGCGGAGCAGGTGGAGCAGTTGCCGATTGAAGGGCGGAACGTGCCCGACCTGCTGAGCCTGCAGCCGGGCGTGACTTTTCTGGGGCGGACCGACGACCAGAATGGCACCAACGCAGCGGGAAACAACGACAGCGACTCGCGGTCGGGCTCGGTGAATGGCGGACGCAGCGATCAGTCGAATATCACGCTGGACGGCGTGGACGTGAACGACATCAACAACGGGTACGCGTTTACCAGCGTGCTGCGCGTGACCCAGGACTCGGTGGCGGAGTTCCGGGTGACGACGAGCAACCCCAACGCGGACGAGGGCCGCTCGTCGGGCGCGCAGGTGGCGTTGGTCACTCGTAGCGGAACCAACCAGTATCACGGTGCGGCGTACGAGTACAACCGGAGCAATTTTCTGGAGGCGAACGACTTTTTCAACAAGCAGCAGCAGTTGGCGGCAGACGAGGGGAACAAGCCTCCCAAGCTGATCCGGAATGTGTTTGGCGTGGCCCTGGGCGGGCCGATAAAGAAGGACCGCGTGTTCCTGTTCATGAACTACGAAGGGCGGCGCGACGACGAGGGCGTGAGCGTGAACGCGGGAACAGTGCCCACAAATTCATTCCGAGGAGGCAACCTGCAGTACCAGTACGCGAAAGGCCCCGGCAGCGACGCGATATACGAGCTGACGCCCGCAGACATCAAGGGAATGGATCCGCAGGGGATTGGCGACAGCCAGGCCATGCTGACGCTGCTGAACCAGTACCCGATTGCCGACGATCCGACGCAGGGCGATGGAGTGAACACCGAGGGGTACCGGTTCCCGTACACGCTGACGCGGAGCTACAACACCTACATTGCGCGTCTGGACTGGGTGCTGAATGCGAAGAACACGTTGTTCTGGCGCGGCAATCTGCAGAACGACGACGAGCCTACGGCGCCGGCGTTTCCGGGCCAGCCGCCGGCAACGTCGACGTTGACCAACAACAAGGGATTCGCCGTTGGGTACACGGAAATTCTGACGCCCAACCTGGTGAATACCCTTCGCTACGGATTCACGCGGCAGGGAGTGGACACGGCCGGGACCTCAGACCAGGCGCACGTGTACATTTCCGCGGTGGCGCAGCCGGAGGCATTCACGCGGTCCACGTCGGTGATCGTTCCGGTGCAGAACATTGTGGACGACGTGTCGTGGACCAGGCACACGCACAATTTTGAATTTGGCGAAAATCTGCGGCTGATCGACGACCGCAATACCACCAATGCGAACTCATTTCCCGACGGGCAGATGAACCAGGGATGGCTGTCGAACGGATCGACGATCGCCAACAGCGGAGGGCCATTCGATCCGCCGGTGTATGGGTATCCAACGGTGGACTTTTCCAATTTCGGCAATGAGTACAACTCGGCGCTGCTGGCCATCGTGGGCATCATCCCGGAGGCGGACGCGATTTACAACTACAACAAGGCGGGAACGCCGCTGGCGGTGGGCGCGCCGGTTGCGCGCGATTACGGATGGAAGGAGAACGAGGTCTACGGTCAGGACTCGTGGCGCGCCACTCCGAGCTTGACGCTGACGGCGGGGCTGCGGTGGGCGTATCTGCAGGCGCCGGCGGAGAAGACGGGAACACAGGTGGGCCCGTGCCGGCTGTCGCCGACAGGATGCGCGCCATACGCGCTGAGTTCCTACTACAAGGGAAGCGAACAGCAGGCAGCGATGGGCGGAGCGGCCAACGCGGTGGGAGATTTCTCCTTCGACCTGAACGGGCGCTACAACCATCGCGCGGATTTCTGGACGCCGGACAAGCTGGACCTGGGTCCGCGGCTGGCCATCGCTTACTCGCCCACGCCGGACAGCGGCGCATGGAAGCGCTTGCTGGGCCAGGGCAAAACCAGCATCCGCGCGGGCTACTCGCTGGTATTCGACCATTTTGGCGCGGCCACGGTGAACACGTTCAACCAGAACGGTTCTTATGGGCTGTCGACGGACCTGTCGAACCCGCCGGGGACGGCGGACGTGGGAACGGCGCCACGGTTCACCGGTATTACCAACGTGCCTACGCAGCTTCTGCCGGCTGCGCCGCCGGGAGAGTTTCCGGCCACGCCTTCTTCCGACCAGTTCGCCATCAGTTGGGGGATGGACTCGGCCATCAAGACGCCCTACTCGCATTTGCTGGACTTCTCGATTGCGCGGGAGCTGAACCAGGGCTCGTCGCTCGAAGTATCGTACGTGGGCCGGCTTGCCCACCGCCTGCTGGCACAGGAAGACGTGGCCATGCCCATCAACCTGCAGTTGGGCGGGAGCAGCTACTTTGCGGCGGCGCGGGAGCTGGCTTTGGACTCGCGCGCGGGAGTGGCGGTGAGTGCAGCCGATTCCGTTCATCGAGCAGGTTTGGGGCGCCCTGGATGGCGTAGACCTGGGGATGGGCGCGGGGCGGGTTTCAGCCACGCAGAACGTCTACCAGCTCTTTGCGCAAAACATTTATAACGAGACGTACGCGCTGTATGAACTGGACGTACCAGACTCGCTGAGCTTCGCCGGGATCAACCCCAACCAGACGTATCCGTCGTATCGCTTCTATCACGACCAATACTCGGCGCTGTACGCATGGCGGTCCATCGGCTACTCCAATTACAACGGGCTGCAGGTGGTGTACAAGCAGCGCATCGGAGACCTGCAGGCCGACCTGAATTACACTTACTCGAAATCGATGGACGTCGTGTCGCAGGCGGAACGGCTGAACACGTCCGCGGGCGTCAATTACGCGCAGATCCTCAACAGTTGGGCGCCGAACCAGCTTTATGGCGTATCCGACTTTGACGCCACCCACCAGATCAACGGGAATTACGTGTTTCTGCTACCGTTGGGGCAGGGGAAGAAGCTGTTCTCCTCGCCGGGCAAGCTGGTCAACGAGCTGATTGGCGGGTGGGAGTCGACCGGGATTGTGCGCTGGACCTCGGGATTCCCGTTCATGATGGACAACGGCGCGTACTATCCCACCAACTGGGACATTGAAGGATGGGCGACGCTGGCCTCGAAGATCCCATCGCGTGCTTCCGCGCACGGCCACCTGACGCAGCGGTTCGCAGACCCGCAAGCGGTGTTCAACAGCTTTGAACACGCGCTGCCCGGGAACAGCGGCACGCGCAACCCGATGCGCGGCGACGGCTACATCGACTGGGACACCGGCCTGGACAAGACGTTCAACATAACCGAGCGGGCGAACGTGCAGTTGCGCTGGGAGATGTTCAACCTGAGCAATAGTGTCCGGTTTGACTCGCACTCGATTTCGGCGACGCTGGACAATCCGCAGAACTTTGGCCAGGCGACGGAGCTGCTGACGAACAAGCGGCTGGCGCAGTTCTCGGCGCGGGTGGAGTTCTAAGGGCAGCGGAGTTAGCGGGGTTAGACAGGCGGGTGGCGGGAGCTGCCCGCTTTTATTTGAAGAGACCTATATATAGGCACGGATTTACGCATCGTGTGATGATATAATTGATGCATTGAGGTGCGGCATGAGGACCACATTGGCGCTGGACGATGATTTGCTAGCGCGGGCACAGGAGTTGACCGGGGTCACGGAGAAGACCGTTCTGGTCCGTGCGGGCCTGAAGGCGCTGATCGAGCGCGAGAGCGCCCGCCGGCTGGCAGCGCTGGGAGGCAGCGCGCCGGATTTTCCTTCGATTCCGCGACGCAAGGTGAGCGCGGATGATTCTCGCTGACACCAGCATCTGGATTGACCATTTCCGCTCGTCCGATCCCGAACTCATCCGGCGATTGAACACCGATGAGATCGTGATGCACCCATTTGTTGCGGGCGAACTTGCTTTGGGGCCGCTTCCCGATCGGGTGCGAACACTCGCATACCTGGACGGATTGCCACACCTGCGCGCTGCGCAGCAAGCTGAGGTTCGGCACCTGATGGAAGCGCGCTCGTTGCATAACCAGGGGATCGGACTGGTTGACTCGCATCTGTTGGCCGCGGTTCTTCTCCACCCCAGAACGGAACTGTGGACGCGCGATGCCAGTTTGCGAAGGGTTGCGGAGCGGCTGCAGGTGGGATGCAGCCTGCCTTGATGCGCAGCCGGGGCCCGTGGGCGCCGTGTGAGGTAGATCACCTGAGGGGCGCGGCGGCCGGGCGTAGGATTGGCTTGAAATGCATGAGCTTTCCATAACTTCGAGCGTGGTGGATGCGGTGACGGAGTCGCTCGCCAAATACCCGGGCGCGAAGGTACTGGAGGTGCGGCTGCGCGTGGGGGCGCTGGCGGCGGTAGTGGAGGACTCGCTGCAGTTCTGCTGGGGGATTGCCACCGAGGGGACAGATCTGGCCGGGTCGCGGTTGGTGGTGAATTCGGTTCCGGTGACGGTGCACTGCGAGGCGTGCGGAGCGGATGGGGAATTGGTGAGTCTGCAGGATTTCCGCTGTCCCAAATGTGGCGAGCCGGCCAGCGATGTGCGCGGCGGGCGGGAGCTGGAGATTGAGGCGGTCGAGATTGAGGAAAGTGAAGAAGTGAAAGAGTGAAGAAGTGAAGGAGTGAAACGCGCGATGACGACTCGGATTGTGGAGTTGCGGCAGGGAATCCTAAAGAAGAACGACGAGCTGGCGCGGGAGCTGAGGGGACGGTTTGAGACGGCCGGCGTGCTGGTGCTGAACCTGGTTTCGAGCCCGGGAGCGGGGAAGACGGAGTTTTTGCAGAGGACGCTAAGCGAGCTGCGGGCTCGGGGCGCGCGGGCGGCGGCGCTGGTGGGCGATCTGGAGACGGACAACGATGCGCGGCGGCTGGCGGCGAGCGGCGCGCCGGTGCGGCAGATCAACACGCATGGAATCTGCCATTTAGAGGCGGAGATGGTGGGCAAGCATCTAGAGGGGTGGCGGCAGGGAACAGGGAACAGGGAACAGGGAACAGAAAAACAGGGGCCAGGAACTGAGGGTGTTGTTCGGATTGAGGAGCTCGATTATCTGTTCATCGAAAATGTCGGCAACCTGGTGTGCCCGTCGAGCTACGACTTGGGCGAGCGCATCCGGGTGGCGCTGCTGAGCGTGACCGAGGGCGAGGACAAGCCGCTGAAATACCCCACCATGTTCAACTCGGCCGACGCGGTGGTGATTACGAAGATGGATATTGCGGATGCGGTGGATTTCAAGCGCGAGGCGGCGCACCGGAACATCCGCGCGGTCCGGCCGGGAATCCGGATCTTCGAGACCTCGGCGAAGACTGGGGCGGGGATGGAGGAGTGGCTGGGGTGGCTGGCGAATCAGCGGGGCTAGCGGAGCTCGAAATCGAGCAAGTCAGCAGGAAAGCCGCCGCCCGGCGCTAGAATATCGGCCATGGCCACGAAAACGGCGAAGAGCGGCGACGGCAAGGCCGCGGTGGAAGCGTATCTGTCTCGCGTGCCGGAGCCGCATCGGACGACCCTGGGAAAGGTGCGGGCGATGATTCGCGCCTCCGCCCCGAAGCAAGCCGAAGAGTGCATCAGCTACGGCATGCCCGCGTTCCGCTACGGAGGCGCGCTGGTGGGCTACGCGGCCTTCAAAAAGCATTGCAGCTTCTTCCCCATGAACGCGGCGCTGCTGGATGAGTTTGCGGATGACGTTGCGCCGTATCGAACCGCGAAAGGCACGCTGCAGTTTGCGCCGGACAAGCCGCTGCCCGCGGCGCTGGTAAAGAAGCTGGTGAAGGCGCGGGCGCGGCAGAATGAGGCGAAGTCCAAACGGAGCTAGTGGGCGAGGCTCCCTGCTCTCCGCATTCCTTCTGCAAGGTGATCCAAATCACATTCAGACCCATCCCCGCGCGCTATAAGCGAGTTAGTGAGGTTGTGCGATGTGCCTGGCCATACCGGGACGAGTGGAAGAGATTACCAGTGACGGGCTGGTCCGCATGGGGCGGGTGAATTTTGGCGGCGTGGTCAAGCGGGTGTGCCTGGATTACGTGCCGGAGATCGTAGTGGGCGATTACACCCTGGTGCACGTGGGGTTCGCGCTCTCCAAATTGGACGAGCAGACGGCCCTGGAGACGCTGGAGACGTTCCGCCAGATGGGCGTGCTGGAGGAAGAGCTGGCGGAGGGCGACGAGGCGATGATGCTGGCGGCCCGGCGACCGCAGTCGAATTGTCCGGATGGGAGCTGTTCCTGCGAGTCGGCGGGTGAGCAAGTCAGCGATACGGCGAGACGGCAATGAAGTATTTGAATGAGTTTCGCAACGGGGAGATCGCTCGAGCGATGGCGCGGGAGATCCATGCCGTGACCACGCGGCCGTGGAAGATCATGGAGGTTTGCGGCGGCCAGACCCACTCCATCATCAAGAACGGCATCGACCAGATGCTGCCCAAGGGCGTGGAGATGGTGCACGGGCCCGGCTGCCCGGTGTGCGTCACTCCGCTGGAATTGATTGACAAGGCCCTGGCGATTGCCGCGCAGCCCGGCGTGATTTTCTGTAGCTTTGGCGACATGCTGCGGGTGCCGGGAACGGACCGCGATCTGTTTCAGGTGAAGGGCCAGGGCGGCGACGTGCGCGTGGTCTATTCGCCGCTCGATGCGGTGGACCTGGCGGTAAAGAATCCGGAGAAGCAGGTTGTCTTCTTCGGCGTTGGCTTTGAGACCACCGCCCCGGCCAACGCCATGAGCGTTCACCTGGCCAAGCGGCGGGGCTTGAAGAATTTTTCCGTGCTGGTGAGCCATGTGCTGGTGCCCCCGGCCATTGAAGCCATCATGTCGTCGCCGGAAAACCGGGTGCAGGCGTTCCTGGCGGCGGGTCATGTGTGCAGCGTGATGGGTTTCTGGGAGTATCCGCCACTGGCGGAGAAGTTTGGCATTCCGATTGTGGTGACTGGTTTTGAGCCGCTGGATTTGCTGGATGGAATCCGCCGCGCGGTCCTTCAACTGGAGCGCGGCCAGCATTGCGTGGAGAACGCTTACGAGCGCATCGTGACCTACGCGGGCAACCTGGAGGCGCAGCAGTTGCTAGCTCAAGTGTTTGAGGTGACGGACCGGGCCTGGCGCGGGATCGGCGTGATTCCACAGAGCGGATGGCGGCTGAACAAAGCGTATCGTGAGTTCGATGCGGAGCTACGGTTCCGGATTTCGGGCATCCGCACGGTGGAGTCGCCGCTGTGCAAGGCGGGCGACGTGTTGCGCGGCGCCATCAAGCCGGGAGAGTGCCCGGCGTTCGGCAAAGAATGCTCGCCGCGGCATCCGCTGGGAGCGACCATGGTTTCAAGCGAAGGCGCTTGCGCGGCGTACTTCAATTACGGGCGGTTTTTGAGCGCGGAAGAGTTGGCGGGAGCGGGAAGATAGCCGTCAGCCGTCAGCCCTCAGCCTTCAGCTTATTCAAGTTGATGTGGGCGGAAGTTCCAAGCTGACGGCTGAGGGCCGAATCGAGGATTCCATGTCGCAACTAACAAAAACCGCTCCCGACTTCTCCAACTGGACCTGCCCGCTGCCGCTCGCCGATTACCCCACCATTGTGATGGGGCACGGCGGCGGGGGCAAGCTGGGCAACGAGCTGGTGGAGCACCTGTTTCTGCCGGCGTTCCGCAATTCCGCGCTCGAGAACCTGGGCGACGCGGCGGTGCTCGATCTTTCCGGCGGGCGCGGCCTGCCCGCAGGAAACATCGCCATGAGCACGGATTCCTTTGTGGTGCAGCCGCTGTTTTTTCCCGGCGGGTCCATCGGCGCGCTGGCGGTGAACGGAACGGTCAACGACCTGGCCGTCTCCGGCGCGGTGCCGAAATTCCTGACCGCGAGCTTCATCCTGGAAGAGGGATTTCCCCTGGCGCAGCTCGCGGCGATCGTCGAGGACATGGCTGCGGCGGCGCGGACCGCGGGCGTCCAGATCGTCACCGGCGACACCAAGGTGGTGGAGCGCGGACACGGCGATGGGTGCTACATCAACACCGCGGGCATTGGCCTGTTGCGCCCGGGCATTTCGGTCGGTCCGCAGCGAGCGCAGGCGGGCGATGCCATTCTGGTTTCCGGCTGCATCGGCGATCACGGCATGGCGATTATGAGCGTGCGCGAAGGATTGGAATTCGAAAGCCAGATTCGCTCGGACTGTGCGGCATTGAACGGCATGATTGCCGGCGTGCTGGATGCGGCGGGCGGCGCGGTGCACACCATGCGCGACCCCACGCGCGGCGGCCTGGCGTCCACGCTGAATGAAATCGCCGCGTCCTCGAACGTGGGCATTGCCATCGACGAGGCCAGGCTGCCGGTGCGCGCGGAGGTGCAGTCGGCGTGCGAACTGCTGGGGCTGGATCCGGTGTACGTGGCCAACGAAGGCAAGGCGGTGTTCATCGTCGAGCCGGAATTTGCCGAAGTGGTGCTGAGCGTCTTGCAGGCGCATCCGCTGGGGCGTGAAGCGGCCATCATCGGCCGCGTGACCGACGAGCACAAGCGCATGCTGGTGGCGCGGACGGGGATGGGCGCTAACCGCGTGATCGCGATGCAGATTGGCGAGCAGTTGCCAAGAATCTGCTAGAGTGCTAGGCAACGCGAGTCGCCGAGGCGATCCCGAGGCGCATGGCTGGATACGGATGACCGAAGACGGCCGCACCAGGCCGCTAACGTGCTTTTCCCCTTCGATCCGAGGGGGCTACGCGTCCATTACCGCAGGGGCCGGCACCGGTCGTGACGCGGTCGGAATCCAGATGGACTTTCTATCCGGGCGTGGAACGCATACCTGCCATGTTCCCGGCGTCGAAATTGATCTTCATCAGGGAATAGCGCTCTGGAGCTCATTTCGCGTCCGCAACGGGCAGTTCGGCAGTTGCACAATCACGCAGAAAGTGGAGCACGGAAAGTTCCTGTGGAAGGGACACGCGGAAGCTGAGCTTGTGCAGGTGAAGGGAAACGTCAAGAACGGCTCGCCCTCCAAGTTGCACAGCGAAAAAGATGCTTCAGGCAAACCTCTGACACAGCTGGTACAGCTCGACTGGGTTTTCGATAAGCAATTCGTTCCTCAAACAGGCGATCCGCGGGCGCGTTAGCGAATGAACGGGATGTAGCCTTTCGTGTGGGTGCGGTACTCGGCGTAGCTGGGAAATCGGCCGGTGAGCAGGCGCTCTTCGGCCCTGACCCGAATCTCGGTTCCGATGATGAAGAACACCAGGCCCACGAGAAACTTGGGCCACCACGACCACGCCAGCCCAGTGGTCACGAACATTCCCAGCATGGATGCATAAATGGGGTGGCGCAGCCAGCGGTAGGCGCCGGTCTGGATCAGCTCGTGATCTTCGCTGAGCGCGGCCTCGTAGCGCCACTGCTTTCCCAGGCGGGGCACGGCGGTCCACACCAGCGCGACCGACAGCGGGCCCAGAATCATCGAGGCGATGGATTCAGCAACCGGCTGGTGATAGCCCACCGGCCGGATGAATGTCCACACCAGGGCAAACGCGACAAAGATAAAGCCGATGCCCCAGCGCGAGGCGGGCGCGCGCTCCGTCTTCTTCTGGCCAGCGGCTTCGCGGCTCGGTTTGACGAAGGCCAGCATCCACACAATCCAGCAGAGCAGCAATTCGGCCCATGCAGTGTATTCCAGCATGAAGTGAGCATAAAGCAGAAGCAGCAAGCGTCCAAAATTGCAGCAGTCGGATTCAGCCCATCAACTCGAATGAGCGCTGGATGCGATCCGGAATCGTGGCCGGCGTATCGCCCAGCGTATAGCCGATCTCCAGCACCGCGGCCGGCGGCTTGGCCAGCGCGTTCAGCCGCTCCGCCGTGTCCTTCCAGTCGATGGAGCCGTCGCCGGGCCACAGGTGATCGTCCTTGGCGCCGTGATTGTCGTGCACGTGCACGGTGACGATGCGCTGGTGGAGTGTCGTAATCGCTTCCACGATGCCGACGGCTAAGTGCGCGTGGCCCAGGTCGAGGCAGACGCCGATCGAGTCGAGATGGCCGAGATCGAGGATGGACAGCAGATGTTCGGGGGTGGTCGGCTCGCTGTTGAGGTTTTCCACCAGCACGCGCACGCCCAGAGCCCGGGCGAAGGCGCCCAGGTGCTCGAGCGCGGTGAGGGCATAGTCGATGGTGCGCTGCGACCATCCGTCCTCGCACTCGCCCAGGTGCACGATGAGGTGCTTGATGGGAATCTGCTCCGCGGTTTCGAGGGCGCGCTTGATCTCGTCCATGGCGTCGATGCGGCGCGATTTGTCGGGGTGAATCAGGTTGGCTGAGAGCGCGCCGGCGCGGCCCATCTCGCGATCGGGAAACATGGGTGCGTGCATGGAGAACGGCTCGAGCGAATTCGACCGGAACCACTCCGCCAGCTCGCGCACCGCCTCGCGGCTGGTGTAGTCGAAATGCTGGCGCGCGGCGAAAATCTCAACACCCTCGGCGCCGGCGCGGCCGGCAAACTCCAACAAGCCGGGATGCAGGCGCTGGTTGAGGAACAGGTGGGTGGAGAGAACGCGCAGCATCGAGCCTCCCGGGGTCGGCGCGGCCCCAAGCAGGCTCAAAGGCGGCGCCTGCATTCATTTTCGCATGTTTTTGAAGGACTTACGAGACGAGAGTCGAAACCTCAGAAGGCAACTTTTCTAACTCCGCTCCGTTAGGGAACTCCCCAATCCACAACTACAACTGCAGCGGGTAATGTGGAAAGAGGAGATCGATCCCCCATGGGCCAGGTGGCATTTGCCCATCGGGCTATGGGCCTTTTTTCACCGCGCCGATTTAGATTCGCCGTTACAAATCCGGACGCGCCGAATTTATCTTATTGAGACCAGCCCGTGGCCGCGACGATTTATTGTAGGGGAATGAAGACGAGTATACGCAACGCCCAGGGGATGTCGCCGAGAATACCTGTGAAGCTGCGCCGGCGACTGAAATCCAGTCTCCATGCTTTTTTTGTACTCGGGCAGAGGCTCGGGTGGGACATCCTTCCGCGGCACTTCTATTCGTCTATTCCCGATATCCGTGGACTTGCACGTAACGAATCGTGGAAACGTCCATCCAGCATGACGGGCATTGCCGGTGCCGATATCGAGTCGCAATTGTCCTTTTTTCGGGAGTGCTGTTTGCCGCCGTTGCCGGAACGATTAAGGCAGGGCAGCATCCACGAGTATGCCTGCCAGGAGAATGGCGCATCCGGCTACGGTGAGACCGAAGCCGACTTTCTATATTGCTTTATTACGACGAAACGCCCAAAGAAGATAGTGCAGGTTGGCTGCGGAATTTCAACCGCAGTGATACTGCTGGCAGCAAAAGAGGCGAACTATCAACCTCAAGTGATTTGCATCGATCCGTTTCCGACCCAGTACATAACTCGCACGGCAGAAAACAAACTCATTGAGTTGATTCAGAAACCGGCCCAGGAAGTGGACATCGACTTATTAACAAATCTCCACGCCGGCGACTTACTATTCGTAGATTCCACTCACACCGTTCGACCGGGCAGCGAAGTGAATCGAATCATCCTGGAAGTATTGCCGCGTCTCCCGTCCGGATCCTTCGTGCATTTCCATGACATTTATTTTCCTTACGATTATCAGTCGGATGTTCTGAGCACGTTCTTCTTTTGGGGGGAGAGCACCTTGCTGCATGCATTCCTGATTGACAACCGGCGATACTCCATCGCTGTCTCGCTCAGCATGCTGCATCACGCCTGCCCTCAGGAAATGCGATTGCTGCTGCCGAACTACGATCCCGCTGTAATGCACCACGGGCTGCATCGGACAGCTGAGCGCTTAGGGCATTTCCCAAGCGCGACGTATCTTTCCGTCTTGTGATGGATGCGACGGCCCTTGGTTATGAAAGCTCATGCCAGAGCTGCCGATTGTCGCCGCGCTCTCACGCGTTAATCGCCATCCCCTCCACGGCCGCATACGCGTCCAGCATCGCCTCGCTCAGCGTGGGATGCGCGTGGATGGTGAACATCAGCTCGTCCACCGTGCCCTCCAGCTCCATCACCGCGACGCCTTCCGCAATCAGCTCCGTGGCCTGCGGGCCGATGATGTGCACGCCGAGAATCTCGCCGTATTTCGCGTCCGCCACAATCTTCACAAAGCCGTCGTGGCTGTCGACAATCGTTGCCTTGGAGTTGCCCGCGAACGGGAACTTGCCCACTTTCACGTCGTAGCCTTTTTCGCGCGCCTGCGCTTCCGTCAATCCCGCCGAGCCAATCTGCGGATCGCTGTAAGTGCATCCGGGGATGCGGTCGCGGCGCACCGGGCGATACTTGCGGCCGGCGATTTTCGATACGGCCACGATGCCGCTCATCGCGCCCACGTGCGCGAGCTGCGGCAGGCCGGCCACAATGTCGCCGATGGCGTAGATGCCGGGCTCGGCGGTCTGCTGCGCCTCGTCCACTTTCACAAAGCCGCGGTCGAGCTCGACCTTCGTCTTTTCGATGCCGATGCCCGTGGTGCGCGGCCCGCGCCCCACGCCAACCAGAACTTTTTCCGCTTCCTTCTCCACGATTTTTCCCGCGGCCGTCGTCCATGTAACCTTCACGCCGGCTTGCGTCTTCTCAACCTTCGTCACCGTGCACGACGTGTTCACGTCGATGCCGCGCTTCTTGAACAGGCGCGTCAGCTCTTTTGAGATGTCTTCGTCTTCCACGGGCACGGCGCGCGGCAAAAACTCGACGATCGTCACCTCCGACCCGAAGCTGCGGAAGATGGAGCTGAACTCCACTCCCACCGCGCCCGCGCCGATGACGATGAGCGATTTCGGCGGCTCGGCGAGCGAGAGAATCTCGATGTTAGTGAGAATACGGTCGTCGGGTTTCTGATTGAACAGCGTGCGCGCAAACGAGCCGGTGGCGACGATGAGGTTCTTGGCCTTGAGCTCGGTGTGCTCGCCCGCGGCCGATTCAAGATCGACAGTGTGAACTCCGTTTTGCGCGGGGCCCGTAAGCCGCCCGAACCCCCGCACCACCGTCACCTTGTTCTTCTTCATCAGGAAATCGAGGCCCTTGGTGTGCCTGTCCACGATAGCGGTCTTGCGCTTCTCGACGGCGGCCCAGTCCAGCTGCGGCGTGCCGATGCCGGCGATGCCATAGTCCGCCGCGTGCTTCAAATGGTCCCAGATTTCGGCGTTGAACAGGAGCGCCTTGGTGGGGATGCAGCCCACGTGCAGGCAGGTGCCGCCGAGCACGGAATCGCACTCGATGAGCGCGACCTTGAGGCCAAGCTGTCCGCCGCGAATGGCCGCGGTATAGCCTGCGGGACCGCTGCCGAGGATGGCTACGTCGTAAATTGTGTCCGCCAAGGGAAACTCCGATCCGGCGCCGCAAGTGAAGGGCGCGCGCCGCTTGCCACGGTTCAGTTTAACGGATGGGGATCGCATGGCGTGGAGGGCCGGGCTAGCCTGTGGAAGCGATCTTGAGGGATGCAATCTGCGCGATGACTGAGGTCTAACCCGGCGGGTTCCGGTTTTGTGCTACTCTGGCCTCGCGTGGAGGTCCGCCATGCGCCCATTCTTCCCAATCCGCCCGCCACATTTCTTTCTCATCCTGGCCGCGGGAGCCTGTGCGCTCCCAGCCCAACAGGTTCGTGAGCAGCCTCCGCTATACCCCGGCACATTTTCTGTGGTTCCCGGCGTATTTGTCACGCCCATCCCGGGCGTTCCATTTACAGCGACGGTGGTGATTGAAAGCAAGCAGCCGCTGGCGGACGGCACAGTGGAGACGCGACTCAGCGAGGTTCTTATCGCGCGCGATTCCAGCGGGCGCATCCGCAACGAGCGCCACGCGATGGTTCCAGAGGGATTCCGTGGCGATCCGCCGCTGCTCCTGGTGCACGTTTTCGATCCGGCCACTCGCATCAGCTATGTCATGAACCCGTTCACGCGCATCGCCCGCCAGCGCGTGATTCAACCGGCGGAAAACTACGCGCCGGGCCCGAACCAAAAGACCGAGGACCTGGGAACGACAACACTGAACGGCATGCAGGCCAAGGGGACGCGCATCAGCCACACCGTCCCCGCGCAGTCCAGCGGCACGGGCAAGCCGGTCACCGTCACCGATGAGTTCTGGTACTCCGACGATCTCCACATGAACCTGCTGGAGACGCACACGGATCTGCGCGGCGGCACCCAGACGGTGTCCATTCTCTCCATCAAGCGGGAAGAACCTTCGCCGGCTCTGTTCGAGGTGCCTGCCGGATACAAGATCGTCGATCTGACGCCGCCGGCGGATGCGCCCGCGGCGCAGCGCTGAGAATCAGGCGTGCGATCGGCTGACGAGATCCACGGCCGTGCGAAGGACCTCCGGCGCATCGCCGAACGCATCGATCCACTGCACCTCCGGCTCGCGCCGGAACCACGTCATCTGCCGCTTGGCGTAGTTGCGATGACCCTGCTGCGCCGCCGCGATGGCCGCTTTTTCGCTCAGTCCCTTGAGCAGAACGGCCATCGCCTGCCGGTAGCCGAGCGAGTCGAGCGCCTTGACCGGCCCGTAGCAGGCGAGCAATGCGCGCGTCTCCTCGACCAGGCCGGCGGCGAACATTTCGGCACAACGCCGGTTCAGGCGGTCGTACAGCGCGGCGCGCGGCGGATTCAAGCCGATGCGCAACAGCCGAAATCCGCGGAGCGGGTCGCGCGCCTCGGCTGAACTGGCCAGCACCTCCGACATGGGCCGCCGCGCCTCCAGGCACACTTCGATGGCGCGGATCAGCTTGGGCGTGTCGTTCGAGTGAATGCGCGCGGCGCTGGCCGGGTCAAGGCGCGTGAGCACGCGATGCAGCCATGCGCTGCCCAGCCGCGCTGCGCTGCGCCGCAACCCAGCCCGAAAATCAACCTGGCGCTCCGGGCCGGCAAACAGGCCTTCCGTCAGCGCGCGCAGGTAGAGCCCGGTGCCCCCGGTGACGATGGGCAGCCGGCCGCGCGCGGCGATCGAGCGCAGCGCGGCGCGGGCCATGCGGCTGTAAGCGCCGGCGGTGAATGGCTCGTTGGGCTCCGCCACGTCGATGAGATGATGCGGCACGCGAGCGCGTTCCTCGTTGGTCGGCTTCGCTGTGCCCAGGTCCATGCCCCGATACACAGCCACGGAATCGCAACTGACGATCTCGCCGCCAAAGCGCTCCGCAAGAGCGAGCGAAAGCGCGGTCTTGCCGCTGCCCGTCGGCCCAAGCAGGATGACGACCAGCGGGTCGGCGCTGTCGCGAAGCAGAGCTTCTTTCTCGTTCCCTTGGTCCCTGCCGGGGTCCCCGGCGAGTGATTTGTGCTCGCTGGGGTGGCTTGGTCCCTTGTTCCCTGCCTTTACCAATGCCACCACCCCGCCGGCAGCACCCATCCCGGGCGCGTGTGGATGAGCCACCAGACGAAGATGGCCGCGGCAACAATCAGCAGCCCGAATGACTGGTTGCGCCGGAACACGCGTTGCTGCGCGGCGCGGCGCGCAGCCTCAGCCTCCTGTTGTGCGCGCGGCTTGATGCGGCGATCGGCCATTGGAGCCTACGCCTCAGTATAGGAGGGCTCGCGGGCCGCGGCTCCGTCTCGGGGCGTGTCAGCCATTTGCCTTGAACACCGCAGCTATACTCAACCCATGTCCAGCGAGACTGGCGCACGGCTTTGGGACACGCTGGCTCCCATCTACGCTTCGTCCCCACATGTTGCTGCCGATTGGCTCATCGAGTGGCCCGCGCAACTGCGCATGTGCGGCGATTTTCAAGGCTGCCGCGTGCTCGATGTGGGCTGCGGAGCCGGCGAGAAGGCGCGCTACTTTGCCGAGCATGGCGCCGCCGAAGTCGTCGGCGTCGATCCGAGTGCGGGCTTTGCCGAGCAATGGTCCGCATTGCCGCCGTTGCCCAATCTGCGCCTGCTCAAAGGCAGCTATGAGGACCTGCTCTCGCTGGCTGAAGTCCGCGACACGCGCTTCGACCTGATTGTTTCGTTTCAGTCGCTGATGTATGCGGCCAATCACGCGCAGGCAATCGCGGCGATGGCCGGGCTGCTGGCCGCCGGCGGAACGCTCGTGTTTTCGGTGCCGCATCCATTCCGCTTCGCCATTCTGCGCAACGAAATCGAGGGTTGGGGCCACGGATATGCCTATCAGCAGACTGCGCCCTACCGGTACCCATCCCCGTGGAAGAGCGACATCTTTATCGAGCAGCCGATGCCGCGCTTCTGCGATCATCTGAATGCCATTGCTGCCGCGGGCTTGCGGCTCGAAACCGTGGACGAGCCGCCGCCCACGGAGGAGCTTCGCAAAATCGCCCCGGAAAAAGCGGCATGGATGGATCGCTACGTGGGCATCGCCATCTTTCGCGCACGCGCAAGGCTGACACCTGTTCCCTGATCCCTGATCCCTGTCCCCTGCCGTTTGACTTTCCCCCGCCCCATTGCCGACCATACATCTTCGGAGCATCGGCAACAGGCCGAGCCCGCCTGAGGCGCACATAATGAAAGTTCTCATCCTAGGTTCCGGTGGCCGCGAGCACGCTCTCGCATGGGCCATTCGGCGCAGTCCGCGCGTCTCTCAGGTGGTCTGCGCCCCAGGCAATGGCGGCATAGCCGCGCTGGCGCGCTGCGTTCCGGTCAATGTGGGCCAGCTCGAATCCATGCTCGAGCTGGTCGAAGCCGAACAGCCCGGCCTTACCGTCGTCGGCCCTGAGCTGCCGCTATCGCTCGGCATCGTGGACGCCCTCACCGAGCGCGGCTTCCGCGTCTTCGGCCCCACCCGCGAAGCCGCCATGCTCGAAACCAGCAAGGGTTTCGCCAAGCGTTTCCTGCAGCGCCACGCCATTCCCACCGCCGGCTACGCCATCTGCACCAACCGCGAAGAGCTGGAGCAGGCCGTCGAGCGCTTCCATCCGCCCATCGTGGTCAAAGCCGACGGCCTCGCCGCAGGCAAGGGCGTCCTCATCTGCGAGTCGCGCCAAACTGCTCTTGAAGCCGCCGCCGGCCTGTTCTCCGGCGCCCTGCTCGGCGCCAAAGAGCAGCAGGTCCTGGTGGAAGAATTCCTCACCGGCGAGGAGGTCAGCTTCCTCTGCCTCACTGACGGCAAGCACGTGGCCCCGCTCGTCCCCGCCCAGGACCACAAGCGCATCGGCGACGGCGACACCGGCCCCAACACCGGCGGCATGGGCGTCTACTCCACTGACAGCCTGCTCGACGAGGGCATGCGCGAGTGGATCCTGCACCACATTGCGCAGCCCACGGTCCAGGGCATGGCCGACGAGGACACGCCCTTCGCAGGCGTGCTTTACTGCGGCCTCATGATCACGGCCAAAGGCCCGCAGGTGCTCGAGTTCAACGCGCGCTTCGGCGATCCGGAGACGCAGGCCATCCTGATGCGCCTGGAAAGCGATCTGGTCGAGGTGTTGGAAGCATGCGTGGATGGCCGGCTTTCTGAAACCGAGCTGCGCTGGGGCCGGGGCGCGTCGGCATGCGTCATCGCCAGCTCGGCCGGTTATCCCGGCAGCCACAAAACCGGATTTCCCATCTCCGGCCTCAATGCCGCCGCGCGCGTTCCCGGCGTTGAAGTCTTCCATTCCGGCACCGCCATCAAGGACGGCCGCATCGTCACCAGCGGCGGACGCGTGCTCGGCGTAACCGCCATCGGCGACAACCTGATGCAGGCATTGAGCCGCGCCTATGCCGCCATGTCCGATATTCACTTCGAAGGAATGTATTACCGGCGCGATATCGGTCATCGCGCCCTCAATCCAAAGCCTTGAGGAGAAATGTATGAGCGTTGGCGTAAGCATGGACGAGCTGCTGGCCTGGAACGACGAGTCTTCCCGCTGGTGGAAAGCGCACCTCGAGGCGCATCCCGAGCTGCTTGCGTTGGACGCGGGCGGAATCGGCGGCGCAAAATCCATCCAGGACTTTGTGCGCCACATCTGGGGCGCGGAGCTGCGCTGGGCGGAACGCCTGGCCGGCGTGCCCGAAACCCCGCGCGAAGCCATCCCGCAAGGGCCGCTCGAGGCGCTCTACGGTCTGCACCTCCAGGCCATGGACCACTTCCGCCGCCTGCTGGCCGACCCACACCAGGACTGGAGCGCGCCCTACACCATGGATGCGCCCAATCTCCCCCCGAACCAAAGGACCTTCAGCCGGCGCAAGGCGCTGGGCCACGTCCTGTTCCACGGCCAGCGTCATTGGGCCCAACTGGCCACACTGTCGCGTCAGGCCGGCGCGCCTTCAGGCTTTCGCGGCGACCTGCTGTTCAGTCCTGGCTTGGTGTAGCCATCGGCACTGCCGCAGGCGCGCTCTGCGCCTTCTGAAAGCACGAGCGGCACAGTACCGGCCGTCCCTGCGTAGGACGAAACGGAACCGTAGTCTCCTCGTCGCATGCCGAGCATCGCGTTCGGGTCTCCGTTCGCACCCGGGGACCTGAGTTGGCGCGCTTGCCCTTGCACTGCTTGCACCGCTTGGGATCGTTCTTGAATTGCTTATCGTGAAAAAAGAGTTGTTCACCCGCGGTGAAAACAAATTCCTCGCCGCAATCCACACACTTGAGAACGCGATCTGTAAATTCCATGGCCGGCTTCCCCGAAGCGGGAAAAGTCGATCGGCCCATGATGGGGAGCATGCCGGTCCCGTTTCCCTGTCCTCGTACGTCTTTCCAAAACAAGGGCCCGGGCCGCGTTAGATATGCGGCGAATTGGCGTCTCCGACCCGCGGAGACCAAGAATGCTCTAAGCGCCGCCGAAGACCGGTGCGGCTAATACGCAGCGAGGACGTTGAAAGTCGCGGCACGTTTAACTTTCAAAACAGCCGCTGGAAAAATCAACTTCTCGGCATCGTGCGTTGACACTTGGGTTTGGGTTCCCGGGGACGGCGCATCGCCGGCCCCCCGGAACACGGGTTAATCCTGCTCTTTACGCGCCTTTTTGCGGTTCCGCTTGCGCGCCAGCGCAGCTTTCACGCGCTTCTTCTCGCCCGGCTTCAGATAATAGGAGTGACGTTTTACTTCCTTGATGATGTCCTCCTGCTGAACCTTCCGCTTGAAACGGCGCAGCGCGTTTTCCAACGGCTCGCCTTCCTGTACGCGAACTTCAGCCAAAAACTCCCACCTCCAAACCTGCCCGGACGGCTTGCTCTATGATACTGGATTTATTGGCCCTTCGGTCAAGCAGCCGACATTCGTCCAGCCCCTCGAAAATATCCAGGCCCTCCCCAGTCAAGCTCCCGCTCCAAAGTAGCAGCAATGGCTGGCCCGAGCGTAGCGCCAAACCTCGCAGAACGCAAGCTGGAGTTTGCCCTAGGTTACAGATTTCACGGGTCGATGTGATTCGCATCACAAGAAACCCTCCCAGTGGCCCATCACCACCTTGATCTACACTTTTCAAGGAGGTTTCGCCGCCATGATCCGCACCTGGCACGGCCGCACGCCCCGGATTCCCGCCACCTGCTACGTTGACCCGTCCGCCCAGATCCTCGGCGACGTCGAGCTCGGCGAAAACTCCTCGGTATGGATGAACGCCGTCCTCCGCGGCGACGTCCATTCCATCCGCGTCGGCTCCAACTCCAACGTACAGGACTGCTCCGTCCTCCACGGCCAGCGCAACCTCTACCCCGTCACCGTCGGCGACTGGGTCACCGTCGGCCACAACGCCACCGTTCACGGCTGCTTGGTTGAGGATGCCTGCCTCATCGGCATGGGCGTCACCATCCTCAATGACTGCCGCATCGGCGAGGGTTCCATCGTCGCCGCCGGCTGCGTCCTCCCCGAACACACCATCGTCCCGCCGCGTACCCTCTGGGCCGGCGTCCCCGGCAAGCAACGCCGCGAGCTAAGCGATGCCGACCAGAAGCTCATCCGCGAGTACGCCCAGAATTATCTCGACTACGTCGCCATCTACCTGGCCGAAGGCCGCTGAAGCGTCCCCCAGGAAATCTGCTGTTGCCCCAGTTCTCCCGGGGACCGGTACTAAAGGAAACAACCCCCACACCCGCATTTCCCCACAATCTCCCTCCCACAACCCCCGCCCCCGGGCGCATACTGGAATGCGAAAGCTTGGCTCTGAAAGGCGGCCCTCAATGACACCCACCTCCACCCGTAGACAGTTCCTCGGCTCGGCAGCGCTGGCCGCAGCCGGCACAACTCTCGTCCCTTCCGCGCTCGCCTCCGCCTTCCGGACCCCCGAAAGCTGCGTCGCCATCGGCCGCTGCATGGAATACGACAGCGGAGTAACCGGCACGCTCGCCGGCATGTTTTATTCGCTCGGCGGCATCGACAAGCTTGTCAACGGCAAGACCGTCGCCATCAAGCTCAACATGACCGGTACCGGCGGCATGAAACTCGGCGATGCGCCGACGAAAATGACGCACTGGGTGCATCCCCAGGTGCTCGGCTCGCTCATCACGCTGCTCGGCAATGCCGGCGCGCGCCGCGTTCGCCTGCTGGAAAGCGCCCCCAACGGCGGCAAGCCGCTCCCCGATTTCATGGTGGACGCCGGCTGGCGTCCCCAGGACTTCGCCGCCGCCGCCAAGGATGTCGAGTTTGAAAACACCAACTTCCTCGGCAGCTACAAAACTTACGCACGCTTCATGGTCCCCGGCGGCGGCCTCATGTACGCGGGCTACGACCTCAATCAGGCCTATCGCGAAACCGACGTCTTCATCTCGCTCGCCAAGCTCAAGGAGCACCGCACCGCCGGCGTCACGCTGTCGATGAAGAACTGCTTCGGCATCACCCCCTGCACCATTTACAGCGACCACCCGGGCCCCGACGAGCCGGACATTGTCCCCGTCAGCTACCGCGCGCCCATGCACTCGGGCTCGCGCACGCCGCCCAAATCCGCGCCCCAGCCGGTGGCGCAATCCACCGATCCCGGCTTCCGCGTCCCCCGCATCGTCGCCGACCTCGTTGCCTCGCGTCCCATCCACCTCGCTGTCATCGACGGCATCTACACCATGACCGGCGGCGAGCTGCCCTACCGGGCCAGCGACAAATCCTGGGTCAACCAGGCCATCCATCCCGGCCTTTTGATCGCCGGCATGAACTGCGTCTCCACCGACGCCGTGGCCACCGCCGTCATGGGCTTCGATCCCATGGCCGGCCGCGGCACGCCTCCATTCGAAACCTGCGACTCCACCCTCGCGCTAGCCGAGAGCAAAGGCGTCGGCACCCGCGACCTCAAGCGCATTGAGGTTGTAGGCCTGCCCATCGCCAAAGCCCAATACAAATTTCCACCGCTCTCCACCATGAAAACCCCAGCATAAAAAAAAGCGTGCGCCGCAGCGCACCGCGCGGTGTAGCGCCGGCCTCCCGGCCGGCTGTGGCGGGGGTCTCCGGACCCCCGCACCCATCCCCGTCCCAACCCTCGCGTCCCCAGCACCCTCCTCCGGCGGTAGAATGGCTCATTCCACGCCGGGACGCCCGTCATGCCCATCAATCGCCGCCATCTGCTCAAGAACGTCGCCGCAGCCGCCACTCTCGCCGCCATCCATCCCCGCCTCGCCCGTGCCGACGACCAAGCCGCCCAATCCACCCGCGCCCTACCCGCGCCCAAAATCCGCGACATCTCCGTCATCGAGTGCCAGCCGCAGGGCGTGCGCCTCACCGTGGTCAAAATCACCACGGACCAGCCCGGCCTCTACGGCTACGGCTGCGCCACCTTCACCCAGCGCGCCGACCTGGTCAAGCCCGCCGTCGAGCTTTACCTCAAGCCATTCCTCGTGGGCAAAACCACTGACCGCATTGAGGACATCTGGCAATCGTGCTACGACAGCTCCTACTGGAAAAACGGCCCCGTGCTCAACAATGCAATTAGTGGTGTAGATCAGGCCCTTTGGGACATCAAGGGCCGCCAGGCCGGCATGCCCATCTACCAGCTCTGCGGCGGCAAGTGCCGCGAGGCCGCCGACACTTACGGCCACGCCTCCGGCGCAGAGTTCGAAGAAACCGTGGACGACGCGCGCAAGATGATGGCGCAGGGCTTCCGCAACGTACGCGTGCAAGTGGGCCTGCCCGGCATGGCCGGATACGGCGCAGGCCGCAACGGCGCATCGCGCCCGCCGTCTCTCCACGACAAGCCGCTCTTCGACCGCGAGGCCCAATTCCGCCGCGCGCTAAAACTGCTCGAAATCAGCCGCCGCGAGCTCGGCGAAGAGGTCGGCCTCCTCCACGACATGCACGAGCGCCTCACCCCCAACCTCGCCGTCGAATTCTGCAAGCAGGCCGAGCCACTGCGCATGTTCTTCCTCGAGGACCCGCTCTCGCCCGAGGACCTGGGCTACTTCCGCCAGATCCGGGAAAACTGCGCCACCCCCATCGCCATGGGCGAGCTCTTCAACAGCCCCCACGAGTGGACGCCGCTCATCACCGGGCAGTTAATCGACTTTATCCGCGTGCACGTCTCGCAGGCCGGCGGCTTCTCCCCCGCGCGCAAAATCGCCATCCTCGCCGAGCCCTTCGGCGTCCGCACCGCATGGCACGGCCCCGGCGATGTCTCGCCCGTGGGCCACATGGCCAATGTAACTCTTGACTTAGTAAGTTATAACTTCGGCATCCAGGAATACTCGCCGTTCAATCAGCAAACCCAGGCCATCTTTCAGGGCTGCCCCGAGTGGCGCGACGGCTATCTATGGGTCAGCGAGAAACCCGGCTGGGGCATTGAGGTAGACGAGAAGGAAGCGGCCAAATTCCCCTTCCAACCCAGCCCGCTAAACGGCGGCTGGGGCGAGCTTCGCCTCCCCGACGGCACCGTAATCAAGCAATAAGTTAGTAGGAGTTAGCAGACCGGACTGTGCCCCGTTCATCGCAGTTTCATCGCGATGAGCGGGCGTAGAATCGACAATCAGGCCAGGTCCCGCGAAAGAGATTCCCCATGATCCTCAAACAGTACTATCTCGGCTGCCTCGCCCACGCCTCTTACCTGCTGGGAGACGAGCCCAGCGCCACTGCGGTCATCGTCGACCCCCAGCGCGACATCCAGCAATACGTCGCCGACGCCGAGAAATTCGGGCTCCAAATCCGCCACGTCTTCCTCACCCACTTCCACGCCGACTTCATAGCCGGCCATCTGGAACTCCGCGACCGCTCGGGCGCCGCCATTCATCTTGGCGCTCGCGCCGAAGCCGAATATGCCTTTGTGCCCATGGCCGATGGAGACTGCCTCGAGTATCCCGGCATGAAGCTCCAGGTCCTGCACACTCCCGGCCACACCATCGAATCCATCTCCATCATGGTTTTCGATCGCGCAAAGAGCGAGACCGAGCCCCACGCTGTCCTCACCGGTGACACGCTCTTCATCGGCGATGTGGGCAGGCCGGACCTTCGCGCTTCTCTCGGCTGGACTGCCAACGATCTCGGCGCCCATCTTTACCATTCGCTGCACAACAAGCTGTTGCCGCTGCCCGATGCCACGCTGGTTTACCCGGCCCATGGCGCGGGTTCTCTGTGCGGCAAGCAGCTATCCTCTGACACCGTTTCGTCGCTCGGCGATCAGCGCCGCATGAACTACGCGCTGCAGCCCATGTCGAAGGAGGACTTCATTCGCCTGGTCACCGCCGACCAGCCCGATGCTCCGCAGTACTTCACTTACGACGCCATCCTCAACACCCGCGAGCGAGTTACTCTGGATACTAACCTCGAAAAAGTTCTGCAGCCGGTGGCGCTCGATGAAGTTATCCGCCGCGGAGACGCCGGCGCGCAGGTGCTGGATGTGCGCGACGCGGCCGAGTTCGCCAAAGGCCATCTGGCAGGCAGCATCAACATCGGCCTCGGCGGCCAGTTCGCCACCTGGGCCGGCACCGTGCTCGATCGCGCCCGGCCCATCGTGATTGTTGCCGAGCCCGGACGCGAACAGGAAGCCGCATTGCGTCTCGGCCGCATCGGCTTCGATCACGTGATGGGCTATCTCGATGGCGGCATGGCCGCCCTGGCCGAACGCCCCGACCTGGTGTGGCCCACGGAGCGTGTGACCGCCGGTATGGTGGCCGAGGAGCTGGCAAGTCCTCAGCCGCCGCTGCTGCTTGACATTCGCAATCCCCGCGAATGGGAAACCCGGCACATCGCCGACAGCGTCAACATTCCCCTGAATCATCTTCAGGAGCGCATCGCGGAAGTTCCCCGCGGCCGGCGCATCGCCGTGCACTGCGCCGGCGGCTACCGATCTTCGATCGCCAGCAGCATTCTGCACCAGCACGGAATTACAAATCTCATTGAAATGGCGGGAGGCCTCGCCGCCTGGGACGCCGCCAGTCTCCCGGTGATCGCGTCTGTGTGAAGTGCGGCGCCATTGCCCCTGCCTTTCCTTCTGTCGTTCCCCCGCCGCGGCAGGAAATCTGCTTTTGCGGTTGCCTTTGCTTTTCAAATCGCCACAGCTCTTCAAGAACCAAACAGCGCGCCCCACGTCCAATCCTTTAACATTCGAATTAGCCGATGAAAACAATCCTCCGCCCGCTCCCGCTGTTCCTGGCCGCAATGCTCGCCCTGCCCATGGCCGCACTCTGCCAGCAATCTGGCCCGAGCCAGCAGCCCACCCTGCCCGATGCTCCCCAGCCGCAAAAGCCCGACCCCGACGCTGCCACCCTGCGCAACACGCCCCGCAACATCCTCAAGGACCAGGAGGCCATCTGGACCAGTCCCATTCACCTGAATACATCGAACGCGTTCGGCCCCGTCGTGCTGGTCCTGGCCACAACGGCCGTGGTCACCACCGATCACCAGGTCATGTCCGACCACTTTCAGGACACAAACTTGAACAGCGAAGCTTCCACAGCTTCCAACGGCCTCACCGGCTTGATGGTTGCCGCGCCGGTCGCCTTCTACGCCATGGGCAAGCTGCATAAGGACGATAACTCCACTGAGACCGGCATCCTGGGCGGAGAGGCCATGGCAGACAGCCTTGCAGTGGACTACGCGATGAAGGCCATCACCATGCGCGAACGGCCCACGCTCGATGGCGCCAAGGGCAAATTCTTCCAGTCCAGCGTCGGCCTGGATTCATCGTTCCCATCCACCCACGCCATCGTGGCCTGGTCTTCGGCCGCCGTGATCGCATCCGAATACCCGGGCATCCTCACCCAGATCACCGCGTACGGCCTCGCCACCGGCGTCAGCGTATCCCGCGTCCTCGCCCGCCAGCACTTCCCCTCAGACGTGCTCGTGGGCAGCGCCGTAGGCTGGATGATCGGCCGCTTCGTCTACCACCGCCATCGCCACGATTAGAGCAATTTTCTGAAATCGGCGCGGCCCGGGAACTCGCAGCCTCGGTTCCTCAGTCCCTTTGTCCCTCGGTTCCTCAGTCCCTTTGTCCCTCAGTCCCTTAGTCCCTGCTTTAAATATGGCAGTTCGCCATCCCCCGCTTCTCCAGGTACCGCTGGTGATACTCCTCCGCTCGCCAGAACGTCCCCGCCGCAACCACTTGCGTCACAATCCGCTTCGGCTGGAACCGCCCCTCCGCCGTCAACTGCTCAATCTTCGCCTTCGCCGCCTGCTCCTGCTCCGGCGAGTGATAAAAAACGACGCTGCGGTACTGCGTCCCCCAGTCCGGCCCCTGCCGGTTCATCGTGGTCGGATCGTGCAGCGCGAAAAACGCGTCCAGCAAGTGCTCGTAGCTCACCTTCTCCGGATCGAACTCCAGCTCCACCACCTCCGCGTGCCCCGTCTGGTCCGTGCACACGTCCTGGTACGACGGCTTCTCCATCGCTCCGCCCTCATACCCCACCGCCGTCCGTGTCACCCCGGGAATCGCGGCCAACTTCATCTCCACGCCCCAGAAACACCCCGCTCCAAATGTAGCTTTTTCCATCGTCATGTCCTCAAAGATGCACCAACCCACTCGCCCGCTACTCAAAATCCCTTTATCCCTTGGTCCCTCTGTCCTTAGTCCCTTAGTCCCTTAGTCCCCACGTCCCTATTTCTTCAGCCTCCGCGCCGCCGCATCCACATCCCAAAAGTCATCCGGCAGCGTCCGGTTGTACTCCACCTGCCTCACGTAAAATTCCCGCGTCATATCCCCGTTCTTCGACCGCGAAATATTCAGCGGCGTGGGGAACCCGTCAATGTCGTGGTAATCCGCGTAGTCCTCCGTATCCGTATTCATGTCGTGATACAGCGGGTCCCGCCATTTGAACGACCGCTCCAGCGGCAGGTGCGTGTCCGCGTCCATCAAAATCGTGATGGCATCGTTCTCAGCCGAGATCAGCGTCACCTGGTCGCACAGGTGCCGCTCCGCCAGGTGCTGGCCCTCGTAAACCAGAATCGTCTTCGGGTCGTTCAGCCAGACTCTCGCCGCCACCTCAATCGAGTGGGCTCTGCGTCGCAGAAAATCGTCCACCGACTCCTGCGGCAGCGCCCGCTTCCCCCGGTAGTTCACCTCCCACCCCTCGTTCCCAACGTAAAACTCAATCACGTCGCGGTGCTTGGTCACATCCTCGCGATACTTGTCCGGAAAGCTCGTGAACTCCCACACCTCCGTCGTCCCCAGGTCCGGGTTGCCATGGTAATACCCCGCCAGGAACCCGTGCCGCATCGCGTTCTTCTGGTCCAGCCACGCCTGCCCGCCCAGCGCCTCGATCATCGCCTTCAGCTCGTCCCGCGCCTTCTCGGCATTCTTGTCGGCCACCGCGTCCTGCGCCCGCGCCACGCAAACCGGCAGCGCCATCGCCAGCACCCCAGCCACCACCCCCGCCCTCGCCAACCGAACCAATCCCCGCATCCGTCTCCTTCCAGCTCCGCTTTAACTTAGACGTTCCCTCCCAGCTTTCCTGCCCCTTGGTCCCTGGGTCTCTTGGTCCCTTAGTCCATTAGTCCCTTGGTCCCTGCCTTTATCACCCCGCCAGCACCGCGCCCCCGTTCACATTCAGCACCTCGCCCGTGATGAACCCCGCCAGCGGCGTGCACAAAAACAGCACCGGTCCGGCAATCTCTCTCGGCGTGGCCACCCTCCCCACCGGAATCCCCGCCCGCACCTTCGCGCCCTTCTCCGCGTCCCCCAGCGTCCCCGCTGACATGTCCGTCGCCACCCATCCCGGCGCAACGCAGTTCACCAGGATCCCCTTCGGACCGAGCTCGCTCGACAAGCTCTTGGTCAGGCTGATCAGCGCCCCCTTGCTGGCCGCATAATCGGCATGGAACGCCTCACCCCGCTGCCCCGCAGTAGAGCTGATCAGCACAATATGCCCCGCCACGTCAGTCTCCGGTCCCTTGGTCCCTTGGTCCCTCGGTCCCTCGCTGCTCTCCGCTCCCTTCCGCGCAATCTGCGCCACAAACCCCGCCACCACCCCGAACACCGCGTCCAGGTTCACCCCCATGGTCCGCCGCCACTGCGCGTCGCTCATGGTCGCAATCGGCGCATCCTGCGCCGCCCAAATCCCGTGATTCACCACCAGGATGTCCAGCCGCCCCAGCGCTGCCACCGCCTTCTCCACCAGCCACCGCCCGTCCGCCACCGTCTCCAGCGCCTGCTCAATCCCCACGCACAGCACGGAATCCTGTGCGGAGGCGTTTTGCGCCGGCGCCGCCGCGGAACCATCCCAGGGGGCCGGCCGCAAGCCATAGCTCGGGCCGATCGGACCTTTCCCCTGCGCGAAATTCCCATAGCCCGGGATGTCCGCGCCGTGCGGCCCCAGCGGCGTCCCCTGCAGCGGCAGGCTCCCCAGCGGCGTGTTCTGCATCTGCGCGCTCCCCGCCGACCGCATTCCGCTGCCCCACACCGCCCGTTCGCTCCAGCCCGCTTCCTGCCCCGCTCCCCGTCCCAGCGCGCTGCCCGCACCGGAAATTGCCCCCCGCCCCGGCGCACTCCCCAGCCTGCCGCGGCCCGCGTCGAGGGGCCCAAATGGTCTCGGCGTCTCGGTCCCCGCGCCCGGCCCATTCCCTTCGGGCGTCTGCCGTCCGCACTCTTCTTCCAGCTTCCGCGCCGCCTCCGCCGCCTGCCGGTAGCTGAACGCCACCCGCGCCCCCGCCGCCCGGAACAGCCGCACCGTCTCCGCGCCAATCCCCCGCGAACCGCCGGTGATCAGCGCCGTCTTCCCTTCCAGCAATAACTCCACGCCTGCCATATTCAAAACCCTACCAACCCTGCCAACCTGTGTCGAGCAGCAGCAACGCTTTCGTGCCTTTGCCGTTGCCTTTGCTTTTGCCGTTGCTCCATCCCCAAACAAAATTCCTTTTCGCCGCCGGGCTCGTTCCCTCGTCGAAAAGATGACCGTCATGTTACCCAACCCTGTAAAGTTCAGTCACGACCTGGAAGAAGTTCCTGGAGAGCGGAGAAGATGTGAGCGCACCTCAACAAGCCGACAGCGACATTGAAGTGCAGGAGTTGCTGCGTACCCAGGCCTCGTGGAACGGCGCAGCGTACGGCGCCTACCCGGCGGGCGTGGCCGAACCAGTCGTAGCCAGGATCACCATCCCGGCACACCAGGAACTCACTTGGCACTCTCACCCCATGCCGAGCTTCGCCTACGTTCTCTCCGGCGAAATCACCGTCGAAGACAAAAACGGCAACAAGAAGCTTTTCACCGCGGGCGAGGTCATGCCGGAAACAGTCCATACCGTGCATCGCGGCTTCGTCGGAGATCAACCCGCGACCTTCATCGTCTTCTACGCAGGCACGAAAGGCATGCCGCTCTCTCAACCGGCCAAGTAGGACCAGTAGCATAATCCCGGAGACTCGATTCAATGCGAAGGCGGTCTCAGTCACCTCGCCAACTGGCTCAAAGAGCGATCGTCATCGCGGCCTTTCTTGTCCCGCCGGTCATGGCGGCTCAGTCCTATCCATTGGACTCAGTCAAGGGCTTACAGCCACATAATGTCAGCGTGGCACGCGTGGTCTATCGCGGTCGAAAGGCCGTGCGAGTAATGTCGCTGTCAGGCGCGGATGCGGTCTATGACGCGCAGAAGTCAGGCACCGGAGGCGGGATCGTTTTTCTCAACGGCTCGTCGTTCCATAACGGCGTCATCGATGTCGATGTCGCGGGAAAGCCGCAGGCCAATGCGCCGGCCCTCGCGCGCGGGTTTGTCGGGATCGCGTTTCGCGTTCCGCCCGACGCATCCAAATACGACTACGTCTACATTCGGCCCACCAACGGCCGCGCCGACGATCAGGAGCGCCGCAACCACTCCACCCAATACGCCTCGTTTCCTGACAACGAATGGCGGAAGCTGCGCACGGAATTTCCGGGGAAGTACGAGTCCTACGTTGACCTCGTGCCCGGCCAGTGGACTCACATGAGGATTGAAGTCGATGGCGTCACGATGCGCCTCTATGTGAACGGAGCCACGCAGCCAACTCTTCTAGTCAACGACCTCAAGCTAGGCGACCGCACCGGAGCCATAGCCCTGTGGATCGGCGTCGGCACCGAAGCATACTTCGCCAACCTCGAACTAATGCCCCAGGCACCCAGCCGTCGCTGATTCGAGGTCCAAACGGACCGCACAAATCGCGGCAGGTGGCCCGCTCATCGGTTCCAAACAGCTTCGGGCTTCCGGGGCGGTGCCCGTTCATCGCAGTTTTATCGCTGTGAGCGGGAAAGCGTCCCGCATACTCCCACTCGTTTCTAATTGACTCCACAGATGGTTTCCTATAGGATGTGGTACCAAATCGCTCCCCCAGGAAAGTCGGTAAGGTATGCAAGGTTGGATCAAGCCCTTGTTGAGGCGGTCCTCGCCTGTTGTTCTCTTTGCCCCGGTTCTCTCGATTGCCCAAACCAACCAGCCAAGCCCCGCTGCCGGCGCAGCAGCCTGTGGCGGCTGCTGCGGCACGTTTATCATGGTTCCCATCGTTCTTCTGGCAATCAGCATTGCCTTGCTGGTGTGGGTGGCCAGAGATGCAAAGGCGCGCGGCATGGACGGCGCAGTTCTTTGGATGGCCCTCGTCTTCTTCCTCAATCTCATCGGCCTCGTGATCTATATCTTTTCCCGGCCGCAAGGAAACCTGGTGCCATGTCCCAACTGTGGCAACAAACGCCTGGAGGCAAGCGTGAAATGCCCGCACTGCGGCATCGGCTCCTAAGGCCGGAGCCGTGGCTCACGGCAATTCTCCTTTTGGCCATGCTGTTTGGGGCGGACGCGATGCGCCCGCCCCAAAGCCAAGTGAGCGTGCGTCTTTTCGCTGCCTCCGTTGACGGCTATCATCAATATTTCCACCCGATCACCGGGCGATGGATCCATTGCCGCTACAAGCCCACCTGCTCCAACTATTCTGTCCAGGCTGTGCGCAAGTATGGCATTGCAAAGGGCGGGTGGATGGCCATGCGACGCGTCGCCTCCTGTCAGCCAAGCGTCCCCATGGGAACCGAGGACCCGGTCCCCTGATAGCGTGCACGATTTGTTCAATGAGCAGACTTTCCGGCTTCATATCGTCACGGCGGGAGGAGCACCGCGGCATCCGCCCCAAAGCCGAGCGCACCCCCCCCCTGCCCAAAGGTAACCACCTGGCCCCTCTCACTCAGCCAAAAGCAGATGTAATCCCACATTGAGGTACATAATCCCACCCGAAGCGACAATCCGGGCAGCCCCCTCACCATTGGTAACCTTCGAGTGGCCACTGGCGCTGTTCTGCTGGGCGCCTTCCCGGTCATCGCGATAAATTGGCAACAGGCCGCCCGTTTGCTGCTTTAACCTTCTGTTGACTTAGCCTGCCGATGACCTTCCTTTATGGTAGAACCACGCCAATATGCGCGAAATCACACGGCCCGTGCTTGTCATACTCTGGGGGATTCTGGGTGCTGCCTCGCTGGCGGCGCAAATGCCCTTTTACACCGACGACACCGGCGTGACCGACCCTCGCGTGCTGCACATTGAGATTTTCAACGAGTACGACGCGCTGCAATCCTCGCAGTATCCCAACCTGAACCAGAACACGGCCAACTTCAAGGTGAACTACGGCCTTCCCCACAACCTGGAGCTCGACGTCGATGCTCCCTGGCTGAGCATTTACCGCGCGCCGGGACAGCAGAACTCGACGGGCGGTGGCGATACCGACATGGGCATCAAGTGGAGATTTCGCGACTTCGCGGCGGGCTCGCGGGTTCCCTCGCTGGCGGCGACGATGTACATCGAATTTCCGACGGGGAACGTCCGCGAGCAGCTTGGTTCGGGGCTGACCGACTACTGGCTCAACGGCATCGCGCAGGAGCCTTTTACGGACAAGACGAGGCTGACGGGCAACATTGGATTTCTGTTTGCGGGAAACACCAGCACCGGCGTGATTGGCACGCAGAACAAGCGCGGGCATGTTTATACGGGCGGCTTGTCGCTGACGCACGACATTGGTCCCAAGCTGACGCTGGGGGCGGAGGCATACGGCGGCGTGGCGGATACCAGCGGGCTGGGCAGGGATCAACTGCAAGGGCTGGGCGGAGGGTGGTACACGGTTCGGGATGGTTTTAGTTTTACCTTTGCCATTCTGGGCGGCAAATACGAAGCCAGCCCGAGCATTGGCGGGCAGATGGGCTTCGAGTTGGATTTTCCCACGGTTTTGCGGACGCACCATTGATGAGCAGCGGGTCAGCGAGGCTCGGGACGCCCGCTCACCGCGATACAACTGCGATGAACGGAGCACACGCTGGGCATAGGGACAGAAGACGATTCTGCGTAAATTGACTCTGCGCATGTTGACAAGTGCCGTTACAATCCAGCTACCGAAATTCTGAATTGGAGATTTGCCATGGCATGCAATCCTGAAATGCTGAAGGGTATCCCGCTGTTTGCGCTGCTGGACGACGACGAAAGGGCGGTGCTGGCGGAGCAGGTTGAGATGAAGTCGTTTGCCGCGCGCGCGCGCATCTACAAGGCGGGCGACACGGCCCCGCAGGCCTACGTGATGGTCTCCGGCCAGGCGCGCGTGTTTACGGTGGACGAGGATCAACAGGAGGTCGTATTGGACGAGCCGTTGCAGGGGCAGTTCTTCGGCTTCGCCTCCATGCTGGAACAGACGCCGCATCAGACCACGGCAATGGCGCTGGAGGACTGCGTGTGTCTGGAGGTGTCGCGCAACGACATTGAAGTGCTGCTGCAGCGGAAACCGATGGCGGGCATGGACCTGATGACGACGCTGGGGCATCAGCTCCACGCCGCGCATCAACTGGCCCGGCTGCGCGTCATGCGCAATCCCAACGAGATCATCGAACAGAGTTCCACATTCGGCGAGAGGATCGCCGATTCGGTGGCAGGGTTTGGGGGTTCGTGGACCTTCATCATCTCGTTCACGATCATGCTCTGTATCTACGCGGCCATCAACGTGATGCTGGGCGGCAAGGCCTGGGACCCATATCCATTTATTCTGCTCAACCTGTTTCTTTCCATGCTGGCGGCGTTCCAGGCGCCGGTGATCATGATGAGCCAGAACCGGCAGGACACCAAGGACAGGCTGAGGAGCGAGCTGGATTTCGATGTCAACCGCCGGTCGGAATCCGAGATTCAGGGACTGGCGAAGCAACTGCGCCTGTTGGATGAAAAGATGGACGACGCCTTTGAGCTGCTCCGCGCCACGGGTTCCAAGGAGCGATGAACTATGTTGGATGGAGAGTAGCCCGGCCACTCATCGCTCGGATCCTTCCCCTTCCGTCTCCTCAGGGTCAGGAGCGATGAATGGGCACAGGCCCTGTACTGGCGTAACTAGCTGCTCGACGGAGGTTCGTTGGAGAGGACCTGGTCGGCCCAGAGCATGGCGTTCAGGTAGCAGTCGGCGAGTTCGGGCGGGTCCACGCCGAAGTCGCTCGCGGTCTTCTGGCAGCGTTCCCAGTCGCGGCGCTCCTCGGCTTCAACCCACTGGAGCGGGGCGCGAACGGTTTCTTCCTGTTCGAGCAGTGCCTGCTCCACTTCCCAGCGCAGAGGCAGGGCCAGCAGCAGATCCTTCATGGGGACCTTGAGCATGGCGGGCAGCATGCTGAAGAGGCCGATGAGGTACTGTTCGCCGGGGTCGAAACCGAACAGCGGGGCGGCCAGCTCACAGAAGCGCGCACGGATGAAGGCCATGCGCAGGATTTCGCCGTTCTCGCCGCTGGAGAGCTCGCTGGCGATGGCGAGCGAGGCCAGACGGCGGAACTGGTCGTCGCCGATGGCGATGAGCGCCATCTCAATGGAGGAAACTTTCTGGCGGATGGCGCAGACCGGGGAATTGACCATGCGCATGAGGCGGTAACTGAGGCCGGGATCGCGCTTGACCTGCTCGGCGATCTTATGCAGGTCAGTGGGATTCTGCTGGAGAAGCTGGAGATGGCAGAATTTGTTGGCGGGGATTTTGGTGACGTGCACGGCAGACGGAGCGCAGAAGTAGAAGCCCTGGAAGAGGGAGAAACCTTCGGCGCGGGCGGTGTCGAAGGCGGCGCGGGTCTCCACTTTTTCCGCGATGAGGGTGGAGAGGGAAGGAAGCTTGGAAACGAGCAGGCGGCGTTCCGACTCTGAAGACTTGAGGAAGTCGACCTTGATGAAATCGGCGAACGAAACCAGCGGCTGGAGCGGCGAGCGCCAGGTGAAGTCGTCGAGGGCAATGCGAAAGCCCATGGTTTTGAGATGAATGCAGGCCTGGATCAGCCCGGGAGTGGGTTCTGCGGTTTCGACGATCTGGAGCACGGTCATGCGCGGAGGAAGAATGCGCACCTGCTCCTCGGTGAGGACACGGGGAGTGCACTTGACGAATGCGGGCAGTCCGCGAGCGAGCTTTTCCAGACCGAAGACGATGGAATTGTCGAGGATGGTGCGGGTGGCGACCTCGTCATCGGCGCCGGAGGCGTTTGCGGCGCTGGAGCGGAAGAGCAGCTCGTAGGCGTGCACCTGGCCGCGAGCATCAAGGATGGGCTGGCGGGCGAGGTTGTGGAGCTCGCCTGACTGGGCGCGGGTGGCCGCCCGGGACGTGGCTGGGGATTCGATGAGAGACATGGAGAATCTCCTCCACGGGCATCATCGGCGGAGCGGGGGAAAAGCTTGAGGGCGGGGACGGCGGGTTGGGGCGCGGGGGGAATCAGGACTGCTTCAGCGCGGGCCCTTGAGCAACGCCATGCTGGCGTACGCAGTTGCCGCATCGCTCATGAACTTGGCGGGTTCCGACTGCGGGTCGCGATTCTTGTTCAGCGACCATGCCGGCCACGATCCTGTTTGCGGATCCTGGTTGGTCCGCAGCCATGCCAATGCCCGCTGGATGTGCGCAGGCGTGGACGGGGGTGCGTGGGGTGAGCCGGCAACAGTTTCTTCAAGCACGAGCGCGATCAAGCCGGTGGCGTATCCGTCAGAACGCGTCTCCAGCGGAGTGCCGTCGCGGCGATGCCATACCCCAAGCGCGGTTGTGGTCCAGCCGCCGTCCGGCTTTTCGAGCGTGTAGACGAGCCGCAATAGCGATGCACGCTGCTGCCCGGTGAGAATTCCGGGGTACCAATGATCGGCCCACAAGGCAACGATCTTGTTGAGCAGCGGCTGCGCCTCGTAATGGGATTTCAAGTATCGGGTGAGCGCGTTGAGGGGCTGCTGGATTTCCTCGAGCTGGCGATACGATCCAGGCTCGCGGGCGACCTGGATGGCCATGAGCGCGGCCCAGTGATACTCGGATTCCTTCGATTCCCAGGGGGCGTAGTTGAAGTCCTGCCAGACCCACGCGCCGGCGTCCGGCCCGGTGCGGGATTCGAGATCCCACGCGTGGCGGAAGGCCAGCTTGGTGACGTCGCTCTGCTGACCGGCGGATACGTCATAGTTCGACAGGATGACGGCGTTGAGCACGGCCTCGGCGTTGCGCGACTCGATCGCCTTGCCCTGGCCGTAGACCGAGTCGCTATAAAACGGGAGCATGTCTTTCCATGCCTGCACGCGCTTGGTCACGTCGGCCAGCATCGCGGTTTCCTGGGCAGTGAGGCCGGGCTCGCCGATGCGCGTGCGCAGGGCGGGACGGGCGAAGGCGTAGGTGGCCTGGGTGTGGCAAGAGACGCAGCGGGTACCGTGGTCGCGCTTTGCATGGTCCCAGGTTTGCCAATAGGACTCGCGGATGTCCAGATAGCGCGCGGCGGCGACGGGATCCCAGGCTTGCTTGGGGGGAGTTTTCGGCTGGTCCATGCTGGAGGCGTGGATGGCCGCTGGCGTATTGGCCAGGATCAGCGCCGCGGCTACGAGAGCGAATTTCTTCCGCATACGGGGAGATTAACTCAGCTTGGGCGGGTTTAATGGTGTTTCGTTGAGATTTGCGCGGTCAGAATCGAGAGCTGGGACACCGGGGATGACGACGCGGGTCGGGAGACCCGCGCTACAGCCGTTCCGCCACCCCAGCGACGAAGACCTGTCGCTGGGGACCCCGGGCCGGGAGGCCGGCGGTACAAATTGCGCGGGGCCGACGACTAGCCGCCCATGAACATGCCGCCGTTGACGTCGAGGACGTGGCCGGTGATGTAGGAGGCGGCGTCGGAGGCGAGGAAGGCGACGGCGTTGGCGATGTCCTGGTCGGTTCCGGCGCGGTCGAGGGGGATGGAGGCGAGCATCTGGTTGCGCAGGTCTTCCGAGAGGACGTGGGTCATGGCGGTTTCAATATAGCCGGGGGCGACGGCGTTGACGGTGATGCCGCGGGAGGCGAGCTCGCGGGCCAGGGAGCGGGTGAGGCCGATCAGGCCGGCCTTGCTGGCGGCGTAGTTGGCCTGGCCAGCCTGGCCGGTGCGGCCGACGACGCTGGTGATGTTGACGATGCGGCCCCATCGGTTCTTGAGCATGGGGCGCAGGATGGCCTGGGTGAGCAGGAATGCGCCGGTGAGGTTAGTGGCGAGCACGTCGTCCCAATCCGAGCGCTTCATTTTCATGGCCAGATCGTCGCGGGTGATGCCGGCGTTGTTGACTAGAATTTCGACCTTGCCGTATTGGTCGAGGACGGCCTTGGCGCCGGAGCGGATGGAGTCCTCGCTGGAGACATCGAGGGTGAAGGCGGCAGCCTGACCTCCGGCGCTTCGGATTTCGGCGGCGGTTTCAGCGAGCTTGGATTGATTGCGGGCAGCGAGAGCGACGGTTGCGCCCTGGCACGCGAGCTCCAGCGCGCAGGCGCGGCCGATGCCTTGCGATGCGCCGGTGACCAGCGCGATGCGTCCTTGAAGATTGGCCATGGGGAAATTATAAGGAGCGGCGGAGCGGCGATTTGGGTTGGGCGGGATCGGCGCAGACAGCGGGGGTCAGGTGACCCCCGCTACAGGCGGCCAGGAGGCCGGCGCTACTGGTGGAGTGGCGCTACGAACCGGCTTGCGGGGCGAAAGTTTTGCGCCGCTCGGCGAGGTCGTTGGCGATCTTGTGGTTCAGCTCACGCGTAATCGGGTAGAACCAGAGGCAGACGGCGGCGGCCAGAAAGGCAAGGCCTGCGAAGACGCTGGGCGTTAGCTGGATTCCGAGTTGCGCGCGCGCGGTTTGAACCGTGGCGTCGGAGACGTAGCCGAAGAACGAGAGCAACCAGGCAGCGATGGCGCCGCCGAGGGCAACACCAACCCACAACGCAAACACCACGCCGGAGATGGCGGCGCCGGTGGCGCGGCGGCCGGTTTTCCACTCGCCGTAGTCGGCCACGTCGGCCATCATGGACCAGAGCACGGGGCCGGAGCAGCCGAAGATGAACTGGCGCACCACTTCAAGCGAGACGATGGAGACGACGGCCGTTGGGTTGAGCAGATACAGCGCGGCGGTGCAGACGGCAGTGAGGAGCATGCTCCAGAAGAAGACGGTGCGCTTGCCCCATTTTTTAACCAGCATGGTGGAGCAGGTGACGCCGATGAGCAGCGCCACCAATCCGAAGCCGTTGAGCCAACTGAAGAGGAGCCGGTTGTGGGCCAGGTTCTCAAAGTACGGCAGCATGACGTTGCCGCGGATGAGCAGCGCGGTGAAATAAAACACGGTGGCGAGAAACAGCATGACCCAGGAGCGGTTGTGGATCAGGTCGCCGAGGTCGCGGGTGATGGAAGTTTCCTGGGTGGTATCAGGCTGGATGCGCTCTTTGGATACGCCGAAGGCAACCAGGAACAGCACGATGGAGAGCGCGAGGAAACTGCCCATGGTGAGCTGGTAGCCGAGCGCGCTGTTGCCGCCGCCCAGGTACTTGACCATGGGAACCGCCAGCGCGCCGACGATGAAGCCGGCGGAGTTGGCGAAGAACTGGCGGTACGAGGTGACGGAGTTGCGCTCGTCGGGATCGTCGGTCATGACGGCGGTCAACGACGAGTAGGGCACGTTGTTGGCCGCGTAGACCAGGCGCAGGAGCAGATAAGTAACCCAGGCGTAAATGAGCTTGCCCGTGGGGCTGATGTTAGGCGTGGTGAAGGTAAGGATGCCGATGATGCCGAAGGGGAACGAGGTCCACAGCAGCCAGGGGCGGAAGCGGCCCCAGCGAGTGACGGTGCGGTCGGCGATGACTCCCATGACGGGATTGAAGAGCGCCGACCCCAGCCCGACCACCAGAAACATGGTGCCCGCCGCGACCGGCGACAAGCCGTAAGTTCGCGTGTAGAAGTCCAACTGCAGGGCCATGACCGCCTGAAACACGAAGTTAGCGGCTAAGTCGCCAAGGCCGTAGCCGAATTTCTCGCCAATGGAAAGCTTTTCTAACATAACTGCCTCGTCTTTCAGTTATCCTTGCGGCGGTCACTCCGTCACGTTAAGCGTGACTTTTTTCAGATCCTGGTCACGGGAGCTGTTGCCGACCATGAGATGAAACTCGCCAGACTCGACCACTTCCTTCATGTTGACGTCGTAGAAGCGGAGCAGTTTGGGCGTGATGTCGAAGACGACAGTGGTGGTTTGGCCTGGTTCGAGATGCACTTTGCGGAAGCCCTTGAGTTCTTTGATTGGGCGGGTAGCGGAGCTGACCACGTCGCGGATGTAGAGCTGGACGGTCTCAGTGCCTGCGCGCTTGCCGGTGTTGGTTACGTCCACCGTGACTCGGGCGGAGCCGTCGCGATTGATTCGTTTCCTGGTAAGTTGCGGTTCGCCGATGGTGAAGGTGGTGTAACTGAGGCCGTAGCCAAACGCATATAGCGGAGTAACATCGTCAAAGAGATAGCCGCGCCGTGCGGAGGGTTTGTAGTTATAGAACACGGGTAAGTGGCCGGCGGAGCGCGGGAAACTAATGGGTAACTTGCCGCCGGGGTTATCGTCGCCGAAGAGAACGTCGGCCACTGCGCGGCCGGTTTCCTGGCCGAGATAGAAGCACTCGTAAATGACCGGCACGTTTTCGGCGACGTAATTGATGGAAAGCGGACGGCCGTTGAACAGGAAGACGATGACCGGCTTGCCGAGGGCGACCATCGCCTTCACCAGTTCCTCCTGACGGCCGATGAGGTCGAGGGAGGTGCGGTCGCCCATGTGGTTCAGGCCCCAGGCTTCGCGTGAAGTCTGCTCGTTGCCGCCGATGGCGAGCACGATGACGTCGGCCTTGCGCGCCACTTTCACCGCTTCGACAATCTGCTTGCGGTCTTCTTCGGGGTCGCTGGGAACCACTGCGTCCTGGTTCCAGTTGCCGCCGATGGTGATCTTGCAGCCTTCGCTGTAGTGAACTTTGACCCCTTTACCGACCTTGGCCTTGATGCCGTCGAGCACGGTGATTTCCTGCTTGGGCCGGCCGCTGTAGCCGCCCAGCAGCGTGCGGTGGGCGTTGGGGCCGATGACGGCGATGGACTTGATCTTGCTCAAATCGAGCGGGGCCAGGTTGTACTCGTTCTTCAAGAGCGTTATGGCTTCATGCGCGGCGGTGAGCGCGAGGTCGCGATGCTCCTCGCAGCCGACGATGCGATCGGCTTCGTTGGGATCGACGTAGGGCGTGTCGAAGAGGCCCATCTCGAATTTCCAGAAGAGCATGGGCGCGACCAGGTCATCGAGCTCGGATTCCTTGAGCACGCCTTTGCGCACCAGCTCGACCAGGCTGAGGTAGCAATCCGGATCGGGCAGTTCGATGTTGATGCCGGCTTTGACCGCGAGCGCGCAGGATTCCTTGCGGTCTTTGGCGACGAAGTGGCCGTGCGTGTCGGGGCGGTAGCCGAGCTCCCAGATGGCGAAGTAGTCAGAGACCACGAAGCCCTTGAAGCCCCACTCGTTGCGCAGCACATCGTGCATCAGCCATTTGTTGGCGTGGGATGGGATGCCGTCGATCTCGTTGTAAGAGGCCATGAGGGTGATGGCGCCGGCTTCGCGCAGGGCTTCGCGGAAGGTGAAGAGGAAAGTTTCGCGGAGGACGCGCATGGAGACGTTGGCGGGGGCGCAGTTCATGCCCGACTCCGGCTGCCCGTGGCCGACGAAGTGCTTGAGAGTGGCGAGGACGCGGCGCTTGTCGCGGAAAGTGGCGTCGCCCTGGAAGCCGCGCACGGCGGCGATGCCGAGGCGCGAAACCAGGAACGGATCTTCGCCGTAGGTCTCTTCCACTCGGCCCCAGCGCGGCTCACGGGCCACGTCGACGACGGGCGTCAGCGCCTGGTGGGTGCCGCGCAGGCCGGCCTCAGCTGCGGTGGCGGTGAATATGCGCTCCACCAGCTCGGGATTGAACGTGGCGCCGAGCGCGATGGGCTGGGGGAAGCTGGTGCCGTCGACGGCGGCGTGGCCGTGCAGGCACTCCTCATGGAACATGACGGGAATGCCGAGGCGGCTGTTCTCGAGAAAGAATTTCTGGATGGCGTTGGTGAGCTCGGCCATGCGGCGCGCGTTGAGGCCGCCGCCGGCGTCGCTGGGGCGGCCAACCTGGCCGAGGCCGCGGCGGTCTTTGAATGCCTTTTTCGCCTTGGCGAGGTCGAAGTTGCCGTCGTCGTCCACCAGCGTTTGCGGCTTTTTTTGCCAGATGCAGAGCATTTGCGCCGCTTTTTCTTCGAGCGTCATGCGCGAGAGCAGGTCCTTGACGCGGCGCGCGGATGGGAGGCTGGGATTCTTGTAGGCGGGAGTCGTATGGCGGGGCTTTGTGGCTTTTGCGGTCTGTGTCTTCATGGCTTGGAGTTCCCGTAAGAGTGCGAATGGTTGGGGCGAAGGTCGAATTGGAGGCGGGCACTTCGCCGAGCGGACGGATTTCGGCTACCTGAGTCTCCGGATCGATGGTGGAGACGGACGCCTCGAATGTTCGTCCATTATGCTGCCGAACAGTGTAGTCGGCAAGCCGGCCGCGCGCAAATAAAAAAGCGATTTACTTGAAGGGATTGTAAAAAGAAGTCCAGGCCACTGACGCGCTTGTGATGGGAAAGGCAATCGCCATGGCCACGCATGCCGGGGAGCAGGAAGCAGGCTGACGCGGGGCGCAGTTCGCGAATCGCGATTGCGCCCCGGCGAGCCAGGGGGTTTTCGGGCTATGTTTGAGCCAGGCAGGTCACCGAGCCCACTTATTTAACAAAAATCGGGACCGGTACCGAGGCGACGCCGTTGGTGACGACGACTAATTGGCTGGGGCCCGTCTCCTGGTTGGCGGGCACCTGGAAACTCGCATTAACAGGAAAAGGATTCGCGATCGCCATGCTGCTGAAGTTGTAAGTGCGACTGTAGAAGACGTGATGCGTCGCGTTGTTAGTGATTCGAACTAGCGGGTAATTGGTCGCCATCTGGAGGTCGTCGCCTTCTTCAGCACCCTGGGAGACGCCGTTCAGGTACACGCCACTCACCTTGTAGGTATTGCCGGGCAAGACAATGAGGGACACGCTGAGCACCAGCGGCGCATACGCAGGACGCACGCGAGGGGCAGTGGGCGTGTAGATCTCAACGTCGGTGTTGTTATCGAATTCCAGGATCTGACCCGTCGGGAGCACCAGGAAAAAAGCGCCTTCGTCGATCGAGGAGTCCGGGATGTCGGGTTCCGGGATCAGTTTGTGGCCATCGAATTCAAAGAACTTGGTCGGCGGCGCTTCGCCATAGGTGTTTGCGGCGGTGAGTACGTTGCCGTTGGGCAACGGTGCTGCTCCCACGTCCGTGGCCGTCATTTGCAGCGTCTGTCCGTTGAATTCGACGGTAGGGAACGATGGTCCCGCAGACCACTTGCCGTTGTAGGAGTCATACAGCGAGTTGGTTCCCTCGGCACCCTCTGCAAAGACGATCCCGTTGGGCATCAGCACCGCAGGGCCCATTTCTCCATCGGGAAAGCCCGTGAGTAAATTCACCGTGTTCCCGGCGCTGCTCCATTTTCCCTTTGCTGGATCGTAGATCTCCGAGTTTCCCGGCGTGTACGTTGGTGTCAGCCCGAACCAGTAGTCCAGGTCAGTGTCGACGGTCAGCACCTTGCCGTTCGGGAGCAGAGTCCAGCCCTCTTCCGAATTCACATCCTTCTTGCCCTCGCCGGTCAACGTCCAGGTAAGGGTCTTCGCATTGAGGAGCGCCTGCTGCCGGCTCAGTTTGCTGAACAGCATAAAGGTGCCGTTCGGCAAAACGACGGACGCTGAATCGCCGATGGCGTCGACAAGCTCCGAGGTCAACGGCGCCGGGTATCGCGGATAGGAGTACACGGTGTTGAAGCCGGGCAGATCGGGTGGGTCAGCTGGGTATAGGTTCTCAAAGGGCGGAGGCGCGATGGGTGTCCACGAGTCCTGCACTGGATCGTAGATCGCTCCCTGATTGCTGAGGGCGAAGTTAAAATAGGCGCCACTGTATTCGCCGCCCTCATAGATGACCCGGCCGTCGGGGAGGACTGCCGATGCCATATCGTCAGGCCCCCAGCCGTTGGGGTTCGCTGCCGTGGCCGCACCCGGGATGGACGCGACCTGCGTCCATGTGCCGTTGATGTAGCTGCCGGAGTTGTCCGGAATCAGTTTGTACTCGACCCAGCTCGGGTTGAAGTTGTTGTCGACCGCCCAGGCCTCGACAAGGACGCTGCCGTCAGTGAGCAGGTTTACGTTGAAGACTCCACCCCAGGAGTAGTCGCCAGCCGGCGCGCAATTCGAGTTCTGGTAAATCGCGCACTGGCTCGGGGGATTCAAGAACGTCGGCTGGTTGGCAAGCGGCGTCCAAGTTCCGGTCTGCGCCGCGGCCGCAGTTGATAACAACGCCGTGGCAATCAGCACACACATCCCTTGCATGTTCATGGCTCTCTCCCTCCCGAGAATATGAAGACGTAGTTAAGAAATGGGCGGAGTTGGACGCATCCCAAGTCCGGTACACGGAATTGATTTCGGCGGGGGAACTGCTTAAATCACTGTGAAAACTGGAGAAAAGATGGGGATATTGGGCCCACATTCCACCATCGAGCTAAACGGGATGGGCACGATGGCAAAAGGATGTTGCAACGGTACCGACCGTCGCGTCCGTTTGTCAATCCACACTCTGGTTATGCACTTCGGTAAGTGATACCCGAGCAAGAGGCGACCTTTCAGTTCCATTCCAATGAAAGCCGCCTTGAACGGACGTCCGGGCGGGCACCGAAGGCGGCTACAAGCTTCTCAAGGTGTCGCGCAACACGCTCATGGAGGCGGTAGCCGGGGCGCAGTTCCCGATTCGGGTGTGCACCCCAGCCTGATGAAGGGAATGCTACTTCGCCGGCATCTGGATCGGCTTCACGTTGCCGCAATCGGGACCCTTGTAAGCCGAGGTGGACTCGATGGTCCATTCAATCGGCGCGCTGCGCGGCCCCATCTGCATGGTTCCGGCGAAATGCACTTTGGCGGTCGACTTGCCATCGCCTGTCCAGCTTGATTCCACCGAGCCTTTGCCGTTCATCTGGCCGGTACAAATCCAGTCGGCGGTCATGCCGGTGGCGGTCTTGTTCACGTTGGCCATTTGGCAATTGCCGCGCGATTGTTGCGGCGCAGGGGCGCCATACTTATCGATCATTTCCTGGGTAAAGCACATCTGGGTGGTGTGCGGGCCGCCGCCCGGCATCTGCATGCCATTGGGCATGGGCGATTGCTGCCAGGTCATGTTGCTGGTGGTTTCATACAGGCCCGGTTGCCGGTTGGGTTGGGCCATCAGAAGCAGGGCTGATGCGGCAACGCAGCAAGCCGCCGGGATCCAAAGTCGAGTCGTGCGCATAGATCCTCCGAGCAGAAACGCGGACCGTCGTGCCCGCGCGGATTTAATGTACGCGAGAAAGGCCGCGCGAGGGAAGGGAATTCTGGCGGCCTGGGCTTTGGCCGCGCCGGCGCGCTCTAAAAACGCTACGGTTGCGCGGGAGGGGGATTGTATTTGTTGTGGAATATACGGCGGTTGATGTCGGGCCAGAATTCCCTGAACCAAAAGCTACCCGCGTCGATGGCGACGTCCACCGCCCACTGCGTTGAAGTGTTTCCGACGGATCGCGAGGCGGAAGGGTAATAGAGATTGGAGACGCCCGCGGCGGCGGCGGCGCCGAACACCTCGCTCACGTTAAAAACTTCATCACCGGAGTTTGAGCGAGTGACGACGGCCCGGCTGAGGGCATATTCCGTGCGCTTGAGGAATCCTCCGCGGCCGAGCGTATAGTAACGCGAGTCTTCGCGGGTGACGGTGGGGAAGACGAACTCAACCATGTAATTTTCGCTGGTTTGGTCGACGGCCGAATGCCAGAAGTATCGTGCATAGCCGGCGACGCCCTGATGGAACTCCGGAGTTGAGCGCTGGCCCATGCTGTAGGCGGCAAGGGCTGCAGGGATAAAAATGGACGAGTAATCGAACGAATCCTGAGTAGCGTCAGTGAATTTTTCTTTGACGGTTTCGGGCGGCAGCTTCTGGTCAACGCTGACCGCGCGAAAGTTGGGGACGATGCCGAGGATGCGCTTGGTTTGCTGGCCGCTGGGGAATTCCTGCGCGGATTGTGACGGCTGCCTGTCGGCTGCAGGCCCATTGCTTCCGGAGGATTGCGGCGCCGGAGCGGTCGCCTGCGGAGCGGGAGCGCTGGGCATCGAGGCCGCATCGGCGGCGGGGCGAGGATCGTCGGCGTTGGCTTGCTGAGCCGCCAAGCTGATGCAGGCGCTGAAAAGCGCGCTCAGCGCGACGGCGGTCATTACCAGTGAGAAAAGTCCCCGGGAAAGCGATTTCCAACTATCAATCAGCAAAGACAAGGGGAGAATCTCCTAAGGAGTCGATGGCTGCGTTTCAACTTCGTTGGACGATTCCGAGCGGCACAACGTTGGGTTGGATCTGCGTGGATCGCGCGCCCTCGTGGCTTTATTTCCTGACTGGCGAGCGTGGATTCCTGGCTGAATTGGCCGGTGCTGCAGTTTTAGATACTCATTACGGATGCTCCTGGTTCTGCTGCTGCTGCTTTTTTTGCCTGGCGGCGGCGTCCGCCGCGCGCGCCTTAGCATCGAGACCATGGGTTGGATCTTTGTGGAAGAGCTTTCGCGAAATGTCCGGCCAGAACTCCTGGAGTTCTCCGCCAAAGGAGCCCTCGAAGGTCACGGTCAGTCCATTTTCGATGGCCTCGACCGTGTCGTTCTTGCCTTTCTGTTCGGGGTAATAGAGATTGGAGATTTCTCCGGCGATCATGTTGCCCAGCACGTTGGAATAGTTGGGCTCCCATTTGCCGGTGTTGTCGTGCTTGCAGATCCAGGTGGTGGCGGCGGCATACAAGACGCGGCGTGCAGGAGAGCCGTGACCGAGGCGGAAATAGCGCGGGTCCTGGTGGAGGATGGAAGGCAAAAGAGCGTTGCCTAGCGTATTGCCGATGACGTTATCCGCATATTCGGCGGCGGCGCGTTTGGCGAATCCTCCGGGACCCCAGCCGAAGCCGGAGTTGGTGTCCTCAGCCTCGCCAAGACCCGCGACGATGGTTGCGATGGCGAAGGTATAGGGGTCAATGGAAGCGCGGAACTGGAGCTTGAATTTCTGCGCGGGAGTGAGAGAGACGGCGTCGGCGCGGTAGGTGACGTTGAAGGAAGGCACGATTCCCGCCACCCGCTGATGTTCCTGCTCCTTGATTTGTTCCTCCGCCTTGTCGTGCTGGCTCTGTTGCGGCGCTGGTTGGTGAGCTGCGGAGGTGGAACTCGAACTTTGCTGCGCGGGAGGGGGCGGCTGGGTTTGGGTCTGGGTCTGCGGTGTCGGCTGCGTCGCGGGTGGTTGGGTCGAGGATGGTTGGGTCGAGGGCGGCTGTTGCGCAGGTGATTGCGCGCCTGCGCCGATGGGCGCCGGAGCGTCCGGCAATACTGTGCTGACCGTGGACGAAGCGTCCGGTGGGTTCTGCCCCAGCGCAACTTGCGTGGCTGGGAGAAGCAATGCAAACGGCGCAATCCAACAGCAGAGGCAATGAACTCCAACTTGCATTCGTTCCTAGCCCTTCAAGTTACTTTTCTTCATTCTTTCACCGATTGACTCTGACTGGGGTGCCGGTGCAGAACATGATTGGCAATGTCCGGCCAGAACTCGCGAAAGGTGTTAGTAGCCGCATCGCGCAGGACTGCGTAGCCATATTTTTCCATGAAGTCAGAAAGCGTCCGGTCGCCGCTGGGATAATAGGTAAGCGATATGGCGTTCCCGATACCGCGGCCAAGAAGCTCAGAGGCATTGAACGTATCGTGGCCATGGTAGTTGGGTGTAATGAGGACACGGCTGGCCGCGTACAGGCCGCGATAGAACTTGCGGCCTTGCCCTTTGGCATAGAAGCGCTCGTCTTCATGAAGCACAGTGGGCAGCGCGAAAATGACCCAGTAGTTGCCGTCGGTCTTGTCGACGAAACCGCGCCAGGTGTAGGCCCAGTAGCCTGCCGGGCCCTTGCCCAGGTCGGGGTGGTCGTCCTCGCCCTTGGCGATGAGCGACGTAAGCCCCACGAACACAAACGAGGAGTAGTCGAAGCTGTTGTCAGTGGCCACCTTGAACGCTTCTTTCGGCGTTGGCGGAGGCGGAATGGCGCCGGCGCTCACGGCGCGGTAATTCGGCATGATGCCGAGGATCCGCTTGGGCTGCTCCTGTCCCGGAGGAACGCTCTTGTTCGCCTGGCGGTTGGTGGTGTCTGGATTTTTTTCGGTTTGTCCCACGGGAGCCTGCGGCTGAGGAGCATCGGGAAAGGAGGCGCTATCAGACGGAGAGCCGCGTTCCGGCGCGAGCGGTGCCTCCTGGGCGAAAGTGCTGAAGCTAGCCCCTGCGGCGAACAAGACGCAGAGAGCCCCGAGTATAAATCGATCAAAAAAACGCATGTATTCACCAACCGACGGTGCTCCCGCCGGGGGAATGCCGGGCGCGAGCGACCCAAGGGGAAGTTTCCCGGCGGCACACAGGGCGCGCTACCGGCGGCCCCGAGCTTGAGGCGCTCGCGGGCCGTCAACCATTAGACGCAGGAGGGGCCCGCGAAGCGACAAAAACTGCCGGGAAAAGGTCCTTTACCGGCCGCCGCCAGGCAGCAGCGCTTGCCGGCTTTTGATCTCGTTCAGCAGCAGTTCGACCTTGTCCTGGTTCTCCAGCGTTCTGAAGCGGTCTTCAAGCGACTCGGGGACGAGCACCTCCGCCGCCGCGGAATTGGTTGCCGACTGCATCTGCACCCGGCTCTTCATCCGTTCCATGGTGTGGGCCTGATCGGTGCCTACGGCCTGCCGCGCGTTTGTTGCCCGGCCCACCACCTTGGCGCGGCGATGTTCGGCGGCAAGCATCTCGCAGTGCGCCCGCGTCTCGCTCAGCTTTTGTTCCAGCTTGCGCAGCGCCTGGCGCAGATTGTCGGCTTCGTGCTTCTGATCGTCGGCCTGCTCGGCAAACCCCTGCATGAGCTGCTCACAACTGAGCGAGCGCTCGAGGGCGGCCCGCGCCAGGTCATCCTGGCCCTTCTGCACCGCCAGCTCCGCCTTGCGCTTCCAATCGCCGACGAGCGTCTCCTGCTCCTTGCGCTTCTTTTCCAGCAGATGCTCGTCGGCGATGGCGATCGCCACCTGCGTTTTGACCTGCATCAGTTGATTCTCCATATCCAGCACAATCTGCTTGAGCAGTTTCTGGGGGTCTTCTGCTTTTTCCACCAGGTCGTTCAGATTCGCCTTCAACAGCGTGCTCACTCTGTCCAGTAATGACATATCAATCCTCCATCGGCTGGCAGCTATTAGCTCTTAGCTATTAGCCGCTGGCTTCTCTTGTGATGAACTGCCCTGCTCCAGCTCCCGCAACGTGGTCCCCATTGCGGGAGCTGAAGGCTAATACCTAAAAGCTAAGAGCTCGCCTTATCCGCCGGCTTTTGCCGGATGGCCTGCACGTTCGACATCAACTGCTTGATGTCCATGCCGCTCAGGGCTTCAAACAACGCGGGCACCTGCGCTGCAATTTTGGTCATGTCGCCGGTAATCTTGTGTGCCCCGGCGGCGCCGTCGTTCCCGGTGGACACAATGGTGATTTTGTCCACCTTGCTCAGGGGCTCAGCCATGGCGCGCACCACTTCCGGAAGGCTGCTCATCAACCTGTCGACTACCGCGGCCTGGTTCCACTCCTGGTATGCCTCGGCCTTGACGTGCATGGCCTTGGCTTCGGCCTCGCCCTTCTGGAAGATGATGGAGGCTTCGGCTTCGCCCTGCGTCCGAATCGCTGCGGCGTGACCCTCTGCCTCTGCTGCCAGCCGGTTCCTTTCGGCAGCTGCCAGCGTCTCAATCCGCTGACGGTTGACCTCGGCTTCCTTCAGGATGGTGGCAATCAGTTCCTTCTCGTGGCGCGAGATTTCAGCTTCCTGCACCTTGATCTGGCCTTCTTTCTCCACCTGCTGCACCTTCACCAGCTCCAGCGTCACCTGCTGCTGCATGATGTTGGTCTGGATCTCGTAAGCCTTGTCCGCCTGCGCCTGCTGCCTGCGGCTCTGCTCGGCATATTCGGCTTTCTTGATCTCAAGATCCCGCTGCGCTTCCGCCTGCCGCGTCTGCGATGCGGTTTCCGCGATCACCCGTTCCTGGTCGGCCTGCGCCTTGGCCACTGCGGACTCGCGCGTTGCCGTTGCGCGCTTGATCGCGGTGTCTCGCTCAGCATCGGCGGTCGCCATCTCCGCGTCGCGCTTGATGCGGGCAATGTCCGGCCGGCCCATATTGGCGATGTACTCGTTCTTGTCGCGCACTTCTTTGATGGTGAAGGAAATCACTTCGAGCCCCATCTTGCTCATGTCTTCCGCGCAGGTGGCGCGCATCCGCTCGCCCACCATCTCCGGCTCCTTCACAATCTGCTCCACCGTCAACTGCCCGATGATGCCGCGCAAATGGCCTTCCATCACCAGGCGAATCAGCGCCTCGCGCTGCTGCGGCGGCTTGGTCAAAAACTGCTCCGCTGCGGTCAGTATGGACGCCTGGTCGCTGCGCACCTTGATCTGCGCCACGGCTTCCACTGTTACGGCCACGCCCTGCTTGGTGTAGAGATCCTGTTGCGGGGCCACGTCGAAGCTCATCAGCTCCAGCGACAGCTCGCGGCAGTTCTCCACCATGGGAAAAATCACGGTGCCGTGGCCCTTGATCACGCGCGGTCCGCGGAATCCGTATACGATCAGCGCCTCGTTCGGCCCCGCCTTCCGGTACATCCTGGCCAGAATGCCCATGATGAAGATCAGCGCCAGTACGCCCAGCCCGACAAAGAGAATCGTTGTCTGCGTCATTCGGTTCCCGGCCCTTTCGCCCGGGAGGTTTTATGGTTGATGGTTTTACTTCTTCACTTGCTCTCTACTTCCCTTGGCCCGCTCACTCTTTCGCCCGTTGGCTCGTTGACCTCTTGCGCGGGAAGAGCTTTGCTATCAATCCCAGCAGAAAAATTCCTACCAGGATCGCCATATCCACAATCAGCACGTTATTGCTCGTCATTGCATTCCCGGTCCCTTCGCGCCGGGCAACAATGGGTTGTTGTTGGTTCCAGTTCTCAGTTCTTAGTTTCTAGTCCCTGAGTCCTTCATCCCACTTGCGCACGTAGGCAATCCCTTTCTCGTAGCGCACCACGAAGACTTCTTCCTGTTTGGGAATTTCGTCGCCATCCTCGCTGCGCGCCGCAGCGGATTTGATCTGCCCCATCTGCTCGTAGACCAACTCGCCGGTGCCGCCGGAACGGATGGCCGAGGTGAGCCGTCCCACCGCGCCCACCACGTCGGTTTCATCCGCGGTCAGCTCGCGGTCATGGGGCATCAGCACCCGGGTGAGGAACAGGAAGACGATGGCTCCGCCGGCCACGCCGCAGATGGCCGCGAGCACCAGCACCACGCCGGCCACAAATTCGCCGTACCGCGTGAGCAGATATCCCGCAGCGCCGAACCAGCAGAGAAAGATCATGAGCGAGAAGCTGTTCCACCAGGGCACGCTTCCGCCGCCTCCGCGCGCGCCGGCGGCCCCGTTGGCAGCGCCGTGCGCAACGTGCGGCCCGTGCGGAATGTGCAGGTGCGCGTGGGGAATGTGCAGGTGGGCATGCCCGCCGAAGTGGCCCATCCCGCCCAGCAGCGTAACCGCGCTCAGCATCAGCCCCGCCAGAAAACACACAAAATAGAACGTCATCATTTGCGCGCTCCTCTTTTCGAGCCGCCTGCAGTTTCCTGTTCCCGGTTCTCTGTTTCCTGCTGCCGTGCCTCTGGTCCCTTGGTCCCTTGGTCCCTCGGTCCCTGCTTTTCCGGCCTCAGCACATCGGTGAGCCGCGCCACCAGTCCCGGCGTTTCCAGAATCGACTCCATCAGCAGCAGGCACTCCCGGGTGTGCTCGTGGCGCGCCAGGGTGAGCAGCGCCTGCTTAAGCTCGGGATCGCGCCGGAACCGCTCTGCGCCGCCAACCAGCCACATGTCGAGCTTGTCCTCAACCGTCCGCAGCTCGCTTTGCAGCTCGGGCGAATAGCCTTCCGGGTCATCCACGAGGTAGCCCGGGTGAACCTTGAAAAATTTCGCCAGGATCTGCCGGGTTTTATTGGTCAAATGCGGCCGTGCCCCGCTTTCGATTTGGGAAATGTAACTCTGGCTGAGGGCGGAGCCGGTTTCGGCCAGGATGGCGCGAACCATCTCGGGCTGGCTCATGGCGCGGTTCTGGCCGCGCAGGGAGCCTTCCACTTCACGCAGGTACCGGATTTTCTCGCCCAGCGTCATTTTTCTTGCCTGGAAGCTGCCCGCCGTCGTTTGCATCATGCGGCGGTGCCTATCGCAATTCGTAATAACTATATTGCTGATTGCGATAGATGTCAAGAGAAATCGTAAGCTGCTGCTGTTGCTTGGTTTTGCGGCAGGTTTGAGGACGGGGCCTACGGAGGCTGCGGAAAAACTCGATTCCACGGCCACGAAGGCGGCAAGACATCCCTCCGCGGCTAGAGCATTTTCGGAAATCGTGTAGTCATCAATTTTGGTCGGAATCCCACCCTTTCCGCAGAAAGAAGCGGAAAGGATGGGGCACGGAAGTCTACAGCAAAACAGAAAATGCTCTAGTGGCACGACTGAAGTCGTGCCCTTTCAAAACCCCGCCAGATGGAAGTTTCTCCGCATCCTGTACGGGCCGAATTGCACGCGACTTAACTGGCGGCAACGGCTTCCGCAAAGGATGGGGCACGGCGGATCCTTCGTTCGCTCAGGGGATTCGCTGCGGGAACGGCGAAAGTAGTCACACGGTCACAAAGTCGATGAAACCGCGCGCGGGGTCGGTGTTGACCAGCCGCACGTTCAGCCGGTCGCCGACGTCAAGGCCCCCGGCGCCGTGCACCAGCTTGCCTTCCACATGCGGATCGAGAATGCGGACGAACGTGCCATAGTTGTTCACGCCGGTAACGATGGCGGGGAAGGTCTGGCCGATCCTGGAGTGCAGCACCACCGCGGCGATGCGCTTCTGCATCTCGCGTTCCACTTTGCGCGCCTGGTCTTCCATCTGGGTGCAGCGCATCGCGATAACGCCGAGCTCAGCGGCCGAATAGGGCTGCGGCGCTTTCGCCAGCCAGGCCTTGAGGACGCGCTGATCCACCATATCCGGAAACCTGCGGTTGGGGGCGGTGGAGTGGGTGTAGTCCCGCACCGCCAGCCCGAAATGGCCCGGATCGACCTCGCCCGGCTTGACCACAACATATTCGCCCGGGCCCATCAGCTTGACCACCGCCAGCGAAAGGTCGGAAAAATGGTCGGGATCCTTCTTCTTCTGCTCCAGCAGGAAGTCGTTCAGCGCTTTCGAATCGGGATCGGCCGGAAGTTTTGTGCCCAGGCCGGCGGCAAGTTCCACGATGCGGTCCCAGCGCTTGGGCGTGCGCACGATGCGCCGGAGGGAGGCGATCTTCGCATCCTCAAAGCTGCGAGCCACGATGCCGTTAGCCGCAACCATGAACTCCTCAATGAGGGACGTGGCGCGGTTTTTTTCCAGGCGCGCGAGGTTGATGGGATCGGAGCCCTCCATGACAGGATGGGTTTCGATGGTTTCAAGATCGAGCGCGCCGTGCTGGAAGCGGTTTCCGACCATGCGCTGGGCAGCCTCGTCCTGGAGCGCGAGCTGGGCGGCCAGGTCGCGGCTGACGGCCACCTTTTGCGGAGCGGGCCCGCGTTTTTCCAGCCATGCGCCCACGGAGTTATAGGCAAGCTGGGCGCGGTTGCGCACCAGGGCGCGATAGACCTTGCCGTCGGAGGCCGTGCCTTGCTGGTCCACGCAAAGCTCGATCACGATGGCGACGCGCTCTTCGTTCTCATTGAGAGAGGTGGCGCCTTCCGACAGCTCCGGCGGGAGCATGGAAAAGGTCTTCACGCCGGTGTAGACGGAAGTGGTCTCGCTGCGCGCGTGACTGTCGATGATGGTGCCCATCTTCACCCGCGCATCCACGTCGGCCACGCCGACCAGCACGCGTATGCGGCCGTCGGGCTGGCGCTCTGCCCACTCAATCTGATCCAGGTCGCGGGAAGTGTCGTTGTCAATGGACGACCACAGCAGGCTGCGCAGGTCGCGAAAGTCAGTGCCCAGGGCCGCCGTGGCCGAAGGCGGCGTCTTGTCTTTGAGGATAGCCGTCAGCTCGGCATCGGTGCCCCCGGGAAAATCAGGGTGAAAGCCATGCTCGATCATGGCCTCGTGCGCCGCGGCGACAAGGTTAAAATGCAACGGCTGATTCGATTGCATGAAGAACGGCTCCCGGAAGAATGCAAGCCAAGGCTATCATCTGGCGCCGGGCGCGGGCTCTGAGCTAGCCGTGGAACCGGTGGGCAGCACGTTCACCAGAATGTAGGCGTTCTGGCTCACCACGGCATTGTCTACGGCGGCCGCAGCGGTAATGGTGATGGTGGACTCTCCCAGGGGCGTGCCGTTCACCTGGTTGAGGACAGTGGGGCTGATGTTGCTGCAACCGATGCCCGCGCCGCAGAAACCGGCGAGGAGCAGAAGCAGAAGGAGCATGCGCCGCGTCCGTTCCCGGAAAAGGCGGGTGCGCTTGCCGGCGGGCAGCAGGAAGACGAGCAGAACTGCGAAGGCCGCGCCCCCGGCTGCCGGCTGCCACAGTGGACGCGGGTTTTTGAGTGCGCCGGTTCCCGGCACGTTGCCGGTGGTGAAGGTCTGAATGGTAAACGTCGCGGTCTGGGTGGGCGTCACCGTTTGCGGGCTGAGGGTGCAGGTCATGTCGTCCTGCGAGGGGACGTTGCACACGACGCTGACTTTGCCGGTGAATCCGCCCTCGGCGCCGATGACGAAGGACACTTTGGCGGAACTGCCTTTGTCGATATCCAAATCTCCGGCCGGATTGCCGGGCCCGGGCGCGATGGTGAATCCCTGGAGAGTGACGGAAATTGCCTTCGAGGTGGCTGTGGAGAAGTACTGGTCACCCACGTAAACGGCAGTCACCGAGTCCTGCCCTGCCGCCAGCGAGGTGATGGTGAGCTGTGCCGTGGAGGTATCGGACTGGGCCTGAGCCAGCGCCACGGTTCCAATTGCGGTGGTTCCGTTGTAGAAGACCACGTTGCCGGTGGGATTCTGCTCGGAGGTACTGGGCGGAACTGCGTTGGGAGTAACGGTCGCGGTCAAGACGACTGGCTGGCCGGGAGCCGCGGGATTGGGGGAAGCCGTGAGCCCAACGGTGACTGGAATCAGCACGGGCGAAAACGTGATCTGGTTGGACGGCGAACTCGGGTTCCAGCTGCCGTCGCCGTTAAAAATAGCGGTGATCGCGTGTTTGGCCGCGCCGGTGATGGTGACGTTGCTGAGCACGGCGGTGGTTCCATTTACGGCGGCGGTGCCCAGGCTGGTGCCCGTTACTCCGCCATCGTAGAAGGTGACCGTATCGCCAGTGAACGAGTAGGTGACGCCGGCTACGGGGGTGGATGGCGCGATGGTCGCGGTGAAGGTTTCCGGCACTCCCGAGGTCAGGGTGGTGGGGTTGGCCGCCAGCGTGGTTACGGTATTGCCCTTGGAGGCGGTGAACGGCAGGCTGGCGTTCGATGACGTGTAGTTGGCGTCGCCGCTGGTGTAGGTGGCTTGCAGAGAAGCGGTGGCGAGGGTGGGAGTAACGGTGAAGCTGGCGGATGTGACTCCTTTGCTGGTGGTGACGTTGGAACTGGAAGGATTGACGCCGTTGGTTGATCCGTTCACCGTGAGTGCAATGGTGCCGGTGGGCGAGTCCGCGCCGGCAGGCGGCGTTCCCACGGTCACGGTTGCGGTGACGGTAAAGGGTGCTCCCACGATCGGCGTCGCGGTGGAAGGCGTGAGCGTGACCGTGGTGCTGCTGGGCTGGATGGAAACGGAGATGGGGGCAGAATTGGTGGCGGCGAAGGTGGTGTCGCCGCTGTAGGCCGCGACGATGTTGTTGCCGCCGGCGGGCAAAGCGCCGGAAACGGTGACGGAGGCTTGCCCTTTTGTGAGCGTGTAGGGAGCGGAATTGAGGTTCTGGCCGTTGTTCTGGTTGGTGAAATTCACCGTGCCGGTTGGGGTGCCAGTGGTGGACGAGACGGTGGCAGTAAAGGTGATGGACGCCGAAGGGTTGTAGGCATTCTGGACCGGCGAAACGGAGAGCTTGACGGTGTCGGCGGTGGCGCCGTCGGGATTGGCGAGGGCGCTGAGGAGACTTTGCGCGTCGGGTGAGCCGAGGCCGGAGGCGAGGTCAAAGCCGCTGGCGGCGGCGTAGCCGATTTTGCCCGTGGCGTCGCAGTCTGGCGAGCCGGCCGCACAAGGCAGGGTGGCAGCTCCTCGGTCGACGTCGGCGAAGACTCCGCTGCGTGCTCGCAACGCATAGAGCGCAGGCGCCAGGTTGCCCTGGGGGCCGTCCTGCTGCGCGATGAGCGCGGCGATGCCGCCGAAGATGGCCGCCGCCGCGGAGGTTCCGCCGCTGCGCACCAGCGTGCATCCCGAGGGGGTTGCCGAACCGCTGAAGCAGAATGCGAGGCCGCGGCTGAAGGCTGAATCGACGCCGGTGGGCAGAGCCAGATCGGGCAGCATGCGTCCGCTGCTGGCGGGCTGAATGGCGGACTGCCATGACGGAAGGGCATAAACGATGCTGCGTCCGCCGCCGCCGGCATAAGCAGGATCGGCAGCGCTGATTGGCGACCATGCAGTAAATGCCGAGCCGTCGGACACGGCAAAAGCCACTGCGCCCACGGCGGTGTTGAATGGAGTGGAAGCGAGCGCGTTGACGGCGTAGCCGGAAGAGACCGGGGCGGCGCTGCCCGGGGCCTGGCAGGCTGCGGCGCCGCTGTCGCCCGAGGCCGCGATGGCGGCGATGCCCTCAGCGGATGCCTGGCGATAGACGGCCGCATAAAACGCCTGGTGGGCGTCGCTCAGGGCCGTTTCGCAGGAAGAGAAATCGACTACAACGGTGTGGGCCAGGTCCTGGTCCGCGATTGCGGCCAGAGACAGGTCAATGCCGTCGGTGGCGGACGTGGACGCAGAAGGAACGACGATGACCTTGGCGCCGGGAGCGGCTGCGCCGGCCCAGGACGCGGCCAGTTCCGCTTCTGCCTGGTCGGCGGTGAGGCCGGGATCGGGCCCGCTGATGGACAAGGAGACTGGGCTCGCGGGCAGGCCAAAGGTGGAGCGGAAAGCGGCGATATCGGCGGTCTGCAGGTTGCTGCGCGATGCAATGGCGATGCTCTCGCCGGCTCCGATGGCGCCGGATGCATGCAGCGCGTCGAGGTGAAGCAGCGGGGCCAGGAGTTGCGGCGTAAGAGCTTCCGCGTGGCTGGCTGAAGACTCCGCGGCGAGCACGGAGGGCGCGGTGGCGACGGCCTGCGGCGTGGTCAGCGCCGGAACCGACAAGGCGCCGTCGAGCGATGCGAGTCCGCGGATAAGAGGAACGAATACCGCGGGGACGCCGATGCCGCCGGCGAGTGCGTAGCGCGTTCCCGAGGTGGTGGAGTAGCCGTGAACCGCTGCGCCAAAAGCCTGTTCCACCTGCGCTGCGGTCCCGGAAAACTCAATCCAGCCGCGGCCGGCGGGGAGCGGCGCAATGGAAAAGCCTTCTTGCGCGAGCCACGCGGCGATGGCGGATACGTCGGCGGCGGAGTTCGAGAACCGGTCGGCAAATTGCGCCGGCGTGAGCCATTGGTGATACGCGCAGTTTCCGCGGGTTTGTTGCGACTGAAGGAAGCCGTCGAGCGCCTGCTGCTGGGCAGGCGAAGGCTCGAGCAGAAGCAGCATGCGATCCAGATGCGTGTTGGCGGGCGCGATGCCGAGATCGAGGCCGGCTGGGACGAAGGCAGCTTTGGCGGAGGGCAGCGGCGCGGCGGCGCTGGACTGCCAGTTAGCGGCGAGACGCGAGCCCTGGACCGGCCGAACAAGGCTGGAAGAACATGGCGTCTGCGCGCCAGCCGTCGCTTGCGTGCAGGCTAAGAAGAGTGCAAAAAGCAGTGCCGAAGGCAACGTGAACCGTTTCAATCCTGCCATGTTTCCCCTTGCGGGCCAGGCACAAGATCCTGGCAATTCATGCACTTGGAGTCAACGGGTGTTGGCCGTTCCGGGACGCGAAAGTGCGAGGAAACGACCTCGCACCGGGTGCCGATGCACCAAATACAATGCATTTGGCCCCGATTCTACGCCTCAGAACGGATCGGCGGGCACACTTCAGAATATGCAAAAAGGTACATCCTTCAGGGGATTGCTGGCTTTATTCGGCACGGAGGGTCAAATCGAAACCAACTCCGGGCGAGGAGAGCCCATCGTGATCGGGTGGGCCGCGGGCCGTGATTCGTGGCTCGTGGTTCGTGGGTCGTGGGTCGTGGGTCGTTCATGAGTCACGAACCACGCGCAACGTGCTACTGCTGGATGCCCAGGTCCTGAAGCACCTTGGGCTTCTTTTCGTCCACCACCAGCAGGTTGTGGCAGGCGGAGCAGTCGTTGGTGATGCTCTGCTTGGCGTCCTTGGTGGCGTGGTCGCCATCGTGGCAGCGGAAGCAGCCGGGATAGCTCATGTGCCCGATGTGGTTGGGATGCGTGCCCCAGGTGACCTTCATCTCAGGAAAGACATTATGGGTGAAGATATTCACCAGGGCTGCCCCGGCCTCGTTGATTTGCTGCGTCTTGGCAGCGTAAACCGCGGGGTACTGGGTGCGGTAAAAGGCCACCAGGCCAACGGGGATCTTCTGGGTGGCATCGGGAGTGTTTGCGTAGCTGGCTTTCAGCAGCGAAAGTCCTTCCTTGTGAACCCAGGGCAGATCGGGGCTCACCACGCCGTCGGCCATGGCGCTGTTGAGTGCGTCCTCGGCGGTCTGCATGGTGTGGGCGGCGCGGTTGTGGCAGTCGATGCAGTCCATCACGCGGCGCTCGCCCTTGGGCATTTCGCCTTTGAGCGCTGAGGCCATAAATGTGGTTTTGGTGCCGTCGGGGTTGGTCCGTTGCACCCACGGAATGTTGGTGCGGGTGCTGTCGGTGTCGATGTACTCGATGTGGCCCAGATGCACGTCGTGGATGCCGTTGTGTTCGGAGAAGGAGTCGCGCCCGCCGAGGTGGAGGACAAGGACCGTTTGGGTCTCGCTGTTCGCTTCATCGTCCGCAAAGCTCGACTTGACCAGCAGTTTCTCGCCCACGTACCGGTCCGGGGCGTGGCAGCCCTCGCAGGTGTAACGCGCCGGGCGAAGGTTCTGGACCGGAGACGGAATCGGCTGCGGGTAGGTAGGAATCAGCTTGGGGGCAAGATTGTGGACGGGCCGGAGGGTCACCTCCAGAAGCTGCTTGGTGCCGTTGACTTTGGCTTCAAAGTAGGAGCTGGCCCCGGTGCCGATGTGACAATCCACGCAGGCCACGTGGGAATGCGGGGAGACTGTGTAAGCGGCGTATTCCGGGTGCATGACATGACAGGATTGCCCGCAGAACTGCGGCGAATCCATGTACGCGGCTCCCCGGTAGCTGGCGACCGAGACCACCAGCAGGTTGACGATGGTGGCTATCAGGACGATGTCGATGCCGTGGCGGAAAATGCGATCGTTCAGGTCGATGCGGGGAAACTCGGCGGGAATGGCGCCCGCCCTTGTGAGCAGCCGCCGGCGGGCGTAAATGCCGATGGGAATCAGCCCCAGGCCCAGGATGAACAGCGCGGGAAGGATGAGAAAGAAGATGATGCCGAGGTAGGGATTGTTGTTGTGGCGTCCGATCAGCTCGAAAATCCAGTAGCTGATCATGGTGACGCCGGAAGCGGTAGTGATGGCGCCGCCAAGCAGACTTAGTGGGTTATTGCCGAAGAACAGCGCCGGCCGAATCCAGTTTTCACGGAGTTTCTCGAACAATGCGACCCCCATCTCCCGGGAAGAATCTGGTGTCCCGCCCCGCGTTAGCCGGCGCGAGGATTGCGCCGGCGATGTCGCGAAGCGGGCCCAATGCTTACAACTACTTCAAGCTGCGGAAATACGTCACCGCATCTTTGATCTCCGCGCCGGTCAGCTTGCCGGAGAAGGCATTCATCTTGCCCTTGCCGTCCGCGTTGCTCTTACCGTTCGTGACGGCCTCGATCATCTCCTTCTCGCTGCTCTTGTATTCGGAAGCGGGCTTGACCTCCATCATCTTGGCGATGCCGGGGCTGGGGGTGCCCGAAGTGCCGTGGCACATCTGGCAGTGGGCCTTGTAAACAGCCTCGCCGGTCTGGGCAAAGCCCATGGCGCCGGAGAGCGCGAGTACAACGGCCAACGCCAGCTGAGAACGAATCTGCTTCTTCATTGCAATTCTCCTTTGGAGTTTTTACCACGGCCGGCTCTCGCAGTGTGCCTGTGCTGTGGAATGTCAGTGATGGATTTGGGTTTTCCCCAGGCGCTGAACGGGCCGGCTGCCGGACGGGATTGTTCCCCCGTCCCTCGCCGGCCCGCGCATACGTTCGAGGAGAGCCGGATTTCTGCGTTACTTGATGAAGCTACGGAAGTATGAAACCGCATCCTTGATCTGGTTGTCTGTCAATTTGCCTTTGTAGCCCGTCATTTTGCCCGAGCCGTTGGTTACGGCGGCGATCATCTGCGCCTCGCTCAGCTTCTTGACATCGGGATCGGTGATGGGTTTGACATGCATCGCCTTGCCCGGCCCGGTGTCGGCCAGCCCGGCGGCCCCGTGGCACAACTTGCATTTGGCGTTGTAGGTGTCCGCTCCCTGAGCAAACACCGGCATGGCCGCCATAGAGAGAACTGCCGCCAGTGTAATTGTTTTTGCGATCTTCAAGAAAATGCTCCTTTCTTCCCTCGGGGTCCAGGCGGGGATTGCTCCCGCGGCTAGAACTCGTAATGCACTCCCAGGACAACATTGTTGGCGTGGAAGTTGCGCGGCGCGGTCTCGCCCTGGGCCGGACCCGTCAATCCCGTTACCCCGGTCACGCCGGTGAAGCTGGTGCACGGCAGAACCGTCGATGTCGCGGAGGTGGACAGGCTGCAGTACTGCGGTCCCGAAGGTCCGCCCTCGCCATAACCGTAGAAGTTGTACTGCGCCTTCCAGATCAGGCTGGGCCGCATGCTGTACGCAATGTCCACGTAAGGGGATTCATAAGTGGAAACCAGGGAGCCGTTCACGTCGCGCGCGTCGTTGAAGAAGCGGGTCCCGTTCACGGCACTGACGGTGTATCCGATATCGGACTTGACCTTATCGTTCGGCGTCAGCATCAAGGCCGCAAATCCGTACTGCGTGGGCGCGTTCATGAAGTCGCGTGCGAACCAATCGGCCAGCTGGGTGGTGGAACCGCGGCCAAAGACGCCCGGACAGACATTGGGCGCACCGCTGGCAGTCCGCGTAGCCACGCCCGGATACACTCCCGGCTTGGTGCTCGGCGACTGGTTCCCGTTGTCGAAGCAGATGTTGGTGGCCGCGTAGACGTCGCTGTAGGAGTAGTTGAAGTTGAACCCGTAGTGCTGGTTCTTGGTCACCACCGCGCCCATGCTCACGATGCGATTGTGATCCACGTGGTCGAGACGGGCCCTCGTAGGGATCGTCGCCCGCGGCCACGGCTGCCGCATTGTTGTTGGTGTTGTTATGCCGCTCCAGGTCGCTGAACGATCCGTTGATCGTGAGCCATGTCTGCGGTTTGTAGATGGTGTGCACGCGGTAGCGCTTCAACTGCCGCGGCGCAACCGGGGTGAACGCATTGTCGGCGTAGGCGATCTCGACGGTGCCGTTCAGGTCCCAGTTGTGGGCCGGGCGCAGAGCCGCGTTCAGGATGCCGCCGTTCTCGTTGATCGTCACCGAGCCGTTGGTTGTCTGCCCCACCAGCAGCGCGATATTGTGCGGAGCGCCCTGGCCGATGATGTGCGTACTGTAACGGTAGGTGAGGGAGAACACGGCGCTTCCGCTGGCGTCCCAGGTGCCGGTAACGTTGTTGACCACGAACCGCTGGCCGAAGTAGTCCGGCAAGGGCGTGCCGATGGTCGGGCTGCCTTCAAAAGCGTTCGCGCCAGTTTTCGCGCTGGTTCTGACGAGTTGCGTCGAGTTAATGGTTTGCGGAGTCGTGGCAGCGGTTGTGACCGTGGTCCCGCTGGTTAACACCGCGGTTCCGGGCTCCTGCTGGCTGGAAAACGTCACCTGCTCAGACAGGCTGAACCGGGGCATGGCCTGCCACACGACGCCGTAGTCGGCTGCGGTCACCTCGCGTTTCGCGGTGGCATTGCCGAAGTAGGCGATGGAGGTGGTGGCAACCGGGTTGACATTTGTTGCGGATGGGTTCGCCGTAATGAGGCCATTAAACGTATCGGCGTAGGCAGGCAGATTCATGTTGGCGTGGGTATAGCGCACATCGCCGTTCATGGCCACGTTCTTGATGCCCGCGCTCTGGAAGCGAAGGATCTCAGTGGGAATCAGAACCCTGGTTGGCTGCGTGCGCAGGTAGCTTGCCGCCACCGAGCAGGCCGCGTTGATGACCGGCAGGCTCGCGCCCGGCTGCGATGTGAGCATGGGGTTGCTGCCAATGGCGGAGGCGGGTATTGCAGCTGCTGGCCGCGTAGGGCGACAGGCTGTCGTAGTTCTGCAGCAGCGCCACCGGCGTGCCGTCTGCTTCCTGGACCATCAAATAGGCCGGATCCAGGGTGAAATACGAGTCGCCCTTGTAGTGGTCAACCTGTTCTTCGAAGCTGACTTTGGTGGCCTGCGTGGGCTTCCAGTCGAGCGCCCCGAAGAAATCGTCGGTGCTGTTGCGCTGGTACTCGCGGAGCAGCAGGTCGTGCGAGCTGGCAATCTGGTAGCCGCTGGGACTGCGCGACGGGCCTTCCATCACATTCTGCGAATAGCCGAAGCGATAGGTAACCACTGAAAGTGGGCGAACGGTCAGGTTGGTGTCGGTCATTCGCCGCACGGTGTTGAACAGGAACGGCGAATCGAGCACCTGCGGGTACAGGAACTTGCCCGTAGGCGCGGTTGAGGGACCGATTGGTATCGGTCTGGCCGCCGGGAATGTTGGGGTTGCCCAGCAGGTTGTAGTCCATGTATTGCCGGTCCCGCCGGAACACGCCGGAGAACTCGTAGGCCTTGCCTTTGGAAGCATTCAGCCGAGCGAAGCTATAGGGATCGCCGCCGAATCCGCTGCCGAATGCGGAAAGATGATCCACCCAGGTGTTTTTGGTGTCGGGCAGAGCGCGCAGTTCGAAGGTCTCGCCCAGGACGCGCGGGCCCGACTGCATATTGACCAGCGTGTCGTACATCGCCGGGCTGCCGTTCACGTTGGCCATGCGCCCGCCGAGGTCGATTGACTGGTGGAGGGTATAGCCGTTGGGAACGGTGACGTGAGTTTCCGCGGTGGGGATCGCGGAGTCCGGCGTATTCTGGGCGACCGCGATTCCCGCAATCAGCAGGAGGGCGATTCCGCCCCCGGCAATGCGCCGGATGCCTGCGGGTGTTGGCTGTGAAATCAACAGCCGGAAAAAACAACCAATGTTCGTCATTATGAAGCCTCGCTTACCAATCCTTTGCTGCCGTAAAAGCCTTGCATGGGCACTCCTGCCGCGCCGAAGCGCGGCAATGGGCCCATCACCGCAGAAATGCCGCGTTCATGTTCGAGCCGTGAATGTACGTATGGCAGCTCGTGCAGGGTTGCAATTCAGACGACCCCCGCTCATGGAGTGCACCGTTGCCGCAGCCACTGGGCTATGGCACTGATTGCACAGCACGTTGACGTTGGGCATGTTCAGCAATCGTGCATTTTGCGAGCCGTGCGGTGTGTGGCAGGCTATGCAGCCCTCGGCCTTCACCGGCGCGTGCTCGTACACAAACGGCCCGCGCACATCGGTATGGCACTTGGTGCAGATCGCATTTTGATCGGCCGTGCTGCGCAGATTGTTGGCCTGGAAGGTGCCGTGCGGGTCATGGCAGTCGGAGCATTTCACCAGGCCCTCGTTCACCTTGTGGTGAATCGGCATGTTGAACTGCGCCTTCTGGTCGGCGTGGCATTGATAGCAGAGCGTGGGCTGCGAAGCCTTCAGCAGAGCCGAATCTGTCTTGGCGTTGTGAATGTCGTGACAACTGATGCAGCTCAAGTTCGCCTTGGCATGCGGAGAGCGATCGAAATTCGGATGTGCCCCGGCGTGACAGGTGAGGCACTTCGCATCCACGTCTTTCGGCGCTGCTTTAGCCGGGTTAAAGATCTTGCTGATGTCGCCGCCGCCGTCCACGTGCGCTTTTCCGGCGCCGTGGCAGTTCTCGCAGGTGACGCCACTGCTGCCGTGCATCAGTGCCATCTTGGTGTGAGGATTGTTGGCGAACCCCTTGGCCACATCTTCGTGACAGGTTGCGCAGGTCTCGGATCCGACGTAATCCGAGACGGCCGGCTGTTGCTTATCGTGCTCAGCGGCGGGCTTGGCGCCCGGCGCAGCCATCGCCTGGGAAGCCATCCAAAGCACTCCCAGCATCAACAACCCACACGCTCGCAATCCCACCCTGTTGCGCGGGATCGCACTCTCCATGTTTCCTTCAGAGCTACGGTTATGCATGAAAGCCACCTAACAAAACTCCGTATCCACGTCTGGCCGGCAAATCAAGGCCGCGGGGATGGTTCGCACGGCTCAAATCCTGTTTCCAAATGGGCGCGATGCTGTGCGGAGCATCACTCCATGCCTGGAGACTACGGCAGATCGCAAATCGCTTACCGTGATGTTTGTCACACTAAGTGGCCTTGCTGGTCTGATTTATGCATCCACCATCACATTTTGGGCGGAACGAGGCGACACGGCGGGCGCGGCGGGGTGCCCGCGGATCACCGGGGAACGGCCGGGCGTGATTGTTCCAAATGGAACAGCAGTGAGCCTCGTCACATCCAGCAGCAGGGGTTTTCTTCAAGATAACTTCTAGTAGCGAGACTCTCTTTCGGGCCCGATGAGCACATGAACTCGCCCTCGCGGACACGGGAGGGAGAGGAATAAGGCGCATCGCCGAGAACGAGCAGGAACATGGCGGATGCAGGAAATATCGCGATAGCTCACACACACCACCGGACCAGCTTTCGGCCGGCGCCAGTAGGTTGCGCGGCCTGTTCCAACCGGCGTCCCGGCTGGTTCTGCTCCCTGGGCAGCGCCGTGCTGGCTGACCTGGAGCTGGCCACCAGTACCATTTCGCTTCCCGCTCAGGCGCCCCTGTTTACCCAGGGAGAGGACGCGCGGTGCCTTTACCTGATCTGCAACGGCTACATGAAGCTGACGGCAGGGCGGTCCAACGAGCGCCAGATGATCATGCGCGTTGCCGGGCCGGGTTCGATGCTGGGCCTGTACGCGGTGCTCTCCCACGGAGTGTACGAGGTTTCAGCCGAGTCGCTGACCCCGGCGCAGCTCCGCCCGGTGGAGCGCGATCGCTTTTCTACTTTTTTACGCGCGCACAAAGAGGCGCAGATGCGCGCGGTGCAGTGCATCTGCCAGGAATACAGGTTTGCCCTTCAAGATGCGTGCCGCATCGCCCTGGCGGAGACGGTGGCCGGGCGCCTGGGTCATTTGCTGTGGGATCTCAGCCATCAGATTGGGGAGCAGCTTCCTTCGGGCGAGTCTCGTTTCCCGCTGCTGCTGACCCACGAAGAGATGGCCTCAATGACCTGCACCACACGCGAAACCGTGACCCGCACGCTGGGCCAGTTCCGCAAGGATGGCTGGATCACCATTGAGGATGGAGTGGTGACGCTGCATCATCCGGAACAGCTTCAGGCGCTGCTCTAAACCGGCGCCGCGCTCAACTTTCCTTCCGGTACAGCATCTCCCGCATGGTCTTTCGCCGCGCTTCGTTCAGCTCGCTCTCACTCTTGCGATCGAGCACATCGGCGACGCCTCTGCCCTTGCCCGCATCGGCCTCGGGCTCGCTGCACGCCGGACAGCGGTTGGCAAACCCCGGCTTTCCCGGACGCAGCTCAAATTCCTCTCCGCAATTGACGCAAGTCTTGATTGGAAATCCCATCGCAGTCTCTCGATTGAAGTCAGGACCGAGCTCCCTCGGCGCCTCTGTCCCTGGTCCCTTGTCCCTGCTTTTCCGTTCCCTGATCCCTGTTCCCTGTTGCCTGTCGTTCCATCGCCCCGGTCAAGGTTGCCACAGCCTCCACATGGTGGCTGCGACACCACGATTCGAGTCCCTTAGCGAGCCGCTCGGTTGCCCGCGGATCGGCAAAACTGGCGGTACCAACCTCTATTGCGGCCGCGCCCGCCAGCAGGAACTCCACGGCATCCTCCGGGGTCACGATTCCGCCCAGTCCGATGACGGGAATCTGCACCGCGCGCGCCGTCTCGTAGACCATGCGCACGGCGATGGGCTTGATGGCCGGCCCGCTCAATCCGCCGGTGATATTGGACAGCCGCGGCCGGCGCGTCTCCACGTCGATCGACATGGCAAGGAACGTGTTCACCATGCTTACCGCGTCTGCGCCCGCGCCGGCGGCGATCTGCGCCATGTGCGCGATCGAGGTCACATTCGGCGACAGCTTTACGATGAGCGGACGCGTGCTCACCGTCTTTACCCGGCTCACCAGGTACTCGAGTGACCCCGGATCGGACCCGAACGCCATCCCGCCCGCGTGCACGTTGGGGCAGCTCACGTTCAGTTCGTAGGCCGCGATCCCCTCGGCCTGATTCAAACGCTGCACCACGGCGACATACTCGCCCACCGTGCAGCCAAACACGTTCACGATCACGTTGGCGCGGGGATAGCGCCTCAGCTCCGGCAGCTTTTTCTGGACGAACTCCTCCACCCCCACATTTTGCAGCCCGATCGCGTTCAGCATTCCCGCCGAGGTGTGAATCATGCGCGGCGGCTGGTGACCGGCCATCGGTTCCAGGCTGATGCCCTTGGTGACAAACGCACCCAGCCGCTCCAGGTCGACGATCTCTTCAAACTCGATGCCGTAGCCGAAGGTGCCGCTGGCCGCAATCACCGGGTTGGCCAGCCGCATCCCGGCCAGCGTCACTGTCATGTCGGACTTCACATCCTTAGTTTAGTGCGTAGGACGGGGTAGGGAATCGCCTGCAGGGGTCTTCTTGGCGTTCCAGCGCAATCGAGGTGAATGAAAACCTCCGCAGGCGGGGCCGCGCCGGAATAAGTCGCGAATCTGTTAGAAATCGGTCTGCGAGGCGACTACCTTCATGGGAAAGGAATTCACACCGCCGCGATGGAAGAGCTGAGCCAGGACGAGATCTATCTGCATGCGGCCGAGGAGTACGGCTCTTCGCTGGAACGCCTTGCAGCCGCGTACGAGGCCGATCCGGATCGTCGCCGCGATCTCAGCCAGGACATTCACTTCCAGTTGTGGCGTAGCCTTCAGCGCTTCGACGGCCGCTGTTCATTGCGCACCTGGGCCTACCGCGTCGCTCACAATGTGGCCGCATCTCATGTGATGCGTGAGCGGCGAAGGTTCTTCGGTCTGGTCAGCATTGAGGAAATTGAGGCTCTGCCGACTGTCGACTCCGGACCCTCCGCTGCGGAACATCAGATCGACCTGACGCGGCTCATGGCCCTTATCCAGCGGCTCAAGCCGCTCGACCGGCAGATCATTGTGTCCTACCTCGAAGACCTGGATGCAGCGACCATTGCCGAAATCACCGGCCTGTCCGCAGCCAACGTGGGCATGCGAATTCATCGCGTAAAGAAATTGCTGGCGGAGCAATTCCGCCAGGGAGGCAATGATGCTGGATAATTCTCCGGCCAACCCCAAATCTATCTGGCAGAGCCAGAAGAATGAGGAAACCAGAATGACCTTGGAATTACTGCGTCAACGGGTGCGCGATTTGAACGCCAGGCGCCGCCGCCAACTGTTCGCCACCGTGTTTGCGGCGGTGATTGTCCTCGCTCTTTCGGTGTGGGGATTCACGCGCACGCACTCCATCGCCCTGCAAGCGGTTTTTGTTCTGGCCAGTGGGTGGGCCCTTGCCGGCCTCTACTTTATCAAGCGCGGATCGCGAAATTCGGAACTGCTGGACGACTCAACGCTGCGCACCGGCCTGGAGTTTTACAGGCTGCAGATTCAGCAGAATCTGGCCGTCTTCCACCGCATTCTGCCGTGGACTTTTGGCCCTGTGTTCCTGGCGGTCGTCGCCATCATGCTCGTGCTTGCCGGATTGGCGCAGGCCCAGGACCAGCCGCTTAGTAAGATTGCGCCGTTTTGCATCCTGTTCGTGCTGTGGCTCATCGCCTTTCCGGCAGTGCGCTCCCACCACCGCCGCGAGCTGCGCAGGGAACTCGAACTCTTGAATTCGCTGGAAGGCACGAAATAGGCTGCTCGCGGCGAAAATTAACGTGCCGAAAAAAGGAGCGGGCAGCCATCGATCGGCTGCCCGTTTCTGCTTCCGCCGTTAAACAACTTATGCGGTCACCGTCTCCTGTGCCGCCACTTTCACCGGCGTCAGCCACCCGAACCGGTCCGGCTTGAGCCCGTTGGCGATGCCGAAGAACTCGTCCGCGATCTTTTTGGTGATCTCGCCCGGCTTGCCGTCACCGATCTGGATCCGGTCGACCGATCGGATGGGCGAAACCTCTGCCGCCGTTCCCGTAAAGAACACCTCGTCGGAGATGTAGAGGAGCTCGCGTGGAACGGCCTGCTCGATCACCGTCAGACCCAGGTGCCGCGCAATGGTCAACACGCTATCGCGGGTGATGCCGGAAAGCGCTGAGTTTGACAGCGGCGGCGTATACAGCACGCCGTTGCGCACGATGAACACGTTCTCGCCGGAGCCCTCGCTCACCAGCCCGTTCACGTCCAGCGCGATCCCTTCGGCGTAGCCGTTGGTATCGGCCTCCATCCGGATCAATTGCGAGTTCATGTAATTGGCGCCTGCTTTGGCCAACGCCGGCATGGTATTCGGCGCCAGCCGGTTCCAGCTCGATACGCACACATCGGCGGCCTCGCCTCCGCTTACGTACTTGCCCCACGGGTAGTTCGCGACGTATACATCGACCGGCGATCCTTTCGGATTCACCCCGATCTCGCCATACCCGCGCAGCGCAATCGGCCGGATATAGCACGGCGCAATCCCATTGGCCTCAATGGTGTCCACCACCGCCGCGCACAACTCGTCCAGCGAGTACGGAATTACCATCCGGTAGATCTTGGCCGAATCCAGCAGCCGCTGCATGTGCTCCGGCAGACGGAACACTGCCGCTCCGTGGGGCTGGGTGTAGCAGCGGATCCCTTCGAATACGCTCGATCCATAATGGACCACGTGGCTCATCACGTGAATCGTCGCCTGTTCCCAGGGAATCAGATTGCCGTTTTTCCAGATGTTCGCTGTCGGTTGAATGGGCATGGGACTCCTTGCACTCCTTGGCGCGCACACGAATTTGGCGCTTCCCATCAGGCTAACGCGGACTGCCCTCCAGTGTCATCTGCCGCCCGCGACAGCCACCACGGCACAGAACCGCCGCGGGCAAGGGTGTGCTTCCTCCCATTTGCGCACACACCCATTCCCTGCCGCCTTGCGGAGCAAACCCTGTTGTTGCACTGCTTCGGCTTAGGCGCGGATTGCGTTGCCTTCGCACCCCGGATGCCCGCAGGCGCATAGAATCTCAACCTTCGTCGCCACGCCCTCGCAATGTGCGCTGCAATATTTGGCGTTGGCCGGCGGTATGCAATTGCAGGCCGCGTTGGCGCATTTTTTCGCTGTGGGGGTTGCCATAGGTTCTCCTTCTCTAAATAAGGATGCCGAACTTCCGGATTCCACTCCGCCGTGGCGAAGCAAAATCCGCCATGAGCATAGCCCAACTCGAAGTCTCCTGTCGAACCCCTTGAAAGCTGGCCCCTGACTCCGCGAATCGGTCACCGCCTCAGCTTGAACAACAGCCAAAACACCACGGTCAACAGAACGCTGAGGGCAATCGACGTCCCCAGCGGGAAAAACAACTGCACGTGCTTTCCCCTCCAGGCGAAATCCCCGGGCAGGCGCCCCATCGGCCACCCCAACCGCCCGGCAACAATAAACCCAACGCCCACTACCAGCAGCAGCAACCCCAATCCCACCAATGCCTTGCCCAGCTCAACCATCTTCCCGCGCCTTCCTGTTCCGCTGTCCGTGTTTTCTGTTCCCTGTTCCCTGTTCCCTGTCCTTTTCCCCGCTAGAATACAAGGACGGCACCAATCCGGAATTGGTACCGGCCGCTCCAAATCCCCGCCCGGAGACCGCAATTGCGCATCATCGCCCTCATCGCCGGTCTTATCTGCATCTTCGGAGTCCTGTGGGACGCCTTCCAGACCATTATTCTGCCCCGCCGCGCCACCGGTGTGATCCGCCTCACGCGCATCTTCTACATCGCGACCTGGCGTCCCTGGTCCTTCTTCGCGCGCCGCATTCGCACCCCGCGCAACCGCGAAACCGCCTTCAGCTTTTACGGCCCCATGTCGCTGATCCTGCTTCTGGTTCTCTGGGCCGCCGTAATGGTGGCCGGTTTTGGCCTTATCTTCTTTTCCATCGGCGTTCCGTTCTACGACCTTCGCCAGAGGCCAGGCTTCACCAGCGACCTCTACGTCTCGGGCGCCACCATTTTCACTCTTGGGCCTACAGATGCCGGCCCGCTCCATCCCGCGGCGCGCTGGCTCATGGTTCTCGAGTCGGGCACCGGATTCGGGTTCCTCGCCATCATCATGGGGTATTTCCCCGTTCTCTACGGCGCATTCTCCCGCCGCGAAGTCTCCATCTCGCTGCTCGACGCCCGCGCCGGCTCGCCTCCCACGGCGGCTGAACTCCTCCGCCGCCACATTTATCCCGGCGCTGCGGAAGCGCTTTCTACCCTGCTTATCGAGTGGGAACGCTGGTCCGCGGAGCTGCTCGAATCCCACATCTCCTTTCCCCTGCTCTGCTATTTCCGCTCCCAGCACACCAGCCAATCCTGGCTCTCCGCTCTCACTTCCATCCTCGACACATCATCCCTTCTCATTGCCGGCGTACAGGGCCATGAGGCCCGCCAGGCCCAACTTACGTTCGCCATGGCCCGCCACGCTCTCGTCGATCTGACCCAGATCTTCTCGCTCAAGCCCCGCCGCAATGCCGCCGACCGCCTTCCGCCGCAGGGCTACAACCAGCTCTACGCGCTCCTTTGCCAGGGCGGCGTGAGCATGTGCCGCGACAACGATGCACAGCAGCGGCTGTGTGAGATGCGCCGCCTATACGAGCCCTGGGCCGAGGCTCTCAGCGCCCATTTCTACCTGCCTCTCCCGCCATGGTTCCCCAGCGAGTCTCACCGTGACAACTGGCTTGCGGTGGCCCGTCTGCGGGATAGCGCGGAATCTGCCAATCCGCCCGCGGCCCCCATCGCCGGCGAAGGCCATACCCACTCTCTGAAGAAACTCCGCGACGAACCCCACGATTTTTGATGCGCGCGAGACCGTCGGGCCGCGCAAAACTGCTGTCGAGAGTTGACCTCCGACTGCCTGTGAGCCTGTTATTCGCGACTTGTCCTCAGGTCGCCGCTCCGGGAAAGGGGACGGCTAGCGGACCAACGGGCTGTTCCAAACGCGAAACAGCAATCCCTTGAGCTGAGAGAAATCCTGCGGGCCAAGCTCGGCCTGCCATTCGCGCTCGATCTCGCGGAGCACCTCCAGAGCTTTTGCCCACGCCGCGTGTCCTCGCCTGGTAAAGCGGACAATGCGTGCGCGGCCCTCATCCGGCGCGTCAGACCGGATCAGATATCCGAGTTCTTCGAGGCTGCCGAGCAGGCGGTTCATGGCCTGCTTGCTCATCCCCGCTCGCTCGGCTAGAACGCCGGGGCGAACCCCGTCGGGGCCCGGGAATCGGAATATCGCTATATGCGGCAGGCTGAGCCCTTTGAAGCCCGCCGCATTCAGGTCGCGGACGATGCGTCGGTGAATGGCCTCGCTGGGAACACGCAGCATCGCGCCGATCAGCAAATCTTTGGCCGTGACCGGCGCTGGATTATCTTCAAAAGAAATCATTGACATTCTCAGTAAACTTTGTTTACTATACGGCGATGGTAAACATAGTTTACCACAAAGGAGGTCAAAATGACACTGCAAACCATCGACTTGTTGTCGGACGAAACTATAGCGGAGAGTCCACGCCAAACCTCACCATTGCCCCAGGCAAAGTGCGTTCCCGCGGGAACCGGCACAGCTTACTGGGGTCCAGGCGAACTGATGGCATTTCTCCTCACTGGCGAAGAGACAGGCGGAGCGCTCTTCATGACGGAGATCTCTGTCGCGCCGGGCGGAGGCACACCGCCGCACATCCACCACCGCGAGGACGAAGCGTTCCGCATGCTCGAAGGCACACTGACCATCCAGGTGGGCGGGGATACAATCACTGCATCCGCCGGCGATTTTGCTTTTCTTCCCCGTGGCATCGCTCACTCGTTCAAGAACACCGGTGACGGCTATGCGAAGGCACTTGTCATGATCACTCCGGCGGGCCTTGAGGGATTTTTCGCCGAAGTTTTCGAGCCTGCCGCGGACCGTTCCGCGCCGCCGCCGCCTCCCAGCAAAGAGTTGATCGGCCGGGCGCTCGGGGCTGCCCCAAAGTACGGAATGGAGCTTCTTCCCCCGGCCTAACGGGATTTCATCGGTTCACAAGAGGACTGACGAAGGAAGAGAAATAGGAAAGGGAGGTCGCCATGTCACTGCAGTCGATCGATCTATCCGTCAATCCTGCCAACGAGACGATCCGCTTGGGTCCACTCGTGGTGCGGTTCCTTGTCACCGGTGAGAACTCATCCGGATCGGTCGCGGTCTTTGAGGTGTTTGTGCCCGCCGGGCAGCGCCTGATGGCGCCGGCGCACAGCCACGACCACTACGAAGAGACGATCTACGGCGTCGAAGGCGTGCTGACGTGGACCGTGAACGGCAGGCTGATCGACTTAGGGCCGGGGCAGGCGCTTTGCATCCCGCGAGGCGCCGTTCACCGGTTCGACAACAACGGCGCTGAGGACGTGAAGGTGTTGTGCGTCATTACGCCCGCTGCAATCGGCCCGCAGTATTTCCGCGAAACGGCTGAGGCGGTGAGCGCGGCGGCCGGCGCTCCGCCGGATCGCGCGAAGATGGTGGAGATCATGCGCCGCCACGGGCTCACTCCGGCACCCCCTCCACCTCAGGCGTAGGGCCATGACCTGTCCAGGCCGGCGATTGCCCGTCATAAGCGAACCAGAGCTGGCAGTCGCCGCGCCCTGTGTTTGTGCAAGATCTCCGATGCACTCACGGGGTCGAAAATCGAATCCTGAATGGTTAACCGGCGAATGGGAGTTTGCGGCGGTTCTACCGCGCACTTCGCCGCAGGAACCCGTTCGGTTTCGTTAGATCTCTGGATTTATCCCGGCGGCCAGGTGTGGTGCCGTCCGCCCAGCACATGCAGATGCAGGTGATCGACCGTCTGCCCGCCATCGGGGCCGGTGTTGATGACGATGCGATAGCCCTGTTCCAGTCCCTTATCGCGCGCAATCTGCGCCGCCGTCACCAGCAGATGCCCGAGCAGTGCGGCATGGGCCGGCGAGGCGTGCGCTGTGGACGCAATGTGCTCCTGGGGAATGACCAGGAAGTGCACCGGCGACTGGGGGTTGATGTCGGTGAAGGCGTAACACTGCTCGTCCTGGTAGACGACCTTAGACGGAATGACGCCGGCGGCGATTTTGCAGAAGAGGCAATCCATGCGCGTTCAGTGTACAGGAGACACAATCGGCAAACGACAACCTGGGCGAATGCGCCGCGCTTGCTCCCGGACGTGCAGGCCTGTGCGCTTCAGCTCGTGTGATCGACGATGATCTTCCAGCCGTGCGCGCCCTTGTGCCACAACAGCGAAAAGATGCCGTCGTCCTTTGCGGCTTCGCCATGCGTGGTGCGCTGCAAATGGAATTTACCCGTGACCACGGCGTATTCCGCCGCGCCGCAAGACGACGGCAACATGCGGACATCGAGATCGGTGAAGCTTAGCGTACCCATCTGCTCGCTGTTCGAATAGGCCTGCTGGTAGCGCTGGAGTATTGGCTGATAGCCCTTGCGCAATTGCCCGCCGATGAACGTAGTCTCGGGCGAGTCCTCGTAGGTCTGCATGAAGGCGGGAATGTCAGCGCGATTCCACGCGGCCACCTGCGCGTCCATGGCGGCGCGGATGGCGGTTTCAGCCGATTGCGCCGCGGCAAGGCTCACAGCAAATATCAACGCGACTGCGGCAAGCAAGCGATACATGACGACCTCCGGAATTGAACTTCAGCATACAATGAGGCCATGGCCGCAGCTCCCCCGGTCTCGCCTTTCCGCATCGTGCACACTGTCTGCTCGCACGATTGCCCTGACTCCTGCGGCGTGCTGGTGACGGTGAACGCCGAGGGCCGCGCCACCAAGGTTCAGGGCGATCCCGCGCACCCCGTAACGCAGGGATTCCTGTGCGGCAAAGTGGCCAAATATCTTGACCGCGTGTACGCGCCGGACCGCGTGTTCTATCCGCTGAAGCGCAAGCCCGGAGCGGCCAAGGGACCGCTGCCGCGCGGGCGCGAGATGGGAACATTCGAGCGCGTGACCTGGGACGAGGCGCTGGACAGCATCGCCGCACACCTCCAGCAAGTTGCCGAGCGCTACGGCCCGGAGTCGATCCTGCCCTACAGCTACGCGGGCAACATGGGCCTGCTGGGCTACGGTTCCATGGACCGCCGCTTTTTTCATCGCCTGGGCGCCAGCCAGCTCGAACGCACCATCTGCTCTGAGGCCGGCGGCCAGGCCTGGAACCTGGTTTACGGCCGCAAGCTGGGCACGCCCACTGAGGACTTCCGCCTGGCCAGGTTGATCATCGCCTGGGCCGCAAACATTCACGGCAACAACGTTCACCTGTGGCCGATGGTGGAGCAGGCGCGGCGCAACGGCGCGCGGCTCATCGTGATCGACCCCTACCGGACGCGCACCGCGGCCCTGGCTGACTGGCATATCGCCATCCGCCCCGGCACTGACGTGGCGCTGGCGCTGGGCATGATGCACGTGATCCTGCGCGACGGTCTCGAGGATCGCGCGTACATCGCAGCGATGACCCACGGCTTCGCTGAGCTTGCCGAGCGCGTGCGCGAATACACTCCGGAAAAAGTGGCCGCGTGGACGGGCATGAGCGCAAGCGAAGTGGAAACACTGGCGCGCGAATTCGCGACCACTCGTCCGGCCGCGATCCGCCTCAACTACGGTGTGCAGCGCGGCGAGAACGGCGGCACCGCCGTCCGCGCCATCGTGATGCTGCCCGCGCTCACAGGTGCGTGGAAACATCGCGGCGGCGGCGCGCAGCTTTCCACCTCGGGCGGGTTTAACTGGAATGAGGATGCGCTGCGCCGCCCGGACCTGGCGCTGCACTCACCGCTGGGTCGCCTGGCGCGCACCGTCAACATGTCCACGCTGGGCCTGGCGCTGGAGAAACAGGGACCGAGGGACGAGAAAAGCGGGGACCGAGGGACCAAGGGACCGAGGGACCAAAAGAACGAGCAAACAGCATTCGACGTGTTGAGCGGCGGCCCGGACGTGCACGCGCTGTTTGTGTACAACTCGAATCCCGGCGCCATAGCGCCCAACCATAACGCCGTGGTGCGCGGCCTCAGGCGCGACGATCTTTTCACCGTGGTGCATGAGCAGTTCTTCACTGACACCACGGACTACGCCGATTACGTCCTGCCCGCGACCACATTCCTGGAACACACGGATGCGCAGGGCGCATACGGCCACTATTTTGTGCAGTGGTCGCACCAGGCCATCGAGCCCGTTGGCGAATCGCGGTCGAACGTCTGGCTCTTCAGCCGGCTCGCGCAGCGAATGGGCTTCGACGAAGAGTGTTTCCGCGATTCGCCCGAGGAGATGATCCGGCAGGCGCTGGGCGCGAACGGAACCGGGCACAGCACCAACCCCGGCATGGAGCACATCACGGTGGACGAGCTGAAGGCGAAGGGCCACGTACCGCTCAGCTTTCATCGCGAACCGGAGACCACGCCGTTCCAGCCCTACGTTGCAGGCGAGCTGCCTACGCCGTCCGGCAAAGTCGAGTTTTACTCGGAGACGCTCGCCGCGCAGGGGTTGGATCCGCTCCCCGGCTTTTTGCCGCCGGCGGAATCGCGCTGGGGCGCGGAAGCGAAGCGCTATCCCATGGAATTGCTCGGCCGCAAGAACGACAACTACATGAACTCGACCTTTGCCAATCACGAGGGCCATCGCAAAATGGAAGCGCGCAAGGCGGGCAAGCTTGAAATCCATCCCGAGGATGCGAAAGCGCGTGGCATTGCCGATGGCGACCGCGTGCGCATCTTCAACGATCGCGGCGAACTCCGCCTGACGGCGCTGCTGAGCGGCAGCCTGCCCGCGGGAGTGGTTGCCGGGCGGTTGGACTGGGCCAAGTTCCATTCCGAAGCCGTCAACATTAACGCGCTTACCAGCGAACGGCTCACCGACATCGGCCGAGCGCCCACGTTCTATTCCGTGCTGGTGGAAGTGGCAAAGGCAGGGAACAGGGAGTAGGGAACAGGGAGGAGGAGGCTGCTCTGCTCACGAAGTCCCATTCCGATTCAGGAAGATCATGGAAAGCACTTCTCGATTTCAACTGCGGCTCGCCGCTGAAGCCGACATTCCCGCGCTCGATGCGCTGATTGAAGCTTCAGTTCGCGGACTGCAGGCGGGAGACTACACGCCAGCGCAGATGGAAGGCGCGCTGGGCGCCGTTCTTGGCGTGGACTCGCAGCTCATTCGCGATGGCACCTACTTTGTGGCTGAAACCGTAACCGGCTCCCGCCGCATGGCCGGCTGCGGAGGATGGTCGCGGCGCAAAACGCTTTTCGGCGCCGACCGCGGTCCCGGACGCGAGCCAGAGCTGCTCAATCCCGCCACCGATGCCGCCAAGGTACGCGCCATCTTTGTGCATCCCGACTTTGCCCGGCAGGGTCTCGGCTCGCTGATTCTCAAGACCGTGGAAGACGAAGCGCGAGCCGCCGGTTTTCGCCGCTACGAGATGGGCTCCACGCTGACCGGGGTTCCGCTTTACCGGCTCAGAGGCTACGTAGAAGTGGAACGAGTCTCTGTGCCGCTGAAAAACGGCGAAGTTGTGCCCGTGGTGAGAATGTCCAAGAATGCGCTGTGAGGGCTGCGGCTCGGCGACAATGGAGGAAGCGGATCATCGCGGAAAGAAAGCGCCACGCCCATGACATCGACCAGTTGGCTGATCCTCGCATCCATATTTGTGGTGTTTCTGCTTCTCCGGCGCGTCGGCCAAATCTCCGCACGCGCGGCTCGGGCGTACTTCGAGCAGGGCGCCCAGGTGATCGACGTCCGCAGCGAGGCTGAATTCGCGGCCAGGCATCTGCGGGGAGCCATCAATATCCCCGTGGATCGCATTGAGAGCATTGCGCCGCAGCGGCTGAAGGACCGCAACCAGGTTCTGCTGTTGCATTGCGCAAGCGGCATGCGCAGCGCCACAGCCCAGAAAGAGCTGGCCCGGATGGGTTTCGCCCGTGCTTACAATGTGGGATCGTACAGCCGCGCGGCGCGCATTCTCGGCCCATAGATAATCTCCGCGCCTGGGCTTCTCATCCCCTCCCTGAGAGACGCGTGCGCCCTCCGGCTCGGCCGGCAATGGGTTCAGTTCGGCAACCGGTTCTCCGCCGTTTCCGTCTAAGACTTGAATCACAACACCCCCGTTTTGCGGAATGCCCGCCCGTCCGCGATATTCTGGATACGGAGACCATTGATGCAAATAAAGTGGATGCATGCCATAGCGGTTGTTGCCGTCTTTGCCGTTCCTTGCTTCGCCGCCGCCCAGGCGCCGAGCGCGCCCGCCCAACCGCAGAGCGCGCCAACTAAGGCACTGGCCGGTACGGCGGTGAATTCGTTCGATTTCTCGGGCAGCTTCTTGAAGACTTTCAGCACCTCAACTACCGGCAACGGCACCGTCGAGACCCCCACCGATTCCTACGGCGGCATGGTGGGCGTCCGCTACATTCCCGGACCATGGAAGGGTGCAGAGATTACGTACTCCTATAGCCCCCTCAACCAGACCTACTCGGTGGACAAGGCATCCTGCGGTTTTCAGTGCAAAAACCCCACTGTCACCATCCCCAACGCCCAAAGCCAGGTGACGCTGAATTACGTTGTATCGCGGCGGATGGGCAAGGTTACGCCGTTTGCTGAGGCCGGCTTTGCCTTTGTCATCAACTACTCTTCCGGCAACGCCTACGCCATCAACACCGTCGTCCGTCCCGGGTACGTTGGCGATGCGGGCGCCGATTTTGGCGGGCCGCGCTTCGGCCTCCGCGTCCAGTTCCGCGACACCCTCTACAGAGCGCCGAATCTCGAATTCCCCTACGCTGCAACCGGCAAGTTCATGCAGACGGCAGAGCCTCTTGTCGGTATCTACTTCCGCCCCTGGTAAATCCCGGGGCGGTTTCACCTCAATCCCACCTTCCGGCAACCACCCCTCCGCCTTCCCTGCCCCAATAACACTAAATCGTTATAGTCATGGGTAATCAATAACATCTAATCTGCCGATAACTATCCAAGCGAGCAGATAATGCAAGCGCTTTTCATTGGAATTGTGATTACGGGGCTGTTTGTCTTTCTCTTTGGGTCCATCTCCCATGCCCGCCCCGACGACCGCATCCGCTGCTGGGTGGGCGGATGGGTCTCCCTCTGCGCCTACTTCGCCGTTCGCCTGTGGACTCCCACCGACTGGCTCGGACATTCTCTCCAATTTTGGCTCCGCTCCGACCTCCTCATCCTCGGCGGCACATTCTTTGTCGTCTCCACTCTGGTTCTCGTCCGCGGCCGCAAATTCGCTCTGCGCCTGGGCTCGGCCATCGCCCTTTCGGCGTTCGCCCTCATTGGCCTTTCCACCCTCGGACCCCGCTTCGCCGCCATCCTCACCCTCGCCATTTTGTTGCGCCAATCCATCGCCATCTATCTTGCCGTTCGCGATCGCCAACTGGTCTTCGCCTCCATGGTCATTGCCATGGCCTTCATCGTGGCAGTTGGCTCCCTCGCCGGCATCAGCGCCGGCCATTACTACTGGGTCGTCGATGTCCTTTGGATGGAAACCTACTTCACCGCCGCCCTCGGCTTCTGGTATTGGGGCGGCGAGCGCACTCTGGCCCTCCACACCACGGTCTTCGGCCTGGTCTCCTGGGCCGCCGTTTTTCCAGTTGGCTATTTTGTTTTCCTCCTGCTGCCGCGTATGCCCGTCGATGACGGAATCTGGAATCTCCCCGCATACTGCGCCGGCGTGGGCATGGTCCTCCTCCTCATTGAGGAGCAGCTTCGCGTCGCCGGCGCCCTGGGCGAGGAATACCGCCTGCTCTTTGACAACAATCCCAACGCCATGTGGATCCTCGACACAGAAACCCTTGGCTTCCTCGACGTGAACCACGTCGCCGCCGAATTGCACGGCTACACCCGCGAGGAGTTCCTCCAGCTCACCCTCACTGACATCGTCGTCCCCGAACGCAGAGTCCAGGCCATCGCCGACGTCCGCGAGGGCGGCAGCGCCGTCCACAACGCCCTCCATCGCCGCAAAGACGGCAGCGTTTTCCCCATGGACCTGACGCCTCACCCCATCGACTTTCGCGGGCGTCCTTGCCGCTTCGTTCTTGCCCTCGATGCCTCCAGGCGTGAGGCTCTCGAACGCCAGTTGCAGCACCAATCCGAGCATGACCCCCTCACCGGCCTGGCCAACCGCATGCTCTTTCAGGAGCACCTCGCCCCCGCCGTTCTCGATTCCCGCCAGTCCGGCGATAAGCTCGCCATCCTCTGCCTCGACATTTGCCGCTTCAAGCGCATCAACGACGTCTATGGCCCGCGTGTGGGCGACGAATGCATCCGCCACGTCGCTTCCGTCCTCAGCTCGCGGGTTCGCGCCAGCGATTTTGTCGGCCGCATCGCCGGCGACGAGTTTGCCATGATCCTTACCGGCATCCGCAATGCCGCCACCGTCGAGCAACGCGCCACCGAGCTGACTACGCTTCTTCAGCAGCCGGTCCTGATCGAGGGCTATCCCATCCAGCTCACTTTCAGCGTCGGACTCGCCATTTGCCCTGACGATGGCGACGATCCCCTCGCCCTCTGGAGCGGCGCCGAAGGCGTTCTCCGCCGCTCCCAGCAAGCCGGCGGCGGTCAAATCGCCTGGCTCTCCAGCGAATCCAAAGAGGATGCCCAGGAGCAGATCGCCATCGAGTCCTGCCTCCGCATGCGCATGGAAGAGGCCGGTTTCCGCCTCGTCTATCAGCCCATTTACGACTTCAACGGACGCATCCGCAGCCTCGAGGCTCTCCTCCGCCTCGATCACCCCGTCTACGGCGCCATCAGCCCCGTCAAGGTCATCCCCATCGCCGAAGAAACCGGCCTTATCGTCCCCCTCGGCATGTGGGTCATTGAAGAGGTCTGCCGCCAGATCCGCGCCTGGATTGACGAGTGCGACATGCGCGTCATCCCCGTCGCCATCAACGTCTCCGCCCTGCAGCTCATGCACGTCGATTTTGCCGACCGCCTCATGGAGCTCATCCGCCGCTACGCCATCAACCCCAAATGGATCCACCTCGAGCTCACTGAAACTGCCGCCATGCGCAACCTGAAAGAAGTCTCGGTGCAGATGACTCGCCTGGCCGGCCTGGGCTTTGTCTTCCTCATGGACGATTTCGGCACCGGTCACTCCTCGCTCGGCCGGTTGCACCAGTTGCCGCTCTCCGTGCTCAAAATCGACCGCTCCTTCATTGAGCAGCTCTGCGCCCCCAACGGCATGTACACCACCGTGACCATCGTGCAGGCCATCATTTCCATGGCCCACGCCCTGCACCAGAAGGTGGTCGCCGAGGGTGTTGAAACCGAAGCTCAGCTAGCCTGCCTCGGCGGCCTCGACTGCGACCTGGTCCAGGGCTTTCACCTGGCTCGTCCCCTGCCGCCCGATGCCATTCCCCCGCTGGCCCGCCGCAAGCATCCTGCCTTCGCCGATCTCCTGCCCGCTCTCTGCGCCCCCGAGCTGCTGGACGAAACCACAGAGTCTGTCTCCGGCGACTGACGCCAATCTATCCCGCGCCCATTGCGATGGTTGATGCCCACGCGAGAATAAGGGGTTCTGGAGCCCGGCGCAACGTGCAATCGGCGGGTGTATGATTCCGTCAGCCGATGGTGCTATCAGCCGTAGTTGCACGAAATTGCTTTCCAGCGACACCTGTGAGCGGATTATGGCGCGTCGAAGATTGATTCGGGCTGGCGGGGATGTCCGCGAACATCCGCAGTACAGCATTGAGGACGTCGCCCGCTATCTCCACATCCCGCTCTCGACAATGAAGGCGTGGTGCAGGGGGCAACAATACACCTTGGCACGTACTGGCCGACGGATACACTTCTGCCCCGTTATTACCCCGGCAAACCCGGAGAAGGGCCTGTTGTCCTTTTACAACCTCGCCGAAGCGCACGTTCTGAGAGCCACTCGGGAAAGGAACGTCCCCCTGGCAAATGTCCGCCGCGCCTTGGACTATATTCGGGAACAGTTTCCCCTTAGTCCACATCCTCTGCTCACCCACGAGTTTGAAACGTCCGGAAAAGACATTTTTATCCGGCACCTTGGAAGCACGATCAATGCGACTCAATTTGGTCAGGTTGCCATGCGAGAGGTGTTGGACGCCTATTTGAAGCGCATCGAGCGTGACCATTTGGGGATGCCGATCCAGGTTTACCCGATGAGGTCGAAAGTTCTGACCATTGATCCGACCATCGCTTCGGGCAAGCCTGTTGTGAAAGGAACAGGGGTCATGGCGGCGGTGCTTGCAGCACGCAAGAACGCTGGCGAGAGCTATCGAGATCTCATAAGGGACTATGGCTTGACCCGCTCCACGATTGAGCAAGCGATCACCGAATACGCGGCGTAGTCGCAGACCCTTCTTGGCGGACGAGAACCTTGGAAGCTCCAAGTTGCCAGGATTTCTTCGCAACGCGGGTTACCCCGTAATTACCCATAAGGCGATGTATCGCGGACAAACCGGAATCAAGGATCCGCAGATCATCGCCGATTGTGGAAAGCGCAACCTCACCCTGCTGACGGCGGACTCCGATCTTGAAACGCGCTGGGCACCTGAGATCCAACGGGCCCGAATCTCGGTGGTCGTCCTCGCCAACAACGCCGACGGAGCCACGGCGTGGGGAGCGAGACTCGCGAAAGGGAAGAAGGATATTGAGGCCAGATTGCGGCAATATCCGAGACCGTGCGTACTGCGGTTCGGCATCAACGCAAAGGTGACCCACGTTCGCCTGTACGGCCCCAAGCGCGGCAGACTCATCAAAATCTGATTAAGTCCGATTAGGAGGGATGATTGCCGCTCGCCGTTATCGCTCCAGCTCGATATAATCCACCGCCGCCGGATCGCGTCCATCCGGCGTACCCTCCACGCGCAGAATGTCGCCCCGCTTCAGCTCAATCTCTCCAGTGGTGAACCGCGTTGAATTGTCCCCATCCGGCCGGAACGACGGCAACTTCGCATCCGCAACCCACGCTGCCTCCTCGTGGCCGTTCACGGTGAACCGGAGCCGCGCATTCCCGCCCTGCAGGTCGAAATACTGGATCGCTACCCGGTAACGTCCCGGCTTGATGGATAGTATCCACTCGGCGATGCAGGTGTTCTCCGCCGTGTGTTCCACGGCCAACGGGCACGTGGCCGCCTCACCGCCCGACGCATCTTCCCACGGATTGACGTGAATCACCTGGTACCGCGTCAGCCGCGCCGATTCGGCCTCCAGCCGGTTCGGATAATTCCCCGCGCGCCCCGTCGCATCGGGAATTCCGCTCAGCTTCAGGAAATACTGCACAATCGCATCCCGCCACACCATCGCGTGTCCCGCCTGATATCGCAGCCGCGCTGCCTCATCGTCAAAGAGCGTCGGATCGATCTTTCCCTTCAGCGTCGTCCATTCCCGCCCCAGCTCCGCTGCCTCGTCCGCGCCCTGGTAGTGGCTGTCGTAGATGTACTGGATCACCGTCTTGCCGTCATGGAGTTTCCACGTGTACGGAACATGATGGAAGAAGGTCAGCAAATTGTCCGGCGTGGTCGAGGCGTTCTCGTAGACCTTCGCCACCTCCGGCCAATACTGCCCCACGAATCCCGTCCCGGTTGCCACGGTGCGGTCCATCCCCACGCCCAGGTGGTCCGCCCTGTGCCACTGCCCCCAGCCGTTGTTCTCGCTTGCCTCGATATTCGGCCCATAATGGCTGCCGGTAATGTCGGTCAGCGTCTGCATCCCCAACGGCCCGGTGTAGTCCACATACGCCGGCCAGCTCTGCATCAGCATCTTCGTTACCGTGCTCACCACCACCGGGTCCGAGCCGATTGTCTGCCGCGTCCACTCCTCGGCAATCTGCTGCGCCGTCAGGTTCGGATTCCACGCAAGCCGCCCGAACGCGTACAGATTGGCATTGGCGAGCGGCGCGCCCATCCACGCCTCCTGCCCAACGCCCGCCACGCCGACCATCCCGCCCAGTGGCCGGTTGAATGTCTTGCCCGCAAGAATTTGCTTCACCGGCGTGGACCGGTTCTCAGCCCGCAGATCGAAATCCAGCACCCATTGCCACATCGGCGCGGTGTACACAAGGTGCCGCTGCTGGCCCAGATACTCCTGCGTGATCTGGACCTCCATCGCCTGGTTGGTCTTTTCAAGGCCACTGAACAGCGGCGAGACCGGCTCCTGCGCCTGGAAGTCGATCGGGCCCTCCTTGGTCTGGATGATCACGTTGTCCGCAAACTTGCCGTCCAGCGGATGAAACACGCCGTAGGCCGCGCGCGCCCGGTCCGCCTTCGCATCGCGCCAGTCCAGGTGGTGGTTGTACACAAACGCGCGGTAGAGCACCACCCCTCCATGCGGGGCCAGCGCCCTGGCCAGCGTGTTGGCGGCATCGGCCGGCGATCGCCCGTAGCTCGCCGGGCCGGGCTGGCCCTCCGAATCCGCTTTCACTGTGAAACCGAAGAAATCGGGGATCAGCTTGTAGATTTCGTCTGTCTTGTTGTTCCACCACGCAATCACCGCCGGATCGAGCGGATCGTAGGTCTTCAATCCGCCAATCTTCTGCGGGCTGGCCACATCCACGCTCAAGGCCACGCGCACGCCGTACGGCCGCATGGTGTCGGCGATCCGCGCAATGCCTTTCAGCATCTCCGGCTCCAGGAACGGAGCCGCATTGTTCACGTTATTCAGGTTGCAGCCGTTGATGCCGACGGACGCCAGCAGCCGCGCATATTCGTGTACCGGCGCAAGGTCCTCGCGCACGTGGCCGGCGTCAAAAAAGATCGATCGCCCCGCATATCCGCGCTCAATCGATCCATCCGCGTTGTCCCACTCATCCACCCAGCGGATCGCCATCGCGGGAGCGTCAACCGCGTCCAGCCGCGACACATCCTCCCCGGTCGCCACCCGCCTCAGCAGATCGAACGCCCCAAACAACGCGCCGTGCGGGTTTGATCCGGCGACGACAACCAGCGGATGTCCTCGCCAAAGCGTCCGCCGCAGCCAGAATCCGTGCGCCTCAAGGTGCGCGGGAGCTTTTAGGAGCGGATAGGCCTTTCGCACCTCATCGAGCGTGCCAACTACGGTCTCTCCGCCGCCAGTTTGCGTGCCTTCCATGCCGGCCAGCCCGCGCTTCAGCTCCTCAACTGCGGATTGTTCCAAAGCGCCGCTGCCCAGCGCCCGAAGATTCTGAGGGATTCCGGCATTCGCGTGCCCGCCCGTGTACTTCAGCCAGCCCTGCTCCGCCGTTTGCGCCCGCGCTATTGCCCCGGTCGCCGCCAAAAGCAGCACAGCCGCGGAAAAACCGATTTTCTTTCGGATGCCCCCCGGCATTCCCTTCCCGCAGTCGCGCATGGCTACCGTTGTACCACGCAGCCTTGGTTCCACGGAGGCGAAGGTCGTTCGTGCGGTTGCCCCCGTTCTTCGCTGTCTCTCAGCGAAGGACGCTCAAGGAATTGCGCTCTTAGGCGTCAGTCTTGGCCATTTAACATGTGATTTGGATCACACGTGCATCAAAAACTGCTGTGCATACATGCGTAAGTAGCTGAAACTAAACAATCATTAATGAATGTTCCACGTGGAACATTTGTGAATCAATGTTCCACGTGGAACATTCGTGACTGCATACTTCGCTTCAGCCGCAGGTCGTCCAGTCCAGAATGACCTTGCCCGCCATCCCCGTCATCATCACCTCGAATCCCTTCTCGAACTCGCTGTGGTCGAACCGGTGCGTGATGACCGGCGAAATGTCCACCCCCGAATCCAGCATCACCGACATCTTGTACCACGTCTCGTACATCTCGCGGCCATAGATGCCCTTGATCGTAATCATGTTGAAGATGACCTGGCGCCAGTCCATCTCGGATGCCTTCGCCGGAATTCCGAGCAGGGCGATCTTTCCACCGTGGCTCATGTTGGCAATCATTTCGCGGAGCGCAATGGGATTGCCTGACATCTCCAGGCCCACGTCGAAACCCTCCGCCATGCGCAACTGCTTCTGGACTTCAGCCAGTGGGGTCTCATTCGGATTGACGGCCAGGGTTGCCCCCATGCGCCGGGCCAGGTCCAGCCGGAACGGATTCATGTCGGTGATGACGACGTGCCGCGCGCCGGCGTGGCGCACCACCGGAATGGTCATGAGGCCGATGGGGCCGGCGCCGGTGATGAGAACGTCCTCGCCCGTGACCGGGAACGAAAGCGCGGTATGCACGGCGTTACCGAACGGATCGAAGATGGCGGCCACTTCCTTGTCGATCCCGGCATGGTGGCGCCAGATGTTGGACATGGGCAGCGCGACCAACTCCGCAAATGCGCCGGGGCGGTCGACTCCCAGCCCCAGGGTCTGCGCGCAAAGGTGCCGCCGGCCCGCCAGGCAGTTGCGGCAGCGGCCACAGGTCACGTGCCCCTCGCCGCTGACCAGGTCTCCGGGATGGAAATCGTTGACGTTCGAACCCACCTGAACGATTTCGCCCACGAATTCATGCCCGATTGCCATGGGAACTCGGATCGTCTTCTGCGCCCACTCGTCCCACTGGTAAATATGGACGTCGGTGCCGCAGATGCCCGTCTTTTGCACCCGGATCAGGACGTCGTTGATTCCGATAGTGGGTTCCGGGATTTCTTCCAGCCACAGGCCGCGTTCGCTTTTGCTCTTTACCAGTGCTTTCATCGGGTAACCTCAGATTGTCCATTTTTCACATCAACACATCATGATATGTTGATTTCTGCATAAAATAATGTATATGCACTCTACCGTCGTATCATGATATGTTGATATGAAATTTGCACCGTCTCTGGTGCATTTCTCACGGCCCGGTCATGCGGCTGCGGAGGCGTTTGAGGACGTTGGGTGGAACCAGGCCGGTGACGTCGCCGCCGAGGGAAAAGACCTCTTTGAGCATGCGCGAACTGACAAACGAGTAGCGGCCGGCGGGCTGGAGGAAGACGGTTTCGATGTCGGGCGCGAGGCGGCGGTTCATGAGCGCCATCTGGAACTCGTACTCGTAGTCGGAGATGGCGCGGATGCCACGCAAGACCGCCGATGCGCCCTGGAGCCGCGCGAATTCGACCATGAGGCCGTCGAAAGTGGCCACCGAAACATTGCTCATGGCGCGGGTGGCTTCCTGAAGCATTTCCACGCGTTCCGAGACCGAAAAGAGGGGATTTTTGCCGCGGTTATTGAGAACGGAGATCACGAGGTGATCGAAGAGGCGCGCGCCGCGCTGGATCAGGTCCACGTGGCCATTGGTGGGTGGGTCGAAGGTGCCGGGATAGAGCGCTTTGACGGGCATGGCGGCTCAAGTGGATTGTACGGCATGGGCGGGATTGGCGCAGTCGATCGCCAGGGGGCGGACGTGTTCCGGAAAGACGCCTCATGTTTGGTGGCGAATCGGTGAAATTGGGACGATAATCAGGCTTATGGCGACCTTGCCCAGTTCGGAAGAACTCTGGACCGTTCGGGAATACCTGCGCACAAGCTGGAGCCCCGACCGCGAATTTGTGGATGGGCGGATTGAGGAGCGGAACTTGGGCGAGAAAGAGCACTCCATCATTCAGCGATATCTGACCGTCCTTTTCGCAATAAAGCGCGCGGAGTGGGGAGTCGAGGTTTTTCCCGAGTTACGTACTCAGACCGAGGCAAGGCGCTTCAGAGTGCCGGATGTGCTGGTGATGCGTGCCGGCGACAGGTTTGAGCGCTACGTAACCCAGGCGCCGCTAGTTGCGATTGAGATTCTTTCGCCAGAGGATTCCGTGCGAGCGATGCAAGCGAAAGCCTCAGAGTATCGGAGCTTTGGAGTGGAACACATCTGGGTGATCGACCCCGAGCCGCGTATTGTGTACCGCTATACCGGGACCGCGCTTGAAGAGGTTCATAGCGGAGAGCTGACCGTTCCGGGAACGCCGATCTGCGTTTCGCTGAGCGAGATGTTTGCGGAGCTGGACCGGGTTTAACAGGCTGCAGAAAATCTCAGGGGCTAAAGCCCAAATCTTTTGTTGGTGGTTATCGGCGGGACTGAAGTCCCGCCCTGACGCGTTTCTGCCCTTCTACCGGGATCTGCCCTGGATCCCGAGGATCGGACGCTGCTAATCGCCGGTGGTGACGGCGGCGGCTTCCTGCGCAGTTATGGCGGTGGTGTCGATGGACAGGAGCCGTCCTAGGTCGGAGAAATCCTTATCCCATTGGGGGCGTTCTTCGGCGGCCTGCGCGGTTAGGGCGTAGCTGGAGGTGCGCAGGATTTCGTACCAGATGTTCTGGGCTTGCCAGAGGTTGAGATCGAAGGGTAGCTCAGAGAAGATGCGGGCGAGAGAGAGGGCGCGGTCGAGCATTTCAAGGGAGCCCGAAGACATTTGCAGCTCGATCATGGCGCGCTTCATGCGCTGGTCGGCGATGTAGGAGAGGGTGGCGATTTCCAGCTGCACTTCGTCGGCTTTGGCCAGGGTGAGAAATGAGCGGAGCTGGGCCTGGTCGATGGGGTCGCCATCGAGGGCGCGGCGGATGCCGGCGTTGATGGCGAAGCCCGCGGCCAGTGCGAGCGCGGGAGGCTTGGGCAGGCCGGCCTGGGAAAGATAGTGGAGCAGGCTGGCGTGATCTTCGTAGATGGTGGTGAGCGAGCTCTCGATGTTCCAGAGGGTGGAGTTGAGGATGATCTGGATGATGCGGCGCTGCTCGTCGGTAAAGAGCGAGGTGAGGGAGTAGTCGACGTGGCCGTAATAGCGGTCGAGGAGGCGGATGACCTCAGGGAAGTCGGCGCGGAGAACGTGGCTGGAGGTCTCGGTCATGAAGCTCTCAAAGCCGCGGGCATCTTCGTCGGAGTAGGGCTTGACCGCGGCGGTTATGTTCTGGTCGCCGAAGTGAAGGACGGCGAAGCTGAAGGTGCGCTGGTTTTCCGTGATGTTGCTTGAAACCAACACGCGGCCGAGGGCGAGGCGGCCGCGGCCGGAGGTGAAGATGTCGTACGAGAGGCGGCGGACGCGGAAGCAGAAGAGCTCTGTGTCCTCAGTGAACGACGAAAAAATGGAACTGATGGCGTAATGCGCGGCCACCTGTTCGAGGCTGAGCTGGAGAGTGCCGATCTTCTCCTTATAGATGCGGGCGCCGTCGCCCGCTTTGGGCTCGTTGGATTTGGCATCCGCCAGGCGTTCGACGAACACCGGCTCCAGGGCTGCGCCGTCGCTGCCAAAGAGGAACGCAGCGAGCTGGAGAACGCGCGCGGCGTAGGCGATCACCTGGACGGTCTCGATGCCGGAGATATCGTCAAAGAACCAGCCGCAGCTTGTGTACATGAGCTGGGCGTGGCGCTGCATCTCCATCAGCTCGAGGGCGCGAATGCGCTCGGCGGCGTCGAGAATGTGGCTGGAGTGGTTGCGCAGGAAACTTTCGACGGTTTCCGGCGTGCGGTCGAGGACCACGTCGACGTAGGCGTCGCGGGCGGCCCAGACATCGCGGAAGAGACGGCTGCCTTCGCGCTCGGTGAGGGGGATCAGCGCGTCGCGCAAATCGTTGAGGGCCTGGCGCAGGGGCGCGCGCCAGAGCTGGTTCCAGCCTGCGCGGCCGCCGTTGCAGCCGCAGTTGGAGCGCCAGCGCTCCACGCCGTGGGCGCAGCTCCAGGAGGTGTTGTCTTCGACCTGGCACTCGTATTCGGGCGGGAACTGGGAGAGGAAGCTGCCGTAATTGGTGAGCTTGACGGACTTGTCGTTTTCGAGCAAACGCAACGACCATGCCAGGGCCATCTCGCCGTGCTTGTGGTGATGGCCGTAAGATTCGCCGTCGGTAGCGACATGGACCAACTGCGGATTGGCACTGTCGCGGAACCCCCCGGTGAGCCTCGCAACCAGGCTCTCGCCGGAGTTGAGCAGCCCCTCAAAAGCTATGGCGCGCGAGATGGGGCCATTGTAAAAGAAGATGGCAATCGAGACGCCAGAGTCAAAGCGCATCCGGTAAGGGCGAGTGGTGTCGACGGTGGAGTTAAGCGTGCGCATCCAGTCGCCGCCGTCCTTGAGCGGGCGGATGGCCTTGCACTGATGCGGAGCCAGGACGGTGAACTTGATGCCGTGATTGGCAAGCAGCTCCAGGGTTTCGGTGTCGGCGGCGGTTTCAGCCAGCCACATGCCCTCCGGCGGGATGCCGTAGTGTTGCTGGTAATCGGCGATGCCCCAGCGGATCTGGGTGATGCGGTCGCGAGTGTTGGCGAGGGGCATGATGATGTGGTTGTAAACCTGCGCCATGGCGGAGCTGTGGCCCCTGAAGTTTTTGCGACTGCGTCGTTCGCCGTCGAGGATCATGCGATAGGTGCGGGGCGCGTTTTCCTTGAGCCAGCTGAGGAGCGTAGGGCCGAAATTGAAGCTGATACGCGCGTAGTTGTTGACGATGCGGATGATCTTGTTTTTGGAGTTGACGATGCGCGCGGCGCCATTGGTGGCGTAGCACTCGGCGCAAACGCGTTCGTTCCAGTCGTGGTAGGGCGCGGCGGAGTCCTGGGTCTCGACGGTTTCAAGCCAGGGGTTCTCGCGCGGGGGCTGGTAAAAGTGGCCGTGAATGCAGACGAAGCGCTTACTCGCTGGGGGCATAGGGTTTCCGTTCGCTCTCAACTTGGATGCGAAGCAAACGCTATTTTAGGCTCTTCCGGCTGGCGGGTGTGGCGCGGGCCAGGTCACAGGCGCGCCACAAGTACCAGCTAGCCACGGAACGGAAGGGCCGCCAGCGCTCACCGCGGCGGAAGACCACGTCGGGCTTGGGCAGGTCGGCGGCTTCAATGGGGCGCGATTTGGGCAGGCGCTGAAAGGTGAGGGCGAAGCCTTTGCGCACGCCGTAGTCGGTGACGGGCAGGACGTCAGGGCGGCCCATGCGGAAGATGAGCAGCATCTCGACGGTCCAGGAGCCGATGCCGCGGACCTCAGTGAGGCGTTCGACGATGTCGGCGTCGGACATTTTCTTGATGGCGGCGTGCGAGGGGACGGTGCCGTCCAGCGTTTTGGCGGCGAGATCTTTGAGAGCCTTGATCTTGTTGCCGGAAACGCCGGCGCCGCGAAGTCGTTCTTCGGGAATATCGACCATGGACTGCGGCGTACAAATGCCGCCAAAGAGCTGGCAGACTCGGGCGTGGATGGTGGCGGCGGCTTTGCCATTGAGCTGCTGGTAGAGGATGGATTCGAGCAGCGACTCGAAGGGCTCAGGCGAGGAATCGAGGCGCAGGTTGAAGGAGCCGACGCGATCGATGAGGGCGCCGAGTTTGGCGTCGCGCGAGCGGAGGTGGGCGAGAGCTTCGTCGGTGTCGAAGAGAGGCTTGCGTGTGCGGCTGGGATGCGCCATGTCAGGGGTCAGGGTACAGGAGTCAGGTGAAAGGTGGAAGGTGAGGAAGTGAAAAAGTGAAGGGTGAAAAAGTGAAAAGTGAAAGGTGAAAAAGTGAAAGGTGAACGTTTCAGTCGCGGAGGAAGACTGTCAGCAGCGATTTATTGACGCGGATGCGGCTGTTGTACTCAATAAAGCCGAGCTTGCGGAAGCGGGTCATGAAGGTGTTCACTCGGGGGCGGGTGCTGCCGATCATGCTGGCGAGAGCTTCCTGGCTGATGGGCGCCAACTGCGGCGCCTCTTCGCCGGGATGGCCATGCTCGGCGAGAGTGAGGAGCAGGCGGGCGAGGCGTTTTTCCGCGCGATTGAAGAGCTGGTCCACCAGGTCGGCCTGGGTGCGCAGGCTGTTGGCGAGCAGAAATTGGGAGAAGAGATAGGAGAAGGATTGTTCTTCGCGCATGACGCGGAGGAATTCGGGACGAGCGATGGAGAGAGCCGTGCAGGCGGTAATGGCGGTTGCGGTGGTGACGCGGAGGACGGGCGGTTGGGCCATGGCTCGCTCCCCGAAGAACTCGCCGGCGGAGACGAGTCGAATGGTGGCTTCGCGGCCCGATGGCGAGACGACGGAGATTTTGACGCGGCCCTTGTGGAGATAAAAGATGCTGTCTGCCGGATCGCCCTGGGAGAAGAAGAATGTGTCCTTATCCCTGTGGATGAGGACGCGCGAGGGCCCTGCTGTGCGCAGAAACGTATTTACGTCAAACGCTCCAGCCGCCTTCTGCGTTGTTGCCTCGAATTCCATAGTTGAAAAGTCCTAAGAGCCGATTCGCCCGGCGCCATGCCGGCATCCCCCGAAAGTTATGTTCCAAACGGAACAGCGCCGGAAGGGTGATGTCATTGAGAATATCGTTTCATAGCAGGATTCTCCCGGGTGGGCTGAATTGCAAGGTGGGCGCGCCAGAATTTGCGGCGAGGTTTCCTTAGGCCAAATGGGACTGGTGCGCTGTTGATCCTGGCGGTGGAAGAGGATCGGGGCCTGATCCGCTGAGGCCTTCCGCGGCTTGCTTTCGGGCGAGCCGCGGATGTTGAGTATAGCGCCGTCGGAGAGAATCCGAGCATTTCCATGAAGGAGTAACCCGTTGAACAAAATGAAGTTTCTGCTGATCTCAGCAGTATTTGTTGCCATGGTTGCGGTTGCGGGATGCAAGCACAAAGTTGTTGCGAAAGCTCCGGCCACCGCTCCGCCCGCCGCACCCACCCCCACCGCACAAATCTCCGCAACGCCTTCCGCGGTCACCTCCGGTGACACGGTCGTGCTGACCTGGAACACAACCAATGCCTCCAACGCCACCATCAGCGGGTTGGGGACAGTTTCCGCATCCGGTTCCCGGACTATGACTCCGGGCAGCTCAACCACCTACAATTTGACGGCCACCGGGCCGGGCGGATCGGCGGATGCCAGCGCGTCGGTCACGGTGACGTCTCCGCCGCCAGCAGCCGCGCCGGCCAACACTATCAGCGAAGAAGAAATGTTTCGGCAGAACGTCCGTCCGGTCTTTTTCGACTACGACAAGTACAGCATTCGCAGCGACGATGAGGGCACTCTGGCGCATGACGCCTCATTCCTCCAGAGCCATCCGGATATCAAGGTTGTGATTGGTGGCTACTGCGACGAGCGCGGATCCGACGAGTACAACATGGCGCTGGGACAGAACCGTGCCGAGTCCGCCAAAACGGCGCTGGTGAATGCCGGGGTTCCGGTGGCGCGAATCCGAGTGATCAGCTACGGCAAGGAGAAGCAGTTCTGCAATGCCGAGACGGACTCGTGCTATCAACAGAATCGCCGGGACGGATTTTCGCTCGACGAATAAGGTTCGTCGATTCCCGGACGCCCCGATCTTTCACCTGGAAGCGGGGAACTGAGAACAGGGAAGAGTATCGCTTGACGATGCGCGGCACAGGGCTGAATCCCTGGCGCCGCGCATTTTGTTTCTTGATCTGAGATCGGACACAGTTCGCAAATGGAACGCCCGTCCCACTGGCGGCAACGAGTGATTGGGCTCGGACAGAGTTGCCGATTTACCATCGGAGGTGAGTAAGGGAACGGGAGCCACCTTAATATGAAAATGCGTCCGGGAGCGCAGACGGGATTTCTGCTGTGCGGCAAGGAATGGGAAGAGGGCGAAGCGCTGGAAGTGCGCTCGCCCTGGGACAACGGATTGGTGGGCCGGGTGACGCTGGCGACGCGCGCCGATGCGCGGCAGGCGGTGAATCACGCGGTGGCAGCCATCCGGCGCACCCGCGCGCTGCCGCGCTGGAAACGCAAGGAGATCCTGGAAGACACCACCGCCGCGCTGATCGAGCAGAAAGACCGGTTTGTGCAGCTGATTGTGGCCGAGGCGGGCAAGCCGTTGCGGCTGGCGCGGGCTGAGGTGGAGCGGGCTATTCTCACCTTCAAGACTGCGGCCGAAGAGGTGACGCGGCTGGGCGGCGAGACCATTCCCCTGGACCTGACCGAAGGCAACGAAGGACGCTGGGGCCTGGTGCAGCGGTTTCCGGTGGGGCCGGTGCTGGCCATCACGCCGTTTAACTTCCCGCTGAACCTGGTGGCCCATAAACTGGCGCCGGCTATGGCTGCAGGCTGCCCCATCATCCTGAAGCCGGCGCCGCAGACGCCGTTTACGGCGCTGGCGCTGGGGGAAATCGTACTGAAAGCTGGCTGGCCGCAGGAGGCGATCGCGGTTTTGCCGCTCTCCAACGCCGATACGGCGTGGATGGTGGAAAAGGAAGACCGCATCAAGCTGGTATCGTTTACCGGATCGTCGCGTGTGGGCTGGGAGATCAAGGCGCACTCCAGCCGCAAGCGCATGGTGCTGGAACTGGGATCGAATTCCGCCCTGATTGTGCACGGCGATTGGACCGACCTGGACGATGCCGCGCTGCGTACGGCGCACGCCGCATTCGGCTATGCCGGCCAGTCGTGCATCAGCGTGCAGCGAGTGTTTGTGGATCGAAGCGTGTTTCAGACCTATCTGTGGAAGGTGGTGGAATGCGCCACTAAGCTGGTGGTGGGCAATCCCGCGGATGAGGCCACCGATGTGGGGCCGCTTATCCGCGCCGCCGAGGCAGAACGCGTGGAGAGCTGGATCAAGGAGGCGATTGCCGGCGGCGCCAAACTAGTTGCCGGCGGCGAGCGCCAGGGCTCCATTGTGCATCCGACGATTTTGACCGGAACCAAGCCGGGAATGAAGATCCGCGACGAAGAGGTCTTTGGTCCGGTTGTGACCATCGAGCCGTATGAGGACTTCGAAGAGGCGCTGGCGGCGGTGAATCACTCGCGCTACGGTTTGCAGGCAGGATTGCTGACCAGGGATGCGGGCCGGATTTTGACCGCGTTCCGGGAGCTCGAGGTGGGCAGCGTGATCGTGGGCGACACGCCGAGCTGGCGGCTGGATCCAATGCCGTACGGCGGAGAAAAGGACTCGGGGATGGGCCGCGAGGGCGTCCGCTCCGCGATTGAGGAGATGACGGTGCCGCGAATGCTGGTGATGGCGGGGCTGCGGTAGGTGGCTGCTCGGTGGACGGGTGTTGCTGGCTCTGCGGGCTGGCCGGCGGTAAGATGGTCTTACTATGCGGACGAAGCTGTCAACCAAGGGCCAGGTCGTACTTCCGGAGCAGATCCGGGAGCGCTTGGGGTTGCGCCCGGGCGATGCGCTGGAAGCCAGAATTGAGGGGGAGCGTGTTGTCCTGATACCGCATCGGCGACACCGGGCAAGCGCAAAGATCGTCACACATCCAGTTTCCGGTCTTCCCGTGTTGTCTGCCGGAGATGATGCTCCCGTTCTCACGAGCCGTGAGGTCGAGGAGATTCTTTCAGATTTGCCATGACCTTCCTTTTCGATGTGAACGCGTTAATTGCGCTGGGATTCCTGCAGCACGAGTTCAGTAATCGATTGGCAACCTGGATGGGTTCTCAGCGTCCTTTAACCGTCGCAACTTGCTCGATTACGGAAACAGGATTCGTCCGGGGCCTGAGTTCAAACAGCAAATATGGAATTACAGTCGAGCAGGCAAGATCGGTCCTCCTGTCGCTCAAATCAGGAAGCGAATTCGCGCTTAAGTTCATCTCTGATGACCAGGACATCGCGCGTTTGCCCTCTTGGGTGCGCTCCCCAAAGCAGGTAACAGACGGGCACCTTCTTCAATTGGCGGCGGCCCAATCCGTTACGCTGGCAACATTCGACGAGGGCATTCCCGGGGCATTCCTGATCCCGTAGGGCGTTGTGCGGCAGTCAGACACTTTAGCCGGCTTGGATTCCGTACCAGGAGAGGCTGCAAAATCAGCATGGATCTCGGACTGAAGGACAAGGTCATCATCGTCACCGGTGGAGGCGCGGGAATTGGCGCGGCCATAACGCGAGCCTGCCTGGCGGAAGGCGCTCGGACGGTGGTGGTGGGGCGGCGAAGTGAAAATGTGCAGGAATTTCTGGCTGAAATGGAAAGCTCGGGCGCGGACTGTGCTTTCCTTGAGGCGCAACTTGAAGACGCAGGCCGCTGCCGCGAGGTTGTTGCCGATGTGGAAGCCCGCTTTGGCGGCATTTTCGGGCTGGTGAATAATGCCGGGGTGAATGACCGCATCGGGCTGGAATCGGGGTCGGTAGAGGAGTTCGTGGCCAGTCTGCATCGGAACCTGGTCCACTACTACGCGCTGGCGCATTACGCGCTCCCGGCTCTCAAGGAATCGCGCGGTGCAATCGTAAATATCAGCTCGAAAGTGGCATTCACCGGGCAAGGCGGTTCATCGGCCTACGCCGCCAGCAAGGGAGCGCAGCTTGCGCTGACCCGCGAATGGGCGGCCGAACTGGTTTCGCACGGGGTGAGGGTAAACGCGGTGATTCCGGCCGAGGTGATGACTCCGCTCTATCGCCGGCTGCTGGATGCCACGGGCGATCCGGAGGGCAGCCTGCGCGAGATCACGGCCAGGATTCCGCTCGGACATCGCATGACGATGGACACCGAGATAGCGGCAGCCGTGGTGTTTCTCCTCTCTCCCACCCAATCCGGGCACACGACGGGCCAGCATGTGGTTGTCGATGGGGGATACGTCCATCTCGATCGGGCGCTGAATTAGGCTGAAAATTCCTTCTGGTCTGGCGCCGGGCTAACGGATTTTGAGGAAGCTGTGCTTCGATCCGGGCGGCGGCATGAGGAGGGAAAAAAGCGCCCCTCGGTGAGTCCTGCCTGGATTGATCCAGGTCTGGCAAACGAGGGGCGAGGAGCCGCAATCACAAGAAAATGCGCTTAGGGCATGGAGAACGGGAGCGGTATCCGCACCGCACACCAATGCTTTAGGCTCATCTTCTGGACCGGATGCCATTATGGGGTTTCCTCCCGCGCACAGAAAGGTTTCATCGGGTAGTAATTGGAGAAACAATAGCAACCGATTGAAAATAATATATTTAATTAACTCTGGACAAGTAAATTACGCCCCAGTATCATACGCGATACATAGTAATACAGGGCCGCATATGTTGGATACGGAATCCGGCCGCGCGATCTGAAACGGACACGCGCCTCTGGCGTGGAATCGGCGTCGGCAAAATCCCGGGCGAAATCCAAGTTTGCGGGGACACAAGGGGCAGGAAATGGACAGTGGGCAGAGGACGGTGATGGAACTCCTGGAGATTACTCCGATGACCGATGCTGCCCGAATCCGCGAGCAGTTGAACCGGCTGGTTGCTCATCCTCTGTTTGCCAACAGCAAGCGGTACCCGGCGCTGCTGGCGTATACGGTGGAGCGAACTCTGCTGGGACACGCCGGCGAATTGAAAGAGCGGAGCATCGGAGTTGAGGTATTTGGCAAGGTGCCGGCCTACGACACCAACGCTGACCCCGTTGTGCGGATTACGGCGGGCGAGGTGCGCAAGCGTCTGACCCAGTACTATTACGAGCCGGCCCACCGTGGCCAGCTGGTGATTGAGCTTCCCACCGGGTCGTATGTGCCCCTGTTTCGTGAGCCGGAGCGGGCGCCGGATCTAGCTTTGCAGGAGATTGCCGCGGAAAGGGCGCCCCAAACAGGGGCACCCGACTTTTCCGGCTGGAGCCGGCTGTGGCGCCTGCGCTGGGCCCTGGCCGGCGGGGCGGGATTCATGGTGATTCTGGCAGCCGCTGTCGGACTGATGGCCGGATGGCGTCTCCATACCGATCCGCCGCCGCCGCCGCCGTCGAACATGGAACTCTTCTGGGCACCGGTAACCGACAGCGTCAATCCGACTACATTCTGCCTTGGCGAGCCCGCCAAGAACATCGATGTCGGGTCGATCAACTCGTTTGATACTCCGGCCACAGGGTCAAAGCCGGAGCCGCTCTACTTCCGTCTGCATTACTCCGGGAACCTGGCCCTTGCGGACGTGATCACTTTGACGCGCACTGTGGCGGCGCTGGCCTCGCTACACAAGGCCTTCCGGGTGGTACCCGCCTCCGAGGCCACTTTCGCCCAGTTGCGCGAAGGGCCGGTGGTGCTGATCGGCGCCTTCGATAATATCTGGACCCTGCGGGTGACTCAGAAACTGCGCTTTGGGTTTGAGTCGAAGGACGGCGTGGCTTCGCTGGTGGACCGCAATAGTCCCAGCAAGACATCGTGGGCAACGGCATGGGACCTTCCCTATGAGAAGCTCTCCCGCGACTATGCAATTGTGGCGCGGATCCACGACCACACAACAGGGCAGCCCGTAATCATCGCCGCAGGTATCTCAGAAGAAGGCACGGAAGCAGCGGGAGAGATCCTGTACAACCCCGAATATCTGAATTCGCTGATCGCGCGGGCGTCGCCCGACTGGGCCGATAAGAACCTGGAAGCAGTGATTGAGACGCAGGTGATCGAAGGGCATCCCGGGCCGCCGAATATTCTGGCGGTCGAAACCTGGTGACCTGGCAAGACTGCAACTGAGCTGCAAGGTACAGGATTTCGCTCCGCCAGAGCGGCTGTGGAACCCGCGCCGATTTCTCCGCTGGTTTGAAGGCGCTGCTGGAAAGATAAGATTTACGCGGCTTCTTTCTTGCTCTTGGCCCGCTGCGCTGCCCAACGCCGGCGCTGCGCGTCTGCGATGCGTTTGCGTGCATCGGCGCTGAGCTTGCGCGCTTTGTGCGCTTTCGGTCGGGTGGTTGCGGCCTTACGGGTGGGGACAGTCCTGGAATCTGCGCCGGCGATTAGCTTCCGCACTTGTGTCAGCCGCGCGATTTCAGCATCGATTTCGGAGAGTATCGATTCAATCGTCATACGAATAAGAATAACTCAGTAAGTAAGCGGTTGGCGAATTCCGTAAGTTACGAAAGCGTGGGCAGCAAAGGGTCCAGGCGCCGCAAAGACCACGGAGAATTACTGCAAGAGAACGATTGCTTAAAAGATCGAAGGCGGGAAAGGACACAGCGGCATAATGAGATTTCCTGGCGATGGAGGAGCTGAGGCGGATGAGGGAATGCGAATCATGGCGGCGGACAATTGAAGGAAGAGAGTATCTGGTAACTACCGACAGGAAACAGTTGGACATTGAGATGGTCCACGACTTCTTGGCCCGGCAATCTTACTGGGCCAGAGGCATCCCCCGCCTGACCCTGGAAAAATCAATCCAGAACTCGCTCTGCTTCGGTTTGTTTCAAGCGCGAGAGCAGATCGGATTTGCGCGCGTTATCTCCGACTTCGCGACCATCGCATATCTCGGTGACGTTTTTGTTTTGCCGGGATTTCGCGGCCGGGGCTTATCCAAGTGGCTGATGGAATGCATATGTACGCATCCCTGCCTCCAGAATCTGCGGCGCTGGATCCTGGTAACTGGAGATGCCCACGGGCTGTACGGGAGATTTGGCTTCACGGAGCTTGCTCATCCGGAGAGCTTCATGGAACGGCATGATCCGGAAGTTTACGGAACAAAGGACTGACGCCCGCATTGCGCTTTACGCGGTGCGGAAAAACTCTTCCGGAAGGGCAGAGAAGTGTCAGAGAACGACTTGAGGTCGGGCTGCGGAAGCGGTTTTCCGGCCGAATCTAACATCCTCCAGTTACACGCCGGCAGCCACGGGTTGACGCCGCCATGCGTAGAGCGGGAACCGATCTGCCAGTTCGGCCACTTCGCCGCGGATGCGATGGAGCACGGCATCGTCGTTGCGATTCGCGAGGGCATAAGCGATCCAGCGGGCGATGTGGCGCATCTCCGCTTCTTTCATGCCACGAGTGGTCAAGGCCGGGGTGCCCACGCGAATGCCGGATGGTTTGAGCGGGGGATTGGTATCGAAGGGGATGGCGTTCTTGTTCACGGTGATGCCGGCTTTGCCTAAAGCCAGTTCCGCCTCAGACCCGAGGATGCCCTTGGCGAAGACATCCACCAGCATCAGGTGATTGTCGGTTCCGCCGGAGATGATGCGGAAACCGGCGGCCTGGAGCTCTTCGGCCAGCACTTTGGCGTTGGCGACTATCTGCGCGGCGTAGTTTCGGAATTCCGGACGCAGCACCTCAGCGAACGCAACTGCCTTGGCAGCGATAATGTGCACCAGCGGGCCGCCTTGCTGGCCCGGGAACACGGATTTATCTACTGCGGCGGCAAGGTCTTTTGAGCACAGGATGAGGCCGGCGCGTGGGCCGCGCAGCGTCTTGTGGGTGGTGGTGGTGGTGATGTGCGCGTGGGGAACAGGCGACGGGTGCACGCCTCCCGCCACCAGGCCAGCGATGTGCGCCATGTCGAAGATGTACACCGCGCCGACCTTGTCGGCAATCTGGCGCATGCGCGCGAAATCCCACAGGCGCGGATACGCGCTGCCTCCGCCAATGATGACTTTCGGCTTTTCCCGGACAGCAATAGCCTCAAGCTCGTCGTAATCGATCAATTCGGTATCGCGGCGTACTCCATAGAACGTGGGGCGATAGAGCTTGCCGCTGAAGCTGAGCTTGTGGCCGTGGGTAAGGTGGCCGCCATGAGCCAGGTCGAGGCCGAGGATGGTATCGCCCGGCTGCAGCACGGCCGCGTAGGCAGAGGCATTGGCCTGCGACCCCGAATGCGGCTGCACGTTGGCGTGCTCGGCGCCGAAGATCTGGAGGGCGCGATCACGCGCCAGGTTCTCCACCACGTCGGAGAATTCGCATCCACCGTAGTAACGCCGGCCGGGATAACCTTCCGCGTACTTATTGGTGAACACTGAGCCCGCGGCTTCCAGCACCGCTTCAGAGACGAAGTTTTCGCTGGCGATCATCTCCAGTCCTTCGTGCTGGCGGAGCCGCTCGTGCTCAATGGCTGCGGCAATGTCGGGATCGGCTTGGGCGAGGGAAAGCGACATGCGATCGGTCATGCAAGAATTCTAGCCGGTTTTGCGGCGTCAGAGATTTGGTGGAAGTTTTTTGGGGGACGCAGGACGGCCAAGCGTTCGCTTACGGCCGGGCAGGTGGGTACACTGGAGAAGCAGCGGCCATGAGCCGCACACGCTTATGCAAAGCCGGCTTCCTTTTTATTTTGCAGTCTCGGTTTTTCTTTCGGTGTTCGCCGCAGCCCAGGCGCCGTCCATCGATTCCGCGCTGCTGAGCAAGGCAAACGGCGGGGATGCGGCGGCGCAGGTGACCGTGGGCGAACAATACGCGCACGCGGCGGGAGCCATATCAGACCGCAATGAAGCAGACGACGAGTGGAAGCAGGCCTTTGCCTGGTACGAAAAAGCTGCGCAGCAGAGCAACATCTCCGGCGAAATTCACGTCGCCGAAGCTTACAGTTACGGCCGCGGCGTTGAGCGGGACATAACCAAGGCTGCGGAGTGGTACCAGAAAGCCGCAGATCAGGGCGATCCCGGTGCGCAGGGAACGCTCGCCATGCTGTTCACGCTCGGCCAGGGCGTGCCGCAGAGCGACGAGGACGCTTACTTCTGGTTTGACCTGGCTGCCTCAGCAGATACGCCCAATAAGGACCGCTACGTCCAGAACCGGCAGAACGTGGGCACGCGCCTCACCGTGAATGAGCTTGCGGCAGTTCAGGAACGCCTGAAAAAATGGAAGGCGGCCCATCCTCGCGCGAGCTAGTAAGGATGCCCGACCTCGGGGCGTATCGCCCGGGCATGCGCTTCACTGGTTCGTCAACTTCTGCTCCGCCGCGCCTGCTACACGGCCGCTGTGCGGGTCCGCGAGAAAGACAACCAGCCGGACAGCCCCGGCGCCGGGATGGCGATCGAGGTCGCCAGTGGAAATGCCGATTTCATGCCCATCGGCAAATTTAGACCGGAACTCCTTCAGCTCGCGCACGACGGCCACATGATGCAGGGTGCGGCCGGCATTCTCGCCCCTGGCGACTTGAGAACGGGACACATCCTGCGCCACGGCCGCATACAGGTGCTCACCCTGGCTCGCCGGCGCCAACACCGTGAAATGCACGGAACCTTTGTTCAGGGCGGCCTGCGTAATCGATAGTGGCTGGCTGGGCTGCGCGGACTCATGCTCGACCGCCTGCAGCAGGCGCTTGGTATCGTTGCCCACCACCTGCTCGGCGCCGTCAATGACCGCCTGCGGCGTATAGCTCGAAGTGAGATGGAAGTGCGCAACATAGTCGTTCTGCCGCTCGTCCATCTCCGGCATCGAGAAGGGATCGGTCCAGCCGTCATGGTTCCAGTAAGTGACGTGTTCGCTGAGAACGATGATGTGGACGCCGGCGATGGGCTGTTCGGCATCGAGGCGGGCCAGCAGGTTGTCGGCGGGCGGGCAGTCAGAGCAGCCTTCAGAGGTGAAGAGCTCCACCAGCACGGGCGTGGCGTGCGCCGGGCTGGAGTCGGGCTTGGCCGCCTGGCCCGTGGAGAGGACCGGCCACGTCAGGATCACGCCAAGGATGGCGGCAGGAAGAAACTGCGCGGGGAAGTATCGCTTCATATCCTCTCAGACCGGTCCGACACGTCGCAGGTTACAACCGCGCTTACATCCCGCTCAAGAGAAACTTGTCGAGCTTGTTCCGAATCGGCGGGCCCAGCGGTTGAACCGGACCAAAGCTCTTCGTTTTTGTCAGCCTCATGTCGGGAGCCGGTATGCTGAACGCATGACCCGCTTTGGCCGATTTTTCATGGCGTTGCTGCTGGCTGCGGCCTCGGCGGCGGCGCCAGCGCACGTGCGGAGCGCGCCGTTGCAGGCCGTGAGTCTGACTCCACAGGAGGTTGTGGCTGGCTCGCCGGAGTTGGTGCGGGTGGATGCAATGGGCGAGGGATCCGTCGAAGGCGAGTGGCTGGGCCGCAAGATTCAGTTTTTCCGGTGCGGATCGGCGTGGGTTGCGCTGGCCGGAGTGGACGTGGAAGCGCCGGTGGGGGAGTCCACGCTGCACGTGACCTGGAACGTAAACGGCCATAGCGACGACCTGAGCCGGAGCGTGTTTATCCACGCCGCGCACTACCGGACTAGCTCACTGAATGTGGCGCCGAAGTTTGTGCAGCCGCCGCCGGAAGCGCTGAAGGAGATCGAGGAAGAGAGCAAGCTGAAGGCGACGGTGTTTGCGTCGAGCGCGCCGGAGCCGCTGTGGAGCGGCGATTTCCGCGCGCCGGTGCGGGCCGAGGCTACCGACAGCTTCGGCACGCGGCGCATGTTCAACGGGAAGCTTGCCAGCATTCACCGTGGCGCCGACTTCCGCGCCGCGACGGGGACGCCGGTGCGGGCCAGCAACAGCGGCATAGTGGTGCTGGCGCGGCATCTCTACTTCGAAGGCAACTGCGTCGTCATCGATCACGGCCTGGGGCTGTTCACCGAGTCGCTGCACTTCAGCCGCATCGACGTGAAGGAAGGCCAGCACGTGAACACTGGCGATCTGCTGGGCCTGAGCGGCGCCACCGGCCGCGTAACCGGACCGCATTTGCACTGGGCCGTGCGCTGGCAGGGTGCGTACCTGGATCCGGTGAAACTGCTGCGGCTGAACCTGAACGCCCTGCCCTAACGGGAAAGAAGTTCTTCGGGATGAACTTCGCCTTGCGTGGGCTGCGCCGATTTCTCCTCGCGCAATTGCTTGAACGCGCGATGGACGAATGAGCCCAGAAACCAACCGTCCATGTACTTGTATGGGGTTTCGCCGGTGGTGTAGTGGCCGCAGGGAAGCACGCGCGCTTCAAAGTTGACGCCGTGCTGGCGAAATGCCTCGACGACCTTGAGCGAGTACTCGCGCGGGAAGGTTAGATCGTAATCGGCATAGACAACGAGAACTGTTTTGCCCGGGCCGCCGGCTTCGGCTCCAGCGAATTTCTGGTAATAATTCACCGGGCTTATCGCCGCCCACAGCGCACGCAGGCGATCCTGCGTGAGCCCGGCCTGTTCCAGCCCCTCGCGAATGTGCCGGGTGCTCTGGCCGGCCCAAACCACGTCTCCGAACGCCGTGGATGCGTGGTTGTACGCGTTCACGCGAATCCGCGGATCGTGCGCGCTGGCCAGAAACGCGTAACACGAGCCCAGACTGGTGCCCAGCACACCGAAGTGCTCGTAGCCCTGCTCCTCCAGCCAATCGATGCAACACCGGATATCGACCACGGCCTGCCGGCAGGCGGAAAGTGTGCGCCCGATGTTCGCGCTCACGGCGTAATCCGATCGCTCCAGTTCGATTGGCCGGCGGATATCGTGATAGGGCTTGGAAAGCCGCAGCGCGGAGATGCCCATCCAGTTGAACAAGTGGCAGAGCGCGTTGTGGCTGAATGCGTCCGCGTTCCACTGGGGAAGGACCACGATGGCCTGCTTCGGCCGTTTCGGGTCCTTGTGTGCCGGCGCGGGAAACCAGCGCGCATTCACCAGGTCGTTTTCCGGATACGGCGTGCGCTCCGGCGAAGTGAAACGGAGGAACTGCGCGCGCCCCATCTGTCCGTTCCGGGCGCGCCGGCGTAGCTCCTCGTCCTTGGCCAGCGTCTCCGGGCGCACATTGGTGGGAAACAACTGCGGAAACCGCTCCTCGAGACGGAAATCCGTCGGCCGCTGGTATCCGAAGAACCGGTCGCTGTCGTCGATCAGGATGCGATTGATGCGCGTAATCGCTTCTTCCGTGGCCGTGTCATTGCCGGCTGCCTGGCGCAGTTCGTCGGCCGCCGGGCCGTGCACGCGAAGGAGCGCCTCAATCCATTCCTGTCCCCATTCCAGCGGCCGAATTACGCGGTTCTCGTCGCGCGTGGTCAGTCGCGTCTCCCAGCGATACATCCAGCGCGCGTAGCTCTTTTTCAACATGCGTCCCAATCCTCAAGTTTATCAGCGGGAGAAGCTGGATTGAGCCGCTGCATCGAGGGCTGCGCCGCGCCGATTCATAAGCATTTACTATGGGATCGATGATCCATTGGACGATGATGGCGCGGGTACGGAGGAAACATGCGCACGTGGCCTTCTTCGGCGGCAGCTTCGACCCTCCGCACAACGGGCACCTGGCGGTCGCGCGCGCCGCACGCGACGCGTTGCGCCTCGATACTGTGCTTTTTGCTCCTGTGGGGACGCAGCCGCTAAAGCCCCAGGGCTCAACGGCCGCGTTCGAAGATCGCCTGCGGATGACGAAGCTGGCTATCAAGGGCGAGCGCGGCTTTGCGGTTTCGAAGATCGATGCGCCCGTTGTGGCGGGCCAACCCAACTACACCTTGGAGACGTTGTGGCGGCTGCGCTCGGATTTGCCCGGTGACGCATCGCTTTTCTGCCTGATGGGCGCCGATTCCTTTTTCACCCTGCATCAATGGCGCCGCGCCGCCGAGGTTCCGTTTGCAGCCACGTTGATTGTGGCTTCGCGGCCGGGGCAGAGCCTCGCCGACCTGACCTCCGCTCTTCCTTCCGGCGTGACTCTTCAACCGGGCGGGGCGGAGAGCGGCCCCTCGCGCGCCGTCAAGCGGCAATCCTTCGTGCTGCATAATGCCTCCGGCCAAAGGGCCGCATTCCATCTCCTGCCCGGCCTGGACATCGAGATCAGCGCTTCGCAGATCCGTCGGCAGATCCGCGGCCAGGCGCGCGGCGAAGAGGGCAACCCCGCCGAACGCGAATTGCTTCCCCCTGCCGTTGCCCGCTACATCCGCAAGCATCGCCTCTACCAATAACTCTTCCTGCTGACCCTCCTTGCTCATGGCTCCCGCAAACAGCTACGATGGACCACGGAGACCGAGCAAGCTCGCATGTCGACAAACAAATCCCACCAGCAGACCCGCATCCTGGTTCAGGCTGCCGCCGCGGCCTGCGAAGACAAAAAAGGCGCCGATACCCGCATTCTGGAACTCGACCCGGTCGACTCCGGGTTGGCCGATTTCTTCCTGGTAACCTCGGCCACGAACGACCGCCAGGTCATAGCCATCTCCGACGAGATCGAGTTGCGCCTGAAACGCAACTTCGGCGTCATGCCGAATTCCGTGGAAGGCCGCCGCCACGGCGAATGGATTCTGCTCGACTATGTTGATTTCGTCGTCCACGTGTTTCTGGCCGAGCGGCGCGCCTTCTACGACATCGAGCGCCTCCGCAAGTCGGCGCGCCCTCTCACTCCTGCGCAGTTCGATGAAGAGTTGAAGCACGCGCTGGCAGAGAAGACGCGCGCGGCGCGCGCAAAGAAGCCTGTTGCGGCCAAGGCAACGCCGGTCGCCCAAAAGAGACCGCGAAAGACCGTTGCCAAACCGGCTGGCAAGCCCGCAGCGAAGAAGGCTCCAGCCCGTCGGGGCAGCAGGCCCGCGCCGGCAAAAAGGAAGTCGTCGCGGAAGAGCTGAGCGCCCTGCCGGCCCCAATATTGTGGCGAGCCAGGCGGCATCGCTTGCTGCGCCATGGTTGATCCACCCACTCTTCCCGCACGGTTGTTCCCGATCGTTGCCAAAGAACAAAGGGGATCCGCTTGCGCGGATCCCCTTTTTCGGCTGAGTTTGCCGGAGTTAGAAGGTGAAGTGGAGGGCCAGCCGGATGTTGCGGCTGAGCTGGTAGAGGTAGGGCTTGTTGTACTGGCTGTTGGTGGTAATCGGGCCGCCGGCCGTGCTGCCCAGGGGCGAACTCTGCATTCCGCCAACGTAGTCGTACTTCGACAGCGCTGCCGCGTAGAAGGACGGTCCATCGGGAAGGAAGCAGTTGGGCGTGCCAGGAATGCCGTACAAAGCGTTGTTGGCTGCTTCGCAACCGGCGCTCGTCGGGCTGATGAAGTTAACCGTATAGTTCGAATCGGCCTGCTGACCCGAAGATGTGACCGAATGCTGATTCAGCGCGTTGGTGAAGGTGGCGTCGAAGGCAAGGGCCTTGGCTTCGCCCACTTTGTACTCCTGCTTGAAGTTGAAGTCGGTCTGGAGGTAAGCCGGAGTCCGTTTGGTGTACGGCGAGCTCACGGTGATCGCCCCGGTCCCGGCATTTTGGGTCACATCAACCCATTTGCCGCGGTTCACAATGTCGGTCGGGAACGCGCCCGGGAAGGCGTAGCCCACGTCCGCATAGCTGGTGAGCGGGGTTCCGCTGTAGGCCGTCTCGAAGACTCCTGCAGTGGTGTTGAGGCGGCGCAGCCATGGGAAGGTGTAAGCGCCGTAGCCCTTGGCTGCGTTTGGACGATCGGTGGGCAGCAGGCCGCTCGACGAACCGCCTTGAGCATTCCATGAGAAGTATGGCTCGTCGAACGAACGGCTATTGTTGGGTGCATTGCGGCCGCCGCCGCCGTCCGCCACATCGGAACTGGTCAGGCCGGTGTAGTTGCCGCGGAAGTTCGAGTAGGTGTAGCTGAACATGCCCAGCCAGTGGTGCGTGGGCTGGCGGGTGATCCGGAACTCCACACCGTCGTAGCTGCGGGCTGCTGGGATGACCTTCTGGTTCGACGGGCAGCCGTAGGTGCAGTCGATCGGCGCGCCGTAGAGAAAGTTCCAGAACCCGTTAAAGGTGGAGTTGATGCCCTGGCCGGGGTTCACGATTACAAATGTCTCGCCCACAGCCGGGTTGAAGATGGCCGAGTCTTCGATCACGTGATCCAACCGCCTTCGATCCCACCGCCCTTCAAATGCCCAATTGGGGCTGACCTGGTAATCGATACCGAACGAGGAATCGTGCTGCGCGTAGGGCTTCAATCCAGGCGCCGTTCCTTCTTCCGTCTGGCTGCAGGTGGAGCAGGTGGTCGGGAAGGCACGGACGTTCTGATTCTCGAGGAAGGTCAACCCGGCCGGCGTGGTTCCACCGGACCAGTTGGCGGTGCTGGAGGAGTTCGGTCCTACGCAGAACCGACCATTGGCGTTGTAAACCGGATTCAGGCTGGAAAGATCCGGCGTATTCAGTGCGTACCAGCATTCCTGCCAGTATTGGCCGCCATAAGAGCTGATGGCCAGGTTCAACTTCATCTGATCGTAGTACTCGCCGTAGCCGCCGAATAGCTTCAGCTTGCCATTCTTGAACACATCCCAGGCCGCGCCGATACGGGGCGCAACTTTATCGCCCCAACCGAAGTTGATGGGAGTGCTCAGCTTGGATGTTGCCGGCTGGTTTTCCGCGGGCAGATATTCCTTCTCAAGACGGATGCCCGCGTTGATCGTGATGCCGTGTCCAATGGTCCACGCGTCCTGCGCGTAAAAACCGTGGTTGAAGGCCACCGCGGCGCCATTGCTGCCGTAGTCGTACACGTCCGCGTTGCCGTAAGTTCCAACGCAGGTTGGATTCGCCTTGTACGCGTTGCTGGGATTGTTGGCGAGGTTGGCGGCTTCAACCGTCGAGCAATTGGCCGCGCCCACCGCTCCTTGAGGACTGTAGGGGTTTGTAACACCCGGCCACACCTGGATGTACGGTGTGTTGAATTTTTGCAGAATCAGGTTCGAGTTGCGGTTGAGTTGGTAGCCGAACTTGAAGTTATGCGTACCACCCTTGCCCGCATGGAACCAGGCTAGATCCTGGTCGAATTGAATGGCTTTGTTGGCGTTGTAGTGGGTATAGTTCGCGTCCTGGGCGATGTTGAAATATCCGCCGGCCTGATAGAGCTGCGGAGCGGCCGTTTGCAGCGAAACTCCGTTCGTGTCCGTATTCCCGATGCCGTTGTCCTGGAAGTTGTAGATCGTGCCCGATGTCGGATAGCCCAGATCGTGATAGTTCTCGAAGTAATATCCGAAGCGCGACGTGGCCACCAGGCTGTTGGTGAGAGTGATGTCGGCGCCCGTGTTCCACGTGGTGTTGGGAGCCGTGTAGCCCAGGCTATGCGCATAGGCGACCTGCGGAACCCCGGTGGAAAGGCAGGGTTTCGAGGCGCCTGTGGCAGAGCCGAAGCAACCTGTCGACGTATTGAAGTATCCCTGAACCGAATCGGCGCCCGGGAGAGCTTCGCCGTGCTGGTGTTGGAGTTGATAGAGCCACGAACCGAAGACACGGATTCTCTGGGTAACTTCAGCGTCGATACGAGCATTGCTGTAAAGCGTCTGCGTATTCTGGCTGAACGGAATATTCCCGCCGTTCGATGACCCGAAATTCACATGTTCTTCAAAGTTGGAGAACTCCGGATTAAAGCCCGCGAACAGGAAGAATCGCTGGCGAAGCGCATCCGATCCGTGTCCGGGAATGATGCCGAACAACGGTCCGCCAATCGTGAATCCAGGGAAGACATCGCTGGTGTGCGGGCGTATTGGTTGATAGTTCTGATAGGTCGGATCCGCTTGTCCCCACGACTCCGTGGTGCCGCTTGAACTGGGATCGTAACGGGAATCTGCGTTCAACGATCCGTTCATGCCGCCATCCTGGAACGACGTAAACGCCGATCCATGCCACTTGCTGGTGCCCTTCTGCATGATCACGTTGACCACGCCGCCCAGGGCGCCGCCGTACTCGGCCTCCACTCCAGACGTCTTCATCTGCACTTCCTGGATGAAGTCCATGGGCACGTTGGTGTGCGAGTAGCCGCCGATCAGGTTCGCAGTCTCCTGCCCTTCCACCAGGTACGAGTTTTCCGAATCGGCGCCGCCGCCGATGGAGAAACCGAACTGACCGCCGTTGGAAGACGACCCCGGTGAAGACGAGCCCGACCCGTTGGACATCATGTTGTTGCCCTCAAGGGGCTCATTGCGGGCCGAGGGAGCAAACTGGATCACCGACTGGAACGACGTTCCGCGCGGGATTTCGCTCAGCGTCTCTTCCGGGATGTTGGTCAGCGTGGTTACTGTGGTGGTGTCGATCATCGGCCCCTCTGAGGTGACCTGAACCACCGTGTTGACCGTGCCCACCTTCATCGAGAGATTGACCGTGGGAAGGTGGCCGACTTCGAGCGACAGCCCTTCACGCTTCAGCGACTCAAATCCCTGCGCCTCCACCAGGATGGTGTAGTTGCCGGGGGGCAGGTTGGCGAAACGGTAATAGCCCGCCGCGTCGGTGATGACGACCTTGGATCCGACCAGGGTGGGCGAGGTAACGGTTACCTTGGCGCGCGCAACCACAGCTCCCGAGGGATCGGTCACTGTGCCCTGGAGCCCTCCCGTGGTTTCCTGCGCCATAGCCGGCTTGTCCACGGGAATGACCTGGGTAAAGCAGAAAACAAAGGCAAGGCCTAGAAACCAAGCCCTGATGTGCAATGGAAACCCACGCATGGAAACTCCTCCAATTTGGGAACGCCGCACCCTGGCGGGATTGGAATTCAGCCAGATTCTCGCGTTCCGGCTCTTTCGGTATCGCCGCCGGATGCGACAGTTTGTGAAAAGGCAGTCAGAGACTACACACAATACAGAAAACGAGCTAAATTACTTGACCACTCTTCATGTGGTGGAAGACGTGCCAGTCAGTTTGGTGACGGAAAGGCGCTACTACACTTGCACTTTCCGTGCCATTCCGCCGCACCGCCCCAGCCCGCCCACCCTCTGAAAACAATGAGCTTAGATTCCCCTGATCCGGGCCGGTCGCACCCTTCCTATGAAAAATGGAATAATGGTTCGGAAAACTGTCGCAAATCTTAACAATTCGGTTCCCTTCCGCCGACCTTTGCCCCCTCCCCAACCGTTTGCGCTATTCTGCGGATCATGCGGCTGACATTGGCTCATGTTGCGGCCCGTTTCGCAGCCGGGGACGAGTTTGACCGTCTCACCATCCGGTACCGCGAGCGAATCGAGGTATATTACCCCTGCGAGGCTGTGTCTTTCCGCTCCGAAGAGGCGCTCTTCGAGTGGATCGACCGCCGTGCGGGACGTACGCCCACGCTTGCCGTTCTGCTCGACTGCAGCGGACGCCAGATGTCGTCCGAAGCTTTCGCCGCCTGGCTCGCCCAGCGCCGCGATCAGGGCGCGCAGCACATCGTTTTTGCCGTGGGCCCGGCCAGCGGATGGTCCGAAAGCGCCCGCGCGCGGGCTCAGCTCCTGTTCTCTCTTGGACCCCTGACTCTGGCTCATGCCCTCGCCCGCCTCGTCCTCGCCGAGCAGCTCTACCGCGCCTGCACCATCCTCGCCGGTCATCCGTATCACTGTGGGCATTGACCAGTCCGTAGCTCACAGTTCCCAGGTCACGGTGCGAGGCCGGTTGCGTCCTTCGTCCATTGTTCCGGCTGCTGCGTGCTTAAGCTTTGCCTGCGCCCGTAAACTGGGAACTGTGAGCTGTGAACTATGAACTCTGAGCCATCCTCCCGGCGCGGCCTCATCCTCATCAACACCGGTCCCGGTAAGGGCAAGACCACCGCCGCTCTGGGCACGGCCCTGCGCGCTGTCGGCAACGGCATGCGCGTCCTGGTGCTGCAATTCCTCAAGGGCTCATGGCACTACGGCGAACTCGACGCAGTCCAGCCGTTTGGCGCCAACTTCGTGCTCCGGCAGATGGGACGCGGCTTTGTAAAGGTAGGCGGAGCGGAGACCGATCCCGAAGATCTCCGCCTGGTCCAGGAAGCCTGGGCCGAGGCGCGCGCCGCCATCCTCTCCGGCGACTGGGATCTGGTGGTCCTCGACGAAATCAACTACGCCATCGGCTACGGCATGCTCGATCCGGCCGAAGTCGCCGGCGCCCTCCGCAGCCGCCCGGAGATGGTGCACGTCATCCTGACCGGCCGCAACGCCCATCCCCTCCTGGTGGAGCTGGCCGACACCGTAACCGAAATGCGCGAAGTCAAGCACGCCTATCAAAAAGGCGTCCTCGCCCAGCGCGGCATCGAGTACTGAAAGACACGGAACAGGGGTCACGAATTAGGGAACAGTGAGCGGCAAAATGGCGACTGTCGCGTGCTCCTCGATCCCGTACAATGACTTCTGGCTATGTCCTGGTTCAAGCGAGAAGACGGCGATTACCCTTCCCCGGGCGGGCCGGGCCCTGACGCCAACGGCGACGAAGCCAAAACGGTCCGTACGGAAGGCCTGTGGATCAAGTGTATGGGCTGCCGCCAGGCCATCTGGAAGGCCGATCTGGCCGCCAACCTGAACGTCTGCCCCAAGTGCCATCATCACTTCAAACTCAGCGCCCGCCAGCGCATTGAGATGCTCCTCGAGCCCGGTTACGAACTGGTGGACCGCGGCCTCCGTTCCACCGATCCCCTCAAATTCACCGACCTCAAGCCGTACAAGCAGCGCCTGCGCAAAGCGCAGGAGGAAACCGGCCTCGACGACGCAATCCTGAACGCCCTGGGCCGGCTCGGACCGCATCCCGTGGTCCTCAGCGCCATGGAGTACAGCTTCATCGGCGGCTCCATGGGGGCCGTCGTGGGCGAAACCATCGCCCGGGCGGTCGATCGCGCCCGGGAATCGCGCCATCCCCTCATCATCGTTACCGCGTCCGGCGGCGCGCGCATGATGGAAGGCATTGTCAGCCTGATGCAGATGGCCAAGATCTCCGCCGTCCTGGCCCAGCTCGACGACGCCCGCGTGCCCTACATCTGCGTGCTCACTGACCCCACCACCGGCGGCGTCACCGCCAGCTTTGCCATGCTGGGCGATCTCAATATCGGCGAGCCCGGCGCGCTCATCGGCTTCGCCGGCCCACGCGTCATTGAGCAGACCATCCGCCAGAAGCTCCCCGAAGGCTTCCAGCGCTCCGAATTCCTGCTCGAAAAAGGCTTCCTCGACGCCGTGGTCTCCCGGCGCCATCTCAAGGACTACCTGATCCGCGCGCTCGATTTCCTCCAGGTGCAATAGAGTTCGGCCCAGTAGATCGGCCTCGCCCGCTCCGGAATAATCTCCCGCGCCGCACAAAATCACGAAAGGCGCCCGAAGGCGCCTTTCGTTGTTGCGGTTCCCCCAGGGTTAGAACTGGAACTCCGCCTTCAACTGCGTATTGCGGTTGCTGCCGTAGTTGTAGCGGTAGTCCATGAACGACCCGCCGACGTCATTGATAAAGCTGTCCGGAGTTCCCAGGTACTGCCGGTTCAGCGCGTTGTAGTCAATCAGCGAAAGCGTCATGGTAACGCGCTCGGTCAGTTTGGTCACCTTCTGCAGGGCCGCGTCGTAGTTGTTCCACGAGTAGCCGCGCAGCGTGTTCCGGCCCGCCCCACCGTACGGAGTGCCGGTCAGCGCGGCGCTAGTGTACTGCGTATTGCGCAGCCAGTGGAACGACGTCTTTGATCCCGGATTGCAGGTTGCCCAGTTCATGTAACCCGGACCATTGCCGCAGACTGATCCGTCATCCAGAATCCCCACCGAAGTGATCGGCGCGCTGGCGCTGTTGAGAATCGGACGGGTCGTGTCGACGCCGCCCAGCTGCCAGTTGTCGAAATCGGTGTCGGCGTAACTCTGCTCCACCGGACCACCACCAAAGAAGCCATACTGGAACGCGCTGACCGGTTGCCCGGTGTTAAACGTCCAGATCGTATCCAGGCGGTAGCCGCCGAGAACGCGGCCCATCAGCCCGTTGCCATTGTGGAGGCTAGGCAGCAGGTAGCTGAAATCGGAGGACGCAACGTACTTCATTGAGTCGCCGCTGATAGCACGTTCCGGCTGGTTGGGATCCAGAGGATTCTCGGCAAATGTGATGGTGTTGCCACCCCCTTCTGTGCTGAAAATCTCAGAGGTGTTGTCGATGGTCTTGCCGTAGGTGAAGTTGGTATTGGTCGTCAATCCGTGCCAGTTGCGCATGGTGATGTTTGCTTCAAGGGCGTCGAAAACGGCGAACGCGCCGTTGTTGCGCTCCCGCTCGTTGGTCCGGTTGCAGTCCAGGTGACCGTAGCCAACCGCGGTGGTATCGGTGCAGAGGCTCACCGGTGCTGCCGACGGATACGCGGCCTGCACCGCCAGCAAATATGGGTTGGCGTTGATCGACATGAAGTTCCCTACCTGGTGATTGCCCACGTAGCTCACGTCGAAAACAGCTCTTGATCCGATCTGGTGGGTCACGCCCAGTATCCACGATTCTGTGTAGGGATTATGGAAATCCGGGGACATCGTGGTCTGGTTGCGCCCTCCAGGATTGATGCCCGGGCCAACGGGAATATACGGGAGGTCAAGTGCACGGACCTGGGATTCAAGCGCGCCCCCGGAGGGCAGGCACTTGATGGTGGTTCCACAGCCCGAGATCGACCCAAGATTGATCACCGGCGCCGCCGTGGCCGCGTTCAGGAACATGTTGTAGAACGCCGGGTCAAAGTTGATGGAGAAGCCCCCGCGAACCACCAGCTTCTTATCGAATTCCGGGTTAAAGGCGAAGCCAAGGCGCGGCTGGAACTGCTTCCAGTTGTCGGGAACCTTGGCCACCGTGCGCACATATAACGGCAACGATTGATCCCAGAATGCCGTCGCTGTATTGGTTTCGCGTTTCAAGGTTTCGTTATGCAGAGTGTTTACAGCCTGGCCAAAGAACTCCCACCGCATACCCAGGTTCAGTGTGAGCTGCGGCGTGACTTTGTAATCGTCCTGGAAATAGCCCGCCGCATCGGGCTCGGTAAACTTGGTTGTGAAGCCGTTGCTGTTGCCGAGGGTGAGGGCGCCGGTCCCGGTCAGGAAGTCGCCGAAGCTGTTGAAGCTGAATCCGCCGTTCCAGTCCGGCAGGAAGGGATTCGGCGAATTCTGGTAGTCAAACTCTCCGCCCATGAGAATGGTTTGGCGGCCTTTGCTCCAGGTAATGTTGTCCTGCGCCTGGTCGACCTTCACGGTGCGGCCCTGAGGGATATTGGTTGCGTAGCCGTAGCCGAGCACGCTGTAGCTGGTGCTGCCTACGCTGGTGTGACCGCCGATGGAGAGGGACGTGGTGCACTGTTCCGGCGTGGTCACCGTGCAGTTGGGCAGGGCGCCCGATTGGAAGTCCAGCTTGGTTTGCTGGAACGAGTAGCGCACCTGGTTTACCAGCGATGGCGTCAGCGTCCGGCTCCAGTCCGCACCGACCGAATGGGCCGTATCCGGAACGTTATACCAGTTGCCGGCAACCACGCTGCCGCCTGCGTTCAGATACGGATCGTCCTGGTAGAAGTAACGGATGAACACGTGGTCCTTGACTGTCGGCTGCCAATCCATCCGTCCCAGCAACTCCTCATCGTTTGACAGCGAGGGGACGCCGCGCGAAATCTCCGCCATCTCGATGCTGGCGGTGGTCGCGCCCGCGGTTACGGGGATCATCACCGGATTGCCCACCGGCGCTGGATTGCCGGTCTTGATCGAATAGGGACCGTTATTCACCAGCGCCGCCACACCGGGATCGTTGGGAAACGAAGCCTGCAATTCTTTCAAACCGGTTGCGTCCGGCGTCAGCGTGGTGGGACCGGATACGGACAACCCGCCGCCGTTGCGATATCGGTTCCACAGACCGCTGGTGAAGAACCAGAGCTTGTCCTTCAGCAAAGGTCCGCCCACGGTGTACCCGAACGTGTTGTCAACATAGCGCGGCAGCACCGGCGTTGCACAGCCATCGGTGCCGGCGGGAGTTCCCGGCGCACAGAAGCCCTGGAATGGCGACTTCTGGCCTTGCGCAAAAGATTCTCCCCAGTTCCCTTCGTAATACTCGAAGGCGGAGCCGTGATAGGAATTCGTGCCCGCCTTGGTCAAATAGTTCACCACCGATCCCGCATTGCGCCCATACTGCGCGCTGAAGTTGTTGGTGATGACCTCGACGCCGGATAGGGCGTCCTGATTGGAGAAGAAAACCTGTGGGCCGGCTACGGAGTTGTCGTTATTCGACTGACCGTCGATTTCAAAGTTGTTCGACCGCCCGCGCTGCCCCTGCGATGAGAATCCGCCGTAGGAGCCGTTGCTGTTGGAAAAGCTGTTGTCGTGCGTGATCGCCACACCTGGCGTCAGCAGCGCGACGGTGTCGAATCCGCCCCCAAAGGGCAGGTTCTCTAACGAATCCGATTCCAAGGTCACGCTCACCTGCGATTGCTCTGTGCTCAGCAGCGGCGCAACGGCGCTGGCTTCCACGGTTTCCACGCCCGTCCCCACCCTGAGCGCCTCCGCTCCCACCGCCAGAACGCCAACCGTCACGTTGACGTCGTTTATCGTCAGGTCTGAGAAGCCCGGCGCCGAAATGGTCAACGTATAGGTGCCAATTGGAAGTCCCATTACGGCGAAGGTGCCGTCCGAGCGCGAGGTCTGCGCGTACGCAGCTCCATCCATGTTGTTCGTGAGTTTGATTCTCGCTCCTTGCACCACGGCGCCCGCGGGATCGACGGCTGTTCCTGAAACACCACCGGTGGTGATGCCCTGGCCGGAAGCAAATCCGGCCGTAACGAGCAGCAGGGCGAACGCCAGCAAGAAGCTGATCGCCTGCGCCTGGAGGAGGGATGCGGTACCCCGCCAGAACATCATTTTTCTCATGCCAGCTATCCTCGAAGTCGTTTGTTGATCCGTGAATTGCGCCGCATAGCTCCCCGCGGCGCCACAGGTTTGAGTCCTGGGTAAAGGTGTTTGCTTCCCCGGCGGCTTCCTCGGGGGGAGATGTCCACGAAATCGACCCCGCCACCGGTGAAACGCTTACAGCGCTATCGGTTCCATTGCCGAAAAGCTCGTCTGCCAAGTTGAAAAATGTAGAAAGTACGACGGCCCAAGAACAGGGGAAATATCAGATGCATTTTAAAGTGCAATCTCTATGCCAAATGGCTAGACCGCTGCGGACGCAGCCGCTGCAAACGGATGCATGCGATTCAAGTCTTTTAGTTACATAGGCTTGTAGGAAATTTCTTCTCTCGGCCGTAGCGCCATTATCCGGCTCAGGTATTGTTGCGTCTCTATGAAAATCCGTATTTAACTTTGTGAATGTGGACGATGGTCTCGACCGGCTTCTGGCTGCCGGGCATTGTGGAAATCGACCGCGGAACCGGCTGAAAGCCGGCCAGCCGGCTTCCGGTTCGCGGCGCATGCCGTAGACTGTTGACCTTGGGAAGCACCCTTCAGGACAACCTTAATATGGTTAGCGGTCCAACGTTTGCCGGCGTTCTCCTTGCTGCAATTCTCGCCGCGCCTCTCGCCCTCACAGCCCAGAATCCGGCTCTACGCGCGGCGCCCACCTTCACTCCCCTCGCTCCGATCGCGTTCGACAACTCCGGCCCGGTCATCCGCGCCCATACGCTAGCGCTCCAGCCCTTCACCGTCGCCGGCGAACATGGCGTCCTCCTCGGCCAGCAGGACGGAACCCTCGAAGCGTGGGTCCTGCCGGTCAAGATCCTCTCCCACCTGACCATTGAGGCTGACATAGAGGACTACACAGTCCCCATCGACGTGAACGCGCAATCGGCCGAGATCGAGGTCCGCCCCGACCGCACCGTCATCACCTACTCGCACATCGGCTTCACCGTCCGCCAGATCATGTTCTCGCCCAACGGCGCGCCGCCGGGAACAGGGCCCGTCATTCTGTTCCAGTTCGACTGCCTCCATCCCACCGATTTCACCCTCCGCTTCACCCCCAACCTCGAGTACATGTGGCCCGAACGCAACGAAGGCCATCCCGGCCCGGAGTGGGTCGCGCCCGGCGAACATCCAGAACAGGTTCCCGGCGGATTCTACGTCATCCACGCCGACTATCCCGACCTGGCCGCCGCCATCACCATTCCCGGCGCGTTGCCCGGCATCCTGGCGCCTTACCAGGAGCGCCCGCAGGTTCATCCCGTCGAGCTCAAGATCCACATCGATCCCGCGCGCGATCGCGACCGCCTCTACCCGCTGCTGGTGGCCGTCGGCACCAACACCCAGGCCGCCAACACCCGCACGCTAGGCGAGACACTCGAAAAGCTAAATCAATCCATCCCCGCGCTCTACGCCGCCCACGCGGAGAGCTACAAGAACCTGCTCGCCCATTCCGTCTCCATCGACACGCCCGACAAGGCGCTGAATGAAGCCTTCCAGTGGGCCGAAATCTCCATCGAGCAGCTCAAAGCCAAGCCGTTCGTCCCCGACCCGGCCAAAGACCCGCAAGCCGCCACGGAAACCGCGCTCGTCGCCGGTTACTACGCCTCCGGCGACTCCGCACGTCCCGGCTTCGGCTGGTTCTTCGGCCGCGACGCGCTTTACACGCTCTACGCAGTCAACGGCTACGCAGATTTTCCGTTAGCGAAAGACGAGCTCGAGTTCCTCATCCATCGCCAGCGCGACGACGGCAAAATCATGCACGAGTACTCGCAGACCGCCCCCGCAATCGACTGGCGCGCGTTTCCTTACATGTACGCCGCGGCCGATTCCACGCCGCTCTTCATCATGGCAACGCTCGACTACGTCCGCGCCTCCGGCGATGTGCAATTCCTCAAGGACAATCGCGACGCCATCGAGAAGGCGTGGACCTTCGAGGCCAGCCACGCCGATTCGAACGGCATCTACGACAACCGCCAGGGCACCGGCTGGGTAGAAAGCTGGCCCGGCGGCATGCCGCACCAGGAAATCTACCTGGCTTTGCTGGACCAGCAGGCCTCGGCGGCGATGGCGCAGATCGAATCGCTGCTCGGCGACAAGGAGAAATCGCAATCGGCGAAGTCGCGCGCTGAAGCCATCGCGGACACTATCAACCAGCAATTCCCCAACGGCGACAATGGCTGTTACGCCTTCAGCCGCAATGAAAACGGCACGCTGGACCACACCACTACCGTTTATCCCGCGCTGGCCTGGTGGTCTGACTTGCCGGGAACAACCGGCACTGGCACGACCCAACCCGCCTCAGGCTCCATCCTCGCCCAAGGCGGCCAATGCCTGCAGCAGCTCGCCGAAGCCTCGCTCGACACCGACTGGGGCCTGCGCGATGTCTCCAATGAAGAAAAGATTTATGACGGCATGAGCTATCACCAGGGCTCGGTGTGGCCGCTCTTCACCGGCTGGGCCGCGCTTGCCGAGTTCCGGGGCAACCAGCCCCTGGCCGGCTACCGCATGCTCAAGCAGAACGCCAACCTCACTTGGGCGCAGGACCTCGGCGCGGACACCGAGCTTCTGAGCGGCGACTTCTACGTCCCCTTCGGCCGCAGCACCAGCCACCAGTTATGGTCGAGCGCCATGGTCATCACCCCCACGCTGCGCGGCCTCTTCGGCATCGACATCGATGCGCAAACAAAAACCATCACAGTGAATCCGCATCTGCCGGCAGATTGGGATCATGCAACGGTCGAGAATCTGCCGGTTCCCAGCGGCGAAAGCGCCATGCTTCATTTCAGCGTTGTCGGGAGTCAAGTGAGAGTCGATCTGTCAACCCTCAATGTGAGCGGCTGGCGACTGAGGAGCGATGTGTCTGGGACTAAGTCGTCCACTGAACACGGCGAGCCAGTATTGAGCATCCCTTTACCATTGCTCGATATCGACCAGGATCTGACGAGATTCTCCGCGAGGATCCCGGATGACAAGCCACTGCCCGACCGTCAGCCACTCCCCGGTTCTCGCACATTCAGATCTCGAATTCTTCACTCCGAATACGGCGATCGCCGACTGACGCTGGTGATTGAGGGAAGGGCAGGGAGCCAAAGCGAGTTGGGGCTGGTGCGGCGTGGCCCGATTGTTCCCAAAATAGCTTCGGTTGCCGGCAGCCAAGCGGATCAGGTCGCGATGCTCGGAGCAAATGATGTTTACGCGTATGAGAAGCCGCATGCGCCAGGCATGTTGATACTCAATTTCCCGCCCGGCGATGGCTGGAAGACCATCACCGTCACCCTCACGTGGTAGCGCCATTCCGCGTCTTTTGCGGTATATCTAGGCTGATGGCCTCCCATAGTCGCGCCGCAATTCGTTTCGCCGCTCTGCTCATCTTCATATTCTCCTGCGCAGCGCTCCCCGCCCAGCCCGCGCACGTTCCCTGGGCGATTGCAATTCACGGCGGCGGCGGCGAAGAAGAATGGCTGCACATGGACGCCGCCACCGCCGGTGCCTATCACGCTTCGCTGGCCCGCGCGCTGGCCGCCGGCGCAGCCGTCCTTGAAAAGCACGGCACGGCCCTCGACGCCGTCCAGGCCGCAGTCGAAGTCCTCGAAGACGATCCCCTCTTCAACGCTGGCCGCGGCGCGGCCTTTGCCGGCGACGCCAGCACCGAGATGGACGCCTCCATCATGAACGGCGTCGATCTCGCCGGCGGCGGCGTGGCCTGCGTCCACTCCACGCGCCATCCCATCGCGCTGGCCCGCGCCGTCATGGAGCACACGCCCTACGTGCTCATGGTCGGCACCGGCGCGGATGCATTCTCCCGCCAGCAAGGCCTGGAACAGGAACCGCCCAGCTACTTTTTCACCGAGATGCGCTGGCGCGAGTTTGAAGGCGTGATGAAGGCGAGCGGCCGTCCCGTTCCGCCGCGCCCCGCCAGCGTCCCACCCGAACCGGCGACGACCGAGCCTTCAGGCACCGCATCCCTCACCCCGCGCAATCTTTTCTTCCATCGCTACGGCACCGTCGGCGCCGTCGCCCGCGACTCCGACGGCCATCTCGCCGCAGCCACTTCCACCGGCGGCATGCAGGGCAAGCTTCCCGGCCGCGTCGGCGACTCGCCCATCCTCGGCGCGGGAACCTACGCCGACGACCGCGGCTGCGCCGTCTCCGGCACTGGCGTGGGCGAATACTTCATTCGCCTCTCGCTGGCGCACTCCATCGGCGCGCTCTGCCGCCAGGGCCGCACGCCGCAGCAGGCCGCCGATCAACTCATCCATCACGACCTGCCCAAGCTCAAGGGTGGCGAAGGCGGCGTCATCGTCCTCGGCGAAACGGGCGCTCCCATCTGGAGCAACAACACGCTGGGCTTGTTCCACGCCCGCCAGTCCGAAGGCTCGCAACCGGAGATCTGGGTGAAGTGAGCGGAGCGTTGTGAGTGATTTAAATCACAGGCCTATGGCTCATCTTCGCTCGAAATTCGGCTTTTTGTCCCAAAATGGGAAGGGAGGGGGGGTGGGGGGGGTGCATTCTCATCGAAACGCCGAGAGGAGCGGGAAGCTCCTCTCAACAGACAGTATCGGATATTCGAACCTCTCTGTATGTGGCCGGAATCACATGAGCCTGTTCATGTGGTCCGGGATTCGACGCCGTGCATCGCCCGCCAAAGCGCCCCGCGAATCGGATCCACCGCCTCCGCCACAAACCGGATCTCCGCATACCGCGCCCGCAGCACCGCTTCCAGCGCCTCCCGCACCCAGCGCACATTTTTAAGGATGCTCCCGGCCACCGCCGCATCTGGAACCGTGAAACCCGCTCCCTCGTTCGCCCGCATGCGCTCGATCAGCAGCCCGGCCAGGTACGCCAGGTCGCGCCCCCCCTGCTCCAGAATCTCCTGCGCAATCGCATCGCCGGCATCCGCGGCCGCGGCCACTTCGCGCGCAAACTGTGACCCGTACCGTTGCGGCAACTGCGCATTCGCAAACTCGATCAGCGCATCCTCGCTGGGCAGCTTCCACAATTTTCGCGCGCGCTCCAGCAAATCCGTTGCCCGCCCCTCATCGCGCGCCAGGAACCCGCGCCGCAGGCCCTCCACGCCGATCCAGTGCCCCGCGCCCTGGTCGGCCAGGATCGGCCCCCATCCGCCGGCGCGCAAAATCGTCCCGTGCCCGTCCCGCGCGGCCACATTCGATCCCGTCCCCGCCAGCACCAGCACGCCGCGGCCGCCCCCGCCGCCCCAACGGAACGCCGCATCCAGCGCAATCTCCACGTCGCCCACAATCACCAGCTGGCCGCCCACGCGCGCCGCAAAATTCTCCCGCAGCCAATCCGTCACCAGCGGCACCGTCTCGCCTGAGGTCCCGATGCACGTGCGCCGCACCTGCCGCGGGCTCACGCCCGTTCGCTGCTCGAGTTCCCCGAGCGCATGCTCCAGGTTCGCGCGGGCCTGCGCGTCGTCGGCATTGGTGCGCTTGATAGTCCCCGAGCGCACGCGCGCCATCTCGCGCTCCTCATCGGCCAGCAGAAACTCCGCCTTCGTTCCTCCCGCATCCACCGCCAGGTAATATGCCATCGCGATCAAGCTCCCAGTCGTGCTCTACCCTTACACGAAACAGCCCGGCGAGCAGCCGGGCCGTCCGTCGTTCTATTCCTTATTCTCTACTCCCGCTCTTTCAAATCCGCATCGGCATTCCCCGCGGTTATGCGCATTTCGCCAATCGCTCGCCATATGGTACCCTGCGATTACTTCGCTCGTGACCACAGTGCCAGCAATGAAATTGGAGGGATAATTTGCGTGCATGTTGGGAACCATAAACTAGTTTCCATTCCAAATCAAAAGCCGCAGTGGAAGACTCGCATCCTTGCCCACATTCAAATCATGCGGCTCGATCACTCCATCAAAAACATATTTGTCGTTCCCGGCATCGTAGTCCCTCTCAGCGTGCTGGGCGCCTCCGCGTTCACGCTTCATCTGTTCAGAAACATTCTTGTGGGTTTCATTGCCACCACCTTCATCGCGTGCAGCAACTATGTGCTGAACGAACTTCTGGATGCTCCCTTCGATCGATTGCATCCAGCCAAGAAGCAGCGGCCCGCCGCTCGAGGCCTCATCTCAGCCCCCATCGCCTACGGGCAATGGATCGTGTTGATGGCCGCCGGCGTAGCCATGTCTTTGACCATTTCCGTTCCCTTTGCCATGACCGCCGTTGCGCTCTGGATCATGGGTTGCGTCTATAACATCCCGCCGGTCCGCACAAAGGATCGGGTATATGTCGACGTGCTTTCGGAATCCGTCAACAATCCTCTGCGCATGCTCCTGGGCTGGTATATGGTCACATCCGCGCTGGTTCCCACCGTCTCGCTTCTCATCTGCTACTGGATGGCCGGATGCTACCTGATGGCGCTGAAAAGGTTCAGTGAGTTTCGCGAAATTGGCGACGCCAAAGTCGCCGGTGCCTACAGAAAATCGTTCCAGCGCTACACCGAGGAATCGCTCCTGGTATCGGTGAGTTTCTACGCCGCCGCGGCCATGCTGTTTCTCGGCGCTTTCATCATTCGCTACCGGATCGAGCTGGTTCTTGTGCTGCCGCTCATCGCCCTGCTGATGTCAACGTATTTCGCCCTCGCGTTCAAGCAAAACAGCGCGGTGCAGAATCCCGAAAAGCTCTATCGCGAACCTGTATTGATGGTTGAAGCCACGCTGCTTTCTGTATTGATGGTCGCGCTGCTCTATATCAATGTGCCCGTCCTGGGGCGGATATTTTCACCAACGCTTCCTTCCGCGCTGGGCCGGTAGGCACTCAAATAACAGGACCAGCCGAAGCTTCTTGACCGTCGAACGAGGCTTGTGCGTCTCGGCCCCGGCTCAGATACGCATCGGCATCAGCACGTACCGTGACTTGTACTCCGCCTCCGGGTCCTCCGGACGCATCTGTCCCGCGCTCTGCGCATCTTTGAACTCCAGCCGCACCTCGCCCTCGTTGCCCAGCGCCTTCAGAAATTCCAGAATGTAAATCGAGTTGAATCCGACCGCAATGGGATCGCTCGAGTATGGCGTGTCGATGGTGTCCTCGGATTCGCCGCTTTCGGCGGAGCTCGAGCTGATCTTCAACTCGTTCCCCTCCAGGCGCATCCGCACCGCGCCGGAGCGCTCGTCGGCAAATTGCGCCACCCGCTGGATAGACAGCGCCAGCTCGCTCGCCCGCACCACGGCGAATTTCGTGTTGTCCCGCGGCATCACCGCTTCGTAGTTGGGGAAGTTGCCGTTCAGCTTGCGCGAGCTCAGTGTGCGATGCCCCAGCCGGAAGAACAGTGTGTGATCGTCGTCGGCAAACTCCACCTTGGACTCGCCCGCATCCCCCAGCAGCGCCTGCAGCTCGCCCAGCGCCTTGCGTGGAATCAGCACCCGCCGCTCCCCGCTCACGCCTTCCAGCGCCTCGCCCGGCTTCTCCACAAACGACAACCGATGCCCGTCCGTCGCCACCATCGCGATCGACTCCGCTTTCAGCACCATCAGCGCCCCGTTCAACGTGTAGCGCGACTCCTCGTTCGAGATGGCGAAGATGGTCCGCGCAATCAGCGTATGCATCACGTTCGCGGGAATCGTGGTCACCGCAACCGTGGGAAACTCCGGCACCTGCGGATAGTTCGCGCGCGCCATTCCCACCATCTTCGTGTTCGACCGCCCGCTGCGGATCTGCACCCAGTGGTTTTCCAGCAGCTTGATAGAAATGTCGCCGTCCGGAAGCAGCTTCACGTAGTCGTACAGCTTGCGCGCGGGAATCGTGCACGCCCCCGCCTTCTTCACCTTCACCGGCGCGCTGGTGCGGATGGCCTGGTCCAGATCCGTCGCCGTAATCTGCAGCCGGTCGCCTTCCGCCTCGATCAGAAAATTCGACAGGATCGGAATGGTGGTCTTGCGTTCCACCACGCTCTGCGTCGCCGTCAGCTCCTTCACCAGCTCAGCCCGGCTTACCGTTATCTCCATCGCTGCCCCCTGTGCTGCCGGCCGTTCCACTTCTTCCACGATCGACATCCCCCCACCTCGCCTTTGCTGCTCTGCCAGCCCGTCCAGCCTTCGCTGGCCCCAATCTACAACACACTGCCCGCCGCCCAAAAAACCTCTTGCCCTTTGCCCTTGATTGTATTCATGTTTTCCCTCACCGCGTGCGTGGAAAACCCGTCCCTTTGCGTGGAAACCTCATCCCAACAAAAATGCTGCCGCCTTCAGGCCGCCCACTGTCCACGCTGCCGTCATCCTGAGCGAGTCTGCAGGACGAGTTGAAAGACCTGAATTTCGCGGGGTGCGGCTTCTTCGTTCTTTGTGTGTGAGTTTCTTAATTACTTCCCGTACTAACCGTCGTTCCCGCTGGAAAAGTGGAAATTCCTCCCATCCCTCTCCTGCCACTCCACTTGGCTCAGGTGCAGGGTTTCTAAATCCCGGTTGTGGGTTTCTGGACTCTTGGAAAACTGTCTCCGAAAACCCCGGAGCCACCCCCACTTTCCCACGACTTCAACAGCCCCATCCAAAACCCCTGTGCAAAGCTCGCGCGCTGTGTGCCAATCGCGTCTCCACCCGCATGAATACTGCCGATATCAAACCATCCCAATCCACAGTGGACCAATCCTCCACACCTTCCACATCAGCCGGCCCTGCTGCGGAATTGAGTGCTTCTATCCCAGGAGAATACGGACCTGCCGATGCCGTGCAGCTGCTTCTCGTTCGCTTGTTCCCTTGGTCCCTTGTTCCCGTTCTCTCTATACTTGATCTTTCCATGTCCTACGCCGCGGCCATCGATGCACTCAATGCCCTGGCCCCGGAGCTTTACACGCAACCCGGGCGCCCGCGCCACAAGTTTTCCCTCTCTGAAATCGGCATTCTCCTCGCCGCTCTCGGCAATCCCCACCACCGCTTCAAAAGCCTTCTCATCGCCGGCACCAACGGCAAAGGCTCTACCGCCGCCACGCTCGCATCCATCCTCGCCGCCTCCGGCCTCCGCGCCGGCCTCTATACCTCGCCCCATCTCAATCGCCCCAATGAGCGCATCCGCATCAACGGCGTCCAAATCTCCGACGACGACTTCGCCCGCCGCTACTTGGCCGTCCACGCCACCGCCGAGCGCCTGGTTTCCTCTGGCGAGCTTGCCCAACACCCCAGCTTCTTTGAAACCCTTACCGCCATGGCCTTCCTTGAGTTCGCCGATGCCGCCGTAGACATCGCCGTCCTTGAAGTCGGCCTCGGCGGCCGCCTCGACGCCACCAATATTGTTCAGCCGATCCTCTCCGTCATCACCGATATCTCTCTCGACCACACCGAGTGGCTCGGCCCCACCATCTCCGCCATTGCCCGCGAGAAAGCCGGCATCCTCCGCCACAACGGCACCCTCATCACCCTGCCCCAGCACCCTGAGGCCAACCAGTCCATCGGCGAAATTGCGACAGAGCTAAACGTCCGCGCCATCTCCGCCACGCCCTTCATGCCGCCGGCCAACACCGCGCCGGACGCACCCTATTCCGTCGACGTTCTCGGCACAGCCATCCAGGTCGCATCCCCGCTCCACGGCGCTCACCAGCATCGCAACCTCGCTCTCGCCATCGCCGCCGCCGAGGAGCTCGCCAGCCGCCACAACTTCCCCGTCACGCCGCAATCGATTGAGGCCGGCATCCGCGCTACCGTTTGGCCCGGCCGTCTTGAGGAAATCCGCATCGGCCCCGCCCTCTGGGTCCTCGACGTCGCTCACAACCCCGCCGGCGCATGGGCCCTCCGCGCCGGCCTCCGCCCCATCTTCGACGCCGCTCCCGATCACCCCCGCACCCTCGTCTTCGCCTGCCTGCGCGACAAGCCCTTCCCGGAGCTGGCCCAGATCCTCTTTCCCCTCTTCGATCGCGTTATCTTCCCGCCCATCCACAGTCCCCGCGCCGCTGCCATGGAATCTCTGCTGGCCGCGGCTGCTTCCACCGGCACACCCGCCCAGGCCGCGGACTCCGTCGCCGAGGCCATTGCCCTCGCCCGCCCATCCGGCCAAGGCCTCGTCGTCATCTCCGGATCCGTCTACCTGGTCGGCGAAGCCCGCAGCATCCTCATCCGGGACTGTGCAGACGGGGGCATGTCGTGACCTGCCGCCCAAACCCCATGCCCCGCTGGCACCGCTGGCGCACCAACATCGTCCAGCTGCCGCTCTTCTCTCTCGTCACCGCCATCTGCGGCACGGCCGCCCTCATCGCCTCGCTCTTTGCCCGCACCGGCCGCACCCAGCATCGCATTGCGCGCGTCTGGGCTCGGCTCGGCCTGCGCATCGCCGGCGGTTCGCTCATCGTGCGCGGCCTTGAAAACCTTCCCACCCCCCGCACCGCCGTCTACGCCGCCAATCACACCTCTTATATGGATATCCCCGTCATCTTCTCGGCGCTGCCCTTCCAGTTCCGCATCCTGGCAAAAAAAGAGCTATGGCAGTGGCCCTTCATCGGCTGGTATCTCAACCGGTCCGGCCAGATCCCCATTGAGGCCACCAGCGCCCACACCGCGCTCTCCTCGCTCGGCGCCGGCGTCAAGGCCCTGCGCGCCGCCATGCCGCTCTTCGTCTTTCCTGAGGGCTCGCGCACCCCTGACGGCCAGCTCAAAGACTTCCTCTCCGGCGCAGCCTTCCTCGCCATCCGCGCCCAGGTCCCCGTGGTCCCCATCGCGCTCACCGGCGTCTACAACCTCCTGCCCATGCATACCCGCCACTTCTATCCCTGCCCCATGACCATGACCATCGGCCAGCCCATCCCCACCGCCGGCCTAACCATGCGCCAGGCCGACGACCTCACCGCCCAGATCCGCGCGGCCATCGCCGGTATGCTCGCGCAGACCTGAAGGGGGGTGGTTTCAACCGCGAAGAAGTGCAGTAGCGCGTATCCCGTACGCAATAAATACCTTGGCTTGTCTCACTAGGCGATAATGGTGATCTTTCTATTCTTCCCGTCGAAGCGAATGTCCCATCGTCTCAAGACGTTTCGTCCGAGAAGACATGCGTGTGTGGTTGCGGGAGGCAGATCCCTTGCGAGAATTTGGATCGAAGGGAGCGTCGGGAGACCCGTTCCCGGGAAGCTAATCGAACCGCAGTACTCCTCACAATCGCACGGTCCATTCATCGTGTTCACTAGAAAAGTCGGATTTGAAAGGTGGAGGTTGCTGGACCTGGCGAGCACCTTGTTGACGATCGTGAAGGGCGATCCGGTGTCGATTAATGCAATCGGGCATGGCGACGCGGCATATTCGAGCCCGATTCGTCGTCCGTCTTCAATTTCTTCGGCAAATCTGGCTACAGAGAATGGGATGCGCGGTCCGGGGTCTGTAGCGTCGTACGGGTTCCATGAAAAGGTGTAGGTCGCCATGTCTATGCCACAAAGTAGACTGGCTCAGTTTTCCAAACCTGTTTGATCAGAAAGTTGCGGTCGTCTCCAAATTGCTTGATCCCGGCCATGAAGGCATCTTCGTAGTCGTCGAAGAATTCACTCACGACGGTTTCGTCTCGGATCACAACGAATTTTCCCAAGCGCGACTGAACCCACTGCCGGTCCCGCTTGTGGTCCTCAAATACCCTCAGCTCGGTCGCCAGTGGGGATGTGGGTGCCATGGGGTGCCCCTTTCCGGAATCATACGATGTTATTGGACTCACGAAATGACGTTACGACGTCGTAACGTCATAATGTACTGATGCAATAATGTCGTCAAGTGCAAAAGTAGACACCATGAGCCCAAAGGCGAAGCACATCCCGGAAAGTGCCTCCAGGACGACCATTCGGCTTCCCGACGAAGAGGTGGCCGCGATCAATTGGTTGCGCTTGTCGAGACTTCAGAAAGGCAATGACCGGAGGGCAACTTAAATGACGTGCTCATCGACGGTCTCTGGACACTCTTAGAGAGAGAAGAAGGCAAGACGAAAGACGACATCAGGAAGACAATCCCGCAACGGCCCGTGATCCAAACCAATCAAGGCAATGTCACAGAAATGCCAAAGCATAAGCGCAGAAAAACCTAGAACAAATAAGTTGTGGCCTGATTCTCCCATCAAAGTTTGCTACAAATCACGTCCCCACTCATGGCCGGCTGGTCCAGGCAAGCTATTTACCGCCATGGCCCACGAGCTCGCCGCCAGGGTTCGCCCCGTCATCGCTGAAGTGCTCCAATATGAGAGCCTCTGCTCCCACAGCCAACGCCGCCCACCCCATATACTGCCCCCATGACCACCCTCTCCAACCGTCACGCCTCCGCGCTCCTCGTCATCGACGTGCAAAACGGTGTCGTCGAAAACGCCCACGATCGCGACGCCGTGATCGCCAACATCGCCGCACTCGTCTCGAAAGCGCGCGCCGAAAAAGTCCCCGTCATCTGGGTCCAGCACTCCAGCAAGGATCTGCCCCGCGGCAGCGAAGTCTGGCAGATCGTGCCCGAGCTGGTTCCCGCAGAATCCGAGCCAATCGTCGAGAAGCGCTACGGAGACGCATTTGAGGAGACGAATCTCGAGGAGCTCCTCGCCTCGCTGGCCGTGGGAACGCTGTTCATTGCGGGCGCGCAAACCGACGCCTGCATCCGCTCCACGCTGCACGGTGCCTTCGTCCGCGGCTACAACGTCACCCTCGTCGCCGACGCCCACACCACTGAGGACTACAGCAAATGGGGAGCTCCGCCCCCCGGCCAGGTCATCGCCCACACCAATCTCTATTGGAAATACCAAACCGCGCCCGGCCGCACAGCCAGCACCATCGCCACAAAGGACGTTGCCTTCCACCATCCCTGAATCCCGGATCGGTCGTCTTCGGGTGGAATAACAACGCACTCCACCGGGTTACCATTGTGTGCATTCGCTTCCTCGGAGATCTCGCCAATGCTCAAGCGTGCTTCCCTGTTATTGCTCGCGTTCGTTGCCGCACTTCCCCTCGCGTCCCGCGCTCAGACCATGGACACCGACTACGCCGCCCGCGTCAAAGAATGGACCACCAAGCCGGAGTTCATCAGCCCGCTGGTGGATCACCTTCCCTTGAGCGCCACTGTGCCTTCTCCCAAGGAAGTCCTCGGCCATCACATCGGGGCGCCCAAGCAACTCACTTACTACGCCGATGTCCTGCGCTACTACGACACCCTGGCGGCGCACACTTCCCGCGTGAAAGTGATGCGCATCGGCAAAACCGAAGAAGGCCGCGACTCCGTCATCGTTTTCGTCGGCTCTGAGGATTCGATCGCGCACCTCGACGACAACCGCAAAAACCTCGCCCGCCTGGCCGACCCGCGCGGCCTCACCGATGCCGAGGCTCATGACCTGATCGCGAAGACCAAGCCCATCTACACCATTTCAGGGGGTCTCCACAGCGCTGAACTTGGCCCCCCGGAGATGCTGATGGAGCTGGCCTATCGCCTGGCCACGGAAGACTCGCCGCTCCTCCAGAAAATCCGCTCGGAAGTCATCGTCGCCATCATGCCGGTCGCCGATCCCGACGGACGCGACCGCTCCATCGACTGGTACTTCGCCCACAACGTTGACGTCACCAACTACGACAAAATGTCCGGCGTGCCCTACTGGGGCAAGTACATCATGCACGACAACAACCGCGACATTAACTATTCCGGCATGGCCAACCAGAACTTTCTCCGCTGGTATCTGGAGTGGCATCCACAGATTATTCACGATCTCCACGAGTCGGTGCCGTTCCTCTACATCTACAGCGGCCAGGCTCCGGAAAATCCCCTCTGGAGCCCCATCGTCTACAGCGAGCTGCCCATGCTGGCCAACTGGGACATGACCCAGTTGTCCCGTTACGGCATGCCCGGCGTCTGGACTCACGCCTACGTCGACGCCTGGTCGCCCGGCTACGTGGCGCAGATGGCCACCAACCACAACGGCCTGATGCGCTTTTACGAGATCATGGGCAATGCCGGCGCATCCACCATGGAGCGCACCATCTTCGATCCCAATCCAGCCATTGTCGGTGGTGGTGGCGGCGGCATGCTCGGCAACCTTACCAAGCGCCAGTGGTACCGCCCCGATCCGCCGTACAAGGCCGTTCTCTGGTCCTTGCGCGACAACACCAACTATGCGGAGTCCGGTGTGCTCTCCTCGCTCCAGTTTGTCTCCGGCTTTCCCCAAACCGTTTTGGAAGACTTCTACGTCAAGAGCCGAGACGCCATCAGCGCCGGCACAAAAGATGCTCCCTACGGTTACGTCCTGCCCGCCGGCCAGGAAGACATGACGCGGGTCGCCTTTGTCATCCACATTCTGCGCATGCAGGGCATTGAAGTGGGCCGCGCCAAATCCGCATTCAAGCTCAGCGACGGCGAGTATCCGGCCGGCTCGTTTGTAGTGAAAGCCAACCAGCCTTACGGTCCGCTGGCCAAAACGCTGCTGGAAAAGCAGGATGACCCGGACCCGGATCTCCATACCTACGATGACTCCGCGTGGACCCTGGGCCTGATGACCAATACCGAGGTCAAGTCGACCAAGGATATCGCCGTGCAGGCGCTCGCCGTCGATCCCGTAGTCGAGTTCGCCCCCGAGGGAAAGCTGAAAGATGTCGCTGCAGCCGCTGTTTATGCTGTGCCGGACCACGGCTCGCCCAACTTGGTCACGCTCCGCTACGCCCTGAAAGACGTGGCCGTGCAGATCGCGGAGAAGCCGTTTACAGCCGCCGGCACATCGTTTCCGGCCGGCACCTTTCTCGTTCCGCCCAGCGCAGCATCGGACCTGAAGCCTCTGGCCGCCAGGCTCGGCCTCGATGTTATTGGCCTGGCCGCGTCACCCAAAGTTGCCGCTCATGAATCCAAATTGCCGCGCCTTGCCATCTTCAGCACCTGGGGCGGCACGCAGGACGTGGGCTGGGTCCGCTACACATTCGACCAGTACAAGGTGCCCTACGATCTCATCTTCAAGGAGCGCGTGCTACAGGGCGATCTCCAAAAGGACTACGACCTCGTCCTGATCCCCACCCAGGCGCGATCCGCGAAGGCGCTGGTGTTCGACATCCCTAAATCCGACAAGCCACTCTCATACGAGAAGACCGCGCAATTCAAGTTTCTCGGCGACTACGGTTCATCCCCAGACATCTCCGGAGGCATGGGCGGCGCCGGCGTAGCGGAGTTCCAGAAGTTCGTCGATGGCGGCGGAATGCTAGTCACTCTCGGCGCATCCAGCGCCTTTCCTCCGGACTTCGGCCTGACGCCGACAATCGAAACCAGCAATACCGGCGCGAAATTCTACGCTCCAGGTCCGATGGTGGATGCGGACATCCTCCATCCCGAAAACCCCATCTTCTATGGCTACTCGGCCAAGACCGTGCCCGTTCGTTATGCCAACGGGCCTTTGCTGCGCATGACGGAAGAGATGGACAAAGCCGATGTGCTCATGCGCTTCCCCGGCGGTGAAAAGTCGGTGCTCAGCGGCCTCTTCAACGGCCCCGACGACATCAAGGGCCGCGCCGCCATCGCCATCGTGCCCGCCGGCAAAGGCGAAGTCATCCTGTTCGCCACCAATCCCATCTGGCGCTGGCAGAATCTCGGCGAATACCGCATGCTCTTCAACACCCTGATGAACTACCGCAACCTCGCGCCGCCGCCGCCGGGTGCCCCGGAGCCCCTAAAGCAAGTCGCGCAACAATGAATCGGTGTGGGTGCCCCATCCTAACCGCGCTTCTTGCGGTTAGGGTGGGATGACGCACAGCGTCGAATCAGCGCATCACTCCGTCCGGAGCGCCGTCAACGGTTCCACCGCCGCCGCCCGCCGCGCCGGCCACGCGCTCGCCGCCATCGCCACTACGGCCACTCCCAGCACCGCCAGCGCATAGCTTGCTCCGTCCAGCGGCGTCACTCCGTAAAGTGACGACCCCAGCGCCCGCCCCACCACCATCGCAAGGGGCACTCCCGCGCAAACCCCAATCACGGTCAGCACCAGCGCGTCCTTCAGGATCATCCACACCACCTGCCCGCGCCCGGCGCCCATCGCCATCCGTATCCCAATTTCCGCCGTCCGCTTGCTCACGCGATACGCCAGCGTGCCATAAAGGCCCGCGGCCACTAACAGCACTGCCACCAATCCAAAGAATCCGGCCAGCCGCGCGAACAACACTTGATAGGAGATGGTCAGATCGTATTGCGCCCGCTGCGTCATGGGCTCAATCAGCGGCAGGTTCGGATCCATCTGCTGCACCGCCTTGCGCGCCGCCGGAAGAATCGCCAGCGGCTCGCCATGCACGCGCAGCTCCACGCCCATCCTCCCAATCACCGGAATTTGCGCGTAGTCATACCACGCCATCGGAATCGGCGCTTCATCGATGCTGCGATATTTGTGATCCTTCACCACGCCAACAATGTTGATGCGTATCGGCATATTTGGCGGCCCGAACGTGTGCCCCAGCGGATTCTCTCCATGCAGGAATCTGCGCGCGAACTCCTCATTCACAATTCCGACAAACGGCGTGGCCGCCGTGTCGGAATCCCTAAACTCCCGTCCCGCCAGCACCGGCACTTCCAGCGTTTTGAAAAAGTCCGGCCCAACCACGTTATTGCGAACCGTGTTCGACCCGCCATTCGGCACCACGGGCAGTTTCCCGTCCACCAGCATGCTGTTGTTGTCGGATGCTCCGGAACCAATCCGCAGCATCATTAAACCCACTGACTCCACGCCGGGAATGCCGCGCAGCTTGTCCGTAAGCTCGCGATAGAACTCCCGTCCCTGCTCCAGCGAGTGGAAATCCGGCTTCACGCCAAACACCACCAGGCCGTCGACATTGAATCCCAGCGGCGTGTTCTCCAGATCGCGCAGCGTGCGGATCAGCAGTCCCGCGGCCACGAGCAGCACCACGCACACCGCCATCTGCAGAACCACAATCGCCCGGCCCACCCGCGTCTTCCCCGTATCCCCGGCGGAAACCGCGGCCGATGTCTTGATCGCCAGCGACGGTCCCGCCGCCATCGCAATTCGCATCGGCACTGCTCCAAACAGAATCACCGCCACCGCCAGCACTCCCACCGTGAAGCGCAGCACCGACCCATCCGGCGCCAAACTCGATTCAATCTGCGCCCAGGCGCCCAGCGCCCTGGTGGCATAGACGGCAAACAACCACGCCAGCAACCCTCCTGCCGCAGCCAGCAGAAAGCTCTCCGCCAGCAGTTGCCGCAGCAGGTCGCCGCGTCCCGCGCCCAGCGCCAGCTTCATGCTGAACTCCCGCTGCCGCGCGGCATTCCGCGCCATCAGCAGCATCCCCACATTGGTCAGCGCAATCAGCAGCACCAGCCCCACCAACGCAGTCAGCAGCCGAAGCGGCTTGCCGTACGTCTCCGCATAGCCGGGAAATCCTTTTGCCTCCACCAGGCTCAACACCGGTTTCTTTTCTCCCGCCGGCGGCGTCCCCAGTCCGTCATAAGCTGCCACCTCGAACACCGGCTGCAACTGTTCCACAGCCTGCGTCCGCGTCATCCCCGGCGCCAGCCGTCCAATCAGCCGCAGGCACCACCACGTCGGATCGCTCATGTACGTCTTGCCGTTTTCGGGCGGATTCCCCCATGCGTTCAACTCCGGCCTGCTCTGCAGCGGAATCCAGAAGTCCGTCGATTGCCCCGCTTCCAGTCCCTCAAATCCCTTGGCCGCCACTCCCACAATCGTGAAGCCGTCGCCATTCACAAACATCGTCGTCCCCAGCACGTCGGGGTTGCGCGCAAACCGCCGCGTCCAGTATTCGTCGCTGATCACCGCCAGCGGCGCGTGATCCTTCTCGTCTGCTTCGGTGAATCCGCGCCCGCGCGCGAGCCTCACCCCCAGCCCTGAGAAGAAATCGCCGCTCACCATGTCCCCTTCGGCTTCCTCCGGCTGCGCCCCGATGCGCACCGCAACTTTGCTTGCGGAAAGCGGCACATACGCCATCAGCGCCGTCATCGCACCCGTCTGCCTGCGCAGTGCGTCGTAGTCCGCATAGGAGAATGTCTCCGCAGTTTCAATCGTGCCCGTTCCATTCGGCGGTGCAGTGGTCCGCAAATACACCACGCGATCCGCATCCGCCACCGGCAGCGACTTCAGCAACACCGCGTGCATCACGCTGAACACCGCCGTGTTCGCGCCCACCCCCAGCGCCAGCGTCACAATCGCCGTGATGGTAAATCCCGGGCTCTCCCCGAGCGACCGCACCGCGTGCTTAAGATCGCGCATCCATTTGTCCAGCCACACCCACCTGCTCTGCAAATAGAAGCGCTCCTGCTCCCGTCGCACGCTGCCGAACTTCCGCCGGGCCTGCCGCTCCGCTTCTTCCTCGCTCATGCCCTCGCCCTTCAGTTCCTCGGCCTCCATGGCAATGTGGGCCTGCATCTCTTCGCTAAAATCCTTCGCGCTACGTTTCCGCTCAAACATGCTCACCTGCTTTTGCTCCCATAATCCAGCCACATAATTGGGTGCCCCATCCTAACCGCGCAGTTTGCGGTTAGGGTGGGATGGGCGGCTGTTGCCCTTTCTGCCTCTGCATTTGCTTTTCTCTTTGTCATTCCCCGCAGGGAATCTGCTTCTCATTCATGTCGCCTCGAAACCACCGCGCCTACGCATCACGCATCGCCAGATTGCTCAGCATCCAGAATCAGCGCCACCGCCCGCGTCAGCCGCCGCCACTGCCCGGCCTTTTCCGCCAGTTGCGCGCGCCCCTGCCTGGTCAGCGCGTAAAACCGCGCCTTGCGGTTGTTCTCGCTCACGCCCCAGTCCGCGCGAATCCACTTTTTCTCTTCGAGGCGCTGCAGCGCCACATACAGCGATCCATGCTCCACCAGAAAAACATCTTCCGATTGGCGCTGAATCGCGCGCGCGATCCCCTGCCCGTGCTGCGCGCCAAACACCAGGCTTTTCAGAATCAGCAGGTCCAGCGTCCCCTGCAAAAGGGCAATGCGTTCGTCGTTGCTGTCTCGGGTCGTCATTCTACCTAAGCATGCGCCCCCTCGGGTAGAATGTCAACCCGAGCCGGAAACGGGCTGTGCCGCTCGGAATAGCCCCGGCCTGGGTTATGCTCATCCCCGACGGTTCCCGCCGCACATCGAAATCAAGGGGCCCCGTCTTTGGGAGATTGGCATGAATGAAAGCATGAAGTTGGCATTCGAGTTTGCCAGAGAAATCGCCACGCAGCTGATCACGCTATCGACCGCGCTGCTGGGATTGACCATCACCTTCACCAAGGATCTGTTGGATCGGATCCCCAGCGGCCATGATCGAAAAAGAATGGGTCGAATGTTGCAAGCGGCCTGGGCGTGCCATCTTCTCGCTATCGGCGGAGGAATATGGACTCTGATGGCGATTACCGGAACCCTTGAAGGCGATACTCCGGGCGGGCCCATTTCGCTGGGCCATGCCGTTTGGCCTGCCAGGGTTCAAATCATTCTCTTTATTTGCGGCGCCGCCATAATGGTGTGCTACGCTCGTTTCTCGCTGCGAAATCGCGGCAACACAACTTAGCAGAACGGATAAAGAGGACACACGGCATTGTGTGCCGCCTGCACAATTTTGTCGCCAATCTTTTCCAAGTCGGCGCCTGCCTTGCGCGCCTCCTGGAAGATCGCATGGCCAATTCGGCGCGCACCGTCAATCGCGACCGACACAGAAAAATCGTCGCGGATTTGTTCCTGTGTCTGGAGCTTCTTGACCCCCATCTCTACAAGGGAGACGACGGCGCCCGCGCCATCCGTCGAAAGCGCGGCGCGCCGCGCCAGCAGTTCAAACTGAACAAGACGGCTCAACACCAATTGCAGCACCTGATCGATTTCCTGAAGTCCCGCCGGCAATTGGGAACCGGGATCGTTGATCTGCCCGTCTGCACTGCCTAACGCCGCGCCGCTTGTCAGAAGTATGAGAGCTTTCCGTCTTGTGACTTCCACACCGCCTCCTTTTTACCGGGCGCGCTGCCCGAAAAGTGGATTGGGGGAAAACCTAACATTGATTGACGCGAAATGTCGATAGGTGCCCCATACCCGATTCCATCAAATGTCTTTCAAAAGTGGCTCGGCCATTTCATGGCACTTGAGCTAGTTGAACCGTCGAAGAGGAAGCACCCGGTATCCGATAAAGATCTTTACTGGACACTTTCCGATTTTGGGAGATCAGTTCAAAGGCAGATGCACCTAAACCTCCTGCGTAATGACGCTGCCAGCACTTCGGCGACGCCAAGTTCCCCACCGGAAGCCCAACCCGAAGGGGAAAGAAAAGACGTCGCGCGGCCAAAACCGAAACAGCGAAGCTAAGGGCCGTTCGCGTCACCAGGAAATTGGGAAGGCGAGCGATTGGTAGAAACAAATGAGGATAGCATTCGACTTTGTCTTCTACTCCCTGCTCGCTACTCTCTACTCCCTCAAATCCATCTCAGCGTTAAACTTGTAAAAATGCACCCTCCCCGCATCGCCATCCCGGAACCCACCTCCACCGATCCGGCCTACAACTCCCGCTCCCTTCCTCAGTACATTCAGGCCCTGCACGCCGCCGGCGCCATCCCAACGGTGATTCCGCTCACAGAACGCCCCGACCGCATCGCCCGCCTCCTCGCTTCGGTCCAGGGCGTCCTGCTCCCCGGCAGCCCCGCCGACATTGATCCTCAAACCTACCGTGAGCCGCGGATTCCGGCATGCAACGCTCCTGATCCCGCCCGCGCCGCCGTCGACGAGCTCCTGCTCCAGGACGCCTTCAATATGACAAAGCCTGTATTATCAATATGTTATGGCGTTCAAAGCCTCAACGTCTGGCGTGGTGGCTCCCTCATCCAGGATCTGCCCTCGGAAGGCAAGGTCGCGGTCAACCACGCCCCAGGGCGAACAATAGACGAAGCTCATTCCGTCCAAATCAAGCCCGGCTCCCACCTGGCCGCACTCGCCGATTCATCGCCGGATCCCGTCTTCGTCAACTCCAGCCATCATCAGGCCCTGAAAACTCCGGGCGACAACCTTCGGGTAGTCGCGCTTTCTCCGAGCGACGGCGTCATCGAGGCCGTTGAACTCAACTCGCCCGTTCATTTCGTGCTCGGCATCCAGTGGCACCCTGAGCGCACGATCGCCACCAGCGCCCTTTCCCGCGCCATCTTTTCAAGTTTCGTCCAGGCCGCCGCTGCCTGGAGCGAGCGCCCGGCCTTCCCTCCCGTCACCGCCCCCGTTGGCTCCCAATGACCGGCCCTCAGCACGAAATCGCGCCCAGCTTGAACGCTGCGCTCGCCGCTTCCGGCCTTCCTCCGCTGAGTCCAGCCGCCGCCGCCCAGTTCCAAACCTTCTATTCGCTCCTCGTCCGCTGGAGCCAGCGAATCAACCTTACCGCCATTCGCGGCGAGTCGGAGATCCTCAGCCGCCACTTCGTGGAGTCGATTGCCGTAGCCCATTCCCTCCCCGCCGGCATTGCCACGCTGCTCGATTTTGGCTCCGGCGCAGGCTTCCCCGGCCTTCCCATCGCCATTTGCTGCCCGCAGATCGCCGTCGTGCTCGCCGAGTCGCAGGTCAAAAAGGCCGCCTTTCTGCGCGAAGTTGTCCGCACCATCGGCCTCCCGATTGAAATTTTCACCGGCCGCGCCGAAACCATCGCTCGCACTTTCGATGCCGTCGTTCTGCGCGCAGTCGAGCGGATGAGCCAGGCTGTGGCCGCAGCCGCTTCGCTGGTTTCGCCTGCCGGTTGGCTCGTCCTGCTCACCACCCAGCCCTTGATCGATGAAATGAAAGCAGTTGCCGGACCGGGGTTCTCGTGGAACGAGGCTGTGCCGCTTCCGTCTGCTGAGGCGCGGGTCGTCATCCTGGGCCAAAAAGTCTAACCAGGAAGCAGGCCGCGCGGGCTCCTCGCAGAAATGTTCCACGTGGAACATTCGAGCGCCAAATCCCCCCAAGATGTTCCACGTGGAACATTCGCGCCGGTTTCCTTCCCTCCGACAGCTCGAATCCGCTCTCCCTTGGCCAAAATGTTCCACGTGGAACATTCCAGCGCCAAATCCCCCCAAGATGTTCCACGTGGAACATTCGCGCCGGTTTCTCTTCACTCCGACAGCTCGAATCCGCTCTCCTTTGGCCAAAATGTTCCACGTGGAACATTCGCGCCGGTTTCCTTCCCCCGACAGCTCGAATCCGCTCTCCTTTGGCTAAAATGTTCCACGTGGAACATTCGAACGCCAAACCCTTCCTCCTGCAATGTTTCACGTGGAACATTCGCCGATGAGACCACCCAGCGCCTCAATTGGATCCGATTTTCCACTTTTTGCCGCTTTCTATCGCCTCTGCTTTTCTTTCCTGATTTCGCCGGCAACCCTTGGCTCGTCCGTCACTTGCCCGACTCAGCGTCCCGCCCCCCATGACCGCTTTCCACAGCTTTTGCGAATTCTCCACAGCTTTGGCCTATGGCCCTGTTGACCTCCTGCCTTTACTCTCGTTACTCATGGGCAAAGTTCTGGGCATCGTCAACCAGAAGGGCGGAGTGGGCAAAACCACCACCGCCATCAATCTTTCTGCCTGCCTGGCCATTGAAGGCTTTCGCGTCCTCCTGGCCGACTGCGATCCCCAGGCCAACGCCTCCTCCGGTCTCGGAATCGCCCGCGACGACGATCGACATTCCATCTACGACGTCCTCATGGGCCAAAACGAAGCCGAAACTGCCATCCTGCCAACCGAAATTGAAAACCTCTGGATCCTGCCTGGCTCAAAGAACCTGACCGGCGCCAACATTGAGCTGGCGCAAGCCGAGGACCGGGCGCTGCGCCTCCGCCGGGCGCTCGAACCCCTGCGCGACCGCTACGACCTGATCGTGCTGGATTGTCCGCCGGCACTGGACGTGCTGACCTTGAACGTGCTGGCGGCGGCCGAGATCCTGATCGTGACCATGCAGGCGGAGTACTTTGCATTGGAAGGGATCAGCGAGCTGATTTCGACACTGGAGCGGGTGCGCGCGGCGTTCAACCCCGAGGTGGTCATCGAGGGCGTGCTTTTGACCATGTACGACGACCGGACCAACCTGGCGCAGCAGGTGACCCAGACGCTGCGCGAGTACTTCAAGGAGCGGCTTTACAAGACGGTGATTCCGCGCAACGTCCGGCTGGCGGAAGCGCCGAGCCACGGCAAGCCGGTAGCGATTTACGATCCGCGATCGCGGGGCACCGAGGCTTATTTTGAACTAACTGGCGAGTTTATGGCGCGCAACAACCTTACGGCGCCTCCCGGCAGTTTGCGCGGGCGCAGCCTGCCAGCCAGGCCGGCGAGTGCGCCCGCCACGGTGCGCTTCTGGCCTTATTCCTGACCGGCGAACCACGAATCACGAACCACGAAATCCGATTTCCTAACCAAGTTGAGAACAATAAGGACTGAAATGCGATGAGCACTGGAACAGCCGACAGCAAGCGCCGCGCCCTGGGCAAGGGCCTCGACAGTCTTCTACCTCGCGCTCAAAGCGCCTCTGCCAACGCGCCGGCGGCGGAAGGCGAGGGGGGCAAGCCTCGCGAGATTTCCGTTGAATTGATCGACCCCAACCCGTTCCAGACGCGGGGAGCGCTTGCGGAAGAGCAACTGGCGGAGTTGGCCAACTCGATCATAGCCAACGGAGTGGTTCAGCCGATCCTGGTGCGGCCGCTGGCGAATGGCCGCTATCAATTGATAGTGGGCGAGCGGCGCTGGCGCGCCTCCATCAAGGCGGGCAAGAAGACGGTTCCGGCGCTGTTTCGGCAGGTCTCGGACGAGCAGGCAATGGAGATCACCATTGTGGAGAACCTGCAACGCGAGAATCTGAACCCGATAGAGCAGGCGCGGGCGTTCGAGAGGCTGAGCCGGGAGTTTGGGATGACGCAGGACCAGATCGCGATCCGGACGGGCAAAGAGCGCGCTACTATCACTAACTTCTTACGGTTGTTGAAGTTACCGGATCACGTGCAGTGGCTGGTGGAGCGGGGAACGCTGAGTTTTGGTCACGCGCGCGCCTTGATTGGGCTGGTGGGCCGGCCCGACATTGAGCATGTGGCAAAGCGGATCGCCATGCTTTCGCTTTCTGTTCGCCAGGCGGAAGGGATGGTGAATAACATCCTGAACCCTGCGCCGCTGGTGAGGAAGGAACCGGACGAAAAGCATCTGGACCCGAATGTGCGCGAGGTGAAGGAAGCGCTGCAGCGGGCGCTGGGGCTGAGAGTGACGATCAAGGACAAGTACGGGCACGGAAAAGTGGTGATCGAGTACTCGAAGCTGGAAGATTTCGACATGCTGATGGAGAAGCTGGCGGGATACAAGCATTGAAAGAACAGGGAACAGGGAACAGGGAACAGGGAACGGGGAGCGAGGGAACCAGGGGCTCCCTGACTTTCACTTGTGCTTGATGAACTTCCCTGTCTGCAGCTCCCGCATGGCCGTCTGCAGCTCGGACTGCGTGTTCATCACAATGGGCCCGTACCACGCCACCGGTTCTTCCAGCGGCTTGCCGCTCACCAGCAGGAACCGGATGCCCTCCGGCCCGGCCTCGACCACAATCTCGTCGCCGCGGTCAAACAGCACCAGGGAGTGGTTCCTGGCATCGTAAACCGGCGCGGCGTTCGGGTTCACGCTGCTCTCCGTCAGCACCGCTTGCGGTTCGCTGGCATCGCGGAACGTCCCCGCCCCAGCAAAGACGTAGGCAAAGGCGTTGCGCGCCGTTTCCATCTGGATCCGCTTTTTCCTGCCCGGCGGGACCGAAAGGTCGACGTAGCGCGCGTCGGTTCCGAATTGTCCCGCAGCCACGCCCTCGACCGGCCCCCGTTTACCCCAAAACTCCCCGCAGATGACGCGCGCCCGCGTCCCATCGTCCTCAGTCACCTCGGGAATGGCGTTCGCCGGGATGTCCTGGTAGCGCGGATCGGTCATTTTCAGGCTCGCCGGCAGGTTCGCCCACAACTGGAACCCGTGCATCCGTCCGCGCTCATCGCCCTTCGGCATCTCCTGGTGCAGAATGCCGCTTCCCGCTGTCATCCATTGCACATCGCCGGCCGTCATGCGTCCTTTGTTGCCCAGCGAGTCGCCATGCTGCACCTCGCCGGCGAGCACGTAGGTGATGGTTTCGATGCCGCGATGGGGGTGCCAGGGGAAGCCGGCCAGGTAGTCGGCAGGGTTCTCATTGCGGAAATCGTCCAGCAGCAGAAATGGGTCGAAGTCCTTGGTTTTGCCGAAGCCAAAGGCGCGCTGGAGCTTGACGCCGGCGCCTTCAATGGTCGGTTTCGTAGAAAGAATCTCCCTCACGGGCCGAAGTGACATGGTTGACCTCCGTGCAGGCTCGGCATTGAAAGAGCCTACACCCATTGGATTCAGGAGGACGATATTCGTTGCAACAAGTATTGTCGCGGGGGGACCTCGGGCGGGGTTTCAAAAGCAAGTTCCTTGCGGGGAATGACGGAAGAAGAGCAAGAGCAAGGCAACCGCAGATCCTTCCCCTTCGGTCCCCTCGGGGTCAGGAGATTCCCGGAGGGAATGACAGAAAGAAAAGCAAGAGCAAAAGCGGCCTTGCTCTACTTCCAGAGGCCGGCGATCAGCAGACCGGAATAGAGGATTGAGAGGGTCAGCGCCTCAAGGCCAACCGTCTTCAGGGGCATTTGCAGGGAAGCAGGGCGCTTTTGGCGCATCAGGTCGTAGGCGTAGCCGGCCGCGGCCAGGCCTAGGGCCACTGCGATCCAGCCATTTTTAAGAATGGCTTCTGTCAGGGCCGCGCACAGGAGAATCACCAGGGCGAACTGAGCTGCGCGGCGAAATTGCCCGCTCGCGGCTACGGCCTTGCGCTGTGCTATTCGCGCATCCAGCCGGGCATGCACCACCAGGATTCCCGCGCTGGCCTGCATCGCGATGAGAGCCCAAAACCACCAGCACCAGGGCGCAATCGACCCGGTGGCTGCGACACATGTTGCCAGGGAGGTTGAAGTCAGCGCGCCCGCGCTCAAAATCTGGAACAACGTGGAGCGCTGGCGATTCTTCACATTGACGAAGACGGCAACGGAGCCAAACGCGGCGATGCCCGCGCCCATGGCCAGAAATGCCTTGAGAGGCCAGGTGGCGAGCAGGATCGCCACGCTCGAGATCAGCACCACGCTCCAGCCCAGGAACCATCGCACGGCGGCGGGCAACTCAGCGCTTCTTTGCTTCCACACAAATTTCTGCCGCACCAGCAGAACAGCAGGGTCACTTGGCGGCCATGGCGGCGAACGCGGCCGCGAGCACCGCCAGCTCGCTCCAATGCCAGCTCCGCGCCAGAATGGCGACGCTGACAATCGGCGTGAGCAGCATCGCCGTGGCTCCGTGCTCGCGGGGAAGATAGACCTTGCTGCGGTTCGATGCCTTTAAAGGAACTGCCTGAGCCAGAGTTTGCATGCCTGCCCCTCTTGAGCACCGGACGCCTGCCACGCTTCAATCCCCGCGCGCCCGATGCTTTCACAATAGCGGCCACTCACCTCCGTCGCAGCGACTTTCGTCACTCGATGCCAACGCTTGTGGGCTGTACTCTCAGGTCACTCCTGCGGGTCTGCCAGGCCATGAATCCTGCATTCAGCACCGTCAGTCCCGCGAGCACGTAAAGGCCGGCGCTGGAGGAGTGGAAGTGCTGGTCGGCCCAGACTTTCACGTTGGGGGCTAGGAACCCGCCGAGGTTGCCAACGCCGATAAGCGCAATGCCTCCGGCGGCGGCGCGGTCGGCAAAATACGCCGTGGGAAAGGTCCAGAACAGCGGCTGCACGGCGATGAATCCCGAGACCGCGATGGAGAGCATTACCAGGCCCCAGAGCGGACCGCAGAGCGGAAACGCGAAGCTGGCTGCACCGGCGATGAGCAGGGTGAGGATGGCTAGCAGGCGATGGTTTTGGAACTCGTCGCCGAGGCGCGGCAGGATGTAAGTGGCGGCCAGGGCGCAGAGCCAGGGGATGGCGGAGACCGCGCCCACCTCGAAACCCTCGGGCTGGTGCAGCAGGCTGGAAATTTCGGCGGGCAGGTAGAAGACGGCGCCATAGGTGCTCATCTGGATGAGGGCGTAGACGGCGAAGAAGCCGAAGACGCGGCCGTCGCGGAGCATGGCACCGAGCTTGGCGGGGCCGGTGGCGCGGCGGGCGGACTCTTCTTTCGTCAGCTCGGCGAGGAGCGCGTGCTTTTCGTCCTCGGGGAGCCACTGGGCGTCCGCCGGGCGATTGCCGAGGAACCAGAAGGCGAAGACGCCGAGCACCGCGGCCAGTGCGCCTTCCACCAGGAACATGATTTGCCAGCCTTGAAGTTTGCCGGGTAGCGCCGAGTCGAGGAGGAATCCTGAGAGCGGGCCGCCGACGATGAGCGCGAGGGGCACGCCGAGATAAAACAGGCCCAGCATTTGCCCGCGGACGCGCCGGGGAAACCAGTAAGTGAGGTAAAGAACGATGCCGGGGAAAAAGCCCGCTTCAGTGACGCCGAGCAGCAGGCGCAGGACGTAAAACGACGTGCTGCCGCTGACGAACATGGTGGCCATGGAGACCAGTCCCCAGGTGACCATGAGGAAGGCGATCCAGATTTTGGCGCCGATGCGGTGCAGGATGAGGTTGCTGGGAAAGCCGCAGGACGAGTAGCCGATGAAGAAGAGGCCCGCGCCCATGGCGTAGGCGCTTTCGGTGATGCCCTCGGTTGCGGCCAGGGCCTGCTTGGCAAAGCTGACGTTGGCGCGGTCAAGGAAGGAGACCACGTACATGAGCATGAGCCAGGGCGCGAGGCGGACCATGACGCGGCGCAGGGAACGCTCAAGCGTCTCGCCGTTGGCGGGTGTGGTTGCCGCGCGATCGAGGGGCGTTATTTTCGGCATGGAAGGCGCGGGCCGTTGCGCCTGCGGAACAGGCTACGGGCCGGGCGTGAGGGAAGTCAACGCGCTGCGGCCCGTTGTGACGAGGAGATGAGGCCCGATTGCGGATACCGGCCGGCTTACGCCTTGATGAATTGCATTTCGAGGGTGATCTGAACTTCTTCGCCGACGAGAAAGCCGCCTGTCTCAAGCGCCGCGTTCCAACTCAGGCCGAAGTCTTTGCGATTGATTTTGGTGGTGGCGGAGAGGCCGATGCGGGTGTTGCCCCAGGGATCCTTGCCGGGCGCGGTGGGACCATCGACGGCAAACGTAACCTGCCTGGAGACGCCGTGGATGGTCACGTCGCCGGTTACGGCGTACTCGCCTTCGTCCTTTTTCTCCACTTTGGTGGACGTGAAGGTCATGGTGGGGTGCTGCTCGTGGTGGAAGAAGTCGGCGCTCTTGAGGTGGGCGTCGCGCTGAGGGTCGCCGGTGTTGATGGTGGCGATGTCGACCGATGCTTCAATGTGGCTGCGGGTGGGGTCGGCGGTGTTTTCGCTGAGGGTGCCGCTAAGTCCGCTGAAGGTGCCCTTCACGTTGGAGATCATCATGTGCTTGACCTTGAACTCGGCGGAGGAGTGCGCGGGATCGAGCTTCCAGGTGACGGTGGATTGGGCAGGAGTTTGAGTTGCGGTCGTGGCCATGGGTGGGCCTCCTTTTGTTTTCTTGGATGCGGGAGGACGATATTCGTTGCAACAAGTATTTTGGCCCGGATGTGTTTCTAATCTGAAAACGACTTAGTTCCCGCCTTGCTTGACGAACAGCCGCGCCGCCAGCAGGATGGCCGCGCAACCCATCACGGTGAGGATCGTGGCGTCGCGCCACAGGTCGGCGAATCCGGCGCCGCGCAGGATGAGGCCGCGCAGGATGCGGATGTAATAGGTTGCCGGGATGAGCCGGCTGATGACCTGGAAGATGGGCGGCATGTTCTCGATGAGGAAGATGTAGCCGGAGAGAAACACTGACGGCAGGATGGTTCCCATGGCGAGCTGAAAGGCTTCGGCCTGGGTGCGGGCCTTGGTGGAGATGACGAGGCCGATGCCAAGCACTGTGAGCAGAAACGGCAGCGAGAGGACCAGCAAAACGATCACGCTGCCATGAATCGGGACCAGGAAGACCCAGCGCATGACGGCGAGGATGGCGCAGAGCTCGCCGAATGCCAGCACGCCGTAGGGAATCATTTTGCCCAGCATCAAGCCCAGCGGGGCCACCGGCGTCATGGTCAGTTGTTCCAGGGTGCCGCGCTCGCGCTCGCGCACCAGGCTCAGCGCGATCATGAGGATGGTCATTACCTGGAGGAGAATTCCGACGAGGCCGGGGACGAAGAAATTGGCGGAGCGCGTGGCCGGGTTGTAGAGCACGGAAGGGCGCACGTCTATGGGAATTTGTCCGTCGGGGAGCACCTGGGCCAGCGATTCCTGCAGCGCGACGCCGGTGGCCGTGCTGACCGCTTGCGCGGCAACGGTGGAGTCGGAGCCGTCCACGAGCACCAGAACCGTGGCGGTGTCGCCGTCCTGGAGGTTGCGCGCGTAATCAGGCGGGATGCGCACGCCTACTCGCGCCTTGCCGCTGCGGATGGCATCGTAGAGCGCGTCCTTTGACTCGACGGTCCCGCGAACGGCGAAGACATCGGAGGCCTCGAATCGCTGCACCAGTTGGCGGCTTTGCTGGGTCTCGGACTCGTCCAGAACGACAGTGGCGATCTGGCGGATATTCGTGTCCACGGCGAAGCCGAACAAGAACAGTTGCAGCATGGGGATCAGGAGCGCGAAGAACAGCGTGCCCGGGTCGCGCACGATGTGCAGCGCCTCCTTGCGGCAGACCGGAACCAGACCGCGGAACAAGTGCTTCATGGCGCGGCCTCCATGATCTGGTAGGTCAACGTGACGAAGACGTCTTCAAGCGAGGGCTTGATGGTCTCGATCGGCACTCCGGGGAATGCCTGCTTGATTTCGGGCAGGCGCGCGGTCTCCACCAGCGCATGGATGAACTGGCCGAAGACGGTGGCCTCGCGCACGCCAGCCATGTGCCGCAGCGGTTCCAGCAGCGCCGGCGCGTTGGCTGCGGCAATCTGCACCCGCGATGTGCCCGGCGGGTTGGCTTCCGGCAGCCGTTGCAACTCGGCCACGGTACCCAGTGCAACCAGCTTGGAGAGGTAGATGTAGCCGACGCGTCCGCAGCGTTCGGCCTCGTCCATGTAATGGGTGGTGACGAAGAACGTAACGCCCTCGCCGGAGAGGCGGAAAAACAGGTCCCACAAAGCCCGCCGCGCCACCGGATCGATGCCCGCCGTGGGCTCGTCGAGAAACACCACTTCAGGCGAATGAATGATGGCGCAGGCCAGCGCCAACCGCTGCTTCCAGCCACCGCTGAGCTGGCCGGCGCGCTGATTCAGGTAGCGCTCGATGCCGGTGAGCGCCAGCACTTCGCGCTTGCGGTCCTCGGCGCGCGCGCCCTTGATGCCGTACACGCCTGCATAGAAGGCAATGTTCTCGCCTACGGTCAGGTCCTCATACAAGCCGAACTTCTGGCTCATGTAACCGACGTGGCGCTTGATCTCCGCGGCGTCGTGGCGGATGTCCATGCCGAGGATGGTTCCGCTGCCTGAGGACGGAATCAGCAGGCCGCAGAGAGCTTTGATCAGCGTGGTTTTTCCGGAGCCGTTGGGGCCCAGGAAACCGAAGATCTCGCCCTTTGCCACGGCAAGGCTGACCTGGTTTACGGCCGTGAACGAGCCGAAACGAATGGTCAGTTGATCGGCGCTGATGGCGACGCTCATTCCAGGCGCACCGTAGCCGACATGCCCGACTTGAGCAGCCCTTGAGAATTGTCGACGCGGACTTTGACGCCGAAGACTTCATGCTCGCGGTCATCGCGCGTTTGCACATTGCGGGGAAGGAATTCGGCCTGGGAGGCAATCTGCTGGACAGATCCGATGAAGCTCCGGCCGAGCGAATCGACGCGCACCGCGGCGCTTTGGCCCAGGCGCACCCGCGCCAAGTCCGTTTCCGGAACGTAAATCTTGACCCAGAGTTGGGAAGCTTCCAGCATCGACATCACGATGCGGCCTGCGGGAACCAGGTCGCCGGGGCGCACGCTGACAACCTCGACGTGTGGCCGGAGCCATACCCGCGACCCGCTCCAGGATTTTACTGGCTGAGATTGCCGCTTTAATGCCATTTTCCGTAAATTATGTGCGGGAAGGTAATCGCATCGCCAGCAGGCGCAGCAGGAACAGGATTACCCCGGCCAGGACCATCATGGCCACACTGCGGTAGGTGACCGTTGTCCATGCGATGTGAATACCCGGTTTGCGAGTCGACGAAGACACGTTGGACGAAAAACCCTGTTTAAGCCTTTTGAATATGCGGTAGTTCAAACGTACCACAAGCTTGTTAACGCCAAGAATAGGTAATCAACGAGGAACATTACCTTCGTTTGGTACGAACTTCCATGGCACGATGGACCTTTCGGCATCTTCCACTTTTTGAACTCGGATCGATACTGCTCGGTCTGGCCGCCGCTGAAGGCAGTCGCGGCGGCGCTGATGGCGGTCATCACGACGACCGCCACGTGATCGTCGCCACCGGTACCTCGTGGGTGTCGCCGCTGGCGGTGAGCGCGATGATGATGGCCGCGACCAGGCTGACCGCGCCGTAGGCGAGCGGCCGCAGGAGACTGGACGCGCCGACGCCGGCCAGCGCGGGCGGGACCGCGAGCAAGGGCGCGAGCAGCAGCGGCGCCGTCCACACGTTCGTAGCGCAGACAATGACGACCACGACCACAGCGACCGCCGTGGCCGTCTCAAGCCACCATGCTTTCCGCGCGTCCCAGGCCTGCCGGGCTTTCCAGGTCACTGTGTCCCGCCTACAGGTCCAGACGCCGCACAAAGGGTCGCATCCGCATGCATCCCGTCATATCGCATAATCCACCGCAAAGACGATACGCCCCGGGTCACGGTCTAGCGGCGGTTCCCGCGTCATGGCGGGAACGCGCCGTCAGGCCGCAACTTCGTATGACTTTTCGCGTTCGCTGTGGCCAGCTCCAACTTGCTCGCAACTTGCCATCAGTTTCGGCCCTTTGACTGTCCGTTTTGCCCCGAATTCAAGATCCGGAAAGTGATGGAAAGATGGCTGACCAGGCGGAAAGTGATGGGAAGATGGCTGATTCGACGGGGTGGCGGACTAGTGGGACGCTGGAGCCGTGGCGCACATTGAGCTTGGAAATGATATTCCGGGGATTCCCGGGCTGCTCGCTTACCGGCCGGAGACCGCCAGGCCGCTCGGCGAGCTCGCCGAGGTCCTGCTGCGCGGCGACAGCACGCTGACGCGGGGCGAGCGCGAGCTGATCGCCGCCTATGTGTCGCGGCGCAATGAGTGCGAGTACTGCTCGAATTCGCACGCGGCGACCGCCGCGGCGCAGTTGCCCGGCGGCGCGGGCCTGGTCGGGCAGGTGCTGGCCGACCCCGGCACCGCTCCCGTTTCCGCCAAGCTCAGGGCGCTGCTCGACATCGCCGACCTGGTCCGGGTGGACGGGCGGCTGGTGTCGGCCGACGTCGTGGCGAAGGCGCGCGCCGCGGGCGCCACCGACGTGGAGATCCATGACACCGTGCTGATCGCGGCGGCGTTCTGCATGTACAACCGGTACGTGGACGGGCTGGGGACGGCCGTGCCCGATGACCCCGCCCAGTACGCCGCTGGCGCTCAAGTCCTCGTCGAGCACGGTTACCGCGCGCCCGGGTGAGCCCGCCTAAGCTGGAAGCGTGCCTAACGTGCGGATCGCCCTTGCTCAACTGAACGCTACCGTCGGGGACCTGACCGGGAACGCCGAGCTGGTCGTGGAGTGGACGCGGCGCGCGGCGGCGCGCGGGGCGCGGATCGTGGTGTTCCCGGAGATGTTCCTCACCGGGTATCCCGTGGAGGACCTCGCGCTGCGGGCGTCGTTCGTGGAGGCGTCGATCGCGGCGACCCACGAGGTCGCCCAGCGGCTGGACGCCGAGGGGCTCGGCGCCGTCGCGGTGGTCACCGGGTACCTGGACCGGCGGGCCGGCCTCGCGCCGCGCACCGGGCTGCCGGCGGGCGCGCCGCTCGACGCGGCGGCGGTGCTGCACGGCGGGCGTGTCGTGGCGACCAGCGCCAAGCACCATCTGCCGAACTACGGCGTCTTCGACGAGTACCGGTACTTCGTGCCGGGGAACAGCCTGCCGGTGTTCCGGGTGCCGCTGGGAGACGGCGAGGCGGTGGACGTCGCCATCGCGATCTGCGAGGACCTGTGGCAGGACGGCGGGCCGGTGGCGGTGTGCCTGCGGGCGGGCGCCGGCCTGCTCGTGGTGCCGAACGCCTCGCCCTACGAGCGCGGCAAGGACGACGTGCGGCTCGAGCTGGTCACCCGGCGGGCGCGCGAGGCCGGGGCCGTGCTCGCCTACTGCAACCTCGTCGGCGGGCAGGACGAGCTGGTCTTCGACGGGGACTCGATCGTGGTGACCGCGTCCGGCGAGGTGCTGGCGCGCGGCCCGCAATTCGAGGAGGAGCTGGTCGTCCTCGACATCGAGCCGCCCGGAGCGGAGGGCGGCGACGCGCCGGACGGGCCGGTCGACGCCGAGGACGGGACCGATATCACGATCGAGCGGCTGACCCTGCCCGACCTGCCGCTGCCGGAGGTGACGGCCGGGGAGGATGAGCACGGGCCGTTCTGGCCGCGGCTGGACGACCGCGCCGAGGTGTACGCGGCGCTGGTCGCCGGGACGCGGGACTACGTGCGGAAGAACGGGTTCCGCTCGGTCATTCTTGCGCTGTCCGGCGGCATCGACTCGGCGCTGACCGCGACGATCGCCGCCGACGCGATCGGGCCGGAGAACGTCTACGTGGTGCTGATGCCGAGCCGGTACTCCTCGGAAGGATCCGTCACCGACGCCGAGGACCTGGTGAAGCGGCAGGGCATACACGGGCGGACGGTGCCGATCCAGGCCATCGTGGACGCGTTCCGCGGCGAGCTCGGCGACTTCCCTGTCGACGGGCTGCCCGCGGAGAACCTGCAGTCCCGGGTGCGCGGCGTGATCAACATGGCGCTGTCCAACGCCGGCAATCACCTCGTGCTCACCACCGGCAACAAAAGCGAGCTGGCGACCGGGTACTCGACGCTCTACGGTGACTCGGCGGGCGGCTTCGGCCCGATCAAGGACGTCTTCAAGACGCTCGTCTGGGACCTGTCCAGGTGGCGTAATGAGTATGCGGAACGTACCGGGGCTACTCCCCCCATCCCCGTTAACTCCATCGAGAAGGCGCCGTCGGCGGAGCTTGCTCCCGGGCAGCTCGACACCGACTCGCTGCCGGCGTACGACGAGCTGGACGCGCTGCTCGACGACTACGTGGAAAAGGACATGGGGTCGGCGGAACTGATCGCGGTCGGCCACGACCCGGCTCTCGTCGAGCGGGTGATCAGGCTCGTCGACCTCGCCGAGTTCAAGCGCCGCCAGTACCCGCCGGGGCCGAAGATCAGCCCGAAGAACTTCGGCCGCGGGCGGCGGCTGCCGATCACCAGCGCGTGGCGCGAGCCGCTGCCGCGCTAATAATTCACCCGCGCCGGGTGGCTTGCCGGCGGCCCATGTCCGCGCACCCTTGAAGGGTCCTGCCCCGGTGCGCGGAAGGAGCTGCCGCGGATGCTAAGGAAATACGCCGGTCTCGCCGGCCTGATCGTCTTCATCGTGCTGCCGCTGGCGGCGTGCGGGGCGGCTGGCAGCAGCGTCAGCTCGGCGGTGAGCAGCGTCGCCGCCAGCGTCACCGCGACAAGGACCGGCGCGACCGGGCAGCCGACGACCGCCGAGCCGACGACAGCGGCACCGACCACGACGGCGCCCACGACGGCCGCGCCCACGACCACGCCACCGACCACGGCCGCGCCCACGACGGCCGCGCCCACGACGGCCGCGCCGACAACAGCCGCTCCCACGACCGCGGGGGCCGCTACAACGCCGGCCGCGACTGGCAGCTCCGGGTTCCCCTGGGCGTGGGTCTGGGTGGCCGTGGGAATCGTGGTGGCCGCCGGCCTCGTGATCTGGGCTCTCGTCGCGCACCGGCGGCGGTCCGCCGCGGCGACCGACTGGCGGGCCCGCGTGATCGACGCGTACGCGAAGGGGTCGGCGCTGCACGACGCGATGGCGGCCGCCGAGACGCCTGGCGCGCTGACCGGCGCCGACGCCGGGTTCCGCTGGTCGGACCTGCAGCGCAGGGCCGACGACTACAGTCAGCTGCTCTACGCCATGCAGCAGCAGGCGCCTGGCGAGATAGAACGGATCCAGGTGGCTGACGTCATCGCGTCGCTGCAGGCTGCCAGGTCGGCCATGGACGCCGAGCGGTCGGCGGGAGCGTACGACAGCGCGCTCGCGGGAATCGCGCGCGACCGGATCGCGTTCTTCGCCAGTTCAGTGAACTCACTGCGCGAGCCGAACGTCCGGCCCGCCTGATCAGGCGCCTCCCCCGTTCCGGATGAATCCGATCGCGTCCTTGACCAGGCGGCGCGCCCGGACAGCCGCCGTCCGGTCGGCGAGCAGCTCGCCCGGGCTCTCTCCCGATAGCCATCTGAGCCGGAGCGTGAGACGCTCGGAGCCGACCAGGCCCGCCCAGACGCCCTCCTCACCGCCCCGGTACCAGTACCTCATGGAGAACTCCAGGCACTCACCCCGCAGCGGACACGTGTTGCACAGCGCGATGGCCGGCGCGGCCTGCACGCGGGCGGTGTCAGCGTTGCCGCTAGGCGGGAACCACGCGGCGGCGTCCAGGCCGGAATCGGCGCAACTGGCCCGGTCGCTGAACAGGAGCCGGGCGAGTTCGGCGTCGGTCAGGCTGCGCGGCGTGCGGGCCACCCCGGCCACGGGTATGCGCCTCGCCATCGGCAGCCAGCCACGCTGGCCTGCTGCGTGCGTTCCCTCGGCCATGTCGACTCCCAGCTGCCAGTGGCCCGATTCAGGCTCGTTACTCATTCAAGTAATGCGGGTCCCTGAAGGCATCACCCGCGCCGGAGGACCCGGGCCGACAGCCGCCGGTCACCACCCGGCCCCGGGTCGCGCCTCACCCGCCGCGAGGGATGCGGCGGCCGCGTCTGTGATGGAGAATGCTGTCCACATCACTTGGAGCAATCTCGTGGGAATTCTCAGTTATGTGCAGGCGGCCCCGTCGGGAACATCCCTGACAGTCTCCGGCCAGGTCGATGGCAGTTCCGCCGCTGTCTTCGAGGAGCTGCTGCTCAGGGTCAGCCGGACGCACCACCCACCGCTGCTGCTTGACCTCTCCCGGATCGACTCGATGGACGGCGCCGGGCTCGCGGCGCTCCTGACGATCAGGAACCTCACGGCTGCCCGGGACCGCAGGCTCCGCGTCATCGCGGCCTCCACAGCGGTCCGCACGCTGCTCTGCCTGACCGGCGCCCAGCACATCCTCGAGGAGGCGCCGCACGCCGTGCGTACTCCGGCGTAAGAGCGCCCGGGTCAGCGGGCGCCGATGCCCCGCAGCAGCTCGTCGACGACGCGGGTGGCGAAGCCTCGCTCCGCGGGCGTGCGGTCGTGCTTGCCGCGGGCCATCACCGCTCCGGTGAGCGTGAGCATGGCGATCTTGATGTCGGTGTCCGCGCGGAGTTCGCCGGTGGCGACGCCCCGGCGGAGCACCGACCTGACCAGCTCGCGGCGCGGCTCCACCACCTGCTCCTTGTAGCGCTTGACCAGCCGCGGGTAGCGCTCCCCCTCGCCGTGCAGCAGCGCGAACTGGCGCGCGTACCTGGGATCGTCGGCGTCGTTGGCCATCACGTCGAGCATCGCGATCAGGTCCTCGCGCACCGACTCGCCGCGCGGCTCGGGCAGCGGGCTCTTCAGCGATGCGAACGCCGCGATCAGCAGGTCCTCCTTGCCCGGCCAGCGCCGGTACAGGGTCGCCTTGCCGACCCCGGCGCGGGCCGCGACGTCCTCGCAGCCCACGCCGTCCACGCCGCGCTCGGCGATCGCCTCGAGCGTGGCGTCCAGGATCGCCTGCTCGGCCCGCTCGCTGCGCGGCCGCCCAGGGCGCCGCACGGCGCCGGTCCCGGCGTCGGCCGCGGCATCCTGGGCGGTCACTGTCGCACTGATCTCTGCGGCACTGGCCGCCACGTCGGCGTGGTCAGCTTGCGTGCGCATCGCTTGTTACCTCTTTACCTTTCGGACAGCTCGCGTTCGGCCGCGAGCTCCCGCTCGGCCGCCGCCACTTCCGCGGCGACCAGTTCTTCGATGTTAGGCTGCTGACGGCCCGGCATCCAGCGCATCACCACGAGCCCGCCCAGCACGGCGATGCCGGCCGCGACCAGCGCGGTGATCCGCATCGCGTCGACGAACGCGCCGTTCGCCGGGTCGAGCAGGAACTGGCCCGCGTGGCCGAGGTGCTCGGCCACCGCCTGGGTGGCGGTGATGGACTGGCCGGCGGTGTCCCGCGCGCCCGCCGGCAGCCTGTCCAGCGTCGGGGACAGCGTGCCGCGGTAGGACTGGGCGAGGATCGAGCCGAGCACGGCGACGCCGAGCGCCACCGCGACCTGCCGCGCCGTGTTGGTCAGCGCGGACCCCGCGCCGGCCCGCTCCCTGGGCAGCACGTCCATGACCGCGGCGGTCGCGGCCGGCACGGCCAGCCCGACGCCCGCCCCCTGGATGCCGAACAGCACGGCGAGGATCCAGATCGGCGAGGCGGTGCCAAGCGTCGCGTAGCCGGCGATCGCCACCGCGGTGAGCGCCATCCCGCCGACGCCGACGGCCCGCGCGCCGTACCTGGTGACCAGGCTGGCGCTGCGCGGCGCAGCGATGAACTGGCCGAGCGCGAACGGGACGGTCAGCAGGCCGGCGGCCAGCGGGGTGTAGCCGCGGACGTTCTGCAGGTAGAAGCTGGTGAAGAAGTACACGCCGCCGAAGCCGAAGAACAGCAGCGAGATCACCCCGACGGAGGCCGACAGCCGCCGGTCGCGGAACAGCCGGACGTCCAGCGAAGGGTGGTCGATGCGGCTCTCGTACCAGGCGAACAGGCCGAGCACGAGCAGGCCGCCGAGGGCCTGCCCGAGGACGCCGGCGCTGGTCCAGGACGCGCCGTCACCGCCCTGCACGATCCCGTACACCAGCAGCACCAGGCCCGCGATGGAGCCGAGCACGCCGACATAGTCGATCTTGCCGGGGGCGGGGTTACGCGACTCGGGGACGAGGAAGAATACGGCCGCCGCGCCGAGCACGGTCACCGGGACGTTGATCAGGAAGACCGAGCCCCACCAGAAGTGGGCGAGCAGCAGGCCGCCGAGCACCGGGCCGATAGCCACGCCGATACCGACCGCGGAGGCCCAGATGCCGATGGCACGCGCCCGCTCCCGCGGCTCGAAGACGTTGGAGATGATGGACAGGGTTTGCGGCATGACCGCGGCGCCGCCGAGGCCCATCGCCGCGCGGGCCGCGATGAGCTGGTCTGGCGAACGCGAGTAGGCGGAGAGCAGCGAGCCGATGCCGAACAGCACGAGCCCCGCGATCAGCATGCGCTTACGGCCGACCCGGTTGCCGAGCACGCCGAACGTGAACAGCAGCCCGGCGAAAACGAGGGTGTAGGAGTTGATCGCCCACTCGAGTTCGCTCTGGCTGGCGCCAAGGCCCCCGACCGGGTTCGCGATCGTCTTCAGCGCCACGTTCAGGACGGTGTTGTCGATGACGATGGCGAGCAGTCCGACCACGAGCACGCTGAGGATGACCCAGCGCCTGCGTTGAATCGTCGATGCGTCCATGGGTCCCTTCAAGGACATGGGAAAGCTTGGCGGCGGGCAGACCGCCCGCGCTATCGATACGGAACAGGTCCGTATCGGAATCTATTCCACAGCCTCTGGGGGACTTTCAGGTCTTTTACAACGCCACGTCGGCCTGGCGAATTTCGCCGGTGCCGGGGTTGACGAGCAGGGACAGCACGACCGTGGCGTGCTCGCCGGCCAGCTCAACGCTGACCGAGGCGGCGCCGTCGCCGGCCCGGTACGCGCCGGTCCTGCACTCCCCCGCCCAGGCGGCGGCCATGAGCAGGCGGCGGCGCAGCAGCCCTTCATCCGTGCCCGGCGCCACCCTCATGACGCCTGGCCACTGCGCGGCGCCGCTGTTCAGCCAGGTGACGACGTCCTTGAGGACGGTCGCGAGGACAGAGTCGCTGGCGGGCGGGACGGCGAGGGCCAGCGACTGGACGCGCGGCGGCCGCTCCGGGTTGAGCAGGATCTGCGCCTGCACGGTGCCCCGCGGCCCGGTCAGCCACCACCGGCGGTGCGCCGGGGTGTCCGACTCCGGCGCCCTTGTGCCGTCGGCGCGGAAGTCACCGATCCGCTGCCTGATCAGCTCAAGGGCGCGCCGTCGTTCCTGGTACGGGGCGTCGAGCGCGACGTTCTCGCTGAACAGCGCGTCCGCGGCCGTGTCGTCCCAGTTCGCCAGGAGCCGGTTGACCTCGCTCGCGGCCGCCAGCGTCTCCGGCCAGGGCGCCCCGGCCGCCGGCACGGGTGTGGCGGACGGCGCGGACGGCGAGTCGGGATCCGCGGGGGACAGCGCCACGTGGTAGGAGGCGGGCCGCGGCAGCAAGGCTTCGAGGACCAGGCCGGCCAGCACCGACATCGGCGCGTACGTGCCGTTGCCCAGTGCGATCACGCCGAGGCCGGTTGCCGGATGCCACCGCATGTTGCTGCCGAACCCCGGGTAGCCGCCGCTGTGGCTGACCACCCGGCCCAGCACCGGATCCTCGTCCACGAACAGCCCGAACCCGTAGTACGCCGGCGATCCTGGCGGTCCGCCGGGGAGCCGGTCCGGCGAGCGCCAGCCGGTTACCGCCTGCGGCTGCTGCATCTCCCGCCGCGACGCCCTGCGCAGCGGGTGCGTCCCGTCGGCGTCGGAGCCGCCGCCTGGCGGGAACGCTGCCGCGAAGCCGGCCACCCACCGCGCCAGGTCGCTGACCGAGGAGAACACTCCGCCCATCGGCGCGAACGCGCCGTACGGGTCGAACGGCAGCTCCGCCCAGCCCGCGGGGCCGCGGCGGTAGCCGGTCGCCAGCTCGCCAGGGTCGAAGCCGGCCGCGTCGTACCCGGTGCGGGTCATGCCGAGCGGCGCGAGCAGCCTGGTCGCGACGAAGCCGGCGTACTCTGCCTGCGCCGCCGCCGCGACGATCCTGCCGAGGATCGCGTAGCCCAGGTTGGAGTACTCGAACCGGGTGCCAGGCGCCCAGTTGAACCGCACCCCGCCGGCCAGCAGCGCGCCGAACGCGTCGGGCGGCAGTCCTTGCTGCCGGTCGCCCCACGGGTCGTCGGTCGGGAACCCGGCGGTCATCGTCAGCAGGTGCCTGATCGTCACCCGGTCGGAGTCCGGCGTCACCGACGGCCAGCCGGCCAGCTCGGGCACGTACTTCTCGGCCGGGTCGTCGAGCGCCAGGCGCCCCTCGTCGCGCAGCAGCAGGACGGCCGACGCGGTGAAGCTCTTCGACATCGACGCGATCCGGAACACGGTGTCCGCGTCCGGCGCCGGCCTGCCGTCGCCGCGCGCGCCGAACCCGGCGGAGTGCACCAGGGCGCCGCCGGAGACGACGCCATAGGAGATCGCGGGCTGGGCGCCGCGGTCGAAGTAGTGGCTGACGATGGCGTCGACTGCGGCGAAGTCACTGCGCACCCGTTCAGTCTCGCACGCCTCTGACGTACGATTATCGACGTGTCCGGGTACGCCGCTGGGGCGACTCGAGACTGTGGAGGATGTGACCATGCCGTCTCAAGAGTCTGAGCCGCTGTACGGCGGCCGCCGTCCGGGCCGGGTCACGGTCAGGGACATCGCCGCCGCGAAGGCGCGCGGCGAGAAATGGCCGATGCTCACCGCCTACGACGCGCTGACCGCGGGAATCTTCGACGAGGCCGGGATCCCGGTGCTGCTGGTCGGGGATTCGGCGGGGAACGTGGTGTTCGGCTACGACACCACGATCCCGGTTACCGTCGACGACCTGATCCCGCTGACCGCCGCCGTGGTGCGCGGGACGAAGCGGTCGATGGTGGTGGCGGACCTGCCGTTCGGCTCCTATCAGGCGTCACCGGCCGTCGCGCTGCAGGCCGCCGTCCGGTTCATGAAGGAGGCGGGCGCGCACGCCGTGAAGCTGGAGGGCGGCATGCGGGTCGCGCACCACGTGGAGGAGCTCGTCGCCGCCGGCATCCCTGTGATGGGGCACCTCGGGCTCACCCCGCAGTCCGTGTACGCGTTCGGCGGGTTCCGGGTGCAGGGCCGCGGCGAGGCCGGCGACCGGCTGCTGCACGACGCGAAGGCCCTGGAGGCGGCCGGCGCGTTCGCCGTGGTGCTCGAGGGCATCCCGTCGCCGCTCGGCGCGCGGATCACCGAGGCGCTGCACGTCCCGACGATCGGCATCGGCGCCGGCCCGGACTGCGACGCGCAGGTCCTGGTCTGGCAGGACATGGCCGGGCTGTCGCCGCGCTCCCCCAAGTTCGCCAAGCGGTACGCGGACATCGCTTCGGTGCTGCGCACCGCGGCGAGCGAGTTCGCCGCCGATGTGGCCTCCGGCGCGTTCCCGACGGAGGAGTACTCCTACCGCTAGCGCGCGGCGCCGGCGGTCAGCGAGCTGCCGCCGCGCGCAGCTGCGGCAGGACCTCCTTGCCGATCATCTCGATCGCGCCCATCGGGTCAGGGGACATCACCTGGATGGAGACGATGTCCGCGCCGACGTCCGTGACCAGGGGGTGGTAGGACTCGATCAGGCCGGCCGCGTCAGGGACGACGGCGTAGCTGGCGAGCACCTCGGCGGGATCCATCTCGTCCGCCCTGATCCGCAGCTCGGCGGGGTCGGTCGCCTCGAGGCGGCCGGGGGCGCGCAGGCCGCGCATGGACGACAGCGCCTCCCACGCCTCTGACGGGCCGTCCGCGAGGACGGCCCACCGGGTGGCGAGCACCAGGTGCTGTTTGCCCGCTTCGCTGGCGGCGCGCCGGTACGGCGCGATGACCTTGGCCACCGTCTCCGCGGCGTCCTTGACGCTCGTGATCAGGCCGTCCGCGTAGGTGCCGGCGAACTGCGCCGACTTGGGGCCGCCCGCGGCCATCAGGATCGGGACGTCGCCGGCCGGCGGCGAGTAGAGTTTCGCGGTCTCGGTCGTGTAGTGCTCGCCGTGGAAGGTCACCTTCTCGCCGGCCAGCAGCCGGTGCATGATCTCCAGCGCTTCCTGCATGCGCGCCTGGCGCTCCGCGTACCCGGGGAACGGGAAGCCCAGCGGCCGCTCGTTCAGCGCCTCGCCGGTGCCGACGCCGAGCAGCAGCCGGCCGCCGGACAGCCGGTCGGTCGTCGCGGCCATCTGCGCGACGAGCGCGGGATGGTAGTGGAACAGCGGGCAGGTCACCGAGGTGCCCAGCTGGACGTTCGTCGTCTCCGCCGCCACCGCGCCCAGCCAGGACCAGACGAACCCGGCCGCGGACGTGTCGTCCACCCAGGGGTGGAAGTGGTCGCTGCCCAGCACCACGTCGAAGCCGGCCTGTTCGGCGGCCACGGCCTGCTTCACCAGGTCTTCGGGCTGGTAGGACTCGTGACTGCACAGCCAGGCGAATTTCATCCACGTCTCCCGTTAGTTGTCGTCCGCTTACAGATCTTCTCATCCGTCGGGGCACGGTCGGCGAAGGGTGCGTGCGAAGTACCGCCTGGGCGGGCATTCTTTATACGTGGATGCCGACCAAGTCGCTACGCTCCGTGCGTTGCTTGCTGGGTCGCCTTGGCTGGAGCAGGCGCGGGCCTTTGGGCGGGCGCTGCGGCGGTCGCCCCGGTCGCCTGGGGGGCTGCTCGTGGTGGGGACGCCTACCTATGAGCCGTGGCATGTCACCGCGCATCTGGACGATGAGGCTCGGTTTGCCGGGATTCCTGAGTTGGCGCCTACGTTGGTGCGGTGGGCGCCGCCGGAGGGGGCGCCGGCGCACCTGTCGGTGGGGCTGGCTCGGTTGGAGGCAGCCCGGCGGGGGGAGACGGTGTTTGTCGTCGCGGAGGAGAGCGCGCCGGTGCCGCTGCTGGAGAGGGTTGATGATGCGCGGCGGGTGGGCGCCACCATCCTGGCGCTCGACGAAGGCGATCCTGAACTCGACGCGCTAGCGCATGAGGCCCTCGCGGTTCCGGAGTCATTGTCGTTCGACGCGGGCCAGCACCTAGTTTCTGCCGCCGCCGGAGAGCGAGACCCCGGGGCAGGCGCGACGCGCGGACGCAGCCTGCGCGAGCGGCTGGCCCGCTTGCTCGACACGGTGAGCGGTCCCAACGCCTAGCAGGGAATTATCGTGTGGAGTTTGGCGCCGAAAACCGGGTCAAAGTCCACACAATAATTCGAGCGTCAGCATCTATGAGGCTAGAGTTCGCTGCTGTGACCGAATGGCGAGGAGCGGTCCCACCCGCCGCCGTGAGGAGGGCTAAGCGGCTCAAGTGCCTAGCGAGCTCTCACTCGTCGGCTCCGAGGTAGCTCCAGACTTGCGGGAACTGGCCGATGCCCAGTTTCCGGCAGATTTTCTGCGCGGCCATGCTGACGCCCTCGGTAAACGTGGGATAGGCGAACTGAAGTTCCGC
>CAWKOB010000001.1:0-369736 GCA_963851135.1 uncultured Acidobacteriota bacterium | reverse complement strand
CATAAAAATGCCCTGGCCGAAGCCAGGGCTCATAGTGACTACCGAGATCTTATTGGCCGGCCGATGCGACCTTGTGAAGCTCTGCGGTGTTCTCGGTGTGCCTGGTAAAGACGATGTAGATCTTCGTATCGGCGGGCACGGACACGACAACGCGGCTATTGGCGTTCAGGCTCATCATCTCCGTATCGCCCGCTGTGCCGATATTCTCGGCCAGCCTCTCCCGCAGCATGTCGCTTTCGGAAAACGCGGCGCTTGAATTGTTGCCGGCCACTTCGGCAAGCACAGAACCGATCCCCGATGCCGCGCGAATCAGGAAATTCTTTCCGGTGTTTTTCCCGTAGACGCTGCCTTTGATCGGTCCGAGATCGAGCCCTGTGCCCACGGCTTCGATCTTCTCCCTGGCGCCGTCCAGCAATTCAACCTCGTCAAACTTAACGCTGACCAGCCCGCTGCGATCTGCCTGTTGAAGCGATCCATAAACGCGCGCGCCGGCAGGTATGACGATTCTGTCGCCGATCGCGTAGGTGTACTCGACCACGGCCACAACCGGCGTCAGCACCGCGCTTGAGATCTGCGTTTCGAGCTTCGCCTCGATCCGCGTTCCAGGAGTGAGATCGAGTCGCGGCGTCGCATCGCCACCGGCGCTCGTATTTGAAAGTGTCCCGGCTGAACTCTGCGTCACGCTTCGCACAAAGACGAGCGATGGCTCCTTCAATGCGTTCTGCTGCTGGTTCTGCGTGGCTGGCTGGTTTGTCGCTTCGCCGTAAGGCGCAGGATCTTCCCACTTCTGTTGTGTCTGCTCGAACGTCGGCACGCTCGCCAGCGTTCGCCCGGCTCGTGGCTTTGCCGTAGCCGGCTTCTCCGTTGCGTCTGAACTCGATTGGGGCACCTTCGGACCCGTCGATGCGCGTGTCCTCCGGATGTCGCCTGGGCCAAGCTGGCCGGCCGAATTGTCCGGCGCGGCGGTACGCACAGTGTCCATAACAGGCGTGACGCTGCCTTTGGCCGGCTTCGTTTCGGCTTGTTTCTGTTGCTGTGCCTGTGGCTTTGCCGCAATCTGTTTCTTGGGCGCATGGCCTGCGATTGCCGTAATGATGAAGAAGAGAACCGCGACCGCAAGCCCGCCGCCAAGAAGAAGCAGTTTCCCTTTGCTCAATCCTTCCGAGCTGCTTTTGTTTGCCCGCGTCGCGAATGCTGACGAGCCTTTCGCAGGCTGTTCTTGATCGATCCCGACTCCTTGAGATACGCCCGGCTCCGCAGTGCCTTCAGCCGGAGCAGTCGAGCCAATGGTGCTATTTCCGATGCTGTCGTTGATGCTCATAGTCGATTGCCCCTTTCTACTGGTTGTCGGATGAAATTGGTGGAGTGAACGGAAGCCGGATCAGAATCGGCCGGTCGACCTGATCCGCTTGCGCTATCTGGAGAAAGAGTTGTTCGGTGGACTCTTTGAAATTGGGCCGGTCGAAGACGACCACGCCGTCGGCGCGCGCCCCCGGTTCGAGCCGCGTCGTGCTGAGCTTGTAATCGCGTATCTCCATCTGATCGGAGAGAATGCCCTTGCTCTTCTTCGATTTCTTTTTGTCCGGTTTGCGCCCGGCAATCTGGATCTGTGGCGGCACAATCTCGACCGAGGAGTCCGAGTTGTTGTAGATCGAGTAAGCGACCACCGTCTCGTTCTTCCACTGCCGGACACCGCCGACCGATGTTTCGATCTGCCGGCCTTCCCACTTCGTCCACTCTGGAGCATTGATCTGCGCCTGTTGCGCGAACACTTCATCGATAGCCGATCTGGGCGCATCGCCGGCACCGGATGATCGCTCCGCGGCGCGCGAACTAGTCTTCCGTTCCTGGGCTTTGTCCGTGGTCTTCTGCGCTATCGGTCCAGGCGTATCGCCAACAACCAGGAAACTGCGCGTCGTGCGGTACTCGATCAGGAAGTCAACCGGTGGCGTGTCGCTTGCGGCGCTCGCGCCCGCGCTGATCAACTCAATCGTCACGTGCTGGCCGGATTTGGTCGCGATCAAAAGGTTCGATTGCGCCGGTTCCTTGGTGATGGGTTTGACGTAGACGTACTCGCGGCTCGCCCTCGTTGTGTTCGGCCTTGAATGCGCCCGGACTGCCCAGGATCACGGACGTGACATCCTCGGGCATCCGGATCGACGACTCGAACTCCGGTCGCAGATTGAGGATCGTCACCTCTCTCGGATCAATCGTGAGCGTGGCGACCCGCGCCGGAATGGCATGATCCGCTGCAAGCACTGGCAGTGGAAGCAGCATCACAGCCAGGAACACTTCGAAATGTTTCATTCCTCCTACCTCCTTTGCATACCTGTCGATGCGCGCTTGCGCATCGTGTATCTCAGCCGAACGGCCTCGACGTAGGCCACGACATCCGGGTTGGTGTAGTTCAATTTCCTTTCGGCAATCCAGCGATCGCCCGCATAGTAGGCCGCCGACACCAGCCTCATATCGCCATGAAACTCCCACATCAATGCAGTCACGTAGCGAGTACCCGCCGCGATGTTTTCTTCCACGTCGAATGGATGAATCGCGCCGTAGCGTCGCGCCGTCGCCGGCATCAGTTGCATCAGCCCCATCGCGCCTTTATCGGAGACGGCGCGTGGATTCCAGCGCGATTCAACATCGATTAATGCGGCGATCAATTCTGGTGAAACCCGATAGTGAGCTGCGTACCGCCGCACGCATCGTTCCGCCTGGGATGCGTCCGGCTGTGCGCGAGCGCAGGGCAGCGTGGCAAAGAACAGAAGAAAGAGAGGAAGGATTCTCATCGTCATTCCGTCGCCTCCGGAACTGTGAGCCTGGCGGCGAAACGCGCGCCATCGTCGAGCAGGCTCTTGAATCCTTCGCGCAGCAGCAGATGCCTGCGATCCTTTTCCGTCTTTGCCAGAAATGGCAGCAGCACATCGCGAAGATCTTCGGTCACATGGTCCGTACCAAGCAGGCGAAGCGCATTGGCGAAGTCGATCATCTCCGAGACCGACGGCGGCTTTTCGAGCGAATAGTTGCGGAACGAGAGCGCAATGCCCGCCATCTCTCGATGGAACGTCTCGTCAGCATCTGGCGTGCGGCTGGCGATGATCTCCGCTTCGCGGGCTGGCGTAGGATGCTCGACGCGTACGTAGAGGCTGCGCCGGCGGATGGGATCGCCCAACCGGCGTTCCTCGTTGCTGGTCAGCACCACGAAGGGAATGCTCTTGGCTTCGACCGTGCCGAACTCAGGAATCGACAGCTGCCAGGCCGAAAGGATCTCAAGCAACATCGCTTCAAAACCCTCGTCCACCTTGTCCAACTCGTCAATAAGCAGAACGCACGGCCGCTCGCATTCAAGCGCCCGCATCAGCGGACCCGCCCGGAAGAAGTCGCGCCCTTTGAGGCTCGCCTGCACGCTCTGCCAGTCCGCGTGCTCGCCGCGCGCGAACTCCATATAGAGCCGCTGCAACCCTTCGTCGAACTTCCCGATGGCCTGGTCCTCGGTCACGCCGCGGTAGCACTGCAGCCGCTCGATATGCGTCCCTGCGGCCTTGGCGACCGATACTGCCAATTGCGTCTTGCCCGACCCCGCAGGCCCTTCGAGCAGGAGTGGTTTCTGCATCTTGGTCGCCAGGAAACACGACCTTGATCATCACCGGATCAATGAAGTAGCCCGTCGCGGCCAGTTTGCCGGCAAGATCGGTAATCGATTCAAACATCGCCATGCCCTCGCACTTCCGCTGGAATTGGCGTCGTGCTCCGCCCCCACTCCATCGTCCGACCACCAAGCGAAACGCCTGATCCGAGGATTGCCTGAACCCAAACATTCACGAGCGAGCTGGTTCCTAGTGAGGCAAGGAGGACCAAGAGCCCGCAGTCCCAAATGTCTGTTGGCCATGCCTTCCAAATCGCCACGCCTGAGTACACAGTCACGGCCGCACTGGGAATCGTCAGCAATACCGCGATCATGAAATACCCTGTGCGCCCCTTCACATGGGCCTCCTCGAATGCCGAGTCAGCATGAACCCGCTTCAAGATTCGGTCAAATTCGGGGATGTAAGCGTTCGTGTAGCTGGGAAATCACCGATCAGGAGATACTCTGCAGACGCCGATGGACGCGTTGGGCGATCCGCTCGGGGATTCTCAAAGAGGTGTAGCCTCTCCTCACTCTCGTCGGCTGGTGAGCGATCTTGATGACTCCCGGCTCCTTGATAAACAGGCGTCGAATCGTGCTTTCGCTGAAAAACCAGAGCTTTGATAACTGGGCCACGGTGTAGTGTCTTTCGAGTGCCTGCAACCCCACCGGTTGCTGCAAGGTTTCTGGACCATTAAGAGCGTGTTGGAAATCCATGTGGCATCTCTCCTGAGTCGGATAACGCTGATCGGGCCATGACGAACCGCCGAGAACGCTGATGGAATCGGCGGATCCATCAGACCAGCACAAAGTAGCTGTAGTTCGAGTTGGAAATTCGGTCAAATTGATCGATTACATGGAAGAAATCGAGGCGACGGCTGACGCGAACGTTCCGGCGCGCGGGCCCCGGCAGAGCGGTGCTGGCTCGCTTGGGCAGGCAAGATTGGAAGAAAATAGAATTCAGTGCAAGGGCATGGGGAGCGATTCTTTCGGAGGCTATCCAGTTGAGAGACAAGTTCAGAGCACGGACTGTCGATTCTTCGGACTCAACTCGAGGCCCTGAAACCGACGAAGCGCTGCGCCGGGATGCGGAGGCTCGCGAGACCGCATGGCGCGCCGAAATGCTCGCCAAGTTCCGAAGAGAAAAAGCGAGCCCCGATTTTATTTACGCATTCGAGAAGACCGGTAATTTTGTGACCAGCGAGAATCGGGACGATTGGAGCGCGAAGGAACTCAAGGAGTGGGACCGTCTGCTCCAGGAATACCATCGGCGGACGGCGATGGAGGGCCGGGTCATCGATCTTTGCTTCCGCCTGCATCACGAGTCCGGCCGATCCGCGATCGGCAGGCAGAGACGATTCGCTGCGTCGGAGTTTGGGATTGCCGTGCTTTCCGCTCACGAGCAGGGGATCAGTTCGTTCGCGGTGGAACAGATCTTCCGTGAATCGTGGCTGGACGTTGTCGTAAGACGCAGCAGAGCCGCGGACAGTGAGTGGGACCCGACCGATCACCATCGATTCGACTATGTCGATCGCGCTTCCGTCAGGAACGTGCTGAACCAGCTCCGTGACGACCTGCCGGAGCAGCGCCTTCCGGTTTCGACGAGCGCCGCGGTCGAGAAGCTAATCGCGAAGATCGAAGCGGCTCGGGCGACCGACGGAAGCTGGTTCGGGAAACCGCCTGCTCCCGGTGAGGAAGGAGAACGCGAGAATGCCGTCGTTATCGACGAGATTCATCACGCCATTTTTCACTGCGAACAGGAAGGCGTACCAGAGGACGTGATCGAGTCGATGCTGCTGCGCTCGTGGATTCGCATGCTGATCTTCAACGAGCATGAGGACGAACGCATCTTCCATATCCTCGACAAGTACTGGGAACAGGTTCACGCCACCTTTCAGATCCGCATGGCGGGATATTCCGGCCTCCGCGTCCAGTGACGGTCACGCCGTCCGGATTTTCCGTCTCGTGTTGTCGATCAGCCCCCACCCCTTTTGTTTGCTGGTGGGGCGTGCGGCTTTCGGCGGATGGTTGTCTGGTCCCTGACCTGCGGGCTCGCCGACCTTCCACGCGTTGCGCACGCTCTTCTGGAGTTGGACCTGCCGTGCCTTCACGAAGGGAGCGTAGTGTCGCTCCGTGATCTTCACCGAAGAGTGCCCGAGGAGTATCGAGACCTGATCGATGGGAACTCCGGCGAGCAACATCTCGACCGCAAAGGTGTCGCGGAACATGTGGGGATGGCAACGCTTCAGCTCGCCATCGAGCCCTCGGATATCGGCCAGCTCGAAGAGACGACGATAGGCTCGTTGCCAGTCAGCCACCACAGATTTGGCGGCTCCATTGCCGCTCCAGAAGAAATAGCGTGGGTTCGGCCTGGGACCATCGGGGATATTCACCAATGCATCGACGACATGGGCGGGAAGCGGCACATAGACCGCCTGCCCGGTCTTGGCTTGATAGAGCAGGAGGCTGTCGCCATCCAGACGGTGCCGTTCAAGCGTCACCGCGTCGCGGATGCGGAGCCCGCTCCAGCGCATCAGTAGTGTCAAAGTACGCAGTCTGGTACGGGTGTCCTTGATCGGAATAAAGCCGCCGCGAGCGTCGCCATAAACTTCGATGGCAGCGATGATCCTATCGAACTCATCGCGGGGGAAGTAATCGGTGGGAACCTGGGTAGTCTTGATTTTGCTGAGCGACAGAGCGGGATTCTGGGTGACGTAGTTGCGGCGGAAGCAGTCCCAAAAGAAGCCGATGACGCGGTCCTGCTTCTTTACCCTGACGATGGCACCCTCGGTCCACGTGCTGCGGAAGACGAGCAGGGCGTCAAGATCGACCTCATCGAGGTATTCGAGTCCCTGCACCCTTGTCCAGGGGAGGAACTGTTTCTCAAAGATTCTCTCGAGCTTCTTGATCGTGTCCGACTTGAGCCCTCGGCTGCGGGCGTCGGTCATGTAGGCATCGACGGCCTTCTGGACCGTAACTCTCGCCTTCTGCCGACCGGTGGACTGGGTGCCGCTTTGAGATGTGGAGGGCGCATTCACCTCAGGTGGGGCTGCGGCCGGTCCCGGCGAAATCGGAACGGAGGCGGTGGCCGTAGATTGCGGTTGAGCCGCCGAGGCGCGAAGAGGTGAGGGCGGTGCGGCAGGTGCCGTGATCGAGTCCGCGTGAAGACCGTCTAGCGGTAGCCCTCTCGACAGAGCCTCTTCCAGTTTTTCGCGGAACTGTTCGGCCTCGCCCCAAACCCTGGTCGAGGCACTCTTGCGGAAGCGCTCATGGTTGAACCTGCCTTCGACCCACTTGGGGCAGTTGCAGCGGTTGCAGAACCGGTCACGTTTGAATTTGCAGTCGGAAGAGTGACGGGTGAAGACGAACGAATCCATGAGGGCCTCCCACTTCAGCTGGAGTTTTGCTCGAACGCTGAAATGGGTCAAAAAATCGGGAGGCTTTTTGTCCCTGGTACAAAACGGGTACAAAACGGTCACAAAAACGACCCGACTTTTAGGCCCTGATTGGTAAGTGCAAGAAAATAAAAATCTTAAGTATGGTGGAGGCGGCGGGAGTCGAACCCGCGTCCGAAATCGCTGTCAGCCAGGAGTGTCCATGCTCTGTCCGCTTCCGCATGTTTTCGCCCCCCGGCCTCAGAACGGACAAGATGGCCGACAAGCTAGTCCGATTGATCTCGCCCTTCGCCGCCCGGACCGAGCCGCTCAAGCCAGCCTACTGAATGACGTCCGGTTCGCAGCCCATAGGCAAAACCGCGAGAGACGGCTGCTTATTTAATTAAGCAGCAAGTGCCAGATTATCGTTGGCAACTTTTGTTTTGCAGGCGATTACGGGTGCCCACACCCCGACATGACTCCTATGCCGCAATCGATCCCGTCGAAACCGTGACGCCCCCAATTGCTGCCTTTCCTTCGATGATGCTGAAAGGCAATAAGGCGCAAACCGGGCCAACTGGCTCGTGCTGCTTCCTTCATTCTACCCCGGATCCGATCGCGCCGAAACAGCACCGGACAACAGACCAGCACTACCTGCTCACTGACCACTGTTCACTGACCACTGTTCACTGTTTTTCCAGGTCGATGGTCTCGTACTCGTGCCGCGCAATCCCCGCCCGGATCTGCGCCGGCGACCAGCCCGCCCTCGTCTTTTCGTAGGCGTAGAAGCCTTCCTGGGCGCAGGTGGAGCACTCGGTCCCGTGCAGGCCCTCAAAGCAGCTGCGCAGGCTGGTATGGCCCAGCGCCCGGTCGCAACGGCAGTTGCACGGAAGCTGGTAAAGCACGTTGCCTATCCTGGCCGCCTTTTCGTAAACGTGCACCTGCCAGGGATAGCGGAAATTCTCTCCTGTCAACTTGCTGCCGGCCAGGATCGGCGGCAGGGCGCTCACCTTCAGCGGCGCCGCGGGATGATAGGCAGGCACGTCGCCCGCCGGGTTCGACCACTGGGCGTAGCTGGCCAGGGTGAAGGCGGCAACGGCAATTCCGAGAAGCCAGGAGCGTTTGAAAGGAGTTTTCATGGGGATCACCAGCGTCTCCATTGTAGACGAGGAGCAATAAGCACCGGTTGGGCGGCGGGCGGCCTGGAGAGCAAAAAAAGACGGCACGAACTTTTTGCTGTTCGTGCCGGGAGGCCAGTGACGCAAACTACTTCCGGCAGCAAGTGCGACGGTCACGGTCGCGCTCATCACCGGAATATCTACACGATACTATAGATGCAGGAAATTGCAAATACAAAAATCGAAATCGTCTGTGGAAATCTCTTTGTGGAACCCCATGGCCGCCTGTGCGTCTAAATCCCGAGTGGAAGGATCGTGCGGCCATGTCCCCCGAACAGCCCGTTTCCGAGGAAGATATTAATTTGGATTCAGCTATTTACGATTCTGATTCCCAGTCTTCCGAACGTCTTCCCGGTTGGATCAAGGTCAGCGCCATTGCGGCTGCCTCCGCCGTCATAGGCGGATTGGCAGCCGCTTGGTACTATCGCCACACGCTCTCCCGCCTGCGCCAGGCTGGCCAGAATCCTAACGATCCGAATTTTGGTATAAGTGAAGAGCGAACACACGACGAATACTAGTCACCCTTCCGCGAACTAGTCCATCAAAGTACCGCATAATAGTACGCGCTGACCTCACATGTTCCCACGGCTAGCCGGGGGAATGATTCCGTTCATCCTGAGGTACACCACAAGCTGCCCATAGTGATCCATCATGTGCTGCATGGCGTAGGCAGCCATGCCGGCCCGGCTGCGCCCGTTCGGTAGCGCCTGCCAGGCATTCTCCGGCGTGGTTCCAGCCATAAAGGCGTGGGCCGTCTTGAAGGAGTCCTTGAACGCCTGGAGGATATCCGCCCTGGTGGTGAGTTTCTCAATGGCCTCCCGCTTGGCCTTGAACTCCGCCGGACTCAATGGCGGTTCGGCAAAGAACAGGACGTTGGCTTCGGTCACATGCTTGATCTGGCCGGCGAAGGTACGGACCCCTTTGAAGTCGCCGCCCGCGACGGTGGGGGCAAACTCGAACTTGTCTTCGGGCATGGCTTCGGCGAGGGGAACGAATTCCTTCTCGATGCCGCTCAGGATCTTGTCCAGTTCCTGCGACGGCTGGAGCACTGTTCCCGGAGCAGGCTTGGCCGGTGCTGCCGCCTGGGCGTGGGCAAAGGTCGGGATCGAGGCGAGGAGACAAAGAGCGAGCAAAGAGCTCGCCGCACGAAATGTGGTCTGCATCATTTTTCCTCCCGCAGCGGAATTGGATCGAATGGCTTGCCGTATTGAATCTGGAGTTCCTCGAATTAGCCCGTAAAGCTCTGCCGGTTCTGTGCCGGCTTTTGCTGTTCTACGCGGGGTGATACGGTCAGGCCCCAACCCTGGGGTTCGCTGCGTGATGGCAATGTACCAGACCAGCCGCGGTATCGAATATCACATTGCGTTAAACCGGCCGATGCGATATTCAGATTGGGCGGGAAATCCCGCTTCCACGTACAATCTTGACAAGGAGAAAGCCAAATGCGCCGCGTTTATATGGATGCCAATGCCACCACTCCCCTCTTGCCCGAGGTTGTGGAGGCCATGCATCCCTACTGGATGGAGCACTTTGGCAATGCCTCGTCCATCCACCTCGACGGCCAGCAGGCGCGCAAGGGAGTAGACCGCGCCCGCGAGATCCTGGCCCGGTTTTTCAACTGCCATGAAGCCGAGGTGGTGTTCAACTCGGGCGGCACCGAGGGCGACAACACCGCTATCTTCGGCCTGCTGCATCCCGGCGACCACTTCATCACCACCTCCATTGAGCACTCCGCGGTGCTGCAGGCGGCGCAGCGCATGGCGGAGCGCGGCGTGGAGACCACGTTTGTGGCGCCGCAGCCCAGCGGCCTCATCGATCCCACCGACATCCTGCGCGCCATCCGCCCCCAGACGCGGCTCATCAGCGTAATGCTCGCCAACAACGAGACCGGCGTGATTCAACCTGTAGCCGAGATTGGCCGCATCGCCCAGGACACCGGCGTCTTCTTCCACATCGACGCGGTGCAGGGCGCGGGCAAGGTGCCGATCGACGTACGCAAGATCGGCTGTCACCTGCTCTCGATCAGCGGGCACAAAATGCACGCGCCAAAGGGCGTGGGCTCGATGTTTGTACGCAGCGGCACACCGGTGGAGAGCCTGCTGGTGGGCGGAAGCCATGAGCGCCGCCGCCGCGCCGGAACTGAGAACGTGGCCGGCATTGTGGGCCTGGGCAAGGCGGCTGAGCTGGCGATGCATTCGCTTGAGGATGGGACCATGGACCGTCTCGCCGGCCTGCGCCACAAGCTCGAAACCAGCTTGCTGCGCCTGCCGGGAACGGGCGTCAACGGCGCCGACAACGGCAAGCCTGTCCCGCGCGCCGCGAACACCACCAACATCTGGTTCGACCACCTGGAGGGCGAGGCGCTGGTGATCGCGATGGACCTGAAGGGCGTTGCGGTGAGCGGCGGATCGGCATGCCACTCTGGCGCAACCGAGCCGAGCCACGTGCTGATGGCGATGGGCCTGGACAAGACGCGCGCCCGGGCCAGCCTGCGCTTCAGCATGATGAAGACAGCCACCGAGGCCGATGTGGACTACGTGCTGCAGGTAGTTCCAGAGGCGGTGGAACGGCTGCGAGCGGTTTCGCCGGTGGAAGCGGGGACGCTGGGGTAGCTTTACCCAATGCGTGAGCGGAATTCGATGCGACTGATAAGACAGAGTTCGGAATTGGAATATGTCGCATGGTTTCTCCGTCGCGCTGCGAGAAGCGGGGACACCCGCCCCATTCCCGGTGGGGACGGCGAAAAACTCGCTGCGATGCATGAACGCCACTCTGGAAAAATGAGACCGTGGTTTAATGAGTCGACTCGATGGTCGATCGTCGAACCGGAGACCTCGGACATCGAAAAACTCGTCTTTCTGGAGTGCTCGTGGACAAAGGACAACCGCTTGGTGCAAGACGACGGACCTGATTACAGAACTTTGGGTCGGGTCGCAAAGCGTGGTGTGGCGATGGGCTATGTTTCCCTCTCGTCATGTCACGCCAAGCAAAAGGCCTACTACGAGGGCTTGGCGCTGGGAGAGCAGCCTCTAAGCGGATGCGATAGGATCGCGATCTGTTCCGCGGAGCCATGCGAAATGAGTTCCAATCCTTCGGCGCGATACTACCTCTTGGATGGAGTCGGACGCTGCTTGCCGTATGCGATGCTGTTGCTTGAAGAGAAGATAATACCGGTCAGAGTTGAGGCATTTCTCGCAGAAAGAGGAATGCGGTGAACGCTTCGGGATGGAAGGGATGTTCGTAGGGCGTGAGATCCGGGGCTCTCAAGCGCACCCGTTGCGCCTCATAAGTATGATAAAGTATGCATGTAGACGTAAAAGTAAAAATAAGAGGTCCACATGGGAGCCATTGAACGCCTGACAATCACGCTTCCTGCCGACATGGCAGGCATGGTCAAGGGAGCCGTCCATGAAGGAGACTATGCTTCTACCAGCGAGGTGATTCGAGAAGCACTGCGCGAGTGGAAGCTGAAACGGGAGCTGCGGCTGGGACAACTTGCCGAGCTGAAGGCCGACATCGCTCGTGGCCTGGCGGATGTTGCCCATGGGCGGGTCGCCGATTTTGACCCCGAGCGCATCATCGCGCGTGGGAGGAAGCTATTAGCCGATCGCTCAAACTCCGCCTCACCGAAACGGCGGAAGCGGACCTAGCGATTCGCGCGGAATCTCCAACAATGGGACAATAGAAGCGGAGCGTCTTCCCCGAGCCGCAAGCCGATACCATCATCGTCATCTTCGGAGGGCGCTGACTTGCTGACTCGCTGACTTGCTGACTCGCTATGCACACCGACACCATCGCCGTTGCTATGTCCGGAGGGGTGGACTCCTCTACCGTTGCGGCGATCCTTGCTCGCTCGGAGCCGAACACTTCTGTTGTTGGCCTTACCCTGCAGCTCTGGAACCAGACGCGGCTGGCTGGCAAGCATGGCATTCCGGAGGCGCCGAAGGCTGGGCGGTGCTGCTCGCTGGATGATGTTTATGACGCGCGGCGCGTGGCCGAGCACCTGGGCATTCCTTATTACGTGGTCAATCAGGAGGAGCGCTTCGAGGCGGATGTCGTCCGGCCGTTCGTTAGCGAGTACCTTGCCGGACGCACGCCGATTCCCTGCTCGCTCTGCAACAACCACCTGAAGTTCGATCAGTTGCTGAAGACGGCGCGGTCGATCGGCGCTGACCGCATCGCGACGGGACATTACGCGGTGAACGAGTACGACGCCGCACGTGGGCGGTGGATCCTGAAGCGGCCGGCGGACCTGGCCAAGGACCAGACTTACTTCCTCTTTGGGCTGACGCAGGAGCAGCTTGCGCATACGCTGTTTCCACTGGGGGCGATGACCAAGCCGGAGGTGCGCGAGGTGGCGCGGCGGCAGGGGCTGGCGCTGGCCGAAAAGCCCGATTCGCAGGAGATCTGCTTCATCCCCGGCGGCGACTACAAGCAGTTCCTGACCGCGTATCTGGAAGAGCAGGGCGAGACCATGCCCGACACTGCCGGCGAGCTGGTGACCACCGCGGGCCAGGTGATGGGGCGGCACGAAGGCATCAGCGGCTTTACCGTTGGGCAGCGCAAGGGGCTGAATGTTGGGTCGCCGACGCCGCTCTACGTGATCCAGATCGATGCGGCGAGCCATCGGGTGACGGTGGGCGCGGACGAAGCGCTGGCCACGCGGGAGCTGCGGGCTAACCGCGTGAACTGGATCAGCGTTCCGGAACTGGCTGAACCTATGCGAGTTAAGATCAAGATCCGGCACCGGCACGAGCCGGCGTGGGCGACGCTTGAGCCTGCCGACGCGGGTGAGGTCCGGGCGACGTTCGACGAGCCGCAGCGGGCGGTCACGCCGGGGCAGTCGGCTGTCTTCTACGACGGCGACGAGGTGGTTGGGGGCGGGTGGATCGCTTAGAGGTAGTGGTCAGCCGTCAGCCGTTAGCCGTTAGCCGTCAGCCGTCAGCCGTTAGCCGTTAGCCGTTAGCCGTTAGCCGTTAGCCGTTAGCCGTTAGCCGTTAGCCGTTAGCTTGTAGCCGGTGGATCGTAATTTAACTTGTTTATTTTGATTTAGTTATGTGGATTTGTGTTGGGGCGGGGATGTCGTGTTAGTGGTTTTGTGGGCGGTTCGACGGAGGGCGGAATGGGTCGTTTCCGGGGCTCATTCGCCTGTTTTTTTGCCTGAAAGCTGGTCAGGAGGCTTGTTTTGCGGCCGGAGACTCTTCGGTTGCGGGATCGGGGCCGGGCCTGGGAATGCTGGCTAGGACATCCTGGCGAACAAGTTCCTCGTTCATGCGGCAGAAATGAAGGGCGGCCAGGGGGTTGTCGCGCAGCTCGCGATCGCAGGGGAGGATCATGCCCCGGTTCCTAAGTGCCTGGAAGTGCTGCTTTTGCACCTCAAACCTTGGCAGATGGGCGAGGGCGTATTGGAGCGCGTCGCCTACCTGGCTGCTGGTTGGGACCTGGGACTGGTTACCTTTGGGGGGGAGGGGGGTGGCCTGTTTTTGCGCCTTTTCCTGCGCCAGACGCTCCTTTTCCTGGGCGGCGGGGATGGTTAGGTTGGCTAGCTTCCAGACGGCCATGGCGGTTTGCGCGATGTGGCAGAAGCGGCCGATGTCGACGATGTCGATGGCGCCGATGGCCGCGCCCTTGCCGATGCAGGCGACGTAAAGCTGGAAGGAATCGGGATCGCGGAGGACGGGCAGCTCGGCGGCGAAGGCGAGGAAAGCCTTGTGGTTGTTCTCCTGGTTGCGATAAGGGGTGGCGCCGCCGGGCAGCTCGGCGCGGACGCGGTGGTAGGCTGCGGCGCAGCGCTCGATGGTTTGGGTGTAGACGTCGGGGGTGGGTTGTTGTTCCTGGTCTGTCATGGGTTTCTCCATTCGTGGTGCAAAATAAAAAACGGGGATGTTTAGCAGATTGAGAGATTTACGCCCTCAAAGTGCACAGATGTGCGCGCGGTTTTCTGGCTGGAAAACGGGAAGGGCACGGCTTGTGGCCGTGCCCTTCAAAAAAAGGCTGTGCGGATTGCTGCGGCTTCGCAGTTTGCCCGCCTATTAGTATGATACTCCCTGAAATACTTAATACTGCTGTTTTTCACAAAAACTTTTTCTGTATTGTTATCTGTATATTACAGCGATTTCCATAGGTAGCATGTATTGACTTGGAAGGGGCTGGTGGGGATTTGCACTAATAATGGTGCAGAAAAGCGGGTGGGTTTTGGGCGCCTACGCCCGCTCATCGCGATGAGACTGCGATGAACGGGACACAACATGACCGAAAGAAAGCAAGGGCAAAAGCAAAAGCAAAAACGACTGGAGATACTTCGATCCGCTCAGGGGAGCATTTTTACGTTTTGCTTATGAGGGTGCAATGGCGATCTTATTGCTTTCGTTCTATTCCTGAATGAGCCGGGTTTCGCCGGCTGATAAGGATGCCCCTGTGAGCCGTCATTCGATTACGCGTAACCAGTCTGGTTTGCATTCATTCTTTTTGAGCGTCACTGTCCTTGCACTGCTGGTCCTGCCGCTTCTCCTCTTTTCCGGCGGATTTGCTGAAGCGCAACAATCGTCACCCGCGGCCGGCTCCACGCCGGCTCCGTCACCCGCGCCGACGCCTCTGACTACGCCATCGCTGTCGGGGCCGCTGCAGGCTGCGCCGCCGATTGAGATGGACGCGGGGCCGATGGGAAAGATTGCCGTGGACGGAATCGTGAGCGGGATGGGGATGGTTCAGAACAATCATTCCGCAGTTGACAGCACCGGGCAGGCGGCGCTGAGCAATGCGCAGATATGGATTCAGAAGCCGGAGGGCTGGTGGCAGTTTTACGTGCAGGCGGGCGCGTACAACATTCTCTCCGTTGGCCTGCCGTATCTTTCCACGCAGAAGAACGTGAGCGACCTTTGGGGACCGGTGCCGTTTGCCTGGCTGAAGCTGGCGCCGGGGAAGAATACATCGGTGTTGATTGGATCATTGCCGCCGTTGATTGGCGCAGAGGCGACGTTCGATTTCCAAAACATGAACATTGAGCGCGGCCTGGTTTGGAACCAGGAGAACTCAGTGACGCGGGGCGCGCAGTTGAACCAGGCGTGGCGCAGACTGACCGCTTCCTTCAGTTGGAACGATGGCTACTACTCGAATCGCTATTCGGGGCTGAGCGGATCGCTGACGTACGCGAGCGGGCCGCACAGCCTGGCGTTTGAAGCGATGGGGAACCTGAGCCAAACGAAATTCCAGACGCTGGCCACGCCGGTGGAGAACAACGGCTCAATGTACGCGGTGGTGTACACGTGGACGAAGGGGAGGTGGGTGGTGGAGCCGTACTGGCAGTACGGGACGGTGCCGACCGATGCGAAGGCCGGAGTGGTGCGCGGAGGCTCGACCGATGGAGGGGCGGTGCTGCTGACGCGTACGTTCCGGCATGGGCTGGCGTTGTCAGGGCGGGGCGAATACATTGCGAGCACGGGCGGGGCGGGGGGAGTGAATTTGCTGTATGGGCCGGGGAGCGCGGCTGTATCGGCCACGGCGACGCCGACATTTCAGGACGGGCGGTTTTTTGTGCGGGGAGATGTTTCGCTGGTTCATGCCTCTTCGATTGGGTCAGGGGATGCGTTTGGATCGGCGGGAAACGACGCGAACCAGGCGCGCGGGGTGATGGAGTTGGGGTTTTTGTTTTGAGGGATAGTGGCAAGGACGACGGCCGGGTTTGGGGTGCGGAGTTCGGGGACGGCCCGGCAACGGAGCCGAAAAGCAGATTCCCGGAGGGAATGACAGAAAGAAAAGCAAGGGCAAAGGCAACGGCAAAAGCAAAAGCAGATTCCCGGAGGGAATGACAGAAAGAAAAGCAAGAGCAAAAGCAAGAACAACGGCAAAAGCAGATTCCCGGAGGGAATGACAGAAAGAAAAGCAAGGGCAAAGGCAAGAACAACGGCAAAAGCAGATTCCCGGAGGGAATGACAGAAAGAAAATCAAGAGCAACGGCAACGGCAAAAGCAACGGCAAAAGCAGATTCCCGGAGGGAATGACAGAAAGAAAAGCAAGGGCAAAGGCAACGGCAAAAGCAAAAGCAGATTCCCGGAGGGATTGACAGAAGGAAAAGCAAGCGCAAAAGCAAGGGCAAAAGCAAAAGCAACGGCAAAAGCAGATTCCCGGAGGGAATGACAGAAAGAAAAGCAAGAACAACAGCAAGGGCAAAAGCCAACGCGGGGATGCGCTATACTCCTCGCGATATTGGGGGAGGGTTTTTGCCGATGCGCGGGAAAACGTTTGCTGGATTTGCCATTGTTGGTTTCGCCTTGTTCGGCGCGCTGGTTGGGGCGCAGCAGCCGGTGACGCTTACTGTTCATGCGGACCAGCCGACTACCACGGTGAGCCCTACGCTGTATGGGCTGATGACGGAGGAGATCAATTACGCATATGAGGGCGGGCTCTATGCGGAGATGGTGCGCAACCGGACGTTCCGCGCGGACTGGAGCGGGGTGAATTACTGGTACCTGCTGGAGAAGGGCACCGCGCAGGCGAAGATGGCGGGGGATCGGACTGTGGGCCCGAGCGACGCGCTCAAAAACAGCATGCGGCTGGATGTGGCGAAGGCCGATGCCGCGAACCAGGCCGGCGTGGTGAACGATGGCTGGTGGGGCATGGAGCTGAAGCCAGAGACGGAGTACAAGGGGTCGTTTTACGCGAAGGCCGCCGGCGAGGACATGGGGCCGGTGACGGTGAGCCTGGTGGCGGACCAGACGGGGCGAGTGCTGGCTACGGCGAAGGTGGATGGGGTGGGGACGGAGTGGAAGCAATTCAACTTTCCGCTGAAGACGGGGGCGATTGAGGCGGGGAGTGCGAATCACCTGGAGGTGACGGTGGGGCACTCGGGGACGCTGTGGCTGCAGCTGGTGAGCGTGTTTCCGCCTACCTATAAAAACACGGCGAATGGCAACCGCATTGATCTGATGGAGAAGCTGGCGGCGATGCATCCGCAGTTCTTGCGTTTTCCCGGTGGGAATTATCTGGAGGGGAACACGATTGCGCAGCGGTTCGATTGGAAGAAGACGATTGGGCCGCTGGTGGATCGGCCGGGACACGAGAGCCCGTGGGGCTACTGGTCGACGGACGGGTTTGGGCTGCTGGAGTTTCTGGAGTGGTGCGAGGACCTGAAGATGCGGCCGGTGCTGGCGGTGTACGCGGGCTACTCGCTGCATGGGGAACACGTGAACCCGGGCGATGGCCTGGGCCCGTATGTGCAGGACGCGCTGGACGAGATTGAGTATGTGACGGGCGGGGCGGATACGAAGTGGGGCGCGGAGCGAATCAAGGATGGGCATGCGAAACCGTTTGCGCTGCACTATGTGGAGATTGGGAACGAGGATTGGTTTGACCGGTCGGGCAGCTACGACGGGCGGTTTACGCAATTCTTCAGGGCGATCAAACAGAAGTATCCGGAGCTGAAGCTGATTGCGACGGCGCCGGTGAAGACGGTGCCGCCGGACGTGCTGGACGAACATTTTTACGTTAGGGCGACGGAGAATTTCCATAGCGCGGATCATTACGATGCGACGGCGGGCAGTGCGGGCGCGCGGATGTGGGAGGGCGGGCGGTATAACAAGCCGGACCGCGGGGGGCCAAAGATTTTTGTGGGCGAGTGGGCGACGCGAGAGGGATTGCCGACGCCGAACCTGGGCGCGGCGCTGGGCGATGCGGCGTGGATGACGGGGCTGGAGCGGAACTCTGACCTGATTGTGATGTCGAGCTATGCGCCGCTGCTGGTGAATGTGGATCCGGGCGGGATGCAGTGGGAGACGGACCTGATTGGGTATGACGCGGCGAAGAGTTACGGGTCGCCAGCGTACTGGGCGCAGGTGATGTTCGCGGGGCACATTGGGGATCACACGATGGCGTCGAAGGCGGAGGGCGCGGGGGCGCGGTTCTTCTATTCGATTACGGGGAGCGCGGAAAAGAAGAAGCTGTATTTGAAGCTGGTGAATGCGGATTCGACGGCGCAGGTGGTGGATATCGATCTGGATGGGGCGAAGGTGAAGGCGGCGGCGAAGATGTGGACGCTGAGCGGGAAAACGACGCAGGCTACGAACTCGATCGATAATCCGGCGGCGCTGGTTCCGGTGGAGAGTGCGACGACGGCGGGGGCGAAGATGCGGCTTGTGATGCCGGGGTATTCGATCCAGGTGATGGAGATCGATGAGGAGTAGCGGGGGTGTTTTTCCGCTGTAGATCGAGCCGTCACGTCTCCCACCCTAACCGCAAAGTGCGCGGTTAGGATGGGGCACTCACGGATTCTGACGTGGAGGATATGCGGAGGTCTGGAGACCTCCGCCACAGCCGGTCAGGAGACCGGCGGTACCATTTGTTGCTTAGTCGTCGGCGTGGGCGTTCTGGGGTGCGCGGCGGCGCGGAGGCGCGGTGGTGCGCAGGGCGTCGACGATGGCTTTTACCGCGGACAGGACGCCGACGGCCTGACGGACGGGCGTGCTGACGGCCTGGTTGACGAAGTGTCCGACGCGGTCGACGCCGTTGAGGGTGGTGGTGGTCATGTGATCCATGCGTTCGGCCTGGCGGCGGATGCGCTCGCTGATCTCTTCCGCCGATTGCTGCATTTTGCGCGTCTCTTCGCGGGCGACCTGGGCGATCTCTGCGAGGTCGGTTGCGGCTGCATCGAGGCGCGGCTCGAGGCGGGTGATGAGGTTCTTTGAGGTTTCCAGCAACTCGCGCGCGTGGTGCAGTGTGGGCGCGGCGGAGGATTGGAACTCGTCTCCATACTCCTTGACCATTTTCAGCGCCTTGCCGCCCATGACGGAAATCGCGATGAGGAAGCCGAGCTGCAACAGGACTCCCACGCCCATGATGATGCAAATGACGAGGAGCAGAGTATTGGTGTTCATCATTGTGGCCTCACAAGGAGCACGGAATGGTTGGATCGGCGCGGGCCGCCCAGCCGTTGATGCGCGTTGGCCGGGACAAGGGCGCGAAGCGATCTGCCGATTCGCGAGGCTTGTCCCGGCCTACTGGCGTGCGGGCGCGTGGGTTGAGGACGCGCGGTTCAAAGTTTCCGGCTGCCCGTACTAGGATTCCGAGGCGCCGGTTGCGGGCGCCGGAGTGCCGGAGGCGGAAGCGCCGGGAGCGGACGAGGCACTGGAGGAAGTGACGCCGCCGCCGCTGGAGGTGCGGTAAGCCTGCCGGCCGGCATCCACGGCGGCGGCCACGCGGGTGCTTTGCTCGCCCACCAGGCTTTTGCCGCGTTCCACGAACTCTTCCCATTGAGCGCGTCCACGGTCTACGACTTCGCGGCCGCGATCCACGTAATCGCCCATCTGCTCGCGGCCCTTGTCGACCATGCCGCCGACCTGATCGGCTACCTGCTTGCCGCGGTTGCGCAGATACTCGGTGCTTTCGCGAGCGGTGTTGGCCAGGTCCTCACGAGTTTCGCGCCCGCTCTTGGGCGCGTAGAGCACGCCTGCCAGCGCGCCGATGCCGAGTCCCGCCAGGAACCAGGCGAAACCGTTCATGCTGCTGTTTTCCTCTGCCATATCGAGAAATCTCCTTCCCTGAGCCCGAAGAATGCCGGTGAGTCCCAAGACTCTCCATGTTACCGCAAACGGCTATAGGAGAACCATGCCGCCCGTGAAGGGCAAACAGACGCCACGGGCTGGGAATGCGCGCTGTCTGGCCTTCCCGGGGGTTGGACGCCGCATGGAATGGAGGAGTTGCAAGCGGGAGGGGGATGGAAATCAGCAAGTCAGCAAGTCAGCGAGTCAGCAAGTCAGCAAGTCAGCGGGTCAGCGAGTCAGCGGGTCAGCGGGTCAGCGGGTAAATCTGGCACAGGCTGTTCAATCGGCGACGAGGGACCGCGCGACGGCGTCAAGGAGGCCATTAAGAAAGTTGATGGATTCCGGCGCGGAGTAGCGGCGGCCGATTTCAAGCGCCTCATTGATGACGATGGGGAAGGGCGTGCCTTTGAAGCCGATCATTTCCCCGATGGCCATGCGCAACAGGTTGCGGTCGACGGCGGGCATGCGCTCGAGGCGCCAGTGCTTGGAGTGGGCGGCGATGATGCCGTCAATTTGCTCCTGGTGCTGGGTGGCCACGCGGAAGAGGTCTTCGGCAAAGCCGCGCACTTCCGGCTCGACCTCGTCTCCGGCGCGCCAGAAGGTGGCTTCGACCTGGTCGGGGGACTGCTTGCCAATGTCGGCCTGGAAGAGCATCTGCATGGCCAGCTCGCGCGACTTGCGCCGCGTTTTCGCGGTCACGCGCGCCTCTCTTCCAGGAGCTTGCGGCGGAGGCTCACCATTTCAATTGCCGCCAGAGCAGCTTCAAAGCCCTTGTTGCCGGATTTGATGCCGGCGCGGTCGAGAGCCTGCTCCAGGGTCTCGCATGTGAGCACGCCAAAGCTGTGGGGAATGCCGGTTTCCTGCTGCGATTGACCGATGCCGCGCGACACCTCGTTGTAAATGGCCTCGTAGTGGGCGGTTTCGCCGCGGAGCAGGCAGCCCAGGGTGATGATGGCGTCGAGAGTGTTGGATGCTTTGGCCTGATCGGCGAGCGTGCGGGCTGCGTTGGGGATTTCCCATGCGCCGGGCACGCGAACGATCTTGATGTCGTCGCGACGAGCGCCGCTGCGATGCAGGGCATCGAGCGCGCCCAGGAGCAGACGGTCGGTGATGACGGCGTTCCAGCGCGCGACGACGATGGCGAAGCGCATGCCTTGGGCGGAAAGATCGCCTGCGACGGCCACGGGCTTGCCTTTGACGGGATCGAGCCACGCCCAGAAAGAAAAACGGTGACCCGGGGCCGGCTCAACCGTGAAGTAGTGCGACTTCCAAGGGGTTTCAGAGACGGGCGAGAGTGCGGTTTGGGGATCGAGACCTTCGGCGCGGAACCATGCCGCGGCCGCCTGCTGCGCGGCATCGAGCGAGGTGACTTCGATGGCGACATCGGCAAACGGGGGCATGGCGCCGTCGACGAATTCGAGATTTCCGAGGGGGGTCAGGAAGGACGCGCCGCGGCTGGGACTTTGCGCGCCCTCCGGAGAAGGATTCTGCTCCCATCCGCGCCCGCGCTCCAGGCCGAGCGCGGAAAAGAATCGCGCCAGGCGCTCGTAGGCGTTGGAATCTGCGGCGGGGCGCAGGAAGGAGATCCCCTTGATCATGTCCCGATTTTACCGTGCGGTAACGAGGCGAGCGGCGGGGAGAGCGCGGGTTCGGCGATCGGCGCTGGGCCCCGATTGGAGACTCCGAGAATTTTGTTACCTGGTCATCGCGAGGAAGCCAGGAACGGCCCCCGGATCGGTATGAAGACGTGGACGCAGTTTTTGCCATTTTCTTTGGCGGCGTACATGGCCTGGTCGGCGCATTGCAGCATGGTTTCGGGGTCCGAACTGGCTTCAGGATAAGTGACGACGCCGACGCTGGCCGTGACCGCTGCCAGGGTGTGGCCGATGGCAAACGGGTTGGCGATTGCGACCACGATTTTCTGCGCGATCGAAGCTGCTTCTTCGGGGTTGCGCAGGTCGGGGAGGAGGACGATAAACTCGTCGCCTCCGACGCGGGCGACGGCATCGGTGAGGCGGACGCACAGGCGCAGGCGTTCCGCCGCTTCGCGCAAGAGTTTGTCGCCGGCCTGATGTCCGAGCGCATCGTTTACTTCCTTGAAGCCATCCAGATCGACCATGAGGAGGCCGAGGCGGTTTCCGTTTTGCGCGGCGCGTTCGAAGGCCGACTGGAGGCGGTCATTGAGGTGGAGGCGATTGGGGAGCCCGGTGAGAGCGTCGTGTTCGGAGAGATGGCGAAGGCGCTCCTCGCTGAGGCGCAGCTCACGGGTGCGCTGCTTGACGCTGTGACGCAGGACGGCGATCCAGGATAAGGCGATAAGGACGAGCAGGCCGATGGCGGCGAAGCACTCGAGCGCGTGCGTGGAGGTCCACCAGGAGGGAGCGCGAAGGACGGCTACGTCGCTGGGGGAACGCAGCAGGAGTTTGAGCGACTCGGGCCGGACGGTGCCGTCGCCCAGCTCGGTGCCGAGGGAGTTGACCTGGACGCTGGAGACGCCGGCGATGCGAAGGACGCTTCCTTCTTTCCACGGCAGTTTCTGTGCGAGGTCAGCATTCGAGGGCAGCACGGCGGGGAAGAGGACGCCATTGCTGCGGAGCAGAAGGGTAGGGACGTCGGAGGCCGGGTCGCGACCGATGAATTCGGCGTCGATTTGGAGCAGCCTGCCATCGAGGTCGGCGAGGATGGCCTGGGCGGCGGTGACGGCGGCGGGTTGCGGCAGCGCGGCCGCACCCTGGGTGGAACGAAACACCACGTCTTCGAGGCTGGGCTTGAACAGGTTGACGACGGGAAAGCCGGCCACATCGACAAAGGAGCCGACGGGCGCGGCGATGGACTGCGAGGTGTGCATGCAAATACCATCCGCCTGTTCCTGAATGCAGAGCGTGCGCCCCGGCCAGTCCAGCGTGACCCTGCCTTGAACATGGACGCGGCGGATCAACTCGGGGCCGGGCCGGAAGCGGAACAGTTCGGAGATGGGAACCGGGGGCTGGGCGAAGGGATCGCGGGGGGCCTGCTGGATGACGCGAACCTGTGCGAGGGAGGGGAAGTACAAACGGACGCCGACCATCTGGCGCCGGTTGTTGAAGACGGCGGCGGCATTGGCCCGGATGCGCACCAGAGAATCGACCAGGGCATCGTAATCCGCGTGGCGATCGCGCACGGAGACGGCCTCAAGCGACCCGCCCTCGGCGGCGATATCGAGAACGACATTGTCCGGCTCCAGATGGGCGAAGCGGACGCGGCCTTCGAGCTCGACCCACTGGCAATCGAGCGCGCCGGTGAGCATTTGGGTCAGGGAAACCCGGCGGGGGTTTGCGGGCAGGCTGGAGTGACCGACGATGCGCACCTGGCTGGCTTCGACGATGGGCGCAAACTGGCCGGGACCGGTGACTCCCGTAATCTCGACTGAGTCGCCTCCGCGCAGGGGAAGGACCGGGGGCACGGGAGCGCTGACGAAGACGCAGCCGGAGCGGTCACAAACAAAGAGCGCGCCGTGTTTCACGAAAGCATCGGGGTCGTAGTAAGTGACGACCGCGTGGAGGTGGACGGGGTAGCCGTGCGCGGCCTGGGCAAGGGGAAGGTTATGCACATCTCGCGTGGTGGGGATGACCAGCAAGGGCGCGTGGGAACGAGAGGGGCTTTGCGCGGCGGCCGCCAGGCAGGAAGCAGCCAGAGCGACAACGGTCACGACCAGACCGCGGGTTTGCATCCAATCCCTCCCCGAAGGCCAATTCTTCCGGCTCCAGTAAGCGCACGCGCGGGCCTGCCGCGGGGCGCGGGCATACCGGGGTTCGATCCCAACATTTCTTTCATCGGCAATTTGGGTCCGGAAGTTGAGCCAGAAGAAGAGCCAGCGAGGCAGCAAGTCAGCGAGTCAGCAAGTCAGCGACATGCAAGGGACGATTGGTTTGTGGTCGAATGTCATGCCCCAGGTTGAGACATGACGCGCCCCTGCGGCCTACAATCACGGGTTGGCAGAAATGCCGCGGAAGGGGCTTTATTTATGAACATCCTTCATCGAGCGTGGATGAGGCGCGCGGTTTCGATGGCACGGACTTCGGCATTATTTCTGGCAGTGGGGGCTACGGTTCTGGCGGCGCACGGGCAGGCAGCGGCTGCGGCGCAGGGCGCGGCGTTGGGGCCGGATAATCCCTTTTACGCGTCCAGCGCGCTGCCGTTTCACGCGCCGCTGTTCGACAAGATCAAGGACAGCGACTACCAGCCGGCGATTGATGCGGGGATGGCCGAGCAGCGCAAGGAAGTGGAGGCGATTGCCGAAAACCCCGCGCCGCCGACGTTTGAGAACACGCTGGTGGCGCTGGAGAAATCGGGCCGGCTGCTGGACCGGGTGATGGAAGTGTTCAACTGCGTGACCGGCGCCAATACCGACGATGCGCTCCAGAAAGTGCAGGAGTACGAGGCGCCGCGGCTGGCTGCCAATCAGGACGCGATTGATCTGAACCCGGAGCTGTTCGCGCGGATCAAGGCGGTGTACGACCAGCGCGCCAGTTTGCATCTGGATCCCGAGTCGCTGCGGTTGGTGGAGTGGGATTACAAGGAGTTTGTGCACGCCGGCGCCAATCTGCCCCCGGCCGACAAGGAGAAGCTGAAAAAAATCGATGAGAAAGACTCGACGCTGGAGAACGCGTTCCAGACCAAGCTGCTAGCGGCGGCGAAGGCCGGCGCGTACTCGACCGATGATGCCGGCGCGCTGGCGGGGCTGGGCACGGAGCGGATGGCATCGGCGGCGCAGGCGGCGGAGGGCCGCAAGCAGAAAGGATGGCTGCTGCCGCTTGAGAACACGACGCAACAGCCGGAGCTCCAGAACCTGGCGGACCGGGCTACGCGGCAGGCTATTTTCGAGAATTCCTGGAACCGTGCCGAGCGCGGCGACGCCAACGACACGCGTGTGACCATTGCGCGGCTGGCGCAACTGCGCGCAGAGAAGGCCGCGCTGCTCGGTTTCCCGAATTATGCCGCCTGGACGCTGACCGACCAGATGGCCAAAACGCCCCAGGCTGCCATCGGTTTTGTGAACGCACTGGCGCCGGCCGCGACGGCCAAGGCGGCGAGCGAGGCGAAGGACATTCAGGCGCTGATTGACGAGCAGCACGGAGGATTCCAGCTTGAGCCGTGGGACTGGGAGTTCTACCAGGAGCAGGTGCGCAAGGCTCGCTACGACCTGGACGAGAACGAGATCAAGCCGTACTTTGAGCTGAACAACGTGCTGGAGAACGGGGTGTTCTACGCGGCGAACCAGTTATACGGGATCACGTTCAAGGAGCGGCACGACCTGCCCGTGTACCAGGCGGATGTGCGCGTGTTCGAAGTTTCGGACGCGGACGGGAAACCGCTGGCGCTCTTCTATTGCGATTATTTCAAGCGCGACAACAAGAACGGCGGCGCGTGGATGGACAACCTGGTGCAGGAGTCGAAGCTGCTGGGGACGCTGCCGGTGGTTTATAACGTGGCCAATTTTGAGAAGCCGGCGCCGGGACAGCCGGCGCTGTTGACGTTCAGCGACGTGACCACGATGTTTCACGAGTTTGGCCATGCGTTGAACGGGATGTTTGCCGACACCGAGTATGCCAGCCTGAGCGGAGCGCAGACCGCGCGCGACTTTGTGGAGTTTCCCTCGCAGTTCAACGAACACTGGGCCAGTTACCCGGCGGTGTTTGCGCACTACGCGCGCAATTACAAGACCGGCGCGCCGATGCCCGCCGAGCTGGTGGCAAAGATCGAGAAGTCGCACACATTCAACCAGGGTTATATGCTGACCGAGCTTCTGGCTGCGGCGATGCTCGACCTGGACTGGCATGCGCTGCCGGCGGGCGCGCCGCTTCAGGATCCGGACACGTTCGAGAAACAAGCTTTGAATAAGTCGCACCTGTGGATCCGCTATGTTCCGCCGCGTTACCGGTCGAGTTACTTCCTGCACATCTGGGCCAACGGCTATGCGGCCGGTTACTACGCGTATCTCTGGACCGAGATGCTCGACGATGCGGCGTATCAGTGGTTTGAAGACCACGGCGGCATGACCCGCGCCAACGGCGACAGGTTTCGCCAGATGGTGCTTTCCCGCGGCAACACCGAGGACCTGGAGCAGATGTACGACGCCTGGCTGGGCGCCAAGCCAACCATCGAGCCGATGCTGAAGTTTCGCGGGCTGGCAGACCAGAGCGTGAAATAGAAGTGGAGTTAGCGGAGTTAGCGAAAAACTTACTTGAGTTTTGCTGCGCTGGCCGGTATACCTTGCTTACACATTCCTGGAGCCGGGAGGCACGTTATGGGCATTCCACTCGACAACGGCAAGGCGGCTTTCTACGGCCAGTTTGTGGCCGCGGCCTACAATATGTACGCGGGGAACGACGACGACCTGCGTCCGGCTCCCAAGGATATTCCCGCGGGCTGGGAGCTTTCCGCCTGGATCGTGATGTCGGATTTCCTCTGCCAGCTTGAGGATCCCAAGTTTTACGGCATTGTTGTGCACGAGACCGCGAATCCCGACAACCGGATCATCGCTATCCGCGGGACCGAGGGGATAGTGGAGTGGGTTGACGACGCCGCTTCGATCGTCATGGTGCCGTTCCGGCAGGTGCCCTCCGCCGGACGCGTGGCCTACGGGTTCGACAAGATCTACTCCACGATGAAGGTGATGCCGGTGCCGCGCACGGCGGCGGGTTTGGCTGCGGCTCCGGAGCCTGAGCTGACCGGTTCCTTTGGCGACCAGCTTGAGCAGCTCGCGCTGCGCCGCGAGGCCGAGCGCGGCGTGGAGCGGAGTTTCGCCGCAGGGCGAAAGCGCCGCGACCGGCCCACGGTGGTCACGGGGCACAGCCTGGGATCCGCGCTGGCCACTTTGTTTGTGCTGGAGAACAGCATCAAGGGCAAGTTCGACATCTCGCTTATCAGCACGCTGGCCTCGCCGAGGGTGGGCAACATGGAGTTCAAGCATGTTTTCGGCGGCCTGACTCTTACCTCCTGGCGGGTCTACAACATTCGCGACGTGGTTCCCAAGGTGCCACCGTCGATTCCATTCATCCTGGATTACGAGCACGTCGACGTGGCCTATAGTTTCGATTCCTGGGCGTTTGCGAAGAAGAATCTCGGCTGCTATCACAGCATCGACACGTATCTGCACTGGCTTGATAACAGCCTGCCGGTGGCGCCGGAGTGCGCTTAGCCTGAATCGAGATGGAGCCGAATGCGGCGCGGCAAACTCCTCGCTGGTTGGGCACAAACCAATACGCTTTTGTACGATCTGCTGCGCAATATTGATGAAAAGCAAAAGCGATTTACATGAGGGGGTTTACTGGAGGGATGCCATCCTTTGCGCGGGGTACCCCCAGGCGTCCCGCGCGCCCTAAACTGCGTCAAGAAGAAGTGGGCGCGGGCAGCGGTAAGGCTGCGGCACTGGCTCACGAACGAGGTGATCGTATTTTCCAGCCATTGACCGCCTTACTGATCTCTCTGCTTACGTTGGCGCCAATTTCGTCGCGCACGCAAGCGTTCATCGGCAGTTCGGGAACATCGTCTCCGGACGCAAGGTCAGGATTTCTGCGAACGGCCATGTCGTTCTCTCTCAAATCTCCGGCATTTGGCAATGGAAGCCAGATATCCTCCCGCTACACGTGCGCCGGGGAGGACGTGTCGCCGGCGCTGACCTGGAGCGGAGCACCGGCGGCGGCGCGAACTCTGGCGCTCATCGCCGATGATACCGATGCCCCCAGCGGCACCTTCACGCACTGGCTGATGTGGAACCTTCCCGCCGGGCATACAAGGTTGGACGAGGGAGTTCCCACCCGCGACACGTTTGACAACGGGGCGCGGCAAGGCACCAACGACTTTGGCCGCATCGGGTACAAGGGTCCATGCCCGCCGCATGGCCGGCCGCACCGCTATTTCTTCCGCCTCTATGCGCTGGATACCGCATTGAGCCTGGAGGCGGGCGCAAGCCGCCAGGATTTGGAGCGAGCCATGAAGGGGCACGTTCTGGCGCAGGCGGATTGGATGGGGACTTTTGGGCAGCGATAATGACAGGGACCGAGGGACAAAGGGACAGACGAGGTGAGATACCTTCGCGTTCTCTCAGGGCAGGCTGCGGGATAAAGGACTGAAGAACTGAAACCGCAGCAAGCGTTCGACGCGGCGGACTGCTGTGGGCGGATTCAGGCGCTGCTGCTTCCCAGTTATTCCCTGCTGGGTTCTCCCAACTCGCGCAGCAAGCCGCGATGTCCCCTGATGGCAAAGCGACGCTGCGCATAGGGCCAGGAGTCGCCGTGGGGAAGTTGCGGCATACGCAGGATTCGCAGCACCATTACCGCGCAAACCGCTGCCGCCGCAAGCAGAACCAGCACGAAGATCGTCAAGAAACTGCTCATCGCTCCCTTTCATCCCGCAAAAAGATGGCCAAACGCACGATCAATTGCGCGGGTCACGATCACAAAAAAAACCCAATGACTCGCCGTTTTTTGCACCAATCCAGTGTCTGAATTGTAGGTCTCTTTCGGATGGCCGGGGCGTGGAAAACCCGTCCCTAATTGAACTTCCGCACCCCGCGGCGGGATACTGACCCTGGAGGCGCTTCACCATGGGCGAACACATTTCCCTGCGGGCGGCCGACGGTCAGGAACTCGGCGCCTATGTGGCTCATCCCGATGTCGAACCAGTTGCCGGACTCGTAGTCGTCCAGGAAATCTTCGGCGTCAACGCGCACATTCGTCGCGTGACCGATGGCTGGGCCAAGGACGGTTTCCTGGCGGTGGCGCCGGCGCTGTTTGACCGCATTGAGCCCAACGTGGAGCTGGCCTACGAAGGCGCCGACATGCAGCGCGCCATGAGCTTTATCCCGCGGCTCAACATGGACAAGTCACTCGAGGACGTGCGCGCGGCGGTGGATTACGTGGCCAAGGCTACGGGCAAAAAGGTGGGCGTGGTGGGTTATTGCTTTGGCGGGACGCTGGCTTGGCTGGCGGCTACGCGCATGCCGGTCGAGGCAGCCGTGGGCTACTACGGGGGGCGCATCAGCCAATATGCAGAAGATCAACCGCATTGTCCCGTCATGCTGCACTTCGGCCGCCAGGACGCGCACATCCCGCCAGAAGAAGTGAACAAGGTGCACCGCGCGCATCCCGAGGTTGAAATTCATTGGTACGAGGCAGGCCACGGCTTCAACTGCGACGCGCGGGCAAGTTACAACGCTGAAGCAGCGGCTTTGGCGCGCGACCGCTCGCTGCGGTTCCTGAAAGAACACCTGGGTTGAGAAAACAGGGAGCAGGGAACAGGGAACAGGGAACAGGGAACAGGGAGAGCTTGGCTGCCGGGCGGCGGAATTTGCGCGAAGAGGAAATCAACTTCGTCGTGCGGGCGCGTATCGTCATCATTCCATTCGACATCGCCAATTTTATTTTTCGCCCAATTTGGCCATCCCAGGCCTAGTTGTGCGCTTCCTGCTCCCTTGTCCCTTTTCCCTTCTCCCTGCTCTTCCGATGTCCTGTTTTTCCACTTTCATCGCCATCCACTTCTCTGTCATACTTGACTGTGCCCACCAGGTACGCCCAATCCCAACATTCCAGCGAAGAGGTTGCACCCATGTCAGCAAAGTATGTCTTTGTGACGGGCGGAGTTGTGTCCAGTCTCGGCAAAGGTCTCGCCGCCGCCTCCATCGGCTGCCTGCTTGAGAGCCGTGGTCTTCGGGTCAACATGATGAAGTTCGACCCCTACCTCAATGTCGATCCGGGGACTATGTCGCCATTCCAGCACGGCGAAGTTTTTGTTACCGACGATGGCGCGGAAACCGACCTGGACCTGGGCCACTACGAGCGCTTCACGCACGCGCCGCTTTCGCGCGACAACAACTGGACCACGGGCCGGATCTACGAGCAGATCATCCTGAAGGAACGGCGCGGCGATTACCTGGGCAAGACCGTGCAGGTGATCCCCCACGTCACCAACGAAATCAAGAACGCCATGCGCAAAGTTTCGTCGAACGGCGCTGACGTGACCATCGTGGAGATTGGCGGCACGGTGGGCGACATCGAGTCGCTGCCGTTCCTTGAAGCGATCCGGCAGATGCGCCAGGAACTGGGCCGCGAGAACACCGTTTTCATCCACCTCACGCTGGTTCCCTGGATTGCCGCGGCACAGGAGTTGAAGACCAAGCCCACGCAGCACTCGGTGAAGGAACTACTTTCCATCGGCATCCAGGCCGACGTCCTGCTGTGCCGCTCGGAGCGTCCGTTGAGCCGGGAGATGAAACAGAAAATCGCCACCTTCTGCAACGTGGAAGAGAAGGCGGTGATTGGCGCGACCACCGTGCCCACCATCTATCAGGTCCCGCTGAATTTTGCCGACGAGGGACTCGACGGGCTCATCCTCAAATATCTGCACAAGGAAGCTCCGGAGGCCGATCTGGCGCGGTGGCGTGACCTGGTGGACCGCTGGTATCACCCCAAGAGCGATGTTTCCATCGCCATCGTGGGCAAGTACGTGGAGTACGAGGACAGCTACAAGTCGCTCAAGGAGGCGCTGACCCACGGGGCGTTGTCGCAGAACCTGAAGCTGAACGTGACTTGGATCGAAGCTGAGGGGTTGGAGTCAGAGGGGCCGGACGATCGCCGCTATGAGGCACAGCTTGAGGGGTTTGACGGGATCCTGGTGCCGGGCGGTTTCGGCAAGCGCGGAATTGAGGGGATGCTGAACGCCATTCGCTACGCGCGGGAGAAAAAGGTGCCATATTTCGGGATCTGTCTGGGGATGCAGACGGCATGCATCGAGTACGCGCGCAATGTGTGCGGGCTCAAGGACGCGAATTCGAGCGAGTTCGACCCGGCCGCTCAGCACCGGGTAATTTACAAACTGCGCGAACTGCTGGGCGTAGAGGAGATGGGCGGGACGATGCGGCTTGGGGCGTGGACCTGCGTGCTGCAGCCGGATTCGCTGGCTAGCCGGGCTTACGGCGGGGCCACCGAGATCAGCGAGCGTCACCGGCACCGCTACGAGTTCAACCGCGAGTACGAAGCGCTTTTGACCGGCGGCGGCCTGGCCATCAGCGGCACCACGCCGGACCAGACCTACGTGGAGATCGTGGAGATCCCCGGGCATCCGTACTTTCTCGGCTGCCAGTTCCATCCCGAGTTCAAGTCGAAGCCGCTGGAGCCGCACCCGCTGTTCCGCGAGTTCATCACCGCCAGCTACCGCAACCGGTTGGGCCGCACAGCAAGAACCGAGAGTGTGCCGTCGGAGAGTCTGGCGTAGCGGAGAGCATTCGGAAACAATACGTCGAGAAGCACGCCGTTGCCGCAGTGGGCGCCGGTGCCCTCCTTACAGCGTTCCGTCATCCGGCGGAACCCGCAGCGGTTGGTAGGCCTTGTATTTGGTCATGTGCGCCTTCAGACGCTCCACCAGGCTGGTGTCTCCTTGCTTCTCCGCGAGCGCGATCGCCCGCCCCGACGCCGCCTGCGCCTGGTCGAAGCGCCCGTCCTCGGCATAGGCAGCCGAGAGCGTATCGAGAACGGAAACGTCCGTGCCCTTGGTCAGCTCTTCAGCGTGCTCGGCCAGAGTCACGGCCACTGCGCCGTCGCGCAGCACGTCATCCGGCGCGGTCGCCAGCAGGCTCGCCGTCAGGGTCAGCACCGAGACCCGGTCTGGTTCGCCATCCAGCGCCAGCCGCAGATGCGTCAGCGCCGGCGTCGGCTTGCCCTGCACATAATAGGCAAACCCCAGGGCCTCGTGCGCCTGGTAGTAGCTGGGCCAGATGCGCACGGCGTTTTCGAGCGCGTCGATGGCATCGTCCAGCCGGTGCAGCTTGAGCTCGGCCGAGCCGAGATTGAAGTAGGCTTCGGAGAACCCCTCATGCATCTGCGACGCCTTGCGGAAATAAGGCACGGCTTCGTCATCGCGGCCCGCCGCCGCCAGGGCTTTGCCCAAGCCATTAAAGACGCGCGGCTCATCCGGGCCCAGCTCGAGCGCCTTCTGCCACTCCGCCAGCGATGCTTCTTTGTTTCCGGCGTCCATCTGCTGCGCCGCGTCGTCCATCACCCGGTACAGCTCCGTTGCCGGCGTGGCAATCGTCCCCATCCCGTCCGCGGGTATGTTTACGAATTCGGGGATGTTCACCGCTCGGTTTGACGCGGTCGAGTTATCTACCAATATCGGCGGAGAATCGTTGCCGTCCGCATCGATATGGGTGAGGAACATCTGCGTGTACGGCGACCGGCTCTTCGAGGAGAAGACCAGCCATCGGCCGTTGGGCGAGAAACTGTGCCAGGAGTTCATCCGCGAGGTGTTGCAGCGCATTTTCCGCGCCGCTCCCCCCGTCGCAGGCACAATGTAGAGCTCGCTGTCAGGCCGCATCAACTGCCCGCTACGGCACTTCACAAACACAATCCACTTGCCGTCGGGCGATACCTTGGGGAAGTTGTTGCTCATGCCGTTATCGGATGCGCCGGCAATCGGCTCCGCCACGCCGCCGCGCCCCTCGTTGAAGGGCACGCGGTAAAGGCTGTACTGGATCTGCGTCTCATTGGGATCGTTGGCCGCGAGCGCCTTGGGCTGGTTCGGGCTAAATGGATCCCTGGCCACGGCCCGGGCAAAGATCACCCACTTCTCATCGGGACTCCAGACTCCGTCGGTCTGCGCGTAATGCGGGTCGCTCGCCCCCGGCAGCGGCTTGCGCAAGCCAGTCGCCCGGCTATACCAGGCGAGAATGCCGCGCGTGGGATAGAACACTTGCAGGAAGCGGTAATCGCGAAAGTTGGTCACATAATAGGAGTCGGAGATATCCTGCTGCGGTCCGGCAAAAGTCGACACCACGTACTGACCATCCGGCGACACCTGCGACATGAAGCCCACGCGCGACTTGCCCACGCTGAGGTCGGTGTTCCAGTGCACCATATCCTGGTTGCGGATGGCCATCTGCTTGCCCACCGGAATCAACGCATACAAGCCCTTGTCGTTGCCGGGCCCGTCCACATCCAGGCCCATGGTCTTGCCGTCGGCGGAGAAAGAGTGACAGTTGGCGCAGGAGTGCTGGTCGCTCATCACCACGCGGCTCTGTGGCTGGCTCAGGTCGCGAATGCGCCACGCAATCAGGCTCATCTTGTTGGGCGCTAACGGCTGCACCACGCCCTTGGCGCCCTCGGACGGCATCAGGGGCACGTCGCGGTAAAAGATGGGCGCGCCCACGGGATCCTTTGAGGTCGTCATGGTTACGCGTCCGCGGCTCACTGCCTGCCCAGACTCATCAAGGCCGGTGATCTCCACCACCGCCGCGCGATCGGCCGAGCGGCGCTTGATCTCATCCCAGGTTTTGGCTTCCGGCCGCCAGGTGTGCGCCGCAGCCTGCTCCGGCGTAAGTTCCGGCAGCTTGTTCGCGGTTGAAACACACCGCTGATCAACCGGCCCAATCTGCATTCCTTCGCCCGCCGAAGTGAAATGCAACGGTTTCCCGCGGCCGGCGAAGACCACATCGATGCGCCACGACCTGGCTGCAGGCTCCGCGTCTCGCCACAGGAAGAGCGGCGGCGTAATCTCCGGGGGAAAGATCGACCCGTCCTCGGGATAATCGACGGTGATGGTGGCCTCGCTGTTTGCGGGCTGAGCTCCGGGTGCGCCGGCTGGGGTAGCCGCGACGGCTTCCGAGGCCGCTCCGGCGACCCCAAACACGTGCTCGGCTGCGAAAACGGTCCGATTCGCGACGCCGCGCGCGACGGCCAGCGGAAACAGCCACCCCAGCAAAACCCCCGTGGCGGCGGAGGCAACAAAGGCAGCCTGCAGATATTCCCTCCAGCCGCGCGGCGGTGTATTGGGGTTAGAAATGGCAGATTCTCCGCTACGTCTCAGACCGTAGCGGCCAAGGAGCGCGTCTGGCTGTGACTAAAATCACATTCCTGGCGAAGGAAGCGCGTTGAGTTCAATGGTACTTCTGCTATTTTGGATGCCATTTAGGCAATGGGAATGCCATTGTGCTGTTTGTCACACAGCGATGTGATAAGGCCTATTCCCTGTTGACAACCGTTTTTCATCGAGCCCACGCTTACATCCGTTTTCCCGCAAAGGAGGGTCCGCATGACCGCCCATTTTGAATTGCAACCCGTCGAAACCGAACTCCAGCACCTGGCCGACGAATACTGGCAGCAGTGCTGCAACCGCGAGCGGCAACTGGAGGCCGAAGCATTCGACGCCGGCAAGGCCATCCGCAACGGCGAGTACACGCTGACCAACCTTGAGGCCATTGTGCGCTGGAAGTCGGAGCGGCTGGTGCATTACCTCATCGGCAACGGGAGCCTGCGCATCCGGCGGGCGCTGGAGGTGGCGGCGTTGCCGGAGTCGAGCACGCGGGAAGCCATGATGGCGCTGTTGGAGCTGAAGGGCGTGGATGTGCCCATGGCTTCGGCGATCCTGGCCTGCATCTATCCGGATCGGTACATGGAGCTGGACTACCAGGACCTGGAAGCGCTGGGGCAGGCACGGCAGGACGTGCGCTTTTACGAAGAATACCTGGAGTATTGCCGCGGATTGGCAGAGCGGGGGGTGGTGCATCCGCAGGGCGAGCTGCCCGGACCGACACCGCTGCACACGTTGGACCGGGCGCTGGCGCAGTGGGCGAGGAACCGGGGATAGGCGGCGGAGCTGGCGGAGTCAGCGGAGCCCGGGATTGGCGCTATCTGCACGGGATACCACGGCAAATCCGAACTACTGCGATCACACCGCTGCGGGCGTGCGGATGGCGATGCTGATTGCGGGCGTGCGCAGAAGGGTGTTGTGGATCAGACAGTGGTGCACGGCGTCCTCGACTCCGGCGCGGTCGGCATCGCTCAGGTCGCCGGGAACTGAGACCTCAACGCGGATGGGATCGAGGCGGGCTGGGGCGGAAGCCTTTTCGGCGAATGCGTGCGCCTCGACGCCCTCGCGCTGGAGGCCCTTCTTTTTGAGATAACCCACGGCGTAAAAGGCGGCGCAGGAGCCGAGCGATGCCAGGAAGAGTTCGGGAGGGGTCATGCCCTCATCGTTGCCGCCATTGTTGAAGGGCTGATCGCAGATGAGCTGGTGCTGGCGGGCCGCGATTTCAAACTTTACATTTCCGGAATGCCTGACAGTGACTTCGATCATGGTGGGACTCTCTGCCCAGCAGCATAGAAGCGGCGGTGGCGGCGACGCTGTGAGGGAGGACACAGCTAGCGAGCCGGCAAGTCAGCGAGTCAGCAAGCCAGCGATGGGGATGGGGAGCGGCGCCGGTCGGCTAGAATGCCGGATGTGAAGCACTCTTTTGAAATTGGACCGGTCGAGGTGGGCGCGGGCAGGCTGTTTTTGATTGCCGGGCCGTGCGTGATCGAGAGCGAGGCGCACGTGCGCAAGATGGCGGAGGCGATCCAGCGCATCGCGTCGGACATCGGCATTCCGTTCATCTTCAAGGCCAGTTACGACAAGGCGAACCGGACCAGCGTGAAGAGTTTTCGCGGGCCGGGCTTGAAGGAAGGGACGGCGATCCTGGGGCGCCTGGCCAGGGATACGGGCCTGCCGGTGCTGACCGACGTGCACGAGCCGGCGCACTGCGAGGTGGCGGCGGAGGCGGTGGACGTGCTGCAGATACCCGCGTTCCTGTGCCGGCAGACGGATTTGCTGGTGGCGGCAGGAAAGACGGGCCGCGCGGTGAACATCAAGAAGGGCCAGTTTGTGGCCCCGTGGGACATGGCGCACCCGGTTGAAAAGGTACGGTCCACCGGCAATGAGCGCGTGTTCCTGACCGAGCGCGGAGCGAGCTTCGGCTACAACACGCTGGTGGTGGACTTCCGCAGCCTGCCGGTGATGCGGGAGTTTGCGCCCGTGGTGTTCGACGGGACCCACAGCGTGCAGCAGCCGAGCGCGGCCGGCGGAGTGAGCGGCGGGCAGCCGGAGTTCATTCCCGTGCTGGCGCGGGCAGCGGTGGCGGCGGGCGTGGATGGAGTGTTCCTTGAAGTGCACGATGACCCGGCGCAGGCGAAGAGCGACGGGCCGAATGCGCTGCGGCTGGATTTGCTCAAAGCCATGCTGGAGAGACTGCTGGCGATACACGAAGCGGCCGGAAGGTTGTAGCCAATGGCCAGTAGCCGTCAGCCATCAGCTACGAACGGCCGGAGCCTGTTAGACGAGTTTCAGTCAACATAAAACCGCCGGATCGGGATCGATCCGGCGGCGCTGACTTGAGTTGACGAGCTGTGCTGCTCAGTGCTGCGGGGGCGGGTTGGTTGGAGCGGGTTCGGGCGCGGGCGCACCCTGGACGGCTGGGATCGGGGTGGGCTGCCGGGGCTCAGTGTCCTGCTGCGGTGGATTCTTCTTGCGGTCGCTGAGACGGGTTTTCTGGCCGGTGGTGGTGGCAGCCTTCTTCTTTTTGGAAGCGTCGCCATTGAGCCCGAGCGATGCGGACTGGGTCTGCTGGTCGGCGACCTCGGGAGCGTCAGGCGGCGCCGGCGCTAACGCATCGGTTTTGGGAGGAGTGGGCTGACCTTTCTTTTCCTTTTTCTCCTGCCGCTCCACGCGGGCGCGATCGGAGAAGCGGGTTTTGCGCTCCGCCGGCGCAGTCTCCTGGGTCAAATCGCTGGGCTGGGCTGCGGTGGCCACCTGGCTGCCGGCGCCGGCGTCCTCGGTTGCGGATTGGGGCTCGCTGGGCAGGGTTTTGGTGGGGGCCTGACCGTAGCGGATTTTCTCCTTCTTCCCCGGCTTCTCGCTCGCCAGTTCCTCCTGCTTCTTAGTCTTCTTCTCTTCCGCCGACCCCTTCTCGAGCGATGGCACCGTGGTCTTGGAGCGGAAGTGCGGGGTCTCCCGGAAGCGCGTGCGTTCCACCTTCTTCTTTTTCTTGGGCGTGGGCGGAGTGTAGGCAGCGTAGGAGATGGGATTGATGCGCTTGTTGCCGGTGGCCCCGGAGTCGATGTAGCCGTCCTTCTGGTCGACCTCGATGTAGGCGTCATCGCGCATGGTGTTGAGCTCGTTGCGGATGGCGGGCTCCATCCTGGACTCGTAGTAGTCCTGCTCCACCTGCTGCTCCACTTCCTTGAAGGGCTGGACGCCGGCGGGATTGTGCTGGTTCACCTTGAAGATCACGAATCCCTGGCGAGTGCGGATGGGCTGGGTGACGCCGCCGGTGGGCAGGCTGAAGGTGGCGTCTTCAAAAACCTTGGCGCCAAGCTGGCCGCGGCGGTAGGAGCCCAGGTCGCCGCCCTGCGCGGCTGTCTGGCCGGCGCTGACGGCGCGGGCGAGCTCGGCGAAGTTGGCGCCGGCCTTGAGCTTGGCTTCAACATCCTTGGCTTTGGCGTCGGCCGCGGCAATTTTGGCGGCATCGGCATCGTCGGGCGTGGGGATGAGGATTTCGCTCAGCTTGACCGTCTCCGGCTCCTGGTACTGGCTCGTGTGTTCCTGGTAGTAGCGCAGGACCTCGCCGGGAGTGAAGTTGATGTGCTGGCCGACCTGCTGCCGCATCACTTCCGTGGTGATGATCGTGTTGCGGATGTTCTGCTTGAAATCCTCGAAGGAGACGCCCTGCTGCTCGGCCGCCTTTTGCAGGTCCTCAAGGGTGGCAAGGTTGTACTGCTTGCGAATGTCGTCGAGCTTCTTGATGAGCTCGGTTTCGCCGGTGATGCCAAGTTCCTTGCCCTTGGAGAGCCAGAGCTGCTGGTCGATCATGTTGCGCAAAAGGTCCTTGTGGGCCTCGGACATCTGCTGCATGGTGGCTCCATGCTGGCGCATCTCGTCGTTCATGTCCTTGAGGGCGCGATCGTAATCGGACTTGGTGATGATCTGGTCGTTGACGCGGGCGATGATCTGTTCCACAACCTCGCCGCCGTAAGGGCTGCTCGGCTCAGCGGGATGCGATTGGGCCAGGGAAGGAACTGCAAGCAGCAAAGCGCTGAGCGCAAAAACGACGGGGCTGGAAAGGGATCGCATACTCATAATTTGGCACACGGCAGGCAACGGTGGGTCTGCGCCTGAGGTATAGACGCTATTGTAAATCGGGTGAGAGCAGGAAGGTAGGGAATAGGGAACAGGGAACTTTGCCAGCTTTAAAGAAAAGGCGAAACAACCGAGAACCTTCCGCTGATCCTTGATCTCCGATCCCTTGATCTCCGTTCCCTCAAACCCGACACCTGTTCCCTGTTCCCTACTCCCTGTTCCCTGCTTTTAGCTACCGGAGGCGGCTGGGAAGCGTCAAATGAGCCAGTGTTATACTTCAGAATAAGGCTGCATTGGCCGGCTGCTCAACCCTCGTGCGGCGCCTCTGCTTCCGGAGGTTCTTTCCGCTTATGACTCCCCGCGCCCGCCGCGCTATTTTCACCGTTATCGTTTTTTTCGCCGTCTGCGCCGTTGTGGGCAGCGTTCTCCAGCGCCGGGTCGGGGCGCAGTCCTCTGAGGACGAGAGCCAGCTCCGCGACAGCCTGAAGCAATTCACCAGCGTCTACGCGCTGGTGGAGCAGAACTATGCCGAGCCAATCACGGGCGACAAGGTTGACGGGGCAATCTACGACGGGGCAATCCCGGGAATGCTGCGGACGCTCGATCCGCACTCGAACTTTTACGATCCCAAGGCATACGCCAAGATGCGCGAGGACCAGCGGGGGCATTATTACGGCGTGGGGATGGTCATTCAGGAACAGCGGGACTTGGCAGGGCACGACAAGATTTACGTGATCACGCCCTATGAGGGCACGCCATCCTACCGCGCCGGAATCCGGCCGGGCGACGTGATTTCAGCGGTGGACGGCAAGCCGGTGGTGCCGGGAACCGAAGACGATGCCAGCCTGAACTCATCCGACGCAGTGGCCAAGGCGCTGAAAGGGCCCAAGGGCACGCACGTACAGGTGACGATGACCCGGGTTGGCCAGCCCAAGCCGCTGGTGTTCGACCTGGTGCGGGACGAAATTCCGCATCCTTCCGTGGATCTGAAGTACGAGATCCGGCCGGGCGTGGGTTATATTCACCTGACCCAGTTCCAGGAAACGACGGGGCAAGAGGTTGAGGATGCCATCAACAGCTTCGGGCCTCTGAAGGGATTGGTTCTCGATCTGCGCGGCAATCCGGGCGGGCTGTTGAGCCAGGCGGTAGATGTCTGCGACCACCTGTTGAGCAAGGGGCAGACCATCGTCTCCCAGCGCGGGCGCGCCTATCCCGACCAGAATTACGTGGCTACGCACGGCAACGACGGCAAGGATTTCCCGATCGTGGTGCTGGTGAACCGGAACACGGCATCGGCGGCAGAGATTGTGACGGGGGCGTTGCAGGATCATGACCGCGCGCTGGTGGTAGGCGAGACCACTTTCGGAAAAGGGCTGGTGCAGACGGTTTATAACCTGGGCGACGACACCGGGCTGGCGCTGACCACGTACCACTATTACACGCCATCGGGTCGGCTGATCCAGCGTAACTACAACGGGGTTTCGCTGTACGACTATTACTACAACCACGCCGGAGCGCAGCCCGCGGACAAGGAAAACCGCGATGTGAAGTTCACCGACTCGGGGCGCACCGTGTACGGCGGCGGCGGCATAACGCCGGACGAGAAGATCGAGGAGCCCAAGGCGACGCCGTTCGAGGACGAACTGGGATATCGCAATGCGTTCTTCCACTTTGCGCCGCACTACCTGGCGGATCATACGGTCCAAAAGGATTTCAAGGTGGATGACGCGGTGCTGGCCGACTTCAGGCAGTTCCTGACCGGCGAGAGTATTCCCTGGACGGAGAAGGATCTTGCCGACAATCTGGACTGGCTGAAGATCAACATCAAATCCGAGGTCCTGGGAGATCAATTCGGCGAACAGCAGAAGCTGCTGGCGAATGCCAATTGGGACCCGCAGATCCAGAAGGCGCTGAGCTACCTGCCCGAGGCGCAGGCGCTGGAAGACAACGCGCACAAGGTGCTGACGGAAAAAGCGCAGGCTCACGAAGCGCAAGCGGCGCACCGGAACCAGAGCGCTGGACAGGGAGTGCCGATCCAGCCGTAAGAACTTGGAAAGTCGCAGTCGAAACGGACAGGCTGGGTGCCTGTCCGTTTTTGTTTTTGGTCACAAGCCTATGAGGCAGGGCAGCTAGCGTGGCCTGCATCACAGCGGGTTTGATTCTCCGCGGCCTACGCTAACCTGCAGGTCCGGGCTCCTGAACTCAAGCACGGCAGGAGGTCCATTCATGCACGGCATCGGCGCGGAGAATGCGTCCCTGGTGGAAGTGTTGCGCACGGCTTTTGAAGCGGAGTCGAATGTGCAGGCGCGCTACCGGGAGTTCGCCGGGAAGGCGGATGGGGAGGGGTGGCATGGCGTCGCCAGCCTGTTCCGGGCGGCAGCCTGCGCAGAGGCGATCCATGCGGCAAACCATGGACGCATTGCGCACCAGCTGGGCGCGCTTATGGAGTATGAACCGCAGGATTTCGAATCGAAGAACACCCTGGATAACCTGCGCTCGGCGGTCGCCGGCGAGCAGTTCGAAGTGGACATCATGTACCCGGCGTTCGTAGCTCAGGCGCAGGTTCACCACGACGTGGCTGCCATCCGCACCTTCACCTGGGCGCTGGAAGCGGAGAAGACTCACGTGCGGCTTTTCAGCGAGGCGGAGGCGCTGGTGGAGGTTGAAGATGAAGATTCCTGGGTGACGATGCATCGCGAATTCTACGTTTGTCCGGTGTGCGGGTATACGTCGGAAGAGGAGTGCCAGGCGGAGCTTTGCCCCGTGTGCAACTGCGCTTGGAAGCGGTTTGAGTGCGTGCGGTGATTCACGCGTGATCCCCGATACAGCAAGATGCGTGGGATTCGCCCACACTCAATTTGATGGGAGCTTCCTGGGAAGCTCCTTTCCTGTTCAGGGGAGAAAATAAACACCCCCCTCCCCCCCATTTGCTAGCAATGCAAGCAAATAGGCGATGTAAGGGCGAATATCCGAGGGTTCGGGGTGAGGAAGAGAGGTACCCCCCTCCCCCCCATTTGCTAGCAATGCTAGCAATGCAAGCAAAAAGGCGAATCAAGGACGAACATCCCAGGTTCTGGGTGAGGAAGAGATGTACCCCCCTCCCCCCCATTTGCTAGCAATGCTAGCAATGCAAGCAAATAGGCGATGGAATGGCGAAAGTCCTTGAGAAGGCTCGGAAAGGCGCGAGCTAACGCTGGCTGGCCTCGCCAGCGGCGACGCGTCGGTTGAAATCGGCCGACTGGTTGCGGGGCACGCTCAGTGACTGCCAGTGACTGCCCACGAAGTGCTTGGCAAGAAGAACGATCTGCCCCACGTGGTGTGGGTAATGCGCCACCTGGCGATTGATGGCCTGCATCACCGAGTGAGCTTCGCCGCGGATGGTGACGGTGCGGTCGAGATCGTCATCGGTGAGCGGCTCCAGCGCTGAAAAGACGCATGCCCAGCCGTCTTCCCATTCGGCCATCAGGGCGGCGCGGGTGGGCGCCGGGTTCACGAACTCGCTGTCGCGATCGCGCGTGGCCTTCTCGCCGTCGCTCGAGAGGAAATCCGTCCAGCGCGAACGCATGTTGCCCGCCATGTGCTTCACCACGATGGCGATGGAATTGGCCTCCGCGTCGAGCGTAGCGAAGAGTTGCTCGTCGGAGACCTGCGCCATGGCCCGCTCGGCAAGCTTTTTGTAGTAGCGGAAGATCTCCAGGGAATCTTCAAGGTAGGACGTAGTGAATTTCAGCGCCATGCGTTGATTATCCTCCCGGACGCGTGCCGCCGCGGTCCACGCCGGCAGCGAACGCGCAGTCCGGGCGCAACAGGCAGCGGTCGCATTTCGGCTTCGTCTTGCAAACGGTTTGGCCATGGACTTTCAGCAGCAGGTAGGCGCGCTGGCGCGCATGAAACTGCTCCGGAACTTCCTGCTCGATGAGTTCCTGCGACTCGCGGTAGGTGACGCCGTAGTTTTCCCGCTCCAGGCCATGCACGATTCGGACCAGGACGTGCGCGCAGTTGGAGGGCACGGCGGCAACCGGCGCGGCGCGGGCAAATAGCAGCATGCGGTCGGCGCCCGGATTCGCGATGCCGGGAAAGCGCTTGAGCGCCGCGCGAACTTTTGCGATGGGTCCGGTGAAGAGCGTGCTCAGATCGCCGCCGTACTCCTCCACCACGCGCTGGGCGATCTCATGCAGCCGCATGGCGCGGAGCTCAGGCACCATGCCGCCCGCCTTGAGGGCAGCGGCCAGCTGCGCCTGCGATGCAGCGAGGATGCTCCGCGGTTGAATGCTCACGCACTTCTTCAAGGACTCCCATCCAGCATGGCAGCGCGCATCCGATTGCGGGTAGCCGCAGTGCCACCAGATGAGAAACTCCCAGGGATCAACCGGAAATCCCGGCTCCTGCGCGCCGTAGTGCGCTTCCATACGGTCGAGAAGATCGGGGACGGCGATTGTCTGCACTCCCATGGCGGCGTCTCCAACGGGCGTTGCAGTCATCTATACCGCATCCGCTGCGCCATTGGGAACGGCCATTTACCATCACATTCAATGATTCGCAGAGGGAAGCTCTTAATGCTGGTGGCGCTCAGCGCGGCTGTGTGCCTGCCAACAATGGCGCAGAAGCCCATCCCGGTCAAAGTTGTGGTCGTCGCCATGTTCGAAGTAGGCGCGGACACCGGAGACACGCCCGGCGAGTTGCAGTATTGGGTGGAGCGCGATCACCTGGACCGCGTCTACCCGTTGCTCGCCGGCTACCACGCGGTGCGCATGAACAACGCGGGCGAGATGGCGGTGCTGACCGGGCCGGGAACCGCGCACGCCGCGGCCACCATCATGGCGCTTGGTCTCGATCCGCGATTCGATCTGACCCATGCGTACTGGCTCATTGCCGGGATTTCCGGCGGCAGCCCGCAGCGAATTTCGCTGGGCTCGGCGGCATGGGCGCGATGGGTGGTGGATGGCGACCTCGGATACGAAATCGATGCGCGAGAGATTCCGCCGGACTGGAGCACCGGCAAGCTGCCGCTACGCAAGACGCGGCCGTTCCAGCAACCCGCGGAACCGCTGCCGGGGCAGGTCTATGCGCTGAATGCGAGTCTTGCCAAGTGGGCGTACGGGCTCACTCGCGATGTGGCGCTACCCGATTCCGGCGAGCTGAAGGCAGCGCGCGCGCCGTTCGACGGAGCAGCAGCGCAGAGGCCGCCGTTTGTCACTATGGGCGACGAGGTCTCGGGTTCAACTTTTTGGCATGGGAAACTCAACGACGCCTGGGCGGCGGAGTGGATGCGCTACTTCACCGGCGGCAAAGGCGAGTTTGCCACTTCGGCGATGGAGGACACGGGAACGCTGCAGTCGCTTCAGTTTCTCGCCGCGGCGGGCAAAACAGATTGGAGCCGCGTGCTGGTGCTGCGGACGGTGAGCAACTACGACCAGCAGCCGCGCGGAATGAGCGCGGCCGACAGCCTGGCGCACCAGCGCGTGGGAACCTACAGCGCATATCTGCCGTCGCTGGAGGCGGCTTACACGGTTGGGCACGTGGTGGTAAATGAGTTACTGACGCATTGGAAGCAGTACAATGCGGCCACGGCAACAAGCAGATGAGAAACTGTGGTTCTGAATAGAAGCACGGTAAGGGGAATCAATGCATTCACCGTGGCTGGGCGAGTTCATGGGCACGCTGGTATTGGTCCTGCTGGGCAACGGCGTTTGCGCCGGCGTGACCCTGCGCAAGTCGTATGCCGCCAATTCGGGCTGGATCGTGGTCGCCACCGGATGGGCGCTGGCCGTCCTGTGCGGTGTCATCGTGGCGCAGGGCTTCGGCAGCCACGATGCGGCCATCAACCCCGCCATCACCCTGGCCGGAGCCATTGTGAGCGGCAAGTACAGCCAGGTGGCGTGGCTGTGGAGCGCACAGCTCCTGGGCGCAATGTGCGGCGCGAGCATCATGGCGCTGCACTATGGGCCGCACTGGCGTGAGACGCCAGACCAGGCAGCGAAGCTGGGAGTGTTCTGCACCGGGCCGGCCATCAGCGCGCCCTTGTGGAACCTGCTGAGCGAGATTATCGGCACTGCCGTACTGGTGCTGGTGGCGGGCGCAATCTTTTCTCCCGGCGTGGCAGAGCGCGGCCCTGCCGCGGGAATCGGCCCATGGCTGGTGGGCAGCCTGGTGTGGGGCATCGGGCTCTCGTTGGGAGGGACCACCGGATACGCCATCAATCCCGCGCGCGACTTCGGGCCGCGGCTGGTGCATTCGCTCGCGCCCATTCCCGGCAAAGGCGGATCCAACTGGCGCTATGCGCCCATTCCCATCCTCGGCCCGCTGATCGGCGCAGCCCTCGCCGGTTTTCTGATCCGCTTCACCCATCCCTGGTAAGAGCGCGCGGCGGCCAACGCGGCGCGGGTTGTATCCTTGGCTCTGTACCAGCTAGGGAGACGACCCGCACATGCCGGATGCCGTTCTGCAACTCGAGCCCCAGGACAATGTTCTGGTGGTGCTCGCCCCGCTGAGCGCCGGAACTGAAGTGCGCTACGGGAATCCGCCCGTTACGTGCCAGGTCACGGAAAACATTCCCGCCAAGCACAAGATGGCGCTCCAGGATTTTGCGCCTGGCGACTTCATCCGTATGTACGGGATGGAGGTGGGTGAGGCAACGCAACCAATCCGGCGCGGCGGCCTGATTTCCACGCGCAACATCCGCCATCGCGCGGAAGCGTACACGGCCCACAGGCAGCCCGCGGAGTTTCATCTGCCGGATGCATCGCGGTGGGCAGCACGGACGTTCGACGGATTCCATCGCGCGGACGGGCAGATTGGTACGCGGAACTACTGGCTGGTGCTGCCCATGGTGTTCTGCGAAAACCGCAACGTGGAGCGGATGCGCGAGGCACTCGAAGAAGAATTGGGCTACGGTGGCGAGGGCAACCGCTACCGGCAGCGCGTGCGCGACCTGGTGCAGGGGCGATCGGGCGGCAACGGTCATGGGATTGCTGAGGAGGTTGCGGCGGCGCGCGCGGAACGGGTTTTTCCCAACCTCGATGGAATTCGCTTCCTCACCCACCAGGGCGGATGCGGCGGTACCAGGCAGGATGCGCAGGCGCTGTGCGGATTGCTGGCCGGCTACATTCATCATCCCAACGTCGCCGGGGCCACAGTGCTGAGCCTGGGCTGCCAGCACGCCCAGGCGTCAATGCTGATGGACGAGTATCGCGCGCGCGATCCCAAAATGAGCAAGCCGGTGCTGGTCTTCGAGCACCAGCGCGCCGGGCGCGACACGGTGCTGATGAACGAGGCGCTGGAGGCGACATTCGCTGCGCTGGAGCAGGCTAACCAGGCCGAGCGGACACCGGCGCCGCTCGCGGGGCTCACCATCGGCCTGCAATGCGGCGGCTCTGACGGCTTCAGCGGTATCTCCGCGAACCCGACTCTGGGCTATGTCTCTGACCTGCTGGGCGAGCTGGGCGGCAAAACTCTGCTTTCGGAGTTTCCTGAGCTGCACGGCGTGGAGCAGGAGCTAGTGAACCGCTGCGCCACCGATGAGCTCGCGCAGCGCTTCCATGACCTGATGCACGCTTACGCGGCGCGGGCGCGCGCGGTGCAGTCAGGGTTTGAGATGAATCCTTCGCCGGGCAACATCGCCGATGGATTGATCACGGATGCCATCAAGTCAGCCGGCGCGGCACGCAAGGGCGGCATCGGGCCCATCCGCGGGGTGCTCGACTATCCCGAGTACGTCACCGAGCCGGGGCTGAACCTGCACTGCACGCCGGGCAACGACGTGGAGAGCGTGACGGCACAGGTGGGGTCAGGCGCAAACCTGGTGCTGTTCACCACGGGGCTGGGCACGCCGACCGGCAATCCGATTGCGCCGGTCGTCAAGATCTCCACCAACTCAGCGCTCGCGGCGCGCATGCCGGACAACATCGACTTTGACGCGGGCCCCATTATCACCGGAGAAATGACGTTGCCGGAATGCGCGGAAAAGCTGCTGGAACTTTCGATTGCGGTGGCCGGCGGACACGCGTTGACCAAAGCGGAGCTGCTCAAGCAGAACGACTTCATTCCCTGGAAGCGCGGCGTTTCGCTGTAGCTCTCCGGCAATCTCCGCGAGTTTTACTCGAGATACGACCCCACCACCGCCAGCGCGGCAATGGCCGCCGTCTCCGCGCGCAGGATGCGCGGGCCCAGCGACGCGGCGCGCCAGCCGTTGGCGTCGAAGAGCGCTTCCTCTTCTGGCGCCCAGCCGCCTTCCGGCCCGAACGCCAGCTCCAGCGTCGGCATCTCGTTGCGCGACGCGTCCAACACCTCCTTGAGCAGCACGCGCAACGTGGTGGTGCGTTCCTGCTCGGCCAGCACGATGCGCGTGGCGCGGGACTGCGTGCGCACATGCGCGCCAAGTTGGACAGGTTCGTAAATTACCGGAACGTCGGAACGCCGCGCCTGCTGCGCGGCCTCCCGCGCGATGCGGCGCCAGCGCTCCACGCGCTTTTCGGCGGCATCGGCAAGGTGTTTCTCAGTCCGCCGTGCAATCGCGGGTACGATTCCGGCCACGCCCAGCTCCGTGGCTTTCTCGATTCCCCACTCCAGGTGATCGAACTTGAAAATGGACATGACCAATGTAACGGGCAATGCGGGATCGGCTGCCACTTCGGCTATCAGATTGAATCGCACCTCGTCGGCTGAGGCCGCGGCAACCTCGGCGTGAAACACGTGCCCGCCTGCCACGACGTCGGCCTGCATGCCCGGATGGGCGCGCAGCACGCGCGTCATGTGCTCGGCTTGTGGCCCGGTCAGCGTAGCGGTGGCTTCATCCCAATGTTCGGCAATCCAGCGGCGGCGCGTCATATTCGTATTTGTCCTTCACCAGATTCTATGCGCCTTTGGCCCTTGTCCTTCCGTGCCCGCGCTCACAGCTGCCAAAAACACTGAGGGGACGCTTTGAAGCGTCCCCTCTGAGTTTGCCTGTGGTTGTTGGTCGCGACTACTTCTTCTTCGCGGTCTTCTTCGCGGCCTTCTTCGCAGGTGCTTTCTTGGCTGCCTTTTTCGTTGCCATTTTCCTATTCTCCCTTTTCGATGGGTTGCATCGAAGCTGCAAGTTGAATTGCAGTTAGGTGAATGTATAGATTCATGCAACACAAGTGTCAAGAAAAAAACGAATAGAGAGTGGAAAAAGTGGCAACAATTTTTCCGGATGGTTTTCCAGGTGCAGGAATGATTTTCAGATGAAGTGCCGTGCGTGAAGCAATGCGAGACCCAAACCGGCGATCATATCCTGCCACGCGTGCGCGATTATTCCCGCGCGCAGACTGCGGCGGAAAATGGCGAGCAGGCTGAACAGCGCGCCAAAAACCGACAGCAGAACCATGTTGCGTGCGCCCTGATAGCCATGCGCCATGCCGAAAAAAATTCCTGAGAACACCACGCCCACCCACAATGCGCCGCGGCCCCAGGCGGTGAATTGCCGCTGCAAATAACCGCGAAACACAATTTCTTCAGCGAAGGCGGCGAACGCGCAGAGCAATATCCATGCGGCGATTTCACTCGCTGAGGCCGGCGCGAGGCGGAGCAGCGTGTGGATGGTGTGTTGTTGCGCGGCATCCGGCTGGCCGTTGGGCGCAAACGTCCGATGATGGATCGCGGCGTCCAGTGCCTCCCAGAAAATTCCCAGCGATGCGAGAACAAACAGCGAGCCAACCCAGAAGACTCCGGCAACGCCGAGATCGATCGCGACACCCCGGACACCGCGTTCCAGGTCGCCGATCAACGATCGGAAACGGAGCCCCCGCAGCCGCAGCCCGAACCAGATCCAGGCCAGCATGGCCAGTTCGGTCACCGCGGTGAAGCCATACGTCTCCAATCGGATGATGGGTGCGGCATGGTTGCCGGCGATCTGCTTGGCGCCGGCGAAGGAAAGCAGAGCTATGCCGCCGGCGAGGACTACCGTGTGCCACCATGGCGCGATCGGCTGTTGCGGCGCGGCCCAGGACGCATAATCGCGTTCATAACGCGAATTCCCTTCAGAAAGTTCGCCGGGTATCTGCAATCGGTCATTCCTTTCGCCATCGGGTTTGGCCACGGCGGATCCCCTCAAACCCGCATCAACACTCGATGATATTCAACGCCAGCCCAGCCAGGCTGGTCTCCTTGTACCGCGATTGCATATCCATCCCGGTTAAGAACATCGTTCGGATGACCTGGTCCAGCGAGACTTTGTGCGATTCGGATTCGTTCATGGCGATGCGGGAGGCTTGGACAGCTTTCACCGCTCCCATGGCGTTGCGCTCGATGCAGGGGATCTGGACCAGGCCGCCGATGGGATCGCAAGTCATGCCGAGGTTGTGCTCCATGGCGATCTCCGCGGCGTGCTCGATCTGACCGTTGGAGCCGCCGAGCGCGGCGGTGAGCCCGCCCGCGGCCATGGAGCAGGCCACGCCCACCTCGCCCTGACAGCCGACCTCGGCGCCGCTGATGGAAGCATTTTCCTTGTAGAGGATGCCGATGGCGGCCGAAGCGAGGAAGTAGCAATGGATTCCGTCCCGGCTGGCGTCGGAGATGAAGGTCTCATAGTATCGCGCGACCGCCGGCACCACGCCCGCGGCGCCATTGGTGGGCGCAGTCACCACGCGGCCGCCGGCGGCGTTCTCTTCGTTCACGGCCATGGCGTAGACCGTCACCCAGTCGAGCGGCGCCAGCGGATCGCGCGCCTTGCCTTCCGCTTCCTTTGCGCGCAGGCGCTCGACAAGCCGATGCGCGCGGCGCTGCACGTTCAGGCCGCCGGGCAGCGTGCCCTCGGTGGTCATGCCCCGCTCCATGCAATCGCGCATCGCACTCCAGATGCGATCGATGCCGGCGCGAACGCCGTGTTCCGGCGACTGCTGCCCCAGCGCGGCCATGCGCGCCGCCTCGTTGCGCAGCATCAGCTCCGCGATGGAGAGCTTATGCGCCTCAGCCAGCTCCAGCAGCTCCGCCGCGCTGTGAAACGGGAAGGGAATCGCGGGCGCCGATTGCGCGGCATCCGATCCGGCAGCGGTCTGGGGCCTATCCGCGTCCTCGGTGATGAAGCCGCCGCCGATGGAGAAGAAAGTGCGCTGGTCGAGGACCTTGCCGCCGGCATCGTATGCGGTGAACCGCAGGCCGTTGGGATGCTGCATGACTGCGCCGGGTGGATTCATCACGTCGCGATGGAAAATCAGGTCGTTGGTTTCATCGAAGGCGATGGCGTGGCGGCCGGCGAGGTTCAGCTTATGCGAAGCATGGATCGCAGCGACCGAGGATTCAATGGCGGCGGGATCGACGGTGGAGGGTTCGTTGCCCGAGAGACCCAGCAGCACGGCGCGGTCCGTGGCATGGCCAATGCCGGTCAGGGCCAGCGAGCCATAGAGCTGGGCTTCGATGCGGGCGACGCGATCGAGGATGCCGCGCTCAACCAGGCCGCTCGCAAAGCGATGGGCCGCGCGCATGGGGCCCATGGTGTGCGAGCTGGAAGGGCCAACGCCAATTTTGTAAAGGTCAAATAGGGAAGTCATTTGCAACCTGCCGGAACGATGTTACGCCACGGCGCGTGCGCTTGACGACCTCGCAGAGGGCGATCGTTCCGCGACCAATACTGCCGGGGATGCGATGGTGAAGCTGCCTGAGAGGCTGCCCTCGCAGATGAGCGGCATCCGTCACATTCAGCGATGGGCGGCACGGTGGTACACTCCCTAAACATTTCCAGCCATGCTATTCAAGGCCATCAGCGCAGCCGTTTACGGAATCGATGCCAACCTGATCGACGTCGAAGTCGACTACAGCGGCGTTGTGTCCGACCAGGATCATTTTCACACCGTGGGGCTGCCCGACGCGGCGGTGCGGGAGAGCCGCGACCGCGTGCGCGCCGCCATCAAGAACTCCGGCTACCTGATTCCGCCCACGCACATCACCATCAACCTGGCGCCTGCCGACCTGAAGAAGGAAGGCTCCGGGTTCGATCTGCCCATTGCGGTCGGCATTCTCGGCGCTTATGGCGCGCTGCGTATCGACGACCTGAGCCGCTTCCTGCTGGTGGGCGAACTGGGGCTGGACGGAAGCCTGCGTTCGATTCCGGGCATGCTGCCGGTAGCCATCCTGGCGCGGGAGAAAAACATCCCCAACCTGATTTTGCCGGCGGCCAATGCGGCGGAGGCCGCGGTGGTGGAGGGCGTGAACGTCTACCCGGTATCGTCTCTGCTGGATGTGCTGGAACTGCTGAACACGACGGTGCTGGGAGTGATCCAGAGGGAGCCGTTTCGGGTCTCGACTGAAACGCTGCTGACCGAGCTGCAACATTTCACTGTGGACTTCAAGGATGTGCGCGGGCAGCAGACGGCGAAGCGGGCGCTGGAGGTTGCGGCGGCGGGGAGCCACAACATCCTGATGATCGGTCCGCCGGGCTCGGGCAAGACCATGCTGGCCAAGCGGCTGCCGTCGATCCTGGCGCCGCTGAGCTTCGACGAGGCGCTGGAGACCACCAAAATTCATTCCGTGGCCGGGGTGCTGGATGCGGCGGCGGGCCTGGTGACGCAGCGGCCGTTCCGTTCCCCACATCACACGATCTCAGATGCCGGACTGATCGGCGGAGGCATCGTGCCCAGGCCGGGAGAAGTTTCGCTGGCGCACAATGGGCTGCTCTTTCTGGACGAACTGCCGGAGTTCCCCCGCAACGTGCTGGAAGTGATGCGCCAGCCAATGGAAGATCACACTGTAACCATAGCGCGCGCCAGCATGAGCCTTACCTTTCCGGCGCGGTTCATGCTGGCCGCTGCCATGAATCCGTGTCCCTGCGGCTACTTCAACGACAAGTCACGCGAGTGTCTGTGCACGCCGCCCATGATCCAGCGCTACGTTGCCAAAATCTCCGGCCCGCTGCTCGACCGCATTGACATTCACATTGAGGTTCCCGCGGTGCAATACAAGGAACTGCGCGGGCGCGCAGCCGCCGAGGGCTCGGCCGAGATCCGCGATCGCGTACTGGCGGCGCGCACTCGGCAACAGGAGCGTTTCAAGAAGTCGGGCGAGAAGATCTACTCCAACGCGCAGATGAACACGCGGCAGATTCGCGCCCATTGCGAGCTGGGCCCCGACGGCGAACGACTGCTGGAGCGCGCCATGCAGCAGCAGGGGCTGACGGCGCGGGCGCACGACCGCATCCTGAAGGTGGCGCGGACCGTGGCCGATCTGGAAGGAACTGAGGCGCTGAGCGTGGCGCACCTGGCCGAAGCAATCCAATACCGGACGCTTGACCGGAGCTACTGGGCGTAGAACCGATGCCGGCCGCGAATGGTCCACTCGGAAGGAAAGCAGCAGAATCTAATTACCTTTGGGTTTAAGACTTCCCTAATCTCTGTCGATATTCCGATCAAGGCATGAGAAATCCCTCATGCAGAATGTGTTGCGACGGAGGCTCTTCATGTCAGATGCCAATCTTCTCTCAGGCTGGGATACCGCGCTGTTGATGGCGCCCTTTGCCGTCCTGCTGGCGGCGTGGATGTTCCGATTGGATCAACTTTTGGCCGCGCCCCGGGCAAGGCGCCGCCGGGCCTTCAGCGTTACTGATGTGAACGGTTACGCGGCCCCTACCGATCCGGATGGGAAGCCATGGAGGAATGGTTCCCGGGCTGGGCGCAATATGAGGCGCCGGTGGAAAACGCTCTGATCGAGGTTCGGATGCAGACCGGAACGCCCTGGCCTGTTTGAATCACAAGCCATGTTTTTTCAATAACTTGATGGCGAACATCGATGTTTTGATTGGAGGAGTACCAATGCCACCTCCTGGAGCGAAAAAACTGTTGACCGGCAGCCTTCCCCGTTATACATTCAAGGGTGCCATCCAGTAAGGATAGATTGCACAGTCGGGCAAGGTGTGCCAGTCTGTCATTCTCCCGCACCAGCTAAGTTGTTGTTATGGCATAGATTGATGCGGTGGTGTGCTGTCAGGACGTCGAGCGACCATTGGGTTCCAAGGTCCTCGGGCAAGTCCGGCTCGTGCTCCGATGAAAAAATCCGGGCCATGCGTTCCGTATTTTCCGCAGACGCATCCAAGATTTTTGAACTCGCAGCCGCACGCGTGCGTCTAATCCTTGGGCAATGGCACAAACGACTGCTCGAGAAGCAGTCGGCTGCACCGGCGGCAACACTGAAGTGCCGACTGGGCAAGCACCAGTAGAAGGAGACAAATTCGTCATGCGTTCTGATCTTGTTTTTGGGGCACTCTCTCATGTGTCCAACCGTTACCAGCTCTGCCAATTGGCGTCAAAGGCCACCCGCAAGCTGCACAAGCCGAACAGCCGGCTCCAGGACACTACCAACGACGTCCTCATCCGTTTTCGCATCGATCCTCCCGGCGCGCGGCCGGCAGAGAAGGTGATCGCTAAAGCACCGGTGGCGCGGCGCCGCGCCGCCTAGTCGCCCTTCAAGAGGTACGAAAGACGTTGTTCACGGTTTCAGGCGGCTTTCCAGTTGGAAGGCCGCTCCTTCCGGGTTCTTCCTTCCAAGCTCACAATTCGGGAAGTCATCCTGAGCACGGCTGCGCTACAATGCTCGATAGAATCCCCACCTGAAGTCCGGACTGCTTCCGTTCCAATCTCCCACCAGAAAAAATCCCTCCCATCCGCAGGTGAACATGACCATTGCAGAACTCAAAGAGAAAAACATCACAGAACTGAGCCGCATCGCGCGCACTCTGGAAATTCCCGGAGCCAGCGGGCTTCGCAAGCAGGATCTCATCTTCAAGATCCTCCAGGCGCAGAGCGAGAAAGAGGGGCATATCTTCGCCGATGGCGTGCTGGAGATCCTCCCCGACGGCTACGGCTTTCTACGCTCGCCCGATTACAACTACCTGCCCGGTCCGGACGACATTTACGTTTCGCCGTCGCAGATCCGCAAGTTCGACCTGAAGACAGGCGACTCGATCAGCGGCAATGTGCGCCCGCCTCACGAAGGCGAGAAATATTTCGCGCTGGTCAAGATCGAGGCCATCAACTTCGAGTCTCCGGAAGAGACGCGCAACAAGATCCTCTTCGACAATCTGACCCCGCTCTATCCCCAGGAGCGGATCAAGATGGAGACCGTGCGCGAAGCGGTGAGCGGCCGAGTCATGGATCTGCTTACGCCTGTGGGCAAGGGCCAGCGCGGCCTCATCGTCGCCCCGCCGCGCACCGGCAAAACCATGCTGCTGCAGTCCATCGCCAACTCCATCACCACCAACCATCCTGAAGTCGTGCTGATCGTGTTGCTCATCGACGAGCGACCGGAAGAAGTCACCGACATGCAGCGCTCGGTCAAAGGCGAGGTCATCAGCTCCACGTTCGATGAGCCCGCCGCCCGCCACGTCCAGGTGGCCGAGATGGTGATTGAGAAGGCCAAGCGCCTGGTGGAGCACAAGCGCGACGTCGTCATCCTGCTGGACTCGATCACTCGCCTCGCCCGCGCCTACAACACCATTGTGCCGCCTTCTGGGAAGGTCCTTTCCGGCGGCGTCGATTCGAACGCCCTGCAGCGGCCCAAGCGATTCTTCGGCGCCGCCCGCAACATCGAGGAAGGCGGCTCGCTGACCATCATCGCCACTGCCCTCGTCGATACCGGCTCGCGCATGGACGAAGTCATCTTTGAAGAGTTCAAGGGCACCGGCAATATGGAAATCATCCTCGACCGGAAGCTGGTGGACAAGCGTGTCTTCCCGGCTATCGACATTCAGCGCTCCGGCACCCGCAAGGAAGAGCTGCTGATACCCAAGGAAGACCTGCAGCGGATCTTTGTGACCCGCCGCGTGCTCAACCCGTTGTCGCCGGTGGAAGCGATGGAGCTGCTGATTTCGCGCCTGGAAAAGGTGCGCAACAATGCCGAATTCCTCCAGAACATGAATCAACTTTAGGTGGGTCTGGGGGGTCTTGCAGCGCCAGGAGCAGTCAAGTGGGCCGGGGAAATCCTCGGCCTTCGTGTTTACAGCACGATGAATTTCCCCTCCCGTGCAGGCGTCGAATTTCGATATCGGTTGATCGAGGCGCAAGACCATGCCATCATCGATAAGCAGCTTCCACATAATTGCTGTGGCTCCCCGGTGCTTCCCTCAGCATTCATGAAGAACATCGAGAGATTCTCGCGCTGCATCCTGGTATTGCTCGCCGTCTTGTGTGCACATCCGCTCCGTGCCCAGGGCCCTCCCTACCAGACCGACGATCCTGTGCCCGTCGACTACAAGCATTATGAGTTCTACATTTTCGGCGCTGCCGACGGAACTCCCGTGGAGATGGACTCCACCGGTCCTGCATTTGAGTTCAACTGGGGCGCCGTCCCGCGCGTCCAGATCCATGCCATCCTCCCCTGGGGAGTAATCGGCCCGCGCAACAAGCCTATCTACGTCCCTGCCGGACAGGGACCGACTCTGTTCGGGCTCACCGACATGGAACTGGGCGCAAAGATCGCCTATATCAAGGAGTCGAAGTACGTTCCGCAAATCGGCACCTTCACCATGTTTGAAATGCCGGCCGGCAACTACGACAAGGGGCTTGGTGTGGGGAGAGTCTGGTATCGGCTTCCTCTGTGGCTGCAAAAAAACATCGGCCCCTGGCTGCTTGACGGAGGCGCCGGCGAAACCATGGTTCCGCAAACGCAGTACCGCAACTATCCCTACGGCGGCTTTCTGCTCAAATACACATTCCCAGGCGACCGGATCGAATTCGGCGGGGAAGTCTTCTCCCACGGCAGGGAAGGCCTTGCCACGCCGCAGACGCAGGCATCCACATTGATTGACCTGGGCGGCTACTACCACTTCAAGCACAACCCAAACGAGCAGTTCCTGTTTTGCTATGGTCATTCCGTGGCCGGCCAAACGGAGAACTACGCCTACGTCGGCATGTACTGGACCTGGGGGAAAGAAGACAAGAAACCCGACACCACCGCGTTCCTTTGGCAGTCCGCTCACCCCAACGGCTACTGAACCGGCGGCAAGGAGACACCATGGACATTTCATCGCATGCTCTTTGGACGCTCATTCACGGCATGGGCTTCGGGGGGCTCTACCTGCTGGGATGCTCCGGCGCGATCGTCGAGCTGTGGCGCAGATACGCGCCCGCGTCTCACGCCCCGATCGGCTCCGGCGATCGGAGGTTTGTCGAGATCTACTTTGCCATCATGGCTGTTCTGGCCTGGCTGGCTGTGCTTACCGGCGCGTACGTGGTCTATCCGTGGTATCGCGCCGTTCCACCTTCGGGCACAACCGATCTCGCTGCCTTTCCCCAGCGCCTTCTGCTTTCCCGCCCTTCCACTGCCGCGTGGCACTCCCTCGGCATGGAGTGGAAGGAGCACGTCGCATGGCTGGCGCCGATTTCCATCACCATGGCCTGGGCTGTGCTGGTGCGTTATGGGGCCAGCCTTAGAAATCATCCAACCCTGCGCAATGCTGTCTTGTGTTTCGTTCTCATTTCCATGCTTGCCGCGGGCATCGCGGGATTCTTCGGCGCGGAACTCGACGAGCATGCGCCGGTAAACGGTGGCAGCGTGATTCACCTCGCTCACGGAGATTGACGAATGCAACCCTCCCGGAAAATCGCCTCTTCCGCCGCATCCGCGCTTCCCAACGGTCCCGGAGCGGCCGCGCTGCTGGCGGCGGGCATCGGCGCATGCGCGCTCGCGGTTCTTTCCATCGCGGCGGACCGCCTGCCCCATTTCGCCCGTTGGATGATCTTCTCCAAGCCCACCGGCCCGCTCTCGGGAGTGACAACATCGGTGATCGTCATTTGGCTCATCACGTGGGGAATCCTTGAGCTGCGTTGGCACAATCGCAACCTGCCTATGAATCGAGTGGGCATTGCGGCTGTCGTCTTGCTGATCGTTGCTTTGTTGTTGACCTTCCCTCCGCTGGCGGATGCGCTTTGAGCCATTTGCAAACCTGAGATGGAGCAGAGAAAGGCTTCTGAGCGCTTCTGCAAATGCCTTCGCTATACTGGCCTTTGAGCGCACCGGGCGGCAAATTCAACGCGACTGACGGCAACGCAGCCGGCCATCCCGCGCGTCCCGGATCCTCTGCCGAAAACGATGCAGCCCTGACCCGCCGCATCATTTCTTATGTCCTCTTCACCTTCGTTGTTTATCTCGCCATCGGCCTTCCCCTCGCGGTGTTGCCGGAATACGTCCATTTCCGCCTCGGCTACAGCGCAACCCTGGCAGGTCTGGTCATCAGCGTCCAGTACATCGCCACTTTCCTCAGCCGTCCCTGGGCTGGCCACATCTCCGATCACCGCGGCGCCAAAATCTCCGTCATCTGGGGCATGAACATTTGCACTGCTTCGGGCGTTTTTCTCGCCGCCGGCGGCCTGCTCCATGCCACGGTCTGGCTCAGCATGGCATGCCTCATCCTCAGCCGCCTCGCTCTCGGCCTCGGCGAAAGCCTTGGTTCCACCGGAGCCACTCTCTGGGGCATCTCCGCGGTCGGCCAGGAGCACACCGCCCGCGTCATCGCCTACAACGGCATCTGCACTTACGGCGCCATGTCCATCGGCGCGCCGCTCGGCGTGTTCATGGCGCATTCGCTAGGCCTCGGGTCCATCGGCATCCTCACCGCCGCGCTGTGCGCCGCCAGCGTGTTCCTCGCGCTGGCCAAGCGCCCCGTCCCCGTGGTCCACGGCGAACACCTGCCCTTCCGCAGCGTTCTGCTCCGCGTGGCCCCGCACGGCACGGCCCTCGCCCTCGGCGGCGTGGGATACAGCGTTCTCGCCACCTTCATCACTCTCTTCTACGTCAGCCGCCACTGGACCGGCGCTGCCCTCTGTCTCACCGCATTCGGCATCGCCTTCATCGCCGCCCGCCTCGCCTTCATCCACACCATCGACCGCTTCGGCGGTTTCCCGGTCGCCATCACCTGCATGGCTCTCGAATCCATCGGCGTCTTCGTCCTGTGGCGCGCCCACTCGCCCTGGACCGCTCTGGTCGCCGCCTCCATCACCGGCTTCGGTTTCTCCCTCGTCTTTCCCGCCATCGGCGTGGAAGCCGTGCGCCGCGTACCGGAGAAAAACCGCGGCACTGCCCTCGGCCTCTACACCGGATTCTCCGACGTATCCTTTTTCCTTGTCGGGCCCTCCGCCGGCGCGGTCATCGGCGCCTTCGGCTACTCCAGCGCTTTCCTCTTCGCGCTTATCTGCGTCCTCGTCGCGCTGGCCATCGTGGTCATCCTGCATTCCGCCGATGCCGGCTCCAGCGGCAACCAGGAAATCTCCTCCGCGTAGGACTTTCGACTCCGCTTCCTTCCAGCTACATCTTCGCCTTTCCCTTGTTCTTCATCAGATCCTTCGCGCCAGCCAGGTGCTTCTCCAGCACCGGCAGCGCCGCCTCCGCATACGACTTGATCGACGGGTTCTGCGCGTCCGCAGCCTCCTTCTTGTAAACGTCGATCGCCTTCGTGTGTCCCTCCACCATCTCCGCGGCATATTTCTTGTCGAACGCCGCGCCTTTCAGCTTCTCGAACGGATCGACCATCTTCTTGTTGTGTTCCGCGTCGATCGCCGTCGGCACCGTAAGATTTGCAACCAGCGCCGCACTTTGCAACTGCTGGTAGTCCTGGGTGTGGTCGGTATTCAGCATCTGCCCGTAATCCTTCACCCCCTGCTGATCAGCTACGTTCTGCGCCAGTTGCCCAAGGTTTGCCTCCGCCATGTCAGTCTGCGCTGCAAAATCCACAAACTGCTGGTCGGTCATTGCGCCTTTCATCGCGCCCTTCATGTGCCCCTTCGCTTCCGCCGTCTTCTGCGCCAGAACAGGCACCGTAGCCAAAGCGATAAAGCAAACAGCCGTCAGAATCCGTTTCATCAGTTTCCTCCCTTTTCGGATGGTTTTGTCCCCAGGCCGCCGCCGTCGGGCGCCGCGCCACTGATTGGGGGGGTGAAGAGCCCGGCTGGTTAGGACTTAGGCGCCGCCTGCCCGATTCGCGAGCAGACCCTCTCGCTGGTCCAGCCAGCCCACACGTTTACGCGGGGTAAGATGCAGATTTCGGTCCTGCCGTTCCTTCGCAGGGAAGATCGGAGCCTATGCGGGATTGGAACTAGAAGCTAGAAGCTAGGAGCCCTGCTTTTCTTCCGTCCCCTTCAACTGCGGCATCTCTGTTCCCACGCCCAGGTTCAGCAGCCCCGTCCGCGCGTAGGTCAGCAGCTTCTCCCGCGTGTCCGTAATGTCCAGGTTCCGCATCGTCAGTTGCCCGATGCGGTCCCGCGGCGAGAACGTCGACTCGCCTTTTTCCATCGTCAGCCGCTCCGGCTTGTAGGTCAGGTTCGGCGAATCCGTATTCAGAATCGAGTAATCGTTCCCGCGCCGCAGCTCCAGCGTCACCTCGCCGGTGATCGGCTTCGCCACCCACCGCTGCGCGCTCTCGCGCAGCATAATGGCCTGCGGATCGAACCAGCGGCCCTGATACAAAAGCCGTCCCAGCTTGCGCCCGTTCTCGCGGTATGTCTCGATAGTGTCTTCGTTGTGGATGCCGGTGATCAGCCGCTCGTACGCAATGTAGAGCAGCGCCATTCCCGGCGCTTCGTAAATCCCGCGGCTCTTCGCTTCGATGATCCGATTCTCGATCTGGTCGCTCATGCCCAGTCCGTGTCGTCCGCCCGTCCGGTTCGCCTCCAGCATCAGCTCCACATGGTCGCCATACTCGCGCCCATTCAGCGCCACCGGCCAGCCCTCTTCGAACCGCACCGTCACTTCTTCCGGCTTAACGGCCACATCCTCGCGCCAGCTCGCCACGCCCGTGATCGGCGCCACAATGCGGATGCTGCTTGTCAAAAACTCCAGGTCCTTGGCCTCGTGCGTCGCGCCCAGCAAGTTCGAGTCCGTCGAGTACGCCTTCTCCGCGGACATCTTGTACTCGAACCCGGCCTTCCGCATGAACTCACTCATCTCCGCGCGCCCACCCAGTTCCTCAATGAACGCAGGATCGAGCCACGGCTTGTACACCTTCAGGTCGGGATTCACCAGCAGCCCGTAGCGATAGAACCGCTCGATATCGTTGCCTTTGAACGTGCTGCCGTCGCCCCAGATGCCGACCTCGTCTTCCTTCATCGCGCTCACCAGCATGGTGCCGGTCACCGCGCGCCCAATCGGCGTGGTGTTGAAGTACGTCACCCCCGCGGTCGAAATATGGAAGGCGCCGCTCTGCAAGGCGCTGAGCCCTTCCCGAACCAGTTGCGCCCGGCAATCGATCAGCCGCGCCTTCTCCGCGCCATATTCCAGCGCCTTCTTCGGAATCGCGTCGTAATCGCTCTCATCCGGCTGGCCCAGGTTGGCCGTGTAGGCGTAGGGCAGCGCGCCCTTCTGCTTCATCCAGTGCAGGGCCGCGCTGGTGTCCAGGCCCCCGGAAAACGCAATGCCCACCTTCTGCCCCGTGGGAAGATGCTCCAGAATATTCGACATGAATCGTAGCGCCTTTCAGGAATTCCGCGGAAAACTGCGCGATGTCTCTTCTATTTTAAGGCGCGACGATGCGCCAACCTGCTAAAGCGCTGTCATCCTAAGGAGCTTGAGCGACCAAGGACCTGCGGTTGTTCTTTGCCAGTTCAGTCCCCCCATCTCCGACGCAAAAGCAAAACGGCCACCCTTTCGGGTGGCCGCTTCACTGCTTCACTCTTTCACTGCTTCACTTGTTTTCGGCCTTCCGCCACTGAATCAAATCGCCAAGCGTAGTGGTCGAGCTCGAGACCGGCGCCTTGTGCGCATGCTCCTTATAGTGCTCCACCGTCTGCCGCGTGGCTTCATGCGCCGTCGAACGCAGACTCAGGCCCACCTTCTTCTCTTCCACGTTGATCTTGATGATCTTGAACTCGTGCTCTTCGCCCTGCTCCAGCTTCAATGCGTGGCCGTCGTCGCCCACCGCTTCGGAGATGTGGCACAGACCCTCCACTCCCTCGGCGATCTCGACAAACGCTCCGAATTGCGCCGTCCGCAGCACCTTGCCGTGAACCACGTCGCCCACTCGATGCGAGCCGAAGAACGTCTCCCACACGTCGGGCTGGAGTTGCTTGATGCCCAGGCTCAACCGCCGGTTCTGCGGCTCCACGCCCAGAACCACCGCTTTCACCTTCTCGCCCTTCTTCACAATCTCAGAGGGATGCTTCACGCGCTTGGTCCAGCTCAGATTGCTCACATGAACCAGCCCGTCAATCCCATCCTCAATCTCGATGAAGGCGCCGAAATCGGTCAGGTTGCGCACCCGGCCTTCCACCACCGTGCCCGCCGGGTACTTGTCCGTCAGGTGTTCCCATGGGTTCTCGAGCAGTTGCTTCATGCCCAGCGAGATGCGCCGGTCGCCCGGGTTCACGCTCAGCACAACCGTCTCAACCTCGTCGCCGGGCTTCACCAGCTTTGAAGGATGCTTCAGCCGCTTCGACCACGTCATCTCCGAAAGGTGAACCAACCCCTCGATGCCCTGCTCGAGCTCGATGAACGCACCGTAATCCGTAACCGAAAGAACTCGGCCTTTCACATGCGCGCCGACGGGATAGCGCTCCGATGCGTCCAGCCATGGGTCTGGCGTCAACTGCTTGAACCCCAGCGAAACCCGCTGCTTATCCTTGTCGAACTTCAGCACCTTCACCTGGATCTCGTCGCCCACGTTCACCAGGTCGCGCGGATGCGTCAGCCGGCCCCAGCTCATGTCGGTAATGTGCAACAGGCCGTCAATCCCGCCCAGGTCAACGAACGCGCCGTAGTCGGTCAGATTCTTCACCGTGCCCGTCAGCACCGCGTCCTCGCCCAGCAGCTCCATGGTGTGGCTGCGCTTGGCTGTCTGATCCTCTTCCAGGATCTCCTTCCGGCTTACCACTACGTTGCCACGCTTCTTGTTCAGCTTGATTACGCGGACTTCAATCTGCTGCCCAAGGTAGCCGTCGAGATTCCGCACCGGCCGGATCTCCAACTGCGAGCCGGGCAGGAACGCCTTCATCCCGATATCGACGGTGAGCCCGCCCTTCACGCGGCTCACAATCGTGCCCATCACCGGCGTCTTCTCGTTCGCCGCCTTTTCAATCGTGTCCCACACCCGCAGGCGCTGCGCCTTCTCAAAGCTGACGAGATAGCCGCCCTCCGGCTCCTCGCGCTCAATCACCACGTCAATCACGTCGCCCGGATTGAACTTCACCGCGCCGGTGTGGTCCACTACCTGTTCCAGCGGAACCAAGCCCTCGGACTTCAGGCCCACATCCACCACCAGGTGCTTCTCCGTCTGCTTCAACACTGTCCCGGAAACAACTTTGTCGCCGTAAGCTTCAACGGCTGCCGCCTCGGCGGCCTGCTCGCGCTCAAAGGCTTCCAGCGCCGCGGAAAAGTCCTCCATGGACTCGCCGCTGCCCTCGAATGGCCTCCCAGTTGCCGGCGTTGACACTGCCGTTGCTGCGGCTGGCTCCGCGGATTCCGCGGACAGCTCTGCGGACGCTGCGGTCTCTTCGGCCGGAATTGCTTCAGCAACCTCCGCCGACGCAACCGGGTTCTCCGTCGCCTGGGCTACAGGCTCGGTTGTGGCATCGGCGTCCAGCGCGGGAGTTGTCGCTTCGGTAAGCTCGGGGTTGGACGTGGATTCGTACGACGGCTGCTCTTGCTCCGCCGCAGGCTCTAGCGTAGGGGTTTCCAATTCGGTGTTCAGGGTTGTGCTCTCGGTTTCGGGATTGAGGACGTTTGCCATCACTGCCAGCTCCAAGATTCCTTCACCAGCGCGCTTCGTGCCTCGCCGGCCTTGACCCCAGCGCAACGGTCGCAGCAAGGCGCCGTACACCGGTCCCTTCTTGACCTGCAATGTGCAAGGGAGATTTCTTTGGGGGACGAGGCTCCCGGCCGCTCATAGCGGCCTCGGTTACGTCTCGTCACCTTTGGGAAACACCCGGCAGGCAACTGCAGGCTGGAAGGCGGCCGCAGCTCACTGCTGGAATCCGCGCAGGAAGCTACGCTTTCAAGTGTACCAACGTCCTGAATCGAGCGTCAATGAAAGCACTCCCCGGAACTGACATTCTCCTCCAAAAACTGCCCTGAATTTTGATCCATCCTTAAGAAACACCGGCGAAACGCGGCGAAATCCACAACTATAATCCTCCCCATAAGCAGTTCTCATTTGGAAAGGACGCGGTCCCCTTGAAATCTCTCACCAACTTCCTTGCCCTACTCACCGTGATTGCTTGTACCGGACTGGCCGCGTCCGCCGCCGAAACCTGCTCTCTCGACACCTACGCCTCCTCCTGGATGACCACCGGAACCCCGTTTTCCGTCACTTGCCCCTCGGGAAAATACTCCGGTCACCTGGTGGCCAGGCCGGCCCGCAGGTTCTTCCGCCGCGGCTCTCTCAGGCTCGTCTTCGATCAGCCCGTCGCCGTATCCACTCCAAGGACGCAGGATGAGGGCAAGATCCAGCTGGGACACGGCCGCCAGATTGCCAATATGCTCCTTGCCGGTGGCACCGGCATCGGAGCCAAGGACATCACCGACGGCCTCTCCGGCGCCGTCTTTAAATCCTGGTACATGATTCCCGCTTCGTGCGTCGCTTTGGCTTTCTTCTCCAACGGCGGCGACATCCTCCTCAAGCCCGGCTACAAGCTCGAAGTAGTCTCCTTCGACCGTCCTGGAGCCACAGCTTCCGGCCCAACCAGCTCTGCGGGATCTGCCGCTCCGTCGTTGGGCCAGCACCGCTAGCTCCGCTTCCCCGTCCTATACTGATGCGGAAGCAATGGACTACCTCTTCACCCCCTGGCGCTACGCCTACATCGCCTCCGCGGACACCGACTCCCGCCCGGGTGTTCCCCAGGCGCTGGCTGCCTGGCCCGGCAACACCGGCTGCGTCTTCTGCAACATCCTCGCCTCGGTCGACTACGCCATCGAACACGGCATGAGCCGCGACCACGCCGAATCCGCCGCTGGTCTCGTCTACCGTGGCCGCCACTCCTTCGTCATGCTCAACGCCTTCCCCTACACCTCTGGCCACGTGATGATCATGCCCTTCGCCCACCTCGACCGCCTCGCCCTGGTCCCGGCCGAAGCCGCCCACGAATTGATGGACCTGGCCCAGCGAACAGAACGCATTCTCAACCGCCTCTACAACCCGGACGGCTTTAACTTCGGCCTCAATATCGGCAAAGCAGCCGGCGCCGGCGTCGCCGGGCACCTTCATCTCCACGCCATGCCCCGCTGGTACGGCGATACCAACTTCATGACCACTTTGGCCGAGACACGCCTTGTTCACGAAGACCTCTCGATCACCTGGCAACGGCTTCGTCAGGCTTTCGCCGAATGAATGCTCTGTCCCTTATCCAATTCGGTCTATATTCCAACTCAGCGGACTCGAGTTCGCACCCGGAGAATCCTCAATGAAAAAGCTCCTCGCCCTTTGCGCCGTATTCTTCGCCGCGCTGGCCGTCTTCACCGTCGCGCCCGCCGTGCACGCAGCCACTGACGTCACCGGCGACTGGACTGCCCAAATGCAGGGCCCCAACGGCGACATGACCCTCACCTTCCACTTCAAACAGGACGGCAGCAAGCTCACCGGCTCCGTCGATACTGGCATGGGCGCCCCAGTCGACATCCAGAACGGCAAAATCGACGGCGATAAGATCTATTGGGAAACCTCATTCAACGGCGCCACCATCCAGCACGACGGTACGGTCAACGGAGACGAGATCAAGGCCACGGTCAAATCCAGTGACGGCAGCTTCCCTGAGATGAACCTCGTTCTCAAGCGCGTCCCCGCCAAACAGCCATAGATTGCTCCGACCGCCAATCCGCGGCGCCCCGCAAACTCTCCCGCGATTCGGTCATCCGCTCATGTCGCGACCTTTTCCGCGCCTGGGGTGTCCCTTTCGAGCCCGATCCTGTATTTCGGTCTTGACGTTCATCTATACGCCGTATAGTATCTCCTATACGGTGTATAGATGAACCAACCGGAACCCACCTACAACCGCATCTACCGATGCGCGCTCGCCATCCTCGAAGCCGAGCGCCCCAGGCCGTAAGCATGCGCCGCATTGCGAGGGAAGCCGGCATCACGCCGATGGCGATCTATCACCACTTTTCCAGCCGCGAAGTCCTGCTCGACAAGGTCGTCGATACCGAATTTGTGCGCCTCGCCGAGTTCTTCCGCGAACCGGTGAAAGGGGGCGCAGCCGTCGCACGTATCGTCCATATCATGGACGGCTACATGGACTACGCCCTTGCCCATCCCCGCATTTTCGACTACGTTTTCGCCGCTCCCCGGCCCGGCGCCCGCCGCTTCCCCGACGACTTCCGCGCCCGCCGCTCGCCCACTCTCAACGTTGTAGCCGACGCCCTTGGCGAGTGGATCAAGTCCGGCGAGCTCAATCGCGACGATGTCTGGGAGCTCGCCATGGCGCTCTGGGCCCAGGCCCACGGCTATCTAACCCTCTACCGCGCCGGCCACTTCAACCTTACCGACGTCGAATTTCGCAAACTCGTACGCCGTTCCCTGAGGAGGTTGCTTTCATGGACTCAAAGCTTGATCGGAAACACACTTCGAGTGGCCCAGGTCTCTCCGTGTTGGAGGCTTGGGAGCGGAAAAAGCAGGACCAGCCACATCCAGCTCTCATCCTCTCCGCCATCCTGCTCTCCGCCGCCGGTTACTACTGGACTTACGGCCTGTTCCCCATCTGGGAGCTCGCCTGGCTAGCCCCCGTGCCCATTTTGTGGCTCGCGCCGCGCCTCAGCGCCCGCATCGCCGCCGTCGCCGCTTTCTTCGCCATGGCCGTTGCCCGCTTCGACATGTGGAGTTACTACCGCCTGCTCCATCTTCCCCTCTTGCTCATGATCGCCGCGGTCGTCATGCCCGCAGCCGTCTTTGCCTTCGCCGTCTCGATCTTTCGCAGCTTTCTCCGTCGCGGAAAGCCTCTCCTCGCCGTCATGGCCTTCCCCGCCGCCATCGTCAGTTACGAATTCCTCTTCAGCCTCTGGCAGGGCACCTTCGGCAACACCGCCTACACCCAGCTCCCCAATCTTCCCGTCCTCCAGCTCGCCGCGCTCACCGGCATTTGGGGCATCTCTGACTTGGTGGCCTTCGTCCCCGCCTCGGTTATCGCTCTGCTCTACGTCCGCGGCCCCCAGCGCCGCACTCTGGGCGTCGGCCTCGCCCTAGTTGTCATCGCAGTCCTCGGTTACGGCTTCGCCCGCTTGGCCCTAACCCCGCCAGCTCCGTCCACAGTCCACGTCGGTTTCGCCGAAACTCACGTCGGCCCCAACATGTTTCCCAGCGAGGCCGGGCCCATCATGAACCTCATGCAGGACTATGCCGGTCAGGTCCAAACCCTCGCCGCCAAGGGCGCGCAATTCGTCGTCCTGCCAGAAATGTCCGCCCGGGTCGATGATCAGGTCCTGCCCCAGCTCATGTCGCAAATCGACGCGCTCTTCCAGCAAACCGCTCGCGCCACCGGCGTTCAAATCGATCTCGGCGTCCTCCACGTCACCGGCGGCCGCGCCTGGAACGAATCCCGTCTCTATTCGCCCGCCGGAACCCTCGAGGCCGTTTACCGCAAGCATCACCTCGTTCCCGTCGCCGAAGGCGGCACCACCCCCGGCGCCGCCATCTCCATCCTGCCCCAGCCGGAAGGCACTATCGGCCTCCAGATCTGCCGCGACATGGACTATCCGGAACTCGCCCGCCGCTACGCAAAGCAAAACGTCGGCCTCATGCTCGTCCCGGCATGGGAATTCGGCCCCGACTACCTCTGGCACGGCCACATGGCCCTCATGCGCGCCGTCGAGGACGGCTTCACCCTGGTTCGCACGGCCAAGGAAGGCTACCTCACTGCAAGCGACGACCGCGGCCGTATCCTCGCAGAAAAGCTCACCCTACCGGAAACCGGCTTCACCACCATGCTCGCCACCGTCCCTGTCCGCCACGACTCAACCCTCTACCAAAGATGGGGCGACTGGTTCGCGTGGGTCGATCTTGCGCTTCTTGCCCTGCTCTTGGTTCTGTGGGCTCTCGGCGTGCGCCGCTCAAGTACTCGGTCCGATTCGCGCCCGCTTTGATTGCTCGGTGCCTGACGAATGGGCGCCATTAGTTGGTGTCGCTGCCCTTTTCGAAGAATACTATTTGCAAAATAGGTATTTTCCTGCTAATGTTCTTCTCCATGGCGAAGAACATCGACAAGCGCGATCTCTTTCCCGGTGCCCTGGAGTTGATGATTCTCCAGTCGCTGCGGCTCAAACCCATGCATGGCTACGGCCTCGTGAAGCATATTCAGCAGGTCTCCGACGACCTCCTGGAGATCGAGGAGGGCTCGCTCTACCCCGCCCTCCAGCGCATGCTGCGCGAAGGCCTGCTCGAGTCCGAGACGGGCGTCTCGGCCAAGGGCCGGCCCACCCGCATTTACCGCGCCACCGAAAAAGGCCTGAACCACCTGGAACAGGAGCTTTCCAGTTTCAAGCGCATGTTTGCGGGGGTTACGCGGGTGCTGCGGACGGCGTAAACACACGGAACAAGGGTCCAAGGCAACAAGGAACCAGCAAAACCGGCAAAGCTAACACCTATTAGCTAAAAGCTGGCTTCGGAGGAAATGCGATGAGCTGGATTGCAGGACTGTTTCGGCAAAAGCGATACGAGGACCTGGCGGTCACAATCGAAGAGCACATCGCGGAGAAAACCGACGAACTGGTCGCGTCGGGCATGCCGCGCGAACAGGCCGAGCGCGCCGCGCGCCGCGCCTTCGGGAATCGCACCGTCATCACCGAGCGCAGCCGCGAAGCCTGGCAATGGCCGAAGCTGGAATCGCTGCTCGCCGACGTCAAGCTGGTTTTCCGCCGCCTCCGCAACGCGCCCGGATTCGCCCTCACCGTTCTCCTCACCCTTGCCATCGGCATCGGCGCCAACACGGCCGTCTTCACCGTGGTCAACAGCGTTTTGCTCAAGCCGCTGCCCTATCCAGACTCCGGCCGGCTCGCGGCGCTCACCCTGAGCGCGCCCGGCGCAGGGGTGGCCAGCTTTCAGGATGGGCTGCTGTTTTCGCCGTCCATGTACCTAACCTTTGCCGAGCATAACCGCACCTTTGAGCATGTCGGCCTGTGGACCATGGGAACCGCGGACGTGACCGGCGTGGGGATTCCGGAAGAAGTAAAAGAAGCGGGCGTGTCCGCCGGCGTGCTGGAGTCGCTGGGCGTGGCGCCGGAGCTGGGGCGCGGGCTGAACGCGACGGATCAGGATCCGCACGGACGCCTGGTCGCGGTGCTGAGCTACGCGTACTGGCAGAAGCGCTTCGGCAGCAACAGGAACGTAATCGGACAGGGCATTCAGGTGGACGGACAGACGCGCGAGATTGTTGGCGTGATGCCGCGGGGGTTCCGGATTGAATACGCCGACTTCGATTTGATGGCGCCGCTGGCATTTGACCGCTCGCAAATGCACATGTCGCCGTTCGGGTACAACGCGCTGGGCCGGCTCAAGCCCGGAGCCACCCTGGCTCAGGCAGACGCGGATTTTAGCAGGCTGCTCGGCGTGTGGATGGACTCGTGGTCGAATGGGCCGGGAACCAATCCGCACTACTACGAACGATGGAGAATCACGGCCAATTTTCGCCCCATGAAACAGCATGTGGTCGGCGACGTGAGCGGCGCGCTCTGGCTGGTGATGGCCACCATCGGCTTGGTGATGCTGATTGCCTGCGCCAACGTGGCCAACCTGCTGCTGGTGCGTGCCGATGCGCGGCAACAGGAACTCGCAGTGCGTAGCGCCCTCGGTGCGGGTCGGGCGCGCATTGCGCGGGAGCTGCTGCTGGAGAGCGTGGTGCTCGGCCTCGCGGGTGGCGTGCTGGGCATCGCCGTAGCTGAGCTGGCCTTGCGCCTCCTAGTGAGGATGGGGCCGGAAAACCTGCCGCGCCTGAACGAAATTGCCCTCGATGGATGGTCTCTAGCCTTCACTCTGGTGCTCTCGGTAATCGCAGGGTTAGTCTTCGGGTCCATTCCAGCGTTCAAGTACGGATGGGCGCGCATGTCCACTTCCATCGGCACCTCGCGCACGGCGAGTCTCAGCCGCGAACGGCACCGCTCGCGCGATGTGCTGGTGGTGGGGCAGGTCGCCATGGCGTTGGTGCTGCTGATCTGCGCCACGCTGATGATCCGCACCTTCGCCGCCTTAAAGAACGTGGACCCAGGCTTTGCCGACGCCGCGCACGTCCAAACCATGCGCATCTCGATCCCGGAGACCATGGTGACGGATCCGGTGATGGTCATGCGGGCCGAAAATGCGATTGTGGACAAGCTCAAAGCGATTCCCGGAGTGCAGTCGGCGGCATTTTCCGAGCTGGTGCCAATGGATGGCCTCGAGTCCGATTGGGACCAGATCGCGGTGGAGTTCAAGACCTACGCCAACCAAACCCCGCCGATGCGGTTCTTCGATGACGTGTCGCCAGGCTACTTCCACACCGTGGGGACGCGAATCGTGGCCGGGCGCGACTTTGACTGGACGGACCTGTACGGCCTGCGAGGCAAGGTGATTGTCTCGGACAACTTCGCGCGCGAGTCGTGGGGCTCGGCGCAGGCAGCCATCGGCAAACGAATTACGGTATCGGGCCCCTGGAACGAGGTGATCGGGGTCGTCGAGGACGTACGCCAGAAGAGCGTGGCCGACGCGCCTCCAGCCATCGTCTACTGGCCCGCGCTCAAGAAAGAATTCTGGTCGCCCAATGTGCTCGATGCCACGCGCGATATAGCGTTCGTGGTGCACAGCGACCGCGCCGGCTCGGCGGAACTGGTGGAGAGAGTGCAGCAAGCAGTCTGGAGCGTCAATCCGAACCTTGCGCTCCAAGGCGTGGAGACGCTGGGAGACATTACCCGGCATTCCATGGCGCGCACCTCGTTCACGCTGGTAATGCTGGCTATCGCCGGCGGCATGGCGCTGCTGCTCGGCATCATCGGCATCTACGGCGTCATCTCCTACGCGGTTTCGCAGCGCAAGCGCGAGATCGGCATCCGCATGGCGCTGGGCGCGCAGCGCAGCGAATTGCGCTGGATGTTCGTGCGCTCGGCCCTCGTGCGGACAGGCGTTGGCGTAGCCATCGGGGTGGTTGCCGCCGCGGGCCTAACGCAAACCATGAAATCTCTGCTCTTCGGCGTAAGCCCGTTGGACCCGGTGAGCTTTGTAGCCATTCCGCTGGTGCTGGCGGTAGCAGCCGCGCTGGCCAGCTATCTGCCCGCCAGGCGCGCAGTAAGCGTCAACCCGGTAGAAGCATTACGTAGCGAGTAACCGATGGGCAGACGATAGGGCGACGATGAGAGCGGTTCGCCAACAGCTAAGAGCTAACAGCTAATGGCTAAAAGCTGCAGCACGGAGAACATGCGATGAGCTGGTATTCAAGTTTGTTCCGGAAGCGTCGCTACCAGGACCTGGCAATATCCATCGAGGAGCACATCGCCGAAAAAACCGACGATCTGATCGCGTCCGGCATGCCGCGCGCAGAAGCCGAGCGCGCCGCCCGCCGCGCCTTCGGCAACCGCACCTTCATCACCGAGCGCAGCCGCGAGGCCTGGCAGTGGCCGTTCCTTGAAAGCCTCTGGGCCGACGCCCGCTACGCCGCGCGCCAGATGCGGCGCAATCCCAGCTTCGCCGCAGTAGCAATCGGCACGCTGGCGCTCGGAATCGGCGCCGCCACCGCGCTCTTCACCGTCGTCGATCACGTCCTGCTGCGGCCGGTTTCTTACAAGGATGCGGGGCGGCTGGTGGAGATCGAGAGAACCGGCCAGATGAGCCCAACCGGAACAACGACGCCGGAATGGCCCGACATCGAGCAGTGGATCAACCAAAGCCGCTCGTTCGAGTCGATGGCCTATTTCACCGGAATGGGCGCAACGTTCAATTTCCTGGTCAAGGAGCCCACATTGATTGAGATCCGCGGAGCGCGCGTAAGCGCCAACCTTTTCGCAACACTGGGCGTGCGTCCTGAGATCGGGCGGGATTTCGACACGATCGGCCAGGGCAGCAAAGATGCCGCGGCCGTGGCCATCAGCGACGCTCTGTGGCGAACGGCGTTTGGCGCGGACAAGGCAATCGTAGGCAGGTCGATCCGGATCAACGACAAAAGCTTCACCGTGATCGGAGTCATGCCGCCGGGGTTCAAGTTTCCCGCCGATTCGTCCAGTCTGCCGCAGGTCTGGATGCCTATCGATCCGGCCAGCGACGAGGCAGAAACCCAGAAAGGCGGCCAAAACGGAGCAAAAGACTATTATTCCGTGCTGGCGCGGCTGCGGCCAGGAGTAACGCTCGCCAGCGCGCGCACCGAAATGAATGTGATCCAGGGGCGCGTGGCCGCGCAATACAAGGATGCCGACGCGCGCAAGGATCAGGCCGGCGCGGTGCTGACACCCTACGGGCAAACGCTGGTGGATGCGGACGAACGCAAGGCGCTGCTGGCGTTGCTCGGAGCAGCGCTGGTGCTGTGGCTCATCGCTGTTGTCAACGTGACCAACCTTCTGCTGGCTCGCGCCACATCGCGGCAACGCGAAATCGCCCTGCGCGGCGCCCTCGGCGCCAGCCGCCGCCGCGTGCTGCAACAGATGCTGATTGAGGGCCTCATGCTCAGCGGCGCGGCGTCGCTACTCGGTCTAGGTCTGGCAATCGCATCCGTCAAGCTGCTCGCGCGCCAGTTGAAAGACCATCTGCCTCTGGGCGCGCCCGCGCTTATGCCGGATAGCTGGGTTCTTCTGGCGTTGCTTGGCATGACCATCCTGACAGCGGCAATGGCTTCACTGGGTCCGGCGTGGATGGCCGTCCGCGCGCCCATTGAGCCGGTATTGCGGCAGGGCAGCCAGCAGGCTGGAACGGGCCGCCGTCAGCATCGCCTGCGCGGCGTCCTGGTGTCGATCGAAATTGCGATGTCGCTAACGCTTCTGGTTTCCTGCGGCCTATTGCTCCGCTCCATCTACGCCCTGCGCCAGGTGCCGCTGGGATTCCGGGTGGATCACGTGCTGGTGGCCCACCTCGACATCCCCCGCTATCGGTTCACCGGCCGTGACGTGGTCTCGGCGCTTTATCGGCCGCTGCTCGAGCACGCGCAGCAGGCGCATGGAGTCGAGGCGGCGGGGCTGATGAGTGAAGTGCCGCTGGGGCACCATTACCGGGTTCAGCTTGGCCTTTACTCCGGTGGAAAAACGCTCACGGCCGCACTGAAGATCGCCAGCCCTGACGTGCAGCGTGTCTTCGGCATGCACATGCTGGCCGGACGCTACTTCACCTCGGAAGACACCCCGAGTTCGGATGGAGCAGTGGTCGTGAACCGCGCCTTCGCTCGTGCCTATGCGCCGGACAAGCACGATATCGCGTCGGTGATCGGCATGACGATGTGGCAACTGAAGAAGGACAAGCCGCTGCGTATCGTGGGCGTGCTCGACGATGAGCACCAGATGTCCGTCGCCTCGTCGTCGTTCCCCGAGGTGGATATTTGCACTTGCCAGATCACGCCGGACCTTGGATTGTACGGCGTCACCAGCGGGGGAACGGACCTGGCAGTGCGGACGGGCCGGCCGGAGAAAGAGATCGTTCCGGAGCTTCGCTCGCTTTTGCGTCAGGCCGCGCCGGAGCTGGAACAGGCCAACATCTCCACCATGGATCAGATCGTCGAGGATTCCTACGGCAGCCAGCGCCTCGCCGCGCACCTGCTTGAGGGCTTTGGCCTCGCCGCGCTGCTGCTCTGCGTCGCCGGCCTCTACGGTCTGCTGGCCTACATCGTGGCCCAGCGGACCCACGAGTTGGGGGTGCGCATCGCTCTCGGCGCCGAGCGCGGCCACCTGCTCTGGCTGGTCATGCGCCAGGCCAGCCTCATGCTGCTGTCCGGAGTCGCAGTGGGCACTGGGCTCGCGTATGCGTCGGCACGGCTGGTTCAAGGCTTTCTCTATGGCGTCAAAGCCCACGACGCGTGGACGCTGGCCGGCGCAGCCGTGGTGCTGCTGGCGTGTGGGCTTGCCGCCGCGTATCTGCCCGCGCGCCGCGCCGCCGGCGTCAACCCAATGGAAGCGCTACGCGCTGAATAAAGACCAGCGCTCACAACCGATCTCGAACCACGAACCGCGAATCACGAACCACGAATCACGAACTACGAATGAGGGCACGCAAATGAACTGGCTCGGACGCCGCAAGCGCTATGACGACCTGGCAGTATCCATCGACGAACACATCGCCGAAAAAACTGAAGACCTGATCGCGTCTGGCATGTCGCGCGAAGAAGCCGGGCGTCAAGCCCGCCGCGCCTTCGGCAACCCCACCGTGATCACCGAGCGCAGCCGCGAAGCCTGGCAGTGGCCGACGCTCGAAAGCCTCTGGGCCGACACGCGCTTCGCGCTCCGCCAGCTCCTCAAGTCGCCTGGATTTACGGCGACGGCCGTGCTCACGCTGGCGCTCGGTATCGCGGCAAACGCCACCATCTTTGCCATGATGACCGGCTTCCTCATGCCCAAGCTGCCGGGTCGAGACGCGGACAAGGTGGTCGTCATTTCCTCGGTGAACCCTGACGACAGTTTCCTCCCCGACACCTACCGCGTTTCCGCGCCGAACTTTCAGACCATCTGTGCCGACACCCGTGCTTTTGCGCAGACCGCTGCCCTTATTGACGGAAACTCCGGCAGCCTCGGCGGCGAGCATGAGCAGCCGGAGGCCATCCAGTATGAGACGGTGACGCCCAACTTCTTCAGCATGCTGGACGCGACGCCGGAACTGGGCCGCGGATTCCTGGCCGGTGAAGATCAGCCCGGCCGCGATCGTGTCGTTATTTTGAGCCACGCACTGTGGGCGCGGCGCTACGGATCGGATCCAGGCATAGTGGGAAAAACCATCCGCCTCAATCGCGAGGACTACTCCGTCGTTGGCGTCATGGGCGCCGACTTCCGGCTCATGGGTTTCCCGTCGCAACTATGGGCGCCGCTCACGCTCACCGCTGCCGACGCCGCGCCCGCAGCGCGCCGAACCCGCTGGATGGTGGTCTTCGCGCGGCTCGCGCCCGGAATAACGCTGGCCCAGGCCAATGCCGAAGCCAAACGCCTGGCGGCACAGTCGGCGGCGGATTTCCCCCAGATCGACGGGCGCTGGGGCGCTTCGGTTCGCGGCCTCAGGGATTACCTCGTCCACGCTTTCAGTATTGCCAAGGCGCTGGCCGTGATGATGACGGCGGTGGGATTTGTGCTGCTGATCGCCTGCGCCAACGTATCCGGGCTGATGCTGACCCGTGCCGCCGGCCGCCAGAAAGAGCTGGCCATCCGCGCATCGCTCGGCGCCAGCCGCTGGCGCATCGTGCGTCAGCTCATTGTTGAGGGGCTAACCATCGCGCTCATCGGCGGCGCGGCCGGCCTGGGCCTTACCTGGGCAGGCATCCAGTTGATGCGCTCGCTGCTTACGTTCAATGAAGCCATCGCGGACATTCCCATCGCCCTGAATAGCGGCGTGCTTGCGTTCGCCCTTGGCGTAACCCTGATGGCAGCTCTTTTTTCCAGCGTGGCGCCCGCGCTCAAGGCCTCGCGAACTGACCTGAACGCGGACCTGCGCAGCGAAGGCCGCGCGGCGACCGCCGGCCGCGGCCGCAACCGCTTGCGCGCCGTGCTGGTGGGCGGCGAAATCGCCATGGCTCTTTTCCTGCTGGCTGGAACCGCGCTGCTCACCCGTGGGATCTACTCGCTGGAGCACCAGCGCCTCGGCTTCCGCGAGGATCACCTCCTCACCGCCGGCCTCACGCTGGATAAGAAGAAATATCCCGATGCGCCCGCCCAGGCTCGCTTCGTGCGCGACCTGCTCCCGCGCCTGCACCAGATTGCCGGAGTGGAAGACGCAGCGGCCGCGTCGAACCTGCCGGCCACCGGCGCAGGCAAAGTAACGGTTCACATCCAGGGCATTACCGATCCGCCGCCCAGCCAGCCGCGCAAGGCCGAAACCGTTGTGGTCACGCCGGAATTCTTTTCGGCGGCGGGCATTGCGGCGCTGCGCGGAAGGACCTTCACTCAACAGGATGACGCCAATGCGCCGCGCGTGGCCGTGGTCAATCAGCGCTTCGTCGAGCGCTACCTGGGCGGCGGCAACGCCATCGGCCGCCAGGTAAAGCTCGACGTCGGCGACGCGCCCCCGCAATGGGAGCAGATCGTGGGCGTAGTGGCGGACGTCAAGAGCTACTCTGAGGAAACGCGGGTCGATCCGATGGTATACGAGGCGTTTGCGCAGCGGCCTGCGTCTGGCTTCTCGCTCATGTTGCGCGGCCAGGCAGCGCCGGACAGCATAATTCCACAGCTCCGCCAGGCCGTGGCGTCCGTGGATCCGGAGCTCCCGCTCGTCGACGTCAACAGCATGGAAGGCATCCTCAAATCCCAGCGCAACGGCGATCCCGTCTTCGTTGAAATCCTGAGCAGCTTTGCCGGTCTGGCGCTCCTGCTCTCCGCCATCGGGATTTACGGGCTCATCGCCTACTCGGTGCGCCAGCGGACGCCGGAGTTCGGCATTCGAATAGCGCTCGGTGCCAATGGAGCGGATATCGCGCGAATGGTCCTGCGCGAAGGGCTGATGGTCGCGGGCCTGGGCTCGGCAGTGGGACTGCTTCTGGCGCTGCCGCTCGGCTACGCCTTCAACGCGATGTTCGTGGGAATTCAGTTCATCTCGCCCGCGGTGTACCCGGTGGTGCTCGCCGCAATGGCTGCGGTGGTGCTGGCGGCAACGCTCGGCCCGGCGCGGAAGGCGGCGCGGGTGGATCCATCCCAGGCCCTGCGCAGCGAGTAAAAAGGCGATGAAACGGCGAATACAGGGGCCTTCGATACCCGAAAGAACTGCGGCTGTGCAAAACCGCTAAATGGCCCCATCAAAGCAGTTATCGGACATAAATGCCCGACCATGAGCCGGATGACCCAAAAGGGGAGCGTCAAGAAGGTCGCTCTTCCGGCCATTTTTCGTAGAATAGGGGGATGGAAATTCGACGAAGGTCAGGCGCACCCTGCCTGATAACTCCGCTCCGAATTTGGCTGTTGGCTGGTTTTACTTCCCTTGCTCTAGCCGGCGTGATCGTCACGCTGGCCACAAGAACCGTCCAAGCGGATGTAAGGCTTCCCCAACCGGCAGCTACTGTGCCACCTTCGGTTCCGGCTAATGCATTGGTTGCGCCGGACACCCTGACTCGCAAGGGCGCCGCTGCCCGCACCAAGGGCCTTTTGAAAGGCCTGGCAAGCTGGTATGGCGGCAAATTCGATGGCCGGACTACGGCCAGCGGCGAACGGTTCGACATGTACGCGATGACAGCCTGTCATCCGACTCTTCCGTTCGGGACCCTGGTGAGGGTGGTGAACAAAATCAACGGGCGCTCGGTGGTGGTTCGTATCACCGATCGCGGAGACCTTCCGAAAGGCCGCATCATCGACCTTTCCTATGGCGCCGCGGAACAGCTCGAAATGACCCAGACGGGATTGGCTCCGGTTCAAGTGGACGTCATCGCCCGCGGGTCTGAATCGAACCAAGGGAGACGCTCAACAAGAGAAGCCAACTGAAGAACACTTTCATGGTCGGCGCCGAGGCGCCGGCCATTCGTGTTTTCGGGCTTGGAATGCGCGGATTGCAAAATGTTCCACGTGGGACATTCTAAAATTAAGTCATTTATATACAGATAGTTATTTTGAAATATACAGATATTTGAATTATTTTTAATGTGATTTATATCACATTGTACGGAATACTTGGACATTCGCGCACCCCAAAGCGTGCACGTTTCCGCTTCGAGACGGAAATCTGCCGTTCGAATCAGCTCGCGGCCAGGTAGATAAAGCGGAAGACGAAAAGGGCAGCCAGCAGGTACAGGAGCCAGTCGCGGCGCTGAATCCGACCCGTTACCAGGTGGAGGACGGCCCACGCGACGATCCCGAAGCCCAGCCCGTTGGCAATTGAGTAAGTGAGCGGGATCAAAACCAGCGTAAGGAAGGCGGGCACCGCCACCAGCGGCTCTCGCCACGGAATCTCCGCTATGGTTGCGAGCATCATGCAGCCTACGAGGATGAGCGCCGGCGCCGTGGCGGCCGGCGGAACGATGCCGGCAAACGGTGCGGCGCCGATGGCGGCGATGAACAGGAGGCCAGTTACGATTGCGGTGACGCCCGAGCGCCCGCCTGCAGCCACGCCCGCCGTGGACTCCACGTAGCTGGTCACCGTCGAGGTTCCGGCCAGAGAGCCGAAGATGGTGGCAATGGCATCGGTGGAGAGGATGCGGTTGAGCCGCGGAATGCTGTGATCGGGCTCGATGAGGCCGGCGCGCTTGGTCACGGCGACCAGCGTCCCCAGGTTGTCGAACAGGTCGACAAAGAAGAAGACGAAGACAATCTCGGGCAATCCCTTGCCCAGGGCGGCGCCGATGTTGAGCTGGAAGGCGGTTTGCGAAAGCGTGCCCAGCGCAAAGGGCGCGGTTTTCCAATGGACCAGTCCGAAGGCCCAGGCAACGGCGGTCACGGCGAGCACTCCGATGAGGATGGCGCCGCGGACGTTGCGGATCTGGAGCGCGGCCATCAGCGCCAGGCCGAGAAGAGCAAGCGCGGCCGCGGGACTGCGGACGTCGCCCAGGGTGACCAGAGTGTTGGGATCGCGCACGATCAGGCCCGCGTGCTGCAATCCGATGAAGGCGATGAACAGGCCGATGCCGGCGGCGACCGCGGCGTAGAGTTCGTGCGGAATGGCGCGCAGGATCATCTGCCGGATGCCCGCGGCGGTAATGACGAGGAAGAGCACGCCGGACAGAAACACCGCGCCCAGCGCGGTCTGCCACGGGATGTGCAGCTTGAGGCAGACGGTGTAGGCGAAGTAAGCGTTGAGGCCCATGCCCGGAGCCAGCGCGATGGGATAGCGCGCCACGACGCCCATGAGGATGGAGGCGAACGCGGCGGAGAGGCAAGTGGCCGCGGTCACGGCGGCAAGCGGCATCCCCGCATCGGCCAGGATGGCCGGATTCACCAGCACGATGTAGGCCATGGTGACGAACGTGGTGACGCCGGCAAGAATCTCAGTGCGCCAATTGGTGGAGAGGCGCTCAAACTCAAAATAGCGTTCCAGGGATTTGAGCATGGATGCACTTAGGAGAGCACAAGCGGGCACGGGGAGAAAGGGAATTGTTCGGTGTGCGGCGCTCCGGTGAGTGCATTCGCGATGTCGCGCCGGTCGAACCTGCCCCGGAAGCGGGCTAACATCCGTTCCTCTTGACGATCAAGAAGTGAAGGTGTAACCTCTCGATTATCAAGAGGAGCGACAATGGGCCAGAGAGATGTTGTCCAAGGGACGCTGGAGATGCTGATTTTGAAGACCCTGGCACTCGAGCCGATGCATGGTTATGGCGTGGCAACGCGTATCGAGCAGGTGAGCCAAGCTGTGTTTCGCGTGAATCCGGGATCGCTGTTGCCTGCACTTGCCCGCATGGAACGCGCCGGTCACGTGAAAAGCGAGTGGCGGCCCAGCGAGGCGAACCGGCGGGCCAAGTACTACACCTTGACGGCGCGAGGGCGAAGAGCTCTGTCAGAAGAAGCCAATTCGTGGAACCGCCAGGTCTCGGCAATTGCCCGGATCATGGAAGCCTGAGAGAACGTCACCGGAGGATCAAATGGGTCTGCTCGCCAACGTCATCGCCGGATTTCGCGGATTGTTTCAAAAAAATGCAATCGAGAGCGAAATGGACGAGGAACTGAAAGGCTTTGTGGAGGCATCTGCCGCAGACAAGCAACGCAGCGGGATGTCGGCAGAACAGGCCGCACGCGCAGCACGTTCCGAAATGGGCAGCACCAACGCGGTGAAACATCGCATCCGCTCCGCAGGATGGGAAACGCGACTTGAGAACGCGAGTCACGATCTCCGCTACAGCGTCCGCACGCTTTGGCGCAGCCCCGGCTTCACGCTGATTGCGGTTGCGTCGCTTGCGCTCGGCATCGGCGCCAACACCGCGATTTTTACGCTCATCAAACAGGTTCTGCTTCAGAATCTGCCGGTGCGCGATCCGCAGCAACTGGTCACCTTCGGTAAGTCCACGGGCGGCGGGATCCTGGGGGGAATCGATCTGGGCACCGCCGATATGTTCACCTACGATTTCGCTCGGCAGCTGGAAGCGAATCCCGGCCCGTTTCAGAGCGTGGCAGCGTACGCAAGCCGTTCGCCAAAGGTGAACGTTCGCCTCCCCGACTCCACTGCAGCGATACAGGTTCCGGCAAACCTTGTCTCCGGCAGTTTTTTCAATGTCCTCGACTTAAAGCCGCTTCTGGGGCGCTCCATCTCGTCGTTCGATGCGGTGACTCCCCATAGCAACGCGGTTGCAGACATCAGCCATCATTTCTGGCAGCAATCGCTTTCATCTGACCCGAATATTGTAGGCAAAACAATCTCCATCAATGGAACACCGTTTACGGTGATCGGCGTGATGCCCGAGGCGTTTCACGGCATTACTCAGGAGCTTGAACCATCCGACATCTGGGTGCCGGTTACCATGATCCAGGAGATCCTGCTTGAGCCCGGCATGCTGACGCCGCGGATGCTGGACTTTATGCACATGGTCGCCCGCCGGAGCCCTCGGTCGCAGCTCGCCGCAGACCAGGCCTGGCTCGACCGCCAGATCCGCAATTACGTTCGTGCTGGTGAGGGTGCATCCATCGCGCCTGCGCGCCAGCAGGAAATCGAGCGCATCAGCGTTCCCCTTGTCTCCGCCGCGCACGGAGTCTCGCGGCTTCGTTCCCGGTACGGGGATTCGCTCGAGATCCTGATGGCGATCGTCGCGGTCGTGCTCTTGATCGCTTGCGCCAATCTCGCCAACTTTCTGCTGGCCCGCTCTATCGCGCGACAACGGGAAGTGGCCACCCGCCTAGCGCTGGGGTCAAGCCGTGGACGCATCGTACGGCAGAGCCTGCTGGAAGCGCTGCTGCTCTCGTTTTCCGGGGGCGTGTTCGGTCTGGCTCTTGCCTTTGCCGCCACGCGCGTGCTGATTGCGTTTGTCGCGCAGGGTTCTCGAAACACTCCGCTGGACGCATCGCCGGACGGCGCCGTTCTCTTGTTCACGCTCGCTGTGTCTCTTCTCGCCGGTCTGCTCTTCAGCCTGGCGCCGGCTCTCGATGGGGCGCGCTCTTCCGCGATGCCGAACTTAAGCGCCAGCACGCGAACGGCAGCAAGCAGCGGCGGACGCAACAGCCGCTGGTGGTCCAAGGCGCTGGTGACTACGCAAATTGTGTTCTGCCTGCTGCTGCTGGTAGGAGCCGGCCTTTTTCTTCGTACGCTGCGCAATCTTGAGGATCAGGATTTCGGCTTCGAGCGCACGCATCTGCTGGTTGCCCAGTTTGCTCCCGAATTGGCAGGCTACAAACCGGAACAGGCTCCCGCTTTGAACCAGCGCCTGATTGAGCGTCTCTCGTCCATCCCTGGAGTTCGTTCCGCGGCTCTTTCTGAAGCACCACCCATTAGTTTCGGCTCGTGGAGTTCTACCTTCTCTGCTTCCGGGTATACGCCGGCACCCAAGGAGGACATGAGTTCAATCCTGAACCGCGTATCGGGCCAATACTTCGAAACCGCTGGAATCTCGATCGTGGCCGGCCGCCCGATTACGCCCGCCGATACCGTCAACAGCATGAAGGTTGCAGTGATCAACGAGACCATTGCGCGCAAGTTCTTTCCCAAGGGAGATGCCATTGGTCACACGGTGAAGATCGACATCGATACGGTTGAAGGCCCATGGCAGATCGTAGGAGTTGCGCGCGACACGAAAGCCGGCAACCCGCGCGAAAATCCGGCGCGCATGATTTATCTCCCTCTTGCGCAAGTCGCAGGCAAGCACGGAGAAGGCGTTGACGAAAGCTTTGCCGACAGCATTATTCTGCGCACTGCGGGCGACCCAACGTCGACCATCGGCGGGCTGCGGAGCGCGATTGCAGGCGTCGATCCGAATCTGCCGATTCTCCAAGTCCGCACCATGCAGGAGCATCTGGAGACGTTCATGAGCGAGGAAACGCTGGTATCGCGGCTCACTACCATCTTCGCTTTGCTTGCGGTGCTGCTTGCGGCCGTCGGGCTCTATGGCGTGATGAGCTTCAATGTCGTTCGCCGCAGCAACGAAATCGGCGTCCGCATCGCGCTGGGCGCAAGCAGCACCAGCGTGCAGTGGATGGTTCTGCGCGAATCGTTGGTCTTGCTCGGCGCCGGACTTGGCCTGGGCTTGCCGATTGCTTTGTATGCGGTGCGGCTGGTGCGGTCACAGCTCTATGAATTAAGCCCGTTCGATCCCGCCATTTTTATCGCGGCAACGGTTGGAATTGCACTCGTCACCGTCGTTTCGGCATGGCTTCCGGCTCGTCGGGCGGCCGCAGTGGACCCCGTGACCGCCTTGCGATGCGAATGACCGCCCTCCGCCTTTTGCTCGATGGCGCCCTTTGCAGGCTTTTTTGAGCGGACGGCAACGGGCCAGAGCACTCATCAATGATGGACGTGGCTCAGGCCATCGATCAGGCTGCTGAGGCCGTTCCAGGCGATCTGCGCTCCGATGCAGAGCAGAACAAAGGCGATGACGCGGAGAATGCCATGAACCGTCGACGGGGAAACGCGCGCGGTGATGCGGGGAGCAAAAGCGTAGGCGAGAAAGACGCCGGCGCAATTCAAGAGCATGCCCGCAATCACCCCCAACTGCGCGAGAACGATGTGACTGATGGCGCCTTTGGACGCGTGCGCGCTCAGCGTCAAGGTGACCACCAGCACGCCCGGGCCGGCCGTGATGGGAAAGGTAAGCGGATAGAAAACCTTGCGCTGCAAATCGCTCCAGTCAGTGGCCCCTGCGGTTGGGTCTGTCGTAGCAGTGGCCTCCTTTTGATTCAGCAGGCCCCAGCCCATGGCCGCAACCACCAGGCCCCCGGCCAGTTGCACAATCGGCAGCGAGATGCCAAAGGCCTTCAGCACCGCCGCGCCACCCACATCCATGACCAGCAGAAACAGCGCGGTGGAGACGGCGATCCTCCACGCCAGCTTCCTGTAAACCTTGCCGGTGGTGACGCCGACCATCCCCATGAAGACAAGCGAGGACCCCAGCGGATTGATGAGGGGGAACAGCGCGCTGAAGGACAGCGCAAAGAATTGAGCAAATTCCGCCATGAAACCTCATTGTATGGAGAAGTGGCCTTCATTGCTCCATTTCTACAAACGGTCCCACGCCTCCGCCCGCAATCCACGCATCCAGATGCTCCTCCAGCACCGGCAGGGGGACGCTACCCGTCTCCAGCACAGCGTCGTGAAAGGCCCGCAGATTGAACTTCGCGCCCAGTGCCACTTCCGCCTTCTTACGCTCCTTCACAATCGCCATCTCCCCGAGATAGTAGGAAAGCGCCTGGCCGGGCCAAGAAATATACCGGTCGACCTCGGTCTCAATCTCGTGATCGCTCAAGGCCGTGTTGTCGTGCAGATACTGCTGTGCCTGCTCGCGCGTCCATCCCTGCGCATGGATTCCCGTATCCACCACCAGTCGCGCCGCGCGCCACGCCTGGTAGCTCAGCATCCCGAACGTCTCATACGGCGTGTGATAGATACCCATCTCCGCTCCCAGCCGTTCGCAATAGAGCGCCCACCCCTCGCCATACGCCGAAATGTAGGCTTTGCGAAACTCGGGCAGCTTCCTGTCGCGCGCGTCCTCCTCCGCCAGCGCCTGCTGCCAGCTATGTCCAGGAGCCGACTCATGCAGCGTCAACGCCGGCAGCGAATACAGCGGACGCGATGGCAGATCATAGGTATTCACCAGATACGAACGCATCCCGCCGCGGCCCGCGGTATAAAACGGAGCTATCTCCGGAGGCACCGGCACGATCCCAAACCGTCCCCGCGGCTCCTTGCCGAAGTACCGGCTTGCTACGCCATCGAATTCCTTCGCAATCCAGGCGGCATCGTGCAGGAGCTCATCCGGTGTCTTGGGATAGAACTTTGGATCGGTCCGCAGATACTCGAGGAACTCCGGAAATGTCCCCGTAAACCCGCTCGCCTTCATCGTCGCCAACATCTCGGCGTGAATGCTCTCCATTTCTTTGAGGCCGATTGCATGAATCTCTTCCGGCGACATCGTCACCGTCGCATACTCCAGGATCTTCGACTGGTAATAGGCCTTCCCGTCCGGCAGATCCTCAGCCGCCAGCGAGGTCACGGCGTGCGGCACATACTCCTCATCGAAAAACTTGAGCATCCTGGCATACGCCGGCACCACGCTATGGGTGATCACATCTACCGCCTCGGCCTTCAGCTTCTCCTGCTCGGCCGCAGGAATGGAGGACGGCATAGCGGCAAACGGCCGCCAGAAACCGGTCGCCTGCGCATTCTTCGCGTTGACAACGTCCTTTAGTCCCTGGTCGCGTCCTGCAAGCGTCGCTTGCGGCGGCGAGAAGCCACGTTTTATCCCCGCACGCATATTGGCCATCTGCTCGTCGAAATACTCCGGCACGTCGCGCAGGCGCGAGAGATACCGCACATAGAATTCCTCGCTGCGAAATTCACGCGCATCGAGCGGCGCCAGGTCCCAGAACTGCGAATCGGAATTCATCGGCCGCTCATACTCCTTGAATTTCTGCTCATTGCGCGACACGACGATCTGGGCGCGATATACCTCGAAGTTCAGCCGTTCCTCGGCCGAGAGCTTCCGCATATCCACCTTTTTGAGGTCCGCCAGAATGCTTTCCCAATGTGCCAGCGCCTTTGCCTGCGTGGCCGCATCCACTTGCTCCAGGTGAGCCGGAGGCAGATGCTTCTTCTCGTCTTCCTCGGAGACGCTGCCGCGCTGCGCCCGGCGCCATTTCTCATCCGCCGTATAGATCGCCTGGAACGCTTCATCGGCAGGGTTGGAGTTCGCCACTTCCGGAGCAGCCTTTGCTGTATCCTGTGCGGCTGCATTCCGTGCACTCGTCAGGGGTCCAAACGCCGCCACGCACATCACAACGGTCATCATCCAGTTGGTTCGAGACATGCTTACCGTTGTAGCGGAACGTGCTTACGTGCGCAAGACGCTTAAACTGCCGCGGACTGCTGCTTGCGGCGGCGGGTAAGGACGTAGTGCAGCGACCCGCCCTGAACCAGGATGGAAAAAACGACCATGATGTAGGTGGCGCCGAAGATCCACGAGCCTCCCAGCGCGGCGGGCACGCTGAGGGCGAGGGCGATGGAGAGGCCGCCGCGCAGCCCGCCCCAGGTCATGGTGAAGATTGCGCCTTGCGGTTTTTTCCGGATGAGGCGCACCAGCCCCACGCATGCCGCGACAATGGCGAGCCGAACCAGGTTGACGGATAAGACCGCGGAAGCGCCGGCGCGTACCGTTTGCAGGTTGAAGGAGACGGTCAGGACTTCCAGGCCGAGCAGCACGAAGAGAATCGAGTTCAGCACCTCGTCGATCAGGGTCCAGAAGTGGTCCACGCGCTCGTCGGCGATGAGCCCCTTGGCCTTTTGCCGGTTGAAGTGGCGCAGCGCGATGCCTGCCACCACGGCCTCCAGCGGCGCGGAAAGCTTTCCCGCGTCGGCCAGGGCATACGCGGCGAGGGAGAGCGCAATGGTGAGCAGGATGTCGACCTGGTAGGAGTTGACCATGCACATGAGCATGGAAATGAGCCAGGCGGCCGCGATGCCCAGCGCGATGGCACCGCCGGCCTGGAGCAGCAGCAGGCCGGCGACATGCCACGCCGTTGGCGAGTGGCCGCGCGCAATCTCAATCATGGTGAGGAACAACACTGCGCCCACGCCGTCGTTGAACAGCGACTCGCCCGCAAGCTGCGACTGAACCGCTTTGGGAATGCCGACGCGGCGCAGCATCTCCAGCACCGCAATGGGGTCTGTGGGCGAGATGACTGCACCGAAGATGAGGCACTCGATCCAGGAGATGTTTGGGCCGGCCAGCAGCTTCATGAGCGCAGCCACGGCCAAAAAGCCGATGACGGTGCCCGGGGCCGCAAGCAGGGCGACGGGCAGTTTTTCGCGCGCCAGTTCCTCGGGGTTCAGCAGGAATGCGCCGGCGAAAAGCAGCAGGGGAAGCAGCCCATGCAGGATGAGGGTTTCGAAGTCGAGACGGCCGGCGAAGCGCGCCGCCCAGTCCTGAACCCCGGGCGTAAGCCGGGCCAGGTTGGCCATTAGCAGGGAAGCGCCTACGGTGAGCAGCATGGTGCCGATGGTGATGGGCAGCTTGAGCAGACGCAAGCTGATCCAGCCGAAGACTGCGGCCGTGGTGACCAGGATGCTGACGATTTCAAGCGTGTTCATTGCGCTGCCGCCATGGAATTACTTTAGCGGAGTTGCGAGCGGCCGGGGCTTATTCTGGGTGCGGGAGAAACTGTGGAAGGGAAGCGCGTAGAGCGGTTTCTGGGGCTGGACGTGGGCGCCAAGCGCATCGGCGTGGCCGTTTCCGACGAGCTGGGCCTGACTGCGCAGCCGGTGATGACGCTCGAAGCCAGGCGCAACCGGCGCGACGACCTGCGCTCCATCGCGCGCCTGGCGCGGCGTTTCGCAGTGGCTGGAATTGTAGTGGGGCGGCCGCTGCATCTCTCCGGCGAGACCAGCCCGCGCGCGCTAAAGACGGAGCAGTTTGCCGCGGCGCTGGGCGAGCTGAGCGGGCTGCCGATCCATCTCTGGGACGAACGCCTGACGACGCACGAAGCGCACCAGTTGCTCTACGAGGCTGGGCGCATGCGGCAGGAGCACGCGCGCGTGGTAGACCAGGTTGCGGCCACGCTGATCCTGCAATCGTTTCTGGACCAGTGGCAGTGATCCGGCGCTACTGATAAAAATGCGGACGCAGTCCCTCGGTGAACCATCCCGACTTGCCGCCGGTGGAAAACTCCGTGCCGAATGACGGAATCGTCATTCCGTTTACAGCGCTGTAATGGCTGCTTAATGGCCTGTTCATTTGCGCCTCGCATACTTGCCTTGTCATGCGCGTGCCTTCGTCCGATTCTGCCGCGCCGAGTACTTCCCCATCATGAGCCTGCACCGACGAGCCCACCGCCGGATCACTCTCCTCACGCTCTATTCGCTGGCATTGAGCGTGGCGGTGGTGCTGTGGGGCGCCGAGTACAAGATGGAGCAGTATCCGGAGCAGGGTCTCGCCTTCCGCGTGATGTCCCCTGCCAAGCTGCTCACAGAGAAAGAGCGTCCCGTGGGCAAGCGGAGCTTGGGGGCGGTGTTGGCCCTGGCTTCGCAAAAGCGCGGTTCGAGGGAATCACCGGCATGGGCAGCGCCGGCGCTTTCCTGCCCGGTTCGTTCGGCCTCAGGCGAGGAGCAGCTTGCCGACGTCGCCTGCATTGCATTCGGTACTCCTGAATTCACCTACTTTTCCTCTCGCCCTCCCCCTGCGTGCCTCCTTTAGTGATCTCTCCTCTCCTTCGCCGGAGATACTCCCTGGCTCTCGGTTGAGCGGCCTGTTCTCCAGGCGCGTTCTCGCCGATCCGGCTTGCGAAGAGAGACTCGGCAACTGCCCGGGTCCAGGAGATCTCTCGCGTGCGCACCAAAAATAAGCGCGCGCTCCTGAAACCATTCTTTGCGCCTGCGCGCGTGCGCGTTCCCCTGCCCTGACGGCCAGTATGGCCCGGAGGCATAGCGCAATGGATCAACGAAACGAAAGGATTTGGAGATATGCTGCGCAGACTACTCGTTTTATGTTTGGCTTTGATGGCTGGCGTTACGGTGGCGTCAGCCGCCAGCACGGTGAACATAACGGGCAAAATCACCGACTCTTCCGGCGCTTTGATTCCGGGCGCGGCGGTAACCCTGACCGATATGGGCACCAGCAGAGTCACGAACACGACCTCAGGCTCCGATGGCACGTTTGTCTTCCACGGTGTTTCTACGGGACTGCAGATCCTCAGCGTCCAAAAGTCAGGGTTCGAATCTTATACCGAACATATCTCGCCCTCGACACAGCACAACTTCACAGTGTCACTAAGCGTGGCGGCATTAAACGACAGCGTGGTGGTGCGTGGAACCGTAGATCCCGAGGCGAAGCCCATGCCCACTCGAGAAGACGTGATGATGATGCCGGAGACGGTTCGCGTGCTCGACCGCAAGCAGCTGGATGCCGCGGGCCCGGTGGCTGGCGGTGCGCAGATGCTTTCCTCCACCCCGGGAACCAACGTGGTGGGCTATGGAGAAACCGGCGGAACCAAATATACGGTGATCATGAACGGTCTTCAGCAGGGTTGGGCAGGCGAAGCCACAAGCTTTATTGGCGTGGGTTCGCTGGGCGTCACCTATGACGGCATTCCCGTTGCCGATCCCGCGACCGGCTTGTGGCAATCGGCCACCATGCCGCAAAGCCTGATGATTCAGGATGTGCAGACGAACTACGGCCCGGGCCCAGCGGCGGAACGGGGATATTTTGACGTGGGCGGACGGGTGGAGTTCACCCCGATTCAGCCAACCGTCGAACATCACCTCAGCGTAGCGCTCACCGATGGCCCCTACGGACAGCAGAATTTCGCGTTCGTCGGCAATTCAGGCGCATTTAAAGGATGGTCCACGGTTGCGGGCGGAGGCCTGGGACGCGGCGACGATTTTCGCGTTGCTCCGGACGGCTTCGGCAACCCCACCAAGAATGGATCGGTGTACGGCAAGACCATCAAGGACTTTTCCGCGGGAAGCATCGCCATGGGCGTCTTGTACGCAAAGGGCGGCGGCTATCGTCCCCAGGTGATTCCCAGCACCGATGTGGGCCTGGTGGAACCGGTGAGCGGCATCCACTACAGCCAGGCGACGAGCGGGTTCTACAGCACCCTGCCGTTTGCCGACTACAACAAATACGACACCAACGAAATGTTCATGACGTACGGGCGCGAAAGGATACTCCCGAGCCATGCGTCCACGCTTGAGAACTCCACCTGGTACACGCACATCCGGCGTTTTCACCGGCGCAACGAGGATGCTGTCTCTACAGGCGATCAGGTGGATGAGTGGAATAACCCCCACAGCAACATGTTTGGCGACCAGGTCTCTTTTTCCCAGGTGCTTCCTTACAACACTGTCAGCGTCGGGGGCTACCTGATTCACGAGGTCTATAACCCGCATAACCTCTTCTACAACCCTCTCAATGGAGGCGACGGCGCAAAGCAAATAGTCGGTACCGGATCGAAGTTCCGTTCCGGCTACTTCCAGCAGGACGATGTGAGCTTTTTTGCGCAGGACGATTTTCATCCTATCGCGCGGATTCATATCGTTCCCAGCTTGCGCGTGGTAGGCTTTGACACCAGCTACAGCGACCAGGCTGCGCGCGACTTTACTTTCGCCCCGAGCACGTACTTCTCCCAGGCAACTGCTACCAGCCCGGTCGTGGCGACGTCCGGTCCTGTCTATCTGACTCACTGCTCCATGTATCCGCAGACGGGCAGCAATGCGACCGATCCTTACTACAACATCTTCGGAAATCCCGTCCCTACCACCGACGGCGGCGACGTAGCCAAGGACCAGGGTTCCCTCTGCGGAGCGCACGAGGGCCGCTCCGGCGTCGAGCCGGGCATCGATGCTTCCGTGACGCCCAAGGATTGGATCACGATTTACGGCGGCTACGACACGACGTATCGTTCTCCCGAGTTGGGCGGCGGCGGCGGGCAGTTCCAGGCGGTGAACCCGGCTTACTACCAGCTTGCCAAGGGCGCCTACGCTCAATTCGGCGCCAAGGTTCACTTCATGCACGCGCCGGGACTGGGCAACTTCATCGCCGGGGTCGATTACTTCCACAACAATTACACCAACCAGGAAATTGACTATGAAACCGCCACCGGCGACGAGTTTTCCGACGGCGGCAACTCCGTTTATCACGGCGTGGACGCATTCTTCGACGCCGATCCGAAAAGCAACATTCATATCTTCCTGAATTTCGCGGGAGAAGCTTCAAACTTTACCAGCTTCGTCACCGGCGGACCGCTCGCCGGATGCGGCACCCCTTCGAGTCCCGCTGCCGGATGCACCTTTTACAACAACCTTCCGGTCTCGTATGTCCCCAAGATCACACTCAACACGGGCGTCTATTACGGAATCCGGCACAACAACCGCACCATCCTGGAGCCGCGCTTCTGGGTGGAGTCGACCGGCAGCCAATATCTCTGGTCGAACCTCAGCGGTGGCCCGAGCAATACCACCATGCCGTCTTACACGACGGTGAATCTTGCGTTGAACGCTCCCATCAAGATCGGAGAAAAGCAGTCGTTCAACCTGCGTGTGGATATGATGAACCTCGCCAACTCGGAGTACAACGAATACGAATACATCTCCAGCGGCGCCTATTTCGCGGAGTTGTGGCCGGGGTCTACACCACCGCCCGACGGTTACCTCAACGTGTACCCAGGGGCTCCGCGGGCAATCTACGGCACCATCACGTATCAGTTCTGATCCGGTCTCGACCGGCAACGACGGCGCGGCTCCAGCAGGGCCGCGCCGGTTCTTTTGTTGGGCAGAACTGCCGGGCTGCAACCCGCCAACGCGTCCGGGCCCCCGCAATGGCGGTGTGGTCACTTGCGTATAATGAGGTTTCAGGATTGTCACCCCTTTAGCGGCGTATGCGATCCCCGCGCGCCGCCTACGGACGAGGATGCCCGAACACATCAAAAACCAGTTGCAGAAGGAAATTGCCGCTCTCGAGCATGAGCTCGCCCATGAGCTGCCGGCGGAGATCAAGAAGGCCGTCGCCATGGGAGACCTGAGCGAGAACGCCGAGTACCACATGGCCAAGCAGCGGCAGACTTTTGTGAACGCGCGCCTGGGCCAGCTCAAGCGGCGCATGGCGGAGCTGTCGCTGGTTAACCTGGCCAACATCCCTCGCGACCGCGCCGGCTTCGGCTCCACCGTGGTGGTTTACGATTCCACCAAGGACGAGGAGATTGTGTACCGCCTGGTCACCAGTGAGGAATCCGATGTTGCCAAGGGGCTCATTTCCACCACTTCGCCCATCGGCCGTGGCATCGTAGGTAAGCAGGTGGGCGACGTTGCCACCATCCACACGCCCAACGGCAAGCGCGATCTGGAGATTTTGAAACTGACCACCATCCACGACGAATCCGGCGGCAACGAGGGGGATGGTGAAGGCGCTGAGCAGTAACGAGGGACGCAAGACCATGACGTGGACAGGCGGGTTCGGCAGGGCATGCGGCTGGCTATTGGACCGCATCGTGCACGGGCTGGCGCTGACCCGCATCTCGCCCAACGTGCTCACGTTCTTCGGGCTCGTCATCAACATTGCCGCCGCGTTCTTTTTCGGCCATGCCAACGCCCTCAACGCGGGGCGGATGTTCTTTTACGCCGGCCTGGTAATCATCGGCGCGGGCATCTTCGACATGGTGGACGGCCGCGTGGCCCGCCGCACCAACCAGGTGACGGTTTTCGGCGCGTTCTTCGATTCCGTGATCGACCGCTACTCCGACGTGGTGCTGTTCTTCGGCCTGCTGGTCTATTACGCGCGCATCAACCACTTCCGCTACGTGGTGCTGACCGCGTTCGTGATGATCACGTCGCTCATGGTCAGCTATAGCCGCGCCCGCGCCGAAGCCCTCATCGGCCAGTGCAAGGTGGGCTTCATGGAGCGCCCGGAGCGCATCGTGCTCATCATCCTGGGCGCGCTGTTTGAGTGGGCGGGCGTGATGGCGCCGGTCCTGTGGGTGCTCGCGGTGCTGTCGACCATCACCGTGATCCACCGCATCCAGTTCACCTACCAGAACACCAAGCACCTGGCGCCGCTGGACGACTAAGACAGTTCACAGTTCATAGTTACGAGGCGATTCCGCTGACAAGCTGTGAACTACGAACTGGTTCTCAGCAGCTCACTTCCACCACCGAGCACCCCTTCGTTCCCGGCTTCCAGCGCACCAGAAAGCTGGTCACGGCCGCCGTATCTCCGCGCTGCACCGCCAGTTCCAGCGCCTTGTCCTTCGTGCTGTAAAGCAGCTTGCCCATCTCGCTCAGCACCGCCACCTCCGGAACTCCCCGCTCCACCGGGACGCCATACATCCCGGCGATATCCAGGTTCTGGTCAAGCTGCCCCACATTCACGTGCACCAGGATGAAGTTGGCATTGAGAATGGGTTGATTGCGCGGGTTGTGCAGGTCAATTTCCAGCACGATGCAGTCGCCGCACCAGTTCCCGCCAAAATCGAGCAGCACCCGCTTGTGCGTCCGCGCCGCCTGCTTGAGTGCCGTGGCAATGTCGGCCCGGGCCTGCCCGGGGTCGGGATAAATGTCGCGCGTGGCCGGACGCGCCATGGCGCATGCCAACGCCAGCCCGCACCCCAAAGTTAGAATCCGATGCAACTTCAAGGGGATACCGAGACCTCCGTTGCTTCGATTGTAATGTCTGAACAGAACACTGGCGCTGCTTGCATGGGGGCGCTTGTTCCGGGCCTATACTCTTGTCTGGGTCATGAACGAAATACGCAAACGACTGGAGTCGATGCCGTTTCCCGACCTGGGAGCGATGATGGAGGGCTACGCCCGTGGCGCCGTCGAATCCGCCCGCGCCGATTACCGCAAGACCCTCGATTTCACCGATGATTCCATCGACGTCCTGGACGAGATCATCGTCCTGATTGGTGAAACCCCCGAGCACGACGTGGACTACGAGGTTCGCCTCTGGGGCAGCTACCTGGGCGAGATTATCCGCCAGCGCTACAACGGCGGCTGGGAGATGACCCAGTATCCCGGCGGCACGGTAGCCGTACCCGCCGTAGACGTGCGCGGATCCCGCTTGTTCCCCCTCCTGAAGGTCTACCGCCGGCTCACCATGGGCGAGGAAGAGGACCTGCGCAGCTTTTACACCATGGTGACGGAGCGGCTGGGCAAACCCTCCCAGGTGAACTGACCGTCCGTACCCGCGCAGCATGACATGTGAGCTAGCTCACACACAATCAAACCTGCCCCTGTGCGACAATAGAAGTGTCGAATGGGCAGGACGGAGTTTGCGCCGGCCTGCGGAGGAGTATCAACATGGGTGATTTTTTACAGCCTACCCACCTGATCATCATTGCCGTCCTGCTGCTCGTGCTCTTTGGTGCCAAGCGCCTTCCGGAGCTGGGCAAAGGGTTGGGCGAGGGGCTCAAGGGGTTCAAAGAGGGCCTGAAGGGCATGAGCGAGCCCACAACGCCGGCACCGCCCGCCACACAGCAGAGCGCGCCGGTGAATCCGCCCGCGCCCCCCGCCGAGCAGCCCAAGTAAGCTTTCGCGGGCCAGGTATCCGCCCGCAAGCCATGCAAAAGGAAAGGCCTGTGCTCAGCACAGGCCTTTTGCTTTCTACTCCCCACTCCCTGATCCCTGCTTTATTGGTCCTGTCCCGAAGGATAGTACCCAAGCGGAGCGATCACTTCCATATTGGGCCGGTCCACTCGTACATCGATTTTGCGGTACTTGCTGTCGATCAGAGGTTCATGACTGGCGTACACCAGCGTGTACTTGTTCCGCGCCTCTTCCGCCAGCGCCAGGTAACTCTTTTCAATATTGTTCACGTTGTGCTCTGAATCCAACGTGCCGCCGGTGGCCAGCGTGTACTTCACCAGCAGGTTGTCGTACATGGTAAAAGGCAGGTGCAGGCGGCTCATCCGTCCCTCGCCCCAGCGCGCGGCGTCGCCCACCAGGGTGCCGTACACCGAGATGTGATTGGTCTCAAGGTAGCGCAAAACCTCACTGTATTTGGCCTTGCTGCCGTACTCCTCGCCGTCCGAGATCACGTAGATGATGCGCCGCCGCTCCCGGGGCCGCGTAGAAAGCTCCTTGGCCGCCGCAAAAATGGCGTCGTTCAGGGTGTGGATCTCCTTGGGGATGGTCATGAAATAGCCGTTGCCGGCCGAGCGGCCATCCTGCAGGTTCGGATCCACGCAATTGCCGTTCACATGCACGCCGCAGCTATCGAACGGGCCGGAATTGACCGGATTCAACCGCTCGGTTCCCGAGGATTTCGCCATCGCCATCAGGTAGGGCACGCGCGCGCTCTGCGCCCCGGTAAACCCGCCGGAAACGTTCGTGGTCCCGTTTCCGTAGGTCATCACCTCGATCTCGTCGTAAGGTGTCAGGGCTCCTTGAATCGCCCCCAGCGACTGGTTCACCGTGTCCATGTCGCCGCCGCGAAGGCTCCGGTCCACCACGAACACCATCGACATGGGGAACGGATCGACGAAGAACTCCTTGAGCGGCTCGTAGTTGCCGTTCTCAAAGACGCGGAAGTCGCGCCAGGTAAGCCCCGCCTGCAGGCGTCCTTTTGCGTCCTTCACCGTAACCGGCACTTCCACGTAGGTCACGTTGAGCCGCATGATAGTGCCAAGCTGATCCACGGGGGGCATGGCCGGCGGCGGACCCGGAGGCGGCTGAACCGGTTTGGGCGGCGGAGGTGCGGGCACGGTCTGCTCCGGAACGGTTCCGGAGCTGTTGTTATCCGTCTCCAAGCCGGCGCCGCCTCCCGGCTTGATGGGACCGCTGGCGGCGTCGATGATCGGCGCTGCTGTCTGCGGCGTGGGGGCATTGGGTACCGGCGCAGGTTGTTGCGTCTGCTGGTTTTGCGCCATCGTTGTCGGAGCCAGCCCCAAGCCCAGGAGTGCCACTGCCGCCGTTGCTTTGAATCCCAGGTTCACTGCCTTCCGGTCCTCCCTTGATGCCAAGCCCTGATGCCGCTCCATGCCCGGCCCGCTACCACTCAGCGGCCTTTTCTCAGACGTTCCGTGCACTTCAACCGTCAGAGTATCAGACGCGCCCGGGCGAAGCAGGTTTGCTCCGCGCACTGTTCGTCTGCCGGCCCCGATTGGAGCTATGCTCTCTTTAGCTCGTAATTTTCCGTCTAAGAGTGGTAGCATGCCCATCCGTCCCCGCATCGCCGTCCTCCTGCTCGCCCTGCCGCTTTTCCCCGGCGTGGCGCTGGCCCAGCTTCCCCCATCGCCGGATGCTCCGCCCGTCAGCACCGCGCCGGCGCAGCCCGATGACGATCAATCGGTCGCCACATTCAAGCTGCAGGTAAACCTTGTCGACATGTTTTTCACCGTCAAGGGCAAGAATGGCGAGCTGATTCCCCATCTAACCAAGTCCGACTGCTCGGTGATGGAAGACAAGCAGCCGCAGACCTGGAAGACCTTCGCCGCGGAGAGCGATCTGCCGCTGACTCTGGGCATCCTGCTCGACACCTCCGGCAGCCAGTACTACGTTCTGCCCCTGGAGCAGCAGGCGGGCGGCCAGTTTCTGGAGCAGGTGATGCGCAAAAAAGACGAGGCGTTCCTGCTCTCATTCGACGTGAATGTGGATCTGTTGCAGGACTTTACCAATAATGCGCACGAGCTGGCGCGGGCCATGGACAAGGCCCAGATCAACACCGCGGGCGGCAATGGCGGCTCCGGCATTCCCGGGCTGGGCGGCGGCACCGTCCCCATCCAGGGCACCCCCAAGGGCACCCTGCTCTATGACGCCATCTACCAGGCTTCCAGAGACAAGATGACCCAGGAGACCGGACGCAAAGCCATGATCATCCTCACCGACGGCGAGGACGAGGGCAGCGAGATGAAAATCCAGGACGCTATCGCCGCCGCTCAGCGATCGAACGTGATCGTCTATGTCATCCTGATTGCCAATCCCAGGCAATACTGGAACGCCGGCATGGGCTACTACGGCTACTCCGCCGCCAAGAAGATCTCCGATGAGACCGGCGGGCGCGTCATCAACGTGGGCAACAACGGCAAAAAGCTTGAGGACGCCTTCCAGCAGATTGAAGACGAGCTGCGCACCCAGTACGTGGGGACCTATACGCCTACCGACGACAAGCTCGATGGCACCTTCCGCCACGTTGCAGTGAACTGCGGCGAAGGCATGCATGTGCAGGTGCGCAAGGGTTACTTTGCGCCGGCGCCGGGACAGTCAAGCGGACAGTGAACGAGTGAAACGGTGATGAAGTGAAGAAGTGAAGAAGTGAAACGGTGAAGAAGTGCTCCGGGCTTTTCTGCACCTTTTCCTTCACTTTTTCACTCCTTCACTCTTTCACTGCTTCACTACCACCGTTCCCGAAACACCCACTCATTGCCGTCCTCCAGCCCAACCTGGAGCACCGATCGCCAGGGCGGCGCGTAGGCAATCGGGAGCTCGCCGATGGCCGCGTAGCGAAACCGCCCGCCATGCAGCCAGATGCTGTGCTCCGGCTGACCATCCATTTCCGTCAGCCGAAGCGAGAGGCTCATGTCGGTGGGCATCACCCGCGTAATCACGGCCTGGACCTCAGTGGGCTCCCAGGGAAAGCGGCCCTCCACCAGCAACTCGGTGCTTCGCTCCGCATGCTCGCGCAGAAGCCGCCATCCGTCCCCGGCGGGAATCTCATCCATGAACCGGGTGTCCAGCAAGCGCAGATGAGCAAGCAATCCGATGGGATGAAGCGGCTTGCGCAGGAAATCGAAGCCGAGGAGCCGCACCTTCCTGAGCTGAAGGTCATCGAGGACGGTGGCGGAAAAAAGCACGACCTTGCATTCGGGCGCGATGCGGCGAACCCGCGCCGCGGCCTGCACACCATCCAGCTCGCCCATGCGGATGTCGCTCACCAGGATGTCCGGGACAAAGTGGCGGGCCAGCGCCACTGCGTCCTCGCCGCTCAAAACTCCCTTGGCTTCAAAACCCTGGCTGTTGAGGATGTGTTCAATGGTCTGCGTGATAGCCGGTTCGTCGTCGGCCACAATCACTCGGGGTCTATTTGCAGCGCTCGACATCCCCCCTCCGGCTGCACTGATAGCCAATTCTGTTAGATGATCCCGCAGGTTGATTAGGGATGCCGGCTCTGGTGCAAGGAAGAAGAAATTACATGACTCTGGTCATAATTTGCCAAGCCGAAGCGGCTCATGCAAAGGTCGGGATTTCGGGCCCGCCCGATCCAACTGCTTGGGCCGATAGGGTTTAAAAATATCTACCACAGTATGGCATCCCCCCCGCAGTGTGGCCCTTCGCTTGCTCATCACAAAACAACCGAGCCCTTTTCAACTCAACAATCGGTAAGTAGTTCAGAAGTGCAAATCCTGTGTCAGGAGGAGTTCTCCTGTGTTGTATTTAATGCTCTCTGTATCAGCATTCCTGCGATTCTTCCTTATCCCCACTTCGGCAACGCTAGTCAGCGCCCTCCTGAAGCAGGCCCCGGGCGCTCCATAGTTAGGTCGGGAACGGCTTGCCTGACCTGCAGCCTGTTGCCTTGAATTCCGTCAATTTGCCAGCTTCCCGCCGGCCGCGAGCGGCGCGACGGGCAGTTATCCAGCCTCGACGCCGTGTGCTCTCTGCATTGCGCCGGAGGATAACTATCACTCCGCCTCCACCTGGCATGGTTCGCACCTTCACAGGCTAGCTCATCGTAAGTTGTTCAGCTCCGATGGGAGCGGCACGTAAGTGCGGGCGCCAGGAAGGCGACCGTTACATGTCTGCGCCTGGGGATTGTCGCGAGTGTTGCTCGCTTCAGGCCGACGGCATCGTACGCCCAATTCACAATTGCCGCTGTGAGATACAGCGTTGGAAAGGAATCATGATGTCACGGAATAATTTCGTTCAGTTAGGATTTAGACTTGCTGCTCTGCTAGCTATCCTGCCGTGCCCAGCTATGGTGGCTGCGCGTGTCACAACGCCGAGCGCTCCCGCGTTCAGCGTGAAGGCTGGGACTTACTCCGCACCGGTTACCGTAAGTATTGGCGACACATCGACGTGCGCGAAGATCTATTTCACGACCAACGGGACGACGCCCACGAGGGCCTCGACGGTTTACAGCAGTTCTATCTCCATTCCCGCGACCACCACGCTAAAGGCAATAGCGGAGTGTTCCGGTGAGAGCGCGAGTGCTGTAACTTTGGCGATATATACCATCAAGGCGCCGGTATCATCACCCTCACCCTCGCCGTCGCCTTCGCCGTCAACTCCAACTTCGGCATCGTCGTTCTTCGGCATGGACGTGAACGGGCTCACTTATGGAACGCCATGGCCAGAGGTGCCTGTAGGAACTTTGCGTCTATGGGATTCCAACACGCCGTGGAACATGCTCAACCCCAACAGCGGCACCTACTCCTGGACCTACCTGGACGAGAACATCAAGCTGGCGCAGGAGAATAACGCCCAGATCATCTACACCTTCGGGCGCACGCCCACATGGGCGATTGCGGGCGGCGCCGCATGCAACGGAGGCTACGCCCCCAACGGATGCGCCAATGCTCCAGTGCTGGCGGACTGGGATGCTTACGTGACGGCCATCGTCGATCACGTCGGCCCCGGTGTCATCAAGTATTGGGAGCTGTGGAATGAGGCCAACCTGACCCTCTACTGGACCGGCACGAACGCCGAGCTGGTGCAGATGGCGGCGGACGCGCGGAAGATCATCAAGGCGGTGGATCCCAATGCCGTCATCCTGAGCCCGTCGGAGACAGACAACTACTCCGCGGGGATGACATGCACCGGCGGCAGCAACAACTGCGGCAGCGTGTGGCTGCAGGCGTGGCTCCAGGCGGGCGGCGCGGCGTACATCGACGGCGTGGCATTTCATGCCTACCCGCAAATGAACGAGACGCCGGAGCAGGTGGTCAGCCAGGTGGCGTATCAGCGCGCGGTCATGAGCGCAAACGGCGTGGGTTCGTTGCCCTTGCTTGATACCGAGTCCAGCTGGGGCGAAAACTCCGACCTGCCTGCCGCCGCCGATCAGGTTGCGTTCCTGGCACGCCATCTAATCCTGGAGCAGTCCTCGGGTGTGGCTACGTCCGTTTGGTATGCCTATGACGGGGGAGACTGGGGTCCGCTGTGGACCAAGACGTCTGGCTTGAACGAAGCGGGCGAAGCCTACGGGCAGGTAGCGCTCTGGTTGACGGGCGCAACGCTGGCCACGCCGTGCGCGGCCTCGGGCACCACGTACACCTGCGCTTATACGCGCTCCAGCGGTTACACCGCGCTGGCCGTGTGGAACACCAGCGGGGACGCGACGTTCTCGGTGCCCTCGGGCTACACCCAGTACCGGGATCTTGCTGGAGATCTCATTGTGATAAGTGGAGGGACGGTTCCGATTTCGACGGCTCCGATCCTGCTGGAAAACAAGAGCGCATTCTAGTATCGCTAAACCTGAATCAACCGCCAACTTGCCAGCCGGTCCTGACCGCGCGGGTCACGGACCGGCTGGCGTTTTTGACGCCGGCACACCAATGCTCCAATTCGTCGCGATGTAACATTTACGTCCAGAGCCGTTCCCCAATCGCGTTTCATCTCCAATCCAAACTCTTCGCGCAATTCCCAACTGCTATCCTTAATCTTCACCATCCCGCCCATGAACAAGCCCCCAAAAGATGCTGTTCGCCCGCGTTCCGGGACTGTCCCTGGGCGCTGCATGGGTCATTCTTTTGCTCATCTTCGCCGCCGTTCAGTTTGCGGCGCTTTTCCGGCCGCCGTTGCTGGACGACGTGGACGCAACCCATGCCGAGGCGGCGCAGCACATGGCGGAAACCGGCGACGTGATCACGCTTTATGTGAACGGCGTCCGATACCTGGAGAAGCCGCCGCTGCCGTACTGGCTCACGGCTGCCGATTACCGCATCTTCGGCCAGAACGTTTTTGCCACCCATCTGCCCAACGCCCTCGCCATCCTTGGCTGCGCGTGGATCTGCTGGCTGTGGGCGGGACGCACGTGGGGCCGGCGTGCCGGCTACTACGCCGCGCTCGCCATGCTCACCGCTGTCGGGCCGTTCCTGTTCACCCGCTTCGCCATTCCGGAGGCGCTGCTCTCGTTCCTGATCATGTTGGCGCTGTGGAATCTCCTCACCGGCCTTGAAGACCGCCGTGCCACGCGAATCTATGCTGTGTGGGCGGCAGTGGCCCTGGCCACTCTGACCAAGGGACTGGTGGCCCCGGTCTTCTTCATCGCGGCCGCGGTTCCATTTCTCATGGTGAGCGGATTGTGGCGACGCTGGCGCGAGCTGAAGCCGGTAACCGGCACCTTGCTCTTCCTGGCGGTTGCGGCGCCGTGGCACATTCTGGCCGGACTGGCCAACCCCGACCATGGCCATCCCGTCGGCAATCACCCCACGCTGGGAAATGTCCACGGCTTCTGGTACTTCTACTTCATCAACGAGCATGTGCTGCGCTTTCTGGGCGGCCGGTACCCAAACGACTACAACAAGATGCCGTTCGCGGTGTATTGGCTGGCCCACCTGGTGTGGCTCTTTCCATGGAGCATCTTTGTGCCCGCGGTGCTGGTGGCGGCATGGAAAACGCGGCGGGTCTGGCTCAGGCGCCTGCGCAACAATGGCGGCCAATTGTTCGATTCCTTCGGGAACCCCGCGGATGGCGCGGAGGCGGCCGGCTACATCCAGAAAACGATGTTCCGCGCCCGCTCGGCGTGGCTGCTCGGCATCTATTCGGCATTTGTGCTCGTGTTCTTTTCCATCTCGACCAACCAGGAGTACTACACTTTCCCCGCGTGGCCGGCGCTGTTCATCCTCATCGCGGCGGTCGTGGCGGAAACAGAGACGCGGCGCTATTCCCTCGTCGTTCGGGAGCGCCACGGAGAAGAGATTGGCCAGGGTGAACTCCAACGGCTCGCTGCTGACGCCGCAGGCAAAGGCAAGCCACTGGTCTCGATGGCGTGGCTCACCGGCGCGCAGGCGGTTTTTGCGTTGTGCGGCGTCGCCGCCGCCGCGGCGCTGGGATGGGGACTGTGGGTTTCGCGCCATCTTCCCTACGTCCCCGATATCGGCACTCTGCTGGCACACCGCGATGTGGCCGGATACACGCTGTCGATGTCGCACCTTTTTGACCTGACGTTTTCGTCCTTTGCGGCGCTGCGCATGCCCGCGGCAATTGCGGCCATTGTGCTGCTGGTGGGACCGGCGGTGAGCTGGGCGCTGCGACTGCGCGGCAGGCACCTGGCGGCAACCACGGCGCTGGCCCTCACTTCGGCCCTGTTCCTCATCGCCGCGCACATCGCCTTCACGCGGTTTGAGCCCATGCTCAGCTCAAAACAACTGGCGGAGGTGATTCTGGCTGACGGTTCGCCGCAGGACACATTCATTATTTACGGCGATCAGTCGGATGCTTCATCGGTCATCTTTTACACTCACAACTTCCTGCGCAAGCCGGCGGACATTGTGATGCAGCGCTGTTCGCAACATGGTCAGGGGTCGTCCCTGCTGTGGGGATCGTGCTGGCCCGACGCGCCCGATATCTTCCTCAGCGAGGAGCGGCTCTCCAAAATGTGGGGCACGGGCTCGCGGAAGTGGCTATTCGCCCAGGACACCAACCAGCCCAAAGCGGAACAGTTGCTAGCCGGGCGCCTGTACCCGGTCAAAACAATCGCAGACAAAGCGCTGTGGACAGACCGGCCGCTGACTGAGAAGCAGTGAACTGAGAACTGTCGTACCATCTCCTCATGGCCGCCTGCTTCCTCTTCAAGACCGAACCCGATGCGTACTCCTTTGACGATTTCCTGCACGACAAGGAGACGGTGTGGGATGGCGTCACCAATCCCACGGCTGTAAAGCACCTGCGCGAAATGAAAAAGGGCACGAAGTGGATCTTCTATCACACTGGAGACGAACGGCGCGCCGTGGGCACGGGCACCGTGACCAGCGTGGATGCAAGCGATCCCAAGGTCCCTATTGTGCGCGTCAAAGTGGGCAAACGGCTGCAGCAGCCGAAGACGCTGGAGCAGATCAAGGGCGCGGCGTTGTTCAAGGATTCGCCGCTGGTCAAGATCGGCCGGCTTTCCGTGGTGCCGCTGACGGAAGCACAGTGGGAGTGGTTCCTGCGATGAACAGCGGGCATGTTTGGCAAACTTTGCCAATCCTCCTATACTCGGATTGAGGTGCCTATGCCCACGCGAAACGTAAGCCTGACTCCGGAACTCGAGGCATTCATCGCTGAGACTGTTGAGGCTGGTCGCTTTGCAAATGCAAGCGAGGTGATGCGAACAGCATTGCGCCTTCTTGAGCGAGACGAACGCGAAAGTCAGGAAAAGCTGGCCGCATTGCGTATCGCCATTCAATTGGGCCTCGAAAGCGGAGTTGCCGATTCTCACCTTTTTTCACGGATCCGGAAAAAGTATCGCCTGCCCGAAAGGGAGAAATAGGGCGTGCACGAAGTACGGGTCTCAAAAGAGGCTGGACAAGACTTCGACGAAATCACTGGCTACACCTTGGAAAAATGGGGATGGCGTCAAACTGCCCGATATCTTGACCGCCTTGAAGCCACATTAGAGATGCTGGCGCGAAATCCGTCGATTGGCCGTCTTTGCGAAGCTGTTCACCCGGGACTGAGACGCTTTGAAGTCGCGCAACACGTTGTGTTCTATACCGCAGAAGAAAATGGAATATTCATTGTGCGAGTTCTGCATGAACGCATGTTACCGGCGAAGTATATCTGAGGTTCATACGCCGAACTGCCGCAGGTGGTGGTCCAAGTGCCGGTATCCCCAGATCATCCACTCCCGCTCCGTCATCGCGCCGAACAGCGTATGACGCCTAACGGCGAATACGCGCGGCTGCGCCGTGAACTTCTCAATCGCCGCCAGCAGGCTGCGCACGTCGGTGTCGAACTCGGCCGGCGGCGTGCCGGTGCCGGCAACCTGGTCGAATTCGGGGCGCGTGGGCACGCCGCGGGGCCACGGGAACTGCCCGTATAGCGCGAACGGCTTAGTGAGCCGCCACCAGGAAAACCCCGGCGGCATCGCCATCTGCATATCCCCCATCACGCCATCAAGAGCATCGCGCAAATGGCAGATCATCTGCGGCGCGGTCATCCTGCCCCAGCGCCGCGGCGTGTCCGGGCGGATGCGGCCAAGACGCGCGAGAATCTCCTCCCGGCATCTGCGATCGTCCAGCGCCTTCCCCATCAGAATTGAAGTTTCTCCTGAGGCGGCGCGGATTCTCTCTCCGCAATCGGTTCTGTTTCCCCATTGAGCCACGCGCGCGTATTCAGCATCTGCCGCTGGTCCAGGGCCCATACCTTGCCCGTAAGCTCGTCCCCGGGCCTGCCCTCGCGCGTGCACCGGTCAAACTCGCCCTGCATCGCCTGCATCTTGGCGTCCAGGTCGTCCAGGAAATTAAGTACCAGCGCCTCGGGAATCATGGGCAGCTTCGGTGAGCCAAACTCCAGCTTGCCGTGGTGCGACAGGATCAAATGCAAAACCAGCGTCCGCAGCCGCGGCGGGAACCCGGGCAGCGCATCCATAGCTTTTTCAGCCATTGACGCGCCCATCTGGATATGGCCCAGTAGCACGCCTTCGGTGGTGTACTCGAAACCGATATCCCAGGCGAGCTCGGTAATCTTGCCGATATCGTGAAGGATTACGCCGGTGAGCAGCAGATCGCGGTCCAGGATGGGATAGTGGGGCTGGACACGGTCCGCCAGCGTCAGCAGGCTGATCACGTGCTCCAGCAGCCCGCCCAGCCACGCATGATGAAGCTGCTTGGCGGCCGGAGCTTCACGATAGGGAGTCGCAATGCGCGGGTCGGCCAGCATGGTAGTGAGCAGCGCCTTCAAATGCGGGTCGGTGAAAGACTCCACAAACCCGAGAAGCTGCCGCCACAGCTCGTTTACGTCAAAGGAGGTGGCCGGCATCAGGTCGGCTTTATCGGCCTCGCCGGTGTGGGTGCGCCGCACCTGCTCCAACTTGATCTGCAGGTTGTCGCGAAACCGGGTCACGCAGCCGCGGACCTTCGCGATGTCGCCCCGGTCCACGTCCTTGCCGATCCGCGGATCGCCCGGCTCCCACGCCCGCGCCTCCATCTGGCCGGTCTTGTCGCACAATACAAAATTAAGATACGGCTTGTTGGTTTGCGTGGTCCGCTGCTGCCTTGAGAGCACCAGGAAATAGCTGTCGAAGAGCTTGCCTTCCTCCAAGGAAGACAAATCCGAAATGTAAATGTCTTTCATGTTGGGGGAAGGATATCAGTGAGCAGGGACAAAGGGACAAGAGCCAGCCGGATCGGAGGAGCCCAGTGACGGAAGAGTCGGTGGAGATCCGCGCAATGGAGCCGGGTGATGCAGCGGCGGTAGCGGAGCTCTGCCGCCAGCTTGGATACGAGCGCACCGCGGAGCAGATTCGCGCATGGATCGCAGATGCGATAACTCGCAAAGGCGGGCAGGCGGCTTTTGTGGCCTGCGTTCAAGGCCAGGTGGCAGGATGGATCGAAGTCAGCATCGAGCGGCGCCTGCAGAGCGAGCCGTTCGCCATGATTGGCGGCCTGGTGGTGCGTGATGGCGAGCGCGGCCGCGGAATCGGCCGCCGCCTCTGCCGGCGTGCTGAAAAATGGGCCTGGGACCACGAACTAACTACCGTTCGCGTAACCTCTCGCAGCACCCGCGAAGCCGCGCACAGGTTTTATCTCCGCGACGGATACGAACAGGTGAAAACGTCGCTGGTGTTTGAGAAGAAGCGCGGTGCCTAAAGATTCGTCTGAATCACATTCAGCAGCGAGTGCGTCCCTGAAGCATCCTGCGTGAGCTCCCAAATCATGATGCCCCCGTATTGAGCCCCCAGCTTTGTCTCGTCGGCCATCGTCGTTTCTCCCACGTAGTAGAAAGTCACGCCTCCGTCCAGCGTTCCGCCGCCCACCTGGTCGGTTTGCCACGCATCGGGATATGCGGCCAGAATCGTGGAGTAGCTTTCCAGGATGGTTTGGTCCGCATTTTGCCCGAAAAACGGCACCCCGAGCACCAGGTTGGCCGCCGCCACGTTCTTCTGCACGGCGTAGTACTGTAGGTCGGATTCAGCCTGCGCCTCCGTGGAATAAGCTTCCACGTTGATAAAGTCGCATTCCGTCAAAACTGCGTCCGGGATGTACTTCTGCAAACTCGGCCAAATCGCCGCGGTCAGCAGCTTGCCCTCGGGATGCAGAACACCGGCCAGCGCCTCCACAAAACTGCCGTACGGCAGCCCCATGTTGCTGGTGTCTTCAATGTCCACATCCACGCCGTCCAGGTTGTGCGCCGTCACAAAGCCGTTCACGCTTGCGGCCAGCTGCGTTGAAAGCCCGGCGTTGTAGAACTGGCTGATGGTCTCGTCGCCGGCGTTATCTCCCCCACCCAGTGAGATCAGCACCTTCACTCCCGCCTGGTGCGCCGCCGCCACCAGGGCGTCGATATCGGCGTCCGTCTGCTGCTGCATGCTGATGGTCATGTCGCTCGATGCCGTGCAGGTGCCGTTGCACACCGGCGCATGGCCAAACGCCAAAATCAAATGCGTCATGTGCGAGAAGCTCAGGTTCTTGGCGTATACCGCGTAGCTCTCGTTGTAATCGGGCAGATAGCCCACGAGCTTGGGCTGCGCGGCAACCTGCGTTGGCGTCGTCACCGTCGCCGTCCCTGAGCCGCCGCTGCAACCGCACAAAGTCGCCAGCGTCGCGGCGGCAATCTTGCCCAGCGCCACCGTCCGGCAAGTGCGCCAGGACCGCCTGCTATTTATGCTCCAAACCATCTATTGACCCCTGTATCGGACTGCGATCGATGTTCCTGTATTTGGCGGGGAAGCAGCGCCAGTCTAGACGCAAGCGGAGCCCCCAGCAATGCATCTTTCAGGGGACAATCCGCTGCCTTGGAGCCATTGCCCAAACGCAGCGTGGAGCACCTCGCCCCGTGCCGCTTTTGCCGCCGTCGCCTCACCGGAGTAATCTCACCTGTTGTATCGGGCAAGGACGGACAAACCATGAATCGACGCGAATTCCTCTCGACAACAGCTGCGGCAATGGGCGCGGCGGCAGCTTCCAGCCCCAGTGTCGTCAACGCTCTCGTCGCGGGATCGCCTGCGCCCCCGCTCGACCTCAACCGCCACCGATTCGGCGCCAATTACACCCCGTCGCACAACTGGTGGTTCTGCTGGAACGACTGGGACCATTCGCCCATTCAGCGCGATCTGGACGCCATTGCCGCCCTCGGCGCCAATCATCTGCGCATCATGCTCGTCTGGCCCTTCTTCCAGCCCAATCCCAAATGGGTCAGCACCGCCCACCTCGCGCGCCTGGATCAGCTCTTGACGCTCATGGCCCAGCGCAACCTGGACGCGCTCGTCACCGTATTCACCGGCCAGCTCAGCGGCTGGTATTTCCTCCCGCCATTCAACCGCCTCAGCGACGGCTTCTACACCACGGAGCTCATGTGGACGGCGCAGGAGCTTTTGGTGCGCGCCCTCGCCGCCACTATGAAGCCTCACGCCAACATCATCGGCTTCGATTTCGGCAACGAGCTCAACACCTGCTGGCAGGCGCCGGTCGCGGCCGGCGACGCCTGGATGGCCCGCATGTTTGCGCTCATGAATGAAGCGCTCCCCGGCCGCCTCCATATCAACGGAGTCGATCACCATCCGTGGTTTGAGCAGGACACCTTCTCGCCGCGCGCGCTTGCCGCCGCCCGCTTCCCGGTGATGCACTGCTACCCCTGGTGGACCGGCGCGCTCAACTACGGCGGCGCCATGGATCCGCCCAGCGTAAAGCTGCTCGCCGCCATGGCCGCGCTCATCCGCAGCTACGCCGGCACCCAACAAAAACCGGTGTGGGCCGGCGAGTTCAACACCTGCATCCAGGCGCTGCCGGAAAAAGGCCAGGCCGAGTGGCTTGAAAGAGCGGTAACCGCGGCCATCGAGCAGGGCGTCAGCTGGTTCAGCTACTGGGACACCCACGACGTCAACCGCAAGTTCGCCTTCAACCCGCTCGAGTACACCCTCGGCCTGCTCACCAACGATGGCCGCGTCAAGGAGCAGGGGCGCGTCTTCAAGCAGCTTGCAGAGGCGTATCGCGGCAAGCCGGTGAAGTACCCGTCAGCAAGTTTGCCCCAACCGCCGGCGGAGCCGACGATGCAACGAACCTGGGCCTGGATCAATGACTGGCTGGGCTGGAAGCCGGTTCGTGCAGCTTCAGTGTCTGCGTGAAAACTCGGTGGATCGCAAGCCGCGCAGCGGCAAGGCACCCCGGTGGGGTAGCGCGAGAATAGCCCAGGATGGAGTCCGTGCCCGCACCGGCGGGCAGGGACGGAATCCTGGGTACCGGCCCGTATCGAATCGAGAGCCCCGTAGGGGCGAAGGAAACCATCCACCAGAGCTCCGCCCATCCAATTCCTTCGTTGGATGTTCTTCCCGGACCAGCGGCCTCTTTCTTCAATTTGCAACAAGAACCTGCGCCTCGTGGCGTCACGCCCAACAGCGTAAAACCGCAATTAGGGCCACGCACTGGTCGCCGTCACCTGCGCTATCCGGCGTGCGCGGCAGCCCGCGATTCCGCAGCCGCGATCTTCATCGCCCGCTCATTCACCACAATGGTCTCGGCGATCCGGTCGTGGACGCAGCACCGGTTGCGCGCCGTGAAGTATTGGAAAAATCCCAGTCCGGCTTCGAGCATCGATGCGCCGTATCCAAGGGCGCGTTCAATGCTCTGCCAGAGCGTAATTTGAGGGTGAGTTAGCGACAGAATGCGAATGCCGAAGAGTTTCTTGCCCGGCGTAAATCCGTTGCTTCGCCACACGATAAGCCCGAAGTAGAGGATGAGCCAAACCACCCAGGCAAAATGCGAGGTCATCTCCAGGTCAACGCGAGCGGTAACGTGTCCGGAGTGGTAGAACTCGCCGGACTCACCGAAACGGGATCTCATCAGCGATTCGAGGCCGTAAATGGTCGGAAGATAGGTGAAGGCGACCAGCGCAAGATCGAAAGCGTAAGCGCCAAACCGCCGCCCGAAGCCCGCCAGCGGCGCTCCGGCAAGCGACTCGGCTCGGGCGGAATCGTGCGGATCATAGAACGTATTCTTTCTCCTGCCGCTCATGGAGACACTATACGAGCACCGCGCCCGGTTTTGAGAGAACAGATCCCCCGCTGGGCTGGTAGCATTTCTGCGTATGCTCTTCCCTGAATTTCGCAAACAACTCTGCGCCTTCGTCCTGGCTGGCTCCGTTGCCGCCCTGTTTTTCCTAGCCGCCCGCGGCGCAAACGCCCAAACGCCCCCAGATCGCTCGCAAATCGACACCGTGCTCCGCGGCCTCAACCGCGGCCATGGCGTGGGCCAGGTGGCCGTCTCGCCCGACGGAAACGAACTCGCCTGGGTCGAAGGCGGCTTTCGCGGCGGCCAAATCACGGTCGCGCCCATCGGCGACCTGACCAAGTCTCATCGCGTCACCGCCGGCAAGCCCGACCAGCACTGCTCTGAAAGCGAGATCGCCTGGGCGCCGGATTCAAAGGCCCTGGCGTTCTTCTCTGACTGCGCCGGCGCCGACGGCCAGCGCGATCTCTATCTTGCCAGCCCTGACGGCAGCCCGGCAAAGCAACTCACGGCCCTGAAAGGCTACGTGCACCAGCCCGCGTTTTCACCGGATGGCTCCAAGGTGGCGTTCCTCTATGTGGAGGGAGCAACCCGTCCCGCCGGCGCGCTCGCGGCCATGAAGCCCTGGTCCGGTGTTATCGGCCACGACGCCATCGAGGTCCAGCGCGTCGCTTACGCCGCCGCCGATACCACCGCGCCTGCCGAGGCCACCTTCATCTCTCCGCCAAACCTGCATGCGTACGAGTTCAACTGGGCGCCCGATTCGAAGGGTGTGGCCTACATTGCCGCCGACCCGCCCGGCGAGGACAACTGGTGGGTGGCCAAGCTCTACAAGCAAACGCTGGGCGGCGATCCGCAAGCCGTGCTCGCTCCGGAAACAGTCAGCGGCCCGCTGCACGGCCTCCAGATCGCCGTACCGCGCTGGTCGCCGGACGGCAAAACCATCGCCTTCATCGGCGGCCTCATGAGCGACCAGGGTTCCACCGGCGGCGATGTGTGGATCGTCGCCAGCGATGGCGGCCAGCCGCGCGACCTCACCGAAGGCCGGCCTGCTTCGCCGGCGTGGATCGTGTGGGCCGGCAACGATTACCTCTACGTCAGCGAGTTGGCCGGCGGCAACGATCAGCTCATCCGCCTGCATCTCCAGGGCAACCGCGCCGGCAACGGACGCATAACCTTCGGCTCGCCCATTTTCAGCATTCCCGGCAGCGTGGGCGACGGCCGCATGTCCCACAGCCTCTCCGCAACCGCGGACCGCAACCTCTTCGTGTTTTCCGCCAGCACATTTGACCACGCCCCCGAGATCTACGAGGCTAAGCCCGGTACGGTAATGAGTCCGGGACTGGCCGGCGTCATCCAGCTTTCCCACCTTAACGACGGCGTCGAGCCCGCCTGGGGCAAGGCCGTCTCCTTGAGCTGGAGAAACGACAAGTTTCGCGTGCAGGGCTGGCTCCTGTTGCCGCAAAATTACGATCCCGCCAAAAAGTACCCGCTCATCGTCGAGGTGCACGGCGGCCCTGCGGCGGCAGTGCTCTCGCGCTGGGGCGCGCGCGGGGCGCTCAGCCCGGCAGCCTTCTCTGACCTCGGTTACTTCGTCCTCCAGCCCAATCCCCGCGGCAGCTTCGGCCAGGGAGAAGCCTTTACTCAGGCCAACCGCAAGGATTTCGGCTACGGCGATCTCCGCGACATCCTCAAAGGCGTCGACACCGTCGAGGCGCAGTATTCCATCGATCCCGATCGCGTCGGCATCACCGGTTGGAGCTACGGCGGCTTCATGACCATGTTTGCCATCACCCAAACCCATCGCTTCCGGGCCGCGGTGTCAGGCGCGGGCCTGTCGGACTGGCTCAGCTACTACGGCGAAAACTCCATCGACCAGTGGATGATCCCCTACTTCGGCGCCAGCGTCTACGACGATCCCGCCGTCTACGCCAAGAGCTCCGCCATCAACTTCATCAAGCAGGCCAAAACCCCCACCCTGGTCGTGGTGGGCGATCGCGACGGCGAATGCCCGGCGCCTCAATCGTTCGAGTTCTGGCATGCCCTCCGCGATGAGCATGTGCCCACCGAGCTCGTCGTCTACCCCAACGAAGGCCACGGCTTCGTCAATCCCGCTCACTCCCGCGACGTCCTCGATCGCGCCATCGACTGGTTCGCCAAATACATGCCGGAAAAGCAGGGAACTGGGACCGAAAGGCAGGGAACAGAGAACAGGGAACAGGGATCAGAAAGGCAGGGTGCAGGGGACAAGTAGATGGCAAAAGGGCAGGGAGTCCGCGCAATCGGCCACTCCTTCTGTCTCCGCCGCGGCGTATCCCCTGGCCGCTGGTTCCCTCGTTCCCTATCCTTTTGTTCCCTGATCCCTGTTCCCTGTTCCCTGCTTTTCTGCTCCCCGTCCTCGAAAATGAGCGTCTATTCAGAGAAGGATCGGGCGCGAACGTAGCCCCCAATGAGCCTGATACACTTTTCATTGGTGAAAAACTTAACCGGCTGACGCTCATTCGCCCGCCGATAGGCAAAAATACCCCGGTCCGGCGTGTCCGGCGAACCAGTTGCAGCAGCTATATTCCGATTGATTTACGGGAAGACCGTTCTGTGCCGGTAGAGGCGGAGCGGGGAGGATTCATGCGGCGGTTTTTGACGCTTGTCAGTTTGTTGTTCCTGGCTCTGCCGGCCGGCATCACCATCGCCGGCTGCACTCGCAATCCGGCGGGAAATTATTGCAACGGCCTCGGCTACGGTCCCCGAAACACAGACCTGTACGCCATTAACCTGCAGCCGCAGTACGTTGGCGTCTCCATGGCGTTCGGGCAGACCCGGCAAATCGCCACGCCGACGGCCAGCAACTGCAAAGGCGGCACGGTCAGCGTCGCTACGTTCTCCTACGGCACCACCAACAACCAGCTTGTGGATATCTCCCCCACCGGCACCATGTGCGCCGGCACGTGGAACCGCAATTCCGGCGGCGGCATTGCCGATTACACCATCTGCAACTTCCCCAGCCCGGTTCCCAACACCGGCGGACTGCCCTATGGAACCGCATTCATCAGCGCCTCGGCGGATTCTGTCACCTCGAATCCGGTGGAAGTCTACATCCATGCCCCCGTCACTTCGGTCACCCTGGTGGGCCCGCAACAATGCCTGTCGCAGGGCCAGCAGGCGCAACTTGACGCCCAGGCCTGCTACAGCGCCAATGGCCAGCAAGTCCTGATGTGCGCGCCCGCGTCGGTCTCCAGCGCCAACTACGCCTGCCCGTTGCCGGCGGGTGTTACCTCGGTGCCCAGTTGCACCAATTCCATCGGCACCCTCAGCTACACTCCGGGAAACGTCTCCATCGCCACCATCAATGCTGAAACCAACCAGATCACGGCGGAGCAGCCGGGCACAATCGTAATTACCGCCTCCGTGGCTCTCTCAGGATCCTCCGCGGGCTACTTCTCCGTTTGCCCGCCGGCCAAAATCTCCCTCAGCCTCAACGGCAGCACCAGCGGCGTGGTCACCCAGGGTGTTGCGCAGAACCTGGTCACATCGGTCACCGATACCAACGGCCACCCCATCACCGGCCTCTCCCTCACTTACCAGTCGATCAATCCCATCGATGTCTCCGCCACCGCCTCCGGAAGCATCACCGCCAGCTACCCCGGCTCCAGCTCCATCTACGCCGTGTGCCAGCCCGCAACTTGCAATCCGGCCCCCATCAATGTTGTCGGTATCAACGGAACCGGGTTGCCCATCTCCAGCAACGCTGTCAATGTCACTGTTCCTGGCGTGGCCAGCTCGTTTATTTGGTACGGCGCGCCGGGCAAATCGCAATACTTCGTGCCCGTGGAGTTGCTCACCGGAACCCCGGGATCCACGGTGCGCCTGCCCTATGTCCCCAATTCCATGATGATGGACAAGACCGGAGTCAACATTTACTTCGGCTCGCAGCATGAATTGATGGTCTACACCGCCGGCAGCAACACCCTCAGCTCTCAGAATCCCAACGTGCCCGGAGTGGTGCTGGCGGTCAATCCGTTCAACACTCAGGTGCTGGTCAACGATCAGATCCGTCAGGTGTTCTACCTGTGGAATGTGGGCGGCACCATTGGCGAAACTTTCAGCGGAATGGGAACCGCAGCCCAGTGGACGCCGGATGGACAGACCCTGTACATCACGGACAGCGCGGCCGCGGGACCGGGACACACCAACACCCTTTACGTGTACAACGCCAACACCGGATGGACCACCTACTCGCTGGCCACTTCCGGCGGAGTGAACGGCCCGCAACACCTCGCCGTTACGGTTCCCGGCGTGGGCGCCTACATCAGCGGCAATCCCACCGTGGCCCACACCTGGTGTCCCTCCGGAACCCCCGGCAATGTCAACCTCTCCTATTACCCCCAGGGAGACTCCGTAAACGCGGATACTGACGTGCTCGCAGCCACCACCGATGGCCTGCACATTCTGGGCGCGGCAGCCACGGGCGGAAACATCTCCTTCTCCGACATCGGCGTCAACATTCCCTCCGGCGATTGCCCGCCCGCCGCCGGTGGCGTGCTGCAGCCGCTCACCCTCACCCACTCGCTGAACCAGACCACGCTCAACGTCAATGCCACCTCCGTCACCGGCATCGAAACCTTGCCCGCCGCAGTCAAGCAGGGTACCGCGGCCGCCGCCAGTAGCCTCAGCTTCATCACTTATAACGGAACCACCCTCGGCGCCACCCTGCCGTATTACCAGCAGACCACCGGCGCCACTAGCATGCTGGGAACCGTCGGCTATATCACGCTGAACGGCACATCGGCCATCACCGCGCCGGTGGCAGGCGCCTTCAGTCCGGACGGAACCCTGTTCTTCGTCTCCACCGCCGGCGACAACAGGATTCACTACATCGACACCTCTACGCTGAAGGACACCAGGCAGGAAAGTCCCAACCTGCCCGCTTGCACGCCGGGCGCGGATCCGGACTGCACCATCACGGCGCCGGCGCCCAAGGTGGTTCCAGCAACCGTAGTCCTCACCACGCCGCGCGCCACCACATAAGCCGCCGGCAACTGTGCCCCATTCCTCGCAGCTTTTTGCGATGAGTTGAAGCGAAGCGTCGAGCAAATACCCAGTCTGTGCCCCATTCCTCGCGGGTTTTCGCGATAAGTGGGTGTCGAAATTCTACTGCTCGTGGATGGAGGCCACCGGATCGGCGCGCATCGCCCGATACGCGGGCAGGTAGCACGCCAGCAGCGCCATCGCCCCCAGCAGCACCATCACTCCGGCCACCGTCACGGGATCGTTGGCGTCCACCCCGTAAAGCATGCTGGCGATGAAACGCGTCAGTCCCAACGAAGCCGCGAGCCCCAGCACCAGCCCGATCGCCGTCAGCCCAAGACCCTGCGCCAGCACCAATCTCAGCACGTCGGCGCGCGAAGCCCCCAGCGCCACGCGGATGCCGATTTCATGGGTGCGCAGCCGGGTGCGGTACGACACCACTCCGTAGATCCCCGTCGCCGCCAGCAACAACGCAATTACCGCGAATATTCCCGCGAACGTGCTTTCAATTACCGCAAAGCTGTTCGCCATCGCTGTCGTCTCCCGCATCGTGCGCACGTCAAACACCGGAAGCTGTCCATCCACCTCGTGGATCGCCCGCTCCACCGCCGGACCCATGTCCGCCGGATTGCCCCGCGTCTTCACCTGCACAATCAACTCCCAGTCCGGATTCTGGTAATAGCTCATGTAGATCATGGGACCGGGCCGCTCGTTCAACATCAGGTGCTTGGTGTTCTTCACCACCCCCACCACCGTGAACACGCGATTCCATACGTGGAGTTTCTTCCCCAGCGGATCCTGACCCGGCCAGTAGTGGTTAGCCGTTGTCTGGTCGATGATTAGCACCCCCGGCGCCTTGTCGTTGTCGGCCACGGTAAAGTCGCGCCCCTCCACCATGGGAATGCCCAGCGTCTCGAAATACCGCGGCGACACGTCCGCCCTTCCCACCTCGAGCGATTCGTGCGGGCGCGGCGCATACCCCTCGGGATACGCATCCGCCGTCTTCCGGCTCAGGCTCAGCGGAATCCAGTCCGTGATCGAGGCAACCGTCACCGCCGGCAATGCCGACACGCGATTCAAAATCCGGTCGCGGATCACCAGTGCCTGGTCTTCGGGATAACCCACAATATTCAATCCCACCGACGCGGTCAGCACATGATCCTGCTCAAATCCCGGATTGGCATGGGCCATGTTCCGCAGCGTGCGCAGAAACAGCCCGGAGCTAACCAGCAGCGACAGCGAAATCGCCACCTGCCCCACCACCAGCGCGCTCAGCAGGCGGCGGTTGTGCGACCCTCCGGAGACATTCGCCGACTCTTCTTTCAGCACCTCCACCGCCGGCACCTGGGAGGACCGCCACGCCGGAAACGCGCCGCACAGCACGCTGGCCAATGCCGCCAGGACCACGGTTGCGAGGATCACCCAGGGATCCACCAGCCCATTCACAGCGATCGGACTCGCGCTGGGCGGAATGAAGCGCGCGAACGACTTCGCCGTCCAAATTGTCAGCACCAGCGCCACGGTTCCCGCGCCGATCGAAACGATCAGCCCTTCCAGCGCCATCTGCCGCAGCAGTTGCACCTGCCCCGCGCCCAGACTCTGGCGAATGGCAATCTCGCGCCGCCGCGCCACAAACCGCACCAGCGTCAGCGTGGCCACGTTGGCGCACGTTAGCAGCAGCACAAGGCCCGCGATGGCCAGCAGAACCGGCAGCGAAAGCGCCATAAATCCGTTGGCCCCGAATGGCGACCGCCACATCGGGTCCACCGTGATGGTGTTGTTACCCAGATGATCGTCTGGATATGCGGCCACAATTCGCCGCATGATGGTCTCAAGATCCTGGTTTGCCGCCTTGCGGCTCACGCCCGGCCGCAGCCGTCCCTCCACGTTCAGCCAATAGTGGCCGCGATGCGTCATCTGCCACCCGTTCGTCCCCAGCGGATCGAGCGTCACCCACATATCCTGCCGCAGCCCCGGCATCGCGCCGATGAACCCCTTCGGCGCCACGCCAATCACGGTCCCCTGGTGGCGCGCAATTTCGATTCGCTTGCCCACAATGCCAGAGTCGCCCGCATAGTGCGTCTTCCAGAATGAATAGCCCAGGACAACGTAGGGGATGTTCCGTCCTGCCGTTTCTTCTTCCGGCCGGAAGAACCGCCCGTAGAGGGGCTTCACTCCCAGAACGTCAAAATAATTCGCCGTCACGTTGGCCACATAGACCCGCTCCGGCACAGCTCCGCTCGTCACCGTCAGCCAGTCGTGGTGATACCCCAGAATCCCCTCGAAACTGTGATTCTGATCCCGCAGATCGCGGTAATCCGGATAAGAAAACGGCGGAGCCGGCGAGACGCTCCACTGTCCCCGCATCACGCTCACCAGCGCACCCTGATCCCGCGCTCCGGGGATCGGGTGCAGCATCGTCCCGTCAATCCAACTGAATACCGTGCCGTTGGCGCAGATGGCCACGGCCAGCATTGCCGTTGCGGTAATGGTGAATCCCGGAGTCTTGCGTAGTTGCCGCAAGGCAAAGCGAACATCCTGAAGCAGTCCTGTCATGGACGCCTCCCACAAAAACTTTGCTCTTGAGGAATAAGAGTATTGCCCTCCTTGAGTTGCATGCAGTGCGCCAAAGCACGCAAGATTCGAAGTCGTTTTCGATCAGCAGGATAGCAGCGGGTAGCATGCGCGGTGCGCGGCGCTCTTTGTCCGCCCGCAGCTCTCAATGTCCGTTTCCGGACAGTATCCCTGACGCTTCAGGGTTTGTGAACAAGGATTGACCGGGGCGCCCCAGGTCTCGATTCTGAGACCTGGGAAGGACGCAGGCAGGTCGATCGCCTGGGCTGCGGAAAGCAGGTTCCATCCCCATGATCGCCTGCCCTGGCGCCCCATTGTCAGGGCCGGCCACCCGCCGCGCAACTAACTGGGGGGCAGCAGTCCCACCCCGTACATGTAGTTATACGAGCTGAGGTTTCCGTCCCACGGCAACGGCGCCTTGAACCACGAAATCACTACCCCGCCATCCACAAACGACACGAATATGTCGGACTGCGTGGTGGGCTTTGTCACCCGGTAAGTGAACATGCCCCAGCACGGGTCCGCAAGCTCGCCCGTGCTGCCATATAGGTAACTCGCATCGGCCACCGGAGTCAGCGTTCCAGTCGTCATCGTGGCGCCGGCCGGATCGGTCATTGTAAGTACGCCTGCGGAGGTAATGGTGATCCTCGCAGTGCCAAACACAGCCGTACCTGTCTCCACGCCGTCCTGGCTCTCCTGCACGTTTGTCTTCTTGTAATAGAGCGTTGAGTAAACGCCTGCATCGCGGGCGTTGAAGGCCGCGCTCGAGGCCTTCTCGAGCCCCAGAATCGATCCGTTCCCCGTGTCCACGACGAAAAACCCGTTCGCGGTCCCGAACAGCGTGGCGGAGCCGCCCCCATCGGGCAGCGTACCCGTCAGGAACGTGCCCGACTTATCCTCCGTGAACAGGCTCAATGCCATCGAGCTCTCGTGGAACGGCTGGTCCCCGTCATTGGTGATCGCGCCGTACGGCCAGTACTCCGAGGTTTCGACCGCGGTCGAGCTCACATCCGCCGAACCCACCGACAGGCCGCCAAACGCAGTGCGGAATTGCATGTAGTTGTAGTCGTTGTTTTCAAATGTGGCCATCGAGATCGGCCCGCTCTCCACCGCCGTGATCAGTGCCGGCGTATCCCGCCCGGGGCCTGACTTCATCGACTCCACGACCAGGGCATAGTTGGGAACTTCGTAGGCCGCAATCAGGTTGCCGCTAGGATCTTTCATGGCATAACTGCCGTCGGCCTGGGTCGTGTAAGGAATGGTTCCGCTCTCGCCGTTGGTTAGGTTGGTGTAAGTGAGTGTGCTGAGCGTGGAATTGATGCTGATAGTTAGAAAATCGCCTACCGCGGCGGTGCCATTGTAGGCGCGCCTAACTGCCGTCGGAACGGGCGTGGGCGGCGGAGCAGGAGTGTTGGCGACGTGAGAGGCAGTGCAGCCGAGCAGGCTCACGAGGAGAACCAGGACGCAATTCCGATGAAAACGCATGCGCGGATATCCCTCGGAGTGAATTTGGTCACACAGGAACCATCGGCTGGAAACAACTGCCGGATATGAACCGAGGTAACGGCGCAAAAAAAGCCCCGGCCAAAGCCGGGGCTTCCTGTTCCCTGTTCCCTGCCTTTACGCGGGCGCCGCCAGCTCCAGCGCCTTCCAGAGCCGCACCGTCGGCCCCGCCTGGTTGACGGTGTAAAAATGCAGCCCCGGAGCGCCGTTGCCGAGCAGCGACTGGCACAGGCGCGTGACCACGCTTCGATACTCAACCGGCGAGGCTTCGCACAGAACTTAGAGCAGGTCCGTTAGCTCATCCAAAGACATCTCGATGTCGCGCAGAATCGCCCTCATAAGCCCAGGTCCAATTGTTTCGCCGGAGTGAACCGGAACGACAGTCGCTCGCCCGTCCGCATGCTTCAGGAAAACATGGCTGCCGCGCTGGCGCTCCACGACAAATCCCGCTCTGGAGAGGACACGAACCAGTTCCTTGCCCTTCACGCGCGGAATGCGGCTCATAGGGTGACTTGCTGAATGCCGACCAGTTCCAGGGAGGGCGCTCGGCCCTTGTCTTCCTCGAGACACAGCGCAATCACCTCGCGCACCCGCTTCATCAGCGTGTCGAGGCTTTTGGCCTGAGTGTGACAGCCGCGGAGCGCGGGCACGGTGGCCACCAAATAGCCCTCTTCATCGCGCTCGATGACTACGGTGAATTTTCTGCCCGACCGCATTGGAGACCCCTCGCGCTCTTACTTTAGCACGACCGGGAACGCGGCCTTGTCCACCAAAAGGGCCGGCCAAAGAGGCTGCGAAAGAATTGCCGCTGCACATTCGATGTCGCTGGATGCCCCACGCCCCCGGTGTTGGGACATGGGAAACCGCGAGCCCCCATCCGCACCCACCAGGAAGCCCCGGCCAAATCCGGGGCTTCCTGTTCCCTGCTCCCTGCTCCCTGTTCCCTGCCTTTACGCGGGAACGGCCAGCTCCAGCGCCTCCCACAACCGCATCGTCGGCCCCGCCTGGTTGACAGTGTAAAAATGCAGCCCCGGAGCGCCGTTGCCGAGCAGAGACTGGCACAATCGCGTAACAACGCTCTGACCGAAATCGCGGAGCACGTCGTTTTGGTCCTTCAACTCCTCCAGGCGCAGCCGCACCCAGCGCGGCAAATCGGCCCCGCACCCGGCGCAGAACCGCTGCGTCTTTTCAAAACTCGTAATGGGCATGATGCCGGGATAAATGGGAAGGCGGATGCCGGCTTTTTCGCACCGCTCCACAAAATCGAAGTAGGCATCCGGGTTATAGAACAGTTGCGTCAGCGCCGCGTCCGCTCCCGCCTCCACTTTGCGCCGGAAATGCTCGAAATCCGCGCCCGGGCTCTCCGCCTGCGGATGCATCTCGGGATACGCCGCCACTTCGATCTGGAATGCGTCCCCGTGCTCGGCGCGGATAAAGCGGACCAGGTCGCTTGCGTAGTGGAACTCGCCCGGCGCCTCGGCGCTCATCGCCGTCGCCGGCAAATCGCCGCGCAGCGCCACGATGCGCTTTACTCCGGCTTCCCGATACCGCTTCAGGTGCGCGGCCACGCCGGCGCGCGTTGAGCCCACACACGTCAGGTGCGGCGCTACTTCGGTTTCACTATGTTCCACCACGGCGAGCATCGTCTCATAGGTTCCGTCCTGATCGGAGCCGCCGGCCCCGTGTGTCACCGAAAAGAAATCCGGCCGCAGCGCCGCCAATTCGCTCACCACTGAAGGAAACCTGGCAACACCCTCCGGCGTGCGCGGAGGAAACAGCTCGAAGGAGAACCGTAACGGCGATTTCATGGATTCGTCCGTGGCCTGAAGTGAAGGAGTGAAGAACGTGAAAGTGAAGAAGTGAAAAAGAGCGAATGAGGTGAAGGAGAGAAACAGGGCTTCCGGTCTTTCTTCACTCCTTCACGCTCTTCACTCCATCACTTTTCGCTAGTACCTATAAAATTCCGGCTTGAACGGCCCTTCCACCGGCACGCCGATGTAGTCCGCCTGGTGCTCGGAGAGCTTGGTCAGCTTTACGCCGATTTTTTCGAGATGCAACCTGGCCACTTCCTCGTCCAGCTTCTTGGGCAGCGTGTACACGGCCACCTTGTAGGTGTCCTTGTTCTTCCACAGGTCGATCTGCGCCAGGGTCTGGTTGGCAAAGCTGTTCGACATCACGAAGCTCGGATGGCCCGTGGCGCAGCCCAGGTTCACCAGCCGCCCCTCGGCCAGGACAAAAATCTCGTGCCCGTCGGGGAAGTGGTACTTGTCCACCTGCGGCTTGATGTTCAGCTTCTCCACGCCCTTTTCGGTGTTCAGCCGGTCCATCTGGATTTCGTTGTCGAAGTGGCCGATGTTGCACACGATGGCCTGGTTCTTCATCGCCTTCATGTGCTCGAGCGTGATGATGTCCACGTTGCCGGTGCAGGTCACGTAAATGTCGCCGCGGCCAAGGGTGTCTTCGACCGTAGTGACCTCAAAGCCCTCCATGGCCGCCTGCAGGGCATTGATGGGGTCGACTTCGGTAACGATGACCCGCGCGCCCATGCCGCGCAGCGAGTGGGAGCAGCCTTTGCCCACGTCGCCGTAGCCGCAGATGACCGCGACCTTGCCCGCCATCATCACGTCGGTGGCGCGCTTGATGCCGTCCGCCAGCGATTCGCGGCAGCCGTACAGGTTGTCGAACTTGGACTTGGTTACCGAGTCGTTCACGTTGATGGCCGGAATCAGGAGCTTGCCCTTCTCCATCATTTGGTAGAGGCGGTGGACGCCGGTGGTCGTTTCTTCCGAAACGCCACGCCACTCCTTCACCACTTTGTGCCAGTGCTGCGGGTCTTCGGCGTGGACGCGCTTCAGCAGGTCCTTGATCACCTGCTCCTCGTGGTTGCCTGAGGGCGTGTCCACCCACCTGTCGCCATCCTCCAGCTCGTACCCCTTATGAATGAGCAGGGTGACGTCGCCGCCGTCGTCCACCACCAGTTGCGGCCCCAGCGTCCCCGGTCCATCCTTCACCTTATGGTTCAAAGCCATATAGGTGCATTCCCAATATTCCTCAAGGGACTCGCCTTTCCAGGCGAAGACTGGGGTGCCGGTGTGGGCGATGGCGGCGGCGGCGTGGTCTTGCGTCGAGAAGATGTTGCAGGAGGCCCAGCGGACGTCGGCGCCGAGGCTTTTGAGGGTCTCAATGAGGACGGCGGTCTGGATGGTCATGTGCAGGGAGCCGGTGATGCGAACGCCCTTAAGTGGCTTTTCTGCCGCGTACTTATGGCGGATGGCCATGAGGCCGGGCATTTCCTGCTCGGCGATGGTGATCTCTTTGCGGCCCCATTCGGCCAGGGACATGTCGGCGACTTTGTAGTCGGCGGAGGTGATTTCGAGGGTGGTTGCCATGGGGTCAGATTCTCCTTTTTCCCATCGTCATATCTTGATATGTTGATATGTAGCAGGTTTCCGGCGGGGAGTCAACTACCGTCGTATCATGATATGTTGATATGTTTTTGGGAGCCCAACCATGCCCGATCTTCTAAAGACTTTGCGCGCCGCCTCGGACCCGAACCGGATCCGCATTCTTCTTTTGCTGAAGGCCGAGGAGCTCTCCGTGGCCGAGTTGCAGGAGATTCTGACCCTGGGACAGAGCACGATTTCAATGCACCTGCAGCAACTGCGGCAGGCGGACGTGGTGGAGGACCGGCGGGCGGGCAAGAGCGTTTTGTACAGGCTGGCGCGCAAGCCGGGCGCGATGCTGGAGAGCCTGCTGGCGCAAGCGGAGAAGGAGATTGAGGAGGCGGGCGCCGACCGGGCGGCAATGCGGCGGGTGATGAAGAAGCGCGAGGAGCGGACGCGGGCGTTCTTTGACTCGATGGCGGGCAAGGTGGGCAAGGACTATGTTCCGGGGAAGACGTGGAAGAGCACGGCCGAGGGTCTGCTGCGGATGCTGGCCAAGGGGCTGACCATTGCGGATGTGGGCGCGGGAGACGGCAATTTTGCATTGTTCCTGGCGCAGAGGGCCAAGCAGGTGATCGCGGTGGACAACTCGGAGAAGATGCTGGAGGTGGGGCGCAAGGAGGCCAAGAAGCGGGGGTTGCAGAAGGTGAGCTTCCGCAAGGGCGATTTCGAGAACCTGCCGATTGATCAGAGTTCGGTGGACGTGGTGGTGTTTTCGCAGTCGCTGCACCATGCGGCGCATCCTGACCGGGCGCTGGGGGAGGCGGCGAAAGTTCTGACGGCGGGCGGGCGGATTGTGATTCTGGATCTGGCGAAGCATCGCTACGAAGAGGCGCGGGAGCTCTACGCGGACGAGTGGCTGGGGTTTGGAGAAGCGGAGCTCGAAGGGATGCTGAAGGAGGCGGGGTTCAAGAATATCGAGGTGGGCGTGGTGGACCGGGATGCGGAGAATACGCAGTTCCAGACGTTGCTGGCGGTGGGGGACAAATAGGAAGCAGGGAACAGGGACTAGGGACTAAGGGAGTAGGGACTAGGGACTAGGGAACAGGGACTAGGGACTAGGGAACAGGGAACAGGGAACAGAAAAGCAGCCAATCCGGTGGTTTCCGGTGCGCTGGATTGATACCGCTATGCCAAGGAGATTTGCATGAGCCTGCAGAAACAAATCAAGGAGTATATTGCCACTCAACCGGAACCAAAACGTGGCGAAATGCAACAGTTGCAAGCCATTATTTTGGCGTTGATGCCGGCATGTAAATTGTGGTTCTTAGATGGAAAAGACGAGAAAGGAAAAATCGTTTCCAACCCAAACATCGGATATGGATCTCACACCATGCAATATGCCAATGGAAAAACCAAGGAGTTCTTTCAAATTGGTATCAGTGCGAATACGACGGGCATTTCCGTCTACATTATGGGAATAGACGACAAGAATTACCTGGCCCAGACATTTGGGAAGGGACTCGGCAAAGCAAGCGTCACGGGGTATTGCATTAAATTCAAAACGCTGGCAGATATAAAGATCGACGGACTTAAGGCGGCAATTCAATATGGAATTGAACAGACGAGCATTCAACATTGATTCCAACTTGAGTCAATGAAATGCCATTCCCTGCAGGCGATGGAGTGAACGGCGTTTTCCGGGACTGATCTTGCAAGTCGTTTAGGGGAGAATCTTAATGTTGAATCGCAACATCAGCGCCGACCAGTAACTCAGGCTCGAAGACGCCAGGAATACCTTTTTACACGACCGCTCCCTCCTCCATAGGTACCATATATATAATGGTCGATTCGAGCCGAGTCATACTCGCGTCGCTGGGACTGGCTCTCCCAAAAGGGTGATCATGAAATGGATTGAGCAGATCATCGTTCGGTGGTTCTTGCAAATTGCGGCGCTTCTCTCCCTGCTCTTCATTGTGGTTGTGAGTATTGCTTTGGGCAGGAAAGCGATCACGCTCGACGCTCTATCCAAAGCAACCGATTCTCTGCTCAAGGCAATAGCCATAATCGTCGGTGCCCTTTGGTCACTAAACCGCTATTACACGACCCGAACAGATTACCCTCAACTTCGAGTTGATCTGACCCATGATCTTGTGCCCAGCGCCTCGCTTGGCGACGAGGCGGTATTTGGGCTACTGTCGTATCGCCTGGACATCGTTAATACAGGCAAGACACTGCTGCCCGTTACCGGGTTTCGAGTGGAACTGTCGAATGTCCTGATTCACAATAAACGCGTCGCTTACGAATTGCTTCATCGATGGCCGGACGCCGGTTTCCACCCAGGCAGCCCCATAGAACCAGGCTCGTGGGGCGCCATCAGCGACGCCGTACCATGTCCGCAAGATGTGCGGGCGATCAAAGTATTTCTTGACATCGAATTGGACAAGAGGGGGAGTTGGACATGGCACCGGATCATATCAGTCACAGACATAGCCCCGGCGGCTCAGCCTGCCCACGTTGTCACGGCACCGGGACAATTGAAGTAGATCGTCATTTTTGCCCCGGGTGTGGCATGGGCTATCCAGGCAGCGCCAATTATTGCCGCAGCTGCGGATGTCGACTGCAAGAGGTTGATGCCAAGCCTGAGCGATCCTTTATCTCATGCCCGCTTTGCGGCGGGAAGTCGACGCGGTGAGCAAGTCTTGACCGGCCTCTTGATCGGCGAGCCGGAAATGATCCCTGCGATCGGTAACGAGAAGTCGGCTAGCGTGACGGGATTCTTGGAATTGGGCCCGTCACAAATCAGGGAGCCAAGCGCCTGCTGTTGGCGGCCAATACACGGGCGTGTGAATCGCGAGGCGAGGTCCGCTCGCGTCCCTGCGGGACGCGAGATTCGATTTCCTGTTTTGGGGGGGCGGGTTTCGGCACGACTGAAGTCGTGCCCTGACGCGAAACTTGGGAGGTGGGCGGGAACAGCAGATTCCCGGAGGGAATGACAGAAAGAAAAGCAAAAGCACCAGCAAAAGCAAGCACCGGCGGGATCAGCGGAGGATGCTTTGCCAGTCTGTCTGCTCCAGCGATTTTGCGGCGGCGGTTGCTACTGCGCGTTTTTCTTTGGCTGTGAGCGAATCCGAGACTACGTTGTTGGGGTTGGCGGGATCGGTGAAGCGGGCATGCTCGACGTGGTCGCTGAGGAATGCGAAGGCGCGGCAGAGGTTGGTGCTCAGAGTGTTAGGCAGCATGGGCGCTCGAGGGCGCGGGCGGTGGTGAGCTCGACTAAAAAGGAGGGCCAGTCGAGGTTGTGCTGGTCGCGCCAGAGTTTCATGAGGCGCATTTCGTCGCGGCGGCCGGTGGCGTGGACCCAGTCAACATGTTTCATGACGTTGGTTTTGATCCAGGTGTCACGGCGGCGCAGATAGAGGCTGTGGTCGAGGGTGAGGCGGTCGTGGCGGCGGGCGGGAACCAGGTCAACGCTGAAGGCGCCGATGCGGATGTGAAGAGAGACGTTCTGGCGGCGGACGATGTAGCCGGCGTCGCGCAGGGCCTCATCCAGACTGAAGTAGATATCGCGCAGCGTGCCCGGGGTGTCTTCGCGCAGAGAGATGAAGAGATCGATATCGGTGCTGCTGCGGTTGGCGGTGCCTTTGGCGAAGGAGCCGCTGGGGTGGAGTTTGGCCAGGTTGTTGCCGGCCCAGTGGACGATGACGGGGCCAAGGTCGGCCAGAACGCGGCGCGCGGGGGCGTCGATTGAGTTTTCGACGGCCTCGCGGAGAAGGATTTCGCGCAGGTAGTGGTTGTCGAGGGCGCTGGTGGGCGGGCCGGAATCCGCGGACGGCGCCCGCAAGAGGCTCTGGAGCTGGCGAAGATGGAGCGGGGCGTCGGATAACTGGGTGGGACCGGCATCCCTGCCGGCTAACTCGGGGGCTTGCGGATTTTCAGGAGAGTTATTCATGGTTGTAACTCGGTTGGGTCCCCAGTCCCCAGGTGCAAGGGGCCCTTCGGCAGGCTCAGGGCAGGCTCGGGGGCACCCTCATCTGCAGGTTGGAAGGGGCAAAGACCGGGGGCACCCTCAGGCAAATGGGGCATAGCCTTCATCCGGCGTCCTTGTCGAGCCAGTGGGCGTAGGCGTGGATGTCGATCATAGGGGCGGTGGCGCAGGCCTGGAGGCGGGCGATCAATTCAAACAGGAAGGCGGTGGCGGCTTTGGTGTGGGGCGTGAAGGTTTGCTGGCCCTCGGCGTCGCAGGTGAAATAGCCCTGGGAGGCGATGCAGCCTATGTCGAGACGGGCGTCGGGCTCGGCCTGGGCCAGGTACTTGAGGATGAGTTTGTCGGGGGGATTCCAGCGGGTATCGAGGGCGAGGATGCCGGCGATGATGTGATGGGGACGCTTGGGCGGGAGCAGGCCGCCGGCGGTGGGGATGGGCAGGCTGGTGCGATGGAGGCTGCGCACGCTGAGGGTGCGATCATGGGCGGCCCGGGCGGTGTCGCCGGTGAATTCCTGCTTGGCTTCAAGGACGGCGTAGACGCTTTCCGCGGGGATGACGGTCTGGCCCTGGAATTGGAAGAGGAAGGGCGAGTACTGGCGGTCGAAGACGACGATGTCGATCTGGTGGCTGAACTGGTTGTGGCTATCGACGATGTGGCCGGTGGCGGCCTGGTAGCGGCGGGGCAGGTAAGTGGTGAGGAGGTCGAGCCAGACCTGCTCACTGGCGGCGCCGAGGGTGCCGGGGTGGACGAAGGTGCTGCGGACGGCGGCGAGGCGGTGCTCGATGTCGCGGTGGACTTCAGAGAGCATGTTGGAGAGGGACCATTCCATAGTGGCGACAGGATAGGGCGGAGGGGCGGCTGGATGCAGTGCCGGATGACACTCAATGAGAGGGCTTGGGGCGCGATGGGGGGGGCTGAGCCAAATGGGTGATGGACAGTTCCTGGTGAGCTGGTTCACAGTTCTTGCATCCCTCTTGACCGGCATAACCGGGGCCGGTGAATCGCTGTCCAAGCTAAAATCGGCAGGGAGGCATCCAGCCGGGTCGCGGCGAAGGAAAGATCGCCAAGCGCCGCAGGCGCGGAGACCACTGTCAGAGGAAAGTTACCTCATGGGAAAACCGGGCTAGATTGAGGTTGGACTGAACAGAGATATGCCGCGAATACCCCGATTGCGAATCACGGCGCCGGAGCTTGACGGCAGGCGGAGACTGCGCGCGGCAGCGCTGGCGGCGCTGATGGCGCTGATGGGCGCGGCTGCCTGGGCGCAGACCACGACGACCATCAGCGGGACGGTGTACGATCCGCGAACCACGGCCAGCGCGTTGCCGCTTCCGGGGGTGCTGGTGTACGCGACCACCAGCGCGGTGGCGCCGCTGCCGGCTGGAGTGCAGTGCCTTACCTATCAGAATCCTCCCAGCGCGGCCAGCTACACCAAGACGGCGGTGGATGGGACGTTCACGCTGGCGGGTGTGCCGGAGAATGCGGATTACACGGTGGTGATCCAGGCGGGAAAGTGGCGCAGGCAGTTTGCGGTGCAGGTAGGAACGGCGCCGGTGACTGGGTTGAACCTGCACATGCCGGCAAACCGCACGGAAGGGGATATTCCGCGGATCGCGATCGCCACCGGGTCGGCGGATGGCGTGGAGTGCGTGCTGCGCGACATGGGAATTTCCGACTCCGAGTTTACCGACGATACGGGAGCGGTGAATCCGGGAGGGCGGATTCATCTCTACCGGGGCAGCGGCGCGGGCGGCGAGTACATTACGCCATCCACTCCGCTGGACACGGCGCTCACGGGAAATACGGCGACGCTGAACGGCTATGACATGGTGATGTTTCCGTGCCAGGGGGACGAGTATGCGCAGAAATCGAGCGCGCTGAGCAACATTATGGATTATGCCAACTCCGGCGGGCGCGTATTCACCACCCACTACAGCTTTGTGTGGCTGGACCCGGACGCGCCTTTCAATTCGCCCTTCCCGCCGGTGGCGAACTGGCATCCCGACGAGGATTATCCGAAGCCGGATCCAGGGATTGCCACGGTGAACACCGGCTTTGACGATGGCGCGACGCTGGCGCAATGGCTCAAGAACGCGGGCGCCACGGAACCCGGATCGTCAAACCAGATTCAGATCGGCACCCTGCGCCACGATACGGATGGAGTGATTGCGCCCACCCAGGCGTGGCTGAATCTGAACGACGCATTCGACCGCAATCCGGTGATGCAGATGACGTTCAACGCGCCGGTGGGGGCGGCGGCGGATAAGCAGTGCGGACGGGTGCTGTTCAACGAGTATCACGTGATCGACCAGAACATTATGCCGGCGGTTTTTCCAAGTCAATGCCCGACCGGCAAGCCGATGAGCGCGCAGGAAGAGATGCTGGAGTATGCGCTGTTCGACTTGTCGACATTCGAGCAGCCGGTGATTGTGCCTTCGCTGAAGATCGTGTTCGACCCCAGCCCGCTGCTGGTGAAGCAGAAGGAGACGGGCGTTTCGCTCGCGATCGACGTGACCAACACCAGCGCCGATACGCAGGTGGACAGTTCGGCGGTACTGACCATTACCCTGCCGCAGGATGTGACCGCGACCGCGATCGCGGACGCGAGCGGAGGCTGGAAGTGCGCGCTGGCAACGCTGAAGTGCACCCGCTCCACCAGCCTTGGAAGCGACTCGGGCGATGCGGTGAGCCTTACTCTGGCCGTGGGCGCGTATCCGCCCGGCGGACTGGCAAGCCCTACGGGACTGGTTACGGCGGTGGTATCGAGCCCAACCTTCTCCAGCAACGTGACGGCAACCGACCTGGTCACTTACCAGCAGCAGCCGCCCATCACATGGGCGACGCCGGCGCCGATCGTCTATGGAACGCCGCTGAGCGCGGTGCAACTGGACGCGACTTCGACATTGGCGGGAAGTTTCACCTACACGCCGGCCGCGGGCACAATTCTTATCGGCGGAAAGCACGCCCTGACGGCGGCGTTTGCGCCGGAGGATACCACCGATTACACGGCGGAAACGGCCAGCGTGACGTTGACGGTGATTCCCGCCACGCCCCAGATCCTGATTACTGCATCGGCGGACCCGGTGTTTGTGTCCAACGCGGTCACGTTTACGGCAAACCTTGTGGCGCAGCCCACTACGCCGACGGGTTCCGTAACGTTTTTGAACGGAACGACGGTGATCGGAACCGCGACGGCGAGCGGAGGAACGGCGACTCTGACCACCTCGACGCTGCCCGTTGGCAACCTCGCGATTACGGCGGTGTACTCCGGCGACAACAACTTCAAGACCGTGACCAGCGCGAACCTCGAGGAGAACATTGAGGACTTTAAGCTGAGCGTTGCAGGCGGAGCCGCAGCCGGTACAACGACGGTGTATCCAGGAACCACGGCTACTTTCCAGCTCACGCTCGCGCCGGTGGGCGGAGCAAAGCTGGCGGACGCCGTAAGCATGAGCATCACCGGCCTGCCGGCTGGGACCACGGCGAGCATAACTCCAACCGCGGTGGCTGCTAACTCGGCGACGACGAGTCTGACGCTCCAGATAACACCTCACACCGTCGCGGCGCTCAAGCGGGACGGGCAGCAGAGCCCGGGCAGGGATGCGCCGCTGGCGTTGGGATTGCTTCTGCTTCCACTTACTGGAAGATTGCGCCGGGCGGGCAAGCGCTGGCTGCTGGCGGCGGTGCTGGCCTGGAGCGCGGCCATGGTGATCGGCATTTCAGCGTGCACGGGAGTTACCTACACATCGCATCCCTACACGCTGACCGTCACCGGGCAGTCGGGAAATCTCAAGCACGCTGCAACGGTGACGCTGACCATCAAGTAGCGGATCTCATGGTCTGGAGCCGATCCGCGAACACGGCATTGCCGGCTACAAAATTCCTGTGCAGATCGCGTATACCTCGCAATTCTCCCAAGGACACTCCGCAACAGGCCACTAAAGTAACGTAAAACACCCCATTTTGGGATCGTTTGCAACCTTTGTGCTATGAGCGGTTTGCGGGAGGATTGCTAGACTCCGCGCATGAGACCTGGAGCCATGCTACTTCTCCTCCTGGCGGCGGCCTCTGCCTTCGCCCAGCCGAAACGCGTTTCCCAAACGGGCCAGATCGTCGAAACTCACACCGAATACGGTGCTGCTTCGTCCTGCCGCTCGCACGACTACTGCCCCAAAACCGCGGCCACCATCCTGGTCGGCGGCCACGTCCTCAAGGTAATCGGCGCCAGCGCCGGAGGCTACTACCCCGGCAAGCTCGACAGCGGTGTCACGGTCACCGTTGACTTCGAGAAGAACCCGGAGCTCTGGATCGTGGACGGCGACACCAGGCTCAAGTTCAACGTCCAGGACATCCAGTAGAGGCGCAGCAGCCCCGAAGGGTCGTCGAACATCCTGCTCCCGCCGAAGCGAAGGCACACTTATGCGAAGCGACGGCATTCTTCACTGAGCGGCGACGTTCTTGACAGTTCCGTATTGCGGGTTCTTCCAAAGCACGCCTTTGTATTCCATGAAGTCGGCAGTTCCTTGCGCAACTTCGATGCCGTAATACCGTTCCACCACATGCAGGGCGAGATCGATTCCGGAACTCAGGCCTCCCGCAGTGGCGACATTGCCGTTATCGACGTAGCGCAGCCCGGTGACGAATTCGACTGCTGGATACTTCTTTTGAAAGTCCTCCAAAAACATGTGGTGGGTGGTTGCTCTTTGATGGTCGAGCAGGCCATCGGCAGCGAGCATTGCGGCTCCCGTGCAGACCGACATGGTTATGTCCGCCGTCTTCGAGTTATCCAGCAGCCATTTCTTCTGCGCCTCGGTTCGGCCGTCCTGTGCGGGAACGACAATCACCTGAGGTTTGGGGGCATTCTCGAAGGTGAAGTTGGGAACGATCTGAAGACCCTCGGCCGAGATCGCCTTCCGCGAGTCGGAAACGGTGTACACGTTAAAGGGCATGACCATGTCGTCGACGGCCCCGCGCCAGGGCCGGCCATCGTGAGTGAGCATGGTATCGGCAAATACTTCCCAGGGTCCTGCCAGGTCGATCAGGGCAGTGTTATCGGAAATGATGAAAGCAACGTTGATCGCTCCCTTGGCCGGCGGCTTGAGGGTGCGCGGCTGGGTAGCGCCGGATTGCGCATTTGCCTGGTGGACGTGGCCGACCGCGGCTAGCCCGGCGCACAGGGCGATGACAGCGGAAACCATGCGGATTCTTTTGGTCATTGGTGGACCTCCTGCGGGAAGAGTTTGCGAACAGGACCAGCTTATGGCTAGACTGGAATGTCTTAAATGACAATGATCCGCCTTTTTAGGACATTTCGAGAACGGCGTGCATCCCATTGATGTACCGCTCCGTCTGGACACACAAATGAAGCCAAGACACATCGCGATCCTGGGATATGAGGACCTGACTGGCCTGGACCTGGTGGGGCCGATGGAGGCGTTTGCGTGCGCGCGCGTGAACTCGCGAAAGGCAGGCGGGGAAGCGTGCTATCGGCTAACCATTGCCGCCCTGGAGGGGAAAACATTTCGCTCCCAATTCGGGCTCACGATCACGGCGGACAAGAGCCTCTTCGACCTTCGGGATGTGGACACATTTCTCATTCCCGGCGGCAGCGGGTTGCGCGAGCGGAATGGCCATCCCAGGCTCACCGCCTGGTTGCAGAAGAACGCGGGCTCGATTCGGCGGATTGGGTCGATTTGCACGGGAATCTATGGCCTGGCGCCATCGGGATTGTTGAACGGCCGAAAGGTGGCCACGCACTGGAAGTTCGCTGCGGATGTGGCCAAGCGCTATCCCGCGCTGAAAGTAGATCCCGGCTCGCTTTACGTAAGGGATGGAAAGTTCTGGACCGCCGCGGGAGTGACGGCGGGCATCGATCTTTCGCTGGCCCTGATCGAGGAGGACTTCGGCTCGGAGGTGGCGCTTTCCGTCGCGCGCGAACTGGTTGTGTACATGAAGAGGTCCGGAGGGCAGGAGCAGTTTTCGGAACCGCTGAAGTTCCAGGTACAATCGCGCAGCCGCCTTGCGGATCTTTTGCCGTGGATGTTGGCGCACCTGGAGCAGGATCTTTCGGTCGAGGCGCTGGCAGCGCGGGTTTCGTTGTGTCCACGGCAGTTTTCGCGGCGCTTTACGCAAGAGTTTGGGAGCAGCCCGGCATCGTTTGTGCGGCGGCAGCGGCTGGACGAGGCGCGGCGCCGCCTTTCCGCGCCGGAGTGTACGGTGGAAGGCGTAGCCTGCTCGGTGGGATTTAGCGACGGCGACAATTTCCGGCGCGCTTTTGAACGGTCCTTCGGAATTGCTCCCAGCGCGTATCGAGGACGGTTTCCGGCGAGACACTGATGGCAGCATTTGCTGGTAACAGACCAAGTCACCCATCCAGCGTTTTCAAGGCGCGGAATGAGCCGCTCTTCGCGGTTCTAAGTGTGTCCTCGGCAATCCTCACCTCTGACGGCTGTTGCCGGCCGCTGGGAACCGTTGCTTCCCGAACCACATTCCGGCTCCCGGATTCGGCGTGACGGCGGTCACTGCGCACCCTTCCATCGAAGGCCGACCATACGGCGGGCTCAGAGGGAAGCCGCGGCGAGCGCGGCTGCCCTCCATACTTGAAATCGGGATGCCGGCGGCAAAGTGGCTGCCGGCATTTTGGCGCGGAGAAGCCGCAACGGCTTTCTCCGCGTTCGCGCGAGAGAGCCCTTTAGAGAGGTGCGAAACATGCAATTGGAAGCGGATCCCAACCTGATTGTCTACTTCAACGGCCAATACATCCCGATGGCCGAGGCGCGCGTCGGCATCCTCACCCACGCGCTGCACTACGGCACCGGCGTATTTGAAGGCATCCGCGCGCACTGGAATGAGTCCCAGCAGGAGCTGTTTGTGCTGCGCCCGCTGGAGCACTACGAGCGCTGGGTGCGCAACTGCGGCATCCTGCACATCGCCGTCCCGCTCACCCCGCGCCAGTTGACTGACATCACCCTGGAACTGATGCGGCGCAACAACCTGCGCACCAACGTCTACGTCCGCCCGCTGGCCTACAAGTGCGCGGAGCGCATCGGCGTGCTGCCCGACGATCAGGACGCCTTCGCCATCGTGGTGCTGCCCTTCGGCGAGTACCTGCACGCCGAAAACGGCCTTCACGCCGGGGTCAGCGCATGGCGGCGTATTGAGGATCACGCCATCCCCGCGCGCGGCAAAATCTGCGGCGCCTACGTCAACAGCGTGCTGGCCACCGAAGACGCTCGCCGCAGCGGCTTCGACGAGGCCATCCTGTTGAACCAGAACGGCCACGTGGCCGAGGGCGCCACCTGCAACCTGTTTCTGGTGCGCCAGGGCAAGCTGCTCACTCCGCCCGTCTATGACAACGTGCTCGAAGGCATCACCCGCGACTGCGTCATGCAGCTCGCCCGCCGGGAGATGCGCCTCGAAGTCATCGAGCGCTCCATCGACATGAGCGAGCTGCTGGTCGCCGACGAAGCCTTCTTTACCGGAACCGCGGTGGGCATCGCGCCCATCGTCCGCATCAACCACCACCCGGTCCGGGACGGCGCCATCGGTCCCGTGGCCCGGGGAATTCAGCAGCTCTATAACGATGCCGTGCTGGGCCGGCTGCGCGAATACCGCAACTGGCTGGAGCCCGCCTGTCAATTGCCCGTCCCGGCGGAGAAGGAGTATGCTTCGCTCGCCGGTACGAGGGCATGAATGAAAACGCCGCTGCCCGGCAGAAATCCGGGCGCTAAGGACCGAGGAGGAATGAAAATATGCTGACGACCACGGTGCAAGAAAATGCCTACGATCTCGCAATGGAGAATTTCGACTCCGCAGCCAACGCTCTGGGCCTCGACGACGACGCCCGGGAGATGATCAAGTATCCCGAGCGCATACTATCGGTGAGCGTGCCGGTGCGCATGGATAACGGCCGCATCCACCGCTTCCAGGCCTATCGCGTGCAGCATTCCACCGCGCGCGGCCCCGCCAAGGGCGGCATCCGCTTTCACCCCCAGGTCACGCTCGACGAGGTCAAGGCGCTGGCCACCTGGATGACCTGGAAATGCGCCGTGGTCAACATCCCCTTCGGCGGCGGCAAAGGCGGCATTACCTGCGACCCCAAGCACATGTCGCAGGGCGAGCTGGAGCGCATGACCCGCCGCTACACCAGCGCCATCCTGCCCCTCATCGGGCCCGACAAGGACATCCCCGCGCCCGACGTCTACACCAATTCGCAAACCATGGCCTGGATCATGGACACCTACTCCATGATCAAGGGTTACGCGGTCCCCGGCGTGGTCACCGGCAAGCCTCTCAGCCTGGGCGGCTCTCTCGGCCGCAATGAAGCCACCGGCCGCGGCGTCTTTTACACCATCCAGAGCGCCTGCGAGCACCTGCGCATTCCGCTGAAGAACGCCAGCGTCGTGGTCCAGGGCTTCGGCAACGCCGGCTCCATCGCCGCCCAGCTCCTCCATGAGGCCGGCGCCCGCGTCATCGCCGTCAGCGACTCCAACGGTTGCATCTACAACCGCAAGGGACTCAACATCCCCGAAGTCATCCACCTGAAGGCCCTCACCGGCAAGGTGGAAGGCTTCCCGGAGAGCGAGCCCATCTCGCCGGAAGACCTGCTGGCGCTCGAATGCGATGTGCTCGTCCCCGCCGCCCTTGAAAACACCGTGCGCGCCGACAACGCGCCCACCGTTCATGCGCGCATCGTGGCCGAGGCCGCCAACGGCCCGCTCACACCCGCCGCCGACCGCATCCTGGAGAGCGCCGGCACCTTCATCATCCCTGACATCCTCTGCAACGCCGGCGGTGTCACCGTCTCTTACTTCGAGTGGGTCCAGGACGAGCAGCACCTCTTCTGGGAGGCGCAGGACGTCTACAACCGCCTCGAGCGGGTGATGAAAACCGCGTTCAACGACGTGCTCAAAGTCCACACCGAAAAGAAAGAGTCCATGCGCATCGCCGCCAACATGGTTGGCATTGGCCGTGTCGCGGATGCAGTGAAGATCCGCGGCATATATCCATAAAGCAGGGAACAGGGAATAGGGAATAGAAACCAAGCGGGATGCGGAGCCGAGGCTCCGCATCCCGCTTGGTCTTCGCGCCCTGTCTTCTTGGTTCCTCGGTCTCTCTGTTCCCTGTTCCCTGATCCCTGTTCCCTGTTCCCTGTTTCAAAAATGCCTCAACTCCCCCGTCCCTCCCGGCGGCTGCGTCGGCGTCGTCCCCGGTTTTTCCGCCGACCGCTCAAACTGGTTCTCCAGCGACCGGCTCACCATGTCCCGCGAGCCCAGCCCCACCGCCAGCGAAAGCGTGAGCACGATCCCGCCAAAAAGAATCCCAAACGCCAGTTCCACAACCCCTCCGCCAATCTCCATGTGGTCGAGCGCCATGGCCGCGGTCAGCACCAACACCAGCCACTTCACCCCCAGCGAAAGAATCCGCGCGTACTGCAGTTGCGCGTTCACCGCGCTGATCAGCACCGAGCGCGCCAGGAAGCGCGCGACGATGATCCCCGCCACCAGCAGCGCGATGGCCCCCACCACACGCGCCACATAGGGCAGCAGAAAATTCGGCACATTGCTGGCCGAGGCATACGATGCATCAAACGCCGACACGCCGATGATCAGCCCCAGCAGCACGCACGCCCAGAACGATCCGCGCGCCACCAGCTCGGTGGGCGAGCTCGTCGGCGTCCATTCGCTCCGGTTGCGCACCAGCCGCTCGTCAAATCGCACCCACTTCAAAGTCCGGCGCAGCACGGCCGATATTCCCATGCCCAACAGCGTGAATAAAAATACAGCCACAAAAAACGCCAGAACGCCCGGCAGCACCGCGATCAGCAACCCCAGCACCCGGTCAACCGATTCGCGCAGCGCCGTGGACATGTGCCGCCACACCGTCGTGTTATCGCCATAAATCGGCGGCGCCAAGCTCTCCTTCGCCGCCTGCAGCAACACCAAATGAAAATGCGCCGGAGTGTGCATCGTTCCTCCTTCCCTGTGCCCCGTTCATCGCGGCCTTATCGCGATGAGCGGGCGTGCAAGACCCAAAATAAAAAAGCCGTCATCCTGAGCGAAGCGGCGCGCTTTTTGCGCCGCGCAGTCGAAGTGACCTGCGTTTGCTTTTGCTCTTGCATTTGCTTTTGCCCTTGCATTTGCTTTTGCCCTTGCATTTGCTTTTGCCCTTGCATTTGCTTTTGCCCTTGCTTTTGCTTTTGCCCTTGCTTTTCTTTCTGTCATTCCCTCCGGGAATCTGCTTTTGCTCTCGTCTCGGTCCCTAGGTCCCTCAGTCCCTAGGTCCCTTAGTCCCTAGGTCCCTTTGTCCCTCAGTCCCTCAGTCCCTCAGTCCCTGCCCTACGGATTAAACCGATCCGGCCATCTCCACCGCGAAACCAAATACGGCTTATCCATATCGAACGCCACCGCCACCGCTTCCACGTGCCGCTCCGGATCCGTTCCCTCATTGGTCACGTTAATGTGCCCGGCCACCCACGCCAGGTATAGCGGAATCAGCGCCTCCCATCAGGTGCCCGCGATTGATGGCGCGCGTGCGAAATGCAATTAGAAAATCGTAGACAATCCGCGCCCACAAATTCTCCGGCATGCGAAACGCCTGCGGCTCCATCGCCGTCAGGCGCTTCAGCCCCAGCAGCGAAGCCGGCGGCAGCACCAGGCTCCAGATCTCCTGCAGGTTGGTGAATGCCAGCCGGAATCCATCCACCATCGATGCAACTTCTGAGCTGCGGTCCACCACCGTCTTCTGTTGCGGCGGCGGAATCGGCCGCGGAGGCGGCAATCGCCGAGGACGCTGCCAGAACGCCGCCTTCAATTCCACATCGGCAAAAAGCGAGCCCACCACCTGCGCCAGGATGGTGCGAATGTCGGGGTCCGGCGGCTGCGGCAGCGCGCGGGTGCCCACGTCGTACTCGCCCAGCCGGAATCCGGCCACCACCGCTTCTGGCGCGGGCCACATCATGGCGTCGTCCTGTCCCTGCCCGCGCAGCCTCTGCGCCGCCGCGCCCAGCCGTTCCGCCATGCGCGGCGAAAGGCCCAGGTCGATCGAAAGCGGAAAACGGGCTCGCGTGGCAAACAGCGCCCGCGTAACCGGGTAAAGGATCGCGGAGTTCATCAGGCCCGCGCTCGCCGGCACGTCGTAATACGGCAGCGCCAGGTCCACGCTGCCGCTCGCCACCGGCGACGCCAGCTCGCGCAGCGCGTCCGCGCTAAGCCCTCCCCCGTCCGGCCCCACCATCAGCACGCTCCGCGCTTCGTACTTGCGCTGCAGTTCTGCTGCGTTGGCAAAGTCCGTCGCCGTCAGCGTCCACCCCACTCGCGTGGGCGGAATCTCCACCACGTTCAATGGCGCAAAAGCATCCTTCTGGATCCCGTTCTGCGTGGCCACCACCAGCTCTTCCGCGGGAAAAATCGACGTCAGCCGGCCGATGGCGCCTTGAAGCTGCTCCTCGGCGAGCGGAGGAAGCACCACCAGCATCGCGTACCCGGTTCGCACCGGTGTAGCGCCACCAACATCGGAAATAGAATCTGCCGTAGCCATGCTTTTGCTCTTGCTTTTGCTCTTGCTCTTGCCCTTGCCCTTGCTTTTTTTTCTGTCATTCCCTCCGGGAATCTGCTTTTGCCCTTGCTTTTGCCCTTGCTTTTGCCTTTGCTTTTGCTTTTGCTGTTGCCCTTGCTTTTCTTTCTGTCATTCCCTCCGGGAATCTGCTTTTGCCCTTGCTTTTGCCTTTGCTTTTGCTTTTGCTCTTGCTCTTGCCCTTGCTTTTTTTTCTGTCATTCCCTCCGGGAATCTGCTTTTGCCCTTGCTTTTGCCCTTGCTTTTGCCTTTGCTTTTGCTTTTGCTCTTGCTGTTGCCCTTGCTTTTCTTTCTGTCATTCCCTCCGGGAATCTGCTTTTGCCTTTGCCTTTGCTTTTGCCTTTGCTTTTGCTTTTGCTCTTGCTGTTGCCCTTGCTTTTCTTTCTGTCATTCCCTCCGGGAATCTGCTTTTGCCCTTGCTTTTGCCTTTGCCTTTGCTGTTGCCCTTGCTTTTCTTTCTGTCATTCCCTCCGGGAATCTGCTTTTGCCCTTGCTTTTGCCCTTGCCTTTGCCTTTGCTTTTGCCTTTGCTCTTGCTGTTGCCCTTGCTTTTCTTTCTGTCATTCCCTCCGGGAATCTGCTTTTGCCCTTGCTTTTGCCCTTGCCTTTGCCTTTGCTTTTGCCTTTGCTCTTGCTGTTGCCCTTGCTTTTCTTTCTGTCATTCCCTCCGGGAATCTGCTTTTGCTTTTACTTCTGCCCCCTTCAATCCATCATTCCCGAAGCAAATCCGCTTCCCCCGCCTGCTCCATAGATCTAAGCACCGCCTCAAGGCTCGGCATTTCCCCAGCCAATTGCAGCAATTTGGGGTACAAGTCCTCCCAGGTCGGATTCACCCGCTCAATCAACTCAATCTTCTGCTCGCGCGACCACATCTTCAGTTCCGTCTCACGTCGAATCGCGCTGTTTACATATTGGAAAAACTCGAAGTACACAAGCCGTTGGATGGAATATCGTGCCGTGAAGCACCCAGGCACTTTCTCAAGATGCGTCGCCGTTCGCCGTATCAGCGAGTTTGTCATTCCCACATAAAGCGTGCGCGAGCGGCTAGCCAATATATAGACCCAGAAATGGAATTCCCGGCGCGCCATGCTCTTGCCTTTCTTTCTGTCATTCCCCGCAGGGAATCTGCTTTTGCTGTTGCTCTTGCTTCTGCCTTTGCCCTTGCCCTTCTTTCTGTCATTCCCTCCGGGAATCTGCTGTCGCCCTTGCTGTTGCCTTTGCTTCTGCCTTTGCACTTGCTTTTCTTTCTGTCATTCCCTCCGGAAATCTGCTTTTGCCTTTGCTTCTGCTTTTGTTCTTACTTCTCTACAACCCCAAAATCCCGGCCAGCGGTATCCTCACCCACTGCGGCCGGTTGTTGAGCTCGTAAAGCAATTCATACAACGACTTCTCCAATACATAAGCTGACAACAAAACCTCCGCCTGCTCCCGCGCCGGAAGCAGTTCGCCGCGCGCGGCCATCGCCTCCCAATACGCGCTCAGAAACGCCTCCCTCGCCGCGCTTTCCCACTCCTGAGCTCGACGCAAAAGTGTCTCCTCGCGCTCATCCTTGTGCAACACCCGGTAGCGGTCCATGCCGAACCACGCGGCATAAGAAAAGGATCGAATCATCCCCGCAACATCCTTCAGCGGCGATTGCTTGCGCCGGCGCTCCGCCAGCTGCCGCGCGGGCTCGCCTTCAAAATCCAGAATCACAAAATCGCCGCCACCCTCCGATGCAACACGCAGCGTCTGCCCCAGGTGATAGTCGCCGTGGATGCGGATGCGCATGCCAGCCGCCTCACCCGAGCCCAGACTCCGCGCCCGTGCCAGCAGTTCCCGGCGCCGCGCCAGCACCGCCGCCGCATCGTCCGCCGTGTCATCCGGCAGCGTGGCCAGCCGCGACCGCAACGCGCCAAAGGCCGAAACAGCCTGCTCCTCCATCCGCAGAATATCCCGCGTAAGGTCCTCGCCGGTAAAGGGCTCCGCCCGGAATGCCGGATCGGAAGTGGGCGTGGCCAGCGCCAAATGCATCTCCGCAGTCCTCCGCCCCAGCAACCCCGCCGCCAAAATCGATTCGTCGTTGTTCTTGCTTTTCTTTCTGTCATTCCCCGCCGCGGCGAGGAATCTGCTTTGCTCTTCGTGCTGACTCGCTGACTCGCTGACTTGCTGACTCGCTGACTCTTCGAAATATCTCTCCAGCTCCCCCAGCATCCACTCCCATCCATCTCCTTCGTTCTTCACCAGCCCCTGCAACATGGCCACGGTTGTCTTTTCGCCGCTCGATGGCGTTATGGAGATGTCGCCAAGGAAGGCCGCAATGTGCTTGAATCCAGCCACCTCGGTCAGAAACCGCCCAATCTCCACGTCCGGGTTTTCGCCCGTCTGCAGCCGCCGGAACAGCTTCAGGATCAGTGCGTCGCCATACAATATCGACGTGTTCGACTGCTCCGCGGAGCCGGTCCGCGCGGGTAGCCAGCGCGTTCCCCGGGCCGCGGCAAACGCGGTTGAAGCGCGCGCCTCCAACACACCGATCCTCGGCTCGGGATTCCCCGCCGAAGGCGATTCCCGCGGCTGCAACCGGTGCCCGGAAGCGGCCTGCGTGGCGGGCGCATCCTCGCGTGGCCCCGCTGCCGCCTCGCCCGGTTGCGCCGTCAGCGGCAGTGGTTCCACCGGATGCGCGGCAAGTGGATGCGCGTAGTCCTCCGCCTGCGCCGGCGCAGCGTGCGCCGCCGCTCCCTCGTTCCCTGGAAAAACCTCGTGCGGACGCAAATGAACTTCGCCCGGCCGCGCCGCGCCATGGGTGGCTCGCTCCGGATGTTCCAGCACCGCCGCGGCTTCTCCCCGAACTCGCGCCTCTCGCGCCGGCATTCCCGTTGCCGCCGCAGCCAGCGTGGCCGCCACCTCCTCTGCCGCCGTTCGCTCGGTGCCCAGTTCCAGCGCCGCGTTGCGCTCTATCAGCCGCAACATTGCCTGCCGCGCATCCTCGCGAAACATCGCATCGTGCAGTACCCCGTACCCCGAAGGAAACCGCATCCGCGCCAGCACGCTCACCGGCCGGTCCGCTTCCATCTGCCCCGCCTTCGCTCCCGTGGTATACGCCAGCGGAACCTGGTAGACATCGCACTGGCTGTCGCCGTAATCCACTTCGAAATAAAACAGCGCCGGTGGAATCGAGCTGTCTTCGGACAGGTCCATGGCATCCAGAATCTCCGCGTTGGCCGCCACCGCCGCGGGAAGCTCCACCCAATCCAGCAGCCTGGTCTTCACAATGGTGCGCGTCTTGGCCCCGAACCAGCGCTGCCGCCCTAGCCACTCCGGCAGCACCCGTTCCAGCAGCTCCAGCCCATGCCCCGCCAGGAAACCCGCCCATCCCTTGGTCAGCAGGTCCAGAACTGCCGGCTCGTTTTTCTCCGCAGAGGTCTCCACCACTACAGGCTCGGGCAGCGTCTCCGGCCGGGGAGCGGGCTGCTGAAGCTCCAGCCATAAAAACGAGTACGGAGCCAGCGACAGCGAGTATGGCCCCGAGCCGATCGCCGGGAACGGCACGTAGCCCAGCATCTCCACCGGCTCCATACCCACATAGCCCGACAAGTCCAGCTCCACCGGCTGCGCAAACCGGCTCAGGTTGGCCACGCACAAGACTGTTTCGTGGGTCGCGTCGCCCAGGTCCAGGTCTCTCAGGTAAGCCAGAATTTTCCTATTCGACGGGTTCAGAAACGTAAGGCTGCCCCGCCCAAACACCTGGAACAGCTTCCGCAGCGCGATCATGTTCCGCGTCCAGTGCAGCAGGCTCGATTGATCGCTCAACTGCCCTTCGACGTTTACCACCTGGTACCCATAAATGGGGTCCATGATCACCGGGAAATACAGCCGCGCCGGGTCGCATTTTGAGAAACCCGCGTTCCGGTCGCTGGTCCATTGCATCGGCGTCCGCACCCCGTTCCGGTCGCCCAGGTAGATGTTGTCCCCCATCCCGATCTCATCGCCGTAATACAAAATAGGCGTCCCCGGGAAGCTGAACAAAATGGAATTTAAAAGCTCAATCCTCCTCCGGTTGTTATCCACAAGTGGCGCCAATCTCCTCCTAATGCCGACGTTCACCCGCATCCGCGGATCCGCCGAGTAAGCCACCATCATGTAATCGCGCTCGTCGTCGGTCACCATTTCTAGGGTTAGCTCGTCGTGGTTGCGCAGGAACAGGCCCCACTGGCAGTTGTCGGGGATGGAGGGGGTCTGGGCCATGATGTCGGTTATGGGCAGGCGGTCTTCCTGGCGCAAGGCCATGTAAATGCGGGGCATAAGGGGGAAGTGGAAGGCCATGTGGCACTCGTCGCCGTCGCCGAAGTAGGGGCGGACGTCGGCCGGCCACTGGTTGGCCTCGGCCAGGATGAGCCGGTTGGCGTAGCTTTCGTCGATGGCGGCGCGGAGCTTTTTGACCGCGGCGTGGGTCTCGGGCAGGTTCTCGCAGTTGGTGCCTTCGCGCTCGACGAGATACGGGATGGCGTCCAGACGGAGGCCGTCCACGCCCATGTCGAGCCAGAAGCGCATGGCTTTCAGCACCTCTTCCATCACCAGGGGGCTATCGTAGTTCAGGTCGGGCTGGTGGGAGAAGAACCGGTGCCAGTAGAACGCCTTGGCGGTGTCGTCCCAGGTCCAGTTGGATTTTTCCGTGTCGGTGAAGATGATGCGGGCGTCTTTGAATTTCTGGTCGGTGTCAGACCACACGTACATGTCGCGCTGGGGCGAGCCGGGAGGGGCAAGGCGCGCCGCCTTGAACCACGGATGCTGGTCGCTGGTGTGGTTGATGACCAGCTCGATCATGACCTGGAGGCCGCGTTTGTGGGCGGCGTCGAGGAAGGCCTTGAAGTCAGAAAGCGTACCGTACGAAGGGTTTACGTCGTTGTAGCTGGCGATGTCATATCCGTCGTCGCGCAGGGGCGAGGGGAAGAACGGGAGGATCCAGAGGCAGGTGACGCCGAGGTCCTGGAGGTAGTCGAGGCGCGACATGAGTCCGGGGAAGTCGCCGATGCCGTCGTTGTTGGAGTCGGCGAAGGCGCGCACGTGCAGCTCATAGACAATGGCGTCCTTGTACCACAGGGGATCGGTGGCGCTGGCGGGCTTCTTCAAGGTGGCCATTCTCCGGGGCGTTCGTTCGGTGGCTTTTGGGCTAAGAATGTCCTCGTGTTTGATTTGGATGCCTGGGCGTCGCAATGGTCAGTGGTCAGTGATCAGTGATCAGTGGTCAGGGACCATCCGGTGACAGTGTCGTACGGATGGGGTGGAAAAGCCAAATGAGGGCAATTATTGCACGAAACCGCAATATCTAGGGTTTTGGAACGGTACGTGCGCGTGGTGGACACAAGATGTTGTGGTTTGGGCGGGACGTGTGCACCTAAAATGGTGCAAGTCCGAAACAGGCGATCTGGTGTCCGGATTTTAGTTGTTGGCACGAGTAATAAATACTTGTTTGCACAACTATGACTTCAATGTAACCAGATGTTGTGAAGAGGGCAAAAGAATTCGCTGTTTACAATGGCGCGGGCGCGAAGGCGCGGCTACTCCTTCGCGGGTTTGGGCTTTCCGGAACTGGTGCGGGGGAGAGCGGCGTTGGATCGGGCGATTTTTGCATCCGGTTTTTGGTGGGGGCCGGGGTTCGGGGACGGGCTTGCGGGATCGGTGTTGACGGGGCGGTGTTTCCCTTTTGCTGAACGGGGGCGTTGTTGACTATTTGTGTAATGGGGATCGGGGTGAGGAGGCGGTAACTCGGCTGGGGCGGCTCCAAGGTTTGGAGCCGGAGGCCACGGCCCGAAATTGCCGGGAGAATCGCGCGAACGGATTCCGGGAGGAGATTCTGTGGCATCCCCGGTCCCCAAATGCGAGGGACCGGGGGCACCCTCATTTGTGTTTTGGAAATATCCCGGGATCGGGGCCACCCGCCAACTCCCGAGATCGGCCTCCGCGCGATGCCCGCTGATCCGCTGGCGGAGTCGCTTCAGCTCTCGACGACAAAGCGATGGTTGCAGCAGTCGTCTCCCTGCATGAGTGTCTTGGTGCGGATCAACTTGATGCTGGGGCTGATCGCCTTGGTGTAAGCGTAATCTGCGAAGCACACGCTCGCGTACCCGATGACGCCGGCGTCCTCGGCACGGAACGTACTGGCCCAGAGGCATTGCGAAAAATGGAATTCAAGAGCCGTCGTGCTCTTTTCCACGATGTCCCACGTGAGAGCAGCCCGGAAAATCGGAGCCGGCATCAGTTCGTTGAGAAAGTAGCGGGTGAAGTTGTCCATATCCCGGCCGGGTTCCGGCTTCACCTTGACGGTTGCTTCGGAAGCGGACTCAGATGTGGCTTCGCTTAACAGCGCCGGGAACTTCTCGTTGCCGATGAGCGACGAGAGTCTCTTCATCTGGTGGATGTACCCCTTGTAGCGGAATTTGAAGGCCTGTTCCCACGTCATCCCAGCATTCGCATTCGGGTCCGCAGAAAAGGCGGGCGGCGGGGGTTGATCCTGGGGCTTCTGTGCGCATAGGGCTAAACCTGCACAACCCATGCAGGTCGCCGCGCCGGCCGGAATGATACTCAACAAATCTCGTCTGCTTAACATCTTGCACCCCTTTCGATTGAATGGGCATTATCATCGTCAGAAACTGGACGCAGAGCGATTCCAGGGTGTTCGAACGAACCGGGATTCTCGATTTGGCTTCTCGCCCAAGAGTATACGACGGAAGCGATACACGCGTCTGGCGCACCTCTGGCGCAAAACAGCCGTTAATGCCCTCAAATCTCGATTTCGATGGATGGGAGGCTTGCAGGCTTGCGCCTTCGTTCGCTGCGGCGAACGAAGGCTGCTCCTGGGCTATTCTCCTACGGTCCGTGCGGGACGCGTTTTTCCGGCGCTGGTTCGCGGGCGGGGCTGGGGGCGCGGGTCGGGAGACCCGCGCTACAGCCGACCGGGAGGTCGGCGGTACATTCCGGTTTGGGGCACACAGGTTCGTGGTGCTGCGGGCGGCGCGAAAAGCAGGTCCTTCGACTGCGCAGCGCGATGAAACTGCGCTGCTCCGCTTAGGATGACGGCGTTGTTTTGTTGCGCGGGCGGAGGCTGCTACTGGGCTATTCTCGCGCGGTCCCTGCCGGGACGCTTTTTTCCGGCGTTGGTTCGCGGGCGGGCTGGGGGCGCGGGTCGAGAGACCCGCGCTACAGCCGACCGGGAGGTTGATTACATGACAGCGTCGGCTCCTTCAGCTGAGTAGACTGATGGCTGCGAAACGACCAGGGACTCGGGAGAAGGAGCCGAACATGGTGATTATAGGTTGCGACTTTCATCCCCGGTTTCAGCAGGTCGCATTTGTGGACAAGGAAACGGGCGAGTACGGAGAACGGCGGTTGTTGCATCCGGAGGAGGCGGAGAAGTTTTATCGCGGGTTGGCAGGCAGGCCGGTGCGGGTAGGGGTCGAAGCCACGGGGAGCTTCCGCTGGTTTCGGCGGCTGCTGGCGGAGCTGGGCCATGAGTTTGTGCTGGGCGACGCGGCGGCGATTCGAGCGTCGTTTGTGCGCAAGCAGAAGACCGACAAGCGGGATGCGCGGCATATTTTGCAATTGCTTGTGGAGGACCGGTTTCCCGCGGTCTGGCAGCTTTCCGTGGCGGAGGATGAGCTGCGGCAGCTATTGGTGCATCGCTGCCGGATGGTGCGCATGGCCACACGCGTGCACAACCAGCTGGATGCGATGGCCAAGAGCGAGGGCATGGCGACGGCGCGGGGCAAGAAGGGACTGGAGGAAGTGGCCCGGTTGCCCTTGGCCGGCTGGCATGCCGTCGAGCGGCAGGATCTGCTGGAAGTGCTGGGGCTGCTGGAGCGGCGGGTGCGGGCACTGGACGAGGCGGTGCGCACGGCCGCGGAACGGAACCAGGCGGCGGCGCTGCTGATGACGCAACCGGGAGTGGGTCCGGTAGTGTCGCTGGCTTTCGTTCTGGCCATCGGGGACTGGCGGCGGTTTGCTCGCGGCAAGAAGGTGGCCAGCTACCTGGGACTGATTCCAGCCGAGGAGTCGAGCGGGCAGCGGCGGCGGCTGGGGCACGTTTCCAAGCAGGGCAACAGCATGGTGCGCTGGCTGCTGGTGCAGGCCGCGATGCACGCCCAGCGCCAGGATCCGAGCTGGCATCGGCAGTACGTGCGGCTGTCGATGACAAAGCATCATGGGGTGGCCAAGCTGGCTATCGCGCACAAGTTGGCGGTGCGGCTGTATTGGATGTTGCGCTCCGGCGAGCACTACAGCCAGGTGCGGGAGCGCGGTTCGCATGCGGGGCAGTCCGTGTAGCGTCGTGGCGCAAAAGCCGAGAGGTTGATTGGACACCCCGCCTCTCTTCCCAGGGGGAGAGAGTTTGAACAGGCAATCATGGGGCACCACCGGACCGAATACATGGGTGATCGAACCTGAGTCGTTCGATCGAAAGTGATTGAGAACCAACATGCGAGCCCAGGGCCGTTTCGCAAAGCAAGACCGGTTTCCAGCCATGGTTCGAATCTCAGAAAGTACGTCCGAGATTCGAACCAAGTTCAATGGTGGCCGTGGCCGGGGCGGTGTCAAGGGTCGAGATGAACGCCAAAGTACGGCGCCCTTGACACCGCCCCGACCACCACGGGAAGCTGCGCGCTGTTTGCAGTTGACAGGGGTGAACGCTGTCATACACGGCGCTACGCTCCGGTTGGGGCGGCCGGGTTCGGGGTGGGGTGGGCGAAAAGCAGATTCCCGGAGGGAATGACAGAAAGAAAAACAAGAGCAAAGGCAAAAGCAAATGCAAATGCAAAAGCAGATTCCCGGAGGGAATGACAGAAAGAAAAGCAAGGGCAAAGGCAAAAGCAAATGCAAGAGCAAAAGCAGATTCCCGGAGGGAATGACAGAAAGAAAAACAAGAGCAAAGGCAAAAGCAAATGCAAGAGCAAAAGCAGATTCCCGGAGGGAATGACAGAAAGAAAAGCAAGAGCAAAGGCAAAAGCAAATGCAAGAGCAAAAGCAGATTCCCGGAGGGAATGACAGAAAGAAAAGCAAGAGCAAAGGCAAGAGCAAAGGCAAGAGCAAAAGCAGATTCCCGGAGGGAATGACAGAAAGAAATGCAAGGGCAAAAGCAAAAGCAAATGCAAGAGCAAAAGCAGATTCCCGGAGGGAATGACAGAAAGAAAAGCAAGGGCAAAAGCAAAGACCGTATAGCGGCGGTGTGGTCTCCCACTCATCGCGCAATAAAGACTGCGCGATGAATGGGGCACCCACGCGGTTGTTCCCTTGTTCCCTTATTCCCTTATTCCCTTGGTCCCCGGTTTACTGCTTGGGTTGGGCGGGGGCTAGCTCGGACTGTGCTTCGGATACGTTTTTCTGGGCGCGGGACATGGCGTCGAGGCGGCTCTGCTTCTCCTTTTCCATTTGCTCTGGGGCGATGTTGCTGATGCGCTGCCTGGAGATGGCGTCTACCCTTTCGGGGAAGGTTTTGGCGATGTCGTCCAGGGCGGATTGGGCCTGGGGCAGGACCTGGCGCAGGTGGGCTATCTCCTCTGCGGCGCGATCGGGGTGGTAGCCGAGGCGGTCGCCGGTTTGCATGGCGTCGATTAGCGGGTCGGGCGGCTGGGAGACGGGGTTGGTGGCGTTCATGGCGTCGTAGGCGGCGCGAAGACGCGTCATTGCGCCGGCGAAACCGTCGAGCTGGGCGCGCTTGGCGGCAATGCCGGGAGCGCGATGCACCTCAATGATGACGCGCGATTCGGTGGGCGACGCGGGGACGGGGATGACCGTGGTTAGCGTGTTGCCCTCGAAGTACCAGCCGCCTTTGCCGGTGGCGTCGGCGCGATGAATGGCTGCGCCGTTGGCGGTGATGCGATCGGGGGGCCAGTCGGCGGGCAGGCGCAGCTCATAACCGCGCGACTTGAGCATGCCGGAATAACTGCCATCGACGGGGCCGATTTCGACGCGGAGGGTGTCGCCGGTTTGGGTGGCGCGAATGGGGGTGCGGGCATCGACGCCGCGCTGATACTCGACGGCTGCGCCCGAGTCTTCATAGAGCCAGTAGCTGTTGCTCTCGCCCGGCGCTAGCGGCCACACGTTTACGATGAGCGGGTCCACGGGCTTTTGGCCGGTGTAGAGCATGGGCGGCTGCATGGGGACGATTGCGCCGGCCTTGAGGTAGACGGGCGTTTCCGCGATGGTGAAGCTGCGCGAATAAGTTGCGCGCGTGCCGCCTTCAAGATGCTTGCCCGTGGGCCACTCGATCCACTGGCCCGGCGGCAGCCACACATCTTCAGTGGCGAGGCGGGTAACGCTGTCGACGGGCGCGACTACGGGCGCGGCCAGCATCTGGTCGCCGAAGACGTACTCGTCCTTGCTGGTGTAGGCCGCGGGCTGCTCCGGCCAGTCGTAATAGAGCGGGTGCAGGAAGGCGACGCCGGTGTCGTAAGTTTTGCGCGCCTCAGTGTAGACGTAAGGCTGGATGGCGTAACGCAACTGGAAGGCGTCGCGGAGGATGCCGGAGTAGGGCTCAGGATAGGCCCAGATGCGGCGCTCGGAGTCGGGGTTCTTGGTGGTGTGGGTGCGCAGGATGGGCGAGAAAGCGCCGAACTGAACCCAGCGCGTGAAGAGCTCGGGATCGACCGCGCCGGGCATGTGGCCGCCGATGTCGTGGCTCCAGTAAGCGTAGCCCACGTTGGCCGCGGTGGAGGTGAACCAGGGCTGGAAGGCGAGCGAGGGCCAGACGGAGACGGTGTCGCCGGAGAAGCCGATTTGATAACGGTGATTGCCGAGGCCGCCCCAGCGATGGAAGAGGAGGGGGCGCTTGCCTTCGCGCTGCTGATCGGTGAAGTGAATGTAGTTGAGCCACCAGGTTTGGCTGAGGCCGGGGATGGGAGTCATGAAGGGTTCCTGCTGCCAGTCGAGCCACCAGAAGTCAATGCCCTGTTTTTCCAGAGGGTGCAGGACGGTGTCGAAGTAGGCTGTGGCCCAGCGCTTGCTGGTGGGGTCGAAGGGGATGTATTTTTTGGTTGCCGGATCGACTCCCATGGCGCGCGCCATGGCGGGGTATGCGGCTTCCCACGGCTGAATGCCGGAGGCGGGATGCAGGTTGAGGCTGGTCTTCAGGTGCTCGCCGTGCAGCCAGTCGAGGAACTGGGTGGGGTCGGGAAAGAGGAGGGGATTCCAGGTGTAGCCGGACCAGCCGAGGGAATTGCCGGACTGGTCTTTGTAGCCTTTCGCGGCGAGTTGCTCGTGGTTGAGGTGCCAGTCCATGTCGATGACGAAGACGTCGAGCGGGGTGTCGTTCTGATGGAAGCCTCTGACGATCTGCTGAATCTCCTGGTCGGAGTAGGCCCAATAGCGCGACCACCAGGTGCCGAAGGCGAAGCGCGGCGGCAGGGGAATGCGGCCGGCGACGCGGACGAAATCGCCCAGCGCTTTTTTGTAGTCGTGGCCATAGCCGAAGAAGTACCAGTCCTGCTGCTGGCCGGCGGGGCGCGCGATGACCCACGGCCAGGGACTGCGCTCACCTTCCTTGAAGCTGAAGTCGTCGGAGTCGAAGAGGGGATGGACGGTGTCGTCGACGAGCGCCCAGCCGGAGCGGGAGACGAGGCCCGGCTCGATGGGGCTGCGAGTCTTGTCGCCGAGGGCGCCGTCGAGGGTGCGAGTGGTTCCCATCAGGTTCTGGCTGTCGGTTTCGCCGGGACGCCACACGGAGAGGTTGTCGTTATCGCCGGACGACAGGTTGATGGTGAGGTTATTGGCGGTGAACTGGCCGCTGTCGCCGCTGGTGGGTTTATAGACGAGCGTCAGCGCGCTGGTCTTGATGGTGAGGCTCTGCTGGTCGCCGGAGAGGGTTTTTTGAAAATGGGGCACGGGAAGGCGGCGGTTGAGGAACACGATGCTGGCGCGATCCTCAAAATGATTGTCAGGGGACCACTCCATGCGGATGAGTTGCGGCGTAAGGACGGTGAAGCGCGCGTGCTGGAAGATGACGACCGCTTTGGGATCGGCCACCGGATCGTTGGGGGTGTCGGGGGCGTTGAGGTCCGGCGGGTCGCCGCCGGGAGTGGCCTGGGATATGGCGGGGTCCGGTTGGGCCTGGGCAATTGCGGGCGCTTGGCCGCTGCGGGGCGCGGTGTGGTGAGGCGTGGCCTGGGACTGAGCCAGAGCTCCCCCAAGCAGGACGATTGCGGCAAAGTAAAGCAGTGGAATACGCAAGGCTGTTGTCTCCTGGTTCCTAACTACGAACGAAAGCCTAACACTTCAACGCCGACGGCGCAGTGCGCGGATGTTAGAATCGGCGCGATTGGGTGAGCTGAACGGAGGATGGAATGAGAGCGGACCGATGGCTGCTTCTGGCCGTGCTGGTTTTGGGATGCGGATTGTGGATCCTGTTCGCCTACTGCCATGGGACGGCCGGCCTCGCATTTGCGCTGCCGGTTTCGGGATCGAGCGTGAGCCTGGATTTGAAGACGACGGGCGCGCCGGTGCTGATCGGGATTCCGCTGACGGCGTTGGGTGCGGTCCTGCTGCTGGTGGCGATTGTGTCGGCTTTGATGGCGCAATTTCGCAACCCGTATCGCGCGGCAAAGGCGGAAGAGCACGTTAGCGCGCCGCCGGTTGAGCCGCGGGGGTAGGGCGGCGGCTTGCTTGCAGGCGGCGCGAGAAGCAGATTCCCGAAGGGAATGACAGAAAGAAAAGCAAGAGCAAAAGCAAGAGCAACAGCAGATTCCCTGAGGGAATGACAGAAAGAAAAGCAAAGGCAAGAGCAGGGACCGCTGCGGACTTAAGCTAATCCCAGGCCGCGTGCGATCTCCAGGGCTGCGCGGGCCGGAATTGCCCCGCTGGTATCCACGCGGACTTTCGGCTCCGGCATCTTCAGCGCGTCGAGGCTTCCCGCCGCCTTGAGCTCGTCAAAGAGCGCGTGCGAGGTGAGCTTGCCGAACTTTTTGCGTGCGGGATGATCGAGGCGGCGCTTGATTTCGTCCACGGGACAGACCAGCTCTACAAAGTCCACTGTGCCGCCGGCTTTCTCGACTGTCGCCACGGCCGCGGGGATGAATTCAGGGCGCACCGTGGCTTCGGGCGCGAAGGTGAAGATGAGGCCGGGTAGATTGGAACGCGCGGTCTGTTCGAAAACCGAAAGCCACATCTGCTCGCGCAGCTCGACGAAGGGCTCGCTGCCAAATTCGAACAGCGAGGTCAGCAGGTCCACAACAAGATGATTGTGGAAGACGGGGAAGACGGTGATGCGCTTGAGTTCCTGCGCTACCGTCAGCTTGCCGCTGGCGGGTGGGCCGTAGATGAAGATGAGGCGCATGGGATTTCTCAGTCCGGTAACCGGGACCCAAAATTAGTGGCACCCGGGAAAGGCAAAAGCAGATTCCCGAAGGGAATGACAGAAAGAAAAGCAAGTGCAAAGGCAAAAGCTGGCTGGCTACTTCTCCACTGTCTTCTCCGGTTTCTCTGCCGGCTTTTCCGCGGGCCGCGTGGTTCCTGTCCATTTGTCCCACCAGCCTAGCCAGCGCTCGTAGCGATCCTTGATGTAACTGGGCTTGGAGAAGCCGTGGAACTGGCCCGGATACACGACTAACTCCGAGGGCACACCCAGCGACTTCAGCGCCTGGTACATCTGCTCGCCGCCCACCAGGGGCACATTCATGTCGTTGGTTCCGCCCATGAACATGGTGGGCGTGTGGATGAGCTTGTCGGCATGCAGGAAGGGATAGCTGATCTTGATGTAAGCGTCGAAGTTCTTCCACGGCGGCCCGAGTTCGTTGTCGTATTGCTGGATGTACTGGTCGACGCCGTAGAACGAAACCGTGAACGCCGTGCCCGCGCCGCTGATGGCGCACTTGAAGCGCTGATCGCTGGCGATCATGTAATCGGTGAGGATGCCGCCGTAGCTCCAGCCGGTGACGCACATTTTGCTGGGGTCGGCGACGCCCATGGCGATGACCTTGTCGACGCCGGCCTTGAGGTCGACAACCTCGTAGTGGCCCCAGTCGGCGGCGATCACCTTGGCGTAATCCTGGCCGCGCCCGCCGCCGCCGCGGTAGTTAATGTTCAGCTCGGCGTAGCCCTTGGTGGCCAGCCACTGGCGCAGAAAGTCGAACGAGTGCGCGTCCTGCCCGTTCGGTCCGCCGTGAATGAACAGGATCATGGGCACGGGCGAGCCCTGCTTGAAGTCCGCCGGCTTGGTCAGCAGGCCGTGCACGTCGGTGCCGTCGGGGCTCTTGTACTCGATGTTTTCAGTGGGGACCAGATTCAGCTCGGCCATCAACGCGTCATTGTGATGCGTCAGCTTGCGCAGCTGGCCGTTCTCCAGCGCGTACAGCTCGCCGGGATTGCTGTCGTTGGTGTAGAGCACCGCTGTGTGTCCCGCCTCCGACTCCCACGTCTGCACCACGCCCTGCTGGTCTTCCAGGCGCTTGACGCCGTTGCCGGCCAGCTCCACCTGCGCGGGATACTCGTTGCGGTCGTCTTCCACCAGGTAACTCAGCTTGCCATCGGGAGTAAAAATCGGCTGGCTCACGGCGCGGTCAAACTTGGCCGCGGGATAACTCACTTTCCCATCCAGCGTGACCACGGCGGGCTTCGACTGCGAGTACGCCGACAGCTTCAGGTCCAGCCCCTGCGTGTAGGCGATGGATTTGGAATCGGGCGACCATGCGAGGCGACCGCCGTCGGGGCCGGTCCACGTGGTCAGCTTTTTCGCCGTCGAGCCAGGCTTCGGCGCCACCACGAACACGTCGGAATTATCTGTGCGGTCGGGATCGGGATCGTGATTGCTGACGTAGGCGATCCACTGGCCGTCGGGCGACCACTCGGCCTGCTGCTCGTTGACATTCTTGTCGGTGGTGAGCTTTTCTGCCTTTTTGGTGGCGATGTCGTAGAGGTAAAGCGAGACATAATCGTTATCGCGGATGTAGCCGTGCACGTCCTGCGCGAAGTGGTAGCGGTCGATCACAATCGGCTTGGCCGCTTCCGGCTTCTTGCCTTCTTCCGGCTCCGGCTCGTCTTTGGGATGCAGCGTGAGCAGAAGGGATTTCGAGTCGGGCGACCACTGGTAGCCCTCGATGTTCTGGTCGGTGATGGCGGTGAACTGGTGGGCTTCGCCGCCGCGCCGGTCCATTACCCACACCTGCTCGCCCTTGGCCGGCCCGGGCCGGGAAGACGTGAAGCTGATCCATTTGCCGTCCGGCGAAAACTGCGGCGACCCTGCGCCACCTTCCTTGCCCCAGGTGAGTTCGATGTCCTCTGATCCGTCCCACTTCACCATCCACAGGTGCGACTCGGATTTGTCTTCCTTGGCGTCGACCTGGCTGACGGAGTAGAGGATCCACTCGCCGTCCTTGGAGATGGAGGGCCCGCCTACGCGCTGCAACTTGGCCAGATCGTCCAGGGTGATGGCGCGCTTTTTGGGCGCATCGGCGGCATGAGCCAGAGTTGAAACGGCAAAGGCAACAAGGAGGCAGGGGAAGCACTTCCGTAGCAGGTTCGGCATGGAGGGAAGCTTAACATTTGGCGCGGAGCAAAATGAATAAGGATGATCCGTGGTTACATGACTATGGTCAAATGACCATGGTCATGATAGGATAAGAGTGGAGGAAAACCGCAATGCGCACCATCGCTGCCGGTCAGTTCAAAGCCAAGTGCCTCGCCATCCTCGATGAGGTGAATGAGAGCGGCGAGGCTGTGATCGTGACCAAGCGCGGCAAGCCCGTTGCGCGCGTCGAGTCCTACGAGGCCGTTCGCGAGCCTCGCGCAAGGCGCTCGCTCCTGGGCTGTATGCGCGGAATGGTAACGATCCCTGAAGGGGTCGATCTGGTTTCCTCTGACTTCGATGAGAAGGAGTGGTTGGATAACTGGGATCGTGTCGAACGCGAGAGCCGGAAATGATCGTACTGGACTCGCATATTGTGCTCTGGGCGACGTCGTATCCGGAGAAGCTCTCTCCCGCCGCTAGCGAAGCAATTTTACGAGCTGAAGCAGGCGATGTCCTGCCCGCGATCTCAGCCGCGACTCTTTATGAATTGGCCTATACCGTGCGCATAGGCCGGGCGATCTTAACGGTACCGGAGGAGGCGTTTTTATCCAGAATACGCAGCCAGTTTCGGATCGTTCCCGTCACCGCCGAGCTCGCAATCGTGGCAGCGCAACTTGAGCCGTTCCACGGCGATCCTATGGACCGTCTGATCGTAGCGACGGCCATCCTCGAGAACCTTCCGCTGATCACGTTCGATCGCAAGATTCGCGACTCATGCGCGTGCAGGACCATCTGGTAGCCCTTTATCGCAACCGCGCCCGCACCTCAGGCCGGATGAGGTAAAGGAAGAACACCAGGTTCAGCCCTCCCTGCACCGCCATGGCCGCCGCATGCTGCGAAGCGAAGAGCCAGAAGTTATAAGACATGAGCAGGAACACGGCCGATAGCGCCAGCACCCATGCCCAGCGGAATCCTACAATAAGGCCGGCGCTGGCGCTGACAAAAACAACGGCGAACACAAGGTAAATGGGCCCGTAATGGCGGCCCACCACGCCAGCCACGATGGTGGCCGAAAGCAGCAACAGGTAGAGCGCGATGGCCAGCACTCCCGGCAGCGGCACATTTCCGCGCAGCGGTTTTTTCGGTTCGTCTTCCTGGCTCATAGCGTGTGCAGGTAGGCCAGCAGATCGCGGAGCTGCTGATCGTCGAGCGGTGTGGCCGGCATCATGCCGCGTCCGTGCAGGATGACCGCGGTGAGCCGCTCGTCAGTGGGCGGCGCGCCGGATGGCATGGACTTGAGCTTGGTAAGGGCCTGGAGACCGGGCCCGTTTTTGCCCCTGGTGCTGGTTGGGTAATGGCAGCGCTCGCAGTGTTGGCGATATACGGCCTGCCCGCTCGCTTCCTGCGGCGTGAACTCGGATTCCGGCTTGGAAGGAGGCAAATTGCGGCATCCCGCCGCAGCGAAAAGGATCGCTGCAGCCGCAGCCAGCAGAGTTACAGCAAGAGCGCGGGTGAGCATCTGCTTCGATGATACAAGCTCACTCGGCCGCCGCGATCGCCTCGGCGATCCGGTCCATGGCCTTCAGTTCCGCGTCGCTGCCTGGGCGATGGCCGTTCACCATGATGGAAAATGTCAGGGTATTTCCGGTCGCCGTGGTCAGGTAGCCTGACAGCGCGCTGCTCTCGTTCAGCGTTCCGGTCTTGGCCTGAAGCTTTCCCTTCAAGGGCGAGTTCAGGAAGCGCCCGGCCAGGGTCCCGTCCACACCTGCCACCGGCAGCGTTGCGCGCCAGGCTTCGCCCCAGGGCTGTCTGGCGGCAAAGTTCAGCAGTTTGGTGAGCGCGCGCGGCGCAACCCGGTCGTCCATGCTCATGCCCGAACCGTCGTAAAAGAAAAAATCGTTATCGTCCACGCCGGCGTTGGCCATGAATTGCCGCACCACGCGCGTCCCTTCCTCAAAGCTCCCGTCCTTTCCTTCCGTCTTGCCCAGCAGCCGCAGCAGGAGCTCGGCATGGAGGTTTTCGCTCACTTTGTTGGTCCACATAATGTCCTCGGCCACGGGCACGCTGACGCGCCGCGCCAGCACGCGCCGGCCCTCCAAATCCGCTTCCACCCGGTCCAGCGCCACCGGTTTCAGAGGAACGATCGGCATGGCGCGCTCCGCGACAAACTGGCCGGTGTCAATTGACTCGCGATGGGCCGAAGTCGCCGAACCGGTAATGGTTATGCCGCGCACCGTCAACGCGTCCTTGAATATATCCGCGACGAACTCAGCAGGGTCTTCCACAGCCAGCCCGGCATGCAGTCCCTGTGGCGGAGCGGTGCCAAAGGCGCGCACCATGCGGTCTCCGGGCCGGCGCTCCAGCCCCGGTTGCGCCTGGGCGCCCGGCGCCGCCATGGTCATGCGGTCATCCAGGGTGTAGTAATCCGTGTCCGGCGACCACTCCCCTGCCGTCTGCGCAGGCGCGGCGGGCTGGGGATCGGGCTTCAGCGTCAGATCCACTGTGTTGTCGTTGAAGGTAAGGGCCGAAACCGGCGCGCCGTAGGCCCATTGCAGGTCGTCCCACGCCCACGAGATCCCGTAGCGCTCGTCGAGAAAATAGCTGTCGTCCCCAATCACGTTTCCGTCCACTTCGCGCACGCCCGACTGCACCACCTGCTCGGCCAGCAGGTCGAGCACGCTGGCGGGATTTGCCTTGGCCGGCGCTGCTGCTTCCTGATTTGCGCCCGGCGCGGGCGCAACCGGCGGCGCGGGGGCCGGCGGCGTGTAGGGATACTTGCGCAGGCTCAGGGTCGGGTCGCCCGATCCCAGGATTACCAGGTCACCGTGCAGCGTTCCTGCCGAATCCACTTCGCCTGCCGCCACCACCACGGTCGACCACTGCAGCGTGTCCACCGGCAGCAGCGCATATGCCGCCGCGGTGGTCAGCAGCTTGGCGTTGGAGGCGGGCACAAACAGCCGGCCATCGTTGAACCCGTACAACTGCTGGCCTTCGAGCGTAGTTACGCTGATGCCGACCTCCGCATGGCTCAGCGCCGGATCGGCCAGGATGGCGTTGATGCGCTCAGCCAGCGCGCCGCCGTGCTGCTCGCCCGGCTCCGTTGCGCGCCCAACCCTGCCGTGCCGCGCCTGCGCCGCAATGAGCAAAGGAAACAGCAGAACGATCGCCCAGAAACCAAAGACATTTTTCGAGGGTCGCATGGCGAAAGTGTACGTTACCGGTTCTCCCGTCTGGCTCCGGGCTGGAATCCTCCGCCTTCTGCTTGCTCCCATCATGGGAGCAGGCGTATGCTGGACCGGTGAGGATCATCGCTCGCGGCACATTGCACGCATTTGTGCGTAACCGGGTCGAAAGGCGCCACCAGCGCGTCGTTGGGGAACATCTGGATGCCTGGTTCGCCCTGGCATCTCGCGCGGAATGGAAAAGTTCGGCCGAAGTCAAGGCGATGTTTCGAACGGCAAGCATCATTTCCCGCGAACGAGCGGTTTTCAATATCAAGGGAAACGACTATCGTCTGGTCGTCGCAGTGGACTACAGCCACGGGGTGATTCTCATCCTCTGGATTGGCACCCATGCCGAGTATGACCGGGTCGACGTCAACACCGTGGAATTCGAGAAGGAGCGTTATGCGGATTCGACCGATTCGCAATGAGGCAGATTACGACGCGGCTGTCGTGCGCATTCGCCAGCTTATGGGAGCCGCGCCCGGCACCGAGGCCGGCGATGAGCTGGAGATTCTCGCCACCTTGGTTGACGCCTGGGAAGCCCGAAATTTTCCCATCGATGCCCCAGATCCCACAGTCGTTCTATCCTTCGTGCTCGAACAGCAAGGGCTCACCCGCAAGGATCTCGAGCCGATGATCGGAAGCCGCGCGCGTGTGTCGGAGATCCTCAGTGGTAAGCGAGACCTCACCCTGCGCATGATCCGCCGTCTTGCCGCAGGTCTCGGAATTCCCGCCGAGCTGCTCATCGGCGTAGAGAACGCAAAGCGGCGGCGGAACCGAATGCCGGACAGGAAAAAGCCCACTTCTGTGAAGACTCCGTCACGGCTGGCCGCCGCAAGGTGAGCGACGCGTCAATGAACTCCAAGCGATCGGCGCAGACCTGGCATCTGCGCACCCGTGCGCTTTCGCTTGGCGCGCGCACGCTGGTTATGGGGGTCGTCAACGTCACTCCCGACTCGTTCTCCGACGGCGGCAAATTCTTCGATCCCGAAGCTGCCATCGCCCACGGGCTCGCGATGCTCGACGAAGGCGCTGACATCCTCGACCTGGGCGCGGAAAGCACACGGCCTGGCTCGCGCGGCGGCCGCGCCGACGCCGCCGTCTCCTCAGAAGAAGAACAGGCGCGGTTGCTGCCCGTGCTTGAAGGCGTCTTGAAAGCGCGGCCGCACGCGGTCATCTCCGTAGACACCTATAAGGCGCCCACAGCGCGCGCCGCCCTCCGCGCCGGCGCGGAAATCATCAACGACGTAAGCGGATTTTCCTGGGACGCGAGCATGGCCCTCGTCTGCAGCCAGGCCCGCGCCGGCCTGGTGCTGATGCACACCCGCGGACGCCCCGAGGAGTGGCGCGCGCAGGACCGCCTCGACGCCGAAGCCGTGCTCGAGTCTGTTCGCAGCGGCCTCAGGGAGAGCCTCCAGACCGCTCGCGCCGCCGGCGTCAGCCCTGAAGCCATCGTGCTCGACCCCGGTTACGGGTTCGGCAAGCGCCTCGGCGAGAATTACGCGCTGCTTGCCCGCCAGACGCAACTGCTTGCTCTCGGCCGGCCGCTGCTCGCCGGGCTTTCGCGCAAGTCGTTTCTCGGCCAGACGCTTGCGCCGCTTCACGCCGGCGAACCCGCACCACCGCAGCAGCGCGAAACCGCCTCCATCGCCGCTCTCACCGCCGCCATCCTCCACGGCGCTTCCATCGTTCGCGTCCACTCCGTCCGCCCTGCCGTCGAGGCCGCGCTCATCGCCGACGCCATCCTGGCCGCCGCGCCTGCCTGATTCGGCGTGCGGGAATGCACAGCCCGGCACCCCCCGCAATGCGCTAGAATCATGCTTTCGGTTAACTGACCTGTCTTTAATCCAAGCGCAGAAAGCCCTTATCGTGCCCGACCCGCCCAATCCCAAACCGATCACCTACTCCGACGCCGGAGTGGACATTTCCGCCGGCGACCGGGCCAAGGACCGCATCCGCTTCCTGGCGCAGAAAACCTACAATCGCAACGTGTTAGGCGCAATCGGCGGCTTCGGCGCACTGTTCCGCCTCGACCTGCAGAAATTCAAAAGCCCAATACTCGTGTCCTCGGCGGACGGAGTGGGCACCAAGCTCAAAATAGCCTTCCAGCTTGGACTTCATCACACCGTAGGGCAGGACCTGGTGAACCACTGTGTCAACGACATCGCCGTGCAGGGGGCCACGCCGCTGTTCTTCCTCGATTACCTGGCCACCGGCAAGCTGGACCCCGACGTGGCCGAAGACGTGGTTACGGGCCTGGCCGATGCCTGCCGCGCCAACGGTTGTGCTCTCATCGGCGGCGAGACCGCGCAGATGCCCGGCTTCTACGCCGACGGCGAATACGACCTGGCCGGCTTCATCGTCGGCGCTGTCGATCGCGACAAGCTGGTAACCGGCGCCGCCATCAAGCCGGGCGACGTTCTGATCGGCTTGCCCTCAACCGGCCTACACACCAACGGCTACTCGCTCGCCCGCAAGCTCTTCTTTGAGGTGGCAGGCTACAAGCCGTCGCAATACGTTACGCCCATCCGCGAAAAGGCCGGCGCCGCGCTGATGAAGATCCACCACAGCTATCTGCATGTGATTCAGAAGCTGGTGGCCGCCGAACTGACCACCGGCATGGCCCACATCACCGGCGGCGGCATGACCGAAAATCTGCCCCGCATTTTGCCCAAGGGCACCGCCGCGCAAATCGAAATCGGTTCCTGGCCCGTGCTGCCCATCTTCGAGCACCTGAGGGAACTCGGCCAGGTGACGCAGGAAGAGATGATGCGCACCTTCAATATGGGCATCGGGCTCATCGCCGCCATTCCGGCGGCCAAATTCACCCGCGCCCGCGCCCTGCTGGACCGCGCCGAAGAGAAGTTCTACGTGATCGGCCGCATCGTAAAAGGCGAGCGCCGGCGGGTGCAGTACACCTGATTTGATCTTCCTCTCCGGCTGCCAGTTTGTATGATGTCACCTGTGATATCATAATAACTTGAGAACGGTGCTCGACACCTCCGTGCTCATCACCGCACTTCGTTCCGGCACAGGAGCCGCAGCCGAGGTGCTGAGGTTGCTGCTGCTTGGCGAACTTGCCCTCCTGATGGACTTCAAACTGGCCTGCGAATACCGTGAGGTGTCGCTTCGCCCTGAACAATTGCAGGCAACGCGCAAATCCCCAGTGCAGATCGCCCTCGTTCTGGACGCACTGGAAGCAATTGCCGAGCCGGTCTTTGTGGCATTCCGTCATCGTCCGCTTTCTCGGGACGCAAACGATGACATGGTTTTGGACGTAGCGATCAACGGAAGTGCGGATTTGATCCTAACCAATAACTCCAAGCACTTTCGCAGAGCGGCGGGCGAGTTCAATATCGAAGTTCTGACCCCCGCCGAGCTGTTGAACAAACTTCGGCAAAGGAGATGAAGTTTATGCCCGCAAGCCGGAAGAGCGCCAGCATGAGCAAGTTTCCCCTTCGGCTCATGCCGTCCGTACGCAAGGGGGCAGAGAGTTTCTCCGCCCGCGAAGGCGTGTCGCTGAACCAGTTCATCAATATCGCAGTCGCTGAAAAGCTTGCTCATCTTCAGCATGAGGAATGGATTGCCCAGCGGCCTAAGGTTTCGCGGGGTCTAATCGCAAAGGCACTCAGTGTTCTCGATCATTCATCGAACCGCCCATCGGATGAATCAGACCAGCTTCCCAGTGGATACAAGTCCGCTCGTCGCAAGACCCCCGCCAGACGCATTAACGGCAATAATGAAGCGTAGGATCCGAAGAGTCCGCCGGCGAATTAAACTGGAACCATCTTGAGCCCTACTGTTCCTGCTCGCCTCTTCCGCCTCGGCATCCTGCTCTCCGGCCGCGGCTCCAATTTCCTCGCCATCGCGAAGAACATCCGCTCCGGCGCGCTCCCCGGCGTCGAAATCGCGCTCGTGGTCTCCAACATCGCCGAAGCTCCCGGCATCCGCGCCGCCCGCGAGCTTGGCCTGCCTACCGAAGTCTGCGTCTCCAAGGGGCGCCCTCGCGCCGAGCACGACGGCGAAATGCTCGCCCATCTCCGCGCCGCGAAAGTCGATCTCGTCATTCTCGCCGGCTACATGCGCCTGCTCTCGCCCGAGTTCATTCGAGCTTTTCCCAACCGCATCCTCAACATTCACCCATCGCTCTTGCCCGCTTTCCCTGGGCTCGACGCCCAGCAGCAGGCCTTCGACTACGGCGTCCAGGTGGCCGGCTGCACTGTCCACTTTGTCGACGAACACCTCGACCACGGCGTCATCGTCCTTCAACGCGCTATTCCCTTCCTGCCGGCAGACGACGCGCACTCTCTCGCCGATCGCATCCTCGCCGAGGAGCACATCGCCTACTCTGAAGCCATTGCCCGCGTCGCCAGCGGCGATTACGAGATAGAGGGACGGCGCTACATCCCACGAAAATGACCTGACGTCTGCGAACCCGTGCTATAATATGACCAGTTTTTGTGGTCATTTGGAGGGGACATGCGCGAGATCGCCGTCACTGAGGCCAAAGCCAAACTCCTTGAATTCATGGATGAAGTCGAGCGCGGCGCCTCGTTTCGAATTACGCGACACGGGCGTCCCATCGCCCGATTGGTGCCTGAGCAGGCCGAATTGGAGCGCGCCGCTCATGAGGCGGTGGAATCCATCCGCGCCATACGCCGCCGCAATAAGGGCATGACAACAGAAGAGATCCTCTCTGCCCGCGACGAGGGACGGAGGTTCTGAATGCAGTTTGTCCTCGACGCTTCCGTCGCTGCAGCTTGGGCGCTTCAAGACGAACGCAGCGACAAAGCTGAGGAGTTGCTTCTAAAGGCATGTGCAAACCGGGCCATCTGCCCCGGCCAGCTCTGGTATGAGGTTCGCAATGCCCTCGTCGTTGCCGAAAGGCGCGGCAGGATGAACCCCGACGATAGCGACCGGTTTCTCGCCGACCTGGAGAATCTTCCGATTCAATTCCATCACGGGTGCGACTCGGCCAGCACAATGCGTCTCGCGCGCCTGCACAAGCTCTCTGTTTACGACGCGGCCTACCTGCAAATGGCAGTCGAAATGCAACTTCCCCTGGCGACCATAGACAGAAAACTGGAAACAGCAGCCAGGCGGGAAGGCGTGCAAATCCTTTCGGGCTGATACTGTCGCGAAGCGACGAACGGAGGCCGTCATGCGCTTCCAAAACCGCACCCACGCCGGAAAGCTTCTTTCCGAGCGCCTGGCGTCCTACGCCGGCCGCCCTGATTTACTCGTCCTCGCGCTGCCTCGCGGCGGCGTTCCCGTAGCCCTTGAGATCGCCCGCGCGCTGCATGCGCCGCTCGATGTATGGGTGGTCCGCAAGCTGGGCGCGCCCCAGCAGCCGGAGCTGGCCATTGGGGCCGTCGCGCCCGGAGACGTCGAAATCCTCGACACCGGCCTCATCGCCAGGCTCGGCATCCCAGCAGAAGAACTCCAGCACATCGTGGCCCGCGAGCGCGCCGAGCTCGATCGCCGCCTTGCCGCCTACCGCGGCAACCGCCCGCCCATCCAGGTCCGCGGCAAAACTATCCTCCTGGTCGACGACGGCCTGGCCACCGGCGCGTCCATGCACGCCGCCATCGCATCCCTGCGCCCGCTGGAGCCGGCCCGCATCGTGGTTGCCGTCCCGGTTTCCGATCCCAGCGTCTGCCAGCGCCTGGCCAGCTACGCCGACGAGCTCGTCTGCCTCCACTTCCCGCCTCGCCTGGACGCCGTCGGCCAATGGTACGAGGATTTTTCCCAAACCACCGACGAGGAGGTCCACGATTTGCTCGACGGCGCAAGTGGTCAGTAATCAGTGTTCAGTGATCAGAAGCCCCATGAAGCTTCAACCACGATTCACCAACTATCGGTTACGGAGCACTGTCCACTGACCACTGATCACTGATCACTGTCTCTTCTCCACTCCTTCACCCGCTCATCCGCCGCCATCACCACGGCCGGTGTCAGGTGGGCTGCAGCCTCGTTGCGCTGTTCCTCCATCTGCTCCTGCGCGCCCGCGTCCGGTTCGCTGCGCACGGCCAGGGCCAGCCAGAAGTACGCCTGCGCGTAGCTCTGCTCTACGCCTTCGCCCGACTCATACAGCAACCCAAGCTGATACTGCGCTGGGGAAACGCCCTGCTCGGCCGCCTTTTGGAACCAGCTCGCCGCCTCGGCCGCATTCGGCTTGAGCCCTGTCCCCACCAGGTACCCATTTGCCATCCGGTATTCCGCCACAACATTGCCCTGTGCCGCCGCTTTTCCATACCAGCGCATGGCCTCGGCATCGTCTTTGCCCACGCCTTCCGCGTTGGTGTACATCTCGCCCAGAAAAACTTCCGTCAGCGCGTTTGCCGTGCGATCCTCGGCCTTCCGGAACCAGTACGCGGCTTTGCTGTAGTCCTGCTTTACCCCGCGCCCGGTGGCGTAGGCCACGCCCAGGGCAAAGCGCGCCTCGGGATGTCCCGGCTCCGCCGCCCGCCGGTACCATTTCGCCGCCTCGGCGTCGTCCCGCTTCACCCCCAGGCCGTTGCGGTATGCCACGCCCAGGTTGTACATCGCGTCCACGTTGCCGCCGGAGGCCGCCCGCCGGTACCACCCCAGGGCCTGCGCCATGTCCGCGGGGCCGTTCTCCCCGGCGGCGAAGTCCACTCCCAGCCGGAATTCTGCATCGGCATCGCCCCGCTCCGCGCGTTTCTCCAGGTCCACCAGGCTTTGCGCCATCAGCCCAGCCTGGCCTAACCCAAGCCCCATCAGCGCGGCCCAAAACAAGCACCTGCGGCTCACCCGCATAGCCCACCCCCAAATGCCTTTCCGAATCGGTGGGCCATGCTACCGCGGATTTGCCTCCGAAGTAAAACCAAACCTTCGTAATCTTCACAATTGTTACCAAACAGCCATACTATTTCCCTATTTCCGGGATTTTCCCGACCCTGTTGTTGATCAATGATGTACCTGCATACAACGGATTGGGCATGGTGAGCTGGATCGGCGGCCATGGAATGCCGCCGGGGCTATTCTCCAGCCCCAGTCTTCCGGCAATTCGGTAGAGAGGTTGTAAGACATGAGCCTGTTCCACCATTCGCTTCCATCCGCAAACGCCTTCGGAACTACCCCTCGCCGTTTCCGGGGCATCCTCCGCGGACGGCAAGGTTCAACCGTCATAGAAATGGCTTTCGGGCTCCCCATCATGTTCCTGATTTTCACCGGAATCTTCTGGTTCTCCATCGCCCTTTACCAAAAACTGCAGTTAGCTGAAGCCATCAGCGTGGGTGGCCGTTACCTGGCTATCGACCGCGGCGACACCAACCCCTGCTCGTCCGCCGCCACCCAAATCTACACTGCGGCTCCGGGTCTCAATAAATCCAACCTGACCCTCACCTTCACCATCAACGGCGTTCCCACTGGGGCCACTTGTCCGGGGGCCAGTGGCGCCGCCAACGCCAACATGGTTGCCGGCGCCAACGCCGAAATCAGCGCTTCCTATCCGTGCACGCTCATCTTCTTCAGCGCCTACGGCTCCTCGCCTTCCACCACGTGCGACATCAAGGCCGCGGTTGTGGAGGTTATCCAATGAGGCACCCCATTTCGCGAATGCTAAGCACAGATGCCGGCCAGATGATGCCCTTCATGGCCATGCTTGGCGCACTCACACTTGCGTTGGGAGGCATGTGCATCGATCTGGGCCATGCCTTCGTCTGCAAGCGCGAGCTGCAGGCCTCCGCCGATGCCGCGGCCCTGGCGGGCGCTTATGCTCTCACCGCCACCAATGCGACCGCCGCCTCGGTCAAGGCCGTAGCCTCCTCCTACACTTCCGCATCGGGCGACAAGAACGCCAACCCTTCCTTCGTCAGCGTCGTTCCTTCCGTCACCCCGGAATGCCTCAGCACCGTAGCCAGCTGGGGCGTGCTCTGCTCCGGCTCCGCTGCGGGAGATAACGCCGTCCAGGTGTTTGAGACCGGAACCATCGACACCTGGTTCATCCGCCTGGTCTCGATCTTCGGCGTCACCGCTGCCCAGACCATGACCATCGAGGCCGAATCCACCGCCGCCATGCGCGGTTCCCAAAACGCCCCGTACAACGTCGCCATCATCCTTGACACCACCAATTCCATGGGCCAGAACGACACCGACGCCAACTGCGGCAATACCCGCATTTACTGTGCCCTTCAGGGCGTGCAGATCCTGCTCAAGTCGCTCTCTCCGTGCGGCGCGGGCTCCGGCTGCGTCCCCTTCGACCAGGTCAGCCTGTTCACCTTCCCCAATATCCAGGCAAACGACGCCAGTGACGACACCACTTGCCCCACCAGCAACCCGGCCATTCCCGCCTACTCCTTCCCCAGCGTAGGCGCCACCTGGTCAGCGCCCACCGGCACGGCGGCCACCTACCAGGTCACCGGCTACCTATCCGACTACAGCAAAACCAATGAGGCTAATGGCGGCCTGAATGCCGCTTCCGCCCTGGCCATTGCCACCGGCGCTTCCGGCAAGTCGAAGTGCTCCGGCCTGCAAACTCCTGGCGGCGACGGTACCTTTTACGGGGCAGCCATCTATGCGGCGCAGTCTTCCCTGGTTGCCGTCTCGACTGCCGGTACCAAGAACGCCATTGTCATCCTCACCGACGGCGCCGCCAATACCACCAAATTCGCCTCCGGCGTCACCTACAACGGCAACGGCACCTATCCCGCCAAGGTCGATCAGTGCCAGGAGGGCGTCACCGCCTCCAAGTACGCGTCCGCCCAGGGCACCACCGTCTACGTCGTGGCCTACGGCGCCTCCAACACGGGGGGCGCATCGCAGTGCACCACAGACCCGTCGCTCTCGCCGTGTACCGCCCTCCAGGAGATGGCCACCACCCCCGGCGATTTCTACTCCGATGCCACCGCCTCCCAGAACAAGGGCCAGTGCATCTCTACGGCAAACCCCAACCTTGACCTCACTCAGATTTTCACCCAGTTGACAAGCCAGTTCACCGTGGCCCGCATTATCCCCAACGGCACCACCTGATCGCCCTGGCCACCACAAAACCAAAAGCTACAAGCTGAGAGCTGAAGGCCGTCGGTTCTCAGCTATCGGCTTTTCCCTGGCCCCTAGTCCCTAGTCCCTCGTCCCTAGTCCCTCGTCCCTAGTCCCTCGTCCCTAGTCCCTAGTCCCTCGTCCCTAGTCCCTTACAATGTCCCCATCCCCTTCCTCGGAGCCTCGCATGTCCGATCCCGCTCTCGATCTGGCCGCTCCTTCCACCCCCGCTCCCGCCACAGATCATCGCCGCATCCCCCACCTCGGACACGCCCTCCTGCTCATCGCGCTCTTCCTCGTCGGACTGGTCACCTCTGTCGTCCTCATCCTGGTCGCGCTCCATTTCAATTGGTTCGGCGTGGCCAACGTGCAGGACGCCATGCGCAGCCTTCCCTACGCGCTCGGCACCATGGTTGTCCTCTATCTGGCCGCGTTTGTGCCCGGCGCCCTGGTCTTCCCCGTGCTATGGCGCCGCCCACTGCTCTCAGGCCTCGAGTGGAACGCCTCCGCCGTCCGCCGCTTCTGGCGGATATTCATGGCCCTCGGCGTAGCCTGCTTCCTCATCGCCCTCGCCTTCCAAAAGGTGCTCCATTTCCCCGCCAAAACCCCCATGGGCGAGCTGCTTTCCACTCCAGCAGCGGTGTGGACCCTCTGGGCCTTCGCCGTCACCCTGGCCCCGCTGTGCGAGGAGATCGTCTTTCGCGGCTTCCTGCTGCCGGCCTTCGCCACCGCCTTCGACTGGACCGCCGAAAAGCTCACCCACCGCACTGCGCCGCCCCTGCTCCCCGGCGGCCATTCGCAATGGTCCCTTCCCGCCATGATTTTCGCCGCCATCCCCACCAGCCTCGCCTTCGCCGCCGTCCACTCCAGCCAGAACGCCAACGCCTGGGGCCCGTTCGTCCTGCTGTGTTCGGTCAGCCTGGTTCTCTGCGCCGTGCGCCTGGCCGCACGCTCCGTCGCCGCCTCCACCCTCACCCACGCCACCTATAACTGCACTCTCTTCGTGGTCATGTTCCTCCACACCCACGGCTTCCAGCATCTGCACGGGTAGGCCCGTCTTCACTGCTTCACTTTTTCACTCCTTCACTCCTTCACTTCTTCACTCCTTCACTCCTTCACTCCTTTCAATCACTCTCCCCCGACCAAGGATCCCTGACCACTGACCGCTGACCGCTGACCGCTGACCACTGACCACTGACCACTGACCACTGAAATCGTCCCGCATTGTGGTAAATCGCAGACCTGTGGAAAACTTGTCAAGCCCCCCCTCTCAAAAAAAGTCTGTAAGTCCCTTTCCCATCAACGCAAAAAAGTTGGTCCAAACGTGCAGTCTTAAGTATTCGAAGTGCTAGAGTTGACTCATAGCTGGAAAACTTCGCTCTGCTTCGCTCAGCTTTCTTGAGCGCAGCCCTCTCTTTCGAACTTGAGAAACGGGAGCGTGGCAGTCGTGTGTCTTCCGGCCGGCGGCGAAGCGTGTTCTTCAACCTCACCACATGGCATGGGGCGGTGAGGAGTGGGGCGCGCTTCGCCGCAACTTTTTTCACCGTCCGCCGTGCGGCAAAACCGCCCTGGCGGACAGAAAGCGAATTGTCATGGCAAGCATTCTCGTTAGCATTGAAAAGGGCATTCAAATCGGGGCCGAGGACGCCCTCAAGTGGATCGCCGGCACCAACCGCGCCATCAAGGCCGCACCCTCCGTCATCGCCGCGCTGGGAACCCTCATCGGCTCCCTCGACAAGCCCATCAGCGACCTGGCAGCCGCCGCGGCAAACCCGCTCAACATCAGCATCGACATCCAGACCGCCCAGGACCTCAAGGCCGTTTGGCCCGATGTCAAGCAGTTCCTGACCACCCTCGGCGTCAAGTTCTGACGCAAAGCAAAAAAAGTGAAGAAGTGAAGGAGTAAATGAGTGAAAAGATGAACCAGCTAGCAAGCGAATGAGGAAGAAGGGAACAAGCAGACTTCGCCCTTCACTTTTTCACTCCTTCTCTCTTTCACTCCTTCACTCCTTCTCTGATTCACTAATTCACCCCCACACCGAAGCCTTCAAGGAGCAAGATCATGAACCCGTTCAACAACATCTGGCAGCACCCGCGCACTTCCGTCGCCGGCTTGCTCATCGCCGCTCTCACCATCGCCGGAGTCCTGTCGCAGCAGGGCATCACCCTCGGCCACGCCGGAACCGGCAGCGTGGTATCGCTGGCCGCCGGGCTCGCCACGGCATTCCTGGGCCTTCTGGCCCGCGACCCCGCCGAACCCATACCCGCGCCTAGCTCTCAATCGAGCTCTCAACCGCAATCGTGAAAAGCAGTGCGCATTTGTGTGCAGTTTTTGGGCTTAACCCAATCAATCCATTGGACATCGTCGTTTTTTATTGGCGCACTTTGCGCGCCCGGGCCCGCTTCAAGAGCTAGGAGCAAGGAGCCAGAAGCTGGACGCCGGAAAAGCCTGCAAATTCTGTGCACTTTGAGGGCTTAAATCCATCAATCTGCAAGACATCGCCGTTTTTTATTTGCGCACTTTCGGCACGGATCGGGAGCTGAGGGCTGAAAGCTGACGGCTGAAGGCTGCCCTTTCACCGCAACGACGCCGTCTGCACCTGGGCTTCGCCCAAAGTGAGCTTCACCGTCATCTGCCGGTGCCCGCGGATCACCGTTACGGACACGGTGTCGCCGGCCTGGTGGTGGTCCATGATGGCGCTGATGTCCTGCGCGTTGGTCACTTCCTGCCCGTCGATGGCGACGATCAAGTCGCCGCCGATCATGATGGGCTGGTTGCCCAGGTAAGCCTGCTGGTTGCCGCCGCGCAGGCCTGCCCGCTCCGCTGCGCCGCCAGGAATCACGCGTTCGATCAGCACCCCGGAGTTGTCGCCGAGGCCCATCTGCTGCGCCAGGTCCGGCCCGATAGGCAGCGACACGATTCCCATCGACGGCCTGCGCACCCGCCCATAGCGGGTCAGGTCCGCCAGCACCGCCTTGGCCGTGTCGATCGGGATGGCGAAGCCGATCCCGGACGACTGCTCCGCGCCGTTCGACGCGATCATGGTGTTGATGCCGATCACGTCGCCGTGCGAGTTCAGCAGCGGCCCGCCGGAGTTGCCCGGATTGATGGCGGCATCGGTCTGGATGGCGTCCTCGATCGGCGCGCCTTCGGCTCCGCGGATCGAGCGGATGGAGCTGATGATGCCCGTCGTCATGGTGCCCGCCAGGCCGAACGGGTTGCCGATGGCATAAACCTTCTGGCCAACCTCAATACTGGAGGAGTCCGCGAGGGTGACAGGCTGGAGATCGGAGGCATCGATCTGCAGCAGCGCCAGGTCGTGGGTCTTGTCCGAGCCGATGACGCGCGCCTGGTAGCGGTGCTTGTTGGAGAGCTGCACCTCGATGCCGCGGTTGGCGCCTTCGATGACGTGGTAGTTGGTGAGGATGTGGCCGGCTTTATCCAGGACGAACCCCGAGCCCTGGCCCTGCTGCGGCACCGCGCCATAGAAGAAGTCGAACACCAGCGTGGTGGAAGTGATGTTGACCACCGAGGGCACCACGCGCTTGTAGACGGCGATGTTGTTCAGCTCCTCGGCGTCGAATGCGGGAGCGGCGTGAGCCTCGGTCAGCTCCAGCGGGCCGGTGCTGCGGCCGGCCAGGATTCCCATGTGCCTCAGGTCGCCGGGCAGGTGAGCCGTGAGGTAAACGAATGCGCCCACCAGCAAAAGCACCAACAGAACCGGACGAAGTTTCATGAGCATTTGACCTGAAGCCTTTCTCGCATCGGGAGTACGGAGGGAAACCACCATCCGCGAGGATCCACCCCCTATTTTAATGAACCGGACGCGGCAAGTTGGTTGCTTTCCGCCTTGAGCTGCTGCCAGATATCCGCGACGCGGGCCTCAAGCGAGGCCATGTCGCCGGTGTTCTCGAGGACGAAGTCGGCGCGAGCGGCCTTTTCCGCGTCGGGCATCTGCAGCGCAAGGCGGCGGCGCGCGTCGGCGACTGCGCCCTCCCTAGCGGCGGGATCCGGATTGAGGCGGCTGATGTAGCGGGCGATCTTGAGGTCATCTGGAGCGGTAAGTACGAGGATGCGGTCGAAGCGGTTCCGCCAATCGGCCAAAACACCCTCCGATTCGCCGCGGGCGCGGGCATCGCGCTCCACCTCGAAGATGAGGGCGGACTCGACCACGGCAACGGCGGCGGGATCGCGGGCGAAGACGCCTTCCGTCCAGCGGTGCTGTGCGGAGATGACGGCGGGGTGGACGATGGCGTTCAGGTCATTCAGCCGGCCTTCGCCGAAGGCAAGCTGGGCGAGGCGGGCGCGGTCCAGTTTGCCTTTGGGGCGGCCATCGGCACGGACGACTCCGGGGCCGAAGGTGCGAACGATGTCGTCGTAAACCTGGTGGCCTGGCTCCATGAGCGCGCGGCCCAGCTCGTCAGCTTCGATCACCTGGGCGCCGAGGGCGCGAAGCTGCGCCGCGACGGTGGATTTGCCGCTGCCGAGACCACCGGTAAGGCCTACGCGGAGCATGGGCGGATGACCATTTGCATGAATGAAGTATGCACGACGGGGGTAGAATGAGGACACTGGCGGGAGGCGACCTCAGTGGCGGCTGGATTGAATCCGCGCATCACGGTTGAAGCCGGAACGATGGGAGGCAAGCCCTGCATTCGAGGGCTGCGCTTCTCCGTCTACGATCTTGCGTCGTATCTCGCGTCGGGGATGACCGAGGAAGAGATTCTGAAGGAGTTCCCGTACCTGGAGAAGGAAGACTTCCAGGCGGTGTACGAGTTTTTCGCCAGCATTCCGGAGAGGATTACGGTTCTTGAAGCTTCTCGTTGACGAGAATCTTCCGCCGCGGCTCGTCCAGGATCTTGCCGATCTGTTCCCTGGGTCGGAGCACGTAAACGCAGCTGGGTTGAGCGGGGCTCGTGATGCGGATATATGGGAACACGCGAAGGCCGGCGGCTTTGCATTCCTCACCAAGGACAAAGACTTCGCCAACCTGAGCGTAGTGCTGGGCGCGCCTCCGAAAGTCATCCTGTTGCAGACGGGGAATTGCTCGACGGCGGATCTCATTCGCATCGTCCGCAACAATGCCATCCGGCTGTCAGAACTTGAGAATGACGCCTTGCGAAGTTTGCTCATTCTTAGATAGCGCACGAGTCCCTGCTGGCCAGTGTCGAGGCCAATTTTGTGGGAGTTCTGCCGAGACCGCCGGTAAGGCCTACGCGAAGCATGGGCTAGAGGCCTCGGCGCATTTTGGCGGCGCGGACGGTGTTGGACATTAGCATCGCTATGGTGAGCAGGCCGACGCCGCCGGGGACGGGAGTATAGGCGCTGGATAACTCGAAGGCGGCGGGATGGATGTCGCCTACGAGGACGGAACCGCGTTTCTGGAACGCCGCTTCGCGCTTGACGTTGCCGTTGAAGAAGCGGTCGAAGTCTTCGCGCTTGTCGATGCGGTTGATGCCTACGTCGATGAGCGTTGCGCCGGGCTTGACCATATCGGGCGTGATGAAGCCGGGACGGCCGATGGCGGCGACGAGGATGTCGGCCTGGCGCGTGACTGCGCCGAGGTCGCGCGTCTTGGAGTGGCAAATTGTCACCGTTGCATTCTCATGCAGCAGGAGCATGGCGGCGGGCTTGCCCACAATGTCACTGCGGCCGACGACGACGGCGTGCTGGCCGGCGATGGGGATCTGGCTGCGCTTGAGGATTTCGATCACGCCGGCAGGCGTGCAGGGCGCGAGCGCGGGGCGGCCGGCCTGGAGACGGCCGGCGTTTACGGGATGAAAGCCGTCGACATCCTTGGCCGGATCGACGGCGTCGAGGAGGGTTTTGGCGTCAACCTGTTTGGGCAGCGGAAGCTGGACGAGGATGCCGTCGATGTCGTCGCGGGCGTTGAGCTGGGCGATGAGGGCGAGCATCTCCTCGGTGGTGACGGTGTCGGGCGGAGTGATGAGGTCGGAATAAAGGCCGAGTTCGGCGCAGGTCTGGACTTTGCTGCGGACGTAGATTTCAGAGGCGGGCACATGGCCGACGAGGACGGCGGCGAGACCGGGACGGATGCCGCGGGCGGCGAGGGATTTTACCTCTTCCGCGACTTCCTGCTTGATCTGGGCAGAGATGGCTGCGCCATCGAGGACTCTGGGCATTAGGGCTCCAGAGAACATGGTAAGGCACCGGAATTGGCGGGTTTGGTTCCTTCCCCGGTCCCTCCGCCGCGGCGGACCAGGGACCCTGGGGCGCCGGGCAAGCAGTCGAGCGGGGGTCGGGAGACCCCCGCTACAGCCGGCCAGGAGGCCGGCGCTACATCAATGCGTCTCTGCTGGTCGCGGGTGGGAGGCGGTGCTGCCTTCCGTCATGCCCAGCACCCACTTTACGGCTTCAAAGTACATGGTGCGGATGTCGGGATCCTGCCACGACTCCTCGGTGTGGCCGAGCGTGGAGTAGAAGACGCGGCCCTTGCCGTACATCTTGCTCCAGGCCACGGCGAAATCGTGATCCTGGCGGTGGATGCGGGGGTTGTTGGAGTAGTCGAGCAGATTGGGATCGAGCGAGAGCAGCACGTTGACCTTGTCGCGCGACCAATCCTTGGGCTGATAGATCTCGTCGTACTTCACAAATTCGTGGGGGAAGTGACGGACGGCGGGGAAGGTGGGATCCTCATTGATGATGGGCGCCTGGAAGGTGAACCAAGGGTGCTGGTCGAACCAGCCGCCGATCATGTCACCGTATTCGGGCCAGGTGTAGTTGGTATCGAGCGCGGCGTGAATACCGACAAAGCCTTTGCCGTCGTCGTGAATGGCCGAGATCATGTCGGCCTTCTGGCTCGCGTCCATATCGAGTTCGCCGGTGGTGCTGCAGAAGACGATGGCGTCAAAGTAATTCAGGTTTTTGGCGTTGCGCTGGCCGAGGGATTTTTTGGTGAGGAGCTCGGTATCGGTGCGCAGCTCGGCATCCCAGAGGCCGGACTGCTGGCCCATATCGAAGATCGCGGTCATGCAGGCGGAGATGGAGTCGTGCTCCCAGCCTTTGGTCTGGCCGATGACCAGCACATGCTTGAGATGGATGGTCTTCGCGTGCGGCGGCGGGGGCATTTCATCGCGCGTGGTGACCTGGGCACAGAGAGTTACGGCGAAGGCAAAGAAAGCGAAAGACGAAACGCAGAACGCGGCGAAGGCATTGCGAGAGATGCGCACGGAAGCTCCTTAAAAGCAGGGAGTAGGGAATAGGGATCAGGGAACAGAAAACCGGCCGGCCCTGAACCGGCTTGCGGGAGCAGTGTAATCACGCATGGTTCGGGGGCGCAACGGTGAAGCGTGCTCTAAGCATGCGGAGGATCACACCGTGGTGCGTTCGGCGTTGGCTTGCGTGCGATCGCTTAGGGGCGGGCGGAAGGCGATCGAGCGTTCGGAATCGCGCTCGACTGCACGGCGGCGGCCGATGAGCAGTTCCACTGCGCCGATACTTCCGCAGACGCGGTTGGTATGGCGATCGACCACGTTCATGCGCAGCACGCCGGTGGTGGCCATCTCCTCGGCGACGGCGCGGCATGTCTGATCGGTGTAGGCGAAGGCCTCAGACGGCGCCTCCGGAGTTGGCTCGCCTTCCGGCAGGGGCGACATGACTTCGGCGACGAGAACTGTTTCCAGCGGGTCGACGCCGTACTCGCGCGAGAGGTGATAGCCGCGGCGGGCGATTTTTTCAGTGAGGATGGAGCGCGGCATGAGGAGCGAGGTAACGAGATATGCTGCGGTGCAGGCCAGCACCAGCGGCAGCAGGGCGGAAAAGCCGTGGGTGAGTTCGAGAGAAAAGAGAATGGCAGTGAGGGGAACGCCCAGCGCTCCGGAGAGCATGGCGCCCATGCCCAAGAGGGCCCAGATGGCCTGGGACTCGCCGCCGAGATGCGTGAGCTGCGCGAAGCCTTCGCCAATGGAGGCGCCGATCATTAGCAGCGGCGCGAGCACGCCGCCGGAGGTTCCGGAGCTGAGCGAGAAGGCCCACATGAGCGATTTGGCGATGAGGATGCCGAGGATCAGCTTCAGTGGCGCATTGCCGCGGAGGAGTTCGGCGATGTTGTCATAGCCGACGCCGAGGCCGCGGGGAAAGAAGATGCCGCCGATGCCGACGCCGAGGCCTCCGATGGCCGGCCACCACATCCAGTGAACGTGAAACTTCACAGAGAGGTTCTCAAACTGGTCTTCAAGGCCGTACATGAGGCGGCTGAGGAATGCGGCAGCCAAGCCGACGACCAGACCGAGGGGAGCGGCGATGAGCATCAGCGGCTCCAGCCGCGGCATGTGGTTGAGCACGACTGGGAACAGCGGGCCGGGGCCGAGCCAGTAAATGCGGAGCAAGTCTGCAATCACGCTGGCCACGGCCACGGGTACGAGCGAACGCGGACGCCACTCGAAGAGGAGCAGCTCAACGGCGATGAGGATGCCGGCGATCGGTGTGGCAAAGGTGGCGGACATGCCGGCGGCAGCGCCGGCCACCAGCAGCGTGGTGCGCTCGTTGTCACTGAGCTTGAGCCATTGCGCGATGTAGGAACCGAAGGTGCCGCCGGTCATGATGATGGGGCGCTCGGCGCCGAAGGGTCCGCCGGAACCGATGGCGATGGCGGCCGAGATGGGCTTGAGGATGGCAACCTTGGGCTCAACGCGCGCGCCGCGCAGCAGGATGGCTTCAATGGCTTCAGGGATGCCGTGGCCGCGAATTTTGTCGGAGCCATAGCGAGCCATGAACCCGACGATGACGCCGCCCACCACGGGAACCCAGGGCATGATCCACGGCGACCAGGTGGACCCGGCGGGGCCAACCATGGCGATGCTGAAACGGTGGTAATAAAACAGGTTGGTGCAGAAGGCGATGGCGCGCAGGAGAAAGACGGCAAGCGCGGCGGCGCCGACGCCGATGACGAGGGCAACGGCCGAGAGGAACCAGACGCGGCGGTCGACGGTGAAGTCACGCAGGGCGGAAGGACGGGATTTCATCTCTCTGCCTTGGCCGAGGCGTGACGTTGAATGTGCTGGAGGGTTCGCACCAGGCTGGGCGCTGCCTCAATGAGCTCGCGCGCGTGCTCTCCGGAAAGCTTGGCCAGGACGCGATTTCCCTTGCGGGTGACGTGGAGGATTGCGCGGCGGCGGTCGGCGGGATCTTCGGTGCGTTCCAGCAGGTCTTCGCGCACGCTGCGGTCCACCAGCTCGACGGCGCTGTTATGCCTGAGGCCCAGGCGCTGGGCCGCATAGGCGATGGTGACGGTAGCGTTTTCCGGCGCGCCGGCCACCTGGAGGAGCAACTGGTGCTGTTGCGCCTGGAGGCCCGCTTCCATGGCGGCCTGCTCGCTGAAGAGGAGGAAGCGGCGCAGCTCGAAGCGGAAATCGGCGAGGGTGCGAACTAGGGAATTGTCGGGCCGTAGTTCTCTGGCTATGGTCACATCTATATCGTAACACGATATAATATCTCTTCCCTTTGTCCGTGCTCGAAGCAGGTTTGCGTGTTGCCGCGGCGGGCGGGTAGACTACCGATCAACTCTTCCGCACGCGAAGACGTTTTACCCTGAGGACAGCATTTCTGGCACCGGGCAAATCTGCACGCAGGTTGCGGTGCAGTGAGAACTCGGCGGAGAAAACTGAGAGAAGGATACAGAGGGTGAAGGAAATCGGGGCTGGATTTTGCGCGGTTGCGCTGGCAAGCGGGATGGTCTTCTGCGCCGCCTGGCCGGTGAAGGCGGCACAACAGGAATCGGGGGCGGCGACCAAGCTGGCAACGAAGTCTGAAAGCGTTGCAGGAGCGGCATCCTACGCCGAGCACTGCGCCATTTGCCACGGAGCGCAGCTACAGGGGAATCTGCCTGAGATTCCGCCGCTGGTGGGGATCAACCACAGGATGACGGCGGACCAAATTGCCGCGTCGATCCACAAAGGCGGAAAGAACATGCCGGCGTTCGACACACTTGAGGGAGCGGAGTTGGCCGCGCTGGTGCACTTTTTGAGCACGGCGCCGGTGCTTGAGCAAGCGGCGAGCGCGGCGAGCGATCAGGAATCGGGCCAGATTGCGCCTGGCCGCGGGCTGTTCCTTCAGAACTGCGCGTTCTGTCACGGGCGGGATGCGATGGGCGGCGAATCGGGGCCGGACCTGACGCAGTCAAAGCTGGTGCTGGCCGATCACGACGGAGACAAGATTGCGGCGGTGGTGCGCGAGGGGCGGCAAGGGGCGAACAAAATGCCGGCGTTCCAATTTTCCAGCCAGGAGCTGGCGGGGCTGGTGGCGTTTATTCACGCGCGGGTGCAGGCCGCGGCCGAGCATCCGGGCGGGCGGCGCGGAGTGGCTGTGGCGGATTTGCAGACGGGCAGTGTGGAGGCCGGCAAGCAGTACTTCAACGGCGTTGGCGGCTGCGCAAAGTGCCACTCGGCTGGTGGAGACCTGGCCGGGATTGCGAAACGCTACCAGGGATTAGAGCTGGAGATGCAGATGCTCTATCCGCGCGGGGCGAAGAGCACGGTGACGGTGACGACCGCATCGGGCAAAACTTACGCGGGAATACTGGCGTATCGGGATGAATTCACCGTGGGTCTGCGCGACGCAGACGGTGTGTATCACTCGTGGCCGACGAGGCTGGTGCATTACAAGGTGAATTCGCCGGTGGTGGCGCACGTGGAGCAGTTTCCCAAGTACACGGATGATGATGTGCACAACCTGATGGCATATTTGCAGACGTTGAAGTAGCAGAGTTAGCGAGGCTAGCGGAGTTAGCGGAGTTAGAGAGTTCGGAGCAGGAATGGGGATGAAGAGAATTGCGGGATGGGCGGCCGCTGTGGTGCTGGCAGGCGCATGCGGTTTGATGACAGCGCAAGACCTGGAGAGCGCGCAGTTGGTGCATCCGACGCCGGACTCGTGGCCGCTGTATCACGGGGACTACTCCGGACGGCGGCACAGCGCGCTAACCCAGATTACGCCGCGCAATGTGGGCGGGCTGACCCTGGCGTGGGCGTTCCAGACTGGCCAGGACGCGGATATCAAGTCGTCGCCGCTGCTGGTGGACGGGATTCTCTACTTCACCGTGCCGGACAACATCTGGGCTGTGGATGCGCGGTCAGGGCACACCGTCTGGCACTACGAGCGTCCTTCAGAGGGCCAGCATATTGGCCATCGCGGCGTGGCCATGTACAAAGGCTGGCTCTACTTCACTACGCCGGACGCGCACCTGATCTCGCTGGATGCGAAGGACGGGCACGTGCGATGGGACAGGGTGGTGGCCGACGCGGACAAGGGTTACTGGACGACGATGGCGCCGCTGGTGGTGAAGAATCACGTGATCGTCGGCGTCTCCGGCGACAGCGACAATCTTCCGGGATATCTTCGCGCACTCGATGCAGAAACGGGCGAGACGCAATGGCAGTGGGATGCAACGCCGCCAACGGGAACGCCGAATGAGCCGACCGGCGGCATGACCTGGATGACGGGCACGTACGATCCCGAATTGAACCTGGTGTATTGGGGCACGGGCAATCCTACGCCGGTGCTGAATGGCGGCCCGCGACCGGGCGTGAACCTTTACACATGCGCCATTGTGGCCGTGGATCCGGATAACGGAAAGCTGAAGTGGGGATTTTCGGTTTCGCCGCATGACACGCACGACTGGGATGCGGTGGAGACACCGGTGCTGGTGGACGGAGTGTTTCGCGGGCGGAGGCGGAAGATGGTGATGCAGGCCTCGCGCAACGGGTATTTTGTGGTGCTGGATCGCGTGACCGGCAAGAGCCTTCTGACCGTCCCCTACGGGCCCATCAACTGGTCGCTGGGCGTGGATAAGAATGGGAGTCCGATTCCGAATCCGGAAAAGGATCCTGCGCCGGATGGGCGGCTGATTGCGCCGGATGAAGGCGGCCTGACGAATTATCGCGCACCGAGCTTTGACCCCAAGACGGGGCTGTTTATCGTGAACGCGCACCCGAGCTGGAGCCTTTACTTTACCAAGCCGGCTGATGGCGCCTACGGTTGGGCCGGGGCTGACTACAGCGTGTGGGGCAAGGGTTTGATCGAGGCCATCGATTACCAGACTGGCAAAATCCGCTGGAAGCACGAAGTGGGGCAGGGCTGGGCCGGCGCGGGCGTGCTGACTACGGATTCGGGGCTCACGTTCACTGCCGACGGGGACGGAAACATGCTGGCGCTGGATACGGCGACCGGGCGCACGCTTTGGCATGCGGGCCTGGGAGCGCCAATGCAGAGCTCGCCCGAAAGCTACGAACTGGACGGGCGGCAGTACGTGCTGACAAGCAGCGGCGGAGTGCTGTTTGAGTGGGCGTTGCCGGAGCGCGAGGCGGTGGCGCGGAAATAGCAGACGGCTACGATACGGACTTAGATCAGGCCGGCAGGTCGCCGCGCTCACGCAGCCGATGCCAGGCGAGAGAGAAGACGCCCACCACCACGTACGCTACGAGCGGCACGGTGTACGCGATGGAGATGCGATGGGTGGCCTGCGAGATCCACCCCATAAGCGGTGTTAAGACTGCGCCGCCGACGATGGACATGACGATGATGGAGCCGCCGATCTTGGTGTTGCGGCCGAGCCCATTGATGCCCAGCGCGAAGATGGTGGGGAACATCACGGACATGAAGAAGCTGGTGAGGAAGATGGACCAGAGGCCGATCCAGCCGGGCCAGAGCACACCCACGGCGACCAGTACGACATTGGCGGCGCAGTAGAGGGCCATGAGGCGATCGGGACGGAAATAGCGCATGATGGCGGCGGAGCTGAAGCGGCCCACGCCGAAGGCGGCGAGCGTGCCGGTGAGCAGGTAGCCGGCCATTTTCTCGTGCTGATGGGTGGCGTCCTGCGCGTACTGGATGAAGTAGCTCCACGTGCCCACCTGCGCGCCCACGTACATGAACTGGGCGACGACGGCAAAGAGAAAGCTGGGATAGGCGAGCAACTCGCGGTAGCTGCCGTGGGCTTCGCCCTGGTGAAGGTGTTCGCCGGCGACCTTGGGAAAGCGGGTGATGGCGATGAGAACCGCCCAGAGCAACACGACTGCGCCGATGATCATGTACGGCGCGACTACGCGCATGGTTTCCTGGCGGAGGTAAGCGGAGTAGGTGTGCAGGGCCTTCATGGTGGCGATTTGTTTTTCGTCGAGCTCCACGCCGGAGAAGATGAAGACGGTGCCGATTAAAGCCGCGGAGATGGAGCCAAGCGGGTTGAATGCCTGGGATAGATTCAAGCGGCGCGCGGCGCTCTCCGGCGATCCCAATTGAGCAATGAAGGAGTTGGAGGCGGTCTCAAGGAAAGCCAATCCGCTGGCGATGACGAAGAGCGCAAACAGGAAGAAGGAGTAGCGGTCAAGCAGCGCGGCGGGCCAGAAAAGAAATGCGCCGGTTCCATAGAGCAGCAGGCCGGTGATGAATCCGGATTTGTAGCCATAGCGGCGCATCAACAGCGCGGCTGGGGTGGCAAGGATGAAGTAGCCGAGATAAAAGGCTGACTGGACGAGGCCGGCCTGGAAGCGCGACACCGCAAACGATGTCATGAACTGGCGGATCAGGATGTCGTTGAGGTTGTTGGGAATGCCCCAGAGAAAAAAGAGCGCAGTGACCAGCACGAACGGAACGATCATGCCGTGGGGCACGAGGCGCGGATGAATTTCAGAGGTTGGGACAGGCACGTTCTTTTCGACCGCCATGCAAACGCCCTCGTTTTCGCTATGCGGATACGGCAGTGCTGCTCGCCACTGGCTATCGTAGCGGTTCGGGGCGAACTCGTTGCAAAGGTTTTTGAATTGGGCCGGTGTTCTAGTGAATCATGCGTGACTTGTGCTGCATGTAATCCATGAGCAGGTATTCGCCCAGCGTCTCGGGGCTGGTGAAGTAGGCCTTGCCGCGGCACATTTCGGAGACTTTGTGGACAAAGCGGACCAACTCGTAATCCTGCGCCAGCATGAAGGTGTTGATCATGATGTTCGATCGCTTGCATCGCGCGACTTCTTCGAGGGTCTCGCTGACCACCAGGGGGTCGAGGCCGTAAGGGTTCTTGTAAATGCGGCCGTCGGGCAGGGTGAGTGCGGAGGGCTTGCCGTCGGTGATCATCACGATCTGCTTCATGTCTTTGCGCTGGCGGGCGAGCACGCGCTGAGCCACGCGAAGGCCCTCGCGAGTATTGGTGTGCCAGGGGCCGACTTTCACGCGCGCCAGGTGCGAGACGGGCATCTCCTCGGCAGAGTCGTGAAAGAGCACGAGCGAGAGCGAGTCGCCGGGATACTGGGTGCGGATGAGATGCGAGAGCGCCATGGCAACGCGTTTGGCCGGGGTGAAGCGGTCTTCGCCGTAGAGGATCATGGAGTGCGAGCAATCAAGCATGACCACGGTGGCGCAGGAGCTCTGATAATCGCATTGGTGGACGTGGAGGTCTTCATATTCCAAATGAAGCGGCAGGTGCAGGCCTTCGCGGGCGATGGCTGACTTGAGCGTGGTGGTGGTATCGAGGTTGAGGGTGTCGCCGAATTCATAGCGGCGCGATGCTCCGCTGGTTTCAATACCCGTAGCCCAGTGGCGCGTATCGTGGCGACCGTAGCTTGATTTGCCGAGCGAGCCGAGCAGATCGCGCAGGGTCTTGTAGCCGAGGAAGTCGAGGCTTTTGTCGGTGACTTCGAAGCGCGCTTCGCCAGCGGGGCCGTTGGGGCCGGCCGCCTGGCCGATTTCGCCAGGCTGGCCTGGCTGCGCGTACGAGATGTAGTTATTCTTTTCCAGGCGGTCGAGCAGCTTTTTAATGAGCTCGTCGAGCGAGCCCTCCGCGGCCAGCTGGTCGATCTTCTCCTGCATCTCTGGATCGAGGAATTCGCCGGATTCAAGCAGGCGGCGGAGTGCCTCGCGGAGATCGTCGAGGGTGTGGTCGAGGTCCTGGAACGAGGCAAAGGGATCGTAGAAGCCCGAACTCAGCAGGTAGTCGGAGAGCGACTGAAGCAGGTCTTCGAGATCGATCTCGGAGGCCAGGTCGCCGCGGTATTTGGTGTAGTGGATTCGCTTCATAGCTGCTTATTACCCGAGTGGATGCCAGCCTCTTTTGCGGCGGCGCCTCGCAGGATCGAATGACCTTCCATCGTCCCTACAGGACTCCCGCCGTTATTTGGACTCCCTCTTCCCCACGCTGAAGCGCGGGGCTAACAACCATTGCGCCTACGGCGCGATTTTGGCCGCACTGTCTCAATTGAAACCGCCTCCCCGGCGCCCACGCCGGTTCTGCTGCTGCCATTCTTCGTATTCCATTTCCACGCTGCGGCGTTCTTCCTTGCGTTTGGGATGCTCGGCGGCGGCAAATCCGTGCTCCTCACTGCGGCTCAGCTTGCGGTGCGCTACCAGCCCCTCAAGCAGAAACTCAGCCGCAGCCACCAGCTTCGGCGCAGAGTCAGACGATTTGACGCCGGCAGGCGCGAGCCGCTCCATGAGCCCCTGAATTTGTTTCAGCTCGGCCAATGCCGCCTGCGCCGGCTGCGTATCATCCAGCTTGACCGTACCGCCCAGGTTGAACCACATCTCGATCTGGTCGGTTTCGACGCCTTCAAAGCAACAGTCGTAGATTTTGCCCACGGCAGTGCGGATCAGGTCTTCGACCACCGTGTCGGCGCCGCGCATCTCGCCTTCGTATTCGAGTTCGAGCTTGCCGCTGATTCCCGGCGCGGCCGCGTGGATGTCACTGACGCGCGGCACCACCAGCGGCTCGCCATTGACGAGCGCGCGGCGCTCGGCGTTAGAGATGACCAGCTCCATGGTGGAGATGGGCAGGCGCTGGCTGACGCCGCTGCGTTTGTCTACCTTCTTGTCTTCGCGGGCAGTGAAGGCGACCTGCTCCACGATCTCGCGCACGTACTTGGGAACATCAATCTTTGTGTGGCCGCGCTCTGCCCACGCCTCCTGCGCGGTGATGGCCATGCCTTCTTCCAGGGTCTCCGGATAATGGGTGCGAATCTCCGAGCCGATGCGGTCTTTGAGCGGGGTTACAATTTTGCCGCGCGCGGTGTAGTCCTCCGGGTTGGCGCTGAACACGAGCGCGACATCGAGCTCAAGGCGCACGGGATAGCCTTTGATCTGGACGTCGCCCTCCTGCATGATGTTGAACAGCGCCACCTGGATTTTGCCGGCAAGATCGGGCAGCTCGTTGATGGCGAAGATGCCGCGATTGGCGCGGGGCAGGAGGCCATAGTGCATGGTGAGTTCGCTCGAAAGATCTTCGCCACCGCGCGCGGCCTTGATGGGATCGAGGTCTCCGATAAGATCGGCCACGGTTACATCGGGCGTGGCCAGCTTCTCCACGTAGCGCGCGGCGCGATCGAGCCAGGCAATCGGAATGGAATCGCCGCGCTCGCGCACCAACTCGCGACAGCGCCGGCAAATCGGCTGGTAAGGGTTGTCGCGAATTTCGCAACCGGCAATGTAGGGCAGCTTCTCGTCCAGCAGTGCGGTGAGCGCGCGCAGGATGCGGCTCTTGGCCTGGCCGCGCAAGCCCAACAGGATGAAATTCTGGCGTGACAGGATGGCGTTCTCGATCTGGGGAATCACGGTGTCATCGAAGCCGACAATCCCGGGGAAGACGGTTTCCCGCGCCTTGAGGCGTGCCATCAAGTTGGCGCGCATCTCGTCCTTGATGCTGCGGCGCTTGAGGCGGGCTTCAGAGAACAGGTGACTGGCGCGCAGCTCCCCCAGAGTGAGGGGGAGCGGGGCTGTTGCGGGCATGGGGAAGCTCCTTGATTTACAGAACCTGAGCGGGGCGCGTGCCACGTCCCGCCTTCTGTTTAGACGAAGTATGCGCCCGATCCGGGCCGCAGCACAATCTCCGCGGCAACTTTACCGGCCCGTTGCGGTTGCGCCTCCGTTGCGCCATCCCAGTTTGCGGTCCAGGAAATCCGCGCCGGCCGCGTACGCTTGCGCCCAGTCGCGGCGCAGCAGGAAATCGTGAATCTCGTCGGGAAACACCAATTCCTCGAACTCGACGTGCTGACGGCGCAGCGCCTCGGCCAGTTGCACGGTCTCGGCAAATGGGACGTTGCGGTCGTCGTCGCCCTGGATCAAGAGCACCGGCGAGCGCCAGGTTTTTATGGAAGCGATGGGCGAGGACTCGAACGCCAGCCGCGCGATGTCCGCACGCGCCTGCGGATCGTAGCTGGGGGCGAAGGTGGGCAGCTCCAGGTTCCAGTCGTGCACGCCGTGCATGTCAACGCCGGCGGCATAGAGACCGGAGGCGCGCGCCAGGGCCAGCGCGGTGAGATAACCGCCGTAGCTGCCGCCCCACGCGGCGATTTTTGCGCCGTCCACGTCAGGGCGGCTGCGCAGGTACAAGCCCGCGCCCATCACGTCGTTGAACTCGCTGGCGCCATCCGCGCCGTAGTTGAGCGCTTCGCGGAAGTTGAGCCCATAGCCGATGCCGCTGCGGTAATTGACGCTGAGGACGATGTAGCCCTTGCTGGCCAGGTACTGGTTCATGGCGTAGGCGTTTGAGTAGTACTCCATGTAATGCCAGCCGAGGAGCATCTGGCGTTGGCTGCCGCCGTGAAAGAAGACGGCCGCGGGACGGCGCTCGCCGGGCTTCAGGTCGCGCGGCAGGAAGAGCTGGCCGTGGATCTTCATGCCGTCAGCGGCAGAGAAAATGACTTGTTGCGGCGCGACGAGCTGATCGGCGGGGAAGGTTGAAGGAATTGCCTGCGGCGCGAGATCGGTGAGCTTGCCGTTGTCCACGATTTCGGCGCGCATGGGCACGTGAGCGTCGGAGCGGAGCACGGCAATTGTCCCGTCGCTGGCGACCGCGGGCTGGGTCTCGATTCCGTCGCCGCTGGTGACGGCCTGTGCCGGGGTGAAGCCGCCGTGGCCATCGAAGGTCACGCGCCACACATGGCGGCGGTCGATGTCGCCCTGGTTTGAATCGAGCACCAGAGTCTTGCCGTCGCGGCTCATGGAGACGTGTTCCACTTCAAAGCCATCGCCGGGCGTGAGCAGCTTGCCTGCGCCTCCCGATGCGGGGCCAGCCCACAGGCGCAGCCAGCCGTTCGGTGCCTCCCACGGAAACACAATGCGGTCGCCGGCGGCCCAGTGCAGTTGATCCTCGGAGTCGGTTTCGCGATAGGCGCTGCCCACACCTTCCTCGGTCTTCCAGATTTCGCGGCCCACGCCGGTGGTCACGTCGGCAATGCGGATGGACCACGGCAGCGCCGTGCGGTGGGGCACAAAGAGGAGCGCATTTTTGTCGCCGGGAATGCGCAGGAAGGCGATGCGTTTCGAATCCGGCGACCATACCGGGGACTGGTCGAGATCAGTGGAGGGGTCAAGATAATCGACTGCCTTGTCGGCGAAGAAGTACACTGCGACGAAGCTGTGATCCTCGCGATCGCTTACGAATGCGAGCCGCGCGCCGTCCGGCGACCAGCGCAAGTTGCGCGCGGTGCCGCGGGTTACAAGCAACTGCTCCGGCTTGGCATCGTTGGGGGCCAGGCTCGCGGTCCACACCTGGCTCTTGTCGATATAGGCAACGGTTTTGCCGTCGGGCGAGACCGCGGGGTTGTGACCTTCACCCAGCAGACGCGGGGCCAATGTCGATTCGGTGCCGGCCAGGTCCACGATCCACACTTGTTGTTTTGCGCCCATCGGAAACCATGCCGGATTCGGCACCGGGTGTCCGTCTCCTTGGGCCGAGCTGCCGCGCGTGTACACGATGGCGCTTGCATCGGGCAGCCACGCAAGTCCGCTCAACTCCTGGCCATCGTCGTCGGCGTAGTGCGTCAACTGGCGCGAGGAGAATCCGCTGCCGGCGGGTTCGGCGATCCAGATGTTGCGCCGGCCATCGATATTGGCCACCCACGCCAGCTTGCGACCAGCCGGAGCGGCGGTCAACTCGGAGCAGAACGGCGCGCTCAGCGCCTGCTCGATGGTGAAGCCCGCCTGCGCTCCCGCCGTGTTCGCAGCGCAGAGCAATCCCGCCAGCAACGACGCGGCAACCGTCCAGCGCGCCATGCGCGCACCACTCTTGTATCGCTTGTTCACCTGAACCTCCCGGAGAATGCCATTGTGACATACCGGCTCTGGGGTATGATGGTTGCCGGAAAACGGTTACAGCAGCGAACACCCCGAGCCGACTTTCCGGCTCAAACTCTCGGAGCTTGCCATGCATCGATTCAGCGCCAGACTTGTTTTTGCTTCCCTAGTTGCCACGTTCACGTTTGCGTCCACGGCAGTTGCGGCTGAGCTCAAGCCTTACACCGTAACTCGCGACGCCGCGGGCATGGCTGCCAGCAACGGCACGGACACGGTCCACGTGAGCGTCTGCGATTCCGGCGTGATTCACATTGTTGCCGGGCCTGGCGATCCCAAGGCGGCGTCGCCCCATGAGCCGTGGATTGTGCAGACCTGCACGCCCGCGCCATTCGACTTCACCGAGAACGACAAACAGGCCACGGTGAGCACGCCGGAGGTGAAGGTGACGATTCAGTTTCACGGAGGCACACTCAGCTTCCACGGCCCCGACGGGACAACCCTGCTGGCCGAGATGGATCGTCGAGGTCCCAACGGCACGGACTGGCCCGCCGCGGCCTCGCGCGTGTACACGGCCGCCGTTGTCAACGGTGAGAACGTCTACAACACCAAGACTCGCTTCTTCATCGGCCCATCAGAAGGCTTCTACGGCCTGGGCCAGCACCAGAGCGGAGTGTTCAACTATCGCGGCAACGTGGTGGAACTGGCGCAGGCCAACACAGACGTTGCGCTGCCGCTGCTGCTCTCCACCAATGGATACGGCATCCTGTGGAACACGGCCTCGCACTCCTGGTTCGACAACCGCTTCCCCACCGAGATGACGCTCAGCGCCATGGCCGCCGACGCCATCGATTACTACTTCCTTTACGGACCCGAGTTCGACCAGATCATCCACGAGTACCGCGACCTGACCGGCCATGCGCCGCTGTTCGGCAAGTGGGCTTATGGTTTTGTGCAGTCGAAGGACCGCTACAAGTCGGCAAAGGAACTACTCGACGTGGGCCAGGAGTACCGCGACCACCATGTTCCTCTCGACTTGATCGTGCAGGACTGGTTCTGGTGGAAGGTCCAGGGCGATCCCATCTTCAACGAAGAGTATCTGAAGCCATATCCCGACGTGCCCGGCGCGATTCAGAAGCTCCACGACGAGCACTTCCACGCCATCATTTCCGTCTGGGCCATGCTCGATCCGAAATCGGAGACGTACCAGAAGATGAAGGCCGAGGGGCTGACCATCCCCAAGATCACCATCTACGATGCGACCAACCCGAAGGCCCGCGACGAGTACTGGAATCTGCTCATGGGCAAAATGTTCGCGCAGGGATGGGACGGCTTCTGGCTCGACAGTTCCGAGCCGGAGTGCTGCGACGGATCAAGCGACGCGACACTTGACAGCGCGCAGCTCTATTTCGGCAATGGGGCGCGCTACACCAATGTGTATCCGCTGATGCACACCGGCGGCGTGTACGAGCATTGGCGCGCAACTACGGACCGCAAACGCGTCTTCATCTTGACGCGCTCGGCGTTCGCCGGCCAGCAGCGCAACGCTACAACGGTGTGGTCGGGCGACGTGACCGGCACGTTTCGCACCTTCCAGCATCAGATCCCGGCCGGCCTAAACTTTGAGCTATCCGGCATTCCCTACTGGACCACCGACATCGCCGGCTACGGCTGGCCGTACGAGCGCAGCACGCTCGACCCTGCTTACCAGGAGCTCTACACGCGCTGGTATGAGTTCGGCACCTTCTGTCCCATCATGCGTACACATGGCCACCGCTCCAACAACACGAATGAGATCTTCTCGTATGGCCCGCAGGTTCCCACGCTGATTGAGTACGACAAGCTGCGCTACCGCATGCTGCCTTACATCTACTCGCTGGCCTGGCGCGTCACCCACGACGACTACACCATCATGCGTCCGCTGGTGATGGGCTGGCGCACGAATGAAAAGGTCCGCGACATCGGCGACGAATACCTTTTCGGGCCATCGATTCTGGTTCTCCCCGTAGACGAGCAGGGCGTCGTCACCCGCCGCGGCTACCTGCCGCCCGCGCCGGGGTGGTACGACTTCTGGACCGGTCGCCGCTGGGTGGGCGATCAGAAAATCCTCGCCCAGGCGCCGCTCAATCGCATTCCGCTCTTTATCAAGGCAGGCTCCATTTTGCCGCTCGGCCCGGAGCGCGAATACGCCATGGAATCGCCCGATGCGCCCCTCACGCTGCGCATCTATCCCGGCGCGGATGCCGACTTCACCCTCTACAACGACGCAGGCGACTCCTACGACTACGAGAAAGGCGAGCACGCCACCGTAGCGCTGCACTGGGACGACGCCTCGCGCACGCTCACCATTGGCGCGCGCCAGGGCAGCTATCCCGGAATGCCCGCATCGCGCCAATTCCGCGTTGTCCTCGTGCGGGAGGGCGTCGGCGCCGGCCCGCAGATCGCAGAACACGTTGACAAGGAGCTGACCTACGACGGCTCGCAGGCCACGGTTTCTCTCCGTTGAAAAAAGGAAGCCAGTTGCAATCCTGGGCGCCTCTCTGCCCGGGTAAAATCTGCAGGGACGCTCGAACGTTATGCCCAAACACAGCGCAGGACTTCTCATGTTTCGCCGCTCCAGCCCGCTGGAGGTCTTTCTCGTGCACCCTGGCGGTCCCTTCTGGCGCAAAAAGGACCTGGGCGCATGGACGATTCCCAAGGGCGAGTACGAACCCGGCGAGGAACCCCTGGCCGCCGCGCGCCGGGAGTTCCAGGAGGAGACCGGTTTTCCCGTTGAAGGCAGATTCCTCCTTCTTGGCGAGATCACGCAAGCCTCGGGCAAAATTGTCACCGCGTGGGCCTTCGAGGGCGATTGCGACCCCGCGCGGTTGGTCAGCAACACATGCCAGGTGGAGTGGCCGCCGCGCACCGGCCGCACGATGGAGATTCCGGAAATCGATCGCGGCGCGTGGTTCGCCATCGCCGAGGCGCGCGAGAAGATCTTTCCCGCCCAGCGTCCGCTCCTGGATCGGCTGGAAACAGCGCTCGGTGCGCAGAACCCGCATGCGTGAAGGGATGCTGCCGGCCCCAAAGTCGGAACGCAAGCGCTGGTGAAGCGGCGGAGCGAATGGCGGCGCGAAAAAGGAAAGGGTGGCGACCGGCCATCCCGGCGCCACCCTGAAGAGTCACAATAGCCAGTGATGAGCAGGCTATCCAAGAGACATGCTCAGAGTATCGGCCCAAAGGGCGCCTGTCTTGAACCCAACGGCGGAGTTCACCATCCATCAATGGGATGATCTCGGGCGCGGGTCCTTTTCGGGAATCCGGCACTGCCCCTGGTTGGCCCGCATCTGGCAAACTGATTCCATGGTGCTTCACTTTCTGGTCCGCGGCCGTGTTCAGGGAGTCGGCTTCCGCTGGTTCGTCCAGCGCGAAGCCAGTGAGCTTGGCCTGCGCGGCTGGGTACGCAACACCGAGGAGGGTGACGTAGAAGTGGTCGCCGCCGGCGATGCCGGGGACCTGGACGAACTTCGCACCAGCCTCCGTCGCGGCCCGCGCGGCAGCCGCGTGGATAGCCTGATCGAGCACCACCTGCAGGAGTCCGAAACCGCCGATCTGGCCGCATTCCGCATTGAGGGCGCGTGGTAGAGGCAGGGATAAGGGATAAAAAATAAGGACGGGCCGCAACGCGCGCGCCCCGGCCGGGTTCATGTTTTTGAGCTGCCCGCCGATGAACCACGTGTTGGCCAGTTTGCACAGATTCAAGCCACGGAGGCGAGGCAACAGAGATGGCGACCCAGTATGCCGCGCAAAACTTTTCGCGTCTTCCCTCCGCGCGCCCGATGCCGATGGAGATGGAGCCAGGTCTCGAAGTTGAGACCATCGCCGGAGTCAGCGCACCCTGGCGCAAGCTGCTGCTGCAGGCGGAGATGGCCGCGCCGCACGTTCAGTTGGCCTCAATTGAGGGGGAACCAGGTGTAGGCAAGCAGACGCTGGCGCGCTATTTGTTGAGCCGGTCGCCGCTGGCCGGAGAGTCGTTTCGCCGCCGGGATGCGCGGGAGTGGCTGCTGCATGAAGCGGAAGCGTCCACGCTGGCAGGTTTCACTTACCTTGATCGTGTGGATCTGCTTGCGCCGCCAGGCCAGGGTCTTTTGCTGGGCGTGTTGAAGGCGTTGCAGGATCGGCCGTCGGGGCGAGTGCTTCTAGTAGCTTCGTCGCAGGTACCGCTGCGCCAGATGGCGGGTCAGGGGCTGCTGATGCCTGACCTTGCCTTCCGCCTGACCGCGGTGCGGTTTGCGGTTCCGCCATTACGCATACGCAAGGAAGATATTCCGCCGCTTTCGCAGTTGCTGCTGGACCGCATCTGCGCGCGCTACCAGCACCGGCAGGTGGATTTGGGGCCGGGCGCGCTGGCACGATTGTTGCAGCACTCGTGGCCGGGCAATGTGCGGGAACTGGCCAGCGTATTGGAAGCGGCGCTGCTGGAGGCGGTCAACGACGTGATACGCCCCAGCGACCTGGCGCTGCCGCAAATGAACGAATTCGCGACGCCGGAACCGCAGTTGGTCACAAGTTACGGTGGAAGCCTGGCGCTCGACGACGTAGTCCGTCGCCACGTGCAGCACGTGCTGGACCTGAACCACGGCAACAAGCTGCGAACGGCAATGCAGCTCGGCATCAGCCGGTCGACGCTGTACCGCATCCTGGGCAACGAAGCGGTGCTGGGGCGGTAGCTTGCGCTGGCGTCTGGGGCCAAGGTTCACTGAGACCATTCGCGCATTGATCCACTACACTCGACGGGAACGGCATTTTTCACCCGCGAGGACTTCCCTGTGCGTTCCTTCCACCATTTTGTTTCGACTGCTGCGCTGTTGACCGTTGCCGGCAGTTCCCTGTTCGCAAATGCGCAAAAGCTTACCGCCGGGCCGCCGTCGGCCAACGCGCCGGTGGCCGAACGGCGCGACGCAATGAACGCGTATTTCCAGCAATATTGGGACGCTCTGCTGGAGCGCGAACCCGAGTTCGCCTCCACGATCGGCGACAAGCGCTTCAACGACAAGATTTCGGATTACTCCGTGAAGGCGGTGAATGACTGGCTGGAGCAGGAACAGAATTTTCTGATGAAGATCGGCGCAATCGACACCAAGGGATTCACCGACTCAGAAAAGATGAGCCACGACATGCTGCTGACCGATCTGGCCGACGACATTGAAGGCTCCGAGTTCAAGGAATGGGAGATGCCGGTGACGCAGATGGGCGGCATCTATTCCACCTATCCGCAACTGGTGGCAGAGCTCAGCTTTAATGACGTGAAGGACTACGACGACTGGATCGCGCGGCTGCGGCAGATTCCCACCGCCTTCGACCAGGTGACGGAGAACATGGAGATCGGCATGGAGGATCACCGCGTGCCTCCGAAATACCTGCTGGAGAAGGCGCTGGAGCAGGTGAAGGAACTGGCAAACCAGAAGCCGGAGGATTCGCCGCTGGCGCTGCCGTTGAAGAAGTTTCCCACGTCGATCTCGCAGGCCGACCGGGACCGCATTCGCGTGGAGATGCTGGGCGTAATCACAAAGAAAGATCTGCCGGCTTATCGCAGGTTGGCGCACTTCATGGAAGTGAGCTACGTGCCGGCGGGGCGGGCGGAGCCGGGGATCTGGGCGCTGCCCGATGGCGCGAAGTATTACCAATACCTGATCCGGAGGACCACGACTACCGACCTGACCGCCGACCAGATTCACAAGATCGGCGAAGACGAGGTGGCCAAGGACGAGGCGGAGATGCTGGCGATTGCAAAGAAGCTCGGATTCAACGACCTGAAGAGCTTCGAGGCCAGCGTGAAGACGAATCCGAAGCTGCATCCGGCCTCGGCCGAGGCGCTGCTGGACGCGTACCGCGGTTATCTGGGACCGATGAAGGCCAAGCTGCCGCAACTGTTCGGGACGCTGCCGAAATTGCCGTTTGAGGTGGTTGCCGTGCCGGCGTACATGGAGAAGACTTCCTCCACTGCTTACTATCAGCCGGGCTCGCCGGATGGGAGCCGACCGGGCAGTCTCTTCATCGACACTTACGACGCGACCAGCCGGAACCTGGACGACGTGGAGGCGATTGCGTACCACGAAGGGCTTCCGGGGCACCACCTGCAGATCTCGATCGCGCAGGAGCTGACCGGCGTTCCCATTTTCAGAAAGTACGAAGACTTCACGGCATACACAGAGGGATGGGGGCTGTATGCCGAGCGGCTGGGCAAGGATGTGGGGTTCTATCAGGATCCGTACTCGGATTATGGGCGGTTGGAGGGGGATATCTGGCGGGCGATCCGGCTGGTGGTGGATACGGGCGTGCACTCCGAGCACTGGTCGCGGCAGCAGATGGTGGATTACTTCCACGAGCACTCGGCGATTGACGAAACCGACGTTCAATCCGAGGTGGACCGCTACATCGCGTGGCCGAGCCAGGCCCTGGCCTACAAAATCGGGCAGTTGAAGATCCTGGAGCTGCGCGACCGGGCGAAGACGGAGCTGGGCCGGAAGTTCGACATCCGCGCATTCCACGACCAGGTGGTGGATGCGGGCGCGATGCCGCTGGACATGCTGGATGCGCGGGTGACGGCGTGGATTGCAAGCCAGAAGTAGAAAGACAGGGACAAGGGATAAGGGCGCCTGGGCGCGCTGCGGGCGCGGAAGGCGCTGGGCAGCCGGTTTAATATTCGCGATTTCCACGACGAAATTGTGGATGCGGGCGCCATGCCGCTTGATATGCTGGACGCACGGATTCAGACTTGGATTGAAAGCAGGCAGTAAAACTGCCGCTTGGGCCCTGCGACGATGAAGGTCCCCCAACTTTATCGTTGTGAACAGTTCACGGGTTCCGGTTGAACCCATCTTGCCGTACTTCGTTCCCCGGGGATGCTGGATGTGAAATGGTATGAACCCAAGCCGGCGCTGACGGCTATCGCCGCCGCGGCTCTGATGTGCGTCCATGCGTGCCTGAATGCTGCGTTTCCGCATGCAAACGACCCGGTGTCCTATACGGTCTTTCTGATCTGCTCCACATGGGCGGCGGTGGTGTGCGTGCGGCGTGCCAGGACAGGCTCGCAGCGCAAGCGCCGGAGTTGGATGCTGGTCTCGGCGGGATTTCTGCTGTATTCCGTTGCCATCGTATTCTCCGCGTATATCGACCTGGTCGTCCATGGCCCCACCACGATCGCGTCATGGGACGATTTCTTCTACTTCTTCTCTGGCGTGCCTTTTCTGCTGTCCATTTCATCGCCGGATGATACGCGGCTTTTCTCGCTGTTCTTTTGGTTGGATGTGGCCCAGGCGGCGGCGGTGGGGTGGCTCACCTACCTGGCGGTGTTCGGAATCTTGCCGTTCTCGCGGGCAACGGCGCTGCCCATCCCGGTGGAGAAGATGGTGTGGCTGTTTGCCATTGAAGCAATCGCGCTGGCAGTTCTGGGACTGGCGCGATGGGTGGCAAGTCCGTGGAGGTCGCGCGAGCAGTGGTTCTACCGGGTTCTGGCAGTCTACCTGGTCGCGACGGCGCTTTTGCAGCCCATTTACAACTACCTGGTGGTGAAGTACAACGACGCGGGCGTGTGGGATGTGCTGACGGATGTGCCGTTCTGCATTTTTGTGGTTGCCGCCGCGTTTCCACGGCCGGAGAGCACGGAATTGGAGGATCGGCCGTCGCGCCGGCCCTTCATGGTGATGGTGGATCACGGCCGGCCGGTGCTGCTGGGCCTGGCGCTGGCAGGGCTGAGCCTGCTGGTGATCCGGCAGCACTTTGCATTGGCCACCAGCTTCATTGTGGCATCGTTCCTGGTGTACGGCGTGCGATCGGCGGTGCTGCAGAACCAGTTTGTGCAGTCGCAGGCGGAGCTGGAAAAAGCGCGGGACCGGCTGGAAGACCTGGCGATGCTGGACGGGCTGACCGGAGTCGCAAACCGGCGATGCTTTGACCAGCGACTGGTGACGGAATGGCGGCGCGCGCTGCGGACACACTTGCCGATTTCGCTGCTCCTGATCGATATTGACCGCTTCAAGAACCTGAACGACACCTATGGCCACCTGGTGGGAGACGAATGCCTGATCGAGGTGGCACACACGCTTTCAGCGGTGCTCAATCGGCCGGCCGATCTGCTGGCGCGCTACGGTGGCGAGGAGTTTGTGGCGTTGATGCCGGAAACCGACGAGCCCGGCGCGCGCAACGTGGCGCTGCGGATGCAGCGAGCGCTGTGGGAGAAAGACGCGCACCCGGCGCTAAAGCGGCCGGTTACGGTGAGCATCGGCGGAACGACGTGGGAATCGACGCCGGACTCAACTGCGGAGCAGATGGTGGAGGCGGCCGACCGAGCGCTGTACCAGGCCAAGGAGAACGGGCGCAACCGGATTGAATACTGCCCGATGAGCGCGTTGCGGCAGGACTGAGGCGGCGGGCGTGGCGCAAGGCGCGTATTCTGAAGGCAGTAGCAATCATCCGGATCCAAACAAGGAACAACATGGCCGAAATAGCCGTTGAGGCGACCCAGACGCCCGCGCAACTGCCCAATGTGGCCGTTGCGCTGCTGGGCGCGGGAAAGATGGGCGGCATCCTGCTGCAGGCGTTCCTGAAGCAGAACCTTTTTGCCGCGGGACAGATTCACGCCACGGTGGCGCACGCCGAGCGGGCGCTGGCCCTGAGCACGCAGTGGGGCGTGGACGTGAGCACGGACAACCGGGCGGCGGCCGAACAGGCGGACCTGATCCTGGTGGGCGTGAAGCCGTTCCAGGTGCCGGATTTAATTGAGGAGATCCGCCCCGCGCTGACACCGGCCAAGACCCTGGTGTCGTTTGCGGCCAGCGTGAAGACGCGCGCGATTGAAGAGGCGGCGGGGATGGAGATAGCGGTGATCCGCGCCATGCCCAACACGCCTTCAGCGCTGGGCGCGGGCGCGGCGGGGCTGTGCCGGGGGCGGTTCGTCAAGCCCGAGCAGATGGAGCTGGCGGTGCGCATCTTCGAGACGGTGGGCCGCGCGGTGGTTGTGGATGAGAAGCACATGGACGCGGTGACAGGGTTATCGGCGTCGGGCCCGGCTTATATTTACATCATTATTGAGGCGCTGGCGGAGGCTGGCGTGAAGGTGGGCCTGCCGCGCGACACGGCCACGCAATTGGCGGCGCAGACGGTGTACGGAGCTGGGAAGATGGTGCTGGAGACGGGCTATCATCCGGCGCTGCTGAAGGACGCGGTGACCACGCCGGCGGGATGCACGGTAGACGGAATCTTGGAGCTCGAAGAGGGCGGGCTGCGCGTGACGCTGATCAAAGCTGTGATGCGGGCAACGGAGCGGGCCAAGCAGCTGGCGGCGGGATAGGAGGCAGGCATGAACATGAAGGAGGGTGCGCGGCGGATGCAGCGCGCGGGGCGCGCGATGGTCATCATTGCGCTGAGCGCCTTTGCCCTGTGTGCCATCGGCGCCGGAGTTTATGCCTTTCTGCCCTCGTATTTTCACGCGACCGAGGTGATCGGCATCGTATTGCCGATCCTGCTCACCGTCGTTTGGATCTGCGCCACGGCCACCGGGCTGGGGACGATCCTGTGGGTGGCCGGCTGGGTCCTGGACGGATTTCACAACGAATAGATTGAAGCCCATCGACCAAGCTCCGGCGCAGCGCCCCGCGTGGCTGCCCTCTTATATTCCCGAGCTGCAGGGCATGCGTGGACTGGCGGTTTTGGCAGTGGTGTTTTACCACTCGCGGCCGAGGCTGGCTGGGACGCCTTTCTACGGCGCGGCGCAGTGGGGATGGGCGGGCGTCAACCTGTTTTTTGTGCTTTCAGGGTTCCTGATCACGTCCATCCTGCTGGAGTCGCGCGGGAAACCTCGCTACTTCCGGAACTTCTATGGGCGGCGCGCGCTGCGCATCTGGCCGGTCTACGTGCTCACGCTGGCGATCTGCTATCTAAAGGCGGACTGGTTTATTCACGAGCCGGTGGGTTTGGCCATCCGCACCGCGCCATGGTGGGCGTACATCTTTTTCGTGCAGAATCTTTTCCATCTCAACCTGCCGCCGGGCATCGGGCCCACGTGGTCGCTCGCTATCGAAGAGCAGTATTACTTGTTGTGGGCCCCTCTCGTCCGGTTCCTGAAGAAGCCCTGGATGATGGCCGGCGTACTGGCCGCTGCACTGGTGGTCTCGCCGATATTCCGAATGACGCACTTTGCCTGGATCACGCCGACGGATACGGTGACGCACCTGGACGGGATCGCCATGGGCAGCCTGATTGCGCTGGGTCTGCACACGCTTTCCTTCAGCCGGCGCGCGTGGCTCCTGCTGGGTGGATGCGGCATCTTGGTGGGCTTTTCACTGGCCGCAACAATCACAGCCGGGACGGCGTATCTCGATTCGGCGTTGAGTTGCGCCTTTGGCGGTGCGGTGCTGGCTTCGATCGCCTCAACCGGCGCGCGAAACCCGCTGAACGCGTCACTGCGGCGCGGGCCGCTGGCGTATTACGGCAAAATCAGCTACGGCCTCTACATGATCCACGTCATGGTTTTCATTTACTACGGCTGGTTTGACCTGCGCATGGGCAAGTACGGGATGGCTGGGAACCTGGCGGTGGTCGGCGTGCGCCTTGCCGCCTCCACGATTGCGGCCACGGTGCTCTGGTATGGGTTTGAATCGCGGATTCTAAAGTTGAAGCGTTTTTTCTGATTAAGACCATGCTGGAGCGGACCGCCGCGGACGAATTCACGCAATTTTCCCATGCGGAAGCACCACCGCCGAGGAATCCGTTGCATACGATGAAGTAAGCTGGGCCACGCCGCGCCGCGCGCCAAAGCCACCTGAAAACCGCTTGTGACATCAATCACGCCAAGAAGTCCGGCCCCGCTGCTAGCCTGAAGTCTGCGCAGAATTCCCCTTGCGAGGTGCACTCATGAGCCAAGCTACTGCGATCGACGCGACCACGACTCACGGTGAGGGTCCGTTGACCCACGAGGAATTGCAGCGGATGAACGCCTATTGGCGCGCCGCCAATTATCTCTCCGTCGGCCAGATTTACCTGAAAGACAATCCGCTGCTGGAGCGGCCCTTGACCCTCGACGACGTGAAGCCGCGGCTGCTGGGCCACTGGGGAACGACGCCGGGGCTGAATTTTCTTTACCTGCACTGGAACCGGCTGATCCGCGAGCGCGACCTGAACATGATTTACGTCATCGGGCCGGGACATGGCGGACCGGGTCTGGTGGCCAACACGTATTTGGAAGGCTCCTACACCGAGATCTATCCCCACATTGAGCAGAACAGTGACGGAATCAAGCGGCTGTTCCGGCAATTCAGCTGGCCCTATGGGATACCCAGCCACGTGGCGCCGGAGACGCCGGGATCGATCCACGAAGGCGGCGAGCTGGGCTACTCGCTGGTGCATGCCTTTGGCGCGGCGTTCGACAATCCCGACCTGATTGTGGGCTGCGTGGTAGGCGATGGCGAGGCGGAGACCGGGCCGCTGGCCACAAGCTGGCACTCCAACAAGTTTCTGAATCCCGTAACCGACGGTGCGGTGCTGCCCATCCTTCACCTGAACGGCTACAAGATCGCCAATCCGACCATCCTGGCGCGCATTCCGCATGCGGAGCTGGAAGACCTGATGCGCGGCTACGGCTATGAGCCTTTCACGCTGGAAGGCGACGACCCGCTCAGCATGCATCAGAAGGCCGCGGCGATGTTTGACACCATCTTCGACCGCATCGCGGCGATTCAGAAAGCGGCGCGCGTGGATGGAAACACGGAGCGGCCGCGCTGGCCCATGCTGATTCTGCGCACGCCCAAAGGTTGGACCGGGCCGAAGTTTGTAGACGGCAAGCCAGTGGAGAACACGTGGCGCGCGCACCAGGTTCCATTTGCCGAGTTGCGCGAGAAACCGGACCACATACGCCTGCTGGAAGAGTGGATGCGCAGCTACAAGCCGGAGGAGCTGTTCGACAAGGGCGGCAAGTTCCGAGACGAACTAGCCGATCTCGCGCCCAAGGGCCGGCTGCGGATGGGGATGAACCCGCACGCCAATGGCGGCCTGCTGCTGAAGCCACTGCGCGTGCCCAACTTCCGCGACTACGCGGTGAAGGTGGAAAAGCCCGGGCAGATCGACAAGGAATCGACGCGCATCCTGGGCAGCCTGCTGCATGGAGTGATGGAAGCCAACCGCGAGAATCGCAACTTCCGTGTGGTGGGGCCAGACGAAACCGCGTCCAACCGAATCGGCGAGGTCATCGTCGGCACCGGGAAGACGTGGGAGCTCGCCACGCTGCCGGTGGACGAAAATCTGTCGCAAACCGGCCGCGTGATGGAGATCCTGAGCGAGCACATGTGCCAGGGCTGGCTGGAAGGCTACCTGCTCACCGGCCGCCACGGATTCTTCTCCTGCTACGAGGCGTTCATTCACATTGTTGATTCGATGGTGAACCAGCACGCCAAATGGCTGAAGGTGACGCGGGAGATTCCGTGGCGCAAGCCGATCGCATCGCTCAATTACCTGCTCAGCTCGCTGGTGTGGCGGCAGGATCACAATGGATTCAGCCACCAGGATCCGGGATTCATCGACCATCTGCTGAACAAGAAGGCCGACGTGGTGCGGATCTACCTGCCGCCGGACGCCAACACGCTGCTCTCCGTGGCCGACCATTGCCTGCGCAGCCACAACTACATCAACCTGATCGTAGCCGGCAAGCAGCCGGCGCCGCAGTGGCTGCCGATGGAGGAAGCCATCAGCCATTGCACTGCGGGCGTGGGGGTTTGGAAATGGGCTTCGACCGACGAGGGGGGCGAGCCGGATGTGGTGATGGCCTGCTGCGGTGACGTCCCGACCATGGAGGCGCTGGCCGCGGTGACGCTGCTGCGCGAGCGGGTTCCGGACATCCGCATTCGTGTGGTCAACGTGGTGGACCTGATGGCGCTACAGCCGCAATCGGAACATCCGCATGGCCTGGGCGACGAGGAATTCGACGAGATCTTTACCAAAGACAAGCCTGTGATCTTCGCATTCCACGGCTACCCTTACGCCATTCACCGCCTTACTTATCGCCGGCGCAATCACGACAACATCCACGTGCGCGGTTACAAAGAGGAAGGCACCACCACCACGCCGTTCGACATGTGCGTGCTCAACAATATTGACCGTTTCCAATTGACCCTGGATGCGATCGCGCGAGTTCCGCGGCTGGCGGCGCAGGCCGAGGCAGCGCGGCAGTGGTATTCAGAACAGATCCAGCGCCACAAGCTCTATGTGACGGAACATGGCGACGACCTGCCCGACGTGAAGGACTGGCGCTGGCCTGTGACGCGGTAAAAGTTTTTGCTGAACGTGCTTTTAGCTTTTTTTGACTCTACTCGAGTCCGAGGCAATATTTGATGTCATCTCTGCCTGTTCTGGTTTTGAATAGCGGTTCTTCTTCTATCAAATTCGCCATTTACGAAGCCGGCGGCGACCAGCGCGACCGCCTCTTTGAAGGCGCAGTGGATGGCATCGGCACTGATCTGGGAAAGTTCTGGATCAAGGATGCGACAGGCCGCAAGCTGGTGGACCAGACGCCGGCGCTGCCTACGCGCGCGGTGGCTTTCAGGCTGGTTGCCGACGCGCTCCGCCGCGACGATTTCCCTGCGCCGGCGGCCATCGGACACCGAATGGTGTGCGGCGGGCCCACGGTGCTCGAAAACCAGCTGATCACGCCGGAGCTGATCGACGAGATGGAGCGCTACACCGCGTTTGCGCCGCTGCACACGCCCATCGCCGTCTACATCATGCGGCAGGCCCTGGAGCTGTTTCCCGGCGTCCCCAACTTCGTCTGCCTCGATTCCTACTTCCATCGCACCATGTCACAGGTGGTGCAGCAAATGCCCATCCCGGCGGAATACTCGGCGATGGGCGTACGGCGTTTCGGCGCGCATGGAATCTCCTACGAGTCGATCGTCTACCAGCTCGGGTCGAACGTGCCGGAGAAGCTGGTGGTGGCGCACCTGGGCAACGGCGCGTCCATCACGGCCATCCGCAACGGACGCTGCCTGGATACGTCGATGGGACTCACACCCACGGGCGGCATCATCAGCGGCACACGCACGGGCGACATCGATCCCGGCGTGCTGCTGTTCATCCTGCGCAAGATTGCGGAAACCGAAAGCAATGCCGCGGCCGCTGCCGACAAGCTGGAGGCTGTTGCCAGCAAGAAGGCCGGCCTGCTGGGCGTAAGCGAGCTCTCCAACGACATGCGCGATCTGCGCGAAGCGATCCAGGCGGGCAATGCCAAGGCGCGCCTGTCGGTGGACAAGTTCGTATGGACCATCCAGAAATGGGTGGGAAGTTACTTTGTGGAGCTTGATGGGCTGGACATGCTGGTGTTCACCGGCGGCATTGGCGAAAACGATATTGCCACGCGCGCCGAAGTTTGCGCGGGGCTGGGCGCGCTGGGAATTCGCCTGGATGCCGATCGCAACAACGTGCGCGGAGAAGCGACTATCTCCGCGGATGACTCGCGCGTTGTTGTGCGCGTGATCCCGCCGGCGGAGGACCTGATCATCGTGAATCACGTGCTGCGCCTGTTAGCTGCTTAATCCATTCGCAGATCGTGAAGCGCCGCGCGAGCGGCGTTATACCCGCACATCCCATGCACGCCGCCGCCCGGCGGAGTGGACGCGGAACAGAGATACAGCCCGGGAGTTCCGGTGCGAGAGGCGCGCAGGCTGGGCCGGAAAAACACCTGCTTCATGTTGAACGCGCCGGCGTTGACGTCCCCGCCGCACAGGTTTGCGTCCATCGATTCCAAATCCGCGGGCGACCACGCGCGCCGCGCCAGCACGCAATCGCGGAAACCGGGGGCGAAGCGCTCGATCTGCGCCTCGATTGCCTGGGTGCGATCCTCATTGGCGCCGTGGGGAACATGGCAGTAGGCCCAGGCGGTGTGCTTGCCGGAGGGCGCGCGCGACGAATCGAAAAGAGACGGCTGCGTCACCAGCAGGAACGGCCGCGCAGCTTGCCGGCCCTTCGAAACTGCGTGCTCGGCTTCTGCGATCTCGCCAAATGTGCCGCCCACGTGCACGGTCATGGCGCGGCGGCATGCGGCGGCTTTCCACGGAATCGGCGCGGAAAGCGCGTAGTCGATTTTGAATGCCCCGGGACCAAAACGAAAACGCCCCAATGCGCGGCGATACGCGGGCGACAGACGCGAGCCGGCAATGGCGAGAAGTTGCCGCGCAGTCACGTCGCACAGAGTGATGGCGCTGCGCGTGTCCAATTCGTCCAGCGAGCGGATGCGTCGCGACGAGTGCACCACTCCGCCAAATTGTTCAAGCCGGCGGATGAGCGCATTGGAAATGGATTGCGCGCCGCCCCTGGCCACAGGCCAGCCTACGGCAATCGCCGTAATTCCAAAGATGAGTCCAACGGCGGAGCTCATCGGCTGATCGAATCCCAGCAACGAGTGCCCTGCGAGCCCGGCGAAAAGCGCTTTGGCACGCTCACCGCGGAACCGTTTCGTCAGCATGGCGGCAGGTTGAACCGCACGCAGGCCAAAGCGCGCCATCAAGAACGGATGCGCGGGAACATGCAACGGCGGCTGCAAAGCGTCAGCGGCGAAATCCCACCAGCGCTCGGCCGTTGGCCGCATCAGATCGTTCCATGCGGGGCCGTCTTCGCCCAGCTCGCGCGCCTGGTCCTTCGGCGCGCGCTCCAGCGAGACCGCGGTTCCATCGTCCAGCGGGTGCGCCGCGCAGGCATCGCCATGGATCCATTCCAGTCCCAACTCCGCCAGCGGCAACGCGCGGAAGAACGGCGAGCCCGCGCCCATGGGATACACCGAGGAACCAAAATCGTGGTGGAATCCCGGCAGCGTAAGTTCCATGGTGCGCGCCGCGCCGCCGGGCTGCGTCTCCGCCTCGAACACTTCCACGGCAAGTCCCGCCTGGGCCAGCGTGACGGCCGCGGCCAGGCCGTTCGGTCCCGCGCCAATCACGTTTGCGCGCCGGATTCGGCCGCCGATGCTCGCCATCAATTGTGCTCCGGGAGTTCATCGGCCGGCGCGGCCACCTCAAATCGGCCGTCCGCATCGCGCTCGATCGCCGGCGCGTACAGGCCCATGAAGCTGCGCTTCCACCAGTTGCCGGTTTGCCGCTTCTCCGCCATGCTCGTAAACCAATACTGCCACAGTACGGCGCGCACCTGCCGCGGCGGCGCATCGCCGAACGGATCGCTGCGGAATAGCCCAACGACATCGCGGTCGTTCTCGAGCAATCGCTCCTCGGTGATTGGCACAAAGTTGTTCTGCTGCCAGTCGCCGAGAGATGCGAACCAAAGGTTCCAATCGAAACGCGGCTGATAGGGCGCGTAAATGCCTGGCGCATCGTTCAAGGCCTGCGGCTTATGCGCGAACAGATACGGCGTCCAGTTTTGGCCGTCGTTTGAGCCCTGGAACTCGATCTCGTAGCGGCCGCGCGTCATCACCGCAAACAGGCCGTACTGGTTGGAGATGCGAAACGGGTCCAGAACCGCGGCGGGCGCCAGCGGCAAAAAACGCGCCCCGGAAATGTCCGCAAGCTCAGCGGTGGTGTTGTAACCGATCCACGTCAGCAGCAGCGCCGAGACAATGACTCCGGCTGCATGAAGTCCGCGGCGAAGCGCGCCCGCGCGGACACTAGTATCGGCCCGCACGTCAGCATCCAGCCCCGGCCGGAACCGCGCCGGAAATACGCGCCGCAGGTAAACATCGTCCAGCAGCAAAAAACCGAGCGCCAGCACAATGTAGTTTAGGAAAGCATAATTGCCGGTGAGAATGACGACGATTTCCCACGGTGTAACGATGAAGAAGCAAATGAGGCGCACGCGCCGCGGGAAGAAAAGCATGAACGCCAACACCAGCTCCATCCCCAGCGTAAGCACTACGGTTGCGGCCTGGAACCAGTGCGGCAAATGCTGCACGTACCAACCGATCCAGGTGGGCAGCGGGCCGTTCTGGTAATACTCGTCCATCGCGGTCAGATGGCGCCACTCGGGATCGCCGCTGAGCAATTTCACCAGTCCCGACTCGAAATAAATGCGGAACCACTCCCATCGCAAAAGCCACAAGCTGGCGCGCGATGGCGGATTGGCCAGCGCAAATCCCGGCCATAATCCACGGGGCGCAAAGAACAGCGCAATGAATCCCGCCTCCAGCAGCATGCCGTCGGATTGATAGCCGGAGAAATCCTGCGCCGCGGTGACGAAGGAAAGAAAACATACAAAGCACACGGAAAAGCTGAGCCGCGGCCAGACGTTCAGGAACGCAACCAGTGATGCGACGATCCCGATCCAGACCACCAGCATCATCGCACTCGAACTCGCCGAAATCCAGAACAGCGTGGGCACGTGCCACAGCCGGGTCGAACCGAAATACTGCGCGGCGGCGCGGAGGTAGTTGCCGGCAGGCAGAAGGCCCTTCGGCCCGATCAATCCTTTGATCTGGAAAAGCAGCGCGTAGAACGCCGAAAAGTAAATGAGCGCCAGCGCGCGCAGAAAGATCCATCGCGCCAGGATCGAGCTTCGCGCGCCAAGCTGCGCGTCGAACCACTTGCGAAGAATCTGAAGTGCTTTCTCCATTGGAGGTTGGAGTAATTCCTCGGAACCAGAGTTGCACCGTTTGAGTCAACCCAGGGCCCGAATGCAATCGAGCTCACTCGGCCCGCACCAGCTCGCTTACCAGTTCTTCGCGGCGCTTGTTGGCCATCGCATCCACGTTGCCCAGCACGCGCAACCAGGCAACGAAGGCGCCGGCAGCCATGACAAGAAGGATGGGAATGGCCAGCCAAAGTTTCGCGAAAAAGGAGCACAGCGCCATCACTCCGAATCCGATGCCGAGGATACCCGCCTGGACGAGCAGGCTCAGCATCGCGTTGGCCTGGGAGCCGCGCTGCCGCCCGATGCGGCCAAGGTTGATGCGGTAAGGCATGATCAGGGAGAACAGGTCGCCGGCGGCCAGGTGCGCCGGCATCGCGAACAGCAGCCAGCAGAGTATAGCGGTCAGCGCAACCGGTTCGGGCAGGCCGATGCGCCAGGCGGAGATGGCGCAGATGATCACTGCCTCCACGGCAAACAGGCCGGAGTGAAATAGGTTTTTGGCAAAAATCACGGTGCGAATCGGCGTGGGCGAAAGGAACAGTATCTGAATTCCCGCGCCCTCGCCGCCAAGATTGTTGTAAAGCAGTTGCGTGAACCCCACCAGCCCATAGGCAAGAAACAAAAGCAGCGCGATGGGAAACTGAGTGATGGAGTGGTGGCTGCGGAACATGCTGGCGAACACAACAACCATCAGCAGCGGAGCGCCAAGCGAATACAGGAAGGGCATGGCGCGCATTAAAGTGCGCAATTCCTTTTCCATGACCGCGGCCACCGGACCCGAGCCGTCGATCAGCCATTCTCCCCTTCGCCGCTGCGCTTCCTTGCGCGCCGGCGCTTCGCCCATGCTCTCGCCGCGGTATTCCGACCGAAGCCGTGCTGCCAGCGCGCCTCCCGTACCCAGCACGAAGATTCCGAGCAGGACAAGCGACTCCAGCGATTGCGCCGGCTTGTCCGCCTGCGCCTCTTCCAGCATGTCCCCCGCCAGTCCCGGCGGCAGCCAGCGCTGCACCTCGTTGGCGCGATGCACCCAGAGCATCAGCTTCTGGCGCGATTGCGCATTCATCTCGCCATGCTTGGAGTTGGCACGCAGTGCCGGGTTGAACAGTTGCATCGCAAGCAGCCCTACGAAAAAGACCGCAGTCAGAATCTCCCGCGTGCGCCGCTGCGCCAGCCAGCGGTCGATCCAGGCAAAGATGGCGCGCACCAGGAACACGTTGAACATCGCAAAGAAAATCAAGGCCAGCGCCATCCAGCCGAACAGGTCCGGCCGCACCACGCTGACGCCGATAAGCAGGCCTGTACAGCAGAATGCGCCCAGGATGGTGGATGCATCCACCAGGCCGAAGATCAAATGAAGCAGGTAATACCCGCCAAAGCTCACCGGAAATCGGATCAGCCCGCCGGGATCGAATTGCTGTTGAAACGAAACCATTGAGATGGGAACGATCTGCCATAAAAAGCAAACGATCCAGAAAAGGATGGGCACGAACTTCCAGTTGCTGCTGCTGGTGATCTGGTAGGCGGCCGCGCCCAGGCCAAAGGCCATACCAAACCCCATGACCGCGTAAAGCAGCGTCATACCCACGCGCGCGCCCAACTCCATTGCGCCCTTGCGGCTGTGCACGCCGTTCCGGAACATGTTCCAGCGCATCCGCGCCAGCGCGGCATACTGCATGCGAGCCAGCGAGCTGAACATGCCCGTTCCCACGTGCGCCGGCACGCTCTGCGCTAGGCCAGCCATGACAACTCCTGCGCCGGCTCGGTGCCGCCCGCGCCCACAATCGAGAGGAACATCTCTTCGAGCGTCAGCCTTTGCCCGCCCTCCGTACCCGGCAGCGTGCTGGCCACGCCCGCCCGCAACTCCTCCATGGATCCGTTGGCCACCAGCCGCCCCTTGGCGATGATGGCCACATGCGAGCACAGCCGCTCCACGATCTCCAGCACGTGCGTGGTCAGGAAGATGGTTGCGCCTCGCTGGATCATTCCTTGCAGCATCGCCTTCAGGCTGCCCGCCGCAATGGCATCCACGCCCTCAAAAGGCTCATCGAGGAACAGCACCTTGGGCCCGTGAATCACCGCCGCCGCCAGGGCCAGCTTCTTCTGCATCCCGTGGGAGAAGTCCGTCACCATCTTGCGGCTTTCGTTGGCCAGTTGCATAAACTCCAGCAGCTCGTCGGTGCGCCGGTTGGTCGTCTCCCGGTCCAGGCCGTACATCCGGCCCACAAAGCGCAGGTACTCGGGCGCGGTCAAACGGCCCAACAGCGCCATCCCCTCCGGCACCACGCCGATCTGCCGCTTCACGTCCAGCGAGGTTGCCGTAAACGGTTGCCCCAGGATCTGTACCGAGCCCGAACTCGGCTCCAGCAGCCCGGTCAGCATCTTGATGGTGGTGGATTTGCCGGCGCCGTTCGGCCCCAGGAATCCGAAGAACTGCCCTGTCGCCACGCTGAAGGTCACATCGTCGACGGCGGTCAACTCGCCGAAGCGCCGAGTAAGGTTATGCGTCTCGATTGCCGGGGAGGTCATGTGCCGTCAGCATACCAGCCATCTCGCGCAACGGAAAAGGGAAAGGCCCGGCGATGGCTTCGAAAGCGTGCCTATCTCGGCACCACGGCGTTCCCGGCCGGCGAGGCGGGTGGGGCCATCGCGCCCTGTTGCTCCACCAGCCGCAGCGCCTGCCGCACTGTTTCATCCTCAGGAATGGCATCCGCTTCTCTTCAGATTTTGCTGAGGCGGCGTCTCCGCCGTTTCAGCTTCCTAGGAGCCCCCTAAGGAGGGGGTAGTAATTAACATACCGACCGGTCCGTTTATCTTAAGAAACGTCTCTTGCACCTGGCCGCGTTGCGACAATACACAACTTTTTCACTGACTTAGCTGCGGAGTGTTCTCCGCATTGGCAATTCCCCGTTACATACAGACTGGTTGGTATGTAATGCCTGTTAAAGTATTCAATTCATTGCTGATAGCGGACATTGCATCTTCCGGAAGAACGCGCGAAGAGATCGCGGGTTTTCAAGACATCGAATTCCGGCTTCCGACACATCCAATCGAGCAGGAGTTCTACACATGAGCCGTTTCTTGAAGACCCTTGCAGTGGGCGCATTGGCGCTCTCCTTTGCCTCCGGTCCGGCAATCGTTGCCCAGGACCACCACGACGACCACCAACAGGCCCATCACGATAAGTTTGTACGCCACCAGGAGTGGAAGAAAGGAAGTCGCATCCGTAAAGAAGATTGGGATCGCGGCATCCGCATCGATGACTGGCAGGCCCGCCACCTCCGCCGGCCCCCACGCGGCTACGAGTGGCGCGATATCGACGGCCAGTATGTCCTGGCCAATCCAAGCGGGGTCATCTTCCAGGTGACCATCGGCTGATCGCCAACCCAGCCCTCGAAATGAGTGTGGGCGAAGCCGGAGCTTCGCCCACGCTTGCACTCAACAACAAACTGCCAACTGTGAACTTAGGTCACCGTTGCGCCAGGGTCGATAAATAGTACGCGAACAGCACCAGGATCCCGGTCAACATGCCCACGGCCACGCGCCGCCGCACCAGGAACGACTCCCGCGGGCTGCCGATCCGCGGCACCATCGGCACCGCCATCAAAAGCCCTGAAGAGCATCCGCCCAGGTGGGCAAAGTTGTCCACGGCGATTCCCGATCCGAAATGAGCCGTGCCTACATTGATGGAGAGCCCAAGGACCAGGTTGATCACGGCAAAGTAAATCACCGATCGGCGCAGCTTCTTCAACTCCTCGGGAGGAACGGGCAATCGCGTGGTCTTCAACAGCACGATCAGCGCGCCGGCAATGCCGAACACCGCGCCCGATGCGCCCACGCCCACTGGGAAAACGATGGCTCCGCCTTCATGAATGGGGTGCAGGAAGTTCCAGAAGGTGGATAGAAGATTCCCGGCGGCCCCGGTGAGAATGTAGACCGCTATGACGCCGAAGGTCCCCATCAGCGGCTCGGCCAGCAACGACAGGTTCCACAGGCACCACATGTTGAGAGCCAGGTGCAGAATGCCGCCGTGGACAAACATCGCGGTGACAATCCGCCACCACTCTCCGTTGAGGAGCACGGCGCCGGCGTTGTTTGCTCCCCACCGGTAAAGGTCTCCAGTATTGGGCGTGACCGGGTTTACCTTGGAGAGAACCATCAGCAGGTAAACCGCGCAGTTGATGCCCACCAGCGAGTAAGTGCCCGGCGCCATGGCCCAGCGGCGGCGAGGCCGCCGGGGACGCGGCGGCTGAGGAGTCTGCGGCCCGTAGCCGTATTGCGGCGGCGGCGGAATGTACCGGTCGGGCGGCAAAATCTCCGGAGCCGGATGGCCCTCAGCGGGCTCGCCCCGATAGTTGGGGGGGAGGCTTCCCATTCCTTCACTCTAACCGATTCTGAAGTCTTCGCCTTTGAGTGTTGGTCCCGCGAACGGGATGTACTCTGGAGTGTGGCCTGTTTCGCGTCCGGCATCCTCTTGTCATCGCATTTCCGGCACAAAGGCTCCGGGAGATAGCGTGAGCGCAGAAAAGAAGATACGGCGAGCCCTGCTTAGCGTAACCGACAAGACCGGGCTGGTGGAGTTTGCAAGTGCGCTGGCCGGGTTCGGCGTGGAGCTGATTTCAACCGGCGGCACCGCCCGCGCCCTCCGCGAGGCCGGCCTGGCTGTCCGCGACATCAGCGATCTGACCGGCTTTCCTGAAATGCTTGACGGCCGCGTGAAGACCCTCCATCCCAAGGTCCACGGAGGGCTGCTTTACATCCGCGGCAACGCCGGGCACGAGGCGGCGGTCGCGGCGCACGGTATCCAGCCCATCGACATGGTGGTGGTCAACCTCTATGCCTTTGAGAAGACAGCGGCTCAACCGGGCGTTGCCTTCGGCCATTTGATTGAAAACATTGACATTGGCGGGCCTTCGATGGTGCGGTCAGCGGCAAAGAACTTCGAGGATGTCGCCATCGTCACCCGCGTGGCCGATTATCCCGCGCTCGCTCAGGAACTAGCGGCCCATGGCGGCGCGCTGAGCCGGGAAACCCGCTGGCGGCTGGCCAAACAGGCGTATTCCACCACCGCCGCGTACGACTCTGCCATTGCCAACACCCTGGATGCGATTGGGGACGCGCCTCAGCCGGGCGAAGCCATCTGGGAGGAAATAGACGAGTTCCCGGCAACGCTGCGCATCAACTTCCCGCTGGCTCAATCGCTTCGTTACGGCGAAAACCCCCACCAAAGGGCCGCACTCTACGCCGACGGATCGGGCTTTGGCGTTGCCGGGGCAAAACAATTGCAGGGCAAGGAGTTAAGTTTCAACAACCTGGTGGACCTGGACGCCTGCTGGGAGCTGGCCCAGGAGCTGAAACCCACCGAAACCGACCCGCCCGCGGTGGCTATTATCAAGCACACCAATCCCTGCGGCGCAGCCACCGGCGCAACGGTGCTTGAGGCCTACCAGAAAGCCCTGGCCTGCGATCCGGTTTCGGCCTTCGGCAGCGTGATCGGAATCAACCAGCCGGTGGACGGAGCGGCGGCCGAGGAGATTGCCAAGCTGTTTGTGGAAGCCATTGCAGCGCCTGAGTTTACGCCGGAGGCGCGGGAGCGGTTTGCGGCCAAAAAGAACCTGCGGCTGGTGGAGATCAAGACCGCGCCACCGCGGCCGGTGGTAAAGCAGGTTTCCGGCGGGCTTCTGCTCCAGGATGCCGACACCGCCCGCGTGGCCGGAGCCGAGTTGAAGGTGGTCACCTGGCGTCCGCCCACCGCCGAGGAACTGCGCAGCCTCATCTTCGCCTGGCGCGTCTCGAAGCACGTGAAAAGCAACGCGATTGTCTACGCCCGCGACGGCCAGACCGTGGGAATTGGCGCCGGCCAAATGAGCCGCGTGGACGCTGCCCTGTTCGGCGCCATGAAAGCCGTTTTGCCGCTGAAGGGTACGGTTGCGGCTTCCGACGCTTTCTTTCCGTTTCCGGATGGCCTGGAAGCCGTGGCAAAAGCGGGCGCGACCGCCGTTATTCAGCCGGGTGGCAGCGTGAAAGACCAGGACGTGATCGATGCCGCCGACCGCCTAGGACTTGCCATGGTGTTTACCGGGATTCGCCACTTCCGCCACTGAACTGTGGCGGGTTGACGCAGTCCATTCGTCCGACGTACCGTCTCAATCAGGCGCCGCCGTGACTGGGATTCAGTACATCAGCGACGAGGAAGGCCGCAGGGTCGCGGTCCAAATCGATTTGCGCCAGCACGCCGCACTTTGGGAAGAGTTTGAAGACATGGTGGTCTCAGAATCGCGACGCAACGAGGAGAGCATTCCCTTGGATCGCGTGAAGGCCCCATTTACACCGTAGACGACGACTCCAAAACCATCCAGGTCATGAGGATTGCCCACCGCAGAGAGGTATACGAGTAGCGAGGCATCAAAGGCCATCTGTTGCCCGATGGATTCGGAATTTCGCTCCGCTGGGTCACAATTCAAACTACGGACAGGCATTTCTCAATTGGAGCGGCTGAGGTCTTGGCCCGTTACTTCGGTTGCAAGAAGTCAATATGCGGAAGAAGGGACGAGAACAGAAGGGTATTCTGTTCCCTGAGAAACCGAGAAAATGAACCTTAAACAACCGTTCGCCGGCATTGCCGCTTCGGCGCTCGTTATCGCAGTTTCACTTGGTTTCATCTCACTCTTTGATGCTCCGAAGTTTATGGGCTGGGTTTCTTTTTGCCTCATCTCCTTCATCCCAATGGAAATCGTTATCGGCATCTCCTGGGAATGCAAGAAACCGGAATTTGCAGCCTCGTGCACCCAACCGCTCAAGGGGATTCTGCTGATCCTGTTGACACTCGTGGTAGGAGCACTTGGCGGAGCTGCAACACGAGCCGTTGTGGGCGGTAATGTCAATCCCCCGGCGCCGATGCTCATGGCGTGCACCATTGCAATGGTGGGGGTGACTTTCACGGCGGCCATCATGTTTGGCGGCTGGCCCTTCAGCTCATTCATCAAGGAGCCCGTCGCTGCCGGCCTGGTTATGCTTGCCGCCTGTTATGTCATCAACTATTTCTTGTTCCGCTTGTTTTTTGATTACTCCTTCATGCGGGGCGCGCCCGTCTATGTCCCGTCCCTCGATCCCCACGGGCTCTTTAATGCCAACCTCGCCCTGGTCTTCTACATCACCTTTAACGCAATGATGTTTGTTGTGATCAATTTCGATCTTTGGCCTTTCACTCTATCTGCGAGACCGATGAGGCAGCCGATGCTCGGACTGGTCTGGACCCTTCTTTGCCTGGTGCTCTCTGCATTCATCTTCTATTTGGGAATCTTTGTTCTGGGGACGGACCCGCTCAGATTCATGGTCCGCGTTCCGATCCCCTTCATTTTCGGCACTATCATCGTCAGGAATATGCTCCATGGAACTCTGTTCAGGAAGTTTGCGCAACCGGTGAAAGGTGTTCTAAATGTTCTGACCGCAGCCGCAACAGGCACCGTGCTGGCACTGGTCTATGGCGCCCTTTCCCGATCCATCAGCGGCCCGCTCCGGTCCGGTCCACCGGCAAATGAGTTTGAAATCTGGCTCGCATCCGCGTTACTCGGCGTCACTTTCCCATTCTTAATTTTCTACGCGGAGTTCCTTCAATTCTGGCAGTTAAGAAAGCACGAATCGCTGGTCGCTGTTGACCGCGATTAGCAGTTCATTTCATGGGGAGATCACCTGAAGATAAAGGCAGCCGTCACGGGGATCAAAGGCCATCTATTGCCCCGTTGGATTCGGAATTTCGCGCCTTCCGACCCCAAGCGAACCAAATTCCGCGTAGAATCGTCAATAAGTACAGGCGCCATTACCACTGGCTGCCTGAGCAGCCCTTTTGACCGGCAAGCGAGTGGAGTCGCCCTCCCCACCCCGGCCTGAGGCAAGGAATCCCCATCAGTGTCTATGAAGAGAACTTACCTGCCGATACTCTTACTGATAGCCGCATGCGCGGCGCCCTCCGGCTTAGCCAACGGCCAAACCACCCCGCCGCCGGATAAACCGGCGACGAATGCGAGCGCGGAAACGAGCCAGGCGCCGAATCGCGGCTCGGCGTACTTCCACGCCGCCATGGCCGACATGTACGAAGAAGAAGCGGTCAACACGGGGCGTCCGGAATACATTCAGCACGCGATTGACGAGTACAAGTACGCGATCAACGCGGACCCGGGATCGGCGGAGCTCCAGAATGGCTTGGCCGAGCTCTATTTCCGCATGCCGGGCCACATGCGCGACGCCGAATCGACGGCCAAAGAGATCCTCAAAGCGCATCCGGATGATGTGGATGCGCACAAGCTGCTGGGCCGTATTTACCTGCGCCAGTTGAGCGACCAGCAGAATGCCAGCTCGGCAAGCGAGCCCTCGGGAAACACCATCGATCTGGCCATCGGCGAATTCGAAAGGATCGTCTCGCTTAGCCCGCGCAGCGTGGAAGATCACATGATTCTCGGCCAGCTTTACACCGTGAAGCATGAGTCTGCCAAGGCCGAGGAGCAGTTCAGCACCGCACTGAAGATTGAGCCGGATTCAGAAGACGTGATCCTGAACCTGTCGCGGGTTTACACCGAGAACGGAAACCTGGACCAGGCGGCCAAGGTTATCGAAGCAGTGCCGGAGAACGACCGGACCGGGCGCATGGAGTTCACCCTGGGCGCCACCTACGACCAGCTCAAGCGCACCAAGGATGCCATCGCCGCGTACCAGAGGGCCGCGGACCTGCAGCCGGACGACGTGCCCACGCTGACCGCGCTGGGGCAGGCACAGATGGCCGACGACCAGTACGATGCCGCGCTCAAGACTTTCCGTTCGCTGGCGCAGGCGGATAGCGAGGACGCCGGCCCACTGGTGAAGATTGCCGAAATTGAGCGCCGCCAGGGCAAGTTCGAGGACGCGCTTGCCACCATCCGGGAGGCGCGGAAAAAAGAGCCGGAGAACCTGGAAGCCGGTTACCAGGAAGGCATGCTGCTCGATATCCTGGGCCGCTACGATGAGGCCACTGCCTCCTACCAGGCCATGGTGGACCAGACTTCGCACGCCAACGGCGCTTACACGACGGAAGAAAAGAACAACCGCGGTATCTTCCTCGAGCGCCTGGGCTCGGTGTACCACGAACAGAACAAGACCGATCAGGCGATCGCCACCTACCAGAAGATGGTGGCTATGGGCGGAGATCAGGCGACGCGCGGCTACCAGCTCGAAGTGGACGCATACAACGACGCCAAGATGTTCGACCAAGCCGTCCAGGTGTCGAAGGCGGCAATGGCTGCCAATCCCAAAGATCGCGACCTGAAGCTGATGTATGCCGGCGAACTGGTGGACCAGGGCAAGACCGAAGATGGCCTGGCCATGGCCAACGGCATGCTGAACAACAGCGCCGACGATCGCTCAGTGTACTTCGCGCTGGGCAACATTTATACGCGGTTGCGCCGCTGGAAGGATGCCGATGACGCTCTGGCCAAGGCGGCGCCGCTCGCGACCAAGAGCGACGACCGGCTTTACCTGTTGTTCCTGAAGGGCGCGCTGGCCGACCGCCAGAAGCACATGGACCAGGCAGAGGGCTATTTCCGCCAGGCGCTGGATCTGGATCCGGCCAACGCCATGACGCTGAACTACCTGGGGTACATGTTCGCCGACAGGGGCGTGCGCCTTCCCGAGGCGCTCAAGCTCATTCGCAAGGCCGTGGACGCGGAGCCGATGAATGGCGCGTATCTGGATTCACTCGGCTGGGTGTATTTCAAGATGGGCGACTACGAGCTTTCCGAGGACAACCTGCGCCAGGCTGTGGAGCGCGACCAGACCGATCCCACAGTCCACGAGCACATGGGCGATCTTTACGAGAAGACGGGACGCATTCGACAGGCAGCCGAGCAATGGGCGCTTTCGGTGGCCGAGTTCCAGAAGACCCCCGAGCTGGACCAGGACCCCGGCGAGATGGCCAAGGTGGAGCACAAGCTGGAGAACGCGAGGGTGAAGCTGGCGAAGCAGGACAGCACGCTGGGAATCAAGCCCGAGTAGGAAGCGGGGCTAGCGGAGTTCGCGGAGTTAGCGGAGCTGGATGGTCCGCGGCGGATGTTTCCTTAGCGAGAATGAGAGAAGGCCCGCATCCGGATGGGACGCGGGCCTTTTTCCTGCGGGTTTACTTGTTATGCGCCGCGGCGGCTGCCGAGTAGAGATCGACGTTGTTCTTGTCCACTAGCGACGTTCCCGTGTCGATAAACACCGGGTAAATCGCGAAGGGGTCGATGGAGTAATTCTTGTCCAGTAGTTTGGGTGGATAATCATGCACCTCGGACAGCGCCTTCAAACCCACGTAGCCCATGGTGAAGGGTTTCTGCGCGATGGTAGCGTCGATGGTGCCCGCCTTGATCCCATCCAGGGTGTCCGGATTGACGTCAAACGCCACCAGGACGCGGTTCTTGTCCGCGGCGCGAGCGATGGCGTCGGAGACCATCTTTCCCGAGGCCGAATCCAGGCAGATGAACCCATCGATTTTCTTCGGACCGGTTTGGCCTAGCAGTACCTGTGCTTTGTCGAAGGCTTCGCGCGGATCGCCTTTGACGTCGATCACATCCACGATCTTCACATCGGGCCGCGCGCTGAGCGCATCCTTGACTCCCTTCAGCCGCTCGTCGGTGTTGGGCTGGCCGGTCAGGGTGAAGACGATAAGATTGCCCTTGGCGGGCAGCTTCTCCGCCAGCCGCTTTCCGCCCATCCGGCCCGCCTCAAGGTTATTAGTGCCGATGAAATAGAGACGCTTGCTCGCCGGGTCATCGGAGTCAACAGTGATGACTGGGATTCCGGCCGCAACCGCGGCATTGATCCCCGGCTGGAGCACCGCAGCATCGGCCACCGAAATCAGGATGCCCGCCGGCTTGGTGGCGACCGCCTTGTTCAGTTCACTCAGTTCCGCCTGCGCGTCGTATCCCTCGGGGCCAACAACGTTGGCGGTGACCCCATACTCCGCGGCCGCCTTGTTGAATCCCTGCGCCGCGGTCTGCCAGTAGGGCAGAGCCGAGTTTGCTGTCACCAGGAAATACACTTCTTTGGTGGAATGTCTCGCGCAACCGCACAGAGCGGCGACTCCAATTCCCAGCAATGTCACAAGAGACTTCTCGATTGTTCTCATAATTTCCCTCCGGTCCAGTCTTTTCGGCGCCAGTGCTTTTTCCGGGCTGGATTATCCTCCCGCCTGGCAAACCTTGTCCACGGCAAACTACGCGACTCTTTATAGCACCGGGAGCGGGCGCGGAAAGGTGACCGCGCGCACGCTGCCCCCGAGCTGGCTCTTTTGTCTCTGTTCCTTCAATGGAGAGGTTTCTTCAGCTCATCCCGATCTTCTGCTCCGGGCGATAGGCTATAACGAGACATAATGAGCAGGCCCACCGAAAGCGCATACACTCTGCCTGCCGCAATCGCTGTGCCCGACACAGGCGAGCTTACCAGCCGCGCCCACTCCGAGCCGCCGCACGCCTATCGCACGCCGTTCGCGCGCGATGGCGCCCGGGTGCTTCATGCGCGTGCATTCCGGCGCCTGGCCGGCAAGACGCAGGTTTTTACTCGCCTGCCCGGAGGACGCGCCGGAGACCACTTTCGCAGCCGCCTGACTCACACGCTGGAGGTGACGCAGATTGCGCGCACGCTGGCCGGCTGGGCCTGAACGGCGCGCTCACTGAGGCGCTGGCGCTGGTGCACGACATCGGCCATCCGCCCTTCGGGCATGCCGGCGAAAAAGCCCTCGACCGGTCGCTCGCCGCCTACGGCGTCGGCTTTGACCACAACCTGCACGCTCTCCGAATCGTTACGTGGTTTGAAGAGCGTTATGCGGCGTTTCGCGGCTTGAATCTGACCCTTGCCGTGCGCGAAGGCATCATCAAGCATTCCCGCGATTACGAGCCCGCCGAGCATCCCGAACTGGCGGAGTACATGCTGGAGCTGCGGCCGCCGCTGGAGGCACAACTGATCGACCTGGCGGACGAGATCGCCTATCTCACCGCGGATCTCGACGACGGACTGGATTCCGGCATTCTCGCGCTCGAACAGGTGCGCGAATCGGTGCCCCTGTTCCGGAAGTTTTATGAAGACGTTGATGCGCGTTACCCCGGCGCCGCGCCGCGGATTCTCTCGAGCGAGGCGCTTCGCCGGGTGCTGAATGCATTTGTCACCGACCTGATGCGCGAGGTCTGCGCCCGCGTTCGAGGAACGGGCATCACTACGCTGGACGATGTGCGCCGGGCACCGCGGCGGCTGGCCGCGCTGAGCCCGGAAATGGAATCCGAACGCGCGCAGACCAAGAAATTCCTTTACGAATCCCTCTACAATTCGCCGGGCATGGAGGAGGTTCATCGCCACTCCGAGCGGATCATCGAGGGCCTCTTTGCGCGCTTCATGGCCGATCCCCTGCTGCTGCCGGAGGACCATCGCGCGCTTATTGCCGGCGAAGGACTGGCCCGCACCGTGACCGACTACATTGCCGGCATGACCGATGGCTTCATCGAGCAGATCTGGGCGCAGGAAAGCGCCTAACTGGCCCGCCTCCAGGCAAGCGCGGAAATTTGACACGCCGCCCGCCTTTTGCGAGACTCAGAGATGCTGCCGGTCGGGCTCCTTGCCCAGACTGTACCCGTGCCGAAGTGGCGGAATTGGCAGACGCGCGTGGTTCAGGTCCACGTACTCGCAAGGGTGTGGGGGTTCGAGTCCCTTCTTCGGCACCATAGCCATCGTAAATTTATAATTTTCATTAGTTTACGATGGAATAGGTTTGCTTCCTGGCAAACTTCCTAGCAGTTCCGCAAAAGGACAGCCTGAGGATTCTCCAAAAACCAAGTATTTGGTTATGGAGAGGCAACCTTGAGGAACCATACAGTTAAACTTTACAATTACATCAAGCTGCCCAATCTTGCGTGGCGCTATTGCAAGGCGGTGTCCAAGCGGTGTCTGGTAATCGTTGACGAGGGGACTGACAATGGCTGTCGACTTCACCGCTCACAACGTTCGCCTCGATGACGGCACTCACACCAAACCCGATGCAGAGTATTCGATGGAAGCCCATCCATGGTTCGTTTCGGCGCGGCGAATCCTCGAAACTGTTTTTCCCGGTGACAAGAAACACCTCCGCATTGCCGACCTAGGGTGCTTGGAAGGGGGGTACGCGGTCGAATTCGCACGCATGGGATTTCAAGTTCTCGGGATTGAGGTGCGGGATGTCAATATCGAAGCGTGCAACTACGTAAAATCAAAAACCAGCCTGTCAAAGCTGGAATTCGTCAAGGACGATGCATTCAACATCGCAAAGTACGGAAGGTTCGATGCCATATTCTGTTGCGGGCTGTTATACCACTTGGATTCGCCTAGACACTTCCTCGAAACACTTGCATCCGTAACCACGAAGCTCCTAATTCTACAGACGCACTTTTCCACTGACACCCTCTCGACGAGATTACTCACACCGTTACCCGCTCTGGCACGAAGCGTTTTGACAAAGGTATTGAATGTCACGCCTGACAAGTTCGGCCTCTCAAGGATCAGAAAAAATGAGGGGCTTCCGGGACGATGGTTCACTGAATTCCCTGACGATGATTCACTGAAAAGGCGAGAAACTGCAAAATGGTCTTCATGGGATAATCGTCGCTCTTTTTGGATACAACGGGAATATCTCCTTCAAGTGTTATACGAAGTAGGCTTCGATCTGGTGATGGAGCAATTTGACACCTTTGGACCCGACATCGCGGAGAATTTGATTCGCGGCTACTACCGAATAAATGATCGGGGAACTTTTGTCGGTATTAAGACTCAGAATGCGCCGGGAAGATCAACCGTGGGCTAACGTGGCTACACTTGTTTCGGAAGCAGCATCCTAACGCACGACGCGCTCAAGAATCGTTCGAGCCAAAGCCACGCTGTCAGCGTTGACTGATGTTAGCCGGGGTGAGGGTCGATTGATGTCGGGCTTACGCGCCAAGCGAACAGCCGCGATGATGGAAGCAGCAATAACTATGATCGAGGCAAAACGGTCTTGCTGCTTTCGTCTATCATGCTCTTCTCTCGCAATCGCCCTCTTCATCTCACCCATTAGCGCGCTACCACGCGATGCTGCTCACCAAGAAACTTGTGCGACAGTGAGCCCCAAAATATCTCCGTTGGCAGGTAGCGCCTCTTGGTTCCACATAACGGACAGTCGGCAACAATCCAACTGTCTGGCATTGTTCCGACCGGAGCGGGGATGGTCTCGCCGCATCGTGCAGACGCCGGAAGGTGGAATCTGGATTGACCGGGCCGGAAACGCTCGGCTATCGTATCTTGCAAGCACCGACAAAGGGGGGATCGCGTGCCACCGTCTTCCGACATGGCGACTCAGCTGCTCCTACGCTGGAGAAACGGCGATCCGGCAGCGCTGGATGCCCTGATTCCGCTGGTGTACCGGGACCTACGCCTTGCGGCGCGACGCTGTCTCCGTGCGGAGCGGCCGGATCATACGCTGCAAAGTGCCGAACTGGTGCACGAAGCTTATTTGCGTCTTGCCGCAGGCCAACCGCTTTCCACTGAGGACCGGACTCATTTTGTGGCGATCGCGGCCAGGCTGATGCGGCAGGTCCTGGTGGATTACGCACGCCGCAAGGGTGCGGCAAAACGCGGCCCCCAATACAAAGTAGAACTGGACGCGAATTTCGACCTGCCGCAAAAAGAGCCGCTTGACCTCGTCGCTCTCGACGACGCCCTCAACGGTCTTTCCCGTCGGGATGTTCAGCAAGTGAAGATTGTCGAAATGCGATTTTTTGGAGGCCTCACAGTTGAAGAAACGGCGATAGCTCTGGCCATCTCCCCGGCAACGGTCAAGCGCGAATGGAGTATGGCGAAGGCCTGGTTGACGCGGGAAATGGGGAGGGGCGACCTTGACACAAACCACTCAGTGGCGCCGGACTAAAGAGCTGTTTGAGGCTGCGCTGGAATGCGATCCGGGCGAGCGCGCGGCATTTCTCGAACGCTCCTGCGGAAGCGACAGCGCGCTCCGAGCCGAGATCGAATCGTTGTTGGTGGCCCATGCCAGCGCCGGAATGCTCTCGCAGGGGCCTCTCGACGTCCCCGTGCCTGTGGAGTGGCAGGAACAGGAGAGCATCGGTCCCTACCGCCTGATCCGCAGGATCGGTCAGGGCGGCATGGGCGAGGTGTGGCTGGCCGAGCAGACGGAACCGCTGCAGAGACGGGTGGCGCTAAAGCTGATCCGCGCAGGATTCTTCGACGGTTCCCTGCTCCAGCGTTTCCAGTCGGAACGCCAGTCGCTGGCGGTGATGGAACATCCGGCGATCGCGAAAGTGTTTGACGCCGGGATGACGGATGCGGGCCAGCCGTATCTCGTCATGGAGTACGTGGATGGAGAGCCCATCACGCGCTACTGCGATCGCAAGCGGCTTACCGTCCGCGAACGGCTGGAGCTGTTCGCCGAAGTGTGCGACGGCGTCCAGCATGCCCATCAAAAGGCCATCATCCATCGCGATCTGAAGCCTGCCAATATTCTCGTCGTCGAGATAGACGGACAGCCGGCGCCACGGATCATCGACTTCGGACTGGCAAGCGTAATCGGGCCGGGCGCCGAACAAGGGGAAGGCGCGAAGGCAGCCGAATCCCTCGCGGGCACGCCGGGATACATGAGCCCCGAGCAGCTTGCCGGCGCCGATCTGGATACCCGCACGGATGTGTACTCTCTGGGCGTCGTTCTTTACGAGTTGCTGACCGGAGTGCTTCCGGTGGATACCGGCGGATGGCGCGAGGAAACGCTATCCCAGCTCGCTTCACGAGTACGGGAACAACCTGTGATTCCGCCCAGCCGCCGCGTGGCTTCCGGCCGGAGCGAAGCCGCGCAGGCGCGGCGCTGTACCCAGCGCGAACTGGCCAGCCAACTGAGCGGCGACCTCGACCTGATCACCGGTAAAGCGCTCGAATCGGACCGGAATCTCCGCTATGGCACTCCTTCGGAACTGGCCGCCGATATCCGGCGCTTCCTTCAGTTTCGGACCGTCGAGGCGCACACTCCCAGCACCCGTTACTCGCTCAAGAAGTATCTCCGTCGTCATCGCGTGGGAGCGGCGATGGCTCTGCTGCTGATGCTGGTGCTGGCCGGCGCGGGCGTGCTGCAAACGCTGACGTTGCGGCGAGTCGCGCGCGAACGCGATCGCGCCACCCGCATCTCGAATTTCATGGTGAACAGCTTTCGCGTCGCCGATCCCAGCGAGGCGCGCGGCAATCAGGTAACCGCCCGTGAGATTCTGGACCGCGCTTACACGCAGATCGACCCCGGCTTATCCAGCGATCCGGATATGCAGGCTCAGATGATGATGGTGATGGGCAGCGTGTACGAGAATCTCGGCCTCTATTCGAAGGCGGAGGCACTCTACGGCAAAGTTGCGGCCAGCCGCGCACAGAAGCTGGGCCCCGAGAACAGCGAAACTCTCCAATCTGAAGCGTCGCTGGCGTGGACACTCTACCGCCGCGGGCATTACCACGATTCGGAGTTGCTGCTCAAGAAGGTGCTGGCGATTCGTATGCGCCGCTGGGGCGAAAACAATCCGGACACCATCACCGTGATGGATTATTTGGGAGCTGTTCTGAATGAGGAAGGCCATTCGACCGAAGCGGAGGCTCTTGAACGGAAAACTCTTGCTTTTCGCATGCAGAAAGACGGAATGGATAGCGCCGACACGCTGGTCAGCATGAATCACCTGGCGCTGACAATGCAGGGCCAGGGACGATGGGCGGAAGCCGAAAGCCTGGATAGGCAGCAGATCGCCGGCTGGCAGCGGGTTGAAGGCGCCGACTCCATGCGTGGCCTTCTCGCCGCCGGAAACCTCGCCATCGATCTGTATCGCGAAGGGCGTCTTGCCGAGGCCGAAGCCCTCGACCGGCAAACGCTGGAGGCGAAGCGCCGCATTCTGGGGCCGGACCATCCCTTGACGATCGGCACCATGAACGCCCTCACGGCAATTCTTACCGATGAGGGGAAGTTACAGGAGGCGCAGTCGATGGGCGAACAGGTCCTGGCTGCCCGGATCCGCGTGCTCGGCCCCGACAATCCGGTCACCATCACCGCCATGAGCAACCTGGGAGAGATCCTCACACGCCGGGGCGATTACAGCCGAGCGCAGGATGTGCTGGCGCAGGCAAGAGCAACGGCCACGCGCGTGATGGGAGCGGACAGTTCCCAGGCCACAATGGCCACGTATAATCTGGCCTGCCTGGCCCTGCGCCGCAAGCAGACCAGCGAGGCGCTCCGGCTGCTCGAGGACGCACTGGATCACAAGCTTCCGGGCTGGATTCGAGCCGGAATGGACAAGGACCCTGACCTTGCCGCTCTCGATGGCGACCCGCGCTTCCAGGCGCTGCTGGCGAGTGCGAAAGCTGGAACGCCGGCCGCGCCTCACCACTAGGAATCGCTTGCGTCCTACCCGAGATTCTTTGCCACACTGAGCCGATTTTCTTCCCGATTCCGCATATTCAGACAAGGAAAGAGGAACCGCCGTGAAGAACCGAGGGAGAATTCTACGTCCCATTATGTTGATTGTGGCTCCTGCGTATCTGCTCATCGTAGCCGGCTGCCATGGAAATGCGCTCACCCCCGGCCAATCTCACGATGCAAAGACTGGCGGCGAGTGGAGCCAGTTTGAGGATCCGTTCGAACAGGCCTTTTCTGTATCGGTTCCACGGGGGTGGACTGTTCGTGGCGGGCTGTTTCGGCTCGGCTACTCCGATGAGCGGATCATGGTGGACGCGCTCTCTGCCGACGGAACCATGGCCGTACGGCTCGGCGACGTGGCCATACCGTCATACGCTTTGCCGAATACGCTCCACCGGGAGGGCGAGGTTTACGACCTGGGAGCTCAGGCGCACCTGGTCGTGGCCCGGTACCGCACCGGACCGGAATTTGCCGTCCTCTATTCGCAGGCGCGTTTTCATGATCTGTGCCGTGATCCGCAACCCGACACCGGGGACGCCGGCTTCGCCGTTCCCGACTATCTTCCTATGCAATCGCCCGAGGGCACTTCGGCGGGCCAAATTGCCTGGCGGTGTAACACTCCCAACGGCCCTCGAGTCGCTTTTGCCTACGCCCGGACAGCCCAGGGAAACGGGCTTTGGCAGGCGCCGACTATGGTGAGCTTCATCGTTCCGGCGGAGAAGTCGTCGCTGGCGCGCAGCATCGCCTCGCAGATGGCAAGCTCGTTTCGCTTGAATCCTGCATGGATAGAGCGCCAGAAGCAAATGGATGCGGCAGGGCTGGAATATCAAAGGATGCGGCAGCAGGGGCGCATCGCCGCGATTCAGCAGCAAATGCGCCAGTTTGAGGCGCAAATGCAGGCCATGCAGAACCAGGTGAATGCGTTTGAACGGCGGCAGGCGGCCCAGGCGGGCCAGGTCAAGGACTTCACCAACGCGCTCATCGGGGTTACGCCCACCACCGATCCCCTCACCGGCGAGCAGCGGGATGTATGGACCGGAACCAAGGCAAATTATTGGGTGAACGGGCTGGGGCAGGTAGTGAATGCGACCGATGCGCCGGCGGCAGGCTGGCGGCAATTGCAGGTACAGTGATAGCCTTGAGGCGATCGGAACCGCTTGAGCCACGGGCGTGTCCCACGTACTTTCTTTCCCACGAACAGTCATGTATCGGCATCTCTTCGCGTGCATGGGATTCAGCTTCATCCCATTGGATGATGCTCTGTATTCAGCCTGGCGATCGACCTCGTGGTTCGTGCGGAAGACGAGCTATTCAAAAAAAAAGCTGAGAAACATGAGCTCTCTTTACTGCCGATTGCGCAGCACTAAATGAAAGCCGAAATTTGAGCTCCCTTCGAAGTCTCTCCGGGTTACCGGACCGTGCTCCCGGCTTTCAACCAAAGCTAAAGAGGAGGCCACACCAGTGAAACCGCGCATTGCCCCATCCGCAACCCAGCCACGCCACTACGAGAATCATGATCTCGTCCTCGATCCGATTGCACATCGCATCGCGAGTCAGGCTCTATCGCTCGCAAAGGGCTTGACGAGACGAAGTGCGCGCGACAAGTGTCGCCGGCTTTCCAACGTTCTACAAATCTGCCTGGCGGTGTGCAGTATCGGCATCATTAGCCTTCTCGCCGGTTGCGGAGGGTCCAAAAAGTCCGGCGGTTCAGGGGGAGGCGTGCTCGGCTTCACGATCAGCGGCTCTGTCTCCGGTCTCTCCGGTTCGGGGCTGGTGCTGGGGAACAATGGCTACAGCCTCGCGATCGCCGGCAACGGAAGCTTCTCTTTCAGCCAGACATTTGTCTTGGACAATTATGACGTGACCGTGCTCACGCAGCCTTCAAACCCAACCCAGACCTGCTCGGTCGCCAACGGCAGTGGAACGGCCACCGGCAATGTGACCAACGTCCAAGTGACCTGCGCTACGACGACCTACACCATCGGCGGCACAGTCTCGGGCCTCACTGGGACCGGCCTGGTGTTGCAGGACAATGGCGGCGATAACCTTTCGATCTCCGGGAATGGAAGTTTCACCTTCAAGACTGCCATCAGCAGCGGCAGCACCTACAAGGTTACCGTGCTGACGCAACCTTCGAGCCCAGCGCAGACCTGCACAGTGACGAACGGCAGTGGAACAGCCACCGGCAATGTGACCAACGTCCAAGTGACCTGCGCTACGACGACCTACACCATCGGCGGCTCAGTCTCGGGCCTCTCTGGGACCGGTCTGGTGTTGCAGGACAATGGCGGCGATAACCTTTCGATCTCCGGGAACGGAAGTTTCACCTTCAAGACTGCCATCAACAGCGGCAGCAAATATGACGTCACCGTGCTTACGCAGCCCTCGAGCCCGACGCAAGCCTGCACGGTGACGAACGCCAGCGGAACGGCCAGCGCGAACGTGACGAATGTTCAGGTTGCTTGCGTCACTCCGTCGACCAGTAACACGATCGGAGGCACGGTGACGGGACTGACGGGGAAGGGACTCGTTCTCCAGGACAACGGTGGAGATAACTTGAGTGTTACGGCAGACGGACCTTTCACCTTCACTACAGGCATCAAGAGTGGGGACACCTACGACGTGACAGTTCTTTCTCAGGTCTACAACCCGGGGCAAACCTGCACCGTGGCGAACGGCACCGGAACGGCAACCGCCAACGTAACCAATGTTGCCGTTACTTGCGCCTATAACGCGGCCCCCGAGTGGGGGTGGTTGGCTGGCTCCGACACCAACAACGCTTCCGGGACCTACGGAACACAGGGAACCGGGGCCGCGGGAAATTCCCCCGGAGCGCGTAACTTCTCGGTTGCCTGGACCGGCGCGTCGGGGAACCTTTGGCTGTTCGGTGGATATGGCCGCGATTCGACTGGGACCTCTGGCCAGTTGAACGATCTGTGGGAATGGAGCGGGGGAGAATGGACGTGGGTGAGCGGCTCCAACCTCGCCGATCAGGCGGGTGTCTACGGGACGAAGGGAACGGGTTCGTCGAGCACTTATCCCGGAGCACGATCGTCTGCTGTGGGCTGGACGGATGCGTCGGGGCACTTCTGGCTGTTCGGCGGAAACGACGGATCTTCCAACATCTTCAACGACCTATGGGAACGCAGCGGCAACGAGTGGATCTGGGTCTCCGGGTCCAACGGGTTCAACAATGTTGGGACTTATGGTACGGAAGGAACGGCCGCCGCCGACAACATTCCGGGCGCCCGTAACCACCCCGCTACCTGGGTGGATGCATCGGGGAATCTGTGGCTCTTCGGCGGGAGTGGCCTTGACTCTGTGGGGACATTGATAAGTGGCAGTGTCCCGGAACTCGGCGATCTGTGGAAGTTCACTGTTAGCAGCGGCCAATGGACCTGGATGGGCGGGTCGAATACTGCTGCGCATTCCGGGATCTACGGAACCATGGGAACTGCCGCTGCAACCAATATGCCCGGCGCGCGATCAGCAGCGTGCCAGTGGACCGATAAGGCTGGTAACTTCTGGCTTTTCGGCGGGATCGGTTACGATTCAGCCGGGACAAACGGCTTCCTGAACGACCTGTGGGAATACAAACCCAGCACAGGCCAATGGACCTGGGTCGGCGGCTCAAACCTGGCCAACCAGGCAAGCGTTTACGGAACCGAGGGGACGCCAGCTTCCACAAACATCCCGGGAGCACGCGCGCAGGCCGCCTGTTGGATGGATGCTGCCGGCAATTTCTGGATGTTCGGCGGAAACGGCACGGTTACCCCGTCGAATGCGTCTATCAACCTTTTCGACGACCTGTGGGAGTACAGCGCCGGCGAATGGACCTGGGTGGGTGGATCAGATGTGGCCGGCCAGCCGGGGACTTATGGAACGTTGGGGGCCTTTGCCACCGGCAACCTTCCTGAGGCGCGTTACTCTGCCGCCTGGTGGACCGATGCGTTGGGGGATTTCTGGATGTTCGGCGGATTCGGAGAATACCAGACCCACGTCGCTTCAAACCTGAACGACATGTGGGAGTACGTGCCGTAAAAAGAGAGCGGCGCAGAGTAATCCGGCGCCCTGCCGGGTTACTCTGCTGCTCGCCGGGCGGCCCAAGCCGCATAAGCTAGTTTGGGAACGGTCGATCTCATGATCTGCCAAGAAGCGATTACGATGGGCAACATAGCTCGTCCTGGCGCGGATCATTGTATGACTGTGCCGCGGTGGTGAGCACGTGCCGACGTCACAAAAAGCAACGATTTTCCCAATTGAAATCCGCGTCATGAGAATGCCCATTTCGGTTCCGCTAATTGTCGCATAGCTCAAACATGGTATTGCGCCGCCGTCGGAGAATCAGCGTATAATTCCGCCAATTATCAAACGCACAGACTAGCGCCGAACTGCGGAGGCAGCGGCTGCCAAGTGGGCGGTGGCGCGTGGAGATTCCGGCGCCACGCCGGGCGCTTGCGCGATCACGGCCACCGGCGCTTCGGGCACGATCGGCGCCCCCGTCGGGACCGTCACTTTAGCGATTCAGTAACGATGCCGGGCGCGCTGGGGCAATCTCCAATGCGCTTTGTTGCAACAGCGATTTGCGGAGTAGAGTATGAGATCGATTGGAAATATGGCGGCTTTAGTGGCTGTGGTCGCGCTTGCCGGCTGCGGTAGTCTTTCATCCCTCATCGGCAATGGGGGCGGCGGCAACACAACGTACACCATCGGCGGCGCCATCAGTGGGCTTTCGGCAACCGGGCTGGTGCTGGCTAACGGATCGGATACGGTGAGCCCGGCAGCTAATGCGACCAGCTTCGTATTCCCCACCGCAATCGCCAGCGGCGACACTTATGCGGTAACGGTTAGCACCCAGCCCACCGGCGAGACCTGCACCGTCACCAACGGCTCGGGAACGGCCGGCTCCAGCAATGTCACCAACGTGCAGGTTGCCTGCACGGCTGACACCTATACCATTGGTGGAACCATCTCCGGACTGACCGCAACCGGGCTGGTGCTGGCCAACGGAACGGATACAGTGAGCCCGGCCGCCAATGCGACGAGCTTCGTTTTCCCGACCGCGGTCGCCAGCGGCGCCAATTATTCGGTAACGGTGAGCACCCAGCCCTCCGGCGAGACCTGCACCGTCTCCAACGGCTCGGGGACCGTCGGCTCCAGCAACGTCACGAGCGTGCAAGTCGCCTGCACGGCTTCGAGCACTGCCACCTATACCATTGGCGGAACCATCTCCGGCCTGACCGCAACCGGGCTGGTGCTGGCCAACGGAGCGGATACGGTGAGCCCGGCTGCCAATGCGACGAGCTTCGTTTTCCCGACCGCGGTCGTTAGCGGGGCCAGTTATTCGGTAACGGTGAGCACTCAGCCCTCCGGCGAAACCTGCACTGTCACCAACGGCTCGGGGACGGTCGGCTCCAGCAATGTCACGAGTGTGCAGGTCGCCTGCGAGGCTTCGTCCACTGGCACCTACACCATCGGTGGAACCATTTCCGGCCTAACCGCAAGCGGGCTAGTGCTGGCCAACGGAACGGATACGGTGAGCCCGGCCGCCAATGCGACGAGCTTCGTTTTCCCGACCGCGGTCGTTAGCGGGGCCAGTTATTCGGTAACGGTGAGCACTCAGCCCTCCGGCGAGACCTGCACTGTCACCAACGGCTCGGGGGCGGTCGGCTCCAGCAACGTCACGAGCATACAGGTCGCCTGCACGGCAACGGGGACACAAACGGTGGTGCCGCTCGTGGTGACGCCCGCGGTGCTCCCCGGCGCGACTTCGGGCACGTCCTACTCGCAGGCACTGTCAGCCTCGGGCACCGGCCCATTCACCTGGACGGGATATACGATCGTCGACACTGACTCGTCGCTCAACCCCTATCCGTCGAATGGCCTGACGCTCTCCAGCGCCGGCTTGTTGTCGGGCACGCCGTACTACACGGGATTGCAGCCGATTGCGATCTATGTCTCGAGTGGGGATGGCGCCAGCGCTTTCGTTCAGACCGAGCTCTCCATCGCAGGCGGCGGCAGCAGCCAGAACATCACCAATGCCCCACCTGCGGCAACGCAGGGTCAACCGTACAACTGGCAAGTGCAGATGAGTTGGGGCTTTACGGGACCGAATCAAGGTTGCGGGCCCGGCGCGCAACTCGAGTTCGGCTCCATTCCGCCGGGGCTTACTTACAACCCGTTGAATTCCAGCGCCGGAACTTTGTTCGGAACGCCGACCATGGCGGGCAATTACACGCTGACAATAATGGGAGATCCGGGAACCACATTGTGCGCACCCGAGCCGACCAACTACGCCACGGTGACACTCACGATCGGGCCTGCAAGCTCGCCAACCACGCCCGCAGGCAGCTCGAACTGGACGCGCCAGGGGACCAGCGCTGTGCTGGCGCCCTCAACCTCGGGTTGGGATAGCTATCTGGTCGGTTCGCCGTCGGTAATTAAGGTCGGTTCCACATACAACATGTACTATGAGGGGCTCGATACCACCGACGATTTGCACGCCATCGGGCTTGCAACCTCGACCGACGGCATCAATTGGACGAAAGAATCAGATCCCGTGCTGCAAGCCACCCCGGGAGCCTGGGATTCGACCGAAGTACGGTATCCGGCCGTGGTCCAGAACGGCAGCAATTACTTGATGATTTACCAGGGAACCGGAAGCGCGAGCGAGCTTGGGCTGGCAACGTCAACGGATGGCGTGACCTGGACCAAGAATGCCGGCCCAGTGGTGACCTCGTATGGCATCCACAGCGCCTACCTGCCGGGAACCCTGCTCTACGTCTCCGGGCAGTACAAGCTCTACTACACGGTGGACGGCTACGTCGGTCTTATGACGTCCGCGGATGGCGTGACCTGGAGCGATAGTGGCGCGGTCTTCATGAACACGAGCAGCGTTGCGTATTCGCGGCCCGCGGTGATTTACGACGGCACGATGTATCGCATGTGGTACACGCGAATTACCGACGCCAATGACGGCACGATGGCAACCAGCGGCTTGTTCTCGGTCACAATTGGCTACGCCGATTCGCCTGACGGCGTGACCTGGACGACCTACGGCAACCCCATCTTTACCGCGGGCGCAGCCGGAGCCTGGGATCGTCCCGGAGTCGGCGATCCCTCGGTCCTCCTTAATGGCGCGGCGTATCTCATGTGGTATACGGGCGGGCGTGAGCAATTGCCCGGCGGCACGCCCGACAGCGACACCTGGGTGGAGGGCAGCATTGGTTATGCCTTGATTCCGTAAATCGCCGTCGGTAAACCCAGCATGGCGCGGAAGCAGAACTGCGCCATGCTCTCTCTCTTTCGCTTTAGGCCATCCGGCCCAGCGGAGGGTCAAAGCTGGCACAATTACCCCAGGAGGCGAAAAGTCCTGAATGGCCTCTCGCTTGAATCCGTTGCTGCCCGTCTTGACCCTTGCCTGCATGCTGGCTATCCCCGCGCACTGTCCTGCGCAAACTCCGGCCACGCCTGCCGCGCCGCATTCCTTCACTGTTTCCGGCCACCAGTTTCTGCTCGACGGCAAACCGTACCAGATCATTTCCGGCTCAATGCACTACACTCGCATCCCGCGCGCGTATTGGCGTGACCGCTTTCGCATGGCGCGAGCGATGGGCCTGAACACCATCACCACTTACGTGTTCTGGAACGTGCACGAGCCGCGTCCCGGTGTGTTCGACTTCAGCGGCCAGAATGACGTGGCCAAGTACATTCGCGAGGCGCAGCAGGAAGGCCTGCATGTGATCTTGCGCCCCGGCCCCTATGTCTGTGCGGAGTGGGACCTCGGCGGATTCCCGTCGTGGCTCTTGAAAGACCGCAGCCTGGTATTGCGCAGCCAGGATCCAAAATACCTGGCGGCGGTCGAGCGGTGGTTCACGCGGCTGGGCAAGGAGATCCATCCGCTGCTTCTCCAGAATGGCGGCCCCATCATCGCCATCCAGGTGGAAAACGAATACGGGTCGTTCGGCAACGATCACGCATACATGGAGGCGGTGAAAGACATGCTGCTGAAGAGCGGGATGGATGCACCGGTCCTTTACACCGCCGACGGCCCGGAGGAAATCCCCAACGGTTCCCTGCCGGAGTTGCCGGCCGTCATCAATTTCGGCACCGGCGAAGCGGAAAGCAGCTTCGCCATCCTGCATCGCCTTCGGCCGGGTGGGCCATCCATGAGCGGGGAATATTGGGCGGGGTGGTTTGACCATTGGGGCGAGACGCACCACGTTACCGACGGCAAGCGCGAAGCGGCCGAGCTCGAATGGATGCTGAAGCGGGGATACTCCGTGAGCCTCTACATGTTCCACGGCGGAACGAGTTTCGGCTGGATGAATGGCGCCAACAGCAATGGCCAGAATTATCAGCCCGACACCACCAGTTACGACTACGACGCGCCACTCGACGAACACGGCGCGCCGCGCGCCAAGTTCTTTCTCTTCCGCGATGCGATTGCGCGCACCACCGGGCTGACACCGCCGCCGATACCGCCCGCAATCCCCACGCGGAGTTTCCCCATCTCGGCCAAGCTGGAATCGGCGTCTCTGTGGAGCAACCTGCCCGCGCCGGTGGTCTCCAGCCAAATCCTCACCATGGAAGATCTGGGCCAATCCTACGGATACATCCTCTATCGAACAGAGCTTAAGTTAGCGCAATCCGGTGAGCTCGAAATCGACGGCCTCCACGATTATGCCCAGGTATACATCGACCGGAAACTGGTGGGCACGCTCGATCGCCGCCTGGGCACTTCGCATCTGGCGTTGCCGCCCATCGACCATGACTCGACCCTGGACATTCTGGTCGAGAATAGCGGCCGCGTGAACTTTACCAAGGTGATTCGCGGAGAACGGCAAGGAATCACAGGCAGCGTAACCATTGCAGGACACGAACCCAATCTCTGGCAGATTTTCACGCTGCCCATGAACAACGTAAACAGCCTGGCCTTCACCGCAAAACCGTGCAACGGGCCATGCTTTTATCGCGCGCAGTTCACTGCCCCTTCCCCCGCGGACACGTTCCTCAACACCAGCGCAATACACAAAGGCTTTGTGTGGATCAACGGCCGGCCGCTGGGACGCTTCTGGGATATAGGGCCACAGTTCAGCCTGTATCTGCCTGGGCCATGGATAAAAAAAGGAACAAACCAGATCGTCTTCTTCGACCTTCAACCAAGCGCTAACGAGTCGATCAAAACCGAAACGGCGCCGATTCTCTAGCGGCTTTCGACCACCGGCAGCCCCGCAACGTTCAGCCGGATTCGATACACGCTGGAGCTCGCCGTGATGTAAAGCGTCTTCCGATCCGGGCCGCCCCACGCCACATTCGAAGTCCTCGCCGGCATCAGAATCGTCGCCACTGGCTTTCCTTCCGGAGAAAAGATCCACACACCGCCCGGTCCCGCGCTGTAAATATTGCCTTCAACATCCACCTTCATGCCATCGGGCGCTCCCGGCCGCTTGTCCGCCGTCGCGTCGTACAGCACCTTCGCGTCGGCAAGCGTGCCATCGGGACGCACGGTGTAACGCATCCACAGTTTTTTCGGTTCGGTGTTATCCACGTACAGGTACTTCTCTCCCGGCGAAAACGCGATCCCGTTCGGCCGCGACAGATCGCTGATCACGAGCTCAAGCGCCGCGCGATCCGGCGGCGCACCAGGTTTGTGTTCGAGCGCGTGCACGATTCGATACACGCCGTTCACTTTCAGTTGCTTTTCTTTGTCCTGGTCGCCCTGGGTGCGCAAACCGTACGGGGGATCGGTGAAATAGAGCGATCCATCCGACTTGTACACCAAATCATTCGGACTGTTCAGCCGCTTTCCGTCGTACTCGTCGGCCAGCACCGTCTCCTGTCCTTTCGGATCGATCGACTCGAACCGAAAGACGTCCCGCTGCGCGTGGCCCGCAACAGTAAGACGTCCGCGCACGTCCAGCGTCATTCCGTTAGAGCCCGGTTCCGGGCCGCCGTATGGCGCAGCGCCCTTGTAGCCGCTCGGCTGGTCGAATATCTTTACCCCCGCGCCCGGCGTCCACTCCCGGATCGAGTTGCTGGTGATATCGGCGAAGAACAGTTGGCCCCTTATCCACACCGGGCCTTCCGTCCAGGTGAAACCCGTCGCCACTTTTTCAAGCGTCGCGCCTTTGGAAATAATTCGGTCGGCGGCCGCGGCATCCAGCCGATCCACTTTCAGCGGAACGGTGGAGACTGCATCGGCGGTGCCGGTCTTCGCCGACACATTCACGCAGATTGCCAGCGCAAACGCTAAAACCACCGTCACTGCCGGCACGCAGGCTCGCTTCAATGTCTTCATCCGGATTCCTCCCGTACACTTCCAGAACCGCAACCGCGCATTCTTCAGGCGCGGCAAGTCTTTCAGATTCCCCGCGAGCCAATCAAGCACTGCTTTCCACGCTCCGCTCGGCCATCGCCTCACATTCCGGTTCGCCGATTGGCACCGGAGCAAGCGCTCCATTTACACTGGCCCAGTTTCAGAACAGGCGGGTGCCATGATCAGCCGGCGCAATTTCATCAAGACCAGTCTCACTTCGGGAGCCGTTGCGGTTCCTCTTGCTTCTGCCTTGCGCGGGTTGGATGCGCCGACCGACCAAAGTCACTTTGCCGGTTCTCAGGCAGCGCCAGCCGCACTCATCGCGCTTCCCCAGCGCGCGCCGGCCGTCGATCCATCCACGCAGCCGTGGCAAATGCGCGTGCGTCGGGTGGGCCAGACCAACATGACCGAGCACGATCCGGCAGTGATGAACATCGAGGAGTGGGCCGACTTCTGGCACTCCGCGCAGGCCGACATTGTCTTCGTCAGCGTGACCGGCATCCTGGCGTTCTACCCCTCGAAAGTCCCGTTTCACAAGCACGGAAAATTCCTGAAAGGGCGCGATTTCTTCGGCGAATGCGTAGCGGCGGCGCGCAAACGCGGCATGCGCGTAGTGGCGCGAATGAGCCCGGACCTGAACTGGCTCGACGCGCTCGACGCCCACCCCGAATGGGCCATGCGCCATCGCGATGGCTCCGTTCAGTTCAGCGAGCAGGAGCCGCGGCTATTCAAGACCTGCATGTTCTCGCGCTACATGGATGATTACGTTCCCGCCATCATGCGCGAAATCAACTCGCTCTACGACGTGGACTGCTTTTACGCGAATGGCTGGCCGCCGCTGGGCAGCCTGCCCGATTGCCACTGCGCCATCTGCAGCAAACTCCCCGCCTCGGGGACGCCGGCCTACTGGCGCGTCTTCACCGATCGCGTGCTGGAATTGTGGGCCAAATACGATGCCATCGCCAAAGAGAAGAAGCCGGACAGCTTCTTCTTCGCCAACTCCGGAGGCAACGTGCGCGGCGGCCCAAACCTTGCCCGGCTGGGAAAGACGGCAGCGTGGTTTCAGGCCGATAACCAGGGCCGCACTTACGAGGAGCCCGAGGTGTGGGGATGCAGCCTGCAGGGCCGCGTGTGCAGCGCAGTCATGGATGGCGGGTTCGCGGCCAACGTCACCGCGGCCTATTCCACCGGCTCGCCAGGTTGGCGCAATCTTTCCAAGCGCCCCGATGAAACCCTCATGTGGCTCAACCAGACCCTGGCCAGCGGCATGCGGCCCTATCTGCACTTTGTGGGCGCAGAAGGTGGCGAAGGAGAAGACACGCGCTGGCAGCAGGTCGGGCGCGACTACTTTCGCTGGACCGCAAAGCACGATGCGCACTTCGTCAATCGCCGTTCCATCGCCGACATCGGCGTAGTTATCGGCCAGAGCACGCAGCTCCTCTATCCTGGGCCGGCGACCGCGCGCTCGCGCCACTACATGCGCGAAACTACGCAGGGTATCTACGACGCATTGTTGTGGGGCCGACACGCGTTCGACTTCGTGCACGAGGATCGCCTCCAACCGGACCGCATCGCAAAGTACCGCGCGCTGATTCTGCCCAATGTGGCCATGCTCAGCGACGAGCAGTGCCGGCAGCTCGGCGATTACGTGCGCGCGGGCGGCGCGCTGATGGGCAGCTTTGAAACCAGCCTCTACGACGAAAACCTCAAGCCGCGAGCCGACTTCGGCCTCGCCGACGTGTTCGGCATCGGCAAAGCGGGCAATGCCATCGGCACCAACGGCAACCCCTACTATGCGTGGATCGAGGAATCGGGCGCGCAACCGGCGCATGAAGTGCTGGCGGGATTCGCCGGAACCCATTGGCTTCCCGGCGCCGAGAATCGTGTTCCGTTGCAGCCCGTCGACGACCCTCTGCTGACCGTGGTGCCTGGGTTCGTGCGCTATCCGCCGGAGCTGGCGTATCCGCCCGTGCCCCACACCACTGAGCCCGCGATCGTGCTGCGCAATAACGGCGCAGGCCGCACAGCATGGCACTCCGGCGACGTGGAACGCACCTATTGGCTAACCGGGCACAACGACCTGTTGCGCCTCATCCACAACACGCTGCGCTGGCTCACGCAGAACGAGCGCATGGTCACGGTCGAGGGCGATGGCTTTGTCGAAATGTTTTGCTGGGAGACGGCTCCCGGCTACGCCGTGCACCTGCTCAACTACACCAACCCCAACGCATTCCACGGATGGATGCAATCGGTGACGAAGCTTGGCCCGCAGCGAATCTCCATGAAGCTGCCGGAAAACGTGCGCGCAAAAAAGGTGGAGCTCTTGCGCGCGGAGCAGGCCATTCCATTCGACGTACGCGGCCAACAACTTCAATTCACCGTTCCCGAAGTCGCAGACTACGAAGTGGCCGCAATCACGCTTTCCTAGCAGCCAAACCTAGAACGGCGGCGCGTGCGCTCCTGTCGGAGACGAAAGGAACCGCTCCCAAAACCCGAGCCGCTCGCCATCTGCCAGCGGCATCTCCCCGGTCCGCGCCCCGATCTCCATGGTTGCGGGTTTGGCAGTGCTCACCTGCGCCCACTGCGGCACGCCGTCTCCATTCGGATTGCCTGCAGCCGCAAAGTTTTTCAGGTAAGTCGCCGCTGTTCGGGCAAGCTCGTAATCCTGTTTTTCCCACGGCCGATCCATCACCCGCAGATTGAGAAAGAAATACGGCAGCTCTCCGCTATGAAACGCGCCAAACTCCGGATGCTGCGGCCACGGAATCGCCCGGTCGAAGAAATACGTGAATACCGGCGAGTGATGATTGCTTCCCCGCCGGCTCGCCCACAGGTACATGGACACGCGATCGCGGTCCCGAATGCTCTGCGCAAGCATCTGCTTCGCGTCGTCGGCTGTTTTCGCCGGATAGAGGCGCAGAAACTCGTCCGCCATCTCCCCGTACTGACGCTTGGCCATCTCGGCAAATTGTTCCGGCGTCTGAACCGGCCCGGAGAAAAGCAACCCGTCATTGGCCTGGTATCCCGTAATCACCGGCACATCGTTATCCGCATCCTTCTCACTCAACGCCAGCGGCGTATCCGGCAGCACCCATCCATCCACGATCGGCGAAAATCGGCTCATCCCGCCCTGCGCCGCGTTCAGCAAATCCTCCGCCGGAATCGCGCGCAATGCCTTCAGCGAATCCGCATGGCGCGCCTCGGCAAACTTCGCCCCAGTCTCTTCCGCGCTCTTCAGGTCCTGCATCGATTGCCCGGTGATCCCGATCCCGCTGTCGGCTTGCGCGCGCTGAAACAGCCCTGCGGCCAGCGGCGACGCCAGCAGATCGTTCACGGCGAACGCGCCGGCCGATTGCCCCCAGATCGTCACCCGGTTCGGGTCGCCTCCAAATCCGGCAACGTTGCGCTTCACCCACTGGAGCGCCGCAATCTGGTCCAGCAGCGCGTAATTTCCCGAGCTGTGGTGCTCCGATTCAGCCGTCAGCCCCGGATACGCGAAAAATCCAAACACCCCAAGCCGGTAATTGATCGTCACCACCACCAGCCCAGTCGCCGCCAGGTCCGTCCCATTGTAGATTGCGATCCCGCCCGACCCACTGGTGAACGCGCCTCCGTGGATGAACACAATCACCGGAAGATGCGCCGACCGCGCCGTCCACACATTTAGAAACAGGCAATCCTCGCTGACCTCGTTGTGGGCCATGAACTCTTCTGTCCAGGGAAGCAGCTCTTTCACTTCATGCTGCATGCAGCTCGCGCCGAACTCCACCGCCGGCCGCACTCCGCTCCACGGCTTCACCGGTTGCGGCGGCCGCCAGCGCAGCGGCCCCACCGGCGGAGCAGCAAAAGGAATGCCCTTGAACACCGTCACGCCTGCCTTTGCAGCCGGCGCTCCGCGCACCGCTCCCGCATCCGTCCGCACCACCGGCCCGTTTCCCTGCGCAAAACATGCAACCGCTCCCAGCGCGACAACCAACATCCCCGCTCTTGCAACTCCGGCCACCTTCAACATGAACCCTCCACGAAACCACTCATCCTAATCCATTGCGGCGAAGGAAGCCGGAATCATTTTGAAGCCGCACGCGCCCCCAGGTATGTCCGCAGGCACTCCACAAACGCGGTGGCCGAGGGAGACAGCGCGCGGTCTCTCCGCTCCAGCAGGCAGATTTGCCGTTGCAGCACTGGCTTGACGAAAGGAATTCGCACCAGGCCGGCCACATTCAGTCCAGCCGCCGACTCCGGAAGAATCGCTGCGCCCAATCCCGCCCGCGCCATCGCCAATGCTGTCGGCATAAAGTTCGTCTCGTATCGGATATTCGCGGAGCCGCGTTCCCGTCCAATCGCCGCTTCCACAATCCTCCGCACGCTGCTCTCCCGGTTGGGAAGAATCAATTCAAATCGAAGGACTTCATGCAGATTGAGCTCTTTCCTTCTCGCCAGCGCGTGATCCGTCGCCACAAATGCGGCCAGCGAATCCTGGTAGAGAGGTGTCGCCTTCAGCTCCCGATCCTGCGGCGCCGAAGTGCCCAGTCCCAGGTCCACCATCCGCCCGGACACCAGTTCCCGCACCCGGTCCGCCACCACGTCGTGGACCGCAAAACGAATCTCCGGATGCTGGCGGCCAAACTTGCGAAGAACTCCCGGCAAAATTCCCGCCGCAATGGTGGGCAGGGCGCCAATCAATACGGTTCCGGTTCGCACCGCGGAGATGTCGCGCGCGCATCCCGCAATCGCCTCCGCATCCGCCACCAGCCGCTGCAGCGGCCCCAGCAGGTCCCGCCCCGCCGTCGTAATCGTCACTCCGCGCTTGTTGCGGTCCAGCAGCAAAACTCCCAGCTCTTCTTCCAGTTGCTTCACCTGCACCGTCAGCGCCGATTGCGATACGTGCAGCTCCGCGGCCGCCCGCGTAAAGCTCTGCAACTCCGCAACCTTCAGAAACGCTCGCACCTGCCGCAATTCGTGAGTCATAACAATTCGCGATAATACGCGCTTGAATTATTCAATACACAGATAACCCCGCGCAACGTATACTTGCCCATTCCAGGCCGCATCTGGCCGGGAGTGACCCATCTAGCGCATGGCCCTTTGGGGAGCACTCACCATTCTCGCGGTCCTTGCGGCAATCCTCACCCGCCTGCTCTCGCCGCTGGCCGCGCTCATCCTCATCCCCATCCTCACCGCGCTTGGAGCCGGCTTCGGCCTCCACACCTCCAGCTTCATCATCGGCGGCATTCAGGGCATTGCCCCAGTCATCGCCATGTTCGTCTTCGCCATCCTCTTCTTCGGCATCCTCACCGATGCCGGCATGATGGCCCCGCTGATTCATGCCATCCTGCGCGCGGTGGGCAAGAGCCCAACTCGCATTGTTCCCGGCACGTTCCTGCTCGCCCTGCTTGTCCATCTCGACGGCTCCGGCGCCGTAGTCTTCCTCATCGTCATCCCTGCTCTTCTCCCGCTTTACGAAGAACTCGCCATCGATCGCCGCATCCTCGCCTGCGCCGCCTCCATGGCCGCCGGCGTCAACTTCCTCCCCTGGACCGGCCCCACCCTGCGCGCTGCCGCAGCGATGCACGTCTCCACCATCGCGCTCTTCCGTCCCCTCATCCCCGTTCAGCTCGTCGGCATCGCCTGCGGCCTCGCGCTTTCATTCTGGCTTGGCCGCCGCGAAGAGCGCCGCCTCGGCAAATCCCCCGCAACCACGCCAGAGCAAACTCCTCAGATCGATCCCCCCAAGCACAACGCGCGCTTCCTCATCAACATCGTCCTCACCCTGGCCGTTCTCGGCGCGGCTCTCAGCGGCCGCGTTGAGCCCGCCGTCTGCTTCATGCTCGGCACCGTCCTCGCCCTCATCGTCAACTTCTCCAACGTCGACCTGCAACGCAAAAAGCTGGAAGACCACGCCCGCGCCGCCATCACCATGACCGCCATCCTCTGCGCCGCCGGCAGCTTCACCGGAATCCTCCGCGGCACCGGCATGCTCTCCGCCATGGCCGGCGCCTGCGTTCATGCCGTGCCCGCGCACTGGGGACATCAAATCCCACTCCTCGTCGCCATCCTCGGCATGCCCCTCAGCCTGGTTTTCGATCCGGATTCCTGGTACTTCGGCGTCCTTCCCGTCATCGCCTCGGCCGCCGGCGCTTTCGGAGTCGCGCCCATCAAGGTGGCCCAGGCCTCGCTGCTCGGCATGCACACCACAGGTTTTCCCGTCAGCCCGCTCACTCCCGCCACCTTCCTCGTTACCGGACTCGCCGGAGTCGACCTCGGCGAGCATCAGCGTTTCACCGGCCCGTTTCTCTTTCTCCTTTCCCTCGTCATGACCCTCGCGGCCGTGCTATTCGGGGTGATTCCGTTATGAGGCATCCATGACAATCAAGACATTGCGCATCGGAGCCGGAGCGGGATTCGCCGGCGATCGCATCGATCCCGCAGTCGATCTCGCCCGCGATGGCCAACTCGACTACCTCGTGTTTGAATGCCTCGCCGAGCGAACCATCGCCCTCGCGCAACTGGCCCGCCACAGCGGCCGCAGCGCCGGCTTTGATCCCATGCTCCGCGAGCGCATAGAAGCGGTTCTGCCTCACTGCGCCAGGAATCGCACCCGCATCGTCTCCAACATGGGCGCGGCCAATCCGCGCGCCGCCGCCGTTGAAACCGCCGCCATCGCCCGCAGCCTCGGCATCATCGGCCTGCGCATCGCCTGGGTTGAAGGAGACGACGTCCTCGACCATCTTCCCGCCGGCCTCGCCGAAACCATCGCCCTCGATCCGCGCGAAACAATCGTTTCCGCCAACGCCTACCTCGGCATTGAGCCGCTGCTCGAGTGCCTGCGCCAGCAGCCCGACGTCATCCTCACCGGCCGCGTCGCCGACCCGTCGCTCTTCCTCGCTCCCATCGTCCACCAGTTCGGCTGGTCGCTCGACGACTGGAATCGCCTCGGCCAAGGCACCGCCATCGGCCACCTGCTCGAATGCGCCGGCCAGCTCACCGGCGGCTACTTCGCCGATCCCGGCGTCAAAGATGTCCCCGGCCTCGCATCCCTCGGATTCCCCCTCGCCGAAATTGAGGAGTCCGGCGAAGCCGACTTCACCAAGCTCGACGCAACCGGCGGCGCGCTCACCATCGACACCTGCAAGGAGCAGATCCTCTACGAAGTCCACGACCCCTCACGCTACCTAACCCCCGACGTCACCGCCGACTTCACCGGCATCCACTTCACTCCGCTCGCTCCCAACCGCATCCGTGTCTCCGGCGCGCGCGGCGTCGAGCGCCCTGCAACATTGAAAGTCTCTGTTGGTCTATACACCGGCTTTATCGCGGAAGGCCAGATCTCCTACGCCGGGCCCGGCGCGCTCTCCCGCGCATCTCTCGCCCGCGGCATTCTCGCGTCCCGCCTCGGCTGGATCCCCGCAGCCAATCTCCAATTCGACTTCATCGGCCTCAGCTCCCTTCACGGAGAAGCGCTCTCCGCACCATCCTGCGATCCCTATGAAGTCCGCCTGCGCGCTGCAGCGCGCTTCATTGACGAATCCGATGCGCGCAAGCTCACGCGGGAAATCGAAAGCCTCTACGTCAACGGCCCCGCCGGCGGCGGCGGAGTCACCACCTCCATCCGCGAAAACATCGCCATGGAGCCCGCCTTCATTCCTCGCGCCAGCGTCACTCCAACCATCGGATGGGAGGTCGCATGAAGCTGCGCCAGATCGCCCACGCTCGCACCGGCGACAAGGGCAACATCCTCAACATCTCCCTCATCGCTTTTCGTGAAGAAGACTACCCCCTCCTCGTCGAGCACGTCACCGCGGAGCGCGTCAGCCGCTTGTTTGCTCCCCTCATCATCCAGCCTGTCCAGCGTTACTGCGTGCCCGCTCTCGCCGCGCTGAACTTTGTCCTTCACCGCCCCCGAACCGAGAGCATCACCCGCTCGCTCGCCCTCGACGCACACGGCAAATCCCTAAGTTTCGTCCTGCTAAATCTCGACATTGACCTTGCTCCGCCGCCATCCTAGATCTGTCGTCCTGACACTGAGCCTCAGCAAAGTGGAATGCTCTCCTTGCTTTTGCCGTTGCTTTTCTTTCTGTCATTCCGCGCAGGGAATCTGCTGTTGGGATCCCAACCTTAAGAATTGTTAACACCCTCGCGCTCTCGCCCCGATATGCGAGACTTGGGACCGTGGCGCGTCTCGCCGCCGCCTTGGCATCGTCATGGAACCACAGGATCGGCACAAAGCTCTCTCGCTTCTCCTCGTCGACGACGATGCCGAGTTGTGCGGCATGATGCGCGAATTCTTCGCCCAGCTTGGCCATCATCTGGAGTGCGCCTATAACGGCCGCGAGGGGCTGGCCTGCGCCCAAAACGGCAATCACGACCTCGTCATCCTCGATGTCATGCTTCCTGTTCTCGACGGTTTCGCGCTGCTGCAGCAATTGCGCCGCCGCAAACGCGTGCCCGTCATCATGCTTACAGCCCGCGTGCAGCAGCCGGACCGCATTCAGGGCCTCGACGCCGGCGCCGACGACTACCTGCCCAAGCCCTTTGATCCGGATGAATTGCTGGCGCGCATCCGCGCCGTCCTTCGCCGCACGGAATCCCGTGTTGAGATCCCGTCTTCCGCGCTCACCATCGGCTCCGTCCGCCTCGAACCCGTTGCCCGCGAAGTCTGGAGCGACGGCAAATACGTCGAACTCACTTCCACTGAATTCGATCTTCTCGACATGCTCATGCGCTCCGCCGGCCGCGTGGTTTCCCGCGAGGAGATTACCGCGGCCCTCTTTGAGCGCGAAGCCACGCCCTACGATCGCTTCCTCGACGTGCATATCAGCCACCTCCGCAAGAAGCTCCACAACGGGCCTCGCCTCATCCGCACCATCCGCGGCGTTGGCTACACTTTTACGGGGGTCACCTGAGCCATGCGCCTCAAATCGCTTTTCATCGGTACCCTCCTCGCTTCGCTCTGCGTCCTCGGAGTGTCCTTCCTGTTTTTTCAGCTCATCTCCAACCGCATGCAGCGCCTTCAGATCGATCCCACCTTCAATCACTTCGATGAACTGCAACTGGAAAGCGCCCGCGATGCCTATGAAAACGGCGGCAAACCGGCCCTCAGCGCCTATATCGATCGCCTCAATCACACTTTCTCCGGCATCCACTATTTTCTCAACGCTTCGGGCGTCGATCTCCTGACCGGAGAAAACCGCTCGTCCCTGCTCCCTGCTCCGCCCGCAACCCAGGAGCGCATCCACTCCCACGGCCGCTGGATCATCGCCCATCGTTCCGCCGATGGCAAGTACTGGTTTGCCGCCGTCGGCCACCTCGGCCGCATCCACATCTGGACCTTCCTGCCCTACTTCTATCTCGTCATCGGCGCCACCGCCATGCTTTGCTGGCTCGCAGCCGCCGGCGTCATCTTTCCCGTCCAGCGCGTCGCCAATACCATCGCGCGCTTCGGCCAGGGCGATCTCTCTGCCCGCGTCAGCTCTCGCCGCCCCGACGAGATCGGCCAACTCGGCCGCTCCTTCAACCAGATGGCCGAACGCCTCGAACGCCTCATCGTCAGCGAGCGCCGCCTCCTCGGCGACATCTCCCACGAGCTCCGCTCCCCTCTCGCCCGCCTCAAGTTCGCCGTCAAACTCGCCCGCACTTCCCCTGACCCCGACTCCGCCCTCGACCGCATCGAGCGCGACGTCAATCGCATCGCCTCGCTCGTCTCCGACATCGTCGAAATCACCATCGTCGAAGGGGATCCCGCCCTTCGCAGCGCTGAAATCTTTGGCATCTCCGCCGTCCTCGATGAAGTGGTTCGCGACTGCTCGGTCGAGGCCGAGTCCCGCGCCTGCCGCATCGAGCTCTCCGGCCGCATTGCCGGCCACACCCTGGGCAGCCGCGAACTCCTCCGACGCGCCATTGAGAATGTCCTGCGCAACGCCATTCGCTATTCTCCGGAGCGCGCACCGATCCTCATCGACATCTCCGAGGAAAACCAGAACGCCGTTATAGTCGTCCGCGATCACGGCCCCGGCGTCCCCGAAGATGCCCTCAGCCACATCTTTGATCCCTTCTTCCGAGTCGAGGAGGCCCGCGACACCAACGGCGGCGGTTCCGGCCTCGGGCTCTCCATCGCCAAGCGCGCCGTCCAGGCCCATCACGGCTCCATCTGTGCCCAGAACGCCTCGCCCGGCCTGCGCGTCCGCATCGCCATCCCCCTCGCCACCGCGTCAGTTGCCGCCTGATAATCTGCTCTCCTCGCAGGCAACGTCAACCTGACGCTGAGCGCGCCAAGGCATGCAAATGATTTCTCCATTACGGTCCCCGTTCTTTTGACTTCGCGTGCACTTGAGGCTCTTTTACATTTATTAAGCTGAGCCTTGACAGCTCTGCTTTCTAATCTCCCCAATGCCTCCTCCGCGAGGAGAATTCCACGGGGCAGTATGAGGAGCAGCCTTCATGAAGCGTCTCTGTGCATTCGCCGTTGTTCTCGCATTCATCTCCGTGCCCGCATTCGCGGCCAGTCACTCGCAATCGGTCACGATGCCTGAGGCCGTTACCGTCGCCGGCGCACAGTTGCCCGCAGGCCAGTACAAAGTCACCTGGACAGGCGCCGGTCCCACCGTCCAGGTCACGCTCAAACAGCAGGATGCCCGCACACCGGCCACCGCAACCGTCCAGGCCAAGCTCGTCGAGCAGAAGAACGACTACACCGCGGTCACCATTAACAACCAGGGCGGCGCCAAGACAGTCCAGCTTATTCAGCTCAATCACGTTAACCTGATTCTCTCTTCTTCGCCTTCTTCCGGTCAGTAGTTCGCCCATCCAGTTCACTGGCCATGTTGCTGGGCCTTTCCACCCCCTCCCAGACTCGACGGGAGGGGGTTTTTCTTCCTTCGCATCTGCTTCTGAAACGCGGATCCGCCGCCTTGGCCGGCCCAAGTCCCTTCAGGTATACTGAACATTCGGCAATCCGCGGCCGGCGTAACTGTGCGTCCGCGCCCGCTTCCCGCCGTTGCATGCCGCCGAAGGCGATTCGAACTGCAACAGCGGTCGCCCGAACAAGTTCAGATTGGAGTTTCCACGTCATGGCACAAGTTTGTGATATTTGCGGCAAGGGTCCGCAGTTCGGCAACAACATTTCGCACGCGCACAACGTCACCCGCCGCCGCTGGAACCCGAACCTCCAGGCCGTCCGCGCGCTGGTCAACGGCTCCGCCAAACGCTTGCGCGTTTGCACCACCTGCCTCAAGAGCGGCAAAGTCGCCAAGGCTTAACCGCCGGCATCCGCACCGATCCGCCTTCGCCAGAACCCCGTCCGCGCACGGGGTTTTGTTGTGCCTGCCCTCCGCCGTGTAGCATGGCTCTCGAACCTTCGGAGCCACCATGAACCGCCGCACTTTTCTTCAATCCCTCGCCGCTTCCTCTCTCGCCGCCGCCGCACCCGCCGTCACCTCCGCCCGGCAGCCGCTCCCGCAGACCTCCGGCCAGGCCTTCCAGCTCTCCGTCATGCTCTGGACTGTCTTCCGCGATCTGCCGTTTGAACAGCGCCTTGAGAAAGTCGCCTCCGCCGGCTATCGCAACGTGGAACTCGTGGGCGAATACCGCAACTGGACCCCTGTCCAGTTCGCTGCCGCGAATGCCGCCCGCCAACGCCTCGGCATCTCTTTTGACGCCACCGCGGGACTTGGCCATGGCTTCGCCGATCCCGCCGCCCGCGACGTCCTGCTTGCCGAACTGCGCCAGTCGCTGGCCGTGATGGAGACGCTCGCCTGCCCTGCCATGATCGTGCTATCGGGGAACGTGGTCCCGGGGCTCTCCCGTGAGGCCCAGCACGAGAGCTGCGTTGAAGGCCTTAAACGCGCCGCCGCGCTGGTTGAGGGCCGCCGCATTGCCGGCCGGCCCGTCCGCCTGCTCCTCGAGTGCATCGACCCGGAAGAAAACCCCAAATACTTCCTCACATCCGCCGCCGAAGCCATCGAGGTGGTCCGCGCCGTCAACCATCCCCAGGTACAGTTCCTCTACGACATCTTTCACGAGCAGATCGCCGAAGGCAATCTCATTGAAAAGCTCGAAAAGCACATCGACGTCATCGGGCTCATTCACGTGGCCGACGTGCCCGGCCGCCACGACCCCGGCACCGGCGAAATCAACTACACCAACATCTATCGCAAGCTGTTCGAGCTGAATTATCAACGCGGCATCGCCATGGAATTCCTTCCACTCGGCGATCCGGTCAAGGCGCTTCTTCAGGCGAAGCACGGACTCGAATCCGCGTGGCCGCTTTCCAACGCATGAGGAGCCGTCGGCTTAAGCTATGTGGAGGCGATCCGAGAACGATGGAGGCATTCCCTCAGCAAAGGTGAAAGACCCGCGCCGCGCGGCCCTTCATTTCCTCTCCATTCCCCGCAGCGGCATCTGACCTGACGGCCACCGGCCTTGCCGGTTCCGCTCTCTGCTATCCTCGCTGCCATGCGCCCTCAACCGCTCATCTGTGTCAGCGACGTGGAAGCCAGCAGCCGATGGTACCAGCGCCTGTTCGGGCTTCGCGGCTGCCACGGCGGCTCCGACTACGAGCAGCTCGTCTCAAACGGCCAGCTCATCCTGCAGTTGCACAGCTTCCAGGTGGAACACCACCACGGCGCCATCGGCAATCCCGCCGCCAAACCCTACGGCAATGGCGTCCTGCTGTGGTTTGAGGTAGACGATATCGATACCATCGCGCACCGTGCGGAGGAGATGGGCGCGGAAATCGTGATGCCGCGGCATCGCAATCCTCCCGACGACGACAACGGCGGCCCCAACCACTGGGAGGTCTGGCTTCGCGATCCCGATGGTTACGGAATCGTGGTGGCCAGCCCTTACGGCACCGCAGACGGCACATGGCACCCCGAAGGCAACCCCTTCGACGCACACTGATCAGGATTGCCTTGTTCCCTTGATCCCTCGGTCCCTCGGTCCCTGCGCTCACCCCACCGGCACCAGTCCCGGAGGCTGCTGACGGGTCATCGCATTTGTCAGCCGCGGCGGGCTCGCAGGGGCATCCAGGGTGAGCTTCTTCTGCTTCGCCACAAACTGCACCAGCAGGTTTTTCTGGTCGAACGTGATGGCGAAACGCTGCATCGGCGGAGAACCGAAGTTGACCAGCGGGAATGCCGGGAGGATCTCGACCACCGGGTGCGTGAACGTGTAGCGGCCGATTTTCACGTCCGAAGCCAGCCTCCCCGCCTTCAGCGTGAAGTACGTGGCCACCGACTGGCCCGAGGCAAACTCCATCGGCGCAACATCATACTTGAGTTGCACTGCCAGCGACTCCGGTAGCATCAGGCCCCAGCCGCCGGAGTCAAGCTGCGCCTCAACCGGCTGCAGCCCGCCTATCTTCATGCGCGCGATCGGGACGCCCTGCGGCATACGAAAGGGCAGCACGTTCTTGCCCCCATCGGGCGTCAGCGCACCGTCGGCGAGCGTCACCTTCCGGTTAGGGAAGTCCAGCGTCAGCAGAAAGTCGCGGAAGAGCGTGAACCCCAGCAGTCCCTGGCAGGTTCCGGAGTCGGTAAAGAATTCGGCCTCCGCTGCCCGCACGTTCCCGAACTGGACCCCCGCCAGTTCCAGCGTGTCCATGAGGACAACCGGGACCCTTTTGCCGCCTTGTCCGCTGGGGTCGCTCAGCTTTACGTGCCCCACCGCCGGCAGCCCCAACTGCTGGGCCAGCGAGGGCGTCACCAGCGCTTCCGCCCCCGTTCCCGTGTCGATGATGAACCGGAACGGACCGCGCCCGTTGATGGTGACCATGACGTACGGCTTCCCGTACATCTCTTCCATCCGCTCGCTGCGTTCCGTGATTTGCGCGCAGGCGCTCAGCGCGGCGCCCAGCAGCGCCAGCATAACGATCCCGCGAACAGCTTTTCCGCGACAGGCCGAGGTTTTCATGGCCGCCTTTCGCGTTTCGGGGCGCAGCCGGGGAAGATGGCCTTGGCCCACTCCCGGCTTCAGGCTCCGCAGCGCTTGCCTTCGAGAGAACTCTAAGGCTGATTAAAGGACGCAGTTTCAAGCATTTTGTAGTTGGGGCGATACAGGCATTTTGCATAGTGGCTGCGGCTGGACGCAGTCCGGTTTCCCTCTACAATGAACCGGTATGCCCACCAGCGTCCGATCTCACGCCAAAATCAACCTGGGGTTATCGATCGGCGCACCCCGTCCGGACGGCTTCCATTCTCTTGTCACCGTTTATCAGACGCTCGAGGCCTACGACGTTGTCACCGTGAGCGCCCGTCCCGCCGCCGAAACCTCTATCTCCATTACTTCCAACGACTCTCGCGTCCCCACGGATGCCCGCAACACCGCCTGGAAGATGGTTTCACTTGTGCTCCAGACTCTGAAACTCAACGCTGACGTCGCCATCCATATTGAGAAGCGTCTTCCCGTCCAGGGCGGGCTCGGCGCCGGTTCCGGCAACGCCGTGGCCGCGCTGATCGGCCTGGAATTGGAACTTGCCCGCCAATCAACCACGAATCACGAATCACGATCCACGATCCACGAATCCTGGCCGGCCCACCGTCTCGATCTCGCCGCCCAGGTTGGCTCCGACGTTCCCCTTTTCCTTGTCGGGGGCGCCATTCTCGGCGTCGATCATGGTCAGGAAGTCCACCCCTTGCCCGACTTTGAGCCGCTCTGGTGCGTCCTTGCCATACCCGAGACGGGCGTCTCCACTCCGCAGGCGTTCCGCGACTGGGACGACCACTGCGCCCGCACCGGTTTGACCGCTGAGGCAAGTGCCGATAAACTAAAGGAGTTGAGCCGCGCCTACGCCAGCGCCTTTGCGGAAGCAATTCCGCAGGGTGGGCTTGGAACCGGCTCCTCCGGTGTCCCCGCCCAAGAGAACCAATCAGGCCGCGGGGACCTGGCCGGACCTCAAGAGTCCGTGCTTGTCCGCACCGGGATCCTTAGCTGGATTCAAAACGACTTCGAACAGGTCGTGTTCCCCCAGCATCCCTCCCTGCGCGCGATCAAGCAGACTCTTGCGGCCGAAGGCTCACCGGAGGCAGCCCTCCATGCCTCGCTGTCGGGGTCCGGGTCAGCGCTCTTCGGCCTTTACCAGGCCCGGAGCCAAGCAGAAGCAGCCGCAGACAGGCTGCGGGCCGCCGGTGTGGGAAGCATCCTTACCCGCACGCTCCCGCGACCCGAGTACTGGAATCGAATGCTTCTCGAATCTGAGGATTGACAGCCAACCGCGTGCCGCGAGAGACTCGCGGGCGGCTGCAAACCGACATCCTGGCGCCACCGCTGCCGAACGCAGTGCAGGCGCTTTGTTGGGCGATCGTTCAATGGTAGGACAATGCCCTTTGGAGGCATTTATTCAGGTTCGAATCCTGATCGCCCAGCCACTCTGTTCTACCGAATGCAGCCAAAGCAAACCAGCTTGGAGGAACTCGGGAAATGGACGAAGCAACGTTGACGGTGACACTGGAAGACACGAAGCAGCCGGGCGCCGCGCCCGAACCGGCCAGCCAGGGCAACAAACCTGGCGGCAAAGAGCCCGCGACCCCGGTTCAGCCGGACGCGAAAGCGAAGGATGCCAAACCGGCTGCCGAGCGCAAGCGCTCTCGCAATCTGAGTGAGGACAAGCGCTTCAAGCTCTTCTCCGGCACGGCCAACCGCTCTCTGGCTGAATCCATCGGCCGCCACATCGGCGTTCCGGTGGGCGAGGCCAAATTGCAGCGCTTCGCCGATGGCGAAGTTTACTTCCAACTCCTCGAGAACGTTCGCGGAGTCGACGTGTTTGTGGTGCAGCCCACCTGCTATCCGGTGGACCAGCACCTGATGGAGTTATTGGTGATGATCGACGCGCTCAAGCGGGCCTCGGCGGCAAGGATCACGGCAGTGGTGCCCTACTACGGCTACGCCCGCCAAGACCGCAAGGACCGCCCGCGCGTGGCCATCAGCGCCAAGCTCATCGCTGACCTGCTGACCGTGGCCGGAGCGCACCGCGCGCTTTTCGTCGACCTCCACGCCGCGCAGATCCAGGGCTTCTTCAACATTCCCGTCGATCACATGTTCGCTTCTCCGGTGCTGGTGTCGTATTTCCGTGGGCTCGGCCTGCCCAACCTGACGGTGGTTTCGCCGGATGCGGGCGGCGTGGAAAGAGCGAGGCATTTCGCGCAGAAAATGGGCGCGCCGCTGGCCATTGTGGACAAGCGCCGCACCGACATGAACGTGGCGGAAGTGATGCACGTGGTGGGCGACGTGAACGGCAAGACCTGCCTGATCATCGACGACATCATCGACACCGCCGGAACGCTGGTGAAGACGGTGGACGCGCTGTATGCCTCCGGCGCCAGCAACGTATATGCCTGCGCCAGCCACGCCGTGCTTTCGGGGCCGGCAATTGACCGCATCGCCGCCTCCCGGTTGCAGGAAGTCGTGGTAACGGACACCATTCCCCTACGCGAAGCGGCGCAGAAATTGCCCAAGATCAAAGTTTTGTCGATTGCCGGCCTGCTCGGCGCCGCTATCGAGAGCATTCACATGGAAACCAGCGTGAGTACGCTGTTTTCGTAAAGACAGCCGTTAGCTATTAGCCATTAGCTTTTAGCTTCGGCACAACCAGATTCGGCAGCTAAGTTCACAGCAAGCTGCCCCAACAAAGGGAGCGGGGCCTGGCAGCAAAGGCTCAAAACTACAAGCCATCAGCTGAAAGCTAATGGCTAAGAGCTAAAAGCTGCTTCTCGTGCCCGACAAAGAAAAGAGAGAATCATGCCTGAAGTTGTCGTAGCCAAGCCCCGCGAGGGCAAGTTCAACAAGAATGCCGCGCGCCGTGTGCGCCGCGCTGGACACATCCCCGCCGTTCTTTATGGAGCGGGACACGATCCGGTTGCTGTGGAAGTTGATCCCAGGCAGATTTCGCGGATCCTGTTCTCAGAGACCGGCCACAACACCATCTTCGACGTCCAGTTGGGGGGTGGCGGGGCCACCGCGAAAGCCATGATCGTGGACTCGCAGAGAGAGCCGATCAAGGATCAGCTCATCCACATCGACATGAAGCGGATCGCGCTGGACAAGCGGCTCCGCGTCAGCGTTCGCGTAAAGCTGATCGGCGTTCCGGTCGGCGTAAGAACTAGCGGCGGCATTCTCGACCAGATTCTCCGCGAAGTGGAAATCGAGTGCCTGCCCGCCGACATTCCCAACCACATCGACGTGGATGTAACCGAGCTGGATATGCACCAGGTGCTGCGAGTGAGCGGCCTGCCGCATAACGAAAAGATCAAATACCTGTCCGCGGAAGACTCACCGGTGGCGCACGTGGTTTCCATCCGTGAGGAAGTGGTGGCGACGCCGGAAGTTGAAGCTGCAGCGGTGACGGCGGAGGGCGCGCCGGCGGAGCCGGAAGTGGCCAAGAAGGGCAAGGGTGAAACCGAAGCCGCGGGCAAGGCAGAGGGCGGCGAGAAGGCCGAAAAGGCCAAGAAGTAAGCCTTGGCCGAGGCAGCCCAGTTCGTGGGCCAGGCGGAACAGCGTTCTGGCCCGTTCCTGGTGGTCGGGTTAGGCAATCCCGGCCTGGAGTACACGTGGACGCCGCACAACGCGGGGTTCATGGCGGTTGACCGCATCGCCCAGCAAGAGGGCGTTGTGGTGCAAAACCGGCGATGCCGGGCCATCACTGCAAGCTGCCGGATTGGCGGCCGCACGGTGATCCTGGCCAAGCCGGAGACATTCATGAACCTGAGCGGAGCATCGGTGGCCGCCCTGGTTCGCGAGTTCGAGGCGGACCCATTGAAGGACATGCTCGTGATCTACGACGAGCTCGACCTGAATCTGGGAACGATGAAGATAAGGGAGCGCGGTTCGACTGCCGGCCACAACGGCGCCCGCAGCATCACCGCCGCGCTGGGTACTCAGGAGTGGCTGCGGCTGCGCATCGGGGTCGGTAAGGAAATGCCGCCCGAAGCAATTGCAGCCGGAGCAAGCAAGCGCGGAGGCAAGGATTATCTGCTTTCGCCCATGAACAAGCGCGACCTGTCGGTGCTGGACGAGATGCTGGACAAGGTGGCAACGGCCACACGGCGCATCCTGGAGGCCGGCCCCGCAGCCGCGATGAATGAATTTAATCGGAAGGAAGACAAAGAGCAGGGAACAGGGAACAGGGAACAGGGAACAGACCCCCCCCAATCCGGAAGCTGAAGACTGCGAACTGCGAACTGCGAACTGTTGGCTGCCGGCAATAAGCTGCCGGCTGAGAAAAGGAATACTGAATGTCTCGACTGTATGAAGTAATGTTCATCGTTCGGCCCGACGCGGCCGACGAAGATGTTGACAAGCTGATTGCAGGCTTCACCACCACCGTCACCAATGGCGGCGGCGCGGTCAAGTCGGCCGAAAAGATGGGCCGGCGCAAGCTTGCCTACATGGTGCGCAGGTTTAACGACGGCAACTATGTGCTGATGACCGTTGAGGCCAACGGCGCCGTAGTGGCTGAGCTGGAGCGCCGTCTCCGCGTCTCTGAGCCGGTGATCAAGTACCTCACCGTGCGCATGGACGAAGAGGAAAAACGCCTGGCCAAGGTCAAGGCCATCCGGGCTTCGCGCCGCAAGCTGAGCGCGGAACCGCCGGCCCCCGCCCCGCCACCGCCTGCTCCACCGGCTGCGGAAGCCCCGGCGGAAACTGCCCAGGCCAGCGCATAGAAGCAGGGAACAGGGAATAGGGAGTAGGGAAAAGAAAGCATCGCCCGGTTTCGAACGAGCTTTCATGGTTCCTTGGTCCCTTTAATAAATCTCCGGCCGACGCCGGAACAGAAGGAAGCAGAAGAGGAAATCATGGCTGAAGAAACACAAGCAAGGGCGCCCGAAGGCGGCGCACCATCCAATCAAGGCGGCGGCCCTCCCTCCGGTCCGCGTGGACCTCGTCCCGGCGGACAGGGCGGCCCCGGTGGCCGCGGCAAATTCTTCCGCCGCAAGAAGGTGTGCAAGTTTTGCACCGAGAAGATCGACGCCATCCCCTATCGGGACGTTCGACTGTTGCAGGGCTTTGTGGCCGAACGCGGCAAAATTGTGCCCCGCCGCCTGACCGGCGTCTGCACCAAGCACCAGCGGCGGCTCACGCGCGCCATCAAGCAGGCCCGCAACATCGCGCTGTTGCCCTTTGCCACAAGGCACTAAGAACAGGGAACAGGGAGTAGGGAACAGGGAGTAGAAGACCGCTTCTGCCGACGGCAGGAACGCTAAATCGCTCCCGCGCAACATCGGCCGCGCCGGACCGCTCGCGCGGCAATGGAGAATCGAATATGGAAGTCATTCTGAAAGAAGATGTGGCCAATCTGGGCAACCGCGGCGAGGTGGTGAAGGTTGCCGATGGCTACGGCCGCAATTTCCTGCTGCCGCGCAAACTGGCCATGGAGGCCACCTCGGCCAACAAGGCCGTCATCGAGCAGATGAAGGCGTCGGCCGCGCGCCGCTCCGCCACGGAGAAGGCGCAGGCCGATGAGCTGGTGACCAAGCTCGAGCCCGTAGTGCTCACGTTTACGCGCAAATCCGGAGAGCTGGGGCAACTTTTCGGCTCCGTCACCTCGGCCGATATCGCCACCGAGCTGGGGACGAAGGGCTTTGAGATCGACCGGCGCAAGATCCAGCTCAGCGAGCCCCTCAAGGCCCTGGGCAACTTCGACGTGCCGGTGCGGCTGCATCGCGAAGTGACCGCGCACCTGAAGGTGAAGGTGCTGGGCGAAGCGGCAACCGAAGACGAAACCGCGACCGAAGCCGCCGCGGAATAACTGGGGCAGCGGATGGAGTATCTTCGTTTCCCACCCTAACCGCAAAAAACGCGGTTAGGATGGGGCACCCATGGTGGTGAGGCCGGATTGCTGACCCGCTGACCTGCTAAATGACCGCCAGCGGCTTCTCCCGGTCCGTGCGCAAAGTGGGCACCGCCGCCAGTAGGCTGCGTGTGTATTCGTGCTGCGGGTGAGTGAGGACGTCGTGAACGGCGCCGGTTTCGACGATTTGGCCGCTACGCATGACGGCTACGCGGCCAGCCACCTGGCCGACCACGGCGAGATCGTGCGATATGAACAGCATTGCCAGGTCATGCTCGCGCTGAAGGTCTTTCAGCAAATCCAGTATCTGCGCTTGCACGGTCACATCGAGCGCGGTGGTGGGCTCGTCGGCAATCAGCAGACATGGACGGTTGATTAGCGCCATGGCAATGAGGATGCGCTGGCGCTGGCCACCGGAGAACTGGTGTGGATAGTCGCCGTAACGGCGCGCTCCATCGGGAATGGCGACGGACTCGAGGGCGGCGATGGCCAGGCGCTTGGCGTCGCGGCCGCTCTTGGCCTTGCCGTGCGCCTGCGCGCACTCGGCCACTTGGCGCCCCACCGTCATTACCGGGTTCAGTGAGGTCATCGGCTCCTGGAAAATAATCGCAATCTCCCGCCCGCGCAGCTTGCGTAGCTCGCCTGTCTGCAACTCCAGCAGGTTGACCGGTGCGCGGCTTTCGCCGCGCCAGAGAATGCTGCCGCTCACCTGTGCAGCGGGCCCAAGCAGCCCCATGAGGGCCAGCGCGGTGGCGCTTTTCCCGGAGCCGGATTCGCCCACCAGGCCGAGCACTTCGCCCTCATCCAGGCTGAAGCCGATGCCGCGCACCGCCTCCGTTGCGCCAAAACGAATCTCCAGGTTGGCCACTTCAAGCAGAGGCGCCATGAGCCCATCCTATTGCATCCGATGGTCCCTGGCCCTGTTCCCTGGCTTGTCAAAGTACCTGAAAGCAACGGCTCGCCGCCCGGCGCCACTCAAACTTCAGCGAGGGAGGCATTATGAAGACGGCAATCATCGCGCTGGCGGTAATTCTGGCGTTCGCAGGCGCTCCCTCCCGTGCGGCCGCCCAGCAGCCGGAAGCGCCGCCGCACGGAGTCACCGCTTTTCCCTGGATCCAGCCGCCGCCGGAGTTCAAGGAGATGCAGCGAGAGGGCTTCCACGCCGGGGTTGAAGCGGCCGTCAAAGATTACGATCACCACCGCTTTCCGGACTTTGATCGCCCAAAGGAGTACCGCCATCCCCACGTCAAAGAGGCGTATCGGGCAGATTTCCGGCAGGGCTTCCGGCGCGGATACAACGACGCCATGCACCACCTGGAAAAAGAATAGGGAGCAAGGGTAGGGGAGCGATGCCTTTCAGCGGGGGCGGGTGGTGTAGCCCTGTTGTTTCCAGAGCCGGTCCCAGTTCCAGATGCCGCCCCATGCGGCTGCGGGCAGCCTAAGCCCTAGCTGATGCGCCAGCATGATGATTTGGCCGCGATGATGCGCCTCGTGCGAAAACATGTAGGCGAACATGGCGCCGCCGGCCGGCCATGGGCGCAGCCATCCGCGCGAGAAGGTCTTCACCTTGCGGCCGGCATCCATGGAGAGCGCGTCGGTGAGCATGCGCAGGCATTGCGCGGCGCTCCTGTTGAGAGCGGCTGCAGCCTGGCGGAGCGTGCAGCGGTGCGGATCGAGCGGCGCGGGACGCTTGAGGTGGGGCGCGTTCAGGCGGAGCCAGTTCAAGCGGCAGTTGTGCATGTGGGCCACCATAGCGCCGATGGTGCGGCTGCGGCTGCGATGGCCGATGGGCAGTTGCGCACGCCAGGCACGCGCGTCGAGTGCGGCGAGCAGGAGCTGGTTCATGGCGTCGTTCACGGCCCAGGTTTCAATGAGGACGTCGCGCAGGTCGGCGAGAGATGGCTCGGTGGTTTTTCGAGGCATGCGGACAGGTATAGCAGAAGCAGGGAACAAAGGAACGAGGGAACGGCGTAGCGAGGAAACTTGTTTCTGTGCCTTTTTCCCTCGTCCCTCTGTCCCTCTATTGCCCGGTCTGATATCGGACCATGGCCAGCGCTTGCTCATAGGCATAGCGGGCGTTGGCGTAGGCGATCTGGGCCTGGGTTTGGGCGAGCTGGGACTCGGTGAGATCGACGATGCCGCTCAATCCGACTTTATAGCGCGCCTGGGCAAGCTCAAAGGCGGTGTTGGCTTCGTCCAGGAGCTGCCTGGTGACGCCGATTTTCTGGAAGGCGATCTGGGCGTTGAGGACGGAGGTGCGCACGTCGCGGGCGATGTTGTCGCGCAGGCTGCGCACCTGCTCAGAAGCGGCGCGGGCGCGAAAGTCGGCTTCTTTGGCGCGGGCGGTGAATTCGAAACCGTTGAAGACCGGAATGGAGATGTTGGCTCCGGCGGCGCCATACCAGGAGGACTGGATGAGGTCGTCGCGGACGGGCGTGGCGCCGGTGGCAGCGAGGGCGGAGACGGTGGGGCGGAGCAGGTCGTGCTCGGCGGAGGCGAACTGTTTGGCGGCCGTGTACTGATCGTTCAACGCGGCCAGATCAGGCCGAGATCGGAAGGCAAACTGGACCATGTTCTCAGCATCGGCCGGGGCCGGCTCAGGGCTTTGCGGCGTATCGTCCACCAGGTTGTATTCGGTATTGTCCTCCGAGCCGAGGATGGCATTGAGGTTGGCCATGGAGGACTGCATGGCGTTCTGCGCGTCGAGAACGAGCAACTGCGCCTGTGAGACCTGCACGTCAGCGAGGCTGAGGTCGAGGGTGGAGCGGAGTTTCTGGTTGGTGAGTGCGCCGATTTGATCGCCGGTGGCCTGGCGGGTCCGGACGGTTTGCTCGGCGACGAGGAGAATCTTCTGCGCCGTAAGCGCGTTGTAGAAGGCCTCGTCGACGGTAAGGGTGATGTCATCGACGGAGGCGCGGATATTCTCCATCTGCGCCTGCTGGTTGGATTTGGCATTGCGGATAAGATTGCGGGTACGGCCGAAATCGGTGATGAGCTGATCGACGGTGATGCCGCCGGCGGCTTTATCGAGCGCGCGGGGGCTGTTAAGAGTGCCCAGACCGGTAAGGCGGCTATTGGTGTGGGCGCCGACGGCGGTCAGGTCGGTTGTGGCCGTGGGCAGATCGCCGGAGCGGGCTTCGCGGACAACCTGCGTGGAAGCCAACTGCAGCAGGCGCGCTACGCTGATGTTGGGATTGTGGGCCAGGGCCATTTTCTCCGCCTCGGCCAAGGTGAGCCGTGGGCCGGTGGGCAGAGCCACTGGAGGAGGCGTGGGCAGCGGCGGCGGGGCCTGGTTGGAGATGGGCTCCTGTTGCTGCGCGGCCTGCGCCATCCGGTTGGCCGCGGGAGCGTTGGGGAGCTGCCGCGCGGCGCAGATTGATGGGACAAGGAAAACGGAGGCGAAGAGAATCGTGATGCATGGTATCCCACCCATTTCGCAAAAGGTGCGAAATGGATGGGGCGCCCAGGTCTTTTTCCGATTGATGGTTCGCTGCTTCATGCGTTTGCCTCCACGTGAACTTGCGTCTTGGACCGCCGGCCGTGGATCACCAGGTAAACCGCGGGAACGAGGAACACGGTGACGGCGACGGACACGACGAGGCCGCCGATGACCGCGCGGGCCAGGGGCGCGTATTGCTCGCTTCCGGCCTCCAGACCCATCGCCATGGGAATCATGCCGAGGACCGTGGCCAGCGACGTCATCAGGATGGGCCGGAGGCGGATTTTGCAGGCCTGAACCGTGGCTTCAAGAAGCGGCAGGCCGCGTTTGTGGAGGACGTTGGAGAACTCCACAATAAGAATGGAGTTGGAGACCACCAGGCCGGTCATCATGATGAGGCCCATCAGCGACATGATGTTGATGGTGCTGCCGGTCACCAGCAGGATCAGGATCACGCCCAGCAGACCGGGAGGAATCGCCAGCAGGATGATGAACGGATCGATAAACGAGGTGAACTGAGCCATCAGGATGAGATAGACAAGCAGAATGGCAACGATGAGGCCGACACCGAAATCGTGGAAGGCCTGTTGCATCAGTACGACAGCGCCGCGCACATCGATGACGGTATTGTGGTCGTGCTTTGTCTGCGCAAGCAGGTTGTCGATGCGCTTGCCCACGCCCTGCAACGCTTCTGATTTTGTGGCCACGTAAATGTCGATGACGGGGCGGATCTGATAGTGGTCGACCTCAGTGGGAGTATTGATCTGGCTGATGGAGGCCACGGAACCAAGGGTGACCAACCCGGTGGAGTCGTCATTGACGGAAAGAGCCGCAGGGACGATGCCGGCTTGTCGCGATTCGTGCCCTGGCGAATACCCCGGCGTGCGCGTGGCCTGCAAGGGGATGTTCTCGAGGTCCTCCATCGACATGTGGTTGATCCAGCGATTGGCGTACTGGACGGTGACCATGTAGTTGTTGCCGGTAGCGGGGTCGATCCAGTAGGAAGGCGCGACCATCCCGCTGGAGGTCAGCGCCATGACGACGTTGTCGACCACGTCCTTGGCGCTGAGGCCGACGAGGCTGGCGCGCTCGCGATCGATGTCGAGGCGGAGGCCCGGGTAGCTGAGGCTCTGCGGGATGTAGGTGTTGGAAACGCCTGGCATGGCCCGTATTTTGGCGGCCAGGTCTTCGGCGAGCGCGTAGGACTTGTGAATATCCTGGGCCTTGATCTGGATATCGATGGGAGCGGGCAGGCCCTGGTTGATGACGCCATCGATGAGGCCGCCGGCCTGGAAGTAGGTGGAGAGTTCGGGCATCTGCTGGGAAAGCTTGGCCTGGACGCGGCGCATGTACTCATAGCTGCCGATGCTGTGATCCTGCTGGAGGCTGGTTTGCACAAAGGCAGTGTCCATGGAGGCGTTGGGGGTGTAGATGGCGGAGAGGTCGGGATAGGCGCCGATGTTGGAGACGATCATGCCCAGGTCCTTGGGCTTGACCACGCTGCGGATGATGTTTTCCACCCGGGCGATGTAATCGTTGCTGACCGAGAGCCGCGAGCCGGCGGGCATGTGGACGTTGATGATGAACTGGCCGGGATCGGTGCGGGGGAAGTAGGCGCGGCCGAGGAAGGGAAACAGGACGGCCAGCAGGAGCACGTTGCCGGCGAGGATGACCACGGCGGCGAACCCAGGACGTTTCATAACGCGAAGGGCAAGTTTCTCGTACCAATCGAGGAAGTGCTGGAATCCTTCGTTGAAGGCCACCATGAAGCGGCGGAAGATGTTCGGCTTCGCGCCCAGAACGGCATCGGGATTGTCTTCATCCTCCATGCCGTGGGGATCGAGGCGGATAAACTTGGCGCAGAAGAGAGGCACCACGGTCATGGCGAAGAAGTAAGAAGCGAAGATGGAGAGGCCGACGCCGAGGGCAAGCGGAGTGAAGATGTACTTGCTGACGCCGGTGAAAAAGCTGACGGGAAAGAAGACGATGGCGGTGGTGAAAGTGGCGGCGAGAACGGCCATGTTGACTTCGTCGCCGCCTTTTTCCGATGCGTCATAGGGGCTTGCGCCCTCTTCCATGTGGCGGAAGATGTTTTCGAGCACGATGACGCCGTTGTCAATGAGGCGGGAGAAAACCAGCGCCAGTCCGCCCAGGATCATGGTATTGATGGAGCCGCCCATGGAGTTGGTGATCATGAGACACACCAGCATGGAAAGCGGCACCGCGATGAGGACGGCAAGGGTGGCGCGCGGACTGCCCAGGAAGACGAGGATCATGACCGCGGTGAGGAGGAGACCGATGCTGGCCTCGCGGGCCACGTTGGCGATGGCCATTTTGACGAAGACGGACTGGTCGAAGACGACGGCAGTCTTGAGCTGATCGGGAATGTCGACCAATTTTTTGACGGCAGCCTTGATGCCGTCGACGATGGAGATGGTGTTGGAGTTGCCGCCCTGTTTGAAGATGGGGACATAGACAGAGCGCTGGCCGTCGATGCGGACGATGTTGTACTGCAGCGCGCCCGAATCGACGGCCTTGCCGATGTCGCCGACAAGGACCGAGGAGTTGCCCACGGTCTTAAGCGGCATGGAGTTCATCGCCTTGGCGTCAGGGAACTGCGCGTTGGCGTAAATGTTGAAATCCTTGGAGCCGATGCGGACGTCGCCGGCGGGAAGGATGAGGTTGGAACGGTTGACGGCCTTGACCACGTCATCGAGGCTCATGTTGTAGGCCTCGAGCTTGAGGGGATCGACGTAAATCTGAATCTGGCGGTAAGTGCCGCCGTAGGGCTGGGGCACGGACGCGCCCTGCACGTTGGAGATCTGGTTGCGGACCTGGAACTGGGCAAGGTCTTTGAGACGGGTTTCGTTCAGCCCCTGGCCCTGGAGCGTGACCAGGCAGACGGGTTGGGTGGAGGCGGTCATGCCCAGCACCACCGGAGGCAGAGTGCCGGGGGGCAGGCGGCGCAGATCGGCCATGGCCAGGTTGGCGATGTTGCTCACCGCGACGTCGGGATCGGTGCCGGGCTTGAAGTAGATCTTGATGAGGCTGACGCCGGTCATGGAGCGCGATTCGCTGTGGTCCACGTTGGAGGCGAGGGTGAAAAAGCGCTCAAACGTGTCGGTGATGTCGGCCTCAACCTGCTGTGGCGGCATGCCGCTGTAGAAGGTGGCCACGACCACCACCGGCATGTCGATCGGGGGAAAGAGATCGACGGGCATCTTTTGCACCGTCTCGACCCCGATGAGGACCACCATGAGGCAGATCATGATGATGAAGTAGGGATACTTAAGTGCAAACTTCGGCATTGCGGGTGTTACTCCTTCGGGTCGGGTCAGGGACGGAAAGCGGAGGCGGCCACGAACCCGGCGCACAGGTGCGTTCCGGAACGCAAGCGGGACGCGGCTTTACTGTGAGCCGCCATTCTGCTCGTTCTCCTCGGCTTTTAGGTCGATGGTGCCGCCGGTCTGTTGCACGGATTCCGACGCGGGCTCCTGGGTCATGAGCGGATTGACGGTTTCGCCCTCGTGATAGTTTTCCTGTCCGCCGAGGATGACGCGGTCGCCGGACTGGAGGCCGCTGGCGATCCCGGCCAGCTTCTGGCCCTCGATGGCGACGTCAACCGGGCGGATATGGACGCGGTTGTTGCTGCCGAGGACATAGACCACGTTGCGGCGGCCCTGGATGACGACGGCTTCAACCGGGATGGTGACCACGTTGTTGCTCGCCGCCAGCCGCATCATGGTATTCGCGTACATTCCCGGCGCGATGGACAGGTTGTTGTTCTCGACATCGATTTCGGTTTCCATGGTGCGGGTGTCGAAATTAACGTTGCGGGTGAAGCGGACGATTTTGCCGGCGAAGGAGCGATTGACGGCATCGACGCGCACGTCCAGCAGATCGCCTTCGTGGACGAAGCGGATGTCGTCTTCAGGAACGGGGACGCGCAGACGCAGAAGCTGGCTTTGCGCGATACGCACGATGGGCAGGTCCTGGCTGTTGGAGTTGGTGCCGCCCTGGATGAGGGCGCCGGTATCGGCGTAGCGCCAGATCACGACGCCGGCGATCGGCGCTGTCACCGTGGTGTAGTCCTGGAGGGCCTGGTATCGCTGGTTATTGGCCTGCGCGGAGCCCATGTGCTGCTGGGCCGCCGCCAGGTCGGCCTTGGCGGCATCGATCTGCGATTCGGACGACAAGTCCTTGGCTTGGGCGTCGTCGATCTCCTGCTGGGCAATCAGGCCGGGATGGCCTTTGGCCGCTTCCGCAAGGCGCTGGTATTCGGCGTGGAGGGCGGAATGGGTGGCCACGGCGCGATTGATCTCGTGCTGAGCGCGGCGGATCTCTTCCTTGCTCTGCGCCACCTCAAAGACACTCTGCTGGAGCTGGGCCCTTAACTCGGGGCCCTGGAGCACGGCGAGGGTCTGTCCCTGCCTGACCACGTCGCCAATGTCGACATTGATCTTTTTCATGTAGCCGCTGACCTTGGGATGGACATCGACGACTTGGTAGGGCTGGAACTGGCCGGCGAGCGTGAGGACATGGTCAATGTTGCCGCGCTGCGCCGCGGCAACCCTGGCGGAGGGAATGGCGGCGGCTTTGGCGGTATCGTCCTGTGACCGGCACGCCGAGAGGGAAAGCGCAGCGCCGGCGGCGGCGCATACCATGGCCCAGACGGCGAAGCGCTGAGCCTTGGTGCTGGAGAATCCATTGGGCATACGAAGAATTGCTCCTGTTACCGAGTTCGGTTTGCAAACGCAGGGGTTAGCCCCAGGCAACAGATTCAAAAGGAGAACCCGTTGCGGAGGCACGAAGCAGAGTTACGGCGGCCAGGCCGAGGTCCCCTGCAGAACACATTGAACCGCGCCCAAATTGCGTTGCGGTGAATTGCCTGGCTTGGCGTATCTCACCCATCAATTTGGATGATCACGGCCGGCGAGAGTTCCGCGACGCAAGGGGCTTTGTTGACAATCGCTTGCCAGCTTTACCAGCGCGGAGGAGGCCGAAAGAAATGCGGGGGAGAAAAAGAAGGCCAGGCGGACGCGGCGGGGATGAGGGCGAGCCTGGGGATAAACATGACCGGCACTACAGCCGCAAATGACAGAAACAGGAAGAGTTCCACCGGGAAATGCGGGAAGGGAGCCGGCGCAGTGAGCGTTTTTCCGATTTGCCTGGACGCGTCGGCGGCCTGGAGCTTGGTGGAGCTCAACTCAACGCGAACGCGGCCGTTGGGGCTGTACCAGGCCACCTTGGCCTCAACCGCAAATACGGCAGCCAGCACGCATAACAAGGCACCCAGCGCGGAGATCCGCAAGTGCCGACGCCATTGCCTGCCGTTCATATTCCGAGTCTACCATCCCCCTTAGTTTAAGACGAACATGGAGCGCGGATGTCGCGGTGTCATGGAGCCGCGCTGGCGCCGAGGGTCTGGTTGTAGCGGCAGGCGGCGGCCGCACCCACTATGGCGAGTACGGCGCCACCGGTGAGCGCGACCTGAACCAGCTGACCCGGACGCCGGGAGAGAAACCGAGGAACCGGCATGCGGCCGGAACGCGCGGCCGAAACAGAGTCGTAAGGCGAACAAGGAAGGGCGCGCATACGGGATGAGAGACGCGCGGCAGCGGCGGGGTTGTCCTGGGCTCGGCGTCAGCGCCAGGGCGCAGCCGCGCATTTCAACGCGCGGCCTCCTTTTCGCGGACGATTGCGTCCGCGGCGTTGGCCGCGAGAACCCAACTGCTGCCGGCGGAGACGGTGGTTTCATGCTCAAACCAGAGCATGCCGAAACCGGTGATGCACTCCGGGAAATCCGGTTTGATGACGACGTAGCCGGGGATCATGGCACCGGGGATGTACGAATAGTCGCCGCGATTGTTGGAGTAGGTATGCTTCCGGGACACGGTGCCAATGGCGGCAATGTAAGACTCGCTCGAAACCGGGTGGGTGCCGAGCAGATAGTTGGCGGCGCGCAGCGTGTATTCCGGACCGACAACATCGGGAAACGCTTCGTGCAGGAAGTACATCTCTGCGCCGAAGTCCGCGACCTGCTCCGAGCCGCCCCAGTCGCCGCGCGCGGGAGGCACGCCAAACGGGGTTGCATCCAGTTGCTGGTTGAACTGCGGCAGCCACGCCTCGAGCGCGGTTTTGAATTGGGCCTTATAGATCGGGTCGAGATAGGGCAGCGCCCGCACCGCAGTCCAGCCGCGGAAAGTCATGTTCTTGATCATCGCGGGAAACAACTCCTGGACGCGCTGCTTGTACGGCTCGGCGCCATTGGTGGCGATCATCAGTTCGAGGGCCGCCGACCAATCTGGTGAGCCGAAGCGCGCGGCAAAGCCGCCACGGAAGGGGTTGGGAGCGGGGTGCGTTTTCTCGTCGTTCCAGAGCTTGACGGCGGCGTCGAGGCACTCCTTCGCAAGCGGGTCGTTCCATCCTTTCAACACCGTGGATGCGGCGGCCAACGATGCGGCCGCGCCGTATTGGTTATAGGCCGTATAGCCCGTCCAGGCCCAGCGGTCGTCAGGATTGCCGGAGAATCCGCCCTTGCGCTCATCGGCGGAGAGTTTCGGATCGAAGAGAAGATTGTCGCTTTGCGACGCTGCGTCGCCGACAAAGGTGTATTGGGTGAGCCAGGCCGACTGGATGCCCACGATTGGATGCCCGAAGGCTTTTACCTGGGCAAGCTGCTGCAGAACGCCGTGCTCCACCTGCTGCACAATGTCGGGGACGCCGTCGGGCTTGTGCATCTCCACCGAGCGCGCCTTCTGGTCAACCGTAAGCTCATCCCACTTGGGATGAAACGTGTTGTAAGTGAGCGATAAGTTCTGGATGGTGGCGTACTGGCCGTAGTCGTCGTTGTCGTAGTCGCCGGCATCAAACCAGCCGCCGACGTTCAGGCCGGGGATGTGTTCGCCGGGCTTGTACGGCGAATAGGTTTCGGGGCCCATGCGGTAGCCGTCGAAGTGCGGCGTGTTGGGCGGGGCCTGGCGCGCGTCGTCCATGTGCGCCACGCCGTGCCACTCGTGGTAGCCGTCGCGCACTGAGACGTGGTCCATCTGCACCGCAAGGAAACCGTCGAGCGTCGTCTGCCAAGTGCGGTCGTAGACATTCGGTGCGATGGAGAAGACGCCGCTGCGCTGGCCGGCGTACTCGATGGCGTAGAGGCCGGGATCCTTGACCGAGGAGAAATCGAATTTGGAATAGACATAGCGCAGCCACGGCTTGGAGGCCGTGACCGGCCCCTCAAACACTTGCTGGAACGAGCCATCGTCAGAAAGACGGAGGAGCTTTGCCGTTTTGGGCGCATCGAAGTTCGGGTCGAGTTCGAGGACGGCGATCTTCTGGAAGTCCGAAGCATAGCCGGCCTGGCTGTGGGCGATGACAGGCGTGCGCGTCCAGTCCGGAATGTAGTTGGGCCGGATGTGCCAGACGATGGCGTCGGTGGTCTTGCCTGCGGGGATCAGCGTGCGGAGGACGTACCAGCCGTTCTGCGCCTTGTCGCGGCCGTCGAACATCCCGATTGGCCCGCTCTCTGAAGTAACGGTGATGCGGTTCTGCGGGTCAGTGGCAGCGAGGGTAACGCTCTGGCCCGAGGCGAAGGGCAGCGGCTCGGTGTATCCCTCGGCTTTATGCCACTGCTCCACGTACCATACACGTTTGGGATCGTCCGGTTTGGGCGGAGCGGTGGTCATCCTGTCCTCGGGATAGCGGGGCATGACGCCAAAAGCCTTGTTGTCGATGGTGTACGCTTTGTCCATGTAAAGGGAAGGCAGGAATTCAAGGTTGTAGCCGGCGCGGCCGACGAGGCTCTCGGGCAGCGGCTGGTCGAGATTGACGCTCACGCGGACTCCGCCGGGCTCGGCGCCAACGATGACGTGGTAGTCGAGGTGGTATCCGGGGTAGGAAAGGTCAGCGGTGAGGCGGTCGTGTTCCTTGTCGGGCTTGTGCGCCTTGATGGTCGGAATCACATCCCACTGCTCCGGCGTGGCCAGTAGGCGCAGGCTGCCGTTGGTGGCAATGCGATTGCCGTGCAGGATGATCTGCATGCCCGCGTCTTTCTGATCGAAGAAAACGGGACTGAACGCGTCGTCATAGAGCATGATGCTGACGCCGCGCCCATCGAGGTAGCCGTTGGCCGTGACCTTCATGGCGAGGCTTGGATCGGCGCCAAATGCTGGAAGGGTGAGGAACAGCAGAACAAGCGAGGAGAGCAGCAGAGCTTTTGGTTCTCGAGGATGCATCAGGGACTCCCGTGGTTGTGGTTCGGAGGAGAATCATATTCGCGCGCCGGCCGCTTCCGCAATCGGGCTGTGGTTACCTTCAAGTGTGCTCGCAGTGCGGGGCAAGGTTGCGAATCCAGTCCTCACACCGCTGCTCAGGGCCACTACCTTATATACGCAGCGAGGGTTTATAAAGCCGCATTGGCAATCCACCATGACACCGTTTACTCTTCTGTGCGGGTTCAGAGCGCGCAATTCCACAACGCAGACAGGACAAGCAATGAGAACGAGAATCGAACGTGCATTGATGCTGGCAATCGGGCTTTCGCTTTTTAGCGCTGCGTTGATAATGGCACAACCTGCCGGGGCGGCTTCCGGCGCTGCTGCGGCTCGGGGCAAAGGGCCATGCGATATTTACGCCGCGGCCGGAGACCCGTGCGTGGCGGCGCACAGCACCACGCGCGCGCTATACGCGTCCTACGACGGCCCGCTCTACCAGGTGGTGCGGCAGTCAGACGGCAAGAGCCTGGACATCGGGGTGGTGAAGCCCAGCGGGGCAGATGGAGGCGGATATGCCGATGCGGCAGCGCAGGACGCATTCTGCGCCGACGCGATCTGCTGGATCACGAAGATCTATGACCAATCCGGCAAGCATAACGATTTGACGCAGGCGCCACGCGGGGGATTCAGCGGACCCGCTCTGGGCGGGTTCAACAACGTGCCCGTCGCCGGCATGGCGCCGGTTACGATCATGGGCCACAAAGTGTACGGCGTGTTTATTGAGCCGGGCATGGGCCTGCGCGACGACAACCCGAAGGGCACCGCGGTGGACGACCAGGCCGAGGGTCAGTACTGGGTGATCAACGGACGGCATTTCAATTCCGGCTGCTGCTTCGACTACGGCAATGCGGAGATCGACAGCCGCGATGACGACAACGGGACCATGGAGACGGCATATTTCGGCGACGCGCCTTACTGGTATCACGGGACAATGCCGGGGCCATGGATCATGACTGACCAGGAGAATAACCTGGTAGGTTGCGTCAATCCGGATGGTTCGAAGCAGTGCAAGCTGCCAGACATCACGTGGCGATTTGTGACCGCCATTGCAAAAGGTGAACCGCACCACTGGACTTCAATGGGCGGCGATGCGCAACGAGGCGAGCTGCGGGTGATGTTCAACGGGCCGCGCGTGAATGCCACTTACGATCCGATGCGAAAACAAGGGGCAATTTTGCTCGGCAATGGCGGCGACAACAGCAACCAGTCCCAGGGAACGTTTTACGAGGGCGCAGTAACGGCGGCGGGGACTTTCCCCACGGATGCCACCGACCAGCAGGTGCAGGCCAACATTGTGGCGGCGGATTACGGCGCGTTGCCGGTGAGCGTGGCGCCCGCTGCGCAAGCGGCGACTCCGCCGGGGATGCAGACTTTCTCTCCGGGATCGTCGCAGGAAACCATAGTGACGTTTACCAACACGGAGGGCACGCCGGCGACGGACGTGAGACTGAACCTTGTGACGCCGGAACATTGGCACGCCGCGGCTGAGGGCAGCACAAAGTTCGCCGGCCCGGTGGCGCCGGGCGCCAGCGTGAGCGCGACGTTCAAGGTGACGGCAGGAGCGGCGGATCTTAACGGCGAGCTTTTGGGCAAGGCTGAATGGAAGAACCAGACGAGCGGTCGGGGACAATCCGTAACGATCGCCGAAAGAGTGCGGAATGCGAGCCCGGTCAAGATCAACGAATTCCGCATCAGCTCCGGTCCTCCGACCAATGCGACGGACTCGTTCATCGAACTGTACAACGCAGGCGACCGCAGCGTGGACATCTCCAATTGGAGCCTGACTGTTCACCCGACGCAGCAAGCCATCTTCTCCACGGTGAAGGTTCAGGCGGGGACAAAGCTTGCGGAGCATGGCTTCTACCTGCTCGGTCTCGCCGACTCGGGACTGGCCGCAGCCGCGCCGGCGGGCGATGCCACGATCTACGTGAGAAGCACGGCGGGCATGAAGCCGGGCGACACGGTCAGCATCGGCGACGGCTCCGGGGCTGAGATGCGGAAAATTGCGAGCGTGGGGACGGCGGCCAGCAATCACACCACGGTGTGGCAGCCCTTGCCCGACGGCCCGGTGATCACCATTCCCGCAGGCTCGACCAATGTGCCGGTCACGAGCACGGCCGGCTTTGTGGTTGGCCAGAAAATCGCTCTCGGATATGGCGCTACCTATCCCACAGAGCCGGCGGGCGTGGAGCGATTTGAAATTGCAACGGTCACCGCGGTGGGCAAGCCGGGCACGCAGGCCTACCTGGCGGCCGATGCGCCCACCGGCGCGACCAACATCAAGGTGACGTCTGTCGCCGATATTTCAGCCGGCGACAAGATTCGGCTGGATATCGACAGCGTGGGGCACGGCATTGAGACCGTAACCGTGACGCACGTTGGCACCGAAGCGAAACGCACGAACCTTGCGGCGGAAGCCAACGCCGGGGCGACCAGCATCAAGGTCCGCAATGTGCGCGGATTTGACGCCGGCGACAAGGTCACCATCGGCACGCCGGCGAACCCGCAGACCGTTACCATCACTTCAGTGGGGACGAGCGGTCCGCGCGGCTCCGGCATTGAATTCACGCCGGCCCTCGAACAGGCGCACATCAACGATGAAGGAGCCGTGGAACCGGGCGCTGGCCTCGATCTGGCCGCGCCGCTTGAATTCAATCATGCGGCCAATCTCCCTTTCAGCGATCGAGGGACGGGGATCAGCTTTGAACCGGCGACCGCGTTTGCGCATATCGGCGATGAGCCGGTGCAGGCGCTCGGCACCGGAATCGTGCTGGATTCGCCGCTCCAAAAGGGACACGACATCAACGCCGTGGTGCGCGACGCCGCCGTGAGCACGGCTGGATACCAGGGAACGCCCGCGCCAAGCCAGTGGTTCGGCGGGCCTGAGCTCACCACCAGTTCACCGTCGTTTGGGCGCACCTTCACGTTGCGAGAAGGCAGCATGGTGCTACGAGATGCCGCCGGACTGGTGGTCGACAGCCTCAACTACGGCGGGCTTGTCGACCCATGGGCGGCCGAAGGCTACCAGGCAGCATCCGGAGTGGGTAAGAGCGGCTGCTACGTGAAGGCGCCCGGCGCGGCGATGGGTGCATTCGCGGCGTTTGTTCCAGTTGCCGGGTCGAATACCAGCGCTGGGCGGTTCCCGGACGGGCGAGACACGGACAGCAATTGCGAGGACTTTGTGACGGCGCCCTCGACAACACTTTCGTCGGCGTCAGCCGCCGGCGCGGCCAACATCAAAGTGGCCAGCGTTGAAGGTTTTGGCCCTGGCGAAATGATCCGGATCGATGCGGGGGCTAACTTGGAGACGGCGGCGATTGCAAAGGTGGGCACGGCGGGCGCGACCACGATGGACACTGCCACGACCGCGGGTACGACCGTCCTCCACATCGTCAACCCCTTAGGCTTTGCCGACGGCCAGGCCATCACCATTGGCAGCGGCGCGGAGGCTGAAACGGCGACTGTCGCATTCGTTACCCTGTGGGACAGAACCATCAACGTTAGTGCGCCGCTGGCTCGCGCGCACGCGACAGGAACAGATGTATCGGGAACCGGCATCACGCTAACCGCACCATTAAAGCTGGCGCACCCGAAAGAGGCGCAAGTCACTGGCAGCATTTCCACACCGGGTGAACCAAACCACTATTTCAATAAACGTCCTTAACGACCCAACCTGACGGATAGGGGCCGGAATTTCCGCGTTGATACAACTCGGGCCTGCCCTGCACGCATCCGGATTGTTGCGGAGGAGTCTTTTTGTTTGGCCTCCCCATGGCATCATTGTTTCGCGGTACCTTCATTGATGCGCTGATTGAAGAAAGAAAGTCCGCCGCGATAGATAAGAGCCGGAATTGATAAGAGGACCGGCGAACTGGCGTGCGGGCCTGCCGAAGGGGCGCCACCGGCGAGTGGAGATGGCGCGTTGACAACGAAATAGAAGGGCGCGGGTGGGAAACCCGGACAGCAAGGAATCGGGAGAATACCCGTCAGGCCCTGGTAAACGCTTGCAGGAGGTCTACTATGTCCATACGGTGCTTCGGCATACGTGTCAGAATCCCCCTTTCATCCATCCTCTCCTTCCTATCCCTGGCCCTCTTTCTTTGCGCAATGCCCCTGATCCACAGCCAGGAAAACGCCACCGTGAACGGAACCGTGACGGACCCGAGCGGGGCGGTGGTACCCAGCGCAACCGTAAATCTGACCAACGACGCGACCCACCAGTTACGCACCACCACGTCGAACAGCGTGGGCGCGTACAGCTTTGCCAACGTGGGCATCGGCAGTTACACCCTCACGGTAACGGATAAAGGATTTGAGAAGTTCACCAAGAACAACATTGTTGTGAACGTGGCCCAGACGCTGGAGGAGAATGCTGTACTGACGGTAGGCAGCCAGGCTGAGTCGATCACCGTGGCGGCCAACGCGCTGCAGGTGCAGTCGGAAACCAGCGAGGTGAGCACGTTGATCAACGACCGGCAGGTGGAGCAGCTATCTACCAACGGGCGCAACGTGGTGCAGCTTGCGGCGCTCGGGCTTGGGGTGAGCAACAACCTTCCGTCGTTCGGCGGAGTGGATGCGCTGACCTCGGCCAGCGGCATAAGCTTCAACGGGACGCGAAGCACGCATAACGTTTATCTACTGGACGGGGGCGAGTTGAACGACCGCGGGTGCGGCGGTTGTTACATGGTGCTTCCGGCCCAGGACGCGATTGCGCAGTTCCAGACGCTTGACTCGAACTACAGCCCCGACTACGGGATCGGGTCGGGTGGCACCATTGTGATGGTGTTGAAGAGCGGCACCAGCAAGTTTCACGGCGAGCTCTACGAGTTCAACCGCAACACCGATTACAACGCCAACGACTACTTCAACAAGGCGGCGGGCAATCCGCGGCCGGAGTTTATGCTGAACGAGCCTGGCGGCAACATCGGCGGGCCGCTGTTCATTCCGCATGTTTACAACACGCAGCGCAACCGGACGTTCTTCTTTTGGAATGAAGAGTGGCGCAGGCTCATCCAGGGCAGCGCGCCCTCGACGGCAAACACAATTCCTGCGAGCGATTTTCCCACGGCGGGAGCGAACCTGGCCTATACGACATTCGGGGGTGGGGCTGCGCCGGTGGTGCCCGCAACAACCGATCCGGCCAAGCTCGCGCTCTACGCCACAGATGGGTTGGCCGCGGGCGCTCCCTTCCCAACAAATGCGGACGGGACGTATCGGATTCCGGCAAACTTGATGGATCCGAACTCGGTGACAGAGGTGAACTCCAATACCTTCCCCAAACCGAATGTCGGGACAAGCCAGTACATCTCGTCGGTCCCGCAGCCCACTTATGTGCGCGAAGACGCTGTGCGCATAGACCACGCCATCAATAGCAAGATGCAACTAATGGGGCACTACGTGCACGACGCGGTGAACCCCACATTCTTCCCCGCCTTGTGGAGCGATAGCACGTATCCGACAGTGGGCACGGCGATGAGCAACCCGTCGTACGTGACGGCGATCAAGCTGACGCAGACATATTCTCCCACGCTGCTGAACGAGACGGCGTTTACTTACGATGGCAACAAGATTACGTTGACGCCGGTTTCGGGGCCGGGCGGGGCGTCGTTCGGTCTGCCTTCAAACTGGACTGCGACGACTTTCTTCCCGGTTGGCGATAACGCCGGAAAGGATATGCCGGAAATCGATCTACAGGGATCGCCGCTCAACGCGAACTGGTCAGAAAACTACTTCCCGTGGAAGAACGGCTACGAGGGATTCGAATACCGCGATGACATCTCGTGGACCAAAGGCAGGAACCAGTTCAAATTCGGCGCTGGCTGGCTGCATGACTACAAGAACCAGCAGTTGCAGGCCAATACACAGGGAACAGCGGTGTTCAACTCGAGCGCCTTCTCCGGCGATTCGTATATCAACTTCCTGCTCGGCGACGCTACTAGCTTCACGCAGCTGCAACTCCTGGCAGGCAAGCACTGGGTGAACAACAACTACTTCGGCTACGGCAACGACAACTGGCACATTACGACGCGGCTGACCTTGAATCTAGGCCTTCGCTACGACGGCCTGCCGCACGCGTTTGAGCGATACAACCAGTTTGCCAACTTTGTGCCGGCAGACTACGACACGACGCTGCCGTATCCATTGAACCCGGACGGAACGCTGAACCCGTCGACCCTGACGACGTTCAACGGCGAGCCGTTCTACTTGAATGGCATGCGCGAGGCGGGAACGGACGGCTTCCCGCGCGGCAACGTGCAGAACCGCTATTTCACCTGGGAGCCACGGCTCGGCTTTGCCTGGGACCTGACCGGGCGCGGGACGACAGTCTTGCGCGGCGGATACGGCGTGTTCTACGAACGGGTGCAGGGCAACGATGTGTATAACGCGGCGCTGAATCCTCCGTTTGCATATCAGCCATCGGCAACCAGCGTCTACTTCTCCAATCCGTTCACGAGCGCGCTGACGGGCGCGACCACGAAACAGTCGTTCCCATCGACCATGTTCACGATGAAGTACAACTATCCACCTCCGGGAACGGAGAATTACAGCCTTGGCATCCAACACCAGTTGGCCTCATCAGTGGTCGCGGTGGTGCAGTACGTGGGATCGGATGGATGGGACCAGAACGATGACCGTGCCATCAACACGCTGCCGCTGAGCGATGTGACCCACAGGCAAGGCGTGGCCAACGGCACGGTGCTGTCCAACCTGTACCGGATATATCCGGGGTACAGCTCGGTCACACAAGAGGAGAACGAAACCAACTTCAACTACAACTCGCTTCAGGTTGGGTTGCGGGCCGACAACCGTCACGGGCTGACCACGCAACTGGCGTATACGTGGTCGCACATGATCGACATTGTGGGGAACGACCTGGCCGGGCTTTCCGATCCGTTCGATCCCGGCTACGATCGCGGATCCGACGCGGGGACCGGCGGCGGGCAGGGGTTCGATCGCAGGCACATCTTCAACGCGAGCTACGTTTATGCCTTGCCGTTCTTCGCGAAAACAGGAAACCTGGCCGAGCGGGAAACCGTAGGCGGTTGGTCGATCTCTGGAATCACGGAGGTCGAGTCCGGATCGCCAACGTACGTCTACTACTCGGGCCCTGACGTGCTGGGGCTCGGCGGCGGCACCACAGATCGGCCGAACCTTGTCTCCAAAGTGACCTATCCCAAGAAAGCGGGCCAGTGGTTTTCGGCGAGTTCGTTCGCTGACCCGGTGGCGCCGTGGGCGGGCGGGCCCAACCAGGGATTTGGCGACGCGGGGAAGGATGCCGTGATTGGCCCGGGACTGTTCAACTGGAACCTTTCTCTGTTCAAAACGTTCCCCCTGACCTCGCACGAAGGGCCGCACCTGGAGCTGCGCTTCGAGTCATTCAATACGTTCAACCATACGCAGTTTCAGAACCTGGACACCAACAATCACGATCCCAACTTCAGCCAGGCCACATCGGATTTCAGTCCGCGCGTCCTGGAACTTGGCGGAAAATTCGTATTTTGATGTTGGACCTGCTCTCTGCCCCTTTCGCGCGTGACCCGATTGGCCCTGGCGCAACGCGGGAGACATCTGCCGCGCTCATCGCTCCGTTACGTAATAGCGCATCGCCCATCTGTTCATGGACCGGCCAGCTTGGGTTGTCAGCAGCCGGCAAATTTGTCGGTAGCTGCAACCAGGGCGCGGGTATTCGGCGGGTCGAAGGCGCTATGACCGCAGTCAGGGGTGATCACAAGGTCGGCTTCAGGCCATGCGCGGTGAAGAGCCCAGGCGCTCTCCATGGGACAGACCACATCGTAGCGGCCCTGCACAATCACGCCAGGGATCTGGCGAATCCGACCGGCATCGCGCAGCAACTGATCGTCGCAATCGAGGAAACCTTTGTTGATAAAGTAGTGGGCCTCGATACGCGCGAACGCGAGGGCGAACTCGTCCTCTTCGTAGTGGCTGGTGAAAGCCGTGTCGGGCAGGAGCTTGGAAGTGGCGCCTTCCCATCTGCTCCATATCTTCGCGGCAGCCAGCCGCTCGGACGCGTCTTCGCTGGTCAGGCGGCGGTAGTAAGCCGTAAGCAGATCGCCACGCTCGGCTTCCGGGATGTGAGCAAGATATGGTTCCCAGGCGTCCGGGTAGAGAATCGAGGCGCCGCGCTGGTAGAACCATTCGATCTCCTGCCGGCGCAGCAGGAAGATGCCGCGGAGAATTAACTCGGTGACGCGCTCAGGATGCATCTCGGCGTAGGCCAGGGCCAGCGTCGAGCCCCAGGAACCGCCGAAGACCTGCCAGCGCTCAATGCCGAGATGCACGCGGAGTTTTTCGATGTCCGCGACCAGGTCCCAGGTGGTGTTGTCCTCCAGGGATGCGTAGGGCGTGCTTTTGCCGCAACCGCGCTGGTCAAAGCAGATGATGCGGTATTTTTCGGGATGAAAGAAACGGCGCTGTTTGGGATCGGAGCCGCCGCCGGGACCGCCATGCAGAAACACAACTGGCTTGCCTGCCGGGTTGCCGCTTTCCTCAAAGTAGAGTTCGTGGACCGGCGAAACCGGCAGCCAGCCTGTGTTATAAGGCTCGATCGGTGGATAAAGCCAGGAAACGGGATCCTTCATTGGCGAAATGGATAAATTCTGGTTGGTCACGGTGAAAGTGTACCGCCGCGATTCGGCCCATCGGCATCTGCCCCTCCTCGTTCACAATTGTCACGCTCGATTTCTTTCCGAAAGACGCGGCGGGAAATACTAAGCGAATTGTGGCATCCGTTGGAATGGGCTGGAACAGGAATGGTGGCCAGGGACGGGATTGAACCGCCGACGCCGGCCTTTTCAGGGCCGCGCTCTACCACTGAGCTACCTGGCCTCAGTGCAGATTGCGTTGCATTTCCTGCGCGGGATTTCCGGTTGGGACCGGAACGGATGCAGTGTCCTCGAACAGTCGCCTGCAACTACTTGCCCAAGTATAGCAATACCCGGCGCGGCCAGCCAACCACCGCTCGCGGCGATGAAGGCCCAATTCGCCGCTGTCAATCTGTCTAACAATCTGGTCCGGCTGTCCTACACTGTTAGGCAATCATGCACGCTCCCCTCAAAGCCATCGCGCGCGCCGCAACTCTTTCCTTTCTCGCCGTAGCATCCATCCTCTGCGCCGCCGCCCAGCCGGCCGCAAACGCACCATTGCAGCCGGTAGTGCAAGCCGGCGCAGTCGAGCCCGATCACGGCGCCGAGGCCCGCGCCACGCGCGCTTACAACGATGCCATGCGCCAAGGACCGCTCGCTGTCTATGCGTTCTTGCATCCATTCCCCAAGGGCGCCGATCTCCATGTTCACCTTTCCGGCGCGGTCTATGCCGAGACCCTCATTCGCGACTCCGGTGACGATGGCCTGTGCGTGGACACCGTAGCCCTGAGCATCGTCAAGCCTCCGTGCAAAGACGGCCTCATTCCCGCCAAGACCTTTTCCGGGAACATCGACCGCCAGACCCAACTGCTTTACGACAAGTTGATCGACTCGCTTTCCATGCGCAGCTTTGTGCCTTCGGCGGGCTGGAGCGGTCATGACCATTTCTTCGCCGTCTTCGATCGCATCGATGCGGTCAAGGATCATACCGGCGAATGGGTCGACGACGTGGCAAGCCGCGCCGCCGCACAGAACCAGCAGTACCTTGAGCTGATGGTGACGCCGCCCTTCAGCCATGCCGCCGGGATTGCGCACGAGATCGGCTGGAGCCCGCAGTTGGCGCAGGCCGATCCACGCGCATTCGCCCAGTTCCGGCAGCAGATACTGGACAAGGGATTGCGCGACGAGGTAGCCGCGGATCGCGAACAGGCGCGCGCCGCGGAAGCCCGGCGCAAACAACTGGAGCACTGCGGCACCCCGCAGGCCGCGCCCGCCTGTCAGGTCGAGGTCCGCTTCCTCTGGCAGGTGCTGCGCGATCTTCCGCCCGAGCAAGTTTTTGCGCAAGCCTTGCTGGGCTTTGAGACCGCGGCAGCCAGCATCGACGCGCACGATCCCGGTTTCGTCGGCATCAACTTCGTCCGGCCCGAGGATGACTTCGTCACCATGCGCGACTACACCCTGCAAATGAAGATGGTGGGCTACCTGCATTCCGTTTATCCGAAAGTCCACATCACACTGCACGCCGGCGAACTCGCACCGGGCCTGGTTCCTCCCGAAGGACTGCGTTTCCACATTCGGCAAGCCGTCGAACTCGGCCATGCCGAGCGCATCGGTCATGGCGTCGATGTCATGTACGAAGACGATGCCCGCGGGCTGCTTCGCGAAATGGCCGCGCAGCACGTGATGGTGGAGATCAACCTAAGCTCGAACGACGGAATCCTCGGTGTGAAGGGCGAAATGCATCCGTTTCCCATCTATCGCGATGCCCACGTGCCCGTTGCCCTCTCCACCGACGATGAAGGCGTCAGCCGCATTGAAATCACTCACGAATACGCGCGCGCCGCGATCGATTATCGCTTGACCTATCGCGATCTGAAGCAGTTGGCGCGGACAGGGATGGAGCACAGCTTCCTTCCCGGCGAAAGCCTCTGGGCCACGCCGGATGAGTTTACGGTGGCGAGGGGTGGCTGCCGGGGACAGGTCCTCGGTTCCGAGAAACCGTCAGAGGCATGCAAGACTCTTCTTGACGGCAGCGAAAAAGCCGCCGCGCAATGGGAGCTCGAGCAGCGTTTCCGCCAGTTTGAAGCCAGGTTCTAAACAGGGACCAGACGGGGAAAACCAGCCCAAAAACACATCGTCATATCTTGATGCGTTGATAATTGCATAAAAAATGCATATGCACACTTCCAGCGCATCTTGATATGTTGATATGTTTCGATGGCGATTTAGCGGCGTCCAAAAGCACGCGGGCGCGTCGGCGCTTGCACGGGAAGATGGGTCTTGCCCGCCGGGTACACCGCCAGAAAGCGATCCTGCCCCTCGCCGGAGCTGGCCGTCTCAACGCCTTCCATTTCCTTGAAAGCCAGGTGGAGCAATCGCCGCTCCCGGCTGTTCATGGGCGGAAACGCATACGGCACACCGGTCTTGAGCACCTTTTCCGCCGCCGTTTCCGCGGCCATGCGCAGCTCCTGCGCCCGCAGGGCCTTGAAGTTCCCCGCATCGAAGCTGATCAGGTCGTGCTCGCGCTGGTCCAGCCGAAGCATCTGCACCGCCAGTGTCTCCAGCGCGCGCAGCAGCTCGCCGTTGTGCTGGGTCAGCGTCGGAACGTCCGGCCCGCCCAACTCCACATAAATGAGCCGCGCTTCCAGCTCCTGCGGATCGCGCGCGCCATCGCCCGCCGTGATCCGGTACTTGAAGTGGAATCCTCCCAGCTTGTTCAAGGTGGAGAGGAACCCGGCGATTTTCTGGGCAGCCTGCTGGAGATCTTCAATCGGCATGACAGAACAGTATCGCAGAGCGGGGCGGGGGCTTGGAATCACCGGGGCAAAATTGCAGTCTGTCCCGGAGACCTCCTTGATTGAGCAATGGCCGCTGCACCCGCCAAATGCGAGAATGACTCCATATGCCGATCACTCAACCTGTCGTGCTCACGGCCGCCCAGGCGCGCGTTCTCGGATCGCTTATCGAGAAGGAAGTGACCACCCCCGATTACTACCCGCTGTCGTTGAACGCGCTAATCAACGCATGCAACCAACGCTCCAATCGCGAGCCAGTGACCGCCCTGGACGAGGACGACCTCCGGTCGGCGCTGCGTGGGCTTGAGGACAAGGGGCTGGCCGGCCGCGCGCGCAACAGCGACGGCCGCGTGACCAGATACGAGCATTGGCTGGGCGAGGCCTTCAACTTCAGCCGCGCGGAAACGGCGCTGATCTGCGTCCTGCTTCTGCGCGGACCGCAGACGCCGGGCGAGTTGCGCGGACGCACCGAGCGTATGCACCGGTTCGAAGAACTGACCGACGTTACCGCCGGCTTGCAAAGGTTAATGGATCGAGATCCTCCGCTGGTGACTGTGCTGCCGCGCCAGCCCGGAACCAAGGAATCGCGCTATGCGCATCTGCTGTCGGGCAAGATTGAGGCCGCAGGTATGTCAGCCCCGCCGATCTATTCGCCCTCAGCCGAAACGGCAGAGCCCGATCGAATCGACCGCCTTGAAGTCGAGATAGCGGAGTTGCGCACGGAGGTGGCCGCGCTGCGCCAGAAAATCGACGACTTATTCGGTTGACTGCGAAAACGACGATCGCTCCGCGCCTGCAAACATGAGCATACTTATCGCCCAGGTCTGCGGACCTAGATCAATTCATAGCCTGCAAACCAGTATCCAATTTCGAAGGCCGCCGTTTCTTCGCCGTCAGAACCGTGGATGGCATTCTCCTCAATCGATTCCGCGAACTTCCTCCGAATCGTGCCCTCGTCCGCATTGGCGGGATTGGTTGCGCCCATCAACTGGCGCAGATCGGCAATTGCGTTCTCCTTCTCCAATACCATCAACACGATCGGCCCCGACGACATGAAGTTGGTCAACGATTCGAAGAACGGCCGATCTTTGTGCACGGCATAGAACCCCTCGGCCTGCTCTTTTGAAATAGACTGCCTCTTGATGGCAAGAATCTGAAATCCGGCCTTCTCGATTTCGGCCAGAATCGCGCCGGTGTATCCCTTGCGGACCGCATCCGGCTTAATAATGCTGAATGTGCGCTGCGCCACTTGCTCGTTTTCCTCCAGATATCGCTTTCTTTCCCATTGTACCGGCCCGAAAATACCCACTGTGTCTTGGCTCTTCCATCTGCTAAAGTTTCGGCATGATTCGCGCAACTGCCGTATGCTGCCTGCTCGCCGCCGCTTCCACGGCCGCGCCCCTGTTGGCCCAAAACGCCCAGCCCACGCCTTCGCCCTCGGAGCTCCGCGTCTTCGATCCCTCGCTGATCGACACCACGGTGGATCCCTGCCAGAACTTCTACCGCTACAGCTGCAATGTCTGGTTCAAGAAGAATCCTTTGCCCGCCGATCAGGCCTCGTACGGCCGTTTTACTGAGCTCTATGAGTTGAACCGCGTGCATCTGAGGCAAATCCTCGAGTCCGCGGCATCCGCGCATCCAGCCGCGCGCAGTGCCAACGAGCAGAAGATCGGCGACGAGTACGCGAGCTGCATAAATGTGCCGGAGATCGACAAGCAAGGCCTGGCGCCATTGCAGCCGGAGCTGGACCGCATCGGCGCCCTCAAGTCCGTTGACGATCTTCCCGCGCTGCTCGGCCATCTGCATCGCATCGGCGTCAACGCGTTCTTCATCATGAGCTCCGGCCAGGATTTCGCCGACGCCAACCGCGTGATCAGTTTTTACTATGCCGGCGGACTGGGGCTGCCCGAGCGCGACTACTACACCCGCACCGATGCCAAATCGGCAGAGCAGCGCCGCCAGTATGTAGAGCACGTGGCCAAGATGTTCACGCTGGCCGGCGAGCCGCAACTCGCGGCCCAGCAGGATGCCGCAACCGTTCTCGCCATCGAGACACGTTTGGCCAAAGCTTCGCTCACCATCACCGAGCAGCGCGATCCGCAGAACCTGAATCACCCCACCGATCTGGCAAACTTCGGCGGTGGTCTCACCCATTTCAAGCTTGCCTCCTATGACGCCGCGGCTCATGCACCCGCAACCGGCCGTATGAACGACACGGAGCCGAAGTTCTTCGCCGAATTCAACACGATCCTTGCCGATACGCCGCTGGATCAGATTAAGACCTACATCCGTTGGCACCTGCTTCACGCCTACGCCGGCACGTCGATGCCAGAAGCCTTCGACCAGGAAAACTGGCATTTCTACGCGCACCTCCTGTATGGGGCGGAGAAGGAGCAGGAACGCTGGAAACGCTGCACCAGCCGCGTCGATCGCGAGATGGGCGAGGCGCTGGGCCAGGTATTCGTTGCCCAATACTTTCCTCCCGACGCCAAGCAACACGCCGTCGCCATGACGCTCGCCATTGAGCAGGCGATGAGCTCGGACATTCAGTCTCTCGACTGGATGAGCCCGGAGACCAAAGCCAAAGCCGAAGAGAAGCTGCATGCCGTGATGAACAAGATCGGCTATCCCGACAAGTGGCGCGATTACTCCAAACTCGAAATCGTGCGCGGAGAGGCGCTGGGCAACCAGGAACGCGTGCGCGAATTCGACTTTGACCGCGACATGGCCAAAATCGGCAAGCCGGTGGACAAAGGCGAATGGGAGATGTCGCCGCCAACCGTGAATGCCTACTACGATCCGCAGCAGAACAATGTGAACTTTCCGGCGGGATACTTCCAGCCTCCGTTTTTCAGCGACAAGGAAGACGATGCCGCAAATTACGGTGACATGGGGTCGACCATCGGCCACGAACTCACCCATGGCTTCGACGACGAAGGCCGCCAATTCGACAAGGACGGCAACCTGCGCGACTGGTGGACCAAAATCGACGGGCAGAACTTCAATCAGCGTGCCGAATGCATGGTGAAGCAATACGACGCCATCGAGGCCGTTCCCGGCGTCCATCTAAATGGCAAACTGACCCTGGGCGAAAACCTCGCCGACCTCGGCGGACTCTGGATCGCCTGGCTTGCGTATGTCGACAAGGCCGAGGCCCAGCACCTGGACATGAGCGCAAAGATGGACGGCTACACGCCCGACCAGCGCTTCTGGATTGCCTATGCGCAGCAGTGGTGCACACAGACGCGCCCCGAACAACTCCGCAGCCAGGCACTGACAGACGAGCACGCGCCCGACGAATACCGCGCCAACACCGTGCTGAGCGATCTGCCCGATTTCGCCAAAAGCTTCCGATGCAAAAAGAGCGACAAGATGGTGGCGGATCCGCCATGCCGGGTTTGGTAGCCCGTTCTGAATGTCGACAGCAGGCTTGGAGGCGATCAATCGTAAGACAGCGCTGTAAGACCTGTAAGACACCGCGTAAGACCGTGTCTTACGAACTGGTGTGCCTCTGCCCGCCGTAAGTCCATGTAAGACGGCGTAAGACAGCGCATAACCGCTCCTCCAACATCTGCCCTCTCAGCCGGTCACACCTTCTTCGACTTCGTCCGTGCCGCCAGCACCTTCTTGCGCTCGCGCAGAATCAGGTTCCGCTCCGCATCCGGCATAGCCAGAAGGTTCCGCGTCCGTTTCGGCAGTTTCGCATGGATCAGTTCGTGCGCCCGTTTGAGCTCCTCTTCGATCTCGCGCGGCCGCAGCACGTCCCAGCGCTCCATGGTCACCCAGCGCGCCTTGGCCAGATACGGCGATGCGGAGATCCCTTCGATTTCGAGCAACTCATGAAACCGCTCGGATCCACAATGAAACCAGAGCACGCCGAACCCGGTGCCGTCGAGATCGGTCATCGCGAACATCTTGCCCCCGATATCGCGATCCCCCACCCAATACACCAGGTGATGGCCCCAGTTCACCGTCTCCTTCGCGTGCGGGAGCCCCAGGCAGATTTCGCGGATGCGCTCGTTGTCCATGTGCGGCAGTCTAAGGCGCTCGGCAGAAAATGTTAAGAGAATTCTAAGGCTGTGGCAACGGGCAAAAAATGAAAAGGCCGCGCATCGCGCGGCCTTCCCCTCTGTGCTCGAACCCGCCTAGCCGTTGAGCATGTCCTGAAGCTTGTTGAGCATGCGCTGAAGGTCCTTATCCGAGCGCCGCAGCTCATCGATCTTCGAAATGGAGTGCATCACCGTGGTGTGGTGCTTGTTGCCAAATTGCCGGCCGATCTCCGGCAGGCTTGCCTCGGTCATTTGCTTGGCCAGGAACATTGCGATCTGCCGCGGCACCACTACCGGCCGCGCGTTGTTCTTCTGCTTCAGGTCGGTCACCCGCATGCCGAACGACTCGGCCACGGCACGCTGAATAGCCTCGATCGTCACCTTGCGCACCTGCATGTCGATGAACTGCTTCAGGCACTGCTGCGCGGCGGCAAGCGTGATGTCCACGTGGTTGAGCTGGCACCAGGCGATGAGCCGGGTCAGCGCGCCTTCGAGCTCGCGCACGTTGGTGCGCACGTTGGAGGCGATAAACAGCGCCACATCCGTCGGCAGCGTAGCCTGTTCGGTCTCTGCCTTCTTCTGCAGGATGGCCACCTTCGTCTCCAGGTCCGGCGGCTGGATGTCTGCGATCAATCCCCACTCAAACCGCGAGCGCAGGCGGTCCTCGATCTCCGCCAGTTCCTTGGGCGGCCGGTCGCTGGCAATCACGATCTGGCGCATGCTCTCATGCAGCGCGTTGAACGTGTGGAAGAATTCCTCCTGGGTGCGCTCCTTCTGGGCAATGAACTGGATGTCGTCGATGAGCAGCACGTCCACGGTGCGGAAGCGGTCGCGGAAGCTGGTCATGCGGTCGTTGCGCAGCGAAGTGATCATCTCGTTGGTGAACTTCTCCGCGGAGACGTAGCAGATGTTCGCCGAGGGCTGGCGCCGCTTCACCTCATGGCCGATGGCCTGCATCAGGTGCGTTTTGCCCATGCCCACGCCCCCGTACAGGAACAACGGGTTGTAGGCGCGCGATGGGCGCTCGGCCACGGCCAGCGCCGCTGCCCGCGCAAACTGATTTCCGTTGCCGATGACGAAGTTGTCGAAAGTGTAGCGCGAGTTCAGCTGCGCCGCAGTCGACCAATCGAACCGCCCCTGCTCCGGGCCGCGCTGCGGCGGCGGCGGAGGCGCCTTGGGATCGTGCGACGGCACGGGAGGGAAACGGTTCGCGGGCGGCGTTGACGGATCCTCCTCGGCGGTCACAAAGCACACTCCGTCGAACTCCAGCGACTGCGCCTCAATCGCTTCCTGAATCAGATCGCTGTACTTGTCGCCAATCTGCTGGAACTCCGGTGACGGAACTCGTACAAAAATCATTCTTCCCGCCGCATGACTGAAGCGTGTTGGCTTGAGCCAGGTTTCGAACGACTGGCGGATAACTTTCTTTTCCAGGGCCGCCAGAATCTGCAGCCAGGGATTGAGTGCCGTGGGGGTGGGAGACATTGCAAATGCCATCGAGCTATTCCTTGCTGCGTCCCTGTGTACCTTCATCCATCCGTTTCAGACAACGGCTCGTCGCGAGTTCAGGTATGCGAATCCTGGACCCCTCTTCATTATCATGCGCAAATCAGCCGTGGTTGGTGCCCGTCGGTTTTGACCCTCGGGAGTGGGTGAATTCCGTTCCGTGGGACGTCGAGATCTTTTGTTGAACGGAAGCGATAGTAGCACATTTGAACGTCATTGCAATCCCTCATTCACACTTCTTTCGAATCCGTTGAAAGGGTTGCACCATGCGTGGTGAAACCGTGACTATGAGGTGACTTGAGTCACCGTCAATGCTTACCATGCGAGTGATTTCTTCGCTACAGAATTGGAACCATCGCCGATCCTTTGGGTTGCCGCGATGGCGTTATCGTGGTGGAACTCTCACTGGATTCGCGCCTTCGCCTGCGGTATACTTGATATCTGCCGTTAAGGCCATTTTTTTCATCGGAAAGAGGAGCGCGTTTTTTATGCCCAAGCGCACATTTCAACCCAACCGCCATCGCCGCGTCAAGACGCACGGCTTTCGCGCGCGTATGAAGACGAAGAGCGGCGCTGCCGTCCTCAGCCGCCGGCGCGCGGCCGGTCGCAAGCGCGTCTCCGTCAGCGCTGGGTTCCGCGACTAGCTCGCGTCCGCCGCTTGCGGCCGAAGCCTGCGCCTCCCCGTTGCATTGGCTTCCCGCCGCTTCGCCCATGACCGCCCCAATCCAGCCTGTCGCGCACAAGCAATCTCTGGCGCCTTTCCGCCTGCGCCGCCACGCCGACTATCAGCGCGCGTATGCCCGTGCGCGCAAGCGCCAGTCCGCTTCCATGAGCTGGTTCCTCGCCCCGCATCCATTTGCCCCCGGCTCCGGCCCTACCGAATCTCGCGTCGGGCTCACCGCAGGCAAAGTGCTGGGAAAAGCTCCTGACCGCAATCGCATCAAGCGCCGCATGCGTGAGGCCATTCGCCGCCACCTGGACCTGCTGCCTCCGGCTTCCGACCTCATCTTCCATCCCCGCCGCGCCGTCCTCACCCTCGAATTCCCGAAACTTGAGGACGAGGTCGTGCGTATCCTCTTGCAGGCCCGCGCCGAGGCTGCGCGCGCAGTCGAGCAGCCGGCCCGGTTATCGCCATGAATCGCATCCTTCTCGCCCTGCATTGGATCTACAAGCGCACGCTTTCGCCCGTGCTGCATACGCTCGGCGCCGGCGGTTGCCGCTTTCAACCCACCTGCTCGGAGTACGCCGTCCGCGCCATCGCCATGCACGGCCCCTGGCGCGGCTCGGCGCTGGCTCTCTGGCGCCTGCTCCGCTGTCACCCTTTCAGCCGCGGAGGCCTTGATCACGTTCCTCCGGTGCGCCCATCTCATCCCGCTGCCCACAAGCCTTTACCATAGAGACAGCGGCCAACCAAGGTTCCCGCGTTTCGAACGACAGGAAGTTCCCTTTGCCCGAATTCCAAAATCCAAATCTCCAGCCGGGTGGTTCCGGCGACCACCGTGGCGGCGGCGATTTCAGCTCGCTCATGCTCATGGGATTTCTCGCCGTAGCCATCTTCCTCGGCTTCGAGTACTTCCAGCGCCCCAAGACCAACCCGCCTCAGCCTGCACAACAACAGCAGCAGGCGTCCTCACAGCCGCCCGCGGCGGAACACCCCGCGTCGCCCCAGTCAGATGCCTCAGCCAAGGCCGCACAACCTGCTGCCCCGACCCCCACCATCGTCGCTGCGTCCTCCTCCACCACTACGATCGAGAACCCGTTCTACCGGATCGTCTTCAGCAACAAGGGCGCGTCCGTCGAGCATTGGATCCTTAATGACTACAAGGACTCCACCGGCCATCCCCTCGACATGGTGCAGGCGCAGGCCTCATCCCGCTTCGGTTTTCCCCTTTCGCTCTTCACCTACGACTCTGCGCTCACGAGTCAGTTGAACAGCGCGCTGTACCAGGCTTCCGCCACCGGCACGCTGAAGGCGCCGACCAGCCTGACATTTCACTACGCGGAAAATGGGCTGGACGTGGTCAAGACCTTCACCTTCGGTTCGGATTACGTGATCCATGCCGACGTTCAGGTCCGCCGCAACGGCCAACCAGTCCGCGCGCTGCTCGCCTGGCCTGCAGGCCTCGGCGATCAGGAAGAGTTTCAGGGCCGCAGCAGAATTCCCGGCCTCACGCGCACCCCGGCCACCTTCGATTGGTGCCTCGACGATAAGTCCGATTCCGAAGCCGCCGGCAAGGTCGGCAACGACAATACGCTGGAAGGCGATTACCAGTACGCCGCCGCCGCCGATCTCTATTTTGCCGCCGCTTTCCTGCCCGACTATCCCTCCCAGGCTACGGTGGTCACACTGCACAAAACCATCGATCTGCCCGTCAACCTGTCCAACCCCAACGGCGAAAAAAAGCCCGCTGACGTCATGGGCGTCGCCGTCGGCGACGTCTCCGGCAACGATAGCCTGCGCCTCTACGTCGGCCCCAAGCAGATTGACCTGGTCTCCGCCATCCACGCCGTTGGTTCCGACGGCAAGCCCGACGGCCCCAGCCTGCGCCCGCTGATCCGCTTCGGCATGTGGACGTTCCTCGCCACGCCCCTCTTCTGGATCCTCCGCCTCATGCACTCCCACGGCATCCCCAGCTGGGGATGGGACATCATCGTCCTTACCGTCATCTTCAACCTGGCCCTGTTGCCCACGCGGCTCATGATGATGAAGTCGTCGCTCAAGATGATGCGCATCCAGCCCAAGGTGGAAGCCCTCAAGCGCAAGTACCAGCAGTTCAAAGCCACTGACCCGCGCCGCGCCGAAATGAACACCGAGATGATGGCGCTCTACAAAGAGAATGGCGTCAACATGTATGGCGGCTGCCTGCCCATGCTCCTGCAGATGCCCCTGTTCTTCGCCTACTACCGCGTCCTGCTCAACGCCGTGGAACTGCGCCAGGCCCACTGGTTCTGGCTCACCGATCTCTCTTCGCCCGATCCGCTCAAGATCCTGCCCGTCCTCATCATCATCACCATGTTCTTCACCCAGTTCATCACGCCCTCGCCCGGCGTCGATCCCAACCAGCGGCGCATGATGGCCATCGCCATGCCGCTCCTGTTCGGCTTCACCCTGTTGAACTATCCCTCCGGCCTCGCGCTCTACTGGATCACCGGCAACTTCATCATGCTGGCCATGCAGCTCGGCATCAACCGCTCCCATATTGGCAAGGAGATGCACGACCTGGCCAGAAAACGCGCCGCCCGCAAGGCCGGTATCAACCCCAAAAGCCTTCAGGGCAAAAAATAGCCTTCGCAGCATTGAACAACAAACGGCTCCGGATGACCCCGGAGCCGCTACGTTTCCGCACTCGATCTGGCTACGGCCCCAGCACTTCGAGCCTTGGAAAATAGGTGGAATAGCGCGAGCGATCCCGTGTCAAAAGGGCGAGCCTCTCGATCGCAGCGTGAGCGCCGATGTAAAAATCGGGTAAGGGCGAACCTCGCCCTCCTCCCCGCCGGCGATATTCCAGGTAACATTTCCCCGCCAGAAACCCCGCTTCCCACGGCAGCGATTCCCGAGCGTACGACGAGGGCGGAAGAGCCGCATTCAGATCTTCAATGGCCGAGTAGCCGATGGAAACCTCGGCATAGATGATCGGGTTGATGATCAGAGCCGTCTCTTCGGCACACTCTGCAATCGCTTGCGACGACCACTCCCCCCAGTTCGGGTCGTTGGTTGCAACATCAATCAAAATGTTGCTATCCACAAGCACGCCGCGGCAGTTCCTAAGCCGCTTTCGAAGATTCGCGAAGACCGGCACTATTTTCGGCCCGGCCCGCGTCGTGTTTCTCCCCGCGTAAGCGCCAGGATCGCATCGGTGGACAGGCGCGTATCTGCTGTGCCCCTGAGCGCCTCGATGGCGCTTCTTCCTCGGCGTCCGATACTCGATCCCCTGGCGCCTTTGCGGATCCGCGCATGATCTCCTGCAATCTCAAATTGAACTTCAGTGTTCGGCAGCAGCCCTAACCGGATTCGAACCTGCTGGGGAATGGTCACCTGTCCCTTGCTCGTGACGCGCATGGCATTACTCCTACTAGTAAGAGTAATACTGAATGGATTGTTTGGCTAGATGTGCTTCATCGCAACAGCGCCACGTACGCTCCGCGGCAGCCTCCGCCGACGGCTCTTGGTCCCTTGGTCTCTCGGTCCCTTGATCCCTTGATCCCTCGGTCCCTCGCCTCTATCGCCGCTCGCCCGGGCTCGCCATCGGCACCGGTCGCGGCCCCGGCGGAAACGCGCTCCGCGCCGGCGCAGCCGCTGCCAGCGGCTGGTGCATCGCCACAATCAGCGCGCTCGCCGCCTTGGGCCCATGGCACACATACGAGTGCGCCGTCGCCGAATCGAAATACACCGCGTCCCCCGGCGCCAGCACGCAGCGGTTTTCCCCATGCTGAATGGTCAGCTCCCCATCCAGCACGTACAAAAACTCGAACCCAGGATGCAGATGCGCCTTGGGTTCCTGCGGCCCCGCCAGCGGCACAAACTCCGCAAAGTACGGATCCATGTGCCGGTCCGGAACCATGTACGCCAGGCTCTCAAAAAAATACGACGGCGTCTCCACCCCCGTCTGCGGCAGCCGCACCCGCTCCTTGCGCCGGTGCACCTTGAACATCGCTTGCGGCTCCGACTCGAAAAAATACGACAGGTCCTTTGAGAACACCATCGCAATCCGCGCCAGGTTCCGTAGCGTCGGCACCACCCGCCCCGTCTCCAGTTGCGACAGAAAACTCGCCGACAGCCCCGCGTGCCTCCCCAGTTCCACCAGTCCCATCGACTTCTTCAGCCGCAGCCGCTTGATTCGCTCGCCAATATGCTTTTCGGCAATGAACCGCTCCGTGGTCTCGGGGTCCACCTGCGTCTTCTGCGTTTCCTCGCTCCGTACTGTGGCCGGTTCCGTCATCAAAACACTCCGGGATAAGGGCGCTATGTGTTTGCCCGGATCAAAATCCATTCTCATCCTACCAAATCCTCGATCCTGCATCAAACGCCCCGCCCAATACCCTCGCCAGCGAGCCCCAATCCTTCGTCCCTAGTCCCTAGTCCCTAGTCCCCAGTCCCTAGTCCCTAGTCCCCCGTCCCTAGTCCCTAGTCCCCCGTCCCTAGTCCCTAGTCCTTCGCCCCGAGTCCCTGCCTTACCATGAACCCACCATGCTCCGCATTCCCTTCACCGACGTCCTCGCCCGCCTCGCCGCCATCCTTGAGTCTCTCGGCTTCTCCCCCGCTCGCGCCCAAGTCTGCGCCCGCCTCTTCGCGGAAACCACCTGCGACGGCGTCTATTCCCACGGCATCAACCGCTTTCCCCGCTTCGTCGCCACCATCCGCAACGGCTCCGTCCATCCCGCAGCCGAGCCCGTCTGCACCGCATGCTTTGGCGCCATCGAGCGCTGGGACGGCCGCCTCGGCCCCGGCAATCTCAACGCCCAGGCCGCCATGAATCAAGCCATCGCGCTCGCCCGCCAGCACGGCATCGCCTGCATCGCCATGGGCAACACAAATCATTGGATGCGCGGCGGCACCTACGGCTGGCAGGCCGCAGATGCCGGCCTCATCGCCATCTGCTGGACCAACACCATGCCCAACCTTCCGCCCTGGGGCGCCGTCAATCCCGCCATCGGCAACAACCCCCTGGTCCTCGCCGTCCCCCGCCCCGCCGGCCACCTCGTCCTCGACATCGCCATGTCCCAGTTCTCTTACGGCGCGCTCGAGTTCCACCGCCGCCGCGGCCAGCCCCTGCCCGTCCCCGGCGGATTCGACCCCGCCGGCCAACTCACGACCGATCCCGCCGCCGTCGAAGCCTCTCAGCGCGCTCTCCCCATCGGCTATTGGAAAGGCTCCGGCCTCTCCATCCTTCTCGACGCCATCGCCGCCGGCCTGGCCCTGGCCAACGCCACCCATCAGATCTCCACTGACCCGCTCCGCGAATCCGCGCTCTCGCAAACCTTCATCGCCATCCACCCCGCGGCGCTAGGCGACTCCGCTCGCCAGGCCCAGATCGCCGACGATATCGTAGCCTCCGTCCACGCCGCCCAACCCGCCGACCCCGACAACCCCGTTCGCTACCCCGGCGAACAAACTCTCCGCCTTCGCGCAGAGAATTTGCGCGAGGGTCTCCCCGTCGAAGAATCCACCTGGTCCACCATCTCCGAAATGTGACTGTCTCTGCTTTTGTTCTTGCTTTTCTTTCTGTCATTCCCCGCAGAGAATCTGCTTTTGCTTTTGCCCTTGCCTCTGCTTTTGGTCTTGCTTTTCTTTCTGTCATTCCCCGCTGGGAATCTGCTTTTCAGGTGGCTCAGTGTCACCAGCATGGGTGCCCCATCCTAGCGCAGCTTCATCGCGCTAGGGTGGGAAGCCGAGCACTCCACACGCCAACACACCAACGGCGCATCCACTCAGGATGCGCCGTTTCACTTTTTCACCGCTTCACTTCTTCACTTTTCACCGCTTCACTTCTTCACTTTTCACCGCTTCACTTCTTCACTCTTTCACTTCGATCACTGTCCGCCGATCTGCACCAACCCCCCGCTCCCCGGCGAAACCTCCCGCGTCTGCACTCCCCTCCAGTGGTCGATATGCGAAATCCGGTGCACGCACCCAATGGTGCAATTCGGCGCGCAGCTCTTCGCCGTCAAATACTCCCGCTCTAAATCCGCCTTCGTGTACTGCTCCACCGGCACGCCCGGATACCCGCGCTGCTGGCTGCAGTAGTGCACCAGCCCGTCCTCGCAGATGTACAAATACCTGCTCCCCGCCCGGCACCGCCAGTCATTCGGCTCGCCCTTCACAATCGCGTTCTGGAACGCGTCAAACTGCGCGTAGTTCGTCTTCTTCCGGTCCCGCATGGCAAAGTACACCGCCGCCTCGTCCTGTTTCAGCGGCTTCAGTTGCCCGTCCCCGTCGTGAATGATCCCGATCGTCGACTCGAACCCCAGCTCCAGCGCCCGCCGCCCAATCGTCAGCGCGTCCTGCGGATCCTTAAATCCCCCGCCCACCACCGAGTTAATGTTCACGTGGAACTCGGCATGCTCCGCCAGCATCTGCAGCTTCTTGTCCAGCACCTTCAAGCTCTTCTTCGAGATCTCGTCCGGCTCCACGTTATCAATCGAGATCTGCATGTGATCCAGGCCGGCCCGGTTCAGCCGCTCAATCCGCTCCGCATTCAGCAGATACCCGTTGGTGATCATCCCCGCAATCGCGCCCGTCCGCCGCATCCGCCGGATAATGTCGTCCAGCTCCGGATGCGTCAGCGGTTCTCCGCCGCTGATCCCGATCATCGCCGTCCCCAGCCGCCCCAGCGCATCGACTCTTCTGAACATTTCGTCCAGCGGCACCGGCTTTGAAACCTTGTCGTACTCATTGCAATAGCCGCACGAGAGGTTGCAGAACCGCGCCGGCACAATCTGCGCCAAAACAGGATGCGAAGTAGAAGCCAGCGCCCGCGCCACCATGGCATACTCCCGCGCCTTCCGCCGCGCCCGAACCACCTTGCCCCGCACCGTATCTCGTTTAAACTTCGCCATCCTCTATCTATTGAATCACATGGGCAGAGCAAATGCGGAATAGCCGACCGTTGACGCACCTAGAGTTCCGAGAATAGAGCATCTACGTCGAATACCTCTCCCTGAGGAGAGGAGGGAGGCTCATCATCGCTAAGGTCCACAGGGCCCTGGCCCTCACACTCATCTGCCCGTTCTCCGAAAGCAGCGGAACGCTCGTCGAGTTTCCTGGCTTTCTTGTAGGTGTCAAGGGTAAGGACCGCAGACAGCGTGGACACCCTCGCCAGCGCTTCGGACACTTGGGAAAGCGCATTCCCGCGCTGACGCAATTCTTCCGGATCATCCGAGAACTCCAAATCAGCGGCCTGCGATTCCGCGGCGTCTAATACGGTAACGATTTCATTCTCGAACCTGTCAGGGAACCCCTTCTCGCTAGTGAAATCTGGCACAAGATCGCCAACTTCCACAGCGAATTCAGTGAGATCGTCAAAGGGCTCGAAGTCGATCCTGCGAGATGCCGAAAAGTCATCAATGCTGTCGCGAAAAGCGTCTTCCAGCAGTTCCCAAGTCCGATCTAAGTTGGGTACCGGGCAGTCGCTCTTAGCAAGTTGTCGGGCTTTTGCGAAAGCGGCCAACTCGCCCGCGCTGAGAAGCTTCTCGGCAGAGTTCCACTTCAATACCATCGCCTCACACACCGTCGTCAAGAGCTTGCTCCAGCGCCCAGTGAGATCCGAGATAGACACTCGCGCCGCCGCACTGGACAATACCTCCAAAAGCGCGCGGTCCTTTTCTTGACCCGAGACAATGGCCAGGCACCTCTCTCGCAAAACATCCCAGCTTTCCGATGAGAGCATAAAGGGTAGCTGCCTCTCACCCTTCTGCCCTCCCGTATCCGAAATCGCGATCTTCACACCCTCTAGCGAGGCCCTGCGGAAGAACTGCATCCGGAGCTCGTAATTCGCCGCCAGTTCATCAATGACCATATCTCGGTAGCTGGGATGGATCCAGTCCGCTCGTTGGCCCCCATAGCGATCTGGTCGCACCTTGATGAAGGCTTCTCGCAGCTCAAGAACCGCCTGATCAAAGGGAACACGCTGACCTTCGGGACAGTACTGCTCGTACAATTCGGTCAACCTAGCCATCTGACGGATCAAATATGGATCCTCCGTCAGCTCGAGAAGAGATACCAAGAGCCATTTCAAACCGGGAATAAGGCCTCGGAACGCAAGTCTCATTTGTTTGGTAGGATTCCTAATTGCCTCCCTGATTTCAGCCTGTAGTCTATCGTCCGTTAGAGAGCCCGATTCCAGAGCAGTCGCGAGCGACGGAAGGCTTTCTCCTACAAATCTCCGCATGCGCTCAGGAGTAAAGTTTGGATCGCGCAGTATGTGCCGCGCGTGCCTTCGAACAATCCCCTGAGCAACCAACTCGAGATTCGCTGAACGAGCATGACGGAAAAGCACAAGTGAGCGCTCCTCCAATGAAAGTGCCTGCACGTCAACCAATACTGCGCCAGGATCGGGAAATGCTCTCGCCTTCCCCTGAACGTCCATGCAGGCGACGGCACGCTCAAGGATATGTTTGCGGCTTGTCCATATTAGCCAGTGCTTTGGGTTCAGTCGGTGCAAAACGAGATCCAATTGAGCCTCCCACACCGAAGTCCGCGCAGGGTCATACTCCGTTCGTCCAAATGCATCGTCAGCCACAAAGACTTGATCTTGTGACGGTCGATACATCTTGAAGAACTCTTCCGGCGTGCGGCTATAGATTGCCTCCCATCCAGTGCTGGACTGAGAAAGCGCAATCATCCAGGCGATGGCAGATTTGCCGACCTCCGGCGGCCCCTCGAGCACACAGAAGTGGTACTTCCTCAACACAAACCACGCCCGTTCATAGCTCGACGTTGGCGCAAACACCGGTACTAACTCGCGCGCAATCTCGATCGCGGCCGAACTCCGCTCAATCGACTCATGACTCAGAACGTTTGCAATAAGTTGATCGAGATCCCTAAGGCTTAGAAGTTGTGGGAATGATCGGTACACAGTCGGCGCAGCGTCCAATATGTCGCAAACGTCATCGCCGCCCCAAATTACGACCTGCTCGCAATTCAGGGCGGCGCGAAACCGCTTTTCGATACTTATTCTCACTTTCGAATCGATCAAGGAATTGGTTATAAACGTGAAACACTTCGGATCCGTCCAACTCGACGATTTCCTCCGCTTCTGAACCTGCGCGATCTCTTTGGAGACGCTGCCAAGTAGAGCCGTCGCGGGCTCAGCGCCAGCAGAATTAGCCCCTTCTACGAACTTGACCTGGAAGAGAAAAGGCCCCGGTGAGAGCATGTTTTTATCAGGGAAGCGAAGGGCGGAACCGGTGTAAGCATCGCGGCCAAAATCTCCCCGATTTCCCCATGATTCGATTGAGAGGCTAACTGTCGCCTTGAGAAGAGACTGGCCGAGCTTCTCGAATTGGTACGCACGGAGGTCGTCAAGCTTGTAGCGCAGCATGGGTTGGCCGATTAGAGGATTGTATCCCCAGACCTAGGCGGCGGCCCAGGTCTTGAAGGCCGCCGGATGGCGGGTGGCCTACACCTCGCGCTGCCGATTGCGCCACAAAAGAGCGGGTGCGCCATAGGCGGGTGGCCCCGATCTCGGGCTGCCGATTGCCCCGCAAAAGGTCGGGTGCCCCGGGTCCCCCGGTTTTGGAGACCTGGGAACGCGGCCGCCCGCCCTCACCCCGCTCCTGCACCGCCCTCGCATATCGCCCCCTCCCGGAGGGAGCGAATGAAAATAGCCCCGGGTGAAACCCGGGGTAAGCGTGCACAACCAACCCCGCCGTCCTGTAGGGACGGCGTGATTCACCCCTGCCTCGATTCCAAAACCCGGAAACAACGAACCCCAATCCCCCATGCGCCGTGGGGAAATCGCATACCCCGGTCTCCCGCTCACCCCCAAACATACCGCGGATCGTATTTCATCCCGTGCTGCTTCAATATGGCCAAAAACTCCGCCTGAAAATCCCGCTTCCGATGGTGCTCTGTCTGGCCGGCGATATACGCCACCGTCGCATCCACCTGCGAAATGCCGATGGTGAACGCCCCGTATCCCTTCTGCCACTCGAACCCCGTCAATCCGCAACTCTCGTGCAACCACAACGACGATCCGCCCTTGATCTTCTGCATCGCTCCCGCAATGGTCATGGTCGACTGCAGAGACAGCAGAAGATGGGCGTGATCCTCTGCCCCTCCCACCGCTAGAGCCTTTATTCCGTTCTCCCGCGCAATCCCGCCCATGTACGCCCAAAGCCGCTCCTGCAACTCCGGCGCAATCGCCTTGCCCCGGTCCTTAGTTGAGAAAACGCAATGGAACAAGGACGAACAATAGGTGTGCGACATAGAAAGCCTCCAACCGCGACCATTGAGAATAGCTCAATCCCGCCCGTACACGCGGCACGCGCCGGCACGTCGCCTTCATGCCGTCCCCACAGGACGGCGGAGCTCTTGTTCACTCTTCCCCGGGTTTCACCCGGGGCTATTCTCGTCGGCTCCCTATGGGAGCCGGGCGGCGGGTGGCCCACTTCTCAGCCTGCTGAGCGGGCCAAAAAAGTTCGGGTCCCCAGAGCCTGCCTTGAGCTTGCAGAAGGGGCCCCCGGTTTTGGAGACCTAGGAGCGGGCAAGCCCACAACCCGCCTTTACTTGCCGCCCCGTCCCCGCGCGCCGTTCCGCCTGCATCAGGTTCAGCAGAATATCGTTTATCCGCGTCAGGTGCCCCTCGCCCTTCGATCTCAGCCACTCCAGCACCCGCGGGTCCAGGCGCACGCTCACCGGCACCTTCCGCCGCACATCCCTCAGCCGCACCACGTGCGCAAGCTGCTCGTCCGTCAACGGCGGAATATCGGAGAAGTCGATATCTGAGTCATCCCCCGCCGCCTGCTTCGCGGCGAGACGACGGCGGGTGGCCCCGATCTCGGGCTGCCGATTGCACCACAAACGTTCCGGTGCCCCCGGTCCCCCGGTTTTGGAGACCTGGGAACGCGGCCGCCCGCACACCGCCCGCGATGGGATCCCCAGCCCCACTAGAAAAGTGTCATCCCGAATTAACAAACCGACCGGTCTGTATGTTAAGTACAATCCCTACTTGGACCCTGAATTCTGGCAGCAAACCAGAGGAAACCCTATAAAAACAGGCGTCAGCCGTCGATCGCCATAACATACCAACCGGTCTGTTTCTTAATTTGCACAACTACTGTTGAATCAGTTACGTGGCAGGCATCAACTCTCTCGATGCTGACTCCTTTGCTCCCTCGGTCCCTTGGTCCCTTAGTCCCTCGGTCCCTTGGTCCCCGCTTCTACCGGAACAGCCGCGGCGCAAAGTCGTTCAGGTCCCGCCGCCACGTCTGCCATTCATGGTTCGTCCCTGGCGACTCGTAAAAGACATGCGCCACCTTCTGCTCCGTCAGCTCGCCGTGCAGCTTTACGATGCCCGCGTGCATCATCTGCGGCTCGTCGGTGCCCACCCCAATCCACAGAAGGTGGACCCGCTTGGCAAACGCCGCCGGGTCGGCGAGCTGGCCGTTGAAGTCCGTCTTGAAGTCCCTGGGCTGGTTGGGGTTGCGGCCGATCATCCCGCCTACGCCCGAGAATCCGCCGATGTACGAGAACAGGTCCAGGTGATCGAACGTCACCTGGAACGTCTGCATCCCGCCCATTGAAAGCCCCGCCATGGCCCGGTGGTCGCGGTCGGCCAGCGTGCGGAAGTGGCTATCAATGAAGGGAATAAGCACCTCGACCTCGTCGTCCTCGAAGGCCTGCATGCGATGCCGCATCGCCTCCTGGAACTCCGGGGAGCCGAAGCCTTTCCCATTCAGATCGGGCGCCTTCCAGCCGGCGGGCTGCGCGTTGCCGTTCGCCATCACGATGATCATGGCCTTGGCCTTCCCCGCCGCTATCAGGTTGTCCAGGATGAAGTTAACGCGCCCCTGCCGGACCCAGCCGGTCTCGTCCTCGCCGCCGCCGTGCTGCAGGTAGAGCACCGGATAGCGCTCCTTCAGCTTCGCCTCGTAGTCCGGCGGCGTGTAGACGAACGCGTGGCGCCAGTCGCCCGTGACCTTGGAGAAGTACCAGATCTCCCGAATCTGTCCGTGGGGCACGTCCTTAATGGAGTAGTAATCAACGCCCGCCTCCGGAATCTCCACCATGCTGGCGTCCTTGCCCCCGCCGTAATACGCGTAGGAGTTGGGGTCGCTTACTTCGGCGCCGTCAATCTTGATGGTGTAGTAATGCAGGCCCGGCGCCATCGCCGGCGTGGTGTAGGTCCAGTAGCCGTCGGTCGCCTTCTGCATGTCTTCCTTGGGCCCGCTCCAGAAGTTTACGGCTACTTTGGTGGCATCGGGCGCCTTGACGCGGAGCTCGACGCGGCCGGTCGCGGCGTCCACTTTGGGATAGTCCGCGCCAGGGACGTTGGTGGTGGCGGGCTGGAAGCCAGCCTCCTGCGCGGCACACACGCTGGCCGCAAGCAAGAGCGCAATTGCGAGGTTCTTCATTGGGTTCTCCCTCAAATATTTGGGCGCGGGCCCTGCGCGGATCATCACGAGAAAATCGATTTCGCTACTCAGGAAGAGACCGCAGCCGGACACAGGCATCCTACACGCAACGGCGAGGACGGGAAAAGCTGTGCGGAGAGGATACGCGCGCCGCGGCGGACTTCATCGGGTTGCCGCCCACACCTGGAAGCTGCCCAGCAGGAACCTCCCGCCGAGAATCAGCAGGCAAACCCATAGCGCGAAACGCAACGGCCGCCGCGGAACCCGCGCGCTGAGCTGGGTTCCCGCCGCGGCCCCGAGAACGCCGCCGGCGATGAGCCGCAGCAGAAGCGCGGGACCCTGGGCAAACGAAACCCAATGGGCGCCGGCGCCGAGAAGCGAAAGCAGGAAGCCGAAGGCGATGTCAGTCCCCACCACCTGGGCGGGCTCAAGCGGGGTGAGGCTGAGCAGCGCGGCGCTGCCCAGCGCGCCCGCGCCCGCCGAGGAGAAGCCCACCTCCGCGCCGACCGGAAGCATGAGCCACGGCAACCATTTGCTGCGGTCCCTGCGGTCCCCACCCGGGCGCAGCGATCGGAACGAGAACACGATCTGCCATGTGGCGGTGGCCACCAGAATGGCGCCGAGGATGGCGTTGAGGCGGTTTTGCGCTCCGGCGGTGACCAGATGGCGGAGAAAGAGCGAACCGATGAGCACGCCGGGCGCGCCGCCCAAGGCCATCCATGCCAGGGTGCGCCAGGCGACGGTCCGGCGGGCGATTTGCACGGGAAGAAGAATCGCCTTCACGACGGAGGAAAACATGAGCCCGATGGCGACGGCGTCCGCCGCGGGCACGCCGAGGAAAAGCACCAGCACCGGCACGGTGAGGGTTCCGGCGCCAATGCCGGTGAGCGCGATAAACAGCGCGATGAGGAAGCCGATGAGATAAGCCATGCACTCTCCGGGTTACTTCGCCTCAATGTGAATGCCGCACTCGACCTTGCGGCCGGCCCAACGGCCCGAGCGCGGATCGCCGGGATCGAGAGGCAACAACGTGCACGGCTCGCAGCCGATGGAGGTGTAGCCGCGCTGGTAGAGCGGCAGCAGTGGAATGGCGAGCTGCTCGCAGGCGTACCAGACGTCGCGGGTGGTCCAGTGTGCCAGCGGCGCCAGCTTGAGGATCTGCGTGCCGCCCGGAAGCGTGAACGCCGCTGATTCCTGCAGTGCGGCGCGGCTCTTTGCCTGCTCGCGGCGCAAGCCGGTGAGCCAGACGCGATAGCCGGCGAGAGCTTTGAACAAGGGCTCGACCTTGCGCATCTTGCAGCACTGGTCGGGCGCGGATTGATAAAGAATGCCGAACTCGCTTTCCTGTTCGGTCACGGTCTTCTCCGGAAGCAAATTGACGAGGTTGAGGTTCCACTCGCGCGCGATCTGGTCGCGGTACTCGATGGTTTCGGCAAAGTGGTAGCCGGTATCGAGAAACAGAATCGGAATGCGCGGAACGAATTCGAGCGCGAGCTTCGTGAGCAGCACGTCTTCGGCCTGAAAGCTGCAAGTGAGGCACACATCGCCGAACGCGGAGACGTTGGCGGCAAGAAGATCGCGGACGCGGGACAGCTTTCGATCGAGATCGGATAAGAACTGCGTAGTACTCATCAGATGTTTGCCCTTTCCGGTGGAATCAAAATGCCGGCCTCGCGCAGCAGCCGGTGCACAGCGGCGATGACTGGAGGCGATTCGGCTGAGTCGATGGAGGTTTGCTGGCTTCCGGCGCGCGCCTTGAAGCTCACCTCCTCATTGGTGCGCGCGAGCAGCGACAGAACGCCAGCGCGCGCGTGCAGATCGAGGACGGATTGGAGCAGGTTGGGATGGAGCAGGAACTCATCTGCGTCGGCATCGATGCGGATGGTTACGACTCCAATGGAAAACAGCGAGCGCTCCACCTGGTCGATTAGCGCCTGCGATCCGGTAAGCTCGAGCGTTCCTCCGGCATGTCCCCATCGCGCCTGGCGCTCACTCGCCGTCACCGGGCCTAAGTTGCTGTCGCCGGAGAAGACCTCATACACGGCATCTTCGCCGGAGGCGATCATTCCCGCGGCTACGGTGCGGTTGGTCGCTGGATCGACGAGGATCAGAGCGCCGGTGGCGTAGTTCGCGGCATAGGGATCAAAGGCGACGGGACGCGAGAGGTTGATCCGCACGGAGCCGATGTGGTTCATCTCCAGCGTCTCCGCCGGCTCATGCGCGAGGGTCTCGATGTTTATTCTGTGGTCGACATCGCTGACGAAGGCGGAAACGGTGTGGCTGGCGTGTTTGATCTGGTAGCGGCGGGCGCGGTCGAGGGGTTCGGCATCCATCCACACCAGCGATGCCTGAATTTTTTGCGCCATGGCCGCGGGCGCATCGGCAGCGGCGATCAAATCGCCACGGCTGATGTCGAGTTCGCGATCGAGAACCAGGGTGACGGAGAGCGGGGCGGCGGCCTGATCGAGATCGCCATCCCAGGTAACGATGCGCCGCACCGTGGCCTGCATGCGGGAAGGCAGAACGACGATGGAATCGCCGGGGCGAATGACGCCGGAAGCAATCTGCCCGGCGAACCCGCGGAATTCGCTATCGGGCCGCACCACGCGCTGCACGGGGAAACGAAAGGGCTGGCCCAGTTGCTGAGTGCCTGCGGGGAGAGCCTCCAGGGCGGCGAGCAGCGACGGCCCTTGATACCAGGGCATGGCCTGCGAAGCGTGCACCACGTTATCGCCGGCGAGAGCGCTGACGGGGATGAAAAGCGCGGTTTCAAAGGTTGTGCCGGTTTCCGCGGCGATCTGCGTGAGCGTGGCGCCGAAGTCGCGCTCGATGGCGCGAAAGACCTCTTCGCTGTAGCCGGCCAGATCCATTTTGTTGACAGCCACTACGATGTGGCGCACGCGCAGCAGCGCCGCGATGCAGGCATGGCGGCACGACTGCGGGAGCACGCCACGAGTGGCATCGATGAGCACAACGGCCGCATCCGCGGTGGACGCTCCGGTGGCCATGTTGCGCGTGTACTGCTCGTGGCCGGGCGTATCGGCGATGATGAATTTCCGGCGCGCGGTGGAGAAGTAGCGATAGGCGACATCGATGGTGATGCCCTGCTCTCGCTCAGCGCGCAAGCCGTCAGTGAGCAGGGCAAAATCGATCTGGCCGGGCGCAGTGGTTCCCTTCCCCTCAATGGAGCGGATCTGGTCTTCGTAGACCGATTGGGTGTCGTAAAGCAGGCGGCCGATGAGCGTGGATTTGCCATCGTCCACGCTGCCGGCGGTGGAAAAGCGCAGCAGGTCTTTCTCATTTTCCTGGCGCAGAAAATCGTCGATTGAAAATGGTGTAAGTGTGACGGCGGACATGATCAGAAGTAGCCCTCCCGCTTTTTGATTTCCATGGAACCTTCCTGATCGTGATCGATGACGCGGTTGGCGCGCTCCGAAGAGCGGAAGGAGATGAGCTCGGCGATGATAGCGGGAATGGTGGTGGCTTCGGAGCGGATGGCGCCGGTGCAGGGGCTGCAACCGAGCGAGCGCAGGCGCGAGCGGACCATCTGGGGTTTCTCGCCGAGACGCGCCACGAATTCCTGTTCGATAGGCAATAGCGCGTCGCCGCGCACGTACATCGGCCGTTCTTTGGCGAAATAGAGATCGACGACGGGGATGTTTTCGACGTGAATGTATTGCCAAACGTCCATCTCAGTCCAGTTGGAGAGGGGGAAGACGCGGATGCTTTCGCCGGGATGAATGCGCGCGTTGTAGATGTTCCACAACTCGGGGCGCTGGTTCTTGGGGTCCCATTGGCCGTTCTGATCGCGGAAGGAGTAGATGCGTTCCTTGGCGCGCGATTTTTCTTCATCGCGGCGCGCGCCTCCGAAGGCTGCGTCAAAGCCGTAGTGACGGAGACCGTCCAGGAGCGCCTGGGTTTTGAGCAGGCCGCAGCAGCGTTTGGTGTCGAGCGCGATGGGGTTGGTTCCGGCGGCGATGGCCGGCTCATTGCGCCAAACCAGCAGCTCCGCGCCGATGGAGCGCGCCATTTCATCGCGGAAGGCGAGCATCTCGCGGAATTTGAATCCGGTATCGATATGAAGCAGCGGAAACGGAATCGGCCCCGGATAAAAGGCCTTCTGAGCGAGGCGCAGCATGACGGAAGAATCTTTGCCGATGGAGTAGAGCATTACCGGGCGTTCGAATTCCGCGGCCACTTCGCGGAGGATGTGAATGCTTTCGGCTTCAAGCAGGCGGAGGTGGCTGAGGCGCGGAGTGTCCGCGGGGCGCGAGGAGTCCGCGGCGTGGACCTGGGATGAAGGCGAGGACAGAGTGGATTCGGCAACCGGCATGGGGACCTCTCAGGTGAGGAGTGGGGCTGGTGATGCCGGGATGCAACACGGACGGCCGGCATGGCAGCCAGCGGCGGGTGTGCAAGTTCAGATCAGAATGTCAGAGGAGATCGGAAGACTAGCGGGGACACCCGTCGAAGATGTTCGACAGGCGACAACAAGAGCGGAGATGGGTAAAACCGGCCATGCAGTTTCTTGATGGTAACAAAAGATTGGAGATTGAACAACAGCGGAGGGTGTCGCACTTGTGGGGGAGTTTTGTGGCTCGGGCGATGACAGCAGATTCCCCGCCGCGGCGGGGAATGACAGAAAGAAATGCAAAAGCAAAGGTCACGGCAAAGGCGCTGCCCGTTATGATTCCCTGAGCAATCAAAAGTGGTGACTCGATGACGATTTCCGCACCCAACACGCCGGGACCGCGGGCGCAGTTGCGCAAGACGATGGGGTTCTGGGATGTGCTGCTGTTCAACATTGCCACGGTGCTGGGGCCGCGGTGGATTGCGGCGGCGGGACATAACGGGACGTCGTCGATCAGTTTGTGGGTGCTGGCGGCGCTGTTCTTTTTTGTACCCGGAGCGTTCGTGATCAACGAGCTGTCGTCGCGGTTTCCCGAAGAGGGCGGGCTGTACGTTTGGGCCAAAGAGGCGTTCGGGCCGTTTCACGGGTTTGTGGCCGGTTGGACGTATTGGATCTACACCGTCTTCTATTTTCCGGGACTGCTGCTGGCTTCGGCGTCAATGTCGGCGTATGTGCTGGGCGGGCGCGGAGTGTTGCTGGCGGAGAACCGGACGTATTTGATCTGGTGTTCGCTGGGACTGCTGGCGGTGGCGGTGGGGCTGAATATTATCGGCCTGAACATTGGCAAGTGGCTGCAGAATGCGGGCGGAGTGGGGACCTATGTGCCGCTGATGATCCTGGTGGGAGTGGGCGCGGTGGTGGTTTGGAAGCACGGATCGGCGACGCATTTCACTCTGCACAATATGATGCCGACGGTGAATTGGGGCACGGTGAATTTCTGGTCGCAGATTGCGTTTGCGTTTACCGGCCTCGAGCTGGTGTCGGCGATGAGCGAGGAGGTGCGCGATCCGCGGAGGACGCTGCCGCGCGCGGTGTTCGGCGCGGGCGCGCTGATTGCGCTGATCTATATTGCTGGGACGTTTGCGATCCTGGCGCTGGTGCCGGCGGGAAATATCGATCCGCAGAGCGGGGTGTTTAATGCGATCACGGTGGGAAGCGTGGCGCTGAAGATCGGCGTGCTGGGAGTGCTGGCGGCGGTGCTGGTGACGGCGGGGAACGCGGGCGGTGTGGGATCGACTGTGGCGGGGATTGCGCGGGTGCCGTTTGTGGTGGGGATCGACCGGTATCTGCCGGCGGCGTTCGGGAAGATTCATCCGAAGTGGAAGACGCCGTGGATTTCGATCCTGGTGCAGGCGGGATTGTCGGCGGCGATTTTGCTGTTGAGCCAGATAAGGACAGAGTCGGCGATTGCGGCGTACCAGGTGGTGGTGGACGCGGCGATCATTTTGTACTTTATTCCGTTTTTGTATATGTTTGCGGCGGTGATCAAACTGGCGGGGCGGCGGGATCGGAGAGAGAACGAGCATGCGGTGCTGGTGCCGGGCGGAAAGCTGGGCGTGTGGATTTGCGGCGGGCTGGGGTTTGCGGTGGTGCTGCTGGGGATTGCGCTGTCGTTTGTGCCGCCGGGCGAGGCGGGGAGCACGGTGGTGTTTGAGACCAAGCTGGTGGGCAGCACGGTGGTGACGGTGCTGATTGGGCTGGGGCTGTATTGGCGGGGGAAGAGAGCGGCTTCCAGCCGCTAGCTTTTAGCTGTTAGCTGTTAGCTGTTAGTTTGCGGCTCGCATTTTTGTGGCCGGTTCGGGGAAGCCGCGGAGGGCGCGGGGAGTTAGTAACTGGAGGGTGATGGCTAGGGCGGGGATTAGGAAGACGATGGAATTGAGGACCCACATTTCTGCGCCGGCGGCGGCCTGATCTTTTAGCGGAGTTAGAAAGCTGATGCGAGGGGTGGCGGAATAACTTGAATAAAGGACGTGGGTGGAGAAGACGAGGACGGCGGAGAGGATGGTGTTGACCACGTCGGCGGAGAGCAGATAGGGGATGACGGTCCAGCGGGGCCAGCGCGGGCGGGAGGGCCAGGGAGCAAGGACGATCCACCAGAAAAGCAATGACGTGGAAAAGAAGCAGAAGTGCTCGAAGTCGTGGATGTTATCGGAGCGGAAGGTGAGCTCGAACATGACGGGGGTGTGCCAGCCGAGGTAGGCGATGTTCATGAGCAACCAGGCGGCGATGGGGTGGGTGAGGAAGCGGAGCGCGGCGTGGAAGGCGCGGTTGCGGAGGATGGGGCCGACGATGGCGCGGATGAGCGGGCGAGGCAGGCTGCGGAGTATGGGCACGGTGGGCGAGCCGAGGACGATGAGCGGCGGCGCCACGGACATGAGGATGAAGTGCTGGATCATGTGCACGGCGAGGAGGTAGTCGTCGAGAGCGTCAATGGGGCTGGCGAGGGCTAGCCAGAGGGCCGCGAGACCGGAGAAAAAGCAAGCCGCGCGCCAGGAGGGTAGGTGTTCGGGGCGGGTGCGGCGGGCGAGGACGAAGCCGCGGAGATAGAGGACGGCGCCGAGCGTAATGGTGATGAACGGACCCGGCGGGAACGACCATTCACTGAGAAAATGGATCATTTCTTTTCGGCTTGGCCGGTGCCGTTCTCTACGGTGGAGTTGGGCGAGACGCCGTTGTGCTGGATGATGTCGCGTGAGGCGTCGGCGGCCGCGGGCTGGTAGCTGGGGTGAAGCGTCTCGAGATAGTGGACCAGCGCGGTGGTTTCCGGCGGTGAGAGCGCGCTGCCATAGGCGGGCATGTTGCCGCCGCCGAGAAGGACCTGGCGATATAGCTGGTCTTCGGTGAGGCGTGTGGCAACGGTGTCGAGCACGGGGCCGCGCTGGCCTCCAAGGCCGCCGATGGAGTGGCAGTTGCGGCATTGCTTTTCCTGAAAGACGTTTGCGCCCATGCGCTCCAGCGGGGTGCGGTTCTTGAGGAAATCGACAGGGATGGGATCGGCGGACCAGGCGCTCATGTGCGGGGACCATGGCGTGTAAGTGCCGAGGTTGGTTAGAACGCCGAAGGAGACAGCGAGAAAGAGCACCATGAATACGGCGACCGGGCGGCGATGCCAGCTCTTTTCGCCGATGCCGGCGAAAAGCGGCAGCGCGATGAGGAAGGCGACGGCGACGATGGGAGCTATGAGGATGAACGGCGTTTCCAGAGCCGGCGGCAGAAACGAAAGGATGGTGTAGATCCAGAGGAACGGCGGATCGGGCTTGGGAACGGTGGCGATGATGGTGGGGTCGGGGACACCCTTGGGGCCGAAGGGGCCGAGGAAGGCGGCGCAAGCGGCGACGGCGAGAACGATGGCGGCGGAGAAGAAGAGATCCTTCCAGACCGCGCCGGGAACGAATGGAATGCCGTCCTTGTGGGTGATTTCGTTGTACTCGCGGATGTAAGTTTCGCGGCGCACGATGCGGCCGGGCATGGGCCACTCGTTAATGCCGAGCTTGAGGACCATCCAGACGTGCAGGCCGGCGAAGGCGAGCAGCAAGCCGGGGATGACGAAGACGTGGAGCGCGAAGAAGCGGGTGAGCGTGGGACCGGCGATGATGGGACCGCCGAGGAGGATATCGACGAGCTGGCCGCCGATGAGAGGGACGCGGCCGAGGATGGCGACGCCGATGCCGAGGCCCCAGTAGGCGTCCTGGTCGAAGCGCAAGACCTGGCCGGTGAAGGCCATGCCGAGGGTCATGAGCAGTAGAAAGACGCCGACGATCCAGGTGAGTTCGCGGGGGAACTTGTAGGAGCCAAACAGAAAGACCTGGGCCATGTGGATGAGGACGACGGCGACCATGAAGTCGGAGCCCCAGCCGTGCATGGCGCGGAGAAACCAGCCGAGAGGGAGCTGATGATTAAGGACCTGGAGGGATTGCCACGCGTCGGCGGCGGAAGGCGAATAGACGAGGGCGAGGCAGATGCCGGTGGCGACCTGGAGAACGAGCAACGTAAGGCTGGCAGAGCCGAAGACATACCACCAGCTTGCGGTGGTGCGGGGCACCGGATGGAGGACGGCGTCCTTGACGGGGCCTTCGAGTTGAATGCGGCGCTCTAGCCAATCGTAGAGTCGCCAGTACCACGGTTGCGAGGCGGACATGGATCGATCCTGGGAACAATTTGGGCAACGAGCTGCGGTTGTGTTGATTCGGATGCGCCGGGGCATGCGTCAAGCGAGGCGCGGTTACGGAATGTGGGAATTTGGCCGGCCTTGATGATGAGGCGGCCGTTCTGGATTTTCTGCTCGTAGGTGTAGAGGCCGCGGGTGGGCGGACCGGAGGCGCGGGAGCCATCGGCGTAGTAAACGCCGCCGTGGCAAGGGCACATGAAGAGCTGGGACTGAGGGAACCAGCGCACCGGGCATCCGAGATGGGCGCAGTTGATGGCGAACACGGTGAATTCGCCGGTGTCGGCACAGCGGACGTAAGCGGGGATGTTGGCGGTGGGGCCGTCCCATGGCTCGGAGTATGGATTGCGATAAGAGACGAGGCGGGTTTCGCCGGGCCGGAAGTCCGAGGTGGGGCCGAGGTCGACCCACTCGCGGTAGTCGCGTTTGCGGAGGATGGGACCGATGACGAAAGCGACCGCGGGCGTGGCGATGAGCAAGCCGACGGCGGCGTTGAGGGCGATGCCGAGAATCATGAGGAACGTGCGGCGGGATTGTTTCTCCCGATCGAGCGGATGGGCCTGTTCTTCGGGGTTGGGCGGCGGAAGTTTTTCATCCATGGCGACGTCCTCAGTGCGGGTTCTCGGTGGCGAGGGGCTGGCCGGCGAGCGGGTGAGCTTCGCCGGGCAGATGCGAGTTTGGTTGGTAGTTTGGATAGGGCTGGCCGGGCGCGGCGGGGCGCTGAGCGAGCAGCCACGCGGTTACGTTGGAGATTTCGTCGCCGGTCATGGCGCGGCCGGCGATGTGGCTGCGCCAGTCGGGCTCGCCGACGTCAGGACGGCCGGCGATGACGGTGGTGCGGATGGTCTGCGGGTCAATGAGAGCGAGAAAAGAGCCCTCCAGGATGGAACCGGACGGGCCGGGATGCTGCGCGTTCTCGCCGTGGCAGCGGGCGCAGGCTGCGTTATAGACAGCCTGACCTTTTGCAGCATCGCCGGACTCAGTGGATTTGTAGGGAGGCGGCGTGACGCCGTTGAAGGGATTGGGACGGCTCCAGCGCGCGCGCATGCCATTCACAATGCCATCGATCTGCCGGGCCGTGAGCATGCCGCCGGCCTCAGCGCCGAAGCCGGGCATGAGCGTGCCTTTTTCGCCGTTGGTGATCACGGTGCGGAGTGTGGCGTCGTCGACGAGGGCCAGGTATTCGGGGTTGGCGAGATCGGTGGCGGGACCGTGAGAGCCATCGGAACCATGACAAGCGGAGCAGTTTTCGGCATAGAGGCGATCGAAAGAGAGAACAGCTTCCGGGCGCGGGACTTCAGGACCGGGCGCAGGACGACCGGGCAGGTTGCAGCCTGCGAGGACGAGCAGGAAAGACGGGACGAAAAGCAAAAGCAGATTCCCTGAGGGAATGACAGAAAGAAAAGCAAGGGCAAAGGCGCTCAGTTTCCTGCGGGAACAGATCAGAAGAGCGAAAGCTCGGATGGAGATGGCGACGATTTTCATTGCTTGTGTTCGTCTCCATCGTGAGGGAGATTGAGGCCGGGGGATTCGACGCCGAGGCGCATGGAGAGCGGGGTTTTAGCGAGGCGCTTAATATGGCCGAGTTTCGTTACGGTGTAGCCGGCCACCAGGCCGAAGAGGACCTGCGAGGCGGCGAAGGACCACCAGTCAATGTGGTTGGCGAAGTAAGGATTGACGATGCCGAGAACGCTGTGGAGCAGGCCGGTCCATGCAATGGGCGCAATGATGCCGCCGAGGAGGATGGGACGGCGCGGCCAGATGGGAAGCAGCGCGCCGTAAAGCAGGCCGACAAGAAGCGTGGTGGCGCCCTGGATGACGTTGGCGGTAACGAATGCGGCGAGGTGGAAGTGGCGCAACTCCTCCGGAGTGGGATGGGTCCAAATGCCGACGCCGGCGCCGCCCAGCAGATTCACGACGTACCAGATGCTGTGATAGCGGAGGATGCCGTAGATCTCTGCAGGAATAACCATGGCAATGCCTCCGGCGATACCGCCCTTGATACCGCTGGAGATGGGGAAGGTATGGAGCGGGAGTTGGGCGCGATGCGTTTCATCCACGCGGATGCGCGCGACCTTTTCCAAAGCGGGGACGAAGGAGAAGACCTCCTCGGAGACGACAATGGTCTCGTGTGCTTCGTGAGGCAGAACATTGCGGAACCAGCCGGCGGCGGCGACGATTGCGAGGAAGCCGCCAAGATAACCGATCCAGGGACTGGTGACGAGGGCAGCGCCGATGAGAACGATGCCAAGCGCGAGGAGAAACGGCCAGGCAGTGGGCGCGGGCAGGGCGATCAAGCCGGAGCGGAGCTCGCCGCCGTGCGGATTGTCAGGAACGGGATGGCTGTGTTCGTTCATCGGCAGATTACATAGACAACGGTGAATACAACGACCCAGACGGCATCGACAAAGTGCCAGTACATGGAAAGGACTTTGATGTTATAGGCGTGGCGCGGCTCGACTTTGCCGAGGAGCGCAAAGGTGAGCGCAAAGAGCATCAGGATAAGGCCGATGACGACGTGCGATGCGTGCAGGCCTACGAGCGAGTAATAAGTGGTGCCGAACAGATTGGTGTGAATTGTGAGGTGGTCCTCAAAGATGAGCTTGCGCCATTCAATTGCCGTGCCATAGAGAAATGTGAGGCCGAGGAGGATGGTAACTGCCCACCAGATGCGGAAGGCGATCATTCGCGCGTGCTCGATGGCGCGCTCGGCAAGCCAGATGAAGAAGCTGGAACTGAGCAGGCAGACCGTATAGAAGATGGGGACTTCGAGGACGTCGCGCGGGCGCGGGCCTTGAACATCGCGGCCAGCGAAGTAGAGATAGGCGACGACGAAGATGGTGAAGATGGCGGATTCGGCAACGATTAGGCAGGACATCCCCATGACGCCACGGGTGGGCTGTGCAAGGGCGCCGGTTTCGCCGGCTGCGGGTTGGAAAGGGATGGTGGCCATCGCGTTCGTGGAATTGGAGGACAGTGAATAGGTGAAAAAGTGAATGAGTGAAAAACAACAAGTTAGCGAGTCAGTGCATCGGCTTCTCTCCTTGTTACTCGAAGGCGGAGTCGGGATCTTCGGGGTGTTTCAGGTCCCAGAGGGGACGGCGGCTGGCGACTACAGGCTCGTCGGCGAAGTTATACGCAGGCGGCGGAGAGTCCGTAGACCATTCCAGGGTCCAGGCGTCCCATGGGTCGGGGCCCGCTTCAGGGCCGCGGAAATACGAGTAGACGAGGTTGAAGGCAAAGGTGAGGACGGCGATGGCCTGGATGAATGCGCCGATGGTGATGATGAAGTTGAGAGTGTTCCAGCCGCGGTCAGGCTCATAAGTGTAAATCTGGCGCGGCATGCCGAGCAGGCCGGGGAAGTGCATGAGGTCGAAAGTCATGTGGAAGCCGATGACCATGAGCCAGAAGTGCCACTTACCGAGAGTCTCATTCAGCATGCGGCCGGTGATCTTGGGGTACCAGTAGTAGAAAGCGGCGAAGATCATGAAGAGGATGGCGCCGACAAGCACGTAATGAAAATGAGCAACGACAAAGTAGGAGTTATGTAACTGCCAGTCCCATGCGGAGACGGAGAGCATGATGCCGGTAAGGCCGGCGATGACCCACTGGAACAAGAAGGCGATGGAGAAAAGCATGGGGGTGGCGAAGCGGAGCCGTCCGCCCCACATGGTGGCTATCCAGTTAAAGGTCTTGATGCCGGTGGGAATGGAGACCAGCATGGTGGAGAGGGTAAAGAAGGCATTGCCGAAGGAGGTCATGCCGATGGTGAACATGTGGTGGGCCCAGACACCGAGGGAGATGAAGGCAATGCTGATGGAAGCGGCGACCATGACGGCGTAGCCGAAGATGGCCTTACGCGAGAAGACGGGGATGATCTCGCTGGCGAAGCCGAAGGCGGGCAGGACGAGCACGTAGACTTCCGGGTGGCCGAAGATCCAGAAGAAGTGAGCCCAGAGGATGGCGGATCCGCCGGCCTGGGTATCGAAAAAGTGGCCGCCAAGATAGCGATCGATGAGGAGCATGCCCTGCGCGGCGGTGAGCGGCCCTAGCGCGAGAAGCACCAGGAATGCGGTGACGGCGTACATCCACGGGAGCAGCGGGATGCGCATGAGGGTCATGCCCTTGCAGCGCATGCAGAAGACGGTGGCGAGGATGTTGATGGCAGTGCCGATGCTGCCGATGCCGCTGATCATGATGGCGATGGCCCAGTAATCCACCGTGTGGCCGGGTGAAAAGGCTTTTTCAGTGAGGGGCGCGTAGGCGAACCAGGCAACATCGGGGGCGGAGCCGGTGCCGGCAAGTCCGACGCCGCCGATGAAGCTGTAATAGAGCAGCAGGCCGCCGAAGGCGCTGATCCAGAAGCTGAAGGCATTCAGGCGCGGGAAGGCCATGTCGCGCGCGCCGATCATAAGCGGGACGAGGTAATTGCCGAAGCCGAAGAGGATGGGCATGCCCACCAGGAAAACCATGGTGGTGCCGTGCATGGTAAAGAGGCGATTGAAGGTGAAGGGCGAAACGAAGGTGTTGTGGGGAATGGCGAGCTGAATGCGGATCAGCAGAGCTTCCGATCCGGCGACGAGCAGGAAGACGAGAGCGTAGAGGATGTAGAGAATGCCGAGGCGCTTGTGATCGACGGTGACGACCCAACCGTGGAGCCACTCGAGCCAGGTGCCGCGGGAAGCTTCGGTGGGCGGGCGATCTATGCCTGCCTCGATGGCCGCCGAGCCGGGGACCTGTATGCTTTCCGTGCCCATGGCGTCTCCGTTACTTGAGGGTGAGCAGATATGCGTTGATCTGCTGGTTCTGGCGATCGGTGAGGTGCATGGCCGGCATCAGGCAGCCGGGTTTGTAGGTGTTTGGGTCGGTGATCCACTGGAGCAGATTGCCGGGTGTGTTGAGAGTGGCGCCGGCGCCGAGCGTGAAGCGGCTCATCAGGTGCGTAAGATCGGGACCGTAGCGGCCGTTGGCGATGGTTCCGCGGACGGTGTGACAGTTGATGCAGGCCTGGTGTTCGAAGACGAGCTGGCCGTTCTGCGGCGTGATGGCTGGGGTGGTTGTGGGCGAAGCGGACAGGACTGTGGTGGGCGAGTTGGAGGGAAGGCCGGCGTTGGGATTGCCGTTGCCGGGATTGGATGCGGACATAAGGCTGGCCTGCTGGGAGGCGAGCTCCGGCTGTGGCATTTGTTGCGCGGCGATCCATTTGCGGAAGTTTTCCGGCGTGTCGACGTAGACCCGAATGAGCATTTTGGCGTGCTGAGTGCCGCAGAATTGCGCGCACTGGCCGAGGTACAAGCCGGTTTTCTGCGGGTCGATCCACATTTCGTTGACACGATCGGGCAGGACGTCCGTCTTGCCGGCGAGCTGCGGAACCCAGAAGCTGTGCATGACGTCGGCCGAAGTGAGCTTCATGTACGTCGGGTGCGGATCGGATTTGGAGCTGACGGGGACGTGGAGCTCATTGGCGGTAACGACGTTGTATTCCGGGTAGCGAAACTCCCACCAGAATTGGTGACCGACGACGATGACATCGAGGGCAGTGGCGGGTTTGGGCGCGTCCTGGACTGAGAACAGCACGCGCGCGGTGGTAAGAAACAGCACGACGATGATGAGAATGGGGATGATGGTCCAGGAGAGCTCGATTTGCATGCTGCCGTAGACTTGCGGAGGCTCGGTGGTATCGGTGGGGCGGGAGCGGAAGCGAATCAGGACATAAACGATGAGAGTGGCGACCACGGCGAAGATGCCGCCGGTAATGGCGAGGACGAAGATGGAGAGGCCATAGACATCGCCGGCGGGGGTGGAGTGGGGAGCAAAGATGGACGTGGGCAGCGAGGCGAAGGCGGCAGGTGCAGCAAGGGCGAGGATCGCGGCCGCGATGGCCGTTCGGCAGAGCGGTACAGAAGTTGAGAGCCGGATTCGCATGCGGTTGCTGAATGGATCCAGATGACCTGCAAAACCCGTACGATGCCCGCGGGCATGGGACAGTTGCCCTTTTCACATGATGAGACAGGGGAAGCGCGGCTGATTTGCAGCACGCTCGCGAGGAGGCGACCTCCCTCAATGCGCAAACAGAATACACCCTTGGCGGAGCCGGCGACACGATCGGAATAGAAGTGAAGTGGGGGGAAAGCTAGCGAGGTGGGCAGCTTGCGTGCGAACGAAGAGAGAAGCGCAATAAGACGCGGGGCGGACACTGGAATGTCCGCCCCGCGTTATGCGATTTACCAGCGAGAGATGGTGAGGTCGTCGAGATAGGCCTTGACCGTGCCCGAACCCAAGCCGTCGATCTGAAACTGCGTGTTGATGGTGGGGCCCCAGCCGAGGTCGGCGGCGCCGAAGGCAGAGGCGTCAATCGAGAACTTCGCGCCATCCAGCCATATATCGTGGTACGAGATGGTGCCTGAGCTATCGCGGGAGAAGCTGAACTGCAGATGATGCCACGCGTCCCGGGACCAGTCGCGCGGGTCGCAGCTTGCGCCGCTTTTCGAATACCACTTGGGTTTCACGTCGCTGGCCGAGCCGGTGTTGACAGTGTAATCCCAGTGGCCGGTGTAGCCGTCGCACTGCACGCCCGCGAGCACGGTTTTGCCGTCCGCCATGACCTGGTTCACATCGAACTCGAGATTGCCGATTTCGCTCCCGGAGCTATCCAGGTAGATCCAGGTGTCGTAGAAGAAGTTCTCGGCGTCGACGTCGTCGGCGAATGACTTTGAGAAGCGCTCGTCGCCACTGCTGCTGAACGAGGATTCATAGCGACGAGTATTTCCGTAGAGGGACGGCGAGCTGACCATCGTTGAGGAGCCGCTGGAGGAGCCCGAACCTCCGGAGTCATGCGAGGCCGCCCATCCGCTAAGCGACTGGATGCTGCCGACGGTCTTGGCGTTCGATGGGATCACTTCAGTGGCGGCCGATGAGCCGGCCGAAACGCTGATGGTGACGTCGGTGACGCAGGAAGAACCATTGCCGCCCCAGGCCTTGACGTGCAGCGTGTGGGTTCCGGTGGAGGAGTCGATGGACTGATCGATGGACTGGCCTTTGATAACGGTGGTGTCAGAGCTCGAATCGAACGAATATCCCATTGACGAGACGCTCTGCGAGGAGCATGTGGACGCAGATGCCGACAGCGTGAAAGGCGAGGAAACACCGGCGTTGTTCGCGGGTTCGTTCACAGTTACGCCGGCGAAGGCAGGGATGGAAGCGGTGGCGATCGCACACGCAACGATCAGGATTTTGGAGGCAGTGTTCATGGGCAGAGTCCTTTGTGGTTGAAAAGTTATGTAGCCGGCCCCGGCAAACACACGTACAGCGGGACGCCCTCTCTACGGCTTTTATGTATTGGGCTGTTCCGAGGGGCACAAGAACCGTGCCGGATCGTTCTGCTCAGCAACCTCTGATTTGTGGCTTGCCTTGCTGGCGGAGTCACAGCGATTTCGTGATCAGTGACATCCAGCCTATTTTCGAAGACCGGATTCCTTTGCAACCGGAGAGTGGCTTGAGGTTTTTTATCTTTCCCGCCACTTTTAGTACTTTGCTGAGGATTCAGGACTTCAGGCAACCTTCTCTAGTACTTCACAGGGAGAATAGTTTCATAGCGATGCCATGGAAACAACAGGATTTTCAAAAAAATGCGAGGGAATCCGCGAATCTGAGACATCCCGGAAGGAATTACACGCATCGTGCAAAAAGTTCCAGCGAGATTTCCATCGGGTGGGTAAAAAGTGCGGTCATAGAGGGCGGGGTAAGGCCATCATCGCAGGCGCAAGCGGGCGGGCATGTCTCATGATGAGACGCGATGGAAGAGCAAGGCGAAGAGGAATGGCGCAGGTCCCACCAAGCGGGTTTCCGCGCCATTGTGACGATTCTGTGTTCTTGAGCTCCTGGGTCCGGTGCAAGGTTACGTTTGAGGACACAGAGACTGAAGCAACTGCGGCGGCTGCGATCACCAGCGATAGATGGTGAAGTTGTCAAGGTAGAGCGTAGAGGATCCGCTGCCCGATGTGCCGTCTACCTGAAAGTTGGCAACGAGGTCGGCGGCTGCCCAGCCAAGGGAAAACTCCGACATCACTGTTTGATTGATGGGATACTCGACGCCATCGAGCCACACGGAGTGATAGGTCACGTTGCCCGAATCATCGCGCGAGCTGCTGATCTCGACGTGATGCCACGCGTTCTTTGTCCAGTTGGCGGGATTGCAAGTCTGATTGGACTCGACCCACTCTACAACCGGGCTTGCGGGTGTGCCGGCGTTCTCGCTGTAATCCCAGGTATTCGAATCTCCCGCGCACTGGAATGCGTAGATGATGGTGTCGCCGTTGGAGACGACCTGGTTGTTATCCATTTCCAGGTTGCCGATTACCGAGCCCGCCTCAATCCACACCTGCGCGTCATACACAAAGTTCATCGAAGTGGAGTCGTGATCGTAGGTGACGGAGTAAAGAACGCCGCCATAGTCGGAGAACGTGGTGTCGAATTGGGCGGCCTGGCCGCTGAGCGAGGGGTTGCTGACAATGCTCATGGCGCCGGAGGCTGAGCCGTTGGTGGCAGGATCGAATTTGGTCCTCCAGTTGGGCATCAGCTGGATTTCGGTGTCCTTGAGCGCGTCGGCGGGAATGGTGGGCCCGGATGGTGGAGCGATCACGTAGCTGGCGCGAGCGAGGCCGCTATTGGAGTATCCGGAGCTTGCGGCCAGCGCTTCAATCACCATGGAGCTGGCTACCGCAATCGGCCCGGTATATTTCGGTGACGAAGTGGATGGGCCGGAACCATCCGTGGTGTAGTAAATGGTTGCGGCCGGGGTAGCGTCGGCGAGGGCCACGGTCTGGCTACCGGTGTACTGGCCGGAGGGCAGGGAGAATTGCGGTGTGGCCGCGACGGGCGTCTCGATCGTGATGGGCAGCAGGACCTGTTCGGCGGTGCCTTTGCCCCAGCACTTGACGTGGAGAGTGTGCGAGCCGGAGGTCGCGGTGACGGAGGCCGTGAAGGAAGTGGGCTCGATGACTGCGGCGCCGCTATCAATGGAATAACCCATGGAAGCCGTGGAGACCCCTCCGCAGGTGGTAGATTTTGCAACGACCGTGAAGGGAGAAGAGACATTGGCGCCGCTTGCCGGGCTGGAGACAACGATGTTTGGAGCCGCACTTGCCTGAGCGGCGACGGTAATGGGCAACAACACCTGCTCGGCGGTTCCCTTGCCCCAGCACTTTACATGCAGTGTGTGCGAGCCGGAGGTCGCGGTGACGGATGCTGCGAAGGACGTGGGTTCAATTACCGCCGAACCGCTATCAATGGAATAGCCCATTGAAGCCGTGGAGACAGAACCGCAGGTCGCGGAGCTGGCCTGCAGCGTGAATGGAGAAGTAACACTTGCTCCGCTGGTTGGGGTAATGACGTTGATGGCGGACGCCGTGCGTGCGGTGGTTGCGGTTATTGCCATGACAGTTGTCGAGCAGCCGGAACACACGAGCGCCAGGAGGGCAGCGAGCTGAATCTTCATAAAAAACGCCTCGAATCCCTGTGAGCAAGCTGGTCCACACGTGGCTTGCTTCATCGCTAAGAACAGCAGGGGGGGAGACCTAACTGTTGCTGTTTTTAGAACAGTCCGGCGCCGGTTGAGAGCGTGCTTGTCTGCTTGCCCATGATCGGCTGGACTGGAAGGACTGGTGAGCGATGGTCGATAATCTAGACGCGACGCGCTGCGCCCGGCGGAATCAAGGAGCAATAAATTGCTGGCGATGAACGCTCATCGCCGGACAAGTCTTAATAGACACACAGCCATTGCCAGCCCAGAAGGACTTTTGGACGCTGGACGGAAACAAAACCGCGCCGGCCAATCGGAACCGCCGGACGATCCGTGTGTTCTCTCACCAGCCCACTTACCCGGCCCTTGTAAGAGTAGGTCCGCTCCGAGCTTGAGGATCTGCTTTATGCCTCATAGTCTGGGCGGAGCCATCTGAAGGTTATTTGGGGTGAGTATAGCGGTAAGTGATCGGGATCACAATGGAAAAATGCGATCTACCGAAAAAGTTGCAGGAGGGCGGGAAAGAGACGGCCGCGGCGTTCGCTTTCCATTCGCAGTGACGGCAAAAGTGGCGTCCCCGGGGACCAGATTGCGAGGGAGAAGGAGAATCAAGTTACGGGACGTAACCGTAACCCCGGGAGAAAGCATGACGGGCTTCTGGGGAAAGTGAGCCAGACAGGAATGCCGGCAGTGGCGCGTCGAAATCCGATCGACGAACCACTGCCGGCAAGGGACTCTGGTGAGAGTCGAATTCCCGATTTTTCCTACTCGATGCTGACGTCGATTGTTGTAGTCGCCTTCGCGGAGCCGCTGGTGCCCGTTACCGTGACGGTGTACTCGCCCGCTGTTGTACCGCCATTCGCTAGCTGGGCCACTTTGCCGCTGGTGGTGGCGCACCCGCTGGCTGCGATAAGGAACGCGCCGAGCAGAACAACTCCAAGCAGGGCCCGCCATGCGCGACGGCGGGGAACGAAGATCAGGAACAGCGCCGCAAGCGAGCTGCCGCCCAGAGTGGCCAGGGAATTATGGGCTGCTTTAGAGGGCGCCGGCGACGTTGACAGGGTCAAGGTGGCTGTTACGGCCTTGGCGCCCGCGATGGACGGTGGCTGGCTGACGGAGCAAGCGGGAGGATCCACGGCGTCATACGGGGAAGTGGCGATGGCGCAGGATAAAGCCACGGGCCCGGTGAAGCCGCCGCTGGGAGTGATGGTGATGGTCGAAGTTCCGCTTTTCCCGGCGGATGGGATGGTGATGGCCGTGCCGCTAAGGGCGAACTGGCCCGATCCGGACCCGGTCCCGGGCGGGAGAACGGTAATGTCAACGGTTGTGGAGGCGCTCATAGTGCCCGATGTTCCATTGACGTTCATGGTGTAGTTGCCCGCACTGGTGGAAGCCTGCGTGTTGACGGCGATGGTGGCGTTGACTGACTGCGAGCCCGTGATAGCTGACGGCTGGGCCACGGTGCAAGTGGGAAGATTGGCCGCGGCTGAGTTACCCACGATGGCGCACGTCAAAGAGACGTTTCCAGTGAAGCCGGAGTTAGGCAAGACGGAAATGGTGGCCGCGGCCGATGCTCCCGCGGTCAGGGTGACAGGCGATCCCGTGAGCGAGAAAGAGGGATTGCTGGAGCCGCCGGTGCCTATGGCGTATGCGGCACTGACAACGTTGCTGGTTCCCAACGTTTTGCTGATGGCAAGGGCCTTGATGGTCTCGGACTTCGACACCGCAATCGGCGCAGTGTATTGGGTTGACGCGGCGCTTGGAGTCGATCCGTCGGCGGTATAGTAAATGACGGCATCGGAGGTCTGGCTGGAAAGAGTAACTTTCTGAGCGGCGCTGTAGGAGCCTGCGGGCGGAACGAATGCAGGCGGCACAGCCTGCGTGCTGTAGGTCCAGCTAAGCAGTTTTTGGCTCGCGGACAGACCCCCGGTACCGCCGGTAAAGCCCACATACGCGGAGTTACTGCCTACAACCTGGGGAATGTTGATTGGCCAGGAAGTGGTAAAGGTGTCATTGTTCACCAGATCGTGAAGGTTCAGCGTGAGCGTGGTTCCGTTGTAGACCAACTGCGCCTGGATGGAGTCGTCGCTGCTCAGCTCAATGCCGCTGGGCGAAATGTCGACGGTAGGAGTAACCGGCGCCTCCCCGTCGGTGTAAAGACCGGTCGAGTCGTCGCCTTCGCTTTCATAGTTGTAGAAGTTGAACTTGACGGCGATGCTGTGTTGGATGTCCTGGTAGCCGAGTCCGGCCGAGTCTCCGCCCAGCGCCGTGGCGCCGACGTTCTGAATCGTGAAGGTGAACCCGTTGCCCTGCGCATTGCTGAGCTGGAACTCGAAACTGGTGGTGAAGGCCTGGACGTTGATGGGCGCGCTCCAGAACACGCTGCCGGCCTCCCATGTGTTTCCATTGGTCAGCTGCAAGCGGGTGTCATTGGTTGCCACGGCGCTGCCGTTAAAGGTCAGGCCCTGCGAGTTAGAGAATCCGTTGCCGAAATTGATTGTGGTGCCGCCGTTCTGAATCACATAGGCAGCGGTGCTGACGTTGCTGTTATTCAACGCCGGATCGACGGCGATGGCTTTGACGGTTTCAGATACGCCGACCGGAATCGGAGCGGAATAGAGGTTCGAAGATGAGGATGGAGTGGAACCGTCGGTTGTGTAGTAGATTTTGGCGTTGGCATCCGTATCGGACAGCGTAACGGCCTGGGCATTCAGATAAGTGCCCGCAGCGGGCGCAAATCCTATCGGCGGGACCTGGTTACTGAAGTTGAAGGTGGCTGTGCTGACGCTGCTCTGGATGTAGCCGGGGGCGCTGGCGATGGCGTTGACGGTGGTGTCCGTGCTGATCGAAATGGGAGCGGTGTATTGGGTTGAAGCCGCAGTGGGCGTGGTTCCATCCAAGGTGTAGTAGATGGCGGCGGCGCTGGTCGCGGACGAGATAGTTACGGATTGCGTTGAAGCAAACGTGCCTCCATCCGGGCTGATCACCGGGGTAGCTGCGACAGGCTGGCCATTGAGGAGCCCGTACACATCCACCTCGCCGTGTGCGGCCACGTAGACCTTGCCGTTTGTCACCACAGGGACCGAAAACTTGTTGGCCGGTCCCGCGGCGTCGCGAGCGGAGTTGGTGTCGCTCTCGTAGATGGTCTTGCTAAGGTCGTTGGCGTTCCAGGCGTAAAGCACAGCCGCGCCATTTGAATTGAACTGATCGGAGCGTACCGCCCAGGCAATGCCGTCCTGCGCGCCATTGGAGGAGATGGAGAAGGACGCGCCGGGGAAATTCGAAGTCATCGTTCCTTTGGTGTCCGGGTCGGCGTCCATAATGCCGCTGTTGATGCCGAATTGCATGGGCTCGCTATCTTCCGGCCACATGTACACGTTGCCATTCCAGTAGGCCGGCGTGGACCACAGGCCCTCCCCCTGGGGAATGACGTTGGGATTGTCCTGGATGGCATTGGTGTTGGAAGAAGCGCCGGAGGCATAGCCGCCAAGGCTGTCCCGATTTAGAGTCAGAATGCGTCCCTCCTTGCCCACGTTGATCAGCTCATGCGGATATGCGCCCTGCTGATCGAGCATGAGCAGACCACCCGAGCCCTGGTCCCAGTCGTGACTGTTGAGGGTCTCGTAGTTGAACGCTGTAAATTCGTCGCTTGGCGTGAGTTGACCATTCGCAATTTTGAGAGCGATGACACTTTCGCCGTAATCGCTACTGGCCGTAAAGGGAGTGGAGCGGGCGCCATTGCCGGTGACCACGAACATGAGGCCGGTACTGGTGTCGATGGGAAGGCCCGCTCCCGAGCCCCAAATGCCGGCGCCGACATCGTTTGGGCTAAGACATAGCTCGGCTGTCTGCTTCAGCGTGGACGCATCGTAGGCAAAGAGCCATCCGTGCCAGGGACCATTGTCGCCGTGAGCGGCGTAGCCGAAATAGACGTAGCCGTTGTAGTAGTTGAGCGCAGTTCGCTGGTTCTCCCACAACGGGCTGAATGTAATCTGCCCTCCGGAGCTGCCGTTGCCGGTTCCCGCAGCGGTCGCAGTGATATTGACAGGACTGCCCGATTGTTCCACGCCGGTGAGGATGTTGATGGCGTGGAGGCGGGAAAAGTACAGGCCGTTTTCCTTGGTGGCGGCCACCACGTACATGGTGTTGGTGGCGGCATTAATGGTAGGCGTGCCGGTGATGCCGATCGTGGGAGCGACATCGGGGGAGCCGGTGTCGCTCCAAGGCACGGCGGTAGCACCTGCGCCCGCGCCGTGATCCGCCGTCAGAAGGCTGATTTGCCAGATGGGATTGGCATCGGCCCCGCCATTCGAATCGGCGTCGAACGCATAAATGGAATCATTTTCAGTGGCCACGAAGACCACGTTGTGCACCAGGCCATCGCTCATCTTGAGATTGGGCACATAAAGAGGCTGGGCATACGCGGTGCTGTCAACGGAAAGGGAAAACAGCTTGCCGAACGTGGAAGCAGCCACGTTGTCCGGCGTAAGCGCGGTTTCGCTGGTGTTTTCGCCGGCGTGAGTCAGATCGTACCGCCAGGTGAGCACCGGTACCGCGGTCGGCGTCTGGGCGACTGCCACAACTGCGGAGCCGACCCATGCGATGAAAATGAGAATGGCGAGGAAACTCAGCGATGAGGCCGTTGCTACACCGGACAGCTTGGAAAACCAATCGAATGCACGGCAGAACCGGGGATGTACAGGCATGGACACCTTCGCAGCAAAAGATTGACAGTGAATGTCCGCCGAAAGCACGGAAATAGCCTTCACCCGCGAACGAGCGTCGGGGCAGAGTCAGCTCAGCAGGTTGCCATAATCCAAAACGGAGGCAAAGAAAACCCTGTCATTCCGGGCTCGGAGGAAATTGCATAGCGCCTAGCTCAAACGTTGTTAACAATGTGGATCAACAGAAATGGTCAGATAAGCCGCATGGCACTCCATGCAGCAACGAGTTGGATGATGTGGCCTCCCGGAGCGGTTGCTTTCGCATCCAATCGTCCAGGGAATTCAACATCCTGGAGCTGCGGAATGAGCATTTTTCGCTTGATTCGGTTGGGCATTTCCGGCTTTGCCGGGGGCCATTCTTGGCTGATTCTGTTTGGTGGCTTGTTGGCTGCATTCTTTTCGTTTCCAGCTCGTGGCGCCGCAATTCAGGACACCGCGAAGCGCACGCCAGGAATCGCATGGGATGTGAGTGGAACGTGGCGTCTGCAAGGCAGGCACCAACTCCTCCACGCGGGGGATGCAATCGAACCTGGGTCCCTGCTGGAACCGGACGAAGAGAACGCTGCGCACTCCATCACAATTCTGTTGCCGGATGGGCAACGGATTCTCTACGAATGTTTCACAGCGAAGGACTGTGCACGGGGCTTTCGCGTGCCTGCCCTGGACCGCGATCCGGCCGCCTTCGCTGCCAAAATGATGGGGCGGATTCGAGCCGCACTCGCAGAGCAGAGAAGCCAACCGCAGCTAGTTCCTGCCCGGCGCTCGCCGGCAGGGCGCGATGAGCTGGCAGCCGTGCTGGGTCCGCAGAATCGAATTGAGCTCTCTGGTTTGGCTGAGTCTCTTTCCAATGGCCGTTATGTTTACGATCTCACTCCAATCCATTCCGGCTATGCGCCGCAAGCCGGGATTTCGTTGCAAAAGTCCGGCCGCGCGATTGCAATCGAGGTTCCGGGCCCAGGACTTTACCGCCTGAGGATTATCGATCCGCTAAAGAATCCGCGCATCGACTACCTGGTTGCAGCAGTGCGTCCGGCAGAGGAGAAGAAAGTCGTCGACGCCTTTCATGAGGCTCAATCGTTTATCGAGGATTGGAATGGGGATTATCAAGGATGGCCGATCCACGACTTTCAGCGTGCTTACCTTGAAGCCCTGATGCTGAACATCCCCCAAGCGGCGAACACGCTGCCAAATACTCAAGCGAACACCGACGCTGGCTCAAATGTAACTGCAGAACCGTTCTTTTCGCCGCGGCCTGGAGTCTTCAGGGGCGATACGGCTGTCACCCTGCACTCGGCAAGCCCGGGCGCGGTGATCCATTACACTTTCGATGCCTCGCAGCCGTTCGATTCCTCGCCTGTTTACCGGGCGCCGATCATGGTGAAGGGAACTGAGCTGACCATCAAAGCCTTCGCGGAATCGCCGGGAAAGAAAGACAGCCCGGTGGTGACGGGAATCTTCCGCATCGCAAATTCCGAGTGAACTCCGTATTTGCAAAAGCGAACAATGATTCAGTCGTTCGCCGGAGCAGTCTTATCGACGATCGCAACCGCTTGCAGTGCGGCGCCATTTTCCACGTTGAACGCGTGCCGCGCGCCGCGCAGGTCATCGCCGGCCAGCACAACATTGGCAGAGCCGCTGCCGGAGACGGAAAGAAATGTGTCGATGCCGGCCGGTGCGACAGAATCCGCGATGTTCACATTCCGCGCATTCGCGAGGCTCACAACCGGCATGTCACCGCGCACCGGAGTGCTCTGAAGATTCGCAATGCGAACGTCTTCCACGTCATCCAACATCAAAGTGGGCCGCGATTCACCACGCGCCGCGCTGAATTCGAGGGCATTGAAGTGAAGATTTCGCGCGTGCCTCACGTACAGGCCGGAAACGGGCAGCATGCCGAACATGCGCGCTTCCGGATAGGCGCTCTCCTTTTCGGGCACATTGATTTCGCCCCATCTTCCTCTAACGTTCAGCACATTCTGAAGACGCAGGTTTGTGAGCGTGATGTCATCCACCGTGTCCCCAGGGATGCCGGTGATGGAGCTTGCCAGCACACTCTCCGAGGCCTGGATGTCGCTGATGATGACGTGCCGCAGTCCGTGCCGCGGATCATCGTGAACCCGTTTGCGATTGCCCAGGCGAATAAAGAGCGGCGTGCGCGCGCGCCGCATCTGGATTCCAGTTATCTGCACGCCATCAATCCATCCGCCGTCGATTACTTCGAGCGCCACGCCGGAGATTACGCGTTCGGCCAGCGGGACCGCGCCGTTTTGGATGACCGAGTCGGAGAAGACAATGTTCTCGAATCCCCCTTCTGAGGATGTGCCCAGCTTGAATCCATTGCAGCACGTTGAAAGCGTGCAGTTGGTCACACTGACATTCTTGACCAGGCGCGGTTCGGTGCCTGCGGGGCTTTCGCTTTTGAGGCAAATGGCGTCGTCGCCGGTAGCGATGGTGCAGCCGCTGATGGTGACATTTTGGCAACAGGTCACGTCAATTCCGTCCGTGTTGGGCCCATTCACAGGATTGGCGATCGTGATCCCGGTGACGCGCGCGTCGTCGCAGTTGAGCAAATGCAGGGTCCAGCCGGGCGAATTCTCCAGGCGAACCCCGTCCACGCTCACTCCACGGCAATTTGCAAATAAAACCATGGGGCTGGGCCGTCCGGAACTCTTTGGCTTGAGCCAGTGCGAAGCCACATCGGCCCAAGCCTGGTCGGGCGGCAGCGGAGCTTTCCCAGAAGGCTCCCAGAAGCTCGCTCCCTGCCCGTCGATCCGGCCCGGCCCGGTGAGCGAAATTTCCTCTGCGTTCTTGGCGTAAATCAGATGCCGCTGGTTCCCGTCTTCCGCGCCCTCGTAGTCGTTCAACGACATACTGCCAAGCAGAGCGGAGCCGGCGTCGAGGTACAGCGTCACGTGGCTCCTGAGGTCAAGCCGGCCGGTCAGGAACGTTCCCGCCGGCACATGCACCACGCCGCCGCCTTTCAAGAACATATCGTCAATGGCGCGCTGGATCGCTCTTGTGTTCATGGTCCTGCCGTCGGGCAGGGCGCCATAATCCAGAATGCTTTTCGTCGCATCCCGCGCCCATGCGAACGCACTGCGCGAAGCGTTTATGGCTACGGCGATCGATGATTGCACAAGGAAGTTTCTTCTGAGCATTCGAGTTCCCATCCTCTTGGATGCGAACCGAATGCCGGATTCACTCGCCTTCTACCGGAATACAAGAATGCATTTTGGGATTTGCGGTCGAACCGCGAATGCGAGGCGCCTGCTCGTCCCTTGTTCGCAACAAAAAAAGGGGCGAGGCCTTCTCGTGGAAAGTTGGCCTCGCCTGAGGAACAAACGTGGAGCGCATTCTTGCGATCGCGGCAAAGCTAATGGATGGTGACGTCCCCCGAGCCGGTCTGAATGCGCACCGTGGGTCCGCCGCCGTTGATTCGTCCAGTGATGTGATGCTTGTCGAATGAACCTTGTACTGTCATCTCGCGATCGGTGTGCACAGAGCCGGAGCCGGTGGAAGCATCCAGCAGGAAGCCCGTGCTGCCGGGCCAGAACTCAATGTTTCCCGATCCCGTTTCCAGCTTCCATTCCCCTTCCGGCGAGCCGCCGACCTTGATATCGCCGGATCCGGTGCCTGCGCGCAGCGCGCCGTGAAGGCCGCGCAGTTCAACATTGCCGGAACCGGTCTGCGCGCGGATATCGCCATCGCCGCCAGACTGCTCCGCGAAAATGTTGCCCGAACCGGTGTTTACCACGAAGCCTCCTTTGAGCCCCGTGGCGTGAATATTGCCCGAGCCGGTGTGGAGCTTCGCGTTCTGACCCACGCCATCATCGGTCACGTCGCCAGAGCCCGATCCCGCCTCAAGAAACGCGTTGGCGGGTGCTTCGATTTCGTAATCGATGCTGATGTTGTGCAGGTTCTCGTTATGCCCGCCGATGCGAATAATGTTCCCCGTCTGTTCAATGGGCGGGTTCGCCGCCACTTCACGCACGCGCTCCTCGCTGGAGCCCCAGTTTGACTTGACTCGCCCGTGTATCTTCACCTGGCTCGACGTTCCGGGCACAATGTGGACATTGCCGGATCCCGTTGAAACATTCAGCTCCACCTGCCCGCTGACAGATAGTGTGCGATCGAAGCTGGCCTCCGACGCCAGCGCCGGAAGCGCCGCGAAAGCCAACGCCGTTACTACCACGATTGCGACTTTCATCGTTCTGTTCCTCTTGACAAAAAACGGAGAGCGAATCTCCGCTGTTCGGTGTCTCTGGCTCTCGGCCGGAAACGCTTGGTTGCCACGACATCCCTCTTGCAAGCCGGCTGCCATGATTGAAACTCGGCTCTAACTCATAGAATCGCTACAATTTGGATCACTTTGCTCGTAGATCTTTCGCCGCCCTGGATTGTCCGCTTCCGAACACATCTGTGCGCGGCTGAACATTCCTGCCAGTTTCCAGCTAGCAAAAACTGGCGGGCAATCCGCGCGGCACATCGTGGATCGTCCCCATGTTCTTCCATACGCAGATTTGAGAAGAAGGTTCAGTGAATTGCGAGGCAGGAGTCACTTTTGCTAAGCCCAGTCCGGCTACCGGACCCCGCAAGTCCTTCAAAATGCTATGCTCTTGAGCGAGATGCACGGACTGCTGCTGCTTGAATGCGTCGCTGTGGCCTTGCTCATTCTGGCCAATGGCTTCTTTGTGGCTGCCGAGTTCGCCCTGGTTTCCATTCGCGACACTCGCATCCAGCAGCTCCTTGCTGCCCAGGTACCCGGCGTCCGCGCCGTTCGCCGCCTGCAACACGATCTCGACGACTTCCTGCCCGCGGTTCAGCTCGGCGTTACTCTTTGCTCCCTGGCGCTCGGCTGGCTCGGCGAACCTCTGGCCGCACGTCTTTTTCTGTCGGGCTTTCTCCTGCTCCCGCACCCTCCAGCGCATTCCAACCTCTTCGCTCACATCATCGCCATAGCGGCGGCCGTCCTGGGCTTCTGCCTCATCACCTATTTCCAGGTTGTCGCCGGCGAGTTGGTTCCCAAAGCCCTCGCCCTCCGCCGCGCTGAGGCTCTTGCCGCTGCGGTGGCCCCGCCCATGTTGTTTTTCATGGCGCTGACTCGCCCCGCCGTTCGCCTCCTCAGCCGTTCCGCCGCCCTCGTTCTCCGCGGTTTCGATATCCCGGCCACCGAACGCGCCAGCGTCCACTCTCCCGAGGAGCTCAAGCTCATTGCCACGGCCGCGCGGCGCCTGGGCGTTTTGCCCCGCTTCCAGGAAACCCTGGTGCATCGCGCGGTGGAGTTGAGCGACGTGCCCGTTCGCGAAATCATGACCCCGCGCCAGAAGATTTTTTCTCTGCCCTCGAACATGCTGGTCGAGGAAGCTCAAGCCAAGGTCGTGGAGTACCTCCATTCCCGGGTGCCGGTTTACGACGAGAAGCGCGGCCCGGAAGCCATCGTCGGCGTGGTGTATTCAAAAGACCTGTCGCGCTTGATGTTCTTCCGGCGCGAGCCGCAGAGAAACGCGGGACAACCGGCGACTCCGTTTGTGGAATTGCGCCTGAGCCAGGTGATGCGGGATGTCCTGGTGGTGCCTGAAACCAAGAGCGCGCTCGATCTTCTGCGCGAATTCCAGAAACGCCGCAAGCACATCGCCATCGTGGTGGATGAGTATGGTTCCACCGTCGGCCTGGTCACCGCTGAAGACGCCATCGAGCAGCTCACCGGCGAAATTGAGGATGAGTTCGACGACCCGCAGCGTCCCCTCATCACCAACGCGCGCGGCATGCTGCTGCTGGACGGCAGCGTGAACCTGCGCGACCTGGAAACGCAGATGCAATGGAATCTGCCCCGGGAAGGCGGCGTGGAAACCCTGGCCGGATTTCTGCTGGCTCGTCTGGGGCACATCCCCAGGCCCGGCGAGCACACCGATTACGAAGCCCGCAGGTTTACCGTGGTCGAGATGGATGGCCGCCGCATCGGCAAGGTGCGGGTCGAGCCCATCCAGGACCTCAAGCCATTGGCAAAAGAAACTTCTCGTTGAGCTCCGCGTATTGGCGCCGGAGACAATCCAGGCGAGCATGGCGCCGGATTATTGAGGGGCGGCCGCGGCCGGCGGCTTCTCTGCCGCAAACGCGGCCAGGATCTGGATGCGCTTTTCCAGGCGCGCGATGGCCTCGCGATCATGGGCAACTATTTCGCCGGCTTCCCCGTTTCCGGCCAACTTTCCCATCCGCTCCTGGTGTGCGCTGACCAACTGATTCAGCAGCGCTGTGGAGTGCCAGTCCTGTTTTTCGATCTCGGCTTCGCGCTGCTCCGATTCGACCAGTTGCGCATGGAGCTTCTGCCGCCCCGCCTGGAGCGGGTCAGGCATGATAACCAAAGGCTCCCGGCTTGCGCGCGACAGATTGAAGCCAATGGCGACGATAATGGCGGCGAACAGGGCCGAAGTAATGACCAGCTTCTTCATGGCTCAATCCGATTCTCAGTGTATCGCTGAAGTCGGCGTAGCGCCGGCCTCCCTGCCGGCTGCCCTGCGGGCATCTCTGCCCGCAGGCAATGCTTCATCAATTGAGCTCAGCCACAATGCGCTGTACCGCCTCATCCCGCGCCTTTTCGCACTCGCTTGAGAGCTCCATCCGGATCGGCTGCCTGGGGTCAATCGTAATCGCGTACAAAATCACTTCGCGATATCCCGATTGCATGTAGAACGCGTCCAGAAGGTCCTTGACGCCGATATCGTGCGCGGTAAGCGTTGGCGGATAGTCGCTGGAAAACCTAGGCGTTGTCCGGGTCACCGTGCCGATGGGATTCTCGTCCGTCGTAGCATCGATCAGGAGGATGCGGTCCGCCTGTTGCAAAGGTTCCAGCAGAATGAAGCCACCCGTCCCGCCGTCAAGGCACTCGATGCCCGCAGGCAGTTTCTCCTGCTCAAGCGCCCGCACCACGTGCACGCCCACGCCCTCATCGCCCATGATCACGTTGCCGAGGCCGAGGACAAGGGTCTTCTGTGTATCGCTGGAAATAGCGGCCTCCTCGATCGAGCGGGGAAATGCCAGCGGCGCCGGTCGGCTGCTGCCAGACAATTAGCTCGGCGTCGGATCAACCGCCGCCGAGCCGTTCCTATTTGTCCTTTTCGCTTTCCTTGTCGAACTTCCATCCGCCGACGATGGACGAAATCGTACCACGTCCCTCGATGTAGTCGTGATAGAACGACAGGTAAATGTGCACGATGACGAACGCGACGAAGAACCACATCAGCGTGTGATGCCAGTAGCGCACGCCCATTTCTCCGCCCATCAGCGGCACAATCCACGTAAACATCCGCGGGATCCACGAACTGCTCATGCTGGAGTACAGCGCGAACCCGGTGATGGCCTGCGCGCAGAACGCCAGGAAAGTGAGAAAGTAGATGAACGCCGCCAGCGAATTATGCCCGGTGGAGATCTCGCCGTGCATTTGCGTTTGCAGCACGTCGGTCTTGATCACGTCCGCAATCTCCTGCCGCTGCCGTTTGGTCAGGGGAAAGAAATTATTCCACTTCGCGTACTTGTTCCCGACAAATCCCCAATAGATGCGCGCGGCAAAGTTGAACACGTAGATGTATGCGACCACGAAGTGGATGAATCGAACCCAGCCGAACCAGTATTGCTGGTAGGCTTCCGGGGCGCTGCCCAGCCGCACCGGGTGTCCGATCAGAAAACCCGTCACGCACAGCAACGTCAGCGCGATGGCGTTGATCCAGTGGTATGCGCGGACCGGCAGTTCCCACACGTAGACGCGTCGGTACTCGACCGGCGCCGAGCCGTTGGCCTTGAAAATGTCCCGTACCCCAACTCTTTGCGTGCTCATCGGCGTCACTCGAAGGAAATCCGGTTAAGGTGCCGTCCCTGCGGATCGTAAAGATGTACCGCACAGGCAAGGCACGGGTCAAAGGAATGGATGGTGCGCAGAATCTCTACAGGCTCGTCGATCTTCGCCACCGGTGTGCCAATCAGCGCCGCCTCAAAGGAACTGCGCTGCTGTTTCGCATCGCGCGGCGACCCGTTCCACGTGGTCGGCACCACCAGTTGGTAATTCTCGATGGCCCCGTTCTTGATCTTGATCCAATGCGCCAGTGCGCCGCGCGGAGCCTCTTCCAGGCCCACGCCTTCGCAATCCGCCGGCCAGGTCTTCGGATCCCACTTCTCGCCGTTGAATGTAGACACCTCGTTGATTTTGACCCGCCCCATCAGATCGCCGTAGAACTCCTTGAGCCAGACCATCGCCAGCGCCGCATCGATGCCCCGCGCCGCGGTCCGTCCCAGGGTGGAGAACAACGCGCCCACGGGCACATTCAGCTTGCCCAGCACCATTCCCACTAGTTCCTTCACGTCCGCGTGACCCGCGGCGTACGACACCAGTAGCCGCGCCAGCGGCCCCACTTCCATCGGATTCTCTTTCCATCGCGGCGTCTTCAGGAACGAGTACTTGTCGTAGCCCGCCAGCGTCTCGAACGGCGGCTGCGGTCCGCTGTACTTGATCTGCGTCTCGCCTGCCCAGGGGTGCATGCCCACCGTGTCGCCGCCCTCGTAGGTGTACCAGGAGTGCGCGATGTACTCCTTGATCTCCTGCGCATCGCGCGGGTTCACAGGATACACCTGGCTCAGATCGCGCCCCAGCACCGCGCCGCGCGCGTACTTGAACGCCTCCGGATGGTTGTAGCCCTTGGTTGGAAATTCGCCATAGCAGAGGTAGTTCTTCAGCCCGCCTCCATAACTGGCCCAGTCCTTGTAGAACGAGGCCACGGCCAGCAGGTCGGGAATATAAACCTGATTGACGAACTCGTCTGCCTGTCCGATCAGCTGCGAAACCAGGTTCAGCCGCTCGCCGTTGATCGCAGCAACTTCGTTCATGTCGATGGAGCACGGAACGCCGCCGACCAGGTAGTTGGGGTGAGGATTCTTGCCGCCGAACACCGCATGGATCTTGACCACTTCCTTCTGCCACTGGAGAGCGTCCAGGTAGTGGGCCACGCCGATCAGGTTCACCTCAGGCGGCAGCTTGTACGCAGGATGTCCCCAATAGCCGTTGGCGAAGATGCCCAGCCCGTTCGCCGCAAATGCCTTGATCTTGTTCTGCACGTCGGTGAAATGCGCAGCGGTGTTCTTGTCGTACGAGGAGAATGACTGCGCGATCTCGGCTGCCTTTTTCGGATCGGCCTTGAGCGCGTTGACTATGTCCACCCAGTCCAGAGCGTGCAGGTGATAGAAGTGGATCACGTGATCCTGCACGTACTGCGTGGTGAGCATGATGTTGCGGATCAGCTCGGCAGTGGGCGGAACGCTGATGCCCAGTGCGTCCTCCACGGAGCGCACGCTGGCCAGCGCATGCACCGTGGTGCAAACGCCGCAGACGCGTTCCGTGATGGCCCAGGCGTCGCGCGGATCGCGACCCATCAGGATCTTCTCCAGGCCGCGCACCATGGTGCCGGCGCTGTACGCGTCGGTGATGACGCCGTTTTCTACCACCGCCTCAATACGCAGGTGGCCTTCAATGCGAGTGACCGGATCAACCACGATTCGTGTCGCCATAAATCCTCACGATTCTTTCTGTTCTTCGGCGTGAACTTCTGCAATCACCTTGTGCTTGCGGATATTGGTTACCACGGCATGAGCCGCGACTCCGGCGATCGTCGTCAGCGCCACAGCCGTGCCCACCGAGTCCGCAGTGCTCTCAATTCCAAATCCCGGGAACGACGCCAGGTGCTGGTAGAACGGACCGTTGTCCCAGAACCCTTCCTCGCTGCACCCTATGCATCCGTGCCCCGACTGGATGGGATAGCTCGTGCCCTCGTTCCACTTCACCACCGAGCAGGCGTTGTAGGTTACCGGACCGCGGCAGCCCATCTTGTACAGGCAATACCCCTTCTTCGCGCCCTCGTCGTCGAACGATTCCACAAACAGGCCGGCATCGTAGTTGGCCCGGCGATAGCACGTATCGTGCACCCGGCGTCCGTAAAACTCTTTGGGCCGGCCCAGCGAATCGAGCGCCGGCGTCTGACCCAGCACCAGCAGGTGCGTCACCACCGCCATCATCACGTCCGCAATTGGCGGGCACCCGGGCACGTTGATTACCGGCTTCGACACCAGCTTGTGGATCGGCGTCGCTCCCGTCGGATTGGGCTTGGCCGCCTGCACGCAGCCGTTCGAGGCACAGCTTCCCCACGCCACCACCGCCGCCGCGTCCTTCGATACTTCCTGGAGGATCGACTCCGCCGTCTTGCCGCCGATCATGCAGTACACGCCCTGGTCGTGCGTCGGCACCGCGCCTTCCACCAGAACGATGTACTTGCCCTTGTTGTTCTCGATCGCGTCCTTCAGGCTCTTCTCCGCCTGGAACCCGGAAGCCGCCATCAGCGTCTCCGTGTAGTCCAGGTTCAGCACGTCCAGCAGCACGTCGCTCACAATCGGGTGCGATGCGCGGATGAACGATTCGCTGCAGCAGGTGCATTCCTGGAAATGCATCCACACCACCGCGGGCTTGTCCTTCTTCTCGAAGGCCTCAATCACCTGCGCCACTCCCGATCGCTCGAATCCCGCGATCGTGGCTGCCACGCCGCAAAATTGCAGGAATTGCCGCCGGTTGTAGCCTTTGTCCTGCATTGACTGCCAAATGCTCTTGCCCATGCCTGCCTCGCTCGTGTGCGGGTTTGGCGGCTGAGTGTGATCCAGCACACTCGCCGCGCCCGCCAACGAATGAGAAGGTACCCATTTCAAAACACGACCGGCTGTGCGCCTCATCACACTTGTGTGTTTGCAATGGAGATGAACGGGATCGAGATATATGATGCGGATCACCTAACTCCGTATACAACTGTCGGTTCCGTGTGCTTGGGCGCACATGCGCCCCGAAGCCAGCGCAACTGCCCTCGGCCAAGTTTTTCCCGTCTCCGGCCCCAGTTCGATAGCGTTTTTCTCAGCCTGCCGCTGCTTCCGCGCTTGCCGTCAACGTCCCGTCGCGCGATCGAACCGGCCCCAGAGGGGTACTTGCTTCCCGGGGCGCGCCGGCCGCGGTCCAACATTTATCATGGTCGGAGAGGGAGTTTCTTCTCGATGATTTGTAGATTTGCCTGCATTTCTGCAGTTCTGTTCTCCTGCTTCGCTGCGTTCGCTCAAAACCCCGCTCCCGCGCCCCAGGGCGCCGCTCCAGGGGCAACCACGACATCCAGCACCCAGGTCCAGGAATTTCAGACAATTGAGGACAAGTGGTCGGATGCGGTCAACAGCCGGGACCAGTATGGCCTGGAACTTGTTCTTTCCCCGCTCTTCGTCGATATCTCCGGGTCCGGCGATATCACCACGCGGAATCAGCAAGTTGCCGGCGTGATTAGCGAGCCGGACAAAACCCTGCGCCTGGAACAGCGCGTCATCGCCGTCCGTCTCCTCGGCGACATTGCCGTGGCCAACGGAACCTACGTCCTGCATCACAAGGTGGCGAACAACGAAACCGACGAGAAGGGCGTGTTTACGCACGTTTTCGAGCGCGAGCACAACACCTGGGTTTGCGTCAATTCGCAGCGAACGGCGCTGCGCGAGGATGGCCAGCAAGCCAAGAACAAGAAGCGGCAGTCGCAGGCAGATTTGCCGTTCCACATTCCGCTGTTTTCCAAGAACTAGAACACTCCACAGCGCGCCCATGTCCCGCGCGGTCCATATTCATGTGCTTGCGGGATTCAGGCCGCTTTTTTCGCTTTCGGGTTCACCCGCTCGGCAATCGAACTCAACAAGCGATCGGCGTGCGCCTCTTCCTTGAGCGTCTGATCCAGCAATTCCGCCATCTCATACTCGCCCAGCAGCAGCGCCCACTGCCGCAAAGCACCGTAAGAGGCAATCTCATAGTGCTCCACCCGCTGGGCCGCCGCGATCAGCGCCACGTCTCTTACCCACGCGTCCGGCGCGTCCACGATCATCTCTTCCGCTTCGGTCCCCATGCTCGCAATCGCCTTGCACTTCAATGGCCCGGTCGCATCCGCGGCGGGATTCTTCCTCTTTTCATCCGCCAGGATCTGTTCCAGCCGCTTGATATGCGCTTCTGACTCCTCCAGGTGCTTCGTAAAGGCTTGTTGCAGTTCCTCGCCGGTTGCTCGAATAACCATGTTGGGCATCTCCCGCACGATCAGCTCTTCGGCCGAAAGCATAACCCTGAGCTGGTTCACGTAGAGCGCGTTGAGGTTTCTGAAATCCCCGGATACCCACTTCATCCCACCACCTCCCAAAGACGAGAGAATGCACACAACCTCTCGAATCGGTGTGATGCCGGATGGACAAAAGAAGGAGGTTCGAGACGGCACAACAGGCTCAGGCAGCCAAGGCTCATTCGCCGCTCAATGTACCGCGCCCTCCGGCGCCGCGCTCTCTCCCGGCCGGTTCTTGCTCAGCAAAAACGCCAGCAGGATCAACACCCCTGACATCCACGCCAGCTCCATGTAGACATCCTGATATCCCTGCATCTGCGCCTGCTGGTTGAGCTGGTTGTAAATCGATCCCAGGGCCAGCCCTTTGCTGTTCGCCCCCCCGTACTGCCCGCCCAGAAATCCCGTAAGCGCGTTGAGATGCTGCTGGTATCCCGGCAATCCCGCCTGCATGTCTGTCTGCAGATGCTGCTGATGCCACATGGCGCGCGTGGTCACCTGCGCGTTGGTCACGGCAATCAATACGCTCCCGCCAATGTTGCGCGCAAAGTTGATCAACCCCGCCACCTGGTTGCTCTGCTCCTTGGGCAGGCCCACATACGCCGCGTTGGTAATGGCGATAAAGCAGAACGGAATCGGCACCATCTGCACCACGCGCAGCCACGAGGCCTCGGCGAAGCTCATCTGCAGGTTGGTCACCTTGGCGGCGTAAACAAAGCTGATCACAAACAGGATGAAGCCGCCCATCGTCAGGTTCCGCGCGGAGATCTTGCTGGTCGCCACTCCGGCCAACGGCATCACCACAATCAACGCAAATCCGCCCGCCGTAAGCGCCAGCCCCGCCGTGGTCGCGGTATAGCCAAGCAGTTGCTGCGTAAACTGGGGCTGCAGTACGGTATTGGCATTCAGCACGCCGCCCACCAGCATCATCAGGAAGCAGCAGATGGCGAAGTTTTTGTACCGGAATAATCGCAGGTTAATGATCGGCTTATCGGTATGCAACTCCCACACCACCAGCGCGATCATTCCGCCCACAAACAAAACCGCAAAGAAACGGATGAAGTCCGAGGTAAACCAGTCGTTCTCTTCGCCCTTGTCCAGCATGATCTGCATGCCGCCCATCGCGATCGAAAGAAAGCTCAGTCCCAGGTAATCCATCTGCCCCAGCAGCCGCCGGTCCGGCTTGATCCACGGCGGATCGTCGATGAGCCGCGAAACCAGAATCACCGCCAGAATCCCCACCGGAATGTTCATGAAGAAGATCCAGCGCCAGGTGTAGTTGTCGGTGATCCAGCCGCCCAGCGTCGGGCCAATCGAAGGCGCCAGCACCGCCACCAGCCCATACAGCGCAAACGCCTGGCCGCGCTTGTGCGGCTCAAAGCTGTCGGCCATGATGGCCTGCGCCATGGGCTGCAATCCACCGCCGCCTGCGCCCTGGATCACCCGGAACACCAGCAGCAGCGGCAGCGATGGCGCAATGCCGCACAGAAAACTGGACGCCGTAAAAATCATGATGCACACGACAAAAAAGTTCCGCCGCCCCATCAGGTTTGAAGCCCAGCCGCCCAGCGGCAGCACAATCGCATTTGAGACCAGGTAGCTGGTCAGCACCCACGTGCTCTGGTCGGTACTGGCCCCCAGGCTGCCTGCGATGTGGGGCAAGGCCACGTTGGCAATGGTGGTGTCCAGCACCTCCATGAACGCGGCCAGCGCCACCGTGGCCGCAATCAGCCATGGGTTCACCCGCGGCTTCCACGCCGCCTGCACCGCCATCGCACCAGGCGAGCCGGCAGGCGCGCTTGTCGTCACAGAAACACTGCTGGCGCTGTCTGACAAAAAAGATAACTCCTTGAACCATTCGAAGGGGCTCGGCTGTTTGTGTCGGCGGCGTAAGGGAAGTCACGCCTTTTGGAGAGGATATCGAATCCCCGCTTCTAGACCCTACTTAGATTCACTTCCTCGCTCAGAGGTTCCAGAATCCCGCGGCCAAGATCCGCCACCCGGGACGGAGCACGACCACCAGCTAATAGCTAACAGCTAAAGGCTGAGAGCTGAGAGCTGAAAGCTGAAAGCTGACGGCTGACGGCTGACGGCTGAAAGCTAATAGAACAAATACTTCCGCCAGCGGTCATCGCCCCGTCCCAGCATGCGCATGATCTGCCGGCTGGTGTGCAGGCTGAATGGCCTGGGCTCCCGGATCAGCAACATGTCCTCAATCTCGACCAGCATGCGATTGCCCTTCCTGCGGTTGCATACATGGCAGCAGGCCACCAGGTTTTCCCAGGTGGAGTTGCCGCCGCGCGAGCGCGGCACCACGTGATCCAGGGTCAGGTCGCTCGACGCCAGCACCACCCCGCAATATTGGCAGGTGTTGCGGTCCCGCAGCAGGATGTTCTTGCGCGAGAGCGCCCGGGTCTGGTGCGGAATCCGGCGATATTCAAGAAGACGGATAACGGAAGGCATGGCAATGCGGCTGCGCTGCGCGTGCAGCATCAGTCCGTGCTCTTCCTCGGTGCGCGCAATCCCCTTCAGCACCAGCACCAGCGCGCGCCGGGCGCCGCAGATGTTGATGGGCTCGTAGGAGGCATTGAGCACCAGCACCGGCATCTGCAGCAGGTGAATCGAATGCGGTGCCGGCGCCGCCGTTTCGCCCGCGTAAACGGCGGCCCGGGCAATCGCTTTCTGCTTGCGTGCATGAATCATGGCTTTTCCCAATGACATGTCCGTGGCCTCAAAAATCAGATCGTCTTGCCGGTTCCTGCTAGCGGCTCGCCTGCACCCGCCGTGCCGCCCTCCCTGGCTTCGCTTCCAAATCCTCGACTTCCGCGCAACTCTGCCCGTCCCGCCCGCGCCAGCGTTGCCACCCACACCGTGGCTGCGCCGGCTCGCTTTAAAGTCTTTGACGCAGCCCGCGCCGTCGCCCCGGTGGTCAGAATGTCGTCCACCAGCAAAACATGTTTGCCTTCCACCGCTGCGGAATTCGCCACCTGGAACGCCCCTTGCACATTCATCCGCCGCTGGCGTGGCGTGAGCCCCGCCTGGGTCCCGGTGGCGCGCAGCCGCATCAGCGTGCTCGGCGCCAGCGTCAGCTTCCATTCCGGATGCGACCGCCGGAGCGCGCGCAGCGCATGAACGGCCAGCACCCGCGCCTGGTTAAATCCGCGCTCAGCCTGTTTGCTCCGATGCAGCGGCACAGGAACCACCAGCAACTCGTTCGGCGCCTCGCCGGCCAGCTTCGCCACTGCCTGGGCCAGCATGGCGCCCATCCGCCGCGCCGCCGGATGCATGCGGTCGTACTTCAGCGCATGAATCGCGGCCCGCATCCGCTCCTCATAGGGTCCGTACGCCACTGCCCGCGCAAAATCCGGCGGCGCCATCCGGCACGCCCGGCATAGCGCCGCCTCCGTGCCCGCTCCGGCTTCCGGCAACGGATCCGAGCAGCGCGCGCACACGGGGCCGCGAGCGACGGAAATCTCCATCCAGCAAACTTCGCAAATTGGCGCATCAGAAAGACGCGGCAGAGGCGAGCCGCAGAGGGCACAGGAGGCGGGAAGCAATGCGCAAGCAGCAGCATCCACAGGACTTCGCAGCACGCGAACCACCGCTCGCCACGCGGAGGTCTGAGTCGCGGACGTCTCCGCCGGCGGAACGTCGATCGTCAGTGAACCGGAGTCCCTGCTGAAGACGCACCTCAAATCGGAAGGCCGCAAGGTTGCCGCCCTCTCCTCTATCTTTACGCACTCCTTCGCTTCAGGGCAAGGGCAGAGAGGCCATCGCGCCGCTGCACCGGTGGAAATTCTCCCTCTTTTTACCGGCCAAACTCGGATTACCCGCGGAAAAAAACAATGCGGACCCGGACTGGAAAATCCGGGTCCGCGGTTGGTAGCCCAGCCTTCTACGGCTTCTCTACGTCCTCTGACCGCTCCCGGTCGATGTCTTGCGACGTCGTATGCGCGCTTCGGTCCCGATCGGCATTGTGCACAGCTTCCTTCACGTTGCCAACCGCCTTTTCCACCTTCCCCTTTACCTGTTGCGCAGCGCCGTCAGCTTGCGTCTTGGTGTCGCCGGTCCATTCGCCCGCCTGGCGCTTCACCCGCCCCGCGGCATCGTCTATCGTTCCCTTTACCTGGTCCTTATTCATTCGTCCACCTCCGTGGAGTTTTCGAGGTTCAGTTTCCACGGGCGTCTTCGTTCGTCCCGCGGCCCTTCATTTCGGAGCTTCTCTCAAAAATTGGCTCCCAAGCCGGTATATTTGCCCTCAAAGCACCGGCCTGCGCCCGGAAACGAGCTGAAGAATCAACACCACCACCGCCGCCACAAGCAGCAAATGGATGAATCCTCCCAGCGTGTAGCTGCTTACCAATCCCACCAGCCACAGCACCAGAAGAATTACAAAGATGGTCCAAAGCATCTGCTTCTACCTCCTGGGCCGGTTAATCCCAATTTCTCCGGCATCCACCTGAGACAACTCACCCTTGGATTACCGGTCCATCCAGCTTGGTTGTTTCGCCTGCTCTGGTGCACACGATCTGGACCCAAAACAACACTTACTCGGCCGCGGCATTCAAGCTCGGCCCGCTATGCCCAGCCTGAGTTTCTTGTCCTCTGTCCTGCTTTTCCGTCATCCGGTACACTGCAAATGTCGTCATGAATTCCTTTTCCCCGCTTCCCCTGCGCTTCTCCGCGATAGTTTTCTCAGCGATGTTATCTGTCACGTTTCCGTGTTTGGCGCAGCAGGCACAGCCGCCTCAGCAAAATCCGAAACCCGGCGCGTCCGGCATTGCCGGCGGCCTCGGCGCTGCCAATCAGTACGACGCGCAACATCGACCCATCACCATGGGCGGATTCGTTCATCCCGGCCAGGCTCCGGTTGTGTTTGAGGACATCACCAAACAGGCCGGCCTTTCCGGCTGGATCCACAAGATGGGCTCGCCCCAGAAGAACTTCATCGTTGAGACCAACGGCTCCGGCGTCTGCATCATCGACTACAACAACGACGGCTGGCCCGACATCTACCTCGTCAACGGCGCCACCTTCGACTCCCTCGACGGCAAGGAAACCCCGCCCCACGCCGCCCTGTTCCGCAATAACCACGACGGCACCTTCACCGACGTCTCAAAGGAAGCAGGCGTCCAGAACGATCGCTGGGGCTACGGCTGCTCCGTGGCCGATTACGACAACGACGGCTGGCCCGACCTCTTTGTGGGCAACTACGGCAAGAGCCGTCTCTATCACAACAATCACAACGGAACCTTCACCGACGTGGCCGAGCAGGCCGGCGTCGTGCTCGACAACTGGCATCCCGGCTCCTCCTGGGGCGACTACGACGGCGACGGCAATCTCGACCTCTACGTCACCGGCTACGTCCAATTCGACCGCAACAACCTGCCCATTGGCGGCACCAAGTCCGTCGGCTATGCCCAGTGCATGTACCGCGGCTTCGACGTCAACTGCGGTCCGCGCGGCCTTCCCGGCGAACCCGACCATCTCTTCCACAACGACGGCCACGGCCACTTCGCCGATGTCACCGCCCAGGCGGGCGTGGTAGACAAGGACAAGTACTACGGATTCACCGTCCTCTTTATCTCCATGAACGCCGACGGCAAACCCGACCTCGTGGTCGGCAACGACTCCGAACCAAACTTCTTCTACGTCAACAAAGGCGACGGCACCTTTGAAGACGACAGCTACGTCTCCGGTTTTGCCCTCAACAAGGACGGCCGCGAGATCGCTTCCATGGGGATCGCCGCCGGCGACTACGAAAACAACGGCCTGGTGGACTTCTTCGTCACCGATTTCGGCGACGACTACAAGGTGCTCTACCACAACGACGGCGACAACAACTTCACCGACGTCAGCTACAGGGCTGGCGTGGCCCAGCCCACCATCCCCTTCGTCGGCTGGGGCGACGGCTTCCTCGACTACGACAACGACGGCTGGCTTGACTTATTTGAAGCCAACGGCCACGTCTACCCGCAGGTGGACCAGCACGACTGGGGCACAAGCTGGGCCGAGCGCTCGCTGCTCTTCCACAACGTGCCCGGCAAGAACCCTAAGGAGCGGGTCTTCGAGGAGGTTAAGCCCGTCATCGGCACCGGCCTCGCCGATGTCATTCCCGCTCGCGGCGCGGCCTTCGCCGACTTCTTCAACGACGGCAAGATCGACATCATCATCAATCCCATCGACGGACCGCCCGTCCTGCTGCGCAACGTTTATCCCGACCACCACCACTGGGTCGAGATGAAGCTCGTCGGCGGCCCGCATTCCCCCCGCGACGCCACCTGCGCGACGGTCTTCCTCAAGGCAAACGGGATGCGCCAGCGCCAGGACGTGCTTTCGTCAGGCAGCTACATCGGGTCCAATGACCGTCGTCCCCACTTCGGCCTCGGCGACGCCAATGACCCCGGCACAGCCGAGATCCACTGGCCCTCCGGCGCCATTGAGACCATCAAGCTGCCGGCCGCCGACCGCATCTACACCATCGAGGAAGGCGTCGGCATCACCGCCGCCCTGTGCTCGGGTGGCCAAATCTGCCCCGACTTCAAGCCAGTCAAGTCCGTGCTGGTCAAGCCACCGCGCACCAAGCCCTTCGCCCACGTGACCACCGCCGCAAAGTGACCGTGGGAGCGGTTTCACGGTGCAAAAAAAAACGGGGATGTCTAGCGGAATGAGCGAGTTGAGAGCTATTTCTGCACACCTTGTGTTCGCTTTTTGTTTGCTTGCTTTTGGAGTTATGGGTGCTTGCGGAGGCCGCGGGGCTGGAGGCGGCAGGATTCCGATGGTTACCTTTGGTGGGGAGGGGGGTGCGTTGGGATGGGCCCTTGGCCGCACTTTCTTCGCCGATTGTTCGTATCCGGGCAGAATTCGCGGGGCTGGCGGCGTTCGGGTGGTTACCTTTGGGGGGGAGGGGGGTGCGCTCGGAGCCAGTGAGCGAGGAGGCGTCCAGGGCCCTGGGCAGGGTCCGCATGGTCCCGTTCTGGGCCAGGAGCAGGTTGAGATTGCGGAATGACACGAAGTGAAGCGCTCCGATCTTGAACTCAAGTCCCTGCCCCACGGACGAAGGCCTGTCCGCGGGGACCCAGGGTGTCCGGAGCGCTACTGGGGAGGGCGGTGCAGCGGGCTGAGTTCGTTATATTAGTATATTGTTATCATATAATCTTAGTTTGTCAATAGAAATATTTTGGGACATGGGCTCGGCTCGAATTCTCTGGGTTTTTCCCTTGTCAGTTGACATCATGATGCGTTTTAGCAGATCATCATGATGTGCGAACCACACTGACGCTCGATGACGATGTGGCCCGAATGGTGGAGGATGAGGTGCGCCGTTCCGGCGACAGTTTGAAGGGCGTGGTCAACGGCCTGATCCGCGACGGGGCTCAAGCACGGCGTCAGCCGCGGGAGCGGAAGCGGTTTGTGGTGAAGCCGTTTGCGCTGGGTTTACGCCCCGGGCTGAGCTATGACTGCATTGGGAAACTCCTGGACGAGATCGAAGGCCCCGACCATCGATGATCGTCCCCGATGCCAACCTGCTGCTGTACGCCTATGACGGAAACTCGCAGGTTCATAAGCGCGCGGCTGCGTGGCTGAGTTCGGTGTTGTCCGGCGACGAACCGGTGGGAATGCCATGGCAGACGATCTGGGCGTTTCTGCGCATCTCGACCAACAGCCGGATCTTTACCACGCCGCTTTTGATGGAGCAAGCCGTTGGGCTGGTTGAGGAGTGGCTGGCCGAGGAGCAGGTTCGGCTGCTGGCGCCGGGGGAAAGACACTGGAGTCTGCTGAAAGAGATGCTGAACAGGGGACAGGTTTCCGGACCGCAGACCACGGATGCGCAGTTGGCGGCAACCACGATGGAATATGGGGGCGTGCTCCATACCACCGACCGGGACTTTGCGCGCTTTCCCGGGCTGCGGTGGGTTAATCCGCTGGAGAGGGATTGATGCGGGTGGGAGTGCGGGCGCGGCGGGCGTTTGCGAATCCCGGGTCCTCCGCCGCGGCGGACGGAGACCCGGGGCGCCCGGCCAGGTTGGATAGTTATGTCAATGTGAACGGTCCATCATATGGTCCTGAAATATGCGACCGGTGACGGGGGGTGGGCGCGTGGGGGAACGGATTTCTATCGATCTGCATGGGCTGAGGGTTAGTGAGGCTTTGGGGCGGTTTGTTTGGTTCTATAACGACTGCGTGCGGCGCGGGGTTAAGGGGCCTATTGAGGTGGTGCATGGGTACGGGGCTACCAGCGAGGCAGGTGGGGAGATTCGGCGAGAGATTCGCGGGTTTCTGGGAGCGCATGAGAATTGCGTGGCGGGTTGGGTGGCTGGGGATGGGATTGGGAATCCGGGGGTGACTCGGGTGTGGGTGGGGAAAACAGCGATCAGCGGTTAGTGGTCAGAGGCTGGGGGTCAGGGGACAGGTTTCAGATGACCGGGGACAGTGGGGACCGGGAGGTTCCCACCACAGCCGACCAGGAGGTTGATTACATGACAGCGTCGGCTCCTTCAGCTGAGTAGACTGATGGCTGCGAAACGACCAGGGACTCGGGAGAAGGAGCCGAACATGGTGATTATAGGTTGCGACTTTCATCCCCGGTTTCAGCAGGTCGCATTTGTGGACAAGGAAACGGGCGAGTACGGAGAACGGCGGTTGTTGCATCCGGAGGAGGCGGAGAAGTTTTATCGCGGGTTGGCAGGCAAGCCGGTGCGGGTAGGGGTCGAAGCCACGGGGAGCTTCCGCTGGTTTCGGCGGCTGCTGGCGGAGCTGGGCCATGAGTTTGTGCTGGGCGACGCGGCGGCGATTCGAGCGTCGTTTGTGCGCAAGCAGAAGACCGACAAGCGGGATGCGCGGCATATTTTGCAATTGCTTGTGGAGGACCGGTTTCCCGCGGTCTGGCAGCTTTCCGTGGCGGAGGATGAGCTGCGGCAGCTATTGGTGCATCGCTGCCGGATGGTGCGCATGGCCACACGCGTGCACAACCAGCTGGATGCGATGGCCAAGAGCGAGGGCATGGCGACGGCGCGGGGCAAGAAGGGACTGGAGGAAGTGGCCCGGTTGCCCTTGGCCGGCTGGCATGCCGTCGAGCGGCAGGATCTGCTGGAAGTGCTGGGGCTGCTGGAGCGGCGGGTGCGGGCACTGGACGAGGCGGTGCGCACGGCCGCGGAACGGAACCAGGCGGCGGCGCTGCTGATGACGCAACCGGGAGTGGGTCCGGTAGTGTCGCTGGCTTTCGTTCTGGCCATCGGGGACTGGCGGCGGTTTGCTCGCGGCAAGAAGGTGGCCAGCTACCTGGGACTGATTCCAGCCGAGGAGTCGAGCGGGCAGCGGCGGCGGCTGGGGCACGTTTCCAAGCAGGGCAACAGCATGGTGCGCTGGCTGCTGGTGCAGGCCGCGATGCACGCCCAGCGCCAGGATCCGAGCTGGCATCGGCAGTACGTGCGGCTGTCGATGACAAAGCATCATGGGGTGGCCAAGCTGGCTATCGCGCACAAGTTGGCGGTGCGGCTGTATTGGATGTTGCGCTCCGGCGAGCACTACAGCCAGGTGCGGGAGCGCGGTTCGCATGCGGGGCAGTCCGTGTAGCGTCGTGGCGCAAAAGCCGAGAGGTTGATTGGACACCCCGCCTCTCTTCCCAGGGGGAGAGAGTTTGAACAGGCAATCATGGGGCACCACCGGACCGAATACATGGGTGATCGAACCTGAGTCGTTCGATCGAAAGTGATTGAGAACCAACATGCGAGCCCAGGGCCGTTTCGCAAAGCAAGACCGGTTTCCAGCCATGGTTCGAATCTCAGAAAGTACGTCCGAGATTCGAACCAAGTTCAATGGTGGCCGTGGCCGGGGCGGTGTCAAGGGTCGAGATGAACGCCAAAGTACGGCGCCCTTGACATCGCCCCGACCACCACGGGAAGCTGCGCGCTGTTTGCAGTTGACAGGGGTGAACGCTGTCATACACGGCGCTACTTGGGAGGCCGGCGCTACTTGGGGCGGAGCGCCTACTCCCTTGTCCGTTTATCCCTCTTTTTGCTCCCCCCGTCCTTTGCCTGCGCGGGCCTTCACCTTGAACCAGATGGGCGTGCCTTCAAAGCCGAATGCTTCGCGGATCTGGTTTTCTAAAAAGCGCTTGAAGGCGAAGTGCAGCTCGATATCGCGGTCCGTAAACAGGACGAATGTGGGCGGGGCCACGGCGGCCTGGGTCATATAGAAGATGCGGATGCGTTTGGCCATCGGCACCGGCGCGCGCTGAAAGTCGATCCGCTCCAGGAAACGGTTCATCTGCCCTGTGGTCACGCGCTTACGACGCTCTTGGGCGACGGTTTTGACCTCGCCCATTACGCGGCCCAGGTTGGTGCCTTCCTTGGCCGAGAGGAAGATCACGGGCGCGTAGCTCAGATATTTGAGCACGTTGCGCAACTGCCGCTCGAAGATGTCGCGGTCCGCCGGGGGCTTGCCGTCGGTGCGGCCGGTGGTCACCGCGTCCCACTTGTTGACGACGATGATGACGCTGCGCCCGCTCTCGTGCGCATAGCCGCCGATGGTGGCGTCGCTCGAGGTGACGCCCTGGGTGGCGTCGAGGACCAGCAGGGCGACGTCGGCAGCTTCGAGGTGGCGGCGCGCCATGACGACGGAGAGCTTTTCCGCCATGAGATGGGTTTTGCCCTTGCGGCGGATGCCGGCCGTGTCCACGAAGCGGAAGCGCGCGCCCTCGAATTCCACGAGTTCATCAACGGCGTCGCGGGTGGTGCCGGGGACGGGCGAGACGATGGCGCGTTCGGAGCCGGTGAGGGCATTGAGCAGGGTGGATTTGCCGACGTTGGGGCGGCCAATGATGGCGACGGAGGTTTCAAAGGGCTCGAACTCGCCGTGGGTGCGGTGGACGGGCGCGGTTTCCTCAGGGGCTAAAGCCACGGCTTCTTCAGGGGCGGTTTCATCGGCACGACTGAAGTCGTGCCCTGATACAAAGCCCTGACCATGTCCCTTCAAGGCGGCGGGCTCCGGGGCTAAAGCCCGGACCGATTTTGATGGCTCAATGCGGGGGTTAAAACTCCCGCCTCCCTCCGTGTTTGCCGGGGCGGATTCGGGGATGGCGGCGGAGTCGTGCCCTGATACAAGGCCTTGTTCGGGGGGTGTGAGTTTGCCTTCAGCAGTGGCAGTGGCGGCGGCGAGATCTTCAGGCTTGGCGGGGATGGCGGCGGAGATGGCGTCAAGGAGTTCGCCGATGCCCTGGCCATGCTCGGCGCTCACCGGGAAGACCTGGCGGATGCCGAGGCGGCGGAAGTTTTCCGCGGCGGCTGCCAGGGAATCCCCCTCAACCTTATTAACAGCCAGGAAGACAGGCTTGCCGCCACGCAGGAGCATACGGACCAGGTCGTAGTCGGGGCTGGCCAGTTCGGTGCGGATGTCGACGACTAGGACGAGGGCGTCGGCTTCCTGAAGGGCGACTTTGGCCTGGTTGTAGATTTCCTGCGGGATCAGTTCCGGATCGTCGGGGACGATGCCGCCGGTGTCAACCAGGCGGAAGCGGCGGCCGGCCCAATCGTATTCGCCGTAGATGCGGTCGCGGGTAATGCCCGACTCGTCCCCGACGATGGAGCGGCGGCTGCGGGTTAACCGATTGAAAAGCGTGGACTTGCCCACGTTGGGGCGGCCGACGATGGCGACCAGGGGCAGATCGCCGGATGGTGCGGACGCGAGGTTTATGGATCTACGATTGGCGGGCAAAAGGGGTCTCCAGTGGACAGCGCGAAAGGCCGCTCTTTCAGTATCGCCCCCCAGGCGGAGATGGGCCGCGCCACGGCCTTAAACCTGGGTGGCCGCAGGAGGAGGAGGAGTGGGGCTGGGCGCGGTCGCCTGGGCTGCGTCCGGCCGAAGGAGCACGGAGTACGTCCGATTGCGGCCCTCGTCCTTGGCGCAATAGAGCGCCTGATCGGCAGCTTCAAACACGGCTGCCGGCTGGATATCGGGAGCAGGCAGGCACACGGCGATGCCGACACTTACGGTGAGGAGCTGGTCGAACGGAGACGCGTTGTTCATCAGGGCGAGTTTGCGGACGGCATCATGGAGCCGGCGAGCGGCCTTGAGAGCGCCGTCGGCGTTGGTCTCCGGCAGCAGGAGCACGAACTCCTCGCCTCCGAAGCGAGCAAGCAGGTCGTCAGGGCGACGGGCCTCGGCATCGAGCACGCGGGCCAGCGCCACCAGGCACTCGTCTCCAAAGACGTGGCCGTGCAGGTCGTTAATGGCTTTGAAGTGGTCCACGTCCACCAGCAGGAGGGCCAGGGGATAGTGACGGCGCAGGGCGCGCCGCCAGGCAGCGGCAAAGGCGCTATCGAATGCGCGGCGATTGGAGACACCGGTGAGCGGGTCGAGCAGGGTAAGGCGTTCGAGGGCGGCATTGGCGGTACGCAGCTTCTGTTCCCGATCGTGCAACAGGTTATGGCTGACCAGATAATTCGCCTGCACCGTAGCCGCCTGGAAACCCTGAACGATGAGGAGGAGGAACACGGCGGCCAGGCCGATGGCCAGATGCCGGGGGATGACGGCTGCGGCGAGGGCGAAGATGCCGGTGGTCAAGAAGAGCGGAAACAAGGACTCGACGAGGAGGCGGCCGCGGGTTCTCAGGACCGGGGCCGGATCGTCCGTATTGTCCATGGGCAGTGAGAGCGCGTTCCATCCAGCCAGGGCGAAAGGGACGCTCCAGAACAGGTCGAGGAGGGTGCCGCTGGGAAGCGCATGGTAATGGGAAAGATAATCCAACCCCAGCTCAATGGGCAGATAGCTCCAGAAGAGAACGTTAATGGTGCGGAAGCAGTGCTTTTCTTCTATTGTGGTCCAGCAGGAAAGGCGCAGCAGGCTCATGGCGGCCAGCAGCACGCAGCCGGCTAAGGCGATTCTGCCCGTCACAATGGCGGTCCGCGCGGGAGACAATGCGGTTCCTTCGAGCAGTATCCAGGCGAGGAAGAGGGCAATGCCGATCTTGGCAAAATTAAGCGCGGAAACCCCGCGAACCGGTTGCGCAGCGCGAGTAACGGACAAGGCTATGAGGAAGGGGAAGATTGCGCTGACGTAGAGGAAATCGGCAGCATTGACGGCGAGCGGAGTTGCGGTGGAAGAGTTGGCAAGCCAGGTTTCCAATGTGCGCGCGATGGACCAGAGGAGGATACCCATGGATGCCCAGAGCCACGCCGGCCGGTAGCGCCAGGGAAGCAAAAGAGCGCGCCACAGAGGGCAGGCTGCGGCCGCGGCAACCAGGGCCGCAGTGAAATACCCGGAGACAGCCCCGGCGCGATGGCCCAGGGCCAAAATGAGAACGAAGTGAAGGAAAAAAACGAGCGCCATGGCCCAGGCCAGAGCTTTGCCCACGAGAGCCATGTCAATGGGACGGAGAACAACTGAGCTTTGGTCGGTCGAGGCCATGCTCCTCCCGGAGCGGTGATCCGGTCACCTGCGATTTCACCTGCGATGCGGATCAGAACTGACGTGGAGGCCTGGGGAGACCTTCGCGATCATGCGCGCAACTAGGATCTCTTATAACGATACGGCGGCAGAGGGCTGGCGGCCAAGTCCTCATTTGGATACCGCTTTCGGCGCGTCTTCGCCGTTCTCACTATGATGGGAACTGTCGTCCGCGATGGCCACCACGGAAACCCAAACCCGCGCTTTGCCCACGCTGCATGAGTTTTTTGCGCCGGGGGGCATCCTGGCTCGCTCGCCGCTGCCGTATGAGTACCGGCCGGGGCAACTGGAGATGGCGAAGGCGGTGGAGCGGGCGCTTGAGGAGCATCGGCACCTGATTGTGGAGGCGGGGACGGGCACCGGCAAGACGCTGGCCTACCTGCTGCCCGCGCTGCGCACCGGACAGCGCGTGATTGTTTCCACGGGAACCAAGGCGCTGCAGGATCAGCTCTATTTCCGCGACGTGCCATTTCTGGAGACGCTGCTGGGCGGCCTGCGCGTTTGCTACATGAAGGGCCGGGCGAATTATCTTTGCCGGCACAAGCTGGTGCAGTTGCGCGACCAGCCGGTGCTGTCCGGCCTCGAAGAGATTGACCAGTACCGGCAGCTTGCGGAATGGGAGAAGACGACCGAGACCGGCGACCGCGCCGAGCTTGGGGGCATGCCGGAGTCAAGCGCGCTGTGGAACAAGCTGGATGCGCGCGGCGAAGCGTGCCTGGGGCAGGAGTGCCCGGACTATCGGCGATGCTTCATCACGGAGATGCGTCGGCGGGCGCTCGAGTCCGACATCATCATCGTGAATCATCACCTGTTTTTTGCCGACCTGGCGGTGAAGCGCGAGGCGGGCGGCGCGCCGGATGCGGGGATTTTGCCGGAGGCCGCGGCGGTGGTGTTTGACGAGGCGCATGAGCTGGAGGAGGTGGCGTCGAGCTACTTCGGGCTGAGCGTCTCCAATGTGCGCATGGAGGAGCTGGCGAGGGACCTGGAAGCGGCGCTGCGAGCCAAGGAAGGCGCGGCGGGAATTCCGGCGCTGACGCAGCAATTGCGAGAGCGCACGCGGCTGTTTTTTGCCGCGCTGCCGGTGGAAGTGGATGGACGCCAGCCATTCGCGAATCGCGACGAGTTTCTGGAAGGCTCCGGCGAACTCTACGTGGGTATGCGGGCCACGCTGCGGCGTCTGGAAGGCGAGATGGAGAGCCTGAAGGACGTGGACGAGGCGGCGCCTTTGCGCAAACGCGTGGCGCGGCTGCGGGGCGAGCTCGAGTTCTTGATGGAGTCCAACGACCGCAACGTGGTGTATTGGCTGGAGCGGCGGGCATTTGGGAGTGGGGGCGGGGGTTCCGATGGTGGGCGAGCATCCCGCCCCGGTCCCCAAAAGCGAGGGACCGGGGGCACCCAATCTGGGATGAGAGGCGGCGGGTCGCGGACCACGTTTCTGCAGGCCACGCCGATCGACGTATCGGAGCTGCTGCACGAGCTGGTGTTCGAGACCATACCGACGGTGGTGCTGACTTCGGCCACGCTGACGGTGCAGGGCGGATTCGAGCACATGCGCCGGCGACTGGGGCTCACGGAAGGGCGCGAGCTGGTGGTGCCGTCGCACTTCCGCTACGGCGAGCAGGCGCTGCTGTATCTGCCGCCGGAGATGCCGGACCCGCGCGAGCCGGAGTTTCCCGCAGCGGCGGCGGAGTGCATCCGCACGGTGCTCGACATTACCAGGGGCCGCGCGTTTTGCCTGTTCACGAGCTACAGCCAGATGCGCGACTTGTACGAGCGGCTACTGCCGGTGCTGGATTATCCGATCCTGCTGCACGGGACGGCGCCGAGGAAAGCGCTGCTCGATGAGTTCCGCGCCACGCCGAATGCGGTGCTGTTTGGGACGGCAAGCTTCTGGCAGGGCGTGGATGTGCAGGGCGAGCAGTTGAGTTGCGTGATCATTGACCGGCTGCCGTTTGCGGTGCCCAGCGATCCGGTGGTGCAGGCGCGGATGAAGGCGATTGAGGAGGCCGGCGGACGGCCGTTCTTCGATTACCAGGTGCCCGAAGCGGTGCTGACGCTGAAGCAGGGATTCGGAAGATTGATCCGGTCGCTGGAGGATCGCGGGGTGCTGGTGCTGCTCGATCCGCGCATCCGGAGGCAGAGGTATGGGCAGACATTTTTGGCTAGCCTGCCGCCGTACCGGATGACGACGGAGATTGGGGATGTGGCGAGGTTCTTCGGGCGGGCGTAATTACTGAGTCGCATGGATGGTATCAGCCTTGGAATCAGTCAATTGCATAGAAGTATACAGAAGTTATGATAGTTTATTGAAATGGGATAATTTTGCTAAACTCCCTATATGGACCCTGTACGCAATCCGTTTGCACCTGGCGCCGGCAGCCCTCCCCCCGAGTTGGCAGGCCGCAATCAGATTCTTAGGAACGTTGGTGTCCGGCTGCAGAGGCTACGAGCAGGTCGGCCGGCGAAGAGTGTCATGCTCGTCGGATTACGCGGGGTAGGCAAAACAGTCTTGCTTGACCAGATGCGGAGAGACGCAGAAGAAGCAGGAATGCAGACCGTCAGGATCGAAGCTCCTGAAGATCGCTCGCTTCCGGCGCTTCTGGCCCCAGCTTTTCGACTGGCGCTTCTTCGCATGAGCAAAAAAGAGGCCGCAAGGGACCACGCCATCCGGGGGCTTCGCGCGCTTGCCGGCTTCGTGAGCAAACTTAAGGTGTCGTTTGGGGACATTGAAGTTGGGTTGGACTATGATCCGGAGCCGGGATTGGCGGACAATGGCGATCTGGAAGGAGATTTGACCGAACTACTACAGCAGACTGGCATCGCAGCGAGAGCGGCAGCCGGGGCGCTGATCATCTTTGTCGATGAACTGCAGTATGTGAAAGAACCACAGCTCGCAGCTTTGATTTCGTCTCTTCACCGGTGTTCCCAGGAGCGCCTTCCCATCACCGTAATTGGGGCTGGCCTACCGCAGTTGCGTGGACGAATGGGTCAAGCGAAATCCTATGCGGAACGGCTCTTTGATTTCCCGGAGATTGGACCGCTTAGTCCTGCGGACGCGGCAGAGGCTATTGTTAGGCCGGTTCAAAACGAAGGAGCCGAGATTGAGGACGACGCAGTTGGACTCATCGTCGCTAAGACTGAGGGTTATCCGTATTTTCTCCAAGAATGGGGGAAGCACGCGTGGGATATCGCCGCCGGGAGTCCCATTCGAAAGCGAGATGTCGTGGATGCTTCGGATGAAGCAGTTGCTGCACTCGACGAGAGCTTCTTTCGTGTTCGTTTCGACCGTCTTACTCCAGCGGAAAAGAAATACCTGCGTGCGATGGCGAGCCTCGGGCCTGGGCCGCATCGGTCAGGGGATATCGCTCTCCAGCTCGACCGGAGGGTACAGTCACTAGGTCCTACACGTGCCGGCCTAATATCGAAAGGCATGATTTGGAGTCCCACCCACGGGGACACTGCATTTACGGTGCCTCTGTTCGACGAATTCATGAAACGAATCATGCCTGGAGACCAATGGAATTGAAGCAACAGTAGATCCGGTCGCTGGAGGATCGCGGGGTGCTGGTGCTGCTGGACTCGAGGATCAGAAGGCAGCGATATGGGCAGACGTTTCTGCAGAGCCTGCCGCCATACCGGATGACGACGGAGCTCAGCGATGTGGCGAGGTACTTCGGGATGAAGTGAAAACGCAAAGGCGCGAGGCGGACGTAGAATCGGAGCATTCCTGCGATGACCAAGCTGCCCATCCGCGCGGGGCTGGTTTTCTGGATCTTCCTGCTCAGCGCCGTTGCCTATCTCGACCGCATCAACGTGTCCATTGCCGGCCCTCAGATCAGCCGCGAATTCGGGCTGGGTAACGTGCGGCTGGGCTGGGTGATGAGCGCGTTTCTCATTGGATACGCGGCATCGCAGGTGCTGGCGGGGTGGGTTGCGGTGCGGCTGGGGCCGCGGCGGGCGCTCACACTGGGCGTGCTGTGGTGGGGCGCGTTCACGCTGGGCACGGCGCTGGTTCCACCCGGGATGCGCGGGGCGCTGCTGGTGCTGATCGGGGTGCGGTGTGCGCTGGGCGTGGGCGAGGCGATCATCTACCCGGCCTCAAACCAGTTTGTGGCGCGATGGATTCCGGAACGCGAACGGGGGACGGTCAACGGCGCCATTTTTGCCGGGGTGGGCGCGGGCGCAGGACTGACGCCGCCTCTGTTGGTGACTATCGTCGTCAATCATGGATGGCGCGCTGCGTTCTGGTTCAGCGCGGCGGTGGGCGTAGTTGCCGGCGTGATCTGGTACGTGATTGCGCGCGACACGCCGGTAGAACATCCGAGAGTGACGGCGGAAGAGCTGGGCACGATTCGCGCGGGAATTCAGGAGCAGGGTCGCGAGAAGGGTGCGAAGGCGCGCATTCCGTGGGGCGCGATGCTGCGCAGCCGGACGCTGCTGTTGCTTACGTTTTCCTGCTTCACCTTCGGCTATGTGGCATGGATTTTTCTGGGCTGGTTTTTCATTTACATGCGGCAGGCGCGCGAACTGGACCTGAAAGAGAGCGCGTTCTACACCATGTTTCCGTTCGTCGCCATGACGGTTTTCTGCTTCGCGGGCGGGGTCATCAGCGACTGGATCACCGCGCGGCGCGGGCTGCGCGCGGGCCGCTGCGGGCCCGGGGTGGTTGCCCTGCTGTTTGCGGCGGTGCTGCTGGTGGCGGGGTCGCGGGTGGGCAGCGCACCGCTGGCGGCGATGACTTTGGCCGCGGGGGCGGGGGTGCTTTACCTTTGCCAGAGCTCGTACTGGTCCGTCAGCGCCGATATTGGCGGCGAGAGCGCGGGGGTGGTGTCCGCGGTGATGAACATGGGCGCGCAGATCGGCGGCGCAGTGACGGCTTCGCTCACGCCGTGGATCGCGCAGAGGGCGGGATGGACCTCGTCGTTCCTGGTGGCGGCGATGCTGGCGGCGGCGGGCGCCATCGCGTGGCTGGGAGTGGACCCGGAGGCGAGGCTGGCGGGAGCCGTGAGCGGGTTCCGAAGATCCCCGCGATAGCTCGTCAACCACGAGAAATGTGATTAAGATCACACGCTATTCGTCAGTTTTTGCAGTGTATATCACGCTAACTAATTCAAAATAAACACTAATAACAAAATGTTCCACGTGGAACATTGTTGGCAGGCTCCGCCAGATCCCGATCAGAGAGAAGGCTTCACGATCATTTTGCCCACGCCATCCCGATACTGGCTGGCAATGGCGAAAGCGTCGCCGATGTGGTCGAGGTCTCGCGAATGGGTCAGCAACGGCCGGAACCATTCCCCGTGCGCCTGGAGCAGTTCGAGCGCTTCTTCGGTCTCGTGGTTGGAGCGGCGCACATTGAAGATGGCGAGTTCCTTGCGCCTCATGGCCGAGCCATCCATTGATACATTTGGGGTGGAGTGGATGCCGGTGAGAGCAACGCGTCCGGCATGGCGGGCGAGCTGAATGGCCTGGTTAGTGGTTCGATCGCCGGCGGCGCAATCGATAGCGCAATCCACGCCGCGGCGGCCGGTGATGCGAAGGATCTCCTCCTGAGCCTCTTCCGGTTGGAAGGCGGCATCGGCGCCGATGGCGCGGGCCAACTGGCGGCGATGTTCCAGAGGCTCGACGGCCCAGATTCGGGCGGCGCCGGCAGCGCGCAGGGAGGCTATGGTCAAAAGGCCGATGGGCCCGGCGCCGATGACCGCGACGGTTTCGCCGGCACGAATGGAGGCAATGTGGACGGAGTGCATCGCAACGGCGAGCGGCTCGGCCAGAGTGGCTTCGTCGAATGACATCGCAGCGGGGATGGGGGAGAAGTTGACTGCGGGCAGGTTGACCAGCTCGCGGAAGAAGCCGGGATGATGCGGATTGGAGAGGAAGCGAATGTTGGCGCAAACGTTGTGATGGCCGCTGAGGCAGAACTCGCAGTGGTAGCAGTAGAGCGCAGGCTCGAGCGCGCCGCGATCGCCTGCGGCCAGGCCCGCGACGCCGGCACCAGTCTTCACGATGACGCCGGAGGGCTCGTGCCCCAGCACCATGGGGTAGACGTTGGGCATGCTGCCGACCGCGCCTTCAGAGTAAGCGTGGAGATCGGATCCGCAGATTCCCACGGCCTCAATCCGGACCTGGACCTCGCCAGGCGCGGGATCGTCAATCGGCATTTCCGTCTGGCGAAAGGTGAGTGGAGCGATAAGTTCGGCGGCGCGCATTGGTTTCTTCTCCAGGAATCTGTTTTTCAGTCTTGCGCCGCCACGGCCTCGCCGGCAGGTTGCGTTGCGGCAGCGCTTCCGGCCGGGCGCAACAGATCGAGGATATGCTGATAAAGCCGCACGCGGGTCTGGGAACGTTCCGATGCCCTGGTCACGTAGCGCACCTCGACGGTTCGCCCGTCGGCGGAAGGCAGGAGGTTAACGGTTGGGCCGGCGCGAAGCTGGCTGAGCCGCCCGTCCTTGGAGGCTCGGCGCCACTCTTCCTCGGCGCGGCCGGTATCCGCAGCAGTCTCCTTTTCGGCTTCCTTGAGGATGGCCTCCAGCATGAGGCTTCGATCGAGGGATGCCGGGATTGTCACTTCGATCTGATCCCACATCCATTGTCCAGCGGTGGAGAAGTTGAAGTACTTTCCGCGAATGGCAAAGCCGTTCATGAGAGTGATGTGGCGGCCGGTGGGGTATCCGCGCTCCCCGAGCGATCCGGTTTCAAGAAGGGTGGTGGCCATGAGGCCGATTTCCGTGACCTCGCCGCTGACGCCGTCGATCTCCACCGTATCGCCGACGCGCATCCCTCTTCTGCCGATGAGCACGAACCAGCCGAGAATGGCGAGGACGAAATCCTGCAGCACGATGGTGAGGGCGGCGGTGGATAGCCCGAGGATGGTGCCGAGCTGGCTGGGCGCGCCGAAGATGACCAGGAGGATGCAGCCGAATCCGATGACATTGATGGAAAGCCCAAGGACGGCGCGCAGGGTGTGGCGATTTCGCGCATCGAGCATGGGAAGTTTCATCAGGCGCTGCACCAGCGCGCCCGCCAGCACCATGGCAAGGAGAATCGCCAGCACCCACGCGCACGAATCGACGATGAGGTGAAGCAGGATGCGGTGCTGCAGACTCACCTGGGTTGCCCATTTCTGATACACCGACGCAAGCCGCTGCTCGGACTGAATGCGGTCGTCGTAGATGCTGAGCAACTGCCGGCGGGCGCTTCGTGCCCGGATCCTGGCCAGGCGGCCCGCAGCATCGCCGGCAGACACCGGAGTGGATACCAGCGCATTCAATTGCGTCTGCATGGCCTTGCGGACAGCCGAAATCTGGTTGGCCCTGGTTTGCGCCTGCTGCTGCGCCTGGTTGAGCAGTTGGGACCGCGTGTTCTGGCGGAACCACGCCGCCAGCCTGCTGGCCAGCGTTCCATGCCGCGAAACGGAAACTACTGCGGTTTCAGCGGGCTGGTCAGCCTGGGCGTCATAGGACTTCATGGACGCTTCATGGGTTTCCAGTTCCGCTTTGATTTCAGCGCCCTTATCTCCCTCCGACTCCTGCAAGGACTGCGTCAGGTCGGCGAGTTGATCGCTATCGAGATTCAATTGCGCTTTGGCGATGCCGAGGTCCGAGTCATCGTCGGAGTTGTCATCCGCGGCGCCCGGCTTCGGTCCCTTTGCGGCCGCAGCGAGCAGATTCACAGTCTGCTGATCCTGGGCCACGAACTGTTTGAGCTGATCCACTTTCTGGGAGAGCGCCAGCGCATCCCCGGTGAGGGTGCGCTGCTGCGATTCGAGGTTGGCTTCGCGCAGCGCAGCGGCAAATGCCTGGTCGACGGAATGGTCGGCGAGGCGCTCGGCCTGGCGCGCATACTCTTTTTCTTCGGCCGTGGCGGCCATGCCGGCCAGAGTCTGCGCCGTGGTCCAGGGGCTTGTATCGACCAAGGTGGCGCCCGCGGAATTCATCTTTCCCGTGCGGGACGGCAGATGAGCCATGACGCCGCGGGTCTGCCACGTGGCCACAAAGCAGGCGACCAGAAGAATGGCGAGGACAAGAAGCACGATGAATCGCGTTGGCGGGAAGACCCGCACCCTGGTCTCAGCCGTGGGGTTTTTTGGGGAAGACTGCATATCTCCTATTTTCGCCGCGATTACAGAATCGCGCACCTAAAATGGCGCGATCCATGGGCTCCGGCTCGGTGCATCCATGTTCCGCCGTCTTGCGCATGAGGTTGCGGCGGGGCGAAGATGGGGCCATGCGCGCGCTGGCGATTGCGATGGTTATGGCTCTGGCGGCGCTGCCGCCGGCGGGATTGGGGCAGCGCGCTCGGTCCGCTTCGCCGGCGGAGCACCGGTCAGAAGTCAATCCCGACGCTCGCGCGGATCTGAACCATGCGTCGCTGGAGGAACTGATGAAGGTTCCGGGCATGAAGCGCACCTGGGCAGAGAGGATCATCCGCTTCAGGCCCTACCGATCGAAGCAGGACCTTATCGATGAAGGCATTGTGCCCCGCGACGTGTACGGGCGCATTCGCGACTATGTGATTGCGCACCGGGAGAAGAAGTAGCGCACAAGTCTCATCAAGACGGGCGTGATAGGGGAGTGATCGCGTGGGCCGGAGGCCCACGCCACAGCCGGCCGGGAGGCCGGCGCTACGTACGAGCTCCTAATCGGCGGTGGCGTGCTCCAGGGTGTGCTGCTTCTTGGCCGCTCCTGTTCCCAGCAGATTGCTGAGGATGAAGTAGAGCGTGGGAATGAAGAAGAGGTTGAGCACGGTGGACAGCAGCATGCCGCCGACGATTGTGGTGCCGACGGAGCGGCGGCCGAGTGCGCCGGCGCCGGTGGCAAACACCAGCGGCATTACGCCGAGGATGAATGCGAACGACGTCATGAGAATGGGGCGCAGGCGCAGTTCGCCGGCCTCGGCCGCGGCATCGGCCAGCGATCGGCCCTTGCGGCGCAACTGCTCGGCGAACTCGACAATCAGGATCGAGTTTTTGGCGGAGAGGCCGATGAGCATGACCAGGCCGATTTGGCAGTAGACGTCATCGGACAGGCCGCGCAGGTGCACAAGTTCCAACGCGCCCAGCACCGCCATGGGAACGGCCAGCAGGATGATGAAGGGCAGGGCGAAGCTCTCATACTGCGCCGAAAGCGTGAGGTAGACGACGAGGATGCCGAGGCCGAAGATGAGCAACGCCTTGCCCGCGGACTCGATTTCATCCAGGGTCAAACCGGTCCATTGGTAGCTCATGCCCGGCATCATGACCTTGTGGGCCAGATCTTCCATGCCCTGAATGGCCTGGCCGGAGCTGTATCCGGGCGCCGCCGAGCCGTCGACCTCCACGGAGCGGAACAGGTCGTAGTGGTTGATGACGGGCGGGCCGGAACTGTTGGCGACGGTGACGAGATTGTCGAGGGGGACCATCATTCCGGAGTCGGAGCGAACGTAATAGTTGTGCAGATTGCTGGCGCGCATGCGGAAGGGCTGATCGGCCTGGACGTAGACGCGATAGGTGCGGTTGTTGAAGTCGAAGTCGTTGACGTACTCCGATCCCATGAACACGCCCAGGGTGGTGGTGATCTGCGAAAGCGGCACGTTCATCGCCTTGGCCTTTTCGCGATCGATGGTGACCAGCACCTGGGGATCGTTGGCTGAGAACGTAGTGAACAGGCTGCGCAAGTCCTTGCGCTGGCGGCTGGCAGCCACCATCTGGTGGGCCACGCGATCGAGGTCGGCGAGCGTGTTCTGACCCTGGTCAAGCAGTTCGAACTGGAATCCGCCAAAGCTGCCCGTGCCATTGACCGCAGGCGGCTGCACCATCTGCACCAGCCCGCCATCGGGCGCGAACATGAGCATCTGCAACTTGGGATTGATCCGGGCCAGGATATCCGCTGTGGAGTGGCCCTTGCCTTTGCGCTGGTCAGAGGGCTTGGTGGAAACAAACATCATGCCGGCGTTGGCGGCGTTTCCGCCGAAGCTGAACCCAATGATGGAGAATGCGCCGGCAATGTCGGGATCCTGACCAATGAGATATTCGGCGCGGTCCGCCAGCGCGCTGGTGTAGCCGAGCGACGATCCCGGCGGCGCCTGGACGATGACCATGACCATGCCCTGATCTTCCTGAGGAATGAAGCCGGTGGGCACGGTCTGGTACATCCAGTACGTGGCATAGAGCCCGGCAAGGAACAAGATCAGGATCAGGTAGCGGAGCTTAAGCGCCAGGTGGATGGAGCGTGCGTAGGTGCGGCCCATCCAGGTGATGACCGAGTCAGCCGCGTGAATGAAGGCGGCGAAGGCGCGGGAGACGAAGCCGATGTGGAGGAAGTCGAGCTGGTGGGGACGCTGTTCTTCGCCGCGCAGGAACAGTGCGGAGAGCGCGGGCGAGAGCGTGAGCGCGTTGAATGCGGAAATGGCGATGGAGAATGCGATGGTAAGGGAGAACTGGCGGTAGAGAATTCCGGTGGTGCCGGGGAAGAACGACACGGGCAGGAACACGGCGATGAGCACCAGCGAAGTGGCAATCACCGCGCTGGTCACTTCAGACATCGCGTTCGACGTGGCCAGGTGGGGATCGGAGTGCTCCATGTGCATGTGCCGCTGTACGTTTTCGATGACCACGATGGCGTCGTCGACCACGAGGCCCGTGGCCAAGGTGATGCCGAACAGGGTGAGGATGTTGATGGAAAACCCGAAGACCTTGATAAACGCGAAAGTGCCGATCAACGAAACCGGGATGGTGACCGCGGGAATGATGGTGGCGCGCCAGTCGAGCAGGAAAAGGAAGATGACCACGATGACGATGACGATGGCCTCGCCCAGCGTGACCAGAACTTCGTGGATGGAATCGCCGACCGCGGTAGTGGAATCGAACGCGATGGCGTATTCGAGTCCGGGCGGAAACTTGTTCTTCATTTGCTCCAGCACGGCTTTGCAGCGGGCGTCGACATCGAGCGAGTTGGCGTTGGAGAGCTGCATGACGCCAATGCCCTGGGCGACGTGGCCGTTGTACTTGAGCATCGAGCTGTAATCTTCGGCGCCGACCACGGCGTAGCCTACGTCCTTGAGCTGGACCAGCCCGTTGGCGGTGTTCTTGAGGATGATGTTGTCGAACTGGGCGGGATCGCTGAGGCGCCCGATAACACGGACCGGGATCTGGAATGCCTGGGTGGAATCGGCGGGCTGCTGGCCGAGCTGGCCGGCGGGGATTTCAACGTTCTGCTCCACGAGCGCATTGACCACGTCGGTGGCAGTCAGATCGCGCGTGGCCAGCTTCAAGGGATCGAGCCAGACACGCATGGCGTACTTGCGTTCGCCGAAGATCATCACGTCGCCCACGCCGGGAACGCGCTTCATGGCGTCTTTCACGTAGACGTCGAGGTAGTTGGAGATGAACTCATTGGAGTAGCGGCCGTCGCGGCTGAAGAAGCCGGCGCCAAAGACGAAGTTGCTGTTGGCCTTGTTGACGGTAATGCCGGTCTGATTGACAGCGGCGGGTAGGCGGCCCTGCACGCTGGCTACGCGGTTCTGCACGTCGACCGCGCCGATGTCGAGGTCATAGCCGGTCTGGAAGGTGACGGTGATGGCGCTGGTGCCGCTATTGGTGCTGGAGGAACTGATGTAGCGCATGCCGGGGACGCCGTTGATGGCTTCCTCCAGCGGAATGGTTACGGCTTTTTCAACGGTGTCGGCGTTGGCTCCGACATACACAGCGGCCACCGTCACCTGCGGCGGCGCCAGTGTGGGGTACATGGCCACGGGCAGGGTGGGAATGCACACCGCCCCGGCCAGGATGATCATGAGCGCGCAGACGGTGGCGAAGACCGGCCGATGAATAAAGAAATCAACAAACAATGTATGCCTTCCTTCCGACGACCTGGTGGGAAACGATCCGCTGCAAGCCTGCTGAGGCTCGCGGAAACGAGAACCGTCAGGCGCCTGCCTTGCCGGGGATTGGCATCACCGGCATTCCATTCACCAGGAATTGCGTGCTGGATGTAATGACGCGATCGCCCGCGCTCAATCCGGATGTAACCGCATACGAATTGCCCACGGTATCACCCAGCGTGATGGAAACCTGGGAGGCGATGTAATGGCCGCCCTGCTCTTTCGCCAAATAGACAAAGGGCTGACCCCCGAGGCGCGTTACCGCGAGCACGGGAACCACCGCGGTCGGCGCCGTGTTCCACACCACGCGGGCTTTCACCAGTTGCTGGTTGCGCAGCTGCTCCGGCGCCAGGTGCACGGGAGCTTTCACCAGGATGCCCTGCAGGGAGCTGTCCACTTGAGGAGAAATGAAGTCGATCCTGGTCTTCTCCAGCAGCTTGTCGTTGGTGTCGAGCAGGTCTACTTCCAACCCCTGCCTCAGTTGGGAAACGCGTTCGGTGGGGACGTAAACATAGGCTTCAAGGTCCTTGTTCTCGTCCACCGTGGTCAGCATTGTTGTGGTGGCGGCATAGTCGCCCACATGCACCGGAATGTCGCCGACCACGCCATCGTAGGGCGCGCGAATCGTGTAATAGGCCAGTTGTTCCTCCGCGGTTTTGCGCGAGGCCGTGGCCGAATCGTAATCCGCCTTGGAGTTTTCCAGCGCCTGCTGCGACTGCTGGTAGGCGTCGAGGCTTACGATGCCCTGGTCGTACAGCTTCTTCTGGCGGCTGTATTGGAGGGTGTCGTAGTCGTACACCGCTTTCTTCTGCTGTTCGGTGGCGCGCTGCGCGTTCACCATTGCCTGCTGTTGCAAGGCATCGAGGGTCATCAAGGGCTGTCCGGCGTGCACCTGATCGCCGGAGTGCACCATGATTTCCGTCAATCGGCCGGCCACCTGCGGCTGCATGGTGGCGGAGCGACGCGATTTGATGGTGGACACGTACTCGCTGGATTGGGGCACTGGCTGGAGCGCCACCACTACTGTCTGTACCGGCATGGCCTGCATGCCTGCGCCCGCCGGCCGCGCCGGAGCCGCCGATTGCTGACAGCCCACCGCCATGAAGCCGAGCAAAAAAAGAGAACCTATTAACGTCAAACGCTTGAACACGAATGCCTCGCTGTGGATTGCCGGATACTCCGTTTGGAGTGCCCTGTTGAGAAAGACGTTCCGAAGTACTGCACGGACTGATTCAATGGACCGCACTATTGTCGCAAAATTTTCGCTTTCCTGCCGTGACGAAGCCCACGAAAGGATTTCAAAGCCGCCAACCGGCTCCCGTGGGCGGCAAACCGGCTGATCAGTCTTACGCCAGATGCACGGACAGCGTTCCATGGGGCCGTGGCCGCATGCGCCGGCGACTGGGCGCGAGTTCGGGGAATTGGCGGTGTCTTTGACACGGGGAGTTGGGCTTGGTAGCCTTCCAACAGGGCACTTCCGGGCCGGCCGGATGTTCTTGTGTCCGCCGGGAGACGCAGTACCGGCGGTTCTCTATTGCCTACCCTTCCGCTTCGCGTCCCCGTCGTCTAGCCCGGCCTAGGACACCGCCCTTTCACGGCGATAACACGGGTTCAAATCCCGTCGGGGACGCCAACAAAACAGATCGCATTTGCTTCATTCTTCCTTAGGTTCGGCGCCCGCCCGGGGCCACGCCGTCTCACTGCGCTCTGCAATAGTGTCTTCTCCTTCCATGTGCCCGTTCTAATCACTCGAACCAAGGGTAACCTTCCCGCTCGTCCGGCTTTCATCGAAGCCGATTCAGCAGATCAGGTTGGGTTTTCAAATCTGCTGAGCGGGTGTGTCCGTGAAAGTCAGTACCTGGTTGTGTTCCATAGGCCTTTGCGCGCTCGCATTGCAGTTGCTCCCAGGTACGGCTGAGGAAGCCACTACGACGTTGCAGAGGCAGGTGCCCGCGGCAGTGAGGCTGGGGCAGGCTAGACTACTGGGCGCGGTGCCGGGCGCCGGCCGCATGAATCTCTCCATCGTGTTGCCGGCGAGGAACGCGGAACAACTGAAAGCCCGTCTACAACAAATCTACGATCCATCCAGCCCCGACTACCGTCATTTCCTGACAGTGAAGGAGTTCAGGGAGCAGTTTGGGCCCTCGCCGCAGGATTACCAGAAGGTTGTGGATTTTGCCCGCGCGAATGGATTGGAAGTGACGGGTTCTGCCGCCAACGGAATGGTGGTGCCGGTTAGCGGCACGGTTGACCAGATCGAGCGGGCGTTCAAGGTTTCGCTTAACCTCTACCAGCACCCAAGCGAGCGCCGAGCCTTTTTTTCCGCAGACCGCGAGCCGAGCATCCCGGCGGAACTTCGCGTGGCCCATGTCGCGGGTCTTAATAACTACTCGCTGGCCATTCCGATGCTGCGGCAGCCGCTTTCGACGGGACAGAAGGTGACCAATGTGACCGGCTCAGGCCCCGGCGGCAATTACCTGGGCAGCGACATGCGCGCCGCATACTATGGCGGAACGGCGTTGACGGGAAAGGGCCAAAGTGTGGCCCTGGTGCAGTTCGGCGGCTACGATATCGACGACGTGATCGGGAATTTTGCGGGGGCGGCGAACGCCAGCGCCAACGGCTCCAACGGTTACATCCTGAACTACACTCCCGCGGGTGGAGGGTCAACCTACAGCGTTGTGATCAACAATGTGCTGCTGGATGGGCAGACGCTGGCGCCGCAGGGGGAAGACGCGGAAGAGGCGCTCGACATTGCGCAGGCAGTAAGCATGGCGCCCGGGCTGAGCCAGGTGCTGGTCTATATCGGGCTATCCGACGTGGATATCCTGAATGCGATTGCGTCCGACGATGCCGCAAATCAGGTCAGCATCTCCTGGTCTTGGGTTCCGGATGACCCGGAAGTAGACGATTTTCTCTTCGAGGAGATGGCGGCGCAGGGGCAGAGCGTGTTTGCCGCCTCAGGCGATTACGGCAGCTACTCCGTCTATGCTCCATATTTCTTTCCTGCCGAGGACGCTTACGTGACGGCGGTGGGGGGAACCACGCTGGAAACGGACGGGCCTGGCGGGGTGTGGGCTGAAGAAAGCGCATGGACGGCGAGCGGCGGCGGAATCAGCCCGGATTCGATTCCCATGCCGGAGTGGCAACAAGGGATCGCAACCGAGGCGAACCAGGGTTCGTCCACGTACCGCAACGTTCCCGACGTGGCCATGGAAGCGGATTTTGACAACTACAGCTGCAACATGGGGCTTTGCCAGGGAGGCTGGGCCGGAACCAGCTTTGCCGCGCCACGCTGGGCCGGTTACATGGCGCTGGTAAACCAGGCGGCGGCAGCGCAGGGACAGAGTCCAATCGGTTTTCTCGATCCACTGATCTATGTCGCCGGCCAGAGCCGGGAATATGACTCTTCGTTCCATGACATCACGACGGGCAATAACGGATATTTCGCGGGTGTGCCGGATTTCAATGCGGTGCCGGGTTATGATCTGGCCACCGGCTGGGGCAGTCCGGCGGGCGCGGCATTGGTTTCTGTGCTGACGCCGACAAGCTCAATGGAATTCCATTTGGATATTGCGCCCAGCAGCCTGAAGGTTCAGCCGGGGAACTCGAATTCCAGCACCATCACGGTGAGTTCGAACGGCAGTTTCTCTGCCCCGGTGACACTCAGCATAGATGCCGTCCCTCCCGGTATCACCGCTACATTCAGCCAGAACCCTTTCACTACGTCGACCATCCTGACTCTGACGGCGGACGCCGACGCGCCGCGGGGCAGCTTTCCGCTCAAAATCACTGCAAATGGCGGCGGGCAGACAGCAAATGGATATATCGCCGTCGAAATTGACGCGCCGGGCATGATGGTGTCGTCGTCCGATCCGTATACGTGGATCACGCCAGGATATGCGTCCTCGGTTGAGCTGGACATGAGCTCGTTCGCGGGCTTCACCGGGATACCGTCCCTCTCCGTTACTTCGCCTGTGCCCAGCGGCGTGACCGCAGTGCTGAATCCGAACGCGCTTTCGGAAAAGAGCTATTCGAACCCGGCGATTACGTCGGGGGCAAGCTACATCACTTTTATCGGCGACGACGATGCGCAGCCGACGACCGGCACTATCCAGGTGACTGCGCAAGACGGGAGTGCCGTCGACACGCGAACCGTGTATCTGGCGGTAACGGCGCCGCAATACCGGTTGGATATCCAGCCAAACCTCGCGCACCTGGCACGCGGCACATCGGTCCAGATGACAGTTTCGAACCTTCCAGTCGGCAACTTCACCGATACGGCGATGAATCTGAGCGCGCTTTTTCCTCTGCCGCAAGGGGTAACAGTCACGTTCAATCCTGCCGTGATTCACATGGGCGAGACCAGCACCATGACGGTGACGGCGAGCCCGAGCGCCACGCTGGGCGCGTTTTACATCAGCACGGTCAGCAATGCAGGCAACGTGCAACTGTCACCCTACATAGCCTTTCAAATGACAGTGGAGGCAGCTCCGCAGCCCGGGTTCCAGATCGGACTCGCAACCAACTATTTTGTGACGCCGCAGTCCGGCTCGTTTGTCGATCACTTTAATGTGACTCAGGAGAACGGTTTCGATCAGAGTGTCGCGCTGGAGCCACCGTCGGTGCCGGGGATGGAGCTTAGCTTTGGTGCGAGCGATGCCGCGGGCGGGCAAGTTGTGACTTACACTTCGCCGTCAGACCTGCCTTCCGCTTTGTGGATCTGTTCCGGATACGGTTACGTGCCCGGCGAGAACGATCAGGAGCCAGCACACGCATTCATCCTTGCTACTCCAACGCTTCCCTTGACCCTGGGTACGCAGACCGCCGCAGTGGCGCTCAGCCCGGGTAGCTCGGCTGCCGTCCCGGTGCAGATCGCTCTCAAAAACGGATACAGCGGAACCGTGGCGCTGGTGGCCATTGGATTGCCCGGTGGGATCATCGCCAGCTTTGACGCGAATCCGGCGCAAACCGATACGACACTCTGGCTCACTGCGGACGGTTCATTGCCGAGTGGGACTTACTTTGTGAATGTATCGGCAACGGCCGGCAGCCAGACCCTGGTGCGGACCATCCCGATCCAGGTTGGCTCGGCTTCGGACAATCCCAACCTTCCCGCGCCTACGTTTACTCCCGCCGCGGGAACCTATACCACTGCGCAGACAATCGCGATTCGAAACAGCGTGCCGGGCGCGGCCATCCACTACACAACGGATGGCACAACGCCGACCCCTGCATCCAACACCTACAGCGGGCCAATCCTGGTGAGCACCAGCAAGACTCTGGAGGCGCTTGCGGTGGCCAGCGGCTATGCGAAGAGCCCGATGGCGTCGGCCAGCTTTACGATTACGCCGCCGGCCGCTGCGCCGGTGATTTCGCCTGCGGGCGGAACCTTCTCATCGGCGCAGACGGTAACGATATCCGATGCGACGCCGGGCGCGGCCATCTACTTCACGACCGATGGAACGACTCCCACCACCGGCTCCAGCACTTACAGCGGTCCGATCCCTGCCAGCGCCAGCGAAACCATCAGGGCCATGGCCGCGGCCACGGGATACGCTCAGAGCGCGGAGGCGTCGGCCAGCTTCACCATCGCCCCGCCGGCTGCGGCTCCGGTGATTTCGCCTGCAGGTGGGACCTTCCCATCGGCGCAGACGGTGACGATATGGGATGCGACGCCGGGCGCGACCATCTACTACACGACCGATGGAACGACCCCCACCATCGGCTCCAGCGCGTATAGCGGGGCCATCAATGTCGGCTCTTCGGAAACGATCGAGGCGGTAGCGGCGGCCAACGGGTACTCGATCAGCCCAGTCGTGGCCGCCAGCTACATCGTTTCTCCCCCGGCGAGCCAGGCTCCCACCGTGACCGGCCTGTCACCGGCCTTCGTGGCGGCGGGCAGCACTGCTTTCACGCTGGCCGTCTCCGGGTCGGGATTCGCCCAAGACTCCATCGTTTATTGGGGATCCACGGCGCTGGCGACGCAGTATGTGAGCGCAACTCAAGTGACCGCTCAGGTGGCGGAGCCGGAGATCGCAACAGCCGGGGTCTATTCCATCACGGTGGAGACGCCCGCGGGACGAGCGGCGAGCACCGGCAATCCTTCCGGCACGTTCCAATTCGAGGTTGACTCTGCTCCGCCCGGAAGTTCCAACGCACCCTCATTTTCCTCTCCGGCCGCAACCGTGGTTGCCGGTTCCACCGCCGCCTATCCCGTAACTCTTCCTGAGCCGGCAACGGAGGTAACGGTCAACTGCCTGAACCTTCCGGTGGGAACGACATGCAGTTATTCCACCGCGGCGGGAACAGTTTCGATTGCGACCACCTCGGCCAGTCCGGCGGGGACCTACTCGATCACCGTGGTCTTTACGGAGACCATCACCGGATCAGAATCGGCAGCCGTGTTTCTGCCCATCCTCTTGTTGCCGCTGGTGCTAGCCCGAAAGAAGCTGGCCCGGCATTTCCTATGGACCGCATGCCTCGGGGCCGTTCTACTGGGTTGCGCTCTTGTGTCAACCGGCTGCGGAGGGACCCTGGTCCAGACAGGTCAGGGGAATCCTGGCCATCCGGCCACGAGCTCCGGCGTGGTGAGCCTCACTATCCATAAAGCCAGCTAAATAGCCTGAATTCAATCGCGTCCGACGTTGGGGTCCGCATCCAACGGCACGCTTCAGCGGTTGCTTGGCCACGGCGTTTTTCTGCGGCAGGAAATGGCAATCGCTTTTTCGGCGATCGGTCTGGGATGGAACTAGTCAAGTGCGCAGCACGTAGAGGATGCATGGGATGGCTGCGGCCCGATCCGCCTCCGTTCCGTCCAAGGAGATGTCGGAGCATTTTGCCGGAAGCGCGGGACCAGCCGCGGAAACCCGCGTTGCGTACACTGAAAGTGACATCCTCCATGCCGCCACGGCGAGCTTCGACGAGAATGAAACGGCTGCGAATGGAGGGAGAAGAGCAAAAACGATGCCATTATCCGAGGCCTTCAAACTCGCGCTTCAGTCCCTCTGGGGCAACAAGCTCCGCTCCATCCTCACGCTCATCGGAGTGATCATGGGCGTGGCCTCGGTGATCATGGTGATCACCATGGTGCAGGGCGCCAACCGTTACGTGGCCACCAAACTCGCCGGTTATGGCGCGGATGTGTTTGGCATCTCGCGCATGTCCAGCGTGATCTTCACGCCGGAAGAGTATTTCAAGTTTCAGAAGCGCAAGATCATCCGCATGGACGACTACGAGGCTGTCCGCGACGGCTGCACCGACTGTTCCGAGGTGGGCGCATTCCTGAGCAAGTCCACCAACGTGGTGGCCAACGGGAAGTCGAGCAACAACACCGAGGTGCGCGGCTATACCTGGACCATGCTCTCGCTGCAAAACATCAACATTGAACTGGGGCGCGGCTTTACGCCGGCCGACGAAGAGCACGGAACACACGACGCGATTGTCGGCTACGACATTGTTGACAATCTGCTGCCGCTGGGCGATCCGATCGGCAAGGAGTTACGCGTGGACGGGATTCCGTACACGATTGTGGGGGTTGGCGAGCGCCAGGGCAAGACTCTGGGCTTCTCAGAGGACAACTGGGTGGCGGTGCCAATCACCACGTACCAGCAGATCTACGGTTACAACGATTCGGTTGATATTTATGCCCGTGGTGCGGGTGGCGCGGAGGGCATGCAGCGCGCCGAAGACGAGGCCCGTGTGATCATGCGGGTGCGGCGTCACGACGCTCCCGGACAGCCCGACGACTTCGAGATCAACACCAACGATACGTTCCTCGATATCTGGAAGCAGATCACCTCGCTGTTCTTCGCGGTAGTCCTGGGGCTGGCTTCGATTGCCCTGGTGGTGGGTGGCGTGGTGATCATGAACATCATGCTGGTGTCGGTCACGGAGCGCACCCGCGAAATCGGCGTACGCAAGGCGCTGGGCGCCAAGCAACGCGACGTGCTGCTTCAATTCCTCATCGAGAGCGCACTCCTGGCGCTGGCCGGAGGAGCGTTCGGAGTCATGGGCGGCGTCCTGGTGGGCAAGATCATTACGGTGGTCGTAGGCTTCCCCACCGCGGTGCCGCTTTGGGCCGTCTTCCTGGGTCTGTTCCTGGCGACGAGCGTCGGCATTTTCTTCGGCGTGTATCCGGCAAGCAAGGCCGCAAAATTGGATCCGGTAGTGGCCTTGCGCGCTGAAATGTAAAGGGGCTGCGGTGGCGAAGGGACAGACTCGCGAATCCATCAAGATGGCGCTGGACACTCTGCGCACCAACAAGCTGCGTTCCGGCCTCACTGTGCTTGGCATCGTCATCGGCGTCAGCACCGTCATCACCATCTCGTCGGTGATCAGCGGCGTCAATAATCGCGTAAGCGACTGGGTCAGCTCGCTCGGTTCAAATGTTTTCTGGGTATTCCAGATGCCGGTCATCGGAGTGCGGCCGACGGCGGAGATGCTGGCGCGCAAAAAGCTCACCCTTGAAGACGTGCTGGCGCTGCGCAATCTCCCCCACGTGGTGGCGGCGGACGGAGCCTTTCAGCACGCCGACCAGTTCCGGCTAGGCGCGGTGGATGTCAAGTACGACGGCAAGAAGATTGCTGGAACCATGCTCCAGGGATCCACCTCTGAGATGAACCTGGTCACCGACATGCCGCTCATTCAAGGGCGCATGTTTACGGACGCGGAAGACAAGCGCGCGGCCCATGTGTGCGTGCTCGGCCATGACACCTGGGATTCGCTGTTCGGCAGCCAGAACGCGATCGGCAAGCAGGTCACCGTGGAGACGGGGCTTTATACCGTGATCGGCGTGCTGGACAAGCAGAAGCAGCCGTTCAGCGGCGGCCGCAATCAGCGCGACAACGCGGTCTATTTTCCCATGGGAACATTTCACAACCTGCACCCGGAAGACAAGGACTTGTGGGTGGCCGTGAAGTATGACGATCCCAAGAACAAGTTCCTGGTCCAAAACGAGATCGAGGAGCTTTTGCGGGTCCGGCGAAAGGTTCCCGTGAACAAGGATGACGACTTCGAAATCTTCGGTCCGGATTCCATCTCCAAGCTGTGGGGGCAGATTACCGGAGGGCTGGTGCTGTTCATGATCGCAGTTTCCAGCGTGGGGCTGATGGTGGGCGGCGTGGGGGTGATGAACATCATGCTGGTCTCAGTCACGGAGCGCACGCGAGAGATCGGGGTGCGCAAGGCGATCGGGGCCACCAAGAAGACGATCTTGACTCAATTCACCACCGAGGCCGTCACCTTGTGCGCCGTTGGGGGTATCGTCGGAATTCTTGTAGGAGCCATCCTTACATGGATCATTTATTTTCTCCCCATTGGTCTGCCGGCGACCATGTCGCTGCTATGGGTGATCCTGGCCTTTAGTGTGTCTTGCGCCATTGGGTTGCTCTTCGGCATTTATCCCGCATGGAAGGCCGCGACGCTCGATCCCATTGAAGCGCTGCGCTACGAATGACTGCCGGCCAGCCAATCCGAATCCGCCTGTGTCCGTGCCAGAGGCGGCATAGAGCATGTTGATCGGCGGCCAGGCGCGAGAGTCGGTCCGCATGGCGCTGGAGACGCTGCGGACAAACCGCATGCGATCTGGGTTGACCGTGCTCGGGATTGTCATCGGCGTGAGCACAGTCATCATCATCTCGTCCGTTATTAACGGCATCAATATTCGTGTCTCCGACTTCGTTTCCTCCCTCGGATCGAATGTCTACTGGGTCACCCGTCTTCCCATCATCGGTGTCCAGCCCACGGCCGAAATGGTTACCCGCAAGATGCTCACCGTCGACGACGCCATGGCACTGCGCGGCCTGCCACACGTGATCGCCACCGACGCCGAAGGAGACTACATCAAGGCCTTCCAGGTCGGCCAGGTTAGCGCAAGATATAACGGAAAATCCGTCTCCGGCACCATTCTTGCTGGAGTTACTTCCGAGGTGGCAGAAGTCACCGACCTCAACCTGATCCAGGGACGCCTTTTCACACCGAGCGACGATCTCCACCACGCCAAAGTGTGCGTTCTCGGTCACGATGCTTGGGATTCCCTCTTCGGCAATCGAAACGCCATCGGCCACCAGATCACCGTGGAGACCAGTCTCTACACCGTCATCGGCGTGCTCGATCTTCGCAAGGAGCCCTTTGGCAGCGGCAAAAGCCCGCGCGACAATGTCATTTTCTTTCCATTCGGCACCTTTCACGGCCTTCATCCGGAGATCACCGATCTCACCTTGATCGTCAAGTACGACAGCGCCCAGAACAAAAGCCTCGTCGAAGAAGAAATCCGGGATCTCCTGCGTATTCGCCGCAGAGTCCGCGTGGAAAAACCCGACGACTTCGAAATCTCCGGTCCCGACGCCCTTACGCGCTTGTGGGGTCAACTGAGCGGGGCCTCTTCCTGTTCATGTTTGCCGTATCCAGCGTCGGCCTTATGGTGGGCGGAGTGGGCGTGATGAATATCATGCTGGTTTCTGTGACCGAGCGGACGCGGGAGATCGGCGTGCGCAAGGCGCTGGGCGCAACCCGGCGCACCATCCTAACCCAGTTCACCACGGAAGCCATCGTGCTTTGCGCGGTGGGCGGCGTGATCGGTCTGATTTTGGGAGCTATCCTTACCTGGATCGTCTACTTTCTGCCCATCGGCATTCCCGCCACGCTCTCTCCGGTCTGGGTCGTCGTCGCCTTCACGGTGTCCTGCGCCATTGGGCTCGTCTTCGGCATCTATCCGGCATGGAAGGCCGCAACTCTCGATCCCATCGAGGCGCTGCGATACGAGTAACGACAGCTTTCCGTTCTTAGCCCTTAGCTTTTAGCTCTCAGCTTTCAGCTAACGGCTAATAGCTGCGCCTGGTGTTGCATCCGTCACAGACCGGGAAGTCGGGAATGGCTAAGAGTGGAAGGCAGAGGCTGCTCGCATGCCCCGAGGCCAAACCCGCGAATCGGTCAAGCTTGCGCTGGAGACGCTGCGAACGAACAAGCTGCGCTCCGGCCTCACCGTGCTGGGCATCGTTATCGGCGTCTCCACCGTCATCGTCATTTCCTCGGTCATCGGTGGTCTCAACAACCGGGTCAACGCCTATCTCACGTCTTTCGGCACCAACGTCTTCTGGGTCTTCCACATACCCATGATCGGGTTGAACCCCACCACCGAGATGCTGACCCGCAAGAAGCTCACGCTGGAGGACGCCATTGCGCTGCGCGGACTGCCCCATGTGCTGGCGGCCGACGCCGAACAACGCCACGTCAACGAACAATTCCGCGTGGGCAACGTGGACGTAAAGTATAACGGCAAGAAGGTGGCCGGCGCGTTTCTCTTTGGATCCACCGACCAGCTCGATGCGGTGTCGGAGCTCGACATCAAGGAAGGACGCATCTGGAACGACGCCGAAGACGCCCGTCGCGCCCACGTCTGCATGATCGGCAACGATACCGCGGACTTGCTGTTCGGAGACCGGAACCCCATCGGCAGGGACGTCAACATCGCCTCCGGCCTCTACACCGTCATCGGCGTCGTGAACAAGCGCAAGCAGCCCTTCGGTACAGGCAGAAACCCCTCCGACAACGGCGTCTACTTTCCCCTGGGCACCTTCCACAACCTGTACCCCGGCATCAAGGACGTTTACATCGCCGTGCTCTACGACGACCAGAAGAATAAATCGCTGGTCGAGGAGGAGATCCGGGAGACGCTGCGGGTGCGGCGCAAGGTCAAGGTCCAGGCCGACGACAACTTCGACATCATGAGCCCCGATTCGCTGACCCGGCTCTGGTCTCAGCTTACCGGCAGCCTGGTGCTGTTCATGATCGCCGTCTCCAGCGTGGGCCTGATGGTGGGCGGCGTGGGCGTGATGAACATCATGTTGGTTTCGGTTACGGAGCGCACCCGCGAGATCGGCGTGCGCAAGGCCATCGGCGCCACTCGAACAAACATCCTGACCCAGTTCACCACGGAAGCCGTGACCCTCTGCGCCGTCGGAGGAATTCTGGGCATCGCCATCGGCGCCGTCATCACCTGGATCGTCTACTTCCTGCCCATCGGGCTGCCCGCGGCACTTTCCCCGCTCTGGGTGCTGCTTGGATTCGGCGTCTCCTGCCTCATCGGCCTGGTTTTCGGCATTTACCCGGCCTGGAAAGCCGCCCATCTCGATCCGATTGAGGCGCTGCGCTACGAATAGCCTCTTCGCTCACGGTTCACGTTTTACGATTCACGAATCTCCGCTGACCACTCATCTCCCCGAGCTCCCGAAACCTTTCGCCGCGCGCGCGGATTCTTCCAGGTTCTCCACTTCCGTAACCGGGCCAGTCAGCACCTCGACGGGCACCATCTGCGCGATCTTCTCACCTGACTTCAACTCGACGGGCGAATTGCCCAGGTTCGTCATCACCACAAGGATCTCGCCGCGGTAGCCGGCGTCGATCACGCCGCCAGTTGTTGCCAGCCCACGCGCGGCCATGCTGGATCGGTCGCGAACCAGCAGGCCCAGGGGCGCGCCGGTCTTCGCATGCCGCGCTTCCACGGCAATACCGGTGCGCAGACGCACCGTTTCCCGTGGCGGCAGCATAACGCCCTCCAAAGCGAAAATGTCGTAACCGAGATCTTCCCCGGGATGGGCGACCATGGGCGCCCTGGCACCGGGTTCCAGCAGTTTCACGCGCAGCATACGCCGATCATAGCGGGCTGACCTGAAGCCTGATCCCCAAAAATGGCCAACCCCGGCCGGGCGTTCACCCAACCGGGGCTGTCATGGTGCTGCATTTCAATTTCGGCAAAAGGGCCCATAAGCCGAATTCTGTTCTATGCGATCATTCCTCTAGGCGGAGCGTCACCGCTCGCGCTCATCAGCGACCTACCCGGAGGTTCCGGAAATTACTGGAGTCTCCTTGCCGCATCGGGCCGATGCGCTGCCGGCGCCTGGCTCCTGGCCTCCGGCTTCCCTCCCTATTTGGTCTTGCTCCGTGTGGGGTTTACCCTGCCTCCGCCATTACTGGCGGAGCGGTGCGCTCTTACCGCACCTTTTCACCCTTACCCCGGCGCCGAGCCAGCAAGCTGGCGCGGGGTCGCCCTCCGAAGAGGGGTAGCCGAGGCGGTTTGTTCTCTGTGGCACTGGCCGTCCACGGGCCTTGACGCCCGCGTCCCGGACGTTATCCGGCACACTGCCCTGCGGAGTTCGGACTTTCCTCCCCCGGAGCCGTTGGCTTGCGCGTCAGACTCCGGCAGCGACCGCCCGGTCCTCCTGCCACCCTTGAGTTTACAGCAGAAATGGATTTACCAGTTGCGGTAGGGGATTTTGCTCGGGATGACCTCAACATTCCGGAGTCCCATCTGATGCAGACGAATCCTGAGAACAGCAAGAGCTTGCTCCTGGTGGGCAGACGGGCCGATAACGATGCTGCTCAAGGATGAATCCTGCCGAATGCCAATAGGGATCTTGATATAAGGTGTCTGACCCATGTGTCCAGCACGATATTCGACGAGGTTGCCGTCTGAGACTCCGTCCACAAAAATGAGAATCAGCCTTGTTTCGTTCTCCTCTTCAAAACCAGGATGCTTAAAGACGCTGCATTGAAAAAGCATCGTGCCTGCATATTCTGTGATGGCGGAGTTGACATTCGGATCATCGTAGGGGCGATAAGAGGATTCATGTGGATGATTCCGAAAAAAGTCGCTTCTGAAGGCGAGGATATTGTCGAAGTGCTTCTTCGTATGGGACTCAACCGCATTTACCATTTCTTCAGCGGAGTAGTTACAGTCTCCAAGAAAACCGGCCAAACGCAACTTGGCAGGCATAGCCTTTGAAGTTTCGTCTATTGATCGGCGATGAAACCCAAGGCAATATCCCTGTCTTCCAGTACTGTAACCCCTCCACTGACTCAATCGATCCCCAGCTTGACCTGGCTTCTCGCTGTCGAGGTCTCTTGAAAATGAAACGGTAAATGCTGCACACGTCTCCGAATAATTCAGCAATATCTGCTTCCAAGCGTCGATGCTATCGGGAGGCAAATATTGCTTGGCCTCACGGAACATCTCAAGAGTCTTGAGATAGATTTCGATTCCAGTCTTTCGCTCTGTGAGGTCGTTCATAAAGAGATAATGCGTAGCCCAGATGCAATCAGAGGATAGAATGCCGTCGAGGCCGTTCTGATCGGTGTAGTGATAGAGCAACTCAGGCTCGGCCTGCCTCGCGCTCTCCTGAGGCTTTTGCGCTTCCATAGCTACTCTTTGCTTCCCCGAAGTTCCTTCAGCGCCGCCTCGATCTTTGGTTCCAGCGCGGGAACATCGTAGGCCACAAGGTTCCAGACGACTTCCAGGTCCACCACTTCATAGCCGTGGGTAAGGCGGTTCCGCGTGGCGTAAATCCTGGCTACCGGGATCTCCGGATGACCCGTCACAAACTCCGGGCAGTCGTTCAAGAGCTTGTGGGCAGCTTCACCCAAAATGGTGAGGTTCCGCAGAACCGCATCCTGCACCAGCGTGATTTCCATAAACTGGGCTTTTGACATGCCCGCAACGTACTGCTGGATGCGACCGAGCGCCGCGGAAATGTGCTCCAGGTAGTCCACGGCGCGCTCGGGATGTTGGCTCATACGGGCTGGGCCTCGTCCAGGACCCGCTGGCGGAATTTCACGGGCAAAAAACCAGGGGTCAGCAGGTCCACCTTCACGCCTGTCCGCGCCTCGATATCGATTTGCAGGCCGGCCAAATCCAGCAGGCTGGTCCTCGGCGCGGGATCGACCAGCAGGTCAAGGTCGCTGCCGTCCTGATCTTCGCCCCTCACCACGCTCCCAAACACACGTGGGTTCGCCATTCCCGCATCGGCCACCAGCCGGCGGATCGTCTCCCTGTGCAGCGGCAGAACTTCAGACGGTCGCATCGCGTTCTCCCCGTGCCTCCAAGTTTACCTCCGATGCCAAAAAAACCTTTGCATCCAGGCCGCTTCTCACTCAATCTATTCACCCAGCAGCCGCGCAAAAAGGCCGCTTCCTCGATTTCAGCCAGCTCGGCGCCACTCTTCCAGGGAGAATCACCAATGAAAATCGTCGCACTCATCGCCCGCATCCTGCTGGGCCTGGTTTTTCTCGTTTTCGGATTGGACAAGTTCTACCCATTCATTCCCCAAGGGGGACTGCCGCCGGGCGCAGCCGGCCAGTTCATGGGAGCCATGTTCGCCAGTCACTACATCTGGGCGGTGGGGGCATTTGAAGTTGCGGGCGGGATTCTGCTTCTGATCAATCGCTACGTGCCGCTGGGCCTGTGCCTTCTGGCGCCGGTCATCGTCAACATTCTGCTCACCGGCACGCTCCTGACGCACATGGCGCTTGCATCCGGGATCGTTGTTGCCATCCTCTGGATTCTCGTTTACTCGCGTCACCGGTCGGCTTTCGCCGGTATCTTCCGGGCGTGAACCGCATCCTGCGCGCCCTCGCGCGACAACCTTCCGCGGCCCTTTCTACAATCGAGAGAGAGTCATGATCCAGTACCTCTATCTCGGCCGCGTTGCCTACGACGAATCTCTCCGCCTCCAGGAGGAGTTGGTGGAACTTCGCCGCGACGGCCGCATCGGCAACGTGCTTCTTCTGCTCGAGCATCCCCCGGTGCTCACGCTGGGCCGCCACGCCAACCGCGCCAACGTGCTCGCATCCGATGAACTGCTCCGATCCCGCGGCGTTACCCTTCACGCCATCAGCCGTGGCGGCGACGTGACCTATCACGGCCCCGGTCAGCTCATCGGCTACCCCATCTTCGATCTGCGCTCGCTTGAGAATCCATCCGGCGGACGCATGGGTCCAGTGGATTTCGTCCGCCAGATGGAGGAGGCGCTCATCCGGCTCTGCGCCGTCTATGGCGTGCGCGCCGGACGCATTGCGGGCCTCACCGGCGTGTGGTGCGGCCTTGCTGGGGAGACAATCTCTTCCGGGAAAGCGCCGGCAGGCCCGCGCAAGATCGGCGCCATCGGCATCCACGTCTCCCGCGGCATCACCTCCCACGGATTCGCTTTCAATGTCGCCACCGATCTGAGCTATTTCCGGCTCATCAACCCCTGCGGGATTACCGATAAGCCCGTAACCAGCCTGGCGTGCGAGGTCACGGATCTGGAGTCCCTGCCTCCTTTGGAGCAGATTGCCCTTCTGGCGGCGCGCCAGTTTGAAAGTGTCTTTCGCCAGCCTTTGCAGGAATTGGAGAGCCTTGCGGCTCTGCGCGCCTCTACCATCAGCGCCGGTTCATCGCCGGAGGACACCACCGAACCTCCGCTCCAGATACCCGCTGAGGTCGAGCGACTCGCCGGCCGGCAGGCTCGGCCCGTCCGTGGCTGAATCACGCTTCCACCCGTCCGGGAAGCAGCATTGATGCCGCGAGCCCCAGCATCCCTCACTTGGAGAACGAATTCAAGGGTGGCCGATCCCTTGGATTTCAGACCTCTTACAACAAGATGAGAGGGCCTGAGGTTCTTTCAGCATAACCGGCCTATAATGAAGCATGGCGACCGTGCCGGAGAGCGAAACCGTAAGCCCAGTCCTGGAAAGAGGGATTGAAGGACCGGTGGGCGCCCCGGACCTCGCGGAACAGGAGTCCTCCAACTCCCACATTCCACAAGACAAAGCGCCAGACAAGCCTGTCATCACCCAGGCCGAGATCGACATTCGGTTTGAGGCGCTGCTCAAGCACGTGCTTTCAAATCGCCCAAATGAAGACGTTTCCCTGATCCGCCGCGCCTGGGAGTTTTGCGCCTTTCACCACGCCGGCCAGATGCGCGCCTCCGGCGAACCCTACATCATCCATCCCCTGGAAGTCGCCGAGGTTCTGGCGGAGATGAAGCTGGACGCGACCGCCATTGCGGCGGCACTGCTGCACGACGCCGTGGAGGACACGCCGGCGACCAGCGCGGAGATCGGCGCGAAATTTGGCGAGCAGGTGGCGCACATCGTCGAAGGCGTCACCAAGATCGACAAGATCCAGTTTGCCAACCGCGAGGACCGGCAGGCGGAGAACGTGCGCAAGATGTTGCTGGCCATGGTCACGGATGTGCGCGTGGTGCTGATCAAGCTGGCTGACCGGCTGCACAACATGCGCACGCTGGAGCACCTGAGGCCGGATCGGCAGGACATGATCGCGCGGGAAACCATGGACATCTACGCACCCCTGGCGCATCGGCTGGGCATGGGCAAGGTGCGCGGCGAGCTTGAAGACCTGGCCTTCCGCTACACCGATCCGGTGAGCTACGAGCGCATTGCGGAAGGTGTGGAGACGCGGCGGCAGGAGGGCGAGCAGTTTCTGCGCGGCGTGGAAGACATGCTGGCGGAGCAACTCAGGGAAAACAACATCCAGGCGCGGGTGGAGTGGAGAATCAAGCGGCTGTTTTCCATCTACCAGAAGATCGAGCGGACCAAAAGCTCCTTCGATCGCGTGCACGACTTTCTGGCCATCCGGGTTGTCACCCAGGATGTGGCCGCCTGTTACGCGGTGTTCGGCCTCATCCACGCTCTGTGGCGGCCGGTTCCGGGCCGCATCAAGGACTTCATCGCCATTCCGCGGGCCAACGGATACCAGTCCCTGCACACCACAGTGATGGGGGACAGCGGGAACCAGTTCGAGGTGCAGATCCGCACCGAGGAGATGCACCGCATCGCGGAAGAAGGCATAGCGGCGCACTGGAAGTACAAGGCGGGCGAGGGAGCGATTACCGCGCGCGACGAGGAGCGGCTGAAGTGGATCCGCCAGCTTGTGGAGTGGCAGAAGGAGATGGTCGATCCCAACGAATTCCTCTCCAGCCTCAAGATGGATCTCTACCCGGAAGAGGTGTACACCTTCACGCCCAAGGGAAAGGTTGTGGTGGTGCCTTCCGATGGGACGCCTGTGGACTTTGCTTACACGGTTCACACCGAGGTGGGCCACACCTGCGTGGGCGCCAAGGTAAATGGGCGCATGGTGCCGCTCCGGACCAAGCTGCGCACCGGCGACGTGGTAGAGATTGTCACGCAAAAGGAGCACAAGCCCAGCCGCGACTGGCTCGGTTTTGTAAAAAGCCCGCGCGCGCGAAACAAGATCAAGCACTGGCTCAACGAAGACACCCGGCGGCGCGCGGTGGAGATCGGGCGCAAGCTGCTGGAGAAGGAAGCGCGCAAATACAAAGTGCCGATGAGCCAGATCGACGACCAGGACCTGGGCCGCGTCGCTGGCGAATATGGCGTGGCGACCGCCGCGGACCTGCTGGCCACTCTGGGCCAGGGCAAGCACACGGCGCACCAGGTACTGAACAAACTGGCGCCGGGCTATGTGAAGGCAGCCGCGGAAGAGGAACCGGCCAGGGCGGACACGGAAGGCGGCATGTCGGATGCCGTGCGCAAGCTGCACCTGGCGGGGTCGGAGTCGCTCCAGGTGGAAGGGCAAGACGACCTGCTGGTGTACCGCGCGCGATGTTGCAACCCCATCCGCGGCGAGGCCATCGTGGGCTACGTGACCCGGGGCAAGGGCGTAGCCGTACATTCGCGGAGCTGCCCCAACGTGCAGAACCTGCTCTACGAAAGCGACCGGCGCATCGCTGTGGAGTGGTCGCGCGTGGGCGACGAAGCCGGCCGCCCGCTACGCTACCCGGTCAAAATCACGGTGTTCTGCGACGATCGCCAGGGAATGCTGAAGGAGCTGACCGCAGTCATCTCCGACGACGACACCAACATTCGCTCCGTGGACACCAAGCGCGACGCGGTGGGCGAGACAGCGGTGGAGTTCGTGGTGGAGGCTGAGGACTTGAGCCATCTGAACAAGATGGTTCTGGCGCTCCGGAGGGTGCCGGGAGTGCGCTCCGTGCAGCGCACGCAAAAAGTGTGAAAGCAGCTATCAGGCGACAGCCAACAGTCCCGGGCATCTCGGAGCAAGAGCGTGCATTCCAGCTTGACTACCGCGCCGGAAGCATCGCATAGTTTGAGAGCAGCCCTGACTTACTTTTTCCCCACATAGAAAAGAGCCAGATACCATGCCAAATGTTCGCATTCGCGAGCTTAAGTTCGCGGCCCTATGCTTACTGCCCTTGCTGGCGTGTGGTTGCGCATCCAACATGGGCCCGAAGATGCCGAAAGAACTGGGCGCGCCGTCGATTTCAGCGTACCCGGTCGATGAATTTAAATCCAACTTAGGTAAATATCGCAACGACGTCGCGAGCGGCGACTTAAAAGGCGCGCTCGATCTTCGCAATGAGATGGCTTACCGAGTCATGGCCGATATTGAGTCCAGCTATGGCAGCTTTGAGATGAAGCTGTCCTCCAGCCGCGCCACCCAATCGACTTTGGCGGACGCAACCATGCTCGGACTGACGGCTGCCACGACGGTGGTGGGCGCGAGCGATGTGAAGGACATCCTGGCCGCGACGGGAACTGCTTTTCAGGGGACGTGGACCTCTTACGACAAGAATTTCTTTCAGCAGAAGACCACTGAGGCGATCATTTCGCAGATGCGGGCATCTCGTAAGACGAAGCAGGCGCAACTGATCAAGAACCTGGACAAGCTCGACGTGACGAAGTATCCGTGGGACGCGGTCTGGGTGGACCTAGTCGATTTCTACTATGCGGGGACGGTGCCTTCGGCGATGGTGGAAATTGCATCGGCGTCAGGGAAACAGGCCGTGGCTGCGGCTGATAACCTCAACCAGACGATCAGGTCGCTGACCTCGTCCACTCCGGCGCAGGCTGACATGGAGACGGCGAACCGCACTGCTTACGAGAAGTTGAAGAAGATGGGACAGGATTCGTCGACGGCGGACGCGGCAAGGCAAAAGGCTGCGGAGATTCTGAAGGCCGCAGACTATCCAGCGCCCGAGGGGGAGTCGCTTGACGATCTTCTCAAGACCTTTCGCCAGGCGATCATCAATGCCGCGACGGACAATGGCAAGCTGACGGATCTATACAACGCTGTCTCAGCGGTCAAGATCAATTGATTCAGGAGGTACGCATGGTTGGAACGATTCCAGTGGCAGGGAACCTGTCTATGGCGGATCTGGCGGCAACGCTGACGCGGAACGAGCAGGCATTTACGCGGTTGACGACGCTGACGGTGGACACACGAGGAGGAAGCCCGCAGAACTTGGCCACATTTGTGAATGACGACGATCAACTGGGCAAGCTTGCGATTGTTGCAAAAGGCGCCGCGTCGCAGGGCACGAAGATTCTCTCGCCGACCGTGTACATCAGCGGGGCAGAGACGGATGTGGACGTGTATCGGCTTCCGAATCCCTAGTGGACTGTCCGAGCCGGGCTATGATTTCAATAGGCTAGGCACCGTCAAAATGCTAGAGAAGATCAAGGGGATTCAAAACCCCCTTACGATTATCGCGTTATTCGCCGGATTGTCAGAAGTCGCAGGAACTGTCGCTCTTGCTACGGTTAACAAAGATCTCCAGCACGTCTTTGTCTGGTTCGTCATGGGGTTCCCCACCCTGCTTGTTATTCTTTTCTTCCTGACACTCAACTTCAACGCAAGGTCCTTATATGCTCCGAGTGACTTTCGCAGCGACGAACGATTTCTTGAGCTGCAAGGGATTCGCTTTGGCAAGCGGGCGGAGCAGGCCCGGGCGGCCGTGGATATCCGCGGCGCCTACGACAAACTGGCCGCCTCCGTAAACGGGACGGACGCGGCAAGGGCGGCCGAGGCCACGTTGCGCAGAATTCTGACCGATGCGGGCTACACACCTGCGGCCGATGAGAATAGCGCCGCGCTGCTGGCCGATTTACGCAAGGCGATGGCTGATGCGAGCAACGATAACGACAAGCTCACGAAATTGAGTCGGGCTGTGGCCGCGGCAGACGTGAAATAGGAGGAGACGATGGTTGTCACTTTTCCGGTTGCGGGAAACCTCTCCACGCAGGATTTGGCAGCGACATTGACCAGCGCGGAACAGCTCAACTTTGAGCAGTTGACCGCGCTCACCTTCGACACTACGCAGGCGCGCAATCTGGCGACATTTATCAGCCAGAGTAACCAGCTGGGGAAACTCGCTATTGTCGCCAAAGGCGCAGCATCGCAGGGTACGAAGATTCTCTCGACGACCGTGTACATTAGCAGCGCGAAGATGGGCATCGATGTCTACCGGTTACCCGTCGGACAGTAATCCTCGTCGCTATCTTGCCCGGCTCACCAGGGGCTGCCCGAGTAATTGACCCGCTGCGGCTTTTTGAGCAACCGCCCCAGGATCACCCCAAACAAAAATCCGGCGATATGCGCCAGGTAAGCCACGCCGCCGGTGCGTACCTGGGCCACCGAGCCCGCATTGAACAGTTGAATCAGGAACCAGAACCCGATCAGCAGCGCCGCGGGAATGTACGTCACGCGGAAGAAGATCAGGAAGAACAGCAAGGTGCGGATGCGGTCGCGGGGAAATGTCACGATAAACGCTCCCATGACTGCGGCAATGGCCCCGCTGGCGCCCAGGCAAGGGATTTGCGAGAACGGATCGGCTGCCACCTGCGCGAACATCGCCACCAGGCCGCTGGCCAAATAGAAGAGGGTAAAACGAAGCGATCCCATCGCCTGCTCACTGGCCGGCCCAAACGCCCATAGGTAGATCATGTTGCCGATGATGTGCAGGAATCCGGCATGCATGAACATTGAAGTCAGCAGAGTAATGGTCCCGTGGCCGTGGGTGATGCGGTAGGGAACGGCCGACCACGCGTACACAAAGCGGTTGCCGCCGTTCAGCTCCAGAAAAAACACAAAGACGTTGATTGCGATGATCAGCATCGTAATGGCTGTGGCGCGGCGCGCCGGGCGCGAGGCATCGCCAAGCGGGATCAGTCCTCCCATTTACATGCCGCCTTTGCCCAGCAGGATGCCGATCCCGTAAGTGACGGCGCCTTCAATCGCGCCCACAAGCGTCATCTCCAGGCCGGAGGACCACCACGAGCGGACGGTGATGAGGCTTTTGGCCGCGCCCACGGCAAAGTGCGCCGCCAGCGAAACGACGGCCGCGGCAATCACCGCCGGCACGCCTTGCAGGAAGAAGAAGGGAATGACGGGAATGATGGCGCCGACCGCCGTGGAGAGCGCCCCGGAACTGGCCGAAACCATGGGATTCGACAGGGACTCCTCGCTCGATCCAAGGCGTTCGCTGGAAAGCGCGCGGAGCAACTGGTCGGGATCGCTGGCAATGTGGTTCACCATGTGCAGGGCGTCCACTTCGGGCAGGCCCTTCACCTGGTAGTAGAGGGCGAGCAGCTCGCGGGCTTCGGCGGGATTCATGCGGATGGCCTCGCGCTCGCGGGCCAGCTCGGCCTGGTAGATCTCGCGCTCGCTCTTGGCAGCCAGATAGGCGCCGGAGCCCATGGAAAGCGCCGAAGCAATCATGCCGGAGAGGCCTGCAAGGAGAACGTATTTGCTGTTTCCGGCGGTAGCTCCGGAGACGCCGGAGACGATGCCGAAGATGGCGCCCAGGCCGTCGTTGACGCCGTAAATCGCGTCGCCGATCCAGCTTCCCGGCTGCTTGCGGCCCTGGTTGCGCTTGGCCAGCATCTCGTCCAGCACGGCCTTGGCGTCGATTTTGGGTGCGCCGGCCGGAGCCTGATAG